>NZ_CP196675.1:0-2517500 GCF_058745025.1 Pseudomonas sp. E1MeOHC2
CATCGATGCCCGGCGCAAGTACGCCCCAGGGCGAAAACACCTGTCCGATAATCCAGAGGGTATCGCCCTCTCTGATTTGCCGTGTAGGGCCGGTCTTGCGGCGACTGGTGTGGAACCGGGGCTGCTCGAAGCCTGCGCTGGACGCTTGTGCTTCAGCGAACCAGGGATGACTCGGGTCATCGGGAAAGCGCGAAACGATTCGCCGCGGTACGTAGTGGATAAAGTGTCTGGTCATCGCACATGGCCTCCTTCTCGAATCAGCTGCTGCAACATGGGCGTTTCAAGGTGCCTCATTCCTGTGCCTTGACCCACTCACTCATCTTTTCTTTGAGCACTGTCACTGCGTCTTTTTCGGCGTTGCTGGCCTTCACCCAGTAGCGATCCAAGACAAAATCGACCTGCATCTGCACTTCACGCCATTTGAGCACGGCCGGGACGCGTCGCTTGAGATTGGCAAATTCGTTGAGCAGCCGAGCGCTTCTGGCCTTCAGCTTGCCGTTAAGCAGTGCCAGGTACAGACCCGCGATGATCAGCGCAACGACGTTGCGAAAGTCCGGGTTGTTTTTGACTTGGGGCTTGAGTTGCTCCTGCACACTCAAAATATCGGCCTTGACCCCTTCGGCAGCGTCAATGAACAGCTGCGCAGCAAGCCGTTGCAGTGCTGCTTCGCAAGCAAGGAGCGGGTCATTGAGGCTGGCTTGCTGCTCGGCATCGGTGAAACAGGCCACCATCTTCTCCAGGGCTTTGCCTTCGGCCAGCGGATCCTTGGCCTGCACTTCGATCCAAGCGAGGCGCTTGTAGGCCTCGCCACAAAGGCTGGTGCGCCGCAAAGTCGGGTGCATTCTGCATACGCGGGTCAGCAGGTTGATCGCCGAACGTGCCTGCTTGCGCGACGTACTGAGTGTTTTCGCCAGCTCTTGAGGCGTCTTCTTGGCGGCAGCTTTCACCTCCATCCAGGCCAGACGTGCCTGCAAATCCCCCAACTGCTCGCTGGAGCTGAGACTGACACTGCCATCGTTGGCGCCAATGGCATGCTCGAACCACTCAATTGCACGCCGGGTTTCTCCGGCTTCAGCCCAGGCCTGGCCGAACGCTTCGCACACACTACCGATCTCGACCCACTGCCGGCCGAAACGGCGCTCCAGCGTCTCGATCATGTCGATGACCTGGGTCTTGGCAATCTTTTTGTAACGGCTGTCGTCAATGGCGATCTCCAGGGCCAGCACCAGTGCCTGCGGCGAGGCGATGCTACCCAGGCTCAAGTCCCTGGCAGAACAGGGTTGGTTGGCATCTTCGGTAGAGCGTTGCAGTACCCAGTCCGGATCGCCGTAACACTGGAAAGCTGCCCAGGTGTTGCTTTGAGGGTCTGAGCGCATGGCATCGCGCCGGGCCGAAGCTACCGCGTCCATGAACCGGTTGCCATTGAGCAGATGACTATAGAGCTGGGTTGCGAACACACAGGCCGGACCGTCATCGACGGCCCAGCCCGCCACCACCACACAGCGCACGCCAATCGCAATCAGCTCTTCGGCCACACTGGAGGCGAAACGGGTTCGGTCATAACTCAAGTGTGCGCTGTTGAGTATCCGGGCCGGGTCGATCATCCCCAGGTAGCAGCAGTTGATGAATACCAGCTCGGGCACGATGCGCATGCTTTGCATCTCCCGCGGGCCAAGGAAAATACCGTTGGACAAGACGATGCCGCGTGGATTGCGCATCCGTCTGCGTGAGACGTCTGAATGACTCAAAGCATCAATGCCCTGTGCAGGCACCATTTCATACTCCGGTGGTTCGCCGTGGCCAGCGATATGCACAATGCGCCAATCATGGGCGAGCAAGGCGCCGGTCACCGCCAGGGCATCGACGTTGGAGGCATCGCTATCCTCGGCAATCAAGGCATGCACCCGGCTTTGCGGCAGCAATGCCCCTTCCATCAGCTGAGCAATGGCGCGCGCTTCGGCGCGGGCACCGGGTAGGCGTGGATAGCGGCTGGTGTCGGTGGCCGGCTCACCAATGATCAGCACATAGGCGTCGGCAGTAGCATCCACCACCTGTTCACGATAGTTTTCGGTGCGAAGCTTGCGCAGCAGTTTGCTGCGAATTGCCCAAGGGACCTGCGCTTCCGGCGTCGACCGATCCGGATCCCGCTCAGTGTTGAGCAGTTCCCACGGAATGGCCGCCGTGGAGGCATCCAGTTCGATTTGCATTTCGGTGGTGCCGCTAAGGTAGGCATCCATTTCCAGCGGTACCAGCAATTTGAAAAGCGTGCGCCCAATCGTACTGGCGGCTGAAGGCTGATTGGACGAGGCACTGACCAGTTCATGCAACAGCGCCACTTGGGTCGATTGGCCCCGCACCGGCGCGCGCGCCCGCTGGCTGTCAAGGGTGTAGGCAATCATCGGAAGCTGGTTTTCGTCCAGCTGGGCGACGACCGAGATAAAGTCATAGCGCGTGCTTCGATAGCCGCCGGCCAGCGGCCTGCGCAACCAACCCGTACCACGTTGGATCAATGGCGTTACCTGAAAGTCCATTGGCCGAGAAACGCCCAAGGCCTGAACCGCGCCCCAAGCATCCGTAGCACGATCCAGATAAAGCTCGATCAGGTGCAGGTGGCTGACGGTTGGCCAGGCTTTCTGCCTGAGCCTGGTATTCGCGTCGCGCACCCCTTGGGCGATCAACGCGGCTGACTGCCCCGGTGACATCCCTGCCCCACCGCTACCGATCAGCGCGGTCGCGATCTCAAACTGTACGGGCGCACCGCGAAACTGTTCAGCCAGCCGCTGAGCCCATGCCAACACCCCTTGACGCACCGTCTCCATCAACTCGGTAGAGCTAAGCTTCCCTTCTGGGCCAAGTCCCACCACCACAACCGCTTCAGGACGCGGCAACTGCAGAGGGTTTACGCCATTGGCAGCGATGTTCATGAACACCTGATGACTGCAGGGGAGCGCGGGATACAGACTCATCGCCAAGGCATCTGCGAGCAGCCCACCGACCATTTCATCCACAACCCGCTCGCTGCCCGTCAGCCCGGCACTGGCGTAGTGGCCCACGATCAACGGGTCGCGCGTGAACTTGAGGTTGCCATTGACCACAGTCACCGGCAGCGCGGGCAGTGCTTCCCTGGCGGCAGGTGCAGTGACCTGGCTGTAGAGACCGAACACATCGTTGACGGTGACTGGCAGTGTGATTCGAGGGTTGCGCACTGGGCGGCTCGACACGTAAGCCTGCGATCGCTGCGTGGGGGCCCCGCGGCTCGCCCCGTCGAGCAGCGGCTGCAAGCCTGTGGTTCGCCCCGTCTGCAACAACGACAGAAGTGCAGGAAAAGCCGCTGTCTGTTTGGGAAGATCACCGTGTTGACAGCTCAATCGGTAGGTCAGCACGCCGGGCAACAGGGCGCTGTGCAGCGGCACCCGACCATCCCCACCGCGCACCGCATCCAGGTAAGTGAAGCCCTTTTCGTCGTTTATGGTGTAACCGTCCGGCGTGAATTCAGCTTCGCCGACTACCATCACAAGCTTGCTCCGCCAGGCACTCAGGTCCTGGGCATCAAGTGCTTTTCGCAGCGCCACGGCCTCATCCAGCACTTGCTTGTCTGGCAAGCCCCATCGGTAGTAATCCTGCTGTATCGGTAGCCGGTGCCAGATACTGTGCGCCTCAAGCCACTGCGCGTCCTTGTCGGCCAGATACTTCCAGGCCATCGGGTCGGCCAGTTTCAGGACCGGATCGAGCAGGTTGGCCTGCAACTGGATGAAGCCTGGGAAAGTGGCCATCAGACTTCGGGAGTCCTGCGGCGCGAACGGCGCACCGGCGAATGCGAGGCTGTTGCCAAACGTATCGTCCCCGGACAATACCTGCATCGGTGCCCATGAACCGCCGTGTGGCGTGCCCAGCATCACCAGCCTGGCCTGTGGATTGGCCATCATGCGCGCCCACACTTGCGGGCATTCAAGCAGCATCGTACGTGCCAGCAGGCCGCCCATGGAGTGCGCCAGCATTCTCACCGGTTGCCGCGTTTCGGTGCGCGCATTCAAGGCGCTCTGGACGGCATTGCCCAAACGCTCCGCCTCTTTTTGCAGCGGCACGCGCCAATCGTAGGCGAACTCGATCACTTCATGCGTCGCATCGAGGTAGTCGATCAGCTCGTCGTAAACCAGCCCCACCGCGCCATCTGGTTCCACCTGATCGCCACTCGCCGAGTAGCTCAACTTGTCCAGGCCATTGATCAACCAAGGCCCAAGCCAGATGCGCCGGCCATCCTTCTTCAGGTTACTGCCCAGGATCCCAGGCAGTACAAACACGGCTGGTTTTTGCGCAGCGGGCATGTCGCTGGCTGCGCCACGCTGACCACTGGAGTCCTTGCCTTGCCAGGAGAGTGGTCCGATGCTGCGAAACTCCTTGGGCTGATCAATCAGCAGCCCCTCGATTATCGCTGCGGCGGTGCGATCGTTGCTGAAGTAGGAAAAGTGCGAAACTGCGCTGCCCTGATTGAGCAAGAAAAGCGCCGACCCGGCCCGGGGTGCCCCGCCATACATGGAGCTGGTTTGTACGACCAAGTCGTTGTCAGTCCAGAAATAGGTATCAGCAAGCAGCGTCTTCAGCCAGCTGGTCAGCGAATCACCTTCCATATCTGCGGCAATCACCCGCAATTCACTGTCGAGCGGCGTACGCGTCTCGTGCAACCATTTGATCAGTGGGCTATCGGGCATCTGTGCAGCTAAACCCGGCATCAATAAAGGATCGCTACGACGTCGCGCCACTTCGGCCAGCAAATCGACCAGCGCTGGCACCACCGGCACACCGCTCAGCTCCATGCTCCATTTCAGAACCGAGAGGTACGCATCCAGCCTGCTTGAGGCCAGCAACGTACCGCGCGCCGGGCACGCTACGCGGACGAAGCGGGTGACCTTGATGCGTTTTTGCTCAACCTGCTCGATCAGCCGTTGCAGGTGTTCACGCTGCTGCTTGTAGTCATCGCCTCTTGCCTGTTGTTCGAACCCTTGCAACAGGTCGGCATCACCGCTGCAGACCTTGGCCAGCACTTCGCCGACCAACCCGCCCCGTGAATGCGAGAGCAAATGCAGTACGGCATCCACCGGCAGTGCCTGCGCCAACTCCAGGGCATTCTGGATCGGGCTGGCCGTCAGCGTGTAGTGCTCCAGGGCATAGACGCCGCTGTAAGCGCTGAACAGGTTCGCGACCTTGCCTGGATGCTCGGTCCAGAACTTGCCGAACGTGCCTTGCGTACTGGAAAAGGTGCCATGCAACAGCACCAGCATCGGTTTGCCAGCGA
Organism: Pseudomonas sp. E1MeOHC2; assembly: GCF_058745025.1. NCBI lineage: Bacteria > Pseudomonadati > Pseudomonadota > Gammaproteobacteria > Pseudomonadales > Pseudomonadaceae > Pseudomonas > Pseudomonas sp. E1MeOHC2. The sequence continues at coordinate 5,294 of NZ_CP196675.1, forward strand.
TAACGCTGGGCGTGGTTATCGTGGCGCTCTTGAGTGGGTCAAGCGCCCTTGGGTTGAGCGCATAGAGCCCAGGGGCAACCTGCTCGTCGATCCTTTTCGATGCCTGCCCGGCGACCGCGTCTGCAACAGCATCCTTGCCAATCCCGGTAACGACCTGGATCAGCTTCACCAGCACCACACCTACCGCTCCACGTGAAGCCCCCCGGGTCTGCCCTTGGGCTTCAGCCTGCCCGTCCCATGCCAGTTGTGCGGGTATACGAACACTTTCGGCCCCCTGCGCACTGCGAGACGCTTGGCTCTGCTGCGCCTCGAACAGGTCTCGAGCGGTCTCGGGGTGCAGCACCAGTACAGGGCCGTTGGCGATGTGCACCGCAATCACATCTTTACTCGTATCGACGTTGAGGGTCACCTCGCTGCCAGTGCCACGGCGCACCGCGACCTGAACAGAATACTTGACGGTGCCTTCCGCCAGCCCGTCAGGCAGCGATAATAACGCACCTGAGTTCAAAGGGGCCTGATCGTACCCGGCAACAACAAACGATAGGTTCATTAGTTGGCCCTCGGGCAAAACGAGAAGTACTTCGTCAACTTGATAGTAGGTGTGAGCGCCTTATTCTTTATATTGTTTTGAACAGCCCACTAGAGCAAACGGTTTTGAAGTACAGCCGTGTGTTACGCAGCTGAAACAGCGCGCGCACCCCAGCCATACTGTTTGTCGCCTCGTCAGTCCCGGTGTTGGCAGGCGCGGGTGACGCGTGCTTTCCTTGATACTTACAACCCCTAGTACTTTAACGCGGTAGATGCTCAGAACGACCAGAACAAGTGCCTCGTGTGGCGCGGCTAGCCCGATGTACAGGCGATTTCCAGTATGTGAATCGGAGCTAACCCATCATGTCAAACACTGGTCAAGATGTAGTGGATGTCGGCCTCACCCGTGTCGGTCAGAAGTACATACTGGGTGCGCGAGTCCCCTTGGACAACCCAAACTGGAAAGGTCCATGGGATTGTGCCGAGTTCACCTCCTGGTGTGTGTATCAGGCGTATGGGCAAATCTTTGGTGCTGGCAATCCTGCGCGTATAGACAAGGCCGAACCTTATTCTGGGTATTGGTACTCCGAGGCAAAGGCCAAAGGCAGAATCATTGCCTGGCAGGACGCGCTGAAGATTCCCGGTGCAACCCTTGTAAGGGCACCTGCGGCCGGCCGGATCGGGCACACCGCGTTTTCGCTGGGTGACAATGACCACACCCTGGAAGCCAGAGGGGCTGCCTTCGGGGTTGACGTATTCAGTGGCGCCACCGGGCGACCTTGGAGCATCGGGTGCCTGCTCCCAGGCGTGGAATACGCCCTGAATGACGTGCAGCCGGTTGTGCTGAGCACCACAGCCCCTCCTCCTCTACCAGAAGGCTACCTGTGGTTTAAAGTCCCTGCATTGAAGGGAGCAGCCGTCATCGCGGTGCAGGAGAAGCTCAAAGCAAAGGGCATTGATCCAGGCCCCATTGACGGTGTGTTCGGGTCAATGACTGTCGCGGCCGTCAGTGCCTTGCAGGCGATGAAAGGGCTTGAAGTCGATGGCGTCGTCGGCCCCAGGACGGCTGCAGCGCTGGGCCTTTCCTTTCCAATTTCGCCCGGCGCCAGCGATCAACAAGCATTCACGAGGGCGCAACAGCCACAAGGCCCAGGGCCTATCGCTCTGCCGGCAGCAGCCACAGGTTTAGACCTGGTGGTCGATATCGTGCAAAAGGAACAGTCGTTCTACGCCACCACAACCGCAGGTTTCACCTTCATGGTCGGCACCGCGACACGGTTTACCGATGACATGAATCGCACGGGTTTGTTCCAGGGCAGCCGCGCGATCCAAGACAGCCTGAATGCATTTGGCGACTATCAGGCGGAGCACTTTGCCGCGTCGTTCGGCAAATGGGCATACTTCATCGAACCGACCCTGAAAGCTGAAGGCGGGGGCCGTTTTGCCACGCTGAACACCTACGACAGGGCAGCGTTCACCTTTGGCGCCCCGCAGTTTGCCGCACACACACCCGGCGCCAACCTGATTCTGTACTTGCGGGCTTTACTTGCACTGCCGGGGGCCGACCAGCATTTCCCCGAATTGAGCCTGCACGCCAATACAGCCGGGAAGCACACCCTGCACGTGAACAAAAACGGCACCTTGGTGGATCTGGAACAGGCCAGCGTGGTCACCCGGCCCAATGGCAAAAAAGAAACACAGTTGGCTGCACTGATGAAGTACCTGAACAACTCTGCGACTGACATTGATGCAGCAGAACTCTCTGCGGCCGCTCGGCTGATGAACTGGTTACGTACCGACCCCCAAGCCAAGGCACTGCAGATCGACTTGTTCATCGACAATGCCAAACAGAAGCTGGACACGGCAAAAGTTAAAGTACATGGCTTTAGCGGCAATGATTGGCAGACGGCGTTATGGATCATGGACATCTTGCACCAGGGGCGCGGGCGTTATGACGAAATCGCCACAGCGCTACTTGCCAGCGACGTTCAAGCTGCCCTTAAGAAAATTGGCTGGCCCACCTACAAAACACGGATCAAAACGGTAGAAAAGGCTGTACAGGCATTGGACAGCAGCGGCAAGTTGCGCGGCTTCACAATCTGACAAGGCATCACGCATGAGCTCGCCGCTGGCGACCAGGAACCGCACCGCTGCAATGACCATCACCCACAATGAGGGTCACTGGGCCGGCGCGAGCCTGCGAATGTCTATCCAATGACACGTGCCACCGCTCGCCCGCACAGCGTCCATCATGTGTTGCGTACCCCCAGGGCCATCACCGCGCTGGCCATCCCACAGGCAGAGGAACAGGATTTCGCTGCCTGCTGCATGCCTCGCCGCATCGAGCATCCAGAGGTTGCAACGCTCAAAAGGATCTTCGCCCGGGCCCAGCGGCCCCAGCACGTCCGGCGCCGCAACAAGGGCGGATTGAGCAGTCACCTGGTGATAGCGCTCGACCCAGCGTGCGCCTGCGTAAGCGACTGACTCGGCGATAAAGGCCGGCTCATCCAATGGCAGATAGATCCGCAGGCGCGATTGACGCTCGAGCATGAGCGCTGCAAACAAAAGGTCACCACCGCAGGCAGCCCCACACAATGCCAGGTCTCCTGGCCCTGCCTGAAACCGATCGATTGCCTTGGCAAGCGCATCGTTGACGGCGGGCTCCAGCTCAGCCGGAAAGCGCGGCAATGCTCGGCCAGGCGCATCGATCATGTGCCCGCTAAAAAGAAAAATGCGTTTCAGTGGAGCTGAATTCATGGGGCATCCTGCATTGATCGAAAATGGCATTTACCCAGTGATTTCCACGACGGCATCTCCTGGGCATCGTGTAGATCAGCTGCAGGCAACCTGGCCTCTACTTCGCCGCCTGCTGACCTTCAAGTTTGATAGGGCCGTCGGAAAACCAGAGTTCGTAGTGCCGCGGACGCAGGTTCTTCAGCGTCTCATCGGACACGCTGAAGCTCTGCAGCTTGACCTGCGGAGTGACAAGCACTTGGTTAATCATTTCAACTAACCTTTGGCCGTCTTCTTGACACTCTTCAACGCGGAAGCAACGCAACAGCGCATAGGGCGCAGACGGGCTCTTGATGGCGGGGACTATAATCGCAGCGCCGCCCAGTTGCGGCCCACCGAGGCGCTTCGCGAGCATGCCGGCGGCATCGCGTTGCGACTCCTGCGCGATGTGCACATAGATCCGCAATGCGATACTGGCTGCCTCAAGCTTGTCGACCTGCTGCACGATGCTGTTACTTGCCACATCGATGCTGTCCTTCAAACTCACGTCAGCAGTTCCGGCCGCGCGCCGCCGCAGTTCGTCCAGCTCCGGCTTGATTTTAGCCGCGAAACTCCTCTCCCGCTCCTTGGCATATTGCAGATCAAGACGATTGAATTCAGCGACCCTGGTCGCCTCGACGGCTTTCTTGGTTTCCACGTTGGCTCTGTGCAACTGAAAGAGTGCGAACGCCATCATCACGACGACAACCGCGAGCGCCCAGCGGTAGATTCGCTCACGACTGGCCTTGGCTTGTAGCTTATGCTCGCGAAGACGCGCGGCTTCAGCCCGTTCCCGATCCAGCACCTCTTCACGCGCGAGCCGCTCGCGCTCCTTCACGCTGGCCTCAATCAACTGCGTGACGCGCTCCCAGCCTCCACCGTAGCGTTCGCTCCAAGCAGGGTTGCGCCGCATCAACCAGGCTTGGCGCTCTTCGGCCGTGGCCGCCGAGAGAATGTTGGAGGCGTCCCGCTCGAAGCTCTCGGCCTGAACCAGCAGTGAACGCCACACCAATCCACTCTTGAACTCCCGGATCAGCCAGCCGTCGCGTGGGTCGGCTAACGCGTTCCAGTAGCGAATCAGCGCCTCATGACTGATATCGACATGGTCATCGGCTGCGATCGGTGCGGTGCCATAGGGCCGCAGGAACGACACGCCTTCGGCACGAAATGTATCGATCACCGCCCGAACCTCGCCCTCATCGCCCCCTGACACTGCAATCAGCTCCGAGAGCCTTCGTGGCCGACGGATCGCCTGCCCGTCGGCGTTGATCTCGGTCAGGGCGCGGAAGATTTCTTCGACGATGCGCGAGTCCTCCGGCCTCACGTTCGACTGTGCCACCTGATCGGCATGGTCGGACAGCAACCGAGCGAGTCCGCACGCGACGGAATAGTCCTCCAGCGTAAGCGTCCAACCGCAGGACGCCGCAGAAACGCAGCGACGATGCAGCACCATCAATCCATGCTGGATCAGCGGGAGCTGGTCCTGCCCACCCATCGAATCCGCAATCAACTTTTCAGCCAGATCAAGCGTAACGTCGCCATCATAGAGCGTCGCAGGTTCGCGAATCGCTCGCACCAGGTCGCCGTGCACCATCCGCGGCAGTAGATACTGCGTGGCATTGACGACTTCGGCAAAGCCCTCGAATTGCGCGCAGGCGCCAAGGAACTCCGAACGCATCGTCAGCACGACGCACAGGTGCGGCGCTGCCAGCTTCTGCAAGCCCACGAGCAGGTCGATAAGCAGTGTCGCTTCCTGCGGCCCCTCACGGCGCGCATGCGCGAAGACTTCCTCGAACTGATCGAGCAGCACACAAACCTGCGCCCCTGAATGGGCACGGTGTAGATGGTCTGCGAGGGCCAAGGCACCGTCGCGGCCACAATTCAGGCTGCGTCGCAGTTCCAGAAAACTCGTGTCGATCTGTGCACCAGCTTCCAGCCCCGCGAGGGCCATTGCGAGATTGTTCAGCGGTTCGTCCCCAGGCGTTGCCCAGCACGTGAGCCAGCGCCTTCCACCGCGCGCAGCTTCCTGCTCCAGCCGGGGCAGCACGCCAGCGCGAACCAATGAACTCTTGCCGCAGCCGGAATCGCCGTGCACCACCAGAAAGCGCTGATCGACCAGACGGCGGACGACTTCGTCCGTCATGCGTTCGCGACCAAAAAAGATCGGCCATTCGTCCTTCCCGAAGGGTCGCAACCCTGGATAGGGTCCAAGGGGAAGCGTGACATCGAATACCGACTCGATCTCGCTGTACGACGATACGTTCATAATGCCTGCCCCGCAGTGCCGCTTCTGAGCGTCAACCAACGCTGGACTTCATCGGTCCATGGCTCGCTCGTCGCATCGATCCAATCTACCTGCAGTGCCTTTGCCGCGTTTTTTCGCCGTTGCGTCGCAATTGAAGCACCGACGGTGTCGAGAAGGCCGCAAGGCAGCAGGCGATTGGAGAGTGCACGCACTGAATGGCGATCCTGGCGCCCCACCACCACCATGTCCGCATCCAGCGCGCTGCCATCTTCGGTGCCGAGGAGCAGAAGCGCATCGCATCCACTGAGTACTTCGATCCGACGATTCCTGACCTCAGTCGCCTTTCGCGGATCCTTCTCGACGCGGTCCGGTTCGCTGGGCATCACCGTGAGGCCGCCGTCCGCAAGCACGCTGTAAACCTTTTCCCATGCCTTGGACTGCTCCGCACGCCCCTGCAGGTAAACGACTTGCCCTGAGTCGCAGGCCAGGCGCGCAACCTCCTGCTGGATTCGTTCACGTTCTTCCAGGCGCTCCTTCAGTGCATCGAGCTTACGCAGCACCGCACCGGTGACTTTCAGCACCGCGTCGCGGAACTGCTTGTCCTCGTTCACTGCTGTACCCCAGCCGAATGGGCGCGCGACGTACTCGTCGACAGCGCGGTCGTAAAACGGGAACCCGACCAACTGTGCGCCGGTGACATCGGTCAGCACACTGGGCCACTGCGTCGTCGTCGGCGAAATACGCAAAACCGCCACGCGCTCATCATGAGGCAGCCCGTGCTCCGCCTGTTTCTCGAACCACCAATCCCGCTCGTAGCCGCACCAGCGTGACCTGAGGTATTGCTCGGACATCAGTATCGCAAGCAGTGCCGAGCCGGAGATATCGTCACGCAGCTTGTCCGTCAGTAAAGCCATCGGATCCACACGCTGGTCCGGGCGATGATGATCGTCGAAAAAGACCTTGAGGTCAGCACTGAACTTCGGGTTGAAACGCAGTTCCGCCTCCAGTTCACGCGCCAAACCCGCAGACCAGCTTTTAAGCAACGACGACCCGGTGCCCTCTACGTCACCGTGGCTGTAGCTCACAAACAAGTCGAATTTAAACGGGGATCCAATGTACGACATAGTCACTTACCTAGTGTCGGAGCGCCCGAGACGCCCGTTGAAATACCGCCCGGCTCGACAAGTGAAGGTCGCCTACCCTTCAGATTTCGACGTTCTTCACAAAGTCCGCAATGAAAGACTGAACGCGGCCTGCGATCACATCCTTGTCGGCGTTTAGCCGCTCGGCCGTGGTACCGAACAGCGAGGTTCTGCGGCTCAGCTGCGCCTGCTGCGACGAGAATTTGAAGAACAGCACTTGCGTGATCGTAGCCTGCGCCTTCACGCCCACGGCCAGCAGCTTGATTGCCGGCTCGCCGTGCTCGTCGGTGTCGATATAGCCGATCTGAAACTTCGCACCACTCGCATGCTGACTGGAGCGATCGAACAGCGTGATCCAGGGCGTGCCAGTCTCCATGTTGTCCAGCCCCTCCAGCACGGAGACGACCATCGACGCGGCCGCAACCGCCGGACCCAGCAGGGCAGTCAGCACCGGAATGATCGACTTGTGTACACTCAGATTCTCATTGCTGACGCGCTGAACCTGTTCCTCACTGTCGTGAGCCCGCCAGCCGATGTTGCCTAGCACTGCACTGTAATTGCGATGCCAGTCGAAGATATCGCTGGACGCAGAGGTCGCCTTGTTAGCGGCCAATTGCGCAAGCAGCATCGAGTTGGAAATCAGTTGGCGCAGGTTGACGGGAACGCTATCGCTGAACTCCGCCAACTGAGCACCCACTGTGACGACTTGCCGTGCGGCGGTAAATTCGGGCGCATCCGCCGCACGTGCAGATTCCAAGTCTCGACCCCGTTGCACTTCGGGAAGGTCCAGCTCCAGCACGAACGTGCGAATCGCATCGGTTGTCCGGCTCATGAAGATTCTCCTCTGGTTGCATTCACCTATGCAGGTCGTGCGCCGCCCAGTGTTGACCCAGCGCACACGGGACAGCGAACAATCGGTCGCGTTGCAACGTTATTGCCTACTTGCCCAACCACGCCTGCTCGATTGCCTGCAGCGCGATACCCTCGTTCGCTTCGTACGCACCACCGCCATGCAGTCGCGGTGTAGTGAACGATCCGCCATGGTGCAAGGCCACGACCTCCCATTTGCTGTTGAACACTGGGCTGCCAGAGCTTCCGGGATCGGTGGGCGTGCGGTAGTGGACCAGCCGTTCATCATCGTCGATATCGAGCAACCGGCTGTCCTGCAAAGAAATCTGCAGCCCGCTACCGCGCGGATGGCCGACCACGAAGACTCTGCCCTTGCCGTCGATCAGAGGCAGGTTGTTGGCCTTGTTCAGAACCCTCGCCGTGGCGGGAAGCTCGTTCAGCCGCACGATGGTCACGTCAAGATCCTGTCTGGCACTGTTCGAGACCCCAAGGTCTCCAGGCGGTGAAGTGAACAGCACCTCACCGACCTTGTAGCTGACCAATTTTCCCTTGGCGGTCGACTCGACCTCGAACGTTACGTACGCGTCTGCCGGGGCGATGGCATTGCGTACATCGTTGCTAATCACATGTGCGTTGGTGACGAACACCGGTGCGCAGTCACCTGCACGACTGAAGGCGCTGCCAGATAGCAAAAACCCCGTCCCGACACGTTCACCGCTCGCAGTCATGACACACCCTATCGATTCACAGGCGGTCAGCAGCATCCTGATTGACTGCAAAGACAACGTGGACTCGCCGGAGAAATTTTTCTCCAGCTTCTGCAGTTCAGCATTTGAAAGCCCGTCGATGGACCGTTTCGTTTCCCGCACGTCGCCGGGGGAAATGAAGAAGCGTCGCTCCGTCTTGGCGATGTGTCTTGCCATGATGGCTGACAAGCGATCGGCACAAGAACCCACGCCAACCAGCGGATTGCCATTCCAGATCTCCCGAATCTGGCGATCGTACGATTCGATGTCGAACGATTTGACAGCCGGATGCATGAGAAATCGGTAGAGCCAGAATTCCGCCGCATCGCACGCGCCCAGGGCCAGATGGGCCTCCGATACGGTCGCAGCGGCAAAAGCATCGTTCGGATCGGCGAGGTACGCCGCCATGGCGATTGCAAGAACCTCGGTCGCCAGCTCGCCCGAAGACGCAATACCCGGCGCGAGCAGCCCTTCGCGCTCTTCATGCACTCGCAGCGCTGCCGCGTTGATACCCTGCCAGTACCGAGACCGGCCGCGCCGAAACGTCTGCAGATACTGTTTGCGAGCGCGGACCAGCAAGTTTGGGTCGCGCGTCGCCACATAGCGCTGCTTGAACACTCGACCCAACAACCCCTCGAACTCGGGAACCTGCTGGATCGCGCTCGCATCGTTCTTGAGTGCGCGTAGCTGCGGCAACCCTTCTGTCAGCACTTTTTCGGCTTCTTCGAGCGCTGTGAGGTTGATCAGCGCCTGTGCCAGAAGTTTACCCAGGATGGGATCGAAGCCCCGGTGCTGCACCCAGCGCTGGGCGATCGTCCGTGCATGGTCATAGTGGCGGCTTTTGATCAGCACCAGCGCGGCTTTTCTGGCACTGTCCAGCGACAAAGCCCCACTGTCGATCTGCTGAGTAATCGCTTCAACCGCCTCAGCCAGATCCCATGGCTGGGCGTCCCTCATGTGGCCGCTTTTGAGGTCATCGACCAATGTGTCCATGATCACAACCCCAAAGCCTGAGCCAGCTGTTTACGCAACTGCGTCCCTGCCAGGTAATGGGTGATCGTGTGGCGCCACTTTCCCCAATTGGACTCTTGGATATCCTCTACCTGCTTGCCGCCGACCGAACGGTAGTCGTTCGCGAACTTTGGATCTGCGCCACAGATGGGGTCGAGCGGGTCGTAGATATTGATCCACCGCTCTAGGGTTGCAGCCGGAAAGTCAACCTTGTCGTTACCTGTGGCGAGCAGCTCCTGTTGCACTTCACGAATGCCCAATGGCGACCCCAGTGTGATCAGGGTATCGATGGGGGGGCACTCCGGGCAGTTGCGAATCACGTCGTAGGCAACCATCGTGCCCATGCTGTGAGAGATGATTGCGATCTTCTCGGCCTTTTCCTGCACATGGTGGAGATCACGCAACAGCCGCGAGCGAAGTTCATCGTGCACGTCGAACCGCACGCCATCCGCAGGCCTTACGTATTGCTTGTTGAACAGAAAGTAATAGGCCTCCATTGCGGCCTTTTTGATGATGGCCTCGCGTACCGGCGACGGGATGAACCGCGCAAGTTCATGATCGCTGGCACCCTGCGACAGGCTTTCGGTGGTTACTGCGCTATCAACGATCAGATTGGCCCAGAGCTTGGCTTGGAAACCTTCAAGGAAAGCTACCTCGCGCGGTGTTTTCGGCGTCGGCAGAGGTAGCTCCTCCCCCGCAGGGTCAAGGCTTTCGGCTTGCAGTTCCAGATCAATGTTGCCTTCCTCGTAAGAGGCCAGATCAACCTCATAGTCCGTGCCATAAAAGACGTCTGCGTAATAGTTCAGCGCATGCGGCACACCGGCCGTGGCGAGGTCGATGCCTTCATTCGGAGGTGCAAAGACACTCGGCATCGGGTTGCCGCGGCTCAGGCCCCACTGCCACAGTTCAAGCAACTTCTCAGGCGCCGGCTTGCGAGCCAGACCATGGATGAAGACCACCGCAAACGGACGCTTGGCAGACATGAACCCTCTCCTTCGAGTGCGTGAAACGAAATACAACGTTGTTCGCTAACGCGTTTTGGGCAGCTGTTGCCCGAAGTTAGTCAGCAACAGCAAGACCGAAAAGGACTCGATCAAAAAGGTACGCCATCGGCGTGACAACCTTGGGCCAAGATAACAACTAGGTTTTGTACGAAAAGTAGGGTCATCCCTCGCTGTGGGAGCGGGCTTGCCCCGCGATCTGCCGCAACGCGGCAGCAAAGCCTGAATTCGCGGCGTCTTTGCACTATTTGATCTCAGGTACAGGAGCGCTTCGCACTCCATCGCGGGGCAAGCCCGCTCCCACAAAACTTTCCGTACAGAGCCTAGTTCATTCAGGCTGATGGCCCTTTTCTTCCAACGTGAACCGTTACAAAGGCAGTAAAGCCCAAGCAGGGAAGCATTTCAACACGCGTAAAAACACATGAACGTACCCCCAAGCAGCGCAACCTTCTAACGACTTGAAAATGACGTCAAAAAGCAAACCACCGGTTCAACCCACTCAACGTTCACACACCCACCAAATTATAAGAAATAGAGATTACCTCTATAACAAACCTCACCAAGCTCGACGCACGGAAACAGGCTTTGCTCTAACCCAACGGAACTCGAATTTATTTCGATGCCATTCAGATAACAACCTAGACTGGTCATAACTCAGGGCTTTACACACGGTCGCCTTCGCCGCAGGGAGGGATTGCACCTTGATAACCCCATCTACTCGTGTGTTTGTCAGTCATGCTTCCGAGGATAAGCCCCGTGTGCGCCCACTCGCTCAAGCGCTGGCGATGGAGGGTTTGAGTTTGTGGCTCGACCGCCCCGGAAGTGGCGCGAACAACTTTCAACTCGAAGAGGACTTCATTCGCAAGCATGACATTCAAGGTTTGGTCGCCGGCAGTGACTGGGATGACCAAATTCTTCAAGCGCATCGAACGTCCGGCGCAGTCCTGGCCTGCATCTCTAGCTCCCTGTGCAAAGACAGGCAAGTGCTAGTACTGGAAATGGCATTTGCGCGCTATTCAAACAAGCTGGTTGCCTGCATTGTGGACGACCTGGAATACAGTAAATTACCGATAGATCTCGGCCTACTAGATGGCACAAAACTACAAGCACCGCGTGTCGATACGGCGATCATTCAAGAAGCGATAAATCAATTGCAATCCAGCCCATCGCTCACCCCAGACACCTTACCTGAACACTTGCGCAGCGAATGGCAAATCGTTCGTCATCTTGTAAAGGACATAAACAGAGTCATTCGCGCTCAAGGCGGTGTCAAAGCCTCTCCCTTTGAGCTTGAGGACGCCAGAAAAATGCTGCGCACGATACCCGTCGGCCCCATGGTACGTGCGTTTGAAATCCCAGCTTTCCTTTATGAACTTCTCAGCGATCGCATACCCAATGCCGTCGCAGCGAAGCAACATTTCACCCTGGCGATGAGCCTCGCTCTTGAATGTGCTGACAGCGTACATACGACCTTGCAAGTGGTCGTTTCCCTCGGTGAGGTGGTTAATCCAGAGACTAACGCCTTGAACCAGTTCTGGGCTGATGCACTTATGAAAGCCGGAAAAAAATCGAGAAGGACGCTGGCCGCGCTGCTCATAGCACCCGGGCCGTTAATGCCCAGTGACTTACCTGAAAGCACGGCAAAAAAAGTTGCAGCATTCCTCAACTGGCTGCAAAACCCAGTCGCTTCCACGCATTTAAATTAATGTGAGGGTTGGCCACCATGCAAACGCCAAGCACCCCCAATGCAATACAGAAAACCGCCATTGCATTCAGAAGGGCTGTAACAGCATGCCTCTGGTGTTTGCTCTGCCTCAACATCCATGTCGCCCATGCCGATGACTACCTTGGGCCATCGGAGGTCATACAACTAGTCAGTCATCAATTGGCTGAAGGCGGCGGCCTTATGCACGCCGAGCTCGAAAAACTGGGGTTTGTAGCTGAGATCGAAAATCTGCAGCGTTTTACAGGGAATTCGCTGCAATCCTTTTCGCCGCAGTCCGTTATCGAAAACTTCTATCAAAGAGCCGAAGCCTCAAAAAAGGGGGATGGCCTTCGCCTCCTCGCCATTCTTCTAAATGAACAGGTTAAGTCTTCAGCAGCCCTTGCAAGCGACCCTGCGATCAAACCGATTCTCGCTAAATTTTCTAAAGAACAGCTTGACGTCCAAAAACACGGTTTCAAACTTGCTGCCTACAAGCCGTTCGAACCTGGAGTTCCCCGTCCACCCCTACCCAAAATCGTGCAGCGCGGGATTTCTAGCCTGACGACGATTTACGCTGACCAGGGGCTTTCAGAGCTGCGGTTATTCACGCTGCACACCTTTAAAAAAGAAGGGTATGACAAAGCGGCATTCGACAAAGTGGTGCTTGAGAACCCCAGCGAGCCAGACAAAGCCTTGCTAAAGCTTCTTGAGATAGGCACCCCCCAACCCACCGTGGAAAAAGCGATACATTCGCTGCTTGGTCAAACCCTTGAACGAAGCGCTGCACTGAGCGCGGATGCTTCCCTTCATCAAATAATGGTGGAGCTATCAAGCGAGCTTTCCCCGGAACAACGGCAATACTTGAAAGCCGAGGAGCAACTGGAAAGTCGCAAGCGTCAATTGGCAGAGGCGTCCGCAGCGAAAGGGTTGGGTAAAGTACCACCTTCCGATCATAACGAATTGATTTCATCCATTAAGCCGCTCGCCCCGAAAGCCATCGTAGCCACAACCCAGGACACGCGCGCGCCCCTTAAACCCGGAGAACTTTTCGCAGCCAACGATGCTCACGACTTAAAAAACTCAGCCTCTTATGAGAACTATATAAAAGACACATTTGCGCCCTTGAGCGATGTGGCCCCCGTCGAGCCATCGAACCCGGGCTCGCCTCCCCCTGCCAAACCCTCTAAACCGACACCCAGGCTATATACAAAAGCACGGGTGTCCGCGCGGGCTGGCCGGGGCGTTTCAGTGGGTGGCAACGTAGATATCAAGATAGAGCAGGATCCGATACATGCAGTGTGGCTCACAAACGCTGAGGACAGTCGGTTCGGACGCCTTTTCGTTACGCTCAAAGAATCTCCCACAACGACATTGGTTGCCGCTTCACGCATTTTGTTTGCTGACAGTTTCTATTCTGCGTACTCGGTCATGTCTACGCCGCAGACCTCAGCCTCAGCATTCCGTCAGGGAGACATATTGGTACTCATGAGCATGAGTGTAAACGGCGAGCTCGCAAGTAATAGAACCGCCTTTAGCAACGAAGTCATGATGCGTCCAGATTTTTTTGAAAGCGCACTGAATGAGCTTAATGATTCAGATCAAAAAAAGCTTGATGAGGCCGCAAAACGCATCATGAGCACCACCTATCCCAAGCCCTCCTTCGACACACTACTTAAAGCCCTGATGGAAAACGACGAAACGAAAAAAATACTTTACAAAGGCATGCAACTGGCAGTCCACCGAGCGATCAAGGAGGACCCAGCCCAACGAAAACTTTCCACACAACGAGACATTGTGATTCATCCAGCACTGTTCGGGCGTGAGCTCGCGTGGTCCGCAACCCGCGTAGACTTTTGGAGCAATCAACTTCAGCAGCTTGAACAGGAGTCAATGATTGAAAATGGAGGAACCCCTTTTCCGGCTAACTTAAAAAGTATCGACACTAAAAAAAGCTCCACATGGCAATATTACGAAAAAGACTCAACCCTCCTCCTGCGCCCATCAACCGGCACGTCTTTCCAGCTTGTCGTCACCTCTGCCCCTGAAGATACATCCGGCACGGGTGAACGCAGCCATTTCAAAGTTGCCATGTTCAATCATGAGCCCGGGCCGCGCGGCCTCCGCGCAGAAGACAACCTCTACCAACGCCCCGACATTGAAGAAGCCTTTCAACCCCTGCTGGACTGGTTGTCAACAAACCACCACGACTACATAAGACTTAATGATTTTTCCGAGGCCTTTTCACTTCTACGCTGGCTTGATACCAAAGGAACGGACTTAGAGATCATCGACATCGGGCCAAAAGCCAAACCGTTAATAACACCCAATCGAACTGACATTGCCAAGGGCCCGCTTGTTGGAGGCAAGTAATATCTCGCGAGTGCCCTCGAGCGCTAGGCTTTGCACAAAAAGTTTTGTGGAAGCGGGCTTGCCCCGCGATGGAGTGCGAAGCGCTCCTGTACCCGATATCAAATAGTGCAAAGACGCCGCGACTTCAGGCAGCGCCACGCACTGCCTTGCCGAGAGACTATGGCGTCGAGGTATGCCCATTCAAAGGCAGGTAAGGTATAGTCAGCCCGTTAGAAATGGCACTGGCCTCAAGCTTCGCACGCTCCGCGTTCAGAAAAACATAGGCGGCTTGCAGCGTGGTGATCTTCGCTTGTATTTCGGCCATCTTGCTGGCAACCAGCACCGCGCCTTGCGCGCAATCGATCGTATTACCCCGCTTGGCCGCAAGAATTTCGCCAATCTCAGCGAGTGAAAAACCAGCGCTCTGGGCACTCTGAATGAACGTTAGATCAACAACGGTCTGATCGCTGTAGCTGCGGTAGTTGTTGGCTTGTCGATGGGCCACAATAAGCCCGAGTTGCTCGTAATAGCGCAAGGCATGGCGACCGACTCCACTCCGGCGCTCCAACTCCCCAATATTCACAGTAAAAATCCTTGACTGTAGAGTACGCTCTACACCTTAGCCTGCACCGACCATCCAAACAAGGGTTCAGGCATGAGCGTGGAATGTTTCGTCACAGGCGGCAGCGGGTTTGTCGGTCAACATTTACTGGCCCGTCTTACTGCGACAGGGCACAAGACCTGGGTGCTGATGCGCACCCCTGCAAACATTGAGCGCCTCAGAGAGCAGGTCGGCCGGCTGGGAGGTAACCCTGCGTTTATCCATGCCGTTGAGGGCGATATCAGCAGGGAGGGGCTTGGGCTCAGCGAATCAGACAAGGAACGCATCTCTGCGGCCGCTGTGGTCTTTCACCTCGCGGCGCAGTTTACCTGGGGGCTGACAATGGAGCGCGCCCGCACCGTCAATGTGCAAGGAGCGCTGAGAGTCGCCAGGCTTGCGGCGAGCTTGCGTATCCGATTGCTGATGGTGGGCGGCTATATGCTGCAAAACCTTACCCACCTTGCGAGCATAGGGATTGATAATGAGTGCCCTGAAAATACAAACTGGCCCGCCGTCTACAGCCGTGTAGGGGGCTACGAAGGCAGCAAGTTGGAGTCCCATTTTGCAGTCATCCGTTACATGCAGGAAGCAGACGCTGATTACACGATCGTTCATCCTGCTACGGTGTGTGGCCACAGCGAGAGTGGGCACATCCTTGAAGGGCAACCTCTGGTCGAACTCATTCGAAATCTGGCCCTGGGCCGGTTCAAAGCTATCCCCGGTTCCAGCAGGCACTGGTTGCCAATGGTCAGCGTCGATTATCTGGTGACGATGATAACCTGCGTGGCGTTCGACCCCTCGATGGCCAACCAACAGGTCCTGGCACTCTATGAACACACGCCGAACCTACAGGGTATGCTCAAACAGCTGGCAGAAACGCTGGAGGTCAAGGCACCCCGCCGCCATGTAGCGATAGGGTTGCTCAAGTGGTTATTGGCGGTGCCAGGGCTCGCCGCCCGATTTTCGATCAGCGCCGAGTCACTGAACTTTATTCAGACGCAGCGCTTCGACATGACCCACAGCAAGCAGTTGGAACATAAGTATCAGCTGACACACCCCGACATGACGAAAACGTTGGAAAAGACCGTGCACTACGTCAAGGGCTACTTGCCCAATCGCCATGCTCACGCGTCTGAAAACCCTGTTGGACGATAACGGCGTCGCGCCCCTGACGGCCAAAGCCCCATGACAAGGAATGTATTAATGCACTCTCATTTCAGCAAGGGCGTCCTCTTTGCGCTCTGCGCTGCTGCACTGAATGCAACGATCGGCGTACTCAGCAAGGTATTGATGAACAGTGGCTTCAGCGCCAGCAGCATCGCCCTGATAAAAACCGTACTCGGCTGCCTACTGCTGTCAGTCTTGCTACTGTTCCTCAAGCGGCCCCTGCATACGGCCAAGTGGCTCCAGGCTGCCGTTTGCGCCTTTCTCGGCATTTTTGTGTTGTTCCACTTTGAAACCTCGGCCTATAGCCATTACGCCGCAGCGGGCGTGGTGGTGATCCTGATGGCAAGCGCTTCCATCTCTTCGATAGTACTGGGACGGATAGTCCTCAAGGACCCGATCACCGCTAACGCAACGGTAGGCGCCGGGTTGACGATAGCCGGTATCGCCGTGATTTTTGGCGCTGACCTGGAACAAGGCTTCACGTTGCAAGGCGCAGCGCTGGCTTCGATTGGAGGCTGCGGTTATGGCGCATTTTCGGTTGCCATGAAGCGCATGGGCGTTTCTGGGGGCCTGCACTTCACGCGGCAACTGTTGTTCTTCGGCAGTCTTTACCTGCTCATGCCGGCTGCGACCGATGGCTTCGTCATGGGAGAGCTGTCGCTCGTGGCGGTCATGGCAGTGCTGGCTTTGGCCGCGTTGCCGACCATCCTCGGATTCTTCTGTACCACCAAGGCCATCGAGTATTTAAAGCCATCACAAGTTCAAGCACTGGAACTGACTGAACCGCTGTTTGCCGCGCTTCTGGCGTTCGTGATCCTCAATGAGTTACCGCGTGACACGTTGTACCTGGGGGCCGGGTTGATCCTCTGCGGGCTGTGTTTCTCCAACGAGCTGATCCGCTTAGGCAAGAAAGCGCCGCAGCCGTCCGGAGCGTGATGCGTTTTTTCGCTCAGCATCCGGTGATGCACACCTCATTCCCCTCCCAGGCCCAGTTGGCTGGGCCTGCGCTTCTCGATTGCAAACGTGAGCACAGCCCCTCGGTTTCCCGTCAGCCAGACGGTCATGGCAGATCGCCTTGAGGGGGCTATCGTTGCTTGTCTGGGCAACGACTACCGACCGAGGGCGGTGCGATGAACACTAGTGATCTACTCGAACAGTTACTTCGGGCCGGCCAGGGCTCGCCAGCGCAACAAGGCGGCGGCATGTCAGCACAAGACGGCCTGGGCGGTTTGCTGGGTGGCCTGCTTGGTGGCGGCGGTGCAACGGGTGGCGGTGGCGGCCTTGGAGGCCTGCTGGGCGGCCTGTTGGGTGGCGCTGGCGGCAGCAACACTGGCGGCTTTACCCAGGGGCGTTCCGCCGGTGGCACCAATTACGCAGCCCTGGCATCGTTGGGCATGATGGCGTTCCAGGCCTATCAAAGCTGGCAGCGCAGCCAGGCGGCAGCACCGCAACAGGCCGTGCGTACGGTCGATCAATTGGCCGGCCCCGAGGCCGAGGATCACAGCCATGCAATCTTGCGCGCGCTGATTGCGGCCGCCAAGGCTGACGGCCGTATCGACGAGCAAGAAGAACAGTTGATCTACGCTGAAATCAAACGTCAAACCAACGACCCGCAACTGCAGCAATGGCTGGATGAGGAAGTCAGCAAGCCACTCGATGCCAGCGAGGTGGCACAGTCGGCCCAGGACCCGGCCATGGCCGCAGAAATGTACCTGGCCAGCGTGATGCTGGTGGATGACCAGCAGGCCGCAGAGCGGGCGTACCTTGACGAACTGGCCAGTGCACTGCAAATCGACCCGACATTGCAGGTGCACCTGGAGCAGCAGGCCAAGGGCGCCGCCTGAGCGGGCCAAGATGCAGGCGTGAATGGATGATATCCTCCACCGGTTTAAGCCCGTTGGCAGTATCGGACGGCGAACCGGACAAAAGGAAATGTCATGCATCCACGCCCCCTCCTCGCGGCAATCGGCACCGCGTTCACGTTGATCTCAGCTCAGGCTTCAGCCACTCAGCCAGCATCGCTCTCGCCCGCTCAAATAATCCAGGAGCGCATCTCGGTAACGGTCGAAGGCAGCGGCCCGGATGTCATCCTGATCCCAGGCTTGGCGTCTTCGCGTGAAGTCTGGCGTGATCTGGCCACCCGCTTGCAGCACAGCCACCGCCTGCACCTGGTACAGGTCGCAGGCTTCGCCGGCGCACCTGCCGTGTCCGACCCGGATGGAAAAGTAGCGGCGCCGACGGCCGAGGCCATCGCTGCGTACATCCGCACCCGGCACCTCAAGGCCCCGGTCATCATTGGCCACTCGTTGGGTGGCGAGGTGGCGCTGATGCTCGGCGCGCGTCACCCCGATCTGGTCGCGCGCTTGATGATCGTCGATGCCCTGCCCTTCTACACACTGATCATGGACCCTTCCGCGACCCGCGAGACGGCCGCACCGCATGCGGCAGCGTTGCGCGATGCCCTGTTGGCGTCACCGCCTGAGCAGGCCGAGGCCCTGCAGCGTGCCGCCATCGCCCGCCTGGTAAAAAGCGAAGCGGCCAGGCCTGTGCTACTCGCGGCGGCAATGGGCTCGGATCGGCAAACCACTGCCGAGGCCACCTATGAACTGATGACCACCGACCTGCGCCCTGAGCTTGATCGCATCCAGGTACCGGTTGAGGTCGTGTATGCCTACGACCCGATTTACGGCATCCCCGCGGCCAACGTCGAGGCGACCTTTCGCAACGCCTACGCCACCACCCCGAACATCAGCTTCAAGCGCATCGACGCCAGCTTCCACTTCGTCATGCTCGACCAGCCAGAAGCGTTCGCCAACGCAGTCAGCGCATTCCTGCAACCGTAGCAGGCGCTTGCCACAGCCGTTCAGCGCTTGAGCAGGACAATGAAAAACACCCCGCCAAGCGCGGCGGTGGCAATGCCGATGGGCAAGTCTTCGGGGGCGATCAGGGTGCGTGCGGCCACATCCACCCAGACCAGAAAAATCCCCCCCAGCAACGCGCTCACCGGCATCAGCCGGCGGTTTTCCGCGCCCACCAGCGCCCGTGCCATGTGCGGCACCATCAGGCCGACAAAGCCGATGGCACCCGAGAGCGAGACCAGTACACCGGTCAACAGCGACGTGCAGGTGAACACCTGCAAGCGCAGGCGGCGGCTATTGAAACCCAGGCTGACCGCCGTCTGCTCACCGCTCATCAGCGCATTCAGCCCGCGCCCCATGACCTGCAAGGCGAGCAGCCCCAGCAACACGCACAGCGCCGGCAGCCAGATGACAGGCCAGCGTGCCGCCCCCAGGCCACCGAGCATCCAGAACACCACCGAGGCAGCGGCGTGCTGATCGCCCGTATACAGCAGCAAATTGACCACCGCCATCAGCACGAACGACACGGCGACGCCCGCCAACAACAGGCGGTCGCTTTCCATGCGGCCATTGCGCCGCGCCACGGCGATCACCAGCAGCATGCTCCCCGCCGCACCCATGAACGCCGCCAGCGGCAAGCTGAAGGCACCGATGAACTCGCCCAGGTAAAGCATCACCAGCACCGCCCCCAAGGCCGCCCCCGAGCTGACGCCCAGCAGATGAGGGTCCGCCAGGGGGTTACGGGTAACGGCCTGCAGCGCAGTGCCGACCAATGCCAGGCCGGCCCCCACCAAGGCCCCAAGCAGCACCCGGGGGGCACGGATCAGCCAGACGATATGGGCCTGGCTCTGGGTCCACGCCCCCGCCATGTCGATGCCCAGTTGCTGGGCAACGATCCCTGCAACGTGGGCCAGCGGCACCGACGCGGGGCCAAATGCCAGGGCGACCAGGCACGACACCAGCAACAGTGCGCTCAGCATCACGATCAACCCGCGATACGCCGCAGGGCTGTGCCCGGCCCTCATCGAGCGGCACCCTGCAGCGGCTTGGGATGCAAGGCATCGGCAAGCTTTTCGATTGCCAGTGCGTTCTCCACCGAAGGCGTCACTTCAAGGTAAGTCAGCACAATGAAGCGTTTATCACGAATCGCCTGCACAGCCTGCAACGCGGGTTGGCGCAGCAGGAAGTCGCGTTTCTGCTGCCAGGTGCTCGGGCCATAGTCGACGATCAGGATCACCTGCGGGTCGCGCTCCACCACGCTTTCCCAGTTCACCTGGGTCCAGCTGGCGGCAACATCGTCCATCACATTGCGCCCGCCTGCCGCCTCAATCAGGGCCTGGGGTACGCCAAGCCTTCCCGACGTTGTCGGGCGGTCTTCGCCACTGTCGTAGAGAAACACACGTGGGGTGGGCTGCGCCTGCCCCACGCGTCGGTGCACGTGATCGATGCGGGCGCGCATGCTCGTGATCAAGGCGTCGGCCTGGGGCTCGACAGAGAAGATCCGCCCCAGATTGCCCAGGTCGCGGTAGACGTCACCCAGGCTGGCCCGTTGCTGGGCCATGACCCACGAACAGGACTCGCTCAGCTCGTACACCGGGATACCGAACGGCGCGAGGGTGCTGGGCGTGACCGGGCCGCCTACCTGCATGCCGTAGTTCCAGCCGGCAAAAAACAGATCGGCTTCGGTCGCCAGCAAGGTTTCGATGGCGGGGTACCGGCTGGCCAGCTGCGGCACGCCCTGCAGCGCGGCGTCTACCCACGGGTCGCGGTGCTTGCTGGCGCTGAAGCCGGTGTAGCCGACGATGCGCTCGCGCAGCCCCAGGTGCAGCAGCATTGCGGTCATGTTCACATCGTGCACCACCACCCGCTGCGGTGCCTGGGTGAACGTCACGTCGCGGTCGCAGCTGCGCACGCTCAGGGGGTAGTCGCTGGCCAGGGCGGGCAGCGCGGACAGGATCGACAGCAGGCCGATCAGGTAGCGGACAGTCATGTTCGGGTGATCCAGGTAATGCGTGGGTAAGGGTGCAGAGGGTGCGGGTCGACCAGCGCCTCGACGCCGAAGACGTGCCGGAGCAACCCGGGGGTCAGCACCTGCTGCGGTGTGCCGCTGGCGACAATACGACCGCCATCGATGACGTACAGCCGATCACAGAACGCGGCCGCCAGGTTGAGGTCGTGAATGCTGGCCAGAATGCTCAGGCCAAGGCTGCGCAGGTGCTGCAGCAGCTCCAGCTGATAGCGCGGGTCCAGGTGATTGGTCGGTTCATCGAGCATCAACAGCTGCGGCGCCTGCACCAATGCCCGGGCCAGCAGCACGCGCTGCTTCTCACCACCAGACAGGGTGGCAAAGCTTTGCTCGCCCTGGCCAGCAAGGCCTACTTGGGCGAGGGCCTGGGCCACTTGCAGGGCGTCCTCGGCGGTGTCGCCGTCGAACAGGCCCTTGTGCGGTGCGCGCCCCATGGCAACGACATCGCCAACGCTCAAGCCAAACGCTTCGGGAAACTCCTGCAGCACCACCGCGATGCGTTGTGCGCACCAGCGCGGGTTGCGCTGCCAGATGTCATCCGCGCCAAGGCGCACCCGGCCCTGGGCAGGCGCGTTGGCACGGTAGGCGCAGCGCAGCAGGCTGGTCTTGCCGCTGCCGTTGGGGCCGATCAAACCGACGAACTCGCCCTGCGCCACTCGCAGGTCCACGCCTTGCAGCAGCGGGCGCGGTGCCCGCCCCCGTTCATGCAGGGCCCAATCCAGGGCCTCGATGTGCAGTTGCGTCATGCGCATCCCCTTCAGCAAGCACCGGCCAATGGCCGGTGCGACAGGCTTAGAAGCTGTAGTCAGCTGTGACGAAGAACGAGCGCGGTTCACCCAAGTACCACTGCCGGCCATTGTTGCCGGTGGTGGTGGCGTATTGGCGGTCGAACAGGTTGTTCAACTGCAGGCCCAGGGTAAGGTCCGGTTGCACGTGCCAGTCCACATTGGCATCGACCACGGTGTAGCTGGGCACCTCGACGGTGTTGGCATTGTCGGCGTAACGGCTGTCGACATAGCGCGCCCCTGCACCGACGCTGAAGCGGTTGCCAAAGTCCTTGCTCAGCCACAGGTTGGCCGAGCGTCGCGGTACGTTGATCGGCTGATTGCCCGAATAATCATTGGCGCCACTGGCAAACTCGTCGTACTCCGCGCGCACCCAGGCGGCGTTGGCGGACAGCTGTACGTCGTAGGGCAGGCGCAGTTCGAGGCTGGCTTCGATCCCATCCGACGACTGCTGGCCGACCTGCTGTTGCAGCGTCGGGTTGAGCGGGTCGGTGCTCAGCAGTTTCTTCTTGACGATGTGATAGGCCGCCAGGGTCCACTCCCCTCGCCCGTCCGGCAGCAGCTGCTTGATGCCTACCTCGGTTTGCTTGGCAGTGCTCAGGTCCCATTGCTGCTGCGCGGCGTTGAGGGTCAGCAGGTTGCTCACGCCTTCGGTGCTGGTGGCGTACTGGGTGTAAAGCGACAGGTCTTCGGTCAGCGCAAACACCAAACCGGCGCGCCAGTTGTCGCCGGACAAGCTGCGATCGGTGCGGGTATCGGCATCCAGGTCGTCGCGGTTCAGGTGCACCTGGTCGCGGCGCACACCGGTGATCAACGACAGGCGCTCGGTCAGTTGCGTGCGGTTTTCGGCGAACAGCGAGAACTGCTTGGCCTGGTTGGCTTCGCGCGAGCGGTACGGGTCGTTGCTGATGTACTCGCCGCCACCGGAACCGGACAGCGGCACCGTATCGGTCAGGGTGTTGCCGAAGTCGTGCTTGCGTACAAAACGGATCGTGTTGTAGTCGGCGCCGACCACG
The DNA here is from genome assembly GCF_058745025.1 of Pseudomonas sp. E1MeOHC2. NCBI lineage: Bacteria > Pseudomonadati > Pseudomonadota > Gammaproteobacteria > Pseudomonadales > Pseudomonadaceae > Pseudomonas > Pseudomonas sp. E1MeOHC2. The sequence goes on from NZ_CP196675.1 coordinate 28,095, forward strand.
GTCTGGCTGTCCAGACCGAACAGCGGGTGTTGCAGGGTGAACGACTGGCGATCACCGAGCTGCTCCTGGGTCTGCTTGATGCTGATGAAGCTGCTGCGCTGAACCTGGTCACCTGGCAACCAGGTGTAGGTCTCGGCGTTGCGCCAGCGGCGCTGGGCCTTGAGGAAGTACAGCTGGTTGCTGGCGGTCAGGTTGTCGTTGATCACCCAGTCGGTCACCAGCCGCGTGGACTGGTCGTTGTAATGCACCTCGGCATTGTTGACGTTGTAGTTGTGATCGCGCAGCGACTCGCGGAAATGCCCATCCACCAACGGCGTACCCATGTACTGTTGCGGGTCCTGGTCAGCGTTGTCGTGGCTGAGGGTAAAGCTCAGCGTATCGCTGGGTTGCCAGCGCAGCGAGCCGCTGATGGCGAGGCTCTGCGAATCACCCCGGTCGACCCAGCCGTTGCTGGCCTGCTTGTTGAGGTTCAGGCGATAGCTCAAGGTATCGGTCAACGAGCCGCCGCTGTCCAGGGCCATCTGCCGACGGTCGTCCGAGCCGTAGCCCAGGCGCAGGTGATTGCGGATCTCACCTTCGAACGGCTTCTTCGGCACCACGTTGATCACCGCGCCCGTGGCGCCCTCGCCGTACAGCACCGAAGCCGGGCCGCGCAGTACATCGATGCGCTCGACCGACCAGGTGTCCACCGGGAAGGTCACCGTGCCGGCGCCCACGTACAAGCGGGTACCATCGTAGAGCTGCATGGTCGAACTGTGCCCGGTAAAACCACGGGCCGACAGCGCCGTGCCGCCGTTGCCGGGGGTGCCGATGAAGGTGATGCCGGGCGAACGGGTGACTGCGTCCTGAACGGTTGCGTTGTTGCGCGTGAGGATTTGCTCGGCACTGATGCTGGTCACGCTGGCGGGCGTTTCCAGCGGCGTCAGGCCAAGCCGCGAGCCACTGGTGCTTGGGGTGCGCAGGTCGGGCTGAGGGTTGCCCTCGGCCGTGCCGGTAATGTCCGTGGCCGGGAGCGCCAGGGCGTTCTCCGCCTCGGCGGCGTGGGCTGCAACGCAAACAAAAGCACAAGGCACCAGGCTTGCACGCAGCAGCGTGCCTGGCAGAGAACTGAACAGCGAATAACGGGACATGTCGTTCCACTTGAAGCAGGAATGAAAGAATCCCGGGGGAACAACGCAAAGAGGAATCGCGGGCAGGCACGCCCACGGAAACCGGCCTGCGCCCGCCCACCGCGGGTTTGCCAAACGATGCTTCAGGCCGGTCTCCGGGCTCGCGAGGGTCATGAAGCATTCACCTTCCCATGCCAGGGCACAGTGGTGTCTCGAATGCTTCGCTCGCATACCGTTGCGGGGGCAGCGCCGGACTGATCATCGCACGATGACGAACCGGCTTCCCGTTTCACCCCATGCACGGCGGCAGGGGGCACCTGAAACAGGCGCGCAGATGACCATCAAAATGCCGCTACGTCAACTGGCCGGTGGATTCTTCACCGATTCTTTTACCGCTTCCTTGGCTTGCTCGCCCTTGGCCTTCAACGTGTCCACCGCATCGCCAAGCTTTTCGCCCAGCCCGGCACCGGTGTGCGCAGGGCCGGGGTTGAACGGGCGATTTTGATTGAAGCCCAGCCAGGCCAGGCCAAGGACCGTGAAGGTGGTCGGCACGGGATTGTTTTTCAAGGTCGTGCCAAGGTTATGCAAGAACTCCCCGCGCTGGGAAACATCGCTGGCGCGGTCAGGCGTCGGCGCGGTGCTGTGGTAGGGCTCACTGCTGCCATACGCTGACGGCGGCGAAGAAGGCGTTGTGACGTGGCTGGCGCTGGAACGCAGAAAGCGTGACAAGGCAAAACCGACGAGAGAATGGCCAGGGTCAGTGCGTGATAGCTGATAAGCTGTGAACCCTTCGCGCGGCACACGGCCAAGAGCCCAACACGTGTAACCTAGGAAGCCAGCTCGACCATGCACAACCTCGACAACTACAAGATCATCGCAGACAGCATCGCTACCCTGCTCTTCCCGCATGCCGAGGTGATCATCCACGAGGTGAGTAGCCGCACTGTCGTTCATATCGCAAACAACTTCTCCAAGCGTCAACTCGGTGACGACTCCGCGCTTGACGAATTTCCCGGCGATACCTCCAGCCTTTCCAGCCTGGGCCCTTACGAGAAACTGAACTGGAATGGTCAGAACATTCGTTCGATCACCAGCGTGTTGAAAGGCCCCGAGGGCCAAACCGACTTCCTGTTGTGCATCAACCTGAATTTGTCCGTGCTGGAGCAGGCACGGGCTGCATTGGATGCCTTTTTCCAGGTGAGCCGGCTCATCCCTCAACCCGACGTGCTGTTCAAGGATGACTGGCAGGAGCGGATCAATACGTTCCTGCACGCGTGGTTGGCAGAACGTCAGCTTTCGCTCAATACACTCAACATGAAAAGCAAACGTGAACTCATCGATGCGCTCTTCCATGAAGGTGCTTTTGACGGCCGCAGTGGCGCGGACTATGTCGCCAACGTGCTGAGCATGGGGCGCGCCACTGTTTACAAATACCTGAAAGCCCTTCGCGAAAACACGTGATCCCCCTGCTGCAAAGCCGAAACGTTGTCAGTCTGGCAGCGCTGCGACAATCGACATTTCGACCAGCACAGCAGGCTCATACAACTTGGCTTGCACCGTTGCACGGGCCGGCGCACACCCCAACGGCAGCCACGCATCCCACACGCGATTCATGCCCGCGAAGTCCGCTTCGATGTCTTTGAGGTAAATGGTTGCGGACAGAATCCGGGTCTTGTCTGTGCCTGCCTGGTCGAGCAGTCGTTCGATATTGTGCAAGGTTTCGCGGGTTTGCTGTTCCACATCCGCCGTGAAATCGTCGGCTACCTCACCTGACAGATAAACGGTGCCTTGGTGCTTGACCACCAAGCTCATGCGGGCATCCGTGTGCAGGCGTTCGATCGTCATTCTGAAATTCCTTGTCTTGTTGTTAAGAGTGATCGTTGTACCCCTTAATAGATATTCTGTCCACGCGAGACTTTTTGACTGTAAGTAGTAAGGCCTGAAGCAGGTGTCGGAGTTCCTGCGTGAGCAACCATCAGCCCACCACCGGCTTCAACAACGCCTGCGCCTCGTAGAGCGGCGGCAGGTAGCGCAGCCTAATCTCGTCGACGCTTAACCGCGAGGCGTGGGTGGTGATCGTCAGGGTTGCCTTGAGTTGACCCCCACGGTCCAGCAGCGGCACACCCAGCACACGCATGCCAATTTCGTACTCCTGGTCGACGATGCTGTAGCCCTGCTGGCGCACGCGCTGCAGTTCTTCTTCCAGCCGCGCCCTATCTGTCTGCGTATAGGGCGTGAGCGGGCGTAAGGGGTTGCGCGAGAAGTAGCCATCGCGCGCGGCTTCATCCAGCGCCGCCAGCCAGATTCGCCCGCCGGCGGTGCAGTACATCGGCACCCGCGAGCCGGGCCTGATCGACAGCGAGGCGATGTGGCTGTAGCGGCTACGCACCAGGTGGATGATTTCATCGCCGTCGCGCGTGCCGACCGAGACATGCTCCTGGGTCTGGCGCGCCACCTGCTCGACGATCGGCCGCAGCATGCGCGGCAGCTGCGCCGAGTCCACGTAGGCCTGGCCGATGCGCAGCGCCTTGGGCGTGAGCCAATAGTGGCGGCTGTCGGTGTCGGCAAAGCCTTCGTGCACCAACGTCAGCAGAAAGCGACGGGCAGCGCTGGGGGTAAGGCCAGACTGCCTGGCCGCCTGCGGCACCGTCAGGCGCGGCTGATCGACGCTGAACAGCTGCATCAATGCCAGGCCTTTTTGCAAGCCCGCGATCAGGTCGCGGGGGTGAATCTCGGGTTTGTCCATGTGTTCACGTCCTGACGGGGGATTCCCCAGTCAAAATACGGCGTTCACCTCCAATAATCGCTACCTGACTGCGATTATCGCACTGCAAGCCCGACAAGCGCATTTCCCTGGCCCCTGCACCCCGTCACCCTTGCCTGCACAACAACAGCAAGCACGGAGGTCAGCATGATTCGGGGCTCGACAGAACTGGTCGCCATCGTCGGTTCACCCATCGCCCAGGTGAAATCGCCTGAAAACTTCAACACCTGGTTCGCCAGCAACGGCTGCGACCTGGCAATGCTCCCCATCGACCTGCAAGAAGGTGCGCTGGATGCCTTTGTCGGCAGCCTGCGCGCCTGGCGCAACCTGCGCGGTTGCGTGGTCACCGTGCCCTACAAGCAGGCACTGGCCGCGCGCCTGGACGGCCTCAGCGAGCGCGCTGCCGCACTGGGGTCGGTCAACGTGCTGCGCCGCCACAGTGACGGTCGCCTGCTGGGCGACAATGTCGACGGCGCAGGCTTTCTCGGCGCCGCACGCAAGCAGGGCTTTGAGCCGGCGGGCAAACGCGCGCTGGTGATTGGCTGTGGCGGGGTGGGCAGTGCAATCGCCTATGCGCTGGGTGAAGCGGGCGTGTCTCAGGTCACCCTAAGCGACCCCAGCGCTGCCCGTGCTGGCGCGCTTTGCGCAGTGCTCGGCACAGCCTTCCCCAACCTCGATATCACCACTCAATACCACTCGCTGGAAGCGTTCGACCTGCTGGTCAATGCTTCGCCGGTCGGCATGGGCGGTGCCGATGAGCTGCCGCTGGCGAGCGCGCTGCTGGACACCCTGCAGCCCTCCACCCTGGTTGCCGACGTGGTCACCTCGCCGGAAATCACCCCCTTGTTGCACAGGGCACGCCAGCTCGGTTGTGCGATCCAGACCGGGCCGCAGATGGCCTTCGCCCAACTCGGCCAGCTAGGCGCCTTCATGGGCGTCACCCCGCTGGAGATTTGAGGCCATGGCCGCTATCGAACAGGTGTACGACCTGGTCGTCCTCGGCCCTGCCCTCACCTTCGGCTGGCTCGCCGCCAGCCCTATTGCCGAACGCCTGAAGGCGCCGGCCCCTTACCAGGAGACTGTTGCATGTACTACGAACTGAGAACCTACACCCTCGACCCGCTGAAAATGGCCGACTGGCTGGCCCTGTACCAGAGCCACGCGCTGGCGGTGCAAAGCGAACACCTGGGCAAGCTGGTCGGTTTCTTCACCAGCGAATTCGGCGAGGTCAACCAAGTGGTGCACCTGTGGGGCTATACCAGCCTCGACGACCGCATGCAGCGCCGCGCGGCGATGGCGGCGGACCCGCGCTGGGCGGAATTCTCGCAACGCAACCGCGAGCTGGGCGCCGTACTGCGGCTGCAATCGCGGTTGATGCGCCCGACCGGCTTTTCGCCGCTGCAGTAAGTAACTGCCCCTCGAACCGGACCGGAGCGCCGCCATGCAATCCCTGGAATGTGACGTACTTGTCCTCGGCTCCGGCGCCTCTGGCCTGGCTGCCGCGGTAACCGCCGCCCATCACGGCCTGAAGGTGATCGTCGCGGAAAAGGCCAGCCACTTCGGCGGCACCAGCGCCTGGTCGGGGGGGTGGTTATGGATACCCCGCAACCCGCTGGCGATCGCCGAAGGCATCGTCGAAGCCGATGGCGCGCCAGAGCGCTACCTGCGCACGCAGACCCATGTCAGCGAACTGGACCCACGCCAACAGGCGTTTTTGCGCCATGGGCCGGAGATGGTGGCGTTTTTCCAGCAACATACTGCGGTGCAGTTCCAGTCCGGCACTAAGATGCCCGACATGCACGAGGGGGACGGCAGTGCGCGCGGCGGGCGTTCCCTGTGCGCGCAACCGTTTGACGGGCGCCTGCTCGGGCACTGGGTGCACAAACTGCGGCCACCTCTGGACATCGTCAGCCTGGCCGGCATGGGCATCGCCGGTGGCGCGGACATGGCCGCTTTCTTCAACGCCAGCCGTTCGCCCAAGGCGGCCTGGCACGTCGGCAAACGCCTGCTGCGCCACGGTCGCGACCTGTTGCTGCATCGTCGCGGGCTGCAGTTGGTCAACGGCAATGCACTGGTGGCACGCCTGCTGCGCAGTGCCCTCGACCTGGGCGTGACGCTGCTGAACGACAGGCAAGGCGTCCGCCTGCTGAGGGATGGGCGCATCACCGGTGTAGCGTTCAGCGATGGCCAGGTGATCCACGCCCGACGCGGTGTGGTGCTGGCCTGTGGCGGCTTCCCCCATGACCGCCAGCGCATCGCCCAACTGATACCCCACGCGCCCGAGGGCGACTGCCACTACTCCGCCGCACCGCCACAAAACAGTGGCGATGGCCTGCGCTTGGGCGAGCAGGTCGGCGCACAGGTAACCAACTCGGCGGCCCACGCCGGGGCCTGGGCGCCGGTATCGCAGGTGCCGCGAGGCGACGGCAGCCTCGGCCATTTCCCGCACCTGATCGACCGCGCAAAGCCGGGCTTCATTGCCGTGCGCCGCGACGGTCGGCGGTTCGTCAACGAGGCCGACAGCTACCATGACTTCATGAATGCACTGTTCGCGGCCACGCCACCCGGCGAACCACCTGAGGCCTGGTTGATCTGCGATCACCCCGCGCAGCGGCGCTATGGCATCGGCTGGGCCAAGCCGTTCCCGTTCCCTACCCGCTTCTATGAGCGGCGCGGTTACCTGCACAGCGGCCCTACCCTGGCACAGTTGGCCGCACGCTGCGGGATCGATGCACAGCAACTGCAGCGCACCGTGGCCCGTTTCAATCAGCACGCGGCGCAGGGTGCAGACCCGGACTTCCAGCGTGGCGCCTCGCTTTACAACCGCGCCCAGGGCGACCCGCTGCAAGCGCCCAACCCGTCACTGCGGCCGCTGCTGCAGGGCCCCTTTCATGCGGTGAAGCTGCTGCCGGGCAGCCTGGGGACGTTCGCCGGCCTGCACACGGATGCTTCGGCACAGGTCCTGGACAGCGAGCAACGCCCGATCCCCGGCTTGTTCGCCGTCGGCAACGATATGCACAGCATCATGGGCGGGCACTACCCAAGCGGCGGTATCACCCTTGGCCCTGGGATGACCTTCGGGTATCTGGCTGGCAAGGCGCTGTGTGGCCTGCAAGACGACGCAGCAGCGCTTTTGTTCGATCAGCGAACAGTAGCCCCCTCTTTGAATTGACGCTCAACCATTCACTGCGCACCATTAAATGACCTTGCGCGCCCAGCCCTGCCCTGGGCAAAACCGCTTTCCAGACGCACCGCCGTTCAAAACAATTTCAAGAAACGACTCCACATGACACCTTCAAAGTTCAACACTGCCAGCCCCCGCATCGCCCATGGGTCCATCGGCGACAAGGTGCGTGGCGCCTTCGCGGTGGGCAAGACCCGCTGGGGCATGCTTGCCCTGGTGTTCTTCGCCACCACCCTCAACTACATCGACCGTGCCGCCCTCGGCATCATGCAGCCCGTCCTCGCCAAGGACATGGGCTGGACGGCGATGGACTACGCCAACATCAACTTCTGGTTCCAGGTCGGCTACGCAATCGGCTTTGTGCTGCAGGGTCGGTTGATCGACAAGGTCGGGGTAAAGCATGCCTTCTTCGTCGCGGTGCTGCTCTGGAGCCTGGCCACCGGGGCTCATGGCCTGGCTACCTCGGCGGCTGGTTTCATGGTTTGCCGCTTCATTCTCGGCCTGACCGAGGCGGCCAACTACCCGGCCTGTGTGAAGACCACGCGCCTGTGGTTCCCCGCCGGCGAACGGGCCATCGCCACCGGCCTGTTCAACGCCGGCACCAACGTTGGTGCCATGGTCACCCCGGCGCTGCTGCCGCTGATCCTGGCCGCTTGGGGCTGGCAGGCCGCGTTCATCGCCATGGGCAGCCTCGGCCTGGTCTGGGTCGTGTTGTGGGGCCTGAAGTACTTCAACCCGGAGGCGCACCCGCACGTTCGCCAGAGCGAGCTGGACTACATCCAACAGGATGACGAGCCGGACGCCAAACCGGTGCCATTCAGCCGCATTCTGCGTCAGCGCGGCACCTGCGCCTTTGCCGTGGCGTACTCGATCACGGCGCCGGTGTTTTGGTTCTATCTCTACTGGCTGCCGCCGTTTCTCAACCAGCAGTATGACCTGGGCATCAGTGTCACCCAGATGGGCATTCCGCTGATCCTGATCTGGCTCACCGCAGACTTCGGCAGCATCGGCGGCGGCATTCTGTCGTCCTGGCTGATCGGCCGCGGCGTGCGCGCCGCCCGTGCCCGGCTGATCTCGATGCTGATCTTTGCCTGCACCATCGTCAGCGTGGTCTTCGCCGCTCACGCCAGTGGCCTGTGGGTCGCGGTGCTCGCCATCGCCGTAGCGGTCGGTGCGCACCAGGCCTGGACCGCGAACATCTGGAGCCTGGTCATGGACTACACGCCCAAGCATCTGGTGAGCACGGTGTTCGGCTTCGGCAGCATGTGCGCAGCCATCGGCGGGATGTTCATGACGCAGATCGTCGGCAGCGTGCTGACGGTCACCCACAACAACTACGCCGTGTTGTTCACCATGATCCCGGTGATGTACTTCATTGCACTGGTGTGGATGTACTTCATGGCGCCGCGTGGGATCGAGGCCGCTTAAAGGCCAACCCAGATTTCCTCTATTGGGCTCTTCGGAGCCTCTTTTTTTGGGGCTGCGCTGTAGTGCAGAACACGGGGCAAATTTTGTGGGAACGGGCTTGCCCCGCGAATGGGGCCACGCGTTGCCTGGCACCGGCTTCGCCGGTGTTCGCGGGGCAAGCCCGCTCCCACAAATTATTGATAAATAGATGAAATGTTTTTTCTACGGGCGCTGGCCTGCGGGCGATGGGCCGCTCAGCGGCCCCAGTTCTTGCTGAAGTTCAAACCCGCGCCAGTATCTTTTTTTGGGGCTGCGCTGTAGTGCGTAACACGGGGCAAATTTTGTGGGAGCGGGCTTGCCCCGCGAATGGGGCCACGCGTTGCCTGGCACCGGCTTCGCCGGTGTTCGCGGGGCAAGCCCGCTCCCACAAGTTATTGATAAATAGACGAAATATTTTTCTACGGGCGCTGGCCTGCGGGCGATGGGCCGCTCAGCGGTCCCAGTTCTTGCTGAAGTTCAAACCCGCGCCAGTATCTTTTTTTGGGGCTGCGCTGTAGTGCGGAACACGGGGCAAATTGTGGGAGCGGGCTTGCCCCGCGAATGGGGCGACGCGTTGCCTGGCACCGGCTTCGCCGGTGTTCGCGGGGCAAGCCCGCTCCCACTGGTTATTGATAAATCGACGAAATATTATTTTTCTACAGGCGATGGGCCGCTCAGCGGCCCCGGTTCTTGCTGAAGTTCAAACCCGCGCCAATACCGCCTTGGCCTTTTCCAGCGCCATTCGCGCACGCTGCTCGCCACTCACCCCCTGCTCCAGCAACTGTCGCGTCGGAATCTCCAGGCTCAGCGGCACTGTGGCCGGCAAACCACGCAACAGGCCGATCAGGTCGGCATCGCCATCACCCGGGAAGCGCCGCTCGTTGCGCGCCTGACGCAAGATTTCGTCCATGTCGTCCGGCACAGGGCCGGCCACGTCGCACAGCTGGGCATAGCGCATGCGTTGAGGTGCCAGGCGCGCCAGGTCGTCGAGCGAGGAAGCGGAGCGGTTGAAATGGAACGCGTCCACCAGCACGCAGCCGTTTGCCCGGTCCGCGTTGGCAACGATGCGCATGGCTTGCTGCAAATCGCGAACGTCAGTCCAGGGCATGAATTCCAGATGCGGGTGGATGCCGTAACCCGCCGCCAGGTCGCACAGTTCGGCAAAGCGGTCAGTAAGGCGAGCCTCGTCAGGATCATTGCCGGCCACCAGCAACTCGCTGCCGCCCAACTCGGCGCCCACCGCCAGGATGGCTTCGAAATCAGCAACACAGGTTTCAGGCTTGAGCCGGAGGATTTCCAGGTCGAGAACCTGGATGCCGGTATCGCGCAGGCGCGCCTGAGTCTGCCGGCGCAGGTCGGCGTCGGCCACCAGCGGGAAGTGCTGTTCCTCTGGGGTCGCCGCCACCAGGCGCAGGCCCACGTGGCTGTAGCCGGCGCGGGCGGCAGCTTCCACCATGGCAGGCGGGGAAAGCTCCAGCACCGTCAGCGCGGCAAGGGAAAAGATACGATCAGTCATGTCTGTCACCAGAAGGCAATTAAAGGTGTCAATGAAGGGCTAGCGGCTGCGCGGGCGCGTCAGTCCATAAGCGCCGGGGCACAGGCTCGGCCGCTTTCGGCGGCCTGGCGGATCGCCTCGACCAGGGCCAGTGTGCGGCCGCCGTCTGCGGCGTCGGTCAAGGGGGCCTCTTCACCGCGGGCAACGCGAATGAAGTGCTGCAACTGCAAGGTCAACGCCTCGCCTGCAGGCGGGTCGGTTTCGCCCTGCAGCAAGGGTGTGTGCCAACCCGTCCCCGCTTCGGCGTAGTGCCAGTGCTTGAGCTGCGGAATGCTCAGTGCGCCCTGGCTGCCGGCCAGCAGATAGCAAGGCTGGCCATCCTGACGCGGATACATCGGGCTTTCGCCGGAGGTCAGCTCCCAGCTCCAGGGCGCAGCCACCGCGTCGGAGCCCGTCAGGCTGCCCAGTGCCCCGTTGGCGAATTGCAACAGCACCGCGGCGCTGTCTTCATTGGCAAACCCACGCACATCGTTGCGGGTGAACGCCTGCACCTGCACGACCTCGCCGCACAGGTAACGCAGCAAGTCCAGGTCGTGGATCAGGTTGGTGAGGAGAAAACCGGCGCCCGGTTCGCGACGCCAAGGGGTATCGAAGTAGCTGTCGGGCTTTTGCAGCTGCCACAGCGCGGTGACATTAATCAGCCTGCCCAGGGCGCCCTGCGCGATCAAACCACGCGCGCGGGCGATCAGCGGGTTGTGCCGCCGATGGTGGCCAACCAGTACGGGCACGCCATGACGCCGTGAGGCTTGCACCAGCGCACGGACTTCATCCAGGTGCACGCCTACCGGCTTTTCCAGCAACACCGGCACACCGGCCTCGATGCAATCCAGTGCCGTGGCCACATGCAGGTTGTTGGGGTTGGCGACAATCACCGCCTCGGGTTTGACGTGGGTCAGCATCTGGCGATGATCAGCGTAATAAGCCACCCCGCATTCGGCGGCGAAGGCCTCAGCCTGCGGGCCAGGGTCGGCCACTGCGCACAGTTGGGCTTGCGGTACCTGGCGCAGGTGCTGGTAATGCTGGCGGCCCATGATACCGGCGCCAATCAGGGCGATACGAAGCGGTGAGTTCAACGGACTGTCCTCTTGTCGTTATTGTCGGGCATGGATTTCGGAACACGGTTCCAGAATCCATATTCGACAATTTAGAACGCGGGTCAGCTTTACAGAAGCGCCACCTGCACAGACTGTGCGGTTATCGACCACAAAAGCACGGGCACCGCTTCAGGCGAACAGCTCGCTGGCCTGGCTGGCCGCCGACAACTCGTCCACCGCCGCCAGCAGCAGCGTCGCCAGTTCCGGCAGGCGCGATTGCGCCAGCCGGGCACTGGGGCCTGCGATGCTCAGCACGCCGATCACCTCGTCAGTGCGTGGCCGCCGCACCACGGCGGCCAACGCCGATGTGCCCACCGCCGAGGTTTGCTCGACCCAGGCATAGCCGCGCTCGCGTGCGCGCTGCAGGTAGCCCAGCAGCTCGTCGGTGGAGCGCGGCGCGTTCGGGCCGAACTGTGCAGGGTCGGCGATGCCCTGGCGCAGCACCATCTGCAGCGCCTCCTCATCGCTCAGGCTGGCCAGCCAGGCATGGCCGGAGGCGGTGTAGAACAACGGGGCATCGCGGCCCATGTCGGGGTCGTAGCGCAGACCGGAGCGCGCGCCCTGGGACTTGGCGATCCAGGTCTGACGGCTGCCTTCGATCACGCCCAGGCGCACCAGTTCGCCGCTGTCCTGGGCCAGGCGGTCGAGCATCGGCTGAATGATGTCGGCACCACTGCTGGACAGGTAACGAAAGCCCAGCGCCACCAACTTGGCAGACAACTGATAGCGGCTGTTGTCGCGGTTCTGCCGCACATAGCCCAGGCGGACCAGCTCGGCCAGCATGCGGTGGGTGGCGCTCTTGGGGATCTCCAGGCGCTCGGCCAGGGTCTGCAGGGCAAGGCCCTCAGGCTCGCCGGTCAGGCTTTCTACAAGACTGAAGGCGCGTTCGATCTGACTACCAGCCATGACTAAGGTCCCTGAAAAAGTGGCAAATTTTGGAAGATGATTCCACAGCTGAGGCAACCCGCGCAGCGTCTGTGCGCTGAAGTGTCCGGTTATCGACCAGTACCGCGCTGCGTCACTTGCATCCTGCTCGGTCATCCATGAAGTATATGGAACCACGTTCCAATAATAATACTGGAGATCCTGCGATGCCTACCGACACCTTGCAAGCCGAATACGACGTACTGGTCATTGGCTCAGGCGCAGCCGGCCTGGCTGCGGCGGTAACGGCTGCCTGGCACGGGCAGCGCGTGATGTTGGTCGAGAAGGCGCCGGTGTTCGGCGGCGCCACCGCCTGGTCCGGCGGCTGGGCCTGGGTGCCGCGCAACCCGCTGGCGCGCCGCGCCGGTATAGAAGAAGACATCGAGCAGCCGCGCACCTACCTGCGTAATGAGCTTGGCGCACAGTACGACGCGGAACGGGTGGATGCCTTCCTCCAGGCCTGCCCGCACATGGTCGCCTTTTTCGAGAAACACACCGCACTGCAGTTCGTCGACGGCAACGCCATCCCCGACATGCATGGCGACACACCCGGCGCCGCGACCGGCGGCCACCAGGTCATCGCAGCCCCCTACGATGCCCGTGAGGTCGGCGCGCTGTTGCCGCGCCTGCGCAAAACCCTGCGCGAGACCTCGTTCATGGGCATGCCGATCATGGCCGGCCCCGACCTGGCGGCCTTTCTCAACATGACCCGGTCGCCACGCGCCTTGCTGCATGTGTGCAAGCGTTTTGGCCGCCACCTGTACCACCTCGCCCGCCATGGCCGGGCCATGCACCTGGTCAATGGCGTTGCCCTGGTGGCGCGCCTGGCCAAGTCGGCCGCAGACCTTGGCGTGCGCCTGCAGGAATCGGCCCCGGCCAAGCGCCTGCTGCTCGAAAACGGGCAGGTACGCGGGGCCGTGATAGGCACCCCGCAGGGCGACCTGACGGTGAGGGCGAAAGCTGTTGTACTCGCAGCCGGCGGCTTCCCCAATGACAGTGCGCGGCGCCGTCAGCTGTTTGCCCGTGACGCCACTGGCCATGACAACCTCGCCCTGCCCCCGCAGTCCTGCTCGGGCGATGGCTTGCGCCTTGGCGAATCGGCGGGCGGCGTGGTGGCCACCGACCTGAAATCAGCGGTGGCCTGGGCACCGGTCTCCAAAGTGCCGCACCGCGACGGCAGTGTCGGCCACTTCCCGCACATCATCGAGCGCGGCAAGCCCGGCGTCATCGGTGTGCTGGCCAATGGCAACCGTTTCGTCAACGAGGCACACGGTTACTACGACTACGTGTCGGCCATGCTCGAGGCGGTCCCGCAGGGCGAGGAAGCCTGCTCGTGGCTGGTCTGCGACCACCGCTTCCTGCGCCGCTACGGCCTCGGCCACGCCCGCCCCGCGCCACTGCCGGTATGGCCACATGTGCGCAGCGGCTACCTCAAGCGCGGCGCCAGCCTCGAACAACTGGCCCAGGCCTGCGGCATCGACCCTAGCGGGTTGAGCGCCACCGTCGCCGCCTACAACCGCCATGCGCGCCAAGGCGAGGACCCGGCATTCGGCCGCGGCTCCACGCCATTCAACCGTAAACAGGGGGACCCGGCATACCGCGGGCCGAACCCCTGCGTCGCGCCAATCGAACAGGGGCCGTTTTACGCGGTAAAAGTCCAGCCAGGGTGCTTTGGCACCTTCGCCGGCCTGCGCACCGACGGCCATGCACGTGTTCTGGACGAACGTGGCCAGCCAATCGGCGGGCTTTATGCGGCGGGTACCGACATGGCCAGCGTGTTTGGCGGTTGGTACCCGTCAGGCGGCATCAATCTGGGCCCGGCGCTGACTTTCGGCTACGTGGCCGGGCGGCATATTGCCGGGGCACAGGAAGCGGAATGAGGCCACCGCTTGTGCGCAGAGGTCCATCCTGACCTAAGCGCAACCGCAAGCCTGTGTAAAAAAACAACCCGTATAGCTTTGCGGCAAAAGCTCATCTATACCTGTACAAGAAAACTTTTTTGTACAAGTAGTGAATGCACTGGCGCCTCAAGCTCGGCCAACGCCTGGCGCGTCACGAACGGGAATAGACCGCCATGCGCATCGCAATCATCGGCAGCGGTATCGCCGGCCTCACCTGTGCCCATCTGCTGTCACGCCGGCATGAGATCACGGTGTTCGAAGCGGCCGACTGGGTCGGTGGCCACGCCCATACCGTGGATGTGCGGTGGGGCGGCCAGGACTATGCGCTGGACACCGGTTTCATCGTCTTCAATGACTGGACCTACCCGCATTTCATTCGCCTGCTCGATCAGCTGGGCGTTACGTCGCAGCCGACCCAGATGAGCTTTGCGGTGCATGACCCACGCAGTGGCCTGGAGTACAACGGGCATGACCTGGACACCCTGTTCGCCCAGCGGCGCAACCTGCTTTCGCCCGGTTTCTGGGGCATGTTGCGCGACATTCTGCGCTTCAATCGCCAGGCCCTTGCCGACCTCGACAACCAGCGCATCGATGAGGACACCACCCTTGGTAGTTATTTGCGGGCGCAGGGTTATGGGCAGCGCTTCATCAACCACTACATCGTGCCCATGGGTTCGGCGATCTGGTCGATGTCACGCGCCGACATGCTGGGTTTTCCGCTGCAGTTCTTCGTGCGTTTCTGCCGCAATCACGGCCTGTTGTCGGTCAACCAGCGCCCGCAATGGCGGGTAATCGAGGGTGGCTCGCGCAGCTACGTGGCGCCGTTGTGCCGCCCCTTTGCCAAGCGTATCCGCTGCAATTGCCCGGTTGCACGGGTCAGCCGTGATCACGCTGGCGTGGCCGTGAGCAGCGCCGCCGGCACCGAGCGCTTCGACAAGGTGGTGTTCGCCTGCCACAGCGATCAGGCCTTGGCCCTGCTGGAGGCGCCCAGTGCAGACGAGCGCGTGGTGCTGGGTACCCTCACCTACGCCAGCAACGACGTGGTGCTGCACACCGACACCCGCCTGCTGCCGCGCCGGCGCAAAGCCTGGGCCAGCTGGAACTACCGCCTGGGGGGCGCCGAGCAGGCACCCGCCGCACTCACCTACAACATGAACATCCTGCAGGGCATCGATGCGCCAGTGACCTTCTGCGTGAGCCTCAACCAGACCGCGCAGGTAGACCCGGCGCAGGTCCTTGCACATTTCAGTTATGCCCAGCCCCAGTACAGCCTGGCAGCCTTGGCCGCCCAGGCCCGCCATAACGAGCTGCAGGGCCGCCAGCACAGCTATTACTGCGGTGCCTATTGGGGCAACGGCTTCCACGAAGACGGCGTGCTCAGCGCGCTGAACGTGGCGGGGCATTTTGGAGAACGCCTGTGAACAGCCGCCTGTGCCACCGGCCTTTGTGCGCTGTACCAATGCGGGTCTGTTCGCTACCGAACAGACCCGCATAGCCCGCCGCGCGCACACTGAGTACCTGACCGGCCAGCTAACAGCGCCCAACCCACCATGGACAACGCCTGGCTTCGCGCACTCACCTACGTGCAACGCCTGACCAACCGTGCCCGGCGCTGGCGTGCGCCGCAGCACACGTTCACCTACGAAAGCCTGCTGCGTTCGGAGCTCTACAGCGCCAAGCAACTGGCCGACCATGGCACTTGGCTCGCGGGCCAGCACCGTTTGAGCCAGTTGCCTGCCGACGACTCGCTGCTCGTGCGCCTGGCTGATAACGAACGCATGCTCAACGCAAGCTGTTCTGCCCTCGCCGCCGCCCTGCCCGACTCGCGCCCGACGTTGCCTGCCGCGCAGTGGCTGCTCGACAACTTCTACCTGGTCGAAAGCCATATCCGCATCGCCAAACGCCACCTGCCGGCAGACTACAGCCTGCAACTGCCACGCCTGGACAATGGGGCCTCAAGCGGATTGCCGCGGGTCTATGACATCGCACTGGAGACCATCTGCCATGGCGACGGCCGGGTCGATGCCGAGAGCCTGAGCCATTTCGTCGAGGCCTATCAGCAGACGGCCACACTGACCCTCGGCGAGCTCTGGGCGATCCCGATCATGCTGAGGCTGGCGCTGATCGAAAACTTGCGCCGTGTTGCGGCCAGGGTCATGGCCAACTGGGCGGATCGGGACCTGGCCAACGGTTGGGCCGACAAGCTCAGCGAAACCGCCGAGCGTGATGCCAAGAGCGTGGTGCTGGTGGTGGCAGACATGGCCCGCTCGGACCCACCGATGACAGCCGCCTTCGTCGCCGAACTCGCCCGGCGGCTACAAGGCCACAGCAGCACGCTGACTCAGCCACTGGCCTGGATCGAACAGTTGCTCGGCGAGTCGGCACTGAGCATCGAGCGCCATGTGCAGCTCGATGCGCAACAGCAGGCCATCGACCAGGTGTCCATCAGCAACAGCATCGGCAGCCTGCGGCTGCTCTCGACCGTTGACTGGCGGCTGTTCGTCGAGCACCTGAGCCATGTCGAGCAGATCCTCGGGCAAGACCCAGCTGCGGTGTATGCGGCCATGGACTTCGCCAGCCGCGATCACTATCGGCACATCGTCGAACAGCTGGCGCGGCACAGCGCCTTCAGTGAAGAACAGGTGGCACGCACGGCAATCGAGCTTGCCCGTGCCACAAGCGCAGCGCCGCGCGGGCAGACAGCCCACGTCGGCTATTACCTGGCAGGCGCTGGCCTGACGTTGCTCGAACGCCAGCTTGCTGCGCGGGTAGCGCTGGCCGAGCGCTGGCAGCGCCTGTTGCACCGGGCACCGCTGGCGTTCTACCTGGTGCCGTCAGCGCTGCTATCGGGCCTGCTGGCCTGGGGCTTCGTCGTTGGCATTGCCGCCGAAGGCTGGCCTGCCTGGGTACTGGCGGCCATGGCCCTGCCCATTCTGCTGACCACCAGCCGGCTGGCCATTGGCCTGGTCAACTGGTTGGTGACCCTGACCGTGAAACCTGCGTTTTTGCCACGGTTGGACTACGCCTCGGGCATTCCCGTCGAAGCCCGGACCCTGGTCGCGGTGCCCAGCATGCTGAGCACTGCCGGCGATGTCGAGGAACTGGTCGAAGGGCTTGAGGTGCGCTTTCTGGCCAACCGTGATGAACACCTGCACTTCGCGCTTTTGAGTGACTTCATGGATGCCCCCACGCAGACCTGCGCCGCAGACATGGCCTTGCTCGACCTCGCCAGTGACGGTATTCGTGCGCTGAACCTGAAGTACCCAAGCCCTGGCAGCGAACGCTTCTTCCTGCTGCATCGGCCGAGGGTATGGAACGCCACAGAGCAATGCTGGATGGGCCGTGAACGCAAGCGCGGCAAGCTCGCCGAGCTCAATGCCCTGCTGCGCGGACGCGGGGGCGAGTGTTTCATGCGCATCGTCGGCGACCTGCGCGCGCTTGATCGGGTGCGCTATGTCATCACCCTGGACACCGACACCCAGTTGCCACGCGATGTGGCGCAGAAGTTCGTCGGCGCCATGCAGCACCCCTTGAACCGCGCACATTTCGATGCAACAACCGGTCGCATCCTTTCTGGCTACGCGATCCTGCAACCGCGGGTGGGCATCAGCCTGCCCAGCGTGTCGCGCTCAATCTACGCGCGCCTGTTCGGCAGCGATGCCGGGGTCGATCCTTACACGCGGGCGGTGTCGGATGTGTACCAGGACCTGTTCCTGAGTGGCTCCTTCATCGGCAAAGGCATCTACGCAGTGGATGCCTTCGAACAGGCACTGGATGGGCGTTTTGCTGACAACCGGGTACTCAGCCACGACTTGATTGAAGGCTGCTACGCCCATGCCGGGCTGCTGAGTGATGTGCAATTGTTCGAGGCGTATCCGGCACGCTACAGCGCCGATGTAAAGCGCCGCCACCGTTGGATACGGGGTGACTGGCAACTGCTGCCGTGGCTTGTACCCTGGCTGCGCACCGGGGTCGAAGGCCAGGCGCAGAGCCGGCTGAGCGCATTGTCGCGCTGGAAGATTCTCGACAACCTGCGCCGCAGCCTGGAACCCGCCGCGCTGCTGACAGCCCTGCTGTGGGGCTGGCTGGCGAGCACGTCGGCGCTGCTCTGGACCCTCGCACTGCTGGGCCTGCTGCTGACCCGCCCGCTGCTCGACACACTGCTTGAGCTGGTACGCAAAACCACCGAAGTGCCGCTGGCCGAGCACCTGCTTGCGGCGCTGCATACCTCTGGCATCTACTTCGTGCGCGCCGGGTTGTCGCTGGCCTGGTTGCCGTTCGAGACCCGCTACAGCCTGGATGCCATCGCCCGCACACTGTGGCGGCTGGCCGTGAGCAAACGCCGGTTGCTGCAATGGAACCCGTCAAGGGAGGATGAACGCAACAGTGCCGATACGCTGCAGGCGGTCTACCGCGAACAATGGGCGCAGCCAGCCTTGGTGCTTGTGCTGACGGGCGCGCTGGCGATGCGCCCGAGTGTCCTGCTGCTGGCCTCCCCCATTCTCGCCCTCTGGCTGTTCGGCCCGGCCCTGGCCTGGTGGCTCAGCCGTACGCGGGGGCGCCGCGTGTTCACACCGCAGCCCCAGGACCTGCGCTTTCTGCATCGGCTGGCCAGGCGCAACTGGGCGTTCTTTGACCGCCATGTAGGGCCTGCCGACAACTGGCTGCCACCTGACAACCTGCAGGATCCGCCGTTTCCCAGCATCGCTCACCGCACGTCACCGACCAACATCGGCATGGCCCTGCTCTCGCACCTGGCCGCCCATGATTTTGGTTACCTGAGTGCCGACCGACTGTTCCAGCGCCTGACGCAGATGCTCGACAGCCTGGACCACCTGGAGCGCTACAAGGGGCATTTCTACAACTGGTACGAGACCCAGTCCCGCACGCCATTGCACCCGCTCTATATTTCTGCGGTGGACAGCGGCAACCTGGCAGCCCTGCTGCTGACGCTAAAGCCAGGGCTGTTGGCGATGGCCGATACCCCCGTGCTGGACCGCCGCCTGAGCCAGGGGCTGCTGGACACCCTCGACATCCTGCGCGAAACGTTCACCACCGCAGGCCGTGCTGACGATTCGCTGGAGACCCTGGGTAAACAGCTCAGGCAAGCCCATGAGCGGCCAGGCCCACTACCTGCCACGTTGCTGGAACGGCTCGCCGAGCAGGTACAGGCGCTGACCCTCCAGTACACCCCGCGATCGGGCGAGGCCAGCGACACCGACGATTGCCAATTCTGGCTCCAGGCCCTGCATCAGCAATGCCTGGACCTGGGTCGCGAGCTGCAAGCGTTCCAGCTGCCACCCGGTCATGACCCAGGGTTTCAGGCAGCGCCGAGCTGGCGCCAGTTGGCACAGCTGGAGCAGGACCTGTGGCCAAGCGCGGAACGCCTGGCCGTGGCCACTGTGCGTGCGCTGGCAGGCCAGCGTATCGCACAGTCGCAAAGCCTGGCGCTGCGGATCGCGACTCTGGCCAACATGGACTTCACCTTCCTCTACGACAGCCAGCGCGACTTGTTCGCCATCGGCTACAACGCCGATGAGCATCGGCTCGATTCAGCATTCTACGACTTGCTCGCATCGGAAATGCGCCTGACCAACTTCGTCGTCATCGCCCAGGGCCAGGTGCCCCAGGCCAGCTGGTTCGCCCTGGGCCGGCTACTGACCAGCAATGCCGGCGTGCCGGTGTTGCTGTCTTGGTCAGGGTCGATGTTCGAGTACCTGATGCCGCTGCTGGTCATGCCGAGCTACGAAGGCACCTTGCTCGACCAGACCTGCCAGGCGGCGGTCGACCGGCAGATCGATCACGGTAACGCGCTGGGCATCCCCTGGGGCGTTTCCGAGTCGGCCTATAACGCCCTGGACGCGCACCTGAACTATCAGTACCGGGCGTTTGGTGTACCGGGCCTGGGTCTCAAGCGCGGCCTGGGTGAAGAGCGGGTGGTCGCGCCCTACGCCAGTGCGCTCGCCCTGCTGGTGGCGCCCGGCGCCGCGTGCCGAAACTTGCAGCGCCTGAGCACGCTTGGGCTGGCTGGCCGCTTCGGGTTGTACGAGG
The DNA here is from genome assembly GCF_058745025.1 of Pseudomonas sp. E1MeOHC2. Classification (NCBI taxonomy): domain Bacteria; kingdom Pseudomonadati; phylum Pseudomonadota; class Gammaproteobacteria; order Pseudomonadales; family Pseudomonadaceae; genus Pseudomonas; species Pseudomonas sp. E1MeOHC2. The sequence continues at coordinate 48,123 of NZ_CP196675.1, forward strand.
CCATCGACTACAGCGAGTCACGGCTCCCCCCGGGGCAGAGCGCGGTGGTAATCCGCTCGTTCATGGCCCACCACCAAGGCATGAGCTTGCTGGCCCTGACATCCCTGTTGCTGGATAAACCCATGCAACGGCGCTTTGCCTCAGAGCCGCCATTTCAGGCAAGCATGCTGCTGTTACAGGAGCGCGTACCGAAGACAGCCGCGCCCTACCTGCATACCCTGCAGGCACCGGCCATGGAAGCGGCAGGCCACACGGGCGAGACGCGGCTACGGGTATTCAGCGAGCCGAATCGGCGACACCCCGCCGTGCAACTGCTTTCCAATGGCCGCTACCACGTCATGGTCAACCACGTCGGCAGTGGTTACAGCCAGCGCAATGGCTTGGCGCTGACCCGTTGGCGCGAAGACGCCAGCCGCGATGACCTGGGCAGTTTCTGTTACCTGCGGGACGTCACCAGCGGTGCATTCTGGTCAACTACCTACCAACCGACGCGGCACCGCGGCAAAAACCAGGAGGCGATATTCAGTGATGGCCGCGCCGAATTCCGCATCCGTGAAGGCGACTTCGACTGCCATACCGAAATAGCCGTTTCGCCCGAGGACGACATCGAACTGCGACGCCTGCACCTGACCAATCATGGTGACGAACAGCGCACCCTGGAGCTGACCAGCTACGCCGAGGTGGTGCTGGCACCGGCCCTGAGCGATGCCCTGCACCCGGCGTTCAGCAAGTTGTTCGTGCAGACCGAACTGGTCCGCCCGCTGCAAGCCATTATCTGCACCCGGCGGCCGCGCTCGCAGCAGGACGCAGTGCCGTGGATGTGCCATGTGCTGGCCGTGCATGGCGCCGATATCGATGCCGTCTCCTACGAAACCGACCGCGCCCGTTTCATAGGCCGTGGCCGCACCCTGGTGGCCCCAGCGGCACTGGACCGCCAAACCGAGGCCTTGTCCGACAGCGCCGGGGCGGTACTCGACCCGATCGTGGCGATCCGCTGCCGCATCAGCCTGGCGCCTGGCCAGAAAGCCACGGTCGACCTGGTCACCGGTGCAACTGACAGCCGCGATGCCTGCCTGCAGCAGATCGCCAAGTACCGCGATCGCCACTTGGCCGACCGGGTGTTCGACCTCGCCTGGCCACATAGCCAGGTGCAGTTGCGTCAGCTCAACGGGTCGCTCAACGATGCCCGGCTGTTCGAGCAGATGGCCGCGTCGGTGATCTACCCCAACGCCGCGCTGCGGGCCAGTAGCGCCCTTTTGGTCAGCAACCGTCGCAGCCAATCCGGGCTGTGGGGCCAAGGGCTGTCGGGGGACTTGCCGATCGTGCTGGTACAGATTGCTGACCCGGCCAACCTCCACCTGGTCAAGCAGATGGTGCTTGCCCATGCCTATTGGCGGCAGAAGGGCCTGGCGCTGGACCTGGTGATCTGGAACGAAGACCAGGCCGGTTATCGCCAGCAATTGCAGGACCTGATCATGGGCATCGTCACCTCCGGCAGCGAGGCCGCGCTGCTCGATCGCCCCGGCGGTATCTTCGTGCGCCCCGCGCAGCAACTGTCGGCGCAAGACCGCACCCTTACCCTTTCGGTGGCCCGGCTGGTACTCAGCGACAGCCATGGCACGCTGGCCGAGCAACTGCATCACCGCCGCACGCCGCCTGCACCTGCCGCGTTCGAGGCGACCCCGGCCTACACGCCGGCCAAGCCCGACAGCCAGTCGCTGGTAGACACACCGTCACTGATGCTCGCCAACCGTTACGGGGGTTACAACGCCGATGGCAGTGAGTACGTCATTGCCCACGTTCGCGGTCGGCCGCCCCCGGCGCCATGGGTCAACATTCTGGCCAACCCGCAGTTTGGCAGCGTGCTGTCGGAGGCCGGCAGCGCCTACACCTGGTACGAAAACGCCCACGAGTACCGGCTGACACCCTGGCACAACGACCCGGTGTGCGACCCCAGCGGCGAAACGCTGTACCTGCGTGACGAGGACAGTGGCCACTATTGGTCGCCAACCCCGATGCCTTGCCCCGGCCCTGGCCGCTATCGCACCCGGCACGGCTTTGGCTACAGCGTGTTCGAGTATGCCGACGACAGCCTGGACAGTGAGTTATGGGTGCATGTCGCGCTGGATGCGCCGATCAAGTTCAGCCGGCTCAAGCTGCACAACCGCTCGACGCTGGCACGACGGTTGTCGGTGACCTGTTTCGTCGAGTGGGTGCTGGGGGACCTGCGCAGCAAATCGGCCATGCACGTGGTCAGCGAGGTCGACCCGGTCAGCGGCGCCCTGTTCGCCCGTAACAGTTATGCCGAGGCGTTTTCCAGGCATGTCGGGTTTGTCGATTGCGACCTGCCCTTGTACGGCATTACCTGTGACCGCAGCGAGTTCCTCGGGCGCAATGGCGATTGCCAGGCCCCGGCCGGCCTGCGCCAGGCACGGCTGTCGGGGCGTACAGGCGCTGGGCTGGACCCGTGCGCGGCCGTGCAGGTCAGCGTGCTGCTACAGCCTGGCGAAAGCCGAGAGGTGGTGTTCCGCCTGGGTGCCGGGCAAAACGCCGAGGCCGCCAGCCACTGTGTGCAGCAATACCGAGGGCTACGTGCGGCCATGGACGCCCTGGAGAAGGTGCAGGCCTACTGGCGCGAGACCCTGGGCAGCGTGCAGATTGAAACCCCGGAGCCGTCCCTGGATGTGCTGGCCAACGGTTGGTTGCTGTATCAGGTAATCGCCTGCCGCTTCTGGGCGCGCAGTGGTTTTTACCAGTCCGGCGGCGCCATCGGTTTTCGCGACCAGTTGCAAGACAGCATGGCCATGCTCCACGCAGCCCCGGCCCTGGCGCGCCAGCATCTGCTTGACTGCGCCGCGCACCAGTATGCCGAAGGCGATGTGCAGCACTGGTGGCACCCACCTCTGCAGCGCGGGGTGCGCACGCGCTGCTCGGACGACTTGCTATGGCTGCCGCTGGCAACCAGCCGCTACGTGGCGCTTGTTGGCGACCGCTCGGTGCTGGACGAACCGGTCGGCTACCTGGAGGGGCGTGCGTTGAATGCCGGTGAAGAGTCCTATTACGACCTGCCCACCCAGGCGAACCTGGTCGAGAGCCTGTACCAGCATTGCCAGCGCGCCCTCGGGCATGCCTTGCAGTATGGCGCCCACGGCCTGCCGCTGATGGGCAGCGGGGACTGGAATGACGGCATGAACCGCGTCGGCGAACAAGGCCTTGGCGAAAGCGTGTGGCTGGGTTTCTTCGGTCACGAGGTATTGCGGGCGTTCGCCAGCCTCGCCCTGGGCCACGGCGACAGCGCCTTCGCCCTGCAGTGCAGCCAACAGGCGGCCACCCTGGCCGAACACCTGGAACAACATGCCTGGGACGGCGGCTGGTACCTGCGCGCCTGGTTCGACGACGGCCAGTTGCTGGGCTCGGCGAGCAACCAGGAGTGCCGCATCGACTCGCTGGCACAGAGCTGGGCGGTGCTGTCCGGGGTTGCCCCGCCCCAACGAGCACAGGCCGCCATGGCCGCGCTGGACCAGCATCTGGTGCGCCGCGACATCGGCATCGTCAAACTGCTCGACCCACCCTTCGACCACGGCGACCTCGACCCCGGCTACATCAAGGGCTACCTGCCGGGCGTGCGCGAAAATGGCGGGCAGTACACGCACGCAGCCATCTGGGCGAGCATGGCCTATGCCCACCTGGGCGATGCTGCCAAGGCCTGGGAACTGCTGCGATTGATCAACCCGGTGCGCCAGGGTTGCAGCGGGTTGATCGACACGTACAAGGTCGAGCCCTACGTGATGGCCGCCGATGTCTATGCCGTCGCCCCCCACGCAGGGCGCGGTGGCTGGAGCTGGTACACCGGCTCCGCTGGCTGGATGTACCGGCTGATCGTGGAAAGCCTGCTGGGCCTGCAGCGCTGCGGTGACACCTTACGGATTCAGCCGCTGCTGCCAGCGGACTGGCCCGGTTATACCTTGCACTACCGTTTTGGCAGTGCCCACTACCGCATTGAAGTGCGCAATGGCGCCAACGTCGAACCGAGCCTGAGCCTGGACGGCCAACTGCTGACCCAAGCGGTGCTGACGCTGAAGGATGATGGCGCGCTGCACCAGGTGATCGCCGACTACCAGCCGTCACCCTTGCCCATTAACTGAGCCGACCGGGAGGCAGCATGTATTCGCTGGGCTAATCTTGTTCCGACAGCCGTTGCCCTCCACGGTCCACCAGCATGCAAGCCACGTCCACCCCCCGACAGAATCACCTGCTGGCCGCCCTGTCCGATGAGACGTTCGGCCGCCTGCAAGCGCACCTGGAACGTAGCAACCTGCCACTTGGCAAGGCGCTCTACGAGTCCGGCGACACCCTGCGCCATGTCTACTTCCCTGTCGATGCAATCGTCTCGTTGCTGTATGTGATGGAGAACGGCGCCTCGGCTGAAATCTCGGTGGTGGGCAATGAAGGGCTGGTCGGCATTGCCGTGTTCATGGGCGGCGAAAGCACCCCCAGCCGCGCGATCGTGCAAAGCGCTGGGTATGCCTATCGTCTGCCAGTGCAGCGCCTCAAGGACGAGTTCAACCGCCATGGCGAGCTGATGATGCTGATGCTGCGCTACACCCAGGCATTGATCACCCAGATGGCGCAGACGGCGGTGTGCAACCGGCATCATTCCATTGACCAGCAACTGTGCCGCTGGCTGCTGCTGTCGTTGGACCGCTTGTCGGGCGACAGCCTGCGCATGACCCAGGAACTGATCGCCAACATGCTGGGCGTACGCCGCGAGGGGGTGACCGACGCCGCCGGCAAACTGCAGCGGCTGGGGGTGATCGAATACAATCGAGGGCACATCAGGGTGCTCGACAGGGCGCACCTGGAGCAGCTCAGTTGCGAGTGTTACGCGGTGGTCAGGAAAGAGACCGAGCGTCTGCTTCCCTACCTGCCGCCTGGGCGCCCTACCGTTTAACTACTACACACATCGTGCCTAAGGCCTGATCTTCTGCTTTGGCTGATAGCTGTAACGCTCGGCCGCAGAGGCTCTGGAGGGGTCGGGACGGCCTGAACCTTTTTCGCTCTCCCTGGGCGCTTGATCGTCGAGGTAGTCATCGCGATCTTCCGGCCTTGCACGTTTTTCATCCTCGCTATCGTCTTCGTCTTTCCCGGTTGGCCAGTCTTCGTCTCGCCCAGGTTCAACACCTGGGGCATCGATATCCGTGACGCGCTTGCCAGTGGTCATACACACCTCTCAATGCTCAGAAGTCCTGAGCTACTTCGAGTGTGCGCCTTCAAGGTTATCAGCAGTTTTATATCGGACCAGATGCGGCCAGGGCGTTGAGTGCGTGCTGCTGTTGCAGGGCTCCCCGGCACGTATATATGATAAGCATTATCGTTTGCAACAATAACCCCTGCGGCGGCCGCACTCCATGCTCCCATCCCCCGAACCCCTGATGTGCGATGTCGCCCTGCTCTACCGCCAACAGCACAGTTGGTTGACGCGTTGGCTCAGGCAGCGTCTCAATTGCTCGCAACACGCAGCGGACCTGGCGCAAGACACTTTCATCCGGCTATTGAACAAAGAGCAGGTGCCACAACTGCACGCGCCACGCACCTTTCTGGCCAAGGTGGCGCAGAGCGTGTTGTGCAACCATTACCGCCGGCAAAAGCTTGAGCGCGCCTACCTTGAAGCGCTGGCGACGCTGCCTGAACAAGTGGCGCCAAGCCTGGAAACCCAGGCAATCCTGCTGGAAACCCTGATAGCCCTCGATGCCGCCCTCGATGGCCTGGAGCGTCCGGTGCGTGAGGCGTTTTTGCTGTCGCAGGTAGATGGCCTGGGGCACGCCGAGATCGCCGAGCGCCTGGCCGTGTCGATCACCACGGTCAAACGCTACATCGTCAAGGCAGGTGCGCTGTGCATCATGCTCGATGACAGCCTGGACCTGCCATGAACGCGTCAATCCCTGGCGAAGTGGCCGAGCAGGCCATGCATTGGCACCTCGAACTGCAGGAACCGGCCGTCACGGCTGCCACCCTGGCCGCCTGCATGAGCTGGCGCCAGGCACACCCGCTGCATGAGCACGCCTGGCAGCGGACTCAGGTGTTCGCCCAGCGCATGCACGATATGCGCAGCCCAGGCCAACGCCCCTTGGCCCACGCGGCACTAAGGCCACAGCAATCACGGCGCAATGTGCTCAAGCAACTGTCGCTACTGTTGGCTGCGGGTTCGGGCGCCTGGTACCTGAAAGACGCTGCGTTGGTACAGGACTGGCGCGCGGACTATCACAGCCGCATCGGCGAGCAACGGCGCCTGACGCTGGCCGATGGCACCCAGTTGCAACTGAACACTGACAGCGCCCTCGATGTGGCATTCGACCACCAGGCTCGGCGCCTGAGGCTGCTGCGCGGCGAGATGCTGATCACCCGCCCCGCCCTCGCCGACAGCCGCCCGCTGTGGGTGGACACCGTGCATGGCCGCCTCGAATCGATGCGGGCGCAGTTCAATGTGCGGCTGCACAGCCCGCTTACCCAAGTCAGCGTTTATCAGGGCACGGTGTCGGTCCGGCCTGCCCTGCAAGCCGATTCGCCCCTCGTGCTGGGGGCCGGGGAGCAGGCCAGCTTCACCCGCCAGGGTTTGCTGGCCCGGCAGGCCGTGCCCCCCACCCTCCCCGCCTGGAGCCAGGGCATGCTGGTTGCCCAAGGCCAGCGCCTGGCGGCGTTTCTTGAAGACGTGAGCCGCTATCGCCGTGGGCACCTGGCCTGCGACCCTGCCTTGGCGAGCCTCCGGGTATCTGGCACGTTCCCACTGGATAACACCGAAAAGATCATTGCCGCCGTGGCAGAAACCTTGCAACTCGACGTGCAGCACTTCACCCGCTACTGGGTCACCTTGAAGCCGCGAATGGCCTGACGCAAAAAAAGTTGCGCCGGGGTGGTCCGATTTCGCGTCTCACGAGACTTAACCCTCAGATCTTCAAATCAATGGGGGAACACTCGTGAATCGCACCGCACGCAAACGCCAGGGCTGGCAATCATCCATCACGCAAAAACTCGCCGGCGCAGTGGTCCAGGGCATCGCCTGCATGAGCGCAAGCGCCCCGCTGCTGATGCCCGGCTGGGTCACGGCCGCCGAACAGGCGCAGGCCGACTTCGACATCCCCGCAGGCCCCCTGGCACCGGCATTGGCCCGCTTCGGCCAGACCGCGCACATTCTGCTGTCCTACCCCACCTCATTGACCGAGGGCCGCAGCACGACCGGGCTGCATGGCCACTTCGATGTCGATCAGGGCCTGGCGATACTGCTCGCGGGCACGGGGCTTGAGGCCAGCCGCGGCGCCAACGGCAACTATTCGCTGCAAGCCAGTGCCACAGGTGCCCTGGAGCTGAGTGCGGTGTCCATTTCGGGTAAGGCGCCAGGCTCGACCACCGAAGGTACCGGGCTCTACACCACCTACTCATCGAGCAGCTCGACGCGCCTTAACCTCACGCCACGCGAGACCCCCCAATCGCTGACGGTCATGACCCGCCAGCGCCTGGATGACCAGCGCCTGACCAACCTCACCGACGCACTGGAGGCAGCCCCAGGCATCACCGTGGTGCGCGATGGCCTGGGTTCGGAAAGCGACTCGTACTGGTCGCGCGGCTTTGCCATCCAGAACTACGAGGTCGACGGTGTGCCTACCAGCACCCGCCTGGACAACTACTCGCAGAGCATGGCGATGTACGACCGTGTCGAAATCGTGCGCGGCGCCACCGGCCTGATCAGCGGCATGGGCAACCCCTCGGCGACGATCAACCTGATCCGCAAGCGCCCGACCGCCGAAGCCCAGGCCAGCATCACCGGCGAGGCCGGCAACTGGGACCGTTACGGCACAGGTTTCGATGTGTCCGGGCCGTTGACCGAAACCGGCAACATCCGCGGGCGCTTCGTCGCCGATTACAAAACCGAGAAAGCCTGGATTGACCGCTACAACCAGCAGTCGCAGCTGATGTACGGCATTACCGAGTTCGACCTCAGCGAAGACACGCTGCTGACCATGGGCTTCAGTTACCTGCGCAGCGACATCGACTCGCCGCTGCGCTCCGGCCTGCCCACGCGCTTCTCAACCGGTGGCCGTACCGACCTCAAGCGTTCACTCAATGCCGCACCAGACTGGTCATACAACGATCACGAGCAAACCAGCTTCTTTACCTCCATCGAGCAGCAACTGGGCAACGGCTGGAGCGGCAAGATCGAACTCACCCATGCCGAGAACCAGTTCGACGAGCTGTTCAACTTTGCCATGGGTGAGTTGAAACCCGATGGCAGCGGCCTGTCGCAATTGCCGGTACGTTTCTCTGGCACACCCCGCCAGGACAACCTCGACGTGTACGTGACCGGGCCGTTCGGCCTGTTCGGTCGCGAGCATGAGCTGATCACCGGCATGACCTTGTCCCAGTACCGGGAAAACACCCCGAGCTGGGGCGGCTGGCGCTATGACTACGCGGGCTCACCCGCAGGTGCCATCGACAACCTCTTCACCTGGGATGGCAAGTCGGCCAAACCGGCCTTTGTCGAAAGCGGCAAGTCGTCGATCGACGAAGACCAGTATGCGGCTTACCTGACCTCGCGCTTCAGCGTAACCGACGACCTCAGCCTGATTGTCGGCAGCCGCCTGATCAATTGGAAACGCGACACTTCGGACAGGCCTTATGGCGGCGAAGAAACCCACGTGAATCGCGAAGAAAACGGCGTATTCATCCCTTACGCCGGCGTGGTCTACGACCTCGACGACACCTGGTCGCTGTACGCCAGCTACACCAAGATCTTCAACCCGCAAGGGTCGTGGGTTACCGACGAGAGCAACAAACCGCTCGACCCCATGGAAGGCGTGGGCTACGAGATCGGCATCAAGGGCACCCACCTCGATGGCAAGCTCAACTCCAGCCTCGCGGTGTTCAAGCTGGAGCAGGACAACCTGGCCATCTGGCAACACGACAACGTCTACAGCGCCGAACAAGACACCACCTCCAAGGGCATCGAGCTGGAGCTGAACGGCGAGCTGGCCGAAGGCTGGCAAGCGTCCGCCGGTTACGCCTATTCGGTAACCACCGATGCCGACGACCAGCGCATCAACACCAACTTACCGCGCAACAGCTTCAAAACCTTCACCAGCTACCGGCTGCACGGGCCGCTGGACAAGGTCACCCTCGGCGGCGGGGTGAACTGGCAGAGCAAGGTCGGCGCCGACCTGCACACCTTCAGCCAAGGCAGCTACGCAGTCACCAACCTGATGGCGCGCTACGACATCAACCAGCACTTGAGTGCATCGGTGAACCTGAACAACGTGTTTGATCGCGCGTACTACAGCCAACCCGGCCTGTACGGCGTTTATGGCACGCCGCGCAATGTAATGACGAGCTTCAAGTACAGCTTCTAGGCGCTGTATGAAAAGTTTTGTGGGAGCGGGCTTGCCCCGCGATGGAGTGCGAAGCGCTCCTGTACCCGATATCAAATAGTGCAAAGACGCCGCGAGTTCAGGCTTTGCTGCCGCGTTGCGGCAGATCGCGGGGCAAGCCCGCTCCCACAACGATGGATGACCATACTTTTCGTACAAAACCTAAGCTAAGCAGAGCCCGCACCTGAGGCCAATCGTTCAGCCACGGCATCGCTCAATGTGCTGTCTGACTACGATTGGCTCAGGGCAAGCGCCTCAGGGACTTTCACGAAAACACTGTACTTGGCCCCTTCCATTTCCTCGAAGGCGATCAGCTTTTCCACCAACGCCGCACTCAGCACCTTGCCCGCATTGAGCAACAGCATGCCGTTATCAGCATTGAGGTTGCGCACCAGGACCATGCCGCCGGCCAGTTCCCGGGTGCCCAGGGCCTGGACCGTCGGGTCGGCCAGGGTCACATCGCTGAGGAACTGAGCGCAGACCTTGACGAAATCCTCCACAAGCCCTGGGTCATACAGCTTCCCTGCGTATTTGCGGATGTACATCAATGCTTCATCGCTGTTCATCTGCCGCTCCAGCACCAGGCCGCGTTGCAATTCGATGAAGTCCACTGCCAGCTTCAACCAACGCGCCCCAAGGGGGATAGCCTCGCCTTTGAGATGGTCGGGAAAGCCGCTGCCATCCCAACGCTCCTGATGGTGCAGGATGAGTTGCGCCGCTTCTTTCATCGGCTCCAGGGTCATCACCAGCGATTCGCTTTGTTTCGGGTACGACCGGTACAGGTCGCGCTCGCTAAGCGGCAGCAGGTCAACCGGGCAGGTCAGCATGCTGTCGGTCCAGCTCATCTTGCCGATGTTGTACAGCGCGGCGGCCATGGTCAGGTCGCGGCTGCTGGCCTCGTCCAGGCCATGGCGGGTGCAGTACACACGAATCAGTTCGATGACTTGCCGGTTGGTCTGTTTGGGCCTGGGCAGGCGCAGGTTGGCCAGCAGCGAAAAAACCTCCGTGCCGGTCACGTAACTGCGTTTGAGCTCTTCATAGGCAAGGTCAAGCATGTCGGCGGTTTGCTGCAACTCGGCGGTGCGCGCCGCTACACGCTGCTCAAGGCTGGCGTTGAGCAACTTGAGCTGCTGGTTCTGTACCTGGGTCAGGTCCTCCAGGCGCCGGCGCTCGCTTTCCGAATACTGGAAAGCCAGGGCCTGGCGCACGGTCACCAGCATCTCTTCATCATTCCAGGGCTTGCTGATGTAGCGATGAATATGGCCGTCGTTGATCGCCTTGGCGATCGTGCTCATGTCGGCATAACCGGTCAGCAGGATACGCAAGGTGCCGGGAAAGCGCTGATTGACCTGCGCCAGCAAGGTGGCGCCATCCATGCCCGGCATACGTGCATCGCTGATCACCAGGTTGACTGGGCGCTGTTCAAGCAGTTCAAGGGCCTGCGCGCCACTTTCAGCCAGTAGCACATCATAGGGCTGGCCGCGTAGCAGGCGGCGCAGGCTATTGAGAATCGAGCTCTCGTCGTCAACCAGCAGCACCACGGCTCTATCGGCTACCTCGTCCATCACTGATTGTTCCATGGCCCCCTCCGTGCACCTGATGCTCAGCTGATCCTTGATCAAAGGCTAGATGACATTTGCCCCAGTGGTTAGCGATAGCGCACGGTACTGACTATTCTCAGCGGCATAGCGCATTGTTACCAAGGAGGGTTGCCCGATGCCTAACCCCCGGCAATTTCGTAAGTGCGCAGGCGTGCTGGTGTTCCTGATGCCTTCGATTGGCCTGGCACAAGCCATAGGCGGGCCCCTCACGCCATTGCCGGCAGTACCTGTGCTGGCACCGCAGCGGGTCGAGTTGGGCCGCTCGCTGTTCAATGACCCGCGCTTGTCGAGTAACGCCAGCCTGTCCTGTGCCAGTTGCCACCGGCTTGACCAAGGCGGCGCCGACGGCCAGGTGCGCTCGCTCGGGGTCGATGGCAAACCGTTGCCGGTCAACACCCCCAGCGTGTTCAACGCCAGCCTGAATTTTCGCCAGTTCTGGGATGGCCGTGCGCAAACCCTCGAAGACCAGGCCCACCTGGTGGTCCAGAGCCCAAGCGAAATGGGCAGTGACTGGGCGGTGGTGGTCCAGCGCATTGGCGCAGACCCAAGCTACCGCGCACGCTTTGCCAAGGCTTATGGCAAAGCGGTGGATGAGCACACCATCCAGGACGCGCTGGCCACCTACCAACGCACGCTGTTGACCCCTGGCTCGCGCTTTGACCGCTACCTGCAAGGCGACACCGAAATCCTCAGCAAGGAAGAAAAACACGGTTACCAGCGCTTCCAGGAATACGGCTGTATTGCCTGCCACCAAGGCGTCAATATCGGCGGCAACATGCTGCAGAAGTTCGGCGTGCTGGGCGATTACTTCAACGACCGCGGCAACCCGACCACGGCCGACCAGGGGCGCTTCAACGTTACCGGCGATGAAGAAGACCGGCACGTGTTCAAAGTGCCCAGCCTGCGCAATGTCGCGGTTACCGCACCCTACTTTCACGATGGTTCGGCGCCGACCCTGGAAGCGGCGGTGGATGTCATGTTCCGCTACCAACTGGGGCGAACGGCAAGCGCCGAAGACAGAGCCCTGATCATTGAGTTTCTCAAAACCCTGACCGGTGAATGGGAGGGCAAACCACTATGAGGCTGACCCGCCCCCGCAGCTTGCTGTTGTTGGCCACCAGCGCCGCGCTGCTGGCCTCGGTACTGATCTACCTGTACCTGATGTCCAAGGCCGATGAGAGCGGTACCTACGCCCAGGCCCGTGACCTGATTCGGCAAATCAAGCAAAACGACTCGCAATGGGAAAACGAAATACTCAAAGCCCGCACGACCATCAACTACAACTACGACCCGCTGGTCTCGCCCGTGGTCGAGATGAAGCGCCTGTGGCGGGCATTCGAAAGCATCGAAACCCGGCACAAGCACGGTGACACCCCTGCCTGGCGTCAGGCCTACGCCGATTACCAGCAGGCATTCGAAGAAAAGGCGCTACACGTCGAGCGCTTCAAGTCGCATAACGCCGTGCTGCGCAACTCCCTGGCGTTTCTGCCCGCCGCTGCCGACAGCATCCAGGCGCAGTTGGGCCAGTTGGCCGATACCGATGCGCTACGCCTGCACACCATTTCTACCGACACCTACGACCTGATGCTCAGCAGCCTGGAATTCGCCCAGATGACCACGGATGACAAGGCAGCCGACATACTCGTCGGTTTGAACAAGCTGGCGGTCAACAAAGAGCGCCTGCCGCTGGCGTTCCATGCGCCCATCGACACCCTCAGCAACCACATTGCGCTGATCCTGCGCGAGCAACCCAAGGTCAATCAATTGCTTGAGCAGATCGGGGCAGTGCCAGTCGCAGGGCACCTGGATGCCATTGCCGTGATGCTCGACCGCGACGAGCGTGCGGCAATCCTGGTCAACCAGCGCTACCACTTGTATTTGCTGGTGTTCTCCACCCTGCTGGTCTTGCTGTTGCTGTACATGGCGGTGTGGCTGCTGCGCAGCTTCGGCGAGATCAACCGGGTCAACCGCGCCCTGGTGGTCGCCAACGACGAACTGGAACAACGGGTCGCACGCCGTACCCAGGCGCTGACCGAGGCCAGCGCGGCGCTGCAGCGCGAGATCGACGAGCGCAAACTGCTCGAAAGCCAGTTGGTGCAATCAGAAAAACTCGCCTCGCTCGGCCAACTGGCCGCAGGTATCGCCCATGAGGTGAACAACCCGATCGGTTTTGTGTCCTCCAACCTGGGGGCGCTGGACAGCTACTTCAGCCGCTTGCATGACATGCTCAAGGCCTACCAGGACGCAGAGACGGCCATCGACACAGCGACGCTCAAGGCAGGGTTGGTGCAACTGCGCAGCGAAATAGAGCTTGAGTACATCCTCGAGGATATTCCACTGCTGATCAGTGAGTCCAAGGACGGCATCAGCCGTGTCGGGCAGATCGTCAGGGACCTCAAGGATTTCTCCCGGGTCGATAGCAACCAGGATTGGCAATGGGCCAATTTGCACCAAGGCATCGACTCGACCCTGAACATCGTGGCCAGTGAGCTCAAGTACAAGGCCGACCTGGTCAAGCAATACGGTGTGTTGCCGGAGGTCGAGTGCCTGGCGTCACAAATCAACCAGGTGATCATGAACCTGGTGGTCAATGCCGCCCAGGCCATGGGCGCGGAACGTGGCACCATCACCGTGCGCACCGGTTGCGCCAACGACAAGGTGTGGATCGAAGTGGCCGACAACGGTTGCGGCATTCCTGCGCAGAGCCTGCAGAAGATCTTCGACCCCTTCTACACCACCAAACCGGTCGGCCAGGGCACCGGCTTGGGCTTGTCGCTGTCCTACGGCATCATCAAGCGCCACTGCGGCGAGATCCACGTGCACAGCGAGGTCGGCGTGGGCACCACGTTCAGGGTCGAGCTGCCGGTGCGCCAGGCACAAGCGGCCATTCGATGATCAAGGCAGGCGCTTTTCCATCGGCTGATAGACCAGCCCGGCGTATTCGCCGACGTCCCCCGCCAACACAAATCCGTAGCGTTGGTAGGCAGCCACCGAAGGCAGCGATGCGCTGACCGTTACCACCGCCTCCCTCGCCTGCTCCAGTGCCGCGGCCATCAGGCGCATGCCGACACCTCGGCGTTGCCAACCGGGTGCGACGAACAGCATCGCCACATGGCGCCCTTCCTTGAGCTCGATCACCCCCGCGATCGCCCCCTGCGCAACACAGACCAGCATCAGGTTGTCGCCGTCCATGCGCTCGGCAAACGCCTGCGCCGCGGCCACCTTGGCGAAGGTTGCCACCCCCTCTGCCGACAGCGAGGGTGCAACGGCCTGCATGAATGCGTCCAGGCACAGGGCGCTGGTGTGGGGCAGGTCATCGTGGGTCAGCTTGCGCACTTGCATGGTCGTCGTCCTTGTCGTGTCCAAGCAGGATAATACCCCTTCGGATGCAGCCCTAGAACTCCACCTTGCCCCGCCCCGCCTTGACAGTGCTGCGCCTGGCTTTTCCTTCGAGGCGGCGGGTCTTCGAGCCGAGGGTCGGCTTGGTGGGACGGCGTTTCTTCTCGGTCTTGCCGGCAGTGATGATCAACTCGGCAAGACGCGCCAGTGCGTCAGCGCGGTTCTGCTCCTGGGTGCGGTACTGTTGGGCCTTGATGATCAATACGCCGTCGCCGGTGATGCGACTGTCACGCAGCGCCAGTAGCCGCTCCTTGTAAAACTCGGGCAGCGACGAGGCGGGAATGTCGAAGCGCAGGTGCACGGCGCTGGACACCTTGTTGACATTCTGCCCACCTGCGCCTTGCGCGCGGATGTAGGTCAGTTCGATGTCGGCATCTGGCAGATGCACGTTATTAGAGATGGTCAGCATGGCATGGCCCTTGTGATTGCCCCCATTATCACAGCCTTCGCCGCTCGCCCACAGAACAAAACACGTTTGACCTCAACCACACTGATCCTCCTGCCTGCGATAGTGGGACAACGAAACCCCGGTCTGGCGCTTGAAATAACGGCACAAGTAAGACGCGTCGGCGAAGTTGAGCGCGTCCGCTATTTGGCCTATCGCCAGGGTGCTGTATGAAAGCAGGGCTTTGATCTCCAAGGTCACCTGGCGGTCGATCAGGCCTTTTGGGGTGTCATTGAAAAACGTTTTGCTGAGCTGCGACAGATAAAACGGCGTGATGTTGAGCGCATCGGCATAAAACTTGACCTCGCGGTAACGCGTGCAGTGCTTGCCTACCAAGTCCCAGAAACGCCAGCTGAGTGTTTCCTGACGGCTGAATTGCCTGCCGCCCTGATAGTGAGCCGGAAGCTGTTCGGCGATCTTGAGAAACAGGTTTTGCAGCTGATTGCGCAGCATGATGTGCCGGTACGAAGGGCAGCACCGCGCAATATCGCGCATTTGCGCCAACCAGCCCTCCAACAGCGGCCTGTCCTCTTTGGCTGGCACGCAATGAGGGTGATCATGCAAAAAGACGAACAGGGGGTTGGGCAGCTGGTAAGCCACCTCCGCTGCAAACGCTTTGGGCATGAGGCAGAAAAATGCCTTGAAGCTGCGTGAGCGACGCTTGAGCAAGGCGATGGTGTCCTCAGCCAGCACCAGCAGATCACCGCGTCTGACTGCCCGTTCCTTGAAGTTGAGCGCAAAACAGGCGCTACCAGACAGGCAAACCAGCAGTGTTATGTAGGCATGGCCGAAAGACAGCGGTACGCCCACCCCCTCGGCGAGCGTGGTGTCCCCCAGCCGTATCGAATCGTCAGGTGTAACCAGTTTCGGAATGTGCTGCATAGTGGCTCGACGCTGCCCGCTTAAACGGCATAGAGCTTACCACTGCCCGCCCCGGTAGTTTCGAAAAGTACCGAAACCGCCGAGGTACTGACGTATACCGATGAGGTGCCGCCCACTACCCTGTCACTCCCCAAGCAACCCAGGATGAGCACAGAACATGAAACTTGAAACACAACGGCTACTGCTGCGCCCTTGGCAGGAAGCCGATGCCGCTGACTTGTACGAGTTTGCCAAGGACGAGCGCATCGGCCCCATCGCGGGGTGGCCCCCGCACACCAGTGTGCGGAACAGTGCCGAGATCATCCGCACCGTCTTCAACCACCCCGAAGTGTATGCAGTCGAACTGAAGGAAAATCGCCGTGCAGTCGGCTGTGTCGGCATTCTCATCGGGGGCAACAGCAACTTCCAGATCAGTGAGCAGGAAGGCGAAATCGCCTACTGGATCGGCGTGCCGTACTGGGGCAAAGGGCTGATCCCCGAGGCCGTGCGCGAAGTCATGCGGCATGGGTTCGAAACCTTGAAACTCAAGGCGCTCTGGTGCGGCTATTTTGCTGACAACACGCAGTCCTATGCCGCCCAATCCAAATGTGGGTTCCGCCATCACCACACCGAAGAAAACAAATACAACCCCTTCCTTCAGGACTATCGTACCGAACACATCAGCTGTATCACCTACGCGCAGTGGCTCAAACTTGCTGACCACCCTTGATGAACAGATCGCTCAGCAAACCACCTTCAACCACGGCCAGCGTTCCCGGTAGCTGGCCGCTTTTTGCTCGAACAAATCAGGCTGCCGGTTCAATGTGTTGGGCCTGAGCACATTGTGCTGCAGATCGTCCAGGCCATGGGTGCTGTACAGCGCACCGGTGTACACATCCACGCCCAGGCAGGTCGACTGGATCAAGTAGCGGTCGATGCCATCGGTTACCCGTTGCAGTTGAGGGTAAGCGGCGCCGAATTTAGAGGCGTACCACAGGTGCACGCGGGCCTGGTTGCGGACCTCCACATTGACGCCAAGGTGGGCGCAGGCCTGTTGAACCCGCGCAATCACCCTGTCCTCGGCCTCCCATGAAAGGTCTTCATCGAAATAGGCGATGTCGTAATCCTTGATACCCCATTCTGCCGCCTGCCCGGCCTGGTGATTCCAGAATGTCTGGAACAGGCATCCGGCAGTCAGCATGCAGTGAGGAATGCCCAGCGTGGGCAACAGCGAAAGCAAGGCCCGGTTGACGGGGTTTTCCTGCGCGATGGCCAGCACATGCTCATCGGTAAGTGGCGGCATCGTTACCTCCCTGGTAATTGCGCTGCCCGAACATGAGCTTACCTGAGCCAAACCCCGGCGGCGAACAGCATCACATTCTTTGGCCGATCCATGATGGCATGCGGGCGAACACCGGTTTTACAGTGGTACAGCACTTCGCTGCCGGGATAAACCACGAGGAATGACGATGAAGGGTTACTGGATCATCTTGGGCGCCACAGTCACCGACACAGAGGCCCAGCAGGAATATGGCCGGCTGTGGGGGCCTATTGCAGCAAAGTACGGCGCAACGCTCAAGCAGCTTGCCCCAGGTGCGCTGGTGGAGTCGCACACCAGCAGCCGTGTACTGGCGGTCGAGTTCGCCAGCTATACCCAGGCAAAAGCTTGCTATGACGACCCCGCCTATACAGAAGCCAAAGCGTTTGCACTGCGCGCGGCGCCTCGCGAGCTGATCATCATCGAAGGCGATCTGAGCTGATCAGCCCCTGCCGTGACAATGGAAATTCTATCGAGCAGTAAAAGTTAACATGGCTCTCTTGTTTCGACGCAGCATTGATAGCCTAAGCAGGCTGTAACATTCCGCTGCGTCGAGGCAAGCCCCTTGAAACTCTGTAAGGACCCCCGCCAGTAGAAATCCTTTATCCTTAAAAGGGTCCTGCCATGAAAAAAACCGCTATCGCTGCTTTTGTCTTCCTCGGTGTCGTCTGGGGGAGCAACTTCATGTTCGTCAAATGGGCTGCCCAGCTCATCTCGCCCCTGCAGATTACCCTGCTGCGTGTGTTGTTCGGTTTTGTGCCGGTGCTGCTTTACGCACTGGCGACCAAGGCATTGCGGCGTGAGCACTGGCGGCACGCCCATCACTTCCTGGTGATGTCGCTGCTCGCGACCGCCGTCTACTACTTTGCCTTCGCCAAGGGCACGGCACTGCTCGATACGGGGATCGCTGGCATGCTCGGCGGCGCGATACCGCTGTTCACCTTTCTGTGTGCCTGGCTGTTTTTGCGCAGCGAGCCGCTCAACACCATCAAGACCTTGGGGATCGGGGTGGGCTTTGCAGGCATTCTGCTGGTGGCCAAACCCTGGTCAGCACAGAGTGCCGTCAACCCTGCAGGCATCGGCTACATGATTTTCGGGGCGTTGAGCGTGGGATGCTCGTTCGTTTATGCAAAGCGCTTCGTCAGCCCATTGGGGCTACCTGCGGCGGCACTGACCAGCTATCAGATCGGCCTGGCGCTGGTGATGTTGCTGGTGGTAACGCCGCTCAATGGCATCGGTGCAGTGTTTACCGACACACACGCCTGGGTTGGCCTGGTGATCGGGCTGGGCCTGCTGGGTACGGGTGCGGCTTACCTTGCGTACTATTTCATCGTCGATGCCTTTGGCGCATTGGCGGCCTCGGCGGTGACGTACATTCCGCCCGTGGTCGCACTGCTGATCGGCGCATGGCTGGGAGAGCCGGTCACTGCAACATCATGGGTTGCAGCAGGCCTGATCCTGTCAGGCGTGGCGCTGGTGCAACTGCACGCCCGGTTTGCCAAACCGGCGCGCTGCGCGACCTTGCGGACACCGTCCAGCACACCGAACTGACCCGTATGCAGGGGCATCATGCAAATCAGCCGAGCGGGCTGCCCACCCGCTGCTCCAGCAGTACCAGCACACCAACGATCAACGCCTGCATGCCTTCGAGCAATTCATCTTCCATCTCTGACTCTTCCCCTGCGCGGTCAGCTTCCAGTACTGGCTCGCGCCCAGAGACCGTGTACACCGTGTCGGCAACCGCGAACCCATGGAAGGCCACCGTGGACAGCAGCCAGCGCGCCTGCTCGTGGGTCAGGCCGTAGGCCTGGGCGATATGCGCTTGATGATCGCTGATCTTGCCGATCATCGACTGCGTCGCTGCCAACCTGCGAATGACATAGGGTGTCAGCCCCGGGTGCGTCTTGACGAACGCCTGCACCGACGCGGCAAAACGGGTCAGGTACGCCTGCAGGCCTTGCCGTGAATCGCCGCACGCCTGGGGGATCTCCCAGCGTTGAAAGATCTCTTCAGCCACCAGGCACTTGAGCGCTTCGATGTTCGGCACATGCTTGTACAGCGCCATATGGCTGACCCCCAGGGCGGCTGCAACGCCGACGAATGTGAGGTTTGGCAGGCCGATGGCGATGCTCACGTCAGCAATCCGTTCACGGGTGATGGTACGAGGGCGCCCGCGTCCGGCAGATCGTTGTGGCGGTTCCATGGGGTACTCCAGGCTTTGTGAAGTCAGTCTTGTAGCCGTCTTGTCTGCTTTTCGCAAATTAGTTTATAGTCATGCAACTAATTAATTTGCAGATTGCCAGGCCTGTTTCATGCCCGATAGCTCACCGCCCTCCCCCGATGCTGCCCTTGCCTCCACCCAGGCGCGCAGCCCCATCAGCCGCGTGCTCGCCCCTATCCGTGGCCGCTTGGTCGCCGCTGCGATACTGGCGGCGATTGGCTCGATGCTCACGCTGGTACCGCTGGCCGGTATCGCGCAAATCGCACGGATGGCCTTGACTGACACCTCTTCGCCTTCTGCCATTGGCGGGGTCGTTTTCGCCAGCGTGGCCAGCCTGTTTGCGGGCATGGCCCTGATCACGGCAGGCGAGTTGCTGGCGCACCTGGCAGACAACCGCATCACTCACCACCTGCGCGTGGCCGTCGGGCAGCGCCTGATGCAGGTACCGCTTGGCTGGTTCAGCGAACGCGCATCGAGCGAAGTCAAACGCGCGATGCAGGACGACATCGGCACACTGCACAGCCTGACCGCGCACTTCTACACCACACTGGGTCGCGCCGTGGGTGCCGTGCTGGTTTCGGTGGTGTACCTGTTTGCCATGGATTGGCGCCTGGCAATCGTCGCACTGCTGCCCTTCCCTGGTTTCTTCCTGTTCCTGCGCCGGGCCATGAAGGCCAGCGCAAAGCACATGGACGGGTTGGTCGCCGGCATGACGCGCATCGATGATGCCGTGGTCGAATTCGTCAATGGCATGCCCTTGGTGAAGGCGTTCGGCAGCCAAGGCAATGCTCAGGACCGCTATCGCGCCGCCGTCGATGCCTTTGCCCAGGCCTTCACCCAATTCACCCGCCCACTGGTGGCGTCGATGGCCAAGGCCAACGCCATGATCGCCCCTGTGACCGTGCTGGGTGTGGTCCTTCTGTTCGGCACCCTGTTCGTTGCCATGGGCTGGATCGAGCCGATAGAGGTACTGCCATTCGCGCTGGTGACGCCAGGCCTGTGCGCGCCTCTGCAATTGCTGCACTACATCACCCACGACCTCAACAACGCGGCCGGCGCAGCTCAGCGGGTTCTGGCCTTGCTCGACACACCGGTCCTGCCGACAGCGGCCTGCCCCCAGCGGCCAAGCGGTTGTGAGATCCGCGTAGAACGGCTGCGCCATGCCTATGCACCGGGCAACGATGTGCTCACCGACGTCAGCTTTACCCTGCCCCCCGGCACCACCACGGCCATCGTCGGCCCTTCCGGCGCGGGCAAGTCGACCCTGGCCCGCTTGCTGCTGCGCTTTTTCGACCCCGACGCCGGGCGTATCACCCTGGGCGGCGTCGACGTGCGGCACATGGCGACGAGCGATTTGTACCAGCACATCGGTTTTGTGCTGCAGGAAGTGCGGCTGATCCATGCCAGCGTGGCCGACAACATCGCGCTGGGCCGGCCATCTGCCACCCGCGCGCAGGTTGAAGCCGCCGCGCGCGTGGCCAACATTCATGAGCGCATCCTGCAGCTGCCGCGTGGCTATGACGCGGTCATCGGCGAAGACGCACTGCTGTCCGGTGGCGAACAGCAGCGCTTGAGCATCGCCCGCGCGGTGCTGCTCGACCCGCCTGTGCTGGTGCTCGACGAGGCCACCGCCGCCGCCGATGCCGAAAGCGAAGCGGCGATCCAGAACGCCCTATCGCGTTTTGCCATAGGGCGCACCCTGCTGGTCATCGCACATCGGCTCGATACGGTGATGCACGCTGACCAGATTCTGGTGCTCGACGAAGGCACGGTGCGTGAACAAGGCTGTCATGCCGAGCTGCTCGCACGCCAGGGGCTGTATGCACGGCTATGGGCTCTGGGCCGCTACCCGCACACCGTGAAAAAGGCGTTGCCAGCATGCTGAAGTCTTTTATTCGACTGTTGGGCGACAGCGCCCCGGTGTTTCGTCGCTACACCCTGATGACGCTTGTGTATGGGGTGCTCAGTGGCCTGACCATCACCACCCTTGCGCCGGTCATGCTGCACCTGCTGGCCGGCGATGTGCGCAGGGCGTCAGGTTGGCTCGCCGCGCTGGTGGTGGGCATGGCCGTGTGCTGGGCGTGGCGGCGCCACGTCGAACAGGCGGGTGTGGCGGTCGCCGTCGCCGTCTTGCAGGGTGCCCGCCAACACATAGGGGAGCATGTTGCACAACTGCCCCTGAGCTGGTTTACCCCCGGCAACACTACCCGGCTGGGGCACGTCATCACCCAGGGCATGATGGCCGTGGCGCAGTTGCCGGCGCACGTATTCACCCCGCTTGTCAGCGGGGCCGTAACCCCGCTGGTGATCGTGCTTGGGCTGTTTGCCCTGCACACTCCGATGGGCCTGGTCGCACTGTTGACGCTGCCCTTTCTGGTCGCCGTGATGCTGCTCAGCGCACGCCTGGGGCGGCGGGCCGACGAGGCGTTTACGCGCCACTTCGCCGAATCCAGCCAGCGCATGGTCGAGTTTGCCCGCACCCAATCGGTGCTGCGAGCCTTCAACGGCCACGGCGGCGGCACCCGCCTGCTCGACCAGAGCCTTGAACGGCAGCGCAGCAGCGGCATCGGCCTGATCATCCGCTCGTCCTTGTCGGCACTGCTCAACAGCTGGGCCGTGCAGGCCGCGTTCGCCCTGTTGCTGGTGGTGGCGGGCATGGGGTTGAGCCGTCATCTCGGCACGCCGCTGGCGCCACAGGAGGCCATCGCAGCAGTCGTCGCGTTGGCGTTGGCCTGCCGCTTCATCGACCCGTTACTGGACGTCGCCAGCCATGTCGAGATTTTGCGTGGCGCCCACGGTCAGCTCAAGGAAGTGGAGCAGATCCTGGCCGCTACCCCGCTACCGGAACCGCATACGCCCCTGCAGCCAGCCGATGCCTCGATCGCGTTGCACGCTGTCAGCCTGCGCTACACGGCCAACGGGCCCGATGTGCTGCGCGAGGTGAACCTGCAGTTCGCGGCGGGCAGTATGACGGCCATCGTCGGTGCCTCGGGCTCTGGCAAGACATCATTGCTGCGCCTGATCGCGCGGTTCTTCGATGCCAGCCAGGGCAGCGTGCGGATTGGCGGTGTGGACGTGCGGCAGATGAGCAGCGCCACCTTGACCGGCAACGTCAGCCAGGTGCTGCAGGACACCTGGCTGTTCCAGGGCAGCATCGCCGACAACATCCGCATTGGCAAACCCGACGCCAGCGACGCCGAGCTCCTGCAAGCCGCCCGGCTGGCCGGCGTGAGCGAAATCATCGCGCGCCTGCCGCACGGCCTGGAAACCGAGGTTGGTGAAGGCGGTGCCCGGCTGTCTGGCGGCGAGCGCCAGCGCATCACCATTGCCCGAGCGCTGATCAAGCAGGCGCCCATCCTGCTGGTGGACGAGGCGACCGCCGCACTCGATGCACAGAACCAGGCGGTGATCGCCGAAACCCTGAACAGCCTGCGTGGGCACTGCACGCTGGTGGTCATCGCCCACCAGCTCAGCACCGTAGCCATGGCCGACCAGATCGTGGTGCTCGAAGACGGCCTGGTGGTCGAGCAAGGTTCGCCTGCGGCATTGCGGGTTGTCAGCAGTCGCTACGCAAGGTTCCTTGAGCAACGCCATGCCGCGAGCGGCTGGCGCATCGCTGCAACAGCGAAGGAGGAGCGCGGCTGATGCGCGTGTCCTGGCTTGTGCTGTTTGCCTTGTTGTGCGCTGCCTCGTTGATGGTGGGCGCCCGTGAACTGGCGTGGACCACGCTGTTCGAGCCCTCTGGCGATACCTGGCTGACCCTGACTGCCAGCCGCCTGCCGCGCCTGGCGGCGTTGGTCCTGATCGGCATCGGCCTGGCGGTGTGCGGGGTGATCCTGCAACAGATCGTACGCAACCGGTTTGTCGAGCCCAGCACGTCCGGCGGGCTGGATGCGGCCCGGCTTGGCATCCTGCTGTCACTGGGGTTGGCACCGGCGGCCGGGCCCCTGGTGCGAATGCTCTTCGCCCTGGCCTTCTGTTTCGTGGCAAGCCTGCTGTTCGTCGCGATCATCCGCCGCATCCGGGTCAAGAACACGGTGCTGGTACCGGTCATCGGCCTGATGTATGGCGGCGTACTGAGTGCCTTGGCCGAGTTCTACGCCTACCGCATCAACCTGCTGCAGAGCATGCAGGGCTGGTTGCTGGGTGACTTCTCGAAGGTGGTGCAAGGTCGTTACGAAATCATCTTTGTGATCCTGCCGATCATCGCAGTCACCTACCTGTATGCGCACCGTTTTACCGTGGTCGGCATGGGCGAAGGCATGGCCACCAGCCTGGGCCTGAACTACACCGCCAATGTGGCCCTGGGCTTGCTGCTGGTTGCGGTCACGGTATCTGTCAGCGTCATCACCGTCGGTGCCATCCCCTTTGTCGGGCTGGTGATCCCCAACCTGGTTGCACTGCGCCATGGCGACAACCTGCGCCGTACCCTGCCGCTCGTGGCATTGGGTGGCGCCGCGCTTTTGCTGGCGTGCGACATCATCGGGCGGCTGCTCATCTACCCCTTCGAAGTGCCCATCGGCTTGACCGCAGGCGGCCTCGGCGGCCTCATCTTCCTCGGTTTGATCATCTGGAGGCAGCGATGATGCGCCGCCACGCGGTGTGGCTAGCCGTGGTCGCATTGGCCGTGCTGTTCGTGTTCGCCAACGCGGGGCTGGATTTCGCCTACGTGATCCCCAAGCGCCTCGCCCGCCTGGCCGCCATGGTCATCGGCGGTGTGTGCGTGGCCTGCTCCGCCATCGCCTTCCAGACCCTCTCGGGCAACCGCATCCTGACACCGGCGGTGATGGGCTATGAAGCGGTCTACCTGCTGCTGCACGCGCTGCTGGTGCTGTACATGGGGGTGCAGGGTTTGGTTGTGCTGGGCACCGATGGCCATTTTATGCTCGCGGTGCTGGTGATGCTTGGCTACTCGTGGTCACTGCATCGCTGGCTGTTTCGCGACGGCAGAAGCAACGTGTACTTCCTGTTGCTGGTCGGGCTGGTGCTGACCATGGTCATGGCGACGGTCACCCAGTTCGTGCAGCTCAAGGTCAGCCCTGGCGAGTTTTCGATGCTGCAAGGCTTCACCCAGGCGTCGTTCAACCGACCGCAACCTCGGGTATTGCTGTACTCAGCGGTCGTGGTCGCGCTGGTGTGTGCAGTGCTGGCCCGCACCCTGCCCTTGCTCGATGTGCTGTCGCTGGGGCGCGACCAGGCGATTTCCCTGGGCGTGGACTATCAACGCCAGGTACGCCTGCAACTGGCGCTGATCGCGGCCCTGGTCGCAGTGTCGACCAGCCTGCTAGGGCCCACGGCCTTCATGGGCGTGTTCGTCGCCAACATCACTTACGCACTGGCCGGCACGTTCCGGCACCGGGTCACCCTGGCGCTGGGCAGCGCGGTGGCCATTGCCGTGTTCATTGCCGCCCAGTTGTTGGTCGAGCATGTCTTCAACTACAAGACCACCGTCGGCATCCTGGTGAATCTGGTGTGTGGCACCTATTTCCTCGCCTTGATGGTGCGTACCCGAGGTGCCTCATGATCACTGTCCACGATCTGCACAAGTGTTACGGCGCCAAGCCGGTATTGTCCGGGGTGAGCGCGCATTTCCCAACCCAGCGGCTGACGTCGCTGATCGGCCCCAATGGCGCCGGCAAGACCACCCTGTTGATGATGATCGCGCGGCTGCTGGAACCTGGCCACGGCGATATCCGCCTGGAGGGGCGCAGCATCGCCGACATTGCCATCGGCGACTACGCCCGGCGCGTTGCGACCCTGCGCCAGTCCACCGACTTCAACCTGCGCCTGACCGTCGCTGAACTGGTCGCGTTCGGCCGTTTCCCGTATAGCCGCGGCGCCCTCACCCGCGACGACCAGCGGGCAATCGACGAGGCCATCGGTTTTTTGGCCCTGGAACCCCTGCGCCACGCCTACCTCGACGAGCTCAGCGGCGGTCAGCGGCAGATGGCGTTTCTGGCCATGACCATTGCCCAGCAGACCGACTACCTGCTGCTCGACGAGCCACTGAACAACCTCGACATGCGCCATGCGGTACAGATCATGCGCGCGTTGCGTCGGCTTTGCGACGAGTTCGGGCGCACCGTGATTCTGGTGGTACACGACATCAACTTCGCCGCCAGCTACTCCGACTTCATCGTCGCCATGAAAGGCGGCCAGGT
This sequence comes from Pseudomonas sp. E1MeOHC2, assembly GCF_058745025.1. Taxonomy (NCBI): domain Bacteria; kingdom Pseudomonadati; phylum Pseudomonadota; class Gammaproteobacteria; order Pseudomonadales; family Pseudomonadaceae; genus Pseudomonas; species Pseudomonas sp. E1MeOHC2. The sequence goes on from NZ_CP196675.1 coordinate 73,545, forward strand.
CCATTGCGCCGGCAGCGTGGACGAGGTCGTGACCGAGCAACGGCTGCACGCGCTGTACGGGCTGGAGGTCGAAATCAGCCACAGCGCGGGCCGCCGTTTGTGCAATTACTTCAACCCGTCGAGAGACCCGAAATGAACCGCAAGCACCCCGCAATTGGTTGGCCGTTGGCGCTGGTTATCAGCGCCACCTTTGCCCTGCACGGCTGCAACGACCCCTCGGCCACTCAGCCGGTAACGGCAAAACCGGCGCCGCGTGTAGGCTTCGCGTCGGTCACGGTGCAGCACCAGCTGGGCAGCACTGTGATCACGCAGCCCCCGCAGCGTGCGGTAGCCCTGGACATGAACGAAGTCGACTTCCTCGACCAGCTGGGCGTTGCGGTGGCGGGCATGCCCAAGGACTTCGTGCCGCATTTTCTGGCGCGCTACAAGGACGCCGCACAGACTGCGGATGTCGGCTCGATCGTGCAGCCCAACCTGGAGCGGGTGCATGCCGCGCGGCCTGACCTGATTCTGATCACCTCGCTGCAGGCCAGCCACTATGACGAGTTGAGCGAAATGGCGCCGACCCTGCACTTCGATGTGGACTACCGCGACAGCGAGGCCGGGCATGTCGATGTGGTCAAGCAGCACCTGGTCACCCTTGGAGAAGTCTTTGGCAAGCAGGCCCTGGCCCGGCAGAAAGCCGCCGAGCTGGACGCCAAGCTCGAGCAGGCTCGCACCGTTACCCGCGACCGCCCCGAACGGGCACTGGTGGTGCTGCACAACAATGGCGCCTTCAGCGCCTTCGGCGTGCAGTCCCGCTACGGCTTCATCTTCAACGACCTGGGTGTCAAACCGGCCAGCGCGAGCATGGATACCGGCCTGCATGGCCAGCCGATTTCCAGCGAGTTCATCCAGCAGTCCAACCCCGACATCCTCTACGTGGTGGACCGCACGGCGGTGATGGAACAACGCCCGCTGATGACGGCAGAAAGCCTCGGCAACCCCCTGCTGCGCCAGACCAATGCCTGGAAAAACGGCCGCGTGGTGTTCGTCGACCCCGAGGCCTGGTACGTCACCGCCGCCAGCCCTACTTCATTGGCGTTGATCGCCGACGACATCATCAAGGGCTATCAGCACTAAGGCATCAACCGGCATGGACGCCAAAAAGCGCGACAACAGGTGATTCTCATTCGCCTTACTTCTTTTACCTGCAATACCAAAAGACCCACTGCCACCAACTCTTTGGAGCCATTCGCGTGTTCAACCGTCCATTGCACCTCTACCCAACCCCCGCCTGCCCGCACCCTTCGCTGCAGCGTACCCCGCTGGCACAGGCAGTACTGGCGGGCCTGACTCTCGGCGCCTGCGCAGCACTGATGCCGACGCAAGCACATGCCGAAGTACCTGCCACCGCTAGTCAGGGTACAGACGCAAAGCCTGCTGTGCCCGAGTTGCCGGCGACCCTGATCGACGCCCAGGGCCTTGCCACCGAAGCACTGCCGCCGGTGTACGCCGGTGGCCAGGTCGCCACCGGTGGCCGCGTCGGGCTGCTGGGCAACAAGGACTTCATGGAAACCCCCTTCAGCACCATCAGCTACACCGACACCTACATCCAGGACTTGCAAGCCAAAGACATCACCGACGTCATCGCCGCCACCGACCCGTCCGTGTTCAGCAACGGCTTGTCCGGCACCTTCAGCGAGAACTACTCCATTCGCGGCTTTGCCTCCAGCATCAGCGACATGACCGTCGATGGCCTGTATGGCATGGCGCCCTTCTACCGCGCTTCCCCCGAGATGTACGAGCGCATCGAAGTGCTCAAGGGCCCATCCGCCCTGCTCAATGGGATGCCGCCAGGCGGTTCGGTGGGGGGTGTCGTCAACTTGATCCCTAAACGTGCGGGTGACACGCCACTGACCCGGGTGACCGCCACCTACGCGTCCGATGCACAGTTCGGCGGGCATGTGGACGTGGGCCGGCGCTTTGGTGAAGACAACCAGTTCGGCGTGCGTTTCAACGGCATGTACCGTGATGGCGATACCGCCACCGAACACCAGGCCCAGCGTAACGTGCTGTCGTCCCTGGCGCTGGACTGGCGTGGCGAGCGCGCGCGGCTGTCGGTCGACCTGTTCGACACCGATGACCACATCCGTGGCCAAAACCGTGGCCTGGGCCTGGCCAGCGGCGTGGCGGTGCCCAAACCGCCTAAATCCGACACCCTGCTCAACCCGGACTGGGCCTTCGTCGAGACCAAGGACAAGGGCGTGATCCTGCGGGGTGAGTATGAACTGAACGACCAGTTGCTGGCCTATGGCGCCGTCGGCACCAGCAAGACCGACTACCAGTACAGCGGCGCGATGATCGCCACGGTGACCAACAACGCCGGCGACTTCACCACCGGCATGGGCCAATTGCAGATGGAGATCCACAAGACCTCCGCCGAGGTGGGCCTGCGCGGCCATTTCGACACCTTCGCCATCAACCACCAATGGTCGCTCAACGCGACCCAGTACAGCGACGAGAAGAAGGACTTTGGCCGCCGCTCGGCGGGTACGCCCTGGACCACCAACCTGTACCACCCAGTGTGGGGCCCGAAAGCGCCACAAGCCTGGCCGCTGATCATGCACAGCGAAAACGACCTGAAGAGCTACGGCATCGCCGACACGATGTCGATCCTGGACGAGCGCCTGCAACTGACCCTTGGCGTGCGTCGCCAGGAAGTGGTCACCAACACCTTCGACGTGGACACGGGCGCGCGTAACAAACCCAACTACGACACCCATGCCACCACCCCGGCAGGCGCTATCCTGTTCAAACTCACCGACGAGCTGTCGCTGTACGCCAACTACATCGAAGGCCTGAGCCAAGGCGCCACCGCACCGATGACCGCAGCCAATGCCGGTGACGTGTTTGCGCCCTACAAGTCCAAGCAGAAGGAAGTCGGCCTGAAGCTGGACCTGGGCAGCTTTAGCCATACCTTGGCGTTGTACGAAATCAAACGTCCGAGCAGTTACACCGACCCGACCACCGAAATCTTTTCGTTCGGCGGCGAGCAGCGTAACCGCGGTGTCGAATGGAGCTTCTTCGGTGCGCCCTTGGCGGATGTACGCCTGATGGGCGGCATCGCGTATGTCGACCCCAAAGTGACCAAGACTGAAGACGCCCTCTATAAAGGCAAGACCGCGACCGCCTACCCCAAGCTGCAGGGCAAGCTGGGGGTGGAATGGGATACCCCTGGGCTGGACGGGCTGACATTGACCGGCAATGCCACCTCGCTGTCCAGGCAGTACATCAATGAGGACAACAGCCTGTCGATTCCCGGCTACACCATTTTCGACATCGGCGCCCGCTTCGCCACGCAAGTCGCCAACCGGCCGGTAACTTTGCGCGCGAATGTCTCCAACCTGACCGACAAGAATTACTGGGGTGTGCCGTTGACCGCCAGCCTTGGGCTGGGTGCGCCGCGTACGTATGAGCTGTCGGCTACCGTGGATTTCTGACCCGCAGCGAATGGCGCGCCCCGGGTAGGAGCAGCCTCTTGGCAGCGCAAGGCTGCTCCTACCACAATCGCGCATGACCAGAGTACGCAGCATCCGCTTTTTCAAGCGCGCAGCTGATACCAGGTGGTCTTGAGCTGTGAGTACTTGTCGAACGAATGCAGCGACAAGTCGCGTCCAAACCCGGACTGCTTACCGCCACCGAACGGCACGGTGACATCCAGCGCATCCACGGTGTTGACCGAAACAGTCCCCGCTTTCAACGCCCGCGCAACGCGATGAACCTGGTTGAAATCATCGCTCCACACCGACGCGGCCAAACCGTAGACACTGTCGTTGGCCAGGCGCACCGCCTGCTCCTCGCTGTCGAACGCGCTGACCGCCAACACCGGCCCGAACACTTCCTCCCGGGCCAGGCTCATGCTGCCATCGACCCCGGCAAAAATGCTCGGCTCGATGTAATTGTCCGAGCCATCGATGGTGATGCGCCGGCCACCGCACACCAAACGGGCGCCCTCTGCGTGCGCACGGTCGATGGCGGCCTTGATGCGGCCGGTCTGCTCGGCATCGACGATGGCGCCCGCGCGGCTCACCGGGTCCAGCGGGTTGCCTGGCATCCACTGGCGGGCCTTGGCTTGCAGGCGTTCGATGAACTCATCGTGGATCGAGCGCTGCACATACAGGCGCGAATTTGCCGAACACACCTCACCCTGGTTGAAGAAAATGCCGAACGCCGCTTTTTCTGCCGCAAGGTCCAGGTCCTGGCAGTTTTCGAACACCAGGTTCGGGCTCTTGCCGCCGCACTCCAGCCAGACCTGCTTGAGGTTCGACTGCGCCGAGTACTGCATGAAGTATTTACCCACCTGGGTAGAACCTGTGAACACCAGGCAGTCGACGTCCGGGTGCAGCCCCAGTGCGCGCCCCGCGTCTTCGCCCAGGCCCGGCACCACATTCAGCACGCCTTCCGGCAAGCCGGCCTCCAGCGCCAGTTGCCCCAGGCGCAGCGCCGAGAATGGCGATTGCTCGGCGGGTTTGAGCACCACGCTGTTGCCGGCAGCCAGCGCCGGCGCAAGCTTCCAGGCCGCCATGTCGAGCGGGAAATTCCACGGCACCACGGCGGCGACCACGCCCAGCGCTTCGCGGGTGATCGTAGCGAGTGCGTTGGGCGCCGTCGGTGCAACCTGGTCGTACAGTTTGTCCAGCGCCTCGCCGTACCAGGCGAAGACATGTGCAGAACCCGGCACATCGATGGTGTAGGCATCCATGACCGGCTTGCCCATGTTCAGCGAGTCCAGCAGCGCGAGCTCTTCGCGGTTGGCCATGATCAGTTCGGCCAGGCGCAGCAGCACCTTCTTGCGCTCTACCGGGGCCATCCGGGCCCAGGGGCCTTGGTCAAAGGCACGCCGTGCGGTGGCCACCGCCAGGTCGACTTCGGCCTGACCACAGGCGGCGACCTGCGCCAGTACCTGCTGGGTGGCCGGGTTGATTGCAGCGAACGTGGCGCCGGTACCGGCACTCACCTGCTGGCTGCCGATCAGGGCCTTGTCGAGCAAACGCAGGCCTGCAGCGCGCGTTTGCCAATAATCGAGACTCTCCATTTGCATTCCCTACGACTGTCTTGGATTGTGGGCTGCGGTGCCGGCCATTCGCGGCGCAAGGCCGCTCCCACAGAGGATCCGCGTGCACTTGTGGAAGCGGCCTGGCGCCCCTTTGCCTCAGAGCCTGCCTGCCAACCGGGCAGTGCGGTCCACGGCGATGCGTGTCTTGTCGACCAGCTCGTCCAGCTCGGCGCGGTTGGCGACCAGCGCTGGCGCCATGATCATCCGGCCCAGGGTCGAGCGAATGATCAGGCCTTCCTCGAAGCCGAACGTACGGCATTGCCAGGCCAGGTCGTTCTCGTTGGCAAAGCGCTTGCGGGTCGGCTTGTGTTCAGCGAACTGCAACGCCGCCACCAGGCCGGCCCCCTGCACCTGGCCAATCAACGGGTGATCGGCGAACACTTCGCGCAGAATGCGTTGCAGATACGGCCCGGTGTCGTCCTTCACCTGGCGCACAATGCCTTCATCGCGCAACGCCTTGAGGTTGGCGATGGCCACCGCCGCCGCCACCGGGTGGCCTGAGTAGGTCAGGCCGTGGGCGAACACCCCGCCACGCTCCACCAGCGCTTCGGCGATGCGCTTGCTCAGCACCAGGCCGCCCATGGGCACATAGCCGCTGGTCAGGCCCTTGGCAATCGACAGCGTGTCCGGCTCGAAACCGAAATACTCATGGGCAAACCACTCGCCGGTGCGGCCAAAACCACCGATCACTTCGTCGGCACACAGCAGCACGTCGTACTGGCGGCAGATCCGCTGGATCTCGGGCCAGTAGCTTTCCGGTGGGAAGATCATGCCCCCGGCGCCCTGGAAGGGTTCGGCGACAAACCCTGCGACGTTTTCCGCCCCCAGTTCGAGAATCTTCTCCTCCAGTTGCAGGGCGCAGCGTCGGCCAAACTCGGCCGGCGTGAGCTCACCACCCTCGGCGTACCAGTACGGCTCGTCGATGTGCGCCACGTCCGGGATCAGCCCGCCCATCTCGTGCATGAACTTCATGCCGCCCAGGGCGGTGGCCGCCAGGGTCGAGCCGTGGTAGCCATTCCAGCGGCCGATCATGATCTTCTTGGTCGGCTGACCCACTACCTGCCAGTAACGGCGCACGGTGCGGATCAGCACTTCGTTGGCCTCGGACCCGGAGTTGGTGTAGATCGCGTGGCTGTAGTGGCCAGGCAGCAAACTGAACAGCAACTCGGACAGTTCGATCACCGCCGGGTGGGTGGTGTGGAAGAACATGTTGTAGTAGGCCAACTGGTCCATCTGCGCGGCGGCCGCAGCGGTCAGGTCCTTGCGGCCGTAACCCAGCTGGGTGCACCACAGGCCCGACATGCCGTCCAGGTAACGCTTGCCTTCGCTGTCCCACAGGTGCAGCCGTTCGCCACCGACCATGACCCGCGGGCCTTCGGCATTGAGCGCCTTCTGGTCAAGGAAGGCATGGATGTGGTGCGCGGCGTCGGCGGCCTGGTAATCACGGGTCTGGCGTTTGGGGGCAAAAGGCGCGTTCATTGGCGGTTTTCCTTGTGGGTGTGGGTCATGCGAGGCAACTGCGCTCAGCGCAGCTTGCCCATGTAGCTTTCCAGCGGGTCCTTGCCCAACACGCCCTGGGCATTGGCCAGCGCGTCGATGAACAAGGAGAACAGTTCGGACTGCGTGCCGATGTCGAGCTTGGCGTAGACATGCTTGCGGTGGGACTTGATGGTGTCTTCCGAAACCCCAAGGCGCTCGGCCAGGGACTTGGTCGAGTGGCCACGCAAGATGAGCTGGGCGATGCGGCATTCGCGCTCGGTCAGCAACGAGCTGCCAAAGTTGTTGAGCGCGGCATGGATGCGCTGCTCCAGAACGTTTTCGAAACGCCCACCGTGGCTGCCCAGCCCGGCAAAGTGCTTGTTGAGCACCGCCAGCACCCAGGGCGTGATGCGCCCGAACAGGTCACGGCTTGGTGCATCCAATTTGTCGGTGAAGGCCAGCGACACCGCCAGGCTCTGGCCAGGCGCGATCTGCAGGATGTAGTTGAGCTCATCCTCCAGGTGCGAATGGCGGTAGAACGACTGGTAGTACTCACTCACTTCGAAGTGGTCAGGCGCCACATCGAACAAGCCATAGCAGCCAGACTCGACCTGCTCCACGCAGGCCCCATAAAAAGGGTCGAGCAGATAGAACCCGGAGAGGTAGCGGCTGACGTTGCCTTCTGGCAGCCAGGGCGCTTTGTCGTGCTGCTCGAACAGCGCGCACGGCATGCCGTCATGGGGGTAGAGGTAGACCGTAGTGGCCTGGATGGGCCGGATGACCCCAAGCGCACCGAACAAGGTGGCGGCAAAGCCCGGCTGGCCAATCGTGTCGGTCACCTTGGCAATGTGCTCGAACCACTGTTCTGAAACCAATCGATCTCTGCTCACTGGAATTCTGCCGGTAGCGGGAAGGCGGTATCGCCGTTGGGGCGGCGCGTTGTTTGCAGATACTCCCATGGCCAGGCAGCGACCGAAATCACCCTTTGGGGTGAGCGTTTTCAGGCGACGAGCGGCTCACCCCAAAGGGTGATTTCGAGCGCGACCGGGGTGTGGGAGCATCGTCCGGCCCCACCCCTGAGGGCTGCGCAACCCAAGCTGGCCCAGCCTCCTTTCATGACCCTCACCGGTATCGAGCCCACTCGCATACCGCGGCGTCCTGCATCCGATTTCAGGAGTTAGCAATGCATACAACAACAACTACAGCCCAACCCGCCCACGCCTTGCCTCAATCCACGCCTTCAGGCCGGTTTCGAAAGTCCATGGGGTTGAGCGCCCTGGTGCTCTTCGGCCTTGCCTACATGGTGCCACTGGCGGTGTTCACCACTTATGGCCTGGTCACCCAGATGACCAAAGGGCACTTGCCCACCGCCTACCTGCTGACGCTCGCCGCGATGCTGCTGACCGCCTACAGCTATGGCCGCATGGTGCAGGCGCACCCCTACTCCGGGTCTGTGTACACCTACACCCGCAAGGCCTTCGGTACCCACATCGGCTTCATCACCGGCTGGACGCTGCTGCTCGATTACATTTTCCTGCCGTTGCTCAGTTACCTGCTGATCGGCATCTACATGTCGGAATACTTCCCGGCCATCCACGCCTGGGTGTGGGTCGCCGGCTCCATCGCCCTGGTGACCTTTCTGAACCTGATTGGTATCGAGTCCATCACCCGGGTGAACTGGATTCTGGTCGTTGTCCAGCTGGTGTTCATCATCGTGTTCGTCGGCTTGTCCATCAGCAACCTGGCCGGCCAGTCGGCGCCGGTGTCACTGCTTGCCCCCTTCCACCACGAGGGCTTCAGCGTGCCGCTGATCATGACCGGCGCCGCCGTGCTGTGCCTGTCGTTTCTGGGCTTCGACGCGGTCTCGACCATGGCCGAGGAGACCAGCAACCCGACGTATCGCATCCCGATGGCGATCATGGCCGTGTCGCTGATCGGTGGCCTGCTGTTTCTGGTGGTGTCGTACTGCGCGCAGATGGTCTTCCCCGAGTGGAGCACCTTCGCCGACCCCGACTCAGCCTCGGTGGACGTGATGCGCCGGGTGGGCGGTGAGCTGCTAGTGACGGCGTTTACCGCCACCTACGTGGCCGGTTGCTTCGCCTCGGCCATGGTCTCCCAGGCCAGTGTGTCGCGGGTGCTGTTCGCCATGGGCCGCGATGGGGCGTTGCCACAGGTGTTTGGCCAGTTGGTGACGAAAAAGCGCGTACCGGCCGCCGCCATCATGCTGGTCAGCCTGCTCTCGCTGATCGCACTGTTCATCACCCTCGACACCGTCGCCAACATGATCAGCTTCGGTGCACTGTTCGCCTTTTCGGCCGTCAACCTGGCCGTGGTCAAGCACTACCTGGTCGACCAGAAGCTGCGCGGCACGCGCAACTGCCTGCTGTATGGCGTGGTACCGGGGCTGGGGTTTCTCAGCACGCTCTGGCTGTGGAGCAGCCTGTCGAGCCTGTCCTTCACCATCGGGCTGTGCTGGATGGGCGCGGGGTTCGTCTGCCTGCTTGGGCTGACCCGGGCGTTTCGGGTGAAACTGCCCGAGCTGCAGATAGCCGAGTAACGATCAGAGGGTCATGAGCATTTCGTGCCAGGCCATGCCACCGTGGTCGGACGGCGACGGCTGCACGTAGGCGTAACCCAGCTTGCGGTACAGCGCGACATGCTGCTCTTTGCACATCAGGTGGATGGTCTGCTTGCCCTGCGCCTTCATGCGCTGAATGAACGCGTTCATCAGCCGCTTCGCGTAGCCTTTGCCCTGGTGTGCAGGGTCGACCACCACCGACATGATCACCACGTTCGGCGCCGCCGGGTCATGGCCGACCAGCTCCTTGAAGGCTTCGTCGGACATGACCACTTCATGCGCACAGCCACTGTTGATGAAGCCGACGATCTCGCCCTCGGCTTCGAGTATCAGGAAACCCTCCGGGTACTGCGCGATGCGGGTGCGGATTTTTTCCAGGGTTGCCGCTTCATCCCCTTCATAGGCGCCGATTTCGATCGCGTAGCAGCGTTCAGCGTCTGCGGGCACGGGGTTGCGGAACTGGGGGGCGCTCATGGGCAGACTCCTTGGGGTAATGACGAAAGGACTGCATGATAAATCACTGCCGATTATTTTCGGCAGGGCAGGATCGTTTGCTGGGTTGAGGGATCTCATTACCATGCCCCCTCGCCACCTCGACATGGAAATCCCTGATGACTGCACCCGCCACGCGCATCACCGAGCCCGGCCGCTGCGCGCGCCTGAAAGCCTCCAGCAGCCGCGACCATGACCGTGTCGATGAACTGGTCATGGCCGCACGCCCCTTCGAGGACCTTGAGCGCTATGCCCGCTTCCTGCAGGTGCAACACCATTTCCATGGCAGCCTGACGGCGCTGTACCGCGACGAGCAACTCAACCAACGCCTGCCGGGGCTGGTGCAGCTGTCACGCTTCGATGCGGTCGAGACCGATTTACGAGACCTTGGCCTGGCGCTGCCCTGCCTACCGCAGCAGGTCAGTGCCAACCCTGCCCAGGCACTGGGCTGGCTGTACTGCAGCGAAGGGTCGAACCTGGGGGCGGCGTTCTTGTTCAAACAGACCCAGCGTCTGGGGCTGGACGGTAATCAGGGCGCTCGGCACCTGGCCCCGCATCCCGAGGGCCGCGGCCTGCACTGGCGGGAGTTTGTCGCCAAGCTTGATGGGCTGGTGCTGGAGGAGGAAGAGGAAGCGGAGGTGGTTGCCGGGGTTATTGCGGCGTTTGACAGTTATCGGCGGCATTTGCGGGCTGTGTTTGTGGCGGGTGGGGGTTGATATTGCGTTGCGGCTGACAGGTGCTTGGCTGGGGTTTTCTGACGCCTATGAGATCGAGCGCCGCCCGCGCGGGCGGCGCTCGATCTCATAGGCGCCAAAGCAATCAAACCCTACGCATCAGAACTTTTCCCTATTTAAAGGTCTATGTGCACAGGCAAATTAGTAACCAGAGGTTGGCTTCGCTCATGAAAATGCATGTCGCACGGTTGATGCTTCTCAGCCTGTTCACCTTCGCGGCGGTGGGCTCGGCATCCGCATCACAGTTTAAAACCGCGAACGCCGCCGCCCCTGCCGCAGCCGTTCAGGCTCCGCTGCAACCGGCAGCAAACCCTTGGCCCACCGTGGCCAGCCTGGCGGGGGAGCACACAGCGCCTTTGCTCGCCCATGATGACCGCGATTGGGACGATGATCGTTGGCACGATCGCAGAGGCGACTGGCGACGCGATCAATGGCGCCGGGAACAAGCCCGCCGCGAGGCTGAGCGCCGACGCGATTGGGAACGCCGGCGTGATTGGGAGCGCCGCCATGAACGGGCCATGCATCACCGTTACCAGGACGATCACCGTTACTATCGCCGTTAACGGGTAAGCGCCCGGCAATCATTCCAAGCCGATCAGCTCTGTGAGGCTGTAGCTTCAGCCTCGGCAGCCTCGGCCAGCTTCAACCGGTCGGCTTTGCTGATGTACTTGGGCTTGCTTTTCGGCGCCAGCTTGGCGCTGGCTTTCTTGGCATGCGCCTGCATCAACTGTTTGATCTTTTTACGACGGTTCATTTTTGCCCTGGGCCTGTAGGTCTGTTTACGCTGCAGACATCATACCCGTACGCCTGGGAATTCAAACCTGCGAATACCCGCTACGAAAACTGCCCGGCGTGAGCCCCACCACTTTCTTGAATGCCCGGTTCAAGTGGCTCTGGTCGAAGAACCCGCACGCGATAGCGGCATCAGCAATGCCCACGCCCGCGCGCAACAGACGCTGGGCGTGGGCGACCCTGACCTGAATCTGGTAACTGTGGGGCGAAATGCCCACGCTCTTCTTGAACACCCGGATCAAATACAACGGCTCAAGGCCCACCAGGCTGGCCAAATGTTCCAGCGAGACTGGCTGGTCGTATTCCTCTTCGAGCTTGTGCCGCACCTGCTGTACGGCCTGCTTCTCACTGGCGTCGGCCGTTGCATCGCACAGGCCGCTGGACGCGAACAGCAAAGGGAGCAGCTCCAGCAACAGGCTTTCCCGCTCAAGCGCACACTGCGAAACCTCGATCGCCTGATGATGATGCGCAAATGTGAGGGCCAGTCGCGGGTGCTCGGCAAAAGCCGTGCTGAACAGGTGGATGAAATCACTCGCCTGCTTCGGTAGCAGGGTGCGATTGAGCCATTGCGGGTCCACATACAGCATGCGGTACATCCAGCCCTGCTCATGGGCGGGTAAGCCGTCGTGGATCTCCCCGGGGCTGATGGTGACCACACTCCCCGGCCCGCCAAGGTCATGGCGGCCGCGGTAGTACAGGCGCTCCATGCCCGCGCTGATGACGCCCACGGCATAACGGTCATGCGAGTGACGCCCGAACGCCTGGTTGCTGTAACGCGCCGTCAGGAGTTCACACCCTCCTTCGGGTATACGCCTGAACGTAATGAAGTCCTTGCTCAACACCTGCCCCACTCCCTTGCTCAGCCACCCGCTGTCCAGTTTTTTACAATACGTTTCAGGGGCCGTTGGCTACGTTATCACGCCTAAAACAGGAACTGACCAACGGATGCCCCCCATGTCGACCAACAACAACCGCGCCATCCTCGAACTGACGTTCGGTGGGTTGATGCTCAGCCTTTCTGCCTTGACCGTCGCATTCGCCCAGATCGGCGCCGGCGGCGCTGGCTTCTACCGGATGTTATTTGCCTCCATCCTGTTCTACCTGCTGCTCAAAATCCGCCGCACCCCGGTCTTGCTCAAGGGGTTCAAGGCGCAGCTATACACGGCGCTTGCCGGCGTGTTCCTGGCCATCGACCTGGCGCTCTGGCACCAGAGCATCTACATCGTCGGCCCTGGCATCGGGTCGATCCTGACCAATTGCCAGGTGTTTTTCATGACCTTCCTGGGTTTTTACCTACTAAAGGAAAAACCCTCGGTCAACTTCCTCGTCTCGATCACCTTGGCCTTCATCGGGCTGTACCTGCTGCTGATGCCGGAAATGGGCAGTGCGCTGGGCATGAAGGGTGTCATCTACGGGGTGCTGTCTGGGTTGGCCTACGCGATTTGCGTGTATTTCCTCAAGGTCAACACCCAGTTGCCGGACGGCGGTGGCGACAAGATCGCACAAATGCTCAACCTGAGCCTGTGGGCTGCACTGGTACTGCTGGGCTACGCCCTGGCCAATGGTGAAAGCCTGGCGATCAAGGATGGGCAAACCTGGCTGATGCTGGTGATCTATGGCGTGCTGGTGCAGTTCGTGGGCTGGCTGCTGGTCAACCGGTCGATTGGCGCGATCAGCCTGGGCCTGGCCGGTTTGATCCTGCTGCTGGAACCGGTGATCACTTACTTCATCGACATCGCGTTCCTCGGCAAGGCCAACTCGACGCTACAGGTGTGCGGCGCTTTACTGACCATTGTGGCGGTGTACATCGGTTCGATCCGCCCCCCGAAAAAAGCCGACGCGGCCCTGCCCGAAGCCACCTGAAACGCCTCTGGCGTGAGTGCATCCGTCTCGTTACGCGCCGTCTTGACGTTATTTTCACAACCTTCAGATTAGCGTCACGCCCTTTCCGGCCACGCGCAAATTGGGTGGCTACCAAGGTTCGACGAGGCATACGTGTCAGCGATTAAAAAAACCTCCACGCGCAAAGGCGTGGACTGGGCCGGCCTGGGCTGGCTCCTGCTGTTCTTCTGGTACTTCTCCGGCGTTACCCAGGCGCTGCTGCTGTTCAGTGGCACCACCGGGTTTGCGGGTTTTCGCGATGCGCTGTTCCTCAGTAGCCTGTGGCTCGCCCCTGTGCTGCTGCTGCCGCGCCTGACCCGTGCCACTGCGGCGGTTATCGGCCTGGTGCTGTGGGCCGCCTCGCTGGTAGGCCTGAGCTACTTCGGCATCTATCGCCAGGAGTTCTCGCAAAGCGTCATCTTCGTGATGTTCGAGTCCAACACCGCCGAGGCCGGCGAATACTTCAGCCAGTACTTCAGCCTCTGGCTGGGCCTGGCGCTGCTGTTGTATACCGTGGTTGCCGTGGTGCTGTACCAGCGCGTGCGCCCAGTCACCCTGCCCTTGCGCAGCCGCATCCCGGTGGTTGTCCTGCTGCTGGTGGCCAACCTGGTCTACCCCTTCTACAAGCAGATGGTCACCCAGGAGCGCAACTTCGCCGACGCGGCCGAAAAGGTCCAGCAGCGCATGGAACCTGCGGTGCCCTGGCAGTTGCTGGTCGGCTACAAGCAGTATCGCCAGCAACTGAACAACATGCAGGAGCTGCTAGCCCAGAACGCCGCCTTGCCGCCCTTGCAGAACCTGCGCAACAGCAGCGGTGACGCGCCACGCACGCTGGTATTGGTACTGGGCGAATCGACCACCCGTGAGCACATGCACCTGTACGGCTACCCGCGCGATACCACACCCAACCTCGATGCCCTGGCCGCCAGCGACAAGGGCCTGACCGTCTTCAGCAACGTGGTTTCGCCGCGCCCCTACACCATCGAAGTGATGCAGCAGATCCTCACCTTTGGTGACGAACAGCACCCGGACCGCTTCCTCACCGACCCATCGCTGATCAACCTGATGAAACAGGCAGGCTACAAGACCTTCTGGATCACCAACCAGCAGACGATGACCAAGCGCAATACGATGCTGACCACCTTCTCCCAGCAAACGGACGTACCGGTCTACCTGAACAATCAGCGCAACCAGAATGCCAGCCAGTACGACGAGGTGGTGCTGGACCCGTTCGAGAAAGCGTTGCAAGACCCTGCACCGAACAAGTTCATCATCATCCATCTGCTGGGCACGCACATGGATTACCGTTACCGCTACCCGAAAACCTACCAGCACTTCACCGACCGCCAGGGCGTGCCGGCCAAGCTGTCGCAGAGCCAGGCAGAAACCTATAACTTCTACGACAACGCGGTGCGCTACAACGACCACGTGGTCGCAAGCCTGATCAAACGTTATTCGGCAAGCACCCCCAACGGTTTCCTGATGTACCTCTCCGACCATGGCGAAGATGTCTACAGCTCTGGCGATCACGACCGCCTGGGGCGTAACGAAGGCGCGCCGACCCGGCCGATGTACACCATCCCCTTCCTGCTCTGGACCTCGCCAAGCTGGCAGGCGGCCCACCCGCGTGACCTGCAGGCCATGGCCAACCGTGCCTACAGCAGCTCGCACCTGATCCACACCCTGTCCGACCTCGCCGGGCTGAGCTATGACCAGTACGAGCCCGCCAAAAGCGTGGTGAGCCCGCAGTTCGTGGTGGTACCGCGCTGGATCGGTGACCCGTACCGCAACAACGGCCTGCGCGAGTTCGACCACCTGCCACAGGACAAGGCCGAACGCGTGCAAGAGACCGCCAGCAGTGCCAAGGCACAGCCGGGCAACACCCTGAACTAACGACCGGCGCAGGCGCCTGGCAGTGCAGCACTGGCCACCGCCCCCATGCGCCGGTAGCTGCACAGCGCCACCAGCGCAACGGCCACACCTGCGGCCACGGCCACCTGATAGCCCGCCGTGGCCCCCAGCAGGTCGACCACCTGCCCGGACGCCAAGGCACCCAGGGCGACACCGATATTCAGCCCGGCCAGCAGCCAGGTCATGCCTTCGGTGAGCTGATGCGCGGGCACGCTGCGCTCCACCAGCGACATCGCCACGATCAAGGTCGGTGCGAAAAACAGGCCTGCAAGCAGCACCGCGCCTGCAAGCCCGACGATGCTGCCGGCCAGCAGCAACGGCAAGGTGGTCGCCGCCGTCGCCAAGGCGCCGAGCAGCAACAGTCGGTGCGGGGGCGTCGGCAACTTCAAAGCCCCGAATACCAGGCCCGCCGCGCATGAGCCAATGGCGTAGCACGCCAGCACCAGGCTGGCCGCTGCCGGCGTGCCGACCTGTTCGGCAAAGGCCACGCTGACGATGTCGATGCTGCCGACGATCACCCCCATGGCCACCATCAGCAGTGTCAGCAGCCGCACCTCCAAGTGCCGCAACACCGCCCCTTGGCCACCCGAGGCGCCAGCGTCTGCGTCCACAGGCGGCTCGGTGCCGGTCTGAACAACCAGGGCGAACACCCCAATTGCCAGCAGCACCGCGGCGGCCAAAGGCCCGGCCTGGGGCCACAGCCCCACGCACAGACCTACCGACACCGGTGGCCCTGCAATAAAAGTGAGCTCGTCAAGCACCGTTTCCAGGGAATAGGCCGTCTGCAGCTGCGGTTTGCCACGGTAAAGCGCCGTCCAGCGAGCACGCACCATCGCCGACATGCTGGGCATGAAGCCCGCCAGCGCCGCCCCGATGAACAGACTCCAGTCGGGCGCCTGCCACCAAGTGCAGGCCAGCAGCAACAGCATGCCCAACACGCCCAAAGCGGCAGCGAGGGGCAGTACATGACGCTGGCCGTGCCGATCGACCAGACGCGAAACCTGCGGCGACATCAGCGCATAGGTCAACACGAAAGTCGCCGCCACCGCCCCCGCCAGGCCATAGCTGCCGCGCAGCTGCGACAGCAGGGTGATGATGCCGATGCCCGTCATCGGCAAGGGCAAGCGCGCGACCAGGCCGGCCAAGGCGAACCCTGCCGTGCCTTTGGCCTGGAACAGTTCGCGGTAGGGGTTGAGCATTGACCGACTCTCCTTAAAAAAAGCCACTTACATACACAGCGTATGATTAAACCCTATTATCATACGCGCTGAATGTAAAGTAGCCCTTACCAGGAGAGGCTGATGGTCAGACGTACCCGTGCCGACATGGAGCAGACCCGCGCCACCCTGCTGGAGACCGCACGCCAGGTGTTTTGCGCGCGTGGCTATGGTGATACATCAATGGACGACCTGACGGCCCAGGCCAACCTCACCCGTGGCGCCCTTTATCACCATTTCGGCGACAAGAAGGGCCTGCTGGCTGCCGTGATTGCGCAGATCGATGCGGAAATGGATGCACGGCTGCACGCCATTTCCGACACCGCAAGCGACCCTTGGGACGGTTTCCGGCACCGTTGCCGCGCCTACCTGGAAATGGCGCGCGAGCCTGAGATTCAGCGCATCGTCTTGCGTGACGGACGTGCCGTGCTGGGTGCGCCCACCCCGCAAGCGCAACTGCATTGCGTAGCGTCGCTGCGCAGCATGCTGGAACAATTGATGGCGCAAGGCGTGGTCGCCCAGGCCAACCCCCAGGCACTGGCGTCGCTCATCTGTGGAGGCCTGGCAGAAACGGCATTCTGGATTGCCGAAGAAGACGGGCAAAGCCAACGGCTGGAACAGGCCCTGCACGCCATGGAACTGATGCTCACAGGGCTGCGCAGCGCCAGCTGAGGGCTTACGGCCGCGCCGGGCATGCCCCGCTACCCGGCTGCGCCGCCGCGCGCACCGCCTCGGCCAGCTTGCGCAGGTTGGCCTGGTGCGCATTCACCAGGCTGGCAATGCTGTTGTCTGCCGCCGTCTGCACCGACGTCCGGCAGGTCATCGCCACATCGTCGGGCCGACGCAAGCGCCACACCGTCTCCAGCGACGCATAGCGCCCCGGCACCGTATCGAAGCGCTGCACCTCGACACGTAGCAGCGTCCTGGGCCCCGCTGTAGGGCCGCCCAACTGGTCCTGCAGGGCACTCTTGAACTCATCCACCAGGTTGGCGCCCCACCACTCTGTTTCCAGGATGACCAGGCCGCTTTGCCCTTGACGCACCACCAACTGCGGCCGGTCGACCTGTGGCGGCACGCTCACCCTGACCACCTGAATGTTCCGCGTGTCGCCACGCACCGGCTCGCTCGGAACCAGGGTGTGATAGTTGTTGGGCACGCTGCTGCAGCCCCAAAGGCAGGCCAGCAGGCCCGCCCCACACGCATTGCGCAGTCGATGCATCGGCGGTCACTCCTCTGTGCGCCCTCAGGGTTTCAGGTCTTGTGCCCCAGCCGCTTTAGGCCGGCCACGAATTAACGACTCTGGGTGCCTGCCCAGGTAATCCGACAGATCGCGCAACGACCGCGACATGCGTTCCAGTTCGTCAAGCGTATCGCCCAGCCGCTCGCGCTGGGGCGAATCCTCGGCGATGGCCGAATTGGCCGTACGCAGGGTCTTGTGCACTTCATCCAGGGCCAGCTTCACATCAGGGAGCGTCTGGCCATTGAACTGCTTGAGGCTTGCGCGCAGCTCGCGAAGGCTGCCGTCAAGATTGTTGGCGATGCTCTCCAGTGGCAGCTTGGCGATGCGCTCGACCACCCGCTGCAACTGCTCCTGCAACTGCTCCAGGCTGCCTGGCAGCGTGGGGATGGTGATGGGGTCGGCGGCCTTGTCGAACGCGACTTTTGCTGCGTCCGGGTAGAAGTCCAGCGAGATGAACATTTGCCCGGTGATCAGGTTGCCGCTGCGCGCCTGGGCGCGCAGGCCGTGTTCGACGAAGGTGCCGATCAGGTGTCGCGCGCCGTCCAGGTCGCCCTCGGTATGCTTGAACACCGCCAGCATCTTCTGGTGCACAGGGCCAAGCCGTTGCGGATAGATCACCGCATCGACCACCACCGGGAAGGACTGCCGAACCTCGTCGTAGTCCAGCTTGATCGAGGTCACCCTGCCGAACTCGACCCCCTTGAACTCCACCGGCGCGCCCACCGACAGGCCGCGCATGGCCTGGTCGAAGCGCAGGCGCAGGTACTGCGCCTGGCCGTTGGGCGGCGCCAGGGCCGTTTCACGATCGGCGAACAGCTGAAAGCGCGCCTGGTCCGCAGCGGGTTCGGCCTGCGGGGCAAAATCGGGCGAGCCAAAGGCCAGCCCGCCCACCAGAATGGACGACAACGACTCGGTATCGACCTTCAGGCCATTGGCGCCAATCTGCATATCGATGCCGCTGGCATTCCAGAAACGGCTGTCAGCAGTCACGAAGGTATCGTAGGGCGACTGCACGAACACCCCGATCTCCACCCCCTTGCCATCTTCCTTCAAACCAAAAGACACCACTTCACCCACCGGTATCTTGCGGTAGTAGATCGACGAACCGATGTCGAGCGAGCCCAGGTCGCTGGCCGTGAGAATGAAGCGCTTGCCCTTTTCGTCATAGGTGATGGGGGGCGGCAGTTCCAGGCCGATAAAGGACTTCTCCGGCACCCTGGATTCACCGGAGTCCGCGCCGATGAAGCTGCCCGAGAGCAAGGTATCGACACCGGAAACACCGCCCACGCCAATGCGTGGCCGGACCACCCAGAAACGCGCCCCCTGGGTGGCGAACGAGCGTGCATCGTTGGACAACTGCACCTTGGCGATGACGCTTTTCCTGTCATCGGCCAGGTCCACCGTGGTCACCTCGCCAATCACCACGCTGCGGTACTTTACCTGGGTCTTGTGGGCCACCAGGCCTTCGCCGGAATGGAACGCTATCGAGATCACCGGGCCCTGCTGCATCCAGTTGCGCACCACCAGCGACGCCCCGATGAGGATCGCCAGAATCGGCACGATCCACACCAGTGAGACACTCCAGCGCCGAGTTCGAACCTCGGCCTGCCCAGCACCCTCTCGCGTGTCAGTCGGCTGCGCCATCAATGTGGCCTCCCTCGTTGGTGGTGCCATCCCAGATCAAGCGTGGATCGAAGCTCATCGCCGCGAGCATGGTCAGCACCACCACCATGCCGAAAAACAGGATCCCCACCCGCGGCTCGATGGTGCCCAGGCCGCGCAGTTGGACCAACGCCGCCACCAGGGCCACCACCATCACATCGAGCATGGACCAGTAGCCGATCAGCTCGACGAAGCGGTAGAGCTGCGAGCGTTGCCGACACGCCCAGGTGGACCCGCGCTGGGCGGTGAACAGCAACAGCCCGAGCGAGAAGAACTTGATCGCAGGTACCCCGACACTGGCAATGAAGATGATCAGCGCAATATCCCAGGCCCCGGCCTCCCAAAACTCCAGCACACCACCGGCAATGGTGCTGTCGCTGCCGCTGCCAAGCATCTCGGTACGCATGACCGGCAACAGGTTCGCCGGGATGTAGAAAATCAGCGAGGCCAGCAGAAACGCCCACCCTCGGCTGATGGCATTGGCCTTGCGCCGGTGAATCGACGCGCCGCAGCGGCCGCAGGTATGCGCGCCATGGCGCGCATCGCAGGCCTGGCCACAGCCGTGGCACAGGCACAGCCCCAGATTGTCGGCACTCGCAGGTGTGCTCATACCTGCCCCCACAGATCGCGGATGTCTTTGCCGGCGATATGGATGATCAGCATGCTCAGGGCTGCCAGGGCTAGCAGGCCGATCCCTGGGATCACATCGAGCAGCCCGGCAAGCTTGATCACCGCCACCATCGCACCCAGCAGGCAAACCTCGAGCATGCTCCAGGGGCGCAGGCTCTCCAGGGCGCGCATGCACAGGGCGAACCCCGGTGCGCGTTGGCCTGCCAGGGCAAAACTCAACAACCAGCACAACACACCGATCTGCAATACCGGCGCAAAGATGATGGCCAGTGCCATGACCAAGGCAATGAAGGTGATGCTGCCGTTACTGAGTATCTGTACCGCATCCCATAAGGTCGCGGAGTTGGAGACCCCCTGCATGCCGATGGTCATGACCGGGTAGAAGTTGGCAAACACCAGCAAGATGCCGCCGGTGACGCTAAGCGCCAACCGCTGCTGCAGCGTCAAATTGCAATGGCGATACAAAACCCCGCCGCAGCGCGGGCAGATGGCGCGCTGATGGCGACCTAGCGGTGTCCGCTGGTACACCGTGTCGCAGTATTCGCAGATGATCAGATCCTGGGTCTGGCGCATGGTCTTTCCCGCAGTCAGCCCTGTTTCAGGCCCTCAGCCAAGGGCCCGCTCGATCAATGTAGTACGTAATACAGCTGTACCGTGCACCAGGTATAGGCACGGGTGCCGCACGCACGTCAGCAAGCCTAGCCGGGAAAGCGGCATTGCGCCGTATGCCAACCCACGCACAGGCCTATGTTTTCTGTCGGGCGGACTATCCTGTGATAGGGGTTCACGTCCACAGGAGGTGTGCCATGCGTTCGTTCACATGGAGTTACCTGCTGGTGTTGCTCTGCGCAGCACCCGCCGCCCAGGCGCAGACAGTGGTGCCGCTCAAGGGCCAGAGCAGCCAACAGATGCAACTGGACATCAATGATTGCACTACCGTCGCCAGCAACGCCGCGAACAGCGCCGCGTCATCCAGCAGCGCCCACGTCGGTGGCCGAGTCCGCGGTGCCGCGGCCGGTGCGGCGGCAGGCGCCGTAGGGGCGCAGGTGCGCGGCAACCAGCATGAAGAACTGTATGACCGGGCCAGTGACGATGCCAAGCAGCAGTACCGGCAGAACCGTGCCGGCGAAACCGCCGCTGCCGGTGCTGCGGTGGGTGGCATGCGTCAGCGCCAGGATCGCCGCCAGGATCGACGCACGCAGGACGAGGCGCAGAGCTCGGCCCATGCCAGCGCGTACAGTGGTTGCTTGCAGGGGCGTGGCTATCAGCTCAACCCTTGAGCATCAAGCACGGGCCAGATCAACGATTGGCATTAGAATTTAGCCAATTCTTCACGGCAGAACTCCACAAACAGCTGCGCCGGCTTGGTCAGCTGAACCCGCTTCAAGCGGGCTGCCGCCAGCCCTGACAGCGCCACCGGCTCGGCGATGTCCACCATTGCCAGGCGCTGCCCATCGTACGTGCACTCCGAATGCGGACGTGTCACCAGCAGCGAGAAACCAAACCCCTGCCCGACCATGCCGCGCACCATTTCGATGGACGGCGAGCTGAAGACAATGTTCGGGGTCAACCCCATTTCGTTGAACAGGCTGACGAAGTAGGTCCGGCTCGGCGCCACGTCCAGCAAAATCATGGGTTCTGGGCAAAGATCACGCAGCGAAACTTGGGTTTGCCCGGCAAAGCGGTGCTTTTCGGGCAACAGCACATAGGGTTTTTGCGGCGGCATCAGCGGCTCGGCCTCGATGGTGCCGTCCAGGTCGTGGTCGTAGAGAAACACCAAGTCGAAGGTGCCGGCAGTCAGGCCCTGGATCAGGTCCTGCTGCTCGCCGTCGCGCAGGCGAATGTCGACGCCTGGGTAACGTTCGCGAAAACCGGCAATCAGGCGCGGCAGGTACAGCGGCGCCACCGTCTCGAAACAGCCAATGTCGATCTGCCCGGCCACAGTGTCGTTATCGGCCAGCGCGTTCTGCTCGAATTCGTGGGCCATCTGCAGCAGCGATTTGGTCTTGGCGTAGAAGCGCTTGCCACTGGGGGTCAACGACACGCCCTGGG
The DNA here is from genome assembly GCF_058745025.1 of Pseudomonas sp. E1MeOHC2. Classification (NCBI taxonomy): domain Bacteria; kingdom Pseudomonadati; phylum Pseudomonadota; class Gammaproteobacteria; order Pseudomonadales; family Pseudomonadaceae; genus Pseudomonas; species Pseudomonas sp. E1MeOHC2. Next base: position 95,311 of record NZ_CP196675.1, read on the forward strand.
CATGGTGGCGGATGAACAGCTGCACGCCAAAGCTTTCTTCCAGGCTCTTGATCGCCGTAGAAATGGACGGCTGGGCGATGTACAGCTGGCGCGAGGCCTCGGCGACGCTGCCCGCCTCCACCGTGGTGACGAAATACTTGAGTTGTCGCAAGGTATAGGAAGCCACAGGCACCTCTTTGGCGCCGTCTGGGCGCTCTGGGATTATGCCTGTCACTTTAACGTGGTGCCCGCCTGCCGGGGGATCGGGCGATGAAGGATTTACCTATGGCTTGAGCATGTTTTTAGTGGGGGCGCGCCTGGCGCCCCCTTGCGTGGCTCACTCGAACTCTATGTTCGCCGTCACGCAGTCATCCCCAACGTGTTTGTAACCAGACTCGCATGGCATGCCCACTACAGGGGCAACACCTCTTTTACGCCTTGAAAGTGTTTTCTGAGGCTCAGCGTTCTCCAAGTGTTCCAACTCATCAAGGGAGGGCGATTCATTGTTCGGTTCTTCTTGCATGGTCTTGACTCCAGGTTTGTGTGACTTACGCCATTCAAACTACAACCTGCTCGCCTAAGTACCCACCGGGAAACGCCTCAGCCCCTGCACACTGAAATGAACCCCGGCGCTGCGCAAAAGGTCTTTACTGATAGTGGACAAGTCCCAGAAAACGGTGTGCGCCTATGAAGATCGTTGTCACCAGTATCCTTGTCGACGACCAGGCCAAGGCCTTGGCTTTCTATCACTACGTGCTCGGCTTCATGCCCAAACATGACATCCCCCTGGGCCGACACCGCTGGCTGACCCTCACTTCGCCCAACGACCCCAACGGCGTCGAGCTGTTGCTGGAGCCCGATGCCCATCCTGCGGCCAAGGTGTACAAGGCTGCGCTCAAGCAGGACGGCATACCTGCCACTTCATTCGGCGTGCGCGACATCCAGGCCGAATATACCCGCCTGTGCGCAGCCGGCGTGCAGTTCACCCAACCGCCAACTGCAGTCGGGCCGGTCACCGTGGCCGTGTTCGACGATACTTGCGGCAACCTCATCCAGATCGCCCAGAAGCACTAGCGGGCGCCCTGCCCGGCAGGGCCATACGGCCCGCCTCAATAGCGCACACGACAAGGAAAACACATGCGCCACGAATTCAGTGAAGTTCTCAACGACCTGATCGATTACTTCCTGGTCGGCGACATCCAACTGCTCGAACGTTTCAAGCAGGAAAACGACCTGGCTGACGACCTGGCCCATGAGTTCACCCATAACGACAGCGGTGATCGGGCGGTGCGCGAAGGCGTGGTACTGCCCATGGCGGGCATCGACAACCTGCCCTACCGGATCATCTTCACCCTCGATGGCCACACCCCCGCCTTGCGCGAGCCGGGCAGCCGCCTGAAACATCAGCGTTCGGGTTACGTATTGCGCGTTGAGCACGGCGCGCTGATGCTTTACACCTGGCGCATCCTGCAGCACTTCACCAACAAGACCCTCGGCGATCTGCTGGCACGCTACCAGGCGCCAGGGCGGCCGATCATCGAGTTGGACAACGGCTGGTATGACGTGGAGGTGCTCGGCGGTGCGGTGGTGCGCGACGGGTTGTACGAACCGGCGTTCGAGTTCGTGTTGAAAAATCGCTGGAGCCGGGGGGAAGCCACAGCGGTGGACACCGGGTATGCCTTCAGGCTGCGTGGGTATTTTGACTGAGTGCGCTGACTGCAGCCCTCTGTCATACGCGCATTTGTAGGAGCGGCCTTGCAAGGCCGCTCCTACAGAGGCATCGCAATTAGTTGATATCTCGGTCCTTGGTTTCTGGCAGGAAGAAGATCCCCAGCACCGCCGTCATCAGTGCAATCACGATCGGGTACCACAAGCCGTAGTAGATATCCCCGGTCGCCGCCACCATGGCAAACGCCACGGTCGGCAGGAAGCCGCCAAACCAGCCGTTACCGATGTGGTAGGGCAGCGACATCGAGGTGTAGCGGATGCGCGCCGGGAACAGCTCCACCAACCAGGCGGCGATCGGCCCATAGACCATGGTCACGTAGATCACCAGAATGGTCAGCAGCAACAGCACCATTGGGTAGTGGATTTTCGCAGGGTCGGCTTTCTCCGGGTAACCGGCCTCCTTCAGTGCCCCGCCCAGGGTAGCGGTAAACGCATCGCTCTGCGCTTTGAGGTCCGCTGCGGCCAGGCTGCGGCCGTCGAAGCTCGGGATCACTCGCTCACCGATACGGATCTGCGCCACGCTGCCGGGCTCCGCCTTCTGGTTGGCGTAGGGTATCGCCCGCTTGGCCAGCAGGCTCTTGGCAATGTCGCAAGAGCTGGTGAATTTGGCCTTGCCCACCGGGTCGAACTGGAACGCGCACTGGCCGGGGTCGGCCACCACCACGACCGGGTTCTGCTCCTGGGCGACGAACACGTCCGGGTTGCCGTACTCGGTCAGCGCCTTGAAGATCGGGAAGTAGGTCAGCGCGGCAATGATGCAGCCGGCCATGATGATCTTCTTACGGCCGATGCGGTCCGACAGGCTGCCAAAAATGATGAAGAACGGCGTGCCGATCAACAGCGAGCCTGCGATGAGCAAGTTGGCGGTCTGCGGGTCGATCTTGAGCGTCTGCAGCAAGAAGAACAGCGCATAGAACTGCCCGGTGTACCACACCACCGCCTGGCCGGCGGTGCCGCCGAGCAGCGACATGATCACCACCTTGAGGTTTTCCCAACGGGCGAAGGATTCGGTCAGCGGCGCCTTGGACGCCTTGCCTTCGGCCTTCATCTTCATGAACACCGGCGACTCGTTGAGCTGCAGGCGGATGTAAACCGAGATGGCCAGCAACAGGATCGACAGCAAGAACGGAATGCGCCAGCCCCAGGCTTCGAACGCCTCGGTGCCCAAAGCCGTGCGGCAGGCCAGGATCACCAGCAGCGACAGGAAAAGCCCCAGGGTCGCGGTGGTCTGGATCCAGGCGGTGAAGAAGCCCCGCCGGCCCTTGGGTGCGTGCTCCGCCACGTAGGTCGCCGCCCCACCGTACTCCCCGCCCAGCGCCAGGCCCTGAAGCAGGCGCAGGGTAATGAGGATGACCGGCGCCGCCACGCCAATCGTCGCATAGCTGGGCAATAAGCCGACCAGCGCGGTAGACAAGCCCATGATGACGATGGTGATCAGGAAGGTGTGCTTGCGCCCGATCATGTCACCCAGGCGCCCGAACACGATGGCGCCGAACGGCCGCACGGCAAAGCCTGCGGCAAACGCCAACAGGGCGAAGATGAACGAGGTGGTTTCATTGACGCCGGCAAAGAAGTGCTTGGCGATGATCGCGGCCAGTGAGCCGTACAGGTAAAAGTCGTACCATTCGAACACCGTACCCAGGGACGAGGCGAAGATGACCTTGCGCTCCTCCTTGGTGATGCCGCGTTGGGGCGCGCTACTGCCCGTGGATGCGCTGTCGATAACCGCCATGGGTTGCCTCCGTCTTGTTGTTATCCCAGGCCGGAGCACCTCACACCCATTTCAACGTCGCACCCAGGCCCTAGGGCTTGTATTGGTTGCGCGAAGCACGACGAGGCAGGCCGCCTCGGATCGCAGCAAGGTATGTGAAGCATAATCGGATTTGCCGGGATATCCACTTGCCGTGAGGGTGGATTGGCTACAGGCGTGAGGTGCGAAGGAGGCGCGCCCGAACGAACGGCGCAGATGCTGATGTGGGAGCGGGCTTGTCCCGCGAAGGGGGCCACGCGCTGTATGGCACCGGCTTCGCCGGTGTTCGCGGGGCAAGCCCGCTCCCACCGAGTCTCTGCTAAATCAGCGATGTATGTGTTTGTGCGGGCTATTGCAGAGGATGCCCGGTAACAGCCGAATCACGCTGGCGCCTGCACATCAAGTCATGCCCCCTCCGGCACCGGCCCTTTGAGCTCGACCTGGTTGCCATCAGGGTCGAAGCAGTACAACGACAACCCCTCGCCCTCGGCGCCGTAGCGTTTCTCGGCTGGCTCCACCTGCACGCCCGCAGCGCGCAGGTAAGCGGTCAACGCCTGCTCATCGAAGGGTTCGATGCGCAGGCAAAAGTGGTGCAAGTTACGCCCCTGTGCGCCCGGCGCGGCGCCACCCGGCTGCCCCAGAACACCGTCCAGCGTAACCAGGTCGATCATCGCCGCGCCGGTGGCCAGGTGGACCATGCCCAAGTCTTCACGCACCCTGCTGACCGAGCAGCCCAGCAAATCCACATAAAAGGCAATGCTGCGCGGCAGGTCGCTGACCCGCAGGACGAGGTGGTCGATGTGCTTGATGGTGAACGGTCGCATGCCGGGGCTCCTTGTGGCGTTTGCACGAATGTCTGCCGCCACCATAGCCCACTACCCGGCGTGCTCGCTACTCATTGACCAAGCGTTGCAACAGGCCCCCTTCGTGACGCGCCAGCAGCCGCAGCAGTTGATCGACCAAGGCCCGATCCGGTGCTTCAAGGTGGAAGTGGTGCCCGCCGGGGTGCCACGAAACCCGCGCGTGGCTGGGCAAAGCCGCCTCGCACTGGGCATAAGCGTTGCCGCTGAATGCGCCCTGCCTGCCGAACATCAAATACAGCGGGCAGCTGATCTGGCTGAGCAGGTCACAGGCTTCGCGCTCGGTCAACGGCATGGGCTCGGGCAGCACCAGGCGCGGGTCATGGCGCCAGCAATAACCATCGCCCAATTGCAACAGGTCGCGCTGCGCCAGCAGCCGTGCGGCGCCCTCCGAGAGCTCGCCATCCAGCCGCGTGCGCCGTTGCTCCAAGGCGGCGGCAAGGCTATCGAAGCGGCTGCCGTCCGGCTCGGAAAAACCCTGCAGCTGGCTGCGTTGCACCATGCGTTTGAGCCGATAGGACCGGGCCAGGTGCTGTACGCGGTCATCTTCGGCGACCGTGAACGGCGCCCCCATGCCATCGAGGAACACCATGCTGACAATGCCGCTGGTCATGGCCGCGAGCAGTGAAGCGACGCCGCTGCCCATACCGTGGGCCAGCACATGAAATTGCGCCAGCCCCAGCGCATCGGTCACCGCCAGCATGTCCTGGGCGTGCTCCCACAGGTAATAGCCACTGTCATGGCGGCGATGGGCCGAGCGGCCATGGCCGACCAGGTCGGGGGCGACCACGAAGCAGCCTTCGAGCATCGGCGCCAGGCGCTCGAACGAGGCGGCATTGTCCAGCCATCCGTGCAGGGCCAGCACGGGAATACCGTCCTCCGGCCCCCAGCAGCGCACGGCAATCTCGATGCCGTTGAGGTCAAGCAGGTGATCCTTGGGTGTCGATGGTGAACGCATGGGTACGCTTCCTGACTTTAAGCCTGGTACGACCACACCAGGCCGAATACGCCGCCGGCCTCCTTCGACCCCGTCACCAGCGACAGCCCTAACGCCGGGCCCGCAGGCTCCGACAGGTAACCTTGGCTTAACTGGCGTCAAATTACTGGCCCATCACCGACCGTGACCTAGCCGTCACCGACCCTCGCACTCAAGCGGATGCCCCGATGGCATCACTGGCCGCGCAGGTCTTCGAAGAAGGCCTGCCGGCCATCCACCTGGCTCGACGCACGCGGAGCCGCAGGCGCTTCGCTATTGGCCGCTTCCACGTGCCAGTAGCAGTGCCTGACCGCGCGCGTGACCGCGACGTAGGCCAGCCGCTGCACTTCTTCCTTCTGCGCCGTATCGAATGCCTGGGCATCACCGGGTTTACCCAGGCCAGCCAGCCGATACACCTGGTTCTTGTACGGCGAGCTGGTCAGGTACTGGCAGTCGCCGAGCATGAACACCGCATCAGCCTGCAAGCCTTTGGCACTGTGATACGTCAGCTGCCGCAGCCGACGCTGTTCGGCGGGCAAAGCCGCCTCGGCGTGTAGCACGGCCTGCAGGTGTTCGTTCATCAGCGCTTTGTCGCTGCCCTTGCGGTACAGCATCATCACTGTCTCGCCCCGTTGATAATGCTCGATGAGGGTCTCGCCCAGCGCGGCTTCGTCGCGGTCGAACACCTTGACCGGCGAACCGGGCAGCTCGGCCGCAGGCCCACTGGCTCGGGCCTTCTTGCCGGTGATCGCTGGTGTGCCCTTGACCAGAAATTCCGCCGCATCGATAACCTGCTGCTGGCAGCGGTAGTTCTCCACCATCATCACCCGCGTGTTGGCCGGTGACACGAATGCCTTGGTGAACTCCATGAAGTACTTCGGCGAACTGCCGCGCCAGCCATAGATCGATTGCCAGTCATCCCCCACGCACAACAACGACGAATGCTGGGCATTTCGACCGGTGTGCATCAGAGGCCCACGCCGGCGGATTTCGGCAAGGCTGGCACGCAGCCAACTGACGATCTGCGGCGAAACGTCCTGGAACTCGTCGATCATCAGGTGGGCCAGGGGCCTGAGCAACGGGTCGGGCAGCAGTTGCAGGTTTTCCGGGTTGTTCTCGCCGAACAGGGCAAACATGCGGTTGTAGCTCATCACTGGCGGCGACTGGCTCAAAAGGTGCGCCTCCAGGGCTTTCCAGTACAACGCCAGGGCTTCAAAAAACAGGCCGTCACTGTCGCCTGCCGGGAAGCTCATCGCCGCCACGGCGCTGTTCACGTCAAGCCCCAGGTTTTCGATGAAGTTGGCGGCACCGACAAAGGCGTCGAGCAGCGGCGCCGGGGCCAGTTCGCCCTTGACCTTGTACTCGAAGCCCGGGCCGGCCACCGCATCACCGGCCAGGGAGGCGGCCAGGCGCCGGGCGGCCGCGTAGTTGTCCAGCCAGATCAGCGGTTTGTCGCAGAACGCCTGCAACAGGGTGCGCTTGACCGCCCACTCGGCACGCACTGCCAGCTTGGCGCCGGGGCGCTGGTACTGCGCGCTTTCCGCAGGGTCGAAACCCAGCACCACCCAGGCCCCCTGCCCCTGCAGGCGGCCATGCACATGGAAGCGGCTGCCACGGATCTCGAGCGTGTCGCGGCACGGCTCGATGCCCTTGATCGGCCAGGCGCCCGCGGCGAACCACAGGTCCTCGATCACGTCGCACAGCTCTTCGTCGCGCTGGGCGGCCAACTGGGTCACCTGTGCACGTTTTTGCACATCTGGGTGGTTAGGGTCCAGCGGCTTGAGCTGCAGCGCCTCGCTGCGCAGCAGGCCAATGAGTTCGGCAAAGCGCGGGTTTTCGCCCAGCAAGGTGCTGTAGCAGAGGTTCAGCTGTTGGCGCTGCGCATCGTTCAGGCGCAGGTCGAACGGGTTGCTTTCGGCCTCGGCCTCTCGGCCCGCCGGCATCTCGTTGCCCAGTGTTTCGAACGCACGTACTTGGCTGAAGCCTGGCAGGCTGCGTACCAGCGGCAAGATGCGCGAATGGAAGGTGCGCACCAGCTCACGGGCCAGCGCGGGCTGCAAGTCGATCTGCCACAGGGCGAACACCTGCAGCAGGCGCTTGATGAAGTCCTTGCGCGATTCGCGGGTGAAGGTAACCACCGTCATTGCGTCCAGCTCGTAGCCCAGGTAATGGCGCAGCAGCAGAATGCGCAACACCAGCGAGGTGGACTTGCCCGCCCCTGCCCCGGCTACCACGCAGGTGGACGGGGTGTCGCTGAAAATCAGCTTCCACTGCGCCGCACTCGGTTGCGCCTCGGCCGGCAGGCGCTGGGCCACATCGGCCTTGAAGCGCTTCTTCAACTCGGCGGTCAATGGCAGGCGCCAATCGTCGAAAAGGTTGTCGTCCTGGCCGGGCACGGCGGCGGTGTCGGGGCGGGTATCGCGGATCACCAGCACCTGGCGCCCCGCCTCGTAGCCTTCCACCCGCCCGCGTTCGAAGCCTTCGTGCACCCCGTCGGCATGGCCACTGCGCTGCCCCGTGGCGTGGCCAAGGAACCAGGAGTCGCGATGCTGGGCTTGCAGGCGGGTCAGGCCCCGCCCCAGAAGGCGGGCGGCCAGGCGGCGAAACCACGGTAACTGGGCAGGTGGGGTCAGGTCGGCAGGCGCCTGGGGATGCTCGTGGGCCACGGTCACTCCGATGGAATACAAAAATCAGCGTGCCATGTTCGCCGCATCCATCAAAAATCACCAGCGAATGCTTGCAGATCAGTGGATTAGGCGATGAAGCGGATAAAAAGCTACAGCCTAACCAATCTTATTAATCGATCATTATTAGCCGATATTTACGCTTATTTTCGATCTTTCTTTGCCGCATCATGGCGTCATTCCACTGATTCAAGGAGCACGACCATGCTGCAACTGCGACCGTTCGAAAGCCTCGGCCACGCCAACCACGGCTGGCTCGATGCCCACCACCATTTCTCCTTTGCCGAGTACCACGACCCGGCCCGCATGCACTGGGGCAACCTGCGGGTCTGGAACGATGACCTGATCGCGGCTGGCAGTGGTTTCCCGCCGCACCCACACCGTGACATGGAAATCATCACCTACGTCCGTGAAGGCGCTATCACCCACCAGGACAGCCTGGGCAATAAAGGCCGTACCGAAGCGGGCGACGTGCAGGTGATGAGTGCAGGCTCCGGAATCGTCCACAGCGAGTACAACCTGGAAGATGTCGATACGCGCATCTTCCAGATCTGGGTCATACCAGAGCGGGTGGGCGATGCGCCGACCTGGGGCACCCGGCCCTTCCCCACAGGCGAACGCGGCGAAGGCTTCGTGACCCTGGCCAGCGGGCGTAAAGGTGACGAAGACAGCTTGCAGATCCGCACCGACGCACGGCTGGTGGCCGCGACCCTGCGTGCCGGGGAAAGCGCCGAGTACCGCTTCGATGCTGGGCGCCGTGGTTACCTGGTGCCGGCCAAGGGGTTGGTGGAGGTCAACGGGCTGCGGGCCAAGGCGCGTGATGGCGTGGCGATCGAGCAAGAGGACATATTGCGGGTTACGGCCATCGAGGACAGCGAGATCGTGCTGGTGGATGTTGCCTGAATCGATTGCCTGCTCCCATAGAGCAAAACTCAACGCATTGAGTTAGCAGCGACTCTATGGGAGCAACTGTCTTGCTCATTGATTTAGCGGCGACTCTGTGGGAGCGGGCTTGCCCCGCGAACACCGGCGAAGCCGGTGCCATGCACCGCGTAGCTCCATTCGCGGGACAAGCCCGCTCCCACAATGTGGACTGCCCCCAAGAGGCCGGGCAGTTTCCCTGAAAGTCAGAACGGCAACGTCAGCTTCACCCAGTACGCATCCCCTTGAGCACGGTTTCGCACTTCGGTTTCCTTCGACCATTTCGCAGTCACAAACCACCCTCCCTCGCCGCTGTACTTGATCGACGGCCCGATGGCGAAGCTGCGCCCTTTGTTGTCCTCGATACGCTCGCCATCCTGGCGGTCGTCGGTGGTCTGGCGGTAGTAATACCCCCCCACCCCCAACACCCACCCATTACCTAACCCCCACCCCACCGCATAATCGACATGAAACTCCTGCCCGGACCGGTAATCGGTATCCGGGTTGCTGCGGTTGAAGTCGTACATCACCTTGGCATCCAGGTTGAGCCCAGCGGGGTCGACGTAGCTCATCGCATACACCGGCTCGAACACCCAGTAGTTACGTCCGGGGTTGGCCAGGTCGTTTTTGTCGTAGCGGCCTGTGGGGGCAATCATGTCAAAGGCCAGGATGCTGTGGAACTTGTCGCTGTGGTGAAACCCCAGTGCCGGACCAAAAATCACGTCACCCAGGCCCTGGTTGTGCTGCGATTGGCCATTGAGCGAAACCTTCAGGTCCACCAGCGGCACAATCGCGTGCAGCGCTAGGCTGGCGCCAAACACCGTGTAGTCACTTACCCAGATCAGGCGGGGCACGATGGCATTGGCGCGCACGCGAAAGTCCACCGGCAGTTTGCTGCCGTCGTTACCACGCAGGTTGTCGGCCTCATAATGGTTGACGAACAACTGGCCATAGAAGCCCGGCGGCGGCATGGCGCCCGACATGTAGTTTTCGGCACCTAACGGGTAGGACGTACCGCCTCCCTCGGTGGCATGGGACAGGTTGGCAGCGCCGAACAGGGCGGCGCAGGCGCCAAGGCGTAGCAGGTGGGCAAGCTTCGGGTTCATCGGGTCAACCTTTGTTGTTGTTATCGGTCGGGTGCACGCCGGCGCCCCGCAGACGAGGTGCCGGGCAATGAGCCAGTCAGATGCGTTTGAACAGCGCCGAACGCTGACCTTCAGTGGCAGCGTCGGCAGCGCTGTAAAAGCGCTCCATGAAGATGTCGCGCTCGAACAGGCGGCCTTGCATCAGGCAGCTGATGGCGGCATCGATCATCGGTGGCGGGCCGCACAGGTAGGCCTTGTGGCCATTGAAGCGGCCGTCGAAATGTTGCCTGGCGGCGTCGTGCACATAGCCGCGCACACCCTGCCACTGCTCGTCCTCGGCTGCCTGGCTGAGGGCCGGCACATAACTGAAGTTGGCATGGCGGGCCGCCAGCGCCTCGAACAGATCGCGGTTGTACAGCTCGGCGCGGGTACGCGCCCCCTGGAACAAGGTGATGCGTCGCGTATCGCCCCGCGCCAGCAGGTCGAGAATCATCGATTGCGGGCTCGACAGCCCCGAGCCGCCCGCGATGAAAATCAAATCGCCCGGCTGCGAGCTGCGCACGAAGAACTGCCCGTAAGGGCCGGACAAGTCCAGTGCATCGCCTACCTTGAGCTGGCGGTGGATATGCCCGGTGGCCACGCCGCCTTCCACCAGGCGCACGTGCAACTCCACCTCGTCGGGCCGGTCGGGCGGGTTGGCCAGGGAGAACGCGCGCGTGCCTTCTATGCCAGGCAGTTGCAGGTTCACGTATTGCCCGGCCTGGAACGCCATCGGCCGGTCGAGCTTGAGGTGCACGCCGCGAATGGTCGGCGACAGCTCAACCAGCTGGGTGACCACGGCGCGGTAGTCCTGCACCGGCAAGCCGGCGAAGTCCGGGTCGACGTCGATGTCGGCCTCGATCACCAGGTCACTTTGCGGAATGGCACAACAGGCCAGCACCTTGCCCTCGTCGCGTTCCATGTCCATCAGGGCAAAGGAGGACGCCGCGCCCAGGTCGACCTCACCTTCCAGCACCTGGCACTTGCAGGTCGCGCAGGTGCCGTGGCCGCAGGCAAATGGCAGCCACACGCCCTGGCGCAGTGCAGCCTCGAGAATGGTCTGGCCCTCCTGCACCTCGATCTGCTCACCGGTGGGTTCTATGGTGACTTGATAGCTCATGGCAGCGCTCCTCAGTTATGGCTGCCGCCCAGGCCTTCGAGGCCGGGGGTATGCAGGTGCAGCAGGCTCTTGTGGACAACACCGTTGGCGGCCAGCCCACAAGACAGGTCAGGGGTGAACGGCTGTTCGTCCAGACGCCAGCGCACGGCAGCGAAATCGACCTGCGCGGCATCGGGGTGCAAGGCAATGGCCGGCTTGACCACCTGCTCGATGAAGTCCCCGAACGGCATTTCAGGGGCTACGGGCAGGGTGAAGGGGGCGCAGAACAGCAGGTGGTTTTCCCAGCACAGGTACACCAGCTGGGCACCGTGGAAGTTGGCCTGGCGGTCCAGGGGCTGGGCGGTGTATGTGCCGATGGCGGTCACGGGCATGGCAATGTTCCTCTTGTTCTTGTAAGGGCCAGGACGCGGCAAGGCGCCCTGGCATTTCAGCCGCTCCGACGCTTCAGCCGTGCTTGCGCTCGGCGCTCTGCAGCGCCTCCCAGCGCTGTTGCTCGGGCGAGCCTTGGTACTCGAAGTTGTCTTGGCCGGGGGCGATGTTGTAGTAGTCGCGCACCACCGCCTCGACATCGCCGCCGCCGCAGTTGCCCTGCAGGATCTGGTGCACCGGCAGCCACGCCTGCACGTACTTTTCTGGCTCGTAGGCGAAGATGTCGCAGCAGCCGTCGGAGCAGAAGTGGTAGCGCTCGCCTTCGTGCACCAGGCTGCGGTGGCTCAGCTGCGTCGGCGCATCCGGCTCGGTGAAGGCCAGCGGGATCTGGCAGATCTGGCAGAGCATCGGCAGGGTCGGGTTGTAGAAGCGCTCGCCGCGCGCCTGCAGGTCACGCCAATGCTCGTAACGCGGCCGGTAGTAGCGGTCGAAGGTGTCCGGGTACTTGGCCGACAGCCAGTCCAGTTCCTCGTCGGTGGGGATCCAGGTATGGAAGTTGGTGGCCTGGCTGTACTGGTAGAAGATCGACCAGGCCTGGTGGGTGATGTGTTCCTTGCCGATGGTGGTCTGCTCGACGTACTTCGGCGGGCGGATGCCATAGCGCTCCAGGTCCTTGAACAGCGCGCCGCCGGCCTGCTCGAAGTACACCTCCCAGGCCTCGGCCCAGGACATCACTTTGTTCGGCAGCATGTAGTCCATCATCATCCCGACCAGGGTCAGCAGCCGGTAGCCACGCCAGAACCATTTGTCGATCCAGCGCTGGACGATCGGCACGTTGTCCTCGTGCTGCTCAAGCAGGAACTTGATCACCTCCAGTCCCAGGGTCATGTGCCGGGCCTCGTCGGACTGCGCCGAGAAGCCGAACGTTACCGTGGCCATGTCGCCGTTGAACGCGGCACCCGACATGAACGGCACGAACAGCAAGTTGGTCAGCACGTATTCGAAGGAGAACGAGATGGCCGTGAGGAACTCGAACGGGCCAGCCGTGCGGGCATCCTCGAAGAACGACTTGGGTACCGAGAGGAACCACACCCGGTCGTGCATGTGGGCAAAGTCATGCAGGCCGTTGAAGTGCTTGTTGTAGTGGCTCATCGCGTGCACCTGGGTCTGCACGTGGCGCAGCTCGTCGATCGCCTGCATCTGGCAGGCCACCCGCGCACCGGCACCGCTAAAGTGCCGGCCGACCCGGGCGAACCCCTGGTAAGCCTGATATTCCAATGGTGTGACGCCGCTGAGAAACAGCTTCAGGGCATTGACGTAGCGGGCATCGGAGATGTTCTGATGGCCGTTGTTCTGGGCGAAGGCATCGAAGATCGCATACAGCTTCTTCTCTTTTTCGGCCTGGTATTTCCAGTAGGCGTCCATGGTCAGGCGGAAGGGGTCTTCCCACTTGTCCCAGTCGGTGATCTTGATGCCCTCGAAGCGCTCGTAAGGGTAGATCGCGTCTTTGCTCTGGTAGCTTGGTTCCCAGCCCAGGTCACGGGTTAGGCAGCGGTATTTGTCTTTCTGGTTGAGGCGTTTGGCGGCCATGGTGGTACTCCGGATTCTTGTCGTTGTGCGGATCAGTTCCAGTGCAGGGCGAAGCAGTCTTCGTCTTCCTCGACGTTGCCGCCCAGGGTGATCACGTCGATCAGCATTTCCTGCACGTCCCATTCACGGCCGGTCTTTTCTTCCACCGTGGCGCGGTGGATTTCCAGGCGCCCTTCGGCCTGCACGCGGATCATCGCGGGTTGGTGCTGGACCACGGCGTGCGGGTTGTCCTGGGTAATGGCCTCGACGATGTAGCGGGCGCTGTCGTTGTCCTGGAAGGCGATGTACACAAGGGAAGTCATGCGGCGTCTCCGTTGAGGCCGAGCTTTTTCAGGCGTGCGCCAAAGGCGCTGTCGATGGCATCAAGGGCGTCGCGGCCAGGGCCGGCTTCGGCCAGGGGCAGCAACGCTTGCAGTGCGCGCACACGCCACTGGGCCACCCAGCCTTCGATCAGCGCACGGTTGTGCGGGCTCTCTGCAACCACGGTCTTGACCAGCGCATCGACCCAACGTTGGCTCTCGGCAAACCACAGGCGCATGAACTCGGTGAGCATGCCGACCTGCCCTGCCCCGGCGGCCACCAGTTGTGCATCGAAGTGCTCGAACAGCAGCGGGTACAGCAAGCCGTCACTGACCAGGTTCTGGGCGAGGGTCAGTTCGAACCAGTCCTGCACCACCAGGCTGTCTTCCACATAACGGCGCAGCCCCTGCCAAGCTGGCTCGTCCAACCAGCGCTGCTTGGCCTCGGCCAGCAGCGCGAGGCCGTCGTCTTCGAGCAGCAGGCCAATGCGCGACAGGTACTGGGCGATGGCCAGGCGGTCCATGGCCTGGAACATGTGCATCTGGGTGACGCTGGTGGCGAAGGCATCGGCGGCAATGCCGCTGTTGTTCATGTTGGCGCCCAGCTCGGCGTGGCGCAGCGGCAGCAGCAGCCGGGCGATCAGGGCGCGGGTCGCCTCGGGCAGGCTGGCCAGCAGTTCGCGCTTTTCGCAGAAGGCGAAGCTGTGCTCGGCGTTCTCCTGCATCCGTGCCCGGGCCTGCACGTAGGGGCCGTAGTAGTACTGGCGCGGGTCGCTGACGGTGTACCAGTCGGCCATGCACACGGCGGTGCGGCTGGGGTCGTTGAGCAGCTTGTCGGGCTGCCACAGCGGGCGGTAGTGGAAGTTGCTGGCGGCTTCGATGTCGAAGCTGGCCTCCTGGTAGCGGCTGGCAGGCTTGTCACCGAAACGCCGGCGGGTGTGGCTGAAGGTCTGGCGGATCGGCTCGACCGTGGCCGTCTTGATCTCGATACTCATGCAAGGCGTCCTGTACTTGTTGTTGTGGGGAAGCAATGCGCCGTCGAACGGCGCTTCAGTCGTTTTCGTCGTGGCGCTCGCCGTAGCGCCACTTCTGCATGTCGGCATCGACGGCAGCGGCCATCGCGGCGTCCATGTGCAGCACCCGGTTGCTCTCGCAGAAGCGCTCGAAGGCGGCGCGTGGCAGGACCAGTTCGACGAACAGGTCCGGGTAAGCGATGGCAAAGTCGAACTCGACAAAGGCGGCGTCCGCTTCGCTGCGTACCCGGACGTAGCGCGGCATCTGCTCGAAGGGCGTAGTGGCTGGGGTCATGCGGTTGTGCTCCGGTAGGGCTTGCAAGGGTTAGAGCAACCGCTGTGCCAGGCCTGTCTCCAGAGCCGAAAAAACAATCTAATTAATTGTTTTAAAACAGTTTTTTTGTTTTTGAAAAATTGAGCCGCAGCGCGTTCACCAACCCGACGCGCCCGCTCGATTGATCATTTGCTCAATCGCGCAATGGCACTTCGAGCAAATGACCAACACGACCTGCGATTGACTTTTGCGCAGGTTTCAGGCGGTTTAGAAAGAAGAGATGACCCGGGCCTTGCCTGAATCACCGAGGTCGTCCCGGCGCGACCATCACCCGCCCTTGCCTGAGCGGGACGCGCCGATTCCCCATACAACTACAACCAAGGGGCGCACGCGAATGATTACCCAGTACAGGGCGCCGGAACCTGCACCGGCGCTGAAGGACCTCACCGAACGGGTGCGCTTCCTCGGCACCGAAGGCAAGATCTGGCTGGACGAGCAGCGCATGCTGCTGGTGCAGGCGGCGATGATGGCCGGCATGCGCCGCGAGCTGATCGAGATGCTCGGTGTGGAGCGCGCCAAGGGCTTCTTCCTGCGCCTGGGCTACCAGTCCGGCCTCAAGGACGCCGAGCTCGCACGCAAGCTACGCCCCACTGGCAACCCGGTGGAGATGTTCTTCATCGGCCCCCAGTTGCACTCGCTCAAGGGCATGGTCAAGGTCCGCCCGTTGCAGCTGGAGATCGACCTCGACAACGGCCATTTCTACGCCGACATCGAATGGCAGGACTCCTTCGAAGTGGAGAACTGCCAGCAGGAAAACCTGCATTCCGAGCAGCCGATCTGCTGGATGCTGCTGGGTTACGCGATCAGCTACAGCTCGTTCTTCCTCGGCCGCCAGGTGCTGTACAAGGAGGTCAGTTGCCGCGGTTGCGGCGCCAGCGAGTGCCGCATCATCGGTAAGCCGGTGGAGCAATGGGACGACGCTGAAACCTTCATGCGCTACTTCCAGAGCGACCCGGTGATCGACGAGTTGCAATCCTTGCAGGTGCAGGTGGCGAACCTGCGCCAGCGCCTGCAGTACGAGTCGGGGCAGTTCTACGGCATCGGCCAGTCGGCGGTGTACCGGCGCTGCTGCGCGCTCACCGACAAGGTCGCCTCGGGCAAGGCTTCGGTATTGCTGCTGGGCGAAACCGGCGTCGGCAAGGAAGTCATCGCCCGCAGCCTGCACCTGCGCAGCGAGCGCGCTGGCGCGGCGTTCGTGGCGCTGAACTGCGCGACGATACCGCCCGACCTGATCGAGGCCGAACTGTTTGGGGTCGAGAAAGGCGCCTACACCGGCGCCCAGCAGGCACGCATGGGCCGTTTCGAGCGGGCCAACGGCGGCACCCTGTTCCTTGACGAAATCATCGAGCTGACGCCACGCGCCCAGGCCAGCCTGCTGCGGGTACTGCAGGAGGGCGAGCTGGAACGGGTGGGCGACAGCCGCACGCGGCAGGTGGATGTGCGGGTCATCGCCGCCACCCACGAAGACCTGGAGCAAGCTGTCAAGGACGGGCGTTTCCGCGCCGACCTGTTCTACCGGCTGAACGTGTTCCCGGTGCGTATCCCCGCGCTGCGCGAGCGCCGCGAGGACATTCCGCTGCTCATCGAGCACTTCCTCGGGCGCCTGCATGAAAGCTACGGCAAGAAAACCCGCGGCCTCAGCGACCGGGCCATGGAGGTGTGCCTGCACTACGACTGGCCGGGCAACATTCGCGAGCTGGAAAACCTCATGGAGCGCGGTGTGATCATCACCGATGAGAACCAGAGCATCGGCCTGGATGCGCTGTTCCCCCATGCACCGCCCGCCATCGACAGCATCGGCCTTGGCAGCGATGGCCGGCTGGTGGCGGCGAGCGACCAAGCCACGCCAGGCTGGGTAGCGCAGATTTTCGACAGCGGCACCGGCCTGGATGCGGTCGAGGAGGCACTGATGCAGGAGGCCATGACACGCTGCCGGCAAAACGTTTCGGAAGCGGCGCGGCTGCTCGGCATGACCCGCCCTGCCCTGGCTTATCGGCTGAAAAAAACACCGGGCGAAAGCGTGGCCGGCAAGGCTTGAGCATTTGGACAAAAGGCGTGGCGCGGGTTGATCAAATGATTGAGCGCGCAACACCGGCTACCGTGTCTAAAACAAATACTTTCTTAAATATCAGTTAGTTATAAACATGGCATCGCATTTGCTGTACGCAGTTCACCGCAATAACAACAACGACCGGTGAGGCAACCATGACTGTAGCGATTTCCCAATCACCTGATGTACGGGCCTTCTTCGAAAAAGCGGCGGGTTTTGGCAGCGACCAGGGCAACCCGCGGCTCAAGCAGATCGTACTGCGCCTACTGCAAGACAGCGCAAAGCTGATCGAAGACTTGGCCATCAGCGACGATGAGTTCTGGACAGCCGTCGACTACCTGAACCGCCTGGGTAGCCGCAGCGAAGCCGGCCTGTTGATGGCGGGCCTTGGCCTGGAGCACTTTCTCGACCTGCTCAGCGATGCCCGCGATGCCCAGACCGGCCACACCGGCGGCACTCCACGCACCATCGAAGGCCCTTTGTATGTGGCGGGTGCGCCGCTGTGCGAGGGCGAGGCGCGGCTTGACGACGGGCGCGACCCGGGCCTGCCGATGCTGCTCGAAGGCCAGGTGCTGGACCTGGACGGCACGCCAATCAGCGGTGCGATCGTCGATGTGTGGCATGCCAATACCCAAGGCCTGTATTCCTACTTCGACTCCAGCCAGTCGGACTACAACCTGCGCCGCCGCATCCGCACCGATGCCCAGGGGCGCTATCGCGCCCGCAGCATTGTGCCCAGCGGTTACGGCTGCCCCACCGACGGCCCGACCCAAGCCTGCCTGGACCAGTTGGGCCGCCACGGCCAGCGCCCGGCGCACATCCACTTTTTCATCAGCGCGCCGGGGTATCGCCACCTGACCACGCAGATCAACTTGTCGGGCGACGAGTACCTGTGGGACGACTTTGCCCATGCCACCCGCGATGGGTTAGTAGGGGAGGTTGAGATGCTTGAAGCTGCGCTGTCTGGGGTGAGTGGCCGCGTGGCACGGATTGCCTTCAGCTTCCAATTGCAGCAGGCGACGGTGGCCGACGACGAGCAACGCAGCCAGCGGCCACGGGCGTTGCAGGCCGGTTGAGGTTTTGGGTCTGCTCAGGAGCCCATTCCGATTCATTTAGCAGAGAACTCTGTGGGGGCAACTGGCAACTCTGTGGGAGCGGGCTTGCCCCGCGAACACCGGCGAAGCCGGTGCCATGCTCCGCGTGGCCCCCTTCGCGGGGCAAGCCCGCTCCCACAAGACCTGTGTTATCTGCCACTGTTCTCTGTGCGACAGCGCAGCCCCAAGAGGCTGGGCAGTCTCCCATAAAACAAAAACTTAACTCTGTGGGAGCGAGCTTGCCCCGCGAACACCGGCGAAGCCGGTGCCATGCTCCGCGTGGCCCCCTTCGCGGGGCAAGCCCGCTCCCACAAGACCTGTGTTATCTGCCACTGTTTTCTGTGCGACAGCGCAGCCCCAAGAGGCTGGGCAATCTCCCATAGAACAAAAACTTAACTCTGTGGGAGCGGGCTTGCCCCGCGAACACCGGCGAAGCCGGTGCCATGCTCCGCGTGGCCCCATTCGCGGGCAAGCCCGCTCCCACAATGACCAATGTTATCTGCCACTGTTCTCTGTGCGACAGCGCAGCCCCAAGAGGCTGGGCACTCTCCCATAGAACAAAAACTTAACTCTGTGGGAGCGGGCTTGCCCCGCGAACACCGGCGAAGCCGGTGCCATGCTCCGCGTGGCCCCATTCGCGGGGCAAGCCCGCTCCCACAAGACCTGTGTTATCTGCCACTGTTCTCTGTGCGACAGCGCAGCTCAGCTAGGCGTCGACGCAAATAGCGCACGTGCATTGGCGCCATTCGTTGGCCTGCACTAGCGTTGTGCTATCCAGCCAGCCACCTGCCGTTGATGCGGAGCGAACACACAACATGCCGGATATGCGCCCGAACCCGACGCTGAGCCTTGAGTACCGTGCCGAGCGGCCGATCTTCCAGGCCTTTGTGGAGCAGGCGAGTCGCTCGCCCGATGCCACCGCCATCATCGCCCATGAGGCTACCTGCAGCTATCGACAACTTGAGCAGATCAGCCAGGGAATCGCCACCTTTCTACTCGAAAACGGCGCCATCAGCTCCGATCGCGTTGTGATTTTCGCTAGCCGCGGCGCAGCCTTGGTGTATGCCATGCTCGGCGCCTTGCGCGCCGGGCTGACCTTCACCGTCGCCGACGCCGCTTACCCTGCTGCGCGTATCGGGCAGATCATCCGCACACTCGAACCTGCCTTTGTGTTGCGCTGTGGCGACGCTGACGTCGAGCCTGGCCCCGCACGCCTCGTCAACGTGCCGCACGCCCCTGTCGAAGCGCTGCAACACTTTGCAAGGCCGTCGCCCCTGCCCGAAGTCAGCCCCGCGCAGCCGGCCTACATCACCTTCACCTCAGGCAGCACGGGCGAACCGAAGGGCATCGTCACCCATCACGCCCCGCTGGTGCATTTCATCGACTGGCATGTCCAGCACCATGGTTTCACCCAAGACGACTGCTTTTCACTGCTTTCCGGCCTGGGCCATGACCCGGTTTACCGGGATGTGTTCACGCCGCTGTCGATTGGCGCAACAATCATTTGCCCGGCCCAGTCAACCCTGACCGACCCGTCGCGCCTGGCCGCCTGGATCCACGACCACGGCGTGTCCGTCATTCACCTCACTCCACCCCTGGGCAAGTTGATCGAAACCGGCGCGCGGATGAACGGGCAAGTGTTCGAGCGCCTGCGCTACCTGTTCTGGGGCGGCGATGCCCTCAGCCCTACCCTGTACCAGCAGATCTGCGCCATTGCGCCAAACGCCACCAGCGTGAACTTCTACGGCACCACCGAAACACCACAGGCCATGGCCTTCCACGTACTCGACCCGCACGCGGACAACGCCAGAGTCCCACTGGGCAAAGGCATAGACGGCGCGCAACTGTTGGTGGTCAACGAGGCCAACCGCTTGGTCGAGGCGGGTGAAGTCGGGGAAATCCTGATCCGCAGCCCCTACCTGTCGCTGGGCTATTGGGGTGACCCGGCGCTGACCCAAGAGAAGTTCGTGGCAAACCCATTCACCGGCGCCACGGCCGACCGCTGCTACCGCACCGGCGACCTGGGCACCTACCTGGCCGATGGCAGCGCCAGCTTCCTGGGGCGCGGCGACAGCCAGGTGAAGATTCGCGGCCATCGCATCGAACTGGCCGAAATCGAAAACACCATCACTCGGCACCCACGCATCAAGCAATGCGTGGTGCTGGCCAACCATGACAACGCGATGGTCAGGCTGGTCGCCTATTGCGTTGCCGAACAGCCACTCGCGACCGCTGACCTGCGCCAGGCCATCGCGGGCATGCTCCCCGACTACATGGTGCCGGCGATGTTCCTATTCGTGCCCAGCATCCCACTCACACCCAACGGCAAGATCGACAAACGCGCCTTGCCGGCAGCTTTCGATGACAGCACCTCTGGGGCCACGCAGGCGCTGTCACCGCTGGCGTTGAAACTCACCGAGGCCTGGGCGCAGATACTTCAGGCCCCTCGCATCGATGCCCGTCTTACCTTCGTCGAACTCGGCGGCGACTCCTTGTCGTTCGTGCGCGCCTCGATGGTGCTGGAAGAACTGATCGGCCACCTGCCGGATCGCTGGGAGATGATCCCGGTACAGGACCTGGCCGAACTGGCCGAGCAAAACACCAAGGCCAGCAAGTGGTCGATGCGGGTCATGGAGGTGCCGGTTTTCCTGCGGATGATCGCCATCATCCTGATCGTCGTCGGGCACTTGAATGTGTTTTCCGAATGGCGGATCGCAGGCGAAACGTCGGTGCTGTTCCTGATCTCCGGCATCAGCCTGGCCAGGTTCCAGTTCAAGGCCATCGATGAACGCGGCGATGCGCGCATGCTGCTCAAGTCCCTGGCCGCCATCGCGGTGCCGACCCTTCTGTACACGGTCTTGGTGCAGGCGCTGTTCGACCGGGTGCACTGGCAATCACTGCTGTTGATCTCCAACTGGTTCACGCAGGACAAGGTGGGGGTCTTCAATTACTGGTACATCGAAGTCTTGGTGCAGATGCTGCTGATCCTCGGCGTCGTCCTGTCGTTCAAGCGTGTGCGCCAGGCGATCATCGCCAACCCGTTTCGCTGCCTGGTCACGGCCTCCTGTGTGCTGGTGGCGGCGGATGTGCTGCTCAGCCGCTTCGTGTTCGACGCCACGGCACTGCTCAACCGGGTGCCTCAGCACTACCTGGCAGTCATGGTGCTGGGCATGGCCATTCACTACGCCGACACCCCGCTGCGCAAAGCGGTCGCCAGTGCGGTGGCGGTGCTGCTGATCGCCGAGTTGGACCTTGTGGCCATTGCCGGCATCGGCTGGCAGGCGTTTGCCCGTTACATCGATATTGCCCTGCCGGCGATGCTCGCCTTGATCTGGTTCCGCTCGGTGCCCGTGCCGGGCGCGGTCGCCAGGGCAGGCGCGATGATCGCGTCGTCAACCTTGTTCATCTACCTGACGCACTTCCAGTTCCAGTCGCTGGCAAAGCGCATCTTCGATCAACCGGTATTCGCGGTGGTGCTGGCCATTGTCGGTGGCGTGGTGGTGACGTACTGCTGGAACACGCTGACCCGGCTCGTACTGACACGCTTCAGTGGGGGCCGGAAAGCGCGCGGCGCGCAGGCCGTGGAACGCGCGACCTCCCCGTGAGCCTGTGGCACTGTCGGCCCGCTGGTCATTGCCAAGCCTGAAACAGTTTGCATAAAATGCGAACCATTAACATTTGCAACTCTTTTCAGGCGGCATGGATGAGCACCCCGGACGTAGCCCTTAATTCCCAGGTCAGCCAGCTCTACCGTGCGCAGAGCAAGTGGCTGCACGGTTGGCTGAAACCACGGGTCAACTGCACCCACCTGGCCGCTGACCTTGTGCAGGACGTGTTCGTTCGCGTCATGTCTGCAGCCGATGCCGCGGCCAAGCTCGAGGCGGTCCGCGAACCCAAGGGCTACCTGGCCACCATCGCCCGTCGCCTGATGATCGATCACCTGCGCCGCGTGCACCTGGAACGGGCCTGGCTGCAGGTGCTGGCCGAGCAACCCGAAGCGTTGGACATCTCTGCGGAACAACGGCTGTCGCTGTTGCAAACGTTGTTCGAACTCGATGCGATGCTGGCAGCACTCGGCGCCAACGTGCGTGAAGCGTTCTTGCTCTCGCAGGTCGATGGCATGCCCTACAAACACATCGCCACCCAGCTGGGCATCTCTGAAGTGACGGTGCGCCGCTACGTTGCCAAGGCGGCCGAGCACTGCATGATCTACAGCCTGACCCACGGCCAGTGAACATGGCCCTGAGTGCCGAGCAACTCGCCGCCCTGCGCCAGGCCGCGCACTGGTATAGCCAACTCAACAGCGGTGAGGCGCAGCCCAGTGACTACAGTGCCTGGCAGGCGTGGCTGAACGCGGCCCCTGCCCATGCCTGGGCATGGCAGCAAGCCGAGCGTTTGCAAACACGCATGAGCTCAACCCACAACCCGGCAACGACGCGCGTGCTGTCGGTCGCGGCGCACGGCCGCCACGCCAGCCGCCGCCGTGTGGTCAAGGCCGGCCTGGTGCTGCTCGGTGGCAGTGCACTGGGCGTGGGCAGCTACCGCGAAATGCAGCACTCAACCCTGTTTGCAGACGTGCGCAGTCGCGTGGGCGAACAACGTTGGCTGAACCTGAAAAACGGCAGTACGGTGCTGCTCAACAGCGCCTGCGCAGTGGATATCGATGAGACCCGCGAACAACCTTACGTGCGCCTGCGCCAAGGTGAAATCATGGTCACCGTCCCGCCGCAGCAACGTTGCAGCGTAGTGACCAGGCACGGCCTCGTAGACGCTGGCCAAAGCCGCTTTGCCGTGCGCGTGCTCGATGACACCAGCAAGCTCGATGTGTTTGGCCAGCAGGCACGGGTGACGCTGGCTTCAGGCCAGGCCATGGCGGTGAACGCCGGCCAGAGCCGCCAGTTCGATGGCCAGGGCTTTTCTGCTGTAGAAGCGCTCGCCAGCACCGCAGACGCCTGGGAACGAGGCTTGCTGATCGCCAATGACCAACGCCTCGACACCTTCATCAACGAGCTGTCCCGATACCGGCCAGGTTGGCTGCACTGCGCCCCCTCGGTGGCTGGCCTGCGCATCAGCGGCACCTACCGGCTCAATGATACCGACCAGATCCTGCGGGCACTGGCCACTTCCCTGCCGGTGCACGTGCACACCCGCACCCGTTTCTGGATAACCATCACCGCCGCGTAAAAAAATACCCAATGCCTGATCACTTTGCCGCGGCTCATCCGACTCATAGGTAACCCCAGCCCTGGCTGATTCTTTACCTCCCAGAGAAACTCGACGATGACCTGCCGCTTCACTCTCAGGCCCTTCAGCGCGCCCGACCTGCGCACCTGCCTGCTGCTGACTGCACTGCTCGGTGGGCCGGGCGCAGCCTGTGCCGCGCAAGCGCATGACTATCACCTGCCGCAGGGCGACCTGGGCGAGACGCTGACCCAGTTCGCCGCCGAGGCGGGCATCGTCCTGTCGTTCGACACCCAATGGACGCGCGGTAAGCGCTCCCCGGCCTTGAATGGCCACTACCCGGTGGACCAGGCGCTGCAGATTCTGCTGAGCGGCACAGGCTTGCAAGCCATTCGGGAAAGCGACGGCCGCTACTCGCTGCTGCTCACCGCCAAGCAAGGTGACGTGGTGGAGTTGGCCCCCAGCCGCATCGACAGCCAGGGCCTGGGCAACATCACCGAAGGCACCGGCGCCTACACCACCGGTGGCTCGACCACCGCGACCAAGCTGCCGCTGACCCTGCGCGAGACGCCGCAGTCCGTCAGCGTGATTACCCGCCAGGCCATCGACGACCACGGTTCGCAAGACATCGGCGAAGTCCTGCGCAATACCCCTGGGGTTTCGGTGCAGGCCTACGACAGCGAGCGCATGGAGTATTCCGCGCGCGGCTTTGCCATCACCAACTACCAGTACGATGGTGTCAACACCATCTATGACGGCGTGTACGACGAGGGCGCGACCCATGTCGACATGGCCGCCTACGACCGTGTCGAAGTCATCAAGGGCGCAACCGGGTTGATGACAGGTTCCGGCGACCCTTCTGCCACAGTCAACCTGATCCGCAAGAAGCCCACCCACGACTTCAAGGCCTCGATCACCGCCAGCGCCGGTTCCTGGGACAACTACCGCACCGAAGGTGACATCTCGGGCTCGCTCAACGCCACCGGCAGTGTGCGTGGCCGCTTCGTCGGCGCGTACCAGGACCGCAAGTCCTACCTGGATCACTACCAACAGAAGAAAGACGTCTACTACGGCATTCTTGAAGCCGACCTGACGCCCGACACGCTGCTGACGTTCGGCGTCGACAACCAGACCACCACGCCGCGCGGCTCCTCCTGGACCGGTAACCCGGCGTACTTCTCCGACGGTAGCCGCACCGACTTCTCACGCGCACACAACCCAGGGGCCGACTGGAGCCGCCGCGACTTCCAGGCCACCACCTACTTCGGCTCGCTGGAGCAAGCACTGGCCAATGACTGGAAGGTCAAGCTCAGCCTCAACCACATGATCAGCGACCATGACACGCGCCTGGCCTCAGCCAGCGGTGGCAACCCCAACCCCGCGACCGGCGAAGGCATGTTCTTCTACTGGGGGCGCTGGGAAGGGCACCGTGTGCAGAACACCGCAGACCTGAACGTCTCCGGGCCGTTCACCCTCTTTGGCCGTCAGAACGACCTGGTTGCAGGCTTCATGACCTCGCACTCGCGCCAGACCGGTGACACCTACGACGGCAGTGCCTTCGCCCAAGTCCCGGGTTCGATCTTCGACTGGAACGGCAAGATCCCGGTACAGGAATTCCCGAAAAACGGCGACTACACCACCACCCAGAGCCAGAACGGCGCCTACGTGGCCACCCGCCTGAGGCCCACCGACAACCTCTCGGTGATCCTCGGCACCCGGGTCAGCACCTTCAAGTACAACGATGACCAGGACTTCTACCCAACCTCGCCCCTGGACGACACCCACGCCAGCTACAAGCAACACGGCGTGGTCACCCCGTACGCCGGCGTGGTCTATGACCTGGACGACACTTACTCGGTGTACGCCAGCTACACCTCGATCTACCAGCCGCAAGTCTACAAGGACGTCAATGGCGCCACCCTCGACCCCGTGGAAGGCGATGGTTATGAAGCAGGCCTGAAGGCGGCCTATTTCGATGGCAGGCTGAACGCCACCCTGGCGTTCTTCCGTATCGAGCAGGACAACGTCGCCTCGTCCGTCGGCACCAACCCAGTCACCAACGAGGGCATCTACACCGCCATCGACGGTGCCACCACCCAAGGCGTCGAACTGGAGCTGGCCGGCGAACTGGCCCCAGGCTGGAACATCACCGCCGGTTACACCTACGCCCGCACGCGCGACGCCGACGACAACCGCCTGTTCGGCTTCCCACTGGCGACCACCAAGCCTGAGCATGTGGCGCGGCTGTTCAGCACCTACCGGCTGCCCGGCGCCCTGGACCGCGTCACCGTCGGCGGTGGGCTACGTTGGCAGAGTGGGTTCTACGGCAATATCTACAGCCCGACCGCCAACGACTACACGCGCATCAAGCAAGGCGGCTACACCCTGGTGGACCTGATGACCCGCTACCAGTACAGCGAGCACCTGAGCTTCACGGTCAATGCCAACAACGTGTTCGACAAGGTGTACCTGACCGGGCTTGGCAACTTCGAGACCACCTACTACGGCGAGCCACGCAACCTGATGGTCACCACCCGCTGGGACTTCTGAGCCGGTCCTGGTAGGAGCAGCACAAGGCTGCTCCTACCAAGCGTGGCCTAGCTCGCTTGTACGATAATCTGGCTCTGCAGGTCCCTGACCATCGCCTCGATGGCCGGCCTCATGGCCGCAAAATCCTCAGGTGAGCAGACCACGTCCGGGCGGCTGAACTTGAAATGCCGCTCGATCACCACCGCATTCCCCTCCTGGGTGTACTGCGCGCTGTACTCCACGTTGGCGTCCTGCAGACGCACCTGTTTGGGAATCGCCAGCACACTGACCTCAGGCGGGAACTCGAAGCGCGACGTCTCAACGGTATCGTTGGAAATGCACACGAAGCGCTGGCTGCGCTCCTTCTCCATGGCAAAGCTGTAGACGTTCTGCGAGATGCCACCCGCCAGGCTGCTCAAGGCCACCATACCGACAGGCCCTGGCAGGTTGACGAGGTTTTCCGTGCGCCCGGCAACGCTGCTGACAAAGTCGCCGTTGGCGTTCGTCGGGCGTACCTCGAAACTGCCACTGCCGCGCTGCCCATAGGCGCCGAGCACCTTCTCGACGAGCATGTCGCGATCCGCCGGTTTCATCGATTTCACCCCGTAGCGGCTGACCTCGCTGGCCCAGCCTTGTACGGTGGAAACGTTGGTGAAGTCCGCGCCACCATTGCCCTGGACCTTGAACTGCAAGTCACTGGAGACCTTGTTGAGCTGGATGGACGGTGTACGGCCAAACTCGCCGGTCGCGGTCAGCAGCACCCGCTTGTTCAACACGGTCAATGGCAGGTAGCCCGCGGCGATCGAGGGGTCGGTCGAATCCAGGTACAGGTCCAGGCTCGGCACATAAGTGATCACATGGTTCAACACGCCCAGTGCAGGGACCTTGGGGAACACGTAGGCATTGCCCAGGTTGATCAGGGCCGGCGTGCTTTTGATGCCCGCAGCCGTCAGCAGCGCCTCAAGCAGGGCAACATGGTCCTTGCAGTCACCGTAGCGGTTGTCCAGCACGGTTTGCGCGGCATGCGGCACGACCCCGCCAGCGCCGACATACACGGCCACATAGCGGATGTTCTCGCGCACCCAGTCACTGAGCGTCAGCGCCTTCTCCCGGGTGGTGGGCAAATGGGCCGTGAGGCGCTGCGCCAGCTCGGTGATCGGTGCCGTGACCTCGACCTTGGCCCGCGCCTGGTAGGCCTGGGCGAACTGCTTGAAGTCGGTAAAGGTCGAGACCGCCAGGTAGTGCCCATAGTCCAGGTAGGACACCGCACTCGCCTCGATCCGCGCACGGTCCGCCGGCACGTAGTCCCAGCGATAGACCTTGCGCCCTGGCGCAGCCGCCGGCATCGATGCCTTGAAGCTGCGCGCATCGGCCTGCAGGGGCATGTCCTCGGGCATGTCGTAAATCAGTGTGAACTGCCCGACCGGGTGGAACTCCGGCACGGTGATGTCTTCGAACTGGTCGGGGAACAGCGGCGTGAAGCGGTTGCGCTGATAACGCAGGACCAGGCGGTCGCCGACCGCAACCTCAGGGAAGATGATTACCTTGATGACGCTGTCCTGAAACATGGGCGCCTGCGCGGACGCCTGCTCCTGCTGCTCCTTGATGTGCGCGGCATCCACCATCACCTTGCGCCCATCAGGTTTGTGCGTGTACGCCTCGATCACCTCCAGCGTTTCCAGCGAACGGTTGTAGCTCACCGGGCGCTGGGCACTGGCCTTGATGGCGCGCTCTTCATTGATCAGCAAGACACTGTCGACGTTCAGGCGGTTGCTGCCATCCTTCTGCACCACAAAGGTCTGCTCGACCTTTTCCAGGGTCACGGAGCGGTCGGTGCCGTCGGTGAAGGCTTGCGCCAGGCTACCCCAGCTCATTGCAACCGGCAGCAGAACAGCGACAAGGTAAGACTTTTTCAGCATGGAGATCCTTCTCAATCCAGGTGTATCGAGGTTGTCGTCAATCGACAATGATACGCATTGGCGCCAAAGGATGGCAAAATGATTGCATCTTTTGTGATCGTATCTACAGCGTGGCCAATACCTCGGCAGCGGTCGTCACCTGGCGAAAGTGGTGCTTCCACAGGTCGATGCCCAGCTTCCCGGACCTGTCCAGGGACGACCCAACCGTCATGTCGGTAACCAGGGTAGGCGTGAGCCCCGCATCGAACAGGGCGAAACCTGCGGCAAGCACGCAGGTTTCGGTTTGCATGCCGCACACCAGCACCCGCTCCACACCCAGCTGCTTGATGTAATCGAGGGTTTCGACGGTCTGCCCGTAGCCATGTTTGACGAACACCTGGTCCGCTTCGACCAGGCTCTCGTCCTCGGCTGCCGGGTGCCAGCCCAACTGACGCTGAAATGGCGTGGCCTTTTCATCGTGCAGCTCGACCGAGGCGATGGTGGGAATGTTCGCCGACAACCGCCGCAAACCATCGACCAGCCATTCGGGCGGGCTGAAGGTGGATTGAACATCGACGATAAGCAAAACCTGGCGCATAGGGCTCTCCGGCCACGGGCAAAAGGCGTCGAGTATAACGTGGCGCCCCTGTTGCAGTTCGCTGAAAGCAGTGCCGGGCTGATCAGCATCGAAGCGGCTGCCAATGCATCGCTTTGGATGAGTGCTCGCAGCTTACTCGTCTTCGCAGCTAGACTCGCCACTCCCCTTTCATTTCAGGCCGCACAATGGATTTGCGATCAACCCTACGCCTCGCCCAGCTCGAGGACCTTGAGGCGCTTGTAGCGCTGGACGCCATTGCCCGGCGCGACCCGCAACGGCGTAGGTTCATCGCCCAGGCCATCGCCTGTGGCCAATGCTGGGTAGCCGCAGACGCCCACGATGCCGCGCTGCTGACGGGGTACGGCGTGCTCAACGACGCCTTCTTCGAATACCCCTTCATTGCGCTGGTGGTGGTGAAGGAATCGGCACGGCGCCGCGGTATCGCCGGGGCCATCATGCGGACACTGGAGTCGCAATGCATGGGTGGCAAGCTGTTCACTTCGACGAATGCTTCGAATGAGCCCATGCGGGGTCTGCTCAGCCAGCTTGGCTTCATCAGCAGCGGACAGATCGAGAACCTCGATGAGGGCGATCCCGAGCTCGTCTTTGTCAAATTCCTCTCCTGAAGACGGTGCTCGCGGACTCACCCGCGAACACCCTCCACAGTTAACCGTCGATCACCAATCGTAGGTCATCTCCACCGATGCCACGCGCTCCTGGCCGTAGTAGCAACCAAACGCATAGTTGCAGTCCGACACGTATTCGCGGTCAAAGATGTTCTGCACGTTCAGGCTGGCCTGCAGCCCGCGCAGGCTCGGGTCGAGTTTGCCCAGGTCGTAGCTGACGGTAGTGTCATACACCGCATAGGCCGGCACGTCGAAGGAGTTGGAGGAATCACCCGGTTTGCGGCCTGTGTAACGGGCACCAGCGCCGAAGGTCAGGCCATTGAGCATGGCCTGGGTGAAGTGATAATCCACCCACAGTGACGCCGATACCGGGGCCTGCGATTCGCTGCGGTTGCCTTGGTCGCCATAGTTGCTCTTGGTATAGAACGAGTCGATGTAGGTTGCAGCGGCCAGCACGTCGATATTAGCGAGGGTGGATTTGAGCTCCAGCTCAAGGCCGCGCGAGCGCACTTCGCCATCCTGCGCCTGGTACTGGGGGTTGTCATTGTCCTGGGTCAGCACGTTCTTCTGCTTCACCTGGAACACCGATGCCGTGAGCAAAGTGCCCTCGACCGGCTGGTACTTCACCCCCACTTCGTACTGTTCACCCTCGGTCGGTTCAAACGACTTGCCGGCGCTGTCCGTGCCCAGCGTCGGCAAGAACGACTGGGAATAGCTGACGTAAGGCGCCAGACCAAACTCGGTGAGGTAGGTAAGGCCGATACGGCCGGTGAACTTGTTGTCACGCTGGGAGGCGATGCTCTTGGCCAGCAGGTCCTTGTTGTCGATTTCTGCCCAGTCCTGGCGGCCACCGACGGTGAGGATCCACTGGTCGAGCTTGATCTGGTCCTGCATGTATACGCCGGTCTGGCGCACGGTGTTGTCCCAACGGGTGTCCAGCACCGGTGTCACGCTGCTGGTGTCGTAGTTGTTCTTGCCATAAAGGTCGACCGGCAACACGTTGTAGGCGTTGTAGCCATCGTACTTGCGCGAGAAATGACGGTAGTCCACGCCCGCCAGCGTAGTGTGCTGCAGCGCGCCGGTATTGAATGTGTACTCCAGGTTGTTATCCAGGGTGTAGGCGATGTTGTGCTGACGCCAGTCGAGCTTCACCCGGTTGGCCCGGGTGTAGTCCACCCCTTCGGCGTCCGAGACGAAGCTGCGCAGGTAAAAACCTTTGTAGCGGTCGCGCACATCGGTGTAGCGCGCCGTAGAGCGCAGGGCCAGGTCATCGCTGAAACGGTGGCTGAAGTCATAGCCGAAGATGTATTGGTTGCGTTTGTAATCGTTGTAGTGCGAGTCACCCGAGAAGAAGTCGCGGTCGATGTGCTGGCCTGTCGGGCCACGCTTGAGCGAACCGATCATCGGCAGCGACTGGTAGTCGGCAAGGCCGTCATCGCGCTGCACCTGCGCCAGCACGGTCAGGGAGGTGTCCTCGTTCGGCGCCCAGGTCAGGCTTGGCGCCAGCAGCAGGCGTTCGCTGTGGGCGTGGGCCACCTGTTCGTTGCCCTTGTCGACCACACCGACCAGGCGATAGGTGAACACGCCCTGCTCATCCACGGGGCCGCTGCTGTCAAAGGCGCCGTTGGCGCGGTTGTAGCTGCCGGCGCCAAGCTTGACCTGGTTGCGCTGCTCGCGGGTCGGGCGTTTGGAGACCATGTTGATCAGCCCACCCGGCTGATTTTGCCCGTAGAGCACCGACGACGGGCCTTTGAGCACTTCGATACGTTCCAGGGTGTAGGGGTCGATCTGCGGCGCACCGCCCAGGCTGCCTGCATAGGGCACGTACGCGCCATCCAGGTACAGCGGGGTCGGGGCGAACCCGCGGCTGGTGATTTCGTCGGCAATGCTGTTGCGGTCGGTAAAGCCGCCGGTTGCCAGCCCCGGCGTGTAGCGCAGTGCCTGGGTCAGGTTGCGCGCGCCTTGGGCCTGCACCTGGTCGGCGGTGACGACGTTGATGGCCTGCGGGATTTCCAGAATCGGTGTGTCGGTCTTGGTGCCTGTCGCGCTGCGGGTGGCCACATAACCGGTTACCGGGCCATACGCCGATTCAACGGATGCGCCGGTGATGCTGGTGCTGTCGAGTTGCAGCGTCGATGCGTCGCCGACCCTGGGCAGCAGTGAGTAGCTGCCATTGGCCTGGCGCAGCACCTGCAACTGGCTGCCCATGAGTAACTGACGCAGGCCCGCCTCGGCACTGTAGCGGCCATGCAGCCCAGGCGACTTCTGCGACTGAACGTATGAGGGCTCGAAGGACACCGTCACCCCCGCCGCTGCCGCAAACTGGGTGAGCGCCGCGTCCAGCGGGCCGGCCGGGATGTCGTATACGGCATCGGCGCGGGCCTGGGCCATGGCGGGTTGGGCGATCATCGCCGCAGCCAACGGTGTTGTCAGCGTGATGCTGAACAGCGCGCGATGCACCGCCCGGGCCACGGCGCCTTTGGCGGAGTTGGTTAGGAAAACGGGGGTGCGAGTGTCTGAACGGAGCATGGGTATTCCTTTCGCCCTGTGGCAGTTTTTTACGGCGTCTGATGCGCCTCTCCTTACAAGTCGAATGAGAATTGAAATCGATAACCCCTTTTTGTGAAAAGAGGGGGTGAAGGCGACTAGGTGCCTGTCTTTGGTTTTGATGTGAGGCGTATATCGAGCGCCGCCCGCGCGGCGCTTCGCGGGGCAAGCCCGCTCCCACAGAGTGTTTGGGGCCAGTGAGGCATCTGGCATTTGCGCGCGACCGCCTTGTCTGCCCGACCCAGTATTAAGACGGACGCTAAAGGGTTCGCGTGCACATGCCACAGGAGTAACTGGCCCGAAACAAATGTGGGAGCGGGCTTGCCCCGCGAAGCGCCGCGCGGGCGGCGCTCGATCTCATAGGCGACGAAAATGCTGAGCGAACACCTTTAAAAAGATGCACCACCCCCGCCCTCAAACAGCCTCCACACGCGCCCAGAACCGGCTGAAACGACGAATGCGCACCGGCAAGGTGGTGGTGAGGTTGTCCAGGGCCGCATCAATATTACCCAGCTGAAACGCGCCGGACAGGCGCAACTCACTCACCGCCTCGTCACACCCCAGGTACCCAGGCCGGTAGCGTTGCAGTTCACTCACAACATCGGCCAGACGCCAGTTGTCCACCAGCAGCATGTCGCGGGTCCAGGCATCCGCCAGCGCTGTGGCGGGCTGCACAACGCCCGTTCCATCCGCCCGGAAACTCAGCTGCTGGCCGGCCTCGACGCGCACCGCCGCCAGTGAATGCGCACTGCGCACCTCCACGGCATGCTCAAGTACGCAAACCTGGGTGACGTCGGCATCACTGCGGACAGTGAAACGCGTGCCCAGGGCGCGAATGCTGCCTTGCTCGGTGTGCACGATGAACGCTCGGGCCTGCGCGTCGCGCGCGGTTTCCACAAAAATTTCCCCGCCCAGCAGGTGCAAGGCTCGCCACTGGGCGGTGTAACGGATGTCGACGGCGGTGGCCGTGTTCAACTGCAAGCGGCTGCCATCCTGCAGGCGCAGCGTACGGCGCTCGCCAAAGCCGGTACGTTGGTCGGCCATCAACCGCGCAACACCCCCCTGGTTCCAGGCCACCCCCCCTGCCCCGCCCGCCGCCAGCACAATACTCATCACTTTGAGCACTTCACGGCGCTTGGCCCTGGCACTGCTCAGGGTCGGGCGGGCGATGCCCGGGGCCACATGCTCGAACTTGCCCTGCAAACGTGCCAAGCGCTCCCAGGCCTGCAGGTGCAGCGGGTCGCTGAGCAACCAGCGCTGATGCGCGGCGTGGGTACTCTCATCGGCATCGCAGCGCAACTCGACATACCAGCGCGCAGCGGCTTCGAGCACGCGCCGGTCCAGCTGAGCACCGGGCACGGTTCAGTCCTCGGCCAGCATCAGGCAATGGGTCAGTGCCCGCACGGCATGCTTCTTCACGGTGGTGACCGAGACGTCCAGGCGCCGGCCGATCTCGACATAGCTCAGGCCATCGAGTTGAGCCATCAGGAAAATTTCACGTGTGCGTGCGCCCAGGCCGTCGAGCAGACGGTCGATTTCCAGCAGCGTTTCGATGATCAACGCGCGCGCCTCGGGCGAGACTTCGACCTGCTCGGGGCGGGCGGCGAGCGTTTCCAGGTAGGCATGCTCAACGGCCCGGCGCCGGAACATGTCGATCATCAGGCTACGCGCGATGCTGGAGAGGTAGGCCCGTGGCTCGCGCAGCTCGGCCGCCTTGCGCTGGGTGAGCACGCGGATGAAAGTGTCCTGGGCGAGGTCCGCAGCATGCTCCACGCACCCGAGCTTGTTGCGCAGCCACCCGCACAGCCAGGGGTGGTGCTCGGCGTAGAGGGTGTGCACGGTTTTTTGCAGAGAGGGGTCAGCGCAGGACATGGAGTGAACCGGTCAGGACGTCTTTAGTAATGACTCTCATTTAACCTGAGACGTCCTGGCCTGTGCAACTATCACCCTCACCCTGCCTCGAAGACTCGTCACCAGCGATCAGGCCTTGGTCAACTCACCAATCTTCTCCAGCCGCGCCCGCACGATGTTGCGGCTGATGTTCAACAGCCGGCCAGTCTGCAACTGGTTCCCATGGCAATACCGATACGCTGCCCGGAACACCGTCTCCTCGATGTGCTCATACAGGTTCGGCACGTTCTGCTCGAACAGCGCCAACAACGCGTTTTCCAGGTTAGGCGGCGCCGCGACCGCGGCCGGTGCACTGGCCTGCGCGGCATATACCTGGGCCGCGCCCTGCGGCCTCATGTCTACCAGGTGCAGGTCTGCGGGCGCCACGACCTGATAACGGCACACCAGCAAGGCATGGTGGATCGCGTTTTCCAGCTCGCGGATGTTGCCCGGCCAACTGTGGGCCAGCAGCTTGCGCTCGGCATCCGGGCTGAGCGACGCCCGCTCGTAGCCCAGGCGCCGGCAGTGCTCTTCGATGAAAAATTCTGCCAGGGGCAGGATGTCACCCGGTCGCTCACGCAGCGGCGGCAGGCGAATGGTGGCGACGTGCAGGCGGTAGAACAAGTCTTCACGAAAATGCCCGGCCACCACGGCGTCGGCCAGGTTGACGTTGGTCGCGGCCACCAGGCGCACATTGATCGGGATAGGCGTGCGTGAGCCCAGCCGCACGACTTCGCGCTCCTGCAGCACCCGCAGCAGCTTCACCTGCATGTTGAGCGGCAGATCACCAATCTCGTCGAGGAACAGCGTGCCGCCGTTGGCAGCCTCGAACCAACCGACCTTGTTCGAGGTGGCGCCGGTGAAGGCACCTTTCTCATGGCCGAACAGTTCGCTCTCCACAAGGGTTTCGGCAAAGGCGCCGCAGTTCACTGCCACGAACGGTTCGCGGCCACGGCGGCTCAGCTGATGGATATGGCGAGCGACCAGCTCCTTGCCGGTGCCGGTTTCGCCGATGATCAGGGTATTGGCCTCGCTGGGCGCCAGGCGCTCGATACGGCTGAGCAGCTCCTGGGAGCGAGGGTCCTTGAACACAAGCACGGTGGCACGTACCGACTTGGTCAGCTCTCGGGCATTAGGATGGGTGATCAGCGACATGGGGGCATTCCTGGCAATTGACGCGCACCCCATAGTGCACGAAACAAATTAGATCAAAAAATTATTAATTCATCTTTATATATTCCATTTTTGAATATTTGAATTTTCAACAGCTCGCTGCTGCTGGAGCAGCAACTCGCCAGCACTGCCCTGCGTGCCGATCAGCAGCCAGGGCTGAGCCGCGCACCCTTCACTTACGCTGAAGGCCCCGCCGTTAAAGGCCTGCAGCCGCCTTTTCAAATAATGGCATGTATTTCGCTCCTGGCCTGTCAACGCCTGGTCCGCTGCAACACGCGGCCCAGACCTGTTGAATCACTGCCTGGAGCTGCACATGAACAAACGCTGGCGTCACACCCTGGCCCTGTTGGGCGGCCTGTTCCTCAGCCTGACCGCCCTGGCGGCCGAGCCACCGGCAGCGGTGCGCATCGCCATCGTTGCCTTCACCCAAGGCGGAGCGCCGGTATTCGGTGGCATCCCAGGGCGGGTAATCGAAGACGGTTGGCTCGAGCAGCAATTGGCCGCCCGTGGCGTGAAACTGCAATGGACCGCCCTGCCCCACGCCGGCGCTGGCCCGCAGATCAACGAAGGCTTCAGCAACAACAGCCTGGACTTCGCTGTACGTGGCGACCTGCCCTCGGTCATCGCCGGGGCCGGCCAAGTGCCCGGCAAGCTGATCGTGCCGGGCGGCAGCGGCAACAACATCTACCTGGTGGTGCCTGCCGGCTCTGAGGTGCGCAGCATTCAGGACCTTAAAGGCAAGCGCCTGGCACTGCACCGCGGGCGGCCCTGGGAATTTGCCTTCAGCAACTTCCTGCAAAGCCAGGGCCTGAAGCTGACCGACTTCAAGATCGCCAACCTCAACCCACAGGTCGGTGCCGCCGCCGTGTCGGCCGGCAAGGTCGATGCCGCCGTGCTGCTCAACGAAGCCTACGCCCTGGAAGACAAAGGCGTGGCGCGGATCCTCTGGTCGACCAAGCAAGGCGCCAACGACTGGCGGCTGGTGTCCGACCTGTGGGGCACCGACCGCTTCGTGCAGCAGCACGCCGACCTCACGCAGCTGGTCGCCACGGCCTGGGTGCGTGCGGCCTGGTGGATCTCCCAGGAGCAGAACCGCGACGCCTATTACGCGCTGTCATCGCGCGCCGGTGTGGCCGAAAGCGTGCTGCGCCGCGACGACCAGGACGACCCAGTGGCGTGGCAGGCGCGCTGGGCACCGAAAAGCGATGCCCAGCTCAAGGCCCACTACGACGCCCTGGGCCAGTACGCCCTGGCCAACCGCCTGATCCGCACGCCCTACGACATCACCCACGACCTGGCCACAGGCTTCACCCGCCAGGCGCTGATCGACCTGCAACTCACCCACTATTGGCCGTCCCTGGACGCTCAAATCAGCCAACAACCTTGAGAACATCCTCCATGAAACTGCCTGTTTCCATCACTTTCGGCCTCAGTGCCCTGGCCTTTTCCATTGGCGTCTTGGCCGCCGACACCTACGCCCCCAAACCCGACCCACAACAAGGTGACGGGCGCGTATCAAGCTTCTACACCTGGGCCAAAGCCATCCCCGCCACGCCCGGCAAGCTGCTACGCAGCGAGCCGCTGGACTCGGCACTGAGCCTGCCCAGCGCCGCCAGTGCCGAGCGCATCCTCTACACCTCGCTGGACGGCATCGACGGCAAGACGCCAATCGTGGTCTCCGGCGCACTGTTCATCCCCAAGGGCAAGGCGCCCGCAGGTGGCTGGCCGGTCGCCAGTTGGGGCCATGGCACCGTCGGTGTGGCGGACATCTGCGCACCGTCCTGGGCCGGGCGCTCCTACCGTGATGTGCAGTACCTGAACCGCTGGCTCGAAGAGGGCTATGCCATCGTCGCCACCGATTACCAAGGCCTGGGGGTACCCGGTGGCCACCCGCTGCTGAACAACCGCATGGCCGCCTACGGCATTCTCGATGCGGCCAAGGCCGTGGTCGCCGGCGTACCGGGGCTGGCCGACAAGGTGCTGATCGTCGGCCAGTCCCAGGGCGGCGCCGGTGCCTTCGCAGCCGGTGCCTACGCGGCGACCTATGCACCAAAACTGGGGGTCAAGGGCAGCATCGGCACCGGTGTGATCTACACCGTGGGGTCGAAGAACGTCGGCGAGCAGGACCCGAACAAGGTCGACCCGGCCCTGGCCTACGGCTTCTACACCCTGCTTGCCGCACAGCAGTACGACCCGAGCATCGACCCACGCGACTTCTACACCGACAAGGCCCTGCCGCTGTTCGAGCAGGCGCGCACCAGTTGCCTGTCTTCACTGGTCAGCGACGTGGTTGGTACCGGCCTGACCCCGGCCAACGCCAAGAAGGACTACCAGGGCGACAAACTCAAGCCGTGGCTGGCCCAGGTGTCGTACCCCACGCTGAAATTGGCCCAGCCAATCTTCATCGGCACCGGCGCCGAGGACAAGACCCCCGCCGCCGCGACCCAGGTCGCGCTGATGCAGGACGCCTGCAAGGCCGGCTCGGTGGTGCAGGGCCACCTGTACAAGGGCCTAGGGCACAGCGAAACGGTCAACGCCTCGCTCAAGGACTCGATCCCCTTCGCCCGCCAGGTCATCAGCGGCCAGCCGGTCACGCCCAACTGCAACCCTAGCGTCCAGTAAGGAGGCCACCCCATGAGCATCGAATTCTTCACCCGCCTGCCACTGCATGGCGAAACCCAGTTTCTGCCCGGCGACCCACGCAACCGTGGCGACTGGCACGCGGGCGGCGACAGCAGCGGTGCGGTTTCAGGGTTCGCCGTAGGTGATCACTTCACCTACATCGACTACCTCGGCCAGATCGCCCGCGCGGCAGAAATCAACGGCTTCGGCGGCGCGCTGATGGTCAATGCGCCCACCGGCGAAGAGCCGTGGACCGTGTGCTCGCTGCTGGCGCGGGAAACCCGCACCCTCAAGTTCGTCACCGCGTTCCAGCCCTTTCACTACACGCCCTGGGTGGCCGTGCAACAGGCCGCGACCTACCAACGCGCTACGGGCAATCGGCTGGTGTGGAACATCATCAACGGCGGCTCCGACGCCATCCAGCGCCAGGTCGGCGACTTCGAGGGCCACGACGAGCGTTACGCCCGCGCCACCGAGTTCATGGACGTGGTGCGCGGCTACTGGCACAACGAGCAGTTCCACTACGACGGCACCTATTACCGCGCCGAAGGCGGCGGCCTGCGCGGGCCGCTGAAAAAAGCCGAGCTGCCGCTGATCTGCACTGCAGGCTCATCGGATGCCGCACGCGAGTTCGCCGCCAAGCATGCCGACTTCTACCTGATGCGCGCCGAACACCCGGACGAAATCGCCGCGCTGATCGCCGACATCCGCGCCCGCGCCTTGAAGTGGGGGCGTAGCGACATTCGCTTTGGCCTGTCCATCGACGTGATCGCCCGGGACACCGAAGAGGCCGCGCGGGCCGAGGCCAAGCGCTTTTTCGACGAAGGCGTGGCCAAGGGCACGGTCAAGGCCCGCGCCGCCCACGCCGGCCTGCGCACGGCACGCAAACTGAGCTACGAACACGGCTACAGCGACAAGAACGAGCAACAGGCGTTCGACGACTTCTTCATCCACCCCAACGTGTGGACCGGCTTTGGCTACATCGGCATCCCGCCGGGCTGCGCGCTGGTGGGCAGCTATGCCAACGTGGTGGCACGCATCCGCGAGTACCACAGCATCGGCATCGACCTGTTCTTCCTCGCCGGCTACCCGCACCTGGAAGAGGCCTACCGCATCGGCGAGCACATACTGCCGCACTTCCGTGGCCAGCGTGCCGCCCTCGCCCGCCCGGCGCCCACCCCCGTGCAACTGCACGCCAGCAACGGAGGCTGACCCCATGGCCTGGGACGGTTACCCACTCAGCCGGCGCCACTTCCTCGGCCATGCCGGCGTGCTGGCCGGCGGGTTGCTGGCCGGCTGCGGCCCAAGCGACAGCCCCGGCAACGCGGTTGCCGACCAGCCGCGTCATGGCGGGCGTTTGCGCCTCGGCATCATCGATGGCAACCAAAGCGGCAACCTCGACGCCCATAAACCGGTCGGCAGCGGCATCGTGCGGGGCTTTGCCCTGTACAGCAAGCTGTGGGAGTGGGACGAGCAGATGCAGCCGCGCCTGGCCCTGGCCGAATTCGCCGAGCCCAATGCCGACGCCAGCAGCTGGACATTGCGGCTCAAGCCTGGGCTGGAGTTCCACCACGGCAAGACCATCGATGCCGACGACCTGATCTTTTCCATCAGGCGCCTGACCGACCCGCAGCTGGCCTCGCCCTATGCGGCGCTGCTGCACTGGGTAGA
The DNA here is from genome assembly GCF_058745025.1 of Pseudomonas sp. E1MeOHC2. Taxonomy (NCBI): domain Bacteria; kingdom Pseudomonadati; phylum Pseudomonadota; class Gammaproteobacteria; order Pseudomonadales; family Pseudomonadaceae; genus Pseudomonas; species Pseudomonas sp. E1MeOHC2. The sequence continues at coordinate 133,937 of NZ_CP196675.1, forward strand.
CCGCGATAACCTGGTCAAGCTCGACGACCGCACCGTGCGCCTGGCCTTTCGCGAAAGCCGTAGCTACCTGCCGTTGCCCGAGACCTGGGTCAACTTTGGCGGCATCGTGCCGGTCGATTACCACCCGGTCACCAACCCGGTCGGCGCCGGGCCTTACAAACTCAAAAGCTTCACCCCAGGCCAGCGCTCGCTGTTCACCCGTTTCGACAACTACTACAAACCCGCCAAGCCCTATGCCGATGAACTGGAGATCATCGACTTCAAGGACCAGACCGGCCGGCTGGCGGCTTTGCGCGCTGGGCAGATCGACATGGCCAACGTGATGTCCACCGAGCACCTGCAAGTGCTGCAGGCCGACCCGCGCCTGCATCTGCTGAAGTCGGTGAGCGGCAACTGGTTGTCGTTCGACATGAACACCAGCAAACCGCCGTTCGACGACCCACGGGTGCGCGAGGCGTTTCGCCTGCTGGCCGACCGTGACGACCTGGTGCGCCGGGCGCTCAATGGCCAAGGCCGAGTGGCCAACGACCTGTACGCCCCCTTCGACCCCACCTTCGACCATAGCCTCGGGCCACGGCCGCATGACCCACAACGGGCGGCGCAGTTGCTCAAGGACGCGGGCCAGGCAGGCCTGCAGGTAGACCTGGTGACGACCCCAGGGCCAGGGCTTGCCTCGGCGCTGGTGCTGGCCGAACAGGCCCGGCGCATCGGTGTGACGATCACGGTGCGCCAGGTTGACTTGGCGACGTTCCAGGGGCCGCAGCGCAATGACTGGACCTTGAGCACCGGTGGCAGCATCGGAGCGCCGTTTCTGGCCAGCGCCATCCACACCGACGCGCCGTTCGCCGTGGCCAACAAGACCCATTTCCACGACCCGGCATTCAGCGAGGCCTTCCTCGCCGCCATGGCCCAGCCGGACCTTGAGAAACGCAAAGCGCTGGTGCACCGCGCCCAACGCATCCAGTACGAACGCGGCGGCATGCTGATCTGGGGCTTTGCCGACTTGCTCGACAGCGTCAGTACCCGAGTCGGTGGAGCGCAGGCGGAGCAGTCGCTGTTCAGTACCTGGCGGTTCGAGAGCCTGTGGCTCAAGAGCTAAACGCTGGGCCAGCGCAGTCTTCTGTGGGAGCGGGCTTGCCCGCGAACCAGGGCGAAGCCCTGGCCAGGCACCGCAGTGGATGCTTCGCGGGCAAGCCCGCTCCCACAGTGCCCTGAGCAATCCATAACCGCAGGCGCGGCTGCGCCCTCGCTTTTCCCATTCCTGAATAGAACGAGGCCCAGCCCCATGCCCCGCGTTGCCTTGCTGCACCCGAAATTCCAGCCCAGCTCGCTGGCCCTCGCCATCCTGGCCGCCACCGTGCCCATGGCGTATGCCGAGGACACCCAGCTGCAAACAGTCACCGTGCAGGCCGAGCAGGCCGACGACGACGCCCTGCCCACACGCCCACCGGCCTCGATCTACGGCGGCTTGGAAACCAAGGTCCTCGACACCCCACGCTCGGTCACCCAGATCAACGCCGAGCAACTGGCCCGCGACCCGATCCAAAGCTCCGACGACCTGGTCAAGTACGCCCCCGGTATCACCCGTGGCGGCGGCCAGAACGCCGGCATCGCCCCGCAGATGCGCGGGCAGAACTCCGAGGTGTTCCAGGATGGCCAACGCGCCTACGGCGTGCGCCACCCCGCCAACTTCAACGCCTACGAAGGCGCCGACATCGTCGCCGGGCCGTCCTCGGTCACCTACGGCTCGGTCAGCGGCAGCGGCGGCTACATCAACTACCTGAGCAAGAAGCCCGACTTCAACCGCTTCCGCACCCGCCTGAGCGGCGAAATCGGCAGCTGGATCCCCGACGGCGAATCGCGCGATGCCACCAAATTCAGCATCGACAACACCGGCCCCATCAGTGACAGCCTGGCCTACCGGGTCAGCATTACCCGCCAGCGCCAGGAAACCTTCTACGACAACGTCGACAACAACTTCGACGCGCTCTACGGCGCACTCGCCTGGCGCAACGACAACCTGCGGGTGGACTGGAACGCCGCCTACGACGACTACTACGACTACAACATCACCCACGGCTGGAACCGCGCCACCCAGGACTTGGTAGACCACGGGAAGTACAACGCCGGCCGCGCCACGCCAATCATCCAGAACGGCAACAACCTGTGGTCGCCGGTGCTGTCATCCGGCGCCAGCGATGCCCAGGTACTCGGCTGGGTACAGCGCCAGCGCAACGCGCAGGGCCAATACCAGGTGGTCGATGGCAGTTTCCAGGGCGCCTCACCCAATACCCAGGCCAGCCCAGGCAGCTTGCGCGGCTGGGTCTATGACCCGTCGCTGGCGGGCAATGACCAGACCTCGTTGTCGTCACAGACCGGCCAACGTGCGCAGGACCAGAACCGCTCCCGGCGCTTCACTACACAACTGCGCGTCGAAGGCGACCTGACCCCGTCCATCACCCTGGCCAACAGCACCTTCTACCAGCACTCCACCGACACCACCGACGCGGTGGGCGCGTTCCAGGTGCAAGGCAAGGACGACATCTTCGACAACCGCTTCGAGTTCCGCGCCCGTGGCCAATGGCAGCTGGGCGGCCTGACGCTGGTCGACGACAGCAACACCGGGCTGATCTATCGCCGCGAGAGCAACGAGTCGATCGCCGCCAACAACAGTTTCGGCTCCACCATCAATGCCTACGACCTCACCCTCGACCCGACGCTGAAAAACCCTGGCGACCTGCTCGGCCTGAGCGGGCGCAACCCCGCAGGCGGCAACGGTGCCTGGATCGGCCAACCCGGCGTGCCGCAGCTGTCCAACTATTACGGCTGGCTCAACCTGCCGGCCATGTACCCGGCAGGGCACGGCCTGTACGCCGAATCGGTGGCGCCCTACACCGCCGACAGTACCTGGACCACCAAGACCCTGTTCAGCCAGCACAACCTGCGCCTGGGCGAACGTGTGGGGCTGAATGTGGGGGCCAGCCGCAGCTGGATCGACGCCCGCATCGAAAACCCCTTCGTGCTCGCGGGCGGTAACCCACGCAAGGACTCGGACAACTACCGGTTGTTCTCGGTACAGGTCAGCCCCTATTTCAAACCCACCGAAAACAGCACGCTCTACTACACCTTCGACCGCTCGCTGGCGGTCAACACCGGCTTCTTCACCAATGGTCTGGGCTGGGGCAGCGGCACCGGGGCCAACCAGCTCAACCCGCTGGCGTTCGAGAGCCTCAGCGTGCTGCACGAAGTGGGGCTGAAGGTCGAGGCCGTGCCCGACCAGCTGTTCTTCACCCTGGCCGCCTACAAGCAGGCGCGCGACCAGTCGCCGGACAGCAACAACAACATCGCCCGGCTGATCGTCAAAGGCTGGGAAGCCACCCTGCGCTACCAGGACCCGCACCTGCGCGGTGGCCTCAACCTCAGCCGCATCAGTGCCTACAACGAGTTCACCAGCCAGGCCGGGTTCGCCTCGGCCGGGTTCATCCCCGACAACGGCACCGTGTTTGGCGATAACAACAGCCTCAACCAGCGCCCGTCCGGCAAGTTCGATGCGGTGCAAATCCCCGAATACAACGCCGGCGGCTATGTCGATTACCGCTTCGATTCCGGGTTCGGCGTGGAGCTCTCCGGTTGGTGGACCAGCAGCTGGTACCTGAACCTGAGCAAGACGGTGAAAGTCCCCGACGAATACAACCTCGACCTTGCCGCGTACTACCGCCAGCCACAGTGGGGCGTCACGCTGCGCATGCTCAACGTTACCGACGAGCTGAATTTCGTCAGTGGCCTGGCAGGTTCGACCAACACCTTCCTGCAACCCATGCCTGGGCGCACCTTGCTGGCCCAGGTCGATTACCAGTTCTGACCCTTCCTCAACGTAAAAGGCCATCGCCATGTCCATTGAATTCGTCGGTATGATCTTCCCCCGCCAGTGGTCCGAAACCCGCGGTGTACGTTCACCCGACTTCGACCTGCCGTTCATCCGCCACCACGCTCGCGCCCATGAGCATGCCGGTTTCGACCGGGTGTTGATCGCCAGCGGCCCAGGCAGTGCTGACAGCCTGCAGATTGCCGCCTACGCGGCCGCACACACCGAGCGCCTCGGTTTCATGATTGCCCACCGCCCGGCCCTGACTGCGCCGACGGTAGCCGCGCGGGCATTTGCCACCCTCGACCACACCACCGGCGGCGGGCGCATCCGCTTGCATGCGATCACTGGCATCACGGCCGAGCCACAAGAAGGCGACACCCTGCTGGACAAGACCGAGCGCTACCAGCGTGCCGACGAGTACCTGGACATTGTCCGGCGCACCTGGACTGCCGAGGAGCCGTTCGATTTCGAGGGCCGCTACTTCAACATCAAGGGCGCCTTCTCGCCAGTCAAGCCACTGCAGCAGCCGCATATCCCGATCTCCTTTGGCGGCTCGTCCGACATTGCCTACCAGATTGCCGTCAAGCATGCCGACCTGTATGCCCTGTGGGGTGAGCCGTTGAGTGGCGTTGCCGAGCAGATCGCCAAGCTCAAGGCGGCGGCCAGTGCCGCTGGCGTGGCGGCGCCACGGGTGAGCTTGTCGGTACGGCTGATCCTGGGTGCCACCGAGGACCTGGCCTGGCAGCGCGCTGAGCAGATCCTTGCGCAGATCAAGGCCAACCCCCAGTTTGCGGCGGACAGCCCCTGGCAGAAACGCATCAAGGGCACCGGCTCCGAGCGCCTGCTCGCCGCCGCCGCCCGTGCCGACCGGCATGACCGGGCGTTGTGGATGCCGACGGCGACGGCGGTGGGGGCTTATGGTGATACCACGGCGCTGGTGGGCACGCCGGAGACCGTGGCGCAGGCGTTGCTGGATTATGTCGATTTGGGGGTGAGCACGTTCCTCAACCGTGGGTATGACCCGCTGTACGACACGGTGGATTACGGGCGCTGGGTGATTCCGGCGGTGCGGGAGGAAGTGCGGCGGCGGCAGGCACGATTTGTCGGATAAGCGCACAAATCGGGCTCAGCGGGTAACCCTGTGGGAGCGGGTTTACCCGCGAAGAAATCAACGCGGTGTATGGCACCGGCTTCGCCGGTGTTCGCGGGGTGAACCCGCTCCCACAGGGTGGCCCTCATGAACCCTCAGGCCCTTACTCAGCTGACAGGCTAGGCGAATGCGCCACCAAGGTTCGGGTATAGGCATCGACCGGCCGGCCAAGCACCTGCTCGGCACTACCTTCTTCCACCACCCGCCCCTGGCGCAACACCAACACTCGATCGGCAATCGCCCGCACCACCCCCAAGTCATGGGTGACGAACAACACCGTCAGCCCGTCCCCCTGCAATCCCCGCAGCAATGCCAGGATCGACGCCTGCACCGACACATCCAGTGCCGAAGTAATCTCATCACAAACCAACAGCCGTGGCTCACAGATCAACGCCCGGGCAATCGCCACGCGCTGCCGTTCGCCGCCCGACAAGCTGTGCGGATACAGATCGGCCACACGCACCGGCAGCGACACCCGCTCCAGCACCGTCTCGACCCGGCGACGCGCCTCGTCGCCACGCACACCAAAAAAATGCGTCAGGGGCGCGCTGAGGGTTTGCGCGATCGTCTGACGTGGGTTCAATGCTCGGTAAGGGTTCTGGAACACGTACTGAATCTGGTGACGCAGCCGCGCATCCCGCTGACGCGCCGTGAACGCCAGCGGCTCGCCGCCGTAACGCAGTTGCCCCTGAACATTTTCGCCCAACCCGGCGATGGCTCTGGCCAGGCTGGTCTTGCCCGAACCCGACTCGCCCACCAGCGCCAGGCACTCGCCTTGCGCCACCCGCAGTGAGACATCGAACAGCACTTGGCGGTCGTAAGCCACGTCCAGCCCCTGAACCTCCAGCAACACCTCCGCGCTCGGGGTCGCAACAGCCTCGACAGCCCCTTCGCCGAGGGGCAGCGGCTCTCGGTGGGGCGCCAGGCACGCAATCTGGTGACGGCCATCGAGCGCCAGCAGCGAAGGCTCGATTACCGCACATTCGGCTCGTCGTCTGGCACAGCGGGGGGCGAAGGCGCAGCCCGCAGGTCGTTGCCCCGGCGCCGGCGCATGGCCGGCGATGGCCTGGAGCGGCTGGCGCCGGGCAATGTCGGGGATCGCCGCGAGCAAGGCGCGGGTGTAGGGATGCGCCGGGGCGCTGAACAGCGTCTCGCGCCCCGCCACTTCGACCAACCGGCCGGCATACATCACCATCACCCGGTCAACCAGGTCGCGCACCACGGCCAGGTCGTGCGTCACGTACAGCGCTGCCACGCCGTGGCCCCGGCACAGGTGTTTGAGGGTTTCCAGCACATGCGCCTGGGTGGTGACGTCAAGCGCAGTGGTGGGCTCGTCGAGCACAATCAGTTTCGGCCGTAGGACAAACGCCAGCGCCAGCATCACCCGTTGCTGCTGCCCTCCGGACAGTTGATGGGGGAAACGCCGCAGAAAGGCTGGGTCGTTCGGCAGGCCGACATCCACCAGGGTCTCATTGATGCGTTGCTGCAATGCATCAGCAGTCAGCTTCGGCTGATGTGCCAATACGGTTTCACGCAACAAGGCGCCTATGCGCAGAGCCGGGTTCAGCGCTGTGGCCGGGTCTTGGGCGACGTAGCCGACCAACCCGCCCCGCGCCAGGCGCAAGGCCTCGCCCTCAAGCTCCAGCACCGCCTGCCCGGCCACGGCAATGCGCCCGCCGGTAATCCGCGCCCCTTGCCGCGCATGGCACAACAAGGCCGTGGCCAGGGTGGTCTTGCCCGAACCGGACTCGCCCACCAACCCCACGATCTCGCCCGCTGCCAGGCTGAACGAGACATCGGCCAGCACATCGACCTGCCCGGCCAACTCCACCCGCAGGTCGCTGACCTGCAAGACGTCGCTGTCGATCTTCACTGCCGCTGTCATGGCTGCTTCTCCCCGATACGTGCACTGACCCGGCCAATACCTTCGGCCAGAATGTTGGTGCCATAGGCGAACACCGCAATCAGCAGCGCCGGTGCCAACACCGCCCAGGGCTGGACCAGCAAGCCGGCCTGATTTTCGTTGATCATCAGGCCCCAGTCGGCCGCAGGCGGTGCTACGCCATACCCCAGGAAGCTCAAGCCCGAGAGCATGCCCACCGCCCAGGTCAGCATGTTGCCGAAATGCACCAGCAGCGGCGTGAGGATGTTCGGCAGGATTTCCTTGAACAGGATGCGCCAGCGTGAGTAGCCCATCATCTGCGCCGCCTCGACGAACTCCTGGCCCGCTACCGCCACCGCGCTGCCACGCGCCAGGCGGATCACCCCAGGGGTGAAAGCGATGGCCACGGTCAACACGATCAGCCAGGGCGCACGGCCAAGCATAGAGACGATCAACAACACCAGGATCAGGTCCGGGAAGGCCAGCGAGACATCCGCAGCCCAGCTGATCGCCTGGTCCAGCCGGCGCCGCGAAAAGCCGGCCAACAGGCCCAGGCTACCGCCAAATAACAACGCCAGGGTGGCCGCCGCCACCGACATCCACAGTACCGACACACCGCCACTGAGCAGGCGTGACAGCAAATCGTGGCCAAGAAAATCATGCCCCAGCGGCGCACCGGCGGTCGGCGGGCCATACACCGGCCCGACCATGGCCGTCGGTGCATGGGGCGCGAGCCAGGGGCCAAGCACGGCCAGCAGCATCACCAGCACGGTAATCACGGCGCCGCGCCGCACCTGCGGGTCGGCCAGCCAGCGTGTGTCAGTCATGGGTCGCCTCCTGGGCAGGTGTGCTGCGTGCGCGTCGCCACCAGGGGCGGATGCCGCGGCGGTTGCGGCGGATCATCTTGACCCGGCGCGCGGTACGCAGTTTGGGGGTGAGCAGGACCGTGAGCAGATCGGCCAGCAGGTTGATCAGCACCACGGCCAGGGTGATGACCAGCACCACGCCCTGGATCATCGGCAGGTCGCGCATCTGGATCGCAGCATTGAGGGCGGTACCGATGCCGGGGTAGCTGAAAACCACCTCGGCCAGCAGTGCGCCGCCGACCAGCGTGCGCAGGGTCAGCGCCACGCCCTGGATCGCCGGGGTCAGGGCATTGGGCAAGGTGTGGTGCCAGACGATGCGCCGTTCGGGGATACCCCGCAGGCGTGCGGCCACCACATAATCGGACTCCAGCGCCTCGATCATCGAGGCGCGTACCATCCGCGTCAGGTACGGCAGCGCCGACAGGCTCAGGGCAACCACCGGTAGCACCAACGATGGCAGCTGCCGCCACAGCGGCAGTTGCGGGTCGAGGATCGACACCGCTGGCAGCCAGCCCATGCCGGGCATGGAAAACAGCAGCACCAGGCCGATGGCCAACAGGAAGCTTGGCGTAGCCTTCAACAGGATCAACGCCGACAGGCCCCAGCGGTCCAGCGGCCGGTCACGGCGCAGGGCCAGGCTCACGCCCAGGGTGAGTGCCAGCGGCACCACCAGCGCGAGTACGCCGGCCAGCAGCGCCAGGGTGTGGCCGAGCCGGCCAAACAGCAACGGTGCCACCGGCACCTGCGAGTCCAGCGAAATACCCAGGTCACCGCGCAGCGCTGCACCCAGCCAGCGCAGGTACTGCACCAGAATCGGCTGATCGAGGCCCAGCTGGCGCTGCAAGGTCACGATGCTTTCCAGGGGCGCATCGGGGCCAAGAATGACCCGCGCCGGGTCCGAAGGCAGCGCCTGGGTGGCGATGAACACCACCAGGCTGATCACCCAGGCGGTCAGCAGGCCGTAGCCGAGACGGCCGATGAACCAGGCCAGCCAAGCCGGGGTGCGCGGGGAACGGTGAGTGTGATCAGGCATGGTTCAACCAGAGTTCGTCGAAGCGCCAGGAGGCGAAGGTGGTCTGTTCGGGAGCAAGCCCGCCGACCTTGGCGGACGCCGCGTCGAGCACGTCCGAGAACCCCCAGATCAGCAGCCCGCCGCGTTCGTGCTGAATCACCTGGGCTTCATGCACCAGGGCTTTGCGCCGCTCAAGATCAGGTTGGGCCAGGGCCTGGCGGAACAGTTCGGTAAAGCGAGGGTCATGGAAGTTGCTGCGGTTGTAGATCGCCTGCGGGGCATCGTTGTGCAGCGCCGAGGCCAGGAAGCCCCGGGCCGGTGTCGAACCCGGTGACAGCTGCCACTGCTCGCGCTGTGGGCCGTTGAACACCGAGCCGTCAACCTGGTTGACCTTGACCTGCACCCCCGCCTTCTGCGCTTGCTGGGCGAATACCAAGGCCGCATTAACACCAGGGCCTGGTGTGGTGGTCAGCTCGACGCGCAGGTCGTCCTGCCCGGCCTGGCGCAGCAGTGAACGGGCCTGATCGAGGTCGTAGGGGCGTTGGGCGATCGCGTGGTTGTAGGTCGGGTCGTGTGGTGAGTACAGGTCGTTGGCAATGCGGCCGAAGCCATTGAGCCCGCGCGCCACCAGCTCCTGGCGGTCGGCGAGCAAGCGGAACGCCTGGCGCACACGCACGTCCTGGAACGGCGCCTTGGCCAGGTTCAGGTTGAAACCGGTGAACGAGGTGCTGGGCGAGGCGTACAGGCGCAGGCGCGGGTCGGCCTTGAGCAAGGCACTGTGCTCGGCCTGCACCCCACTCGCCACGTCGATCTGCCCCGCGCGCAAAGCCGCCGCACGCGAGACTTGGTCCTTGAACTCGATGATCTCCAGCTCATCCGCATAAGGGCGGTTGGGCTTGTAGTAGTTTTCGAAGCGGGTGTAGAGCGAGCGTTGGCCAGGGATGAAACTTTTGAGTTTGTAGGGCCCGGCGCCGACCGGGTTGGTCAGCGGATGGTAGTCGGTCGGCACGATGCCGCCAAAGCTGATCAGCGTTTCATCCAGCGGGTAGAAACTTTGCCCCTGCTTGAAGCGGATCTCGAGGGTGCGCGCGTCCAGCTTGCGCAGCGCCTGACGGTCGATGGCGCCGACCAGCCCGGCAAACGGCGAGGCCAACTGCGGGTCGGTCAGGCGCAGGATCGAGAACAGCATGTCGTCGGCGGTGATACTTTTGCCATGGTGAAACTCCAGCCCTGGCTTGATTCGGATGGTCCAGGCACTGGCATCGGCGTTCGGCTCGGCGAACTCGGCCAGGGCCAGGCGCGTGCTGACATCTGGGTTCCATTCCCAGAACTTGGCGTACAAGGCCCAACCGCGGATGATCCCCCCGCCCACCGGTTTGTGCGCATCGAGGTTGCCGGCCTGGTCACCGTCGATGATGCCCACGCGCAAACGCCCACCGCGTACCGGCGTGGCCGGCAATGCGACACCGCCAGCCGTGGCAGCTGGCGCGCCGCCGTCGCAGCCGCTGAGCAGCCCGCCACCGAGCAGCAGGCCGCCACCGACGGCCAGGCTGTTGCCGAGAAACACCCGGCGCGAAAACAGCTCACTCATCACCCTCTCCTTACGCCGGTTGCGCCACGGTCGGCTTGGCGCGGGCGCCCAGGCGCGGCACCTCGAACCCGTGATCCAGGTCGAGCAACGGGAACAGCAGATCGGCCACCCGGTGGGCTTCGTCGATCAGCGGGAAGCCCGACAGGATGAACGCCGAAGTGCCCTGAGCTTCGTATTCGCGAATGCGCTCGGCCACCTGTTCGGCGCTGCCGACCAGGTAAGTGCCAGCCGCCGGGCCGAGGATGTTGAAACCGAACAGGCTCGGGCCCAGCCAGACGTTGGGGTAGATCTCCAGCTCACGGGCGGTGGGCAGGCGCCCGGCGCGAATGCTGTCGAGGTTGCGCTGGATGCGCGGGTCATCGCTGACGTAGGTGTCCAGGGTCTGCCCCGCTGGCAGCTGGCGCTCGATGGCCCCCCGAGCGGTGGCCAGCGACGTGCGCTGCAGCAGGCGTTCGGCGTGGGCCCAGGCTTCTTCTTCAGTCTCGCGCACGATGACTTGCAGGCGCGTGCCATAGGTCAGCTCGCGGCCGATTTTTGCCGCTTCGGCGGCCACCCGGCGGAACTTGTCGCCGAGTTTTTGCGGGGTATCGGCAAAGCTTAAGTAGACGTCGAGCAACTGCACCGAATGGGCCACGCCGGGTGTCGAGGTGCCTGCGCCCCACAGCGGGATACCGGGCTTCTGCTTAGGCGGGTGCCAACCGCCCAAGGGGTGGCTGGCCGCCGTGGGCGACCGTGGCGAGAGTTTGACGTAACGACCGTCGTAGCCCGCCGTTTCGCCGGCGTAGAAGCCCTGGAACGCACGCCAGTATTCCAGGCTGAAGTCGTAGCGTTCATCGTGCGGGTAATGCACGCCCAGCGTGGCCAGGCCGGCGTCGTTGCCGTTGACCACATTGAACAGCAAGCGGCCGTTGGAGAACTGGTCGAAGGTCAGTGCCCACTTGGCCAGCACCGCAGGGGACAATTCGCCCGGGTGCTGGGCGACCAGAAAGCGCAGGCGCGACGTGGCGTCGATCAGGGCGGCCGACACGGCGAGGCTTTCGTTGGGGCTGGAGCCGAGCAGCGAGCCGTAGAAGCCCAGGCGATCGGCGGCGATCGCCAGTTGCTTGAGGTGCTCGAAGTCGGTTTTCCAGCGGCCTTCGGGCTCCCAGGGATAGGGGCCGTCGGGGGTGGTGAGGTACCAGAGGATTTTTACTGCCATGGGGGGATTCCTTGAGCTGGGTGAGGTGTTGCCCTTTAGGCCTCTGGGGCTGCTGCGCAGCCCCCAACTATCGAATCAGCTACGCCGATCAATGCCAGGTACCAGCCCCAGTTCGATAGCGCGCTCATACAACCCACTCATCTTCCACTGCTGCGTCAGCACCCCTGGCCCATAGGGCCGCGAACCGCCCAACGCGTCGGCCAACAGTTGAATCTGCGCGCCCTCTTCCAGCAACAGGATGAACTCGGCCGTCGCACGCAGCCCCTGCTTGCCCCAGACGGTGGACCCGCCATTGGCTTCAAGAATCGCCAGGTTGAACGGGTTTTCGGCAATCTTGTCGAGGATGAAGTCCACCTCGGCCTGGCGCCGGTCGATGTACACCGGCAGCTCCCGCGCCAGCTGATAGCGCTGCACCGGCACGTAGTGGAACGGCAAGGTACGGTGGGTCTGCGCCCAGGCGCCGAGGTACGGGCTGTGCACGTGCGAGATCGTGGTGATATCGGCGTGGGTCTGGAACAGCTTGGTGTAGCGGCCCAGGCCGCCTTTGCCCTTGCCGACGATGACGTTGCCGGAAAAGTCGGTCACGGTGGGTTGCAGCGGTTTGCGGTGGTTCCACGGGCCGCCGTAGTTCACCGACACCAGCAGCTCTTCACCGGGCACGCGCTCGATGAAGCCGACGGTGCCATTGGCGGTGATGGTGTTGGTCTCGCGGAACACGGTAAACGCGGCTTCGGCTTCGGCGACCACCTGGTCGATGAAGGCTTGCAGTTCGGCAGTGACGGGGCGTTCGTTGATCAGTACGGTCATGTTCAATCTCCGGGTGCGGATGCAAGGTCAGGCGCGGCGCTGGGCCAGCAGTTCATGGGCAGCCTGCAAAGGCCGTGGGTCGACCCAGTCGGCGATGCTGAAATCGGCTTCGAGGAAGCCATGCAGGTAGAGAAAATCCTTTTGCGTGCCGAGGAAGGCCAGGCGCTGCTCGGACAGGTCCGGCGCCAAGGTGGTGTGGAACGCACCTCGGTAGGCTTCGGCCACGCCCTGGCTACCGGCGCGGGTCTCGTCTTCGAGGAAGCTGTTGAGCGCATCGCGGTTGCCGGCCGCCCATTCGGCAGCGCGCAGGGTTTGGGCCAGGAAGCGCGCCACCAGCTCGAAATGATTGTCGAGCAGGCTCTGGTGCACGGTGATCGGCCTTGGCGTGCCGTTGTTGATGCGGTGGCGCGGGTCGGGCAGCAGGTCGAGGTCGACGCCCACCACCAGGCCCAGGCGCCGCGCCGCATCGGCAGCGGCCGCGCCCTTGACGTAGACGGCATCGACTTCGCCGCGCACCAGGTAGTCAAGGCCGGACCACAAACGCTGCAGGCCCAGTTGCGGGGTGGCGGCGCTGGCCTGGTCGAGCAGCGCCACTTCCACCAGTTGCACGTCGTCCAGGTGCAGGCCGGCCGAAGCCAGCGCGCCTTTGTAGCCGTGCAGGCTCATGGCGCGGGCGATGCTGCCGGGGCGGCTGTCGCCCCAGGCCGGCAGGGCCAGGCGTTTGCCGCGCAGGTCGGCAGCGCTGCGAATGCCTGCGTCCGGGCGCACCAGGATGGTTTGCCATTCTTCGATCCAGGTCAGGCCGATCAGCCGGCTTGGCGAGCCTGCGGCACGGGCGGCTAGGGCCGGTACGTTGCCGCCTTCGCGAAACAGCCCCGGCAGTTGGTGATCGTAGTGGTGATGGCCGAGTTGACGGGTTTCCTGCAGGGTCGAGACCGGCAGGCCATCGCGGGCGAATTCTTCATCCAGCCAGCCCAGCTTGTAGGCGATGCCCGAAGCGGTGGGTACCGGGCAGCGGGTAAACCAGATGCGCTCCAGGGCGGTGGGATCGTCTGTTGGCGTTGCGGCAGTAGCGAGTGTCATGGGGTGGCTCCTTGGGCGTCGTGAAAGCACCATTGCAGCGTGCGTGCCAACCGCTGGAGGCCTTGATTTACGGCGCTTTCGTAGTCGCCCGCAGGTGCTGGGTGCTGGGCACGGAGCAGGATTGCGTGCGAGGTGCTGCCAGATCAGCAGGCGGGCTGCTGCTGGGGCAGCACGTTCGGCGCAAAGCAGCGCAGCATGGGGCCTGGCGACTCATGGCAAAGAACTTGCTCAAGGCTGTGGGACCGCGGTGTAGCCATTCGCGGGCAAGCCCGCTCCCACAGGGCCTTTCACTGCCGTTGAAAACGGCACCGAACCGGTGGGAGCGGGCTTGCCCGCGAAGCAGGCGCACTGGCCCTTGAAGACCTTTGCGAGACGACCCATGAGCGCCATCGAACCCAGCCCCACCCACCGCCTGACCAGCGAAGCCGAAGCCATCGCCGCCGCCCGCAAGGTCGCCGCACAGATCGCCGTGCTCGCCGCCGACCCCGGCAACAACGGCCAGCTGCCACGCCGCCAAGCCGACCTGCTGTCGAGCAGCGGCCTCACCGCCATCGCTGTACCGGCCGAATTCGGCGGCCTCGGCGCCTCGGTGCAGACCATCGTCGAAACCGTGCGCCTGATCTCCACCGCCGATGGCGGCGTTGGCCAGTTGCTGCAAATTCACAACGTGATGCTGCGTGGCATCTACACCAGCTACGCCACCGAGGTGCGCGACCGCCTGATCGCCGACGTGCTGGCCGGCAAGCGCTTTGGCAATGCCCTGGCCGAAGTCGGCGGCAAGAACAAGTTCGCCCTGAAAACCCGGGTCGAGCGCCGCGCCGATGGCAAGCTGGTGCTCAATGGCAGCAAGTTCTACTCCACAGGCTCGTACCTCGCCGACTGGATCTCGCTGACGGCTGCCAGCGAAGACGGCGGTGTTGGTGTGCTGTTGCACCGTGACACGCCTGGGCTGACCCTGGTCGATGACTGGCAGGCCTTCGGCCAACAGAACTCGGTGAGTGGCACGGTGAACTTCGACGACATCGTGCTCGACGAGCGCTACCTGTCGCGGCGCAACGGACCGATGAAACGCACGGGGCTGACCTTCCCGCAGATTCTTCACGCTGCCATCGACACCGGCATCGCCGCCGGCGCCCTGCAGGCAGGTGTGGACTACCTGCGCGAGCATGCCCGGGCCTGGGTGGAAAGTGGCGTGGAGCGCGCCAGCGATGAGCCGCACGTGATTCGCCAGATTGGCGAGTACGCGGTGGCCCTGCGCGGTGCCGAGTCGGTACTGCGCGATGCCGCGCGGGTGTTCGATGCGCACGAAGGCGACCCGGAGGACAAAGCCCTGCAGGACGAACTGATTCTCTCGGTGGCCACCGCCCGCGCGCACTCCGATGCGGCGTCGCTGAAGATTTCCAGCGACCTGTTTTCGCTGCTCGGGGCCAGTGCCTCGTTGAGCAAGTGGAACCTCGACCGCTTCTGGCGCAACGCGCGGGTGCATACCACCCATGACCCCATTCGCTGGCGGCTGCACAACGTCGGCAACTACTACCTCAACGGCGCCGACCCAGGGGAGTACACCGCCGTGCTCAATGCCAAGGAAACCCAGGGCGCAACGCGCCGTTGAACCTAGTCCAGGGGCCGCTGCGCGGCCCATCGCAGGCAAGCCAGCTCCCACAAGTCTTACACCTTACCTGTGGGAGCTGGCTTGCCTGCGATGGGCTGCGTAGCAGCCCCAGTACCGAGCCTCTACATGAATCACCCTCTTCTTCGCGCCTTGGCCATCTACCGTGAAATGCCCTGGCGCTTCGCGCTCGTCACCGCTTTGTACATCGCTGGCAACCTTGGCCTGGTCTGGCAGCAGTGGCTGATCGGCCATGCGGTGGACGATGTCAGCGCCGGCCGCGCCGTAGTACGCCTGCCCGAGGGCGGCCTGGATGCCACCGTGGCCTGGCACTGGCTGTGGCTGCTGCTGGCCATCGCCTTCGGCCGTGGCGTGCTGCAATACGCTGCGGCGGTGCTGTCGTTGGTGCTCAGCCAGGCCCTATTGACGCGCTTGCGCGAACGCATCCTCATCCAGGTCCAGCGCCTGCACCTGGGCTACCACTGGCGCCATGGCATGGGTGAACTGGTCACCCGCACCACCCGCGATGCCGACAAGGTGCGCGATGCGCTGATCACCTTCTGGCGGCAGATCATCGAAACGCCCCTGGTGGTGATGGCCGCCGTGGGGCTGCTGAGCTGGTACGACCCCCTGCTCGGTCTGGTCCCGCTGCTGCTGACCGGGGCCGGGCTGTGGCTGTTCGTGATGCAGACCGATCGCCTGGTCACGCTTGATCGCGCCGTGGGCGCCGCCTACGACCAGGTCAGCCAGGATCTGGCCGAAGGCATCGGTGGCGTGCGGGTGATCAAGGCGTTCGGCCTGGAGGGCCAGCGCATCGAACGTTTCGCCCGCCAGGTCGGCGTGTTCACCGGCCACGCCCGCGCGGCCCTGGCCTATGCCAGCTCGCGCATCCCGCTGCCCCAGGCGGTAGTCGCGCTGGGGCATGTGTGGATCCTGGTGTACGGCGCCCATCGCGTGGCAGCGGGCACGCTGGGCATCGGTGAGTTGGTCACTTCGCTGTTGGTCGCGACCACAATGGTGTTCCGTATCGAAGGCATCGGCCGGGTCATGCAGACCTTCGCCGATGCCCGCGCCAGTGCCGAGCGCATCTGGCAACTGTTGGACGAGCGGCCGGCGATTATTGGCGGCAAGGCGACCCTGCCGCCAGGGCCTCTGGGGCTGAAACTGGCCCAGGTGCGCGTCGGCGCGCCAGCGGGTGAACGCGACATCCTGCACAACTGCTCGCTGACCTTGCAGCCCGGCGAGGTGGTGGCACTGGTGGGTGCCACAGGCACCGGCAAGAGCCTGCTGGCCAGCCTGCTGCCGCGCCTGGCCGACGTGCAAGGCGGCGCCGTGCTGGTCGGCAGTGACGCGGCGGGTTGGCAGGATGTGCGCGCGCTTGACCTGGCCGACCTGCGCCGGCGCGTGCAGGTATTGGCGCAAGAAAGCTTTCTGTTCTCTGACAGCCTGGCCGCCAACCTGCGCCTGGCGGCCGCCGATGCCAGCGCTGCACAGCTACGCGAAGGGCTGCGCCTGGCCGCGGCAGAAGATGTACTCGAACGCCTGCCCCACGGCCTGGACACCCCGCTGGGCGACCGTGGCGTGACCCTCTCCGGCGGCCAGCGCCAGCGCCTGTGCCTGGCCCGCGCGTTGCTCGGCGCACCGGACATCCTCTGCCTGGACGACGCCACCAGCGCGCTGGATGCCCTGGGCGAGCGCCAGGTGCTGGACAACATCCGCCGCCTGCGCGGCGGTACAGGCCAGGGGCCGACTTTGCTGCTGATCACCAGCCGCCTGTCGACCCTGCTGTTGGCCGACCGGGTGCTGATGCTGGAAAACGGCTGCATCAGCGCCAGTGGCAGCCATGCCGAATTGAGCGCGAACAATGCCCACTACCGCGACCTGCTAGGGATCGACCATGAGTAATGCACCCAACAAGACCCCCAGCGATATCGAGATCGAGCAGCACCTGGCGCGCCAGGCCCTGGACCGTGGCATGTTCCACCGTCTGCTGCCGCTGCTGCGGCCCATTCGCCGGCAGATCCTGGCGGTGATCGGCATCGAACTGCTGCTGGTGTTCACTGTGTTCCTGCGGCCCTGGTTCGTGCGCGAGCTGCTCGACAAGGGTTTGGTAGCCAGCGCCGATCACTGGTTGCTGGACGAACGCCTGGTGCTGTGGCTGGGCCTGGGTTTGGCGGCCAGCTGGCTGGGGCGCTTCTTGCTGGCGGGCGTGTCGCAGTTCATTGCCGGGCGTGCGGCGATCCGCGTGCTCAATGACCTGCGGGTGAAGGTATTTGCCCATGTGCAGGCGCTGTCGGTGAGCTACTTCGACCAGACGCGCGCCGGGCGTATCATTTCTCGCGCCGACCGTGATGTCGATGCGCTCGAACCGTTGTTGGTGCAAGGCCCGCCAGAGCTGCTCGGTGCCTTGCTGCGCTGCGGCCTGGCGGCGGTGATGCTGTGGCGCATCGAGCCGAGTTTCTTCTACAGCCTGGCCGCCACGGTGCCGTTGCTGGCCATCGCTACCTGGCGTTTCAAACGGGTTTCGCAACGCAACTGGGCCAAGGTCGCCGAACAACGCAGCCGTTTCACCGCGCACCTGGTCGAGAGCGTCAGCGGGGTGCGGCTGATTCAGCAATGCGGCCAGGAGCAGAACAACCAGGCGCGCTACCGGCGCCTGCTGGAAGACTTCAACCAGGCACTGATCCACGGCAGCCTGCGCGCCGGCTGGTTTGCACCGTTCACCGCACTGCTGAGCACCGCGGGCATGGCGGTATTGCTGCTGGTAGGCGCCCATGGCCTGGCCGAAGGCAAGGTCAGTGTCGGCCAGGTGGCCGAGAGCCTGTTCTACGTGTTTCTGTTCCTGGGGCCGCTGCAGGAGCTGTCGGACCTGTTCGAGCGCTATGCCACCGGCAGTGCTTCGGCGCAGCGCATCTTCCTGCTGCTTGACACGCGCCCACAGGTGCTCGACCCCGCGTCACCCCGCCCGCTGGCCAGGGCACACGGCCAGGTGGACTTCGAGCGGGTGGGTTTTGCCTATGCCCCGAACAGCCCGCGCCCGGTGATTGATGGGCTGGACCTGCATATCCGCGCCGGGGAAGTGTTGGCCATCGTCGGCCCGTCCGGGCATGGCAAGAGCACCCTGGTGCAATTGCTGACGCGCTTCTACGAGGTGCAAAGCGGCGCCGTGAAACTGGACGGCATCGACCTGCGTGAACTGGCCCAGCATGACCTGCGGCGCAACGTCGGCGTGGTGCTGCAGGACAACGTGCTGTTCAGCGGCAGCATCCTCGACAACCTGCGCCTGGCCGCGCCGGACGCCGACGATGCGCGGCTGGTGGCGGCGGCCCGCGAGCTGGGGGCCGACGAAGTGCTCGAACGCCTGCCCGAGGGCTATTACACCGAAGTCGGCCCGCTGGGCGCGCACCTCAGTCACGGCCAGCGCCAGCTGGTGTGCCTGGTGCGCGCCTACCTGGCCGACCCGGCGGTGCTGGTGCTCGACGAGGCCACCTCGGCGGTCGATGTGCACACCGAACGCCGTATCCAGCAGGCATTGCGGCGGCTGTGCCAGGGGCGCACGGCGATCATCATCGCGCACCGTCTGGCGACCATTCGCGACGCGGATCGGATCGCCGTGGTCCGCCATGGGCGGGTGGTGGAGCAAGGGGCGCATGCCGAGCTGATTGGCTGCGCAGGGGCTTATGCGGCGCTGTATGACGCCTACCTGCGCAGTGCCGGGGAGGTTGTGGCCGAAATGGCCGAGGGATGATGGGCTGCGAGATCGAGGGGTTAAGCCGACTGCTTCGGAAATATCCCACAACATCCTCAGAAACACCCTACTTGTGGCGATTAACAGGGGAAAACATGATCGGCACTGGATGACCCTGAGGAAGCCCCCATGCACCTGAGCGCGCGTACCACTGCCGAACTGCGCCACACCCTGCGCGAACTGCTGGCCCACGAAGTCTGCAACCCCGATGACGACCCGCACCTGTCGGGGGTGCTGTTCTTCTGCGCCACCGATGAGCGCACCCGCCAGTTGATCGAACGCATCGAACTGCTGGCCAGCGAGGTGTTCTTCGATGCCAGTGGGCGTGCCATCAGCCACAGGATGCGGGCCGTTGCGGTCGAAGGGGTACGTATCAAGCAAAAGCACAAGGCGCAGGCCGATGAGACGGTGATACGCATTGCACTGCCCGACAAGGGCTACATCACCGTGAGCACAGCACGCCTGTAACGGCGTTGCATTTGCACTGTGCGTCGAGTTGCGATCCGCTATCCTCAGCATTCCCCTGCTCCGGATCGTTTCATGGAACTGCATATCCGCCTGGAAGGCCGCAAACGCCTGGCCGACCAGCTCTACCAGCAACTGCGCGCGGGCATCGACAGCGGCCACCTGGCCGCTGGCACCCAGCTGCCACCCACCCGCTTGCTGGCCGAACAACTGGGCGTGTCACGCAAGACCGTGGCCGAGGCCTATTCGCGGCTGACCTACGACAACCTGCTCAGTGGCGTGGTCGGCCGCGGCACGTTCATCACCCCCAACCAACCCTTGCGCGCCAATGACGTGCCCGCCATCCCCCTGGCCGCTGCCGCATCCCTCGAGCGCTGGCAGCAGCGCGCTACCGTGCTCGGCAGGCGGCAACTGCAAGCACCGTCGCGCTATGACTTCGTCGGCGGCGCTTCGAGCAAGGCGCAGTTCCCCTTCGACCAATGGCGCAGCTGCCTGAACTACGCCTTGCGCCGCAGCCAGCGGCATCCCGAGCGGCAATTCTCCGCCCAAGGCCTGCCTGAGCTGCGCGAAGCCATCGCCCACCACATCGCCTACGCCCGCGGCGTGCATTGCAGCGCAGCGGACGTGCTGGTGTGCAATGGCGCGCAACAGGCACTGGACCTGATCGCCCGGGTGCTGATCGAACCGGGTTGCCCGGTGGCCATGGAAGACCCGGGTTATCCACCAGCACGTCAACTGTTCCAGGCCTTGGGCGCAAACCTGCAGTCGGTACCGGTGGATGATGAAGGGATGTGCGTCGAGCAGATCGCCGACGGCACACGGCTGATCTACGTGACCCCCTCGCACCAGTTTCCGTTGGGCATGCCGATGAGCGAACCGCGCAGGCGGGCCTTGCTGGCACGCGCCGCCGAGCTGGGGGCGTTGATCATCGAAGACGATTACGACTGCGAGTTTCGCTACCAGGGGCCGCCCGCCGACGCCCTGCAGCGCCTCGACCGGCATGGCCTGGTGGCCTACGTCGGGACCTTCTCGAAAACCCTGCTGCAGGAGTTGCGCCTGGGCTATGCCGTGTTGCCGCCCGCCGTGCTGCAGGCCGCCTGCGTGGCCAAGCACCTGAGCGACTGGCACAGCCCGACCTTGCTGCAATGGGCGCTGGCGCGCTTCATCAGCGAAGGGCACCTGAACAAGCACATCCGCCGCTGCCACGACGTCTACAGTGCCCGCCGCGAGCGCATCCTCGCCCGCCTGGACGACGATCTGGCGCCTTGGTTCAGCGCCGTGCCGGCCAGTGCGGGTTTTCATCTGAGCGCGCTGGCCAAACCTGGGGTAGATGTCGAACTGCTGGCCAACCTCGCTCGCAAGGTGGAGGTCGGCCTCTATTCGCTGGCACCGTTCTTCAGTGACGTGCCCGTGCGCTCCGGGCTGCTGCTGGGCTTCGGCGCCATCGAGTTGCTCGATATCGACCCCGCGCTCGACCGCGTTCGCGATACCCTGCAACGCCTCAGCTGATGGGCGCCGCCTGGCCGTTTGGCGCCCGCCGCGCCAGGGCGGTGGCGTAACCGCGTGGTGCAAAACACGCCGTCACCAGCAGCATCGCCAGCACGGTAAGGGTCAACAGCGCCCACGACGCCTGAAAATCGCCACTGACGTCGCGCAGCCATCCGGTGATGTACGGCACGATGCCGGTGATGATAAAGCCGACCCCCTGGACAAACGCTGCCAGGCTACCGGCCTCGGCCGGCGTTTTCAGGTGCTCCAGGGTCAGGGTCAGGCTCTGGCTGAAACAGGCGCCCAGGCCAAAGCCGATCATCGCCACCCACAGCCCCATGGACAGCGTGGGCGCCAGCAACAAGCCAAGGAACCCTGCCAGCTGGATCGACAGCGCCAGCCACAAACCAGGCCGGCGATCCACCCAGCGCCGCAGCAACAACGGCAAACCCAGCGCGCCCGCCACCTGGAAGATCGTCATCAACCCTACCAGGTCGCCGCCGCCCTGGGCGGTACCGCCATGCTCCAGATGATAGGCAGGCAGCCAGGCAACCATGCTGGTGTAGCCGCCATTGATCAGGCCGAAGTACACCGCCAACAACCAGGCACGCCGCGTGCCGAACCAATGCCCACCAGCGGCACCTGCCAGCTTCGGCGCGTCCTGCCGTGGCCGCAGCAGCGTCCAGGCCAGCACCGCCAGCAGCGCCGGTATTGCCCACACGCCCAACCCTGCCTGCCAATGGCCGAAGTACCCGCTGATATGCGGCCCAAGCACCGCCGCCAGGCCGCCGCCACTCATCAGCGCCGCAGCATATATGCCCATGGCACCCGCCAGGCGGCCGGGGAACCAACGATTGACCAGCCCCGGCATCATGCCCTGGACCACCGCTACGCCTAGCCCGGCAACCACCGCGCTGGCAATCAGTGCCCAGGCGCTGTCCAGTTGCAAGCGCCACAGGCAAGCCAACGCAATGGCCACAAGGCCGCCTAGCATGCCGCCATGTTCGCTGATCCAGCGCCGCAGCCAGGGTTGCAACAACGGCACCAGGCCCATGCACAGCACCGGCAGCGCGGTCAGCAACGCCGCCTGCTGGTACCCAAGGCCCGTGCTGGCGCGCATGGGTTCGAGCAGCGGCCCGATGCTGGTAAGAATCGGCCGCAGGTTCAATGCCAGCAGCATCACCAGCAACAGATTCAAGGCAGCGCTCATTGCGCGTTAGCCTGTTGCCACTCAAGGTACAGGTCGGCTTCGCCGCTCGGCTTCAGCGCCCGCAAAGGCAGACTCTGCTGTTGCGGCGGGCGCGCCATCTGCGCATACACTGCAGCCGTGGACAACCCGTAAGGCTCGCCTTCATCGTTCCCATAGGCAAACCAGGCACGCTCAATACCGCACAGGTGCATGGCCGCCAGGCACATTGGGCACGGGTGACCGCTGGCATAGATCTCGGCGCCGTCCAGGCGAGCCTGGCCCAGGGCCTGGGCCGCCTTGCGGATGGCCTGCAACTCGGCATGGGCAGTCGGGTCCTGGGTGCTGTGGATCTCGTTGACCGCGCGCGCCAGCACACGCCCCTGATGCACCAGCACGGCACCAAAGGGCCGGCCACCGGCCTGAATGTTGGCGCGGGCCAGATCGAGCGCTTCGCGCATGTAGCGTTCTTCGGACATGAATCGGTTCTCCTGTTGCAAGACCTGGCCATTATCCCGGCTTACCGGCCTTGGCAGAAATGAAGAGATTGGATGCACGTCAGTGGACACCTGAATGGCCCTATTGGCCCCCCGGTAAACGATGCGATTGGCTATCGGGGCGGTCGATGGAAAGCGCTAAGGTAGCGCCCTGTCCGCCTCACACCTTCTGGAGATCACCATGAACACGCGCATCGAATGGGCCAAACACGCACCGGAAGCCTACAAAGCCATGGTCGGCCTGGAACAGGCCCTGGCCAAGAGCGGCCTGGAAAATTCACTGCTCGAACTGGTACGCCTGCGCGCATCGCAGATCAACGGCTGCGCTTACTGCGTCAACATGCATGCCAATGACGCACGCCAAGCCGGCGAAACCGAAGCCCGTTTGCAGACACTGAGCGTATGGCAGGAAACCGCCTATTTCACCCCCCGCGAACGCGCCGCGCTGGCGTGGGTAGAGAACCTGACCCGCCTGCCAGAGCGCGGTGCCCCACAGCCGGAATACGAGGCGCTGCAAGCGCATTTCGAACCGCAGGAAGTGGTCAACCTGACACTGGCCATCGCCACCATCAATGCCTGGAACCGCTTCGGCGTCGGCTTTGCGATGGTGCCGGTCTGAGTAAGCGGTGAAAGGTCCCACAGGACGAAGTGAGCTCCCCTACTGCGTCCTACCTGTGGCGTTACTAACATCGGGCACTCGAACAACAACCGAGTAGCCCCGATGAGAGTAACCCGCCCACCCATGCGCAGCCTGCCCCTGCTGTGCGCAGCATTTTTTGCCAGTGCTCATCTGCAAGCCGCACCGCTGACCCGCGACAACGGCGCAGCCGTTGGCGAGAACCAGCATTCACAGACCGC
The DNA here is from genome assembly GCF_058745025.1 of Pseudomonas sp. E1MeOHC2. Classification (NCBI taxonomy): domain Bacteria; kingdom Pseudomonadati; phylum Pseudomonadota; class Gammaproteobacteria; order Pseudomonadales; family Pseudomonadaceae; genus Pseudomonas; species Pseudomonas sp. E1MeOHC2. Next base: position 157,245 of record NZ_CP196675.1, read on the forward strand.
CGGTGCTACCGGGCCCACGCTGCTGCAGGATGTGCAGTTGATCCAGAAGCTGCAACGGTTCGACCGTGAGCGCATTCCTGAACGTGTGGTACATGCTCGCGGTACCGGCGCTCACGGTGAGTTCACCGCCTCCGAGGACCTACGCGCATTGACGCAGGCGCCGTTATTCACCTCAGGCGAGAAGACCCCGGTATTCGTACGTTTCTCTTCCGTGGTACACGGCCTGCATTCTCCGGAAACCCTGCGCGACCCACGTGGGTTCGCCACGCGCTTCTACACCAGTACCGGCAACTGGGACCTGGTGGGTAACAACTTCCCGACCTTCTTCATCCGTGACGCGATCAAGTTCCCGGACATGGTCCACGCCTTCAAGCCAGACCCGCGCACCAACCTCGGCAACGATGCGCGGCGCTTCGATCTGTTCTCGCACATGCCCGAGGCTACACGCACTCTCACCCTGCTCTACTCCAACGAAGGTACGCCGAAAAGCTATCGGCATATGGATGGCAACAGTGTGCATGCCTACAAGTTCGTCAATGCCAAGGGTGAAGCCACTTACGTGAAGTTTCGCTGGAAAAGCCTGCAAGGTCGGGAAAACCTCGACCCCAAGGCCGTCGAACAGATTCAGGGCAAGGACTTCAACCACATGACACAAGACCTGGTCACCGCTATCGGCCGTGGCGAGTTTCCCAAATGGGACCTCTATATTCAAACCCTGCACCCCAATCAACTGGCTGGCTTTGACTTCGACCCGCTGGACCCTACCAAAGTCTGGCCGGATGTACCCGAGCGTCGGGTCGGCCAGATGGTGCTCAACCGCAACGTTGGCAACTTCTTCCAGGAAACCGAACAGGTGGCCCTGGCCCCGTCCAACCTGATCCCAGGCATCGAGCCGTCCGAAGACCGGTTGTTGCAAGGCCGACTGTTCTCCTACGCCGATACCCAGATGTATCGGGTTGGGGCCAACGCCAATAGCCTGCCCATCAACCAGCCGCGAGCTGCCGTCAACAACGGCAATCAGGATGGCGCGCTCAACCCTGGTCGGTCCAATGACATGGTCAATTACCAGCCAAGCCGGCTGCAGCCGCGCAGCACCAGCGACCTGGCCCGGACAAGCCAATTACCGCTAAGCGGCACGACCCAGCAGCAGGGCATCGCCCGCGAACAGAATTTCAAGCAGGCCGGCGAGCTGTATCGCGCCTATTCCAAAAGCGAGCAGCGGGACTTGATCAATAGCTTTGGCCAGTCGCTGGCAGCGGCCGATGATCAGAGCAAGCACATTATCCTGTCCTTCCTGTACAAGGCCGATGCCGCGTACGGCGCCGGAGTCACCAAGGTGGCAAACGGCGATCTGAAGCGGGTCAAGGCACTGGCGGCGAACCTGCAGGATTGATGGCTTTTACAGGCCCTGTGGCCGGCTTGCCGGCAGCAGGGCTGCTTGCCAACCGCACTCTGTAACTTCCGGGGCTTTGCCCAGTCCATTTCTTGAACGCCCGGTGAAACGCGCTGGGCTCCTGAAACCCGGCCTGCTCGGCCACCTCGGCGATGCTCAGTAGCCCTTCGCGCAGGTGCTCGAAGGCCATCGCCCGGCGCACTTCGTCCTTGATCTGCTGGTACGAACGCCCTTCCCGCTCCAACTGGCGGCGGAAGGTACTGGCGCTGATACCCTGCAACTGCGCCAACGCCGCCAACGTCGGCCATTGCCCGTAACGCCGTGCGCGCAGGTGGCGGTAGACGTCGGCCACCAGGCCGTTCTGGTTGCGAAAGCGAATCACCAGGCCTTGGGGGGCGCTGCGCAGGAAGGCCTTCAAGGCCGGCAGGCCCTGCACCACCGGCAGGCGCAGGTAGGCACTGTCGAACTCCACTTCGGTGCGCCCACTGCCCAGGCGCAGGTCCGGCCCCCACAGCAACAGGTCATCGTCCTGGGCCGGGCGCGACACCGCAAGCTCAGTGCGGTCGATGCCGATACGCCGCCCCGCCAGCCAGCACAGCAGGCCGATCATCAACACCAGGTAGGTTTCCTCGGCATACACCCGGGTCAACGGGTCGGCAATGCTCGACTGCACGCTGATCACCGCCCTGGCGCCACGTACCGTAAGGCTGCCGCGCAGGTCGCGCAGGAACAGGCCAAAGCCACCCATGCACTGACGCAAGGCTTTTTCCAGGTTCGGTTCGTGAATCACGCCACGACAGATCAAGGCAAAGCTGCCCGGCGGCATACCGTGGCTGTCGAGGCGGAAGAACTCGTCGTCCAGCAGCTCGATCAGGGCCAGCCACAGCTGGGCGAACGCCTTGGCCGGCACGCGGGCCTGGGGCTGTTCGAGCAGCTGTGGATCGATGCCGACCGCACGCAGGTGCGCATCGCGCACGTTCGGGCGCTCACGCAGGGCATGAAGCATGGCCTCAAGGAAGTACACGGCGACTGTATCGCTATCGCGCATGGCGGATTTCGCTGTCTATGCTGAGTGGCAAAAAGTGCCAGGTTGATTGAACAGATCCGGCATAGGCTCTGGCAGTGCCTTTGCCTAGACTCGGATGATCGAAGGGATCGCCGGCCATTCTCGCAGAGCCGGGCCCGGTCCCGCCACGCCTTCGCAATCGGAGCCCTTATGAGCAGCGCAGAAATCTACGTCGTCAGTGCCGTCCGTTCAGCCATTGGTGGCTTTGGTGGTTCTCTCAAGGACCTGCCACTGGCCGACCTCGCCACCGCCGTGGCCCGTGCCGCCATCGAGCGTTCGGGCGTGGATGCCGGGCAAATCGGCCATATGGTGATGGGTAGCGTGATCCCCACCGAGCCCCGTGATGCCTACCTGGCCCGGGTGGCGGCGATGAACGCTGGCATCCCCAAGGAAACCCCTGCCTTCAACGTCAACCGCCTGTGCGGCTCGGGCTTGCAGGCCATCGTCTCAGCCGCCCAATGCCTGCTGCTGGGCGACACCGACGTGGCCCTGGCGGCCGGCGCCGAGTCCATGAGCCGCGGCCCTTACTTGCTGCCACAGGCACGTTGGGGCGCGCGCATGGGCGACCTGCAAGGCATCGACTACACGGTCGGCGTGCTGCAGGACCCCTTCGAACACTTCCACATGGGCATCACGGCCGAAAACGTCTCGGCCAAACACGGTATTACCCGTGAAATGCAGGACGAACTGGCCCTGACCAGCCAGCGCCGCGCCGCGCGCGCCATTGCCGAAGGCCGCTTCACCAGCCAGATCGTCCCGCTGGAACTGAAAACCCGCAAAGGCAGTGTGCAGTTCAGCGTCGACGAACACGTGCGTGGCGATGTCACCGCAGAGCAGTTGGCCGCGATGAAGACCGTGTTCAAGAAAGATGGCACCGTCACCGCCGGCAACGCCAGCGGTATCAACGACGGCGCTGCCGGCCTGGTGCTGGCCAGCGGTGACGCCGTGCGCCGCCTGGGCCTGAAGCCGCTGGCACGCCTGGTGGCCTACGCCCATGCCGGCGTCGAACCCGAACTGATGGGCCTGGGCCCGATCCCCGCGACCCGCAAGGTGTTGGAAAAAGCCGGCCTCAACGTCCACGACCTGGACGTGATCGAGTCCAACGAGGCCTTCGCCTCCCAAGCCTGCGCCGTGGCCCGTGAGCTCGGCTTCGACCCGGAAAAGGTCAACCCGAACGGTTCGGGCATCTCCCTCGGCCACCCGGTCGGCGCCACGGGCGCGATCATCGCTACCAAGGCCATCCATGAGCTGCACCGCATTCAGGGCCGTTACGCCCTGGCCACCATGTGCATCGGCGGCGGCCAAGGCATCGCCGTGGTCTTCGAGCGCGTCTGAGGGAAACTGACACATGAACATTGAACACATTGCCGTAATCGGCGCAGGCACCATGGGCAACGGCATCGCCCAAGTGTGCGCGGTGGCGGGTTATCAGGTGCTACTGGTGGACGTGTCCGATGCTGCGCTGGAGCGTGGCGTGGCGACCTTGAGCAAAAACCTCGAGCGCCAGGTCAGCAAAGGCACACTCGACGCCGAGAAAGCACAAGCCGCAAGAGCTCGTATCCGCACCAGCACCGACTATGCCCAGCTCAATGGCGCGCAGCTGGTGATCGAGGCGGCTACCGAAAACCTGCAGCTCAAGCAGCGCATTCTTCAGCAAGTGGCGGCCAACGTTACCGCCGACTGCCTGATTGCCACCAATACCTCGTCGCTGTCAGTCACCCAACTGGCCGCGAGCATCGAGCACCCTGAGCGCTTCATCGGCGTGCACTTCTTCAACCCGGTGCCAATGATGGCTCTGGTCGAGATCATCCGTGGTCTGCAGACCAGCGACAGTACCTATGCCCAGGCCTTGCTGGTGACCGAGAAGGTGGGCAAGACACCGATTACCGCCGGCAATCGCCCGGGTTTCGTGGTCAACCGCATTCTGGTGCCGATGATCAACGAAGCGGTCTTCGTGCGCCAGGAAGGCCTGGCCAGTGCCGAGGACATCGACACCGGCATGCGCCTGGGCTGCAACCAGCCGATTGGCCCGCTGGCACTGGCCGACCTGATTGGCCTGGATACCCTGCTGGCGATCATGGAGGCCTTCCATGAAGGCTTCAATGACAGCAAGTACCGCCCTGCCCCGTTGCTCAAGGAAATGGTCGCGGCCGGTTGGCTGGGGCGCAAGAGCGGCCGCGGTTTCTTCACCTATTGAGGAGCGAGTGCCATGCCCCCGGTCAACGCTGCAATGCGCTGTGCCAGCTTTGAAGAGCGACGTGACCAGGCCATGGCGCTGTTTGCCGAAAAGGGCTTCGGCCAGGTCAGCATGCGTGAACTGGCAGCCCATATAGGGTTGACCGCGGGCTCGCTGTATCACCATTTCCCCAGCAAACAGGACCTGTTGTACGACTTGATCGAGGAGTTGTATGAAGAGCTGCAGGCAACGCTAGACCAAGGCCGCCGCGCCATGGCCCGTGGCACATCGGCGTTGTCTTGCCTGATCGCGGCGCACTGGCAGTTGCATGCCGAGCGGCCTTTGCAGTTTCGTCTGGCAGAGCGGGACTTTTGCTGTTTGAGCGAGGCGCAACAGGCGCGCCTGATGCTACTGCGTAGGCGTTACGAAACGGGGGTGCTGCACCTGATTGCACCGCGGGCAAGCCTTAAAGGCGAAGCGCTGGCGGCGACCGCGCATGTACTGGCGACGTTGCTCAACCAGTTGCCAGGGCTGCTGCAGGCACGGCGCCTGCCGGAAGGCGAAGGGCTGGGACTGATGGAGAGCCTGCTGCTGGGGGGCATTGAGCGAACCCTACGCTGACCTTCGCGCTTTTGGAGCAGCCTTGTGCTGCTCCCATAGAACAAAACTTGACTCATTGATTTAGCAGCAACTCTGTGGGAGCGGGCTTGCCCCGCGAACACCGGCGAAGCCGGTGCCATGCTCCGCGTGGCCCCGTTCGCGGGGCAAGCCCGCTCCCACATGACCACTGTTACCCCAAGGGCCTGGGCAATCGCCTACACAAAGACGGCGTATGGGCCAGCCTCAGCGCAGCAGCGCCTGGATCTGCTCATGCAGGGTATCCAGGTCGAACGGCTTGGCCAGGATCGGCGCCTTGCGCGCGATCGGGCTGCCCGATTCAAGAATCTCCGCCGGGTAGCCACTGATGAAGATCACCTTCAGCTCCGGTCGCAGCTTCACCGCAGGTTCAGCGATCTCTACCCCGGAAATGCCCCCTGGCAAACGAAAATCGGTGACCATCAAGTCCAGATGTGGCTTGCTTGCCAGGATCTTGAACGCTTGCTCACCGTCTTCAGCCACCAGTACGTGATAGCCCTCACCGGCCAGGTAATCGCGCAGGATCATGCGAATAACCGGTTCATCCTCGACCACCAGCACCACATCTTGTGCATCTTCACTCATGATAACGCCTTGAAATGCTTACAGTTGGCCATCTGACCCCAGGCTTACGCGGAGGTTGCCCGCACCTGGTCGTTTTGTTCTTCGTACGTTGCAAGCGGCAATTGCAGGGTGAATGTGGCACCCTCGCCTTCCTCGCTGTCCACCAGAATCCGCCCACCGTGGGCGTGGACGATCTGCTCGGAGATGTACAGCCCCAACCCTAACCCACCACTGGCCTGCTGGGCAGCGACCCGCTCGAACTGCTGGAAGATCCGCTGCTGGTTGGCCGCGCTGATGCCGATACCGTGATCCTGCACCTGCACCCAGGCCATGCCGTCCTGGGCGAACACACGCACCTGCACCGCTTTGCGCTCGCCATAACGCAACGCATTGGACAACAGGTTGGCTACCACTTGTTCAATCCGAAATTCATCCCACTCGCCGCGCAACGCCTCGCAGCGCTGCAGCGCGATATGGGTGTCCAGCGCCGTTGCCTGGGCCGTGAAGTTTTCCACCAGGCCACGCACCAGTTGGCCGATATCGAACACCCGGGGCCGCAGCGACAACTTGCCGGTGCGAATGCGCGAGACGTCGAGCATGTCCTCGATCAGGCGTATCAGGCTGTTGATCTGCCGCTCGTCACGCTCGACCATGGCCTGCAGCTTGTCCGCGCTGAAGGCGTCCAGGTTGCCCCGTGCCAGGTGCATCTTGCGCAGCTGGGTTTCCAGGATCAGGCCGTTGAGTGGCGTACGCACCTCGTGGGACACGATCGACATGAAATCGTCACGCATGCGCACTGCATGCTCCAGCTCGCCCCGCGCCAGCTGCAGCTGGCCCAGCAATACCTCCTGCTCCTGGCGACTGCGCTCCAGGGCTTCCAATTGCCGGCCAAGGACCTTGCGCTGGCGGAACAGGTCGACGAACACCGAGACCTTGCTTTTCACCGCCAGGGTATCGAGCGGCTTGTGCAAAAAGTCCACGGCCCCGCTCTCATAGCCTTTGAAGGCGTAATTCATCTCGCGCCCCGCCGCACTGACGAAAACGATGGGGATGTTCTTGGTCTTGTCGGTGCCACGCATCAATTCGGCCAGCTCGAAGCCATTCATGCCTGGCATTTGCACATCAAGGATGGCCAGCGCAAATTCGTGCTCGAGCAGCAGCGACAATGCGGCTTCGGCAGACTGAGCCTGGTGCACCTCGCGGTCTTCGCCCTGGATCAGGGCATCGAGCGCCAGCAGGTTTTCCGGCAGGTCGTCGACGATCAGCAGTTTGGCGATGGTGTGGCTTAGCATGCGCTGGTTTCCAGGGTCGCGAGCAACTGCCCGATACCACTCAGAGTAAGGATATGGTCAGGCTGGTGCAGAGCCAAAGCGGCCTCCGGCATCAGCGCGACCTGTGCGTCGCGAGGGTCCTGGACAATCGTGCGGCCCCCATTGTTGTTGATGTAAGCCAAGCCCGCGGCGCCGTCTTCGTTGGCGCCGGTAAGCAGTACGCCCAGCAGGCCGCTGCCGTAGGCATCGGCCGCCGACATGAACAAAAAGTCGATGGCCGGGCGCGAGAAATGCACCGGTGCTTCCTGGCTCAGCGACAGCGTCAGGTCGTGCTCCACCGAGAGGTGATAGCCCGGCCCCGCGACATAGATCTGCCCGGCGCTGATCCGTTCCTTGTCACAGGCCTCGTGCACGGGTCGATGCAAGCGCCGCTGCAACACCTCAGCCAACTGGCTGTGACGGCTGTCCGGCAAGTGCAGCACACATAACACCGGGAGGGTGAACGCCGTCGGCAGCGCACCCAGCACCTGGAACAATGCCGCCACCCCGCCAGCCGAGGCGCCAATCACCACCGCACGGACGCCGTTCATGATTTGCGGTAGATCCGTTCGGGCTTGACCAGCGGCTCGAAGCGCTCGCTGTAGGCCGAAAAATCTACCGATTCCTTGCTGCCCAACACCAGGAACCCCCGGTGGCAGAGGGACTCATGGAACAGCCCCAGGGCTCGATCCTGCAGGTCCTTGTTGAAGTAGATCAGGACATTGCGGCACGACACCAGTTGGGTTTCGGAAAACACGCTGTCGGTGGCCAGGCTGTGGTCGGCGAAGGTCACGTTATCCCTCAGGGTACTGTCCATGATGGCGTTGCCATAAGCGGCCGTGTAGTACTCGGAGAAGTCGCGGCGGCCACCGGCCTTGCGGTAGTTGTCTGCGTACTCACGCATGCTCTGCATCGAGTAGATGCCCTGCTTGGCCCTGTCCAGCGAATGCGGGTTGATGTCGGTAGCGTAGATGATGGTGCGTTCGAGCAGGCCTTCCTCACGCAGCAGGATGGCCATGGAGTACACCTCTTCACCGGTGCTGCAACCGGCGATCCAGATCTTGATCGACGGCCAGGTCCGCAGCAGCGGCACCACCTCGTTGCGCAGGGCAAGGAAGTGGCTCGGGTCGCGGAACATCTCGCTGACCGGGATCGTCAGGAACTGCAGCAACTGCATGAACATGCCCGGGTCGTGCAGCACGCGCTCCTGCAGCGCCGATACCGTGAGGCAGTCGAACTGGCGCAGCGCATGAAGAATCCGGCGCTTGATCGACGCGCCGGAATAATTGCGAAAATCATAGCTGTACTTGAGGTAGATCGCCTCAATCAGTAGCCGGATCTCGATGTCGGTATTACGTTCGCTAGTCAAATTCGCTCCAGTTGCGGCAGCCAGACGCGGATCAGCGAAAACAGCCGGTCCAGGTCGATCGGTTTGGCCAGGTAGTCATTGGCGCCAGCCTGCAGGCATCGCTGCTGGTCATCCTTCATCGCCTTGGCGGTCACGGCAATGATCGGCAGCTTGCGCCAGCGCGCTTGCTGGCGGATCAGACGGGTCGCCTCGAAACCGTCCATCTCCGGCATCATCACGTCCATCAGCACCAGGTCGATATCGTCGTGCTGCTCCAGACGCTCGATGGCTTCGCGCCCGTTGCGGCCAATCTCGACAATCGCGCCCTTGTGCTCCAGGGCGCTGGTAAGGGCGAAGATGTTGCGCACATCGTCGTCCACCAGCAACACCTTGCGGCCTTCGAACACTTTGTCGCGGCTGCGCGCGGTCTTGAGCATGCGCTGACGCTCGTTGGACAGCTGCGATTCGACCTTGTGCAGGAACAGCGTCACCTCGTCGAGCAGGCGCTCCGGTGAGCGGGCGCCCTTGATGATGATCGAGCGCGAGTACTTGAGCAGGTCGGTTTCTTCTTCGCGGGTGAGGTTGCGCCCGGTGTAGACGATCACCGGCGGGAATGAACGGATATCCTCGGCAGTCATGCGTTTGAGCAGCTCGTTGCCGAGCATGTCGGGCAACTTGAGGTCGATGATCATGCAGTCGTAGATGTTCTCGCGCAGCAGTGCCAGGGCGTCCTGGGCCATGGCCACGGCGGTGATCTCGACGTCATCGTCGCCAATCAGCCGGGCGATGCTCTCGCGCTGCAGGTCATCGTCCTCCACCAGCAGGATGTGCTTGAGCTTCTGAGTCAATTTGGCTTCCAGACGAGCGAATACCTCCTTGAGCTCTTCGCGGCTGGTGGGCTTGACGGCGTAACCCACAGCGCCCATGTGCATGGCCGCCTCGACGCGGTCTTCCACCGAAATGATGTGCACCGGGATATGACGGGTACCGGGCAGCGCCTTGAGCCGCTGCAACACGGTCAGCCCGGAGTGGTCGGGCAGGCGCATGTCCAGCAGGATCGCATCCGGAATGTACTGGGACGCCAGCTCGAAGCCTTCGTCCGCGCCCTGGGCCACCAGGCAGCTGTAACCCAGCTCGTGCGCCAGGTCGAAGAGGATGCGGGCAAAGTTCGGCTCGTCTTCGATCACCAGGATGCAGCGGTTGTCGAAGGGGGCACGCTCGCGGTCGTCGCTGAAGGCCGGTGTCGGGCGTTTGGGCGCTGGCGCTGCGGTAGCCTGCGGTGCCGGCGGCAACGCATCGACTGCGGGGCGCAGGCTGTGCTGCTCGACTTCATCGGTTTCGGCTTCGTAACGTTCCGGCAAGATCAGGCTGAACACACTGCCCTGGCCGGGGCTGCTGTCGACGCTGATCTGCCCGCCAAGCAAATGCGCGAGGTCACGGGAGATGGACAGGCCCAGACCGGTACCGCCGTAGCGGCGATTGCTGGTGCCATCAACCTGGTGGAAGGCGCCAAAGATCGCCTGCTGCTGATCAGCGGCAATACCGATACCGGTATCGCGTACGGAGAACACGATACCGGTGCCGGCCTGGAAGCTGACGTTCATGCTGACTTCGCCACGTTCGGTGAACTTGATGGCGTTGGACAGCAGGTTCTTGAGGATCTGCTCCAGGCGCTGGCGGTCGGTGAACAGGGTGACCGGCACCCGCGGCTCGACCTTGACCTCGAAGGCCAGGCCCTTGTGCCCGGCCAGGGGCTGGAACATGCCACGCAAGCCTTCGGCCAGGCGCTCGACCTGGGTGGTCTCGGGCCGCACTTCGAGTTTGCCGGCTTCGACCTTGGCGATGTCGAGAATATCGTTGATCAGGTTCAGCAGGTCGTTACCGGCCGAATAGATGGACTCGGCGAACTTCACCTGCTCTTCGCTGAGGTTGCCCTCGCCGTTTTCCGCCAGCAGCTTGGCCAAAATCAGCGAGCTGTTGAGTGGCGTGCGCAGCTCGTGGGACATGTTGGCGAGGAATTCGGACTTGTACTTGCTGGAGCGCTGCAAGTCGTCGGCGCGAGCCTGCAGCTCTTGCTGGGCCTGGTTCAGCTCGTCGTTCTTGCGGTTCAGAGCGTCGGTGCGATCAGACAACTGCTCGTTGGTCTGCTCGAGTTCAGCCTGCTGGGTCTCCAGGTGGGCCTGAGACTCCTTGAGTACGCGTGATTGCTCTTCAAGCTCTTCGTTGGCGGTTTTCAGTTCTTCCTGCTGCACTTGCAGCTCTTCGTTCAACTGTTGGGTCTCGGCCAGCACTTCCTGCAGACGCTGGCGATAACGCGCACTTTCGATGGACATGCCAAGGTTGCCACCGACCCGTTCCAGGAACTCATCATCGCGCTCCTGCAAGGGGCGCAGGAAGCCAAGTTCGATCACGCCGTTGATCTGCCCGTCGTCGGTGGCGGGCATCAGCAATGCGCTGCGCGGCAGGCCGCTGCCAAGGCCAGAGCTCAGGCGATAGTAGTCTTCGGGCAAATCATCGAGGCGCAACAGCCGCCCTTCGCGCATGGCCTGGGCCAACAAGCCATCGTGGTCGCCCTTGATCTGCTCGCGGGCCTGCTCCTCGGCACTCAGGCCATAGCTGGCCACACGCACCAGTCGGCCGTGTTCGTCGCGCACATACATGGCGCCCACTACACAGCCCAGGTAGGTGGCGAAAAAGCGCAGGATGTTGTCGCCGAGCATGGGCAGGGTCAGTTGCCCCAGCACCTGCTGGGCCAGCTGGGTCTGGCCGTTGCGCAACCAAGCCTGGTGCTCCAGGCGCTGGGCCGCACGTTGCTGGGCCTGAAGGTTTTCGTCGTAGCTGGCCGACAGCGCCAGCAGGTCCCGGCGCCCAAGGTAGGCCAGCAAGGCGCTGAGGCCGACGATGAACAGCACGAAGGCCGAGATCGCGGTCACAGTGACCGCGCTTACTTTCTCGTTACGGGCCATGCGCAGTTGCTGTTCCGTGCTGATCAGGCCGTCGAACTCCTTGCGGATCTCGTCGGTGATGCGCTTGCCCCGCCCGTTGCCGATCGATTCCTGGTAGTTACCCTGACTACGGCGCAGGGTGATCATTTCGTTACCGAAGTCGTTCCAAGCCTTCTGCAGGGCCATCAGCCGGTCGATACGATCGACCTGCTGCGGGTTGTCTTCGACCATGCCGCGCAGGCTCTGCAGGCTGCCGAGCACTTTCGGCTTGGCCACCTCGTAGGGGTCGAGAAAGCGTTCGTCGCCGGTGATCAGAAAACCGCGCATGCCGGTTTCCATGTCGATCGACAGCTTGACCGTTTCGTTGGCGTTGCCGATTACCCGATCAGTATGCTCGACCCACTGCATCGCCGAGAGCAGGTAGTTGATCACCGCGACAAAAGCCACTGCGCCCAAAAGGCCCACCCCAAGGGGAAGGCCGACGTTGCGGCTCAACAGCTTGCGGAAGCTTCGTTGGTCCATCGAGGCTGCTTGAATCATGAGATAACGCCCGAGCGAAGAAAGTCCATTAAGAAGTGTGGCGGAAAGACCCTTGTAATTGTCTGCCGCTGCGCTCACCGGTAATAGCGAGTCTAACCAGCTTTACCGGGTCTGGCAGGGCATTTAGCCAGCATTTGAAGGCTGGGTTTGCCAATCGTTCCATCTGATTGCAAGGATCGGTATCCTCGGGAACTTCTGCCGTCGACGGGCGTACAGAATAAAGACATTCATTTTCACAGGATCCGAACCATGTATCTTCTGGTAGTCGAAGACGACGACATCGTACGCATGCTGATGGTCGAAGTGCTCGACGAGTTGGGCTACAAGGTGATCGAGGCAGAAGACGCCGGCGCAGCACTGCGGGTGCTCGAAGACGCGTCGCAGAGCTTGGCGCTGATGATGACAGATGTAGGCCTGCCCGACATGCGCGGCGAAGAGCTGGCGCAACGCGCACGCGAACTCCGTCCGCTGCTGCCGGTGCTGTTTGCCAGTGGCTATGCCGAGAATGTCAGTGTGCCAGATGGCATGCACCTGATTGGCAAGCCATTTAGCATCGAACAGTTACGCAACAAGATGACTGAGGTATTAGGTAAGGCCTGATATCAGTGTGGCGCCTTTCGCGGGCACGCCCGCTCCCACACTGTTCTCTGCATGACAGCGCAACCCCAAGATTTGTGGAGTTCCTGTGGGAGCGGGCTTGCCCGCGAAGTGGCCAGTACACGTTCCGCCCAACTACAGCTCCCTGCGCAACAGGTAGGTATCCATGATCCACCCCTTGCGCAACCGCTCACGCTCACGCACTTCTAGGATCTGTGCCTTCACCGCCTGCAACGGCCCAGCAATCAGTACCTCATCCTCGGTGCCCAGGTACGCACCCCAGTAAATCATCAACGCCGGGTCGTCGAGCTGGGCAAACGCGCACTGCCCGTCAAGCATCACCACCACGTTGTCGATGCGGCCCTGCCCGGCCAGGCGTCGCCCCGGCAGCACGGTCAGTGGCTCGCCGATACGGTTGAGCGGCACCTGATGACGAGCCGCCAGGGCCTGCACACTGCTGATGCCGGGAATCACCTCCAGGCGCAATGCCAGGCCGCCTGCGCGGACAAGGTCGAGGACCCGCAAAGTGCTGTCGTACAGGCCAGGTTCGCCCCACAACAGAAAGGCGCCAATATCGCCGACACCCATCTCATCCTCGATCATGTAGGCATAAAGTGCGGAGCGCTGCCGGTGCCAGTCCTGAACCGCGCCCACATAATCCACCGCCTGGCCATCCCGGGAAGGGTCAGCCACCTGCACCAGCCGGTAGCCGCCTTCGGGTCGATAGCGTTCGAGAATCATCTTGCGCAAGCGCACCAGTTCGTCCTTCTCCGTGCCCTTGTCGAGCACGAAGAACACGCTGGCGCGGCGTAGCGCCTCGACCGCTTCGTAAGTGATCTGACGCGGATCACCCGGGCCGATGCCAATCAACAACAGGTCTTTCATTGCCCTGCCCTTTGCCGCTACCGGTGGTCATTGTCGGCCAGCCACCACTGTTTGGCAAAGCCACCCACTATAAGAGGGAGAAGTTGTAACTAACAATGACCCGGGTCTCGTCCATGTCACGCGCCCACTTCTCATAGTTGCTGCGATAGGTGGAGTTACGCAAACGCACGCTAACATCCTTGAAGGTGCCACTTTGCACCTGGTACTTGAACTCGGTGTCGCGCTCCCATTCCTTACCTTCGGCCGTGCTGCCCGGGACCTTGATATGGTCGCCATTGATGTAACGGGTGAAGAAGGTCAGGCCGGGCACACCCAGTGCCTTGAAGTCATAGTCATAGCGCACTTGCCAGGAACGCTCTTGGGCGGCGGCGAAGTCGTTGACCTGAGCGTAGTTGACCAGGTACGGGTTGCTGCCATCCAAGTAAGGCATGGCACTGTCGCCATACATGCGCTGCCAGCCGGCGCTGACCTTGTGGCCACCCAGGCTGTAACCGAGCATGCCGCTAAAGGCGCGGTGGTCGATTTCACCGGCACGGGCATTGCCGATGTCATCACTCTTGATCAGGCGCAAGTCAGCCGACAGGCTGCCCACCGTCAGCGGCTGGCTGGCCACCAGGCCAAGGAAATGCTGGCGATAGATGTTTTCCAGCTTGGCCACCTGGTACTGGCCGCTGACACGGTCGTTGAAGCGGTAATCGAGGCCTGCCAAGTCAAAGTGGTCGGCTTCGATGTCGCAGGCATAGCGCTTGTTCTTGCAGTGCACGCGAATGTCCTGGCGATCGGTGGAATCACGCGCGGTGTACTTGTTCAGGCGGGCCAGGGTGAACTTCAGGTCACGCACTTCTTCGGACGTGAGCATGGCGCCCTGAAACATCGTCGGCAACAGGCGGCCATCGTTGTATTTCAACAACGGTACATCGGGCATCATCGATCCATATTTGAGCACGGTGTTGGACACCTTGACCTTCGCCGCCAGGCCCATCTTTGCGTACTGATCGGCCGAGTGCCGCGGGTCATGGCCAGAAGAAGGCAGCAAGCCGCTGTTACTGTCCGCCGGGCTGGAGTCGAGCTTGACGCCAAACATGCCCAGGGCATCCACACCAAACCCTACTGGCCCCTGGGTAAACCCGGACTGCACATTGAGGATGAAGCCTTGCGCCCACTCTTCGCGCTTGGATGCGCCCTGGCTGGAACTGCTGTGGCCATCACGAAAGTCCCGGTTGAAGTAGACAGTGCGCGCCTCGACCTTGGCGCTGCTGTCTTCAAGAAAACCGGCGGCCTGGGCATTGACGCCGGCAGACAAAAGGAACAAGCCGGCAACACGGCGCCCAAGGGCGTGAGGAAGGGGGGCAAACATGCGTGGAAATATCCAGAAAGAAAGGCAAAAAACAACCTGCAGCAATCACCTGCTGCGGTACTGCGACACGCTCGAACAGTGGCCAAGCATCATCTGAAATGATCGCGCAAAGGCTCTACAACGGGCTATTGGACCTTGGTCTAGACCGAGGCGACACGGCCTTCGCAATCGTTAAAAAATACCGCCCGAAAAACGCGTAAAGTTCCGCGCTTACTTATAAAAAGTTTGCAGTTTACCCAGTAGCAACGAATGACTACACTCGATATCAGCGAACAGCGGAACCCACCCCCGTGGCCGGCGTTTTGTTCTACTTCAATGTTCGTCACGCCCTGCCACGAAAGACGTACAGGAGTGATTACAGTGTCCAGACTTGCAGAGTTTCGTGCTGCCGAAAAAGCGCTTCAGGAACAAATGGCTCAACTGGAAGCGCTGAAAAAGGATGCCGGCCTGAAACGCGAAATCGAATTCGAGCAGAAACTAGTCGGCCTGATGAAAAGCTATGACAAGGGTCTGCGCGATATCATCGCCATCCTCGATCCCAAGGCTGCAACCCGTGCCACCAGCACAGCCCCCAAACAACAGCGGCGCCCGCGCGTGGTCAAGGTTTACGAAAACCCACACACCGGCGAACTGATCGAAACCAAAGGCGGCAACCATCGTGGGCTGAAGGCCTGGAAAGAAGAGTACGGCCCCGCCACGGTAGAAAGTTGGGTACGCTGATGAAACGTCCACATGGGCTTCACACTTTTTTCACAAGCGCTGGCTCAGTATCGAGACAGCTAAAGGACTAGCGACCCCACGCGCCCGCACATGCGGGCCTCTATTCAAGCGCCCTGCCTCGTGCAGGGCGCTTTCATTTGCGCAATCGCTTCACTGCCGTATCATGGCCAGCCTGTCCGTTTCGCCGGCGCCTCGCGCCCGGCCCCGTCTCAGGAGTTCCCATGAGCCTGCACGATCTGCAAACCCTGCCTGGCGTCACCGCGCAGCCGGATGCCGCCACCTCCACATTCGTTTTCAACCACACCATGCTGCGGGTCAAGGACATCGAGAAGTCGCTGGACTTCTACACCCGCGTGCTGGGTTTTCGCCTGGTAGACAAGCGCGACTTCCCGCAAGCCGCCTTCAGCCTGTACTTCCTGGCCCTGGTCGACCCGGCGCAGATTCCTGCCGATGATGCCGAGCGTCACCAGTGGATGAAGTCGATCCCAGGTGTACTGGAGCTGACCCACAACCACGGCACCGAAAACGACGCCGATTTTGCCTACCACAATGGCAATACCGACCCGCGTGGTTTCGGCCATATCTGCATTTCGGTACCGGACGTGCGCGAAGCCTGCGCGCGCTTCGAAGCACTCGACGTCCCCTTCCAGAAACGCCTGGCGGATGGGCGCATGAATCACCTGGCTTTCATCAAGGACCCGGACGGTTACTGGGTCGAAGTGATTCAGCCGACCGAACTCAAAGGCTGAAGCTCAACGCTATGCGCTCGTCGGGCCGGGAACTCCCGGCCCCTTGCTGTGGTATATGAAAGTAACGGTTTCATAAGCACAGCGAGGTAAGGACGATGCAATCTCTTCACTGTGAACACCGCAAGTACACGATCACCGCCAGCGTGATGCCCCACCCCGACTCCCCCCTGCCCTATGCCGCCGGGTGCCTGATCACCGATCCTGAAGGGCATACCAGCAAGCGTATCTCGATGCCGATGACATTTTTCTCAGACCTTGAGAACGCCCAGCACGTGTCGCTGGCCCATGGCCGTGCGCTGGTGGATGAACAGCTAGACAAGGGCCACAAGGCGTTCTGATTTCCATCAGCGCTAGGCTTTTGCGTGTACCCCACGGCTTTTAGGGGCAGTGGGGTCCCCGCGAAGAGGCCAGTAAAGACGACCTAGACATCCCGGGCATAAGCCACCGCAGCCTCCACCTGCCCCCGCGTCGGCCGCACGCCGGTATACAGCACGAACTGTTCCAACGCCTGCAACGCAATCACCTCCAGGCCCGTGATTACGGGCTTGCCCAATGCCTGCGCGCGGCGAATCAACGGCGTCTGCGCCGGCATCGCCACCACATCGATTACCCGCTCGGCTGCTGCGATGGCGTGTTCGGAAAACGCCAGCACGTTGGCCTCTGGCCCTCCCGCCATGCCGATCGGCGTCACGTTCACCAGCATCGGCGGGCACAGCTCACCGAGCTCGGCCACCCACCGATAACCACAGACATCCGCCAATTGCCGCCCCGCCTGCTCATTGCGCGCCACGATCATGCCCTGGGTGAACCCCGCGTCACGCAACGCGCTGGCAACCGCCTTGGCCATGCCGCCACTGCCGCGCAGGGCAAAGGCGGTGGCCGGGGCCACCCGATGCTGTTCCAGCAATTGGCGCACGGCCAGGTAATCAGTGTTGTACGCCTTCAGATGGCCAGCGGTATTGACCAGCGTGTTGACCGACTCGATTGCCGCAGCGGACGGGTCAACCTCGTCGACCAGGGCCATGCAGGCCTCCTTGTAAGGCATCGACACCCCACACCCGCGAATACCCAAGGCACGAATACCTGCCACCGCCGCGGGCAGATCGTCAGTGCTCATGGCCTTGTAATAGAAGTCCAGGCCCAACTGCTGGTAGAGGTGGTTGTGGAAACGCACGCCGAAGGTACCGGGCCGCCCGGCCAGAGAAATGCACAGCACCGTGTCTTTGCTGGGAGTTGTCGACATAACCTGCTCCGTTTTCAGAACTGAAACGTTTATGCAGCGTAACAGACACCACCACTGGTCGTCCCTTACACAACCTTTACCATTCCCCTGTGCTCAGCTGACAGAGACAACGGTCATAGTAATTAGGACCCCACCTGAGGGGCTGCCTTGCGAGGACGTTTTCATGAACCGTCACATTCCCGTAATCGCCCTGCTGGTCGGTGCCCTGGCCATCAGCGGACAAGCTGCTGCCCATGGTGGCCATGGTGGTGGCGGAGGCTGGTATGGCCCAGGCCCGCTGTTTGGCGCGGCGGTCGTGGGTGCCGTCGTGGGGGCAACGGTTTATGGCGGGCGCGATCGCACCGTCTATGTGGAGCGTCAGCCCGTCTACTACGCGCCACCACCGGTCTATGTGCAACCGCCACCCGCACCGGTGTATTACCAGCCCTATTACGCGCCGGCCCCGCCACCCCCGGGGTATCGCACCTACTACGGCCCGCCCCCGGTGTATTACGGCCCGCCACGCTGGTGATCGTTGATAAAACTAATGAGCACTATCGAGCACATTGATTTCAAACCGCTGAGGCTGCTGCGTAAGGTAGAGCCATGTTTCACAGGAGGTCCCCATGGCCACTTTCCAGATCATGTCCGTTGTCGGCAGCGCCGTCCCCCCTTCACTGCGTCAGCAGGGCCTGCTGGCGTGCTGGTACCTGATGCGCAACGGTGAAGCCGTAAGCGGCCCACTGATGACTCGCGCCTCGGCCCAGGCCCTGGCCGATCAGTTGCAGCCAGATACCCTGGTCGCTTGACCGTATTTGTTGTGCGTTGCTCCCTACGCCCCTTCTGGCCCGCCGTTTGGCGGGTCTTTTTTGTCCGCACAATCCGACGAGTGGGTCTTGGAGAACCGATCCAGCATGAAGCTTTTTTCATTTCGACAGGTCGGTTAAACAAGCAATCGACAGCTGTTAAGCCATACTCCAGAATGCAGCGGTTTTTTGGGGGAAAACCCTTGCACAGCCAACGACATACCAACCTTTAGTGAGCCTCAACGTGAAAACATCCCTGTCCATCCTCAGCCTGCTGCTGTTGCTCACAGGTACCGCGACCCTCCCGTCGACTGCTGCTGCACAACCCCCGGCCCAGGTGCAACGCGACCCGGCCAAACTGCACCTGGCCTCCGGCAGCGCGCTGTTGATCGACCTGAACACCAATCAGGAGCTGTATTCCAGCCACGCCGACCGCGTGGTACCCATTGCATCGGTCACCAAACTGATGACAGCGATGGTGGTACTGGACGCCAAGTTGCCGATGAATGAAATGCTCACCATGACCATCGCCAACAACCCGGAGATGAAAGGCGTGTATTCGCGCGTGCGCCTGGGCAGCCAGCTGGACCGCCGCGAGACGTTGCTGATCACCTTGATGTCTTCGGAGAACCGTGCGGCCAACACCTTGGCCAACCACTACCCAGGCGGTTACCCGGCGTTCATCAAGGCCATGAACGCCAAGGCCCGCAGCCTGGGCATGGCGCACACCCGCTATGTCGAGCCGACTGGCCTCTCGACGCAAAACGTCTCTTCCGCCCGCGACCTGTCCAAACTGCTGATGGCGTCGCGCAAGTATCCGATGCTGAGCGAGCTGTCGACCACGCGTGAGAAGACTGTGGCCTTCCGCAAACCCAACTACACCTTGGGCTTCCGTAACACCGACCACCTGGTGAACAAGAGCAACTGGGACATCAAACTGACCAAGACCGGTTTCACCAATGAGGCTGGCCATTGCCTGGTGCTGTTGACCCGCATGGACAACCGCCCGGTGGCCATGGTGATCCTCGATGCCTTCGGCAAATACACCCACTTCGCCGATGCCAGCCGCATGCGCCAGTGGCTGGAAACCGGGGCAGCCAAACCGGCGCCGGCGGTGGCCATGCAGTACAAGGCTGACCGGCAGATCAAGGGGCGCCTGGCGGCCGAGTAAGCCAGCGCTTGTAGGAGCAGCCTTGTGCTGCTCCTATGTCAATAAACAGCGCCGGTCAGCTAGGCCTGGGTACTGACCATCCCGCCCGCACTGCTGCCACCGCTTTCTTGCAACGCTGTGAGCAACTGCGCAGTCGCTTGCATGATTTGCCCGGTAAGCGCGGCGATGCTCGCCTGCTTGGCGCTCACCGCTGCAGCCTTGGTTGTCTCATCCATCTTCGTCGCCATCACAGCCGCCAGCTGTTTCTGCTCTTCAGCCAGCTGCTTTTGCAGCTCTTTGATCATTTCGCGCAACTGCTGGACAGCCGCCGACTCGCCGCTGCTCTCGCCACCCTGCGCGGGCTGCGCCTGGCCTCCACCGCCAACCTTAAAGGTATCGCCGCTGATGGTCACCGGCCCGCCTTTCTCGCTTTGCTCAGCCTGTTTTGCCTGCTCGCGCTCAGCGGCTGCCGTGGCGCTCAGCGCCTGGGCGGACACACCATTGATATGTAGGTTGCTCAAAGATATTGCTGTCATGCCGATTCCCTGCCTTAGGTGAGTCCCTGCCTTGACCCCCTATCGGCCGCCTGCCGCAGTTCTTTAACCAGCGGCGACAAAACCCGCTACCCCTACCAGTAAATTCCCCCCCGCTTGGCTCGTTCCAACACATGTACTTGCGCAGGAGCCGGAGCCCCGGCGGGCGTCCACATTCGACCATTCAGGGAATCGCAGCCATGAGCCAGTCCTCAAACCAGGAAACAATCAAAGATCTGATCGGCGTGGGCTTCGGTCCTTCCAACCTGGCCTTGGCCATCGCCCTGGAAGAGCTCGCACAGTCCCAGGGCCACGCCCTGGACGCGCTGTTCATCGACAAGCAGAAAGACTACCGCTGGCACGGCGAAACCCTGGCCACCCAGAGCGAGCTGCAGATTTCGTTCCTCAAGGACCTGGTCTCCCTGCGCAACCCGACCAGCCCTTACAGCTTCGTCAATTACCTGCACCAGAAGCAGCGCCTGGCCGACTTCATCAACCTCGGCACCTTCTACCCCTGCCGCCTGGAGTACAACGACTACCTGCGCTGGGCCGCCGAACACTTCGCCACCCAGGCGGTGTATGGCGAGGAGGTGGTGCGCATCGAGCCGGAAGTGAGCGCCGGCCGGGTCGAGCACCTGCGCTTGGTCTCGCGCGATCAGCAAGGCCGCGAATACAGCCGTCGCACCCGCTCGGTGGTGGTCGGCAGCGGCGGCACGCCGAAAATTCCGGAAAAGTTCGGCGCTTTCAAGGATGACCCGCGCGTCTTCCACCACTCCCAATACCTGAGCAGCCTGAACAAGCTGCCCTGCACCGAAGGCAAGCCGATGCGCATCGCGGTGATCGGCTCTGGTCAGAGCGCCGCCGAGGCATTCATCGACCTCAACGACAGCTACCCATCGGTCAAGGTCGACATGATCCTGCGCGGTTCGGCACTCAAACCGGCCGACGACAGCCCGTTCGTCAACGAGATCTTCTCCCCGGGCTACACCGACCTGGTCTACAACGAGCCGGCCGATCAACGCAGCAAGCTGTTGGGCGAGTACCACAACACCAATTATTCGGTGGTCGATCTGAACCTGATCGAGCGCATCTACGGCATCCTTTATCGCCAGAAGGTTGCGCACCAGTTCCGCCATAACGTCCTGTGCCGACGCCAGGTGGAAGCGGTGGTGGCCACCCGCGAAGGCCTCGAACTGACCCTGCGCGACCTCGCTACCGGCCAGCAGCAGACCCACCGCTACGATGCGATGATCCTGGCCACCGGCTACGAGCGCCGCTCGCACCGCGACCTGCTGGCACCGCTGGCAGGCTACCTGGACGACTTCAGCGTCGATCGCAACTACCGGGTACTGGCCAGCCCAGACCTGCAGGCGTCGGTTTACCTGCAAGGCTTCTGCGAGAACAGCCACGGCCTGAGCGATACCTTGCTCTCGGTGCTGCCCGCCCGCGCCGCCGAAATCGGCCAGTCGCTGTACCAGGACCTGTCGCGCCTGAACGGCCGCCCGCAGCCGGCCGTGGCCTTGACCCGCGCCTGATTGCCCGCCTCTACCAGCCGGCCTGACGCCTCGCGCGCAGGCCGGCTTGCGCATTCTGAAACATTTGCTTGCATTTAAAACGGCAGGATTTCCATTCTCATTCGTCTTTATAGGTGCAGCCCTCTTGGTTGGGCATAAGCTCGACCACCCATTTCAGAAGACGATCAGATGGCCAAATCACCGAAAAAATCCAAATCCAAGTTGTGGTTCCTGGTCCACAGCTGGCTCGCCCTACCGATCTGGTTCTTTGTGCTGATCGTCTGCTTTACCGGCATGCTCGCCGTGGTCAGCCAGGAGATCGTCTGGCTGGCCAACCCGGACGTGCGCGCCAGCAAGCCGGACGGCGATGCCGAACGCCTGAGCTACCAGCAAGTGCTTGATGCCCTGCACAAGGCCGAACCCGACATGATCGTGCATTCGTTGAGGCAGCCCGACGGGTCGCACTTCGCCCTCAACGCCGGCGTCACCTTCCCCGACGGCACCACCCCGACGCTCTACGTCAACCCTTACACCGGGGCGATCCAGGGCAAGAGCCCGGACTTCAACTTCGAAGCCTTCACCCGTGCCTTGCATGGCTGGTGGCTGGTGCCCTTCACCAGTGGCTTCAGCTGGGGCTGGTACCTGGTCTCTATTCTCGGCCTGCCAATGCTGGCTTCGCTGGTCACAGGCCTTGTGGTGTACAAGAAGTTCTGGAAAGGCTTTTTCAAGCCAATACGCACCGGCCATGGCTCGCGTATTTTCTGGGGTGACCTGCACCGCCTGGCCGGGGTCTGGTCGATCTGGTTCATCGCGGTCATTTCCATTACCGGCACCTGGTTCCTGATCCAGGCCATCCTGTCCGACAACAATATCAGCATCTCCACCGAACCGATCGTGCCGGTGATCGCCCGTGAAGAAGTGCCGCAAACGGTAGACGGCAGCCCGGCCCCGCGTATCGACATCGACGAGGCCGCGCGCATTGCCGGGTTGGCGATCCCGGGCCTTGAGATCGCCTTCATTTCGCTGCCCTCCACGGCCTACAGCCATGTCGAAATGGGTGGGCGCGGCTGGTATCCGCTGATGTTCCAGACCGCTTCGGTCAACCCGTACACCAGCAAGGTCGACAGCCAGTTCCTGCTTAGCGACCGCTCCACCCTGGAGTTTGTCACCGAGTCCATGCGCCCCTTGCACACCGGCGACTTTGGCGGCCTGGCGATCAAGCTGATCTGGTTCTTCTTCGGCCTGATCCTCACCTTGATGGTATTCAGCGGCCTGCTGATCTGGACCAAACGCACCGCCCAGGCGACCGCCGCCGCCCTCAAGCGCAGCGAGCGTGCGCCACGCGCGGCCAGCCGCGAAACCACCGTGGAGATCCACCCATGAGCCAGGCCCAGACCCTGCCCGCCAGCCCACTCAAGCAGCTGTGGCTGAAATGGCGTTTTCACCTGAACATTCTGCTGATCCTCATCCCGCTTGGCTTCATGCCCAAGTACTTCGCCGACGCCAGGCTGTTTCGCGGCGACGCCGGGCTTGGCGTGAACGCGATCAGCGACATCCAGGTCGGCCCCTACAGCCTGGATCTGGCCGAACTGCGCGACGAGGCGCCACGCGCCGACGGCCCGGCTGGCCACTTCAAGTCGTTCAACGCCTCGCTGTGCAAGGCCTGCATCAACGACGTCAAGGCTGTCTACCTGCGCATCGGCAAGCCGCGCAGCCTGCGCGCCGCCGGCACCATTTTCTTCGGTGCGCCGTATCGCATGGGCACCAACCTGCCGATACCGCCACGCACCCAGCCTGATGCACACATCTGGATCACCCTCGAAGGCTGGGACGGCAGCATGCACCAGGCTTCGGTCCCCCTGGCCAAGGCATCGCCCGCCACCGTGGCCTGGCTCGCGAAACAAGGAGGCAAGAAATGAAACACCTGATGCGCAGGCTCGCCCTGCCCTTGCTGGTATTGGTCGCCGGCCCCGCCCTGGCGCACAACCCGATGTGCGAATGCGAAGAGGTCGCCAACGGCCAGGTCAAATGCACTGGCGGCTTTTCGGACGGCAGCGGCGCCCCGGGGGTGACCCTGGATGTGATCGGCTACGACGAGCAGGTGCTGGTCGGCGGCAAGCTGGGCGATGACTCGACCCTCACCTTCAAGCGCCCCGACGGTGAGTTCTACGTACTGTTCGATGCAGGCCCTGGGCACGTTGTCGAAGTCGACTACGCCGACATTGGCCAGTAATGAAGAGCCCAGCAATGAACAGCCCAACCATAAGCCGCACCCAAGTGGTACGCCCGGCCGGCGCCGGGCACGAAACCCTGTACGTGCTGCTGACCAGCCTGCTGATCGTGGTGCTTGCCGCCACGGTGGTGATGCTGCGTGGCGAACGCGAGGACGAGCAGACCATCGCCAGCCACCAGATCGACGCCCGCCGCGACCTCACCGCCGCCGAGCAGGGCCTGTACACCGATTTGCGGGTGGCCTTCGACGAGATCCAACTGCTGCGTGAAGAAAACGCCGCCGTGCCCAGCGTGCAAACCCTGGCCGACGAAGGCCTGCCACCCTTCGTGGTCGATGCGGGCAGCCAGAGCCGCGGTGGCCACCAGTGGTCGTGGCTGGCAATAGGCGCCTATCTGGGCCGCAGCCAAGCCCCACAGGTGGCAGGCAGCCTGTTGCTGATTTTGCCTGGCGACAGCAGTGGCCAGGCGGATGTCTGGCTACGTCGCGACAGCGCCGCCGTCACCCCGGACGACCTGGGCCACGCTGCCCTGATCGCCGCCGGCTGGCAGCAGGTGGTCAGCCACTACGACGCCGGGGTCACCCGCGAACACCGTCACTGAACCCAAGGACTCCCCCATGTTCCGCTCCGCCCTCGCCCTGCTCCTGGCCATCGCCCTGCCGGCACTGGCCCTGGCCGATAACGGCAAGCCATTGCGCATCGGCATTACCCTGCACCCGTACTACAGCTACGTGAGCAACATCGTCGGCGACAAGGCCGAAGTGGTGCCGCTGATTCCGGCGGGCTTCAACCCGCATGCCTACGAGCCGCGGGCGGAAGACATCAAGCGCATTGGCACGCTGGACGTGGTGGTACTCAACGGCGTCGGCCATGACGATTTCGCCGACCGCATGATCGCCGCCAGCGAGAAGCCTGGCATCCACACCATCGAGGCCAACCAGAACGTGCCATTGCTGGCGGCCACCGGTATCGCCGCCCGGGGCGCCGGCAAGGTGGTCAACCCGCACACCTTCCTGTCGATCAGCACCACCATTGCCCAGGTCAACAACATTGCCCGGGAACTGGGCAAGCTCGACCCGGACAACGCCAAGCTCTACACGCAAAACGCCCGCGCCTACGCCAAACGCCTGCGCGCCCTGCGTGCCGAAGCCCTGGCCAAGGTCACCGAAGCCCCCAGCGCCACCTTCCGCGTCGCGACCATCCATGCGGCCTACGACTACCTGGTGCGTGACTTCGGCCTGGAGGTTACCGCAGTGGTCGAGCCGGCCCACGGCATCGAGCCCAGCCCGGCCCAGCTGAAAAAGACCATCGACCAGCTCAAGGCGCTGGACGTGAAGGTGATCTTCTCGGAAATGGACTTCCCGTCCGCCTATGTCGAGACCATTCAGCGCGAGTCTGGCGTGCGCCTGTACCCGCTGACACACATTTCCTACGGCGACTACACCAAGGAGAAGTACGAAGTGGAGATGAAGCGCAACCTCGACACCGTGGTCCGCGCCATCCAGGAGAACCGCGCATGACCGCCGCCGCTCACCTCGATGCGTGCAACGGGCCACGCATCGAGTTCGCCGGCATCGACCTGACACTGGGCCGTACCCGCATTCTCGAACAGGTCACCTTCAGCGTGACCGCCGGCAGCGTGCATGCGATTGTAGGCCCCAACGGCGGCGGCAAGAGCTCGCTGATCAAGACCCTGCTCGGGCAGATGCCGCACCAGGGCCAACTGACCCTGCACTGGCCGAGCGCCCATGAAGTGATCGGCTACGTGCCCCAGGCCCTGGAGTTCGACCGTGGCCTGCCGATGACCGTGGACGACTTCATGGCCGCCATGTGCCAGCGCCGGCCCGCCTTTCTCGGGCTGTCGCGCCGCGTGCAACCGGCTATCGATGCCGCGCTGGCCCGGGTCGGCATGCTCGACAAGCGCAAACGGCGCATGGGCGCGCTGTCTGGCGGCGAACGCCAGCGGGTGCTGCTGGCCCAAGGTTTGATTCCCGAGCCGCAACTGCTGGTGCTGGATGAACCCATGTCAGCGCTCGATGAAGCGGGCATCCAGGTGTTCGAACAACTGCTGCAGGGCTGGCGTCAGTCCGGCACCACCGTGCTGTGGATCGAGCACGACCTGCAAGCCGTGTTGCGCCTGGCCGACCGGGTCACGGGCCTGAGCCGTCAGGTGCTGTTCGACGCCCCACCCGCACAGGCCCTGACCCCTGAGCGTCTGCTCAGCCTGTTCTCCGTTCACCCGCGCAGCGAGAGCCTTGCCTGATGAGCTTTGAAGCATTCCGCCAACTGGTCCAGCAATGGGCCAACGCCGGCTACCTGCCCGAGGCACTGGCCTACGGTTTCGTGGTCAATGCCCTGCTGGCCGGGCTGATGATCGGCCCGGTACTGGGCGGCCTGGGCACCCTGGTGGTGGTCAAGCGCTTTGCCTTCTTCTCCGAGGCCGTTGGCCATGCTGCGCTCACCGGGGTTGCCATCGGCATCCTGCTGGGCGAGCCGTATACCGGCCCCTATGGCAGCCTGTTTGGCTACTGCCTGCTGTTCGGCATCCTGCTCAACTTCCTGCGTAACCGCACCGGGCTGTCGCCGGATACGCTGATCGGCGTGTTCCTGTCTGTGTCCCTGGCCCTGGGTGCAAGCCTGCTGCTGATGCTGGCGGGCAAGATCAACGTGCACATCCTGGAAAACGTGCTGTTCGGCTCGGTGCTGACCGTCAGCGCCCAGGACCTGGTGGTGCTGGGTGTTGTCGCGGTACTGGTGCTGGCGCTGGCCTTGCCGCTGTACAACCGCATCATGCTGGCCAGTTTCAACCCGCAGCTGGCGGCCGTACGCGGGGTGGCGGTGAAGACCCTGGACTACCTGTTCGTGGTGCTGGTGACCTTGGTCACCGTGGCCTCGGTAAAGGTGATCGGGGCCATCCTGGTCGGTGCGCTGCTGGTGATACCGGCTGCCGCCGCACGCTTGGTCAGCCAGTCGCTCAAGGGCTTTTTCTTCATATCGGTGCTGATCGCTACGCTAAGCACCCTGCTGGGCATTCTGCTGCCGATTGTCTGCGACCTGCCGGTGCCCTCTGGCGCTGCGATCATCCTGGTCGCCGGTATCTGCTTCGCCCTGGCCGCGCTGGCCCGCGCCCTCGTTCCACGCCTGCAAGGAAACCCGGCATGAACCTGAAACAGCTGACCTTGGCACTGGCCCTGGCGGGCCTGCCCTCGCTCTCTTTTGCCACACAAGTGCTGACCACCCTGCCCGTCACCCACAGCCTGGCCACGGCCCTGCTCGACGGCACCTCGGTACAGCTCAAGCGCGCAGCACCCGCCAACCTGCCGGCCAGCCGCCAGCCGTCCTACTTCAGCGGGCGCGGCGCAGCGACCCTGGAAAAAGCCGCGCAACAGGCCGACGCCGTCATCGGCGTGCGTTCGATCTGGCGAGACGACCCGCTTTACCCGATGGCCCGGCGCAGCAATATCCGCATCGTGGAAATTGATGCGGCACGGCCGGTGGACGGTGCCTTGCCAGGGATTGCGGTGACCGGCGACGACGCCTACGGTGCCTACCCATGGCTGAACCCGACCAACCTTGGGCGTATGGCCGATGTGGTCGCCAATGACCTGGAGCGGTTATCACCGGCTGACAAGGCGAAGATCCAAGGGAACCTCGCGGGCCTTAAGCGCCAGTTGCTGGAGTTGACGGCCAACAGCCAGACCCAGCTGGCAAAGTCCGACAACCTGACGGTGGTCAGCCTGTCCGAGCGCTTGGGCTACCTGACCAGCGGGTTGAACCTGGATGTGGTGGAGCAGGCGCTACCGGCCGAGGGCAAATGGGATGCGGCGGCGCTCAAGGCGCTGGAGGAAAACCTGAAAAGCCAGGACGTGGCGCTGGTGCTGGACCATCGCCAGCCGGAGCCGGCGGTGGCTGAGGTGATCAAGGCCGCCGGGGCGAAGTTGCTGGTGGTGGACAGCGATGCCGATGATGCGGTGGCCGGGTTGAAGGCCAGTGTTGAGCAGGTGGTTGGGGCATTGAGCGAAAGCTGATGCTGTCTGTACCGGCCCTTTCGCGGGGCAAGCCCGCTCCCACAGTTGTGTGGGCTTGCCCCGCGAAGAGGCCCGCACAGGCAATCAACATTCAGCGCTTCATGCACCGCTGATAACGCTCATCCACCCGGCCTGCGAACCACGCGGTGGTCAGCTTACGGGTAATCTTCGGGCTCTTCAGCTCGATCCCCGGCAATACCGCCCGCGCGACCGGTTTGCCAACCGCCGCATCCGCCAGCTCGAACACACCGCGGTACAGCTTGCTGTCTTCAAAGGCCAGGCTGTCACCCGATTCCAGCTGGCTGCGAATCTGCGGGTTACGCAAACCCAGCTTCAGCCCCAGCTTGCGCGCTGCAAGCTCAGTGGTACCGGGCATGATCGCGCCGGGGGCAATCAGGTCACCGTCCAGCGCCAGGTCAGCACCCGCCACCTTGCTCAGCGCCGCCTGGAATGCCGCATTGCGGCTGGCGTACCAGCCTGCGTTGAAATCCGCGAAGCGGTACAGCTGGCGATCGTAATGCACTGGGTAGCCCAGCAGGTGGGCGATGCCGAAATACATGCCGCCACGGCGGCTGAACACTTCCTGGCGGATCGTGCCGTCATAGCTGTAGGGGTAGTCCTTGGCATGCTTTTCGGCGAACTCGATGCTCACTTGCATCGGCCCGCCGGTGTGCACCGGGTTAAGCCCGCCGAGCAACGTCTTGCCCAGTGGCAGGCGGGCGATGACTTCGTCGAACAGCGCGCTCAGTTGCTTCTCGCTGCGCACCCCTTGCAGCCGTTGCTGATAGGTCTGGCCGTTGCCGGAGGGCGTTTTCAGCGCGCCATCCACCAGCAAGCGGGGGATGTGCAGGCGCGCGGCGCGGCGGTCGATTTCTTCGCGGGCGATGCGCCCGAGGTTGGGTACCTGCGGGTCGGCGTTGAAGGTCGACTCCTGCTCAGTCACCGCCAGTACCGCACACAGGTTGCTCTTGCTGGGCGCAATACGCTGGGCTTCGAAGGCCTGCTGAATGTCCTTGGCCCAACCTGTACGGTCCTTGGCCTGGGCGGGCAACAACCGCAACAGCTGGGCGCGCACCTTGGCAGGGTCTGCTTCAGGTTCTTCTTCACGACGCCCAGCGCAGCCTTGCAGCAGCGCCAGGGCCGTCAGCGCCGCCGCCAGTAACCGAGCGTTCAGGGCTGCTCACCGACCAGGTAGGTCTTGCTGATATGGCGGAACTGCGGGTGGCTAGCGCTGCCCATCAGCTCGAACAGCACCATCTCGCGGGTCACGATGTGCGCCCCTGCTGCCCGCATGCGTGCCAGCCCTGCGGCCTTGCTCGCCGTAGTGCGGCTGTCGCAGGCATCTTCGACCA
This sequence comes from Pseudomonas sp. E1MeOHC2, assembly GCF_058745025.1. NCBI lineage: Bacteria > Pseudomonadati > Pseudomonadota > Gammaproteobacteria > Pseudomonadales > Pseudomonadaceae > Pseudomonas > Pseudomonas sp. E1MeOHC2. Next base: position 186,367 of record NZ_CP196675.1, read on the forward strand.
CGAACACCTGCTTGCCCAACGCCAGCAGGCCGAGCACGGTTTGCAAGACGCAGACGTGGGTTTCCATGCCACAGACGATCACCTGATCACGTGCCATCAGGCTGGCCGGCAGGCACTCGGCGGCCACACAGGAGAAATGGGTTTTTTCCACCACTTCGGCAGCGGGCGCCGCCGCAAGGAGCGCTGCAACGGTATGGCCAAGCCCCTTGGGATACTGCTCGGAAATAACCGTCGGCAGTTCCAGATCGGCAGTCGCCGCCAACAACCAGCGCGCCCGTGCACGCGTGCCTTCGGGGTCGCTCATGGCGCCGATGAGTTTTTCCTGGATGTCGACGACCAGCAACGTGGCCTTGTGTGGATCGATCAGCATTGTCTGCCCCTTGCCTGGGAAAAGGCCTAGCCTCCCCCAGGCAAGCGGTGACGTCAATCAGGCAGAAAGCCGATGCGGCTCAAGCGACGCAGCCAGCACGCCGAGCACGCGGTCTTCGTGTTCGTGGATGAAGAAATGGCTGCCGGGGAACACTTCCAACGAAAAGTCGCCCAGGGTTTCCTTGCGCCAGGCCAGCAGTTGCTCCTCGCTGGCCCGATCATCTTCGCCGCCCAGCACGTGCAGTGGGCACTGCAACGCTGGCCGCTGACGGTAGGCGTAACGGCCGCACAGCAAGAAGTCAGCGCGCAGGATCGGCAAGGTCAGGCTCATCAGCTCGGCGTTGCCCAGCACTTCCTCTGGCGTGCCGTTGAGCTCGCGCAACTCGCTGATCAGCTCATCGTCGCGCTTGGGCTCGCGCCAGTTCTTGCCGTCATAGTCTTCACGCCGGGTGGGTGCAGCGGTGCCGCAGGCGAACAACGCCAGCGGCGGCGGGCAACCCAGCGCCTGCAGCTCATGGGCCAGCTCGAAGGCCAGCAGCGCGCCCAGGCTATGGCCGAGCAATGCATAAGGCGCGCTAGCCGCCAGGCGCTGCTCGGCCGCCAATTGCCGGGCAAGCGCCTGCATGTCGGTCTGTAGCGGCTCCGCCATGCGCGCGCCGCGCCCGGGCAGCTCCACTGGCCGCACCTGCAGCCAGGCCGGCAGCTTGCGCCGCCAGCGGCTGTAGACCATGGCGCTGGCCCCGGAATACGGCAGGCACAGCAGGTTCAGCGCTGTCACTGGGCTGCAGCTTCGGCCATCTTCTGGCGCAGGCTCAGCGGGCGCATGTCGGTCCAGACCTCGTCGATGTAGGCCAGGCAGTCTTTCTTCAGGCCGCTCTTGCCTACCGCACGCCAGCCATTGGGGATTGCCTTGTAGTCGGGCCAGATCGAGTATTGCTCTTCGTGGTTGACCACTACCTGGAACTGGATATCGTCGCGGTCGAAAACGGAAGTCATTGCCTGTCTCCTTGAGTGATAGGTGCCGGTACGCGCTTGGCGTAGGACGGTTCTCAAATAGACGTAGGAGGTGCTGGAAAAATTAGGGGTTTAAAAAGAGGGACCTGCCAGGGGCTTGGCTTGGGCGGAATGTAACGGGTGCCCCTAATCGGTTATTCATGCTCAGCTGCCAGCATGGACCGCAATTGAAGAACATGCTCTGGCGATAGCCCCACCGCTGCAAACACTTCGCAGGTGAAACTAACAGGTGCAGTACCGGGTGCCGTGATGATTCGATCCGCAGCCTTGGCGCGTGTACCGCTCTGGTAAAGCGCCTCCCCTTTATAGTGGGCGGCATTCTGTTTCAGGTAATCTGCACTGTTCGAGGTATGCGGTGTTGTATCGAGAAGGCCTGCCCTCGCCAGTGCCAACGTGCCCCCACATATTCCAGCGATTGTCGCCCCCGCGAACCGGCTAGCTCGAAGAAAGTCGCCAATATCCGGTGCTTGCGGCTGTTCCCAGCCCATGCCGCCAACAATGACGACTGCATCTGGCTTCCATTCCAAACACTGTTGCAACCCACTGTCCACCGTGACCGCCAGCCCGCCCTGCGAGTGGAACTGCCCCGGAACAGGGGCAAAAAAACGGACATCAATGCCGTAAAACGGTGATGCGGTTCCTGCAATGAAAGCATATTCCCAATCAGCAAAACCGGGTGTCAGTACCAAACCTATGCGTGACATCTGTCAGCGTCCTCCTTGAAACCCGAAACCATAAAGCGCCAACACCTCACTCAGGGGCATATTCCCTTGAGGGTGCTGGCCGATGTGGCGGGAAAATGACCGAGATGAATCGATTGCTCGCCAACGCCATTACAGCCCTCACGTTGCGGGCCGCCCTTTGGCGTACACCCTTCAAGCATCGCGCAGCAGATCATAGGCATCCAGCAAGCGGAACGCCACCTGCGGATTACGCTCCAACCCCCGCCGTATGGCCGCCGGTATCAATTGCCGAGTCTTGCGGCACAGCCCCGGTTGGTCGTCCAGTTCGATGACGATCCCGCGCATGGTCCGCACCTCGTTGAACCCCGGGGCAATGCGCACACGAATGCCCAGGTTCTCGTACATCCGTTGCTGCAAACGCTGCAGGTCGTCCAGGTCCTTGAGGTTCTCCAACCGCTCGAGCAGGCGCTTTTCTTCCTGACGGGTGAGCATAAGGATGCGCTGCGCCGCCGCCGGGTGCTCGGCCAGGTGCTCGCGGCCGCAGTTACAGGCGCCAGGGGGGCAAGGTTGGCGAAGGTTGGGTGGTAGGCTCATGGGGCAAGCATAGCCTGTACCGGCCCCTTCGCGGATCCGCACACGCCCGATCATTTCATCCGTGGCGTCCGCCCTTCCAGCAGGCTTACCAAGCGCCCATCGGCCAGCGCCTTCATTGATCAGCTCAAAACTCGATCCCTTCGACGATGATCACCTCAGCCTTCGCCACACCCTGGCGATGGCTGCACGCTTCTTGGTACAGCGCGGACCGATAACAAGCCACCGCCTGCTCATACGAATCGAACGCGATCACCACACTGCGCTGCGGCGTCGGCCGCCCTTCCATCGCCTCGCTACGCCCACCCCGAGCCAGAAACCGCCCGCCAAACGCAGCAAAGGCGGCAGGCGCCCGCTGGGTGTACTGCTGGTACTGCTCAGGGTCAGTCACGTCCACGTGGGCGATCCAATACGCTTTCATCCGCTGCTCTCCTGCCACAAAAAATTTTATGTATGATGGTATACCATAATAATCATCCCATCACAGCGAGCGTGCAACATGGCTTTCAACAGCATCGAAGAACTCCTTGAGGACTACCGGCAAGGCAAGATGGTCCTGCTGGTGGACGACGAAGATCGGGAAAACGAAGGCGACCTGCTGATCGCCGCCGAACGCTGTGACGCCCAGGCCATCAACTTCATGGCCCGTGAGGCGCGTGGCCTGATCTGCCTGACGCTGACCGACGATCATTGCCAGCGGCTGGGCCTGGAGCAGATGGTCCCGGCCAACGGCAGCGTGTTCAGCACGGCCTTCACCGTGTCGATCGAAGCGGCCACCGGCGTCACCACCGGCATTTCCGCCGCCGATCGAGCGCGCACCGTGGCGGCGGCCATGGCGCCGAACGCGCGGCCTGAAGACGTGGTGCAGCCAGGGCATATCTTCCCCCTGCGCGCCCGCGAAGGCGGCGTGCTGAACCGCGCCGGCCACACCGAAGCCGGGTGCGACCTGGCGCGTTTGGCTGGCTTCACACCGGCCTCAGTGATCGTCGAAGTGCTCAATGACGACGGCACCATGGCGCGCCGCCCGGACCTGGAAATATTCGCCGCCAGGCACGGCATCAAGATCGGCACCATTGCCGACCTCATTCACTACCGCCTGAGCACCGAGCAGACCCTCAAACGCATCGGCGAACGCGAACTGCCCACCGTGCACGGCACCTTCCGCCTGGTCACCTACGAAGACCGCATCGAAGGTGGCGTGCACATGGCCATGGTCATGGGCGACATCCGCCGCGAGCAACCCACCCTGGTGCGTGTGCATGTGATCGACCCACTGCGCGACCTGGTCGGCGCCGAATATGCAGGCCCGGCCAACTGGACGCTGTGGGCGGCGCTGCAGAAGGTCGCCGAAGAAGGCACTGGCGTGGTGGTGGTCCTGGCCAACCACGAATCTTCGCAGGCGTTACTTGAACGGGTGCCGCAGCTGACCCAGCCGGTGCGGCCTTACCAGCGCGGGCAGTCGAAGGTGTATTCGGAAGTCGGGACTGGTGCACAGATTCTGCAGGATCTGGGCGTGGGCAAGTTGCGCCACCTGGGGCCGCCGCTGAAGTATGCGGGGCTGGCGGGGTATGAGCTGGAGGTGGTGCAGAGCATACCGTTCGAGCCGGTGACGGTCAGCTGACACAGGGCTCTGTAGGAGCGGCAGCCTGATGACGGCGGAGTGATGGCCGGTCGCCTTCCCCTCTTGCCAAAAGTTTGGAATACCATAATATGATATCCCGTAGACCTTAAATCTTCAGGCCGGCACCTACACTCACAATCGGCCACCGACACTTTGTTTTAGCTGCTCCCCGAATACTGTTGGCGGGCGCACCAAAAGCCCCGCCTCGAATAACAAAAGCAACGAGGGCGTAACCATGCTGTTGAGCAAACGTGTAACCGCAGTGCTGTCCGCCAGCCTGCTGACCCTGGCATGTCAGGCCGCACAGGCCGCCGACAGCCTGAACTTCGTCAGTTGGGGCGGGACCACCCAGGACGCCCAGAAAGAAGCATGGGCCGTACCCTTCAGCAAATCGACCAACATCAAAGTCGTCCAGGACGGCCCAACCGACTACGGCAAGCTCAAGGCCATGGTCGAGAGCGGCAATGTGCAGTGGGACGTGGTCGATGTCGAAGCCGACTTCGCCCTGCGCGCCGCCAGCGAAGGCTTGCTCGAACCCCTCGACTTCAACACCATCCAACGCGACAAGATCGACCCGCGCTTCGTCTCCGACCATGGCGTCGGCTCGTTCTTCTTCTCGTTCGTGCTGGGCTACAACGAAGGCAAGCTCGGCGCCAACAAGCCGGTGGACTGGACCGCGCTGTTCGACACCAAGACCTACCCTGGCAAACGTGCCCTGTACAAGTGGCCGAGCCCCGGCGTGCTGGAACTGGCCCTGCTGGCCGACGGCGTCGCGCCCGACAAGCTCTACCCGCTGGACCTGGACCGCGCCTTCAAGAAGCTCGACACCATCAAGAAAGACATCGTCTGGTGGGGCGGTGGCGCCCAGTCGCAGCAACTGCTGGCCTCGGGTGAAGCCTCGCTCGGGCAGTTCTGGAACGGCCGCGTCTACGCCCTGCAGCAAGACGGTGCGCCGGTTGGCGTGAGCTGGAAGCAGAACCTGGTCATGGCCGATTTCCTGGTCATCCCCAAAGGCGCCAAGAACAAGGACGCGGCCATGAAGTTCCTGGCCAACGCCAGCAGCGCCGAAGGCCAGGCCGAATTCGCCAACAAGACCGCCTACGCGCCGGTGAACGTCGACAGCGTCGCCAAGCTTGATAAAGACCTCGCGCAAAACCTGCCGACAGCCTACGCCCAGGATCAGGTCACGCTGGACTTCGCCTACTGGGCGAAGAACGGTCAGGCCATCGCCGCGCGCTGGAATGAGTGGTTGGTCAAATGAAAGTCGCCATCAACGCCCTGCACAATGCGCAAGGTGCCCCTACGGGCACCGGTGCCCCGGGAACCGCCCCCCGCCGCGCAAGCCTGGGCCAACGCTGGAAAGGCAGCCGTAACCTGCTGCCTGCCCTGCTGTTCCTTGGCCTGTTCTTTTTCGCCCCGCTGATCGGCCTGTTGTTGCGTGGCGTGCTAGAGCCGGTGCCGGGCCTGGGCAACTACGAGCAGTTGTTCGCCAACTCGGCTTATGCACGGGTGCTGTTCAACACCTTCTCGGTCGCTGGCGTGGTCACCCTGATCAGCGTACTGCTGGGCTTCCCGCTGGCCTGGGCAATCACCCTGGTGCCCAACGGCTGGGGCCGCTGGTTGCTGAACATCGTGCTGCTGTCGATGTGGACCAGCCTGCTGGCACGCACCTACTCGTGGCTGGTGCTGCTGCAGAGTTCGGGGGTGATCAACAAGGCGTTGATGGCCATGGGTATCATCGATACCCCGCTGGAAATGGTGCACAACCTTACCGGCGTGGTGATCGGCATGAGTTACATCATGATCCCGTTCATCGTGCTGCCACTGCAGGCGACCATGCATGCCATCGACCCGATGGTGCTGCAAGCCGGGTCGATCTGTGGGGCCAGCCCATGGACCAATTTCTGGAAAGTGTTCCTGCCGCTGTGCCGCTCGGGGCTGTTCTCGGGGGCGTTGATGGTGTTCGTGATGTCGCTCGGTTACTACGTCACCCCGGCCCTGCTCGGTGGCGCGCAGAACATGATGCTGCCCGAATTCATCATCCAGCAGGTGCAGTCGTTCCTCAACTGGGGCCTGGCCAGCGCCGCCGCCGCACTGCTGGTGCTCATCACCCTGGTGCTCTTCTATTTGTACCTGAAGCTGCAGCCGGAATCCCCGGTCGGCAACGCGAGGTAATCCGCCATGCTCCTGTCACCCAATGCCATGGGCCGCCCGCTGCGTACCGGCCTGTACCTGACCACCGGGGTCATCGCCGCCTTCCTGCTGCTGCCGGTGGTGTTCATCGTGCTGCTGTCGTTCGGCTCCTCCCAGTGGCTGGTGTTCCCGCCACCGGGCTGGACCTTCAAATGGTACGGCCAGTTCTTCTCCAACCCCGAGTGGATGGATGCGGCCCTGGCCAGCCTCAAAGTCGCCGTGCTCACCACAGTCGCCGCGGTACTGCTGGGCCTGCCCACCGCATTTGCTCTGGTGCGCGGCCGCTTCCCCGGCCGCGAGATGCTCTACGGCCTGTTCACCATGCCGATGATCGTGCCGTTGGTGATCATCGCCGTGGCGGTGTACGCGCTGTTTCTCAAGCTTGGCTACACCGGCACGCTGTTCGCGTTCGTGGTCAGCCACGTGATCGTCGCCCTGCCCTTCACCATCATCTCGATCATCAACTCGCTCAAGCTGTTCGACCAGTCGATCGAAGACGCCGCGGTCATCTGCGGGGCCTCGCGCCTGCAGGCGATCTTCAAGGTGACCTTCCCAGCCATCCGCCCCGGCATGATCGCCGGCGGCCTGTTCGCCTTCCTGGTGTCGTGGGATGAAGTGGTGCTCAGCGTGATGATGGCCAGCCCCGACCTGCAGACCCTGCCGGTGAAGATGTGGACCACCTTGCGCCAGGACCTCAGCCCCGTGATAGCGGTGGCCTCGACCCTGCTGATCGGCCTGTCCCTGCTTGTGATGATTATTGCCGCCGCCCTGCGCCGGCGCACCGAAGTCAACGCCTGAGTGCCCGGAGAACAACAATGAGTGCAGTGATCAAAGACAACGCGCACAACCAGACCCTGGTCAGCCTGCGCGGCCTGAACAAGCACTACGGCGACTTCACCGCCGTGGACAACCTGGCCCTCGAGATCCAGGACGGCGAGTTCCTCACCTTCCTCGGCTCCAGCGGTTCGGGCAAGTCCACCACCCTGTCGATGCTGGCTGGTTTCGAAACCCCGAGCAGCGGCGAGATTCTGGTCGAGGGCCAGTCGCTGGTGAACGTACCGCCGCACAAGCGTGATATCGGCATGGTGTTCCAGCGCTACTCGCTGTTCCCGCACCTGAACGTGCGCGACAACATCGCCTTCCCGCTGGCCATCCGCAAGCTCGGCGCCGCCGAGATCAACAAGCGCGTCGACGCCATGCTCAAGCTGGTGCAACTGGAAAAATTCGCCCACCGCAAGCCCTCGCAAATGTCGGGTGGCCAACAGCAACGCGTGGCCATCGCCCGGGCGCTGGTCTACGAGCCACGCATTCTGCTGATGGACGAACCCCTCGGCGCCTTGGACAAGAAGCTGCGTGAAGACCTGCAGGACGAACTGCGCCAGCTGCACCGGCGCTTGGGGATCACCATCGTCTACGTGACCCACGACCAGGAAGAAGCCATGCGCCTGTCCCAGCGCATCGCCATCTTCAGCCACGGCAAGATCGTTGGGCTGGGCAGCGGTTACGACCTTTATCAGAACCCGCCGAACGCGTTCGTCGCCTCGTTCCTGGGCAACTCAAACTTCCTGCGGATCAAGGCCAGCAGCAATGGTACGGGCAGTTTCGAGGGCCAGCCGGTGGCAATCCGCCTGACCGCAGGCTTGGCTGCCGACCAGCAGGCGCTGATCATGGTGCGCCCGGAAAAGGCCCTGGCACTGACCGCTGCCCAGGCGGCGGCACAACCCCTGCCAGCCGGTTGGAACGAAGTCCGTGCCAAGGTGGCCGAGGTGCTGTTCCTGGGTGAAAGCCAGACGTGCCACGTGGTCACCGCAGGCGGTACCGAGATGACCGTGAAGGCGCTGTCTGCGGCAGGCATGCCGATGCAGCCGGGGGATACCGTGAGCGTGCGCTGGGCGGTGGCCGATGCGTGTATCTATACCGAGTGGGCGGAGAGTGACCTGAGCAAGTCGGCAGGGGCGCACTGATTCGACTCGCCCGATAGTGGGCCAGCCCCTGGCCCACTATCGCCCGGCTGTCACATTTCTATCACGCCACCGTCGTAATCTGCCGGGCAACTCTTTGCCACAGGTAGCCCGGCATGCCCCGCCTGCTGCTCCTTCTGCTTGCCGTGCTACCGTTATCGGCCCTGGCCGAGTTCGCGCACTTGCGCGTGCAGGGCTCCAATACCATCGGTGCCGCTCTACTACCCGCCCTGGTTCAGGCGCAATTGCGCTCGCAGCAGGCAACTGCCATCGAACAGGCGCCCGGTGTGCACGCCAACGAAACCGTCATCACCGCCCGCGACGTTCGCGGGCAACCGTTGCGTATCGACATCGCCGCCCACGGTTCCAGCACCGGCTTCGCGGCGTTGGGCCGGGGCGAGGCCGACCTGGCTGCCGCTTCGAGGCCGATCAACGACGCGGAAGTCCAGCAACTGCGGGCCCTGGGCGATTTGCGCGCAGCCAGCGCCGAACAGGTCATCGGCCTTGATGGCGTGGCGGTGATCGTCCACCCCGACAACCCGCTGCCGCAACTGACCACCCAACAACTGGCGCAGATTTTTTCGGGGCAGGTCCAGCGATGGGACGCGTTGGGCATTGCAGGCGACGTGATTCACCTGTACGCCCGCGACGATCGCTCCGGCACCTTCGAGACTTTCAAGGCACTGGTGCTCGACCCTCATCGAGGCGAACTGTCGGCCCAGGCCCAGCGCTTCGAGTCCAGTGACGAACTTGCCGAACGGGTCAGCGCCGACCGCCTGGCTATTGGCTTCAGCAGCCTGGCAGCGGTGCATGGGGCCAAGGTGCTGGCGGTAGCCGAGGGGGATGCAGCGGCCATGCTGCCGCAGCGTTCGCAGGTGGCCAGCGAGGACTACCCGCTGTCGCGCCGCCTGTACTTCTACCTGCCAGCCAATGCCAAGCCCCAGGCCAGGGCCCTGGCAGAATTCGCCCAGAGCCCTGCCGGCCAGGCCATCGTCGCCCAGCTGGGCTTCGTCTCGCAGCAGGTCAAGGCCCAGCCTGTCCCCCCCCAGGCCGATATGCCGCCGCGCTACCGCACGCTGGCCCAGCACGCGCAGCGGCTGAGCGTCAACTTTCGCTTTCAGGAGGGCAGCGCCAGCCTCGACAACAAGGCCTTGCGCGATGTACAGCGGGTGGCCGAGTACCTGCGCCAGGCCGGCAAGTTGCACAGCAAGGTGGTGCTGGTGGGCTTTGGTGACCCCAAGGAAACACCGGGGCGCGCGGCGCTGCTTTCACGCTTGCGAGCGCTGGCGGTGCGCCGCGAGCTGGCACGCGATGGCGTGGACGTGCTGGAGGTGACCGGGATGGGCGATGAGCTGCCGGTGGCAGGCAATGACCAGCAACAAGGGCGCTTGCGCAATCGGCGGGTGGAAGTGTGGGTGTATTGAGGCGCCTTCACATCAGGCAAAGAAATGTAACAGGTCGGCGTTCGGCATCCCAGGCAAAGGGGACTAGGCTCAAGCCTATGTGATACCGGGCCCCTCTGACGGCTGCCAAGCCGCCATGTCGGATCACTGTTGCCATGCAACGTCGACAATCAAGGAGGGGCTCATGACAGCTCTGCACACATTTCTCACCACCCCGTTTCTCGGCACCAGCACCTGGTTGTGGCTGGTGTTCATGGCCATCGTCATCGGTTTGCTGGTGCTCGACCTGGGCGTGCTGCACCGCCAGGACCGCGAGATCGAAATGCGCGAGAGCCTGTTGCTGTACTCGGGCTATTTCAGCGTCGGTGTGCTGTTCGGTGCCTGGGTCTGGTTCGAGCTGGGCGCGCAGTCGGCGCTGGAGTTCTACACCGGGTTCCTGGTCGAGCAGTCGCTGTCGATGGACAACGTGTTCGTCATGGCGATGATCTTCGGCTTCTTCGCCATCCCCCGCCGCTATCAGCACCGGGTATTGTTCTGGGGCATTCTGGGTGTGGTGTTCCTGCGGGCGATCATGATCGGCGTAGGTGCGGCGCTGGTGCAGAACTTTGAATGGGTGTTGTACCTCTTCGGCGCCTTCCTGCTGTTTACCGGGGTGAAGATGGCGCTGTCGAAGGAAGACAGCAACCCGGACCTGGCCAATAACCCGATTATCAAGTTCGTGCGCCGGCACATGCGGGTTACCGACCAGATCCATGGCTCGCACTTCTTCGTGCGCCAGACACCGCCCGGGCAAAGCAAGGCGCTGCGTTATGCCACGCCGCTGTTTTTGGCGCTGGTGCTGATCGAACTGGCCGACCTGGTGTTTGCCGTGGACAGCGTGCCGGCGATCTTCGCCATTACCCAGGACCCGTTCATTGTCTACACCTCGAACATCTTTGCCATTCTCGGTTTGCGCTCGCTGTACTTTGCCTTGTCAGCGTTGATGCACCGGTTTATCTACCTCAAGTATGCGTTGGCGTTGGTGTTGATCTTTATTGGTTGCAAGATCTTCTACCACGGCATGGTGGGCAAGGTGCCGGCGTTGCTTTCGTTGGGGGTGACGTTTGGGCTGTTGCTGGGTGGGGTGGTGGTGTCGTTGGTCAAGACGCGGGGGGGTAAGGTGGCAACAGAGGGCAATCCGCTGGAGCACACCGCCACTGAAAAAAACACTGCGATCAAGGCTACAGACACGAAGCATAACTCTGTCAGTTAAGACGATTTTCGCGGCGGTGCGCCGCGAAGAGTGTTGGTATGAAAATTAAAATACTCACTTACTGCTTGGAAAGCTCAAGAAGCAAAGTGAAAATCGCCATCCCCATAAAACCTATAGCGGTCAGCCATAAAGACACTACAAGTCGACGCCTTAGATTGGGCGGAAATTCGTTTAGCTCATCCGCACTCAACTGCCCACGACGCAAGGCCAACTTTGGAAAAACAAAAAGCCAGCCAATAGCGCATATCAAAAGCATCCTCCATTTTATAGTGGAAGTACCCCAAGCTACCTTCAGAGCCTCCATATGAGGATCGCTCGTGATCGCAGAGCATACAACGTGATAATCTCGACTCAAAGTAGTGTACGCAATGACAGCAACACCCACCATACTGATTAAAAAAGGCACAACAAGAAACAGCAGCTTTACAATGGCGGGCCAGGCATGAATGTCAGTCATCTGACACCTCATAGAGAAACTCCCCCGTATATTCGCCGGCTAGTTCTCCAAGTTTGCTGCCAGCTAGGCCACCGCCCCCTACTACTAAAATGCCGCACAGCGGAGCCGCTACACCCACTGTGCTCACGGTAAAGCCAACACACAATGTGCCAACCGCTGCAGTGGCCAGTATCGGACCTACCACGCCACCACCGACGCCCCCGCTGAATTTTCCGGCTTCTACGAAACGGGCTTTTCTGCATTCCTCTGTGCTGCCTGCCTGACAGACCTCTCTCACATTGAGGTACGACGAAGCACCACTCAGTCCAATTGCGGCATTCCCACCGTGTTTGAGGTACTTGGAGAGTTTCGCCACTTTATCGAGATGCGTCGCATAACCCGGTATCTGCCCCGCTCCACCCGCCTTCGACCAATGGTGCACAAGGCTTTTGGTCGAGATATTCAGACTCTTTTTCAGGCGTTCATAACTGCCCAAGTTCAGCTGTTTGTTAAGCAATGCCGCCTTCAACTGTCCATCCAATTGCTGTAGCAACTGACGCCGCGACGCAAAGAACGCTCGACTGTTCAAGTGCCCATGCCGCAAAAACTCACGCTGATGCAATTGCTCGATCTGGTTCAAGGTTTCCCGGACCTGTTTCAACCCTTGATCCAACATGTCCTTGCCCACGCCCATCGACTGGCTCGCATTACTGAGCAAGCCCGCTATCTCGGCCTGGTGCTGCATCATGAAATCCGATTCGGCAAAATCAAGCACCGCCAACGCGTGCCGGGCATCCTGGGCCGCAGCCATCAGCTTGGCTTCCTCATGGGTACAGGCATCGCCGTTGTCAGGGTCACCAATGACGAATATTTCCCCAGCCTTGAATCCATGAACGAAGGTAGGGTTGAGCCGCTGCAAACGGGAGATCGGCAAGGTGGCGTCCTGCTCGGACAACTGCAGCAGAACCTGGGAAAACGACATGTTTCTGGGAACCACATAGAAGCCCGGCTCCATTGACCCCGACAAAGCAGTCACTGCCCCTTGCGAGAAGTTGTCTGCTTGAGCACCGGCCGTTGGCACAATAGACATCACACGGTTAGTCGCGAACGTCCGGATGGGTGACGGAACCTCATCCAACGGCGCCACGACCCGGTTACTGCCAGACGGACAACCACAATCCACCAGCGCCCCATCCATGGCCACGGCATGACCGTCGGAAATGAAGTGCCAAACGCCTTCCGCGACGGTGCCTTCATCGCCACAGAGGGGACAGGGTGTTGTTCTGTCTCCCTCCCTGAGCACCCTGCGGCCATTGCTCAAATAGCCGAGACCTGTAGCGATGCAAACAGCGCCAGTCGTGGTGACATCACCGTCTACCGCCTGACCTTTTCCACCCAGGTTGACACGCATCGGCAAGTTCCCTGTGCATAAGTGAGGTGGCGAAACCTAACAGCTGCAACAGGGCTTTTACTGCCAGAACGTGAAAACCAGACGCTTCTTACAAGAACTGATCACTTTACTTACAGAATGCTCTTGAGAATATTCCATGCACCCAGAATGAAACGTTCCTACGACCCCCGCCAACATTCCTGATTGTCTGGTCACCTCACTCTTTGCCAGCATGCGAGTTCCCCAGGACAAGGAGTTCCCATGCAAAAACCTCAAGTACCTGACCTCCGCCAACTTCGCATTAACCGCAAGGTGGTCGCCGCAGTTGCCATCCCAGTGCTCCTCGTCGGCGCTCTCGCGGCATTGTTCAACGCCGTGTTGTTCTACAACGAAGCAGGCCAGATGACTCATGTACGGACAATCTTCGGTGAAGAAAAAGTTGTTGAGGATGTAGGCTACGCAACCAAATGGTTTGGTCGCAGTACCGTCTGGCGTCGGACCATCGGTGTGCAGTCGGCCCTGCAGGTGGACGGCCAGGACGAGGCCCGCAGTGGCCACCCTTCAGTAACGCTGGAAAACCTGCCCATCGTGTTTCTGGGCAACGTGGACGCCAAGGCCGAATTCAGTACCCAGTTTCGCCTGCCATCGGGCGACGACTTCCTGAAGATCGCCCAGGAGTACCGCACACCGGACAACTTCCTGCAGCGTGCACTATTGCCGGCGGTCAAAGAAACGCTGCAGGCCACCGCTTCGTTGATGAGCGCGGATGACTATTACGCCGGTAACCGCAGCCACTTCGGCGCCGAATTCGAAAACCAATTGCGCAATGGCCTGTACCTGACCAGCCGTAAGGAAATCCGTGTGCAGCGCGACCACTTTCCGGCTCAGACAGCCATCCTCCAGTCCGGTACGGAACAGGGTAACTTTGGCGATAACTCAGCGACCCGTTTCGTCATCGAGAAGAAGCTCGACAAAAACGGCCAGGAACTGCGCAAGCAGCAACAGTTCCGACTGTTCGGCGTCGAAGTCGTCGATGCTCGGGTGACGCATATAGACCCCAATCCGCAATATCAGCAACGCATGGTTCGGGTGCAGCAGGCATTGGCGGAACTGGCAGTGGCTCGGCAGAACAGGCTCAAGGAGGAAGAGGAAAAGGAACTTGTCTCTGCCCGGGGAGCCAAGGATGTCGAAGCCAAGCGCCAAGAAAGCCTGCGGGAACAGATCGAACGCACCACGGCCGCCGAGACAGAGAAGCAACTGACACTGATCAACGCGGAGCGAGAAAAACGGCGAGCCGAGATCGACAAGCAGACCGCTGAACTGTTACGTGACAAGGCCCGGGTAAATGCGGAGGCCACCCGGATTACGGCTGATGCCGAGGCGCATGCCCGTGAGGCATCGATCAAGGCCGATGGCGCCCTGCAAACCAAGCTGGATGCACTGGTGCAGATCAATCGCGTCTGGGCCGATGCGGCGGCGCGAGCCCCGGTACCCCGTGTGATGATGGGCGGTGGGACAGAAAGCGGCATCGGTCGCCAAGATGAAATGAGCAAGCTCATGAGTGTGCTGGCGGTAAAGGCTGCCAAAGACCTGGTAGTGGATCTCAAGACACCGTGAGCCGTTGATGGCCTTCTCGCCGGTAACCCAGCAAAAAGGCCATCACCTTCACCTGGAACTACGCAACATCTCCACCGGCACATACTTGCCGATCTCATATTTGCCGATCGCCGCCCGGTGCACTTCATCCGGCCCGTCGGCCAGGCGCAAGGTGCGCTGCATCGCGTACATGTACGCCAGCGGGAAATCACCGCTCACCCCGGCGCCACCATGAAGCTGGATCGCCCGGTCGATTACCTTCAAGGCCACATTCGGCGCCACCACCTTGATCTGGGCGATTTCGCTGCGCGCGACCTTGTTGCCAACCGTGTCCATCATGTACGCCGCCTTCAGCGTCAACAGGCGTGCCATGTCGATTTCCATGCGCGAGTCGGCGATCTTGTCGACGTTACCGCCCAGGCGGGCCAAAGGCCGGCCAAAGGCCGTGCGCTCTACCGAGCGTTTGCACATCAGCTCCAGTGCCCGCTCAGCCATGCCGACCGAGCGCATGCAGTGGTGGATACGCCCTGGCCCCAGGCGGCCCTGGGCGATTTCGAAGCCCCGGCCCTCACCCAGGATCACGTTCTCATAGGGCACGCGCACGTTCTCGAACAGCACCTCGGCATGGCCATGTGGCGCATCGTCGTAACCGAACACCGGCAATGGCCGGACGATCTTCACGCCAGGCGTGTCGGTCGGCACCAGCACCATCGAGTGCTGCTGGTGGCGTGGCCCTTCGGGGTCGGACAGGCCCATGAAGATCATGACCTTGCAGCGCGGGTCACAGGCGCCGGAAGTCCACCATTTGCGGCCATTGATCACCCATTCATCGCCATCACGCACAGCGGTGGCGGCCATGTTGGTGGCATCCGAGGAAGCTACGTCCGGTTCGGTCATGGCGAATGCCGAACGGATTTCGCCGCGCAGCAAAGGCTCCAGCCACTGGCGTTTCTGCGCCTCGCTGCCATAGCGCACCAGCACTTCCATGTTGCCGGTGTCCGGTGCCGAGCAATTGAACGGCTCTGGCCCGAGCAGCGAGCGGCCCATGATCTCGGCCAGTGGCGCGTATTCCAGGTTGCTCAGCCCGGCGCCGTACTCCGACTCGGGCAAGAACAGGTTCCACAGCCCCTCGGCGCGGGCCTGGGCCTTGAGCTCCTCCATGATCGCAGTGGGTTGCCAGCGGTCGCCCTCGGCGACCTGACGCTCGAACACCGCTTCGGCGGGATAGACATAAGCATCCATGAACGCGGTGACGCGCTCGCGCAGTGCCTGGACCTTGGGCGAATAGGCGAAATCCATCGGGGGCTACCTTCGAGGTTCGTAGAACATGGGCCAGAGCCTAGAGCAGCAAGCACCCATCCACCTAGTCTATTTTCCGCGTGTATAAACATTCATAACCGATATATGATCGGGCAATAATTCCAACAATGAGCGGCGCACATGAACCTCAGCAAGGTCGACCTCAACCTGTTCATCGTCTTCGACGCGATCTACACCGAAGCCAACCTGACCCGCGCCGGGCAAATTGTCGGCATCACCCAGCCGGCGGTCTCCAATGCCCTGTCGCGACTGCGCGAAACCTTCAACGACCCACTGTTCGTGCGTACCGCGCAAGGCATGGTGCCCACGCCCATGGCCCAGAACATCATCGGCCCGGTGCGCAACGCCCTTGCCCTGCTGCGCACCTCGGTACAGGAAAGCCGCATTTTCAACCCGCAGCACGCCAACAAGACCTTCCGCATCAGCATGACCGACCTGACCGAAGCGGTGATCCTGCCGCCGCTGTTCCAGCGCCTGCGCCGCCTGGCCCCTTCGGTATTGATCGAAAGCTTTCTGTGCAAACGTCGCGAAACCACCAAAGAGCTGGCGGCCGGGCGCCTGGATTTCGCGGTCGATGCCCCTTTGAACACCGACCCGCAGGTGCGCCACGTCAAACTGATGCAAGACCGCTATGTCTGTGCCCTGCGCCAAGGCCACCCGCTGGCCGACAGCAAACTGACCCTGGACAGCTACCTGGGCATGACCCACATCCATATCTCCAGCCGGCGCAATGGCCTGGGCTACGTGGACCTGGCCTTGGGCAAGATGGGAGTGCAGCGCAAGGTCGCCTTGCGTTCACAGCATTACCTGATGGCCTCGCAAGTGTTGCAGCAGACTGACATGGCGATGACCGTCCCCGAACGTTTCGCCCGCCGTCATCAACTGCGCTACCACGCATTACCTGTCGATGTGCCGGCGCTGGAAACGCACCTCTACTGGCATGAGAGCACTGACCAGGACCCCGCCAACCGCTGGATGCGCGAGCAGATCATCGAGTTGTGCGAACGGGTGCTAGCGGAGGAAGAACGCGCGCTGGCGCCCGCCTGATGTTGTTGGTGCGCGGTTAATGCCGGGCTTGTGGAGAATTTTTTTCTCCACCTATCGGCAGCATTAGAAGATTTTTCCCTCAAGGCGCAAACCAACCAAACAGAAGGCAAAAACATTTGAGTGTGGGCCCGGTACGCTTACTGCAACGATCACCGCATCCAACGTGACAGACACGGACCCGCCTCATGCCCAGCGCCCCGCTCTACTTCGACTACGCCGCCACGACCCCCGTTGACGACCGGGTCATCGAAACGATGCTCGCCTGCCTTGGCCGCCAAGCCAACTTCGGCAACCCCGCATCCAGTGGCCATGCTTATGGCCAGGCTGCCCGCAATGCAGTGGAGCAGGCGCGCCAACAGGTGGCTGAACGCGTCGGCGCCCGCGCCGATGAACTGGTGTGGACCTCAGGCGCTACCGAGTCCAACAACCTTGCACTCAAAGGCATCGCCCAGGGCATCGGCCACCCAGGCCACCTGATTACCAGCCAGCTGGAACACAAGGCCGTACTCGATACAGTCGCTGAACTGGAGCGTCAAGGCTGGGCCATCACTCGCCTGGCAGCAGATGCGGCCGGCCTGATCCAGCCCGATGCCGTGCAGGCGGCATGGCGTGCCGATACCCGCCTGGTCTCGCTGATGGCGGTCAATAACGAACTGGGCACCGTGACCGACTTCGCAACCATTGGCGAGCGCGTACGTGCACAGGGTGCGCTGTTGCATGTGGACGCGGCCCAGGCGGTGGGCAAACTGGCCATCGACCTTGCCCACATGCCGATAGACCTGATGTCGTTTTCGGCCCACAAGGTCTACGGCCCCAAAGGCATCGGCGCACTCTATGTCGGGCCGCGTGCCCGCCAGCTGATGCGTGCGCAGATGCACGGCGGCGGCCATGAGCACGGGCTGCGTTCCGGCACCCTGGCGACCCACCAGATCGTCGGCATGGGCAGCGCCTTTGCCTTGGCCGGCCAGCCGGGCGACAGCGAGCACCAGCGTATCGAGCAGCTGTCCCGACGGCTGCGCGACGGGTTGCTGGCCTTGCCCGCGGTAAGCCTCAACGGCTGCGCTACGCAGCGCATTGCGCACACCTTGAACCTGTGTATCGATACCCAAGGCTTCAACAGTGCAGCGTTGGCCAGTGAGTTGGCGTTGTCGACCACGTCGGCCTGCAATTCGGCGAGCAACGCAGCATCGCATGTGCTGCTGGCACTGGGGTTGGATGAAAGCCGGGCACGCAACAGCGTGCGGTTGAGTCTCGGACGGTTCAGCACCGAGGGTGAAGTCGATAAAGCGATCGAGGTGTTTACCAGGGTAGTGGCAGCGGCATCAGCGTCGTTATGGTGAAGCCGGCTGCTCCTACAGGTGTAGCGAAAAACGCTCAGAGGAAGGTAAACACGGTCGAGGCTGGCAACCGCGACTTGTTCAGCCCTGCATTGAAATCACCCTCGCTCCGATAGCCAAGGCTCAAGATCACCACACTGGTGAAGCCCTGCTCGCGCAGCCCCAGCTCGGCATCCAGCAGCTTGCTGTCAAAGCCTTCGATCGGCGTTGCATCAAGGCCATGCGCCGCGGCACCCAGCAGCGCCGTGCCGAAGGCCAGGTAGGTCTGCTTTTCCATCCAGTGCTGCACGTCTTTCTGGTCGAAGCGGTGCAGATCGACGTAGTGACGACGGCTTTGGTTCTGTGCGGCGCGGGCCTGCTCGTCGCGAAAGCGGCCATTGGCGGCTTCCTGTTCGAGCACCGCGTCCAGATGGGCCTCGGTCATCTCGGTGCGCGTGCAGAATACGATCACATGGGACGCATCGAGGATCTTCGGCGAGTTGTAGGCAAAACGCTCATGGGTGCTCTTGGCGAGCCGGGCCTTGCCCTCTGCGCTGTCGGCGACGATGAAGTGCCAAGGCTGCGAGTTGACCGACGACGGGCTGTGGCGCAGTTGCTCAAGCAACGCATCGATGGTGGCCTGGGGAATGCGGCGCGAGGCGTCGTAAGCTTTGGTGGTGTAGCGGCGCTTGGCCAGGGAAACGGTATCCATGCAACAACTCCTGGAGTGAGAGGGGATTTGTTGCGCATCTTATCTTTCCTGCAAAAAAGAAAAACCGGCACAATGCAGCAACACTTTCATCCCAGGAGTGAAAATGCTGCGTATTGCTGACCTTGAACTGTTCGTACGCAGCAGCGTGCTGGGCAGCTTCACCGCCGCCGCCCACGAGGCGCAACTGCTGCCGGGCCAGGTGGCCGCCGCGATCAAACGCCTGGAGCGTGAGCTGGACGTACGCCTGTTCGCGCGGACCACCCGTAGCCTGCGCCTGACCGCCGAGGGCGAGCTGTACTTGCCGACGGCGCAGAACGTGCTGGACAGCCTGCGCCAGGGCCGCGAGGACCTGCACGGCAACGCCAGTACCTTGCGCGGCACGTTGCAAGTCTCGGCACCTTCAGACATGGGCCGCAACATGCTGCTGCCGTGGCTGAGCGCCTTTCGCCGCGAGCACCCGGCGCTGCACCTGCGCTTCTTCCTGTCCGACCAGATGGCCGACCTCAATCGCGACCCGGTAGACATCGCCATCCGCTATGGCCTCAATCAGGATGCCAACTACATCGCCCTGCCCCTGGCCAACTGGAACCGCCGGGTACTGGTCGCCTCCCCCGACTACCTGGCACGCCATGGCCGCCCGCTGACACCAGAGGCCCTGCACGACCATGCCTGCCTGCTGTACATGCAACAGAACCGGGTCTATGACAAATGGCGAGTGGGCAACCGCACCGTGCAGGTGCGCGGGCCGCTGGTCAGCGACGACGCCGACGTGATCCGCCGCCTGGCGCTGCTCGGTGAAGGTATTGTCTACAAGTCGTGGCTGGACGTGAGCGCCGACATTGAGGCCGGTAAACTGGAGATTGTCTTGCCGGAGTACCTGGGCGAGCCGACACCGGTCACATTGGTCTGTCCGCACCGCAAGCAACTGACCCCGGCAGTCACGCAGTTGCACCTGTGGCTGCGCGAGCGCTTCGAGGCGCTGCGGCCCCGGCTGCTGAACAAGGGCTGCACAATCGTTCCAGACTGAAACGGACGCTTGCGCTAATGGACACCCGCTCGGACAAGCCTGTGGTTCAACCGGGGTTGGCGGGGATGGTGCGGGTGTCGGCTTGGGCGACGCTGCTTGGTTGAATGTGATGTTGGCTGTACTGGCCTCTTCGCGGGGCAAGCCCGCTCCCACAGGTACCCCTGTTATTGAGTACAGTGCGGCCCCGCGAAGAGGCCAGTACAGGCAATCAGGCGCCTAAAGCCTCACGGAACCGCCGGTTACTTGCCACCGCCAGCACCAACCCGACTACCGCCACACCGCCTCCGACCAGGCCGATATGGGCCACATCCATCTGGCTGCTGACAATACTGCCCAGCAATGCCCCACCACCAATACCGATGTTATAGATGCCCGAGAACAAGGCCATGGCCACGTCGGTGGCATCGGACGCCAGCTTCAAGGTCTTGGACTGCAACGACAGGCTGAAGCTCAGGATTGCTATACCCCAGAACATGCTCAACGCGGAAAATGCATAGAAGTTGCCCGACAGCGGCAACAGCAACAGCAGGCAAGCCGCCAGCAGGCCGATCGAGCCCACCAGAAAGCCCTGGGGGAACCGCTCACTGTAACGGCTGAACAGCACCGAGCCGAACACACCGGCGCCACCAAACAGCAGCAGCACCAGCGTGGTCCGCTCGCCGCCGATCTGCGCCACGTGCAGGGCGAAGGGTTCAATGTAGCTGTAAGCGGTGAACTGTGCGGTGATCACCAGCGTCACCAGCAGGTAGGTGATCACCAGCGCCGGGCGCTTGAACAGGATCGGCAGGCTGCGCAGCGAGCCGGAATTCTGGCTTGGCAGCAGCGGCAACGACTTCATCAGGCAGAGCATGGTGGCCAGTGCCACCCCGGCAATGCTGAGGAACGTCACGCGCCAGCCCAAGGCTTCACCTACCACACGCCCCAGCGGGATGCCCAGAACCATAGCCAGGGTAGTACCGGTGGCCAGCAGGCCGAGTGCCTTGGCCTGTTGGCCAGGCGGCGCCACACGTACAGCCAGCGATGCGGTGATGGCCCAAAACACGGCGTGGGCCAGGGCGATGCCGATGCGGCTGACCAGCAGCATGGCAAAGCTCTGCGACAGCCACGACAACAGGTGGCTGACAACGAACACCAGAAACACGAACAGCAGCAAGCGCCGACGCTCGATGTTGCGGGTCAGCAGCATCATCGGCAGCGACGCCAGGGCCACGACCCAGGCATAGATAGTCAGCATCAGGCCGACCTGGGCGGTGCTCATGTCGAAGCTGCGGCCAATGTCGCTGAGCAACGCCACCGGGACAAACTCGGTGGTGTTGAAGATGAAGGCCGCCAGGGCCAAGGCAATCACGCTCAGCCAGCTGCCGCCACCGGTGGTCGGCGGCAAGTCGGTGGGGATGGGTCCGTTCATGGGTGGAATTCTGTGCTCCGCAGGCATGGCGAAAAGACGCGCGTCAGGGGCCAAGTATCGGCCGCGCTGAGGCACGGGTTTGTTATTGGAAGGAATGCCGGCATGGTACGCGTCAATACCGGGCCTCACAACCGGCGGCACATTGCGGGTACCATGCGCGCTTTGTGTGAACGGCAAGCGGAACAAGGAGCCCGATCCGCCCATGGACAAGCAACAACCCCAGCAGCAGTGGCAGCAGGCGGTCACCGCCTACGCCCAGGCCATCAACCGCTACGTCGCGCAAGGCAGCGCCCACGGCTGGGACAACCTCGAAGAACCACAGCCCGCAGCCACCGAGCACTTGCTCGATGCCTGGCACGCCGCCCTGCAGGCGATCAACCGCCCGGGTGTCGACGAACAGCAACGCCAGGCCTTCCGCGCGGCCTGGCCGCCTGCCCACCTGCCGCTGGTACCCCTGCTCGAAGCCCATGGGCAGGGCATCAGTAGCGTCCTGCTGCTGGAGGATGGCAGCCTGCTCGCGCGCATTGGCATGCCCTATGAAAAGGGCCAGGTGGTACGCATCGATCAGCACAGTGTGATGCCGGTCATTGGCACTGACCACTTCGGCCGTTGCCCGCAGCGCCGCTACTTTGCCCTGGCCAACGCCGAGGGCGTGCGCGTGACCGATGGCTGGGGCGGCCCACAGGTCGCCCGGCTGCCCTGGCCCACCGGGCTGGAGGGGCTGCCGGCAGGTTACCCCTTCGAACCCTTGGACCTGCCGCCGACGCCCACCACCCTGGTGCCTTTCGCCCAGGGCCAGCGGGTACTGCTGGTGAGCGCCGAGGGCATCTTTTTGCTGGCGGCCGAGGGTGCTACCCGGCTGCTGCCGCGCCAATCGCAAGTCCTTGAAGAGCTGGCCGAAGGCACCGACCCGGACGATATCGCCCTCGGCCTGGCCATGGAGCATGGTGCGGTGTCGCCGGATGGGCGCCTGATCGTGGTCGGTGAACAGAGCAGCCGTCATCTGGTGCTCAATGAGCAGTTGGAGGAAGTGGCGCAGGTCGGCCCAGGCGGCGAGTACCCACACTTCGCCCTGTTCAACCGCAGCGGCGACCAGTTGATCGTCAATGCCTGCCACTTCTACAACGGCGGCACGCTCGGGGTACGCGTGGCAGACCTGCCGGGGCTGGATACCGACTACTACAGCGATGACCCGCGCACCCCGCGACTGCAGGATGGGGCGCGGGTTTACGCAGGGGTCGCAGGCAACGGCGAGTACATCATCGGTGATGCCTACGGCTACTTGCGGGCCTTTGGCGAAGATGGCACGGCGCATTGGCAGCATTACCTGGGCTCGACCATCAGCGCCATGGACATCAGCGCGGACGGGCGCACACTGGTTGCGGCGAGCCATGCTGGGGTCATTTCGGTGATTGCGCTGGGCAGTGGGCGGCCTGAGTGGCAGATCGGTACCGGGGAGCATGGCGAGGTGCGGCGGTGGTTGTTCTGGAAGGGGTGGGACAAGGCGCTGGTCTGGTAGATCTGCACCGATTTCTTCGCGAGCAAGCCCACTCCCATAGTTGCCCCACTGCTCTCAGGCAGGGTGTAGAGCCTCTGGGAGCGGGCTTGCCCGCGAAGAAACCGGTGCAGATTAACGCCAGGATCAGCCCTGCAATGTCGCCATGTCGATCACAAAGCGGTACTTCACATCCCCGGCGATCATCCGCTCATAAGCCTGGTTGATATTGCGGATATCGAGCATTTCGATGTCGCATCGGATGCCGTGCTCGGCACAGAAATCCAGCACTTCCTGGGTCTCGGCAATGCCGCCGATCAACGACCCAGCCAGCACCCGGCGCTTGAGCACCAGATTGGCCGCGTGTACCGCCGGCTCGATCGGTTCGATCAGGCCGACCAGAATATGCACGCCATCGAACGTGAGGGTTTCAAGGTACGGATTGAGGTCGTGCTGCACCGGAATGGTGTCGAGCAGGAAGTCGAAACGACCGGCAGCAGCACGCATCTGTTCGTCATCCGTGGACACGATTACATGGTCGGCGCCCTGGCGGCGGGCTTCCTCGGCCTTGGCCTGGGAGCGCGTGAACAGGGTCACTTCCGCGCCCAGGGCCTTGGCCAGTTTGATGCCCATGTGGCCCAGGCCGCCCATGCCAAGGATGCCGACCTTGTGGCCCGGCCCCACGCCATGGTGCTTGAGCGGCGAGTAGGTGGTGATGCCGGCGCACAGAATCGGCGCTGCGCTGGGCAGGTCCATGCCAGCGGGGATACGCACCACAAAGTGCTCGCTGACCACGATGCTGCTGGAGTAGCCACCCAGGGTATTGCTGCCATCGACCCGGTCGGGGGTGGCGTAGGTCATGGTCGGGCCTTCCAGGCAGTATTGCTCCAAATCCTTGGCGCAGGCCTCGCAGTGGCGGCAGGAGTCGACCATGCAACCAACGCCCACCAAGTCGCCGACCTTGTGCGCAGCCACCTTGTCGCCCACTGCAGTGACGCGACCGATGATCTCGTGGCCCGGCATCAGCGGGTACACGGCGATGCCCCACTCGTTGCGCGCCTGATGGATGTCGGAGTGGCACACGCCGCAGTACAGGATCTCGATGGCGACATCGTCCGGGCGCGGGCTGCGACGCTCGAAGGTCATGGGAGCCAGAGGGCTGGTCGGGGTTTGGGCGGCATAACCAATGGCGGTGTACATGCAGGACCTCGCAGAGAAGTGAAACGATTCAGGCGGCGCATTTTGCGCGCCATGCCCCGCCTCGCCCACCGCAGATTCTCCGGCATCCATGCACGATTCTCCGGACTTACCGGTAAGCATCTGACGCTAGGCCTTCAATCTGCGATGATGCCACTGTCTGATTCTCTGCCCCAGGTTCACCATGCAGCTCACCCGCCATGTCGACGCCAACGCCCCGCTCTGCGCGCTGATCCGCCGCCTCGCCTCGCGCCCAGGCTTCGTCCCCACGCACCTGCCCCAGGTTCAGGTGCTGAGCTGGGACCACTATGTGGCCAGCAGCCCGCAAATCTACGAGCCGAGCCTGATGATCCTGGCCCAGGGCAGCAAACTTGCGCGCCTAGGGCCACGCACCCTGGAATACGGTGCGGGGCACTACCTGGTCCAGGCGCTGTCGGTGCCGTTCATGTGCGAAACCTTCGCCACCGCCGAGGCGCCACTGCTGGGCGTGGCGGTAGACATTGACCGCAGCGTGCTCGGTGAGCTGGTGCAAAGCATGGACCTGGCGCCAGATGCCGCGGTACAGGCACAGACCCCGCAATCGATGACCTCGGCGGCCCTGGATGCGCCGATGCGCGACAGTGTCGAGCGGCTGCTGCACTGCCTGCAGGACCCGCTGGACGCCAAGGTGCTGGGGCCTGCGCGGGTGCGCGAAGTGCTCTATACCGCGCTACGCGGCCCGCAGGCCGGGGTGCTGCGGGCGCTTGTCGAGCAGCAGGGGCACTTCGCCCGCATCGGCGCCGCCCTCGCCCACCTGCGCGAACACTACACCGAGCCGCTGAGTGTCGAGGCACTGGCGGCGCGCGCCAACATGAGCGTTTCGACCTTCCACGAACATTTCAAGCGCTGCACCGACATGGCGCCGATGCAGTACCTCAAGCGCCTGCGCCTGCTCAAGGCGCAGCAGATGCTGATCGGCGAGGGCCTGGGGGTGGCGCAGACGGCGCATCGGGTGGGGTATCAGAGCACTTCGCAGTTCAGCCGCGAGTACAAACGCCAGTTTGACCGTAGCCCGGGGGATGAATCGGCCTACCAGAGCTTGTCGGTTTAGGCCTCAGCACTGCGCCAGGTACGTGAGGCGTGCAGCGCTCTTGCTAGCCAGCAAACGACCCAGTTACCATTGAGAACGATTCACACTCACAACTGGATGCCAGGCGTTGGACAGCACATCGACCCGCAAGCTGGGCTTCTTCTTCAGCGACCATCACCGCTGGCTGCTCCAACACATCTTCAAACGTCTGCGTAATCGCGCCGACGCTGAGGACACCGCAGCCGAAGCGTTCTGCCAGATGCTGGGCGCACGGGTAGACCCGGACAGCATCCAGCAACCGCGCGCCTACCTCTCGACCATCGCCCGCCGGCTGATCTTTGACCGGCACCGCCGCCGCCAACTCGAGCAGGCCTACCTCGATCGCCTGACGCTGTTGCCTGAGCCGGTCGCCCCTTCGGCCGAAGAGCAACTGCTGCTGATCGAGGCATTGGTGACCATCGACCAGGTGCTGGACGGCCTGCCCGCCGTGGTCAAGGCCACCTTCCTGTTCAGCCAGCTGGACGGCATGAGCTATGTCGACATCGCCGCCCGGTTGCAGATCAGCGAACGCACCGTCAGCCGCTACATGAAGCAGGCCCTGCGCCAGTGCTACCTGTGCGAGGTACACGCATGAACGCCAGGCGCCTGGACCCGATCAGCGAGCAAGCTATCGACTGGATGGTCGCGCTCAAGGCCGGCACACCTGACGACGCACTGCTGCAACGGCTGAACCACTGGTTGCGCCAGGACCCCGCTCACCAACAGGCCTGGGACCGTTTGCAACAGCGCCTAGGCAGCCCCTTTGCCGCACTGCGCGCGCTGGACCAGCGCGCCCCAGGGCATGCCGCCGAAGCACGCCAGGTATTGCTCGCCCCCACCCATTCCCGGCGCGAGGTGCTGGGTGCCCTGGCGGGCATGGGCGTCGCCGCGGGTGTACTGTGGAGCGGCTGGCGCAGCGACGCGGCACAGAACTGGCTGGCCGACCTGCACACGGCCAGCGGCGAGCGGCGCAGCTTCACCTTGGCGGACGGCAGCCGCCTGAGCCTCAACAGTGCCAGTGCCGTCGACCTCTATTTCGATGCCAACCAACGCCTGCTGGTGCTGCGCCGTGGCGACGTGTTGATACAGGTTGCCCCAGACCCGCACCGCCCCCTGCGCGTGCGCACTGCGCAAGGGCAGGTGCAGGCGCTGGGCACCCGTTTCCTGGTGAGCCAGGAGGCATCCGCCACCCGCGTTGTGGTGCTGGAGCACAGTGTCCGCGCCAGCCTGCCCAATGGCCGCTGGCTAGACCTGCAACAAGGGCAGGCCGCGCTGCTGCGTGGCGATGGCATCCAACCTGTAACTGGCGAGCAACAACAACGCGCAGCCTGGCTGGAGGGCCGCCTGGAAGTGCTCGACGAGCCCCTGCACGCGGTTATCGATGCCCTGCGTCCGTACCAGCGTGGCTACATACGGGTAGCACCGGCGGTACGCGACATGCGCGTCCAGGGTGTATTCCCGCTGGACCAGCCACAGCAGGCACTGGCCGCTCTGGCAGAAGCCCTGCCGATCAAGGTCGAGCCGTTCGGCCCGTGGCTGATGCTGATTGGTCCTGAGCAGGGGTGAAGAAATTTTTGTGAAAATCATTCGCAAGCGTGTCCGGTTTTCATTTCTCGTCCCACCTATCTCCTGACAAGTCACTTCATTCGGGAGAATTCTGTGCTCAACCTCTGGCCCCGCGCCCTGCCCCTCGTCGTTGCCCTGAGCAGCCTCAACGCCCATGCCCAGGTGCAGACCCTGGCGTTTGACCTGCCACCCGCCAGCCTGGCCACCACCCTTAACCGGATTGCCAGCCAGAGCGGCTACATCATCGCGCTGGAGCCGGCGCTGGTGCGCGGCAAGCAGGCGCCAGCCGTCGTCGGCCAGATGAGCGCCGAGCACGCCATGCAAGCCGCCTTGGCCGGCAGCGGCCTGCAATTGCGGCTCACCAGCAGCGGCCATTTCAGCGTCGCCCCGGCAACCCCTGAGAGCGACGCGCTGGAGCTTGGCAGTACCAGCATCACAGACAATTACCTGGATGCCACCAGCGAAGGCAGCGGCTCATACGCAGCCCGCGCGGTAACCCTTGGCAAAGGCACGCACAGCCTCAAGGAAATCCCTCAATCGGTGACGGTGATTACCCGTAAACAGCTGGACGACCAAGGCATCACAGACCTGCAGGACGCGCTCAACCACACCACCGGGATCGTCGGCGCGCAGGGCATCGGGCCAGGCGTGGTGGTGACTTCGCGCGGCTTCCAGATCGACGACTGGCAGTACGACGGCGTGCCGATCCCGCGCAACAACTACTCGCTGGGTAACTGGGCGACCCAGGACCTGGTGTTCTTCGACCGTGTCGAGGTACTGCGCGGCGCCTCTGGCCTGCTGCAAGGCACCGGCAGCCCCGGCGGCGCGATCAACCTGGTGCGCAAGCGTGGCCAGGCCACCCCAACCGTCACCGTCACCGGCAAGGCCGGCTCCTGGGACCACTATGGCCTGCAACTGGACGCTGGCGGCCCGCTGACCGCCGACGGTCGGGTGCGCGGCCGGATCGTTGCCGACGAGGATCAAAGCGACAGTTTCATCGACTACCAATGGAGCAAGTCGCACTCGCTGTATGGCGCGCTGGACATTGACCTGAGCGATGCCACCACCGTGGGTGGCGGCATCAGCTACAACCGCCAGCAGTCGCGACCGCTGCTGCGTGGCATCCCCCGCTATGCCGGCGGTAAGCCAGTCGATTTGCCCCGCTCGACCTTCACCGGTGCCCGCTGGAACCGTGCCGAAACCGACGTGACCACCTACTACCTGGACCTTGAGCACCGCTTCAACGACGACTGGGCGTTCAAGGCCGCCGCCGTGCGCATGGACGAAACCAACACCTCCACGCACCAGCGCGTGCAGTCCTCCGTCCAGGGCGTGGCGCCCGACGGCAGCGGCATCACCTATGCCGACTGGATCACTGACTTTCACAACACCAAGCTAGGCCTGGACATGAACGTGGTGGGCCACTTCGACACCGGCCCCCTGGCCCATGAAATCACCGTCGGCGGCAACTATTCCAAGCTGACCTCGGACGACGCCTATTGGCGCAACTTCGACGCCTCTGGCGACACCCTCTTCGACATCGACCACGACCGCCCGGAACCCAGCCGTGACAGCCTGTTCGACGGCGAGCGCGCGCGCGCCAACAAGGCCAGCTATGACATTCGCCAGAAAGGCCTGTACGGCGTCTGGCGGGTCAAGCCGACCGATGACCTGACCCTGATCGTCGGCTCGCGGGTCAGCTGGTTCGACTACAGCTGGGACTCGATCGACTTCGACAGCCGCACCGACCCTGGCACCCGCTACCCCACCAGCCGCATGACCGAGTCAGGCGAAGTGACGCCCTATGCCGGCTTCGTCTACGACCTGACCCGCGAATGGGCCTGGTACGCCAGCTACACCGATGTGTTCGTGCCGCAGACAGAACGCGCGGTCGGCAACGTGCCACTCAAGCCTGTGATCGGCAGCAACTATGAAACGGGCCTGAAGGGCGAACTGCTGGACGGCCGGGTCAACGCCTCGCTGGCGCTGTTCCGCTACGACCAGGAAAACCGCGCGGTCAGCGACCTGGCGTCGGGCTTGGCCTGTGATGACAACTTCTGCTCCACTGCGGCGGGCAAGGTCCGTAGCCAGGGCATCGAGGCCGAGATCAGCGGCGAAGTGCTCAGCGGCTTGCAACTGTTTGCCGGTTACACCTACAACACCACCAAGTTTCTCGACGACCCGGATGACAAAGGCCGCGTGTTCAGCCAATGGACACCCAAGCACATGCTGCGTGCCTGGGCCGACTACACCCTGCCGCTGGACGGCCAGCGCTGGAGCACCGGCCTGGGCTTTACCAGCCAAAGCCACACCCTGGGCTATGAGCGCACCTACACAGTGCCCGGCTACACCGTGTGGAGCGCGCGCCTGGCCTATCAGCTGACGCCGGAGGTGAACCTGGCGGTCAACGCCAACAACCTGTTCGACAAGAAATACTGGGTCGCAGGCTTCAACCAGCTCAATGGCAGCAACAACTACGGCGAACCGCGCAACTTCATGTTGACGGTCAAGTACACGCCAGAGCTCTGAAGTCGAGCACGCGTCACTCGGTCAACGGCCATTGCGCAAGCGGCCAGTAAACGCCCTTGCGCGATTCGTACAGGGTGAAATGCCGCGCGGCAAGGAAGAACTCCGGGGCCGTAACGGCTTCCGGCGGCTGGCCGCGGTAGTCCCTGGACAAGGTCAGGTGCGGGCGGTATTCACGACTCGCCGCCCCCACCCCCAGTGGCAGCAGCGCTTGCTGCAAGCCATAGACCAGCTGCAGCAAGGCCGGCGGCGTTTGCTGCGGCTCGAGCACCAGTGCGCTGGCGCGCGGCCACGCCTGCAAGCGGTCAAGCAACAGGCGCGGCGCCGTGGCCGGGCGCTTCAGCGCGTCCACTGCGGCACAGATCGCCGGCACTTGGGCGGTGTCCACGTCGCCAAGAAACAGCAACGTCACATGAAAGTTGTCGGCCGGTACCGGCTTGCCGCTACGCAGGTTTAAACTGCGCCGCCACTGGGCCAGCGCACGGCGCTGGGCATCGCTGACTGGCAAGGCAAAAAACAGCCGCTTGAAGGGGGCGCCGCTGGGGCGAACGTCCTGAACCATGTGATCTCCTTGGCATGAATCGTTTGCGCAAGCTATAGGCCATTACACCTAAGTCGCGCCGTCGTCATGTAACAATAAGTACAAACTACCCCCATGATTGTTTATGCTGGCGAGCTTATGCCATGGCGCATGGCCATTTTTTCGACAAGTAAACGTCCATGAAAATTGCACTCGTACTTATCTTCGTTCTCTCGATCGCCTATGTTCACCTGCGCGGTCGGGTTCGCCACAAGCTGACCCGTCAGTTGGGCGACCACTCCAGTTTCCTGGCGCCGGTCAACAGCTTCCTTTACCTGTTTTCCAAGCACCCGGCCAAACCTTACCTGCCGGTCGAAGCTTTTCCCGAGCTACAGCCGCTACAGGATCACTGGCAGGAAATTCGTGCAGAAGCGCAACAGCTGCTGCACGTCGGTGAAATCAAAAAGTCCGACAATTACGATGATGTAGGCTTCAACTCATTCTTCAAGACTGGCTGGAAGCGCTTCTACCTGAAGTGGTACGGCGAAAGCCACCCTTCGGCAATGACCCTGTGCCCGCGTACCACCGAGTTGCTGCAAGGCATCGGCACGGTCAAGGCGG
Organism: Pseudomonas sp. E1MeOHC2; assembly: GCF_058745025.1. Taxonomy (NCBI): domain Bacteria; kingdom Pseudomonadati; phylum Pseudomonadota; class Gammaproteobacteria; order Pseudomonadales; family Pseudomonadaceae; genus Pseudomonas; species Pseudomonas sp. E1MeOHC2. Next base: position 216,739 of record NZ_CP196675.1, read on the forward strand.
CGATGTTCGCCACCCTGCCACCGGGGGCCAAGCTGGTGCGCCACCGCGACCCGTACGCCGGTTCCTACCGCTACCACCTGGGCCTGGACACGCCGAACGACGACGGTTGCTACATCGATGTGGACGGCGAGAAGTACTCGTGGCGCGACGGTGAGGGTGTGATCTTCGACGAAACCTACATCCACTATGCGGCCAACACCACCGAGCACAACCGCATCATCCTGTTCTGCGATGTCGAGCGCCCGCTCAAGTACCGCTGGGCAACCGCGTTCAACCGCTGGTTCAGCCGCAACGTGATGGCGGCCGCCGCCGCACCTAACGATGCCAACGACAAGACTGGCGGCATCAACCGGCTGTTCACCCGCATCTACAAGATCCGCGAGCGGGGCAAAGCGCTGAAAAAGCGCAACCGCATGCGCTACTACCTGGAAAAGTGGGCGGTGGTGGCAGCGCTGGTGCTGGTGTTCATCTACATCTGATTCATCGCTGCCTGTGCCAGTTGCACAGGCAGCAGTTGCCCCGCCCTTTTTGGTCTAGCCTGAAAGCTCCACTCGCAACCCCCCCAAGGTGAAGACGATGAGCATGATGGACTGGGACGCCTACCGTAAGCAGTTGATGGCCGGCATCGGCGATCTCAAGCAGTTGTCTCCCGACACCGTGGCCGGTTACATGACCGCCAGCGGCGCGGGCGCCAAGACCAACCACCTGGACGCCAAGACTCGCGAACTGATCTCCCTCGCGGTGGCCGTGACCACCCGCTGTGACGGCTGCATTGCCGTGCACTCGCAGCAAGCGGTCAAGCACGGCGCCAGCCGCGAAGAGATTGCCGAAGCCCTCGGCGTGGCGGTGGCGATGAACGCCGGCGCCGCCCTGGTGTACTCGGCCCGCGCCATGGATGCGGTGGGCAAGGCCAACGGCTGAGCACACGCGGCGCGTCGCCCTTGCGCGACAGCGCCGCGCCACCCAGACTTGGCGGTCCAGCCATTGCAGGAACCACCATGATCCACATCCGCCCCATGACGCTTGAGGACTTCGAGCGCTTCTGGCCCACCTTCCAGGCCATTGTCCAGGCCCGCGAAACCTACGCCTTCGACCCTGCCCTGAGCTTCGAACAAGCCCGCCAGTTATGGCTAGAGCTGCCCCTTCACACCTGGGTGCTGGAGGACCAGGGTGAACTGCTGGGTTCCTACTACCTCAAGGCCAATGCTGCAGGCCCGGGTGCCCATGTGGGCAACTGCGGTTACATGGTCTGCGAGGCTGCACGTGGCCGTGGCGTGGCACGTTTGATGTGTGAGCATTCGCAGAAGCAGGCGCGTCAGGAGGGTTTTTTGGCGCTGCAGTTCAATTCGGTCGTAGCCACTAATGAAGTAGCTGTGGCGCTGTGGCACAAGCTCGGCTTCGAAACGGTCGGCCGCCTGCCCAAGGCATTCCGACATGCCCGGCTAGGGTTGGTGGACTGCCTGGTGATGTACAAGTGGTTGGCGGATGAGCCGGTGGTCGAAAAACCGCCGCTGTTGATCGGGCGCAAGAATATCGAGGCCAGGGTTTCGCGGCGGCGGGGGCGTTAGCCGTCAGCACAAGTACCCCGGTGCGCATGGTTTGAGGTTTGTGGCGCCTATGAGATCGAGCGCCGCCCGCGCGGCGCATCGCGACGCAAGGCCGCTCCCACATCTGTTTCGGGCCAGTGAGGCCTGTGAAATCTGCGCGCGACCGCCTTGTTTGTCTGACTCGATATCAAGGTGGGCACCAAAGGGCCGCGCGCCCATGTCACAGGAATAATTGGCCCGAAACAAATGTGGGAGCGGCCTTGCGTCGCGATGCGCCGCGCGGGCGGCGCTCGATCTCATAGGCGCCAAACCACTCAAGCCATGCCCCCAAAGCCCCACCCCCCTCTAAAACCCCATTGCTGACCATCCCATTAAGGTTATATGATAACGTTTCATTTAACATCCATTCCTACCAGCGACTTCCCATGACTAGCGCCAGCGCCACCCCCACCGTGCTCAACCAGCGCCTGCAGAGCATCGATGCCCTGCGCGGCCTGGTCATTTTGTTCATGCTCCTGGACCACGTCCGCGAGACCTTTTTCCTGCACCGCCAGGTCAGCGATCCGATGGCCATCGACGCCACCGAGCCGTCGTTGTTCTTCAGTCGCACCCTGGCCCATTTGTGCGCGCCGGTGTTCGTCCTGTTGACCGGCCTTTCTGCCTGGCTGTTTGGGGAGAAATACCAGGGCCGCAGCGACGTCTCAGCCTTTCTGTTCAAACGTGGGCTGTTCCTGGTGGTGCTGGAGTTCACCCTGGTCAACTTCGCCTGGACCTTCCAACTGCCACCCAGCGTGATCTACCTGCAGGTGATCTGGGCCATCGGGGTTAGCATGATCGCCCTGTCACTGCTGGTGTGGTTGCCACGCACGGTGCTGATCGCCCTGGGCGCAGTCATCGTCGCCGGCCACAACCTGCTCGACAGCCTGCACTTCGGCGCAGAATCGGCCCTGCACGTGCCGTGGGCAATCCTGCACGACCGTGGCTGGCTGACGTTCTCCGATAACCTGCGCCTGCGCACCTCGTACCCCGTGCTGCCCTGGATCGGCGTGATCGCCCTGGGCTACGGCCTTGGCCCCTGGTTCGCCCGTGGCAGCGACGCGGGCCAACGCCAGCACAAGCTGTTGCTGGCCGGGGTGATCGCGCTGCTCGGTTTTGTCGTGCTGCGAATGCTCAACGGCTACGGCGAAGCGCCCTGGAGCGGGTTCCCGAGCTTGACGCAGACGCTGATGAGCTTCTTCAACATCACCAAGTATCCGCCGTCGTTGCTGTTCCTGGCCCTCACCCTGGGCAGCGGCCTGCTGCTGTTGCGCGCCTTCGAGCGCGCCGGCCGGGCCCGCTGGATCAGCGCCCTCGCGGTTTACGGCGCAGCGCCGATGTTTTTCTACCTGCTGCACCTGTACGTGCTGAAGCTGCTTTACCTGGCCTGCGTTGCCCTGTTCGGGCACAACCAGGGGGATTATTTCGGCTTCGACGGCATCAGCGGCGTGTGGCTGGGCGCGGCGTTGCTCGCGGTGTCGCTGTACCTGCCGGTGCGCGCTTTCGCACGGCTGAAGGCACGTCGGCGTGACATCACCTGGCTGAAGTACTTCTGAAAAGCGTTTTCACCCGGCGGCCCGATGGTCTACCATGCGGGCCGCCGGTTTCCACCACGGAATTAATAGGGAATCCCAGGCCCGTAGCAACGGGCCAAACGGAACTGCCCCCGCAACTGTAGGTGCCGAGCCTGCTCCATCAATGCCACTGGATCAACTCATCCGGGAAGGCTGGAGCCGGGCCAGGACGCACCAGTCAGGAGACCTGCCGGCAACATTTCACCAACCGGCGGGGTGTCCGGGATGGCCATCTCCACCCTTTCTGGGTGCTGCCCCCTGCCCTGCGCAAGGGGCTCGGCGATGCCTGTCCGTGCGTTCATTCCGTGAACCCTTCGATAGGAGATCGCCCCACCATGCTGCCCCGTCTTGCCGCCCTGATCGCTGGCCTCGGCCTCACTGGCCTGGCCCAGGCTGCCACCACCCACTACCCGCTCACGGTGGACAACTGCGGCATGCCACAGACGTTCGCCCACGCTCCTGAGCGCGCAGTGACGATCGGCCAGGCCGGCACCGAGATCCTCTATGCATTGGGCCTGGGCGACAAGCTGGCCGGCACTTCACTGTGGTTCAACAACGTACTGCCCGAATACAAAGCCCTGAACGACAAGGTCGAGCGCCTGGCCGATAACGACCCAAGCTTCGAGGCCGTGGTGGGCAAGCGCCCGCAACTGGTGGCGGTACAGTTCGAATGGATGGTCGGCGCACAAGGCGTGGTGGGTACCCGCGAGCAGTTCGACGAACTGAAGATCCCAACCTACCTGCTACCGTCGGACTGTGAAGGCAAGGATAACCTGGTAGGCGCCGATGGTACCCGTCTGCAGGCGTTCCAAGTAGACAGCATCTACAAGAGCGTCAACCAACTGGCCGAAATCTTCGATGTGCAAGACCGCGGCGCGGCCCTGAACAGCGACCTCAGGGGCCGCCTGGACAGCGCCAAGGCGCAGCTGGCCGGCAAAGACCTGTCCAACACCTCGGCGCTGTTCTGGTTTTCCAGCGCTGACCTCGATATCGACCCTTACGTGGCTGGCCGCCAAGGGGTCGCCGACTTCATGCTGCGAACCCTGGGGGTACGCAACGTGGTCGAGTCCACCGAAGAATGGCCGACCGTGGGCTGGGAAACCCTGGCCAAGGCCAACCCGACCTGGCTGATCATCGCCCGCATGGACCGTCGCCGCTTCCCGGCAGACGACTACCAGAAAAAACTCGAATTCCTGCGCAACGACCCGGTAACCCGCCACATGGACGCGGTGAAGAACGACCGCATCATCGTCCTCGACGCCGATGCCATGCAGGCCGGCATCCGCCTGTTCCGAGGCCTGCAAACCCTGTCCACAGCGTTCGCCAGCGGCAAAGCAGCCCAGTGATGAGCCGCCTGTTTGCTTACAGCGGCCTGGCCCTGGTAGCCGTGTGCGCTGCACTGCTGGCCGGTACCGCGATCGGCGAGAGCAACCTGGCGCCGAACGTGGTCTATCAGGTGCTGGCCAATCATCTGTGGCAGGCCGGTTACCCAGTCGATCCGATCGACGCCGGTATCGTCTGGAACTACCGCCTGACCCGCACCCTGGTCGCCGCGGCCTGCGGCGCCGGGCTGGCCACCTGTGGCGTGATCCTGCAGGCGCTGCTGCGCAACCCGCTGGCCGAGCCTTACTTGCTGGGGTTGTCCGCCGGCGCCTCGACCGGCGCGGTGCTGGTCGGCCTGCTGGGGCTGGGCAGCCTTGCGCTGAGCATGTCTGGGGGGGCCTTCATCGGTGCGCTGGCGGCCTTCGCGCTGGTGTTGGTGCTGGCCCGCGCTGCGGGGCCAAGCAGCAACAATGCCCAGGTGATCCTTGCCGGGATCGCCGGCTCGCAGCTGTTCACAGCCCTTACCGCGTTCCTCATCACCAAGTCGGCCACCGCCGAGCAGGCGCGCGGCATCCTGTTCTGGCTGCTGGGCAACCTCAGTGGCGTGCGCTGGCCGTCGGTGTGGCTGGCACTGCCGGTGGCGCTGTTCGGATTGGTGGTGTGCCTATGGCATCGCCGCGCGCTGGATGCTTTCACCTTCGGCGCCGACTCGGCGGCGTCGCTGGGGATCCCGGTGCGACGTACCCAGCTGCTGTTGATCAGTTGCGCCGCGCTGGTGACCGCAGTGATGGTGTCCATCGTCGGCGCCATCGGCTTTGTCGGGCTAGTGATTCCCCATGCCCTGCGCCTGCTGCTCGGGCCGGGGCATAGCCGCCTGTTGCCTGCCAGCGCGTTGGGTGGCGCATTGTTTCTCATCACTGCGGACATCTTGTCGCGCACGCTGATCCCAGGCCAGGTGATCCCGGTGGGCGTGGTCACCGCGCTGATCGGCGCACCGGTGTTCGCGCTGATTCTGATCAGCCGGCGGGGGCGCCCATGACCGTCATGGCCAACCTGCAAATAACCCCGCTTGCCTGTCAGGGCCTGGGGTTGCAGCTAGGCGGTAGCACCGTGCTGCGCGACATCGACCTAAACGTCATCAAGGGTGAAACCCTGGGCATCGTCGGCCCTAACGGCTCTGGCAAATCGTCCCTGCTAAAACTGCTGGCGGGCCTGCGCAAACCGGGCAGCGGCCATGTCGAACTCGTGGGCGAACCCCTGGCGCAGCTGCCACGCCGGCGCATTGCCCAGGCCCTGGCGTTGGTCGAGCAGCAGGCGGATACCGCTGACGCAATCAGCGTGTACGACGCAGTTGCCCTGGGCCGCACGCCCTGGCTGTCGGCCTTGGCGCCGTTTTCCAAGCAGGACCGTGCCATCGTCGAGCAAGCCTTGGCCGACCTTGACGCCCTGCACCTGCGCACGCGCCTTTGGCACTCGCTTTCAGGTGGCGAACGCCAACGTGTGCACATTGCCCGCGCCCTGGCCCAACGCCCTCAGGTGCTACTGCTTGACGAGCCGACCAACCATTTGGACATCCAGCACCAGCTGAGCCTGCTGCAACAAGTACAGGCGCTGCCGGTCACCACCCTGGTGGCCCTGCACGACCTCAACCAGGCACTGACCTGCGACCGCGTCGCGGTGCTCGACCAAGGCCGCCTGGTGGCCCTCGGCAAGCCGCTCGACGTGCTCACCCCCGAGCGCCTGCTGAGCACCTTCGGCGTGCACGCCCACTGCCTCACCGACCCCTTCGACGGCGCGCGCATTCTGCGTTTTCGCGCCCCCTGAACCAGGAAGTTCCCACCATGCTGTTGCGCCCTGTCGCCCTGCTGCTCGCCAGCACCCTGTTTGCCCCTGCCGCGCTGGCAGAGGTGCACGAAGTGAAGATGCTCAACCGTGGCACGGAGGGTGCGATGGTCTATGAGCCGGATCACTTGCGCATTGCAGCCGGTGATACGGTGCGCTTTGTGCCGAGCATGAGTGGGCACAACGCAGCCAGTGTGCCGGGGTTGCTGCCGCCGGGGGCGCAGGCGTTCAAGAGCAAGTTGAACCAGCCCTACGAGCACACCTTCAGCGTACCGGGCATGTACGGTATCCAGTGCATTCCGCACCTGGCGATGGGCATGGTGATGGTGGTCCAGGTGGGTGACGCGGCGCCCGCCGAATTGCCTGCCAGCCTGCCTGCTCGGGCGAAAACCCGCTTTGAGGCGCAACTGAAAAAACTGCAGGCCGGGCAATGAGCCGCCTGTTGCTGGCCCTGCCTCTGGCAGGGCTTGCCCCCTTCGCATTGGCTGACTCCGCCCAGTCCCTGAGCAAGGGCTTTGTCGAGGACGGTAGCTGGAGCCTGCTTAACCGCAGCGTGTTCGACCAGCGCGAGTACAAGCATGGCGGGCGCAACAGCAGTGGGCGCAATGCCTACAAGCCGCGCAGCGAACGCAACGGCAACGCCGAAGAATGGGCCTATGGCCTGATGGGGACGTTGCAGTCTGGCTTCACCCAAGGCCTGATTGGCGTAGGTGTCGATGCCCATGCTTACCTGGGTGTACAGCTCGACAGCGGCGGCGGGCGTGTCGGCAAGGCGCGTCTGCTGGGCGTCGACAATGACGGGCACCCGAAGCATGAATACAGCCGAGCGGGCGCAGCATTGAAGATGCGGGTATCGAACACCGTACTGTCCTACGGCGAGCAGCGGGTGAAGACCCCGGTGTTCAGTTCGTCCGACAGCCGCTTGTTGCCTGAGACCGCCACCGGCTTTTTTCTCAGCAGCAACGAGATCGACACGCTGCGGCTGGTGGCCGGTCACTTCAACGAGAGCACAGACCGCAACGCCTCCAGCCACAACCAGGGCTTCGTGGTGAACTATTCCAATGGCCGCCAGGGCACTAGCTTCGACCTGGCGGGCGCAGTCTGGAACCCCAGCGCAGCACTCAGCGCCAGCCTGTATACCTCGCGCTACGAGGACAGCTGGAACCAGCACTACCTGGGCAGCACCCTCACCCACGCCCTGGATGAGCGCCGCAGCCTGAGCCTGGACCTGAACCTGTACCGCACCACCGACACCGGCAAGGCGCTATCCGGGCGGATCGACAACACCACCTGGAGCCTGGTCTCGCGTTACAACCAGGGGCCGCACGGCTTTAGCCTGGGGTGGCAGCAGGTGGACGGCAATACACCGTTCGACTATGTGACGCGCGGCGCGATCTTTATTGCCAACGCCGTGCAGATGTCGGACTTCAACGCGCCGAACGAGAAGTCATGGCAGGCGCGGTACGACCTGAACATGGGCGCCTATGGGGTGCCGGGGCTGAACCTGACGGCGCTGTATGTGCGCGGGTTCGATATCGATGGCACGCATGTCGACCCCACCGGCGGGTATGCGTACCTGGGCTATGGCAAGGGCGGCAAGCATTGGGAGCGCGACCTCGAGGCACGGTATGTGGTGCAGAGTGGCAAGGCCAAGGGGACCACGTTCTCGGTACGCCATAACGCACATCGCGGCAACACGGCGCAGGCGGAGCTCGATGGCGATCAGGTTCGCCTGGCGGTCGAGTGGCCGTTGGGTGGGGGGTTCTGACAGGTTTTCAGGCCAGTGTCGGCGATGGGCTGCACAAGCAGCCCCGGGGTCAGGGTGCTACAGCGGATGGCGCCTGCAAACCCCACTCGGCTTTTTCTTGCGCGGTCATGGAGGCGAGCACTTCGCCAAACGTCTGGTCCAACTCCCCACTGACATTGCCGAAGGCCTTGTAGTTGGTCAGCAGGTAACGCTTCACGGTCCTGGGCCAACGCCCTTCCTTGTGCGCCGCATTGATGATGCCCTTGGCGTCGTGACGCGTGGCGCCCCGCCACAATTCCATCAGCCTGTTTTCGAAGTGGCCGAACGACCATGGGTCCCTACGGTCCTCGAATTCGTCCAGCAGCTTGAGCTTGTACAGGGCCATGTGTGGCATCGGCGTATCTCCCTCTGGTGCGTTGGTTAAACGTTGAGAGAGAAGGTTAGCAAGCAACTGCGCTTTTGAAATGAACGCGTTGAACACTGCAAAGCAGCTGCTGTAGGCGGCTTCTGACAGGTTACCGGGCGCTCATCCCAGCCGCAGTTGCATATGCGTGGTTTGCCACACGGGGTCTTGCTCGACATCGATCACCACGAACCCTTGGCGCTCCCAGAATGCAATGGCGCCTGGCAAGAAGGGGTGCGTGTGCAGGTACAGGCATTCGACGCCCGCTTGCTCGGCGGCCTGGCGCAATGCCGCGAACAACGCCGCGGCAAGCCCCTGTCGGCGATACCCCGGCAACACGAACAGGCGCACCACCTCGACCACCCGCATCGGGTGATAGTGAAGCTGTGCAAAACGGTGGTCATAGGGCACATAGCCAATCACAGCAACCCGCTGGCCCTGATCACGGGCTTCGAGAAACAGCCCCTCGCCGTCCAGGTACGTCTCAGCGAAACGGGCCAGGTCATTGGGCAACGGTGCTGCGCTGAGCATGGGGAAGAGCGCGCGGCGGGCGGTGTCGACGAAAACCACGACTTCATCGATGGCATCCCGTGGGACGGGTTGGATGATCCAGTTCGGCATGGGGCGTGCGTGCAGTGAATTGAGGGCACAGGTTCTAACCCAGCTGGCGGCCCAAGGCAAATTCAGGGGTCGTCTCGGCCAGGGTGACCTCGCTATAATCGCAGGTCTTCACCGCCCACCCAGGCCACACCATGCCCCGCCTCCAGATGTTGCTGCTGCCACTGCTACTGACCGCCGCCCTCGCCGCCTGCGACCAGAAACCCTCCCGCGAAGAACAGATTCTGGCCAAGCTGCCCCTGCAGGACGCCTACGAGCACAACATCGACCGCATGGCGTCGCTGCTGTCCCAGGCCCACCCGCAGGTGCCCGAAGCGAGCATCCGCGATGTGCTGCGCAAACACCTGACGGTCGACGACCAGCGCCAGGACTTGTTCAAGCTCTACAGCGAGAAGAACTTCACCGACGCCGAATTCGCCAGCATCGTCGAAGCCACCCAGGATCCGGCCAAGGCCCGCGCCCTGGAAGCGACCGAGGCCGGCAAACGCCTGAGCGACAAGCTGACCGCCCTGATGCGCGAAACCGCCCGCGACGCGAAGGTGCAGGCACTGGCCGAGCAGCGCATGCAACAAGTCGAGGATGAGCTGGATGCACTGGAAAAATCAGGTTCGTGATCGACGCTGCACGCGGCTGCGGCGACAATAGTCCACTCCACCTATAAGCAGCAGGCTTATACCCTTTTCGTACCAGTGAGGTCAGGATTGCCACACACCAAGCACGGATTGCGCCTGGATCTACGCTCGCTCATTCTGATTCTCTGCGCCCTGACCGCCTTGGTCATGCTGTGCGCCAGTTATTTCGCCAGCTATCGCGTTCAACGCCAGTTGCTGATCGACCATGCCCTTGAGGCCAACCGGGTGTATGCGGCGAAGCTTGCGTCCATCACCGAGACGTTCATCGCCAGCGCCTTGCAGCAGTTGTCTTTCAGCGCCGGCGTGCAAGCTCACCAATTGGCTGATGCCGCCGCGCTGCAGGCGGAAACCGATCGCGTGTTGTACCAGGGCCTTGCCTTCAACTCGACGTTCGTGGTCGATGCCGACGGCATCCTGCGGGCCGTTTCCCCTGCCGCGCTGCATCACTACGTGGGCACCAAGGTACAGTCACCCGGGGTACAGGAAGCCCTCCACGAACGTAGGCCACTGGTTTCAATCCCTTACCTGTCGACCGCCAACAACCTGGTGGTGGCGCTGTCGCAGCCGATCTTCGATAGCAATGGGCGCTACCTGGGTTACGTGGGCGGCAGCCTGTACCTGCGCGAACGCAACATCCTCAACAGCCTGCTGGGCGAGCACTTCTACAAGGACGGCTCGTACCTGTATGTGGTCGATCGCAACCGTCGCCTGCTGTATCACCCGGACAGCCAGCGGGTCGGCACAGTGGTGGAAGGCAACGCGCTGATCGATCAACTGGCGACACTGGACAGCGGTACTCGCCAGCTGACCAACAGCCAGGGCGTGGCAATGCTGGCGGGCTTCGCCACAGTGCCGAGCGCGGGCTGGGGGGTGGTGGCACAGCAGCCGCTGGCGCAGACCGTGGCCCCGCTGAGCCACCTGGTGCTCAACGTGGTCGGCACCTCCGCGCCACTGGCACTGGTGGGCAGCCTGCTGCTGTGGTGGCTGGCGATGACCATCGCCCGGCCACTCTGGCAGTTGGCGGCCGGGGCCAGGTCCATGGACCGCGCGGGCACTGCCGAGCGCTTGCGTCGGGTGCCGGCCTGGTACTTCGAGGCGGCCGAGCTCAAGCGTGCGCTGCTGTTCGGGCTCAACTTGCTGCAAGAGCGCATCGGCCGGCTCAACCGCGATGCCCAGACCGACCCGCTGACCGGGCTGGGCAACCGCCGCAACCTGGACTTCAGCCTGTCGCTGCTGGAAGTCGAAGGGCGGGCATTTTCGGCCATCGTGCTGGATATCGATCATTTCAAGCGGGTTAACGATGCGCATGGGCATGACGTCGGTGACCAGGTGCTACGGCGGCTGGCCGAAGTGATGCGCCGCTGTTGCCGCGAGGGCGACCTGCTGTGCCGCACAGGGGGCGAGGAGTTTCTCATGCTGCTGCCGGGGGCCAACCTGGAGGTTGCCGCAGCGGTGGCGGAGCGGCTACGCGTGGCGGTGCAGGATACGTCGGTCGAGCCGGTGGGAGCGGTGACGGTTTCGCTGGGGGTCGCGCATTGGCCTGGCACCGCCGGCAGCGGGCCTGGCGATACGTTGAGCAAGGCGGACCGCGCGCTGTACAGCGCTAAACAGAGTGGGCGCAATCGGGTGTGCATCGAGCCTGCATGACGCTGAAAACCAGCACCGGCCCCTCTACGGCAGGCTCGCAGCATGAGTTGTTACAAGCCTTGTCATAAAACTGTCGTGTTTCAGTCATAGGATTGACCCCAACCTGACATTTTCACTCTTCATGGATGAGCGTCTCATGCGTCGTGTGGTTTTCAATCAGAAAGGTGGCGTGGGCAAGTCGAGCATCGCCTGCAACCTGGCCGCTGCCAGTGCCGCTGAAGGCTATCGGACCCTGCTGGTAGACCTCGACCCGCAAGCCAATGCCACGTACTACCTGACCGGCCTGGTCAATGACGCCATCCCCTCGGGCATTGCCGACTTCTTCCGCCAAACCTTGTCATCCGCCACCGCGCACGGCAAGAAGCCCCGTGTGGCAATTACCGAAACCCGCTACAGCAACCTGCACCTGATCACCGCCAGCCCCGACCTCAGCGACCTGCAAAGCAAGCTGGAGAGCAAGTTCAAGATCAACAAATTGCGCAAGCTGCTGGTAGAGTTGGCCGAAGACTACGAGCGGATCTACATCGATACGCCGCCAGCGCTAAACTTCTACACCTTCAGCGCCCTGGTGGCTGCCGAACGCCTGTTGATCCCGTTCGACTGCGACAGCTTCTCGCGCCAGGCGCTGCACAGCGTCATGGCCGAGGTAGAAGAGCTGCGCCAGGACCACAACCCGTCGCTGCAGGTGGAGGGCGTGGTCGTCAACCAGTTCGCCGGGCGTACGGCACTGCATCAGACCCTGGTCGATCAACTGCGTGGCGAAGGGGTGCCGGTGCTGCCGGTGTACCTGAGCAGCTCGATCAAGATGCGCGAGTCGCACCAGGTGTCGGTGCCGTTGGTGCATCTGGCGCCGCGGCACAAGCTGGCCTTGGAGTTTGCCGACCTGCTGGATGTACTGGAGCGAGCGGCCTGACCTCACGGGGTGCTTTGCACCCCAGCATTTTGCGTCATCAGGGCTACCCGACCCCTCATTCGGGTGATAGATTCGCCGCCATGAAAACCACCCGGCAGACCCGCACGCTGACCGCCTGGACGCTCTATGCCTGCGTCCTGTTCAGCCTATTGCTGTGCGGCCTGCACCACGGCCAGATGAGCGGCCTACGCCTGGCCGGCCTTGAGGGTGGTTTCTGTTCGATCAGCAGCGACCATGGCCCGGCCATCGACCTGGAGCCTGCCGGTGGCGACCAGCACATGGCCCAGCTCGATTGCCCGGTGTGCTCCTCGTTCGGCCTGGCGGTGCCGCTTGCCCACACCGGCTGGGCCTTTATCCCGGCCCAGGCCGGGGCCAGCTCGCCCATTGTCGTGCGCAGTTGGGCACAGCCACCACCGCGCTACCTACGCCCTGCCCTCAACCCCCGCGCCCCACCTGCTGCTCTTCCCGCCGCCATTCTCTTCGCCTGACCTCGACCGGGCGCGCCTGCGTGCGCGCTGGTGGTCAGCCATGACCTTTGCGTGGAAGACACGACAACATGATCCGCAAGACCTCACTGGTGCTCCTCATGGGCACTTGCACCTTCGCCTGGGCCGACAACGCCCCGGTTGAACTCAACGCCACCACCATCGACGGCGAACGCGACGCCCCCTCCGGCGTGCAACTGGACGAGCCGATCCGCACCGGTTCGCGCCTGGGCCTCACCGCGCGGGAAACCCCGGCGTCGGTCAGTGTCTCGGACCGCCGCCTGATCGAGGCGCACGGCGCCAAGGACAGCCAGGACGTGATCAACGCCATGACCGGCGTCAACGCCTCGGCCAACCCCGGTTATGGCGGCTTCGTCGCCTACCGTGGCTTTACCCAGAACCAGGTCACCCAGCTCTACAACGGCATCAACCTGGGCTACAGCAGTGCCACCCGGCCAGTGGATGCCTGGGTACTCGACCGGGTCGAGCTGATCGGTGGGCCGTCCTCCTTCCTGCACGGTGCAGGCGCGGTGGGCGGTTCGATCAACTACATCACCAAGCTTGCCAGCCGCGATCAGCAGATCATCGACGGGCGTGTGCGCTATGGCAGCTTCGATGACGCGGAAGTGGCCTTCGGCATCAATCAGGCACTGGCCAGCAACCCCGCCGATGCCCGCCACTTCATGCGCCTGGATTTCAGCCGGAGCCAGGGCAATGGCTACATCGACCGCAACCAGCGAAACACCGACAGCCTGGCGTTTTCGGTGCTCAGCGATTTGGCGCCCAACCTCACCCACACCTTGGCGCTGGAGTATCAGGAAGACCACGAAGACAGCCCGTACTGGGGCTCGCCGATCCTGCCGGGGCGCAGCACGATGAAGATCGACAAAAGCCGCCGCTTTGAAAACTACAACGTCGCCGATGGCCGCTACGAACAGCGCGTACGCTGGCTGCGTTCGATCCTCGATTACCAGCTCAGCGACAGCACCAGCGTGCAAAACACGCTGTACCACTACAACGCCCAACGCGACTACCGCAACGTCGAACGCTACAGCTACACCGCCAATGGCAAGGTGCAGCGCAGCAGCCCCTACCTGCAAAGCCACGACCAGAACCTGTTGGGCGATCGCATCGAGTTGCGCCATGACAACACACTGTTCGGCTTCGCCAGCCAATGGTCGCTGGGGCTGGAATACTCGCGCATGCGCCAGACCCTTTACCCAACGTCGAGCAGCTGGAGCGACGTCGTCGACCCCGACCATTTCGACCCGGGCAGTTTCGACGACATCCCTGGGGTAAATGCCGGCCTGACCAAACAGCGTCGCCACGAAGTCACCAACCGCGCGGTGTTTGCCGAAAACCGCCTGCAACTGACCGACCGCCTGGCGTTGCTGACCGCCCTGCGCTACGACTACCTGGACATGCAAGTGACCAACTACGGCGCGGTCTCCCCAACATCGCCGGCGTTTTTCGAACGCCGTTGGGAGCCGCTTTCCGGGCGCATCGGCCTGACCTACGCGCTGACGCCCAGCGCCAGTGTGTACGCACAGTACAGCAGCTCAGCCGATTTGCCGGCCGGCTCGCTGGCGGCGGCGACCTATTCCAACGTGGGCTTGTTCGACCTGTCCAAAGGCGAGCAATGGGAAGTCGGCAGCAAGTTCGATTTCCTCGACGGCCGCGGCGCCGCCACGCTGGCGCTGTACCAGATCGTGCGCAAGGACTTCGCCGTGCGCGATTCCAACGATGCCAACCTGACGGTCCAGGCAGGTCAACAGACCTCACGCGGTGTCGAGCTGTCCGGGCGGCTGCAGGTCACCCCAAAACTGCTGGCCGAGGGCAACTACGCCTACGTCGATGCGCAGTACGATACGTTCAACGAAGCGGTCAACGGCGTGTCGGTATCACGCAAGGGCAATGCGCCGGTCAACGTACCGGCCAACGTCGCTAACCTGTGGCTGACCTACAGCTTCACATCCGCGTGGTCGGCGGGGGTCGATGGGCGCTACGTGGGCTCGGTGTACGCCGACAATGCCAACACCCTCAAGGCACCGGCCTACACACTGTTCGGTGCCTTCGCCCGCTACCGGCTGGATGAACACACCACGGTGACTGGGCGGGTGCGCAACCTCACCGACGAGGTGTATGCCAAACAGGCCTACAGCTCCCAGTACTACATGGGCGCGCCGCGTACCTTCGAGGTGGCGCTGGATATGCGCTTCTGAGCGAACGGCTCTGCCACGGGGGTTATCCCGTGGCAGAGCCGCCAGTGATAAGCTCCCATGTTCATGATTCGCCGGCTCACGAAGACACCCGGCTACCGCTTCAGCAAGGAAGTTCACGTGTTCAAGATTCTGCCCCCCGCGCTCCTGAGCGCCGCCCTCGTTACGCTCGCCGGCTGCCAATCCTCCCCCTCTGCCGACAGCCAGATAAAAGCCGATGCCCAGGCCTTCAAAACCTTCACCGTCGACATGCAGCAAGCCTTGCAGCGCAGCATCGCGCTGGCCCCGACCGGCGAGCAGATTGGCGCCGTCACCCTGCAAGTCACCTTCGACCGGCAGAGCGCCCCGGTGGCCTGCAAGGCCAGAAAAGCCCCCCTCAAGTACGGCGCGCTACTGCCCGCCGATGTAATGCCCTCCGACCATCAGGCGTTGGCGAACCTGGTCGAAGCACTGTGCTGGAAAACCATCTACCCGGTCGTGCCAGCGGCGCTGTTCAACGGCGAAGACACGCTTGAGGTGCGCGCACCGATCGTCGTCCAGTTGCCACGCGCGATTCAGGCCCCCGGCAGCGCCCGCCATCGGGCCATTGCCCAGCGTGAGTACTTCTGGCAGCAACTGCTGCGCGATCAACCGGTCACCAGCATCGGCAAGGCTTCAGTGTTCTACCAGGCCAATACCCAAGGCAAGGTCGAGGGCTGCCTGGTGCAGCTTTCCCCGAACCCGCTGCGTGAAGACGCCTTCCGCCTGGACGGCAACCTGCAGGCGCAGCTCAACAGCCGTTGCATGAAGCTCGACCTGAGCCAAATGCCAGGCTTCAGCCCCAACGAGCAGGGTAAGGCCGAAGGTTACAGCGAGCTCGACTATGCGCCGTGGAAGGTGGGCCGGCAGTAGCCGCCTGGTTGAAACAGGCATCCCAATGTCGCCCTCGACGAAGCCCCTGCGGGCGCTCACCGATCTACTGGCATACACAACAATGAGGGCGCGGCCCGACCGCGCCACGTTCATTCAGGCTGCCAATGGAATCCGGAGAGCTCCTATATGTCCGCACCTCATGAGGTATCCCCCGCCACCCTGCGCCGGGTGATCGCCGCCTCGGCCATTGGCAACTTCGTCGAATGGTTCGACTTCGCCGTTTATGGCTTTCTCGCCACCCTCATCGCCAGCCAGTTCTTCGCCAGCGAAGATGCCAGTGTGGCCTTGCTCAAGACCTTTGCCGTGTTTGCCGTGGCGTTTGCCCTGCGCCCGCTCGGCGGCATCGTGTTCGGCGCGCTGGGTGACCGCCTTGGGCGCAAGCGCATCCTGTCGCTGACCATCCTGCTGATGGCCGGCTCCACCACCTTGATCGGCTTGTTGCCGACCTATGCCAGCATTGGCCTGGCGGCCCCCGTACTGCTAACCCTGGCCCGCTGCCTGCAGGGCTTTTCGGCGGGGGGCGAGTACGCCGGTGCCTGCGCCTACCTGATGGAACATGCGCCCAACGACAAGCGCGCGTTCTACGGCAGCTTTGTCCCAGTCTCGACCTTTTCTGCCTTTGCCTGCGCGGCGGTGATCGCCTATGGCCTGGAAGCGAACCTGACGGCCGAGGCGATGAACGCCTGGGGCTGGCGTGTGCCATTTCTGATCGCCGCCCCGTTGGGGCTGGTGGGCCTGTACCTGCGCTGGCGCATGGAGGAGACCCCAGCGTTCCGCGAAGCCGTCGCCCAAGGCAAGGAGCACGAGCATTCGCCCCTCAAGGAGACCCTGCGCAACCATGGCCGAGCCATCCGTAACCTGGGGGCGTTCATTTCGTTGACGGCGCTGTCGTTCTATATGTTCACCACCTACTTTGCCACCTACCTGCAACTGGTCGGCAACCTGACCCGCGCGCAGTCGCTGCTGGTGACCACCGTGGCCTTGCTGTTCGCCGCCATCGGCTGCCCGCTGGCCGGGGCGGTTTCCGACCGGGTGGGGCGGCGCAAGACCATTGGCTTCACCTGCCTGTGGGTGATGATCTGCGTGTTCCCTGCGTATTGGCTGGCCAGTTCCGGTTCGCTGTCCGGGGCGCTGCTGGGGGTGATTCTATTGGCGGTCGGTGCGCTGTGCAGTGGCGTGGTGACTGCCGCTTTGCTGTCGGAAAGCTTCCCGACCCGGACCCGCTATACCGCATCGGCAATCACCTACAACGTGGCCTACACGCTGTTTGGCGGCACTGCGCCATTGGTGGCGACCTGGTTGATCGGGCAGACCGGCAGCAGCCTGGCGCCGGCGTTTTACCTGGTGGTGATTGCACTGGTGGCGCTGGTAGGCGGGTTGGCGTTGCCGGAGACGTCGCGGATTTCGTTGCATGATGAGGCCGGCGTCGACAGCGTGCGGCCAGGAGCCCGTAGCAGCGTTTGAGGTTTGGGGGCTGCTGTGCAGCCCTTCGCAGGCAAGCCAGCTCCCACAGGGACCGCGATAGCCAGAAAAAGGCGCGGCACCTGTGGGAGCTGGCTTGCCTGCGAAGGGCCGCACAGCGGCCCCGGCATTATCAGCCTTCTTCCGCCTCTTCGCGCCGATACGCCCACTGGTACAACGCCGGCAACACCAGCAGCGTCAACGCCGTGGACGACAGGATCCCACCAATCACTACGGTCGCCAGCGGCCGCTGCACTTCAGCCCCGGTCCCCGTGGCCAGCGCCATCGGGATGAACCCCAGCGACGCCACCAGCGCGGTCATCAGCACCGGCCGCAAACGCGTCAGCGCGCCCTCCTCGACCGCCATGCGCAAGGTGCGCCCGTCCTCGCGCAGGCTGCGGATAAAGGCAATCATCACCAAGCCATTGAGTACCGCCACCCCCGACAGGGCAATAAAGCCCACCCCGGCAGAAATGGACAACGGAATGTCCCGCAACCACAGCGCCAGTACGCCACCGGTCAAGGCAAACGGAATACCGGTGAACACCAGCAAACCATCCTTGAGGTTGTTGAACATCATCAGCAACAGCGCCAGGACCAGCAGCAAGGCCACCGGCACCACCACCTGTAAACGCTCCGCCGCCGACTGTAGCTGCTCGAACTGGCCACCCCAGCGCGTCCAGTAACCGGGCGGGACCTGCACCTGCTCGATCAGGGTCTGTTCGGCTTGCTGCACAAACGAGCCGAGGTCGCGCCCGCGCACGTTGGCACTGACCACCACCACGCGCTTGCCATCCTCGCGGCTGACCTGGTTCGGCCCCAGCTGCAGGTTCAGTGACGCGACCTGCGACAGCGGGATGAAGCCGATCTGGGCAGCACCGGCCGCACTGCTGGCCGGCACCGGAATCAGCAAGCTGGAAAGCCCGTCGACATCGGTGCGCAACGTCTCGGACAGACGCACCACCATGTCGAAACGTCGGTCGCCTTCATACAGCGTGCCTGCCGTGCGGCCGCCCACGGCAATGGCGATGGCGTCCTGCACATCGCCCACGTTCAGGCCATGGCGGGCGGCCTTGTCGCGGTCGATTTCGATGGTCAGCACCGGCAGGCCCGTGGTCTGCTCGACCTTGACCTCCGAAGCCCCCGGCACGGTCTGCAGGCTGCTAGCGATCTGCGCGGCAGTCCGATTGAGCACGTCCATGTCATCACCGAACACCTTGACCGCCACGTCACTGCGCACGCCCGAGATCAGTTCGTTGAAGCGCAGCTGAATCGGTTGTGACAGCTCGTAGTTACTACCCGGCACACTGGCTGCGGCGCGCTGCACTTCGGCAATCAACGCCTCGCGCGGCTTGCCCGGGTCGGCCCATTGCGCGTGCGGGCGCAACATGACGTAGGCGTCGGAGATATTCGGCGGCATCGGGTCCGAGGCGATTTCGGCGGTGCCGGTACGGGCGAACACCCGCTCCACCTCCGGCACCTGGGCAATGATCGCCCGCTCAAGGCGTTGCTGCATGTCCACCGACTGCGACAGGCTGGTGCCTGGCACGCGCAGCGCTTGCAGGGCGAAGTCGCCCTCGCTGAGGCTCGGGATGAACTCGCTGCCCATGCGGCTGGCCATTACCCCGGACAACAGCACCAGCGCCGCCGCACCGGCGAACGCCAGCTTGCGCCGGCCCAGCACCCAGCCCAGCACCGGCGCATAGCGCTGGCGGGCGGTACGCATGACCAGGCCTTCCTCTTCCTTGACCTTGCCCGTCACGAACAGCGCAATCGCCGCTGGCACGAACGTCACCGAGAGGATCATGGCGCCCAGCAGGGCGATGACCACGGTGAACGCCATGGGGTGGAACATCTTGCCCTCGACCCCGGTCAAGGCAAAGATCGGCAGGTACACCACCATGATGATCAACTGCCCGTAAATCAGCGGGCGGCGTGCTTCACGGGCGGCGGCGAACACTTCATGGAAGCGCTCGGCGCGGGTCAGCATGCGGCCGTGGCGCTGCTGGGCATGGGCCAGGCGGCGAATGGCGTTCTCGACGATCACCACCGCACCGTCGACGATGATGCCGAAGTCCAGCGCGCCAAGGCTCATGAGGTTGGCGCTGACCTTGTTGCTGAACATGCCGGTGAAGGTGAACAGCATCGACAACGGGATGACCATGGCGGTGATCAGCGCAGCGCGGATGTTGCCCAGGAACAGGAACAGCACGGCGATGACCAGGATCGCACCTTCGATCAGGTTTTTCTTTACCGTGGCGATGGCTTTTTCGACCAAGTTCGTACGGTCATACACCGTCACCGCGACCACACCCTTGGGCAGGTTGCGGTTGATGTCGACCAGCTTGGCTGCAACCGCCTGGGACACCGTGCGGCTGTTCTCGCCAATCAGCATGAACACCGTGCCCAGCACCACCTCACGGCCATTCTCGGTGGCCGCCCCGGAGCGCAGCTCTTGGCCCAGGCCAACCTGGGCGACGTGGCTGACGCGTATCGGTGTGCCATCGACGCTGGAGATGACGATGTTGGCGATGTCTTCGGCCGAGTCCAGCTGGCCCGGTGCACGAATCAGCAGCTGCTCGCCATTGCGCTCGATGTAGCCTGCCCCCACGTTGGCGTTATTGCGCTCCAGCGCCGCGATCAGGTCATTGAGGGTGAGTTTGTAGGCGGCCAGGCGCTTGGGCTCAGGTGCGATCAGGTACTGCTTGGCATGGCCGCCGATGCTGTTGACCTCGGCCACCCCGGGCACATTGCGCAACTGCGGTTTGATGATCCAGTCCTGGATGACGCGCAGGTCGGTCTGGGTGTACGGCGTACCGTCGTCCTTGAGCGCGCCCTCCTCGGCCTCGACGGTCCATAAAAAGATCTCGCCAAGCCCTGTGGAAATCGGCCCCATCCCCGCCTCGATGCCAGCGGGCAACTGCTCACGCGCCACTTGCAGGCGCTCGTTGACCAGTTGGCGGGCGAAGAACAGGTCGGTGCTGTCATCGAAGATCACCGTGACCTGGGACAACCCCGAACGCGACAACGAACGGGTCTGCTTGAGGCCAGGCAAGCCGGCCATGGCCGTCTCGATGGCAAAGGTGATGCGCTGCTCGGTCTCCAGCGGCGAGTAGCCGGGCGCGGCGGTGTTGATCTGCACCTGGACGTTGGTGATGTCCGGTACTGCGTCGATTGGCAGTTTCTGGTAGCTGTGGATACCCACAGCAGCCATCAGCACCACAGCAAGCATGACCACCAGGCGCTGCTCGATGGCGAATTGGATCAGGCGTTCGAACATGGATGCGTTCCCGGTTTCAATGGCTGTGCTCGGCAGAACCTTTGCCAAGCTCCGACTTGAGGACGAAGCTGCCGGCGGCGGCAACCTGGGTGCCTGCAGCCAGGCCGGCGATGACCTCCACCTGGCCGGCGTCGCGACGGCCAGTCTGGACCGGGCGCGCTTCGAAGCCTTGCTCGGTACGGACGAACACCACCGTCTGCGCCTCCCAGGTCTGCAGGGCGCTTTCCGGCACCACCACGGCGGCGCTGGCACGCTCGACGCTGACCGCAATGTTCACGAACAGCCCAGGGCGCCAGGCACCGTTGGGGTTGGCCAAGGTGGCGCGCACGGTGGCCGCGCGGTTTTGCTCACCCAGCAGGCTGCCAACATAATTGACCGTGCCTTCTACCTCAGCCCCCAGGTCCGGGGCACTGACGGTGACGCTGCGGCCGGTGACGACCCTGCCCAAGTCGCGCGGGGCGACAGCAAAGGTGGCCCAGACTCGGCTCAGGTCGGACAACGTGAAGGCATTGCTGGTCTCATCGACCACCTCGCCCACGGTCAGGTGCTTTTCCACCACCACTGCATCGAAGGGTGCGCGCAGCTCATAGCGGTTGCCGGCGCCAGCGGGGCCGACTGCCGCGACCTTCTGCCGGGCGTTTGCCAGGGCAATCTCGGCCTCTTGCAACGCCTGGCGAGCTTGCAGGTAATCCTGCTCGGCACTGATGCGTTCCTGCCACAGCTGTTGCTCGCGCTGGAAGGTCAAACGTGCAAGTTCCAGGCGGCGCTGAGCGGCCTGCTGTTCGCTGCGCAGGTCGGAAATCTGCTGGCTGGCGATCACCGCCAGCACCTGGCCGCGCTTTACCGCCTGGCCTAGGTCGGCCTGCACCGACTCCACCACGCCAGGCACACGGGGCACGACATGCGCGGTGCGGTCTTCGTCGAAACGAATTTCACCCGGGAAGTTAATGGCAGTGCCCAGTTCACGGGGCCCGGCGGCCGCCAACTGCACGCCGGCCGCCTCGATCTGGGCGCTGGACAGGTGCAATTGGCCCTCTTCGTCTTCGTGGTCTTCACCGGCCTGCTCGGCACCGTGGCCGTGGCTGTCTTCGCCATGCTCGTCGTGCTGGGCTTCACCGCCTGTGGCCTGGCCGAGGTTGCCGGTCCAGGCCAGGCCACCGAGGCCGAGCACGGCCAGAGCGGCCGCCAGGATGGCGATCTTGCGTGGGTTATCCATTGTTGCTCCTGCTGTTCGTATTGTTGCTCAAGCCAGTGGGTCCGCTGCGCGGCCCATCGCAGGCAAGCCAGCTCCCACAGAGGCAGTGCCACGTTGATGGACGGTGCCGTCCCTGTGGGAGCTGGCTTGCCTGCGATGGGCCGCGCAGCGGACCCTGATTCACAAACCGCCCTCAAGGTCGCCATACATGCGCTCGACCTGGGCCCGCGCATCGGTCGCCGAGGCCAGTGCATCCAGGTACAACCCGCGCGCCTCAATCAGCGTGCGCTGGGCGTCGAGCACATCGAGGAAGGCGAACTTGCCCATTTCGAAGCCGCGGGTGGCGGTGTCCACCGCCTGCTGCGCCGAGGGCAGGATGGTGCGGTCGTAGGCCTGCACGTCCTGCATGGCGGTGGCCCACTGGCTGAGGGCGCTGCGGGTCTCGCTGCGCAATCGCAGTTCGACGGCGTTGCGCAGGTCGCGTGCCTGGTCGGCACGTCGTGCAGCGACCAGCACGTTGCCCTGATTGCGGTCGAACAACGGCAGAGGCATGGACAGCCCGACCACATTGACCCGCTCGCGGTCTTCGCGGCTGTATTGGCTACCCAGGCTGACGGTAAGGTTGGGTATGCGCTGGGCCTTTTCCGAACCCAGCGACGCCTCGCCTCGCTCGACCTGCGCCGCCGCCAGGCGCCACTCGACGGTCTGCGCGACCCTATCGAGCAGGGCCTCGGCCTTGGGCGCGGCACCCGGCGACAGAGTGCCAGCCTGCAGGCGGTCGAAGGTCGCCAGCGGGCTGCCCGTCAGCCGCGCCAGGGCCTGATAGGCCATGCTGCGCTGCGAGGCGGCGCGGCGCACTGCAGCCTGCGCCTGGGCTAGCTGCACCTGGGCGCGTGTGGTTTCCACCGGCGACGCCTGACCGGCCGTCACGCGCCCTTGCACCACGCGCAGCCCGCGTTCTGTCAGTGCCTGCGACTGCTGCGCCAGCTCCAGCGCCGTCTGCGCTCGCAGGGCTGCGTGAAAGGCCTGCACCACATCGGCGCGCAAGCTGTTGCGCTGCCGCTCCAACTCAAGCTGGGCAATGCTCTGGCCAGTACCGGCCACAGCGATACGCGCCCCCCGCTTGCCACCGAGTTCTAGCGGCTGGCTCAGGGTGACCGTGGTGGTGCGGGTGTCGCGGCGAGTGTCCTCGACCTCCCAGGACAGCTCCGGGTTGGGCATCAACCCAGCCTGGCGCCGCTCGCCTTCGGCGACACCGATTTCACGGCCTGCAGCGGCGAGTTCCGGGTTCTGCGCGAACGCAGCGGCGAGCGCTTCGGGCAAGCTCAGGCTGCCACTGGCCTGGGCTGTGCCAATGGCCGCCAAGAGCAGGCTGAGCAAGGCGATCTTGCGGGGGATGGCATGGGTGCGGAGCACAAACAGGTCCTCGTCGGCGAGCGTTGGCGAGGGACTGTAGGGCGGCGTGCTTATCGGGGCGGTGGCGTGAACATTACAATTCTGTCATCTGGCATGGCCGACCATAGCGCAAATCGTCCGGTTATCGCCCACTATCCTGCCGCAGCACCTTCATACAATTGACGAAACTAACCAGGTGGTACAAATATAAGCGCATCCAAAAACAACAAAGTGATGCCTTTCATGAAGCCCCTTATTCTTGTGCTGAACGGCCCTAACCTGAACATGCTGGGCACCCGCGAGCCAACCCAGTATGGCCGCGAGACCCTCGCCGACCTGGCCCAAGGCTGTGCCGACAGCGCCCTGGCCCACGGCCTGGACATCGAATTTCGCCAGACCAACCACGAAGGCGAACTGATCGACTGGATCCACGCCGCCCGTGGCCGCTGCGCCGGTATCCTGATCAACCCGGGTGCCTGGACCCACACCTCGGTGGCCATCCGTGACGCATTGGTTGCCAGTGAGTTGCCCGTCATCGAAGTGCACCTGTCGAACGTGCACAAACGCGAACCCTTCCGCCACCTGTCGTTCGTCTCGTCGATCGCCGTGGGTGTGATCTGCGGGCTGGGCAGCCATGGCTATCGCCTCGCCCTGAGCCATTTCGGGGAGATGTTGCGGGAGCAGACAGCATGAGCGAACAGGCCATCCTCGCCGGCCTGATCGGCCGTGGTATCCAACTGTCACGCACCCCGGCGCTGCACGAGCATGAAGGTGACGCCCAGGCGCTGCGTTATCTCTATCGCCTGATCGATGCCGATCAGTTGCAACTGGACGACAGCGCCCTGCCCGGCCTGCTCGATGCAGCACAGCAAACCGGGTTCACCGGGCTCAACATCACCTACCCGTTCAAACAGGCGATTTTGCCGCTGCTCGACGAGCTGTCCGATGAAGCGCGTGGGATCGGCGCGGTGAACACCGTGGTGCTCAAGGATGGCAAACGGGTTGGCCACAATACCGACTGCCTGGGTTTTGCCGAAGGCTTGCGCCGCGGCCTGCCGGATGTGGCACGCCGACAGGTGGTGCAGATGGGCGCCGGAGGTGCCGGCTCGGCGGTGGCCCATGCGCTGCTGGGCGAAGGGGTCGAACGGCTGGTGCTGTTCGAGGTGGACGCTGCGCGGGCGCAAGCGCTGGTCGACAACCTTAACGCGCACTTCGGCGCAGGCCGCGCGGTGCTCGGTACCGACCTGAGCGCGGCATTGGCCGAAGCAGACGGGCTGGTCAATACCACGCCGGTAGGCATGGCCAAGCTGCCGGGGACGCCGTTGCCGGTGGAACTGCTGCACGAACGGTTGTGGGTGGCGGAGATCATCTACTTCCCGCTGGAAACCGAACTGTTGCGTGCGGCGCGGGCGCTGGGCTGCCGGACACTGGATGGCAGCAACATGGCGGTGTTCCAGGCGGTCAAGGCGTTCGAGCTGTTCAGTGGGCGCGAGGCCGATGCGGGACGGATGCAGGCGCACTTTGCCAGTTTTAGCTGAGTCGGCAGCGGCCCTTTCGCGGGGCAAGCCCGCTCCCACAGCTGCCATGTGTAGCTGAGGCAGGCACTGATCCTGTGGGAGCGGGCTTGCCCCGCGAAAGGGCCGGCACAGGCGCATCACCCCTTTTCATCCAGCAAGGCCTTCAACACCTGTTCCTGCCCGGCGTAATCCCCCTCGCCGAAATGCACATGGCGCACCTGCCCTTTGCGGTCGACAAAATAGTGCGCCGGCCAGAACTGGTTGCCCCAGGCATTCCACACCTGGTGGTCGTTGTCCACCGCCACCGGGTAAGCGATCCCCAGCGTGGCCACCTTGTCACGCAAGGTGGCCACATCATGCTCGTAGTCATACTCAGGCGTATGCACACCCACCACGACCAGCCCCTGGTCGGCGTAACGCCGTGCCCACGCATTCACATGCGGCAGGCTGCGCTGGCAGTTGATGCAGTCCCAGGTCCAGAAGTCCACCAGCACCACCTTGCCTTTGAGCGCCGGCGCATCCAGTGGCGGGGAATTCAGCCATTGGCTGGCGCCCGACAGCGAGGGCATGGCGCCGTAACTGTCGCGGGCCTCCAGGTAACCGGCAAGGCCCAGGCCTGTCAGGGCCAGCGCAATGCCACCCACCTTGAGCATCAGGCGGCGATCAATTCTCATGGCAGCCGCCGGTGGCATAGGAGCGGTACTCCACGCTCTGGCGCTGGCCCTTGGAATCGAGGTAGTCCATGCGGGTGTTGACCAGGCCGCAGGTGGTGCTTTGATCATCCTGCACCGACAGGACTTTCTTCACATCCAGATGATCACCGTAGCGGTACTGCATGACACTGGCATCGCTCATCGGCGAGGGGGCGGCCTGGGCGGCAATGGCGCCGAGGCTGAGCACGGCGAACAGGCTGGCGCTGGCAAAGGTTTTGAGGTTCATGACAACTCTCCTGTGTAACGCTTGGGGTGGGGAGTGTTGCTCCCCGGTCGAGAGCCATTACACGTCCGCCTGGTATCCCCTCTGTGTCAGCCGAGCCTGTGATCTGCTTCCTGCTGTATCCCGTTCAGCGCCAGATACACTGCAATACAAAACCGCGCAGGCAAGCACGATAACGCTCGGTACACTGCGCCCATCCCACCCCACACAGGAACGCTGCGCATGGAACACGTCGATCACATCCTGATCGTCGACGACGACCGCGAGATCCGCGAACTGGTCGGCAACTACCTGAAGAAGAACGGCCTGCGCACCAGCATCGTGGCCGATGGGCGGCAGATGCGCGCCTTTCTCGAAGCCAACAGCGTCGACCTGATCGTCCTCGACATCATGATGCCCGGCGACGATGGCCTGTTGCTGTGCCGTGAACTGCGCGCCGGCAAGCACCGCAACACCCCCGTGCTGATGCTGACTGCACGCAACGACGAGACCGACCGCATCATCGGCCTGGAGATGGGCGCCGACGACTACCTGACCAAGCCTTTTTCCGCGCGTGAACTGCTGGCCCGCATCAATGCCGTATTACGCCGCACGCGCATGCTGCCGCCCAACCTGACCATCAGCGAAAGCAGCCGCCTGGTAGCCTTCGGCCAGTGGCGCCTGGACACCACCGCGCGCCACCTGCTCGACAGCGAAGACACCCTGGTGGCCCTGAGCGGTGCAGAATACCGGCTGTTGCGTGTATTTCTCGACCACCCGCAGCGGGTGCTCAGCCGCGAACAACTGCTCAACCTGACCCAGGGCCGCGAAGCAGACATTTTCGACCGCTCCATCGACCTGCTGGTCAGCCGATTGCGCCAGCGCCTGGGTGACGACGCCCGTGAACCCAGCTGCATCAAGACCGTGCGCAGCGAAGGCTACGTCTTTTCACTGCCGGTACAACTGCTTGAGTCGCCCTCATGAAATGGCCACGGACCCTCGCCTCACGGCTGGCACTGATCTTCTTCACAGGCCTGGTGCTGGCCTATGGGCTGTCGTTCGGCCTGCAAGCCTATGAGCGCTACATCAGCAGCCGTTCGATGATGCTCAACAACCTGGAGCAGGACGTCGCCACCTCGGTGGCCATTCTCGACCGCCTGCCCGCAGCCGAACGCGCCGCCTGGCTGCCGCGCCTGGAACGGCGCACCTACCGCTACCACCTTGACCATGGCCAGGATGGCCAGGCGATGCCTACCAGCGACCCGCCCATGGCCGCCGAATCGATCGTCAAAGCCATCGGCGACGACTATCGCCTGACCTTCAAGGAGATCCCAGGCCCGAATACGCATTTTCAGGTGCACTTGAGCCTCGCCGATGGCGCCCCCCTGACCGTTGACGTCACCCCGACCCCCGTACCGGTTGCCCGCTGGCTGCCGGTAGTACTGCTGATCCAGCTGGCCTTGCTGTTGCTGTGTACCTGGCTTGCAGTACGCCTGGCCATCGGCCCGCTCACCCGCCTGTCGCAGGCGGTGGACAACCTCGACCCAGACAAGCCCAGTGTGCAACTGGACGAAAGCGGCCCGCGCGAGGTGAAGTACGCCGCCGTCGCCTTCAATGCCTTGCAGGCGCGTATCGCGGCCTATCTCAAGGAGCGCATGCAGTTGCTGGCGGCGATTTCCCACGATCTGCAAACCCCCATCACCCGCATGAAGTTGCGGGTCGAAGTGATGGATGAGGGGGTCGAGAAAGACAAGCTGTGGCACGACCTGGATGCCATGGAGCATCTGGTACGCGAAGGTGTCGCGTATGCCCGCAGCATGGACATCAACACCGAGGCCCGGTGCCGGATCAACCTCGACGCCTT
This sequence comes from Pseudomonas sp. E1MeOHC2, assembly GCF_058745025.1. Classification (NCBI taxonomy): domain Bacteria; kingdom Pseudomonadati; phylum Pseudomonadota; class Gammaproteobacteria; order Pseudomonadales; family Pseudomonadaceae; genus Pseudomonas; species Pseudomonas sp. E1MeOHC2. The sequence goes on from NZ_CP196675.1 coordinate 244,264, forward strand.
CCTCGACAGCCTGGTGTTCGATTACCAGGACAGCGGCGCCCAGGTCGAACGCCACGGCAACGCCGAAGGCCTGCTGGAAACCCGCCCGCATGCGTTGCGCAGGGTCCTGGTCAACCTGGTGGACAATGCCCTTAAATTCGCCGGCAAAGCACAACTGGAGGTCAGCCGTGAGCAGGGCTGCACCAAAATCCGAGTACTCGATGACGGCCCAGGTATTCCGGAAGATGAGCTCAATGAAGTGCTCAAGCCCTTTTACCGGGTAGAGAGCTCGCGCAACCGCAGTACCGGGGGCACCGGGCTGGGGCTGGCGATCGCTCAGCAATTGACCCAGGCCATGGGGGGGCGGTTGACCCTTAGCAATCGCCAGGGCGGCGGGCTGTGTGCACAAATCGAGCTGAAATGAACCGCGCCGGCAAGCCAGCGACCTGATCTGCACCGGCTTCAAAATCTGCGCAGTTCTGCTAGCAAGCGCCGTCTTACGTAACCGATAGCTACAGTCCGATACACTGCGTCGCATTCTCCGACACACTGGTGATACCCCACCCCCGCACACTCCCGGTCACACAACGACAACCCGGGAATTGCAACAATGAAACCCCTCACCCTGCCCTCTGGCTGGAAGCTGTTTACCGCCCTGGCCGGTTTGACGCTGGCAATGACTGCCGTGGCGCTGGCCGCCAACCCACCCGGCCCGGACAGCCTGCGCGCGGCTATCCGGGCCACCGCTCGCAGCTCCTTCGCACTGTTTCTGATTACCTTTCTGGCTTCGTCGCTGGTCACCTTTCTGCCCGGCTCCGGTAGCCGTCGCCTGGTGCGCGAGCGGCGCTACCTGGGCCTGGCCTTCGCCTTCTCGCACACCGTGCACGGGCTGTTGCTCTACCGCTATGCGCAGCAGTTTCCGGATCTGTTCTGGAGCGATCGCACAGCCACTTCCAGCCTGCCGGGCACAATCGGCTACCTGTTCCTTGCGTTGCTCACCCTGACCTCGTTCAAGGCCCCGATGCGCGTGCTCGGCGCGAATACCTGGAAGGCCCTGCACTGCATCGGCATGTGGGTATTGGCCGGGGTGTTCTGCCTGTCGTTCTACAAACGCATCCCGATGGCTGGCTGGTACCCGGTGGCCTTCGCCCTGATGTTCAGCGCCATCGCCTTCAAGCTCACCGCCAAACTGGCCCTGCGCCAGCGCCGCACTACCACCGCCCTGTCCTGACACGAGACGACCACCATGACAACCCTTACTCGCACTTTCAGCCACATTGACCGTATCGGGAATTGGAGTGCCGACCTGCCACTGCGCCTGTTTCTGGCCTGGGAATTTTTCGAGTCCGGCCTGGAGAAACTCCATGGCGCCAACTGGTTCGGCGACCTGCAGTCCAGCTTCCCGTTCCCCTTTAGCGCACTGCCGGCAGAACTGAACTGGCAACTGTCGATGTGGGCCGAGCTGATCCTGCCTTTGCTGCTGTTGCTGGGCCTGGGAACACGCCTGGCCTCGGCCGGGCTCATGGTCATCACGGTGGTGGCCATCGCTGCCGTGCATTGGCCGGCACAGTGGTCAAGCCTGGCGGAACTGGCACAGGGGTATGCCATCACCGACCAGGGTTTCGGCAACTTCAAGTTGCCCCTGATCTACCTGGTGGCGCTACTGCCCTTGCTGCTCAAAGGGGCCGGCCGCCTGAGCCTTGACCGCTGGCTTGAAGCACGGCTCGCCGCGAGGGCTTGAACCGCAAAAAAAAGGCTCAGGGCCGATTGGCCCTGAGCCCTTTTTAGTTTCAGCATGTCCCGATGACAATGCCTTGCGCGCGCAAGCTTTCCAGCAAAGCCAGGCCTTGCTCTTGATCCCCTCCCAGTGCTTGCAAACGCTGCTGGCCAGTCCCCCTCACCTCTGCCAACAAGCGATAAGCCATGGGCGCAAGGCGAGCGAAGCGCACCTGCAACCCGGCGTCACGGTACACCAGCAGCAACGTGGGCACCTCAGGCGCTTGCTGGGGCTGATAGCCAGGGCCAATACGCTCGACCGGCCAGCGGTAGGCCAACACCCTGGCCGTGCACGACAGCAGCGGTTCACCCAACAGCAGGTCGCCTTGTGGGTCATGGGCCGGGTCTTGGGCATCGCTCAGGTAGAGCTGGGCTTCGACCCACTCGTAATGGGCAAGCTCAAGCTGCCACGGGGCATCGGGCTTGATCCCCTGGAGGTAGTCGATGAACGCCTCGGCGATCTCGGTGAATAAGGGTGTCTGGCTGCGATAGTTGGCATAGAAATCACGCACCCGGGCATGCCAGCACGCCTCGCCCAGAGTTTGCCGCATCACCGGGAAACTGCCGGCCAACAAGCCTTCGATAGCGCCGTAGAACAGCTCACGGTAAACCTTCAAACGGCGCGCCTCGATGCCAGGCGGCGGGGCATGCCGGGCGGGGTCGCGCAGGTGCCGCGCCAGGGTGAACTGCTGTTCACGCAACACTTCGCTCATGCGCCACCTCCTGCTGTACAGCACGGATGCGGGCCGTCTCTTCGAGCAGTTCGGCCAACGGCGGATAGTTGAAGTCACGCTCGAGCACCGTCGGTTTGGCGCCGAAGCGTATGCAGGCAGTCGCGAACAACGACCAGACGTCCTCCTTCACCGGTGCTCCGTGGGTATCGACCTTGAGGTCGTGGGCCTCGTCATAGTGCCCCGCCACGTGCATGCCGGTGACCCTGGCCTGCGGCAGCCCGTGCAGGAACGCCTGCGCATCGTAAGCATGGTTACAGGCGTTGACGAACACGTTGTTGACGTCCAGCAGCAGGTCGCAATCGGCTTCGTCGAGCACCGCGCGGATGAAGTCCAGCTCGCTCATCGCCTGGTAGGGCGCCGCGTAGTAGCTGATGTTTTCCACGGCGATGCGCCGCTGCAGGTGGTCCTGCGCCTGGCGAATCCTGGCGGCGACATGATGCACTGCCTCTTCGGTGAAGGGGATCGGCATCAAGTCGTAGAGGTGGCCGTCATCGCTGCAGTAACTCAGGTGTTCGCTGTACAGCCGTACCCGATGACGATCGAGAAACTGCCGGGTCTGATCCAGAAAGCCTCGATCAAGCGGCAGGCTGCCGCCAAGGGACAGGGACAAGCCATGGCAGGTCAGCGCAAAGCGTTCACTCAGTTGCGCCAGGCCTTGGCCATAGGCCCCGCCGACACCGATCCAGTTTTCCGGCGCGCACTCGAGAAAGTCCACTGCGCCCTCTTCAAGGGCCAACAACTCGGGCATCAGGCCACGGCGCAGGCCAAGGCCTGCAAACAAGGGTGAGGTAGTCATCGATAAGTATCCGCCACATGCAAAACGCCCCGCCTGACCAGCAGGAGGGGCGTTGTGTCATTCCAAGGGTTGAAGTCAGGACTTACCGGTCACCGAGGCATCACCTGCCTTGTCTGCGGCTCCACACTTACCTTCACCGCATTTACCTTCGCCATGGCTGGCCTTCTTGTCGCCACCGCATTTACCTTCACCGCACTTGCCTTCCCCCTGGGTGGCCTTGTTGCTGCCGCCGCACTTGCCTTCGCCGCATTTGCCCTCGCCGTGTACCTTGGCCGACGCCAACTGATAACCCTGGGACAGGGGCTCGACAGCGAATGCGCTGCTGCCAAAGGCCATGCTGCCGAGCAGGGCGGCGCCGAGCAGGCCGAGGTTTTTACGTGCATGAGTCATGGTGTAGCTCCACTGTGGTTGGGAAGTGGAGCCATTAGGCCGGGCGGGTGTGTCGAGGTTGTATCGCCGAAATCGGCATTTTGTACATGAATAGGTCTGTTGGCGTGCAGGATACAGTGTGATACACAGCCCCCGCCCCTGCGACCAGAGGCGGGGGCTGGCTGTCAGTCCTCCAGCGGCTTGGGCGGCGCTGCAGGCTTGGCGGGTTTAACCGGTTTTGCGGGTTTGCTGTCCTTACCCTTGGCTTCAGGTGCTGCCGCTACAGGCTCCGGTGCAGCCACGGCCTTCTCGCTCGCCGGCAGATCATCGACCGCCTTGAGGATCGCCTGCGGGTCGATCGGCTCGCCCGTCGCGTCATCCTTGAGCATGTGCCGTTCACCGTCCTTGCCAACGAGGATCACTTTGGTGCCTGCGCTTGCACCCAGTTTGAGTTCGCGGATCAGCGCCATGGTGGTCTGCTGCTCAAGGTTCTTGTCTTCGCGCTTGCCCACCATTTTGGCCACGCTGTACAGCACCAGGCTGCGCTCCTTGAAGGCCTTCTGGATCTGCGGGTCTTCCAGGGCTTTATTCAACCCAAGTAACGTCGGGTCGGCTGAACTGGGGGCGATGATCACCAAAGGCCGTGCCTTGCCCAATTCCTTGGCCAAAGGCGCATCGCTGTCGGCGGCGAACAGAGGACTGGTGACGGCGAGCAAGGTGGCGAGGGTCAGTGACCGGACGAGCATACACATCTCCTTAATATCTCGATAAACCAATGACTACAGATCACGGAGAAAAATCCGATCTGGAGCCTAAACCACTTCAAACATCCGGTGGTCAGGGAAAAGTAACTGGCAATTTCCAGTCATGCCTCAGAACTGGATGACGGCCTTTTCCGAAAAGGCCATCTTTTGAGTGAGCATAGTCCAAAGCCACTGGAGGGAAGACTGCGCGATGCCGCCTGCCAGTAGCCGGTACGTCACACGTTGATGCCCGCATCTGCCGGCCCGGCCTCCAATGCCGCCAGCGTCAGGTCGAGCATCAGCCCGCGCCGAGCGGCACGCTGCGCGCCAAGAATCGCATCAGACTCTGCCTGCCTGGCCTCGTCAGTCAGTGCTTCGTCGTCAAGCACACGATCGAGACGGCGCCGGAACGGCCTGTCGACATGAGCGAAGCGCGCCGGCTGAGCACGTTCCAGGTGCGCCTGCCAGAACGTTCGGTCTACCAGCGAGCGTGCGACTTCTTCCTGCGTCTCGGCTTCAAGCACTTGCGCCTGGGCCCGTGCAAGGTGCGCTTCAGTGACACCTGCCAGGGCGCGAAAACTCATGTCACCCACTGCGATGGGCAAGTTCAAGCGGTCACGCAAGCCAAGGCGATAAGCGAGCCCCACTTCACTCTCATCCGGGTTGCCACCACGATTAAGAATGTCTCCCACAGCCAGCCGGTCAACTTCATCCAGGCGCCACAAACGCCGCCCCAACGTAATCAACGCTTGCTCCGTGTTGCCTTGTGCAGCGGCCCGGGCCTGCCACACCAGCACATTCAGTTCAAGATTGCTCAGGCACCAGGTAGCGCCGTCCTGACACCCCCACTCGTCATTGGCGATATCCAGCAAGGCATCGCGCAGGGCCAGTTCCTTGGCCATCGCCTGCAACAAGGCAAGTACCCGCTGGGCGAGGGCTTGTGCGTTGATGTGGTAATCCGCAGACTGCAGCAGTTGCTGCAGCACTCGGAAGAAGCGATCAGCTGCATCCCCCACATCCACCGACTCCCAGGCCGCCAGCAGCAGGCCACGAAAGCGCGTCCCGACAGCATCCCCCCATACCTCCCGGGCATGCTCAAGCTGCTCGCGAAGCAGCGTCTCGTCCAGCGCGACAGCAGGCGCCATGAGAGACCCCTGCAAACGCACCAGCTCAGCCTCCTCCAGTGGGTTACCGGCCAGCCTGATACGCCGCCGTAGCCCCGGCGCCAATTGATAGAACCACGGCGGTATCTCCCTGATACGGTTTTCGCGCATGTCCATGAAAATCAGGCTCGAACGATTGGTCACGCCGTGGGGAAAGTGCGTCAGGCCAGTGTCACGCAAGTTCAACCAGCGCAGAGAGGTCAACCCACTCAAGGTAAAGGTGCGGCCCAATGGGTTATGGGACAAGTCGAGGTAGCACAGCGTTGTGGAGCTTGCCAAGGTAGCGGCTTGGCTGGTGGTCAACACGATCCGATTGTGGGTCAGGGTCAGCTGACGCAACGCCTGCATTTGCAAAAGCGGCTGCGGTATTCGCATCAAGAAATTTCCGCCCAGATCCAGCATGCGCAGACGCGGAAATGCAAGCATGAAACTCGCGGGAATTTCCTGCAATTCCATGCGCAGCAGGGATACATCGGAAACATGGGCAAAGCTGACCTGCGCCGGTATTTCCGGTAGCCCACCGGGCCTCATGTTGTACAGGACCATGCGGTAGTTCTGATCGGTATCGAGGTGCGTTTGCCCGGCGTCGGTCGTGCGCCGCCAACAATCCAGCAATGTGCCGCGCATGCAGTCCCGGTCTTCCCTTACCTCGCCTTCGGCCTCCCCGACCCACGCTTCCAGGCTGTTGCGCAACACCCTGTACTCTGCGCGCAGCTCGGCCAATACTGTTTCCAGATTACGCCCCGAGCGCCGAACATTGTCGCTCCATATCGCCACCTGCTCATCACTGAAGGAGGGGAACAGTTCACGCACGGTTACCGCCAATGCCCTCTGTGGCCTGCCCGGGCCACCCGAGTTACGCCCACCCAAGGGGTAACCTAAGCGGCCATCGGCCAAGCGCTGCGGGAGGCGGAAGATGCCTGGGCGCTGGGCGCCCAGCAAACCTTGGATTTCGGCGCGTCGTTTCAGGGCTTCACGCCCCAACAAGACCCTGAGGTTATGGGCGAAGGGGTCGCCAACCTGCATGGCCGTGCGCTGTTGCGCCGTGTAGGCCGCGACCAGCACCTCGAACAACTCGCCAGCTTCACCTCGCCGCGCCCCTTGAGCATCAAGCAATTGAAAGGTGCCATTGTGGTGCACGAGGTCGAATGCCTGTGCGCCGTCTGCGGTCGCTGACAGCAGCGGCCCGGCGAGATGGCCTTCGAACAAACGCCAACGCACCCCTTGCTCAGCGCCAGGCAAGTACTTGAGCAGCCCCAGTACGACGCGAGCCAAATCGGCGTTCTGTGGGGTATCCAGGAACAACGCTTCGAACACGCGAACCCTGCGGATGTCCGAGACGCTGTGCCTGGCTGCTTCGGCCAGGTTCAATGGCACCCGCCCACTTTGCAACAACCGTCGACGATCGTCCCCGCTGGCCGCGGCCACCAGTGCCTGCGCGGCCCGGCAATGCAAGCCAGGGAACACTTTGCGCAGCAATGCACTTGCGGGGCTGTCGCTGGCCTGCACCGTTTCATACAGGTTCCCCAGCAAATGACGACGCTGGGCCCAGACCAGCTCGGCCAAGGCCTGGTCCGACACACCCTCTGCCCCTGCCAGGCGCCGGGCATGCTGGAGGACAGTGGCATCTTGCACTCGCTCACCCGCACGCAAACGGCTGATCAGCTGACGAATCCGCTGGTCGAGCCGGGAGCGTTCGGCACTGTCGAGCATGCCGGGTTCTGGCGCACGGCCATACACATGCATGGCCCGCAGATGATCCGCACTCAGCTCATGAAAACCCAGGACTTGGTCGATCTGCTCGTCCGTCATGCTATCCAAGGGTGCGCCAAATCGACGGAACATGCGGTGGGGGTCGTCCCATTGCGCTGGCTGCTCACTCCAGACTCGCCAGGCGCCAGCGCCGTTGTGACATAACGCAGGCCCATTCCCACCGCGCGGACGAAGCTGCCACTGGCCATCCTTGGCGGGCTCGATCACCGGGTAGTAGTGCCCCTCCATTTCGACCCATGCCTGGCCGCTTTGACGTCGAATACCCAGCGCATCCTGAGCGGCCGCAGTACTGGGCGCGACACTGCGATAAGCTGCCAGGTCCTGCTGCCAAAGCTTGCTGCTACCGTCTTCTAGCCGCGCAGGCAGCATGGCATCGACCACCGCTGAACGTGCCCACAACCGCCGCGCCACGGTCACCCCCGCCACTGTGGCTGCGAGCGCTGCAAGGTCAGTCGCGACGTTGGTCAGATGGTCGAGTGCTTCCTGAGCATCGCCGTCATGCAACGCTTCGACGCCGTGGTACACCTCGCCCAGCACCTCCCAGACGGTCACCGCCAGCATAGCCAGCCCCAGGCCCGGAACAAAAAACGACGCCAGGTTGAGCAGCGCCCAGCCTTCAGCAACCAGCCGTTCGTCATGAGCGCGCTGCACCTCACGGTCGAGCCGGGCCACCGGCACCACGATCATCGCCGCGTCCTCTTTGATCTGGCGGATGCGCGACTGCGCAAGGGCGTTGAACAACGGTGAAGGGTAAGCCTGCAGATGGGGTTTCAGGTCACGACTGGCCCAGGCCGGCAGGTCGTCAAAAACCGGGATCACCGAGGCAAAAAAAGCTTGGCTGTCGCGTCTTGGCACGAAGCGCCTGAAAAACCGCTGGTACGACTTGACGCGCAAGCGATGGCCCAATGCTCGATTAAGTGCCTTGAGGTCTTCGAACGCACTCCAGGGCGCCACCGGGTCACCCGGTACATGCATCAGCAAGCGACGCGTGGTGTTGAACAAGGGGCCTTGGTCGATTACATCAAGCACCACGACTTGCTCAAGCGCGCACCCAAGCAAGCTCAGGCGCTTGGCCACCACTAGGTCACCGGCCAAGCGCAGCACCTTGCCATCAAGGCACATGCCCACCAGCAGTTTTAGCTCGCTGGCATCCAGCACGCCGTCCTGCCTGGCCTTGTACCCATCTACCAGCATGGCGTAACGGGTTGCATCCACCAGCATCGACACAATGCGCTTCTCGTCATTGGCAGGCTTCAGGACCGCATCCAGATGACGTTGGTAGCGCGCCCCCAGGTCCAGCTCGCGGCACAGCGCGGCGAATGCGACAGCGGTGGGAGGTTTAGGCTCGCCCGAGCGTGGCACCAGCAGCCTATTGCCCACAGGCTGGCCGCCTGAGCTGGCTTGTTCGGCAGTAAAGTTACGCAGAACCACCTCAAGCAGTGGCTTTTCCTCATACACCACTTCTGTCAGGTGAGCCCCTACAGGCTGAGTGTTGATCACCGGTTCCCGGCGCCCTTCGAGAAAGGTCAGTCGGCGCACGTTGTAGGTGAACGCATAGCGCTCAGTGAGCGCCTTCTGAAGCGCCGAAGCGACGAAATCTTCGATATCGTCGATTTTCCCCAGCAGCGTGCTCAGCTGCTGACGACACGCGAGGCTCTTGGCCAGTGCATGACTGATCTTGGGCAACTGATCGACCGGCGCTTGTCGTAGCCAACGGGGTAGGCGCTTACCGATGATGTCGTCCTGAAACGCTTCGCTGTCGCGCTGCCGCGTGTCCGGGCGCGGCTCACCCGACGATTGTGTAGTGCCCATGCTCAAAGCCTCCTGACCAATAAAGAGGGCCAGCCTAGGCAGCAGAGGCTTTGCGAGGCGCTAGATAGGTAACGCCCGCTATCAGAACAATGGCAACTGGCGGCCCGTCAGCGCCGCGAAATCATCCCCGACAAAGGGCAAGATGGCATCGGCCACCGGCTGCAACTGGCGGCTCAGGTAGTGCTCGTAGTCGATTGGCGCCTGCAGGCTTTCCAAGGGTTCAGGGCCGGCAGTGGTGATCAGGTAGCTGATCCAGCCACCGTTCTGGTATTGCCGGGGGCGCCCGAGACGGCTGTTGTATTCATCGGCAAGGCGCGCAGCACGCACATGGGGCGGTACGTTCCGCTGGTAGTCAGCCAGCGGCCGGCGCAAGCGCTTGCGATAGACCATCAGTTCATCGAGTTCGCCGGCCAGGGTTTGCTGCACGTACTGACGCACATAGTCACGGTAGGGTTGGCCACGGAAGATCCGCCCGTACAACGCCTGCTGGAACTGCCTGGCCAACGGCGACCAATCGGTGCGTACCGACTCCAGCCCTTTGTACACCATCTCCTCGCTGCCGTCGGCGCGCTGCACCAGGCCGGCGTAGCGCTTCTTGCTGCCTTCTTCGGTACCGCGAATGGTCGGCATCAGGAAGCGTCGGTAATGGGTTTCGAACTGCAACTCAAGGGCGCTCTCCAGGCCCATGGAGTCGTGCAGATGTTGGCGCCACCAGAGGTTGACCTCTGCCACCAGCTCACGGCCTATGCGCGCTGCGGCGTCCTCGTCATGGGCGCCCTTGAGCCAGACGAAGGTAGAGTCGGTATCGCCGTAGATCACATCAAAGCCACGCGCTTCGATCAGCTCACGGGTCTGGCGCATGATCTGGTGACCACGCAGGGTGATCGACGATGCCAGGCGCGGGTCGAAGAAGCGGCAGCCACTGGAGCCCAGAACGCCGTAGAAGGCGTTCATGATGATTTTCAGTGCCTGCGACAGCGGCGCGTTACCCGCGCGTTTGGCCGCCTCCCTGCCTTGCCACACACGTTCGACGATCGCTGGCAGGCAGTGCCGGCTGCGCGAGAAGCGCCCCCCCCGAAAACCTGCCACCGAATGTTGGTCATCGGGCTGGCGCAGGCCTTCGGCCAACCCTACCGGGTCGATCAGGAAGGTACGGATGATCGAGGGGTACAGGCTCTTGTAGTCCAGCACCAGTACCGAATCGTAGAGACCGGGGCGTGAGTCCATGACGAAGCCACCGGGGCTAGCCTCGTCGGGGCGGCTGCCGAGATTGGGTGCGACAAAGCCCAGGCGGTGCATCTGCGGCATGTACAAATGGCAGAACGCCGCCACCGAGCCACCGCTTCGGTCCACGGCCAACCCGGTGACGGAGGCACGCTCGAGCAAAAAGTCGAGCAGCCGGGTATGGGCGAATATGCGCGTGACCAGTTCGCAGTCCTTGAGGTTGTAAAGCGCCAGCGACGGCTTGTCCTCGGCGAACATGCGGTTGATTTCGTCCATGCGCTGATAAGGCGTGCTGATGGCCTTGCCCTCGCCCAGCAGCGTCTGGGCAACGTTCTCCAGGCTGAACGAGGGGAAGCTCCAGGTGGCCGAACGCAGTGCTTCGATGCCATCGATCAGCAGCCGCCCTGGGGCATCGGCAAACACATGGCCACCGCTGGCGTGAGCGCGCAGGGTCATGAGCGCACCCTTGCGCCCTATGGCCAAAGGCACCTGCAGTTGCCTGGCGTGCTCGTGCAACAGACGCAGGTCGAACTGCACCAGGTTCCAGCCGATGATCGCATCCGGATCGTGCCGGGCCATCCATTGGTTGAGGCATTCGAGCAGCGCGGCACGGTCGTCGCAGTACTGCAGGTCGAAGTCCACGGCGCTGCTGTCACCGTTTGCCGGGCCAAGCATGTACACCTGGCGCTGGCCGCAGCCTTCAAGGGCAATACTGTAGAGCTCACCGCGCTCGCTGGTCTCGATATCCAGCGACACAAGACGCAGTGGCGGACGGTAATCCGGCAGTGGCTTGAGCTGGGCATCGCAGACCACGCCCTGGGCATCCGGCTGGCCGGTGAACTGCACGGGGGCCGTGATGAAGCGCTCCATCAGATAGCGTTCGGGGGGGCGGATGTCCGCTTCGTAAACCTCGACGCCGGCGTTGCGCAAGCGTTGCTCCAGTTGCATCAATTGACGATGCTGGCGGCAGTACAGGCCCAGCACCGGGCGTTGATCGAAATCGCGCAGTTGCAAGGGTTTGAGCTCGACACCCGGCTCGTTGGCCAGCAGCACCCGAGCATGCGCGGCGTGCGCCTGAGGGATGAACGCCACCGAGACCTGCGGCGCCAGGCGAAGTTGACGCGGCCCCTGGTCCGTAGCCAGCCACAACTCCACGCACGTGCCTTCGGGTGTGTCATGCCAATGCCGGGTCAGGACAAAGCCCTGCTGCAAATCCACCGCGTCGACCTCTGATCGTCAATTGTGCCTAATGCGACGATTCTACTCTAGCGCGAGCCTGCCACGAACCCGCTACGCCGCCCTGCCCAGGCGAATAGCCACGCCAGGCCAATCAACACCAGCGCCACAGGGCCAAACCACGCCACACCAGCCCCCGTCAGCAGCAGCCCGCCAATGATCCCCCCCAAGGCGATAGCACTGTTCCACACCGTCACCAGCATCGACTGCGCCACATCACCACCCTCGCCCGCCGTGTCCGCGCAGGCCGTCTGCAGTAACGTCGGCGCGCCACCGTAGGTCAGGCCCCACAGTGCGATGCTCAGGTACATCGCCCAGGAGGACGCCTGCCCCAGCACCAGCGTGGCCAGGGCAAAACCGGCAAGGCTGAGCAAGACCAGCGTGCGCAGATGCCGATCGATCAACAGCCCGACCAGCCCGATACCCACCAGCGCCGACAGGCCGAATACCATCAACACCTGACCGATTTCAGCTGCCATCCCCGCCGCCGCCAGCAGCGGCACGATGTAGGTATAAAGAATGTTGTGGCCGAGGATCCAGCTCATGATCACCAGCAGCACCAGCGCCACGCCGGGTGTACGCAACACTTGCAACGCCGCGGGGCGTTTGCCCGCCGCCTGCCCCGGATAGTCCGGCACCGCGCGCAACACCCACACCACCAGCAACAGCGCCGCCAGGGTGACCACGACAAAGGTGGCACGCCACCCCAGCAATGCCCCAAGCCAGGTAGCTATGGGCAAGCCGAGGGACAAGGCTAGCGGCTGCCCCAGCATGGCCACTGCCATCGCCCGCCCCTGCAAGGCCACCGGCACCATGCGCCGGGCATGCCCGGCGATCAGCCCCCAGGCCAGGCCGGCCGCGGCACCGGTAAAAAAGCGCAGCACCAGGGTAAGGGCGTTGGACGACGACAACGTTGTCAACCCGTTGAACAGCACAAAGCCACCGATTGCCATCAGCAGTGCACGACGGCGATACCACCCCTGGGTCAGGGTCACCAGCGGGATGGCCGTCAACAACGAGCCCAGTGCGTAGGCCGTGACCCATTGGCCAGCCATGGCCTGACTGATGTGCATGCCACCGGCGATCTGGTCCAGTAAACCGGCGGGAAGGATTTCGCTGAGGATGGCGATGAAGCCGGTCATGGCCAGCGCCAGTAGGCCACTCAGGGGCAAGCGCTCGGTGCGCTCATCCAGTAGTGGTGCGGATGAAGTCTGGGACATTGCGGAAGGCCTTGAAGGGGGAAATCGAGGCCAACAGTGTGCATGGCAGCGGCATTGCGGAAAAAGATGGTTACAATGCCGCTCACTCCGGACATCATCGTCCGCAATCGGGAGCGCCTCATGGACAGCCTCAGCGGCTTCGTGGTCTTCAACCGGGTTGCCGAAACCCGCAGTTTCGTCGCCGCCGGCCAGTCGCTGGGCATCACCGCCTCGGCCGTGGGCAAGCGGGTGGCGCGGCTGGAAAGCCGCCTGGGTGTGCGCCTGTTCCATCGCAGCACGCGCAGCATCACCCTGACCGCCGAAGGCACGCTGTTTCTTGAGCGCAGCCGGCGCATCCTGGCCGAAATAGAAGCGACCGAGCAGGCGCTGTCCCAGGCCAGCGAAACCCCGCGTGGTCGCCTGCGCGTGAGCCTTCCGCAGGTCACCGGGTTGGTGATGCCGGCACTTGCCGACTTCATGGCGCTGTACCCCGAGGTAGAACTGGACCTGGAGTTCACCGACCGCATGGTGGATATCGTCGGAGAGGGTTTCGATGTGGTGATGCGCGGTGGCCAGCCGGTGGACTCGCGCCTCAATGCCAAGTTTCTCGGCCACTTCCAGCATCACCTGGTGGCATCACCCGAGTACTTGCGCGAGCGTGGCGCCCCCAGCCACCCCCGTGAGCTGAGCGCGCACACTTGCCTGCACTACCGCTTCCCCAGCAGTGGCAAGCTGGAGAACTGGCCGCTACGCCAGGAGCACCCCGACCAGGGCTATGACATCCCCATTTCGATGGTGTGCAACCACGTCGAGACACGCATCTGCTTTGCCCTCAACCACCGCGGCATCACCTGCCTGCCAGACTTCAGCGTGCGCCGCGAGCTGGCTGCCGGTTCGCTGGTAAGCGTGCTCGGCAGCTTCATGGAGCGGCGTGGCAGCTTCTACCTGCTGTGGCCGTCGGGGCGCCAGGTTCCCCCCAAGCTGCGGGTGTTCATCGACTTCATGCTCGAACGGGTATCCACCGGCAGCCCTCAGCCGTACAAGTAGTTGATGTCCTTGTAGGCCAGCGGCGGTACCTGGCTGATCAGAAAATCACGCAACTTGTGCATCTGCCGCGCCTTGGGGCTGGATTTGAGCCAGGTCATGTAATAACCATCACCGGTGGCCACCGCGTACTTGAACGGCGTCACCAGCCGCCCTGCCGACAGGTCGGAGCTGGCCAGCACCAAGTCCACCACCGAGATGCCCAAGCCCTGCTGGGCCGCCGAGATCCCCTGGTCGAGGGTATCGAAAACCTGCCCCTGATCGATGCTGATATCCAGTGCGTCCATACGCGCCAACCAGCGTCGCCAGTCGCGCCGGTCCGGGGAGGGGTGCAGGAACTCGCACTGGCGCAGGTCCGCCAGGCCTGGCTGGGCATGCGCCATGTAATCGGGGTGGCACACCGGGATCAGCCACTCATCGAACAGCTTGAAGCTTTCGACGTCGGCAGGGAAACGGCCGTTGGCCAACAAGATGGCGCAGTCGTAGGGCTCCGAATAGAAGTCCACGCTGTCGATGTCCATCCATACGCTCGACAGTTGCACGCTGCTGCTGTCGTCGATCTTCTTGAACCCGTCCAGGGCCCTGAGCAACCAGCGCATGGTCAGCGTGGACGGCGCTTTCAGACGCACCCCGTAACGATCCTGACGCAACAATGCGCAGGCGTTCTCGATGATCTTGAAGCCGACCTTGAGCTCCTGTGAGAGCAGGCGCCCGTGCTCGGTCAGGCTGAGTTTCGGCCCACGACGCTCGAACAAGTCGCAGCCGAACATGGCCTCGAGGGTCTTGATGTGGTGGCTGACGGCCCCTTGGGTCAGCACCAGTTCCTCGGCCGCACGGGTAAAGGAGCCATAACGAGAGGCCACCTCGAAAGCACGCAGGGCGTGCAAGGCCTGAATCCGTTCCGACATGGCGACGTCCGAAGCATGAGTGAGACTAATAGTAGGTCATAGTTCCACGCGTTTTACAACGTTAAGTCTGTCTCAGAAAATGCAGGTAAACAATAAAGATATCCAACGATTCTGCCTGCATATGACTGGAACGTTACTTAATTAAACGCCTGGGGAAATCATGTTTACGGGTTATGGAAACTGCTATCGCCTGGATGCGCTAGAGCTGGCCGCTGAACATGTGCGGAACACGCAACACTGGACCTACAAAACCATACAGCATTTTCGCGGTATTCTCGCCAACCCCGATTTTCCGTGCCTGTTCGGCCGCAAAGCGGTTGCCAGCGAGACGTGCCACATTCTCTTCGCCCGCGCCGAGCAACTGGCCGATGACATCGCTCAGGGCCTGGCCGACTATGTGCGCACCATCGCGCCGATTCCGCTCAAGCAGCGCATCGGCAGCCCGCTGGTGGTGTTTCTCGAAACCGCTACCGAATGCACCCTCGCCGAGCAGCAGGCCCTGGCCTGGAAAGTCCTGCGTGGCGTCCATGCACGCGACCCACACCCTTGGCCGCAGGCGATACCGACCGACCCTGACAACACCGGATGGTCGTTCTGCTACGCCGGCATGCCGCTGTTTATCAACATGAACTTCCCCGGCCACCGGCAGATGAAAAGCCGCAACCTGGGCCAACACATCACCTTCGTCATCAACCCTCGGGAAAACTTCGATGAGGTGGCCAATGCCAGCACCGAAAGTGGCAAGCGCATCCGTGCCCGCATCCGCGAGCGCGTGGCCCATTACAACGACGGCGTCATGCCCGACACCCTTGGCGCGTTCGGCGATGCCGACAACTACGAGTGGAAGCAGTACCAGTTGCAAGAGGCGGGCTCGCTGAACCCATCGCGCTGCCCATTCCACGCCCACGTAACACCCGACACATTGATCGAGAACTGACCGTGAATACCGCACTGACCGCCACCTACGCACTTACCGTTCTGCTGCTGATCGCCACCCCTGGCCCGGTAGTGGCACTGATCGTAAACACCGCCGCCGCCTCCGGCTCGCGCAAGGCCATGTTCACTGCCGTCGGTACCAACTGGGCATCGCTGGTACTGATTGGCGCCGCGGCCTGGATCATCCTGACCAGCGCGGCCATCGACAAGGCCTGGCTCAGCGGCATGAGCCTGCTGGGTTGCCTGTTCATCGGCTACATCGCCGTGGGCACCCTCAGGGAAGCCCTGCAGGCGCCAACGCCGGAGGCTGCGAGCGAGGCACCGCGGCCTGGGCGTGGCGGCCTGCTGCAAGGCTTCATGGTGGGCATCTCCAACCCCAAGGACATCATCTTCTTTATCGCCTTTTTCCCTCAGTTCATCCAGATCACCGAATCGTTCGGCAAGAGCATGGTGGTGCTGTCGCTGCTGTGGGTGGCCATCGATTTCGCCGTGCTCAGCCTGTACATCTTCGCCATCGGCAAGATCGCCTCGCAACGCAGCAACCGCCTGATCAGCCTGGCGTCGGGCGTCGCCCTGCTGCTGATTAGTGCGGGCGGGCTGCTCTACAACCTCAAGGAACTGGCGGCCTGAGCCGCAAGCATCGCTCGGAGAGCCCATGAAAACGACCGACACCACCACGTATGCTCCGGGCCCTCCTTCGCCGCTGCAACAGGACTATCAGCGCTTTCTGTTGCTGGGCAACCGCCGTGCGCCACACACCTTGCATGTACACGAGAGCGGCTATCGCTCCGGCACCATCAACACCGATGCCCTTGGCCTGCGTTACAGCCATTGCGCCGGCAAGCGTTTCTCGGCGGCCGAGCGCGGCGCAGCGCCGCGCATCAACCTGCTGGTAGGGGGCTCTACTGCGCTGGGTATCGGCGCCAGCAGCGACGAGCACACGGTGGCTTCGCACCTGTCGATGCTGACCGGTGAGGTCTGGCTGAGCCTGGCCGGCTGTGGGCTCAATGCCGGCCAGGAGCTGCTGATGTTCCTTACCCACCAACACCGGCTCGGCCAGCTCGGCCATGTGGTGGTACTCAGCGGCCTCAATACGCTGGCCCATGAAGCCCTGTGCGAAGTCCTCACCAGCCCCCACGAGCCGCTGCACGCCATGGCCTTGCAGAACACTTTGAACAGCTTCAGCGAGGGCATGCCGCCAGCTACGGCCCCGCGCCGGCAATCACTCTGGCGACGTCTCGGCCAAGCCCTGACCGCGCGCCCTCCCGTAGCGCCTGCCGCCAAGCCGTTGTCACCCCCTGAAAAGCGATTGGCCCGCGCGGCCGACAACATCGGCCGCACCTTGCGCCAGTGGGAGCGTCTGCTGGCAGACAGCCATGCCACCCTGACCTTCATACTCCAGCCACTGCTGCCCTGGTGCCGGGAAACCTTGCCAGCAGGTGAACAGGCCATGCTGATGGGGCTGGAGTCGCAGTCGGCGAACTTCGACCGCTTGCTGGACGGGGTGTTTGACAGCCAGTTGCACACCGCCTT
The DNA here is from genome assembly GCF_058745025.1 of Pseudomonas sp. E1MeOHC2. Taxonomy (NCBI): domain Bacteria; kingdom Pseudomonadati; phylum Pseudomonadota; class Gammaproteobacteria; order Pseudomonadales; family Pseudomonadaceae; genus Pseudomonas; species Pseudomonas sp. E1MeOHC2. The sequence continues at coordinate 261,489 of NZ_CP196675.1, forward strand.
CTTTCGCCGCATCAAAAGCCAGGCGGACCCGGTCCCCTGCTACGACATGAACAGCATGCTCAGCAGCTCGCCGGTCTTCGGCGCTGACCTGTTCGTCGACCGTCTGCACTTCAACGACCTGGGCAACAATGCCCTGGCCAAGGTCATCACTGCCAAGCTTGGCCTGGCCCAGGAAAAACACGCTCAGCGCAAGGTCGCACCCATCAAGCTCGTCTGACAGTTGCCCGCTGCTCTTCCGGCGAGGCCCCTTGGGTGGCTAGAATACGTCGTCGTTCCGATCCGCCTGAGGCGCACGTGTACCTGTCATGAACATCGAAGCCGTCCATCAAGCACTGGCTGCCTGCCATGACGGCGCCGCTCACGAGGCATGCCTGTGAGTCGCGCGGTCATCCTGCCCCCGCTGTTGATTGCACTGATGCCGCTGGCCGCGCAGGCGCTCGACGCACGCATCGACCCTCATGCCGACCTGCTCTACCGCCAGGCCCTGCCGCTACTCGAACAGGCCGACAGCCTGGACGACGGCGCCAGTTCACTGCGCACTGCCGTGGGTAGCGATCCGGAGCTCACCCGCCAGGGCCAAGCCCTGGCCCACACCTTGCCCACCGCTGTGGCACTGCTGAAAAAATCAGTGGCCCTGGGCCACCCCGTGGCGCAATACCGGCTTGCGCTTTACTACATGACCTACTTGCCCGTCGGGCAAATCCCGGACGCCGCCTGCCCCTTGCTGGTCGCCAGCCTCAAGCAGGGCTTCGCGGCACCGGCTCCGGCCATCGCCACCTGGTGCTCGCCCTACAATGCCAGCGCGGAGTATCGCGCAACGCTGGAGGCGATTCCGAGCATGGCCACCCAGTACGCCCCTTACTACCCGCAACCGGCCCCGCGACTGGCCTGCAGCCGCAGCCAGCCGCAGGGCCTGGAAATGCAGTGGGGGCGTCAGCGCGACTACCAGGCCGAGGTATACCGGTCGCTGGCAGATCTGGACATGCAGCATCGCCAGACCTTGCTGCAGAAGGCGGTGGAGATCAACGGGTGCGTGACAGCGCAACGCAGGTTGACCAGCCATCGATAGCGGCATTCGTCCCGGCCAAGCGCCAAACCAGCAAGATCGTTCAAGCCATCACCCGCCCCACTCTGGCATGCTGCCCAACCGAGTACACGCGTTGCAGCCACCATGCCAGATAGCCCACACATCGCCCGCCAAGCCTTTCTTCACGGCGCCATCGCCATTCTCCCGCTTTCCCTGGCCGTCGCCCCCTGGGGCCTGCTGGCAGGCTCCATGGCCATCGAAGCCAACCTGAGCGCCTGGCAAGGCCAAGGGCTTTCGGCCATCGTTTTCGCCGGTGCCGCGCAACTGGTGGCGATCGGCATGCTCAAGGGCGGTGCCAACCTGGCGTCGATCCTGCTCACCACCTTGCTGCTGACGTCGCAGCACCTGCTCTACGGCCTGTCCATGCGCCCGGTGCTGTCCAACCAGCCGCTGCGCTGGCGGTTAGGCCTGGGCTTCTTGTTGACCGACGAATTCTTCGCCCTGACCAGCCACTATGACCAACAGCAGTTCAATCGCTGGTATGCCCTGGGCGTGGGCCTGACGTTCTATATCGCCTGGAACCTGTTCACGTTGGCAGGCATTGTCCTTGGCCAGAACATTCCGCACCTCGACCAGCTGGGCCTGGACTTTTCCATTGTCGCCACCTTCGTCGCCCTGATCGCGCCGCTGGTGCGCAACCTCGCCACGGTGGTGTGCGTGGCGGTGTCGCTGTTCTGCTCGGTACTGTTCAGTGCCTGGCACTGGGAAACCGCCCTGGTGGCTGCCGGCCTGCTTGGCATGAGCGCCGGTTTCATTTGCCAGAAATGCGTTGGAGGCCGTGCATGACCTGGTTGCTGATATTCGCCATGGGCGCCATCGTGTTTCTCAATCGCTATGCGTTTCTTGAGCCCCGCCTGCCCTTGCGCCTGAGCTCCAATGCCCGGCAGTTTCTGGGGTTCGCGGTGCCGGGCATGCTCACCGCCATCTGCGGGCCAATCATCTTCATGCCTGAGCACCAACTGAACCTGAGCCTGCTCAACCCTTATCTGCTAGGTTCGGTGGTGGCCGTGGCCCTGGTGCTGTTGACCCGCAGCGTGTTGCTGAGCATGCTGGTGAGCATGTTGATCTTCTTCCTCCTGCGCAGCTGGCTGGCATGACCACGCCCCTGCGCGAGCAGACCCACCTGTGGCAGGCGCCGGCGCTGGGCGACGTTGAAATGCTGCACGCACGGTATTTTCAGCAGCGCTTCGCCCCGCATGTACACGAAGGCTATGTCTTCACCGTGATCGAGTCCGGCGCCCAGCGCTTCTGGCATCGCGGCAGCGAGCACCTGGCCCCGGTCGGCAGCATGGTGCTGATCAACCCCGACGAACTGCACACCGGCGCCACTGCCCACGAAGCGGGCTGGCGCTATCGCGGCTTCTACCCGGAGCATGAACGGGTCACCGGCGTGCTCGAAGAGCTGGAACTGGGCCGCCACGGCATGCCCATCTTCAAGGACAGTGTGATCCAGGACCCGACCCTGGCCCTGGCCTTCAGCCAGCTGCACCAGCTGTCCGAATCTGCTGCCAGCGCCCTGGAGCAGCAGACGGCCTGGCGCCATGCCGTGCTGGCCCTGGTGCAACGCCATGGGCAATGCGCCGAGCCCACCGCACCCGGCCATGAACCCCTGGCGGTGGCCCGCGCCCGCGAACTGCTGGAGAGCCAACTGGCCGACCCACCCTCGCTTGAAGCCCTGGCAGCGGCAGTCAACCTGTCGCCCTTCCACTTCGCCCGGGTATTTCGCCAGGCCACCGGCCTGCCGCCCCATGCCTGGCTCAAGCAACGTCGCCTGGCCCGCGCCCGTGAGTTTCTGAAACGCGGCCAGGTGGCTTCAGAGGTGGCGTTTGCGCTTGGCTTTGCGGACCAGAGCCACTTGAGCCGGCAGTTCAAGCAGGCTTATGGGGTGACACCTGGGGCCTATCGCCAGGCATGTCTTCAGGTAGCTTTGCCTGTCAGGTTTTTCACCACGCAAGCTCCAGCTGTTGCGGGTTCAGATCCTTGCGTCGAATCCTGACGGCGATACCTGGGGCTGTAGTCCCAACGCAGGGGCTTCGGCACCCTCCCGACCAGTTGCTCAAGCCTTTCCAGGCTAACTTTGCCCTTTACGATGGCCAGCACTCTTCAGTGTCCAGCGCAACGGTGCGATAAACAGCATCAGTGTCATCCAAAGGAAGGTCGCCGGCCCCGCCAGCACAAAGACAAAACAGGCAACTAGCCCTGAAACAGCATCCCCGAGGACGGCAGTGAAGTAGTACAAGGAAAAATTTCTGCCGACTTCACGGTCCTTCGACAGGCATTGAATGTTGGTCACGATAGCGATATCGACGAATGCACCGACAAAGCCGACGATGAACAGGATCACCAGGAACAGCACGTCACTGAACTGAAGCAGGACAGCCGCCAAGAAAAACAGTGCGCCGTACAACGCCCAATAACGGAGTACCTGTTGCGCGGTGGTCCGCTTGTTGAAGCGGGTATACAGGAGACTTCCCAGCACAGTACCTGCTGCTAGCAGTGATAAAACGTACCCCACTGCAGCCTCGGAAGCGAAATGTTCAAGCACCGAAGCGGGCAGGATGAACCGAATGAGCGAGGTGGCGAACATCGCGCAAATCGTGGTGCAGCAGATGACAGCGAACAACGGTGCATTGCTGGCCCTGAGCTTGTTCACACTACTAGCAGCATCTCGCACCACAGACCGCACATCGAAGACCTGGCGCGGGCTCGACCTACCCGGGGCCAGAGTAGCGATACTGAACGCCGATACCACCAGGCATGCAGCAAAGAAAAGAAAGGCCGCCTCACGGGAAAGCAACAACACACCTGCAGAGAACACCAACGGCCCGATGATCGAGGCGGCATCCTCAACCACCTGGATAGCGCTGTTGACCGAAGGCAGCCTTTCTTTTTCCACGATATCGGGGAAATAGGCACGAAACGTCGGTACATAAAGACAGTCTAGCGCCGTCATAATCATCGCCAAACCAATCAACGCAACTAACGCGGGCGTGGACAGGCTGAACAACGCGAAAAAGGACAGTGCCAAGATGCTTTTCGTCACTTCCACCAGCAACAACGTACGTTTTCTATTGCAGTTATCCGCCAGCCAGCCACCCATGGGTGAAAACACCGCACTGGGCAGATAACGAAAGAAGTACACCATCCCGATCAACAAGAGATCGGCCTCGGTAACCGATACGATCGCCACTGCAAAAGCAGCCTCGAAAGCGAACTCGCCACACTTGGAAGCTCCGTATCCAATCGTAAGCGTTCGCGTTCCGCTGTTAAGATTCAACGCTTGCATGTAGATGCTTCTCCTCAGCTGGCGACATAAATCAGCCCATGCTCAGTGATGTCGCGTCCAGGGGCAGCACGCCTGCTGGAGTAAGCCCGAGGCCTGCAAGACGCACTGATATCGGTAATACTCCAAATGGTCTTCGCCTAAGCAAGCGCTATCTAAATCCCAATCAACCCAAAACACAACACTCAGCTTGTAACAACACCTGAACAGAGCCACACAAACACTTACAACAACGAAACGCCCTACGCAAAACAACCAAAAGCAAAGAACTCTCTATTAACTTTCAAGCGGGCGGAACAGCCCACTCAAACAAGCGAGCAACACTGCCAAACTCAAGCTCAATCCAGACGATGTGCGGCGCACAGATATCGAATTTTAAACGTTTAGTTTAAAACTCACGAAAAGTAACTAATGATTACTTCACCCGCAGATCGAGGCATCTGCGCGCACTCCAATCGGCTTGAAAGCAGCCTGAGCCCAGAAAACCGTCTGCTACACTGACAGGGCTGAATTGGAGGATCCTGCCATGTCCGAAAGAGAGCTCACCACCCTCATATCGCTGATGAACCAGCGCCAAGCCTGCCTTAGCAGTGCCTGCAAGGAGATTGCCGACTGGATCGACCGGCAGGGCGATGTGCCCGCCGCCGGCAAGATCCGCGCGAGTCTCAAGGCCCTGGAGGCCGACGAAGCCCAGGTACGCAAGACCTTGACGTCGTTGACCCTCGACAGGCCGCTGCCACGCTTTCGCAGCTGAATCAAAGGGGGCCGCGTTGCGCGGCCCCAAGTGAATCAGTGATTCATGTGCATGTGGTCATGCCCACCGCCCGCCTCGGCGTTGAGTGGACGCACTGGCGCCTGCACCTGCAGCGTTTCCTTGCCGCCCTTGGCATCTTCGATGACCAGGGTCAGTGGCACCTGCTCGCCTTCCTTCACCTGCTGCTTCAACCCCATCAACATGACGTGTAAGCCGTTCGGGTCCAAGGTCACTGGTTTGCCTGCGGGCAACTCGACGGCCTTGACCTCACGCATGCCCATCACGTCGCCGTTCATGGTCATTTCATGTACCTGTACGGTCTTGGCCACGGACGACTCAACCCCTACCAGCTTGCTGTCGCTGCTGGCCGTGAGGGTCATGAAGGCACCGGTGGACTGCTGATGCGGCACGCTGGCTCGGACCCAGGCATCACTGACAGTGGTCTGGGCCAGGGCTGGCAAGGCCAGGCCCAGCAGGGCGATGGCGGCCAGGCCGCGCTTGATCGGTTGCAGTGAAACAGCCATTAGCAAATCTCCATCAGGGTGACCAGGTCTTCGGCGCATTCCTTGGCGTTCAGGGAATGGCCCAGGCTCAGGCGCAAAGTGCCACGTGTGTCGTAGACGTAGCTGGTGGACGAATGAGAGATGGTATAGGTGTCACCGGCCGGAACCTTTTCGTAGAACACCTTGAATTCCTTGGCCACCTCGGCGATTTCCTCGGGGGTGCCGGTCAGCGCGGTGAACGACGGGTCGAACGCCTTGACGTAGGCATCGAGGACTTCGGGGGTGTCGCGCTCTGGGTCCAGGGTGATGAACACCACCTGGAACAGGTCACGGTCACGGCCCTTGAGCAGCTGTCTGATTTGCGCCGCCCGCGCCAGCGTGGTCGGGCAGACCGCCGGGCACTGGGTGAAGCCGAAGAAGATCATCGGCATGCTGCCGTAGAAGCTCGACAGGGTACGCGGGTTGCCTTGGGGGTCCTTGAGATTGAACTTGCGCCCAAGGATTTCGTTGCTCATGTTCTTGCCGTGCTTGAACTCGAGACCCCGGGCCGGGCTGCAGCCGGCCAGCAGGCCGAGCCCGAGAACGCCCATCCCGGCGACAACCGCGCGCCGGGTATATAGATCATTCATGGAACTATCCTTTACAGGCCATCCTTTACAGGAAAGGTGCCGACCCTGGGGAGGGGCCGGTTGAAAAACCGGGGCATTCTGGCATGACACCCCAAGTGCTTCTACCCGACGAAGGCGGTGATGGCCTGCAGCCCTTTGAATACGGGCTGCGGCCTGTTGTCGCAGGGGTTGAATCCGTAACAGTTTGTTGCTAAGGAAGCGGCGAACAGTGTCTGTAGGAGCGGCCTTGCCGGGGCGCTCCTACAATCAGTAGTAGGCGTTTTCCTTCTGGGTGTGGTCGGTCACGTCGCGCACACCTTTAAGCTCCGGGATACGCTCGAGCAGGGTGCGCTCGATGCCTTCGCGCAGTGTCACGTCGGCCTGGCCGCAGCCCTGACAACCACCACCGAACTGCAGCACGGCGATACCGTCGTCGACCACGTCCACCAGGCTCACCTGCCCGCCATGGCTGGCCAGACCGGGGTTGATCTCGGTCTGCAGGTAGTAGTTGATACGCTCGTTGATCGGGCTGTCCTCGTTGACCATCGGCACCTTGGCGTTCGGTGCCTTGATGGTCAGCTGGCCGCCCATGCGGTCGGTGGCGTAATCGACCAGCGCGTCCTCAAGGAAGGGGACGCTGACTGCATCGAGGTAGGCGGTGAAGCTCTTCAGACCCACGGCGGTGTCGTCAGGCTTCTCTTCGCCCGGCTTGCAGTAGGCAATGCACGTCTCTGCGTACTGGGTGCCTGGCTGGGTGATGAAAATGCGGATGCCGATGCCGGGCGTATTCTGCTTGGAGAGCAGATCGGCCAGGTAATCATGGGCGGCGTCGGTAATGGTTATAGCGCTCATGGAAGTTCCTCACAGACTTGCGGCCAAGTGTACGCCAACCTGGCCCTTGTACAAAGTCCTAGTATTTGACTCGGGAAAGCGCGTAATCCGGGGCCTGCCCCCGTGGTGCCGCCAGCCAGGCCTGCATTCGCCGGTACAGGCCGCGCTCCAGCCAGTGGTAGCTGAACCACGACATTAGTCCAATGGACGGCACGCACAGGGCAAACACCAGATACGGGTTAAGGTGCAGCCGCTGGCTGGCGAACCAGCCGGCATACAGCACCAGCACGTGGATCAGGTACACCGAATACGAACAATCGCCCAGTGCCTTGAGCAGTCGGTTGCCCGCGAATAGGGGCTCCAGGGAGACAAAGGCGAGTACCACCAGCGCGCTCGGCAGGCCCCAGTGCAGCAGCCGCTGGGAGGCGTCCAGGTGGTAAAGGGCATACCCCGCCACGGCGAGCAACGCCAGGGGCATGCAAATGCCCTGGCGAATCAGGCCTCGGCGATACAGCACTCCCAGGCCGATGCCCAGCAGGAACTCGTAGATGATGTCGTTGTTGTAGAAATGACTGAGCACACCCAGCCGGCCCAGCACTTCACTCACCAGCAGCAGCGCGACGCTGACCAGCAGTAACTGATGGCGCTGGCGGACCAGGAATGCCAAGCCGAACAGCAGGTAGAAAAACACCTCGAAGTTCAGCGTCCAGCCCACGTTCAAGGTGGGATAGAGCCCATATCCACCGGGGTTTTCCGCTGGCACGAACACTAGCGACAGCAACAGGTGATGCCAGTCGAATTCCTGGTGCGGCATCCAGCGGCTGGCCGCCAGCAGCAGGCCCGCCATGACCAAGGTGTAGAACCAGTACGCCGGGACGATGCGCAATAACCGGTTAAGCAGGAACTGCCGAGGCTCGATGGCTTTGTCACGGGTGGAGAGGTAGATCACCAGGCCGCTGATGACGAAGAAGATATCGACGCCGACGGCGCCCCGGTCAGTCAGCAGTTGGCCAATCGGCCCACTGGCCTTGAAGTCGAAAAAGATCTGCATGAAATGGTGGCAGACCACCACCCAGGCGGCGAACGCCCGCAGTGCCTGAAGCGAATACAGCATGAAATACCCTGCGATTGCCGGTGCATTGAGGCCTCGGCGAGCGCTTCGCACTCGTTCGCGGGCAAGCCCGCCCCCACAGGGACTGCACAAAACCTGTGGGGGCGGGCTTGCCCGCGATGGGCTGCAAAGCAGCCCCCGGACCACCCACCGTTTCCGACCGCAGGTATTTCAGAAAGGTCAGGCTGACCGATCAGAGGTTCTCGTAGCGGTTCATGTCCAACACGCCCGCTTCCACCGGCTGGGTCTCCTTGATGAAGGTATTCAGGTCATGGAAGTACTGCCAGAACTGCGGATGACTACGGCGCACACCCCAGCGCATGACGATGCGCTCGAACTTGCCGGCGTCATCACGCGCATACTCCATGTCCTCGACAAATTCCGGCACATCCTTGGTTGGAATGTTGAAGATGAAGTTGGGGTAGCTGCTGAGCACGCCTGGGTACAAGGTCAGGGTGTCCAGCCCCGGCTGGTATCGGGCGGCCTCGCCCAGCAGGAAGGCGACGTTGCTGTGCGCGCGGTTGCGCAGCAAGCTGTACACCTGGCGCTGACCGCCCTGCCCTTCGATGCGCAGCAGGGTCGCTTCAGGCAACTGGTTGATGACCTTGAGCCCGGCAGCCGGGCGCGACACCAGGCGGCTGAGCGACTGCTCGGCATTGCGGAACTCTTCGCTCATCTGCGGCCGCGAACAGTAGGCGCCTTGGCAGCGGTTGATCGGATCGGGCGCTGCATTCAGGCTGCCGGTGCGCTGCAACAGCTTGAGGCCGAAGTCGCGCTTGGGGTTGCCTGGGTCGAGCTTGATGCCGCTCGGGGTGTCGGTGTCGATGTCTTCGTAGTCGAGCCACATCTTCACCTTGCCACTGTTCTGGTACCAGTCGCTGAGGATCGCGCTGCGCTGATCAGCCGGCATCAGGCGCAGGAAGTTGACCTCGGCGCCGTTGCGGATCAAGTCGAAGTACAGGCGTGTCTGCAACTGGTGCGAGACGTTGCCGAATACATCGAAGTTGACCGCCAACTGGTAGTAGGTGCGTTCGAGCAACGGGTAATCGAACAACCACACGGTGAGCGGCACATCGCCGATCAGGCCCTTGCTAACCGCGGCGCTGTCGAAGTGGCGGAAAATGCTCAGCAGCGCATTGTCGTTACCGGCCCACAACGTCGACCAGCCCGGCGCCGGCATGTCGGCATAGGCTTCGCGGCGCAATTTTTCGTACGCGTTGCGCTTGTCGCGGTAGGCATGCCAGAGGCTCAACACACTGCCCACGTCATCGATCTGCCCCGGCATGGCCAGCAGCGGGGTGGCCTCGCCCCGGTACTGGGCATCGGTGATGTAGCGATCATGGGCCGGCTCCTGGAAGAGCGCCCAGAAGTTGTCGCGAATCACGTCGGTTGCAATCTGCCCACGGCACACCGGGCCTCGGATGAAGGTGCGCACGAAGTACTCGGCGTTGTCCAGCATGAACTGGTAACGCGCCACCGCAGGGATCGCCTCGAACGTTTCGAAGGGGTTGGCCCGGTGCCGTGGGCCGTAGCCTGGCAACGCGGCGGCATGCCAGTCACCTGCGTAGAACAGCTGTTTCACCCGCTTGAGCTTCTGCGGCCCCATCGGGTAGGTGATGTGCGTCTTGTGCACGATCACACCTTGCACCGGAATCAGCCGGTAATAGAAGTCGGTGCCTGGTGGGTCGTTGGGACGACGGGTGGCGATCAGATCGACGGGCTGGCCACTGGGCGTGCGCGAACGCACCCACTGGAAGAAGTGGCCCTGCTCCCCACCAACAAAGTAGATATGCGCAAGGAACAGGTGCTCGTATAGCCAGCGCCCAACCAGGGCTTCGGTGGAGCCCGGGCGGTTCAGCAGCTCTTCCCAATCGGCAATCTGCTTGGCCTCGGCCGCACTGGCCTGGATCGGCTGGTACTCCACCGGTGCACCTGCAGCCAGCCAGCGTTGCAGCGTGCTGTACTCCTGGTCGGTCAGGCCGGTGACCGCCAGCGGCATGCCCTCTTTGGGGTGCGCGCCCGCGTAGGCGTCGAACTCATGGGGCAACGGGCACATGTTGTTGCGGTTAATTCCCAGGACGATGTCCTCGGGCAGCTTGGCATTGGGCGTGAGCGGCGTCTTGTGCCCCAGTTCGAGCATGCGCGCCATCAGCGCCGCCTGGCTGCCCTGGCTGTCGAGCACCGAGTAGAAGCCCTTCTTGCGCCACTCGCCCTCGCTGTGGGCGTCGTAGAACAGCCGCGTGGTGGGCACCGCCGTGCTCCGGTCGCCCTGGTACACCGGCACCTTGGTGGCTCCGCGCACGGCGCCCTCGGGGCTTTCCAGCTTGAGCTGGCAGGCAGCGTCGTTACAGGCGTGGCAGGCCACGCATTTCTCGGTGAAGATCGGTTGAATATCCCGGGTGTAGGAAATGGCCGGGCTCGACTGGGGGGCTTGCGCAAACGCTACGCCGCTGATGAGCAGGGCGCAGACGCCGGCAAGGATACGATGCACCATGTGCGAAAAGTCCTGGTTCTTGAAAGCCATCACGATTGCCTGGTCGGGCCTGGGTGCCTGTGCGTCAACATGAGCAAAATTCATGCAAATGGGCGATACGCCTAAAAACCGCGCAGCTTTGTTATGATTCGGCACCTTCTGATATTCGCCCGACCAGGTAGTTCCTATGTCCGACCGCAGCGCTCGTCTCCAAGCACTCCAGCACGCACTCAAAGAGCGCATCCTGATCCTCGACGGCGGCATGGGTACTATGATCCAAAGTTATCGCCTCGAGGAACACGACTATCGTGGCACGCGCTTCGCCGATTGGCCAAGCGATGTGAAAGGTAACAACGATCTGTTGCTGCTCAGCCGCCCCGATGTCATCGCCGCCATCGAGAAAGCCTACCTGGACGCTGGCGCCGATATTCTCGAAACCAACACCTTCAACGCCACGCAGATTTCCCAGGCCGACTACGGCATGGAGTCGCTGGTCTACGAGCTTAACGTCGAAGGCGCGCGCATTGCCCGCCAGGTGGCCGATGCCAAGACCCTGGAGACGCCGGACAAACCGCGCTTCGTCGCCGGCGTGCTTGGCCCGACCAGCCGCACCTGCTCGATCTCCCCGGACGTCAACGACCCCAGCTACCGCAACGTCACCTTCGACGAGCTGGTAGAAAACTACGTCGAGGCCACCCGTGGTCTGATCGAGGGCGGTGCCGACCTGATCCTGATCGAAACCATTTTCGACACCCTCAACGCCAAGGCGGCGATCTTCGCCGTGCAACAGGTGTTCGAGGATGACCAGGTCGAACTGCCGATCATGATCTCCGGCACCATCACCGACGCCTCGGGCCGTACCCTGTCGGGCCAGACCACCGAGGCCTTCTGGAACTCGGTACGCCACGCCAAGCCGATTTCCGTGGGCCTGAACTGCGCCCTGGGCGCCAAAGACCTGCGCCCGTACCTGGAAGAGCTGTCGACCAAGGCCGACACCCACGTCTCGGCGCACCCCAACGCCGGCCTGCCGAATGCCTTCGGTGAATACGACGAGACCCCGGCCGAAATGGCCGCAGTGGTCGAGGAGTTCGCCGCCAGTGGCTTCCTCAACATCATCGGCGGCTGCTGCGGCACCACGCCTGGGCACATCCAGGCCATCGCCGAAGCCGTGGCCAAGTACAAACCCCGCGAAATCCCGGAAATCGCCAAGGCCTGCCGCCTGTCCGGCCTGGAGCCGTTCACCATCGACCGGCAGTCGCTGTTCGTCAACGTTGGCGAGCGTACCAACATCACCGGTTCCGCCAAATTCGCCCGGCTGATCCGCGAAGAGAACTATACCGAAGCCCTGGAGGTCGCCCTGCAGCAGGTTGAGGCCGGCGCCCAGGTGATCGACATCAACATGGACGAAGGGATGCTCGACTCCCAGGCCGCCATGGTCCGTTTCCTCAACATGATCGCCGGCGAGCCGGACATCTCCCGCGTGCCGATCATGATCGACTCCTCCAAGTGGGAAGTGATCGAGGCGGGCCTGAAGTGCATCCAGGGCAAGGGCATCGTCAACTCGATCTCCATGAAGGAAGGCGTCGAGCAGTTCAAGCACCACGCCCGCCTGTGCAAGCGCTACGGCGCCGCCGTGGTGGTGATGGCCTTCGACGAGGTTGGCCAGGCCGATACCGCCGCGCGCAAGAAGGAAATCTGCAAGCGCAGCTACGACATCCTGGTCAACGAAGTCGGCTTCCCGCCGGAAGACATCATCTTCGACCCAAACATCTTCGCCGTCGCCACCGGCATCGAAGAGCACAACAACTATGCCGTCGACTTCATCGAAGCCTGCGCCTACATCCGCGACCACCTGCCCCACGCCTTGAGCTCGGGCGGTGTGTCCAACGTGTCGTTCTCGTTCCGCGGCAACAACCCGGTGCGTGAAGCGATCCACTCGGTGTTCCTGTTCCACGCCATCCGCAACGGCCTGACCATGGGCATCGTCAACGCCGGCCAGCTGGAGATCTACGACGAGATCCCGGCCGACCTGCGCACCAAGGTCGAGGACGTGGTGCTCAACCGCACCCCGGAAGGCACCGATGCACTGCTGGCCATCGCCGATGACTACAGAGGCGGCGGCGCCACCAAGGAAGTCGAGAACGAGGCCTGGCGCTCGCTGCCGGTTGGCAAGCGCCTTGAGCATGCCCTGGTCAAGGGCATCACGGCGCACATCGTCGAAGACACCGAAGAGTGCCGCCAGCAGTGCGCACGCCCGATCGAAGTCATCGAAGGCCCGCTGATGAGCGGCATGAACGTGGTCGGCGACCTGTTCGGTGCCGGCAAGATGTTCTTGCCGCAGGTGGTCAAGTCAGCGCGCGTGATGAAGCAGGCCGTGGCGCACCTGATCCCGTTCATCGAAGCTGAAAAAGGCGACAAGCCAGAGGCCAAGGGCAAGATCCTGATGGCCACGGTCAAGGGCGACGTGCACGACATCGGCAAGAACATCGTCGGCGTGGTCCTAGGCTGTAACGGCTACGACATCGTCGACCTTGGCGTGATGGTGCCGGCAGAGAAGATCCTGCAGACCGCCCGCGACCAGAAATGCGACATCATCGGCCTGTCCGGCCTGATCACCCCGTCGCTGGACGAAATGGTCCACGTTGCACGCGAAATGCAGCGCCAGGGTTTCAACCTGCCGCTGATGATCGGTGGCGCGACTACCTCCAAGGCCCACACGGCGGTGAAGATCGAGCCCAAGTACAGCAATGACGCGGTGATCTACGTCACCGACGCTTCGCGGGCTGTCGGCGTGGCGACCCAGTTGCTGTCCAAGGAACTCAAACCCGGCTTCGTCGAAAAAACCCGTCAGGACTACGTCGAAGTCCGCGAACGTACCGCCAACCGCAGCGCCCGTACCGAGCGCCTGAGCTACGCCAAGGCGATCGCGGCCAAGCCACAGTACGACTGGGCCGGCTACCAGCCAGCGGTGCCCTCCTTCACCGGCGTCAAGGTGCTGGAAGACATCGACCTGCGTACCCTGGCCGAATACATCGACTGGACGCCTTTCTTCATCTCCTGGGACCTGGCCGGCAAGTTCCCGCGCATCCTCACCGACGAAGTGGTCGGCGAGGCCGCTACGTCGCTGTACAAGGACGCCCGCGAGATGCTCGACAAACTGATCGACGAGAAGCTGATCAGTGCCCGCGCCGTGTTCGGCTTCTGGCCGGCCAACCAGGTCGCCGATGACGACATCGAAGTCTATGGCGACGACGGCCAGACCCTGGCCACCTTGCACCACCTGCGCCAGCAGACCATCAAGCCCGACAACAAACCGAACTGGTCGCTGGCCGACTTCGTCGCACCCAAAGACAGCGGCGTTACCGACTACGTTGGCGGCTTCATCACCACCGCCGGCATCGGTGCCGAGGAAGTGGCCAAGGCTTATCAGGACAAGGGCGACGACTACAGCTCGATCATGGTCAAGGCCCTGGCCGACCGCCTGGCCGAGGCCTGCGCCGAGTGGCTGCACGAGCAGGTGCGTAAAGAACACTGGGGCTATGCCCGTGACGAGCACCTGGACAACGAGGCGTTGATCAAGGAGCAGTACAGCGGTATCCGCCCTGCCCCAGGCTACCCGGCCTGCCCGGACCATACCGAGAAAGAAACCCTGTTCCGCCTGCTCGATGGCACGGCCATTGGTGAGACAGGCCCGAGCGGCGTGTTCCTGACCGAGCACTTTGCGATGTTCCCGGCGGCGGCGGTCAGTGGCTGGTACTTTGCTCACCCGCAGGCGCAGTACTTTGCCGTGGGCAAGGTCGACAAGGACCAGATCGACAGCTACAGCGCGCGCAAAGGCCAGGAGGTCAGCGTGAGCGAGCGCTGGTTGGCGCCTAACCTTGGGTACGACAACTAAGATTGTGCTGGCCCCTTCGCGGGCAAGCCCGCTCCCACCGGAGCCCCACTGCTCTTGAAGCCTGTGGGGTGCCAGTGGGAGCAACTGTCTTGTTCGAATCTCTAAAGACGGCACGATCTCGGTGGGAGCAACTGTCTTCTTGTGGAAGCTGGCCTTGCCGGCGATGGGGCGCGTAGCGCCCCAGGCCCGGCTGTGCCGGGCATCGCCAGCAAGGCTTGCTCCTACGAATGAGCTATTTGCTCCTTCCAGGGCGTTCCGGTCTTGAGCATCGCATTTAGCCTCACTATCAATACTCGCATACACGCCACCACCGATACTTTCGCGCACTTCCCTTGGGCTCGCAGTGCTTTGTAGCGCTCGCAGAAGTCCTTGTTGTGCCGTATCACCACCCAGCAGGCCATATAGAGCGCCCGCCTGACTTGTGAGCGCCCCCCCCAGATTGAACGCTTGCCCGACTGCTTGCCGCTGTCCTGGTTGAACGGCGCAACACCGACCAAGGCGGCAATTTCCTTCTTATCCACCTGGCCCAGCTCTGGCAGCAAGGCCATCAGCTTTCCGGCAGTAATCAGACCAATTCCTTTGACTTGAGTGAGCTGTTTAACCCGGTCATCAGGCAAAGCTGCTGCCTGCTGTGCGATCTCTTGTTCCAGCGCTCGAATTTCACCCTTCAGATAGCCGATGTGTTGTTCCAACCGCAAACAAACACTGGGAGCCCGCGCCTGCTTCAGGCGCCGCTTGTCATCGTCGCGCTGTTGGACGAAGCGATCCCGCTGCATAAGCAGTTCGCGCAGCAAGGCCCGCTCGGGTGTCATCACCTGGCAAGGCCGTGGGGGCATAACTTCAGCCAGGTGAGCCAAAACCGCTGCGTCAATGGGATCGGTCTTGGCGCGTTTACCCATCGACTTGGCAAAGTCCCGGGCACGACTGGGATTGATCCGGCAAACCGGAAAATCGGCATCCTGCAGCGCTTTGAGGACATTGCACTCGTAGCCACCGGTAGCTTCGAGCAAGACCATTGAAACTGCATACCCGCCAAGCTTTTCGACGAGCAGTTGGAATCCCTTCAAGTCATTGGAAACACTGAAGTTCACCCCCTCAGGGCGGATGTGAACAGCAAGTGTGGCACTGGAAACATCGATGCCGACAGAGGAAGACATGGCCAAACCCTCTTAAACTCAAGGAGTGAGAGCGCTTTGGCTTGGCCCACGCTTGTGATTCGAGATTACGCCCCTCATCCAACTGTTCGGGCTCTCGCCAAAGTGGAACGGTGAATGGCAGCTTTTGCTCCCACACGTGCTCTGGGCACCTCGGGCTATCAGCTTGCCATTCACCGCTCTCACTTCAGATTCTATTCCCTCTCCAAGACACAAGCGGGCTTGCCCCGCGAAGAGGCCAACATCATCACCATTGCCTACACTGTCCGTGATTGCCTCCGACTACCCAGGAGCACCCATGGACGACTCAAGCCAAGGCAAGCCCCCTACCTTCTGGCAAATGCTGCACAGCATCCTCGCCGCCGCCTTTGGTGTGCAAAGCGGCAAGAACCGCGCACGCGACTTCACCCACGGCAAAGCCAGCCACTTCATTGTCATGGGCACGGTGTTCACCCTGCTATTTATTCTGGTATTGATCGGCTTGGTGCAACTGGCCATGCACCTGACCGCCCGCTGATGCTCAATACCTGAATGAAAACGCCTGCGGGAGTCCATCCCACAGGCGCCTTGGCTGCATCACGGTCTGAATGGAAGTCTACTGGTGGCTGACCCAATACACGGCGGTAACGACCACCAGGACGATCAAGCAAAGAATCGCCCAGGCATCGACACTGCTGTCAGCTTTGCGGATCTTGGTTGAGTTTCCCATTGCATTGCCTCTTGTTGTGGTTATGGGAATGCACTTCACCTCCAGCAGTTAAGACGAGCAATGCCCTTTCCTCAAGCAAGGTTTTTCGCCATTCGACGGGTCGAAAGGTCAATACTCCACAGGCGACGTCAGAAAGGGGTACTGAAAACTGGATGGGCGACCTTGAGCGCTGTAGCGTCGAAAGTCGATGCCATAGTCGTCACGTTCGAGCAATCTGAGCCAACGTCGCGCCTTGTCCGGGTCGATCGACTGCAACACTGGGACACTGTGCTCACGCAGCCCATCCCGATTGATTTGCAGCCCCTGCGCATCGTCCTTGAGCATGATCATCGCCCACCCCCCCAAGGTAAAATGCCCGCCCATGAGCACACCCAGGCGCCCGTCAATACGCGCCCGCAACGCCTCGGGCGAACTGTTGACGGCGCTGAACACGGCATCGCGCCCCGGCATGCGCCCAGCGGCCTCGAACGCCTGCATGGCGCCGAAGGCCATCTCATCGTTGGCCGACCACACAAGCTTGGTATCCGGGTAGCGCTCCAACAGCACACGCGCCTGCTCGAAGGCGCGCTCACGGTTCCAGCCACCGTACACCACCGTGCGCAAGCGGACCTGGGGGAAATCGGCCAAGGCGCGGCGCATGCCCGCTTCACGCAGTTGCGACGCGGGGGTGGTCTTCACTCCGGCAAAGGCTACAAGGTCCACCGGTTCGTTGCCGGGCGGCAGCAAGGCGACCATCTCGTGCAGCATCTGGTAACCGGCTTGTTCATCGTTGGTGGTCAGCGTGCCCAGTACCTGAGCATATTTCTCTGGCTGGGCCTCGACGCTCTGCGCCTGGCTGGCGGTCAAACCGTTGTTGACCAGAAACAGCTTCACCCCGGTGCCCTGCGACAGGCGGATGATTTCCGGCGCCACATACTGCTCGTTGACCAGCACCAGGTAGTCTGGGCGCTGCGGGCCCTTGAGCAGCGCCCGTGCCTGGTTCAGTGCCCGCTCGGCACTGCGCTCGCTGTATTCCACCCGCAGCGTCAACCCCAGGTCGTCGGCTGCGGCCTGCATGAAGCGTGAATAGCTGACCCAGAATGTCTCATTGGACAGGCCTGGGTTGAGGAACACGACTGAAGCTGCCTGCGCATTGGCTGCCAAAGGCAAGCTCAGGCACAAGCTTTGGCACAGCGCCTTGAGCATGCGGTTACACCCCTGCAACAAACCCGCGAGTATAAACCCACGGCACCTCAGGGCGAACAAATGCCAGTCAGTCTCACTTAGTTCGTTTGGTTCTTTTCATATGCAAAAACATCACTTTAGCGCATAAACACACTCTGATATCGTTCCCCAGCTCCGAACCGGAGTGCGCGGCCGTGCGCGCGAATAGCTGCATGCAGCCTGAGACAGGACTTTTATGTACGTATACGACGAGTACGATCAGCGGATCATCGAGGACCGCGTCAAGCAGTTCCGTGATCAGACCCGCCGCTACCTGGCCGGGGAGCTGAGCGAAGAAGAATTCCGCCCTCTGCGCCTGCAGAACGGCCTTTATATCCAACGTTTCGCCCCGATGCTGCGCGTCGCCGTGCCTTATGGCCAGCTGAACGCCCGCCAGGTCCGCACACTGGCCAAGATCGCTCGCGACTACGACAAGGGCTACGCCCACATTTCCACCCGCCAGAACGTGCAGTACAACTGGCCGGCGCTGGAAGACATCCCGGACATCCTTGCCGAGCTGGCCACCGTGCAGATGCACGCGATCCAGACCAGCGGCAACTGCCTGCGCAACACCACCACCGACCAGTTCGCCGGTGTTGCCGCAGACGAGCTGATCGACCCGCGCCCATGGTGCGAGATCGTCCGTCAGTGGACCACCTTCCACCCAGAATTCGCCTACCTGCCGCGTAAATTCAAGATCGCCATCAACGGCTCGAAGGAAGACCGCGCCGCCATCGAAGTGCACGATATTGGCCTGGAGCCAGTGCGCAACGAAGCGGGCGAACTGGGCTTCCGCGTGCTGGTCGGCGGCGGCCTGGGGCGTACCCCGGTGGTTGGCTCGTTCATCAACGAGTTCCTGCCTTGGCAGGACCTGATCAGCTACCTGGACGCCATCCTGCGCGTGTACAACCGTTACGGTCGCCGTGACAATAAGTACAAGGCGCGGATCAAGATCCTGGTCAAGGCACTGACGCCTGAAGTGTTCGCCGAGAAGGTCGAGGCCGAAATGGTCCACCTGCGTGGCGGCAGCAGCACCCTGACCGAAGATGAAGTACAGCGCGTTTCGCGCCACTTCATCGACCCGGACTACCTGGCCCTGGACAATGTGGATTACAGCGCCCAGGACGCCGAAGCCCCAGGCTTCGCCCGCTGGCGCTCGCGCAACACCCGCGCTCACAAGCGCCCTGGCTATGTGGCCGTGACCCTGTCACTCAAGCCCACCGGCGTTGCCCCAGGCGACCTGACCGACAAGCAGCTGGACGCCGTGGCGGACCTTGCCGAACGCTACAGCTTCGGTTTCCTGCGTACTTCGCACGAACAGAACATCATCCTGGCCGACGTCGAGCAGCGCCAGCTGCACGCCCTGTGGCTGGAGCTGCGCGAAGGTGGTTTCGCCACGCCGAACATCGGCCTGCTGACCGACATCATCTGCTGCCCGGGTGGCGACTACTGCTCGCTGGCCAACGCCAAGTCGATCCCGATCGCCGAATCCATCCAGCGCCGCTTTGACGACCTGGACTACCTGTTCGACATCGGCGAAATCGACCTGAACATCTCCGGTTGCATGAACGCCTGCGGCCACCACCACGTGGGCCACATCGGCATCCTCGGTGTGGACAAGAAAGGCGAGGAGTTCTACCAGGTGTCCCTGGGCGGCAACGCTGCACGTGACGCGAGCCTGGGCAAGATCCTCGGCCCGTCCTTTGCCCAGGACGCCATGGCCGATGTGATTGAAAAGCTGATCGCCGTGTACGTTGAACAGCGTACCGAGGAAGAGCGTTTCATCGACACCTACCAGCGTATCGGCATCGACCCCTTCAAGGAACGCGTCTATGCAGCGAATCATTAAGAACAACCAGATCGTCGACGAAACCTGGCACCTGCTGCCCAAGGAAACCTCGTTCGACGAGTTGACCAACTGCGACGACTACATCGTCCCGCTGCAACTGTGGCGCGACCATGCCCACGTGCTCAAGGCCCGCGACGGCGGCCTTGGCATCTGGCTGGACAGCGACGAAGAAGCGGAAGAGATCGGCGATGATGTTCAGCACTTCCAGGTCATCGCCCTGAACTTCCCGGCCTTCACCGACGGGCGCAACTACTCCAATGCGCGCCTGCTGCGTGACCGCTACAAGTTCACCGGCGAGCTGCGCGCCATTGGCGACGTGCTGCGCGACCAGCTGTTCTTCATGGCTCGCTGCGGCTTCGATGCGTTTGCCATCCGCGCCGACAAAGACCCGGAAGACGCACTGCAAAGCCTGAAGGACTTCTCGGTGACCTACCAGGGCGCCACCGACCAGCCGCTGCCGCTGTTCCGCCGCCGCTGATCGTTACGCTGCATGGCCCACCGCCCGGTGGGCCATGTCCTTTTCAGCCTCAGCCCCTACGACCCCGTGGTTTCCTCCGCGCGGGCGGCATCTGTTGCTCAGCCACCCTCTCCCGCTCTGCCATCAACCGCGCCAGCGCCTCTCGAATTCGCCCCATAACAGCCTCGCTCAGCTGATTGTGCTCAAGATTGACCGTATCCGGATGTGCCTCCACCCAGCTCAACGCTTCATCGGTCAGCACCCCAATTCGGTTACCGCGCAAGTCGACGATCAACTCGGGATAGCGTTGCAGTAGAGCCAGAGGAAAACTGCGCATGCCCGTCGCTCGTAATGACAAAAATTGCAGGTGTATGTTGTAGCGCAACTGCGGCAATGCACCCAGCGGGTTTCCTTCAAGGCTGAGAATTTCCAGCCTGGCGAACCATTCCAAGCGTAATTGGCCTTGCGCATCCAAGGTGATGGCGTTGTCCTGCAGGTACAGCTGGGTCAACCGGCTCAGCTGACTCAAATGCTCCGGGACAACCTGCAAACGGTTCGCACCCAGGTTTAGAATGCGCAACTGGGCGAGATTGCCGAGCGTGCTGGGCACTGTACCCAGCAGGTTGCCGCGCAGCTGCAGGTTCTCAAGGTTTGCCAACTGCCCGATACGATCATCCAAGCCCGCGATCTGGTTAAAGGACAGATCCAGGCTGGTCAGTTGAGCCAACTGCTCGACACCGTCAGGCATCTGCTCCAGTTGATTACCACTGAGATCCAGATCGGTCAGTTGAGTCAAGTGTTCCAGCCCGCTGACCGTTTCGAGCCGGTTTCCCCCCAGGGTCAACCGGCGCAGTTGTGGCAGATGTTCCAACCCATTCAGGTGAGCGATCCGATTCCCCGACAGGTCCACATCCTCCAGGTTGGGAAATCGACGCAAGAAATCGGCATCGACAACCGAAAGTTGCTGATTGCGTAATGACAAGGCGCGTAACCGTTCAAACATGATGCCTGAGGGAAGCCCTGGCAACGAGCTGATGGCCGAGCCAACACTGGACGAGCCCAGAGAGGGGCCCTCCTCGCGGTAATTGGACTGCCAAAACGCCCGCAGGACGTCTGCAATATGAGATCGAGCATCATGTTCCGGGTCACCGGGCAGCCCGCGCCAGGTATCCAGGCTCATCTCAAGGCGCCTCGACAAATGAGCATAGGCGCGGGTACCCGGGCCATGGGGCGGTTCGAGCCGATACCATGTCCAAGCGTTGCCACGGGCCAAGCTCAGCCTCAGTGCCTGCTCCTCTTCCTTGCGCTGCTCGACGAGGCGGTCAGCGTCACCTTCCGGCATTTGCCCTGTCGCCGGGTCTACAGCCAATGCAGCTAGCCGATCAGCGTACGCCTGCCGAACGGCCGAAAACTGATCGGCATAGGCGACCCGCACATGATCGTGCCAGAACGCTTGTTGTGCCAGGTACTGGCTGAGTGCCTCGGAGTTCTCGGCGTCGTACACCGCAGCTTCGGCTGCGATCAGGTCATCAGCCGTCACTTGTTCGACGTGCCTGAAACTCATGTACGTGGGCTGGCCATAAATGCCCAGTGGCTCTGCAAGCTGAACGCGGAAGGCCAAAAAAACTTCGCTTGGATTGAAGGGTACAGCGCGCAAGCGCAAGGCTTCGATGTGCTGCGCTGCATAGCGGTTGACCTGGTCTAGCCTGAACAGCTCACGCCCCAGGCTACGCAACGCCCGTTCCAGCGCCCTGCCCCGCAGGCCGTCTGTACGTAATGCCACCTGAAGGCTGATGATCAGTGCATCAAGATCAATGCCGCGTTGTGGTACAGCGGCCTGGCGGAAAATGGCCCGACGGATATGCGCATGGTGGTACATGGCATTGAGCAATTCCCCCACCCGCCGGCGCATCTCGGCAGGTTGAAGTGCAGAGGCCTCGGAGGGCCACAATGCCTCAAGAAACACAAAGAAACCATCGCTGCCAGCTTCCTGCTCAAGCGCCTGCCACTGGCTACGCCGGTGTGCAGCCTCCTCATCGCTCAACCCGTCGAACCACGGCTCATCGGCCTGCGCGCGCGGCGCCACAGGCTCGATGGCCAACCGTTCGCGCGCTTCGGCTGATAACGGGTTGCCCTGCAAACGCACGCGGTCTGGGTTAGCGCGCAACAAACCAGCCTGCACTTCGCTGATATCGACGATACGGTTATCGCGTAGGTCGATCAGCTCCAGTTGCGTGTACGTGCTGGTATCGGGTATTGATACCAGCCTGTTCGACGACAGGTCCAGATGCCGCACGTTGGGGAAACGGGCGAGAAAACCCTGATCGACCGCGGTGAGTTCGAGGCTGCTCAAGGTCAGCGTGGTCACGCGCTCGAAGCGTACCGACTCGGGCAATGCCGGCAGTGTGCCCAGGCGTGTCCCGTCCAGTATCAGCGCAAGATTGCCGTGCGTATCGCGAACGCGCCGTTGCCAGGCATGGCGAATGCGCCGGGCAATGCGCGCGCGTCTGATCAGTTGGATGGGCCCGGAGGATTGCCGACGCCACGCCCCTAACGCCTGATCCAAGGCGCGCAAGTCGTCACACAGCCGCAGGTAATGGTTCCAGGGGGGCCGTCCAAGGCTGCGGGCTTCAGCGACGAAACGCACCATGGCATTCTCGTCAACGTCAGGAAACAGCCGCTGAACACCGCGCCGTAATGCGCGGTTACTGCTTTCGCCTCGCCCACTCAACGGGTAGCCCAGGCGACCGTCCCCCAACCTTACCGGCGGCCGGAAGCCCAGCCCGATCGGCGCCATAGCCAATAAAGAGGCGACCTTGTCGCGTTGCTCGCTGGCCCATTGCGAGAGGTTATCGGCCAACGCTTGCGGAGAATCCCCGGCATTGCCCAATGCCCTCTTCTGCCACGGGTCCAGCTGCAACAGCAATGCCTGGAACAGGCTGTCGTCGGCCTTGGCCGACGGCATCGGCTGGCCCTCTGCATCCAGAGCCTGATAACCCTCGTCCGTTTTGAGCACGGTACGCACTTCACTGGCCTCTTGCGGCCCTATCCAGGCTGTTCGTTCACCCAAGTGCGTCCCCTTGCGCATTTCTATCCGCAACCCGCGCCAGGGCGCGCGCTCCGCGATCAGGCCCAAGGCCAATTGCTCGGTATCCCGGTTGATTGCAGCGCTTTGCAGCAGACCCGCGCACGCACGGTCCAAGCGTGCATCGCGCAGATACCAGCGCGCCTGCTCAGCCAAGGCCAGCGGTACTCGCTGACGCGCTTGCAACTGCTCGACGAGCCCCTCGGCGCTGTGTTCGAGAATTTCACGTGCCCCGTTGACGGACAGCCCGGGGAAGTCCCGGCAAAGCTGCGCTTCAGCGTCCGATGGCAAAGGTTGCTGCGCCTGCAGATGACGCTCAAAACCCTCGTCTTGCAGCCACGGCAATTCAGCGTGTAACTGCTGCCTTTGCACGGCGTCTTTCAAACGCGCCGGAGACGGGGCCTGTTCCACGTGCAGACGGCGCAGCTGGTCCTCGTTGAAGCCCGTGGCGCGCATCACGGTGTGCACGGCCTGCTGATCCAGCTGTGTCCATTGAGGGTCAAGATCCTGCAGCAGCTCGACACTGCCATGCCATTCATGGGGCATCTCAAGCCCATGCTGCCCGGCACCGGCAGCGATGTGGCCTGGCAAATAGGGGTCGCACAGCCTCAACGCCCCCTCATCCGTGTGCACAGGCACCAAGTCATCGACCCGTGCGGCTCGTGCCAGACGGTGCGATGCTGCGCCAGCGCCTACGTTGATAGCGGTCATTACCACGGTCTCGGCAACCGCATACACATGTTCCAACGCGCCCTGACGGTCACCCAGATACCAATCGGCATAACCCTCATAGACCTCATCCGCCACCTGCAGCGCAGTAATACCCAATAGCGGCAACGCCAGCACGGGTAGCGCGAAACTTGCCAGGCCCAATGCATCGAGCGCAAAACTCAGGTAGAAATGCAGGCGCCTGTCACGCACCTGCGCATCCACTTCTGCAGTAGGCACCGCATGCACCTTGGCATTGTCCAGCAAGGTGTCGATCTGCTGCTTGCGCAAGTGTTCGAACAGCGGCACGTCGATGGCTTCATGACGCCCATCAAGCTGGACCGGGACATCCAGGCCGCTGGCTTTCAACGCCTTGTCCAAGGCACGCGTGTAGGTTTCCAGGTCGCGGGCGCCGATAAACCGCTGAAAGAACTCGACGTAGCCTGGCAAGCGAAACTGCTTGCCCAGGGTCACGTACAAGACGTCCCAGGATGGGTACCAGGTCAAGGGGCCTTGAGGGTCATCGGGGATCCAGCACAAGACCCCCTCTAACGCCGCACCGGTTGCCCCCTGATGGGTGACTTCAAACGCCACTGCACCGCGCACCCACTGGCCGAATACGCACAGTTGCATTGGGCGCAACCCCGGCACCGAAGAAGCACCCGGGGTAAACAGGGCAAACAGCGGAGCACAATGCGCGTAGGCGTGCTGCGGGATTTCCCCGTTGACCAGGGACAGCTTCAGCGCCGCCTCCAGGCTTGCGCGAAACCCTTCCTCAACCAGCGCCTCGAGTTGTCGGCCAGCCTCCCCGTTCGGCACCAGTTGCGCCCGCAGGTAGGACTGATACTGGCCACCCAGGTCAAGCGAGCGACACAGCGTGAAAAAAGCCTTGGCAGAAAGGGCACACGCCTGCCCGGTCGCATCCAGCACGGCGGTGCCCGGCAAGATCGCGCTGGCGAGTGTTTCGCCTTCAGTGAAGTTGTGCAGGGCCGACTGCAACAGGCTGTGCTGGTAGATCCGCTCTTTGATGCCATCCGGGATGTGAGCAATGTGTGAAGGGAAACGCTGCAACGTCCTGCGTCGCAAGTTGGCCTGGCGCACATCGAGCGTCAGCTGATGTTGCGTTTGCAAAGCGTTTTGCAACAACGGGGCAGCAAAGGCATCCAGCGGCGTGATCTGCGCCAGCCAGCTGTGCAACTGCTGCTGTACCTGCTGTTGCCGTCGCTGGCTCTCATGCAGGCTGTAGAGGGTTTCTGGCGAGGCCTTGGTCAACCAGCCAGGCAGGCGACTGGCAACCAAAGCATCGGTGGAATCGTCGGGGAAAGGCGAGTTCTGCATCGCAGGCTCCTCAAGGCTGAAGCCGCGATTGCACCACTGCACAGCGGGGCGCTTGCGGTAACTATTGCGTCAGCCCCGTTGGCTCAGCGTGTCAAACTGCATGCGCGCCGCCCGCCAACGCGCCAGCACCTCCTCATCAAGGGGATTGTTGTTCAAATTGAGTCGGTTGGGGTGTTGCCGAATCCAGCCCAATGCCCGCTCGCTCAGCTCGACTATCAGATTGTCGGCAAGATCCACATACACGCCCGCATGGCGCTCCATAAACGCCAGGGGAAATTCGCTCAGCCCTGTCGAGCAAAGCGACAGATGAAGCAGGTGGTCGAGGTTGCGCAGTGGCGGAATCATGCCAATAGGGTTGCCATTCAAGCTGAGCGTTCGCAAGGCGCTGAAGGCTTCCAGCCGTTGGCCACCTGGCGCATCGATGATGATCTGGTTGTCAGCCAGGTACAGCTCGACCAGCTGCCGCAGCCGTTCCAGGCCCTCGGGTATGGCCGTGAGGCGATTGCCGCGCAAGTTGAGGATTCTCAAGCCCGTCAAATTGCTCAGCGCCGCTGGTACACGCGTCAATCTGTTCTCTGCCAGGTGCAACTGCAACAGCCTGCTCAGCCCGCCCACGGTGTCCGGCAGGTCGGTAAGGCGATTACCGGCAAGGTTCAACTGGGTCAGGCCAACCATGTGCTCAATACCCGCTGGCAGTGTTGTGAACTGGTTGTTGCTCACATTCAGGTACTGCAGCCGCACGAGCCTGCGAATCTGCTCGGGAAGGGCTGACAACAGGTTGTCACTCAAGTCCAGTTGCGTCAGCAGCGTAAGGCCCTGTACACCGTCAAGCGCAGTTAGGCGGTTGCGCCGCAGGTCCAGGCGCGTGAGCCGGGTGAGGGTTGCCAAGCCGGGTATGGCAGTGAGCTGGTTGTCGTTCAAGGCCAGCTGGGTCAGTGACGACAGGTGCTGCACCTCATCCAGGGTAGCCAGCCGGTTGTGCTGCAGATCCAGGCGGATCAAGCGGTGCAGGTCACCCAAGCCAGGCACTGCGGTCAGTTTGTTGCCACTGAGTTGCAAGCTTCGCAAATGGCTGAAACGGCCAAGGAAATCGCTCTGGAGCGAGGTCAATCCGACATTGCTCAAGCACAAGCGTTGCAGGTGCCCGAAGTGAAGACCTGGCGGCAACATGGGCAAATTCCCTACCGGGTCATTGCGCACCACCAACGCTTCCACCCCGCCCGGGCCGTAGAAGTCAGGCTGCCATGCCTCGCGGATCAGTTGCCCGACACGCTGGCGGCGATGGTAGTTTTCAGCCGTGGCTTGCCCCCGCCAGGCACGCAGGCTGAGGTCGAGCCGCTCTACCTGCCTGGCCAGTTCACTGAACGCCGTCCAGATCGTCCGCCCAGGCCTCTGCGCCAGTTGCAGGGCCAGCCACATCACGTCCTGTGCTGGGCGGTGCGGGAACAACTGGTGCAGCCCGGCGCGAATGGACTGGCGGGCCTGCAGGTCCGCCGTGGTGACAACCTGGCCGCGTAGCGGGCGCGAGGCATCGCCACCACTCAGTGGGTAGCCCAGCCGACCATCGCCAAGGCGCACCGGCGGGCGTATCGCACCCTCTACCGGGGCCATGCCAAGCAGTGTTGCAACGCGCTCCCGTTGCTCGCCAGCCCGAATGGCCAAGGCATGACCGAGCTGCTCTGCCGCTCGCCCCCCCTCACCCAGCCTCTGCTTCTGTGCCTCATCAAGGTGCCACCACAGTGCCTGGACCACGCTGTCGTTTTCGCTCGCTGAGGGCAGCGTCACCCCCGCCGTGTCCAAAGCCTGGTAGCCCTGGCCACGCTTGACGATGTACTTCACTCGGGTGGCATCTTGTGCTCCGGACTGGGCCAGCAGATCACCGCTCAAGCGCTCGCTGCGCAGCTCGACCCGCTCGGTTTGCGCCCACGGTGCCACATCAGCAGTCAAGCCCAGCGCCAGCCGCTCGGTGTCAGCATTCACCGCCGCCGCCTGATAGAACCCCGCGCAGGCGCGATCCAGGCGGCTGTCACGCAACAACCAGCGTGCTTCGCTGGCCAATGCCAGGGGCACACGCTGGCTGCTATTCATGGCGTCGACCACATCAGGCCCAGCACGCAAGGTAATTTCCCGCGCGCAGCGCGGTGTAAGGCCGGGGAAGTCGCGTTTCAACACACGCTCTGCTGCCCCTGTGGGGCTCTGCAGCCCGCTCAAGTGCAGCTCAAATGCGGCGCCGTGCAACTCAGGGTGCTGCGCATGTAACTGGTAGCGCTGCAAGGCATCCTGCAACCGTGCCGGCGCCGGTGCATGATCCAGGTGCAAGCGACGCAGACGCCCTTCATCGAAGCCGGTTATGCGCATCACACGCTCGGCCGTCAGCGGGTCGAGCGTCGCCCAGGCACTGTTCAAGCGTTGCATCAGTTGCGTCGCACCCTGCCAATGCTGTGGGCTTTCCAACTGATGGGTCCAGCCGCCCTCGCCATTGTCGTCGAGCCAAGGTGAATAGGCCTGCGCCCTGCTGGGGTGGCGGATGCGCAAGCCCGCCCCTTGAGCATCCTCAACAACCTGGTAGGTCGCCAGGTGGGTGCGTAAACGGCTCTGCCCGGCCACTACGGCACGCTCGCCAACGGCCAGCCCCTGGTCGGGCAGCGCATAGCCTGGCAAGGCTGCATCGATCAGCCGCAGCTCGTGGCGCTCGGTCATTATCGGCAGCAGCGCATCCACGTAGGCAGAGCGTTCGATCAAGCGCCCGGCGACCACACCGATCGACGCCAATGCGCCCCCCGCTGCCAGGTTTTCAGCAACGCACCACAGGTGGTTCAGCGCACCCTCCCGATCACCGAGCTGCCAGTCGGCATAGCCTTCATAGACCTCGTCCGTGATCTGCAGCGCAGCGATGCCCAGCAGAGGCAGGCCAAGTGCGGGTACGAACAGGCTGGCCAACCCCAACAGGTCAAACCCTGCACTGGCATAGTCGCTCATGCGTCGCTCGCGCTCGACCTGGTTGGCCTTGGCGGTGGGCGTGGCCAACACGCACGCATCGTCAAGCAGCGTGTCGAGGCGCACCTGACGAACGTGCTGAAACAGCGGCCCTGCGATCGCGTGGCTGCGGCCATCGAGTTGGAGGGACGGGCCGCCCGCTCTGGCTTGCAACAAACGTTGCAGGGTGAGGCTAAAGGCGCACCGATCACGCTCGCTGATAAACCGCTGAATAAAGGAGGGATAGCCATTCGTCCGGCACCGTTGGCCCAGGTTGCGCCACAGATCATCCCAGGAATCAAAACGCCGCAGCGCCCCCTGAACATCATCAGGCACCCACAGCACGACCCCCTCAAGCGGCGCGCTCGACCGCCCCTCTCGGCGCGCCTCGAACGCCACTACCCCGCGCAGCAACTTGCCCAGCACCCGCAGCTCGAATGGCTTCAATCGGGTGGTGTCGGCGGCCACCACGGCGACTTTCGAGATAACCGGAAGGTACTGCAAGTACGTGCGTTCATCGATGTCACCCCTGGCGGCTGCCAGGCGCACGTCAGCCTCAAGGTTGACGCGCGCACCTTCTTCGAGCAGCGATGCGACCTGCGTGCCCTCATACCCCGGCGCAAGCAGGATCGACTCAAGATGGCCCTGGTACTGCCCCCCGACATCCACGCTTCGGCAAAGCGCAATGTAGGTTTCCGGGCTCAGCACCTGCACCGCTCCTTGAGCGTCCACGATTACCTGGGTTTGCAGCGCGCCTGCGGGCGGGGTGTGCTGTTCGGCGAAGTTGTGCAGCGCCGCGGCCAGCAACGTCACGTCGCTGACCTCGCTCAGCGCCTGGCCCAGCCCGCCAGGAACTGCGGAGGATGCGGGAATGAGGGTCGTGTGGCGCAGCTTCGCCTGACGCACATCAAGCCCAGGCATCTGCCGTTCGCTCAAGGCCTGGTCAAGCAACGTCTTGGCAAAGGTATCCAATGGGGTAATGCGGGAGAACAGCGCTGCCAGCCGGTGCTGGATGCGTTGCTGCTGCTGCAGACTTGCCCGCAACGTACCAAGTCGGTCGAGGGACGCCGTGCCCAGCCAGGTGGGTAATCGGCTTGCGATCAGGGTGTCGGTCAGATTGGGTTGCAGCGTTGGGGCAGTCATTGGCGGCTTTTCCGGTTGGGAATTCAGCCCGCAGCTAAACAGTGTTGCACTGCGCAGCCGCAGTACTTATGTCAACCAGGGCATGAGCGCGCGCCTCGATCACGGTCATCCCATCCATTCGTGACTACAAGTCAAATGACCTTCGCCCAGACTCGCCTTAATCATTTCAGTTGAAACCCGCACACTGATCCTCACTCGAACAGGTATCGAAGCACGCTACCGTCCGTCATTCGATCCCCGCCTCACTCAACAGGAGCACATTCATGAGCATTCCCGTTTTCGGCCTGGGCACCTTCCGCCTCACCGGCCAAGCCGTCATCGATTCGGTCAAGTCGGCCCTGGCACTGGGCTACCGCGTCATCGACACCGCGCAGATCTACAAGAACGAAGCCGAAGTAGGCCAGGCCATTGCCGAAAGCGGCGTACCGCGCAGCGAGCTGTTCATCACCACCAAGATCTGGGTCGACAACTACGCGGCCGACAAGCTGATCCCCAGCCTGCGCGAAAGCCTGACCAAACTGCGCACCGATTACGTCGACCTGTTGCTCATCCACTGGCCGGCACCGGGCAATGGCGTCGAGCTGACCGAGTACATGCAAGCTTTGGCTCAAGCCAAAAAACTGGGCCTGACCCGGCAGATTGGTATTTCCAACTTCAACATCGAGCTGACCCGCCAGGCCATCGACGTGGTCGGCAAAGGTGAGATCGCCACTAACCAGATCGAGCTCAGCCCCTACCTGCAGAACCGCGAGCTGGCTGCCTTCCTAAAGGATCAAGGCATCACCGTCACCTCCTACATGACCCTGGCCTATGGCAAGGTGCTGAAGGACCCGGTGCTGGCCGAAATCGCCGCCAAGCATAAAGCCACCGTCGCCCAGGTAGCCCTGGCGTGGGCCATACAGCTGGGCTACGCAGTGATCCCGTCCTCGACCAAGCGCGAAAACCTGGCCAGCAACCTGCTCGCCCGCGACCTGCGCCTGGACGCCGACGACATCGCACGCATCGCCTCGCTTGAACGCAACGGCCGCGAAGTCAGCCCCGATGGTCTGGCGCCAGTCTGGGACTGATCAGCCCTCGAACCTTTGCGCTGGGTGCCGGCTTGCCGGCCCCACAACGTCAGCGACGCGATTGCGACCTCCCACAGCACCATTGTTCCGCCCACCGTAATTATGAAGTGCCGGGCATGCCCATTCCCCGCACCGCCCTCCATGACTACGCTCCTAGGTGTAAACCACCTGAGGAGTCCCTACGATGCCCCGCCCACCGCTGCCCCCCTTCACCCGCGAAACCGCCATCGAAAAGGTCCGTCTCGCCGAAGACGGCTGGAACAGCCGCGACGCCGCCAAGGTGGCGCTCGCCTACACGCCCGATACCGTGTGGCGTAACCGTGTCGAGTTCCCCCGTGGCCGTGACCAGGTGGAGGCCTTTCTGACACGCAAGTGGAACCATGAGCTGGAGTACCGCCTGATCAAGGAGCTGTGGGCCTTCACCGGCAACCGAATTGCCGTGCGTTACGCCTACGAGTACCACGATGACAGCGGCCAGTGGTTCCGTGCTTATGGGAATGAGAACTGGGAATTCGCCGAAGACGGCCTGATGCAGAACCGCCATTCGAGTATCAATGAGCAACCGATAGCCGAAGCCGAGCGCAAGTTCCACTGGCCCTTGGGCCGGCGCCCGGACGATCACCCCAGCCTCAGTGACCTGGGGCTCTGATCGCCACGGCCGGTCAACCGGCAGGCAGCGTGACCCTGACCTCGAGCCCGCCGCCCTGGCGGTTGCTCAGGGTCACGCTACCGCCCTGCTCGAGAACGATGGCACGCGCCGCTGGCAAGCCCAGGCCGACCCCGCCAGTGTCCTTGTTGCGCGAGCCTTCGATGCGGTAGAACGGCTCGAAAACGCGTTCCTGCAGAGGCTCCGCGATGCCCGGCCCTCGGTCAAGGACACGGATGACGATCTGCTCGTCAGTGACCTCCAGCAGCACCGTCGGCTCACCGCCATATTTCACGGCATTGTCGATCAGGTTCACCACTACCCGCTTGATGCCAATGGGCCGGCCAACATAGACGCAGCGGCGCGGGCCGCTGAGGCTGATGTCCATGCCCGCATCCTTGAAATCATCCACCACCGTCAACAGCAGTTCACCCAGGTCAAACGCGGTGGTCGGCTCCAGCCGCGCATCATCACGGAAAAACTGCAAAGCGGCGTCAACCATCGCCTGCATCTCGTCCACGTCCTTGAACAACTTGGCCTGCAGTTCGCCGTCCTCGATGAACTCGGCGCGCAAGCGCATGCGGGTCAATGGCGCGCGCAGGTCGTGAGAGATCGCCGCGAGCATTTGCGTACGGTCATCGAGAAAATGCTTGAGCTGGGCCTGAGTGGCGTTGAACGCAAGGATGGCCTGGCGCAGGTCATAGGGGCCGACCACGGGAATCGGTGGCGCATTGAAGTCCTTGCCAAAGCGCCGCGCCCCTTCGGCGAAACGTTCCAAGGGCTGGGCCAGATAACGCGTGGCGAACAACGCGAGCGCCAGGCTGGAAGCGATCATCAGCGCCAGGATGATCAGGTTGCGCGGCAGTTCATCCAGCCCCCAGCTGCGGTCGATGGCGCGATACAGCAACCACGACCCGTCCGTCAGCTCGATCAGCAGGGCGTAACCGCGCGGCTGCGCCTGGGCGGGCAAATCGGACGGCCCGAAGACCTCGATCTGCGCATCCGCGCGCTTCAACAGGGCGCGCAATGTCGGCGCGCCCTCGCGAAATTCGCTGTCGGCCAGTGCCGGCAACCCGGCTTCGCCACGCTGGCGCAGCCATTGCACGCTGTACGACGCATCCCCCGCCGCACGGGCCAGAGCCTGCCGCTGCGCGGCAGGCGCGGCGTCGATGATACGGGCGACCGAGGCGACCTTCTCGATCAGGCCGCTTTCCAGCAACGGAGGTTGCGCCCATACGCTGAGCAGCACACTGAACACCCACTTGAGCAACAGCAGGCTGAGCATGGCCGCCAGGGTAGTGAGGGCGATCCAGCGGGCGATGGTGACGCGTGGCCGAGGCAGAGCCTTGCGCGCCCAGGCAAGCGGGCTCATTGCTTGGTCACATTGGCGCTGAACAGATAGCCGACGTTGCGCAAGGTGCGGATCAACGGTTCGTTGCCGTCATCGCGCTCAAGCTTGCGCCGCAGCCGGCTTACCTGCACATCGATGCTGCGGTCGTAGGCTTCGTGCGCTTCGCCACGGGCCAGGTCCAGCAGTTGCTGACGGCTGAGCACGCGCCTTGGGTGCTCGACAAACACCAGCAACAGCTCAAACTCGCCGTTGGACAACGGGATCATCACGCCCTCCGGCGAGCGCAGTTCACGGCGCAGCACTTCCAGCTGCCAGCCAGAGAACTCGAGTACCCCGCGCGGCGTGGAGGCTGGGCTGCTCACATTTTCGCCTGCCCGGCGCAACACCGCTCGCACCCTGGCCAGCAACTCACGGGCCGCGAACGGCTTGGTCAGGTAGTCGTCCGCGCCCAGCTCCAAGCCGACCACGCGGTCGCTCAGTTCGCCCATGGCAGTGAGCATGATCACCGCCACTTTGTACTCGGCCCGCAAGCGCTGGCAAAGCACCAGGCCACTGTCGCCTGGCAACATGACATCAAGAATGACCAGGTCCGGTACCCGACGTTCGAGTGCCTGCCAAAGGCCTTGGCCATCACTGGCCACATCGACCTCATAACCGTGTTGACGGAGAAACTTCTGCAGCAGGTCGAGTACTTCGACATCATCGTCGACAATCAGCAAATGGCTCACACCAGGGCACCGCGAACAGAGGGAGTAAAGGCTTACTTTAAGGCCATCCCAAGGCTGCCGTCATATATTTCAACCCGGAAACAAAGTGTCAGCCGGGCAATAATCCAGACATTCCCAGGCAATCAACCGGCCACACCATCGGCGCCAGTTCTTGTCAGGAATGTGCCCATGCCCACCCGCCTCTATGCCTGGTTTTCAGCCCGCAACGCCCTACTCGCCTTGTCACTGCTCGCAGCCGGAGGCTGTAGCCAGCGG
This sequence comes from Pseudomonas sp. E1MeOHC2, assembly GCF_058745025.1. Classification (NCBI taxonomy): domain Bacteria; kingdom Pseudomonadati; phylum Pseudomonadota; class Gammaproteobacteria; order Pseudomonadales; family Pseudomonadaceae; genus Pseudomonas; species Pseudomonas sp. E1MeOHC2. Next base: position 294,703 of record NZ_CP196675.1, read on the forward strand.
CCACCTGCCAGTGCCTGTGGCCCTGTGGCCCTGTGGCCTATCAGCTCAGCGACCCGGCCGAACCCGCCAACCGCGCCGTGTTTGCCTTCAACCGAAGTGTCGATGATTATCTGCTGGCACCGGTCGCCCGTGGCTACAGCGCATTGCCTGATTTCACCCAGCAGGGCGTGCACAACTTCGCGGCCAACTTCGGCGAGCCCAAGGTCCTGGTCAACGACCTGCTGCAAGGCAATGGCGAGCGGGCGATGACCAGCCTCACGCGTTTCATCTTCAACACGACCCTGGGCGTGGCAGGCCTGATCGACGTGTCCGGGAAGATGGGGCTGGCCCGACACACGTCGGACTTTGGCCAGACCTTCGGCGTGTGGAACATTGCCGACGGCCCGATCGTCGAGCTGCCGTTACTGGGCACGCACAACCTGCGGGATGCGACCGGCAAGGTGCTGGACTTGGCGATCGACCCGTTCGGCGACAACAGCGATACGGTCGATACCCTGGGCAACGTGGCAATGGCAGGCGGTGTGGTAGATGGCCGCGCCGAAGCGCTGCCGGTAACCGACACCTTGCGCATCCTGCCTGATTACTACCTGGCCGTGCGCGACTACACCGCCCAACAGCGGGCCGAGCGGGTCGCCGAGGGCAAGGCAGGCGCGCCTGGCAAACGGCCGGCGAGCTGCCAAGGCGTGCAAAACGATGAATGATACCCAGGCCCCGGTGGTGCTGTTCAGACGCCTGCAGAATGACACCCGGCAACAGTTGCTGCACGAGCTTGAAGCACGCGTGTCCGATGATGGCCGACACCTGATCGTGAGCCGTTATCGCGAACGGTACGGCGACGCTGCACAGCGCCACGAAGTACACCGCCGGGTGCCCATCGCAACGCTGCTGAAGTGGATGGCCCGCGAAGGCAGGCGACACGAGCCATCCTGAGGGCGGGTTTCAGAGCGTCATCTTGCTGACTGCAGCCAGCAGCAAGGGCGCCATCTGTTCGTCGGTCATCGCCGGACAGACCTGCATCTGCATCAGGTCGGTCCAATCCAATGTCCATTCCAGCACGGGGTTCAGGTCGTCGCCTTCAACCACGGCAAACCCCTGCAACTGCCCCACGGCATACCAGCGGCCCAGTACTTTCAGGCTGGCGGGCGCGGCGCCGCCGTTCTTGGCGAAACGGGCCATGACCGCATTGCGGTTTTCCGGGGCGATGGTCCAGTGAATGATGAAAAGCATGTGGCACCTCCCAGTTGCTCGGCACCTGTGCGTTACGCTCGCCCTGGGGTACCGCTGCCAGCGGTGAGTGAATGCGCCATGTTTAGGCATAGCAGTGCTGCGGCGGTTTGCGCGGTTGGCCGTCGGAACCGCCGTGGCCGTCAATGACGCAGCGATCCTTGATGTCCGAAACGCGCTAGTGAGTGCCTGTTCGACGTGAGACAGACAAAAGCACCGCTGGCTATCCTCCGCCTGCAATGCCTTGCTATCACTCGACAAAAGAGCCTCGCTTATGACGACTTCTGCCGCCACCTTGGCCTCCTCCACCGCGCCCGCCGACCCGCCGCAAGGGTTTCTCGTCCGCATCGTCGGCGCCGCTGCCTTCGCCCATTTGCTCAACGACCTGATCCAGGCCGTGCTGCCGTCGATCTACCCGATGCTCAAGAGCGACTTCTCACTGAGCTTCGCGCAAATCGGCTGGATTGCCCTGGTCTACCAGGTCACCGCCTCGCTGCTGCAGCCCTGGGTTGGCCTGTACACCGACAAACACCCGCAACCCTACCTGTTGCCTGCCGGCATGCTGGTCACCCTGGTGGGCATCGGCCTGCTCGCCTTCGCGGACAGCTACCAGATGCTGCTGGTGGCCGCTGCCGTGGTCGGTGTCGGTTCAGCGACCTTCCACCCTGAAGCCTCCCGCGTGGCCAGGATGGCATCCGGCGGACGCTTCGGCACGGCGCAGTCGACGTTCCAGGTCGGTGGCAACACCGGCTCGGCCATCGGCCCCTTGCTGACCGCGGCCATCGTCATCCCGCACGGCCAGTCCGCCATTGCCTGGTTCATGCTGGCCGCCGCACTGGCCGTGTGTGTGCTGCTGCGCGTCACCGGCTGGAGCATCCGCCACGGCCAGACCCAGCTCAAGCGCTTTGCCGGCCAACAGGCACCCGGGCTGTCACGCGGCGCCATGTGGCGCGCGGTGGGCGTGATCGCGCTGCTGATGTTCGCCAAGTTCGTCTATATCGCCTCGTTCACCAATTACTTCACCTTCTACCTCATCGAGCATTTCGGCCTGAGCGTGCAGCAAAGCCAGCTTTACCTGTTCGTGTTCCTCGCCGCCGTGGCCCTGGGCACCTTCGCCGGTGGCCCGGTCGGGGATCGCATCGGGCGCAAGGCGGTGATCTGGGTCTCGTTCCTCGGCGTTGCGCCCTTCGCCCTCGCCCTGCCGTACGCCAACCTGGCCTGGACAGCGGTGCTGGCAGTTGCCATCGGCCTGGTGATGTCCTCAGCTTTCGCAGCGCTGGTGGTGTATGCCCAGGAAGCGGTGCCAGGTCGAGTCGGTATGGTCTCGGGGGTGATGTTCGGCCTGATGTTCGGCATCAGCGGCATTGGTGCCGCTGGGCTCGGAGAGCTGGCCGACCTGCATGGCATCGAATGGGTCTACCAGGCGATCTCGTTCCTGCCGCTGCTGGGGCTGGCCACGGCGCTGCTGCCGGCGACCCGCTCGAAAGCCCGCCCCGCCACCTGCTGCTAAAATGGCCGCGCTAGCCTGCGTTGGCACGAGGTCGTGATGGTCAAACCGTTGAATGAAATGCTGGTGGAGGTGGATCAGTGGACCTGGGAGGTGGGTAGCCGTGCGACCGACTACCCGCCAGACTGGTTCATCGCGCCGCACTCACATGCCAAGCATCAACTGATCTATGCCATCAAAGGTTTGATGATCGTCGAATCCGACTGCGAGCGCTGGACGGTGCCACCCAGCCGCGGCATCTGGATGCCTTGCGGCCAGGTGCACGCCATCCGCTGTGTGGGCGACGTGAAGATGCGCAGCGTGTTCGTGCGCACGGATGCCGCGGCAAACCTGCCGCTGCAGAGCAAGGCCATCAGTATTTCGCCCTTGCTCACCGAGTTGATCAAGGCGTCCGTGGGCTTCATCGCGCCGTTCGCCGAAGACTCACGCGAAGCCAGGATCATGCGCCTGATCCTCGACGAGATCTGCGTGCTGCCGACCTTGCCGCTGAAGTTGTCGCAGCCCAGCGACAAGCGCCTGCAGACCATCTGCGCGACCCTGCAAGCACGGCCCGACGCCCCCTCGACCGTCGCCGACTGGGGCATCCACCTGGGGGTGGACGAGAAGACCATCCAGCGCCTGTTCCGCAAGGAGACCGGCATGACCTTCGGCCAATGGCGCCAGCAGGCGCGGCTGATGCAAGCGCTGGAGCGGATCGCCCTGGGCGAGCGCATCATTGATGTCGCCGGCACGCTCGGCTACGACAGCCCGAGCGCTTTCGCCAGCATGTTCAAGCGCCAGTTCGGCACCACACCGAGCCAGTTCTTCAAGTAGCGGGTGCTCAGCGTTGAGCAGCCAGCGCCTCGGCAGAAGGCACCTTGAAGCCGCTGGCGAAGGTTGGCGCGACATCCAGCCGTTGGCTCATCAGGCCGTGAGCCTGATAGAAGTCGGCGGTTTCCTGTTGCTCGGCGATGGTCTTGGCGTCGATGGCCTGCCAGCGCAGTTGACGGCGCTCGAACTGCAGGCGCGCGGCGTCTTCAGGGAAGCCGATGATAGCTGCGAGGGTTTTCGAATAGCTGTCCAGGTGTTGATAGGCCCACACCTGGGCGCTGGCCAGACGCGCAAGGTAGTCCTGCAGCGCGGCGCGCCGTGGCGCATCCTCCAGCGCTTTGTCGGTGGCGGCGAGGAAGCTGTTGCCGCTGGACAGGCCACGCCCATTGACCAGCACCCGGCCCTGCCCGCTCACCTGCGAGAGTGCCGTGTAGGGCTCCCAGGTCGACCAGGCGTCCACCGAGCCATTGGCCAAGGCAATCTTGGCATCGACCGGGCCAAGGAAGCGGAACTCGACGTCTTTTTCCGTCAGGCCGACCTGGTCCAGCGCCTTGAGCGCCAGGTGGTGGCCAATCGACCCTCGCCCCGTGGCGATGCGCTTGCCCTTGAGGTCGGCGGCACTGCTGAACGGGGCGTCCGGGTTCACCAGCAGCGCGGTGCCGTACGGGTCTGACTTGTCGACGGCAACGGCCTTGACCGGCGCCCCCGAGGCGAGCACAAACAGCAACGGTGCATCACCGATGATGCCCGCGTCGATCGCCCCGGCATTCAGTGCCTCGGCCAAGGGCGCAGCAGCGGGGAACTCGGCCCACTGAATGTCGTATGGCAGGTCACGCAAGGCATCGGCGGCCTCCAGCTGAGCACGCATGTTGCCTTTCTGGTCACCGATGCGCAGGGTCAGGCGGTCGGCGGCCAATGCCTGGGTCGCCAGCAACGTGCTGGCGGCGATGATCAAGAGTCGGGATCGAATGGACATCCACTGCTCCTCGCAGGTCCTGGAAAACCACGACTGTAGCGGCTGCCAATCAATAAATAAAAGTGATTTTAGTAATAACCTAATATGCAAACTAAAGAGCTCGCGACCTACTGCTAGCCCCTCGACACCTGGCGCAACAGCCCACCTGCATCACTCAAGCCCGCAACCGGTGTACAGTAACCCCACAACAATGCCCGTCAAGGAGCCCGGCGATGACCGTGACGCTGTCCCCCCTGCAGATCGACTGCGATTTCGATTCCGGCAACATCCAGGTCCTGGATGCCAGCAACCCTGCCCAGGTACACCTGGCCATCCGGCCAGACTCCAACAGCGGCCACTTCCAGTGGTTTCACTTCAAGGTCAGCGGGCTCACGCCTGGGCAGGCCCATCGCTTCAGCCTGGATAACGCCTTCGAATCCTCCTACCAGAACGCCTGGGCCGGGTACAACGCCGTGGCCTCCTACGACCAGCAAACCTGGTTCCGCGTACCCAGCCAGTTCGATGGCAAAGCCTTGTCATTCGAAGTGAAGGCTGAAAAGGATCAGATCTGGTTCGCCTACTTCGAGCCCTACCCTCGCGCCCGCCACAACCAACTGATCGAGCGTGCAAGGCAAATCCCCGGTGTCGAGCTGCTGGCCAACGGCCGTAGCGTGCAGGGGCGCGACATCCCCTTGCTGCGGGCCGGTAATGGCGCACCCGGCAAGCGCAAACTATGGCTGATCGCCCAGCAGCATCCGGGCGAACACATGGCCGAGTGGTTCATGGAAGGCGTGATCGACTGCCTGCAAGCCAACGAAGAGGAGGTGCGGCAACTGCTGGAAAAAGCCGACCTGTACCTGATACCCAACATGAACCCGGACGGCGCCTTCCTCGGGCATCTGCGCACCAACTTCAAGGGCAAGGACCTCAACCGCGCCTGGCAGGACGCCAGCGTCGAATTCAGCCCAGAGGTGTTCTTTGCCCAGGCGCAGATGAAACAACATGGGGTGGATGCGTTCATCGATGTGCATGGGGATGAAGAAATCCCGCATGTGTTCACGGCAGCATGTGAAGGCAATCCGGGCTACACGCCCCGCTTGGCCAAACTGGAAGCGCAATTCCGTAGCACGCTGTGCGGCGTAACGCGGGACTTCCAGACGGTGCATGGCTACACGCGCGATGAACCAGGGCAGGCGAACACGACCTTGGCCTGCAATGCCGTGGGCATGGCCCATGACTGCCTGTCACTGACGCTGGAGATGCCGTTCAAGGACCATGACGATGCGCCTGATCCGGTTGCCGGATGGTCGGGGGCGCGGTCGAAGGCACTGGCGGGGGCGGTGCTGGAGACGTTGCTGAATATGGTTGACGATCTGCGTTGATCTTCTAGGCCTCTTCGCGGGCAAGCCCGCTCCCACAGGTGAACCACTGGCTGCAGAAAAGTGGTTCACCTGTGGCAGACAAGCGGCTCACCTGTGGCAGACAAGTGTTTTACCTGTGGGAGCGGGCTTGCCCGCGAAGAGGCCGGCACAGAACAACGCTAGAACTGCACATCCAGCGTCACATTGTCGGTATAGGTCGCCGCCGGCGGTGTGGCCTGGTCGGTGTAGACCTTGGCGTTGTAGTTGAACACCTGGCTGCCCGCGCCGGTCCCCGCCCCGGGGTTGATATCGGCATCACTGCTCGACCGCCGGGCACCGGTGACCGAGCCCCAGCGCACCGCACTGGCGCTCTTGAAGATATCGTAGGCCAGGTAGTTGTTGGCTGAGGACTTCATTCTGCGCCGCCCGCCCGACACGTTCTGCCCGTCATCCAGCCCCACCGTGTAGCTGGTGCCTTTGGTACAAATAAGGCTCACCCCCTGGTTTACCGTGGCGAATCCGGACACCACCGGTGCACTGCCGAAGCTGATAGTGGGTGTGGTGATCTGGCAGTCGTTGCTTACCGTCAAGCTGACCGTGAGGGGCTGAGTGCCGGCGCTGTTGTCTTTGCCAATGCACAAACCGCCAATGCCTATCCCTTCGCAGTAGTTCCAGGCCCAGCTGACGCTCAGCGTCTCCTCGTAAAGCCCCGCCGCGACGTTACTGTTGATTTGCGTACGCATGTAAATCGGCACCGCCTTGGGCGTACCGTTGAGCAGCCCCAGCAGGTCGAGGATACCGTTACGGGCGAAGTCGTAGGCCACGCCACGGGTAATCGGGTAGTTGGTGCTGCTGTCGGCATACAGCGTGTAGGGAATGACGTCACCGGTGGGGCCGACCAAACCACCGGTGGCCGGCAGAATAGTTGCTTTGAAGGTATCGCCGGTACCGAGCACATTGAGCACCGAGCCGTTGCATTGCAACCCCGAATTGCTGCTGGAGGCGGTCTGTACCGTGCTGCGCACCAGGGTCGAGCTGATGGTGCCAAACGCCGCGGGCGAGGTTGGCACCGACGTGCACTTGGCCCACACCGTACCTGCCGGCAGCAGCAACGCGCACGCCCACAACCCTCGCTGCCAGGCCCTCATCGGCACACCAACGGGCCAATCAAGGGGACCGAGCCCGTGCCTTCGGGCAAGTCGAATTCGACCTGGCAATGCCCGCCGCCTTCCAGCTCCACCTGCAAGCGGTTGTGCGGCGACAGGTTCTCCAGGTACACCAGCCCATCCCAGCCGACGACCGCCAGGCTGCCGCTTTGCTCATGGGTCACGCGGCTGCCGAGCTTGATCACCTGCTGGTTGCCATCCACCAGTTCGATGCTCGCCGCCAGCACCCGCTTGAGTGGGAACTCCAGCAGGTAGCCGCTGCCCCGGCGCACCGCCACGCGTTGCTCCACCTCCGGCGCCAGGATGTCGGGCGGCAGGTCCATCGGGTCGATTTCATACTTGCCCCGGTAGTAGCCGCTGCTGTACGGCACCAGCAGGTGGCCGCCGCTGTCGGTGCGGCCGATCTGCTGGTTCTCGTAGCGCACCGGCACATCGGCATAGCCGTTGGTACTGACCACCACGAAGGCGTCGTCGATGCGGTTGGCCGCGAACACCCCGGCGTCCATCCACACCAGCGAGCCGCTGGCGTCTGCCCAACGGGTCATCGCGCCACTGCTGCCATACACACCGGCCTGCAACTGCACCGACTGCAGGCGCCAGGTGACATCGGCCTGACGATAGGCATCGCGGTTGCCACCGGTGGCGTAACCCAGGTTGTAACCCACACCACCGCCCACCGGCACCGCACGGCTGTAGTTGACCCGCTGCAGGTCCTCGCCTTCCTTGCTGCGCTCCGCACTCAACGCCAGGGTGCCATTGAAGTCGAACGGCATGACCAGTTGCGCCTGCACGGCCCACTGGCTGTCACCGACTTCGCGGTTGGCCGACAGGTAGATGCTGCTGTTGCCCCACAGCGATTTGCTCCAGCTCAGGTTGATCAGGCGCGTGCGCGAATCGTCTGCGGCGCGTACATCGAAGTAGCCGGCACCGAGGCTGCCGTATTCGTTGAGGTTGAGGCTGACGGTGACTTGCTCGCTGCGTTGGCTCAACTGCATGTCGGGGCTGTCGACCCGCGACAGGTCGGCATAGTCGCCATGGCGCTGCAGGCGCTGGTAGCTGAAACCGATGCGCTGACTGTTGTACTGGTAGCCGAGCGCGACTTGATGGCCCTTCTCGCCCTCGAACTGGCTCTGCGCCAAGGCCGCATTGAGCACCCCGAAGTTGCCCACGCGCATGTTGCCACCCAGGCCGCCCAGCAACAGCGATTCGGCGGTTTCGACGTGGCTTTCGAGGGTAAAGCTGTCGCTGAGGCCGTAGCGCAGGCTACCCGAGGCGACGCCTGGGCCGTAGCTGAAATCGCGCACCGCATAATCGCGGCGCAGGCTACCGGCAGCCACCGAAAAGTCCGACAGGCCTTTTTGCAGCAGGCTGCTGGTGACATAGAACGGCAGCGTAGTCGACACCTGCCGGCCAAGGGCGTCAGTGGTCACCACCACCGCCTCGCCGGCGCCGTTGATGAACGGCACGTTGGTCAGGGTGTAAGGGCCTGGCTGCAATTCGGTGGTGCTGGACTTGTAACCGTTGATAAACAAGTCGAGCGAGGTGGGTACGGCTGCTTCACCGGCGAAGGCGGGCAACGGATAGGTGACCAGGTCCGGGCGGGCAGCAAAGTCGCGCGACAGTTGCAGGCCGCCGACCCGCACCGAGCCGGTCCAGGGCAAGGCGCCGGTGACGAAATCACCGGCTTCATAGCTGAGCAGCCGTTGTTCATCGGTGAAGCGCCAGGTGCTGTCGTAACGCAGGAAACCCTGGCGCGTCTGGTCGGCCTGCGCACCATTGAACGACTGGCGCCACTGACCGGTGCTGGAGAACGTACCCCAGCCGTCGAACAGGCGCAGTTCGTTCCAGGCTGCCAGGTAGGTGCCTCCCTCATCGGTATCGTTGAGGTACAGGTCGTAGTTGAACAAGACGCCGAAGCTGCTGCGCGCATCGCTGGCAGGGTACAGGTTGCGATCGCCGACCTGTTGGCCCGGCAGCCAGGCCGGTGGCACCTGCAGCAACAAGCGCTGGTTCTGGCTGTCGTAGTCGGTGTGCAGGCCTGGCACCTCATCCAGGGCCAGTTCGCCTTGGGGGTCACCCGGCAGGCTGATACCTGCAGCGCGCAGCACATCACTGCCCAGGTACAGGTGCCCGGCCCGTTGCTGCACGGGGACCAGCTCAGCCTTGGGCATCTGGTTCACCATCAGGTCGAGGTACAGCGTGGCGTCGGCGTTGACGGACATCTCCGTGGGCGGCGGCGGCAAGTCGTCGGCCAGCACCAGGCCGGGGCCGAACAGGGCCAGCCCCAGGCACCAGCGGCGCGTCGTCGCCGACAGCCATTTCACACACGGCTTCCAACCATTGCCGGGTCCTCCCTGGCCCCTGCCCTTCATTCAGCCGCCGACTCATTGGCCTTGGCGGATGGCATCCGCCGCATTCTGGCCATTGACCCGCCCCTTCAGCACACTGCCGGCGCTCGGCGCCAGCGGTGCAGGCCAACGCATGCTGGCACCGGGCAGCACATAGCCCAGCAGGCCTTCGGCCAACGGTTTGCTCTGGCTGCCCTGCTGCACCACCATATCGGTCAGGCGCGCGTGCACCGGGCCGGTGTTGCGCAGCTCCACATAGGGCTTGCCCTGCACCGTCACCGCGCGCCAGCTCAGTTGCGGCTTGCCCACGCCCTCGGCGTTGCGCTTGCCTTCAGGGTCAGCCTTGCCCCACAACCCTTCGCCGTAGACGAACAGCGGCACCGAATAGCGCATCTGCAGGCGGATTGCGGCGGTGGCGCCCTGGCTGGCGCTGTCTGCCGGTATCGCGGGGGGGATTTCGTCGATGATGATGCGGTAGGCCTGTTCTTGGCCGGCGGGCGAGCTGCCGGTGCGCGTCAGGCGGATCAACTGCTTTTGCCCAGGGGCGATGTTGGCCACGGGCGGGCTGCCAATGATGTCGCGCTGCGGCTGAAACTGCTCCTGGTAATCCCCCTGGCGCCAGGCGAACACCCGCACTTGCAGGTTTGCCGGGGCGCTGCCACGGTTTTCCAGCCACAGTGCGCCGGCCTTCTGGTCGGCCTCCAGTACTGGGTCAATCGGCCAGATCAGCACCGAGGTGGCGGCCCCCGCCGGCAGGCTTGCCAGCAGCAACAACCCGATCAATCCACGCGCCCACTTCGCGCCTGCCCCCATGCCACTCTCCTTAGATTGATGTCATTGGTGCTGGCGGTATCACCAGGTCACCGTCACTTGCACTACATCGGTGTAGGTGCCTGCCGGCAGTGTGCCGGTCAACTGAACGCGGCCGTACACCGGTAATTTGATGGCCGTGGGGTCGGTGTAGCTGACCGCCACGCTCTGGCCGATGCCGAAGGCCTGGCTGTAGGCCGCATCGCGGTACAACTGGTAGGCCAGCACGTGCGTGCTCCCCGTACGTTTGAGGTTGCGGACACCGCTGGCGTTGTTCTGGCCGCCGTCCAGGCTCATGCTCAGCGCCACGCCCGGGGTGCACTGGAAGGTCACGGTGGCGCCCCCTAGCGAGGTGCTCAGGGTGCCGCTGGCCAGCGCTGACTGGGTGCCAAAGTCGAGCACGCCGTAGTTGGTCACGCCACCGACCACCAGGCATCCGGCGACGATCTGCGCAGCCACCTGGAAGGTACTGGTGGGCACCGCGCCCAGCGGCGTAGCCAGCAGCACACCGATACCCGTGAGGCCACCTGCGAGCCAACCGCGCATGGCTCAGAACGTCAGCTCGACCGCCACGGTGTCGGTGTACACCCCCGCCGGCAGGCCCGCCTTGCCCCGTGCCTGACCGTACAGGTTGACGCTCTGGGCCACGCCGGTGCTGGTCGGCAAGGTGATGGTGGCGTCGATGACCAGTACCTGGGTGCGCCCGGTATCGGTGTAGAAGTCATACGGTACGAAGTTGCCGGCACCGTCGGCGAGTGCGCGTGTACCCCCGCTCGACTGGCCATCGTGGCTACCGGCCCGCACGCGGATCGCCGGGATGCTGCCCGCCGAGCACAGGATGCTCAGGGCGCTACCCGTGCCGCCTAGCACTTGAGCATTGGCGCTACTGAACAGGGCATCCTGGGTACCGAAGTTGAGGGTACCGAAGTTCAACCCTGAGCTCGCGGAACTGCCGTTGACCTGGCAGGCCGCGATCAGTGTCAGCGTCGAGGTGATGTTGCCGGTCACCGTGGCCGCCTGGGCCTGGGAGGCCAAGGCCAGGCCCAGGCCGGCGAGGATGCAGTGGGTGAGGTTCGTTCGCATCGGAGTCTCCTTGCGTGGTTACCAGTCCAGGGTCACTCTCAGGGTGTCGCGGTACAGCCCGGCAGGCAGCGCGCGCGGTTGCGCCACTACCACGCCGTAGATCGGAATCGGAATCTGCTGGGTGCTGCTGATGGTAAAGGCACGCGCCTGACCGATGCCGTAGCGGCTGTTGCCACCCGGGTCCACCGCCAGTTGATAAGGGATCAGTTCGCGGCCGTTGCTCAGGCGCCGCACACCGTCACCGCCATTCAGGCCACCGTTGATCCGCACATTGAAGGCCCGGACCTCGGGCGTACAACTGATCTGCAAGCTGCCCTCCCCGGCCACTTCGTCGACCCGGCTGCGCAGCGGCTGATCCCAGCTCGGGCCACGTTCGCCGAAGTCCATCAGGCCAGGGTTGCCCAGGGTCGCGGGCTGATCGGTGCCGCTGCTGATCTGGCAGGCCGCACTGATCACCAGCCGTGCCTGGATGAACCCGCTGGTGGTGCCATGGGCCGCCCCCCCGGGCAGCAGCAGCGGGCCGAGCGTAAGCAGCAGGATCGAGGTGCGGTTCATGGCGTCGCGTCCTTGTGCATGGGTGTCCTTACCAGGTGACCGTGATCTTGAGCAGGTCGCCATACAGGCCTGCCTGAGGTACCCAGGCCATCGTGTCGATACGGGCGTACAACGGGAGTTCGATGGAACCGCTGCTCGGCACCCGCGCCGAGTGCGCAACATCGACCGCCAGCGGTTCGCGCCAGGCGGCGTCACGGTACAAGCGGTAAGGAATGGGCCGGGCTGTGGCGTCTTCGCTGGCCAAAAATCGCAGTTCACCTGCGCCGCCGTGCTGGCCGCCATCGACCCGCACCTGATAAGGCGTGTCGGGGTTGCATTCCAGGCGTGGCGGCCGCTGGCTGAACAGTGCACCGCTCAAAGGCGCGCCTGGGCCATCCAGCCGCGCAGCACTGCCCAGGTCGATCCGACCCAGCGCTTGTGCCCCGGCATCCGGCGTTTGGTTGACCAGCAGGCAGCCGCACTGCACCAGCACCCGCACTTCAACGAGAAAGTCCGTGGCTACGGCACTGCCGCTAAACAACAGGCCCAACAACGCGGCCAAAAAGCGTTCCGTCACTTGATAATCCTTGTCGCTGTGTGCTGACCTGAGCGTAGCAGCGAGGTGGAATAACAGTGATGGCCTCAAGCCATTTTTTTGTATTAGCAATAAAGCGATAGCGCGTACTTCAAGCCACGCCGACAGTTGCCAGGAAAAAATCTTCAACGTCAGCGAACCCCTCGTCACACAGTGCCTCAAATGGCCATGAGCCGGCAAATCAGCCGACATTCTGGTACGGTGCAGGCCAACCATCGTCCTGCACCAGACACAAGCGGCACACATGGACAGGCAGGACAGGAGCGTTTTCATTGATGACTGCAGACAAGCCACTCGCCGAGGCCTTAGAGCGCTGTGCCCAGGAGCCGATCCAGGTGCCTGGCAGCATTCAGCCCCACGGGTTTCTGCTGGTGCTGGATGAAACGGACCTGCATATCCTCCAGGCCAGCGAAAACGCCGAGCACTGGCTGGGCCTGCCAGCCAAAGAACTGCTGGGCTGCCCATTTGCCGGCCTGGTCAGCGACACCTTCGACATGCGCGCGCACCTTGCGCGCCTGCCTGACGACGAGGGCTTTCCTTTTCATATCGGCGACGTGCACCTGCGCCATGGCGCCCCCTGCAGTGACAGGCTGCGGGTGCTCGCCCACCGTCACGACCAGGTGCTGATCATCGAGTTCGAGCCCGTGCGCGTGCCTGCGGACCTTGCGGAACAAGGCGACTACTACCCGCTGGTGCGCAGCTTTGTCGGCAGCCTGCACCTGGCTGCCAGCCTTGAGGAGCTGCTGCAGCAGTCGGTGGAACAACTCAAGCGCATTACCGGGTTCGGCCGGGTCAAGGCGTACCGCTTCGATAGCGAAGGTAATGGTCAAGTGCTGGCCGAAGTGGCCGACCCAAGCTACCCCAGCTACCTGGGCCTGTGCTTCCCCGCCTCGGACATCCCGCGCCAGGCACGCGAGCTGTATCGGGTCAACCGTATCCGCGTGATCGAAGACGCCAACTACCAGCCCTCCAAGCTGCTGCCCGCCACCAACCCTCGCACCCGCAAGGCGCTGGACATGAGCTTCGCTGCACTGCGCAGCGTGTCGCCGGTGCACCTGCAATACATGCGCAACATGGGCACCCTGGCGTCAATGTCGCTGTCGATTGTGGTCGACGGGCAGTTGTGGGGGCTGGTGTCCTGCCACCACGCTCAACCGCGCCCGGTGGACCTGCGCACCCGCACCGCCTGCGAACTGCTGGCCAGCGTGTTGTCGCTGCAGATCGAATCGCGTGAGTCCCACGCCAGCACGCGCACATTGCTCGACCTGCGCCAGCACATCGTGCGATTGATCTCGTCGATGGCCGACCGCGACAGCGTCAGTGACGGCCTGCTCGACCTGCCCGACGTCCTGCTGCAGTTCGCCGGCGCCAGCGGCGCCGCGGTAATCTCTGCCGACCGCTGCGACCTGATCGGCAAGACACCACCGCAAGCGCAAGTCACGGCGCTGGTCCATTGGCTGGCCCGGCGCGGTGAAGACACGGTGTTCCACAGCGACAACGTACGCCGCGACATCGACGAGCTGCCCGAACTGGCAGCCCATGTGGGTGGTGTGCTGGCGGTGGCTATCTCACAAATTCATTCGCACTACCTGCTGTGGTTCCGCCCAGAACACGTGCGCACCGTGAACTGGGCTGGGCAGCCGAGCAAACAGGTCGGCCCACAGGGCCAGCTGGACCCGCGGCACAGCTTCGAGCGCTGGCAGGAGGAGGTGCGCGGTTTTTGCCAGCCGTGGGACCCGTTGATCGTTGAAGGCGTGCTGGAGCTGCGCGCTGCCGTGCTCGGCATCGTCCTGCGCAAGGCCGAGGAGCTGGCGCAACTGGCCGGCGAACTGCGCCGCTCGAACAAGGAACTGGAGGCTTTCTCCTACAGTGTGTCCCACGACCTGCGTGCGCCCTTGCGGCATATCGCCGGTTACACCGAGCTGCTTGGCGAGATCGAGGGCCAAGGCTTGAGCGAGCGCGGTCGGCGCTTTTTGCAGCATATTGGCGAAGCCGCGCATTTTGCCGGCAGCCTGGTAGACAACCTGTTGAACTTCTCGCAAATGGGCCGCTCGGCCCTGCGCCTGTCGGATGTCGACCTCAATGCCTTGGTCGACGCCATTCGCACCGAGCTGGCACCGGACTACCAGGGCCGCGACATCGTCTGGGACATCGCCCCTTTGCCCAAGGTGATGGCCGACCCTGCATTCCTCAACCTGGCACTGCAAAACCTGATCAGCAATGCCATCAAGTACACCCGCGGCCGCGACCCCGCACGCATCGCGATCCGCGCCCAGGAACACCAGGGCGAAGTCGAGGTGTGCATCCGCGACAACGGCGTGGGGTTCGACATGGCCTACGCCAACAAGCTGTTCGGCGTGTTCCAGCGCCTGCACCGCATGGAAGATTTCGAAGGCACCGGGATCGGCCTGGCAAGCGTGCGGCGTATCATAGAGCGCCATGACGGCCGCGTCTGGGCCGAAGGCCAGATCGACCAGGGCGCCAGTTTTCATTTCACCCTCCCGCGCCCCGCCGCGACTACATGAGGCCCCTGTACCATCATGCTCAAACCCATCCTGCTGGTAGAAGACAACCCCCGGGACCTGGAGCTGACGCTGCTGGCTCTGGAGCGCAGCCAGTTGGCCAACGAAGTCATCGTGCTGCGTGACGGCGCCGATGCACTGGACTATCTGTTGCGCCGCAATGCCTATGCCGAACGCGACGGTGGCAACCCCGCGGTGCTGTTGCTGGACTTGAAATTGCCCAAGGTCGATGGCCTGGAAGTACTCAAGGCAGTACGCGCCACCCCTGACCTGCGCAGCATCCCGACGGTGATGCTGACGTCGTCGCGGGAGGAGCCCGACCTGCTGCGCGCCTACGAACTGGGGGTTAATGCCTACGTGGTCAAACCCGTGGAATTCAAGGAATTCGTCGCCGCCATCTCCGACCTGGGGGTATTCTGGGCCGTGCTCAACGAACCGCCACCCGGCTCGCTGCGTCTGACCCGTCGCGGCAGCAACTGAGGGCCACCGCCAAGATGCTGCCAACGCCGCTGAAACTGCTGATGGTCGAAGACAGCTCGATGGACGCCGAGCTGACCTTGCTGCGCCTGGAGCGCAGTGGGCTGCACGTCCAGTCGCACCTGGTGTTCGACCATGTCGGTGTCGAACACGCCCTGCGTGAGGCTCACTACGACCTGATCCTTTGCGACTGCGTGCTGCCCGGCTCGTCCGGTACCGACGTGCTGGCCATTGCCCAGCGCCTGGCGCCGGACACCCCGTTCATCTTCCTTTCCGGTATCTACGGCGAAGAGCACGCAGTGGAGATGATCCGCCTGGGTGCCACCGATTATGTACTGAAGAAAAACCTGCCACTGCTGCCCAAGGCCGTGCGCCGGGCGCTGACCGAAGTGCAGGAACGCCAGCGCAGGCGTCGCGCCGAAGAAGCGCTGGCAGATGTGGAAGCGCGCGCCCGCATCGCCATCGACGCCGCCGGCATGGGCACCTGGGACCTGCGCCCACAGGAAGGTCTGCTGCTGTGGGACGACCGCTGCAAGACCTTGTTCGGGCTGCCCACCAGCACCGAGATGACCCTGGACGTGTTCTTTGCCGGCATCTACCCCGAAGACCTGGCCATGGTCCACGACGCCGTGCAGCATGCCATGCGCCCCGAGAGCGACGGCCACTACCGGGTCGAGTTCCGTATCGCGCAACCCAACGGCCTGGAGCCCCGCTGGCTGCTCAGCAGCGGCCAGAGCCAGTTCGTCGATGGCCAATGCGTGCGCTTTTCCGGCGTACTGCAGGACATTCATGCCCAGCGCCAGGCGACCCAGGCCCTCAAGCAACTCAACGAGATGCTCGGTGAACGGGTCGAGCGCCGTACCCGAGAACGCGACCGCGCCTGGGAGCTGTCACAGGACTTGCTGGCGGTGCTGAACAAAGACCTGACCCCGGTTGCGCTCAACCCGGCCTGGGAAGCCAGCCTGGGCTTTTCTCGCGAGCGGCTGAGCCAGACCTCGCTGCTGCACCTGCTACCCGAGCCTGATCAGGCGCTGTTGCTCACCGAACTGGCCGCCCTCGCCCATGGCCGTACCAGCGCGCGCTTTGTCGGGCGCATCCTGCATGCCGGCGGTCAACAGCGCTGGCTGTCCTGGGTGGTGGTACCGGAGGACACCCTGTTGTATGTGGTGGCCCGCGACATCACCAGCGAGCGTGAGGCCGCGCTGGGGCTGGCCGAGGCCAACACCCGCCTGCGTGAGCAAATCACCGAACGCGAACGTATCGAGGCGGCGCTGCAACAGATGCAGCGCCTGGAAGCGGTCGGCCAGCTGACCGCTGGTGTGGCTCACGACTTCAACAACCTGCTGACGGTCATCCTGACCGGTGCCAGCTTCCTTGAACGCGACCTCAACAAGGCCGACCTGGACAAAGCGCTCACGCGCCTCACGCACATCCGCGAAGCCGGCGAACGCGGTGCCAAGCTGACTTCGCAGCTATTGGCGTTCTCCCGCCGCCAACGCCTGGAACCGGTGCCACTGAACCTGAACCGGACCCTGGCCGGCCTTGAGGAGCTGCTGCGCCGCACCCTTGGCGGTAACGTTTCGGTGCGCCTGGACCTGGACCAGCACCTGTGGCAGGCACTGACCGATCCGACCCAGACCGAGATGATCATCCTCAACCTGGCGATCAATGCCCGCGATGCCATGCCGGACGGTGGCCAACTGACCCTCTACACCCGCAACACCCACATCGAGGCCCGCCCGCAGCGCCCGGAAGACCCTGACCCTGGCGAGTACGTGATGCTGAGCATCCGCGATACCGGCTGCGGCATGAGCGAAGACGTGTTGGCCAAAGTGTTCGAGCCGTTTTTCACCACCAAGGACATCGGCAAGGGCTCGGGGCTTGGCCTGGCCCAGGTGTTTGGCTTTGCCAAGCAGTCGGGCGGCGGCGTGCGTATCGATACCGAGCCTGGGCGCGGCACCCAGGTGGCGGTGTACCTGCCCGCGGTAAAGGGTGACGAGCAGAGCGAGCCGGTGGCGCACGTGGCTGGCCAGCCGATCGGCGACAATGGCCACAACCACACGGTGCTGCTGGTAGATGACGACCATCTGGTTCGCGACATGCTCGGCGATGTGCTGCGCCAGTATGGCTATCAGGTACGCCAGGCGCACAGTGGCGAGCAGGCCCTGGCGTTACTCGACGACGGCATTGACCTGCTGCTGACCGACTTCGCCATGCCCGAATTCAACGGCGCGCAATTGGCCTTGGCCGCTCGCGAGCGGCACCCGCGGTTGCCGGTGGTATTTCTGACGGGTTACGCAGAACTGGAAGGGCTGGAGTTGCCGGGTAGCCTGGTGATTCAGAAGCCGGTGCAGGCTGATGAACTGGCGCGGGTGCTGGGTGACTTGTTGGGCGCCCAGGTGTAGTTCCCCTCGCCGGCTTGCCGGCGACGGGGTTACAAACGGCAGAAACGACAAAACTCAGCGCTTATCTTGCTAAGCACCGAGTAGAAATAAGTGTTTGATTCAGAAAATGGCAGGGGCGGCTGGATTCGAACCAACGCATGGCAGGATCAAAACCTGCTGCCTTACCGCTTGGCGACGCCCCTGTATCGGATGCAGCTAATGCTGCTCTGACAATTCCAACTGTGTGACAACTGGGTTGTTGTCTTGGAATGCGCGGCACTTTAACAACATTATTTGCGTCTGTGAACCCCCCGATGTAAAAAAAATGCTTTAAAACAGCAAGTTAGTCCCTTCCCCCGGGCAAGGCCGCAGCGCCAACCGGAACGTAAAGGCTGAATGCCAGCCGACCTATCTCGTCAGGCGATCATTGCCCCCTGCTTTCTCTATTGGTCAAAATGGCGCCCCTCGCGCAAGCTGCGCCCTGCACCGCCATCGACCAAGGAGCTATCGATTTGCCTGCCTGGATCCCTACCCCGCTGCGTCAGCTCGGCCAGCGCCTGCGCGCAAGCACTGCCCCCGAGAGCGAATTGCTGGCCTGGTTCGAAGACAAGGCCAGCAGCCGTGGCTATCAGCTCAGTGACGGCCAGCGCCGGGTCATCCAGTGCATGGCCGAGCAATTGGCGCAGCTTGATCAGGGGCAACCGCGCAGCCTGTACCTGTACGGCTCAGTCGGTCGTGGCAAAAGCTGGCTGCTCGACGGTTTTTTCCAGGCCGTACCGGTAGAGGCCAAGCGGCGCCTGCACTTCCATGATTTCTTTGCCCGCCTGCACCAGGGCATGCACCGCCACCGGGCGCTGGACGACGCGCTGGGGGCAACCCTGGACGAGTTGCTGGGCCAGTGCCGGGTACTGTGTTTCGACGAATTCCATGTGCATGACATTGGTGATGCCATGCTGCTCACCCGGCTGTTCACCGCGCTGTTCGAGCGTGGGGTATTCCTGTTGGTGACGTCGAACTACGCACCTGAAGGGCTGCTGCCCAACCCGCTGTACCACGAACGTTTTCTGCCAGTGATCCGCCTGATCAAGGGGCGGATGCAAGTACTGGAAGTTGGCGGCGACACTGACTTTCGCAGCCTGCCGGCCAACCGCGAGCACCAGCGGTTCACCCAGGGGCACTATGTGTGGCCCGGCACTGCCCAGCAACGACAGGCGCTGAATGTACCGAGTGCGCAGCCGACCACCCTGGACATCAATAAACGCAGCCTGCGCGCACTGGCCCATGAGGGCCGGCAGTTAATGTTCGCCTTCGATGACCTGTGCGAGCAGCCAACCGCTGTGATTGATTACCTGGCGCTGGCGGCGCAGTACGATGCGTGGATCATCGATGGGCTGGACGACTTGTCGGAATGTTCGCTGGCGGCGCAACAGCGGTTCGTGAACCTGGTGGATGTGCTGTATGACCAGGACAAACAGGTGACAGTGATCGGGCGACGGCCGCTGGACGAGAGCCTGGGCGGGGCGATTGCCGACCTGATGCGCACCCGCAGCCGGTTGGGGCAGTTGCATCAGGTGGGGCCTGAGTACATTATTGGCTGAACTGGCGCATTCGCGGGGCAAGCCCGCTCCCACAGAACCTGAAAACCGAGGGATTCCTGTCGGAGCGGGCATGCCCCGCGAAAGGGCCATCAATGCCACCCAATCAGCCCGCCCGTGGCAGGTCCGCCAACACCGCCTCGATCTCCCCCAGCACCGCCGGATCATCCAAGGTCGACGGCGGCACATAATCCTGCCCATCGGCAATCTTGCGCAGCACCGCCCGCAGAATTTTCCCCGACCGGGTCTTGGGCAACCGCTTGACCAACCGCACCCGGTTGAAACACGCCAGCGCGCCGATTTCCTCGCGCACACTGCCCACCAGGTCCACCAGCAGCTGCGATTCGGCAATGCCCTCGCCATCCTTGAGCACCACCAGTGCCAGCGGTACCTGGCCCTTGATATCGTCATGCACGCCGATGACCGCGCACTCGGCCACCGCCCGGTGACGCGCCACCAGGTCTTCCATCTCACCGGTGGACAGGCGATGCCCGGAAACGTTGATCACATCATCCGTGCGCCCCATGATGTAGACGAAGCCGTCATCGTCCAGGTAGCCACCATCGCCGGTGTGGTAATAGCCGGGGTAGGTGCGCAGGTACGCCTGCAGGTAGCGCTCGTGATCCCCCCACAGCGTCTGGCTGCAACCAGGCGGCAACGGCAGCGCGATCACAATCGAACCCTGGTGGTTCGGCCCCAGCAAATGGCCATCATCGTCCAGCACACGCACGTTGTACCCCGGCACTGCACGGTTGCTTGAACCCGGTCGCGCCGCGCTACCCTCCAGCCCGACGCAGGGCGCAGTGACCGGCCAGCCGGTCTCGGTCTGCCACCAATGATCGTGCACCGGCTTGCCGCTGACCCGCTCCAGCCATTCATGGGTACTCGAATCGAGTTTTTCCCCGGCCAGGAACACCTGACGCAGCGAGCTCAGGTCGTGCCCTTTGATCCGCTCACCGTCCGGGTCTTCCTTGCGGATCGCACGCATGGCGGTCGGCGCGCAGAACAACGCGTTAACCTTGTACTGCTCGACCACGCGCCAGTAGGCGGAGGCGTCTGGGGTGCGTATCGGCTTGCCTTCGTAAAACACGGTGGTGCAGCCACTCATCAACGGCCCGTAGACGATCAGCGAATGGCCGACCACCCAGCCCACGTCGGAAATACCCCACCACACATCGCCTGCCTGCATGCCATAGATGTGGCGCATGGCATAGCACAGGGCGACCGCGTTGCCGCCGTTTTCACGCACAATGCCCTTGGGCTTTCCGGTGGTGCCGGAGGTGTACATGATGTACAGCGGGTCACCGGCATCCAGCTCGACAGGGGCGACCGGCTCGGCCGTTGCCAGCGCCTGCAGCCAGTCCAGGTCACGGCCTGGCTGCAGTTGGGCGCGGGCCTGGGGCCGTTGCAGTACCAGCACATTGCGGGGCTGGTGACGGGCCAGTTGCAGGGCGCGATCGACCAACGGCTTGTATTCGATCACCCGGTCGAATTCCAAGCCACAGGAGGCAGTAAGCAGCAACGTGGGCCGGGCATCATCGATGCGCAAGGCCAGCTCGTTGGCGGCAAAACCGCCAAACACCACCGAATGCACCGCGCCAATCCGCGCGCACGCCAGCATGGCCATGGCGGCCTGAGGCACCATGGGCATGTAGATGATCACCCCGTCCCCTTTGCTCACCCCCAACTGCCGCAGCAGGCCCGCTAGGCGTGCCACCTCATCGCGCAACTGGCGGTAGGTGTACGTCTGTTGCTGACCGGTCACAGGCGAGTCATAGATCAGCGCCAACTGCTCGCCACGGCCCTGCTCGATCTGGTGGTCGAGGGCCAGGTGGCAGCTGTTCAGGCGGCCGTCGGCAAACCAGCGGTGGGTGCCGTCAGGGTTTTCCTGCAGGGTCAGGGAAGGTTTGCGATGCCAGGCCAGGTGCGCGGCCTGTTCGGCCCAGAAAGCGGCAGGGTCGGCGATGGAATGGGCGTAGCTGTGCTGATAAGTCATGTCGAAGAGAACCCGGTACTTGTTGTTATTGAAGGGCGAAACTTGAGTATGGACCGCCACGCCGGGCCCGCCATGGGACTAAAGTCACAACCGACCTGCAAATTTGCAGACAACGCGAATACGCCCCATAACAGTGCAAATTCTCTAGAATAGGCCTCCCCTTCAGCCACAGAGCAGCCCATGGATATCGATCAGGCCCGTACCTTTCTGGAAATCGTGCGCTGCGGCAGCCTGGTCGCCGCCGCCGAACGCCTGTTCGTGTCACAGACTGCGATCACAGCACGGGTGCAGCGCCTGGAACAGCAACTGGGCTGTCAGCTGTTCGTGCGCAGCCGCAACGGCGCCAGCTTGACCAGCGATGGCGAGGCCTTCGTCAGTTATGCCAACCAGCTGGTGCAGACCTGGGAAGCGGCACGCCGCGACCTGCCGCTGCCCGAAGGTTGCCAGCAAGTGCTGCATGTTGGCGGCGAAGTGAGCCTGGGTAACCCGATGATGCTCGACTGGGTCAGTGCGCTGCACCGGGAGCTGCCCAGCCATGCCATCCGCAGCGAGGTGAGCGATGGCGAATCGCTGCTGCGCAAGGTCGAAATGGGCCTGCTGGACGCTGCGCTGGTCTATCAGCCGACCTACGGCCCAGGCTTGCAGGTTGAGCAGTTGATGGAGGAGAAGCTCATCCGGGTGCGCCGGGTCGACCAACCAGATCCGTACATCTACATCGACTGGGGAGAGGCATTCCGCCGCCAGCACGACGCCGCCCTGCCCGACTGCGCACGCCCGGCACTGAGTTTCAACCTCGGCCCGCTCGCCCTGCAGTTCATCCTCGACCAAGGCGGCAGTGGCTACTTCCGCACCCGCGTGGTGCAGGCCTACCTGGACAACGGTGTCTTCGAGCGGGTGCCCCAGGCGCCGGAATTCACCTACCCGACGTTCCTGGTGTACCCACGCAAGCGCGACAGCGAAGCGCTGCAACAGGCGTTCGCGATACTGCGCCGGCTGGTGGCCGCCGGCGCCAGCGATTGGTCACAGCGCTGGGACCCGGTTATCTGAGGCGTTGCCAGCGGCACTGAGCAACTGGCGCTTGAGCCCAGCGATCAGATCGGTCTGGGTGATCACCCCGACCAGCTTGCCACTGTCGAGTACCGGCAGGCAGTGCAGCCCTTGTTCACACAGCAGTGGCAACAGGCGCTCCAGCGGGTGCTGACTGCCGACACTGATCACCCGTCGGCTCATCACCTGCTCCATGCGCACCGCCTTGCGCCGCAACAGGCCGCGCCAACGGAACTGCCCCCGCTGCATGGCCGGCCCGACCAAGTCGCTGAGGCTGACGATGCCCACCAGCTTGCCGTTTTGCAGCACCGGCAGGGTTTTCAGGTGATGGCTGGCCAGCATTTTCCACGCCTGCTCCAGGGTGGTGTCCGGTGACGCGAACTGCACATCGCGGGACATCACGGATGCCGCGGTGATACCGCCAAGGCTGCGTTTCAGGGCATGCTGTTCGGTGGCAAGGATGATGCGTTCCAGTTCGTCGCGGGTGACATCGACGAACTCGCCCAATTCTTCAAGCGCCTGGTCCAGGTCGGCGCCGCTGACCCCGACACGCTCGCTGGGCAGCGGGTCATGGGTGTGATGCAACTCTTTGCGTGGGGCAACGCCCTTGGGGTAGCGCACGCCGGTCAGGCGGTTGTAGATCACCGCCACCGCCACCAGGATCAACGCATTGAGCAGCACCGGCTCCAGCAAATGATCACCCAGCGCCGTCAGCCCCGAGTCGGCCAGCACCGCGCTCACCGCTACACCACCGCCTGGCGGGTGCAGGCAGCGCAGCAGGCACATCACCAGCACCGAGATCGCCAGGGCCGCAGCAGCCACCCACAGCTCAGGCCCGAAGCCCTGACGCATGGCCAGGCCGACGGCACCCGCCACGGCGTAACTGCCCAGCACGGGCCAAGGCTGGGCCAAAGGCCCCGAATGCACGGCAAACACCAGCACTGCCGAGGCAGCCAAGGGGCCCAGAAGATGCAAGGCGATGCCAGGGCCGTAGGCCATGCTGGTGAGCCAGCCGGCCAGGAACAGGCCGAGCAAGGCACCCGCTCCAGCACGCAGCCATTCTTTGGGGGGAATATTCAGGGGTGCGGGCAACAGCCGCTGCAGACGACTTTCGGAACGCGAGGCAGGCATGTGAATAATCGAAATCGTGGTTTTACTGTTTAAAAAGAAAGCCCAGCCGAGCTGGCCTGGGCCCTGTATTGCCAAAGCAATAACGCAAGGGGCTCCGTCCGTGGAGAGATGGAAACTGGGAAGTTTCGTGAGGGGATTGTGCCGGGCCGGGTTGGCGAGGGCCAATTCAAAAAAATGCCGCTGTACTGCAATTTTTTTGCAGTGGTGATCTGGTCATGGGGCCACTGCGCGTCGCTCTATGACTCACGGCAATTTTGTGGGGGCGGCCTTGCACCGCGAAAGGGGCGCAAAGCGGCCCCGGCATTATCTAGCCCTGCGCGGCAAGTCGATGCTGACCCGCAACCCGCCCAATGGGCTCTGAAGCAGTGTCAGCCGCCCGCCCCAGGCCTCGACGATATCGCGCACGATGCCCAGCCCCAGGCCATGCCCATCGACCTGCTCATCCAGCCGCGACCCCCGCTCCAACACCTGCAGGCGCTGGCTTTCAGGAATGCCGGGGCCGTCGTCGTCAACCCACAACTGATAACCCGCGTCGCTCGGCGCAATCCCAAGGCGCACTTCGCTGTCGGCCCATTTACAGGCGTTGTCCAGCAAATTGCCCAGCAACTCCAGCACGTCTTCGCGGTCCCACGGCAGCAGCAGCCCAGGCGGCACGTCCCGCGCCAGCAACAGGCCTTCGCCATGGATCATCCCCAACGTGCCCAAAAGTCCTGGCAATTCGGCGTCGCAGTCGAACTGGGCACCGGGCAAAGCGTCACCGGCCAGGCGAGCCCGATTGAGTTCGCGCGCCAGGCGCTGCTGAATCTGCTCAAGCTGTGCGCGCATTTGCTCGCGCACGTCGGGCAGGCCTTTCAAACGCTCGCTGGACGCCAGGCTCAGCAATACCGCCAACGGCGTCTTCAGCGCATGGCCAAGGTTGCCCAGGGCATTGCGCGAGCGGCGCAGGCTGTCTTCGGTGTGGCTCAGCAAATGGTTGATCTGCCCCACCAGCGGCGCCAGCTCTACAGGGACTTCGGCGTCCAGCTGCGAGCGCTGGCCCTGTTGCAACTGGGCAATCTGCTGACGGGCACGCTCCAGCGGGCGCAACGAGCGCTTCACCGTGATGCGCTGGAGCACCAGCACCAGTATCAACGCCACCAGCCCCATGCCCAGGCCGATCTGCTGCATGCGCCGGAAGCCTTCGCGTACGGGTGAGTAATCCTGCGCCACGCTGATCGAGATGTCCTGCCCCAAGCGTCGATAGTCGGCACGCAGCGCCAGCAGTTGCTGCCCCTCAGGGCCTAGTTCGTGGCTATCAGACAGCCCAGGCGCAGCCGGCTTGGGCATGTCCAGGTCCCACAGCGAACGTGAGCGCCAGGTACCTTGGTCAAAATCGATGCGAAAGTAATAACCGGAAAACGGCCGCTGGTAGGCAGCGGAAATGCGTCGCTCGTCCAGCTGCAACCCGGAAGGGCCGCGCACCAGGGCCACCAGCAGGTTCTCGCTTTCCTTGCGCAAGCCGTTTTCCAGGTAGCGCTGCAGGCCGGCCTCGAACAACCACAAGGTGAGTTGCGCAAGCACCACGCCGACCACCACCAGCACCGCCACCAGGCCCAGGCTCAAACGCGCCTGGATCGACTTCACTCGACGCTCCCGGCGTACAGGTAGCCCTGCCCCCGGCGGGTCTCGATCACACTGCGGCCCAACTTGCGGCGCAGGTGATTGACGTGCACTTCAAGGACATTGGAATCCCGCTCGGTCTCGCCATCGTAGAGGTGTTCGGCCAGGTGGCTTTTGGAGAGGATCTGCTGGGGATGCAACATGAAATAACGCAACAACCGAAACTCGGCAGCGGTCAGCTGGATATCGACCCCATCGCGGCGCACGCATTGGCGGCTTTCATCCAGGTGCAGGCCGGCAGCTTCCAGAGTGGGTTGATTGGCCAGGCCGCGCGCACGGCGCAGCAAGGCCTGGATGCGCAACTGCAGCTCTTCCGGGTGGAAGGGTTTGCTCAGGTAATCGTCGGCGCCGGCCTTCAGGCCCTCGATGCGTTCGGCCCAGGAACCGCGCGCCGTCAGCACCAGCACCGGCGTGGCCAGGCCGCCTGTGCGCCACTGGGCCAGCACGTCCAACCCCGGCAAACCTGGCAGGCCGAGGTCCAGGATAATCAGGTCGTAGGGTTCGCTCTGGCCCTGGTACACCGCATCGCGGCCATCGGCCAGCCAGTCCACGGCATAGCCCTGGCGCTGCAGACCGGCGATCAGTTCATCGGCCAGCGGCACATTGTCCTCGACAAGCAACAGGCGCATTCAGTCGTCTTCCTCGTCTTTGAGCAGGGCACCGGTACTGGCGTCGAGCTTGATTTCACGTACCACCCCTTCGGCGGTCAGCAACTCGACTTCATATTCGTAGCGATCGTCGTCTTGTTCCAGCTCGGCTTCCAGCAAACGCGCCCCGGGGTAACGCCCCAGGGCGGTTTCCAGCAGCTGTTCGAGCGGCAGGATGACGCCTTTCTGGCGCAATGCCAGGGCTTCATCCTGATCGAGGTCACGGGCAGCCGCCAGGGAACAGACGGCCAGCAGCGAAAGCGCCAAATATCGTGCCGGCCGCGGTAAGTGGATCATCAGCTGTCTCGCGCGTCCTTGAGTACTTCACCGGTCTTGGCATCCAGGTCGACGTCCCACTCGACGTTCTGCGCATCGCGCAGCTCGACCTTGTAGATGTAGCGGCCGTATTCGTCTTCGAGCTCCGAATCGGTCACGGTGGCACCTGGGTGCTTGGCCACGGCGGTGGCTTTGAGCTCATCCAGCGACTTGATGGTTTTGGCGTTGACCAGTTTGACCACTTCGTCGGGCTGAACGTCCTTGGCGAAAGCGGCATTGGCGCCCAGGGCAAGGGCGGCAGCGGTGAACAGGGCAGTCAAGGTTTTCATCGTGTCTTCTCTCCTGAGAAATGTTCAAGTTGTCTACGGGGTTAAGATTACCCAGCGGTCCTTAATTCAACCTGAAAACAGCTGGCGCCATGATAAACTGCGCGCATTATTGATTCATACAGAGTTCTGACAGCGTGGAAATTTTCAAAGAGTTCACATTCGAATCGGCCCACCGCCTGCCCCACGTCCCAGCCGGGCACAAATGCGGTCGCCTGCATGGCCATTCGTTCAAGGTCGGCCTGCACCTGACCGGCCCACTTGATCCGCACACCGGGTGGATTCGCGACTTTTCCGAAATCAAGGCGATCTTCAAGCCGATCTACGAGCAGTTGGACCACAACTACCTCAATGACATTCCAGGGCTTGAAAACCCCACCAGCGAAGTGATCGCCAAGTGGATCTGGGAGCAGGTCAAGCCGCTGCTGCCAGAGCTGTCCAAGGTGCGCATTCATGAAACCTGCACCAGCGGGTGTGAGTATACCGGGGACTAATCCGGTAGCTTCACCGGCCTCTTCGCGGGCAAGCCCGCTCCCACAGGATTACCGCACGTCTTGAGGGCTGCGTATTAACTGTGGGAGCGGGCTTGCCCGCGAAGAGGCCAGTGAAATATCAACCCTGCCCATTCTCCAGGGCATCGCGCAAGAAGCTTGGGGCGATATAGCGCTGGTAATGCGCCTCGGACAGCAAAAAGAACTCCCGGTCGATCGCATCACGCAATTGCGGCAGCTCCCAGCCACGAAACTCGGGCAGCAAGACCATGCCGTAAGCCTCCAGATCGCGGATCATCCGTGCCCCACGGGCGATCAACTGGTAGGCCCAGCAGTACTCCGACTGTTGTTCCACAAAGCGGATGGAACGCTGCTCCAATTGCAGGCGCAGCAGGCTTTTGTCGAAGACTTCCAGCTTGGCCATCATCACTTGCACCAGCAACTGCTCCAGACGCAGCCACACGGCGCGCTTCTGATCGTCGTCGTAGCCGTTCCAGTTGATCACTTCGTGGTGAAAACGCTTGCAGCCACGGCATACCGTGTCTCCGTAGACGGTGGAGCACAGGCCGACGCAAGGGGTCTTGATGGACTTGTTGGACATGAAAAACAACGGCTTGGCGGTGGAACACGGGCCCATGTTAGCCCTTTGTCTAACCAGGGTCACTCGTTAAAGTCATCTTCGCCGCCTTACCTTCGGGCTTTTTTTGCCGTAGAATCACACCGCCTTTTCAAGGCAACAATGTCCGTTGGAAGCTGTTTTCAAAGCGTCACGAGCACAGTTAATCCGGTAGAACGGCGTTGGCCCGGGCCATGCACCCTCGCATGCCCGCGCCAGCCCTCATCAGCTCCCCGTTCTGCAGGCGTAAAACTTTGAAAGCAGCTTCTGTAAGGATTCTCTGCGACCCTGGCTGGGCGGCCCAAGAAGCCGTGATTGCGCATGGGTGCATTGAATGCTGGATGAGCGTCCCGGACTCCCTTTAGGGACCACTGATGAGGGTAATAACTGTGCTTGAAGCCTACCGCAAACACATCGAAGAGCGTGCCGCCCTGGGTATCGTGCCCCAGCCGCTGAACGCCGAACAAACTGCAGGCCTGGTCGAGCTGCTGAAAAACCCGCCGGCCGGCGAAGAAGCCTTCCTCGTAGACCTGATCACCAACCGCGTTCCACCAGGGGTGGACGAAGCTGCCTATGTCAAGGCCGCTTTCCTCTCCGCCGTGGCCAAGGGCGAAGCCAAATCCCCGCTGATCGACCGCAAGCTCGCCACCGAGCTGCTGGGCACCATGCAGGGCGGCTACAACATCGAGACGCTGGTCGCGCTGCTGGATGACGCCGAACTGGGCGCCGTCGCGGCCGAAAAGCTCAAGCACACCCTGCTGATGTTCGATGCCTTCCACGACGTGGCCGAAAAAGCCAAGGCGGGCAACGTCCACGCCAAGGCCGTGCTGGAGTCCTGGGCTGCCGGTGAGTGGTTCACCTCGCGTCCGGCCATCGCCGACAAGTACACCCTGACCGTGTTCAAGGTGCCTGGCGAAACCAACACCGACGACCTGTCCCCTGCCCCGGACGCCTGGTCGCGCCCTGACATCCCGCTGCACGCCCTGGCCATGCTGAAAATGGCCCGCGACGGCATCGAGCCACAGCAGCCAGGTTCGGTCGGCCCACTGGCCCAGATCGAAGCGGTCAAGGCCAAAGGCTTCCCGGTCGCCTACGTCGGTGACGTGGTCGGTACCGGTTCGTCGCGTAAATCCGCCACCAACTCGGTGCTGTGGTTCTTCGGTGACGACATTCCGTACGTGCCGAACAAGCGCGCCGGCGGTTTCTGCTTCGGCACCAAGATCGCCCCGATCTTCTACAACACCATGGAAGACGCCGGCGCCCTGCCGATCGAATTCGACTGCACCAACCTGGGCATGGGCGACGTCATCGACGTGTACCCGTACAAAGGTGAAGTGCGCCGTCACGGCAGCGACGAGCTGGTCACCAACTTCGCGCTGAAAACCGAAGTACTGCTGGACGAAGTCCGCGCTGGCGGCCGTATCCCGCTGATCGTCGGCCGTGGCCTGACCGAAAAAGCCCGTGCCGAACTGGGCCTGGGTGCTTCCGACCTGTTCAAAAAACCAGAGCAGCCAGCTGAGTCCGACAAGGGCTTCACCCTGGCGCAGAAGATGGTCGGCCGTGCTTGCGGTCTGCCAGAAGGCCAGGGCGTACGCCCAGGTGCCTACTGCGAGCCGAAGATGACCACCGTCGGTTCCCAGGACACCACTGGCCCGATGACCCGTGACGAGCTGAAAGACCTGGCGTGCCTGGGCTTCTCCGCTGACCTGGTGATGCAGTCGTTCTGCCACACCGCGGCTTATCCGAAGCCGATCGACGTCACCACCCACCACACCCTGCCAGACTTCATCCGCACCCGTGGCGGCGTGTCGCTGCGCCCAGGCGACGGCATCATCCACAGCTGGCTGAACCGCATGCTGATGCCTGACACCGTCGGCACCGGTGGCGACTCGCACACCCGCTTCCCGATCGGCATCTCGTTCCCGGCCGGTTCCGGCCTGGTGGCCTTCGCCGCCGCCACCGGCGTCATGCCGCTGGACATGCCAGAGTCGATCCTGGTGCGCTTCAAGGGCAAACTGCAACCTGGTATCACCCTGCGTGACCTGGTTCATGCCATCCCTTACTACGCCATCCAGAAGGGCTTGCTGACCGTCGAGAAGAAGGGCAAGAAAAACGCCTTCTCCGGCCGCATCCTGGAAATCGAAGGCCTGGACGAACTGACTGTCGAGCAAGCGTTCGAACTGTCCGACGCCTCGGCCGAGCGTTCCGCTGCCGGCTGCACCATCAAGCTGCCGGAAAAGGCCATCGCCGAGTACCTGACTTCCAACATCACCCTGCTGCGCTGGATGATCGGCGAAGGCTACGGCGATGCCCGTACCCTGGAGCGTCGCGCCCAGGCCATGGAAGCCTGGCTGGCCAAGCCTGAGCTGCTGTCGGCCGACGCCGATGCCGAATACGCCGAAATCATCGAAATCGACCTGGCCGACGTCAAAGAGCCTGTGCTCTGCGCGCCGAACGACCCGGACGATGCCCGCCTGCTGTCTTCGGTACAGGGCGAGAAGATCGACGAAGTGTTCATCGGTTCGTGCATGACCAACATCGGTCACTTCCGCGCTGCCGGTAAGCTGCTGGAGAAGGTCAAGGGCGGTATCCCAACCCGTCTGTGGCTGGCTCCGCCAACCAAGATGGACGCTCACCAACTGACCGAAGAAGGCTACTACGGCATCTACGGCAAGGCCGGTGCGCGCATGGAAATGCCAGGCTGCTCGCTGTGCATGGGTAACCAGGCACGTGTGCAGACCGGTTCGACCGTGGTTTCCACCTCGACCCGTAACTTCCCGAACCGTCTGGGCGACGCAACCAACGTGTACCTGGCATCGGCCGAGCTGGCCGCTGTCGCTTCGATCATCGGCAAACTGCCGACTGTCGAAGAGTACATGCAGTACGCGCAGGACATCGACAGCATGGCTGCCGACGTCTACCGCTACCTGAGCTTCGACCAGATCGCCGAGTTCCGCGAGGCTGCGGCCAACGCCAAGATCCCGGTTGTTCAGGCGTAATCAGCAGTAAGCTGTAAGAAAAAACCCCGGCAGAAATGCCGGGGTTTTTTTATGTTCTTTCGGGCCTTTTCGCGGGCAAGTCGGACCGCGAAGAGAAGCGCATTAACCTCAAATCACGAACAAATCCACAAACCTGTGCACCGCCGTCGATTCCAGCTTTTGCTGATCCTCGCACAGCTCGAAAATCTCCACACACCGCTGCCGTGCAAACCGTGTCGCCAGGTTCTCCCTGAACTTCGCCTCCAGCAACGGTATGCCCTCCCCCCGCCGGCGCCGGTGCCCGACTGGGTACTCCACCACCACCTGCTCGGTACTGCCGCCATCTTTGAAGAACACCTGCAGACCGTTGGCAATCGAGCGTTTGTCGGCCTCCAGGTATTCACGGGTGAAGCGCGGGTCCTCGACCACCTCCATCTTGTCGCGCAAGCGGTCGATGCTCGGATGGGCAGCGTGAAAAACGTCCTCGTAATGCTCGGCCACCAGGTGGCCAAAAATCAGCGGCACCGCCACCATGTATTGCAGGCAATGATCGCGGTCGGCAGCATTGGCCAGCGGGCCGACCTTGGAGATGATGCGAATGGCCGACTCCTGGGTGGTGATGACAATACGGTCCACCTCGTGCAGGCGATTGCGCACCTGCGGGTGCAGCAGGACGGCCGCCTCACAGGCAGTCTGGGCATGAAACTCGGCCGCAAAACTGACCTTGAACAGCACGTTCTCCATCACATAGCTGGCCAGAGGCTGCGGCAGACGCAACTCCTGCTGGGCGGAGGGTTTAAGCGCCAGATCCTTGTTGGTATGGCTGAATGACACGTCGTAAAAACCCCACTGTGGTGCAGTCAGCACACCGGGCACACCCATCTCGCCACGCAGCGCGATATCGGCCAGGCGCACACCCCGGCTCGACGCATCACCGGCAGCCCAGGACTTGCGCGAGCCCGCATTGGGCGCATGGCGGTAAGTGCGCAGCGCCTGGCCATCGACGAAGGCATGGGACAACGCCGAGAGCAGTTGCTCGCGGTTGGCGCCCATCAGCTTGGCGCACACCGCCGTGGACGCCACCTTGACCAGTATCACGTGGTCCAGGCCGACGCGATTGAAGGAGTTCTCCAGCGCCAGCACACCCTGAATCTCGTGAGCCATGATCATGGCTTCGAGCACTTCGCGCATCAGCAGTGGGCTTTCACCTCTTGCCACGTGTTTTTGTGACAGGTGATCGGCCACGGCCAGAATGCCGCCCAGGTTATCCGAGGGGTGGGCCCACTCGGCGGCCAACCAGGTGTCGTTGTAGTCCAGCCAGCGCACGGTGCAACCGATATCCCAGGCAGCCTTGACCGGGTCCAGGCGGTAGGCGGTGCCGGGCACACGGGCGCCGTTGGGCACCACGGTGCCTTCCACCAGCGGGCCGAGGTGTTTGGTGCATTCGGGGAAGCGCAGGGCCAGCAGGCCGCAGCCAAGGGTGTCCATCAGGCAGTTGCGCGCGGTGTCCAGCGCCTCGGATGATTCAACCCGGTAGCTGAGGACATAGTCGGCGAGGGTTTGCAGCACCCGGTCGTAATCCGGGCGGTCGTTCAGGTCCACGTTGGCGCTCATCATCTGCTCCCTTCAGAAGTACTGGGGCTGCTTTGCAGCCCCCTCTTGAAGCCGAGCGCCAGTGGTGCGTCAGAAGCTATCGCCAGGCACCCTCACCCAGCCTTCCATCAACACGCGAGCACTGCGGCTCATGATTGCCTTGGTCACCGTCCATTCGCCCTTCGCCAGACGCGCCTCGGCGCCAACCCGCAAGGTGCCGGAAGGATGACCGAAGCGCACGGCACTGCGCTCGCCCCCGCCTGCGGCGAGGTTGACCAGCGTGCCCGGAACGGCGGCAGCGGTACCGATGGCCACTGCGGCAGTGCCCATCATTGCGTGGTGCAGCTTGCCCATGGACAGCGCACGCACCAGCAGGTCGATGTCAGCCGCCGCGACAGCTTTGCCACTGGACGCAGTGTAGGCGCTCGGCGGCGCGACGAAGGCCACTTTCGGTGTGTGCTGACGCCCGGCCGCCTGATCGACATGCTCGATCAGCCCCATGCGCACGGCGCCATAGGCGCGAATGGTCTCGAACCGCAGCAACGCTTGCGGATCGCCGTTGATCGCGTCCTGCAGTTCGGTACCGGTGTAGCCGATGTCGCTGGCATTGATGAAGATGGTCGGGATCCCTGCATTGATCAGGGTCGCCTTGAAGGTGCCAACGCCGGGCACTTCCAGGTCATCCACCAGGTTACCGGTGGGGAACATCGACCCGCCGTCGCCCTCTTCATCGGCCGCCGGGTCGAGAAACTCCAGCTGAACCTCGGCGGCCGGGAAGGTGACGCCGTCGAGTTCGAAATCACCGGTTTCCTGGACTTCGCCCTCTGTGATCGGCACATGGGCGATGATGGTCTTGCCGATGTTGGCCTGCCAGATACGCACGGTGGCGATGCCATTGCGCGGCAGACGCGAAGGGTCGACCAGGCCGCTGCTGATGGCGAACGAGCCAACTGCGGCGGAGAGGTTGCCGCAGTTACCGCTCCAGTCGACAAAGGCCTTGTCGATGCTGACCTGACCGAAGAGGTAGTCGACATCGTGCTCGGGCTTGATGCTGCGCGAGAGGATCACCGTCTTGCTGGTGCTTGAGGTGGCGCCGCCCATGCCGTCGATCTGCTTGCCGTAAGGGTCGGGACTGCCGATGACCCGCAGCAGCAGCGCATCGCGGGCGGGGCCAGGGATCTGCGCCTGCTCGGGCAGGTCGTCGAGGCGGAAGAATACGCCTTTGCTGGTACCGCCGCGGATGTAGGTGGCGGGGATCTTGATTTGTGGTGCGTGTGCCATAGCTGTGCTGTCCTGTCTGAAAATACACCAACCCTTGGGGCCGCTGCGCGGCCCATTCGCGGGGCAAGCCCGCTCCCACAGATGCAGCGCAGGCCTGCAATACAACAGCAAACCTCCCACAGATGCAGCACAGGGATGCAATACAACAGCAAACCTGTGGGAGCGGGCTTGCCCCGCGAATGGGCTGCGCAGCAGCCCCAGCCGTTAAGCGGATGCTTCGAGGAAATCCTGGGCAAAGCGCTGCAGCACCCCGCCTGCCTCGTAAATCGACACTTCCTCGGCGGTATCCAGGCGGCACGTCACGGGCACTTCCAGCCGCTCACCGTTACGGCGCGTCACCACCAGGGTCAGGGTTGCACGTGGCGTGCGCTGGCCCAGCACATCGTAGGTTTCACTGCCATCGAGCGCCAACGTGTTGCGGTCCGTACCCGGCTTGAACTCAAGCGGCAGCACACCCATGCCCACCAGGTTGGTGCGGTGAATCCGCTCGAAGCCTTCCGCGACGATCGCCTCGACACCCGCCAGGCGCACGCCCTTGGCCGCCCAGTCACGCGACGAGCCCTGGCCGTAGTCGGCACCGGCGACGATGATCAGTGGCTGCTTGCGCTCCATGTAGGTCTCGATCGCCTCCCACATGCGGGTCACTTTGCCTTCCGGCTCAATGCGCGCCAGCGAGCCCTGCTGCACGCTGCCATCTTCCTTGCGCACCATTTCGTTGAACAGCTTGGGGTTGGCGAACGTGGCGCGCTGGGCGGTCAGGTGGTCGCCACGGTGGGTGGCGTAGGAGTTGAAGTCCTCTTCCGGCAGGCCCATTTTTGCCAGGTACTCACCCGCCGCGCTGTCCATCATGATGGCGTTGGAAGGCGACAGATGATCAGTGGTGATGTTGTCCGGCAGCACCGCCAGCGGGCGCATGCCACGCAGGGTGCGCTCGCCGGCCAGGGCACCTTCCCAGTACGGCGGACGGCGGATGTAGGTGCTCATCGGGCGCCATTCGTACAGCGGCGCGACCTTCGGCCCGCGGTCCTCCTCGATGGCGAACATCGGGATGTAGACCTTACGGAACTGCTCCGGTTTGACCGAGGCACGCACTACGGCGTCAATCTCTTCATCGCTCGGCCAGATATCCTTGAGGCGGATCTCCTTGCCGTCAACCACGCCTAGCACGTCTTTTTCGATATCGAAACGGATGGTCCCGGCGATGGCGTAGGCCACCACCAGCGGTGGCGAGGCCAGGAAGGCCTGCTTGGCGTAAGGATGGATGCGCCCGTCGAAGTTGCGGTTACCCGACAACACGGCAGTGGCATACAGGTCACGGTCGACGATCTCTTGCTGAATCACCGGGTCCAGCGCACCGGACATGCCGTTGCAGGTGGTGCAGGCGAAGGCGACGATGCCAAAGCCCAATTGCTCCAGCTCTGCCTCCAGCCCTGCTTCTTCCAGGTACAGCTGCACGGCCTTGGAACCTGGCGCGAGCGAGGACTTGACCCAGGGTTTGCGTGCCAGGCCAAGCTTGTTGGCATTGCGCGCCAGCAGGCCTGCGGCGATCACGTTGCGCGGGTTGCTGGTGTTGGTGCAGCTGGTGATGGCAGCGATGATGACTGCGCCGTCCGGCATTTGCCCCGGGACGTCTTCCCAGGCCCCGGCGATCCCCTTGGCCGCCAGGTCGCTGGTGGCCACGCGGGCGTGCGGGTTGGACGGGCCGGCCATGTTGCGCACCACGCTCGTCAGGTCGAAGCTCAGGGTGCGCTCATAGACCGCACTGCTCAGGCTGTCGGCCCACAGGCCGGTGGCCTTGGCGTAGGTTTCTACCAGCTTGACCTGCTGCTCTTCACGACCGGTCAGCTTGAGGTAGTCGATGGTCTGCTGGTCGATGGCGAACATCGCCGCAGTGGCGCCATATTCAGGGGCCATGTTGGAGATGGTCGCACGGTCGCCCAGGGTCAGGGCGCGGGCGCCCTCGCCGTGGAACTCCAGGTAGGCGCCGACGACTTTCTGTTTACGCAAGAATTCGGTCAGGGCCAGCACCAGGTCGGTGGCGGTGATGTTCGGCGCCAGCTTGCCGGTCAGCTCGACGCCGACAATTTCCGGCAGGCGCATCCATGAGGCACGGCCGAGCATCACGTTTTCGGCTTCCAGGCCGCCAACACCGATGGCGATCACGCCCAGTGCATCAACGTGCGGAGTGTGGCTGTCGGTGCCGACACAGGTGTCCGGATAGGCCACGCCGCGCTCGCTGTAGATCACCGGTGACATCTTCTCCAGGTTGATCTGGTGCATGATGCCGTTGCCCGGCTGGATCACATCGACGTTCTTGAACGCCTTCTTGGTCCAGTTGATGAAATGGAAACGGTCTTCGTTGCGGCGATCTTCGATGGCACGGTTCTTCTCGAACGCCTGCGGGTCGAAACCGCCGCACTCGACGGCCAGGGAGTGGTCGACGATCAACTGCACCGGCACCACTGGGTTGACCTGGGCCGGATCGCCGCCTTTGTCGGCAATGGCGTCACGCAGGCCGGCGAGGTCAACCAGGGCGGTCTGGCCGAGGATGTCGTGGCACACCACACGCGCCGGAAACCAGGGGAAATCGAGATCGCGCTTGCGTTCGATCAGCTGGCCAAGGGAGGCGTCGAGGGTGCTCGGGTCGCAGCGGCGCACCAGGTTTTCGGCGAGCACGCGGGAGGTGTAGGGCAGGCCGTCGTAGGCGCCGGGCTTGATCGCCTCGACTGCCGCGCGGGCATCGAAGTAGTCCAGGTCGGTGCCTGGCAGGTGCTTGCGGAATGCGGTGTTCATCATGGAATCAGGCTCGGTCACAGGATTCGGAAGGTTGCTCCGCCCCAGTGGGAGCAGGCTTGCCCGCGAAGGCGTCAGCAGGTACACATCGGTTGCCCGGTCGGACGCCTTCGCGGGCAAGCCCGCTCCCACAAGGGAAACGGGTTGCCTCTCTAGATCTATTCAGCGCTGTTCGATCGGCACGAACTGGCGCTGTTCGACGCCGACATACTCGGCGCTCGGGCGGATGATGCGGTTGTTGGCACGCTGTTCGAACACGTGCGCCGCCCAGCCGGTCAGGCGCGAGCAGACAAAGATCGGGGTGAACAGCTTGGTCGGGATGCCCATGAAGTGGTACGCCGACGCGTGGTAGAAGTCCGCGTTGGGGAACAGGCGTTTCTGCTCCCACATGGTCTTGTCGATGGCTTCGGAAACCGGGTACAGGACCTTGTCGCCCACCTCGTCAGCCAGCTGCTTCGACCAGCCCTTGATCACCTCGTTGCGCGGGTCGGACTCTTTATAGATGGCATGGCCAAAGCCCATGATCTTGTCCTTGCGCTCCAGCATCCTGAGCAGTTCGGCCGTGGCTTCCTGCGGGTTCTGGAAGCGTTCGATCAGCTCCATCGCCGCTTCGTTGGCACCGCCGTGCAGCGGGCCGCGCAGCGAGCCGATGGCGGCGGTGACGCAGGAGTACAGGTCCGACAGGGTCGAAGCGCAAACACGGGCGGTGAAGGTCGAGGCGTTGAATTCGTGCTCGGCATAGAGGATCAGCGACACGTTCATCACCTTGACGTGCAATTCGCTCGGTTTCTTGCCGTGCAGCAGGTGCAGGAAATGCCCGCCGAGGGTGTCTTCATCGCCGGTGCAGTCGATGCGCACGCCATGGTGGGTGAAGCGGTACCAGTAGCACATCACGGCCGGGAACAGCGCCAGCAGGCGGTCGGTCTTGTCGTGCTGGGCGTCGAACGTCAGCTCAGGCTCCAGGGTACCCAGCACCGAACAGCCGGTACGCATCACGTCCATCGGGTGGGCGTCGCGCGGGATGCGCTCGAGCACTTCCTTAAGGGCTTGCGGCAGGTCACGCAGGCCCTTGAGCTTATGCTTGTACTCGGCCAGCTGTGCTTTGTTTGGCAGCTCGCCGTACAACAGCAGGTAGGCCACTTCTTCAAATTCAGCGCCGGCCGCCAGGTCACGGACGTCATAACCACGGTAGGTCAGGCCGGCACCGGCCTGGCCAACGGTCGACAGCGCAGTCTGGCCGGCCACCTGGCCACGCAGGCCTGCGCCACTGAGTACTTTTGCTTCGGCCATGGTGTTTCTCCTTTCTTGAATTTGTTATGGATTTCTTGCTGGCTAATTCGGTTTGCCTGTGCTGGCCTCTTCGCGGGGCAAGCCCGCTCCCACAGGGGTGCCTTGAACCTGCGCTATCCCTGTGGGAGCGGGCTTGCCCCGCGAAGAGGCCAGCACAGGCAATCACTCACCCTTTCTTCTGGGCAAACAACGCATCGAGGCTCTGCTCGAAGGCGTGGTACCCAATGGCATCGTAGAGCTCCATACGGGTCTGCATGGTATCGACCACGTTTTTCTGGGTGCCGTCACGACGCAGCGCGGTGTAGACATTCTCGGCCGCCTTGTTCATGGCGCGGAACGCCGACAGCGGGTACAGCACCAGCGACACATCGACCGACGCCAGCTCTTCGGTGGTGTACAGCGGCGTGGCGCCGAATTCGGTGATGTTGGCCAGGATCGGCGCTTTCACCCGATCGGCGAAGGTCTTGTACATCGAAAGCTCGGTGATGGCCTCCGGGAAGATCATGTCGGCGCCGGCCTCGACGCAGGCCGCGGCACGGTCCAGGGCAGCATTCAGGCCTTCGACGGCCAGCGCGTCGGTACGCGCCATGATCACGAAGCTGTCATCGGTACGGGCATCGACGGCCGCCTTGATGCGGTCAACCATTTCCTGCTGGGTGACGATTTCCTTGTTCGGGCGATGGCCGCAACGCTTGGCACCGACCTGGTCTTCGATGTGGATGGCGGCAGCGCCGAACTTGCTCATCGAGCGCACGGTACGCGCCACGTTGAACGCCGAGGCGCCAAACCCGGTGTCGACATCCACCAGCAGCGGCAGGTCGCAGACGTCGGTGATGCGGCGCACGTCGGTGAGCACATCATCCAGGCCGCTGATACCCAGGTCCGGCAAGCCCAGGGAGCCGGCGGCAACGCCGCCACCGGACAGGTAGATGGCCTTGAAGCCGGCGCGCTTGGCCAGCAGGGCATGGTTGGCGTTGATGGCGCCGACTACCTGCAAGGGATGTTCGGCGGCAACCGCGTCGCGGAAACGTTGGCCGGGCGTGCTCTTCACAGTCATGAATCACCTCGTGGGCTGTTGTCGTTGGCGTCCAGGTAGTGACGCTCGATGTTGCGTTTGGACGCGCCGATGTGGCGGCGCATCAGGAGTTCGGCCAATTCACCATCACGGTCGGCGATGGCATCGAGAATCCGGTGGTGCTCGGCAAACGCCTGGCGCGGCCGATTGGGCGTGGCGGAGAACTGGATGCGGTACATGCGCACCAATTGGTACAGCTCGCCGCAGAGCATCTTGACCAGGGTCTGGTTGCCGCTGCCCTGGATGATCCGGTAGTGGAAGTCGTAGTCGCCTTCCTGCTGGTAGTAACCGACACCGGCCTGGAACGCCGCATCGCGTTCATGGGTGTCGAGCACCCGGCGCAGCTCGTCGATATCGGCCTGGCTCATACGCTCGGCGGCCAGGCGGCAGGCCATGCCTTCGAGCGACTCGCGGATTTCGTACAGCTCGATCAGCTCGGCGTGGTTGAGCGACACCACCCGCGCCCCGACATGCGGCACGCGCACCAGCAGGCGCTGGCCCTCGAGGCGGTGGATGGCTTCACGCAGCGGCCCACGGCTGATGCCGTAGGTACGCGCCAGCTCCGGCTCGGAGATCTTGCTGCCTGGGGCGATATCGCCCTTGACGATGGCCGCCTGGATACGCCGAAAGACGTTTTCGGACAAGGTTTCCGTTTCGTCTGCCAACGCAGGGCTGGGAGTGGAAAGGTCCAGCATATTGTCGACACCCTGATATTCACATGGCCAGAAATTAGCTAATTAAGCGCCATCAGTCAAAGACAAAATCAATATTGTCGACAATCGTCTAATAACGAACTAACCCCGCCCTGCCGCTGTCAGATCGCGACGCGCTGGCGTCAAGACGTCGGCGTGATAGAATGCCGCGCCTCCGACGGAGTATGGATAGCGTGTCTGTCATCTATTCATGTTGTTGACAGATGAACGAGGAAGCTTGCGCAGTCGTTGCCAGTCGCCTTGCCCCGAACCCTGCACAGTACCGCGCCAGGATTATGAGACTTACACCCGTTTTATTGCTGCTATGCCTCACCCTGCTGCCGGCCATCGGCCAAGCGGCGGGCAAGACCGTGTACGGTCTCAACGAATACGCAAAGCTGGGCGATCTTGACCTTGAGGTGGCCGCCAAGCTCGACACCGGCGCCAAGACCGCCTCGCTCAGCGCCCGCGACATCAAACGCTTCAAGCGCAACGGCGAGAGCTGGGTGCGCTTCTACCTGGCCATCGATGCCGCCCACTCGCACCCGATCGAGCGCCCCCTCGCGCGCGTCAGCAAGATCAAGCGACGGGCAGGCGACTATGATGCCGAATCGGGCAAGGCCTACACCGCACGCCCAGTCATCGAACTCGAAATCTGCATGGGCCAAGCCCTGCGCACCATCGAAGTCAACCTCACCGACCGCAGCGCGTTCCAGTTCCCGCTGCTGATCGGTTCCGAGGCGCTCAAGCACTTCGACGCGCTGGTCGACCCAAGCCTTAAATACGCGGCCGGCAAACCTGCCTGTGCCACCGACGCTCCTAAAGCAGAGTAATCCCGATGCGCTCTCTTACCCTCCATCTGAAAGTCCTGATCACCGTCCTGGTGCTGCTGGGCGTGGCGGTCACGGCTTATCAGATCTTCTTCCTCGGCATCCCGGTGACCGAGGATGAAACCGACGACCTGTGGAATATCGACGCCAAGGTCGAGTTCGTGGCCAGCACCAAGGACCCGGTCAAGGTGCAGATGTTCGTGCCGCCGCTGAACCGCGACTACGTCAGCCTCAACGAGAGCTTCATCTCCAACAACTACGGGGTGAGCGTCAACCGTGCCGACGGCAACCGCAAGGTAACCTGGTCGGCACGCCGCGCCAGCGGTAACCAGACCCTCTACTACCGTCTGGTGCTGACCAAGCGCTACAGCAACGAAAAGACCACCATCAAGGGCCCGACCTTCCGTGACAGCCTGGCGGTCGAAGGCCCCGAGAAAATCGCCGCCGAAGCCCTGATGGCGCCGATCCGCCAGCATTCGGCCGACGTCGAGACCTTCGTCAGCGAGACCATCAAGCGGGTCAACAACCTCAACGACGACAACGTCAAGCTGCTGCTGGCCGGTGACACCTCGGCCATGAAAAAGGCCCAGGTCATCGACCTGCTGCTGTCCATCGCGCACGTGCCGATGGAGAAGGTCCACACCATCCGCCTGGTCGCCGATACCCCGCAGACCCCAGAATTGTGGCTGCGCAGCTTCAACGGCAACGACTGGCTGTACTTCAACCCGGACACCGGCGAGCAGGGCCTGCCCAGCGACCGCCTGCTGTGGTGGACCGGTGACGACAACCTGATCACCGTCGATGGCGGCAAGAAAGCCAATGTCACCTTCAGCATGAACAACAGCGAGATGAACGCCATCCGCCTGGCCAAGCTGACCGACGAGAACACCGACGCCGACTTCCTCGAATACTCCCTGTACGGGCTGCCGCTGCAGACCCAGCAGACCTTCATGATCATGGTGATGATCCCGATTGGCGTGCTGGTGATCCTGGTCCTGCGCAACCTGATCGGCCTGCAGACCCTGGGCACCTTCACCCCGGTACTGATCGCCCTGGCCTTCCGTGAGACCCAGCTAGGCTTCGGCATCGTGCTGTTCACGGTGATCACGGCGCTTGGCCTGTCACTGCGCTCCTACCTCGAACACCTCAAGCTGCAGATGCTGCCACGCCTGTCGGTGGTGCTGACCTTCGTGGTGGTGCTGATCGCCGCCATCAGCCTGTTCAGCCACAAACTGGGCCTGGAGCGCGGGCTGTCGGTGGCGCTGTTCCCGATGGTGATCCTGACCATGACCATCGAACGCCTGTCGATCACCTGGGAAGAGCGTGGCGGTGGCCATGCCATGAAAGTGGCCATCGGCACCCTGTTCGCAGCGTCCGTGGCGCACCTGCTGATGATGGTGCCGGAGCTGGTGTACTTCGTGTTTACCTTCCCGGCGGTGCTGCTGATTCTGGTGGGCTTCATGCTGGCGATGGGTCGCTACCGCGGCTACCGCCTGACCGAGCTCGTTCGCTTCAAGGCGTTCCTGAAGAAGGCTGATGCCTGATGTTCGGACTGATCAAGACCTGGAAAGCCCTGGAGGCCCGGGGCATCATGGGTATCAACCGGCGTAATGCGGACTATGTCCTGAAGTACAACAAGCGCCACCTGTACCCGATCGTCGACGACAAGATCATCACCAAGGAGCGTGCGCTCGCAGCCGGCATCCATGTGCCGGAAATGTACGGCATCATCGAGACCGAGAAGCAGATCGAGAAGCTCCACCAGATCATTGGCGGGCGCAGTGATTTCGTCATCAAGCCGGCGCAAGGCGCTGGCGGTGACGGCATCCTGGTGATCGCCGACCGTTTCGAGGACCGCTACCGTACGGTGTCGGGCAAGATCATCAGCCACGAAGAGATCGAGCACCAGATCTCGAGCATCCTTACCGGTCTGTACTCGCTGGGCGGCCACCGCGACCGGGCGCTGATCGAGTACCGGGTGACACCGGACCAGATCTTCAAGAGCATCAGCTACGAAGGCGTGCCGGACATCCGCATCATCGTGCTGATGGGCTACCCGGTCATGGCCATGCTGCGCCTGCCGACCCGCCAGTCGGGCGGCAAGGCCAACCTGCACCAAGGCGCCATCGGTGTGGGTGTCGACCTGGCCACCGGGGTGACGCTGCGTGGTACCTGGCTGAACAACATCATCAGCAAGCACCCGGACACCACCAACGCCGTGGACGGCGTGCAACTGCCGAACTGGGACGGCTTCATGAAGCTCGCGGCCGGCTGCTACGAGCTGTGCGGCTTGGGCTACATCGGTGTGGACATGGTACTGGACCAGGAAAAGGGCCCGCTGATCCTGGAACTCAATGCCCGCCCTGGCCTGAACATCCAGATTGCCAACGACTGCGGGCTGACCCAGCGCACCCATGCCATCGAGGCGCACATCGAGGCGCTGGCCAAAGATGGCGTGACCGAAGATGCCGAACAGCGCGTTCGTGTATCACAAGGGTTGTTCGGGCACGTGCATCCGCGCTGAGTCAGTAACGACGGGGCCGCTTCGCGAGCCATTCGCGGGGCAAGCCCGCCCCCACAGGTACAGCGTGCACCTTGAGCGCAACACCGTATCTGTGGGAGCGGGCTTGCCCCGCGAATGGGCTGCAAAGCAGCCCTCGGCCTCAACACAACGTTTGAATGTCGTTCCAGCGCTAGGCGCATTTCCTACACAGGTCTACAATCGCCCTCCTCGCTTTTACATCGCCGTCCACACTGATGCCGACCTGTACGCTCCACCCTCTGCCCTACCAGCCCGACCCTGCCGCCTATTTCGCCCGCCTGCGCCAGGCGCCCGGGGCGATCCTGCTCGACAGCGCCCGCCCCGGTGCCGAACGCGGCCGCTTCGACCTGCTCAGCGCCTGGCCCGTGCAACACCTGCACGCCCACGCAGACGAGGACGGCCGCGCCTTCCTCAAACGCCTGCGAGCCGGGCTGGCGCAACTCGGCCACGCCGACGTGCCCGATGGGATGGCGCTGCCGTTTGCCGGCGGCCTGATCGGCTACCTCAGTTACGACTTCGGC
Organism: Pseudomonas sp. E1MeOHC2; assembly: GCF_058745025.1. Lineage (NCBI taxonomy): Bacteria > Pseudomonadati > Pseudomonadota > Gammaproteobacteria > Pseudomonadales > Pseudomonadaceae > Pseudomonas > Pseudomonas sp. E1MeOHC2. The sequence goes on from NZ_CP196675.1 coordinate 337,858, forward strand.
CGACGCCTGGAACAGCTGCCAAGCCTGGCGGTCGATGACCTGGGCCTACCCGATGCGCAGCTTGGCCTGTACAACTGGGCATTGGTAACCGACCACACGCTGGCAACCAGCCAGCTGGTGTTCCACCCAAGCCTGGCAAGCGATGAGCGCGAGCGCCTGATCGCCCTGTTCGAAACGCCCGACTACGCCAGTCATGGCGACTTCCACTTGCTGACCGCCATGACCGGTGACCTGAAACCCGAGCACTACCAGGCGGCGTTCGACCAGGTGCAACGCTACATCCAGGCCGGCGATTGCTACCAGATCAACCTGACCCAGCGCTTCCGCGCGCCCTGCCAGGGCGACCCCTGGCGCGCCTATCAGGCCCTGCGCAAGGCGTGCCCGACACCGTTCTCTGGCTACCAGCAACTGGCCGATGGCAGCGCACTACTGAGCTTCTCGCCAGAGCGCTTCATCCGCGTCAGCCAAGGGCTGGTCGAGACCCGCCCAATCAAGGGCACCCGGCCGCGCTCAAGCAACCCCGACGAAGATGCCCGCAATGCCGAAGAGCTGCTGCACAGCCCCAAGGACCGCTCGGAAAACCTGATGATCGTCGACCTGCTGCGCAACGACCTGGGCCGCACCTGCCAGACTGGCTCGGTCAAGGTGCCAGAGCTGTTCAGCCTGGAAAGCTACCCCAACGTTCATCACCTGGTCAGCAGCATCACCGGGCAACTGGCCACCGACAAAGATGCCCTGGACCTGATCGGCGACAGCTTCCCCGGTGGCTCGATCACCGGCGCGCCGAAAATCCGCGCCATGCAGATCATCGATGAGCTGGAGCCCACCCGCCGCGCCTTGTATTGCGGCTCGCTGCTGTATGTCGACGTACGTGGCGAAATGGACAGCTCCATCGCCATTCGCAGCCTGCTGATCAAGGATGGGCAGGCCAGTTGCTGGGGCGGCGGCGCGGTAGTGGCGGACTCGAACTGGCAGGCAGAGTATGAAGAATCGATCGCCAAGGTGCGGGTCTTGATGGAGACCTTGCAGCAGCTCTGATTCGGCGCCAGGCGTCTAAACCAACATTTTTTGTTACCATCACACCATTACGAGCGCACAGCGCCACAGCCAAGATGGAAACCGCCTGATGAGCCAAGCCTTTGACGTCGCCGCCCTCGCCGCGACCTATGCCAACAAGTCCCCGCAAGACATCCTCAAACTCGCCTTCGAGCACTTCGGCGACGACCTGTGGATCTCTTTCAGCGGCGCCGAGGACGTGGTGCTGGTCGACATGGCCTGGAAGCTGAACAAGCAGGTCAAGGTCTTCAGCCTCGATACCGGGCGCCTGCATCCGGAGACTTACCGGTTCATCGACCAGGTCCGCGAACAGTACAACCTGCCGATCGAAATCCTCAGCCCCGATCGCAGCAAGCTCGACCCCTTCGTCAAGGAAAAGGGCCTGTTCAGCTTCTACAAGGACGGCCATGGCGAGTGCTGCGGCATCCGCAAGATCGAGCCACTGCGCCGCAAACTGTCCACGGTAAGCGCCTGGGCCACTGGCCAGCGCCGCGACCAGAGCCCAGGCACCCGTAGCCAGGTGGCGGCACTGGAAATCGACAGCGCCTTCTCCACCCCCGAGCGTACCCTGTACAAGTTCAACCCGCTGGCACAGATGAGCAGCGAAGAAGTCTGGGGCTACATTCGCATGCTCGAGTTACCGTACAACAGCCTGCACGAGCGCGGCTTCATCAGCATCGGTTGCGAGCCATGCACACGCCCGGTGCTGCCGAATCAGCACGAGCGCGAAGGCCGCTGGTGGTGGGAAGAGTCAACCCAGAAGGAATGCGGCCTGCACGCCGGCAACCTGATCAGCAAGGGCTGATCGACAAACAAAAAAACCGGCCCAAGGGCCGGTTTTTTTATGCGCGAACGGCTCAGTGCACCGGCAGCTCGACGCCCTCGAACAGCTCTTCGAGTTCCTGCTTGTTATGGCACTGAATGGCTTTTGCCATCACTTCACGGGTCAGGTGCGGGGCAAACTTCTCGATGAAGTCGCACATGAAACCGCGCAGGAAGGTGCCACGGCGGAAGCCGATCTTGGTGATGCTGGCCTCGAACAACTCGCTGGCATCCAAGGCCACCAGGTCACTGTCGAGCTTGGTATCGACCGCCATCTTGGCCACGATACCCACGCCCAGCCCCAGGCGCACATAAGTCTTGATCACGTCAGCATCCGCCGCAGTGAACACCACCTTCGGCGTCAGGCCGCGGTGGTTGAAGGCCTCGTCCAGCTTCGAACGGCCAGTGAAACCAAACACGTAGGTGACGATGGGGTATTCGGCGACCGCTTCCAGGGTCAGTTTCGGCAGCTTGGTCAGCGGGTGGCCCTGCGGCACCACCACGCAACGGTTCCACTTGTAGCACGGCATCATGATCAGGTCGCCGAACAGCTCCAGTGCCTCGGTGGCAATGGCGAAGTCGACAGTGCCATCAGCGGCCATCTCGGCAATTTGCATCGGCGACCCCTGGTGCATGTGCAAGGCCACTTCCGGGTACTGCTTGATGAAACTGCTGATCACCGGCGGCAGCGCATAGCGCGCCTGAGTATGGGTAGTGGCGATGGACAGGGTGCCCTTCTTCTCGTTGGAGAATTCCTGGGCGATCTGCTTGATGCTCTCGACCTTGCGCAGGATCTCGCCAGCGGTATTGATGATACGTTCACCTGCCGGGGTGACGCGGGTCAGGTGCTTGCCGCTGCGGGCAAAGACTTCAACACCCAGCTCATCTTCGAGCAGGCGGATCTGCTTGCTGATACCTGGCTGGGAGGTATACAGGCTCTGCGCCGTCGCGGAGACGTTGAGGTCGTGGTGCGCCACTTCCCAGATGTAGCGCAGTTGTTGAAGCTTCATAGGTTTCCCTCGGTTCAGCGGAGAGTCAGCGGCAGCAGGCAGCGACGATATATAACTATATTAGTGGTTCTGGAAATAAATCTAGAACTATTTTGTTACACGCGCCCCAGTAATAGCCTACAGCCAGCTTCACGTTTTCCTACGCCCCAGATGCTGTGCAAGCGGCACCATATACACCGGCACAGGCGATAGCTGCAGCAACCGCACTGCCGTTCGCCCAAGCGGTACATCAACGCCCGCACCTGCGCTGTGGCTTCCGAAAATCAACAGATCGACGCTCAAGCGCTGCGCCTGGTCGAGGATCACCTGGGCAGGGTCACCCTGGCGCACACGTACTGCCTTGATCACCGCCAGGTCCGCCTCCTCACCCAGTTCATCGCGAAAGTTTTCAAGTACACGTTGTTCAATATTGGCCATGACCGTGTTGACGCCCTGGCTGTGCAACTGGTCCAGCGTCTGTTCATCCAGATAGCTTTGCAGGAGCGATTCGGCAAACTGCCCCATGGGTTCCACCGCGTGGATCACATACAGCTCTGCATTGAACGTCCGCGCCAAGGCCAAGGCGTGCTGCATGACAAAAGGGGCGTAGACACCGAGGTCGGTGGCGTACAGCATGGAGCGGATCATTCGACCTCCTCGACTGCCGCTGCGGCAGAGCAAGCTTCAGCTTAGCAGCGCGCCGCACGCACGCTTTGCCGTCCGGCGTGCTGCCAGCGCGGGCTGTGGGGCCTTCAGGTGGGGCGAGTCGCACGGTCGATGAACGACAGCGCCTGATGCAGCATCTCCATGCGCGGCAAGCTGCAACCTGCCGCCCGAGCCTGCGCCAACGGCTCGCCATAGATGGCATGAAACTCCAGCGGGCGCTGCTGGGCGTGATCGTGGTACATGCTTGGCCAGTAGTCGGGCATCCGCTCGGTAATCTGGAACAAATGCTCGGCATACCCCTCGGGCAGCACATGCCCACAGGCAGCGGCACCCTCTACCACCTCCGCCATCAAGGCCTGGATCAGTGCCCGGCTGTGCGGGTCGGCCATCAACGGCGTGGTGCTGGCGCCAAGCAACACCGAAAGCCCGTTATAAGGCACGTTCCACACAAGCTTCTGCCAACGCGCCTGCTCCAGGTTAGCCATGGCCCGCGACTCGATCCCCGCCGCCTGGAACAGCTCCGCCCCCTCCTGCACCAGCGCAACGCCGCCATCGCCGGCAGGCCCGCTGTGATAGCCGAGATTGACTGCGCCCAGTGCCTGATGCCGAATAACACCGGGCGCCTGGCGGTTGACGCAAATGAAGCACAAGCCGCCAAGCAGGTGCATGTCATCGCGCAATGCCGGACGCAACTGCGCCTCCACCCCCAGGCCATTCTGCAACAGCACCACCCGCGCATCGGGCGCGGCAGCCTGCACGATCAACGGCGCCAACTGGTCGTTACTGGTGGCTTTGGCCCCCACCAGCAACCAGTCGCATTGCGGCATGTCGGCAGCACTGGCATACGCCTGTACCTTCATCCGCAACGCGCCGTGCACAGCACTTTCAAGCACCAGTCCCTGATCGCGCACCACGTCATACTCACTGCGCAGGAGAAAATGCACATCGAAACCGGCCCGCGCCAGCATCAATCCATAAAAGCCACCGATTGCACCACTGCCGATGATACCGATACGGGGTTTGCGCGGATGCATGCCAATCTCCAGGTAAATGTCAGTGGGCTTTTTTACACCGGTTCGTGCCCCCTGCGCACCCCAATTGCGCCACAGCACCGCCAGCGTAGGGAAAATCCCTGGGTTGACGGGGTCAAGCCCATTGTCGCGCCCCCCTGTAACGCGCTAAGGTTCGGCTCCCCGCTGCGAACATTCTTGCTGCTGGGCCGCACGGGGATTGCTGGCGGCCGGCACCCGTGACCTGACGAGTAACACGATGGCTGATTTACCGATCGACGACTTAAACGTTGCCTCCAACGAGACCCTGATCACCCCCGATCAGCTCAAGAAGGAAATCCCCCTCAGCGCCAAGGCCCTGCAGACCGTGACTGCCGGCCGCGAAGTGGTGCGCAATATTCTCGACGGCAAGGACCATCGCCTGTTCGTCGTGGTCGGCCCCTGCTCCATCCACGATATCAAGGCTGCCCACGAGTACGCCGAACGCCTGAAGGTATTGGCGGCGGAGGTGTCCGACACCCTGTACCTGGTCATGCGCGTGTACTTCGAGAAACCGCGCACCACCATTGGCTGGAAAGGCCTGATCAACGACCCGTACCTGGATGACTCGTTCAAGATTCAGGATGGCCTGCACATCGGTCGCCAACTGCTGCTGGACCTGGCTGAAATGGGCCTGCCGACAGCCACCGAAGCACTCGACCCGATTTCCCCGCAGTACCTGCAGGACCTGATCAGCTGGTCGGCGATTGGCGCCCGTACCACCGAATCCCAGACCCACCGGGAAATGGCTTCGGGCCTGTCTTCGGCAGTCGGTTTCAAGAACGGCACCGATGGCGGCCTGACCGTTGCGATCAACGCCCTGCAGTCGGTATCCAAACCGCACCGCTTCCTCGGCATCAACCAGGAAGGCGGCGTATCCATCGTCACCACCAAGGGTAACCCTTACGGTCACGTGGTACTGCGCGGCGGCAATGGCAAGCCGAACTACGATTCGGTCAGCGTCGCGCTGTGCGAACAGGACCTGGCCAAGGCCAAGATCAAGGCCAACATCATGGTCGACTGCAGCCACGCCAACTCCAACAAGGACCCGGCCCTGCAGCCACTGGTGATGGAAAACGTCGCCAACCAGATCCTTGAAGGCAACCAGTCGATCATTGGCCTGATGGTCGAGAGCCATCTGAACTGGGGCTGCCAGTCGATCCCCAAAGACCTGAACGAACTGCAATATGGTGTTTCGGTGACCGACGCCTGCATCGACTGGTCCGCCACCGAGAAGACCCTGCGCAGCATGCACGCCAAGCTCAAGGATGTACTGCCGCAGCGCCAGCGCGGCTGAAGAGCAATAAAAAAGGGGCCGCGAACGGCCCCTTCTTTTTAGTCGATCAAACCTTGCTCGAGTGACGCTGCTGACGCTCCATGTAGCGTTCTACATAAGAGCACGACGGGATCACCGTGTAGCCCATCTGCTCGGCATACTCCAGGGCCCGCTCGGTCAGTGCTGCGGCAATACCACGCCCGCGCAGGGCGTTAGGCACGAAGGTGCGATAGATGTCCAGCGTCTGCTTGCCCAGATCCATGTACGTCAGATAGGCACGATGACCGTCCACGTTGGTCTCGAACTGATGACCGGCCTGGTCATGGTGGATGGTCAGCGCTTCGCTCATCACTACTCCTCGCAGGTCTTCTCGGCAGACCCATACCTTAACCGATGGTGGTTTATCCGGCACAGAATCCTCTACGCCACCTGTTGCCCCTTGGACCGCAAGGCGATTGCAAACGTTCTGCCTCCGGCACTCACAAGATAGTAGGCGCGGCACGCAGGATTGCTCAAGGTGGCAGCGGTTAAAATTGGCGAGAACCGTGGTTCAACCGACTCTTCCCGGTACGCCAACAGCCGCCGGATGTTCTAGGCCTTAAGACGCTCAAGGACAGTCAAAGTCACCGTTAGTTCAACAAAAAAGTTTCAGCACTACAATCGCTTGCGCTCCCTGTACGTTTTTTTCACAAACGCGTCGCAATTCTTGTCGGCGTGACCTGGAGCAACATTTTTTTTGCAGTTCTTGCGCTCAGTCAGTTTACTTACTACAAGTAATGGGTACTATGTACGCCGGCCAGTTTCTCTTTTCCGAGAGATGGCTCTTTAATAGAAAGTCCTTGAAGGGGAACACGATGAACAACGTTCTGAAATTCTCTGCTCTGGCTCTGGCCGCAGTTCTGGCTACCGGTTGCAGCAGCGTATCCAAAGAAACCGAAGCTCGTCTGACTGCGACTGAAGACGCAGCAGCTCGCGCTCAAGCTCGTGCTGACGAAGCCTACCGTAAGGCTGACGACGCACTGGCAGCCGCTCAGAAGGCTCAGCAGACCGCTGACGAAGCCAACGAGCGCGCTCTGCGTATGCTGGACAAAGCCAGCCGCAAGTAATAGTCCTCACGGATTGTTATGAAGCCGACCCACTTGTGGGTCGGCTTTTTTATTGCCGCTCAACAGGCAGCGCACAAACGAAAAGGCCTGCACTACGGCAGGCCCTGGGCAGCTCGCAAACCCTTATTGCAGTTCGGGCGGGATGCTCGTAACCATCGGTGCGGTACCCTGATTTTCGACCGGCACGGCAATCTCGACGGGCATGCCATCTTCAGCAGCGACCACATCACGCACCATGTCCCAGTTCATCCGCAGGTTGTTCGCCAGGTCTTCACGCTTGAGCAAGGCATTGATGACCGCCGTGTGTTTATCCACCACTGACGGGTTGCCCTGATCGTCCAGCGGAGTGTGCGCTTCGAGATAGACCTTGCCGGCACTGATGCCGAACTTGTAAGGCTCGTTGATGATGCGCACCGGTGTACCGACCGGGACCATCTTCGAAAGCTCCAGTACGTTGTTGTTGAGCATGCGGAAGCAACCATGACTGGTACGCATGCCAATGCCGAACTTCTTGTTCGAACCGTGGATCAGGTAACCCGGTACACCCAGCGTGAACTTGAAAGGCCCCAACGGGTTGTCGGGCCCCGCCGGTACCACTGTCGGCAGGATGTCGCCATCGGCGGCGTGCTCTGCACGGATGGAGGCCGGCGGCGTCCAGGTCGGGTTCGGGGTCTTGGCGGTGATCTTGGTGTTGGCAATCGGCGACCCCCACCCTTCACGACCGATGCCCAACGGGTAGGTATGCACCACGTTCTGCCCTTTCGGGAAGTAGTACAGGCGGTATTCGGCAAGGTTGATGACGACGCCTTCGCGCGGGCCTGGCGGCAGCACATAGCGGGTCGGCAGGATGATCTCGGTACCGGCGCCGGGCAACCAGGGGTCGACGCCCGGGTTGGCGGCGATCATTTCCAGGTAGCCGAGGTCGTTGGCAGTGCCAATGTCGGCGAACGTGTCCTCGTACTTAGCCTTGATCACCTGCACCTGGCCGACGATGTCTTCACCGGGGGGTGGCAGTGGCAGTTCCAGCGCAGCAGCGGGGCCCGCTACCAGCAGGGTGGCCAGGGACAGGCTACGGGTGACGGCAGGAAAGCGCGGCAACATCCGGTAAATCCTTCGAAAGGTGGGTCAAGAGGATCGATTGTACACCCGCCTCGATGCAAGCGGGAGGCATTGGCATCATGCAAGCGTTTCAGATGATGAAAGGTGTGTCAGGTTACGCGTCAAAGCTGCGGCCACACCGGGCGCATGCCGCGCCGCTGTGCGTCTAGAATGGCGCGGCAAAGCGTGCACAGCCGGTTGTCCCGGTAGATCGAGCGTTGCACACCCGACCACCGCGGCTGTGCGGGCAGCAGGCCGCCGCACAGGGTACGGTCGACCGGCACGCCCAGCTCAAGCTGGCGAGCCGCCAGGTGGACGCGGATTTCCTGGCAGGCAAACAGGTCGAGCTGTTCGTCAGGCTCGATCAGTTGGTAGGCATAAAGGGACCAGGCAGGGCGCGGCATCGGGGGCTCTCGAAACGGGGGGCGCAACCTTAGCCGAAAGCCGGCCCCGTTTAAAGCGTCACAGCAAGGGTTTTATCGCCGGCCAGGCATTTTCCAACAAGCGCTGCTGGGCACCTTGCGTCGGGTGGATGCCATCGGCCTGCATCAACTCCGGCACACCCCCTACGCCCTCCAGGAAAAACGGCACCAACGGTACCTGTTTTTCCACCGCCAACTGCTCATACACCTGGGCGAACGCCGTGGTGTAACGCACGCCATAGTTGGGCGGCAGGCGCATCCCAAGCAGCAGCACCTTGGCGCCAGCTTGCCGGGCACGCTCGATCATCGAAGCAAGATTTTGTTGCAATTGCTCCGGCGGCTGCCCGCGCAGCCCATCATTCCCCCCCAACTCCAGCACCACCACTGCCGGTTTGTGCGCTGCAAGCAGCGCCGGTAGCCGCGCCTGCCCCCCTGCACTGGTGTCGCCGCTGATCGAGGCATTGACCACCTGATCATCGAAACCTTCGTCCTTGAGCCGGGTCTGCAACAAAGAGACCCACCCTTGGCGGCTATCCAGGCCAAAACCGGCGCTGATACTATCGCCCACCACCAGCACCGTTCCCGCCGTGGCGCTCTGGGCCAGGCAACACAAGGCCAGACCGGCACTCAACCACCACATTCGCATTGGATTCTCCATGGGCCCCAGCATTCTCGTTGCGCAGAACCTTAGCAAAGTGGTCCCCAGCGCGGAAGGCGACCTGACCATCCTCCACGCACTTTCCCTAGACCTCGCCCAGGGCGACAGCCTGGCCATCGTCGGCGCTTCGGGCTCGGGCAAGTCGACCCTGCTCGGCCTGCTTGCCGGCCTCGACCGGCCCAGCGCCGGCAAGGTCATCCTCGCCGGGCACGACCTGGGGCCATTGGACGAGGACCAGCGCGCCCGCGTGCGCGCCGAGCATGTCGGGTTCGTGTTCCAGTCGTTCCAACTGCTCGACAGCCTCAATGCCCTGGAGAACGTCATGCTGCCACTTGAGCTGGACGGCCGTCGCGATGCCCGCGAGCACGCCCGCACCCTGCTCGAACGGGTCGGCCTGGGCAAGCGCCTGAGCCACACGCCGCGCCAGTTGTCCGGCGGCGAGCAGCAACGGGTGGCCATCGCCCGCGCCTTCGCCGCGCATCCTGCCGTGCTGTTCGCCGACGAGCCCACCGGCAACCTGGACAGCCATACCGGCGAGCGCATCAGCGACCTGTTGTTCGAATTGAACAAGGAACGCGGCACGACCCTGGTGCTGGTCACCCATGACGAACGCCTGGCCAGACGCTGCCGACGCCTGATCCGCCTGGACGCCGGGCGCCTGGTGGCCCCGGTGGAGGTCTAAGCCCGATGACCAGCATGCCCTTCTCCCGACTGTGCGGCCTGGCGCTACGCCAATTGCTGCGCGACATCCGCGCCAGCGAAGTGCGCGTGCTGTTCTTCGCCCTGCTGGTGGCCGTTGCCGCCAGCACCGCCATCGGTTACTTCGGTGCCCGCCTCAACGGCGCCATGCAGCTGCGCGCCAGCGAGTTCCTCGGCGCCGACCTGGTGCTGCAAGGCAGCTCGCCGGCCCGCGACGAGCAGATCACTGCCGGCACATCACTCGGCTTGCGCCACGCACAGGTGGTCGAGTTCACCAGTGTGGTGGGCGGCGATAGCGGTATCCAGCTGTCCAGCGTCAAGGCAGCCGACGGTGCCTACCCCTTGCGCGGCCAGGTACGCAGCGCCGCAGCACCCTATGCCGAGGAAGCCCCCGGTGGCGGCCCGGCACCAGGCGAGGCCTGGGTCGAACCGAGGCTGCTGGCCGCACTGGGGCTGTCGATCGGCGACAGCATCGATGTGGGCATGAAAACCTTGCGCATGAGCCGCGTGCTGACCTACGAGCCGGACCGCGCCAATAACTTCTATAGCCTCACCCCGCGGGTGATGATGAACCTGGCGGACCTGCAGGCGACCGGGGTAATCCAGCCCGGTAGCCGGGTGTCCTACCGCGACCTGTGGCGCGGCGACGTCGAAGCGCTGGCCCAGTATCGCCAGGCCGTGGAGAAAGACCTGGCAGCCAGCCAGCGACTGCGCGACACCCGCGACGGCAACCAGCAGATCGGTGGCGCCCTGAGCAAGGCCGAGCGCTATCTGAACATGGCAAGCCTGGTGGCGGTACTGCTGGCCGGCGTCGCCGTGGCCATGTCGGCCAGCCGCTACGCCGCCCGACGCCTGGATGCCAGTGCGCTACTTCGCTGCCTGGGCCTCTCCCGTCGGCAGGCACTGGGCCTGTACTGCCTACAACTGGCCATGCTTGGCCTGGTGGCCGCCGTGGCAGGCGCCCTGCTCGGCTGGCTGGCGCAATTGGGCCTGTTCCGCTTGTTGCACGGCCTGCTGCCGAGCGTGGTACCACCAGGCGGAATCGTACCGGCGCTGGCCGGCATCGGCACTGGGCTGGTGGCCCTGGCCGGTTTCGCCCTGCCGCCAATTGCCGCCCTCGGCCAGGTGCCCCCGCTACGGGTGCTACGCCGTGACCTGCTGCCCGTGCCGCCCAGCAGTTGGCTGGTGTATGGCGCCGCCCTGCTGACCCTGGGCCTGATCATGTGGCGCCTGAGCCTCGACCTGCTGCTGACCTTTGCATTGCTGGGCGGCGGCCTGGTCGCCGCGGTGGTACTTGGCGGCCTGCTGCTACTGGGCCTGCGTAGCCTGCGCCAATTGTTGGTCGGCGCACCACTGGCCTGGCGCCTCGGGCTGGGGCAACTGTTGCGCCATCCCTTGGCGGCTGCGGGCCAGGCCCTGGCTTTTGGCCTGATCCTGCTGGCCATGGCGCTGGTGGCGCTACTGCGCGCCGAACTGCTCGACACCTGGCAAGCGCAACTACCCAAGGACGCCCCCAACCACTTTGCCCTGAATATCCTGCCGGATGATCGCGAGCCCTTCGCCCAACGCCTGCAGCAGGTCAACGCAAGCTCCGCACCGCTTTATCCAGTGACACCCGGCCGCCTGATCCAGATAAACCAGCAGCCGGTGCAGCAAATCGTCAGCAAGGACTCCGCAGGCGAGCGGGCCGTGCAACGCGACCTCAGCCTGACCTGGGCCGCCGAGCTGCCCGATGGCAACCAACTGACGGCAGGCAACTGGTGGCAAGCCCTGCCTTCGGGCAACGAGATCCCCGGTGTATCGGTGGAGACGGAGTTGGCCACCAGCCTGAAGCTGCAACTGGGCGATCTGCTCACCTTCGACATTGGCGGCCAGCAACGCCAGGCCCGGGTCAGCAGCCTGCGCAGCGTGCATTGGGACAGTTTCCAGCCGAATTTCTACATGATCTTCCAGCCTGGAACCCTGCAAGGGTTGCCAACGACTTACCTCACCAGCTTCTACCTCGCCCCGGGCCATGACCTGGATGTGGTCGCCCTGTCGCGGGCTTTCCCGGCGGTGACCATCTTGCAAGTAGACGCTTTGCTTGATCAGCTGCGCAGCATCCTCGCCCAAGTCACCCTGGCGGTCGAATACGTGCTGTTGTTTGTCCTGGCGGCAGGGTTAGCGGTGCTGTTCGCGGGCTTGCAGGCAACGCTGGACGAACGGATTCGCCAAGGCGCCCTGCTGCGCGCACTGGGCGCGGCGCGGCCATTGCTGGTCAAGGCACGGCGTATCGAGTTCGGCCTGCTGGGTGCCGCCAGCGGGCTGCTTGCGGCACTGGGTTGCGAACTGATCACGCTGGTGTTGTACCGCTATGCCTTCGACCTGCAGTGGACCCCACACCCGTGGCTGCTCGTGCTACCGCTGGCAGGGGCAGTGCTGGTGGGTGGCGCAGGGGTGCTCGGCACAAGGCGGGCGCTCAATGCCAGCCCGTTGACGGTGTTACGGGAGGGGTGAAAAGCCGTGCAGAAAAAAGGCGCCGGCGATAACGCAGGCGCCCTTGGCGCAAGTACTGGAAAGTCGAGATTTACAGGCCGTCGAACACCTCAGAAACGGATGAGAGCGGGTAATGCGTTGGGTACGGGAGGGTGGCCACACCCGACTCAATCGCAGCGCGTGCTACCGCATCGGCCACCACGGTGATCAGACGAGCATCCAGCGGCTTCGGAATGATGTACTCACGGCCGAATTCCAAGCCCTCGACGCCGTAGGCTTCGCAGACTTCCTTCGGCACTGGCAGTTTGGCCAGGTCTTTCAAGGCAATGGCGGCGGCAATCTTCATTTCTTCGTTGATGCGCTTGGCGCGAACATCCAGGGCGCCACGGAAGATGAACGGGAACCCCAGCACGTTGTTGACCTGGTTCGGGTAGTCGGAACGACCGGTGGCCATGATCACATCGTTACGGGTGGCATGAGCCAGCTCTGGGGCGATTTCCGGATCGGGGTTCGAGCAGGCGAACACGATCGGGTTGGCCGCCATCGACTTCAGGCCTTCTGCGCTCAGCAGGTTCGGGCCCGACAGGCCAACGAACACGTCGGCACCGTTCAGGGCATCAGCCAGGGTACGCTTGTCGGTCGCCTGCGCGAATTGGGCCTTGTACCGGTTCAGGTCGTCGCGACCAGCGTGAATCACGCCGCTGCGGTCGACCATGAGGATATTGATAGCGCTCGCGCCCATGCTGATCAGCAGCTTCATGCACGAGATGGCGGCAGCGCCGGCCCCCAGGCAGACGATCTTGGCGTCTTCCAGCTTCTTGCCGGCAATTTCCAGGGCGTTGATCATGCCGGCGGCGGTGACGATCGCGGTGCCGTGCTGGTCATCGTGGAAGACCGGGATGTCGCACTGCTCGATCAGGGTGCGTTCGATCTCGAAGCACTCTGGGGCCTTGATGTCTTCGAGGTTGATGCCACCGAAGGTGATCGAAATGCGGCGAACGGTGTCGATGAAAGCTTGCGGGCTTTGTGACTCGACTTCGATGTCGAACACGTCGATGCCAGCGAAACGCTTGAACAGAACACCCTTGCCTTCCATGACCGGTTTCGAGGCCAGTGGGCCAAGGTCACCCAGGCCCAGGATGGCGGTGCCATCGGAAATCACCGCGACCAGGTTGCCCTTGCCGGTGTACGAGTAGGCCAGCTCAGGCTCACGGGCAATTTCGCGCACGGGTTCGGCAACACCCGGGCTGTAGGCTAAAGAGAGGTCGCGGGCGGTGGCGGTAGGCTTCGAGAGCTCTACGCTGAGTTTCCCAGGACGTGGCTGGGCATGGTATTCGAGAGCATCGTTTTTGAGACTCATTGCGGCATCCTACAAGGGTCTGGCCCCGAGCTTACGGCTGGGCGGACTTGTTTTTATCAGGTATTGCCGCGCAAGGATGTTACGGGTGTGCGTGGCACCCCTTTCATCCTTACGCAGCGAACGAGGCGCTTAAAAAATTCGATCGCTTTTTGCGTAGTCTTCAACCACGTCTATCAACGCCTGGTGAACAACAGTGTGGTCTTGGGTGGCCAACGCCATGTCCAGCTTATTCATGTATTCCAGCAACTGGCGGTGGTTACGCCTGGCGAAATCAACCTCCAGTGCTTGGTCCTCATAAATGAGTACGTAGGTTCGGCAGAACCCGGCAATCAAGAACGCTGCACAGGCTTGGAAGGGCTCATTCTGGATGATGGTTTCGCAGTGCGTGTTGGCGTGCTTGAACGAGTCGGTGCCAGGGAGAGCGGCGGCGAAACGTTGCACCATTTCTGAAAAGTTCATACTTACCTAAACCTCTTGTTGGGCACTAAGCACGCTCAGCGCGGGCGGTGAAAGAAAGGCGCTGGCCACGTACCGAACCGTCTACCGCTGCCCCATCCCACACTCGTTCGCCATTCACAAAGGTGGCGACGATGCTCGAAGAAAATGCGGTGTCATCGAAAGGCGTCCAGCCGCACTTGGAAAGCACCTCATCGTTGGTCACGTAGTGCGGACGCTGAGGATCAACAAGAACCAGGTCAGCTGCGTAGCCTTCGCGCAGATAGCCGCGGCGGCTCACCTGGAACAGTTCAGCCGGCGCATGACTCACGACTTCAACCAGTCGTTCGAGGGTCAGCTCGCCTTGGAATACACGCTCCAAGGCGCTTTGCAGTGCATACTGGACGAGCGGAATGCCTGATGGCGCCTGGCTGTAATTGCCTTGCTTCTCGTCAAGCAGATGCGGCGCGTGGTCTGTAGCCAAAACGTCGAGGCGGCCTTCAGCCAGCGCCTTCACGATGGCATCTCGGTCATGCGCAGACTTGATGGCCGGGTTGCACTTGATCAAAAAGCCCAGTCGGTCATAGTCGTGATCGGTGAAGTGTAGGAAATGCACACAGGTCTCAGCGGTAATGCGCTTGCCTGCGATTGGCCCTGGTTCAAACAGCTCAAGCTCCTCTGCGGTGGAGATGTGCAGCACATGGAGTCGAGTACCGTGCTTGCGTGCCAACTCAATGGCCAGACGAGTAGATTTGATGCATGCCTCGCGTGAACGAATCAGCGGGTGTTCACGGGCTGGAATGTCGTCGCCGAAGCGCGCTTTGGCTTTCTCCAACGCCGCGTTGATCATTGGCGTATCTTCACAGTGCGTGATGATCGGCACCGGGCAGACACGGAAGATCTCGTTCAACACTGCTGGGTTGTCGACCAGCATGTTGCCGGTCGATGCCCCCATGAACACCTTCAAACCTGGCGTGCTGGCCGGATCAATCTCACGAATCGCTTCCAGGTTGTCGTTGCTTGCGCCCATGTAGAAGGCGTAGTTCACGACACTCGACTCAGCAGCAATAGCGTACTTCGCTTCCAGGCTTGCACGATCCAGCGCGGCGGGCTTGGTATTGGGCATTTCCATGAAGCTGGTGATACCACCCGCTGCACAGGCCCGAGACTCACTGGCGATGTCAGCCTTATGGGTCAGGCCAGGCTCCCGGAAGTGCACTTGATCATCGATCATCCCCGGCAGCAGCCACAGGCCAGTCGCGTCGATCAGTGCCTCTCCAGGCCGCTGTTCGAAGGCTTCGCCGATGGCATCGATGCGACCATTTCGCACTCGAAGATCCCCGACCCAACTGCGTCCTTCGTTGACCAAAGTTGCATTACGGATCAGCCAAGCGTTATCTCGCACGGTCATGGTTTCAGCTCCAATGTAGACAGATACAGCACCTGCGTCGCCGCCAGGAAATCGTCCAACCCCATTGCTTCATGAGGGTTGTGAGACCCATGCTGATTACGGATGAAGATCATTGCGCTAGGGATGCCGACGTTCGCGAAAACCGCTGCGTCATGACCAGCACCGCTAGGGATGAGCACGCCTTTCCAGCCTTTCTCACGGGCGTGTCGAACGAGAACGTCTGTCCAGGGGGCATGCATAGCTGCGGGGGCCGTATCGATTCGCTTGTCGAATTCGAAGCGAACCTGGCGAGACGCTTCGATTGCTTTGGTCTCGGCCAGCGCCGCCGCATAAAACGCCTCAAGCGTTTCATGATGCAGGCTGCGCATTTCGAGGCTGAAGCTGACTTCGCCGGGGATGCGCGAGACAGCGTGGTGGGCGGCATTGGTTCCGAGAGTACCGACGGTAACCACCAGATCGCGTTCGGCCGCGATGAATGCTCTCCACAGCTCGTCGATTCGAGCAACGAGCTCACTCACGGCAAACACGGCGTCGTGGCGGTCTTCGCGAGCGACAGCACCTGAGTGGCCGTCTTCACCCAGGCAACGGACCTGGTTATGACGGACATTCCCGCGGATGCCGGGAACGACACCCAGGGCTTCCCCCATACGCTCCAGCGACTCGGCTTGCTCAATGTGGATTTCGAGGTAGCCGGCAAACTGCGAGCGATCGATAAGCCACTCTTGGCGCCGAATGGCCTCAAGATCTGCACCCGCCGCCTCCATCGCTTCAGCAAGCGTACGTTTACTGAAGCGGTTGGTCAGGCGAAGGTCCTGATCAGTCAGCCCGCCAAGCAGCGCTCGCGACCCGATGTACGACTTGCCGTACCAGGCGCTCTCTTCGCCCCGCAGGCCAATGACGCGAATGGGTTGCGCCGTTTCTACTTTTTCCTGGTCCAGTCGGCACAGGCAAAGCAGACCTGCGACAACGCCGGCCAGTCCATCGTAATTGCCGCCTTGGGGGACTGAATCAAGATGCGAGCCGTACCACAAAGCAGGCTGACCATTGTCGCTTTTGCGTTTGAAGATCACATTGCCAGCGCGGTCAGGCACCACATCAAGACCCTGCGTCAAAGCGAAATCGGTCAGGTAAGCAATGGTGTCGTTTTCGCCCGGGCCATAGCTTTCCCGAGTGATGCCTTCGTGGGCATCGCGGGACAGCGATGCGACATCGTTGAACAGCTTTTCGGCCTGCTCACGCCATTGGGCAGTCATGGCAGTGCTCCGAACGGTTCTGCGGGCGAGTCATCCAGAGCCCCGATCAGCGCGCTAATAGAAGAAACACCTTTACGCTGACAGAAGGCCGCCAACTCACCCACCATCGTGTTCATGGTCTTGGGGTGAAGGAAGGTTGCCGTCCCCACCTGGACAGCCGATGCGCCGGCATAGATGAATTCCAACGCATCATCAGCCGTGGAGATGCCGCCGCAGCCAATGACCGGGATTTCCAGAGCCTGAGCGCATTGGTAGGTCAAGCGAACCATCAGCGGTCGAATAGCCGCCCCCGAGATACCTCCCATGAAATTCCCGAGCCTTGCACGACCCTGCTCGATATCGATGCAGAGCCCGAGCAACGTATTACCCACCACCACGGCATCTGCACCGGCGTCTTGCGCAGCCCGTGCAACCGAAACGACGTCTCCAGCGTTAGGGGTCAGCTTGACCCACAGCGGGAGCGAGGTGACCTGGCGCATCAGTGCGACTACGTTTCGGGTACTTTCAGCCTGCATGCCAAACGACTGGCCATGAGCCTCCAAGTTAGGGCAAGAGATGTTTGCTTCGATACCTGCTACACCAGGCACATCACTCAGCCGGGCAGCTAGCTCGGCAAAGCCTTGAGCCGTTGGGGCCGAGATGCTCACGATCAGCGGCGAATCGAAATCCCGGTAGAACGGAACGACCTTGTCAATGAACAGATCAGCACCCTTACTTGGGATGCCGATCGCGTTCATCATCCCGTCCGCCAACTCACAGACGCGTGGCATCGGGTTTCCGGTTCGCTTTTCTGATGTGATGGTCTTGGTGACCAGGGCACCGAGCTGGTTGAAATCCAGCAGGTGAGTCAGCTCCTCTGCGAAGGTGCCCGACGCTGGCATTACCGGGTTTTTCAGGCGCAGTCCGCCGACTTGTACGCTGAGATCAATCATCACACCACCTCCGCCAGGTCAAACACCGGGCCTTCAAGACACACCCGCTTCCCCACCATCAGCCCATCGACCTCGAACACTTCGACGCAGCACTGACACATGCCCAGACCGCAGACCATCTGCTGTTCAAGTGCCACTTGGCCTACCAAGCCAAGCTCGGCGCTGAGTTTCTTGAGCAGACGGGTCAGCCGCTTCGAACCGCAGGTAAAGAGCGCGTTGGTTTTCTCTCGCGCGATGATTTGTCTCAGCAGCGGCTCCAGTTGCTCTGGTGCGCTGCTGCCGTTTTCGTCCAGCACTGCCTGTACATCAGCGCCGAGCGAGGCGAATCGGTCACGTGAAAGCAGGCTTTTCTCACTGCGGGCACTCAGCACGGCGGTCAGTCGGATACCCATCTGATGCGCAGCCTCAGCCAGTGGTGCGAGCGTGGCTAAGCCAACACCGCGAGCCACGATGATCATGTGCCCCCAGGAAGGGTCCAGCTCGAAACCCTTACCCAGTGGCCCCAGAATCTCCAACGTCTGCGATTTGCGGAGCGTTTCCAGACCGTAAGTGCCTTTGCCTGTCACCTTGTACAAGAACTCGACTTGGCCATTGCTGGGGTCAGCCTTGTAGGTGCTCATCGGTCGACGGAAGTACGGCTTGTTCTCCCCTTCGTTTGGGCACAGCAGGTTGAAGAACTGCCCCGGCAGCGACTGGCATGCAGCGCCGTCGGCTTGAAGCACTAGGCGCTTGTACTCATCGTTGACCCATTCGTTGGAGATGACGACTGCCAACGTGTCGTTAGGTGGGGTGATGGCAGTGGCCTGGCAGCAACCGGAAATCACATTCATTTAAGTGGCCTCGCATTTGTCTAATTTTTTATACAGCACGGTCAATAGAAATTGCCGCCTCGACGTAGAGGCGGCAGATAAAGCGATTTTCCAGGGATTACCTGGGGTTAATGTACTGAAGCCAAACCGCCATGTCTAATTTTTGATACAAATAAGACAAGCCATCCTGATAGTCGGCTTCGATAGTTAAGCCGGCTGAGGCTTTTTCAGCTGTTCGCTTTGACAGGCAGGAAGCAGAAAGACCGTAGCGGCCATCGCCACAACGTAAAGCGACGAGAGCAGCATGATCGCGGCAGAGAACGAGTAATGGAGCGCCACAGCCCCCACCACCAGAGGACCGAAGCCGCCTGCGGCCCGTCCAATGTTAAAGAGTACGTTCTGCGCTGTGGCCCGAATCTGCGCCGGGTAGAGGTCTGAAATCAAAGCGCCATAGCCGCCGATCATGCCGTTTACGAAAACCCCCATGAGTGCGCCGGCGAACAGCATCACCGTCGGGTTATCAAGGTTTGCATAGGCGATGACCATTAAGGCTGCACCGGCTTGGTAAAGGAGGAACATCTTTTTGCGGCCGAAGCGGTCCGCCAGCTGACCAAACAACCAGATCCCAAATGCCATGCCCACCACCGTTACTGCAGTCCAGGTACCAGACGCCATGAGCGAGAAGCCGAATTTTTTGGACAGGTAGCTGGGCATCCAGATCATCAGGCCGTAGTAGCCAAAGTTCTGTACCGAAGTCAGTACCATCACCCCGATACTGGCCTTGGTGGTCTGCCGATCTTTGAACAGGTCAGTGAATCGCCGGGCAAATGGAACAGGATCAGCCGCAGCCTTCACGAACTCAGCCGGCTCACTCATCGTGTGGCGGACAATGAGCGAAACGAAAGCAGGCAGCAAGCCGACCAGGAACATGCCACGCCAGCCGATGTAAGGCAGAAGCAATGGGGTGAGAAGAGCAGCGGCAAGAACACCCGCTTGCCATCCCATGCCCACGTACGAAGACGCTCGGTTGCGCCGGTGAGCTGGCCAGGTCTCAGCAATCAGCGCCATGCCAATGCCGAATTCACCTCCCAATCCGAAACCTGCGAGGGTTCTATAAATCAACAAGTCCCAATAGCCTTGGGCGACCGCACAGAGACCGGTGAAAATAGAAAAGGTAAGGATACACAAGGTCAGCATTCGAACCCGGCCGTAGCGATCGCTCAGTTGGCCGAAAATCAGTCCACCTGCCACCGCTCCCAGCAACGTCCAGGTCACCAGCGAGCCCGCCTCCGATGAGGTCAGCGCAAGGCCGATGGTGATCGCAGGCAGCATGAATCCGAGAATCAGTAAGTCGAAGCCGTCCATGGCATAACCCGTCACGCTCGCAATCAACGCTTTGTGCGGTGACGCATCCTTTTTTTGAACCTTGTCAGACGAAGCCATCGTGCCTACCTCTTGTTTTTTGTATTGTTTTTTAGACGCCCCAGCGCCTTTGATCGCCAGGGACTACGCCTGCCGGTCCTTCAAAGGGCTTTCTTCAGGGTACAGCTAGTGCGTGAGACTGTCTAAATATTTAGATTATTCAGTCATACCAAAGCGATATAAGCATTAAAGGTGCCATTCCAGGTTGATGGAAAGCGCGTCCACATCGATACCCTCCCCCTTTCGATTGCCGAACTTGTTACGCCAGTATTCGTATCCTGGCCCGATCCAGAACACGTTTTTCCGTGCCCCGACCAGCTGTCCTGCATCGATCATCAAGGACGTACGCATCAGTTGCTCATCAGCGGTGGGGTTGCTCCGGTAGTCATCACCTTTCTCGGTGTTGTAGCTGTAAAAGCCCTGGAATTTCATCGGCACGCTGCCGACCGCAAACGGGACACCCCACGTCAGGTTCAACTGATAGAACGGATCGAACAGCATCGATGAGTGGTTGCCAGGTAAGTCACAGATGTCGAGGCCGCAGTGGTTCCATTCCCGTGCGTAGTAAAGGCTGAGGTCGAGAAAACCCGCCGGCAGTGCGAACTTGAGCGTTGGACCGATCACCACCATTCGCTTGCGCGACTGGAACGCGTTGTTCTTGGTGTTCCAATCCAACCCCATGGTCAACGCAACATCCCTAACCGGGCCGAAGGCTAGAGGTTTATCGAAAATCCGGCCGTACTGCAGTTGATTGCGGTAGGTCAGATAAATCTCGGTGGCGCCACTGTCGCTGTCCTTTTTGGGGTCATTGTGATCCGACTTGAACACGTCCAGGTTCGCAAATTGCTGGCCCAATGCGTAGGTGCTGACATGGGTGAGCTGGGCAATGTGCTTCGCCACGTCCTTCTTCTTGCCAGGGTCTGAGAAATGGCTGCTGTAGCGATATCCGATGAAGGTGTCGCTGAAGGCTGGGGGTTGGCCTGCCATGACAACGGGGGTCAAAAAAAACGCGAACACGGGCACGCCGATGCTGGTCTTCATTACCGAAGCTCCAATCAGGTTGTTGGGTTACGAATGGGCAGAAGAATGTTGCCTAGCTGTAAGGTTCGATGACCAAAGCCAAGCAATCAGGCAAGGAAGTGCTACAACAGGGTGCGAGCTGGGTTCTATGACACATACCCGCAGAACGGCGCGAAGTGGGTTGGGTAGACATGAGCCGGCCTTTTTTGTATTTTTTAGACGAACAACCTTGCCTGTCTAAATATTGATACACTTGCAGCATGGCTTCGTCAAGCCGATCTGGTCGGACACGCGCACTCACCCAAAAATGATAAGGATTCTCAGTGAACCAGATTGATTACGAAGCGATCGGCGAGCGTCTTCGGGCATTTCGAATAGGCCGCCAGCTGAACGCCGATCAGGTCGCAGAGAAGCTCGGCATCTCGCGTGCCGCCGTCTACCGTCTTGAGCTCGGCAAAATCGTAAAGCTCGAAACGCTGGAACGCTTGGCAGAACTGTTGAAAGTGTCGCTAACTAGCCTGCTTGGCTCTGACACGGAATACTTCGACAATGCGTTGGGGTACTTCGAGCGCATGCGGCAGCTTGAAGCCAGGTCCAGCAGTATCATCTCCTACTTCGACCCGTTCTCGTACCTGCTGACAACGCCGGGGTATTCTGAGCTGTTCAAAACGATGCTCTACGAAGCCAGGCCTCAGGGTTTCAGTGCTGCGCAAGCGGCAATGGAGGACCAGATACTGAGTATTCTCGACGAACGGAAATCCACCTTTTCCCGACAAAAATTCCAAGTAAAGTCCATCGTCAGCTTGCGCCAGATCGAACGCTATCTGCACATTGGCTTGGTAGGCCGTTTGGATTTGCCGCCTAGCGTGCGAATGGAGCGAGCGCTGCTGGCACGACGAGAAATCGAGAACCTGATCAGTGTTGTGGATTCGAACAGCGATCATCCAAATATTTATCTGATCGATGAAGCACTGCCCAGCGCCACATTCCAGATCTTCGAACAGCCCACCACGCGCTACGTGGCGGTCAGTCCCTACCGCCTAGGCGAACTGCCTAATCTCCATGTGGGCATTGCCAGCGTGACCTCCTCGGCTCAAGCGGTAGACATGTACAAATCGATGTCCACCGATTTGCTGAGCCGCGCCTACTCAGGGCGTGATGCCACACAAAAACTTCAGCAACTGCTGGCAAAGCTGTGAGGGGTAAATGATCTTCCTGACGCTGTGCATGGCGCAAGCCCGTGCATTGTGACCAGACATTGAATCGATAACAGGCAAAGCATGGCTACTAATCTGATTACTGAAGCTGGCTATCAATCCTTGAAAGATGAGCTGGATTGGCTGTGGCGTGAAGAGCGACCGGAGATTACTAGAAAAGTAACCTGGGCTGCGTCTTTGGGCGACCGAAGTGAAAATGCGGACTATCAGTACAACAAAAAAAGGCTAAGGGAAATAGATCGCCGTGTACGGTACCTCCGCAAGCGGATCGAAGACCTTCGTGTCGTGCCTTACTCCCCCACTCAAGAAGGTAAGATTTTCTTTGGGGCCTGGGTAACTATTGTCAACGAGGCAGATGAGAGCAAGAAATTCCGCATTGTAGGCGGCGATGAAATTTACGATAGAAACGATTTTATTTCTATCGACTCACCCATGGCACGTGCGTGCATTGGCAAGGTAGTAGGGGATGAGATTGTGGTACGTACGCCAACGGGCGATGCCTTTTGGGAAATCACCGCAATTGAATACAGTGCGGTGGAAGACACCCCCCGATTCTCAAAACCCTGAAACGCCTCCAAACCAGCCACCGCCACGTCAAGCTTCAGACTGCAGCGATGGCCGATACTGAAAAGCACATGGGTTGCGCACAATAGCGTTCGCCTCAGCGGCGGGTAATCAGGCCTTGACGAGCGATGCGGGTGAGGTGGCCAATGACTTCAGCAGCCTCGGCCGAGGCCGGGGCCTGGATCACTGCCAGATCGAAACGGTCGTTGCCGTACTGCGCGAGATGGCAGCAGGCTTCGGTGAACTGAATAAGAAAGGCACGCGCCTGGCCCTTGCGACGTGAAAGGCCTTCGAGATGACGCAAAAGGGTGGGCTGATGCTGGCCACCGAGCAGGATGCGCGGTGTGCGTGAAGCCTGGCTGGCAGGCAACGGGCTTAAGCAGACACTAGTACGTGGGCTACGTGGGCAACTCATGGTGCTTCTCTCCGCCTCGCGAATCCCGCTGGGCAGCGGTGGGAGGCGTCACCGAACCAGCGCTTTAGCGGTATTTCGGATGACCTGGAGGGGCCTCTCCTGCGCCCCGCAAGTAGCTGTTTAAATCGGCGCAGTCGGTATGCTAGAGCTACACGCGCAAAGATTCAAGCCTCAAGCTGCACGTTGCAGCTTGAGGCCAAGCGCTTGTCAGCGGGCGATCAGGCGGTCGAGGGAGAAGCGGCCCGCACCTTCGATCATCACGGCCAGGGTGCCGGCCAGCAGGGCCAAGGCAAACTCATAGCCATTGTTGGACATGAACAGGCCATTGCCGATGTGCACCGAGAAGATCGCCACCACCAAGGTCACCGACAGTGCCAGGGCGGCCGGGCGAGCCAGCAGTCCGATCACCAGGGCCAGTCCGCCGAAGAACTCGGCACTGCCGGACAGCAAGGCCATCAGGTAACCCGGTGCCAGCCCGATGCTTTCCATCCACTGGCCGGTGCCCTCCAGGCCATAGCCGCCAAACAGGCCGAACAGCTTCTGCGCGCCATGCGCCATGAAGATGAGGCCGACCAGGATACGGATCACGCTGAGGCCAGCGCCTGCACGGGTAGCGATTACTGCGTTGAGGGTGGTGGTGTTCATGTTGAGGCGTCCTTGAAAGCGGGAAGATGTGTTGGAATGGGCGCCATCATAATCAATTGAATGAATATAAAAATCGCAAAAAACCCAAGATAACAATCGATAAAATCGATTTATCAGCGCTTGGCTACCCGCTCCAGCACCGCACGTTCACGGTTGAACGCCAGGAAGTACTTGTTGACACTGTTAACGAAATTGACCGGCCCCATGCCCACCTGCTCCATCGCAATGCGCTCGGTCTGGAAGAACCACTGGTTGCCGTTGAGCCCACGCCGGCGCGCTTCGGCACGCATGGCCTGGACGCGCTCGGGCCCCAGGTTGTAGGCCGCCAGCACGAACGCCATGCGCTCTCGCTCGTTGATCTGGGGGCTGGCGAAGAACTTGCGCCGGATCAACGCCAGGTAGCGGGCACTGGCCTGGACATTGCCGTCAACCGTGGCGGTATTGCTCACCCCTACCCGCTGGGCGGCCGATGGCGTGATCTGCATCAGGCCATGGGCACCACCGGTGCCGCGTGCCGAAGGGTTGAGTGTCGATTCCTTGAAGCCCAGCGCGGCCAGATTGAGCCAGTCGATCTGCTGAGCCTGGCCATGCTTCTGCAGTACCGCACGCACCGCGCTCAGGCGTTGGCGATCCTTGCTGGCCAAGGGGTTGTGCACACGGTACTGGCGGCGGTAGATACGCTCGAACGCGGCATCCTGGTTATCTGGCGCGCGATAGCCCTGAAGAAAGCGATCGACGGTGGCCAGCAACTGCGGCGCGTCGCGCCCCACATACCAGCGCATGGCTTGCGGCGCACCCAGGTGCACACGCGTGTCCAAGCGCAGACGCGGCATGACCCTGGCCCATCGCTGGGCAATCGGGCGCTCTACCACCGTCAGGTGGTAGATGCCGGCCTGGACCATCTCCAGCACATCCTCCACTGCCAGGGTGGAGTCCACCCACTCCACCTTGATCGGCGCACGCTTGCGCAGTGCCAGCTGCTGGTTCACCTGCTGGATCAAAGGGCCCGCAGCACTGGCGCTGGTCAGGGCCACTGTACGGCCGGACAACTGCTCGACATGGCTGAAGCTGCGCTCGCCTTTGCGCCCGACCAGCAACAACGGCACCTGGTCCAGCACCGGCGCGCTGCTGCTGACGCCCCGCACCACCACAGGGTCGAGCAGTTCGCCTGGCGCAGCCAGATCACCCTCGCCGCGCTGCAAGGCACCGAGCAACTGCTCCTTGGCCCGAGGGATGAGTTTCAGCTGGATCTGCTGCCCGTCAGCGGCGCGCGCATTCAGGTAATGCTCAAGCGCACGCAGGCGGTAGTATTCGATGCCGACGGGCTCGCCCTTGACCTCGCCAGAGCTGTTGCGGCTTTGATTGACCAACACCCGCAACACTTTGCTCGCACGAATCTGCTGCAGGTCACGCAACTTGCTGGGCGGGATATTCTGCTGCGGCCCTGGCAGGCGTGCGTGGGCGGCACCGGCAGAGGTCAGCCCAAGCATCAGCAGGAAGGTCAGCAGGTATCGCAGCATGCGAAAACGTGTCCGAGGTCGGTGGGCGGCGCTCATGTGGCATGGCCGCCTGGTGATAAATGACGGCAGAAGACCACAGCAACAGCATGAAGTTCTTGGTTTTTTCCGAAAAACGCGGATTTTGTTATGCTGGCCGGCCCGCGGCACGAGGTAGCACCATGCAACTGATCGATATCGGCGTCAACCTGACCAACAGCAGTTTCCACGACCAACAGGCCGCCATCGTCGAGCGCGCCATCGAAGCCGGCGTGGCACAGATGATCCTGACCGGTACCAGCCTTGCGGTCAGCGAGCAGGCACTGGAGCTGTGCCAGCAGTTGGACGCGGCCGCCGAACACCTGTTCGCCACCGCTGGCGTACACCCCCACGATGCCAAGTCTTGGGACGCCGGCAGCGAGCGACAACTGCGTCAGTTGCTGAATGAGCAACGCGTGCGCGCAGTCGGTGAGTGCGGCCTGGACTTCAACCGCGACTTCTCCCCTCGCCCACTACAGGAAAAGGCCCTGGAGGCCCAACTGGCGCTGGCCGCCGAACTGGGCTTGCCGGTGTTTCTGCACGAACGAGACGCCAGCGAGCGATTGCTGGCCATCCTCAAGGATTATCGGGACCACTTGACCGGCGCCGTGGTGCATTGCTTTACCGGCGAACGCGAAGCACTGTTCGCGTATCTGGACCTGGACCTGCACATTGGCATTACCGGCTGGATTTGTGACGAACGCCGTGGCACGCACCTGCACCCCCTGGTCGGCAACATCCCTGAGGGACGCCTGATGCTGGAGAGCGATGCGCCGTACCTGCTGCCGCGCAGCCTGAGGCCCAAGCCGAAAAACGGCCGTAACGAGCCAGCGTTTCTGCCCCAGGTGCTAAGGGAGGTGGCGCTACACCGAGGCGAGTCCGTGGAACACACGGCAGCCCATACAACCGCAGCGGCACGGGCATTCTTTCGGCTTGGCCAAGCCGCTCCATGCTCTGATTTTTCTTGATACACATCAAAAGGGCTTCTAGCGTGAGCAGGCACAATGATGGCACCTTGCCAATATTGTTTCCGCTCAACTCAGAGAAGACCTGCCCATGGGTGCCTGGCTTAGCAATGTTTCCCTGAAGTACAAATTTTGGGCCGTCAATGCGGTGGCCTTTGTCACGACCCTCTTGCTGGTGCTCTACGCCGTGCATCTTGAGCAGCGCGCCCGCGCGGACGCCGCTCAAGCCCAGGCCGCGGCACAGGCCCAGTTGTTGTCAGCCTGGCCCGCCGGGCAAGCACTGCCCCGGCAAGCCAATGTCATCAGCTGGTTGCCGGGCCAGACACCAAGCTTTGCCGGCGAACCGCTCGAAGCCCTGCGCAACGCCCAGGGCTGGGTCGATCTGCCCGCCGCATGGCTGCTGGGCGATAACCCGCTGCGCGGCGCCCAGGTGCTGCACAACGGCGACCAGCAGGTGGCCGTGCTGGCCCAGTCACCGAGCGTGCGTCAGGTGTTCATCGACCGCTTCACCAACTATGCCGTCTGTGTGCTGATACTGATGCTGGCCATGCTCGGCGCCTCGCAGTTGCTGATCCGCTTTCTGCTCAGCCAGCTCAACACCCTCAAAGACGTCATGCTGCACGTGGAGAAGACCGGCGATTTGTCGGGGCGCGTCCCCCTGGCGTGTGGCGACGAAGTCGGCCAGATGGCGGGCGCCTTCAACGCCATGCAGGCCACCTACCACCGCGTGGTCAGCACCGTGGCCCTCACCGCCGCGCAACTCGACTCCGGCGCCGCGCGCCTGGCGGCGAGCATGAACGACGTACGCCACGGCATGCTCGGCCAGCAGAGCGAGACCGACCAGGCCGCCACCGCCATCAACGAGATGTCCGCCACTGTGCACCACATCGCCCAGCATGCCGGTGCCACTCGCGATCTGTCGCAGACCGCAGATACCCTCGCTGGCAGTGGCCAAGAGGTGGTCAGCCGCGTTCAAGATTCGATTTCCGGGCTGTCCAGCGGCGTGCAACAGACCGCCGAGATGATTCGCCAACTGGCCGAGGACAGCCAGAAAATCAATGGCGTGGTCGGGGTGATTCACAGCATTGCCGAACAAACCAACTTGCTGGCACTCAATGCTGCCATCGAGGCAGCCCGTGCCGGTGATCTTGGCCGCGGCTTCGCGGTGGTCGCCGACGAGGTACGCAACCTGGCAAAGCGCGTGCAGACCTCCACTGACGAGATCACCGCCATGGTCTCTGCGCTTCAATCCGGCACCCGCGATGCGGTTGAGTTCATGCAGGAGAGCTCGTACAAAGCCGACGATTGCGTCAGGCAGGCCCAGGCCGCTGGCGAGGCGCTGGCCGAGATTACCGGTGCGGTCGCGCAGATGCGCGAAAGCAACACCCAGATCGCCGTGGCGGCAGAGCAGCAGAGCCAGGTGGCCGAAGAAATGAACCGGGCCGTGGTCAGCATCCGCGATGTCACCGAACACACCGTGCAACAGACCGTTGGTTCGGCCACCACCAGCAACGAACTGGCGACCCTGGCCGGCGAGCTGAACAAGGCGATTGGCCAGCTCAAGCTATAGTCAGCATTACCCGTCACGATAGCCAGCCTCGATTGGCCTCCTCCCGGGGGCCGCACTAAGCTTTGGGCATGACCGAGAGGAACTGCCCATGAGCAAACGCCTGCCCAACCTGCCCGCCTGGCAATGGCGTGGCTATCACCATAATCATCGCCACCCGGCCAACCTGGTGCTGCACTTGATCGCCGTGCCGCTGTTCGCTCTCGGCGCGCTGCTGATGCTGTCCGGCCTGTTCGCCCTGGACCTGGGTCAGATTGCCGTGGGCGTCATTTGCGTGATTGCAGGCCTGGGCCTGCAGCGCCAGGGGCATCGCCTGGAGGCCGAGCAACCCGAGCCGTTCGCCAACCGCAAGGACGCTGTGCAGCGCTTGCTGACCGAACAGTTCATCACCTTCCCACGCTTTGTGCTGAGCGGCGCTTGGTGGCGCGCCTGGCGCGAACGGCACAAGCACCGCCACTGAACACTGTCACCGGCTTGTGGGCTACGCAAAAACCGTGACCGTCTGCCGGCTCAACGCCAGTAGCTCGCCTTCTGCCGACCACAGGGCCGCTGCGGCATGCCCATAACCATCACGCGCGTGCTCGGTCTCGACGCAGTAGCGGCACCAGTCCAGTGTCGAGAGCGTGGGCGTTGGCTGGATGAATTCGATGGTCCAGGTCAGCGTACTACCCGCTGCCGGTTGCTTCAGGTAAGGCAACAGGCTAGGCGGCCAGGCGTCGACCAGGGCCAGCAGGTGAGACACGTTCAGCGGCTCGTCAGCGATGTCCCGCAGCCTCACCCAACCGCCCGTATGCCGTGAATCGTTGCCACTGAACGGCAGCCCACCCACGGCCCAACGCAGGGCTATATGGCGCATGAACTCCGGTGTCAGCCCTTTGATATAGGGAAGCTCAGGGCCGGCTTGCGCCAACGGTTTCATGGCGAAAGCAGGCTGCGCCGGGACGTCCACCACCGAGGGGCGGCCAGCACCGAAATTGCCCTGCACCAGCGTTACGACCTGCCCGTCCTGCACCGCACGGCCGAGCAAGGTACTGACTGCCTTGCCCTCACGCAGCACTTCGACTTCGAAACGAATAGGCACATCCGCCGCCGCAGGCGCGACGAAGCTGATGGCCAAGGAACGCACCGGGCGGTCATCGGCCAGTTTCAGGCGCATCGCCTCGTAGACCATGGCGGCCATCAATCCACCGAAGGCTGCGCGGCCCTGGGCCCACGAAGCAGGCACCGAAACCGATTGAGGATTGGCTCGAACGGCGTCGAGCAATTGGGTGAAATTCATGGCAAGTGGGCTCCTGCACCGTGTCGATCCGGGCCACGCCGTTCACGCGCCCTGCATCGAATCATACTAACCAGCCAGTGCGCACCGATCAGGCCCTGAATCGGTCATTTGCCGGGCTATCGCTGCTTCAACGCTGCCTGCAAGGCATCCAGCGTGACATCGGATTTGCCTTCGGCCTCATGCAGCTGCTGCTCCCAGTCGAGTGTGCACGCGGCCAGCTCGGCATGCTCGCGGGCCTGCAGCAACCATTGCAGACGGTCATGCCACGTACCCAGATCACCCTGAGCCTTTTTCAACAAGCCTTGCAGTTTTTTTCCGGCATGCTCAAGTTGCGGATAGGCCTCATCGCCATAGCGTGCACGCTTGATCAACAACCGCAGCCGATGCCGATCATGGGCAGGGTCAGCCAGCGCCTTGCGCAGCTTGCGCCATTGCTTGTCCAGGCGCTTGTCGATGCGCTTGTCCAGCGCATCGACCAGGCCCTCGCGATCAGCGGCGCGCAGGAACAACGGGAACGCATCCACGATCACCAGCAGACGGGTCAGTTGCGCGCTGCCTGCCACACTGGCAAAGGCCTTGCCACGCCCCGCCAGCCGTTGCAGCCCCGCCTCGGTCATGCCCCGCCCGAGCAACTCGGCCGCCAGCACTTCACGGTCACGTAACGGCGTTGTCAACGTGCCCAGGGCCTTGGCGGCGTCCTCCAGTTGCTCGACACCCGGTAACCCTTGCAGCGGCCGCAGCAGGCTGCGCAAGCGCCGTACAGCGATGCGCAGGTCGTGCAGTGCCTCACTGTCGGTGTCGGCGGCAAGGCGCTCGCGGCAGGCCAGCAGGCGCACCTGCAAGGCCAGAATCTGTGACACCACATGATCGAGCATGGCAGACATGGAACGCTCCTCGGTCAGCGGCCAGCGCGCGACTCACGAATGTAGAAACGCGCCTTCTCGGCCTTTTTGGTACAACCTTCAAAACCTTCGAACTGCTGTTGGGTCTTGGCGCCGGTCAGCAGCGACAAGGCCTTCGAATAACTCACAGTACCGGCAAAACCTTCGGCCTTGGCCAGGTCGAGCTCCTTCCAGGCGGCATCCAGCTGGGTCGCGCAGCTGTCACGGTAGGCCGTCTTGCCCGCACAGCCAGCAAGGGCCAGGGCAATCAGTGGAAGGTAGATCCAGGCTTTCATCGGTAATTCCTCAAAGTGAAAAGAGTGGCTGTTCGACGCACGGGCAATCAAAAAGTGCCCGCGCGGGGCTTTGCTTAGCGTAGATCAGCGCGGTCTACATTGAAGCACAGGCAGCAATGGGTGCATTGTTAAACCATGGTTGCACAGGCCGAGGGAAAATCATGAGCAAACGAGTGGCGCTGGTACTGGGATCGGGTGGTGCAAGAGGGTATGCGCACATCGGTGTGATCGAAGAAATAGAGCGGCGCGGTTACGACATCGCCTGCATCGCCGGCTGCTCCATGGGGGCGGTGATTGGCGGCATCTACGCTGCTGGCAAGCTTGAGGAGTATCGCAACTGGATCGAAAGCCTCGACTACCTGGATGTGCTGCGCCTGGTGGACGTCAGCTTTCGCCTCGGTGCAATCCGTGGTGACAAGGTATTCGGCCAGATCCGCAAGATCGTCGGCGAAATCAATATCGAGCAGTTGCGTATCCCTTACACCGCAGTGGCCACCGACCTTACCAACCAGCAGGAAATCTGGTTTCAGGAGGGCTGCCTGCACCAGGCCATGCGCGCTTCGGCGGCAATCCCCAGCCTGTTCACGCCGGTGATGCAGGGCAACCGCATGCTGGTCGATGGCGGCATTCTCAACCCGCTGCCGATTGTGCCGGTGGTGTCCAGCCACTGCGACCTGATCATCGCCGTCAACCTCAACGCCACCAACCAGAAGCAGTACCACTTGCCCGTGATCGAACGCCCGGCAGCCTTCAAGATGCGCTTCGATGCGCTGCTCAGCTCCCTGGGTTCACGCCTGCCCTTCCGGCGCAAGCCTGCAGAAGAACTGATACGTATCGAACAGGAGATCGTTGCCGAAGGGCTGGCGCCGCCCAGCCCTTGGCTGGCGGGCACCGCAGACCCGGAAGGCCAGCAGCCGGCGGCGGCGCCCGAACGCGAAGGTGCGCCCAAGTCAGCCACCGGCTCATTCATCATCGACAACGTCGGGCCTGCCTCACTGCTGGACCTGATCAACCAGAGCTTCGAGGTCATGCAGACCTCATTGGCGCAGTACAAGATCGCAGGGTATCCACCCGACGTGCTGATCAACGTGCCCAAGCGGGTTTGCCGGTTTTTCGAGTTCTACAAGGCACCAGAACTGATTGCCCTGGGGCGGGAGATTGCGCGGGATACGCTGGACAACTATGAAGGGGCGAAGCGTTAGGAGGCCGCTCCTACAAAGGGCCAAAAACAAGACAGGCCGCATTACGCGGCCTGTCTTGTCATGCAACGATCACTCAGTAACGGGTGATATCAGCATTGGCTTCCAACTGCTTGCGATAGGCAGCGAAGTCCTGCTGGCCAGCACGCGAAGCGAGGTAGCGGCGGATCTGCTGCTTCTCTTCATCGGTGGCGGCGGCGCCTTCGTTGACACCTTTAAGCTGCAAGACGACCAGGCTGCCATCGCCCAGGACCACACTGCCGTACACCGGCTTGTCCTTGGCTTGCGGCTTGCCCAGGCGGAACACGGCCTGCAGCTCGGCCGGGTCGATACCGTCCTCACCACGGGTCACCGCCTCATAGGCTTTCCAGCCCTGGCCTTCATGGACGCTGTCAGCGGCGATGGAGCCATCACGCAGGCCGGCAATCAGCTTGTCCGCCTTGGTCTTGAGCTCGGCAGTCGCCTTCTCTTTGGCCAGGTGTTCGCTGATGGTCTTGGCCACCGCTTCCAGCGGCAGTTGCTCCGGCTTGCGGTGCTCCTTGACGCGCAGCACGACGGTGGTTTCCGGATCGAGCTCGATGGCGGTGCTGTTGGCACCCTCCTCCAGCACTTCCTCGGAGAACGCCGCCTGAACCACAGCACGGTTGGCAGTGATGCCTTCGCCGCCCTCACGACCGAACGCTGCGGAGGTTTGCACCTTCAGGTTCAGGTCCTGTGCTGGCTGACCCAGGTCAGACGCCTCGTAGGCCGCATCCTGCAGCTGCTTGCTGGCGTCGACGTAGCGCTGTTCGACCAGCGGGATCTTCAGGTCACGGGTGAGCTTGTCCTTGAGGCTGGCGAAGCTTGGCACTTCCGGCGCTTCAACACCCAGCAGCTTGATCAGGTGATAACCGAACTCGGTGCGAACCGGGGCCGATACCTGGCCATCCTTCAGCTGGTACAACGCATCCTCGAAGGCCGGGTCGTACACGCCTGGGCCGGCGAAGCCGAGGTCACCACCGCTGTTGGCCGAACCTGGGTCCTGGGAGAACTCCTTGGCCAGTGCGGCGAAGTCTTCACCCTTGGCCAGGCGCTGCTCGATCTCTTCGGCACGGGCTTTGGCCTGGGCGTCGGTGACCTTGTCGTTGACCTCGATGAGAATGTGCGCGGCATGGCGCTGCTCGGCGAGGTTGGCGATCTCTTTCTCGTACTGGGCCTTGAGCTCGTCGTCGCTAACCTTGACCTGGTCGAAGAACACCGACTTCTTCAGCTCGATGTAGTCGATCACCACCTGGTCAGGCGACATGAACTCCTTGGCATGCTTGTCGTAGTGCGCCTTGACCTCGTCATCGCTGACGTTCACCGCGGCCGGGTCGGCCTTGAAGGTCAGGGAGGCGAAAGCACGGGTCTGCTTCTCCAAACGGGCGAACGCTTCGACCTGCTTGTCAGTGACGAAGCTGCTGCCGGCAAGGCCGGTGCGCAGCTGGCCGATGAGCATTTCTTCGGCGAGCATGTCGCGGAATTGCAGGCGGCCGTAGCCCATCTGGCGAATGACCTGGTCGAAACGATCGGCGTTGAACTTGCCGTCAACCTGGAACTCCGGAGTCTGCAGGATCACTTGATCCAGCGCGGCTTCGGAGAAGGCGAACTTGGCATCTTCGGCACCTTGCAACAGCAGCTTGCGCGTGACCAGGCCCTTGAGCGCCTCATCTCGCAGCAGCTTGTCATCCAGCAGCGCAGGGTCAAAATCCTTGCCCAACTGTTGCACCAGCTGGCGGCGCTGCATGTCGGCCGCCTGGCTCAGCTCGTTCTGGCTGATGGTCTGGCCGTTCACCTTGGCGGCGTCCTGGCTATGGCTGGCTGCCTGGAAAATGGCCTCGAAGCCGGTCAACGCCATCAACACGACGATAAGGCCGATGATGGTCTTGGCAATCCAACCTTGTGAATTGTCCCTGATATTTTGCAGCATGCGTCCCCCAGAAACGGCTGTACCACTGCGTCGACAACCGCGGAGCGTGGGTAGAATCCTGATAAAAGAAAGGCGCATCCGAGGATGCGCCTTTTCTTAGCAAACGTGTCAGGCGGGAACGTTTGCGACCCGCCTCACGTGCTCGGACCTGGCCAGGCCGGGTCCGGCTGAAAGAGACGACTTAGTTGACGGCGTCTTTCAGGCCTTTGCCAGCCTTGAAGCCTGGAACCTTGGCAGCTTCAATCTTGATTGCCTTACCAGTTTGCGGGTTGCGGCCGGTGCGCTCGGCGCGATCCTTGACCGAGAAGGTACCGAAACCTACCAGTACCACGTCGTCACCTGCTTTCAGGGCACCGGTCACGGAGTCAATTACTGCGTCCAGCGCGCGGCCGGCTACAGCTTTCGGGATGTCTGCAGAAGCGGCGATAGCGTCAATCAGTTCCGACTTGTTCACTCTAAGTCCCCTTATTTCTCTATTGAGTTTGTTTCTAAGTATGTAATGAAAAGCGTATGAAACGAGCGCTGGGTGGCCTGATAACAATAGCGTGCCGCTTTATAGCAAGGCCCCGAAAAAACTGTCAAGGAAAGCCCCCCAGCCAAAAACTACTAATGCGTGCTGATTCTTTCCTTAGCATCGCTGTCGCGCTTCTCATCCTTCGCGACAATCTCCGGAGCCACATCTGGCAAGGGCTCCGGGGCGTATTGCAGCGCAATTTGCAGGACTTCGTCAATCCATTTGACCGGTTTGATCTGAAGATCCTGTTTGATATTTTCCGGAATCTCCTTCAGATCGCGAACATTCTCCTCGGGAATGATCACCGTCTTGATGCCGCCACGGTGTGCCGCCAGCAGTTTTTCCTTCAAACCGCCAATGGCCAACACCTGGCCACGCAGGGTGATTTCACCGGTCATGGCCACGTCGGCACGCACCGGAATCTGCGTCAGCGCCGAAACCAGCGCAGTGCACATGCCAACGCCGGCACTCGGGCCATCCTTGGGCGTGGCACCTTCTGGCATGTGGATGTGCACATCGTGCTTCTCATGGAAGTCGGCTGCAATGCCCAGGCTGCGGGCGCGGCTGCGCACCACGGTCTGCGCGGCAGTGATCGACTCGACCATGACATCGCCCAGAGAGCCGGTCTTGATCAGTTGGCCCTTGCCGGGAATGACCACAGCCTCGATGGTCAGCAGTTCGCCACCCACCTGGGTCCATGCCAAGCCGGTCACCTGGCCGATCTGGTCCTGCTGCTCGGCAAGGCCGTAGCGGAACTTGCGCACGCCCAACAGGTGTTCGAGCTGCTCGCTGGCCACCTTGACCTTGACCTGCTTCTGCCCGGTATGTTCCTTGACCACCTTGCGGCAGACCTTGGCAATCTGCCGCTCCAGGCCCCGCACACCGGCTTCGCGGGTGTAGTAGCGGATGATGTCGCGGATCGCCGAGACGTCGATCTCGAGCTCTTCCTTCTTCAAACCGTTGGCCTTGACCTGCTTGGGCACCAGGTACTTGACCGCGATGTTGATCTTCTCGTCTTCGGTGTAGCCCGGCAGACGGATGACTTCCATCCGGTCCAGCAGTGCCGGCGGGATGTTCATCGAGTTCGAGGTGCACAGGAACATCACATCCGAGAGGTCGTAATCGACTTCCAGGTAGTGGTCGTTGAAGTTGTGGTTCTGCTCGGGGTCGAGCACCTCGAGCAATGCGGAGGCAGGGTCGCCACGCATGTCGCTGCCCATCTTGTCGATTTCGTCGAGCAGGAACAGCGGGTTACGCACCCCTACCTTGGTCATCTTCTGAATCAGACGACCCGGCATGGAGCCAATGTAGGTGCGACGATGGCCACGGATCTCGGCCTCGTCACGCACGCCGCCCAAGGCCATGCGTACGAACTTGCGGTTGGTGGCGGCAGCGATCGACTCGGCCAGCGAGGTCTTGCCCACGCCAGGCGGGCCAACCAGGCACAGCACCGGGCCGCGGATTTTCTTGACGCGCTTTTGCACGGCAAGGTATTCGAGGATACGTTCCTTGACCTCTTCGAGGCCATAGTGGTCGGCATCGAGGATTTCTTCAGCCTTGGCCAGGTCCAGGCGCACCTTGCTCTGGGCCTTCCACGGCACCTGCACAAGCCAGTCGAGGTAAGAGCGAACCACCGTGGCCTCGGCCGACATCGGCGACATCTGCTTGAGCTTGTTCAGCTCGGCCTGGGCTTTGGTCAGGGCATCTTTGGGCAGGCCAGCCGCTTCGATGCGCTTTTTCAGCTCTTCGACTTCGTTGTGGCCTTCGTCGCCATCACCGAGCTCCTTCTGAATGGCCTTCATCTGCTCATTCAGGTAGTACTCGCGCTGGCTGCGCTCCATTTGTTTCTTGACCCGACCACGGATGCGCTTCTCGACCTGCAACAGGTCGATCTCGGCATCCAGCAGCGCCAGCACGTGCTCGACGCGGGTCGCCAGGTCGACGATCTCGAGGATTTCCTGCTTCTGTTCGATCTTCAGCGCCATGTGCGCGGCCATGGTATCGACCAGGCGGCCAGGCTCTTCGATGCTGTTCAACGAGGACAGCACTTCGGCAGGGACTTTTTTGCCCAGTTGCACGTACTGTTCGAACTGCGACAGCAACGTGCGCACGAAGACCTCAGACTCGCGCTCGGCGGCGTCGACTTCGTCGATCAGGGAGACTTCGGCACGGATGTGCCCTTCCACTTCCGTGAAGCGCTCTACCGCGCCACGCTGCTCGCCTTCGACCAACACCTTGACGGTGCCATCGGGCAGCTTGAGCAATTGCAGTACGGTGGCAACGGTGCCGACGCGGTACAGGGCATCTTCGCCTGGATCGTCATCGGCCGGGTTTTTCTGGGCCAGCAGCAGAATCTGCTTCTCGCCCGTCATCGCGGCCTCTAGGGCTTCAATGGATTTTTCGCGCCCCACAAACAGCGGGATGACCATGTGCGGGTAAACAACGACATCGCGCAATGGCAAAAGAGGCAAGTCGAGGGTGGTCTTCATGATTTCGCCTCTAACAGCGGCCTTTATGGCCGGAAACCGGTGGAAATGATGCTTGGACCTAATGTGGGGGCACGCCTGGGAAATTACAAGCGCTTGCGCAGGAAAAGCAGAAAGGGGCCCGTAGGCCCCTTTCTTGCTTGCAACCAACAACTGACGTTCACCTGAATCAGGCGTCAGGTGCGGCCTTGGCTTGCGGCTCGCTGTTCTCGTAGATCATCAGCGGCTGCGAAGTACCCTCGATGACACTCTCATCGATCACCACCTTGCTGACATCCTTCTGCGAAGGGATCTCGTACATGGTGTCGAGCAGCACGCCTTCGAGGATCGAACGCAGGCCACGGGCGCCGGTCTTGCGCTCCAACGCCTTGCGAGCAACGGCCTTGAGTGCATCGCTGCGGAACTCGAGGTCAACGCTTTCCATCTCGAACAGCTTGGCATACTGCTTGGTCAGCGCGTTCTTCGGCTCGGTGAGGATCTGCATCAAAGCAGCCTCATCCAGCTCATCGAGCGTCGCCAGTACTGGCAGACGGCCAACGAACTCAGGGATCAGGCCAAACTTGACCAGATCGTCCGGCTCGACTTCACGCAAGGACTCGCCAACTTTCTTGCCTTCTTCCTTGCTGCGTACTTCCGCGCTGAAACCGATGCCACCCTTGGTGGAGCGGTTCTGGATGACCTTTTCCAGGCCAGAGAACGCGCCACCGCAAATGAACAGGATGTTGCGGGTATCAACCTGCAGGAATTCCTGTTGCGGGTGCTTGCGCCCACCTTGCGGTGGAACCGAAGCAACGGTGCCTTCGATCAGTTTCAACAGCGCCTGCTGCACGCCTTCGCCCGAGACGTCACGGGTGATGGACGGGTTGTCCGACTTGCGCGAAATCTTGTCGATCTCGTCGATGTAGACAATGCCCATCTGGGCTTTTTCCACGTCGTAGTCGCACTTTTGCAGCAGCTTTTGAATGATGTTCTCGACGTCCTCACCCACATAACCGGCTTCGGTCAGGGTGGTGGCATCGGCAATGGTGAACGGTACGTTCAGCAGACGCGCAAGGGTTTCGGCGAGCAGGGTCTTGCCCGAGCCAGTAGGCCCGATGAGCAGGATGTTGCTCTTGCCAAGTTCGACTTCGTCGCCCTTCTTGTCACGCTGGTTAAGGCGCTTGTAGTGGTTGTACACCGCTACGGCCAGCACCTTCTTCGCGCGCTCCTGACCAATCACGTACTGGTCCAGGATGCCGCTGATTTCTTTCGGCGAAGGCAATTTGTGCGCGCTGCTCTCGGCCTGGGCTTCCTGCACCTCCTCACGGATGATGTCATTGCACAGGTCGACGCACTCGTCGCAGATAAATACCGAGGGCCCGGCAATCAATTTGCGCACTTCGTGCTGGCTTTTGCCGCAGAAGGAGCAATAGAGCAATTTGCCGCTGTCCTCGCCGTTACGGGTGTCAGTCATTCGATCGATCCAATCCGGTAGGCTTGCAACACAAGATGAAGGCAATTGCGGGCTTTTTCAAGTCCGCAGGTAGGCGCTTTCGGCACCTACCTGCTCTGGCCCCTGGGATCAGGAGGCCAGTTGCCGCTTGTCGTATACCGAGTCGATGAGGCCGTACTCGGCCGCGCGCGAGGCGCTCATGAAGTTGTCACGCTCAGTATCACGCTGGATGGTCTCGAGGTCCTGGCCGGTGTGGTAGGCCAGCAACTCGTTGAGACGCGCCTTGATACTGAGGATTTCCTGGGCGTGGATCTGGATGTCGGTAGCCTGGCCCTGGAAGCCGCCGAGCGGCTGGTGAATCATGACGCGCGAGTTCGGCAGGCAGTGACGCTTGCCCTTGGCACCGGCGGTCAACAGGAAGGCGCCCATGCTGCAGGCCTGGCCGATGCAGATGGTCGAAACGTCCGGCTTGATGAACTGCATGGTGTCGTAGATCGACATGCCAGCGGTGACCGAACCACCCGGCGAGTTGATGTACAGATGGATATCCTTGTCCGGGTTTTCCGCTTCGAGGAACAGCATCTGCGCTACGACGAGGTTGGCCATGTAGTCTTCTACAGGACCCACCAGGAAAATCACTCGCTCCTTCAACAGGCGCGAGTAGATGTCGTAGGCGCGTTCGCCACGGGCGGACTGCTCGATAACCATCGGGACCAGGCCGCCTGCGGCCTGGATGTCAGAGCTCTGCTGAATATAAGAATTGCGGGACATGTCCTGCGCTCACTCCCAAATAGTCATGGCTTGAATACGCACAAGCCAGCGCGAAGGCTGGCTTGTGGGGGTTTCCTACGAGAGTAGCGTATTACTCGGCTTCGGCAGGTGCCTCAGCTGGCTTTACGGCTTCTTCGTACGAGACCGACTTGTCGGTCACAGTCGCTTTCTGCAGAACAGTATCTACAACTTGCTCTTCCAGCACAACCGAACGGACTTCGTTCAGTTGCTGGTCGTTCTTGTAGTACCAGGAGATGACCTGCTCTGGCTCTTGGTAGGCAGAAGCCATTTCTTCGATCATTTCACGAACCTTGCCTTCGTCCGGCTTCAGTTCGAACTGCTTGACCACCTCAGCGACGATCAGGCCCAGGACCACACGGCGCTTGGCTTGTTCTTCGAACAGCTCGGCTGGCAGTTGCTCAGGCTTGATGTTGCCACCGAACTGCTGAACAGCCTGCACGCGCAGACGGTTGACTTCGTTTTCCAGCAGGGCTTTTGGCACTTCGATCGGGTTGGCGGCCAGCAGACCGTCCATGACCTGGTTCTTGACCTTGGCCTTGATCGCCTGACGCAGCTCACGCTCCATGTTCTTGCGAACTTCGGCGCGGAAACCTTCCAGGGTCGATTCCTTGATACCGAACTGAGCGAAGAAGGCTTCGTTCAGCTCAGGCAGCACAGGTGCCGAAACACTGTTGACGGTGATAGTGAACTCGGCGGCCTTGCCGGCCAGGTCCAGGTTCTGATAGTCCTCTGGGAAGGTCACGTTGACAACGCGCTCTTCGCCAGCCTTGGCGCCTACCAGGCCTTCTTCGAAGCCCGGGATCATGCGGCCGGAGCCCAGTACCAGCGGAGTGCCCTTGGCCGAACCGCCAGCGAACACTTCACCGTCGACCTTGCCGACGAAGTCGATATTGACCTGGTCGTCGTTCTGCGCAGCGCGGTCAACTTCTTCGAAGCGGGTGTTCTGCTTGCGCAGGACTTCCAGCATCTTGTCCAGGTCGGCATCAGCCACTTCGGCGCTCAGGCGCTCGACGTTGATCGACTCAAGGCCGGCAACGGTGAACTCTGGGAACACTTCGAAGATAGCGACGAATTCCAGGTCCTTGCCTTTCTCGAAGGACTTCGGCTCGACGGCTGGAGCGCCGGCCGGGTTCAGCTTCTGCTCGACCACAGCTTCGTAGAACGAAGACTGGACCAGATCACCGAACACTTCCTGGCGAGCGTCAGCTTCGAAACGCTGACGGATCACGCTCATCGGCACCTTGCCAGGACGGAAACCTGCAACCTTGGCGCGACGGGCAGTCTGCTGCAGACGCTTGTTGACTTCGGTCTCGACGCGCTCGGCCGGGACGGCGATGGTCATGCGGCGCTCGAGAGCGGAAGTGTTTTCAACAGAAACTTGCATGGATATTCCTCGTTGCACAGACGTTAGCCGGCGTTAGCCCGACTCCAGAATCAAGGGCAAGCATTCTAGTGAGTCGCGCAGCAGAAGTCACCCCACTCGGGACGACGGGAAACCACGCCGGTCGATTAACTTGCAAGGCCCGCACGGCTTAGCGCCGAGCCCCTTTCAATTGAGGCTGCGCGCCACCGCTGGCGACGCGCAGCCGTAATAACTTGTCAAACAACTGCAGCCTACAAAATCGCCTCCTTTATTGAGGGTCGATCTCGTTGAACTGGCAGTACTCTTCCCACGACATACCCAGGGCCTCGGCAACCTCGCGCTGCGTCTCCAGGCGCATGGCCTGTAGCTGCTCGGGGCTTTCGGCAATCAGTTGCAGCGCCAGCTCCCAAGGCTCGACACCCTGCTCCTGCGCCGCATCTTCGAATGCCCATTCGATCTGCTGGGCTTGCTCACGCGCATCCAGCTCGCGGATTTCTTCGAGCAATTGCGGATTGGCTTCGGCGAAGCGCTGCAGCGCCAGGGCCTGACGGGCTTCTTTTGCAATCATGGCGTTTTTCCTCTGCCGACCGTGGGGCCGGTGTTTCAACCGGCTGAAATCTATCAGCTTTTATTGGGGTGTCACCAGAGGATTGCAAGGGGCGGGAGTGTGAAGTATTCGATTTGAGCCCTGTAGCGCCTTTGAGATCGAGCGCCGCCCGCGCGGCGCATCGCAGCAAACACAAAAAAAGCCGCAATCAGCGGCTTTTTCGCAGCACAAAAAAACAAAGGCGCCCGATCTCACGATCAAGGCGCCTTCGAAAAATATGGGGTGGACGATGGGAATCGAACCCACGACAACCGGAATCACAATCCGGCGCTCTACCAACTGAGCTACGCCCACCATATTGCGGTGTTGCGGTACAACTTTACAGAAGCATGGTGCGGACGAAGAGACTCGAACTCTTACAGCTTGCGCCGCTGGAACCTAAATCCAGTGTGTCTACCAATTTCACCACGTCCGCGTAACGCTTAAAACAAAGGCGCCAGATACTATCAAGGCGCCTCTGCAGAATATGGGGTGGACGATGGGAATCGAACCCACGACAACCGGAATCACAATCCGGCGCTCTACCAACTGAGCTACGCCCACCATATTGCGGTACATCTACTTGCTTGCCTAAGCTGCCTGATGGCGCACCCGGCAGGACTCGAACCTGCGACCATCCGCTTAGAAGGCGGATGCTCTATCCAGCTGAGCTACGGGCGCATAAGCGATCAGCCTAACCGAACGATGCTTTAGCAGTGAACCGCTAAACCACTCATTCTGCCCGACTTTGCCAACCAGTGCTAGGCAGTGCCCGACAAGTGCGGCGAATGTTATAGCCGAGCTCCTAGGTCGTCAACATCTTTCTCAAAAAAATTTAAATTATTTAAGGGGTTAGGGGATTTGCCCGACCACCCGCCTTTGCCCTCGCGTCGTGTCGTGCGAGAATGTGCCTTCTTTATTGTTTCCTTCTCGATGGTTAATCACGCGTCTATGACTGCACACCTAATCGATGGCAAGGCGATCGCCGCCAGCCTGCGCCAGCAGATCGCTCAACGTGTCGTGGAGCGTCGCCAGCAAGGCCTGCGCACCCCGGGCCTGGCTGTGATCCTGGTCGGCACCGACCCCGCCTCCCAAGTCTATGTCTCGCACAAGCGCAAGGACTGTGAAGAGGTCGGCTTCATTTCCCAGGCGTTCGACCTGCCCAGCGAAACCACGCAGCAAACCCTGACCGATCTGATCGACCGCCTCAATGATGACCCGGCCGTCGACGGTATCTTGCTGCAGCTGCCGCTGCCAGCACACCTTGACGCCTCGCTGCTGCTGGAGCGCATTCGCCCGGACAAGGATGTCGATGGCTTCCACCCCTACAACATCGGCCGCCTGGCCCAGCGCATCCCGCTGCTGCGTCCGTGCACGCCAAAAGGCATCATGACCCTGCTCGAAAGCACCGGTCAGGACCTGTACGGCATGAATGCGGTAATCGTCGGCGCGTCCAATATCGTTGGCCGCCCCATGGCCATGGAACTGCTGCTGGCCGGTTGCACCGTGACCGTCTGCCACCGCTTCACCAAGGACCTG
This sequence comes from Pseudomonas sp. E1MeOHC2, assembly GCF_058745025.1. Lineage (NCBI taxonomy): Bacteria > Pseudomonadati > Pseudomonadota > Gammaproteobacteria > Pseudomonadales > Pseudomonadaceae > Pseudomonas > Pseudomonas sp. E1MeOHC2. The sequence continues at coordinate 380,039 of NZ_CP196675.1, forward strand.
GCCGGCCACGTCGGCCGGGCCGACCTGGTGGTCGTGGCTGCCGGCAAACCGGGGCTGGTCAAGGGTGAGTGGGTCAAAGAAGGCGCCATCGTCATCGACGTGGGCATCAACCGCCAGGACGACGGCAAGCTGGTCGGCGATGTGGTCTACGAGACAGCCCTGCCGCGCGCGGGCTGGATCACGCCGGTGCCGGGTGGTGTCGGGCCGATGACCCGGGCGTGTCTGCTGGAAAACACGCTGTATGCGGCCGAAGAGCTGCATAAGTAAGATGGCGTGAAATGAAAACGGCACCTCCTACAGGTGCCGTTTTTTTTGCCTGAGGTTTATCGCCTTGGCTGCACCGGCCTCTTCGCGGGGCAAGCCCGCTCCCACAGGTTCATCGCTGCCGAACGTGTGGGAGCGGGCTTGCCCCGCGAATCGATCACTTGCGCGCCGCCTCCCACGACTTCAGCAACTCGCTGTAGCTCACCGTCTCGCCCTTTGGCTTCTCGTTGGCCAACTTCGGTTTTGGCGCCCCCGGCTGGTCGTACCAGTACTGGGCATCCTTTTCCGGGTTGAGCTTCGGTGCGCAGGTCGCCTGGGCATTGGAACGCTGCAACCGTTCCATCATGCGATCCTGATCGCGGGCCAGGCCATCCAGCGCTTGCTGCGGGGTCTTTTCGCCACTGGCCACTTCGGCGATATGGCTCCACCACAATTGCGCCAGCCGCGGGTAATCCGGCACGTTGGTGCCGGTGGGCGTCCATTGCACCCGCGCCGGGCTGCGGTAGAACTCCACCAGCCCACCCAGCTTGGGCGCCAGGTCGGTCATGGCCTGGGAGTTGATGTCCGACTCACGAATCGGCGTCAGGCCGACGATGGTCTTTTTCAGCGACACCGTCTTGGAGGTCACGAACTGAGCATACAACCAAGCAGCCAGGCGTTGCTTCTCGGGGGTGGACTTGAAGAAGGTCCAGGACCCGGTGTCCTGATACCCCAGCTTCATCCCCTCCTCCCAGTACGGCCCTTTGGGCGACGGTGCCATGCGCCACTTCGGCGTACCATCAGCGTTTACCACCGGCAAGCCGGGCTTGGTCATGTCGGCGGTGAAGGCGGTGTACCAGAAAATCTGCTGGGCAATGTTGCCCTGCGCCGGCACCGGGCCCGCCTCGGAGAAGGTCATGCCCTGGGCTTCCTTGGGCGCATAGGCACGCATCCAGTCCACGTACTTCTGCGTCGCGTACACCGCCGCCGGGCCGTTGGTATCCCCCCCACGGGTGACGCTTGAACCCACCGGATGGCAGTCCTCCACGCGGATCCCCCATTCGTCCACCGGCAGGCCATTAGGCAGGCCTTTGTCACCACCACCGGCCATCGAGAACCAGGCATCGGTGAAGCGCCACCCCAGCGACGGGTCCTTCTTACCGTAGTCCATGTGGCCATAGACGCGCTTGCCGTCGATTTCCTTCACGTCTTCGGTGAAGAATTGGGCGATGTCCTCGTAGGCCGACCAGTTCACCGGCACGCCCAGTTCATAGCCGTACTTTTCTTTGAACCTGGCTTTTAGCTCAGGCCGCTCGAACCAGTCGGCACGGAACCAGTAAAGGTTGGCAAACTGCTGATCAGGTAGCTGGTAGACCTTGCCATCCGGCGCGGTGGTGAAGGAAATGCCGATGAAATCCTTGAGGTCGAGGGTCGGCGAGGTGTAGGCCTTGCCCTCGTTGGCCATCAGGTCGGTGATCGACTCGACCTTGCCATAGCGAAAGTGCGTACCGATCAGGTCCGAGTCATTGACCCATCCGTCATAGATGTTCTTGTCCGATTGCATTTGTGTCTGCAGCTTCTCCACCACGTCGCCTTCCTGCAGCAGGTCGTGGGTCAGTTGGATGCCGGTGATCTCGCTGAAGGCCTTGGCCAACACCTTGGACTCGTACTCGTGGGTGGTGATGGTTTCCGACACCACGTTGATCTTCATCCCACGAAAAGGCTCAGCGGCCTTGATGAACCACTTGAGCTCGGCCAACTGCTGCTCAGGCGTCAGGGTCGAAGGTTTGAACTCGCTGCCGATCCACTTCGATGCCGCGTCTTCGTACTGGTCGGCCCATGCAACCCCCTGTACGCTGGCCAACACCAGCAACGCGGCCAGGGTCAAATGTCGCCGTTTGTCATTGTTGTGGAACATTGTGATCTCCCGATTGAGTTATTCCCGGGGCCGTCGCTCAGCCCCAGCGCAGCACCACCACGAGCCAGCCCAGCGACAGCAGCGAGGCCACCCACAAAGGCCAGTCGCTGATCCCGACTACCAACAAGTGCAGGTAGGCGCTGACCAGCAGGCCGATGAACAACCGGTCGCCACGGCTGGTGACGATCGGCAGGAAGCCGCGCCGCTCCACGCAGGGGCGGCGCAGTTCAAGCAGGGTCATGCACACCAGAAGCACGCCGACGGCCGCGAAGAACAGCGCCGTGGGCAGGGTCCAGGCCATCCATTCCATGCATTACCCTCCTCACACCCGGCCGAGGGCAAAGCCCTTGGCCACATGGTTGCGGACAAACCAGATCACCAGCATGCCCGGCAGGATGGTCAACACCCCGGCAGCAGCCAGCACGCCCCAGTCGATCCCCGAAGCGGACACCGTTCGGGTCATCACCGCAGCGATAGGCTTGGCGTTAACCGAGGTGAGGGTGCGCGCCAGCAGCAGTTCGACCCACGAAAACATGAAGCAGAAAAACGCCGTCACGCCGATACCGGAGCCAATCAGCGGAATGAAGATCTTCACGAAGAAGCGCGGGAAGCTGTAACCGTCAATGTAGGCTGTTTCGTCGATTTCCTTCGGCACCCCCGACATGAAGCCTTCAAGGATCCACACCGCCAGCGGCACGTTGAACAGGCAATGGGCCAGCGCCACGGCAATGTGCGTATCAAACAGGCCAATCGAGGAATACAGCTGGAAAAACGGCAACAGGAACACCGCCGGCGGCGCCATGCGGTTGGTCAACAACCAGAAGAACAGATGGCGGTCGCCGAGGAAGCGATAGCGCGAGAAGGCATAGGCCGCCGGCAACGCCACCGTCAGCGAAATGAGCGTGTTCAGGCACACGTAGTACAGCGAGTTGATATAGCCGTTGTACCAGCTGGCATCGGTAAAGATCACCCGGTAGTTGTCCAGCGTGAATGCCTGCGGCCACAGGGTCAGGCCGCCGAGGATCTCGCTGTTGCTCTTGAACGACATGTTCAGCAGCCAGTAGATCGGCACCAGCAGGAAGAAGAAATACAGCAGCAGTGGCAATGCCTTGCGCGTGCTCATGGCCTAGTCCTTGTCGGCGTGCGTCATGGCGGTGTAGAACACCCACGACACCAGCAGGATGATCAGGAAGTACACCAGCGAAAACGCTGCGGCCGGCCCCAGGTCGAACTGCCCTACCGCCATGCGCGTCAGGGTCTGGCTAAGGAACGTGGTGGCATTGCCGGGCCCGCCACCGGTCAGCACGAACGGCTCGGTGTAGATCATGAAGCTGTCCATGAAACGCAGCATCACTGCGATCAGCAGCACGTTCTTCAACTTCGGCAGCTGGATATGGCGGAACACCGCCCAGGCCGAAGCCCGGTCGATGCGGGCGGCCTGGTAATAGACATCGGGTATGGCGCGCAGGCCCGAATAGCACAGCAGCGCCACCAACGACGTCCAGTGCCACACGTCCATCACCAGCACGGTGAGCCAGGCGTCGAAGGGGTCGCCGGCATAGTTGTAGTTGACCCCAAGCTTGGCCAGCGTGGCGCCGAGCAGGCCAATGTCGGCGCGGCCGAAGATCTGCCAGATGGTGCCGACCACATTCCAGGGGATCAGCAGCGGGATGGCCATCACGATCAGGCAGACCGAGGCCATGCGCCCTTTGGTCGGCATGGTCAGGGCGATGGCGATGCCCAGCGGGATCTCGATCAACAGCACGCAGCCCGAATAGATGAACTGGCGCAGCAAGGCATCGTGCAAGGCCGGGTCGCGTAGCACCTGGCGATACCAGTCGGCGCCGACGAAATAGCGATTGGACTGGTCGAAGATGTCCTGCACCGAATAGTTGACCACAGTCATCATCGGCACCACCGCACTGAACGCCACCAGCACGAACACCGGCAGCACCAGCCACCAGGCCTTGTTGTTGGGCACCTTGTTCATGGCCCGGCCTCCAGCAGCACATCGTCGACGTAAAGCATCAGCCACTGGGTCGGTAGATTCACCCAGGCCTGGCCCACCGGCAGCGGCCGATCCTCGCCCAGACGCGCCTTGAGCGTGGCGCCGCCAAGCTCGAAGGTGACGATGCGGTAGGTGCCCAGGTCTTCGACATCCAGCACCTGCGCCGCAAAGGCGTGGTCGAGCGGGCTGTCCCAGAGCTGCACGAACTCTGGCCGGATGCCCACTTGCAGGCGCCCCACCGCAGTTGCCGCCAAGCGTTCGCGCAGGCCCTCGGGCAAGGCCAGGTGCAAGCCGCCAAAACTCACGCCGTCGGCTTCAGCGCGCACATCGATGAAGTTCATGCCGGGGCTGCCAATGAAGTAGCCGACAAACGTGTGCCGTGGGCGCTCGAATAGCTCGCGCGGGGTGCCGAACTGGACGATGCGCCCACCGTGCATCACCGCGATCTTGTCGGCGAAGGTCGAGGCCTCCAACTGGTCGTGGGTGACGTAGATCATGGTGATGTTGAACTGCTCATGGATCTGCTTGAGCTTGCGCCGCAGCTTCCACTTCAGGTGCGGGTCGATCACTGTCAACGGCTCATCGAAGAGGATCGCCGAAACGTCATCGCGCACCAGGCCACGGCCCATCGAAACTTTCTGCTTCTCGTCGGCACTGAGGTTGCGCGCCTTCTTTTTCAGCACAGCGGACAGGTCGAGCACCTCGGCGATCTCTTCCACCCGTGCCCGCACCCTGCCCTCGTCCATCCCCTGGTTGCGCAGGGGGAAGGCCAGGTTGTCGAACACCGTCATGGTGTCGTACACCACCGGAAACTGAAACACCTGGGCGATGTTGCGCGCCTGCGGCGACAGCGCGTTGACCGGCTTGCCGTCGAACAGCACCTCGCCGTGCGAAGGCGTGAGCAGCCCCGAGATGATGTTGAGCAACGTCGACTTGCCGCACCCCGAAGGCCCGAGCAACGCATAAGCGCCTCCTTGCTCCCAGACGTGCTCCAGCGCATGCAGTGCGTAATCCGCCTCCGAGGTCGGCTGACGGCTGTAACTGTGCGCCAGCTGGCGCAGGCGGATCTCGGCCATCAGCGACTCCTCGCCTGACGCAGACCTGGGGCCTGTACCAAGGCCCCGGCATTATCGAAGACAAACAACTTGTGCGTAGGGATGAACACACGGATCAGCGTGTCCACCTGGTACTCGTGCACGCCCGGCAGGTGCAAAATCATCCGCCAATGCTCGTTGCGCACATGGAGGAAGGTTTCCGAGCCACTGATTTCGGCCAACTCCACCAGCACCGCCAGCTCCAGGTCATCGTCGTGGGTCGGCACCAGGGTGAGGTGGCTGGGGCGCACACCAAAGCGGTAGTTACCATCGCCCAGGCGTTGCAGGTCGGCATTGCGGGCGAAGTGCACCGCCTGGGCAAGGCTTACCTCATTGCCCGCGATGCGTCCGGGTATCAGGTTGATCGGCGGCTCGGAAAACAACTCGGCGGCCAGCACGCTGCTGGGCTGCTGATAGACCGCAGCGGTCGGGCCGCTCTGTACGATGCGCCCCTCATGCAGGATTGTCGTGGTACCGCCCAGCGCCAGTGCTTCATTGGGCTCGGTGGTGGCGTAGACGGCAATGCAGTTGCGCGCCGCAAACAGCGCCCGCAGTTCCTGGCGCAGGCCCTCGCGCAGCTTGTAGTCGAGGTTGACCAGCGGCTCGTCGAACAGGATCAACGAGGCATCCTTGACCAGCGCCCGGGCCATCGCCGTACGTTGCTGCTGGCCACCGGACAACTCCAACGGCAAGCGCTGCAAGTACGCTTCGATGCGCAGCATCTCGGCGGTTTCCTGCACCCGTCGGCGGATCTGCGCCTCGGCCAGGCGTGCCTGGCGCAGGGGTGAGGCGATGTTTTCGTACACGCTCAGGGTCGGGTAGTTGATGAACTGCTGATACACCATCGATACATTGCGCTGGCGCACCGGTACGCCGGTGACATCGCTGTCGGCCATCAGCACGCGGCCTTGGTCCGGTCGGTCGAGCCCGGCCATCAGGCGCATCAGGCTGGTCTTGCCGGCCAGGGTGCGGCCCAACAACACGTTGAACGAACCCGGTTCGAAACGCAGGGATGCATCGACGATGCAAGCCTGGTTATCGACACTGCGGCTGACCTGCTCCAGCACCAGGGACATGGCGTGGCCTTTTGTGATGGTTGTCCTCTGGGCACAGCCAGTTTCGTGCCACACCGGCCTGATCGCTCTGGCGCGCGCCCTCACCGCCCACGGTTAGCCATTGACCGTTCACAACTGAACACTCGCGGGTTTGACAATGAACAACCGTGGACAACACTGAACAGCGGTCGGCTGATAACAACAATCACACAGGACAGGCCCATGGCCGCATCCACTTCGCCGCATGCCCAACTGATCCAGGCATCCTGGGCGCGTTGTCGCGATCATGGCCTGCAACCGCAAAGCGCACCCGACTTCGATTGCCTGACCCCAACCGAACTGAACGCGCTACTGGAACGCCGCCAGGCCTTGCTGCGCCTGACCCGCGATGAGGTCCTGCCGCAATACGCACACCTGCTGGGCAACGCCAGCTACCTGGTGATGCTGGCTGACGCCAGTGGCTGCCTGCTCGACACCTGGGGGTCGCGGCGCTTCGTCGACCCGCGCCAGCGCCATGGCTTTAGCGCCGGCGCCCACTGGCACGAACGCGGCGTGGGCACCAACGCTCTCGGCACGGCCCTGGTCTGCGCCGAGGCGATTCATGTTGGCCCGGATGAACACTTCCTGCGCCAGAACCGCTACCTGTGCAGCGCCGCAGCGCCGGTGTTCGATGCCGAACGGCAACTGGTCGGCGCGCTCGATGTGGCCAGCGACGGGTACCTGCCCGCCAGCCAAACGCTCGGCCTGGTTCGGATGATGGGCCAGAGCCTGGAGAACCGGTTGATAGTGGCGGAGCATGCCGACCACCACGCCCAACTGCTGTTCAACAGCGCCTGCGACAACCTCGACAGCCCCTGGGCAGGCTTGTTGGTATTCGATGAGCGCGGCCAGGTGGTCGCAGCCAATCACCGCGCCGACAGCCTGCTCGGTGACAACCTGCTTGGGCAAAACCTTGAGCACCTGTTCCAGATCCCGTTGCAGCAGTTGCTTGCCCAGCCCCAGCAACAGCCGTTTGCCCTGCAGGCGGCCGGGCGTCACCGCTTCCACTGCCAGTGGCAACCGCCCCGCCACGGCCCCACCCACCCGGCGCCCTTTCACGGCGACCCACGCCTGGGCAAAGCCTTGGCCCAAGCCAGCCTGTTACTGGAGAAAGACATCCCGGTATTGGTCCAAGGTGAAACCGGGGTTGGCAAGGAAGTCTTCGTCGAGGCCCTGCACCGCGCCAGCAGCCGCGCCGGGCAACCGCTGATCGCGGTCAACTGCGCGGCGATCCCCGCCGAGTTGGTCGAGTCGGAGTTGTTCGGCTATGACAAAGGGGCCTTCACCGGGGCTCATCACAAGGGCAACCCGGGGCTGATCCGCAAGGCCGATCACGGCATCCTGTTTCTTGACGAAATCGGCGACATGCCGCTGGCGACCCAAGCCCGGCTACTGCGCGTGCTGCAGTCGCGCAGCATCCAGCCGCTGGGCAGCGGCGAGCCGGTGCCAGTGGACATCCGCGTGGTGTCGGCGAGCAATCGCGACCTGGCCGAAGCGGTGCGCACCGGTCAATTTCGCGAAGACCTCTACTACCGTGTGGCCGGGTTGACCCTGGTCTTGCCAGCATTGCGTGAACGCAGTGATCGGCGCGAGTTGATCGAGCAGACACACGCCCGGCATCGTGCCCCTGGGCAACCCCGGCAACTACCCCCAGACACACTCGAACTGCTGTGGCATCACCCATGGCCGGGCAACCTGCGCCAACTCAACAGCGTACTGCAGGTGGCCCTGGCCCTGGCCGGCACCCAGCCAATCGGCATCGAGCACTTTTCAGCGTGTTTCCTTGCTCAAGCCGGCGCAGCCCCGACACCGCCACCAACCCCGGTGCAACCGCCCCCCACAGATTTGGCCAACCTGCTGCACACCTGCGGCGGCAACATTTCTTCGATGGCACGCTTGCTGGGTATCAGCCGTACCACCTTGTACAAACGCCTGCGCGAGCAGGGGCTGGAACCCTCGCACCCGCAGGGTGGCCACTAAAGGTGCTATCAGCGTACTCAAACAGGGCCACCGCTCGTCATTACCCTCACTGCTCCACCCCATCAGGAGCAGCCCATGACGCATTTGCAACCCCATCACGTAGCCCTGATTCAGCAACGTATGCCCGACTGGCTTCGCCAGACCACCCAGCACCAGCGCCAGACCCTGAGAGCCCAGATGCGCCAGAGCCGTCGGGCCACCCGCGCACTGCAGAAGGCGCTTGCCCCCCTGCAATCGGTAGAGACGTTCTGCCGGCCGCTCTTGAACGACGCGCTCGCGCACTGGTACCCCGGCGTTGCGATGCCGCCACTGGACACGACGCTGCTGGTGGACCGCACCTCTGAACAACCGCATCGGATGACCTGGCTCGAAGCGGCCATGCAAAACCTGCAAGCGGACACGCCGGTACACCTCTACGCCAACCAGGATGCGCTCGAACCCGAGCCCCTCGACCCTGAGCGATTCGTCAAAGGCGTGCGCCGGCTCGACCTTGGCCAGCGCTACCTGGACCACCTGCACGAACACATCGACACCGCTGCTTTTCGCCTGTTGCTGCGCGAGCAGGACAGCGCCGCCTTCTCTGCCGAACTGGCCTCAGCCCAACTGCAAGGGCACATCGACAGCCGCGGCGAAAACCTGGGCGCGGCCGCGCTTGCCGGTGCGCTGGAGGTGCCGACGCTCAGTGGCGCCCGAAGGCTTCAATGTGGCTACCTGAGCGTCCTCGGCTTCCCGCTGAGTGGCGCTCTGCTGGTGCGACTGGAACCGCGCGCGCACACCGAACCTTGCCTGCTTTACCTTCCTGGGGACCCGCAAGGCGCCATACGCCAATATTCGTCCTTGCAGGCTGTGGGCACAGCGCTCACACGCCGGTTGTGGGATGAACAGTTCCGGCTGTTCTTCAAACGTTTTGTCAGCCATGCGCAACAGCCCGCCTTTGCCGCAAAGCTTCGGCAAACACTGTATCCACGCTATCCCTACGCGTTGCTGTACCCCACTGCGCCGACGCTGGAAAAGGGCGAGTCATTCAGCTGGATCAAGCGGCTGTTCCCCTCCCCTCATGACCTGTGGCAGGAAACCCTCGACAAGAACGCCCGCGTGCCGCTGGATTTTACCGCGTGGACCGGCGACTGCTTCAACGCCAGGGCCAGCATGCAGGTGCAAACCACCCTGGCCGATGCCGTGACCCTTGCCGTGCCCACCGCACAGCTGGACGCCGCCGCGCAACGCGCACGCGTGCTCGGTTGGCTGAGTGTCGGCCTGACGGTGCTGAATGTGGCCAGTTTCTTGGTGCCGGCCCTGGGCGAGCTGATGCTGGTGGTCGGCGGTGCACAGATCGTGGGCGAGTTCCTGGAAGGCATCCATGCGCTGAACGAAGGCGAAACCGACGCTGCCATCGACCATCTGTTCGGTGTGTTCGACAGCGTGCTGCAGTTCGCCGCACTGGGCGCCCTGCACGGCGCGTTCGCCCTGGCCGGCCCCCTGGAAAGCTGGACACGCATCCCCGGTAGCGCGGGCCAGCGCCTGTGGCATGGCGACCTGCGCCCCTTCACCCGTGAAGCCCTCTGGCCGGCTGCGCCAGCAGGCTTGCACGCCCGGCCGGGCCAAGCCTGGATCAACCTGGAGGGCAAGGCCATGCCCCTGGAAAAAACTTCGCAAAGCCGCTGGCAACTGGCGCCAGCCAAAGGCCATGAGTATTCACCTCGTCTGTTTGGCAATGGCCAGACGCCGTGGCTGCTTGAGCACGAACAACCCTTGGCATGGGACGCGGCCAAACTGGTACGGCGCCTCGCCAACAGCAGCCCGGCGGTCGCTGATCAGACCCTGCTCAGAGCGCTGCGCTGCAGTGGCTGGAGCGAAGCGGCCGTGCGCCGTGTAGTGGTCGATCAGGAAGCCGCCCCTGCCCTGCTGCTCGACTGCCTGCAGGCGCTGGGCGCCACCGATAAAACCGCGACGGCCTCGACCGACGCGGCCACGCGATTGCTTGAACGAGACTTCCCGGCCCTCAGCCGCAGAGCCAATGCCGAGATTATCGCCCATGCCAGCACCCAAGGCCTGGCCCTTGGCCAAGGCAACGGCCGCTTGCCACTGTCGATCAACGAAACAGCCCGCATCTACCTGCGCGAGGCCCGCATCAACCGCGCACTGTTGCGCTTTTATCAGGACAGCGGCCCTGTACAGGATCGCGACGCACTGGCCCTGGGGTTGCTGGACCGGTTACCCGGCTGGACAGGTGAGGCGCACATCGAACTGCGTGAGGGCAGCCTGACTGGCCCACGGCTCAAAGGGACCGGTGCGCAGGGGCACCCCAGCAAGACCGTGGTGCGCGATAACCGAGGCTACCAACCCCACGACGAACAGGGCCAACCGCTGGCCGGCCACACGACACTCTACCAGGCCATTCTCAACGCCCTGCCTGACAGCGAACGCAACGCACTGGGCCTGCAGATTCATGACCCTCTGCCCCTGCGTGATGCACTGTTCGAACACGCCGCCGGCAACCGCACGCACACTGCCAGCCAACTGGGCATGGCCCCTGTGCGCGCACTCTATCGGCTGCCAACGCGTGTTACGCAGAGCGGCCGTATCGGCTACCCGCTCAGTGGCCGAGGCCGGGGCTGGCAGAATGACAACGAGCTGTTCGACACGCTGTTCCCCAGCCGACAACCGGGTGACCGTGAAGGGTTGCGCCAGCGCTTGCGCCTGGAGGCGGGGGAAAGCCCAGGCGCGTTTACCCGGCTGCTTGAACGCTTGCGCGAAGAATACCAACGCTTGAACACGACGCTGGACGCCTGGGTCAACGACCCGGACGGCCTGGCTGTGGGCGCGATCGAACAGCGCCGTGCGGCGCGTACGGACGCCGCACGGCGCATACGCCAAGCCTGGCGCAGGGAGAGCTTGCAGGATGATCTGGTGGACTTGACCCTGGAAGCACAGCACCTGGGTGCCTTGCCAACGCTGCCCACACGCCTGCAACACGTCAGCTGGCTGACGGTGGTGGACTCACGCAGTGGCGAAGCGTCCAACCTGGACAGCTTCCTGCAGGCCTTCCCTGGGGTACGCAATCTGGACCTGTCGAACAACCAGCTACGCTGGCTGCCTGATTCGCTGGCCGCGATGAGCGAGCTGGAGCACCTGGACCTTGCTGACAACTTCCTGCCCATGGAGGAGGCCCGCAACCTGGAGGTACTGGCACGCCTTCCCCGCCTGCGCCGGCTCAATTTGTCTGGGGCCCTGGAGAATCTGCCCGTCGCCGCCCTGCAGCGTCTCGGCCAGTTGCAGCACCTGTATGCACTGCAGGCCGACTTGAACAACCTGGCACTGCAGGCCGCACACTTCGAAGCTTTACAAGGCTGGCCCGCGCTGACCGATCTGAGCCTGGGCGGATGCCAGATCACCCTTACCGTAGAAAGCCGCACCGCCCTGGCCGGCCTCAATCGGTTGCAGTCCCTGCGCCTGGGGGAGAACCCGCTGCAGCTGGCACCTGACGTGAGCGGCTGGCAGCACCTGCAAACCCTTGACCTCGACCGCGCCGATATCGCCCAGTGGCCCGAGGGCCTTCAAGGCCTGATGAACCAACGCCCTCTGGTGTTGCGCTCACTCGATCTCAGCGGTAACCACTTGGTCAATGCCCCCGAATTTCACGATACAGCGTTCGCCGAAGCCATACGCAATGGTGAAGAAGGCACCTATTACGACTTCGATGACAACCCCTTCAATGAGCGCGCCCAGCGCAGCCTGTTCGGTGCCGGGCTGGCGGCCATCCCGGACATGGAAGCGTTGGAGGACGAGCGTTGGCTAATCGAATTGCCCGCCGACCTTGAGGCACACCGGCAGGCCAACGCCGAAGCCGCCGAGTGGGCGCCTGTGTACCGCCTGTTCGAACGCATGGCGCAGACGCCGGATTACCAGGTGAACCCGCAGCGCACACGCGAGCGCATCGCGCATGTACTGCGCACGCTGACCGACGAAGGCGTCGATGACGCGGGCTGGGGCCTGGCCGATCTGCGTGAGCAGGTGCTCACCGACATCAACGACGCGGCCGAAGCCTGCGTGGATCAGGCCAGCCTGCTGTTCCAACGGGTTGAAACGCAGGTGTCGGTGTGGCGTAGCGTGGCCACCGCCCAGGCAGGCGCCTCGGACGAGGCTGTCGCAGTTTCCGTCGCCCGTGGCCTGGCCCGTCAAGGCCGGTTGGATGAACGCATAGGCGCACTGTACAACGCTCGCCGTGCACGCCGGCAGGCCTTGAGCGCTGCGCAGAACGACGCCGAACGCCAGGCCGCACCTGCCTTGGTGGCAGAAGATGATTTGAGCGATGCGCACCTGAGCGACCCGCAAACCCCACCCGACGAAATTGAAATAGCCCTCATCGCCCGCATCACCCTGCGCGAGCGCCTGGGCCTGCCCGAACAACCCGGGCAGATCGCCTTCGGTTACCTTGCGCAATTAAGCGAGGCCACCTTGCAACGCCTTGCCCTGGCAGTCGAGGGGGAGGTAGATGCGGCCTTCATGACTCGCTGGGCGAGCGAGCAGCGCTTCTGGCGCGCCTGGGTTCGCCGGCTACGGCCCGAGCCTTTCGAGACACTTGCACGGGACTGGGAGGCCGCCTCGGAGTATTACACCGAGTTGAGTGAGCCCACCTCAACGCCTGGGGCCTACGGTGGCCCTGCTGTTCCGTCAGCGTTCATCACCGCGCTGGAACAGGAAACCCGCGCGGTACCGGGGCTGGTGTGGCGGGTGCAAGGCACCTTGCAGCGCATCGACCTGGTGTCGGGGCGGTACCGTGGAGAAAGCGAGGTTTACGCACTCGCCGGCCGCCTGCTGCTCAGTACCCGCCAGCAGGCACAAGACCTGCTCTACAGGCAATTGACCCAGGCACTGTTCCACGTTGCCTGATGCGCCGAGGGCGGCAGGCCTTGGTGCATGAAATACCGGGGGCTGCCTGCAGCCCTTCGCAGGCAATTCCCACAGAGCAAAAGTTAACGCATTGGTTTTGTGGGAGCGGGCTTGCCCCGCGAACACCGGCGAAGCCGGTGCCATGCTCCGCATGGCCTCATTCGCGGGGCAAGCCCGCTCCCACAGGACTCTGCGGTGGGGATGGGCCGTGCCGCGGCCCTGATACATCACCCGCCGCGCCATTCCTCGGGCTGCCGATAGCCCTGCGCCCAGGCCACCACCTCGCTCGCTGGCATCGGTCGGGCAATGTAATACCCCTGCGCCAACTCGCAACCCAGCCCCATCAGCACCCGCCCGTGCTCGACACTTTCCAGGCCTTCGGCAATCACCTCTCGGCCAAACGCACGGGCCAGCCCGATCACCGCCCCGGTCAGGGCCAGGTCGTCCTGATCATGGAGGATGTCGCGCACAAACGACTTGTCGATCTTGATCGTCTGGGTCGGCAACCGCTTGAGGTAGCTCAGCGATGAATAACCCGTACCGAAGTCGTCCAGCGAGAAGCGCACGCCCAAGGCCCGGCAGGCATCCAGGCAGCGGCTGACATGCTGCAGGTTGTCGATCGCCACCGACTCGACGATTTCCAGGTCCAGCCGCGTCGGGTCAACCCCCGGATGCTCCGCCAGCAACTGCTCCAGGCGCTCGACGAAATCACCGCGCTGCAAATGGCGCGCCGCAATGTTGACACTCAGCGACCAGGGCTGCCCCAGCCGTTGCCAGGCCTGCAGCTGGCTCAGGGCCTGGTCGATCACCCATTCGCCAATCTCGATGATCAGGTCGGTCTGCTCCACCCAGGGCAGGAACTCGCCGGGGGGCACCAGGCCGCGGCCCGGTCGTTGCCAGCGCAACAACCCCTCGAAACCCAGGACCTGGCCGCTGCGCAAGTTGACCTTGGGCTGGTAGTAAAGGCACAGCTCGTGATTGCGCAGCGCCCGGCGCACGCGTGCCACGGTCTGGTGGGTAGCCTTGAGCTCCTGCTCCTGAGACACATCGAACAGGTGATAACGGTTGCGCCCACGCTGCTTGGCCACATACATGGCCTGGTCGGCGTGGCGCACCAGGGTATCGGCGTCCTCATCGTCGAGCGGATAGAGCGTGACGCCGATACTGGCGCTCAGCGAGAGGGTGTGCTCGCGCACCACATACGTGGCCGCAAGCGCGCGCAGCACCCGGCGCAGGGCCGCGTGTAGCTGACGGTCGTCGCTGACATTGCGCAAAATCAGCACGAACTCGTCACCCGACAAGCGCGCCACTGCATCGCCGCCGCGCAAGATGCCCTTTAGGCGCTGCGCCACTTCGACCAGCAGCAGGTCGCCGGTGGCATGCCCGTAACCATCGTTGACCGCCTTGAAGCCATCCAGGTCGAGCATGCACACCGCCAGCGGAATGTCCTCGCGGCGTGAAAACGCCAACGCCTGGTTGAGCAGGTCGGACAGGTAGGCACGGTTCGGCAGGCCCGTCAGCACATCGTGCCCCACCCGCCATTGCAGGGTGTGCAACAGCTGACGTTTCTCAGTGACATCGAAGCGAATCGACACATACTTGCGCACCTTGCCAGTCAGTGGGTCGACCAGCGGCACCATGGTGCTGTCGACCCAGTACAACGATCCGTCCTTGGCGCGGTTGCAGATCTCGCCCTTCCACACCTTGCCGGCAGCCAGGGCCCGCCACATGCCGACGAAAAACTCCGGCTCGTGCAGGCCGGAATTGAGAATACGGTGGTTGGCGCCGAGCAATTCGTCACGGCTGTAGCCGGAGATACTGCAGAACTGCTGGTTGACATAGGTGATGCAACCCTGCAGATCGGTTTCGGAAAAGATCGCGGCCGCGTCCACGGCCGCGCGATAGTTATCGTCCATAAGCATCCTGCCCTAGCGGTTGAAGCGCTCCACGAGGGCGCGCAATCCGGCGCACACCTCTTCCAGCTCGGCACCGCGCGATGCGGCGGCATTGGCGCTCTGGGCGCTGTGCTGAGCAATGCCCGCCACACCGTTGATTTGCCGCGACACCTCTTCGGCCACTGCGGACTGCTGCTGCGAGGCCGTGGCCATCTGCTGGCTCATGTCGCTGATACGTTGCACCGCCGCACGAATACCATGCAGTGCCTGTTGTGCCTCTTGTACCTGCGCAACGCCCTGCTCGGCACCCTGGATACCTTGGCTGGCAATGGCCACGGCTTCCTCGGCACCGCTGCGCAGGCCATCGATGATGGCCTGGATATGCAAGGTCGATTGCCGGGTCTTGTCGGCCAGTGCCCGCACCTCGTCGGCGACCACGGCAAAGCCACGCCCCTGCTCGCCGGCACGGGCGGCCTCGATGGCCGCATTGAGGGCCAGCAGGTTGGTCTGTTCGGCAATGCCACGGATCATCCCGGCAGCCTCGGCGATGGCACCGGTCTGACCGGCCAGGTGGGTGACCGCCTGGTTGATCTGGTCCACCGTGCCGGCCAAGGCGCGGATCGCCGTGCCGCTGGCATCGGCAACCCGGCTGCCCTGCTCGGCCAGCAGGTGCGCGGTATGCGCCTCGGCTGCGGTGAGCTGCACATGGTTGACCACTTCGCCGATCGATGCGGTCATCTCGGTCATGGCCGTTGCGCTCAGGTCGGTTTCCGCGCGCTGTTCCAGCAATGCCGTTTCGGTACCGCGCGATAAACGCCCGGCATCATGAGCCGCCACTGCCATCTGCGTGGCGAGGTCACTGAGGCGGGTCAACGCGGTTTTCAGGCGCGCCTCTTCCCCGATCAAAATCAGCTCTAGTTGCCCGGCCGCACCCGGCAAGTCGCTGTAGGTCAGGGCGGCGATCGGGTCGGCGAAGGTGCCTTCGGCGCCCTGTATGACCCGCCGCAACTGGCGGCCCAGGTCGTTGCGCATCCACAGCCCATAGGCCGCGAACAACCCCAAGGTTACCGCATGGCCGGGCCAGCCTGACCAGAGCTGATTGGCGCCAACCGCCAACAACCCACCCAGCAGTGGCAAGGCCAAGGCCTGGGCCAGCAGGGCCAGGCGGCGCCCCTTCGGCAGCGCCGACTGGCCCTGGCGCAAGCGTGCATACAGGGCCTCGGCACGGCGCACCTGCTCGCGGGTCGGGCAGACCCGTACCGACTCGTAGCCGATCACCCGGCCACCTTCCAGGATCGGCGTGACGTAGGCATTGACCCAGTAGAAGTCGCCATTGCGGCAGCGGTTCTTTACGATGCCCATCCAGCTCTTGCCGGCTTTCAGGTAACGCCACATCAACTCGTACACCGCTGCGGGCATGTCCGGGTGGCGCACCAGATTGTGCGGGCTGCCGATCAGCTCGGCCTCGCTGTAACCACTGATGGCGGCGAATTCGGGATTGCAGTAGGTGATCAGGCTGGCGGTGTCGGTGGCAGAAATCAGCCGCTGACCCGAGGGGAAACGTTGCTCGACCGGGGTTACCGGGAGATTGAGACGCACGATGAGACTCCATTCACTGACGAACCGGTACTCTGCCCATCGACGGCCATCGGAACCGATCCGTATCGATCCGCTCAAATGTGCACATGTGCTTCCAGCCACACCGGCATGAGGCCGAATGACACTGGAGACTCGACGATGACTGTCCGGTCAAGCCGCGAATTCTACGAAATTCATCACATAAATCAAATAAAGGTGATCGATCATGGCGTTGCGCCATGTGGATAGATATCGTTAAGTTCTTGATTCTAAATGGGAATTAAGTGATGACGAGATCAGCCCTGGGTTTTGCTCTGCGCCGCTACCGCAAGCTAGCGGGTCTGACCCAGGCACAATTCGCTGAGCGAACCGGCTTCGACCCCAAGACCATCAGCCGTTTCGAGACCGGCGCCTATACACCCAGCATCGATGCGCTCATGGCGTTCGCAGGTGTACTGGGCGTCAAACCCAAGGACTTCTTCGCCGAGCCGGACGACGAAGAGGAGCAGCGCGCCTATCTGTTCGGCGTCATCCACAACGCCCCACCCAAGGATCTTGGCAAGCTGATTGCAGCAGTGGATGAGGCATTGGCCAAGCCCTGATCTGGTCCACCCGATTTCCTCTGATCGCACGGTTGCCCCGCCCCATGGCACGCACCAAGTTAGAGCCTGGCGTGGCCAATTGCACCACAACTGGTCAGACCGGTAAGGCCAAAAAACGCTTGCGCTGTAGGAAATTTCGCGCTTTTATGGCCTCGCGCTGAACAAACCGGTAAGACCACAATAATTAAGTCCTGCGCTCTTTGCCCCTCGTGGCATCGAAGCAAGGACACCGATCAGAGATCACTCCCATGCTCAAATGGTGCTCGCGTTCGATCTTCCTGCAAGTCGTGCTGGGCCTTGCCCTCGGCATCGCCTGCGGCCTCAGCTTCCCCGAAGTCTCCCTACAACTCAAACCCCTCGGTGACGGCTTCATCAAGCTGATCAAGATGCTCATCGGCCTGATCGTGTTCTGTGTGGTGGTCAGCGGTATCTCCGGTGCGGGCGACCTCAAGAAGGTCGGGCGAATCGGCCTGAAGTCGGTCATCTACTTCGAAGTACTGACCACCATCGCCCTGGTGATCGGCCTGGTGTTCGCCTTCAGCAGCGGCATTGGCAGCGGCGCCAACATTCATCTGGACCAGTTGTCCAGCGCCGACGCCAGCAGCCTGGCCGAGCGCGGCCAGCATATCCATGGTGCCACCGCGTTCTTCATGGACCTGATCCCAACGTCGGTGATCGGCGCCTTCGCCGACAACAACATCCTGCAAGTGCTGCTGTTCTCGGTACTGTTCGGCAGCGCCCTGAACCTGGTGGGCGACTCGGCGGCGGGTATTTCGCGGCTGATCAACGAGCTCAGCCATGTAATCTTCCGCATCATGGGCATGATCGTGCGCCTGGCGCCGATTGGCGTGTTCGGCGCAATCGCCTTCACCACCAGCAAATATGGCCTCGAATCGCTGCAGCACCTGGGTGGCCTGGTCGCGCTGTTCTACCTGACCTGTGCCGGTTTCGTGCTGATCGTGCTGGGTACCGTCATGCGCCTGTCGGGCCTGAAACTGCTGCCGCTGATCAAATACCTGCGTGAAGAGCTGACCATCGTCCTCGGTACCGCCTCCTCCGACGCCGTGCTGCCACAGATCATGCGCAAGCTCGAACACCTGGGGATAGGCACCTCCACCGTCGGCCTGGTCATCCCGACCGGCTACTCGTTCAACCTCGACGGTTTCTCCATTTACCTGACCCTGGCCATCGTCTTCATCGCCAACGCCACCGGCACGCCACTGGAGATGACCGACCTGTTGACCATTCTTCTGGTATCGCTGGTGACTTCCAAGGGTGCTCATGGCATCCCAGGCTCGGCGCTGGTGATCCTCGCCGCCACCCTGACCGCCGTGCCGGCCATCCCCGTGGTGGGCCTGGTACTGGTGTTGGCAGTGGACTGGTTCATGGGTATCGGCCGGGCGCTGACCAACCTGATCGGCAACTGCGTGGCCACCGTGGCCATCGCGCGCTGGGAGAAGGACATCGACCTGGAGCGCGCGCAGAACGTACTCGCTGGCAAACCCGGTTTTGCCCACACGCCCCGCAAGCAGCCCAACACCCATCAACAGGAATTCTGATCGAACGAGGCCGGCGATGACGCCGGCCCTTCCAGGAGCGAACCGTGATCAGCTCATCGACCGTCGTCAACTCAGTGGTGGAGAAACTCCGCCAAGCCCTGGCCCGCGGCCAGTGGCGCACCGGCGACATGCTGCCTGGCCAGCGCGAACTGGCCGAACAACTGGGCATCAGCCGCCCCAGCCTGCGCGAAGCCGTCACCGTGCTGGAAACCCTGGGCCTGGTGCGCGCGCTGCCGGGCAAAGGCGTGCTGGTACTGGATGCCGATGCCGCCCTGCAGGAGCCGGGCATCGACACCAGCGCGTCGGCCAGCCTGGCCGATGTGCTGGAGCTGCGCTACACCCTCGAACCCTTCATCGTCGGCCTGGTGGCGCAATCGGCCAACAGCCACGACATTGGTCAACTGCGCCTGACGCTGATGGACATGCGCGAAGCGCTGGAAGCCGATGACACCGAGGCCGGGGTCAAAGCCTACATCGCTTTGCATGAGGCGCTGTTCGCCCTGACCACCAACCCGATCTTCCAGAGCGTGGTGCAACAGACCAGCAATGCCCTCAAGCAGAGCGCCGACATGCTGCGCAATTCGCCCGAGCACCTGGCCGCACGGCTGAAGGAGAACGAGGCCGTGGTGCGCGCCATCCGCGAACGCAACAGCGCCGAGGCCAGTGCACAGATGCGCCAGCACATCCTTGCCGAAGGCCAGCGCATGGGCATTCAACTGAACATCCCGGACGAACATCCACGCACTTGACCCCAGGAGAGCGACCATGACTGCCTGCGCCCACGCCGCCCCCCGCCTGCCTGCCCTGCTCGCCGCTGGCGAAACCCGCCTGTCGGCCGACCAGATCTACCCACGGCTGTTCGATGCGATTCTTGAGCAACGCTTGCCGCCCGGCGCCCTCTTGCCCGAGCAGGCGTTGGGCCATGCCTTTGGCGTAAGCCGCACGGTGATCCGCCGGGTGCTTGGCCGCCTGTCGGACCAACAGGTGGTGGTCCAGCGCCCCAGTCACACCGCGCACCTGGCCGCCCCTGACCCGGACCAGGCGCGCCAGGTGCTCAGCGCCAGGCGTCTGGCCGAAACCACCTTGATCACCCTGGCCGCCCAGCGCGCACGGCCAGCGCAAATCCGCCAGTTGCGCCAGCTGGTCGAGCGAGAGCGCCAGCACCACGAAAGCGGTGAGCGTTGCGCGGCCATCCGCCTGGGCGGCGAGTTTCACCTGAAGCTGGCGCAGGTTGCCGCCAACGCACCGCTGGCGCGGTTTCTCAACGGCCTGGTGCCGATGACCTCGCTGATCATCGCCCGCTATGAATCGCCTTGCTGCGACCACTGTGCCTGGGAAGAACATGCGGCCATCATCGATGCGGTGGAAGCAGGTGATGCAGCGGCGGCGCTGGCACTGATGCACGAGCACCTGGACCGGCTGCAAGACAAGCTCGACCTGGGCTGAGTTTTTTGGCCGTTGTAGGAGCGTTCTCTCTATACTCGAGAGACCACCCCAGCCTCTACCCAGGGAGGCGGCCGCGTGAGCTCGCGCACCCCCTTACTGCTACTGTGCCTATTGCTCGCCCTCGGCGGCTGTGCGAGCAAGCGCCCGCCTGCCCCTCCGCCGCCCGCGGTGCTTACCCCGGCCACCTGGCAGCGTATCGATCAGGACCTGATCGATGCCTCGGTCGGTGCCGCAGGGTCGGCCAACGATTACGCCCGGCGCTCCATGCGGGTATGGAAGGAGCAGGTGCAGCAACGCACCGAGCGCGACTTCATCCCGTGGTTCACCGGTTACTGGACCCAGCAATGGCTGACCCTCAAGGTCGCCTGGTACAAGCTCGGCAGTGGCGAGGGCCGCGAGCCTGCGGAAAAACGCCTGGCGCTGTACCTGCAGGAGCAGTACCACGAACGGGTGATCGAGCCCGTGGCCGAGCAGATCAACCCCGAGGGTATCCGCGACCGCGCCTGTGAACTGTACGTGCAACTGGTCGGCCAGCAACTGCCGGCCATCATCGCCCGCTACAACGCGCCGCCCGAGCAATTCAGCCAGCGCCTCAATCGCATCCCCGCCATTGCCTTGGGCCCGCCCGATGCACGCAACGCCAGCCTCTATCAACTGCTGCGGGCCAAATCACTGGACCAGCAACCGGCCTGGCAAGCCATGCGCCAGCATCTGCACCTGCAAGCCAGCAAAGGCCCTGGGCAGACCGACGTGGGCCTGTCGTCGGTGGCAACGCGTGCCAGCGAAAAGCTCGGTGCCACCCTGGCCCCACGCGGCATCGCCAGCGCCGTGGCCTCGGCGGTGGGCAAGGTAGCCGGGGCGATGATCTCGGTGGCGGCGGCCGGTTACGGCCTGATCACCCACGACCGTGAACAACCGCAGATGGTCGAGCAGTTGCGGGTCATCCTCAATGTGGCGCTGAACCAGGAGTGGCAGGAACTGATGGAGAACCGCCAGAGCGGGGCGATGGCGGGGGTGTATTACCTGTCGGGGCAGGTCGAGGACAGTTTACTGGCCAGTGCGCCGCGGCCGGTGGAGCCGCAGGCCGAGCAGAAGCAGGAGCCCTTATTGATACGCCTGCCACCGTAGCGGTTGCTTGTACCGGCCTCTTCGCGGGCACAGCAGCTAGTCAGGCGGTGGCCAGCGCCGAATTGGGCAACCCGAAGATCCGGTCGAACGCCCAGTTGTAGGCAAAGGTGTAGCACGGCACCAGAATAATGAACGCAAGGTCCACCAAAAACGCCTCCACCAGGCTCATGCCCAGCCACCAGGCAATCAGCGGAATCAGGTACACCACCAAGGTCAGCTGAAACCCGATGGCATGCGCCACGCGCCGCGCCACGCTGCGCCCACGTTTGGCCTGGCGGCTTTCCCAACGCTCGAACAGCGTGTTGTAGATCAGGTTCCAGAGCATGGCGATAGTGGTGATCATCACCGCCAGTGGCCCGGTGTGGGAAGCCTGAGTGTCTGACAGATAAGCCAGCCCGAGGGTCGACATGCACAGCCCGATCAATTCATAGAACGTTACATAGACCAGTTTGCGTTTGAGTCCCTGCACCCGGGATTACCTCCAATGAATGAAAACGAGGGGCGCGAGGATGCTTCAATCTGCTTGACAGTAAAAGTCAGCAGCTGTCAGATCAACTGACAGGAGGCTGCCATGAACTTTTCCAGCGACAACATTCAGCTGTTTCTCGCCGTGCTCGACCGCGGTTCGTTCTCCGCTGCCGCGCGCGCCTTGCACCGCGTCCCCTCGGCCGTGAGCATGGCGATCGGCAACCTTGAAGCAGAGCTCGGCTACAGCCTGTTCGAACGTGGCCCGCGCGAAGTCCGCGCGACCGCCCAGGCCTTGGCCCTTGAGCCCCACGCCAGGTTGATCGCCGAGCAGCTCGGGCTGCTGCAGGTGCATGCCCTGGAGCTGTCCCAGGGGCTTGAGAGCAGCCTGACCATCGCCGTGGTCCCGGACATCGACCAGCGCCCGCTGCTGGCCGCCATCGCCCGGCTCGGTGAGCGCTACCCGCTGCTGGACATCGCGCTGCTCAGCGCCCCGCAGGAAGACGCCCTGCAGCTGCTCGACAGTGGCCGCGCCGACCTCTGCGTAGCCTTCGCCGGCCTGCAGGTCGACGCCCGCCGTGGCTTCCAGCACATCGGCATCGAGTCGCTGGTGGCAACCCTCTCACCTGCCCACCCAGCCGTGCTCGACGACCGCGTTCGGTATCTCGAAGACCTGATCAACGTACGCCAGATTCTGGTGCGCAGCCGTGACCTGCCGCTGACCGACCCGCGCGCCCTGATTGGCGCCACGCATTGGTCCACCGACAGCTTCGATATCGCCCTGCAAATGGTCGAAGCAGGCCTGGGCTGGGGGGATCTGCCGCTGTCACGCATCGCCCCCCTGCTGGCTGCCGGGCGCCTGGTGCGGCTGGAATTTCGTAATACCCGTAATGAATTGCAGTTGCCGGTGCACATCTTGTGGCGCAAACAACACCCGCTGCACCAGGCGGCACGCCTGTTGATCGAACAGCTGTGTAGGCGTTGAACGCCGTTCGTCGAAACGGCCTAAAGAAATTTCGCTAAGTGTTTCAATTTTTTACCCCGCAAGCCGATAGCCAATCGACAGGCCGCAGCGCGTCATGAGCGCGCAACGCCCTCCCCTCATTGGCTCAAGGTCTCGAAACATGAACCTGAAATTTCGCCACAAGATCCTGCTCAGCGCCTGCGGCGTCGTGGTCCTGGCTTTTGCCCTGTTCACGCTCTACAACGACTACCTGCAACGCAACACCATCCGCCAGAACATCGAATCGTCGGTGCAGCAATCCGGTGCACTGACCGCCAGCAGCGTGCAGAACTGGATGAGCGGGCGCATCCTGGTGCTGGAGAACCTGGCCCAGGACATCGCCCTGCTCGGTGCCGGTGACTCCCTGGCCGGGCTTGTCGAGCAGCCTTCTTACACGCGCAATTTCCTGTTCACCTACCTGGGCCAGGCCAACGGTGCCTTCACCCAGCGCCCCGACGCCCAGATGCCCGCCGGTTACGACCCCCGCCAACGCCCGTGGTACAGCACCGCGGCAAGCGCCGGGCAGACCGTGTTGACCGCCCCTTACCAAGGTGCCGTCGGCGGCCTGATGGTGACCATTGCCACCCCCGTGAAGGGCAAAGGCAATGGTGAGCTGCTGGGTGTGGTCGGTGGTGATGTGACCCTCGACACCTTGGTCGAGATCATCAACTCGGTCGATTTCGGCGGCATCGGTCACGCCTTCCTGGCCGACAGCAATGGCCAGGTGATCGTCAGCCCCGATAAAGACCAGGTGATGAAGAACCTCAAGGACATCTACCCCGGCAGTGGCCTGCGCGTCGCCTCGGGCATGCAGGATGTCACCCTAAATGGCCAGGAGCGCTTGATTTCCTTCGCCCCGGTGTCTGGCCTGCCGTCCGCCCAGTGGTACATCGGCCTGTCGATCGACAAAGACAAAGCCTACGCGGCCCTCAGCCAATTCCGCACTTCGGCGATCATCGCCATGCTCATCGCCGTGGCGGCCATCGCCGGCCTGCTTGGTTTGTTGATCCCGGTGCTGATGCAACCGCTGACCACCATGGGCCGTGCCATGCGCGACATCGCCGAAGGCGAAGGTGACCTGACCCGCCGCCTGGCGGTGCAGAACAAAGACGAGTTCGGCGAACTGGCTACCTCGTTCAACCGTTTCGTTGAACGCATCCATGCCTCGATCAGCGAAGTGTCCTCGGCGACCCGCCTGGTGCATGACCTGTCGGAAAAGGTCGTTAATGCATCCAACGCTTCGATCACTGGCTCCGAAGAACAAAGCATGCGCACCAACAGCGTGGCAGCAGCGATCAACGAACTGGGCGCCGCCACCCAGGAAATCGCGCGCAACGCTGCCGATGCCTCGCAGCATGCCAGCGGTGCCAGCGAGCAGGCCCATGGCGGCCGCGAAGTGGTCGAGGAAGCGATCAGCGCCATGACCGCCCTGTCGCAGCGCATCAGCGAATCGTGCGCGCAGATCGAAACACTCAACACCAGCACCGACGAAATCGGCAAGATCCTCGACGTGATCAAGGGCATTTCCCAGCAGACCAACCTGCTGGCACTCAACGCCGCCATCGAGGCCGCCCGTGCCGGTGAAGCCGGCCGTGGTTTTGCCGTGGTCGCCGACGAGGTCCGCAACCTGGCGCACCGCACCCAGGAATCAGCCGAAGAAATCCATCGCATGATCACCAGCCTGCAGGTGGGCTCGCGTGAGGCGGTGCACACCATGAACACCAGCCAGGTCTCCAGCGAACAGACCGTGCAGGTGGCCAACCAGGCCGGTGTGCGTCTGGCCAGCGTGACCCAGCGCATTGGCGAGATCGATGGCATGAACCAGTCGGTGGCCACCGCCACCGAAGAGCAGACGGCCGTGGTCGAGAGCCTCAACCTGGACATCACCCAGATCAACGCCCTCAACCAGCAAGGCGTCGAAAACCTGAACGAGACACTGCTGCACTGCGATCAACTGGCCCAGCAGGCTGGCCGCCTGAAGCAACTGGTAGGCAGCTTCAGGATCTGATTGCCACGTTAGTCGGCACGCCCTCTCCCGCTTTCTGTGGGAGCGGGCTTGCCCGCGAATGGGCTGCACAGCAGCCCCTTACACCACTACCGCCTTCGCAGCCTTGCCCCGCCGTACCCATGCCAGCAACACCGCTGCCATCAGCACAAAGCCCAGATACCCAAACAGCGGATACACCTCGCCCACCAGGCTGATGAACCCCACCAGGCTGCAGCCAAACGCCACCACACCGGTCACCACCGAGCCCCAGCGGAACTTCGCCGTGCCCGCCGGCATCAGCCGCGAAAGGAACGAGAACAGGGTACCCACCGCGGTGTTGACGATCATGCCGAAAATGATCAGGCACATCACCAGCCCCAACAACGGCGACACCTCATTGGCGATCGACAGCATTGGCATCGGCAAGTCGGCGACACTGTCCAGGCGTGACAACAGCCCAGCGCTCATCACCAACATCAACCCACCCAGCGCCGCACCGCCCAGCAACCCGCCCCACACTGCCGTCTTCTCACCTTTGGCCGAGCCGCCCAGAATGGCCAGGATCGGCGCACCGGCAACGATGTTGTAGGACACATACAAGAACGCGCCCAGCAGCCAATGACGGGTGCCCGCCTGTTGCTGGCTGGCCAGGTGGTTGAGGTCGGCGAAGCTCTGTTCGCGGGTGAACACGGCGTACAGTGCAATCGCCGAAGCCACCAGAATCAGCAACGGCGTGATCGCGCCAATGGCCAGGATCACCTTGCGCACGTCCAGGCACACAATGCCCACCACCACGACCGTCACCAGCACACTGCCAGTCAACGCCGGGATGCCGAACTGCTGCTCCAGCAATGCACCGCCACCGGCCAGCATGACCACGGTGACGGCGAACATGAAGAAGGTGATCAACCAGTCGACGAACAGGCCCAGGTGACGGCCACAGATAGCCTGGATCACATCCTTGTGCGAGGTGGCCCGCTGGCGGTTGCCCAACCCCGCCAGGGCCATGCCAAGGAAGGTGAACAAGGCGGCACTGACCATGGCGCCGACCAGCCCCCAGACACCGAAATCGACAAAGAACAACAGCAGTTCCCGCCCCGAAGCAAAGCCCGCCCCCACGATCACGCCAACGAATGCGCCGGCGATTTTCAGCTGCTCTTGCATGTGAACCTCTGGATTTATTGTTGTTATGTGTCACTGCGGCAGAGAACGTGTGTAGGAGCAGCCTTGTGCTGCGAAAGGCCTCTTCGCCGCACAAGGCTGCTCCTGCAATTTCCCGCTAGATCAGTGAACGCCTACGCTTGACCGACAAACGCCTGCACTTCGATTTCCACATCCACCCCCAGCGCCAACGCCGAAGCCACAGTCGAACGGACGGGCAAGGCGTCGCCGAAGAACGCTTTGTAAACTTCGTTGAAGCCTGCAAAGTGGCTCATGTCCGACAGCCACACCGTGGCCTTCACCACCTGGTCGAGGCGTGCTCCGCTGGCCGCCAGGCTTTCAACGATGCGTTCGCAGGCCGCGCGGGTCTGGGTCTGGATATCACCGCGCACCACTTCGCCGCTGGCACTCATCGGTATCTGCCCGGAGAGGAACAGGAAACCACCGGCTTTCACCGCACGGGAAAACGGAAACGGCAGGCTGCTGGGAAAACGCTGGATGTCATTGCTCATGGAAAGCTCCTTTCTGGGTTACTGGAAACGTGCCGGGGACAGGCGCTCGGGCGCCACCCCCTGGCTAACAAGGCTAGGGCACAGCGGCTGACCGAGCAGCAGGTCAGCCGCCAGGCGCGAAGCACCTGCGGCCGACTGGATGCCATAGCCGCCTTGTGCCGCCAGCCAGAAGAACGCTGGCGTGCGCGGGTCAAAACCGATCACCAAATCGCCATCGGCAACGAACGATCGCAAACCCGCCCAACTGTGGCTCGGACGACGGATGCTCAACGTGGTCATGGCTTCGATGTTGTAGATGCCCAATGCCACATCGAGCTCTTCAGGGGCGGCATCCTGGGGCTCGACCGGGTCGGCGTTGGCGGGAGAGCCGAGCAACTGACCGGCGTCGGGTTTGAAATAGAAGCTCTCGTCAACACCAATGACCGCCGGCCAGCGGGCGAAGTCCTGGTCTGCTGGGCCAGGGAAGGTAAAGGCACTGCGTCGGCACGGTTGCAGCCCGATGGGGTTCACGCCGCACTGCTCGGCGACGCGGTCGGCCCAGGCACCGGCGGCATTGACCAGTTGGCGCGCCTGTACACGGCTGCCATCGCTCAGTTCTACCTGCCACAGCGCATCGCGGTAGCAGGCCTGGGCCAACTCCGCGTTGCAGCGCAGCTGCCCGCCGGCGGCGCGATAGCCACGCAAAAAGCCTTGGTGCAGCGCATGGACGTCCAGGTCCATGGCGCCCGGCTCCAACACCGCGCCAGCCAGCACCTCGGCGCGCAGGCTCGGCACCAGCGCCAGCGCCGCGTCGCGATCGAGCAGGCTGACCTCGGTGCCATTGGCCAGGTTCTGCGCGTGGGTCTGCTCGAGCAGTTGCTGTTGTTCAAGGCTGGCCACGTAAAGGCAGCCGCGCGGCTCAAGCAATGGGTGTTCGCAGAAGCCTTGTGGCGGCGCTTCATAAAATGCCCGGCTGGCGCGGGTCAGTGCCTGGATTTGCGGCGTGCCGTAGGCCTCCATGAACATGGCTGCAGAACGCCCCGTCGAGTGGTAGCCCGGCTGCGACTCGCGTTCGAGCAGCAGCACCTGTTGCTGGCCAGCCAGGCGATAGCCCAGGGAGGCACCGGCGATCCCGGCGCCAATGATCAGGGTGTCGTAGATCGGGGTCATGCACGCTCCTGTTTCGGTTATTATCATTTATGAGAATTCTAATATATGAGAATTTAGAAAAGCGCAAGTGTCCAAGGTAATATGCCCGACCAATGCCGTATGCCGAGTACCCCGAATGCCCGATGACCACCCCGATGCCCTGCCCCTGCTAGACCGCGCCGCCGTCGGCAGGCGCCTGCGCCAGGTGCGCAAGGCGCGCCAGCTGACCCTCAAGCAATTGTCCGAAGCCAGCGGCGTGCCGGTGTCGACCTTGTCGAAAATGGAGCTTGCCCAGGTATCGGTCAGCTACGAAAAACTGGCAGCCGCCGCCCGTGCACTGAATGTCGATATCGCCCAGTTGTTCCGTGCCAGCGGCACGGCCGAGGCGCCGGTGCCGGTTACCGTGGTGGTTGATTCACTGGCTGCGGTCGCGGGGTACGCAACCGGTACCTACGACTACCACCCGATCGCCGGCGCGTTCCCCGAACGTCGCATGACACCCGCCTATGCCCGCATCATTGCGCGCGAACGCGGGCAGTTCGACGATTTTATCCGCCATCCTGGCCAAGAGTTCGCCCTGGTAATCTGCGGGCGTGTGCGCATCGAATTCGAGACCGGCGAAGCGGTCAGCATCGGGCCGCAGGAGACCGCGTACTTCAACAGCCAGGTGGGGCATATCTACTTGTCTGAGAGCGAAGATGGCGGGGACGCACATGTGATGGTGGTGATGACAGACCGTTGAGCCGTGCGGTTTCAAGTCCAGGACAGGCAACACGCGGTTATAACCTAATAACGAACTAGTCTATTTGGCTATAAAAAATTCTATATGCTGGCTTCCATCCGATAACGGGCAAAGTTGGGCAGTCGAGTAGCGTATGGATGTAGGTTCTTTCGGTTTCACCCTTGCCGGGCTGGTCGTGGGTTTCATCGTCGGTATGACCGGCGTCGGTGGCGGCTCGCTGATGACCCCTATCCTCTTGTGGTTTGGCATCAACCCGGCCACCGCTGTCGGCACCGACCTGCTTTATGCCGCCATCACCAAGGCCAGTGGCGTGTGGGTGCATGCCCGCAACAAGAACATCGACTGGAAAATCACCGGCCTGCTGAGCCTGGGCAGCGTGCCTGCGGCGGCACTCACCCTGTGGTTCCTCAGCACCCTGCACACCGACACCTCGGCGCTCAACGCCATCATCAAGCAGGGCCTGGCCGTGGTGTTGATCCTCACCGCACTGGCTATCCTGTTCAAGTCGCGTTTGCAGGCATTCGCCAGCCGCCATGCCGGTGACCACTACCACCTCAGCGACCGCAGCCTGACCACGTTGACCGTGCTCACCGGTGTTGTGCTGGGCGTCATGGTTACCCTGACCTCCATCGGCGCTGGCGCACTCGGCACCGTGGCGCTGTTCCTGTTGTACCCGTTCCTGGTGACCCGCCGCCTGGTCGGCACCGAAATCGCCCACGCGGTGCCCCTGACCCTGGTCGCGGGCCTGGGCCACGCCGGCATGGGCAACATGGACTGGTCGCTGTTGGGCTACCTGCTGCTGGGCTCGCTGCCGGGTATCTACATGGGCAGCCACCTCACAGGGCGCATTTCCGACCGCGTGCTGCGCCCGTGCCTGGCGGCGATGCTGCTGCTGATCGGCTACAAACTGGCGTTCTGAGCCACGCTTGCCACTGCTATCAGCCCAGCCGCAAACGCCACTGCCCGGTAAAGCTGAGTTCAAGGCGCGATAGCGGCAACACATCGATGCGCTGGTGGGTGCTCAACGGGCACCCCAACAGCTGTACCAGCACAGCGCGGATGACCATAGGGTGGGTCACTGCCAGCCACTCGCCCGGCGTGTCGAACGCCGCCAGCCAAGCCCCCACACGCTGGCACAGCTGCGCGAAAGACTCACCGCCATGTGGCGTGCTGGCCGGATTATCCAGCCACTCGCACAACGCCTGCGGGTCCTGCACCTGCAACTGCTTGAGCGACAGGCCCTGCCAATGCCCGAGGTCACAATCTGCCAATGCAGGCTCGACACGCGCCTGTGTCTGCGCCGAAAACCAGGCCGCCGTCTCGCAGGCTCGGCGCTCCGGCGCTGTCAGTACCCGTACTTCAGGGCCGATTGCCACAGGCGGTTGCTCCAGCGCCAGCATGCCGTCTTCGGGCGTGGGCAAGCGCCCGGTCTTCTGGGCTTGGGTCAGGGCATGGCAAACAAGGGTCAGGCGAATGGCTTTCACCGGTGCTTCCTTCATGGCAGGCGGGGTGAATGGTTTAGCATGCGGTGATGTTTTATTCCGCAAAAATAGGCCGTATCTAGCCGAACAGGACAAGCATGCAGGTGGCGAAAGCGCGTGCGCAGTACGATCAGCCAACCCAGTAATGGCACCAGCACAAGTACCAGGCTGGCCACACTTCGATGAGCCACGCTTGCCAGTGGCTGCTGTTCACGCCACGTCCATTGCGGGCCAATCCACCAGATGGCGACCAGCATCAGCGCTGCGCCAAGCCCGAGCAGCAGCGGCAGCGCCACGCCAATGCGCGTAGCCATCGGCAAGCCCCAGCGTTTGAGTTGCGTCCAAAGTTGATTCATGAGGGCTCCTGGTCCTTGTTCTGTTTGGCTGGCGCTGGGGATGTGGCGTACTGCTGGAGCCGCTGAAACACCTCAGGCTCCCAGACATCGGCGGTGGTCCGCTGCATCGTCTGGGCAACACTGGCGCATAGGTCGTGGGCCAACCAGGACACCCCGCGCGCGGCCAGCAGATCGGCGGCAATTACCGTGGTGTGGCAGCGTTCACGGGGAGCGCGAAAGTCCGCTTGGATACCCTGCAACCGGAGCAGAACCGGCTCCACACCGCCTGTTTCCAGATGGCTGACCAGTTCCTCGCGCAAGCTGCTGAACTCATGGGAGGGTGCACCTTGGCCACCCTGCCCCCGTGTACCTTTGAGCCAGGCCAGGCATGGGTCATCGACAAACACCATGCCGTCGCTGAAACACAACTGCTGCAGTGCCGGCATGCGCTGCACGAAGCGAGCGGTCGAGGAACGAATATCTGTTCATCGTCAATCGGCTGGCCCACTACATCAAGGTGCTGCAGCGCGAACAGATCGGCAGCTGGAAAGAGCGGCGGGATCTTGAGTCCGAGCTCAACAAGTGGATCAAGCAATACGTCGCCGATCAGGAGAACCCTTCCGCCGATGTACGCAGCCGTCGGCCATTGCGTGCTGCCAGGGTTGAAGTCTGCGACGTTGCCGGTGATCCGGGCTGGTACCAGGTCTCACTCGCCGTACGCCCGCACTTCAAATACATGGGGGCGAACTTCGAAATTTCGTTGGTTGGGCGGCTCGACACGCAATGACCGGCTTTTTTGATCGTTTGATGGCGGATCAGGCCACCCACCGAGAGCCGTCCCGGGTAGAGAGCGCTTCCCGCAAATTCGCCGCCATCAAACGCCACCTCGAAACGCTGCTCAACGCCCGCCAGGGGTGCTCCCAGAGCAGCCCTGAGCTGGGCCTGCGCGACTTCAACGGGCATGACGTGAACAGCGGTGACTTGCTTGCACAGGTGAGCGCGGATATCCGCCGCACCATTCAGCGTTTCGAACCACGCATACAGGTACGCGCGCTCAAAGCGGTGCCCGATGCCCATGCCCCGTTGGAGCTGCATTTCAGGCTGGATTGCCACGTGCAGGTGAACAACCACACGGAGCAGCTGCAACTCGAGCTGCTGGTCAACGGGCACAACCGTTACACCCGAGTGAGGTGACTCCATGTCACTAAAGGACCGATTCAGCGAAGAACTGCGATACCTGCGGGAGCTGGGGAACGACTTCGCCAAGGACAATCCACAACTTGCCCGACTGCTTGGCAAGGGTGGTAGCGACCCCGATGTCGAACGCCTGATGGAAGCCTTCGCCTTCCTCACGGCCAAACTACGGCTCAAGCTGGAAGACGACCTGCCAGAGCTGACCCATCCCATGCTGCAGTTGCTGTGGCCGAACTATCTGCGGCCTCTGCCCAGCGCGACGATTATCCAGTTCACGCCGCTCAAGCAGTCCCTCAGCCAGTCACAGCACATCCCCAAGGGATCACGACTGTTCTCCAAGCCAGCGGACGGCGTTGCCTGCGAATTTCGCACCTGTACCGCAGTACACATCCATCCGTTCGACATCGACGCAGTGGCCGCGACCCAGACACTCGATAGCTCTGTGGTTAGCATCGACCTTCAAACCGTGGTCGAGCGGCCGTTGAACACCCTGGGCTGCTCAAGCCTGGACTTCTACCTCAGCGGCGATACCCGTACCGCCCGCACGCTGTACCTGTGGCTTTCCCAGTACCTCAAGCACATCAGCGTGACCATCAAGGGGGAGGTTCGCCGGCTGCCGGCAAGCAGCATCGCCTTTCCCGGGTTCAGCCCTGACGAAGCCTTACTGCCATACCCGCAGAACGTCTTTGATGGCTACCGAATTCTGCAGGAGTACTTCTTCTTCCCGCAGCGTTTCCACTTCTTCAGCGTTACTGGACTGGAGAAACTATGGCCGGCTCATGACAGCCAGCAGGTGAACATGGCGTTTCACTTCACGCGCCAGTTACCTGACTCGCTGCGTGTCGGCAAAGAAGATTTCAGCCTGTTTTGCACCCCTGCGGTCAACCTGTTCAAGCACAGCGCCGAGCCCATCGACCTGTCCAACGAGAATGCTCAGGTCCAGCTAAAGCCTAAAGGCACAGAGCAGTACGCCTACGAAATCTTCAGCGTCGACGAGGTCATCAGCACCCGAACAACGACAGATGGGCGCACCGGTGAACACCTGCGAACTTTTCGCCCGTTCGAGTCATTCGCGCACGAAATCGAGCATGTTCACCCGTTCGATTGCAGGGGCGGCACCATTGGCAGCGAAGGCGCCAGTTGGCTGATCAATGACCGTGACCGTACCGTTGCGCCTATCCACTGCGAGATTCGCTGGATCGAGGGCGGTTTCTGCGTAATCGATCGCTGTCACGGCACTTACCTGAACGACAGCATCGTCAGCCTGGGAGCACTCCCCCCCAGGCGCCTTCTTGAAGGCGACCAACTTCGTATTGGCGCTTATCGGCTGCACGTTCAATGCTCACAAGCCAACACGCGTTCACTGGAGGATCTGTTCAACCCTGACCAAAGGGTACTCGACCAACTGATCGCCGACAGTCCAACCGAGGCTTGGCAATCCAGGTATCCAACCTCCCAAGCAGTCGCCGAGATCTGCTCGGTTTTCGAGTCAGCCATGGGCAGTGACCCTTTAGCAGCACTGAATGCTGTTGCTGATGCGCGGGTGTCGCACGAAAACCCACTGCAACACTTGATTGCAGGAGCACGCTCATGACGCGCCATTCGTTCGTTGTCGCCCTGTTGACCGCGCTGATCGGCCTCGCTGGCTGCACCTCCTTGAACAGAATGAGCCAAGTGGTAATGGATCACTCGGTGCCCATTGGGCCACCCAAGGATCATCCAACCGAGGTTGCATTCAGCATCAATGCCAGCCCTACCCTCAACGGCAATCCGAACAGCATCGACATCCCTATCGAACACGAGAGCGCCCTGGAGCCCAGCCCCTACGCGGTAAGCCTGAGCGCTGGCGACCCTTACGCACTGACTGAAAAGGTCGGGACCTTGTTCGAGTATCTCCAGGCGCAATTCCCCGCCATGTCTCTCGTCGAGATAGACGAGGAAGACGAAAGCGACGTCGCTCGCTCCCCCCCTGGAAGAAAGCACACCCGGCGACTACGACGACCCGACGGTAGTGCTGACTTTACCGCGTACCACCTCTGTGGCCGCAGAGCCTGTCGCTACGCCCATCGCCATCAAGATCCTGCAACTGCGCGACGACTCGCTGCTGCGCAACAGCGTGTACCAGCTGTTGGATGAAGACCCGGCCAAGGCCCTGCGCAGCACCTATATCCGCGATGACGATTACCTGCTGCGCCCCGGCCAGTTCAAGTTCATCCCTTTCGCCCCCATCGAGCCCGAGACCCGCTTCGTCGCGGTGATCGGCGACTACCGAAACCAGGAGAACGCCACCTGGCAGCAAGTGCTGCGTATTCCACCGCGTGGTCGCCAGATCATCCTCTCGGTGCTGGTCAACGACACGCAGATCCTGCTCAAGGAGGAAGACTGATGGCGCGTCTACACCTGTTGCCCCTCTCGCTTACTCACGCTGACACGGAGCGCTCATGAGTTCACGTAACCCCGTCCTATGGCCTGAGGGCCTGTTCGTCAAACCGCAGCATTTCCAACAGGCTGCTCGGGCCAGCGAAGCGGTACTCCACCAGCGCCTTGGCAGCCTCAACGCAGCCTTTTACGGCTTCAGCGAATTGCAACTGAACGATGAATACCTGAGCCTGGGCAAGATCGCCATAACCCGTGCGCGGGGCATCATGCCGGACGGCACGGTGTTCGACATTCCCGCAGACCTGCCGCCACCACCGCCGCTGGAAATCGATGATGACGGTTCGAAAGACAGCGAGGTGTACCTGTGCCTGCCGTTGCGCACCGAAGGTGGCCGCGAGGTGAGCTGGCCCGACAATGCCGCCAACTTCCGCTACATCGCCCAGGCTCATGAAATCAAGGATACCCACACCGCCGATGGTGACCTGGTCCAGGTCGACCTTGCCGTGCCCAACCTGCAACTCAAACGCAAGGCCGAAGACAGCAGCGCCTATACCCGTCTGGCCCTGGCCCGCATTCTGGAGCGGCGCCCCGACGGCAGCCTGCAGCTGGATGAAACCTTCTACCCCACCAGCGTGTCGGTGCGGGCGGTGCCGGCGCTACAGCGCTTCCTCGAAGAAATCTGCAATACCTTACGCGAACGGGCGCGCAATCTTGCTACGCGGATTGGCGCTTCAGGCCAATCCGGCATCGCCGATATCCGCGACTTCAACCTGCTGCAGGCGATGAACCGCTGGTGGCCGTGTTTCCAGCACCTGGCCAGGCAAGCACAGACGCACCCTGAACAGCTTTATCTGTGCATGAGCCAGGCCTGTGGCGAACTCGTGACCTTCACCGACGAGACCAGGCTGCCACAGGAATACCCGGCGTATCACCATACCGCGCTACGAACCTCAGCCGAGACTCAGCGCAATTGAATTCAACGAATTAGCGAGGTTGCTGCCTCGCTGACAAGCCCATCGCTTCCGATGGCCACGCCACTTCGGAGTGCGCGTGTTTTATCCACATGGACGCAGGAGAAACTGCCATGCCAACACCCGCTTACATCTCCATTAATGGCAAGACCCAAGGCCACATCACCGCGGGCGCCTTCACCTCCGACTCGGTCGGCAACGTGTACCAACAGGGGCATGAAGACCAGATCCTGGTGCAAGAAATCAAGCACCAGGTGACCGTACCCACCGACCCGCAAAGCGGCCAGCCCGCCGGCCAGCGGGTACACAAGCCCTTCATCTTCACCAGTTCACTGAACAAGGCCACGCCCCTGATGTACAACGCACTGGCCTCCGGAGAGATGCTGCCAACAGTAGAGGTCAAGTGGTATCGCACTTCGGTGGAAGGCAAGCAAGAGCACTTTTTCACAACCAAGCTTGAAGACGCCACCATCGTCAACATCAACACAGTCATGCCTCACGCCCAAGACAAGGAGAACGCTGACTTCACTCAACTTATCGAAGTGTCTATGTCCTATCGCAAGATCACCTGGGACCACGCGGTATCTGGAACTAGCGGCTCGGACGACTGGCGTGCACCGATCGAAGCCTAACTGAAGTAACCCCAGGCAGGCCTCTCTGCCTGGGTTTTCGATTTCTCAGACGGCGGACAAGGATTGCTTATGCCTAGCCAATCTGATTTGCGTTACTCCTTTAAGCCACTTGCTGGCGATGATGTATTTGAAGTGGTGTCGTTCACACTCAAGGAGGGGATCAGCAAGCCATTCGAATTGGAGCTGCAACTGAGCAGCTACGAAAGCGATATCGACTTCAGCCAACTGCTCGACAAGCCCGTGCTGTTCACCATTTGGGAAAGCGAATGCCCAGTGCGTTACGTGCACGGTTTGGTCAGCAGCTTCAGCCAAGGCGAGACCGGTCACCGCCGCACCTACTATCACGCCCTGATAGAACCACAGCTGGCCCGTGCCAACTTGCGCTCGAACTGGCGCATCTTCCAGCAGAAAACCGTCCCGCAAATTCTCGAACTGATGCTCAAGCGCCAAGGTATCACCCAGTTCGAACTACGGGCCTCCACGGACCATCAAGAACGCGAGTTCTGCGTCCAGGCCGGCGAGACAGACCTCGCGTTCATTGCCCGCATGGCTGCTGAGGAAGGCTTCGTCTACCGCTTCGAACACAGTGAAAAGCACCACAAACTGCTGATCACCGACCGGCTGCTGTCATTGGGCCTGATCAGTCATGGCGTCATCAAAACCGAGGACGAAGACGAAGGTTTCCATGATGGCGACGAGCCTACAGCACCCGACTCCGTGCTGTACCAATCCAACAGCGGTGGCGCCCAGCCCATATTCTGCCTGCGGCGCTTACGCTACAGCGAACAGGTGCGCACCGCACGCCAGGTGCAACGCGACTACACCTTCACCCACCCCGCGTACCGCCAGGAACACAGAGCCTGCGGCCCGCACCTGGAGCACCAGTCCTCGGACTATGAATGTTTCGATTACCCCGGCCGCTACAAGCGCGATGCCGTCGGTAAGCCGTTCACTGAAAACCGCATCACCGCCCTACGCCATGATGTACGCATTGCCGAGGTCAAGGGTGATGATGTGCGCCTGCAACCGGGCCTGAGCTTTACCCTCACAGGCCACCCGCGCGAAGACCTCAACGCGCATTGGCGAGTGAACACGGTCACTCACAAGGGCAGCCAGTTCACCAGCCTGCAGGAGGAGGCCGCCGGTGCAGACCAGGGCACACGCTACGAGCAAACCGCAATACTGGTGCCCGGCAGGAGCGAGTGGCGCCCTGCCCCACTGCCCAAACCACACGTAGACGGGCCACACATGGCCACCGTCGTCGGCCCGCCCGACGAGGAGATCTATTGCGACCAGTGGGGCCGGGTCAAGGTCAGCTTCCCTTGGGATCGCGAGAGCCAGAACAACGAATTCAGTTCCTGCTGGGTACGGGTATCCCAAGGCTGGGCCGGTGGCAGTTGGGGCTCGATGGCCATTCCTCGAATTGGCCAGGACGTGATCATTCAATACGTCAACGGCGACCCCGATCAGCCGATGATCACCGGGCGCACCTACTGCGGCAACCAACTGCCCCCCTACGACCTGCCCGATCATAAAACGCGTATGACCATCAAGAGCCAGACCCACAAGGGCGATGGCTTCAATGAACTGCGTTTTGAGGATGAACTGGGCAAAGAAGAAGTATTTATCCATGCCCAGAAGGATCAGAACACGCACGTAAACAACCACCAGTCCCTCACCGTGGGTGTTGATCGCACTCAACATATTGGCCAGGACGAGTCTGTTGCCATCGGCCGCAATCGCCTTCGCGTCGTAAAAGACAACGACACGCTGAAAGTGGGCGGCGCAAAGAACGACCTCATCGCAGGTGACTACGAAATCGAAGCGGGTAGCACCCTACGCCTCAAGTGCGGCAAGACCCTTATCGAGATGCAGGCCAACGGCACACTCAACATCACCTGCGAAACCTTCAATCTCACCGGGCAGCAGACCGGGCAGATCAATACGTTGGCGGCAAAGCTCGACCTCAATCCTGCCGGGGGCTCGGCTGGCGCCGCTGCAGCTGGGCGTGACGGAGGTGCATTGAAGGCTGACGTGAATGGACATTTCGAGTAACGCCCGTACCCGTCACGCAATGAATTCCAAGAAGGATCCCCCTCGATGGCTGAATACCTTACTCACGACGTAATCCTCGATTTGGGCGGCGAAACCCCGGAGGACATGACGCTGAACATGCTGCGTTTCCACGAGAGAAACACCACATTGGTGATTGCCCGCAGCCCTGTTGCCTACGACAAAACATTGGACGAGGCCTTGAATGACCAACTGATCATGCTGCGCAAGAGGTCCCAGAAAATGACCCTCACGCCTGCACAAGTCGCTCGCCTTGGAAGCGCAGAGCAACACGTGGAAGGTCGTGAAATGGCGATCCAGTTCATGGTCGGTGACAAGCCTAATTTCCAGCTGCAGGCAGCCTGCCTGATACCCGGGCATCAACGGATGCTGGTGCTCAACTACAGCAAACCCGCCCCCATGAGCGACGACGACATCAGCCACTGGCGCGCCATTAAGCAGAAGCTTCGATTCGCCTGAGCCGTATGCCACACAGGATCAAACCTTCAAGCCGCTAGGAGCTCCATGCCAATGGCCCAGATTGTTCACGCCGCCCGTGAGGGCGACGCAATTCTTCATCCATCAGTTTATGCCGAAATCATCAGTGCAGTGGCCGAAGCAGTGATCTATGCCGCAGCCACGGCCGCCGTAACAGCCGCCATCGGTTTGGCGGTTGTCGGTACTGCCTTCACAGGCGGCGCTGCAGGCTTCGCCATTGCAGCCGTTGCCGGCGTAGCGGTTGGCGCCGTCAGTACTGTTTCCGTCGGAGATGACCAGACCATCGGCGGCGCCATTTCCAGCTTCTGCGACTGGCTAGGGAACAGTGTGGTAGCGCCCGACGTTTTAGGAAAAATCCAAAGCGGATCAGAAAACGTCCACATCAATAGCAAGCCCGCCGCTCGCGCTGCCGGTATCACGGGGCCACCTGGCGGAGGCACTGCCGATGAACAAGCGGAACCTTCCGTCCTGGAGAACATTGGTTCCATGGCGATGGCGGCCGTGCCCTATCTGATCCCGGTGGTGGGGTTGGGCATGGCGATACGCGACATCTTCAACCCACCGGTGACCACCCCGGCAGCGGCTGGGTCGGAACCCAAGAATGAGGACAAAATTACATGTAGTCGCCACCCGCCGATGCCAGAAACCTTCATCGCTCAAGGCTCCGACAAGGTACTGATCAACAGTCAGCCAGCAGCGCGATCAGGGGACAAGACAACCTGCGACGCCACAATAGACGCGAATGAAAACGTGTCGCCCAATGTCCGTATTGGTGGCGGCACGGCGACAGTTAGGGATATTCGCAATGGCAAGAGCAAGATTGCGATGTTCACCGGGATCATTGCGGGCATCCTGATTGCTCGACGATTTGGACGCATAAAAGGCTGCACGTTGGGCAACCCGGTTGCCGTCGCCACCGGAAGCAAATTGCAAGACGGCCCAGAAGACACCGACTTCAATCTGCCAGGCCTGCTGGGCATCCAATGGGCTCGTCGCTACGACAGTAGAGACCTGCGCACTGACGGCCTACTGGGCATGGGTTGGAGTTTGCCATATGAGGTGGAGATAGTTCGTGTCCCGCACCCTCAGGGCGGTGAACTATGGATCTACATCGATGAGCAAGGCAATCGCCTCGAATTAGGGCGTCTCAATGCCGGTGACGCCTTCGTCAGCATTACGGACGGCTGGGCTTTCTTTCAGTTGGAAGATGGCCAAACCGTCGTGGAAGACATTAATGCGGGCCTTTACCGGGTCTTCGACATCGATCCTCACAATCCAGAGCGCTCACGGCTAATCAGACTGGGCGATCGCAACCTCAATTATGTGGATGTGCTGTACGACGACTTAGGCCGTCTGCAGGCGCTTTACGACAAGTACGGCCAGACAGTTGCACAGCTTCACTATGACCCGCGCCATCCAAAGCGCATTAGCAAGGTATCGCGAGTATTCCTTAAGAACAGCGAGACACCCAGCATCGAACGCAACGACGTGCTTGTCAGCTATCGCTACACCCACAGTGGGCAGCTGCAGGAAGTACGGGATGCTACCGATCAAGTAGTCCGTCGCTTTACCTATACCGCAGAGGGTTATCTCAACAGTCACGAGTTGGCCAGTGGTGCTGTCCGCGAATACGAATGGGCGCGTTTCCCCATCCCTGAAAAACGCCCCACCCCAACGCGCGCTGACGGCACACCCTACCGCATACCGCCCCTGCTCGAACCACAACCCGACCATGAATGGCGCGTGATACGCCACTGGGGCAACGATGGCGAAGAGTATCGGTTCGCCTACGACTTGGAACTCGGCGAAACGCGAGTAACCGATAACTTAGGCCGACAGAATCATTACTACTGGGGACCACTGTACGAGGTCTACAAGCACATCGACGCACTGGGCAACTGCTGGCAAGCAGAGGTCATCGCGGGCCAGTTGATCAAGCGTGTCGACCCACAAGACGGCGAGTGGCATTTCAGCTACGACGATATCGGCCGCCTGATTGAAACCCGCGACCCGCTGGGCCGTAGCGAGCACATCAAGTACCTGCGGCACTGGGCACTCCCGGTCCAGATCATTGATGGCGCCGGACGCGTCCAGCGGTATGGGTACGACACCCACGGCAACCTGTTGTGGGAGCAAGACCCGCTGGGCCACAAAACACAGTACCAATACAGCCCCGAAGGCCGCGTTACCTGCATCACCGATGCTTTGGAAAAGCGCAAATACCTGAGTTGGAACACCCATGGGCAGTTGACCAGCTTTCGCGACTGCAGCAATGCACAAACCCTGTACCACTACGACTCACACAGCCGCTTGCGCGAGAGCATCAACGCCCGTGGCGAACATACCCACTTTCGCTATGACGCCCGCGGCCACTTGATCGAAAGTGAACGCCCCGATGGTCGCCTCGACCGCTATGAAGTCGATGTCGCCGGGCAACTCACGCGCTATATCGACCCGGCGCAAAAAACCTTGCAGTTTCGCTACGACCGCAGCGGCCGTTTAATCGAACGCACCGATGCCATGGGCTATAGCGTGAGCTTTAGCTACGACGCCTATGGTCGGCTTGTGCAACTCACCAACGAGAACAACGAGTCCTACCGATTTGGCTGGGACAAACTGGACCGTCTGGTCGCACAACAGGACTTGGATGGCAGTGGCCGGACCTATGAGTACAGCGTCCTGGATGAAGTCACGAGCCTCACTCATGTGCCCTCTTCCTACGAACAGCCTCCGCTGTCCGATAACGCCCCACCGACACGAACAACCTCGATCCGGCATGCCTTCGAGCGTGATGCAGTCGGTCGCCTCACGCGCAAACACACCGAAGACGGCACCACGGACTTTAGCTACGACGCTGCCGACAATCTACTGTCCATTGCCTTCACGGATAGCCAAGGTGGGAAGCAACAGCTTGATTACACCTACGATGCGACCGGGCAACTGCTCAGCGAAACCAACAGCGCCGGCTTGCTGCACTATCGCTATGACGAACTGGGCAACCTGCAGACGTTGACGTTGCCTGATCAGCGAAAGCTGAACTACCTGTACTACGGCAGCGGGCACCTTCATCAGATCAACTTGAATGGTCGTGTCATCAGCGACTTCGAGCGAGACGCAGTACACGACGAAGTACTGCGTACCCAAGGAAGCCTGATCACACGCACACGCTACGACAAGAGCGGTCGGCTGGGCAGCAAGGCCATTCACTATCGCGATGCCCCTGCAGAAGTGCTGCCGTTGCTGGAGAAGTGCTACCGCTACGACGCCAGTGACAACCTGGTCGCTG
Organism: Pseudomonas sp. E1MeOHC2; assembly: GCF_058745025.1. NCBI lineage: Bacteria > Pseudomonadati > Pseudomonadota > Gammaproteobacteria > Pseudomonadales > Pseudomonadaceae > Pseudomonas > Pseudomonas sp. E1MeOHC2. The sequence continues at coordinate 421,303 of NZ_CP196675.1, forward strand.
AGGTGTTAACCCAGACCCAGCGTCGTGGCATTGGTAGCGCTGCTACTGATGGCACCGCCCAGCTAGAACAGATCATTGGCCACTTTCATCATTCGCCTCACTCCGGCAAGAGCTACACCGGGAGCAACCGTTACGGCTATGACCCAAACGAACAACTGCAGACCACCCACCAATCACGCCCCAACTGGCAAGCAACACAAGTAGAGGACTTCAAGTACGACAAGGCCGGTAACCTGTTCGACGGGCCCAAGCTCAATGGCCTGATCAAGCACAATCGCGTGTTGGTCTATCAAGACAAGCGCTACCGCTACGACAGGTTTGGACGGTTGTGCGAGAAGCGCATTGGCAGCAATTGGGTGCAGTACTTCGAGTATGACGCCGAACAACGCCTGGTCTGCGTAGACCAGTACCGCTGCGGTGAACGCGAACGCGTTGTGTTTGGCTACGATCCATTGGGGAGGAGGATCCGTAAGGAGGTTTACCAGAGCAACCACCCTGAGCCACGGCGGCGGGTACTGTTTCACTGGCAAGGGTTGCACCTACTGCAGGAAATTCAGAGCGGAATGCCCAGCCTGTACATTTATGCCAACCTGGGCAGTTATGAGGCATTGGCGCGGATAGATGGAAATTCTGGGCAAGAGGATATTCGGTATTTTCACACCAATTTGGCGGGATTGCCTGAGCAACTTACAAGCGAGCAGGGCAACGCGCTCTGGCGTAGCGGCTATCACGGGTGGGGAGGCTCACGAGAAGAATGGCACGCCCGAGAACAAGGACGAGAGCAGAATCTACGCTATCAAGGGCAGTATTATGACCGCGAAACCGGACTACACTACAACACCCTCAGATTTTATGACCCTGATCTAGGGCGCTTTACACAGCCCGACCCCATTACGCTAAAAGGAGGAGTGAATCTTTATTATTACGCACCCAGCACCTTGATTTTTGCCGACCCACTTGGGCTTAACCGGGTGCCAATTATATTTCTCCCAGAAGGCGGAGATGTTCTTCACCCTGGGACAGTTGATTCAATTAAAAACCCCGAAGGAATTTACCGAATTAAAGCGACCGGCAGCTATTATGATGACAAACTGGCCCTCTACAAAGCAATAGGCCTCAACGAACCACCCTCCAGGAGATGGATTCCTCATCATGCTGAGTACCACCCAGCAACCAATGAAATGTCCATGCAACTTGTCAACCCGAAATATCATGCTCACCCTCACATTGGCGGCGCACATGAATTTGAATCAATCACAGGCCATAAATACGGTTCACAACAAGCTATAGCTGAAGCAACGAATAGAAATAATAACTTACGCACTAACAGAGGACAGCCACATGGCAAAGCAAGTAAAATTTGCCCATAATGACGTTACATTCAGCGATTCGCTACCAGGGGTAAAAACCGAGCTACTACAGTCAATGCTCCCCTACGACTTCCCCGGGAAAAAATTTTTCACATCATTTTACTCAAGGTATAACGGTGGATATTTTGACGGCGGCGCATACTTCTATAGAGAGGATATTTACACATTAAAAACAGGAGAACACAATTTACTAGAAATAGAATCCTTCAATTTTATACCTTACCCCAAAAACCAACAACACCCAAGGCTCATGTCAGTATCTGAAATTTTGGATCTTAGAAAAACCCACCACCGACTCAACCCCGAATTTTACTCGATACATATTCCTTTTGCCGGAGACGCTGGAGACAATGACTTCTGGATAGACATAGTAACCGGAGCCATCAAATACACCAGAACAGAAGAGCTCTCCGAGACCCCGAACACAATACTAGTCGCTCCAAATTTTCATATTTTTTGTGACAGCATTAGAGGATCAAGGAAGCTTATTTAAGACAATTGACATAATCTGTATAACCCACCAATCACGCCCCAACTGGCAGGCAACACAAGTCAAGGATTTCAAGTACGACAAGGCCGGTAACCTGTTCCACGGGCCCAAGCTCAATGGCCTGATCAAGCACAATCGCGTGTTGGTCTATCAAGACAAGCGCTACCGCTACGACCGGTTTGGACGGTTGTGCGAGAGTGCAGTACTTCGAGTATGACGCCGAACAACGCCTGGTCTGCGTAGACCAGTACCGCTGCGGTGAACGCGAACGCGTTGTGTTTGGCTACGATCCATTGGGGAGGAGGAGCCCGGTGAAATGCAGGGCAAGAAAAACTGGCAACTGCCTTTTTGGGCTGTGCTGTTCCCCTACAACCTCTGCCTCGCCATCTGCTGGTACGGCGTCTGCCGGCTGTTCAACGTTCGAGCAGCACCGCCCCCGCCGGAGGCCTACGAACAGGCCCCTGTTAGACCAAGCAAAAGGATGCGCAAATGAAACCCATCGTCTTGGTAGGCCACCGTCATAACTGCCCGATCCATGGCGAAGGAACAGTAGAAACCGGCGCAAGCGCAACGTTCGTGGATGGCAGGGCAGTCGCACGCGCGGGCGACCGGACCAGTTGCGGCGCAGTCATCGAAACGGGTGCCGCCTGCACGATCATCGAGGGCAATCCAGCGGCAAGGGAGGGAGACACGACCAGCCACGGAGGAACCCTGATCGAGGGTGACCCAGGCTGGCTCGTTGACTAACAGCAAAGGCAGGTAACGCTGGCCTAAGACGAATACCTCGCCACGGCCAAGCCCAACAACAGTGGAGCGCCTGCACACACCAAATTTCAGGCACAAAAAAAGAGGCCCCTAGGCCTCTTTCTTGTGATCCCAGCGACGCACTGAGGATCGAATTTGGAGCGGGAAACGAGACTCGAACTCGCGACCCCGACCTTGGCAAGGTCGTGCTCTACCAACTGAGCTATTCCCGCGTCGTGATGGGTGCCATTCTAACGATATCTAAAACGGCGTCAACCCCTTGATTCAAAAAAGTTTTATTTCTGCTCCGATCCTTCGCGCAAGTGTGGCCAGGCGGCCAGCAGGTAATGCGCCATGGACCACAGCGTCAGCCCTGCCGCCACCAGCAGCAGCCCGTACCCCAGAATCACCCAGAACGTCACCGCTGGTGGGTTGGCCAGCAGGATCACCAGCGCCAGCATTTGCGCCGCGGTCTTCCACTTGCCAAGGTTGGACACCGCCACATGCGCCCTCGCCCCCAGTTCGGCCATCCACTCACGCAGCGCCGACACCACGATCTCGCGGCCGATGATGACTGCCGCAGGCAAGGTCAGCCAGAAGTTGGCGTGCACCTGCACCAGCAGCACCAGGGCCACGGCGACCATCAGCTTGTCAGCCACCGGGTCCAGGAAGGCACCGAACGGCGTGCTCTGCTGCAGGCGACGCGCCAGGTAGCCGTCCAGCCAGTCAGTGGCGGCGGCGACGGCGAACACGCTGCTGGCGGCCATGTAGCTCCAGTGATAGGGCACATAGAACAGCAGGATGAAGATCGGGATGAGCAGGACGCGTAGAACGGTGAGCAGGTTTGGAATATTCATCGGTACGACTGGCTGCGGGTTGAGCCCGGCATTCTACTCGCTATGCAGGCTGGCATAAATCGACTCGGCAAGCTTTTTACTAATGCCGGGGGCTTTGGCGATTTCATCGACACTGGCGCGGTTGAGCTCTTGTAGGCCGCCGAAGTGTTTCAGCAGGTCGCGACGGCGCTTGGGGCCGACGCCGGCCACGTCTTCCAGGCTGGACACACGCCGGGCCTTGCCACGCCGAGCACGGTGGCCGGTGATGGCGAAGCGGTGGGCTTCGTCGCGGATCTGCTGGATCAGGTGCAGGGCCGGCGAGTCGCCCTTGAGGGTGAACTCGTGGTGCACGTCATTGAGGTACAGGGTCTCGAAACCGGCCTTACGCGTCACGCCCTTGGCAACGCCGAGCAGGGTCAGGTCGGTGAAGGCCAGCTCCTGCATGACGTCGCGGGCCATGTTCAACTGGCCCTTGCCGCCGTCCACCAGCAACACGTCGGGCAGCTTGCCCTCACCGTCCTTGATCCGCCCGTAGCGGCGGGTCAAGGCTTGGTGCATGGCGGCGTAGTCGTCGCCTGCGGTCACGCCCTCGATATTGAAGCGGCGATAATCGGACTTGATCGGGCCTTCCGGGCCAAACACCACGCAGCTGGCCACGGTGGCTTCGCCGCTGGAGTGGCTGATGTCGTAGCACTCCAGGCGCTGTGGCACTTCGTCCAGGCCAAGCACCTGGGCCAGGGCCTCGAAGCGTGCGGCCATGTGCTGGCGGTTGGCCAGGCGGGCATTGAGGGCCTGCTCGGCGTTGGTGACTGCCAATTGCTGCCAGCGGGCACGGGTGCCGCGCACCCGGTGGGTGATGGTCAGCTCGCGGCCGCGCAGGGTCTGCAGCGCTTCGCGGATGGCGTCGAAGTCTTCGTGCACCACGTTGACGATGAGCTCGCCGGGCAATTCGCGCTCGGCATTACCGACGTAGTACTGGGACAGGAACGCCGCCATGACTTCGGCCACTTCCTCTTCGATACCCACCTGCGGGAAGAAATTCTTGCTGCCCAACACCCGCCCGCCGCGCACGCTGATCAGGTGCACACAGGCGCCACCGGGGTTGACGAAGGCGGCAATCACGTCGACGTCACCGGTACCGCCTTCGATGTACTGCTGGTCCTGCACACGGCGCAACAGGGCAATCTGGTCGCGCAGTTCGGCGGCCTTTTCGAAATTGAGGGCCATGGCGGCCTTCTCCATTTCGGCATTGAGCTCGTTACCCAACTGCTGGCTGCGGCCTTCGAGGAACATCACCGAATGGCGGATATCGTCGGCGTACTCGTCTTTATCCACCAAGCCGACACACGGCCCCTTGCAGCGTTTGATCTGGTACTGCAGGCAGGGCCGGGTGCGGTTGGCGTAGTAGCTGTCTTCGCACTGGCGCACCGAGAAGGCCTTTTGCAACAGGCTGAGGCTTTCGCGAATGGCACCCGCGCTGGGGTACGGGCCGAAATAACGACCCTTGGCCTTTTTTGCACCGCGGTGGATGCCCAGGCGCGGGAACTCGCCGTCAGACAGGAAGACGTAGGGGTAGGACTTGTCGTCGCGCAACAGGATGTTGTACGGCGGCCGCCATTCCTTGATCAGGTTCTGCTCCAGCAGCAGCGCCTCGGTCTCGTTGGCGGTGATGGTGGTCTCGACCTGGGCGATGCGGCCCACCAGGGCAGCCGTCTTCGGCGCCAGGCCGGTTTTGCGGAAGTAACTGGCCAGGCGCTTTTTGAGGTTCTTGGCCTTGCCCACGTAGAGCAGCCGCGCCTCGGCGTCGAACATACGGTAAACGCCCGGGCGACCGCTGCAGGTCGCCAGGAACGCGCTGGCATCAAAAACTTGAGACATGAGGTTTACAGGCTTGCGTCAACCATACCGTGGCGAACGGCCAGCAAGGTCAGTTCGACGTCGCTGGTGACCGAGAGTTTTTCAAAGATCCGATAACGGTAAGTATTGACGGTCTTGGGCGAGAGACACAACTTGTCGGAGATGATCTGCACTTTCTGGCAGCCGACGATCATCAAGGCGATCTGGATTTCGCGCTCCGACAACGCGTCGAACGGCGAGCCTTGTGGCTGGAACGACTTGAGCGCCAGCTGCTGAGCGATTTGCGGGCTGATGTAGCGCTGGCCGGCAAAGGCCAGGCGAATGGCCTGGACCATTTCGTCGAGCCCGGCGCCCTTGGTCAGGTAACCGGCGGCGCCAGCTTGCAACAGGCGCGTGGGGAACGGGTCTTCCTCGCACACGGTGACCGCGACCACTTTGATGTCGGGATGGCTGCGCAACAGTTTGCGGGTGGCCTCCAGGCCGCCGATGCCCGGCATTTTCACATCCATCAGGACGACGTCGGGTTTAAGTTCCCGGGCCAGCTTGAGCGCCGACTCCCCCGAATCCCCCTCACCCACCACCTGCAAGCCGTCGATGTCGGCCAGCATGCGTGTAATACCGGTTCGTACCAGATCGTGATCATCGACCACTAAGACCCTAATCAAGCACACACCTCGTCTACAGGGCGATTGGATCCCGCCACCTTAACAAAATTTTTCATGGCGGGCCTAGCGCAACACTTCTGTCAGATATGCCTGATGGCCAAGTGTGAAAGGCCTCACTGTTTCGCGGCATTTAACCTCACCCGACAAACGCCCCAGCAAGTGCCAGAGCGCGGCTTGATCGGCGACCGGCAACTGCCTAAAGGCCCCCAGCAGTTCCGCCTCATCCCGGGTCAGGTTTTCTAGCGGCGCTGGGGTGCGCACACCGCTGAGCACATAGAGCGCATCCACGCCCTGGGCCGCCAGTGCTGCCAGGTAATCGGCGCGGGGCGTGCGTTCACCGCTCTCGTACTTGCCCTGAGCATTGGGTTCGACCCCGCCGATGTCACCAAAAACCCGTTGGGTCATCCCCAGCCGCTCACGTTCTTCCCGCAGTCGCGGACCGAATCCATTCATATGGCGCTTCTCCTTAATCCCCGAACATCATCCAAAGCCACCCACCACCCTGTAAGCAGCTGTAAATTCCTAAGCCCACTATGCCCATGGTCACCTGCCGCGACAAGCCATCATTGAGCTATCAGTCGATCACGCGTTGCATACGTACGAAGCACGCGTCCTCGCCCATTTCTACAAAGCCCCTTCGCTGATACAACAACCGAGCCGGGTTACTGCGAAACACCATCAAACGCAGCAGTGGCAGGCGCCGCTGCTTCGCCCAACCGGCAAGCGCCTCCAGCACCCGGCTGCCAATGCCACGCCCACGGTGTTCAGGCAGCAGGTGCAACTCTCGAATGAACAGTGCCTGGCGGTCCTGGCTGAGGCTGCAGTAGCCCAGCACCGTTTGCCCTTCCATCACCAGCCACTGCTCGCGCCAGGCCCAGGCTTGATCAAAGGCTTCTTCAAGCCATAACAGGTCGAATTCACGGTAGTACGGCAGCATGGCCTGGCGCGTGAGGTCGCGGGCGAAGTTGCGCTGGGCATCGGTGGCGGCTATGAGTTTCATGCCTTTTATTGTGCACCCTTCACGTGGCATAGCACACAGGCGAACTGCCTGGCCCACGGCGCTCCAGCTCAACCTCCAGCCATTCGGCCAGTACCTGGGCGTTGTTGTGTTCGGTGTCCTTGCCGGCATAGAGCAACGTCAGCGTTCCTTTGCAGGCCAAGTCCAGCAGCGGGTACCAGTGCTCAGGGTGTGCCGTCAGTTCCTGGTGGTAGCGCTGGGTGAAACCGACGAAATCTACCTCTCCCTGATGAAACGCCTTACGCAAACCATCCGAAGGCGCCACCTCGCGCAGCCACTGGCCATGCAGGTCATCCTTGCGCTTGTTGCGCGGCCACAGGCGGTCGACCAGCACACGCTGGCCATCTTCGTCCGAGACCGCTTGGTAAACACGTTTGCAGCGGATCATGGGCTTCTCTCGCATTTGCCGTCTGTCTTGAGCCTAGATAATTCATTGATCGAGGTCACGGGGTGGTAACGAATTGTTTCTATGCTCACAGCCTTCGGCACCTTCGCCCGACGCCAACCGGAGCCCCCATGGCAACCCCGTCCCTGGCCAGCCAGCCGCAACTGGCCCAACGCGACTCGCGCCCGCAGCTGTCCCACAAGCCCGGACGCGCCACCCTGGTTTTGTTCTTCGGCCTGCTAGTGGCCGGCCTCGCCTACACCGCCTGGAGCCTGAAACAGGACGTCAGCGCCAGCGGCACGGTGATCACCACCGTCACGCCCTTTCTGCTGCTGGGCCTGGCGCTGCTGATTGCCCTGGGCTTCGAGTTCGTCAACGGCTTCCATGACACCGCCAACGCCGTGGCCACGGTTATTTACACCCATTCGTTACCTGCACCGGTGGCAGTGGTCTGGTCGGGCTTGTGCAACTTCCTCGGGGTGCTGCTCTCCAGCGGCGCGGTGGCATTCGGCATCATTGCCTTGCTGCCGGTAGAGCTGATTCTGCAGGTCGGCTCTTCGGCCGGCTTCGCCATGGTATTCGCCTTGCTGCTGGCAGCGATCATCTGGAACCTGGGCACTTGGTGGCTGGGCCTGCCGGCCTCGTCCTCGCACACGCTGATCGGCTCGATAATCGGTGTCGGGGTGGCCAATGCATTGATGCACGGGCGCGATGGCACCAGTGGGGTGGATTGGGGCCAGGCAAGTAAAGTGGGCTATGCCCTGCTGTTTTCGCCACTGATCGGCTTTGCCTGCGCCGCGCTGTTGCTGCTGGCGCTGCGCGCACTGGTCAAGCGCAAAGAGCTGTACCAGGCACCGGAAGGCCAGACGCCGCCACCCTGGTGGATCCGTGGTGTGCTGATCCTGACCTGCACCGGGGTGTCCTTTGCCCACGGCTCCAACGATGGCCAGAAAGGTATGGGGCTGATCATGCTGATTCTGGTCGGCACGCTGCCGATGGCGTACGCGCTGAACAAGACCATGCCCAGCGAACAGGCGCTGCAGTTCTCGGCTGTTGCCGAGGTAACACGCCAGGCGCTGGTGCGCAGTGACCCGCAACCAGTGCCGGCAGACCCTCGCCAAGTGCTGACCCTGTTCATCACCGACCCCAAGCCCACTGCGCAACTGGTACCCGCACTCGCCGCCCTGACTGGCATGATCGGTGAAGAAGTCAAAGGCTATGGCTCGCTCAAGCGCGTACCGGCCGAAGCCATGGCCAACGTGCGCAATGACATGTACCTGACCAGCGAAGCCATCCGCCTGATCGAGAAAAACCAGTTGGTAACGTTCGATGCCGACACCCGCAGCCATGTGCAGCTGTTCAAGACCCAACTGGACGACGCCACGCGCTACATCCCGCTGTGGGTCAAGGTTGCCGTGGCCATCGCACTGGGGCTGGGGACCATGGTCGGCTGGCGGCGTATCGTGGTGACGGTGGGCGAGAAGATCGGCAAGACCCACCTGAGCTACGCCCAGGGCGCATCGGCCGAGGTGGTGGCGATGTGCACCATCGGCGCGGCGGACATGTTCGGGCTGCCGGTGTCGACGACCCACGTGCTGAGTTCGGGCGTGGCCGGGACCATGGTCGCCAATGGCTCGGGCATCCAGAAGCGCACACTGATCAACCTGCTGATGGCGTGGGTGCTGACCTTGCCGGCGGCGATGTTGCTGGCGGGTGGTCTGTACTGGGTTCTGAGCCAGATTTTCTGACCGCGCAGCACGCCTTGTGAGCGCGGGTCACCCGCGCCCACAAGGTTGATGTTGGCTGTTCAGCCTGGGATTTTCAGGCCGCGCTGCACAGCCGGCCGCTCAAGGAAGGTGGCCAGCACGCGCTGCACTTCCTTGAACGCATCGAACCCGACCAGCTCACGGGCGTTGTAGCGTTCCACAAGGTTGCGCACCCAAGGGAAAATGGCGATGTCGGCGATGCTGTATTCGTCGACCATCCACGCGCGGCCTTGCAGATGCCGGTCCAGCACACCCAGCAAGCGCTTCGATTCATTGACGTAGCGGTCCCGTGGGCGCTTGTCTTCGTAGTCCTTGCCTGCAAAGAAGTGGAAGAACCCGACCTGGCCGAACATCGGCCCGATGCCGCCCATCTGGAACATCAACCACTGCAGGGTCTGGTAACGGGTGGCGGGGTCCTGGCTGAGCAGCTGCCCGCTCTTCTCCGCCAGGTACTGCAGGATCGCGCCCGATTCAAACAAGGGTAACGGCTGCCCGCCGGGGCCGTTCGGGTCGAGGATGGCGGGGATCTTATTGTTGGCGCTGAGGGAGATGAATTCGGGGCTCAACTGGTCATCGTTGTCGAAGCTGACCTTGTGCGGCTCGTACGCCAGGCCGATCTCTTCGAGCATGATCGACACTTTGACGCCGTTGGGCGTGGGCAGCGAATACAGCTGCAGGCGCTCGGGGTGCTGGGCGGGCCATTTGCGGGTGATGGGGAATGCGCTCAGATCGGTCATGATCAACCTTGCCTGGGGAGTGAATCTGTCACTTTAGTGACATCCCAAGCGGCTGACCATCACCGACCACTCATCGGCACGGGCGGATCATGCCTGGCCGTGGGCCTTGAGCTTGAGCTTTTCGGTGTCAACCCTGACGAACACCGAATCGGCAGTCACGGTGAGTACATCGTCCGCCCAGACCTCGCAGATGACCCGGCTCTTGCGCCCGACTTCGCCTTCCACGCGAGCCTTGAGCAGCAACTCCACGCCCATGGGGGTCGGCTTCAGGTAGCTGAGGTTGAGTGTGCCCGTGACGCAATCGATACGCGGCAGGCTACCCGCTTCGCGGCCTTCGTTGCGGTAGTGGTAGGCCATGGCGGTCCAGTTGGAATGGCAATCGACCAGCATCGCCAGCAAACCGCCGTAGACCAAACCGGGCCAGCCAATGAAGGTGCTGTCGGGCGCGTGGCGGCACAGCAGGTGAATGCCGTCGGCGTCCCAGTGGCTTTGCAGGTGCAGGCCGCTGGGGTGGGAACAGCCACAGCCAAAGCAGGTGCCCTCAGGCGCGGCGAGTTGCTGGAGGGAAAGGGTGTGCTCGTTCATACGCTTCCTGTGCTTGTTGGAATGGGAAGTGATGCAAGCTGCGATGGTAGCGCTGCATGTTGTCAGCGCCAATGAGAATGCCAGGGCTGCTTTGCAGCCCATCGCGGCACAAGGCCGCTCCCACAAGTTCTGCGCTGTCTTAGACGAGCCAGTTACCCTGTGGGAGCGGCCTTGTGCCGCGAATGGGGCGCGAAGCGCCCCCAACAATCAAGCAGTCTGCGCGACCACTTTGCTGCGACGCTGGGTCAGCGACACCAGCAGGATGAACAGCGTCACCCCGGCGGTCATCAGCGTCTCGTAGCGGTAGGCATCGCTGAACAGCATGTAGCCCAGGACCATGACGATGGTGCCGATCACCAGCCAGGTCAGATAAGGGAACAGCCACATCTTCAGCTCCAGCGGTGTACCTTCACGGTCTGCACGGGCCCGCATGCGCAACTGGGACACGGCGATCACCAGGTACACCAGCAAGGCAATGGCGCCGGTGGTAGACAGCAGGAAACCGAACACCTTGCCGGGGAACACGTAGTTCACGAGGCAACCGGCAAAGCCTGCCAAGGTGGAGAAGATGACTGCCACCGTCGGCACACCAGAACCGGAAATGCGCTTGGTCATGCTCAGCGCCTGACCACGGGCGCCCAGGGAGTAGAGCATGCGCGAGGCCGTATAAAGGCCGGAGTTCATGCAACTGGTAACGGCCACCAGTACCACCAGGTCAACCAGCAGCTTGGCACCCGGCACGTTGAGCACTTCCAGCACCCGTTGGAACGAGCCCACGGCTTTCAGGGCCGGGTCGTTCCAAGCTACCAGCGACACCACCAGGAAGATCGAGGCCAGGTAGAAGATGGCGATGCGGTACACCACCAGGTTGGTGGCGCGGCGGATCTTGTCTTTCGGGTTGGCCGTTTCGTCAGCGGCAATGGTGACGATCTCGGCGCCGAAGAACGAGAAAATGGTGATCAGCACGCCGCCCAGGACGGTGCCAAAGCCATTAGGCATGAAGCCGCCATTGTCCCAAAGCCGGCTCACACCCGAAACCTCGGCCAGCGGCCAGAAGCCGAACACGGCCAGGCTGCAGACGACGATGAAGGCAATGATGGCAATTACCTTGACCAGTGCGAACCAGTACTCGAAGGCACCGAAGTTCTTCACGCTGATCAAGTTGGTACCCGACAGCACGACCATGATCAGGAAGGCGAACAGCCACGACGGCACACCTGGGAAGTAGGCATGCAGGATGTCTGCACCGGCAATCGCCTCGACCGGAATGATCAGCACCCAGAACCACCAGTACAACCAACCGATGGTGAAGCCTGCCCAAGGGCCAATAGCCTCGGAGGCGTAGGTGGAGAATGACCCGCTGTTGGGGTTGGCGATGGCCATTTCGCCCAGCATGCGCATCACCAGCAGCACCAGCAGGCCGGTCATTGCGTAGGAAATGAGGATGGCCGGGCCGGCGGTGGCAATGGCGTTGGAGGAACCGATGAACAGGCCGGCGCCGATGATGCCGGCGATGGAAATCATGGAAACCTGACGGGACGTCAGACCATGCTGCAAGGAGCGCTGTTTCTTGTTTTCTAGCGAAGCCATGGAGAACCCTCGAATGGGTCGCCGTCGTGGGACGGCTAAAAAATGGAGCAGAATTCTTATCAATTTCTGATGCTGGTTTTTTTGTTGTTTTGAAGACGCCGGCGGTGGCCACTTCCCTCCTCTTCGCACGACCGGTTGTAATCGTTGATCCAGGTCAGTATTAATCTATAGGTCTGGGTCAACAAACGACCTTTTCGAAGCACATGATTCCTATTTGGAATGAACTTCATCCTTTTTTGCTCGGTACGCGCCTGTCATGTCCAAACGCCTGATGCCCTCGACCACCGCCCTCCAGTGCTTCGAAGCGGCTGCCCGCCACCTAAGCTTCACCCGCGCGGCGCAAGAGCTGCACCTGACCCAGAGCGCGGTCAGCAAACAGGTGGCGCAGCTGGAGGAAATGCTTTCGCACTCGTTGTTCCAGCGCATTCGCCGGCGCCTGCACCTGACCCCGGCCGGCGCGCTGTACCTGACCGAGGTGAACAAGATCCTTACCCAGATCGACATTTCCAGCCGCTACATCCTCAGCTATGGCGACGAGACCGAAGTGCTGCGCATCGCCACCCAGCCAACCTTCGGCGCCCGCTGGCTGGTGCCCAGGCTCAAGGGCTTTGGCGATCGCTATCCGCGCATTCATCTGGACATCCGCAACGAACTGGAACCCTTCGACCTGGTGCAGGCCAAGGCCGACATCGCCTTCTTCTTCGGCCAGGGCACTTGGCCTGGGGCTACGTGTATCGAGCTGTTCAGCGAAGAAGTGGTGCCAGTGTGTGCCCCAGAGCTGCTGGCCAGCCACCGCTTCAACAGCGCCGAGGCGCTGACCGAGCACCGTTTGCTGCAGTGCGTGTCGCGCCCGGAGGCCTGGCATGAATGGTTTCTGGGGCTGGGGCTGCATAGCCAGAACAGCTACCACGGGCCGCGCTTCGACACCTTCTACCTGTGCATCCGGGCCGCCATTGCCGGCTGTGGCATTGCCTTGATCCCGCGGTACCTGGTGGCGGAAGAGCTGAACGAAGGCAAGCTGGTGGTGGCTTGGGACCACCCGGTGCCGAGCAATGGCCGGCACTTCATCGCCCATGCCGAGCATGCGGCGGAGGTGCCGAAGATCAGGGCCTTCGTGCAGTGGATTCGCGAACGGGTGGCCGAGGGGGATTGAGATTGCCTGCACTGGCCTCTTCGCGGGCAAGCCCGCTCCCACAGCCGACGGCTAGCAGTTAACCTGTGGGAGCGGGCTTGCCCGCGAAAAGGCCAGTGCGGTCAACACAAATTCAGTCAGATCACGAATCCAGGGAATGACCGCAATCGAATAATTCGTTTGCGGAATAACCCGCCGGCACGCTTCGATAATAAGAAACTCGAACAAGGTCCGCGTGCCCCATGAATCAGGAAAGTATCAGCCAGTCCATTGCCATCGTTCACCCAATCACACTTTCCCATGGCAAGAATGCGGAAGTCTGGGACACGGACGGCAAACGTTACATCGACTTCGTCGGCGGTATCGGCGTACTCAACCTGGGGCATTGCAACCCCGCCGTGGTAGAGGCCATACAGGCCCAGGCCGCCCGCCTGACCCACTATGCCTTCAACGCCGCGCCCCATGGCCCGTACCTTGAGCTGATGGAGCGCCTCAGCCAGTTCGTCCCGGTCAGCTACCCATTGGCCGGCATGCTGACCAACAGCGGCGCGGAAGCGGCGGAAAACGCCCTGAAGGTGGCCCGTGGCGCTACCGGCAAGCGCGCCATCATCGCCTTCGACGGCGGCTTCCATGGCCGTACCCTGGCTACCCTGAACCTCAACGGCAAGGTCGCTCCGTACAAGCAACGGGTCGGCGAGTTGCCTGGCCCGGTCTACCACCTGCCCTACCCCAGCGCCGATACCGGCGTTACCTGCGAACAGGCACTCAAGGCCATGGACCGGCTGTTCAGCGTCGAGCTGGCGGTTGAAGACGTGGCGGCGTTCATCCTCGAACCGGTCCAGGGCGAAGGTGGTTTCCTCGCCCTCGACCCGGAATTCGCCCAGGCGCTGCGCCGCTTCTGTGACGAACGTGGGATTCTGATCATCATCGACGAGATCCAGTCAGGCTTTGGCCGTACCGGTCAGCGCTTTGCCTTCCCTCGCCTGGGCATCGAGCCAGACCTGCTGCTGCTGGCCAAAAGCATCGCTGGCGGTATGCCACTGGGTGCAGTGGTCGGCCGCAAGGACTTGATGGCTGCACTGCCCAAGGGTGGCCTGGGCGGGACCTACTCGGGCAACCCGATTGCCTGCGCGGCGGCGCTGGCAAGCTTGGCGCAGATGACCGATGAGAACGTCGCCACCTGGGGTGAGCGCCAGGAGCAGGCCATCGTCAACCGTGTAGAACGCTGGAAAAAGCAGCATCCATTCATCGGGCGCCTGACCGGCGTGGGCGCAATGCGCGGCATCGAGTTCGTCAATGCCGACGGCAGCCCGGCACCGGCTCACTTGGCCAAGGTCATGGAAGCGGCGCGGGCCAAAGGTTTGCTGCTGATGCCCAGCGGCAAGGCGCGGCACATCATTCGCCTGCTGGCGCCGCTGACCATCGAAGCCGAGGTGCTCGAAGAAGGGCTGGATATCCTCGAGCAGTGCCTGGCTGAAGTGAACTGAGGCTTACAGGCCCAGTTCTTCGGGGGTGAGCATGTCGGACTCGAAGGCGATCCAACCACCTTCGAGTTCGGCGTAGCCGTTGACGATCGGGCCGTAGTAGGTCAGGCCGTTTTCCAGGGTGACGCAGATGTGCGTGGCCGGCTTTTCGGGAGCTGCGAGCGTACCGACGAAATGCACCTTTTTCAGGGTTTCGGTCACCGCTTCAAGGCCCACGCGCATGCTGGGGTTTTCCGAAGCCTCGATGTCGCCCCCACGGTCTTCAGCGCTGATGGTCACGGTGGCGGTGTACGGGAACTTGCTGCTCAAGCGGGGCTACCTCAATAGGATGTCTAGGCGTTTGGGCGCGTAGAGTACGGCAGCCTTTCGCTGTTGTCTCTACTGGCGCCATACCAGCCCGCATCGTCAGATCAAAATGGCCTCCCCCGCCCCGATCTGTTAGGGTGCCCGCCGATGCACGCCACACCACACGAGGATCCCGAGTGAGCGCCGAAGAACCCCTGATCGCCGACCTGTTCGAGGTCGACAAACGCCTGTCCCTCAAGCCCGTCGTGGACTTCAACAGCTACCTGCGCAACGCGTTCGCCGAAGGCCCGTGCCAGTGCCACCGCTGCCGTGACGGCGGCGACCAGAGCAGCTACAGCCACGCGCACAACTTCACCCTCGAAGGCCGCCAGCTCAACCGCCGCTTCGCCAACACAGCAGGCAGCGACGTGCTGCTGGTGCTGAAAAAAGCCTGGCTGTCGTACCACAAGGAAGAGCTTAACCTGGTCGGCGCGTTGGACATGACCAAGCTCAAGACCTTCACCGACAGCGCCCTGCACGAGCGCTTGCTGGCCCTGCTGCCCGCCAGCGGCCTGGCCCGTGAAGTGGACGGCCAATGGACGCTGCAGGCCCAGGCCGACTGACGGCCCGGCGGTAAAGCAGGATTCTTCCGGTCTGCTAACGTGGGGGAATCCGCCCATCCGCAGGTAGTCCGCCATGGCCCGTACAACGCCCATCGAGCTGTATCGCAATATCGGCATCGTCGCCCACGTGGATGCCGGCAAGACCACCACCACCGAGCGCATCCTGTTCTACACCGGGGTCAATCACAAGATGGGTGAGGTGCACGATGGCGCCGCGACCATGGACTGGATGGCCCAGGAACAGGAGCGCGGCATCACCATCACCTCGGCAGCCACCACGGCCTTCTGGCAAGGCTCGACCAAGCAGTTTGCCGACAAGTACCGCTTCAACATCATCGATACCCCTGGCCACGTCGATTTCACCATCGAGGTAGAACGTTCGCTGCGTGTGCTCGACGGCGCGGTGGTGGTGTTCAGCGGCGCCGACGGGGTCGAGCCGCAGTCCGAGACGGTGTGGCGCCAGGCCAACAAGTACCATGTGCCGCGCCTGGCCTACATCAACAAGATGGACCGCCAGGGCGCCGACTTTTTGCGCGTGGTCAAGCAGATCGACAAGCGCCTCGGGCATCACCCGGTGCCGATCCAGCTGGCCATCGGCAGCGAAGAGCATTTCATCGGCCAGATCGACCTGGTGAAAATGAAGGCCATCTACTGGAACGATGCCGACAACGGCACCACCTACCGCGAAGACGAGATACCCGCCGAGCTCAAGGCGCTCGCCGACGAATGGCGCGCGCACATGATCGAAGCTGCGGCAGAGGCCAACGATGAACTGACCATGAAGTTTCTCGATGGCGAAGAGCTGAGCATCGACGAGATCAAGGCCGCCCTGCGCCAGCGCACCATTGCCAACGAAATCGTGCCGACCATCCTCGGCTCGTCGTTCAAGAACAAGGGCGTGCCGCTGATGCTCGATGCTGTCATCGACTACCTGCCCGCCCCCTCTGAAATCCCGGCGATCAGAGGCACCGATCCAGACGACGAAGAAAAACACCTGGAGCGCCACGCCGACGACAAAGAACCCTTCTCGGCCCTGGCCTTCAAGATCGCCACCGACCCCTTCGTCGGCACCCTCACGTTTGCCCGGGTGTATTCCGGCGTGCTCAGCTCCGGCAATGCCGTGCTCAATTCGGTCAAGGGCAAGAAAGAACGCATCGGCCGCATGGTGCAGATGCACGCCAACCAGCGCGCCGAAATCAAGGACGTGTGCGCCGGCGATATCGCGGCCTTAATCGGCATGAAGGACGTGACCACTGGCGATACCCTGTGCGACCTCAACCACCCCATCATTCTCGAACGCATGGACTTCCCCGACCCAGTGATCTCCGTGGCCGTGGAACCCAAGACCAAGGCCGACCAGGAAAAAATGGGCATCGCCCTGGGCAAGCTGGCCCAGGAAGACCCGTCGTTCCGCGTGCGCACCGACGAGGAAACGGGCCAGACGATCATCTCCGGCATGGGTGAGTTGCACCTGGACATCATCGTCGACCGCATGCGCCGCGAGTTCAACGTCGAGGCCAACATCGGCAAGCCGCAGGTGGCCTATCGCGAGAAAATCCGCAACACCTGCGAGATCGAAGGCCGCTTCGTTCGCCAATCCGGCGGGCGCGGCCAGTATGGCCACTGCTGGATTCGCTTCGCCCCAGGCGACGAAGGCCAGGAAGGCCTGGAGTTCATCAATGAGATTGTTGGTGGCGTGGTGCCCCGCGAGTACATCCCAGCCATCCAGAAGGGTATCGAAGAGCAGATGAAGAATGGCGTGCTCGCCGGCTACCCACTGATCAACCTGAAGGCAGCGGTGTTCGACGGCTCCTACCACGACGTTGATTCCAACGAAATGGCCTACAAGATTGCCGCGTCCATGGCCACCAAGCAGCTCTCGCAAAAAGGCGGGGCGGTGCTGCTGGAGCCGGTGATGAAGGTTGAGGTGGTGACCCCCGAGGAATATCAGGGCGATATCATGGGCGACCTGAGCCGACGCCGCGGGATGATCCAGGATGGCGACGAGACACCCGCCGGCAAGGTGATTCGTGCCGAAGTGCCGCTGGGCGAGATGTTCGGTTATGCCACCTCAATGCGCTCGATGACCCAGGGGCGCGCCAGCTATACGATGGAATTCATCCGCTATGCCGAGGCACCGGCCAGCATCGCTGACGGGATCGTGAAGAAGAACCGCGGCGAGTGATTTGTGTGACCTGGACTGCCCCCAAGAAGTTGGACATCAATCCAACCCTTGGGGGATCTATGGGCAAGCCCGCTCACACAGTGGATCGCGTCGCAAAACCTTAGTGCAGTTCACCGGCCCGCTTCAGCAGCTTCTTACAGCGCTCGGAAAGATGCACCACCCGCAGTTGCTTGCCCGCCTTCGCATAGCGATCGCGCAAGGTCTTGAGCGCCGCAATCGCCGAGTAATCGACAAAGCTCAGGTGCTGGCAATCCAGGGTAACTTTGGCGGGGTCGCCCGCTGCATCGAACTGGTTAAGGAACGGCGTGACCGAGGCAAAGAACAACGTGCCATGTACCTGATAACGCTTGCCGCCGCCCGCCTCCTCGTGGCTGTCGGCATACAGCTCCCGAGCATGCTGCCAGGCGAAGTTCACCGCCGCGATGACGATACCGAACAACACCGCCACGGCCAGGTCGGTGAACACGGTGACGATGGTCACCGCAATGATCGCCAGCACATCGTTCACCGGCACCTTGTGCAACACGCGCAACGAGGCCCAGGCGAAGGTCTGCTGGGCCACCACGAACATTACCCCCACCAGGGCTGCCAGCGGAATGCGCTCGATCAGCGGCGACAAGAACAACACGAACAACAGGATCATCACCCCGGCAACCACGCCCGATAGCCGGCCACGGCCGTTGGAGCTGAGGTTGATCACCGTCTGCCCGATCATCGCGCAACCACCCATGCCCCCGCACAGGCCCGAGACCATGTTGGCGGCACCCAGGGCTACGCACTCACGGTCCGGGAAGCCACGGCTTTCGGTGACCTCGTCGGTGAGGTTGAGCGTCAGCAGGGTTTCCAGCAGGCCGACCATGGCCATCAGTACCGCGTACGGGGCAACGATCTTGAGCGTCTCAAGGTTCCAAGGCACATCTGGCAGCGCCAGTTGCGGCAGGCCACCGGCGATATTCGCCATGTCGCCGAGGGTGCGTGTCGGCAGGCCCAGCAGGTACACCAGCAGGCCCACCCCCAAAATGGCCACCAGCGCGGGCGGCACGGCGCGGGTCAGCTTGGGCAGCACGTACACCACCAGCATGGTCAGCGCCACCAGGCCGATCATCAGGTACAGCGGCGAACCGCTGAGCCACTGACCGCCCTGCTTGAAGTGCTCCAACTGGGCCAGGGCGATGACGATCGCCAGGCCGTTGACGAAGCCCAGCATCACCGGGTAAGGCACCAGGCGCACCAGCTTGCCCAGGCGCAGTGCGCCAAACAGGATCATTACCACCCCGCCCAGCAGCACCGTGGCCAGCAAGTACTGCACACCGTGCTGCACCACCAGCGCGACGATCACCACCGCCATCGATCCGGCAGCGCCAGAGATCATGCCCGGCCGGCCGCCGAACAGTGCGGTCAGGGTACAGATGATGAAGGCGCCATACAGGCCCATCAGCGGGTTGAGGTGTGCCACCAGGGCAAAGGCGATGCACTCGGGCACCAGGGCGAACGAAGTGGTCAGGCCGGCGAGCAGGTCGGCGCGCAGTCGTACGGGTTTCATGAAGTTCCTGTGAGGCGGTCCAGGCGGACGGGCTGGCAATCGAGGGGCGCGATGTTACGGAATTTGTCTGCCAGCGGCCACCGCTCAAAAGTGAAGGTTCAGCCGTTGCCTTCGTCGCCCCGTTCACGTGTTAACCATTCGGCCATCGACACGTCTTCCAGTGCGTATTCGCCTCGGTTGGCCTTCCACACCAGTTCCTTGTCGCGCAGGGCGTCCAAGGCTTTCTGCACGTTCGCAGTCGTGGCATTGGCATCAGCCTGAGCCTGCTCAAGCTTGCGATTCACCTCCACGAGGGTCTGGCCGGTGAAGGGTGAAAAAGGCTGATTGGCGAGCGTACGTTCGGCCATCACCGCCAGCACCCCCTGCTGCAAGGGCGAAAGCTCGTTCCAGGCGCTTTCGTAGTCACTCCAGACCCCGGCCTGGTGGTTCAGCGCGCCGGTGCGCAGCAACTCACCCAGGTTGCCCGCCTCGCCCAGCCCCACACTCACCTCGGTGAGCAGTTTGCCCAGCATTTCTGGCCGCCGCCCCACCCGCTCAAAGGCGTACTCCAAGTCGTGCGCCTTGAACTGGTTGTCAGCGGCCAGCCGCTGATTCCAAAGGCCGGTAACGAATTCGACAAAGTCCTTCCCCAGCAAGGGAAACGGGGTAATGCTGGCGCCATAGAACGGCTGCTTGCTCTTGAGCACCAGGTTGGCCAGCTTGTCGCGGCTGGACCCAGTGAACACCAGCCGCAGCCCGTCCGGGCGATCGCCGCGGTTCAGGTGGTCGCGCGCTGCCTTGAGGGCGAACATGGCGCTGAGCCCACCTGAGCTATTGAGGGCATGCTGGGCTTCATCGACGATCAGCACCACCATTTGCCCGGACACCTGATGCAGCACCGCAAGCGCCTGGGCCAAGGTGGTGCCGGCAGGCAACTGTGGGCGAGTGAAATCCCAGCTCAGCGTACGCAACAGGTTGATCTTGTCGATACCAGCCTTCTTCGCGGTCTTGGCCAAGGTGCTTTCAAAACCGGCCAGGGCGGTACCGATGGCACCACTGATCAACTCAGCCGGGTCGGCGTCCCGATCAGACCATAGGTCGACATAGACCGGTAGCCAGCCACGCTGCACGCATTCGGGGATCAAGTCATTGTTGAGGAATGTGCTTTTACCGGTGCGCCGGGGCGCGGCGAGAAACATGCCAGAGCTGTAATCGACGAACGACTCGCCAGCAAGGTCCCGCGCCAGCGCATTTGCCAGCTGCTCACGGCGGAAGATGGGGCGGGTTGGGCTCATGGCATTATCCTCAATTATCTTCGCTACTATAATTTATAGCCTATCAGATAAAGCCAGGATAAATGCCGGCCGTTGATGCGTAACCTGCACAACCGGGGCAAATTTGCCATGATGTTGATTCCACCTGCGGAGATCATGGACATGCCGCCACGCCCCCTCATCGCCTCGCTGCTGCTGGCTGCCGCCCTGAGCGCTCACGCCGCCACCGAAGTCGTGCCCTTGCAGTACCGCAGCAGCGCCGAACTGCTGCCTGCCGCGCAATCGTTCATCGGCAAGGACGGCACCGTCAGCGCCTTCGAAAACAAGCTGATCGTCAACGCCAGCCCCGAACGCATCGACGACCTGCGCAGCCTGCTGCAACAGTTGGACACCGCGCCCAAGCGCCTGCTGATCAGCGTCGACAACAACGACAGCAACTTCCAGGACAACCGTGGCAACGCCCGCGTCATCCGTTACGGCACCAGCAACCGTGAAGGCGGCATGCAGCAGATCCAGGCCAGCGAAGGCAAGGCTGCGTTGATCCAGGTTGGCCAGAGCATACCGATTACCAGTACCAGCACCGACGGTTATGGGCGCATCCAAAGCAACACCGAATACCGCAATGTGACCCAAGGCTTTTACGTTACCCCAAGCCTGAGCGGCGACACGGTTCGTCTGCAAATAAGCACTAATAATGACCGTATCAGCCAGGAACGTGCCGATGTAGTGAAAGTGCAAAGCACCGACACGACCGTCACCGGCAAGCTCGGCGAGTGGATCACCTTGGCAGGGTTCAATCAGCAGAGTCAGGCCGAGCGCAGCGCGTCAAGCCACACGTACAGCACCCAGCGCGGTGAAAACATGACTTTGCGTGTCAAAGTCGACCTTCTGGACTGATCCCAAGCAATTCAAGGCTTCGACCAATGGCCTAGAAACTGACCGCCGAGTCTCATTAGACCAAAGATGTAGTAAGTGAAAAAAGTCACTACAAAACATTTGACAGGCACTTTTTCCCAAGGGCATGATGGCCTCGCTCCCGCTAATCAGGGGCCCTGGCAAGGGCCTTCGAGGCGTGCTCCTCCCACCCCTGGAGGCGCCTCGTGTCTATACGGCCCACAAGGCGGTTCGACGGGATTGCGACTGCAACGAAGAAGTTGTCCCGAGGGACGGAAGCGCATCACCGCAGTTCTGGCAATCGCGTCGCACCGCAGCAAGGCAACCACGAGCCGACCTGCAGGGCACACCTTCGCCTAGCCTGCACCTCCTTCCCCCTTCGAGCCTTCGCGTTCGCCGCCGCACTCCCCCGGACAGGACAGCCGTCAGGCCTCTGATCTGCACCTGAGCATCAGCACAATTACCCCAAGATCGATGCGACGAGGTTTATTTCCATGGCACTGACACGCGAACAGCAAATTGCAGCCCTCGAGAAAGACTGGGCCGAAAACCCGCGCTGGAAAGGCGTGACCCGTACCTATACCGCCGCTGATGTCGTTCGCCTGCGTGGCTCCCTGCAGCCGGAGCACACCCTGGCTCGCCAGGGCGCAGAAAAACTGTGGAAGCTGGTCACCCAAGGTGCCCACCCGTCCTTCCGCCCAGAAAAAGATTTCGTCAACTGCATGGGCGCCCTGACCGGCGGCCAGGCAGTGCAGCAGGTCAAGGCCGGCATCCAGGCCATCTACCTGTCCGGCTGGCAGGTTGCCGCCGACAACAACTCGGCCGAGTCCATGTACCCCGACCAATCGCTGTACCCGGTCGACTCGGTACCGACCGTGGTCAAGCGCATCAACAACTCGTTCCGCCGCGCCGACCAGATCCAGTGGAAAGCCGGCAAGAACCCAGGCGACGAAGGCTACATCGACTACTTCGCGCCCATCGTGGCTGATGCCGAAGCCGGTTTCGGCGGCGTTCTGAACGCCTACGAGCTGATGAAGAACATGATCGAAGCGGGCGCCGCCGGCGTGCACTTCGAAGACCAGTTGGCCTCGGTGAAAAAATGCGGCCACATGGGTGGCAAGGTACTGGTACCGACCCAGGAAGCGGTACAGAAGCTGGTGGCTGCACGCTTGGCCGCTGACGTTTCGGGCGTGCCGACCATCATCCTGGCCCGTACCGACGCCAACGCCGCCGACCTGCTGACCAGTGACTGCGACCCGTACGACCAACCGTTCGTGATCGGCGAGCGCACCCGTGAAGGCTTCTACAAAGTGCGCGCCGGCCTCGACCAGGCGATCTCCCGCGGCCTGGCCTACGCCCCATATGCCGACCTGATCTGGTGCGAAACCGCCAAGCCGGACCTGGACGAAGCCCGCCGCTTCGCCGAAGCGATCAAGAAGGAGTACCCGGACCAGATCCTGTCGTACAACTGCTCGCCTTCCTTCAACTGGAAGAAAAACCTGGACGACGCGACCATCGCCAAGTTCCAGCGCGAGCTGTCGGCCATGGGCTACAAGCACCAGTTCATCACCCTGGCCGGCATTCACAACATGTGGCACGGCATGTTCAACCTGGCGCACGACTACGCCCGCAACGACATGACCGCCTACGTGAAGCTGCAGGAGCAGGAATTCGCTGATGCCAGCAAAGGCTACACCTTCGTTGCGCACCAGCAGGAAGTGGGCACTGGCTACTTCGATGACATGACCACCGTGATTCAAGGTGGGGCTTCGTCGGTGACTGCACTGACCGGTTCGACCGAGGAAGAGCAGTTCCACTGATAGTGGGGTGCTGTTGAAGGAAGGCCCGGGGCTTGTGAAAGCCCCGGGCCTTTGTTTTTGACTGCACCGCCTGTTTGGGGGCAAGCCCGTATCAACACATAAACTCGCTCAACCTGTCAACTCGCTATAAAACATCGTAGCGCTGTTACATCTAGGTATCAGGCCTATTCGACGAGGTAATCTCTGCCTCTGGCCGACATTGGTTGAAGGCACTTATAAGAAGCCCAGCGCTCCCGAGACGCTGGGCTTTTTTATATTTAATAAAGCAATTTGCGCCTCTCAGCGACGCCCCCATCCCTTGCGCCACGACTGTGACGCTGCGCCTGTGTTATTGCACTGATGAGAGACACCCGTTCTGCACCTAGCATTTTTGTCAGTTGCGCTCCCTTTTTTCTTCCTCAACACTGATGCTGGCACCATCGTTATGCCCCACACCATCTTTGCGCTAAGCGCGGGAGATTCCCCATGGATATCGCTGAATTGAAATTGGCTCTAGATAATAGCTGTCTGGAAATCGATAAATTTTCTGGAAACTGCCAAATCAAACTACCGATGGGAGAACTGTTAGGACAGATAAATGGAGTGCCACTGAAGCTTGAACTCAAGGGCCAATTGCACGATTCCAGCAAGCTGCCAGCACTGAACTTCTATGATGTGGGAACTTGGCGAATGAGCGGTGGTTCATCGTATGATAAATACGAGATTCACGTCAGTGATGTACCACTGGTCAATGGCAGTAGCATGAGTGCCAACACGGATGACAAAGGGTCTCATTCTGCAGTTGGACCGGGATACGTCTTCGATGCCACACGCATTCTGACCATGAGGAAAAATGCGTTCAAGGACACGATATCCGAATTTCAAGAAAAGCCGCTGAAAGATCAAACCTTCACAGTGATGCATACCACAGGGATCGCTGAAGTTTTCGATTGTGTAGGCGAACGAACCAAGGGGGCAAGCGAACCGCCTCTGGTGCTGACGCGTGAAATACTCGAGTCGAATGGTAAAGGACTGAAATTCACTTGGCACACAGAGAACGGCGACGCTCGAATCACGGAAATTCAAGACTCGATCGGCACTGTCCTAACAGCACGTTGGGACTGGAGTGACAAACAGGCACCCAAATTAAGCCAGCTGGTACTTTATCCGAATAGCCATGAGGCAGTTCAATACGATTGCCGCTACGAGGATGACGCACTGGAGGTAAGCCTTACAAAGCAGCACCCCTTCCTTGACAAGACGGTCTATCGCCTTGAAACAGGTGCAGATCATATAAAAATGAGGACCACTACTAATTACAAGAAAAAAAACAGCGACATACAAACGTCTAAAATTGAGTTCAACCGCCACATCGATGAAACTTTAACGTGGAAAGGCGACAAAACCAAAACGCATACTATTGAACTGCCTGACAGCACGGCTCGCCTAACGAGGACGTGGAATTGGCAAAAAAACGTCACACATATCACCTTGGCCAGTGAGCAAAAACCTTCAACGCAGACAAGTGAAGCAAAAACCACCTCTCAGCCGGAAGAGAACGTAGAGACACTCGAAGACGTAACTTACAAACACAGTGACGGCATCATCAAAAGCCTGGAGTCCAAATCCCGCAACTCGACATCGCTGCTTACCTGGGAAGTCACGTCAGATCCGAAAGCGCGGACTTCAACTAGCTGCATGATTCAGACGGTCGACGGTGTTGAAATCAGTAAGACCGAGTCAACCTTCAATGCACAGGGAAATCTCATCGAGATTAAACGAGGCGATGAAAAGATTCAATGGACCCACTTCAATAATTATACTCATTACAGCACGGAGTCCGAAATCACCGATGACGCCGGCCCCCTTATAGAGGCACTGGGGTGGATCATAAAGGGTCCCAACCCACTTCTTCAACGCCTGAATTTCGCTTCCAATACGGTCCGCAAATTCACCACATTCAGGTCGAGCGCCCCCAATAATTACGCTAAAGATTCGTTTAATCTTCCGCTGGATATAAATTACCCCGGCGACGAACTCGGGTTCAGCAATCATATTGAAAGCGAGCGGGTCACTCAAGTGAACGCAGAAGGTGAGACAACCACCAGAATCACCTACTTCGGCTATGACAAAGTGCCCACTATCCCGAATGACCTTATCGACCGCAACCACGTCGTGGTGCTAGCGCGAAAACTGACCGTGCTGATGCCGAAGGTTTCGACTGTGAGCGTTACTGAAGCTCAACGAGCAATCGCCGACAAAGCCATCGAGCAGATGGTCACCGCCCTAAAGGTGTGCATCAACTCCGTCAAGGACGACGATTACTTAAGGGAAGGCTACGAAGCCAGCATGGCCTCCATTAAGAACGCCGCTAAGGCGCAAAGCGAAATGAATGATAAAGGGTTCAAACTCGACACTTGGCAAAACGCACCAATGACCGTAGAGGAGTTCACCTATGACACAGCGCCTACCTCAGCGCATTTCTGTACATTGAAATCCAGCACTGTCTACAGCTTGGACGAAGCAGGCAGTAAAATCGAAAGCTCTGAGGTCAACACCATCCTCACCTATGAGACGAACAGCAAAGCGCCACGTAGAATCACCACAAACACACTTTCAACCTCTTCCAAGGAAGTATTGAAGACCAGCTATGTGCAAGAAGGTTTTGCCAGAACACCTGTCGAGCGGACCGATGCTGCCGGGATAAAGACGCAATATGGCTTTGTCAACGGCGCGTTATCAACAACTAAAATTACTCAAGGCACATCAACCCTGAGCTCGGCTCGCATAGGGTACTCCATCGATGCTGAAAAACGCACTATTCAAATGCAGATCAATGACGAGAAAGGATTGAATCGACGCATCACGTATGATGAGCGCGGCAGAATACGTGCTGAGTGGACCAACATGATAGGCAGTGAGGACGCATGGCGTCAATCGAGCGAAGCAACCTATAATGAAAGCGGCGGCACGATCACGAAGTACATATACGACACACAAGGCAAACAGCATGAGCTGTCAGTCGAGCACTTCGACACGCACGGCAACTCAACCCAATTGTTTGAATATGATTATGACGCCTTTGGAAACATCTTTGACATACGAACAACCGAATGGACCTCGACCCCTACCGAGATCACTAAAAAAATTGTAATGAAGGACCGTGATGGCACTGTCCTCGATACGCGAACTCAGACCGAGCAGAGGACGGGTTCGGAAATCGTGATCAAGCGGGGAGCTTTCACCGAAACGTATAAATGGGATGCCAGTCAACGCACGGCTCATTATTCAAACGGTAACAAAGGGGCTGCAGAGACCCTCCAACTGACTATCGACCATGATTCTTATGGGCAACCCATTCGCACACAATATTCGAAAAAAATGGGCGAAAAGATAATCGACATTTCCCTGCACACCGCCGAATATAATGTTCACGGTTTGCCCCGAAAAATTACGGCGGATTCAGCCCCTCCTCTCACATTTGAGTATGATGCGACAGGGCGTCTGACAAAGAAAGAAAAGGACGGCGCAGTGCTATCTTATGAATATGAAAAGGACAGCGCCAGCCCAACGCCCATTTCGATGAGCATGCTTCAAGCCACTAAGGCAGATGAGTCAAGAAACGAGGTAGCGCCAACTCTACTTGGCAAGCAGACATTAGATGCATGGGGCCGTATGGCCACACAGACAGTGAATGGTGTCACCAGGAGTTACACATATGCCGGTGCGTCTTCGATAGCGTCCCCCAACCCGCAGAGTATAGATAATCTGTTCAAGGGATACACACAGAAGTGGAACTCTAGGGACAGAACCTACACCGAAACATGTTCTTACTCCGCCGAGGCAAGCGACGACAGAAGTCAAACCCTCTCCACCCAAAGTGAATTGAGCCTGCGTGGTCGACTGATCAAAATGACCGACATCGCTGGGCAACAGACGTCCTATACCTATGACACCTTTAATCGAGTCATCAAACAGGTCAACCCAGCTTGCATCACAACTGCAGTATTCACGGATGATGGTCGATTGCAAAGCGAGGCTGTGCAAGATGTCACCAGCAAACGCGTGATGAGCATCAGTTACAGCTATGATGTGCTGGGTCGCGAAACTGAAAGGCGTTTCACGAGTGACGGCATGGATACTATAGTTTTGCAGCGGGAATTGTCACCCGCAGGGCGCCTGGTGAAACACTCTTTGAATGTAAGCGATAAACCCAAGTACATCCACGAGTATGAATATAATGACCGTGGCCAATTGGTCGATTGGAATGGCAATGGCGCCAGCTATTCACTCCAGACCAGAGACTATTATCGAGAGACCTATGGGTATGACGCGATTGGCAACATGACCACCTATGGCTTTTACGATACCAACGATGCGAAAAAACCCTGGATGCATCCACGCAGGTTCTCTACGGACATATCGGGCCTGCTCTTGGAGGCCCGAGGCTCCAAACTTCAAAATAAAAATGGTCGCATCAGCCAGAATATCTCCTACTCCGACGATGGCCGCGTTTCGCATATCAGCTGGCCGGTGGCCTATGGCCCGAAGCACCCTGAACTTCATTTCACCTATGACTCTACAGGGCGTGTCCGCGCCTTGTTCACATCGGGGGGCAATGACACTCCCCGGGGCTTTCAGCTGCATTATCGCGGCGACAAGGTTTATGCACGGAGCCAGAAAACAACCAATGGCCGTTTTTGGAACGGAACGTTGGCGAAGACTGATATCATCATCAATGAGAGCGTGGGGTGCTCCTTACGCCAGACGATCTCTTTCGACAAAGATGATAAGAAATCTGTACTCGTGTCTTTTGAATTGCGTGATGCCAGCGGGACTATTTTCGCAACCGTCAAGACTGACGGCAAACTGGGCGCATGGCACAATTACTCGCCCTATGGCCACCGTAATGTCGACCTTGAGTGGACCGATTGGTTAGGTTTTAAAGGTGAAGTCATATACCCGCGAGCATTTTATTATCTGGGAAGCTACCGCGCCTATGACCCCAGCCTAATGACCTTCTGCAGCCCTGATGATGCAAGCCCCTTCGGATTCGGAGGCCCTGCCGCGTATGCTTTCTGTGCAGGAGACCCGATTAACTACCATGATCCAAGCGGGCACATGCGGGTCTCACACCTTAGCGCAGTGGTCGCGCCTCCAATCATGACCACAAAGGAATTTCGGATTTTCGTCGCCGTGGGTAGCATCATCACTGCGCCTATCGGCGGGGGTGCGCTCGCCGCAATGCTGGGTGTCGTTGCTGGTGGGCTGGAGCTAGCGTCCGTGCTAGTAGAAGACAGCGACCCTGAACTTGCGTCGGCACTAAATGTGCTGTCGTTCGGTACCGGCATGGGCAGTTTGGCTGCCGGCCTTAGCGGCGTCACCAGGCTTACCGGCGCCGCCTCGAGAGGGATGATCCGAACGCGCACAGTACTAAACAAGACAATGGCCGGAGTTGGCGACTATCGCTACATTGACGACAGTTTACGCTTATGGGAAGACACCCATAAAGGTGTCAAGCGCTTGGTAGTTCAAGTGCACGGGGTAGCTGATGACGCCGGGAGAGCGCTCGGCCAAGTTGCGACCAGCGAAGGAGACTTGAGCGCCGGTGAGTTCCTTGCGTATCTCGCGAAGAAAGGCGTGAATATTGACGACTATGGCAAAATAAAGATGCACTCCTGTTATAGCGCGTCTCATCACAATAGCTTCGGCGACTCGTTTGCGAAGGATTTAGCCCGCTTGACCCAAAAGGAAGTGAAGGGCTATCAAGGAACAATGAATCTCAGCCTAGCGCTGGGCGAGACCCTCACAGATCCAGCCCAATATTTCAACGACCCAAGAATTTATCAGTTACTCGGCAACGAGACCGGCAAAGCAGAATTGCTTCGAGCCTGGCGACCGCGCAAGATCGAATGGGCACGCGACATCAATGGGCTGCCTATGTTCGATTCGAATGGTACTGCGATACCTCGCTCGTTTAAACAGTTCAAACCCGTCACCTTCAAGCCTCGACCGGGCTCCTGGCAGATAGATGAGTTATTGGGCGACCACTCTTACGAGAAAGTGATCAAACGATTCAATAAAAATCCCAGTATCTATTCAGACCCCTATGAAGAGCTTAATAACTTCCAGAGAAAACAGGAGGGCACACTGCTGACGTATCTACTCGATGGGGATTCGCTATGTTAGAATTCGGCGTAGCGTGACGCTGCCTTTCACACTCTGTGACGGCAGAACCTAGGAGAGTCTCGAAAACGCGCCGACGCATCAAAAGGATTGGTCGTTGGTGACGATGTCAACAGTATTCGACTGAACACGCGCAGTTAGCCTGATCCGCTGGGCACTTTGGATGCTCAGGCTTGGTTAAGCCTGGGCATTTCTTGAGTAACGAAAACATACAACCGCCACACAACTTATCCGAGTTGGCGCAATGGCTGTACTAACCGTCATTCTAGCCCGTACCGACATCAACGCCCTGACCAGATGACCAGCGATTGCAGTAGCTACGATCAGCCGTGGATGATCGTGCGGTCCTGCGATACCTCAATGCTTCATGCCCAGCTCGGCATCATCCATCAGCACCTGGGTCATCGCACTCAGGTAGTGGGCAGCCCAGATCATCATCGACTTCTCTTCCATCAGGCCGGTGATGGTCAGTTCGCGCACATAGCCCATCAGTTCCGAAGATTGCTCGCGGGCGTCGCGGCAGGGAATGCCTGGCTCGATGCGAAACAGTGGGTGGGTGCCGTTTTCGCCTTGGTAGAAGGTGGTTTTGCCGACGGTGAATTGGGTGTCTACTGTGGTCATTGTTCAATCCCCTCATAATTCTCGACTGCCTGGGCGGGCCTCTTCGCGGGCACGCCCGCTCCCACAAGTACTGTGCAATTCCTGAAGACTGCGGTGATCCTGTGGCAGCGGGCATGCCCGCGAAAGGGCCGGTACAGGCCAAAGCAAAACCCGGGATCAGGTCTATGCTTGTGGCAGCCCAGCCGCAAGGACCGCCCATGCCCCGTCCAAGCCACCTGACCACAATCGCCCTGGCCGCCGCCGCCCTCTATATATGTGCACTGGCCAGCGACAACACCCTGCTCGCCCTGCTCGCCAAACCGATCCCGGTACTGGCCCTGATCGCCTGGCTGCGTAGCGCTCCCGCCACACCTTATTGCCGCTGGATCACTTTCGGCCTGGCCTTCTCGGTACTCGGTGACATCCTGCTGGCCATCCCCGCCGACCTGTTCGTGTTCGGCCTGGTCGCATTCCTTTGTGCCCACCTGGCCTACCTACGCGCCTATTGCGGCCAAACCTTGCGCCCCGCCCTACCCGCATTCCTGTTTAGCGCCCTCACCGGCATCACCCTGTTCGGCGTACTCGCCAACCACGGCCTAGGCCCATTGCTAATCCCGGTCGCCGTGTATGCCCTGGCAATCAGCGCCATGCTCTGGCGCGCGCTGGCCTGCGGCGGCCTCGCGGCCCTCGGCGCCTGCCTGTTCGTGTTTTCCGACAGCCTCATCGGCCTCGACCGTTTCGTCAGCCCGTTCACTGCGGCGCAGTACCTGATCATCGTGGCCTATTGGCTCGGCCAGTGGGCAATCGCTGCTTCAGCGCAGCCCGGGGTATTCGCAAAAACATTGACCCAGAGCGGTGCAAGCGGTGTCAGACGCTGATAGAACGAGCGCCGAGTGGAATTGCAAGTGGGGGAATGGGTACATGAACTTAACAAGGTTCAATCTCATTAAAGTAATGCGGCTCAGCCTAGATGATATTAATTATCATTACGCAACTTGTAATTCGTTACCAGTCGCAAGAAACATAATTAACAAAACCAGACGCAATGCCCGAATTTCAAGGCTTTCAGCCAGTTACGAAGGGCTTTTGTTCTTAATCCTACGAATAAATTTGCGACAGAAATTTTACTTGCACCGGGTTTACCCATAAAATCAGCGCGATTGATTCAGCTGCGACATTTGGTCACTGCACCTGCGACACCACGTCGCCGCTCTACTTATTTCAGACTGCAGAGCTGGGTCTCTGTATAAGGATCTCTAGCATGTCCGATTCGGCAGGACTCATCGCCCACAACTGGGGCTTTGCCATCTTCCTTCTGGGTGTCGTCGGCCTGTGTGCCTTCATGCTCGGTCTGTCCAGCCTGCTCGGTAGCAAGGCCTGGGGCCGCGCCAAGAACGAACCCTTCGAATCCGGCATGCTGCCCGTCGGCAGCGCCCGCCTGCGCCTGTCCGCCAAATTCTATCTGGTCGCGATGCTGTTCGTGATCTTCGATATCGAAGCCCTCTTTCTCTTTGCATGGTCTGTGTCCGTCCGCGAAAGCGGCTGGACCGGGTTCGTCGAAGCGCTCGTTTTCATAGCAATTCTGTTGGCAGGTCTTGTCTACCTATGGCGCGTCGGTGCTCTTGATTGGGCTCCCGAAGGTCGCCGCAAGCGGCAAGCGAAGCTGAAACAATGAGGCTTTGGCAATGCAATACAATCTCACCAGAATCGATCCAGATGCGCCCAACGAGCAGTACCCGGTAGGTGAACGGGAAACCGTCACCGACCAACTGCTAGAGGACCAGGTCCACAAGAACATCTACATGGGGAAACTCGAAGATGTGCTGCGTGGCGCGGTCAACTGGGGTCGCAAGAACTCCCTCTGGCCGTACAACTTCGGCCTGTCCTGCTGCTACGTGGAAATGACCACGGCCTTCACGGCGCCCCACGACATCGCCCGCTTCGGCGCCGAAGTCATCCGGGCCTCGCCGCGTCAGGCCGACTTCATGGTCATCGCCGGTACCTGCTTCATCAAGATGGCGCCGATCATTCAGCGCCTCTACGAGCAGATGCTCGAGCCTAAGTGGGTTATCTCCATGGGTTCGTGCGCCAACTCCGGTGGCATGTACGACATTTACTCGGTCGTTCAGGGGGTCGACAAGTTCCTCCCTGTGGACGTCTATGTGCCTGGCTGCCCGCCACGCCCTGAGGCTTTCCTGCAAGGCTTGATGCTGCTGCAGGAGTCGATTGGCCAAGAACGACGCCCGCTTTCCTGGGTTGTTGGTGATCAAGGTATTTACCGTGCCGAGATGCCAGCCCAGAAAGATTTGCGTCGTGAGCAGCGCATTGCCGTAACCAACCTGCGCAGCCCCGACGAAGTCTGATCCAGCGACCTGCCGCCCGCTCCCATAGGAGCCGGCGGCCTGGCTTCATTCTTAACGTTGACCCAAAGCGACCGAGACCATGACAGCGGACAACGCTATTTATATTCCGCCTTACAAGGCTGACGACCAGGATGTGGTCGTCGAATTGCACAACCGTTTTGGTGCCGACGCATTCGTCGCCCAAGAAACCCGCACCGGCATGCCGGTTCTGTGGGTGAAACGTGCACAGCTCAAAGAAGTACTCAGCTTCCTGCGCAACGTCGCCAAGCCGTACAGCATGCTGTACGACCTGCATGGCGTCGACGAACGCCTGCGCACCCAGCGCCGTGGCCTGCCAGCTGCCGATTTCAGCGTGTTCTACCACCTGCTGTCGGTCGAGCGTAACAGCGACGTGATGATCAAGGTGTCGCTCAGCGAAGGCGACCTGAACCTGCCGACCGTGACCGGCATCTGGCCAAACGCCAACTGGTACGAGCGCGAAGTCTGGGACATGTTCGGCATCGACTTTGCCGGCCACCCACACCTGAGCCGCATCATGATGCCGCCCACCTGGGAAGGTCACCCGCTGCGTAAGGACTACCCTGCCCGTGCCACCGAGTTCGATCCCTACAGCCTGACCCTGGCCAAGCAGCAGCTTGAAGAGGAATCGGCACGCTTCAACCCGGAAGCCTGGGGCATGAAACGTCAGGGCGCTAACGAGGACTACATGTTCCTCAACCTCGGCCCCAACCACCCATCCGCCCACGGTGCGTTCCGTATCGTCCTGCAGCTGGACGGTGAAGAGATCGTCGACTGCGTCCCAGACATCGGCTACCACCACCGTGGTGCCGAGAAGATGGCCGAGCGCCAGTCCTGGCACAGCTTCATCCCCTACACCGACCGTATCGACTACCTCGGCGGGGTGATGAACAACCTGCCGTACGTACTGGCGGTGGAAAAGCTGGCGGGCATCAAGGTGCCGCAGAAGGTCGACGTGATTCGCATCATGCTCGCCGAATTCTTCCGCATCACCAGCCACCTGCTGTTCCTGGGTACCTACATCCAGGACGTGGGCGCCATGACCCCGGTGTTCTTCACCTTCACCGACCGCCAGCGCGCCTACACCGTGATCGAAGCGATCACCGGTTTCCGCCTGCACCCGGCCTGGTACCGCATCGGTGGCGTCGCCCACGACCTGCCGCGCGGCTGGGACAAGCTGGTCAAGGACTTCGTCGACTGGCTGCCCAAGCGCCTGGACGAATACACCAAGGCCGCCCTGCAGAACAGCATCCTCAAGGGCCGTACCGTTGGCGTTGCCGCGTACAACACCAAGGAAGCGCTGGAATGG
The DNA here is from genome assembly GCF_058745025.1 of Pseudomonas sp. E1MeOHC2. Classification (NCBI taxonomy): domain Bacteria; kingdom Pseudomonadati; phylum Pseudomonadota; class Gammaproteobacteria; order Pseudomonadales; family Pseudomonadaceae; genus Pseudomonas; species Pseudomonas sp. E1MeOHC2. Next base: position 455,020 of record NZ_CP196675.1, read on the forward strand.
GGTACCACCGGTGCCGGCCTGCGTTCCACCGGTTGCGACTTCGACCTGCGTAAAGCACGCCCCTACTCCGGCTACGAGAACTTCGAGTTCGAAGTACCGCTGGCCCACAACGGCGATGCCTACGATCGCTGCATGGTCCGTGTCGAGGAGATGCGCCAGAGTATCCGCATCATCGACCAGTGCCTGCGCAACATGCCGGAAGGCCCGTACAAGGCGGATCACCCGCTGACCACGCCGCCACCGAAAGAGCGCACCCTGCAGCACATCGAAACCTTGATCACGCACTTCCTGCAAGTCTCGTGGGGCCCGGTCATGCCGGCCAACGAGTCGTTCCAGATGATCGAAGCGACCAAGGGCATCAACAGTTACTACCTGACGAGCGATGGCGGCACCATGAGCTACCGCACCCGGATCCGTACCCCGAGCTACCCGCACCTGCAGCAGATCCCTTCGGTGATCAAAGGCAGCATGGTCGCCGACCTCATTGCGTACCTGGGCAGTATCGACTTCGTTATGGCTGACGTGGACCGCTAAGCATGAACAGCACGCTTATCCAGACAGACCGTTTCGCCCTGAGCGAAACCGAGCGCTCGGCCATCGAGCACGAGATGCATCACTACGAGGACCCGCGCGCGGCGTCCATCGAAGCCTTGAAGATCGTCCAGAAGGAACGTGGCTGGGTGCCGGACGGCGCCATCCATGCCATCGGCGAAGTGCTGGGCATCCCTGCCAGCGACGTCGAGGGCGTGGCCACCTTCTACAGCCAGATCTTCCGCCAGCCGGTTGGCCGCCACATCATCCGTGTGTGCGACAGCATGGTCTGCTACATCGGCGGCCACGAGTCGGTGGTCAGCCAGATCCAGAGCGAACTGGGCATCGGCCTCGGCCAAACCACCGCTGACGGGCGCTTCACCCTGCTGCCGGTGTGCTGCCTGGGCAACTGCGACAAGGCCCCGGCGCTGATGATCGACGACGACACCTTTGGCGACGTGCAGCCTGCTGGCGTTACCAAACTGCTGGAGGGTTACGTATGACCATTACTTCCTTCGGCCCGGCCAACCGCATCGCGCGCTCGGCCGAAACCCACCCGCTGACCTGGCGTCTGCGTGACGACGGCGAGCCGGTCTGGCTGGCCGAGTACCAGGCCAAGAACGGCTACGCCGCTGCCCGCAAGGCACTGAGCGAGATGTCGCAAGACGACATCGTGCAGAACGTCAAGGACTCCGGCCTCAAGGGCCGTGGCGGCGCGGGCTTCCCCACTGGCGTGAAGTGGGGCCTGATGCCCAAAGACGAATCCATGAACATCCGCTACCTGCTGTGCAATGCGGATGAAATGGAGCCGAACACCTGGAAGGACCGCATGCTGATGGAGCAACAGCCCCATCTGCTGGTCGAGGGCATGCTGATCAGCGCCCGCGCCCTCAAGGCCTACCGTGGCTACATCTTCCTGCGTGGCGAATACACCACCGCGGCGAAAAACCTCAACCGCGCCATCGACGAAGCCAAGGCCGCCGGCCTCTTGGGCAAGAACATCCTGGGCTCGGGTTTTGACTTCGAGCTGTTCGTGCACACCGGTGCCGGCCGCTACATCTGCGGTGAAGAAACCGCACTGATCAACTCGCTGGAAGGCCGCCGCGCCAACCCGCGCTCCAAGCCGCCCTTCCCTGCCGCCGTTGGCGTGTGGGGCAAGCCGACCTGCGTGAACAACGTCGAGACCCTGTGCAACGTCCCGGCCATCGTCGCCAACGGCAACGACTGGTACAAATCGCTGGCCCGCGAAGGCAGCGAGGACCACGGCACCAAGCTGATGGGCTTCTCCGGCAAGGTGAAGAACCCGGGCCTGTGGGAACTGCCGTTCGGCGTCACCGCCCGTGAGTTGTTCGAAGACTACGCCGGTGGCATGCGCGACGGCTTCAAGCTCAAGTGCTGGCAGCCAGGCGGCGCCGGTACCGGCTTCCTGCTGCCCGAGCACCTCGATGCGCAGATGTACGCCGGTGGCATCGCCAAGGTCGGCACCCGGATGGGTACTGGCCTGGCCATGGCGGTAGACGACAGCATCAACATGGTCTCGCTGCTGCGCAACATGGAAGAGTTCTTCGCCCGCGAATCGTGCGGCTGGTGCACCCCATGCCGTGACGGCCTGCCGTGGAGCGTGAAGATGCTGCGCGCACTGGAAAAAGGCCAGGGCCGCGCCGAAGACATCGAGACCCTGCTGGGTCTGGTCAACTTCCTCGGCCCAGGCCGCACCTTCTGTGCTCACGCACCGGGTGCCGTCGAGCCATTGGGCAGTGCCATCAAATACTTCCGCTCCGAATTCGAGGCCGGTGTCGCCCCAGCCAGTGCTGCCGACACCTTGCGCCCGAACCTGGCCAAGCCAGTGCCGAGCGGGCCGATCGTGGTCGGCGCATAACAAGATGAGCTGCGGGTGGTCCGTGCCACCCGCCAGCCTGCAGGCCGGCCCGAATGATTCGAGGCGGGCCGCGGGCATACAGATTTCCATTAGCCACGCCCGCTCACGCGGGCCAACGAAGAACTTTGAACAATGGCCACTATCCACGTAGACGGCAAAGCGCTCGAAGTCAACGGTGCAGACAACCTGTTACAGGCCTGTCTGTCGCTCGGCCTCGACATCCCTTATTTCTGCTGGCACCCGGCGCTTGGTAGCGTTGGCGCCTGCCGGCAGTGCGCGGTCAAGCAGTACACCGACGAGAACGACACCCGTGGTCGTATCGTCATGTCCTGCATGACCCCTGCCTCCGACGGCACCTGGATCTCCATCGAAGATGACGAGTCCAAGGCGTTTCGCGCCAGCGTCGTCGAATGGCTGATGACCAACCACCCGCACGACTGCCCGGTGTGCGAGGAAGGCGGTCACTGCCACCTGCAAGACATGACGGTAATGACCGGCCACAACGAGCGCCGCTACCGTTTCACCAAGCGTACCCACCAGAACCAGGACCTCGGCCCGTTCATCGCCCACGAGATGAACCGCTGCATCGCCTGCTACCGCTGCGTGCGCTACTACAAGGACTACGCAGGCGGCACCGACCTGGGTGTCTACGGCGCCCACGACAACGTGTACTTCGGCCGCGTTGAAGACGGCGTGCTGGAAAGCGAGTTCTCCGGCAACCTGACCGAGGTCTGCCCGACCGGCGTATTCACCGACAAGACCCACTCCGAGCGCTACAACCGCAAGTGGGACATGCAGTTCGCCCCGAGCATCTGCCACGGCTGCTCCAGTGGCTGCAACATCAGCCCGGGCGAGCGCTACGGTGAACTGCGCCGCATCGAAAACCGCTTCAACGGCTCGGTCAACCAGTACTTCCTGTGCGACCGCGGCCGCTTCGGTTACGGCTACGTCAACCGCACCGACCGCCCACGTCAGCCACGCCTGGCCGACGGCACCAAGCTGAGCCTGGACGCCGCCCTGGACAAGGCCGCCGACCTGCTGCGCGGCCGCACCATCGTCGGTATCGGCTCGCCACGCGCCAGCCTCGAAAGCAACTACGGCCTGCGTGAGCTGGTCGGCGCCGACTACTTCTATTCGGGTATGGAAGCGGGCGAACTGGCCCGTGTGCGCCTGGCCCTGAACGTGCTGAACAACAGCCCGCTGCCGGTGCCGACCCTGCGCGACATCGAAGACCACGACGCTGTGTTCGTGCTCGGTGAAGACCTGACCCAGACCGCCGCCCGCGTTGCCCTGTCCGTACGCCAGGCCACCAAAGGCAAGGCCGAGGCCATGGCCGAAGCGATGAAAGTGCAGCCTTGGCTGGACGCCGCCGTGAAGAACATCGGCCAGCATGCGCTGTACCCGCTGTTCATCGCCAGCCTGGCTGAAACCAAGCTGGATGACGTCGCTGAAGAATGCGTACACGCAGCCCCTGCTGACCTTGCCCGTATCGGTTTCGCCGTGGCCCACGCCATCGACCCGAGCGCGCCAGCAGTAGCCGGCCTGGACGATGAAGCCCTGGCCCTGGCCAAGCGCATCGCCGACGCCCTGGTCGCGGCCAAGCGCCCACTGGTCATCGCCGGTACGTCGCTGGCTGACCCTGCACTGATCGAAGCCGCGGCCAACATCGCCAAGGCCCTGAAGCTGCGCGAGAAGAACGGTTCGCTGAGCTTGGTTGTGCCTGAAGCCAACAGCCTCGGCATGGCGATGCTGGGCGGTGAGTCCGTCGATGCTGCGCTGGACGCGGTCATCAACGGCAAGGCCGATGCCATCGTCGTGCTGGAAAACGACCTGTACACCCGCGTACCGGCCGCCAAGGTCGATGCCGCCCTGGCTGCAGCCAAGGTCGTGATCGTCGCCGATCACTCCCACACCGCGACCCTCGAACGCGCCCACCTGGTGCTGCCGGCTGCTTCGTTCGCCGAAGGCGACGGCACCCTGGTCAGCCAGGAAGGCCGTGCCCAGCGCTTCTTCCAGGTGTTCGACCCGCAGTACCTGGACAGCAGCATCCTGGTCCACGAAGGCTGGCGCTGGATGCATGCCCTGCGTGCCACCCTGCTGAACAAGCCGGTCGACTGGACCCAGCTGGACCACGTCACCAGCGCCTGCGCCGAAGCCGCCCCGCAACTGGCCGGCATCGTCAACGCCGCACCAAGCGCCGCGTTCCGCATCAAGGGCATGAAGCTGGCCCGTGAGCCGCTGCGCTACTCCGGCCGCACCGCCATGCGCGCCAATATCAGCGTGCACGAGCCACGGACCCCGCAAGACAAGGACACCGCGTTCGCCTTCTCGATGGAAGGCTACTCGGGCTCCGTCGAACCGCGCCAGCAGGTGCCGTTCGCCTGGTCGCCGGGCTGGAACTCGCCGCAAGCCTGGAACAAGTTCCAGGACGAAGTCGGTGGCCACCTGCGTGCCGGTGACCCAGGCGTGCGCCTGATCGAATCGCAAGGCGATCGCCTGAACTGGTTCAACGCCATTCCGGGCGCGTTCAACCCAGCTCGTGGCACCTGGACTGCAGTCCCGTTCTTCCACCTGTTCGGCAGCGAAGAAAGCTCCTCGCGCGCCGCCCCGGTGCAAGCGCGCATTCAGCCTGCCTACGTGGCCCTGGCCAAGTCCGAAGCCGACCGCCTGGGTGTCAACGAAGGCGCACTGCTGAGCCTGAACGTCGCCGGTGTGGCACTGCGCCTGCCGCTGCGTATCAATGAAGAGCTGGGCGCTGGCCTGGTCGCGCTGCCGAAAGGCCTGGCCGGTATTCCGCCTGCCATCTTCGGTGCATCCGTCGAAGGCCTGCAGGAGGCAGCACAATGAGCTGGTTCACCCCCGAAGTGATCGATGTGATCCTCACCGTGGTCCGGGCCATCGTGGTCCTGCTTGCGGTGGTGGTCTGCGGTGCGCTGCTCAGCTTCGTCGAGCGTCGTCTGCTGGGCTGGTGGCAGGACCGTTACGGTCCGAACCGCGTCGGCCCGTTCGGCATGTTCCAGATCGCTGCCGACATGCTGAAGATGTTCTTCAAGGAAGACTGGAACCCGCCCTTCGTCGACCGCATGATCTTCACCCTGGCGCCGGTCGTGGCCATGAGTGCCCTGCTGATCGCCTTCTGCGTCATCCCAATCACCCCACTGTGGGGCGTCGCCGACCTGAACATCGGCCTGCTGTTCTTCTTCGCCATGGCTGGCCTGTCGGTGTACGCCGTACTGTTCGCCGGCTGGTCGTCGAACAACAAGTACGCCCTGCTGGGCAGCTTGCGGGCTTCGGCACAGACCGTCTCGTACGAGGTGTTCCTGGGCCTGGCGCTGATGGGCGTGGTGGTGCAGGTGGGTTCGTTCAACATGCGCGACATCGTTGAATACCAGGCCCAGAACCTGTGGTTCATCATTCCGCAGTTCTTCGGTTTCTGCACCTTCTTCATCGCTGGCGTCGCCGTGACTCACCGTCACCCGTTCGACCAGCCGGAAGCGGAACAGGAACTGGCCGACGGCTACCACATCGAGTATGCCGGCATGAAATGGGGCATGTTCTTCGTCGGTGAGTACATCGGCATCATCCTCATCTCGGCGCTGCTGGTGACCCTGTTCTTCGGCGGCTGGCACGGTCCGTTCGGCATCCTGCCGCAAGTACCGTTCCTGTGGTTCGCGCTGAAGACCGCGTTCTTCATCATGCTGTTCATCCTGCTGCGCGCCTCGATCCCGCGCCCGCGCTATGACCAGGTGATGGACTTCAGCTGGAAGTTCTGCCTGCCGCTGACCCTGATCAATTTGCTGGTGACCGCTGCGATCGTGCTTTACAACACGCCAGCCGTCGCGGCCCAGTGAGGATTTGACCCATGTTCAAGTATATCGGCGACATCGTTAAGGGCACCGGCACACAGCTGCGCAGCCTGGCCATGGTGTTCTCCCACGGGTTCCGCAAGCGCGACACCCTGCAGTACCCCGAAGAAGCTGTGTACCTGCCGCCGCGCTACCGCGGCCGCATCGTCCTCACCCGCGACCCCGATGGCGAGGAGCGCTGCGTAGCGTGCAACCTCTGCGCGGTGGCCTGCCCGGTTGGCTGCATCTCGCTGCAGAAAGCCGAGACCGAGGACGGGCGTTGGTACCCTGAGTTCTTCCGCATCAACTTCTCGCGCTGCATCTTCTGCGGCCTGTGCGAAGAGGCGTGCCCGACCACCGCGATCCAGCTGACTCCGGATTTCGAAATGGCCGAGTTCAAGCGTCAGGACCTGGTGTACGAGAAAGAAGATCTGCTGATCTCCGGCCCCGGCAAGAACCCTGACTACAACTTCTACCGTGTTGCGGGTATGGCAATCGCTGGCAAGCCGAAAGGCTCTGCACAGAACGAAGCCGAGCCGATCAACGTGAAGAGCTTGCTCCCATAAGGACAGAAAGATGGAATTCGCTTTCTACTTCGCATCCGGGATCGCCGTGGTCTCCACCCTTCGTGTGGTGACCGGCACCAACCCCGTGCACGCCCTGCTCTACCTGATCATTTCGCTGATTTCCGTGGCAATGATCTTCTTCGCCCTGGGCGCGCCGTTCGCCGGCGCCCTGGAAGTGATCGCCTACGCTGGCGCCATCATGGTGCTGTTCGTGTTCGTGGTGATGATGCTCAACCTCGGGCCGGCTTCGGTTGCCCAGGAGCGCGGCTGGCTGAAGCCTGGCATCTGGGCCGGGCCGGTGATCCTCGCCGCCCTGCTGCTGCTGGAGCTGCTGTACGTGCTGTTCGTCACCCCAAGTGGCGCAGCCATCAGCGGTACCACCGTGGACGCCAAGGCCGTGGGCATCAGCCTGTTCGGCCCGTACCTGCTGGTGGTCGAACTGGCTTCGATGCTGCTGCTTGCTGCAGCCGTCACCGCCTTCCACCTGGGCCGCGTTGAGGCGAAGGAGTAAATCATGGGTGCTATCCCTCTCGAGCATGGTCTGGCAGTCGCCGGCATCCTGTTCTGCTTAGGTCTGGTTGGCCTGATGGTCCGCCGCAACATCCTCTTCGTGCTCATGAGCCTGGAAGTCATGATGAACGCCTCTGCCCTGGCGTTCATCGTCGCCGGTGCCCGTTGGGTCCAACCCGACGGCCAGGTGATGTTCATTCTGGTGATCAGCCTGGCAGCCGCCGAGGCCAGTATTGGCCTGGCCATCCTGCTGCAGCTATATCGCCGCTTCCACACTCTCGACATCGATGCTGCCAGTGAGATGCGCGGATGAACCTTATCTTCCTGACTTTCGTCTTCCCCCTGATCGGCTTCTTGCTGCTGTCGTTCTCGCGCGGGCGGTTCTCGGAGAACCTGTCCGCCCTGATCGGCGTCGGCTCGGTCGGCCTCTCGGCTGCGACAGCCGCCTACGTCATCTGGCAGTTCAACGTCGCCCCGCCTGAAGGCGGCGCGTACAGCCAGCTGCTGTGGCAGTGGATGTCGGTGGACGGCTTTGCGCCGAACTTCACCCTGTACGTGGATGGCCTTTCGGTCACCATGCTCGGCGTGGTCACCGGCGTAGGCTTCCTGATCCACCTGTTCGCGTCCTGGTACATGCGTGGCGAAGCCGGTTACTCGCGCTTCTTCTCGTACACCAACCTGTTCATCGCCAGCATGCTGTTCCTGGTGCTGGGCGATAACCTGCTGTTCATCTACTTCGGCTGGGAAGGCGTGGGCCTGTGCTCGTACCTGTTGATCGGTTTCTATTACAGCAACCGCAACAACGGCAACGCGGCACTCAAGGCCTTCATCGTCACCCGTATCGGCGACGTGTTCATGGCCATCGGCCTGTTCATCCTGTTCGCCCAGCTGGGTACCCTGAACGTGCAGGAACTGCTGGTGCTGGCACCGCAGAAATTCCAGGCCGGTGACACCTGGATGGTCCTGGCGACCCTGATGCTGCTGGGTGGCGCGGTCGGTAAATCGGCCCAGCTGCCGCTGCAGACCTGGCTGGCCGACGCAATGGCGGGCCCGACCCCGGTTTCGGCACTGATCCACGCCGCAACCATGGTGACCGCGGGCGTGTACCTGATTGCCCGTACCAATGGCCTGTTCCTGCTGGCGCCGGACATTCTGCACCTGGTCGGCGTGGTCGGCGGTGTGACCCTGGTGCTGGCCGGCTTTGCCGCGCTGGTACAGACCGACATCAAGCGTATCCTCGCCTACTCGACCATGAGCCAGATCGGCTACATGTTCCTGGCCCTGGGCGTCGGTGCCTGGGACGCGGCGATCTTCCACCTGATGACCCACGCCTTCTTCAAGGCCCTGCTGTTCCTTGCTTCCGGTGCGGTGATCGTTGCCTGCCACCACGAGCAGAACATCTTCAAGATGGGCGGCCTGTGGAAGAAACTGCCGCTGGCCTATGCCAGCTTCGTGGTCGGTGGCGCCGCCCTGGCTGCCCTGCCGATCGTGACCGTGGGTTTCTACTCCAAGGACGAGATCCTCTGGGAAGCCTTCGCCAGCGGCAACACCGGCTTGCTGTACGCCGGCCTGGTGGGCGCGTTCATGACCTCGCTGTACACCTTCCGCCTGATCTTCATCGCCTTCCACGGCGAAGCCAAGACCGAAGCCCACGCCGGCCACGGCATCAGCCACTGGCTGCCACTGGGCGTGCTGATCGTGCTGTCGACCTTCGTCGGCGCCTGGATCACCCCGCCGCTGGCAGGTGTGTTGCCGGAAAGCGCAGGCCACGCCGGTGGTGACGCCAAGCACTCGCTGGAGATCGCCTCGGGCGCCATCGCCATCGCTGGTATCCTGCTGTCGGCCCTGCTGTTCCTGGGCAAGCGCCGCTTCGTCAGCGCGATTGCCAACAGCGGCATCGGCCGTGTCCTGTCGGCCTGGTGGTTCGCCGCCTGGGGCTTCGACTGGATCTACGACAAGCTCTTCGTCAAACCTTACCTGCTGATCTGCCACATCCTGCGCAAGGACCCGGTTGACCGCAGCATCGGCCTGATCCCTCGGATGGCCCGTGGCGGCCACGTCGCCATGAGCAAGACCGAGACCGGCCAGCTGCGTTGGTACACCGCCTCGATCGCCGTCGGCGCCGTGCTGGTGCTCGGTGCTGTGGTAGTGGCCGCGGTATGACTATGAATCTTGCGACTTTGCCAAAGGAAACCAACCCGTCATGATTTTGCCTTGGCTGATCCTGATCCCCTTCATCGGCGGCTTCCTGTGCTGGCTGGGTGAGCGCTTCGGCGCCACCCTGCCGCGCTGGATCGCGCTGCTGACCATGTCCCTGCTGCTCGGCATCGGCCTGTACCTGTGGGGCGCCGGCGACTACACCCTGGCCCCTGCTCCGGGCGCCGAACCTGCCTGGGCACTCGAATACAAAGTCGAGTGGATCAAGCGCTTCGGCATCAGCATCCACCTGGCCCTCGACGGCCTGTCGCTGCTGATGATCCTGCTCACCGGCCTGCTTGGTGTGCTCTCGGTACTGTGCTCCTGGAAAGAGATCCAGCGCCACGTCGGCTTCTTCCACCTCAACCTGATGTGGATCCTCGGCGGCGTGGTCGGTGTGTTCCTGGCCCTGGACCTGTTCCTGTTCTTCTTCTTCTGGGAAATGATGCTGGTGCCGATGTATTTCCTCATCGCGCTCTGGGGTCACAGCTCCGCAGACGGCAAGAAGACCCGGATCTACGCGGCGACCAAGTTCTTCATCTTCACCCAGGCCAGCGGTCTGATCATGCTGGTGGCGATCCTTGGCCTGGTGCTGGTCAACTACAACACCACCGGCGTGCTCACCTTCAACTACAGCGACCTGCTCAAGGCCGAACTGCCGGCTGGCGTCGAATACGTGCTGATGCTGGGCTTCTTCATCGCCTTCGCGGTCAAGCTGCCGGTGGTGCCGTTCCACTCCTGGCTGCCTGATGCACACGCCCAGGCACCGACCGCAGGTTCCGTGGACCTGGCGGGTATCTTGCTGAAGACCGCGGCCTACGGCCTGCTGCGCTTCGCCCTGCCGCTGTTCCCGAACGCCTCGGCCGAGTTTGCGCCGATCGCTATGACTCTGGGCCTGATCGGTATCTTCTACGGGGCCTTCCTGGCCTTCGCGCAGTCCGATATCAAGCGCCTGATCGCCTTCTCCAGCGTTTCGCACATGGGCTTCGTGCTGATCGGTATCTACTCCGGCAGCCAGCAGGCTCTGCAAGGCGCGGTGATCCAGATGCTGGCCCACGGCCTGTCGGCTGCCGCGCTGTTCATCCTGTCCGGCCAGCTGTACGAGCGCCTGCACACCCGTGACATGCGTCAAATGGGTGGCCTGTGGCACCGCATCGCCTACCTGCCGGCGATCAGCCTGTTCTTCGCCGCCGCCTCCCTGGGCCTGCCAGGTACCGGCAACTTCGTCGGCGAGTTCCTGATCCTGATCGGCAGCTTCGCCAGCGTGCCATGGATCACCGTGATCGCCACCACCGGCCTGGTCTTCGGCTCGGTCTACTCGCTGATCATGATCCACCGCGCCTACTTCGGCCCAAGCAAGAACGACACCGTGCTGGCCGGCATGGACGGCCGCGAGCTGATCATGGTGCTGGGCCTGGCGGTGCTGCTGATCGTGCTTGGTGTGTACCCGCAGCCGTTCCTCGACACTTCTGCCGCCACCATGAGCGGTGTGCAGCAGTGGCTTGGTTCCGCTTTCACTCAACTCGCTTCGGCCCGGTAAGAGCGCTATGGAATTCACCACTCAACACTTCATCGCATTGGCGCCGATGCTGATCACCACCATCACCACGGTGGTGGTGATGCTGGCGATCGCCTGGAAGCGCAACCACTCGCAGACCTTCCTGCTGTCCACCGTGGGCCTTAACCTGGCCCTGCTGTCGATCCTGCCGGCACTTAAGGTCGCGCCGCTGGCGGTCACCTCGCTGATCACCATCGACAAGTTCGCCTGCCTGTACATGGCGATCATCCTGGTGGCCACGCTGGCCTGCGTCACGCTCGCTCACGCCTACCTCGGCGAAGGCGCCAAGGGCTTCCCGGGCAACCGTGAAGAACTCTACCTGCTGCTGCTGATGTCGGCTCTGGGTGGCCTGGTGCTGGTCAGCGCCAACCACCTGGCCGGCCTGTTCATCGGCCTGGAGCTGCTGTCGGTACCCGTCTACGGCCTGGTGGCGTATGCCTTCTTCAACAAGCGTTCACTGGAAGCCGGCATCAAGTACATGGTGCTGTCGGCCGCAGGTTCGGCCTTCCTGCTGTTCGGCATGGCACTGCTGTACGCCGATGCCGGCAGCCTGAGCTTCGACCAGATCGGCAAAGCCCTGGCAGCCACCAACATGCCAAGCCTGTTGGCTCAACTGGGCCTGGGCATGATGCTGGTAGGCCTGGCCTTCAAGCTGTCGCTGGTGCCGTTCCACCTGTGGACCCCGGACGTGTACGAAGGCGCCCCGGCGCCGGTTGCCGCGTTCCTGGCCACCGCCAGCAAGGTCGCGGTGTTCGCCGTGGTCGTACGCCTGTTCATGCTCTCCCCTGCTGCCAGCAGCGGCGTGCTGAGCACCGTACTGGCCGTGATCGCGGTCGCCTCGATCCTGATCGGTAACCTGCTGGCGCTGACCCAGAGCAACCTCAAGCGTCTGCTCGGTTACTCGTCCATCGCCCACTTCGGCTACCTGGTCATCGCCCTGGTCGCCAGCAAGGGCCTGGCGCTGGAAGCCATGGGCGTGTACCTGGTTACCTACGTGATCACCAGCCTGGGTGCCTTCGGCGTCATCACCTTGATGTCCTCGCCTTACGGCGGCCGTGATGCCGATGCCCTGTATGAGTACCGCGGCCTGTTCTGGCGCCGCCCGTACCTGACCGCTGTGCTGACCGTAATGATGCTGTCGCTGGCCGGTATCCCGCTGACCGCAGGCTTCATCGGCAAGTTCTACATCATCGCCACCGGCGTCGAGTCGCACCTGTGGTGGCTGGTCGGTGCCCTGGTAATTGGTAGCGCCATTGGCGTGTACTACTACCTGCGCGTGATGGTCACCCTGTACCTGGTCGAACCGAACCTGCGTCGCCACGACGCCCCGCTGAAGTGGGAACAGCGCACCGGTGGCGTCATGCTGCTGGCAATTGCCATTGTTGCCTTCGTGCTGGGTGTCTACCCGCAACCGCTGCTGGAACTGGTTCAGCAAGCGGGCCTGCAACTGATCGGCTGATCAGCTCGGCAATACAAAACACCCCGCTCATGCGGGGTGTTTTTTTATCTGCGCGAAATGGCTGCTTACTCGGCCGCGTCAGGCAATGCAGCTCTGCGCAGGTCGCCATTGGCGGATGGCAGGTAGACTTCAGGGTTGGGCATCCCGCTGGGAGAAAGTTCATGGGTCATTTCAAACTCGGCTCGCACTGACCAGCCACAGGCCTCGGTGGTGCATTGCAGGTAGGCAACCCGTAGGAATATATGGCGTCCCTCACTGGTGCGTATGCGCATACGGCTGTTGCAATGCGGGCAGACCAGCTTGTACGTACTCACGGCAGGCACCTGTAACCATTGTCCAGACAGTCCTTCTGTGAGAATGATCCTTTAGTTGTGTCAGTATTAACTGCATAGGTGGATGTATTCTTCACTTCAATGCTTCTCATTGCAGAAATGCTCCTTAAAAACGCAGGGCTGTATTCATAACGAGTAGTTTAAGCCCATGGAATATCATTAAACCAGACATGGATAATTGTTATGAGTACTGGCTTGCTTGCTCCTGTGCTTGCTCGGCTGAAGCTCCTCACCGGCTGTGATACCGATGCCGAGCTATCGAGAGCGCTGTCCATCAGCCCCCAGACGTTGAGCAGTTGGAAGGTACGCGACAGCATCCCATACGCGATTTGCGTAGAGTCAGCCAAGCACTACGCCTGCTCACTCGACTGGCTGTTACTGGGTGAAGCCACCCCAAAACCAATGCCCCAGGGCCCGGAGACGTGGGAGACCGACATGCTCGAGCGGCTACGGGCGCTCTCAGTTACCGACCGCCAGGCGATTTTGTTGCTCATCCAGGACAAGCAGCGCATCCAACAGCTCGAACGGCAACTGACCGAGCTTGCCAAGCGCATACCCGATGACGTCAGGGCTTAACCCCGACGGCGCCAGCGCTGGATGATTTCGCGCGGGTCCAGCGTGTCCAGCCAGACCAGCACCTTGAGGCTGATCGGTATCACCACGACTGCTGCCACGAAAGCGGCCATGCCACGGGTCAGCATCGGCGCCAGCGACGAGAGCAGGGGCTCGAACAAGTGCCCCACACCAACGGTCACACAGACCAGCAGCAGTTTTTTGCTGACTGTCAGGCGCCTGGAGGCATTGGTGATCAAGCGGTCGCGAGCCGCGCTAACCAGCAAGGCCCCAAGCAGTGCGCCGTACAGCACCCTGCCATCCATGCCCAGCAGTTCCAGAAATGCCAACAACAGGTTATCGACCAGAGGAGGTTCAAGCATCAGCCCCTCCCCTGCGCAATGCCTGTCGGCGGGTAACCGAGCGCAGGACCGCACCTTCTACAAAACGCGTGTAGCACACTAACAGCGCCCGCCCATGATCATGCCCGGACACCTCTTCGAGGCGTTTGTAACCCCGTTCACGCAGTGCCGCACGCCAGCGCGCGAACTCCCGCGCTGCATCGATAGCGGCGCAGCGTGCGGCGACCTCCAGCTGCGCTTCGCTGATCTCCCGCCGAAGTTGCAAGCGCTCGCGCAGAACCGCGAGGTCTAAGCGCGGCCAGAACGGGTCATGGCAGTCTGGAAAACGTGACTTGATCACGGCAGGCTCAAAACCAAGTGGCAACAAGTGATTCATGGCCACCCCCTCACTGTTCAGCCAGCATGCCGTAGCGAATCGCCCTGATAACGGCCGCTACACGCGTTGGCACATCGAACTTGCGCAGGATGTTGGCCACGTGGAAGTTCACCGTCGACTCCTTGCATTCCAGGATCTGGCCAATTTCCCACGAGCTCTTGCCGTAAGCGCACCACAGCAGGACTTGCCGCTCACGCGGGGTCAGGCGGATGGGTGGGTCCAACAAGGTATCGGTCGAATGTCGTGCGTTGTCGTTCATCGTTGAACTCCACGAGTGATTGAGAGAGGCATCGCTGCCGATCTGTAATCACCTTACGAAGCACGTGCCGCCCTCTCCAGCCGAGCTGCTTGTAAAGAACTTGCCTACAGAACCGTCTGACGGAAGTTGCGAGAAATTCACTGAAGTTCTTCGTGCTCCGAGCGCCGTTTCGCTCGTCTCAACGCCGTTATCCATTCGCCTTTCGCCTGGAGTCGTACGATGCGTTCCGTTTTACCCCTCTCATCTTGCCTTGGTCTGCTGGCGGCCATCACTGCCACCCCGACCGCCTTGGCCGCACCCTCGGTCGAACTGGGCCAGGTGCTGATCACGGACGAGGAGCAAAGCGAACTGACGGCCGCCAGCGAGCGTCTGCGCGAAGTCCCAGGCGCCAGCAACCTGGTGGACATGCAGCGCGTGGGGCAAGGCCGGGTCGCCAGCAACCAGGATGTGCTGGCCTACCAGCCTGGCGTGTTCGCCCAGTCGGCGGGTAATGACGGCATCAAACTGTCAATCCGCGGGTCGGGCATCAACCGCGCACCGGGGGCGCACGGCTCCGGGGTGTACACGATGTTTGACGGTTTACCGCTGACCGGCCCAGGGGGGACGCCTTATGAGCTGTTCGAGCCGCTGTGGCTGAGCCGTGCCGAGGTATTGCGCGGGGCCAATGGCTTCGATCAAGGCGCCCTGGCCCTGGGGGGCGCCATCAACTACGTGACCCATACCGGCTACGATGCCGCACCATTGCAGGTGCGGTACGAGGTCGGCAGCCGCGGCTACCAGCATCGGCACATCAGCTCTGGCCAGGTGCTGGGCAACCTCGATTACTACGTGGCTCTGACCGATTCGGAATACGACGGCTATCAGGCGCACAGCAGTGGCAGCGCCAAGGGTATCGCCGCGAATGTCGGCTACCGCTTCAACCCGAACCTGGAAACGCGTTTCTACCTGCGCTACCGGGAGACCGAAAACGACCTGGCCGGGCGCCTGACCAAAGAACAGATCAAGCATGACCCGCGTGCCGCCAACGCGGCGTACCTGGCGCGCGACGACAGCCGGCCGCAACCGGGCAGCACCTGGGTGGCCAACAAGACCACCTTCTACCTTGAGGACGATGCCCGGGTGGAAGCCGGGCTGGTCTATCACGACTTCCCAATGGACCTGCGCGAAGGCCCGATGCGCCTGAAGGTCGCCTACACCGATGTCAGCGGTACCCTCAACTACTTCCGCCGCGACACCCTGCTGGGCCGCGAGAGCAAGACCACCGTAGGCTGGCGAACCACCAAACACCTGCCTAACAGTGGGGCCTCGCAGTTTGCCCGTACCAGCGGCGATAACTTCGGTGCGCGCAGCCGCGACTTCAGCTACCAGGGCTCGGACACCGTGCTGCATGTCGGCAACGATCTGGAGCTGATCCCCGACCTGTGGCTGACCACCGGCCTGGCGATGATCTACACCCGCCGTGAAAGCGACGTCACCTACCCTGCCACAGGCGGCAAGGTCAGCCAGCACGACTGGGACTACGCGCCGCGCCTGGGCCTGCGCTATGACATCAACCCGCAACTGCAGGTGTATGGCAACCTGAGCCGCTCGGTCGAGCCGCCACACCCATGGTCGCTGATCTGGAGTTCAACGGTAGCGACCCAACCGATCGAAATGCAAAACCAGACGGCCACCACGCTGGAGCTGGGCGCGCGCGGCGAGTCGATGCTGGGGCGCTGGGACCTGGCCTGGTACTACTCGCACGTACGCCACGAACTGTTGGCCGTGGAAATCGTGCAGGGCCTGCCGGCCAAAGAGTTCAATGCCAGCGCCACCGTGCACCAGGGTGTCGAGGCAGGCCTGGACAGCACCCTGTGGGAGCAAGCCGGTACGGGCAAGCTGAGCCTGCGCCAGGCCTACACCTTCAGTGACTTCCACTACCGCGACGACGACACGTTCGGCGACAACCGCTTGCCTGGCATCCCCATGCACTACTACCAGGCCGAACTGCGCTATAACTGGCCGAGTGGCTTCTATGCCGGGGTCAACACGCAAATGGCCTCGAAGGTGCAGGTTGACTATGCCAACAGTTACCACGCCGACGCCTACGCCTTGCTTGGCGCGCGCCTGGGCTGGGACTCACCGAAACAGGACTGGCAAACCTGGCTCGACCTGCGCAACCTGACCAACAAACGCTACGCCGCGACGGTAACGCCAGGCTACAACGACGCCGGGCAGGACATCGCCCGCTCGACACCGGGTGAAGGGTTTGGGGTTTATGCTGGGGTTTCTTACAGCTTCCGATAATCGACGGGGGCCGTTATGCGGCCCCCGCGCCCGAACAGGGTTTCAGACCGCCCTGTTCAGTTTCACCCACGAAGCAAACTTGTCGACAAACCCCTGCAGAAACGGCCGCACCTTGTCGCTGAGCTTGCCAGATTCCTCGAACAGGCTCGCCGCGCCACCGAGGTAGGCCTCTGGCATCTGCATGCAAGGCATGTCGAGAAACACCAGCGACTGACGTACGGCGTGGTTGGCACCAAAGCCACCAATCGCTCCCGGCGACACACTCACCACAGCCGTCGGCTTGCCGCTCCAGGCGCTTTGACCATAAGGCCGCGAGCCCACGTCGATGGCGTTCTTCAGGCAGCCCGGCACCGAGCGGTTGTACTCTGGCGTAACGAACAGCACCGCATCGCTGCGGCGGATTTCATCGCGAAAACGCTTCCATGCCTCTGGCGGCGCTTCAGCCTCGACGTCCTCGTTATACAGGGGCAAATCCCCAATCTCGACGATCTTCAAGGCAAGGCTGGACGGCGCCAGCTCCGAAAGTGCGCGGGCTACCCTGCGGTTGTAGGATTCCTTGCGCAAGCTGCCAACGACGACCGCTACCGAATACACCTGGCTCATGGCGATTTCCATCCTTTGCTGGCTAAGAAGACGTTGTAGTTATAGATGACCGTTTCTCGGCGCTTTGGTTTTTTTTCCCGTAGGTGAAAACTTCCGGGTATCTTGTACGGTCTATGTCTGCAGACATTTCCTACGTAATTCAGAGGTTTTCACCTAAATGGCAGCAGTACTGGTCGGCCAATTCCACGCCCGTGACGCCGAAGGCCGCATCTACCCCGTCCACGAATTCCAGGAGTCCACCCTCCAGATCGATGGCAGCACCCTGGGCGCGCCAATCACCAGCTATCGCTTGGCCATTGGTGACCGGGTCAATCACCTGGGCGAAAACCGTTTCGAACTGGTGCAGACCGGCGTCGAGATCATTCGCATTCCTTGATGCAGTCCACGGTGTAGCGACCGTTTTCGTTCTGCAGGCCATGCACGTCGGCAACGAAACCAGGGAAGCCATCGTTGAACGCCCGGGCAAACGCCAGGTAGTCGAGTATCGAGCGGGTCGCTTCGGTGAACCGCTCGCCTGGCATGATCAATGGAATGCCGGGCGGATACGGCACCAACATCACGGCCGCCACACGGCCCAGCAATGCCTCGATCGGCACCGCCTCAACTTCCCCTCGCACCATCTGGTCATACGCCCGTGCCGGGCTTACGGCCACCTGGGGCAAGCGCGTGAACAAGCGTTTGAGCTGCTTGGCCGTGGCATTGGCGCGGTAGCATTCATGCAACTGGTCACACAGATCACGCAGCCCCATCCCTTGATAGCGTGATGCATCCGCGGCCACGACACTCGGCAGGCAACTGTTCAACCGCGTGTTGCCATCATAGTGGCGCTTGAACTCCAGCAACTCTGTCAGCAAGGTGCTCCACTTGCCCTTGGTGATACCCATGGAGAACAGCACCAGAAAGCTGTACAGGCCCGTCTTCTCCACCACCAGCCCACGTTCCCAGAGAAACTTGCTGACTACCGCAGCCGGAATGCCATGCTCGCCCAGCACCCCGCCGGCGCTCAAACCTGGCATGACCAAGGTCACTTTCAGCGGGTCGAGCAGGACATAGTTGCCCGCCACCTCACCAAAGCCATGCCACTCTGCCCCCGGCTGCAGCAACCAGTCCTGTGCCGCAAGATGCTGGATACCTTCTGCCGTCGGCGGTTGCCAGATACTGAACCACCAGTCGGCCGCAGCGATATGCGTGCGCAGATTGGCCAGCGCACGGCGAAAGCTCAGCGCCTCGTCGAACATTTCCTGTAGCAGCGAGCGCCCGGCCGGCCCCTCCATCATGGTCGAGGCCACGTCCAGCGACGCCAGGATGCTGTACTGCGGCGATGTCGAGATGTGCATCATGAACGCTTCATTGAAGCGGTCACGGTCCAGTTGGCGCCTGGCACCGTCCTGCACATGGATCATCGACGCCTGGCTGAAGGCCGCCAGCAACTTGTGCGTGGAATGGGTGCTGAACACCAGTGGGCTGTCGGCCGCGCACGCCGTACCCATGGCATAACGCCCCTCGAAAAAGTCGTGGAACGCCGCGTAGGCGAACCAGGCCTCGTCAAAGTGCAGCACCTCGACACTGGCACCCAGCGTCTGCTTGATCAGCCCTGCGTGATAGCACAGGCCGTCGTAGGTTGAGTTGGTCACCACCGCCAGTTTGATGCGCTGCCCGCGATCCCGCGCCAGGGGGTTGGCCTGGACCTTCGCCTGGATCGACTCGGGGCTGAATTCACTGAGTGGGATCGGCCCGATAATGCCCAGTTCATTACGTTCGGGGCAAAGATAGATCGGGATGGCGCCCGTCATGATGATCGCGTGGACCACCGACTTGTGGCAGTTGCGGTCCACCAGCACCAGGTCATCGCGGCCGACCATGGCGTGCCAGACGATCTTGTTGGCGGTGGAGGTGCCATTGATCACGAAGAACGTGTGGTCGGCGCCGAAGTTGCGTGCAGCCCTGGCCTCTGCCTGGGCCAGGGGGCCAGTGTGATCGAGCAGCGAACCTAGCTCGGGCACCGAAACCGACAGGTCCGAACGCAGGGTGTTCTCGCCAAAAAACTGGTGAAAGGCCTGGCCAACCGGGCTCTTGTGATAGGCCACACCACCGCCGTGCCCCGGCGTATGCCAGGAGTAATTGGATTGCGCGGTGTGCTGCACCAGGGCTTTGAAAAACGGCGGGAGCAGGCCGTCGAGGTAACTGTGGGCAGCACGTGCCACCTGGCGTGCAAGAAACGGCACGGTGTCTTCGAACAAATAAAGAATGCCGCGCAATTGGTTCAGCTCGCTCATGACCTCGGCGGGGGCGTTTTCCAGAGTGACCTGCTCGCCCAAGGCAAAAATCGGCAGGTCTGGCGCGCGCAAACGGGCCAGGCGGATCAGCTCGGCCATGTTCTGTAGCAGATGTGTGTTTTCGCCCACGCCTTCGGCGGCAATCAGCATGCAGGCCAGGCCATGATGGGTGGCAGCGACCAGGCGCGCTTCGGCGTGGTCCGCTGCGGCCAGAATGGCGAAACCGTCCTGGCGCAATTCCTCGGCGATGCCCCGAATGCGGTCACCGGCGACGCTGTCGGCCTTGATCGCACGATGGACAATGAGGATGGGGAACTTGAGGTCCTTGTACATCAGGCAGCTACCTCTACAGGACGGGTGTCCTTTTCAGGGTAGTTGCCAGCGCTTATCGGTGTTGCAGGATTTAACCCGCAGGTGCCTCGGTCAACGCCTGCCACATCGCGGGTGCCCCCGCCGACTTGGCAATGGCCGCCAGCCGCTCGGCATGCGCCTCCAGCTCCTCGGCAGTGGCCATGATCACCGGCCCAGGCGTACGCCCGGTAATACGGCGAATCTCGCTACCGCCACCGCCCTGCCCATCGCTGTCACCTTCAGTACCATGCCCGGCCAGCGACAGGCTGGTCTGGCCACCGGTCATTGCCAGGTAGACGTCAGCCAGCAGTTCCGAGTCGAGCAGTGCGCCGTGCAGCTCACGGCCCGAGTTGTCGATGTCGTAGCGTTTGCACAGTGCGTCGAGGCTGTTGCGCTGCCCCGGGTGACGGGAACGCGCCAGCAACAGGGTATCGAGGATGGTGCAATGCTGCGCAAGGTCGGCACGCTCGCGCTGCCCCAGCAGGGCGAACTCGTTGTTGATGAAGCCAACGTCGAACGCTGCGTTGTGGATGACCAGCGTGGCGCCCTGGATGAACTCGAAGAACTCTTCGGCGACCTCAGCGAAACGCGGCTTGCCGATCAGGAAGGTGTCGGTGATGCCGTGAACGCCAATGGCACCCTCATCACTCTCGCGATCAGGTTGCAGGTAGACGTGGAAATGCCGCCCGGTCAGGCGACGGCCAATGACCTCGACACAGCCGATCTCGATGATGCGATGGCCTTCACCGACCGGCATACCGGTGGTTTCGGTATCGAGAATGACCAGGCGTTTATCTTGCTGCTGCTCCACGCGGGGGCTCCAACTTGCTTCAAGTACAAAAGTGACAAAGCCGGGGATTGTACCCCAGCTCAGCGCGCGGCGCGCACCTCATCCACCCCACGGTTGGCCAGCTGGTCGGCGCGTTCGTTGCCTGGGTGGCCAATGTGGCCGCGTACCCACTTCCAGCTGACTTTGTGCCGGTTGACCTGCTCGTCGAGCAACTGCCAGAGGTCGGCGTTTTTCACAGGTTCTTTGGCTGCAGTCTTCCAACCGCGCTTCTTCCAGTTGACCATCCATTCGTTGATGCCCTTCATCACGTACTGCGAGTCGGTGGTCAGCACCACCTCGCATTCACGCTTGAGCGACATCAGGCCCTGGATCGCGGCCATCAGCTCCATGCGGTTGTTGGTGGTCTCGCGCTCGCCGCCCCACAGTTCCTTCTCGACGCCCTTGTAGATCATCAGGACGCCCCAGCCGCCAGGGCCAGGGTTGCCCTTGCAGGCGCCATCGGTAAACATTTCGACGCTATCGCTCATGTACCACTCTTGTTCAGTGCTTTTCAGAATCAGGATTGGCCGCCGTACGGTTGACCTTGGCCAGCGGCAGCGGCAGCAGTTTGCCCATGGGTTCGCGGCGCTCCGGGCGCAACGGCCGCAGGCCGACCACCATCTTGCGGGCCACCAGCAGGTACACGCCGCCGCCGGCAATTTGCCAGCCGCCAGCTACCCGCTCCCAGCCCGCCAGGCGTTGCTGCCAGGCAGGCCCGGCAAGCGGCGGACGATAGCACCCGAAGCGGCGTTTCTCCAGCGCGAAGCCGAGCAGGTTGAGCCAGTCGCCCACCCGCGAGGGCGAGATGCAGCGGGCCTTGCGCAGGGCGCCATGGCTGAACAGATGGCGCATGCCCCAACTGCTCCAGGGGTTGATACCGACGATCAGCAGGTGCCCACCTGGGCGAACGGCGCTGGCGGCCTCGCGCAACAGGCCATGGGGCGTCAGGCTGAAATCCAGGCCGTGCTGCAGCACCACCACGTCGGCGGCATGCTCGCTCAACGGCCAGGCCTGCTCCTCGCAGACGATCTCCACCCCCGGCAACGGTGCCCCAAGGCGCACGTTGCGCTGCACCTGGGGCGCGCTGGGCGGCGCTTCGGCACAGGGCCCATAGTGCACGAGGTAACCGCCAAAGAAGCGCCCCAGCTCTTCTTCCAGCAGTTTTTCCTCTTCCTTGAGCATCAGTTGCCCGAGCGGGCCGTTGAACCACTCACGGGCCAGGCTGATCAGTTCGACCCAATCGGGGTCGGCCTGGGCAAAGGCTTGGTCGGTCATTGCGTTCTCCCTCGAAGGTTCTCGCGCCACGCCATCGCGGCTAAGATGCCCTCATGTCCCACGCTTGGCGATACGGATCCGCACCATGATACAGATCGATGCTCTCCCCGCTTTCTCCGACAACTACATCTGGTTGTTACAGGATACTGCCAAACGCCGTTGCGCGGTGGTCGACCCTGGCGACGCCGGCCCAGTGGAAGGGTGGCTGGCGGCACACCCTGACTGGGTATTGACCGATATTCTGGTGACCCACCACCACAACGACCATGTCGGCGGTGTCGAACGGCTCAAGCAATTGACCGATGCCAGGGTCTACGCCCCGGCCAACGAGCGCATCCCCGCCCGCGATGAAGCGCTGACGGACGGCGATGAAATCAGCGTACTGGGCCTGACCTTCCAGGTCATCGGTGTACCCGGCCATACCTTGGGGCATATCGCCTTCTATGCAGCGCAACCGGCAACGCCCCTGCTGTTCAGTGGTGACACCCTGTTCGCGGCCGGCTGTGGGCGCATGTTCGAAGGCACCGCCGAACAGATGCACCCGTCCCTGCAGCGCCTAGCCGCCCTGCCCGAGCACACCCAGGTGTATTGCGCCCACGAATACACCCTGAGCAACCTGCGCTTCGCCAAGGCCGTCGAACCGCAAAACCCGCACGTTCTACAGCGCTTCGACGAGGTTACCCGGCTGCGCGCCGAAAATCGCATCACCTTGCCATCGACGATCGGCCTCGAACGACTGACGAACCCATTTATTCGCACGACTGAAACATCCGTTAAACAAAAAGCAGACGAATGGAAGGGACATTCAAACAGCACGCATGTCGCTGTTTTTGCTGCCTTGAGGTCTTGGAAGGACACCTTCTGATAACCTCAAGATATATCGCATGTGAGGGTCAACGGTTGACCAGGCCGGTAGCGGTTTCTAGAATCGCCGAAATTTTTCGCCCGGAAACCTGTCCCAGCCGATGCCTTCCCGTAGCCGCAGAACCTCTCATTCCGTCGCCCTGACGCGCCTGGCCCAAATCAGTGCGCTGGCCCTGGCCGCCACCTTGGTGGGCTGCCAGAGCACCCGTCAGCTTGACGAATCCGATAGCGTTCGCGCGCACAACTACCAGGCGCGGATCAAGCACAAGCCTGCTCCGCTGCTGGTCAAGCCGGCCGAGCAGGCGCCACAGGACGTCTGGGAGCGCATGCGCCAGGGCTTCACCCTGCAGGACAGCATCGACGTCAACCCGCGCATCGAACAGCAGCGCCTGTGGTTCGCCAGCAACCCGCGCTACATCGAAAGCGCTGGCGAGCGCGGCAGCCTCTACCTGCACTACATCGTCGAGCGCCTCGAAGAGCGCGACATGCCGCTGGAACTGGCCCTGCTGCCCGCCATCGAAAGCGCCTACAACCCGATGGCCTACTCGCGCGCCCATGCGGCGGGAATGTGGCAGTTCATCCCGTCCACGGGGCGCCATTTCAACCTGCGCCAGACCAATTTCTACGACGGCCGTCGCGACGTTACCGCCTCGACCAACGCCGCGCTGGACTACCTGAGCCGCCTGCACGACATGTTCAACGGCGACTGGCTGCTGGCCCTGGCGGCCTACAATGCCGGTGAAGGCACGGTAAGCCGCGCCATCGAACGCAACGAAAAACTCGGCCTGCCGACCGACTACTGGAACCTGCCACTGCCACAGGAAACCCGCGACTACGTGCCCAAGCTTTTGGCCCTGTCGCAGGTGGTGTCTACGCCTGATGCCTATGGCGTCAACCTGAACCCGATTGCCAACGAACCCTACTTCGAGGCGGTGGCCATCAATGATCGCCTCGACCTTTCGCGCGTTGCAGCCTTCGCCGACATCGACGAAGACGAGCTGATACAGCTCAACCCGGCCTTCAAGAAGCGCATGACCGTGGACGGCCCCCAGCAGTTGCTGGTACCGACTGCCAAGGCGCAATTGTTGTCCGCGAGCCTGTCCAACCTCAAGCCTGAGCAACTGGTCAGCCTGCAGCCGAACAAGGCCGTGTTCGCCCGTGCCGTGGCCGAAGCCAAGGCACCCGCGACAGCCGCGCGCAGCTACCGGGTAAAAAGGGGCGATAACCTGGGCACCATCGCCAAGGCCAACCGCGTGTCGGTCAGGGACATCAAGCGCTGGAACCGTATGTCCGGCAACAGCCTGAGGGCTGGCCAGGTATTGGCACTGCGCGGCGGCAATGCGCCGAGTGCCGCAGGCAACCGGGTGGCGGCGTCCTCGCAGCGCTCGACCCAGTACAAGGTGCGCAAGGGCGACTCGCTGTACCTGGTGGCCAAGCGTTTCAATGTCGAGATGAAACACCTCAAGCGCTGGAACCCGCGCAGCGGTCATGCGCTCAAGCCAGGGCAAACGCTGACCGTCTATCTGGGGCATTGATGTAAAACGCAGCCTTGTGGGGCCAGCTGTGGGAGCGGCCTTGCGTCGCGAAAGGGCCGCAGCGCGGCCCCAGAATTTCAGCAATTGCTGGGGCCGCTTAGCGGCCCTTTCGCGACGCAAGGCCGCTCCCACAAGCGCAGCATCACCCACGATCCCCCGCACCGGGCTTTCCCGCCATTACCGCCGTCATAACCTCTCTTTTTCCAACCCCAGCAAGCTGTTACTGTACCCGATCAAAGCCCAACGCCTCTGGATCGGATCTCGACTTGATACGTCCCCTCCTGCTGTCAATCAGCCTGGCCTTGAGCTTTCCCGCCGTCGCGATGGTGAGCGAAAGCCACGGATACGCGCAGTTCGGCACGCTCAAGTACCCAGCCACATTCACCCACTTCGACTGGGTCAACCCGCGAGCGCCCAAAGGCGGCACCTTGCGGGCCATGGCATTCGGTACCTTCGACACGCTCAACCCTTACACCTTCAAGGGTTCGAGCCCGATCACCACGCCAAACTTCCAGCAATACGGCATCAGCGAGCTGAACGAGCCGCTGATGATCGGCACGGGGCAGTACGACCCCTCCGGCGATGAGCCGACCTCAAGCTACGGCCTGATCGCGCGCTCGGTGGAGTACAGCGAGGACCGCAGCTGGGTGGTGTTCAACCTGCGCCCACAAGCACGCTTCCACGACGGCCGCCCGATCACCTCGGCGGACGTGGCCTTTTCCTACCGCACGCTGCTCAAGGATGGCCACCCCATCTACCGCACCAACCTGCAGGAAGTGCAGCGGGTGGACATCCTCGGCCCCCTGCGCATCCGCTTCGTCTTCAAGCGCGCCGGCAACCCACTGCTGATCCTGCGCCTGGGCGAAATGCCGGTGCTGCCCAAGCACTACTGGCAAGGCCGCGACTTCAAGGCCACCACCTTCGAGCCGCCATTGGGCAGCGGCCCCTACCGCATCACCCAGGTACAGCCCGGACGGCGCCTGGTGTTCGAGCGGGTGAAGAACTACTGGGGCAAGGACCTTGCCGTCAACCGTGGCAAGTACAACTTCAAGCGGGTCGAATACGAGTTCTACCGGGACGCCACCGTGGCGTTCGAAGCGTTCAAGGCCGGCGAGTTCGATATTTATATCGAACACCAGGCCAAGAACTGGGCCAATGGCTACAACTTCCCGGCGGTGCGCCGTGGTGAGGTGATCAAGGCGCAAATCCCGCACCGCATTCCGACCCAGACCCAAGGCCTGTTCATGAACAGCCGCAGGGCCTCGTTCAGCGACCCTCGGGTGCGCCAGGCACTGGGCCTGATGCTCGACTTCGAGTGGACCAACCGCGCCCTGTTCAGCAGCGCCTACCGCCGCTCGACCAGCTATTACCCCAACAGCGAATTTGCGGCCACCGGCTTGCCCACCGGCAAGGAGTGGCTGTTGCTGGCGCCGTTCCGTGACCAACTGCCCGAAAAACTGTTCAGCGAACCCTACAAGGTCAGCCAGACCGAAGGCCGTGGCATCAACCGCCAGACCCTGCGTCAGGCCCTGGGCCTGCTCGCCGAAGCCGGCTGGAAGCTCAACGGCCAGCGCCTGGTGGACAGCAAAGGCCAGCAGCTGCGCCTGGAGCTGCTGCTGGTAAACCCCAACCTTGAACGCATCCTGCAACCTTATGTCGAAAATCTGTCCAGTATCGGCATCGATGCACGCTTGCGCACTGTGGACCGCGCCCAGTACAAACAACGCCTGGACCAGTTCGATTTCGACATGATTCTGATGACCCTGAACCAGACCTTGAGCCCCGGCCTTGAACAGTGGCTGTACTTTCACTCAAGCCAGGCCGCGACCAAGGGCAGCAAGAACTATGCTGGGGTCAAGGACCCGGTGGTCGACCACCTGCTCGACACCTTGCTCGCCGCGCGCACCCGCGACGACCAGGTCGCCGCCGCCCGCGCCCTGGACCGCGTGCTCTCATGGCAGTACTACATGATCCCCAATTGGTATCTCGACAATCACCGCCTGGCCTACCGCAATCGGTTCGCCTTTGTCACCACGCCGCCCTACACCCTCGGGCTGAACAGCTGGTGGATCAAGACTTCGGAGAAAGCCAAATGATGCCAACGCACCGCCTGCGCCAGCTGGCTGGCAGCCTGCTGCTGGCCTGCCTGAGCCTTCCGGCCCTGGCCGCGCCGCAACACGCGCTGACGCTCTACGACGAGGCGCCAAAATACCCCGCCAATTTCAAGCATTTCGACTACGTCAACCCCGACGCGCCCAAGGGCGGCACCTTCCGCCAGTCCAGCTTCGGTGGCTTCGACAGCCTCAACCCGTTCATCAACAAGGGCGTGGCGGCCGAGAACATCAGCATCATCTACGACACCCTGATGCGTCAGAGCCAGGACGAGCCGTTCACCGAGTACGGCCTGGTCGCCGGCAAGATCGAAAAGGCCCCGGACAACAGTTGGGTGCGCTTCTACCTGCGCCCCGAGGCCCGCTTCCATGACGGCCACCCGATGCGCGCCGACGATGTCGTGTTCACCTTCAATGCCCTGATCAAGGACGGTGCGCCGCTGTACCGACAGTACTACGCCGACGTCGCCGAAGTGGTGGCCGAAGACCCGCTGCGGGTGCTGTTCAAGTTCAAGCACCAGAACAACCGCGAGCTGCCGCTGATTCTGGGCCAGCTGCCGGTACTGCCCAAGCACTGGTACGAAGGCCGTGAGTTCAACCGTGGCAACCTGGAAATCCCCCTGGGCAGCGGCCCGTACAAGGTTGACGAGGTCAAGGCTGGGCGGACCATCCGCTACGAGCGGGTCAAGGACTACTGGGCCAAGGACCTGCCGATCAACCGCGGCCAGTTCAACTTCGATGCCATGACCTTCGACTCTTACCGCGACACGGCCGTAGCGCTAGAGGCATTGAAAGCCGGGGCGTTCGACTATGCGCTTGAGGTCAGTGCAAAAAACTGGGCCACCGCCTACAACGTCCCAGCGGTCCGCGATGGCCGCCTGATCAAGGAAGAGCTGCCCAACGGCAACCCCACCGGCATGCAGGGCTTCATATTCAACCTGCGCAAACCAGTGTTCCAGGACATCCGTGTGCGACAGGCGCTGAGCCTGCTGCTGGACTTCGAGTGGACCAACAAGCAGTTGTTCAACGGCGCCTACACCCGCACCGGCAGCTACTTCGAAAACTCCGACATGGCCGCCAGGGGCGTGCCCTCCCCTGACGAGTTGAAAATACTCGAACCGCTGCACGGCAAAGTGCCCGAGCAGGTCTATAGCGAGGCCTTCCATAACCCGGTGACCGACGCCAGCGGTATGATCCGCGAACAGCAGCGCCAAGCCTACAAGCTGCTGCAGGAAGCCGGCTGGAAAATCGTCGACGACAAGATGGTCGACGCCCAGGGCAAACCGGTGTCCATCGAGTTTCTGCTGGCCCAGACCGAGTTCGAACGCATCCTGCTGCCGTTCAAGCGCAACCTTGCCGACTTAGGGATTGACCTGAACATCCGCCGGGTCGACGTTTCGCAATACATCACGCGCCTGCGCTCGCGCGACTACGACATGATCGTCGGGGGTTACCCGCAGTCCAACTCGCCGGGCAACGAGCAGCGCGAGTTCTGGTCCAGCGCCGCCGCCGACAACCCTGGCAGCCGCAACTTCATCGGCCTGCGCGACCCGGCCATCGACCAGTTGGTGGAACAGCTGATCAATGCCGAATCACGCCAGAGCCTGATCAACCACGCGCGCGCGCTCGACCGCGTACTGCTGTGGGGCTACTACGTGATCCCCAACTGGCACATCAAGACCTGGCGCGTGGCCTACTGGAACCACATCGGCCACCCGAAAGTCTCGCCCAAGTACGACATCGGCATCGACACCTGGTGGATCAAGCCCGGCGTGACCCCGGCCGTAACCGATGCCACCGTGGGCGAGGCCAACTGAGATGCTGGCCTATATCCTGCGCCGCCTGCTGCTGATCATCCCGACCCTGTTCGGCATCCTGATCATCAACTTCATCATCGTCCAGGCCGCGCCCGGCGGCCCGGTCGAGCAGATGATCGCCAAGCTCGAAGGCTTTGAAGGCGCCACCAGCCGCATCGCCGGCGGCGGCGCCGAAGTCTCGGTGGCCGGTTCCAGCTACCGCGGCGCCCAAGGCCTGGACCCGGCACTGATCGCCGAGATCGAGCGCATGTACGGCTTCGACAAATCGCCGCCCGAACGCCTGTGGATCATGGTCAAGAACTACGCCCAACTGGACTTTGGCGACAGCTTCTTCCGCGATGCCAAGGTCATCGACCTGATCATCGAGAAGATGCCGGTTTCAATCTCGCTAGGGTTGTGGAGCACACTGATCATGTACCTGGTGTCGATCCCCCTGGGGATCGCCAAGGCCGTGCGCCACGGCAGCCATTTCGATGTCTGGACCAGCTCGGCGATCATCGTCGGCTACGCCATCCCGGCGTTCCTGTTCGCCATCCTGCTGATCGTGCTGTTCGCTGGCGGCAGCTACTTCGACTGGTTCCCGCTACGCGGGCTGACCTCGAACAATTTCGACGAACTGTCTACCACCGGCAAGGTGCTGGACTACTTCTGGCACCTGGTGTTGCCGATCACCGCGCTGGTCATCGGCAACTTCGCCACCATGACCCTGCTGACCAAAAACAGCTTCCTCGACGAGATCAACAAGCAGTACGTGGTCACCGCCAAGGCCAAAGGCCTGAGCCGCTCGCGGGTGCTGTACGGGCATGTGTTCCGTAACGCCATGCTGCTGGTGATCGCCGGTTTCCCTTCGGCCTTCATCGGCATCTTCTTCACAGGCTCGCTGCTGATCGAGGTCATTTTCTCGCTCGACGGCCTGGGCCTGATGAGCTTCGAGGCGGCGATCAACCGCGACTACCCGGTGGTCTTCGGCACCCTGTTCATCTTCACCCTGCTGGGGCTGGTGGTGAAGCTGATCGGCGACCTGACCTACACCTTGGTCGATCCACGCATCGACTTCGCCAGCCGGGAGCTTTGACATGGCCTTGTCCCCTCTCAACCGCCGGCGCTTCGAGCGCTTCAAGGCCAACCGCCGAGGGTGGTGGTCGTTGTGGCTGTTCCTCATCCTGTTCGGCCTGAGCCTGGGCGCCGAGCTGATCGCCAACGACAAACCGATTGCCGTGCGTTACGACGGCGAGTGGTACTTCCCCGCGTTCAAGCGCTACCCAGAAACGACCTTTGGCGGCGAGTTCCCGCTGGAGGCTAACTACAAGAGCCCGTACATACGCGAGCTGCTGGCCAAGAAAGACAGCTTCGTGCTGTGGGCGCCGATCCCCTTCAGCTACCAGAGCATCAACTACGACCTCAAGGTCCCGGCGCCTGCCCCGCCCTCGGCGGACAATTGGCTGGGCACCGACGACCAGGGCCGCGACGTGATGGCGCGGGTGATCTACGGCTTCCGCGTGTCGGTGCTGTTCGCGCTGACGCTGACCATCCTCAGCTCCATCGTCGGCGTCATTGCCGGTGCCTTGCAGGGCTTTTATGGCGGCTGGGTAGACCTGGCCGGCCAGCGCTTTCTGGAGATCTGGTCGGGCCTGCCGGTGCTGTACCTGCTGATCATCCTCGCAAGCTTCGTGCAGCCCAACTTCTGGTGGTTGCTGGGGATCATGCTGCTGTTCTCGTGGATGAGCCTGGTGGACGTGGTGCGCGCCGAGTTCCTGCGTGGCCGCAACCTGGAATACGTGCGCGCTGCGCGGGCCTTGGGGATGCGCAACGGCGCGATCATGTACCGGCACATCCTGCCTAACGCCATGATCTCGACCATGACCTTCATGCCGTTCATCCTCACCGGCGCCATCGGCACGCTGACCGCCCTGGACTTTCTCGGCTTCGGCCTGCCTGCCGGCTCGCCGTCGCTGGGCGAGCTGGTCGCCCAGGGCAAGTCCAACCTGCAGGCGCCATGGCTCGGCATCAGCGCTTTCGCCGTGCTAGCAGTAATGCTGAGCTTGCTGGTGTTCATCGGTGAATCCGCCCGCGATGCCTTCGACCCAAGGAAATGACATGAGCGAACACAACCTGATCGAAGTGCGTGATCTTTCGGTGGAGTTCGTCACCGGTGAGCAGGTCAACCGTGTGGTCGATGGCATCAGCTTCGACATTCGCAAGGGCGAGACCCTGGCCCTGGTCGGCGAGAGCGGCTCGGGCAAGTCGGTGACCGCCCACTCGATCCTGCGCCTGCTGCCCTACCCCCTCGCCCGCCACCCCAGCGGCAGCATCCGCTACGAGGGCAAGGACCTGCTGCAGCAGAACGAGAAGACCCTGCGGCATATCCGTGGCAACCGCATTGCGATGATCTTCCAAGAGCCGATGACCTCGCTGAACCCGCTGCACTCTATCGAGAAACAGATCAACGAAATCTTGCTGCTGCACAAAGGCCTGACCGGCAAGGAAGCCACCGCACGGACCCTGGAACTGCTGGAACTGGTCGGCATTCCCGAACCCCGCAAACGCCTCAAGGCCTTGCCCCATGAGTTGTCTGGCGGGCAACGCCAGCGGGTGATGATTGCCATGGCCCTGGCCAACGAGCCAGAGCTGCTGATTGCCGATGAACCCACCACGGCGCTCGACGTGACCGTGCAGTTGAAGATTCTCGACCTGCTCAAAGAGCTGCAGGCGCGCCTGGGGATGGCGCTGCTGTTGATCAGCCATGACCTGAACCTGGTGCGGCGCATTGCCCACCGCGTGTGCGTGATGCAGCGCGGGCAGATTGTCGAGCAGGCGGAATGCGCAACCCTGTTCAGTGCGCCGCAGCATCACTACACGCAAATGTTGATCAATGCCGAACCCAGCGGCCAGCCTGCCCACAACCCGGTCGGCGCACCGTTGCTGGAGGTGGACGACCTCAAGGTCTGGTTCCCGATCAAGAAAGGCTTCTTGCGGCGCACGGTTGACCATGTGAAGGCGGTGGACGGCATCAACTTCAGCTTGCCCCAGGGGCAGACGCTGGGGATTGTCGGCGAGAGTGGCTCGGGTAAGTCGACGCTTGGGCTGGCCATCTTGCGGTTGATTTCAAGCCAGGGCGGTATTCGCTTTCATGGCCAGAACCTCGAAGGGCTGAACCAGCAGCAAGTGCGCCCGCTGCGGCGAGAGATGCAGGTGGTGTTCCAGGACCCGTTTGGCAGCCTGAGCCCGCGCATGTGCGTGGCGGATATCGTGGGTGAAGGGTTGCGGATTCACCGAATGGGTACGGCTGAAGAACAGGAAGCGGCGATCATTGCCGCACTGGAGGAAGTGGGGCTGGACCCGCGAACACGGCACCGGTACCCGCATGAGTTCTCTGGCGGGCAGCGGCAGCGCATTGCGATTGCGCGGGCATTGGTGTTGAAGCCGGCGTTGATTCTGCTGGATGAGCCGACCTCGGCGCTGGACCGCACGGTGCAGCGGCAGGTGGTGGAGTTACTGCGCAGCTTGCAGCAGAAGTACAACCTGACCTACCTGTTCATCAGCCATGACCTGGCAGTGGTCAAGGCGCTGAGCCATCAGTTGATGGTGATCAAGCAGGGGCAAGTGGTGGAGCAAGGGGATGCACAGGCGATCTTCCATGCGCCGCAGCATGCGTATACGCGGCAGTTGTTGGAGGCGGCGTTTTTGGAAGTTAAGACCGCGGGCTAGGTTTCGGGGCGGCTCGCTTTAAGCAAAATGGTGCCGCCAGAGACGCTGAAAAATCAGATTAAACCCCTTCCTTGTAGGCCATTTCCCAAACATACTTCTGCCGCCTTTTTTCCGTTGCGGCCGCTCGGGTACCGCTCTAGTCTCGCCGTGTCGTTGCATATCAACGACTCGGCTTTGACAGGCCGCAACGGTATTAAGCATACAGCTCGTTTCAATGGCAGCTGTACGTGCGGGCACGCTTGCGTGCGCCGGAACTTTGCTTAATCCGCCGGTCTGTCAACCCACGTACAGCTGCCACCCTTCTGTTTGACAGCAGGCAGGTGGCCGCACCATCAAAGGATTAAGTGATGTTAAAGATAGTCCCCGATCCACCCTACAACCACCATTCCCTCGAAGACACAATCATCCAGGCTGCGGACTATGCCCTGTGCGCGCAGACCGTGGCTCATCAGCTTTGATCCAGGTGCAGATGCAGCCAGCCGCGGACCCAGCACTAAAGCACAAGTGATGCGTTGCCTGGGCAGGCCTCTTCGCGGGGCAAGCCCGCTCCCACAGATAACAACACCAGCCTTGAAACCTGTAGTGATCCTGTGGGAGCGGGCTTGCCCCGCGAAGAGGCCCGGCCAGGCAGTGAACCTTCAGGGAGATGGAACAATGACCACAGACACCGCAAAAGCCCAAACCACTGTCGGCAAGACCAAGTTCTACCAAGGTGAAAAGAAGACCCAACCGCTGTTCTGCATCGAGCCCGGCATCCCTTGCCAAGACGCCCGTGATCAGGCCTCTGAGCTGATGGGCTGCGTGCGCGACCTGACCGCCGGCCTGATGGACGATAACCCGCAGTTGATCTGGGCCTCGCACTACCTGAGCGCTCTGGCCAAGGCGCTGATGGATGATGCCGAACTGGGCATGACCCACTAAAGATGCAAGCGCGCTACTGGCCTTGTAGGAGCGGGCTTGCCCGCTCCCACCAGGGTTACCACCGAGTCAGCAGGCGCCTGGCACCGCTACACGCTGCTGCTTGACCGGCATCCATTGCGCCACAGCCCACACCACCTCAAGCAGCAGAACGCCCCAGATCAACCCGGACGCCCCCTGGGCCAGCGCGTACACCTGCCACGACGCGAACAACACCCGCGCTGCCGCGTCGTAGCGCCCGAACTGCGGTTGCGGGTCGCGGATCCTCAGCCATGCCCAGACACACACGATCGACCCCATGAGGTTGGCCATCAGCATCTGCAGCGGGTCAAACGCCGGGATCTGGCCTGCCAAACCGAGCGTGCCATGCAGCGCAGCCATCCAGTCATGCAGCAAAGCGAACCCCCACGGCGTCACAAAACCGATGGTGACCGCCAAATCGTAAAAACCACTCGCGCGTACCAGCTTGCGGTACTGGGCGTTGCTCCACATGTTCAATGCCTCTGAGTCAATGAAAACAGCAGGCTAAACCCTCGGGTATGCTCCAAGGTCAAGCCTCAAGCCTCAACAGGGACATTCGCGAGCGGATCTCGGCCGAACCGCACGCTATATATTTTTGTATACATCGTTGTAACCACCCGTAAACAACGCTAGGATTTGCCGCGGTTGGCAATCTGCCATCCTGTTTTAAATTTTGCGACTGCTGACTGATCACGCCCTGGGGAGGTCGGGATCAAATAAGCTCGCCTATCGCTATATACAAAAATATATGACGTCGCCAGGCCCGCCACTGCCATGGCCGACCCAGGAGCAGTAATGAAGCCGCTAACACCGCGCACACTGATGGTTGCCGTCGCAGCCCTCGGTGCTCAATCCGCTGTTGCCGAACAGAGCAACACCTTCAGCCTCGGTGAAATCCAGATCTCCGCACCACGGGACGAAACGCTGTCCACGGGGGGTAGCGTCATCGACCTGAAAGACATTCGGCTGCACGACCGCGAGACCGTCGGCAGTGCGCTGACATTGGCCCCAGGGGTCAACCTCGGTTACATCGGTGGCCGCGCCGAGCAGGTGGTGTTTGTACGGGGTTTCGATCGCCTGCAAGTGCCGGTGTTTATCGACGGCATCCCGACTTATGTGCCTTATGACGGCAACATCGACCTGGGCCGTTTTACCACCTACGACCTGTCGCGCATTCAGGTGGACAAGGGCTTCGCCTCGCTGCTGTATGGCCCCAACACCTTGGGTGGGGCGATCAACCTGGTGACGCGTCGTCCGACCGATGCGTTCGAAGGCGAAGTGGGTGGGGGGCTGGAACTCACCGATCACGGCAACGTAAACGCCTACCGCAGTTACGCGAACCTTGGCTCCAACCAAGGCATGTGGTGGGTTCAGGGCGGGGTGTCGTATGTCGATTACGACTACACCATGCTGCCCGATGACTTCAAGCCAACCAATAACCAGCAGGGCGCAGGGCGCCGCGAGAACAGCGACCACCGCGACAGCAAGTTCAGCTTCAAACTGGGCTTCACCCCCAATGAAACCGATGAATACGTACTCGGCTACGTTCAGCAGGAAGGGAGCAAGGGCCAGCCAACCTACGCCGGCGACTTGCCGACTACCGGCCAACGCGCACGCTGGTGGGAGTGGCCGCGATCAGACAACACCAGTGTCTTTATCGCCACTAAAACCAGCTTCGGCGAGCACGCCCTGAAAACCCGCGTGTACCACGACACCTTCAAGAACTCGCTGGAAAGCTTCACGTACCGCAACGGCGTGGTCGGTGCCCTGCAGCCGGGCTTCCCAAGCAAATACGATGACGAAAGCAGCGGTTTTTCGGTGGAAGGCGACCTGGCCTTGAGCGAGGCCAACCGCCTGGGCATTGCCTATCACTTCAAGGACGATGTGCATCGCTCCCGTGATGGCTCCAACCCCCAGACCTATTTCCGCGACCAGACCCAATCGATTGCCCTGGAAGACACCCTGCGCCTGAACGACATATTCAGCGTGGTTGGCGGCATCTCTTACAACTACCGCAAGAGTCTCGACGCACAGAATTACGGCACCAACGCCAACTCGCCATCGCGGCCCATGCTGTACGACGAACCCACTGGCAGCAATGACGCGGTCAACGCGCAGCTTGGCCTCTTTGCCAATACCAACCCGCTGCTGGGCACCCACGACAACGGCCAACTGCGCCTGACGGTTGCGCGTAAAAGCCGCTTCGCGACGATCAAGGATCGCTACTCGACCCGCTTCGGCACGGTCATCCCCAGCCCTGACCTGAAGTCCGAGCGGGCGACGCACTACGAACTTGGTTACAGCGGCCAGGTTGCCCCGCAATGGAAGCTCGACGCAGCGCTGTTCGTGGCGAACATCGAAGACTCCATTCAAAACGTCACGGTACCCGCGCAGGCTAACTGCGCCGCGCCCTGTGGCCAATACCAGAACATTGCCAAGGCGCGCAATCAAGGCGTGGAACTGGGTATCAATGGCGACCTGGGCGATTGGGAATTGGCGGCAAACTACACCTTTCTTGACCGCGAGAACCTCAGCAACCGCGCTCTGCACCCTACCGACACCCCACGCCACAGCGCGTTTGGCTCGGCAGCGTGGCATCTGGGCGACTGGCAACATACCGCCAGCGTCGAGGCCGCATCGCGTCGCTACAACACGTCTGACGGCAACCAGATGGCACCAGGCTATGCCGTGTACAACCTCAAGACCGGTTATCGATTCAGTAACGATGTGTTGATCGAGGGCGGCATTCGCAACCTGTTCGACCGGCTGTATGAGTACAGCGAGGGTTACCCCGAGATGGGCCGTCAATACTTCGTGCAATTCAATGTGCCGCTGTAACCGCTGGCTGGCGAGCCTGCTGCTGACGGTCAGCACGCTGCTAAGCGCCGCCCCGCAAACCGTGGTGGTCATGACCAGCTATCCCGAAGAGGTGATGACGCGGATTGAGGATGGGTTTGCTCAAGCCCACCCGGAGTATCGCCTGCACATCCTCTGGCGACAGGGTTTCGATGCCCTGCCCTACCTGCTGCAAGCGCAGCAGGGCGGTGTCGATGTCTATTGGGCACCGTCACCGGGCAACTTCGCCCGGCTGGCGAAAGCGGGCAGTTGGCAACCCCTGGGCATCAACCTGAAGGGTTTGCCGGCACAGATTGGTGGCTTGTCATTGCGTGACCAACGGCAGCTGTACCAGGCAACCGAATTGGCGGGTTACGGCTTTGCCATAAACGTCACGTCGCTGGAAGCACTGGGGGTGCCGACGCCCAGGGATTGGCCGGACCTGCTCGATGCACGACTGCGCGGGCGCGTTGCCCTGCCGGACCCAGGCCGGGTCGGCTTTGCCCCGGTACTGCTGGATATCGTGTTGCGTGCTTATGGCTGGGAACGCGGCTGGGCCCTCTGGAGCGAGCTGGCCGGGCAGGCGCGCCTGGTGAGCCGGGGTGGCACCCTGGTCAGTGATGAAGTCACCAGCGGGCGCGCAGCGGTTGGGTTGTCGATTGATTTCTTTGTCGCCTCCGCCAAGGCCAATGGCGAACCGGTGGATTTCGTCTATCCGGCCCATGGCGGCCTCAACCCTGCGTTTATTGCGATCACCGCCCACAGCCAGGCGTTGGCCGGTGCCAGGGCGTTTGCGCAGTTCGTGCTGTCTGAGGCAGGCCAGGGGCTGCTGGCCGATGCCGACATCCGCAAGCTGCCGGTGCGCCCCAGTGTCTATCGGCAATTGCCGGCCGGCTATCATGACCCGTTCGTTGCCGCAGGCGTCGGTGCCTATGACTATGGCAACGGCAGCTCACGCGAACGCCTGGCATTGATCAGCGCCTTGTTCACCCAATGGTTGGGCATGCCCCATGAAGCTTTGGGCGAACTCTGGGCTCGGCTGCACGCTGCCGAAGCGGCTGGGCTGGACGTTGGCGCAATACGCCAACAGTTGACCGCGCCGCCCCTGGATGCCGGGCAAGCCGAGGCGAAACCCTTGCTGGCACTGTTCGCGGCGCGCCAGGACAAGGGCATGACGCAAGCACCGGTAAGCGACGAGGACGAACTCGGCCGCAGGGAAATCAGCTGGCAGTTCCAGGCCGCGCTCCACCGGGCAGAGGCTGCCCGTTTGCTCGAAGGCTTGGGGTATTGACCGCCGTGCGTGCAGCCTGGTTATCGGTCGGTTTGCTGACGAGCCTGCTCGCCAGCGCCGAGACCACGCACACCGCAGCAAACCGGGAGGCCTATTCCCAGCCATTCTCCGGGCTCGACGAAGGCCAACTGGAGCGTTTCTTCCGCGGGCGAAGCCTGTTCCGTCAGGCCTGGGTGGTTGCCCCCTCGCGCGACGACGCGGTGGATGGCCTTGGGCCGCTGTACAACCGGGTTTCGTGCATCGCCTGCCACCCCAAGAACGGCCGTGGCCAGGCGCCTGAACACGGGCAGCCGATGCGCAGCATGTTGTTGCGCTTGTCCCGGCCGGGGCACGATGGCCACGGAGGGCCGAAGCCACACCCCGTCTATGGCGACCAGCTTAACGAACTGGGCGTGCCTGGCGTGCCGGGTGAGGGGCGCGCCCATGTCTACTGGCAGGAGCACGCGGTGCAACTGGGCGATGGCGAAACCGTCATGCTACGCAAGCCACGTGTCGAGCTGCGTGAGCTGGCCTACGGGCCGCTGGACGCGGTGTTAACCTCGGCAAGGGTGGGCTCACCGGTAATCGGCCTCGGTTTGCTGGAGGCTATCGATGCGAGCACCCTGCAGGCCATGGCCTCTGAAGCCAAACCAGACGGCGTGACCGGGCACGTCAACCAGGTGTGGAGCGTCGAGCGCCAGCGCACCGAGGCAGGCCGTTTTGGCCTCAAGGCCAACCAGCCGGACCTGCGCCAACAGATCGCCCACGCCATGCTTGGCGATCTTGGCATTACCTCTACGCTCGCCCCCGTGCAGAACTGCACGCCCACTCAACAGGCCTGCGCCCAGGCGCCGCACGGCGGCGAGCCAGAGCTGGACGCCCTGCAGCTCGGCGACGTGCATTTCTACCTCGCTCACCTGGCCGTGCCGGCCCGTCGACAACAGGCCGATCCTGCGGTCATTGAGGGCGAAAAACTGTTCGCTGCCAGTGGCTGCACCGCCTGCCACCGCCCTGAGCTGATCACCGACACACATCCGCTTTATCCGGCGCTGACCCAGCAGCGCATCGCGCCCTACACCGACCTGTTGCTGCACGACATGGGCGCTGGCCTGGCGGATGGCCGTGAAGACTATCTCGCCAACGGCCGGCAATGGCGCACGCCTGCGCTGTGGGGGCTTGGCCTCAGCGAACGGATCACCCCCGGCAGTGGCTATCTGCACGACGGCCGAGCGCGCACCTTGGAAGAAGCCATTGTCTGGCATGGCGGTGAGGCAGAAGTTGCCCGGCAACGCTATGTGGCGCTTGGCAAGCAGGCGCGGCAGGCGATTCTTGTGTTTCTTGAATCTTTGTAGCTCTTGCAAAAAAACCACGGGGCGCACGACAATAAGATTCATTACCACTCGCGAACTATTCCACCATCATGCCCGCCAATGATCTATCCCTGCGTAGCGCCGTCAATGACCTGTACTGCGATCATCACGGCTGGCTCAATGGCTGGCTGCGCAAACGCCTGGGCAATGCGTTCGATGCCGCCGACTTGACGCAAGACACCTTCGTGCGGGTGATCAAGGCACGCACCGCGCTGGAGATTCGCGAGCCGCGCCCCTACCTGTCGAGAATCGCCAAGGGCTTGCTGATCGACCTGATCCGCCGGCGCTCACTGGAGCAAGCCTACCTGGACGCCTTGGCTACCCTGCCGGAAGCCCTGCAGCCGTCGCTGGAGGAACAGGCGATCCTGTTGCAGGCACTGGTGGAAATCGACCGCCTGCTGCAGGGGCTTGGCCCCAAGGTCAAGCAGGTGTTCATGTTGTCGCAGTTCGATGGCCTGACCTACCCGCAGATTGCCGAGCGCTTGAACATCAGCGTGCGCAGCGTCAACAACCACATGGCCAAGGCCATGGAGCATTGCTGTTTGATGCAGTTGCAACTGGCATGAGCCTTTCGCCCGCCGAGTTACAAGCCATCAGCGCCGCCGCCCGCTGGTACGCGAGGCTTCAGTCCGGCATCGCAACCGATGCAGACCGCAGCGCCTGGAACGCCTGGCTGGTTGCCGACCCTGCCCATCATCAAGCCTGGCAGCGCATGGCCGCCGTGGGCGAACAGATGACCCGCGTGCCCGGCGCCCTGGCGGCACCTGCCTTGCGCGGTGCCGAGCGTTCTCGGCGCCAGCTGTTGCGCAGCGTCGTGATACTGGTACCGGCCACGTCGCTGGGCTGGCTGGGTTGGCGCAGCGATGCCCCCCAGCAGCTGTTTGCCGACTACCGCACTGCTGTAGGTGAACGCCGCGCATTTCGGTTGCCAGATGGCAGCTCGCTGCTGCTGAATACCGACACGTCGGTGAACCTCAAGTACGACGGCCAGCAACGGGTGCTGGAACTGCTGCGGGGTGAGGTACTGGTGACCACGGCTGTCGACCCTGCACAACGGCCGTTCACGGTGCGTACCCCGCATGGCCAGGTACGCGCGCTGGGCACGCGCTTTATCGTTCGCGCCCAAACCCTGGGCGGCGAGGTGGCAGTCCTCGAAAAGGCGGTGGAAGTCAGGGCATCCAGCGGTGCGTTGGCAGTGCGTGTGGAGGCGGGGCAATCCATTGCTTTTTCTGACCGTTCGGTGGGGGCACTACGGCGCAATGACGCGTCTGTAGGGGCCTGGCAACAAGGCAGCATCATCGCCCTCGATCGCCCCTTGGCCGAACTGCTGGCGGACCTGTCGCGCTATCGCCCCGGCGTGCTGCGCTGCGACCCGCGTATTGCCCAGTTGAAGGTATCTGGCGCATTCCCCATCGATGACACCGACCGGGCGCTTGCGTCACTGGAAAGCGGCTTTTCGTTACGCGTCACGCGCTACAGCCGTTTCTGGGTCAACGTGTCACCGCCTGCCAGCCCGCAACCACGCTGAGCTGAAAAAAACTTTCGGGGCTTTTGCACTTTTTTTTCGCATCGTTCGGCTCATCCCCCAATGGGATTCATTGATCGTTTTCAGGGGGAGGATTGGCATGTCTGCAGAGTTCAAGCGTGGTCGTCTGGCGATTGCGGTAAACGTCGGGCTGTTGGCGGCAACCACCGTCGGTGCCTGGCCCATGGTGACGTTTGCGGCGCCCGTGTCGGTGCAGCATAGCGGCCTAAGGTCGTTCGACATTGCCGGGGGAAGCCTTGCCGAAGTCCTCAGCCGTTTTGCCAGCGCGGCGGGCGCGGCGTTGTCGTTCGATGCAAAGCAAACAGACGGTTTGCACAGCGCAGGGCTCAAAGGTGCGTTCGGTATTAGCGAGGGCTTTAGCCAGATTCTGGCAGGCAGCGGCCTGCAAGCCGAGCCGCAGGCCAACGGCACTTATGTGCTGCGGGCCGTGCCGTCCTCAGGCTCGGCGCTGGAGCTGGGTGCCACCAACATCACCAGCCAGGTGCTGGGGGCGACCACGGAAAACAGCGGCTCGTACACCACGGGCGCCGTGACCATCGGCAAAGGTGAGCATTCGCTCAAGGAAACGCCGCAATCGGTCACGGTGATGACGCGCAAGATAATGGACGACCAGAACCTGTACACCATTGATCAGGTCATGGAGAAGACACCCGGCATCACCGTGTACGACTCGACCATGGGTGGCAAATACTTCTAT
The DNA here is from genome assembly GCF_058745025.1 of Pseudomonas sp. E1MeOHC2. Classification (NCBI taxonomy): domain Bacteria; kingdom Pseudomonadati; phylum Pseudomonadota; class Gammaproteobacteria; order Pseudomonadales; family Pseudomonadaceae; genus Pseudomonas; species Pseudomonas sp. E1MeOHC2. Next base: position 495,757 of record NZ_CP196675.1, read on the forward strand.
TCGCGCGGGTTCCGCATGTCGGGCCAGTACCAGTACGACGGCGTACCGCTGGACATGGGCAATCTTTATGTCCAGGCCGACAGCTTCAGCAGTGACATGGCGTACTACGACCGGGTGGAGGTGTTGCGCGGCGCAGCCGGGATGATGAAAGGGTCGGGCGGCACTGCTGGCGGGGTGAACTTCGTGCGCAAGCGTGGCCTGGCGGCTGCGCATACCGACATCACCCTGTCCGGTGGCAGTTGGGACAACTACCGCGGACAACTCGACACCGGTGGCCCGCTGAACGCGGCCGGCACCCTGCGTGGCCGGGCGGTGGTGGCCGAGCAGAGCCGGCACTACTTTGTCGACGACGCCAACCGCAAGGACCAGGTGTACTACGGCGCGCTCGACTTCGATGTGAGCCCCGACACGACGCTGGGGCTGGGGGTTGCTTACGAAGATGTGGACGCCAACCCGTGCTGGGGTGGCCTGCCGCGCTACCGGGATCGCAGCGACCTGAAACTCAGCCGCTCGACCTGCCTCGACCCTTCGTGGAACACCTGGCGCAGCCAGCGCACCACCGTGTTCAGTGATCTGACTCATCAGCTCAACGAAGACTGGAAGCTCAAGGTGGCCAGTGTTTATACAAAGAACACCCAGGACATCAAGTACGCCTTCGCCTCCGGTGCGGTGACCCCCGGCACCGATACCACTGGCATGCTAGGCAGCATGTATGACTACGACCAGGTCGATTACGGCCTGGACGCCTACGTGGATGGCAAGTTCGACGCATTCGGCCAGCAACATGAACTGGTGCTGGGCATGAACGCCAGCCGCTCGAAGAAAGATGACTTCTACTCGGTAGCGTTTCTGCCGCAACGGCAGAATGTGTTCAACCCCGACAAGTTCATCCCCGAGCCGGATGACAGCTACTTCATCGAGCACTCATCGCGCGGTGGCCCGGTCAAGTCTGTGACCACCCAAAAAGGCCTCTACTCGACCCTGCGCCTGAAACTGGCCGACCCTTTGACCCTGGTGGTGGGCGGCCGGGTGAGCTGGTACAACGCCGAGACCGATACCGTCTTCATCGATACCGGTACGCCGCCGCAGCACGCCAACACCCGCGAGACCGGGCAGGTCACGCCCTTTGCCGGCGTGCTGCTGGACTTGAACGAAAACCTGACGGCCTACGCCAGCTACTCGGACATCTTCACGCCGCAAGGCAGCTACCGGGACGAAGCCGGTTCAGCGCTCAAACCGCTGGTGGGCCAGAGCTATGAGCTGGGCATCAAGGGGGCCTGGTTCGACGGGCGCTTGAACGGTGCCTTCAACCTGTTCCGCACCCTTCAGAAGGACCAGGCGCAGACTGACTACAACTCGTCGTGCCCCTCCTCCGATGGCTACTGCTACGTGAACGCCGGCAAGGTCCGTGCCCAGGGTTTCGAGGCCGAGATCAGTGGCGAAGTCATCGAGCGCCTGCAACTGCTTGCGGGGTACACCTACACCCAGACCAAGACACTCGACGACATCGACACCAACTTGAACGGCGCGGCGTTCAACAGCTACGTGCCTCGGCATGTGCTGCGCCTGTGGGGCGAGTACACCCTCGGTGGCGCCTTCGAGCGGTTCAGCCTGGGGGCCGGGGTCAATGCGCAAAGCGACAATTTCCGGGTTTCGCCTGCCAGTGGCGAGAAAATCAGCCAGGCGGGGTATGCGGTCTGGAATGGTCGGATCGGTTATCGCATCGATGACACCTGGTCGGTGGCGCTCAACGGCAACAACCTGTTTGACAAGCGGTACTACGCCAGTATCGGGACGGAGACGTTTGGTAACTATTACGGGGAGCCGCGTAATTTCATGGTGTCGGTCAAGGCCAGTTTTTGATGTGAGCTGGGCTCTGCCGGGAGATTGAGGCGGGGCCGCCTGGTGCATGTCGATAGATTTGCGGCTCCGCAAAACTCAAGACATGCACCCATAGCCCCACCCAATCATCAAAAATTCTGACAACAATCGTCTTCCATCATCAGCCAGAATGGGCATAGATTCTCTACCGTCAACTCCCAGCGCCAACGGTAGAGCCCAATGCCCAGCCAACAACAAAAGCCCCTCGACCTCCTGATCCAGCGCTGCGCCCTACCCAGCCCAGCACTCAGCGAGGCCCAAGCACACGCCCTGCTGCAGGCCCACTACGGCCTGACTGGCAGCCTGTCATCGCTGGGCAGCCAGCAGGACCTGAACGTGCGCGTGGATACCCCCCAGGCCCGCTTCGTCCTCAAGGCCTGCCACGGCAGCTATGCCCAGGTCGAACTGGAGGCGCAGCACGCCGCGCTGGCCTATCTGCGTGAACAGGGCTTGCCGGTACCCGCTGTGCGCCCGGCACACAACGGGCAAACGTTGCTGGCACTGAACATCGACGGCCAACCGCTGCGTGTGCGCCTGCTCGACTACATCGACGGCCAGCCGCTGACCCGCCTCAAACACATGGCACCGCACCTGATGGCCGAACTGGGCGGGCTCTGCGCGAAGCTGGACAAGGCCTTAGCCGATTTTGACCACCCGGGCTTGAGCCGCACCCTGCAATGGGACCCGCAACATGCGCAAGCGCTGATCCAGCACCTGCTGCCGGTGCTGCAGGACGCAGGCCAACGCGCCCGTGTCGAGCAGGCCACCCAACTCGCCGCTGCGCACCTGGCGCCACTGGCCGAACAGTTGCCAAGCCAGGCCGTGCACCTGGACGTCACCGACGACAACGCCGTGTGGGCCCGCGATGGCGAGCGCCAATGGCAGTTGCAGGGTGTCATCGACTTCGGTGACCTGCTGCGCACCTGGCGCATTGCCGACCTCTCGGTGACCTGCGCGGCGCTGTTGCACCATGCCGAAGGCGACCCGCTGCGCATTCTGCCGGCGGTGCAGGCCTACCAGGCACTCAACCCGCTGAGCGAGGCCGAACTGCGCGCCCTATGGCCGCTGGTGCTCAACCGCGCCGCAGTGCTGGTGCTGAGCAGCGAGCAACAACTGGCCGTAGACCCAGGCAACCAGTACATTCGCAACAACATCGCCCATGAATGGGAAATCTTCGACACAGCTACCGCCGTGCCTTTCGCGCTGATGCAGGCGGCCATTGTGCAGGCCGCCGGGCTTCAACCCGGCAGGCCCGACCTGGCCAGTTGCGCCCCCCTGCTGCCCGAACTGACCGGCCAGCCGGTTGCACGCATTGATCTGGGCGTACTCAGCCCGCACTGCGAAGCGGGCAACTGGGAACAGCCAGGTTTCGATCAACGCCTGCTGGCTGCCAAGCCAGGCCCAGCGAGCACGCTGCATGGCCAGTATCGCCTCTCACAGACCCACATCGACCGCCCCGAAGAGCCTGCCACCTGCGCGCTGGGGGTCGAATTGCATGTGCCCGACGGCTGCAGGGTGCAGGCACCGCAAGCCGGCACATGGCAGCGTCACGGCGATGGCCGCGGCTGCCTGCGTACACCACACTGGGCGTTGTGGCTGCAGGGGCTGGAGGATGCCCCGGCAGATGGCCAGGCCATGGCAAAGGGGCAATCCCTGGGCAGCAGCTGTGGCTTTCTCAGCGTTCAGCTGTGCCTGGATAACGCCATCCGCCCCCCGTTCTTCGCCACCCCGTCCCATGCCGCTGCCTGGCTCGCACTGTGCCCGTCGCCTGCCGCGCTGCTGGGATTTGACTGCGACGCCGAACCGCTGGCCGACGCGCAGGCGCTGCTGGCACGCCGCGACGCCAGCTTCGCCCGCTCGCAGAAGCACTACTACGCGCAACCGCCCCATATCGAGCGCGGCTGGCGCAACTACCTGATCGACATGCAGGGCCGCTCCTACCTGGATATGCTCAACAACGTGGCCGTGCTGGGCCATGGCCATCCACGCATGGTGGCCGAGTCAGCGCGCCAGTGGTCGCTGCTCAACACCAACTCGCGCTTCCATTACGCGGCCATCGCCGAGTTCTCCGAACGCCTGCTGAAGCTGGCGCCAGAAGGCTTCGACCGGGTGTTTCTGGTCAACAGCGGCACCGAGGCCAACGACCTGGCCATCCGCCTGGCCTGGGCCTTCAGCGGCGGGCGCGACCTGCTTAGCGTGCTGGAGGCCTACCACGGCTGGTCGGTGGCCACCGACGCCATATCCACCTCTATCGCCGACAACCCGCAGGCCCTGGAGACCCGCCCAGACTGGGTACACCCGGTCGAAGCACCGAACACCTTCCGTGGGCGTTTGCGCGGTGCCGACAGCGCCGCCGGCTACCTGCGTGACGTCGATGCCAAGCTGGCCGACCTCGATGCCCGTGGCCGTCAGCTGGCCGGGATCATCTGCGAGCCGGTGTACGGCAACGCGGGGGGCATCTCGCTACCCGCCGGTTACCTTCACGCAGCCTACGCCAAGGTGCGCGCCCGGGGCGGCGTGTGCATCGCCGACGAGGTGCAGGTGGGTTATGGCCGGCTGGGCGAGTACTTCTGGGGCTTCGAGGAACAAGGGGTGGTGCCCGACATCATCACCATGGCCAAGGGCATGGGCAATGGCCAGCCGCTGGGTGTGGTGATCACCCGGCGCGAGATCGCCGAGGCGCTGGAAGCGCAGGGCTACTTCTTCTCGTCGGCGGGGGGCAGCCCGGTCAGTTGCCGCATCGGCATGGCGGTGCTGGACGTGATGCAGGAAGAAGGGCTGTGGGACAATGCCCGCGACACCGGGCGCTATTTCAAGGCACGCTTGCAGGCGCTGGTTGACAAGCACCCGCTGGCCGGCGCGGCGCATGGCTCTGGCTTCTACCTGGGGCTTGAGCTGGTACGTGACCGGCAGACGCTGGAGCCGGCGACCGAGGAAACCCTGCAGTTGTGCGACCGCTTGCGTGACCTGGGCATCTTCATGCAGCCGACCGGCGACTACCTGAACATCCTCAAGATCAAGCCGCCGATGTGCACCACACGGGCGAGCGTGGACTACTTCGTCGACAGCGTGGACCGTATCCTCTCGGAAGATCTATAGCCTGCAAAGAAGGGATTCTGACCATGGCCTTTACCAGCGACTCACTTGCGGTTTTTCTCGCCGTACTGGAGGCAGGGTCGTTTTCTGCAGCCGCACGCAAGCTGGGCCGTGTGCCTTCGGCCGTGAGCATGGCCATTGCCCAGCTGGAAGCGGAGCTGGACTTGGCCCTGTTCGACCGGGCCACGCGCAAAGCCTTGCCCACCAGCGCCGCCTTGGCCCTCGAACCGCAGGCCAGGCAGGTGATCTGCCAGCTTAACCTGCTGGATGCCCAAGCACTGCAACTGCACAAGGGGCTGGAAAAGCGCCTGATCATCGCCATGGCCCCCGAGCTGCAAACCGGCCGCTGGAGCCAACCCCTGGAAACCCTCGCGCAGGAGTTTCCGAGCCTTGAGATCGAAGTGCGTTCAGCCACGCAAGCCGAAGCCATTCGCTTGCTGCACGATGGCAGCGTGCAATTGGCGCTGGTGTTCGAACGGCCGGGGATCGATGAGCGTGAGTCGTTTCTTGAAGCCGGCAGCCAACTGCTGGTCGCCGTCGCTTCGCCCCGCCACCCCGCTGGGCGTAACAGCGGCACGCCGCTGCCCGAAGAAGCGTTCGCCGAGCAACGGCAAATCATCGTGGCCTCGGGCAAAGCCACCGGCTCCGACCCGCGCATGGTGCTGTCGCGGCGAATCTGGCTGACCGACAGTTATCTGGCTACGCTGGATCTGGTGCAATCCGGCCTGGGTTGGGCCTACCTGCCGCAGCCGCTGGTTGAGCCGCTGATTGCCTCGGGTGCATTGGCCGAGGTGCGCTTCGACAACATGGCCAGCCGGCTACGGCTGTGGGTGGACATCATCTGGGTCAAACCGCGCCCCTTGGGCCTGGGCGCGCGGCGCTATCTGGAAGTCATGCGGCAACTGTTCGAAAAGGAGCCGCCAAGGGCCTGACCACGCTCAACGGCCAGCCGGCCGACAACCCGCGGGCACACCCGCAAGCGAGGCAAACATGCGTCCCTTCATCAGAGCGTTCTACCTGCTGTCGCTGTTCACCTTCGCCAGCCTTGCCCAGGCTGCCGAAAGCCCCAGGCAGATCGTCGATGCCTACATGGCAGCCTGGAATGCCCACGACGCCGAAAAAGCGGCCAGTTACCTGGCCAAGGACGCCGAGTACTTCGACGTCACCGTCGGCACCCCACAAAAGGGCCGCGAAGCTGCCCGCGACAACGTGATCAAGGTATTCGTGGGGGCCGTGCCAGACTTGAAATGGACGATCAACGGCACGCCGATCGTGGACAAGGACGGCATCGCCTTCCAATGGACCTTCAGCGGCACCAACACCGGCGCCTGGGACGCACAAACGCCAGCCACCAATAAAGCGCTGTCGTTCGATGGCGTGAGCTATGTGAAGGTCAAAGGCGGCAAGATCGTCTACCAAGGGGATTACTACGACGCCTTGGGCTTGCACAAGCAGTTGGGCTGGTAACAGCGACTTGCATCATCAGGCGGGCGCTACCAACCGGTAGCCCACGCCCGCCTCGGTAATGATGAACCGCGGCGCCATGGGGTCATCCCCAAGCTTCTGGCGCAGGTGCCCGACCACGATCCGCAGGTAGTGGGTGTCGTCCACATGAGTCGGCCCCCAGATGTCTTTGAGCAACTGCTGCTGGGTAATCACCCGGCCCGGGTGCCCGGCCAGCTGGGCCAGCAACGCATATTCCTTGCGGGTCAGCGCCACCTCCACGCCCTGAAGGGTCACACGGCGGAAGGCGAAGTCCACGGTCAACGGCCCGAAACTGGCCGCCACCTCGCCTCCACCGGCCTGTGGCACTTGGCGCAACAGGGCGCGCACCCGCGCAAGGAACTCCTGAATGCCAAACGGTTTGGTCACGTAGTCATTCGCCCCTCCGTCCAGCGCATCGACCTTCTGCACCTCACTGGCGCGAACCGACAGCACCAGCACCGGCACCGCGCTCCATTCGCGCAACTCACGCAGCACCTGCTGGCCGTCCATGTCCGGCAAGCCGAGGTCGAGCACCACCAAGTCGGGTTTGCCCAGAGCGGCCTGCGCCAGGCCCTCGCTGCCGGTGGCGGCCTCGATCACCTTGTAACCCTGGGACGTCAGGCTGATGCGCAAGAACTTGCGGATCTGCGGTTCGTCGTCGATGACCAGGAGGGTGGCGGACTGGCTCATGGGGCTTCGCTTTCGGCTTCAGGTTGAGGGGGCAGCGGCAAGCATAGAGTGATGCCGGTGCCCTGGCCATCGATGCCTTCACCCACCAGAATCTGCCCGCCATGGGCACCGATCATGCCCTGGCAGATCGCCAGGCCCAGGCCGGTGCCCTGCCCGCCCCGATCACCGCGGGCGGCGGTGTAGAACATGTCGAAGATCTTCTCCCGCTCCGCCACGGGGATGCCAGGCCCCTGGTCGCTGACAGCGATGCGCAGTTGCTCATCCTGCACCCACACCTGCAGCGCCAGCCGGCCGTGGGCCGGTGAGAAGCGTGCAGCGTTCTCCAGCACATTGACCAGGGCCTGCTCGATCAGCGCCGCATGAACGAACAGCAACGGCAGTTCGGCCGGCACGTCGGTGTGCACGCGCAGGGGGGCGAGTACCACCCGCAGGCGGTTGAGCGCGCTGCCGACAATGTCCGCCGGGGCTACCCAGTCACGGGCCAGTTTGAGCCCGCCGTGGCCCAGGCGGGTCATGTCGAGCAGGTTCTGGATGTAGCGGTCCAGGCGCTCGGCCTCGTTGCGCGTACCTTCGAGCAGTTCGCGCCGGTCTTCTTCGGGTATTGCCTCGCCCAGCGCCAGCAAGCTGTCGATACTGCCGCGCATGGCAGTCAGGGGCGTGCGCAGGTCGTGGGACACTGAAGCAAGCAAGGCGCTGCGCAGTTGCTCGGTTTCGCCGTGCAGGCGCGCGGCCTCCAGCTGTTCGGCCAGCCGAGCGCGGGCCAGGGCCTGGGCCAGCGGTTGGCCAAGGGCCGTGAGCAGGCGGCGACGCGGGTCGCTCAGCGGTTGGCCGCTGCGCGGGCGCACGCCGAGCAGCGCCAGCGGTTGCTCATCCACCGCCAAGGGCCACCACCACCAGCGGCCATTGGGCAGGGTATCGCTGCCATGCCCCGCTGCCTGGCCGTGCTGCCAGGCCCATTCGGCAGCGGCGCGTTCGTTGTCGCTCAGCGCATCGGCTTCGCCGCTGGCCAGGCGCAACAGGCCCTCGCCATCACGTTCGAGCAGGCACACTTGCAGGTCATGCCAGCCGTCGAGGTGCTGGCCGGCCGCGTTGAACACGGCCTGGCGGTCGGTGGCGACGGTCAACCGACGCGACAGGTCGAGCAGTTGACTGGTCTGCGCCTGGGTTTCGCGCAGGGCCTGCAACTGGCGGCGCTGACGGGCCGCCAGGTTACCCGTGAGGGCGGCCATGAGCAGGAAGAACACCAGGGTCAGCACGTCTTCTTCGCGCTGGATGCTGAAGGAGAAGTTCGGCGGGATGAACAGGAAGTCGTAAGTCAGAAACGACAACGCCGCACACGCCAGCGCCGGCCCCAGGCTACTGCGCACCGCCACCAGCAACACCGCGGCGAGAAACACCAACGAAATGTTCGGCAACGCCAGCACGCTCGACACCGCCCAGGCCAGGCCTGCCGCCATGACGGTGGCCAGCAAGGCCAGCAGATAATGCCGCCAGACCCACACGCGCTTGACCGCCGCGCGTGCCGGTTGCGGCTGCACGTCGCGGTCGAGCACGTTGATTTCCAGCCCATGGCTTTCGCGCAACAACCGCGCCGCAACCCCGGCACCCAACACACGCCGGCGCAGGCGATCACGCGATTGCCCCACCAGCACCAGGCTGGCCCGGCGCTCGACGGCATGCTGAATCAAGGTGCGCGCCACCTCGCCGGCACGCAACAGCACCACTTCACCGCCCAGGCGTTCAGCCAGCTGCTGCGCGGCCTGCAAGCGCTGACGTGCAACTTCGTCGCGCAAACGGCCGTTGTCCACGTGCACCAGGCTCCAGGGCAAATGACGGCGCTGGGCCACCCGGCTGGCATGGCGTACCAGGCGTTCGGCCTGGTCGTCACCGTCGACCCCGACCAACAGGCGCCCACGCAAGGCCGGAGCCTCTTGGCCACGTTGGCGATAGCCGTGGGCCAGGTCGGCATCGACCTGGGCCGCGGCAGTCTGCATGGCCAGTTCACGCAACGCGGTGAGGTTGGTCTGGGAAAAATAAGCCTCGATGGCCGCCCGCGCCTGCTCCGGCACGTACACCTTGCCTTCGCGCAGGCGCTCCAGCAATTCACGGGGCGGCAGGTCGATCAGCACCAGTTCGAAGGCTTCTTGCAACACCCAGTCCGGCAAGGTTTCGCGCACCTGTACGCCGGTGATATCGCGGACCTTGTCGTTGAGGCTTTCCAGGTGCTGGACGTTGACCGTGGTGTAGACGTCGATGCCGGCGGCCAGCAGTTCCTGAACGTCCTGCCAGCGCTTGGCATGGCGGCTGCCGGGGGCATTGGTGTGGGCCAGTTCGTCGACCAGGGCCAGGGCCGGAGCGGCTTTGAGCAGGCCGTCCAGGTCCATTTCCTCAAGCGTGACACCGCGATAGTCGCTGCGCAGCAGGGGCTGCTGGAGCAGGCCGCCGAGCAGCGCTTCGGTCTCGGCGCGGCCGTGGGTCTCGACCACTCCGGCCAGTACCCGCACGCCCTGGCGTTGCTGGGTGTGGGCGGCCTGCAGCATGGCGTAGGTCTTGCCCACCCCTGGTGCGGCACCGAGGAATACCTTCAGCTTGCCGCGGCCAGTTCGCGGCAGGTTGGCCAACAGCGCGTCTGCGCGGGCTGCGTCACTCATGTTTGATCCTTCGATTGTGCGGCGATCGGTAAATCTGGGCCTGCTTTGCAGGCCTTCGCGGGCAAGCCCGCTCCCACACGTTCATCATGTCCCTGTGGGAGCAGGCTTGCCCGCGAAGGGCCGTAAAGCGGCCCCACTATCAGTTCCCCAAACGCTCCAAGGCCTGGTTCAGGGCCAGGACATTGACCACAGGCGGCCCGATCAATGGGTGGAGGGTGGCCTCTTCCACCAGGGCTTGCAAGCGCTCAACGGGCACCTTGCGAGCCTCTGCCACACGCGATACCTGATAAGCCACCGCCTCCGGCGGCAACTGCGGGTCCAGGCCACTGCCGGAGGTGGTCAGCAAGGCTTGAGGCACCGGGCCTTGCTCAGCCCGATACAGCTTCGCAGCATCGCTGCCTACCCGTTCGGCCAGCGCCGGGTTGCTCGGCGACAGATTGCTGGCACTGCTGGACACGGTGGCATAAGCCCCTGCCGAAGGCCGCGAATGGAACCAGCCATCGCCTTGGAAATCCTGAGCGATCAGGGCCGAGCCGCGCACCTCGCCGCGTTCATCACGCACCAAGCTGCCATTGGCCTGTTCAGGGAAGGCGACCTGGGCAATGCCGGTCACCGCCAACGGATACAACGCGCCAGTGACCAACGTCATCAGCAAGGCCAGGCTCAGCGCCGGGCGTACATAAGTGTTCATGGCGGCCTCCTCAGACCAGGTGCAGAGCATTGAGCAGCAGGTCGATCAGCTTGATCCCGGCAAACGGCACGATGAGCCCGCCCAAGCCGTAGATCAGCAGGTTGCGCCGTAACAGGTGGGCCGCACTCGCCGCCTGCACCCGTACACCGCGCAGCGCCAGCGGGATCAGCACGATGATGATCAGCGCGTTGAACACGATCGCCGACAAGATCGCACTCTGCGGGCTGGCCAGGTGCATCAGGTTGAGCACGCCCAGCTGCGGGTAAATGGCGGCGAACAACGCCGGCAGGATGGCGAAGTACTTGGCCACATCGTTGGCGATGGAGAAGGTGGTCAAGGCGCCACGGGTCACCAGCAGTTCCTTGCCCACCTGGACCACGTCCAGCAACTTGGTCGGGTCGCTGTCCAGATCAACCATGTTGGCCGCCTCACGGGCTGCCTGGGTGCCGTCGTTCATGGCCATGCCCACGTCGGCCTGGGCCAGCGCCGGGGCGTCGTTGGCGCCATCGCCACACATGGCGACCAGGCGACCGTCATTCTGCTCCTGGCGGATGCGCGCCAGCTTCTTCTCTGGGGTGGCCTCGGCCAGCACATCATCGACCCCGGCCTCGGCGGCAATGGCTGCGGCAGTCAGCGGGTTGTCCCCGGTCACCATCACGGTGCGGATGCCCAGCTTGCGCAGTTCGGCAAAGCGCTCGCGAATACCGGGCTTGACCACATCCTTGAGGTGAATCACCCCAAGCAGGCGCTTGTCGACACACACCAGCAGCGGCGTGCCACCACTCTGGGCGATACGCTCGACCTCGCGGCCCAGTGCCGGCGGTATTTCGAGCCGTTGCAGGCCGACAAAGGCCAGTACCGCATCGACAGCGCCCTTGCGGTAGCGGCGCTGCTGGAAGTCGACCCCCGACAACCGGGTCTCGGCGCTGAAGGCAATAGGTTCGAGCTGCTCCCCGGACGGTTCGACGAAGTCGTGCAACTGGCGCAGGTACTCGACAATCGATTTGCCCTCGGCCGTGTCGTCGGCCAGCGAGGCAAACAGGGCGCCCTCCCCCAGTTCCTTGGCCGTGATGCCCGGTGCCGCATGCAGCGCGCTGCAGCGGCGGTTGCCGAAGGTGATGGTGCCGGTTTTGTCGAGCATCAGGGTGTGCACGTCGCCCGCCGCCTCCACCGCGCGGCCGGAGCGGGCGATGACATTGAGCCGGACCAGGCGGTCCATGCCGGCAATGCCAATGGCCGACAGCAGGCCGCCAATGGTGGTGGGGATCAACGTCACCAGCAGTGCGGCCAGGAAGATCAACGGCAGGCTACCGCCGGCGAAGTGGGCGAACGGCTGCAAGGTCACCACCACGACCAGGAAGATCAGGGTCAGGCCGATCAGCAGGATATCCAGGGCTATCTCGTTGGGCGTCTTCTGCCGTTTGGCCCCTTCGACCAGCGCGATCATGCGGTCCAGGGTCGATTCGCCAGGGTTGCTGGTGATGCGAATCAGCAGCCAGTCGGACACCAGCCGCGTGTTGCCGGTCACCGCCGACCGGTCGCCGCCGGACTCGCGGATCACCGGCGCGGACTCACCGGTGATCGCCGCCTCGTTGACTGCGGCAATGCCTTCGAGCACTTCACCATCGCCCGGGATCAACTCACCCGCGATCACCTTGACCACATCGCCCTTGCGCAGCTCGCTGGCGACGACCGTCTCGAATGCGCCAGCGCTGTTGCGCCGCTGGGCAGTCAGCCCCTGGCTCCCCGCCTTGAGGCTGTCGGCGCGGGCCTTGCCACGGCCTTCGGCCAGGGCTTCGGCAAAGTTGGCGAACAGCACGGTGAACCACAGCCACAGGGCAATCTGCACTGCAACAGCGGTGCTCACGCCGCTGCCTGGGGCAACGCACAGGATGGTGGTGAGCACGGCGGTCAGGGCAACCACGAGCATCACCGGCGAGCGCTTGAGCTGCCGCGGGTCCAGCTTGACGAAGGCCTGTACCAGGGCCGGGCGCCAGAGCGCGGCGAAGCGCGTCTGGTCCTTGGCGCTGTGGAGGGCTTTTACTTCAGGAATGGGCATGTTCATGTTGGTTTCCTCAGAAGCCCAGGCTCAGGTATTCGGCGATTGGCCCAAGGGCCAAGGTCGGCAGGAAGGTCAGGCCACCCACCAACAAAATGGTCACCAGCAACAGGCCGGTGAACAGTGGGCCGTGAGTGGGGAAGCTGTTGAGCCCTTGGGGCGCGCTTTTTTTCGCCGCCAGGCTGCCGGCCAGCGCCAGTATCGGCAGGATGTAGCCGAAGCGGCCGATCAGCATGGCCAGGCCGATCATCAGGTTGTGGTACACCGTGTTGGCACCGAAACCGGCAAAGGCCGAACCGTTGTTGGCGGTGCCGGAGGTGTAGGCGTACAGCAGTTGGCTGAAGCCATGGGCACCAGGGTTGCTCACCGCACCCGCCGGGCCCGGCAGGCTGGCGGCGATGGCGCCCAGCACCAGCACGCCAACCGGCATCACCAGCAAGGTCGCCACCAGCAGTTGCACCTCACGCGCCTGCAGTTTCTTACCCAGGTATTCCGGCGTACGGCCAATCATCAAGCCGGCCAGGAACACGGCGATCAGCACGAACAACAGCATGCCGTAGAGCCCCGCGCCAACGCCGCCGAAGATCACCTCACCGACCATCATGTTGACCATCGCGACCATGCCGGTCAGCGGGTTGAGGCTGTCGTGCATGGCATTGACCGAGCCGTTGGATGCCGCTGTGGTGGTCACCGTCCACAGCACCGAGCCGGTGGTGCCAAAGCGGCTTTCCTTGCCCTCCATGGGGGCGCTCTGCTGAACCTGGGGGCTCTGCAGTGCCGGGTTGGGCTGGTGTTCGGACCACAACGCGGTAGCCCCGCCGATGAGGAACAGGCTCAGCATGCAGGCGAGAATCGCCCGGCTCTGGCGCAGGTCCTTCACGTAGTGGCCGAAGGTGAACACCAGCGCCACCGGGATGAGGATGATCGACGCCACCTCGAACAGGTTGCTCCAGGCGGTGGGGTTTTCGAACGGGTGCGCCGAGTTGACGCCGAAGAAGCCGCCGCCATTGGTGCCCAACTGCTTGATGGCGATCTGGCTGGCCGCAGGGCCGAGCGGGATGGTCTGGTCACTGCCTTGCAGGGTCAGCGCGTGAGCGTAGTCGGCAAAGGTCTGTGGCACGCCCTGCCAGACCAGCAGCAGCGCCAGCACCAGGCACAGGGGCAGCAGCCCATAGAGCGTGGCGCGGGTCATGTCGACCCAGAAGTTGCCCAGGGTGGTGGTCGAGCGGCGGGCAATGCCACGACACAGGGCCACGAGCACCGCCAACCCAGTGGCGGCGCTGACGAAGTTCTGCACGGTCAAGCCGAGCATCTGGCTCAGGTAGCTGACCGATGCCTCGCCGCTGTACCCCTGCCAGTTGGTGTTGGTGACGAAGCTTACGGCGGTGTTGAACGCCAGCGACCACTCCTGGCCGGGAAGGTGCTGTGGGTTGAGCGGCAGATAGCCCTGCAGCAACAGCACGGCAAACAGCAGCAGGAACCCGGCCAGGTTGAAGGCCAACAAGGCCAGTGTGTATTGCTTCCAGTTCTGCTCCTGGTCGGCGCGAACGCCCGCCAGCCGATAGCTGGCCTGTTCTACCGGGCCCAATACAGGTGTCAGCCAAGTGCGCTGGCCTTCCATCACCTTGTAGAAGAACCGCCCGAGCCAAGGTGCCGGTAGCAGCACGATGAGGAAAAACGCCAGTAACAAGGCAAAGTCGTAACTGTGCATGACCACTCCCTAGCTGCGATTGGCGCGCAGCAGCGCCACCAGCAGGTAAATAGCCAATGCCACTGCCAGCAGCAGTGACAGCCCGTCGAGCATGTTCATGTGTGGAGCTCCCCGTGGTGCGGCTTAGGCCGCTTTGGGGGAATTGTCCGAGGAAGGGGCGTAAAGGGGCGAGATCAAGGGGTAAGCGGGGGCATAAAGAATGCGTAAAAATACGCTCCTACAGGGTCTGCTGCCCGGCGTTGCGGCTCCAGTCCAGCAGCAGGCTGTAGCCCACCGCCAGCAAGGTTGGCCCGATGAACAGGCCAATGAAACCAAAGGCGATCAAGCCACCGAACACGCCCAGCAACACGATGACCAGCGGCAAGTTGCCGCCACGGCTGATCAGGTACGGCTTGAGCACGTTGTCCACGCCGCTGATAACGAAAGTACCCCAGATGCCCAGGAACACCGCCATGCCGTATTCGCCTTGCCACGCCAACCAGGCAGTAGCGGGGATCCACGCCAGCGGCGGGCCCATGGGGATCAGGCTGAGCATGAAGGTCACCAGGCCCAGCACGATGGCCCCTGGTACCCCGGCTATCAGGAAACCGATCAGCGCCAGCAGGGCCTGGGCCGCTGCCGTGCCGATCACGCCGTTGACCACCCGCTGCACGGTGCCGGCCACCAGTTCCAGGTAGTAATCGGCGCGATCCCCCGTCAAGCGCTGCAGCAGGCGCAGCACGAACGCCGACAAACGCGGGCCGTCCCGGTAGAAGAAGAACACGAAGACCAGACTCAGGCTCAGTTCGAGCATTCCGCTCCCGATCTGCGCGCTGCGTGCGAGCAACCAGTTGCCCACCTGGCCCAGGTAAGGCTTGATCGAAGCGATCAAGGCCGCACCTTGCTGGTCGAGCGATTGCCACCAATTGACCATGCGCTCACCCACCAGGGGAATGCTGCCCAGCCAGGCCGGTGCATCGGGCAGGCCGTCCACCTGCACGTCACGGACAAACGCCGTGGCATCACGGATATGATCGGCCAGGTTGAAACCCAGCCAGACCAGCGGCAATGCCACGATGAGGATCCAGGCTGCGGTCAGCAAACTTGCGGCCAGCGTTTCGCGGCCGCCCAGCACGCGCGTCAGCAAGCGCATCAACGGCCAGCTGGCAAAGGCCAGAATGGCCCCCCACAGCAGCGCCGAGATGAACGGCGCCATGACCCACAGGGCAGCGCCGAGCAACGCCAGCAGGACGATCTGGATCAGCAGGCGGTCGTTATTGGCCATGGTGACGCTCATTCAACGGATCAGTTCCAAGTGCAGGCCATCGGTGGGGGCCGTACCGACTTCAAGGCGGCTGCTGCGCACGCCTGCAGTGACCAAGGCCTCTCGCCAGGCCTCGGCGTTAGCACCACTGAGGCTGGCCCGCAGGGTGCTATCCAGGTTCAGGCTGCGCCCAAGCAGGGCCACCCAGGCGGGTTGCGGCGTGCTCAGGTCAGGGTAGTCGAGTTTGCCGGTGTCGCGCATTTCGCGCAGCACCGTGGCAGCGGTGGGCAGCAGTTCGCCAAGCGGGCTGGCGGCAACGAATTCTTCGACGTGCAGGTAGGCACGGCGGTTGCCACGGGTGACGCTGTACAGTGCGACCAGGGTATCGGCCTGTTCGGCCGAGCGGCGCAGCAGGATGAACGCTTGTTGCTCATCACCCCCGTTGAGCCGGGCGTTGGCGAACACGTCGTTGGCCCACAGGCTGGCCTCGCCGCAATCACGGCCCTGGCACCAGAACAGCGGGTAGCCGCCGTCGTGCTGCAGTGCTTCACGGGCACTGGTAAACGCTTCGCGGGCCGAGCGTTCAACGGGCAGTTCATAGGTGACCGAACTCACCTGGCCACGGCTTTCGACCTTGTCCTCGACCCGCAGGCGGCCGCTGATCTTGCGCAGAGGGCCCATGGGGTACACGCGCTCCTGCTCCACCGCAGGGCGTTGATCGACCACCTTGGCATCCACCGGTACGGGCAGGCTGTCGGCCCACAACAAGGGGCTGGCGAGCACGAGGCAGGCGGCGAGCGTGGTGCGGAGGGTAACGGGCGCGCTCATCGGCAGCCCAGTCGGCGCGTGGCACCGAAGTTAAGGTCCAGCGTGTCTGGCATTTGCATGGTTGTCTCCCTGTTCAACCCGCCAAGCCTCGGCACTTGTCCGGTGCAAGTCAAGCAAAGCCAAAGAAGCGATTGAAACAGTCTGCGACAAGGGCCGCGCCCTGCTCATCGTTCAGGTGCAGATGATGACCACCTGGCAGCTTCACTTGCTCAAAGGGTAGCTGCTCCAGCAACTCAGTGTGGCGCGCCAGCATGCCATCGGCGGCCACCACCAGGCAGGCCGGGCAGCTCACCCGCCTGACGTAGGCCATGGCTTGGGCGTGGCTCAAGCGCACGGGGGACGGCAGGGTCAGGCGGCTGTCGCTGCGCCAGCTGTAGCCACCCGGCACCGGCATCAGCCCGCGCTGGGCCAACAGCTCGGCCGCTTCACGGCTGACCGCGACCATGCCCTTCATGCGCGCCTGCACGCCCTCCTCCAGCGCCGGGTAGACGGACTTGCGTTTGCCGTCCAGGCGTAGCTGCGCCTGCAGCGCCATGCCCAGGCGTTCGCCGGCGTCCTGCTCGGCGCCCGTGGGCGGGATGACGCCATCGATCAGCGCCAGGTGGCTGACCCGCTCCGGCAAGGCGCCTGCCAGTTGCACCGAAATGATCGCACCCAGCGAATGGCCAAGCAGGGCAAACCGCTGCCAGCCCAGTTGCTCGGCAACCCGCAGTACGTCGTGGGCATAGTCGGGCAAGGCATAGCTTGCGCCTGGCGGGCGATGTTCCGAGTAGCCATGCCCGGCCAGGTCCAGGGCGACGATGCGCAGGCCCTGCAGCCGCGGCGCCAGCCGGGCGAAGCTGTTGGCGTTGTCCAGCCAACCGTGCAGGGCGATCACCGGCAGCCCGTCTTCGGGGCCGAACAGGTGCGCGGCCAGCTCGATATGGCCCAGGCTCAGGCGGATTTCTTCCATGTGCGCGCTCATGCCTGGCTCCAGCGGTCGAACAGGCCCTTGATCAGGCTGGCGGTGTCCGTCGGGCGCTCCAGGGGGAACATGTGCCCGCCCGGCACGCTGTGGTACTCACCCTTGGCCATGTCGCGCACGGCCGACGTGTGGTGACGGCGAATCACATTGCTGCGCTCGCCACAGATCATCGCCAGGGGCACCAGCAACTGCCGGGCAGGCGCGGGGCTGGCGTGGGGGATACTGCGGTAGATACTGATTTCCGTAGCCGGGTCGAAACGCAGGCGTAGCCCATCCTGCGCAGGCTCCAGGCCATGCTCCAGGTAGGCTTCGAGGCAGTCGGGATCAAAGTGGCGGAACAAGCTTTTGCGGGCGAAGTAGTCCCGTGCGCTGTCGCGGTCGGCGAACGCCTCGCGGCGCCCCAGGGTACGCCCTGCCGGGGTGATGCGGTCGATGAAGCCAAAACGCTTGGCGGTACGCAGCAACCATTGATCGGCGCGGGTCAGCACCGGCGAGTCGAGCATGACCACCCCGCGGTAATACTCGGGGCAACGCAAGGCGGCATGCAGGTGCAGCACCCCGCCCAGCGAATGGCCAACCCCCCAGACCGGCGCATCCTGCTGGGCCAGATGGTGCAGCAGCTCATCGACCAGGTTCTGCCAGTTTTCATTCACCGGGAAGCGCGGGTCGTGGGCATGCTGGGCCAGGTGGCGGACCTGGTAGTCCGGCGCCAGCGCGGCAAACAGCTTGCCGTAGGTGGCAGACGGGAAACCATTGGCGTGAGCGAAGAAGATGTGCTGCGACATGGCGCCGGGTCCGGACGGGGGATGAGGGCCCATTGTCTGCATCGCAAGGCCGCTCGGCAATGTCCGGAAAGGTCATCGGCGAGGGCAATCAGGTCATGGGGTGCGATCGAAACTGCCCAGTGAACGCTGCAGACAAGCCTGCATGTAGGCCACCTGGCTCTCAAGCACCTCGCGGGCGAGGCATTGGTCGTGGTGGTCGAGCTGCAGCCTGCGCAATGCCAGGCAGCTGGTCTGCAACAAGTGAGACACCCGCAGACAGGCCGCCTGCAGGGCAAATAAATCGGTCTCGCCTTGCTGCATGACGCTGGGTTGCAGCCCGCCGTGGCTGCGCACTTTGCCCATCAGCTGATAAAGCTTGGCGTCGGCCGAATCGCGCAGCAGGCTGTACTGGGCAAAGTCCAGCACCTCGCCTTCCTGCACCTTGTCCACGGTGGGCTGCAAGTCCATGGAGCGTAACTGCGCTTGCCTCTGCCCTTTCATGATCGTGCCCTGCCTGTCCACGCGCCCAATGTGGTGCAACGCTAGCAAGCAGCCAAGCGAAGCGGCAACTGACAAAAATGCCAGTTGCCAGGCGTCAGGCCGGCGAATTAAGCGCGCGCAAGGTCATCAGCCCTGCCAACGGCCAGTCACCCTCAAGCTCCGCCAGGCTGGCGGTACTCATGGCTGCCGATTGCTGCAAATGACCGTGTTCCAGGGCACCGACCAGCGTCCCCACCAGCGGTTGGTGGCTGACCAGCAGCACATGCTCCAGGCCCAGCCGTTCGATTTCGCCGATCACTCGCTGCACATCGCTTTCCGGCGTCAGCCAGGGCACGGTGTGCACAGGCTCGGCAAAGCCCAAGGTGTCGTGCACCAGCGCTGCAGTCTGCTGGGCACGGACATAAGGGCTGGCGATGATCGCCTGCAACGGCTGCCCGAGCAGGCGCGCGGCGCTGTGCAGCACCTGCTCGCGGCCATGGCTGGTCAGGCGCCGCTCGGCGTCGGTATTGGCCCGAGGCTCCGCCTCACCGTGGCGCAGCACCCACAGCTTCACAGCTTGGGCTCTTCGTCACGCACGGGGTGCGGCGCCGGAGCCACGGCGTGCGGGGCCTCGCCTTCTGGCGCACGGGGGGCTGGCCAGTCGGCGAATGGCCAGGGTTTCTGGTCGCTGTGGAAGCTGCCGAAGCGGCCGATCTGCGCCAGGTACTGGCTGAGGCTGTCGCCAAAGTTCATCAGGCTGGCGCTGGGGGCACCGTAGATCAGGCGGTAGATCAGCTGCACCAGCACCAGGCCGCCCAGCAGCAGTTCGGCCACTTGCCAGACCAGCAGGAACACCAGCATCCACAGTACCCGCAGGAGGATCGACTCACGCTGGGCGCGTTCGGGCGTATCGTTCATGTCTTGCTCCTTGTTCTGGTCAAAGCCGCTGTCGGCTCAGTTGAAACCGCTGATGGAAATGAAATCGACGTCGGTCTTGGGCTCTGCACGCATCAGGTGCTCGATCACCTGGTTCAGGGTACGGCCCTCGAACAAGATGGCGTGCAGGCCCGCTACCAGCGGCATGTATACCTGCACTTCCTGGGCCTTGGCCTTGAGCACCTTGAGGGTGTTGACCCCTTCAGCGACCTCGCCCAGGCGATTGACTGCCTCATCCAGGCTCAAGCCCTGGCCCAGCGCGTGACCCACCTGGTAGTTGCGGCTCTTGGGCGAGGAGCAGGTGACGATCAGGTCACCGACACCGGCCAGGCCAAGGAAGGTCATCGGGTTGGCGCCCTGGCTCACGGCAAAGCGGGTCATCTCGGCCAGGGCACGGGTGATCAGCATGCTCTTGGTGTTCTCGCCCATGCCCAGCGCCACGGCCATGCCGGCAATGATGGCGTAGACGTTCTTCAGCGCGCCGCCCAGCTCGACCCCGAAGCGGTCGGCGCTTGCGTAGACGCGGAAGGTACGCCCATGCAGCACGGCCTGCACTCGCTGGCAGAGCTGTTCGTCTTCGCTCGCGACCACCGTGGCGGTCAGCGCGTGCTCGGCGATCTCGCGGGCAAGGTTAGGCCCCGACAGCACACCGATGCGGGCTTGGGGGGCGATTTCTTCGAGGATCTGGCTCATCAGCTTGAAGCTCTGCGCCTCGATGCCCTTGGTCAGGCTGACCAGGCCCTTGCCGCGCAACAGCTCGGCATGGGGCGCCAGTACGCTGCGCAAGGCGCTCGACGGCAAGGCGACGAAGACCAGGTCGCAGGCCTGCAGGGTAGCCAGCAGGTCGTTGACCGGCTCGACACCATCGTGCAGGCGAATGCCTTTGAGGTAGCGTGGATTCTCGCGGTTGACGCGCATGGCCTCGGCCTGCTCCGGGTCGCGCATCCATTGGCGCACCGGCACACCGTTTTCCGCCAGCAGGTTCGCCACGGCGGTGCCGAAGCTGCCGCCGCCCAGAACTGCAACAGGTTGCTGTTCAGTCATATCCAATCCGTTAAAGCCAAAAGTTAAGTGGCGACCGGGGCATTATACGATGCATAGGCGACAGGGCCAGTGGCAGCGCCCGGGAAAGGGCCGCTATGGAAGGCCTGATCGCTGGCAAAACACCCAAGGTCAGTTAACATGCCTGTTTCATCCCTGAAACAAGGTCGTACCGTGGTGCCTGGCACGCCCCCCTACCCGCGTCTTCTACTACTGACCGCCTTGCTCGGCGGCCCGGCCATGGCCGACGATCTGTTCATCGACAACGCCGACCTGCCGCAGGTTCTGACCGCCACCCGCCTCAAACAATCCCCGGCAGCGGTCCCAGGCAGCATGACCGTGCTCGACAGTGAACTGATCCGCGCCAGCGGTGCCCGCGACATCCCCGAACTGCTGCGCCTGGTGCCTGGCATGATGATCGGCTACGGCGCCGGCAATCAGCCGACGGTCAACTACCATGGCAGCAACGTCAACGACGCACGGCGCATGCAGGTGCTGATCGATGGCCGCTCGGTATACCGCGCAGGCCTTGCGACAGTGGACTGGAGCGACATCCCCCTGGCCATGGAGGACATCGAGCGCATCGAGGTGTTCCGTGGCCCCAACACGGTCAGCTATGGCGCCAATGCGCTGATGGCGGTGGTCAACATCCTCACCCGCAACCCTGCCGACAGCCATGGCACGCGCCTCAAGGTCACCCGCGGCCAGGACGGCATCAACGATTTCTACGCAAGCCACGGCTTTGGCTGGAACAGCGGCGACATGCGCCTGTCGGTGTCGGGCCTGCAGGACGATGGCTTCGACCAGGACCAGTACGGCCGCGACTACCGCGACAGCCGCCGCCTCACCCGCTTCAACCTCAGCGCCAGCCACAGCCTGGCCCCCGACCAGACCCTGGAATGGCAGTTGGCGGCCAAGGAAGGCAGCAACCAGCGCCCCTACACCTACCAGCCTGTATTCCCCTACGTCACCCAGCAGGGAGACAGCGCCGACGTCAATGCCAAGGATTACGCAGGTTCGGTACGCTGGAACATTGACCTCAACCCCGAGCACAGCCTGTATGTCCAGGGCTCGGCCCAGCACTTCGACCGCCAGCAGGTCTGGCGCGCCTGTGATGCGGCCCTGTCGTTCAGCCCGGAGCTGACCCGGCTGTGGCAGATGAACCCGAACTATGCCGAGCTGGTGGCTCGTGGGGCCAACAATCCGCCGCGCAGCAGCAACCCCGAGGAACAGGCACTGGTCGATGCCATCATGAACCAGTGGAACAACCAGGGCGGCCGCAATGTGGTGTGCGGTGATGTCGACCAAAGCACCCGTGAAACCCGCTACGACCTGGAAATCCAGGACACCCTGAGCCTGACCGACAACCTGCGCCTGCTCAGCGGCATGAACTACCGCTATGATCGTGCCGACTCGCAGACCTACTTCAACGGCAGCCTCGACGACCAGACCTGGCGCCTGTTCGGCCAGCTGGAGTGGCGCGCCGACGAGCACTGGATCATCCAGGGCGGCGCGATGTTCGAGGACTCGCGCCTGTCCGGCAACTCGCTGACCCCACGCGTGGCGGTCAACTACCTGATCACCCCACGCCATGGCCTGCGTGCGGTGTATTCCGAGGCGGTACGCTCGCCCGACATGTTCGAGAACAACGTCAACTGGAGCTATACGGTCAAAAGCCTGAGCCCCAATGCCTTTGGCCAGCAGCACGGCGAGTATTTCGTCAAGACCCGCGGCCCGGGCGATCTCGACCAGGAACGCATGCGCTCGCGCGAACTGGGTTACAACGGCTATTTCAGCGACATCGACCTGAGCATGGACGTGAAGCTGTTCTACGACGAGATCACTGGAATGATCAGCGAGCCCCTCAAGAACAACCAGTACATCGCCAGCAATGCCAACAAGGCACGCTTTACCGGCAGCGAGGCGCAACTGGACTGGCGCCCCACCTTGCGCGACCGCCTACGCGTGACCTACGCCTACGTCGACGCCTGGGCCAGCAACCCCGACGACCGCCGCCTCAGCGCCCGCAACAGCGGCTCGGCAGGCTGGCTGCGCGAGTGGGGCGATGGTTGGTCGAGCGCGCTGTTCTATTATGGTGACGATGCACTCAACCAGTACCGCTACGAGCGCCTGGACCTGCGCCTGGCCAAGCGCTTGCGGGGGCTGGGCAGCAACCTTGAGCTGGCAGCGCTGTGGCAGCAACGTCTGGACGATGAGCCGACTACCGCACTGCAAAACCGCTACGACAGCCGCCAGCGCCTGAGCGTCAGCGCGGAGCTGGAATTCTGATGGCCCGTCTGCTGCGCCTGCTGCTGCTTTGCCTGTGGCCCCTGGGGCCGCTGTCCGCCGGTGAAATCCTGCTGGTGGGTGGCGAAGATCAGCCTGGCATTCGCAGCTTCGTCGCAGCGTTCGAAAGCCATCGCCCGCATGACCAAGTACGTTTCCAGACCACTGCCGACCTGCCCCGCCCAAGCCGGCTCAAGGCCGATCAACGCCTGGTGCTGCTCGACAGTGCCGCACTGGAATGGCGCCTGAGTGAAAGTGCCGGGCCGCCAGCGCTGGCCATGCGGGTAAGCCGGGTACAGGCTGAACAGCGCCTGGGAAAGTCCCGCCCCGCCTTCCTTACGCTGCTGTGGAGCGACCCGCCCCTGGCCCGCCAGCTGCGCCTGGCGCGCTACCTGCTGCCACAGGCGCAACGCATCGGTGTGCTTTACGGTGAGCACAGCGTCTTCCTGCTCGATGAGCTGCGCCATGCCGCACGCCCCCTGGGCCTGGAGATCATTGCCCAGGACTGGCCCGACCCGCGTGACAGCCGGCCCCTGCAGCAGTTGCTGGGCAACAGCGACGTGCTGCTAGGCCTCGATGACCCTGCCCTGTACAACCCAAAGACCGCGAAAAACCTGCTGCTCAGCAGCTACGGCCGGCAAATGGCGCTGATCGGCCCGAACGCAGGTTTTGTGCGCGCAGGCGCCCTTGCCAGCACCTACAGCGACCAGGACGACTGGTTGGCGGTGCTCGACCAATTGCTCGACCAGCCGCCGACACGCTGGCCGCGAAGCCTTTATCCGGCGCGCTACGGCGTCAGTGGCAACCAGCAGGTGGCACGCGCCCTGGGCCTTGAACCTATCGATCCGAACGCCGCCGCCAAGGCCTTGGCCGAAGGAGAATCCACCCCATGAGCAGACGTCTGAGCTGGGACATCCACACCCGCACCCAGATCATCAGCCTCGGCCCCGCCCTGCTGCTGACCTTGCTGCTGATCAGCTTCTTCACCTTCGTACGTATCCAGGACCTGCGCCAGGAGCTCAACCACACCGGCCAGCTGATCGCCAACCAGCTGGCGCCGGCCTCCGAATACGGGGTGATCTCGGGCAACAACGAAGTGCTGGAAGGCCTGATGCGTGCCACGCTGAGCATTCCGCACGTGCGCTTTCTGGAGGTGCAGGACAGCCGCAACCACATCCTGGTCTACGTCGAGCAGTCTGACGAAAGCGCCAACCGGGCGCAGCGGGTGGAAGTGTTCCAGGCCCCGATACGCCTGCAGCAGATCCGCCTGGACACCGACTTCCTGCAACCGGGCAAGGTCTCCGTACCCGCCATCGGTGACGACTACCTGGGGCGGGTGATCGTCGGCATGTCCGACGATGCCTTCAGCCAGCGCCAGCAGGAAATCGTGATCAAGGCGGGCATCCTGGCCCTGTTCGCGCTGCTGTTCACCTTCCTGCTCGCTCGCCGGCTGGCCCTCAGCCTGGCCAAGCCGATCAGCGACATGGGCCACGCCGTGAAGGCCATACAACAAGGCGAGTACAACACCCCGCTGCCGGTGGTCGATGACAGCGAGCTGGGCCATCTGGCGCGCCACATCAACAACCTCGCCACCGCGCTGGAGCAAGCCAGTGCCGAGCAGAAGCAAGCCATTGCCCAGTTGACCCAGGCGCGCGAGGAAGCCGAACAGGCCAACCGGGCGAAGTCGGACTTCCTGGCGATGATGAGCCACGAGTTGCGCACCCCCATGAATGGCGTGCTGGGCATGCTGCAACTGCTCGAAACCACCCCACTGACCAGCGAACAGGCCGACTACACCGCCGTTGCCAGTGAGTCCACCGGGCACCTGCTGAAGGTCATCAACGACATTCTCGACTTCTCGCGGATCGAGCGCACGGCGCTGGAGCTGGAGCGCATCGACTTCAACCTGGGCGAACTGATTGCCAGCAGCGTTCAGTCGTTCCAGCACAGCGCGCAGCAACGCGGCCTTGGCCTGCATCTGCAAATGGCCGAAGGCATCGAGCACCTGACCGTGAACGGCGACCCGACACGTATCCGGCAGATCTTGCTGAACCTGGTGGGGAATGCACTGAAATTCACCGAGCGTGGCCAGGTGCACGTTGAAGCGCGCTGCCAGGTGCTGGACCGACAACTGATCTGGTTTACCTGCAGCGTGCGCGACACGGGCATCGGCATCGACAGCGGCCGCATGGAAATGATGTTCGTCGCCTTCCAGCAGGCCGACAGCTCGATTTCCCGACGCTACGGCGGCACCGGCCTGGGGCTGTCGATCGCGCGCACCTTGGCCGAACGCATGGGCGGCAAGCTGCGCGGCGAGAGCCGCGAGGGCCTGGGCTCGACCTTCACCCTGGAAATGCCGTTGGCACTGGCCGCGCCCGCACAGGCGAAACTGCCCGGGGCCGTTCGCGAACAACGACCGCTCGCCGGTAGCGAGCGGATACTGTTGGTGGAGGACAACCCGGTCAATCAGAACGTCATCGAGGCCATGTTGCGCAGCCTGGGGCTTGAGGTCAGCGTGGCGGCAGACGGCATCCAGGCAGTCGATCAGGTCAGCCAGCAACGGTTCGACGCCATTCTGATGGACTGCCGCCTGCCGAACCTGGATGGCTATGAAGCCACCCAGCGCATCCGCCTGCTGCCAAACGGCATGCACCTGCCGATCATCGCCTTGACCGCAAACGCGTTGGAAGGTGATCGTGAGCGCTGCATGGCCGCCGGTATGGACGATTACCTGACTAAACCCTTGCGCCGCACCGACCTGCAGCGCGTGCTGCAACGCTGGTTACCCGGTCAGACAACCGCGACTGGCGATAAATGCTAAAGTGCGGCAGTCTTAAGGACTGGACAGGATCTTCTTCGGACCTGAAAATAGACGTTTCAGTGCACACCTGTACTTCTTTCGTCTGGTGCACTGTGACTTTCACCACAACGCAATAGTCTACCTGTAGGCTGCCGCCCCGGAGTCATCGCTTTTCGGGCCGGCCGGGAAGATTCGTCCCCTGCCGCAGGGGGTTATTGAGGAGCTCGCATGACCAAACAACACGCCTTTACTCGGGAAGACCTGCTGCGCTGCAGTCGCGGTGAGCTGTTCGGCCCAGGTAATGCGCAACTGCCCGCGCCGAACATGCTGATGGTCGATCGCATCACCCATATCAGCGAAGAAGGCGGCAAGTACGGCAAAGGTGAATTGGTCGCCGAGCTGGATATCAATCCGGACCTGTGGTTCTTCGCCTGCCACTTCGAAGGCGATCCGGTGATGCCGGGCTGCCTGGGCCTGGACGCCATGTGGCAGCTGGTCGGCTTCTTCCTCGGCTGGCAGGGCCTGCCGGGCCGCGGCCGTGCGCTGGGCTCGGGCGAAGTGAAGTTCTTCGGCCAGGTACTGCCTACCGCCAAGAAGGTCACCTACAACATTCACATCAAGCGCGTCCTGAAGGGCAAGCTGAACATGGCCATCGCCGATGGCTCGGTCAGCGTCGACGGCCGCGAGATCTACACGGCCGAAGCCCTGCGGGTCGGCGTGTTCACCTCCACTGACAATTTCTAAGGGTTATTCGCATGCGCCGCGTCGTTATCACTGGTCTGGGCATCGTATCGTGCCTGGGCAATGACAAAGAGACCGTCACCGAAAACCTGCGTAAAAGCCGTCCGGGTATCCGTTTCAACCCGGAATACAAGGAAATGGGGCTGCGCAGCCAGGTTTCCGGGTCCATCGACCTCAACCTCGAAGAACTGATCGACCGCAAGGTCTACCGTTTTGTCGGCCACGCCGCGGCCTATGCCTACCTGGCGATGCAGGATGCAATCAAGGACGCTGGCCTGACCGAAGAGCAGGTTTCCAACCCGCGTACCGGCCTGGTTGCCGGCTCCGGCGGCGCCTCGACCCTGAACCAGATGGAAGCGCTGGACACCCTGCGCGAGAAAGGCGTCAAGCGCGTTGGCCCATACCGCGTCACCCGCACCATGGGCAGCACCGTTTCGGCGTGCCTGGCCACCCCGTTCAAGATCAAGGGCCTGAACTACTCGATCTCGTCGGCCTGCGCCACTTCGGCACACTGCATCGGCACCGCACTGGAGCAGATCCAGTGGGGCAAGCAGGACATCGTCTTCGCCGGCGGCGGTGAAGAAGAGCACTGGAGCCAGTCGTTCCTGTTCGATGCCATGGGCGCCCTGTCGACCAAGCGCAACGAAACCCCGGAACTGGCCTCGCGCGCTTACGACGCTGACCGTGATGGCTTCGTCATCGCAGGCGGCGGCGGCATGGTGGTAGTCGAAGAGCTGGAGCATGCTCTGGCCCGTGGCGCCAAGATCTACGCCGAAATCGTCGGCTACGGCGCGACTTCCGACGGTTACGACATGGTCGCCCCAAGCGGTGAAGGCGCCATCCGCTGCATGCAGCAGGCGCTGGCCACCGTCGACACCCCGATCGACTACCTGAACACCCACGGCACCTCGACCCCGGTCGGTGACGTTGCCGAGATCAAGGGTGTTCGCGCCGTGTTCGGCGACAAGGCACCGAAGATCAGCTCGACCAAGAGCCTGTCGGGCCACTCGCTGGGCGCCGCTGGCGTGCACGAGGCGATCTACTGCCTGCTGATGATGGAAAACAACTTCATCGCCGGCTCCGCCAACATCGACGAGCTGGATCCGGAAGTTGCTGACCTGCCGATTCAGCGCGAAACCTTGGAAAACGCCAAGATCGACACGGTCATGAGCAACAGCTTCGGCTTCGGCGGCACCAACGCTACCCTGGTGCTCAAGCGCTGGGCTGGCAAGTAAGGCCGTGATGCAGTAAAGAAAAACGCCCCGACTGGTTCGGGGCGTTTTCTTTTGTGTTGCCTGTACGAGCCTCCTCGCGGGCAAGCCCGCTCCCACAGGGTTTCGTGCATAGCCTGAGCCTTGCACAATACCTGCGGGCTTGCCCGCGAAGAGGCCCGTACAGGTTTGTTACCTAGCCTTGGGCAACACAGCCAAAAAATTATCCCTGGCTACCTTCTGCGCCACCGCCTCCGGCAACGCATCCAGAAACGGCTTAAACCCGTGCATCTGCTCGCCAAGGCTCGCAAACTTGCCCACCACATCCGACCCGAGCATGAACCGCTCAGGGAAGCGCTCTACCAACGCCAGCCAAGCCTTGCGTGGCACGCCCTTGTCATCCAGCAGATAAGGCTCCAGCACGCTCCACGACAAGTCGACAAACAGGTTCGGGTAATCCTCCAGCAAACGCGCCAGCACCGGCAGCAGAAAATCCATCTGCGTCTGGTGACGATGAATTTCCATGCTGCTGCCGGCATGCGCCCAGATGAAACGCGTGTGCGGGTGATTACGCAGCGGCTCTTCGATCTCGGCCAGGTACAGCGGGTTGCGCTCACGCTTGGAGGTGATGTTGCTGTGCAGCAGCACCGGGAGGTCTCGCTCGGCCGCAAGGTGATAAATGCGGGTCATGGCCTCGTTGTTGGCGCGCGGTGTGTCACCGCTGGTCAGCGCGGTCAGGTCGTCGTGGCGGGTGAAAACCTCACCAATACCCTGCCAAAGCCCTGGGTAGAGATCGAGCATGCGCTCGATATGGCTGACGGCATTCTTGTCCACCGGATTGAAGCCGGTCAGGAACGGATGAAAGCGCTTGCGCTGTTCGGCAGGCAGCTTCTGCAGCGCTGCAGCCACATAGGTATCGGTCGCGCTGTACCAATAGGCATCGGCGTCGTCCCCTGCGTAGTAGCGCGGGCGCTTAGGTTCGTCCTCGTGCCATTTTTTGGCCACCGGAATGCCGGAGATCATCGACTGCTCGATGCCCGCTTGATCCATGGCCTTGATCAACGCAGGCATGCCCTCTGTCTCCTGGAAAAAGTCGACGTAGTGCAAGTGGGCGTCACTGTAGCGGTAATCGCGCGCCTGCGCCGACAGGCACAGCCAACCAGACAACACCGCACAAGCCAGCGCTCTGGCGATCATGGGCAGCTTCCTTCTCCAGGTACGAACAGGGTAGACCGACCGGCAAGCGTGGCAGTTCAGCCTGGCCCGGCAAACCGCTATGCTTGGAGCACTTGCAACTTGCCCGGAGCCCATCATGAGCATCCCCCTGGTCATCCGCCCACGTGCGGAGTCGGTCGAGGGCCAGCCGATCCTGCGCCCGCTGCCTTCGGCCCAGTGCCGCAGCGTCGGCCCGTTCGTGTTTTTCGACCACATGCTCGAAACGGACTACGCCCCAGGCCGTGGCATGGATATCCGTCAGCACCCACATATCGGCTTGTCGACGCTGACCTACCTGTTCGAAGGCGAAATCCTGCACAAGGACAGCCTCGGGTCCGAGCAGCATGTGAAGCCTGGCGATGTCAGCTGGATGACGGCAGGCAGTGGCGTGGCGCATGTCGAGCGCACACCTGCCGATGTGCTTGCCAGCGGTTCGCGCCTGCATGGCTTGCAGGTCTGGCTGGCGTCACCCCGTGCGCTCGAACAAGGCACGCCGCGCTACAGCCACCACCCGGCGGCAAGCCTGCCGGTCAGTGACAACCTGGGGGTGCGCATTTGCATGATTGCGGGCAGTGGCTTCTGCCTGGAATCGCCGGTACCGGTGCTCTCCCCTACCCTGTACGCACACGTGCGGATGCAGCCCGCCACCACGCTTAGCGTGCCTAATGAGCACGCGCAGCGGGCGCTCTATCTGCTTGATGGCGAGCTGATGCTGAACGACGAGGAGGTAGAGCCATGCAGTTTGGTGGTGCTGCCAGAGGGCGAAGCGGCCACCTTGTATGCGGAAGGTGAATGCCAATTGGTAGTGATCGGCGGGGCGCCGCTGGATGGGCCGCGGCGGATGAATTGGAACTTCGTGGCGAGTGACCCGGCATTGATTGAACAGGCCAGGGCGAGGTGGGCTGCGGGGGATTGGCCTACGGTACCGGGGGAGACTTCGCGGATCGAGTTGCCTCGTTGACCGGGGCCGCTTGGCGGCCCTTCGCGGGCAAGCCCGCTCCCACAGGGATAGCGCCACTGCCAGTGCTCAGCGCTTTATTCGCGAGAGCAACTGCCTTGCTCAATTTCTAAAAATTGACGCATTTCCTGTGGGAGCGGGCTTGCCCGCGAAGGGCTGCGCAGCAGCCCCAAAGCACTATCAGCGCTGGAACACTTCAGCCAGCAGATTGTGCATCGAGCGGAACGCCCGCTCCGAGGTCTTGCGGTCATACTGCATTTTGCCCGGCACATTGGCATTCGGGTCAGTGAACGAATGCACCGCGCCACCGTAGCTAAGCAACTGCCAATCGACCTTGGCCGCGTTCATCTCTTCCTCGAACGCCGGCAGTTGCGCCTTCGGCACCAGCGGGTCGGATGCACCGTGCAATACCAGCACCGAGCCTTTGATACGCTTGGCATCCTCGGGGTTTGGGGTATCCAGCGTGCCATGGAACGACACCGCCGCCTTCAGGTCGGCACCCGTGCGCGCCAGCTCCAAGGCACAACAACCGCCGAAGCAGAAGCCGAACGTGGCCACTTTGCCAGGCTCCAGCAATGCCTTCGACTGCGCCAGCAACTGCGACAGCGCCTCATTCATGCGCTTGCGCAGCTCTGCCCGGTCGTTCTTCAACGGCATCATCGCCGCCCCTGCCTCATCGGCATTGGACGGCCGCACTGACTGCCCATAAAGGTCGGCAATCAGTACCACGTAGCCCTTTTCGGCCACTTCCCTGGCAATGCGCTCGGCACCTTCGCCAATGCCCATCCAGTTCGGCGCCATCACCAGGCCCGGCTTCGGCAGCGCGCCCGGCTCATGGACCAGGCGGCTCTCATAGGTCTTGCCAGCCAGGTGATAAACCAACGATTCGACGATTACCTTGCTCATCAAGCACTCCTTAGGCACCCATCATGAAAAAAGCCCGCCGAAGCGGGCTTTCCTTTGCATCAACTCAAGCAGATAGCTCGACCAGCAGCTTGTTCAGGCGACGAACGTAGGCCGCCGGATCCTTCAAGCTATCACCAGCCGCCAGGGCCGCCTGATCGAACAGGATGTGCGACAACTCGGCGAAGCGGTCTTCGCTCTGCTCGTTGTCCAGCTTCTCGATCAGCGGGTGGGTCGGGTTGAATTCGAAGATCGGCTTGGAATCCGGCACCTTCTGCCCGCTGGCTTCAAGAATCTGACGCATCTGCAGGCCCAGGTCCTGTTCGCCGATGGCGAGGATCGCCGGCGAGTCGGTCAGGCGATGCGAAACGCGAACCTCGGCAACGCTGTCACCCAACGCGCCTTTGAGGCGCTCGACCAGGCCTTCTTTGTCCTTGGCGACTTCTTCCTGGGCTTTCTTGTCTTCCTCGGAGTCCAGCTTGCCCAGGTCCAGGTCGCCACGGGCAACGTCGACAAAGCTCTTGCCGTCGAACTCGTTGAGGTAGCTCATCAGCCACTCGTCGATACGGTCGGTCAGCAGCAGGACCTCGATGCCTTTCTTGCGGAAGACTTCCAGGTGCGGGCTGTTCTTGACCTGCGCATAGGTCTCACCGGTGAGGAAGTAGATCTTGTCCTGGCCTTCCTTGGCACGCGCCAGGTAATCGGCCAGGGCGACGCTCTGCTCACCGCTGTCGTCATGGGTGGAGGCGAAGCGCAAGAGGCCCGCGATCTTCTCCTTGTTGGCGAAGTCTTCGGCCGGGCCTTCCTTCAGCACCTGGCCGAAGTTCTTCCAGAAGCCCTTGTACTGCTCAGGCTCGTTCTTCGCCAGCTTCTCCAGCATGTC
The DNA here is from genome assembly GCF_058745025.1 of Pseudomonas sp. E1MeOHC2. NCBI lineage: Bacteria > Pseudomonadati > Pseudomonadota > Gammaproteobacteria > Pseudomonadales > Pseudomonadaceae > Pseudomonas > Pseudomonas sp. E1MeOHC2. The sequence continues at coordinate 527,274 of NZ_CP196675.1, forward strand.
CAGCACACGCTTGGTGAGCGCGGTCTTCATCGAATCGATGATCGGGTCTTTCTGCAGGATCTCGCGAGACACGTTCAGCGACAGGTCGTTGGAATCGACCACGCCTTTGATGAAGCGCAGGTACAACGGCAGGAACGATTCGGCCTGGTCCATGATGAACACGCGCTGCACATACAGTTTCAGGCCACGCGGTGCTTCACGCTGGTACAGGTCGAATGGCGCGCGGGCCGGGACATACAGCAGCGAGTTGTACTCAAGCTTGCCTTCGACCTTGTTGTGGCTCCAGGCCAGCGGGTTTTCAAAGTCATGGCCAATATGCTTGTAGAACTCCTGGTATTCCTCGTCCTTGATCTCGGTACGCGGACGGGTCCACAGGGCGCTGGCGCGGTTGACGGTTTCCCATTCCTCGGCTGGCTGCTCTTCGCCTTCAGCAGCCGCCTGCTCTTTGGGCAACTGGATCGGCAAGGCGATGTGGTCGGAGTATTTCTTGACCAGGTTGCGCAGGCGCCAACCATCGGCGAACTCCTGCTCGTCCTTCTTCAGGTGCAGGACGATGCGGGTGCCGCGCTCTGGCTTGTCGACGGTGGCGACTTCAAACTCGCCCTCGCCTTTCGAGGACCAATGCACACCTTCAGCCGCTGGCTGGCCTGCGCGACGGCTGTAAACGTCGACCTTGTCGGCAACAATGAAGGCCGAATAGAAGCCCACACCGAACTGACCGATCAGGTGCGAGTCCTTCTTCTGGTCACCGGTGAGGTTCTTCATGAAGTCGGCGGTGCCGGACTTGGCGATGGTACCCAGGTGGGTGATGACGTCTTCGCGGCTCATGCCAATGCCGTTGTCGTCGAGCGTGATCGTGCCGGCGTCCTTGTCGAAGCTCAGCCGAATGCGCAGATCCGCACCGCCCTCAAGCAGCTCCGGCTTGGCCAGGGCCTCGAAGCGCAGCTTGTCAGCAGCGTCGGAGGCATTGGAAACCAGCTCACGCAGGAAGATTTCCTTGTTCGAATACAGCGAATGAATCATGAGGTGCAGCAGCTGCTTCACCTCGGTCTGGAAGCCCAGGGTTTCCTTTTGTGTTTCCACACTCATGGTCTTCAAAACTCCGATCTGATGGCAGTGGGCGCCCGGCAGCCGATTCGGCCTGCGTTAACGGCGGATGTCATGCAGATGGGGGCTGCCCAGACGATTTCAAGGGCTTTTCCGGTTCGACCTTGAAATGCGCCCGGGCGGTGGCGATCGGTGACTGCCGATCACCCTGCCAGGCGGTGATGGCGACATTGGTGACCCGCCGCCCCTGGCGCCACAGCTGGCACTGGGCGTAGGTATCGCGAAAATGCCCGGCGCGCAGGTAGTCGATGGAAAAGTCGATGACCTTCGGGATGCTGGCGCTCTCGCTATAGATCAGCAGGTACAAGGCCGCAGACAGCTCCATGAAACCCGCAATTACCCCACCGTGAATCGCTGGCAGCAAAGGGTTACCAATGTTGTCCGGGCTGGCGGGCAGGCGAAACAGCAGATCCTCACCCTGGCGTTCGCATTCGATGCCGATCAGGCCGGCGTAGGGGATCAATGCCAGCAGCGGCCGATAGTCGCCGAGCGCATGGGCCGCATTCAGCTGCTGACGCACCTCGTGCGGGATCATGCGCCACCCTCCTTGAGGCTGTTGCCAAAGCGAATGCCGCCCTTGATCTGCGGCCCCAGGCGCATGAATGTACCCACCACCTGGCAGATCGGCTGGCTGGGATCGTCCTGGTAGGCCGTGCCGCGGGTGAAGATCACATCGCGCGTGACCCGATAGCACTGGGCATGGCCATGGATGTCCTTACCAGCCTCGGCCGTGTGCATGTAGTCGATGCGCAGGTCCAGGGTCGGGCACACCTCGAACTGTGGCAGCGCACACAAAGTGGCCATGCCACAAGTGGTGTCCATCAACGTGGTCAGCGCACCGCCATGTACCGCACCGGTCTGCGGGTTGCCCACGATTGCAGGCGACCATGGCAGGATCAACGTCATGCCGTCGGCATCGGCATGCGCCACGCGCATCTGCAACAACTGACAATGCTTCAAGGCCGAAAGAAAACGCTCGGCCATGGCCATCAAGGTTGAATCACTCATCGGCAAGTTCCAGGGCCGCTGACGCAACGGCATAAAAACGTTAAAAAGTCTATATAGAACGGGGTGTTATATATCTGTAACCTGCGCGGAACTTATTCCGCGTAGTTGCACTCGAAGGAACAAGTCACTTATTCCACCAAGGAGAAACACACCCATGCGTAAACCTTTTGCTTTTGCTCTGATGCTGGCTGCTACCCTGGGCCTGGCCGCTTGCGATAAAGCGAGCGAAGACAAAGCCCAGGACGCACAGCAACACGCCGAGCAAGCCCAGGAAAAAATGGGCGAAGCTCAGGATAAGATGAACGAAGCCGCCAAGGAAAACGCCGAAGCCGCCAAAGCTCAGGCCGAAGCGCAGCAGAAGGCCGCCGAAGAAGCCGCTCCGGCAACTCCGGCTCCGGAAGCCGCCCCGGCCACTCCAGCGCCAGAAGCTGCACCTGCTACTCCGGCCGAACCTGCCAAGCAGTAATCGGTCTGTACAAAAAAACCCGACATTGTCGGGTTTTTTTGTACCTGCGGTTTAAAGATTAAACGTTTCAGGTGCCAGAAACGGAACTGTCTTTCGGGGTATCCATCGGCGCACTTTCCGTGGGTGTGAACACCATCACATCCAACACATCGGAATGGAACTCCCGGCGGTAGAGAATCAGCACTACGCCGACACTCATGGCCATGAACAACCACGGGCTAATAAACCAGCTCAACAGGGCCATACCGAAATAATACGAACGCAGCCCAAAGTTGAACTGGTTGGCCGCAAGCGACAGCACCCGCGCTGCGCGCGAGGCGAATGCCTTGCGCTCCAGTTCATTGACCAGCCGCTCACCAATCATCGGCGCGGACCCCACCAGCACCGACGCGAAGTTGTACTGGCGCATGCACCAACTGAAGGTGAAAAAGGCATACACGAAGACTGTCGCCAGGCACAGCAACTTGATTTCGGACATACCCTGGGACGTCTGTTGCACCAGTGGTAGGTCGGCCAGCAGCGACAAGGCCCGGTCCGAGGCGCCGAGCACGGTAAGAATGCCGGCCAGGATAATCAGGGTACTGGACGCGAAAAACGAGGCGTTACGCTCCAGGTTGCCGATCACGCTGGCATCGGCGATGCGGTTGTCGCGCAACAGCATCCGCCGCATCCAGTCTTCGCGGTACAAGTGCAGCACGCTGGCCAGGCAAGCGGTGTCGCGGCCCTTCCAGATGGCATAGCGGGTGTAGCCGCCCCAGCAGGCTGCGAACCAGCAGATTGCCAGCAGGTTGTTGAGATTGCTTTGAATGAAGTTCATGCAGGGTTCCCGAAGGCCAGGTGCACAAAGAATAGAGACCGGATTTCGACGTCTGCAATCGGCAAAAGGCACACCACCCCCACGATTTGTGCCGCGTCGCGAACCTGCTCGCCAAACAGGCAACAAAAAACCCCGTATCCATTGGAATACGGGGTTTCAGGTGTAAACCTCTGGCGGGCACCCTACGGCTTGTGGCCGGTGCAGCCCTCGGGCCTCAACCTATCAAGCCAGCGCTTCGCGCGGCTTGCCCAACATGCGGTCGCACACCACGGCAGCGCCCAGGGTTACCACCGAAGGCACCAGCCAGGCCAGGCCCTGATCACTCAACGGCAAGTGCGCCAGGAAGTCCGGCAACACGTTGGCAATGCTGCTGCCCTTGATCGCATCGACCATACCGAACACCAGCGACACCAGCATGACCGGCGCGAGAATGCGCGTTGGCGAGTTCCACAGATCCTTCACGAAGCTCAAGCCCACCACCACGATGCAGGGTGGATAGATCGCCGTAAGCACCGGGATCGAGAACATGATCAGCTTGGTCAGGCCCAGGTTGGAGATCACCAGCGAGAACCCAGCCAGGATCACCACCAGTGCACGATACGACAGCGGCAGAACCTGGCTGAAGTACTCGGCGCACGCGCAGGTCAGGCCCACCGCAGTCACCAGGCAGGCCAGCGCGATCAGCACGGCCAGGAAGCCACTGCCCAGCGAACCGAAGGTGTGCTGCACATAGGCATGCAGTACCGCCGCACCGTTGGTGGCGTCAGCCGCGATATCGTGGCTGCCGGCACCCAGGCGGAACAGGCTGATGTACACCAGCGCCAGGCCCACACCGGCGATAAGGCCGGCGATGATGGCGTAGCGGGTGATCAGCTTAGGCGATTCGACACCCCGCGAGCGGATGGCATTGACGATGACGATACCGAAGACCAGCGCACCCAGGGTGTCCATGGTCAGGTAGCCATCGGAAAAGCCCTTGGAAAACGCAGCAGCCGCATAGGCAGGTTGCGCTTCACCAATGGTGCCGGCAGGCAGCGCGAACGCGGCGATACCGAGCACGGCCAGGGCGATGATCTTCAGCGGCGCGAGGAAGCGCCCCACGGTATCGAGCAGCTTGCCCGGATACATGGACACCGCCAGCACCACGATGAAGTACACCAGGCTGTAGATGAACAGTGCCAGCGGGCTTTCACCGGTCAACGGCGCCACACCCACTTCGAACGACACGGTCGCGGTACGCGGCGTGGCGAACAGCGGGCCGACCGACAGGTAGCACACGGCCGCCAGCAGGCCACCGAAGAACTTGCCGATTGGGCTGCTCAAGGCATCCATGCCACCACCGACCTTGGCCAGTGCGACCACGGTGATCACCGGCAGGCCCACCGCAGTCACCAGGAAGCCTAGGGCAGCCATCCACACGTGCGGGCCAGACTGCAGACCGACGATAGGCGGGAAGATGATATTGCCGGCGCCCACGAAAAGCGCAAACGTCATAAAGCCAAGTGCCAGGATATCCTGGCCTTTTAAAACTTTCATTTGAGGTAGTACCACACTGCTGAAATCGGGATTCGAGAGGGGATTTCCCTATGGATGAGGGAAATGCTGCCCGGCTTGGTGAGCCAGACCCGTTTAGCGTGTCGTTCCCTTTTGGGGGACGGGCACAGAGTGAACGCGTAGATTAACTGTTTTGACAGTTAAACGCACTGGCACAGTGCTGCTTGTCCGATGTGCGTATGTGTTTGTCGTCTGTGTGACCGGGGACGGGGTAATTATCGCAGGGGTATGGAAAGTGTCTGTGTGAAAAGCCCTATCAAACCTATCGAACATTCTTTGTTGCCTGTACTGGCCTCTTCGCGGGCAAGCCCGCTCCCACAGGTTCAGTGCACGCGAAGAGGCCAGCACAGCAGAAACACAATCCCAACAACGACAAAGGCCACCCGAAGGTGGCCTCTGTGCGCGTGGGGGGTAAAGCGTATTACTTCTTGGCTTCCCAGCCAGTCAGCTCGGCCAGGGCCTTGCCGATGTCAGCCAGCGAACGCACGGTTTTCACACCCGCGTCCTGCAGCGCAGCGAACTTCTCGTCCGCAGTGCCTTTGCCGCCAGAGATGATGGCGCCGGCGTGGCCCATGCGCTTGCCCGCAGGTGCAGTCACACCGGCGATGTAGGAAACGACAGGCTTGGTAACGTGGGCCTTGATGTAGGCCGCGGCTTCTTCTTCAGCCGAACCGCCGATCTCACCGATCATGACGATCGCTTCGGTCTTCGGGTCTTCCTGGAACAGCTTCAGGATATCGATGAAGTTGGAGCCTGGGATCGGGTCACCGCCGATGCCGACGCAGGTCGACTGGCCGAAGCCGGCGTCGGTGGTCTGCTTGACCGCTTCATAGGTCAGGGTGCCGGAACGCGACACGATACCGACCTTGCCTGGCAAGTGGATGTGACCTGGCATGATGCCGATCTTGCACTCGCCCGGGGTGATGACGCCTGGGCAGTTAGGGCCGATCAGGGTAACGCCCAGCTCGTCGCACTTGACCTTGGCATCCAGCATGTCCAGGGTAGGAATGCCTTCGGTGATGCAGACGATCAGCTTGATGCCGCCGAAGGCCGCTTCCAGGATCGAGTCTTTGCAGAACGGAGCCGGAACGTAGATGACCGAAGCGTCAGCGCCGGTCACTTCCACAGCTTCCTTGACGGTGTTGAACACCGGCAGGCCCAGGTGGGTGGTGCCACCCTTGCCTGGGGTGACGCCGCCGACCATCTTGGTGCCGTAGGCGATGGCTTGTTCGGAGTGGAAAGTACCCTGCGAGCCGGTGAAGCCCTGGCAGATAACTTTGGTGTCTTTATTGATCAGGACGCTCATTACTTGCCCTCCGCAGCTTTGACAACTTGTTGAGCAGCGTCGGTCAGGCTGGTTGCCGCAATGATGTTCAAACCGCTTTCTGCCAGTACTTTAGCGCCCAGTTCGGCGTTGTTGCCTTCGAGGCGAACAACAACTGGAACTTTAACGCCGACTTCTTTCACTGCACCGATGATGCCTTCGGCAATCATGTCGCAGCGAACGATGCCGCCGAAGATGTTGACCAGAACGGCCGCGACATTGCTGTCGGACAGAATGATCTTGAAGGCTTCGGTAACGCGCTCTTTGGTAGCACCACCACCTACGTCGAGGAAGTTGGCTGGCTTGCCGCCGTGCAGGTTGACGATGTCCATGGTACCCATGGCCAGGCCGGCACCGTTGACCATGCAGCCGATGTTGCCTTCCAGGGCCACGTAGTTCAGCTCGAAGCTGGCAGCGTGGGCTTCACGAGGATCGTCCTGGGACGGGTCGTGGAAGGTTTTCAGCTTAGGCTGACGGTACATGGCGTTTGCGTCGATGTTGATCTTCGCATCCAGGCAGTGCAGGTCGCCGTCGGCCTTGATGACCAGCGGGTTGACTTCCAGCAGGGCCAGGTCGTGTTCTTTGAACAGCTTGGCCAGGCCTACGAAAATCTTGGCGAACTGAGCAACTTGCTTGCCTTCCAGACCCAGCTGGAATGCCAGTTCACGACCCTGGAACGGCTGAGCGCCGACCAGCGGATCGATAGTAGCCTTGATGATCTTCTCAGGAGTTTCGTGAGCAACTTTCTCGATGTCCACGCCACCTTCGGTGGAGGCCATGAACACGATGCGGCGGCTCGAGCGATCGACTACAGCGCCCAGGTACAGCTCTTTGGCGATGTCAGTGCAGGATTCGACCAGGATCTTTGTCACTGGCTGACCGTTGGCGTCGGTCTGGTAGGTTACCAGACGCTTGCCCAACCATTGCGCAGCGAACGCCTTGGCGTCTTCCTTGCTGCGAACCAGCTTGACGCCGCCCGCTTTACCGCGACCACCTGCGTGAACCTGGGCTTTTACAACCCACTCGGAACCGCCGATCTTGTCGCAAGCTTCTGCTGCAGCTTCAGGGGTGTCGACTGCGAAACCCTTGGAAACTGGCAGGCCGTATTCAGCGAACAGCTGCTTACCCTGATACTCGTGAAGATTCATGCTTTTTACCGTCTTCGTTAGGTACTGCGCTTCGGCGCTGCGCCATTGCTGGCGCCGCACCACCTGTGACCGTTAACCCCGGGTTTTCCCGTGTAGTTCGATCCGGCGAACTTTCCGCGGTGAGTCATGCACGCAAGACTCACGACGGGCAGCCCGCCGTGGTTTCTTATAATTAACGCTTCTTACGGTTGGCCACGTGAATGGCGCCGCCATTCACTGCCAGCGCTGCTTCATGCAACGCTTCGGACAGGGTTGGATGGCTGAAGACCATCATGCCCAGGTCCTCGGCACTGGTGCCGAATTCCATTGCGATTGCGCCCTGCTGTACCAGCTCGGCAGCCGATGGGCCAATCACGTGCACACCCAGTACGCGGTCGGTCTTGGCATCGGCGATGACCTTGACGAAACCACCGGTGTCGTTGGCCGCCATCGCACGGCCGCTGGCCGCGAACGGGAAGGTGCCTACGTTAACCTCAACACCCTCTGCCTTCAAGGCTTGTTCGGTCTTGCCGACCCACGCGATTTCCGGGTGGGTGTAGATAACCGAAGGGATCAGGTCGTAGTTCATCTGGGCTTTGTGGCCCTTGATGCGCTCGACAACCATGATGCCCTCTTCCGAGGCCTTGTGGGCCAGCATCATGCCGCGTACCACGTCACCGATGGCGAACACGCCCGGAACGCTGGTAGCGCAGTGATCGTCGACGAAAATGTAGCCACGTTCGTCGATGGTCACGCCGCTGTCGGAGGCCAGCAGGTCAGTGGTTACCGGACGACGGCCGACCGCGACGATCAGCTTGTCGAAGGTGATCTTCTGTTCGCCTTCGGCGTTGGTGTAGGTGACTTCGACTTCGTTGCCGTTGACTTTCGAGCCGGTGACGCGAGCGCCCAGCTTGATGTCCAGGCCTTGCTTGGTCAGGGTCTTCTGGGCTTCTTTCGAGACAGCGGCGTCGGCAGCCATCAGGAAGGTGTCCAGGGCTTCCAGGACGGTGACTTCAGCACCCAGGCGAGCCCATACCGAACCCAGCTCCAGGCCGATCACGCCAGCACCGATAACGCCCAGACGCTTGGGAACCGATTGGAATTCCAGGGCGCCGGTGGAGTCGACGATGACGTTCTGGTCGACCGGAGCCGGCGGAATGTCGATCGGACGCGAGCCGGAGGCCAGAATCACGTTGTCGGCTTCGATGATTTCGGTGGTGCCGTCAGCCTTGGTGACTTCGACTTTCTTGCCAGCCAGCAGTTTGCCGTGGCCCTGGATCGAAGTAACGCCGTTGGCCTTGAACAGGGTGGCAACGCCACCGGTCAGGTTCTTGACGATGCCGGCCTTGCGGCCAACCATCGCGGCGACGTCCATCTTCACTTCGCCAGTGGAGATACCGTGGACGTTGAAGCTCTCTTTGGCTTCCTTGTACTTCCAGGAGCTGTCCAGCAGCGCCTTGGATGGGATGCAACCTACGTTCAGGCAGGTGCCGCCCAGGGCCAGTTTGCCCTCGGCGTCGGTGTATTTCTCGATACAGGCAGTCTTCAGACCAAGTTGGGCAGCCTTGATGGCAGCCACATAGCCGCCAGGACCTGCACCAATCACCACTACGTCGAATTTCTGGGTCATAAAAGATTCCTTATCAGCTACAAGCTACAAGCCGCGAACCGCGCGGCCCCGCCTCTTTCGAGGCCAGGCGCCGAACGGTACGCAGCCAGAGGGTTAGATGTCCAGCAGCAGGCGAGACGGATCTTCCAGCAGGTTCTTGATGGTGACCAGGAAGGTTACCGCTTCCTTGCCGTCGATCAGGCGGTGATCGTACGACAGCGCCAGGTACATCATCGGGCGGATGACCACTTGGCCGTTGATGGCCATCGGACGCTGGATGATGTTGTGCATGCCGAGAATGGCAGCCTGCGGCGGGTTGACGATCGGGGTCGACATCATCGAACCGAAGGTACCACCGTTGGTGATGGTGAAGGTGCCGCCGGTCATTTCTTCGATCGACAGTTTGCCGTCACGGGCCTTCTTGCCGAAGGTAGCGATGCCGTTCTCGATTTCAGCCAGGCTCATCGACTCGGCGTTACGCAGTACCGGAACCACCAGGCCACGGTCGCTGGAGACAGCAACACCGACGTCGGCGAAGCCGTGGTAGACGATGTCGTTGCCGTCGATCGAGGCGTTGACAGCCGGGAAACGCTTCAGCGCTTCGGTGGCGGCCTTGACGAAGAACGACATGAAGCCCAGGCGTACGCCGTTGTGGGTCTTCTCGAACAGGTCCTTGTACTTCGAACGCAGGGCCATGACTTCGGTCATGTCGACTTCGTTGAAGGTGGTCAGCATCGCCATGTTGGACTGGGCTTCGACCAGGCGCTCGGCGATCTTGGCACGCAGACGGGTCATCGGCACACGCTTCTCGGTGCGATCGCCAGCGGCGGTCACAACCGGGGCAGCGGCAGCGGCAGGCTTGGCAGCCGGTGCAGCAGCAGGTGCGGACTTCTTGTTGGCAACTGCAGCCACCACGTCTTCCTTGGTGACGCGACCGCCTTTGCCAGTGCCGGCAACGGTAGCCAGGTCGATACCGTTCTCTTCAGCCAGCTTGCGTGCGGCTGGAGCAGCAACCGGGTCGTCTTCGCCAGCGTCGGCGGCAGCGGCAGCCGGGACAGCAGCGGCCGGAGCAGCAGCAGGTGCAGCGGCAGCGCCACCTTCAACGATCGAACCCAGTACTTCGTCGGACAGGACGGTGTCGCCCTCGCCTTTGACGATGTCGCCCATCACGCCATCGGCGGTGGCCAAGACTTCCAGGACGACTTTGTCGGTCTCGATGTCGACGATCAGCTCGTCACGCTTGACGGCTTCGCCCGGCTTCTTGTGCCAGGTGGCAACGGTGCCGTCGGCAACCGATTCCGGGAAGGTTGGGGCTTTGATCTCGATAGCCATTATCAGTGTTTCCTTAAATTCGGTTTCAAGTGCGCGAAGGCGTTAAACAGTGAAGGCGTCTTGCAGCAGTTTTTCCTGCTGTTCGGCGTGCTTCGAAGCGTAACCACAGGCTGGCGCGGCAGACGCGTCGCGGCCGGCGTATTCCAGGACCAGCGCCTTGTTGTGGCGGCCCAGGATACGGCGCATGTGGTGCTGACTGCTGTACCAGGCGCCCTGGTTCATGGGCTCTTCCTGACACCAGACGGCATGCTTGAGGTTGGTGTACGGCGCCAGGATTTCGACCAGGTCGTCTTCCGGGAACGGGTACAGCTGCTCAATACGCACGATGGCGATGTCTTCACGGCCTTCGGCACGGCGTTTTTCCAGCAGGTCGTAGTAGACCTTGCCGCTGCACAGCACCAGGCGTTCAACCTTGGCCGGATCCAGGGTGTCGATTTCCGGGATCACGGTCTGGAACGAGCCTTCTGCCAGGTCTTCCAGGGTCGAGATGGCCAGCTTGTGGCGCAGCAGCGACTTAGGCGTCAGGACGATCAGCGGCTTGCGCAGCGGACGGATGACCTGGCGACGCAGCAGGTGGTAGATCTGTGCCGGGGTGGTCGGTACGCAGACCTGGATGTTGTGCTCGGCGCACAGCTGCAGGTAACGCTCCAGACGCGCGGAGGAGTGCTCCGGGCCCTGACCTTCGTAGCCGTGTGGCAGCAGCATGGTCAGACCGCACAGACGGCCCCACTTGTGCTCGCCGCTGGTGATGAACTGGTCGATCACCACTTGCGCACCGTTGGCGAAGTCGCCGAACTGAGCTTCCCAGATCACCAGCGCGTTCGGCGTGGTGGTCGAGTAGCCGTATTCGAAGGCCAGTACCGCTTCTTCCGACAGGAAGGAGTCGTACAGGTCGAAGCGCGGCTGGCCTGGGAACAGGTTCTGCAGCGGTACGTAGGTGCTGGCGTCCTTCTGGTTGTGCAACACCGCGTGACGGTGCGAGAAGGTGCCACGGCCGATGTCCTGGCCGGTCATGCGGATCGGGTGACCCTCGAACTGCAGGGTGGCGTAGGCCATGGTCTCTGCATAACCCCAGTTGATCGGCAAGCCACCGGCCTGCATCTTCTGGCGATCTTCGTAGATCTTCGAAACCTGGCGCTGAACGACGAAGCCTTCTGGCAGCTCCAGCAGCTTGGCCGACAGGTCCTGCAGGGTCTTGAGGTCGAAACGGGTGTCGTGACGCGCGGTCCAGGCGTGGCCCAGGTACGGACGCCAGTCGACGAACAGCTCGCGGTTCGGCTCCTTGACCAGGCTCTTGACCACGTGCAGGCCGTTGTCCAGGGCGTTGCGGTACTCGTCGATCTTGGCCTGAGCGCGCTCGGCGTCGATGCGACCGGCCTGGATCAGTGCCTCGGCATACAGCTCACGGGTGGTGCGCTGCTTGCTGATCTGCTGATACATCAGCGGCTGGGTACCGTTCGGCTCGTCGGCCTCGTTGTGGCCGCGACGACGGTAGCAGACCAGGTCGACGACCACGTCACGCTTGAACTGCATGCGGTAATCGATGGCCAGCTGGGTCACGAACAGCACGGCTTCCGGGTCATCACCGTTGACGTGCAGGATCGGCGCCTGAATCATCTTGGCGACGTCGGTGGCGTACTCGGTGGAACGCGCGTCCAGCGGGTTGCTGATGGTGAAACCAACCTGGTTGTTGATCACGATGTGCACGGTACCGCCGGTCTTGAAACCGCGGGTCTGCGACATCTGGAAGGTTTCCAGCACCACGCCTTGGCCGGCAAATGCAGCGTCACCGTGGATCGAGATCGGCAGCACCTTGTCGCCGACGGTGTCGTTGCGACGGTCCTGACGGGCGCGCACCGAGCCTTCAACCACTGGCGAGACGATTTCCAGGTGGGACGGGTTGAACGCCATGGCCAGGTGAACTTCGCCACCGGTGGTCATCACGTTCGAGGAGAAGCCCTGGTGATACTTCACGTCACCGGAGCCCAGCTCGTTCATCTTCTTGCCTTCGAACTCGTCGAACAGCTCGCGCGGGTTCTTGCCGAAGGTGTTGACCAGCACGTTCAGACGGCCGCGGTGGGCCATGCCGATTACGACTTCTTTAGTGCCGTAGGAGCCGGAGCGCTGGATCATTTCGTCCAGCATCGGGATCAGGCTTTCGCCGCCCTCCAGGCCGAAACGCTTGGTGCCTGGGTACTTGGTGCCCAGGTACTTCTCAAGGCCCTCACCGGCTGTGACGCGCTCAAGCAGGTGAGCCTGCACGTCTGCGGAAAACTCCGGACGGCCGCGCACGCTTTCGAGGCGCTGCTGGAACCAGCTGCGCTGCTCGGAATCGACGATGTGGGTGAACTCGGCGCCAATGGTGCGACAATATGTCTTCTGGAGCGCCTCGAAGATCTCGCGTAGGCTCGCTTCCTCTTTGCCGATGAACAGGTCGCCGGCACGGAAGGTCGTATCAAGATCGGCATTGGTCAAGCCGTAGTGATTGATCGACAGGTCTACGGGCGCTGGGCGCTGCCACAACCCCAACGGGTCGAGCTTGGCAGCCTGATGGCCGCGCATACGATAGGCCTGGATCAGTCGCAGAACTTCAACCTGCTTCTTCTCGTGTTCACTGCTCACGCTCCCGGCGGATACCGGTTGGGCGCGGCGCTGGTTCTTTGCCAGCAGTACGAAATGGTCGCGGATTGTCGAGTGCGATACATCAGTAGCGGTGCTGCCGTCGGCTGGCAACTTCTGGAAGTAAGTGCGCCACTCTTCTGGCACAGCGTTAGGGTCGTGCAGGTAGAGCTCGTAGAGCTCTTCCACATATGCAGCGTTACCACCTGAAAGGTGGGCGCTTTCCCACATGCGCTGCATCACGCTTTCTTGCATGCTTGGTCACCCTCGGTTAGGGGACTGATCGGCGAGAGCCACAGCAAACCTGGAAAAGTCCGAACACAGCGACTGAACCACGCCACTTGGATCTTGCTGATTTTCCGGGTACCAGCCCGGAAAGCCCCTGCTGGTCTCATATCTTCATAGGTATCGAGCGCGGGCTTTGTGGGCCCTTGCTCAGGTTTACCTCAGTGCGGGCTCACCACCCGCACCTCGGCTTACTGCAGTTACAACGCTTTGAATCAGGTGCCGCTTTGCAGCAGCATGTTACGTACGTGACCGATTGCCTTGGTCGGGTTCAGACCCTTCGGGCAAACGTTGACGCAGTTCATGATCCCGCGGCAGCGGAATACGCTGAACGGGTCATCCAGGGACGCCAGACGCTCCTGGGTCTTGGTGTCACGGCTGTCGGCCAGGAAGCGATAGGCCTGCAGCAGGGCCGCTGGGCCCAGGAACTTGTCTGGGTTCCACCAGAACGATGGGCAGGAGGTCGAGCAGCAAGCGCACAGGATGCACTCGTACAGACCGTCCAGCTTGTCACGCTCTTCTGGCGACTGCAGACGCTCGATGGCTGGGGCCGGCGTGTCGTTCTGCAGGAACGGCTTCACCTTCTCGTACTGCTTGTAGAAGATGCTCATGTCGACGACCAGGTCACGAATGACCGGCAGGCCCGGCAGCGGGCGCAGCACCAGCTTGTTACCCTTGACCACGCCCGACAGCGGGGTGATGCAGGCCAGGCCGTTCTTGCCGTTCATGTTCATGCCATCGGAACCGCACACGCCTTCACGGCAGGAGCGACGGTACGAGAAACCCTCGTCCTTTTCCTTGATCAGCGCCAGCACGTCCAGAACCATCAGGTCCTTGCCGCCGGTATCGACGTCGAACGACTCCATCTTGGGCGCCGAGTCGGTGTCGGGGTTGTAACGATAAACTTCGACTTTCAACATAGCAGCCACCCTTAGTAAGTCCGGATTTTTGGCTCGAAGGCCGGTACGGTCTTCGGCGCAAAGTTGACGCCACGCTTGGCAACGCGCTTCTCACCCGGGTAGTACAGGGTGTGGCACAGCCAGTTCTCGTCGTCACGGTCTTCGAAGTCTTCACGGGCGTGAGCACCGCGCGACTCTTTACGGGCTTCGGCCGCAATGGCGGTAGCTTCGGCAACTTCCAGCAGGTTCTGCAGCTCCAGCGCTTCGATACGCGCGGTGTTGAAGGCCTGGGACTTGTCGTTGATCTTCACGTTGGCGATGCGGTCACGCAGGCCAGCCAGCTGCTCGATACCCTTCTGCATGTATTCGCCAGTACGGAATACACCGAAGTAGTTCTGCATGCAGCTTTGCAGCTCGCGCTTCAGGCTTGCCACGTCTTCGCCAGTGGTACGCTCGTTGAGCTTGTTCAGGCGGTTCAGGGCAACGTCGACATCGGTGTCGCTGGCATCGCGGTACTCGACGCCTTCGGTCAGCGCCTTTTCCAGGTGCAGGCCGGCAGCACGACCGAACACCACCAGGTCGAGCAGCGAGTTACCGCCCAGGCGGTTGGCGCCGTGGACCGATACGCACGCCACTTCACCTACGGCGAACAGGCCTGGGATGATGTGGTCCTTGCCTTCGGCGTCCATGGTGATGGCCTGGCCATGAATGTTGGTGGCAACACCACCCATCATGTAGTGGCAGGTTGGCACGACCGGCACCGGCGCGACCACTGGGTCGACGTGGGCGAAGGTCTTGGACAGCTCGCAGATACCTGGCAGGCGGCTGTGCAGCACTTCCTCGCCCAGGTGGTCCAGCTTCAGCAGTACGTGGTCCTTGTTCGGGCCCACGCCATTGCCGGCGATGATCTCTTTGACCATGGAGCGGGCAACCACGTCGCGGCCGGCCAGGTCTTTCGCGTTCGGCGCGTAACGCTCCATGAAGCGCTCGCCGTGGGCGTTGATCAGGTAGCCACCTTCACCGCGGCAACCCTCGGTGACCAGTACACCGGCGCCGGCAATGCCAGTTGGGTGGAACTGCCACATTTCGATGTCCTGCACCGGCACACCGGCACGCAGGGCCATGCCGACACCGTCACCGGTGTTGATCAGGGCGTTGGTGGTCGAGGCGTAGATACGGCCCGCACCGCCAGTGGCCAGAACGGTGGCCTTGGACTTGATGTACAGGGTTTCGCCGGTTTCGATGCAGATTGCGATCACACCAACGAAAGCGCCGTCCTGGTTCTTCACCAGGTCAACGGCGTAGTACTCGTTGAGGAAGGTGGTGCCGGCTTTCAGGTTGCCCTGGTACAGGGTGTGCAGCAGCGCGTGACCGGTACGGTCGGAGGCGGCACAGGTACGGGCAGCCTGGCCACCCTTGCCGAAGTCCTTGGACTGGCCACCGAACGGACGCTGGTAGATACGGCCGGTTTCGGTACGCGAGAACGGCAGGCCCATGTGGTCCAGCTCGAAGACCGCAGCCGGGCCTTCCTGACACATGTATTCGATAGCGTCCTGGTCACCGATGTAGTCGGAACCTTTGACGGTATCGTACATGTGCCAGCGCCAGTCATCGTTCGGGTCGGCCGAAGCGATGGCGCAGGTGATGCCGCCCTGGGCGGATACAGTGTGCGAACGGGTCGGGAAGACCTTGGTGACTACGGCAGTCTTGTGACCACCTTGAGCCAGCTGCAGCGCTGCGCGCATGCCGGCACCGCCGCCACCAATAATGATGGCGTCGAAGGAAATAGTTGGAATGCTAGCCATGGATCAGATACCCCAGAGAATCTGCACACCCCAGACGAAGTAAGCGAACATCGCAACGCCGCATACCGCCTGGAACAGGAAACGAATCGCAGTTGCCGACTTGCCGAACGCCATCGGCGTCAGGTAGTCGGTGGCAATGGTCCACATGCCGACCCAGGCGTGAGCGCCCAGGGCAACGAGGGCCAGCAGACTGAAGATCCGCATCGCGTTGTTGGAGAACAGACCGTGCCACTGGGCATAGTCGATACCTGGGTGGGCTACCACGTAACCGATCAGGAAGAGGAAGTAAGCCGCGAGAACGACCGCAGAGACGCGCTGTGCCATCCAGTCATAGAGGCCCGAACGCGACAGGTTCGTGACATTGGTTACCATACCCAAACTCCCACCAGAACGATCACCACCACGGAGATGACAATCACGATTTTCGAGCCCAGTTTGCCGCCTTCCAGCGTCTCACCGATGCCCATGTCCATGATCAGGTGGCGAACACCTGCCACCAGGTGATACAGCAGGGCGGACAGCAGGGCCCAGGTCACCAGTTTGGCCAGCGGACTGGTCAGACACGCCTTCACCTCACCGAAGCCTTCCTCGGAACCCAGGGACTTGCCCAATGCATAAAGCATGATGGCCAGGCCGAGGAACAGGATGACGCCGGAGATACGGTGCAGAATGGACGTGTACGCGGTGATCGGGAGCTTGATGGTCCTTAGGTCTAGGTTTACAGGTCGTTGGCTTTTCACGGCTTTTTTCACACTGAAGAGCCCCTAGCGAACAGGGCAAAGTTGTTGGTAAGTGTACTGGTCAGGTACCCACCACCCAGGGAACGGCGACCCCCAGCAGTTCGGGCTTGCAAGCCCCTGGCGGTCGGGTGCCGAGTATAGACAGTTAGGCTGCTTATGACAACGTGATGGGGTAGCCCAAATAGCGCATTGCCTTTAGCCCGCAAAAGGCGTAAATGGGCGAGAATTTCGAGAAAAATCAGGCCTCAGAGCCCGTTTCAACCAGCCTTTAGGCAAATTGACATCTGAATTTATCCCTCTATAGTGGTGCGGGCCCTGCGTGGGGGGTCTGTCTGATGATTTCAAGCATTAATAGGAGGCCACATGGCTGACAAAAAAGCGCAGTTGGTCATCGAGGGCGCTGCCCCCGTCGAGCTGCCCATTTTAACCGGCACCGTTGGTCCTGATGTAATCGACGTCCGCGGGTTGGGGGCCACAGGTCACTTCACCTTCGACCCTGGTTTCATGGCGACCGCCTCGTGCGAGTCGAAGATCACCTACATCGACGGCGACAAGGGTATTCTGCTGCACCGCGGCTACCCGATCGAACAGCTCGCCGAGCAATCGGACTACCTCGAAACCTGCTACCTGCTGCTCAACGGCGAACTGCCGAATGCCGAGCAGAAGGCCCAGTTCGTCAGCACCGTGAAAAACCACACCATGGTTCACGAGCAGCTGAAGTCCTTCTTCAACGGCTTCCGCCGCGACGCTCACCCAATGGCGGTGATGTGCGGTGTGGTCGGCGCCCTGTCGGCGTTCTATCACGACTCCCTGGACATCAATAACCCGCAACACCGCGAAATTTCCGCGGTGCGCCTGGTCGCCAAGATGCCGACCCTGGCCGCGATGGTTTACAAGTACTCCATGGGCCAGCCGATGATGTACCCGCGCAACGACCTGTCGTACGCGGAAAACTTCCTGCACATGATGTTCAACACCCCGTGCGAGATCAAACCGATCAGCCCGGTGCTGGCCAAGGCAATGGACCGGATCTTCATCCTCCACGCCGACCACGAGCAGAACGCCTCCACCTCTACCGTGCGCCTGGCGGGCTCCTCGGGTGCCAACCCGTTCGCTTGTATCGCCGCCGGTATCGCCGCACTGTGGGGTCCTGCCCACGGCGGTGCGAACGAAGCCGTACTGACCATGCTCGATGAAATCGGCGATGTCTCGAACATCGACACCTTCATCGCCAAGGCCAAGGACAAAAACGATCCGTTCAAGCTCATGGGCTTCGGTCACCGCGTTTACAAAAACCGCGACCCGCGCGCCACCGTGATGAAGCAGACCTGCGACGAAGTCCTGCGCGAGCTGGGCATCAAGAACGACCCGCAGCTGGAACTGGCCATGCGCCTGGAAGAGATCGCCCTGACCGATCCGTACTTCATCGAGCGCTCGCTGTACCCGAACGTCGACTTCTACTCGGGGATCATCCTCAAGGCGATCGGCATTCCGACCAGCATGTTCACCGTAATCTTCGCCCTGGCACGTACCGTGGGCTGGATCTCGCACTGGAAAGAAATGCTCTCCAGCCCGTACAAGATTGGCCGCCCGCGCCAGCTGTACACCGGCGAGCAGAAGCGCGACATCGTCTCGCTGAAGGACCGCAAGTAAGCTCATCGAGCCGAACGCAAAAAGGCTGCCCTCGGGCAGCCTTTTTTATTGCCTTTTTTCTGTACCAGCCTCTTCGCGGGCAAGCCCACTCCCAAAGAGGTACCGAAGATTGTGAGGCACTTGTGGGAGCGGGCTTGCCCGCGAAGAGGCCAGAACAAGCAGCACGAAACCTCAGTTTTTCTCAGCCCGCTCACGCAAGGCTTTCAGGGTATTGAACGGCGCATCGACCACGAACTTGTTGGCCACCATCGCCGGCACACTGCCACCCGGCTCGGTGTGCACCTGATAGGTCACTTCTGTAGTGTCGCCCTTGGGCACCAACTTCCAGAAGCCCTCGACTTTCGCCACCCGCACAAACCCCTTCTCGTCCGGGATATAGGCCGGCTCTTCCTTCAGGTTGCGCGTCAGACTGCCATCCGCGTCCTTTACCGTGGTGACACGCAGCACCGAATCGCGCGGCGTCACTGGCCATGGCGTGTTGAACTGGGTGTAGGTCCAGCTCTGGTCGCCTTCACGCTTGAGCAGTTTCTGCGATTTGCACTCGTGGACCCAGGCACAAGCCCCGACCACATCCTCTTGCAGCGCCTGGACCTTGGCCAGTGGCGCCTTGATCACAGTGACACCGCGGTAAGCCTTGTACTTGGAGCCCGCTACCTCACTGAGGGAAACCTTGATCCCATCCTCGTCCTTGGCCACCTGCCAGTTCTCGGCCCAGGCCGCGGGCGCCAGCAACACCCCCATGCCACACAGCAGTGCAATACGCTTGAACGATCTCATCATCTTTATCCTTGTTGTCGAAGATCCAGCCTGTCACGCCGCCGTCATCTGCTCCCACCAGCCGAGAATCCTGATTGCCTCATCGCGATCACTGCCGCACACCTCGACATCCGCCTTGAAACCGCCGCACACCGCCGGGCGCTCGGGCTTGCCGAACAGGTCGCAGAGGTTGTCGACAGTCAGGTGCAGGCAGCGCTCACCCGCCGGCTTGCCATGAGGCATGCGCGGCATTGCAGAGCTGATGGACGGGGCGATGCAGCAAGCACCGCAACCCTCACGGCAATTCATGGCTATTCACCAAAATCAGGTCCCCCTGGAGCAAAACGGGACGAACGTCCCCGGATAGTAACCGCTCAAACGTGCGTTTGAAATTACTGGCCCGATGAAATCTGCCGTGACCCGGCAGTCAGTTCATTGGCTACTGACGGTACTCGAATTCGATCGCCGCCCCTTCCACATCGTGGCGGCTCTCGTTGCGCAATTGCAGCTGCATTTCGTTGCTGATCAATCGGCCGTTGAGCTGGAACGGGCTTTCATTAGCTGGCGGCTTTTCGGTGAACATGGCGGGCAGCAAAGGTTTGCGCCGCGTGGTCGAATTGCCCACATTAGGCTCAAGGTCATTGACCATTTCGACAGGCAGGCTCAGGTCCAGCTTAGGTTTGGGCAGCGGCTTGGCTACCGCCTTACTGACCTGTTTGCTGGCCGGCTTGCGCACAGGCTTTGCCTTGGCCTTGCTGGCAGCCTGCTTGGTCACAGGCTTGGCTGCGGCCTTCTGCACAGGCTTGGTTTGGGGAGCACGCGCCTCTGCAGCAGGCTGTGCAGCCTGGGCCACATTGCTGAAGTGGCAGAGCGGTGCGAGGCAAAAGCTCAGGGCGATACAGCGCAACAGTTTCATGGACATCGACAGTCAGGCTGGGAAAATGCGTATGCTCCCTGTTCCGTCAGCGCCTGGCAAGCCTACAAAAGCGAACCCGTAGTCTCCCTGCACAATTGCTGAGCCAACAGGCCAAGGGTAATCACCGCCCTCTCGGCTTCTTTATTCCACGGAATCCCGCAGTTAAGCCGGATGCAGTGGTTGAACTGTTCGGTGTTACTGAAGATCAACCCTGGCGCAATACTGATGCCCTGCTCCAGCGCCCGCACATGCAGATCCTGGGTATTGACGCGCCCCGGCAGGCTCACCCACAGAATGAACCCCCCCGTTGGGCGAGTCATCTGAGTGCCTTCGGGGAAGTGCTGCTGCACCGCCAGCTGGTAGGCGCTGAGGTTTTTGCGGTATTCCTGGCGGATGTAGCGCAGATGGCGGTCATAGCCGCCGTTCTCCAGGTAAGCAGCCACCCCCATCTGCGTCACACTGCATGCCGAATGGGTGGTGAACGTCTGCAGGCGCTGGATTTCCTCCTGGTAGCGCCCCGCCACCATCCAGCCGACACGCACACCCGGCGACAGCGTCTTGGAAAAGCTTGAGCAGTAGATCACTCGATCCAGTCGATCGAATGCCTTGAGCGCCTTGGTCTTGCCCTGCTCGAACATCAGCTCGCCATAGATGTCGTCTTCGATGATCTGAATATCGAAGTCCGAAGCCAGACGCAGCAACTGCTTCTGCCGCTCCTCGGGGATAGTGCCGCCCAACGGGTTGCTCAGGCGCGCCGTCAGCACCAGCGCCTTGATCGACCACTGGTTGGCCGCCAGCTGCAAGGCCTCAAGGCTGACGCCGGTGGACGGATCGCTGGGGATCTCGATGACTTTCAGGCCCAGCAAGTCGGCCAACTGCAGCAAACCGTAATAGGTCGGCGATTCGGCGGCGATCAGATCCCCCGGGCGGGTCAGCACCCGCAGGGACATCTGCAACGCATCGACACAACCATGGGTCACGATGACTTCACGCGGGTCAACCAGCACCCCCGCATCGCGCATGCGAATGGCGATCTGCCGGCGCAGCGGCTCGAAGCCTGGGCTGAACATGTAGCTGAAAGCGCGCGGGCTATGGAAGCGGGTCACCTTGGCAATCTGCTGGTGCAGGGCACGCACCGGCAGGTAGTCCACATGGGGAACCGCCGCACCGAACGGGAACACGCCATCGCGGCGGGCCTCGGTCAATACCTGCTGGATGATGCTGGCCCGGGTCACCAGGCCAGGGCGCTCCACACGGGCGATGTCCGGCGTCTGCGCAGTCAGGGCCGGGGTTTGGTGAACGTAATACCCCGACTGCGGACGCGCACGGATCAGCCCCTGGTCTTCGAGATTGGCATAGGCCTGCAGCACCGTGGCATGGCTGACGTTGAGCTGGGCGCTCATCTTACGCACGGAGGGTACGCGCTCGCCTGGCTGGTAGACACCGCGACGGATGTCCTCGGCCAGTTGCTGGGCGATACGCTGGTATAGCAGCAGGTTGGTCATGGCGATATCTCGACGCGCGGACGGGCTCGTTATTCTTGTGCGACACACTGACGGCAGAGAATACCGTAACAGTTGCGAAGTGTACTGGGACAGATTGCAGAATAGCCAACAATACAATGCCAGGACAGCATCCAGACCAGCGAGCCGGCCCACTCACCGATAACTGGCAGGCAACAGAGGTGACTGGAGAGTGGGTTAACCTGTGGGAGCGGGCGTGCCCCATTCGCGGGGCACGCCCGCTCCCACAATGAGCAGGTTCAATCACCTGCAAGGAGAACCAACCGCCAGCGAGATCAGCGCGCCGGCGCGAGCTTGCCCTTGTCGTCAGAGAAGACGATTTCTACCCGACGATTCTGCGCCCTGCCCCGCTCCGAGGCATTGGCCTCGATCGGGTACTGGTCACCGTAACCTTCAACCTGCAGACGCTTTTCGTCGATACCCAGGTCGACCAGCATATCGGCCACTGCCTGCGCCCGATCACGCGAGAGCTTGAGGTTGTCTTCCGAGGCACCGGTGCTGTCGGTGTAACCCTCGATACGTACGATCCGGCGCGGATTGAGCTGAAGGAACTGCACCAGCTTGAGCACGGTACGGCTGGCCGAGTTCTTGAGGTCAGCACGCCCGGTGTCGAACAGCACATCGCCCAGGGTCATCACCAGACCACGGTCGGTCTGCTCCGAGGCCAACGCGGCGATCTGCGATTCGACCCACTTGCCTTGCTGCTGCACGCTGGCCAGCTTGGCCTCACGCAGCGCCAATTGCAGGCGTTGACGTTCAAGGTCGAGCTTGGCCTGGCGCTCCTGGTTAAGCGCGAGCTTGGCGTGCTCGCTGGCAATTTCGCTGTAGCGCTGGCTCAGGTAGGCGTAATGACGCACATCGGTGCCGGTGCCGATGTAACTGGACAGGCGCTCGGCCCGTGCCAGCGACTCGCCCGCGCGGATCACGTCGCGCGGCGCGCTGCGCAGCACGTCGGAGTCGTCCTTGACCTTTTGGAAGGTGGCGCTGGCTTCATCCAGTGCCGCCTCGCTGCGTTGGCTGGCGCAGCCCTGCAGCCCCGCCGTCAACGCCAGCAACACCAGCGCGGCCATTGGTGTGGAGCGCATCATGGCTGAACCTCCAGCTGTTTGCGCAGGCGCTTGACCCGCGACTGCAGCAGTTGCAGCTGCTCTTCACTCTTCTGGTTCAACACCTGGGCCTCGGCCAGGCGTGCATCCAGCTCGGCCTGCTCGGCACGCATGCGCGCATCGCGATAATCTTCGGTGAGCATGTTGGTCTTGGCCCGGGCGAGCTTGTCTTCGGCCAGCTTCAGCGCTTCGACCTGCTCGGTGGCGCCGACCGCCTTGGCCTGCTCCAGCGCCTGCTCGGAAATGCGCAGTTGCTCGTTCGGCGCCGGGTCGTTGGCGCAACCCGCCAGGCCGAGCATGGCCAGAGCAAGGATTAGTGGTTGGATTCTCACGCAATCTTCCTAGTGTTTGGGGGCGTCCAGCGGCACCTGCATCTGCGCCTTCCAGCGCTCGACATTACGTTGCAGCACAGCCTCGGACGCACCGGAGATCGGCAATTCTGTCAGTTTTTTCGCCAGTTGCCCACGCAGCCAGCTGTCATTGCACGCCGAGTTGTGCGACACGGCCAGGTACAGCCCAGGGCGATCGACCGGCAGACCGCGGGCAATCAGGTTGTTGCCCATACCCAGGCTCTGGGTCATGGCCATGCCCGAGTAGCGCCCGGCGAGCACATAATCCACCTGCCCTAACACCAGCTTCTGGAATGCCTGGGTCAGGTTTTGCGCCGGCTGCAACTTCAGGTGGGCTTTGGCAAAGGCTTCAAAGGCAGGGGTCAGGCGTGCGCGCTCGGACACCCCGCCCTGATACTTGGCCAGGTCCGCCGGGCCGTCGAACGCCAGCTCGGCGTCGTGACGGGTCCAGACCAGGTATTCGTTCAACTGCAAGGGTGGGTGGATATAGTCCAGCGCGGTCAGTTGCCCAACCTGCAGAGGGGTATCGAGCAGCAGGTCCATGCGGCCGCTGCGCACCTCCTCCAGGGCCTGATCGCGGCGCCCGGCACTCAGCACCTCAACCTTGACACCCAATTCGCTGGCCACCTGTTGCAACAGATCGACATTGGCCCCGATCAGGTGTTTGGGGTCCTTTGGATCCTGCCAGGAATAGGGCGGTGCATCGGGGCTGCCGGTCGCGATCAGACGCTCGCACTTGCCTGCCGCCATCGCGACCGGCGACAGCAACGCCGCCATGCATGCCAGTACTCCGCCCGCTTTGCAAAACCTCATGCTCACTCCTAGCCGTGACACCCTGAAATCCATAAAAAAACCCGGCCCTCAGTACGAGGGCCGGGCTTCTTTATAAGTGAAGCAGGCGGATCAGACCAGCTTTTCCAGCTCCGGAACCGCTTCGAACAGGTCGGCAACCAGGCCGTAGTCGGCAACCTGGAAGATCGGCGCTTCTTCGTCCTTGTTGATCGCAACGATCACTTTGGAGTCTTTCATGCCGGCCAGGTGCTGGATCGCGCCCGAGATACCGACGGCGATGTACAGCTGCGGCGCGACGATCTTGCCGGTCTGGCCGACCTGCATGTCGTTGGGCACGAAGCCTGCGTCGACTGCGGCGCGCGAGGCACCCACGGCAGCGCCGAGCTTGTCGGCCAGGCTGTACAGGTGCTTGAAGTTGTCACCGTTGCCCATGCCGCGGCCGCCGGAAACGACGATTTTGGCAGCGGTCAGCTCTGGGCGATCGGACTTGGCCAGCTCTTCGCCAACGAAGGACGACTTGCCAGCGTCATGGGCGGCAGCAACGGCTTCAACCGAGGCGGAACCACCTTCGGCAGCGACTGCGTCGAAACCGGTGGTACGCACGGTGATGACCTTGACCGCAGCGCTCGATTGCACGGTGGCAATGGCGTTACCGGCGTAGATCGGGCGCTTGAAGGTGTCAGACGATTCGACCGAGATGATCTCGGAAATCTGGTCGACGTCCAGCAGAGCGGCGACGCGCGGCAGGATGTTCTTGCCGTTGGTGGTGGCCGGGGCCAGCACGTGGCTGTAGCCCTTGGCCAGCTCGACGATCAGCGGCGCGGCGTTTTCCGGCAGCAGATGGGCGTAGGCTGCGTTGTCAGCAACCAGTACCTTGGCAACACCGGCGATCTTGGCAGCGGATTCGGCAACACCGCCGACGTTCTGGCCAGCGACCAGCACATGCACATCACCACCGATCTTGGCGGCTGCGGCGACAGTGTTCAGGGTGGACGGGGCTACAGCACCGTTCTCGTATTCAGCGACAACCAGGATAGTCATTTAGATTACCTTCGCTTCGTTCTTCAGCTTCTCGACCAGTTCGGCCACCGACTTGACCTTGATACCCGCGCTGCGTGCAGCCGGCGCTTCGACTTTCAGGGTCTTGTTGGTGGAAGCGAGCGATACGCCCAGCGCGTCTGGCGTTACGGTCTCCAGCGGCTTTTTCTTGGCCTTCATGATGTTCGGCAGCGACGCGTAGCGCGGCTCGTTCAGGCGCAGGTCGGTGGTGACGATAGCAGGCAGGCTCAGCGATACGGTCTGCAGGCCGCCATCGATTTCACGGGTGACGTTCAGCTTGTCGCCAGCGACTTCCACCTTGGAGGCGAAGGTACCTTGGGCGTAGCCGGTCAGCGCGGCCAGCATCTGGCCGGTCTGGTTGTTGTCGCTGTCGATCGCTTGCTTGCCGAGGATGACCAGCTGTGGCTGCTCTTTGTCGACAACGGCCTTGAGCGCCTTGGCCACGGCCAGGGAGTTCAGTTCATCAGCGGCTTCTACCAGGATGGCGCGGTCGGCACCCAGGGCCAGGGCGGTACGCAGCTGCTCCTGGGCAGTGGTCGGGCCGACGGAAACCACGACGATCTCGGTCGCAACGCCCTTCTCTTTCAGGCGTACGGCTTCCTCAACGGCGATTTCGCAGAAGGGGTTCATGGACATCTTGACGTTTGCAAGGTCGACGCCGGAGTTGTCCGCTTTGACGCGAACCTTGACGTTGTAGTCGACCACTCGTTTGACAGCTACAAGAACCTTCATGGATTCCTCGTTACTCTCCGGTGAATAGAAAGTCGCCTGGGGACATGCCCGGCGATGCGCGTGGGTACAAGGGCACCTCTAAAAACGTACCGGGAGGCGCAAACTTCATGGTGACCGAGCAGTCTTTTCGAGACGCTTGCGGTAAATACCCGCGGGTCATTTTCTGTGGTGGCGTGTAAACTCCACTACAAACCGTGAATTGGCCCGAAAGCCCTACCCCACACCTGGTCTTTAGAGGTGTACCTGCGCCCGGCGGCAAGCCTACGGCGAACGTAAAACCGCTCGTATCTTGACCGCAACACCCAATCCGGTCAATACGGCAAATCGGTCACCCTCCAGCCGCACTCCTGTGATTTTACTGGCCTGCGGCAAATTCAAACAAACGTTTGTATTGGACCCGCCAAGTGGTGTAGATATAATGCGCGGCCAAGACAAAACGGTGTAGTCCATCCTCTGCGCTGCTACAGCTCCGCTCCCGTGAAGCGTGGTGCGCATGATCACCCCACACCCATAAGACAAAGCAACAGCACGAGCCTTGATGAGTAGGAGAGAACCAGTGGAACGCGAATACATGGAATTCGACGTGGTCATCGTCGGCGCCGGCCCGGCGGGGCTGTCCGCCGCCTGCCGCCTGAAGCAGAAGGCCGCCGAAGCCGGTAGCGAGATCAGCGTCTGCGTGGTCGAAAAAGGCTCTGAAGTCGGTGCACACATCCTCTCCGGCGCGGTGTTCGAGCCGCGCGCCCTGAACGAACTGTTCCCTGACTGGAAGGAACTGGGCGCGCCGCTGAACACCGAGGTCAAGCGCGACGATATCTATGTGCTCAAGGATGCTGGCAGCTCGGTCAAAGTCCCTGACCTGTTCGTGCCCAAGACCATGCACAACCAGGGCAACTACATCATCTCCCTGGGCAACCTGTGCCGCTGGCTGGCCCAGCAGGCCGAGAACCTGGGCGTGGAAATCTACCCAGGCTTCGCTGCCCAGGAAGCGTTGTTCGACGAGAACGGCGTGGTTCGCGGCATCGTCACCGGCGACCTGGGTGTCGACCGCGAAGGCAACCCGAAAGAGGGCCTGTACACCCCAGGCATGGAACTGCGCGCCAAGTACACCCTGTTCGCCGAGGGTTGCCGTGGCCATATCGGCAAGCAGTTGATCAAGCGCTTCAACCTCGACAGCGAGTCCGATGTCCAGCACTACGGCATCGGCCTCAAGGAAATCTGGGAAATCGACCCAAGCAAGCACCAGCAGGGCCTGGTGGTGCACACCGCCGGTTGGCCGCTGGACGTGGTGAGTACCGAGAACACCGGTGGTTCGTTCCTGTACCACCTGGAAAATAACCAGGTGGTGGTGGGTCTGATCGTCGATCTTTCCTACAGCAATGCCTACCTGTCGCCGTTCGATGAGTTCCAGCGCCTGAAGCACCACCCCGTGATCAGCCAATACCTTGAAGGCGGCAAGCGCATCAGCTACGGCGCCCGCGCCTTGGCCAAAGGCGGTATCAACTCACTGCCGAAGATGGTCTTCAACGGCGGTGCGCTGATCGGGTGCGATTTGGGCACCATGAACGTGGCCAAGATCAAAGGCAGCCACACGGCGATGAAATCCGGCATGCTTGCCGCTGAAGCCGTAGCAGACGCCTTGATCGCCGGTAGCGAGGGCGGCGACCAGCTCAATGGCTACGTCACCGCGTTCAAGGCCAGCTGGCTTCACGAAGAATTGTTCGCCAGCCGTAACTTTGGCCCGGCCATGCACAAGTTCGGCCCATTGCTCGGTGCGGCATTCAACTATGTCGACCAAAACTGGTTCGGCGGCAAGCTGCCGTTCACCCTGCACGATACCAAGCCGGACTACGCCTGCCTCAAGCTCGCGACGGAGTCGAAAAAGATCGACTACCCGAAACCGGACGGCAAGCTCAGCTTCGACAAGCTCAGCTCGGTATTCCTCTCCAGCACCAACCATGAAGAGGAACAACCCTGCCACCTGAAACTGACCGACCCGAACATCCCGATCGCCAGCAACCTGCCGCTGTACGACGAGCCGGCCCAGCGTTACTGCCCAGCAGGTGTGTATGAAGTAGTCAGCAACGAAGACGGCAGCAAACGCTTCCAGATCAACGCGCAGAACTGCGTGCACTGCAAGACCTGCGACATCAAGGACCCCGCCCAGAATATCACCTGGGTCACCCCTGAAGGCGCCGGCGGGCCGAACTATCCGAACATGTAAGGCCCCCTGCCCTTGCGGCAACAAAAAGCCCCCGCCTCGTGAGAGCCGGGGGCTATTTGTTGCCTACCTGCATCAGGCGGTACGCACTTCCTCGAACAGTTCAGGGTGGCGGTCCAGCAGTTTGAACAGCTTGACCAACGCCACGGGTGGTCTGGTTTTACCGTTTTCGTAGCGGGAGAACGCATTGACGCCACCCCCGAAGATCTCCCCTGCCTCGCGCTGGTCGAGATCGAATTTCTTGCGCACTGAGACGATGAAACCAGGGTCGACCGCCGCAGCGTTGACCTGGCGATTGAACGCCGACATCAGGTCACTGATGCGCTGAGCTTCATCCATACTCAGCACACTCTCGCCGCATACACCGCAATAATCGCCGAAAACATCGGGAATTACAGTTGACTCACCTTTATACCGGTATGGCATGTCATGCGCCTGTGCGACCAGTTCCGCCCCTCCACACATCGGGCATTTCATATCAAAGCTCCTTGAATGACACGATCAGCAGATCATCAATCACCATCAACTTGAGATAGACCCTGCCAACAGTAGTTTGGGGGCGATAGACATCTTGCCAAAGGCGGTGATCATGGTAAGTCGTCATGCTTTTATAGAAATCCTTGACGGACAGACCACGAACGATGTCGACGATGTCAAAGGGACCTAAACCCAACGCCAGCGCTCCCAGCGTCGCCGATTGTGTTGTATTGACCTTGCCCTGGTTCAACAGCAATCGCACCCGCTCCAGTGGGCAATGAGGCGTTCTCTTTTCCATGAGAAATTAACCTTCCAGGTTAAATTTGGCTAATAGGTTATTCCAATAGCCCCCACCCGGAAGTCTGCCTCACCACCTGCCAGCCGCTACTGGCTCATTTGTCACCACACATGATCGGCATCGGCTCCACCGCAAACGCCAAGGGCTCGCGACGCCCGAAGTACAGGGCGGTGAGCAAACCTACCGCGCCCATGATCAGACAAAAGCCGACACACACCCACGGGCTCCAGGGCATCAAGGCGATCAGCGCCAGCGGCGTGGTGCTGGCCCACAGGGCATAGGCGACGTTGTAGGTGAAGGAAATGCCCGACACCCGGATCTGCGCAGGGAACAGCCCGACCATCACCGACGGCACCACGCCCACCACGCCACAGCACAACCCTGCCACTGCATAAGCCAGCCAGGTTGCGCCCCACTGCCCCACCAGGCTTGCATACAACACGCCGATGCCCAGCGGCAGCAGTAGGCTATAGATCATCAGCGCACGCCAGGCGCCCAAGCGATCAACCAGCAGGCCAGCCAGCACGCAGCCGATATTCAAGAAAACGATGCCTGCACTGCTCAAGGCGAAGGTGTGCCCGGCCGTCATGCCAAAGCGCTGCTGCATCACCGTCGGGGTAATCACCACCAGTACCACCACGGCCGACGTCAACACACAGGTCAACAGCGCAGCCGGGATCAGCGCCCGGCGATGTTCGCCCAGCACACGCCGCAGCGGAAACGCCACCGGCGGCTCCCGGCGCTCGCGCAGGGCCAGAAACACCGGCGTCTCGCTAAGCCAACGGCGCAGCCACACACCAATCACACCAAACACCCCACCGAGCAGGAAAGGGTAACGCCAGGCATGGTCGAGAATTTCCTCGGGTGTGAACACCTGCGCCAGCAGCGTGGCCGTCAGCGCGCCCAGCAGGTAGCCGAAGGTTAGCCCGGCCTGCAGGAAGCCCAGGGCATAGCCACGCCGACCCGGTGGCGCGTGCTCGGCAACGAACGTCCAGGCGCTCGGCACTTCGCCCCCTACCGCTGCCCCCTGCAGAATGCGCAGCGCCAGCAGGATCAGTGGCGCGGCATAGCCGATGTCGGCATACGTCGGCATCACGCCGATCAGCAGGCACGGCAGGGCCATCATCAGGATGCTCAGGCTGAATACCCGTTTGCGCCCCAGATGATCGGCAAAATGCGCCATCAGGATGCCGCCCAGCGGCCGCGCCAGGTAGCCCGTGACGAAGATCCCGAAGCTTTGCAGCAGACGCAGCCATTCGGGCATCTCTGGCGGGAAGAACAACTTGCTCAGGGTCAGGGCGAAGAACACGAAGATGATGAAATCGTAGATTTCCAGCGCGCCACCCAGTGCCGCCAGCCCCAGGGTCCGGTGGTCGCCACGGCTGAAACGGGGCGGGCGAACGGTATCGATGGCAGTCATGGCAGGGTCCGCAGATCGGCAAAGGGCAAGAGGATAGCAAATCCCTGCCTTGCCCTGCCTGTATCGGCGCTAGCGGCTGAAGACCGTGTGGGCGAAGTTCGCCCTTGGGCGCGGGCGCGGCGAGCTGGCCGGTGCCGCCACAGGCAGGGGCAGTTTGCTCACCAGCAGCGGCGCGTCGATGATCGCCATGAACGACTCAAGCGCCTCGTTATCCGGTGCCTGCGGCAGGCTCACGCTGACGGCCTGGCGCTCGGTCTGCGGCACCGCGGGCACTTTCAACTGCTGGGAGTGATAAAGCAGGGCATGCTGGATCTGCGTACTGACCCGGCAGAAGCGTGCCAGGTCGACGCCGACGTGGCTGGCCAGTTCGATGTTGCCCAGCAGCAGATGAAAGGGCTGCAAGGCACAGTGCACCAGGCGCTGCAGTTCCTCGAAGCTGTCCACGGGCGCAATCCGGTAATAGCCCAGGCCATTGAGCAGTTTTTCCAGCTGCAAGCGCTGGCACGGATGCTCGTCGGCGATGAGGATGCGCAGGGTCTTGTTTGCCATTATCGGACCTGGGCAGTTAGGTAATAAGGGACACTCCCTGACCATACTGCGCCAGTAACGGCAATCGCCAAAGCTATGCCTGGCTGGGGTCTCTCTTGATAGTTGTCGGGAAAGCCGCATAAATCAAGTCGCGGGCTGACGGAATTTTCATCTGTCTTTTAGTCGGGCGTTCAAGATTCCCACTCGCGCATGCGCACACGGCAGTGCTTCATGGCATTGACGATGTGTTTTTCCACCACGCTGCGGGACACCCCCAGGCGCTCGGCGATCTGCTGATGCGACAGGCCATCGAGCTTGCGCAGCAGGAAGCAATCTCGACAGACCTTGCCCAGTTCATCCAGGGCGCGCTGCATCAGCGCCAGACGCTGGTCAAGCTGGATGTCGAGGCTGGGCGCAGGGCTATGCCAGCGCTCGTCGCTGTCCAGCACTTCCAATGGCTCGGCCTGGCGCACCTGATGGCGCCGGTGACGATCGACCACCAGATTAAGCGCGGTGCGGTAGAGGAAAGCACGCGGATGCTCGATCCGCTGCGCATCGGTACGCTCCAGCACCCGCAGATAAGCATCGTGCGCAACGTCTTCGGCTGCCTGACGACTGCCCAGGCGCGCGGAAAGAAAGCCCACCAGTTCGCGATAGTAATGTTCCACGACGTTACCTGAGAGGGCCCTGCAGCTTTTGTCTGGAAGCCTTTCGCAAAGCTGCGCAGGACCGAAGTGATGTCAACGTGCGATCTTACAAATTATAATTATTCTCAGCAACACGACATCCTCCTACCCTGTACGCTAAATCCGTCTCGCTAGCCTTCGTCTATCTGGGACCTCAGTACGCGCCGCTTTTCGGCGCGTGGCCTTCACTCCTGGCTGGAAGTCTGCATGCGACGTTTACCCCACAACCGCCGTCGGATACTGCTCGGTGGCCTTGCCCTGAGCCTGGGCAGTTTGCTGGCCTGGAAGACCTTGCCCTTCGGCGCGCAGCCGATCAGCACGGTCGCCGTCACCCGAGCCGATATCGAAAGCAGCGTCACCGCCCTGGGCACGCTGCAACCGCGGCGTTACGTCGACGTGGGCGCCCAAGCCTCCGGACAGATCCACAAGCTGCACGTTGAAACCGGCGACCAGGTGCGCAAGGGCCAGTTGCTGGTCGAGATCGACCCGTCCACCCAGCAAGCCAGGCTCGATGCCGGGCGCTATTCGATTGACAACCTCAAGGCCCAGTTGGCCGAGCAGCGCGCACAGTTTCAATTGGCCCAACAGCAGCTCAAGCGCCAGCGCGACCTGGCCGCCGCCGGCGCGACCCGTGACGAAGACGTGCAGACGGCCGATGCCCAGCTCAAGGTGACCCAGGCCCGTATCGACATGTTCCAGGCGCAGATCCGTCAGGCCCAGGCCAACCTGCGCAGCGACGAGGCAGAACTGGGCTACACGCGCATCTATGCGCCCATGGACGGCACCGTGGTGGCGGTCGATGCCCGAGAAGGCCAGACCCTTAACGCCCAACAGCAGACCCCCTTGATCCTGCGCATCGCCAGGCTCTCGCCCATGACCGTCTGGGCCCAGGTGTCGGAAGCTGACATCGGCAAGGTCAAACCCGGCATGACCGCCTACTTCACCACCTTGGCCGGCGGCAAGCGCCGCTGGACCAGCACGGTCCGGCAGATTTTGCCGATCCCGCCCAAGCCGCTGGACCAGAGCAGCCAAGGGGGCGGAAGCCCGACCAGCGCCACCAATGGCACCACCGGCAGCCAAGTGGTGCAGTACACCGTGCTGCTGGATGTCGACAACCCGGATGGCGCCCTGATGGCCGAGATGACCACACAGGTGTTCTTTGTCGCAGGCCAGGCCAGCCAGGTGCTGACCGTGCCACTTGCCGCGCTGGACGACAGCGATGGCTTGCGCCTCGCCCGGGTACTCAACAGCAAAGGCGAAGTGGAACAGCGCCAAGTCCAGACCGGCCTGAGCGACCGGCTGCGGGTGCAGGTACTTGACGGCCTCAGCGAAGGCGAGCGCCTGGTGATCGGCGCCCCCAGCGTCAGCGGAGGTTGAATGACTACGCCCCTGATCGAACTGATCGACATCCGTAAATCCTACGGCGGCGTCGATACCCCCAAGGTCGACATCCTCCAGGGCATCAGCCTGAGCATCCACCCCGGCGAGTTCGTCGCCATTGTCGGCGCGTCCGGTTCAGGCAAATCGACGCTGATGAACATCCTCGGCTGCCTCGACCGGCCCACCGCCGGGCACTACCGTTTTGCAGGCAAGGACGTCGCCGAACTGGGCAGCGACGAGCTGGCCTGGTTACGCCGCGAAGCCTTTGGCTTCGTATTCCAGGGCTACCACCTGATCCCCTCGGGCTCGGCCCAGGAGAACGTCGAGATGCCGGCCATTTATGCCGGCATCGACGCCAGCGAGCGCCACGCGCGCGCTACCGCCCTGCTCACCCGCCTGGGCCTGGCGAGCCGCACGGGCAACCGCCCGCATCAGCTGTCCGGCGGCCAGCAACAGCGCGTATCGATTGCGCGGGCGTTGATGAACGGTGGCCACATCATCCTCGCCGACGAACCTACCGGCGCGCTCGACAGCCACAGCGGCACCGAAGTCATGGCGCTGCTCGACGAACTGGCCAGCCAAGGCCATGTGATCATCCTGATCACCCACGACCGCGAAGTGGCGGCGCGGGCGCAGCGGGTCATTGAAATCCGCGATGGCCTGATCATCAGCGATTCGGCCGCCGAGCAGCCTCCGCCCCACACAAACCAAGGGCTACAGGCCGACGACCTGCGCCAGCGCCTGGACCGTGGCGCAACCCTGCGCGGGGCCTGGAAAGGTGAACTGTTCGAGGCCCTGCAGGCCGCCTGGCGGGTGATGTGGGTCAACCGCTTTCGCACCGCCCTGACCTTGCTCGGCATCGTCATCGGGGTAGCCTCGGTGGTGGTCATGCTCGCCGTCGGCGAAGGCAGCAAGCGCCAGGTCATGGCGCAAATGGCGGCGTTTGGCTCGAACGTCCTCTACCTCAATGGCAAACCGGCAACCCTGGGTGAACAGGCCGGCACCATCACCCTCGACGACGTCGCGGCCATCGGTGAACTGCCCCAGGTCAAGCACGTCATGCCAGTAATCGGCGACAAGCTGATGGTGCGCCACGGCAACAACAGCCAACAGTTCTATGTCGGCGGCAACAACATCTGGTTCCCGGAGATCTTCAACTGGCCGGCGGTCGAGGGCGCCTTCTACAGCGAGGCCGACGAAGCCAGTGCCGCACCCGTGGCGGTGATCGGCCAGAAGGTGCGAGAGAAGATGCTCGACCCCGGGCGCGACCCGCTGGGGCAATACATCCTGATCGGCAATGTACCCTTCCAGGTCGTTGGCATTCTCGCGGGCAAAGGCGCCAGTTCCGGCGACCAGGACAGCGACGGACGCATCGCGGTGCCCTACTCCGCCGCGGCTATCCGCCTGTTCGGCCAGCGCGACCCAGACTACATCGCCGTCGCCGCCCACGACTCGACCCGGGTCAACGAAGCCGAAGTGGCCATCGATCACTTGTTGCGCCAGCGCCACCAGGGCCGCCAGGATTTCGAGCTGACCAACGACGCCGCACTGATCCAGGCCGAAGCCCGCACGCAGAACAGCCTGTCGCTGATGCTGGGCGCGATCGCTGCGATTTCGTTGTTGGTGGGCGGCATCGGGGTGATGAACATCATGCTCATGACCGTGCGCGAGCGCACCCGTGAAATTGGCATCCGCATGGCCACCGGCGCACGCCAGCGCGACATCCTGCGGCAGTTTCTCAGCGAGGCCGTGATGCTGTCGATGGTCGGCGGCGTGGCCGGCATCGTCCTGGCCCTGGCCATCGGCGGCGCCCTGATGCTGGCCGAAGTTGCCGTGGCCTTCGCCCTGCCTGCCATATTCGGCGCGTTCGCCTGCGCTGTCGTTACCGGCATCGTGTTCGGCTTCATGCCGGCCCGCAAAGCCGCCCGACTCGACCCGGTCAAAGCCCTTACCAGCGAATAATCCATGACCTTGCCCAGCCGTATCAGCCTGTTGACCTTGTGCCTGAGCCTTGCCGCTTGCAGCACGCCGCCCACGCCCGAAAGCGGGATTGGCGCACCGCACGCCTGGCAAGGCGAGGTCGAACCGTCATCGACCCCGCTGCCTTCAACCCAGTGGTGGCGTGCCTTCGCCAGCAACGAACTGGACCGCCTGGTCGAGCGCGCCCGGCTCAACGCCTATGACCTGGCGGCCGCCACGGCACGGGTGCGCCAAGCCCAGGCCCAGGCGGTCATTGCAGGCGCGCCGTTGCTCCCCGAACTGAACCTGGGCCTGGATGGCAGTCGCCAGCGCCTGTTGCATGGCCAAGGCAACGACCAGCTGGACGTCAGCAGCAGCGAGCGCACCAGCACCTCGTTCGACCTGAAGCTCAGCGCCGCCTACGAGATCGATTTCTGGGGCGGCCTGCGTGCAGCCCGAGCCAGCGCGTTGAGCAGCCTCGACGCCAGCCGCTTCGATCGGCAGACGGTCGAACTGACCTTGGTCAGCGCCGTGGCCGACAGCTACCTGCAAGGCCTGGCCCTTGCAGAACAGGTACACATCGCCAAGCTCAACCTGCGCAATGCACGGGATGTGCTGGGCCTGGTCGAAGCCCGCCAGCGCACCGGCTCGGCCACTCGCCTGGAACTGGCCCAGCAACGCAGCCTAGTGGCCGCCCAGGAGCGGCAGGTGCCGTTGCTCGAACAGAAGTGGCAGGACAGCCGGGTGACCCTGGCCACCCTGCTTGGCGACCCGGTCCAGGCCCTGCCACCCAGCCGTGAAGCGTTCGATGCGTTGCAGTGGCCGTCGATTGGCAGCGGCGTCCCTAGCGAA
This sequence comes from Pseudomonas sp. E1MeOHC2, assembly GCF_058745025.1. Classification (NCBI taxonomy): domain Bacteria; kingdom Pseudomonadati; phylum Pseudomonadota; class Gammaproteobacteria; order Pseudomonadales; family Pseudomonadaceae; genus Pseudomonas; species Pseudomonas sp. E1MeOHC2. Next base: position 562,671 of record NZ_CP196675.1, read on the forward strand.
CTGCTGGCCCGTCGCCCGGACATCGCCGCTGCCGAAGCGCGACTGGCTGCGGCCAGCGCCAACGTGCAAGTGGCCAGGGCCGCGATGCTGCCAAAGCTGACCCTGGGGGCCAACCTGGGCAGTGGCGCCAATACCTTTGCCCATGTGCTCGACAGCTCTTTTTACACCCTCAGCGCCGGGCTGGTCGCGCCGATCTTCAACAACGGCCGGTTGCGGGCGTCGCGCGACCTGGCAGAAGCCGAGCAAACCGAGTTGCTGGAAACTTACCGGGGCAGCATCCTGGCCGGTTTCGCCGATGTCGAGAAAGCGCTCAACGCCATTCACGGCGTGGACCGCCAGCGCCAATGGCAGGACGAGGAGGTGCAACAGGCGCGCCTGGCCTTCGACCTGGCCCAGCAGCGCTATGGTGCAGGCGCCGAGACCCTGCTCAGCGTCCTGGAGACCCAGCGCACCCTGTACCTGGCCCAGGACCAGCAGGCGCAACTGCGCCTGGCACGGCTGCAAGGGAGTGTGGCGCTGTACAAAGCGTTGGGGGGTGGGTGGAAGGTTGAGCAGTGAACACAGGCCGCCAGCAAGTTGCGCCCCCCTGTGGGAGCGGGCTTGCCCGCGAACACCGGCAAAGCCGGTGCCATACACCGCTTCGCCTTCTTCGCGGGCAAGCCCGCTCCCACAGGGGGCTGCAACTCGCTTGCGATCTTTGTGCGTGCGACTAGGCAACGCGCTTACCAACTTCGTTAACTACGCGACCGCTGCGCCACCTTGAGATTACGCGCATACCATGGCCGCTGCGGCACCTTCGGCCGCAACTTGCCAAACAGCTCTTCATCGCTGTAGATGATGCGCAAGGCCAGCTTCATCGTCTCTGGGTCCATCTCGACGCTGCGCCCAGGCCGCAAGCCCGGCACCGTCGAGCAACCATGCGTGTCAGGCCCCAGCCAAGGGTCCGCCACCTTGACCCAGCGCCCTGGCGCAAACCAGGGCACGCCATTGATTTCAAGGCGCCGCACCTCGCCGGGGTGAACCCGCTCATGGGCCCGAAACCAGTCCTCGATGCGGTCATCGATCCAGCCATGGAACTGCCAGAACACCGGGTTCACATGGGATGAAAACGGGTCGCCAAGAAAGTCATTCTGGGCGGCAAACCAGCGCAAGGCGAAATCATCGGGCGTGCGCGCCGTCGGCACCGGCATGCCGTTGACCGGGTCACGCGGCACCGAGGCCCAGCGCATGTGCAGCCAGTCATGCAGGCCCAGTTCCACCTCCGAACCGAACTGGCCCAGGGTCAGCGTGCTCAGGTAGTCCGGGTCGCTGTAACGCGACTCCCAGACCTGGAAGTTGCCATGGTAGGTATCCGGGTTCTTGATGTCGCGCACCCACTGGGTGTATTCCTCGTCGCCGCTCGCCAGCCAGGTGGGCGGCAAGGCATTGCCGTCATGGTTGTCGAAATAGCGGGCGAAACCCGCACGGTCGCGCTCAAGCTCCGGCTGTGGCTGCGGAAACCGCGTCCATGAAGGCAGGTCCTGCAATGCCCGGGCGCTGCCAAGCATGTGCCGGTGCATGAAAAAGAAGTCCTCGCCCGAACCGTTGCGGTCCTTGTGCCGACCACGCGCATCACGCTCCCGATCACGCGGCCCCGGCTGCCAGCCCAGGCCGCGCAGGGCGCCCTGCTTGTCCTTGTCCAGCTTGTGCCATTTGTCACGCGAGGCATGCCACAGCTGGTGAAACAGCCGGTGCTCCGGGGTGATCAGCCAGGCCAGCAGTTGCGGGCTCAACGGCGTGCGCTCGCGCGCCTCGGGGAAAGTGTGCTTGAGCGCCAGAAAGTGATTGTCTTGCACCGGCAACGACAACGCTCGGTCCAGTTGCGCAATGCGCCCATTGAGGGTCGCCGGCCCAGCATTGCCGAAGCGGCCCCAGACCTCGTCGATGACGATATGGCATTCGTAGCGGGCCTGCGTTTCACCCAGCCGGGTCGAGAACAAGCGCCAGCGCAAGGTGCCCGGCTTGTCCGCCAGCAGGTCGCCCACCACACGGTAGCGCGGCGGCTCATCGCTGCGCAGGCGCTCGGGGGTATCCAGGTAGCCGCGTAACGCTCGCCCACTGGGTGCAACATCCAGGAACAACTCCAGCTCACCTGCAGGCAACCCTGCAAGGCCCGCGTCCTTGCCGTGCAGGGTCCAGCGCCAGATACCGCGCAAGGTGTCGCCCAACTGCTGCACGTGCGTATCGGCCAGTTCGACGACAGCCTCGCCGGAGGTTTCCGGGAACTCCTCGGCGGCCCGCTGGCGCTGTACATACAACGCACCGGGCACCACCACGCCCGTCAATGCCACACCGGCGATGAACCCGCGTCGAGAAATCGTCATTGCAACTACCTGTGCATTCATTGCGGCCATGGAGCACGGCCCGTTCAAGGCTAGAACGTTGCACACAGCGCGAAATTTACCGCTGCTGGCGCAAGCAAGCCGCCACGGCTGGCTAAATTTCGCCAATGCGCGCTCGTTCACTCCAGGTAGCGGCGGCCTCTGTGCCCATCCCTCGACGGTGAACCTACTGAGACCAAGATGACGACTCCACGCTGGAAAAAAGCCCTGTTTATCAGCCTGGCCGCGGCCGTAACCGCAGGTGCCGGGCTGGCCGTCTGGCACTACTTCACTACGCCGGCCGGCTACTCCAGAGAGGTGGTGCGCCAGGCCAACGACCTGCAGGAACGCATCATCTCGTTCGACAGCCATGTCACCCTGCCGCTGACCTTCGGCACAGAAGGCAGCGAAGCCGACCAGGATGGCAATGGCCGTTTCGACCTGGCCAAGGCCGCCCGTGGGCGGCTGTCCGGCGCCGCACTGACGATCTTCGCCTGGCCCGAATCCTGGACCGGCGACGATGGCCCGCACCGGCCGACCGCAGGCTTCGTCGAAGCCGCACGCCACACCCAGGAAGTGCGCTACAACGCCATCGATGCCATGGTCCGCGACTTCCCCGAGCAGGTCGGTATCGCCTACACCCCACAAGACATGCGGCGCCTGCAGGGCGAAGGCAAGTTCGCGGTGTTCCTCAGCATGCTCAATGCCTATGCCCTGGGCGACGATATCGATCAGCTGGACCGCTGGGCCGCACGTGGCGTGCGGATGTTCGGTTTCAGTTACGTGGGCAACAACAGCTGGGCGGACTCTTCGCGCCCACTGCCGTTCTTCAATGACACCGTCGATGCCCTGGATGGCCTTTCGCCGGTCGGCAAACGCGCCGTACAGCGGCTCAATGACCTGGGCGTGATCATTGATGTGTCGCAGATGTCGAGCAAGGCACTGACCCAGGCGGTCAGCCTTAGCCGCGCCCCCGTGGTGGCTTCGCACTCCGCGCCACGGGCCATGGTCGACATCGCCCGCAACCTTTCCGACAAGGAAATGCAACTGATCAAGGACAGCGGCGGCGTGATTCAGTTGGTGGCCTTCTCCACCTACCTCAAGCCACTGAGCCCGCAAACCCAGGACAAACTCAACGCCCTGCGCGCCCGCTACGACCTGCCGCCGTTGGCCAACCTCAACTACGCGCTGATGCCCGGTGACCCGGTCATCGCAGGCTGGCCCGAGCAGAAGGTAGGCCAGTATGCCAACGCGCTGTACGGGATCCTCGACGAAGAGCCGCCGGCCACGCTCAAGGATTTCGGCGACGCCATCGACTATACGGTGCGCAAGGTCGGCATCGACCATGTGGGGCTGAGTTCGGACTTCAATGAAGGTGGCGGCATCGACGGTTGGCACGACGCCAGCGAGGCGCGCAACGTGACCGCCGAACTGATCACCCGTGGCTATTCCGAGGCCGATATCGCCAAGCTCTGGGGCGGCAACTTCCTGCGGGTGTGGGAGCAGGTGCAGAACGCCGCGCAGCCCGCCAGCACCTCGTCCCGATAACCCTGCGAGCGCCTTCATGAACGATCGCCGTACCTTCCTCAAGCAGGCTGGCCTTCTGGCCGCTGCCCTGCCCCTGGCCAGCCAGCTGTTACCGGCCGCACAGGCCGCACCCTCGCCCCCCACAGGCGGCGATGCCTGGGCCGCCTTTCGCGGCCTGTTCGACCTGGACCCGGCCTATGCACACTTCGCCAACTTCCTGATCACGTCACACCCAAAACCGGTGCGCGAGGCCATCGAGGCCCTGCGCGCGCGTTTCGACCGCCACCCGGCACGCATGGTCGACTGGGACAGCCAATCGGAGTGGAAGCACGAAGCCGCAGTGCGCGAGTGGGCCGGCCGCTACCTTGACGTGAACCCTCGACAGATCGCCCTGACCGGCAGCACCACGGAAGGCCTGGGCCTGATTTATGGCGGCCTGAAACTTGCGCCGGGGCAGGAAATACTTACCACCGTGCACGAGCATTCGGCGGCGCGCCATACCCTGAGTTTCCGCACAGCACGCGAGGGGACGCCGGTGCGCCGATTGCGCCTGTTCGAAGAACCCTCACAGGTCAGCACCGACCAGGTACTCGGCACCCTGGCCGCCGCCATCAGCGCCAAGACGCGGGTGCTGGGCATGACCTGGGTCCATTCCGGCAGCGGCGTGAAGTTGCCGGTGGGCGAGATCGGCGCACTGGTGCGCGAGGTCAACCGCCAGCGCGATGAGAACGACCACATCATCTACGTGATCGACGGCGTACATGGTTTCGGCGTCGAGGACATGCGCTTTGCCGACCTGAACTGCGACTACTTCATCGCCGGCACCCACAAGTGGATGTTCGGGCCACGCGGCACCGGGATCATCTGCGCGGCGTCCACCGAGCTCAAGCACCTGAACCCGACCATCGCCACGTTTTCCGAGAATGAAGACTTCGCCACCGTCATGACCCCAGGTGGCTACCATGCCTTCGAGCACCGCTGGGCGCTGGGCAAGGCATTCGAACTGCACCTGCAGCAGGGCAAGGCGAATATCCAGGCGCGTATTCATGGGCTCAACGACTACCTCAAGCAGCGCCTTGAGGCGCTTGAAGCTGTCGAGCTGGTGACGCCGCGTAGTGCCCAGTATTCGGCTGGCTTTACCTTCTTCAGGGTCAAGGGCCAGGATGCGGATGAAGTGGCCGGGTATCTCAACAGCCAGCGGATTGTCGTCGATGCCGTGTCGCGTGATGTTGGGCCGGTGGTGCGTACCGCGCCTGGGCTGTTGAACACCGAGGCCGAAATTGACCGGTTGGTCGATGTGCTGGGGCGGCGGGTGAGTTGAACTTGAAGAATGCTGGGGCCGCAAAGCGGCCCCAGCGAACCCAAAGTCAGCTCACCCCCCAACCTTCTTTAGCCAGTCCCCCACATCCTGATATATCTCCCCCACCTGCCCCACGATCCCGGACATGCGCAAGAAGTCATGGGTCAGCCCCTCGACACGCGCAAACGTCACCTCGGTCCCACCGGCCACCAGCCAGTCACGGTAGGCAAGCCCTTCGTCATGCAACGGGTCGTACTCGGCCACGAACAGATAAGCCGGCGCCAACGGCTCGCGCACCGTCGACAGCAAGGGCGATACACGCCAGTCCAGCCGCTGCTCCGGCTGCGGTGCATAGTGCTGGTAGAACCACTCCAGCGTAGGCGTCTCCAGCAGGTACCCTTCGGCATGTTCGCGGTGGGAATCGCGCTGGCAGGAGATATCGGTCACCGGGTAGAACAGCAACTGCGCCAGCGGCTTGAACGCCAACGCCTCGGGCTGTTCGACGGCAGTGATGGCCAATACCGCAGCCAGGCTGGCACCGACGCTGTCCCCAGCCACCACCACCCGGCGGTTATCCAGGCCCAGCGCCTCAGCCTGCTCGGCCAGCCAGTTGGCGGCATCCAGCACATCGTGCAGTGCTACCGGGAACTGCTGCTCCGGTGCCAGCCGGTAGTCCGGCGCCAGTACCGCAAACTCACCCATGGCCGCCAGGCGGCGGCACACCGAATCATGCGAGTCGAGGCTGCCCACCACATAACCACCACCGTGCAGGTAGAAGATCACCGGCGCCAAGGCATCGCCCACGTCGCCGGTGCGGTATAGCCGAGCCGGCAGGCTGGCGCCGTCGCGCGCCGGTATCTGCAGCTCGCTCACCGTCACGCTGCCGGGCGGGCTTGGGTCGAGCACTTGCGAGCTGCCCTCGAACTCCGCCCGGGCTTGGGCCACATCCATCGCGTGCATGGGCAGGCTTCTGCCCGTCAACCGGCCAAATTCGACCAACTCCAGAAATCCCGCCAGATCAGGGTGCAATGCCATGTTGGATCCTTGCTTGAACAATGTGTCTGCTGTCCCTACGGGACGTAGAAGACCCACCAAAAATTAGCCACAGGCACGGCTAAATCGATGGCGGACACACTCGTTAACCCTGCACAACGAAATCCCGCCAGAGGCTAACCGTGGACCTTCAGAGCATCCTCAGCAAACTGTTCGCCAACGCCCATGCCGTGGGCATCGAAGGCGTATTCCAGTTCATCTTCGGCCAGGACCGGGCCTTTTGGTCGGAAGTGCGCGACACCAGCCGCACGGGTGTGGGCCGGCACAGCAGCCCGGATGTCACCATCGAAGTGGCCGAGCGCGATTTTCTCGGCATCATGGGCGGCACGGCCAACGTCGAGGAGCTGTTCGCCAGCGCCCGCCTGAAAATCACCGGCAACATGGGCCTGGCTACCTTGCTGCCGCAGATCATCAACAACGCCCGCAAAGGCGCCGCGGCGACCAAGGTAGCGATGAACCAGCGCTACCCAACGCCGGCACGCCTCAGCGAGCGGGTCTCGGCCGCGCTGCCAGTGCAGCGTGAGGTGCTGCGTATTGCCCGGGCAGACCTGCCCCTGCATCGGTTTCAAAGCGACTACCTGGCCCACGGCATACCGGTGGTGCTCAGCGATGCCCTGCAGGACTGGCCTCTGTTCACCATGGGCCGCGAAGCGTCGCTTGAGCATTTCGCCGAACTGCAGGGCATTACCCGGCACGGTGACTACGTCAAGAAAACCTTCTCCACCGACCGCGACTTCCGCTCGACCTCCATGGCCGATTTCATTGCCTCGCTGGACACACCGGCCAAGCCTGGCGAAACGCCGGCCTACATGGGCAACAACATCGTCCCGGAAAAACTCCTGACGCTGATCCGTTTTCCCGATTACTTCGAGCGCCAGCGCTTCATCTCGCCACGCATCTGGATCGGGCCCAAGGGCACCCTGACGCCACTGCACCGCGATGACACCGACAACCTGTTCGCCCAGGTCTGGGGGCAAAAATCGTTCACCCTGGCCGCACCCCACCACCGGGCGGCACTGGGCACTTGGTCGACCAGCCCCAAAGGCGGCCTGGACGGCTGCGACTTCAACCCCGATGCCCCGGACTACCAGCGTTTCCCCGCCGCGCGCGAGGTGCCCTTGCTGCGCGTGGTGTTGCAGGCCGGTGACCTGCTGTTTTTGCCCGAAGGCTGGTTCCACCAGGTAGAGTCGGTGTCCACTTCGTTGTCGGTGAACTTCTGGGTGAACTCTGGGCGCGGCTGGTAACCGCCCTTACGGGCTAATTTGCGGTGGGGTTGGCTCGTTTTTAGAGAAACCCGCTTGCAAGAGGACTCCCGCATGTCCCACCCCGCCAGCCTGGCCCAGGCGCTGCAGCAAGGCTTGCGCCGGCTGATCAAGGGCCGCTCGCCGAGCACCAGCGCCTATCGCGTGTTCGACCTGGTGCTTGCCCGGCGCATCAGCCTCAGCCCGTCGCTGACGCGCCTGGTTTTCACCGGCCCCGAGGTCGCCGAGATGACCACCCTGGCCCCCGATCAGCGCGTGAAGCTGTTCTTCCCTGCCCCCGATGGCTCGCTGCCCAGCCTGCCGAACGACCGGCACTGGAAGGCCGCGCACAGCGCCCTGCCACCGGCCCAACGCCCACCTATGCGTACCTACACCATTCGTGACTTGCGCCGGGAAGCCCTGGAGGTCGATGTCGATTTCGTGCTGCATGGCGTCAACGGGCCGGCTTCGGCCTGGGCCACCCACGCCCAGGTGGGCGACGGCCTGCAGATGGTCGCCCCCAACCTGGCCTATGCCGGCGACCCGGGCGGCTATGAATGGAAGCCACCGCAGGGGGTACGCGAGGTGTTGCTGATCGGGGATGAAACGGCCCTGCCGGCCATTGCCGGCATCCTCGAACAATTGGCCGACGTACAGCCCGAGCTCGCCGTGCAGGCCTTTATCGAAGTGCCCCTGGAGGCCGACTGCCTGGCGTTGCGCCATAGCGCCGCCACCCACGTGCACTGGCTGCCCCGCGAGCTGCTGCACTGCGAGCATGGCCAGGCCATGCAGCATGCCGTGCGTGAACTGGCCAGCCTGCCAGACGGGGACGCCGCGCCTCGGCTGCGGCTGGAAGAGGTAGATATCGACACACGCATCTTGTGGGAACAGGCCAGCACCTCCAACAGTGCATTTCATGCCTGGGTGGCGGGGGAGTCGGCGACGGTGATGGATATCCGCCGGTACCTGATCAAGGAGCGTGGCTTGCCGCGAGACTGCCTGACGTTGATGGGGTATTGGCGGGCCGGACGCACGTTTGACTGATTCGGCAAAAGCTCTGCGGGAGCAACTGTCTGGTTCGAAATTTTAAGGACGGCACGATCCCTGTTGTGGGAGCGGGCTTGCCCCGCGAACACCGGCGAAGCCGGTGCCAAGCACCGCGTGGCCCCATTCGCGGGAAAAGTCGGACCGCCGCAGATTGGGCCGCAGAGCGGCCCGGCAATGATCAGACAGCTGCTCTCAGCGCCTCGGCAAAACGCTGTGCCACGTCATCGATCTGCTCGCCACTGATGATCAACGGTGGCAGGAAGCGCACCACCGCACCATGGCGCCCACCCAGTTCCAGAATCAGGCCGCGCTTGAGGCATTCACGCTGCACCTTTGGCGCCAACTCACGGTTGGCCGCCGGGTGCCCCAGGGCATCGCGCTGGCCCTGCGGGTCGACCAACTCCACCCCAAGCATCAGCCCACGGCCACGGATATCACCCAGTTGCGGATAATCGCGCTGCAGGTGCAGCAAATGCTGACGCAGGCGCTGACCCATGGCCTCGGCATGCTCGGCCAGGCGATGTTCGACCAGGTAATTAATCACTGCGGAACCTGCGGCCATGGCCATCTGGTTGCCACGGAAGGTGCCGGCATGGGCGCCCGGCTTCCAGGTGTCCAGCCAGTCGCGGTACACCACCACCGCCAGCGGCAGGCTGCCGCCAATCGCCTTGGACAAGGTCACCACGTCCGGCACGATACCGGCATGCTCGAAAGCGAACATCCGCCCGGTGCGGGCAAAGCCGCTCTGGATTTCGTCGACGATCAGCGCCACGCCGGCTTGCTCGGTGATCCGCCGCACGCCCTTGAGCCACTCGATATCGGCCGGGATTACCCCGCCCTCGCCCTGCACCACTTCAAGAATCACTGCAGCCGGCAGCGGCACACCGCTTTCAGGGTCGAGCAGCAGGTTCTCCAGGTAATGCAGGTTGGCCTTGACCCCGGCTTCGCCACCCAGGCCGAACGGGCAACGGTAGTCGTACGGGTACGGCATGAACTGCACACCGTTACCCAGCAAGGCCCCCAGCGGCTGCTTCGGCCCGTGGCTGCCCATCAGGCTCAGCGCACCTTGGCTCATGCCATGGTAGGCGCCCTGGAAGGCCAGCACGGTGCTGCGCCCAGTGGCACCGCGCACCAGCTTCAGCGCCGCCTCAACGGCATCGGTCCCGGTCGGACCGCAGAATTGCACCTTGGCTTCACGGCGCAGCGCCTCGGGCAGCACGCCGAACAGGTCCTGCACAAAGCGGTCTTTGACCGGCGTGGTCAGGTCCAGGGTGTGCAACGGCAGCTCGTCGGCCAGTACACGCTGGATCGCCTCGATCACCACCGGGTGGTTATGGCCCAGGGCCAAGGTGCCGGCACCGGCCAGGCAGTCGATGAACTGACGGCCTTCGACATCTTCAACATGAATGCCGCGGGCGCGCTTGAGCGCCAGCGGGATGCGCCGCGGGTAGCTGCGGGCGTTGGATTCTTGCTGCTGCTGGCGTTGCAGCAACGGCGAATCGGTGAACTCGTACAGGGGTTGCGGCGCACTGGCCGGCAAGACCTGGGCAAGGCTGGAAGCGGTCGACATGGGTAGATCCTCGCAAGCAAGCGAAAGTGCCCCGCCACGCCCCTGTAAGCAGATGTGTGCGGGTAGTTGTCGCTTGGAGAACGCTTCAGCGGTAGGAGGATTTAGCGGTTGTTGTGGGATTTTTGCAGCCTGGGCAGGCCCATAGACCGGCCCAGGCCAAGAAGATCAACGCCCCGAGCGCGCTGGCACCTGCAGCAGCACCCGCAACCCATCGCTGCGGCTGTCGAAGCGTAGGCTGCCGGCACAGCGCTGGACAATCGCCTGGACGATCGCCAGCCCCAGCCCACACCCGCCACTCTGGCCATTGCGCCAGAAGCGCTCGGTCAGGTGCTGCAAGTCGTCTTCGGCAATGCCCGGCCCGTGGTCGCGCACCATGAACCCCACCTGGCCGTCAGCCATCTGCACCTCAAGCTCCACCGCGCTTTCGCCACCGTGGCGCAGGGCGTTGTCCAGCAGGTTGCGCAAGGCCGCAACTGCCAGCGGCGCCGGCATGCCCAGGTAGATTTGCGTGGCCTCCTCGGGCAATCGCAGGACGATGCGCCGATTGTCGCCACCGCCTGCATCCTGCACCGCCTGGCGGGCGACCTGCTCGGCGCTGCACTGCACGCCATCCTCGAACGACAGGCTGCCCTCGACACGTGCCAGCATCAGCAGTTGCTCAAGCGTGCGGTGCATGCGGTCAGTACCCTGCTCGGCATGCTCCAGCGCCTGTTCACGCACCGCGCCATCGGTCATGCGCGCGACCTGCAAGTGGGTCTTGATCGCCGTCAGCGGGCTGCGCAGCTCATGGGCAGCGTCATCGGTCAGGCGCCGCTCGCGCTCAAGGGTCTGGGCGATGCGCAGGAACAACTGGTTCTGGGTTTCCAGCAGCGGTTGCAGCTCGCTGGGCATGCCCGCCACTTGCAAGGGTTCGACGCTGTCGGCGCGCCTTCGCCGCAAGGCATCGCGCATCCGGTTGAGCGGCTCCAGGCCCTTGCCCAGGCCGATCCACAGCAGGCCGAGGCTGCCGAGCAACGCCATCAGCACCGGCGCCGAGGCCGCCAGTAGAATCGACTGGTTGAGTGCCTCGCGCTCCATGTGGCGGTCAGCGGTGGTGATGCGCACATCGCCGTGGTTGTAGGTAAACGTGCGCCACAGCGCGCCGTCGATGGTCTGGTCACGGAAGCCGCTGCGCTGATCGTCCATGGCGCCATCATGCTTGTGGTTGCTGGCCAGGATTTCACCGCGCAACGAGCTCACCTGGCAGGCCATGCCATCCGGCACGCTGAACTGGTCGGCGGAAAAATGCGCATCTTCGCCCTTGGCCGCCAGCGGCTGCGGCAACTGGTCGATCAGCCCGGCCACCATGCGCGCCGAGGCCACCAGGCGCTGGTCGAGGGAAAACATCATCTGCTGGCGCAGGTCGCGCAGCATCCATGCAGCTGCCAGCACCCAGATGATCACGAAGGCGCTGCCCAGGATCAGGCTCAGGCGTACCCGCAGGCTCATGGTGCGACCTCTTCCGGTGCCTGCGCAGGGCCAAGCCGGTAACCCAGGCCGCGCACGGTCTCAACAATGCTGTTACCCAGCTTGCGGCGCAGGTGGTGGATATGCACGTTAAGGGCGTTGCTCTCGACCTCGTCGCTGAAACCGTACACGCAATCCTTCAACTGCTCGCTGGACAGCACCCGCCCTGGATTCTGCAGCAAGGCCTGGAGCAGTGCCTGCTCACGCCGGGAAAGGTCGACCGACCGGCCGGCCAGGGTTGCTTCGCAGCTGCTGGGGTCATAACGCAAAGGGCCATGCTCGATGGCATTTACCGCCCGCCCGGCCACCCGGCGCAGCAAGGTGTGCAGGCGCGCGGCCAGCTCGCGCAGGTCGAACGGCTTGAGCAGGTAATCGTCGGCACCGGCTTGCAGGCCATCGACCCGGTCGGTGACCGCATCGCGGGCGGTGAGCACCAGCACGGGCAGGGTTTCGCCCTGCTGGCGCAGGCGCCGCAGCAGCTTGAGGCCGTCCTCGTCGGGCAGGCCGAGGTCCAGAATCATCACATCGAACTGCGCAGCCTGGAGCATCGCCCGCGCACCCGCGGCATTGGCTACCCGGTCCACGGTCAGGCCCTGGGCGGTGAGGCCGGCGCAGATGCCGCTGGCGATCAGGTCATCGTCCTCGCAGAGCAAAACATGCATGGTGGGGGCTCCGGGTTGGGTGAGGCAGATACTGCACCACGGGTGGATTAAGTGGAGATTATGAACCCGGCGCGGGCGTTTTGGGGGAAGTAAGACCGGGTTAACCTTGGGTTAATCGACCCAGGCCAGCATGGCCAACTTCAACGTACTGCCAAGGCGAAGACATGCGCGCCCTCTTACTCTTCCTGACATTCCTGCTGGCCGGCCCCCTGCAAGCCAACCCATTCGAGGTCAAATCCGACTTCCTGCCGGTCGACCAGGCCTTTGTGCTGAGTCACGACCGCCAACCCGACGGCCAGATGCGCCTGTTCTTCCAGATCAAGCAAGGCTACTACCTGTACCAGAAGCGCCTGAAGTTCGACGGCCTGAGCGCCGAGCAGCAGCCACAACTGCCGCCTGCGCTCAATCACCATGACGAATTCTTCGGCGACAGCGCGGTGTACCGCGACCAGCTCGAACTGCTGATCCCCGCCAGCGCGCAAGGCCAGCTGCGCCTTGGGTGGCAAGGCTGTGCCGACGCTGGCCTGTGCTACCCGCCGCAGACCACTGCCATCGACCTGGGCGGCAGCGTGGCGCCCGCCGCCGATCAGGCCAGCGACCAAGCCCTGGCCAGCGACCTGCAACAGGGCAACCTGGCATGGGGCCTGCTGGCCTTCTTCGGCCTTGGCCTGCTGCTGGCCTTTACCCCCTGCTCGCTGCCGATGCTGCCGATCCTCGCCGGGCTGGTGCTGGGCAATGGCGCCAGCGCCCGGCGCGGCTGGCTGCTGGCCGGTGTCTACGTGCTGAGCATGGCGTTGGTGTATGCCGCCCTGGGGGTGGTCGCCGCGCTGCTCGGCGCCAGCCTGCAGGCCTGGTTGCAGCAACCCTGGCTGCTGGGCAGCCTGGCGGCACTGTTCGTGTTGCTGGCCCTGCCAATGTTCGGCGCCTTCGAGCTGCAATTGCCAGCCGCCCTGCGCGACCGCCTCGACCGCGCGGGGCAAGGCACCCGTGGCGGTAATCTGTACGGTGCGGCGTTGCTCGGCGCACTCTCCGGCTTGCTGCTCGGCCCGTGCATGACCGCACCGCTGGCCGGCGCGCTGCTGTACATCGCCCAGAGCGGCGACGTGCTGCAAGGCGCGCTGGTGTTGTTCAGCCTGGGCCTGGGCATGGGCGTGCCACTGCTGTTGCTGGTGACCTTGGGCAATCGCTACCTGCCACGCCCAGGCGCGTGGATGAACTTGGTCAAAGGTGTATTCGGCTTCGTGTTCCTGGCCATGGCTCTGTACACCGTGCGCAGCTTGCTGCCAGAGGCCCTGCTGCTGGCCCTGAGCGGCGCCTGGCTGATCGCCCTGGCCTGGGCCGCGTGGCCGGCCCTGCACCGTATGCCTGCGCTTCGCGCGGTGCCGTTGCTGGGCGCACTCTGGGGCGGGCTGCTGCTGGTCGGTGCGGCGGCTGGGGGCGATGACCTTTGGCAACCCCTGCGACCGTTCGCCGGGGGCACTGCCCCTGCGGCCGCGCAACACGCAGAGGATGCATTCGTCACCGTCAGCCGCCCCGAAGACCTGCAACGCGAGCTGGACGCGGCCAAGGCCCGTGGCCAGTGGGTGATGGTCGACTACTATGCCGACTGGTGCGTGTCGTGCAAGGTCATGGAAAAAACCGTCTTCACCCGCGCCGACGTGCAAGCCAGCCTGGCCGGCGTGCACCTGCTGCGCCTGGACGTCACCGCCGACACTCCGGCGAGCAAGGCATTGTTGCAACGCTACCAGGTACCCGGCCCGCCCAGCATCCTCTGGGTCGGCCCGGAAGGCGACGAACGCCGCGCGCGGCGCATCACCGGTGAAGTGGATGCCGCCGCGTTCCTGCAACACTGGACCCAGACCAGGAGCCAAGGCTGATGCTGACCGTAACCCTCGGGCCATTGACCATGGCCCTCAACCACCTGCTGATGCTCACCGCCCTGGTGATCGCAAGCGTGGTCGGCTGGTGGGTCGCCCGACGCGGCGGCGAAAGCCCGGAGTCGGCACTGTTCAACCTGTTTCTGATCGGAGTGCTGTGCGCGCGCCTGGGCTTCGTCGTGGCTTACTGGCCGATGTACCGGGACGACTGGGTGCAAGTCATCGACATCCGCGACGGGGGCTTCCTGTTCTGGTCTGGCCTTGCCGGTATCGTGCTTGCGGCGCTCTGGCAAGGCTGGCGTCAGCCTGGCCTGCGCCGCCCGCTGGGCTGGGCATTGTTCAGCGGCGCGCTGTTCTGGGGCCTGAGTAGCCTGGGCAGCCATTTGTACAGCAAAGGCACCGAACTGCCTGAACTGAGCCTGCGCAACGCCGGCGGGCAACCCGTGGCGCTGCACAGCTACCGTGGCAAGCCACTGGTCATCAACATCTGGGCCACCTGGTGCCCGCCTTGCCGGCGCGAAATGCCGGTGCTGCAACAGGCCCAGGGCGACTATCCCCACGTGACCTTCATCTTCGTCAACCAGGGTGAGACGCCCGAGAATGTCAGCACCTTCCTCGCCACCACCGGCTTGAGCCTGACCCACGTGCTGTTCGACGGCGCCGGCCAACTGGCCCAGCGCGTCGGCTCGATGGCGCTGCCCACCACGCTGTTCTACGACAGTGACGGGCGGCTGATCGGCAGCCACCTTGGCGAGCTGTCCCGGGCAAGCCTGCGCCATGCCCTGGAACCCTTCGACCGGGCCGCCGTGCCCACCCCTGCCGCACAAGGAAACTGACATGCGATTGACTGCACTGCTGCCCCTGTCCCTGGCCCTGCTGGCCACCCCGCCCCTGCACGCCGAAGAAGCCCTGCCCATGGCGATCCAGCAACTGCAAGCCAAGGGCGCCGTGATCAAGGGCAGCTTCGACGCCCCCGATGGCCTGCGCGGCTACGCCGCCGAATACCAGAACAACGGCATCGCCCTGTACCTGACGCCTGATGGCAAGCATGTGCTGGTCGGTAGCCTGTTCGATGAACAAGGCAAAGACCTCAGCGCCGCACCGCTGGAAAAACTGGTGTACGGGCCGATGAGCAAAGAAATCTGGGCGAAGATGGAGAAAACGTCCTGGATCGCCGATGGTAAGGCTGATGCGCCGCGCAAGGTGTACCTGTTCAGCGACCCCAACTGCCCGTACTGCAATATGTTCTGGGAGCAGGCACGGCCATGGGTGGCGTCGGGCAAGGTGCAACTGCGCCACATCATGGTTGGCATCATTCGCGAGGACAGCCCCGCCAAGTCGGCGGCATTGCTGGCCGCAAAAGACCCGGCCAAGGCATTGGCAGAGCACGAGAAGGCCGGCAAGGCCAGTACGCTCAAGCCGCTGGAGAAGGTGCCAGAAGCCGTGCAGCAGAAGCTGGCGGCGAACATGGCGTTGATGGAAGAAATGGGGCTGCAGGCGACCCCGGCGATCTTCTATCAGGATGAGCAGGGCAACTTGCAGAGCCAGCAAGGCGCACCACGGCCGGAGATGCTTGGGAAGATTCTCGGCAAACGCTAGCGCATGTCTTGAGTTTTGCAGTGAGGCGGAAATCGAGCGCCGCCCACGCGGCGCTTCGCGGGGCAAGCCCGCTCCCACATTTGTTTCGGGCCAGTTTCGCCTGTGCCTTCCGCGCGCGCACCCTTGGCGCATGGCTGGAAATAGAAGAAGAGCAAATGCTTACCCTTCGATATCCAATGGGACAAACAGGGGGCGCGCGCCAATGACTCAGGAGTGATTGGCCCGAAACAAATGTGGGAGCGGGCTTGCCCCGCGAAGCGCCGCGTGGGCGGCGCTCGATTTCCGCCGCCCTGCAAAACTCAAGGCGAAACCCTAACCCTACAGCCCCTCGAGCTCCGCCATCAGGTCACTAAGCCGGTCGACCTTGTCGTCATCCAGCACACTCCCCTGCAACCCCTCCACATACACCGCCAGCTCCTCCACCGTGCTGCACTCGAACATCGCCCGCAGCGGTACATTCAACTGCAACTGCTTCTGCACCCGCGAAGCGATCTGCGTGGCCAGCAGCGAATGCCCGCCCAGCTCGAAGAAGTTGTCGTGTACCCCCACCCGTTCAGCCTTGAGCACATCGGCCCAGATACCGGCCAACACCGTTTCCAGCTCGTTGCGCGGCGCCTGGTAGGCTTGGCTGTGCTGCCCGCCGATATCGATGGCCGGCAGTGCCTTGCGGTCGAGCTTGCCGTTGGCGTTGTGCGGCAGGCTGTCGAACCAGCCCCAATGCAGGGGCACCATGTACTCGGGCAATGCCGCGCGCAGACGCTGCTTGATCTGTTCGAGCAACGCCGCATCAGGGGTGACGCCCTGGTGGGCCACCAGGTAGCCGACCAGATGTTTGCCGTTGACGCCTTCCTGCACGCCAACTGCAGCATCACGGATCTCGGCTTGTTCGTGCAGACGCGCCTCGATCTCGCCCAATTCGATGCGATAGCCGCGGATCTTCACCTGGTGATCGATCCGGCCCACATACTCCAGCACACCGTCCGGACGCTGGCGCGCCAGGTCGCCGGTGCGGTACAGGCGCTCGCCCGGCGCGCCATGGGGATGCGGGATGAAGGCCATGGCGGTACGCACCGGGTCGCCGACATAGCCACGGCCCACGCCGGTACCGGCAACACACAGCTCGCCAACCGCGCCCAAGGGCACCAACGCCTGGTCCTCGCCGAACAGATACAGGCGGTTGTTGTCGGTCGGGGTACCAATCGGCAGGTAACTGCCGCGAGTGGACTCGACATCGACACGGAAGAACGCCACGTCGTCCGAGCACTCCGCCGGGCCGTAGGCATTGACCAGGCCGATATCGGGGTAACGCTGCAGCCATTGCGCGGCCAGCTCCGGTGGCATGGCCTCGCCGGTCGGCAGCATCCAGCGCAGGCCGTCGAGGGCCTGGTGATCGTTGGCCAGCATGCCCTGGATCAGCGACGGTACGCTTTCCAGCACGGTGATGCCGGTGGCCTGGACATGTGCCAGCAGGCCCTGCGGATCATGGGCGATGGCATTGGGCACGATCTCCAGCCTGGCGCCGAACAACGGTGCGGCCAGGAACTGCCAGACCGAAATGTCAAAGCTCTGCGAAGCGGTCTGGGCGATCACGTCCTGTTCGCTCAGGGCCAGGTAAGGCACCTTGCTGAGCTGGTTGTTGAGCATGCCGCGCTGCTCGACCATCACCCCTTTGGGCAACCCGGTGGAGCCTGAGGTGTAGATGACGTAGGCGAGGTTATCCGGCCCGCTTTGGATACCGGGGTTGTGGCTGGCGACGTTGCTTGCCTGGATGTCTTCCCACACCAGCAACTTTGGCCGCGCCACACCACCCAGTTCGTCGAGCAACTGCCGGCCCTGCTCGGCACAGGCCGCGCTGCACACCAGCACCGGTGTGCGGCTGAGCGCGACGATGCGCTGCAGGCGCGCGGTCGGCAGGCCAGGGTCCAGCGGCAGGTAACCGGCACCTGCCTTGAAGCTGCCGACGATCATGCCCAGCAGCGGCAAGCCGCGTTCGGCCAACAGCGCAACCGGCTGATCGACTGTCACGCCAGCGCCGATCAAGGCATGGCCCAGGCGGTTGGCCGCAAGGTTCAGGCCCGCGTAGTCAAAAGACGCCTCAAGGCAACGTGCCACGGTGCGCTGCGGGTGCGCAGTGACCTGTGCTTCGAACTGCTCGACATAGCTCTGCTCCAGCGCGTAGGCGTGCTCGGTGCGGTTGCAGTCTTCAAGCAGGAAGCGTTGTTCTTCGGCACCCAGCAGCGGCAGGTTGCTCACCTCCCCTTCGAAGCCCTGCACCAACGCCAACAGCAGGCGCTTGAACTCGGCCAGCAGACGTTCGACGGTCGAAAAGTCGAAGTAGCGCTGGTCGAACGACAGGTGCAGGCCCAGGTCATCACCGGGGTAGCACACCGCCGTCAACGGGAAGTTGGTGTGGGTACGGCCCGAGTCGGAGCTGGCGTTGAGGTGCTGCGCATGGTCGAGCACCGCAGTTTCCACCGGCGCGTTCTCGAACACGAACAGGCTGTTGAACAGCGGCTGGCCCTTGGGCAGTTCGCTGCATTCCTGAATCGCCACCAGCGGCAGGTACTCGTACTCGCGCACTTCCATGTTGTGCTCAAGCAGGCCTTGCAGCCACTGGCGCACGCTGCAGCGCTCGCCTGCCGTTGGCAACTGCACACGCAAGGCGATGCTGTTGATGAACAGGCCGACGGTGCGCTGCATCTGCGGCATGCTCACCGGGCGCCCGGCCACGGTGACGCCGAAGGCCACGTCGCGCTCGCCGCTGTAGCGGGCCAGCACCAGGGCCCAGGCCGCCTGGGCGAAGGTGTTGATGGTCAGCTGATGGGCCTGGGCCAGTTCACGCAAACGCACACCGTCACTGATGTCCAGGCGGGTGTAGCAGTCGCCGACGATCATGCCGTCACCGGCGTGGTCGTGGCGCAACGGGCGGTCACTGGGGACCGCCGTGGCCCGTTCGAAGCCGACCAGGTTGGCCTGCCACCACTGGCGCGCTTCGTTCAGGTCCTGGCGTTGCAGCCAGCCGATGTAGTCACGGTAGCGCGGCGGTACCGGTAACTGGGTCGGGCGGCCTTCACCCAGGGCCTGGTAGACCTCGAAGAAGTCGTTCATCAGCAACGAGCGGCACCAGGCATCGATGAGGATGTGGTGGTTGCTCATCATGAACCAGTAGCGCTCATCGGCGACCCGCACCAGGCGCAGGTGGAACGGCGCTTCTCGCAGCAGTTCGAAACCGGCCTCACGCTCTTGCTTGTGCAAGGCTTGCAGGCGCGCTTCCTGGGCGCTGTCGTCGAGGCCGCGCCAGTCTTGGTAATCCACTGCCGTCTTGCCCGGCTTGTGGATAATCTGCAGCATCGCCTCGCCGGCGTTCCAGCTGAACGACGCCCGCAGTGCCTCATGACGCGCCACCACCGCCTGCCAGGCCTGGGCGAAGCGTTCGGGGTCGAGCGCGCTGTTGATGCGGTAGCGGTCCTGCATGTAGTAGATGCCGGTGCCCGGCTCCAGCAGGGTGTGCAGCAGCATGCCTTCCTGCATCGGTGTCAGCGGGTAGACATCGTCGATCTCGGCGGCGGCGACCGGCAAGCTGTCGATCTGCTCCTGGGTCAGGTGCGCCAACGGGAAGTCCGATGGCGTGAAGCTGCCGTTGCCGTCGGCCAGGCAATGGCCGACCAGTGCCAACAGCTCCTGGCGGTAGCCTTCGGCCAGGGTGGCGATGGTCTGCTCGTCGTAGCGTTCGGCGCTGTAGGTCCAGCGCAACTGCAGGGCGCCGGCATAGACCTGGCCATCGACACTCAACCAGTTGGGCAGCGGCGCCTCCAGGTCATGGGCCAGGCCCACCGGTGCGTCCAGCGGCTGGAACAGCGCATCGGCGTCAAACTGCTGGTCGAACTGCCCCAGGTAGTTGAAGGTGATCCGTGCCTGCGGCAGTGCGGCCATGCGCTCACGCCCGGCCTCGTCGGCCAGGTAGCGCAGCACGCCATAGCCCTGGCCTTTGTGCGGCACTTGGCGCAGTTGCTCCTTGACCCGTTTGATCGAGCTGGCGCGAGCGGCATCGTCATCACCCAGCACCGGGCAAAGGCTCAGCGGGTAGGCGTTGGTGAACCAGCCGACGCTGCGGGTCAGGTCCATGTCCTCGAACAGCCCGTCGCGGCCATGGCCTTCGAGCTGTACCAGCACCTCGCCGTCACCACTCCAACGGCACAAGGTTCGGGCCAGGGCCGTCAACAGCAGGTCGTTGACCTGAGTGTGGTAGGCCGCCGGCGCCTGTTGCAGCAACTGTCGGGTCTGCTCGGCATCCAGGCCGATGGCCAGGGTACGGGCGTGGCGGTGCAGGTTGCCGCCCTGCGGGTGATCACACGGCAGTTCGTGGCGCACCGTGCCGAGCTGGCCGTGCCACCAGTCCAGCTCATCGCGCAGCGAATCGCTACCGGCATAGCTGGCCAGGCGTGCGGCCCAATCGCCCAAGGTGTGGGTCTTGGCCGCCAGCGACTGGCCACGGTACAGCGCCTGCAAGTCTTCAAGCAGCACGCGCCAGGACACACCATCGACCACCAGGTGATGGATCGCCAGCAGCAAGCGTTGGCGGCCCTGCCCGTCCGTCACCAGCAAGGCGCGCAACAGTGGGCCTTGTGCCAGGTCGAGGCTGCGCTGCAAGTCGGTGTACAACGCCTGGCACTCGCCGAAGTCGGCGACCGTGGCCGCCCACAGCAACGACGGAGCGACAGGCTGGGCGTACTCGGCCTGCCAGCGGCCATTGGCCTGGCTGAAGCGCAGGCGCAGGGTGTCGTGATGCTGCACCAGCGCGGCCAGGGCCTGCTCCAGGGCGGCGCCATCCAGAGGCTGACGCGCCTCCAGCAACACCGCCTGGTTCCAGTGCTGGGGCTGGGCCACTTCGCTGTCGAAGAACCAGTGCTGGATCGGCGTCAGCCCGGTTTGCCCCTGGCGCAGGCCCTGCTCGATGCTGCTTGGCGCGGCGCTCAGGCTGACCACGCTGGCCAAGGTCTGGATGGTCTGGTGCTGGAACAGGTCACGCGGGGTGAACTGCAGGCCCAGCTGACGGGCACGGCTGACCACCTGGATCGACAGAATCGAGTCGCCACCCAGCTCGAAGAAGTTGTCCTGCACGCCGACACGGGCAACGTTGAGCACATCGCGCCAGATGTTCGCCAGCTGCGCCTCCACTTCGCTGCCTGGGGCCTGGTAACGCTGCTGCGCCTGTTCCAGGTCCGGCAGCGGCAGCGCCTTGCGGTCGAGCTTGCCGTTACCCATCAGCGGCAGGCTGTCGAGCAACACCAGGTGCGCAGGCACCATGTAGTCCGGCAACTGCTGACGGGCATCGGCCTTGACCGCTTCGCGCAGCGCGGCCTGGGCCTCGCTGCCAGCGCCGGCCTGCTTGCACACCAGGTAACCCACCAGTTGCTTGCCGCCCGGCAAGTCGAGGGCCAGGACCACCGCCTCATCGACATCGGCATGCGCCTGCAGGCGGCTTTCAATTTCGCCCAACTCGATGCGGAAACCGCGAATTTTCACCTGCTGGTCGGCACGGCCGACATACTCCACCAACCCATCGACGCCCAGGCGCACCAGATCGCCGGTGCGGTACAGGCGCCCACCCTCGGTGCTGAACGGGTCGGCCACGAAGCGCTCGGCGCTCAGCCCCGGGCGGTCGTGATACCCCTGGGCCAGGCCGGCACCACCGATGTACAGCTCGCCGATACCACCTTGTGGCAGCAAGGCCAGGTCCTCATCGAGGATGTAGGCACTGCGCGTGCCGATCACACGGCCAATCGGCACGCTGCCCATGTCAGCCGACAGCGTTTGTGGGGCCAGGCAAGCCAGCGGCATGACCACGGTTTCGGTCGGGCCGTAGGCGTTGAAGAACTGCTGCGGCGCGAACGCCTGGCGAATGCGCTGCAGGTGCTCGCCGGTCAGCGCCTCGCCGCCGGTGATCACCAGGCGCACCGGCAACTGCTCGCCCTGCCCGGCCAGGTACTGGGCCAACTGGCTGCCGTAGCTTGGGGTAAAGCCAAGGATGCTCACCTGCTGCTCACGCACCAGCTGGCAAATCTCTTCAGCGCCCCACTGGCCCTGAGCCCGTATCACCACACGGGCACCACACAGCAGTGGGGTCAGCAGGCGTTCGCTGGCAGCGTCGAAGTTGATCGAGTAGAAGTGCAGTTCGCAGTCATCGCTGCGCATGCCGAAGGCCTCGATCACGGCCTGGCAGTGCATGGCGATTTCACCGTGGCTGACCACCACGCCCTTGGGCTTGCCGGTAGAGCCTGAGGTGTAGATCAGGTAGGCCTGATGCTGCGGCAGGTTGAGGTTGTCCAGCGCGGCATCGCTGAAGGCCGACAAGCTTGCAGCATCGTCTTCCAGGCTCCAGCACGCCACCCCGACGGGCAGCTCGCCCAGGCTTTCGAGCAGTGCGCGTTGGCTGAGCAGCAGGCCGATACGGCTGTCTTCGATCATGTAGCGCAAACGGTCGAGGGGGTACTCGGGGTCGAGCGGCACATAGGCACCGCCCGCCTTGAGGATGGCCAGCAGGCCGATGACCATTTCCAGCGAGCGCTCCAGGGCCAGGCCGACGCGCACCTGCGGGCCGACCCCGCGCTCGCGCAGGGCGCGGGCCAGGCGGTTGGCCCGCAGGTCCAGCTCGGCGTAGCTCAGGTGCTGGCCAGCGAAGGTCAGCGCAGGGGCGTGCGGTGTGCGCGCAGCCTGGGCGTCGAACAGGCCGTGCAAGGTCTGGTCGAGGGCGAAACCCTGCTCGCCCTGCAACTGGCCCACCAGCACCTGCTGCTCGCCCGCGCTCAGCATCGGCAGCTCGCACAGGCGCTGTTGCGGGTCGTCCAACAGGCCGACCAGCAACTGTTGCCAGTGTTCGGCCATGCGCGCAATGCGCGGCGCGTCGAACAGGTCGCGGCTGTAGGTCAGGCAGCAGCCCAGGCGGCCATCAAGGTCGGTGACTTCAAGGTACAGGTCGAACTTGGTGGCACTGGCGTCGTTGACCAGGTAATCGACCTGCATACCGGCCAGCTCGCGGCTTTGCTGGAACGCCCAGCGCTGCACGTTGCACATCACCTGGAACAACGGGTTGTAGGCACTGCTGCGCGGTGGTTGCAGGGCTTCGACCAACTGGTCGAAAGGCAGGTCCTGGTGCGACTGGCCTTCGATGGCGGCCTGGCGCATCTGCTCCAGCAGCATGGCGGCGGTCATCTGGCCATCCAGTTCGCAACGCAGCACCTGGGTGTTGAGGAAGGCGCCGATCAGCCCCTCGCTCTCCGGGCGGATACGGTTGGCCACCGGCGCGCCGATGCGCAGATCACGCTGGCCGCTGTAGCGGTGCAACAAGGCCGCCAGGGTGGCCGTCATGGTCATGAACAGGGTCAGCCCGCGCTGGCTGTTGAAGGCGTGCACGCGGGCCACCAGCGCTGGGTCGAGCTCGAAGCGGTACAACTCGCCACGATGGCTCTGCACCGCTGGGCGCGGGCGATCGGACGGCAATGCCAATACCGGGTGCTCATCGCCCAAGCGGGCTTTCCAGTAGGCCAACTGCCGAGCGCCTTCGCCGCTTTCCAGCCATTGCCGCTGCCACACGCTGTAGTCCAGGTATTGCACCGGCAGCGGCGTCAGTGGCGATTCGCGATCATCGACAAAGGCTTCGTACAGCTCGCCCAGCTCGCGGGCGAAGATGTCCATGGCCCAGCCTTCGGTGACGATGTGATGCAAGGTCAGGACGAAGTAGTGCTCACGCTCCTCGGCCTTGACCAGGCAGGCGCGCAGCAGCGGGCCGCGCTCCAGGTCGAACGGCTGGTGTGCCTGGTCGTCGGCCAGCTGTTGCAGGCGTTGCTGGCGGGCCTCGGCGGGCAAGGCGCTGAAGTCCTGCCAGTCGAGCTGCAGGCCACTGTCTTCGGCCACGCACTGGTACGCCACGCCGTCGATGCTGGGGAAGGTGGTGCGCAGGGTTTCGTGACGCACGATCAGTGCCTGCAACGCGCGTTCGAACGCGTCCACGTGCAGCGCGCCACGCAGGCGGGCCATGCCGCCGACGTTGTAGGCGGGGCTGTCTGGCTCCATCTGCCAAAGGAACCACATGCGCTGTTGCGAGTACGACAACGGCACCGCCTGGCGGCGGTCGACGCGGGCGATCTCGCCTTGCAGGTTATGCTCGCCGGCAGCCCGGATGCGCGCGATCTCGATGCAGAAAGCACCCAGCTCACTGGCCTCGAACAGCACTTTGAGCGGCAGCTCGACATCGCACGCCTGACGGGTTCGCGAGACGATCTGGGTGGCGAGCAGCGAGTGGCCGCCCAGGGCGAAGAAGTCGTCCTGCAGGCCTACACGCGGCAGGTTCAGCACTTCGCGCCAGATAGCGGCGACCTGTTGCTGCAACGCACTTTGCGGCTCGACATGCTCGCGCTGTTGCCACACCGGGGCGGGCAGCGCCTTGCGATCGACCTTGCCGCTTGGGCCCAATGGCAAGTGTGCCAGCGGGATCAGTTGCGCCGGCACCATGTAGGCCGGCAGTTGCTCGGCCAAGGCGGCCAGCAGTACAGCCGGTTCGGCCGCACCGCTGTAGTAGCCGACCAGTTGCGCACCCACGGCGTCCTTATGGATCAGCACCAGTGCCTGCTCGACACCTGGCAGCGCCAACAGGCAGGCCTGGACTTCCTCGGGCTCGACGCGGAAACCGCGCACCTTCACTTGCTGATCGAGACGCCCAAGGTATTCCAATGCCTGCAGTTGGACTTGCCAGCGGGCCCGGTCACCACTGCGGTACAGACGCTGGCCGTCGCCATCGGCCAGGGGCACGAAGCGCTCGGCGGTCAGGCCCGGGCGGCCCAGGTAACCGCGGGCCAGGCCTGCGCCGCCCAGGTACAGCTCACCCGGCACGCCGGGGGCGGTCAGTTCCAGTTCAGCGTCCAGCACACGGCACAGCACGTTGCCCAATGGGCGGCCGATCGGCGAACGCTCGCCGTCCTCGGCCTGGCAGTGCCAGTGGGTGACGTTGATCGCGGTTTCGGTCGGGCCATAACGGTTATGCAGTTGCACCTGCGGCAGCAATTGCAGCACCCGGTCTCGCAGGCTGGCCGACAACGCCTCGCCCCCGGAGAACAGCCAACGCAGGCTGGTGCATGCCGCTGCCTGCGGCTCCTGCACAAACACCTGCAACAGCGGCGGCACGAAGTGCAACGTGGTCACGCCATGCTGCTGCACCAGTGCGGCTATGCGCTGTGGGTCGCGGTGTTCGCCAGGGCCTGCCAGCACCAGTTTGCAGCCGGTGATCAGTGGCCAGAAGCATTCCCACACCGAGACGTCGAAGCTGATCGGCGATTTTTGCATCAGCACGTCGCTGTCGTTCAGCGCGTAGGTGGCCTGCATCCATTGCAGGCGTTCGGCCAGGGCCGCATGGGTATTGCCCACGCCCTTGGGCTGGCCGGTGGAGCCCGAGGTGTAGATCACGTAGGCCAGGTTGTCGCCGTGCAGGTGCAGGCCGGGGGCATGGCTGGGCCAGCTGTCCAGGTGCAACTGGTCCAGGGCGATGGCGCTGACGCCTTCGACCTGCGGTAGCTTGCCCAGCAGGCCGCTGTGGCTCAACAGCAGGCTGGCATTACAGTCGCCGAGCATGTAGGCCAGGCGCTCGGCCGGGTAGTCCACGTCCAGCGGCACGTAAGCGCCGCCGGCCTTGAGGATGGCCAGCAGGCCGACCAGCAACTGCGGCGAACGCTCGACGGCGATGGCCACGCAGGTGTCGGGGCCGACGCCTTTGTCACGCAGGTAATGGGCCAGGCGGTTGGCCTGCTGGTGCAACTCGGCGTAGTCGAGGCTGCCGCCCTGCCAGGCCAGCGCCGTGCGCTGCGGGGTCAGCCGGGCCTGTTCGTTGAGCTGCTCGACCAACAGACGCTGAGGCACCGCAGCCGCTGCCTGGCCCCAGCCGAGCAGCTGTGCGCGGTGGTGTTCATCGAGCAACTGCACCTCGCCCAGCGCTAGCTGCGGCTGGGCGCACACCTGCTCCAGCAACGCCAACAGGTGGGCGGCGAGGCGTTTTACGGTGCTGGCCTCGAACAGTTCGGCGGCATAGTCGAAGGCCAAAGTCAGGCGGCCTTGATGGTCCTCTTCGCTGTGCAGTTGCAGGTCGAACTTGGCTTCGCGGCTGTGCCAGGGCAATTCGTCGGCAAGCAGGCCAGGCAAGCGCCGCAGCGCCGAAAGGTCGCGCTGCTGGTGGTTGAACATGACCTGGAACAGGCCCTGCTCGCGGGCTTCGGGCAAGGCTTCGAGCAGTTGTTCGAACGGCAGGTCCTGATTGGCCTGGGCCTCCAGGGTGGCCTGACGGGCCTGGGCCAGCAGTTGCTCGAAGGGCAAGCGGCCATGCAATTGCGCACGCAGCACCTGGCTGTTGATGAAGAAACCGACCAGGCCTTGGGTTTCGAGGCGCGGGCGGTTGGCATTGGGCACGCCGACGCGGATGTCTGCCTGGCCAGTGTAGCGGTGCAGCACGCTTTGCCAGCCGGCCAACAGCACCATGAACAGGCTCGCCTGCTGCTCGCGGGCAAGGCCCTTGAGCGCTTCGGTCAGTTTGGCCGGCACCTTCAGGTGGTAGCGCGCCGCGCGTTTGTCACGCTGGCTGGCGCGGGGCTGGTCGGTGCACAGGTCAAGCACTGGCAGTTCATCACCCAGCTTGGCTTTCCAGTAGTGCAACTGGCGCTCGGCCTCGCCGTCGGCCAGCCATTGCCGTTGCCAGGTGCCGTAGTCGGCGTAACCCAGTGGCAGCGGCGCCAGGTTGGCCGTTTGGCCCTGGCAGTGCGCGGCGTACAGTTTGGCGAACTCGTCGAGCAAGATGTTCAGCGACCAGCCATCGGCGACGATGTGGTGCAGCGTCACCCACAGTTGGTGGTCTTCATCGTCCAGGCGCGCCAGGGTCACGCGCAGCAGTGGGCCTTGGCTGAGGTCGAACGGCTGCTGGGCCTCTTCCTCGCGGCACGCTGCAATCCGTTCGGCGGGCTGGCCTTCGAGGTCCAGGCGACGCAGGCTGAACGGCTGTTGCGGGTGAATCCGCTGCAGGGCTTGGCCATCCGTTTCGCTGAACACCGTGCGCAGCGATTCATGGCGTGCCACCAGGGCCTGGAAGGCAGCCTCCAGCGCGGCAACGTCCAGTTCACCGCGCAGGTGCAGGCCGGCCGGAATGTTGTAGGCCGCCGATTGCGGTTCCAGTTGCCAGAGCAGCCACAGGCGGTTCTGTGCCAGCGATTGCGGCACCGATTGATCGCGGCCCAGGGTGGTGATGGCATGGGCTTGGGCCCCGCCTTCAGCGAGGATCGCAGCGACCGCAGCGCTGTACTCGCCCAGCAGCGGGGCTTCGAACAAGCTACGCAGGCTCAGGTTGACACCCAGCTCATCCGCCAGGCGCGCCGTGGCCTGGGTGGCTGCGATGGAGTTGCCACCCAGCAGCAGGAAGTGGTCGTCCGCCGCCACGGCTTCAACCTTGAGCACGTCGCGCCACACCGCAGCGATACGGGCCTGCAGATCATCGACCACAGCGCCGCCTGCGTGTTGCTCGCAGGCCTCGGGGAAGCGCGCGTAACAGTCGAGGCTGCCATCGTCCATGCGCTGGCGGCAGGCCGAGCGTTGCAGCTTGCCGCTGGAGGTCTTGGGCAGTGCGCCCGGGTTAAGCAGCAGGACCACGGCCGGCGCCTGGCGGCAGGCATCGGCAATGACCTGGCGCAGGGTCTTGATCAGTGCCTGAGGGTCGACGGCTTTTTGCACGTTGCGGCTGATCTCCACCGCCACGCCGATGCCCTCCTCGCCCTGGTGGTCCACGGCAAATACCGCCACGCGGCCTTTGCGCAGCACATCGACTTCACGCTCCAGGGTCTTCTCAAGGTCTTGCGGGTAGAGGTTCTGGCCACGGACGATGAGCATGTCTTTCAAACGCCCAGTGACGAACACTTCACCCTCGCGCATGAAACCCAGGTCGCCGGTACGCAACCAGGTCTGGCCATCCCGCTCGACGAAGGTGCGGGCGCTGGCCTCGGGGTTGCGCCAGTAGCCCAGGGCGATGCTCGGGCCACCCGCCCAAATCTCACCGACCTGGTTGTCGCCCAGTTGTTCAAGGCGCTGGGGCTCGACAATGCGAACCGCATGCCCTGGCTGCGGGTAGCCACAGCTCATCAGCACGCTGCCGCTGCCGTTTTCGGCGCGGTTGGCAGCGAAGGCCTCGGCGTCCAGCGACAGGGCGCCGATGCCCTGGCCACGGCGGCTGCCGCTGACGAACAGGGTCGCCTCGGCCAGGCCATAGCTGGCGAAGAAGCTCTGCGGGTCGAAGCCACAGGCCTGGAACTTGTCGGCGAAGGTTGCCAGGCTGTCCTGGCGGATCGGTTCGGAGCCGGAATAGGCCACGCGCCAGCGGCTCAGGTCGAGCCCGGCGAGGGACGCCTCGCTGACCCGCTCGCTGCACAGACGGTAGGCGAAGTCGGGGCCACCGCTGATGGTGCCGCCGTACTCGCTGATGGCCTGCAACCAGCGCAGTGGCCGGGCGAGGAAGTAACCTGGCGACATCAGCACGCACGGCACGCCGCTGAAGATTGGCTGCAGCAAGCCGCCGATCAGGCCCATGTCGTGGTACAGCGGCAGCCAGCTGACGATGACATCGTCGGGGTTCACAGCAATGCCGAAGCCGTGACGGATCAACTGCTCGTTGGCCACCAGGTTGCCGTGGCTGACCTGCACGCCCTTGGGCAATGCGGTGGAGCCAGAGGTGTACTGGAGGAAGGCAATGTCGTCGCCGGCCAGGGTAGGTTCGCGCCAGGCATCGGCCAAGGCCGACTCAAGGCCATCCACGGCCAGCAGCTCGGGGGCGTTAGCTGCCGTCAGCGCCTCCAGGCCCTGCAGGCTGTCGTGCAGCGCGGCTACCGTCAGCAGCAGGCGCGGTTCGGCATCGTCGATGATCGACAGCAGGCGCTCCTGGTGATGGTGACGGGTGGATTCCGGTGGGTACGCCGGCACGGCGATAACGCCGGCGTAGAGGCAACCAAAGAACGCCGCGACATAGTCCGGCCCGCTGGGGAACAGCAGCACCGCACGGTCGCCGAACCCGGCGCGGGCCTGCAAGGCGGCGGCGATGGTGCGCGCGCGCCTGTCCAGGTCCCGATAGCTGAGCACGGCCTGCTCACCGGGAGCGTCGGCCAGAAAGCGCAGGGCTATCTTGTCCGGGGTCTGCGCGGCGCGTTGCGCCAGGGCCTGGACCAGCGAGAGCGGGAGTTCGAAGGCGTCCGTCATGGGGTGTTCCTGCCAGTGTCTGGTGAAGTCGGGCCGGCTGCGCCGCGCACGTCGGCGGGCAGCACTCGGCGGCCGGATGTACACAGGGGAACGGATGGGCGGGGCAAGAAATTAAACGGATAACGCAGTAGCAGGCAGGGCAAAAGGTGAACTGTTTCACGCCGACTGCTTAGAACCGAAACTTACAGATACTAATTACGTTTCGTATTTGACAATCATTATCATTCTGAATAGCTTGTCGCACGTCTCAGGAAGCTTCCCAACCTTGGGTGCCTCCCTTCCTCTCTGTGACAAGGTGATTTCCATGGCGGAACAACTATCCACAAGTAAGTGCGATTCACCATTACTCCAGGCCTTCGTCGACAATCGCAGCATTCTGGTCAAGATTGCTGCGCGCATCACCGGTTGCCGCTCACGCGCGGAAGACGTGGTGCAGGATGCATTCTTCCGGCTCAGTGCCGCCCCGCAGATCACCTCGTCATTCAAGGCGCAGCTGAGCTACCTGTTCCAGATCGTGCGCAACCTGGCCATCGACCACTACCGCAAGCAGGCGATGGAGCTGAAGTACTCCGGCAGCGAGGAGGAAGGCCTGAACGTGGTCATCCAGAACGCCTCGCCCGAAGCCACGCACATCAACCTGGCCGCCCTCGATGACATCGCCGAAGCATTGAACGAGCTGCCACAGCGCACCCGTTATGCGTTCGAGATGTACCGTTTGCATGGCGTGCCGCAAAAGGACATCGCCAAAGAACTGGGCGTATCGCCGACCTTGGTCAACTTCATGATCCGCGATGCCCTGGTGCACTGCCGCAAGACGGCCAATCGCCAGGCTTGAATGTTTGAATTAGCTGGGGGCGCGATGCGCCCCCAACACCCTCAGGCCAACGTGCACCGATCGAAAAACCGCTCCCGCCCCAGAATCATCAGCGCCGCGCGCTTGTGCGGGAAATCGAACTCTTTTTCGCAATGGAAGCACTGGTCGTGCATGTAGCCGATCATCTTGCCGTTGTCCGCACGCGGCTCGGCCACCACCCGCTGGGTGCGCGGGTCATCGAGGAACAGGTAGTGCACCAGCGCCGATAGCCAGCTGGCCACCTTGTGCGGCCCACGGTGCGACTCCTCCCCCACCAGCATGTGAATGCCCCGGTCGTAATCATCGGCCGCATAAAACGGCGCAATACGGTCCTCTTTCGCCCAGTACGCCTCGAAGTAGGCAAACGGCTCGTCGTCGAAACAGCCAATCAGCGTGAGGGTATGCGGGTCGGCTTCGAGCTTTGCCAGGTATTCGCGGTGCTGCTGCAACGCGCCGCTCTCCTGCCAGAACGCATCGACTCGCGGGTTGTTCTGCCAGCGGTTGAAACGTTCCAGGTCCTGGTCAATCTCCAGAGTGCGCAGCGAAACCCAGCTACCCAGGCGCGCATCGAAGCGCCGATACACTTCGCCACGGGGCTTGGGCGCCCGGCGCGGGTGGCGCTTGCCGTTGCTGATCTGCATCTGTTGCGGGTACACCCCGGTGACCGACTCGCCGAGCCAAGGCTGGGGCAACTGCCAGAACAGCGCACGTTCGCACAGGTACACGCCAGGCTGCTCGCCTTGCAGCAACAGGCCACTGACCAGGGCTTGCGCCGGCACCTCGGGCAGGTGCCAGGCCAGGCGCTGGCAGGCGACATCACGCGAAAGCAGCCAGTAACAGGCGGCCCACAACGCCAGGTAAGGGCGCTCTGGGCAAAGGCTTTGCACCTGCACCTCCAGGGTCGCGCCCTGGGCCAGGCGCAGCTGGATCAGTGGGCGCCCTTCAAGGGTCAGGCTCAGCCAGCTGTCGCCCTCATCGGCGCTGAGGTTGCGCCAGCGTGGCGGTGACAGTGGCTGCGAAGCGGCATCGAACGGCATGGTCTTGGCTCACGAAAATGAAGAGAAGGCTCACCCCTGAAACGTTGCCGCGACCCCGGAATTTAGTCGCGCGGCACCTGCACCGTGATCCGGTAAGGCTGGAAGATACGCGTCAGCTCGCCGTTCTCGCGCAGGGCACGCAACAGGGCCGCGAACGATCGCTCGCCAATGGGCGCACCGGGGCGCAGCAAGGCGTAGTGGTGATAGACCTGGTCGATTCGCTGCGAGGCGACCAACTGCGCCTGGCTGTCCGGGTTACGGTCCAGAAAGTCGCTCAGGTAGGAGCGCGTGACCAGGGCGATGTCGGCGCGGTCTGCCTGCACCATCAGCAGGTTGCTGTCGTGGGAGTAGGTCAGCGTCGCATTGAAGGCCTTGCGCAGGTAATCCGGGTCGGAGTTGAAACGGGCGAAGGCGTAGTGGTAGCCGTTGAACAGCGCCAGCCGCTTGCCGCGCAGGTCATCGAAGTAGTGCGGGTCACGGCCATTGGCCTTGCTGGCAACGAACACCTCGGCGTCTTCCAGGCCCATGTCCACCGTCTGATGGGCAATCTGCTGCCAGCCCCACTGCGGGTTCTCGAAGATCGCCATGTCGGTGCGACCCTGCTGAAAATCACCAAAACGCCGCTGAATCGACGTGGGTACCAGGACAAAATGGTAGCCCTGCTGGAAGCGGTTCAGGGCTTGGACCAGTTGCGGCAACAGGCCGGTGTCGGCCCCCTGTTCAGGGCGCACCGTGTAGGGTGGGAAATGCGCGGCACCGATCTTCACTTCGATCGCGTCGGCAGCCCAGCCCGGTATCGCCAGCCACAGCGCGGCCAGCATCAGCAAAGTGGGCAAGGCCTTTAAGCCGGGCGCTGGAGTCAAGACAGACACTCATCACGGTTCGTACCTGGTTGCGCCTAAGCTAGGCGTTTTCCTGGCAGGGCACAACTGCTGGTCGCTGGTCTTTACGCCAAAGCAGGCGGCAAAATGCCAGGGGGTGCCGTAAGGCCAGACTTTGGCTACGCTCTAGCAGGATCTGCAAGGGAGCCTGGTATGGGCCATTGGTTGGTGATCGACCTGGAAGCCACCACCGACGATGGTGGATGGCCGGTCACAGAGATGGAAATCATTGAAATCGGCGCAAGCCTGGTGACCCGCGAGGGCCGCGAAGTCGACCACTTCCAGCGCTTCGTACGGCCCCGGCGGCGGCCACAGCTGACGCCGTTCTGCCGTGAACTGACGCACATCAGCCAGGCCAGCGTTGACAGCGCCGCCGCCTTCCCTGAGGTGTGGGCACGGTTCGAACGCTGGCTGGGGCACCACCGCGGGCAGTTGCAGGCGTGGGTCAGCTGGGGGGACTACGACCGTCAGCAACTGGTGCAGGAATGGCAGCAGCACGGGCTCGACAGCCTGCTGCGCAACGTGCCGCACATCAACCTCAAGCAGCGCTTCGCCAAAGCCCGCCACCTGCAGCGGCCGACCGGCCTCAATGGCGCCTTGCAGCTGGCCGGCATGCACTTTTGCGGGCAGCAGCACAGGGCCCTGGAAGATGCGCGCAACACGGCCCGGTTGTTGCCCTTGAGCCTGCCAGCCAACGGCACCTGAAAGCAGATGACGACGGGGATGGCCTTGGGCATACTGGCCAGCCCTTTTTCATCCCCCTCTTTTCAGGAGTCGCCCATGTTCCAGGTCAACGAGTACTTCAACGGCACCGTCAAGTCGATCGCTTTCGCGGGCGAAGAAGGTCCGGCCACCGTGGGTGTGATGGCACCGGGCGAATACGAGTTCGGCACGGCCAAGCGCGAAATCATGCATGTGGTTTCCGGTGCCCTGACCGTCAAGCTGCCGGGTAGCGACAACTGGGAAACCTTCAAGGCCGGCGACAAGTTCAATGTGGCCGCTGACAGCAAGTTCCAGCTGAAGGTAGCGGTGGACACTGCTTACCTGTGCGAGTACCGCGACTAAACGCTGGGCTGCACCGGCCTCTTCGCGGGCAAGCCCGCTCCCACAGGGACATCACAAGCCTTGAGCCCTGTGGTAGACCTGTGGGAGCGGGCTTGCCCCGCGAAGAGGCCAGCACTATTTCGACAAGAACCCCGCCACTTTCTCAGCCGCCGCCTGCAAATGCTGCGCATGGCTGAACCCCGAAGCCTTCAACGGCTTCAAGTCATGATCCCCCGTCACTAGCCAGCTCACCTCGATCGCCGGTGACAGCGCATACCCCGCCACGGCCTCACGATTACCCAGCGCATCACGCTCGCCTTGCACAATCAGCGTCGGCGTCTTGAGCCCCGCCAGGTGCTCGACCCTGGGCTTTTCCGGCTTGCCCACCGCATAGAACGGATACCCCAGGCACACCAGTGCATCAGCGCCCAGCTCGTCCGCCACCAGGCTGGCCATGCGCCCGCCCATGGACTTGCCGCCAATGGCCAACGTCCCCGTGACCAATGGTCGCACCTGCCGGTACACCTCGCGCCAGCAATCCAGTAGCACCTTCTGCGGATTGGGCGGCCGCTTGCCGCCGTTTACCCTGCGCTCGGCCATGTACGGGAACTCGAAGCGAATCACCCCTACCCCAAGCGCCGCAAGCCTTTGCGCCATCTCGTTCATGAACTCGCTGTCCATCGGCGCACCGGCGCCATGGGCCAGGATCAAGCAGCCGTTGGCGCCGCCATCGCCTTGAATTTGCGCAAGATCGCAGCGCAAGCCTGGGACATTTCCGACCTTCGCCCATTGATCCCCGTCAATACCGGCACTTTGCCCATTAATCATGCTTGCCTCGCTATATAGCCTGCCAATAACCGTGGATGGGAACCCATACATGAACACAACCAGCAGTACCGCCTACAACTACAAGGTGGTCCGCCAATTCGCCATCATGACGGTGGTGTGGGGAATCGTCGGGATGGGGCTCGGCGTCTTCATCGCCGCCCAGCTCGCCTGGCCGTCCCTCAACTTCGACCTCCCCTGGACCAGCTTCGGCCGCCTGCGCCCCCTGCATACCAATGCGGTGATCTTCGCGTTCGGCGGCTGTGCGCTGTTCGCCACCTCGTATTATTCGGTGCAACGTACCTGCCAGACCACCCTGTTCTCACCCAAACTGGCCGCGTTCACCTTCTGGGGCTGGCAACTGGTGATTCTGCTCGCGGCCATCAGCCTGCCGCTGGGCTACACCAGCTCCAAGGAATACGCCGAGCTGGAATGGCCGATCGACATCCTGATCACCATTGTCTGGGTCTGCTACGCCATCGTGTTCTTCGGCACACTGATGAAGCGCAACACCAAGCATATCTACGTGGGTAACTGGTTCTTCGGGGCCTTCATCCTGACCGTGGCCATGCTGCACATCATCAACAACCTGGAGCTGCCGGTCAGCCTGACCAAGTCGTACTCGGTCTATGCGGGCGCCACCGATGCCATGGTCCAGTGGTGGTACGGCCACAACGCGGTGGGCTTCTTCCTGACCGCAGGCTTCCTGGGGATGATGTACTACTACGTGCCCAAGCAGGCCGAGCGGCCGGTGTATTCCTATCGCCTGTCGATCGTTCACTTCTGGGCGCTGATCACCCTGTACATCTGGGCCGGCCCGCACCACCTGCACTACACCGCGCTGCCTGACTGGGCGCAGTCGCTGGGCATGGTGATGTCGCTGATCCTGCTGGCACCGAGCTGGGGCGGCATGATCAACGGCATGATGACCCTCTCCGGCGCCTGGCATAAGTTGCGCAGCGACCCGATCCTGCGCTTCCTCGTGGTGTCGCTGGCGTTCTACGGCATGTCCACCTTCGAAGGCCCGATGATGGCCATCAAGACGGTCAACGCCCTGTCGCACTACACCGACTGGACCATCGGCCACGTCCACGCCGGCGCCCTTGGCTGGGTGGCGATGATCTCGATCGGCGCGCTGTACCACACCATCCCGCAAGTGTTCGGCAAAGCGCGCATGTACAGCATCGGCCTGATCAACGCGCACTTCTGGCTGGCGACCATCGGCACCGTGCTGTACATCGCCTCGATGTGGGTCAACGGCATCGCCCAGGGCCTGATGTGGCGCGCGATCAACAGCGACGGCACGCTCACCTACTCGTTCGTCGAAACCCTGGTGGCCAGCCACCCTGGCTTCGTCGTGCGCTTCGTCGGTGGTGCGATCTTCCTCAGCGGCATGTTCCTGATGGCCTGGAACACCTGGCGGACCGTGCGCTCGCCAGCCCTTGATGCCGCCCCTGTGAACGCCCAGCTGGCGTGAGGAGACCTGCCTGATGAAACATGAAGTCATCGAGAAAAACATCGGCCTGATGGCCCTGCTGATGGTGTTTGCCGTGAGCATCGGCGGCCTGACCCAGATCGTCCCGCTGTTCTTCCAGGACGTCACCAACAAGCCGGTCGAAGGCATGAAGCCCTACACCGCGCTGCAACTGGAAGGCCGTGATATCTACATCCGCGAAGGCTGCGTAGGCTGCCACTCGCAGATGATCCGCCCGTTCCGTGCCGAGACCGAACGCTACGGCCACTACTCGGTGGCCGGCGAGAGCGTGTGGGACCACCCGTTCCTGTGGGGCTCCAAACGCACCGGCCCGGACCTGGCCCGTGTCGGCGGCCGCTACTCCGACGACTGGCACCGCGCGCACCTGTACAACCCGCGCAACGTGGTGCCCGAGTCGAAGATGCCGTCCTACCCGTGGCTGGTCGCCGAACAGGTCGACAACAGCCACACCGAAACCAAGATGCGCACCCTGCGTACCCTCGGCGTGCCGTACACCGACGAGGACATTGCCGGTGCCCGCGACGCCGTCAAGGGCAAGACCGAGATGGACGCGCTGGTCGCCTACCTGCAGGTGCTCGGCACCGCGATCAAAAACAAGAGGTGAGTGCGATGGAAATAGACATCGGCATGATCCGCGGCCTGGGCACCCTGGTGGTGATGATCGCCTTCATCGGCCTCTCGCTCTGGGTATTCAACCGCCGCCGCGACCGTGATTTCGCCGAAGCGCGCCTGCTGCCCTTCGTCGACGACCGCCTGCCCGCTGCCGGGCAGGAACCTGCTGCCAAGAGGAGTTCCGGGCAATGACCACCTTCTGGAGTACGTACATCAGCGTACTGACCATCGGCAGTTTGATCGGCCTTACCTGGCTGCTGCTGTCGACCCGCAAGGGCCAGAGTACCGACACCACCGACCAGACCATGGGCCACAGCTTCGATGGCATCGAGGAATACGACAACCCACTGCCCAAGTGGTGGTTCTGGTTGTTCGTCGGCACCTTGGTGTTCTCGGTGGGCTACTTGATCCTGTATCCGGGCCTGGGCAACTGGAAAGGCATCCTGCCGGGCTACGACAACGGCTGGACCGGGGTCAACGAATGGCAGAAGGAAATGGACAAGGCCGACGCCAAGTTCGGCCCGATCTTCGCCAAGTACGCGGCCATGCCTGTAGAAGAAGTGGCCAAGGACCCGCAAGCACTGAAGATGGGCAGCCGCCTGTTCGCCTCCAACTGCTCGGTGTGCCACGGCTCGGACGCCAAAGGCGCCTATGGCTTCCCCAACCTGACCGACAAGGACTGGCGTTGGGGTGGCGAGCCGGAGACCATCAAGGCCTCGATCATGAACGGTCGTCACGGCGTGATGCCGGCCTGGGCCGAGGTGATCGGTGAGCAGGGCGTGGCCGATGTGGCGGCGTTCGTGCTGACCAACCTGGATGGCCGCAGCCTGCCGGAAGGGGTCAAG
The DNA here is from genome assembly GCF_058745025.1 of Pseudomonas sp. E1MeOHC2. Taxonomy (NCBI): domain Bacteria; kingdom Pseudomonadati; phylum Pseudomonadota; class Gammaproteobacteria; order Pseudomonadales; family Pseudomonadaceae; genus Pseudomonas; species Pseudomonas sp. E1MeOHC2. Next base: position 599,277 of record NZ_CP196675.1, read on the forward strand.
GCCGACGCTGCCAAGGGCAAGGAAATCTTCGCCGGCAACTGTGTGGCCTGCCACGGGCCTGAAGCCAAGGGCACCCCGGCCATGGGCGCGCCTGACCTGACCCACCCGCAGGCGTTCATCTACGGTTCGAGCTTTGCCCAGCTGCAGCAGACCATTCGTTATGGTCGCCAGGGCCAGATGCCGGCGCAAGCCGAGATCCAGGGCAATGACAAGGTGCACCTGCTGGCGGCTTATGTGTATAGCCTGTCGCACGGTGAGGCCTCTGACGCAGTGACTGCCAAGTAATACCCCCGGGGCCGCTTTGCGGCCCATTCGCGGGCAAGCCCGCTCCCACAGGTTCTGCGCTGCCTTTGAATTCGGCGCTGCCCTGTGGGAGCGGGCTTGCCCGCGAAAGGGCTGCAAAGCAGCCCCCGCGCCCTCCCCCGCCATACCCCTCCCCTTGCACCCCCCCCTAACCGAACTAAGCTTGTTGCCTCAGTGGGCTTCGCTGCCAATTCAGCGAAGCAGACGCGGCGCATAGCCTGGCGCCGTCCGACAAAAAAGCCTGACCGATCGATCAGAAAAATATGAAAAACGGTACACATTACAAATATTTATTTGTGTACAATCGTTCAGACCCACCACCGCTGGACACAGGTGAACGGGCTTGGACACGGGTCGGCGTACCAAAGTTGCGTTGCGGTAACCCGAGGGGTTATCGATACTGGCGCCGATTTTTCGACCAACAAGAACATCAAAACCGTGGAACCTTAGAATGAGCACAGCAATCAGTCCGACTGCTTATAACTATAAGGTCGTCCGCCAGTTCGCCATCATGACGGTGGTCTGGGGGATCCTTGGCATGGGCCTCGGCGTTTTCATCGCCTCGCAACTGGTATGGCCGCAACTGAACCTGGACCTGCCCTGGACCAGTTTCGGCCGCCTGCGCCCGTTGCACACCAACCTGGTGATCTTCGCCTTTGGCGGCTGTGCGTTGTTCGGCACCAGCTACTACGTGGTGCAGCGCACCTGCCAGACCCGGCTGATCTCCGACAGCATGGCGGCCTTCACCTTCTGGGGTTGGCAAGCGGTGATCGTCGGCGCCCTGATCACCCTGCCGATGGGCTACACCACCACCAAGGAATACGCCGAGCTGGAATGGCCGCTGGCGATCCTCCTGGCCATCGTCTGGGTGACCTACGGGCTGGTGTTCTTCGGCACCATCGTCAAGCGCAAGACCAAGCACATCTACGTCGGCAACTGGTTCTACGGCGCCTTCATCGTGGTCACCGCGATGCTGCACATCGTCAACCACATCTCGCTGCCGGTCAGCCTGTTCAAGTCGTACTCGGCCTACGCCGGTGCCACTGACGCGATGATCCAGTGGTGGTACGGCCACAACGCGGTGGGCTTCTTCCTCACCACCGGCTTTTTGGGGATGATGTACTACTTCGTGCCCAAGCAGGCCGAGCGGCCGATCTACTCGTATCGCTTGTCGATCGTGCACTTCTGGGCGCTGATCACCCTGTACATCTGGGCCGGCCCGCACCACCTGCACTACACCGCACTGCCCGACTGGGCGCAGTCGCTGGGCATGGTGATGTCGATCATCCTCCTGGCGCCAAGCTGGGGCGGCATGATCAACGGCATGATGACCCTGTCCGGTGCCTGGCATAAATTGCGCACCGACCCGATCTTGCGCTTCCTTGTGGTGTCGCTGGCGTTCTACGGCATGTCCACCTTCGAAGGCCCGATGATGGCCATCAAGACCGTGAACTCGCTGTCGCACTACACCGACTGGACCATCGGCCACGTCCACGCCGGCGCCCTGGGCTGGGTGGCGATGATCTCGATTGGTGCGGTGTACCACATGATTCCCAAGCTGTATGGCCGGGCGCAGATGCACAGTGTCGGCCTGATCAACGCGCACTTCTGGCTGGCGACCATTGGCACCGTGCTGTACATCGCCTCGATGTGGGTCAACGGCATTACCCAGGGCCTGATGTGGCGCGCCATCAACGATGACGGCACCCTCACCTACTCCTTCGTCGAAGCCTTGCAAGCCAGTCACCCGGGCTTCATCGTCCGTGCGCTGGGCGGTGCGTTCTTCGCCTCCGGCATGTTGCTGATGGCCTACAACGTGTTCCGCACCGTGCGTGCCGCCAACCCGGTACAGGCCGAGGAAGCCGCCAAGATCGTCGTCGTGGGAGCGCACTGATGAAGCATGAAGCCGTCGAGAAGAACATAGGCCTGCTGGCCTTCTTCATGGTCATCGCCGTCAGCATCGGTGGCCTGACCCAGATCGTCCCGCTGTTTTTCCAGGACGTCACCAACAAACCCGTTGAAGGCATGAAGCCGCGCACCGCGCTGGAACTTGAAGGCCGCGACATCTACATCCGCGAAGGTTGCGTGGGCTGCCATTCGCAGATGATCCGCCCGTTCCGTGCCGAGACCGAGCGCTACGGCCACTACTCGGTGGCCGGTGAAAGCGTGTGGGACCACCCGTTCCTGTGGGGCTCCAAACGCACCGGGCCGGACCTGGCCCGCGTGGGTGGCCGCTACTCCGATGACTGGCACCGCGCGCACCTGTACAACCCGCGCAACGTGGTACCCGAATCGAAGATGCCGTCCTACCCGTGGCTGGTCGAGAACAAGCTCGACGGCAAGGACACCGCGAAGAAGATGGAAGTCCTGCGGACCCTCGGCACACCGTACACCGATGCCGACATCGCCGGCGCGCGTGACGCGGTCAAGGGCAAGACCGAGATGGACGCCATCGTCGCGTACCTGCAGGGTCTTGGCACCATCATCAAAAGCAAACGGTGACGCTGATGGATATCGGGATGATTCGCGGCCTGGGCACTGTCGTGGTGATGGTGGCCTTCGTGGGCCTGGCGCTGTGGGTGTTCAACCCACGGCGCAAGCAGGAGTTCGACGAGGCGACCCGGTTGCCCTTCGCGGATGATCCCGAAGCCACCCGACACGTCGAGCAAGCGCAAGCGCAAGCAAAAGCTTCTGGGAGCAAAAAACAATGACAACCTTCTGGAGTCTGTACGTCACCGTTCTGACCCTGGGCACCATCTTCGCACTGACCTGGCTGCTGCTGTCGACCCGCAAGGGCCAGCGTGAAGAGGTCACCGACGAGACCGTCGGGCATGCCTTCGATGGCATCGAAGAATATGACAACCCACTGCCGAAATGGTGGTTCTGGCTGTTCGTCGGCACCATCATCTTCGCCCTGGGCTACCTGGTGCTGTACCCCGGCCTGGGTAACTGGAAAGGCATCCTGCCGGGCTATTCGTACCTGGATACCGACAAGCAGGCCGAGTTTGCCGACGGCCAGCCGGGCTGGACCGGCGTGCACGAGTGGGAGAAAGAAATGGCCAAGGCCGATGCCCGCTTCGGGCCGATCTTCGCCAAGTTCGCGGCCATGCCCATCGAGGCAGTCGCCCAAGACCCGCAGGCATTGAAGATGGGCGCACGGCTGTTCGCCTCCAACTGCTCGGTGTGCCACGGCTCCGACGCCAAGGGCGCCTACGGCTTCCCCAACCTGACTGACAGCGACTGGCGTTGGGGCGGCGAGCCGGAAACCATCAAGACCACCATCATGGGCGGGCGCCACGGCGTGATGCCGGCCTGGTCCGAGGTGATCGGTGAACAGGGCGTTGCCGATGTCGCGGCCTTTGTGGTCAGCAAGCTCGATGGCCGCGCCCTGCCGGAAGGCGTCAAGGCCGATGCCGAGAACGGGCAGAAGATCTTCGCCGCCAACTGTGTGGCCTGCCACGGGCCGGAGGGTAAAGGGACCCCAGCCATGGGCGCGCCAAACCTGACCCATCCGCAGGCGTTCATCTACGGTTCGAGCTTTGCCCAGTTGCAGCAGACCATCCGTTATGGCCGCCAAGGGCAGATGCCAGCGCAGGAACAACTGCAGGGTAATGACAAGGTGCATTTGCTGGCGGCGTATGTGTATAGCCTGTCGCATCAGGCAGAACCGGCCAAGGCAGAGTAAGGCAGGCCAGGCCTATTCGCGGGCAAGCCCGCTCCCACAAGGAGTGCGCAATACCTTGTGGGAGCGGGCTTGCCCGCGAATAGGCCAGTGAATGCAACACAAGATGACCTGGATCAATTGACACCCGCCATATCACGATTCACACCACGAACCCAACGCGACTAAAGGTCGCAGTGCAACCCTTGAGCGCCATCACAGGCGTATCATGGGTCGCAGAGCGCTAGCAGATTGCGCGAGACTGCGGCCGGCACGCACTGGCCGCGGCATTTCTCCACTGCCGTGGGACTTGATGATGAGCAAGCAAATTCCGGTACATGACGTCACCCCGCCTGCCAACAAAGGGAAGGATTCCGTCGACCTCTACGCCTCCCGCGAGAAAATCTACACCCGCGCCTTCACAGGCATCTTCCGCCGCCTGCGCATGGTCGGCGGTGCGGTACTGTTCCTGCTGTACTTCGGCACCGTGTGGCTGAACTGGGGCGGTCACCAGGCCGTGTGGTGGAACCTGCCCGAGCGCAAGTTCTACATCTTCGGCGCCACCATCTGGCCCCAGGACTTCATCCTTTTGTCAGGCATTCTCATCGTCGCCGCCTTCGGCCTGTTCTTCGTCACCGTCTATGCCGGCCGGGTGTGGTGCGGCTACACCTGCCCGCAAAGCGTGTGGACGTGGATTTACATGTGGTGCGAAAAAGTCACCGAGGGTGACCGCAACCAGCGCATGAAGCTGGACAAGGCGCCCATGAGCGGCAACAAGTTTTTGCGCAAGTTCGCCAAGCACAGCCTGTGGCTGCTGATCGGCTTCGTCACCGGCATGACCTTCGTCGGCTACTTCTCGCCGATCCGGGAGCTGGCCATCGAATTCTTCACCGGCCAAGCCGATGGCTGGGCCTACTTCTGGGTCGGCTTCTTCACCCTCGCCACCTACGGCAACGCCGGCTGGCTACGCGAGCAGGTGTGCGTGTACATGTGCCCCTATGCCCGCTTCCAGAGCGTGATGTTCGACAAGGACACGCTGATCGTCTCCTACGACCCGCGCCGTGGTGAAACCCGTGGGCCGCGTAAAAAAGACATCGACTACAAGGCTCAGGGCCTGGGCGACTGCATCGACTGCACCATGTGCGTGCAGGTCTGCCCCACCGGCATCGACATCCGCGACGGCCTGCAGATCGAATGCATCGGCTGCGCCGCCTGCATCGACGCCTGCGACACCATCATGGACAAGATGAACTACCCCAAGGGGTTGATCAGCTACACCACCGAGCACAACCTGTCCGGGCAGAAAACCCACATGCTGCGCCCTCGGCTGATCGGCTACGCACTGGTGCTGCTGGTAATGATCGGCGCCCTGGTCACCGCCTTCGCCACCCGCTCGCTGGTCGGCTTCGACGTCAGCAAAGACCGCGTGCTGTACCGCGAAAACGCCCAGGGCCGGATCGAGAACGTCTACAGCCTCAAGGTCATGAACAAGGACCAGCGCGACCACGTCTACGTGCTCGACGCGGCCGGCCTGCCAGACCTCAAGCTCGAAGGCCAACGCGAAATCCGCGTGGCAGCCGGCGATATCGTCAGCCTGCCTGTGCAACTGTCGATAGCCCCCGAGAAACTGCCATCGACCACCAACGAAATCACCTTCATCCTCAAGAGCGCCGATGACAGCGACGCCCAGGTTGAAGCCAAGAGCCGCTTCATCGGCCCACAGATCCGCTGAGAGAGACTATCGACAATGCCTGCCGCCACCGCCGCCAGCCCTTGGTACAAACACCTCTGGCCCTGGATCATCATCGGCATCCTCACCACCTCGGTGTGCCTGAGCCTGACCATGGTCAGCATTGCCGTGCGCAACCCAGACAACCTGGTCAACGACAACTACTACGAGGCTGGCAAGGGCATCAACCGCTCGCTGGACCGTGAGCTGCTGGCGCAGACTTTGAACCTCAAGGCCAGCGTGCACCTCGACGAGCTCACCGGCGAAGTCGACCTGCGCCTGACCGGCAACAGCGACCCGCAGACGCTTGAGCTGAACCTGATCTCGCCCACCCAGCCAGACAAGGACCGCAAGGTGGCGCTAACCCGCGCCGAGGCCGGGCGCTATGTCGGGCAATTGGACGACAAGGTCGAAGGGCGGCGTTTCGTCGAGTTGCTGGGCAGCCAGCAAGGGCAGGTGTGGCGGTTGTTCGAGGAAGAGAAGGTGGAGCATGGTGTGACCCTGCAGCTGGGCGATGAAGCGTTGCTAGGCGCAGAACACAAATAATCGCGACACCACTACCCCTGTGGGAGCGGGCTTGCCCGCGAATGCGCCAGACCTGAAAACCGTAATGCCTGACCTATCGCATTCGCGGGCAAGCCCGCTCCCACAGGGTTCGATGCAAACCAGCTGATTTGTGTAAGGCAACAGCCCAATGACCCAACCCACCCCCTGCTACCACTGCGCCCTGCCCGTCCCCGCCGGCAACCGCTTCACCGCCGTGGTCCTCGGCGAGCCCCGGCAGTTCTGTTGCCCGGGTTGCCAGGCGGTGGCCGAGTCGATCGTCGCCGGGGGCCTGGAGCACTACTACCAGCACCGCAGTGATACCAGCGCCAACCCCGAAGCCCTGCCCAGGCAACTGCAGGATGAGCTGGCGCTCTACGACCGCAGCGACGTGCAAGCCACCTTCGTCCGCCACGAAGGCCAATTGGCCGAAGCCACCCTGCTGGTCGAGGGCATCAGTTGCGCCGCCTGCGGCTGGCTGATCGAAAAGCACCTGCGCAACCTGCCCGGGGTCGCCGAAGCCCGCCTGAACCTGTCCAATCATCGCTTGCTGCTGACCTGGGACGACAACCAGCTAGCGCTCTCGCGCCTGCTCGCCGAACTGCGCCAGATCGGCTACGCCGCCCACCCCTACCAACCCGACCAGGCCGCCGAACAGCTGGCCCGGGAGAACCGCAGTGCCTTGCGGCGCCTGGGTGTCGCCGGGTTGCTGTGGTTCCAGGCGATGATGGCGACCATGGCCACCTGGCCAGAATTCAACATCGACCTCTCGCCCGAGCTGCACACCATCCTGCGCTGGGTGGCGCTGTTTCTCACCATCCCGATCGTGTTCTACAGCTGCGCGCCATTCTTCAAAGGCGCGGCGCGCGACCTGCGCACCCGTCACCTGACCATGGACGTCTCGGTCTCGCTGGCGATCGCCCTGGCGTTCGGTGCCGGGATCTGGACCGCGATCAGCGGCAGCGGCGAGCTGTACTTCGATACTGTGGGCATGTTCGCCCTGTTTCTGCTGACCGGCCGCTACCTCGAACGACGCGCCCGCGAGCGCACCGCAGCGGCCACCGCGCAACTGGTCAACCTGCTGCCCGCTTCGTGCCTGCGCCTGGACGTGATCGGCCGCGCCGAGCGCATCCTGCTCAGCGAACTGCAGCGCGGCGACACGGTGCAAGTGCTGCCCGGCGCGGTAATCCCTGCCGATGGGCGCATCGTCGAAGGCCGCTCCAGCGTCGACGAATCACTGCTGACCGGCGAATACCTGCCGCAACCGCGCCGCGTCGGTGATCGGGTCACCGGTGGCACCCTGAACGTCGAAAGCACCTTGAACGTGCACGTCGAAGCCCTCGGCCATGATTCGAAGCTGTCGGCCATCGTCCGCCTGCTGGAACGTGCGCAGACCGAAAAACCGCGCCTGGCCGAAATCGCCGACCGCGCCTCGCAGTGGTTTTTACTGTTCACCTTGGTAGCCGCCGTCGCCATCGGCCTGTGGTGGTGGCACCTGGCCCCGGACCGCGCCTTCTGGATCGTCCTGGCCATGCTGGTGGCAACCTGCCCCTGCGCACTGTCGCTGGCCACCCCTACCGCCCTCACCGCCGCCACCGGTACCCTGCACAAGCTCGGCCTGCTGGTGACCCGCGGCCATGTGCTAGAAGGCCTCAACCAGATCGACACCGTCATCTTCGACAAGACCGGCACGCTCACCGAAGGCCGCCTGACCCTGCGCAGCATCCGCCCGCTGGGTGCCTCGGCCGCCGACCGTTGCCTGGCCCTTGCTGCGGCGCTGGAGAATCGCTCCGAACACCCGATCGCACGCGCGTTCGGCCGCACCGCCGCGCCTGCGGACGATGTGCAGACGGTGCCCGGCCTGGGCCTGGAGGGGCAGGTTGACGGCCAGCGCCTGCGCATCGGCCAGGCCACGTTTGTGTGCGCCTTGAGTGGCGCCGAAATCCCCGCCGTGCCAGAGCCGCGCGGCCAATGGCTGCTGCTGGGTGATCGCCAGGGGCCGCTGGCGTGGTTCGGCCTCGATGACCGCCTACGCGATGACGCCCCGGCCCTGCTTGCCGCCTGCAAGGCGCGGGGCTGGCGGACGCTGCTGCTGTCCGGTGACAGCTCGCCGATGGTTGCCGAGGTGGCGGCGCAACTGGGCATCGACCAGGCCATCGGCGGCTTGCGCCCCGACGACAAACTAGACCGACTCAAAGCACTGCAGGCGGCGGGCCGCAAGGTGCTGATGCTGGGCGACGGGGTCAACGACGTGCCGGTGCTGGCGGCCGCCGACATCAGCATCGCCATGGGCAGCGCCACCGACCTGGCCAAGACCAGCGCCGATGCCGTGCTGCTGTCCAACCGCCTGCAAGCACTGGTGCAGGCCTTCGACCTGGCCCGTCGCACGCGCCGCAACATCCTCGAGAACCTGCTGTGGGCGACCCTGTATAATGGCCTCATGTTGCCGTTTGCCGCGCTCGGCTGGATCACCCCCGTGTGGGCCGCCATCGGCATGTCGGTGAGTTCGCTGATCGTGGTCCTCAACGCCCTGCGCCTGACCCGGCTGCCAAGCGCACCGGCCACCGGCAGCCACCCGCAACCCGCCACCGCCTGAACAGGAGCCGCCCATGCCTGCCCTTTATGTCATGATCCCGGCCGCCCTGCTGCTTGTCGGCGTCGCCGTTTACATCTTCTTCTGGGCGGTGGACAGCGGCCAATACGACGACCTCGAAGGCCCCGCCCACAGCATCCTGTTCGACGACCAGGACCCACGCCACCAAGCCGCAGTCAAACCGGACGACGGCAAGGCCGAAGACGACAAGGAACCCCCACCCCGTGCCTGACCTGCTTCCCCTGCTCGGCTCGGCGCTGATCCTCGGCCTGCTCGGTGGCGGCCACTGCCTGGGTATGTGCGGCGGCCTGATGGGCGCGCTGACCCTGGCCATCCCGCCTGAGCAACGCGGCCGGCGCGTGCGGCTGCTGTTGGCCTACAACGTCGGGCGCATTCTCAGCTATGCCTGCGCCGGCTTGCTGGTAGGCCTGGCGGGCTGGGCCGTGGCCAGCAGCCCGGCGGCCTTGGCGCTACGGGTGGTGGCCGCCTTGCTATTGATCGCCATGGGGCTGTACCTGGCGGGATGGTGGAGTGGGTTGACCCGTATCGAGGCCCTGGGTCGAGGGTTGTGGCGGCATATCCAGCCAGTGGCCTCGCGCCTGCTGCCGGTATCCAGCCTGCCGCGCGCGTTGTTGCTGGGCGCCTTGTGGGGCTGGCTGCCGTGCGGGCTGGTGTACAGCACATTGCTGTGGGCTGCGAGCCAGGGAAATGCGGGGTATAGCGCGGCGCTGATGCTGGCATTCGGGCTGGGTACCTGGCCGGTATTGCTGGCCACGGGCTTGGCAGCGGAGCGCGTCAGCAGCCTGTTGCGTCGGCGCAGCGTGCGCATGGCGGGCGGCTTGCTGGTCATCCTGTTTGGCCTGTGGACGTTGCCCGGGCCGCACCAGCATTGGCTGATGGGCCACTGAAGCGGGCTGCAGTGCAGCCCTAATGGCTCTTGATACAAATCAACACAGATTCCTACAGACCGCCATAGACTCCGGACACTGCTCGCTCTATCCGGGGACCGCCCACATGCTCGACGACCTACGTTGGGATACCGACCTGATCCGCCGCTACGACCTGGCCGGACCACGCTACACCTCCTACCCGACCGCCGTGCAACTGCACAGCGAAGTAGGCTCGTTCGACCTGCTCCACGCCCTGCGTGAGAGCCGCCGGGCAGTGCGCCCGCTGTCGCTGTACGTACACGTGCCGTTCTGCGCCAACATCTGCTACTACTGCGCCTGCAACAAAGTCATCACCAAGGACCGCGGCCGCGCCGCGCCCTACCTGCAACGCCTGGAGCAGGAAATCCAGCTGATCGCCTGCCATCTGGACCCTAAACAACGGGTCGAGCAACTGCACTTTGGCGGTGGCACGCCCACCTTCCTCAGCCCCGTGGAACTGCGCCAGCTGATGGCTACCCTGCGCCAGCACTTCAACCTGCTGGACGACGACTCCGGTGACTACGGCATCGAAATCGACCCACGCGAAGCCGACTGGTCGACCATGGGCCTGCTGCGCGAGCTGGGCTTCAACCGTGTCAGCCTGGGCGTGCAGGACCTCGACCCGGCCGTGCAGCGTGCGGTCAACCGCCTGCAGAGCCTGGAACAGACCCGCACCCTGATCGAAGCCGCGCGCACCCTGCAGTTTCGCTCAATCAACCTGGACTTGATCTACGGCCTGCCCAAGCAGACGCCAGAAGGCTTCGCCCGCACCGTCGATGAGGTCATCCGCCTGCAGCCCGATCGCCTGTCGGTGTTCAACTATGCCCACTTGCCGGAGCGTTTCATGCCCCAGCGCCGCATCGACAGCAATGACCTGCCGTCCCCGGCGGCAAAGCTTGAGATGCTGCATGCCACCATCGACCAACTCACCGCCGCCGGCTACCGCTACATCGGCATGGACCACTTTGCCCTGCCCGACGATGAGCTGGCCATGGCCCAGGAAGAAGGCACCCTACAGCGCAACTTCCAGGGCTACACCACCCACGGCCACTGCGACCTGATCGGCCTGGGAGTGTCTGCCATCAGCCAGATCGGCGACCTCTACTGCCAGAACAGCAGCGACCTCAACACCTACCAGGACAGCCTCTCCAACGCCCAGCTGGCCACCCAGCGCGGCCTGCTGTGCAACCACGACGACCGCCTGCGCCGGGCTGTGATCCAGCAGTTGATCTGCCATTTCGAACTGGACTTCGAACCGATCGAACAGGCCTTCACCATCGATTTTCGCGGCTACTTCAACGACCTCTGGCCAGAACTGCTGACCTTGCAGCGTGATGGCCTGATCAGCCTGGACGACAAGGGCATCCGCATCCTGCCTGCCGGCCGCCTGTTGGCGCGCTCGGTATGCATGGTGTTCGACGCCTACCTGGCGATGCAAAACCGCCAGCGCTTCTCACGGGTCATCTGAAAAGCGAGACGTTCAACCGCATGGACAAGTGGGCTTGTGCGGCACACTATGGGTACACGAAAGGCCTCGGCGCGCACTCGCCGAGGCTTCGCCAGCACGCACCACAATAGCGCACGCTGGCCTACAACCTACGCCGTGAGTTACCCTTACGTCTTATGTGTGCTTTCCCACAAGGATCGATTGAAAATGTCCGAGCCAGTTAAACTGCGCCCACATACCCAGGCCCATTGCAAGGATTGCAGCCTGGCCCCCCTGTGCCTGCCTCTTTCGCTGAACCTGGAAGACATGGAAGCACTGGATGAAATCGTCAAACGTGGACGGCCGCTGAAGAAAGGCGAGTTCCTGTTCCGCCAGGGTGACAATTTCGGCTCGGTCTATGCAGTACGTTCCGGCGCCCTCAAAACCTTCAGCCTCAGCGACAGCGGCGAAGAGCAGATCACCGGTTTCCACCTGCCCAGCGAACTCGTCGGCCTGTCCGGTATGGACACCGAAGCCTACCCGGTGTCGGCCCAGGCCCAGGAAACCACCTCGGTGTGTGAAATCCCCTTCGAACGCCTCGACGAGCTCTCGGTACAACTGCCGCAGTTGCGCCGTCAACTGATGCGTGTGATGAGCCGCGAGATCCGCGACGACCAGCAGATGATGCTGCTGCTGTCGAAGAAAACCGCCGACGAACGCATTGCCACCTTCCTGGTCAACCTGTCCGCACGCTTCCGCGCCCGCGGCTATTCGGCCAATCAGTTCCGCCTGAGCATGTCGCGCAACGAAATCGGCAATTACCTGGGCTTGGCGGTGGAAACCGTGTCGCGGGTGTTCACCCGCTTCCAGCAAAACGGCCTGATCCGCGCTGAAGGCAAGGAAGTGCATATCCTCGACCCGATTCAGCTGTGCGCGCTGGCCGGCGGTGCAATAGAGGCCTGAGCCTTTGTTAACGGGTATACTGGCGCATACGTTTTCCCAGGATACCCGCAACAATGCATAGCGCAGCCTTCGACCTCAAAGCCCTGATCCGCCCGGTAGTGGACTTCCCCAAACCGGGCGTGATTTTTCGCGACATCACCCCGCTGTTCCAATCCCCGCGCGGGCTGCGCTATGTCGCCGACCAGTTCATCGAGCGTTACGTGGAGGCTGAGTTCAGCCACATTGGCGCCATGGACGCGCGCGGCTTCCTGATCGGCTCGATCATCGCCCACCAGTTGAACAAGCCGCTGATCCTGTTCCGCAAACAGGGGAAGCTGCCGGCTGACGTGCTGAGTGAGGGTTATCAGACCGAGTACGGCGAGGCCTTCCTCGAAGTGCATGCCGACAGCCTGTGCGAAGGCGACTCGGTGTTGATTTTCGATGACCTGATTGCCACTGGCGGCACCCTGCTGGCGGCGGCTAATCTGGTACGCCGTACGGGGGCCCAGGTATTTGAAGCGGCGGCGATCATTGACCTGCCGGAGCTGGACGGTTCGCGCCGGCTGCAGGCGGCGGGGGTGCCGACCTTTTGCCTGACCGAGTTTTCGCTTAGCGAAAATTGAGTTACATACCGGGGCTGCTTTGCAGCCCATTCGCGGGGCAAGCCCGCTCCCACAGGTTTTGTGCAGGCCTTACAGGCACCGCAGCACCTGTGGGAGCAACTGTCTTCTTGTGGAAGCTGGCCTTGCCGGCGATGGGGCGCGTAGCGCCCCAGGCCCGGCTGTGCCGGGCATCGCCAGCAAGGCTTGCTCCTACGAATGAGCTATTTGCTCCTTCCAGGGCGTTCCGGTCTTGAGCATCGCATTTAGCCTCACTATCAATACTCGCATACACGCCACCACCGATACTTTCGCGCACTTCCCTTGGGCTCGCAGTGCTTTGTAGCGCTCGCAGAAGTCCTTGTTGTGCCGTATCACCACCCAGCAGGCCATATAGAGCGCCCGCCTGACTTGTGAGCGCCCCCCCCAGATTGAACGCTTGCCCGACTGCTTGCCGCTGTCCTGGTTGAACGGCGCAACACCGACCAAGGCGGCAATTTCCTTCTTATCCACCTGGCCCAGCTCTGGCAGCAAGGCCATCAGCTTTCCGGCAGTAATCAGACCAATTCCTTTGACTTGAGTGAGCTGTTTAACCCGGTCATCAGGCAAAGCTGCTGCCTGCTGTGCGATCTCTTGTTCCAGCGCTCGAATTTCACCCTTCAGATAGGCGATGTGTTGTTCCAACCGCAAACAAACACTGGGAGCCCGCGCCTGCTTCAGGCGCCGCTTGTCATCGTCGCGCTGTTGGACGAAGCGATCCCGCTGCATAAGCAGTTCGCGCAGCAAGGCCCGCTCGGGTGTCATCACCTGGCAAGGCCGTGGGGGCATAACTTCAGCCAGGTGAGCCAAAACCGCTGCGTCAATGGGATCGGTCTTGGCGCGTTTACCCATCGACTTGGCAAAGTCCCGGGCACGACTGGGATTGATCCGGCAAACCGGAAAATCGGCATCCTGCAGCGCTTTGAGGACATTGCACTCGTAGCCACCGGTAGCTTCGAGCAAGACCATTGAAACTGCATACCCGCCAAGCTTTTCGACGAGCAGTTGGAATCCCTTCAAGTCATTGGAAACACTGAAGTTCACCCCCTCAGGGCGGATGTGAACAGCAAGTGTGGCACTGGAAACATCGATGCCGACAGAGGAAGACATGGCCAAACCCTCTTAAACTCAAGGAGTGAGAGCGCTTTGGCTTGGCCCACGCTTGTGATTCGAGATTACGCCCCTCATCCAACTGTTCGGGCTCTCGCCAAAGTGGAACGGTGAATGGCAGCTTTTGCTCCCACACGTGCTCTGGGCACCTCGGGCTATCAGCTTGCCATTCACCGCTCTCACTTCAGATTCTATTCCCTCTCCAAGACACAAGCGGGCTTGCCCCGCGAATGGGCCGCAAAGCGGCCCCAATATCTGAAATCAAAGCGAAATCGGCCGGCGCCCGGCAAAGGCATGGGCCAGTGTCCCGCCATCCACCAACTCCAGTTCGCCACCCAGCGGCACACCATGGGCAATGCGCGACGCCACCAAACCTTTCTCGTGCAGCAACTGCGCGATGTAATGCGCCGTCGCCTCCCCTTCCACCGTCGGGTTGGTCGCCAGGATCACCTCGGTAAAGGTGCCCTGCTCTTCGATCCGCGCCATCAACTGCGGTACGCCAATCGCCTCAGGCCCCAGCCCGTCGAGCGGCGACAGATGCCCCTTGAGCACAAAGTAGCGGCCGCGATAACCGGTCTGTTCCACCGCATACACATCCACCGGCCCCTCCACCACACACAACTGCGTGTCGTCACGGCGCGTATCAGCGCATTGCGGGCACAGCTCCTGCTCGGTCAAGGTGCGGCACTGGCGGCAATGACCAACCCCTTCCATCGCCTGGGTCAGCGCCTGAGCCAGACGCAGGCCGCCGCTGCGGTCACGTTCGAGCAGCTGCAGGGCCATGCGCTGGGCGGTTTTCTGGCCGACACCCGGCAGGGTGCGCAAAGCATCGATCAGTTGGCGGATCAGGGGGCTGAAGCTCATGTAGGCAGGCCTGCAAGTCGGGGGATCAGAATGAACAAGGGAGCAACGGCCCCAAGGCCGTTGCTCCCCATTTGACGCGAAAGGTGAATCAGAACGGCATTTTGAAGCCTGGCGGCAGCTGCATGCCGGCAGTCATGCCGCCCATTTTTTCCTGGCTGCTCTGCTCGACTTTACGGACCGCATCGTTCAGTGCTGCAGCGATCAGGTCTTCGAGCACTTCCTTGTCGTCTTCATCGGTCGACATCAGGCTTTGATCGATGCTGACGCGCTTCACGTCGTGACGGCCAGTCATCACCACACTCACCAGGCCACCACCGGATTGGCCGGTCACTTCTGCGTTGGCCAGTTCTTCCTGCATCTTGGCCATCTTTTCCTGCATCTGCTGGGCCTGCTTCATCAGGCCAGCCATGCCACCTTTCATCATGGGGGTATACCTCGATTGGGTCATGTGATGCGGCCCGGCGCCGGGCCGGCCGCATGGTTATCCGTTACTGGCCCTGATTGGCCAGGGCCTCTACAGGCTCGATTGTATCCTGTCGCACCTTGGCACCGAACTGCTTGATCATCTGCTGGATCAACGGATCCTGCTCAATCGAAACAACCGCGTCTTGCTGGCGCTCGGCACGCTTGCGCGAGGCCGCCTGGGCCGGCGTTTCCTGTTCAGGGCGAATCAGCTCGATACGCAGGTTAAGGGTGCGCCCCAGGTGCTGATTGAGCGCGTCGTTCAAACGCCGCTGCTGGGTGGCGTTGAACAGCGCGCCTTGGCCAGGGTCCAGGTGCAGCAGCCAGTCGTCGCCGTCGGCGGCAATCAACGTACAGTTTGCCGCGATGTTGCCTGTCATACCGGAGACAGGCAACTGTGGGAATAATTCCAGCCATTGCAGGGCCAGGCCGGTGGCCGGCTGGGCGGCCGGCAGCGGTTCGACGGCCGGTTTGGGCTGCTCTTCCTGGACGTGCTCGGCCAGTTCATCGAGGTAACTGAAACCGACCGGGTCGCTGTCACCCACGTAGTAATCTTCGTCCGCCGGCGGTTCGTCGTCGCGGTCCATACCCGCTGCCGCATAAGCGGACGGGTCGAATGGCGGCTCGTCGTACGCTGGCTGACTGTGCTGCGGCTCGGCAACGGCTGGCTGGGGCGCAGCCACCGGCTCGGGCGTGGCGGCAACCGGCACGGGCGGCGCTACGGGCTCTTCCCAGGGCAGGTCGATGACTTCTTCAACAGGCTCTGGCGCCGGTGCAGCGGTTTCTGCTGGCGCCTCGGCGACGGGTTCTGGCAGGGAAGCGGCAGGCGCCTGCTCGACAGCAGGCGCAGCCGGGGCCGGGGCCTCTACCGCTGGCGCGACAGCCGGCTCGACACGCTCGACCACAGGCGGTTGGGTAGCCACCACCGCAGCTGCCACCGGGTTTGCAGAATCAGCTGTGGCCTGGCTGATCCCCACCGGCTTTAGCACCGGTTTCGGTGCATCGTCGGTGTCGGCCGGGCGGAACGCCAGCATCCGCAGCAGGACCATCTCGAAGCCGCCACGCGGGTCCGGCGCCAGAGGCAGGTCGCGACGGCCGATCAGGCCCATCTGGTAATAGAACTGCACATCCTCGGCCGGTAACGCCGAGGCCAGCGCCAACACCCGGTCGCGGTCGCCCTGGCCGTTGTCCACCGCCTCCGGCAGTGCCTGGGCAATGGCAACACGGTGCAGCACATTGAGCATTTCGGCCAGCACGCCACTCCAGTCCGGCCCTTGCTCGGCAAGGTTGCGCACGGCCTCCAGCAGTGCCCTGGCATCGCCTTCGAGCAGTGCCTGCAGCACACCGTAGACCTGGCCATGATCAAGGCTGCCGAGCATGGCACGCACATCGGCAGCCAGTACCTTGCCCTCACCGAACGCGATGGCCTGGTCAGTCAGGCTCATGGCATCGCGCATCGAGCCGTCAGCAGCTCGGCCCAGCAACCACAGGGCATCTGGCTCGAACGGCACGCTTTCGGCGGTCAGCACATGGCTGAGGTGCTCGACCACCCGCTCCGGGGTCATGTTTTTCAGCGAGAACTGCAGGCAGCGCGACAGGATGGTCGCCGGCAGCTTCTGCGGGTCGGTGGTGGCAAGGATGAACTTGACGTAGGGTGGCGGCTCTTCCAGCGTCTTGAGCAAGGCGTTGAACGAGTGGGTCGAGAGCATGTGCACTTCGTCGATCAGGTAGACCTTGAAGCGCCCACGGCTCGGGGCATATTGCACGTTATCGAGCAGCTCGCGGGTGTCTTCGACCTTGGTGCGGCTGGCGGCGTCGATCTCGATCAGGTCGACGAAACGGCCCTCGTCGATCTCCCGGCACACCGAACAGGTGCCGCAAGGCGTCGAGGTGATGCCGGTTTCGCAGTTCAGGCATTTGGCGATGATGCGGGCAATGGTAGTCTTGCCCACGCCGCGGGTACCGGTAAACAGGTAGGCATGGTGCAGACGCTGGTTGTCCAAGGCATTGATCAAGGCCTTGAGCACATGGGCCTGGCCGACCATTTCGCGGAACGAGCGCGGACGCCATTTTCGTGCAAGAACCTGATAACTCATCGAAAAACCATCGTAGCCTGATCGAGCGGAAGATCGCTAATGCTAGCGGAGCGGGGCCGAAATTGCACCCTGCGCGACTGGTCTAAGCTATGAAACTGGCGCGCTATCCAGGGAGGATGTGCCTTGCGAAGACTGTTGCCCTTGCTAATGCTGTGGACCACCCACAGCCTGGCCGACCCACCCGTGCTGCGTTTTTCCGTCGCCGAGAGCTGGAGCATGCCGCTGATGCGCGTCGAAGGCGAGCAACCGGTGGAAGGTTTGCTGTTCGACCTGATGCAGGCCATTGCCCGGGAAGTGGGTATGCGCCCGGAGTATCACGTACTGGCACGCCTGCGCCTTCAGGAAGCCATGGAAAACGGCGATATTGATGTGCGCTGCTATGTCAGCCCCCAGTGGTTTCATGATCGGCCGGGCAATTTTGTCTGGAGCATCCCTTTGATTCACCAGCGCGACGTGTTGGTTGGCGGCGCTGACGCAAGCAACCCTACCCGCCCAGAGCAACTGGCGCCACAAGCCATCGGCACGGTGCTGGGTTATGCCTATGGCACCCTGCAACCCTTGTTCGAACAGGGCCGCCTGCACCGTGAAGACAGCCGCAGCCAACTGCTGGCCCTGCAGAAGCTGCACGCGGGGCGGTATCTGCATGCGGTGAGCAACGAGCTGTCGCTGCAGTGGTTCAACCAAGGCTTGCCGGCGGGGCAGCAGTTGCAAACGCTGGCAGTGCTGGAGGAGCAGGACCTGGGGTGCATGGTGCGCAGTGACCCAGGGGTGCCGACGCAGGGGGTGCTCAGGGCGCTGGTGCGTATGAAACAGTCTGGGGAGATCGAGCGGATTAGCCAGCGGTATGGGGGTGCGGGGTATGCTGGGAATGCCGCAGCGAGAACGCCTTGAATAGAGGCATTTCGCACACTTTTTGGAGCAGGCGTGTGCTGCGAAGAGGGCGCAGTTTCTGCGCAACCTATTCGCAGCACACGGCCAGATAAAGCGAACTACCAGTTTTACAACTTACTCATGCAAGCTGTCGCGACTGCGATCCGTAATACACAAAGTTGTCAAAGTCTGCATGGCGATAGGTATCATGCCGCTCATAGTAGTTGTAAACCACTGAAAGTTTTTGCTCACTCACAGTTGGCTCACAATCATGTAACACTTTGCGCCCTTGCATGAGCAGCGATGCCCCTTTGCGCGCATGGATTTTGCCATGCTCAACGCCTCCGGCAACACACCTTCGATTACTGTCAGCAATTCATAGAAGTACTCTCGCCTGTGTTTGTTCACATCAAACATTTCATCATCCTCTGACAAAGTGCATCCGTGCGTTGAACGTCCAGTTAGGTTAATGCGCTATTCCGCCAAGCCTCTGCCCCACATGATCCGCTGCAGGTTTTGGGCGTTGACGAAGATCAAGATACCCAGCAAGACGAAGGCAATCGCAATCGCTTTGGCAATGCTCATCTGCTCACCCAAAAACAGGTAGGAAGCAACCAGCCCCGATACAGGCACGAGCAGCGAGAGCGGTGCGACTTGGGCAGCCGGGTATTTCTTCATCAAGTTGTTCCATACCAGGTAGCCCAGGATGGTTGTGATGTAGCTCTGAAATAGCACAGAGAACAAGGCTTCCCACGCTATACCGCCGGCAAGCACTGCGAATGAGGCCCAGCCATTAGCTGCGACTGTCAAAACGAAGATTGCCGGTACCGAAAAGAATGAGGCCCAGCCATTAGCTGCGACTGTCAAAACGAAGATTGCCGGTACCGAAAAAAGACTCGACCAGATAATGAACGCGACCATATCAACCGGGCGCTTGAGCTTGACCACCAGGTTGCAGAGTGACCAGGCCAGGGCAGCGATAAGCACGAGAAGAACGCCGGTAACCGTCGACGACTCACCCCCTAATGCCAAGATCATTATCAGACCGCAGGCGGCTGAGGCCATGCCGCAGAGATGGACCCCACTGACTCGCTCGCCCAGAAAGAGGCTACTGAGGAGGATAGTGAAAAAGGCACTGAACTGTAGAAACACCGACGACATGCCGGGGGACAAGCCTTGGTACATTGCGAAGTTGACCACCCACCACAAGCCAGCGCCGAACATCACACCGTATAGGGCCAGCACCCCATATGAAATGCCTGCCGGGCGCTTGACGAAAAACACCAGAGGCATAGCGCAGAAGACGAAACGCAACAGCGTCAGAAGGTAGGGATCCAGGCTTCTCAAGCCTAGTTCGATGACAGAGAAGTTACAGCCCCATAGGACCGTCACCAGAACACCGGCGACCAAATCCCGCTTGCTCATTTTCATGCCTGCTCTCCCTTGTTGCGGCATGCATTACTGTAATGACATTCATTGAGCCTGGATGCAGGAGGTGTCCTACCGACACGTGGGGCTGCTCCGAGATATTTCACCTGCAATAAACATCGCTGTTTAAAACACTCCGCTGACTGTGGGCAGCCCTCGCTACTTCTGGCGCTCCACAGCCAACGTCACCGCATCCGCCTGGCCCCAGGCGATTTGCATGGCGCGCAGGCCATGCTCCAGTAGCTGTCGCGTTTCTTCGTCCTGGATACGCTCAAGTGCTCGACGGCTGTCGCTGTAGGCGAACATCAGGTAATGGGAGACATTCATCAGCGCGAACTCTATCGGCACGATGCCTTCGCTGATGGCGCGGGAAAGGGATTTGCCGGGGGGCAGGTCGAAGGTATGGGGTAGGTTGGGGACGATTTTTTTCATGCAGGCTCCATGTGACATGAGCTGCACCCTTTTGCTTCCACGCATTAGGGTGACAACTGTACGCGGGGTGGAAGACCAGGCACATGGAAAACCCGGCAGATACAAGTACCTCCCGCGCACAGCTGTCATAACAGACAACTGCTCCAAGTCGTTCCCGGGCTTCCACACCCGATCGCTGAACTGACAACGACCGTAAAAGCCTATTGGGTGGGGTTTCCAAGGACAATCAGACGGGAGTCGACGGGATGCGTAGGATATTTCTAAGAGCCTTACAGATGCAGCAGGAAATCGGCTATACGAGAGTAGGATCCTTCCTTAGTTGGCAATTGGACTACAAAATCTGGTGTATAGCGCGATTCCGACCTCTCGCCTGATGGCGCACAATTATCGCCACCCCTCAAAAAGACACCTCCCGATGCTCCAAGATGATCGAGACAATCTGGAACTCGACAAACTACAGATCGAGAATCGCAAGCTAGCTGCAGAAGCACTCAAATTCGTGGCTGAAGAGCGCAAGCTTAGACAAGAGGCGTTCTGGCACCCCTTCGCAACTGGCTCGGTCATTTTGACTGCCATTGCGGGTATCATGGCGCTGCTGGTTAAACTCTGAGCACTCCCGTTTTCGGCAAGAGGAAAGATCATGCCCCGTTCCACTCAAGATAGGGTTGAGCAATCCCATCGCGAAGTAGAGGCCCTGGCCGAAGACATGCGCAAGGCCAGAGCCTTTTCTCCTTGGTCAGCGCTTTTGCCGTTCAGCCTAGGTGCGGGCTTTGCTTTGGCATTACTTCTCGCCGGCCTCTTGATCTTGCGACTGCTGTAATCCCGAGCGCTGCCTTCACACTGCCGCAATCAAATCGGCACTCAAGAACAACCCAACCCCAAACACCGAATGCATAACCAGACTCTTCAGGCAATTACGCCCAGGCGTCGGCGTCCTGGAGGCAAAGAACCCCGCCCCCATCATCGGCTGCATGAAGCACAGCGGCGCCACCACCGTAGCCATACCCCAAATCAGCGCAGGCCACAGCGTCGGCGCACTCAGCCAGCCCTCCCCGACCATCCCCACCAGCATCACCGCAAACAGCACGCCAATCCCATAGTGGATAACCCACCCCCAAGCCATCTCGTTCGCGACCGGTTCGGCCTTGGCGATAGCTTCGTGCTGCGCCTGCCCCCTCATCAAGTGACCCGCCCAGCGCCCTACCATGGCGAAATTCAAAGTAGGGATGCCCATGCGCCGCAGCAACATCCCCCACAGGTCCATGACCACGGTGGCTCCGACCCCGATCAGCAAAGCGGCTTTTAGCATGGCAAGCGTCATTGATTCAGCCCTCTAAGATTGACGTTCAGCAACATGCCGCGCAGCATAGAAGTTGAAGTCAACTTCAAGTCAAGGGCCACCATGGACATTGCCGATGTCGCCAAGCGCACAGGCGTACCCGCGTCAACGCTGCGCTATTACGAAAAGAAAGGCTTGCTCAAATCCCTCGCCGGGCGCGGTCAGCGGCGCCAGTTCGCTGCCGACGTGGCGGACCGCCTGGCACTGATTGCGCTGGGGCAGGCCGCAGGCTTTTCCCTGGATGAAGTGGGTGCGATGCTGGCGGCCCTGCAGGTCGATCGGCAAATGCTGATTGCCAAAGCGGACGAAATCGATGCACGGATCAAGCGCTTGCAGGCAATGAGCAAAGGCCTGCGGCATGCGGCGCAGTGCCCAGAGGACGATCACCTGGCCTGTCCGAAATTTCAGCGTATGTTGAAGCTTTCAGCAGCAGGGGTGCTGGGAGAAACGCCCTTACGCCAGAGCAGGCTTGTAAAAACGCGAAGCAAGCCATCGCCCCGTACTCAGCCCAACGACCACAAGCGCAACGCCTTCAATGCTGAGCATCATCGCGTTGATACCTAGCTGCGTGATCAATTGGCTGGCGACATAGGGAAACCCGAACACGCCGATGAAATACGACAGGCTGAAAAGCAGCAACGCTTGCGCCGTAAGCCCTGCCGGCGCCTCGTTGGCAGCGAGCCCGTTGATCACCGAGTAATTCAAGCCATACCCCACGCCCAGTAGCATGGCCATGGCCAAATAGCTCTCAGCGCTGTGCACCCACTGATCAAACCCCAGTACGGCGGTGGCCATGATCAAAGTCAAAACCCAGGAGGTCGCTAGCGGCTGTTGCTTCACAACCCAGCCGGCCAGCAAGAGCCTGCAGGCAATCGCAGCGCCCATGAAGCCAATGAAGAAGAGTGAATAATCAAGCCCGAGGCGGTCGGCATAGCTGGTCTGGAAACTGCCCATGGTGCCGAAAATCGCCCCACCCAGCCCTACCATCAGGATCGACAAACCTGAACGCGAACGCATCACTTTGAGCGCGGACGCCAAATCGATCTGCACCTTCTCAGCCGGCCGCTGCCCATGAGCGGTCGAACCGAGCCAAGCGAAGTACAACCCCGCCACCCCAGCAGCACACGCCGCTACCCAAAAAGCGAACTGAGTCGGCAAAGCCACAAGGGCAGCGAACTTACCCAGCAATGGCCCGGTACCTATGCCTGTCAACATGCTGCCGGAGAGCAATGCAAAACAGTGGGTGCGCCGTGATGGCTCGACCATTTGCGCAACCATGATCGGCCCTATCGTGTAGAAGAGCCCCCAGCCGATCCCGAGCATCAGGCCACACACCAATAAGGCGGCGCCCAGACCGGGCACCAAGGCAAAGCCTACTGACGCCACGACCAGGCAGAGCGCCCCAACCGCGATAGCGCGAGCAGCGCCAACGCGCTGCAACAGATGCCCCGAACCCACCACAGACAGCAGCGTACTCAGCATTGCGACTGCAAACACCTGCCCTGCATCGCTCGCCGCCCCACCCAACGCCTTTACCAGCATAGAAAGCAAAAACGTCGAGCCGTAGCTGATCGACAGCAGGAAACAGGCAATGCAGAACACGGCAAATTGCCAAGACCGAGGCGTGGGTACAGACGACATGTAAGCAGTCCTTGCTGAAAGGTTTTGTTTTCTATCACGACAAGGCACTGGCAAAGGCAAGCATTTGCTGACGTTGAGATCGCCACTTCAGTACCTAAACGACCGCCCTCCGTCCACGCCACTCATCACGGCTCAGCTCCCAGGTCTCTTTAGCCACGGCACCACAGACGAAATGCCCCGCTTCAGTGCCAACCAGGCGCATGCCTTCGTGCACGGAAACACTGCGCGATCTGTCGTTGCTCGCCGCCTTGGGCACCTGCATGACACAACGCCCAAGCGTCTCGAACCAGTAGTCGTTGATCACCACACAGGCCTCGCGGATGTAGCCGTTTTTCTGCCATGCGGTGGCAAGCCAGAAGCCTCGGTTGTTACCCGGCTGGTCATAGAGGCTGATGCTGCCGATGATCTGCGTTGGCGCCGTCTTCAGGCGGATCATCCAGTGCCATTCATACCCAGCGTACATGGCGGGTAATGCGATGTCTCGGACATAGACGAGCGCGCCGTCTTCGGGATAGGGCCATGGCACACGGCTGTCCAGGTAGCGGACAATGTCCCAGTGCGGGAACAGTTGCTGAATAGCGGGGGCATCGCCCAACTGCAGCGGCGTGAGTATCAGGCGCGAGGTTTCGAGGGTAGGAAGGCTGTCCATTGCGCAGCGTCCGTTCTGGAGGCGATATGGCCTTCTGGCATTCTCACAGAGCAGGGGTTGGAACGTCGAGACGTCATGCGCTTTGGCACATTGACTAAGAGGTTTTTTGAACGAGAGATCCTTGAGAGCTCAAGGATTTAAAGAATGGAGGCGGCCCCACCAGCCACACCCCGGCACTCGATGTTCCCGCTATGGCTGCTCCCTTCCGGGCCTGAATCAATGTCATGGGGGAGTGTTCAGCAATCGGTGCAAGCCTTATAGGGCAAGGGTTTCAGGTTAACGGGGCAGCAGATTCTCTATCCGCGTGAGCTCTCAGATACACGCTCAAAGCTTGGGGTGTGACCAGAATTGTTCCACTCAATTGGTCCACTTTACTGGTCCACTCTGGTGCTCCCCATGGCCTATATCGTCCGCCGCCAGTCCGTCTACTACCTCAACCTTCGACTACCAAAGCACCTGTTCCCCAACCGTCACACCCTTCGCGTATCCCTGCGAGTGCGTGAGCGTCAGGTAGCTGTATTCCTAGCAACCTCACTTGTCCAGAGGGTGTATAGCCACTTGAGTGAGCACCCGTTGACCGCCCCGGAGACGCTGCGTGCGCTTTGTGAGCATTGGCGTGAAGCGATACCTCAACCTTTCGTCCCTACTGCTCCAAGGATGGTTTCAGCAGCCACACAGAAGCGGATTGCCGAAGGCCCCACACTGGCCACCCTCTCAAAGCTGTATATAGAAGAAGGTAAACGCGGCGGCACATGGCGACAAACCAGCACCGAAGACATTGAGCGCGCCCTAACTGAGCTGTTTGAGCTAATGGGTGACATGCCTGCGATTGCCTTCGATGCTCAGCAAGCCCGCCTTTTGAAAGAACGGCTTAGCCGCTGTCCCCAGTACTTCGGCTTACGGCCAGAGTTCAAGGGGAAGACTTTGAAGCAGGTGATTGAGTCGGGCAGCAACTATAAGACTATCACCGCCGTCACGGTGAACAACCGACTACGCAAGCTCACTGCCTTCCTCAACTGGTGCAAGGTGAACAGGTACGTCACAGAAAACCCGTTGGCGGGAATGAAGGTAATGACTGGCTCAGCAAAAGAAGCACGACTGTCATTTGACCGCCACGATCTCGTGACTCTGTTGGACCATGAAGCATTACGAAAGGAAGCCCACAAACATCAGTGGCGCTTCTGGATACCACTACTAGGTCGATACACCGGAGCACGACTGGAAGAACTGTGCCAGCTGAGGGTAGATGACTTCATCGAGCAACAAGGTTTCCACTGCTTCCGTATTGATGACAGCAGTGAAGGCCAGAGTCTCAAAAACTCAGGTAGTCGGCGTGTGCTTCCGATCCACCCTACCCTGATCGGATTGGGTTTGCTACAGCATGTAGCGTCAGTTCAGGCGACCGGGACAGATCGCCTATTCCCTGATCTGGAAGCTGTGCGCGGAAAACTAGGGCACGCACCTTCAAAATGGTTTGGTAGATACAAGACGAAGCTGGGCATCACTGACACACGAAAGACATTCCATAGTTTCCGCCATACATTCATTGACGATCTTCGTGACGCCGCAGTACAAGATTCATTGATCAAGCGCATGGTTGGCCATGAGGACAGCTCAGTCACCTTTGGCATCTATGGAAGTAGAACTCCAACTGCGGCAATGCATGAAGCACTACTATGCATTCAGTGAATATTTTATATTGATAAAAGTTCAAAATATTCAAAACATCTATTGACAATAACGGAGCCTAATTGATATTATTAATAAATATCTAAATTGTTTTAGAGATTCAATTTCGCATATTCCTCTATGTCGCATGACGTTTCCTGAGTGCTGTATTTCTCATCTCTGTACAGCACTCACGCCTTTGGGTTTCCTCTAATTTCCCCAAAGGCACCTATTCTTTCCTTATGCCCTCTACCGCTTGCGGCTTGAGGGCTTCTTTTTGTCCAACGGATTACCCGTTCCGGGCTCTATATAACACAACATAACCACTCAATTCATAACCCAAGGAGGTCTTATGACGAATACCCGTACCTGCTGTATCTGCAAAAAATCGCTTCAACATAGACGATCAGACAGTCGAACCTGCTCTAGCTCTTGCAGATCGAAACTCTTTCGCTCCAACAGAAATCAAACAATGTTGGTAAAGTTTCGTGTGCCGCACATCATCTTTACCGAGCTTACAGTTAAGGCTTTCTCGGCCAATCAAACCATCAATGAGTACTTGAGCGATCTGGTGGTGAATCATGAATAACTGGCTCGTCATCCACCGTCAATCTAACCTTATTGTAAATTGCTTTGAGAACGAGAAGCCTGACAGGATCGCCCCTCAGCACAAACTAATCGCGGTTTCAGATTTCGTACTAGAACGATATTTTTCAGTATTAGCCAAGCACAAAGACGGCACATGCGTAGATGCTGGTGAGTTTGCTCTCATCAGCCCCTCATTCAAAGAGGCTCTCCAAGCGTCTTAGCCCTATTCCGCCCTAAACCCTATATGCCTCTAGAACGCTCCGTGGTGCGTTTTGAGCGATGTTTCTCTAGGGAGGGCCACCCTACGCGCCCCCTACATTTGCACCTCTGCAGCCCTTGATTTACGAGGGTTCAATAACCCGAAACAGTCGAGGCTGAGACTGTTCCTTCCCTATATTAAAAGGAGTACTTATGACCTTACATGGTTTTGAAAGGCAGCTTGCAATTGAGCAGGTGAGCCACTATCGCCGCCTACAAGCAGCAGCTGCTGCAAGTGGGGATAAGGCTGAATATCGCCGCTGTGTAGATCAGATTGACATTCTCACTACCAAGCACAACCTACACCTAAACAGACATGGGGAATCTGAATGAAGAAAAACAACTTTATGACAGCTTTTGCGAGAGCTGTAGAACGCCGCAAACAAACACCAGCTATTAGCCAAGCTCTTCAAGCAACTAGATCGTCTGTCACGAAAACACCAACCACTAAAGTGTCAGCGCCTACTAAGTCTACTGAGTTTGACGCTACTGGATACAGAATCAAAGTGATGACCGCCTATTACCATTACATGCAGAAAAGAGGAAATAAATAATGTCTGAGAAGATCCAAATTAACGGTGTCCCGCCGAAATGGAATGATGCTGAATTTAAGCGCCGCCTAGAAGATGCTGTGAAGCTCTACAAGCTCACCACGCAATCAAAGCAAGGGGTATATGCACCCTTGCCATATGACTTCCTTGAGCTTGTTGCTGCCAAATTTGCAGAGGGATACACCATCGCCCGCAATCATGCGGTAGTTACGGACCCACTCCATTACAGCTGTATGCTCATCAAACCAGAACATCTGCAAGAGCAAGATATTGCAGAGTTAAAAATAAAAGTAAAATCTGAGTATGTTGAATGGTTGGAAGCGGAACACTCCCGTTATCAAGATCTACTGCGGCAGCAACTAATCCAGAAGCTACAAGAGAAAGAGCGTAAGGCTGCTGAGACAGCTAAAGCCAAGCAGCTGGCTCAGATCGAGGCAGAAGTGCAAGCCTGTTACTCGCCTTTGGAGATCCCTGCGTAATCCAACCTGAGCGTTAACAATGAAAACAACAGGATTAAAAAGCCTGCTAGCTATTGCTGGTGGGCTTTTTTTGTGTCTGCGAAAAGGTTTCCAAACACTTTTGACCCCGATGAATGCTGGGGATGGCCGGTGTGGGTGCTAGACCAGAATCGTTTTCCTCACTCATAAATGAGTGGCTGTCACAGATTCAACAGCTTATTTGGTAAATAGTGGGGGATACCCAGTTGCCATGTGCCTAGGGCGCATTCTCAGGCGATTCTGCGCACTATCTGGCTTGAGGCAAGGATAGGATGGCGGGTAGGTGAGAGAATGGTTGCATTAGGGCCTTACGGCCAGTGGTAGAACCCTGCAAGAAAAGCCATTTTTCGAATTAACTAAATCGCCTACCTATTGGAATAAGCTAGAAATTACTTTTCTCATTTAGTTAATTAATTATTTATTGTAGTCGAGAATCAATAGTGCTAAGGTTGGCCGTTCTTCAAGCGCCCAGCCTCCACGCGACCGTGTTCTTTTAAAGGAATCATGCCTCGCAGGGGGCTTCGTCGTGCCTGAGATTTGAGAAACCACAAAGACCACCAACCAGAGGAAATGCCTATGGGGCAATCTGAACAAATGAGGAAAACTACACATGAGGAAATTGATATACAAAGCTGAAGGTCGCCCGGGAAGTGGCAAAACTGAAACGATGCTACAAGCATTGCCGATGCTGATGAGGAAAGGTAGTCGTATTGTCATTGCACTTCCAACCATCGCCTTGATTGCTGAAGTGGAGCAACGTATTGATGCTATTGGACTAGCTTGCAAGCGAATCGACAGCAGCACCGACACTGGCGCTAATAGAATCCCAGTAGTTAATAAGCTGAATGCCGCACTCAAGTACGAGAAACATTCAATCCTTCTCTGCACACAGCAATCAATGCAGAAGGTGAATCCAGAGAGCCTAAGTGGCTGGATGTTGATAGTTGATGAACTGCCCAAGGTGGTTAGCTATATCGACTATTCATTTGATGAAAATGAAACTAACCGCCTGCTTTTTCACTTGGAAGAGATTGATAAGAGACTGCTCATACAAGATGGCCACGAGGCAGACTTGGAGAAGTTCGTGACATCTGGCAGTAATGGTGTGCGAGGTGGTACATCATCCACTTGGAGTGATGCAGCGCTAAATATATTTCGACTGCTGATGCAGAGGGCGGATGTATTCATAGAGGCTGTAGATAAGAGCGGGAATCGACTTGTTTATGCTGTAGAGGAAATTGATAATTGGTGGTCTATATTTTCTGCCGCTGATGAAGTTCATGTGCTGGCCGCTAATGTTGTTGGTGAGTTTGAGCTTTTCGCGCAAATACATGGCTTCCAATTTGAGCAATCTGTGTTCACACCACCGGCGGGTGCTTACGAATGTCCTATCACCATTTATCCCATGGTGAAACAAGGGTCGAAGTTTAGTCAGACAAATATGATTGAGAGGACAGAGCAAGGTCGTAACCTTGACCTTGTACTGCGTACAGCATTAGACAACACCGGCAGCACACCTCTGCTATCGGCTAACAAGTGGGGTAAGCTAGACAACACGCTAAATGTACACTACCTGTCGAAAGATAATCGAGGGTTGAACCAGTATAGTGATGCAACAGAGGCTATAGCCCTATTTGGTGGTAATCCGTCTCGTGCTGACAAGTTGAATCTAGAGTCTTTAGCTGGCAAGTATGGCAGACCATACGATAGTTTTGAAAATGCTTTCATTACTACTCGGCTCCTTGAGCCAAGCCTCCAGTTTGTCACGAGGACAGCTATCCGTAACCCGGGCAACACCAAGTCCATCAGAATGTTTGTTCAGGATGAACGAGTGGCTAACTATCTAGTAGGCTCCTATCTGGCAAATGCCAAAGTGGATTGGAGCTTTTCTGAGTGCCTTCCTACAAAGGAGGATAGGCGGAAGATTGATCCAGATAGGAGGCAGGTAGTCTTGGGCTTGCTTGCACAAGGTATGTCTGAAAATAGAATCAATCGTGAGACTGGTATAAGTAGAACCACCATCAGGAAGTGGAAAGATCAGCAGCTTGCTGCATGATGATGGCAAAGCTAACCTGCCTGTACACTAATTCTATAGAGTCATTATAGAGATACTGTACACCCTGCATAGTGCATTTAAGAAAGAAAGGGGTGATTAATATAATTAATCAAATCACCCCAACAATCTAAGATATTGACTCTCAGGGGCAAAGCCCCCTAGATGTTGTACTCACAACACCTTGTTGTGGGTATGCTACCTGTGTCACCACAGAAAAGAGAGCAAGAGCGGGCTGTATCTTGGGTTGATTAATCCAGATTTTAAGATCATTCGCTGCCCCATTCACCTGAAAGCCGAAATGAGTTTAATTGGTCTGTTTGGTCAAGTATCTATTGGATGAGTCATAAATCATATATCTACCCAAAATGGAGGTTCCATCGACAGTGTGGAAGTGCCCCAAGCTCTTTTCCAATGGCCAACTTAGCATGTGATACTTAGCACTGGACTTATCGACACTACCAAATTGCTTCAAAAAGTAGCCATTAACTTTGGCTCTATCTTTTTCTGGAATATCATAGAAAGATATGCTTGAAATTTTTCCCTTTGTCACGCAAGTAGTAGCGCTAGGAGCAACAACCCCTCCTTGAGTCAACGGAACATTATTTGCGCTAAAACAGTCTGGATTTTTCATTTTCTCGAAATTAGTGGGTATTGATGACTGATCATCACCAATAGTAACTCCGCCCATGCTCACCTGCGGTTTCATGTCAACTTTTACGTCAAATTCTTTCAAGTCTAACCGATATTGATACGCCCTACCGCTAGCTGTAGGAATTTCAATATACATTGTCTCTGCAATATTCATTGCCTTGACCAATGCATTAGAATAAAGCGGCCTAATAAACTCACCATTAACCATGGTGAATGAATCTTCAACGACCTTATAGTCATCAAGCCGCATCGTTATCTGACATATGCTCTCGCATTGGATTTTTTCCATGTCATCTGAAAATTTTACAATTGCAAATCGCCAATCAGGATGGTCGGGCGGGGTCATAATATTAACGTAGAGTTTAGGCCCATCTCCACTAACGGGGGAAACTGTAGTATCGACACCGACTGTTTGACTTTTCCGCAACTCGTCCTTTTCTGTGTACGCGGACCATTGAGCAGTAGCACTGAGCGACACCATGGATAACAATAATAGAAACTTACGCATATATTGAGCCCTAGCTATTTTTGAGAAAAAATAAATCACACAAATCAGTCGATAGCGACCATTCCTGCAAATAGCAAGACCAGCATCAAAGCGATACTTATAGCCCAGAACTTCTTATCACTCCGTTTGTCCCCTGCCTTTCTTTGTGCGACTTGAACAATCACGCCAGCAGTCATAAGCAAGACAAATAGAATAGTCAGTATGTATCCTTCGGTTTGGCGTGGACTGCCGGCAGTAGCGCCAGCTAAATCCATACCACTCACAACGAATGACGCTAACGCCATAAGGTAAAGTATACGTCGAGCAGGAAATCCAGAATTTAAACGCTGATTATAATCAATGTCAAAACCGCAAAATCTACACTTCGCTGCTTGGCATTTTATGAGTTCAGCACATTGCGGGCAGTGAGTTTTCATCTTCATACATATGCCACTCCATGTCTTGACATTACGAAACCAGCGATTGTCCAGATCCAAACGCTGAGCAGTGGCGGACGGCCACCATTCTGATTGCAATGATGCCACATCAGCTATTTTTTCACAGTATATTGTGAAGACCTAATCGCCCCTACGTCCGACAGTCCCTCTCTTCAGCAGGGGGAGCAGGTTTTGGACATAGGGCTGGCATTTGGGAAGGTTCTTCGCAAAAGGCGGAAGGACGCGGGACTCACACAGGAGCAGCTAGCTCTTGAAGCTGACATTCAGCGGAATTACGTCAGCCTCATTGAGCGCGGCCTTAATCAGCCCACCATAACCATCATATTCAAGCTTGCCGGTGCTTTAGGATGCAGCCCGTCCTGCCTTGTTGAAGATGTGGAGATGCTGGTTGGCACTGGTAGCTGAGCCATACCGCCTCAGGTTCCCCTATACGCCCTCTACAGATGCCGCTACAGGCCGATTCGATTCCCCACTGATTCCATTTTTGATTATTGGGCTCTTCCACTGATCAAGACGTTTACTGAGGGGTTATCAACCTGCGCCGCTGCTGTGGTATCAACAATCGTCTGTTAAGCGACACCAGCAGTAACAGCCAAATATTGGTGTCATAAATTGTGCTTCCAATTTTATGATACTACCGATAAAATGACACCACATTTGATGAGCACAGCAGGAAGCCAATCATGTCCCGCACCTTTGTTTATGCCCGTGTCTCCACAACTGACCAAACCACTGACAACCAACTGCTTGAAATCCGTTCGGCTGGATTCGATGTACAGGATCATCGGGTGATCGCTGAGACAATCAGTGGCAGCACACAAGCCAGCGAGCGCCCCGGCTTTCAAAAGCTGTTGGAACGTATGGAGAAGGGTGATGTGTTGATCGTCACCAAGCTTGACCGTCTTGGCCGGAATGCAATGGATGTGCGAACAACTGTCGAATCGCTGTCCAATGCTGGTGTCCGCGTTCACTGTCTCGCTTTGGGTGGTGTAGACCTCACCAGTGCAGCAGGCAAGATGACCATGCAAGTGCTGAGTGCTGTGGCTGAGTTTGAGCGTGACCTACTGATCGAGCGCACCCATGCAGGCATCAATCGTGCGAAAAGTGAAGGCAAGAAGCTGGGACGGCCAGAGGCAGTGGGTACAACCAAGGAAGTGCAGGAATGCAAGGTGGATGGTCTGAGCCAGAGTCAAACCGCTGAGAAGCTGCGTATCAGTTTGGCCACCATCAAGCGTCACTGGAACAAGTCAGCAGTGTGACTGCTCTCAGCTTCGATCTGAGAGCTTCTGATAACCCCCACACCTATCAAGCCATTTCATATAATCGCCTCGCATTGAGCTTACTTGGAGCTTGTGCGGGGCGTTCTTGCATTTGGTCGTCTGTCATGTAGGGATTTGGTGAATCTATAGACCCATCCACCTTGGCCCATGGCTTGCAGTCAAGCAGTGGTGCTGTGTCACAGGGGATTCTGACCACATTGAAATACACTGTCAGCCTCAAAACCAGAT
Organism: Pseudomonas sp. E1MeOHC2; assembly: GCF_058745025.1. NCBI lineage: Bacteria > Pseudomonadati > Pseudomonadota > Gammaproteobacteria > Pseudomonadales > Pseudomonadaceae > Pseudomonas > Pseudomonas sp. E1MeOHC2. The sequence continues at coordinate 631,654 of NZ_CP196675.1, forward strand.
TCTGAAATTGGGGGGGGGAGGAGTAAACCTTCGTAGACACCTCCAAGGCTCACAAAGCTTTTCGCAAGTACCTTTTTGTACAATCTGATTCAAGCATGGGCACTTGAATTTTATGGCCAAATTATACCATTCTTAATCAAGTAAACTTGCGCCTAAGAATTCGGTTGATTGCCCCATGTCGTGCGGATAGGCTTTGTTCATCACAACTACCTACAAGGGATTTAAGATGCACCGCAGCCGCCTTGTCTTGGCTCTGATGACCTGCCTTACTGTGCCCGGCTTCTCCTGCGCAGCAGCTAAGAAAGACACCAAGCGCGAGCTTCCAGACTGCACCACTGTCCAGCTCGACGGCTCCAGTCTCACGTCTGAAGAGAACGATTTCATGTTCTCGATCCAGAAAACCTTGATGACAGCCGAAACTTTGGGCTTTGCAGTCGGAGCCGACACCGTTCTTGGCGATTACTACGCTCAAGGTAAAGGTAAGGAATTCAACGCTGACGTTCTGAAAATCAGGGAGCTAGCCAAGCAAGGACCGTTTAAGCGCGGGGTAGACGCTGACTTCGATGCAGCCAATGCAGCTTTGGACGAGGCGCTCAATGACCATAAATTTCCAAAGGATGCCTATAACGTCATTTCCTGCCGTGTAGGGGCTATAGGTGATACCGCGATCAATGCGTACAACGTGTATGCCACGAGCTACCTCAAAGGGCTTCAAGCGAAGCAGGAGGCTATGCATGGTCAGATTGGGTACTTCGATGTGACGGTAAACGACTGCACCATCAGCAAGTCTATCGACACCGGCAACCGCTTCTCCACGATAAAGCCAGATCCTGATGCGCGATTCCTCACTGTGAATGCGACTTTCAAGAACACTGACAACGAGGGACGACTCCCACTGGAAGGCAGCTTACTTATCAAGAAGGACGGCAAAGACTTCAAATTCGACACCACGGAGACTGTGATGAGCGAGGGCTACGGTATCCGTATGCGGTCGCTGAACCCGCTAATCAAGCTCAACACGAAGATTGTCTACAAGGTACCCAACGAGCTGTCAGGCGAGGTGTACTGGAAGCCGGGTAGGAATGCCGAAGACAAGAAGCTTTGGTGCACCTACCTACCGTCTGCTTGAGGGCGGCATAGCCCATCTAATGATTGATTTCAACTAATGATTTGCAATGGAACCCAACCGTGGAAAAGCTACAAACGTTGAACAACAAACTCTGGAAACTCACAAGAGTTCTTTACTTTCTCTGCTACGGGGCCATTTGCTTCACAGAAGGTGTGAAGGTTTACACCGGCTACGTCCAAGACGAACCGATTCCAATATGGTCGATCTACCTGTTTCTATCAGTAGCTGTGCTGACTCCCGGCTTATTGAGCTTTGCCACCAAAAATAAAGGAGTTATAGCAAGGTTCTTCATAGGTTCTGGCAGATTCTTGGTATCCGTTGCCCTGCTGATTGGTTGCCTTCTCAGCCAGAAAGGCTTGGAGCCCGAAAAAGTCATCGCCATGGCACAACCTCAAATCGCATCACAAGCCATGCAAAACTCGCAGCCAGCGGTCGATACGACACCGCCGAGCTTTATGGAATGCGTGATGAATGGGAAAAAGTACCATTCAAACCTACCATTTGACATGATAAAAAACGAAATAAAGAGCAGGTGTTTGAAAAGCGTGTTTGCCTACGGCTCAGACAAACCCTAGCCCGCACCCAAGCCACCACCACAGAATTTAAAACAACCGCCACGTTTGATTTTTACTAAATGCACACGTTGCTTCAGCAAACGAAACCTGTCCATCCACTGCACACACAAATAAAATCAAACAAAATAGTGATAATTAAGTTCGGGATCACGATATATGTTTGCTATAAGCTCAGAGCGGTAACACCGCCCCTCCATATAAATATGATCAATGCTCTCGATATCTATATTCCAAACGCCATTAGAATCATCATATTTAGGAACACCAAATGCATAAAGAAAAAATTGGTTTTCCGGGCGCTTACTCACAACCTTAGCAACCGCCAGAAGCCGATCTAACAGAACCCGATAATATGCTCGCGCCTGACCAACAGATTCAGAGACAGTAGCCGCCAAGAGCCGTACAACAACAGGAGCCCCATTATGCGGAACTGAGAAGCATCGCCCAAATTTGAAATATGTATACTTTTCACAGGAATCTATATTGACTGCTAAGCCGCAATATATATATCGCCTATAGATATCCGGACTCTGATTATCTACCGGAACGAAAGAAGACTTGATAGTACCCGAATTACCATCAATAACCAGCCCTCGACAAAGAGACCACCCACCATTTAAAAGCGTTTCAATAGAGTAGCACTTCGGGTTAGCCACTCCAAAACCTTTACCCGACGGACGATTAGACACGTAACGAAGGCTTACTATGTCATCAGTTGGAAATTGTCGTATACGGCTTGGAACTCCGAAATACCCCTTCCGACGCTTGGCTTCAAATACGACTTCTGCAGTATCTGCTATAGAAGACCTTTCGCGCCTCCCCTTCGCTAAGACATTGAGAGTTGGAACTGAATACTTAGGCTCAAATGAGCACCCCGGGAAATGTCGCTCAGATCTGCGTGCCGTTTTGAAATAATGGTCGACCTTATAGATTTTCCGCCCTAAGTTCGCACAAACATATCTTGCCCTACAAGATGCGTCCAAGCACGCGAAATCATCTTTTTTTGTAATTATTTGCTGACGATATAGCTCTACCACCTCCTTTGCACTGACCTCTCGCTTGAGGCTAATGCAATACGCACGATCCATAATAGCTCACCTCAATAATCTCAAAAACCATTAGTTTGCCTTATCTAATAGCTGCAAACCGAGAGGTTAAGCATCGCGCTGAACAACTTAACCTGACAACTGGCACCGCCAATCACCATCGAAACACAACAAGGCGCTAGTCAGAAAAATATAATCGGTGCCTTATGAAACCAGCTCGGTATGGAAGTAGAAATTAATGCTTTATGTACTGAGCCTTGACCTCCCCCGCTGAATTGGTTTTCTCATCTAATTTACCCGCCTCAGCATTCAAATCTGAACCACTTCCGACTGCCTGTCTTCTGCTAGTCATTACACTACGAATGGCTCGGGCAAAAATAGGTGCACCGACCATTAACAATGCCGCCTGCAGAAAAACACCAATACCCGGGACAGAACCCACGGCAATAAAGGCGCCTAGTAGCATTATGGCAAGCTGAACATCATCTGAGCTTCCGAGCAATTGCCTCTTACCACTGCTGTATTCTGCATTTTCCACCCCTCTCGGCCTCGCTTTTATCTGATCCGAAAAGCAAGTATCGGCTAAAACCGAAATAGACACAAACTCTCCCGGCTCCAGTCGATCAATAACATAATTTATCCCTTCGCCATCTGCGCTTGCATTTTCGGACAGACCGATTGCTTTGCTACTGGTAGTGGTTTTCTTGCTAACGACAATTAAGCCAGCAGGAAGCTCTAAAAATATATTCTGACCCTGTATTGAGGTCAGTCCTATGTTCTCAGCCGCCACATGGTAGTGGACAAGATTATCGTAAGATTTTGAGTTATAGGATACTGAGATTGTCTCATGCTCGAAAACATCGTTGCGCGGCAACTCAAACTTTGTAATTGACTCAGAAATATTCAACTTGTTTTTTTTCTTTGATTCAGACCGCACTGTATTCCATTGCCCGAGAAAATAGATAGCGGTACTGAATATTGTCAAACCAAGTCCTGAAAGGAACCATTGATAGTTCTGATTTAACCAGTCGATGGGATTCAAGACAATTCCTTTTTTGAGATCAACTGCTAACGAGCCGGATAGTTTTCTGATTCTAACAAAGCTTAACAGCCTCAGCCACTAGTTAGCCATCACCTGTACGCCGCACAGATTCGATGGACAGATGAGGTAGAAATGACCTCCCCTCGTAATGGGACGGATCACACGCGAAGATTTGAGACTGTTCAGCTGGAGGAAATGCAAGATAAGCGCTAGCATGCCGTTTACAGTGCACCACTTAGGTGTACTACGGCACTGGTCCACTTCAAGATTTTGAGCGAGAAAAGCCCTTTAGAATTAAGGACTTAGGAAATGGAGGCGGCCCCACCAGCCACACCCCGGCACTCGATGTTCCCGCTATGGCTGCTCCCTTCCGGGCCTGACCAGGTTAACGGGTAATCAATGCGGGGGGACCGATGGGGCCACCACTGACGCAACTCGCTAAGCAGCGAGCCGCGCCATTGTACCGGTCTGAGGCGAAGTTACAACCTCTGATGGGAGAAAAAGTCATCATTTCTCAATGACTTGATCGAAAGGCTGGTCAGACGGCGATGCCCTGCTCGCCTAGGAAGACGATGAACGCATCTTCGTCCAGCACCTTCACACCCAGTTCACTGGCCTTGGCCAGCTTGGAGCCCGCGCCGGGGCCTGCGACCACGCAGTGGGTCTTGCCGGAAACGGAACCTGCCACCTTGGCGCCGAGGCTTTCCAGTTTTTCTTTGGCAATGTCGCGGCTCATGCGCTCCAGGGTGCCGGTCAATACCCAGGTCTGCCCTGCCAACGGCAGGCCTTCGGCGACTTTTTTCTCGCTGTTCCAGTGCATGCCAAACGCCAGCAACTGGGCTTCGATGTCCCGTGCCAGCTTCTGGTTCGCTTCGTCCTTGAAGAACTCGCGCACCGCCTCGGCCTGCTTGGCGGCCAGGGCCTGACGCAAGTCGATACCATCGGCGGCGATGATCTTGTCCAGGCTGTCGAGCTTGGCCACCAGCTTTTCAGCGCCGGTCGGGCCGACCGAGGGGATATCGAGCTTGGCGATCATCCCGGCCAGGGTGGTGCTGGCGGCGAACTCGGCGGCCAGGTCGCCTTCGTCCTGCAATTGCATGCCACAGGCGAGCAACTGCTCGATGACTTTGCGGTTGTGCTCGTCTTCGAAGAAGTTGTGGATTTCGTAAGCCACTTCAAGCCCGATGTCCGGCAAGTAGGTCAGCACCTGCGGTAACGCCTGCTGCACCCGCGCCAGGCTGCCCAGCGAGCGCGCCAGGACTTTGGCGGTCTCTTCACCCACATCCGGGATGCCCAGGGCGTAGATGAAACGTGCCAGGCTCGGGCGCTTGCTGGCTTCGATGGCATCCAGCAGCTTCTTGCTGGACACCTCGGCGAACCCTTCCAGGCCAACGATCTGGTCGAACTCCAGTTTGTACAGGTCTGCTGGCGAGCCGATCAACCCTTCGTCCACCAACTGCTCGACGCTCTTTTCGCCCAGGCCGTCGATATCCATCGCGCGGCGCGAAACGTAGTGGATGATCGCTTGCTTGAGCTGGGCACCACAGGCCAGACGACCGACGCAACGGTACACCGCACCTTCGCTGGTGGTTTCCTTGCCCTTGCTGCGCTTGACCAGCTGGGTGCGCTCGACGTGCGAGCCACACACCGGGCACGCACTCGGCACTTCAACCGGGCGGGCATCTTCGGGGCGTCGCTCGAGCACCACTTGCATGACCTGCGGGATCACGTCGCCGGCGCGGCGGATGATGACCGTGTCGCCAATACGCAGGCCCAGACGGGCGATCTCGTCCATGTTGTGCAGGGTGGCGTTGGACACTGTCACGCCGGCCACTTTGACCGGCTTCAGCCGCGCCACAGGCGTCACCGCCCCGGTACGACCCACCTGGAATTCGACATCCAGTACTTCGGTCAGCTCTTCCATGGCCGGGAACTTGTGGGCAATCGCCCAGCGCGGCTCGCGGGCGCGGAAGCCCAGTTCACGCTGGGACGCCAGGCTGTTGACCTTGAACACCACGCCGTCGATCTCGTACGGCAGGCTGTTACGGCGCTCACCGATGTCGCGGTAGTAAGCCAGGCATTCTTCGATGCCTGCGGCATGCCGGAGCTCACGGCTGATCGGCAGGCCCCAGGCCTTGAGCTGCTCGAGGACGCCAATGTGGCTGTCGCCGATGCTTTCGGACACCTGGCCTACGCCGTAGCAGCAGAATTCCAGCGGGCGACTGGCGGTGATTTTCGAATCCAGTTGGCGCAGGCTGCCGGCTGCAGCGTTGCGCGGGTTGGCAAAAGTCTTGCCACCGGCTTCTGCCTGGACGGCATTGAGCCGGTCGAAACCGGCCTTGCTCATGTACACCTCGCCGCGCACTTCCAGCACCGCCGGCCAGCCTTCGCCCTGCAGCTTGAGCGGAATGTTGCGCACAGTGCGCACGTTGGCACTGATGTCTTCGCCGGTGGTGCCATCGCCGCGGGTGGCACCCTGCACCAACTGGCCGTCGCGGTACAGCAGGCTCACCGCCAGGCCATCGAGCTTGGGTTCGCAGCTGTAATCGACCGCACCCGGCTGATCGAGGCCGTCGACCACGCGGCGGCCGAATTCATGCAGGTCGGTTTCTTCGAAGGCATTGCCCAGGCTGAGCATGGGCACTTCGTGACGCACCTGGCTGAACGCGGCCAGGGCCTGGCCGCTGACGCGCTGGGTCGGCGAGTCAGGCGTCACCAAGTGCGGGTGTTCGGCTTCCAACGCCTTGAGCTCGTTGAACAAGCGATCGTATTCGGCATCGGGCACGCTAGGCTCATCGAGCACGTAGTAGCGGTAGTTGTGCTGGTCGAGCTCGGCGCGCAGGGCGTGGATTCGGGATTCGGCGGTCATTCGTTTGTCTTCTCTTGCAAAGCAAAAGAGCAGCCTGGGGGACGTTGTCTGGGGTTCTGGATCTTTAGTTGCTGATCCGGCCCTTTCGCGGGCAAGCCCGCTCCCACAGGTACTCCACGGCGCTCAAAGGCAGTGGGGTAACTGTGGGAGCGGGCTTGCCCGCGAAAGGGCCGGGACCAACAACATCAAATCCCGAACCGGCCAGCACGCCCCGCAGGCTGCTCTTTCGTCTGGATCTATCAGCGCTTCTGGGTCAGCGCACGGCGTTCGAACTCGACGATGCGCTGGCGATAATGCTCGATGGTCTGGGCGGTCAGCACGCTGCGCTGGTCGTCCTTGAGTTCGCCATTGAGTTCATGGGCCAACTTGCGCGCCGCTGCAACCATCACGTCGAAGGCCTGTTTAGGGTGACGCGGGCCCGGCAGCCCCAGGAAGAAGCTCACCGCACGGGTGCTGAAGTGGTCGATGTCGTCCAGGTCGAAAATACCGGGCTTCACGGCGTTGGCCATGGAGAACAGCACTTCGCCGTGGCCCGCCATGCTCTCGTGGCGGTGGAAGATGTCCATCTCGCCAAAACGCAGGCCGCTCTCGAGAATGTTCTGCAGCAGTGCCGGCCCCTTGAAACCACCCTCGTCGCGGGAGATGACGCTGATCACCAGCACTTCTTCAGCGGGGGGCAATTCCTTGACCGTGTTGTTGCTGGACGCCGTACCGCTGTTGCGGTTGTTGTCGGCAGCAAAATCATCATCGGCATCGGCAAACAGATCGGGCTCGCGCGCCTCGGCCACCAGGTTCAGGTCACCCTGCGGCACTTCTGCGGCACGCTTGCCACGCTTGCTGGCCTTGACCGGCTTTGGCTCGCGCTCGCGATCACGCGACGACGCGCTGAGCGAGGGCAGGTCGCTCTCGTCCAGTTCTGGTTCCTTGTGGTTATCCAGCACCCGCGATGGGCCGAGCACTTCGGCACCGCCCTCTTCCTCGGGGGTATTGGAATAACTGCGATCCAGACGGAATTTCAACTTGCCTTTCCCGCCGCGCATGCGGCGCCAGCCGTCGAAAAGAATACCGGCAATGACAATGATGCCGATGAGGATCAGCCACTCGCGCAGACCGATTTCCATGTAATCCCGTGCCTCTATAAAAATATGCTTGAAAACAAAGGGTTCAAAGCCCTTTAACACGTGGCGCCAACTCTATGTTCTGACAGGCGTTTTACCCACGCAAAAAACGAGTGACATTAAGCTAGCACGACCAAAGACAACTTTACACCGTCTGTCGCACATGGCGGGGCCATTTCGCTACAGAATGTGCCCTATCTTCGCGTATCAGGCGTCGACCATAGCCATCGCCTCCTCCACATCCACTGCAACAAGGCGTGAGCATCCTGGCTCATGCATCGTCACCCCCATCAATTGATCTGCCATCTCCATGGCAATCTTGTTATGGGTGATGTAGATGAACTGCACACTTTCACTCATTTCTTTCACCAGCCGGGCGTATCGCCCGACGTTGGCATCGTCCAGCGGCGCATCGACCTCGTCGAGCATGCAGAACGGTGCGGGGTTCAACTTGAAGATGGCGAACACCAGCGCCAGGGCGGTCAGTGCCTTCTCGCCACCGGACAGCAGATGGATGGTGCTGTTCTTCTTGCCCGGTGGTCGCGCCATGATCGTTACCCCTGTATCGAGTAGATCTTCGCCCGTCAGTTCCAGATAAGCGCTGCCACCACCGAAAACTTTTGGAAAAAGTGCCTGTAATCCGGCATTTATCTGATCAAAGGTATCCCTGAAGCGATTGCGGGTTTCCTTGTCGATCTTGCGGATGACGTTTTCCAGGGTCTCCAGCGCTTCGACCAGGTCGGCGTTCTGGGCGTCCAGGTAGCGTTTGCGCTCAGACTGCTGCTCGTATTCTTCGATAGCAGCCAGGTTGATCGCGCCCAAACGCTGGATACGCGCCTCGGTCTGCTCCAGCGCCTGCTCGGTACTCTGTTCGGTGTCGTCGGCTTCGAGGGTGGCAAGCACGCCTTGCAGGTCGTAGCCATCGGCCAGCAACTGCTCTTGAAGGGTCTTGCGCCGCACATCCAGGCCCTGGCATTCCAAGCGCAGTTGCTCCAGCTGGCCACGCAGCAACTGAGCTTGCTGCTCAGCCTGGGTGCGGCGCTTTTCGGCGTCGCGCAGCGCACGGTCGGCTTCGTCCATGTGCAGGCGCGCCTGGCGCATTTCTTCGTCGACGCTCATGCGCCGCTCCAGCAATTCTTCAAGCTTGAGGCGCAGCTCTTCGAGGGGCGCTTCGCCTTCCTCCAGGTTCAGGCTCAGCTGTTCCTGGCGCTCGGTCAGGCGTGCCGCCTGTTGCTCCAGGCGTTCCAGGGCCTGACGGGTGGAATCGTGTTGGGCGCGCAGCGAGCCCAGGCGCACAGCCAACTGGTGGGCATGGTCCTTGTGCTGGCGGGCCTCCTGGCGAATGCGGTCGAGGCCTTCGCGCAGGGTATCGCGACGGGCCATCAACTGCTCACGCTGCTCGGTGTCCTGGGCCATCAGGTCCAGGGCCTCTTGCAGCACCAGGCGCGCCTCACCCAGTTGCTCGTGCTCCAGAGCACGCTGCTCCTGCAACTCGGTCAGCTCTTCCTGCAGACGGCGGCGACGCAATTCGACTTGCTCGGCGCGGGCGCGGCTTGCCGACAGGCTGGCCTTGAGCTCGCCATGTTGGCGCCCCTCTTCCTGGGTACGCCGGCGCAACTGCTCGCGCTGTTCTTCCAGGCCCAGCTGCTGTTCGCGCAAACCTTGAAGCTGTTGCTCAAGGTGCTCCAGGGCGGCTTCCTGCTCCAGCTGTTGCTGGCCCAGGCGCTCGATCTCCTGGCCACGGGCCAACACGCCGCCTTCGGCCTCGCCGCCTCGGCTGACCCGCAAAAAATGCCGGCCAACCCAATAACCGTCCCGGCTGACCAGGCTCTGCCCCTCGCCCAGGCTCGCACGCAGCGCCAGCGCCTGGGCCAGGTCATCGACCGGTTTCACCTGCCCCAACCAGGGCGTCAGGTCGATGCGCCCTTCGACTTTGTCCAGCAGGCTGCCCGCCAGCCGCGCGCCCTCGCCGCTTGCCAGCAGCAACCGCAACTCGCCTTGTTCCAGATCGGCAAAATCGAGGCTGCTGAAATCATCGACCAGTACGGCTTGCAGATCAGCGCCCAGCACCGTCTCCACTGCCAGCTCCCAGCCCGGCTCGACCCGAAGCCCTTCAGCCAGGCGCGGTCGCTGTGCCAGGCCTTGCCCATGCAACCAGTCTGCGGCACCTACGCCCGGCTCCAGCGCGGCCTGCTGCAAGGCCTCAAGCGAGGCCAGCCGCCCGCCCAGACGCTGCAGGTCGCCCTGTGCCTGCTGTTGCGCCTGAGTGGCCTGTTGCAATTGCTCGCGGGTGCCGTCGAGCCGCTCGACCACTTGCTCTTCGGACAGCTGCAACTCTTCCAGCAGCATTTCGCTGCTGGCCAACTGCTCGGCCAGCTCAAGCATGGCGGCGTCCTGCGGCTCGGCAGCCAACAGGTCGCGCTCTTCACCCAGCTTGCGCTGACGCTCCGACAACCGCTCCAGGCTGGCTTCCAGCTGTTGCAGCCGCGCCTGTTGCACTTCAGCCTGACGACGAGGTTCGGCGGACCGGGTGTTGAAGCTGTCCCACTGCTCTTGCCAGCCGTGCATGCCTAGCTCGGCTTCTTCAAGGGTGGCCGCGGCCTCTTCAGCAGCCGCCAGGGTCATTTCCTGTTCAGGCTCCAGCATCACCAGCTCTTCGCCGAGGGTCGCCAGCAAGGTGCGGTCATGGCCCAGGTGCGATTCGGTCTCCAGGCGCGTGCGCTCGGCTTCCTTGAAATCGTCCTGCAATTGGCGCAGGCGCTGCTGGCCATGCTGGATACTCTGCTCGACCCGGGCGATATCGCCTGCCACCGAATAGAACCGGCCCTGCACCTGGTTGAAGCGTTCGGACAATTCGTGGTGGCCATCGCGCAGGCGCTCGATGCTTGCATCGGCATTACGCTGCTCAGCCACCAGGGCTTCGTGGGACACGTCCTGATCACCGATCACCGCTTCGCGCTGACGTACGCGTTCGTCCAGGTCACGCCAGCGCAAGGCCGACAAGCGGGCTTTCAGCTGACGCTCCTGGGCCTTGTACTCGCGGTACTTCTCGGCTGCCTGGGCCTGACGGTGCAGGCGTTCGAGCTGGCGCTCCAGTTCGTCACGCAGGTCGGTCAGCCGGGCCAGGTTTTCCTGGGTGCGGCGGATACGGTTCTCGGTCTCGCGGCGGCGCTCCTTGTACTTGGAGATGCCCGCTGCCTCTTCGATGAAGTTGCGCAGCTCTTCGGGCTTGGCTTCGATCAGCTTGGAGATCATGCCCTGCTCGATGATCGAGTAGCTGCGCGGCCCGAGGCCGGTGCCGAGGAAGATATCGGTGATATCGCGGCGGCGGCACTTGGTGCCATTGAGGTAATAGCTGTTCTGCGCGTCGCGGGTCACCTTGCGGCGAATGGAAATCTCAGCGTAGGCCGCGTACTCACCAACCAGGGTGTTGTCGCTGTTGTCGAACACCAGCTCGATGCTGGCCTGGCTGACCGGTTTGCGACTGGTGGAGCCGTTGAAGATGACGTCGGTCATCGACTCGCCGCGCAGGTTTTTTGCCGAACTCTCGCCCATCACCCAGCGCACCGCGTCGATGATGTTGGACTTGCCGCAACCATTGGGGCCTACCACGGCTGCCATGTTGCTGGGGAAGTTGACCGTAGTTGGGTCGACGAACGACTTGAACCCGGCCAGGCGAATGCATTTGAGGCGCATCGTCAGGCCCGGGCCAACGCCGCCAGCACCAGCTCGCAGCTGCGCTGGCAGTAGGCGGTGAGTACCTCGCGAATGCGCGGCAGGTCGCGCGCGACCACCGCTTCGAGCAGGCGGGCGAACAGCTCCAGGTAGTCGTCGGTACTGGCCTGGCGCTGATCCAGGGCCAGGTAGTAGGCGCGGCTCATGGCCGGCTGCAGGTTTTCGACGGTTTCCTGCAGGTAAGGGTTGTCGGCGAACGGGTAAGCCGCACGCATGACGGCGAAGCTTTCGGCGACGAAGGCCTTGATGTCTTGCTGGTCACGGGCCTGCTGCAAGCGCTGCTGGATCTCCAGGAACGGGCGCAGGTCGGCCTCCAGGCGCCATTTTTGTGCAACGGCGTTGCCCAGCAGGATGTAGAACTCGCCCATCAGGTCGCACAGGCTGCGCACGCTGCGTTCATCCAGCCTGGTCACATGGGCGCCACGACGCGGCAAGATGGCGACCAGATGCCGACGTTCGAGGATCAGCAGCGCTTCACGCACCGAACCGCGGCTGACATTCAGCGCCTGGGTGACCTTTTGCTCCTGGATGCGCTCGCCGGGCTCCAGCTCGCCGCGAATGATGCGTTCGGCCAGGTAGTCGGCAATCTGCTCTGAGAGGCTGTCCGGGGCCTTGAACGTCATGGTTTTCCTTCAAAATCATTGAACTGTGCACAAGTGGCGGATTGTAGCGTACTTGACCTGCACTCGCGCAGAGGGGCCTTGCGCTTTATTTGGCTTGCCAGGCAGCCACCTGCACGGCGCGATCTATGCTTGTGATATGGGCAATGTGTTCTGCCGGGTGTAGGCATAGGCATTTTCCTGACCTTTGAGTCAGAAAAATATTGACCAGCTCGTCAGGTCTGCTTATTGTCCGCCCAACAACAATAAAACCATTGCGAGGCCATCCCCGTGATCCAGTTTCTCGTCAACCAGGAGCTGCGTAATGAGCATGCCCTGGACCCGAACATGACGGTGCTGCAATACCTGCGCGAGCACCTGGGCAAACCCGGCACCAAGGAAGGCTGCGCCAGCGGCGACTGCGGTGCGTGCACTGTGGTGGTCGGCGAACTGACCCAGGACGACCAGGGCAACGACACCCTGCGCTACCGTAGCCTCAATTCTTGCCTGACCTTCGTTTCGTCACTGCACGGCAAGCAGTTGATCAGCGTCGAAGGCCTCAAGCACCAAGGTGAACTGCACAGCGTGCAAAAAGCCATGGCCGACTGCCATGGCTCGCAATGCGGCTTCTGCACCCCAGGCTTCGTCATGTCGCTGTTCGCCCTGCAGAAAAACAGCCAAGGCGCAGACGTGCACCAGGCTCAAGAAGCCTTGGCCGGCAACCTGTGCCGCTGCACCGGCTACCGGCCGATCCTCGATGCCGCCGAGCAAAGCTGCCGCCAGCCTTGCCGCGACCAGTTCGACGCCCAGCAAGCGCAGACCATCAGCCGCCTCAAGGCCATTGCACCGACCCAGACCGGCGAGCTCAACAGTGGCGACAAGCGCTGCCTGGTGCCGCTGACCGTGGCCGACCTGGCCGACCTGTACAGTTCGCACCCCGAAGCACGCCTGCTGGCCGGTGGTACCGACCTGGCGCTGGAAGTCACCCAGTTCCACAAGACCCTGCCGGTGATGATCTATGTCGGCCATGTGGCCGAACTCAAGCGCATCGACACGACCGCCAGGCATCTGGAAATCGGCGCGGCCACCCCGCTCACCGACTGCTACGAGGCGCTCAACGCCGAGTACCCTGATTTCGGCGACCTGCTGCACCGCTTCGCCTCGCTGCAGATCCGCAACCAGGGCACCCTGGGCGGCAATATCGGCAACGCCTCGCCGATTGGCGACTCGCCGCCCCTGCTGATTGCGCTGGATGCCCAGGTGGTCCTGCGCCAAGGCGAACGCCAGCGCACCCTGGCGCTGGAGGATTACTTCATCGACTACCGCATCACCGCGCGCCAGGACAGTGAGTTCATCGAGAAGATCATCGTGCCGCGCGCCAGCAATGACTGGGCCTTCCGCGCCTATAAAGTGTCCAAACGCCTGGACGACGACATCTCTGCCGTGTGCGCAGCGTTCAACCTGAGCATCGACAACGGCGTGGTCAGCGGCGTGCGTATCGCCTTCGGCGGCATGGCTGCGATTCCGAAACGCGCCCGCGCTTGCGAAGCGGCCCTGCGCGGCAAACCGTGGAACCAGGCCAACATCGAGCGCGCCTGCCAAGCCCTGGCCGAGGACTTCACCCCGCTCAGCGATTTCCGCGCCAGCAAGGAATACCGCCTGCTGACTGCGCAAAATCTGCTGCGCAAGTACTTCATCGAACAGCAAACGCCGTACATCGAAACCCGGGTGACCGCTTATGTCTAACCATCACGTAGCCAAGAGCCAGGCCGAGATGGCCGAACTGTTCAGCCAGGACCTGACCACCGGGGTCGGCCGCAGCGTCAAGCACGACAGCGCCGACAAGCACGTGGCCGGCGAAGCGGTGTACATCGATGACCGCCTCGAATTCCCCAACCAGTTGCACGTCTATGCGCGCACCGCCGACCGTGCCCACGCACGCATCCTGCGCATCGACACCACGCCATGCTATGCCTTCGAAGGCGTACGCATCGCCATCACCCACGAAGACATCCCCGGCCTCAAGGACATCGGCCCGGTGGTGGCCGGCGACCCGCTGCTGGCCATCGACAAGGTCGAGTTCTTCGGCCAGCCGGTGCTCGCCGTCGCTGCCCGCGACCTGGAAACCGCCCGCCGCGCCGCCATGGCGGCCATCGTCGAGTATGAGGACCTGGAGCCGGTACTGGATGTGGTCGAAGCGTTTCGCAAGAAGCACTTCGTGCTGGACAGCCACACCCACCAGCGTGGCGACGCCGCCACGGCCCTGGCCAGCGCCCCGCACCGCCTGCAAGGCACCTTGCACATCGGTGGCCAGGAGCACTTCTACCTGGAAACGCAGATTTCCTCGGTGATGCCCACCGAAGACGGCGGCATGATCGTCTACTGCTCCACGCAAAACCCCACCGAGGTGCAGAAGCTGGTGGCCGAAGTGCTGGACGTGCCGATGAACAAAATCGTCCTCGACATGCGCCGCATGGGCGGCGGTTTCGGCGGCAAGGAAACCCAGGCCGCAAGCCCCGCGTGCCTGTGCGCAGTGATTGCGCGCCTGACCGGCCAGCCGACCAAGATGCGCCTGCCGCGCGTCGAAGACATGACCATGACTGGCAAGCGCCACCCGTTCTATGTCGAGTACGACGTCGGTTTCGATGACAACGGCCGCCTGCACGGCATCAACTTCGACCTGGCTGGCAACTGCGGCTATTCACCCGACCTGTCCGGCTCGATCGTCGACCGGGCCATGTTCCACTCCGACAACGCCTATTACCTGGGCGATGCCACCGTGCATGGCCACCGCTGCAAGACCAACACCGCTTCCAACACGGCTTACCGTGGCTTCGGCGGCCCGCAAGGCATGGTCGCCATCGAGCAGGTAATGGACCATATCGCCCGCCACCTGGGCCGCGACCCGCTGGCCGTGCGCAAAGCCAACTATTACGGCAAGACCGAGCGCAACGTCACCCACTACTACCAGACCGTCGAGCACAACATGCTCGACGAGATGACCGCCGACCTTGAAGCCAGCAGCGACTACGCCGAACGCCGCGAGTCGATTCGCCGCTTCAACGCCAACAGCCCGATCCTCAAGAAGGGCCTTGCGCTGACCCCGGTCAAATTCGGCATTTCGTTCACCGCCACCTTCCTCAACCAGGCCGGTGCGCTGATCCACATCTACACCGATGGCAGTATCCACCTGAACCACGGCGGCACCGAGATGGGCCAGGGCCTGAACACCAAGGTCGCCCAGGTGGTCGCGCAGATCTTCCAGGTCGATTTCGACCGCATCCAGATCACCGCCACCAACACCGACAAGGTGCCCAACACCTCGCCTACTGCTGCTTCCAGCGGCGCCGACCTGAACGGCAAGGCGGCGCAGAACGCCGCCGAGATCCTCAAGAAGCGCCTGACCGAATTCGCCGCGCGGCACTACCAGGTGACCGAGGAAGACGTCGAGTTCCGCAACGGCCATGTGCGCATGCGCGACCAGATCGTCAGCTTCGAGCAACTGGTGCAGCAGGCCTACTTCGCTCAGGTGTCGCTGTCGAGCACCGGCTTCTACCGCACCCCGAAGATTTTCTACGACCGCAGCCAGGCCCGTGGCCGGCCGTTCTACTACTTCGCCTTCGGCGCAGCCTGCGTGGAAGTGATCGTCGATACCCTGACCGGCGAGTACAAGATGCTGCGCGCCGACATCCTGCATGACGTGGGCGACTCGCTGAACCCGGCCATCGACATCGGCCAGGTCGAAGGTGGCTTCATCCAGGGCATGGGCTGGCTGACCACCGAGGAACTGGTGTGGAACGCCAAGGGCAAACTGATGACCAACGGCCCGGCCAGCTACAAGATTCCGGCGGTGGCCGACATGCCGCTGGACATGCGTGTGAAGCTGGTGGAAAACCGCAAGAACCCGGAGGACACGGTGTTCCATTCCAAGGCCGTGGGCGAGCCGCCATTCATGCTCGGCATCGCCGCCTGGTGTGCGATCAAGGACGCCGTGGCGAGCCTGGCCGACTACCGCGTGCAGCCGAACATCGATGCACCGGCGACCCCGGAGCGGGTGTTGTGGGGGTGTGAGCAGATGCGCAAGGAAGTGGCTGCAGCGCAGCCTGCCGAACAAGAACTGGAAACCGTGACTCACTGACATCGTGTAACCCTGTGGGAGCGGGCTTGCCCCGCGAATACGATGGTGTGGCCACTGCCGCATTCGCGGGGCAAGCCCGCTCCCACAAGGACAATGTCAGCCTTCAAGAGAGGTTGAATCATGCACCAATGGATCAACGCCCTCGCCGACCACCAGTCCCGTGGCGAACCCTGCGTACTGGTCACCATCATCGAGGAACGCGGCTCCACCCCGCGCAATGCCGGCTCGAAAATGGTCGTCAGCGCCTCGGCACTGTTCGACACCATCGGCGGCGGCCACCTGGAATACAAGGCCTTGCACATCGCCCGGCAGATGCTCGAAGAACAGCGCACCACCCCGCACCTGGAGCGCTTCAGCCTCGGCGCCAGCCTCGGCCAGTGCTGCGGCGGCGTGACCGTGCTGCTGTTCGAACCGATGGCTGCGGTGCAGGCGCAAATCGCGGTGTTCGGTGCAGGCCATGTCGGGCGTGCTCTGGTACCCTTGCTCGCGGCGCTGCCCTGCCGGGTGCGCTGGATCGATTCGCGCGAACAGGAATTCCCCGAGCTCATCCCCCCAGGGGTGACCAAGGTGGTCAACGAGGAGCCGGTCGATGAAGTGGCCGAGCTGCCAGCCGGTTGCTACTGCATCGTCATGACCCACAACCACCAGCTCGACCTGGAACTGACTGCAGCCATTCTCAAGCGCAATGATTTCACCTGGTTCGGCCTGATCGGCTCGAAGACCAAGCGGGCCAAGTTCGAGCACCGCCTGCGCGAGCGCGGCTTTGATGATGCCGTGATGGCGCGCATGCGCTGCCCGATGGGCATTGCCGAGGTCAAGGGCAAGCTGCCGATCGAGATCGCCGTGTCCATCGCCGGGGAAATCATTGCCACCTACAACGCCTGCTTCGGCCAGCACGACGCTGCCGCCAACGCTGGCCCCATTGCCCAGTTGCTGCCGCCCTCCCGGCGCAGCCAAGCCATTTGACGAGCGCTTTATGACCGCAACCCGCAAAGCCTACCGTGCCGCCATCCTGCACAGCATCGCCGACCCGGCCGAGGTCGGCCTGGAGGCCTCCCATGAATACTACGAAGACGGCCTGCTGGTGGTCGACGATGGCCGCATCAGCGCCATCGGCCACGCCAGCGAGCTGCTGCCGACCCTGGAGGCCGGTATCGATGTGGTGCATTACCAGGATGCCCTGATCACCCCAGGCTTCATCGATACCCACATCCACTTCCCGCAGACCGGCATGATCGGCTCCTACGGCGAACAGCTGCTGGACTGGCTCAACACCTACACCTTCCCGTGCGAGAAACAGTTCGCCGACAAGGGCCATGCCGACCAGGTCGCGAAAATCTTCCTCAAGGAACTGCTGCGCAACGGCACCACCACCGCCCTGGTGTTCGGCAGCGTGCACCCGGAATCGGTCAACGCCCTGTTCGAAGAGGCCGAGCGCCTCGACCTGCGGATGATCGCCGGCAAGGTGATGATGGACCGCAATGCCCCTGATTACCTGACGGACACGGCCGAGTCCGGTTACGCCGAAAGCAAGGCACTGATCGAGCGCTGGCACGGCAAGGGCCGCCTGCATTACGCGGTCACCCCACGCTTCGCGCCGACCAGCACCCCGGAGCAACTGACACTGGCCGGCCAGTTGCTCAAGGAGCACCCAGGCGTGTACCTGCACACGCACCTGTCGGAGAACCTCAAGGAAATCGACTGGGTCAAGTCGCTGTTCCCGGAGCAGAAGGGTTACCTGGACGTTTACGACCACTTCGAGCTGCTTGGCGAGCGCTCGGTGTTCGCCCACGGCGTGCACCTGTGCGACGAGGAATGCCAGCGCCTGGCCGAAACCGGCTCGGCCGTGGCCTTCTGCCCGACTTCCAACCTATTTCTGGGCAGCGGCCTGTTCAACCTGCCCCAGGCCGAGCGCTTCAAGGTCAATGTGGGCCTGGGCACCGACGTGGGCGCCGGTACCAGCTTCTCGCTGCTCAACACCCTCAACGAGGCGTACAAGGTCATGCAGCTGCAGGGCGCACGTCTGCACCCGTACAAGTCGCTGTACCTGGCCACCCTCGGCGGCGCCCGCGCGCTGCGCCTGGACGACCGCATCGGCAGCCTGCGCGCCGGTAACGATGCCGACTTCGTGGTGCTCGACTACAAGGCCACGCCGCTATTGGACTACCGTATCCAGCAGTCCAACAGCATTGAAGAGACCCTGTTCGTGCTCACTACCCTGGGCGATGACCGCACCGTGCGCGAAACCTACGCCGCCGGGCGTTGCGTGCACCAGCGCTAAGGCTCTTTCGCCAGGCCCCGGTACAACGCGCCGCCGATCGCAGCCCCGATCAGCGGCGCCAGCCAGAACAGCCACAGCTGCTGCAGGGCCCAGCCACCGACGAACAGTGCCGGCCCCGTGCTACGCGCGGGGTTGACCGAAGTATTGGTCACCGGGATCGAGATCAGGTGGATCAGGGTCAGGGCCAGGCCGATGGCAATCGGCGCGAAGCCTGCTGGCGCACGGGCATCGGTAGCCCCCATGATCACCACCAGGAACATGGCCGTCATCACCACCTCACTGACAAACCCCGCCCCCAGCGAATAACCGCCGGGCGAGTGGTCGGCGTAGCCGTTCGACGCCAACCCCGACGACAGCTCGAAACCGGCCTTGCCACTGGCGATGAGGTAGATCACCGCAGCCGCGAGGATCGCGCCGATCACCTGGGCGATGACATAGGGCAGCAGCTCTTTGGCCGGAAAGCGCCCACCCACCACCAGCCCGAACGAAACGGCAGGGTTGAGATGACAGCCAGAGATATGACCGATGGCGAACGCCATGGTCAGCACAGTGAGACCGAACGCGAAGGCGACACCGAGAACGCCGATGCCGAGCGGGGAACTGGCTGCGAGTACCGCACTGCCACAGCCGCCGAGGACCAGCCAGAAGGTGCCGATCAGTTCGGCCCCCATGCGTTTACCGAGGGACATGCTCATGAATCCTTTCCTCAAGAAGTTGAACGCAACGAATGCGCAAGCCCAACTGCTTGATGAAGGTTTGCTCACAAGAATTTAGCAGACGTTTAGCCAATGGCCAGTAATAACCAAAGGGCCGCATCGCACCCCATCGCAAGCAAGCCAGCTCCCACAGGTATGCACTGCCCTTGAGGCTGGCGTCATTCTGTGGGCGCTGGCTTGCCTGCGATGGGGCGCGAAGCGGCCCCTTGTTCATGCAAACAAACGATCAACCCTTGGCCGAAACCTTGGGCTTTTTCAACAGATGCGAAAACACCGCATGCAGATCGTCCGAGGCACTTTCCTCGTCCAGGTTCAGCTTGCTGTCGATGTGATCCATGTGATGCATCATCAGGCTCACCGCAAGCTCAGCGTCACGCGCTTCGATGGCATCGATCAGTTGCATGTGCTCGTCATACGAACAATGCGAGCGGTTGCCGCTTTCGTACTGGGCGATGATCAGCGAAGTCTGCGACACCAGGCTGCGCTGGAAGCTGACCAGCGGCGCATTACCTGCTGCTTCGGCCAGCTTGAGGTGGAATTCGCCGGAAAGGCGGATGCCCGCACCACGATCGCCACGGGAGAAGCTGTCGCGCTCCTCACGCACCATCTGGCGCAGCTCGTTGAGCTGCTCGAGGGTGGCGTGCTGCACGGCCAGTTCGGTGATAGCGCGTTCGACCATGCGCCGCGAGAAGAACACCTGGCGTGCCTCTTCTACCGTCGGGCTGGCCACCACCGCACCGCGGTTGGGCCGCAACAGCACCACGCTCTCGTGGGCCAGGCGCGACAGGGCGCGGCGGATGATGGTGCGGCTGACGCCAAAGATCTCGCCCAGCGCTTCCTCGCTCAACTTGGTGCCCGGAGCCAGACGCTGTTCGAGGATCGCCTCGAAAATATGTGCGTAGACGATGTCGTCCTGGGTACCGCTGCGCCCGGCCTTGCCAGCGCGCACAGGTTTTTTCAGAGGTTGCAGCTGTTCGTTCATGGGCACTCGAGCACGTGGATCCACCAGTCGGACCTTGACTGTAACGCGTGTCAGAGGGTGGCTGGCAAGTCCTGAAAAAGGGATGAAGGACCAAAGTATGGCGCCATTGTACACAGGCTGAGCCGTTTCTGCAGGTGGCCTTTTACCTATATAGCCGTTGTACGACGCATTGCGCACATAAAATATAAAACATTATTTGCATTCTTTGTACACAAAAGCATAATCCACCGTGCAACTTCCTGACCCATAAGTCAACAAAACGGTCAGGCGTCTGCCTTCCCTCGCGGAGCCGCCAAGTGCATGCGCAGGACAATGGCTCCAAAACAACAAGAAAGACTTGAGGAGTACCCGCTGTGGAAAGCCGCAAATCCGAAGCCCCTACGCTGGATCTCGCCCCACCGCTCGAAACGAGCTGGCTGGAACGGATTTTCAAACTCAAGCAACATGGCAGCACCGTCAAAACCGAAATGATCGCCGGGGTGACCACCTTCATCACCATGGCCTACATCATCTTCGTCAACCCCAACATCATGGCCGACGCCGGCATCGATCACGGCGCGGCATTCGTCGCCACCTGCATCGCCGCCGCGCTGGGCTGCCTGCTGATGGGGCTGTACGCCAACTGGCCGGTGGGCCTGGCGCCGGGCATGGGGCTTAACGCCTTCTTCACCTACACCGTGGTCGGCACCATGGGCTACAACTGGGAAACGGCACTGGGCGCAGTGTTCGTCTCGGGTGTGCTGTTCATGTTCCTGACCTTGTCAAAAGTGCGCGAATGGCTGCTCAACAGCATCCCAGTGAGCCTGCGCCATGCGATGGGGGCCGGCGTCGGATTGTTTCTCGGGCTGATCGGCCTCAAGACTGCTGGCATCATCGTCGACAGCCCGGCCACGCTGATCAAGCTGGGCTCGCTGCATGAACCCGGCCCACTGCTGGCGGCAGTGTGCTTCCTGTCGATTGCCATCCTCAGCTACAAACGGGTATTCGGCGCGATCCTGATCAGCATCATCGGCGTCACCCTGGCCGGTTGGGGCCTGGGCCTGGTGAAATTTGGCGGGGTGATGTCGATGCCGCCAAGCCTGGCGCCCACCTGGATGGCCATGGATGTGGCCGGCGTGTTCAACGTCAGCATGATCAGCGTGGTGCTGGCATTCCTGTTCGTGCACATGTTCGACACTGCTGGCACGCTGATGGGCGTGGCGCAGCGGGCCAACCTGGTGGCAGCGGATGGCCGCATCGAAAACCTGTCGCGGGCATTGAAGGCCGACAGTGCTTCAAGCGTGTTCGGTGCCGTGGTAGGTGTGCCGCCAGTGACCAGCTATGTGGAAAGTGCTGCGGGGGTTGCGGCGGGTGGGCGTACGGGCCTGACTGCAGTCGTGGTCGGCCTGCTATTCGTCGCTGCGATGTTCTTCGCCCCGCTGGCGGGGATGATTCCGGCCTATGCCACCGCCGGTGCGCTGATCTACGTGGCGATGCTGATGATGGGCAGCATGGCGCACATCCACTGGGACGAAGCCACCGACAGCATTCCGGCGATCGTCACGGTGATCATGATGCCGCTGACCTTCTCGGTGGCGGACGGTATTGCCCTGGGCTTCATCACCTATGTAGCGCTGAAGGCGGGTACCGGCAAGTACAAAGAGATCTCGGCCAGCCTGTGGGTGCTGTGCGCGATTTTCATTGCCAAGTTTGTGTTCCTCTGACCTCCACTCGGTCGACAAAGGGCGCTTCGGCGCCCTTCGTTCATCGCTCATTCTCTGCAAATACGCCCCTGTGAGAGCGGCCTTGCCGGGGTGTTCCCACAGCACCGGACTGGTAATTGTACTAGCTGTGAAGTCCTTCGGAGCTTGATACAAACGGCACAGGCGTCATTTCCAGAAGATACCCAATGAACATTATCACTCTGCGCATATGCGCTTACACCCCTTATGGCCACTCAGAGGCAGGCAAAAGCCCGATTGGTTTCAATGGCGAGTTCCGGGATCCGATTTCCGGGTCGTACCCTCTCGGTAAAGGCCACAGGATATTCCGCCCCATGCTGATGAGGTTCTTGAGCCATGACAGTTACAGCCCATTTAGAGAAGGTGGCTTGAATGCTTATGCCTATTGCCTGGGAGACCCAATAAACCTCACCGACCCCGAAGGAAGAAGCCCTTTTTTAAAAGGCGTGTCTAAAACGATGAAGAATATATTCATCACAGGCGATATTCCGGTTGAACAGTTCTCCCCTACACGCAAACAGCTACACGAGCAGGTCGACACGTCTTCCCGATGGGGGCAAGCCACAGCGTCCATCAACAAGGCATTGGGTAGCAACGGGGATAGCAGCATTCCTAGCTGGAAAGCGGACAGCTATATCCAGCGATCACAGAATGCCTCAGCCAGTTTGAGCGCAAACAAGAAAAGCAGTTTGAGCGAGCCGACGCTGTTCTTCGGTTCGAGTTTCGAGTGGGGCCAAGTGGCAGTAGATGCCTGGCAACGCGGTAACACTGAACAGGTGGGGGCTGCAGTGGTGGGGCTCACCTTCAACTCTGCAGGTGGGATCATGGTAGGTGCTGCAGTTCACTCAGACTACAAAACAGGCCGGATACTGTCCGCGCCAACAAATCAACAAACCGCCATTCGCCAATAAAAAAAGCCCGCCAGTGTGAGAGCGGGCCAAAGGACCTACGAAGATTCTTCTAGCGACCAACTAGCTTCCGCGATAGGTCGAATAGCTATACGGCGAGATCAGCAGGGGCACGTGGTAGTGATCTTGCTGCTCGTCGATGCCAAAGCGCAGCACGACAACATCCAAAAACGCCTGGGCCGGCAGTTGCACACCGCGAGCGCGGTAGTAATCGCCAGCGCTGAACTGCAACTGATAAACGCCAGTACGGTAATCGTCACCCTGCAACAACGGCGCATCGACGCGGCCATCGCTGTTGGTCAGGGCGGTGTTCACCAGCTCCAGCTGCTGGCCTTCGACGCGGTACAGCTCGACCTTGATCGAGCTGCCCGGGCAGCCATGCGCGGCATCCAGTACGTGTGTGGTCAAACGTCCCATTGCTTGTCGCCTCTTGTTCAATCTGTGGGCAAAAAATACACGGCCATCATCACGCCAACCGGCCTGCGATGTGCGGGAATGACGTTATTAAGACATTCCATCGCCAAATTGTACACAATTTTTTGAACCCGTCTGTCGCGCCCTTGGCAAAGCCCCTATCCGTCGCAAATACAGGCACCATGCCGACGTCGACGTCATTAGCTGACCAAGCAGGCAGGTTTATTGCAAGGGATTCTCAAGCGACAAAAGGGAAGAAATGCGGAAAAACAGGCTTACAAAAGATTTCAGAAGTTGTATACAATCAGCCCATCCGGTGGTGCGACATACCGACGCGGTCCGCCCACCCCCGCACTAACGCACAAGAAGGAAGACTGCAGTGAGCGCTGACTATCCTCGCGACCTGATCGGTTACGGCAACAACCCACCTCACCCGCAATGGCCGGGCAACGCCCGCATTGCGCTGTCTTTCGTCCTCAATTACGAAGAAGGTGGCGAGCGCAACATCCTGCACGGTGACAAAGAGTCCGAAGCCTTCCTGTCCGAGATGGTCGCCGCCCAGCCGTTGCAGGGCCAGCGCAACATGAGCATGGAGTCGCTGTACGAGTACGGCAGCCGTGCCGGCGTGTGGCGCCTGCTCAAGCTGTTCAAGGACAGCGGCGTACCGCTGACCGTGTTCGCCGTGGCCATGGCCGCCCAGCGCCACCCCGACGTGATCCGCGCCATGGCCGAAGCCGGCCACGAGATCTGCAGCCACGGCTACCGCTGGATCGACTACCAGAACATGGACGAGGCGCAAGAGCGCGAGCACATGCTCGAAGCCATCCGCATCCTCACCGAACTGACCGGCGAGCGCCCGGTGGGCTGGTACACCGGCCGCACCGGCCCGAACACCCGCCGCCTGGTGATGGAGGAAGGTGGCTTCCTCTATGACAGCGACACCTACGACGACGACCTGCCCTATTGGGAGCCGAACAACCCGACCGGCAAGCCGCACCTGGTGATCCCCTACACCCTGGACACCAACGACATGCGCTTCACTCAGGTACAGGGCTTCAACTGCGGCGAGCAGTTCTTCCAGTACCTTAAAGACGCCTTCGATGTGCTGTACGAAGAAGGCGCCGAAGCACCGAAGATGCTTTCCATCGGCCTGCACTGCCGCCTGGTCGGCCGCCCAGCGCGCCTGGCCGCGCTCAAGCGTTTCGTCGACTACGCCAAAAGCCATGACCAGGTCTGGTTCGCCCGTCGCGCGGACATCGCCCGCCACTGGCACACCACCCACCCGTACAAGAAAGAGAACGCCTGATGACCGCCTTCAAGACCCTCAAGCCATCGACCCTGGGCCGTGACGCGTTCGTCGCCACCTTCGCCGACATCTACGAGCACTCGCCGTGGGTCGCTGAAAAAGCTTATGACCTGGGCAACCTGAGCGAACTGGACGAAATCGAGGCACTGCACCAGCGCATGAGCGACATCCTGCTCAGCGCCAACCACGCCGACCAACTGGCCCTGATCAACGCTCACCCGGACCTGGCCGGCAAAGCCGCCATCCAGGGCGAGCTGACCGAATCGAGCACCAACGAGCAGGCCGGCGCCGGTATCCACCAGTGCACCGCCGAAGAGTTCGCCCGTTTCACCGAGCTCAACGACGCCTACAAGGCCAAGTTCCAGTTCCCCTTCATCATGGCCGTGAAGGGCAGCAACCGGCACCAGATCCTCGCCGCTTTCGAAAAACGCATCCACAACGACGCGGATGCCGAATTCAAGGAAGCCTTGGCGCAGATCAACCTGATCGCCCTGTTCCGCCTGCTGCAGCTGTAAAACGCCGCAGCAACGTTAGAGCCTTATCCAGAATAACGAACTTAGAAGAGATAACCGCATGCGCACCCTGATGATCGAGCCCCTGACCAAAGAAGCCTTCGCCCCGTTCGGTGACGTGATCGAAACCGATGGCAGTGACCACTTCATGATCAACAACGGCTCGACCATGCGCTTTCACAAGCTCGCCACGGTCGAAACCGCCGAGCCTGAAGACAAGGCGATCATCAGCATCTTCCGCGCCGACGCGCTGGACATGCCGCTGACCGTACGCATGCTGGAACGCCATCCGCTGGGCAGCCAGGCTTTCATCCCGCTGCTCGGCAACCCCTTTCTGATCGTGGTCGCGCCCGTTGGCGATGCACCTGTATCAGGTTTGGTCCGCGCCTTCCGCAGTAACGGCAGGCAGGGCATCAATTACCATCGCGGCGTCTGGCACCACCCGGTGCTGACGATCGAAAAGCGGGATGATTTCCTGGTGGTTGATCGCAGTGGTTCTGGCAACAACTGCGATGAGCATTACTTCACCGAGGAACAGATGCTGATCCTCAATCCCCACCAATAAGAAAAGGTCGATCATCGTAAGGTGATCGGCAGAGGTACATACTGTGGAAGCACACCTTCACGAATGGCTGAACCTGAGCATTCGCTGGGTTCACATGATCACCGGTGTCGCCTGGATCGGTGCATCGTTTTACTTCGTCTGGCTGGAAAACAACCTGAACCGGAGCAATCCGCGTGACGGGCTGTCGGGTGACCTTTGGGCCATCCACGGCGGTGGTATCTACCACCTTGAAAAGTACAAGCTGGCACCCCCGAAAATGCCCGAGAACCTGCACTGGTTCAAATGGGAAGCCTACTTCACCTGGATGTCCGGTATCGCCCTGCTGTGCGTGGTGTTCTACTGGAACCCGACCCTGTACCTGCTGGCCCCTGGCAGCACCCTGAGCGGTGCCGAGGGCGTGGCCATTGGTATCGGTTCGCTGGTGGCCGGCTGGTTCATCTACGACCTGCTCTGCGACTCGCCGCTGGGCAAGCGCCCGATGCTGCTGGGCGGCGTGCTGTTCGTGCTGATCATCGCTGCCTGCTGGGGCTTCAGCCTGGTATTCAGCGGCCGTGGCGCATACCTGCACACCGGCGCGATCATCGGCACCATCATGGTCGGTAACGTGTTCCGCATCATCATGCCTGCCCAGCGCCAGCTGGTAGCCGCGATCGAAGCCAACACTACCCCCGACCCGCGCCTGCCGGCCAAGGGCCTGCTGCGTTCGCGTCACAACAACTACTTCACCCTGCCGGTGCTGTTCATCATGATCAGCAACCACTTCCCGAGCACCTACGGCAGCCAGTACAACTGGCTGATCCTGGCCGGCATTGCAGTGGCTGCGGTATTGATCCGTCACTACTTCAACACCCGCCATGACAGCGCCAAGTACGCCTGGACCCTGCCCGTCGGCGCCCTGGCGATGATCTGCCTGGCCTACGTCACCGGCCCGAAGCCGATGGCCGTCAGCCCTGAGCAAGCTGCTGCGAAAGTCGAGTACCAGCCGCTGCCCGCCACCGCCGTCGGCGGCAAGACCGCTGCCGAACTGCGCGCCGAGGAAGCCACCAAGGCCGCCGAAGCCCCCGCCGCGGCACCGGCGCAAGCCACTGCCCAGGCAGGCGGCGACAGCTTCGACAAGATCCACAATGTCATCCAGGAACGCTGCACCGTGTGCCACTCGTCCAAACCGACCAGCCCACTGTTCAGCGCCGCCCCTGCCGGTGTGATGTTCGATACCCCGCAGCAGATCCAGGCCCAGGCCGCGCGCATTCAGGCGCAAGCGGTTGCCAGCCAGATCATGCCGCTGGGCAACATCACCCAGATGACCACCGAAGAGCGCAAGCTCGTCGGTGACTGGATCGCCAAAGGCGCCCCGGTCAACTGATGCACCGGGCACACTCCGCTCCCTGTGGGAGCGGGTTTACCCGCGAAGAGGCCGGCATGTCCGGCCTCTGCTTCAAGGCAATACGCAACTAGCAAGCATCGAGCGCCCAGGCCTGCAGCCTGGCGCTTGGATCCGAGAATAAAAACAAAACTCGAGGTGCTGCATGTCCGAGTCACGCATGGCGTACATCCCTGTTGCGCCGCCGCGAGAGCCTCTGCCCCTGTTCCAACTGATCCTGGTTGGCCTGCAACACGTTCTGCTGATGTACGGAGGCGCGATTGCCGTGCCTTTGATCATTGGCCAAGCCGCCGGATTGTCCCGTGAAGAAGTCGCTTTCCTGATCAACGCCGACCTGCTGGTCGCGGGCGTCGCCACTATCATCCAGTCGTTCGGTATCGGCCCGGTAGGGATTCGCATGCCAGTGATGATGGGCGCCAGTTTCGCGGCCGTCGGCAGCATGGTGGCCATGGCCGGCATGCCCGGCGTCGGCTTGCAGGGGATTTTCGGAGCGACCATCGCCGCCGGGTTCTTCGGCATGCTGATCGCGCCGTTCATGTCCAAGGTCGTCCGCTTCTTCCCACCGCTGGTCACCGGTACCGTCATTACCTCGATCGGCCTGTCGCTGTTCCCGGTGGCAGTCAACTGGGCCGGTGGCGGCCATGAGGCAGAAGCCTTCGGCTCGCCCATCTACCTGATGGTCGCAGGCCTGGTACTGGCCGTGATCCTGCTCATCAACCGCTTCATGCGTGGCTTCTGGGTCAACGTGTCGGTGCTGGTGGGCATGGGCCTGGGTTACATCCTGGCCGGCTCCATCGGCATGGTCGACCTGACGGGCCTGAAAGACGCACCGTGGCTGCAAGTGGTCACCCCACTGCACTTCGGCATGCCGACCTTCAGCCTGGCACCGATCCTGTCGATGTGCCTGGTGGTGGTGATCATCTTCGTCGAGTCCACGGGCATGTTCCTGGCCCTGGGCAAGGTAACCGATCGTGAAGTCACCCCAGGCATGCTCCGCCGTGGCCTGCTGTGCGACGCCGGTGCGTCGTTCATCGCCGGGTTCTTCAACACCTTCACCCACTCCTCGTTCGCGCAGAACATCGGCCTGGTGCAGATGACCGGGGTACGCTGCCGCTTCGTCACCATCGTGGCTGGCGCGCTGTTGATCCTGCTCAGCCTGCTGCCCAAGGCAGCCTTCCTGATCGCCTCGATCCCGCCTGCGGTACTGGGCGGCGCGTCCATTGCCATGTTCGGCATGGTCACCGCCACCGGGATCAAGATCCTTCAGGAAGCGGACATCGGCGACCGTCGCAACCAGTTGCTGGTTGCGGTGAGCGTCGGCTTTGGGTTGATCCCAGTGGTGCGCCCGGAGTTCTTCGCACAGATGCCGCAGTGGATGGAACCGATCACCCACAGTGGCATCGCCATGGCCACGGTCAGCGCCCTGGTGTTGAACGTGCTGTTCAACATCTTAGGTGGTGCCGACCGCGCGGCGCATAACGACGCCTGTCACCAGCACTGAGCCAGACGGGGCGGCGCAATGGCCGCCCCTCACTCACACCCGCAGTAACCGCTATACCGTCGGCCCGCCGGAATGGGCCGCTCGGGGCGCCCCTGCGCGCTAAAAAAACCGCCAACAAAAACAATAAGTCCGGGAATCACGACATGAAGCGCATCACCACGTCCCTGTTGTTGGGCAGCAGCCTGCTGGCCACCCTCCCCTCGCATGCAGGCGAATGGCTGCAATGGCACGGCGAAAGCCTGAGCTACCTGTACGGCAAGGACTTCAAGGTCAACCCTGATATCCAGCAGACCATCACGTTCGAGCACGCCAACAAATGGAAGTACGGCGACACCTTCATGTTCGTCGACAAGATTTTCTACAACGGCAAGGCCGACCGCAGCAAAGGCGTGACCACCTACTACGGTGAGTTCAGCCCACGCCTGTCGCTTGGCAAGATGACCGGCCACAAGTTCGAGTTCGGCCCGATCAAGGACGTGCTCATCGCCATGACCTACGAGCGAGGCGAAGGCGACAACGAGGCCTACCTGATCGGACCAGGCTTTGACCTGGCCGTC
The DNA here is from genome assembly GCF_058745025.1 of Pseudomonas sp. E1MeOHC2. NCBI lineage: Bacteria > Pseudomonadati > Pseudomonadota > Gammaproteobacteria > Pseudomonadales > Pseudomonadaceae > Pseudomonas > Pseudomonas sp. E1MeOHC2. The sequence continues at coordinate 660,749 of NZ_CP196675.1, forward strand.
CCCGGCTTCAACTATTTCACCCTGAACTTCTACCTGCGCAACACCGAGGGCAGCCGCCCTGGGGACAATGTCTGGCAGATTACCCCGGCCTGGTCGTACACCATTCCCGTGGGCAGGTCCGACATCCTCATCGATGGCTACATGGACTGGGTAGTGGACAACGACCAGACCCGCCGTGGCACCTACCACGCCAACCTGCAGTTCAACCCACAGGTCAAATACGACCTGGGCAAAGCCCTGAACCTGGGCGCCAAGCAGTTGTACGTGGGGTTTGAATACAGCTACTGGAAGGACAAGTACGGCATCGACAGCCGCGGCAATGTGGACAGCAACCAGAGCGTCGCAAGCGCCCTGGTCAAAGTCCACTTCTAAGAACCTGACCAAACGCACAAGTTTGTTTCACCACGCTCCAGGACGGAGCACTTGAGGACCGGCGCGCAAGCCAGTAATCTGCGCGCCCCCTCGATCAGGGCAGAACGGATTCTGCCTGCGTTTACTGACCGCTCAGTCAATGAATACGGGCGGTTGGCCAACGTGTTGCCAGCCTGAAAGACCCTTTTCATCCGTTCAGAACGAAGTCGAGCAGGAAGGTTGTGCCAACCCGGAAAAGTTGGCGCAACTCTTGCCAAACAGCTGTGGCCTATCGAAAAAAGCTGACTCAAAAGACAAAAACAGCGCCACCACCGAGCGCTGACAACAGATCAATCAAGGGAGCGACAATGCGTACCATCAACAGCCTGATCCTCGCGGGCGGCCTGCTGGCCTGCGGCACCACCTTCGGCGGCGACCTGCTGCAGTGGCAGAACAACAGCCTCACCTACCTGTGGGGCAAGAACTTCAAGGTCAACCCCGAAATCCAGCAAACCGTCACCTTCGAGCATGCCGATGGTTGGAAGTACGGCGACAACTTCATTTTCGTCGACAAGATCTTCTACCAGGGCAAGAAAGACTCGGGTAACGGCCCGAACACCTACTACGGTGAAATCAGCCCACGCCTGTCGTTTGGCAAGATCTTCGACCAGAAGCTGGCGTTCGGCCCGGTCAAGGATGTGCTGCTGGCGATGACCTACGAGTTCGGCGAGGGTGATACCGAGTCCTACCTGATCGGCCCTGGCTTCGACCTCGACATCCCAGGCTTCGACTACTTCCAGCTGAACTTCTACCAGCGCACCACCGACGGCAGCCGCGCCGGTGACAACGTCTGGCAGATTACCCCGGTATGGTCCTACACCATTCCGGTGGGCTCGTCCGACATTCTTATCGACGGTTTCATGGACTGGGTGGTGGACAACGACGAGAACCGTCGCGGCACCTATCAGGCCAACCTGCACTTCAACCCGCAGGTCAAATACGACCTAGGCAAGGCGTTGCACCTGGGTGAGAAGCAGTTGTATGTCGGTTTTGAATACGACTACTGGAAGAACAAGTACGGCATCAAAGATTCCGACGCGTTCACCACTGATCAGAACACTGCAAGCTTCCTGGTAAAAGTGCACTTCTAACCCGCTGAAACGTGACAGCGTTACCAAAAGGCGACGCTGTTACGCGCCAAGCTGTAAGAAACTTCTTACATTCTTTTAAGAGAAGGCTTACTTAGCAAAGAACTTGCCTTGAAGGTCAAAACAACCATAACCGGCAATACCATGCCGACTATCACCAATGCCATCTCCACCTGATGGTGCTCAAGCATCCGCATGATATCCACCACCAGCATTACCACACTGATGGTCAACGCCACGCCAAACATGGCACACCCCTTGTAGAGGGCCTGCACGTCTACCCCACGCAGCAGGAAACAAAAGCCCAGGCTTACCCAGGCCATCGCCGTGATCAGGTACAGCGCCAAGTGATAGGCGTCGTAGGTCAGTACATTGCCAAACATGTGCACACCTCCTCATCGAGTTTGTAAGCGACAAGGTCCGACTATAAATCCGGCTTTCAATGAACGCACCGCAAAATTTTGACATTTTTTTTGCAACCGCTGTTCTAGCCTGACTTTCTTCGCACAACTAAAAAAGAAAACAGGCCTGATTGATGCGCACTACCCTCGCCGCCCCTTGGCGCTACCTGGTACTACTTTGTTCACTCTGGTTCGGCATTTTCCTGCTGACGCGGTTTGTATTGCTGGTCACCCACCTGGACGAAGTCAGTGGCAATTACTTCTCATTATTCTTAGACGGCGCAATTTACGACCTGAGTTTCCTCGTCTACGCAGCCCTGCCACTGGGTCTGTACCTCGCGCTTTGCCCAACCTCCTTGTGGCGTACACGCGCCCACCGCGGGCTGCTGGCCGGGCTCTTGGTAGTCAGCTTGTTCGTGATGCTGTTCGTCGCAGTGTCGGAATGGCTGTTCTGGGACGAATTCGGCGTACGCTTCAACTTCATCGCCGTCGACTACCTGGTTTACTCCAAGGAAGTACTGGACAACATCCGCGAATCCTACCCATTGCCCACGCTGCTCAGCGCTATCGCGTTGTTTGCGGTGATACTCGCGGTGCTGCTGCGCAAACCGCTGGCCAAGGCCATGTCAGGCCCCGGCGTAAACCTGCGTCAACGCCTGTTGGGTATTGCCTTGCTGGCGGCCCTGGGAGGCTTGAACGTGCTGGTGATCGACCAGCAGTTTCCGCGTGGCCAGGGCGGCAACGCCTACCAGCGCGAGCTGGCCAGCAATGGGCCGTACCAGTTCTTCGCGGCCTTCCGTAACAATGAACTGGACTACACGCAGTTCTATGCCAGCCTCGACGCCACTGACGTGGGCGCGCACATGCATCAGGAACTGGCCGAACCCAACGCCCGCTTCCAGGGCCAGGAGCCTCAGGACATTCGCCGCCACATCAGCGCCGATGGCCCGCAGCGCACCCCGAACATCATCCTGGTAACCATTGAAAGCTTCAGCGCGAAATACATGGGCAGCAACGGCGACGCGCGCAACCTCACGCCAAACCTCGACGCTTTGCGCCGTGAGAGCCTGTACTTCAACAATTTCTACGCCACCGGCACCCGCACCGACCGCGGCCTGGAAGCCATCACCCTGTCGATCCCGCCAACCCCAGGGCGCTCGATCGTCAAACGCATCGGCCGCGAAAGCGGCTATGCCAGCCTCGGCCAGCAGTTGACGGCCAGGGGTTACGACGCCGTGTTCGTCTACGGCGGGCGCGGCTACTTCGACAACATGAACGCGTTCTTCAGCGGTAATGGTTACCGCATCGTTGACCAAAGCAGCATCGATGAAAGCGAAATCAGCTTCAAGAACGCCTGGGGCATGGCCGATGAAGACCTGTATCGGCAAACCCTCAAGCTGGCCGATGCCGACCATGCCAAGCAACAGCCGTTCTTCCTGCAGCTGATGACCACGTCCAACCACCGCCCTTACACCTACCCGGAAGGCCGAATCGACATCCCCTCAGGTGAAGGCCGTGAAGGTGCGGTGAAATACACCGACCACGCCATCGCGCAATTTTTGCGCGAGGCAAAGGGCAAGCCGTGGTTCGACAACACCCTCTTCATCTTCGTCGCTGACCACACTGCTGGCAGCGCAGGTGTCGAAGACCTGCCGGTGAGCAACTACCAGATCCCGCTGTGGATCTACGCACCGAAGCTCATCGAACCCCGTGAGGACGCCAAGCTGGCCAGCCAGATCGACCTGGCGCCAACCCTGCTCGGCCTGCTCAACATCGACTACACCTCGACGTTCTTCGGCCGCGACCTGCTCAAGGACGATGCCCTGCCACCGCGTGTACTGATTGGCAACTACCAGCACCTGGGCCTGTTCGACGGCAACAACCTGGCCATCCTCAGCCCACGCGGTGGCATGCGCGTGCATGAAGATGCCCTGGGCAACAGTCGCGAAACCACGGTTGGCAACGACAACCTGCTGATACGTCGGGCCATTGCCTATTACCAGAGCGCCGCCTACGGCTTCAACCAGGGCCTGCTTGCCTGGAAACCAGAGGACAGCGGCGTGGCCGTCAGCCCCTGATCGCCCGCCACAACTTCGAAAAAGCGCTGACCACCGCCAGCACCACGGCCCCGGCCACTACACCGGCCAGGCCGTTGAGCAGGGCCACGGTCAGCCCACCACCGCGCCCCTCGCTGAAGGCCTCGATGGCATGATGCAGGGGCGCGATGCCATGCACCAGAATCCCGCCGCCGACCAAGAACATTGCTGCAGTGCCGATCACCGACAGGCTCTTCATCATGTAAGGCGCGGCGCGCAAAATGCCGTTACCCACCGCCTGAGACAGCTTCGATGCCTTCTGGGTCATCCACAGGCCCAGGTCATCGAGCTTAACGATGCCGCCCACCAGCCCATACACGCCAACCGTCATGACGATGGCGATGCCCGACAGCACGATGATCTGTTGGGGCAGAGGAGAATCCGCCACAATCCCCAGGGTGATGGCAATGATCTCGGCCGACAAGATGAAGTCGGTGCGCACCGCGCCCTTGATCTTGGCCTTCTCGAAGGCCACCAGGTCGACAGTGGCGTCAGCCACGGCTTCCTTGCGGGCCTGGTGTTGCGCGTCGTCCTCTTCCTTGCTGTGCAAAAACTTGTGCGCCAGCTTCTCGAAGCCTTCGAAGCACAGGTAGGCGCCACCGATCATCAGCAGGGGCGTAACCGCCCACGGAATGAACGCACTGATCAGCAGCGCCGCCGGCACCAGGATCGCCTTGTTGACGAACGAGCCCTTGGCCACCGCCCAAACCACCGGGATTTCACGCTCGGCGCGCACGCCGGTCACCTGCTGGGCGTTGAGCGCCAAGTCGTCACCCAGCACACCCGCAGTCTTCTTCGCCGCGACTTTGGTCATGAGCGAGACGTCGTCGAGCAGCGTGGCGATGTCGTCGATCAGTACCAGTAGACTGCTTCCTGCCATGTGCCTGTTTCCCGTGAAATGAATGTGCCGGAGTCTAGCCGAAAGTCGCTGCCTTGAGCGCCCGTCAGACGCGGTGCTAACATGCGCGATCCCTCTTAGAGGCGGCCAGACACGAGGAAGATCCCCGACAATGAGCACCATTCGCGAGCGCAACAAGGAACTGATCCTGCGCGCAGCCAGCGAGGAATTCGCCGACAAGGGCTTCGCCGCCACCAAGACCAGCGATATCGCGGCCAAGGCCGGCCTGCCCAAGCCAAACGTGTACTACTACTTCAAATCCAAGGACAACCTCTACCGCGAGGTCCTGGAGAGCATCATCGCGCCGATCATGCAGGCCTCGACGCCGTTCAATGCCGACGGTGACCCGAAGGAAGTGCTGAGTGCGTACATCCGCTCGAAAATTCGCATTTCCCGCGACCTGCCGCATGCCTCCAAGGTGTTTGCCAGCGAGATCATGCACGGCGCGCCGCATTTGTCGCCCAACCAGGTCGAGCAGCTCAACGAGCAGGCGCGGCACAACATCGAGTGCATCCAGGGCTGGATCGAGCGTGGGCAGATTGCCAATGTGGACGCGCATCACCTGATGTTCAGCATCTGGGCGGCGACCCAGACCTATGCCGATTTCGATTGGCAGATTTCAGCGGTGACGGGCAAGGCCAAGTTGGCCGAGAGTGATTATGATGCGGCGGCCGAGACCATCATTCGGCTGGTGCTCAAGGGTTGTGAGCCTGAGGCGGCCTGACAGGGCCCATTCGCGGGCAAGCCCGCTCCCACAGGTTCACCGCAGTTTCCAGCATTGCGGTGACCTGTGGGAGCGGGCTTGCCCGCGAATAGGCCAGTACAGCCAATAGAGGTTTAGGCAGCCACCCCTGCATCCGCCTTCAACCCCACCTCCTCGATCGCACTGATCGCACACTGCTCGTCGATATCCGACGTATCCCCGCTGATCCCCACCGCACCCAGCACCTTGCCGTCCTGATCACGAATCAGCACGCCCCCCGGCGCCGGCACCACCGGCCGCTCCCCCAGCCCATTCAACGCGGCAAAAAACGCCGGCCGCTGCTGCGCATCCAGCGCCAGCAGGCGCGAGCCCTTGCCCAGGGCAATCGCACCCCAGGCCTTACCCGTGGCCACTTCCGGGCGAATCAGGCTGGCGCCATCCTCGCGCTGCAGCGCCAGCACGTGCCCGCCAGCATCCAGCACCGCCACGGTCAAAGGCGCCGCATTGATCTTGCGGCCTGCGGCCAGCGCGGCATTGACCAGGCTTACCGCGACTTTCAGGTTCAGAACGTTCATGAAAAGGTCCTCTTCTTGTTGTGAGAAGCCCTAAGGGCAGTTGAAAACCAATAGCGCAAATAGAACACAACGAAGGATATTTTTGTATACAATATTTTAAATCGATCGTACTCGATCCGACGGAACGCGGTTTTCATGGGCTCTCCGACGAAAGCCATTCTCCCCGATGAAAATCCATTGACCTAAGCAGGCAGGCGTGAATACACTCTGCCGCACAGAAAGTTGTATACAATTACAAAATCGATGAGGCACAACCCATGAGCAAAATGAGAGCAATCGATGCAGCCGTTCTGGTCATGCGCCGTGAAGGTGTAGATACCGCGTTCGGCATCCCAGGGGCTGCCATCAACCCGCTGTACTCAGCCCTGAAGAAAGTCGGTGGCATCGATCACGTCCTCGCTCGTCACGTCGAAGGTGCCTCGCACATGGCCGAGGGCTACACCCGTGCCAACCCAGGCAATATCGGCGTGTGCATCGGCACTTCCGGCCCTGCCGGCACCGACATGGTCACTGGCCTGTACAGTGCGTCGGCCGACTCCATCCCTATTCTCTGCATCACCGGCCAAGCCCCGCGTGCACGCCTGCACAAGGAAGACTTCCAGGCCGTCGACATCACCAGCATCGTCAAGCCGGTGACCAAGTGGGCGACCACCGTGCTGGAGCCAGGCCAGGTGCCTTACGCGTTCCAGAAAGCCTTCTATGAAATGCGCACCGGCCGCCCAGGCCCTGTACTGATCGACCTGCCGTTCGACGTGCAGATGGCCGAGATCGAATTCGACATCGACGCCTACGAGCCGCTGGCCATCAACAAGCCATCCGCCACCCGCGTACAGGCCGAAAAAGCCCTGGCCCTGCTCAATGACGCCGAGCGCCCACTGCTGGTTGCCGGTGGCGGCATCATCAACGCCGACGCCAGCGACAAGCTGGTCGAATTCGCCGAACTGACCGGCGTACCGGTGATCCCGACCCTGATGGGCTGGGGCACCATCCCGGACGACCACGCACTGATGGTCGGCATGGTCGGCCTGCAGACGTCGCACCGCTACGGCAACGCCACCCTGCTCAAATCCGACCTGGTATTCGGTATCGGCAACCGCTGGGCCAACCGCCACACCGGCTCCGTCGACGTCTACACCGAAGGCCGCAAGTTCGTGCACGTGGACATCGAACCGACCCAGATCGGCCGCGTATTCACCCCGGACCTGGGCATCGTTTCGGACGCCGGCAAGGCGCTGGACGTGTTCCTCGAAGTAGCCCGCGAGTGGAAAGCCGCTGGCAAGCTCAAGGACCGCAGCGCCTGGCTGGAAGACTGCCAGCAGCGCAAAGCCAGCCTGCAGCGCAAGACCCACTTCGACAACGTGCCGGTCAAACCCCAGCGCGTGTACGAAGAGATGAACCAGGTGTTCGGCAAGGACACCACCTACGTCAGCACCATCGGCCTGTCGCAGATCGCCGGCGCGCAGTTCCTGCACGTGTACAAGCCACGCCACTGGATCAACTGCGGCCAGGCCGGCCCGCTGGGCTGGACCATCCCTGCCGCCCTGGGTGTGGTCAAGGCCGACCCATCGCGCAAGGTCGTCGCCCTGTCGGGTGACTACGACTTCCAGTTCATGATCGAAGAGCTGGCAGTCGGTGCGCAGTTCAACCTGCCGTATGTCCACGTGCTGGTGAACAACGCCTACCTCGGCCTGATCCGCCAGGCGCAGCGTGGCTTCGACATGGATTACTGTGTACAACTGGCATTCGAGAACATCAACTCGACCGACGCCGCCAGCTACGGTGTGGATCACGTCGCCGTGGTCGAAGGCCTGGGCTGCAAGGCTATCCGAGTATTCGAGCCAGGCGAGATCGCCCCTGCCCTGCTCAAGGCGCAGAAGATGGCCGAAGAGTTCCGCGTGCCGGTGGTGGTCGAGGTGATCCTCGAGCGCGTCACCAACATTTCCATGGGTACCGAGATCAACGCCGTCAACGAGTTCGAAGACCTGGCGCTGGTCGGCAACGACGCGCCAACCGCGATCTCGATGCTCGACTGATTGCCTGACGCCCCCGTGCACCGAGCCCAAGTGGCGCCGGGGGCTTTAATCTGCAAGGAGACAACCATGCCTCGCTTCGCTGCCAACCTGTCCATGCTGTTCACCGAACAGGACTTCCTGGCCCGCTTCAAGGCCGCCGCCGATGCTGGTTTCAGCGGTGTCGAATACCTCTTCCCGTACGATTTCAGCGCTGCCGAAATCAAGCAGCAGCTCGACGCTCACGGCCTGACCCAGGTGCTGTTCAACCTGCCGGCAGGCGATTGGGCGAAAGGCGAGCGTGGCATCACCTGCCACCCCGACCGCATTGAAGAGTTCCGCGCCGGTGTCGACAAGGCCATCGAATACGCCAAGGTCCTGGGCAACACCCAGGTCAACGCCCTGGCCGGCATTCGTCCACAAGGCCTGCAGTGCGCCGACGTACGCAAGACCTTCGTCGACAACCTGAAGTTTGCCGCCGAAAAATTGAAAGCCGCCGGGATCCGCCTGGTCATGGAAATGATCAACACCCGCGACATCCCAGGCTTCTACCTGAACACCACGCAACAAGCCCTGGAAATCCAGGCCGAAGTCGGCAGCGACAACCTGTTCCTGCAATACGACATCTACCACATGCAGATCATGGAAGGTGACCTGGCTCGCACGATGGAAGCCAACCTGAAACTGATCAACCACATTCAACTGGCCGACAACCCAGGCCGCAACGAGCCAGGCACCGGCGAGATCAACTACCGCTTCCTGTTCGAGCGTCTGGACCGCATCGGCTACCAGGGCTGGGTGGGCGCGGAGTACAAGCCACTGACCACGACCGAAGCCGGCCTGGGCTGGCTGAAGACCCATGTGGGAGCGGGCTTGCCCCGCGAAAGCGTCCGCAAGGACACCACCACGGCCTGATCAACCGCATTCGCGGGGCAAGCCCGCTCCCACGGGGTTCAGGGCTACCCCGAGAATCTGAATATACAAATACAAGAGGCACATTCTCATGGCTAAAATCGGCTTTATCGGCACCGGCATCATGGGCAAGCCCATGGCCCAGAACCTGCAAAAAGCAGGTCACAGCCTGTTCGTTTCCACCCACCACGACGCCGCCCCGGCCGACCTGATCGCCGCTGGCGCGGTGGCCCTGGCCAACCCGAAAGAAGTGGCCCAGGAAGCTGAATTCATCATCGTCATGGTCCCCGACACCCCGCAGGTAGAAGCTGTCCTGTTCGGTGAAAACGGCGTGGCCGAAGGCGTCGGCCCGAACAAGGTCGTGATCGACATGAGCTCGATCTCGCCTACTGCCACCAAAGCCTTCGCCGAGAAAATCAAGGCCACCGGCGCCGCCTACCTGGACGCCCCGGTGTCCGGCGGTGAAGTCGGTGCCAAGGCCGCGACCCTGAGCATCATGATCGGCGGCTGCCCAAAAGCCTTCGAGCGCGCCCTGCCGCTGTTCGAAGCCATGGGCAAGAACATCACCCGCGTGGGTGGCAACGGCGACGGCCAGACCGCCAAAGTGGCCAACCAGATCATTGTCGCGCTGAACATCCAGGCCGTTGCCGAAGCGCTGCTGTTCGCCGCCAAGAACGGCGCCGATCCTGCCAAGGTGCGTGAAGCACTGATGGGCGGCTTCGCCTCGTCGAAAATCCTCGAAGTGCACGCCGAGCGCATGATCAAAGGCACCTTCGACCCAGGCTTCCGCATCAACCTGCACCAGAAGGACCTGAACCTGGCCCTGCAAGGCGCCAAGGAACTGGGCATCAATCTGCCCAACACCTCCAACGCCCAGCAAGTGTTCAACACCTGCCAGGCACTGGGCGGCGGCAACTGGGACCACTCGGCGCTGATCAAAGGCCTGGAGCACATGGCCAACTTCTCGATCCGCGACGACAAGTAAGCATCCATTGGCCCCTTCGCGGGCAAGCCCGCTCCCACAGGTTCTCTACAAGGCCTGAGGGCCATGACAACCCTGTGGGAGCGGGCTTGCCCGCGAAGAAGCCAACACCGAGCAACACCCGCCCCTGGTTCGGCCTGCACGGAGGCAGTTCCAGGGGCGTTTTCGATTTTGCAGAACAACAATAATTGGGAGCCTGCCATGTCGGTCGATCCGCAAAAAATTCTTCGCGAGCTGTTCGACACAGCCATCGCCGCCGCCCACCCGCGCCAAGTCCTCGAACCCTACCTGCCCGCCGACCGCAGCGGCCGGGTCATCGTCATCGGCGCCGGCAAGGCCGCAGCCGCCATGGCCGAAGTGGTCGAGAAAAGCTGGCAGGGCGAAGTCTCCGGCCTCGTCGTCACCCGCTATGGCCACGGCGCCAACTGCCAGAAGATCGAAGTGGTCGAAGCCGCCCACCCGGTCCCCGATGCCGCCGGCCTGGCCGTGGCCAAACGCGTGCTGGAGCTGGTCAGTAATCTGAACGAAGACGACCGCGTCATCTTCCTGCTGTCTGGCGGTGGTTCGGCCCTGCTGGCGCTGCCCGCCGAGGGCCTGACCCTGGCTGACAAGCAACACATCAACAAAGCACTGCTCAAGTCCGGCGCCACCATCGGCGAGATGAACTGCGTGCGCAAGCACCTCTCGGCGATCAAGGGCGGCCGCCTGGCCAAAGCCTGCTGGCCGGCCACGGTCTACACCTATGCGATTTCCGATGTACCCGGCGACCTGGCCACGGTCATCGCCTCCGGCCCTACCGTCGCCGACCCGAGCACCAGCGCCGACGCCCTGGCCATCCTCAAGCGCTACAACATCGAGGCACCCAAGGCGGTCATCGACTGGCTCAACAACCCAGCGTCAGAAACCGTCAAGGCCGATGACCCGGCCCTGGCCCGCAGCCATTTCCAACTGATCGCCAAGCCCCAGCAGTCGCTGGAAGCCGCTGCGGTCAAAGCCCGCCAGGCCGGTTTCAGCCCGCTGATTCTCGGCGACCTGGAAGGCGAGTCGCGCGAAGTGGCCAAGGTGCATGCTGGCATTGCCCGGCAGATCGTCCAGCACGGCCAACCGCTGAAGGCGCCCTGTGTGATCCTGTCCGGTGGCGAAACCACCGTCACCGTGCGCGGCAATGGCCGTGGCGGGCGCAACGCCGAGTTCCTCCTCAGCCTCACCGAAAACCTCAAAGGCCTGCCGGGCGTTTACGCGCTGGCCGGTGACACCGACGGTATCGATGGCTCGGAAGAAAACGCCGGCGCCTTCATGACCCCGAGCAGCTATGCCCGTGCCGAAGCCCTGGGCCTGTCGGCCAGCGATGAACTGGACAACAACAACGGCTACGGCTACTTCGCCGCGCTTGATGCGTTGATCGTCACCGAGCCGACACGTACCAACGTCAACGACTTCCGCGCCATTCTGATCCTCGAGACTCCGCAATCATGACGCCTGATAAAAAAGTCAAAATCCTCGCCACCCTCGGCCCTGCAACCAAGGGTATTGACGACATCCGCCAGCTGGTCGAAGCCGGGGTGAACATCTTCCGCCTCAACTTCAGCCACGGCGAGCACGCCGACCACGCCCTGCGCTACCAGTGGATCCGCGAAGTCGAGCAGCAGCTGAACTACCCGCTGGGCATCCTCATGGACCTGCAAGGGCCTAAGCTGCGCGTTGGCCGCCTGGCCGAAGGCAAGGTGCAACTGCAGCGCGGCCAGTCACTGCGCCTGGACCTGGACACGACGCCGGGCAACAGCGAGCGGGTCAACCTGCCCCACCCGGAAATCATCGCCGCGCTGGAACCGGGCATGGACCTGCTGGTGGACGACGGCCGCCTGCGCCTGCGGGTGACCGCCAAGCACGCCGACGCCATCGACACCAACGTGCTGAACGGCGGCGAGTTGTCCGACCGCAAGGGGGTGAACGTGCCCCAAGCGGTGCTGGACCTCTCCCCGCTCACCGAGAAAGACCGCCGCGACCTGACTTTTGGCCTTGAGCTTGGTGTGGACTGGGTGGCCCTGTCGTTCGTCCAGCGCCCAGAAGACATTACCGAAGCACGCCAGTTGATCGGTGACCGCGCCTACCTGATGGCCAAGATCGAGAAGCCCTCCGCCGTCGAACAGCTGCAAGCGATCGCCGAGCTCTCCGATGCAATCATGGTGGCCCGTGGCGACCTGGGCGTGGAAGTGCCGGCCGAAAGCGTGCCGCAGATCCAGAAGCGCATCATTGGCACCTGCCGCCAGCTGGGCAAACCGGTGGTGGTGGCCACGCAGATGCTCGAATCGATGCGTTTCTCGCCCGCCCCGACCCGCGCCGAAGTCACCGACGTGGCCAACGCCGTGGCCGAAGGCGCCGATGCGGTGATGCTGTCGGCCGAGACCGCGTCGGGCGACTACCCGCTGGAAGCCGTGCAGATGATGAGCAAGATCATTCGCCAGGTGGAAAACGGCCCGGATTACCAAGCCCAGCTCGACGTGGGCCGGCCAAAAGCCGAAGCCACTGTGTCGGACGCCATCAGCTGCGCGATCCGCCGTATCAGCGGCATCCTGCCGGTGGCGGTGCTGGTCAACTATAGCGAGTCGGGCGCCTCGACCCTGCGCGCCGCCCGCGAGCGACCACGGGCGCCGATCCTCAACCTGACGCCAAACCTGAACACTGCGCGCCGCCTCAGCGTGGCCTGGGGTGTGCACTCGGTGGTCAACGACCGCCTGCGCCAGGTTGACGAAATTTGCTCGACTGCGCTGGAGATTGCCCAGGCACAAGGCATGGCCAGCCGCGGCGACACGCTGTTGATTACTGCCGGTGTGCCTTTCGGCAAGCCGGGTTCGACTAATACGCTGCGGATCGAGACCTTGGTCTAACGCCGGGGCCCTTTCGCGGGGCAAGCCCGCTCCCACAGGTGCATCTGGAAATTGAATGCCATGCAGTACCTGTGGGAGCGGGCTTGCCCCGCGAATGGAGGGCAACGCCCTCCCCGAACACCGATACAACAACCCTGCGGAAAACCCGAGGCCCAAAGAGGCCCACCGCTCAACCCTCAACCTTACCGACTGCCCCATGTACACCAAAAATTTCGTCAACCCGTGCCCTGACTGGGCCACGGCGCTGCTCAACGGCTTCAGCCAGGTGCTGCTGCTGCGCAACCCCCTGTGCGGCCTGTGCTGCCTGCTGGCCATCTTGCTGACCGCCCCTACACTGGTCGGCGGCGCACTGCTCGGCGCCCTCGCCGGCCTGCTCACCGCGCAACGTCGCGGCTATGACCGCGCTGACCGCCAGGCTGGGCTGTACTGCTACAACGGTGTGCTGATCGGCATCCTGATCAGTGCGGTACTGCCTTGGTCGGCGATCATGCCGCCGCTGATCATCGCTGCGGGCGGGTTGTCGAGCATCATTACCCACCAATGGCGCAAGCGTGGCGGCAAGCTGCTGATCGCCTACACCGCGCCATTCGTACTGCTGGGCTGGGGCGCCCTGCTACTGGCCGAACCCTCGGCCGCACCTCATGTGGATGCCGACCCGCTGTATGCACTGCTGCGTGGCGTGGGCCAGATCTTCCTGCTCGACAAACCAATGGCTGGCCTGCTGATCGTAATCGGGATGTACCTTGCCAACCCCTACGCGGCAACCTGGGCGGTGATCGGTTCTGCCATCGGCGGTGGTGTGGCCTTGCTGACCGATCAGGCACAGGCTGCCTGGATGGGTTTGTACGGTTTCAATGCTGCATTGGCGGCACTGGCGTTCAGCAGGCAGGGCGAACGCCCGTGGGTGGCACTGCTGGCGATTGCACTGGCCCTGTTGCTGCAAACCCTGTTCAAATTGCTGCCCGTTGCCGGGCTAACCGCCCCCTTTGTCACCGCTTGCTGGCTTATGCACCTGGGCAACTACCTGGCTGAGCTCAATCAACGGCGTAACACAACGCGCTTGCACGGCTGAAATGCAGCCCCTAGGCTCACCCCATCGCACTTTCTAGCGCCTTGTGGAACGAGCCAATGAATAACCCTGTGAGCCTGCGTGAGCGGCTCTACGTCATCGTCTTCCAGACCGACACCGTGGCTGGAAGACGCTTTGACAAGACCCTTCTACTGATTATCCTCGCCAGCTTGGTCACAGTGATCCTCGACAGCATCGATGAGGTCCACCAGGGCTACGCCGGCCTGCTGGCTGCCATCGAATGGGGTTTCACCGCAGTTTTCCTTGTCGAGTACCTGACCCGCCTGTATTGCTCGCCCAAACCCCTGCGCTATGCCTTCAGCTTCTACGGCCTGGTCGACCTGCTGGCGATCGTCCCCGGGGTCATCGCCATCTACTACAGCGACGCGCAATACCTGCTGATCATCCGGGTCATCCGCATGCTGCGGATCTTCCGCGTGCTCAAGCTTGGCCAATACCTCAAGCAGGCCAATTACCTGATGGCCGCGCTGCGCGGCAGCAAGCAGAAGATCATCGTGTTTCTGGTCACTGTGTCCACCCTGGTGACCGTGTTCGGCACCTTGATGTACGTGATCGAAGGGCCGGAGCACGGCTTTACCAGCATTCCCAAGGGCATTTACTGGGCGATTGTCACCCTGACGACCGTGGGGTTCGGCGACATCGTGCCGAAGACGCCGCTGGGGCAGGTGCTGTCGTCGCTGGTGATGATCACCGGTTATTCGATCATTGCCGTGCCTACCGGCATCTTTACCGCCGAGTTGGCCAATGCCATGCGCGGGGAACAGTTGCAGCATGACTGCCCAACCTGCCGCAAGAGCAGCCACGAACATGATGCGTCATTCTGTTCGCGCTGCGGCAATGGGCTATTTCCCAAGCAGTAATGCTGCCTGTACCGGCCTCTTCGCGGGCAAGCCCGCTCCCACTTGGACGGCATGATGTTCAGGCCTGCGCTGATCTTGCGGGAGCGGGCTTGCCCGCGAAGAGGCCGGTACAGGCAGCGGCATAACCAAAGTGTTTTTTGTTCTTTAACCCCTGCAAAGGCACCCGCTATAGTCGCTGGCTATCTGCCCATAACTTCTCAAGAACAAGGAAGCAACGTGAAAAAACTCTTCACCGCCTCGCTGCTCGCCGCAGGCCTGGCCCTCGGTAACCTCGCCCAGGCCGCCCCGACCCTGCTCAACGTCTCCTACGACGTGATGCGCGACTTCTACAAGGACTACAACCCAGCCTTCCAGAAGCACTGGGAAGCCGAGCACAACGAGAAGGTCAATGTGCAGATGTCCTTCGGTGGTTCGAGCAAGCAAGCGCGCGCGGTGATTGATGGCCTGCCGGCCGATGTCATCACCATGAACATGGCCACCGACATCAACGCCCTGGTCGACCACGGCAAGCTGGTGCCGGACAACTGGGTCACGCGCCTGCCGAACAACAGCGCACCGTTCACTTCGGCCACCGTGTTCATCGTGCGCAAGGGCAACCCCAAGGCACTCAAAGACTGGCCTGACCTGCTCAAGGACGGCGTGCAAGTGATCGTACCCAACCCCAAGACCTCGGGTAACGGCCGCTACACCTACCTGTCGGCGTGGGGCTATGTGCTCAAGCAAGGCGGTGACGAGAGCAAGGCCCGAGATTTCGTCGGCAAGCTGTTCAAGCAGGCGCCGGTGCTCGATACCGGTGGCCGCGCCGCCACCACTACCTTCATGACCAACCAGATCGGCGACGTGCTGGTGACTTTCGAAAACGAAGCCGAAATGATCGCCCGCGAGTTCGGCCGCGATCAGTTTGAAGTGGTCTACCCGAGCGTGTCCGCCGAAGCCGAGCCACCGGTGAGTGTGGTCGACAAGGTAGTCGCGAAAAAAGGTACCCAGGCTGCGGCCGAGGAATACTTGAAGTACCTGTGGTCGCCAGCGGCACAGGAAATCGCGGCGAACAACTACCTGCGCCCGCGTGATGCAGCGGTGTTGGCCAAGTACACCGACCGCTTCCCGAAAGTGGACTTCCTGTCGGTGGAAAAAACCTTTGGTGACTGGCGCACCGTGCAGAAAACCCACTTCAACGACGGTGGCGTGTTCGACCAGATCTACACCAACCAGTAATTGATGCAGGCAGTACCGGCCTCTTGAGCGGGCTTGCCCCGCGAAAGGGCCGGTACAGGCAGACTCAGGCCTGCCTGAACACCAGGGCCTTCAAGCCCCCAGCCGGGTCGGCATCAGGAAACTCCGGCGGGTTCTCCAACCGCTCGACAAAGGCCAACGCCGGCGCCTGCTCGGCCATGCCTTCGATCAGAAACTCCGGCCCGATCCCCGGGTCGTTGACACACGCCAACACCGTCCCGCCTTCGCTCAACAACTCAGGCAAACGCCGCAAAATCTTCGCGTAATCCTGAGTCAACACGAAGCTCCCCTTCTGGAAAGTCGGCGGGTCGATGATGATCAGGTCATAGGGCCCGTACTTGCGCACCTTGCCCCAGGACTTGAACAGCTCATGCCCAAGGTACGCCACCCGCGATGCATCGTGGCCATTGAGCCGGTGGTTGTCACGCCCACGGGACAACGCCGACTTGGCCATGTCTAGGTTCACCACCTGCTCGGCGCCACCCGCGATGGCCGCCACCGAAAAACCGCAGGTATAGGCAAACAGGTTGAGCACCCGCTTGCCCGCCGCCTGTTCACGAACCCAACGCCGGCCATAGCGCATGTCCAGGAACAGGCCGGTGTTTTGCCGCACGCCCAGGTCCAGCAAGTAGGTCAGGCCGTCCTCGATCACCTCTCGCTGCTGGCATGGCTCGCCCCATAGCCATTGGCCAGGGCTGTCCGGCAGGTAGCGGTGCTGAATGAGGATGGCCTGTCCGGTCCATTGCGGGCGCTGGGCGAGATTACCCAGCATGGCCTCCAGCTCGGCCAGTTGGCCTTCAGCGGGTTCGCGGAACAGCGCCACCGACAGCACGCCTTGCAGCCAGTCCACCGTCACCTGCTCCAGGCCCGGCCAGCAGCGGCCGCGGCCGTGGAACAGGCGGCGGGTTTCCTGGGGGGCGGGGTCGAGGGCAGTAAGCAGATGCTGTTCGAGGGTCTGGATCGGTGAAGTCATGGCGGGTCGCAAGCACGTAAAAGGGGACATTCTACCCTTTGGCCGCGACGGGTGCCGAACGGAACCACCACCCTTGCTGCATCCCGGCCGCTGCAAGCAGAATCAGCGCCACGCCCAACCATTGCAAGGGGGCCAGCCGGTGCCCGAACGCCACCCAGTCAACCAGGATCGCGGCAATCGGGTAAACAAACGACAGCGCACCGGTCAGTGCCGTGGGCAGGCGTTGGATAGCGCTGTACAGCAAGACATACATCACACCGGTGTGAACGATGCCCAGGGTCAACAGGCTGGCCAGTGCCGACGTTTCGCCAGGCAACCCGCCCAGTGTGACCCACGGCGCCAACAACAGAACACCGGTGGTGACCTGGATCAACGCAATCAGGTGCGGCGGCGTGCCTTTCAAGCGTTTGATGATCAGCGCAGCGATTGCATACAAAAATGCCGCGCCCAGCGCCAGGGCAATGCCCAGCAGATAATCCTCGCCGCTGCCCTGCCCCGCACCGTGGGCACTGACAATAGCCAGCATGCCCAGGAAGGCAACACTCAACCAGGTGACTTTGGGCAGTGTGATCTTCTCGCCCAGAAACACTGCCGCCAGCCCCACCAGCATGAACGGCTGCACGTTGTACACCGCAGTGCCAATGGCAATCGAAGCGCGCGAGTAGGAGGCGAACAGCAAGACCCAGTTGCCAACGATGGCCACCCCGCTGGCAATCGCCAGCAGAAACGCCGTACGGCTGATCACCCCAGGCTTGAGAAAGCCCAAGGCCGCGCAGATCACCAGCAACGTGCCGGCACCGAACACGCAGCGCCAGAACACCACTTCGAGTACCGGCTGGCCCGACACCAATACAAACCAGCCGATGGTCCCGGAAATCAGCATGGCGGCGACCATTTCCAGCGAGCCACGGCGCAATGAACTGTCCATCTCACACCTCCCGTTGACGATGGCAACAGTATGCAAAGGAAGGCAGGGGGCCTTCCAGCGGATATCAAAGGCACATCGGCCAACTTGCCTTTACTATCAAGGCTAATTATTGGAATGGCCTGACGAGGTGAAACATGACCGATGCTATCGACCAACTCCTGATCAACGCGTTGATGGACGATTCACGCCGTTCGCTAAAAGCCCTGGCACAGATCAGCGGGCTGTCCGCGCCAAGCGTCAGCGAGCGTTTGCGCCGCCTTGAAGAGCGCGGCGTATTGCGTGGTTATACGGTGGATGTCGACCCACGCAGTTTTGGTTACCAGTTGCAGGCGATCGTGCGTATTCGCCCGCTGCCGGGGCAGTTGCAGGAAGTGGAGCGGCAGATCATTGCGATCCCTGAGTTTACCGAATGCGACAAGGTCACCGGCGAGGACTGTTTCATTGCCCGTCTGCATGTGCGCACGATGGAACAGCTCGACACCCTGCTCGACCGGATCAATGTACTGGCCGAGACCAACACTGCAATCATCAAGAAGAGCCCGGTGAAGCGACGCCTGCCGCCGATGGCGTGAGCGTTGCGCGAAAAGGCCGGTACAGTCAGCGCAACATCCTGGTCAAGCGCTCCCCACTGCCACAGGCCAAGGTAAAGCCTAAAGCCCCATGCCCCAGGTTCAGCCACAGGTTTCGGTAAGCCGTAGCCCCAATAATAGGCACCCCGGTAGGCGTCGCCGGGCGCATCCCCGCCCACTCCACCGCCTGCCCGTAGTCCGCCGCATTGGGCAACGTATCACGGGCCAGCCGACGCATACTGTCGAGCCGGCGCGCATCCACCGATTCGTCGTAGCCGACGATATCCACCATCGCCGCAACCCGCAGTTGGCGGCCCAGGCGCGCATAGACGATCTTGCGTTCGTAATCGGTAACGCTGACCTCCGGCGCCCGATGCTCCTGGTTGATCGGCGCCGTCAGGCTGTAGCCCTTCAGCGGATAGACCGGCAATTTCAAACCCGCTAGCGCCAACCCCGCACTGCGATGCCCTGCGCACAGCACCAGGCGCTGCACATCGACCTGCTCGCGCCCCAGCTGCAGTGCAACCACCTGATCCTGCTGCGCGAGCAAACGCGTCACCGGCCTGCCGAGCAAAAACCGGCACTGCCCCGATGCGCGTAAGCGCTCGGCCAGGCGTTCACAAAAACGATGACAGTCAGCGACTTCCTCATCAGGGGTTAGCACACCCCCCACGAACGGTGCCTCGGCCAATGCTGGCTCCAGGGCCCGGAGTTCGGCAGCATCGAGCACCCGTTGGCCGTGCTGATCGAGCAGGCGCCCGCGCCCCTGGGTGAACGCCCGCTCACTGCGATAGGCCACCAGCTTGCCGTTACGCCGCCAGGCAAAATCCGTCAGCCCATCCTCCTCACGCCAGCGCGTCAACGCGGCTTGGCTTTCCAGCGCCAACGCGAGTAGCTGTGCACCATTGCGAGCATTGACACTGCTGCGACAGGCCATCATGAACGCCAGCAACCAACGCCACTGCGCCGGGTCCACGCGCAACCGCAAACGCAGCGGCGAGTCCCCCTGCAGCATCCAGCCCAACGCCTGCCAGGGCACACCGGCATCGGCCAGTGGCGCCACATAGCGGTATGACAGCTGCCCACCATTGGCAAAACTGGTGGCAGACGCCAGGCTGTCCCGCGCCTCGATCAGCTCTACCGATAGCCCTTCACGCACCAGCGCATAGGCCGTCGCCAGGCCAATCACACCGCCCCCAATGACCGTCACCTTGTGCTTCATGCATGGCCCCTGTTTCGGCTTCCCTGCCAAGACAGTAGCAGCGGATCAGGTCGGGCAGCTATGGGCACCATCGTTGAGGCCCTGCCGCACATTACGGCTGAGCAGGCTGGCCTTGCCGTCGTGCCAGGTCAGGGTGAGTACGTACAAGGTGTCGAAATCGTCGCCGTTCCAGTCCTCGGTGATCACCCGCTCCTCACCCAGGGCCTTGCCGGCCACGGTATTGATGAGCTCTGGGAGGTAACCATGGGACCAAGCTGTGTACACCGTCGCGTTGCGGTACTTGTCGCTCAACAGCTCTTCGGCCAGCTCATCGGTGTCGTTGGCACCGTAGTCGATGTTCACCGGCAGGCCCAGGCGGATGGCACTGGGGGTGATGGTCATCAACGGGCGGATGTAGCTGTAGCTCTCGTCCTTGCTGCCTTCCTCGACATGCCGTGATGGGTTGGCGGCGAACACATAGTCGGCATTGCCAAAGCGCTCCGGCAGCAGCGTGGCCAGGTCCAGCGCACGATTGAGGCCTTGGCAGTTGAGTTGCCCCAGCCCTTCTCCAGGCTTCTCGGCGTGGCGCAGGAAGACCAGTGTCTGGGTGCCATCGACCGGCTGCGCACGGCTTTCGACAGCATCCAGCGCCAGCGGTATGGCGACGGCCGTGACCACCAGGCTTAGCAGCAAGTGGCGACGACGGCGGAGAAAGGTTGGCAACTTCATCAAGGCAGGCTCTTGTGGCAGAGAAAATCGGGTTGACCCGCCACGTTGCCCTGCGCCGCAGCCGCAAGGCGTCCTTGTAGTGAGTGCCATCCTTGGCAACGAGTGAGGGTCAGAGTGCCGTCAACCCGTTTGGTTCCTCCCTGAGCGTGATTGCCGTTCCCTAGGCAAGGCCAACATTAGAGGACGTGTGTTGCTGAATTATTTCCTGACCAAG
Organism: Pseudomonas sp. E1MeOHC2; assembly: GCF_058745025.1. Taxonomy (NCBI): domain Bacteria; kingdom Pseudomonadati; phylum Pseudomonadota; class Gammaproteobacteria; order Pseudomonadales; family Pseudomonadaceae; genus Pseudomonas; species Pseudomonas sp. E1MeOHC2. Next base: position 681,509 of record NZ_CP196675.1, read on the forward strand.
CAAATACACGCGTAAGCAGCCAGCTAAAGAAGCATCGAGAAACCCCTGAGCAAGCTGACTGGCCTGGTTACGGTAACTCTCAAGCTGTGTGGGACTATTGCTGACATCGTGGAAAGGCGCCAGGTCTTCGTCTTTTGGTTCCCTGTCATGCTTGACCTTGAAGGCCTGAATGAATTCGATCTTCTGCCTCTTGTACAGCGAGTAGGCGATGATACCCAGCGTGTCTTGCTCATTTTCTACAAGGACCGAGTCAATAGGGTTGTAGCAGCCATCGGCCATCGGGCTGTTACTCCTTGCGCAAGCGTGAATACGCCGCTTTGAATGCTGCCTTCAATTCCGAGCGGGATTTTTGCGTACAGGTAAGGACGCCTGCCAATTCGCGCGGCAGCGAAATCTCCAGTCGGGTTCCGGATGCCACCAACAAGGCATTTGCCTCTCGCACCACTCGCGAGGAAAAATGCGATTTCATAGCCAAGCCCTCTTCACTCAAGTCATTTGGAAGAGTAGCCATCCCTGAGTGACCGCTCAATCAGACGGAGGCCGACAAGGTGTGTAATCCTTTTTTCATTTGGCGTAGGACGGGGACTACTCAATCATCCCGTGTCAGTACTTCCAAGAGCTCGATCTCAAACGTCAGGTCCGAATTCGGCGGTATCGCCCCCACACTGCGCTCGCCATACCCCAGGTGCGCCGGCACCTGCAATTTGCGCTTGCCGCCAACGCGCATGCCCATCAGGCCCTGGTCCCACCCTTTGATCACACGCCCCGTGCCGATCACGCATTGAAAGGGCTTGCCGCGTGACCACGACGAATCGAACTCGCTGCCGTCGGCCAGCCAGCCGGTGTACTGGGTGGTGATCAGGGCGCCTTTGACGGCGGCTTTACCCTCGCCTTCGACGAGGTCGATGATCTGCAGTTCGCTGCTCATGGGCATGCTCCAACGCTGAAAAATCAAAGCCGCCCTTTTCTCAGGTATGCACCGGTTTGGCAAGCGCTCGCGGCGTTCTGTGCTGGCGCATGGACCACAGCACGCCACCCATCACCAGGACGATCGCGGCCGCTTCCAGCACGCTCGGCCCGGTCTGCCGCCAAAGGAAAGCGTAGAGCAGGGCAAACAGGGTTTCGAAAACGATCAGCTGGCCACTCAGGGTCAATGGCGGGATGGCGGCCACCAGGAAAACGAAATAGACCAGGTTGCCTTTGCTCATGTCGGCATCAGCCGAACTGGTCGAAGGCCTCCTGCCCCGTCAGTTCTGTAGTCTGGTTGGCAAAGCAATACCATGCAGGCTTCTGTTCTACGAAGATCTGCAAGTCGAAGTCCCAGTCTTCATCGCCATCGAGCAGGCCCACCGGTATAGCGTAGGAATCATTTACCTTGAGACGGTAGTAGAGATGCGTTCCGCAGCGGTTGCAAAAGCCGCGCTGAGCCCACTCGGACGAATCATAGACCCCAGGGGCGCGCCCTTCGACGACCGGCGGCTGGCTGCAATGCACGACCAGCAGCGGTCCACCCGTCCACTTGCGGCACATGCTGCAATGGCAGGCGCTGATATGAGTGTTGTCGACGGTCACGTGCAGACGGGTTTCACCACAAAGGCATGTGCCTTGTTTTTTCAGGGCCATGGCAGGCTCCTCGATGTGGGCTTGGGCCGATCAGTATAGAGCGCGAACACCGGCGAAGCCGGTGCCAGCGTGACACTCGCTAATCAGATGTACACCTGCCCCGCAGATACAACGCTGCCCGCCCACTGATGATCACCCGGCCATTGCCCGGCACCTCGCACAGTAGTTGCCCCTTGCGCACCCCACCCTGCTCGCAGCTCAGGACGTTCTTGCCCAACCGCTCGGCCCACAACGGCGCCAGCGAGGTGTGCGCTGACCCCGTCACCGGGTCCTCGTTAACACCCACCCGTGGCCCGAACCACCGCGTGACAAAATCATATCCGCGCCCCGGCGCAGTCACGGCGATACCGCGCACATCAAAAGCCGACAGCGCAACGAAGTCCGGTTTCAGTGGGTCAAGCAGCGAAGCATCATCGATCACCACCACAAAGTCATCGCTGCGATACACCGCACGCGCGCTGCTCAGGCCCAGCGCCTTCAGCAGGCCAGCAGGGGCATCCACCGCTTCCGGCTGCTTGGCCGGGAAGTCCATCGCCAGCAGCCCGTCGGCACCACGGCTGACGCGCAGCTCGCCGCTGCGCGTATTGAACCGCAGCACGTGCGCCTGCTCGCCCAGTTGTTCGAACAGCACATAGGCCGACGCCAGGGTGGCATGGCCACACAGGTCGACTTCAACCGTAGGGGTGAACCAACGCAGGTCGTAAGCCTCCCCGTTGCGCACGAAGTAAGCGGTTTCGGACAGGTTGTTCTCTTCGGCGATGCGCTGCAGCACATCGTCTGGCAGCCAGCTTTGCAGCGGGATGACTGCCGCCGGGTTGCCACCGAACGGTTCGGCGGAAAACGCATCGACCTGGAAAATCTCAAGTTGCATGCACACACTCCTTGTTGACCGGGCCGCTGCCAGGCATCTGGATGAAAAAGATCAGTTTCGTACCGGGGTCAGCACCGGCTCACCGGCAAAGAACGCCTGCAGGTTGCGCAACACCAGGGTCACCGTGTCCCGCGCGGCCTCCGGCGACTGGCCTGCCACATGAGGGGTCAGCACCGTGTTGCCGAGGGCTTTCAGGGCATCGGGCACTGCGGGTTCGTCGTCGAACACGTCCAGTGCGGCGCCGGCAAGCTGCCCGTTCGACAGCGCCGCCACCAGGGCGCGGGTGTCCACTACGCTGGCACGGGCGATGTTCACCAGGTAACCCTCGGCGCCGAGGGCTTCGAGCACGGGTGCATCGACCAGATGACGGGTATGGGCGCCGCCAGGCGTGGCCACGACCAGGATGTCGACGGCATCGGCCAAGTGCAGCGGGCTGTCGTACCAGGTGTATGGCACATCCTGGCGCGGCGTGCGGCTGTGGTAGCTGATGCTCATATCGAAGCCGAGGTGGGCACGCTTGGCAATCGCCAGCCCCACCGCACCCAGGCCGAGAATGCCCAGGCGCTTGCCGCTCACCGAAGGGCTGATTACCCGGTTCCACTCGCCACGGCGGGTACTGGCGTCAGCACGAGGAATGTCGCGCAACAGCGCGAGCACCATCGCCAGGGTGTGATCGGCGACTGCCGCCGCATTGGCCCCGGCGCCGTTGGTGACGGTAATACCGCGCGCGGCGGCGGCGGCCAGGTCAACCTGCTCGTAGCCGGCACCGATCACGCAGATGATCTGCAACGCGGGCAGCGCAGCGATTTCCACGGCGGTCAGGCCTAACGGACCACGGGTAAGCACTGCATCGATTTCGCCGGCGTGACGCTGAACAGCTTCGGCGCGCAGTTGCGGCGACGGTGCGCGGATCAGCCGATAACCCGCCTGCTCCAGCAAGGGCAAGTAATCGTCGACGGTTTCCACCAACACCAGGACTGTCTTGCTCATGCCACCTCCGCGTCTGTACGAGGGGGCATTATGCGGAGTCAGCGGGCGGTACAGTCAATCGGTAATTGCGCCGAAAACTGTACTGTACCGGGGTCAACCTATTGCGCAAAGGCCCGCCCGAGGCCACCCGGCACACCGCTGCTGTCGGTGTCCTGCCACGGGCCATCCGGGCTCAGCGACCAGCTCCAGCCACCGTCATAGCGGTAGTAGGTGCGCTGGCGGTAGAAGGTGTTGGGTTTTTTCTCCAGCACATAGACGCCCAATTTCGGGTCCCAGTGGCTGGCCCCCCCTGGCGGCGGTGCAAAGCTGGCGGACGTGCGCGGCATCGGCTTGGGCGTCGCCGCAGGCTTGCTCGGCTGGGTCGAAGGCTGACCGCCCGGCAACGGCTTGACCACCGGCCCCTGGTGCGGCGGCACGCGCTCGATGGGCGGCGCGGGTTGCTCGTAAGGCTCATGCACCGTACACGCGGACAAACCCAGGGCCAGGGTGATCAGGGTCAGGCGGACGGTGCTGTGCATGGCAATGCTCTCTTACGGGTCAGGGCTGTCGATGGTCAGGTGCTGCGTGGCCTGGGTGGCAGTAGCCAGTGGCGAACCCTGGCCGATCCACTCGCCGTGGGTAGGTTGGCCGGCACGCGAGACACGGGCAACCAGTTGGACTTCAGTAAAGTCCGACAGTTTCATTTGCGGCATCATCGCATCGGCATCGGACAACTCCACCTCGATCGGCAATTGCGCCACGGTCACCCGCTTCGCCGCCAGCGGCATGGGCGGGCCGTTGCTGGCTCGGGCGAAAATGAACACCGTGTCGTCAGGTTTGACCTTGTCCTTGAGCGCCGCCGCCAGCTCCACGCGCACTTTCAGGCGTGCTGCCACCGGTGCGTCCGCTTGCCCAGGCGCATCACCCAGGCGCTCGGCAGCCCGGTCGATACCACCCTGCAAGGCCGCACGCGAGGTATCGCCTTCAGGCAGTTGCGCCAGCAGGCGCTTCCAGTAGTCGATGGCTTCCTGGTAACGCTCACCCTCGAAAGCAGCGATCCCGCGCAGCCCCAGGCTTGTCACTTCGTTCGGGTCGGCCTTGAGGGCTTCGTCGGTCAAGGCCTGCAACTGCGGGCTCCACTGCTTGTCGGCAGCGAAGTACTGCGCCTGGGCCCATTGCCCGAGCAACTCGGGCTGGCGGCCCGCCAGGGCCACGGCACGTTCAAACGTGCGCGCCGCATCGGCCGGACGCTGTTCGGCCATGTAGGCACGGCCAAGGAAGTAGAGGGCCTCGGCCGAATCCGGCTGGGCCTTGACCACACGCTCAAGGCGGGTGGTCATCTCCTCCATGGTCTTGGGCGCCTGGGCAAACTCCTGGGTCAGTTCGACCTTGTCGGCCGCGCCAAAGTGCAGGTACAGCCCCAACGCCATCAACGGCACCAGCACCGCGGCCAGCAGCGGCAAGGCCTTGCCCAGATGGCCCTGGCGCGCAGCCTCGCTGCCTTCGGTGTCGGCCAGCAGCTCGCGAGCCGCTTCGTCACGGCCCTTGGCCAGCTGCGCGTCATCGAGCACGCCGGCGGCCTGCTGCGCCGCAAGTTCCGCAACGCGCTCCTGGTACAAGGCGACGTTCAGAGCGGTGCGGTCTTCCTCTTGCTGACGGCGACGGCCACGCAGGATCGGGATCAGCAGAAAGCTGAGGGCAGCGAGCAGCAGCAGGCCCGCGCTAAGCCAAAATTCAATCATGGGTCTGTTCTTTTTCCAGCAGTTTGGCGAGACGCTCGCGTTCTTCGACGGACAGCTCATTCGCAGGTTGGGCCGCGGCATTGCGGCGTCGGCGAACGATCACCAGCAGCACCACAAAGCCACCGGCCAGCAAGATCCCCGGCCCGAACCACAGCAGCCAGGTGCGCCCGCTGAGCGCCGGCTTGTAGCGCACGAAATCGCCATAGCGGTCGACCATGAAATCGACGATCTGCTCGTTGTTCTTGCCTTCGCCCAGCATGCGGAAGATCTCACGACGCAGGTCGGCGGCAATCGGGGCGTTGGAGTCGGCGATGTCCTGATTCTGGCACTTCGGGCAGCGCAGTTCCTTGGTCAGTTGCTGATAGCGCTCACGTTCGGCGTCATCGCGGAACTGGTAGGTATCGATGGCCGCCCTGGCCACGCCCGCCACGCCCAGGCCAAGGGCCAACCCCAGTACGGCAGCTGCAAGCCCCCGCTTCATGGCTTGGCCTCATCGACCAAGCCCTGGTACAGCGGCGCCAGCTGTTCGCGCCAGACGCTGGCATCGACGATGCCCACGTGCTTGTAGCGGATGATGCCCTTGGCGTCGATCAGGAAGGTTTCCGGCGCGCCATACACGCCCAGGTCCAGGCCCAGGGTGCCCTGCTCGTCGCGGATGTCCAGCTGGTAAGGGTTGTGGAAATCGGCCAGCCACTTCAATGCTGCGCCATTGTCGTCCTTGTAGTTGACCCCGTGGATCACCACGCCCTGCTCGGCCAGCTGGTTCAGGTAGGGGTGCTCGACCTTGCACGACGGGCACCAGGTCCCCCACACATTGACCAGCGCTGGGCGGCCCAGCAGGTCGGCCTGGGTCAGCTTGCGATCGCCCTGCACCGAGGCCAGGGAAAACGCCGGGAATGGCTTGCCGATCATTGCCGAAGGCAGCTCGTCGGGCTTGAGGAACAGCCCTTTGTAGAGGAAAACCGCCACCAGCAGAAACACCGCCAGTGGCACCACCATGATCCAACGCTTCATGCAGCTGCTCCAGACACGCCCAGGACATCACGCACCCGGGTCTTGACCTTGACGCGGTAACGCCGGTCGAGGGCCGCCAGCAACCCGCCCAGGCCGGTCAGCAGACCGCCCAGCCAGATCCAGCGGACGTAAGGCTTGATATGCACGCGCACGGCCCAGGCGCCGTTTTCCAGCGGCTCGCCGAGGGCGACGTACAGGTCGCGGGTGAAGCCTGCGTCGATGCCGGCTTCGGTCATCATCGACTGCTGCACGGTGTACAGGCGCTTCTCGGGGTGCAGCGTGCTCACTTCGCGACCATCACGGGACACCACCACGGTGCCCTTGTCGGAAATGAAGTTCGGCCCCTCGAAGTGCTTGGCACCCTGGAACAGGAAGTGATACCCACCCAGCTCGACGCTTTCACCTGGCGCCATGCGCAGGTCGCGTTCGGCGCTGTTGTTGCTCGACAGCACCACGCCCAGCGCGCACAGCGCCAGGCCCAGGTGCGCCAGCTGCATGCCCCAGTAGCTACGGGTGAGGCCGCGCATGCCTTTGGCCAGGCCCTTGTGGCGGGTCTTCTCGAGTACATCGCGCAGCCCGCTGAGCACCACCCAGGCCGCCAGGGCAAAGGCCGTCAGCGTGGGCCAGTCGAAGTCGTCGACGATAAAGCCGGCGAGCGGGGCAAGCACTGCGCTGCCGATCAGTACCGGCGTCATCATGCTCGCCAGCCACTTGCCGGGGGTGTCTTTCCAGCGCACCACCACGCCCACCCCGAGCACCACCATCAACAGTGCCATCAACGGCAGGAACAACGCATCGAAGTACGGCGGGCCAACCGACAGCTTGGCCCCGGTCAAGGCATCGAGCACCAGTGGGTACAGCGTACCCAGCAGGATCATCGACGCTGCCACCACCAGCACCAGGTTGTTGGCCAGCAGCAGCGTCTCGCGCGACCACAAGGCAAAACCGACCTGGCTCTTGACCACCGGCGCGCGCAGGGCGAACAGGGTCAGCGAACCACCCACCACGAACAGCAGGAAGATCAGGATGAACACGCCGCGCGAAGGGTCGGCGGCGAACGCATGCACCGACGTCAGCACCCCGGAACGTACCAGGAAGGTGCCCAGCAGGCTCAGCGAGAAGGCCGCGATCGCCAGCAGCACGGTCCAGCTCTTGAATACCCCGCGCTTCTCGGTCACCGCCAGTGAGTGGATCAATGCCGTGCCCACCAGCCAAGGCATGAACGAGGCGTTTTCCACCGGGTCCCAGAACCACCAGCCGCCCCAGCCCAGCTCGTAGTAAGCCCACCACGAGCCCAAGGTGATACCCACCCCCAGGAAAGCCCAGGCAACGATGGTCCACGGCCGCGACCAGCGTGCCCAGGCCGCGTCCAGGCGCCCGCCCAGCAGCGCGGCGATGGCGAAGGCAAAGGCCACCGAGAAGCCCACGTAGCCCATGTACAGCATCGGCGGGTGGACGATCAGGCCGATGTCCTGCAGCAACGGGTTGAGGTCACGACCGTCAGTCGGCACTTGCGGCAGCAAGCGCTGGAACGGGTTGGAGGTGATGATCAAAAAGCTTAAGAAGCCCACGCTGATCATGCCCATCACCGCCAGCACACGGGCCAGCATCACTTGCGGCAGCTGGCGCGAGAACACCGACACGGCGAAGGTCCAGCCCCCCAGGATCCACGCCCAGAGCAGCAACGAGCCCTCGTGCGCGCCCCACACGGCACTGAACTTGAAGTACCAGGGCAAGGCGCTGTTGGAGTTGCTGGCCACGTAAGCGACCGAGAAGTTGTCGGTCATGAAGGCATGGGTGAGGCAGGCGAAGGCAAAGCTGAGGAAGGCAAATTGCCCCCAGGCCGCCGGCCGCGCCAGGCTCATCCACAGGCTATCGCCGCGCCAGGCACCGAGCAGCGGCACGCTGGCCTGCACGGCGGCAAAACAGATGGCCAGGATCATCGCCAACTGGCCAAGTTCGGGTATCACCAGTGCCGCGTTCATGGTTTCGCCTCCGCGCCTGCGGCGGCTTGGCCGCTTTCCTTCAGGGCCTTGGTCACCTCGGGCGGCATGTATTTCTCGTCGTGCTTGGCCAGTACTTCATCGGCCACCACCACGCCTTCGGCATTGAGCTTGCCGAGGGCGACGATACCCTGCCCTTCGCGGAACAGGTCGGGGAGGATCCCACGGTAGGTGATCGGCACCGACTTGTTGAAGTCCGTGACCACGAAGCGCACGTCGAGCGAGTCGGCCGAACGCTGCACCGAGCCTTTTTCGACCATGCCACCGGCACGGATACGGGTATCCTGTGGCGCCTCGCCATTGGCGATCTGGGTCGGCGTGTAGAACAGGTTGATGTTCTGCTGCAAGGCGCTCAGGGCAAAGCCGACGGCAATCCCGACACCGACCAGCAGGCCGACGATGAGCAACAGGCGTTTCTTGCGCTGCGGATTCACTGGTTGTTCTCCCGGCGCAATCGGCGCGCCTCTTCTTGCAGGTAGCGACGGCGGGCCAGCAGCGGCGCGGCGACGTTGAGCGCCAGCACCGCCAGGCAGATGCCATAGGCCGTCCACACGTACAGGCCATGGTGGCCCATGGCGAGAAAATCGCCGAACGAGGCAAAACTCATTGTGCGGCCCTCCGCCCCAGGCTGTTCAACACTTCCTCCTTGACCCAACTGGCGCGTGCCTCGCGCTTGAGCACCTCAAGGCGCATGCGCAGCAATAGCACGGCGCCGAAGAAGCAGTAGAAGCCCAGTGCCGTGCACAGCAATGGCAGCCACATCTCGGCGGGCATGGCCGGCTTTTCGGTAAGGGTGAAGGTGGCGCCCTGGTGCAGGGTGTTCCACCACTCCACCGAGTACTTGATGATCGGGATGTTGATCACACCGACAATCGCCAGCACCGCACAGGCCTTGGCCGCGCTGTCACGATTACTGATTGCCTGGCCCAAAGCAATAATGCCGAAGTACAGGAACAACAGGATCAACATCGACGTAAGGCGCGCATCCCACACCCACCAGCTGCCCCAGGTCGGCTTGCCCCAGATGGCGCCAGTGACCAGCGCCACGGCGGTCATCCAGGCGCCGATCGGCGCTGCGCACTGCAGGGCGACGTCGGCCAGTTTCATTTTCCACACCAGCCCCACCACCCCGGCCACCGCCAGCAGTACATAGCAGGACTGCGCCAGCATCGCCGCCGGCACATGAATGTAAATGATGCGGAAACTGTTGCCCTGCTGGTAATCCTGGGGCGCAAAGGCCAGGCCCCAGGTGACGCCCACCAGCAGCAGCACGATGGCAGAGACGGCCAGCCACGGCAGCATGCGGCCGCTGATGGCATAGAACCATTTGGGAGAACCGAGTTTGTGGAACCACGTCCAACTCATTTTCATCAGGGTACATCCAGGGTATTTGCCAGGCTTGAGAGCCCAGGACTCGTTATTCGCCGACGCTGATCTTCAGGCCGGCCGCTATCGCAAAGGGTGCCAGTGTCACCGCCAGGGCCGTGAGGCTGGCGAGCCAGAGCAGATGGCCGGTGGCTGGCATATTCTGCAACGCCGCCTGCAACGCACCACTGCCCAGGATCAATACAGGGATATACAACGGCAGAATCAGCAATGCCAGCAGCAGACCACCGCGTTTGAGACCGACCGTCAGCGCCGCCCCCACCGCGCCCAACAGGCTCAGTACCGGCGTGCCCAGCAGCAGCGAGGCGAGCAGCACCGGCAGGCAATGGCTAGGCAGCCCCAGCATCAACGCCAGCAGTGGGGCCAACAATACCAGCGCCAGCCCGGAAAAGATCCAGTGTGCCAGCACCTTGGCCAGCACCAGTAGCGCCAGCGGATGGGGCGACAGTACCCACTGCTCAAGCGAGCCGTCCTCGAAATCGCTGCGGAACAGGCCATCGAGCGACAGCAGTACGGCAAGCAAGGCCGCCACCCACACCAGCCCCGGCGACAAGGTTTGCAACAATTGGCTTTCAGGGCCTACCGCCAAGGGGAACAGGGCAACGACGATGGCGAAGAACACCAGCGGGTTAGCCAGCTCGGCCGGGCGGCGGAACAACAGCCGCGCTTCGCGGCGCAGCAACAGGATGAATACGCTCATGCCGCCCATTGCCCCAGGTTCAGTTCTCGGTAGCCCGAAGGTTTGCGTTCGAGGCTGTGGTGGGTGGTCAGCACCACCGTGCCACCCTGCTCGCAATGCGCCGCCAGGTGCGCTTCGAGCTGCGCCACGCCTTGCTTGTCGAGGGCGGTGAACGGCTCGTCGAGAATCCACAAGGGCGGGCTGGCAAGGTACAACCGGGCCAGGGCCACACGGCGCTGCTGGCCGGCGGACAAGGTATGGCAAGGCACGTCTTCGAAACCGCGCAGGCCGACCGCCGCAAGCGCCGCCCAGATGGCCTCGGCGCTGGTTGGTTGGTGCAAGGCACAGAGCCAGGTGAGGTTTTCTTCGGCGGTGAGCAGGTCCTTGATCCCCGCCGCATGGCCAATCCACAGCAGGATGCTGGCCAGGGCATGGCGCTGTTCGGCCAACGGCTTGCCACCGAGCAGAACCTGCCCGGCAGTCGGCTGCATCAGCCCGGCCAGCAGGCGCAGCAGGCTGGTCTTGCCGCTGCCGTTGGGGCCGCTGATTTGCAGCATGTCGCCGGGCCGCAGCTCGAAATCGAGGTGTTCGAACAGCAGGCGCCAGTCGCGCTCGCAGGCCAGGCCCGCGGCTTGGAGGTGAAGGGTCACGGTTTCGCCTTATCTCAATAGGGTTCAAGGCCTGCGCGCACCTGTGGGAGCGGGCTTGCCCGCGAAGCAGGCGACGCCGAACTTCAACCCAGTGTCTCAAGTCGCCCCCCTCGCTGCCGTTACAGTGGCAGTGGCGGACGGGCGGCATTATTACATGCACGGCCTCGCTGCCAAGAGGGCGGGTTCGACAGGTTGTATACAATCATGACTGAAATCAATAGTCTCGGCGCACAAACCGCGATCAGCGCCCAGGCCATCAAGGCGGGCATGACCGGCGAACTGCTGCGCCTCACGCAAGCGCAACCCGGCTTGCTGGCACCGGGCGAAACGGCGCAGGCCGAGGTGTTGTCGATGCGTCAGCTGGGCCGGGAGTTCCAGTTCGTGCTGCGGCTGATCCTGGCCAACGGCGCCCAGACTCAATTGCAGGCCAGCGCCAGTCAGCCCTTGCCCCAGGGCAGCCAGGTCACCGTCAGCCAGACCGAAGGCAATCGCCTGGCGATCATGTTGCAGCAGGCCAGCGCCAGTAACCTCGCCACCCTCACCCGCCTGGACACGGCCAAGGTCCCGGTCGGCACCCTGCTGCAAGGCAAGGTCCTGACCAACCAGCCCATCCCTCAAGCGCCCGGCCAATCCGCCGGTTACCGTTCGCTGGTGAGCCTGCTCAACAGTGCCCAGGCCGGCGCCACCCTTACCATCGACAGCCCACGCCCACTGCCGGTGGGCAGCCTGCTCAGCGCGCGGGTGCAAGGCGACCAATCGCTGCAGTTCGTGCCGCTCAGCGGCCGGCAAGACCAGCTCAGCATCGCCCAGCAACTGCTCACCCAGCAAAACCGTCAGGCCTCGTTGCCTGGCCTGCTCAGCGCCCTGCAACAGGTCGCCCGCGACCCCGGCGCCGACAGCGACCTGCGCGCTACCGCCGAGCGATTGCTCGCCGGCCTGCCGGACGCGCGTCAACTCGGCGATACCAAGGCCCTCGCCCAGGCCCTGAACAACAGCGGCACCTTCCTTGAGGCGAAGTTGCTGGGCGGCCTCCCCGCAAGCGTGGCTACGGACCTCAAGGCCCATCTACTCAGGTTGATCACCCAGGCCTCGGTCACCATGCCCGGCGCACCAGGGTTGGCGCCAAGCACCTTGGCCCTGGCCCTTCCAGCCCTGGCTCGCGGCGCCCTGGGCATGCTCGACCGGGTCAGCCCGAAACCTCAGCCAGGGGCGTTTCCGCTGCCTTCACGGCTGCTCAAGGCCATGGAAGACGAAGGCGACCTGCAACACCTGCTGCGCCTGGCCGCTGCGGCCATTTCGCGCCTGCAAAGCCATGCCATGAGCAGCCTGCAGCAGACCGGCAACCTTGAAAACGGCAACCTGCAGACCACCTGGCAAACTGAAGTACCCATCCGCCATGGCCAGGAGTTCATCCCGCTGCAGGTCAAGCTGCAGCGCGAAGAGACGCCGCAACAGCAGGCCGATCGCCAGCACGAAGCGCAAGACCCGCTGCAAGCCCTGTGGCGTATCGAGCTGGCCTTCGACCTAGCGCCGCTTGGCCCACTGCAAGTCCAGGCACAATTGAGCCAAGGCCGCTTGAGTGGCCAGCTATGGGCAGAACGCGAACAAACCGCACGGCTGATCGACAGCCAGCTCGGCACCCTGCGCGAGCGCCTGCTGGCTCGCGGCCTGGACGTCGGCGACCTGCAATGCCACCCCGGCATACCTCCCCAAGGGCCACGCACGCGGGTCGAACAACGCTGGGTGGACGAAAACGCATGAGTGCCAAGACACCCCGCCAGGCCATTGCCCTAAGCTACGACGGCCAACAGGCCCCCACCCTCAGCGCCAAGGGCGACGATGCCTTGGCCGAAGCGATTCTCGCCCTGGCCCGCCAACACGAAGTGCCGATCTACGAAAACGCCGAGCTGGTGCGCCTGCTGGCACGCCTGGAACTGGGCGAACAGATCCCCGAAGCGCTGTACCTGACCATTGCCGAGATCATTGCCTTCGCCTGGCAACTGCGCGGCAAGGTGCCGCCAGGCTTCGACGACACGCCCAAAGGCGAGCGAGACGTGACCGAGCGCTTACCGCACCTGCCCGGCCAGGCGGGCTGAAGCGCCCAGCAAGCATTATGTACCGTCGCACGCCGGGCCCGTCGGTCGATCCTGTGGTTTTCCCCGCACCACGGAGACCCACATGCCCACCCCCCACATCAACGCAGAGGGCGTGCAGTACGTACGCGACCATCTCGCCACCCTCCCCCGGCCCGATCGCGACGCCAAGCGCGCCATCAAGGGCTGGCTTGCGACACAAGGCGTAAACCTGGACCCCGACCAGATCGATGTCGTCACACTGCACCTGCATCCGCACGACATCGACGGTTACCAGGCTGTCGTAATGCAGCGCGTCAGCCTGACACAAGCAGTACTGATGAACTGGCAAGGTGAGTCCAACAACGACTTTTTCGGTGCGCTGTTCAAGGCCCCCTGGGCCGGCACCCTACCCGAGGATGGCCCGATCACCCTCGTCGCCCAACTCCCCCCGCAGCCGATATACGACAACGGCGCGTGCTATGAGGTCTTCAATGGCCTGTTCCGGCGCACCGAACCGGCCCTTTACGACCAATCGACTCTGCTAAACATCCGTGCTGATGAACTGCAGCGCCACATCGAGGCATTGGATTTCCACACCGCTTACAAGACCTCGCTCGACACTTACTGGCACCAGCACCTGGCAAGCTATCGCCTTTGCTGCAAGCTGAACTTCATTGCTGCCTGCAACCAACAGGTCAGCGCAGGCAGGCTCAGCGACGCCGCACGCAAACTCGCCTGGCGCGCCGCCGCGCTGATCCCCCGGGGCAAGGGCTTGCGCCTGAGTACCTTGAGCATCTATGGCTACGCCGCCACCGACTTGCTCTACATCCACGACGTCAACTCACAACTCACGCTGCTCTATGCGCCCGGCAATAGCTCACCACTGCTGGAGTTCGCCAATGAAAACCTGCTGAAGGACTGGGTTGGCCAGCAATGCAAGGACGCCGCCAAACGCCAGGCGCTCAAACAGCACTTCAGGTTGGCCGATGGCCCCCAGGGTATCGATTTCAGCGGCCTGGACACTGCTCTGGAAGGGTTGGGCGTTTATCCACGCAACCACAGGCTGCCGCCAGAGCATGGTTTCTTCAATGACGATGGCGCTTGGCCGCCCCGCACCTACGTCAACTACCGGCCGGGCAAGTACAACCCGAGAATCACCGGCGACCTGTTTCAGGCCATGGCCGAGCGCCAGCGCCAACGTTGCTATGACGATGCCGACTTCCTCATCACCAGCAACAGCGAAGTAACCAAGCGCAAGTGGCGCAGCTACCTCAACACCACGCTCAACCTGGTCGCGCCCCTCACCTTTGTAGTACCTGGGCTTGCCCCCTTGCTGGCCCTCGGCGGCATTGTGCAACTGGGCCTGGGCCTGGGCCTGGATCAGGCAATCAATGGCAAGACCTTGCAAGACAAGCGCGAGGGCATCGGCAACATCGCCTATGGGCTGTTGAATGCCACACCACTGGCTATTGAAGCCGTGGTCAAGGGTGATGCCCTGTTCCACTTCCAGCAAGACGGCTTCGTTGTGCCGCGCCGCATCAACGATCAGTGGGGGTACCCGCTAAGCCCTGTCAGCCCACCGCACTTGCCGGAAATGGATATCGCGCCCTTCTTTAACCGCCCTGCCCGCATCGCCCCGCTGGAGGAGGCCAACCCCGCAGTCGCTTATTCAGTCAGGCGCTACCCCCGGTACGATGGCGATGTCGATCGGCTGACCGGCTACTACGAACCCGTACCTGACTATGCAGAACATCTTGATCTGGTCTATGACATGCAGTCCGACCTGTTCATGACCGAACACGGCACGAACGAGGTCAACCCGACGTTCTACGAAGCCGAGCCTGAAACGGGCAACATGCGCATCGTCGACCCCGCAGGCAGGCCGGTCACTAATCAGATGCGCATGGCATCCCTGCGTGCCCTGGGCATTGATCTACCGCTTCCCGTGCACATGCCCAGCCCGGTTGCAATCGGCGCACACCCCATTCCCAAGCTCATCTCCTCGCTATGGGTCGGGGACAAAGCGCTGGCCCCAGAACTGATAGACACGCTAGCGGCCAATGCAGGAAGGTTGCGCAACAGCCCGTACCAGTACCGGCTGTACCTGTCCAAGGCAAACCCTCAGGCCTTTGCGCACAATCTCGGCGAGCTGAGTGCAAAAGCGCCCGGCTTGCAGGTTCTGACGCTGGAAGAGCAGCCTTTCTTCACAGCCTTCGCCCAGAGCGAGTACTTCGCCCAGTACCAGGCGGCCATCGATGGCAATGGCGGCGTGGCTACCAACTTCTCCTCCGCATCAGACGTCTTGCGTTACCCGATGCTGCACAGTGAAGGTGGGCTCTATATGGACGTCGACGACCACTTGCTGGCACAAACGGCGGCCGATGGCACACCGCACGCGGGCGCTGCGATCGATACCGTCGAACTGGCAACCAGCGATGACGGGCTGTTGCTGCACCCACCGATGCAGAACGAGAAACTCGGCATGAACTCCCTGTACAACACCAGCATGATCGGCAGCCACGCTGGCAACCCGACACTGATCGCTATTTCAGAAGAGATGCGTGCCCGTTACCTGGTCGATTCGGGCTTCTACCAGTACCGCCCCACGCTGGCCAACGATCCGCAAGGCTTCTACAACTACGCCAACCGTTTGAGCCAACTGAGCGGCCCGGCGATGCTGGACGCCGTGATAAAGCGACTACAGCCGGATCTCTATCGCCTGCGCCAGATTTACAACCTGTACATGATGCCGCGCATCAACAGCTTCATGTATGTCCAGATGGAGACCTTCACTGCCGTGCAGCGTGAGCGCATGCCTCTCAGCCGCCTGGCCAAGGTGGGTGGGATGCATTCATGGGCCAATACCTGAAGCTCGCACCAGGCACAAAAAAGGCGACCTCAGGGTCGCCTTCTTCTTACTCCGTGCGGTGCAGCTTACTCATCAACTCCGCCTCGGCCTGGGTCAGGCCACAGGTTTCGGTCAGCTCGGACACACTCGCGCCCATGCCGACCAGCTTGGCCGCCTGGCTGAAGGTGACGCTGCTGGGGTCGCGCTGCTCCAGCCGCTCCAGCCGGTCAGGCAAGGTGGCCAAGGTTTCGCCCAGCTCATGAATGGCTTCACCCATGCGCACGGTACCGTTCTGGTAGTCGTCCAGGCGCTTGGCCAGGTCCTTGATGCGCTGATCACGCAGGGCGTCGCCCTCGGCCTGTTGCGCGGCCAGCTCGCGCTGGCGCTTGGCATGGTTGAGGAACATCCACAAGCCCAGCGCCCAGAGCAACGCCAGGAAGATGACAGCAACCTCAAGGATCAACTCAGATGTTCTCAAGCTCGGACCACTCTTCCTCGGTCATCATCTTGTCCAGCTCGACCAGGATCAGCAGTTCGCCGTTCTTGTTGCAAACGCCCTGGATGAACTTGGCCGACTCTTCGTTACCCACATTCGGCGCCGTCTCGATCTCGGACTGACGCAGGTAGACCACCTCGGCCACGCTGTCGACCAGGATGCCGACCACTTGCTTGTCCGCCTCGATGATGACGATACGGGTGTTGTCGGTCACCTCGGTCGACATCAGGCCAAAACGCTGGCGAGTGTCGATGACCGTCACCACGTTGCCGCGCAGGTTGATGATGCCCAGCACGTAGCTCGGCGCGCCCGGCACCGGGGCGATCTCGGTGTAGCGCAGCACTTCCTGCACCTGCATGACATTGATCCCGTAGGACTCGTTGTCCAGACGGAAGGTTACCCACTGCAGGATCGGATCTTCGGAACCTTGTGCAGACGACTTTTTCATTCCCCTACCCCTCAAAATCCGCCATAGGCGGTGTGTTCGGTGTCATTTGTGTTTGGCGTGCATCTGCTTGACCGCGCCACTGGCGATCAGCTCGGCCAGTTCGGCGACGTCGAGCAGGGCACACATGTGTTCGATCACCGTGCCGGCCAGCCACGGACGCTGACCACGCTGGCTGCGCCACTTGATCTCGGACGGGTCCAGGCGCAAGGAGCGGCTGACCTGGTGCACGGCCAACCCCCATTCATAGCCCTGGACGGAAATCACATACTGCAGGCCCTGACGAAAATCCTCGCGGTAGCGGTCGGGCATGACCCAGCGCGCGGTGTCGAGGACCTTCAGGTTGCCGGCCTGGCACGTCAGGATGCCGAGAAACCAGTCCGGTTGGCCAAACAGCGGCGTCAGCTCCTGGCCGGCCAGGTTGTAGATCGAGCCCAGGCACACCAGGGGCACGGCCAGGGTCAAGCCGGCGACGTCGAACAGCAGGCACTCGAAGGGTTCCGCCGCCCAGGCTGGGCGGCCATCGACGCTCGCCGGGGGTACCGGCAGGTTCGGCGCGGGCAGGTGCACATCCACCAGCGGCACCGCCGGTTCCACTGCGTGCTCTTCGATCAGGACCGGGATGCTGGCCTCGGCCAGCACTTGGCTCTCGGCCACCGCAACCACCGGTTCTTCCACCGGCAACACGCTGGGCAATACCTGCAGGCGTGGCTCGGCGAAGGGTCGCGGCGCGGCGCTGGCGGCCTGGGCAGGCTGGCGCGCATCAGGCGCTTGTTCCTCACGCACCGCGTCGGCGAATGCTTGCGGCGCTGCCGGCTGCTCGATCAGGTCGTCGGCCTCGGTGGCCTCCTGCAACAACCCATCGAGGTAAGACTGCAGCGCCATCTGCGGCCGCGTGCTGGTTTGCCGGGTCTGGGTCATCAGGCTACCTGCACTGCGGTTTTGTAAGTGAGCAAGTGCTTGAGCAACGCCCGGTAGGCAATCAACCCACGGCTTTTGCCATCGAACTGCGAAGGCGTGACGCCCTTGCGGCTGGCGTCGCGCAAGCGGGTGTCTACCGGGATGTAGCCCTGCCAGACATGCTGCTCGTAGGTGTCGCGCAACAATTTGAGCGTGCCCAGTGAAGCCTGGGTACGGCGGTCGAACAGGGTCGGCACAATCTGGTAAGGCAACGCCTGTTTACGCGAACGGTTGACCATGGCCAGGGTACCGACCATGCGCTCCAGGCCCTTGACCGCCAGGAACTCGGTCTGCACCGGTATCACCAGTTGCTGGCTCGCGGCCAGGGCATTGACCATCAGCACGCCGAGCAAGGGCGGGCTGTCGATCAAGGCAAAGTCGAAATCCTGCCACAGCTGCGCCAAGCTCTTGGCGATCACCAAGCCCAGGCCGTTTTTCCCCGGTGACTGGCGCTCCAGCACCGCCAGCGCAGTGCTCGAAGGCAACAGCGAGATACGCTCATCGCTGGTAGGCAGCAGCAGTTGCCCAGGTAAACCTTCGGGCACGCTGCCCTGGTGCAGAAACAGGTCATAACAGCTGTGCTCCAGCGCATCGGGGTTATGCCCGAAATAACTGGTCATCGAACCGTGCGGGTCGAGGTCGACGACGACCACGCGCTTGCCCGCCTCAGCCAGCAGGCCAGCCAGGGCGATGGTCGTGGTGGTCTTGCCGACGCCACCTTTTTGATTGGCTACTGCCCAGACTCTCATAGGACAACTCTTGACTCATAAATTTAGCGCCCACCCTTGTGGGAGCGGGCTTGTCCCGCGAACACGGGCGTAGCCCGTGCCATCCACCACGTCGCCGGCTTCGCAGGGCAAGCCCGCTCCCACAGGGACCGCGCTCAGCAAGCACGACAACACGCAGTGACGGAGAATTGACGAGTTAGTGACTCGCTGTTGCCGGTGCACTTTGTGTGCCAGCCCGGCGCAATGCCGCATCCGGCGTGGCATTGGCGCTGCCGGAGCCGGTCAGGCTGCGGCGCACTTCGAGGTTGCGCGAAATCACCAGTACCACGCGACGATTGCGGGCACGCCCCTCGGCGCTGTCATTGCTGGCGACTGGCTGATACTCGCCATAGCCCACCGACGCCATGCGCGCAGGGTTCACCCCTTCCATGGCCAGCAGGCGGACGATGCTCGCCGCCCGTGCCGACGACAGCTCCCAGTTGGTCGGGTACTGCGCGGTACGAATCGGCAGGTTGTCGGTAAAGCCTTCGACATGCACCGGGTTGGCGAACGGCTTGAGGATGTTCGCCACCTTTTCGATGATGTCGAAGGCCTTGTCACTGGGCATGGCATCACCGCTGCCGAACAGCAGCGAGGAGTTAAGCTCGATCTCTATCCACAGCTCATTGCCGCGCACGGTCATCTGGTCGGTCTTGATCAGGTCGCCAAAGGCGTCGCGCACGTCATCACTGATGGTCTTCAGCGGGTCGACGTTGGTCTGCGCCAGGCCCGCTTCGGTCTGCTCGCTGTCCCTGACCAGCGGCTCGGCCGGGCGCACGCTCAGCGGTTGCTCATCACCGATGGGGATCGGCTTCATGCTCCGCTCGGGGTCATTGAACACCCCGAGCAAAGCCTGCGAGATGACCTTGTACTTGCCCTCGTTGATCGAGGAAATCGAGTACATGACCACGAAAAACGCGAACAGCAAGGTGATGAAGTCGGCGTACGACACCAGCCAGCGCTCGTGATTCTCGTGTTCCTCGGTATGACGACGGCGACGCATGGTTACTCCATGAAGCCTTGCAGCTTCAGTTCGATCGAGCGCGGGTTTTCACCCTCGGCAATCGACAACAGGCCTTCGAGCAGCATTTCGCGGTAGCGCGACTGGCGCATGACGATTGCCTTGAGCTTGTTGGCGATCGGCAACAGGATCAGGTTGGCGCTGGCCACGCCGTAGATGGTGGCGACGAACGCCACGGCGATGCCGTTACCCAGTTGCGAGGGGTCGGCCAGGTTGCCCATCACATGGATCAGGCCCATGACCGCACCGATGATGCCGATGGTCGGCGCGTAGCCGCCCATGCTCTCGAACACCTTGGCGGCCTGGATATCACGGCCCTCCTGGGTCAGGAAGTCGACTTCAAGAATGCTGCGAATGGCTTCTGGCTCGGCACCGTCGACCAGTAGCTGCAGGCCCTTGCGCGCATACGGGTCGGGCTCGGCTTCAGCGACCCCTTCCAGGCCAAGCAGGCCTTCCTTGCGCGCCGTCAGGCTCCAGTTGACCACCCGGTCGATACCGCCCGCCAGGTCGACGCGGGGCGGAAAGAGGATCCAGCGCAGAATCTGCAAGGCACGCTTGAAGGCCGGCAGCGGCGACTGCAACAGCGCCGCCGCCAGGGTGCCGCCGAGCACGATCAAGCCCGCCGGGCCATTGAGCAGCGCACCGACATGCCCGCCTTCGAGGAAGTTGCCGCCGACAATCGCGACGAACGCCAGGATCAGGCCGATCAGGCTTAGCACGTCCATCAGACGCAGGCCTCGACCAGGTGCTTGCCGATCTCGTCCAGGCTGTACACCGCATCGGCCAGGTTGGCTTTGACGATGGCCATGGGCATGCCATAGATCACGCAGCTGGCTTCATCCTGGGCCCACACGGTACTGCCGCCCTGTTTGAGCAGGCGCGCACCTTCACGGCCGTCGGCGCCCATGCCGGTGAGTACCACCGAGAGCACCTTGTCGCCGTACGACTTGGCTGCCGAGCCGAAGGTGATGTCCACGCACGGTTTGTAGTTCAGGCGCTCGTCACCCGGCAGGATCTTCACCGTGCCACGGCCGTCGATCATCATCTGCTTGCCACCCGGGGCCAGCAGCGCCAGGCCTGGGCGCAACAGGTCACCGTCCTCGGCTTCCTTCACGTTGATCTTGCACAGTTTGTCCAGGCGTTCGGCAAACGCCTTGGTGAAGGCCGCAGGCATGTGCTGGATCAACACGATCGGCGCCGGGAAGTTGGCAGGCAGTTGCGTCAGTACCCGCTGCAGTGCCACCGGGCCGCCAGTGGAGGTACCGATGGCCACCAGCTTGTAAGGCTTGCGTTTGGGCGCCGGGGCATGTGCCGCGGGTGCTGGCGCCGCACGTACCGGCGCCACCGTGCGCGCCGGTGCGGGGCTTGCAAAGCTGCTGGTCGGTGCAGGGCTGCTGGCAGCGGCCGGCACGGCGGCGGGCGCTGGGTTGTAGCTGCCGAAACGACGGTTACTGCGCGACAGGGTATGCACCTTCTCACACAGCATCTGCTTGACCTTCTCGGGGTTGCGCGAGATGTCCTCGAAGTTCTTCGGCAGGTAATCCACCGCACCGGCATCCAGCGCGTCCAGGGTTACCCGGGCGCCTTCATGGGTCAGCGAAGAGAACATCAACACCGGGGTCGGGCAGCGCTGCATGATGTGCCGCACCGCCGTGATGCCGTCCATCATGGGCATCTCGTAGTCCATGGTGATGACATCGGGCTTGAGCGCCAGCGCCTGGTCGATTGCTTCCTTGCCATTGGTCGCGGTACCCACTACCTGGATCGTCGGGTCCGCCGAGAGGATTTCCGAGACACGGCGGCGGAAGAAACCGGAATCATCCACCACCAGGACCTTGACTGCCATAAACACTCCATTAGGCGGCGCAACCCGCCAGGGTGCGCCACCGAAATCAAATACGCCGCGCGGCGTAACGCTTGAGCATGCTCGGGACGTCGAGGATCAACGCGATGCGACCGTCGCCGGTGATCGTGGCCCCGGACATGCCCGGCGTGCCCTGCAGCATCTTGCCCAGCGGCTTGATTACCACTTCTTCCTGGCCGACCAGTTGATCGACGACAAAACCGATGCGTTGGGTGCCCACCGACAGGATCACCACGTGGCCTTCATGCTGCTCTTCATGCACCTGGCCCTGCACCAGCCAGCGCTTGAGGTAGAACAGCGGCAGCGCCTTGTCGCGCACGATCACCACTTCCTGGCCATCGACCACGTTGGTGCGCGACAGGTCGAGGTGGAAAATCTCGTTGACGTTGACCAGCGGGAAGGCGAAGGCCTGGTTGCCCAGCATCACCATCAGGGTCGGCATGATCGCCAGGGTCAGCGGCACCTTGATGACGATCTTCGAGCCCTGGCCCTTGGCCGAGTAGATGTTGATCGAGCCATTGAGCTGAGAAATCTTGGTCTTCACCACGTCCATGCCGACACCACGGCCGGACACGTCGGAGATCTCGGTCTTGGTCGAGAAGCCCGGGGCGAAGATCAGGTTGTAGCAGTCCGACTCGCTCAGACGCTCGGCGGCGTCCTTGTCCATCAGGCCCTTTTCCACCGCCTTGGCACGCAGGATATTGGGGTCCATGCCCTTGCCGTCATCGGAGATCGACAGCAGGATGTGGTCGCCTTCCTGCTCGGCCGACAGCACCACCCGGCCGGTACGTGCCTTGCCGGCGGCTTCACGCTCGTCAGGCATCTCGACGCCATGGTCGACCGCGTTGCGCACCAAGTGCACCAACGGGTCGGCCAGGGCCTCTACCAGGTTCTTGTCCAGGTCGGTCTCTTCACCGACCAGCTCCAGGTTGATTTCTTTCTTGAGCTGGCGGGCCAGGTCGCGAACCAGGCGCGGGAAGCGGCCGAAGACTTTCTTGATTGGCTGCATGCGGGTCTTCATGACCGCCGTCTGCAAGTCGGCGGTGACCACGTCGAGGTTCGACACGGCCTTGGACATGGCCTCGTCACCGCTGTTCAGGCCCAGGCGCACCAGGCGGTTACGCACCAGCACCAGTTCGCCGACCATGTTCATGATCTCGTCCAGGCGCGCGGTGTCGACGCGCACGGTGGTTTCCGCCTCGCTGACCGCATGCTTTTCTGCCGCTGGGGCCGGCGCGCGGGGTGCAGGCGCAGGCTTGCTGGCGGCTGTCGGGGCCGGGGCCGGCTTGGCCACCGGCTTGCTCTCGACCTTGGCGGCGACTGGCGCATCGACCGCAACGGCATCGCCCGAGAACTTGCCCTTGCCGTGCAACTGATCGAGCAAGGCTTCGAACTCGTGCTCGCTGATTTCGTCGCTGGTCGTGCTGGCCGGTGCAACGCTTTCGGGCGCTGTCGCCGCCGGCGCATTGGCCGCGGGCAAAGCGTCGGCCTGGAACGTGCCTTTGCCATGCAATTGGTCGAGTAGCGACTCGAATTCTTCATCGGTGATTTCGTCGCTGACGGGCGTCGCGGCGCTTGCCACCGGTTCGGCAGCGACTTCGGCGCTGAACTGGCCTTTGCCATGCAACTGGTCGAGCAGCGATTCGAATTCGGCGTCGGTGATTTCATCACCGGCGCCGCTGACGGTTTCGCCTTGCATCTGCTCATCGGCGGCGGCCTGGGCCTTGACCGCGTCGAGCGAGTCGAGCAGCTGTTCAAATTCGCTGTCGGTGATGTCCGGCTCTTCAGCAGGTGCCGCAGCGACCGGTTCAGCGGCGGCCTCAGGCACTGCGGCGGCGACTTCGTCGGCAGCCGCAGGCTCGGCCAGACGCGACAACGCCGCCAGCAGCTCTGGGGTGGCCGGGATGACCTCGCTGCGCTCGCGAACCTGGCCAAACATGCTGTTGACCGTGTCCAGCGCTTCGAGCACCACGTCCATCAATTCTGCGTCGACCCGGCGCTCACCTTTGCGCAGGATGTCGAACACGTTCTCGGCGATATGGCAGCACTCCACCAGCTCGTTGAGCTGGAGGAAGCCGGCGCCCCCTTTTACAGTGTGGAAACCGCGAAAAATGGCATTGAGCAGGTCGGCATCATCGGGTCGGCTTTCCAGCTCGACCAATTGCTCGGACAGTTGCTCAAGAATTTCGCCGGCTTCTACCAGGAAATCCTGAAGGATTTCTTCATCGGCGCCGAAGCTCATTAAACGTGCTCCTTAAAAACCCAGACTGGACAGCAGATCATCGACATCGTCCTGACCGGACACGACGTCTTCACGCTTATCGGCATGAATCTGCGGACCTTCACCCCGAGTCGGATGTTTTTCTTGATCTTTTTCAGCACGCAGCTGCTGGTGGTCATGTTCGATACCGGCAAAACGGTCGACTTGACTGGCCATCAGCACGAGCTTGAGCAAGTTGCTTTCCACCTCGGTGACCAACGCGGTGACGCGCTTGATCACCTGGCCGGTCAGGTCCTGATAGTCCTGAGCCAGCAGAATGTCGTTGAGGTGGCCGGAAACCTTGCGATTGCCTTCGGCGCTGTGCGTCAGAAAACTGTCGACACGTTTGACCAGGTCACGGAATTCCGGCGCGGCAACTTCGCGGCGCATGAAGCGCTGCCAGTCCACGCTCAGGGCCTTGGCCTCGCCCGCCAGGTCGTTGAGCACCGGGGTGCTTTCTTCGACCAGGTCCATGGTGCGGTTGGCCGCACTCTCGGTCAGCTTGACCACATAGGACAGGCGCTCGGTGGCGTCGGTGATCTGCGAGACCTCCTCGGCCTGCGGCATGTGCGGGTCGATCTGGAAGCTGACAATTGCACTGTGCAGCTCACGGGTCAGCTTGCCGACTTCCTGGTACAGGCCGCGGTCGCGGGTCTGGTTCAGCTGATGGATCAGCTGCACCGCCTCGCCGAAGCGCCCTCGTTCCAGGCTTTCGACCAGCTCCTGGGCATGCTTCTTCAGGGTCGATTCGAACTCCCCCAAAGACGTTTCTGATGAATCCATGGCGCGCCCCCTGACGTGACTCAGCCGTTGACGCGTTCGAAGATCTTCTCGATCTTTTCTTTGAGCACCTGAGCGGTGAACGGCTTGACCACGTAACCATTGACGCCGGCCTGGGCCGCTTCGATGATCTGGTCACGCTTGGCTTCGGCGGTCACCATCAGTACCGGCATGGTTTTCAGCTTTTCGCTGGCGCGGACTTTGCGCAGCAGGTCGATACCGGACATGCCCGGCATGTTCCAGTCGGTCACCAGGAAGTCGTAGTGGCCGTTTTCCAGCATCGGCAACGCCGTGGTGCCGTCGTCGGCTTCGTCGGTGTTGGTGAAGCCCAGATCACGTAGCAGGTTCTTGATGATCCGCCGCATCGTCGAAAAGTCGTCAACGATGAGGATTTTCATGTTCTTGTCCAATTAGACCTCCAAGCAGTCTCAGACGCGCTCGGTCCCCGAGCACGCATTCATTCAATTCGGCACAACGTGAAACGACTGCAGCGTCTTCAACGGCGAACGGCGGCGACTAGCGCGCCCGCCATTCACCCAGACGGCTGCGCAAACGTGCGGCGCACTGGCTGTGCAACTGGCTCACGCGCGATTCGCTGACCCCCAGCACCTCACCGATTTCCTTGAGGTTCAGCTCTTCGTCGTAGTACAGCGCCAGCACCAGCCGCTCGCGCTCTGGCAGGTTGGCGATCGCATCGGTCAGGGCAGCCTGGAAGCGCTCGTCTTCAAGGTCCCGCGACGGTTCGACCTGGCCACTGGCGCCGTCCTCGTGCAGCCCTTCGTGCTCGCCGTCCTGCAACAGGTCGTCGAAGCTGAACAGTCGGCTGCCCAGGGTATCGTTCAAAATCCCGTAGTAATCGTCGAGACTCAATTGGAGTTCGGCAGCAACCTCATGATCTTTAGCGTCGCGACCGGTTCTTGCTTCCACGGCGCGCATTGCATCACTGACCATGCGTGTATTGCGGTGCACCGAACGCGGCGCCCAATCGCCCTTGCGCACCTCGTCCAGCATCGCGCCGCGGATGCGGATGCCGGCGTAGGTCTCGAAGCTGGCGCCCTTGCTGGCGTCATATTTGTTGGCCACTTCCAGCAAGCCGATCATGCCGGCCTGAATCAGGTCTTCGACCTGGACGTTGGCCGGCAGCCGCGCCAGCAAGTGATAGGCGATGCGCTTGACCAGCGGGGCGTAGCGTTCGATCAGCTCGTACTGGGCGTCTTTCGACGCCCTGCTGTACATCTTGAAGCCGCTCGCACTCATAGCACCGGTCCTGCGCTGGTGGGCTGCACCAGACGCTCGACGAAGAACTCCAGGTGCCCGCGCGGGTTGGCCGGCAACGGCCAGCTGTCGACCTTCTGCGCAATGGCCTTGAAGGCCAGCGCGCACTTGGAGCGAGGGAAGGCTTCGTACACCGCGCGCTGCTTCTGCACCGCCTTGCGCACGCACTCGTCGTACGGCACCGCGCCCACGTACTGCAGGGCGACGTCTAGGAAGCGGTCGGTGACCTTGGTCAATTTGGCGAACAGGTTGCGCCCTTCCTGCGGGCTCTGAGCCATGTTGGCCAGCACGCGGAAGCGGTTCATGCCGTAGTCACGGTTGAGCAGCTTGATCAGGGCATAGGCATCAGTGATCGAGGTGGGTTCGTCGCAGACCACCAGCAACACTTCCTGGGCCGCGCGAACGAAACTGACCACTGAGTCACCAATACCCGCAGCGGTATCGATCACCAGTACGTCGAGGTTGTCGCCGATGTCACTGAAGGCCTGGATCAGGCCGGCATGCTGGGCCGGCGCCAGGTGCACCATGCTCTGGGTGCCGGAGGCCGCCGGCACGATGCGCACACCGCCCGGCCCCTGCAGCATCACATCGCGCAGCTCACAGCGCCCTTCGATGACATCGGCCAGGGTGCGTTTTGGGGTCAAGCCAAGCAATACGTCGACATTGGCCAGGCCCAGGTCGGCGTCCAGCAACATGACCCTGCGGCCAAGCTCGGCCAGCGCCAGAGACAGGTTCACTGAAACGTTAGTCTTGCCGACGCCACCTTTGCCACCGGTGACGGCGATCACCTGTACGGGATGCATGCTACCCATGTCTGTTCTTTACCTTGTCTCGCTGGGACTCAGGCCACACGTGAGGCAATTCTGCGTGCCCCTTGGCATAGCTACTTTGCACACGCTTCATCATCAGCCCGCTCGCCGCGGGTTGTGGTAGAGATCAGCGAACATGTCGGCCATGGCCTCTTCGCTGGGCTCGTCCTGCTGCTGCACATTGACCGCGCGGGTGACCAGCTGGTGCGCCCGTGGCAAGTGCAAGTCGTCAGGAATGCGTGGCCCATCGGTCAGGTAGGCCACCGGCAATTCATGACTGATGGCAAGGCTCAGCACGTCGCCGAGGCTTGCCGTTTCATCGAGTTTGGTCAGGATACAACCGGCCAGGCCACAGCGCTTGTAGCTGTGGTAGGCGGCGGTCAGCACCTGCTTCTGGCTGGTGGTTGCCAGCACCAGGTAGTTCTTCGCGGCGATGCCGCGGCTGGCCAGGGTTTCCAGCTGCATGCGCAGGGCCGGGTCGCTGGCCTGCAGGCCGGCGGTATCGATCAGCACCACGCGCTTGCGCAGCAGCGGCTCCAGCGCCTGGGCCAGGGACTGGCCCGGGTCGACGTAGGTCACCGGCACGTTGAGGATCCGCCCCAAGGTCTTGAGCTGCTCCTGGGCACCGATGCGGAAGCTGTCCATGCTCACCAACGCCAACTGCGGCGCGCCGTACTTGAGCACATAGCGCGCGGCCAGCTTGGCCAGGGTAGTGGTCTTGCCCATGCCGGCGGGGCCGACCATGGCGATCACACCGCCCTCTTCGATCGGCTCGACCTCAGGGACTTCGATCATCCGCGCCAGGTGCGCCAGCAGCATGCGCCATGCCTGGCGCGGCTCTTCGATTTCGGTGGTGAGTTCGAGCAGTTCACGGGCAATCGGCCCAGACAGGCCGATGCGCTGCAGACGGCGCCAGAGGTTGGCTTGCTGCGGTTTGCTGCCTTGCAGCTGGCTCCAGGCCAGCGAGCCGAGCTGCACTTCCAGCAGCTCGCGCAAACCCGACAGCTCCGAGCGCATGGCATCGAACAGCCGAGGATCGACCGGTGCCGGGGTAGGCGCAGCAGCAGGCGCCGGGGCATCCACGTGCGGCTCGACCAGCGGCTCCGAGGCGGTCAGCGACTGACCGGCGAACAATTGGCGGTTGTTGTCGCTGTTGTCGCTGCGCTGGTCCAGTTCGGCCTGGGCCGTGGCGATACGCGTGTGGGTCTTGCGCAGCTCTTCTTCAAGCTCGGCGTTGGGCACGCGCGGGGCCAGGGCGGACAACTTGTAGTCCAGCGCGGCTGTCAATTCAACACCACCGGCGATGCGGCGGTTACCGATGATGGCGGCATCGGAGCCAAGCTCATCCCGGACCAGCTTCATGGCCTGACGCATATCGGCGGCGAAAAATCGCTTAACTTGCATTATCCACTACCTCAGCCGTTAGGGCCCACGGTGGCAACGATGGTGACTTGCTTGTTGTCAGGTATTTCCTGATACGCCAGAACATGCAAATTCGGTACAGCCAGGCGACCGAAGCGCGACAACATGGCGCGGATCGGGCCGGCGACCAGAAGAATGGCCGGCTGGCCCTGCATCTCTTGGCGCTGGGCCGCCTCAATCAGCGAACGCTGCAGCTTTTCGGCCATGCTCGGTTCCAGAAGAACACCGTCTTCCTGACCCTGCCCGGCCCTTTGCAGACTATTGAGCAAAATCTGTTCCAACCTTGGTTCAAGGGTGATCACTGGCAGCTCCGACTCAACGCCGACAATGCTTTGCACGATGGCGCGACACAATCCGACGCGCACCACTGCCACCAGCGCGGCGGTATCTTGACTCTTGCCGGCGTTGTTGGCGATAGCCTCGGCGATGCTGCGGATGTCGCGCACCGGCACTTGCTCGGACAACAACGCCTGCAGCACCTTGAGCAGGCCCGACAAGGAAATGACACCCGGCACCAACTCTTCTGCAAGTTTAGGCGATGCCTTGGACAACACCTGCAGCAGTTGCTGGACCTCTTCGTGGCCGATCAGCTCGTGACAGTGCTTCTGCAAAATCTGGTTGAGGTGGGTGGCCACCACGGTACTGGCATCGACCACGGTATACCCCAGCGACTGCGCCTGGGACCGCTGACCCACGTCAATCCACACCGCCTCCAGGCCAAAGGCCGGGTCGCGCGCGGCAATGCCGTTGAGGGTGCCAAATACCTGACCTGGGTTGATCGCCAGCTCCCGGTCGGGGTAAATCTCCGCTTCAGCCAGGATCACCCCCATCAAGGTCAGGCGGTAGGCACTGGGCTGCAGGTCGAGGTTGTCGCGAATGTGCACGGTGGGCATGAGGAAGCCCAGGTCTTGGGACAGCTTCTTGCGCACGCCCTTGATCCGCGCCAGCAACTGGCCACCCTGGTTGCGGTCGACCAGCGGAATCAAGCGGTAGCCGACCTCAAGGCCGATCATGTCGATCGGGGTGACGTCGTCCCAGCCCAGCTCCTTGGTCTCCAGCGCACGCTGTGGCGAGGGCAGCAGGTCTTGCTGACGCTGCGCCTCCTGCTGGGCCTTGACCTTGACCTGTTGCTGTTTCTTCCACACAAGGTATGCGCCGCCACAGGCCAACAGGCCGAGGCCGAGGAACGCCACATGCGGCATGCCCGGCACCAGGCCCATGACGATCATCAGCCCACCGGAGACCGCCAGGGCCTTGGGCGAGTCGAACATCTGCCGGTTGATCAGCTTGCCCATGTCTTCCGAGCCCGAAGCCCGGGTAACCATGATGGCCGCCGCCGTGGACAACAGCAGGGATGGCAATTGCGCCACCAAACCGTCACCGATGGTCAGCAAAGCGTACACCTTACCGGCTTCGCTGAATGGCATGCCGTGCTGGAGCATGCCGATGAGCATGCCGCCGATGAGGTTGATGAACAGGATCAGCAGGCCGGCAATGGCGTCGCCGCGCACAAACTTGCTGGCACCGTCCATCGAACCGTAGAACTCAGCCTCCTGCGCCACCTCGGACCGGCGGGCCTTGGCCTGGGCCTGGTCGATCAGGCCGGCGTTGAGGTCGGCGTCGATGGCCATCTGCTTGCCAGGCATCGCATCGAGGGTAAAGCGTGCGCTCACCTCGGAAATACGCCCAGCACCTTTGGTGACGACCACGAAGTTGATGATCATGAGGATGGCGAACACCACCGCACCGACCACGTAGTTACCGCCGATGACCACTTCACCGAAGGCCTGGATCACCTTGCCCGCGGCGCCGTGACCCTCCTGGCCGTGGAGCATGACCACACGCGTGGACGCCACGTTCAGCGCCAGACGCAGCAGGGTCGCCACCAGCAGGATGGTCGGGAACGCGGCGAAGTCGAGCGGGCGCAGGGCGTAGACGCAGACCAGCAGCACCACGATCGACAGGGCGATGTTGAAGGTGAAGAACACGTCGAGCAGGAACGGCGGTATTGGCAGCATCATCATTGCCAACATCACCAGCAGCAACAGCGGCACACCCAAGTTGCCCCGGCCGAGGCCGGCCAGGTTGTGGCGTGCGTTGTTGATTAACTGAGTGCGATCCACCGCGAGTCCTCTTGATGCAAAACTTTGACGCCCAGGGGGCGCCTGGGCGTGGCTCTGCAAGAAGCCTTCCAACTTTTACATTTGCGCGGTCAGGGCGGGCCCTTTCGCGGGCAAGCCCGCTCCCACAGGCATCATCCATGCCCTGAAGTCATGTAGAAAACCTGTGGGAGCGGGCTTGCCCGCAAAAGGGCCAGCAGCCCTGGCACAAAGCTAACTGTCGCGGCGCAAATCCGGCGGGATCGGCAAATCGTCCTTCAACGGCTCCGGCCGCTTGCCCTTGCCCGACCGGTACTGACGAATCTGGAACACATACGCCAACACCTGCGCCACCGCCAGGTACAACCCCGCCGGGATCTCCTGCTCAAGCTCGGTGGAGTAATAGATCGCCCGCGCCAGGGCCGGCGATTCGAGGATCTGGATCTTGTGCTCGACACCAATCTCACGAATCTTCAACGCTATGAAATCGGTACCCTTGGCCAGCAGCAATGGCGCCACCCCGCCCTTCTCCGGGTCGTACTGCAGGGCCACGGCATAGTGCGTCGGGTTGGTGATAATTACGTCTGCCTGCGGTACGGCCGCCATCATGCGCCGCTGCGATGCCTCGCGCTGCAACTGGCGAATACGCTGCTTGACCTCAGGCTTGCCCTCCGAGTCCTTGTACTCGTCACGCACTTCCTGCTTGGTCATCTTCATTTTCTTGTGCGTCTGCCACAGCTGGAACGGCACGTCCGCAGCCGCAATCAGCAGCAGCCCCGCCGACATCCACAACGCACTCCACCCCACCACCTGGACACTGTGAATGATTGCCTGCTCCAAGGGCTCATTGGCAATGGACAGCAATGCCTGGCGGTCACCGACCAACACCACCACCGCGACGATCAGGATCACGAAAAACTTGGCCAACGCCTTGAGCAACTCGGTCAAGGCATGCATCGAGAACATGCGCTTGATCCCCGACAGCGGGTTCATGCGGCTGAATTTCGGCTGCAGCAGGCTGCCAGAAAACAGGAAACCACCCAGCATGATCGGGGCTACGAAAGAGATCACGAACAGCAGGATGAGCACAGGCTGCACTGCCCAGATCGCCATCTTGCCCGAGGCCAGCAAAAACGCACCCATGGCGCGCTCGTCGACGATCATGTCACGGGTCAGGCTGAAGTTCATGCGCATCACGCTCAGGAGCGTCTCGGCCAAGTACCCGCCAAACATCAGCAGGCCGCCGGCGCCGGCCAGGGTCACCGCCACCGTGTTCAACTCCTTGGAGCGGGCGATCTCGCCTTTTTCGCGCGCGCTGCGCTTGCGTTTTTCGGTGGGGTCCTCTGTCTTGTCCTGACCGCTCTCGCTTTCAGCCATGCTCAGCGCGCCCTTGCCAGTTCACGCAACCATTGCAGCGCGTCGCTGGCCAATGCCTGGTAATGGGAAAGAATATCGGCCAGGCCGACCCAGAAAATCCCCATACCCATGACCAGGGTCAGCGGGAAACCAATGGAGAAGATGTTCAACTGTGGCGCCGCGCGCGTCATCACGCCAAAGGCGATGTTCACCACCAACAACGCCGCTATCGCTGGCAAGACCAGCAACAGCCCAGCACCGAACACCCAACTCAGGCGCCCGACCATTTCCCAGAACTGGTTGACCATCAGCGCATTGCCCACCGGCAAGGTGGTGAAGCTCTCGGTCAGCACCTCGAACACCACCAAATGCCCGTTCATCAGCAAGAACAGCACACTGACCAACATGGTCATGAACTGGCTGACCACCGCGACGTTGACGCCGTTGGCCGGGTCGACCATCGAAGCGAAGGCCATGCCCATCTGAACCGCGACAATCTGGCCGGCGATGACGAAGGCCTGGAACAGCAACTGCAACGAGAAACCGAACAACGCGCCGACGATGACCTGCTCGCCACACAACAACAGGCCCTGCAGGCTCAACGGTTCGAACTCGGGCAAGGGCGGCAGCGCCGGGACGATCACGACGGTGATGGCCACCGCCACGTACAGGCGCACCCGTGCCGGCAGCATGCGCGTGCCGAAGATCGGCATGGTCATCAGCACCGCCGTCACCCGGAACAACGGCAGGATGAAGGTGGCGACCCAGGTGCCAATCTGTGCGTTGGTCAGCTCCAGCATGGCCGTGTCAACCGATCAGCTGCGGGATGCTGGTGTAGAGGGTGGTGATGTACTCCATGAACTTTTGCACCAACCAAGGCCCGGCGACGATCAGCGTGATCAGCATCACCAACAGACGCGGCAGAAAGCTCAGGGTCTGTTCGTTGATCTGCGTGGCGGCCTGGAACATCGCCACCATCAAGCCCACCAGCAGGCTCGGCACCACCAGGATGGCGACCATCAGCGTGGTCAGCCAGAGGGCATCGCGGAACAGGTCGACAGCAACTTCAGGGGTCATGCATGGCTCTCCTTGACGGCGTCAGACGCCGCCGAAACTACTGGCCAGTGTGCCCATGATCAGCGCCCAGCCATCAACCAGAACGAACAGCATGATCTTGAACGGCAGCGAGATGATCAGCGGTGACAGCATCATCATACCCATGGCCATCAGCACGCTGGCGACCACCATGTCGATGATCAGAAAGGGGATGAAGATCATGAAACCAATCTGGAACGCGGTCTTGAGCTCGGAGGTGACAAAGGCCGGCACCAGGATGGTCAGCGGCACCTGGTCGGGGCCTGCGATGTCGGTGCGCTTGGACAAACGCATGAACAGGTCCAGGTCGCTCTGCCGGGTCTGCGCCAGCATGAAGTCCTTGAGCGGCACCTGGGCCTTGTCGATGGCCTGCTGGGCGGTCATCTGCTCCTTCAGGTACGGCTGCAGCGCATCCCGGTTCACCCGGTCGAACACCGGGGCCATGATGAACATCGTCAAAAACAGCGCCATGCCGGTCAGAATCTGGTTCGAAGGCGTCTGCTGCAGGCCCAGGGCCTGACGCAAAATCGAGAACACGATGATGATGCGGGTGAAGCTGGTCATCAGGACCACGAACGCCGGGATGAAGCTCAGCGCCGTCATGATCAGCAGGATCTGCAGGCTGACCGAATACTCCTGTTGCCCGTCCGCCCCATTGGACAGGGTAATGGCCGGGATCGACAGCGGGTCGGCGGCCAGGGCCAACGGCGCGGCCAGCAGCAGCGCCAAGGTCAACATCATGCGCAGCACGCCGGTCATCACTTCTTGTCCTTCTGATCCTTGCCCATCAGCTCCATCAGCCGCTGGGCAAACTCCGGCGCCGCCTGACGGGCAGCAGCGGGCACTTCGACGGGTTCGGCCAGCACATGCAGGGCCTCGATGCTGCCTGGGGTGTGGCCGATCAGGATCTGCTCCTTGCCGACCTGCACCAGCAACAGCCGGTCACGCGGGCCGATGGCCCGGCTGCCGACGATCTCGATCACCTGCCCGCCCTTGACCGCCGCGCCCTGCATACGGCGCAACAACCAGGCCAGGAAGAAGATCAGGCCAACCACCAACAGCAGGCCAAAGACCATCTGCGCCAGCTGCCCACCCAGGCTGCCGGGTGCGGCGGCAGTGCTCGCCGTGGGGCTTGCCGCCGCGCAAGCCAACTGGCTGGCGAACAGCCCGGCAACGGCGGCGCCGGCGCGCATCGAGCCCTTCACTCAGCGCAGCTTCTTGATACGTTCGCTGGGGCTGATCACGTCGGTTAGGCGGATGCCGAACTTCTCGTTGACCACCACCACTTCGCCATGGGCGATCAGCGTGCCGTTGACCAGCACGTCGAGCGGCTCGCCAGCCAGGCGATCAAGCTCGATCACCGAACCCTGGTTCAGCTGCAGCAAGTTGCGGATATTGATCTCGGTGCTGCCCACTTCCATGGAAATGTTCACCGGAATATCCAGGATCACGTCCAGGTTTGGGCCTTCGAGGCTGACGTTCTCGTTCGGCCGCGGCGAGCTGGCGAACTCTTCCATTGGCAGGCGGCCCGCACCGCTGTTGCCGGTGTCGCCACCCAGCAGCGCATCGATATCGGCCTGGCCGGCATCACCGGTTTCCTCCAGCGCCGCGGCCCATTCGTCGGCCAGGGCCTGGTCCTCTGGGGAGGTGATCTCGTTTTCGTTAGCCATGATTTCCTCGACAGGCATTCAATTCGTAGTGAGCGACCGGCACGCCGTCAGCGGCGTTCGATCGGGTCGATGATCTGCAGCGCCAGGTTGCCCTTGTGCGAACCCAGGCGCGCCTTGAACGACGGCACGCCGTTAGCGCGCAGCACCAGGTGCTCGGGCAGCTCCACCGGGATCACATCGCCAGGCTGCATGTGCAGGATGTCGCGCAGCTTCAGCTGGCGGCGGGCAACGGTGGCGGTCAGTGGCACGGCGACGTCCAGCACGTCCTCGCGCAGGGCCTTGACCCAGCGCTCGTCCTGGTCGTCCAGGTCGGACTGGAAGCCCGCGTCGAGCATTTCGCGCACTGGCTCGATCATCGAGTACGGCATGGTCACGTGCAGGTCGCCGCCACCGCCGTCCAGCTCGATGTGGAAGGTCGACACCACCACCGCCTCGCTGGGGCCGACGATGTTGGCCATGGCCGGGTTGACCTCAGAGTTCATGTACTCGAAGTTGACCGGCATGATGGCCTGCCAGGCCTCCTTGAGGTCGACGAAGCACTGGTCGAGGACCATGCGCACCACGCGCAACTCGGTCGGGGTGAACTCGCGGCCCTCGATCTTGGCGTGACGGCCGTCACCGCCGAAGAAGTTGTCCACCAGCTTGAACACCAGCTTGGCGTCGAGGATGAACAGCGACGTGCCGCGCAGCGGCTTGATCTTGACCAGGTTGAGGCTGGTCGGCACATACAGCGAATGCACGTATTCGCCAAACTTCATCACCTGCACGCCGCCCACCGCCACGTCGGCGGAGCGGCGCAACAGGTTGAACATGCTGATGCGGGTATAGCGGGCAAAGCGTTCGTTGATCATTTCCAGGGTCGGCATGCGACCGCGGACGATTCGATCCTGGCTGGTCAGGTCGTAGCTTTTGATACTGCCTGGCTCGGAAGCGCTTTCGGTCTGCACCAGACCATCGTCGACACCGTGCAACAGCGCATCGATTTCATCCTGGGACAGCAGGTCCTGTACGGCCATTGCGGACTCCTACTGCAATACGAAATTGGTGAACAGCAACTGGTCGATGACCGGCTTGCCGACTTCCTTCTGGGCGACTTCCTGGACCACGGCGGTGGCTTTCTGACGCAGCATCTCCTGCCCGACCGGGCTGGCGGCCAGGGTGTCGAAGCCTTGCCCAGAGAACATCATCACCAGGTTGTTGCGAATCACCGGCATGTGCACCTTGAGGGCATCCAGATCAGCCTGGCTGCGACCTTGCAGGGTGACGCTCAACTGCATGTAGCGCTGGCGGCCGTTCTGGTTGAAGTTGACCACGAAGGCCGGGGTGAGCACCTCGTAGATGGCTGCAGGCTTGACGTTGGCAGCTGCCGGGTCGGTGGCCGGCGCAGGCTCGCTCTTGTGCATGATGAACCAGGTAGCGCCCACCGACAGGCCGATTGCCAGCACCAGGCCCAGCACCAACAGCAGGATCAGCTTGAGTTTGCCATTTGTGGCGGGGTCTTTTACTGCTTCGGTATTCGCCATGCCAATAATCCGTCGTCCATCGGGGGTTCAAAGGAGGATGACGTGGCTTGAGCAAGTGTTATGCCAGATTTGGCGACCCCAGGGTTTATCCAGGTTTACCGGTGCTGGCCTCTTCGCGGGCAAGCCCGTTCCCGCAGGTACCTCACTGCCCTAGAAGCCAGTACAACACCTGTGGGAGCGGGCTTGCCCGCGAAGAGGCCAGCACAGACAACAGAACATCACGCGTAGTAATCGACCACACTGTCGCCAATCACCACCTGCTGCTCAACCGGTCTTGCACTGTCGACCTGCTCGGCGCCGCCCTGCCCGGCCTGCTGCCGCGCTGCAACGCCCGAGAGATTGCTGCCCTGCTCCTGCGCGTGCTGGTGCTGCTGCCCACGCGACTGGTCAGCAACGTTGACGTCCGGCTGCGCCAGCCCCTGCTGGGCAAACAACTCGCGCAGGCGGTGCACCTGGCTGTCGAGGGCGTCACGCACACCGGCGTGGCCGCTGATGAACGTCACTTGGGTCGACTGGTCCGTCGCAACATTGACGCGGATGTCCAACCGCCCCAGCTCTGCCGGCTCCAGCTGGATATCCGCCGACTTGAGGTTCTGGCTGGACAGGTACATGACCCGATTGACCAAGCCCTCGGTCCAGGCGCTCTGGTTCATCGGCAATGGCTGGTGCAAGGGGCTGGTACTCGCTGGCACGGCATTGGCGGTCTTGGCCGTGGCGGCCTGGGTCAGGCTGGCCAGTCGATCGGCGAAATCGTCGATGCGCGTGTCGCTGCTGGCGCTCTTGGTGTCTTTCAAGCCATCTTCGAACAGCGCGCCGAACGCCTTGTCGCCGGGCTCACCCGCGTCACCCTCGGCATTGTCGATCAGATTCGCCAAGGTATTGACGGCTGCCCGCCCCTCGTCGCCCTGGACCTGCGAAGGGTCCACGGCGTGTGCCGAGGTGGTGCCCTTGGCCTGAGCGCTCTGCTCCAGGGCCAGGCGCAAGGTCGGCAGGTTAGCCAAGGGGTCGGCGTCGGCGTCGAAGGCCTCTGCAGCGAGTGGCTCCTCAGGCAGCTCGGCAAGCGCCTGCGATTGTGCCGTGGCAGCCTGCAGCACCGGCGCCACCGCCTCGGCCTGGGCTTGAATCAATTGCGCCCCAGGTTGCGCATCAGTGACCTGGCCGGCCACCAGGCTGGCATCACGCAACCCCGTGTCGTTTGCGGCTGGCGCCTGATCTTCGGCTGGCAATTTGTTGCCGTCATCGGCAACCGACGGCTTGTCGGCAGCGTGTTTCTTGCCGCCGTGTGCCACCTCAGGTTTATCCTTGGGCTTGGCCTGGGCGACCTTGTCGTCGTGCCCGAACGCTTGCTGCTTGGCCATGACCTGGCCGAAGCCGCCGCCCGCGTCGCCCTGCGCCTGCAACGGCTTGTCGGCAATCGAGCCGGTTGCTCGCGACGATTTGCCTACGGCGCTTGGTTGCAACAAAGGATTGGGTGCGACAGGCATTGAGCGGTCTCCGCGCCAGAAACTGAAAAGTCATCCGGGCAAAGACAGGCAAAACTCGCGCCAACTCGCGCATCAGCCAGCCGAGATACCTTGCCCCTCGCCGCGGTAGAAGCGCCGAACCTCCACATACTCCTTGTCGATGCGGTTGATCAGGTCCTCGATGCCATACAAGGGTGGCTGCCGTACGCGGTCTTCGAGTTGCTGGCACAGGGCGGCCAGGGCGACAGCCCCCATGTTGCTGCTACTGCCCTTGAAACTGTGGGCCGCCGAGCCCAGTTCTTCAGCACTCTTGGCGGCGTGCAACTCGCTCAGGCGCCGCTCGGAGTCGTCCAGGAACGTCTGCACCAGGTGCAGGTAGCCATCCTCCATGACCTCACGCAGATCACTGAGCACCTTGTGGTCGATATGAATCTCTGTCACTTGTTCACTCCTTGATCAAGCCAGGGCGTGGCTCTTTATTAAAGCGCTCACCATAAGCGCTCACCACACGAACTCGACCCGCGCACAGCGACCACCCTCGCACCACTGGGCGTCGCTGCAGAGCCGCTGTACCAGGTTCAAACCACGGCCACTCAAGCCGTGCTCCCGGGATGGCCGCGACAGTACGCGCTGTACATCGAACCCTGCACCGCTGTCCCGCACCTCGATCATCAGACGCCCGCCTTCGGCAAGGGGTTCCACCTTGAGGTCGATACGCACGAAGCCGTCGGCCAATTCGCCCAAGCGCCGGGCACGCTCCCGGTAGTAGTCGGCAAAGCCCTGGACATCACGCTTGAGCCGCGAATTCAGGCCCAGCACGCCATGCTCCAGGGCATTGGAATACAGCTCGCTGAGCACGCTGTGCAGATTGCCGGTACGCGACTGCAGTGGGTGAATCTCCTGCAACAACTGCACCAGGTACGGCACCGGATTGAACCGCTTCAGGCTTTCGCTGCGCAGCTCGAAACCGAGCGACCAATCCAGCGGGCTGGGGCGGCCGCTTTCAGCGTAGATCATTGGCGCCGGCACCCGCTCATCAGCCGTGAACATGCGGATGTCACACAGGCTGATGTCATCCCGAGGGCGCCCGCCGAAACGCTCCAAGGCCAGCATCACCTCGTCGAACAGGCACGCCGGGTCACGGTTGTCGGCCAACACCTCATGCAGGCGCTCGACTCCGAACAAGCGCTCCTGATCATCGGCGGTGTCGAGCACCCCGTCCGACAACAGCAACAAGCGCTCGCCCGCCGCCAGCGGCAGCACTTCGGTGCTGTCATCGAAGCGCTCGGGGGCAAGAATGCCCAGCGGCAGATGGCGCGAGGCAAGCGTCGACAGCACTACGCCGCCCGCCGACAAGCGATAGCCGTCGGGCATGCCGCCGTTCCATACCTCCACCGAACCCCGCTGCACGCTCAGGTTGAGCATCAAGGCACAACAGAACATATCCACCGGGAGGATGCGCTTGAGCTTGGCGTTCATCTCGCGCAGGGTCTGCGCCAGGCCATAGCCTTTGGCCGTCATGCCGTAGAACACCTCGGCCAGGGGCATGGCGCCGACGGCGGCAGGCAGGCCGTGGCCGGTGAAATCCCCCAGCAGCACCTGCATGTCCCCGGAGGGCGTGAACGCTGCCAGCAGCAGGTCACCGTTGAACAATGCGTAGGGCGATTGCAGGTAGCGGATATTGGGCGCGGCCAGGCAACCGGCATGGGCCACCTTGTCGAATACCGCCTTGGCCACCCGTTGCTCGTTAAGCAGGTGGTGATGGTGGCGGGTGATCTCGTCGCGCTGGGCGAGCACGGTGGCCTGCAGCCGGCGCAGGCGGTCCATGGCGCGTATCTTGGCCGCGAGGATCACCGCACTGTACGGCTTGGCCATGAAGTCATCGCCGCCCGCTTCCAGGCAGCGCACCAGCGCATCTTCTTCGTTCAGCGAGGTCAGGAAAATGATTGGCACCAGCGCCTCGCCGGCCAGGGCCTTGATCTGCCGGGCCGCTTCGAAACCGTCCATGACCGGCATCAACGCATCGAGCAGCACCAGTTGCGGGCGGCGCTCGACAAACAGCGCCACCGCTTGCTCGCCATTTTCCGCCGTGAACACCTGATGGCCCTGGCGCCGGACGATCTGCGCCAGCAGCAAGCGGTCTGCCGCCCCGTCTTCAGCGACCAGCACGGTCAACGCCTGTTCGGCAGCCATCACCAGGCTCAACTGATATCGAACAGTTTTTCGAAATTGGAGATGGCGAGGATCTTGCGCACATCGGAGCTGGCATGCACCACGCGCACATCCGAGTCGTCGCCGCCCGCGTGATCGCGCAGCAACAGCAGCATGCCGAGCGCGGAGCTATCGAGGTAGGTGGTGTCTTTCAGATCGACCACCACCGAGTCCGGCCGATCAGGCTGGCGCTCGTAGGCGTCGCGAAACTCCTGATGCTTGCCG
This sequence comes from Pseudomonas sp. E1MeOHC2, assembly GCF_058745025.1. Classification (NCBI taxonomy): domain Bacteria; kingdom Pseudomonadati; phylum Pseudomonadota; class Gammaproteobacteria; order Pseudomonadales; family Pseudomonadaceae; genus Pseudomonas; species Pseudomonas sp. E1MeOHC2. Next base: position 721,110 of record NZ_CP196675.1, read on the forward strand.
AAATCGAAGCGCCCCTTGATCTTGATCGTGAGCTTTTTCCCGTCCTGCGAAAAAACAGTCTCGACTGCCATGCTAGCGATTCCTTCGATGATGGCGGATGCAACTTTAAGGTTTAGCAGCCTGAAGTGGGCGTGGCAAGCTAGCACCGGCTACAGATGATTTTGCCGGGGCAAGCGTTGCGACAACTCGTCCAGCAAACGCTGCTCGCGCTTGTCTTCGGCCCGCCGCGCTTCCTCCAGGTAACGCTGTACCAGCTTGCGCAACCCCTCCACCCGGGCATAGGCCTGCTGCCAGGTGCCGCGGGCGTTGTTCAGGTTGTTCTGGTGCCAGCTCAGGCTCTGGCGCTGCTGGGTCATGGCTGTTTCCAGTTGCCCGAGAAAACGCTGGTAGTTGACCAGCCAGTTGCCATTGACGCCCTGCCCGCCGCGGTTGATCCACTGCAGCTGGTAGTCTTCGCGAAACCGCTCCAGCTCGGCCAACTTGACTTGGGACTGGGCCACCTGCTGCTGGAAATGCCCCAGACGCTGGGCGGCCTTGCGCTCGGCTTCTTCGGCCATAGCCACCACCGGCGCCAGGCGCGCAGCACGTCCGGGCAGCGCCATGGCCTGTTAACCGCCCGCCGGAGGCGTGAAAATCGCCCCCAGCTGCTCGCGGCTCTGCGCCATGCCGACGTTCTCGTCCAGGCCTTGGCGCAGAAAGTCCACCAGCCGTGATTGCAGGGCGATGGCCAGGTCGGTCTCCGGGTCGCCCCCGGGCACATAGGCACCCACGCTGATCAGGTCACGGCTCTGCGACAGGCGCGACCACAGCTGCTTGAACTTTTGCGCCTGACGCAGATGATCGGCATCGACCACCTGGGGCATGACCCGGCTGATCGAGGCTTCGATGTCGATTGCCGGGTAGTGGCCTTCTTCGGCCAAGCGGCGCGACAGCACGAAATGCCCGTCGAGCACACCCCGCGCCGAGTCAGCGATCGGGTCCTGCTGGTCATCGCCTTCCGACAATACTGTGTAGAAGGCGGTGATCGAACCGCCGCCGGGCTCGCCATTACCCGCCCGCTCCACAAGCTTGGGCAGTTTGGCGAACACCGACGGTGGGTAACCGCGTGTCGCGGGCGGCTCGCCGATGGCCAGGGCGATCTCGCGCTGGGCCTGGGCAAAACGGGTCAGCGAGTCCATCAACAACAGGACATTCTTGCCCTTGTCCCGGAAGTACTCGGCAATGCGCGTGCAATACATGGCAGCGCGCAACCGCATCAGCGGTGCATCATCGGCAGGCGATGCGACCACCACCGAGCGCTTTAAGCCTTCCTCACCGAGGATATGCTCGATGAATTCTTTCACCTCACGGCCCCGTTCACCGATCAGCCCGACGACGATGATCTCGGCTTCGGTAAAACGCGTCATCATGCCCAGCAACACCGATTTACCCACGCCGGTACCGGCAAACAGGCCCAGGCGCTGGCCGCGACCTACGGTCAGCAGGCCATTGATGCTGCGAATGCCCACATCCAGCGGCACGCTGATGGGGTCGCGGTTGAGCGGGTTGATGACCGGGCCGTCCATCGGCACCCAGTCTTCGGCCTTCATGCCACCTTTGCCATCGAGGGCGCGCCCGGCACCATCGAGCACCCGCCCGAGCATGCTCATGCCCATGGGCAAGCGGCCACCGTCATCCAGCGGTACCACCCGCGCCCCAGGGGCAATGCCGACGATGCTGCCGACAGGCATGAGGAACACCTTGGAGCCAGCAAAGCCCATGACCTCAGCTTCGACCTGCACCGGGTGGTAGCTGTCATCATTGATCACCAGGCAGCGGCTGCCCACCGCAGCGCGCAGGCCTTCGGCTTCCAGGGTAAGGCCGACCATGCGCAGCAGGCGACCCTCGACAACCGGCTGGGTCGGCAGCTCTATGGTCTCGGCGTAACTGCCCAGGCGCTTGCCGAAACTGGTGCGATCAAGGCGCATCGGGGTGATCCAGGTCGATGGAAACATCCGCCGGTGCCGGGTGCAGCGAATGGTCGTGAAGCTGATCGAACAGCTGCGCCACGGCCTTCTCGATACGCGTTTCCATGCTGGCGTCGATACGGCTATGGGCGGTTTCGATGCGGCAGCCACCTGGCAGCAGGGCTTCGTCTTCGAGCAGCCGCCAGTTTTCCTCGTGACGCTCGCGCAGGGCCTTGGCCAGCTCGAAGTCCTGGGGATTGAGGTGAATGCGGATGTTGTCCGCGCCCATCGGCAGCAACTTCAGGGCTTCGCGCAGTACATGGGCGATCTGACTGGAATCGCTGCGCAGCTCGCGGCCGATCACCTGGCGGGTCATGTGCGCGACCAGGTGCACCACGGTTTTTTCGATCTGCGTGTCCTGCTCGGCGATGGGTTCCATCAGGTTCACCATCAGCCGTTCGAGGCTTTCCAGCTTGGCTGCCAGGGCCTGCTCGGCTTCCTGGCGCACCTTCAGCTGGGTGCTGTGAAAGCCCTCGCGCTCACCGGTGGCGAAACCTTCGTTGTAGGCGTCCTGGCGAATGGCTTCGAGCTCTTCGAGGGTCAGCGGCTGGACTTCTTCCAGCGGCACTTCCTCGATTTCCTCTTCGATGACTTCGGGCTCAGGCTCGGGTTCAGGCTCGGGCTGCGGGTCGAAGCTGGGCAACGCCCAGACATCGACGCCCTCGAGGTCGCGGGCGCGGATCAGGTCGCTGGGGTGATGCTCTTTGCTGGACATGTTCTCAGGTACTCAAAACCCTGTTCGACAGGTAGACGGGCTTGGCCCCTGTGGGAGCGGGCCAGTAGCACTCTGCAGAGCTGCGGCTTAAATCATTTCCTCGGCGCCCTTGCCACCGAGCACGATCTCGCCGGCCTCGGCCATGCGTCGGGCGATGGTGAGGATTTCTTTCTGCGCCGTTTCCACGTCGCTGACCCGCACCGGCCCCTTGGCTTCCAAGTCGTCGCGCAGCAGCTCGGAGGCACGCTTGGACATGTTCTTGAAGATCTTGTCCTTGACCCGCTCGTCAGCGCCCTTGAGCGACACCACCAGCACGTCCGAAGACACTTCGCGCAGCAGCGCCTGGATACCGCGGTCGTCGACATCGGCCAGGTTGTTGAAGACGAACATCAAGTCTTCGATCTGCTCCGACAGGTCGTTGTCAACTTCGCGGATCGAGTCCATCAACGCACCTTCCACGGAGCTATCGAGGAAGTTCATGATGTCGGCGGCACGCTTGATGCCACCCAAGGTGGTACGCGCGGCATTGGAGTTGCCCGAGAACTGCTTCTCGAGAATCTGGTTCAGCTCTTTGAGCGCCGCAGGCTGCACGGTGTTGAGCGACGACACGCGCAGGATGATGTCCAGGCGCACTTTGTGGTCGAAGTTGCTCAGCACTTCACCGGCCTGGTCAGGGTCCAGGTAGGCCACCACGATGGCCTGGATCTGCGGGTGCTCGTAGCGGATCACATCGGCCACGGCACGCGGCTCCATCCACTTGAGGCTGTCCAGGCCGCTGGTGTTGCCGCCCAGCAGGATGCGGTCGATCAGGCCGTTGGCCTTGTCCTCGCCCAGGGCCTGGTTGAGCATCTTGCGGATATAACCGTCGGACCCCACACCCAGACTGGTCTGATCGCCGACGATGTCGACAAACTCGCTCATCACCTGCTCGACCTGGTCGCGGTGCACGTTGCCCATCTGCGCCATGGCCACGCCCACCCGCTGCACTTCCTTGGGCCCCATGTGCCGCAGTACCTGGGCAGCATCGGTCTCGCCCAGCGAGAGCAACAGGATCGCCGCTTTGTCGACGCGGCTCAGCTTGGCGGTAACGGCTCGGTTATCACTCATCGGCGTTGATCCAGTCTTTCACAACCTGGGCCACGCGGCCCGGGTCTTCGGCCACCAGGCCTTTGATTGCGTTGAGCTGCGCCTCGTAACCCTCGCTCGGGCTTGGCAACAGAATGCTTGTCGGGCCACCCAGACTGACGCGGTCGTTGGCCAGTTCGCCATCCAGACCGATCATGCCGCCCAGCTCCATGTCGCTGTCCGAGGCAGCCTGCTTGCCACCCCCGGTAATGTTGTTGAGCACCGGGCGCAGCACGCCGAACACCAGCACCAGGATGAACACCACGCCCAGCACTTGCTTGACGATGTCCCAGAACCACGGCTGCTGATAGAAGGCGATGTCGGCGATCTCTTCGCCACGGTCGGCGGCAAACGGCACGTTGATCACCGTCACGCTGTCGCCACGGCTGGCATCGAAGCCGACCGCGTCCTGCACCAGGCGGGTAAAGCGCGCCAGGTCCTCGGCAGCCCATGGGGCCCGCGTGCTCTCGCCGCTGGTGGGGTCGATCTTAAGCTGGTCGTCGACCACCACCGCCACCGACAGGCGGGTCATGCGGCCCTGTTGCTGACGGGTGTGGCTGATGGAGCGGTCCAGTTCGAAGTTCTTGGTGCTCTGCTGACGTTTGTCTGACGGGTACGGCGCGAGCATCGGCTGGCCGCTGGCCGGGTCCATGATCTGTTGGCCGTTGGCATCCACCAGGGGCTGGCCGGGCTGGATGGCGGCGGCCGGGGTGGCGGCAGCGCCGGTGGTTTGCGGCGCGGACGCAGCACCGGGTGGCTGGTTGCTCAGCGCGCCCGGCACGCCTTGCGGGCCCTGGCTGCTGGCGCGCTGCTCATCGACCGACTGCTCGCTGCGCAGCGCCGGCTGGTCTGGGTTGAACTGCTCGGAGGTCGATTCGACCGCACTGAAGTCCAGGTCGGCGGACACTTCAGCCTTGTAGCGATCGTTACCCAACACCGGTTGCAGGATGTTATGCACGCGCTGGGTGAGCATGCTTTCCATGCGCCGGCTGTAGTCGAACTGCTTGCCCGCCATGGTCAGGGCAGTGTCCTGCAACTGCTCGGACAGCAGGTTGCCCTTCTGGTCGACCACGGTAACCTGCGACTTGTCCAACTCCGGCACGCTGGCGGCGACCAGGTTGACGATCGCCATCACCTGCCCGGCTTCCAATGCGCGGCCAGGGTACAACTCGACCAGTACCGAGGCACTGGGCTTGCGTTCGTCACGCACGAACACCGAACTTTTCGGGATCGCCAGGTGCACCCGTGCACCCTTGACGTTGTTTACGCTGGACACCGTACGCGCCAGTTCGCCCTCCAGGCTGCGGCGGTAACGGGTCGCCTCCATGAACTGGCTGGTGCCCAGGCCCTGCTCCTTGTCGAGCAACTCGAAACCGACGTTGCCATCGCTCGGTGCCACGCCTGCGGCCGCAAGCTTCAGGCGCGCACGGGAGAGGTCGTCGGCCTTGACCAGCAGAGCGCCGGAATTGGGCTCGACGTTGTAGGGGATGTCTGCGGCGGCCAGGGTTTCCATGACCTGCTTGGTGTCCATGCCCGACAGGCTGCCGTACAGCGGCCGGTAGTCCGGCTGCTGCGACCACAGCACCACGGCGAAGCCGATCGCCACGCTTGCCGCCAACCCGACCATGAGGCCGACCTGACGCAGCATGGGCATCTGCGAGATGTTTTCCAGAAACGCCATGCCGAACAGCGGCGGCTTGGCCGCTGGCTGGCCGCTCTTGGCGGGGGCGTTATCGACGACTGCTTCAGCCATGGGTTACGTCCGTCCTCAAACCGGCATCTGCATGATGTCTTGGTACGCCTGGACCAGCTTGTTGCGTACCTGGGTGAGTGCCTGCATGGAGACGCTGGCCTTTTGCGAAGCGATCATCACGTCGGTCAGATCGACGCCACTCTTGCCGATCTCGAAGGCATTGGCCAACTGAGTCGAGGCTTGTTGCGTATCACTCACTTTACCGATGGCCTGGCCGAGCATGTCGGCAAAGCTGCTCTGGCCCGGCGCCAGCTCAGGGGCGGCGGACACTTTGGGCAGCGACATGGCATCGGCCTGCATGGCCCGCATGTCCAGCATCAGACGATTGAATTCAACACCTTGGCTCATGACCTTCTCTCTCCGGCGGCCGCATTTTTTTGACACTCATGCGGCGGATAGCTCGTGTAAAGCAACAAAGGTGCCAGCCTTGCCACCCCTTCTGATTTGACGCGCCTTTGTGGGAGCGGCCTCGTGGCGCGAATGGGCCGCACCGACATAACACGCACCTGCGGCTTATCAGCCGAAGAGGCTGGCCTCGACATCGAACCCGGCGTCGCGCATCTGCGCCAGCTTGTAACGCAGGGTGCGCGGGCTGATGCCCAGGCGCTCGGCAGCTTCCTTGCGGCGGCCGCGCTCGGCGCGCAAGGTGTCGATGATCATCTGGTACTCATGGCGGCGCATGTCATCACCCAGGGCACTGGCCTCAGCGGCCACCTCGGCCGTAGAAGGCGCCGCACCAGCTGACAATGGAATGGCGCCTGCCAGACAGAAATCTGCCGCCTCGATCACCCCGCCCTGCTGCAGGATCAGCGCCCGCTGCAAGGCGCTGTCCAGTTCGCGCACGTTACCCGGCCAGGCATGCGACTGCAGGCAGGCCTGCGCCTGGGCAGACAAACGCACCGGCGCGTGTTTCATCTTGGCAACGTGACGGGCCAGCAAGCGTTCGGCCAACTGCAGGATGTCGCCGGTCCGCTCGCGCAGCGGGCGCCAGGCCAGGGGGAACACCGACAGTCGGTAATACAGGTCTTCACGAAAGCGCCCAGCCGCTACTTCGCCAGCCAGATCGCGGTTGGTGGTGGCCAACACACGAATGTCCAAGCTGATCGGCTTACGCCCACCCACCCGCTCCACCTCACGTTCCTGCAGCACCCGCAACAGCTTGGCCTGCAGACCCAGAGGCATCTCGGAAATCTCGTCGAGCAACAAGGTGCCACCCTCGGCCTGCTCGAACTTGCCGACCTGGGCCGCGATAGCGCCGGTGAAGGCGCCTTTCTCGTGACCGAACAGGGTGGCTTCGAGCATGTTGTCGGGGATGGCGGCGCAGTTGATCGCCACAAAGGGCTGGGCTGCCCGCAGCGATTGCTGATGAATGTAGCGTGCCAGCACTTCCTTGCCGGTGCCCGACTCGCCAGAGATCAACACGGTCGAGTCGCTGCGCGCCACCCGCGCCGCCAGCTCCAGCAACTGTCGGCTGGCTGGCTCGCAGGCCACCGGCCCCTCCTCGTCCGCCGCGCTCACACGCCCGGCGGCGTGGCGCTCCACCAGGCTCAGCAATGCCTTGGGCTCGAAGGGCTTGACCAGGTAATCGGCAGCGCCCTGTCGCATCGCCTCCACGGCACGCTCGACTGCGGCATGCGCCGTCATCAGCAGCACCGGCAGTTGCGGCTGCTGGCGGCGCAATTGCGCCAGCAGCTGATGCCCATCCATGCCGGGCATGTTCACGTCACTGACCACCAGGCTGAACGCCTCGGCCAGCACCGCCTCCAGCGCCTCTTCGGCACTGCCCACGGCGCGGTAGGCAAAACCGCCGATTTCCAGAGTGTCGCCAAGCGCCTGGCGCAATACGCGGTCATCTTCGACCAGCAGCACCTTGATCGCCATCAGCCCGCCTCCGCCAGTTGCCCATCGATCAGCGGCAGCTCCACCCGCACGCAGGTCCCGCGCCCAACCTTCGAGCGCACACTGAGGGTGCCCTGGTGCGCGCGCACCACGGCCTTGACCACGGCCAGGCCCAGCCCAGTGCCAGTGGCCTTGGTGGTCAAGAATGGCTCGCCCAGGCGACTCAGTAAATCGACGTCGATACCGCTGCCGGCATCACTCACGCACAGGTGCAACACCTGCTCGCGACGGAACACGTGCACCTTGAGCCGGGCCGGTTCTTCGCAGGCTTGCAGGGCATTCTCGATCAGGTTGAGCAAGGCGCCGACCAGGGTGTCGCGGTTGCACAGCAGCTCGCCCAGGTGGCTGTCGCACTGCCAACGCACGGCATGCCCTTGCACGTGCGACTGTGCCGCCTGCTGCAGGGCCTGGAACAATGCTTTTGGGGTCACACGATCGCCCAGCGGCAGCTCGCCGCGGGCGAACACCAACATGTCGCGCACCTGGTGCTCCAGCTCGTGCAGGCGCTCTTTCAAGGTGCCGGCGAAGCGCTGCCGGGTTTCAGCGCTCAAGTCTTGCTCGCTATCGGCCAGGTGGCTGGCGTAGAGCATGGCTGCCGACAGTGGCGTGCGGATCTGATGGGCCAGCGAGGCGACCATGCGCCCCAAGGACGACAAGCGCTCGTGACGCGCCAGCTGGTCTTGCAGGCGACGGGTTTCGGTCAGGTCGTTGAGCAGCACCAACTGGCCGGGCTCGGCATCCAGCGAACGGGTAGCGATAGACAGGCGGCGACCGTCACGCAGCGACACCTCGTGACCGTCATCCTTGCGCGGGGCGAAGCTGCGGGCAATTACCTGGCGCCACAGCTCACCGATCAGCGGCTCGCCGAGCAGCTCGCAGGCGGCCGGGTTGGCTTCACGCACCCTGCCCTGGCCATCAATCACGATCACCCCGCCGGGCAACAGGTCCAGCAGGTTCTGCAGGCGGTTGGCCAGGCGTTCCTTTTCGTTCAGTTCATCCATGCGCTGGGCGCTGACCACAGCCAGCTCGCCCTTGAGCTCGCTGACGCGGGCCTCGAGCAGGCTGTACGACTGGCTTAGCTGGCTGGAGACCTGATTGAACAAGGCGAAAGCCTGCTCGACACCCTGTCGGCTTTCCTGCTCGACCTGGGTATGCCCCTGCAGATCGGGGGCTCGGGAAACGTGGGCGGCCTGGGGCATCGTGCTCTCTCGCGTGGCTGACCGTCATAAAAACGGTGTGGTGCCAGCGATGTAGCAATAGCCGTGCCGGAGATGGGGTTTTATTGCTGGCCTTGAGGTATTGGGTGCCTGGGAGATCGAGCGCGACACAAAACTAAAGCCCTACACCCCGCAGGCAACACCTCAATCCTCCGCCTGCTCCTCGCCACCCTGACGGCTCATGCCGTACTTGCGCATCTTCTCGACCAGGGTGGTGCGACGGATACGCAAACGTTCAGCCGCGCGCGCAACGATACCGTTGGCATCGTCCAGCGCCTGCTGGATCAGGCCCTGCTCCAGGCTGCCCAGGTAGTCCTTGAGATCAAGGCCTTCAGGCGGCAGCATAGCCGGGCTGGCGAAGTTCGGCGCATGGCCGTTGATGGCGACGCGCTCTTCGAGATCACTGCGCAGGTGGTCGACCATCTGCTCGTCTTCATCATCGACGTAGCGGAATTTCTTCGGCAGTTCGGACACACCGATCACCCCGTACGGGTGCATGATCGCCATACGCTCGACCAGGTTGGCCAGCTCGCGCACGTTGCCCGGCCAGCCATGCCGACACAGCGACATGATCGAGGCAGAGTTGAAACGGATGGAACCACGCTTCTCGTGCTCCATGCGCGAGATCAGCTCGTTCATCAGCAACGGGATGTCTTCCACCCGCTCACGCAGGGGCGCCATTTCAATGGGGAAGACGTTCAGGCGATAGTACAGGTCTTCGCGGAAGCTCCCATCCTCGATCATGCTTTCGAGGTTTTTGTGGGTCGCGGCGATGATGCGCACATCGATACTCTGAGTCTTGTTGCTACCAACCCGCTCGAAAGTGCGCTCCTGCAACACGCGCAACAGCTTGACCTGCATCGGCAGCGGCATGTCGCCGATCTCGTCGAGGAACAGAGTGCCGCCGTTGGCCAACTCGAAACGCCCGGCACGGCTGGTGATGGCACCGGTAAAGGCCCCCTTCTCATGACCGAACAGTTCGCTTTCCAGCAGCTCAGCCGGAATCGCGCCGCAGTTGACCGGCACGAAGGGCGCATCACGGCGCTTGGAGTGGTAGTGCAGGTTGCGCGCCACCACCTCTTTGCCGGTGCCCGACTCGCCGAGGATCAACACGCTGGCATCGGTGTCCGCCACCTGCTGCATCATCTGCCGCACATGCTGAATGGCGCGGCTGGTGCCGACCAGGCTGCGGAACAGGTTTGGCTCGCGCTGGCGCCCGCGCTCGCGTGCCTGGTCGTACATCTCGCGATAGACCTGGGCACGGTGCAGCGAATCGAGCAACTGGCTGTAGCTCGGCGGCATTTCGAGGTTGGAAAGGACCCGACGGCGAAGCTCTTCCGGGAACTCCGCAGAAGAATTTTCACCCAAAAGCAGCACTGGAAGGAACTCATCCCACCCAGCCACTGTCTTAACGAGCCCAAGGAGATTACCCGGAGCATCCACAGCACCGACAAGCACGCACAGCACTTCCCGGCTCGAAGACAACGATTCCACCGCCTGCCGCCAGTCTTGGCTCGAGCACGCGAGGTTTTCTTCGCCTAGAAAATTCAGGACCACCGCCAGATCGCGGCGGCGAGCGCTGTCGTCATCGATCAGAAGAATCTTGGTTTCACGCCACATGCAATAGCAACTTCCCTAGTCATATCGGCGCCCTTTGGGGCGTGCTCGACATCATTCCGACTGAACGGTCAGCGTTCGGACGTACGAAATTCGAAAACAGCCACTAGTAAAGTCAAAAAACACCATCCAGTCAAATTAATGACGCATGGTTTTTTGCAAGATCTGTGGTCACGAGAACAGATGGTATACCTTTGCGGCGTTTTTCGCCTGACGGATTTTCGTCATTTCATCGACCATTGATTGACGCTCGTCACTTGCGACCTCAATTAATTGCCGATAAACGCCCAGCAACTGCTCCAGGCTGCCACGCACCTCGGCCTCATTTTCACGGGCTTCGGCCAGTACATCATCGACACACAAGCGGCATTCGAGGTCGAGCTCGCCGACTGCATTCCAGTCGCGCGAGGCCAGTGCAGACACCAGCGCCTCACGGGTCTGCTCGATACGCTCGATCACCTCGCTCATACCGCTCTCCTAGACTGCTTCGGGTTGCTGATCGGCAATCGCATCCCAACCTTCCTTGACAGTGATCAGCAAACGCGCCACTTCATCAATAATTGCCGGGTCGCCCTTGGCATTTGCCTCGATCAGGCGACGGCTCATATAGGTATAGAGGCTGTCGAGGTCGCTCAGGGTGTCGGCATGATTCTCCAGGTCCAACCCTTCACGCAGCCCGCCGATGATATCGATGGCCTTACCGATCAGAATGCCCCTCTGCGCCACATCCTTGCGGGCGATAGCACCCTTGGCCTGCGCCAGACGATCCAGGCCGCCTTGCATGAGCATCTGTACCAGGCGGTGCGGGCTGGCCTCGGAAGTCTGCGCCACGCTGTTTACTTTCTGGTACTGACGAAGGGCCAACATCGGATTCATGGTCTACCTCGTTGCTGCGGTAAAGGTTGCGTATACCCGGTTTATCGGTGGCCCGTCAAAAAACTTTAGCGGCAACCCCCAGCAAAAAGCCCGGCACACCTAGGGCGTGGCCGGGCTTTTCGACTGGCATGTGCCAATCAGGACTTCTTGGCTTGAGCGTTGATCGCTTCGAAGATCGAGGTAATCTGGTCCGACTGCGCCTTCATCTTGCCCAGCGCGGTATCCAGGGCTACGTATTTTCGGGTCAACGACTCGGTCAAGGAGCTGGTACGGCGATCAAGCGCGGCCTGCTGGTCCGTAAGGTTCTTGGCCGCCTTATCCAGGCTGGCCTTCCGATTGGCCAAGCTACCATCCGTCCCATTGTAAGGATCAATGGCCTTGTTCATACGCTCGAAGACACCATTGGTGCCCGTGAACAGCTCTTGCACCTCGGCCCCCAGCTTCTTGTCGTCCAGCGCCGCCGTGAACTTGGTGCTATTGAACTCCAGGGTACCGTCTTTCTGGGTATTGATCCCGAGCTGCCCCAAGGTTGTCAATTGATTCCCGGAACCAACCTCGGCAAGCACCTTGCGAATATCACCGAGCAACGAACGAGTGGTCGGGTCATTGGTCAAGGAGCCCAACACTAGGTTGTCATCTTTATCACGTTCGGTCGCCGTGAGGGACGTAATTGCCTTTTGCAAAGTGTTATAAGCGTCGACAAAAGACTGCACCGAGGTTTTCAGGCCGTCATTGTTGGGCGCTACAGTGACCTTGGCAGCCGTTACCGTCTCGCTCAACAATTCCAGACTCAAGCCACTGACCGCGTCCGTGAGCTTATTGGTAGCGCTGGTGACCTTCAGGCCGTCGATGGTCAGCTCCGCATCATGGGCCACACCCGCAATATGGCCAGCACCGTTATCGCTTTCCGCCATAGACTGGGTGCCATCAATGATCAACTCAGGAATCCCTGACAAACTCAGGTCCGACCCCTTCCCCGTGACAGTGGACGACAACACCAGGCGTGCACCGCCCTCGCCATTGACGATGTTGGCGCTAATACCATTAGCCCCCATTTCCTTGTTGATCTGGTCGCGAACGCTTTGCAACGTGGAATCCGGACCGATATCGAGCGTATAGGCTTTACCACCCTTCGCGGGGTCGCCCTGCCCAATAGTCAGCACACCCTTGCTAATCGCTGTGCTGGCACCCCCGACAAATTGCTGACTGGCCACCTTTGAACCCGCGGCCAGCTTGGTCACCTGAATGTCATAACTACCGGCCACTGCAGTATTACCGGAGGTCACCTTCACTGCCTTGTCATTGGATGAAGTGGCCGCATACGCATTGAATGCAGGCGCACTCGTATCATTGAGCTTCTTCATGGCATTCTGGAACGCCGTAAGCGCACTGCGCAGCGCACCGACACCCGAAATCATCGCACTGTTATTGCTGGTCTGCCGGGTGATCTGCGCCTGCTTCGCAGCGGTGTCGGACTGGACCAACGCCGTGACGATTTCAGTAATTTTAAGACCAGAACCCAGGCCAGTAGAGGGAAGAATCGGGCTTGCCATGAAGTTTTCCTCTCGTTACAGCGTCAGCCCCACTACCTGCAAGTGCTGACGTGATTACATCCTTGGTGTTCGCCGCCGATCAAGCCTTGGCGTCGAACAGAATACTGTTGACATCGCTCAGGCTGTGGGCGATCCGCAGGGCCTCTTCGGAGGGTATCTGGCGAATCAGCTCTCCACTGTCACTGGCGATGACCTTGACTACAATCTTGCCGGACTCCTCGTCGGTGGAGAACTGCAGATTTCGTCGAGTTTCGCTCAAAAACTTTTCGATCTCGGCAACGGCGCTTTTAACATCGTCAACGCCTTGAACCTTCACCGGGTCGTCTTTCTTGCTATCAGCAGAAACCCCTATCGACTTGGCAATCGGCTTGTCGGCAAGCTGCTCCGCCGTTCGCGCTGACTGATAAGACAGGTTCAACTTGAGGTTCATGTCCATCTCTGCCACCTCGCAATGAAAAAGCGGGGAAGTGCCACATGGGCACTCCCCCGCTAATGACTGTCAGGCAGATTAGCCCAGCAGCTTCAGAACTGCCGATGGCAGCTGGTTGGCCTGGGCCAGAACCGAGGTCGACGCTTGCTGCAGAGTCTGCTGCTTGGTCAGCTGGGCAGTTTCAGCAGCGAAGTCGGTGTCCTGTACGCGGCCACGGGCCGCTTCGGCGTTTTCGTTGATGTTTTGCAGGTTGTTGATGGTGCTGGTCAGACGGTTCTGGGCAGCACCCAGATCAGCACGAGTGCTGTTGATGTTCTGCAGCGCGTCATCAATACCGGTGATCACTTTTTGGAACAGTGCGTCGTAGTCAGAAGCAGCCATGCCAGTGCCAGTCATGGCAATGCTCGAGTTGGTACCCAGAGCAGACAGAACACCGCTAGAGGTGCTGTCAACAGCTGCGCTCAGGGTAATCGAGATCTGGTTACCGCTACCGCCGTTGGAACCCACCTGGAAGGTCATGGTCCCGGCAGCGCCGCTCAGCAGCTTTTTACCGTTCAGCTCGGTGCTGTCAGCAACACGGTTGATTTCCTTCAGCATCGACTGGAACTCGCCGTTCAGCGCGTCACGGTCCTTGAAGCTGTTGTTGTCGTTTCGTGCTTGCAGTGCCAGTTCACGCATACGCTGCAGCATGTTGGTCTGCTCTTGCATCGCACCTTCAGCAGTCTGGGCGATGGAGATACCGTCGTTGGCGTTTTTGATCGCCATGGTCTGACCACGAATCTGCGAAGTCATGCGGGTTGCGATCTGCAGGCCGGCGGCGTCGTCTTTGGCGCTGTTGATTTTCAGGCCGGAGGACAGACGGGTCATCGAGGTGGCCAGTGCGTCGGAAGCACGGTTCAGGTTCTTCTGAACGCCCAGAGAGGTGGTGTTGGTGGTAACAGTCAAAGCCATGACGAATTCCTCGTTGGAGTGTGTACTACGGCTTCCGGCCTTGGCAATTCGCCGGGTGTGGCACAGAGAACCTTCGTAATAGTTATCGTCGTCAGGCCGGGTTGCTTTAGCGGATTTTTAAAAAAAATTAATGGCATCCTGCCAGCCCAATGAAATCAAGGTTTTGACGCCAAGATTTCGACTACGACCTAGCCCTGGGCGCCCCTTCCTTTATGGAGGGAGGAGCACCTCCACGAAGGGGCTGGCACGTTCAAAAAAGACCCAAACAAAAACGCCGCCCGGGAGTCGGCGGCGTTTGTTTATTGGTAAAAACTGTCAGTCACGACGCTCAATGATTGCCGAGCCCCACGACAACCCCACGCCAAAGCCGCTCAACGCAATGCGCTTGTGCTGCGAGCCAAGCACATGCTTCTCCAGCAGCAGCGGAATGCTCGACGACACGGTATTACCGGTCTCAACCATGTCTTTGACGAACTTCTGTTTGTGCTCGCCGTCTTTGAAACGCTGCGACACTGCATCGACGATCGCAGCACTACCTTGGTGCAGGCAATACAAATCGATGTCATCGGCCTGCAACTGGCTGGCTTCGAGTAGCTCCTGCAGGTGTGCCGGGACTTTGACCAAGGCAAAGTTGTATACCTGACGGCCATTCATGAAGAACTTGCCGTCGGTCGTACGCAGATGCTCGGCGCCCGCACCATCACTGCCGAAAAGCGATTTGCCGAGCTGCCAGGTGGCATCCTCGCCCATCCAGGTCGCGGTGGCGGCATCACCGAACAACATGGTGGTATTGCGATCCTCAGGATCGACGATCTTCGAATACGGGTCAGCAGTAAGCAACAAGCCGTTTTTCAGCCCGGCAGCCTCCATGAAGCCTTTCATGGCATAAATGCCATAGACATAGCCGGAGCACCCCAGGGAAATATCGAAGGCGGCAATTGCTGTCGGTAGGCCAAGCTTATGCTGGACGATGGCAGCAGTGTGCGGCAGGCCTTCAGCATCCCCGTTCTGGGTCACGACAATGACAATGTCGACGGATGCCGGGTCAAATGAAGGATTAGCAGCAAACAGATTCTTTGCGGCCTCGACACACAGATCGGAGGTTTCCTGCTCAGCACCCTTGCGCGGCAAGAAGGTGGAGCCGATCTTGCCGAAAATGAAATCCTGATCTTTGCCAAATTTCGCACCCTGGGCATAGTTGTCGACACCCTCGACAGGTACGTAACTGGCGATGTTTTTTATGCCAATCATTGTGGCTTCCCGGTAGACATGGCGGATATTGCGGGATCAGGCCTATGACAGACCTAGCCAGGCGCGTCGACGTGGCTGCCCGCTGACTCAATAGATTAGAGATGCGCGTTTCGACTGCCAAGTCACGGTTATACGACCAAAGCGTTGCAAGCCGCAACGCCATGGCTGCCTTTCCTACCCAAGGCCATCAACCCACTGGCTGCGTTTTTTTCACGATAGCTTGCAGGATATAGGACGCCGACCCTCGTCGCGCATCGCCATCAATAGGGGTTGACTGCACATTAAGAACACTGAACCCACCAGCATCGAGGAGGTTGTTGAGCGCCGCAACCGAGAAAAAGTTGATGTGTTCATGCCAATGCCGCTTCTGCTCAGGCGAGACCTCACGATTTCCCACCATCAATGCCTCATGCGGAAGCTCGATATAGAGCAATGTGTCATCTTGCATGCAATGGCGCATCTGCGCGAGGGTTTCCGCTGGATAGGGCACATGCTCCAGGACGTGCCGACAGACGACCAGGTCATAGGCGCGGTCGCGCATATCGCCCATGGAGACACGCCGAGTGCCAGGCACGGTGGGCTTGTTACTTATATCGAAAATATCGATCGAATAGCCGTCACCTTTGAATGGCGTATTGGTCCCGTCCCCTCCTCCCCAATCTAGAATATGCTCCGGCGTACTGTATTGAAGGATGTATGACCTGGTGATTTCCAGCAGCCCACTCGGGGCGTTCAGCACCTTGTTGCGCTCCCTGAACCCCGGCTCGTAATGCTCACGGAGCGCTTCATAGGCCTTGCCATAATACCCCTCGTACAAACGCTCCATTTCTTGATCCGAGAAGCGGATATCCAGAAACAAAAACTCGCAATGCGCGCAATGAAGGGTACTGCACACACAATATGCCATTCCTTGCGCGATGGTATTCAAGCCCCAGGTGTCGTCGATGGCCGCAGGCGGCCACCCCAGTGCCCGATGCGATACAAAAGGCATGAGGACAGCCGGAGACCTCTGCAACTGTGCTCCTCCACAGCACACGCATCGCGTGGCAACTCGCTCACGTTCCAGTGAGGATACGTCTCTTATCATCGATAGATACCTGGCACATCGAGAATGTTGGAATGTTTCAGCCTTCGCCATTATTACCATCTGCGCACCCGCTTCATGCGCTTCTAATCCACCGCATCCTTGATCGACTGAGCCAGGGTGTACTGCAATCGCAACCCTAGCTCCAAGCGCGCTTTGGAGATCTGCGGCACATAGCGATTTCGAAAACTCCCCGCCGCCGCCCCTGCCGAGGCAATCAGCACCGGCTTGTGTGGCGAGAGTGTATCGCGCACTAAATAAGCGAGGTCACGGACGGTGATGGCCTGGTCCGAACCAACATTGTAAGCGTTACCGGCCCGCCCCTTGCGTAACAGTACATCCAGCCAGCGGGCCAGGTCGCGCTGGTCCATGTACGAGCGCACAGGCGTACCATCGCCGCTGACAGTAATAGCAGGCGCTTCGAGGGCATCACGAATGAAATTGCCAATCGCGAAGTGCACGTGACGCGGCAAGTCGCGACCCACGAAAGCGAAGCAACGGGCAATCAAAACCTCAATACCGAACTGCTGCTGGTACAGCATGCAAAGGTGCTCGGCACAGCGCTTGGCGACACTATAGGCATGCGCCGCCTCTAACGGATCGGGCATGCCATGGTAATGCTCGGGGATCTGTTCCAACTCCGGCGCCTGTGGGCCGTAGACACCACCAGAACTGGTCATCAAAAAACGCGGAATCTGATTTGCCGCCGCGTACTCCAGCAAATGGCGAGTGCCATCGACAATCTGGGTGTAGCGTTGCAACGGGCTGAGTTGCGGCCCTGCCGTGGAATCGGCTGCGGCGTGCAACACATGCGTGAAATCGCCGCCCTCAGGTAAAGACGCAGGGTCCAGAATGTCACCACGATGCAGGCGCAGCCATGGCTGGCCATCGAATTCTGGGAATTGCGCCAGAAAAACTTCGGGATATCGACTCAATACGGTGACTGACGGCCTTGGCGAGCCAGTATCACCTCCAGCGGTCCAGTAGCGTAACAGCGCTTTGCCAAAGAACCCGGTCCCCCCCGTCAATAACAGATTCATCAGACTGGCACGGCGTAAAGGACGGAGTCGAAGGTATTCATACCATGCTGTCGAATATGGAATCTGTAGTTCGAGCACATCTCGAACAGCAGTTCGGGCAGCGCCCAAACGTCTTCCGGATTATGGTACAGCGACACGACCAGAACCGGACGACTACGTCGAATAAGTTGCTCCGCCCCTCGCAACACCTGCACCTCGGCGCCCTCCACATCAAGCTTGATGAGATCGACTGGCACGCAGGGCAGCAGTTGATCCAGCGCAACCGCTGCAATTGATACCCCCACACCCTGCTGACTAATGGAACAGGCTTCGCCCTGCCCCGCATTGAAAGTCAAGATGCTATAGGCCTCAGCAGCCGCCATTGGCAAGCAGATTGCCGGGGTGCCCTTTTGTGCCACTTGCTGAACCAGGCGAGCAAAATTCTCTGGATCGGGCTCTAGCAGGAACGCCAGCTTGCAAGAAATCTCGGGCCATGCAATCAGCTCTTCATAGCTGTCGCCGTCATAGGCGCCACAATCCACGTAGGTTATGTCACGCCCCTGTAAAGCAGGCAAAGTCAACTCATTGATGTACCTGGTCTCGGGTGACAAGAAACTCGAATATTCCGTATCCAGGCCAAGCCGGAAAGCGCACATCCGATACAGGATTTTCCTGCTCTCATCGTCCGCCAACGCGTCGGCCACGCGCCCGATTCGCTCCATCGCCCCCAGCAAGACTGAACGCGCGCCCAGCCAAAAGCGCCACCCCAGGGCTTGCGAAAACTGCTCATAAAGCATCCAAGGCATCAAGGGGGGCGCGAAGCCGGCACTGGCGATAAGGCTCAACAACTCGTCGTACGGTGTATCACGGTTGAAAATACCGAGCGCCAGTTGTGCCTCAGGGCACTTCTGGGACAACGATTGCCAATCCCATACCGGCAATCCAAGTGCTGTAGCCACCCGAGGCGACGTTTCTACAAACCCCGCGACTACAATACCTTGCTGCTTCATTGCAGCGGCAAGACTACGGCCGAAATTCCCAGCTCCAAAAATCCACAGCGGTCGGTTCACGTCAATGCGAATTGGCACGGCATCGCGCACCCGATCACGCAGTGCAGTGAAATCTTCAGAGCGGTAGGTCTTGTCAGCCATCGCCGTTGCATCCTCAGTCTTTTTCGATATAGGGAATGGCGCGTATCGCCAGCGCTTCGCCACGAATCTGCGCCATCGTTGCCGGGTCCAGAAACGGGTGCATATCGTCAAGCTCCGGCGTCACAAACGCACCCTGAGCATCGACCCGCGACTTGATACGCGGAACGAACTCCTGGCGGGGATCGACGTGCAGGTCGATCAACAACGGCCCATCACCTTCGAGCAGCGCGTCGAGTTTCGCCAGGTCGCCCTCAGTCGCAATACTCTCAGCACGCAGACCATAAGCCCTGGCCACGGCCGTAAAGTCAGGGAACTCCACGCCTGATTCCGGCGTGGCACCGATAACACGCCCGAAGAAGTTCTCGTGCGTCTGCCAAATGGACAGATATCCGCGATTGTTGAGCACGATCACGATCACATTGACGCCGAGGGTTTTAAGGGTCTGCAGTTCCTGGATGTTCATCTGCAAGCTGCCATCTCCGGCAAAGCAGATCACGCGCCGGGAACCTTCAGCTTGAGCGGCCGTTGCCGCGCCAATAGCCGCCGGCAAGTCGTAACCCATCGAGGCAGAACCCGAGTTACTGAACAAACGCTGATCTTTCTGCAATGCCCCTACTTGGAACGGCAGAATGCAGGCAGAGGCATTACCACACACAACGATGTCATCTGGACGTATCTGCGCGAAAATACGCTCGACCATCACATATGGATTGAGCGCAGCACCTGTTTTTTGAGTGTGCTCTGCCGACGCCGGATAGGTGCGCCCGATCTGCTGACACCATTGCACCCAAGGCGTGAAACTCTGCAGGGTTGCTTTCGCCAACTCTTGCTCCAGTACATCCAGGAACTCCGACACGTCGGCGACAACGCCAAAGTCAGGCCGGACGGTGGGCTTATTAAGCTCGGCGGCATCGACGTCGACCTGTGCCACCCAGGCATGCTTGGCAAACGCCTGCCAGTTATAGCTGGCCTGCCGGACATTCAAGCGCGACCCCAGTACCAGCACGAAATCGGCGGTTTGCACGCAGAAGTTGCCAGCGCGGGTGCCAATAGTGCCTGGGCGACCCGCAAACAAGGGATGATCAGAAGCGATCAGGTCATGCGTCCAGGCGGTTGCGAGGGGAATACCATAACGCTCCACCAGCGCCAGAAGCCGCTTCTCGGTACGCGAAAGGCGTACTCCAGTGCCCCCCAGAATCAATGGGCGGTGGGACTGCAACAGTTTGCCCACGATGTCCCGGCATGCAACGCGCAAACCTTCGGAAGCACAAGGCTGAACCCGTAGCGGCGCTGGGATGTCGATGGTCGCCTTCGATTGCTGAATATCCAGCGGAATGTCGAGCCACACCGGCCCCGGGCGGCCGCCTACAGCCTGCGCGTAGGCCTCGGGCAACATCACCTCAACATCTTTCTCCGAGCGTACGATTTGCGCGTACTTGCAGATCGCACTGGCCATTGCGATCGTCGGCCCTTCTTGGTCACCCAGTTGGCGCAGGCCCGGCACATCCTGGAAATCGATACAGGTCTCTCGTTTGACCTGTCCGGAAATCACGATCATCGGTATGGAGTCTGTGAAGGCACCGTGCACGCCATTGAACGCATTGATCGAGCCTGGACCTGTGGTCAGCATCACCACTGCCGGTTTACCGGTAATGCGTGCGTACCCTTCGGCAGCCATGGCACAAGCCTGCTCATGATGCATGAAGGTGCAACGCAACTGCTCGTGCCCACCCAGTGCCTGGTTGAGGAACATGGCGCCGCCACCAGTAACACTGAAAACCTGCTCGACACCTTCGCGCACCAGCCACTGCGCGATTTGCTGAGAAACAGTCGGCATAATCAAATCCCTCGCCCCTGAATCAAACTCTTCAAAGCAGGCGTTTCACTGTAAGGTCCGTCGATATGGTCAATGGTCAAACGCTCGTTCGCCTTGATCGGCCGCAGCAACTTCTCGCCATTCATTACTTCCCGGCACGACAGCTGCCCCTTGTGCAAGGGGATGGCAAGATAAAAATCTTTCTCAAATTCATCTCGACTCAGTACATAACCCGGCTCCAGATCCCGCAGCGCGTAAGCGCCGCGCACCAGCGCATTGAGGTACTCGGTTTCCTTACGCGAAATGATGCGCCGAGAGCCGCTAACACCCCCGCACATTTCCTTGGCCTTATGGAAAGCCTTGTACCAAGTATCACACTGCTCGGGCAGCGAGCAGTAGTTGGACACCGGTACCTCTTCATATTGAATGTCGATGTGTCGCTCCCAGGTACGAACGCCTTTACCGTAGGAAATCAACATGGACGAGTGCCAGTCATGGTACTCATGCGTGGACAAACCGATGACATGGTCTGGGTAGCGATTGCGCAGGTAGTCGATCTGGTCTAGCTGAAGTTCGTCGTCTTCGCTGGGGTAAAGCGAAACACAATGGTTGATAGACAGCGGAATGTCGCGCTTCTCAAAATAGCGGACGACATCGTCAAGGTCCTTTTCCGACGCGCCGCCGGTCGAGATAATGGTGGGGCGACGGGTAGATGCAACTTTCTCGATTAGCGGCCAATCGTTCATATCGGAACTGGCAATCTTGATAATCGGCATATCGAATTCGACACACAGGTCAACAGACGCTTCGTCGAATGGCGTGGCCATGGGAATGCAGCTCAGATTCCTGATCTCTTCCACCATCCGGGTGAATTCGGCCTTGCTTAACCGAGTGTCCTCGGTTTTTTTGACGTAGCGTAGCGCGGAGGTACCTTTGAAATCAGGATGAATGAATTCATCCACATCACGAAACTGCAGCTTGATGGCAGCCTTGACGTTATTGAAACGGGCAATCGCGCCGTGGTCACGGACGATTTTCAGCCCACGTTCGAGCCTGCCCCAATGGTTGTTGGCGAGTTCCAGAACAAACAGGTTTTCAAATAAATCTTTGTCACGCTGGCTAATGGTTTTCACTGAATACTCCCCTATTTGCCGTTGCTCGATTGAAAGAGGCGCCAGGGCATGCTTTACCGGGACGGCCCACTTCTACTTGTCGAGCCGCTGCTGAAAGCGCAAGGCGGCCCGTCGTGTGCTTCATGGATGTTCGCTGTCGATGCTCGCGCAGTCCTTAATCAGGAAGCCACGCGTTGAGCCACTGCTGTATATGGCGATCATCCTGTGTGTGCTGGGCCAAGACCAATTCACGCACGGCATCTGCCCCCTTCACGCTTGCCTCAAGCTCGGCGAGGTGCATCTGAATCGCGCCCACCCAATCCCTTGTGGTGTTCATGACTCTTGTCACAGGCAATTCCCGATAGGCCGGCACGTCACTGCAAACAACGGGGTAACCGCAAGCGGCATATTCCAATACCCGCACATTGCTCATGCATTCGTTGAACAGGCCACCGCCCAAGGGGGCTAACGCCAGATCAAGGCGAAGCGACGCAAGTTTTTGCGGGTACTCATCGAATGGCACTTGTTCATGCAGCTCACTGAGATAGGGGCGAATCTGCTGCGGGCAATCGCCCAAGCACACCCAATCCACATCGGCATGCAAGGCCTGGATAACCTCCAGCATCAGCGCGTGCAGGCTTGCGTCGAATGAGCCTTCGACCCAACCCACTCGCCGACGTTGGCCTGCGTTTCGGCGAATCTCCAACGAGCCCCAGTGCGCAGGGTGTAAACGCTCAGGTATTAACCGTATATCCGGGCTCAAGCCCCTCAGCGCTTCAGCCAAGGCCTCAGTGGGCACCACCAGACGATCCACCAGCCCTGCAAAACGGTGCAATGCAAACTCTGCATCCTCACACCGCCCCCCTTGAAGCCAGATTCCCACAGGCGAGCTCGCCAAGCAGGCGTCAACTTCGGCCACTCTGAATGCCCGGGTGAACTGGGCATTACGGCGCAACGATTCGACCTGTGCCTCGGTTGCGGGCGGCCGCATCACCCAGGTATCCGGCTTAAGCCGCTCCAGTTCAGCTGGCAGATAGGGGCGTAGACCCAGGCGGACATCAGCAAGCTCAGCGATGCGCATAGACAATGCGGGGTTAATTATCCGGTTGCGGCCGCTGGCCTCCAGATCGCCCGGCATTGCCAGCACTACAGGCAAGGGACGCCAAGGCAAGAGACTGCTGGTCAGGCCTGGATCTGTCTCAAGCTCGAAACCTCTCCCCTGCAGAGACAGGTTGCGGTTGTAAGCAGGATCGCGGGCAATGAGGGGCAACCACTTGAAATACAGCGCATCCTGCTCCGCCTCAAGCGCGTAGGTTGGCCCGTTCTTGGCACCGCGCCCCTCGCACATGACGACCGCATGGGGTGTCCAAACCGTAAGATAACCGGCATGCCCGGCCTTCAGGCAAAGATCGATACTTGCGCCGGCCCCTTGCACCTGGGGCATACCCATCCCCCCCAAGGCTTCGTATAGCGCTCGGCGAATCATGAGGCAGGCACCGGACACAGCACTGAAGTTTTGATCCAGCTCCAGGCGCCTCATGCACCCGTCGTCAGCCACGCCTGAAAATGCCGTGCCAGCGGGTCCATTCAAGCCCAGAATCTGACCTGCCTGCTCAACCATTCCATTGGGGTGCATCAACTTGGCGCCGACGATTCCCACTTCCGGACGCTGCCCATGATTGAGCAAGGCATCCAACCAGTCGCTCTGCACAATGACGGTATCGTCGTGCAGCAATACCAGATATTCACCGAGCGCATGCTGGGCTGCCAGATTGCTGGCAGAAGCGTAATCACGTGCGGATGAGTTACTCAGCACTCTTATCTGCCGGCTCTCCTGCGCAACAAGACCATCGAGCCATGTGCGGGTGGCCAGATCGCTGCTGCCATCGCCCACCAGGAGAATCTCGTAATGGGGATAGGTGGTGATTCCCATCAAAGAATTAATGCAACGACGCAACGGCTCGAATCGCTCCCCGATTGGGACCACCACTGAAACCAGTGGCTTGTCGAGGTGGCCGTAAACGATACGGTGGATGCCTGGCAGGTGCATCTGCACCTGCGCCTGTCCATACCCCCGCCGATGCAGATGCTGGAGCAGCACCGCCTGCTCCTGAGGACTGTGCGCAGGCTCAGCCATAGGCGTGATACACACGGGCTCACTGACATGCGCCAACCCGTCCAGCCCATCGGCCTCTTCGATCAGCCGCAACAGCAAGCCAACCTCTGCCGCGCCCTTGCTCTCAGGCGCGAAGCCTCCCGCATTGAGGAATACATCGCGGCGATAGAACCAATGACGGGCCATCTGCGCAGGTTGGGCAAGGAACATGTCCAGGTTGAAATCCGGCCGCAAGAGAGCCTGCTGTGCCCCCCCGGGGATTGAGACCAGCTCATCCGCGTAGACCGCTCGGACATTGCCTGCGTCAAGTAATTCAAGTGCGAGCATCAACAGCCCAAACGGTGTAAACGTCGTGCCGGCGCTCACAAAGCAAAGCCACTGACCCTCTGCTTGCCGTTCGACCATCTGATTGAGGGTGACGAGCTCACCATCGGCTGGAAGGTGAATGTGGATATGCTGATAAATTTGCTCCCGCAGGCTTTGTCGCGTTGCCTCAATCGCCGCGGGCAGTCCATCCGGGACAATGATGAAGTCAAAGTGCGGCAAGTCATGTTGCCGCGCTTCAAGACGACGAGCGATCAACGCCACTTGTGTATCTGTGGGGCAACGTTGCCGCAACCACTGACCAATACCGTGACTCTCTTGCTGATGCCCCGCCTGACCCTCATTATTCCCAGACGCCCCGTCTCGTTGCTGAGTGATATACGGCATCGCCTGGGTTAGCTCGATAAATCTGCCCAATTGCCCCCAAAATCGATTCTGTAGGTCCGTATACCTTTCTTGGACGATGGCCAGGCCACTCCTGGCCTGCTCAATCGCCTCTGGCGCATCTTCGAACGCCAGTCCATGCGTCCCGAACTCCCCAACACCGAGCGGCGTACCATCGAAGAAGGGGGATTTCAGTACAACGGCGGGGCAACCACACAACATGGCTTCCAAAGCTGTGGCCGTGGAAGAAAAGCAATAGATGCCCTCGCTTCGCCGAAAAAGTTCGGCCATTTCCCGCGGGGTAGCCGGCCACGCATGGGTGATGACGGTGCACTTCGCAGCCAGATCTGGATGCTCCTTGAGAGCGTCCGCATGCCGGCCTGGGTAAATCAACCAACCCTTGCGATGCTTGTCATAGGGGTTGGCGAGGTTGTTGAACAGCGAAGTATCGATCGGAGGCAGGAACAGTATCCGCTCGGCGCTTTCACCCTCGGGCAACAGATGCTGGCCGTAGGCAAAGATCATTTCCGAATCCGCGAACTCCGTATCACTGCCAATCAGCCCTGGTATGTTCAAAAGATAACGCACGACCGATCGTGCTTTAATCGGGTTACCCGGGACCACCTCCGGATACACCACGATAGGCTCGCGCCCTGCTTGCTCATGCTGAAACTTGAGCTCATCCGTCAGTAAAGGCGTGTGCCACATCGGGTTGGTAACGGCGGGGGCCAGGTAGGCGTCCTGGCCGCAGCGATTGAGCAGATGACAAAGCATGTGCATGACCCGGACGCCTGCCGAGTTCTGACGGTAATCCGGCGCGAATATGTAATAAGGGCGCGGGGAAGCCACATGCAGGGGCGGGAGACCTTGAGTAATCACAGGCTATATCCGGGTCGCTGTGTCGAAGTTGGCCGGGCGGTGGCTCGATCGAACCACTGACGACCGTGCCTGATAACAAGCGCACGATTGAAGGTGGACATCAGCGCACTCTCCGCACGTAACTTTCGATACTGCTCGCGGCGTGCTCAAGGTGATCCTCGCCAAGGCCAGGCCACAGGCCGATCCAGAACGTATCTCTCATCACTTTGTCGGTCACCGGCAACTCACTGGCCACCCGGTACTGCTGCTCCTTCATGTAAGGCTGTCGAATCAGGTTGCCCGCAAACAACAGCCGGGTACCGACATTCTGTGCATCAAGGTGGCGCAACAGGTCCAGACGCTCGACGCCACAACCATCACGCAACGTCAAGGGGAAGCCGAACCAAGAAGGGTCGCTGTTAGGCGTGGCATGCGGGAGAATCAACTGCTCGGCACAACCAGCGAGCCGATCGCTGAGCCAGGCGAAATTGCGTTTGCGGGCAGCGATGAAGTCATCGACTCGGTCCATCTGCGCCAGGGCACAAGCGGCCTGCATGTCAGTAATTTTCAGGTTGTAGCCCAAATGGGAATAGGTGTACTTGTGGTCGTACCCTTGCGGCAGATCGCCCAACTGCCAACAGAAACGCTTGCTGCAGGTATTGTCCTCGCCTGGCCCGCAATAGCAGTCACGCCCCCAATCACGGAACGACTCGACGATACGCTTGAGCAAAGGAGAATCCGTGAATACCGCCCCCCCCTCTCCCATGGTGATATGGTGCGCCGGGTAAAAACTCAACGTTCCCAGGTCGCCGAAACCACCCACTTGACGGCCATCGTAGGTCGCGCCCAGGGCGTCGCAGCAGTCTTCAATCAGCCACAGCCCATAGCGGTCGCACAACTCGCGCACCACTTTGAGATTGAACGGGTTGCCCAAGGTATGGGCCAGCATTATGGCCTTGGTCCTTGGGCCGATGGCCGCCTCGATCAAAGTCGGGTCGACGTTGTAAGTGCCCATTTCGATATCGACGAAAACCGGCACGGCGCCAAACTGCAGAATCGGGTTAACCGTTGTGGGGAAGCCAGCAGCCACACCGATGACCTCGTCCCCCTTGCGAATTGCGCGATCACCCAGTCGCGGCGAAGTCAGGGCAGAAAATGCCAACAGGTTGGCTGAAGAGCCGGAGTTGGCAGTCAGCACACCGCGTCGGCCAAGGTAACGTGCCAGACGCTTCTCGAACGCCTGGTTGAAACGCCCGGTAGTCAACCAGCCGTCAAGCACCGCCTCGGTCATGGCCTGCAACTCTGGAGCACCAATGACTTTGCCTGACGGTGGAACCGCATGTTGGCCCGGTACAAACGGGTGCGCAGCCAGTTCCAGCTCTGCATAGCGGCCTACGAGTTCGGCAATTTGCTGGCGCAACTGCTGCGCCGTTTGATCAGTCATTGGTTCTCACCTTCATGGGCCGCTATCTGCGTGCGGCAGTATTGCTGCATGTCTTGATGCTCGTGCCAGGCGTGATGCCACTCCAGCGTCTTTTGCAAGGATTGCCTCAACCCCCAGCGCGGGCGCCAACCCAGCAGTTGACGCGCCTTGGACGAATCGAGGGTCAGTAGCCCAGCTTCATGGGGCTGGGCTTGCGGCTCGATGGCCCAGCGGACCTCGCTGGGCCATAGCTGCGCCATGGTTTTCACCACGTCACCAACGGTTGCCGTACCCTCACTGTCTGGCCCGAAATTCCAGGCCTGAGCCATGTCCTGACCGTGTTCGACCAACGCCTGCGCCAGAAGTAAATAGCCCTGAAGCGGGTCAAGCACGTGTTGCCACGGACGCACAGCACTTGGATAACGCAGCGTCAGCGACTCACCTGCCCCCCACGTACGCAGGATGTCTGGTAGCAGACGGTCAGCGGACCAGTCCCCACCACCGATTACGTTACCCGCGCGTGCCGTCGCCAGCGCGACACCCCGTTCACGCAGGAAGGACTCGCGCCATGAAGCACAAAGCAGCTCGACGCAGGCTTTGCTACTGCTGTAGGGGTCATGCCCGCCTAAAGCATCCTGCTCGCGATAAGGCCATATCCACTCGCGGTTCTCGTAGCACTTGTCGCTGGTCACCACCAATACAGCACGCACCGACGCGCACTGACGCACAGCCTCTAGCACGTTGAGCGTGCCGGTGACATTGGTCGCATAGGTTTGCGCCGGGCTGCGATAGGATTCACGCACCAACGGCTGCGCAGCCAGGTGCATTACAATTTCCGGGCGGAATGCCACCACACTGCGCAGCACATGCTCGGCATTACGGACATCGGCAAATTCCCCCCCGACGCACGCGGCCAGCCGAGCGCTATCGTAAAGTGCCGGTGACGTGTCGGGTGCCAGCGAGTAGCCATGGACTTCGGCACCGAGCTCTCTCAACCAAAGGGCAAGCCAACCACCTTTAAAACCGCTATGCCCAGTCAAGAAGACCCGGCGCCCCGACCAGAAGCTGCGACTTACTGCCATACTCGCCATTGCGCCTCACTCGCCTTCCACCGCTCTTCCAGGTAATTGCGATCACGCAGGGTGTCCATAGCCTGCCAGAACCCTCGATGCACATAACTCATCAGCTGGCCGTCCTGCGCCAAGGCGCGCATTGGTTCGTACTCCCAGGTGGTCGTGTCACCTTCGATGTAGTCGAAGATCCCCGGTTCGAGCACGAAGAATCCGCCATTGATCCAGCCGCCGTCGCCCAAAGGCTTTTCCTGGAAACCATGGACCTGCTCACCACGAACATCCAATGCGCCGTAACGCCCCGGCGGCTGGACGGCGGTGACCGTTGCCAGCTTGCCGTGATACTTGTGGAATTCGAGCAATGCAGACAAGTCGACGTTGGCTACGCCGTCACCATAGGTCAGGCAGAAGGCCTCGTCCCCAACATAGTCGCGCACGCGCTTGAGGCGCCCACCGGTTGCCGTATTCTCACCGGTATCCACAAGCGTCACGCGCCAAGGTTCGGCATGACGGTTGTGGATGTGCATCTGATTTTCCGACATGTCGAAGGTGACATCGGACATATGCAAGAAATAGTTAGCGAAGTATTCCTTGATCACATAGCCCTTGTAGCCCAGACAGATCACAAAATCGGTAATCCCGTAATGGGAATAGATCTTCATGATGTGCCATATGATCGGCTTGCCACCAATCTCGATCATCGGTTTGGGGCGAAGATGTGACTCTTCACTGATACGGGTACCCAGGCCTCCGGCCAGGATGACTGCTTTCATTGTCGACCCACCTTGACGGGCTAGCGCCCTCAGAGGGCTGACAAAATACTGACCAATTCAGTAAGTTGCAGCTACCTAGCAAAAAGATTGCCAATTAGGCTTGGCGTCGGAGCAAGCAGCCGCCGCCAGATAGAATAATAAGCAGTAAACCCTTGACGGTAAGCGCGGCCAGCGAATGGAGAACTGGCCGATCATCGGTCCATGACTCAGGGGCTACGATGGCCAGGATCGCAGCACCGTCAATAAACCGCCTGGTTGGCTATTCAACCCGAGACAGCCAGTCCAGCGTCGAGGCAGACCCAACACGCCCCGTGAAAGCCGACGGCCAGCGTACAAACAGCGCCTGCGCCAAGCCCTCACTTGCACTAGGCATAGCGCAAACCTGCAATTGCGCCTGAGGTGTCCAGACCACCGATTGCCCAGCTTCCATGGCAGCCAAGCACAAGTCGATGTCAGCCCCTTCCTCGATCTGCAAACCCCCACAGTGCTCGAACACACCCTTACTGACCATCAAGCAGTCCGCACTGACCGCCTGACAACTGCGCACCGAGAGTGACCAACGCGCCTCACCACGCTCCTCTGGCGACAAACCCTGCCAAGGCATGGCGACTTTCGGCCCATCGAGCAAGGCATACCCAGCATGCAACAAGGTCGCATCAGCCGCTTGCAGCAATGCCCCCACCACGCCGACCTCCGGGCGCTGCGCCTCATTGAGCAACATCTCGAGCCAGGCAGGGGTGATGACTTGGCAGCGTGCGGACAACAACACAAGGTAGTCCCCCAGAGCCTGACCGGCCGCCTGGTTCAGCCAGCTGCTGCGTGACTCACCCACCTGACCGACCAGCACTCGGACCCGCCCTCCGAAGCCTTGAAGCATCGGCGCTTCATGATCGGCGCAGACCACCAGCACCTCATAACGTGGATAACGGGTACGCTGTACCACCCTGGTGAGGCAAGCCTGCAACAGGGCCGCATCCCCTTCACTCGCCACCAGAATGCTAACCAGCGGCGTGGCGTCATGCCGGTAGTCGATCGACACGCCAGCGAGTTCCTGCTCCTTGAGCTGAGCGCGATACCCCAATTGCGTGAGGTGCCGGCTAACCACCTTAACGGCCTCCCCTTCCAACGCAGGGCTGGCCTGCTCACCGATGACCAAGTAATCGTCCAGATGTGCCAAGCTGCTCAGACCTTGGGCTTCGACCAGCCGAAGCAAGAAGTCCAGCTCCAAAGCTTGACGATGGGTTTCGCTATAGCCACCAAGATCCAGCACCGCCTGACGGCGCAACAACCAGTGCCGCGACATCAGCCCCGCCTGACTGCGAAGCAGATTCACGTCGGCGCCTGGGCGGACGACCGCATGCATCCGCCCTTCTTCATCGCGCTGCACTTCATTGGCACAAATGGCCTGGCAAGCGGGCGACTCGCAGAGCTCGACCAACAATTGCATCAAGCCACCAGCAAGCAATTCATCACCCGCCTGCAGCATCAACAACCATTCGCTCGGCAACTGCCGCACCACCTGGTTCAAGTGGGCCACCCAGTTGCTGTCATTGACCTGGATGAAATGCAGGGTATCTCGAGCGGTGGTGATGACTGGCGGTTTACCTGCCTTGAGCACCACCAGCTTGAAGCCCTGTGCACCACTGGCAAGCACACTATCGAAAGTATTTTGCAGGCCGACATCATCGTTGGCCAGATCTAACACCACGAAGGCAATCTGCCCAGCAGAGCGATTGGCCAGATAGCCCTGCACGCGCTTGAGCGCGGCGGCATCTGGCGTAGCTGCCTGCAAGTCTGACAGAAGCTGCCCCGAGGGCGTTGCCTCCAGACGCGGGAGTTGAGCAATACCAGGTATCCGCTCCAGGCGCAGGAGCCATTCGTTCAGTTCTCGGACACGATCGCCCTCGTCTGGTCCGGTCAGGGTCGCAACCAACTGCCGGCAGATCTGCGGATCGAAAAGCCCTAGGACCATCGCCTGCCAATAGCGCAACTGCAAACTCTCCGCAGTATCGTTAGCATGCACCCTTGCCAGGTGATGCTGGCGAACCCACATCCCCTCCAGCGCCCTGTACTGTTCCACGCCCGCCGGCCAGGCATGGCAAATGAACTCCACAGCCGACAGCTGAGCGAACAACGCACTATTGTAATAGGGCATCTCCACATACTGGCTAGGTTCAAACACGCGCTGAGGATCACCATTCACACTGCTCCAGCTGGAAGTGAACAGTAAAGGTGCCTCACCATGGTCGTAGGTGCTGCGGACATACTGATTGAGTACGGCATATCCAGCATCGTCGACACACAACGCCTGATACTCGGCATCGTGCTGACGCAGATAGCGCAGCGCTTTGTTCAACTGTTCTTCACGCGCTACCCGGCTGGAGGCAAGTGGCTCATACGCGCAAAGCACATCGGTCTGATCAAGCTGGGCTATCTCGCCAAGCGCAAGGATCGCGTAGGACAACGCCAACTGGAACGTGGCGACATCCGCATGTGAAGGCACACTGGCCAGCGCCGCCTGCAAGGCAGGCCGACGGACCATCGCACGCCAAGCCTGGCGGCCAGCCTGAGCGTATTGGAGCAGGCGCGCTCTCGCTCCAGGCTCTGCCGATACTGGCAGCGCACTACCGAGTTTGTGGTACTTCATCTTGGCATTACCCACGACGAAGCCCAGCGCACAGCCCTGGGCTGCGAGCGCCTGTGACTGCTCATGCAAGCAGGCCACTGCCCCCTGCAGCGCATCGACCAAGACAAAGTCGGTCTCCATGGCAAGCACCACGAATGGTGTAGCGATCCGCTGCAGTACCTCTTGCAGTTGCTCGCGCAGGTCTTCCCCTGCCTGCCCCGCCGAAACCGAACCCACCACCACTGACGGGATACCGGCTTGCTGGTAATGGTAGTGCGCTCGAGCACAGTAATCGGCCTTGCCCTGCCCCAGCAAAACGACGGTGACTTCACTACTCGGCGCAGTTGCAATTTCGGCCATAATACCCTCTTCAATTTTTCGATTCAGCGCCCGGCGCCGAGCCATAGGCTCAGTCTGCCAACCAGGCATTAGCCCAATGCTGCAAGTGTTGCGGCGTCAGTACGTAGTCCCGCAGTACCGCTTCGCGCAGGGCATCACCCTGACGGTAGTTGGCCTGAGGATCGCAAAGGTGCATGCGTATCGCCTCTAGCCACTGTTCGGTCGTATTGTCTTTGACTCGCGTGCAGGGCAGGTAGCCAGCGTACGCCTTGGTATCAGTGCAAATGACAGGGAACCCACAGGCGCCATACTCCAGCAGGCGCAAGTTACTCTTGCAGTCGTTGAACAAGTTCTGCTCAAGCGGAGCCAGCGCCAGGTCAAGATTGAGGCTGGCCAACTTACGCGGATACTGAGCCAGTGGTACGCCTTTGTGGAACTCCTTGATATAGGGACGCAGCACCTCCGGGCACATGCCGAAGAACACCCAGTCGACCTCATCCGCCAAAGCCCGGACAACGCCCAGCATCAACTCCAGATCCCCTCTGTGGCTGGTACCACCTGCCCAGCCCACACGAGGTTTCATGCTGGTCTGGCGCTGGCTGGAAAGACCTGTCCACAGCGAAGCGGCCAACATGTTGGGCACCACACGGATGTCGTGGTGCATGTGCGACAAAGCGTCAGCCAAGGGCTCGGTGGAAACCACCAGCCGATCACAAAGACCAACAGCCTGGCTGAGCAACTCGCCAATGTCTTTCGGCCAATTCCGGGTATGGTCGTTTTTCTCAGGCGGCTGGATTACATAATCGTCGATTTCGAAGATGCGCCGAGCATTGGAGAACTGCCTGATTTCAGTCAACTCCTTCAAATGTTCAGCGGAATACCGAAGCTGCAGGATCATCGCATCAGGCTTCTCACGCTCCGACACAATGGGTTCCGGCATCTGGTACCCGATCCGCCCCTGAATCCAGCCTGCGCCTTCCAGCTCCGTGAACGGCTGGATGACTCGATAATGCCCGACTGCAGACGCATTGAATGGCAACGCCAACACTGACGGCATCGCTCGCGCAATGAAAGGATCCCAACCGCTACGCAACCCTGGCTCAAGCCTGAAGTTCCCCTGCTTAAGGCTCAGGTTCTTGTTGTAGGCCGGATCATTGGCAACAAGGCCCAGCCAGCGCTGGTAAAACGCCTGTTGGTCAGCACGCCCCTTGCCGGGCATGCTCGAAGGCAACCGGATGACCCTCGAAAACGGCGTCCAGACTACGAGATAACCCGCCTCACGCACCCTCAGGCAGAGATCTGCATCAAACCAATCTTGTTGAAATGCCTGCGTATCCAAGCCCTGCAGCTCATGGAACAACTCGCGCCGAACCAACAGACAATCCAGGTTGAGCGCACTCCAGTTTTGCACCAGGCGCAACCGATCCAGGTAGCTATCAGCATCTGCCGCATTGCCCGCAAATGGGTTACCAGCAGCCCCCCCCAACCCTAGAACCATTGCACTGCAAGCCGCAGTACCGTCACGTGCGTACAGCTTTGGCCCGACGGCCCCAACCTCCGGGCGCTGGGCCTGGCTCATCAACGCTTGCAACCAGTGCGCGTCAAACAGGACGCACCCGACATCGAGTAACAGCAGGTATTCGCCGCGGGCATATTCACTGCCCATGTTCAGGCATGCAGCCTTCCCTTGAGCCTGCACCTCAAGTATGCGCAACTGGTCGCCGCCCAACCCGCCCATGGCCGCCAACCAGTCACGCACCTCAACCGACTCATCACCACTGGCGATCAACAACACTTCGTAAATGCCGTAGCGGGTGTACTCGAACAAGGACTCAACACAGCGACGCAGCGCGAGCAGATCACTCCCAACCACGATCAGAATGGACACACTCGCCTGCTGTTCATGCTGATAACACACCTGAGTGGCCATGCTACCCGTAACAGCCTCCACTTCGGCCGCCACACCCACTCGCTTCAAATGCGCCCGCAACACCGCTGCGGCATGCGCTTGCACTGCCGGGTCATGCATCCAGTCGGCATAGGTGTATTGGCTCTGTACCAGCAATTCGGGGATGTGCTCAACCACCTGCAAGCCATGCACCTCGACCAGCCGCCAGAGCAAATCGTGCGGCGCCAGGCTGGCGAACTGCGAATCAAAACCGCCAACGGCACGCACAGCGTCACATTTGAACGCTAATTGACGGCCTACATAAGGCAGGCTGCGCATCAAATCCAGATTGAAGTCGGGCTTGAAGATCGGCTGGTTCGACTCCCGCCCGTTGTACGCACCTTCATCGCTGTACAGGCACAAACTACCCGTGTTCAAGGCCATGCGTTCGGCCATGATCACCAGTGCATGGGGGTGCAGACGATCCCCTGCGCGCAGCAGGACGATCCAATCGGCCTGGCCGTCCAGCAGCAGTGCATTGACATCACCGAAGCCGTCATCGTGGCGAATCTGATGCTGTACCCCTGCAATGGCCGGCGGCGGCAGATCAGCGGGGCCGAGTAACTGAATACGGCTGGCACCATAGGACTGCGCAGCCAAGCTATCCAGCGTAGCGCGCAGGGCAAGCTCTTCGTCCTCGTTGTAGAACACCACAGGCACGATACGGGGTTGGCATGGCCACTGCTCGATACGCTTGGGCAGCAGGCGCTGCTGGCCTTGCGACAATGAGCGAGACTCCAGCCATTCAGCGTACAACTCCGTGAAGCTAAGGCTGTAAGTACCGACCTGCATCTGGAAGGAAGCGATCTGCCGGGTGGTGAAATTTCGGAAGTCCAGCTCTTGCCACTGCTCTTCGATATCGCCGCTGCACAATGCCAGAGGCAAGTAGCGTACCCACCCCTCGGCAGGCTCGTGTTCTCCCGCTCGTGCAGCCAGCATCTGGTGCAGCCAATCCGTCTCGACCTTGGTCGCCTCTCTCATCGACACGTGATGGCTGAGCCTGCCCGCATGAATACGCTCAATACTCAGCACGTGCTCCAGGCTGGCCAGATGCCCACGACGCAACAAGCAGATAAACAGGGCCATATCGAGGCGTGCGGAGAACCCCTGACCATCCTGCACCAGTGTTGCCAAGTATTCCTCAACCTGAGCACGACGGAACAGGGCATGGCTGATGCCACCAAAAAGGTTGGCAGTACTGTCCGCTATACATGCAAGCAGGTCAGTGCCATGAAGCAAGGCACTGGTCGGGGCGATCACTGCATTAAGCCCTCGAGAGGGCAGAAGAATGTCATCCGCATCGCAAAGCAAACGCTGGCTACTCACCATGCTCACTTGCTCATGGTCACACATGACCTTCGCCTGATGGCTGATGCACTGCTCCAACAACAGGTCATCATCACAGAGAAACTTGATCAGCTCACCTGAAGCGTGGCTCAAGCAAGCCAGCAAGTTGCGGGCAAAGCCCAAGCGCTGGGGATTGCGCACATAACGCACGACCAGCGGGGAAGCCCTGCCCAACTCCTCACAAATCGCCTCGATCTCTTGGCCAGGGCTGTCGTCGCAAATGACCACCTCCAGCCTGGGGTAGTCCTGAATGAGCGCGCTACTCAGCGTGCTGCGAAAGAACTCTGGATTGAACGCTGGAATGGCGATAGTGACGAGGGGCTGTGCGCTCACAGGTTACTCACTTAAGCGGTAAAGCATTTTATGCGGCGAGGGAAGGCAAGATGACCCTTTACATGCAGATCACCTCACCCCAAAAAGCCTCGATCAGATGTAATTGACCAACGACAGCCCGGCGATTTTTGCATAGGCCTGCAAGGAAGCCTGCAGCATGTTGGACTGCATGTTCAGGCGCAGCATCACCTCGGCCGGATCGCTTTCGCGAATCGAGCTTTGGGTCTTGGTGTTTTCAGTACTCAACGCCTCGTTGGTTTCTGCTTGCACATCCAGCGCCTGGCCGCGACCGCCGATAGCACTGACCGACGAAGAGACCTGGTTGATGGCGCTAGCGACGTTGCCCATCGCCGAATCCAGCGAGACCAGGAAGCTCTGCTTTGCTGCCGGATCACCGTCCATCGGCGTGCTCAGCGCGGTGCGCAGCTTGCTGATGGTATCGAGCACGTTCTGGGTCTGGTGAGTGTCGACCTTCACCTCGAACGAATCGCCGGCACTCGGCGCACCCGACAGCTCGAAGCTGACACCCGCAGCCGACGCGGTAGTACCGTTCGGCCCACCCAGCGCACCTTTGGCGACCGGGCGGCTGTCGGCAGTGACAGGCGATGCATACAGCTCGAAAGTATTGCTGCCGGTGAACTTGAGCACGGCGCCGCCTGACGGGAAGGCTGCCTTGTAGAGGTCCGGGTCGGTGATGGTTGCACCGGTGACCTGCTCAGAAGAACTATTACCTGGGCTTCGCGTTCCGGACACCTCATCGGCCTTGGAGCTCAAGCTGAACGTATGACCCGCGATGGCGGCATCTTCGTTACCCTTGTCGCCATCCTTGTAGGTGATGGCCAGGCGCAGATCGACACCGCGGAAGTTGACTGAAGTGTTTTCGCCCTTGGGATCGAATTTACCGCCCTGGCTGGCCTCGAGCGTAACGTCATTACCCTTGGCATCCGTGATCTTGTACTCGGTGCTGCTGACAAACTCGAGCGTGTAAGGCTCGCCACTGCGGAAACGGTCGTTAAACGTCGCGCTACCGGATACCTGGCCGTTGGACAGGCTGACGCGGCCATCGTCCGTAGCAGGCGCGGTCAGCTTGGTCTCGCTGCGGCTGGTGTTGAGTGCCTGCTCGAAGGCATCGTAGCCAGTCTCGTTGGCGGCCAGGCTGAGCATGTCCCCCACCTGCAGGTTCAGTTTGCCTTGGTCGCCTTGGTAGCTGTAGGTGCCATCGGCGTTGCGCTGGTAGGGTGGCGTCTCGCCCTTGGAACCCGAGAAAATGTACTTTCCGCTCTCATCTTTGCTGTTCATCAGGTTGAACAGTTGGTCTTCCAGCGAAGCCAGTTCATCGGCATTGGCCTTACGGTCAGAGTCGGTGAACGCGCCGTTGCCGGAGCTCACTGCCAACTCGTTGACCCGCTGCAGGACGTTACCAATCGACTTCAACGTGCTTTCCGCAGTGCCCAGGGCATTACGAACATTGACAGTATTGGTGGCGTATTGCTTGAGCATGCTTTGTTGCTGCTCCAACTGCAGCAAGCGTGCGGCACCCACCGGGTCATCCTTTGCAGAACGTACACGGATGCCATCGCTGGCCTCCTGCTGGGTCTTCAGCGAATTGGCGAAATTACGCTGATAGTTTGCACTGGTGGTGTTGTAGTACTGCGAAGTAGAAATGCGTACGCTCACGGTCTACGACTCCTTAAAGGCTGTTGATCAGGGTGGCGAAGGTTTCCTGGGCCGCCTTTATGATCTGCGACGACGCGGTGTAGTACTGCTGAAACTTGACCAAGTTACCGACCTCTTCGTCGACCGATACACCCGACAGGCCGTTGCGGCTGTCCAGTGCCGAGGCGTGCAATGCACTGGTGGCGTCGCCGTCCATCTGGGCCTGGCCAGCCTTGCCGCCAACTCCGGATACCAGCTTGGCATAGGCATCGGTGAAGCTGATGCCCTTGCCATTGGCGCCCACATCAATGGTGGATTTGGACTGCAGGTCGATCACCGACAGGGCGTTGCGGTTGTCCGCTGAGCCGGCACCGGTCAAGGCCACGGTATAGCTATCGCCATTCTTCGGTGCGCCGGAAACGCTCATCTCGAAGGTGAAGTTGCTGCCCAACGAGTTGCCATTGCCATCGACCATCGGCACCGACAACTGCAGCTTGTTATCCTGGCCCGGCACAATGGTACCGCTACCGATCTCGGTACCCTTGGCGTCGTAAAGCTTGTAAGCCTGCGGCGAGGCGGTGTCGTCAGCGAACACCAATTTCACCGGGGTCGAGTACTTCAACCCGGCCTGCAGTTGCGAGCGCTGGGCAGCGTCATAGATGTCCAGCTCGGAGGTCAGCTTCGGCTGGGTAATCACCCCAGTGCCCTTGTTGCCAGAGCCGCTGGTGGCGGTCAGCGACGACGACAGCGCCAGGCGTTTGGGGTCGGTCAGCACGGTTTCGATGCTGGCCGCGGCATTGCGGGTGGGGGTGATCTTGAAGCTGTCGCCGGCACTCAAACCACCGCCATTAAGCGACAAGGTGAAGCCATCGATCACCGGTGGCGGGCTGTCACTCAGGTCGAAGCTACCCATGTCAGTGCCTTCAGGCAGTTTGCGCACGCTGTAGCCGGTGGTACTGGTGAAGGTCACCTGATAATCGCTGATCGACAGCTTGCCGGTGTCCTTGATGGTGACATCGAGGTTGCCGGAGCCGGCGCTGTTGCCCGACTTGGCAACACTGCGCTCACTGATGGCTTTGGCGCTGTTTATGTCACCGAACAGGGTGGCGCCGAAGTCGCCGTTCCTGTCGATGCCTTGGGCCAACTGGCTGTTGATCGCGTCGGCCACCACCAGGGCCACACGCCCCAGTTCATTGAGCGCCGGATCGAGGGTTTCCCTGCGGTAACGCAGCAGGCCGCCCAGCTCACCACCGGTGGCGCTGCTGGTGATGTCCATCTTGGTCGAGCCGCGATTGAGGATCAGGCTCGTGCGGGTCGGGTCGGTGGCGCTTGGCTCGACACCCAGGGTCTGGGTGGTTTTGCCCAGCACCAGTGCCTGGCCGTTCTTCAGGTAGATGTCGTAGTTGCCATCACGCTCCACCACATCGGTGCCAATCAATGCGTTCAGTTCGCGTACCGCGCCATCACGCTGGTCAAGCAGGTCGTTGGGCTGGCCGGTGACCGCGCTCACCTTGGCAATCTGATCGTTCAGATCTGCGACGGTCTTGGTCAGGTTGTTAACCTGATCGGCTATTGATGCCATGTTGCTGCTGATATTGCTGTTCTGCTGGTTCAGCTGCGAAGACAAGGTGTTGAAGCGCTTGGCCAGGGACTGAGCACTGGTCAGCAACAGTTGTCGCGAGGCATCCTCGGTAGGCTTGGCAGCAGCGTCCTGCATGCTACTGAAGAAACTCTGCAGCGCGGCAGTAATGCCGGTGTCGCTGCTGGACAGGGCAGTATCCAGCGGCGTGATCTGCTTCAGATACGAGCCAGCTTCGCTGCTCAGCGAGGTGGTGGTACGCAGCTGGTTCTCGAGGAACGCGTTGTACACCCGGCGCACATCGGCCAAGGTGGTACCGCTGCCGATGAAGACCTGGCCAACCTGTTGGCCGCCTTTGGTCTTCTGCACGTTCTGCTGGCGCGAATAGCTTTCGACATCGGCGTTGGCGATGTTGTTACCGAGGGTGTACATCCCCGACTGCGCGGCGCCAAGCCCCGACATACCAATGTTGATCAGACTCGCCATGGTTGCATGCCCTTAAAGTTTCGTTGTGGTACCGAGCATTGCGTAGCGCTCGTACGACTTCATCTGTCTTGCGATCTGCGAGATCTTGCTGGCGTAGTTCGGGTCGGTGGCGTAACCGGCCTTCTGCAGCT
The DNA here is from genome assembly GCF_058745025.1 of Pseudomonas sp. E1MeOHC2. Classification (NCBI taxonomy): domain Bacteria; kingdom Pseudomonadati; phylum Pseudomonadota; class Gammaproteobacteria; order Pseudomonadales; family Pseudomonadaceae; genus Pseudomonas; species Pseudomonas sp. E1MeOHC2. The sequence continues at coordinate 760,078 of NZ_CP196675.1, forward strand.
CTCGCACAAACTGTTCGGGTTTATCGGCCACACTCACCGCATCTTGATAGCGCGAATTGTTCTGCAGCAAGCTGACCAGGTCGTGGAAGCTGTCCTGGTAGGAATCGTACGAGCGGAACGCCGCCGTTTCCTTGACGAACTGGCCATCACGGAATTCGCTGGTGATCGCCCTCGCCTGCTCGCCCTGCCAGTTACCACTGGCCTTGATGCCAAACAGGTTGTGGCTGCTGCTGCCATCGGTGTTGCGCATGACCGACTTGCCCCAGCCGGTTTCCAGGGCCGCCTGGGCCACCAGGTAGCGCGGGTCGATACCGATGCGCTTGGCGGCCTGCTCGGCCATCGGCAGCATGGTGGCAACGAACGTGTCGCTGTCAGAGAACGCCTTGTTCGGCGCCAGCGGTGGCTGGGCCACGGCACGCCCGACAATGCGCAGGCCGTTGTCCGGCACGGCAAAGGCCTTGGCCACCTGCTGGCCGTCACGGGGCGGCACGGCAGCGCTGTTGCTGGTTGCGGCCGACGGCACGATGCCGGCCAGCAAGCGGTCGGTCAGCTTGCTCGGCAGCGCCAGGCGCCGCGAATTGAGGGCAGCGACGTCGTTACGGGGCGCGCCCGACTCGGCGGCACGCACAGGCTCCGCCACCTTGTTGCCCCACAGCGCCGGGCCACTGCCCTCGCCGCGCGCAAACGGGCTGCTGGTGCCGGCCGTGCTCTTGCTCTTGGTCAACTGGCGCACCAGTACGTCCTGCAGGCCGATACCGCCGCCCTCGCGGGACATGCTCACGGCCAACTGCTGGTCATACATGTCGCGGTATTGCTTGACCGTCTCGGTGTTCATCGGGTTGTCGTCGGCCAGCACATCGCTGGCCTTGCGCGAGGCCTTGAGCATTTCGCTGATAAACAGCGACTCGAACTCCTGCGCCACCTTGCGCACGTTGCCTTCGCTGTCGCGGTCGCCGTGTTTGAGCGAGCTCAGGCGATTGAGGTCGGTGTAGGCGCCGCTGTCGACGCTGCCGGAAACCAGGCTTTTGCTGTTCATCCGCTGCGTCCTCAGATCACGATCAGGTCGGCTTGCAAGGCGCCGGCCTGTTTCAGGGCTTCGAGGATCGCCATCAGGTCGCTGGGCGCCGCACCGACCTGGTTCACCGCGCGGACGATTTCATCCAGCGTGGTACCCGGGCCAAACTTGAACATCGGCTTGGCTTCCTGCTCGGCGTTGACCCGCGAGCGTGGCACCACGGCGGTCTCGCCATTGGAGAACGCGCCCGGCTGGCTGACGATCGGGTCTTCGGTAATGGTCACGGTCAGGCTGCCGTGGGTCACCGCAGCAGGCGAAACCTTGACGTTCTGGCCAATCACGATGGTGCCGGTACGCGAGTTGATGATGACCTTCGCCACCGCCTGGCCCGGGTCGATCTCGAGGTTTTCAAGGATCGACAGGTAGTCCACCCGCTGGCTCGGGTCCATCGGCGCGCTGACACGCACCGAACCACCATCCACAGCCTGGGCGACTCCAGGGCCGAGCAGTTCGTTGACCTTGTCGACGATCCGCTTGGCGGTGGTGAAGTCTGGGCGATTGAGGTTCAGGGTCAGGCTGTTGCCCTGGTTGAACCCACTCGGCACCGCCCGCTCGACGCTGGCGCCACCGGGAATACGCCCGGCCGACGGAACGTTGACGGTGATCTTCGAGCCATCGCGGCCTTCGGCATCGAAGCCGCCCACCACCAGGTTGCCCTGGGCGATGGCGTAGACGTTGCCGTCGATACCCTTGAGCGGGGTCAGCAGCAGGCTGCCACCGCGCAAGCTCTTGGAGTTACCGATCGACGACACCGTAATGTCCACCACCTGGCCGGGCTTGGCGAACGCCGGCAGGTCGGCATGCACCGACACCGCCGCGACGTTTTTCAGCTGCACGTTGCCAGAACCCGCCGGCACCTTGATGCCGAACTGCGACAGCATGTTGTTGAAGGTCTGCAGGGTGAACGGCGTCTGGGTGGTCTGGTCACCCGTGCCGTTGAGCCCCACCACCAGGCCGTAACCGATCAGCTGGTTGGAACGCACGCCAGAGATGCTGGCGATGTCCTTCAGGCGCTCGGCCTGGGCCGCGAAGGCGCAGGACAGTAGCAGGGTTGCGGCAATCAGCTGCCTCACGTTGAACATGGTCATCCGTACTCAGAAAGGCCAAAGCGGGCTGATGAAGAAGCGGTCCAGCCACCCGGGCTGGCTGGCATCGGCAAACGAGCCGGTCCCGGAATAGGTGATACGCGCATCGGCCACACGAGTGGACGGCACGGTGTTATCGGTGGCGATGTCGTCAGCGCGGATCATGCCGGCAATGCGCACCAGCTCTTCGCCGGTGTTCAAGGTCAGCCACTTCTCGCCGCGCACGGCGATGATGCCGTTAGGCAGCACTTCGGCCACGGTCACGGTGATCGAACCGGTCAGGGTGTTGCCCTGGGTGGCCTTGCTGTCGCCCTTGGTAGCGCGCTCGCCGCTGTAACCGGCTTCCAGCGACAGGTCACCGCCGCCGAACGGGTTGTTGGTGTTGGGCGTGCTGCCGAACAGCGAGCTCAGGCCGATGTCGGCCTTGCTGTTCTTCTGGATCTGCGAGCCTGCGTTCTTGCTGGCAGAAGTGCGTTCGTTAAGCGTGATGGTGATGATGTCACCCACCCGGAACGCCTTGCGGTCGCTGTACAGATTCTGCTCGAACCCGGCCTGGTAGATCGAACCGTTGTTGGCCGCCGCCGGCAACGGGGTGCGCGGCAACACCGGCGCATAGTACGGGTCGTTGGGCTTGGGCGTCGGGCCGACGCAACCTGCCAACAACACCGCCCCCCCCAGGGCGAAGACGGACAACAGACGATTCATGACGCTTACCTCACGGTGTAACTGGGCTACGGGGCCAGGTTCAGGGGCTTACAGCTGCTGGGTGACGAACGACAGCATCTGGTCGGCGGTGGAGATGACTTTGGAGTTCATCTCGTAGGCACGCTGAGTGGTGATCATGTTCACCAGCTCTTCCACGGTGCTGACGTTGGAGTTTTCCAAGGTCTGCTGCAGGGTGGTGCCAAAGCCGTTCAGGCCTGGGGTGCCGACTTGCGGCGCGCCGCTGGCGGCGGTTTCCAGGAACAGGTTGTTGCCCATTGCCTGCAGGCCAGCGGGGTTGATGAAGTCGGCGGTCTGAATGTTGCCGATTACCTGCGCCGCCGGGTTGCCCGCGACGGTGATCGACACCGTGCCATCCTGGCCGACGGTGAAGGTCTGTGCGTCATTTGGCACGACGATGGCAGGTTCCAGCGCCATGCCGTCGGCATTGACGATCTGGCCATCGGAGTTCAGGTGGAAGGTGCCGTCGCGGGTGTAGGAAACGGTGCCATCGGGCTGCAGGATCTGGAAGAAGCCACGGCCATTGACCGCCATGTCCAGCGGGTTCTCGGTGGTCTGCAGGCTGCCGGTAGTGAAGTTTTTCTGGGTGCCGACAATGCGCACACCGGTACCTACCTGCAGGCCCGAAGGCAGCTCGCTGTCCTGGGTCGACTGGGCGCCGGGCTGACGCTTGATCTGGTAGAGCAGGTCCTGGAATTCGGCGCGATCACGCTTGAAACCGGTGGTCGAGACGTTGGCCAGGTTGTTGGAAATGACCGTCAGGTTGGTGTCCTGGGCGGACAGGCCGGTTTTAGCGACCCAAAGAGCCGGAAGCATGCTGTTCTCCTCGTGCGCCTGTTTTACGGCACCCGTTCAAATGTGATTAGCCGATTTGCAAAACACGCGCCATGGCTTCGTCGCCTTCCTTGGCCGCGTTCATCATCTTGACGTGCAGTTCGAACTGGCGGGACAACGCCAGCACCGAGGTCATTTCCTCGACGGCGTTGACGTTGCTGCCTTCCAGAAAGCCCGACACCACGCGAACGTTGACGTCGGCATCTGCCGGTTGGCCATTGGTGGTGTGGATCATGCCGTCCAGGCCCTTGGTCAGGCCTTTGATGTCGGGGTTGACCAGTTTGATGCGGTCGACCTCGGCCATCACGCGTGGGTCTTCACCCATGGCGCGAATGCTGATAGTGCCGTCAGCACCCACTTCAACTTTCTGCTCCGGCGGAATGGCAATCGGGCCGCCGTTGCCGATCACCGGCATACCGTTGCCGGCACGCAGCACGCCCAAGGCGTCGATGTTCAGGCTGCCGGTGCGCACGTAGGCTTCGCTGCCATCCGGGGCCTGCACGGCGATGAAACCCTTGCCGGCCACGGTCACGTCCAGCTCGCGGCCGGTCTCGACCATCGGGCCTTCACTGAAGTCGGTGGCCGGGCGTTCGGTCATGGCGAAGGCGCGCGCCGGAAAGCTGTCGCCAAACACCGGCATCGAGCGCGCCTGCTCCAGGTCGCGCTGAAAGCCGTTGGTGGAAATGTTCGCCAGGTTGTTGGCATGGGCCTTCTGCGCCAGCGCGTTCTGGCTGGCGCCGGTCATGGCCACGTAAAGCATCTTGTCCACAGTTATCCTCCGCTGCAGTGGCGGTCGTTTGCCGCTCGCCGTCGCTATGGAGGCAGTAAAGCAAGTTCCGAACCAACTTCATGAAATCATGAAAAAGCCCGTGGATACGGGCTCTTGCGGGAACCCCCCACACGCTGAACGTCGGTTATCCGGCGCCGGATTGCCGATAACGGCAAAGCGACCGCTAGCGTTCACGACACCCACCATTGTTGTAAGGCCCCGCGAACCGCTTCCACCCCTCCCCTGGCGACCACTGGGAACACACCAAGCGCCCATCCACCTGGCTCTCCCAGCGCCACCACGGCGCGGTACCTGCCTGCGCGTGATAGAGGCAGAACGCTGCCAGCCAAGCGACAAGCTGCTTTTTCATGAGCCCTCCTACAAAACGACAAACCCCTTCACAAGAAAGGGGTTTATCTACACACCATCAAAAAGCGTCCATCAGGCCATCTGGATGATGGTCTGCATGATGGTGCTTTCAGTCGAAATGGTCTTGGCGTTCGCCTGGTAGTTGCTTTGTGCCTTGATCAGCTCCACCAGCTCCTGAGTCAGGTTGACGTTCGACCCTTCCAGCGCATTGGACTCGATAGCACCCAGGGTACCGGTCTTCGGCGCATCGATACCGGGAATGCCGGAGTTGTAGGTTTCAGTCCAACGGGTACCACCGATCTGCTGAAGGCCCTGCTCGTTAGCGAAACTGGCCAACGCCACCTGGCCAATGGCGCGGGACTGCCCATTGCTGAAGCTGGCGAACAGCACGCCTGTCGCATCGATGCTCAAGTTCGACAAAATACCGGTGGCATAGCCATCCTGAGATTGCGACATACGTGCAGTCTCAGTGTTGTAGGAGGTCGTGCTGGCCATCGACAGCTTCATGCCAGTGGCATTGCCCACCGCGCCATTGGCACCCCAGTTACCCGAAGCCCCCTGGGACGCCGGCACCCAACCCACCATGCTGAAGGTATTGTTGGCAACAGTGAACGACGTACCGACAGGCAGGCCGGTGTTGTCCGCCGTCATTGAGTTGACCGAGCCATCGCTATTGAAATTGATGGTGCCCACCAGCGGCTGGGTGCTGCTTGGATCGAACGGGTTACGCCCATCGACCAGGGTGTACATGGTCCACTCGTTGGTGCCAGTTTTGCGATAGAACTGCTCCAGGGTGTGCTCGTTGCCTTGGCTGTCATACACCTTGGTTGGGAATGAACGGTTATAAGTGGCTTCGTCGGCCGGATCGAACGGTTTGTTCGCAACCAAGGCTGGCGAAGTGACGCCCAGCGTTTGAGCAGCACCGGTAGCACCGCTGGCGGCCCAGTCACCATTGGCATCCTGCATGGCAGGCACCCAGCCGGTCATGTTGAAGTTACCGTTGCTTACGGTGAACGACGCCCCGCTCGGCACGCCATTGCTGTCAGCAAGCATGCCACTGATGGACCCATCGCTGTTGTAGTCGATGACACCCGCCACCGGGGTTGTGCTGGTCGGATCGAACGGATTGCGCCCATCGACCAAGGTGTACATGGTCCACTCATTGGTACCGGTCTTTCGGTAGTACTGCTCCACGGTGTGGTCGACACCGTCACTGTCTTGCACGGTGCTGGACGTCGAACGCTGATAGGTACTTGCATCCGCCGGGTTGAACGCACCCATGGTCGGCGGCGTGGTGTTGTCATAGACCTGGAATGGAATCGATTTTGCCGACGAGTTCAGGTTGATGCCCTGATCGATCAGCGAAGTCGCCTTGGGCTGCAATGCCGAGGTATCAATCTTCAGGTCAGTCAGCCCACTCTTCTGGATCTTGCCGCTCGCGTCGGCCGCATAACCCTGCAGCCGCAGGCCATCCGAGGTAATCACAAAGTTGTCTTTACTGGGCTGGAAGGCGCCCGCTCGGGTGTAGACATGCGAGCCATTGTCAGACAGCACAAAGAACCCCTGCCCTTGAATGCCCATGTCCAGCGCATTCCCGGTGGTGTTGACATCGCCCTGGGCAAACCGCTGGGAAACAGCAGCCAAGCGCACGCCGTTACCGATCTGGTTCTTACCTACGCCCAGGCGGTTGGAACCTGCATAGACGTCTGCAAATTCGGCACGAGACGATTTGAACCCGGTGGTATTGACGTTTGCAATATTGTTGCCAGTGACATCAAGCTGCTTGTTCGCTGCGTACAGACCACTAAGGCCGATATTGAAAGACATAAGGACACTCCATTTGCCGTGTTGACCGGCCTTAGATACCGATGGTTTGTACGTCAGACAGGGAAACCTTGCCCACACCAGCAAGGTTCAACACCATCTCGCCAGCGGCGCTGAAGCTGACGCTGGTGACCTTTGCCGGGAGCAACGTGCTCATCTGCACCGACTTGCCATCCACGGTGGTACTGGCGGTAAAGGTGTAGGTACCTGGGTCGACTTTTTCGCCGCTGGCATTGGTGCCATCCCAGATGAAGTCCGCATAACCGGCTTTCTGCTCACCCAATTCAATGGTCTTGACGGTGTTACCGTCCTTGTCCTTGATGGTGATCTTCGCTTCGCTGATCGCCTGCGGCACAACGAACTGCGCGTTGAAGCTTTCAGTGGTGTCGACCACCGCCTTGTTGTTCTGTACCACCACCGAGCGCCCGACAAGCGAAGAGGCCTGCAGGGCCTGGGACGAGCCCAGGGAACTGGTGATCGCGCTGACCGAGTCATTCAGCGATGTAATCCCTTCCAGGCTGCTGAACTGCGCCAACTGAGCAACGAACTCGCCGTTGTCCTGCGGGTCTAGCGGGTTCTGGTGCTGCATCTGGGTGACCAGCAATTGCAGGAACGCGTCCTTGCCAAGCGAGTCGTTGCCAGTTTTGGATGCCGTGTCCGCAGCCTTCTTGGCAGCAGTACCGACACCCGACGCTGCGAGTACGTCTTTGAGATTAACGCCAGTAGTATCGATTGCCATGGTCTGAATTCCTTATCACTGACCCAGGGTCAGGACCTTCTGCATCATGGCCTTGGCCGTATTCATCAGCTCGGCGTTGGTCTGGAACGCACGGCTGGCAGAGATCATGTCAGCCATCTCCTCGACCACGTTGACGTTTGGGTAGTAGACGTAGCCGTCCTTGTTCGCCGCCGGGTGGTTTGGCTCGTAGCGCGCCTCCAGGTTGCTCTGGTCCTCGACGATGCCTTTGACCTGCACACCCTGCCCGGCTTCGCCCTGATCCTCGAACAGCGACTGGCTGGTACCGCCCTGCGCATTCTGGAAGGTGGTGGCGAACACCGGGTGACGGGCGCGGTAGGTCTGGTCGATGCTCGACGACACGGTCTCGGCGTTGGCGATGTTCGAGGCCACAGTGTTGAGGCGGGTGTTCTGCGCGCTCATGCCGCTACCGGCAATATTGAAGACACTGGAAAGGGACATGATTACTCTCCGCGCAGGGCCGAAACCAGCCCTTTGAATTTACTGTTGAGCAAGGTGAAGCTTGCCTGGAATCCGATGGCGTTTTCGGTGTAGTTCGATTGCTCTAGATGAGCGTCGACGGTGTTCTGGTCGATCGATGGCTGCATCGGGGTGCGGTATTTGAGCGTGTCGTCGGCGATGGCCAGGCCGTCGGCCTCGATGTGCCGACTGTTGGTACGGTCCAGGGCGAAGCGGCCGCTTTGCTGTTTTTCACTCTCGGCAGCGAGCACCGAGGAGAAGTCCATGTCACGCGCCTTGTAGTTGGGCGTGTCGGCGTTGGCGATATTGTTGGCCAGCACTTCAGCGCGCTGGGCGCGGAAGCCCAGAGCCTTTTCGTGAATGCCAAGCGCCTTGTCGAAGCTGATGCTCATGTCGGGGAAACCTTCAAAGGTTGACCGGAGTGTCGTTGAGCAAGGTATAGCAAGGGCTGTGCCAACCACCGGAAAGGCCGGAAACACGGGGTTGCGAGGGATGAACTGGCAGGCTTGATGCCAGAAAAGCGGCAAAGTGCTTCCGCCTGGGGAGGGAAAAGCGGCAATTGCCGGGCGGCAAAAGCGGCAAAACAAAATATTGACGTCAGGGTTTGACGATAGCGATTTGGCGCTTGTGAGATCGAGCGCCGCCCGGGCGGCGCTCGATCTCACAGGCACCACAACCCTCAAGGCATACCCACCTGGCCTTACTTGGCCTGGTAGATAATCCCCGGGCTGCACTGCACCATCTGGTAATGGTCCGGCAGCCCATTCAACGCCTCCGAAGCCCCAAGGAACAGGTAACCCCCAGGCTTGAGCGTGCTGTGGATGCGCAGCAGGATGTCCTTCTTCACCTGGGCCGAAAAATAGATCAGCACGTTGCGGCAGAACACGATGTCGAATTTGCCCAGGCTGGCGTAGCTGTCGAGCAGGTTGAACGAGCGGAACTCGACGCGGCTGCGAATGGCCGGCTTGACCGCCCAACGCCCCGGCCCCTTGGGGTCGAAGTAACGCTGCAGGCGTTCTTGGGACAAGCCGCGGGCAATCGCCAGGCTGTCGTATTCGCCGGTCTTGCAGTTGGTCAGCATGGTCCCGGACAGGTCGGTGGCGACAATCTGCGCCCCCATCTTCAACTGGCCCAGGTTGCTGCGCTCGAACTCGTCGATGGCCATCGAGATGGAGTAAGGCTCCTGCCCCGATGAGCAGGCCGCCGACCACATGCGCAGGCGCTGGCCCGGGTTATTCTTGATGAACTCGGGGATGACCTTGTTCTTCAGCACCTCGAAGGGGTAGGTATCGCGGAACCACAGGGTCTCGTTGGTCGTCATCGCGTCGACCACCTGTTCGCGCAAGCCGCTGCGCGGCTGGGTCTGGATGCGCTGCACCAGCTCACCCAGGCTCTTGATGCCCTGTTGCTCCATCAGCTTGTTGAGACGGCTGGAGACCAGGTACTGCTTATTCTCGCCCAGCAGGATGCCACAGGCTTTCTCCAGGAAGACCCGGAACTGTTCGAAATCCAAATTACCCGTAGACACTCTTGCCGCCTCTTTTCAATCGCTGGTGCCGGGAGCGGGCTCCCGGCTGCTTCAATGCGTTGCTTTGATCCGATCAACCACGCGCTGGGCCAGGTCGTCCGGTTTGAACTTGGCCAAAAAATCATCGGCGCCGACTTTCTTGACCATCGCCTGGTTAAATACCCCAGAGAGCGAAGTATGCAGGACGATGTGCAATTTTTGCATGCGCGGATCGCTGCGGATCTCCGCCGTGAGCGTGTAACCGTCCATTTCTGGCATTTCAATGTCCGAGATCATCATCAGGAACTCTTCTTCCGGACGCTTGCCCTCCTCCACCAGCTGGCGCAGGTAGTTGAGCGCCTGGCGGCCGTCGTTCAGCGCCACCACCTCGACACCGACGGTTTGCAGGCAGCGGCTGACCTGCTTGCGCGCCACCGACGAATCGTCGACGGTCAACACCCGCAGCAGCACGGCCTTGTCCTGCACTTCGGCATCGACCACCCCGGCAGACACCTGCTCGGACGACGGCGCCACTTCGGCCAGCACCTTCTCTACGTCGATGATCTCGACCATGCGATTGTCCACCCGGGTGACGGCAGTCAGGTAGTGGTCGCGGCCGGTGCCCTTGGGTGGCGGATGGATTTCTTCCCAGTTCATGTTGACGATGCGCTCGACCGAGTGCACCAGGAAGCCCTGGGTCTTGGTGTTGTACTCAGTGATGATCACGAAACTGTTGCGCGTGTCTTCCTGCAGCGGCGCCAGCCCGGTGGCCATCGACAGGTCGAGGATCGGGATGGTCGCCCCACGAATGTTGGCCACGCCGCGCACCACCGGGTGGGACTTGGGCAGCAAGGTCAGCGCTGGGCACTGCAGTACTTCTCTGACCTTGAACACGTTGATGCCGTAGAGCTGCCCGCCATTGAGGCGAAACAGCAACAATTCCAGGCGATTCTGCCCCACCAGCTGTGTACGCTGGTTGACCGAATCCATAACACCCGCCATGCCAGACTCCTTTACGTTTCAGCCTTTCGTTGCAAATCAGGTACCGAGTCGGCACGGGCTTTGCTTTTTTGAGCGCCATGTACACGAAAACGACATTTTTCCGACGATTGACGCACCTGCTGACTGGCTCGCTGGCCACGCTGTGCCTGCTGGTGCCCGGCGTTCGCACGCTGGCGGACGCGTTTACCTTGCCTGAACAGCTTATCGGTGTCACCCAAGGGTTTCTTGAATTCACCGTAGAAGATTATCTGGCCACCACCCAGACCGTCGGCCGTTACGAGATCCAGGTCAGCACGCTCGACCCTCGTTTGCGCATGCCACTGTGCAGCCAGCCGCTGGACGCGTCACTGGAAAGCCCCTCGCAGCCACTAGGCCGGGTCACCGTGCGGGTACGCTGCGACAGTGCCGCGCCATGGACCGTGTTCGTGCCGGCAACGGTGCGGTTGTTCCGCGATGTGGTGGTGGTTACCCGCCCGCTCAAGCGCGACAACGTGGTGGGCGAAGGCGACGTGGCCCTGCGCGAGCGCGATGTCGGCACCCTCGGCCAGGGTTTTCTCAGCGAACTCGACCAGGCAGTGGGCATGAAGATGCTACGGCCCACCGTCATCGACCAGGTGCTCACCCCGCAGCACCTTGAGCAGGCCGAGGTGGTGCGCAAGGGCGACCAGGTGGTAATCATCGCCCGCAGCGGCAGCCTGAGCGTGCGCATGCCGGGCGAAGCATTGAGCAAGGGCGGCCTGAGCGAACAGATCCGGGTGCGCAACCTGAATTCCAAACGCGTGATCAAGGCCAGAGTGACCGGCCCCGGCCAGGTCGAGGTGACGATGTAGCAGGATTGCGCTGGCAGTGTGGAACGGCTTTTCCTAAACTGTGTCAGAAAACGGGTTCGCGAGCTTGCTGACAGGCGGCTAAGCATTTGTGCCTAAAGTTTCTATCGGGTTGGCCGAAAACAAGGCAAGCGTCCAAATACCCAGGGGTTTCTGATCATGGTCATCGACTTCAGTCGTTTGAATAACTCTCCGTCCGTCACGGGCGGCGTTCGTGGCTCTGCCGCGTCCGGCACCGCCGAAAAGCCCGGCGCGAGCCAGGAAACGCCTAAAAGCACCGTCGCCAGCGGAGAAGCAGTACACCTCAGCCAAGAGGCACAGCAGTTGCAAAAAGTCAGCGACACGCTGCGCGAGCAGCCCGTCGTCAACAGTGCCCGCGTGGCCCAGTTGAAACAGGCGATCGCCGATGGCAGCTACCAGGTCGATGCCGGCCGGGTCGCCAGCAAACTGCTCGATTTCGAAGCCCAGCGCTGACCGTTCGGCGCGCTGACTTCATGGACGCTTACTGAAGCCAAGAGTTAGCCATGCACGACATCACTTTGCTGCAACTGATCGAAGATGACATTGCCCCGATGCAGGAGCTGCTTGACCTTCTTCAACAGGAAGCAGTCGCCTTGCATGGGCGCGACATGGCGCCACTGGAGGGCATCCTGGCCCGCAAGCAGTCGCTGATCGTGTTGCTCGAACAGCAAGGCCAGCGGCGCAACAACTTGCTTGCCGGCCTCGGCCTGAGTGCCAACCGCGCCGGAATACAGGCCGTGGCCGCACAGTCAGCGAATGGTGAAGTGCTCATGCAGCAACTCGACGTGCTGACCCAGCTAATGGACACCTGCCGGCAGGTCAACGAGACTAACGGCCGGATCATCCAGGTTCAGCAACACGTCACCAACAACCAGATCAGAATCCTCATGGGTGGCGATTCTCCGTCGCTCTACGACAGCCGGGGCAGCACCTCGCTGCTGGCCAAGCCGCGCGCACTCAGCCAAGTGTGATACTTCTATCAAGGCACAGAACATACTGGCAAAATGCCGTTACTTGCGTGTGTCGTTTTTGCCTGGAGATTGATTAGCCGTGTTCAATGAAGCCGATGCCCCGCAGCCGCCAAAGGTGCTCAGTACGCCTTTGGAGATCGCGGCCAACCTGCGACAGCTGCAGGAAAGTCATGACCCCCTGATCATCACCTTCCATGATCGCAGCCAGCGCTTTCAGAGCTACGTGGTACATGTCGACCGCGACAGCAAAACCCTGGCACTGGACGAGATGATCCCCCGCGACGGCGAAAAATTCATCGAGAACGGCGAATCGTTTCGCGTCGAAGGCTTCCACGATGGTGTGCGCATCGCCTGGGAATGCAATGCCCCGCTGACCATCAGTGAAGTCAACGGCCACCGCTGCTACCGCGGCGCGATGCCGGAAGAAATGACCTACCACCAGCGCCGCAACGCATTCCGCGCCGCACTCAAGCTGTCACAGCTGGTCGACATCACCCTCGACGGCACTCACCTCAAGGGCAACGGCGCCCTGCGCGGCAAGCTGCTGGACATCTCGGCCACCGGTTGCAAGCTGCGCTTCGAAGGCAATGTCGAGGACCGCCTGCAACTGGGCCAGGTGTACGAGCGCTTCAAGGCTGGCAACCCACTGGGCCTGGGCGATACCATGGTCGAACTGCGCCACCTGCACTTCGAAGAGCGTATCAACACCACCTTCGCTGGCGTACGTTTCCATAACCTCAGCGGCCAGGCGCAGCGCAAGATCGAGAGCTTTGTCTACCAACTGCAGCGTGAGGCGCGGCGGTTCGATAAAGACGACTATTGATAGCGCCGCTTCAGGCCTGAACGCCACCCAATCGGGTGGCGTTTTCGTTTGGCGCCTGCCCACCTCGGGCGCTTCGCGGAACATGCCCTTTATGATTCGTTGCACATTCACCGCCGAGCTGCATTGCCAATTCGGCCAGATTGGCGTGGTTGATACGCCGCTGGGCGCCCATCCTTTTTTTTCGGCTGATCAGGACGGCTGGCTGAGTACCGATGACATGCGAGGAGACTCACTCAGCTCTGTTCATGGGGGGAGCGGGTCAAACCGACCGCTGCACCTCAGCTTCAGGCTTGACGCCCTCGGCGCTCGACGCCTGATCCTGCTCGGTATCTTCCGCCGCCACCGGTGCCTGCATCACGTCCTGCACGGTTTGTTCATCGACCCGTGGGTCCAGCGCCGCCGACAACGGCGAACCGGCTGCAGGCATCGCCACGTGGCCCAACGGTGCGTCCTGCACCTGGTGCAGCCCGGTGACCGCTTTCGGCCGAATCCGCCACACCAGCACCAGCGCGAAGAACACGAAGAAGGCATAGAGCATCTGCGAGCCCAGCACCTTCATCAATACCCCGGCTGCCAGCGGGCCGATACAGGCGCCCACGCCATAAGTGACCAGCAACATGGCCGTCAGCGATACGCGGCGCTCGCTCTCGACATGGTCATTAGAGAACGCCACCGCCAACGGATACAGGCAGAACTGCAGCAACGAGATGACAAAGCCGATGCCGAACAGCAACTCCAGCGGCACGCTGGGTAAAATCGCCAACGGCGCCGAGGCCAGCGCCAGGCCGACTGCGGCACTGCGAATCAGCACCGCGCGGTCGTAGCGGTCGGACAGCCAGCCCAACGGCCACTGCACCAATAACCCGGCAAAGATGCAGCTGCCCATGAACAGACCGATCTGCTCGGTGGACAGCCCTTGGCTAGAAGCATACAGCGGCGCCAGGCCGTAGAACGAACCGACGATCAGCCCCGAACCGAGTACCGTGCTCAGCGACTGGGGCACCCGCTTGATGAAGAACTTGGGCTCCATCGGTGCCGGGCGCAAAGGCGCCGGGTGAATGCGCCGGGTCATCGCCACGGGCACCAGGCACAGGGCGAAGCACATGGCGACCAACATCAGCAGTTCAGGGCCGAGCTCGGGGTGCACCACCAGGATCAGCTGGCCGAGCACCAGGCCCAGGTAAGAGGCGATCATGTAGCCGCTGAACACCGCGCCACGGTGCTTGGCGTCGGCTTGTTCATTGAGCCAGCTCTCGATGACCATGTACTGGCACATCATCCCCAAGCCGACCACCATCCGCAGCCCGACCCAAGCCGGCAGCCAGTTGGTCATGCCATGGCCGAGCACCGCCGCGCAGACGATGCCCGCGCAGGTCGCATAGGCGCGGATGTGCCCTACCCGGCCGATCAGCCGGTGGCCGACCTTGCCGCCCACGGCCAGGCCGAAGTAGTTGGCCGCCATCAACGCACCGACCCACAAACTGTCGACATGATCGGCCGCCAGGCGCAGTGCCAGGTAAGTACTGAGCAGGCCTGAGCCGATAAGCATCATCAAGGCAGCGAAATACAGCGACTGAAACGGCTTCCAGATGTTTCGCATACGTCCCGTCGGGCTCCCTGGTCAGGTGGCGTTGGCTTGTTGGCTAGCATAAAAGCAAATGTGCCGCAGCGCAGTCCCCTGCCGGCGAAATAGCAGAACAGGGGACGCGTCCAGTAGCGGTCGTGTCGCGATCAGGCTTGTGCCGCCAGGACCCGACGCTCCCAGGGCGTGATCTCGTCGAAGAAGTCGGTCAGTTCCAGGGTCTTGGTGGCGACGTAGCCTTCGATGAACTCAGTGCCGAACAGTTCCCGCGCCAGCGCGCTGCGCTTCAGGCGTTCAAGCGCCGCGTGTAGGGTACAGGGCAGACTCAGGTGCTCCGGCACCTCGAATTCGCCCTGAATGGCCGGAGTCGGCTGCAAGCGTTGCTCGATGCCGTGCAACCCTGCGGCCAGGCTCGCGGCGATCGCCAGATACGGGTTGGCGTCGGCACCGGGCAGACGGTTTTCCACGCGCCGGGCCACCGGCGCACTGGCCGGTATGCGCAGGCCTGCCGCGCGGTTGTCCTCCGACCAGCAGGCATTGTTGGGCGAGGCGTAGGGATGACACAGGCGCTGGTAGGAATTGACGTTGGGGGCGAACAGCGCGGTGAAGTCCGCCATGCACGCCTGCAAACCGCCAATAAAGTGCAGGAAGGTCTCGGTCGGCTGCCCCTGGTCATCGCTGAACACGTTACGCCCGCTGCCGATCTCCACCAGGCTCTGGTGGATGTGCATGGAACTGCCGGGGGTTTTCGCCAACGGCTTGGCCATGCACACCACGGTCAGCCCATGCTTGAGCGCCACTTCCTTGAGCAGGTGCTTGAACAGGAACGTCTGGTCGGCCAGCAGCAGTGGGTCACCGTGCAACAGGTTGATCTCGAACTGGCTGATGCCCATCTCGTGCATGAAGGTGTCACGCGGCAGGCCGAGCGCCGCCATGCACGCGTAGACCTCGTTGAAGAACGGTCGCAAGCCGTTGTTGGAGCTGACACTGAACGCCGAATGACCAAGCTCCCGGCGGCCATCCTTGCCCAGCGGCGGCACAAACGGCTGCAGCGGGTCGGTATTGGGTGCGAAGACAAAGAATTCGAGCTCCGTCGCCACCACGGGCGCCAGGCCCAAGGCTGCGTAGCGGGCGATCACCGCCTTGAGCTGACCACGGGTGGACAACGCAGAAGACCTGCCATCCAGTTCGTTGGCATCGCAAATGGCCAAGGCGCGCCCGTCGTCACTCCAGGGCAGGCGATGGATTTGGCTGGGCTCAGCCACCAGCGCCAGATCACCGTCATCGCTGCCGTAAAACCTTGCCGGGGGGTAGCCTCCCATGATGCATTGCAGCAGTACGCCACGGGCCATCTGCAGGCGCCGGCCTTCGAGGAACCCCTCGGCGGTCATCACCTTGCCGCGCGGTACACCGTTGAGGTCGGGGGTGACGCATTCGATTTCATCGATGCCCTGGAGGTGCTCGGCGAGAGTATTCGGGCCGGGGGTGGTCATGACGCTTGTCCTTGTTGTTATAGGCTGACAACAACATAGGCTGGGGGTGTTTAAAATATCAAGCACCTGACTTGATTGCTGTGCTGGCCTCTTCGCGGGGCAAGCCCGCTCCCACAGATATACCGCCGATACTGAGCGAAAGCATGTACCCGTGGGCGCGGGCTTGCCCCGCAAAGAGGCCGGAATGGGCAACCCTCATTCCCGCAACGTCATCCCATTGGAAGGCAACGGCAACGCCGTTTTATACCGCACCTGTTTCAAGGCAAAACTCGACCGGATATTCGCCACCCCCGGCAACCGCGTCAGGTAATCGAGAAACCGCTCCAGCGCCTGAATGCTCGGCAACAGCACCCGCAGCAGGTAATCCGGATCCCCGGTCATCAGGTAGCACTCCATCACCTCGGGGCGTTCGGCGATTTCTTCCTCGAAGCGGTGCAGCGATTGCTCCACCTGTTTTTCCAGGCTCACATGAATGAATACATTTACATCCAGCCCCAGCGCCTCAGGCGACAACAACGTCACCTGCTGGCGGATCACCCCCAGCTCTTCCAAGGCCTTGACCCGGTTGAAACAGGGGGTGGGCGACAGGTTCACCGAGCGCGCCAGCTCCGCATTGGTGATGCGCGCGTTTTCCTGAAGACTGTTGAGAATGCCGATATCCGTACGATCGAGTTTGCGCATGAGACAAATTCACCGGTTTTTTGTGTTTATGCGGAATGTTTATCTGCGCCCGTAGGCAAAGGCAACCAACTTGAGAGAAAAATTCTTCTGCTGTGCCACTAAGATGTACAGGACGCTGACTTACCAGTCACAAGCCGGTACTCAGCGGCGGCCGCTTCAGAGCTCACAAAAACAACATTCGAGCGAGCGTAAAAAGCATGAACGAGTACGCCCCCCTGCGTTTGCATGTGCCCGAGCCCACCGGCCGGCCAGGCTGCCAGACCGATTTTTCCTACCTGCGTCTGAACGATGCAGGTGTTGTCCGTAAACCTTCTATCGACGTCGATGCTGCCGACACCGCAGAGCTGTCCAACAGCCTGATCCGCGTGCTGGACGAGCACGGTGACGCCCTGGGCCCATGGGCCGAAGACATCGACCCACAGGTACTGCGTCAAGGCATGCGCGCCATGCTCAAGACGCGCATCTTCGACAGCCGCATGGTGGTAGCCCAGCGCCAGAAAAAGATGTCCTTCTACATGCAGAGCCTGGGCGAAGAAGCCATCGGCAGCGCCCAGGCCCTGGCCCTGAACCGCACCGACATGTGCTTCCCCACCTATCGCCAGCAAAGCATCCTGATGGCCCGCGACGTGTCGCTGGTGGAGATGATCTGCCAGCTGCTGTCCAACGAGCGCGACCCGCTCAAGGGCCGCCAGCTGCCGATCATGTATTCGGTGCGCGAGGCAGGCTTCTTCACCATCAGCGGCAACCTGGCGACCCAGTTCGTGCAGGCGGTCGGCTGGGCCATGGCCTCGGCGATCAAGGGCGATACCAAGATCGCCTCGGCCTGGATCGGCGATGGCGCCACTGCCGAGTCGGACTTCCACACCGCCCTGACCTTCGCCCACGTGTACCGCGCGCCGGTCATCCTCAACGTGGTCAACAACCAGTGGGCAATCTCCACCTTCCAGGCCATTGCCGGGGGTGAATCGACCACCTTTGCCGGCCGTGGCGTGGGGTGTGGCATCGCCTCCCTGCGCGTCGACGGCAACGACTTCGTCGCCGTGTACGCAGCCTCGCGCTGGGCCGCCGAACGCGCCCGCCGTGGCCTGGGCCCGTGCCTGATCGAATGGGTCACCTACCGTGCCGGCCCGCACTCGACCTCCGACGACCCGTCCAAATACCGGCCTGCCGATGACTGGAGCCACTTCCCGCTGGGTGACCCGATCACCCGCCTGAAGCAGCACCTGATCAAGATCGGCCACTGGTCCGAGGAAGAACACCAGGCGGTTACCGCCGAGTTCGAGGCCGCCGTCATCGCTGCACAGAAAGAAGCCGAACAGTACGGCACCCTGGCCAACGGCCATATCCCAAGCGCGGCCTCGATGTTCGAGGACGTGTACAAGGAAATGCCCGAACACCTGCGCCGTCAACGCCAGGAACTGGGGGTTTGAGATGAACGACCACAACAACAGCATCAACCCGGAAACCGCCATGGCCACCACTACCATGACCATGATCCAGGCCCTGCGCTCGGCCATGGACATCATGCTTGAGCGTGACGACAATGTCGTGGTCTACGGCCAGGACGTCGGTTACTTCGGCGGCGTGTTCCGCTGCACCGAAGGCCTGCAGACCAAGTACGGCAAGTCGCGCGTGTTCGACGCGCCGATCTCCGAAAGCGGTATCGTCGGTACTGCCGTGGGCATGGGTGCCTACGGCCTGCGCCCGGTGGTGGAAATCCAGTTTGCCGACTACTTCTACCCGGCCTCCGACCAGATCGTGTCGGAAATGGCCCGCCTGCGTTATCGCTCGGCCGGTGAGTTCATCTCCCCGCTGACCCTGCGCATGCCGTGCGGTGGTGGCATCTACGGCGGCCAGACCCACAGCCAGAGCCCAGAAGCAATGTTCACCCAGGTGTGCGGGCTGCGCACGGTCATGCCGTCCAACCCCTATGACGCCAAGGGCCTGTTGATCGCTTCGATCGAATGCGACGACCCGGTCATCTTCCTTGAGCCCAAACGCCTCTACAACGGCCCGTTCGACGGCCACCACGACCGCCCCGTGACGCCGTGGTCGAAGCACCCACACAGCGCCGTGCCGGATGGCTACTACACCGTGCCGCTGGACAAGGCCGCCATCACCCGCCCCGGCAACGACGTTACCGTGCTGACCTACGGCACCACGGTTTACGTGGCACAAGTGGCCGCTGAAGAGACCGGTGTCGACGCCGAGGTCATCGACCTGCGCAGCCTGTGGCCGCTGGACCTGGAAACCATCGTCGCGTCGGTGAAAAAGACCGGCCGCTGCGTGGTGGTGCACGAGGCTACCCGCACCTGCGGTTTCGGTGCCGAGCTGGTGTCGCTGGTCCAGGAGCACTGCTTCCATCACCTCGAAGCGCCGATCGAGCGCGTCACCGGTTGGGACACCCCCTACCCCCACGCACAGGAATGGGCTTACTTCCCAGGGCCTTCGCGGGTAGGTGCGGCATTGAAACGGGTCATGGAGGTCTGAATGGGCACGCACGTCATCAAGATGCCGGACATCGGCGAAGGCATCGCGCAAGTCGAGTTGGTCGAGTGGTTCGTCAAGGTCGGCGATGTGATCGCCGAAGACCAGGTGGTGGCCGATGTCATGACCGACAAGGCAACCGTGGAAATCCCTTCGCCAGTCAGTGGCAAGGTGCTGGCCCTGGGCGGCCAGCCAGGTGAAGTGATGGCGGTCGGCAGCGAGCTGATCCGCATCGAAGTGGAAGGCAGCGGCAACCATGTCGACACGCCGCAGCCCCAGCAAGCCGAAGCCAAGCCGGCCGAGGCAGTAGCCGCGCCAGTGGCCAGCGCGCCGCAAGCGCGTGCCGCAGCGCCAGCACCCGCCTGCCAGGCCGCCGCTACCCAGGCGGCCGCGCCGATCGTGCCGCGCCAGGCCGGCGACAAGCCACTGGCCTCCCCGGCCGTGCGCAAGCGCGCCCTGGATGCCGGTATCGAACTGCGCTACGTACATGGCAGCGGCCCAGCCGGGCGCATCCTGCACGAAGACCTCGACGCCTTCATGAGCAAGCCGCAAACCACCGCTGGGCAAGCCCCTGGCGGCTACGCCAAGCGTACCGACAGCGAGCAGGTGCAAGTCATCGGCCTGCGCCGCAAGATCGCCCAGCGCATGCAGGACGCCAAGCGCCGGGTCGCGCACTTCAGCTACGTTGAAGAAATCGACGTCACCGCCCTGGAAGCCCTGCGCCAGCAGCTCAACCAGAAGCACGGTGACAGCCGCGGCAAGCTGACCTTGCTGCCGTTCCTGGTCCGCGCCCTGGTCGTGGCCCTGCGCGATTTCCCGCAGATCAATGCCACCTATGACGACGAAGCGCAAATCATCACCCGCCATGGTGCGGTGCATGTGGGCATCGCTACCCAGGGCGACAACGGCCTGATGGTGCCGGTACTGCGCCATGCCGAGGCCGGCAGCCTGTGGAGCAATGCCAGCGAGATCGCGCGCCTGGCAACCGCCGCACGCAGCAACAAGGCCAGCCGCGACGAGCTGTCCGGCTCGACCATCACCTTGACCAGCCTCGGCGCGCTGGGCGGCATCGTCAGCACGCCGGTAGTCAACACCCCGGAAGTGGCGATCGTCGGCGTCAACCGCATGGTCGAACGGCCGATGGTGATCGACGGCCAGATCGTCATACGCAAGATGATGAACCTGTCCAGCTCGTTCGACCACCGCGTGGTCGACGGCATGGATGCCGCGCTGTTCATCCAGGCCGTGCGTGGCCTGCTTGAGCAACCCGCCTGCCTGTTCGTGGAGTGAGCATGCAACAGACTATCGAAACCACCCTGCTGATCATCGGCGGTGGCCCTGGCGGCTATGTGGCCGCCATCCGCGCCGGGCAACTGGGTATCCCCACCGTGCTGGTGGAAGGCCAGGCGCTGGGCGGCACCTGCCTGAACGTCGGCTGCATTCCGTCCAAGGCGTTGATCCATGTCGCCGAGCAGTTCCACCAGACCTCGCGCTATACCGAGCCGTCGGCACTGGGCATCAGTGTCAGCTCGCCACGCCTGGACATCACCCGCAGCGTGGCCTGGAAGGACGGCATCGTCGACCGCCTGACCACTGGCGTGGCTGCCTTGCTGAAAAAGCACGGGGTCAAGGTGATCCATGGCTGGGCGAAGATCCTCGACGGCAAGCATGTCGACGTCGACGGCCAGCGTATTCAGTGCGAGCACCTGTTGCTGGCCACAGGCTCGAACAGCGTCGAACTGCCCATGCTGCCCATCGGCGGGCCGATAATTTCCTCGACCGAGGCACTGGCCCCTGAGGCCTTGCCGCAGCACCTGGTGGTGGTGGGCGGTGGCTATATCGGCCTGGAGCTGGGCATTGCCTACCGCAAGCTGGGCGCCCAGGTGAGCGTGGTGGAAGCGCGCGAGCGCATCCTGCCCACCTACGACAGCGAATTGACCGCCCCCGTGGCCGAGGCGATGAAGAAGCTAGGTATTGCCGTGTACCTGGGCCATAGCGTCGAAGGTTACGACAACGGTTGCCTGCTGGCCCGTGACGGCCAGGGCGAGCAACTGCGCCTGGAAGCCGACAGGGTGCTGGTGGCTGTAGGTCGCCGCCCGCGTACGCAAGGTTTCAACCTGGAATCGCTCGAGCTGAAGATGAACGGCGCCGCCATCGCTATCGACGAGCGCTGCCAGACCAGCATGCGCAATGTCTGGGCCATCGGCGACGTGGCCGGTGAGCCGATGCTCGCGCACCGGGCCATGGCCCAGGGCGAGATGGTCGCCGAGATCATCGCCGGCAAGGCACGACGCTTCGAACCCAGTGCAATCGCTGCGGTGTGCTTCACCGACCCGGAGATCGTGGTGGTTGGCAAAACCCCTGAGCAAGCCAGCCAACAAGGCCTGGATTGCATCGTCGCGCAGTTCCCGTTCGCCGCCAACGGCCGGGCCATGAGCCTTGAGTCCAAGGCCGGCTTCGTACGCGTGGTGGCGCGCCGCGACAATCACCTGATCCTGGGTTGGCAGGCGGTAGGCGTGGCGGTCTCGGAGCTGTCCACGGCCTTTGCCCAGTCGCTGGAAATGGGTGCATGCCTGGAGGACATCGCCGGCACCATCCACGCCCACCCGACGCTGGGTGAAGCGGTACAGGAAGCCGCATTGCGCGCACTGGGCCACGCCCTGCATATCTGACACTGAAGCGGCTGAGGCCGATTTGGCCCGCTGCGCCCAAGGCGCAGCGGGTCTTTTTTCATTCTGACTGTGGAGCAGCCTTGTGCTGCGAAGAGGCCGTCAGGTCATTCGGCTACGGCGTTCTTGCCCGCCCCCTTGGCGCGATACAGGGCCTTGTCCGCACGGGCCAGCACGTCATGCTGGTCCTCACCTTCCTGCCATTGCACCACCCCATAGCTCATGGTCAGGCGACAGTCGCCGACCGGCTCAACCTGCTCCATCACCTGGCGTAACTGGGCCGCCACCTCAAGCGCCTCGGCCAGTGAGGTCTGCGGCAGCACGATGACGAACTCGTCACCGCCCCAACGGGCCAGCAGGTCATGCTCGCGCAGGCAGGTGCGCAGATTGTCGACTACCTGGATCAACGCCGCATCGCCACGGGCATGGCCGTAGTGGTCGTTGATCGGTTTGAAGTCGTCCACGTCCATGGCTATCAGCGACAACGGCTGGCGGAAGCGATGGGCGCGCTCGCATTCCAGCTGCAACACCTTTTCCAGCCGATAGCGATTGGCGATGCGGGTCAGCGCATCGCGCTCGGCCAGTTCGCGGTTTTCATCCAGTTGGCGCTGCAATTGCTGGTTGACCCAAGACAGCTCACGGGTGCGTTCGGCCACCAGGCTCTCCAGCGACAGGTTCTGCTGTTCAAGCTGCGCCACCCGCCGTTTGCCGGCATCGATATTGCGGTGGGCGCCGAGCATGCGGGCCACCGAGCCGTCGTCGTTGCGGGCAATGATGTAGCCGCTGTCTTCGATCCACAGGTAGCTGCCATCCTGGCAGCGGCACCGGTACTCGATCAGGTAGCGCTCATTGCGCTGGTTGATATAGGCCTCAAAATGCGCCATGACCCGCGGATAGTCCTCCGGGTGAATGACGCTTTCCCACGTCAGCACCGAGTTGGCCATGGAATGGCTGGCGTAGCCGAGCAGGGCGTACCAGCCCGGGTTGCGATAAACGTAGCCGGTGTTGGCATTCCAGTCCCAGATGCCGTCGCTGATCAATTCGAACAAGGTCAGCAGCTGCTGCTCACTGAAGCCGGCGGGTGCCGGCGTGATTTCCTGAATCATGAATGCTCTCCCGCACAGCGTATGAAAGACGACATGGCGCACAAGACCCAGGCGAAGATCGAGGAGCAGGTAGCCGAGCAGGAAGGCGCCTCAGTTGAACAGGGCCTGACAGCACGCCAGGCGTGAGGCAACAGGGGACTGGTTTGGCTGCCCCCGGCCTGAGGCAAGGGGGCACCACCCCCCACCGATCACGCTAACTGCACCAGCGCCTCCTCCACTGCCGCCACCCGCTGGTTAGCCTTGGCCCCAGGCAGCTTCCACGCGACGATGGCCATGCCCAGTGGCACGCAGCGATTTAGGCCTAATATTTCAGAAATCTGTCGTTGTGGCCAACGCTCACGCGCATTACCTTGGCATAGCCCATCGCCCCTCCCGACTATCGTCAAGGAATTATCATGCCGTACCCCAGTGCGAGCCAAGCGTTCAGGCAAGGCGCACACAGCGTTCTGCCATTGACCTCCGGCGTCGTGCCGTTCGGCTTGATCACCGGGGTTACGGCCATTGGCATGGGCCTGTCGCCAGCCGATGCCCTCGGCATGACGTTGCTGTTCTACTCCGGCTCGGCGCAGATGGTGGTGATGCAGTTGATGCAAAACGGC
The DNA here is from genome assembly GCF_058745025.1 of Pseudomonas sp. E1MeOHC2. Taxonomy (NCBI): domain Bacteria; kingdom Pseudomonadati; phylum Pseudomonadota; class Gammaproteobacteria; order Pseudomonadales; family Pseudomonadaceae; genus Pseudomonas; species Pseudomonas sp. E1MeOHC2. Next base: position 783,741 of record NZ_CP196675.1, read on the forward strand.
GCCCTCCCGGTGACCATGGTGGTCACCGCGCTGGTGATCAACCTTCGCTTCCTGATGTACAGCGCAAGCCTCGCCCCGCACCTTGGCCACCTGCCACGACGCCACAAATGGCCGATGGCCTATCTGCTTTCGGACCAGTCCTTTGCCTTGTGTTCGTTGAAAATGTCTTCGGGCGAGCTCGGGCGTTTCGCCTTTCACTACTACGCCGGCACGGCGATCACCATGTGGTTCGGCTGGAACCTTTCGGTGCTGGCGGGCATGTACCTCGGTGCAGGGATTCCCGAAGACTGGTCGCTGGGCTTTGCCATCCCCTTGTCGTTCCTGGCGCTGCTGGTCCCCAGCATTCGCAACCGGGCGACGCTCGGCGCAGCGCTGGTCGGCGGGGTGCTCGCGGTGCTGGCGATCGACCTGCCCTATAACCTGGGCCTGTTGGCGGGCGCACTGGGCGGGATCATCACCGGCTTGACCCTTGAGGGCCTGCAGAAAACAAAAACCGTACAGCCCGTGGCGGATGAAAAAGTCGAGCAGGATGCATGATGAGCGAAATAAGCCAGTGGATAACCTTCCTGTTGATCGGCCTGGGCACCTTCGCTGTCCGGTTGTCTTTCATCGAGTTCTACACCGTGCTGCGCATCCCGCCGCTGTTTCGTCGCGCGCTGGCCTATGTGCCGGCCAGCGTACTGGCCGCGCTGGTGCTGCCCGCCGTGGTGTTCCCTGACCGACACGCCGACTTCGACTGGATGAACCCGCAGATTCCCGCAGCGATACTGGCGGGCCTGGTTGCCTGGCGTACACGTAGCACGCTGCTGACGCTGGGCGTGGGTATGGGCGTGCTGTGGGCATTGAAGCACTGGGGGCTTTAGGCTCGTTGACTTTGCAGGCACTGTTGGGACACAGACAGGGGATCAACAATTAGCCGCGCAGGCAAACAGGAGCACTGCCGTAACACCCTCTCAACACATTGATTTAACTGAAATTAATCTTTGGCATGACAGATGCTATCGATAGACAACCGACCTCACACGAGCAGTCCATGTCTACCGAATTCATCTCTGCCTTTTACGAAATCCGCGACCCAGCGGCCCATGTCATCCGCGACGATGCCGAAGCGCTTTCAGTCGCCCACCAGATAGCAGCCCTGCTTCGCGAAGAGGCTGCGCAACGTGATCGAACCCGCGAAGTACCCGCCGACATCGTCGATGCATTCTCCAACAGTGGGCTCTGGGGCATTACCGTGCCACGCGTGCATGGTGGTGCCGAAGTGTCCTTTGCCACGCTGGCGCAGGTCATTGCCATTGTTTCGGCGGCGGACCCGTCGCTGGGGCAGATCCCGCAAAACCACTATTGCCTGCTCGAAGACATCCGCCTGCAAGGCACCGAGCAGCAGAAGCACTACTTCTTCAATCTAGCCCTGCAAGGGCATCGCTTTGCCAATGCGCTGTCGGAAACCGGCGGCAAGACCGTCCAGGACATCCGTACACGCCTGGTCGCCGAGGGTGACGGCTACCGCATCGACGGCAAAAAAGGCTACTGCACAGGGTCGTTGTACGCCCACTGGATAGGCGTGCTGGCGCTGGATGAACAGGGCCGCGCCCAGCTTGCATTCGTACCGCGTGGCACCCCGGGCCTGGTGGTGATCGATGACTGGAGCAGCATGGGCCAGCGCACCACTTCAAGCGGCACCGTGCTGCTGGACGGCTTGCGGGTACCGGCGTTCAACCTCTTCCCCACCTACCGCTCCTACGACAACCCGACGCTGGCAGGCCCCTTCGCCCAACTCACCACGGCCGCCATCGACGCAGGCATCGCCCGGGCGGCCCTGGACGACACCATTGCCTTCGTCCGCGAGCACGCCCGGCCATGGGTCGATGCCAAGGTCGAGAAGGCCAGCGAAGACCCTTTGACGATCATTCAGGTCGGCGCCCTGGAAATCCGCCAGGAGGCGGCCGAAGCCTTGCTCGAACGCGCCGGCTGGGTGCTGGATGCGGCCAAACCGGCGCCGGACGAAAACAATGTTGCCGCAGCCTCTATCGCCGTTGCCAAGGCCAAGGTGCTGACCACCGAAGTGGCCATCGAGGCCAGTAACCGCCTGTTCGAACTCGGTGGCACGCGCTCGTCGCTGACCCGCTACAACCACGATCGCCACTGGCGCAACGCGCGTGTGCATACCCTTCACGACCCGGTGCGGTGGAAGTATCACCTGGTGGGCAATTGGGCGTTGAACGGCATCAAACCCACCCGGCACGACTGGAACTGAGGGCGCGCCCATGAACGAACTGCTCGCCAATGTCGATTGGATGGAGATCGCCCAGGCCGGTGTCGAAACGCTCAGCATGCTCGGTGCGGCCCTGGGGCTCACCGTACTACTCGGCTTGCCACTGGGGGTGCTGCTGTACCTGACCGGGCAACGCCAGCTGCTGGCCCACGGCCCCTTGTACCGTGGGTTGTCCGTGGTGGTGAACGTGCTGCGTTCGCTGCCGTTCATCATCCTGCTGATCGTTCTGATCCCGATCACCACCCTGGTAACCGGCACTTCACTGGGCGTCAGGGGCACGATCCCACCACTGGTGGTCGGGTGCACACCCTTTTTTGCGCGCCTGGTGGAAACCGCGCTGCGGGAAGTGGACCGGGGGCTGGTGGAAGCCAGCCAGGCCATGGGCGGCAGCATCCGGCAAATCATCTGGTACACGCTGCTACCCGAAGCTCGCACGGGCCTCATTGCGGCAATCACGGTGACCGCGATCGTACTGGTCGACTACACCGCCATGGCTGGGGTAATCGGCGGCGGCGGCCTGGGCGACCTGGCCATCCGCTTCGGTTACCAGCGCTTTCAGACCGATGTCATGGTCGTGACGGTCATTCTCCTGATTCTACTGGTGCAAGCGCTGCAGATGAGCGGCGACCGCCTGGTCAGGCACTTCACTCGACGTTGAACCCTCCCCTCTACACGCTTCAGGTACCTGCCATGAAAAAAATCCTTTCCACCCTGGCCGTCTGCGTTACCTTCAGCGCTCTCGGTGCTCACGCAGCAGAACATCTGGTCGTCGGCGCCACCCCGGTGCCTCATGCTGAAATCCTTGAGTTCGTCAAACCGGAGCTGGCCAAACAAGGTGTCGAACTCGACATCAAGGTGTTCAACGATTTCATCCAGCCCAACCTGCAGTTGGCGCAAAAGAACCTGGATGCCAACTACTACCAGTACCGGCCGTTTCTCAACGACTTCAACAAGGCGCGGCACACCGACCTGGTGCCGGTGGTGGGCGTGCACATCGAGCCGTTCGGGGCGTACTCCGCCAAGTACAAGCACCTGGCCGACCTGCCTGACGGCGCCAGCGTGGCCATCCCCAATGACCCGGTGAACACCGGGCGGGCCCTGGTGTTGCTGGCCGAGGCCGGGCTGGTCACGTTGAAGGATGCGAGCAACCCACAATCAACCCAACGCGACATCACCGCGAACCCTCGCCACCTGAAGATCCGCGAATTGGAAGGGGCCATGCTGGCCCGCTCAGTAAACCAGGTCGACCTCGCGTTCGTTTTCGCCAACTACGCACTGGAGGCCGGGATCGATACCAACAGCGCCCTCATCGTCGAAAAAGGCAAAGACCTCTACGTCGAATACCTTGTGGCGCGCCCGGACAACCTGCAGGACCCAAGCATCCAGAAACTGGCGAAAGCGTTGAATTCCCCTGAGGTGCGCAACTTCATCCTGACCCGTTACAAAGGCCAGATCGCACCGGGTTTCTAACCTTTGTGGCCAAGGCGCCATGGGATACCAAAAATGAGTCGTTTCGGGCGGGCAGAAACAACGTGTCGGGATCGCCCGGGCGTTGGTGCTGCAACCCGAAATCCTGCTGTGCGGTGAAGCGACCTCGGCCCTCGACCCGCAAAGCACCCAGTCGGTCCTTGACCTGTTGCGCGACATCAATAAACGCCTGGGGCTGACCATCGTGCTGATCACCCATCGGGTGCTTTCGGCTGACGATTACAAGCGATGATGCGCCCGAGACGATCATACGCCGAGCGCAAGGGCTGGCAGACCGGGCTGAATGGGTAACGGCGTCGCTGGGTAGCGAAAGCGTGGAACACGCTTGAAGAAATGGCGTCCCAGGCAGGAATTGAACCTGCAACCTTCCCCTTAGGAGGGGGATGCTCTATCCAATTGAGCTACTGAGACGCAAGAACCGGCAGTGAACACTGCACGGTTGGACGGCCAGCATGTTAACCAGCATGCTGGCGTTTGTCATGCTGCAACAGGCCTTTTTCACGTAATCCTTTTCTGAGGGCCCGCGTTTGGCTGCGCTGCGCTTGGGATCACGCCTTCATCATGCAGCAGCTTGAACAAGCCGATCACCGCTGCGTCAAGCGTGCTGGAATTGTCCAGCACGTGCACGGCGGGGTCATCAAAGGCCTGCAGCCTGGCGTTACGCGCCAGGCGCTGTTCGATCTCTTCCGGGGTCTCTCTGCCTCTGGCCAGCAGGCGCTCGCGCAGTACGTGGGGCTTTACGTCGATAAGCACTGCCAGAAGATCCGGGTAGCGCTGCCGTGCTTCGCCCAGGTAGGCCCGGGAACCATTCACCAGCACTGGCCTGCCCGCCGCCAGCCATTGATCAACCTGCTGCGGGATCCCGTAATCCAGGCCATTGGCCCGCCAGTGCATGGCGAACGCACCTTGCGCGCGCATCGCTTCGAACTGCTCGGCAGTAACGCCATGGGCTGCCTCGCCCTTGGCTTCGGCCGAGCGGGTGATCACGCGACGGGCAATTTCCACCCCGGCCGCAACCAGTTGCTCGCGCGCAGCATCGATCAGGGAATCTTTGCCGGAACCCGAGGGTCCTATCAGAAATATCAGTCGGCCTGTCGCTGATCGCCGAGCGCTTGCGTCATGTTGCATAGCCACTATGCTCTATGGAAGGAAACCCGCGCATTCTAGGAGTTTTCTTGGCCTTTTGCTGCGTTTTACCAGTTTTTGACGGCAGAAGACTGACGGCGGGACAAATGGGAGCATGTAAAACTTTTCAAACCAGTGCTCATTTCTGATAATTGGTACTGGCAGAAAGCCTTTATCAAGCTCACTATTTGTCACAGAATTGACGCCAAGGAAACGGCGACCATGAGACAAGATGAGCATCCAATTTTCCATGACGGTTGAACATTTTGTCGTCGCCACGGTCGTACTACCATCCCGTGCGGCCAATTTGAGAACCGCGTCCCCTGAACCAGAAAATCCGGTCAATTTATATGCGCCCAATGAAACAGGCTATTTATTCGAGCCGCACTGCTGACAAGTTCGTCGTCCGCCTGCCTGACGGGATGCGTGAGCGCATTGCCGAGGTAGCGCGCAACCATCACCGCAGCATGAACTCCGAAATCATCGCGCGCCTGGAACAGAGCCTTATCCAGGAAGGCGCGTTGGGTGAAGAGCTGAGCATGCGCCTGGACAGCCCTGAACTGTCCCTGCATGAGCGCGAGCTGCTACAACGCTTCCGCCAACTCTCCCACCGCCAGCAGAACGCCTTGGTCGCCCTCATCGCTCACGATGTGGAAATGGCCGCAGACGCTTCCTGAAGGTTGCAAGCGAGCACAAAAAAGCCAGCGTAAGCTGGCTTTTTTCGTTGTTAAGGCCAATGGGGCTGCTTTGCAGCCCACATTTTTCAGAGCAGGAACAGCGTTGCCAGCCCCAGGAAGATGAAGAACCCGCCGCTGTCGGTCACGGCGGTAATCATCACACTGGACCCCATTGCCGGATCGCGCCCCAGACGCGTCAGGGTCATCGGGATCAATACCCCCATCAGCGCGGCCAACAGCAGGTTCAAGGTCATCGCCGCGGTCATCACCAGGCCCAACGACCAGCTGTCATACAGCCAGAACGCCACCGCACCAATCACACCACCCCAGATCAGGCCGTTTAGCAGCGACACGGCCAGCTCCTTGCGCATCAGCCGGCTTGTGTTGCCCGGCGACACCTGGTCCAGCGCCATGGCGCGCACGATCATGGTGATGGTCTGGTTGCCGGAGTTACCGCCAATACCTGCCACAATGGGCATCAACGCAGCCAACGCCACCAGCTTCTCGATCGAGCCCTCGAACAGGCCGATCACCCGCGAAGCCAGGAACGCCGTGATCAGGTTGATGGCCAGCCACGCCCAGCGGTTGCGCAGCGAACGCCAGACCGAGGCGAAGATGTCTTCTTCTTCGCGCAGACCAGCCATGTTCAGCACTTCGCTCTCGCTCTCCTCACGGATGAGGTCGACCATTTCGTCGATGGTCAAACGACCGATCAGGCGATCGCTCTTGTCCACCACCGGGGCGGAGACCAGGTCGTAACGTTCGAAGGCTTGAGCGGCGTCGTAGGCATCTTCCTCGGGGTGGAAGGACACCGGGTCGGTCGCCATGACCTCCGCTACCTTCTTCTCCGGGTCGTTGACCAACAGACGCTTGATGGGCAATACGCCCTTGAGGATGCCGTCATAGTCGACCACGAACAGTTTGTCGGTATGGTTCGGCAGTTCTTTCAGGCGACGCAGGTAACGCAGTACGACTTCGAGGCTGACGTCTTCGCGGATGGTCACCATCTCGAAGTCCATCAACGCACCGACCTGCTCCTCGTCGTAGCTCAGCGCCGAACGTACACGCTCGCGTTGCTGGGCATCGAGGGTTTCCATCAACTCGTGAACGACGTCGCGCGGCAGCTCTAGCGCCAGGTCGGCCAGTTCGTCGGCGTCCATTTCCTTGGCAGCGGCGAGCAGTTCGTGATCGTCCATGTCGGCGATCAGCGATTGGCGAACCGAATCGGATACTTCAAGCAGGATGTCGCCGTCGCGATCCGAGCGCACCAGCTGCCAGACCGTCAGGCGGTCTTCCAGGGGCAATGCTTCGAGGATGTAGGCGACGTCGGCGGGGTGCAGGTCATCGAGCTTGCGCTGCAGCTCGACAAGGTTCTGGCGGTGGACGAGGTTCTCGACCAGGTCGTGGTGAGCACCCTCCTGGCGGTGGGTGAGGTCTTCGACCACGCGCTGGCGCTGCAGCAGTTCGACCACCTGGGCCAGGCGATCCTGCAGGCTCTCTTGCGCTTTCTTTACTTCTACTTCAGTCATAGGCGAACTCCACTCCCAGCAGCGGAGCACGCCGGGGGAATCAATCGGTCAGATCTTTCTGTATGAAACGTGTTAAGGAGTAACTACTGGGTAAGTCCATGGTGGTATTCCACAAGCCCCGGCGGGGCTGACGGGCGCAATCATACACTGCCTAAGCGGCCAGATCGTTTAAATTTTTGGCCAGAACAATCGTTTGCGAACTAAAGCTAGGACAACGCTCGAAGCTATCTGTGCGACGGCGGGGGCGAAAGAAAAAACACATGTGCCGCGCAAAAGAATGTCGGGCCAGTTGATGTGAAGTCTAGCGGGCGTCACTGATAAATCAGTGAGCGAGGGAAAACAAAAAGCCCGCTCAATTGAGCGGGCTTCTTGATGTATGGCGGACTCAGCAGGATTCGAACCTGCGACCGCTCGGTTCGTAGCCGAGTACTCTATCCAGCTGAGCTATGAGTCCGTGGTTGGTAGTTTTAGGCCAGATTACCACTGGCTGTTGAAGCGTCTTTGCAAGCAGAGCCACTTCAAAAAGTGGCGGACTCAGCAGGATTCGAACCTGCGACCGCTCGGTTCGTAGCCGAGTACTCTATCCAGCTGAGCTATGAGTCCGTGGTTGGTAGTTTTAGACCAGATTACCACTGGTTCTTTAAAGTAGCTTTGTAAGCAAAGCCACTTTAAAAGTGGCGGACTCAGCAGGATTCGAACCTGCGACCGCTCGGTTCGTAGCCGAGTACTCTATCCAGCTGAGCTATGAGTCCGTGTCTTGCCGCGCATTATAGATCGCTGAAACATTTTTGCAAGAACTTTTTTCGTTTAATTTCAACGACTTAGCGTTCTTACAGTTTACAGCGCCCTAAGCGAATAATGGCGGTGAAGGGGGGATTCGAACCCCCGATACCCTTATGAGGTATACTCCCTTAGCAGGGGAGCGCCTTCGGCCACTCGGCCACCTCACCGCAACACGAGGCGAATATTAAAGAACCTCTTTCACCTTTGCAACCCTTTTTTTGAAAAAAACTTCAAAAGAATTAAAGGCTTGGCTCCTCGTCCTTCTCTTTCTTGATCCGCAGGTAGATTTCCTCGCGGTGCACAGCCACTTCTTTCGGGGCGCTGACGCCAATACGCACCTGGTTGCCTTTGACGCCGAGCACCGTCACGGTGATCTCGCCGTCTCCAATGATCAGGCTCTCGGCGCACCGACGAGTCAGAATCAACATAGCTTTCTCCTTACGCAATACATTCAGGGATAACAGTCTTTGGTATCGGGGCCTGGTCGCGGACGACGACCCAGCCCTGGTTGCCCACCCCGCAGCAGCGCGTGCGTGGCGAGCAGAAACGCGAAGGGCGCGGCAAGCCGCGCCCTTCCAGGCAGCGCCTTACTCGCCCTGTCGGGCAACAGGAGCATCCAGCTCGAACGCGGTGTGCAACGCGCGTACGGCCAGCTCCAGGTACTTCTCTTCGATCACGACCGAAACCTTGATTTCGGAGGTGGAGATCATCTGGATGTTGATGCTCTCCTTGGCCAGGGCTTCGAACATACGGCTGGCAACGCCCGCGTGGGAGCGCATGCCAACGCCAACGATCGAGACCTTGGCGATCTTGGTGTCGCCGATCACTTCACGGGCACCGATTTCGCGGGCGGTGTTTTCCAGCACGCTTTGTGCCTTCTCGTACTCGTTGCGGTGTACGGTGAAGGTGAAGTCGGTGGTGTTATCGTGCGCCACGTTCTGCACGATCATGTCGACCTCGATGTTCGAAGCGCTGATCGGGCCGAGGATCTTGAAGGCCACGCCCGGGGTGTCCGGCACGCCGCGAATGGTCAGCTTGGCTTCATCACGGTTGAAGGCGATACCGGAAATGATCGGCTGTTCCATGGATTCCTCTTCATCAATGGTAATGAGGGTACCTGGACCCTCCTTGAAGCTGTGCAGCACGCGCAGCGGGACGTTGTACTTGCCGGCGAACTCCACAGAACGGATCTGCAGCACCTTGGAGCCGAGGCTGGCCATTTCCAGCATCTCTTCGAAGGTGATCTTCTCCAGGCGCTGCGCCTGTGGCACGACGCGCGGGTCAGTGGTGTAGACGCCATCGACGTCGGTGTAGATCTGGCACTCGTCGGCCTTGAGCGCCGCCGCCAGGGCCACGCCGGTGGTGTCGGAACCACCACGGCCAAGGGTGGTGATGCTGCCGTGCTCATCGACACCCTGGAAACCTGCGACTACGACCACACGCCCTTCCTTGAGGTCGGCGCGAATCTTCTGGTCGTCGATCTGCAGGATGCGGGCTTTGTTGTGCGAGCTGTCAGTCAGAATGCGCACTTGGTTACCGGTGTAAGACACCGCTGGCACACCACGCTTGATCAAGGCCATGGTCAGCAGGGCAATGGTGACCTGCTCCCCGGTCGAGACGATCACGTCCAGCTCACGCGGAACCGGCTGATCGGTGATCTGCCTGGCCAGCTCGATCAGGCGATTGGTTTCACCGCTCATGGCCGACAGCACGACCACCAGGTCATCGCCTGCCTCACGGTGTTTCTTGACCTTTTCGGCTACCTGCTCGATCCGCTCGATGGAACCGACAGAGGTGCCGCCAAATTTCTGTACGATCAACGCCATTTCAATGGTGCCTCAGCCCATACAGGGCCCCAAAAAACAATCCAACATGAAGGGGACGACGACTAGACCGCCACCCCCTTCATCTCAAAGTCCCTGCTCTGCGAACGGCACGGCCAGCGCCAAGGCCTGGTCCAGCGCAGCGACATCGACGCCGCCACCCTGGGCCATGTCCGGACGGCCACCGCCCTTGCCACCCACTGTCGCAGCGGCTTGTTTCATCAGATCGCCAGCCTTGAGTTGGCTGGAGAGGTCCTTGGTCACGCCGGCCACCAGCACGACCTTGCCCTCATGCTCGCTGCCCAGCAGGATCACTGCGTGGCCGAGCTTGTTCTTCAGCTGATCGACCAGGGCCAGCAAGGCCTTGCCATCCTGCCCATCCAGGCGAGCGGCAAGCACCTTGGCACCCTTGACCTCAACGGCCGCAGTGGAGAGATCATCCCCGGCGGCGCTAGCGGCCTTGGCCTGCAGCTGTTCCAGCTGCTTCTCCAGCTGACGGTTGCGCTCAAGCACAGCCGACAGCTTGTCGATCAGGTTGTCACGATTACCCTTGACCAGTTGCGCGGCTTCCTTGACCTGCTCTTCGGCAGCGTTCAGGTAGGCCAGCGCAGCCGCGCCGGTAACTGCTTCGATACGGCGTACGCCAGAGGCCACGCCGCCTTCGCTGATGATCTTGAACAGGCTGATGTCGCCGGTGCGCTTGGCATGGATACCCCCGCACAGCTCTACCGAGAAATCGCCACCCATGCTCAGCACGCGCACGGTATCGCCGTACTTCTCGCCGAACAGGGCCATGGCGCCTTTGCGCTTGGCGGTCTCGATGTCGGTCACCTCGGTCAGCACCTCGGTGTTGCGGCGCACTTCACGGTTGACGATGTCTTCCAGCGCCTTGATCTGCTCTGGCTTGACGGCCTCGAAGTGGCTGAAGTCGAAACGCAGGCGCTGGCTGTCGACCAGCGAGCCTTTCTGTTGAACGTGATCGCCCAGCACCTGGCGCAGGGCTTCATGCAGCAGGTGGGTGGCCGAGTGGTTCAGCGAGGTGGCGTGCTGCACATCAGCATCGACCTTGGCTTCGACCTCGGCACCGACGCTCAGCGCGCCGCTGGCCACTACACCGTGGTGCAGGAAAGCGCCGCCGGTCTTGGTGGTGTCGCGCACGTCGAAGCGCACGGCGCCAGCCTGCAGGTAGCCGCTGTCACCCACCTGGCCGCCGGACTCGGCGTAGAACGGCGTGCGATCGAGGATCACCACGCCCTGCTCGCCCTCACCCAGCTGCTCGACGGCCTGGCCGTCCTTGTACAGGGCAATGACCTTGGCCTGGCCTTCGGTGGTGGTGTAACCCAGGAAGTCCGTGGCGGTATCGACCTTGACCAGGCTGTTGTAGTCCATGCCGAAGGCGCTGGCAGAGCGAGCGCGCTCACGTTGGGCGTCCATTTCACGTTCGAAACCGGCTTCGTCGATGGTCAGCTCGCGCTCACGGGCGATGTCGGCGGTCAGGTCCATGGGGAAGCCATAGGTGTCGTACAGCTTGAACACCACGTCACCTGGGACCACGTCACCCTGCAGCTGCGCCAGGTCCTGTTCGAGGATGCGCAGGCCTTGCTCCAAGGTCTTGGCGAATTGCTCTTCTTCAGCTTTGAGCACGCGCTCGATATGCGCCTGCTGGCTCTTGAGCTCTGGGAAGGCTTCACCCATTTCGGCCACCAGTGCGGCAACGATCTGGTAGAAGAAGCTGCCCTTGGCACCCAGCTTGTTGCCGTGGCGGCAAGCACGGCGAATGATGCGGCGCAGCACATAGCCACGGCCTTCGTTGGACGGCAGCACGCCGTCGGCAATCAGGAAGCCGCAAGAACGGATATGGTCGGCAACCACTTTGAGCGACGCCTGGTTGTCATTGCTGCAACCAATGGCCTTGGCCGCGGCGCTGAGCAGGTTCTGGAACAGGTCGATCTCGTAGTTCGAGTGAACATGCTGCAGGACCGCGCTGACACGCTCCAGGCCCATGCCGGTGTCTACCGAAGGGGCTGGCAGCGGGTGCAGGACGCCATCGGCGGTGCGGTTGAACTGCATGAAGACGTTGTTCCAGATCTCGATGTAGCGGTCGCCGTCTTCTTCCGGGGAACCGGGTGGGCCGCCCCAGATGTCGGCGCCGTGGTCGTAGAAAATCTCGGTGCAGGGGCCGCACGGGCCGGTATCGCCCATGGTCCAGAAGTTGTCGGAGGCGTACGGGGCGCCTTTGTTGTCACCGATGCGCACCATGCGCTCGGCCGGCACGCCGATTTCCTTGGTCCAGATGTCGTACGCCTCGTCATCGGTGGCGTAGACGGTGACCCAGAGCTTTTCCTTGGGCAGGTTCAGCCACTTGTCCGAGGTCAGGAAGGTCCAGGCGTAGGTGATCGCGTCGCGCTTGAAGTAATCGCCGAAGCTGAAGTTGCCCAACATTTCGAAGAACGTATGGTGGCGCGCGGTGTAGCCGACGTTTTCCAGGTCGTTGTGCTTGCCACCGGCGCGCACGCATTTCTGGCTGCTGACGGCGCGGGTGTAGGCGCGCTTTTCCTGGCCGAGGAAGCAGTCCTTGAACTGGTTCATGCCGGCGTTGGTAAACAGCAGGGTCGGGTCATTGCCCGGAATCAGGGAGCTGGAGGCGACTCGGGTGTGTCCCTGCTCTTCGAAGAAGCGAAGGAAGGCTTCACGGATTTCTGCGCTTTTCATAGGTTCTTCCACGGAAACGGCGGCCCTGGTGGGCAAACGCGTCGACGAAACGACGGCAAAGGGCCGCATTATATCGGTCCTGCAAACTCGGTGCAGTGTGTTTATGCGATGTAAAACGTCGATTCGACGGTTTTCAGGCGGTTGCAAACGAAAATGACATGATCGGATGCTAATTGCAGCCTTTCGCCACTGGCAAGCCCATTACGGCCGAAGGGAAGGGAAAATGGAATAGGCGGTGAATTAAAAGGTTTTCATCGTGTGATGGGATCCAGAAATGGCGCTGCCTGCTTCAAAGGCGACGTTATACCCGCGAAGCAGGCAGCGCCGATCTCAACCCAGGCGCTGGCCCGAGTCCGGCACCACCAGAATCCCGGCCCGCAGCCCGTTCTTGACCTTGGGGTTGGGGAAGATGATACGCGCGCCCTCCTCCTCGACCACCCAGCGCATTTCGGCCAGGTCTTCAGCCAGCAGGTAACCCTTGCTCAGCTCGGAGAAGTTTTCGATATCCGCCGGCAAGTGCAGGTGGAAGCTGTCACTGTGCTTGATGATCTCGCGGGCAACGCTGAACAGCTTCAAGCCATCGAGCGAGTCTTGCGTTTCGGGCTCGGTGCCTTCGATGATCTGGATCAGCCGCTCTTCCAGCCTGTCGAGGTTGACCTGCTCGTTTTGCCCGAACGGTCGCGCCTTGCCAAGCTCCAGGGTGAACGCCTCGGCGTCGAGCTGCTCATAGGTGAAGGCGCTGAAGGTAATGGACGACTTGCTCTGCAGCAGCACTGCCTCCATGCCCGCCGCCGCCAGGCGTGCCAGCTCCCGACGGGAATGCTTGCGCCCCTCTTTGTAGGGGTACAGGGCGAACTGCTCGATCTTGGAGCCACGGATGGCGGTATGCAGGTCGTAATGCAGGCGATTACGGCCCGCTTTGCTGAAGAACACCCGGGCAAACTGCTCAAGCTCGGCCGCACGCAACGCCTCGAAACCACTGGAAAGCTCGTGACGACCATTGAACAGACGGTTGATGTCCTGCTCGATGAAGCGCTCGCCCTTGCGGATGGCCACGGGGTTGCCGAACAGGAACAGCACCCGCGCACGCGGTTTGATCTTGCCGTTGGCCACACCGTGCAGCAGACGCTCGAGCAACTCGATCGGCGCCGTTTCGTTGCCATGAATGCCGGCCGACAACAGCAGATCGAGCCCGCAATCTTCACTCTCGGCCGGGCGCACTTCAAGTGCGCCCTCCCCCAGCCAGCGCAAACGCACGCCCTTGGGTGTAACTTGGGTCTTCTCGGCCGGTTCGTGATCGGTCAAGGTCAGCTCAAGCAGTTTTCCGAGGGCGAGCATAGGCACTTCCTTAGTGGTGGTGGCCGCAATCAGGGCCATGGACGTGATCGTCGCCTTCAGCGACTTCAGCCGGTTCCATCTCCAGCTGCAGGCTGACCAGGTTGGTAGCCATCGGGCGCAGCAGCAGGTTGGCGTACTCGGTATCGTCCTCCTCGACGTCCACGCCAATCAGCAACTGGCCACGGCCGTCCTGCTGAATCCACACTTCCTTGCCTTGCCAGACCACGGCAAAGCGGGTGCAGGAGGTTTCCAGCTGGGTGCCGTCTTCGTCTTCGAGGATCAGGCGCAGGGCATCGGTCATTACTTAGTCTCTCTTCAAGGTTGGCGTTGGAACGGATAGACCGAACCCAATTTCAGAATCTGGGTCAACTCATCCAGTGCCGTACGGCATTCGACCAGCAAGTGCGGATCGGCAAGTTCCGCTTCGCCAAGGCGATCGCGGTAATGCTTGTCGACCCACTGCAGCAGCGTGTCGTACAGCGGCGCGGTCATGATAACGCCTGGATTGACCGCCGCCAGTTCCGATTCCTTCAAAGCCACGCGCAGGCGCAGGCAAGCGGGGCCTCCGCCGTTCTGCATGCTTTGCTTGAGGTCGAATACCTTGACCTCCCTGACCGGGCCGCCCTGCTGGGTCAACTGGCCAAGGTAAGCCCAGACCCGTTCGTTGCTGCGGCACTCTTCCGGCACTACCAGCAGCATGGAGCCGTCGTCGCGGCTAAGCAGCTGGCTGTTGAACAGGTAGGAACGCACTGCGTCCTCCACCGCCACCGCCGCACGCGGCACACAAATGGCCTGGAAGTTGCCACCCTTGTTGGCCAGTTTAGCTCGCAGCTGAGCAAGCACCGCATCGGTGTCGAGGAAGGCGTCTTCGTGGTAGAACAGCACCTCGCCGTTGCCCACTGAAATCACGTCATTGTGGAACACGCCCTGGTCGATCACCGCCGGGTTCTGTTGAGCGTAGACCACGCCGTCGTCGCTCAGGCCATGCAGCCGTGCCACGGCCTGGGATGCCTCCAGGGTTTGCCGAGCCGGGTACTTTTGCGGCGCTGGGTAACGGCTGTCGAAGGCACTGCGACCGTAGACGAAGAATTCGACGCCCGCCTCGCCGTAGTTGCGGCAGAAGCGCGTGTGGTTGGCTGCGCCCTCATCGCCGAACTGCGCCACCGCTGGCAACGCCTCGTGGTGCGCGAAATGCCGGGCATCGGCGAACATCGCCCCCAGCACGCGGCTGGTGGTCGGGTGCTCGATGCTGCGGTGGTACTTGCAGTTGAGGTTGGCGGCAGTGAAATGCACACGACCATCGGCAGTGTCGGCACTGGGGCTGACCGTGGCCGCGTTGGCCACCCACATGCTCGACGCCGAGCAACTGGCAACCAGCAACGGCATGGCCTCCTTGGCTGCGCGCTGGATCACCTCGGCATCGCTACCCGAAAAACCCAGGCGACGCAGCGCGGCCACGTCCGGGCGCTCTTGCGGGGCCAGCACGCCTTGCTTGAAGCCCATGTCGGCCAAGGCCTTCATCTTTGCCAGGCCCTGGCGCGCGGCTTCACGCGGGTTGGACGACTGCTGGCTGTTGCTCTGCGAAGCCACATTGCCGTAGGACAAGCCGCCATAGTTGTGGGTAGGCCCCACCAGGCCATCAAAATTCACTTCGTAGGATTTCATCGGCTAGGCTCCGAGACCGTTTGTTATAGGGTGACGCCCGGCGTCAGGGTTGCCGGCAAGGCGAGGCTGGCGGTCTCCAGCGAAGCCACGGGGTAAGCGCAGTAATCGGCTGCGTAATAGGCACTGGCGCGGTGGTTGCCGCTGTTGCCACCCCCCCCGAACGGCGCGCTGCTGGCGGCGCCGGTCAGTTGCTTGTTCCAGTTGACGATGCCCGCACGGCTGCGCAGCCAGAAGTACTGGTAGCGGGCGCGGGAGTCGGACAGCAACCCGGCGGCCAGGCCGTACTGGGTGTTGTTGGCCTCATCGATGGCGGCATCGAAGTCGGCGTAGCGAATCACCTGTAGCAACGGGCCGAAGAACTCTTCATCCGGGCGCCCGGCAACGGCGCTGACATCGAGGATGCCAGGCGTGAGCAGCGCGGCGTCGGCCTGCGGCTGGGTCATTTCGAGCAATTTCACCGCGCCCTTGCCCACCAGGTCGGCCTGGGCTGCGATCAGCGCCTGTGCCGCCTGCAGCGAAATCACCGAGCCCATGAACGGCGCCGGCTGCTGGTCGAAGGCGCCCACGGTGATGCTTTTGCACACCTCGACCAGCCGCGCGATCAGCGTATCGCCCCAGGCCCCTTGCGGCACCAGCAGACGACGGGCGCAGGTGCAGCGCTGGCCGGCGGAAATGAATGCCGACTGAATGATGGTGTAGACCGCAGCGTCCAGGTCCTTGACCTCGTCCACCAGCAGCGGGTTGTTACCGCCCATCTCTAACGCGAGGATCTTGTCCGGGCGCCCGGCGAACTGTTGGTGCAACAGGTTGCCGGTGCGGCTGGAGCCTGTGAAGAACAGCCCGTCGATACCTGGGTTGGCCGCCAGCGCCACGCCGGTTTCGCGAGCGCCCTGGACCAGGTTGAGCACGCCTGCAGGCAGGCCAGCGGCGATCCAGCAATTGACGGTCAACTCGGCAACCTTGGGCGTCAGCTCGCTGGGCTTGAAGACCACGCAGTTGCCCGCCAACAGCGCCGGCACGATATGGCCATTGGGCAAGTGGCCTGGGAAGTTGTAGGGCCCGAACACCGCCACCACACCATGGGGCTTGTGCCGCAGCACTGCGGTGGCATCGGCCAGCGGGCCGCTTTTCTCACCGGTTCGCTCACGGTAGCTTTGTACCGAAATCGCCACCTTGTTGATCATGCTGGTGACTTCGGTCGCCGATTCCCACAGCGGCTTGCCGGTTTCTTCGCCGATGCAATGCGCCAGCGCGTCGGCATGCTTTTTCAACTGTTCGGCGAACTTTTCCAGCACGTCGATGCGCGCGTCCAGGCTCAACTGTGCCCAGGCCGGAAAGGTCTGGCGAGCGGCCTGCACGGCGGCATCAACCTGGCTGGCGTCGGCGCCCTGCCCTTCCCAGACAACGGCCTGGGTCACCGGGTTGAGCGATTGCAGGGGTTCTCCCTGGCCAGCCTGCCAGTTGCCGGCGATGTAATGCGTGGTCATTTACTGGGCCTCCCGGCTTGCCGACAGCGGCACCGCACGCACGTTGTCGCCAGCCCCCATGCGCAGGCGCTTGGCGGTCAGCGGGTCGACCACCAGGGTGCCTGCCGCCAGGCGTGCGGGCGCGGCCGTGATGCGGCAGTCGTCGCGTTTGCGGTTGTGGATGATATAAGGGGTCGCGTCATCGCCCGGAGTACCAACGGCCAGCACCAGGGTCTGGCTTTCGCGCACAGCCCGAATCTTCGCGGTATCGCACTCGATGGCGGGGCCGGCGTCGAAGATGTCGACATAGCCCTGGTAGTTGAACCCTTCCTGCTTGAGCATGGCCAGCGCAGGCTCGGTGTCGGTGTGCACACGCCCAATCACATTGCGCGCCGCCTCGGACAGGAAGCAGGTGTACAGCGGGAACTTTGGCATCAGTTCGGCGATGAACGACTTGTTACCCACCCCAGTCAGGTAGTCGGCCTGGCTGAATTCCATCTTGAAAAAGTGCCGGCCCAGGCTTTCCCAGAACGGTGAGCGCCCCTGTTCGTCGGACATGCCGCGCATCTCGGCGATGATCTTTTTGCCGAACAGCTCCGGGAACTCGGCGATGAACAGCATGCGCGCGCGCGACAGCAAGCGGCCATTGAGGCCAGAACGGTGGTCGCTGCGCAGGAACAGCGAGCACAGTTCGGAGTTGCCGGTCAGGTCGTTGGCCAGGAACAGGGTGGGGATTTCACGGTAGATGTTCAGCTCTTGCGAAGCGCTGACGGTGAGGCCGACCCGGTAGTTGTACCAGGGCTCGCGCAGGCCGACGGCGCCGGCGATGGCGCTGATGCCCACCACCAGGCCTTCGTCATTCTCCAGCACAAACAGGTAGTCGGTATCGCCACGCTCGGCTTCGCCACGGAAACTCTTCTCGGCCCAACCCACGCGATGCCCGAGGCGTTCTTCGTTGGCCGGCAGCGTGGTCAGCCCGGTGGTACCGGTGCTGCGAGCCAGTTCGATCAGCGCGGGTAAATCGCTGCTGCGTACGGGACGAACGATCATGCTATCTCCTTGAGCGGCGACCCTTGCCACCGCGAAACGCTTCGTTTCGAGCTTGCTGTTTCGAGCTATCTGCGCAGGCTCGCGCCTTAGACGGCAACCAGACGCACACTTGCACCGTCACCGACACCCAGGGCGTCGGCCGCGCCGCGCCCCAGGCTGACCGGCTTGCCTGGCACCCAGTCAAGCTCCAGCAACACCGCGCGGTAGTCCTGCAACTGGCCGTTGCACACCAGGTACGGGCGCCCGCCCTTGACCGGAGCATCCTCCAGCTTGACCGGTACCACACGGCTCTGGGCAATCGAACGAATGCCCGAAGCCCGCGCGTGCAATGTCGGCCCACCGTCGAAGATGTCGATGTAGTGCTCGGTCTCGAAGCCTTCACGCATCAGGATGTCGAAGGTGATCTGCGCCCGTGGGTGGACCTGGCCCATGGCCTCCTGCGCCTCATCGGGCAGCAGCGGCACATAGATCGGGTAGTGCGGCATCAGTTCGGCCAGGAACGTGCGGCTCTTCAACCCGCACAGGCGTTCGGCATCGGCGTAGTTGAGGTCGAAGAAGTTGCGGCCTATGGCATCCCAGAACGGCGATTCGCCCTGATCATCGCTGTAGCCCACTATTTCGGTCACCACCGAGTCGGCGAAGCGCTCCGGGTGCGAGGCCATGAACAGCAGGCGGCCGCGTGAGTTGAGCTCGGCCCAGCCGCTGCCGACCAATTCGGGCAGTACATAGAAGCTGGTCAGCAGGCTGTTGCCGGTCAGGTCATGGCACAGCGACAGGACGTGGATCTTGTTGTGGATCTTCAGCTCGCGCGAGGCGTGCACGAAGGTCTCGTTACGAAAACTGTAAAACGGCTCGGAGTAGCCGGCCGAAGCGACGATGGCCGAGCAGCCGGCAAGCTTGCCGGTGTCGCTGTCTTCGAGCACGAAGAAGTAGCTTTCCTCGCCGTTGAAGCTGACCTCAGCGGCGAAGGAGGTTTCGGACGCGGCGATCTTGTCGCCCAGACGGGCTGTATCGTCCGGCAGCGAGGTGACACCAATGGGGCTGTCGGCAGCCATGCGCTGCACTTCGTTCAGGTCAGCCATTTGCGCGGGGCGCATCACCAGCATGGTGTCACTCCTTTGGTAAAGCGGGCCGTTCACGACGGCGCGAAAAAACGGCGGGCGCGCAATTGACACTGCAAGTACGCGCCCGCGCTGGAATTCAAGTATCGCCGGCCCGTTCAGGGCCGGCGAAAGGACCGCAGGCGAATCAGCCTTGGGTCAGTTTGGCCACAGCGCGCTCGAAGCGGACCAGGCCTTCATCGATGTCGGCGTCTTCAACCACCAGGCTAGGCGCAAAACGCACCACGTCCGGGCCGGCCTGCAGCACCATCACACCTTCTTTTTCGGCGGCATTGAGCACGTCCTTGGCCTTGCCCTGCCAGGCTTCGGTTAACACGCAACCGATCAGCAGGCCGACGCCACGCACCTGGGTGAACAGGCCGTATTGCTGGCCGATCTGCTCCAGACGGGTTTTGAAACGCGTGTGCTTGGCCTTGATGCCGGCCAGGGTTTCTGGGGTGTTGATCACGTCTAGCACGGCGCAGGCAACGGCGCAGCCCAGCGGGTTACCGCCATAGGTGGTGCCGTGGGTACCGACGGCCAGGTGCTTGGCCAGTTCGGTGGTGGTCAGCATGGCGCCGATGGGGAAGCCGCCGCCCAGGCTCTTGGCGCTGGTCAGGATGTCGGGCGTAACACCGTAGTGCTGGTAGGCGTACAACGAACCGGTACGGCCAACGCCAGTCTGCACTTCGTCGAAGATCAGCAGGGCATTGTGCTCATCGCACAGCTTGCGCGCGCCTTCCAGGTACGCCTGGTCGGCCGGGACTACGCCGCTCTCGCCCTGGATCGGCTCGATCACCACGGCGCAGGTCTTGTCGGAAATCTGTGCCTTGAGCGCGTCCAGGTCGTTGTACGGGACATGGCTGATGCCGGTGATCTTCGGCCCGAAGCCGTCGGAGTACTTCGGCTGGCCACCGACGCTGACGGTGAACAGGGTACGCCCGTGGAAGCTGTTCACAGTGGCGATGATTTCGTGCTTTTCAGGGCCGAAGCGGTCATGGGCAACCCGACGGGCCAGCTTGAAGGCGGCCTCGTTGGCTTCAGCACCGGAGTTACAGAAGAAGGCACGGTCGGCAAAGGTGGCGTCTACCAGTTTGTGGGCCAGGCGCAGGGCCGGCTCGTTGGTGAAGACGTTGGACACGTGCCAGAGCGTGTTGGCTTGCTCGGTCAGCGCCTTGACCAGTGCCGGGTGGCAGTGACCCAGGGCGTTGACGGCAATACCGCCAGCGAAGTCGATCAGCTCGCGACCCGACTGGTCCCACACGCGGGAGCCCTCGCCTCGCACAGGAATGAAGGCCGCCGGCGAATAGTTGGGAACCATGACCTGGTCAAAATCGGCACGTTGCACCGGGGCTTGCTCAACGGACATCTGAGTCTCCTGAAGAGGAACGCTGGCCTGGAATTGGCGAGCGATGGGGGGATTGTAAGGACTGATCAGCGCCTGTCCTTGCGGCCAAGCGACAACTTGTTACAGCGCAAAACCCAGTTTTGGCCAGGTTTTCGGCAATGCGACAAACACTGTCGCAATCGCGCAGTGTAACGGGAGTGGGTGGCTGGGTGAACGGGTGTTCACAGCAAGATCGGAGGTTGCCTGGGCCAGCCCTTTCGCAGGCAAGCCCGCTCCCACAGTATCCGTAGCTGTGACAACCCAGTGGGAGCGGGCTTGCCCGCGAAGAGTCCGGTACAGACGAAGGAAAAATCAGCCCTTTTCGGCAGGTGCCGAGCTCAACTCGAATGGGCTGCTGTTACGCCGCTGGTTGCGGTCTTCGCGCGGCGTCGCGCCGAAGAAGTTACGGTACGCACTGGAAAAATGCGGCCCAGAAGAAAACCCGCACGACAAGCCGATCTGGATGATCGACTTGCTGGTCTGCATCAGCATCTGCCGCGCCTTGTTCAGCCGCAACTCGAGGTAATACTGGCTGGGCACCCGGTTCAGGTACTGCTTGAAGATGCGCTCCAGCTGCCGACGCGACACGCACACGTGCTGGGCGATCTCGTCGGTGGTCAGCGGCTCTTCGATGTTGGCTTCCATCAGCAGCACAGCCTGGGTCAGCTTGGGGTGGCTGGAGCCCAGGCGGTTCTGCAACGGAATACGCTGACGCTCGCCCCCCTCACGGATGCGCTCGACCACCAGCTCTTCAGACACCGCCCCCGCCAGTTCCGCGCCATGATCACGCGCCAACACAGCGAGCAACAGGTCGGTCACCGCCATGCCGCCACAGGCAGTCAGGCGGTCACGGTCCCAGTCGAACAGGTGGCTGGTGGCAATGACCTTGGGGTAACGCTCAGCAAAATCGTCCTGCCAGCGCCAGTGCACCGCCGCGCGGTAACCGTCGAGCAGGCCAAGTTGGGCCAGTGGATACACGCCGGCAGACAAGCCACCCATCACGCAGCCACTGCGCGCCAGTTGCTTGAGTGCGGTAGACAGCACCGAGCCCACCGCCTGCGGCGGCTCATCGGCCAGCAACAAGAGCTTCTGGCACCCCTCCAAGCGGCCATTCCACGGCTCGCCCGGCAGGCGCCAAGCGCCCTCCACTGCAGGCTCTGCCTGCAGAAACGACAATTCGTAGACCACATCCGGATGCACCCGCTGGGCCACCTGCAACACTTCCTCGGCCAGCGCCAGGGTCAAGGGCTTGGTGCTGGGCCAGATGAGAAAACCGATTCGCTGGGTGGTCATAGGGTGCGGTCCGAAACCTGGGGTCGTTCGAGTCTGTGGCACAGGGTCAGGCTGCGCTCGCTGCGCAGCATGCCCTATTCTGGTGCAAAGATGCAGCCTTGTTTACTTGAGGCTGCCGGAGAGGAACTGCTTGAGCCGCTCCGATTGCGGGTTGGCCAGCACCTCGCGCGGGCAACCGGTCTCTTCCACCAAGCCCTTGTGCAGGAACACCAACTGGTTCGACACCTCGCGAGCAAAGCCCATCTCATGGGTCACCACCACCATGGTCCGGCCTTCCTGGGCCAGCGCCTGCATGACCTTGAGCACATCACCCACCAGCTCCGGGTCGAGCGCCGAGGTCGGCTCGTCGAACAGCATCACCTCAGGCTCGACAGCCAGGGCACGGGCAATGGCCACACGCTGCTGCTCGCCACCGGACATATGCCCTGGGAAGGCGTCCTTGCGGTGGCCGACACCGACCTTGGCCAGGTAGTACTCAGCCTTTTCCAAGGCCTCTTTCTTGTTCATGCCGAGCACGTGCACAGGGGCCTCGATGACGTTTTCCAGCGCCGTCATGTGCGACCACAGGTTGAAATGCTGGAACACCATCGACAGGCGCGAGCGCATGCGCTGCAGCTGGCGCGGGTCGGCCGCCTTGAGCGCGCCATCCTTGCCGGCGACCAGTTTCAGCTCTTCGTTGTTGAGCAGGATCTTGCCGGCATGGGGCTGCTCCAGCAGGTTGATGCAGCGCAGGAAGGTGGACTTGCCCGAACCGCTGGAGCCGATGATGCTGATCACATCGCCTGCCTTGGCCGCCAGGGACACGCCCTTGAGCACTTCATGGCTGCCGTAGCGCTTGTGCAGGTCTTGGACTTCGAGTTTGTACATGCTGTCGATTCTCACAGAGCGGTCAGTGCTTGCGCGGCGCCAGGTAGCCGAGCCAGCGGCGTTCGGCCATCTTGAACAGGCGCACCAAAATAAAGGTCAGGCACAGGTAGAACACGCCCGCCGTGATGTAGGCCTCGAAAGGCAGGTAGTACTGGGCATTGACCGTGCGCGCTGCGCCCGTGATGTCGATCAGGGTGACGATCGACGCAAGGCTGGTGGTCTGCAGCATCATGATCACTTCGTTGCTGTACTGCGGCAATGCCCGGCGCAGAGCCGAAGGCAGCAGGATGCGGCGGTACATCTTGAAGCGCGACATGCCCATGGCCTTGGCCGCCTCGATCTCGCCATGGGGCGTGGCCTTGAGGCTGCCGGCGATGATTTCTGCGGTGTAGGCACTGGTGTTGACGGCAAAGGCCAGGCACGCACAGAAGGTCGCGCTGGACAGCATCGGCCAGAAGATGCTCTCGCGCACCGCTTCGAACTGAGCCAGGCCGTAGTAGATCAGGAACAGCTGCACCAGCATCGGCGTGCCGCGGATCACATAGGTGTACAGCCAGGCGCTGAGGTTCACCAGCGGCTGCTTGGACACCCGCATCAGGCCCAGCGGGATCGCCGCGAGCAGGCCAAACAACAGCGACAACGCCAGCAGCTTGAGCGTGGTCAGCAACCCGCCGAGGTACAGCGGCATGGCCTCCCACACCACGTTGTAGTCGAAGATCATAGTTCAACCACCTTGACGCCCACCGAGTAGCGTTTTTCAAGATACTTCAAGGCCAGCAGCGAAACACTGGTCAGCACCAGGTACATGGCCGCCACTGCCAGGAAGAAGGTAAAGGGTTCGCGGGTGGCGTCCGCCGCCTGCTTGGCCTTGAACATCATGTCCTGCAGGCCGACCACCGAGATCAGTGCGGTGGCCTTGGTCAGCACCAGCCAATTGTTGGTGAACCCCGGGATGGCCAGGCGGATCATCTGCGGCACCTGGATGCGGAAGAACACCTGGCGATTGCTCATGCCATAGGCCACGCCGGCTTCGGCCTGGCCCTTGGGGATACCGAGGAAGGCGCCGCGGAAGGTTTCCGACAGGTAGGCGCCAAAAATGAAGCCCAAGGTCCCGATACCCGCAATCAGCGGATTCAGGTCAATGTAGTCTTCGTAGCCGAGCAGCGGCGCCACTCGGTTGATGATGTCCTGCCCGCCGTAGAAGATCAGCAGGATCAGTACCAAGTCCGGAATACCACGGATGACCGTGGCATACATATCGCCCAACCAGGCCAGCCAGCGCACCGGCGACAAGCGCAGCGCCACGCCAATCAGGCCGAGCACGATGGCCAGGGCCATCGACGACAGGGCGAGCTGCAGCGTCAGCCACGCCCCGTCGAGGATGACTGCCCCGTAGCCTTTCAACATGATGAGGTCCTCGACCTAAAGAATGAAAAATGGTGCAAACCTCAGAGCCTCTGCTGTTTGCACCATTGCACAGGTGAAACTCGACGTCTTACTTCGAGTCTGGACCGTAGATGTCGAAATTGAAGTACTTGGCTTCGATTTGTTTGTACTTGCCGTTGGCGCGGATCGCGTCGATGGCCGCGTTGATGCGGTCGACGTTGGCCTTGTCACCCTTGCGCACGGCGATGCCGATGCCGTCACCGAAGTACTTGGCGTCGGTGAATGCCGGGCCTACGAACGCGAAGCCCTTGCCGGCGTCAGTCTTCAGGAAGCCGTCTTCCAGCAGGGTAGCGTCAGCCACGGTGCCATCGAGGCGGCCGGCTGCCACATCCAGGTAGATTTCGTTCTGGGTGCCATAAGGGACCACGGTGGCACCTTTGGCGCCCAGGACTTCCTTGGCGAAGCGGTCATGGATCGAGCCGCGCTGCACACCAATCTTCTTGCCCTGCAGTTCACCCAGGCTGTCGCTGACCGAGGTGCCTTCCTTCATGACCAGGCGCGCCGGGGTCAGGTAGTAGCGCTTGGTGAAGTCGACCGACTTCTTGCGGTCATCAGTGATCGACATGGACGACAGGATGGCGTCGATCTTGCGCACTTTCAGTGCTGGGATCAGGCCGTCGAACTCTTGCTCGACCCAGGTGCACTTGGCTTTCATCTCTTCACACAGCGCGTTGCCGATGTCGTAGTCGAAACCGGCGATGCTGCCGTCGGGCTGTTTGAAGGCAAAGGGTGGGTAGGCGGCTTCGATACCGATTTTCAAAGGTTTTTCATCGGCCTGCGACACCAGGGAAAACACGGACAGCGCCAGGGCGCCAAGCAGTGCGAGCTTCTTCATCAGGTAACTCCATCGGTACGGGGCAATACAAGGCAGGAGTAACAACTGCCCGATATGCGAATGGGTACAACGCGAGCCGCGCAGGGTTCGACCAAGGCCGCAGACCACGAGCGAGTGAGTGGCATTTTAACGACAGCCCGGTAGTCGATATTTCTTCAAAGCGACAACTACTTACAGAAGCGCTTGAAACCGCTGCGGGCAATGTTGACAGCCATTGCAAAATATGCAAAGGCGCAAGGAAAATAACCTATAGACCTAGCAATTACTGGACCTATTATTCGCAAAGCCTTGTACTACGGCAAGTGTAGCGTGCTGTGTTGAAAAAAATGGCTACTCTCACGCACCAAAACGGGACACCGCTGTTTCAGTTCGCCCCGCTCCCGTGCGTAATCGGTGACAGAAGAGTTACCGATGAATGTCGGGTAACAGTAAAGCAAAAAACCCCGCCGGTTGCCCGAGCGGGGTTTCTTCAAAGGCCTGGGGACCGCTTCACGACCCCATTGGCATCACGCCGAAGCCAGGTTCATCGCCTTGTGCGTATCGATCAGATGCTGCACCACACCCGGGTCGGCCAGGGTCGAGATATCGCCCAGCGAGCCGTATTCCGCCGTGGCAATCTTGCGCAGGATACGCCGCATGATCTTGCCCGAGCGGGTCTTAGGCAGCCCTGGCGCCCACTGGATGACGTCCGGCGAGGCGATCGGGCCGATCTCCTTGCGCACCCAGTTCTTCAGCTCAAGGCGCAACTGCTCGCTCGGCTCCACGCCGGCATTGAGGGTGACATACACATAGATGCCCTGGCCCTTGATGTCGTGCGGCACGCCCACCACGGCCGCCTCGGCAACCTTGGTGTGGGCAACCATTGCGCTCTCGATCTCGGCGGTACCCATGCGGTGGCCAGACACGTTGAGCACGTCATCCACGCGCCCAGTGATCCAGTAGTAGCCATCTTCGTCGCGGCGTGCGCCGTCGCCGGTGAAATACATGCCGCGGAAGGTCTTGAAGTAGGTATCGACGAAGCGGTCGTGATCGCCATACAGCGAACGCGACTGGCCCGGCCAGGAATCGAGGATCACCAGGTTACCCTCGGCGGCACCATCGATCAGATTGCCCAGGTTATCCACCAGTGCCGGTACCACGCCAAAGAACGGACGGGTCGCGGAACCCGGCTTGAGAGCGGTGGCGCCTGGCAGCGGGCTGATCAGGATGCCGCCGGTCTCGGTCTGCCACCAGGTATCGACGATTGGGCAACGCTCCTTGCCGACGGCCTTGTGGTACCAGTTCCACGCCTCGGGGTTGATCGGCTCGCCGACCGAACCCAGCAGCCGCAGGCTGGAGCCATCGGCACCCTCAACGGCCGCCTGCCCTTCGGCCATCATGGCGCGAATCGCGGTAGGGGCGGTGTAGAGAATGTTGACCTTGTGTTTGTCGATGATCTT
This sequence comes from Pseudomonas sp. E1MeOHC2, assembly GCF_058745025.1. NCBI lineage: Bacteria > Pseudomonadati > Pseudomonadota > Gammaproteobacteria > Pseudomonadales > Pseudomonadaceae > Pseudomonas > Pseudomonas sp. E1MeOHC2. Next base: position 810,039 of record NZ_CP196675.1, read on the forward strand.
CGACACCCGGGTGATGTCCGGGTAGTTCGGTACGCCCTCGAACAGCAAGGTGGTGGCGCCGTTGGCCAGCGGGCCGTAGACGATGTAGCTGTGGCCGGTGACCCAGCCAACGTCCGCGGTGCACCAGTAGACCTCGCCTGGGCGGTAGTCGAACACGCGTTCATGGGTCAGCGCTGCGTAAACCAGGTACCCCCCGGTGGTGTGCAGCACGCCCTTGGGTTTGCCGGTGGAGCCGGAGGTATAAAGGATGAACAGGGCTTCTTCGGCGCCCATCTCTTTAGGTGCGCAGTGGCTGGAGGCCACTTTCATCAGGTCTTCGTACCAGATGTCGCGGTGTTGGTGCCAGGCGATATCGCCACCGGTGCGCTTGCACACGATGATCTTCTGCACGCTGCTGGTTTCAGGGTTGGTCAGGGCCAGGTCGACGTTGCCCTTGAGCGGGGTACGGCGCCCACCGCGCAGACCTTCGTCGGCGGTAATCACCACCTTGGACTTGCAGTCGATGATACGGCCGGCCAACGCCTCAGGGGAGAAGCCGCCGAACACCACCGAGTGGATCGCACCGATACGGGCACAGGCCAGCATGGCAACCACGGCCTCGGGGATCATCGGCATGTAGATGGTCACCACGTCGCCACGGTGCACGTCCTGGCCACGCAGGGCGTTGGCGAACTTGCAGACCTGCTCGTGGAGCTCGCGGTAGGTGATGTTGCGGTGTTCGGAAGGGTCGTCACCCTCCCAGATGATCGCCAACTGGTCGCCACGCTCTTCAAGGTGGCGGTCCAGGCAGTTGGAGGACACGTTCAGAGTGCCGTCGGCAAACCACTTGATATCGACATGGTGGTCATCGAAGGAGGTCTGCTTGACCTTGGTGAACGGCTTGATCCAGTCCAGACGCTGGGCCTGCTCGCGCCAGAAGCCGTCCGGGTTGATCACCGATTGCTGGTACATGGCCTTGTAGGTGGCCTCGTCGGTCAGGGTAGTGGCCGCAACCTCGGGACGAACGGGATACAGTGGAGCCGCACTCATCTGTGTTACCTCGGTGTAATAGTTGTTTTTGTATGGAACCGTTTGTAACTGTACCAGAGCGGCAAAAGCCATTCGACGTTGGTAGTAAAGCGACGGCATTTGGCACTGACGTACGAGCAAAGCGCTCTAGATCGGGCTTCGCAGCCCTGGCAGGCAAAAAACAGCGGTTTTTTTGCGTGATTGTTACAGATTCTGTCAAAACACTTTATCAAAAGACCCACTGTTTCAGCGGTTGTCGCCGCCCTAAAATTCATCTCGCCAACAACGGCAAGGCGATTAACTTCTGGTAACAGCCCCCACGAAGGCAAGCGTTAATCACCCGCTAATCCCGATCGTTAAATCTAGCAGTACTCGCGGCGTCACAAGCGCCGCGCACCCCCTCACGACCTTAGACAGGTAAATAGAAAATGAAAGCTTTACTGGTATTGGTACTTGGCAGTCTTTGCGGCGCGGCAATGGCCGGCGAAGCAAACGATGCCGAGCAGATTCCGGTTGAACAGTACAGTTACTCGCAGCACTTGGACATTGCCCGCGTCATCTCCATGAGCGAAGTGCCCAACGTCTGCGAAGTCGTGCCAGCCCGCATGACCTACGAGGACTCCCAGGGCCAGAAGCACATTCTTGAATACCGCGTGATGGGGAATGGCTGCTCCAACGGCTAAACCTTGAGATTGGGGCCCCTCTGGGGCCCTTCGCGGACTTACCCGCGAAGCAGGTTACGCGCTTTCAGCGCAATTCAACTGCGCACTATTCAGACGTTTTACCCAATGCATAATCGCGCAACTTATTAGCAATCGTTGTGTGCGAAACACCCAATCTTTTGCCCAATGCACGGCTACTTGTAAATTCCCCCATCAAACTTTCCAGCACGGCCTTTTCAAAACGCCCGATAATCTGTGAAAGATCACCGTCCAACGAAAACTCACCCAACGGTTGCCGCACGCCATAATCTGGCAAACGAATGTGTTCGCCTTTAACCACGCCGCCTTCACATAACGAAACCGCCTGAAACAATACGTTTTCCAGTTGCCGCACATTACCCGGCCAGTGGTACTGGCTGAGTTTATCCATCGCCCCCGGCAACAGGCGCGGCAAGGCACAGCCAATCTGCCGGCTGGCCTGGTCGAGAAAGTGCTGCACCAAGCCTTCCAGCCCATCCATGCACTCGCGCAGTGGCGGAATGTGCAGCGACAGCACGTTGAGGCGGTGATACAGGTCCTGGCGGAACTCGCCGCGCGCGCACAGCTCGGACAAGTCCACCTGAGTCGCGCAGATGACCCGCACATCCAGGTACACCTCTTCATCACTGCCTACGCGGCGAAAGCAACCATCCTGCAGAAAACGCAGCAGCTTCACCTGCAGGCGCGGGCTCATCTCCCCTACCCCATCGAGGAACAACGTACCGCCGGCTGTCAACTCCAGCAGCCCCAGCTTGCCCTCGGCGCGGGCACCCTCGAACGCGCCCGGCCCGTAGCCAAACAGCTCGGTCTCAGCCATCGACTCAGGCAAGCCCGCACAATTGAGCGCCATCAGCGGCGACTGCCCACGTGGGCTGGCCAGGTGGCAGGCACGCGCCAGCAACTCTTTACCGGTGCCCGTCTCCCCTTCGATCAGCAAGGGGGCATCCAGGGGCGCCATGCGCCGCGCCTCGCGCACCACCGCCGCCATCACCCGCGAGCTCTGGAAGATACTGTCAAAGCCCCGCAACTCCTGCTTGCGCACGTTATAGATGCGCTCACCAATACGGTCGGCACGGTGAAGGGTCAGCACCGCGCCAGCCAGGGCCTCGCTGTCGTCGTGCTCGGATTGCAAGGGTGCGATATCGGCCAGAAACACATCCCCCTTGACCTTGACCCGTAGGCCGTTGATGCGCGATTTGTTGGCCCGCACCAGCTCGGGCAGGTCGAAGTCTTCGACATAACGCGCCAGCGGCATGCCCGGCACCTCGTCGACCCGCACCCCGAGCAACTGCGCCGCCGTGCGGTTGGCGGCAACGATGCTGCCGCCCATGTCGATCGACAGCACCGGGAAATCCAACGCCCCCAGTAACGCATTCAGCTCCATGTGCCGACGCTCACTGGGCATCAGCCCGACGCGCTTGACGCCGAACACCCCGGTAATGGCCTCGAATTTCGGCCGCAGGGCCTGGAACTGCAGGTTGATCAGGTTCGGGCAATGCAGGTAGATGGCATTGCCATGGTCTCCGCCCACCTCGCCGCGCAGCACGTTGATGCCGTACTCCACCAGCAGGTTGAGGATGTCGCGCAGGATGCCAATGCGGTTCTGGCAATGCACTTTGATACGCATGAGGGCTCTCGAAGCGCCAATGTTTTTCAACTCAGCGCGGAAAAGTCGTAAAGATAAGCTGACAAAAACAGCGAAATCATCAGCCAGATGCCTCGGATTTTCCGACACCCGCGCTGCTTTGTAAAATTATCGTTACGAAATCACAGCATAAAACCCGTACCGACACCCGCCCACCCCGTGCAAAGCCGCCCATGCAGGGGTATTCCTTAAGCATGTCCTGCACATAACAAGAAAGCCCTCACCAGGAGAGCCACATGAAACAGACGCACTACGTGGCACGCGAGCCCGATGCGCATGGTTTTATCGATTACCCGCAGCAAGAGCATGCGGTGTGGAACACGCTGATCACCCGCCAGCTGAAAGTCATCGAAGGCCGTGCGTGCCAGGAATACCTGGACGGCATCGATCAACTCAAGCTGCCGCACGACCGTATCCCGCAACTGGGCGAGGTCAACAAGGTCCTGGGCGCCACCACCGGCTGGCAGGTCGCCAGGGTGCCTGCATTAATCCCCTTCCAGACCTTCTTCGAATTGCTGGCCAGCAAGCGCTTCCCGGTCGCCACCTTCATCCGCACCCCGGAAGAACTGGACTACCTGCAGGAACCGGACATCTTCCACGAGATCTTCGGCCACTGTCCGCTGCTAACCAACCCCTGGTTCGCTGAGTTCACCCACACTTACGGCAAGCTCGGCCTCGCCGCGACCAAGGAACAGCGTGTGTATCTGGCGCGCCTGTACTGGATGACCATCGAGTTCGGCCTGATGGAGACCCCGCAAGGTCGCAAGATCTATGGCGGCGGCATCCTCTCCTCGCCGAAAGAAACGGTCTACAGTCTGTCGAACGAACCGGAACATCAGGCGTTCAACCCGATCGAAGCGATGCGCACGCCGTACCGCATCGACATCCTGCAGCCGCTGTATTTCGTCTTGCCGAACCTCAAGCGCCTGTTCGACCTGGCCCACGAAGACATCATGGGCATGGTTCAGCAGGCCATGCAGCTGGGCCTGCACGCTCCCAAGTTTCCACCCAAGGTTGCTGCCTGAAGCCAGCCTGATAACAACTCGAATTGGAAAAGAACTCATGAATGCCTTGAACCAAGCCCATTGCGAAGCCTGCCGCGCCGACGCCCCGAAAGTCAGCGACGACGAGCTGGCCGAGCTGATTCGCGAAATCCCGGACTGGAACATCGAAGTGCGTGACGGCCACATGGAGCTGGAGCGCGTGTTCAAGTTCAAGAACTTCAAACATGCACTGGACTTCACCAATGCCGTGGGCGAAATCGCTGAAGCCGAAGGCCATCACCCAGGCCTGCTGACCGAGTGGGGCAAGGTCACCGTGACCTGGTGGAGCCATTCGATCAAAGGCCTGCACCGTAACGACTTCATCATGTGCGCGCGCACCGACAAGGTGGCCGAGACGGCTGAAGGCCGTAAGTAAGCACCAAAGACGGGGCCGCTGTGTGGCCCTTCGCGGGCAAGCCCGCTCCCACAGGTACAGCGCAAGCTTCGGTTGTTCGCGCTTGCTGTGGGGGCAGGCTTGCCCGCGAAGGGCTGCGCAGCGGCCCCGTTTTTGCGTAAGAAAAATGTCCGCTATTCGCCCGTAAAACCGACAAGCGAACGGGAAAAAGTTCAAACTGTCATCCAGACTGCTGTATCCTGCCCCAGCTTTCCGAAGCCCCAAATGCGCCTGGCGCAGCCTTTTCACTCACACTTGCGAGGAACGACGAGATGCATGAAATCCCGAATCTTCCCTTCCCAAGCCTGAACCCAGAAGAGCAAACCGTTACCGTCCACGCCGAGCCGACGCCTGCCGTCGACCAGGATGGTGACGATCAATCCAGCGCTGACCAGGAATAACTGCGCATCCCCCGACTGTGTGAAAACGGCTGACCTGCGGGCCACCCCCGTCATCACGTTTTCACACCGTCCAGAACCTCTGCCACGAAGGCCCCCATGCCCGACTCACCGCGCCCCCTTGCGGTAACCCTGCAAGTCGTCTCCATCGTCCTCTTCACCTTCATCGGTTACCTGAACATCGGCATCCCCCTGGCCGTATTGCCCAGCTATGTGCACAACGACCTGGGTTTCAGTGCCGTGGTCGCGGGCCTGGTGATCAGCGTCCAGTACCTCGCCACCTTGCTCAGCCGCCCAACGGCCAGCCGCATCATCGATAACCTCGGCCCCAAGAAGGCGGTGATGTACGGCCTTGCCGGTTGCGGCCTCAGCGGCGTGTTCATGCTGGCCTGCGCCTTCCTGACCCACCTGCCCTGGCTGAGCCTGACCTGCCTGCTGATCGGCCGCGTGGTACTGGGCGGCGGCGAAAGCCTGGTGGGCTCCGGTGCGATCGGCTGGGGTATCGGCCGGGTGGGCGCCGAGAACACCGCCAAGGTGATCTCCTGGAATGGCATTGCCAGCTATGGTGCGCTGGCCGTTGGCGCGCCACTGGGGGTGCTGATGGTCAAGACGCTGGGGCTATGGAGCATGGGCGCGGGCATCATGCTGCTGTGCGCGGCAGGCCTACTGCTGGCCTGGCCCAAACGCGCAGCGCCCATCGTCAGCGGGGTGCGCCTGCCGTTTCTCAGCGTGCTGGGCAAGGTGTTCCCCCATGGGTCGGGCCTGGCGCTGGGCTCGATCGGCTTTGGCACGATCGCCACCTTCATCACCCTGTACTACACCAGCCAGGGCTGGCCGAATGCCGCACTCACCCTGAGCCTGTTCGGCGCCAGCTTCATCAGTGCGCGCCTGCTGTTCGGTAACTTGATCAACCGGATTGGCGGTTTTTGCGTGGCAATCGCCTGCCTGGCGGTGGAGACCGTGGGGCTGTTGATGCTGTGGCTGGCACCCAGTGCCGAGCTGGCATTGGCAGGTGCCGCACTTAGCGGGTTTGGATTTTCGCTGGTGTTCCCGGCGCTGGGTGTGGAAGCGGTGAACCAGGTGTCGGCGGCCAACCGCGGGGCGGCGGTTGGTGCGTATTCGCTGTTCATCGATCTGTCGCTGGGGATTACCGGGCCGCTGGTGGGCGCGGTGGCGGCAGGGTTCGGGTTTGCTTCGATGTTCTTGTTTGCAGCGGGGGCTTCGGCTTGTGGGCTGGTGTTGAGCCTTTACCTGTATCAGCAGGCGCGGCGGGCTCGGGATACCCTGCAGCGGCCGTGATTATGCAGCGCCTGTACCGGCCTCTTCGCGGGCAAGCCCACTCCCACAGGTACTCCACTGCTCTCAAGGGCAGCGGTCCATACCTGTGGGCTTGCTCGCGAAGAGGCCGGTGCAGATTTAGCGCTGCGCGTACTGCAAGACCACCTCCAGCGGATGGCGCATCTGCCGTTCGGTCATGCGCTTGACCTGGCTGCGGCACGAATACCCTGTCGCCAGCGGTTCGTCTTCCTTGTCCAGCTTGGTCGCCCACGATTGCTCGAAGATGGTCCGCGAGGTCTCCTGGTTACGCGCTTCATGCCCGTAGGTGCCGGACATGCCGCAGCAACCAGTAGCCTCGGTTACCAGCTTCAGCCCCAGACGGGCAAACACTTGCTCCCATTGCTTGGTACTGGCCGGCACGTTGGTCTTCTCGGTGCAGTGGGCCATCAGGCGGAAACTGCCGGCATTGGCCGCCGCCTGCTCGGGCAGTGCATCCATCAACCATTCCTGCGGCAACAGCACCTTCGGGCAGTCTTCCAGGCCAGGCACCTTCTGGTACTCCTGGCGATAGACCAGGGTCATCGCCGGGTCCAGCCCCACCAGCGGCACGCCGCAATCGGCCAGAGCCTTGAGCTGGTTGCCATTGCGAATCGCCGCCTTGGCAAACGCCCCAAGGAAACCCTGCACGTGCAGCGGCTTGCCGTTGGCGCTGTACGGTGCCAGGAATACCCGGTGCCCGAGGCGGTGCGCCAGGTCGATGAACGCAGCCAGCAGCGGCGTCTCGAAGTAACGGGTGAAGGCATCCTGCACCAGCACGATGCTGCGCTCACGCTGGGCCGGCGTCAGCTCACGCAGGGCCGGCACGCTGGCCACGCCAACGCGGCAGCGGGTCACGGTCGCCTGGAAGTTGAAACGGCTGATCAGCGGGCTGTCGACCATGCCGACCTTGTCCGCCAGCAGCTTGCTTACCCACTTCGAGCCCATTACCGCGTTGTACAACCCCGGCGCATGCGCCAGGTACGGGATGGTGAACTCCAGCGAGCCGATCAGGTAATCACGCAATGGGCGCTGATAGCGACCGTGGTACAGCTCAAGGAAACGTGAGCGGAAGTCCGGCACGTTGACCTTGATCGGGCACTGCCCCGCGCAGGACTTGCACGCCAGGCAACCGGCCATGGCGTCGTAGACTTCGTGGGAGAAGTCCACCTGCCCCTGGTCGCGCCCGCGGTTGTTGCGCAGCCGCGCTGGCAGGCCCTTGAGCCAGGACACCTTGTTGCGCGCAGCCGCCAGCACGTCAATATCCGCCGCGCCCTGCAGGCGCAACCATTCGCGCATCAGCGAGGCACGGCCCTTGGGCGAGTGCTGGCGCTCACGGGTGGCCTTCCACGACGGGCACATGGCGTCGTTGGGGTCGTAGTTGTAGCAGGCACCGTTGCCGTTGCAGTGCACCGCGCTGCTGAAGTCCTGCCAGACACGTTCGTCGATGGTGCGGTCGAGGTCGCCACGCAGGGTCACGCCATCGACCTTGGTCAGGCCTTCGGCGCTGTCTGGCGGGGTGCAGATCTTGCCGGGGTTGAGCTGGTTGCGCGGGTCAAAGGCGCCTTTCAGGCGCTGCAGCGCCGGGTACAGCTCGCCAAAATACTCGGGCACGTATTCTGAACGCAGGCCCTTGCCGTGCTCACCCCACAGCAGGCCGCCGTAGCTTTTGGTCAGGGCCGCCACGGCATCGGAAATCGGCTTGACCAGCGCGGCCTGGGCCGGGTCTTTCATGTCCAGCGCCGGGCGCACGTGCAGCACACCGGCATCGACGTGGCCAAACATGCCGTAGGCCAGGCCGTAGCCATCGAGCAGCGCGCGGAAGTCGGCAATGTAGTCGGCCAGTTGCTCTGGCGGCACCGCGGTGTCCTCCACGAACGGCTGCGGGCGCACCTCACCCTCGACGTTACCCAGCAGGCCCACCGAACGTTTGCGCATGGTGTAGACGCGGGTGACCGCCTCGGCGCCCTCGGCCAGGGTGTGCCCCAGGCGCTCGACGCTGGTGTCGTTTTGCAGGTGCTGAATAAACGCCTGTACCCGCGCATTGACCTCATCGGGCTGATCGCCGCAAAACTCCACCAGGTTGATACCCAGGGTCGGGCGCTCGGGGTCGGCCGGGAAATACTCGGCGACGCTGTGCCAGACGATGTCCTTCATGGCCAGCATCAGTACCTTGGAGTCGACGGTTTCGATCGACAAAGGCTTGTGCGCCATCAGCGCATTGGCGTCGCGCAGGGCGTCCATGAAGCTGGTGTAGCGGACGTTGACCAATACCGCGTATTTCGGGATCGGCAGCACATTGAGCTTGGCTTCTACCACGTAGCCCAGCGACCCTTCGGCGCCGCACAGCACGCTGTTGAGGTTGAAACGCCCCTGCGCATCGCGCAGGTGCGCCAGGTCGTAGCCGGTCAGGCAGCGGTTGAGCTTTGGGAAGGTGCTCTCGATCAGCTCGCCCTGAGTTTGCTGGATCTCGCGAGCCACGCGGTACACCTCGCCAACCCGCCCTGGCGCGGCGCAGGCCTGCTCCAGCGCAGCGTCATCGATGGGCAGGCTGTGCAGGCGCTCACCACCGAGCAGCACGCTGTGCAATTCGAGCACGTGATCGCGGGTCTTGCCGTAGGTGCAACTGCCCTGGCCACTGGCGTCGGTGTTGATCATGCCGCCGACAGTGGCGCGGTTGGAGGTGGACAGCTCAGGCGCGAAGAACAGCCCGTGTGGCTTGAGCGCGGCGTTGAGCTGGTCCTTGACCACACCGGCCTGGACCCGCACCCAACGCTCCTCGACGTTGATTTCGAGGATGCTGTTCATGTGCCGCGACAGGTCGACGACGATGCCATCGGTCAGCGACTGGCCATTGGTGCCAGTCCCCCCGCCACGCGGGGTCAGTTTGACCTGGCCAAAGCGCGCCTCGCCCATCAGCGCGGCGACCCGCGCCACGTCATCGGCATCACGCGGGAACACGGCGGCCTGGGGCAAGCGCTGGTAAATCGAGTTGTCGGTGGCCAGCACCGTACGGGTGGCGTAATCGGCACTGATCTGGCCACGGAAGCCGCTTTTGCGCAGGGCTTCGAGGAAATCTGGGTAGTTGGCGGTCGGTGCACTGGTCAGCAGCTGGGCGATCATCGAACGGATGGCCTCTTGATATGGGCTAATTCACGGGAATCCTGTCATGCCGGCATGGGTTGCTTCACGGCGGATGACGAATAGGCCAATGTTCCTGTACTTTCGCGCCAGGGGCAAACGGATAATCCTGCCGCTATCGATGACTTTTATGAATGAATTACCGCCACCTGACACCGTCCATGTCGCTGCTGCTGGCGTTCGAGGCTGCCGCCCGGCATGAAAGCTATACCCGCGCCGCCGCTGAACTGTCGCTGACCCAGAGCGCCGTCAGCCGCCAGGTGCAGGCACTTGAGCAGCAACTGGGGCTTACGCTGTTCCGCCGCGAAGGGCGCCAGGTGCAGCTGACCGACGTCGGCCGGCTTTACCAGCGCGAGTTGAGCGAAGCCTTGGGGCGCATCCGCAGTGCCACCCTGCAGGCACTGGCCTACCAGTCCGGTGTCGGCACGTTGCGCCTGGCCACCCTGCCCACCTTCGGCTCGAAATGGCTGCTGCCACGACTGCACGCCTTCTACAGCGCCCACCCGGGCATGCTGGTGCACATCCACTCCCGGATCGAAGCGATCAACTTCGACACCAGCGAGATCGATGCGGCGATCGGCGTGGCAAGCCACGACCTGCCGGGGCTGATCTGCCACCGCTTGCATGCCGAGGAACTGCTGGTGATTCTGCCGCCAGAAGCGGCTGCGGACACCCATGGCTGGAGCCCCGCCCGGGTCAGCGAGGAGGTGCTGCTCAACGTCGCCAACAACCCGCATGCCTGGGGCGAATGGTTCTCTCATCACAGCCTGCCGCACCGGGCGATGCGCCTGGGGCCGAGCTTCGAATTGACCTCGCACCTGATCCAGGCGGTGCGGGCCGGGATCGGCATCGGCCTGGTGCCGCGAATTTTGGTGGAAGAGGAACTGGCCAAGGGCGAGCTGTTCAGCCCTGGGGCGGCGTTTGCCAGCCAGCGCAGCTATTACCTGATCTATCCGCCACGTAACGAAGCGCTGCCGTCGCTGCGGGCGTTTCGCAGCTGGTTGCTGGAGCAGATCTGAGTTTTTGTTTTGCTGCACAGGCCTCTTCGCGGGCTTGCCCGCGAAGAGGCCTGTGCAGGCAACAAAAAACCCGATGCCAGTCACCTGGCATCGGGTTTCGGGTATTACCGGCAGCCTTTACTTGGCCACAGTACCGGCAGCACCGTTAGCCTGCGCCTCACGCTTGGGCTTGATGATGTAGAAGAGGAACATCACCACCACCCACACCGGAATCGCATACACCGAGATCTGGATACCCGGGATCTGCAGCATGATGCCAAGGATCAACACCACGAACGCCAGGCAGATGTAGTTGCCGTAGGGGTACCACAGCGCCTTGAACAGCGGTTTCTGGCCAGTGCGGTCCAGGTGCTGGCGGAACTTCAGGTGCGAATAGCTGATCATCGCCCAGTTGATTACCAGGGTCGCCACGACCAGCGACATCAGCAACTCCAGCGCATTCTGCGGAATGAAGTAGTTGAGCAGCACTGCAATCAGGGTCACCGCCGCCGACACCAGGATCGAACGCACCGGCACGCCGCGCTTGTCGACCTTGGCCAGGGCCGCCGGGGCGTCGCCTTGCTCGGCCATGCCCAGCAGCATGCGGGCGTTGCAGTAGGTACCGCTGTTGTACACCGACAACGCAGCGGTCAGGACCACGAAGTTCAGCAAGTGGGCGGCCACATCGCTACCCAGCAGGGAGAACACCTGCACGAACGGGCTGCTGCCATAGCTGCCGCCGGAGGCGTCGATGCTGGCGACCAGGGTGTCCCACGGGGTCAGCGACAACAGCACGACCAGCGCGCCGATGTAGAAGATCAGGATGCGGTAGATGACCTGGTTGATGGCTTTAGGGATCACAGTCTTCGGCTTGTCGGCCTCGGCGGCGGTGAAACCGAGCATTTCCAGGCCACCGAAGGAGAACATGATGAACGCCAACGCCATGACCAGGCCGCTGACACCATGCGGGAAGAAGCCGCCGTGCGCCCACAGGTTGGTCACCGAGGCCTCGGGGCCACCGCTGCCGCTGGTCAACAGGTAGGCACCCAGGCCGATCATGCCGACGATGGCCACGACCTTGATGATGGCGAACCAGAATTCGGCCTCACCGAATACCTTCACGTTCATCAGGTTGATGACGTTGATCAGCAGGAAGAAGCCCGCTGCCGTGACCCAGGTCGGGATCTCCGGCCACCAGTAGTGGATGTACTTGCCGACCGCCGTCAGTTCCGACATGCCCACCAGGATGTACAGCACCCAGCAGTTCCAGCCCGACATGAAGCCGGCGAAGCCGCCCCAGTACTTGTGGGCAAAGTGGCTGAACGAACCGGCCACCGGCTCTTCGACGATCATCTCGCCCAGCTGGCGCATGATCATGAAGGCGATGAAGCCGCAGATGGCGTAGCCGAGGATCATCGACGGGCCGGCGGATTTCATCACGCCTGCCGAGCCGAGGAACAGGCCAGTACCAATCGCACCACCAAGGGCGATCAACTGGATGTGGCGGTTCTTCAGGCCCCGCTTTAGCTCGCCTGAATGCATGTTTTGTCCACTCATGAACGAAGTCACCTGCATTGTTTTTATCTGTGACGAAATCGGACCCACCGCGCTCGTGGCGCAGCGGAATGGGCAAGGTGGTTACCTTGGGTTTCTTGAACGCGGGCGCCGCCGGGGCGGTTCAGCCGGGTGTGATCAAGAGTGCGCGGTACGCAAGAGGGTCACAGGTAAAACGCGGCGCACTGTATACCCCTGCAAGCGCGCAGGCGTCAACGCGTTGCGTCATTTCCTTGGGAAAAAACGCAGCGATCCTGTGGTGTGAGCCTTGAAAGGCGGAGTGATCGGCGTACATGGCGCCTCCATTTGTTGTTTTGTCAGCACGCCTCTGCGGGCGAGCTTTTGCACACGGCAATGGCTGCTATATCAGCGTGCGCCGGGGGTTTGGGCAATAGGGGGGCAAGGCTGAGGAGGAGCGCTGCTGACTCCAAGGTGGCAAGCTGTGTTTACAGCCCTAGGGAAATACCCATTCCATGGCCAGAAGCGAGCGATTTCGTATAGAAAACTTTACAAGGTGGTTTGCCAGCTTTCCACTCGTCAGAAAAATTGTGATTGATCAACAGGTTGGGGCCGCTTCACGGCCCATCGCAGGCAAGCCAGCGCCTGCAGGTCCGCGCTGTATTCCCCTTTGCAGGAGGCGAAAAAAAACCAGCCCGAAGGCTGGTTCTTTTATCTACCGCTGCGAATCAACCGCGCGGCTTGCCGCGGCCACGGCCTGCCGGCTTGTCGCCGTCTGGCTTGCCGGTACGCTTGCGCATCTCGCTCGGGCGCTCGGCCACCGCGCTACCACGGTTGCCTTTACGCGGCGCTTCGTCACGCGCCGGGCGCGCTGGGCGCTCGGATGCGCTGTCACGTGGTTGACGGGCTGGGCGCTCGGCAGTGCCTTCACTGGCAGGGCGCAGGTTACGCACGCGCTCGCCACGCCCCATCGGACGGGTCGACTTGCGCTGCATGCGCTCCATCTTGTCCTTGGCCTTGAGGTTCAGGGTTGGCAGCGCGACCGGCTGCAGGCCCACTTCGGCGGCCAGGATGTCGATTTCGCCCTGGGTCATTTCGCGCCAGCGGCCCATCGGCAGGTCGGAATTGAGGAATACCGGGCCGAAGCGCACGCGCTTCAGGCGGCTGACCACCATGCCCTGCGACTCCCACAGGCGACGCACTTCACGGTTACGGCCTTCCATCACCACGCAGTGGTACCAATGGTTGAAGCCTTCACCGCCCGGTGCCTTCTGGATGTCGGTGAACTTGGCCGGGCCGTCTTCGAGCATCACGCCAGCCTTGAGGCGATCGAGCATTTCGTCGTCGACCTCGCCACGCACACGTACCGCGTATTCACGGTCCATCTCGTAGGAGGGGTGCATCAGGCGGTTGGCCAGCTCACCGTCGGTGGTGAACAGCAGCAGGCCGGTGGTGTTGATGTCCAGGCGGCCGATGTTGATCCAGCGCCCTTCTTTCGGCCGTGGCAGGCGGTCGAACACCGTCGGGCGGCCTTCTGGGTCGTCACGGGTGCAGATCTCGCCGTCGGGCTTGTTGTACATGATCACGCGGCGGGTGGCCTCGGCGGCTTCCTCGCGCTTGATCAGCTTGCCGTCGACGGCGATGGCGTCGTGCAGGTCGACGCGCTGACCGAGGGTGGCGGCAACGCCATTGACCTTGATCCGGCCCTGGCTGATCCAGGCCTCGACGTCACGGCGTGAACCGACGCCAATGCGCGCCAGCACTTTTTGCAGCTTTTCGCCGGATGGAGGGGTAATTTGGTCGTCTTGCAGGTCTTGCTCACTCATCTGGGCACCTCCCGGTGTAGGAATGAAAAAGGGGTCTTGGCGACGAACGCGCCAAAGGGCCGCGCATCATACGCGGTTCGGTGATGGAACGCACTGGAGCGTAGTGGTTTTTGTGGGGGCTGGATTGGTTTTCTGCCCAGTGGTTTTGCATTGGCAGGGCCGGCCTGTTCGCGGGGCAAGCCCGCTCCCACAGGCTACCCTCTACCCGTCACAACTCACATACCTGTGGGAGCGGGCTTGCCCCGCGAAGAGGCCGGCACAGGCAGTAGAGGATTCAGGGCTGCAACGGGTCTTCACCCTCGACCGAAGGCTCTGGCTCGACCACGTCCTGCTCACGCAAATCATCGAAGTCGGTCTTCAACCCGTCTTCCATCGCATCCAGCTCCACCAGCAGGGTGCGGAAGCTGGTTTCATCCTTCGGCGCCTCGGCTTCGGCCTCATCACCCAGGCTGGCATCGGCCAACGCCTGAAGATGCGCGGGCACCGGCGCCTCGTCCGGGTCGAGCAAGGGCTCTGGCTCCATCTCGCGCAGCTCGGCCAACGCCGGCAGTTCCTCGAGGCTTTTGAGGTTGAAATAGTCGAGAAAGGCCTTGGTGGTGGCGAACATCGCCGGTCGGCCCGGCACTTCGCGGTAGCCCACGATGCGGATCCACTCGCGTTCCATCAGGGTCTTGATGATGTTGCTGTTCACGGCCACGCCGCGCACGTCTTCGATCTCGCCACGGGTGATGGGCTGGCGGTAGGCGATCAACGCCATGGTTTCGAGCAGCGCGCGGGAGTAGCGCTGCGGCCGCTCCTCCCACAGGCGCCCTACCCAAGGGGCAAAGTTTTCGCGGATCTGCAGGCGATAGCCGGTGGCCACTTCCTTGAGCTCGAAGGCGCGGCCATTGCACGACTTGCCGAGCACTTCCAGGGCCTTCTTGAACACTTTGGGCTCCGGGCGCTCGGCCTCCTCCAACAGCTCGTACAGGCGTTCAAGGGATTGCGGCTTGCCCGAGGCGAGCAAAAAAGCTTCGATCAGCGACGCCAGGTCGCGGGGTTCATTCAGGTTCATCAGGCTCTTCAACAAACTCGGCGCGCAGCCGGACATGGATCGCGGCGAAAGGCTCATTCTGCACCAGTTCGACCAGCGATTCCTTCACCAGCTCAAGAATTGCCATGAACGTCACCACCACGCCCAACTTGCCTTCTTCGGCGGCAAACAGCTCGACGAAGGGCACGAAAGCCCCGCCCTTGAGGCGTTCAAGCACCTGGCTCATGCGCTCTCGGGTAGACAGCGTCTCGCGGGTGATCTGGTGGCTTTCGAACAGGTCATTACGGCGCATCACCTCGGCCATCGAGACCAGCAGCTCCTCCAGGCTGACCTGGGGCAGCAGCTTGCGCACCTTGGCCTGTGGGGCCTCCAGACGCGGCACGACAATGTCGCGGCCTACCCGTGGCAGTTCGTCGAGCCCCTCTGCGGCCGCCTTGAAGCGTTCGTACTCCTGCAGGCGGCGGATCAGCTCGGCGCGCGGGTCGCCCTCGTCCTCTTCGATCTCGGCCGAGCGTGGCAGCAGCATGCGCGACTTGATCTCGGCAAGCATGGCCGCCATGACCAGGTACTCGGCAGCCAGTTCCAGGCGCACGCTCTTCATCAGCTCGACATAGCCCATGTACTGGCGGGTGATCTCCGCCACCGGAATATCGAGGATGTCGATGTTCTGCTTGCGAATCAGGTACAGCAGCAGGTCCAACGGGCCTTCGAACGCTTCGAGAATCACTTCCAGGGCGTCCGGCGGGATGTAAAGGTCTACCGGCATCTCGGTCAGGGCTTCGCCGTAGACCAGGGCCAGTTGCAACTGCTGAGGCGACTCGACCTCCTCGGCCGGCGCCTCGGGCGCTTCTACCTGGCTCAAGCGTTGGCCATAAACGGTGTGGGATCACCGCAGCCTTCGCGGATCAAGGCAGGCTCATCGCCCGTCAAGTCGATTACGGTGGAGGCCTTTAGGTCGCCAAAGCCGCCATCGATGATCAGGTCAACGTGGTGCTCCAGGCGCTGACGGATCTCGTAGGGATCCGTCATGGGCTCTTCATCGCCCGGCAAGATCAGGCTCACGCTCATCAACGGCTCCCCCAGTTCCTCAAGCAGCGCCAGGACGATGGGGTTGGACGGCACGCGCAGGCCGATGGTGCGGCGCTTCTCGTGCATCAGAAGCCGCGGCACTTCTCGGGTGGCATTGAGGATAAAGGTATAGGGCCCTGGAATGTGCGCTTTGAGCAGGCGGAACGTGGAGGTATCGATCTTGGCAAACAGGCCCATTTGCGAAAGGTCGCAGCACAACAGGGTGAAATTGTGTTGCTTGTCCAACTGGCGCAGGCGGCGAACCCGTTCGATGGCGTTCTTGTCGCCGATCTGGCAACCCAGCGCGTAGGCCGAGTCGGTGGGATAGACCACCACACCGCCCTTGCGAATGATTTCAACGGCCTGTTTGATCAGGCGCGCTTGCGGGTTTTCCGCATGAATCTGGAAAAATTGGCTCACGTAATCATCCTGTTCATACCGCCATAGGCTGTTCATGGCTGAATCGGCGCCACAGAGGTGGCAGGTCCTCGGGCAAAGGCCGGTAGGCACCAATCTCGCCCCAGGTGCCGGGGCCGTGGAAGTCACTGCCAGCGCTTGCCAGCAGGCCGAACTCACGGGTGAGGATGGACATCGTGCCCACCTGCTCGGCCGGCATCATCCCGTTGACCACCTCAAGCGCCTGCCCGCCTGCCTGAATATAGTCGGCAATCAGCCTTCTGCGCTTGCTGCGGGTCAGATCGTAGTGCATCGGATGGGCCAGGCTTACCCAAGCGTTGGACTGGCGCAGGGTCGCGACGGTTTCGTCCAGGGTCGGCCAGTGCTGTTTGACGTCACCCAGCTTGCCGGCGCCCAGCCACTTGCGAAACGCCTCGCCGCGGTCCTTGACGTGGCCGGCGCGCACCAGATACTCGGCAAAGTGCGGGCGTGCCGGGGCATTACCGCTGTCGCCGAGCGCTTGCTGCACGGCCCTGGCACCGTCAAGCGTGCCCGGCATGCCCTTGGCCGCCAGCCGTTTGTCGATTTCCTCGGCGCGCAGCCAGCGGCCACGGTGCAAGGCTTCGATGGCGTCAAGCAACGGCGCGGCGTCGAGCGGGAAGTCATAACCCAACACATGGATGGTCGCCCCACCCCAGGTACACGACAGCTCTACCCCGCTGACCCAGCGCATGCCGCGTTCATGGCAGGCCAGACGCGCCTCGCTCAGCCCTTCGATGGTGTCATGGTCGGTGAGTGCCAGCGTTTGCACCCCGTGCTCATGGGCCCGGGCGACCAGGACCGTGGGCGACAGGGCGCCGTCGGAGGCCGTGCTGTGACAGTGCAGATCAACATTCATGGAGGAGCGCTACCGCTGGAATCGATGTTTGTTATTATGCCGTCACATCCCGATTCTGGCTGCCATTGTGAAACAATTCATCGATTTCATCCCATTGCTGCTGTTCTTCATCGTCTACAAGCTCGACCCACGGCCCATGGAGGTCGCCGGCCACAGCTTCGAATTCGGCGGGATCTACAGTGCCACGGCCATGCTCATCGCCAGCTCCCTGGTGGTGTACGGTGCCCTGTTCCTGCGCCAGCGCAAGCTGGAGAAAGGCCAATGGCTGACCTTGATCGCCTGCCTGGTGTTCGGCGGCCTGACCCTGACCTTCCACAGCGAAACCTTCCTCAAATGGAAAGCGCCGGTGGTCAACTGGCTGTTCGCCCTGGCGTTCGCCGGCAGCCACTTCATCGGCGATCGGGTGCTGATCAAGCGCATCATGGGCCACGCCCTGACCCTGCCCGATGCCATCTGGACCCGCCTGAACCTGGCCTGGATCTGCTTCTTCCTGATCTGCGGGGCGGCCAACCTGTTCGTCGCCTTCACCTTCCAGGCCTTCTGGGTCGATTTCAAGGTGTTCGGCAGCCTGGGCATGACCGTGATCTTCCTGGTGGCCCAAGGTGTCTACCTGTCACGCCACCTGCACGACGACCCTTCTACCTCCAAACCCAAGGATTGACATGCTCTACGCCATCATTGCCAGCGACGTCGCTAACTCCCTGGAAAAGCGCCTGGCGGCCCGCCCTGCGCACATCGAGCGCCTGCAGCAACTCAAGGCCGAAGGCCGCGTGGTGCTGGCCGGCCCACACCCTGCCATTGACAGCAACGACCCGGGTGAAGCCGGTTTCAGCGGCAGCCTGATCGTGGCCGAGTTCGATTCCCTGGCCGCTGCACAGGCCTGGGCCGATGCCGATCCGTACATTGCCGCGGGCGTGTACGACAAGGTCATCGTCAAGCCCTTCAAGCAAGTCTTGCCTTGATCGAAGGCCGTGTCGCCTGCTTCCCCGGCCACCTCACAGAGCCTGAGGTTTACAGCGTTCTGTGCGAGCGGGCTTGCCCGCGAAGCAGGCGACACGGTGCTGGTGGTTACACACTTGCCATCAGTCTGCGGTATCTTTGCCACTGGCGGGCCGAATACTCGCCGTCAATGGTTGAATTGAGTGAGTCATGAGCGAGCTGTTACTGATTGATGATGACCAGGAGCTGTGCGAGCTCCTCGGCAGCTGGCTGACCCAGGAAGGGTTTACCGTCCGTGCCTGCCACGATGGCCACAGCGCACGCCAGGCCCTGGCCGAACACGCCCCGGCAGCCGTGGTCCTGGATGTAATGCTGCCAGACGGCAGTGGCCTGGAACTGCTCAAGCAGTTGCGCAGCGAGCATGCCGAACTGCCCGTGCTGATGCTCTCGGCCCGTGGCGAGCCGCTGGACCGCATCCTCGGCCTGGAGCTGGGCGCCGACGACTACCTGGCCAAACCCTGCGACCCGCGCGAGCTTACCGCTCGCCTGCGAGCCGTACTGCGCCGCAGCCACCCCACCGCGACCACCAGCCAGGTGGAGCTGGGCGACCTGGTCTACAGCCCGGCCCGTGGCGTGGCCAGCATCGATGGCCGCGAAATGACCCTGACCCTGTCTGAAAGCCGCATCCTCGAAGCCCTGCTGCGCCAGCCGGGTGAGCCGCTGGACAAACAGGAACTGGCGCAGATCGGCCTGGGACGCAAGCTGACCCTGTACGACCGTAGCCTGGACATGCACGTCAGCAACCTGCGCAAGAAAATCGGGCCACATGCCGATGGGCGCCCGCGCATCGTCGCGTTGCGCAGCCGCGGCTATTACTACAGTCTGTGAAATCGCCGGGGCCGCTGCGCAGTTCATCGCAGGCAGCGGCCCCCAATCTCAGCACCCCATCTTTACCCAGCCTTTACCCTCCCCTGACCGCCCTTGACGGTGGCCTGCGTAGACTGTGCTCATCCGGTAACCACCGGCCTATGAAAGGAGAGACACCATGCGCAAGACCCTTATCGCCCTGATGTTCGCCGCCGCCCTGCCGACCGTGGCCATGGCCATGCCTGAAGGCGGCCCGCGTCACGACGGCCCGCATCATCGCGGTGATGCGCCTTTCGCCCAACTGGACCTAAGCCGCGATCAACGTCAGCAGATCGGCAAGCTGATGGGCGAGCAGATGAAGCAGCGCCGCGACATCACCGAGCGCTACCTGTCCAAACTGCCGGCCGCCGACCAAAAGGCCATGAAGGACGAAATCAAAGCCAGCCGCGACAAGACCGACAGCCAGGTCCGTGGCCTGCTCAAGCCTGAGCAGCAGAAGAAGTTCGACGAACTGCAAAAAGAACGCGCCGCACAGAAAGCCGAATGGCAAGAGTTCCAGGCCTGGAAAGCTGAAAAAGGCGGCAAGGCTCAGTAAGCTGTCCGCCCCACGCCCGGCCCGCACCCTTGCGGGCCGGGCTTTTCCCGTTTGCAGGAGGTGCACTTGCGTTCACTGTTCTGGCGCATCCTGGCCAGCTTCTGGCTGGCCATCACCCTGGTTGCGGGCCTTTCGATCCTGCTGGGCCACATGCTCAACCAGGACGCCTGGATCCTCAGCCGCCACCCAGGCCTCAATACCTTGGCCAGCCACTGGGCCAAGCACTACGAACAAGAAGGCCTGGACTCGGCGCAGCACTTCCTCGAACGCCGCAAGCAGCGCTTCAAGATCGACGTACAGGTGCTCGACGACAGCGGCGACGCGGTCGTGCCCGGTACCTTCCCGCGCCGCGCCGCTGCCTTCGAGGCACGCCAGCACAATGACGAGCGGCGTCTGCCGTGGCGCCGCCTGACCGAGGAATACACCAGCCCCTACAGCGGTGAAACCTACTTGCTGATCTACCGGATCCCCCACCCCGAGCTGGACGCCTGGCACCGCGAGAGCCTGCTCTGGCCGCTCAGTGCGCTGGGTATCGCCCTGGTGGTACTGACCCTGTTCAGCCTGCTGGTGACCTTGTCCATCACCCGCCCCTTGAGCCGCCTGCGTAGCGCCGTGCACGACCTCGGCCAGACCAGCTACCAGCAAAACAGCCTGGCACGCCTGGCGGCACGGCGCGACGAGTTCGGGGTGCTGGCCAACGACTTCAACAAGATGGGCGCCCGCTTGCAGAGCACGATTGGCAGCCAGCGCCAGTTGCTGCGCGACGTGTCCCATGAACTGCGCTCACCGCTGGCGCGGCTGCGTATCGCCCTGGCGCTGGCCGAGCGCGCCGAGCCCGAGCAGCGCCAGGCACTGTGGCCACGCCTGACCCGCGAGTGCGACCGACTGGAAGACCTGATCAGCGAAATCCTCGCCCTGGCCCGTGTCGATGCCGAACAGGCCCACGCCGAGCCGGTTGACCTCAACGCGTTGCTCGGGGGTGTGCGCAAGGATGCCTTGCTCAGCGCGCCAGACCAGGACGTGCGCCTGCAGGCACAACCCGGGCTGACCTTGCAGGGTTGGCCAACGCTGATCGAACGCGCGGTGGACAACCTGCTGCGCAACGCCTTGCGCTTCAACCCGGCCGGGCAACCGATCGAAGTCAGTGCCGAGCGCGAGCAGGACCGTATCGTACTGAGCGTGCGCGACCATGGGCCTGGGGTGGCGGCAGAGCACCTGGCGCAGTTGGGTGAGCCGTTCTTCCGAGCGCCAGGGCAACAGGCTGCGGGGCATGGGCTGGGCCTGGCGATTGCGCGCAAGGCGGCAGAGCGCCATGGCGGGAGCCTGGTGCTGGGCAATCATCCACAAGGGGGATTTGTGGCCAGGCTGGAGTTGCCTGTGACTGAAGCGACTGGCAGTTGAGGTGATTTAAAGGCATCTACCCCTTTCGCGGGCAAGCCCGCTCCCACCGGTTTTGTGCAAATCTCAAGCATTGCACAGTACCCGTGGGAGCGGGCTTGCCCGCGAAAGGGCCAGCAGCCCTGATACAACAATCAGCCCAACTGGATGTTACTCACCCCAGGCACTGACGAAATCAGCGGTTTTCAGTACGGGCGCAGTACGCGGCTCATTCAGCGGCGTGCCGACATACAGGTAGCCGATCAACTCCTCGTTCTCGGCCAGCCCCAGCCCCTTGTGCACATGCGCATCAAAGGCCATGTCACCCGTCCGCCACACCGCACCGACACCCTGGGCATGCGCCGCGATCAGAATCCCATGGGCCGCACACCCCGCCGCCAGGCGCTGCTCGGACTTGGGCACCTTGAAGTGATCCTGCAACGTGGCAATTACCACAATCAGCAACGGTGCACGCAGCGGCATGGCGCGCGCCTTGTCCAGCGCAGCCTGGCTGGCATCACCCTTGTGCTGCACCGCTTCGGCGAACAACTCGCCGAGCTTGTCGCGGCCCTGGCCTTCGATGGTCAGAAACCGCCACGGCCGCAGCTGGCCGTGATCCGGCGCACGCAGTGCGGCCTGGAACAACGCCTCGCGCTGGGCGTCATTGGGCGCGGGCTCGGTCAGGCGTGGCACGGATACACGGTTGAGCAATGCGTCGAGAGCCTCCATCGGCTACCCTCCTGGCAGGTGAATGTGCGGCCATTCTAGCGTTTACATCACCAGACCCATAGGTAGAATGGCGCCCTTCCGTTCAGAGTCAGAGCAGATCACATGGCGTTGCCGACCTTAAGGATCATTGGTTTCATCATCGGCATCTT
This sequence comes from Pseudomonas sp. E1MeOHC2, assembly GCF_058745025.1. Taxonomy (NCBI): domain Bacteria; kingdom Pseudomonadati; phylum Pseudomonadota; class Gammaproteobacteria; order Pseudomonadales; family Pseudomonadaceae; genus Pseudomonas; species Pseudomonas sp. E1MeOHC2. Next base: position 832,070 of record NZ_CP196675.1, read on the forward strand.
CCTGATCACCCTGGCCGTCAGCATGGTCGTGCCCATGGCGACCCTGGTGATCTTCGAGCGCACCGGCGACATGCCGTCGTTCCTCTGGTCCAGCCTGATCACGTTCATCGCCGGCCTGCTCATGGTCGTCCAGGGCCGCCCCGAACACGTTCACCTGCGCCCACGCGACATGTACCTGCTGACGGTCAGCAGTTGGCTGGTGGTGTGCGTGTTCGCAGCCTTGCCGTTCTTGTTGACCCAGCACATCAGCTACACCGACGCCTTCTTCGAGAGCATGTCCGGCATCACTGCCACCGGCGCCACGGTGCTCAGCGGCCTGGACAACATGTCGCCGGGGATCCTGATGTGGCGCTCGATGCTGCACTGGCTCGGCGGCATCGGCTTCATTGCCATGGCCGTGGCGATCCTGCCGCTGCTGCGCATTGGTGGCATGCGCCTGTTCCAGACCGAGTCCTCGGACCGCTCCGAGAAGGTCATGCCGCGCTCACACATGGTCGCCAAGTCGATCGTCGGCGTGTACGTCGGTTTCTCCGTACTCGGCGCGCTGGCCTTCTGGTGGGCCGGCATGCGCCCGTTCGACGCCATCAACCACGCCATGTCGGCGATTTCCACCGGTGGGTTCTCGACCTCCGACCAGTCGCTGGCGAAATGGGACATCCCTGCCGTGCACTGGGTCGCGGTGGTGGTGATGATCCTCGGTAGCCTGCCCTTCACCCTGTACGTGGCCACCCTGCGTGGCAACCGTAAGGCGCTGATCCGCGACCAGCAGGTTCAGGGGTTGCTCGGTATGCTGGTGGTCACCTGGGTCGTGCTGGGCACCTGGTACTGGGCCACCACCAACCTGCACTGGCTGGATGCCTTGCGCCACGTGGCGCTGAACGTGACCTCGGTGGTCACCACCACCGGTTTCGCCCTGGGCGACTACAGCCTGTGGGGCAATTTCTCGCTGATGCTGTTCTTCTACCTGGGCTTTATCGGCGGCTGCTCCGGCTCGACCGCAGGCGGCATCAAGATTTTCCGCTTCCAGGTTGCCTATATCCTGCTCAAGGCCAGCCTCAACCAGCTGATCCACCCGCGCGCGGTGATCAAGCAGAAGTACAACGGGCACCGCCTGGACGAAGAAATCGTACGTTCGATCCTGACCTTCTCGTTCTTCTTCGCGATCACCATCTGCGTGATGGCGTTGCTGTTGTCGCTGCTGGGCGTGGACTGGATGACCGCACTGACCGGTGCCGCCGGCACGGTGTCGGGCGTAGGCCCAGGGCTGGGTGAAGTGATCGGCCCAGCCGGCAACTATGCCACGCTGCCGGACGCCGCCAAGTGGATCCTCGCCGGCGGCATGCTACTGGGCCGGCTGGAAATCATCACGGTGCTAGTGTTGTGCATGCCGGCGTTCTGGCGTCACTGACCCCCTCCGGTTCCGCGCCCAAACGGGCGCGGTATTCGCTGGGTGTGGCATCGAACCAGCGGCGGAACGCCCGGTAGAAATTGCTCGGGTCGGCGAAACCCAGCAGGTACGCGGTTTCCAGCAGGGTCATGCCCGGCTGGGCCAGGTACTGCTCGGCCAGCTCACGCCGGGTATCGTCGAGCAGGGTCTGAAAGCTGGTGCCTTCTTCCTGCAAACGCCGCTGCAAGGTTCGCTGCGAAAGGTGCAGGGCCTGGGCCAGGGTTTCGCGCTTGGGCTCGCCCTGGGGCAGAATGCGGCACAGCACCTGACGCACCCTGTGGGTGACCCGGCTTTCCGAGAAGCGTGCCAGGTATTCACCGGCAAAACGGTCGTGGAGCACCGCCATCGCTTCATTGGCGGTCGGCAGCGGCGCTTCCATGTCGGCCCGCTCGAACACCAGCGCATCATGCGGCGCGTCGAACACCAGAGGGGAGTGGAAGGCGACCTTGTAAGGGTCGATATTCTTCGGCTGCGGCCCCTGCACCAGCACCCGCCGCGGCTGGATGACGCGCCCACTGAGCCAGGTGCACAGCGAAAGCGCGCACGCCAACGATGCTTCGGCGCTGTGCCGGGTCGGCGGCAGATGATCGCCATGCACGGTCAGAATCAGCGAATAGCCCTCAGGCCCCAGGCGAAAGCTCAAGTCGGAACTTTCGGCAATGATGCGCTGGTACCGCACCAGCCGCTCGAAGCCTTCGGCCAGGGTGCGGCTGGACATCAGCGCATAGCCCACCACGTGGAACGAAGCCGGTCGTACCACGCGCGCCATGTTCAGGCCAATGGCTTCGTTGCCCGACAGCTCCACCGCCAGCAGCCAGAGCCGGGTCATTGAGTCCTGTGGAAAACGTGCGTCAGGGTCATCGAGGGCGGCGAAATCCAGCCCGAGCTGCTTGAACATGGCTTGGCAATCGAGCCCTTCCAGCTCAAGTGCCTTGACGATCCCTGATGCCCAGCTGGCTGACGTGGTTCTTTCACTCATGACAGGCTTCTTATGCTGACCGCTCCTGCGGTGAACCCCAAGGATACTCAATTGGCGCCTATTGTCACTGGTAGGCCCCGCCAATGACTCTAGACTCGATTCAGGCTCCACGCCGTGCATCTTATCCAGAAGTATTTACCCCGGAGCACTGCCATGAACAGCACAGCGCAGTTTCGCAGTTTTGCCGAGTTCTACCCCTACTACTTGGGCGAACACAGCAACCCCACCTGCCGCCGGCTGCATTTTGTCGGTACGAGCCTGGTAATTGCCCTGATGGCATACACCATCGGCAGCGGCAAATGGCTGCTGCTGCTGGCCGTGCCGCTGTTTGGCTATGGCTTTGCCTGGGTCGGGCATTTCTTTTTCGAGAAGAACCGGCCGGCGACGTTTACCTATCCGCTGTACAGCCTGATCGGCGATTTCGCCATGTTCCGCGACATCTTGCTGGGCAAGATCAGCCTTTAAATTGCCTGGGCCGCTTTGCGGCTTTCAGCGTGTCGCGCCTGCGCATCGGCCAACCGATACAACTCGATGCTGCCATCCCAGTGCTCGATCAAGGCCGTGCACGACTCCACCCAATCCCCGCAATTGAGGTACTCCACCTCCCCCACCTTGCGGATTTCGGCGTGATGGATGTGCCCGCACACCACCCCATGAAAGCCTCGGCGGGTGCATTCGTGGGCAATCGCATCCTCGAAGTCACTGATGAAGTTCACCGCGCCCTTGACCTTGTGCTTGAGGTAAGCCGACAACGACCAGTAGCCATAACCGTAACGGGCACGCCAATGGTTGAGCCAACGGTTGAGCACCAGGGTGAACTCATACGCACGGTCGCCCAGAAACGCCAACCAGCGGTGGTAGCGGGTAATCACGTCGAACTGGTCACCATGGATCACCAGTAGGCGACGGCCATCGGCGGTCAGGTGCTCGGCCTCATCCACCAGTTGAATGTTGCCCAGCATCAGCTTGGAATAGCGGCGCAGGAATTCATCATGGTTGCCGGTGACATAAATCACCTCGGTGCCCCGCTTGCTCATGGTCAACAGACGCCGGATCACGTTGGTGTGGGCTTGCGGCCAATAGATGCCGCCGCGCAGCTTCCAGCCATCGATGATATCGCCCACCAGGTAGATGCGATCCGCCTGATAGCCCTTGAGAAACCGCGACAGGTGCTCGGCCTGGCAGTCGCGGGTGCCCAGGTGCACATCGGAAATCCATAACGTGCGCACGCGCTGCTTGCGTGAGGGACGGGCAAGTTCGACGTGGGTCATGGGCGGGCTCCGGCGCAGTTTGCTGGAGACTGGCAGGCGCGGATGACAGCGCTGTGGCAAAACGGTTACGGGTGATGGCCTGCAGTGAATGAGGCACAATGCGCTTCTGCCCTGCGAGGACTCCCCATGACCACCGGCCCGATCCTCTCGCTGCGCCATTACCGAGACAGCTTGATCGCCCACAGCCACGAACACCCGCAACTGGTGTTCGGCCTGAGCGGCCGCCTGGAATTCGAGGTCCAGGGCCAGGGAGCACGGGTTGATCGTCAGGGCCTGATGGTGGTGCCAGCCGGCGCCCATCACACCTGCTCCAGCGGTGCCGGCAGCGACTGCCTGGTGCTGGACGTGCCTGGCGAGCACTGGTTGCGCGAGCAGTTGGGCGAGCATGCCGATGCCAGCCGCCGGCTGCTCGATCGGCCCGCTGCCTTGGGCCTGGATACCCGCCAGCAGCAGTTGGTGGACTGGCTGGCGACCTGCCCCATGGACGACCCGCTGATCGCCCGACAAGGCGCGGCACTGCTATTGGCCAGCCTCAACCCTACGGCAGCGGCAAGTATCAGGGCCAGCCAGCGCCTGCCTTATGCAGCCTTCGATGCGCATATCGAGCAGCATGCCGCCTACCCGCTGCAGGTCGCCGACCTGGCGCGCCTGGCCGGGCTTTCCACTGCTCGCCTGCATGCGCGCTTTATCGCCGAATGCGCGATGACGCCGATGGATTACATGCGCCAGCGGCGCTTGCTCAAGGCGCGGCAGTTGGTGGAGCGAACACGGCTGCCGATGGGTGAGATTGCGGCGCAGGTCGGGTACAGCTCGCAGAGTGCATTTTCGGCGGCGATGTTGCGGGCCTTTGGCTGCACGCCGCTGGCATTGCGGCGAGAGTCTGGCGATAACGGACGCTAGGTGGGCGACAGAACTCATCGGCCTTACGACATACACTATGCCGGCACTGGCCCTTTCGCGGGGCAAGCCCGCTCCCACAGATAGGAAGGTTGCATTGTAACTGTGGGAGCGGGCTTGCCCGCGAAGAAGCCGGCACAGCCAGTAGAGATCTTGAGCAAGGACCCCCATGAACCACCGCACAGCCCTAGGCGCCCTGCACATTGGCGCGCTGTTCTTCGGCCTCACCGGCGTCTTCGGCAAGCTGGCCGCCAGCGCCAGCCCGGCCATCATCGTTTTCGGCCGCGCAGTTTTTGCCGTCCTGGCCCTGGCCCTGTTCGCCCGTTTTGCCCGTCAAGGCTGGCACCGGCTCAGTGGCCAGGATGTGCGCCGCCTGCTGCTCGGCGGCGTGCTGCTGGCGGGGCACTGGGTCAGCTTCTTCATCGCCGTCAAAGTCGGCGGCGTGGCCATCGCCACCCTGGGCTTCGCCAGCTTCCCGGCCTTTACCGTGATCCTCGAAGGCCTGCTGTTCCGCGAACGCATCCGCCGCAACGAAGCCGTGCTGGTACTGCTGGTGAGCATCGGCCTGGTGCTGGTCACACCGGCATTCGACCTGGCCAGCGAGGCCACTGGCGGCCTGCTCTGGGCACTGCTTTCGGGGCTGTTGTTCTCGTTGCTGTCGCTGACCAACCGCGCCGGCTCGGGTCGTTTGCCGGCGGTGCAGGCAGCATTGTGGCAAAACCTGGTGGTCAGCCTCTGCCTGTTGCCATTCGCAGCGCCAGGCCTGGGCGCTGTGACGCCGATGGACTGGTTGTGGATCGCCCTGCTCGGCATCTTCTGCACGGGTGTTGCCCATAGCTTGTTTGTCGCCAGCCTGGCCGTGATCAAGGCGCGCACCGCTGCGGTGGTGTTCGGTATGGAGCCGGTCTACGGCATCGCCGTGGCCTGGGCGGTGTTCGCCGAAACGCCCACCGTGCGCATGCTGCTGGGTGGCGCGCTGATCATCTTCGCCATCGTGCTGTCCAGCCGCCTGGCCGACGATCAACCCGCAAAGCCCCGGCCACTGGCAGAAGGCGCCTGATCAGCGGTCGTTGTGGCCCAGATCGCGCTGCGGGTCGATCTGGTCACGTACCCGCTGCTTGAGCACCTTGGCCTCCGGGAAACCACCGTCGGCCTTGCGCTCCCAGATCTGCACGCCATTGCAGGTGATGCGGAAGATGCCGCCGGTACCAGGCTCCAGCGCCACCCGGCCCAGGTCATCGGAAAAGGTACTGAGCAGTTCCTGGGCCAGCCAGGCGGCGCGCAGCAGCCACTGACATTGCGTGCAATAAGTGATGACGATTTCCGGCTTGTTGATGACCATGGCGAAGCATCTCCAGGTAAGGGGCCGCTTATACTAGCGGTCTTTCGCCCACGGTTTGAGACTCACGATGCGCCGTTTGCTGTTCTGCTTTTTGCTGATGCTGGTTTCTGCCACGGTAAATGCCGCCGAGCAGACACGGCCCAAGGTTGGCCTGGTGCTCTCTGGTGGCGCGGCCCGCGGCCTGGCCCATATCGGCGTGCTCAAGGCCCTGGAACAACAAGGTGTGCGCATCGACGCCATCGCCGGCACCAGCATGGGCGCTGTTATCGGTGGGCTGTACGCTTCCGGCTACAGTGTCGAAGAGCTGGAAAAACTGGCCACCACCCTGGACTGGCAGCAGGCGTTGTCCGATGCGCCACCGCGCAAGGACGTCCCTTTCCGGCGCAAGCAGGACGACCGTGACTTTCTGGTGAAGCAGAAGCTGAGCTTTCGCGACGACGGCAGCCTGGGCCTGCCGCTGGGCGTGATCCAGGGCCAGAACCTGGCGCTATTGCTTGAGAGCAAGCTGGCCCACACCGCTGACACCCGTGACTTCGACAAACTGCCAATCCCCTTCCGTGCGGTGGCCACCGACATCGCTAGCGGCGAAAAGGTGGTGTTCCGCCGCGGCCACTTGCCCCAGGTAATCCGCGCCAGCATGTCGATCCCCGCCGTATTCGCCCCGGTGGAGCTGGAAGGCCGCCTGCTGGTGGATGGCGGCATGGTCGACAATATTCCGCTGGATGTGGCCCGCGACATGGGGGTAGACCTGGCCATCGTGGTCGACATCGGCACGCCGCTGCGTGACCGCAAGCAACTGGCCACGGTGGTCGATGTGCTCAACCAGTCGATTACCCTGATGACCCGGCGCAACTCCGAAGAACAACTGGCCAGCCTGCACGCCGACGACATCCTGGTCCAGCCGTCGCTGGCCGCATTTGGCGTGACCGACTTCGGCCGTGCCCGCGAGATGATCGAAGCCGGCTACCGCGCCACGCGCCTGCTCGACTCGCGCCTGGCGGCGTTGCGCCAGCCCGAGGGTGACAGCAGCCTGGCCATTGCCCGCTCACCGCATCAGCGCACGCCAGTGATCACCGCGATCAGGGTGGAAAACGACTCCAAGGTCAGCGACGACGTGATCCGCTCCTATATCCGCCAGCCGATCAATGCACCGCTGGAACTGGACCGCCTGCAGACCGACATGGGCACGCTCTATGGCCTGGACTACTTTGACCGGGTGCAGTACCGCGTGGTGCACAAGGGCGCCGACAACACGCTGGTGATCAATGCCCGCGGCAGGCGCGGCGGCACCGACTACCTGCGCCTGGGCCTGAACCTGTCGGACGACCTGCGCGGTGACAGCGCCTTCAACCTGGGTGCCAGCTACCGGGTCAACGGCATCAACAGCCTGGGCGCCGAATGGCTGACCCGCGCCCAGATCGGCGACCAGCAAGAGCTCTACAGCGAGTTCTACCAGCCGCTGGACGTAGGCTCGCGCTTCTTCATCGCCCCTTACCTGGACCTGGGCTCGCGCAACATCGAGGCGACCCTGGACAACGACCCTATCGCTGAATACCGCCTGGAGCGTTACGGTTTTGGCCTCAATGTCGGCCGGCAGATCGGCACCTACGGCGAGGTACGCCTTGGCGCTGGCAAGGCCTGGGGCGAAGCCGAGGTGCGTATCGGTGACCAGGACCTGCCCAAGGTCAGCTTCAACGAAGGGTTCTACGAGCTCAAGTACTCGTTCGACACCCTCGATAACGTGTACTTCCCGCACAGCGGCGAAGATATCGGCATGACCCTGCGCAAGTACGACAAATCGCTCGACTCCGACCAGGACTACCGCCAGTGGCTGTTCAGCCTGGACAAGGCCATCAGCAGTGGCCCGAATACCTGGGTGCTGGGCGGGCGCTATGGGCGCACGCTCGATGATGCCGAGGTGGTGACGTCGAGCTTCGTGATGGGGGGCGCGCGGGAGCTGTCAGGGTTCCGCCAGGATTCGGTGTCTGGGCAGAACATCAGCTTGCTGCGCATGGTCTATTACCGTCGCCTGACGCCACGGGCCTACGTGCCGCTGGACTTCCCACTGTATATCGGGGCGTCGTTGGAGCGTGGGCGGGCATGGAACAACGACAACGAATTTGACAGTGGCTACATCAATGCAGCGAGCATCTTCCTGGGGCTGGAGACACCGCTGGGGCCGTTGAACCTGAGCTATGGGGCCAACAGTGCGCACGAGCAGGCGGTATACCTGAACCTGGGGCATACCTTCTAAATCGATGGGGCTGCTTTGCAGCCCCAGGAATCAGGACTTTTCGAGGTTACCCAGAATTTTCGCATGCACCCGCATGCACACCTCCAGGTCCGCCTCATCCACCCCGGTAAACAGCTCTACCCGCAGCGCATTGGCAATGGTCTCGATCTGCTCGATCAGCGGCTTGGCCGGTGGGCACAGCAGAATCTTCTTCGCCCGCCGGTCTTCAAGCACTGCCTGCCTGCGCACCAAACCCTGTGCCTCAAGGCTGTCGAGCAAGCGCGCCAGGGTCGGGCCTTCGACGCCTACACTCTGGGCCAGCTCACGCTGGGTGGGGGCCTCCTCGAAACGGGCCAGGTGCAGCAACACCAGCCAGCGCGCCTGGGACAGGTTGAGCCCGGCCAGGCGGCGATCCAGCTCGGCACGCCAGCCCCGGGACATCTGGGCCAGCTGCATGCCGAAGCGGTGTTGGTTGTCGGTCAAGGGCATAAGCAACTCATTGAACAGATCTAATTGTTAGGCAGCTAACCATGACCCGGAGCACGTGGCAAGGCTCGGGCGCCTGCCACTGTTCGATAATCGTCAAAAAACATGACAAAGGTCAGCAGTTGGCGCTTCTGGCCTCGAACCTGCCGGCTATCAGAGGTCGAATTCCGCTGCCAGCGCCGCGCGTATGCAATACAGCACGCCCTCCGGTACCCGTGGCCCGAACAGTGGCGCGATGGTCGATACCGGCGGCAGCTCGCCTTCGCCGTCGAGGAAGGCGTCCTGCACCTCCATCATCAGGTCCTCCGGCAGATCGAGGGCCTGATCAAGGCTCAGCTCCTGGCGGCCAATGGCCTCGGCAAGCAGGCTGTAAACGTTCTTTTCGCTGCAATTGAGCTGCCCGGCAATCTGCGCCGGGGTCATCCCCGCCCGCGCCAGGCTGACCAGCTCATGACGCAGGTCGAGCACCACTTTCGGCGCGTCGTCAGTGCCACCGCTGTTATTGAGTACCTCAAGGAACGCCTGACCATAGCGTTCGAGCTTGCGCGCCCCCACACCGCTGACCTGGGCCATGTCGCTGAGGCTGGCGGGCTGGCTGCGCAGCATCTCGAGCAGCGTCGAGTCGGGGAAGATGACGTAAGGCGGCACGCTGTGCTCCTCGGCCAGCTTGCGCCGCAGGGTACGCAGCGCTTCCCACAGTTCGCGCTCTTCGGCACGCACCAACTGGCTGGCCGGGCTGCCACCGCTGCCAGCGCTCTTGGCGACGGTTTGCGGTTTGAGATCACGGCGCAGCTGCAAGGTCACTTCGCCGCGCAACAGCGGCCGGCAGCTGTCGGAGAGACGCAAGCCACCGTAGCCTTCCAGGTCGATGTCCACCAGGCCACGGGCGACCAACTGGCGGAACAACGAGCGCCACTCGGCTTCGGCCAGCGGCTTGCCGACACCGAACACCGAAAGCTTCTGGTGGCCGAAATTGCGCACTTTCTCGGTGTCCTTGCCCAGCAGCACGTCGATCAGGTGCCCCACGCCATAACGCTGGCCAGTACGGAACACCGCCGACAGCGCCTGGCGGGCAGGTTCGGTGGCATCCCAGGTCTGCACCTGGTCGATACAGTTGTCGCAATGCCCGCAGGGCTGCTCCAGGGTTTCGTCGAAGTAGGCCAGCAGCGACTGACGGCGGCAGCGGGTTTCTTCACAGAGGGCCAGCATGGCATCGAGCTTGTGCTGCTCAACGCGCTTGTGGCGCTCGTCACCCTCGGAGTTCTGCAGCATCTGCTTGAGCATCACCATGTCCTGCAGCCCATAGGCCATCCAGGCATCGGACGGCAAGCCGTCACGGCCGGCACGGCCGGTCTCCTGGTAATAGGCTTCGAGCGACTTGGGCAGGTCGAGGTGGGCGACGAAGCGCACGTTGGGCTTGTCGATGCCCATGCCGAAGGCGATGGTGGCAACCATGATCAAGCCTTCCTCGTTGAGGAAGCGGTGCTGGTTGGCGGATCGCGTTTCGGCCGCCAGGCCGGCGTGATACGGCAGCGCCGGGAAGCCTTGATCACAAAGGAAGGCAGCCGTCTCGTCGACCTTCTTGCGCGACAGGCAGTAGACGATGCCTGCGTTGCCACGACGCTCGCCGAGGAAGGCCATCAGTTGCTTGCGCGGCGCCTCCTTGGGCACGATGCGGTAGAAGATGTTCGGCCGGTCGAAACTGGAAAGGAAACGCTCAGCGCCCTGCAGGTGCAGACGCTGGACGATCTCTTCGCGGGTGCGCATGTCGGCGGTGGCGGTCAGGGCGATGCGCGGCACATGCGGGAACAGCTCGGCCAATTGGCCCAACTGCAGGTATTCCGGGCGGAAGTCGTGGCCCCATTGCGACACGCAGTGGGCCTCGTCGATGGCGAACAACGAAACGTCCAGCTCGCGCAAAAAATCGAGCATGCGTGGCTGCACCAGGCGTTCCGGAGCCAGGTACAGCATCTTCAGCTCACCGCGGCGCATGCGCCCGGCCAACTCACGCTGCTGCTCGGCGCTGAGCGTTGAGTTGAGTGCGGCCGCGGCCACGCCAAGCTCGTCGAGCGTAGCGACCTGGTCGTCCATCAACGCAATCAGCGGCGAAACCACCACGGTCAGGCCTGGGCGCAGCAGCCCCGGCACCTGGAAACATAGCGACTTACCGCCGCCGGTGGGCATCAGTACCAGCGCATCGCCGCCGTTGGCCACGCATTCGATGATTGCTGCCTGGCGCCCACGGAAACTGTCGTAGCCGAAGATATCCTTGAGAACGCGCTGAGCCTGTTCGAGCATGTGCAACTCCACAAATCGCCGTACCATCCTGGAGACAGGCTGGACGAAAAACCCGCCCCGCACACGCCGAATGCGTAAGCGGTTTTTACCAGACGGCCGACAAAGACCGCCCCTGGATGAAAAATCGCGGATTATACCCCAGTGCCAACCCACGCAGGGCGCCGCTGTGACAGACGTTCCCTTTGCCCCGCCATCGCTGCAAGGTGCTAGAATTCACTATCGTTTATTCCCCAAGGTAGCCCTGTAATGTCCTTCGCCGAGCAACTCACCCGCCTGCAAGCCTTCCTCGACGCCGACGAGCTGCACGAAGAAGCGCTGGACTACGTCGCCGCCCACGGCTACCTCACAGCCCTGTCGATCAATGCCGAGGACGTTCCCGAGCGTGAATGGATCGACGCCCTGTTCGCCGAAGAGCCCCACTACGCCAACGAGGCCCAGCGCACCGAAATCGAAGCGACCCTGGTGGCGCTGAAGGCTCACATCGCCCGCCAACTGGCCAGCGACGAAGAGTTCGACCTGCCGTGCGAACTGGACCTGACCGACGAGCCGGACGATTCCGACCTGCGCGGCTGGTGCATCGGTTTCATGGAAGGCGTGTTCCTGCGCGAAGAGGCCTGGTTCGAGAACGCCGAGGAAGAAGTCAGCGAGATGCTGCTGCCGATCATGGTCGGTTCGGGCCTGTTCGACGAGCAACCAGAGTTTGCCGACATCGCCAGCAACGCCAACCTGCAGGATGACATGATTGTGCAGATCCCAGAGGCACTGAGCGCGCTGTTCCTGCTGCTGCACGCCCCTGACGAGAAGCCGGCGCTGCTCAAGCCTCGCCATCACTGAGTCGGCTGTGCGCTACCTGCTGCTGGCCATCGGCTGGCTCAGCGTCGCGCTGGGGGTGCTGGGGATATTCCTGCCGGTGTTGCCTACCACCCCTTTCCTGTTATTGGCGGCGGCCTGCTTTGCCCGCAGTTCGCCCCGCTTTCATCACTGGCTGGTCCATCACCCCAAACTCGGGCCGTGGATCCGTGATTACCTCAGTGGCGAAGGCATTCCGCTCAAAGGCAAGGTCTACGCCATCGGCCTGATGTGGGCCAGCATCGGTCTGTCTTGCTACCTGGTGCCGCTGTTCTGGGCGCGGGCCTTCATGCTCACTAGTGCAGTGCTGGTCAGCGTGTATATCCTCAAGCAGAAGACCCTGCGCAAGCCGGGGTGAACGCGTGCGCCAGTAAAGGCACCCTCACGGATGCCTATACCTTCCCGAAATCTCGGATCGTCAATATTTTGTCGCCAAATATCTCTTTGGCCTATCCAGGCTTTTTTTTAGCTGCAAAAGTTCTGGAACCCTCTGTAAACCATGAAAAACGAGACTTTCAGCGGCTTTCAAATTGCCTGGTTTGAACCATTCCTCGCGCACCCTTAGACCTAATATGTCAAATAAAATAAACTGTTATGAGAAAATCTTCTTACATCTTTGATTGAATGTTCTTAGCTTCGTTGTTAAAAACCTGACACGGTTTGCATGATAAATATATCGTCATTTTTTTGGCGACAAGCAGGACTTATTCTAGGATCAGGGAGAGGTACCCATGCGCGTTTTGAACCCCATCACCAGTGCATTACTGTTGGCCATGGCGTGTGCCAACGTACAGGCGATGTCGATTACCGAAGCTGTCCAGAGCGCCGTGGACTACCATCCGCAGATCAGCTCCAACCGCAACAGCAAGTTGTCTGCCGATGAAGACGTGAAATTCGCGCGTGGTGGTTACTACCCTTCCGTGGACTTGGTCGCAGGTTATGGTCGCCAGCGTTCCGACAACCTCAATACCCGCGGCTCCAACCCCGACGGTACCCGCAACCACGACAAAGCCACCCTCAGCTACACCCAGTCGGAGCTGCGCCTGCGGCAGATGCTCTTCGACGGCTTCAACACCTCGAACGAAGTAGGCCGCACCGAGGCGGTCGCCACCTCTCGCGCCTACTACACCCAGGCAGTCGCCCAGGATGTTGCCCTGCGCGCGGTGGAGGTCTACCTCGAGGTACTCAAGCGCCGTGAGCTGGTGACGCTGGCCAAGAACAACCTGCAAGCCCACCTGCGGGTAAACGACCAGATCGGCCTGCGCACCGAGCGCGGCGTCGGCAGCACCGCCGACCTTGATCAGTCCCGCGCCCGCCGTGCATTGGCAGAAAACAACCTGGACACCGCCGAAGTCGACTTGGCCGATGCCGAGGCCAATTTCTTCAGCGTCATCGGCAAACACCCCGATGAACTGGAAGGGCCGCAATCGATCAAGGTAGAGATCCCTGGCACCCTCGACGATGCGCGCGAAGGCATGCGCCAGAACAACCCTTACATCAAATCCGCCCAGGCCGACGTCAACGCTGCCGAGCAGCAATACGAAGTGGCCAAGTCGACCTTCTACCCACGTCTGGACGCCGTGCTGGCCACAGGTGCCAACAACAACCTAGGCGGCGAGAAGGGCCACAGCAACAATGACTGGCAGGCCGGTGTCGAGCTCAACTACAACGTGTTCCGCGGCGGCAGCGACAAGGCTCGCCTGCAGTCCGATGCCCACAAGATCAACCAGGCACTGGACATCCGCAACAACGCGCTGCGCGAGCTGACCGAGAACCTGAGCCTGTCTTGGAACGCCATGAACAACGCGCGCAAGCAGACCCCGACGGCGCGTGAATACGCCGAGACCACCAAGCGTGTACGTGCCGCTTACCAGGATCAGTTCGGCCTTGGCCAACGCACCCTGCTCGACGTGCTCGACAGTGAGAACGAACTGTACAACGCCGATCGCCGCTACACCGAAGTGCGCTACACCGAGGAGTTCTCGATGTACCGGGTTCTGGCAACCATGGGCGAGTTGCTGAGCAAGCAACGTATCTCGCTGCCGCCGGAAGCCATTGCCAGCAATGAAGTGAAGACCGACGCACAGCTGCCTGAGATGCGTTGATTTAACCGTAGGGGGATTGCCAGCCTCCTGGGGTTAGATCCGCGCAAACCTGTAGGAGCTGGCTTGCCTGCGATGGGTCGCACAGCGACCCCATTGGCCTTAACGGGTGCCGTGATTGCGCTGGAACGTCTCGGCGCCCATGGCCTTGATTTGCCCCTCGATCAGGGCTTCGAAGGGTTTGAGCAATGCATCGAAGCTGACCGGCTGCTCCAGCACGTTCAGCGCCTCGACCACCGCCTCGATGGTCGACAACGCCCCCGGCTCCGGCGCCTTGCGCAGCCGGTAGCGCGAAGGCGCAACCGCCGCCAGCGTCACACGCGGCAATGTCTCCAGCAATGGGTTCAGGTACAGCAGCTTGCGTGCCTTGCGCCAGGTGCCATCAGGCACGATCAACAGCAAGGGCCTGTCATCCTCCTCACCATAAACCGTCAGCACCTGGGCGTGATCGCCTGGGAACAGCAGCACCGGCCGGTAGCCTGGCGTCTGCAGCAACTCAACGAGGTCTTCGAACACCTCGCCAATGCGCAACTCGGCATTGACCAGGCCAAGGGCGGCCAGGCGGGCGGTATTCAGGGCGTGCGCGCTTTCACTGGGGTGCTGCAGCAGGACCACGCGGGTGCGGCTGTCGAGCGAGGGGATCAGTGGGCAAAGGCAGTGATCGAGCGGGCGCTGGCAGCGCTCGCAGCGGGGTCTGGACATCGGCTTCTCCTTACCGGGCGCAGTGTGCCATAGCCCTGCAGAAAAGCCCCACATCCTTGTGGGATAGGCTCGAAGTTAGCGGTTGAAACGCTCCGCCAGGCTGTGCAGGTACTCCGCCATGCGCTCCAGGTCCTGGCTAATTTCCGCCCCCTGCCTGGCCTGCCCGGCGCTCTGATCGCACAGCTGTGCAATCCTGACGATCTGCTGGTTGATGTCTTCGGCAACATGACTTTGCTGCTCCGAAGCCGTCGCCATCTGCTGGCTCATGCCCGTGATCCGGCTAACCGCCTGGGCAATGCCGGTTAACGCCGCTTGCACCGCTTCGACACTGTGTACGCTGTCGCGGGAAATTTGCTCGCCACGGGTAGCCGTACTGACCGCCCGTTCAGCCCCCGCCCGCAGCGAGGCGATGATCTGATGGATCTCCTCGGTCGAGGCACGGGTACGCTGGGCCAGTGAACGCACCTCATCGGCTACCACGGCAAACCCGCGACCCTGCTCACCGGCCCGCGCCGCCTCGATGGCAGCATTGAGCGCCAGCAGGTTGGTCTGGTCGGCAATCGAGGTGATCGTGTCGACCACACTGCCAATCGACTGGGTCTGTTCAGCCAAGGCGTTGACGGCCTGGCCTATATCGTTGACCGCATCACTCATGCTGCCCATCGCCTTGAGGCTCTGCTGGGCCAACTCACTGCCTTGCTGCGCCAACTGGTCGGCATCACCTGCGGCATGGGCGGTGCTTTGCACGTTATGGGTGACCTCCTGAATGGTCGCTGCCATCTGCGCGATCGCCGTGGCGGACTGGTCGGTTTCGCTGCGCTGGCGGTCGAGCATCTGCGCCTGGGCGTCGGACAGGTCGGCCGACTGCGCCGCCCGCGACTTCACCCCGACCCCGGCGTCCACCAGGCGGGTCAAGGCAGTTTGCAAGCGTGCCTCTTCGCTGAGGATGGCCAGGTCCAGCTGGCCTTGCAGGCCCAGATTGTCGCTGTACGTCAACGCCACCAACGGGCTGGTGAAGGCTTTTGGGTGCTCGCCAAGTGTGCGCCGAATGGCCTGGCTGTGCTGATGCTCGACCAGGTACCAGGCCAGCAACAAGCTGGCCATCAATACCCCCAAGGCCGCATAGGGCGGTAGCCACAGGTAGCTTGCCGCCGACAGCAGGCCCGCGCCAATCAGCGGCCAGCCGTGCCCCAATTCATGCCCTAGCCGCGCCGCCCAGGATACCGGCGAACGGCCGGCACGCAACCGCGCGTACAGGGCTTCAGCGCGGTGAATCTGCTCGCGCGTCGGCACCGAACGCACCGACTCATAGCCGCTGACCCTGCCCTGCTCATACACCGGGGTGACATAGGCGCTGACCCAGTAGTAATCGCCATTTTTGGCGCGGTTCTTGACCACGCCCATCCAGGGTTTGCCTTGCTTGATGGTGTCCCACATGTGGCCGAAGACCGCCGGCGGCATGTCGGGGTGACGCACCAGGTTGTGGGTCTGGCCAACCAGTTCGTCGTAGGTAAAACCACTGATCGCCACGAAAGCGTCATTGCAGTAGGTAATGCGGCTGTTGAGGTCCGTCGTGGAAATCAGGCGTTGTTCGCTGGAAAAGGTTCTTTCGTGCTCAGTGACGGGCAAATTCATGCGCATCTTGGGCAATCCTTGCAGGATGAAATAGGGGGGATCTTCAGCGCACGTTGATGTTTAGCAGAGCGCTATCAGGTTAGCGGTCAAGTCCTGTAGGAATTGAGCCCATCCCGACGGAATGCATAAACCTGGTGTGCATCAGCCGACGTTGAGCTGACTTTTGAGCAAGTCGCGGAAGGTCTGAATCAAAGGCTCGCGGCTACGACCACGGCGAATGATCAGCGAAAATGGCGCCTGGTAACCGAAGGTCGACGGCGACAATACCCGTAAATCGCCCTTCTCCACCCACGCCTGGGCATAATGCTCTGGCAGGTAACCGATGTAGGCACCGGACAGTATCAGAATCAGCTGCGCCTCCATGCTCTCGACGGTCGCCGCGCTGTGCTTGAAGCCATGCCGGGCCAACTCTGCCTGGCTCCAGTAGCCGCGACCGACCATGCGCTGCTGAGTCACCACCTGCTCATGGATGCGCCGTTCGGCGAACAAGGGGTGGCGGCTGCTGCAATACAACCAGTGCTGCTCCCGGTACAGCGGTTGATAGACCAGGCCACTCATGCGCGAGGAAAACGCCCCAATGGCCAGGTCGAGGCGGTTGTCCTGTACACCCAGTTGCAGTTCGTAGGGGCTGGACACCGACAGGTGCAGGTGCACCGCCGGGTGCTCCTGGCTGTAAGCGCCGATGGCTTCGGCCAGCGGCAGTGCGCGATCACCCACGGTGGAGTCGATCACGCCCAGGTTAAGTGTGCCGCGCAGCTCGCCCTTGAGCGCCGCGGCATATTGCTCGAAGCCATCGAGCTCGGCCAGCAGGCGCAGGCTCTCCTGATGGAACAGCTCGCCCTTGCTGGTCAGGCTGAACCCCCCGCGCCCCCGGTGGCAAAGAACAATACCCAGCCCGCCTTCCAGCTGGCTCATGTAGGTGCTGATGGCCGACGTCGACAGGTTCAACTCGCGCTGGGCGTTGGCGAAGCCCTGGTGGCGCACCACGCTGACGAAGATGCGCAGGAGTTTCAGATCAGGCAGGGTCGAGGCCATGGTGCAACAATTCCACAACGGTAAATGCGTGAAGTCTAACCGGTTGCGGGGTATTAGTTCAGAAATTCCTGAAGTAAGTATTTGCCGGTAGCGATTCTTCCCGTGCACTACCTTGAGCAAACTCGGCCGAAATGTCCTGCCCGCCGGCACAACCAAAGCAAACAGGCGCGCCGCGGCACAGGTTCGAACAAACACAACAATCGACCGACTGATGAGGCCCACCGTGGACAAGACTCTCCACCAACCACTGGGCGGCAACGAAATGCCGCGTTTCGGCGGCATCGCCACCATGCTCCGCCTCCCCCACCTGCAAAGCGCCGCCGGCCTCGATGCCGCGTTCATCGGCGTGCCCCTGGACATCGGCACCTCGCTGCGCTCTGGCACCCGCTTCGGCCCACGGCAGATCCGCGCCGAATCGGTGATGATCCGCCCGTACAACATGGCCACCGGGGCCGCGCCTTTCGACTCGCTGTCGGTAGCCGACATCGGTGACGTGGCCATCAACACCTTCAACCTGCTCGACGCCGTGCGCATCATCGAAGAAGCCTACGATGAAATCGTCGAGCACAATGTCATCCCGATGACCCTGGGCGGCGATCACACCATCACCCTGCCGATCCTGCGTGCCCTGCACAAAAAGCACGGCAAGATCGGCCTGGTGCACATCGATGCCCACGCCGACGTCAACGATCACATGTTCGGCGAGAAGATCGCCCACGGCACCACCTTCCGCCGCGCCGTGGAAGAGGGCCTGCTCGACTGTGACCGCGTGGTGCAGATCGGCCTGCGCGCCCAGGGCTACACCGCCGACGACTTCAACTGGAGCCGTCGCCAGGGCTTTCGTGTAGTCCAGGCCGAAGAATGCTGGCACAAATCGCTGGAACCGCTGATGGCCGAAGTCCGAGAAAAGGTCGGCGGTGGCCCGGTGTACCTGTCGTTCGATATCGACGGCATCGACCCTGCCTGGGCGCCAGGCACCGGCACTCCTGAAATCGGGGGCTTGACCACGATCCAGGCGATGGAGATCATTCGCGGCTGTCACGGCCTGGACCTGATCGGCTGTGACCTTGTCGAAGTCTCCCCGCCTTACGACACCACCGGCAACACCTCGCTGCTCGGCGCCAACCTGCTGTTCGAAATGCTCTGCGTGCTGCCGGGCGTCGTGCGTCGCTGAAGTTGGCCACACCGCACGGCACCGCTTGATCGCTATACCCCGGCAGGAGCCATGAGGGAGGGCCACTGAGGCCCGTCAACACAAGACAAGACCGCCGGGTGGCGCTAAGCCCGCGCGGTCGATCTCGCCATAATAAAGATAATCGGGAGACTCCCAATGGCCTTGGACATCATTGTTGTAATGATCTATACCGCCGGCATGCTCGGCCTTGGCTGGTATGGCATGCGGCGTGCGAAAACCCACGAAGACTACCTGGTGGCCGGGCGCAACCTCGGCCCGACCCTGTACATGGGCACCATGGCCACCACCGTACTGGGCGGTGCGTCCACCGTCGGCACCGTGCGCCTGGGCTATGTCCACGGCATTTCTGGCTTCTGGCTGTGCGCAGCCCTGGGCCTGGGCATCATCGCCCTCAACCTGTTCCTCGCCAAACCCCTGCTGCGCCTGCGCATCTTTACCGTGACCCAGGTCCTGGAGCGGCGCTACAACCCCATGGCACGTCAGGCCAGCGCGGTGATCATGCTGGCTTACGCCCTGATGATCGGCGTCACCTCGACCCTGGCCATGGCAACGGTGCTGCAGGTATTGCTTGAGTTGCCGTTCTGGATGTCGCTGCTGCTCGGCGGTGGCGTGGTGGTGCTCTATTCGACCATCGGTGGCATGTGGTCGCTGACCCTGACCGACATCGTCCAGTTCGTTATCAAGACCGTCGGCCTGATGTTCATCTTGCTGCCAGTCTGCCTGTACAAAGCCGGCGGCTGGGACACCTTGGTGGCCAAACTGCCAGCGGCAAGCTTCCAACTGACCTCCATCGGTTGGGACACCATCATCACTTACTTCCTGATCTACTTCTTCGGCATCCT
Source organism: Pseudomonas sp. E1MeOHC2 (assembly GCF_058745025.1). Taxonomy (NCBI): domain Bacteria; kingdom Pseudomonadati; phylum Pseudomonadota; class Gammaproteobacteria; order Pseudomonadales; family Pseudomonadaceae; genus Pseudomonas; species Pseudomonas sp. E1MeOHC2. The sequence goes on from NZ_CP196675.1 coordinate 851,383, forward strand.
CATCGGCCAGGACATCTGGCAGCGGGTATTCACTGCCCGTGACGAGAAGGTCTGCCAACGTGCCGGTACCACTGCAGGTGTCTACTGCGTGGTGTACGGCCTGGCCTGCGCCATGATCGGCATGGCCGCGCACGTGCTGATGCCGGACTTGGCCAACCCGAACAATGCCTTTGCCGAGATGATCAAGAGCACCCTGCCCGATGGCATTCGCGGCCTGCTGATGGCGGCGGCCCTGGCAGCCATGATGTCCACCGCCAGCGCCGGCCTGCTGGCCGCGTCCACCACCCTGACCGAAGACCTGCTGCCCAAGCTGCGTGGCGGCAAGCAATCGAGCCTGGGCATCAGCCGCCTGTTCACCCTGCTCACGGGTCTGGTGGTACTGGGCATCGCCTTGGTGGTGAACGATGTGATCAACGCCTTGACCTTGGCCTACAACCTGCTGGTCGGCGGCATGCTGATCCCGTTGATCGGTGCGATCTTCTGGAAACGCGCCACCACCGCAGGTGCAATCGCCAGCATGTCGCTGGGCTTTGCTACCGCGCTGTTGTTCATGTTCAAGGATGGGCTGGAAGCCAACACGCCGATCTACTACAGCCTGGCGATCGGCCTGGTGAGCTTCGTGGGGGTCAGCCTGATGTCGCGTAAATCGGTGGCAGCGATGAAGCTGGCCTGATACCGCTACCCAAGACTGACGATCCGCAGCAACAAAAAGGCCGCCGCATCAGCAATGATGCGGCGGCCTTTGTCATGTCAGCGACGGCGCGGTTGGCGCTTGCGCTGCTCTTCATCAGTCGGGATCGGCACCGGCTGCAAGGGCGGTGGAATCAACCCCAGTGCGACAGCCAAGTCGTGGAGCCAGTTGAACAGTGGTTTCTTCATAGTGCCCCCTTGACGGGTCAGCCTCACGGTCAATCAATCCAGTGATGTTTCATACAGATCATAGCCCGATGTCCTGTATTACGCATGCATCTGTTCCTAGAGATAGGGGCCATTTTGACGCGGATCAAGGCGAAACGCCGCATTCCGACGACTGGTTTATCGTTTCGGTTTGTTGCAGATCGATCCACGCCTGCAAATTCGCCCCGCGCATGCCCTGGCGCCACATCAACCAGGTCACCGCCTGATCGAACGGCGCCTGCAGCCGATGAACCCGCACCCGGTCGCGCCCAGGCAGGCTGTCGAGCATGGACTGCGCCATCATGGCCACGCCCGCGCCTGCAATCACGCAGGCCAGCATGCTCTGGTAGGACTCGATCTCCATCACCCGCCCCATCGGCGTATGGGCGTGGGCATACCAGGCCTCAAGGCGCATCCGGTACGAGCAGCCCTGGCGGAAGGTGAACACGGCTTTGCCTGCCACATCTTTTGCCGTGTGCACGGGCGGGTGCTCGGGGCTGGTGATCAACACCAGCTGCTCTTCGCACAGCGGCACACCGTCCAGCCCGGCCAGGCTCGGCGGGCCGTCCACCAATGCCGCGTCCAGGCCATGGCTGAGCAAACCCTCGAACAACTCGCCACTGGGCGCTGCGCGCACCTGCAGGTTCACCGCCGGATACGCCTGGTGATAACGCGCCAGCAATGCAGGCAGGTGAGTGGCTGCGGTGCTGTACATGGTGCCCAGCACGAATTCCCCGGCCGGCTGGCCGCCCTGTATGGCTGCCACCGCCTCGTCACGCAGGGCAGACAGGCGATTGGCGTAGTCCAGCAACACCTTGCCCGCCGGCGACAATTGCAGGCGCTGGCGCTCGCGCAAAAACAGCTCCACGCCCAATTGCTCTTCGAGCTGGCGCAAGCGTGTCGACAGGTTCGACGGCACCCGATGCAGGCGCTCGGCGGCGCGGGTGACGGAACCTTCCTCGGCCACCGCCTGGAAGATGCGCAGCTGGCTGAACTCCATAACATTCTCCAAAACAGAACAACTTCCTCATCATTATTCAATTTTATTGAACATAAAAGCCCCCTAACCTGCCATCCATCGCCAACCAATCTGCAGGAGTGCTTCCATGTCGCCGCTGATACACCTGCTGGCCAGCGCCGTGGCGCTGATGATGGCCATGGGCATAGGTCGCTTCGCCCTTACCCCGCAACTGCCGCAGCTGATCGCTGAAGGCCAGTTTGACCTCACGGCCGCCGGACTGGTCGCGGCAGCCAACTACCTCGGTTACTTCCTGGGTGCGGTGGATGCCATGTTCGTTCGCAAACCTGCCCAGGTGCGTCTGCGCCTGCACGGCGGCCTGTGGCTGTGCGTACTGTTGACCCTGGCTTCATGGGCCGCCGATGGCTTCTGGCCCCACCTGCTGCTGCGCTTTGGCACAGGCGTGGCCAGCGCCTGGGTACTGGTGATGATCACCAGCCTCAGCCAGCACGTTGCCAGTGCACACAATCGCCAGCGCCTGGGTGCCCTGGTTTTCGCCGGCCCAGGCCTGGGTATCGCCGTTACGGGTCTGTTGGCCCTCGGTGCGCATGTGCTGGGGCTGGGTTCGGCAGCCCTGTGGCTGATTTATGCCAGCGCTGCGCTGATCATGCTGTTGGCGGTGGGGCGTTGGTTGCCACAGCCGCAGGCGCTAGCGATTGCCCCGGCGACTGTGCAGCAAGGCACAACGCGAAATGTCGGCATCGCTCGCCTTGGGCTGGTCTATGCGTTGTACGGCGTCGGTTACATTCTGCCGGCCACCTTCTTGTCACAGATGGCCAACCAGCAATTTCAGGGGCAATGGATGGCCGACCTGTTCTGGCCTGCCTTTGGTGTGGCAGCCGCGCTGGGCGTGCTGCTGGTGAGCGTGCGCCGAGCCGGCCGCACCTCTACCTGGCTGACTGCCACCCTGTGGCTGCAAGGGCTAGGCGTGCTGGCATGCCTGATGGGCGGTGGCCTTGGCCTGGCGTTGGGCGTGGTGCTTTGCGGTGCGCCGTTCCTGGCCTGCATGCAGCTGGTGATGCAGCGTTCGCGGGAGCTGGCGCCGCATGCGACGCAGCGTAATGCGGGGCTGCTCACGGCGTGCTTCGCACTCGGCCAACTGAGTGGGCCGTTGTTGGCGGCGGTCAGCAACCACTACACAGGGAGTTTACAGCCGGCTTTGCTGCTGGCAGCGAGTGGCTTGGCCGTAGCCGGGGGGCTGGTGCTGGCGGGAGGCCATGCCAACCCCAGCTGCCTGGCGCAAAACTCAGCTGATGCGCAATCGGTGTAGAGGCACTTGTTACCCCACCCATTTGCGCAGTTGCTGCTTCACCCAAGGCTCGGCGCTCACCAGGATCACCCCAAGCAGTACCATCACTGCCCCGAGTACGAAGTTCACGCTCAGAGGCTCATCCAGCAGCAGCACCCCGAACGTCACGCCGAACAGCGGCGTGATGAACGAGAACACCGCGAGGTTCGACGCCAAGTACTTGCGCAACAACCAGAACCAGGTCAGGTAGCTGACAAACGACACCACGATCCCTTGGAACAGCACACTGCCGACCGCCAACGGCGTCAGCGACACCGCGCCGATCTGGCCGCTGAGCAAGGCAATCAGCAGCAGCCCGGCAAAGCCGACGGCCAGCTGATAGAACAAGGTCAAGGTCGCCGGTGCTTCCGACAGCCGCGAACAGCGCACTACCACGGTCGTCGCGCCCCAGGCCAGCCCTGCCACAACGCCAAAGGCGTCGCCCAGCAAGGTGCGGCTGTCCATTTCTTCAAACGACATACCACCGGCAAACGCCGTGGCAATCCCACCGAAGGCCAGCAAGATTCCCAACCACTGCAACAGCCGCAGTCGCTCACTGGGCAGCATGAAGTGCAGGCCCAACGCCGTGAAAACGGGAGCGGTGTAGAGGAATACGGACATGTGCGCTGCCGACGTCAGCTTCAGCCCTTCGGCGATGAACAGGAATTCCACGCCAAACAGCCCACCCGCCAACAGCCCGGCACGCCAGGTGCTGCCCACCTGCTCCCAACCACCGCGCCAGCAGATCATCAGGCCCACCAACACGGCGGCGATGCAGTTACGCAAGGCAGCCTGCATCACCGGCGCGATGTCGACAGCGGCCGTCTTGATCAGCACCTGCTGGCAGCCCCAGATCAGGCACAACCCAAGCATGACCTGGAAAGCAAATGCGTCGGGGTTCTTCCGGGCCGCGCTCATGGGCGGGCCTTTCGGGTAGTCATTGGCATGGGCGTCAGCTCGGCAGTTTTCAGGAATTACCGATTATCGGGTTTCCATGCCCGCCCGTGCCACCCTCAAAACGACCTCAAGCAATCTGCGCCTTGGATGACACCTGTTCAAACGTCGCTTCATCCAGCGCATCGGCTTGTTCATCCAAAACCAGGCGTGGGTGCTCAAAGCCAGGAATGCTGCTGTCGATCAGGCTCAGCAGGCGTGATCCGCGTTCGCTGAGGACGAAGTTTTCACCGTTGCCGCCCTCTTCATCGGGCCGGCTCTCGATAAAGCCGCGCTCGAACAGCAGCTTTTCGTATTCGCAAGCGCGGGTCTTGAGGTGGTCCAGATCGCCTATCGGCTGGCCTTTGGCGGCCAGAGCCGCAGCGTGCTGCTCGGCATAGGGGCGTGGCGTGAAGCTGTGACCGGCGCTGTTCTGCACTTCATGCAGCAAGCGCTCGATCAAGTCCCAGTCGTAGGTGGTGCTCATGGCGGCAGGCTCCTGCTGTGGACGGAAGGGGTACACAGGTTGGGACCTGCCTGCGGCGAGTCGTGTTCAGAAAAAAACAGAAACCATTTGATGCGCTAGCCCAGTGTGATTTATAAACTACATTCACCCAATGAAGAAGATCGAATCCAGCAGTTTCAGACATTGGGTGCATGGGCTCCGGGACGAAATGGCGCGTATCCGGATCATTGCTCGTATCAACCGTTTGATGGAGGGCCTTCCTGGAGACGTCTCGGCAGTTGGCCACGGAGTGAGTGAACTCAGAGTTCACCATGGCCCGGGCTACCGGGTGTACTTTCACCAAGCGGGCGATACCTTAGTAATACTGCTTTGCGGCGGGGACAAGAGCAGCCAGCGGCGGGACATCAAAGCGGCTCACGAAATCCTGCGCTCCTGGAGGATGCAAAATGACTGAAACATTTTTTGAGTTCGATGCGGCCGATTACCTGACCACTCCGCAAGCCATTGCACAATTCATGTCCGATGCGCTGGAGACGGGTGACGCCAGCTACGTGGCCAAAGCCGTTGGCGTGGTGGCTCGTGCAAAAGGGATGAGCGATCTGGCGAAAGAAACTGGCTTGTCTCGTGAGCAACTTTACCGGTCGTTCAGCGAACACGGCAATCCGACCCTTAAATCGTTCCTCGCAGTCATGAAGGCGTTGGGCATAGACATGACGGCAAAACCTCACCTTGCACACTGACAACGTTGGTTGTATTGCGCCCGCGGGTTGCCGAGCCCGCCGGTCGTCGAGGCTGAACTTCAACGCATCCTCGGCCCTCCACCAGGCATCGCCAATACCGGAGGTATGAAGGATGAAACCGTCGCTGCAAATCATCGGTACCATTACCCTGTTCTGCGCCCTGCCCGCCTGGGCCTGCACGCCAGAAGAGGCCACTCAGAAGCGCGAAGAACTGGCCGGGCTGGTCAGCCAGCTGACCGAACAGAACCCGCAGAAGGCCAAGGAGATCAACGACGAGCTGCAGGGTATGGAGCTGGGGACGGCGAGCAAAGACCTACCGGACAAGTGCCAGTTGATCGATACGCGGATCAAGGAATTGAAAACAGCGGAGAAGAAAGCGGACTAACGTACAGGTGGTGAAGGCCCTATCGCCGGCAAGGCGACGACAGGGCTGCAACTGGCTTACTCAGCCGCAGGCGCGCGCTTTTTCAGCGGTGCCATGCCATCGGCGCTGGCCAGCGGTGCGTTGGCCCTTGGCTTGGCGGTCGGCTTGCGCTTGGCGCCAGCCTTCTTGTCACCCGACTTCTTCTCGACCTTTTTCTTCTTGGTACCGGCAGCCTTGCCCGAAGCCTTGACCTTTTTCGGCCCGTTGTAGGTGCCTTTCACTTCCTTGATCACCCGGCGCTCGAACTGCTGCTTGAGGTAGCGCTCGATGCTCGACATCAGGTTCCAGTCGTTGTGGGTGATCAGCGAGATCGCCAGGCCCTCGCCCCCCGCACGGCCGGTACGGCCAATACGGTGCACGTACTCGTCACCGCTGCGTGGCATGTCGAAGTTGATCACCAGGTCGAGGCCGTCGATATCCAGGCCACGGGCCGCAACGTCGGTGGCTACCAGCACCTTGGAGCTACCCTGCTTGAAACGGTCGATGGCCAGCTTGCGGTCTTTCTGGTCCTTTTCACCGTGCAGTACGAAGGCCTTCACGTCCTTGGCCACCAGGTGACCATAGATACGGTCGGCCAGGGCACGGGTGTTGGTGAAGATGATCGCCTTCTGGTAGGTCTCGTTTTCCAGCAACCACTGGACGATCTTTTCTTTGTGCTGGTCGTGGTCAGCCATGATGATCTGCTGACGGGTGCCTTCGGCCAGCTGCGAGACGCTGTTGAGCATCAGGTGCTCAGGGTCTTTCAACACCTTGCCAATGATGTCGCGTAACGCCGCGCCGCCTGTGGTGGCAGAGAACAGCAGGGTTTGCTCACGGTTCTCACACTCTTTGCACAGGCGCTCCATGTCTTCGGCAAAGCCCATGTCGAGCATGCGGTCGGCTTCGTCGAGGATCATTACCTGCACATGGGACAGGTCCAGGTTGCCGGCGTTGAGCTGCTCAAGCAGGCGACCTGGGGTGCCGATCAGCACGTCCGGCACCTTGCGCAGCATGGCGGCCTGTTCCTTGAAGTCTTCGCCGCCGGTCACCAGGCCCGACTTGATATAGGTGAACTGCGAGAACAGCTCCACCTGCTTCAGGGTTTGCTGGGCCAGCTCGCGAGTCGGCAGCAAGATCAGCGCGCGAATCTCGACGCGCCCGCCTTTCAGGTCGACCAGGCGGTTGAGCAGCGGCAGGACGAAGGCCGCCGTTTTGCCACTGCCGGTCTGCGCGGTCACACGCAGATCACGCCCTTGCAGGGCCAGGGGGATGGCCGCTGCCTGCACCGGGGTCGGCTCGACAAATTTAAGCTCGGCCACGGCTTTAAGCAGGCGTTCGTGCAGGGCGAATTGGGAAAACACGGAGGTAACCTCAGGCAAGTGCGGGAAATTCAGTTGCATAGGGTAACGTTTTCTGCCGCCATAGCCGAATTTCTTTTGGCAACTTTATCGGCATCCGCGCTCTAATGGCGCTTCGTTTGGCAATACAGACCGTTCACAAGCCCATGGATATCCAACGAATCTGGCGTGACTCCCTCGACCTCTGGGGCACCCTCGATCAACATCCCATGCTCCACGCCGCCATCGGCCTGGCCGTACTGCTGCTGATTTCGCTGGTGGTCGGCCGCCTGTCGCGCTTTCTGATGCTGCACGGCACCCGCCTGCTGGCTCGCCAACAGGCGCTGAAATGGCTGGATGACCTTCGCCACAACAAAGTCCTGCACCGGCTGGCCCAGACCACACCGTCGCTGGTGCTGCAGTTTGGCCTGAAACTGGTGCCGGAGCTGTCCGACACGGCCCAGCACTTCCTTGGCAACGTCGCCCTGGCCTTCACCCTGCTGTTCATGACCATGGCACTGTCCTGCCTGCTGGATGCCCTGCTCGACATTTACGCCCGCACCGAGCACGCCCGCACCCGCTCGATCAAGGGCTATGTGCAACTGGCCAAGATGATGTTGTGGATTTTCGCCTCCATCGTCATCGTCGCCACCCTGATCGACCGCTCGCCGTTGCTGCTGCTGTCGGGCCTGGGTGCAATGTCGGCGGTACTGCTGTTGGTCTACAAGGACACCTTGCTGTCATTCGTGGCCAGCGTGCAACTGACCAGCAACGACATGCTGCATGTGGGCGACTGGATCGAAATGCCCCAGGTGGGCGCCGATGGTGATGTGGTGGACATCACCTTGCACACGGTGAAAGTACAGAACTTCGACAAGACCATCGTCTCGATCCCGACCTGGCGCTTGATGAGCGAATCGTTCCGCAACTACCGCGGCATGCAGCAGTCGGGCGGCCGGCGCATCAAGCGCAGCCTGTTCATCGACGCGGCGGGTGTGCGTTTTCTGACCCGCGAAGAGGAACAACGCCTGACCCAGGTGCGCCTGCTCGGTGACTACCTGGCCAGCAAGCGCCAGGAGCTGCAGAACTGGAACGAAGCGCTGGGGCCGGTGGCCGAGCTGTCCGCCAACCGCCGCAAGCTGACTAATATCGGCACCTTCCGCGCGTTTGCTTTGGCCTACCTGAAGAACCACCCCAATGTGCACCAGGGCATGACGTGCATGGTCCGGCAGATGCAGACCACCGCCGAAGGGGTGCCGCTGGAGATCTACTGCTTCACCACGACCACGGTGTGGGCGGAGTACGAGCGGATCCAGGGCGATATCTTCGATTATCTGCTGGCGGTGTTGCCGGAGTTTGGCTTGAGCTTGTATCAGCAGCCGAGTGGCAATGACATGCGGGTGGGGTTGGCGGGGCGAGTGCCGCACCGCTTGGAAGAATTGAGCGAGGCTTGAGATTGCTGGGGCCGCTTTGCGGCCCATTCGCGGGGCAAGCCCGCTCCCACAGGTACAGCGCTGCCTCAGGATAAGCGGTGAACCTGTGGGAGCGGGCAAGCCCGCGAAGAGGCTCTCAACTACCCCGCATAACCCAGCAGGTACAACAACCCGGTCAAGGTCAGCAGCGAAGCCACCGTGGAAAACAGGATCGTCCGCGAAATCAGCCCCGCCTCGCGGTTGTAATACTCAGCCAGCATGAACGGCCCGGTCCCCGTTGGCAGCGCCGCCAGCAATACCGCCGACGCCGCCCACATGGTCGGCAGGCTGAACACCTTGAACGCCAGCACCCAGGTCAACGCCGGTTGCCCGACCAGTTTCAGCCCCACCAGTGGCCACGGGCTAGCCTGCCCCGTGCCCCGCTTCTCGGCCAGGAACGCCCCCAGAGAAATCAGCGCACAGGGGGTGGTCGCCAGGGCCAGCATGTCGAGAAAATGCATCACCGGCTCTGCCAATCCCAAACCAGACAAGGCCCAGGCAGCCCCCACCAGCGGCGAAATAACCAGCGGATTCTTCGCCAGCGCCTTGCACACGACCCGCATGGCGCGACCGATCTGCCGCTCCTCCTGCAGGCCGATTTCGATCAGCGTCAGCGAAAGTGCAAACACCAGGCAGACCACGATCAGCGACGAAATCAGCGCCGGCTGCAGCCCAGGCTCGCCAAACAGCAGCACGCACAGCGGGATCCCGATGTACCCGGTATTGGCATAACCGGCGCTGAGCCCATCGATACTCGCCGCAGCCAGGCCATGGCCGCTGTAAAGGCGCCACCCCAGGGTGATCACGAACATCGCCAGCGCCCCGGCACCAAACGCCACGATGAAGCCTGGGTGCCAGATCTCGCTCCAGGTCGCCGTGGCGGTCACTTTGAACAGCAAGGCCGGCAGGCAGAGCCAGACCACCATCTTGTTGATTTCGGCTGCAGCCTTGTCACCGAGCTTATTGGCGCGACGACACAGGTAGCCCACCAGGATGAGGGCAAAGATCGGCGCGACGATGACGAAGATGGTATGCATGTCAGGCCTTGCGAGTCAGCGCTGCTTCCGTTCGGCTGCCCAATCGGCTCATCCACACCGACGCCAGAATCACCGCCCCGCCGATGAGCAGCCGCCCCAGTGGCTCGTGCTGGTTCCAGATCAACAGGTTGAGCAACAGCCCCACCGGCACATGCAGGTTGTTCATCACCGCCAGCGTCGCCCCGGACACCAGGCATGCGCCCTTGTTCCACCAGTACAGGCCCAGCGCGGTCGGGCACAGCCCGAGGAACAGCAACACCAGCCATTGCACGTCGGTGCTCGGCAGGTGCTGGGCATTGCCGAACAGCACAAATGCCGGCAACACGACGATCAAGGCCCCCAGGTAGAAGTAGCCGAAACGCTTGTAGTGCGGCAGGTCGCTGGGGTTTCGGGCGATCAGGTGACGGTACAGCACCTGGCCGGCCGCGTAGGTGAAGTTGGCCAGCTGCAGCAACAGGAAGCCCATGAAAAATTCGCCGCTGATGCTGTCGAAGCGGATCACCGCGGCACCCGCCACGGCCACCAGCGCCGCCAGCAACGCCCAAGGGTTGAAACGCCGGTTCAAGGCATCTTCGATCAGGGTGACGTGCAACGGCGTGAGGATGGTGAACAACAGCACTTCCGGCACGGTGAGCACGCGAAAGCTCAGGTACAGGCAGACATAGGTGATGCCGTACTGCAGCGCGCCAATCAGCAGCATCGAACGTATGAAACGCGGCTCGACCTGGCGCCAGCGGGTCAGCGGCAGAAACACCAGGCCCGCCAGCAGCACCCGGGCGAGCACGGCAAAGTAACTGTCGACGTGCCCGGCCAGGTACTCGCCGATCAAGCTGAAGGAAAACGCCTGGATCAGCGCGACGATAATCAGGTAGCCCATGGTTGCCTCTCGTGGATCAAGGCGGCGACCTTAGCGGGTTGCGGCGCGTCAGTTCAACCATGAGAAGTGTGGGGGCTGTGCCCGCGAAGAGGCCGGCACAAGCAACCGAGAAATCCCAGGCATAAAAAAGCCCGGCCATCAGGCCGGGCAGGTACACCCAAAGGAGCAAAAACAGGTGTCAGGGTTGGGAATTCGTTGACGCTCAGGCCACCGCAGCCAGTTTGGCCTTGGCCTGGTTGATGCCCTTCTCATGGAAGTCGCCGCTCATGTTCAGGCCCTCGGCATGGATGAAGTTCACATCGTGAATGCCGATGAAGGCCATCACCTGGCGCAGGTACGGTTCCTGATGGTCGCTGGTGGCACCGGCATGAATGCCGCCGCGGGCGGTCAGGACGATGGCGCGCTTGCCGGTCAGCAGGCCTTGTGGGCCGGTCGGGGTGTACTTGAAAGTGATACCGGCGCGCAGCACGTGGTCCAGCCAGGCCTTGAGGGTGCTGGGGATGGTGAAGTTGTACATCGGTGCTGCCATCACCAGCACGTCGGCCGCCAGCAGTTCATCGGTGAGTTCATTGGAGCGGGCCAGCGCTTCCCGTTCGGCAGCGCTGCGCTGCTCTTCGGGCTTCATCCAGCCACCGAGCAGGTTGGCATCCAGGTGGGGCACCGGGGTCAAGGCCAGGTCACGTACGTTGATCTGATCGGCCGGATGCGCCGCCTGCCATTGCTGGATGAAGTCGCGGGTCAGTTGACGGGAAACGGAATCCTGCTGGCGGGCGCTGCTTTCGATGATCAGTACGCGGGACATGGGTGCCTCCATCGGCAAAAAGGGTGCGATTCGATGGAGGTGAGATTAAGGCTTGACCTATCGATAAAAAAGCGTAAAAAGTGGGTTTAATCAATCGATTAATCAGTTTATTCCACTGAGCAGTTCACGCCGATCCGCAATTTGATGATCTGGCGATTGAACTTGGCGGTGACATCGACGCTTTTACCGGCCGGTACGTTCACCCGGCGCACCCGCGGCGCTTCCGGGCCGTTGCGGAACGTCACCTTGCAGGCCGCCGGCACTTGCCCGTAGTTGTTGAGGGTGATGGCGCCAATATCGTAGGCAGTGTCGTAGGCGGTGTAGTCGAGCTTGACCCCGTCAAGTTGCTTCTCCACATCGATGGGATAAGCCATGGCCCCGAGGGGCAGGCACATCAGTATTGCCGCACAACATTTCTTCATGGGGCGCTCTCCTTGGAAGAGCGCAGCTTAGGACAACAGGAGCGAAAGATGAAAGCGCCGCGCGTAACCCTTGATCAGTGGCGAACGCTGCAAGCAGTGGTCGACCACGGCGGGTTTGCCCAGGCCGCCGAGGCGCTGCACCGTTCGCAGTCGTCGGTCAGCTACACCGTCGCCCGCATGCAAGAGCAGCTCGGTGTTCCGTTGCTGCGTATCGATGGCCGCAAGGCGGTGCTCACCGAGGCGGGCAACGTGCTGCTGCGCCGTTCGCGCCACCTGGTCAAGCAGGCCAGCCAGCTCGAAGACCTTGCCCATCACATGGAACAAGGCTGGGAAGCCGAGGTGCGCGTGGTGGTCGACGCCGCCTACCCCAGCGCCCGGCTGGTCCGTGCCTTGAGTGCGTTCATGCCGCAGAGCCGTGGCTGCCGGGTACGTCTGCGCGAAGAGGTGCTGTCTGGCGTCGAGGAAGTGCTGCGCGAAGGCATCGCCGACCTGGCCATCAGCAGCTACAGCATCGGCGGCTACCTGGGTGCCGAACTGAGCGCAGTGGAATTCATCGCCGTTGCCCACCCCGAACACAGCCTGCACCGCCTGGGCCGGGAAATCACCTTCCAGGACCTGGAAAGCCAGCTACAGGTGGTGATCCGCGATTCCGGGCGCGCGCAGCCACTGGATGTCGGTTGGCTGGGTGCCGAGCAGCGCTGGACGGTCGGTAGCCTGGGCACCGCCACCACCTTCGTCAGCAGTGGCCTGGGCTTTGCCTGGCTGCCCCAGCACATGATCGAACGCGAACTGCGTGAAGGTGTGCTCAAGCCGTTGCCGCTGGATCAGGGTGGCAGCCGCCATCCACTGTTCTACCTTTATTCGAGCAAAGAGAAGACCCTGGGCCCGGCTACGCAGATTCTCATCGACCTGCTGCGCAACTTCGACACCGCGCCTCTGGACGTGCCCTTCGCAGCCCCCCCACAAGCCTGAGAGGACCGCGCCCTTGGCCTATTTCGAACACGAAGGATGCTTACTGCATTACGAGGAATATGGCCAGGGCGAGCCCTTGGTGCTGCTGCATGGCCTGGGTTCCAGTAGCCAGGACTGGGAGCTGCAGGTACCGTTGCTGAGCCGCCATTACCGGGTGATCCTCATGGACAACCGCGGCCACGGCCGCTCCGACAAGCCCCGCGACGGTTACCAGATCGCCACCTTCAGCGAAGACCTGTTGGCCCTGCTTGAACACCTGCAGTGCGGCCCCGTGCACTTCGTCGGCCTGTCGATGGGGGGTATGGTCGGGTTCCAGTTCGCTGTCGACCATCCGCAGTGGCTGCGCAGCCTGTGCATTGTCAACAGCGCACCCGAGGTCAAGCGCCGCACCCGCAGCGACTGGATCTGGTGGGCCAAGCGCTGGGGCCTGGCACGCCTGCTCAGCGTCGAGACCGTTGGCAAAGGCCTGGCCGAACGCCTGTTCCCCAAACCCGGGCAAGCCGACCTGCGCCAGAAGATGGCCCAGCGCTGGGCGCGCAACGACAAGCGCGCCTACCTCAAGAGCTTCGACGCCATCGTCGATTGGGGCGTGCAGGAACGCATCGGGCAGATTCACTGTCCCACCCTGGTGATCGCCGCCGACCACGATTACACGCCGATACAACTGAAAGAGCGCTACGTCGCCCTGATGCCCCAGGCCAGGCTGGTAGTCATCGACGATTCCCGGCACGCTACGCCCCTCGATCAACCCGAGGTCTTCAACCAGACCCTGCTGCAGTTCCTTGCAGCCGCCTCCACCTCTCAAGGATCTTTGAGCCCATGCTGAAAAAACTCCTGCTCACCGCCTGCTCGGTCGCCTTCGCCACCAGCGTCATGGCCTCCGACAAGACCCCCCACGTGTTGCTGGACACCAGCTTCGGTCAGGTCGAAATCGAGTTGAATGCCGAGAAGGCGCCGATCAGTACCAAGAACTTCCTCCAGTACGTCGACAGCGGCTTCTACAACAACACCGTCTTCCACCGCGTGATCCCGGGCTTCATGGTCCAGGGCGGCGGTTTTACCGACCAGATGGTGCAGAAGAACACCCAGGATCCGATCCGTAACGAAGCCGGCAACGGCCTGCTGAACACCCGCGGCACCCTGTCCATGGCCCGCACCTCGGACCCGAACTCGGCCACCAGCCAGTTCTTCATCAACGTGGCCGACAACGACTTCCTCAACCCAGGCCGTGACCGTGGCTATGCCGTGTTCGGCAAGGTGACCAAAGGTATGGAAGTGGTCGACCAGATCGTCAACTCACCGACCACCATGAAAAAAGGCATGCGCGACGTGCCGGCCGATCCGGTCTATATCAAGTCCGCCAAACGTATCGACTGAATGCAGGTTTCACAGGGACGTGAACCCGCCTGAAGGCCGGACCAACAGGAGTGTTGTCACCCATGCTGTACCGCCGTTTCGAACGACTGATCGACATTTTCCGTGAGGCGCCGAGCGAGGCACCACCGAGCACGGTGTGGCCGTTCTACCTGTACTACCTGCGCCAGGTGTGGCCAAGCTTTGCTGCCCTGCTGGTGGTCGGCCTGATCGCTTCGTTGATCGAAGTGGCGATGTTCAGCTACCTGAGCCGCATCATCGACCTGGCCCAGGGCACGCCCAATGCCAGTTTCTTCAGCGAGCACAGCGGTGAGCTGATCTGGATGCTGGTGGTGATTCTGCTGCTGCGCCCGCTGTTCTTCGGCCTGCACGACCTGCTGGTGCACCAGACCATCAACCCAGGCATGACCAGCATGATCCGCTGGCAAAACCACAGCTATGTGCTCAAGCAAAGCCTGAACTTCTTCCAGAGCGATTTTGCCGGGCGCATTGCCCAGCGCATCATGCAGACCGGCAACTCGCTACGCGATTCGGCGGTCCAGGCGGTGGACGCACTGTGGCACGTGCTGATCTACGCCGTCAGCTCGCTGGTGCTGTTCGCCGAGGCCGACTGGCGCCTGATGCTGCCGCTGCTGGCCTGGATCGCCTGCTACATCGCCGCGCTGTTCTACTTCGTGCCCAGGGTGAAGGCGCGCTCGGTGATTTCATCCGATGCACGCTCCAAGCTGATGGGGCGCATCGTCGACGGCTACACCAACATTGCCACCCTCAAGCTGTTCGCCCACACCGACTACGAGCAGCAGTATGCCCGTGAGGCGATCCGCGAACAGACCGAGAAGACCCAACTGGCCTCGCGGGTGATCACCAGCATGGACGTGGTCATCACCACCCTCAACGGCTTGCTGGTGGTCGGCACCACGGGCCTTGCGCTGTGGTTGTGGAGCCAATCGCTGATCTCCGTGGGGGCAATTGCCCTGACCACCGGCCTGGTAATTCGCATCGTCAACATGTCGGGCTGGATCATGTGGGTGGTCAACGGCATCTTCGAGAACATCGGCATGGTCCAGGACGGCCTGCAGACCATCGCCCAACCGGTCACCGTCACCGACAAGCCCAATGCGCCTGCGCTGAAGGTGAGCCGTGGCGCGGTGCATTTCGACGATGTGGACTTCCATTACGGCAAGGCCAGCAACGTGATCGAGGGGCTCAACCTGGACATACGGCCGGGTGAGAAGATTGGCTTGATCGGCCCCTCTGGCGCGGGTAAATCGACCCTGGTGAACCTGCTGCTGCGTCTGTATGACGTGCAGGGTGGGCGCATTCTCATCGATGGCCAGGACATCGCCGAGGTGAGCCAGGCCAGCCTGCGTGCGCAGATCGGCATGATCACCCAGGACACGTCGCTGTTGCACCGCTCGATCCGTGACAACCTGCTGTACGGCCGTCCCGAGGCCAGCGAAGCGGCACTGCTCGAAGCGGTACGCCGTGCCCGCGCCGACGAGTTCATACCGCAGTTGACGGACGCCCAGGGGCGTACCGGGTTCGATGCCCATGTGGGCGAGCGTGGGGTCAAGCTGTCTGGCGGCCAGCGTCAACGTATCGCGATTGCCCGGGTGCTGCTGAAGAATGCACCGATCCTGATCATGGACGAGGCCACCTCCGCGCTGGACTCGGAGGTCGAGGCGGCGATCCAGGAAAGCCTGGAAACCCTGATGCAGGGCAAGACGGTGATTGCCATCGCTCACCGGCTTTCGACCATTGCGCGGATGGACCGGCTGGTGGTGCTGGACAAGGGGCATATTGTCGAGAGTGGCAGCCACAGTGAGTTGCTGGCGCAGCAGGGGTTGTATGCGCGGTTGTGGCATCACCAGACCGGGGGGTTTGTCGGGGTGGATTGAACTGTACCGGCCTCTTCGCGGGCAAGCCCGCTTGTGTCTTGGAGAGGGAATAGAATCTGAAGTGAGAGCGGTGAATGGCAAGCTGATAGCCCGAGGTGCCCAGAGCACGTGTGGGAGCAAAAGCTGCCATTCACCGTTCCACTTTGGCGAGAGCCCGAACAGTTGGATGAGGGGCGTAATCTCGAATCACAAGCGTGGGCCAAGCCAAAGCGCTCTCACTCCTTGAGTTTAAGAGGGTTTGGCCATGTCTTCCTCTGTCGGCATCGATGTTTCCAGTGCCACACTTGCTGTTCACATCCGCCCTGAGGGGGTGAACTTCAGTGTTTCCAATGACTTGAAGGGATTCCAACTGCTCGTCGAAAAGCTTGGCGGGTATGCAGTTTCAATGGTCTTGCTCGAAGCTACCGGTGGCTACGAGTGCAATGTCCTCAAAGCGCTGCAGGATGCCGATTTTCCGGTTTGCCGGATCAATCCCAGTCGTGCCCGGGACTTTGCCAAGTCGATGGGTAAACGCGCCAAGACCGATCCCATTGACGCAGCGGTTTTGGCTCACCTGGCTGAAGTTATGCCCCCACGGCCTTGCCAGGTGATGACACCCGAGCGGGCCTTGCTGCGCGAACTGCTTATGCAGCGGGATCGCTTCGTCCAACAGCGCGACGATGACAAGCGGCGCCTGAAGCAGGCGCGGGCTCCCAGTGTTTGTTTGCGGTTGGAACAACACATCGCCTATCTGAAGGGTGAAATTCGAGCGCTGGAACAAGAGATCGCACAGCAGGCAGCAGCTTTGCCTGATGACCGGGTTAAACAGCTCACTCAAGTCAAAGGAATTGGTCTGATTACTGCCGGAAAGCTGATGGCCTTGCTGCCAGAGCTGGGCCAGGTGGATAAGAAGGAAATTGCCGCCTTGGTCGGTGTTGCGCCGTTCAACCAGGACAGCGGCAAGCAGTCGGGCAAGCGTTCAATCTGGGGGGGGCGCTCACAAGTCAGGCGGGCGCTCTATATGGCCTGCTGGGTGGTGATACGGCACAACAAGGACTTCTGCGAGCGCTACAAAGCACTGCGAGCCCAAGGGAAGTGCGCGAAAGTATCGGTGGTGGCGTGTATGCGAGTATTGATAGTGAGGCTAAATGCGATGCTCAAGACCGGAACGCCCTGGAAGGAGCAAATAGCTCATTCGTAGGAGCAAGCCTTGCTGGCGATGCCCGGCACAGCCGGGCCTGGGGCGCTACGCGCCCCATCGCCGGCAAGGCCAGCTTCCACAAGAAGACAGTTGCTCCCACAAGTGCATCACTGTGTTGAGGGCAGTGATACACCTGTGGGAGCGGGCTTGCCCGCGAAGAGGCCGGGGCAAGCGACATAAAATTCAATCCCTGCGGTAAGGCAACATCCCCCGCGCCTCTTCGGCATACCCCTGCACCCCTTCGCGCTCCTGCAACAAAAACCCTTCCACCGCCCGCCGCAACCCCGGATGCAGCAGGTAGTGCCACGACCGCGTCAGCACCGGCTCAAACCCGCGTATCAGCTTGTGCTCGCCCTGAGCCCCCGCATCGAACCGCTGCAGGCCCTCAGCAATGGCAAAGTCCATGCCTTGATAAAAACACGTCTCGAAATGCAGCCGGTCGAACTCATCCAGGCATCCCCAGTAACGGCCATACAAGCTGTCACCACCCACCAGGCTCAGGGCCATGGCCACCTCACGCCCACCTTGCCTGGCCATGACCACCCGCAGCGCCTCGGGCATGCGCTCGGCCAGCAGGCTGAAGAATTCACGGGTCAGGTACGGGGCACGCCGGCGTACGGCATAGGTGTTGGCATAGCACAGGTAGACGAAGTCCCACTGCGCCTCATCCAGCTCATCCCCCCGATACCACTGGAAGTCGATGCCCTGCCCGGCCACCTGCTCACGTTCCTTGCGCATCTGCTTGCGCTTGCGCGAGCTGAGCGTGTCGAGAAAGTCCTGGAAGTCCCGATAGCCTCGGTTACGCCAGTGAAACTGGCAGCCAAGCCGCTCCATCCAGCCTGGCAAACTGGCCATCTGCTGGTCCAGTGCCGGGTCGGTGAAGTTGATGTGCGCCCCGGAGAGCCCGCCCTTGCCCAGGTACTCGGGCAGCGCTTGCAACACCAGCAGGCCGTCGGCGGGGTCAGCCGCAAACAGGCGCGGGCCGCTGACCGGGCTGAATGGCACCGCACCGAGCAACTTGGGGTAGTAGGCGATGCCTGCCCGTTCACACGCATCGGCCCAGCCGTGGTCGAACACGTACTCGCCAAACGAATGCCACTTGCGGTAGGCCGGCAGCACCGCGCGTACCTGCCCTTCGCGCTCCAGCACCAGGTGCTCGGCAGCCCAGCCGGTCGCGGGGGCAACACTGGCGCTGTCCTCCAGGGCGGTGAGAAAGGCGTGGCGCAGAAACGGCTGGCCAGCCGGTACCAGGGCATCCCAGGTAGACGCCGGAAGATCACGCAGATGAGCAAGGCTGTACAGGCTGGTCACGGTTTCGACTCGCTGTCTTGAGGCCCTCAGTATCCCGGAAGAATGGCCCATCACTCAAATGACGATCACCCGACCCTTGCGTTTATTCCCGATGACTTAACAACAGTGCCACCAATCAGACATTAATCTGTCATTCCCCCCCGCAATACTTGCGCCTGTTTTCCGGAACCCTAGAACCTGTCTATTCAGGCCCTTTCCGAAGACATGCCAACACAGGGGCGGGCGCTGAGCCTCCCCTCATTTTTTCAAGTAGGGAGAACCTTATGCGTCTTGTTTCCACACTTACCGGAGTGAGCCTCACCGGCATGATGCTGGCTCTGAGTACTCCGGCCAGTGCTGCTGTCGACGCCAAGCTGCTCGAAATGCTCCGCGCCAATGGCTCGATCAACCAGGCGCAGTACAACGAACTGCAAGGCGATCTGGCAAAAGAGACCAAGGAAAAGGCCGACCAGAAAGCGCAGTCCGAACGTATGAGTTCCTTTGAACAAAAAGTGGCATGGGCCGCCAAGACCCAGATCAAGGGTGATGTGCGCCTGCGTTACGAAGACGTCAACGTTGACGACCCGAACAGCAGCAGCGGCAACCAGGACCGCCAGCGCGTCCGTGCCCGTGTCGGCTTCTACAGTGAGATCAACCCGCAAGTCGATGCTGGCGTGCGTATCGCCACCGGCAGCAGCGCCGACCGCCGTTCGACCAACCAGAGCTTCGACAACTACTTCGACAAGAAATCGCTGTGGGTCGACCTTGCCTACCTCGACTGGCACCCGACCGCAGTGCCGAACCTGCACCTGATCGGTGGCAAGATGCCACAGCCGTGGGTGAGCATGGGCGACATCATCTGGGACAGCGACATCAACCCCGAAGGCGTGGCCGCGACCTACAAGGCTGACCTGGGCGGCGCCGAAGTGTTCGCCAGTGCCGGTCAGTACACCCTCAAGGACAACGTCGACGGCGACGGCGTGCAGTATAAGCACGATGCTCAGGTCTACCACGGCCAGCTGGGTGCCAAGTTCGCCCCTGCCGACGTGTTGAAGGTTACCGTGGGTGCGAGCATCTACGGCTACGACAATGACAAGGAAGCAGCCATTCTGCAGTCGTTCGGCAACACCACCAATGAGTTCAACCTGGTGGAAGGCTTCGGTCAACTCGACTTCACTGGCTTCGCCATTCCGCTGTCGGCCTACGGCCAATACGTGAAAAACACCGAGAGCACCGACGGTGAAGACCAGGCCTGGCTGGCCGGCCTGAAAACCAAGGTCGGCGCTTGGAGCCTGGACTACAACTATCGCGATGTTCAGCGTAACGCCGTCGTCAGCCTGTTCACCGACTCGGACTTCGGCAACGGCTTTACCGGTTCTCGCGGTCACAAGTTCAAGGTCGGTTACGAGATCGACAAGAACTTCTCGCTGGGCGCTGCCTACCTCATGGCCAAGACCGATCTGTCGCAGCTGCCGAACAGCAATGCTGACGTAGACACGCTGCAGGTAGACCTGGAAGCCAAGTTCTAAGCAAACGCTTCACCGCTTCACTCAAGGCGGGAAATGCCGACCCCATCCGGTATTTCCTGCCTTTTTTTGCCTGCCAGAAATGCGCCGGCCTTTTCGCGGGCAAGCCCGCTCCCACAGGTGCAGCACAGTCTTCGAAATCTGTGATGCACCTGTGGGAGCGGGCTTGCCCGCGAAAAGGCCGGTACAGCCCTTGCAAAAACTAGCGCTTGCGCAAAATCACGCTACCCACCGAATACCCCGCACCAAACGAACTCAACACACCCACCGAGCCCTCGGCCAGGTCATCCTGATACAGGTGGAAGGCAATCACCGACCCCGCCGAACTGGTGTTGGCATAGCGGTCCAGAATCACCGGTGCTTCTTCCTCGGTCGCTTCACGCCCCAGCAGCTTCTTGACGATCAGGTGGTTCATGCTCAGGTTGGCCTGGTGCAACCAGAAGCGTTTGACGTCGCTCGGCTGCAGGTCATTCGCTTCGAGGTGCTCGCCGATCAGTTCAGCCACCTTCGGGCACACTTCACGGAACACCTTGCGGCCTTCCTGGATGAACAACTTGTCCGCCGCACCTTCACCCTCCTCCGCCGCACGGTTGAGGAAGCCGAAGTTGTTACGAATGTTGTTGGAGAACCCGGTCCACAACTTGCTGCTGACAATTTCGAACTGGTGCTTGGAGGTGGCCTGGTCGGCACGTTCGATCAGCACGGCGGTAGCGGCATCGCCGAAGATGAAGTGGCTGTCGCGGTCGCGGAAGTTCAGGTGGCCGGTGCAGACCTCGGGGTTGACCATCAGTACCGAACGCGCTTGGCCCAGCTGCACGCTGTTGGCGGCGGTCTGGATGCCGAAGGTGGCTGACGAGCAGGCCACGTTCATGTCGAAGGCAAAGCCCTCGATGCCCAATGCATTTTGCACTTCGATGGCAATGGCCGGGTATGGGCGCTGCAGGTTGGAGCACGCGACGATCACACCATCGACGTCGGCGGCGGTGCGGCCCGCACGTTCAAGTGCCTGGCGGGCAGCGGCCACCGCCATCTCGCACAAAATCGAGGGCTCGTCATTGGCGCGCTCTGGCAGACGCGGCTTCATGCGTTGTGGGTCGAGGATGCCGGCCTTGTCCAGCACAAAGCGGCTCTTGATGCCCGAGGCCTTTTCGATGAACGCGGCATCGGACTGCGGCGCTGCCTCGACCTCACCGCGCTCGATGGCAGCCGCGTTGTCGCGGTTGAACTGCTGCGACCAGGTATTGAAGGACTCCACCAGTTCTTCGTTGGAAATGCTCTGGGCCGGGGTATACAGGCCGGTGCCGCTGATCACGACGTTATGCACGGTCGTTCCTCTGGTCAAAGGCCATCGCCACAGGGCGTTGGCTGGAAACATGACTGGACAATGGCACCTTAGTGCCAATTCAAGGGCGAGGGCTGCACTCCCTGTGGGAGCGGGCTTGCCCGCGAAGGGCCGCAACGCGGCCCCAAATTGCACCAATATTGCCACAAGTCAGGAAGTTTAGCCTTCCACCTGACTCCACTGTTTGCTCAAGCGCTTGTCCGAAATCGGCACTTTGGTCCCGAGCTGCTGAGCAAACAACGACACCCGATATTCTTCCAGCAACCAACGGTACAGCGTCAGTTGCTCATCGCGCTTGCCCTCCTGGGCGTGCTTGTCGGCGCGCGTCTTGTACTGGGCCCAGAGGTTCGCCAGCTCGCCGCTCCAGACACGGTCCTTCTGCACCTGCGAGCCCAGTTTCTCCAACCGCAGTTCCACGGCCTTGAGGTAACGCGGCAGCTCCTTGAACCAGGCACCCGGGGTCTCGCGAACGAAGCCCGGATACACCAGGTTGGCCAGCTGTTGCTTGATGTCGTTCAGCGCCACCGCCTGGCTCAGGTCGATCTTGCCTTTGAAGCGCTTCTGCAGCCCGTGCCACAGCTTGAGCACTTCCAGGGTCTGGCGCGCCAGGCGCTCGGCATGCTCGGCCCAACTGCCGCGTTTGCGCTCGGCCAGCCCGGCCAAGGCTGCACCATCGCGCGGCAGCGGGTGTTCGCCCTCCAGGATGCAGCTGTCCAGGCTGGCCAGCAGAATGTCTTCGACCAGCGCCTCGACACGGCCCAGCTCGCGGTACAGCAAGCCCAGTTCGGTCAGCCCGGGCAGCTTGCCCCGCAAGAATTTGGCAGGCTCCGCCAACTGCTGCAGCAACAGGCGCTGCAAGGCGCGGCGGTGCTGGAACTCAGCTTCGGCCTGGGTCGAGAAACGCCCTTCGCGCACGGTGCCGTTTTCGTCCACCAACGCTGGGTAGACGGTCATCGACAGGCCGGCAATCTTCTGCTGGGTGCTCTGCGCCACTTCACTGAAGGCCTTGGCCTGCACCGGTCGTTCGGCGTTCTCGCTGCGTGGCACGGCCAGTGCGGCCTGGCTGGCAGCGGCGAAGCGTGCGGTCAGCTCGGCAAGGTCGCGGCCCTCGCCGAGGAACTTGCCCTGGCCATCGACCACTTCGATGTTCATCCGCAGGTGGCCTTCGACCAGGCTGACAGACTCTGCCCAAGCCTCGTCGGAAACACGCGCACCGGTCATGCGCAGCAGCTCCTGGCCCAGCGCCTGGGGCAACGCGCCCTGGCCAAAGGTCATGCGCGCCAGCGAGGCTTTGACAAAGTCAGGCACCGGCACAAAATTCTTGCGCAGGGCCTTGGGCAGGTTGCGCACCAGCGCCACGCACTTGGCCTCGATCAGGCCCGGCACCAGCCACTCCAGGCGCTCGCCCGGCAGGCTCGGCAACAGTGGCGCCGGTACGCGCACGGTCACACCGTCGCGGGGGTGGCCCGGCTCGAAGTGGTAGGTCAACGACAGGCGCAAGTCACCCACCTGCAGGCTGTCCGGGTACTGCGCAGCGGTGACTTCGCTGGCCTCGCGCGCCAGCACGTCTTCCTCGCGCATGATCAGCAAGTTGGCGTCCTTCTGGCTGGTCATGCGGTACCAGGCATCGAAGGTGGCGGTCTGGTGGATGTCCTCGGGCAGGCGCGCTTCGTAGAAGGCGTATAGGGTCTCTTCATCGGCGAGGATGTCGCGCCGGCGGGCCTTGGCCTCCAGTTCGTCGAGCTGTTCGAGCAGGCGCTTGTTGGCCGACAGGCACTTGGCCCGCGACTGAATCTCGCCCCCCACCAGCCCGTCGCGGATGAACAGCTCCCGCGATGTCACCGGGTCGATCGGGCCGAAGTGCACCGGGCGCCGGCCCACCAGGATCAACCCATACAACGTGATCTGTTCATAGGCCACCACTTGCCCGCGCTTTTTCTCCCAGTGCGGCTCGAAGTGGTTCTTCTTGATCAGGTGAGTCGCCAGCGGCTCGATCCAGTCGGGCTCGATCCTGGCGACCATGCGCGCATACAGTTTGGTGGTCTCCACCAACTCCGCAGCCATGACCCACTGTGGGCGCTTGCGGCCCAACCCCGAGGACGGGTGGACCCAGAAGCGCCGCTGACGGGCACCCTGGTAATCGCCCTCTTCTGTCTTCTGGCCGATCTGGCTGAGCAGGCCGCTGAGGATGGCCTTGTGCATCCGCTGGTAATCGGCCGGCTCCTTGTTGACCGCCAACTGCAGTTCACGGCAGATCAACGCCAGCTGGCGGTGGGAATCGCGCCATTCGCGCAGGCGCAGGTAATTCAGGAAGTTCTTGCGGCACCAGTTGCGCAGCGGGTTGGCGGTCAATGCCTGGCGCTGCTCCTCGAAACCACGCCACAGGTTGACCAGCGCGGCGAAGTCGGAATCGACGTCCTTCCACTGCGCATGCGCCTGGTCGGCCGCCTGCTGGCGCTCCGGCGGCCGCTCGCGCGGGTCCTGCACCGACAGGGCACTGGTGACGATCAGCACTTCCTGCAGGCTGCCTTGGCGGGCGCCTTCCAGCAGCATGCGGCCCAGCCGTGGGTCGATAGGCAAGCGCGCCAGCTGCCTGCCGAGCGGGGTCAGCTGGTTCTCGCGGTTGACCGCCGAGAGCTCCTGCAACAGGTTGAAACCGTCGCTGATGGCCTTGCCATCCGGCGGCTCGATGAACGGGAAGGCATCGATCGCACCCAGGCGCAGGTGCAGCATCTGCAGGATCACTGCCGCGAGGTTGGTGCGCAGGATCTCCGGGTCGGTAAACGCCGGCCGGCCGTTGAAATCCTCTTCGCTGTACAGGCGCACGCAGATGCCAGGCTCGACCCGGCCGCAACGGCCTTTACGCTGGTTGGCGCTGGCCTGCGACACCGCCTCAATCGGCAGGCGCTGGACCTTGGCGCGGTAGCTGTAGCGGCTGATACGGGCGGTGCCGGTGTCGATCACGTAGCGAATGCCCGGCACGGTCAGCGAGGTCTCGGCGACGTTGGTGGCCAGGATCACCCGGCGCCCGGTGTGCGACTGGAAAATACGCTGCTGCTCGGCGGGCGACAGGCGCGCATACAACGGCAGAATCTCGGTATGGCGCAGTTGCGCCTTGCGCAAAATCTCGGCGGCATCGCGGATTTCCCGCTCGCCGGGCAAGAAGATCAGCACATCGCCAGGCCCCTTGCCCTCGCTGCGCTCGTGCTGCGCCAGCTCGTCCAGCGTGGCGAGGATCGCCTGATCGACGGTGAGGTCTTCCTCGATCTGGTTGCCTTCCTCGTCCTGCTCGCTGGTCAGCGGGCGGTACCAGGTTTCTACCGGGAAGGTGCGCCCCGACACTTCGATGATCGGTGCGCCATCGAAATGCTGGGAGAAACGCTCAAGGTCGATGGTCGCCGACGTGATGATTAGCTTCAGCTCCGGACGGCGGTGCAGCAGGGCCTTGAGGTAGCCGAGCAGGAAGTCGATGTTGAGGCTGCGCTCGTGGGCTTCGTCGACGATGATCGTGTCGTAGCGTTCGAGGAAGCGGTCGTGCTGGGTCTCGGCCAGCAGGATGCCGTCGGTCATCAGTTTGACCAGGGTATTGGCATCACTCTGGTCCTCGAACCGCACCTGGTAGCCAACCAGCCCGCCAAGCGGCGTGCCGAGCTCTTCGGCGACACGGGCGGCGACGCTGCGCGCGGCGATCCGGCGTGGCTGAGTGTGGGCGATCAGGCCATGGCTGCCGCGCCCCAGTTCCAGGCAGATCTTCGGCAACTGCGTGGTCTTGCCCGAGCCGGTCTCACCGGCGATCACCAGCACCTGGTGCTCGGCCAGCGCCTTTTTGATCTCGTCACGCTTGGCGGCAATCGGCAGGCTATCGTCGTAGCGCACGGTCGGCACGCTTTGCTGGCGCGCGGTGACCTGGGCGCAGGAGGCCTGAACCTTTTCCACCCACTGGGCAAGCTTGGCTTCGTCTGGGCGTTTGCGCAGCTCATGCAGTTGCCGGCGCAGACGATGGCGGTCGGCGATCATGGCGTGGTCGAGGTTTTTCAGGAGCTGGTCGATGGCTTGGTCTGTCATGGGGCTTTTTAGTGATGCAGGTGAGCCTGCTTTTTCATGATCGGCATTTGAAGAGGCGCGATTGTCGCAGATTTGAGGGTTCTCTGCTGATTCCCGGCATTCAAAACGGGGGCTGCCGTGCAGCCCTTTCGCGACCCAAGGCCGCTCCTACAACGATCAGGCAAGCGCACAATGTTTAGTGAAGCCTGATGTAAAGGTTGCCATTCACTGCTTTAATCAACCTTACGCCGCATGTGAGTATCAAAGGCATGACTCCCGCCCAGCCTATTGCCCCACCGTCGTCCCGCCCTTCGCTACCGAAGGCCCGGAGCCGTGCTGGGGAAAATCCGCTGGTCCACATCATCCTCGCCTTCTGGGCCTTGTGGCACTGCCGCCACGCACGCCCACCGGACACTTCGCTCACGCCATTGTGACCAAACCCGGCCACCGTCTGGCCGTTTGACTCAACTGGGCCGCCTGCATGCGCGGTGGCCCTGTGCGCCCGTGAGCGAATTCATCATGCATTTTGCACCCGTAGAGCAGGCCAGCCGATTTCTGGCCGACAACCCCGATATCGAGCTGGTCGAACTGTTCATCCTCGACGCCAACGGCGTTCCGCGCGGCAAGCTGCTGCACCGCGAGGAACTGCTGGCGGTCTACCAGACCGGGCGGCCGCTGCCCAGCACCATCCTCGGCCTGACCCTCAATGGCGATGACGTCGAAAACTCAGGCCTGGTCTGGGATGTTGGCGACATCGACTGCCGCGCCTACCCGCTGGAGGGCAGCCTGGTACGCCTGCCCTGGCGGCGCATACCGACGGCAGCGGTACAGGTCAGCATGCACCCCAGCGAAGGCTTGCCGGCCAGCATCGCCGACCCCCGCCATGTACTGCTGCGCACCATCGATGCGCTCAAGGCCGACGGCTACCACCCGGTGATGGCGTGCGAACTGGAGTTTTACCTGCTCGACCAGAAACGCGATGCACAGGGCCGCCCGCAGCCGGCCCTGGACAACGACGGCGGTCGCCCGCGCAGCACTCAGGTATATGGCCTGCGTGAGCTGGAACAGATCGAGCCGTTTCTCGCCGACCTCTACGCCGCCTGCAAGGCCCAGGGCATTCCGGCCCGCACGGCGATCTCCGAGTACGCACCCGGCCAGGTGGAAATCACCCTTGAGCACGGCGATGCGCTGGCGGCCATGGACCAAGCCGTGCGCTACAAGCGCCTGGTCAAAGGCGTGGCCCATGCCCATGGCATGCAGGCCTGCTTCATGGCCAAACCGTTTGCTCAACTGGCCGGCACCGGCATGCACATGCACCTGAGCCTGGCCGACAGCGCCGGCAACAACCTGTTCGCCAGCGAGGACAAAGCCGGTACGCCGTTGCTGCGCCAAGCGGTGGCCGGCATGCTGCGCCACCTGCGCGATTCGCTGCTGCTGTTTTGCCCCAATGCCAACTCGTTCCGCCGCTTCCAGGCCAACAGCTACGCGCCGCTTGCACCCACCTGGGGCGTCGACAACCGCACGGTCAGCCTGCGGGTACCGGGCGGCCCGGCCAACAGCCGGCACGTCGAGCATCGCATCTGCGGTGCCGATGCCAACCCGTACCTGGCCGCTGCGGCCATCCTCGCTGCCAGCCACCGCGGCATTCGTGAACAGCTGGACCCCGGCGCCCCCGTCGAGGGCAACGGCTACGCCCAGGCCACCGAGCACCTGCCCACCGACTGGCTGACCGCCCTGGATGCCTTGCAGCATTCGGACTGGGCCCGGGAAGCACTGGGCGAGGACTTCCTCGGGGTGTACCTGAAGGTCAAGCGCGCCGAGTACCGCCAGTTCATGGCCGAAGTCAGCGAACAGGACTGGCGCTGGTACCTGCACCAGGCCTGAGCCCCATTCATTACAAGGAACACCCATGAACGCAGCATTGAACAAGGGACCGGCCCAACGTGCGCCGTCCTACTACAGCGCCTCCCTCAATGACCACACGCAGTACCCAACCCTCAAGGGCACCGTGGACGTCGACGTGGCCATCATCGGCGGTGGATTCACCGGCGTGGCCACCGCAGTGGAATTGGCCGAGCGCGGCCTCAAGGTGGCCATCGTCGAGACCAACCGCATCGGCTGGGGCGCCAGCGGGCGCAATGGCGGGCAGGTGACCGGCAGCCTGTCGGGTGATGAAGCCATGCGCACACAGATGCGCGATCGCCTGGGCAGCGAGGTGGATGATTTCATCTGGCACCTGCGCTGGCGTGGGCACCAGATCATCGAGCAACGGGTGGCACGCTACGGCATCGACTGCGACCTCAAGCGC
Organism: Pseudomonas sp. E1MeOHC2; assembly: GCF_058745025.1. Lineage (NCBI taxonomy): Bacteria > Pseudomonadati > Pseudomonadota > Gammaproteobacteria > Pseudomonadales > Pseudomonadaceae > Pseudomonas > Pseudomonas sp. E1MeOHC2. The sequence goes on from NZ_CP196675.1 coordinate 879,009, forward strand.
GGCCACCTGCATGCGGCGATGAAGCCCTCGCACCTGAACGAGCTGCGGGGCTTCGAGGCTGAGGCCCAGCGGCGCGGCATGGGTGACCAGGTCGAGATGCTCGACAGCCGCGCCATTGCCCGGCACCTGCAGAGCCCGCTGTACCTGGGCGCTCTGAAAAACCGTCGCAACCTGCACCTGCACCCGCTCAACCTGTGCCTGGGCGAGGCGCGTGCCGCCCACAGCCTGGGGGCACTGATCTTCGAGAACTCAGAAGTGCTGGACATCGTCCACGGCCCGCGCCCGGCGGTCGTGACAGCCCAGGGGCGGATTGAAGCCCGCCAGGTGATGCTGGCCGGCGATGTTTACCACAAGCTGGAGCAGCGCAAGCTCAAGGGCAAGATCTTCCCGGCCATGGGGGGCATCGTCACCACCGCACCGCTGGGCGAGCTGGCCGAGCAGATCAACCCGCAGGACCTGGCGGTGTACGACTGCCGCTTTGTCCTCGACTATTACCGCCTGACCGCCGACAAGCGTTTGCTGTTTGGCGGCGGCGCCAACTACTCCGGGCGTGATTCACGGGATATCGAAGGTGAGCTGCGCCCTTGCATCGAACGCACCTTCCCGGCGCTAAAAGGGGTACCGATCGAGTTCCAGTGGAGCTGCGCCATGGGTATCGTGGTCAATCGCATCCCGCAACTGGGCAAGCTCTCGGACAATGTCTGGTACTGCCAGGGATACTCCGGGCACGGCATTGCCACCAGCCACATCATGGGCGAGATCATGGCCGAGGCGCTGACCGGGACACTGGAGAAGTTCGACACCTTTGCGCAGTGCAAGCACGTGCGGGTGCCGATGGGGGACTTGCTGGGGAATCCGCTGCTGGCGGCGGGGATGTGGTACTACCAGATGCTTGAGAAACTGCGCTGATTTTACCGGCCCTTTCGCGGGGCAAGCCCGCTCCCACAGGTATCCCACAATACTGATGTGTTTCGGGATACCTGTGGGAGCGGGCTTGCCCCGCGATAGGGCCAGCAAAGCCAGCCCAGATTAAAGGATCAAGCGATCTTCTTGAGCCCCTGCTTCTTCAACTCTTCATCACGCAACTCACGGCGCAAGATCTTGCCCACGTTGGTGGTCGGCAATGTATCGCGGAACTCGATGAAGCGCGGCACCTTGTAACCGGTGACGTTGGCACGCATGTGCTCCATCACCTGCTCCTTGGTTACGGTCATGCCCGGCTTGACCACGATGAACACCTTGATCACTTCGCCCGATTTCTCGTCCGGCACGCCAATGGCCGCACACTGCAGCACACCGGGCAAGCCGGCCAGCACGTCTTCCAGCTCGTTGGGGTACACGTTGAAACCCGAGACCAGGATCATGTCCTTCTTGCGGTCGACGATGCGCATGTAACCGTCTGGCTGGATCAGCGCGATGTCGCCGGTCTTGAGCCAGCCCTCGCTGTCGAGGATCTCGGCGGTGGCATCCTCGCGCTGCCAGTAACCCTTCATCACTTGCGGGCCCTTGATGCACAGCTCACCCACCTCGCCCAGCGGCAGTTCATTGCCATTGTCGTCGATGATCTTGCACAGCGTCGAAGGCACCGGAATACCGATGGTGCCGACCTGGTTGGCCTCAGACGGGTTAACCGCAGCCACCGGGCTGGTTTCGGTCATGCCGTAGCCTTCGCAGATGGCACAACCGGTAACGGCCTTCCAGCGCTCGGCCACGCTCAGTTGCAGGGCCATGCCGCCCGACAAGGTGATTTTCAGCGCAGAGAAGTCCAGGGCGCGGAACCCTTCGTTGTTGCACAGGGCGACGAACAAGGTGTTGAGGCCAACGAAACCGCTGAACTTCCACTTGCCCAGTTCCTTGACCATCGCAGGCAAATCACGCGGGTTGCTGATGAGCACGTTGTGGTTGCCGATCAGCATCATCGCCATGCAATGGAAGGTAAAGGCATAGATGTGGTAAAGCGGCAGCGGTGTGATCAGGATCTCGCAGCCTTCATGCAGGTTCGAGCCCATCAGCGCCCGGCACTGCAGCATGTTGGCCATCAGGTTGCGGTGGGTCAGCATCGCGCCCTTGGCCACCCCCGTGGTGCCGCCGGTATATTGCAGCACCGCAACGTCGTTGGCGTGCGGGTTGGCCTCGGTCACCGGCTGGCCCTTGCCCAGGGCCAGGGCATCGTTGAAGCGCACCGCACGCGGCAGGTCGTAGGCCGGCACCATCTTCTTCACGTACTTGATGACACTGTTGACCAGCAGGCGCTTGAGCGGCGGCAGCAGGTCGGCCACTTCGGTGACGATGACATGCTTGACCTGGGTCTTGGGCACCACCTTTTCGGCCAGGTGGGCCATGTTGGCCAGGCACACCAACGCTTTGGCGCCGGAGTCGTTGAACTGGTGCTCCATCTCCCGCGTGGTGTACAGCGGGTTGGTGTTGACCACGATCAGCCCTGCACGCATGGCACCGAATACCGCTACCGGGTATTGCATGACATTGGGCAGTTGCACAGCGATGCGATCACCCGGTTTCAGGTCGGTGTGCTGCTGCAGCCAGGCGGCAAATGCCCCCGACAGCGTATACAGTTCGCCATAAGTGATAGTCTTGCCCAGGTTGCTAAAGGCCGGTTTGTCGGCAAAGCGTTGGCAGGATTGCTTGAGTACCGCCTGGATATTGGGGAATTCGTCAGGATTGATTTCCGCCGTAATCCCGGCTGGGTATTTATCCTTCCAAAAATGTTCGATCATGGAAGCCCACTCCTTCAGCAACAGCGAAGTTCGATTCACGCGTCGATGCGCTTATTATTGATATGTGATGACGGCTCATTGCAAACCGAATCATCTGAAAGCGGCCCGAGAGTAACAGCTTTGCCAGGGGTCGCCTAGAGGCCAAAATAGGCCTTACGGTCACAAAAATGACTCAATGAACAATACAGGTCATTTTTAGAGTATTTATCCAAAATGTCGCAAAACGGGCCAAAAGGCCCGTTCTAGAGACGTCTTTCAGCCCGGTCACGCGATGTCACGTAACTCGCGTCGCAGGATCTTGCCCACCGGTGTCATCGGCAACGATTCGCGCAACACAATGTGCTTGGGCACTTTGTAGCCCGTGAAGTTGGCCTTGCAGTACGCCCTGAGCTCATCGACGCTCAACCCGCCCTCGCGCGGCACCACGAACAGTTTCACCGCCTCGCCGGAACGCTCGTCCGGCACACCGATGGCCGCGCAGTTGGCCACCTGCGGATGGCCCATGATCACATCCTCGATTTCGTTGGGGTACACGTTGAAGCCCGAGACGATGATCATGTCCTTCTTGCGGTCGACGATGCGGGTGAACCCATCCGGGTCGATCACCGCGATGTCGCCGGTTTTCAGCCAGCCCTGCGCATCCAGGGTCTGCGCCGTGGCTTCGGGTTGCTGCCAATAGCCCTTCATCACCTGCGGGCCCTTGATGCACAGCTCACCCCGCTCCCCCAGCGGCATCTCGTTGCCGTCGTCGTCGATCACCTTGAACGCCGTACCTACCACCGGGATACCCACCGTGCCCAGGCGCGCCAACTGGCCGTAAGGGTTGGTGCTGGCGACCGGCGAGGTCTCGGTCAGGCCGTAACCTTCGACGATGCGACAGCCTGTGAGGCTCTCCCAGCGCTCGGCGGTGGCCTTGACCAGCGCGGTACCGCCGGAATTGGTGACTTTCAGTGCGGAAAAGTCCAACTGCCTGAAGCCTGGGTGGTCCATCAGCGCGACGAACAACGTATTGAGCCCCAGCAGGCCGGAGAAACGCCACTTGCCCAACTCCTTGATGAAGCCGGCAATGTCCCGCGGGTTGGTGATCAGCACGTTGTGGTTGCCGGTGACCATCATGCACATGCAGTTCGCGGTAAAGGCATAGATGTGATACAGCGGCAGCGGCGCGATCATCACCTCCTGCCCTTCTTTGATCATCTTCTGCCCGTCTGGCCCGTGCTGCGAAAAACACGCCAGCACCTGAAGCATGTTGGCCACCAGGTTGGCGTGGGTGAGCATGGCGCCCTTGGCCAGGCCTGTGGTGCCGCCGGTGTATTGCAGCACGGCGATATCGCCCAGGCTCAGCGGCACCGGCTTGTGGCTCAGCGCGCGGCCTTCGCGCAGCACCTGCTTGAATGACACCGCCTGGGGCAATTGGTAGGCCGGGACCATCTTTTTCAGCTTGTCGACCACGGTGTTGACCAGCCAGCCCTTGGCGGCGGGCAGCAGGTCACCCATTTTCGCTTCGATCAGGTACTCGATAGCGGTATCGGGCAGCACCTCCTGCACGCGTTTGCCGAACATGTTCAGGTAGACCAGCGCGCGGGCGCCGGAGTCCATGAACTGGTGGCGCATTTCACGCTCGGTGTAGAGCGGGTTGGTGTTGACCACGATCAGGCCAGCGCGCAGCGCACCGAAGACGGCAATCGGGTACTGCAGCACGTTGGGCATCTGCACCGCGATGCGATCGCCCGGGACCAGATCGGTATGTTGCTGCAGCCAGGCAGCGAAGGCCGCCGAATGGCGCTCCAGTTCCGCGTAGGTCAGGGTGACGCCGAGGTTGCTGAACGCCGGGCGATCGGCAAAACGCTTGCAGGAGCGCTCGAACACCTCGACGACGGAGGTATAGGCATGGATATCGATAGTAGAAGGCACGCCCGCCGGGCGCTTGTCGTTCCAGAAGTCGGCTTGCATTTATTATTGTTCCTCTGCCTGGACCTGCCGTGGAGCGGGTCGGTTAATCCTTTGACCTGGTCGCCAATGGCAAACAGGCGTTCAACCGACGTTAGCAGGTAAGCCCAAGACGGCATATACGCCAAGCTGCGCCATTAACATTGTGAATCTTATTTGTGCCCTTCCTGCAATCCAGCCGGTTGCGCATACACTGTGCTCGTACCCCTGCGCAAAGGATCCGCCATGCCACATGACGCCTTCTGGCTGCCCGCCAGCGAGCATTGCAGCCTGTACGTGCACCAATGGCTGCCGGCCACGCCGGTCAAGGCCGTGGTGTTGCTGGCTCATGGCATGGCCGAGCACGCCGGGCGCTACCAGCGCCTGGGCCACGCGCTGAGCGAGGCCGGCTTCGCCCTGTTCGCCCCCGACCTGCGGGGCCATGGCCGCACCGCCGAGCTGGGCAGCCTCGGCCTGTTCGCCCGCCATCATGGCTGGAATGCCGTCATCAATGACCTGGGATTGCTCACCCAGCACATTGGTCAGCAATACCCCTGCACACCGTTGTTCCTGTTCGGCCACAGCATGGGCAGCTACATTGCCCAGGCGTACCTGATGCACCACAGTGCCAGCGTGCATGGGGCGATCCTCAGCGGCTCCAACTTCCAGCCGGCAGCGCTGTACCGGGTGGCACGGCTGATTGCCCGGGTAGAGGCCTGGCGCCAGGGGCCGCTGGGCAAGAGCGCGCTGATCGACTGGTTGTCGTTCGGCTCGTTCAACAAGGCCTTCAAGCCCAACCGCACGGCCTTCGACTGGCTTAGCCGCGACCCTGGCGAAGTCGACCTGTACGTGAATGACCCGCTCTGCGGCTTTCGCTGCAGCAATCAACTGTGGCTTGACCTGCTGCGAGGCTTGGCGCAAATCAGCCAGGCAAGTAACCTCGCGCAGATCGATCCGAACCTGCCAATGCTGGTGATTGGCGGCGAATGTGATCCGGTCAGTGCCGGCAAGCGTCTCAGTCATCTGGCCGACGCGCTGCGCGCGACCGGCAACCGGCATATACAGCTGCGCGTCTACCCTGAGGCGCGGCACGAAGTGCTTAACGAAACCAACCGTGACGAGGTCACCGCCGATATTCTCGGCTGGCTCGAACAGGCGCTGGCCCTTGGCCGCCCTGCGCGCAGTGAATGATAGCCGCCCTCGCCCACCGCTTAAGGAAGCCCCGATGTCCCAGGTCACCAACACGCCTTACGAAGCCCTTGAAGTCGGCCAGACAGCCACCTTTGAAAAGTCTGTGGAAGAACGCGACATCCAGCTGTTCGCCGCGATGTCCGGTGACCACAACCCGGTGCACCTGGATGCCGAGTTCGCGGCCAAAAGCATGTTCCGTGAACGCATTGCCCATGGCATGTTCAGCGGCGCGCTGATCAGTGCGGCGGTGGCCTGCACCCTGCCTGGGCCTGGCACCATCTACCTGGGCCAGAAGATGAGCTTCCAGAAGCCGGTAAAAATTGGCGACACCCTGACCGTGCGCCTGGAAATCCTTGAGAAGCTGCCCAAGTTCAAGGTGCGCATCGCCACCAATGTGTACAACCAGAACGATGAGCTGGTCGTCGAGGGCGAGGCCGAGATCCTGGCACCGCGCAAGCAGCAGACCGTCGAGCTGGTATCGCCACCTAATTTCGTGGCCAGCTGATTTCAGCGCGGGTTTCTGCGCAAGGCCAGCCCCTTGATTGAGTGGGAGCAACTGTCTTCTTGTGGAAGCTGGCCTTGCCGGCGATGGGGCGCGTAGCGCCCCAGGCCCGGCTGTGCCGGGCATCGCCAGCAAGGCTTGCTCCTACGAATGAGCTATTTGCTCCTTCCAGGGCGTTCCGGTCTTGAGCATCGCATTTAGCCTCACTATCAATACTCGCATACACGCCACCACCGATACTTTCGCGCACTTCCCTTGGGCTCGCAGTGCTTTGTAGCGCTCGCAGAAGTCCTTGTTGTGCCGTATCACCACCCAGCAGGCCATATAGAGCGCCCGCCTGACTTGTGAGCGCCCCCCCAGATTGAACGCTTGCCCGACTGCTTGCCGCTGTCCTGGTTGAACGGCGCAACACCGACCAAGGCGGCAATTTCCTTCTTATCCACCTGGCCCAGCTCTGGCAGCAAGGCCATCAGCTTTCCGGCAGTAATCAGACCAATTCCTTTGACTTGAGTGAGCTGTTTAACCCGGTCATCAGGCAAAGCTGCTGCCTGCTGTGCGATCTCTTGTTCCAGCGCTCGAATTTCACCCTTCAGATAGGCGATGTGTTGTTCCAACCGCAAACAAACACTGGGAGCCCGCGCCTGCTTCAGGCGCCGCTTGTCATCGTCGCGCTGTTGGACGAAGCGATCCCGCTGCATAAGCAGTTCGCGCAGCAAGGCCCGCTCGGGTGTCATCACCTGGCAAGGCCGTGGGGGCATAACTTCAGCCAGGTGAGCCAAAACCGCTGCGTCAATGGGATCGGTCTTGGCGCGTTTACCCATCGACTTGGCAAAGTCCCGGGCACGACTGGGATTGATCCGGCAAACCGGAAAATCGGCATCCCGCAGCGCTTTGAGGACATTGCACTCGTAGCCACCGGTAGCTTCGAGCAAGACCATTGAAACTGCATACCCGCCAAGCTTTTCGACGAGCAGTTGGAATCCCTTCAAGTCATTGGAAACACTGAAGTTCACCCCCTCAGGGCGGATGTGAACAGCAAGTGTGGCACTGGAAACATCGATGCCGACAGAGGAAGACATGGCCAAACCCTCTTAAACTCAAGGAGTGAGAGCGCTTTGGCTTGGCCCACGCTTGTGATTCGAGATTACGCCCCTCATCCAACTGTTCGGGCTCTCGCCAAAGTGGAACGGTGAATGGCAGCTTTTGCTCCCACACGTGCTCTGGGCACCTCGGGCTATCAGCTTGCCATTCACCGCTCTCACTTCAGATTCTATTCCCTCTCCAAGACACAAGCGGGCAGTATTGCCCGCTCATTCCAGTGCCTGGAGCCGCCGCTCGATATGCCGCCGCTCCGGCTCCTGTCGGGTCAACGCCAATGCCTGCTTCCAGGCGGCACGGGCCTCTTCGACATGGCCCAGTTGAGCATGCAGCTCCGCGCTTGCCGCATGCACCAGGTGATAATCACGCAACTCGCCCGCCGCCAGAATCGCTTCAACCTCCGCCAGCCCCGCCTCGGGCCCATCCCGTTTCGCCAGCGCCACTGCCCGGTTGAGCGCCACCACGGCGGACGGCCAGTGCCCTTGCAACACGTCATACAGCCCGACGATCTCGTCCCAGTCGGTGTCATTGGCCGTGGCCGCCTCGGCATGCACCGCAGCTATCGCCGCCTGCACGGTATAGGCGCCATACCCCCGGCTTCGCAGGGCGTGACGCACCAGTTCACAGCCCTCTTCGATGCGCTCACGGTCCCACAGGCTGCGGTCTTGTCGTTCAAGCAACACCAGGTTGCCCTCGGCGTCGGTACGCGCGCGTTGCCGCGATGCCTGCAACAGCATCAGTGCCAGCAAGCCGGTCACCTCCGGGTCTGGCAGCAATTGCACCAGCAGGCGGCCGAGACGGATCGCTTCGTCAGACAGATCCTGCTGCAGCAGTACGTTTCCGGACGACGCCGAGTACCCTTCGTTGAACACCAGGTAGATCACCCGCAGTACGCTCGCGAGGCGCTCGGGCAACTCGTTGAGCGCGGGCACTTGATAGGGGATGCCGGCGTCGCGGATCTTGGCCTTGGCGCGCACGATGCGTTGGGCGATGGTTGCCGGGCTTTGCAGGAAGGCCCGGGCAATCTGCTCGGTAGTCAGGTCGCAGACTTCGCGCAGGGTCAGTGGCACCTGGGCGTCGGCAGCCAATGCCGGGTGGCAGCAGGTGAAGATCAGCCGCAGACGGTCGTCGACAAGCAGTTCGTCCTCGCTGGGGTCTTGCACCTGGCTTTCCAGCAGCATGATCAGGTCCGCCTGGGAGCGGTCGAAGCGGGCACGTCGGCGCAACGCATCGATGGCCTTGAAGCGGCCGGTCGAAACCAGCCACGCCCGCGGGCTACCGGGGATGCCATCACGCTGCCAGCGTTCGACGGCGATGAAGAACGCATCGTGCATGGCCTCCTCGGCCAGGTCGAAATCCCCCAACAGGCGGATCAAGGTTGCCAGGATGCGCCGCGAATCACGGCGGTAGACCGCCTCGACCTCGGCGCGCACCTGCTCCAGGCTTGCCATCAGTCTGGCATCCGTTGGGTCACCACCTCCACCAGGCGATCCAGGCTTTCTCCCCAGCCCTGGTGAAAGCCCATTTCCTCGTGGGCACGGCTGTCGGCGGCATTCCAGTGCCAGGCGCGGGCGGTATAGCGGGTCTTGCCGTGTTCCTCGTCGAAGGTGACCACAGCGGTCATGAACGCTTTGTCGGAAGGCACCCAGCCTGGCCCAAAGGCGTCGGTGAACACCAGCCGCCTTGGCGCGGCAATCTCTAGGAACACGCCCTGGGTCGGGTACTCGGTACCATCCGGGGCGCGCATCAGGGTGCGGAACAGGCCACCGACCCACAGCTGCATCTCGCATTGCGGGGTGGTCATGCCATGCGGCCCCCACCATTTCATCAACCACTCAGGTTCGGTCCAGGCGCGAAACACCTTGGCCGGTGGTGCGTCGATCAGGCGGCTGATGGACAACTCGTGCTGCGCTTGCGCAGGGTGTGCAAGGCTCATGCTGGTTGTTCTCCGTTATTGTCAGGGTTGCAGTTCGCGCACAGGCCGCACTTCTACACTGCCGACCCTGGCGGCGGGGATGCCCTTGGCGATGTTCAGCGCCTCGTTCAGGTCCCGGGCATCCACCAGATAAAAGCCGGCTAGTTGCTCCTTGGTCTCGGCGAACGGGCCATCGGTAAGGCTCATGTGCCCACTGCGCACACGCACCGTGGTAGCGGTCTGTACCGTCTTGAGCGCCTCGGCCGCGAGCATGCGCCCGGAGCCTTGCAAGGTTTCGGCATACGCCATGCACTCGGCGTCTTCCGGGCTGTCGGGCAGGCTGTGCAGCAGCCCTTCGTCACAATAGACCAGGCACAGGTATTTCATGATCGCCTCCAGGGCTTTGGCAAAGTGCGTTTGGCGATATCGGATCAGGGCTTGAGATCGAACAGGGCTTTTTGGGTTTCCATGTCGAAGGGTGCCGACCAGTGTTCGTGGATCACCTGCCATTGCCCGCCCTGGCGGCGATAGCCGACCGTGACGCGCATGAAGCCGCATTGGCTTTCGTCGTCCGACGGGCCGCAACGGTTCAACCAGTGGGCCAGGCCCAGGTCGCCGTCGGCGTAGACGGTGAGTTGGGTGAGTTCGAAGACCATGGGACCGGTGCACATGCCCATGCACATTTCCCAGTGGGCCTTGTAGGCGGCCTTGCCTTTGAATTGCAGTGCCTTGATGGCATCGAAGGCGACGATATCGTCGGCATAGGGGGCAGTGATGCCTGGGATGTCACGGCCGCGCACGGCCTGCATCCAGCGGTCGATCAGTTGGCGGATTTCGCTTTCGGCTGCGGTGCTCATCGGGGGTTCCTCCGATCGTTCGTCAGGTTTCGGCACAAGGATGTCTGTGCCTTCAACGCTTGGTCGAACGGTAGCCGGGGGAATCGACAGGCCTATGAAAAAAATCTTAAAGGGCTGGGCTAGAGAGAATGAACTCGCGATACCCCGAAACAATCACGTACACCGCGAAATAGCAGAAAATCGCCGCCGACAGCAGGTACGACCAGGTCAGCAATCGATCCCCCAGCAAACGCCCACCGTGGCTAGCGATGCCACACAGGCTCAGGCACCAGACCAGCCCCGCCGCGAAAAAGCCGCTGAGGAACAACCCAGCCTCCAGCAAGCTGCCACCGCCCGAGCGGGAAATCAGCACGCCACCGACCGCCGCGAACCACAAAATCGCGGTGGGTGAAGACATGGCCAAGAAGATCCCGCGCAAAAACTCGCGCCAGCCCGACTCCACCACCACGTCTGCTCGGGTGTCCATATGCCCGCCACGCCATGCTGCCAGCAGCATCTTCACCGCGAACCACACCAGCAGCGCCGAACCGCCCAGCCACAAGGTCCAGCGCACGCTTTCGAATTGCAGCAGCACGGTCATCCCGGCCAGTGCGGCAACGGCATAGACCAGATCCCCCACGCAGGTGCCAAGCCCCAGCCAGAAGCCTTTGAGAAAACCACGCTGCATGGCCAAGGTGATCATGGCGATGTTGGCGATGCCGATGTCCAGGCACAGGGACAGGCTGAGGAGAAAACCATTGGAGAAAGGCATTGAGCACTCGATGACCGGCCAATTAAGCGCCGTAGAGCCTGCCACGAGTGATCACGGGTTGGGAAGAAGAAGTGTTCGATCAGGCAAAGGCTGCCTGCTCGAACACCTCATCCGCCCATTGGTTCAGGCTTTTGCCGGCAGCACGGGCCGCAATGCTGGCAGCCGCGTGGACTTCTGGCCGGATACGCAACATGACCTTGCCCGACGCCGGCTTTTCGGGGGTGATGCCCTGCTCCGCACAGTCGGCCAGATAGTCCTCGAGCGCTTCGCGGAAGGCTTCATGCAGCTCAGGAACGGAGCTTGCGTGAAAGCTGATGATGTCGCGCATGCCAAGCACGCGACCCACGAAAATGTCGTCACGCTCATCGTATTCGATTCGGGCGGCATAGCCCTTGTAGCGCATGCAACTCATAGGCTGACTCCTGCCAAGTGCTATCAAATTAAGATAGCACTTGTTCCTCGATATTCATTCAGGATTTTTCATCGCCCGCCAGCACTTGCGCATAACGCGCCCGATCCACGTTCGCCCCACTCAGCACTACAGCCACCCGCCTGCCCACTTGCCGCTCGCGCTCCTGCATCAACGCCGCCAGCGCTGCCGCCCCAGCACCTTCGGCGGTGTTGTGCGTGGCCTCGTGGTACACCCGCATGGCCTCGGCAACTTCGTCGTCGGTGACGCGCACGATGCGCGCGGCATGCTCGCATACCAGGGCGAACGCCTCCGGGTGCGGTACCCGGCAGGCCATGCCATCGGCGAAGGTGTCGGCAGTGGCGGTGGTGACGATACGGCCTCGCTCGAAGCTTTGCGCATAGGCATCGGCGGCGCTGGACACAACCCCCACGATCTCGGTCTTCAGCCCCAGCAGGTTGCGGGCCTGGATCAGCCCGCAAATGCCCGACCCCATGCCGATAGGCACGTAGACACAGTCCAGGTCAGCCACCGCCTCGAACAGCTCCAAGGCATACGTGGCTACCCCGCGCACCAGTTCCGGGTGAAACGACGGCACCATCGCATAGCCCAATTCGTCAGCCAGCCGGGCGGCCTCCTCGCGGGCCACGTCAAAGTCGACACCGTGCTCCACCAGTTCGGCACCCAGTGCGCGCATGGCGGCGTTCTTCTCGGTGGAATTGCCTTCAGGCACGACGATCACCAAGGGTATGCCCGCCTGGCGTGTGGCCAGTGCCATGCTTTGGCCGTGATTGCCGCGCGTCGCGGTGACCAGGCCACGGGGCGGCTCGCCAGCCGCCAGCAGCGAGCGCACGTAGACCAGCCCACCCCGCACCTTGAATGCCCCGGTGGGCGCATGGTTTTCATGTTTCACCCACACCTGGCAGCCCAGCCGCTCAGCCAGCAAAGGCCAGGCGTGCTGAGGTGTTGCAGGCACATGCTGGTGAACGAAATCGGCGGCTTCGCGCAGGGCTTTCAGGTCGAACATGGCGATCATCCCTTTTCGGTAGGTGGTTGATCCGATCCTAAACCCCGGGCATTGTATGGGTACAACCTTATATTGCATGGGTAGCAATTTCGTGTGGATCCCAGCGCTTGTGGATGATGAGCAACCCCGCTACCTGGCCTTGGTCGATGCCATCGCCAACGCCATCGAACGCGGCGAACTCAAGGTCGGTGACCGCCTGCCGCCCCAGCGGCGCCTGGCCTGGAAGCTCGGCCTGAACCCCAGCACCACCCAGCAGGCCTACCGTGAAGCGGCCGCTCGCCATCTGGTGGCAGGCGAAGTCGGCCGCGGCACTTATGTGCTGGCAGGCAGCAAGGAAGCGACCCTGTTTCGCCTCAAGCACCACGATGGGCAACAGCCGCTGATCGACCTGTCGACCAACGTACCGGTGGCCGACCCGCACAATCAGGATTTGCACGACAGCCTGCGCAGCTTGCTGGAACGCCGCGATAGCGGCCTGCTGGATCACTACCTGGGGCCCGAGCAGCTGCTGCTGGGCCGCATTCACGGCGCACAGTGGTTGGCCAATCGCGGTTTGGCCCTGTCTGCAGAGCAGCTGTTGCTCAGTGGCGGCGCTCAGCAGGCACTGACCTTGGTGCTGCAGTCGTTCTGCCAGGCCGGTGAGCCGGTCATGCTCGAAGCGCTGACCGCCCCAGGCATCAAGGCGGCCTGCCGGCAGCTGCGCCTACCCGTGCATGGCGTGGCCCTGGACAGCCAAGGCCTACGGCCCGACGACCTTGACCGCGTCGCCCGCGCCAGTGGTGCCCGCGTGCTGGTGACCACGCCTACCCTGCACAACCCTACCGGCGCCTGCATGGATGACGCGCGCCGCGAAGCGCTCGCTGCGGTAGTCAAACGCCTGGGGCTGCTGGTGATCGAGGACGACGTGTATGGCGCGCTCAGCGACCGGCCGCCGCTCTACCCGCTACTGGGCGAGCGAGGGGTTCTGATCAGTAGCCTGTCGAAGACGGTGGCGGCAGGTTTGCGATTGGGGTGGATCGTGGCCAGCCCACAGGTGCTTGCACAGGTCGACCCGCACGCCCAGGCCAGCCACTGGCCGGTGTCACCGCTGAACCTGCATATCGCCTGCCAGTGGATCGAGGACGGCACCGCAGCGCTGCGGCTGGCCTGGCAGCGTACGGAAATTGCCGAGCGTTGGCGCCTCGCGCGAAAGTTGCTGGGTGATGGGCTGCACCACACAGGCCAGCCTTCACCCCACGCGTGGTTGGCCACATCGCAGGGGGCCGAGGGGGTGGTAAAGCAGTGTCGCGAACTGGGGGTGGAAGTCGTCCCTGCCAGTGTCTTCGCCATTGGCGCGACCGAGGTGCAGGCCGTACGTATTAGCCTGTCAGCGGCGGCAAGCCGAGCTGAACTGAAACGAGGGTTGGAGGTGGTGCGGCAGGTACTGTCCAGCCGATGAGCCCGAGAGTGGCCGGCAGCCCCCTCTTCACGACGGCTTGGCGCGAAGAGGGGGCTGGCGTTGACTCATCAACCCTGCTGGCAACCCTCGCCCATGGCGCGGTACTGAATGGTGTGCACCTGGCCCTGGTGGTCTTCATAGGTCATGGTCGCTGGCACCACTTCGCAAACATTGGGGATGGTCGACAGGTTGATGACCCGTTTGATATCCAGGTTCATGGAGTAGTCGTACTGCTGGGCCACAGGCTCGTTGGAGACAGGTTTGGCCTCATCGGCGAGGGCGAACGAGGACATACCGACCAATGCAAGAATCAGTAATGGTTTCATGTGGGTTTGCCTATAACGCAATCAAGCTGATCGATTGACTTCTAATGCCGTCACTGGCGCGGAGAAGTTGTCATCGACTGCAAAGATGACACGAAGTACCGATCCCGCTTCGTCGTACTGCTGGTGGGATGAATAAAAGTCTACTCCCGGTTGGCAATAGTTGAACCCCGAAGTCGGATATTCACCCTTGCCGGATTTGCAACAATCTGCGACATAATGGCTTGGACATGTTGGGGTAGAGCTTTTGGCATGTACCTGCCCGTCTTGGCCGTTTAAACAAGGGATATGCGTAATTTCTGAATATCTGTATTGCTCAAGGCTGCTTGCCCCTGAGCGTCGCCTGCTCGATCACTTCTACCGCCAGCACGGTTCACGCATGCGCTCAGCCTGTGACGGTGAACTGTGGGTTGCGCGTGCCAGCGGCATCATTGCGGGGTTGAGCGTGGCCGCGGTGGGCGATGGCTACTGGCTGACCGGGCTGTTCGTCGACCCGCAACGGCGCGGCCAGGGTGTGGCTGGGCGGCTGGTCGACGCCGCACTGGCGCAGGTCACTGGGCCGACCTGGCTGTTCTGCCACCCCGACCTTGTGCCCTTCTACCAGCGCCTTGGCTTCGATACGGCCGTCACGCTACCCCAACCCCTGGCTGCCCGCTTGCAGCGCTACCAACGCAGCAAGCGGCTGGTGGCTCTGGCGCGCGGTCAGTCGTCGCTGGCATCCAGCCCGGGGAACAGCACCTCGGTGTAACCGAACTTGGCGAAGTCCTGGATGCGCGAGGGGTACAGCCGGCCGATCAGGTGGTCGCACTCGTGCTGCACCACCCGTGCATGGAAGCCATCAGCAAAGCGATTGATCGGGTTGCCTTGAAGGTCGAGGCCCTCATAGCGGATGTGCTTGTAACGCGGCACCACGCCGCGCAAGCCGGGCACCGACAGGCAGCCCTCCCAGCCGTCCTCGACCTCGGTGGACATCGGCGTGATCAACGGGTTGAGCAGGATGGTCTGCGGCACCGGTTCGGCATCCGGGTAACGCTCGCTGCGCTCGAAGCCGAAGATGACCAGTTGCAGGTCGATACCGATCTGCGGTGCAGCCAGGCCCACACCCCCAACATGGCGCATGGTCTCGAACATGTCGTCGATCAACTGCTGCAGCTCGGCGCTGCCGATCATCTGCTGGGGCACGGGCGGGGCGATGCGCAGCAGGCGTTCATCGCCCATCTTGAGAATGTCACGGATCATCTGGGATTTGGCTCGGTGGTGTGCGGCTCGACCGGGTGTTCATGGCCGAGCACAGTGATGGTTTCCTTGGGTTTATCGCCCTCGAAATCCTTTTCGCCAGGGTTCTTGCCCTCGGCCGACATGTGCTCGATCACCGCGTTCATTTCGGCGCCGAGCAACAGCACCGCAGCGGAAATGTAGAAATACAGCAACAGCACGATGATCGCACCGATGCTGCCATACATGGCGTTGTAATCGGCAAAGGTTTTCACGTAGTAGGCAAAACCCAGGGAAGCGACAATCCACACCACCACGGCCAATACAGAGCCTGGGGTGATGAAGCGAAACTTCTGTTTCACATCGGGCATCACGTAGTAGATCAATGCCACCGCCACCATCATCAGGATGATGATCGCCGGCCAGCGCAGGATGGTCCACACCGTGACGATCACTTCCTGCATGCCGACCTGGGCGGCAATCCATTCCATCACCTGCGGCCCCAGCACCATCAGCGCCGCAGCAGCCAGCAGCATGACGGCGATGCCCACGGTGTAGAAGATGGACAGCGGTATGCGCTTCCAGACCGGGCGGCCTTCGGGCACGTCATAGGCCGCGTTCATGGCACTCATCATCAGCCGCACGCCGGCCGAGGCGGTCCATAGGGCAATCACGATACCCACCGACAACAGCCCACCCTTGGACTGTTGCAACTGGTCGATCACCGGGTTCACCTGTTCCAGAGCCTGGGGCGGCAGCACCAGTTCCGACTGCAGGCGCAACCAGGAAAAGAAATCCGGCAGATGCAGAAAACCGATCAGGGCAATCAGGAACAACAGGAAGGGGAACAGCGAAAACAGCATCTGGTAGGCCAGCGCTGACGCATAGGTGGACATCTCGTCGTCGAGGAATTCCTGGACGGTGCGCACCAGCACGCGGTGCAAGGGCAGGCCCTGCAGGGCGGGAAAAATCATAGCGTCTCCTTTCGCCGCTCGATCGATACAACAGACAAGTCTAATAGACCACGCCGTTGCTGTGCTGCTCCCGAGGGTTTAAAAGAAAATGCCTACGTTAAACGCAATCCCGGCAGGAACAGCTATGTGCTGCTCCTACCGGGCAACACCTGACAACATCAAGGCTTCTTCACAGCGTCCTTCACATTGCCCTTGATCTGCTGAGCTTCGCCCTTGAGTTCTTGGGCCTTACCTTCGGCCTTGAGCTTTTCATTGTCGGTCACTTTGCCGACGCCTTGTTTCACGTTACCGATTGCTTCGTTGGCCAAGCCTTTGGCTTTGTCTTTAGTACCGCTCATGGCAAAACTCCTGCAAATGGAGACACGTGAACCGTGTCGACAGTCTGTGGACCCAAGGCCTTTCGCAGGAGTTTCAATCAATTTGCCTCGATCAAGCCGAGCGGCCAATCTGCGGGCGAATACCGCACCAAATCCCTGGCAACTGCCTGCGCAGCACGGGCTGCCTGCTCTAGAATCCCCCGCATACGACCGCCTGCAATAAAAACAACGACTTATCGGAAACCCTGCCCCCATGCGTTTGATGCCTGTGCTCGTGGCCTTGCTGCCACTGCTCCCCCTGCCTGCCCTCGCCGCCTCGCCGGCCGTAACCGAAGCCCTGCGCGTCGACCGCTATGCCGACGATGGCCAGCCCGGCACCCTGCGCTGGGCGATCGAGACCAGCAACCAGAACCCCGGCCACTACCGCATCGAGATCGCTGCGGTCGGCCAGGCGCCCTATGTCATTCGCCCAACGCATGCGCTGCCTGAAATCAAAGGCCCTGTGCGCATCGCCGGCCTGCCATGGGCCCGCGACGGCCAGTACATCGCCATCGACGGCTCGGGTTACATCAAGGACCAGGGTGTACATACCTGCCCCGGCGCCCTGCCCGGCCAGTTCGGCACTAACGTGCGCACCACCACCCACCCGGGCCTGGTGCTGCGCGACACCCAAGGCGTACACCTGAGCGGCCTGGAAGTGCGCAACTTCTGCATCGGCATCCTGGTCAACCGCGCCAGCGGCAACGTCATCGAAGACAACCGCGTCATCGCCAACAAGGGTGGCGCCGGCATCATGCTCACCGGCGACGATGGCGCCGGCAACCCGACGGCAACCACCACGATCAACAACAAAGTGCTGCGCAACCAGCTGATCGACAACGGCGACGGCCTGGAGCTGACTCGTGGCGCGGCCTTCAACCTGGTAGCCGACAACCTGTTCCGCTCCACCGCGGCCAACCCCGAACCGTCCCAAGGCATCGAGATTCTGCTGGGCAACGACAACACGGTGGTGCGCAACCGCTTCGAAAACTACTCGGACGGGCTGCAGATCAACTGGGGCAACCGCAACTACCTGGGCGCCAACACCTTCAGCGGCAACTCGATCGGCGTCAGCGTCACCGGTGAGGGCAACATGCTCGACGGCAACCTGATCCACGGCAACCGCATTGGCGTGGCCTTGCGCCCAGAACCGACCATCACCGCCACGCGCCTGAGCGCCAACCGCATTTGGAGTAACAGCCAGGACATCCGCCGCTGCGAGGCCGGCGGCTCCTGCGTGCCGGATCAACGCACCGGTGCCATCGTCTTTGGCGTGCCGGCGCAGGCGCATGCTTTGTATGTAGGGTCGCGCGGGGTGGGGGCGGAGCTGGCGAAGAAGGACCAGGCGATCATCTGCGATGCCAAGGGCGAGCCCAAGCCTTGCCAACCGCTGCCCAACCACAACCAGCAGGCGCCTCGGCTGATTGCACTTGAGGGGAATGTGATTCGCGGTGAAGTGCAGGGGCCGGCGTCGAGCCTGTTGCGCATTGAACTGTTCGGCAATGCGCAGGCTGCGGGCAGCGAGGCGGAGCAGTATCTCGGGGACGTGCTGGTGGCCAGCGATGCCAAGGGGCAGGCGCGGTTTGCCCACCTGCTGGAGAATATCGGTGGGTTAAACAGCTTTACTGCGACGGTGACCACAGCCGATGGGGCGACTTCCGAGTTGAGCCTGCCGGTTAGACGCTGAGGCAAATGGCCTCTTCGCGGGGCAAGCCCGCGAAGAGGCCGGCCCAGGCAAAGCGCATGGCAAACCTTGCCCCGCTAACCGCCACCCCTCACAATGCAGGCCTTATCAAGCGTCAACCCGCAGGAACCTGCATGAAACTCGACAAACCCGCCGCCATCGCCCGGCGCAACGAAGCACTGGCCCGGCCTGTACTGACCAGCAGCAACACCCTGTTCGCCATCCTCGACCCCAAACGCAACCTGTGGTGGTTCGAGGTGCCGGTCGCGCTGTTGGGCAAAGGCCAGCCCGACTGGGTCAACCTGCTGCTGCATACCCCAGAGACCGATGAGCTGCAGCACCTGAAAGTGCCAACCAACTTCCTCAAAGCTCACCTGGAGCAAATGGAAGTGCGCAAACCCGGCAAGCGCCGCTCGACCATCAGCCTGGCCCTGAGCGCAGACCGCGACTCGCTGCTGCGCGACACCCGCCCAGGCGGCGAGCAGCTGGACTTCCGCACTTTCGTGCAGGCCTGATCAGACCCGCTCGATGCGATCGTCATGGATGACGATGCGGCCTTGCTTGAACAACGCGCCAATGGCCTTCTTGAAGTTGCCCTTGCTGACGTTGAACAGCTTGCTGATCACTGCCGGGTCGCTCTTGTCGCACACCGGCAGCAAACCGCCTTCGGCGTCCAGGCGCGCCATGATCTGCTCCTGCAGGCTGTCCGCCAGGGCCGCGCCAACCGGTTGCAGGCTCAGGGCGATTTTGCCGTCGTGGCGAATTTCCTTGATGAAGCCCTTCTCGTGCATCCCTGAACGCAAGAACTTGAACACCTCGTTCTTGTGGATCAGGCCCCAGTGGCGGTTGTTGATGATCGCCTTGAAGCCCATCGGCGTCTCGCCAGCCACCAGCAGTTCGACCGGTTGGCCGACCTGGTAATCGGCCGGGGTGCGGTCCAGGTAACGATCCAGGCGCGCCGTCGCGGTGATGCGGCGGGTACGCTTGTCGAGGTAGGCATGCACCACGCAGTAGTCGCCGATCTTCAACGGCTGCAACTCTTCCGAATAAGGCATCAGCAAGTCTTTGGGCAGGCCCCAGTCCAGGAAAATGCCGGCGCCATTGATGTCCTTGACCTTGAGGCTGGCGAACTCACCGACCTGCACCTTGGGCTTTTCGGTGGTGGCAATCAGCTGGTCTTCGCTGTCCAGGTAGATGAACACGTTCAACCAATCGTCCACCTCGGTCTCGGCGTTCTTCGGGATGTAGCGCCCGGGCAGCAGGATCTCGCCATCGGCGCCGCCGTCCAGGTAGAGGCCGAATTCCACGTGTTTAACGATTTGCAAACTGTTGTAACGCCCAAGCAGAGCCATTTCTGATGATCCTCAAGACAAGGGGGCTATTCTCCGGATAGACAACCCATGGTGTCAAAGCTTCCGGACGGTTGCCCCCTTTATACCTCTATCAGGCGCCGAGGTCAGAGGTCAGAAATCGTAGCGCAGATTGACCGATGCGTTCCGCGGATCACCGTAATGGCCCACACTGCCTCCGATGCCTGAGTAGTATTTCTCGTCAAACAGGTTGTTCACATTCACGGTGGTCGCGAGTGTTGGAGTGATTTGATAGCGCGCCATCAGGCTGACCACCGTGTAATCGCCCTGGCTAATCTTGCTGTTATAGGGTTGCGGATAATAAAGGGAGATCCCGGAGTTCCACGTCACACCGCCCCCTACCGTCAACCTGTCCCAGTCACCTGTAAGTCGGTAGGTATTCCACAGACGCAAGGAGTCCATCGGCAACTGCGTCAGCAATCGATCACCCTCCGGGTTTTCGGTGCGCGAGTAGCTGTAACTGGCTTGGGCATTCCAATTCGGCAGTATTTCACCGCTGATTTCCAGGTCGATACCTTGGGTCTCTCCGGTTTCAGCTTTGTATGCGGCTTGAGAGGCACTACCCGCTACTGTGCCGTCTCGCACTGCCAGGTTTTCTTTCTGGATCAAGTAAATGGCGGCATTGGCAGTGAGCCGTCCGCCAAAAAATTCGCCTTTCCAGCCCATTTCGTAGTTGCTGCCAATCTCGGGGTCCAACAACTTGCCATTGCGATCAACAGCCGTTTGGGGTTTGAAGATGTCGGTGTAGCTAGCGTAAAGGGTTTGTTCTGGCGTGATGTCATAGGTGATACCGGCATAGGGTGTGACCTCGCCATGCTTCTTCATGGAGGAAGTACGCCCCCAGTCACCGTTGACCGCACCGTAGAAATAGTCATAGTCGTAGTCGGAAGCGCGCGCGCCGAGGATGATGTTCAGGTTATCCATGACATTCAGGCGCACGGCGGCATAGCTGCCACGCTGACGCGTTTCGATGCTGAAAATGTCCTCCGGCGCCCCACGTCTTACAGGCCGCTCTATGACATTGCCCCACGTGAAGAAATTAACGGTGGGGTAGTGGGTCTCGTAGCCATCCATGTGGTTGTTGTAGTTTTGAAAGTTATAGCCAACGATGAGCTGATGCGTTCGCCCCCCCAGCTGGAACGGGCCATCCAGCGTCACATCCACACCTGTCTGGTTTTGCCGCGTGATCGCTCGATAGGTACTGAGCCTCATTTCGCCCGTCTCTTGGTTCAGATAAGCACTGTTGGTTGATGACAACCCGGAGCCGGAGTAGTTGTCGCGCTCCGTGTCCTGGTAGTTGGCCGCCACTTTGAATGCCCAATCGTTAGCGAGCGCACGCTCCAGGTTGACGAAGTAATTCTTGATCTCGTAGTTGTCGAACATCCAGCGCGCGCCGCTACTGGTCGAACGGGAAAAGTGGGTAGGCCTGCCATTGGTAAACAACAGCGGCACTTCGGGTGAGCCCTGATTTTTCAGCACGTGATAATCCACACCGAAACGCAACAGGGTTACATCGCTGAGGTCGGTTTCAAGCACACCGTACAGCGTATCTTTGTCCTCTTTGTACCAATCCCTGAAGCTGTCGCTTTCCTCATGGGCCGCCACGAAACGTCCGCGCAGTGTTCCACCCTCTGTCAACGGACCCGCAACATCCACTTCGCTACGGTAGGTATCCCAAGAGCCAACGCTTTGCTGCACATGCGCCTGAAACTCACGGGTGGGACGTTTACGGATCAGGTTGACTACACCGCTGGGGCTACCTGCCCCCGTCATCAGTCCCGTGGCGCCTCGTACAACCTCGATATGGTCGTATATGACGGTGTCCAGCAATGTGCTGGGCATGGTGCGGGTTTCGTTAACCTGAGTGGTCGTGACACCGTCTACCTGATAGGTATCGATTGCCGAACCACGCGAATAGATGTTGTAACGCCGCCCGCCATCCTGGGTCATGGTCACACCCGGTGTCTGGTTCAATACGCTGGTGATACTGTTGAGCTGCTGGTCCTCTATGCGTTGGCGAGTAATAACGCTAATCGTCTGGGGCGTCTCTCGAATCGAAAGATTCATCTTCGTCGCCGTACTGGTCGCCCCCGTCGTGTAGGACCCCGTCCCCTCCGTGGTAGCGCCCAATCCCATCGCATTGATGCTGGTCGCACCCAGTTCCAGTGCTCCGTCTGAAGCGCGTGGCAACAGCAGGTAATTGCCATTGCTGGCGGTCATTACCTGCAAGTCACTCCCCGCCAGCAACCGGGCAAATCCTTGCTCGACGCTGAACGCACCCTGCAAACCTGGACTCTGTTTGCCCTGTGTCAGTTCGGCCTCGAACGACAGCACCACCCCGGCATCGCTGGCGAATCGACTTAGCACCGCGCCCAGTGGCCCGCCTGCAATCGAGTAGCTGCGTGTAGCCTCTGCGGCACGGGCTTGCCCAGCGGGGCCCAGCGGCTGAACCACCCAAGCTTGTATCAGCAGCGCCGCGCTAAACATGGCAATAACTAGAGGTTTTCTGGGATAGGCGTGGTGGGTATCGCGGCGCAGCATAGAGAGCTCCTTCAAATGCCTGTCGTGGCGGTTTGCAGGAGGGGTCGAGCGAGACGAGAAAACCGACAATGCAAACGAGAAATATTTATCAAAAAATCAGCCCAGAGACCGCACCCGTACCCAGAAACGCGTGCGCGTCTCAATGCGCACAGGTAACGCCTGGGCAATCGCTTCAAGCGCTCGCGAGGTATCGTCCAAGGGGAAAGCCCCCGAAACACGTAACTGAGCCACGTCCTTCGCACAGTCGATGAAGCCAGGGCGATAGCGTTGCAATTCGTCCAATACCCGGCCCAGCGGCCAGTTGTCGATCACCAGGCGGCCATTGACCCATTCGGCTCGGTTGGGGTCGAGCGGCTGTGCAGGCGGCAGCGGGCCTGAACCGAAGCGCAGGCACATGCCCGCCTCCACCCGTAGCGGCTCGGCGCCTGCCCGATTGCGCACGGCCACCGCATGTTCGAACACCTCCAGCTCGGTCTGCCCATCCCGTTGCTGCACGGCAAAGCGGGTGCCCAGCGCGCGCATTTCGCCCTGCTGGCTGCGCACGCGGAGCGGACGGGGGTCCTTGGCCGTCGTCACCATGATCTGGCCGGCACGCAGGATGATCAGGCGTTGCTGGTGGTCATAACGGATGTCCACGGCACTGTCAGTGTTGAGCGTGAGCTGGGTGCCATCGTCCAGCAGCACTTCACGCCGCTCACCGGTGGCGGTACGTACGTCGGCCAGCCACAGGGGCGATTGCCGGTAGCCCGTCCAGGCCAGCCCGGACACACCCAGCCCCACTACCAGGCCCTTGAGCACCGCACGCCGCCCTGGCAACACCGGCCCCACCGCCAAGGTGCGCTGGGCGACCGCTGCAGGCATTTTGCGCAGTTCGGTATGAAACGCTTCGAGGCGTTGCCAGGCCCACTGATGGATAGCATCGTCCTGGTGCCATTGCTGCCAATGCCGGTACGTCGCAGGGTAATCCACCCCGGCACTCAAGCGTGCGTGCCACTGCGCCGCGTCACGCAGCGCCTGGCGCTGGCGGGTCGCGTTCACAACTCGGCATCCAGCGCGAACAGCAGGCACTGCTCGGTGGCCTTGGCTATGTATTTGGTCACCGAACTGACAGAAACGCCCAAACGCACGGCGATTTCGGCATAGCTCAAGCCTTCGAGATGAGAAAGGAACAGGGCCTGGCGAACCTTGTGGTTGAGCCCGTCCAGCATGGCATCGAGCTGCAACAAGGTTTCCAGCAGAACCACCCGTTCTTCCGGGGATGCCGCCAGCAGCTCCGGTTCAAGCGCCAAGGCTTGCAGATACGCCTGCTCCAACGAGCGGCGACGCAAGTGGTCGACCATCACCCGCTTGGCGACTGTTGCCAGAAAATGACGTGGTTCACGAAGCGGGTGGGCAACGGTGCTCGCGATCAGGCGCACGAAGGTGTCATGGGTCAGGTCCGCCGCCCGTTCCCGGTCACCCAGGCGCCGGCGCAACCAGCCTTGCAACCAGCCGCTGTGGTCGCGATACAGGCAATGCATGTCATCGTGCCGTGCAGGCGGGACCTTATACACCCAATCATCCTTGTAAAGATGCAGATAAGAATTAGTCGCAATAATAGTGGCATTGCCGATGGAAGGAAACACTGACTTGTGAAGCCATGCAGCGGAACCGTCCGGCTAACCTTACGTCTACCGACTGGCCAGCCACAGCAAGGATCAGCACATGCCCTCACGCCTGTTCAAGCCCCTGCTCCTCTGCGTCGCGTTCGCCCTGGCCTTGGTGGCGTGCAGCCGCATCGACCTGGCCTACCGCAACCTCGACCGCCTGGTGCCGTGGTCGCTGGGCGACTACCTGGACATGAACCGCGACCAGAAAGTACTGCTCGACGAGCGCCTCAAGCAGCACCTGGCCTGGCATTGCAAAACCCAGCTGCCCAGCTACCTCGACTGGCTGGACCGGGTGCGGACCATGGTCGCCGAGGACCAGGTCACCGACCAGGCGTTGCGGCAACGCACCCGCGAAGCGCGCGAGGCGATTGGTCGGGTCGCCGAAGAAATCACCCCTTCCGCCACCGAATTGCTACGCGGCATGAGCGACGCCCAAGTGGCAGAAATGCGCGAGGCGTTTCGCGACGATATCAGCGAACGGCAGAAGCAGTATGTCGATACACCGTTGCCCAAGCAGATTGCCCGCCGCGCCGAGCGCATGGAAAAACGCCTCACGCCCTGGCTGGGTGAGCTCAATGCGGCGCAACGGCTGCGCGTGATGACCTGGTCACAGGCGCTGGGTGACCAGAACCGCCAGTGGATCAGCAACCGTGCCCACTGGCAGCAACAGCTGGTGTTAGCGATGAACCAGCGCAGCGATGCCAGCTTCGAACCGCGCCTGGCGCAGTTGCTGCAGCGCAAGGAGAGCCTGTGGACGCCGGAGTACCGCATCGCGTATCAGAACAGCGAGCAACAGGCGCGCAGGTTGCTGGTGGACCTGATGCAGTTGAGCACGCCGGAGCAGCGCCAACTGCTGCAGGCGCGGTTGAGCAAGGTGCGCACCGATTTCAGTGAGTTGAAGTGCCTGAAGGGCTGAATGCCGGGGGGTACTGCGCGGGGTCACCGCCCCTTGCGCCGATACGGGAACACATCAATCACCTTCCCGTCGCGGATCGTTGCCTGCACACCTTTCCAGTAATCCGCGTCATACAACTCCCCATGCAAGCGGCTGAACAAACGCCGCTGGCCCATATCGGCAAACAGAAACGGCGGAAACTCTTCAGGGAACACGTCGTGCGGCCCGATCGAGTACCACGGCTCGCCCGACATTTCGTCTTCCGGGTAGCGCGGCGGTGGTATGTGGCGGAAGTTCACCTCGGTCAGGTAGCAGATTTCGTCGTAGTCATAGAACACCACCCGGCCATGACGGGTGACACCGAAGTTTTTCAGCAACATGTCGCCGGGGAAAATGTTCGCCGCCGCCAGTTGCTTGATGGCCAGGCCGTAATCCTCCAGCGCTTCGAGCACCTGGCCTTCACTGGCATGCTCCAGATACAAGTTGAGAGGTGTCATGCGCCGCTCGGTCCAGCAGTGGCGGATCAGCACCGTGTCGCCTTCCAGGGCGACCGTGGACGGCGCCACCTCCAGCAACTCGGCCAGGCACTCCGGCTCGAACTTGCTGCGCGGAAAACGAAAATCGGCGAACTCCTGGGTATCGGCCATGCGCCCTACCCGGTCCACGCTTTTTACCAGGCGGTATTTGTCGATCACCGTGGCGCGGTCGACGGTCTTCGAGGGTGAGAACCGGTCCTTGATGATCTTGAACACGGTATTGAAACCCGGCAGCGTGAACACGCTCATGACCATCCCGCGCACCCCCGGCGCCATGATGAAGCGGTCGTCGCTGCTGGCCAGGTGGTTGATCAACGCCCGGTAAAACTCCGACTTGCCATGCTTGTAGAAACCGATCGAGGTGTACAACTCGGCAATGTGCTTGCCCGGCAGAATGCGCTTGAGGAAGTTGACGAATTCCGCCGGCACCGGCACATCGACCATGAAATAGGAACGGGTGAAGGAGAAGATGATCGACACCTCGGCCTCGTCGGTGATCAGTGCATCGGCCTCGATGCCATGGTCCTCGCGGTGCAGCAAGGGGATCACCAGCGGCCACTGCTCGTCGGGGGTGTACAGGCGGCCGACCAGGTAGGCGCCCTTGTTGCGGTACAACACCGGCGAAAACAGCTCGACCGACAGGGCCGGGTCCTTGCACACCCAGTTCGGCAGGCATTCGCGCAGTTGTTCTTCCAGGCGCGTCAGGTCGCCCTCAAGGTCGCCATAGGGCACATCGAATCGGTAGTCGGCGAAGATCGCCCGCAGCAGGCCCTTAAGCCCCTCTTCAAGCGGGTAGGTGCGGGTTTGCGCGGCGCGCTCGTGGCTGCGCATGGACGGCCGAGTGGTGTGGATGAACATGCAGCCGTCGCTGATCTGGTCATGGCTGAACAGGCTGCAGAACAGCGAGTTGTACCAAGTCTCGGACAGCTCGTCGTCGAGCCGTGGGTCGATCAGGCGGATGTAGGCGCTCTTGACCAGTGGCCACTGCTCCACGTCCAGCAGCACCTCATCGGCAAAGCTTTGCCGGAGCCGGCCGTTGGCCTCGGCCACCTTTTCTTCGTAGAGGTTGATGCGCGCCGCGGCTGCGCGCTGGATGTCCTGCCAGCGCGCCTGCTCGAAGCGCTCACGGGCGCCAAGGGTGATGCGCCGAAAGTGTTCACGGTAGTCATCGAAGCCATCGAGGATCATCTGGGCGATTTCGCTGGCAGGCCAGTGCTGGGACATGCAGGGCATCTCGGTGCAGGGTGAGAGCTACAGCTTAGCCGGTCCAGCGCCCGCCTAGATTCACACCGCAAGAAAGCACAAGAAACCCACTCCCCCCTGGCGTAAACTCGCGCCCTGCCCAGAACCCGGAGACCGTTGTGACCCCCATTGCCCTAGCCCGCCTGCTGACCCTTGCCGCTGTCTGGGGGGCGAGCTTCCTGTTCATGCGCATCATCGCCCCGGAACTTGGCACCGTGCCGACCGCGTTCTTCCGTGTGTCGATCGCCTGCCTGGGCCTGGTCGCCATCCTCGCTGTTGCCCGAGTACGCTGGGACTTCCAGGGCAAACTCGGCGCCTGCCTGGTGTTGGGCATGATCAACTCGGGCATCCCGGCGACCTTCTACTCCGTGGCGGCACAAGTACTGCCAGCCGGCTACTCGGCGATCTTCAACGCCACCACACCGCTGATGGGTGTACTGATCGGCGTGCTGTTCTTCCGCGAACCGATGACCCTACCCAAGCTCAGCGGCATCTTCCTTGGCCTGTTCGGCGTCGGCATCCTCAGCGGCGCCGGCCCCGTTGCACTGGACATGGCCCTGCTGCAAGGCGCCCTCGCCTGCCTGGCGGCCACTACCTGTTATGGTTTCGCCGGTTTCCTCGCCCGCCGCTGGGTCAGCGGCCTGGACAGCCGCCTCTCGGCCCTGGGCAGCATGCTCGGCGCCACGCTGTTGCTGACCCCGCTGTTCACCTGGAGCGCGCTGACCCAGCCACCTGCCAGCTGGGGCGGTTGGCAGGTATGGCTGTCGCTGCTGGGGCTGGGCCTGCTGTGCACCGCATTCGCTTACATCCTGTACTTCCGTCTGCTCGAAGAAATCGGCCCGGTCAAGGCCAGTACCGTGACCTTCCTGATCCCGGTATTTGGCGTATTGTGGGGTGCGTGGTTGCTGGATGAGCCGCTGTCGATGGCGCACCTCTACGGCGGGCTGCTGATTGGCGCCGCACTGTGGCTGGTGCTGCGCCCGGCACGCACATGAAGCGGAGCACACGATGAACGCAGCATACAAAAAGGTGTTGTTCCGCCTGGAACAGGGTGCGGACGGTTACCCGCCCGCCTCGGTCGAGGGCCTGTGGGCCAAGGCAGTAGAAGGCGGTTACGAGGTCGACAGCATTCCGTTTTATGTTTACGGCATTGCGCCGGGAGACGTCATTGGCACGCGCGATGAAGCCGGCGAAACCTGGTTCGACGCCTTGCGCATCAGCGGCGGCCGCTCGGTGTTCCGGGTCATCGTCAAACCACCGGAAACCCTCGACCAAGTGCACGCGGCCCTGCAGGATTTTGGCTGCAATTGCGAAGCCGAACAGGCGGTGAAGATGCTCGCTGTCGAAGTCCCCTCGCAACGCGCGCTCGACACCTTGCTCTATTACCTGCTGACCCAGCGCGAAGCCGACCTGCTGGACTTCGAGGAAGGCGTGCTGCGGCACACCATCCCCGAAGAGTTTCGCTAGATAAGCCCCGCTAAGGCTTACGCCTCAGCCAACCGTGCAGCCGGCTTGCGGAACACGAACAGCAAGCCCACCACGATCAGCCCCATCCCCAGCAGGCTCAGCGGTGCCAAACGGTTACCGAAGATCAGGAAGTCCATCACCGCGGTCACCGCTGGCACCAGGTAAAACAGGCTGGTGACATTGACCAGATTGCCCTTGGCGATCAGCCGATACAGCAGCAGGGTCGCAAGCAGCGACACCACCAGCCCCATCCACAACAGCGCACCGACAAAACCACCGGTCCACTGCACCTGCAGCGGCTGCAAGGGTGCGAACAGCGCGCACAGGGCAAACCCGGCCAGGTACTGCAGCGGCAAGGTGCCCATGGGGTTGTCGGTGATGCGCTTTTGCAGGATGGAGCCAAAGGTCATGCTACCCAGCGCCAGCAGCGCAAACAGCATGCCGACCAGGGATACCCCACCCAGGTTGATGCTTTGATAGACCACCATCACCAGGCCGGCAAGGCCCAGCCCCAGGCCGAACAGCCGGCTCCAGGAACGCTGACGCTCCATCAGTACCACGGTGAGGATCGGTTGCACCCCCATCACCGTGGCCATGACGCCGGGGGTGACGTGGGTATTGAGCGCCAGCAGATAGAAGATCTGGTAGGCCCCCAGCAACACGCAGCCGGTGCCCAGCGCGCGCAAAATCGCCCCACGGCTGCGCGGCCAGCGCAGGCCCAGCAACGGGCCGATCATCAACAAGCCAGCGAGTGCCAGCGCCGAGCGTAACAACAGAAAAGCGAACGGGCTGGCGTGCGCCAGGCCCAGTTTGGAGACGATTGCCCCGCTGCTCCACAGCAGGACGAACAGGCTGGTGGTGGCCGCCGAGGCCACGGATGCTTTGCAAATGACAGACATGTATTGCCACCTTTCGGGCGAATGAGCCGAACGGAGGGCGTGAGCTTCAGCGAGGGAAGTAGCCGACCGTGTTCAGTAGGTTGCGCGTGCGGTGAGAAGCGGCCAAAAGCCGATCAGCCCAGCACGACCACGCAAAGAGGCGGAGCTACGCCGCCTACAACGCCACTGACAGGTGGGGGGTAGTGACTGATCATGGCCGGCTGCTGGCTACCACGCACGACCGTGCCCGCGACTGGCGCGATGGCAAAGCATGGGGTGGAAGTGATGGCTGGCATGAACAGGTCTTCAGGAAGAGATCAATGGCCAGGACTATAGCCCGGCGTTTTCCGGCTGGCAACTACATGCTCCTACAGTGATTGGCGTACACCTGAGTCATCAGGGGCCGCTGGTTAATTATTCACCGCCCCGGCTCGTCTGAATGCGTAACGCCGCACGCATTCACCCGCTCCGAGGACCACTCATGAACGCAAAAACCTGGCTCTACCGACCAGCCCAGATCACCTGCCTGCTGCTCGTCAGCGCCTACGCCCATGCGGCCAAGCCAGGTGACGTTTTCCAGGACTGCAAGGACTGCCCAGAGATGGTAGTACTGCCTGCCGGCAGCTACGTGATGGGCGCACCCGACGACGAAGCCGGCCGCCAGCCCGACGAAGGCCCGCTGCATACCGTGACCTTCGCCAAGCCTTTCGCCATGAGCCGCTACCAGGTCACCGCCGGCGAGCTGGACGCCTACATCAAGGCCACCGGCACCGTCATCAAGAGCGGCGACGACCGCCCCGGCCGCTGGTGCGAAGCCAGCAAACCCACCTACAAACAGACAGCCCGCCAGCCTGCGGTCTGCGTCGACTATGACGAAGTTCAGGCCTACACCGAGTGGCTGGCAAAAAAAACCGGCAAACCGTACCGCATGGTCAGCGAGGCCGAACGTGAATATGCCGCCCGCGGCGGTTCCACCGGCCCGTTCCCCTTCCCGTTCGACGAGCCCGGCAAGTACGAGATCAGTAAGCACGCCAACACCTACGGCCCGCGGGATGGCTACACCTTCACCGCCCCCGTGGGCAGCTACCCGGCCAATGCCTTTGGCATGTACGACATGCACGGCAACGTCTACGAGTGGGTCGCCGACTGCTACCACGAAAGCTACGAAGGCGCCCCCAGCGACGGCAGCGCCTGGATCCAGGACCCTAAGTGCATCCGTGCGCACATGCGCGGCAACGACTGGGGTGAGCCACCGATCTTCTCGCGCTCGGCCAACCGCAACGACCGCCTCAAGACCACCCGTGGCGACTTCCTCGGCTTTCGCGTAGCACGCGAGCTCTGAACAGTGTGACGCGGTTAACAGCACCTGTGAAAAAACAGTCAATAAGAATCGTTCCGGTTTTTCACAGGTGCTGCGTCACATACAGCACATAGATAAAAACCCCTTCTGCCAACGAGAACGCAACAGATGTCCATGCCATTGCCCAGTGCGCTCAACCCGCTCGCCAAAGCCTTACTGATTCGTCACTCCCTTCGCCCCCAGCGTGCGCTGTCACGCATCGGCCTGGGCCTGGCGCTGTCCACCGCGCTGGTTGCCCAGGTACAGGCCCAGGAATGGACCCTGGATATTCCGGCGCAGTCCATGAACGCGGCGCTGCAGGCGCTGGCCCAGCAGACGGATACCCAACTGCTGTACAGCCCGGAAGACATCAGCGGGCTGCGCTCTTCTGCGCTCAAGGGGCGGCATGATTTGCAATCGTCACTGCGCACCTTGCTGCAAGGGACGGGGCTGCGTTATCAGATTGATGGCAATACAGTCACTGTGACCGCTGCTGCGAACGGCGAAGGCCAGATGGAACTGTCGCCAACCAGCGTAAATAGCCACGCGCTTGGAGCAACCACAGAGGGCACCGGCTCCTACACCACGGGGGTCACCAACACTGCCACCAAGATGAACCTGTCGCTTCGCGAAACCCCGCAGTCGATCAGCGTCATCACCCGCCAGCGCATGGATGACCAACAGCTTCACAGCATGACCGATGTGCTCACCCAGACCCCTGGCATCACGATGTCCCAGGATGGCGGCGAGCGTTTCAACATCTATTCCCGCGGCAGCCAGATCAACACCTACCAGATCGATGGTGTCACCACCACCCAGGAAAACCAGACCCGCACCTTGCCCAGCACTTTTTTCGACACGGCGCTTTATGACCGGATTGAAGTGGTCAGGGGTGCGACCGGTTTGATGACCGGTGCCGGCGACCCCAGTGGGGTGGTCAACATCATTCACAAACGCCCCACCCGCCATTTTCAGTCTTATGTACAGGCCGGGGTAGGCTCATGGGACTACAACCGCCTGGAAGCGGACGTGTCCGGGCCGCTGACTGATAGCGGCAATGTGCGTGGCCGCTTCGTTGCAGCCAAGCAAGACAACAACTCTTTCATGGACTGGTACAGCCAGCGCAAGGACATTGTCTACGGTGTGGTCGAAGCCGATGTCACCGATACCACCCTGGTGCGTTTCGGCGTCGACTATCAAAAGTACAAGGCCAACGGCGCCCCAGGTGTACCGTTGATGTACAGCAACGGCCAACAAACCCACTTTTCTCGCTCCACCAGTTCGGGGGCGCGCTGGGCGTTCGATGACTACGAGACGCTGAACTACACCCTCAATTTCGAGCAGAAGCTGGCCAACGACTGGGAGTTCAAGGTCGCAGCCAACTACATGGATGTGGACCGGGATTTTGCCGATGCCACCTATGAAACCGCCAGTGGCTCCTCGTCGCTGGACCCAGTGACTCTGGAGGCATCTGCCGACATTGGCAAGGCGCATGCCGAACAAGTCCAGAAAGGCGTGGATGTCACCCTGCAAGGCCCCTTCGAGCTGCTCGGCCAAACGCATGATCTGATCTTCGGCTGGAACTGGAACGAGTACAACAACGACCACTTTTCCGCGCTGGGCTCAGGGTCGAACTCCTTCAATTTCGGCAGCTGGGACAATTACATGGAGAAGCCCGACAGCTACATTCCGCTGCTGGACTTCAACATCAACTCTCGGCAGAGCGGCTACTTCGCCGCAACACGTCTTAACTTCACCGACCAGCTTCACCTGATCCTCGGCGCCCGGGGGACTAACTACAGCTACAACTACTACTCAAAAGTACTCACCATCGCCCGCCCACCGACCGACTATCACATTGGCGAAACCGGTGTGGTTACCCCGTATGCAGGGCTTGTCTACGACCTCACGCCTGAACAGTCGGTTTACGTCAGCTACACCGACATCTTCAAGCCCCAGTCCGCGCGCGACATCGAAGGCAAGGTACTGGACCCCGTGCTGGGCAAGAACTATGAGATGGGCTGGAAAGGTGAGTTCTTCGACAGCCGCTTGAATGCCAGCGCAGCAGTCTACTGGATCGAAAGGGACAACCTGGCAGAGCGTACTGGCCAGACCATCCCCGATAGCACCAATGGCGAAGAGGCCTATAAAGCTGTCAACGGGGCGAAAACCAGAGGTGTTGACCTTGAGCTTTCTGGTGAAATCCTGCCAGGCTGGAATGTGCAGACCGGCTACAGCTACTCCAGGACCGAGAACGGCGACGGCGATCGCATGCTGACGCAACTGCCGATGGATTCCCTGCGTTTCTGGACCACGTACCGCCTGCCCGGTGAGTTCGACAAACTGACCGTCGGGGGTGGCCTTAACTGGAACTCTGGCACTTCACTGTACTTCTCGTCGTACAAGACCCGAGCGACCCAAGATGACTACTACGTCGCCAGCCTGATGGCGCGCTACCAGATCACCGATCATCTCTCGACAACCCTGAACCTCAACAACCTCTTCGATGAGAAATACTATGCAGGCTTTGCGGGCAACTACGGCCACTACGGCGCTCCGCGCAACGCTCAGATGAACCTGCGTTACGACTTCTGATCCCCCCCTTGGCCCCTGGCGAAAAACGCCAGGGGCCTCCCCTCGTACAGCATTCGCATCACCTCCCCCCCCCCCCCGCGTTAACGCCCCAGCGTAAGCTACAAACATCCTCATCACACCGCTCGGCAGCCGCATGTGCCATGCCCTGTGCAAACGCATGACCCAACCCAAATGCCGCCTAAAAAAAAAGCCCTGCGGTATCAGCCTGGACGACTGACACCGCAGGGCGGCACAAGCAGTAGATGCTTGAATCAACTGGAAGCTACCCTCACTCCACCATTGATCCCTCCTGGATCAACCGCACGGCCAGCCCTTCGATCACCTCAGAGGCCTTGAGGATGTCGTAATGGCCAGCGTCCACCTGGCAATGGACCGCGTCTCCGAGCACCTCGCCGGCGGCGTTCCCAGCCCACCAGCAATGCGCCACAGCCTTCGTCTGCGCAAGGCCGGCAAGCTGCTGCGACAGCGCTTTCAAGCGCATGGCCACGACGAAGGTGTGGGCAAGTTCGGCACTGTCGATTTCGGCATAGGCCGATTGCAGCGCCTGGGCCGAACGGATCTGCTCAATCACACCCTGCAAGTGAACGACGTCGCTGTCGGCAGAAACGCCAGGCACCGCCAAGTCGTCCTTGGCTACCCCCAGGATCACACTCAAGAAGCCCTGCAAATCCTGGCTCCAGTCGTCAGAGAACGGTTCGCTCGGGGCTGACGGAATGAAGCTGTCAACCAAACCCAGCAGTGCAACCTTCTGCCCCTGGCTCTCCAGTTCTTGGGTGACAAGGACCGCCAACGCCCCACCCAGTGACCACCCCGCCAACCGGTATGGCCCTTCGGGCTGCTTCTGGCGGATGTACTGCGCATAGTCGATCGCCATCGATTGCAGCGAATCGTCTTGCCACTCGCGGTCAAGCAACATGCGGCACTGGATACCGTAGACACTGCAATGCCCGTCCAGGCGGCGCGCCAGTGGCTCGTAATCGAACACCGTACCGAAGCCGGCATGCAGGCAGAACAGCGGTGTTGCCTGATCGACACGGGTGTTAAGTAACAGCAGTGGGTCAAGGCTTGCCTCATCGGCCGAATAGCCAGACAACTCAGCGATTGTCGGCTTGGCCATCACATCCCGCAGCTTCAACTCGATTGGCAGGTCAGCGTGGCTGCGTACTTTCGACAGCATTTTCAGCACGCGCAGTGAGTCGCCGCCCAGTTCAAAGAAGTTGTCGTCGATGCCCAGCGCCTCCACCCCCAGCACGTCTTGCCATATCTGCACCAATACCCGCTCGATACCGTTACGCGGCGCCAGACGTGCACGCTGCCCGTCCAGCTCAGGCGCTGGCAGCGCTTTACGGTCGATCTTGCCATTCGGGGTGAGGGGCATGGCCGTCAGCAGCACAAGCTGCGCGGGCACCATGTAGTCCGGCAGCTCGGCGCGCAAGGCCTCGCGCAACTGGCCAGGCGTCGTTACGCCTGTGCCGGTCACGACGTAACCTACCAGTTGCTTGCCCGTTGCCCCTTCCCGTGCAACCACGACCGCGTCCTTGACCTCGGGCAGATTGCGCAGGCGCGCTTCGATTTCACCCGGCTCAATGCGGAAACCGCGAATTTTCAGCTGGTTGTCCAAGCGCCCGATGAAATCGATCACCCCATCTGCGCGACGGCGTACGCGGTCACCGGTTCGGTACAGGCGTGCCCCCTGGCCGAATGGGTCGGCAACGAAGCGCTCGGCGCTAAGGGCTGCACGCTGATGGTAACCGCGTGCAACACCCTCCCCACCAATGTACAGCTCCCCAGCCACCCCATCGGGCAACGGGTTGAGGTCCTGGTCGAGCACATGCAGTGTGCGCTGGCCAACCCGCTCACCGATCGGCGCATACACCGCCGCGCAGGCCTGCTGCGCCGATACTTTCCACAGCAGCGGCGTGATCACGGTTTCGGTGGGGCCATACCCATTGGTCAGGTATTGAGGCTGCAAGGTGCGCTTGACCAACTCGAACAACGCATCAGGCACTGCATCGCCGCCGAAGCAGTAAATGCGCACAGGCGGTGCAGCCTGCTGCTGGCTTTCGGCGAACTCGGCCATTTGCTGCAGGTACGCCGGCGGGAAGCAGGCAATGTCGATGCGCTGCTCATGCAGCACCTGCAAGGTCTCCTCGGCAGTCCACAAGCGATTGTCACGCACGATCAGGCAACCGCCC
This sequence comes from Pseudomonas sp. E1MeOHC2, assembly GCF_058745025.1. Lineage (NCBI taxonomy): Bacteria > Pseudomonadati > Pseudomonadota > Gammaproteobacteria > Pseudomonadales > Pseudomonadaceae > Pseudomonas > Pseudomonas sp. E1MeOHC2. The sequence continues at coordinate 914,120 of NZ_CP196675.1, forward strand.
GACGAGAGTGTCGACAGCCAGCGCTCCTGGGCACCATCGAAGGCGAACGACATGAAAAGCAATTCGCGGGTGGACGCGTCCATCTCGTAAAGCTGCGCAATGGCCTGGCAGTGCATACGGATCTGGCCATGGCTCACCGCGACGCCCTTCGGTTTGCCGGTAGAGCCCGAGGTGTAGATCAGGTAGGCAAGGTTGTCGTCCATCACCGAGACTTCAGGCACGCTCGCAACCTGCTCAGCCAACGCCAGTCGGTCCAGCGCCACGCAATGCTCCACCTCTGGGAATCGCTGACGCAAGCCGCTGCTGGTCAACAGCAGGTGCATGGCCGAATCCTCGACAATCCACTGCAAACGCTCTTGAGGATAATCAATGTCCAGCGGCACATAGGCAGCACCCGTCTTCATCACCGCGAGGAAGGCCACGATCACCTCGACGGACCGCTCCAGAGCGACCCCCACGGTGACTTCCGGACGGGCACCAAGGCCGATGAGATGATGAGCCAAACGGTTGGCACGGTCCTCCAGTTGCGCATAGCTCAACTGCTGGTCGGCGCAGATGACCGCCAGCGCATCGGGGCATGACTGCGCATGCCGGGCGATGAGCTGGGCCAGCCGAGGCGTATTCGGCTCGCTTGGCTGCAACAGATTGCGCTGAGCCGCTCGCTGCAGCTGTACGGCACTGAGCATTTCCAGACTGCCGATCGTGGCGTGCGGATCATCCAGCATCGCGCTCAGCAGGCACTCGAAACTGCTGCGGATGGCGTCGGTAGCCGCCTCGGTAAAGCGGCTACGCAGGTACATGAACTCCACCGAGAAGGTGTCATTCAAATGCACGGCCAGGTCCATCGCGTAGTTGGTGACGTCGCGATCATTGACCTCGCCAAACTGCAACGTACTGCTGCCGTCGCCCTGCAAGCGCTCACCCACCGGGTAGTTTTCAAAGACCAGGATGCTGTCGAACAACGGCTGCCCCGGACGACCCGCCCAGCGCTGCACGTTGGAAAGCGCAGCATGTTCGTGATCGCGCAGCTCCAGGTTGTAGCTCTGCAGTTGCTGCAACCAATCACTGACCTTTTGCGCAGGCTCCGGCGCCTGCACCACCGGCAAGGTGTTGATGAACAAGCCCAGCATCTCGTCGGCACCCGGCAGCGAGGCCGGGCGGCCGGCCACGGTCGCGCCGAAGCAGACCGTCTGTTGGCCGGTATAGCGCTGCAGCAACAGCAGCCAAGTCGCCTGCACGAGCGTATTGGGCGTCACGCGCAGACGCTGGGCACGTTCACGCAGGTACTCGGTGCGCTGGGCATCCCAATGCAAGTAGAGCGCGGCATGCCCTGTCAGCTCGCCAGAGGGCTTAGGTGCGATGTTGTCCGCCAACAGGGTCGGGCCTTCGAGCGCGCCAAGCTTGCTGCTCCAGAACGCCTCCAGCTGTGCCTGGGGCTGTCCATCGAGCCAACGGATGTAATCGCCGAACCGTCCTTTAGGGCTGTCGAAAGCCTTGCCATGGTAAGCCTGGAACACCTCTCCCAGCAGCCTGGCGTTACTCCAGCCGTCCATCAGAATGTGGTGGCGGGTCCAGATCAACTGCATGCGATGGTCGTCCAGGCGCACCAGGATGACCCGCATCAAGGGCGCCAACATCATGTCGAACGCTTCACCCGACTCTGCGGCGGCCAAGGCCTCCAAGGCCTCTTGCGTGACAGTGCGGTCGCGCCAGTCCAGCACGCGGATGGGCAAGTCCAGATGACGATGAACAATCTGCAGTGGCTGCGCCAAGTGTGCCGCCGACCAGAAGCCGGTACGCAAAATATCGTGACGCGCGATCACGAAATTCCACGCCTCGACGAACCGTTCGATCACCAGGCCTTCCACAGCCACCGACGTCTGGTTGATGTAGATCCCCCCTTCCGCTCCCTGCGCGCTGTAGAACAGCATGCCTTGCTGCATGGGCGACAACGGGTAGATGTCGCCGACCTGCAAGGCAGGGACTGGCAGGCTGTCCAGTTGCGCCTGGGTCAGGCCGGCCAATGGGAAGTCGGACGGTGTGACGCCTCGATGGTGCTCCTGGCAACAGTGAGCCACCAGTGCTCTCAGCTCCTCGGCATAGGCATCTGCCAGCCCACCGACGGTCGAGCGTTCGAACAGCTGCGAACTGAACGACCAGGCCAGCTCCAGTTCACCGCCGTACACCTGCCCGTTCACGGCCAGCAAGCTACCCAACGGGGCGCGCGCGTCGTGGCTTGCCCCGCCGTACTCCTTGGCCGGTACAAACAGCCCTGTTTGCTCATCGAAACTGGCGTCGAACTGGCCCAGGTAGTTGAACACGATCTCGCCCTGCGGCAGCGCAGCCAGCGTCTCAGCAGCCTCAGTACCACTCAGGTAGCGCAGCAGGCCATAGCCCAGCCCCTTGCTCGGCACGGCTCGCAGCTGTTCTTTGATGGTTTTGATCGAGCCAGCCAGATCGGCCTGCGGGCTGAGCTTGACGGGGTACATGCTGGTGAACCAGCCCACCGTACGGCTCAGGTCTACGTCATCGAACAGGTCTTCACGGCCATGACCTTCCAGGCGCACCAATACGTCACTACGCTGGGTCCAGCGGCTGACTACGCGTGCCAGGGCGGTTAGCAGCAGGTCGTTGATTTGCGTGCGGTAGGCCGCCGGGGCATCCTGCAGCAGTTGTCGCGTGGTTTCGCGGTCCAGGCGGGTGCTGACCGAGGTGGCGTGCTGCAACTGGTTGCCACCTTGTGGGTGATCGCAAGGCAATTCATCGCTGGCCCCTTGCAACTGGTTCTGCCAGTAGGTCAGTTCGGCCTGCAAGGGTTCGCCTGCAGCGTAGCGCTGCAAGTGCTCGGCCCACGTTTTGAACGCGCAGGTCTTGGACGGCAGGTTCACCGACTGCCCCTCGCTCAGCGACTGGTAGGCCTGCTGCAAGTCCTCCAGCAGCAACCGCCACGACACACCGTCCACCACCAAGTGGTGAATCACCAGCAGCAATCGCTGGCTGCCATCTGGCAGCCCGACCAGCAGCGCCCGTAGCAACGGGCCTTGCCCAAGGTCCAGACTGCGCTGCGCCTGCTCTGCGATATCGAGCAGGTCTTCTTCTGCGGCCAGTGTCCGCACCCAGACCAGGTCCTGCGCCGTATCAGCGCTGAACTCGGCCCGCCATGTCCCCACGACCTGCTCGAAGCGCATGCGCAGCGCATCGTGATGATCGAGCACCGCGCGCAACGCAGCCTGCAACTGCTCGGCGACAATAACCTCGCCTGGATGCAGCAATACCGACTGGTTCCAGTGATGCCGAGCGGGGATGTCCTCGTCGAAGAACCAGTGTTGAATCGGTGTCAGTGGCGACGAACCCGTCACCCGGCCTTGATCGATCGAAGTGCCGACGACACGTCGGGCAACCGCTGCCAGTTCCTGAACCGTCTGATGCTGGAACAGCTCCTTGGGCGAGAACTGGATACCGGCCTGACGGGCGCGGCTGACCACCTGCAGGGAAATGATCGAATCGCCACCCAGTTCGAAGAAGTTGTCGGTAACGCCAACCTGCTCCCGTTTCAGTACGCCCGCCCAAATCTCTGCCAACTGCTGCTCAAGCACGCCCTGCGGGGCCACATAGTCCTGTTGCGACTGATCGAGGTCGGCAGCCGGTAAGCGCTTGCGATCCAGCTTGCCACTTGGCGTCATCGGCATGTGCTGCATGATCACCAGGTAGGTCGGGATCATGTAGTCCGGCAGGCTGGCCTTCAGGTACTGCCTCAAGGAGGCACGCAGGTCGCTTTCGTCTTCGACCTCATCGTTGGGTACCACGTAGCCGCACAACTGTTTGCCTGCGGCCTGATCGATAGCGATCACGGCGGCCTCACGCACCTGCGGGTGCGCCTGCACATGCTGTTCGATCTCGCCCAGTTCAATGCGGAAACCGCGCACCTTCACCTGATGGTCTACGCGGCCACGGTAGGCAATTTCACCCTGCTCGTCGAAGTAACCCAGATCACCTGTGCGGTACAGCCGCCCCCCGCCGACTTCATCGAAGGGGTCGGGGATGAAGCGTTCAGCCGTCAGCGACGGACGCTGGTGGTAACAACGCGCCAGGCACCCGTCACCGCCAATGTACAGTTCACCGGCTACGCCAATCGCCGTCGGCGACAAACCGTCGTCCAACGCACGCATGACCCGCCCAGGCAATGCACGGCCAATCGGCACACCGCTGTCTGCCGCCGGGGCATGGGCCAGGCGCGAGCAGTCATAGGTGGTGGCAACCACCGTGGCTTCAGTCGGCCCGTAGGTGTTAAGCAACCGTACTGCCGGCGGGCCATCTGCCAGCCAGGCTTGCAGGCCATCGAGGGCCACGGCTTCGCCGCCGACATGGATCTGCTTCAATTGGCCATAGGCCTCAGGCTTGCGGCGATCGAGGGCCAGCAAGCGCCAATAGGCGGCAGGCAGGTCGGCGACGGTCACCCCATGCCGAATGATCTGCTGGCTGAAGGTGTCGGTATCCCAGAGCTGTTGATCGCGCATCACGATGCAAGCCCCCCGCGACAGTGGCGGGAAGAATTGCTCGATGAACCCGTCGAAACTAAACGTCGCGAACTGCAGCACGCGGTCTTCGGCTGACAGGCGCGAATAGCCACTGGCAACTTCGCAGAATACCGACAGCGCATGGTGAGCGATGGCTACACCCTTGGGCATGCCGGTGGAGCCCGAGGTGTAGATCACATACGCCAGGCTGTCTGCCGTGGCCTGTGTTTCCAGCGGCTGGGCACTGAGGTGCTCCAGCCACTGCCCGCCCTGCTCCAGGCCCACGCACGGCAAGCCGTCAGGAATTGGCAGGCGCGCCATGGACGCTGCGTCCGCCAGCAGCACGCCGATGCCACTGTCCTGAATCAGATAAGCCAACCGATCTTGCGGATAGTCCGGGTCCAAGGGCACATAGGCCGCACCGGCCTTGTGGATGGCAATCAAGGCTACAGCCAGCGCAAGCCCTCGTTCGGCAGCAATACCCACTAACGTGTTCGCTGCTACCCCTTGCGCCTGGAGCTTGCGCGCCAACTGGTTGGTGCGTCGATCCAGCTCGCGGTAGGTCAGTTGTTGGTCGTCGAACACCAGCGCCAGCGCATCCGGACGCTGGTGTGCCTGTGCTTCGATCAACTGGTGAGCGCACTTGCCGGTTAGCGCAACGGCTTCGCTGCGGTTCCACTCGTGGAGGATCTGCTGGCGCTCGGAACTGCCGAGCAGCGACAGCTCTCCCACCGCAGTGTTCGCATCCGCAATGAGCGCTTGCAGCAGGTTGTGCAAGTGATCGGACACCCGCTGAACACTGGCTTCGCTCCAGCTCGCACGGTCATAGCTGTATTGGATGGACAGTGTTTCCCCGAGCATGGCAGCCAGGGTCAGGGGGTAATTGGTCTTCTCACGGTGCGCAACCACGCCGAAACTCAGCCCCTGCGGCGCCCCTTCCTGAAGTGCCTGGGAAACCGGATAGTTCTCGAACACCATCAGGGTATCGAACAGCGCCTCGCCCCCAAGGCCTGCCCAGCGCTGAACCTCATTGAGCGGCGTGTGTTCGAACTCGCGCAGGGCCAGGTTGCTCGCCTGCACCTGTTCGATCCATTCGGCCACGCTCTGCTCCGAGCGGGGTGCACAAATGACCGGCAATGTATTGATGAACAGGCCGATCTGTTCCTCCACCCCCGGCAGCTCTGCAGGACGCCCGGCTACGGTGGCACCGAAACACACAGTGGATTGCCCGGTGTAGCGTTGCAGCAGAAGCAGCCACGCCGACTGGAGCAGCGTATTGACGGTCACCCGATTGGCTCGGGCAAACCCTTCGATGCGCTGGGTGAGTGCCTGATCGAACACCTGATGAAGTTCACCCTGGCCAGGCAGTTCTTGCTCCGACGCGTTACGCAGCACCTGAGCCAGCCGCGTCGGCTCTTCCAGGCTGGCCAGTTGGGCCTGCCAGAAGGTCTGGGCAGCACTCGCACTCTGCTGCTGCAGCCAGGCGATGTAATCGCGGTAGTGCACAGGCTGGGTGGCCAGCGTGTGGCCCGTGTAACGCTGCAACACTTCGCCCAGTAGCCGAGAGGTGCTCCAGCCATCCATGAGGATGTGATGATGGGTGCACATCAAGTGATGCCGATTGGTGTCTGTCCGTACCAGCACCAGACGCAACAAGGGCGCCTCGTCCAGCACGAAGCCCTGCTGCAGCTCGCTTTCGGCCAGCGCATTCAAGGCCGGTTCCAACGCCGGCTGGGCGCGCCAGTCAAGCGCGCTGAACGGCAGGGCAACCCGTTTGCGCACCACTTGCACTGCCTGGTTCAGTTCGCCCTGCCAGACGAAGCCGCTTCGCAGGATGTCATGGGCATCGAGCGCGGCCTGCCAGGCCTGCTTGAAGCGCTCCACGTCCAACCCGTCCACGTCGACGCGCAGTTGGTTGATGTAGCTGCCGGCTTCCTGCTCGTACAGCGTGTGGAACAGCATGCCTTGCTGCATCGGTGACAGCGGGTACACGTCGGCGATCTGCTCGGGCGGTACCGGCAGGCCATCCAGCTGCGCCTGGGTAAGCCCGGCCAACGGGAAGTCCGAAGGCGTGACACTGCGGTGCTGTGGCTGGCAGCAGTGAGCGATCAGTGCCTTGAGCTCTTCGGCATAGTCATCCGCCAGCCGCTCAATCGTCGCTTCATCAAATTGCTCCCGGCTGAAGTTCCAGCTCAGTTTCAGCTCACCGCCATAAACCTGCCCGTTAAGCGCCAGCAGGCTACCCAGAGGGGCCTGTGCATCCTGAGGGGCGCCGGCATACTCCTTGGCGGGTACGAACAACCCCGACTCATCGAAACTGCCATCGAACTGGCCCAGGTAGTTGAACACGATCTCACCCTGCGGCAACGCAGCCAGGGCCGCATTGGCCTCGGCACCGCCCAGGTAACGCAGCAGGCCGTAGCCCAGGCCTTTGTTCGGTACCGCGCGCAGTTGCTCCTTGATGGTCTTGATCGAACTCGCCACGTCAGCCTGAGGGCTGAGCTTGACCGGGTACATGCTGGTGAACCAACCCACCGTGCGGCTCAGGTCGATGCCATCGAACAGGTCTTCACGGCCGTGGCCTTCCAGGCGCACCAACACATCGCCTTGCTTGGTCCAGCGCCCGACCACGCGCGCCAGGGCGCTCAGCAGCAGGTCGTTGATCTGTGTGCGGTAGGCGGCGGGGGCGTCCTGCAACAGCTGGCGAGTGGTTTCCCGGTCCAGGCGGGTACTGACCGAAGCGGCATGGCATTGTTGGTTGCCCCCTTGCGGATGGTCGCAAGGCAAGGCATCGCTGGCGCCCTGCAACTGCGCCTGCCAGTAGCCCAGCTCGGCCTGCAGTTCGGCGCCTTGGGCGTAAGCTTGCATATGCTCTGCCCAGGCCTTGAACGCACTGGTCTTGGCCGGCAGCTTCAGCGCTTGCCCTGTACGCAGCGACTGGTAGGCCTGTTGCAAGTCTTCCAGCAGCACCCGCCACGACACACCGTCCACCGCCAGGTGGTGGATGACCAGCAACAGGCGCTGCTCACCCTCGGGCATCTCGACCAGCACGGCACGCAGCAAAGGGCCTTGTTCCAGGTTCAGGCTACGTTGTGCCTCATCGGCGACGCGATGCAACGCCTGTTCATCTGCACACGGCCTGACCCACAACAACGCGGTCGGTTCAGGGGCGCCGAAGGTGGCTTGCGCCCCGAAGCGCAGTCGCAGTGCGTCATGATGCTCGACCAGGGCCAGCAACGCGGCATTCAGGGGGTCTGCCAGCAGTGTTTCGCTGGGCGCCAGCAATACCGACTGGTTCCAGTGATGGGGCGCTGGCATCTTCGCCTCGAAGAACCAGTGCTGAATCGGTAGCAATGGCGTAGCACCCGTCACCAGCCCCTGATCGATGACGCTTTGGGACGCACGCCGGGCGACCGCTGCCAGCGCTTGCACGGTCTGGTTGAGGAACAGCTCTTTGGGGGTGAACTGGATGGCTTGCTGGCGCGCTCGGCTCACCACCTGCAGCGAGATGATCGAGTCGCCGCCCAGCTCGAAGAAGTTGTCGGTCAGGCCGACCTTCTCCAGCTTCAGTACATCGGCCCAGATCGCCGCGATTTGCTGTTCCAGCTCGCTTTGTGGCGCCACGTACTCGCCTTGCAGCAGGCTGGCGTCCGGTTGCGGCAGGGCCTTGCGGTCCAGCTTGCCGTTCGGCGTGACCGGCAGTTTGGCCAGCAGTAGCAAGTGCGCCGGGACCATGTAGTCCGGCAGACCGACCTTCAGGGCCTCACGCAGGCTGTCGCGCAACGCGGCCTCGTCTTGCGTACTGTCGGCTGGCACCACATAACCCACCAGCTGCTTGCCGCTTGGCCCGTCTTGGGCCAGCACCACCGCTTCCTGCACCGCTGGCAATTCCAGCAGGCGCGCTTCGATCTCGCCCAGTTCGATACGCAGCCCGCGGATCTTCACCTGGTGGTCGATACGCCCGGCGTAGTCGATGACGCCCTCGGCGTTGTAACGCGCCAGGTCGCCGGTGCGGTACAGGCGCCCGCCATTGTCGCTGAACGGGTCCGGCACAAAGCGCTCGGCAGTCAGCGCCGGGCGCTGGTGATAACCGCGCGCCAGACCTACACCGCCCAGGTACAGCTCGCCGGCACTGCCACGTACCGCCGGTTGCAGGCTGCCTTCGAGGATGTGGGTCTTGAGGTTGTCGATCGGCTGGCCGATCGGCACGCTGATGCTTTCGTCCGGGCGGCAGGTCCAGTGGGTAACGTCGATGGCCGCTTCGGTCGGGCCGTACAGGTTGTACAGGCCCGCTGCCGGCAGGCGCTGCAGGGTCTGGCGGGCCAGCTCGGCTGGCAATGCTTCACCACTGCACACCACGCGTTTGAGGCTGCGGCAGCTCTCCACCGCTTCGTGGGTCATGAACGCCTGCAGCATCGACGGCACGAAGTGCAAGGTGCTGATGGCGTACTGGTTGATGGTCTCGACCAGCAGCTGCGGGTCGCGGTGGGCGCCCGGCTGGGCCATGACCAGGCGCGCGCCGGTCATCAGCGGCCAGAAGAACTCCCACACCGACACGTCGAAGCTGAAAGGGGTTTTCTGCAGCACGCTGTCGCTGGCGTCCAGGCCGTAGGCCTTCTGCATCCACCACAGGCGGTTCACCAACGCCTGATGGCTATTGCCAGCGCCTTTCGGGCGCCCGGTGGAGCCGGAGGTGTAGATCACGTAGGCAAGGTTCAGCGGGGCTACGTCGATGTTCGGATTGGCATCGCTGTAGCCTTCGAGGTTTTCGCAATCCAGGTCCAGGCTGCACAGGCCAGCCGGGATCGGCAAGGCATCACGCAGGTGCGACTGGGTCAGCAGCAAGGCGATGCCGCTGTCCTCGAACATGTAGCTCAGGCGGTCCTGTGGGTACTCCGGGTCCAGCGGCACGTAGGCACCACCGGCTTTGACGATACCCAGCAAGCCGATGACCATCTCCAGGCTGCGCTCCATGGCGATGCCCACCAGCACGTCCGGGCCAACGCCCAGTTCACGCAACTTGTGCGCCAGCTGGTTGGCTTTACCGTTGAGTTCGGCGTAGCTCAGGGTCTGCTCACCGAACACCAACGCTGGGGCGCCCGGGGTGGCGAACACCTGGGCCTCGATCAGTTGGTGAATGCTGCGCTCGCCTGGGAACTCGGCTGCGGTGGCGTTCCAACCCTGCACCATCGCCTGCTGCTCTTGCGGGCTCAACAGAGGCAACTCAGCGACCTGCTGCGCAGGTTGGCGGACAATACCTTCCAGCAGGTTACGCCAATGCTGCGCCATGTGCTCAAGGGTTGAAGCCTCGAACAAATCGGTTGCGTAGGTCAGTGCGGCCTCGATCCCACCCGCGTGCTCGACGGTATCCAGCTTCAGGTCGAACTGTGCCGTGTCATTGCGCCAGGCCACCCCTTCGACCTCCAGGCCCGGCAAGCTGTGGCGCTCACCCTTGACCTGGGTCTGGTGGTTGTACATCACCTGGAACAAGGGGCTATGGCTCAAGCTCCGTTCAGGCTGCAAGGCTTCGACCAATTGCTCGAATGGCAGGTCTTGATGGGCCTGGGCACCCAGCACACGCTGTTTGATCTGCGCCAATAGGTCATTGAAGCTGACACCCGCAGCGAACTCGGCTCTGAGTACCTGTGTGTTGACGAAAAAGCCGATCAAGCGTTCCGTCTCCACCCGGTTGCGGTTGGCCACTGGCACACCCACACGAATGTCCGCCTGCCCCGTATACCGGTGCAACAGCACCTGGAAGCTCGCCAGCAACAGCATGAAAAGCGTCACCCCCTGCTGCTGCGCGCATTGCTTGAGCGAAGCGGCCAGCTCAGCCGGCACGCTGATGCCGACACAAGCACCGGCACCGCTCGGTACGACAGGGCGTGGTCGGTCGGTGTGCAATTCGAGGACCGGCTGCTCATCGCCCAGCTGCTCCTTCCAGTAGGCCAGCTGGCGCTCCTGCTCCCCAGCTTCCATCCAGCGACGCTGCCAGATGGCGTAGTCGGCATACTGGATGGGCAGCTCCGGCAGCGTGACCGCCTGGCCCTGGCTGTAGCCTTCATAAAGGCGCACGAGTTCTTCCACCATCACCGGCATGGACCAACCGTCGGAGACAATGTGGTGCAGGGTAACGGCCAGCACATGTTCGTGCTCCGCCAGGCGCAACAGCTTGACCCGTAACAGCGGCCCGTTAGCCAGGTCGAAAGGCTGACGCGCTTGGGCCTCGACCCAACCCCGAACGGCCTGCTCGTCTGCCTGCTCCTGTACTTCCAGCGACAGTTCGAAAGGTTGATCATCGTGCAGCCGTTGCACGGCCTGCTCACCCTCCAGGTGGAAGGTGGTGCGCAGCGTCTCATGACGAGCTATCAGCGTTTCGAAACTGCGCCGCAGTGCAGCCGTGTCCAGCTCACCCTTGAACTTCAAGGCAGTGGGAATGTTGTAGGCCGCGCTGTCCGGCTCCCATTGCCAAAGGAACCATTGGCGTTGCTGAGCATAGGAAAGCTCGCGGTTTTCTACCTCATGGCGCACCACCGGAATGGGCAACTGCGCAAGGCTGATGCCTTTGTCGGTCAGCTTCTCGAGAAAGAGCTTGCGCTGTGCAAGAGGCAGCCGAACGAAGCGCTGGACCAGGTCCGAATTTCTTTTATCCATGTGCATCTCAAATTGCCTCAAGCTCATTCATGAAGTCCTGGAGCTCATCCAGGTCTTCGTCACTATTCGTATTCAGTTCACTGATCATGGCCGCGTAGGCCTGCAGGTTTTCAGCCTGGAACAGCAAGGCCAGCGGCAGGTTCATGCCCAGCTCGATCTGCAGACGGGCCAGCACCTGGGTTGCCAACAGCGAATGGCCGCCCAGCTCGAAGAAGTTGTCGTGCAACCCCACCTTCTCCAGCTTCAACACCTCGGCCCAGACCGCTGCGATTTGCTGTTCAAGCTCACTGCGCGGGGCGAGGTAATCGCCCTGCAGCAGGCGTGCATCCGGTTGCGGCAAGGCCTTGCGGTCGAGCTTGCCGTTGACGGTCAGCGGCAAGGTAGCCAGCAGCAGCAGGTGCGCGGGCACCATGTAATCCGGTAAATCGGCCTTGAGCGCAGCTCGCAAGGTTTCGCGCAACACGGCCTGGGCCTCGACGCTGGCCAGGACCGCGACGTCGGCAGGCACCACATACCCCACCAGTTGCTGGCCACTCGGCCCGTCCTGGGCCAGGACCGCGACCTGACGCACAGCCTGCTGGTTCAGCAGGCAGGCTTCGATCTCGCCCAGTTCGATGCGGAAGCCGCGAATCTTCACCTGATGGTCAATGCGGCCCATGTACTCGATCACCCCGTCGGTGCGGTAGCGGGCCAGGTCGCCCGAGCGGTACAGGCGGCCGCCGTGTGCACCAAACGGGTTGGGCACAAAGCGCTCGGCGGTCAGCCCTGCACGGCCGTGGTAGCCACGGGCCAGGCCGGCCTCACCGATCACCAGCTCGCCATGCCCTCCGGGTACCGCAAGGTTCAGTACGGCATCGAGCAAGTACCAGCTAAGGTCGGGGATGACCTCGCCAATAGGGCTGGTCGCACCCTTGTGCAAGTCTTCGAGGGTGATCGGCCGGTAAGTGACATGCACCGTGGTTTCAGTGATGCCGTACATGTTGATCAACCGTGGCTGGCTGTCGCCAAACACCTCGAACCAGGGTTTGAGGCTGGCAACTTCCAACGCCTCGCCGCCAAACACCACGTGCCGTAGCGCCAGCCCCTGCCCTGCCGTTGCCCGCTCGCAGGCAATGGGCATCAGCTGTTTGAAAGCCGAAGGCGTCTGGTTGAGCACGGTCACTTGCTCGCGTGCCAGCAAGGCATGGAATGCGTCGAAGTCGCGAGCCACGTCCTTGGCCACGATCACCGCCTTGGCGCCATACACCAACGCCCCGAACAGTTCCCACACCGAGAAATCGAATGCATAGGAGTGGAACACCGTCCACACGTCGCTTGCGTCAAAGGCAAACCAATCGTGGGTTGCTGCAAACAACCGCACCACGTTGCCGTGCGGCAGCAAGGTGCCCTTGGGCTTGCCGGTGGACCCGGAGGTGTAGATCACGTAGGCCAGGTTGTCCGGCGTCAACACGATCGCCGGGTTGGCATCGCTGTAGCCGGCAAACGGGTCCGCAACGATATCCAGGCACTGCACCCCAACAGGTACCGGCAGGGCGTCGGCCAGATGCGCCTGGGTCAGCAACAGCTCGATACCACTGTCTTCGAACATGTAAGCCAGACGCTCGCTCGGGTAACCCGGGTCCAGCGGTACATAAGCGCCGCCGGCCTTGAGGATGCCCAGCAGCCCAATCACCATCTCCAGGCCACGCTCCATGGCAATACCCACCAGCACATCAGGGCCAACGCCAAGCTCGCGCAGCTTGTGTGCCAGCCGGTTGGCACGGCGGTTGAGCTCGCCATAGCTCATCGTCAGCTCACCGAAGGCCAGGGCCGGCGCGTTCGGTGCACGTTGCACCTGGGCCTCGATCAGGTGGTGGATGGCGCGATGATCCGGGTACTGCGCGTGGCGGGGGTTCCAGCCTTGCACAATCTGCTGTTGCTCATCCGCGTCAAACAACGGCAGCTCCCCGAGCACTTGGCCTGCATCCTGGGCCATTGCTTGCAGCAGATGGCTCAGGTGGCGGGCGACCTGCTGGAGGGTTGCCGGGTTCCACCGCGCGAGGTCATGGCGGTACTGGATCGACAAGGTCTCGCCGAGGCTCACCAGCAGGGTCAGCGGGTAGTTGGTCTGCTCCTGGATACCCACATCACCGAACTGCAGCCCCCCCGGCGCGCCCTGTTTGAGTGCCTCGGACACTGGGTAGCTTTCAAACACCACCAAGGTGTCGAACAGCGCCTCGCCGCCCAGGCCGGCCCAACGCTGTACATCGTAAAGCGGCGTATGTTCGAACTCGCGCAGGGCCAGGTTGCTCGCCTGCACTTGGGCGACCCAGTCACCCACGGTCTGCTCTGCACGCGGGGCACCGACCACCGGCAGGGTGTTGATGAACAGGCCGATTTGCTCCTCGACGCCCGCAAGCTCGGCTGGGCGACCTGCAACAGTGGCACCGAAGCACACGCTGGCATGGCCGGTGTAGCGCTGCAGCAGCAGCAACCATGCAGACTGCACCAAGGTATTGACGGTAATGCGGTTGGCACGGGCAAAGGCTTCGATGCGGGCGGTCTGCTGCGCGTCAAAGTGCTGCGTCAGATCGTGCTGGCCCGTGCCGGTGCTTGCCTGCGCTTCGCAAATGGCCTGGACCAAGTGGGTAGGCGCCTGCAGGTCGGTCAGTTGTGCCTTCCAGAACGCTTCTGCCGCAACACCGTCCTGGCGCTGCAGCCAGGCGATGTAGTCACGGTAGTTGCCTGCCTGGGCCGGCAGCGCGTGGCCAGCGTAGTGTTGCAGCACCTCGCCCAGCAGGCGGGAGCTGCTCCAGCCATCCATGAGGATGTGATGGCTGGTGTAGATCAACTGGTGGCGCCCAGCGCCGGTACGCACCAGCACCAAGCGCAACAAGGGTGCCTGGTCCAGGGTAAAGCCTTGCTCACGCTCGCTTGCGGCAAGCGCCTGCAGCGCGTGGTCCAGTTCAGGCAGGCCGCGCCAGTCATGTTCGGTAAACGGCAGCGCCACGTGTTTGTGCACCACTTGCACCGCCTGGTCGAGCGTACCCTGCCAAACGAAGCCACTGCGCAGTACAGGGTGGGCATCCAGTGCCGCTTGCCAGGCCTGCCTGAAGCGCTGCACATCCAGGCCATCCACATCCACGCGCAATTGGTTGATGTAGTTACCCGCCTGCTCTTCATAAAGCGTGTGGAACAACATCCCTTGCTGCATCGGCGACAACGGGTAGATATCCGCAATCTGGGTGGCAGGCACCGGCAAACTGTCCAGCTGAGCCTGGTTGAGGCCGGCCAGCGGGAAGTCCGATGGCGTAACGCCACGGCTCTGCTCCAGGCAGCAATGGGCAACGATCTCGATCAGCGCCTGCTGGTAGTCTGTCGCCAGTCGCTCGATGGTTTCGGCGTCATGGATGGCCTGGCTGTAGCGCCACTCCAGGCGCAGTTCACCGCCGTAGACCTGGCCACTCAGGGAAAGCAGGCTGCTCAAGGCAGACGCTTCGTTCTGCTTGATGCCGTCATTTTCCTGCGCGGGCACGAACAGCCCCGACTCATCGAAGCTGCCGTCAAACTGGCCCAGATAGTTGAACACGATCTCGCCCTGCGGCAGTGCCGCCAGGGTCGCGCTTGCCTCGGCACCGCCCAGGTAGCGCAGCAGGCCATAGCCCAGGCCTTTGCTCGGCACCGCCCGCAGTTGCTCCTTGATGGCCTTGATCGCGTTCGCCACGTCAGCCTGGGGGCTGAGCTTGACCGGGTACATGCTGGTGAACCAGCCCACCGTGCGGCTCAGGTCGATGTCATCGAACAGGTCTTCACGGCCATGGCCTTCCAGGCGAACCAGGACGTCTTCACGCTGGGTCCAGCCACCGACTACCCGTGCCAACGCAGTCAGCAGCAGGTCGTTGATCTGTGTGCGATAGGCGGCGGGGGCGTCCTGCAGCAGTTGCCGCGTGGTTTCACGGTCCAGGCGCGTCGTGAACGAGGCGGCATGGCGCTGCTGATTGCTGCCCTGCGGGTGGTCACAAGGCAAGGCATCACTGGCGCCCTGCAACTGCCCTTGCCAGTAGCCCAGCTCGGCCTGCAGTTCGGCGCCTTGGGCGTAGGCTTGCAGGTGCTCTGCCCAGGCCTTGAACGAACTGGTCTTGGCCGGCAGGTTGGTGGGTTCGAAGGCTGCAAGAGCACGGTACGCCTGCTGCAGGTCTTCCAGCAGGATGCGCCAGGAAACACCATCCACTACCAGGTGATGGATCACCAGCAACAAGCGCTGGCTGCCGTCTGGCAGCGAAGCCAGCACGGCGCGCAGCAGCGGGCCCTGTTCGAGCACGAGGCTGCGCTGCGCATCGTTGGCGACCTGCTCCAGTGCCGCCACGTCCGGCAGGTGGAGCACCCACAGCAATTGAGCCGGTTCCACGTGGGCAAACTCGGCCTGGCCCGTCACCTCTGACTGCACAAAGCGCAACCTCAAGGCATCGTGATGTTCGACCAGCGCACGCAAGGCGGCGTCCACCTGGGTGGCCTGCAAGGTGGCATTCGGCTTGAGCAGCACGGACTGGTTCCAGTGATGGCGTTCGGGCACCTCGCGTTCAAAGAACCAATGCTGGATCGGGGTGAGTGGCAACGTACCCGTCACAGCGCCCTGATCGATGAGCGTGCTGCCTTCACGGCGTGCCACGGCTGCCAGAGCCTGCACCGTCTGGGCCTCGAACAGCTCTTTGGGCGTGAACTGGATGGCTTGCTGGCGCGCTCGGCTCACCACCTGCAGCGAGATGATCGAGTCGCCGCCCAGCTCGAAGAAGTTGTCGGTCAGGCCGACCTTCTCCAGCTTCAGTACATCGGCCCAGATCGCCGCGATTTGCTGTTCCAGCTCGCTTTGTGGCGCCACGTACTCGCCTTGCAGCAGGCTGGCGTCCGGTTGCGGCAGGGCCTTGCGGTCCAGCTTGCCGTTCGGCGTGACCGGCAGTTTGGCCAGCAGTAGCAAGTGCGCCGGGACCATGTAGTCCGGCAGACCGACCTTCAGGGCCTCACGCAGGCTGTCGCGCAACGCGGCCTCGTCTTGCGTACTGTCGGCTGGCACCACATAACCCACCAGCTGCTTGCCGCTTGGCCCGTCTTGGGCCAGCACCACCGCTTCCTGCACCGCTGGCAATTCCAGCAGGCGCGCTTCGATCTCGCCCAGTTCGATACGCAGCCCGCGGATCTTCACCTGGTGGTCGATACGCCCGGCGTAGTCGATGACGCCCTCGGCGTTGTAACGCGCCAGGTCGCCGGTGCGGTACAGGCGCCCGCCATTGTCGCTGAACGGGTCCGGCACAAAGCGCTCGGCAGTCAGCGCCGGGCGCTGGTGATAACCGCGCGCCAGACCTACACCGCCCAGGTACAGCTCGCCGGCACTGCCACGTACCGCCGGTTGCAGGCTGCCTTCGAGGATGTGGGTCTTGAGGTTGTCGATCGGCTGGCCGATCGGCACGCTGATGCTTTCGTCCGGGCGGCAGGTCCAGTGGGTAACGTCGATGGCCGCTTCGGTCGGGCCGTACAGGTTGTACAGGCCCGCTGCCGGCAGGCGCTGCAGGGTCTGGCGGGCCAGCTCGGCTGGCAATGCTTCACCACTGCACACCACGCGTTTGAGGCTGCGGCAGCTCTCCACCGCTTCGTGGGTCATGAACGCCTGCAGCATCGACGGCACGAAGTGCAAGGTGCTGATGGCGTACTGGTTGATGGTCTCGACCAGCAGCTGCGGGTCGCGGTGGGCGCCCGGCTGGGCCATGACCAGGCGCGCGCCGGTCATCAGCGGCCAGAAGAACTCCCACACCGACACGTCGAAGCTGAAAGGGGTTTTCTGCAGCACGCTGTCGCTGGCGTCCAGGCCGTAGGCCTTCTGCATCCACCACAGGCGGTTCACCAACGCCTGATGGCTATTGCCAGCGCCTTTCGGGCGCCCGGTGGAGCCGGAGGTATAGATCACGTAGGCGAGGTTCAGCGGGGCTACGTCGATACCTGGGTTGGCATCGCTGTAACCTTCGAGGTTTTCGCTATCCAGGTCCAGGCTGCGCAGGCCGGCCGGGATCGGCAAGGCATCACGCAGGTGCGACTGGGTCAGCAGCAAGGCGATGCCGCTGTCCTCGAACATGTAGCTCAGGCGGTCTTGCGGGTACTCCGGGTCCAGCGGCACGTAGGCACCACCGGCTTTGACGATACCCAGCAAGCCGATGACCATCTCCAGGCTACGCTCCATGGCGATGCCCACCAGCACGTCCGGGCCCACGCCCAGCTCACGCAACTTGTGCGCCAGCTGGTTGGCTTTGCCGTTGAGCGCGGCATAGCTCAGGGTCTGCTCGCCAAACACCAGTGCCGGGGCATCCGGGGTGGCGAACACCTGGGCTTCGATCAGTGAGTGAATGCTGCGCTCATCCGGATAAGCCGCTTGGGTGTCGTTCCAGCCCTCGACCATCAGTTGCTGCTCTTGCAGGCCCAGCATTGGCAGCTCGCCAACCACTGCCTCCGCGTCCGCGACCAATGCCTGCAGCACATTGGCAAAGTAAGCCGCCAAGCAGGCGATGGCCTCATCGCTCCACAGCGCACGGTCGTGGCTGTATTGCATCGACAGGGTCGCGCCCAGTTCTACTACCAACGTCAGCGGGTAGTTGGTCTGCTCCTGCACGGCCACGTCGCCAAAGCGCAGCCCGCCCGGCGCGCCTTGTTGCAGCGCCTCGGACACCGGGTAGTTCTCGAACACCAGAATGCTGTCGAACAGCGCGTCACCACCCTGCCCCGCCCAGCGCTGCACGTCATACAGCGGGGTGTGCTCGAACTCGCGCACGGCCAGGTTGCTGGCCTGCACCTGGCCGATCCACGCGGCCACGGTCTGCTCGGCACGTGGCACGCCAATCACCGGCAGGGTGTTGATGAACAGGCCGATTTGCTCTTCCACCCCGGTGAGCTCCGCCGGGCGGCCGGCCACGGTGGCGCCGAAGCAAACGCTGGCCTGACCGGTGCAGCGCTGCAACAGCAGCAGCCAGGCCGATTGCACCAGGGTGTTGACGGTGACGCGGTTAGCCCGGGCGAAGGCTTCGAGGCGTGCCGTCTGCTCGGTATCGAAGGCCAGGCGATGATCACCGTAGCCGCTGCCCGCAACCCCTGCACTGCCGGCAATGGCCTGGGCCAGGCGAGTCGGCGCGTCGAGCGCAGCCAGCTGGGCCTGCCAGAAGGCTTGGGCAACCGCCGCGTCCTGGCCTTGCAGCCAGGCGATATAGTCGCGGTAGTGCGTGGCCTGCGCCTGCGGCGCCAGGCCTGCGTAACGCTGCAGCACTTCGCCCAACAAGCGTGAGGTGCTCCAGCCATCCATCAGGATGTGGTGGTTGGTGTAGATCAGGTGATGGCGCGCCTCGCCCGTTTGCACCAGGACCAAGCGCAGCAGCGGCGCTTCGGTCAGGTCGAAACCTTGTTGGCGCTCACCTTCGGCCAGCGCCTGCAGGGCTTGCTCAAGCGCCGGCTGGCCACGCCAGTCATGCTCGCTGCACGGCAATGCCACCGACTTGCGCACCACTTGCACGGCCTGCTCCAGCTCGCCCTGCAGCACGAAACCGCTGCGCAAAATGTCATGGGCGTCAAGCGCGGCCTGCCAGGCCTGCTTGAAGCGCTGCACATCCAGCCCCTCGACATCGACCCGCAACTGGTTGATGTAGTTGCCGGCCTGTTGGTCGTACAGGGTGTGGAACAGCATGCCCTGCTGCATCGGCGACAGCGGATACACATCGGCGATCTGCGCTGCGGGCACGGGCAAGCTGTCCAACTGGCCCTGGGTGAGTGCGGCCAGCGGGAAGTCGGAAGGCGTCACGCCCTGGTGCTGCGGCTGGCAGCAGTGCTCGACCAACTCGGCCAGCGCCTGCTCGTAGGCCTGGGCCAGGTGCTGGATGGTTTCCGGGCGGTAGACGTCTTCGCTGTAGGTCCACTCCAGGAACAGCTCGCCGCCATAGACCTGGCCGGTGATGCTCAGCCAGTTGCCCAACTGCGCACCGGCGTATTGGGTACGCCCGGCGCTTTCGCCGCTCGGGCTGAACAATGCCGTGTCGTCTGTCGTGAAGCTGCTGTCGAACTGGCCCAGGTAGTTGAAGGTGACGCGTGGTTGCGCAGCAGCACTGAGCCGCTCACGCACGGGGGTATCGCCCAGGTGACGCAGCAGGCCGTAACCGATGCCTTTGTCCGGTACTGCGCGCAGCTGCTCTTTGATCGCCTTGATCGACGGGCCCATCGCCTCACCAGGGGCAAGGCGTACCGGGAATACGCTGGTGAACCAACCGACCGTGCGACTGAGGTCAAGGTCGTCGAACAGGTCTTCGCGGCCATGGCCTTCCAGTTGCACCAGTACCTCGTCCTGCGCGCTCCACTGGCTCAGGGTGCGGGCCAGCGCGGTCAGCAGCAGGTCGTTGATCTGCGTGCGGTAGGCGGCAGGGGCCTGCTTCAGTAACTGGGCGGTACGCGCGGCATCCAGCCGCGAGGCAGCGGTGCGGGCATGCTGGTTGCCCAGGCTGCCCTGTGGGTTGTCACGCGGCAGCTCTGCCGGGCTGCCTTGCAGCACCTGCAGCCAGTAGTCAGCCTGCGCTTGCAGCGCCGGGCTGCTGGCGTGAGCGACCAGGCGCTCGGCCCAGGTTTTCACGCTACAGGTCTTGGCCGGCAGGCTCACCGGCTGCCCATTCAGGCGTTGCTGATAGGCCTCTTGCAAGTCCTCCAGCAGTACCCGCCAGGACACGCCGTCCACCACCAGGTGGTGAATGACCAACAGCAAACGCTGCTGGCCATCGGCGACGTCGAACAATTCGGCACGCAGCAGCGGCCCGTGCTCAAGGTCGAGGCTGGCCTGCACCTCGCTGCCCGCGGCGTCCAGCTCGCTCAGCGCAGCGAGGCTGCGCTGACGCACCAGCGGTGCACTGTCCATAGCCTGGAAACGGGCCTGCCACTGGCCGTTCTGGCGGCTGAAGCGCAGGCGCAAGGCATCGTGCTGTTCCAGCACCGCACGCAGGGCCGTTTCCAGGTGTTCCACCTGCATGCGCTGGGCCGGTTTCAGCAGCACCGACTGGTTCCAGTGCGCTGGCTGGGCGATGTCCATCTCGAAGAAGCGCGCCTGGGCCGGCAGCAGGGCCACTTCACCGCAGGTCACGGTGTCCACGGGGGCAACAACCGGCGGCTTGGCTTCGATGCGCTTGGCGACCTGAGCCAGTTGGCCAACGGTCTGCTGCTCGAACAGTTGCTTGGGGGTGATCTTGATGCCCTGGCGCTTGGCCCGAGCGATGATCTGCAGGCTGAGGATCGAGTCGCCACCCAGCTCGAAGAAGTTATCGCTGCTGCCTACACGCTCCAGCTTGAGCACGTCGGCCCACACGGCCGCGAGTTTCTCCTCGATCTCGCCTTCGGGCGCCACGTAGCCCCGGCTTACCGCGCCCGGCGCCGGCAAGGCGCGCTTGTCGAGCTTGCCGTTGGCGGTCAGTGGCAGGCGCTCCAGCAACAGCATCTGCGCAGGCACCATGTAGTCGGGCAAGCGCGCCTGCAATTGCGCCTGCAACTGCTGCACGCTGACCCCGCCTTCGGCCACCACGTAGGCCACCAACTGCAAGCGCTCGGCATCGCCTTCCAGCGGCAATGCCAGGACCACGGCGTCGCTGACACCCGGCAGCCCGGCGAGCACTCGGCCGATTTCACCCGGCTCGACGCGATAGCCACGGATTTTCACCTGGTCATCGGCCCGCCCGACGAATTCGATCAAGCCTTCATCGCTCAATCGCGCACGGTCGCCCGTGCGGTACAGGCGGGCGCCATCGGCAGCCGGCACAAAGCGTTCGGCCGTCAGCCCCGGCTGGCCCAGGTAGCCCTGGGCAACGCCGTGCCCACCCAGATACAGCTCGCCGACCACGTGCGGCGCCAGCGGGTTGAGATAACCATCGAGTACCTCGGCGCAGGCATTGCCCAACGGCCGACCGACCGGCACCGTGCGGCAGCCGTCCAGGCGCTGGCCTGGCTCGAAGGTCAGCACGCCGACCGTGGTTTCGGTCGGGCCGTAGTGGTTGATCACCCGGCATTCAGGGCGCAATGCGCGGATTTTTTCCAGCAGGCTCCACGGGCAGGCTTCGCCACCCAGAATCAGCGCTTCGGCAGGCAGCACATCAGCGGCGCGAGCCGCTTGCAGCAGGCCTTGCAGGTGGCTTGGCACCAGCTTCACCACGCCCACCTGATGCTGCGCCATGTAGCTGGCGAAACCATCGGGGTCAAAGGCCAGTTCCTGGGACAGCAAATGCAGCAGTCGGCCCGAGGCCAGGGCACCGAACAGCACGGTGTGGCCCAGGTCGGCGGCAGTGGTGGAAACCATGGCCATGCTCGCCCCAGCCGGCAGTTGCAGGCGCTCCAGCACGGCCTGGATGTAACTGGCCAACGCTCCGTGGCTGACCACCACGCCTTTCGGCTGGCCGGTCGAACCCGAGGTATAGATCACGTAAGCCGGCTGTTCAGGGCTGACCGCGACCGCCACCGGGCTGTCACTGCAGGCCGCCCACGTGGCGGGCTCGCAGGCAACCGCCTGCACCCCGTCGAGGCCCGTAAAGCGCGTATCGCCAGGCTCATGCAGCAGCGCGGCGGCACCACTGTCGACAATCAACTGCAGCAGGCGCTCTTGCGGCTGCTGGGTGTCCAGCGGCAGGTATGCGGCTCCGGTCTTGAGCACCGCCAGCAAGGCTGTGACCCATTCGATGGAGCGCGGCAGGCACAGGGCAACGATGCTGCCAGCGCCGACACCGCGCTGACGCAGGTAGTCGGCCACGCGGTTGGACGCGGCATCCAGCCCTCCCTGGGTCATGAAGCGCTCACCGGCGCGCACGCCACCCTGGGCCTGCCCTTGGGCCATCGCCTGGCGCCACAGGGCGAGGAAGTCGCGGTGCGGGTAGGCTTCTGGCGCGGCCTGCTGCCGCCTCTCCACTTCAAGGTGCTCGACGATCGGCTGGTGCTGAGCGTGGCTCAGCACGTCCAGCACACGCCGCAGCGAATCGGCCATGCGCTGGATGGTGGCCTGCTCGAACAGGTCGGTGGCGTAGGTGAAGTAGCCCTCGATGCCATCGGGTTTGTCCGAGAAGTCGAAGGCCAGGTCGAAGCGCGCATCGCCCCCTTCGCGGGCAAAACCTTCCACTTCCAGCTCGCCCAGGCGCTTGCGCGACGGGTCGCCGGCCGCCACGTGCTGGTTGATCTTGAACTGGAACAGCGGGTTGTGGGCCAGGTTTCGCTCTGGCAGCAAGGCATCCACCAGGTGTTCGAACGGCAGCTCCTGGTGCGACTGGGCACCGCCGATCACGTCCTTGACCTGCTCAAGCAGCGCGGCGAACGTCGCGCGCTCGTCCACCTGCACACGCAGCACCTGGGTATTGATGAAGAAGCCGATCAGGCCTTCCAGCTCTTTGCGGTTACGCCCGGCATTCGGCGCGCCGATGCGAATATCCGACTGCCCGCTGTAGCGCGACAGCACCACCGCCATGGCCGCCAGCATCAGCACGAACAGCGTGTGGCCGCCTTTGCGTGCCTGGGTACGCAGTGCCTCGGCCTGCTCGGCACCGAGGTGCAGTTTGAGCACCGCACCGCGATAGCTCGGCGTGGCGGGCCGCTCGAAGTCCAGCGGCAGGCTCAGCAACGGTTGCTCGTCACCCAATTGTGCCTGCCAGTACGCCAGCTGGCGCTGGGCCTCCCCGGCCTCCAGCCAGGCACGCTGCCAGATCGCATAATCAGCGTACTGGATCGGCAGGGCCGGCAATTCGGCTTGGCGGCCTTCAGCCAACGCGGTGTACAGCTGGATGAACTCCTGCACCAGCAAGTCGCTCGACCAACCGTCGGAGATGATGTGGTGCATGCTCAGGGCCAGCACGTGGTGCTCGGCGTTCAGGCGCAGCAGCGTAACCCGCATCAACGGCCCGGCCAGCAGGTCGAACGGCTGCTTCAGCGCGGCATCGACGGCCACGCTCAAGGCGGCTTCATCGTCCTGGCACTCGACCACGTCCAACACCAGCGGGCAGGCGTCGAGCATGTCCTGATGGAACTCGCCTTCATCCGAGACGAAGCGCGTACGCAGCGACTCATGGCGGCTGACCAGCGCATCCAGGGCCTGCTGCAACACCGTCAGGTCGAGTGCGCCCTTGAGGCGCACGGCCATCGGCACGTTGTAAGCCGGGCTGTCCGGCTCCAACTGCCAGAGAAACAGCAAGCGCTGCTGGGCAAACGACAAAGGAATCCGCGCCAGGCCCTGACGCGCAGGCACGATGGGCAGCAGGCGGAAGCTCTGCCCGGTGGCCTGCATTTTCTCCAGGATCTGCTGACGCTGCTCCACAGGGAGGCCGACGAAGCGTTGGGCAATGCGTTGTGCTGGGGTGAGTTCCATGTCAGGCCTCTGTGAATTCGTTCATCATTTTTTCGATATCGCTCAGGCCGTCGTCGCTCAGTGATAGGCCCTGTTCTTCCAGCGCCTGGGTGAACGCACGCAGCTCGGGGTGGGCGAAGATCAGCCGCAGGGGCATGTCCAGGCCCAGTTCCACGTTGATGCGCGAAACCGCCTGTGCGGCCAGCAGGGAGTGGCCGCCGAGTTCGAAGAAGTTGTCGTTCAGGCCAACCTGGCCGAGGTTGAGCAACTGCGCCCAGATCTGCGCCAGTTGCTGTTGCAGTTCGGTCTGCGGGGGTTCGTAGTCGTGCTGCGGCTGGCTGGGGTCGGGCAGCGGCAGCGCCTTGCGGTCGAGCTTGCCGCTAGGGGTCAGCGGCATGTTCGGCAGGGTCACCAGGTAAGACGGGATCATGTAGTCCGGCAGGCTGGCCTTGAGGTACTGCTTGAGCGCCTGGCGCAGGTCGCCACTGCAGCCTTCGGCAGGCACGGCATAGGCACACAGCTGTTTGCCGCTGGGCAGGTCGATGGCCAGTACGGTTGCCTCGCGCACATCCGGGTGCGCCCGCAGGTACTGCTCGATCTCGCCCAGTTCAATGCGGAAGCCGCGCACCTTCACCTGATGGTCGGCCCGCCCGCGATAGGCCAGCTGCCCGTGTTCGTCGTAATAACCGAGGTCGCCGGTGCGATACAGGCGGCCACCGCCAACGCTGTCGAACGGGTCGGGAATGAAGCGTTCGGCCGTGAGCGACGGGCGTTGGTGGTAACCCCGCGCCAGGCACCCTGCCCCACCGATGAACAGTTCGCCCGACACACCCACCGGGGTCGGCGACAGGCCGTCGTCCAGGGCGTGCAAGGTCCGGCCTGGCAACGCTCGGCCAATCGGCACGCCACCTGCGCTGATCTGCTCAAGCGTCATCTGCGAGCAATCGAACGTGGTAGCGACCACGGTCGCCTCAGTCGGGCCGTAGGTGTTGAGCAGGCGCACCGCCGGCGGCCCGTCGGCCAGCCAGGCGCGCAGGGCATCTTCCGGCACCGCCTCACCGCCGACGTGAATCTGCTTGAGCCGGCCATAGGCCTCAGGGGCGCGACGCTCCAGGGCCAACAGGCGCCAGTAGGCCGCTGGCAGGTCGGCCACGGTAACCCCGTGGCGGTTGATCTCGTCCAGCAGGGTGTTGGTGTCCCACAGCCGCAGGTCGCGCAGCACCACGCAAGCGCCTTGCGCCAACGGTGGGAAGAACTGCTCGATGAAGCCGTCGAAACTGAAGGTAGCGAACTGCAGCACACGATCATCCGGGCTCAGGCGCGAATAGTCGCCGGCCACTTGGCAGAACACCGACAGGGCATGGTGATCGATGGCCACGCCCTTGGGCATGCCGGTGGAGCCCGAGGTGTAGATGACGTAGGCCAGGTTGTGCGGTGAAGCCAGGTTCGGCAACGCGTCGGTTGGCCAGGCGTTCAGCCACTGGGTGCCGGGTTCGAGTACCAGGCAAGGCAGTTGCTGGTCGAGCTGCAAGCGCGCCAGCGACGACGCATCGGCCAGCAGCAGACCAAGGCCACTGTCCTCGACCATGTATGCCAGGCGCTCTTGCGGGTAGTCCGGGTCCAGCGGTACATAGGCACCGCCGGCTTTGTGGATGGCGATCAGCGCCAAGGCCATCGACAGTCCACGCTCGACGGCCACACCCACCAGGCTGTCGGGGCCGACACCCAGGGCACGCAAGCGGTGGGCCAGCTGGTTGCTGCAGCGGTCCAGCTCGGCGTAGCTCAGTTGCTGGTCGTTGAAGATCAGCGCCACGGCCTCTGGCCGCGCACGTGCCTGACGTTCCAGCAACTGGTGCGCACACAGGCCGCTGCTGGCCTGTGGCTGCGGGTTCCAGCCGTGGGTCAGTTGATGGCGCTCATCGTCGGCCAAAAAGTCCAGCTCGCCGATGCAGCGCTGCGGCTCGGCACAAATGGCTTCGAGCAGCGCTTGCCAGTGCCCGGCCATGCGCTCGATACGTGGCGCATCGAACAAGTCGGTGGAGTAGTTGAACGAGGCGGTCACACCGTCGGAACGCTCCAGGGTGTTGAGCGAGAGGTCGTACTGCGCGCCCGGTTCCAGCAGGTCCACTTCCCGGACCGTGAGGCCCTGCAGGGCATCGCTGGACACCTGCTCGCCCAAATCGCGCAGGTGGTTGTAGAGCACCTGGAAGAACGGGTTCACGCCCTGGTCGCGCTCGGGGTACAGGGCCTCGGCCACCTCAAGGAACGGCACGTCCTTGTTGGCCTGGGCCTGCAAGGTGGTCTCCTTGATCGCCGCCAGCAATTGCGGGAACGGCAGGCTGCCATCGACACCGACCCGTGCCACCACCACGTTGATGAAGAAGCCGATCAGCCCTTCGAGCTCCAGGCGGTTACGGTTGGTGACGGGCACGCCGATGTTGATCGTGCCTTTGCGGCTGTAGCGCGACAACACAATGGCGTAGGCCGCCAAAAAGACATGGAACAGCGTGGCATTGGACGCCACCGCCAATGCCCGCAGGCGCTCGGTCAGGGCCAGCGGCAGGCGCACGTCGAAGCGGCTGCCCTGGTAGCTTTTGACCTGTGGGCGAATGCGGTCGGCGGGCAGTTCGAGGACTTCGAAGTCGTCTTCCAGGTGCGCCTTCCAATAGTCGATCTGTGCCTGCATCTGCCCTTCGGCCAGCCATTTACGCTGCCAGGCCGCGAAGTCGGCGTACTGCACCGGCAGCGGTTCGATGGCCCGCACCTGGCCGCTGGCGGCCGCGTTGTAGGCGGCCGCGAACTCGCGTACCAGCAGGCTCATCGACCAACCGTCAGAGACGATGTGGTGCAGGGTCAGCGACAGCAGGTGCTCGTGCGCATGCACCTTGAACAAACGGGCACGCAGCAGCGGGCCGTGCTCCAGGTCGAAGGTGGCGAAGGCTTCGGCCTCAAGCTTGCGCATCTGCGCAGCGTGGTCCTGGCCACTGAGGTCTTCGAAACCGATCGGCACAGAAGCTGCGGGCAGGATGCGTTGCCACGGCAAGCCGTTGGCTTCGACGAACACCGTGCGCAGCGACTCATGGCGTGCCACCAGCGCGTCGAGGGCGGCCTGTACGGCAGCACGGTCGAGGGTGCCTTGCATGCGCACGGCCATCGGCGTGTTGTAGGCCAGGCTTTCGGGGTTGAGCTTCCAGAACAGCCACTGGCGGTTTTGCGAGCGGGACACCG
This sequence comes from Pseudomonas sp. E1MeOHC2, assembly GCF_058745025.1. Lineage (NCBI taxonomy): Bacteria > Pseudomonadati > Pseudomonadota > Gammaproteobacteria > Pseudomonadales > Pseudomonadaceae > Pseudomonas > Pseudomonas sp. E1MeOHC2. The sequence continues at coordinate 940,877 of NZ_CP196675.1, forward strand.
GCAGCGGCTGCTGGCGGTCGAGGATCTCGATGTCCAGGCCCGCGCCCTGCTCGCCCTCGGCCACTGCCTGGGCGAAGGCCTGCAGGTCGACCGTGTCGAACAGGGTGCGCAGCGGGATGTCCAGGCCCAGGTGCTTGCGCACCCGCGATACAGCCTGGGTGGCCAGCAGCGAATGCCCGCCAAGGGCAAAGAAGTTGTCGCTCAGGCCCACCTGCGGCACCTGCAGCACCTCAACCCAGATCTGCGCCAGCTGCGCCTGCAGCGGGGTCTGCGGTGCCTGATAGGCCACCTGGGTGGCGACCGGCTCGGGCAGCGCCTTGATGTCGACCTTGCCGTTGACCGTCACCGGCAGGTGCTCCAGCACCATCAGGTGGGTCGGCACCATGTGCTCGGGCAGCAGCCCTTTGAGCGTGGCGCGAATCGCGTCCTGCCAGGCCTGGCTGTCGGCCGGCATCTGGCTGGGCACCAGCCAGGCCGCCAATTGCTGCTCCGGTGCCTGGCCCTTGACCCGGACCAGGGCGTTGGCGACGCCGTCCAGCGCACGCAGCTGGTTCTCGATCTCGGCCAGTTCTACGCGGTAACCGCGGATCTTCACCTGGCCGTCCATGCGGCCGGCAAACTGCAGCTCACCGGCCGCGTTCTGCCGTACCCAGTCGCCGCTGCGGTACAAGCGTTCGCCGTTGATACCGTTCGGGTCGGGCACAAAGCGCTCGGCAGTCAACGCCGGGCGGCCGAGGTAGCCACGGGCAAGGCCGGCACCGCCGATGTACAACTCGCCCTTGGCCTTGGCTGGCACTGGCTGCAGGCAGCTGTCGAGCACGCTGACGGTTGCGTTGGCCAGCGGTTGGCCGAGCGACGCCTGATCGTCCAGTTCAGCCACCAGTACGCCGACCGTGGTCTCGGTCGGGCCGTAGTGGTTGAACACTTTGAGGGTCGGCGCCAGCGCGCGGATTTTACCGAGCAGGCCTGGGCTGATGGCTTCGCCGCCCAGCACCAGGCACTGCCCTGGCAGTGCCGAGCGACCGGCTACCAGCATGGCCTCCAGGTGCGAGGGCACGATCTTCAGGGCATCCACCTGGTGCTGCGCCAGGTAGGCTGCGAAGCCTTCGGCATCCAGTACCTGCTCGCGCAGTAGCAGGTGCAAGGTCTGGCCGCCGCACAGGGCGCCGAACAGCATGGTGTGGCCGAGGTCCGCCGCCGGGGTCGAAACCTGCGCCATGCTGCGGACCTGCCCCATCGGCAGGCGCGCGGCGATGCCCTCGACGTAGTTGCCCAACGCGCCATGGCTGATCGCGACGCCCTTGGGCTGGCCGGTGGTGCCGGAGGTGTAGATCACATAGGCGAGGTTGGCCGCTGCAACAGCAAGGCGTGGCGCGTTTTGGCTGCGGGCCTGGGTGTGCTCCCACGCCAGTGGGCGCACGTCGTCCGGCAGTTGCGCCTGCCAGCTGTCAGGCGCTAGCACCAGGTGGGTGCCGCTGTCGGCCAGCATGTAGGCCAGGCGTTCGGCCGGCTGCTCAGGTTCCAGTGGCAGGTACGCGCCGCCCGCCTTGAGCACGCCGAGGATGCTGGCGAGCATGCCGACACTGCGGTCAGCCAGCACGCCGACGAGGGTGTCTGGCTGCACGCCGGCTTCGATCAGCCTGTCAGCAATGGCCTCGGCTCGGGCATCGAGCTCGGCGTAGCTGGCTGCCTCGCCGGCGGCCATCACTGCGGTGCGCTCGGGGTGACGGCGGGCGGCGTCGGCAAAGCGCTGATGAACCAGCAGGGGTTCGGTGGGCTGCTGCGGCGCCCCCCGATTGGCTGTCAGGCCTGGCAGCGGCAACTCGCCCACCGCGCCAACGGCGTCGTCGGCCAGCGCCTGCACCAGGGCCAGCCATTGTTCGCCCAGGGCCTCGATGGTGCCCGCGTCGAACACATCGAGGGCATACGTGAAGGCCGCATGCAGTTGCCCGTCACGCTCGTGGGTATCCAGTGCCAGGTCGAAACGGGCGCTGTGCTTTTCCAGCGTGATCGGTGCCAGGCTCAGCCCGGAGCGGGTTTTGATGGCTTCGACATCCGCCACCTGCGCCTGGTGGTTGAACAGCACCCGAAATAGTGGGCTCTCGGTGCTGCGAGGCAGCTCCAAGGCTTCGACCAGTTGCTCGAACGGCAGGTCCTGATGGCTCTGAGCGCCCACGGCGGTTTCGCGCACGCGTTGCAACAGGCCGGTGATGTCCAGCAGCGGGTCGAGCTCGGTGTGCAGCACCTGGGTATTGATGAAGCAGCCGATCAGGCCCTGGCTTTCGGCGCGGTTGCGGTTGGCGATGGGCACACCGACGCGGATAGCGCTCTGCCCGCTGTAGCGCTGCAGCAGCAGCTTGAAGGCGGCCAGCAGGACCATGAACAGGGTCACGTTGTGACGACGCGCCAGGCCGCGCAGGCCTTCGGCGACGTCGGCGGCAATCGGGAATTCGTAGCGGGCGCCGCGGTAGCTTGGCCGACCGCTACGGGTGCGGTCCAGTGGCAGCTCCAGCGTTGAGTGATCGTCGCCCAGGCGCGCCTGCCAGTACGCCAACTGGCGGTCCTGCTCACCGGCCTCAAGCCAGCTGCGCTGCCACAGAGCGTAGTCGCGGTACTGGATCGGCAGGGGTTCGAGGGCGGCTTCGGTACCGGCCACGGCGGCATCGTACAGGTGCAGGAATTCGTCGATCAGCACGTTCATCGACCAGCCATCGGCGACGATATGGTGCAGGGTCAGCAGCAGGACGTATTCCTGTTCAGCCAGTTGCAGCAGGCGCACGCGCAGCAGCGGGCCGGACGCCAGGTCAAAAGGCGCCAAGGCCTCTTGTTCGGCAATGGACTCTACGGCCTGCTGGCGAGCCGCTTCGGCCAGCTCGCTCAAGCAGTCCTGGCGCAGTTGCAGCGGGGCAGCGACGGCATCCACGTGCTGACGCACGTCATCGCCGTCGGCGACAAAGCGGGTGCGCAGGGTTTCGTGGCGGGCCACCAGGGCATCGAAGGCGTGCTGCAGGGCGCTTAGGTTCAGCGGGCCATGCAGGCGTACGGCCATCGGCAGGTTGTAGGCCGCGCCCTGGGGGTCGAGCTGCCAGAGGAACCACATGCGCCGCTGCGCGTAAGACAACCGGTCACGCTCGTCGACCTCGACACCCGGCGCAATCGGCAGCACGGAGAAGTCCATGCCCTCGCCCTGCAACGCCTTGAGGAACAGGCGGCGCTTGTCGGGGCTGAGTTCGATGAAGCGGCGGGCGAGTTTGAGCGTCTGTTCAGCATTCATGTCGAGCGTTGTCCTGGCAGTCGAGCGGTAACTGTCAGACGAACGCATTGGGGGATGATTTAGGGGGGGTTAGATTTGGGGCTGCTGGGCGCATGCCTTGAGGGTTGTGGCGCCTGCGAGATCGAGCGCCGCCCGCGCGGCGCATCGCGACGCAAGGCCGCTCCCACATTTGTTTCGGGCCAATTATTCCTGTGACATGGGCGCGCGCCCCTTGGCGCATGGCTGGATATCGAGTCGGGCAAACAAGGCGGTCGCGCGCAGATGCGACAGGCCTCACTGGCCCGAAACAAATGTGGGAGCGGCCTTGCGTCGCGATGCGCCGCGCGGGCGGCGCTCGATCTCATAGGCGCTGCAAAACCCAAGGCATGCACCTCTGCACCCCAACCCTATTCCCCTACCCAGTCACCGCACCCCCTGCGAATGCCCCTGCGCCATCGCCACCACCACCTTACGCTTCCCGGTAAACGGCGAACGCGCATGCGCCGCGAGCATGTTGTCGAGCATCAGCACATCATTCTCAAGCCACGGGAAACTGATGGTGCACTCATCCAATACCCCGCGCACCTCATCAAGCAATGAGTCCTCGATGGTCGACCCATCGCCGTAATACACATTACGCGGCAGGTCCTCTTCCTCGACGATGTCCATCAGCGACTCACGCACCTCCGGCTGCAGGTTCGACACATGGAACAGGTGCGCCTGGTTGAACCACACGTCATCCCCCGTCACCGGATGACGGGCCACCACCTGGCAACGCTGACGGGTGCGCAGCTCGCCATCCTCCTTCCAGATGCATTCGATGGCATGCGCCCGGCAGTAAGCCTCGACCTGGCGCGGGTCTTCGGTGTTGAACACCTGCGACCACTCAACATCAAGGCCGTTGCCGTAGTTGCGCACATACATCAAGCCCTTCTCGACCAAGCGCTCGCGAATACGCGCCGGCATCCGTCGATAGACCTCGCGGCTGTCGGCAATCGGCGTCTCGCCGCCGGTCTCGGCGGGGATCACGCTGTAGAACCAGATTTTCATCGGCCACTCGAGGGTATAAGCCTGCTCGTTGTGCAGGGGGATGCTCTGGTGCGCCGGGTACTCGGTCGAGGTGTACACCCCCTTGGTCACGCTGCTGCGCGGCGTGGAGCCAAACTCGTAGTTGAGCAACGGGTGGCCGAACGCGGCAGCGAACTGGCGAAAAGCCTCGGCCCCACTCACCTGGAACCCCCTGAACAGGATGCCGCCCGCGTGCAGCAGGTGACGGTCCACCAGCGGCTTCAAAGCGTCAAACGCGTCGAGCAGATCGATGCCGGGCTCTGGTGCGCGCACCAGCAGCGGCAAGTCGCCGCGCGCAGCGTTCAGGGGTTCGATCGCAAAGCTCAGCAATTCACTCATGTACCGTCACCTCAAGCCAGGGCCGCCGTGGCGGCGAAATCGGATGCTGCGCCATCAGGGCGCCTGACTAGATGAACGAGCATGCCCGGCAGAAATTCACCCGCACGCACACACAAGGTAAAGCGAGCGCACGCCGGTTCGTCTGAACGATGTGCACCCTTTTATCGTCCAGGAACCTTACATGACTCGCCAGTTTCTGCTCCTCGCCCTGCTTGCCGCGGCCCCTGCCGTTGCCTGGTCGGCCGAGGAATGCGCCGTGCAAATCCATGGCACCGACCAGATGACCTTCGACAAGGCCGAAATCACAATCCCCAAGGCCTGTTCATCGTTCACCGTCACCCTCGCCCACCCCGGCGAAATGCCGAAGAACGTCATGGGCCATAACTGGGTACTGAGCACCCAGGCAGACATGCAGGGCGTGCTGGACGACGGCCTGAAGGCGGGGGAGGCGCAGGACTACGTAAAGCCTGGCGACACCCGAGTGATCGCCCATACCCGCCTGATCGGCGGCGGTGAAAAAGACAGCGTCACCCTCGACACCCGGTCGTTGAAGGCCGGCACCGCCTACAGCTTCTACTGCTCGTTCCCGTTCCACAGCACCTTGATGAAGGGCACCTTGGCCCTCGGGAGCTGACCCCGCCGCGCCGCCCACCCCCACTCCATCACCGAGATCGCGCTTCATGAAAACGTCTTCCCCCGGGGCCATCCGCGAATTGCTGGGCCTGCTCAAACCCTACCGCCCAGCGGTCATCGTCTCGGTGCTGCTGGGCATGGTCGGCGGCCTGGCCGTGACCGCCCTGCTGGCCACCGTCAACCAGGGCCTGCATGCCCCCGATGGCATGAGCCAGGGCGTTATCCTGGCCTTCGCCGGCCTGTGCGTGCTGGCGCTGGTGAGCAGCGTGGCTGCCGACAGTGGCACCAACTACGTGGGCCAGAAGGTCATTGCCCGGCTGCGCAAAGACCTCGGCGCCAAGGTGCTGTCGGCACCGATCGAGCAGATCGAGCGCTACCGCAGCCACCGCCTGATCCCGGTGCTGACCCGTGACGTCGACACCATCAGCGACTTCACCTTCGCCTTCGCCCCGCTGGCGATCTCGCTGACCACGGTGATCGGCTGCATGGCCTACCTGGCCTGGCTGTCGTGGCCGATCTTCCTGATCACCCTGGTGGCGATCGGCATCGGCAGCGCGGTGCAGTACGTGGCCCGGCAAAAAGGCGTGGCCGGGTTCAACGCCGCCCGCGACGCCGAAGACAACCTGCAAAAGCACTACTCGGCCATTGCCGAAGGCGCCAAGGAGCTGCGCATCGACCGCCGCCGCCGCCACGCCATGCTGACCCGTAACATCCAGGGCACTGCGGACTTCATCGCCAACACGCACATCCGCGCCATCAACATTTTCGTGGCCGCCAAGAGCCTCGGGTCGATGCTGTTCTTTGTGGTCATCGGCCTGACCCTGGCCCTGCAATCACTGTGGCCGAGCAACGACCCGGCGGTGATGAGCGGCTTCGTGCTGGTGCTGCTGTACATGAAAGGCCCGCTGGAGACCCTGATCGGCAACCTGCCGATTCTCGGCCGCGCCCAGGTGGCGTTCCGCCGCATCGCCGACCTGTCCGAGCGCTTTTCCTCGCCCGAACCGCACCTGCTGCTGGACCAACCGGTCAAGCACACCGCCCCAGGCAGCGCGCACCTGGAGCTGCATAATGTCGAATACGCCTACCCACCAGTGGACGGCAACGAGCCCTTCCGCGTCGGGCCGGTGAACCTGAGCATCGCGCCGGGCGAGATCCTGTTCATCGTCGGCGAGAACGGCTGCGGCAAGACCTCGCTGATCAAGCTGCTGCTGGGCCTGTATACCCCGCAACGCGGCGAAGTGCGCCTGAACGGCAAGGCCATCGGGCCTGAGGGGCTGGACGACTATCGCCAGCTGTTCACCACCGTGTTCGCCGACTACTACTTGTTTGAAGACCTGCCCGAGCACGAGCACAGCCTGCCCAGCGATGCCACCCGCTACCTGGAGCGGCTGGAGATCGCCCACAAGGTGAGCGTACGCGATGGCGCGTTCACCACCACCGACCTTTCTACCGGCCAGCGCAAACGCCTGGCGCTGGTCAATGCCTGGCTGGATGGGCGGCCGGTACTGGTGTTCGACGAATGGGCGGCAGACCAGGACCCGACATTCCGCCGGGTGTTCTACACCGAGCTGCTGCCGGACCTGAAGCGGCTGGGCAAGACCATCATCGTGATCTCGCATGATGACCGGTACTTCGATACGGCGGACAAGGTGGTGCATCTAAGCCGTGGGAAGGTGGTCGAGGCGTTGGAGACGGCGTGAGGTAGCGTAAAGCGCGTTTAGCCGGGGGCGGTCACAACAATGACCGCCCTTTTTTAGGCAACGCCTGCGAGCACCAGGAACACCTGGCGCTGCGGGCGCGTAGAAATTAGAACAACCAGCGATACAACAGATACGCCACCACCACCGCCAACACCGGCCGCAAAATGCGGTAAGCCTTGGGGTTGGCGCGTTTGAACTGCTTCACGTGGCCGCTGATCTTGTTGCTGAAGCGCTTGCTCCAGGCATACGCCTGGTTGATCCCGCCCACGCGCTCATCATCGGTGTTCTGCGGCGCGGTAGCGCGGCCGAGGAAGGCACTAACCTGGCGGTTGATGCGGGTCATCAGCGGGCTGCTCAGCGGGCGCTCGATGTCGCAGAACAGGATCACGCGGGTGACGTCAGTTTCGTTCTTGACCCAATGCACGTAGGTTTCGTCGAACATCACATCCTCACCATCACGCCAGGCATAGACCTGGCCATCGACGTAGATGCGGCAGTCGTCGGAGTTGGGCGTGGACAAGCCCAGGTGGTAGCGCAAGGAGCCGGCGAACGGGTCGCGGTGTGGGTTCAGGTGGCTGCCGCCCGGCAGCAAGGCGAACATCGCGCCCTTGACGTTGGGGATGCTGCTGACGAGCTCGACGGTGCGCGGGCACAGGGCTTCGGCCGACGGCAGCGGTTTGTCGTACCACTTCAGGTAGAAGCGCTTCCAGCCCTTCTTGAAGAACGAACCGAAGCCTGCGTCGTTGTCTTTTTCCGCAGCGCGAATATAGCCCTCATCGAACAGGCGCATGGCCTCCTCGCGGATGTCCTGCCAGTTGTCCTTGAGCACATCCAGCTCGGGGAAGCGCTGGCGGTCCAGGTAGGGCTTGGAAGGCACGCCAGAGAACAGGTACATCAAGGCATTGTAGGGGGCGAACAGCGCCGAATGGTTGACGAACTGGCGCAACACCGGCAGGCGCGCCTTGCCGCGCAGGTGCACGAACAGCACGCTGCCGAAAAACACCAGCAGGACACCCGCCTTGGCGACAAAGGAAAAGGTCATGCAACACTCCTTGGCAAGGAAACAGGCCAGCGCTGCCTGCTCCCAAAAAAATCATCCGGCCATCATAAACCCATCCCGCCCCGGTACAAACAACCTGGGCGGGATCTCACTCATGAAGATTTTGCAATAAACCGGATCGCCGAGTGTTGCGCTTGATCAGCGGGTGGGGCGATTACTGCTGGTTTTCCTGCTCGCTGAACAGGTCGCTGAACAGCATGCTCGACAGGTAACGCTCGCCAGAGTCGGGCAAGATTACGACGATGGTCTTACCTTGCATCTCCGGTTTTTCGGCCAGGCGCACTGCCGCCGCCATCGCCGCGCCACAGGAAATACCACAAAGAATGCCCTCCTCCTGCATCAGGCGGATGGCCATGGCCTTGGACTCTTCATCGGTCACTGTCTCAACCAGGTCGACCATGGAAAGGTCGAGGTTCTTCGGCACGAAGCCTGCGCCAATGCCCTGGATCTTGTGCGGGCTGGGCTTGAGCTCTTCACCGGCCAGGGTCTGGCTGATCAGCGGCGAGGCCACCGGCTCCACCGCCACCGACAGGATCGACTTGCCCTGGGTCTGCTTGATGTAGCGCGACACGCCAGTGATGGTACCGCCGGTGCCCACGCCCGCCACCAGCACATCGACCGCGCCGTCGGTGTCGTTCCAGATTTCCGGGCCGGTGGTCTTTTCATGGATCGCCGGGTTGGCCGGGTTCTCGAACTGGCCTGGCTGGAAGTACTGGGCTGGGTCGGAGTTGACGATCTCGTTGGCCTTCTCGATCGCGCCCTTCATGCCCTTGGCAGGCTCGGTCAGCACCAGCTCGGCGCCCAGCGCCTTGAGCACCTTGCGTCGCTCCAGGCTCATCGAGGCCGGCATGGTCAGGATTAGCTTGTAGCCACGGGCGGCGGCGACGAACGCCAGGCCAATGCCGGTGTTGCCCGAGGTGGGCTCGACGATGGTCATGCCAGGCTTGAGCTTGCCGCTGCTCTCGGCGTCCCAGACCATGTTCGCGCCGATCCGGCATTTGACCGAGTAGCCTGGGTTGCGCCCTTCGATCTTGGCCAGGATGGTTACCCCGCGCGGGGCGATGCGGTTGATCTGCACCAGCGGCGTGTTACCGATGGAATGGGCGTTGTCTGCGTAGATACGGCTCATGGCAGGGGTCCTTGAACATGAAGATGCAGGGAAAGACTTAAAGGGTAAGCCTGCCCCGTTGGCCCGTAAAGCCTGTTCGAACTCCCAGGCTCCGGCTGCGGTCAACCGCACATCCAGCCCTGGAGAACCTTCGATGAAAGGTCGCTACCGCTGGCCGCTGGTCGGCCTGGCCAGCCTGGTCGTGCTGTTGGTGGCCCTGCACCTGGCCCTGCCCTACCTGGTGCGCGACTACCTCAACGACAAGCTGGCCGACATGGGTGACTACCGGGGCCAGGTCGCTGACGTCGATCTGGCCTGGTGGCGTGGCGCCTACCAGATCAACGGCCTGACGATCATCAAGACCACCGGCAAGGTGCCGGTGCCACTGCTCGACGCACCGTTGATCGACCTGTCGGTGAGCTGGCACGCGCTGTGGTACGACCGTGCCGTGGTGGCGGAGGTGACGTTCGTGCGGCCAGCGCTGAACTTCGTCGATGGGGGCAGCAAGCAGGCTTCGCAGACTGGCCGGGGCACCGACTGGCGCCAGCAGCTGGAAAAACTGCTGCCAATCACCCTCAATGAAGTGCGCATCGAAGACGGCGTGCTGACCTTTCGCAACTTCACCTCCAAGCCACCGGTCAACCTCAAGGCCACCCGGCTCGACGCCAGCATTCGCAACCTGACCAATGTGCGCAACGAAAAAGGCCGGCGGGACGCCAGCCTCGACGCCCGTGCCGTGTTGTTCGGCAATGCCAAGGTGGAGAGCCGCGCCACCTTCGACCCGTTCAGCGACTTCGACGACTTCGAATTCCGCCTGCGCGCCACCGACATTCAGTTGCGCACGCTCAATGACTTTGCCAGTGCCTATGGCAAGTTCGACTTCAATGCCGGGCATGGCGACCTGGTGATCGAAGCCCAGGCCGAAAACGGCCGGCTCAACGGTTACATCAAGCCGCTGCTGCGCGATGTGGATGTCTTCAACTGGCAGCAGGACGTGCAGAACAAGGACAAGGGCTTCTTCCGCTCGGTGTGGGAAGCGCTGGTGGGGGGCACCGAAACGGTGCTGAAGAACCAGCCAAAAAACCAGTTCGCCACCCGGGTGGCGCTCAGTGGCAGCGTGCACAAGCAGGATGTCAGTGGCTTCGAGGCGTTTTTGCAGATACTGCGCAATGGGTTTGTGCAGGCGTTCAGTGCGCGGTATGAGCAGCCTGCGCCTGATGCTGACTGAATTCTGCTGCGACGCATCATTCAGAGACTGAATACCCGGTCTGCGTTTGCAGGCGTCCGGGGCCGGGGTATAGTCGCTGACAAACGACAAACATGTGTTGCCTGTGCCGGCCCTTTCGCGGGGCAAGCCCGCTCCCACAGAGACTGCATTACCCCTGTGGGAGCAGGCTTGCCCCGCGAAAGGGCCGGCACAGGCACCCCGCAGAGGACACTCCCATGAAGTTCGAAGGCACCCGCGACTACGTCGCCACAGATGACCTGAAACTGGCGGTAAACGCGGCCATCACCCTCGAACGCCCGCTGCTGGTCAAAGGCGAACCAGGCACCGGCAAGACCATGCTCGCCGAGCAGCTCGCGGCCTCCTTCGGCGCCCGCCTGATCACCTGGCACATCAAGTCCACCACCAAGGCCCACCAGGGGCTCTACGAGTACGACGCGGTCAGCCGCCTGCGCGACTCGCAGTTGGGCACCGAGAAAGTCCACGATGTGCGCAACTACCTGAAAAAGGGCAAGCTGTGGGAGGCTTTCGAGGCTGAAGAGCGGGTGATTCTGCTGATCGACGAAATCGACAAGGCCGACATCGAGTTCCCCAACGACCTGCTGCAAGAGCTCGACAAGATGGAGTTCTACGTCTACGAAATCGACGAGACCATCAAGGCCAAACAGCGCCCGATCATCATCATCACCTCGAACAACGAAAAGGAACTGCCCGACGCCTTCCTGCGCCGTTGCTTCTTCCACTACATCGCCTTCCCCGACCGCGCCACGCTGCAGCAGATCGTCGATGTGCATTACCCGAACATCAAGCAATCGCTGGTCAGCGAGGCGCTGGACGTGTTCTTCGACGTGCGCAAGGTGCCGGGCCTGAAGAAGAAGCCCTCCACCTCCGAGCTGGTCGACTGGCTCAAGCTGCTGATGGCCGACAACATCGGCGAAGCGGTGCTGCGCGAGCGTGACCCGACCAAAGCCATCCCGCCCCTCGCTGGCGCCTTGGTCAAGAACGAGCAGGACGTCCAGTTGCTCGAACGCCTGGCCTTCATGAGCCGGCGCGGCAACCGCTGAGGAGCCGGCCATGCTGCTCAACCTGTTCAACGAAATGCGCGCGGCCAAGGTGCCGGTGTCGGTACGTGAACTGCTCGACCTGCTGAATGCCCTGCAACAGCGCGTGGTGTTCGCCGACATGGACGCGTTCTATTACCTGGCGCGGGCCATCCTGGTGAAGGACGAGCGCCATTTCGACAAGTTCGACCGGGCCTTTTCCGCCTACTTCAAAGGCCTGGAAAACCTCGACCGTCACCTTGAAGCACTGATCCCCGAAGACTGGCTGCGCAAGGAATTCGAGCGCTCGCTGAGCGATGAAGAACGTGCACAGATCCAGTCCCTCGGCGGCCTGGACAAGCTGATCGAAGCATTCAAAAAGCGCCTCGAAGAGCAAAAAGAACGCCACGCCGGCGGCAACAAGTGGATCGGCACCGGCGGCACCAGCCCGTTCGGCTCGGGCGGCTTCAACCCCGAAGGCATCCGCGTGGGCGAGGCTGGCCAGCGCCAGGGCAAGGCCGTCAAGGTGTGGGACCAGCGCGAGTACAAGAACCTCGACGATCAGGTCGAACTGGGCACGCGCAACATCAAGCTGGCCCTGCGCCGGCTGCGCAAGTTCGCCCGTGAAGGTGCGGCTGAAGAGCTGGATATCGACGGCACCATCGACCACACCGCACGCGATGCCGGGTTGCTGAACATTCAGATGCGCCCCGAGCGGCGCAACACCGTCAAGCTGCTGTTGCTGTTCGATATCGGCGGCTCGATGGATGCTCATGTAAAGGTTTGCGAAGAGCTGTTCTCGGCCTGCAAGACCGAGTTCAAGCACTTGGAGTACTACTATTTCCACAATTTCGTGTACGAGTCGGTGTGGAAGAACAACCTGCGGCGCACGTCGGAGCGGTTCTCTACCTTCGACCTGCTGCACAAGTACGGCGATGACTACAAAGTGGTGTTCGTCGGCGATGCGGCCATGGCGCCCTACGAGATCACCCAGCCCGGTGGCAGCGTGGAGCACTGGAACGAAGAAGCCGGGTATGTGTGGATGCAGCGCTTCATGGAGAAATTCAAGAAGATCATCTGGATCAACCCGTACCCGAAGCAGGCTTGGGACTACACCGCGTCAACGCACCTGGTGCGGGATTTGATCGAGGACAAGATGTATCCGCTGACCTTGCAGGGGTTGGAGGATGGGATGCGGTATCTGTCTAAGTGATATCGCTTGCACCGGCCTCTTCGCGGGACAAGCCCGCTCCCACAGGTTCAAGTGCAGTCCAGACAAGTGGGAGCGGGCTTGTCCCGCGAAGAGGCCGGTAGCTTCACCGCCAACGGTTCAGATAACCCTGCTGTTCCCGCCAAGCTTCCTCCTGCACCACCGCCCTGAACCGCACTGCCTCTCCAGGCATGCACTGCGCCAGTTGCGCCAACGCCAACGGCGTCAACGCCCCCAACCGCGGATAGCCGCCAATGGTCTGCCGGTCATTGAGCAGCACAATCGGCTGCCCATCTGGCGGCACCTGCACCGCCCCGAGCGGGATCCCTTCGGAGATCATCGCCGCGCCCTGATAGACCAGCTGTGGCCCAAGCAAACGGATCCCCATGCGGTCTGCTCGGCTGTCCAACGTCCAGTCGCTGTTAAACGCCTCGAACAGGCTGGTACCGCTGAAGTCACCAATCTGCGCGCCCATCACCAGGTCGAGCACAGGCTTTGCCGAATACACGGGTCGCAACGCTTCGGGCACTTCACGCAGGGCCGGTGCTGAACCCGCAAACGCGAGCACCTGCCCTTTGCCCAGCGCGTCCCCGCGCCCATCGATGCCGCCCAGCGCTTCACGTACAACCGTGGCGCAACTGCCCAGCACAGCCTCTGCCTGGAACCCGCCCGGGGCTGCAAGATAGGCCCGCACGCCCTGCTTGGGCTGCTTCAGGGTCAGGCGCTGACCTTTGGCCAGGGCAAAACTGCGCCACGGTGCCAGGGGCTGATCATCGACCCGCGCATCCAGATCGGCGCCAGCCAAGGCCAGTACGCAATCCTGCTCAGCCACCACGCTGAATCCGCCTAACGCCACCTCGATCACCGGCGCCCCCAGCGGGTTACCCAGCAGCCAGTTGGCCCAGCTCATCGCCACCCAGTCCAGCGCCCCACCCTGGGTCACGCCCAAGTGGCGTACGCCAAAGCGCCCGGCATCCTGCAATTGGCACAGCGCGGTGCTGGCCTCGATCCTCAACTGCGTCATGCCTGCGCCTCCAGCGGGCTGTCATCGCCCCCCAACGCCACGAACTCGGCGTGGGAAACCGCCACGAAACGCACCCGGTCACCCGGTTGCAACAAGCTGTAGCCTTCGCGTTCACGGTCGAACAGGCGCACCGGGGTGCGCCCGATCAGGTTCCAACCGCCTGGCGATACCGCCGGGTAAGCAGCGGTCTGGCGTTCGGCAATGCCAACGCTGCCGGCCGCTACGCGCTTGCGTGGGGTACTCAGGCGCGGCGTGGCCAGGCGCTCGTCCACCAGCCCCATGAAGCCGAAGCCCGGCGCGAAGCCCAGGGCGAAAACCGGGTACTCGCGCTCGCTGTGCAAGCGGATCACCTCGGCCTCGGTCAGCCCGCTTTGGCTCGCCAAGGCCGGCAGCTCGGGGCCGACACTGGCGTGGTACCACACCGCAATCTCATGGCGTCGGCCACTGTTGCCTGCATCAGGCTGCAGCCCCTCCAACGCCTGTGCGATCAACGCCCTCGCCGTGCCAGGCGCCCCGTCGTATTGCACCATCAAGGTGGTGTAGGACGGCACCAGGTCGATCAACCGCTCGCCAAAGGCTGCACGCACGCGCTGGCTGGCCGCGAGGATCCACGGCATGTTGGCTTCGTCGATGGTGTTAAACAGGCGCACCATCAGGCTGTCGATCGCGACCACTTCAACGCGCACTTTCATGCTTGCTCCAGCGCATCGAGGGCCTGACGGATCTGCCGCACCGCCGCCACAGAACTGTCGTTGTCGCCGTGTACGCAGAGGGTACGGGCGTGCAGACGCAACGCACTGCCATCGTCCGCCACCAGCGCCTCGCCACGGGCCAGGCGCAAGGCCTGTTCGACCACCAGCGCCGGGTCGTGATGCACAGCGCCAGGCAGGCGCCGCGACACCAGATGGCCGCTGGCGGTGTAGGCGCGGTCGGCGAAGGCTTCGAACCACAGCGGCACGCCGATGTCATCGCCCAGGGCCTGAGCCGCGCGGTCATCGGCAGTGGCCATGAGCATCAGCGGCAGGCTGCTATCGTAGGCCGCCACGGCTTCGAGCACCGCGCGCAGCTTGCGCGGGTCGGCCATCATGTCGTTGTACAGCGCGCCATGGGGTTTGACGTACGCCACCCGGCCGCCGAGCACCTTGCAGATACCGTCCAGCGCACCGATCTGGTAGTGCAGCAGGTCGCGGATTTCTTCATGGCTGCAGGCCATGGCGCGGCGGCCGAAGCCGACCAGGTCCGGGTAGGCCGGGTGCGCGCCGATGGTCACCCCGTGCGCCAGCGCCATCTCCACGGTGCGGCGCATGATGCTGGGGTCGCCAGCGTGGTAGCCGCAGGCGATGTTGGCGCAATCGATATACGGCATCACCTCGGCATCCAGGCCCATGCGCCAGCTGCCGAAGCTCTCGCCCATGTCGCAATTGAGAAGCAGGCGTTCCACCACACAAACTCCCTTGTCGATGTTCATAGGCCTACCTTACCGCGCCTGGAGTTGTTTGCCGCGTGTTTCCGGCAGGCTGAGCGCCGCCAGGATCACTACGCCATAGGACACCGCGGAGAACACGCCAATACCCAGCCCCAGCGGCACCTTTTCGCCAAGCATGCCGATCAGCAACGGGAACAGTGCCGCGATCACTTTGCCGATGTTGTAGCAAAAGCCCTGCCCCGAGCCCCGAATACGGGTGGGGAACAGTTCGGTCAAAAATGCGCCCATGCCACTGAAAATGCCCGATGCGAAGAAGCCCAGCGGGAAGCCCAGCCACAGCATCACGCCATCGCTGACGGGCATCTGCGTGTACAACAGCACGATGATGAAAGACCCCACGGCAAACAGGATGAAGTTCTTTTTGCGGCCCAGCAGGTCGGACAGATACGCGCTGACCACGTAGCCGATGTAGGAACCCACAATCACCATCGCCAGGTAGCCACCGGTGCCCAGCACGCTCAGGCCGCGCTCGTTCTTGAGAAAGGTCGGCAACCACGCGGTGATCGCGTAGTAACCGCCCAGTGCACCCGTGGTCAGCAACGAGGCGCGCACGGTAGTCCAGAGCATGCCGGGGGCGAAAATCTCGTAGAAGTGTGACGGTGCTTCGGCCTTTTCAGCGGCCTTGGCCTGGCGGTACACCTCAGGGTCCTTGACCAGGCGGCGCACGAAGATCACGAACACGGCCGGTACGATGCCCAGCAGGAACAACGCGCGCCAGGCCTGCTCGGGCGGCAGGTAGGTGAACAGCAACGCATACAGGATCGCCGTCAGGCCCCAGCCGAGAGCCCAACCAGACTGCACCATGCCCACTGCCTTGCCACGGTGCTGGGCGCGGATCACCTCACCGATCAGCACCGCACCTGCAGTCCATTCGCCGCCGAAGCCAAAGCCCATCAGCGTGCGGGCGATCAGCAGCTGTTCGTAGTTCTGCGCAAAGCCGCAGAGGAAGGTGAAGAACGCGAACCACAGCACCGTCAGTTGCAAGGTGCGCACACGGCCGATGCGGTCGGAGAGGATGCCAGCGATCCAGCCGCCGATGGCCGAGGCAATCAGGGTGCTGGTGTGTATCAGCCCGGCCTCGGCGGTGCTGATGCCCCAGATCAGGATCAGCGTGGGGATGACGAAGCTGAGCATCTGCGTGTCCATGCCGTCCAGGCCATAGCCGATCTTGCAGCTCCAGAAGGTGCGTCGTTGCTGGGAGTCAATGTCGCGGTACCAGGCGAAGGGCCCGGTCGAAGGTGGGGATTGCACCTGTTGCTGCACGCCGCTTGGGTTCATGCTTGCCTCGGCTTGTTGGTATTGTTTTATGGGCGACGTCTGGCGTCGCGGCCTGTGCGCCATGTTCAGAGGCCACGTCGTTTGCGTCCAACGAGAAAAACCGCCGGTCTGGAACAAGAAAAACTGATCATGAACCTTCGCTTCCTCGAAACCTTCGTCTGGGTCGCTCGGCTCAAGAGCTTCCGCCTGACGGCGGAAAAACTGTTCACCACCCAGGCGTCTGTCTCCAGCCGCATCGCTGCGCTGGAGGCAGACCTGGGCGTCAAGCTGCTGTTGCGTGACTCTCGCGGTGTCAGCCTGACCCCGGAGGGCAGCAAGGTTCTGGAATACGCCGAACGCATGCTCGACACCGCCAAGGCCATGAAGCAATCGCTGGACAGCGACCGGGCCAAGGTCGGGCGCATCCGCATTGGGGTGATGGACACGGTGATCCATACCTGGATGAGCGCGTTGGTGGCGGCCTTGACCGAGCGCTACCCGCAGGTAGAGATCGAACTGGTGGCCGATACCGCGCTAAACCTGCGCGAACAGCTACAGAAAGGCTTTCTGGATGTGATCCTGCAGACCGACCTGTTGCGTGAACAGTCGATCCGCAGCCTGGACCTGGCGCGTTACCCGATGGGCTGGGTCGTGGCCGCAGGCTCGCTCCAGCACCGGGACTACGCCTCGCTGGCGGAGCTCGGGCGCGAGCGCATCGTGACCTTTTCGAAGAACTCGCGGCCGCATCAGGAGGTGCTCAGCCTGTTGCACAGTGCCGGGGTGGAAACCCCGCGGTTGAACTGCGTGAACTCGGTGGCGGCGATTACCCGACTACTGCGCGACGGCTTTGCGATTGGTGCACTGCCACCGGCGCTGGTGGATGCGGAGCTGGGCCTGGGGGAGCTGGTGCTGCTGGAAGGGCTGCAACCACCGCCGAGCCTGGAGCTGGTGGTGGCCTGGCAGACCGGGGTGGCATTGGTGGATGAGGTGGTCGGGGTGTGCCGGCAGGTGCTGGAGCAGTATGCGCGAGATGTGGGTGGGCAGCGGATTGTACTGGTCTGAGGGATTATCGCTGCCTTTACCGGCCTCTTCGCGGGGCAAGCCCGCTCCCACAGGTTACCCACTGGACCTGAGGGCAGTGGGCAACCTGTGGGCAGTGAGCGGTGGGCAGTGGGCATTTCTGTGGGAGCGGGCTTGCCCCGCGAAGAGGCCCGCACAGGCGCTACCTAACTCAGCGCCAGCTTTCCTTCACCACCCGGCGTCGCCCGCCCATGATCACCCAGCCAAGCGCAAGCAACAGGCTCTCGACCACAAAGGCCAGCACAAACCCGGCGCCAATGCCCCAGCCAATCGCCTCCGGCACCAGCAGAATCTGGTAGCTGTAACCCTTGAGCGTTTCTTCACGCATTTGCGGGTCCGGCTGCACCAGCACATGCCAGGTGCGGTTTACCCACGACCCTTGCAGCGCCTGCCATTCCTTTTCCAGCAGTTCGTTGCGGATCATCAGGCTTTCGATGCTGTTGGCATCACTGTTGAACACGGGGTCATCGCTGCTGCGGTAATGCCGCAGCAAGGCCTGCAGGTCGCCATTGAAGAACCGTTCGGCCGTCTGCGTGAAGCCATCGAGCGCCTGGCGCGATTCGAACAGGTGCGCCTCGACCCGCTGGCTGTAGTCCTTGACCAGCCCCGGAACCTGGATACCGGCCAGCAGGCCGAAGGTAAACAACAGCAATCGCAGGTAACTTCTGAACATGCAGCGTCCTTAGCTCTGGCCTTGCGAAACGCACTCTCCGTGCCGCCACAAGGCCCACTGACCAGGCGCATAACGCTGCCAGGTCTCGTTCTCGGTCAGGGCCTCGGTGGCAATCACCGTGACTACGTCATTGGGGGTCGTTTCGGTGTGAAAATCGACGATCAGGTCGACATCCTTTAAGCGTGCCGCGCCAAAAGGGGCGCGGCGGGTAATGTGCACCAACTTGGTCGAGCAGAAGCAGAACAGCCAGTCGCCGTCGCTGAGCATGCAATTGAACACGCCCTTGCCACGGTAACCGGCACAGGCTTCGACCAGCACCGGCAACAGCTGTTCCACTGCGACCGGCTCGGGGAAGGCCGCACGGATGCGGTTGAGCAGGTCGCAGAAGGCCGCCTCGCTGTCGGTATCGCCCACCGGTCGGTAGAAGGTGGCTTCACCCTTGAAGTCGCCCAACTGCCCGTTGTGCGCAAAGCACCAGTTGCGGCCCCACATCTCGCGGACAAACGGGTGGGTGTTGGACAGGCACACCTTGCCGACGTTGGCCTGGCGAATGTGGCCGATGACCACTTCGCTCTTGATTGGGTAACGCTGAACCAGGTTGGCCACTTCCGACTCGCTGCTCGCCGCCGGGTCCTGGAACAGGCGCAGGCCGCGGCCTTCATAGAAGCCGATGCCCCAGCCATCACGGTGCGGGCCGGTGCGGCCGCCACGCTGCATCAGGCCGGTGAAGCTGAAAACGATGTCGGTGGGGACGTTGGCACTCATGCCCAGCAGTTCGCACATGCGCGTGTCTCCGATTACAGGCGAGGCTCGACCCGACCGCCGCCGGCAGGCGCGGCAGGGGGATCGTTGCGGTAACGGTCGCGGCGCTCGGCCACCAGCGGGGCGCCGCCCCGGACGTCGTCATCTTCGGCGGCCTGGCGCTTGGCGGCGGCTTCAGCCTGCTCGCGACGCTCGCGGGCACGCTTTTCCAGCGGCCAGCGCAACAGGACGAAAATGAAATAGAGGCCAAAGGCGATCATGCCGTACATGGCAAAATCGGACACCGCGCGCCAGGCGTTGTTGCCGACCTTGAAGGCCACGTCCAGGGCAGTGATGGCGATGGCCGGCGCAAAGCTGTCCTTGACCGGGTCGACGATGGTCGGGGTCAGCAGCAGCACCGCCAGGATCACCCGCAGCGGTTCGCGCAGCCAGCGCCACATCCAGCCGGTAAGCTTGAAGCCCACCAACAGGCAGCCCAGGGCGGCTAAGGCGTAGAGGCCCCAGGCGAGGGTATAGTCGTTCTCGGTCATGGTGTTCGTGCAAGCCAGGCAAAGAGTTGCCTATGATAAACACTTTTCAGGGCGCAGACAGCGCTTCCCTATTATGGCCTCTTCGCGGGCAAGCCCGCTCCCACCGGTCAGCGCAACGCCTGTGGGAGCGGGCTTGCCCGCGAAGAGGCCTTAACAGGCACCGCAAGCCCTCAGCCAAGGACCCCCGATGCCCACCAAGCCCCACCCCCCTATCGCCCGCGCAGACCAAGCCGCCGACCCTTACGCCTGGCTGCAACAGCGTGACACGCCCGAGGTGCTCGAATACCTGCAGGCCGAAAACAGCTACCAGGAGGCCTGCCTGGCCGACCAGGCGCCCCTGCGCGAAACGCTGTTCGAGGAGATCAAAGGCCGCATCCTGGAAACCGACCTGTCGCTGCCCTCGCCCTGGGGCCCGTACCTGTATTACACCCGCACCACTGCCGGCGACGAGTACCCACGCCACTACCGCTGCCCACGCCCGGCCGACGACTCCAACACGGTGGATGAAAGCCGCGAACAGCTGCTGCTCGACCCCAACGCACTGGCCAACGGCGGTTTCCTGTCGCTGGGTGCGTTCAACGTCAGCCCCGACCATCGCCTGCTGGCCTACAGCCTCGACACCAGCGGCGACGAGGTCTACACCCTGTACGTCAAAGACCTGGGCGACGACAGCGTCACCGCCCTGCCCTTCGAGGACTGCGACGGCAGCCTGACCTGGGCCAATGACAGCCAGACGCTGTTCTTCGCCGAACTCGATGACACCCAACGCCCTTGGCGCCTGCGTCGCCACACCTTGGGTGGCAGCGACGCGCCCACCGTGTTCGAAGAGCCCGATGGCCGCTTCTTCCTGCACTGCTACCGCACCAGCTCCGAACGCCAGTTGGTACTGTTGCTCAACAGCAAGACCACCAGCGAAGCCTGGGTACTCGATGCCGAAACGCCACAACTGCCGTTCACCTGCCTGGCGCCACGGGTTGAAGACCATGAGTACTTCCCCGACCACGGCCAGCTCGATGGCCAATGGCACTGGTTTGTCCGCAGTAACCAGGACGGCATCAACTTCGCCCTTTACCACGCCCCGGCCGAGCGCGTGCCGACGCGTGATTGCTGGCAGCTGCTGGTACCGCACAGCGACAAGGTCATGCTCGAAGGCCTCAGCCTCAACGCAGGCGCCCTGACCTTGAGCCTGCGCGAAGGCGGCCTGCCAATCATCGAAGTACGCCCGCAGGGCCTGCCGGCCTACCGTGTCGAATTGCCGGATGCCGCCTACAGCCTGTACGTGCAGGACAGCCTGGAGTTCGCCAGCACCCGCGTGCGCCTGCGCTACGAAGCGCTCAACCGACCGGCCCAGGTGCGCCAGCTGGAGCTGGCCACGGGGGCGCAGGCAGTGCTCAAGCAAACCCCGGTGCTGGGTGCGTTCGATGCCGACGACTATGTCAGCCAGCGCCTGTGGGCTACCGCCCAGGACGGCACCCAGGTACCGATCAGCCTGGTGCGCCGCCGCGAAGACCTGGGCAAGACCATGCCGCTGTACCTGTATGGCTACGGCGCCTATGGCGAAAGCCTCGACCCGTGGTTCTCGCATGCCCGCCTGAGCCTGCTGCAGCGCGGCGTGGCCTTCGCCATTGCCCACGTGCGCGGTGGCGGCGAGCTGGGTGAGGCCTGGTACCGGGCCGGCAAGCAGGCGCACAAGCAAAACAGTTTCACCGACTTCATTGCCTGTGCCGAGCACCTGATCGCCGAAGGCGTGACCACGCCTGAGCGCCTGGCCATCAGCGGCGGCAGCGCTGGCGGGTTGCTGATGGGGGCGGTGCTCAACTTGCGCCCCGAGCTGTTCCGCTGCGCGATTGCCGAAGTGCCGTTTGTCGACGTGCTCAACACCATGCTCGACCCGGAACTGCCGCTGACCGTCACCGAGTACGACGAATGGGGCAACCCGGCAGAGCCCGAGGTGTATGAGCGCATCAAGGCCTACGCCCCGTACGAGAACATCAAGGCCCAGGCTTACCCGGCCATGCTGGTGGTGGCCGGCTACAACGACAGCCGCGTGCAGTATTGGGAGGCCGCCAAGTGGGTCGCTCGCCTGCGCACACGCAAGACCGATGACAACCTGCTGCTGCTCAAGACAGAAATGGGCGCTGGGCACGGCGGCATGAGTGGGCGGTACCAGGGGCTCAAGGATGTGGCGCTGGAGTATGCCTTCGTGTTTGGTGAGCTGGGTGTGATCTGACGAATGCTGGGGGCGCTTTGTGCCCCCACTTGTCACAGCCGACACAACAGCAGGTCAGTCCTCCTCCACCGGCACCTTCGGCGGCTCTGGCCGCAAACCCGGCAACGGCTGGTCCTTCGGCGGCCCGGGCACCGGCATCGGCGGCAGCAGCGGTGCGCCCGGCTGGCTGTCATAGGCCTTGGGCGGTGTACTCGGGGTGATCTGCGGATAGGGCGTAGGCGTCGGCGTGCCGGGCGCACCGGGCACGGGGGTGTTGAGCCGGGGTGGCGTGCTGGCGGCTTCAGCCATGGGCAGGCCAGCCAGGAGCAACGCGGTGAGGATCGCATGCAACATCAGCAACCTCCTGTCGGGAACCTTCTTACAGGCTACGCCTAAATCAAAGCTTTCGCCTGTCCGCCTGGCCTGCAAGCGCGCTAGACTCAGTGGCATAACCGTCATTTGCCTGATCAGAACAAAGGAAACACCATGAGCTCGGCCTCTACCTCCGCCGCCACCGCGCGCCTCGACCGCATCCTTGCCGACGCCAAGCGCGACAAAGAGATGGGCTACCGCGACAAGGCCCTGAAGATGTACCCGCACGTGTGTGGCCGCTGCGCCCGCGAGTTTGCCGGCAAGCGCCTGAGCGAGCTGACCGTGCACCACCGTGACCACAACCACGACAACAACCCGCAGGACGGTTCGAACTGGGAGTTGCTGTGCCTGTATTGCCACGACAACGAGCACTCGCGCTACACCGACCAGCAGTATTTCAGTGAAGGCTCGACCAGCACCCCGAGCATCGCCAAGGCCACCCACAACCCGTTTGCCGGGCTGGCTGGCCTGCTGAAAAAAGACTGACCATCGACAGAGCCCCCGCTGTGGCCGGCGAGCCCGTATAATCGCGCTTTTTTCGCGAAGGGCCCCGGTACGTGGCAAACAAACGATACAGCTGCATCGGCCTGTTCAACCCCAAGTCGGCGGAAAACGTCGGCTCGGTGATGCGCGCAGCGGGTTGCTATGGCGTCAACTCGGTGTTTTACACCGGCAAACGGTATGAGCGCGCCCGCGACTTCGTCACCGACACCAAACGTGTGCACTACGACATCCCGCTGATCGGCATCGACGACCTGCAACGCATCATCCCACTGGGCTGCACGCCCGTGGCGGTGGAGCTGGTCGACGGCGCACGGCCGCTGCCCGAGTACACCCACCCTGATCGGGCCATCTACATCTTCGGGCCCGAAGACGGCAGCCTGGACGCCGATGTAAGGGGGTGGTGTGAAGAGACCATCTACATCCCGACCCAGGGCTGCATGAACCTGGCGGCGACGGTGAATGTGGTGCTGTATGACCGGATGGCCAAAGGTCTGAATACCCGGTCGGGGCCCAAGTTCAAGTAACAAAAAAAACGCCTGAGTGATGACTGTACCGGCCTCTTCGCGGGGCAAGCCCGCTCCCACAGGGTCCCCATTGCCCTTGAGCACTGTGAGGTACCTGTGGGAGCGGGCTTGCCCCGCGAAGAGGCCGGTACAGGCATCCCCAGAACAGCACCGTCCCGCAATCAGCTCACGAAGCGTTGATCCAGATGGTTTTCAGCTCCGTATACTGGTCATGAGCCCAGATGGACTTGTCGCGCCCACCAAAGCCAGACTCTTTGTAGCCGCCAAAGGGCGTGGACGCATCGCCCTCGCCAAAGCAGTTGACCGTCACCACACCCGCACGAATTTCACGCGACAGGCGCAAAGCGTTGCGCAAGCTGCCGGTGTAGGCCGAGGCGGCCAGGCCGTAAATGGTGTCGTTGGCCAGCTCGATCGCTTCGTCGATGGTCTCGAAGCTGGTCACGCTCAGCACCGGCCCGAAGATTTCCTCGACGAACAGCTTGTTGTCCCGGGGCACGCCATCGACGATCGTCGGCTGCACGAACACGCCCTGCTCGGTCTCACCGCCCTGCACCACGTTGAGCTTCTGCTCGGCGGCATACTCCAGGTAGGACTTCACTTTCTCGAAGTGCGACTTGCTGACCATCGCGCCCAGGCGGTTTTCCGGGTCGAGTGGGTCGCCCAGCTTCCAGTCCTTGAGGTGCTTGCCGATCAGCGTCAGCAGCTCGTCTTTGACGTCCTTGTGCACGATCAGGCGCGAGGACGCCGAGCAGTTTTCGCCCATGTTCCAGAACGCACCGGCGGTGACGAACTGGGCCACTTCGTCCAGATCCTCGCAGTCGTTCATGACCACGGCCGGGTTCTTGCCACCCAGCTCCAGGACGATGCGCTTGAGGTTGGACTCGGCCGCGTATTTCAGGAACAACCGACCGGTGTCGGTGGAGCCTGTGAAGCTGACCATCGGGATGTCCATGTGGCGGCCGATGGCCTCGCCCACCTCCCGGCCACCACCTGGCACCAGGTTGAACACACCTGCCGGTACGCCTGCCTGGTGGGCCAGCTCGGCCACCCGCAGGGCGCTGAGGGTGGTTTCCTTGGCGGGCTTGACCACGATCGAGCAACCGGCGGCCAGCGATGGGGCAATCTTCCAGGCCAGCATCAGCAGCGGGAAGTTCCACGGCAGCACCAGGCCGACCACGCCGATGGCCTCACGCACCACCATGGTCACGGCCGCGTTGCCGGTCGGGGCAGTGGCGTCGTAGATCTTGTCGATCAGCTCGGCGTGCCAGCGGATCGTGTGGATGGTTTCCGGCACGTCGACGTTCTGGCATTCGCTAACCGGCTTGCCGCTGTCCAGCGCTTCCAGCACCGCCAGCTCGTGGCTGTTGTCCTCCAGCAGTTGGGCGAACTTCAGCAGAATGTGCTTGCGCTCACCGGGTTGCAGTTTTGACCAGGATCCGTCTTCGAACACGCGCTTGGCCGCTGCCACAGCAATGTCGACATCCTGCACATCGCAGGCGGCGACTTCGGCCAGTTGCTTGCCGGTGGCCGGGTTGGTGGTGACGAACGTGCGGCCGGAGACGGCATCGCGAAACTCACCGTCGATGAACGCCTGGTTACGCAGTTGCAGGTCGGCGGCGATGGCCGCGTACTGTGCCTTGCTCAGCAATTGGGCCATGTTCAGGCACCTCCGGTGATCTGGGCGATGTTGCGCTTGAGTTCAGTGACTACGCGCTCGAGTTCCTGCTTCTCGGCAGCATCCAAATCGTACAGCGGCTTGCGCACGCCACCGGTGCTCAGGCCGTTCAGCGCGCAGCCGTACTTGATCGACTGGACGAATTTGCCACCTTCGAGGAAGTCCATCAGCGGCATCATGGCGCCCATGATGCGGCGGCCTTTGGCGAAGTCCTTCTCGATCACGCAGGCTTCGAACAGGGCAACGTGCTCACGCGGGATGAAATTGGAACCGGCGCAGACCCAGCTCTGGGCGCCCCAGGCGAAGAACTCCAGGGCCTGGTCGTCCCAGCCGCACGACAGCTGGATGTTCGGGCGCTGGATGGCCAGGCGGTGCAGCTGGGCCATGTCGCCAGAGCTCTCCTTGATGGCGACGATGTTTTTCACATCCGCCACGGCGTCGAAGAATTCTTCGCCCATGCTCACGCTCATGCGGCCTGGGTAGTTGTAGAGCATGATCGGCAGGCCGGCGGCGGCGTCGACCGCTTTGACGTGCAGGGCGATTTCCTGTTGGGTCGGCAGCGCGTACGGCGGCGTCCCCACCAACAGCGCATCGGCCTGGATTTCCTTGGCGTGCTTGGCGAAGGCCACGGAATCTTCGGTGCGGATCGCGCCGGTGCCGATGATCAGCGGCAGGCGGCCATTGAGTACGTCCTTAGCCTGTGCCGCCAGCTCGATGCGCTCTTGCGCGGTGTGGGCGTAGTACTCGCCGGTGGAGCCACCGATGATCACGCCATGGATGTTCGATTCGACCAGGTATTCGAGGACTTCGGCGAACGCCGCCTTGTCGATCGAGCCGTCCGCAGCCAGCGGAGTGATTGCCGGGGTGTAGATGCCTTCGAATTTCACGGTAGGTTCTCCAGTGCGTTGATCAAGGTTGTAGTGGCCACAGCGGATCGACGCTGCGGCGGCGTTTCAAATGGTTCAGCTCAGCGAAGCCGCTTGCTGCAGGTTCAGTGAACGGGTTTCCGGGGCCAGGGCCACGGAGATGGCCAGGCCGACAAAGGTGACGGCGGCGGCGGCATACATGGTTGCGCCGATGCCATAGTTGTCGAGGGCGATGGGTACCAGCCAGGTACCGACAGCGGCACCGACCCGCGACATGGAGGTGCCCACGCCCACGGCGCCGGCACGGATTTCGGTGGGGAACAACTCGTTGGGGTAGACCAACTGCAATACCTGGGCACCGCCGATGAACACGGCATAGGCACCGAACAGCACCAGGATGAGCATCTCGTTGCCATGGCTGAACGCCGCCAGGCCCAGCAGCGCCAGCCCCGACCAGAAGAAGCTGTGCAGCAGCGTGGTGCGCCGGCCAAGGGTGTTGAGCAGGCGAGTGCCGATCAAGCAACCGACCACGAACAGGAAGGTGATGGCGACCGAACCAATCGACGCCCAGTCGCCCTTCAGGTTAAGCGCACCCAGCACCTTCGGGGCAAAGGCGTACACGGCGAACACCGGGATCACCGAGCAGGTCCAAAACAGGGTGACGAACAGCATGCGCTTGCCGTAGCCGGAGTGCAGCAGGCTGAAAAACGACAGCTTGCGGGCCTTGGGTTCTTCCGGCAGGTTGCGCAGCGAGAAACCCGTGCCATAGACCCGCTTGATCACCTGCTCGGCCTCGGCCAAGCGGCCCTTGCTGATCAGCCAGCGCGGCGACTCTGGGGTACCCAGGCGAATGGCGAACAGCAGCGCGCCGATCACCGCCGCACTGGCCAATACCAGGCGCCAGGCATCATCGCCACCGTGGCGCAGGATCGCCTCCCCCACCATGTAGGCGGTAGCGGCGCCGGCAAACCACAGCACCGTCAGGGTGGCCAGGCGCGGGCCGCGGTGCTTCTTGGGCAGGAACTCCACCAGCAGCGAGGTGGCCACCGGGTACTCGATGCCCACCGCGATGCCGATGGCAAAACGCAACAGGAACAAGGCCAGCGCCGACTCCACCCAGAACTGGGCAATTGAAGACAGGATGAACAGGGTCGGGCCTACGAAGAACACACGCTTGCGACCAAAGCGGTCGGTCAGCCAACCGCCGAAAAAGCCGCCGAAGAAAATGCCAATCAGCGCCGAAGCGGCGATCATGCCCTGCCAGAAACTGTCCAGGCTCAGGCCTGCGGACATTTGCACCATTGCCACGCCAATGATGCTCAACACATAGCCATCGACGAACGAGCCGCCACCAGAGCGCAGGGTCAGCAACTGGTGAAAACGGTTGATCGGTACATCTTCAATCGAAATATTCGGACTTGTCATTGTTGTTCCTACCACTTCATCTGCATGTACGTTTTCAAGGCGAGCGTGTCCGCGAAACTGAAAATAGCCTTCAGCCCCGGTCATCGGACTTCACATCTCAAACATCAATTTTGGGCAAAGCGCGCCCGTGCCGGGCAAATCCGCCCGACGTCAAATATGCAATGGCCTAACTTACAAAACGATCAGCTTTCTTTGCCCGCGCGCAATTGCCCCCACATCAAGTTGGCGTTCAAGCCCAGGGATACCAAGGGCTGCGGAGGGTTCGCACAAGGCCCGGGAGCATTGAGCAGAAACTCGATAAGTTCGTTCTTGTCGCCGGCGAGCCAGTCGGCCAGCAACTGCCCGGTGACCGTGCCACGGGTAACACCCAGGCCGTTACAGCACAGTGCGCCGAACACATTGGGCGCCAACTGGCCGAAGAACCCCATGTGATTGCGCGACAACGCCAGGGCACCGCCCCAGGTGTATTCGAAGTTCACGTCGGGCAACATCGGGAAGCGCCGGGCAAACGATTCGCGGTGGCGTTGAACGAAGCGATCCAGGTACTTGCGGTTGCTGCGCCCGTCCGGGTTGTAGCTGAAGCTGTTGCGCACCAGCAGGCGGTTGTCGACGGTGCGCCGCAAGGTGGTACCAAATGGGTCAGCGGGGATCACCCCCCAGTACGGTTTGCCACCCAGGCGTGCCTGTTCGTCTTCGGTCAACGGGCGGGTGATGCTGCCATAGGTGAACACGGGCAGCATGCGGCCCTTGAGGAAGCCGAAGCTCATGCCGAAGGCATTGGTGGTGAGCACCAGCTTATCGGCCGTGATCGAACCCTTGGCGTGGCGCAGCACCACTTTGGCACCGTACTCGACGTCAGTGATCGGCGTATTTTCGTACAGTGAGACGTTGCTCGGCAGGTTGTCGGCCAGGCCTTTGACCAGTGCCGAGGGCTGCAGCAAAGCAGTACCCGGCGTGAACAAGCCCTGGCGGTAGAAGTGCGTGCCGATGTGCTCGGGCAGGTCGCGACCTTCGATCACTTCATAGGGCTGGCCGAGCTTGTCTAGGCCTCGACGGTAGGCATCGAGCACGGCAATGCCGCGATCCTCGACAGCTGCCTGGTATTTGCCGCAGTGACGGAACTGGCACTCGATGCCATGGCGCTCGATCAGCTGCTTGAGGTACGACTGCCCGCCCAGGTTGAGCTTGAGCACGGTCTTGGCGGTATCGATGTCGCCGATATAGTCCTCGGCGCCGATGTCATGGGGCAGGTCGATGGCAAAACCGGCGTTGCGCCCGGAGGTGCCGAAACCGACCTCCTGCGCCTCGACCAGCACGATTTCGTCATTCGGAAAGTTCGTTGCCAACTGACGCGCAGCGGCCAGCCCGGTGAAACCGGCGCCGACCACCACCCAGCGCGCCTGGCTGTGGCCACTGTGGGCCGGCCGTGGCGTGCGCGGTGTACTCAGGTGATACCAACCACAGGTGGCATCATCGGCAGGTAACGAACTTATTCTTGTCATGTCACTAACCTGGATCTTGTTGTTGACGAGCGATCAGCGCCAGCGGCGATGACCTGGAGAACTCATAGCTGTATCGGCACATCCAGCCCTTGAGGTGCGGCGTACTCGGCCATGCGTCGACGTGACAGCTCGAAGTGTTCGCGCACCAGTTGCCCGGCACGCTCTGGGTCGCGGCGTTCGATGGCATCGATCATCTGGTCGTGCTGATCGCAGGCGGTTTCAAGGTCCTGCTGCATGTCATCGGTGGTCGGGTGGCGATAAAAAATCTTGCCCAGGCGGGCATGGTCGATGAGCAGACGGCGCAGGCTCGGCATCAGGTAGTCGTTGTGCGCCATCTTGCCGATTTCCAGGTGGAAGGCATCGTTGTGGACGACTCGGTTTTCCACGTCGCGGTCTTCGATGGCTTGACGGAACTGTGCCTGGATAGCCTTGAGCGCCTCGATTTCCGCAGCGCTGGCGTAGGTGGCGGCCAACTGGGTGGTGGCAATATAGATAAGCGGCGCGGCGACGAAGAAGCTGTGCAGCGAATCGTGGTTCATCGCGGCAACCCGTGGCGCGCGGTTGGCCTCAAGCTCGATATAGCCTTCGGCAGCAATCTGGCGCAGCAGCTCACGTACCGGTGGGCGCGACAGGCCGAACTCATCGCACAGGGCCAACTCGTCCACCACAGCGCCTGGGGCCAGCTCCATGCTGAGGATCCGGCGGCGCAGCGCTTCGGCGAGGACGGCCTTGCGGTCCTGCGGCGCTTCTTCGCTGATGGGTTGAACGGTGGCTTTCATGGCGGCCTTTTTTGTTGTCATAGCGCTGTGTCTACTATTTGTATAACGACTATAGGGCACTGTTAGACAATGTGTCTACAGCATTTTGGACGAGCGGCTTAAACTCTGAATCGCCCGTATTTAAAGGGATTCATGGGTTTTTAGGTGAGATTAAACACCCCGGCAGGCTGCATTGCCAAACCGGACAAATATTTGTCCAGACATGACATTTCTGGCACTGAATGGCAATGCTTGGCTGGGCGCCTGGCAACCATTCGGCACAGTGAGTGAACGGCTGCAAGCGACCTGCGGTCAGCTGCTTACACTTGATACGGAGGGCTTGCCATGCTCGATATCCATACCGCTGCGGCATCGCCGGAGCACAATGTTCAGGGTCTGGAAAGGGTCGGCTCGCTGGCCGGCGGGGCGCTGATGTTCAGCAAGGGGCTGCGTCATGGTGGCCTGGTCGGGCTGTTGCAGATGGTGGTGGGCGGCCTGGCGGTTGCGCGCGGGGTCAGCGGGCATTGCTCGACCAAGGCCTGGTGGCAGCGCCATCGTCAGGAATACAACCGGTTGCGCGCGGACATCGAACAGAGTGCTGCGCAGTTGCAGGCGTTGAAGGCGAGTGCCAAGGCGGCTACCCGAGGGGTGACGGTGACGGGGAAGGATCCGCTGACTGGCCTTTGAGGTGTTTTGCCTGTGCCGGCCTCTTCGCGGGCAAGCCCGCTCCCACAGGACTGGACTGCCCCAGGACCAGTGAAGCGACTGTGGGAGCGGGCTTGCCCCGCGAAGAGGCCGGCACAGGTGACACCGATCTCTAGCGCAACGCCTTGCTCTGCAACACCTCGGACCGGCGCCCCAGCACACTCTCGCTGATCTGCACGAACTCTTCGGTGCTCACACTCGGCAAGCGCATCAGCGCCCGCGCCACATCATCCAGCGAACGCTTGGCCTGGGTGTGGATGCGGATTTCCTTGTCCAGCGCCTGCAACAGCAACACGCCACGGGCAACTTGCGCCGGGCTGGCCTGCTCGCCCTTGAGCTGGGTGACCTTGGCGCCCTGCTTGCTCAAGCGCGCCTGCCAAGCCTGGTAGCGGTCATCGCTCACCCCGCCCGCCCGGCGCAGCAGCTCGCTGGCGTAGTAGTCGGTCAGGCTCTCGACAAGCCAGTCACTGCCCTCGCGCCCGTGAATCTGCGCAAACAGTTGCACCAGTTCGCGCAACAACGGGCTGCTGCCACTTTCGCTGATCATCGGCCGTGCGCTGTGCATGTACAGCGAACCCTGCGCCGCCATCGCCCCGCGCCACATGCCGTCACGGGCACCGACCAACAGCAGTTTCGGAGGGTTACGTGGGAACACCGCCTGCAATTGCGGCCAGACAAAAGTCAGCAGGGTCAGGCTGTCCATGCGGCGCATGCCCTGCCCGACCGGCGCGGCGACAGTGACCTCGGTTTCGCCCAGGCGCGCGCGGCGGCTACCCAGATCACCGGCCAACATCCAGCCGGTGGGGCGGTCGAATAGGCGCGAGACGTTGTCGATGCGGAATTTGTCCTTGCCGATACGTGGCCAGGACGTTTCGATGCTCTTCCAGCCTTCGGGCAGGTCGAACCACAGGCGCGCCACCAGCTCGGTACCGTCCTGTTGATCGAGGTGCGCAGGCGGCACCAACTGATCGCCCAGGAACAAGGCCCAATGGGGCGTGATGCGCGATGAGTAGGCGCCACTGCGCAGCTTCTGGTCCAACTGCACACGGTAGCTGAGGCTGGTCTTGCCGGGCGCCGGGTGCCACACACCACGCTCGCCCTTGCCTACAACCTGCCATTGGCCGTCGGCCTGGAAGCCACTGTAGGTGCCGCCCTTGCCCAGGTCGAAGTCCAAGCTGCGAACGCTGCTGCCTTCAGCCAGGGTCAGGCGTACTTCGGCCTGGCCACTGGCGGGCAGCAGGCGCACGTGATAGTCCAGGTCGACGTTCTTCGCCCAGGCCGGTGAACAGGCCACCAGGCTCAAAAGCAACAACAGCTGGCAACGCATTCAGAAACTCCTTGTTTCCCAGAAGCGACGGGGCGCGCCGGTCAGCTGGCGCGAAAGATCAGGTGGTCTTCCCAGTCGTCTTCGTCGACATCATGCTCACTGAGCATACGCCCTGACTGGGAAATGCGCTGTTCATGGACTTGCTGGCGATCACCGCAGATCAAGTGGTGCCAGTCAGGCAAATCCTTGCCTTCGCTGACCAGGCGGTAACCGCAGGTGCTTGGCAGCCACTTGAACTGGTCGGCCTTGCCCGGGGTGAGCTGGATGCAGTCGGGCACGTGAGCGAAGCGGTTGGGATAGTCGCTGCACTGGCAGGTGTCGAGGTCCAGCAATTTGCAGGCAATGCGCGTGTAATAGATGCTGTTGTCGTCCTCGTCCTCAAGCTTTTGCAGGCAGCACAAACCGCAACCGTCACAGAGCGATTCCCACTCTTGCGGGTTGAGTTGTTCAAGGGTCTTGCGCCGCCAGAACGGCGCGCTGTCAGCGATCATCACACGGGTTTCCTGCATTCATCTTCAGTGGGCGGCGCGCGGCGGCGCCAGTCTAGAGCCTGGCCTTCGGCAAAGCCAGACCGCTTGTCAGTGACGACGGGACGCAGTAGCGTGCGGTTTTCCCCATCCTCTTGCAGGAGCAGCCATGAGCGCCACCCCCCGTATTGCCGATTACGCGATCAACGAGCAGTTCATCAACCGCTGGTCGCCCCGCGCCTTCACTGCCGAGCCGATCAGCGAAGAGACCCTGCTGAGCTTCCTGGAAGCCGCGCGCTGGGCGCCTTCGGCGTACAACTCGCAGCCTTGGCGCTTCCTTTATGCCCGCCGCGATACGCCGAACTGGGAGCGTTACCTGAACCTGCTGGTGCCGTTCAACCGCAGCTGGGCGCAACAGGCGTCGGCGCTGGTGCTGATCATCTCCAAGACCACCTTCGCAGCGCCTGGCGCCGCCGAAGAAAGCCCGGCCCTGTGGCACACCTTCGACACCGGTTCCGCCTGGGGGCATTTGGCCCTGCAGGCCAGCATCAGCGGCTGGCACACCCACGGCATGGCCGGTTTCGACAAGGCACTGGCACGCAGCGAACTGAAGGTGCCGGAGGGCTACGAGCTGCATGCCATGGTGGCGATCGGCAAACTGGGCGACAAGGCGACCTTGGCCGAGGCGTTGCAAGCGCGTGAAGTGCCGAGCCCGCGCCGGCCGCTGAGCGAGCTGGCGGCTGAGGGTGATTTTAGCCTGTAAGCATTTTTGTTGGCTGTACTGGCCTCTTCGCGGGGCAAGCCCGCTCCCACAACCGCCCTGCAGTTCTGAACCCTGCGATGTACCTGTGGGAGCGGGCTTGCCCCGCGAAGAGGCCAGTACAGACACTACAAATCAATAACCCCGGGTGAAGTCCACTTCCCCACGCAACCCCTGTCCCGCCTCATACGCCCGCACATTCTCGACAAACAACCGCACCATCGCCGCCGGCGAGGTGGGCGCCGAGCTGTGCCCGGTCAGCAGCAGCCCCCAGGCGGTCCAGAACGGATGACGCTGGGGCAGCGGCTCCTGGCGGCACACATCGATCACCGCGCCCGCCAAATGGCCTTGCTTGAGTGCTTCGACCAGGTCGCCATCGACCACCGCCACCCCACGCCCGGCATTGATGAACAACGCCGTGGGCTTGAAGCGCTGGAACAGCGCCGCATCGTACAGATCATGGGTAGCGGGCGTGTCCGGCAGCAGGTTGATCACGTAATCCGCCTGTTCGACCCTGCGCGGTAGGTCAGCCAGCCCGGCCACCTCAACGAACGGCGCCTGCGCACGGGCGCTGCTGGCGATACCGTACAGGGTGACGCCAAATGGCTGGAGAAACTCAGCCACGCGCTGGCCGATATCGCCGGTGCCGACGATCAACACCTGGCGCCCCTCCAGCGTCCCGCCAGGGCGGTCGTCCCAGCGCCGCTCGACCTGGCTCACCAGGCGCGACAGCACTTCGCGCTCGTGGCCAAGCAGGTAGGTGAGCACGTACTCCGCCATCACCTGGCCAAAAATGCCGACCGCACGCGTCAGGCGGTAATCCCGTGGCAAACCGTCGGCCAGCAGCGGCGTGATGCCCGCCCAGGTCGACTGCATCCAGGCTGGCGTGTGGCCCTGGCGCAGCAGGCTCGCCAGCAAGTCGGGCTGGCCCAGCCACACCGAGCACTGCGGCGCCTGGAGCGCCAGCTCGGCAGAGTCACTGCTGGTCAGGATTTCCAGGTCAGGGGCCGCCTGGCCCAACAGCTGGGCGTAATTGGCATGATCCTGTTCGGCGATCAGAACGCGCATCGTGAAGACAACCTTGGCAGACAACGAAAGCGGCCCGACACACGGGCCACTTGGCGAAAGAAGGGAACCTGGCCTGGGTCAGACCGGGTCGTTACGGCGCAGCAGCTCTTCGGGCAGGTGCTCGATGTACTCGTCTTCGACCGGCGGCATCTGCAGGTGATAGCCCTGGTTGTCGAGGTTTTCCAGCACCTTGACGATGTCCTCGCGCGCCAGCTTGCGCTCTGGGCTCAGCACCAGGTCGAAGGCATGCACCGGGGTGCCGAAGTACGGCAGCAGGGCCTCGGGCACGCGCTCCAGGCCTTCGGCCTTGAGCACATACAGGTACATTTCGTTCTTGCGGGGGCTCTTGTAGATTGAGCAGATACGTTTCATTGGGTCTCTCCGGCACCTGCCAGGTTGTCCAGCAGGGCCTGGCCCATGCGCTCGCGACGCCAGCCGCGCAGCGAATCGGGCAGTTGATAGGGGCCATTGGGGTAGCCGCTCTTGAGCAGCGCTTCCAGGGTCTTCTTGCGCAGCATCAGCTCTGGGGCAATGCCCAGACGCTCACCTTCGGCCTGGCCGATGGCGCGCAGCTGCTTGATGATGCCGGCCGCTTCGATCGGCAGCGGCTCGGGCAGAACCTGCGGCCACTGATCGGCGGGCAGGCTGGCAGCACGCTTGATCAGCTGGACGAGGCATTCACCGTCCTGGCGGATGGTGCGCGGGTGCATCTCGTCGATCTTGGCCAGCGCCGACAGGTTGGACGGCTGGGACTTGGCCATCGGCCACAGCGAGTGCTCCTTGAGAATGCGGTTGCGCGGCACATCACGGTTGCGTGCCTCGCGCTCGCGCCAGGCGCACAGCTCGCGCAACACCGCCAACTGCTGGGGCGCAAGCTTCCAGGCCAGCTTGACGTCGCGGTACAGGCTCTCGGGCACGACTTCGCGGCGCAACTGGGCAACCAGTTCAGCGCCGTCCTCCAGCACCCACGCGTACTTGTCGTCGGACAGACGCGGACGCAGGGCGATGAACAGCTCGGCCAGGTGCACGGCATCTTCGGCGGCGTAGCTGATCTGGGTTTCGGAAAGCGGGCGCTGCAACCAGTCGGAGCGGGTTTCCCCCTTGGGCAACTCGAGCCCCAGCACGTCCTGAACCAGGCGCGAGTAGCCCATGGAGAAGCCCAGGTTCAGGTAACCGGCGGCCAACTGCGTGTCGAACAGTGGCTGAGGCAACTTGCCAGTCAGGCGCAGCAACACTTCGAGGTCTTCGCTGCAAGCGTGCAGCACCTTGACCACACCGCTGTCTTCGAGCAGATCGGCCAAGGGCTGCCAGTCCTTGATCAGCAGCGGGTCGATCAGAAAGGCACGTTGACCGTCGCCGATCTGGATCAGCCCCGCTTTGGGGTAGAAGGTGTCTACCCGCATGAATTCGGTGTCGAGCGCTACGAAGGGCAGTTCGCGCCAGCTTCGGCAGAGTTCGGCCAGGGTCTGGTCGTCACGGATCCAGTGTATTTCGATGGCCACGAGGCTCTCCCACTAA
This sequence comes from Pseudomonas sp. E1MeOHC2, assembly GCF_058745025.1. NCBI lineage: Bacteria > Pseudomonadati > Pseudomonadota > Gammaproteobacteria > Pseudomonadales > Pseudomonadaceae > Pseudomonas > Pseudomonas sp. E1MeOHC2. The sequence goes on from NZ_CP196675.1 coordinate 976,005, forward strand.
CATTGGCGCGCAGTATATACGGCGCGGGCACTGCGGGTGAAACCTGCGCCATCCCTGGAATAGATAAACGGTGCTGCTGCAGGCCATTGGCGATCAGTGCTTGGCTGCCAGCCAAGGCCGGCAGCTGGCGAACATGTCCAGCGATTGCTGGTACACCTCGGTGCGCACCTGCAACAGGCCGAGCATGGAGTGGAACAGGTTGTCCTGGGACAGCGGGGCATCGCTGAGCCTGGCCAGGCAGTCGGTGTCCAGGCCAAAGTCCTCTTTGTAGCTGTCGGAGAACCAGGTCAGCAGTGGCACGTGCTTCTGTTGCTCCGGGGCAATGGCGTAAGGGGTGCCGTGCAGGAACAGGTTGTACTCGCCCAGCGACTCACCGTGGTCGGACAGGTAGATCATCGCCGTGTCGACCTTGTCCTGTTTACTGCGCAACGTGTCGATCAGGGACGCCAGCACCTTGTCGGTGTAGGCCAAGGTGTTGTCGTAACCGTTGATGATGTCCTGCTCGCTGCACTGGTTCAGCGCATTGCTCTGGCACACTGGGGTGAAGCGCTCGCTGGCGTTGGGGTAGCGCTTGAAGTACTCGGGGCCGTGGCTGCCCATCTGGTGCAGCACCAGCACGGTGTCCTTGTCGAGGGTGTCGATCAGCTCGCCCAGGCCCTGCAACAGGATCTCGTCGTGGCATTCGCCGTTAGCGCACAGTGCCGGGTCGGTGAGGTTGCTGACATCGATGAACTGCACCCGATCACAGGTGCCCTTGCAGCCCGACTGGTTGTCGCGCCACTGCACGGCCAGGCCTGCCCGCTGCAGGATATCGAGCAGCCCTTCACGGTTTTTCGCCACGCGAGCGTCGTAGTCCTTGCGCGGCATGCCCGAGAACATGCAGGGCACCGAAACGGCGGTTTCAGTACCGCAGGAGTGCACATCGGAAAACGCCAGCAGGCCCTGCTCCTTGGCCAGGTTGGGGGTGGTGTCCCGGTCATAGCCGAGCACGCCGAAATGGTCAGCCCGTGCACTTTCACCAACCACCAGCACCGTCAACGACTTGCGCTCATGGTGCTGCCAGGCGGCATCACGGTGAGCATCTGTGCCATAAAGCTGGAAGGGCCTGGCCGCAGTACCGACGCGCTCGCTGACATAACCAATGGAGGCCCCCACGATATTGCTCGGGGTGAGCATCAGGCGCAGTTCATGGTGATTGCGAAACAGCGAAGACAACCCCTGATAATTGATCAGTGCCACCGACCCAAGGGCCACCACGCAAGCGCCGCTCACCACCAGTTTGCCCAGCAGTTCGCGGTGCCAGGCGCGGTAAGCGATCGGGGCTTTCCACAGCAACACCGACGGCAAGACACCCAACCCCAGCATATACAAAGCAAACTTCAGCGAGAGTAAGTCGCGCACTTCCGTTACATTGGTTTCGGCGATATTACGGAACATACCGGCGTCAATAAGCACACCGTATTGATTCATGAAGTAAGCAACACCCGCACCACTCATGAACAATAAGACAAGCACCGGTTTCAACACATACCGGAAGGCAAACAACGTCAGGATCAGGTTGAATGCGAACAGCATCAGCACGGCAAACGCCAGGCCCAGCCAAAGCCCCGCCAGCCCTGGCGGAAGCACCTGTTCCAAGTGCTGCCAGAGAAAGACATTCAAGCCGATCAGCAGGTACAGGCTAGCCAGCAGCGTGACCCATTCAGTCCGCAGGGATTTGAAGTTGAGCATCAGTGTTCGCAATCAAGAGTGATTATCAGCCCGCGGCCTGTGCGGCACCGGGAGGGAAAGTTGGCTGAACTCTAGAAAGTGCACCATCAATTTTTCGTGAAAAAGCCGCCAACAAAACAGTGAGGTGGCCTTTTTCCAACATTAAATTAAGTTTATTCAGCCGCCATTGTGCCTGGCCAGCCACGTTCGCCGCCCGATTGATGGCAGGCTGCGACAGCCTACCCCAGGCCCCCACCCGCGCAAAGGCGACTATCCTCAAAGGTCAGGACCATTCGCCAACCCCCAAGAGAGGTGAAGAAATGCCCGTTCCGCATGATCTGCTCGCTGACCTGAACATCACTGCCGAGGACTTCCAGGCGCGCATCGACAAAGACCATGACCTGCACAAACTGCACAAGGAGTACAACGCCAAAGACAAGGAAGTGCTGGCCGCCGAAGGCAACGCCAGCACCGACGACACCGTCACCCGCTTGCGCAAGGAGCGGCTACTGATCAAGGACAAGATCGAACGGACCATTCATCCGCCGAAATCCTGAAGGATTTTTGCCAAGTCAACCGGCCCTATCGCCGGCAAGCCAGCGATAGGGCCAGCAGCCTTCACACGCCAGCCGACGCCCGCAATGCCGAATCCAGGTCCTCGATCAGGTCCCGATAGTCCTCGATCCCCACCGACAACCGCAGCAGGTTCTCACTGATCCCCATCACGCCCTTCTGCTCCGGGCTCAGCGAGTTGTGCGACATGCTCCAGGAGTGGTTGATCATGCTTTCCACCCCACCCAGCGAGTCGGCGAGGACGAAGATCTGCAAGGCTTCCACCAGGCGATTGAGCGCCGCCCGGTCGCCGCCCTTGACCTTCATTGCCACCACGGCCCCGCCCGCGCGCATCTGGCGTTTGCACAGGTCATGCTGTGGGTGGCTTTCAAGCCCCGGGTAAAAGACCTGCTCGATCTGCGGATGGCTTTCGAGAAAACGCGCCACCTGCAGGGCATTGGCGCACTGGCGCTCCATGCGCACATCCAAGGTCTTCAGGCCGCGCAGGGCCAGGTAGCAGTCGAATGGGCCCTGAATCGCCCCGACCGCCATGCTGATCTTGCGCAGACGTGCCAGCAGCGCGTCATTGGCCGCGACCACCACACCGCCGGTCAGGTCGGAATGGCCACCGATGTACTTGCTGGCCGAGTGCATCACCAGGTCCACCCCCAGGGTGATCGGGCGCTGGTTCCAAGGCGAGCAGAACGTGTTGTCGATGCAGGTAAGGATGCCCCGCGAGCGGGCCAGGTCGCAGACGGCCTTGATGTCGACCAAGTGCAGCAAGGGGTTGGTCGGTGATTCGATCCAGATCAGCTGGGTTTCCGGGCGAATCGCTGCGGCCACGGCCTGCAGGTCGTTGAGGTCGACGTAGGTGGTGGTCAGCCCCGACGTATGGCCGCGGTAGTCCTCCAGGATACGGAAGGTACCCCCATAGACACCGTTCATCACCACCACGTGGGCATCCTTGGGCAACAGTTCGAGCACCGTCGCAGTGGCGTTCACGCCGGAGGCACAGGCTACCGCGCCGACGCCTTCTTCCAGCGCTGCGACACAGCTTTCGTAGGCATGCCGAGTCGGGTTGCCGACACGGCTGTAGGCATACTCGGGGTTGTCGTCCAGGCTGCGTTTGATGTAGGAACTGGCGGTATAGATGGGCGGGAAAATCGCGTTGTCGGCGACGCTATGCTGCTCGCCGGCGTGGATGGTGCGGGTGGCGAAATTACGCGGCTTGTCGGACATGATCCGGTCCATTGACTGAGGTAAGCCTGCAACTATCGCACAACCAGTGCGGGCGGCAAGGACACGCAGCAGAGGTCATGCATTTTTCTGGTTTTGCAGTAATCTGGAGAAAATCATTCTCTGGCCAGCCCGTAATCGATATGGACAATTTCGACCAACACATCCTCACCTTGCTGCAGCGTGACGCCTCCATTTCCCTCAAGGACCTGGCCGAGGCGGTGAACCTGTCCACCACGCCCTGCTGGAAGCGGGTCAAGCGCCTGGAAGAAGAGGGTTACATCCTTGGCCGCGTCGCCCTGCTCGACCCCACGCGCCTGGGGCTGGGCCTGACCGTGTTCGTCCAGCTCAAGACCCAGCGCCACGACAGCGCCTGGCTTGAGCAGTTTGCCGCCACCGTGACCGGTTTCGAAGAGGTGATGGAGTTTTACCGCATGTCTGGGGATTGGGATTACATGCTGCGGGTGGTGGTGAGTGACATTGGCGCGTATGACCAGTTTTACAAGAAGCTGATCACCCGCACGGATGGGCTTTCCAACATTACCTCTAGTTTTGCCATGGAACAGATGAAATACACCACGGCTTACCCAGTGCACCGCCCCTGATCGGTGCTGGCCTCTTCGCGGGCAAGCCCGCTCCCACAGGGAGGCACACTGCTCAAGCCTTGAGATATACCTGTGGGAGCGGGCTTGCCCGCGAAGAGGCCGGATCAGGCAAACCTTTACTCCGCCGCCTGCACCGCCTCGATCCGGTTCCCCGCCTTGGCTTTCTCTACCCTGATCGCGATGAACTTCGAGGTCGGGGTATACGTCCCCTCGCCATAACTCTCCAGCGGCACCAACGGGTTGGTTTCCGGGTAATACGCCGCGGCCTGCCCCTCGGGCACGTCATACGCCACCAGGCGGAACCCGGATACACGCCGCTCGCGCCCGTCCTCCCACAGCGACACCAGGTCCACGTGCTCGCCAGGCTCGAACCCCAGGCGGCGAATGTCGGCCTCATTGACGAACACCACCTCACGCAGGCCGAACACCCCACGGTAGCGGTCATCCAGGCCATACAGGGTGGTGTTGTACTGGTCGTGCGAACGCAAGGTCTGCAGGATCAGGTCCGGTTTGTCGCCACGGGCCAGCACCTGGGCATTGACCAGTTGCTCCGGCAACTGACTGGCACTGAAACGTGCCTTGCCGGTCGCGGTGCGCCAGTTGCGATCCGCCGCGTTGTTGCCCAGGTGGAAGCCGCCCGGGTGCTGCAGGCGCTCGTTGAAGTCGGCAAAGCCTGGGATCACATCGGCGATCATGCTGCGGATACGGCCGTAGTCGGCAATGGCGTAGTCCCAATCGATCGGCTGCTTGCCCAAGGTCGCCTGGGCCATGCCGGCAACGATGGCCGGTTCCGAACGCAAGTGCGGCGAGCGCGGGCGCAACTGGCCGTGGGAGATGTGCACCATGCTGAACGTGTCTTCCACGGTGACGCCCTGCGGCCCGCTGCCCTGCAGGTCGATCTCGGTACGGCCCAGGCACGGCAGGATCAACGCATCGCGGCCGGTGACCAGGTGCGAACGGTTGAGCTTGGTGGAAATCTGCACGGTCAATGCGCAGTTGCGCAGGGCTGCATGGGTGCGCGGGGTGTCCGGGGTTGCCTGGGCGAAGTTGCCGCCCAGGGCGATGAACACCTTGGCTTGCCCTTCTTCCATGGCCTTGATCGCCAGCACAGCGTTATGCCCATGGGCGCGGGGCACACGGAACTGGAAGCGTTTTTCCAGGGCATCGAGCAACCCGGCCTTGGGCTTCTCGTCGATACCCATGGTGCGGTCGCCCTGCACGTTGCTATGGCCACGCACCGGCGACAGGCCAGCGCCGGGTTTGCCAACGTTGCCGCGCAGCAGTTGCAGGTTGACGATTTCCTGCACGGTGGGCACCGAGTGGCGGTGCTGAGTAATGCCCATGGCCCAGCACATGATGACCCGCTCAGCCTTGCGGTACATACGCGCAGCCAGTTCGATCTCGGCTTGGGTCAGGCCCGACTGCTCGACGATATGCGCCCAAGAGGTGGCATCTACCGCCGCCAGGTAGGCATCGACGCCGCTGGTGTGCTCGGCGATGAAGGCATGGTCGAACACCGCCGGCTCGCCCTTGGCCTGGGCCTCACGCTCCCACTGCAGCAAATACTTGGCAATGCCACGCATGGCCGCCATGTCGCCGCCCAGGGCCGGGCGGAAGTACGCGGTGTTGGTCGGCTCGGAGCCATTGCTGAGCATCTCGAAGGGGTGCTGCGGGTGCTGGAAGCGCTCCAGGCCACGTTCCTTCAGCGGGTTGAAACACACCACCTGAGCGCCACGCTTGACCGCCTCACGCAGCGGTTCGAGCATGCGTGGGTGGTTGGTGCCGGGGTTCTGGCCGATGACGAAAATGGCGTCGGCCAGTTCCAGGTCATGGAACACCACAGTGCCCTTGCCCACGCCGAGGGTTTCCGACATGCCCACACCGCTGGCCTCGTGGCACATGTTCGAGCAATCGGGGAAGTTGTTGGTGCCGTAGGCGCGGACGAACAGCTGGTACAGAAACGCTGCTTCGTTGCTGGCCCGCCCCGAGGTGTAGAACTCGGCCTGATCGGGCGAGTCGAGCGCTTGCAGGTGCTTGGCGACCAGGGCGAAAGCATCATCCCAGGAGGTTTCGACGTAGTGGTCGGTGGCCGCGTCGTAGCGCATCGGGTGGGTCAGCCGACCCTGGAATTCAAGCCAGTAGTCGGTCTGTTCGGCCAGCGCACTGACGCTGTACTTGGCGAAGAATGCAGGGTCTACCGAGCGACCGGTGGCTTCCCAGTTGACCGCCTTGGCGCCGTTTTCGCAGAACTTGACCATGTCGTTTTCCGGCGACTCGCCCCAGGCGCAGCCGGGGCAGTCGAAGCCGCCGTTCTGGTTGGTCTTGAGCATGGCCCGCAGGTTCTTGAAGGCGTTTTCGCTGCCCAGCCAGCTCTTGGTCACGCTCTTGAGCGCCCCCCAGCCGGCGGCGGCGCCTTTGTAGTCCCTGATATGTTCGTCCTGGCTCATGCGGTGAATCCTCACACTCGGTGTTTTTTCCAGACTATTGAGCGTGGGGCAGCGCCGTCCAATCGAAAGATCTTACGGCCTGATAAGCCGTTTCGATCATGGTTTGGTCATTGCCTCGCGCCCCCCGCAACCGTGATAGACGAGATTGATCAACCAGTCGGGGAAAGCAATTTGACGGGGGTGCGGCCAGGTTATAGCTTGGAGCTGAGTCCATCCCATTCGAGCGCAATCGTGGAACAGAACAGCCGGGCCCTGATCGACGGCTTCAACCGGAAAATCGACTATCTGCGGATGTCAGTCACCGACCGCTGCGACTTCCGGTGCGTGTACTGCATGGCCGAAGACATGCAGTTCCTGCCGCGCCAGCAGATCCTCAGCCTCGAAGAACTGTTCCAGGTGGCCGAGCGCTTCGTCGCTTTAGGCACCCGCAAAATCCGCCTGACCGGTGGCGAGCCGCTGGTACGCCAGGGCATCGTCGAGCTGTGCGGGCGCATCGCCGCCCTGCCCGGCCTGCGCGAGCTGTGCCTGACCAGCAACGGCTCGCAGCTCGGGCGCTTGGTCCAGCCGCTGTTCGACGCCGGCGTATCGCGCCTGAACATCAGCCTCGACAGCCTGGACGCCGGGCGCTTCAAGCAACTGACCCGCACCGGCGACCTCAACCAGGTGATCGCCGGCATCGACGCCGCGCGCCAGGCAGGCTTTCGCAAAACCAAGCTCAACTGCGTGGTGCTCAAAGGCCGCAACGATGACGAGCTGGCAGACCTGGTGCGCTTTGCCATCGACCGCGAGCTGGACATTACCTTCATTGAAGAAATGCCCCTGGGTGCCATCAGCGAACACCAGCGCGGTGAGTCGTTCTACTCCAGTGACGAAGTGCGCGACAGGCTGGCCGAACAGTTCACCCTGATCGAGTCGACCGAGTCGTCTCAAGGCCCGGCACGTTACTGGCGCCTGGCCGAAGCGGCACATACCCGAGTGGGGTTCATCTCGCCGCACAGCCACAACTTCTGCGCCACCTGCAACCGCGTGCGCCTGACCGTCGAAGGCCGCCTGCTGCTGTGCCTGGGCAACGAGCATTCGGTGGACCTCAAGCAGGTTCTGCGTGCCCACCCGGGCGACGCCGGGCGCCTGGAGAAAGCCATCCGTGACTCGCTGCACCTCAAACCCTACCGCCATCACTTCGAGGTGGGTGGCGAGGTGCAGATCCTGCGTTTCATGAACATGACCGGCGGCTGAACAGCCACCTCTGGATTTCCATGATCGTCCACCCCCGCCCTGATGTGCTGCGCGTGCTGTTCACCCTCAAGGGTTCGATCATCAAGCGCATTGCCTTGCGCTGCCTGATGGTCACCCTGCTGGCCGCGCTGATCGTGCTGGTCGAGCGTCACTACCCGGCATTTTTCTACCCGGTCAGCGCCACGCCTTTCACTTTGCTGGGCCTGTCGCTGTCGATCTTCATGAGCTTTCGCAACAACGCCTGCTACGACCGCTGGTGGGAGGGCCGCAAGGCCTGGGGCAAGCTGATCATCGAGACCCGCTCGTTCGTGCGCGAAAGCGTGGCAATCGCCGACCCGGCGCTACGTGCCGCGTTGCTGCGCAGCTTGTGCGGCTTTGCCCATGCGCTCAATGCCCGGCTGCGCAACGAGGATGACCTGGCAGCCGCCCGGCCTTGGCTGGCCAACCCCGACGCAATCAGCCCGCACAATGTCTGCGACGCCATTTTGCGTGAGGTCGGCGGGCACTGCTCGCGGTTAGCCGAGCAGCAGCAGATCAGCGATTGGCGCTACAGCGTGCTGGAGCAGCGGCTGGTGGGGCTGACGGAAGTACAGGCCACCTGCGAACGGATCAAAGGCACGCCGTTGCCGTTCCCCTATACCTTGTTGCTGCACCGCACCATCTACATCTTCTGCCTGCTGTTGCCGTTCGCCTTGGCTGAACCGCTGGGCTGGCTGGCACCGCTGTTCACCACCATCGTCGGTTACACGTTCTTTGGGCTGGATGCGATTGGCAATGAGCTGGAGGACCCGTTTGGGCGGGATGAGAACGACCTGCCCACCGATGCGCTGGTGCGTACCGTGGAACGCGATGTGCTGGCGGGGTTGGGGGTTGAGCCACTGCCACCGGCGCTGGAGCCGGTGGGGTATGTGTTGAGCTGAGTTTTCTACTGCCTGTGCTGGCCTCTTCGCGGGCAAGCCCGCTCCCACAAGTTTCGCATCAACACTGAACCTGTGGGAGCGGGCTTGCCCGCGAAGAGGCCAGCACAAGCTAACCATTACCCGCGGCTTGCACAGGCCTCGATGGATTTCAGGTGCGGCACGAAATTGCACGGCCGGTGCCGCGCATCCAACTGTTCGGCCAGGATCCCTTCCCACGCCGTGCGGCAGGCCCCGGTCGAACCTGGCAGGCAGCACACCAACGTGCCGTTGGCCAGGCCGGCCAATGCCCGGCTCTGAATGGTCGACGTGCCGATATCGAGAATGGACAACGCCCGGAACAGCTCGCCAAAGCCATCGATACGTTTGTCCAACAGGCATTCAACGGCTTCAGGCGTACTGTCACGCCCGGTGAAGCCGGTACCGCCGGTGATCAGCACCACCTGCACCTGCTCGTCGGCAATCCAGGTGGCGACCTGGGCGCGGATCTTGTACAGGTCGTCCTTGAGCAGCGCACGCGCCACCAGGCGATGGCCGATTTCCACCGAGCGGCTGGCCAGCAGCTCGCCGGAGGTGTCGTTGTCGTAGGTGCGGGTGTCACTGACGGTCAGCACGGCGATGTTGAGCGGTACGAAGACCGCGTCGGGTTTGACGCTCACGTGGGCTACTCCTGAAAGGGCATTGTCACCACGCTAGAGGCACGGCCAAAGGGCGTCCAATCGATATGGCGTACCGGGTGATCAATGACATCTATCGCTGACTTGGTTAAGGTCAGCACAACCAGACGCCAGGCACTCCCATGGACATCAAGCAACTCAAGTTCCTCATCGCGCTCGACCAGACCCGCCACTTCGGCCAGGCCGCAGCACTGTGCCACATCACCCAGCCGACGCTGTCGATGCGCCTGCGCAACCTGGAAGACGAACTGGACCTGGTGCTGGTAAAACGCGGCCAGCGCTTCGAAGGCTTCACCGAAGCTGGCGAGCGCATTCTGGCCTGGGCCCGCACGCTGCTGGCCGCCCACGACGGCCTGCAGGCCGAAGCCGCCAGTTGTCGCGGCCAGGTGGTCGGCAGCCTGCGCCTGGGCACCGTGCCGCTGGCCAGCTTCAACCCCATGCAATTGCTGTTGCCGCTGCGCGAAAAATACCCCGAACTGCAGTTTCAGCTCAGCTCGCACAGCACCGAGCAGATCATGGATGGCCTGAGCCGCAACCAGCTCGACCTGGGCATCTGCTACCTCGACCAGGTCAACGCAAGCTTCTTCGAAGTGATCGAGCTGGGCACCACCACCATGGGCCTGCTGCACGATACCCGGCACTTCCAGTTCGAGGCCGACACCCTGCGCTGGGAAGACCTCGGCGAGATTCCGCTGGGCTTGCTGAGCAAAGGCATGCACTACCGTCAGTCGCTGGACCTGAGTTTCCGCAGCCGCAGCCTGGAACCCAACGCCGTGCTGGAAAGCGACTCGAGCTTCCAGCTGATCCAGGCCATCAACACCGGCGTGTGCTGCGCGATCATGCCCCTCGATTGCGGGCTGGAAGACTTGAGCGACCACATGCGCATCCTGCCCATCGTCGACGCCAGCATCCACAGCCCGGTGGGCCTGCTGCTGCGCCGCAGCGAGCCGCGCTCGGCGATTGCCGAGCAGTGCTTTGACGAAGCGAAGTTGCTGTTTCAGCCCACCTGATTCGCCGTCGCCAGACGGTATTGGCGCGGGGTGAACCCCGTCAATTGCTTGAACTGGCGGCTGAAGGCGCTGTGGTCGGTGTAGCCGCACTGCATCGCCACCTCGGTGATCGGCAAGTCGCTGTGCAGCAAGCGATGGGCGTGCTCCAGCCGCGCCTTGTGGATCATCTGCCGCGGCGTGAGGTGGAACACCCGCTTGCAGTAGCGCTCTAGTTGCGCCACGGAAATACCCGCGATGCGGGTCAGTTCGCCCAGGCTGATCGGTTGGTGAAAATGCCGTCGAATGTGCTCATCCACGGCTGCCAGGCGCTGGTAGGCGGGGTGGGTGTCGGCGGCTGACTGCAGGTCGACCGAGATGCCCACCAGGCCGATGATGGCGCCTTCGGGGTTGCGCAACGGCCGCTTGTGGGTCAGGCACCAGCCGGGTTCGCGGCTGCCGTACAGGTGCAGTTCGAGCTGGTCTTGCAGGACCAGGCCATCCTTGAGCACGCGACGATCCTGCTCGGTGTAGCCAGGGCCCAGTTGCGCCGGGAAGACTTCGGCGCTGGTCTTGCCCAGCAAGGGCTGCAGACGCTTGAGGCCGCAGCGCTGGACCAGCGTGTCGTTGGCCAGCACGTAGCGGGCGTCGGGGTCTTTGATGAAGATCGCGGCGTTGGGGATCGCGTCGAGAATCGGCAGCAGCAGGGAGACCCCGGCAAGCAAGGCCTCCAGAGTGGCGGGGCGGTGCTGGTCCAAGGACTGGTAGAGGGTTGCCAGGGGGGCTTTTGTCATCTCGATTCTCGGGGGGTTAGGCGACTGGCCTCTTCGCGGGCAAGCCCGCTCCCACAGGTAAACCACTGAACCTGAAGAGAGTGGTGTACCTGTGGGAGGTAAACCACTGTACTTGAAGGAAGTGGTATTCCTGTGGGAGCGGGCTTGCCCGCGAAGGGGCCAGCACTGCTGATGCATCTCTGCAGCCCTTGTGCGACATGGCCTCCAGCCTATCCAACCCGCCCCGCTAGCCGCCAGCCTTTTCTGCAACTGTGCCGATTTCGTCACCCGCCCTGCAGAAAACCATCAAGAACCGATGCCCCGATCGGTCCACTCTATGCCCCACGCAAGCCGCCCAAGACCTACAAGAGCGCGGCCCAAAAAGCCGCACCTCGTGACATCAGACCTGCCTATCCAAAACCTACAAAAAGGCGCACCCATGTCAGGCAAATTCAAAAAACAGCTGTCACTGCTCGACCTCACCTTCATCGGCCTAGGCGCCATCTTCGGCTCCGGCTGGCTGTTCGCTGCCAGCCACGTCTCGGCCATCGCCGGCCCCGCCGGTATCCTCTCCTGGTTCCTCGGCGGTTTCGCCGTGCTGTTGCTGGGCATCGTCTACTGCGAGCTTGGCGCTGCCCTGCCCCGCGCCGGTGGCGTGGTGCGTTACCCGGTGTACTCCCATGGCCCGCTGCTCGGCTATCTGATGGGCTTCATCACCCTGATCGCGTTTTCCAGCCTGATCGCCATCGAAGTGGTCGCATCGCGCCAATACGCCGCGGCCTGGCTCCCCGAGCTGACCAAGGCCGGGTCCAGTGACCCGAGCGTGCTCGGCTGGTTGCTGCAGTTCGCGCTGCTGGGGCTGTTTTTTCTGCTCAACTACCGCAGCGTCAAGACCTTCGCCAAGGCCAACAACCTGGTCAGCGTGTTCAAGTTCATCGTGCCGTTGCTGGTGATCGGTGTGCTGTTCACCTTCTTCAAACCGGCAAACTTCGAAGTCCAGGGCTTTGCGCCGTTCGGCCTGTCGGGTGTGGAAATGGCCGTGTCGGCGGGTGGCATCATCTTCGCCTACCTGGGGCTGACGCCGATCATTTCGGTGGCCAGTGAAGTGAAGAACCCGCAGCGCACCATTCCAATCGCGCTGATCCTGTCGGTGCTGTTGTCCACCGCGATTTACGCCCTGCTGCAACTGGCCTTCCTCGGCAGCATACCGACCGAGATGCTGGCCAACGGCTGGGCCGGCGTGACCAAAGAGCTGGCACTGCCCTACCGTGACATCGCCCTGGCACTGGGCGTGGGCTGGTTGGCCTACCTGGTGGTGGCCGACGCGGTCATCTCGCCAAGCGGTTGCGGCAATATCTACATGAACGCCACCCCGCGCGTGGTCTATGGCTGGGCACAGACCGGGACCTTCTTCAAAGTCTTCACCCGCATCGACGAGCAGTCCGGCATTCCCCGCCCGGCCCTATGGCTGACCTTTGCCCTGTCGGTGTTCTGGACCCTGCCATTCCCGTCGTGGGAGGCGCTGATCAACGTGGTCTCGGCGGCCCTGGTACTGAGCTATGCCGTGGCCCCGGTCACCGTCGCCGCGCTGCGCCGCAACGCACCCGACATGCCGCGCCCGTTCCGGGTCAAGGGCATGGGCGTGCTCGGCCCGCTGTCGTTCATCATCGCCGCGCTGATCGTCTACTGGTCTGGCTGGAACACCGTGTCGTGGCTGCTGGCCCTGCAAATCGTGATGTTCGTGCTGTACCTGCTGTGCGCCCGCTTCGTGCCGACCCAGCACCTGTCCATCGGCCAGCAAGTGCGCTCGTCGGCCTGGTTGATCGGCTTCTACGCCGTGACCATCCTGCTGTCGTGGCTAGGCAGCTTCGGCGGCCTGGGCGTGATCGGCCACCCGTTCGACACCGTGGTCGTGGCTGCCTGTGCCCTGGGCATCTACTACTGGGGCGCCGCGACTGGCGTGCCAGCGCACCTGGTACGCCTGGATGGCGAAGATGAAAGCGAAACCGCCGCCGACACCTACCCGGGCCAACGCCCTGCCGCTGTCGCTTCCTGACCCCGGCCACCATTCAAGGGACATGCCCATGAAACACATTCACGTCATCGACTCGCACACCGGCGGCGAACCGACCCGCCTGGTCATGAAAGGTTTCCCGCAGCTCAACGGCCGCACCATGGCCGAACAGCGTGACGAACTGCGCGAACTGCACGACCCATGGCGCCGCGCCTGCCTGCTGGAGCCACGCGGCAACGATGTGCTGGTCGGCGCGCTGTACTGCCCTGCGGTGTCGCAAGACGCCACCTGCGGTGTGATTTTCTTCAACAACGCCGGCTACCTGAACATGTGCGGCCACGGCACCATCGGCCTGATCGCCTCGTTGCAACACCTGGGCCTGATCGCACCCGGCGTGCACAAGATAGACACGCCGGTTGGCCAGGTCAGCGCCACCCTGCATGAAGACGGCGCAGTCACCGTAGGCAACGTGCCCGCCTACCGCTATCGCCAGCAGGTGCCGGTCGAGGTACCGGGCCATGGCGTGGTGTACGGCGACATTTCCTGGGGCGGCAACTGGTTCTTCCTGGTGTCCGAACACGGCCAGCGCATCGAGCTGGACAACGTCGAGGCACTCACCCACTACACCTGGGCGATGCTCAAGGCCCTTGAGGCCCAGGGCATCACGGGCGAGCACGGCGAGCCGATCGACCATGTCGAGCTGTTCGCCGACGACCCCGACGCCGACAGCCGCAACTTCGTCATGTGCCCCGGCAAGGCCTACGACCGCTCCCCCTGCGGCACGGGCACCAGCGCCAAGCTGGCCTGCCTGGCCGCTGACGGCAAGCTCGACGAAGGCCAGACCTGGGTCCAGGCGAGCATCACCGGCAGCCAGTTCCAGGGCCGCTACCAGCGCGAGGGCGAGCGCATTCGCCCATTCATTACTGGCCGCGCCCACATGACCGCCGACAGCACGCTGCTGATCGACGAACAGGATCCTTTCGCCTGGGGCATCTGACCCGCCCAGGCCTTTTTATTCGTACCCCGACTGAATACTGCAAGGAGTGACACCCATGAGCGACAACATCTTCACCGGCTGCATGCCTGCCCTGATGACCCCCTGCACCGCCGCGCGCACACCGGACTTCGACGCCCTGGTACGCAAAGGCCTTGAGTTGATCGAAGCCGGCATGAGCGCCGTGGTGTACTGCGGCTCGATGGGCGACTGGCCGCTGCTGACCGAGGCCGAACGCCAGGAAGGCGTGGCGCGCCTGGTGGCTGCCGGCATCCCGACCATCGTCGGGACCGGCGCGGTGAATACCCGTGAAGCGGTCGCCCACGCGGCCCATGCCGCCAAGGTCGGCGCCGCCGGCCTGATGGTGATCCCGCGTGTATTGTCCCGCGGCGCCTCGCTGATCGCCCAGAAGCACCACTTTTCGGCCATTCTGGCCGCCGCACCGAAGCTGCCGGCGGTGATCTACAACAGCCCGTACTACGGCTTCGCCACCCGCGCCGACCTGTTCTTCGAACTGCGTCGCGAATTCCCGAACCTGATCGGCTTCAAGGAGTTCGGCGGTGGCGCCGACCTGCGCTACGCCGCCGAGCACATCACCTCCAAAGACGATGACGTGACCCTGATGGTCGGCGTCGACACCCAGGTGGTACATGGCTTCGTCAACTGCAATGCCACCGGCGCCATCACCGGGATCGGCAATGCCCTGCCCCGTGAAGTGCTGCAACTGGTAAGCCTGAGCAAGCAGGCCGCCAAAGGTGATGCCAAGGCCCGGCGCCTGGCCCGCGAACTGGAAGCGGCGCTGGCGGTGCTGTCGTCGTTCGATGAAGGCTGCGACCTGGTGCTGTACTACAAGCACCTGATGGTGCTCAACGGCGACCGCGAGTACAGCCTGCACTTCAACGAAACCGACGCCCTCACCGATGCCCAGCGCAACTACGCCGAGCAGCAATACGCGCTGTTCCGTCAGTGGTACGCCAACTGGTCGGCCGAGCAGAACGTCGCCTGATCACTGTGGGAATAACCGTGGGAGCGGGCTTGCCCCGCGAACACCGGCAAAGCCGGTGCCATGCACCGTGGTGCCTGCTTCGCGGGTAAACCCGCTCCCACAGGGTAAGCGCTACACCCTTGCACCTGAATCTGACTCCATAGGAGGCTCCATGCCCCTGACAGGCAACCTGCTGATTGGCCAAACGCCGGTAACCGGCAGCCACGACGCCATCCGCGCCATCGACCCGGCCACCGGCCAAGCGCTCGAACCCGCCTACCTCGGCGGTACCGGTGAGCACGTGGCCCAGGCCTGCGCACTGGCCTGGGCGGCGTTCGATGAATACCGCGAGACCTCGCTCGAACAACGGGCACACTTTCTTGAAACCATCGCCGAACAGATCGAAGCCCTGGGCGATGCCCTGATCGACCGCGCCGTCGCCGAGACGGGCCTGCCCAAGGCACGCATCCAGGGCGAACGCGGCCGCACCTGCACGCAACTGCGCACGTTTGCCCGTGTGGTACGTGCCGGCGAGTGGCTGGACGTGCGGGTCGACAATGCCCTGCCCGAACGCCAGCCTCTGCCGCGCCACGACCTGCGCCAGCGCCAGGTGGCCCTGGGGCCGGTGGCGGTGTTTGGCGCCAGCAACTTCCCCCTGGCCTTCTCGGTGGCCGGCGGCGACACCGCTTCGGCGCTGGCCGCTGGCTGCCCGGTGGTGGTCAAAGCGCACGGCGCCCACCCTGGCACCAGCGAACTGGTTGGCCGGGCAGTGGCCCACGCCGTGAAGCAATGCGGCCTGCCCGAAGGCGTGTTCTCGCTGTTGTACGGCGCAGGCCGTGAGGTGGGGATTGCACTGGTCAGTGACCCGCGTATCAAGGCCGTCGGCTTTACCGGCTCACGCAGCGGTGGCGTTGCGTTGTGCCACGCCGCTCAGGCACGCCCGGAGCCAATCCCGGTGTATGCCGAGATGAGCTCGATCAACCCGGTATTCCTGTTTGACGCAGCCCTGCAAAGCCGCGGCGAAGCACTGGCGCAAGGTTTCGTCGCTTCGCTGACACAAGGCGCCGGGCAGTTTTGTACCAACCCTGGCCTGGTGATCGCCCGTCAAGGGCCGGCGCTGCAACGCTTCGTCACCGCCGCCAGCGAACAGGTGCAACGCACTGGCGCCCAGACCATGCTCACCCCCGGCATTTTCAACGCCTATGAAACAGGTGTCGGCGCACTGGCCGAGAACATCCATGCCCAAGTTGTCGCCAGCGGTCAGCCAGCGCAAGGCCCTAACCAATGCCAGGCCCAGTTGTTCGTGACCCAGGCCAGCGCGTTTCTGGCCGACCCGGCGCTGCAAGCCGAAGTCTTCGGTGCCGCATCACTGGTGGTGGCGTGCGACAGCGACGCGCAGATTCGTCAGGTTGCCGAGCACCTGGAAGGCCAACTGACCGCTACCCTGCAACTGGACGAGGCGGATATCGACAGTGCCCGCGCACTGCTGCCGACCCTTGAACGCAAAGCCGGGCGCATCCTGGTCAACGGTTGGCCGACCGGGGTCGAAGTGTGCGATGCGATGGTCCACGGCGGGCCGTTCCCGGCCACCTCCGATGCCCGTACCACGTCGGTGGGCACAGCGGCGATCCTGCGCTTCCTCCGCCCGGTGTGCTACCAGGACTTCCCTGACGCTCTGCTGCCAGCGGCCTTGCAACACGGCAACCCACTGCAACTGCGCCGGTTGCTCGACGGCAAGCGGGAAGGCTAGGCCATGGTCGAGCCGCTTAACGCTGCTGAAACAGACATCGCCGTGGTCGGCGCCGGCATCGTCGGCGTCGCCTGTGCCCTGCAGCTGGCAAGGCAGGGCCGTCGGGTGCTGTT
The DNA here is from genome assembly GCF_058745025.1 of Pseudomonas sp. E1MeOHC2. Classification (NCBI taxonomy): domain Bacteria; kingdom Pseudomonadati; phylum Pseudomonadota; class Gammaproteobacteria; order Pseudomonadales; family Pseudomonadaceae; genus Pseudomonas; species Pseudomonas sp. E1MeOHC2. The sequence goes on from NZ_CP196675.1 coordinate 993,000, forward strand.
GATCGACCGCGAACAACCCGGCCACGGCGCCTCTTTTGGCAACGCCGGGCACTTGGCTACCGAGCAAGTATTCCCGATCGCCGACCTGTCGATCCTGAAACGCCTGCCCAGCATGCTCATGGACCCCATGGGCCCGCTGCGCCTGGACTGGAAATACCTGCCCAAGGCCATGCCCTGGTTCACCCGCCTGCTGCTCAACCTGCGGGCGGCGCCGTTTCAACGCAGCGTGGCCGGCATCCGTGCGCTGAACGAAGGCAGCCTGGGGGCCTGGCAGCGGTTGCTGGCATCCATCGAGCGCGGCAACCTGCTCAAGGAAGATGGCTCGTTGCTGGTGTTCGAACGCCCACAATCACGCCAGGCGCTGGAGGCCTTGCGTGCGCGTATGCGCCAGCAGGCCGTGCCGGTGGACTTCTGGTCGGCCGAAACGGTGCGCACAGCGGCCCCGCAGTTGAGCCCGTCGCTTCTGGGTGGCCTGTTCTTCCCGCGTACCGGGCACTTTCTCGACCCCTACCGGTTGGTCTGCGAACTGTTCGAAGCGGCCAAGGCCAGTGGTGTGCGCTTCGTTCGGGCAGCGGTCAGTGACGGTCAAGTGGAGGCTGCCGGCGTCACCTTGAGCAGCGACCAGGGCCCGCTGAAAGCCCGTCAGGTGCTGGTGGCCTGCGGCGCGCATTCGGCGAAGCTCACCACAGCCCTCACCGGCAAGCGGGTACCGCTGGACACCGAGCGTGGCTACCACCTGATGTTGCCGGGCGAACATCAACGGCTGCCGTTTGCCGTCACCTCGCTGGAGCGCAAGTTCATCATGACGCCCATGGCCGAAGGCTTGCGGCTGGCCGGCACGGTGGAGTTCGCCGGGCTCGATGCGCCGCCGAGCATGCAGCGGGCGTGGCAATTGCATCGGCTGAGCAAGGGCTTGTTTCAGCAAGATCTGGATGCCGAAGGGGCGACACCGTGGATGGGGTTCAGGCCGTCGTTGCCGGACTCACTGCCGGTGATCGACCGGGTGTGTGATGGGCGGGTGATGCTTGCGTTCGGGCATCAGCACCTGGGGCTGACCCAGGCAGCGGTGACGGCGGAATGGGTGGGGCGGTTGGCTGACCGGGAGAGAGGGCCGCACATGGAGGCTTACCGGCTGGACCGGTTCTGATCAGGGCCGGCCTCTTCGCGGGGCAAGCCGGTCCCACAGGCTCCCCGCTGGCCTTGAGGTTGGCGGCTACTTGTGGGAGCGGGCTTGCCCCGCGAAGAGGCCGGCCCAGGCTACTGAATAATCAGCAACTCAGCGATAACGCTCAAGCCAGTGCGCATAAGGCGCCGGCAAGGTCCACGACGCTTTATCCACGCCCAATTCCTTGGCCGCGAAGTACGCCCAGTGCGGGTCAGCCAGGTGCGCACGCCCTACCGACACCAGGTCGAGCTGATTGGCTTTAAGCGCGCCTTCGGCCAACTGCGGCGTACCAAAGCCCCACGCCGACGTCACCGGCAGGCCAGCCTCGCGGCGTACGCGCTCGGCAATCGGCCCCATGAACGCCGGGCCCCAGGGGATATTGGTCTCAGGGATGGTGAAACCGACGCTGACACTCAGCAGGTCCAGGCCACCGGCTTTGAACATACGGGCCAACTCGATGGATTCGTCCAGGGTCTGCTCATCGCGGCCGTCATATTCCAGCACACCAAAGCGGGCCGTCAGCGGCAGATTTTCTGGCCAAACCTCACGCACGGCGGCCAGGGTCTCCAGCAGGAAGCGGCTGCGGTTCTCGAAGCTGCCGCCATAGGCGTCGGTACGTTGGTTGGAATGCTCAGAGAAGAAGCTCTGGCCCAGGTACCCGTGGGCAAAGTGCAGCTCGATCCACTCAAAGCCCGCATCACGTGCACGGCGGGCGCCATCGACGAAGTCCTGCTTGACCCGGGCGATGTCGTCCAGGGTCATCTCGCGCGGCACTTTCGGCAGGTGGGCGCCGAAGGCGATGGCCGATGGGGCGATGGTGTCCCAGCCGCGGGCATCGTCGGCGGCGATATGGTCGTCACCTTCCCACGGGCGGTTGGCGCTAGCCTTGCGCCCGGCATGGGCGATCTGAATGCCCGGCACCGAGCCTGCAGCCTTGATCGCCTGCACCATCGGCACGAACGCCTGGGCATGGGCGTCACTCCAGATACCGGCGCAGCCGGGGGTAATGCGCCCTTCCGGCGCTACCGCCGTGGCCTCGACCACCACCAGACCGGCACCGCCACGGGCCAAACCGGCCAGGTGCACGTGGTGCCAGTCGTTGACCATGCCGTCTTCGGCCATGTACTGGCACATCGGCGGGATGGCAATGCGATTGCGCAGGGTGACGTCTTTGAGGGTATAGGGTTCGAACAATGCGGACATGAGGGACTCCGGGGTCATTTGAATACGATAGTTCGATCATAATCGAACTATGGCAATAATTGAAAGGCCCGTTATCATGTCGACCATGCGAGCCTACAAACATCCCAACCCTGAAGACCTGATCCTCGAGCGCCTGCTTTACGCCCTGAGCGACCCCGTGCGCATGGAGATCGTGCGCCACTTGGCGGGCGTTGCCGAGGCCAGCTGCGGCGAGCTGGATGGCGGCCGGCCGAAGTCGAGCATGTCGCACCATTTTCGCGTGTTGCGCGATGCGGGGCTGGTGCATACGCGTAATGTCGGCACTACCCATATGAACTCGTTGCGCAGTGAAATGCTCGACGAACGGTTCCCTGGGTTACTGACGTGCATTCTTCGGCAGCAATAATTCCTGTGCGGGCCTCTTCGCGGGGCAAGCCCCACACAGGAGATTAGCGGGGTATCTGTGGTATCGGGCTTGCCGGCGAAGAGGCCGGCATGAACAACATCACAGGTCTTTCTTGATCAGTGCAAACCTGCACACCTGTCCTCCCCTCAACATGCATTCCTCATGGCTGACCTCTGCGCCTCCCAACGCCCCGATCAACGCCAGGTCCAGCTCGCAGACCACGGGATGTGCCTTGGCCAGGTGATGGAACACACAATTGTGCGCCACGATCTGCGGCTCCCCGGCTGAACGAAAGAACACCTCGGCCTCATACCCGGCCGTGTTCATGTGCTGCACGATGCGCGCCTCATCCACCACCTGCTGTTCCAGGTCCGCCGCCAGCTTGCGCCCCAACTGGCGCATCAGCACCCGCAGGGCGTCATGGCCGATGATCCCGGCCACTTCACCGATCAGCAGATTGGCCAACAGCGGGTACTGCCGTGGGAACAGCTCACGGGCATGCTCGGTGAGCTGGTGCAGTTGCTCCGGGCGCCGCCCGGTGGGCCGGGTGGCGCCGCGCATCACCAGGCCGTCGCGCTCCAGTGCGGCCAGGTGCTGACGCACGGCCGTACGCGTAATGGCCAGGGCCTGCGCCAGGTCGTCGATGCTCATGCCTGCCGGCTGGTGCAACAACGCATGGAGCAGGTCCTGTTGGGTACGGCCAAGCCCTTCGAGCATCAGAACTTGTCCGGGAACTGCTTGACCAGCGCCGCCGTCAAGGCGTCCGCCAGTGCCAGGATATGCTCGCGCATCATCCCCCAGGTGCGTGCCTCACCGGCGTAGTCGCCCGCGGCAAGCTGGTCGATCTGCGCAATATGATGGCCGCCATGGGCGCCCAGCATGGTGATCAGCGTCTGCTCGGGCAGGTTGGGGTTGGCCTTGGCCAGGAACGCGGCAATCGCCTTGGCGTTGCTGGTCAGGTCATCGACGGCGGCCTGCTGGCCTTTTTTGTCCTTGCCCACGGTGGCATCACTGTAGTGCTTGATGGCACCCCAGTGGCCGGCGAGCAGTTTGAGCAACTGGTCGGCTGCCGTCTGGCCGTACAACGGCGCAATGCTGTTGGCGATCCGGGTGGCATCGGCGACCACTTCGTTGGCCGCGACTTCGGCTTGCTTGGCATTGCCGGCCTGGTTGGCCACAGCGTAGTTGCGGACCCAGAAAATGTGCTCGACCCAGAGGTCGCGCAGGGCCAGGCGCGTGGTCAGTGCACCGGCTTCGGCGGGTTTGGCGGCGGGGGTAGCGGTTGAGTAACTCTGGCTCCATGCCGGCTGTGCGCACAGCGCTAGCAGCAGTAAGGCAGCAATCTTGAGGTTCATGACGGCACCCTCCTGGAGGGGGATCGACTGACAAGATTAATTTAAGCATCAAAATATGTTTTTATTAGTTCCCGCCAGGGTTTCCGATCAGCGGCTTTGCCCGGAAACAAAAAAGCCACGAGGTCACCCCCGTGGCTTTCGTTCACAACAGTGTCGCTTACAGCGCCATGTCGTTCTCAGGCTTGCTTTCAACCGGCTGGGTTGGCGAACCGCCGAAATCAACGCTCGCGTCGATCACTGGCGGCTTCTCCAGCTGCAGCACTTCAGCGGTGTAGTTCCACTCTTTCTGCGTGGCGGCTGCCGAATCATTGAGCTTGGTGCCATAGCTCGGCACGATTTCTTTGATCTTGGCTTGCCACTCAGGTGTAGCCACTTTCTCTTTGAACACGGTTTCCAGCACGGTCAGCATGATCGGTGCAGCAGTCGATGCACCTGGCGAGGCACCCAGCAGGCCGGCAATGGTGCGGTCTTCGGAGGCCACGACTTCGGTGCCCAGCTTCAGCACGCCGCCCTTCTCGGCATCACGCTTGATGATCTGCACGCGCTGGCCCGCCTGCCACAGGCGCCAATCTTCTTTCTTGGCGTTCGGGAAGTAGGTGCGCAGGGCTTCGAAGCGGTCGTCGTCAGACAGCATCAACTGGCCAGCGAGGTACTCCACCAGCGGGTACTGTTCGATACCGACCTTGGTCATCGGCCACACGTTGTGCAGCGTGGTGCTGCCCAGCAGGTCGAGGTACGAGCCGTTTTTCAGGAACTTGGTCGAGAAGGTGGCGAATGGCCCGAACAGGATCACCCGCTTGCCGTCCAGCACGCGGGTGTCCAGGTGCGGTACCGACATGGGCGGTGCGCCAGTCGAGGCAATGCCGTAGGCCTTGGCCATGTGCTGCATGGCAACGGTCGGGTTCTCCGTCACCAGGAACGAGCCACCCACCGGGAAGCCTGCGTATTCCTTGGCCTCCGGGATGCCCGACTTCTGCAGCAGCTTCAGCGCGCCGCCGCCGGCACCGATGAACAGGAACTTGGCGTCGGTGGCCGATTCGGTACCGTCCTTCAGGTTCTTGTACTCGACGTGCCAGGAGCCGTCCTTGTTACGGGTGATGTCCTGCACTTCGCTGGACAGCTTCAGGTCGAACTTGTCCTGGGTCTTCAGGTGGCCAACGAACTGGCGGGTGATCTCGCCGAAGTTGACGTCGGTGCCAATCGGCGTCCAGGTCACGGCCAGCTTCTGGTTCGGGTCGCGGCCTTGCATCATCAGCGGGACCCACTTGGCGATCTGCGCGTGGTCCTCGGAGTACTGCATCGGGCGGAACAGCGGGCTTGCCTGCAGCGCGTCATAACGCTTCTTGAGGAACTTGATGTTGTCATCGCCCCAGACGAAGCTCATGTGCGGGGTGCTGTTGATGAACGAATGCGGGTTCTTCAGCACGCCCTGACGCACCTGCCACGACCAGAACTGGCGGGAGATCTGGAAGGCTTCGTTGATTTCGATGGCCTTGGTGATGTTGACGTTGCCGTCTTTGTCTTCAGGGGTGTAGTTCAGCTCGGCCAGCGCGGAGTGGCCGGTACCGGCGTTGTTCCAGCCGTTGGAGCTTTCTTCGGCGACGCCGTCCAGGCGCTCGACCATTTCCATCGACCAGCTCGGCTCCAGCTCGTGCAGCCAGACCGCCAGGGTGGAGCTCATGATGCCGCCGCCGACCAGCAGCACGTCGACTTTCTTGGTTTCTGCCGCGTGCGCTTGCATGACGCTCGCCGCGACAGCCAGACCCAGCAAGGTCTTGCCAGCTTTCTTGAACATTGATCGATTCCAATGATTAGCACGTAAGGGAGGCCTAGGCTGGGCCTCGTATCTCTCTGTCCTTTAGCGCGCGCTTGTTATTGATCATTGGAGTCAGCAGCCAAGAGAAACAGTCAACGCACAGCCGATGGTCGAGTTGACCCGCCATGGCTGAAACGATTTTCCGATTGTAACTGAATTGCCAGCACAAACAAATTGAGGGGCTATGCGTCAAGGCGACAGGTTGTCCCAGGTGTACGGAAAAGTGGATACGTGGACGACTGCTGGAAAAACAAAAGACCCCGGCCATTTGCATGACCGGGGTCCTTGGATCACGCCGCAAGCGCCGCGATCAGGGTATCGCCAAGATTACTGCTGCTGAGGCAGTTTATCGATTGGGCCGCAGCCACCGATGACCTTGGAGATGGAAACCGAAGGGTGGAACAGGTAGTCGTACGAGCAGTTCTTCTGCTGGTTGTAGACTTGACCAGTGCAGCCGGACAGCAGGGCAACGCCCGAAACGACAGCAACGGCAACAGTGGCTTTCAACAGCTTTTTCATACTAAGTCCTTTAAATGAATCGTCGGCCATCGTACTGATGGCGTCCGAATCATACAGAACCAAGGCATTGGATCCAAGTCGCTCAGGCCGTGATGTAACAATACGTCGCGTTATCGCCGTATTAATGGACAGTTGAAAAGTAGGCCGCAGCGGAAGATAGTCTGTAGTTCTGCCCCGCATCTGCACGCTTACAGGAGTTTCCCCATGCTCGGTGTTACCGACTACGGCGCCTTTGTCATCGCCTTCATCATCGTCCTGGCCATCCCCGGCCCGGGCAACTTTGCCTTGATCACTGCCACGGGCAAGGGCGGCATCAAAGCTGGGCTTGCGGCAACCTGCGGGGTGATTCTGGGTGACCAGGTGCTGCTGTGGCTGGCCGTGGCAGGCGTTGCCACCCTGCTTGCCGCCTACCCCGCCGCCTTCCACGTGGTGCAATGGGCGGGGGCTGCGTACCTGGCCTACCTGGGGCTGCGCATGCTGCTGAGCAAACCTGGCGGCGGCCCGCGTGCGAGCCGCATGGACAACGGCCATTACTTGCGCCAGACGATGATGATCACCTTGCTCAACCCCAAGGCGATCATGTTCTACATGGCGTTTTTCCCGCTGTTTGTCGACCCGGTGAAGCACCAAGGGTTGGTGACCTTTGGCTTCCTGGCCGCGACCGTGGCGGTGGTGACGTTCCTGTATGGGCTGATTGCGGTGGTGCTGACCCACAAGCTGGCCGAACGCATGCGCGCGAACCCACGGATTGCCAACCTGTTCGAGCGGTTGGCGGGGGCTTGCCTGGTCGGGTTCGGGATCAAGCTGGCGGCGATGCGCTGAGGGTTGTCATTCGGGTTCGAGATTGCCGGGGCTGCTGCGCAGCCCATCGCAGGCAAGCCAGCTCCTACAGGTACTGTGCACTGCCTTCAAGGCTTGTAGGAGCTGGCTTGCCTGCGATGGGCCGCAAAGCGGCCCCAGGGTTTATCCAAAGCGCATAAACAACAGGAGAACGCAGTTCTCATCTCCTGAACTATAAAGGACGGCAAATCAGCCTTCCGCCCTACAGCTAACCTTCAGTTTTTTCCCCTATCTTGTAGTCCATTTCCCAAACATACTGCCGATCCGCTCAAACTGTTGCGAGTGCTTGGGTCGCGCTCTAGTCTCGCCCTGTCGTTGCCAAATCAACGACTGGCTTTGACAGGCCGACAACCCAAGTTTCCGTTGCAGCGCTTCATGGCGGCTGTACATAGGGCACATTCGTGTGCGCCGGGTTGCTTGGGTACCGGTCTGTCAACCTGTGTATAGCTGCCTCCATTCGTTTGACAGCGTTGCCAGGCAGCTCCACTTACCCAAGGAGCTTTCATGCGCAAGATAGTCCCCGATCCGCCCTACTCCCTCGATTCCTCGCAGATACTGCAGGACACCCTGATCCAATCCACAGAGTACGTCCTCTGTGCCCTCTTCGTAGCCCGCCAATCCGTGCAACTCAAACCCACCTCCCCCAGCTCGATCGTGATGCAGGCAGTCATCCACGAGATGGAGGCAGTACAAAGCCTGGTGGAGTCCGCCTTGATGCAATTGCAGATGCAGCCGCACATCCCCGCAGCGCCGGGCACGGTGCATTGAGCATTCGAAAAGCTGCGTAGCCAGGCCCGGCCCCTTCGCGGGCAAGCCCGCTCCCACAATAGTTGGCCGAGCCTGGTGGGAGCGGGCTTGCCCGCGAAGAGGCCCGACCCGGCACTAAAGATTCCAGGGAGTTCAAATGACGACTACAGCCACCCCAAAGCCGCCCACTACCGTCGGCCTGACAACGTTCTACCAAGGCGAAAACCAAACCCACCCACTCTTTCGCATCGAACCCGGCATCTGCTGCCAAAGCGCCCGCGAACAGGCATCCGAGCTGATGGGCTACGTACGCGACATGACCCTGACCGGGTTGATGGATGGCGATCAGAAGTTGATCTGGGCTTCGCATTACCTGAGCGCGATGGCCAAGGCACTGCTGGATGATGCGGAGCTCGGGATGATGAAGCATTAACGCCAGACAACGAAAAAGCCCCGCAGATTTTCATCTGCGGGGCTTCTCGATATATGGCGGAGAGATAGGGATTTGAACCCTAGGTACTGTTGCCAGTACAACGGATTTCGAATCCGTCCCGTTCGACCACTCCGGCATCTCTCCAATGGCGCGCATCATACCAGCGAATTTTTGAAACGCAAACCTTTATTTCAAAAAAATTCGCGTGGTATCAGGCGCTTGCGTGAACGCGCCGCTTACAGCGGCACGCCCAGGCGCTTGGCAACTTCTTCGTAGGCTTCGATTACGTCGCCCAGACCCTGGCGGAAGCGGTCCTTGTCCATCTTCTTGCGGGTTTCTTTGTCCCACAGGCGGCAGCCATCTGGGCTGAATTCGTCGCCCAGGACGATCTGGCCGTGGAATACACCGAACTCCAGCTTGAAGTCGACCAGCAGCAGGCCGGCGTCATCGAACAGCTTGTTCAGCACTTCGTTGACTTTCAGCGACAGCTTTTTCATTTCGACCAGCTGCTCGGCGGTGCCCCAGCCGAACGCAACAACGTGGGATTCGTTGATGAACGGGTCGCCCTTCTCGTCGTTCTTCAGGAACAGTTCGAAGGTGGACGGCTCCAGCTTGATGCCCTCCTCCACGCCCAGGCGCTTGACCAGGCTGCCCGCCGCATAGTTACGCACCACGCACTCGACCGGGATCATGTCGAGCTTCTTCACCAGGCACTCGTTGTCACCCAGCAGCTTGTCGAACTGGGTCGGCACGCCGGCTTCTTCGAGCTTTTGCATGATGAAGGCGTTGAACTTGTTGTTCACCATGCCTTTGCGGTCGAGCTGTTCGATGCGCTTGCCGTCGAACGCCGAGGTGTCGTTGCGAAACAGCAGGATCAAGCGGTCGGCGTCGTCGGTCTTGTAAACCGATTTGGCCTTGCCGCGGTAAAGTTCTTCGCGTTTTTCCATGATGGGCTCCGCTTGCTTGAGTAGTTGGGCTAGGCGATTTCGCGCCAGTCGAGCCCGTGTTCCTGATTCGCCACCTGAAGCCAGTCCGGGTCGCACCCAAGGGTGTCGACGAAGCACTGGCGGGCCAGTTGTGGCAGGTTGTTCTTGCTGCTGAGGTGGGCCAGCACCAGGTGTTGCAGGTTGCTCCAGCCCAACTCGTCCACCAGGCGCGCAGCCTGATGATTGTTCAAATGTCCTTGCGCGCCACCTACCCGCTGCTTCAAGAAAGACGGATAGTGACCGCGTGCCAGCATGTCGCGGCAGTGATTGGCCTCGATCAGCAGGGCATCCAGGCCCTGATAGCGCTCCAGCAACAAGGCATCGTACGAGCCCAGGTCGGTGAGCATGCCAAAGCGCCGCCGACCGTCGCTGAGCACATACTGCAACGGCTCGTAGGCGTCGTGTTCGACGCGCGCTGCCGTCACCTCCAGGCCACCGATGCGCAGGCTGTCGCCACACGCGAGAAAACCGGCCACCTCCACCGGCTTGCGCAAACCGCGCAAGGTCCCTTGGCTGAGGTAGACCGGTACATTGTAGCGCCGCGACAGCAGCCCCACCCCATGCACGTGGTCGGCATGTTCGTGGGTGACCAGCACCGCGCTCAGCTGTGCCGCCGTGACCCCGAGCAGCGCCAGGCGCCGCTCGGTCTCACGCAGGGAAAACCCGCAATCGACCAGGATGAACGTGTCACCACTGGCGATCAGCGTGCCGTTTCCCTGGCTGCCGCTTCCGAGTACTGCGAAGCGCACTTAACCCAGGTGGTCCTGAATGGCGCTCAGCACACGGCGGGCGACATCGGCCGGAGCCACGGTGTTGATGTTCTTCTCGACCGTTACCTGGACGCTTTCGCCAACCTTGCTCAGGCGCACCTGGTAGCGTTCGGCACGGGCTTCACGCTCTTCCTTGGTCGGTGCGCTGCCGAACATGCGGCTGAAGAAGCCAGGCTCGTTCTGCTTGTCGTCAGGCTTTTCGGACAGGTTGATGTAGTACAGGCCCAGGCTGCGGTTGATGTCTTCGACACGCCACTCGCCACCCTGCTCCAGGGCACGGCCCACGCTGGACCAGGCGCGATCCAGGTCGGCGCCCAGGTACAGCACCGGGTTGCCGCTGCCGTCTTCGCTCAGGCTGACGCGGCTCGGGGCATCGAAATCGCGCGCGGCCAGCAACGAGACCGAACCGCCCTTCTCGGCGCCGCGGTTCATGCTGGCGAGCATTTCGTCGACCAGCAGGGCATCGGCGCCGGTATTGCTGGAGGTGGACGGGAAACCAGGCTCGGCAGTGCTGCCTGCCGGGCGTTCGACGCTGACGACGTACACCTCGGAGGTGTTGCGCTGCACGCCGGGTTCCATGCGTACACGCACGCGCACTTCGCTGTCACCGCTGCTGGCGGTGCTCGCCAGGCGCTGACCGAGGGACGCGGAGAGTTCGTCGAAACGCTGCCAGGTGGTGTTGAATTCGCCCGTCTGTGGGCGCTCTTCGGCAATGCGGAAACCATTGTCTTCAAAGAACTGACGGGCCGCTGGCCAGACTTCGGCCGGCGAGCGCTGGGCCAGGACCCAACGGCTGTTACCGCTGCGCTGCAGGCTGAAGTCGCTGACCTCGGCACCGGCCGTCAGGGGTTGTGGACGCGGGACTTCGAACTCGCCGGTGGCACGGTCATCAGCAACGTTACGCGGAATAGGCAACAGCGGGTCGAGACGCTTGACGTTGCTGGCGTCCGGCGGCAGTTGCATCGGCGCGGTCGGGTGCGCCTGCAGGTAATCGCTGCCGCGGTCGCGGAAATAACCCTCGTCGCCCCACAGCCAGCCGCAACCGCTGGTGCTGGAAATGATCAGGGCAAGGGCGGAAAGACCAGCCAGTCGCTTCATGCGGTGTACTTCCTCGATTAAACCAGTACGCCGGACTGGCGCAAGGCAGTACGGACTTTTTCGTGACAGCCTTCGCTCAGCCAGGTCAGCGGCAGGCGAATGCCCTTGTGCATCAGGCCCATTTCGACGAGCGCCCACTTCACCGGAATCGGGTTGGCTTCGCAGAACAGGTCTTTGTGCAGCGGCATGAGTTTTTCGTTGATCGCGCGGGCCTTCTCGGCATTGCCCGCAAGGGCGGCCTCGCACAGATCGGCCATTTCGCGCGGGGCGACGTTGGCGGTCACGGAGATGTTGCCCTTACCGCCCAGCAGGATCAGCTCGACCGCAGTCGGGTCATCGCCGGACATGACGATGAAGTCCTTGCTGACGCCATCGAGGATGGCCTTGGCACGGGCCAGGTCGCCGGTGGCTTCCTTGATGCCGATGATGTTCGGTACGGTCGACAGGCGGATCACGGTCTCGGCCTGCATGTCGCAGGAGGTGCGGCCGGGTACGTTGTAGAGGATCTGCGGGATGTCGACGGCTTCGGCGATGTGCTTGAAGTGCTGGTACAAGCCTTCCTGGGTCGGCTTGTTGTAGTACGGCACGACCAGCAGGCAGGCATCGGCGCCAGCGTTCTTGGCGTTCTGGGTCAGGTGCACGGCTTCCGAGGTGGAGTTGGCGCCAGTGCCCGCGATGACCGGAATGCGGCCAGCGACACGCTTGACCACGAACTCGATGACCTCGATGTGTTCTTCGACAGTCAGGGTGGCCGACTCGCCGGTGGTACCGACGGCGACGATCGCATGGGTGCCGTTTTCCAGGTGGAAGTCTACAAGTTTGCCGAGGCTGTCCCAATCAAGACGCCCTTGTGCATCCATGGGTGTGACCAATGCCACCATACTGCCCGCAATCATGTAACTGCTCCTGCCGGAAAAAGAGAGCGGTAATGGTACTGGGGGCATCGGCCTTGCACAAGCGAAGCAGGCGGGCGGAGCATTCCCCTCGGCGGCTTATTTCGCTACCCTTGACCCTTTGATCGGTGCAGCGCGGCCCGCCGGGCCGTCGACCTTGCTCCCCGCCGGCGTCCACGACCTCGCATGCGAGCCCCGGGCCCTGCCGACTGGAGGCTTTTGCCTGTCCTGCACCGACCGCTCATCGCTTTAGGAATGCTGCATGTCCACCCCCACCGTCCGCGAACAATTCCTTGTCATCAGTGCCCTGGGCCCAAACCCCATGGAACTGGCCAACGTCCTCAGCCGCGCTGCCTTCGAGAACCGCTGCGCGGTGGTCACTTCGCGCCTGAGCCGCCATGGCGAGACCAGCGCCCTGGTGCTGCAGGTCGGTGGCAGCTGGGACGCCCTGGCGCGTCTTGAAGCTTCCCTGCCGAGCCTGGGCAAAAAGCACGGCCTGACCCTCGATGTGGTACGCAGTGCCGACCAGGAGGTACGCCCGCAGGCGCTGCCTTACGTGGCCTATGTCAGTGCGGCCTACCGCCCGGACATCATCAACGAGCTGTGCCAGTTTTTCCTCGACCACCGCGTCGAGCTCGAAGCCATGACCTGCGACACCTACCTGGCGCCGCAGACCGGCAGCAGCATGCTCAACGCCCAGTTCACCGTGATCCTGCCGGCCGGCACCCAGATCAGCTGGCTGCGTGACCAGTTCCTGGACTTTGCCGATGCCTTGAACCTGGACGCGCTGATCGAGCCTTGGCGCCCACAGAACCCCATGTAAGGAAGCCCCATGGCCGTAGCACTCGATCAACCCGTCGCCGATTTCCAGGCCCAGGCCACCAGCGGCCAGACGGTCAGCCTCGCCGAGCTCAAGGGCCGCCAGGTGGTGGTGTACTTCTACCCGAAGGACAGCACCCCAGGCTGCACCACAGAAGGCCAGGGTTTCCGTGACCAGCATGAGGCCTTTGCCGCTGCCAACACCGTGGTGTTCGGCGTGTCGCGCGATGGCATCAAGTCACATGAGAACTTCAAGGCCAAGCAAGGCTTCCCGTTCGAGCTGATCAGCGACAAGGACGAGGCCCTGTGCCAACTGTTCGACGTGATCAAGCTGAAGAAGCTGTATGGCAAGGAATACATGGGCGTGGACCGCAGCACCTTCCTGATCGACAAGGACGGTGTGCTGCGCCAGGAATGGCGTGGGGTGAAGGTACCGGGGCATGTGGATGCCGTTTTGGCGGCGGCACAGGGCCTGAACAAGGCTTGAGATTGATTGGGGCTGCTCTGCAGCCCCTGTTTCATTCAGAGCAATGGCGAAACACTGGGCTCCTGCCGCGGCCAGGCATCCAGCACCGCCTTGAACAGCGTCGCCAGCGGGATCGCGAAGAAAATCCCCCAAAAGCCCCACAGCCCGCCAAACAGCAGCACCGCGCAGATGATCGCCACCGGGTGCAGGCTCACCGCCTCAGAAAACAGCAGCGGCACCAGCACGTTGCCATCCAGCGCCTGAATGATCGCGTACACCGTCATCAGGTAGATGAACTGGTCCCCCCAGCCCCATTGGAACAAGGCGATCAGCGTCACCGGCACGGTTACCACCACCGCGCCCACATAGGGCACCACCACCGACAACCCCACCAGCAGCGCCAGCAAGGCGGCATAATTGAGCCCCAGGCTGATGAACGCGATGTAGGTGGCAACCCCGCAGATCAGGATCTCAATGCCCTTGCCGCGAATGTAGTTGGCGATCTGCCGGTTCATCTCGTTGCCCACCCGGTTGAGCAACGTGCGCTCGCGGGGCAGATAGCCAACCACCCACCGCCCGATCATCTCGCGGTCCTTGAGGAAGAAGAACACCAGGATCGGCACCAGCACCAGGTAGATCATGGCATTGACCAGCAGGGGCAGGCTCGACAGCGAGAACGTCAGCGCCCACTGGCCGAACTTGCCGATTTCACCGCGCACCGACTCGATGGCACGCAATACCTGCTCATCCGACACCAGGTGCGGGTAGCGCTCAGGCAAGAGCAGCAACAGCGACTGCCATTTGCCCAGCATGCCCGGCAACTCGTTGAACAGGGTAATCAGCTGATGCCAGAGCAATGGCACCAGCACCAGCAGGATGACCGCCAACGCCCCCATGAACAGCGCGAACACCACTGCCACCGCCAGCCGGGTAGGGACACGCAGGCGCTCCAGGGCGTTGACCAGGCCCTGCATCAGAAACGCCAGGACCATCCCCGCCAGCACCGGCGCCAGCATGCCGCCCAGGGTCAGTACCGCGGTAAACGCCAGTATCAGCAGGACCGCCAGCACCACCGCCTCCTCATCGGAGAAGTAGCGCTGCATCCAGTCGCGAAGCACTTTGAACATTGACGATCCTTGGTTAAGACTCAGGCCTTGCGCAGCCAGTAGGTATAGAGACCGGCCTCGGCCGTTTCGTGCAGCAGCGTATGACCGGCCAACTTGGCAAAAGTGCGGAAGTCACGCTGCGAGCCGGCATCGGTGGCAATCACCTTGAGCACCGCGCCGCTGGCCAGCCGGTTGAGCTCCATCTTCGCCTTGAGCAGTGGCAGGGGGCAGTTCAGCCCGCTGGCATCGAGTTCGGCGTCGCAGGTCAGGGTGTCACTCATCGGGGTTCTCCACGTGCGGGGCAGACGTCTTTGGTAACAGGCCCGCTAGGATACCGCCACTGGTCGCCAACGTGTGAGCGGGCTACAGTAGAGGTCTTTGACCCGACGCGAGCTTCGTGCATGAATCTACTGCGCCCTACCCTGTTGACGCTGGCCTGCCTGATGGCCCTTCCCGGCCATGCTGACGACCTGCCATCACTGGGTGATGCCAGCTCCGCGATCGTCTCGCCGCAACAGGAACACCAGCTCGGCCGTGCCTGGCTCAGCCTGTTGCGTGGCCAGGTCAACCAGTTGAACGACCCGCAGCTCAAGGACTACGTCGAAACCAGCGTGTACCGCCTGGCCGAAACCAGCCAGCTGCAGGACCGGCGCCTGGAATTCATCCTGATCGACAGCCGCGAGCTCAACGCCTTCGCAGCCCCTGGCGGTATTGTCGGGGTCAACGGCGGCTTGTTCCTCAATGCCCAGACCGAGGGCGAATACGCCTCGGTACTGGCCCACGAACTGGCGCACTTGTCGCAGCGCCACTTCGCCCGTGGCGTCGAAGCCCAGCAACGCATGCAGCTGCCGATGATGGCCGCGCTACTGGCGGGCATCGTGCTGGCTGCCGGAGGCGCTGGCGATGCGGGCATCGGCATGATTGCCGGCACCCAGGCGGCGGCGATCCAGGAGCAGCGGCGCTTCTCGCGGCAGAACGAACAGGAAGCCGACCGTGTCGGTATTCAGAACCTGGAAAAGGCCGGCTACGACCCGCGCAACATGCCGAGCATGTTCGAGCGCCTGGCGCGCCAATACCGCTACGATGCCAAGCCGCCAGAATTCCTCCTGACTCACCCGGTTACCGAATCGCGTGTTGCCGACACCCGCAACCGCGCCGAGCAGGCGCCCAAGGGCGGCATCGAGGACACCCAGCGCTACCAGTTGATCCGTGCCCGCGTGGCACTCACTTATGAGGGCACCCCGGGCCTTGCCGCCAAGCGCTTCCGCGCCCAGCTTGACGAAGACCCCAAGCTGGACGCCGCACGCTATGGCCTGGCCTTGGCCCAGATCAAGGGCGGGCAGCTCAACGAAGCCCGCGAACTGCTCAAGCCACTGCTGGCCAAAGCGCCCAACGACATCACCTACAACCTGGCGCAGATCGACCTGGACATCACCAACAACCGCCTCGCTGATGCACAACAGCGCGCCGAGCGCATGCAGGGGCTGTATCCGGGTAACTACCCACTGAAACAGGTGCGGGCCGACCTGCTGGTCAAGCAGAACAAGCCGGCCGAGGCGGAAAAGGTCCTGAACGACCTGCTCAAGAGCCGGCCGGATGATCCGGATGTATGGTACGACGTGGCCGAAGTGCGAGGGTTGTCGGGCAATACCATCGGCTTGCACCGGGCACGGGCCGAGTACTTCACCTTGGTCGGGGACTTCGACCAGGCTATCCAGCAGTTGGATTACGCCAAGCGTCGTGCGGGGAGCAACTTCCCGCTGGCGTCGCAGATTGATCAGCGCCAGCGCGAAGTCATGGAGCAGCAGCGGATGGTCAGGGAGATGATGGGCCGTTAGGGCCACCTGAACCGGCCCATTCGCGGGGCAAGCCCGCGCCCACAAAATCTCCAGTGCCCATAAGGCGAGTGCAGTACCTGTGGGAGCGGGCTTGCCCCGCGAATGGGCCGCAGAGCGGCCCCAGCACTATCAGGCGTTACCCGAGAGCTTCAAACGCGCCGCCTGGGTGAAGTCCAGCATGCGGTTAAGCGGCTTGATCGCCTTGGGCACCAGCGCCGGATCAACGAAAATCTCGTTGCTGCCAGTGCGCAGGCAATCCAGCACCCGCTCCAGCGTGTTCATCGCCATCCACGGGCAGTGCGCGCAGCTACGGCACGCCGCGCCGTTACCGGCAGTCGGAGCTTCGACGAATTCCTTGTCCGGGCACAGCTGCTGCATCTTGTAGAAGATGCCGCGGTCGGTGGCGACGATAAAGGTCTTGTTCGGCAGGGTCTGCGCGGCTTTGATCAACTGGCTGGTGGAGCCTACTGCGTCGGCCAGGTCAATGACCGATTCCGGCGATTCGGGGTGAACCAGAATCGCGGCATCCGGGTAAAGCGCCTTCATGTCGGCCAACTGGCGCGATTTGAATTCTTCGTGGACGATGCACGCGCCGTCCCACAGCAGCATGTCGGCGCCGGTCTGCTTCTGGATGTAACGGCCCAGGTGCTGGTCCGGGCCCCAGATGATGGTCTCGCCGTTGTCCATCAGGCTTTCGACGATTTCCAGTGCGCAGCTCGATGTCACCACCCAGTCGGCACGGGCCTTAACGGCCGCCGAGGTGTTGGCGTAGACCACCACGGTGCGTTCCGGGTGCTGGTCGCAGAACGCCGAAAACTCTTCGACCGGGCACCCCAGGTCGAGGGAGCAGGTGGCTTCCAGGGTCGGCATCAGCACGCGTTTTTCGGGGGTGAGGATTTTTGCCGTCTCACCCATGAAGCGCACGCCGGCGACGATCACGGTTTGGGCGGGGTGGTTCTTGCCGAAGCGGGCCATTTCCAACGAGTCGGATACGCAGCCGCCAGTCTCTTCGGCCAGCGCCTGGATCACCGGGTCGCAGTAGTAGTGGGCGACCAGCACGGCATTCTGGGCCTTGAGCTCGGCAGCGATGGCCGCACGGTATTCGGCCTCCTGCTCGGCTGTCAGCGGGTTGGGCTGTTTGGCGTCGAGGTGAGCCTGAACCAACAGGCGTTCGGAAATCTGGGTCATGATCGCTGGACCTGCAGGCGCGTGCGCGCGTCAAATCGAGTGTATCACCCGGCCCTGGCAGATCGGCTAGGGGCGCCGGACGGCGAACAGGCCATCACAGCCCTCTGCGGGCGCGGATTATTATCGGACGCCGAAGGCTACAGACAATCGAGGGAATTCAAAAGGGGTTTTTGTGCAGCCTGTACCGGCGATAGGGCCGGTACAGGCTCAGCCGATCAACCTTGCGGCTGTAAGGCTGCAAGGCGCAGGGACATGAACATGGCGAACGCTTCCACAGTCATTTTCTGGCCATTGAAATCGACCATGCCATCGGCATAGTGCAGGCTGCTTACCACATCATCGCCCTGCACCGTGGCCATGCCGCTCTGCAGCGCCATCATGCCGACCATTTCACCGGCCTGGCTGGACTGCATGGCGATGGCCTGGGCATCGGTCTGCCCTTCCAGCAAGGCCTGCAGGGTGGCCAGATCGCCGATCATCGGCTTGGACAGCGACAATTTGCTCTTCACCTCGGTGATCAGTTGCTTGCTCAACTGGTCAGGCGGCAGGTCGAAGGATGTCGGGCTGGCAAAGTCCATTGCCAGATTGAAGCGGCTCTCGCCGTTGGCCGTCTTCAACGACAGGTTTTCCACGGCCAACTTGGGCTTGGACGCCAGAAGCTGTTGCAGGTCGCCCTGGAACTTGGCCTTCTCGGCTTCGCTCATCTGGATTTGCGGCACCGGCTGGCCCGCTGCGGCCGCCGCCTCGAACTCCGGCACATGCGCCTGATACCAGTGCGACAGCGATTGCAACGCCGGCGCGTTGAGCGACTTGATGCTCACGGCCAGCTGAGCATTGCCGACTGCACGGCCATCCCAGGTGATATCCGCCAGCTTGTAATCCACGCGCCCACCCACCGTGTCCGGGCCATCGAGGGCTTGCACGGCATTCTGCTCAAAGCCTTTGATCGACAGCACCTGCTGCTTGGGCCCCAAGGTGACCTTGGTTTCAGCCAGCGACAGGTCGACGTTGCCGACATAGATCGCGTCATGCTCGGTGGCCGCCAGGTCGCCGTCAACCTTCAAGCCCTTCAGCTCGAACGTGGCAGGCGGCTGATCGTCGCGCACGAGTTTCATCTCGAAGCGCTCGGCGTTTCCCTGGAATTTCGTCGCCTTGCCTTCGCGGTCACCGCGCAGTTGCAAGTGCATGCCCGAGAAATCGAGGCTGTTGCCATCGGTTTCGTTGACTTTGACAGGCGCCAGCAGGACCTGGCTGTCGACATCGCCGCCGTAGCCCAGGCTGGTCTGCGCGCTGACCGGTGCCTGTTCGCCCGCTGCGGCGAACCAGGGAGCGGTGAAGTCGTCCTTCTGCAGCGTGCTGTTGCTGACCGCCAGCACAGGCATCAGCTTCAGCGCCTTGACCCGCGACCAAGGGAACGGGCCATGCTCGATACGGTCGGTCAGGCCCACGTCGAAATTGGCCATTTCGTCGTCGCCAAGGTTGATGTCCTTGGCTTTGAGCCGGTACTGGGCAGTGCTACTGAAGAGGTGCCGATCCAGCGAGACCAGTTCGACGGTCATGCTGCCACCAACGCCCACCAGGGCTTTCTTCAGTTCGGCGTTGCTGCGCTTGATGGAATACTCCAGCTCCGCTGGCAGGCGTTCGCCGGTGTACCAGGCGCCAGCGGTGGTTGCGACGGCGATGGCGATGGCCAGGCCGGAAAGGATGCCTACTGATTTCTTCATGAATAAAACCGATTGCTGTCCATAAGGGCTTACACACGGCCAAGCTGCCGCACAAGGCCTGAAGAATATCACCGCAGCCAGGGGTCGAAGCAGAGAAATCCCACCTTTGGGCAGCGTCTGACAGGTTAGAGGGAAACACCTCATTCGTTAAATTTTACGAACAGCAAAATCGATCAAAAACGCACATAAACGCGCAAAAAGCGAAGAAACCCCCATTAAAATCGATAAATATTTCAATCTAGCAACATCTTGTCATGTTTAACTTGACACTCATCGCGCCATCGTTTTTTATTTTCACCACTTGCGGCGCCCCGCACGCGCCTCCCTCCGCTCCAAACAATAAAAGGTGAACAACATGGAGCCCACCCGCTCGCCCTTGCCGCATGCGCAATCCCCTGCGCCTGCCGTTCACGCCCAGCCGCAGGAGCCATGCCAGCATGCAGCCTGATCACAGCGGTTCCGGCAGCGGACAATTCCACAAATCCCTGCGCCTCTGGCACGTGGTGATCATCGGCCTGGCCTACCTGACACCGATGACCGTGTTCGACACCTTCGGCATTGTCTCCGGCATCACCGCCGGGCATGTGCCCAGCGCCTACCTCCTGGCGCTGGCCGGCATCCTTTTCACTGCAGTGAGCTACGGCACCCTGGTACGACGCTTCCCACAATCGGGCTCGGCCTATACCTACACCCAGCGCGCCATCAACCCGCACGTAGGCTTCCTGGTGGGCTGGTCATCGTTGCTGGACTACCTGCTCCTGCCCATGGTCAACGCGCTGCTGGCCAAGCTCTACCTGTCGGCCATGTTCCCCGAAGTGCCGGCGTGGGTGTGGGTGGCTGGGTTCGTCAGCCTGATCAGCCTGATCAACATGCGCAGCATCAACCTGGTGGCACACTTCAACCTGTTGTTCGTGGCGGTGCAGGTCGCGATCATTGCCGTGTTCATCTACCTCTGCGTACGGGGCCTGGACCACGGCGAAGGGCTGGGCACCACCTGGAGCCTGTTGCCCTTCGCCGACAGCCAGACCCATCTCAGCGCCCTGGCGGCTGGCGCAACCATCCTGTGCTTCTCGTTCCTGGGCTTCGATGCAGTGACCTGCCTGTCGGAAGAAACCCGCGACCCGGGCAAGACCATTCCCCGGGCAATCTTCCTCACCGCGCTGATCGGCGGGATGGTGTTCATCCTGGTGTCGTACTTCATTCAGGCCTACTTCCCGACCATGGCGCGCTTCCATGACCAGGAAGCGGCGCTGCCGGAAATCGCCCTGTACGTCGGCGGCAAGCTGTTCCAGTCAGTGTTCATCGCCTGCACCGTGATCAATACCATCGCCTCGGGCCTGGCCTCGCAGACCAGCGTATCGCGCCTGCTGTACGTGATGGGGCGCGACAACGTGATCCCGGCCAGCATCTTCGCCCGCCTGCATTCGCGCTACAAAACGCCCGTCATGAACATCGCCGTGGTCGGGCTGATCGCTTTGTCGGCGATCTTCTTCGACCTGGTTACCGCCACGTCGATCATCAACTTCGGCGCCTTGGTCGCGTTCAGCTTCGTCAACCTGTCGGTGATCAACCACTGCTACCTGCGCGAAGGCAATCGCAAGGGACTGGCCAACAAGCTGAAGTACCTGGTGCTGCCGACCATCGGCTTTTGCATCATTGTTTCGCTGTGGCTGGACCTCAACGAGCACTCGCTGATGTTTGGCGGTCTCTGGGCATTGCTCGGGGTGATCTACCTGGCCTGGCTGACCAAGGCCTTCAGGGTCGCACCCCCGAACTGCATCGCTGAATGACCCCCGCCGCCGACAACGCCCGCGCCTGATCGCGGGCGTTGTCCTTGATCGAAAAGGAAAGCCCTCATGCCGCTGCGCCGCCTCTCCATCCAGTGGAAGATCACCCTGCTTGCCGGCCTGTGCCTGCTGGCCATTGTCGCCCTGCTGGTCGCCACCTCGCTGACCCAGGCCCGGCGCAGCGCAGCACTGGTCAACCAGGCCAATACCGAAATGCTCGACCAGAGCGCGCGCCTGCGCCTGCAGGCTCACGCCCAAACCCAGGCGCTGCGCATCCAGCGCTACGTCATGGACGCTTATCAATATGGCAATGGCTTTCGCCGCCTGGTGCAGGTGCTGAAAGCCCGTGGCGGCAGCGACCTGCGCGCCGAACTGACCCGCGAAGCGCGTGCCAGCCTGGCCGGCAACCCAGATGTGATCGGCCTGTACCTGGTGTTCCAGCCCAATGCCCTGGACCACCAGGACAGCCAGTTCGTTGGCCAGGATGCCGTGGGCAGCAACGACAGCGGGCGCTTCTCGCTGTACTGGTCACAACCCCGCCCCGGCACCCTGGAACACGAAGCCATGCCTGAGTCGATGCTGGCCGATACCCGTATCAGCACCAGCGGCAGCCCCCAGAACCGCTGGCTGACCTGCCCGCAAGAGACGGCCCAGACCTGCATGCTTGAGCCGTACCTCGACGAGGTCAATGGCCGTCAGGTGCTGATGACCAGCATTGCCCTGCCCCTGCTGGACAACGGCAAGGTCATCGGCGTGGTAGGCCTGGACATTGGCCTGGACAACTTGCAACAACTAAGCCTGGACGGTCGCCAGGAACTGTTCGATGGCCAGGGCCAAGTCAGCATAGTCAGCCCCGCCGGCCTGCTGGCGGGCCACAGCCGTGACAGCACCCAGCTCGGCAAGGTGCTGGACAAGGCCGTGGCAAGCGGCCTGCTGCGCGTTGCCCACCCGTTCGCCCCCATCCCCGACGCTGCCCCCTGGCAGGTGTTGCTCGAGTTGCCGGAAAGCGTGCTGCAAGCGCCAGCAGTCGCCCTCAACCAACGCCTGGACGCGCACAACCAGCGCGCCAACATTACCAGCCTGCTGATCGGCCTCGGCGCTGCTGTGCTGGGCCTGGCGCTGGTCTGGCTGACCGCCCGCGGCGTAACCCGGCCGATCCTTGCCGTAGCGGCGCGCCTGGAAGACATTGCCAGCGGCGAAGGCGACCTGACGCGCCGCCTGGACTACGCCCGCCAGGACGAACTGGGCCAGCTGACCGGCTGGTTCAACCGCTTCCTCGACAAGCTCCAACCGGTGATCGCCCAGGTCAAAGGTTCGCTACAGGAGGCCCGCGGCACCGCCGACCAATCCGCAGCCATCGCCAGCCAGACCAGCAACGGCATGCAGCAGCAACACCGGGAAATCGAGCAGGTGGCCACGGCCGCCAACGAGATGAGCGCCACCGCGCTGGACGTCGCCCACAATGCCTCGCAGGCAGCCCAGGCCGCGCGTGGCGCCGACCAGGCCAGCCGCGAAGGCCTGCAGCTGATTGCCAGCACCCGCCAGGCCATCGACCGCCTGGCAGCCGACATGAACACCGCGATGGACGAGGCCCGCGCCCTGGAAAGCCGCAGCGAGCAGATCGGCTCTGTGCTTGATGTGATCCGCGCGATTGCCGAGCAGACCAACTTGCTCGCGCTCAATGCCGCGATCGAAGCGGCACGCGCCGGCGAGGCCGGACGCGGCTTTGCCGTGGTCGCCGATGAAGTGCGCAGCTTGGCGCAACGTACTCAGGTGTCGGTCGAGGAGATCCGCCAGGTCATCGAAGGCCTGCAACAAGGCACCCAGGATGTGGTGGGCGCCATGCATGAAGGCCAGCGCCAGGCCCAGGCCAGCGCAACGCGCATGGAGCAGGCGCTGCCAGCGCTGCAGCGTATCGGCGAAGCGGTGGCGGTGATCAGCGACATGAACCTGCAGATCGCCTCGGCGGCGGAAGAACAGAGCGCAGTGGCCGAAGAAGTGAACCGTAACGTGGCTGGCATTCGCGATGTGACAGAATCGCTGTCTGGCCAGGCTGATGAATCGGCGCGGATCAGCCAGGCGCTGAACCGGCTGGCCAATCAGCAGCAAGCCTTGATGGAGCAGTTCCGCGTTTAGTCTGTACTGACCTCTTCGCGGGGCAAGCCCGCTCCCACAGGATGGTCGCCAGCCTTGAGGGCGGTGTCGCACCTGTAGGAGCGGGCTTGCCCCGCGAAGAAGCCAGTACAGGCAACCCACCTTTTTGAAAGAGCTTTACCCATGGAAGCAGCAAACAAAACCCCCTTCTTCGACATCACCAGCGAGCAAGGCCTGCTACGCACCTCGATCGCCGTCACCTTGTTCATCGCCACCATCGGCATCGCCTTCGGCCTGGCATCCGGTTCGTTCTCGATCATTTTCGACGGCGTCTATTCCCTGGTCGACGCCAGCATGAGCGGCCTGTCGCTGGTGGTGGTCAAACTGATTACCTCGCACGCCACCAGCCTGCAGATGTCGCGCAAATTGCGCGAGCGGTTCACCATGGGCTTCTGGCACCTGGAACCGATGGTCCTGGCGCTCAATGGCATCCTGCTTAGCGGTGTGGCCCTGTATGCGCTGATCAACGCCGTCAGCAGCGTGCTGCAGGGCGGGCGGCATCTGGAGTTTGGCATTGCCATGGTTTACGCGTTACTGACCGTGATTGCCTGCGCCACCATCGCGGTCGTCGAAGCACGCGCCAACCGCAAACTGGGTTCGGACTTCGTGCGCATGGACGTCAAGGGCTGGGTGATGTCGGCAAGCATTACCGCCGCGTTGCTGATCGCCTTCTGCTTTGGTTATGCGGTGCAAGGCACGCAGTGGGAGTGGATGTCTCCATACATCGACCCAGCGGTGCTGGCGCTGGTCTGCCTGGTGATCATTCCATTGCCGCTGTCGGTGGTACGCCAGGCGTTTTCGGAAATTTTCCTGGTGACGCCGAGCGACCTCAAACTGCATGTCGACGAAGTCGCCAAGGCATTCGTCGCCCGCCACGGGCTGCAGTCGTACCGCGCCTATGTGGCCAAGGTCGGGCGCTCGCGGGAAATCGAGCTGTACTTCATCGTGCCTACGGGCATGGGCGCGAAGACCATCGATGAGTGGGATGCGCTGCGCAATGAAATCGGCGACGCCGTGGGCGGCGAAGGGCCGGACCGCTGGTTGACCGTGGTGTTTACCGGTGATCCGGAGTGGGCCGAGTAATCGGGCCGCTTTGCGGCCCATCGGCGGCAGCACAAGCCAGAAACGACAAAGCCCGCGACCGTTGCCGGTAGCGGGCTTTGACTTACTGCGTATGGTGGGTCGTGTAGGATTCGAACCTACGACCAATTGGTTAAAAGCCAACTGCTCTACCAACTGAGCTAACGACCCGTTGGATGGCGCGTATAATACTGATTTCTAACGAGAAATCAACACCCCATCATAAAATTTTTCAAAAATAACGCGTCGGGTCCGTAATGCCGGCGGCCTTGAAACCATCGGCACGCAGGCGGCAGCTGTCGCACTTGCCGCAGGCACGGCCCTGGTCATCGGCCTGGTAGCAGGAAACCGTCAGGCTGTAGTCCACACCACGGGCGATGCCGGCCTGTACGATCTGCGCCTTGCTCATGTTCTGCAACGGCGCCTGGATACGGAAGCCCTGCCCTTCGACACCCGCCTTGGTCGCCAGGTTGGCCATACGCTCGAAGGCTTCGACGAATTCTGGGCGGCAGTCCGGGTAACCGGAATAATCCACGGCATTGACGCCGATGAAGATGTCACGCGCTTCGAGCACCTCCGCCCAACCCAGGGCCAAGGACAGGAAGACCGTGTTGCGCGCAGGCACGTAGGTGACCGGGATACCCTCACCGGGGGCTTCCGGTACATCGATGCTGCTGTCGGTCAGGGCTGAGCCACCAATACCGTCCAAGCTCAGGCCAATGACCTTGTGCTCGACCACGCCCAGATCACGCGCGACGCGGGCGGCCGCATCGAGCTCAGCCCGATGACGCTGGCCGTAGTCGAAACTCATGGTGTAACAGCTGTAGCCCTCAGCTTGGGCCATGGCCACGACGGTGGCCGAGTCCAGGCCGCCAGACAGCAGGATTACCGCGCGTTTCTCAGTCATGTACTGCTACTCCTCAATCAACGTCCGGGTTCGTCGTTCCACAAAAGCTTGTGCAGCTGCAACTGGAAACGTACGGGCAGGTTGTCGGCAATGATCCAGTCAGCCAGGTCGCTCGCGCTCACCTGATGGTGGCTAGGCGAGAACAGCACCTCGCCGGCACGCTCGGCCAGGTTGTACTGGATCAGCTTGGACACGGCCCAGTCATAATCCTCGCGGGAGCAGATCACGAACTTGACCTGGTCATTGCGGGTCAGGTGCTCGATGTTCTCGTAGCGATTTCGGTGCGACTCCTCGGAGCCTGGGGTCTTCAGGTCGACCACGCGACTGACGCGGGTGTCGGTACCCGAAATATCCAGCGCGCCACTGGTCTCCAGCGAGACTTCGTAGCCGGCATCGCACAACTGCTGGAGCAACGGCAAAGCATTGGGCTGGGCCAACGGCTCACCGCCAGTGACGCAGACGTAGCGCGGTTTGAAGCCGGCCACCTGTTCCATGATCGAATCGAGGGTGCGAAGGGTGCCGCCAGTGAACGCGTAGGCACTGTCGCAGTACTGACAGCGCAGGGGGCAACCGGTCAGGCGCACGAATACCGTGGGCAGCCCAGCCGTTCGTGTTTCACCCTGCAAAGAGTAAAAGACTTCGGTGATGCGTAATGTGTCTTGCATGATCGCCACGGGCGTGACAGCTAAACAGGCTGTCCGCCTCCGTCAGGCACTGTCGCGGACTCGACATGGCGTTATCCGCAGCAGCGTGTTTAAGAAAAAGGGCAGTAATTCTAACGAAAAAACCCGCGACTGGCGCGGGTTTCTTTCGAAGGGTGCAGCTTAGAGCTTCTGCAGGTCACGCTGCGCCAGTTGCGCGGCAGACGTGCCGGGGTACTGGGTGATGACTTGCTGCAAAATGCCTTTGACCTTGTCGGTGTGGCCCATGCGGCGTTCGACATCGGCCAGCTTGTACAGCGAATCAGGCACTTTGCTGTGCTTGGGGTACTTCTGGCTCACCTGGGCAAATGCCTGACTGGCACCTGGCAGGTCACCCTTGGCCAGGTTCACCTCACCCAGCCAGTACTGGGCGTTGCCGGCGTACTGGCTGTTGGGGTATTTGCGCAGGAAGGCGTTGAACGCCTGGCTGGCCTTGTCGAAGTCCTTCTGCTTGATCAGGTCGAAAGCGGCATCGTAATAGAGCTTCTCTTTCGCCGGATCACCGGGCTCGCTGCTGGCGGCCGGTTGTTGTGCAGCAGCGCCAACGGCGCCTGCTGCTGCACCGGGGGCGGCATTGGATGCACCACCGGTAGCGGAATTGTCAGGGGTCGCGGCAGGCGCGGCACCACTGTTGATGCGACGGTCCAGATCCTGGTAACGCTCCAGGTTCTCCTGCTTCATGCGCGACACATCGTTTTGCAACTCTTCGATGATGCCTTGCTGGCGGGAAAGCTGATCCTGCATCTGTTGCAGCTGCATGAACAGCTGCCCCTGCGCAGAGGCAGGGGCCGAAGCCCCTGCCCCGGCATAGGCGCCGCTCGTGCCATAACCCGCAGGCGGATAACCGCCTGCGTTGTCATCTACTACAGGGATCTCAGCCCAGGCCGCGAGCGGCAGGCTGAGTGCGAGGACGGTTACAACACGGCGGCACATTCGCATAGGAACTTACTTACGCAGTTCTACGCGACGGTTCTGAGCCCAGGATTGCTCGTCGTTGCCAGTGGCAACAGGACGCTCTTCACCGTAGGAGACCAGTTCCAGTTGAGCAGGGGAAACGCCCTGCAGAACCAGGTAACGCTGAACGGCCTTGGCACGACGCTCACCCAGAGCCATGTTGTACTCGCGGGTGCCGCGCTCGTCGGTGTTGCCTTCCAGAACAACGCGGTTGCCGTTGGACTTCAGGTCCTTGGCGTGAACGTCCAGAGCGCGCATGGCTTCTGGCTTCAGGTCCGAGCTGTCGTATTCGAAGTAGAAGGTGGTGATTGCGCGCAGGGCGGCTTCTTCGCTCAGGGAACCGTCAACGGCGCCGGTGTTTGCACCGTAGCCAGCGTTCGGATCGACAGCAGCGCCTTCACCAGCGTTGTCGCCGCCCTTCGAGGAGCAACCTACAGCTACAGCCATGGCCAGAGCCAGCGCAGCGAATTTACCAAACTTCAGCATTTCCATCGTGAAACTCCTAATGAAACCCCAGTGTGTTAAGCAAAACGTATTACGCCGCAATCAGTTCAGGAAAGGGGACCAGGACGGTTCTCTGACTTCGCCTTGAGCGGTAGGAAGTGGGAGCCTCACGCGGCCATTAAGCGACACGAGCATCAAGACTCCCCGGCCCTGCTGGCGGGTGGCGTAGATTAGCATGGTGCCGTTTGGCGCAACAGTGGGAGACTCATCAAGACTTGTTTCAGAGAGAATCTTTACACTTCCGCGCTGCAAGTCCTGTGCCGCCACTTTGAAGTTGGTGAAGCCCTGCTGACGGTGGATCATCACCAGCGTCTTTTCGTCCGCCGAAAGTTTCGGGTTGGCGTTGTAGTTGCCGACGAAAGTTACGCGCTCGGCGCTACCACCACTGACCGACTGCTTGTAGATCTGTGGCTTGCCACCACGGTCGGAGGTGAAGTACAGGGTGTTGCCATCCTTGCCCCAGAACGGCTCGGTGTTGATACCGGGGCCGGCAGTGACACGGCTGATCTGACGCGAAGCCACGTTCATCACGTAGATGTCCGGGTTGCCATCTTTGGACAGCACGAACGCCAGGCGCGAACCGTCAGGCGACCAGGCCGGCGCACCGTTGAGGCCTTCGAAGTTGGTGACCTGCTCACGGCGACCGGTATCGATGTGCTGAACGAAAATGCGCGGGCGCTTCTGCTCAAACGACACATAGGCAATACGCTTGCCATCCGGTGCAAAGCGTGGCGACAGGATCGGCTCACGCGATTGCAGCAGGGTCACCGCCCGAGCACCGTCGTAGTCCGAACGCTGCAGGGTGTAACGGGTGTTGTTGGTGGAGAAACGCTCGGCCGTCACGTACAGCATGCGCGTCGAGAACGCACCCTTGATACCGGTGAGTTTTTCGAACGACTGGTCGGCGATGTAGTGCGACATGTCGCGCAGCTGGTCAACGCTGCCCGCCACGCTACCGGTCAGCACTTGCTGCTCGGTGGCGACGTTGAACAGGGCGTACTGCACCTGCAGGCGCCCGCCCGACGGCACGATGCTGCCGACCATCACGTACTGGGCACCCAGCGCTTTCCAGTCGCGGAAGATGACTTCGCTGGCCTGGGATGGCTGGCTGATCATGTTCTGCCGCGGGATCGGCGAGTAGTAGCCGGAGTTGCGCAGGTCGTTGCCAATGATGTCGGCCATGTCTTCGGGCAGCACGCTGCCGCCCTGCAGACCGAACGGCACTACCGCGATGGGCGTGGCCCGGTCGCTGCCACTGGTGACCAGGATGTTCTTTTCATCTGCCACCGCCATGCCTGCTACGCAGCAGAGCATGACCAGCAGTCCTCTCAGACGTTTAATCACAACGCTAGATCCTCAGGTGTAAATGTCATCTTGAACGAACGATACTGATTGAAATCGCTCGGCTTCATACCCTGCATTTCGGTCAGACGACCGATGTTCTTCACTGCTGCCACCGCCGAACTGTCGAACGGACCGTCGCCACTGGAGCGCAGAACGCTGGCATTGGTGATGGTGCCATCTGGCAACATGTTGATCTGCAGGACCACCGTCATGCCCTTACGCGCGGAAGGCGGACGCGCCCAGCCTTCGGCCGCTCGCAAACGGATCAGGTCGTCGAAACTGCCGGCCACCTGGTCGCCTTGCTCGTCAGCCAGTGCCTGCTGCCGCTCGGTGGTGTCGGACAACAGCTCGGCCAGGGCCTGGGCTTTCTTGTCTTCCGCCGACTTACGGGCCGCTTCCTGTGCCTTTTTCTTCTGGGCGTCTGCCGCGGCCTTTTTCTTGGCCTCTTCAGCTGCCTTCTTCTTCGCATCCTCGGCCGCCGCTTTCTTCTTGGCGTCCTCGGCTGCTTTCTTCTTGGCCTCTTCGGCTGCCTTTTTCTTGGCGTCCTCGGCGGCTTGTTTTTTCGCTTCCTCGGCAGCCTCTTTCTTGGCGTCCTCGGCGGCTTTCTTCTTGGCCTCTTCCTCAGCCTTTTTCTTGGCGATGTCGGCCTGTTGCTTCTCGGCGGCCTTCTTCGCCTCCTCGGCTTTCTTGGCTTCGGCGGCTTTCTTGGCCTCGGTGGCCTTGGCAGCTTCCTCAGCCTTCTTGGCTTCGGCGGCTTCAGCTTTCTTGGCCTCGGCAGCCTCAGCCTTCTTGGCCTCGGCAGCCTCGCGAGCCTCCTCGGCCTTTTGAGCGGCGTCGGCTTTCTTTTGTTCCGCGGCCTTCACGGCCTCTTGCTCGACCTTCTTCTGTTCAAGCTGCTCGACTTCGGTCTGGCGCGAGGCGGTTTTCTTCGCTTCCCCGGCAATCTTCTGATTGGTCTGGGTAGTCGCCTGGCTCTTGGACTTGAGCTGATACAGGGTAGCTTGGACGATCGGCTTGGAAGGCGGCAGTTCAGGCGTCATGGCAAAACTGACGAACAGCATGGCGAACACCAGCACATGCAGGCCGATGGCCCAGACACTGGGCCAGAAGTAGCTTTCCGAGGCGGATGGCTCTCGCTGTTGCATCAGGGCGCCTCGGTAATCAGGCCAACGTTACCGACACCGGCCTTCTGCAACCCGCCCATGGCACCCATGACGGCGCCGTAGTCGACAGCCTTGTCGCCACGAATGAAGACCTGGGTCTGCTTGCCCTGGTCACGGCCGGCGGCAATGATCTTGGTCACTGCGTTGGTCATGTCGGGCAAGGTCATGGCCTTGTCCATCTGCTTGTCGGTATCGACTTCGCTGCCGAGGTTCCAGTAGTAGGTTTTGTCGGCCTTGATGGAGATGGTGAGGATCTGGACGTTGTTGTCCTGCGGCAAGGCTTCACTGGAAACCTTGGGCAGGTCGACCTTCACGCCCTGGTTGAGCATGGGGGCCGTCACCATGAAGATGACCAGCAGCACCAGCATCACGTCGATGTAGGGCACCACGTTCATCTCGGCGACCGGCTTGCGTTTGTGGCGAACTCGGGCCATGGGCTTCTACCTGATTACTCTTCGCTGGTGTGCACTTTGCGGTGCAGGATCGCCTGGAACTCGTCGGCGAAGGTGTAGTAACGACCGATCAGCACTTCGCTGCGCGCGGCGAATCGGTTGTAGGCGATAACCGCAGGGATTGCCGCGAACAGGCCGATGGCGGTGGCGATCAGGGCTTCGGCGATACCTGGGGCAACCGTGGCCAGGGTGGCCTGCTGGGCGCTGGCCAGGCCGCGGAAGGAGTTCATGATGCCCCACACGGTACCGAACAGGCCGATGTACGGGCTGGTCGAACCAACGGTGGCGAGGAATGGCAGGCTCTGCTCGAGCTTTTCTTCCTCACGCGAAATGGCCACGCGCATGGCCCGGCCAACGCCTTCCATGACCGCGTCCGGGTCGACACCCGGCTGCTGGCGCAGGCGCGAGAACTCTTTGAAACCTGCGCGGAAGACCTGCTCCACGCCCGAATCCGGGTCTGGGTTGCTGCCTGCCTGACGGTACAGCTTGGACAGGTCGATACCCGACCAGAAGCGCTCCTCGAAGGCATCCAGCGCACGACGACCGGCGCGCAGCATGGTGCTGCGCTGAAAGATCATGATCCATGAGGTGACCGAGGCGGCCACCAGGATCAGCATTACCAGCTGTACCACCACGCTGGCATTGCTGACCAGACTCCACATGGAGGTATGGTCGACGACGTTAGCTTCCACGCTTATTCTCCTGCATTCGATTGTGTACCCGAGCCGTCCGCCATAAAGGCGTCGCGCAGCTGGGGGGGTATGGCTCGGGGTTTGAAAGTGTCGGCGCGCACGGCGGCCACCAGGAACTGCCCCTCGCAGAGCAGCGTTTCATCCTTTTCCCGCCAGACCTGCTGTACGAAACGCAGGCTGGCACGATTGAGTTCAAGTACTTGCGCGGTAACCCGCAGTTCATCGTCCAGACGCGCCGGCGCGTGGTAGCGCGCCTCGCTGGAATGGACCACGAACAACAGGTTTTCACCGGCCAGCTGCGATTGGGAAAAGCCCAGATGCCGCAGCCGCTCGGTACGCGCGCGCTCCATGAATTTCAGGTAGTTGACGTAATACACCACGCCGCCCGCATCGGTGTCTTCGTAATAGACGCGACAACGGTGGGCGAACGGTTCGAGCTGATTTTGCGCGCGCATACTCTAGTGCTTACTCCTCAGCTTGCCAATCCGCTGCGGCAACTGTTTTTTCTTCATTAATGTCTTATTGCCAGCGCGCCAGTGGCATGCCAGCGGTAGGACCACAAAAAGCCGGGTTTGATCTGTCATTCATCGCCTGGCTCGGAAAAATCACCACCCTCCCCCAGGCGCCCGGGAATATTCAGGCCAAAGTGCAGGTAGGCATGCCGAGTGACCACGCGGCCGCGCGGCGTGCGCATGATGTAACCCTGCTGGATCAGGTAGGGTTCGAGCACGTCTTCGATGGTGTGGCGCTCTTCGCTGATGGCGGCCGCGAGGTTGTCCACGCCCACCGGGCCACCGTCGAACTTCTCGATCATGGTCAACAGCAGACGGCGGTCGGAATGGTCGAAACCACGCTCGTCGACATCAAGCAGGTTCAGCGCCAGGTCAGCCACAGCCTTGGTGATCTGGCCCTTGCCGCGCACTTCTGCATAGTCGCGCACACGGCGCAGCAGGCGGTTGGCGATACGTGGCGTGCCACGGGCACGCCGGGCGATTTCGAAGGCGCCCTGGTCTTCGATGACCAGGCCCAGGATGCCGGCGGAACGGCTGACGATGGTCGCCAGGTCCTTGTCGCTGTAAAACTCCAGGCGCTGGACGATGCCGAAGCGGTCACGCAACGGGTTGGTCAGCATGCCGGCGCGGGTGGTGGCCCCCACCAGGGTGAAGGGCGGCAGGTCGAGCTTGATCGAACGGGCGGCAGGCCCTTCGCCGATCATGATGTCGAGCTGGAAGTCTTCCATCGCCGGGTAGAGCACTTCTTCGACGACCGGTGAAAGCCGGTGGATTTCGTCGATGAACAGCACGTCATGGGGCTCAAGGTTGGTCAGCATCGCCGCCAGGTCGCCCGGGCGTTCGAGAATAGGCCCCGAGGTACTCTTGACCGACACGCCCATCTCGTGGGCGATGATGTTGGCCAGGGTGGTCTTGCCCAACCCTGGCGGGCCGAAGATCAAGGTATGGTCAAGCGACTCGCTGCGCCCCCGGGCGGCCTGGATGAACAGCGACATCTGCTCGCGCACCACGGGCTGCCCGATGTAGTCGTCCAGGCGCAGGGGGCGGATCGCGCGGTCCTGGACCTCTTCGCGGTCACGCCCACTGGCGGCGATCAGACGGTCGGCTTCGATCACTTGGTAATCATCCCTTTGAGGCTGCTGCGGATCAGTTCTTCACTGCTCAGGCCCGCCTTGTCCTTGATGGCGGACACTGCCTTGCTGGCTTCCTGCGGCTTGTAGCCCAGGGAGACCAACGCACTGACGGCATCGGCCTCGGCCGAGGAGGCGCTGCTGGCCGGTACCGGCCCGTCGGACACCAAGGTGAACATGGCCGGCGAGGTTTCCCAGGCCTTGAAGCGGTCCTTGAGCTCGACCAGCAGGCGCTCGGCGGTCTTCTTGCCAACACCCGGCACGCGCACCAGGGCCGAGGTGTCCTGGGCCTGCACGCAACGCACCAGCTCGTCGGCCTCCAGGCCCGACATCAACGCCAGCGCCAGCTTGGGCCCGACGCCATTGAGGCGAATGAGTTCGCGGAACAGTTCGCGCTCGCGCTTTTCGTGAAACCCGTAGAGCAGATGGGCGTCTTCGCGAACCACCAGGTGGGTGTGCACGGTAACTGTTTCGCCGACCTTGGGCAGGCGATACAGGGTGGTCATGGGCACTTCCAGCTCATACCCCACGCCATTGACGTCGATAATCAGGTGCGGCGGTTGCTTTTCCGCCAGGGTGCCGCGCAAACGTCCAATCACGTTCCGATCCTTCCTCTCGGGGAGCCGGTCAAAGACCGCTCAACCCTATCAGCAAATGCGATGGGTGAACCTGTCACCCGAACAAAATGTGTATCAGCGCATGAAGCGCCTACAGACGCAAGCGCCCACCGCGTCGCCGTGCCGTGGCCAGGCCATGCGGCACCAGGCTGGAGCGGGTATGGGCATGGCACAGGGCGATGGCCAGGGCGTCGGAGGCGTCGATCTGGGGTTTCTGCGTCAACTTGAGCAGGTGCATGACCATCATCATCACTTGCTCCTTGTTGGCCCCACCCGTACCCGCGACGGCCTGCTTGACCTGGGTAGCACTGTACTCGGCGATTTCCAGCCCTGCCTCGGCTGCCGCCACGATCGCCGCCCCGCGGGCCTGGCCAAGCTTGAGCGCCGAGTCGGGGTTACGGGCCATGAACACCCGTTCGATGCCCATGGTCACCGGCTCGTGCTGCTTGATGATTTCGCTGACACCGCGAAAGACGATCTGCAAACGTTCGTGCAACTCACCACTGCCCGTGCGGATACAACCCGACGCCACATACTCGCAACCACGGGCGGTCTGGCGAACCACGCCGTAACCGGTGATTCGCGAGCCTGGGTCGATACCAAGAATCAGAGTCATAACGCCTGCAATGTCGTTGCAATCAGTAGTGGCCATTCGCGGGCAAGCCCGCTCCCACAGAAACCGTGTAGTACCTGTGGGAGCGGGCTTGCCCGCGAATGGCCGCAAAGGCCAAAGGAAAACCTTAGCCGAGTTTTTCCATGATCTCGTCGGAAATCTGGGCATTGGAATAGACGTTCTGCACGTCATCCAGGTCTTCGAGCATGTCGATCAGCTTGAGCACCTTCTCAGCGCCCTCCAGGTCGAGCTCGGCACTGGTGGTCGGCTGCATGACGATCTCGGCGTCATCGGCCTTGAAGCCAGCCTCTTCCAGGGCATTACGCACGGCGTAGAAGCTGCTGAAGGAGGTGAAGACATCGAACGAGCCGTCGTCATTGCTCACCACGTCGTCGGCATCGGCCTCCATCGCGGCTTCCATCAAGGCGTCTTCATCCACGCCCGGCGCGAAGCTGATCTGGCCCTTGCGCTCGAACAGGTAGGCCACTGAGCCATCGGTGCCGAGGTTGCCACCACACTTGGTGAAGGCATGACGCACGGCAGCAGCGGTACGGTTGCGGTTGTCGGTCATGGCTTCGACCATGATCGCCACGCCACCGGGGCCGTAGCCCTCGTAGCTGAGCTCTTCGACGTTGTCGCTTTCGTTGGTGCCAGCACCACGGGCAACGGCGCGGTCGATGATATCGCGGCTCATGTTGGCGCCGAGGGCCTTGTCCAGCGCCAGGCGCAGACGCGGGTTGGACGCCGGATCCCCCCCGCCTTGCTTGGCGGCGACGGTCAGCTCGCGGATCCACTTGGTGAAGACCTTGCCTCTCTTGGCATCCTGGCGCTCTTTGCGGTGCTTGATGTTCGCCCACTTGGAATGACCAGCCATAACGACTCCAAATTCTTTGAAACACAAACAATTGCGCCCCTGACGGGGCGCAACGACAAAAAAACCTGCGCCGTAACGCAAAGGCGCATCCATCTGGATGCGCCCGGGGTCCGCTTACTCGACCTTGGTCTGTTCGCGCAGGCGGATGTGCAGCTCGCGCAAGGCCTTGGCGTCGACCAAGCCTGGGGCCTGGGTCATGACGCAGGCAGCGCTCTGAGTTTTCGGGAAGGCGATCACTTCACGGATCGACTGGGCACCGGTCATCAGCATGACCAGACGGTCCAGGCCGAAGGCCAGGCCACCGTGAGGCGGCGCGCCGAACTTCAGGGCGTCGAGCAGGAAGCCGAACTTCTCTTCCTGTTCCGCTGCTTCGATACCCAGCAGACGGAACACCGCCTGTTGCATCTCTTTGCGGTGGATACGGATCGAACCGCCACCCAGCTCGGTGCCGTTCAGCACCATGTCGTAAGCACGCGACAGCGCGGTGGCCGGGTTGGCCTCCAGCTCTTGCGGGGAGCACTTCGGTGCAGTGAACGGATGGTGCAGCGCAGTGAAGCTGCCGTCTTCGTTCTCTTCGAACATCGGGAAGTCGACAACCCACATCGGCGCCCATTCGCAGGTGTGCAGGTTGAAGTCGTTACCGACCTTGATCCGCAGCGCGCCCAGGGCTTCGCTGACGATCTTGGCCTTGTCGGCGCCGAAGAACACGATGTCGCCATCGACTGCACCCACGCGATCGAGGATCACGTTGAGGTTGGCTTCCGGGATGTTCTTGACGATTGGCGACTGCAGGCCTTCGACACCCTTGGCGCGCTCGTTGACCTTGATGTACGCCAGGCCCTTGGCACCGTAGATGCCGACGAACTTGGTGTACTCATCGATCTTGCTGCGCGGCATGCTGGCGCCGCCTGGCAGACGCAGGGCGGTAACGCGGCATTTTGGATCGTTGGCAGGGCCTGCGAAGACCTTGAAGTCGACGTCCTTGAGCTGATCGGCAACGTCGACCAGTTCCAGCGGGTTGCGCAGGTCTGGCTTGTCGGAACCGTAACGGCGCATGGCTTCTTCGAAGGTCATGTGCGGGAACTCACCGAACTCCAGGTCCAGGACTTCCTTGAACAGCTTGCGGATCATGCTCTCGGTGAGGCCCATGATCTCGGATTCATCGAGGAAGCTGGTCTCGATGTCGATCTGGGTGAATTCCGGCTGGCGGTCAGCACGCAGGTCTTCGTCGCGGAAGCACTTGGCGATCTGGTAGTAGCGGTCGAAACCGGCAACCATCAGCAGCTGCTTGAACAGCTGGGGCGACTGCGGCAGGGCAAAGAAGCTGCCGGCGTGGGTGCGGCTCGGCACCAGGTAGTCACGCGCACCTTCTGGCGTGGCGCGGGTGAGGATCGGCGTCTCGACGTCGAGGAAGCCGTTTTCGTCGAGGAAACGACGGATGCTGCTGGTGATGCGCGAACGCAGGCGCAGCTTGTCGGCCATTTCCGGACGACGCAGGTCGATGAAGCGGTAACGCAGGCGGGTTTCCTCGCCGACGTCGGAGTATTCGTTGAGCGGGAACGGCGGCGTTTCGGCCTCGTTGAGCACCTGCAGCTCGTAGCCCAGCACTTCGATGCCACCGGAGGCCATGTTCGGGTTGACCGCGCCTTCCGGACGGCGGCGTACCTTGCCGGTGATCTGCACGACGTACTCGCTGCGCACGCGGTCGGCGGCGGCGAAGGTTTCGGCGCGATCAGGGTCGAATACGACCTGGGCCATGCCCTCGCGGTCACGGATGTCGAGGAAGATCACCCCGCCGTGGTCGCGGCGACGATGGACCCAGCCGCAAAGGGTGACTTCCTGGCCGTCCAGGCTCTCGTTCAGTTGGCCGCAATAATGGCTGCGCATCATGATGGTGGTTTCGCTTCTCGTGATTCGTGTATTCGGTGGAGGCCTTGGCCGCCCAGAGGGCTAATACTGCAAGACCCGGTCACAGCATTCAACTCAGTCGGCCTTGTCGCCGCCTGCCAGATTCTTTTTCGCCCCGGTCTTGAAGTCGGTTTCGTACCAACCGGTACCGCTCAGGCGAAAGCCGGGTACCGACAGCAGCTTCTTCAGCGCCGGCGCCTGACAGGCCGGGCAATCGGTCAGCGGCGCGGCGCTGATCTTCTGCAGCGCTTCCATGCGGTGCTCGCAGGACGCACATTGATAGTCATAAAGGGGCATGGGTGTCTCTCGTCAACCATAAACGCTGGCTGCCGGGGCAGCAAAAAGCGGGATTATATATGGTTAGCAAGCACTGCGCAGCCCGCCTGGCGATCAGCGTGCACTCGGCGGATCAAGTAGCCAGGCGACGCAGATCACGCGGATCAGGCCGCTGAAGTTGCGGACCCCACCCTGGCGCAGATGCACCTCGCGATCCACATAGGACAGCACCGCGCTGACCGAACACCGGTTGGCCTCGGCGATACGCTCCAGGATCCCCCAGTAGACCGCCTCCAGGCGCAGGCAGGTGGAAAACCCGTTGAGCCGCACCGAGCGCGAAACCGGCCTGATCTGCAACATGTCGAAGTCGGCCTTGAAGGGGTCGACGCATTGCTTGCTCGGCCAGCGTCCCTGGCCACCGCCTCGTTTGTGTTCTTGCATCATGCCTGCCATTTGGCCACTCCATCGCGACTGCCATGGCCCCTGCACCCGGGCCTCTACGGCAACCATGAAGCGCCAGCCTGCGCCTTCGAAGCAGCGGCAAAACCTTCCCGCAGAAACGCAAAAAGCCCGACTGCACTACCGGCAGTCGGGCTTTTCAGGCGTTTCTGACGCTACGCGGCGACTATCTATCGTCGAGCAAGGAGCGCAGCATCCAGGCAGTTTTTTCGTGCACCTGCATGCGCTGGGTCAGCAAGTCGGCGGTCGGCTCATCGCTGACCTTATCCACAGCCGGGAAGATGCTGCGTGCAGTGCGCACCACCGCCTCCTGGCCCTGGACCAACTGACGGATCATTTCGTCCGCCGCCGGCACGCCCTCCTCCTCCTTGATCGAAGAATGCCGCGCATAAAAGGCATAGGACCCCGGCGCCGGGAAGCCCAAGGCACGAATCCGCTCGGCAATCGAGTCGACCGCCAGCGCCAGCTCGGTGTACTGCTCTTCGAACATCAGGTGCAGGGTACGGAACGACGGACCGGTGACGTTCCAATGAAAGTTATGGGTTTTCAGATACAGCACATAGGTATCCGACAACAGGCGGGACAGCCCATCGACGATGGACTTGCGATCTTCTTCACTGATACCGATATCGATTGCCATGAAGTTCCCCTTTCCATAAGGCTTGATGATCAAGCGGGCCCTTCACACTGTATCAACACTTGGTAAAAGCCGCCTGTGACATAGCGCAACACATCGGCTGCAGTGGCCTGCGGTTTGAGTACCCTGCCCCTTTGCTGTTAAATAGGCAGGGTGCCACCCGTGCGGACTGTTATTGCCGGGTGCATAGGCTGGCCCACCACGTGTTCGCGCTTTACACCTCATGCGCACCGTGTCGCCAGCTCTTCCTGTGATCAGCTTGTCAACTGTGAGCCAACCCCATGTTCAAGATCGTCCATCTGGTGACGGGCGTAGCGGCTTTGCTGCTATCGCTCATACCCAGCCTGAAAACCGATGCAACACCCTTCCTGCAGCAACCTGATGCGGTCTACCTGGCGCTGCTCGGCCTGCTTAACCTGGTATTGGCCCCGGTCGTGCCGTTGTACTACCGAGGTGCCCGGCAACAACTGCAACACCTGGCCTGCGCCCTGCTGGTGGTGGCCGTGGTGCTGCAGACCTTGACGCTGCTGGCTCGGCCCGAGATGGGCAACCTGGCGGCGCTGGTCTGCGCGGCACTGGCCGTGGCCCTGCACCTGGCCGCAGGCTTCGCCCGTGGCAACAGAAAAGCCCGCGCCAGCCAGAACGCGCCCCTGGAGGCCGGCAACCGCGATACGGGTACGGTCAAGTGGTTCAACACGTCCAAAGGCTTTGGCTTCATTTCCCGCGATTCGGGCGACGACATCTTTGTGCACTTTCGCGCCATTCGCGGTGAAGGCCACCGCATTCTGGTCGAAGGCCAGCGCGTCGAGTTTTCAGTCATGCACCGTGACAAAGGCCTGCAGGCCGAAGATGTGGTCGCGGTAACCCGTCGCTGACCTTGCCAGCCCTGGTGCAATGCCAGGGCTGCCTGAACTCAATAATGAGGTGGCGGCGCCTCTTCTCCCTCGCTGCCGTACTGCCCCACCATCTCTTCGTAACGCTTGAGCAGCTCGGCCATCTGCAGTTGCAGGCGTTCGATCACCCGCCCCTGCTCGACCACCACATCATTCAACGCCTGGAGCGTATCGTCCTGGAACGCCTGCCGGGTTTCGAGCTCGATGATTCGCAATTCAGGTGACATTTCAGGCCTCCTGGTAATCGTCGTTGAGCAGCGCGCGAAGGCGCTGACGGATGGCATCGACCTGCCCCGGCGCATACTCGACGGCCGGCACCTTGCCCCACACTGGCGCTGGCCAGGCGGCGTCATGCTTGTGGCGAACGATCACATGCATGTGCATCTGGCTGACCACATTGCCCAGCGTGGCAACGTTCACCTTGTCAGCCTCGAACTCGCGCTTGAGCGCC
The DNA here is from genome assembly GCF_058745025.1 of Pseudomonas sp. E1MeOHC2. Lineage (NCBI taxonomy): Bacteria > Pseudomonadati > Pseudomonadota > Gammaproteobacteria > Pseudomonadales > Pseudomonadaceae > Pseudomonas > Pseudomonas sp. E1MeOHC2. The sequence continues at coordinate 1,032,459 of NZ_CP196675.1, forward strand.
TCGGCCAGGTACGTGGTTTCTGTCCACAGTTGCGCCTGGTCTTCCTGGCTCAAGTCGAACAACTCGCTCACGCCGGCGCGCCGAGGCACCAGGATGAACCAGGGGTAATTGGCATCTTTGCTGAGCAGCAAACGGCACAACGGAAAGTCTCCAAGCACCCAAGTATCTTGCTGCAAACGCGAATCCATCTCAGCCACTACCAACCTCCAACACTCAAAAACGGGCCCGCGACACACGGGGCTATCGCGCAAGGATACCTTGCTTCGCGTGCGCCGGCATGTCACAGCCGCCCTGCACTGCACACTTTAAGTTCATGAACACCCGCAGCGTGCACAGCCGCGGTAACACACCGCTACTTTTCGCACCAAAATGAGGCCGCAAACGAGCACGGCACTACGCTTTTACCCACTCGAATGACACTGCATTAACAGTGATCGGTAACACATTGACTTTTATGACAGCTTTTGGGTTTGAAACGGACAACTTATCCGGCACACCATCAGACAAGCCTCACCCCGTGTTTCCGGTACTTTCCGACCTTCGGCACCCGCGTTTGTGAAAATTTCATGAACCGGGGTTAATTTTGAGCACGGTTGTTGCATTCCTTCCCCACCAAGTCGGCACGGCATCTGCATTGAGCGATGTACGCGACAAATAACAACAGCCGCTTTGGATACACCAGGGAGTTTCCCTAACCGGAATCTGTAGTTACAGATTCGTCACGGTGACAGGAACAGCGCTGGCGTTGTACGACCCGGAAACCGGGGCGTGATTTGCGACATGGAAATACCTTAAAGCGACATGGCCATAAAGTTCACGAAACGATGAATATGCCCATATCGCCAACAACAGTCAGCGTGCTATACATTTCCGCCGACATAACAAGAAAGAGCTGCCCCATATAACTAGAAAACTTGGGCGCAGCGGTACTCTTCCTAAAAACCAAAGGAGCAAATCACGATGCGCGTGATGAAGTGGAGCATGATCGCCCTGGCCGTTTCGGCAGGGACCTCGCAATTGGCCTTCGCCTCTGCACAAGACGAGTCCAAGGGTTTCATCGAAGACAGCCAGCTGAACGTCAAAACTCGCATGCTGTACTTCAGCCGTGACTTCCGCAACAACCCAGCCGGCAGCCAGAGCCGCGTGGAAGAAACCGGCCTTGGCTTCCTCGGCACTTACGAATCGGGCTTCACCCAGGGCACCGTAGGCTTCGGCGTCGACGCCATCGGCATGCTCGGTCTGAAACTGGACAGCGGCAAAGGTCGTGCTGGCACCGGCCTGTTCCCGACCGGCTCCGATGGTCGTTCGCAAGATGATTACTCCGAGGGCGGCGGCGCTGTAAAAATGCGCATTTCCAATACCGTGCTGAAGTTCGGTGACCAGTTCACCGCCATGCCGGTATTCGCCACTGATGACAGCCGACTGCTGCCAGAAGTTGCCGAAGGTGGCCTGATCACCAGCAACGAGATCGATGGCCTGACCCTGAACGCCGGTCACTTTACCGCCATGAATGCCCAGGCTCAGACGTTCCACGACAGCCTGAACCTGACCGAAGCCAACATCTTCGGCGGCACCTACGCTGTCACCGACAGCCTCAGCACCAGCATCTACTACTCGCGCGTCGAAGATCACTTCCGCAAGTGGTACGGCAACATCAACTGGGCGCTGCCGATCAGCGACAAGCAAGGCCTGGTGTTCGACTTCAACATCTATGACACCAAATCCATCGGCGACAACCGCACCGGCGCGTTCGTCAGCAAGTCCGACGGCAGCAACGAACTCGACAACATCGCAGCCAGCTTGTCCGGTGCCTACAACATTGGCGCCCACACCTTTACCCTGGCCTACCAGAAGGTCAGCGGTGACGGCGACTACGCCTATGGCGTAGACGGCGGCGGTACCGTGTTCCTGGCCAACTCCATCGCCCGTTCCGACTTCAACGCCGAAGACGAGAAGTCCTGGCAGGCGCGCTACGACCTGAACTTCGCCGAGTTCGGCGTACCAGGCCTGACCTTCATGACCCGTTACGCGCGCGGTACCGGTGCAACCACCCGTACCACCGACAACGGCAAGGAATGGGAACGCGACATCGACGTCAAATACGTCATGCAGAGCGGCCCGGCGAAGGACCTGAGCTTCCGTGTCCGTCAAGCTACCTACCGTTCCAGCGACGGCGTGTACTACGGTTCGAGCTCGATCGACGAACTGCGTCTGATCGTCGAATACCCGCTGAGCATCCTGTAAGCCTCGCTTATAGTGCCCCGCACCTGAAAAAGCCCGGCACGATTGCCGGGCTTTTTCTTGGCTGACAATTGCCACGCCCTGGGGCATCCTGTACGCCTTCGTTTCGCCCCCGTACAATGCGGGGTCATTTCAACGTCTTAGGCAATCGACACGGCCCACCATGCGCACCAGTCAATATTTGCTCGCCACCCAGAAAGAAACCCCTGCCGACGCAGTGGTCATCAGCCACCAGCTCATGCTGCGCGCCGGCATGATCCGCAAACTGGCCTCTGGCCTGTACACCTGGCTGCCGATGGGCTTGCGAGTAATGCGCAAGGTCGAAGCCGTGGTACGCGAGGAAATGAACGCCGCCGGCGCCCTGGAAGTGCTGATGCCAAGCATCCAGCCTGCCGAACTGTGGCAGGAATCCGGTCGCTGGGAGCAGTACGGCCCAGAACTGCTACGCGTCAAGGACCGCCACAACCGCGACTTCTGCGTTGGCCCGACCCACGAAGAAGTCATTACCGACCTGGCCCGTAACGAGCTGTCCAGCTATAAACAGCTGCCGCTCAACATGTACCAGATCCAGACCAAATTCCGTGACGAGATCCGCCCGCGCTTCGGCCTGATGCGCGGCCGCGAGTTCATCATGAAGGACGCCTACTCCTTCCATGCCGACCAGGCTTCCCTGCAGGAAACCTACGACCGCATGCACCAGGCGTACAGCAACGTCTTTAGCCGCCTGGGCCTGGACTTCCGCCCAGTGCAAGCCGACACCGGCTCCATCGGTGGCAGCTACTCGCACGAATTCCACGTCCTGGCCGAATCCGGTGAAGACGATGTGATCTTCAGCGACAGCTCCGACTACGCCGCCAACATCGAGAAGGCCGAGGCCATCCCACGTGAAAGCGTGCGCCCAGCCCCAGCCGAGGAGCTGCGCCTGGTCGACACGCCGGATGCCAAGACCATCGCCCAGCTGGTCGAAAACTTCGGCCTGCCGATCGAGAAGACCGTCAAGACCCTGATTGTGCGCGGCGCCGAAGAAGGCAAGCTGATCGCGCTGATCATCCGTGGCGACCACGAGCTCAACGAAATCAAGGCCACCAAGCTGGAACAGGTTGCCGACCCGCTGGTCATGGCGACCGAAGCTGAACTGCGCGACGCCATCGGCGCCGGCGCAGGCTCGCTCGGCCCGCTGAACCTGCCACTGGAATGCGTCATCGACCGTTCGGTTGCCCTGATGAGCGACTTCGGCATCGGCGCCAACATCGACGACAAGCACTACTTCGGCGTCAACTGGGAACGCGACCTGCCGGTTCCGCAAGTCGCCGACCTGCGCAATGTCGTCGAAGGTGACCCGAGCCCGGACGGCCAGGGCACCCTGGTGATCAAGCGCGGCATTGAAGTCGGGCACATCTTCCAGCTCGGCACCAAGTACAGCGAGGCACTCAAATGCCAGGTACTGGGCGAGAACGGCAAGCCGGTGGTGCTGTCCATGGGTTGCTACGGCATCGGCGTGTCCCGTGTGGTCGCTGCCGCCATCGAACAGAGCTACGACGAAAAAGGCATCATCTGGAACGACGCCCTGGCGCCTTTCCAGATCGCCCTGGTGCCGCTGCGCTATGAAACCGAGGTGGTTCGCGAGGCGACCGACAAGCTGTATGCCGAACTGACCGCCGCCGGCTTCGAAGTACTGCTGGACGACCGCGACAAGAAGACCAGCCCTGGCATCAAGTTTGCCGACATGGAGCTGATCGGCATCCCGCACCGCATCGTCGTCAGCGACCGCGGCCTGGCCGAAGGCAATCTGGAATACAAGCACCGCACCGAACAGGATGCTCAAGCGCTGCCACTCAATGAAGTGCTGTCCTTCCTGCAGGCCCGCGTTCGCCGCTGATAATCAATGCACGAGTGATCATGTCCAAGCGAAGTACCTTTACCCTGGGGGGCGCCGCACTGTGCGGCGCCCTGCTCATCAGCGGCTGCGCCAACCAGATGTCCCAGCGCAGCGAGCACGAGGAGCGCGTCGAGCGAAAGCTGCTCGAACACAGTCTGCAGATCGATGTCGGCGAGCCGAAGGTGATGGAGCTGCCGCAACGACGTGTGCGCGTGCATGAGCAAAAGCGCTTCGAAGTCACCGAGTTCGAAGTCACCCGTCGCTACGACCGCTACACGCCCTACCAGCCCTGGCGGGAGATCTACGAGATCCCGCTGGGTGCGGTGGCTGTGGTGGCTGGCGTGGGGGCCAACGTGGTCAACGTCTTCGCCTTGGGCAACCTGCCTGAAAGCGTGACCCACGACTGGCTCAGCTATGGCGTGGCGGGGCTCAACCCGTTCATGAACGTGCAGTCCAACGGTCGCGCCCAGCAGAACCTTGCCGGGATCAGCGAAGTACAAAAGGACAAACGCGAAGAATCCACCAGCCTGCCCTGGAGCGAGCGCCTGGTTGAGGTCAAGGCCGGCAAGATGAACCACGAGCTGACCACCGACAGGAACGGCGTACTGCGCCTGAACCTGCTCGACAGCCCGTTCTCGGAGCAGAACCTCAACCACATCGGTACCCTGCACCTGCAGGTGGTCGATGAGGACAATGCGGTGCGCGGTGACGCCAGCCTGCTGGTCAGTGCCACCCTGCGCAACAAGCTGCTCGAAGCCCACGAACTGATCTTCGACGACCTGGAAGACGATGATGTCGGCCAGTGGGTGCACCGGGTCAAGCGCCTGTCCGAGCTGGGCCTGGAAGAGGAAGCCAGTGAAATGGAGCAGAGCCTGATCGAGCTGACGCGCAACGATCCGGAACTGCAGCAGGAATTCTTGCAATCACTGACCAAGGCCACCGGGCGGTTAGTGGCTGATCCTGGCGTGCAATAAATGACGTGCAGTAAATGAACAGGGCCGCTTTGCGGCCCTTGTTCATTTAGGTGGAAACAACTCCAGTTGCTCATGCGCACCGCGCAAATCCCGCAGCCTTACCCCTACGCCCAGCAAGCGCACCGGCTTGCCACCCCGTGCAAACGCCTGCTTCAGTAACTGCCGGTAACTCTCCAGGTCCCTGCCCGCCCCCGCCTGCTCCATTGTCGTCTGGCTGAAGTCATGGAACTTGACCTTGACGAAAGGCTTGTCCGGCCGATAGCTGCTATCCATACGGGCGATGCGCTCATCAAGGCTGTCGAGCAATGCAGGAAGGCGTTCCAGGCAACTGGCCAGATCCGGCAGGTCGGTATCGTAGGTGTTCTCCACACTGACCGATTGCCTGCGGCTGTCATTGTGCACGGCGCGATCGTCAATACCCCGCGCCAGCCCCCACAGCCGCTCACCAAAACTGCCGAACTCACGCACCAGCGCCAGGCGCGACCACTCACGCAGGTCAAGGCACGTGTCGATGCCCATCCTCGCCAGCTTGTCCGCCGTAACCTTGCCCACGCCGTGCAACCTGGCCACCGGCAAGGCAGCGACAAAGGCTTCGACCTCACCCGGGGTGATGACGAACAGCCCGTTGGGCTTGCGCCAGTCGCTGGCAATCTTGGCCAGGAACTTGTTGGGTGCGACACCCGCCGACACCGTGATATGCAAGGTACGGGCGACGCGCCGGCGGATATCTTCAGCAATACGCGTGGCGCTACCGGCATACCACTGGCTATCGCTTACATCCAGGTAGGCCTCATCCAGCGACAACGGCTCGATCAGCTCGGTGTAGTCACGAAAAATGGCGTGAATCTCACGCGATGCCTCGCGATAGGCTTCAAAACGCGGCTTGACGATCAACAAGTCAGGGCACAGTTTGAGCGCATGCCGCGATGACATGGCCGAGCGCACACCATAGGCGCGCGCTTCATAGTTGCAGGTGGCGATCACCCCGCGATGCTCGGCCGACCCGCCGACCGCCATGGGCCGACCGGCCAGGCGCGGGTCATCACGCATCTCGATCGCGGCGTAGAAGCAATCGCAGTCGACATGGATGATCTTGCGCAAGGACATGGATGACCGTCAGTACTGTAGATTCATACAGATAGTATCGCATGCCCCCTCTGGCGCAACAGCCTGCGCGCCGCATCGTTCGACAATCGGCCTGAAAGCCCCGCCACGCCTGACCCGCACGCATTAATCAAACGCTAAGGGTTTGAACGAAAAAGGTTTTTTAAGTAAAAACGCTTGACATAGGTGCGTAAATCCGTAGAATTCGATCTCACAGGCGCGGGATGGAGCAGCCTGGTAGCTCGTCGGGCTCATAACCCGAAGGTCGTCGGTTCAAATCCGGCTCCCGCAACCAGATTCGAGAAAAGGCCACTGTTAACGCAGTGGCCTTTTTCTTTGCGCTCAAAAAAGACGACAGCCAAAAAGTTACGAGAAATCAAGTGTTAGCGCTTGACACTGAATCGTTAAACTGTAGAATGCGCCCCACAGACGCGGGATGGAGCAGTCTGGTAGCTCGTCGGGCTCATAACCCGAAGGTCGTCGGTTCAAATCCGGCTCCCGCAACCAAATAAAGAAAAGGCCACTGTTAACGCAGTGGCCTTTTTCTTTGCATCGAAAATGATGCCGAAGAAAATAGGTTGAGAAATCAACAATTAACGCTTTACACAGATTCAACAAGCTGTAGAATGCGCACCTCTGACGCGGGATGGAGCAGTCTGGTAGCTCGTCGGGCTCATAACCCGAAGGTCGTCGGTTCAAATCCGGCTCCCGCAACCATATTAGTCAGAACAAACCCCGCCTGTGTAACAGCAGCGCGGGGTTTGTTGTTTTTGGGTCCCATGCGTTTCGTCGCCTCGCAACCCGCTTGCCTTCAGCCTATCCCCCAGGCTTGAGATGTCGCACTCAGGATGAACTATCTTTAACCCTGCCAGCCCGCTGAAAGCGTCTGTGCCCGGAGTAATATTGGATACGTTTTCCTAAGGGACTTTCACTTGGCCGCACCTCTCCCTCGCCTCGCGCTATCGGCTCGGGGTATTGATTCATGACCTCCCACAACCCCGAACCTCCGGTGCCGCTCGCTACGGCGCTACCGGCTGCTGCGCAGCGCCTGCCCATGATCGAGCGACTGAGCCGCTATCGCCAGCCCATTGGCCTGGCGGTAACGCTGGTACTGTTCGCCATGGCATTGGTTGCCTGCCGACACCTGCTGAGCGAACTGGACATCTATGCACTGCACGATGCCATGCTCAGCGTGCCGACGCAGTCACTGCTGGGTGCCTTGCTGGCTACGGCAGCCGGGTTCGTCATTCTGCTGGGGTACGAATGGTCGGCCAGCCGCTATGCCGGCGTGAAACTGCCTGCGGGTAGTTTGATTCTGGGCGGCTTCAGCGCCTTCGCCATCGGTAACGCTATCGGCCTGTCGATGCTCTCGGGGGGCTCGGTGCGCTACCGCCTGTATGCCCGACAGGGGCTTGGGGCCGCAGAAGTCGCACGGATGACCGTGTTTGCCAGCCTGTCCTTGGGCTGTGCACTGCCGCCTCTGGCGGCCTTGGCGACCTTGAGCGATCTGCCGGCCGCCTCGACTGCGCTGGGCCTTTCGCCGGGCCTGCTGGCAGGCATTGCCGCAGCCGTACTGGTGCTGTTTGCGGTGCTGGTGATGGGGCTTTACCGCAGACGCCTGGCCGAACAACCGTTGGCCGATAACCTGCTGGTTCAACTGGGCCGCCGCACCTTGCGCCTGCCGGGCGCTCGCCTGGCTGCCCTGCAAATGCTGATCACTGCCCTGGACGTGGCCGCCGCCGCCACCGTGCTGTATCTCCTGCTGCCAGTGGCACCGCCGTTTGGCGCCTTTATCCTGGTCTACCTGCTGGCCCTGGCCGCTGGCGTACTCAGCCATGTACCCGGTGGCGTCGGCGTGTTCGAGGCGATCTTGCTGGCCGCCTTTGCCGACCAGTTGGGCGCCGCGCCACTGGCTGCCGCCCTGCTGCTGTATCGCCTGATCTATGTGGTGCTGCCGCTGCTGCTGGCCTGTGTGCTGCTGCTGGCCAACGAAGCCCGGCGCCTGCTGTTCGCGCAACAGGCCATCAAGGTCGCCTCGGGGCTGGCCGCACCGGTGTTGTCGATCCTGGTGTTTCTGTCTGGTGTGGTACTGCTGTTCTCGGGTGCCACGCCTGAGATCGACACGCGCCTGGAACACATGGGGTTTCTGGTCCCCCATCGCCTGATCGATGCATCGCACTTCGGCGCCAGCCTGATAGGCGTGCTCTGCCTGCTGCTGGCCCAAGGCCTGCGCCGACGCCTGTCTGCGGCCTGGCTGTTGACCACGACATTGCTGCTGGTCGGTGCATTGCTGTCATTGCTCAAGGGCTTCGACTGGGAAGAAGCCTGCCTGCTGACCTTCACCGCCGCGCTGCTTGCCCTGTTCCGTCGCTCGTTCTACCGCCCCAGCCGCCTGCTGGAGCTGCCCTTCTCGCCGGTATTCCTGGTGGCCAGTGCCTGCGTGGTCGGTGCTTCAGTGTGGCTGCTGCTGTTCGCCTATCAGGATGTCCCCTACAGCCACCAGTTGTGGTGGCAGTTCACCCTGGATGCCGACGCACCGCGTGGCCTGCGCGCCGCCATGGGCAGCGCGGTGCTGTTGCTGGCAGTCGCCCTGACCTGGCTGCTGCGTACCGCACCACCGGTGATCCACCTGCCCGATGACGAAGAGCTGCAACGTGCCAACCGCATCCTGCTGGCGTCCGACCAACCCGATGGCGGCCTGGCCCTGACCGGCGACAAGGCCTTGCTGTTCCACCCCGGTGACAACGCCTTCCTCATGTACGCCCGTCGCGGTCGGAGCCTGGTCGCCTTGTATGACCCGATCGGCCCCGCCCAGGAGCGCGCCGAGATGATCTGGCAGTTCCGTGACCTGTGCGACCTGCACCACGCCCGGCCGGTGTTCTATCAGGTCCGGGCGGAGAACCTGCCGTTCTACATGGACATTGGCCTGACCGCACTCAAGCTCGGCGAGGAAGCCCGGGTCGACCTGCGCCGCTTTGACCTCGAAGCCAAGGGCAAGGAGATGAAAGACCTGCGCTACACCTGGAACCGCGGTGGCCGTGACGGCCTCAGCCTGGAAATCCACGAGCCCGGTCACGCCCCGCTGGCAGAGCTCAAGGACATTTCCGATGCCTGGCTGGGTGGCAAGAACGTGCGCGAGAAAGGCTTCTCGCTCGGGCGCTTCAGCCCCGAGTACCTGCAGCACTTTCGCATCGCCCTGATTCGCTTCCAGGGCCGGCCGGTGGCATTTGCCAACCTGCTGGAAACCCACGGCAACGCGCTGGCCAGCCTCGACCTGATGCGTGCACACCCCGAAGCACCAAAGCTGACCATGGAATTCATGATGATCGGGCTGATCCTGCACTACAAAAGCCACGACTACGCCCGCTTCAGCCTGGGCATGGTCCCGCTTTCCGGGCTGCAGCCACGGCGCGGTGCGCCCTTGACCCAGCGCCTGGGCTCGATGGTGTTCCGCCGCGGCGAACAGCTCTACAACTTCCAGGGGCTTAGACGCTTCAAGGACAAGTTCCAACCGGACTGGGAACCCCGTTACATGGCCGTGCCGGCCGGGCTCGACCCGCTGGTGGCACTGGCCGACACTGCCGCCCTGATCGCTGGCGGCCTGACTGGATTGGTGAAACGCTGATGATCCGACGCTATTGGCTGTACCTGGTGATACCGCTGCTGCTCGCCGCCCTGGGCGCTGCCGTGGCCTTCTGGCTGTGGACGCGCCCTGCGCCCGAGGCGCGCCTTGAGCAACTGACCCTCAATAACACCAGCATTACCCGTGTCACCCCTGGCGTGCACGCCAAGGCCCGGGTCGCCATCGGCGTACCTCAGGACCAGGCCCTGACCGACAAGCAGTTGCTGGACCTGAGCCAGGCCGGGGAAGCCCAGCTGGTGCAGGTGATCCTGCCGCCCAACGACTGCACCCTCCAGCAACAAGCGCTGGACCTGGCAGTGACCCAGCTGTCGGAAAAACCGACTTTGGTGGCCGGTATCGGCCCAGGCGCGGCACAGGCCTGGCGTTGGCTGGCCGCACAGACCGACGACAAGGCGCGGGCCATTTCCGTCGACTTCACCCTGGAGCAACCCGGCTGCCAGGCCGCGCTGCCCAAGTCAGCGGCCCATGGCCATTGGAACGTCGCCTGGAACGACAACCCGGATGACGCCAGCGCAGCCTTCGTGCGCGACCAGGCCAACGCCGAAACCAGCATCAGCGATTACGACATCCACTTGCCTCAGGTGCTCAAATTGCAACTGACCCAAGCCCTGGTCGGTCACGATGGCAATGCCCTGGCCATTCCGGTGGTCGAGGTGCCGGCTGGGCAAACCACTGATACCGTCACCTTGTTCCTCTCTGGGGACGGCGGCTGGCGCGACCTGGACCGCGACGTGGCCGGGGAGATGGCCAAACTGGGCTACCCGGTGGTCGGCATCGACACCCTGCGCTATTACTGGCAACACAAGACCCCCGAGCAAAGCGCCGCCGACCTGTCGGAACTGATGCAGCACTATCGCCAGAAATGGGGTACCAAGCGCTTTGTATTGACCGGCTATTCGTTTGGCGCCGACGTGCTGCCAGCGATCTACAACCGCCTGCCGGCCGAGGACCAGCAACGCATCGACGCGGTGATGCTGCTGGCCTTCGCCCGCAGCGGCAGTTTCGAGATCGAGGTCGAAGGCTGGCTGGGCAAGGAAGGCCAGGAGGCACCCACTGGGCCGGAAATGGCCAAGCTGCCTGCGTCCAAGGTGGTGTGCGTGTATGGCGTGGAAGAGACCGACGAAAGCGGTTGCACCGAGAAGACGGCCGTCGGTGAGCGCCTGAAGCTGCCGGGTGGGCACCACTTCGACGAGAACTACCCTGCCCTGGCCAAGCGCCTGATCGGCGAGATCGAGACGCGCCAGGGCAAGTCGAGTGTGGCGGAACAGAACTGAGAGCCTTTTGTAGGCCTGGGCACCAGGCCCATCAGGCTGCGGATCAGATCTCGACCTGGGTGCCCAGTTCGATCACCCGGTTCAACGGCAGATTGAAGAACCGCAGATTGCCGTTGGCATTCTTGAGCAAGAACGCGAACAGATTTCCGCGCCAGCGCGACATGCCCTCCAGCCGCGAAGCAATCACTGTTTCGCGGCTGAGGAAGTAGGTCGTGCGCATCGGGCTGAAATCCAGGTCCTCCAGATGGCACAGCTTCAAGGCCGCCGGCACGTCCGGCTCGTCCATGAAGCCAAAATGCAACAGGACGCGGAAGAACCCGTCGCCATAGGCTTCCACCTCGAAGCGCTCCTGCTCCGGCACCCGTGGCCGGTCCTCGCTGACCACCGTCAGCAGCACCACCTGACTGTGCAGCACCTGGTTGTGCAGCATGTTGTGCAACAGCGCATGGGGTACGGCGTCCGGCCGCGCAGTCAGGAACACCGCTGTGCCTTCGACCCGGTGCGGCGGTTGTATGCGGATGCTGCTGATGAATACCGGCAGCGGCAGCGCACCCTCATCGATACGCTCGACGAGGATCTGCTTGCCGCGCTTCCAGGTGCTCATCAACAAGTAAAGAACGCCGCCCGCCAGTACCGGGAAGGCCCCGCCCTGCACGATCTTCGGCACGTTGGCAGCGAAGAACAGCCCATCCACGAACAGAAAGCCCAGCAGAATCGGCACCGCCAGCACCGGGGGCCACTTCCATAGCAGCAGCATCACCGCCGACACCAGAATCGTGGTCATCAGCATGGTGCCGGTGACCGCCACACCGTACGCCGCGGCCAGGGCCCCGGAAGACTCGAAACCAATGACCAGCAGCACCACGCCGACCATCAGCGTCCAGTTCACCGCACCGATGTAGATCTGCCCCTGCTCATCGCTGGAGGTGTGCTGGATCTGCATGCGCGGTATGTACCCCAGCTGAATCGCCTGACGGGTCAGGGAGAACGCCCCGGAAATCACCGCTTGCGAAGCAATCACCGTGGCCATGGTCGCCAACCCCACCAACGGCAGCAATGCCCAGGAGGGTGCCAGCAAGTAGAAGGGGTTGCGCGCCGCCTCCGGGTTTTGCAGCAGCATTGCGCCCTGGCCAAAATAGTTGAGCACCAGCGCCGGCAGCACCAGGGCGAACCAGGCGCGGGCGATGGGTTTACGGCCGAAGTGGCCCATGTCGGCGTACAGCGCCTCGGCACCGGTCAGCGCCAGCACTACGGCGCCGAGAATGGCCACCCCCATGCCGGGATGAACGATGAAGAAGTTCACCGCCCAGCCTGGGTTGAACGCCCTGAGCACTTCCGGGCTCTGCGAGATGCCATGCACCCCCAAGGCCCCCAGCACCACGAACCAGGCCACCATGATCGGGCCAAACAACTTGCCGATCTTCTCGGTGCCATGCTTCTGCACCAGGAACAGCGCCACCAGCACCACCAGCGAGATCGGGACCACCCAGTGATCGATGCCGTCGAAGGCCAGGCCCATGCCCTCTACAGCCGACAGCACCGACACTGCCGGGGTGATCATGCTGTCGCCATAGAACAGCGAAGCACCAATCAACCCGCAGATAACCATCAATGTACGCAGCCGCGGATGGGCCGCCGTGGCCCGCCGCGCCAGTGCGGTAAGCGCCATGGTGCCACCCTCGCCTTGGTTGTCGGCACGCAGGATGAACATCACGTACTTGAACGACACCACCCACAGCAGCGACCAGAGGATCAGCGACAGGATCCCCAGCACGCCGTCATGGTTGACCGGCACTCCATAGCCACCGGTAAAGACTTCCTTGAGTGTATACAGCGGGCTGGTGCCGATATCGCCATAAACCACCCCGACAGCCGCCACGAGTAGGCCCAGCGACCGCGTCGCGCCCTGCTTTCCCTCGTGTCCGCCTTCGGCATGACTGCTTGCCTGAACCATCGACCACTCCCGCAGACGGCCCTCTGGGCCGATAGAATTCACCCCCGCGCCTGGGCATGGCAGATGCCTAGGCGCAACGGCGCGAAGCATAGCGCAGCGTTCGTCGTATTTCTGCTAGTCAAGCGACCTTACGCTCGCTAGAATTGCGCACTTTTTGATCAGAGGCGCCAAAAAGCGCCCGTCAAGATCGCCCCCGTTTCCGGCCGGGCGACCTGTATTCAATACCGAGGTTAGTCATGTCCACCACTCCCGCCACTCCTAAGGTAGGTTTCGTAAGCCTGGGTTGCCCTAAAGCCCTGGTCGATTCCGAGCGCATTCTGACCCAGCTGCGCATGGAAGGTTATGAAGTCGTGCCTACTTACGAGGACGCCGACGTGGTGGTGGTCAACACCTGCGGCTTCATCGACAGCGCCAAGGCCGAGTCGCTCGAAGTGATCGGCGAAGCGATCAAGGAAAACGGCAAGGTCATCGTCACCGGCTGCATGGGTGTCGAGGAAGGCAGCATCCGTGATGTGCACCCAAGCGTGCTGTCGGTTACCGGCCCGCAGCAGTACGAGCAGGTGGTCAACGCCGTGCACGAAGTGGTACCGCCGCGCCAGGACCACAACCCGCTGATCGACCTGGTGCCGCCACAGGGCATCAAGCTGACCCCGCGCCACTATGCGTACCTGAAGATTTCCGAAGGCTGCAACCACAGCTGCAGCTTCTGCATCATCCCGTCGATGCGCGGCAAGCTGGTCAGCCGCCCGGTGGGTGAAGTGCTGAGCGAGGCCGAGCGCCTGGTCAAGGCGGGCGTCAAGGAGATCCTGGTAATTTCCCAGGACACCAGCGCCTACGGCGTCGACGTCAAGTACAAGACTGACTTCTGGAACGGCCGCCCGGTCAAGACCCGCATGCTCGAGCTGTGCGAAGCGCTGAGCAGCCTGGGCGCCTGGGTGCGCCTGCACTATGTGTACCCGTACCCGAACGTCGACGACGTGATCCCGCTGATGGCCGCCGGCAAGATCCTGCCGTACCTGGATATCCCCTTCCAGCACGCCAGCCCCAAGGTGCTCAAGTCGATGAAGCGCCCGGCCTTCGAAGACCGCACCCTGGCGCGCATCAAGAACTGGCGCGAGCAGTGCCCTGAGCTGGTGATCCGTTCGACCTTCATCGTCGGCTTCCCCGGCGAGACCGAAGAAGACTTCCAGTACCTGCTCGACTGGCTGACCGAAGCCCAGCTCGACCGCGTCGGCTGCTTCCAGTATTCGCCTGTCGAAGGCGCCCCGGCCAATGACCTGGGCCTGGACGAAGTGCCAGATGACGTCAAGCAGGACCGCTGGGACCGCTTCATGGCGCATCAGCAGGCCATTAGCAGCGCCCGCCTGCAACTGCGCATCGGCAAGGAGATCGAAGTACTGATCGACGAAGTCGAGGAGCAAGGTTCGGTTGGCCGCAGCTTCTTCGATGCACCGGAGATCGACGGCAGCGTGTTCATCGATGGCGACCACGGTTTCAAACCGGGCGACAAAGTGCGTTGCCGGGTGGTGGATGCCGACGAGTACGACATGTGGGCTGAGCCTGTCTGATCGACGCATCACCTTTGTAATGCCGGGGGCTGCAAAGCAGCCCCAACATCTCCCAGGCCACTTCTGGCTTTTGCATCTATGTTTTCCTCAATCCACAGGAGGAATACGCGGATGGTCCAGGTCTCGACGCTACAAACACCACACCTGAGCGATTACCCCGAACTGACTCAGGTTTGGGAAGACTCAGTGCGCGCGACCCACGACTTCCTGCCTGATGCCTACATCGTCCTGCTTCGCGAGCATGTACTGCGCCAGTACCTCGACGCGGTCATGCTGATCTGTTGCAAGGACCGACACCAGCGTATCCAGGGCTTTGCCGGGGTGTCCAAGCGGCAGGTGGACATGCTGTTCGTCGCGCCCGCCTGGCGCGGCAAGGGCATTGGCAAGCGGCTGCTGCACTATGCCATCAAGGAGCTCAATGCCGAACGCCTGGACGTCAACGAACAGAACCCCCAAGCCTTGGGGTTCTATCTGCACGAAGGTTTTGAGGTAGTCGGCCGTTCAGAGACCGATGGGCTGGGGCAGCCCTACCCCTTGCTGCACCTGCGACTGATCCGCGCAGAGGCCTGACCCGGCTGCCGTGCTCTCTCGCCAAAACGGCGTAAATGACACAGATTCCCAGCCCTTCGGCCGTTCAGGCAGGTACAATGACGGCCTTTCCCTGCCTTTGCGAATCGTCGTCATGTCTGAGCCCGTCCGCCTGTCCAAACGCCTTATCGAGCAGTTCGGCTGCTCCCGCCGCGAAGCCGAGCTGTATATCGAAGGCGGCTGGGTCACGGTCGATGGCGTGGTGGTCGAGCAGCCGCAGTTCAAGGTTGAAGGCCAGCAGGTCGCGCTGCTGCCCGGCGCGCGTGCCGAGAACCTTGAGCCCGTGACCCTCCTGCTCAACCAGCCTGCCGGCCTGGACACCGAGTCGGCACGTATCAGCATGACCATGGACAGCCTCAGCGAGGCGCACCGTGAAGGGGTACGCCCCCTGCATGGGCACTTCACCAAGTTGTCCTGCATTGCCCCGCTGGAGCGCGGCGCCAGCGGCCTGCAGGTGTTCACCCAGGATTGGCGGGTTTCCCGCAAGATCGACGCCGACCTGCGTCGCCTGGAGCAGGAATACATCATCGAAGTCAGCGGCGAAGCCACGCCACAGGCGCTGGAACGCCTGGCTCGTGGTGTCATGCGCAATGACCGGGAGCTGCCCAAGGCCAAAGCCAGCTGGCAGAACGAGACCCACCTGCGCCTGGCCTTGAAAAACCCGCAACCGGGGCAAATTTCCGAGCTGTGCGCCAGCCTGCGCCTGCAGATAATCAGCATGCGCCGCATTCGCCTGGGCGGTGTGTCCATGGGCAAGCTGCCACTGGGACAGTGGCGTTACATGGCCTCCAGCGAACGCTTCTAAGCAATACCGCCGCGCCGGATCGCGCGGCTCAGAACAGGATTCGAGTCAAATGAACCACAACGATGTACTGCGCAGCCTGCGCTACATGCTCAAGATCAACGATGCCAAAATGGTCGGCATCATCAAGCTGTCTGGCCTGGACGTCACCGCCGAGGCCTTGGCCAACTACCTCAAGAAAGAGGAAGAGCCAGGTTTCGTGCGCTGCCCCGACCCGGTCATGGCGCACTTTCTTGATGGCCTGGTGATCCACCGCCGTGGCAAGGACGACAGCCGCCCTGCACAGCCGGTCGAACTGCCGGTGACCAACAACACCATTCTGAAAAAGCTGCGGGTCGCATTCGAGCTCAAGGAAGAAGACCTGCACGTAATACTCAAGTCGGTCAACTTCCCGGTCTCCAAGCCCGAGCTCAGCGCCCTGTTCCGTAAGGTCGGCCATGACAACTACCGGCCCTGCGGCGACCAACTGCTGCGCAACTTCCTCAAGGGCCTGACCCTGCGCGTGCGCGGCTGAGTGGCCATGCAGCATACGGTTTCACCGGTCGGCATCGTCCGCTCCTGCTTCAAGGAAAAGTTCGCCATCCCGCGCCAGCCACAGCTGGCACCTGCGGCGCGTGGTGTGCTGGAGTTGCTGCCACCGTTCGACCAGGGTGATGCCGTGGCGGGCCTGGAACAGGTCAGCCATGTGTGGCTGCTGTTTCTGTTCCACCAGGCCCTGGAAGACACGCCACGCCTGAAAGTGCGCCCACCTCGCCTGGGCGGCAACAAGAGCATGGGGGTGTTCGCCACCCGTGCCACCCACCGGCCCAACGGTATCGGCCAGTCGGTGGTACGCCTGGAGGGCGTCGAGCCGGGGCGCCTGCTGCTTTCCGGGATCGACTTGCTCGATGGCACCCCGGTGCTGGATATCAAGCCCTACGTACCGTACGCCGACAGCATTGCCGGCGCCCGTAACCAGATGGCCAGCGAAGCACCTGCCGCAATCGCCGTAGCGTGGCACGACAATGCCCTGCCCCAGGCCCGCGAGCATGCCCTGCGCCTGGGTGAACCCCTGGTGGAGCTGATCGAGCAGTGCCTGGGACAGGACCCTCGACCGGCGTATCAGGTACCCGCACCGGAGCGGGTATACGGGGTGAAGTTCTGGGATGTGCAGGTGCGCTGGCACTATCCGCAACCGGAACAGATCCGCGTGCTGGAAGTGGTCCTCGACCGTTGATCCAAGCAGCTACAAAAAAGGCGACCCGAAGGTCGCCTTTTTCATTTCAGCGCGCGATCAGCGAGCCGGGCCTTCAGCCACGCCGAGGTCGTCGGTCGGGCGAGTATCTTCCAGCGGTGCGCCGCCGGATGCCAGTTCCGATGCCAGCTTGTCGTCGTCCATTTCGTTGACCCACTTGGCCACGACCACGGTAGCAACGGCGTTACCGACCAGGTTGGTCAGGGCGCGGGCTTCGGACATGAAGCGGTCAATACCCAGGATCAGCGCCAGGCCGGCAACCGGCAGGTGGCCAACAGCCGACAGGGTAGCGGCCAGCACGATGAAGCCCGAACCGGTCACGCCTGCAGCACCTTTGGAGGCCACCAGCAGCACCAGCAGCAGGGTGATCTGGTGGGTGATGTCCATGGTGGTGTCAGTCGCCTGGGCGATGAACACGGCAGCCATGGTCAGGTAGATCGAGGTGCCGTCCAGGTTGAACGAGTAACCGGTCGGGATCACCAGGCCAACCACGGATTTCTTCGCACCCAGACGCTCCATCTTGGCCAGCATGCGTGGCAAGGCGGACTCGGAGGAGGAAGTGCCCAGCACGATCATCAGCTCTTCGCGGATGTAGCGGATCAGCTTGATGACGCTGAAGCCGTGGGCGCGGCAGATACCACCGAGGACCACCAGGACGAACAGCAGGCAGGTCACGTAGAAGCAGGCCATCAGGTAGCCCAGCTGCACCAGCGAACCCACACCGTACTGGCCGATGGTGAAGGCCATGGCGCCGAAGGCACCGACCGGGGCCAGTTTCATGATCATGTTGATGATGTTGAACATGACATGGGCGAAGCGGTCGATCAGGTCGAGCACCGGCTTGCCATAGCTGCCCAGGCGGTGCAGGGCGAAACCGAAGATCACCGAGAACATCAGCACTTGCAGGATGTCGCCGTTGGCGAAGGCACCGACCACGGTGTTGGGGATGATGTTGAGCAGGAAGCCAACGGTGGTCTGCTGCGCGCCGGCGGCGGCGTAGGCGGCCACGCTGCTGGCGTTCAGGGTGGAGACGTCGATGTGCATGCCAGCGCCTGGCTTGACCACGTTGACGACGACAAGGCCAATGATCAGGGCGATGGTGGAAACGATTTCAAAGTACAGGAGCGCGTAGCCGCCGGTCTTGCCTACCGACTTCATGCTCTGCATGCCGGCGATGCCGCTGACCACGGTGCAGAAGATGATCGGGGCGATGACCATCTTGATCAGTTTGACGAACCCGTCACCCAGGGGTTTGAGGGCGACGCCGGTTTCCGGGTAGAAGTGGCCGAGCAGGATGCCGATGGTGATGGCGACCAACACCTGGACATACAGGGATTTGTACAGCGGCTGACGTGTCGTCATGGCTAATTTCCTCAAGTGTGCCGGTTTCACCCTTCCCAGGGCGAAGGCACCTGAATCGCTAACCCTCCTGCACATGGAGGGATTTGTCGTTGTGTTCGAGCTGCCTGGGCAGGCCTCTGCCAGGATCAATAGCAAGGGCAATGCCAAATTGCCCATGAAGGGTGCAAAGGCACTGTTTGCTAGGGGTCATTGCCCAACGACAGGGCGAAAAAGCTGAGGAAGGCTGGCGGATTTCCGCCCGGTGGCGGGATTTGTACAAGGGCGGATGGCGGGAATCCGCCCATCATGGGCCGCTACTGGCTGCAGATCAATCCAGCTTGAAGGTGATCCGGAACGCTGCACCACCCAGCGGCGAATCGCCCAAACTCAAGCCGGCGTCATAGCTGTCGACGATGTCCTTGACCACCGCCAGCCCGATGCCCTGCCCCGGGTGCTGGCTGTCCAGCCGCTCACCACGCTCCAGAATGCGCTCGCGCTGATCGGCCGGTACCCCCGGCCCATCGTCTTCAATGCACAGCGTCAGTTGCCCTGGCGCCTCTTCCAGGCTTACCCGCACCTGGCCCAGGCTCAGCCGGTAGGCGTTCTCCAGCAGGTTGCCAAGCAGCTCCAGCAAGGCGCCCTGCTCCATTGGTACCTGCGCGGCCTCGGGGATCTCCAGTGCGACGCTGACACGCTTATCCCGATAGACTTTGGCCAGCGTGCTGCACAAGCTGTCGAGCAGCGGCTTGAGCAGCACGCTGTGGCGCACCAGGCCGCTCTTGCGCAAACTGGCGCGCTGCAGTTGATAGTCGATCTGCTGGCTCATGCGTTCGATCTGGCTCTGCAGCACCCGCGCCTGTTCGCGCTCGCCGCTGCGCTGGCGCAGGCTCTCGCCGACCCCCTGCAACACCGCCAACGGTGTCTTGAGGCTGTGCGCCAGGTCGTCCAACGAGTCGCGATAGCGCTGACGCTGCTCACGTTCGCTGTGCAGCAGACGGTTCAACGAACCGGTCAGGCGCAGCAGTTCACGCGGGTGCTCGCCGCTCAAGCCGTCCCGTGCCCCCGCCTCGACCTCGTCCAGCTCCCGGCTCAACCGCCGCAGCGAACGCAGCCCCCAGGTCAAGCCGGCCCAGAGCAGCACCAGCAGCGCCAGCAGCGCGGCGCCAAACCCCAGGTAGAGCTTTTCGCGCAGGCCATCGAGGGTGTGCTGGTACTCGCGCACCGGCTGCAGCGCAACGATGCTGTAGGCCGCGCTCTGGCCGCCGAGCAGCTTGATCTCGACGTCATAGACGAAGAACTCATCGCCATTGGCCTGATGGGTGCGGGCGAATTCGTTGCCACGGCCGTCATAGCGGGGCCGGTAGTTGATGTTCTGGTCTGCAGTGGCCCGTGACTGCCACACCAGGTTACCGTCGCGGTCGAAGATATAACCCAGCAGGCCGGTGTAGGGCAGGTTGTAGCGCTCGTCCGGCAACAGGGTGGGCATCTGCAACTGGCCGTGCTCAATGCGGGCGGCGGAGATCAGCGTGGTCACGTCCGAGGCCAGGCGTTGCTCGATGGACTCCTGCAGGGCCAGGCTGAACGCCTTCTGCAAGGCAGGCAGCAGCGCCAGCATGAACAGCAGCGCCAGCACTGCGGCGGCCAGCATCAGGCGCACCCGCAGGGAGCGGATCATCGGCAGCGCTCGGTGAACAGGTAACCCAGCCCGCGCACCGTGTCGATGGGTTTGAACCCCTGCTCACCCTCCAGCTTGCGGCGCAGGCGCCCGACCAGCACCTCGATGACATTGGGGTCCCGTTCTTCATCGCCTGGGTAGAGCTGCTCCATCAGACGGTCCTTGGCCACCACCTGCTGATGATGGCGCATGAGGTATTCGAGGATGCGGTATTCGTAGGCGGTCAGGGCCAGGGGCTGATCGTCCAGGGCCGCCTGTTTGCGGTTGAGGTCGAGTACCAGTGGCCCTGCGGCAATGGTCGACTGGGTAAACCCGCTGGAGCGGCGCAACAGGGCGTTGAGGCGCGCTTCGAGCTCTTCGAACTGAAAGGGTTTGACCAGGTAGTCGTCGGCACCGGCGGCCAGGCCTTCGACCTTGTCCTGCCAGTTGCCACGGGCGGTCAGGATGAGGATGGGGAAAGTCTTGTCCTGGCTGCGCAGGCGGCCGATCAGTTCCAGGCCGCTCATGCCGGGCAGCCCCAGGTCGATCACGGCCAGGTCGAAGTGGTACTGCTCGGCTTGGTACAGCGCCTCTTCGGCGTCGGCGACGGCCTGGACCACGTGGCCGCTTTCGCCCAGGCGGGTGTAGAGGTGATGGCGAAGCAGCGCTTCGTCCTCGACCACCAGCAGTTTCATGTGCAGCTCCTTTTTTTATGGCCTGTGCCGGCCTCTTCGCAGCACAAGGCTGCTCCATCGGGCGATCTCTGCGCCTGGAGCAGCCTTGTGCTGCGAAGCGGCCGGTACAGGATAACAACTACCTCAGAACTTGTAGTTGGCCGACAGGTAAGTCTGCGCGCTGCTGGTCAGGCGCAGGGTGCCGTCCTTGGGCCCGCCACTGGCGCCAACCTCAGTAGCGGCATTGGTGCGCAGGTAACGGTAGCCCAACTCCACCGAAGCCTTGTCGGTGATTTCCTGGATCACGCCTGCCTGCAGGCCCACGGCGTAGCCATAGTCGGTATCACGGCTGGCACCTGGGGAGTCCTGGGTCAGCTTGGTCATGCCCAGGCTGCCACCGCCGAACAGTTTGGTGGTGTCGCCCACCGGCAGGAACAGGTCATAGCTGCCCAGCAGGTTTTCCTGGCGCAGCTTGAGGCCGCTGTGGTCGCCCGAGACGTTGTCGTAGGTCATGTAGTAGCGACCCTGGTCGTTGATTTTGCCCACACGTACACCCCAGGTGTCGTCCTTGCCGATGATGCCGTCGGCGTTCAGGTGGTCGGTGTTGCGCTGCAGCAGGCCGGACTTGCGGACTTTGTCGCTGGTCTGGCCATAGGTCAGGCTGGCGAAGGTGTCGTCGGCGGCCTGGGCGGTGGTGATGCCAGCGGCGCAGACGGCCATGGCGGCGAGCAAGGTATTGATGGTTTTCAAGGCTTCGTACTCCAGTTGGATGCGCTGTTTCGGTCTGGAAGCTAGAGTAAGGAAGGCACCCTGAACCGTGACTGAACCCTGACTGAACCACGGCTGAACGAACTGTCCGCAAGACAAGGAGTTGTAAACATGCGTGCCCTGCTAGCCCTGACCCTGATGTGCAGCGCCGCCCTCGCCCAGGCGGCAGTAGTGACCCGCGAGATCCCCTACCAGGACGACGACGGCAACCGCCTCGTCGGCTACTACGCCTACGACGATGCGCTGGACGACAAGCGCCCAGGCATCGTCGTGGTGCACGAATGGTGGGGCCTGAACGACTATGCCAAGCGTCGCGCACGAGACTTGGCTGCGCTGGGCTACAAGGCGATGGCCATCGACATGTACGGCGATGGCAAGCACACCGAGCATCCGCAGGATGCCCAGGCATTCATGGCCGAAGCGATGAAGGACCCGGCCGCGGCGGCGGCGCGTTTCGACGCCGGCCTCGAACTGCTGAAAAAGCAGCCGAACGTCAACAAGCATCAACTGGGCGCCGTGGGTTACTGCTTCGGTGGCAAGGTGGTACTCGATGCGGCACGTCGGGGAGAGAAGCTCGATGGCGTGGTGAGTTTTCATGGCGCGCTGGCCACCCAGACACCGGCCAAGCCTGGCGTGGTCAGGGCCGACATACTGGTTGAACACGGCGCGGCGGACAGCATGGTCACCGAGGAGCAGGTCACCGCGTTCAAGGCGGAAATGGACGCGGCCAAGGTCAATTATCAGTTCGTCAGCATCCCCGGGGCCAAGCATGGCTTCACCAACCCCGATGCCGACCGCTTGAGCCATGGCGAGCATGGCGGGCCGGACATTGGTTACAACAAGGCCGCCGATGAAAGCGCGTGGGCGGATATGCAGGCGTTCTTCAAGAAAGTGTTCAAGTAACGATCGCCGGGGCCGCTTTGCGGCCCATCGCGACGCAAGGCCGCTCCCACACATCCGTCGCGGCTGGCACAATAGCGCCCATGAACAGACTCCCCACTTGCTGCGCCCCACTCCAGCACCACTGGCCCCTGCCTCGGCCGCTGCCGGGCGCCGTCCTGGTCAGTTGCGCCTTCGACCCCGCCCACCTGGCTGCCGACGACTTCCAGCGCGCCGGCATTGCACAAAGCGCCAGCCTGCAACGCTCGGTGGCCAAGCGCCAGGCCGAGTACCTGGCCGGCCGTGTCTGCGCCCGCGCCGCACTGCAACACCTTGACGGCCGCGACTATGTGCCAGGCACCCATGAAGACCGCTCGCCCATCTGGCCTGCCGGCATCCACGGCTCGATCACCCACGGCAAAGGCTGGGCCGCTGCCATTGTCGCGGGCCAGGGCAGTTGCCGCGGCCTGGGCCTGGATCAGGAGTCACTGCTGGATGACGAACGCGCCGAGCGCCTGATGGCCGAAATCCTCACGCCAGCAGAACTTGAGCGCTTGGACCGCAACCAGCTCGGCCTGGCAGTGACCCTGACCTTCTCGCTCAAGGAAAGCCTGTTCAAAACCCTATACCCGCTAACCCGCCAGCGTTTCTATTTTGAGCACGCCGAAGTGCTGGAATGGTCGGCCGAGGGCCTGGCCCGCCTGCGCCTGCTCACCGACCTGTCACCCGAGTGGCAACAGGGCAGCGAGCTGCAGGGCCAGTTCTGCCTTCAAGACGGCCACCTGCTCAGCCTGGTCAGCGTCTGACCCTCACTGCGGCGCCTGTGCCCGTGGCCAGCTGAGGCTGAAGCAGGCGCCGCCAAGGGCCTCGCTGCGCCCTACCGTGGCCCGGCCTGCGTGCCAGTAGATGATCCGCCGCACGATCGACAGGCCCAACCCATGCCCGCCCGAGGCACGCGTGCGGCTGTCGTCGAGCCGGGTGAAGGGCGTGAAGATGCGGTCCCAGACGCCTTCCGGGATACCCGGCCCGTCATCTTCCACATCGACCCTGCAGCGTTGCTGCCCCAGCTGGTAACTCAGGCGCACCTCGCCCTCGGCATGGCGCATGGCGTTGCTCACCAGGTTTTGCAGGGCCCGGTGCAGGTAGCGCGGCTCGGCCTCAACCCAGGCGCCATCTGATTCAGCGCCTTGGCAGGCGCCGCGTACCACCTTGATTTCAGCCCGCAGCGGCGCAAGTTCTTCGATCACCCGGTCCAGCAATGCGTCGAGATCGACCCGCTGAAACTTCAGGGCCGGCGCGCCTTGCTCAAGGCGCGCGTAGGTCAGCATCTCGTCGACCAGCTTGTCCAGGTCCTGGATGTCGCCATCCATGCCGGCCAGGTGCTTGGCGCGGGCCTGGTCGGTGCTCGCGGTCTCGATCATCTCCAGGCCAAAACGCAGCCGCGCCACCGGTGTGCGCAGCTCGTGAGACACCGCCCGCACCAGCTCGCGCTGCATGGTCAACGAGCGCTGCAGGTGCTCGGCCATGCCGTTGAATGCTGCGGCCAGGCGCCCGACCGAGTCGGCGTCACCGGCCGGTACACGGGTGTCCAGGCTGCCCTGGGCAATACGCGTGGCGGCGATTTCCAGGCCCGACACCCGCCGCTCCAACTGACGCACCAGCAGGTACACCACCAGCCCGATCAGGCACAGCCCGAGGAAGGCGATCAGAATCAACAACTGCGGCGGGTACGGGTTGAGCTGATGCAATGGCCCGATTTCCAGCACCCAGGGCGAACCCGACAGGCCCGAGAACACCCGGATCGAATCGCCATCCTTGCCCAAGGCCATGACCGTGTCGCCCTCTTCGACCCGACGCCGCTGGTCGTCGTCCAGGCCGACCCGCTCCAGGCGCTGCAGGGCAATATCAAAGCCAAAGCCCTTGCTCTGCTTGATCTGCGCCAGGCGCTGCTGCTGCTCGGTCACCGGGTAGCGCACCAGTTCGTCAGCCAACAGATAAAGGGTAGCCCGCGCCAGTTGCTCGCTGACCTGTTTGACCTGGGCCACCAGCAGCACATCCTCGCGGCCAACCTTGCGCAGCACCTGTGCGGCGTGCGGGCCGGTCTTCTCGACCACCACCAGGCCACGATGCAAACGGGCACGCTGGCCACCGTCGAGGGTACGCGCCGACATCGGTTGCAGCGCCAGCGGCACACCGAGCAAGCGCTCCCACATCAGCAGCGAGCGCTTGCGTTCGGTGTCGTTCTGCCCGGCCAGGTTGTCGGCCATCAGGCTGAAGGTGCCCTGGGCCAGCCCCTCACGGTGCTGGGCGGCGCGCACTTCGTTGACCAGGTGCAGGCTGAGCACGCCGAGCAGCGCCACCAGCACCAGCACGCCGAGCATGCCGCCATAGATGCGCAGAAAGATCGAGTTGTTCATGGCGCCTCGCCGACGAACAGGTAGCCCTTGCTGCGCAGGGTCTTGATCAGGCGTGGGTGGATCGGGTCGTCGCCGATCTTGGGGCGAATCTTGGAGATACGCACATCGATGGAGCGGTCCTGGCCGTCATAGCCGACACCGCGCAGGGCGGTGAAGATCTGTTCGCGCGACAATACCCGGCCGGCATTGCTGGCCAGCAGCCAGAGCAGGTCGAACTCGGCGCCGGTCAGGTCTATCAGCTGTTCGCCAAGCCGGGCTTCGCGCAGGCGGTTGTCGATGTGCAGCGGGCCGAATGCCAGGTCTTGGCGCTTGCTTTCCGGTGCTTCGCTGCGCCGCAGCAAGGCCTGGATACGGGCCAGTAACACGCGCGGGCGCACCGGTTTGCAGACGTAATCATCGGCGCCCAGGTCCAGGCCCTGGACCTGATCGAGCTCGTCGCTGCGGGCGGTGAGCATGAGGATCGGGCCTGCGTAGTGGCTGCGCGCCCGACGGCAGATACTCAGGCCGTCTTCACCGGGCAGCATGAGGTCGAGAATCACCAGGTCAGGCTGGCTGTCGACGATCCGTCGCACGGCGCGGCCACCATCGCCCTCGACTGCGACATCGAAGCCGTTGGCCTGGAGGTATTCGGCGGTGAGCTCGGCCAAACGCTGGTCGTCTTCGACGATAAGGATGCGCGGTGTGGGTTGGTCCATGGCTTTTGCCTTTCAATTGTTGTTCTTCTATCGCCGATAGTACGTCCCGCCCCAGGCACTGCCAACCAACCTGCCGTGCCTCACAAGCCACTGGACTGAACCGTTTTTTGTGGTAGGGTTCGCGCCCTCAAAATTCTGCCGTGGGGCAGCGCGCCGAAGAAAAATACTGCAAACCACTTGGCACAAGGCCTACAGGCCATACCCACAAAGTACGCACAACTTATCCACAGGCGCTCGCCTTGCAAAGACCCTGATACCGCATTATCTTGTATCCCGATCGCAGCGAACCACTACATGTTGGGGTTCGTGCAAAATCACACACAAAAGTCAACCCGGCAAATTATTCGATTTTCCGGTTGAACTTCAGGTGATTTGACCAGCCATACCGCTCCAGCGGACTACTGAACTGCAACAGCTTTTGGGTACTGCCCAAAGCCTTTGACTTCGGCCAGGGAGCGGCAAGCTATTGCCCCTTATTCCTGAGTCTGTCCCGAAGTCGGTACGCCCGAGCGGGCGGATGCGTGCGCATGACGCATCCCCCGCACGGGTGATCGAGCAAGTGGACGGAACGGTGGGCGCCCAAAAGGCGCCTGTACAATATAGAAACTGTGGAGACACCCACCCATGCAAACCGACACAACTCGCGAGAACCCGCAGGCCCAGGTGCCGCAGGCCGCCGATTCCAACCAGGATCTGGCTGCCACCGCGCCCGGCCAACTGCGCGTGATCAAGCGTAACGGCACTGTCGTCCCCTACACCGACGACAAGATCACCGTGGCCATCACCAAGGCGTTCCTCGCAGTTGAAGGCGGCACCGCCGCCGCCTCGTCGCGCATCCACGACACCGTCGCGCGCCTGACCGAGCAGGTCACCGCCACGTTCAAGCGTCGCATGCCATCGGGTGGCACCATCCACATCGAAGAAATCCAGGACCAGGTCGAACTGGCCCTGATGCGTGCCGGTGAGCAGAAAGTCGCCCGCGACTACGTGATCTACCGCGACCAGCGGGCGAAAGAGCGCGCCACCCGCGCCAACACCGACGCCGTGGTCGAGCCGCACCCAAGCATCCGCATCACCCTGGCCGACGGCAGCCTGGCGCCGCTGGACATGGCACGCCTGAACACCATCATCAGCGAAGCCTGCGAAGGCCTGGCCGAAGTCGATGGCGACCTGATCCAGCGCGAAACCCTGAAAAACCTGTACGACGGCGTGGCCATCAAGGACGTCAACACCGCCCTGGTGATGACCGCCCGTACCCTGGTCGAGCGCGAGCCGAACTACTCGTTCGTCACCGCCCGCCTGCTGATGGACACCCTGCGTGCCGAAGGCTTGGCCTTCCTCAGCGTTGCCGACAGCGCCACCCACCACGAGATGGCTGACCTGTACGCCAAGGCGCTGCCAGCCTACGTCGCCAAAGGTATCGAGTTCGAGCTGCTGAACCCGGCCCTGGCCGACTTCGACCTGGAAAAACTGGGCAAGGCGATCAACCACGAGCGCGACCAGCAGTTCACCTACCTGGGCCTGCAGACCCTGTACGACCGTTACTTCATCCACAAGGATGGCGTGCGCTTCGAGCTGCCACAGGTGTTCTTCATGCGTGTGGCCATGGGCCTGGCGCTGGAAGAGAAAGACAAAGAAGCCCGTGCGATCGAGTTCTACAACCTGTTGTCGTCCTTCGACTACATGGCCTCGACCCCGACCCTGTTCAACGCCGGTACCCTGCGCCCGCAGCTGTCCAGCTGCTACCTGACCACCGTGCCGGACGACCTGTCGGGCATCTACCACGCGATCCACGACAACGCCATGCTGTCGAAATTCGCCGGTGGCCTGGGCAACGACTGGACCCCTGTGCGTGCACTGGGCTCCTACATCAAGGGCACCAACGGTAAATCCCAGGGCGTCGTACCCTTCCTGAAAGTGGTCAACGACACCGCCGTTGCGGTCAACCAGGGTGGCAAGCGCAAAGGCGCTGTGTGTGCCTACCTGGAAACCTGGCACCTGGACATCGAAGAATTCATCGAGCTGCGCAAGAACACCGGTGATGACCGTCGTCGTACCCACGACATGAACACCGCCAACTGGATCCCAGACCTGTTCATGAAGCGCGTCTTCGATGACGGCAAGTGGACCCTGTTCTCGCCGTCGGAAGTGCCTGATCTGCACGACCTGACCGGCAAGGCCTTCGAAGAGCGCTACGAGTACTACGAAGCCCTGACCGAGTACAACAAGATCAAGGTGTTCAAGACCATCCAGGCCAAAGACCTGTGGCGCAAGATGCTGTCGATGCTGTTCGAGACCGGCCACCCATGGCTGACCTTCAAGGACCCGTGCAACCTGCGCTCGCCGCAGCAGCACGTGGGCGTGGTCCACAGCTCGAACCTGTGCACCGAGATCACCCTGAACACCAACAAGGACGAGATCGCGGTCTGCAACCTGGGCTCGATCAACCTGCCGAACCACATCGTCGACGGCAAGCTGGACACCGCCAAGCTGCAACGCACCGTGAACACCGCCGTGCGCATGCTCGACAACGTGATCGACATCAACTACTACTCGGTGCCGCAAGCGCGTAACTCGAACCTCAAGCACCGCCCGGTCGGTCTGGGCATCATGGGCTTCCAGGACGCACTGTACCTGCAGCACATCGCCTACGGTTCCGACGCTGCGGTCGAGTTCGCCGACAAGTCGATGGAAGCGGTCAGCTACTTCGCGATCCAGGCGTCCTGCGACCTGGCCGACGAGCGTGGCGCCTACGAGACCTTCCAGGGTTCGCTGTGGTCCAAAGGCATCCTGCCGCTGGATTCGCAACAGATCCTGATCGAGGCCCGTGGCCAGAAGTACATCGACGTCGACCTGAACGAGACCCTGGACTGGGCGCCGGTGCGTGCTCGCGTACAAAAAGGTATTCGTAACTCGAACATCATGGCCATCGCGCCGACCGCCACCATCGCCAACATCACTGGCGTGTCGCAGTCCATCGAGCCGACCTACCAGAACCTGTACGTGAAATCGAACCTGTCGGGCGAATTCACCGTGATCAACCCGTACCTGGTTCGCGACCTGAAAGCCCGCGGCCTGTGGGACTCGGTCATGATCAACGACCTGAAGTACTACGACGGTTCGGTCCAGCAGATCGAGCGTATCCCGCAAGAGCTCAAAGACCTGTACGCCACCGCGTTCGAAGTCGAGACCAAGTGGATTGTCGATGCCGCCTCGCGTCGCCAGAAGTGGATCGACCAGGCCCAGTCGCTGAACCTGTACATCGCTGGCGCTTCGGGCAAGAAGCTGGACGTGACCTACCGCATGGCCTGGTACCGTGGTCTGAAGACCACCTACTACCTCCGTGCCCTGGCCGCGACCAGCACCGAGAAGTCGACCATCAACACCGGCAAGCTCAACGCCGTTTCCAGCGGCGGCGACAGCGCCCCGGTCCAGGCCGCCGGCCCGGCCCCTGTGCCGAAGGCTTGCGCGATCGACGAGCCTGACTGCGAAGCCTGCCAGTAAGGCCTGATGCCGCAAGGGGTGCTCACGGGTGCCCCTTGCGGCATTTTTGTATCCGCGTTCCAGAGAAGCCTTGCCCTTTGCCCACCGCTCGCGCGGCTCGGTAAAAGGGCAGGACCTCTCAAAAAAGGACGTACCCCATGGCGCGGAAAAAAGTGGCAACTCGCAAGATTGGTCGCAATGCAGAAACCGGCCGTTTTACCTCGGTCGAAGTAGCACGCAAGCACCCCAAGACACATGTGGTCGAGACCCTGCGCAAGCGGTGCAGCTAACGCGAATTGCTGGGGCCGCTTTGCGGCCTTTTCGCGACACAAGGCCGCGCCTGCATAAGCCCAAAAAACCCCACATGCTGTGCCGCCAAAATAAAAAACCACCATATATAGTGCCAAGCAGGCGTTTAGCGGCTACACTCTTGCCCGAACGAACGATACAAGCTTTGTGAACGGATGCGCGCAAAACCGGTCGAAAAAGTTACCCTCGCCGGCCAGACTCGCGCCCCGATCGAAGGCGAATTCCGGTATACTGCGCCCCCTCTGAAAAGGGCACCATTCAATTGTCCTGGCCCCTCCCCGAGGCCTGGCCAGGCACAAGCACATCCCGATGTAACGAGAGTCAGCCTCTCGAGCTGTCCATTCGCCGTAACGGCCTTGCGTCAGGCATCACATTCTTAAAATCCAACCGGTTGCCTGAGGGCGACCCTCAAGCAGGAGCCAAACCATGCTGAGCTGGGACGAATTCGACAAGGAAGACGGCGAAGTAGCCGCCAAAGGCAACACCCCTGCGCAGGCCAACGCCGCTGCCACCCTCGACAAGCTCGACAGCGCCGGCGGTGCCGCCGCCCTGGAAGCCCGTGCCGCTACCGCTTCTGACTCCGAAGCCGTAAAACGCGCCAAAGCCGCCCTCGACGCCCTCGACGTTGCCGAAGGCCTGGCCGAGCTGGAAGGCTCCGCCGCCCGCGTCGCGGTCGACGAAAAGCGCATGATCAACTGCCGCGCCGACCTTAACCAGCTGGTACCGTTCAAGTACGACTGGGCCTGGCAGAAGTACCTCGACGGCTGCGCCAACCACTGGATGCCGCAAGAGGTCAACATGACCGCCGACATCGCCTTGTGGAAAAGCCAGGACGGCCTGACCGAAGACGAGCGCCGCATCGTCATGCGTAACCTGGGCTTCTTCTCCACCGCCGACTCCCTAGTTGCCAACAACCTGGCCCTGGCCGTGTACCGCCTGATCACCAACCCGGAGTGCCGCCAGTACATCCTGCGCCAGGCCTTCGAAGAGGCGATCCACACCCACGCCTACCAGTACTGCATCGAGTCGCTGGGCATGGATGAAGGCGAGATCTTCAACATGTACCACGAGATCCCGTCGGTCGCGAAAAAAGCCGCCTGGGGCCTGAAGTACACCCGCGCCATCTCCGACCCGGAATTCAACACCGGCACCCCGGAAACCGACAAAGAGCTGCTGCGCAACCTGATCGCTTACTACTGCGTTCTGGAAGGCATCTTCTTCTACTGCGGCTTCACCCAGATTCTGTCGATGGGCCGCCGTAACAAGATGACCGGCGTTGCCGAGCAGTTCCAGTACATCCTGCGTGACGAGTCGATGCACCTGAACTTCGGTATCGACGTGATCAACCAGATCAAGATCGAGAACCCGCACCTGTGGGATGCCTCGATGAAGGAAGAAGCGACCCAGATGATCCTGCAAGGGACCCAGCTGGAGATCGAATACGCCCGCGACACCATGCCGCGCGGTGTACTGGGCATGAACGCAGCGATGATGGAGGACTACCTCAAGTTCATCGCCAACCGTCGCCTGACCCAGATTGGCCTGAAAGAAGAATATCCAGGGACCACCAACCCGTTCCCTTGGATGAGCGAGATCATGGACTTGAAGAAGGAGAAGAACTTCTTTGAGACCCGCGTGATCGAGTATCAGACGGGTGGGGCGTTGAGCTGGGATTAACTTAATCATCAGCCCTTCCCAGCCATAACAGGTATCACATTAAGCCACTCACGCCGACAAGGCATGAGTGGCTTTTTTACAAGTTCTGGATACACCAATAATAACAACCCAGGCATTTTCAACCCGCGTTCTCGGCAATACCGCATTCGTAGAACAACGCATCTATTAGTGATTCAGCAGGGGCCTGTGGGAGCGGGCTTGGCCCGCGAACATCGGCGAAGCCGGTGCCATACTCCGCGTGGCCCCATTCGCGGGGCAAGCCCGCTCCCACAGGATTGGCAGGCCGGCTGCTTATGCAGCCCAAAGGGCGACAACCTCATTGTCGATCACCTGGTAAACCAACCGGTAGCCACTGCTACGCAGTTTGATCTTGTAGCAGTCCGGAAACGCATGCAGCCGATTGGGGCCTCAGTGCCCTACGCAGGCAGCGCCATGCGGTACTCGATCACTCCCGGCTTTTCAGCGATCCAGTCATACAGCCGCTGTGCCGTCTGGTTGGTTTCCTGGGTATGCCAATACAGCCGATCGCACTGTTTCTCCCGCGCCTGGCCCTGAACGAACTCGATCAACTGCTTGCCAACCTGCTTGCCTCGCGCACTTGGGCAGACGTACAGGTCTTCCAGATAGCAAAAGTCGTTACGCCCCCAGGTCGAGCGATGGAACACAAAATGGACGAAACCGAGGATGCGCTCACCGTCCGTGGCGACGGCGCAGTGCACGGGCTCTGCCGGGTCGAAAAAACGGGCCCAGGTCAGCTCGGTCGTGGCCTTGTTCAGTTCCACTTTGTAGAACGCCTGGTACTGGTCCCAGTAGGCGGACCATTGTGGAAAATCGCTCTGCTCCAACTCACGAACCGAAACCAATGTTTGTGCAACTGTCATCGTGAAACCCCTTTCAATGTGGGAATGGTCTGAAAACAGGTGCATTTATAGCGATAGAATGGCTTGAATATCCCCGCCACTTTCTACAAGTGAACCAGACCAATGTTCAAGCATGCCCAGCTGCAATCGGTCAAAGCCTGGATGAGCGACCCAGCCCATGGGGCGTTGTCGCTGCATGTGCGGATCCAGCGGGCGATTCGCCAATTGATCCTTGATGGTGCATTGCCGGTCGGCAAGTCACTGCCGGCTTCCCGGCCACTGGCCCAGTCGCTGGGCGTCTCGCGGGATACCGTGGAGGCGGCTTACAGCCAGCTGCACGCAGAGGGCTTCATCGAACGGCGCGTGGGCAGTGGAAGCTTCGTGTCGCAACGCGCGCGGCACCTGCCGCGGCGAAAGCGCCAACACGAGGTTCTGTGCAATGAGCCACCGCAGTTGAGTCGCAGAGCGATAGCGGTGCTGCAGAGCGGAGGCGTGCACAACTTTCAAGCGCCCCGCCCATTCGCCCCCGGAGTCGCCGAGACCCGGCACTTTCCCCTGGCGATCTGGGAGAAGCTGGAGCGCCAGGTGTACAAGGAATACGGCACCCAGGCATTGGAGCACAGTGCGCCACAGGGCATGGCCTGCCTGCGCAGTGCGATCGCTGACTACCTTAACCTTGAACGCGGGGCGCAGGCGTCTGCTGATCGGGTGCTGATACTCACCAGCTCACAGCAGGCGCTTGGCCTGTGCGCGCAGGTGCTCATGGATGCGGGCGATCAGGTGTTGGTCGAAGACCCGCTCTACCAAGGCACGCGCAAAGCCGTCGCCGCCGCAGGCCTGGAAAGCGTACCCGTGCCAGTGGACGAAGGCGGCATGCAGGTGGAAAGCATGGCCAGGCTGGCGACCAATGCCAGGGCGGTGTTTCTGACGCCGTCTCATCAATACCCCACCGGCGCGACGTTATCGCTGGACAGGCGCCTGCAGGCCATCGAATGGGCAAGGCAGCAACGCGCCTGGATCATCGAAGATGACTACGACAGCGAGTTCCACTACGAAGGCAGGCCGACGGCCTGCGTGCAGGGCCTGGACCCGCATCAACGGACGCTCTACATCGGCACCTTCACCAAGTCGCTGTTCGCCGGGCTACGCATCGGCTACTTGCTGTTGCCGCCTGCTCTCGTCGCGCCAATGACCTGTGCACGCACGCTGCAGGATGGGCATACGGCGTCCATTGCCCAGCTGACCCTAGCGCGCTTCATGGAAGGTGGGCACTACACGGCGCATGTGCGGAGCATGCGGGCGCTGTATGCCGCGCGCCGGGACATGCTCGCCGAACTGGTGCACAAGCACCTGGGGGCGTTTCTGGCGCCTACCATTCCGGCCGGAGGGCTGCAGATACCCTGCCATTTCGTGCAGGATTTCCCAGAAGATACCGTGGTCAGGGCGGCGAATGCGGTGGGGATCGACCTGTTGGGGCTCGGCAGTTTGTATGCATCGCCGAGGAATGACGCAGGCCTGTTAATGGGGTTCGCGGCGCTG
Organism: Pseudomonas sp. E1MeOHC2; assembly: GCF_058745025.1. Classification (NCBI taxonomy): domain Bacteria; kingdom Pseudomonadati; phylum Pseudomonadota; class Gammaproteobacteria; order Pseudomonadales; family Pseudomonadaceae; genus Pseudomonas; species Pseudomonas sp. E1MeOHC2. The sequence goes on from NZ_CP196675.1 coordinate 1,066,016, forward strand.
ACGCCTGGCGAGATGCGTTTAGCGGTAGAGAAGCTGGCGAAGGTGTTTGCGAGACTTAAGTAAAGGGCTCGCCCTCGCCACCAAGGCATCGATGTGCCGTACTGGGGCGCCCAGAGACGTGGTCGAGGGCGAGACCGTTTCTAAGTTTAAAAGCATTTGCGGCTGCATCAACTCATCGACTGGAGCAGCGCACTGTTTTCGTCGATACGGCCTTGCACGGTTTGCAGCGTGTCCTGGGTGATCATCTGCGGGTACATACGCTCGGCCATGCTCGTGAACTGGCTGGCTGCAGCGCATATACGGTCGATGATGGCGGCGGCGGACGCCGGCGTAACTTCTGCTTCGCTTGCCAGGGCCAGTATCGCTTTGCGGTCAATCGCCAAGGCCTCACCCATCACATCCATCTGATGATAGCCGCCAGGGCCTTCGCAAAACGTCACGTCATACGCGGGTGCCAGTTTCCACTCGCCTGCCCGAGACATCACGTAAGAAAAATTCTTGGGATGGTCATCGCGGTTATTGAACACCACGTTAAACACCGCTCGCTCAAAGGCTCGCGCTTTCTCTCGCAGGTCGTTGGTGCACAGATGAGTCGCCCGCAAGAAGTTGATGTAATCCAGCGCACCGGGTGACCTGAAGTCGGCACCGGTATAGGCCGCCAGGCTCTGCATCGGCACACGCAGATCACCCTGGCGATCAAAACGTCGACTGGCGAAGGCCGCCAGCCCATTTGGCAAACTGAAATGCTGGGTATCCGGCGTCGGGATGCCGCACTGACGCAGGCACTCGGCATAGACCATTTCAATGGCGCAGACTTCTGGGTGCTCTTCTCGCGCCGGGAACTTGATCAGCCACGCTTCCAGACCTGTCTTGGCAACGGTAGTGAAGGCCCCGGTGTATGGATCGCGATAGGCCAAGGCTTTAGGCCTCGCGCCTTGAGGGGAGCCGCCCACCAGCAACAGCTTCTGCAGAAACGCGCCTCCGTCCCCCTTGAGCACCTCTTGTACCTCGGCGGCCAGCACGTCGAGCGGGATATGCTCCTGCGGTTGCAGCCCCTCGGCCGCAACGGGCTCGAACGAAAGGGCCCCCATGGCGTTATTGCCGATGTAAGCCAACCGCTCCAACGGCCCTACGCGAGCAACGTTGAGCCCACGGCGCTTGAAGAGGCGGTCCATCAGCAGCATGCCCCAGCCATCTGGCATCGCATCGTAGACAGGCCCCGGCAAACCGGACTGATGGGCCGGGAAGCCTCTACGCAACGCATCACCTTGCAATGGCATGGCATACGACGACAACTCAAGGCCACGCTGCTTCGCTTCGCTGCTGTACTCGAACACTATCTGCGGACGGCTAGAGACGGCTGTGGTGGACACGAGTGTGCCCCACAGCCAGCGCTCACCCCAGCCTTGATAATAGATGCGCACTTGCTCAAGCATTGTCGTGCTTGCTCCTGATACGCTGCCGCTTGGCACTCTGCTCATAGCGATGCAGGTCAGCGAGGCTGTCCAGTTTGGGCAAGAAAAGGCTTTCCAGCTCCTTGCCGCGCCCTAGCACCATGGCCACCCTGACCAGGTTCTCAAAGCCGACATTACGCCCAGCCTCCAGATTGGACACGGTATTGGTAGCGATACCAGCCCTGCCAGCCACATCCGCCTGCGTCATCTGCTGCGCTAGCCGCTCGGTGCGCAAACGTTCGCAAAGACGTTTTACGACCTCACTCGGCTTGCTGAGGCTTAAATCCAGCATAACGTGCATTAAACCCATGAAATCCACTTAATACACAACATAGTAGTACTCTGGCCTCAGTGCGATCAATTTCTTTAGAAGCAAAATTTTGTGCCTTATATTGAATAATATTAGTTTAGACACAGAATACTGGAATTAAAATAAAGCGCGCGTACACGATCTTGATCGTTAGGCGGCCTATCAGAAAATTCATGCACGCCTGCCTACGTATGACTCAGTGATCTCGCCTTCATCGCACCACAAAGCGTTGACATCCCCACCACCACTTGATAAAAATCGCCACAGTTGTACGACAACGCATAACAAAAACAACAATCAGTGGACGATCGCCATGTCGACATCAATCGCGCTATCCCCCCACGTTTCACCGTTCCCAATTTCGTCACCTGCGGCCACAGCGCCGTAAGCCCGTTTCACCCTCCCTGGCCCTGACCGGCCCGTTACCCACCCGCCCCTGCCGCAGGCCGCTCGCGCGTGCCCGGTGGACGGGCCGCCACACCCTTTTGCGGAGCACAACAATAATGAAAATCTGCCAAACCCTCCCCTTTGCCTTGCTCGGCGTCGGCCTGCTCGGCAGCCTGCCGGGCACCACTGTGGCGGCGGGCTTTGTCGAGGATGCCAAGGCCACGCTCGGCCTGCGCAATTTCTATATCAACCGCAACTTCACCAACCCCAGCAACCCGCAAAGCAAGGCTGAGGAATGGACGCAGAGCTTTATCCTCGATGCGCGTTCGGGTTTCACCGAAGGGCCGGTCGGGTTCGGCGTGGATGTGCTGGGGCTGTGGTCGGTCAAGCTCGATGGCGGTGGCGGCACCTACGGCACCGGGCTGCTGCCGCGCCACGACGATGGGCGGCCGGCCGATGACTACGGGCGCCTGGCGGTGGCGGGCAAGGCGCGGGTTTCGAAGACTGAGCTGAAGATCGGCGAATGGATGCCGGTGCTGCCGATCCTGCGCTCCGACGACGGCCGCTCGCTGCCGCAGACGTTCCGCGGGGGGCAGGTCACCTCCAACGAAATCCGCGGGCTGACGCTGTATGGCGGGCAGTTCCGTGGCAACAGCCCGCGCAACGACGCGAGCATGGACGACATGAGCTACGGCGGTGGGCTTTCGGACCGCTTCAACTTCGTCGGTGGCGAATACAAGTTCAACCAGGACCGCACATTGGTCGGGCTGTGGAACGCAGTGCTCAAGGACGTCTACCAGCAACAGTACTTGCAAGTGAGCCACAGCCAGCCCTTGGGTGACTGGACCCTGGGTGCCAACCTTGGCTACTTCCATGGCAATGAAGACGGCTCCGAGCGTGCCGGGCAGTTGGACAACAAGACCTATTCGGGGATGTTCTCGGCCAAGTATGGCGGCAACACCTTCTGGGTCGGCCTGCAAAAAGTTGATGGCGATACCTGGATGCGGGTCAATGGCACCAGCGGCGGCACGCTGGCTAACGACAGCTACAACTCCAGTTTCGATAACGCCAACGAGCGCTCGTGGCAAGTGCGACATGACTTCAACTTCGTCACCGTCGGGGTGCCGGGGTTGACGCTGATGAACCGGTACATCAGTGGGCAGGACGTGCACGCAGGGGCGGTTACCGATGGCAAAGAGTGGGTGCGGGAGACGGAGCTGGCGTATGTGATCCAGAGCGGGGCGCTCAAGGATTTGAGCGTGAAGTGGCGCAACTCGAGCATTCGCCGGGACTACAGCAACAACGAGTTTGATGAGAACCGGTTGATCTTCAACTATCCGTTGTCATTGTTGTAAGAGGGGGCCGCTTTGCGGCCCATCGCGGGCAAGCCCGCTCCTACACGGACCGCGTGAAGCCTGTAGGTGCGGGTTTGCCGCAATGAGGCACACAGGGTCACAGAATTAACATTGACAACTCTGGAACCCGCTGCCGATAATTCAGCCAAGTCATACGACAACCTACAACAACCAACAATGAGCCGGCCATGACCATTACTCCCCTCAATCGCCTGCTGCTCACCGGAGCCGCAGGCGGCCTGGGCAAGGTCCTTCGCGAACGCCTGCAAGGCTACGCCGAGGTCCTGCGCCTTTCCGATATCAGCCCGATGCCACCTGCCGCGGGCCCGCATGAAGAGGTGGTGGCCTGCGACCTCGCCGACAAGGCTGCCGTCCACGCACTGGTCGAAGGCGTGGACGCCATCATCCACTTCGGCGGCGTGTCCACCGAACATGCCTTCGAAGACATCCTCGGCCCCAACATCTGCGGCGTGTTCCATGTCTACGAAGCGGCGCGCAAACATGGCGTCAAACGCATCATCTTCGCCAGCTCCAATCACACCATCGGTTTCTACCACCAGGACGAGCGCATCGACGCCCACTCCCCGCGCCGCCCCGACAGCTACTACGGGCTGTCCAAATGTTACGGCGAGGACGTCGCCAGCTTCTACTTCGATCGCTATGGCATCGAGACCGTGAGCATCCGCATCGGCTCGTCGTTCCCGCAACCGCAGAACCCGCGCATGCTCTGCACCTGGCTGAGCTACGACGACCTGGTGCAACTGATCGAGCGCGGGCTGTTCACGCCCAACGTCGGCCACACCATCGTCTATGGCGCCTCCGACAACCGCACTGTGTGGTGGGACAACCGCCATGCCGCGCACCTGGGCTATGCGCCTAAAGACACCTCAGAGGTGTTCCGCGAAGCGGTCGAGGCACAGCCGTCGCCTGCCGCCGATGACCCGAGCATGGTCTATCAGGGCGGCGCCTTCGCCGTGGCCGGACCGTTCAACTGACCCCAGCGCGCCAGGAGGCACGGCCATGAACTGCGAACTGATCGTCGACGCCCGCAACGGTACCGGCGAAAGCCCTGTGTGGCACCCTATCGAACAGGCCCTTTACTGGGTCGACATCCCCGCCCGCACATTGCACCGCTGGCAGCCCAACGGCGCTCACAACACCTGGCAAGGCGACGAGATGCTCGCCTGCATCGCCCGCACCGAACAGGGGTGGGTCGCGGGCATGGAAAGCGGCATCTTCCAGCTCGAAGCCAACGCCGATGGCAGCCTCGACAGCCGCCTGCTCAGTGCCGTCGAACATGCCCAGGGCGGCATGCGCTTCAACGATGGGCGCTGCGACCGCCAGGGCCGTTTCTGGGCCGGCACCATGCTCATGGACATGTCACAAGGTGCCCATGTCGGGGCGCTGTACCGGCATGACGGCGAAGGGCAATTGCACCTGCAGCAGGACGGCATGATCGTGCCCAATGGCCTGGCCTTCAGTCCCGACGGCACACGCATGTACCTGTCGGACTCGCACCCCAACGTGCAGAAGATCTGGGTGTTCGACTACGACATCGACAGCGGCACGCCCCACAGCAAGCGCCTGTTCGTCGACATGCACGCCTTCCCCGGCCGCCCCGACGGTGCCGCCATCGACCAGGACGGCTGCTACTGGATCTGTGGCAACGACGCCGGCCAGATCCACCGCTTCACCCCCGAAGGCCGCCTCGATCGCTCACTCAGCGTGCCGGTGAAGAAACCGGCGATGTGCGCCTTTGGCGGCGCCAACCTGGACACCCTGTTCGTCACCTCGATCCGCCCTTCGGGCATCGACCTCTGCGACCAGCCGCTGGCCGGCGGGGTATTTGCCTTCGAGCTTGGCATCAAAGGCCTGGAGGAACCTGCCTACCGGGGCTGAACGCCCGCTCTGCCACGCACACTTGCACACACGAAACCGGATAATAAAAACCACGGAGTTTCATCATGACGTTCAAACGCAAGCTGCTCCTTGCCGTACTCCCTTTCGCCTTCAGCGTGTCGATGCCAGCCTTTGCGCTGGACATCAAGTTCGCCGAGATTCACCCGGCCGGCTACCCGACCGTGGTTGCCGAACAGAACATGGGCAAGAAGCTCGAAGCCGCCAGCAATGGCGAGATCACCTTCAAGATGTTCGCCGGTGGGGTGCTCGGCTCCGAGAAGGAAGTGATCGAACAGGCACAGATCGGTGCCGTGCAGATGACCCGCGTCAGCCTGGGAATCGTCGGCCCGGTAGTGCCGGATGTGAACGTGTTCAACATGCCGTTCGTGTTCCGCGACCATGAGCACATGCGCAAGATCATCGACGGCGACATCGGCCAGGAAATCCTCGACAAGATCACCCACTCCGAATTCAACCTGGTAGCCCTGGCCTGGATGGATGGCGGTTCGCGCAGAATCTACACGAAAAAACCAGTACGCAGCCTCGAAGACCTCAAGGGCATGAAGATTCGCGTGCAGGGCAACCCGCTGTTCATCGACATGATGAACGCCATGGGTGGCAACGGCATCGCCATGGACACCGGCGAAATCTTCAGCGCCCTGCAGACTGGCGTGATCGACGGCGCCGAGAACAACCCGCCCACCCTGCTTGAGCACAATCACTTCCAGAGCGCCAAGTACTACACCCTCACCGGGCACCTGATCCTGCCTGAGCCGGTAGTGATGTCCAAGACCACCTGGAACACGCTCACCCCTGAGCAGCAGACCCTGGTGAAGAAAGTCGCGCGTGAAGCGCAGATGGAAGAACGTGCACTGTGGGACGCCAAGTCGTCTGCCAGTGAAGAGAAACTCAAGGCTGCCGGTGTCGAGTTCATCACCGTCGACAAGAAGCCGTTCTTCGAGGCCACCGCATCGGTACGCGAGAAGTACGGCGCGCCTTACGCCGACCTGATGAAGCGTATCGACGCCGTCCAGTAATACCGGCCCCTTCCAAGACGACCTCGGCAGTGCGGCGCCCGCCGCCCTGTCGCTTTGGTGATGCCTATGAAATCGCTATTTCTGAACGTGAACGACACGCTGTACCGCAGTTGCATCTGGATCGCGGGCCTGTCGATCCTGACCATGACGCTGATCATCCCGTGGGGCATCTTCGCCCGCTACGTGCTGGGCACCGGTTCCAGCTGGCCGGAGCCGGTCTCGATCCTGCTGATGGTGGTGTTCACCTTCGTCGGTGCCGCCGCCAGCTACCGGGCTGGCGCGCACATGGCGGTGGCGATGATCACCGACCGCCTGCCACCCCTGCAGCGCCAGCTGGTTTCGCTGCTGGTGCAACTGCTGATGATCGTGGTGTGCGTGTTCATGACCTACTACGGCACCAAACTGTGCATCACCACCTGGAACCAGTCGCTGGCCTCTCTGCCAGGGGTACGCGTGGGCATGACCTATGCGCCGATCCCGGTGGGTGGCGTACTGACACTGATTTTTGTGGTGGAAAAACTCCTGCTGGGCGACCAAAGCAACCGCAAGGTGGTGCGCTTCGACCTGGCTGAAGAAAGCGAAGGAGCTGCGTAAATGGATGCGTTCATTCTGTTGGGCAGTTTCATCGCGCTCATCCTGCTGGGCATGCCGGTGGCCTATGCACTGGGGTTGTCGGCATTGATCGGTGCCTGGTGGATCGATATCCCGCTGCAGGCGATGATGATCCAGGTCTCCAGTGGGGTTAACAAGTTTTCGCTGCTGGCGATTCCGTTCTTCGTGCTGGCCGGCGCGATCATGGCCGAGGGCGGTATGTCCCGGCGGCTGGTGGCATTCGCCGGGGTGCTGGTGGGCTTCGTGCGGGGCGGGTTGTCGCTGGTCAACATCATGGCCTCGACGTTCTTTGGCGCTATCTCGGGCTCGTCGGTGGCCGACACCGCGTCGGTGGGTTCGGTGCTGATTCCGGAAATGGAGCGCAAAGGCTACCCGCGTGAGTTCTCCACCGCCGTGACTGTCAGTGGCTCGGTGCAGGCACTGCTGACCCCGCCCAGCCACAACTCGGTGCTGTACTCGCTGGCGGCGGGTGGCACGGTGTCGATCGCCTCGCTGTTCATGGCTGGGGTGATGCCCGGGCTGTTGCTGAGCGCAGTGATGATGGGCCTGTGCCTGATCTTCGCGAAAAAGCGCAACTACCCCAAAGGCGAAGTCATTCCGTTGCGCCAGGCGCTGAAAATCGCCGGTGAGGCGCTGTGGGGGCTGATGGCGATGGTCATCATCCTCGGTGGCATTCTGTCGGGCGTGTTCACCGCGACCGAGTCGGCCGCCGTGGCGGTGGTCTGGTCGTTCTTCGTGACCATGTTCATCTACCGCGACTACAAATGGCGTGACCTGCCCAAGTTGATGCACCGCACGGTACGCACCATCTCGATCGTGATGATCCTGATCGGCTTTGCCGCAAGCTTTGGCTACGTGATGACGCTGATGCAGATCCCCTCGAAGATCACCACCACGTTCCTGACCCTGTCGGACAACCGTTACGTGATCCTCATGTGCATCAACTTCATGCTGTTGCTGCTGGGCACGGTGATGGACATGGCGCCGCTGATTTTGATCCTGACGCCGATCCTGCTGCCGGTGATCAATGGCATCGGCGTGGATCCGGTGCACTTCGGCATGATCATGCTGGTGAACCTGGGCATCGGTTTGATCACGCCACCGGTGGGCGCGGTGCTGTTCGTGGGCTCGGCCATCGGCAAGGTGAGCATCGAGTCGACGGTGAAGGCGCTGCTGCCGTTCTACCTGGCGTTGTTCCTGGTACTGATGGCCGTGACCTACATCCCTGCCATCTCGCTCTGGCTGCCCAGCGTGGTGCTGTAAAGCCAAATGGGGCCGCTTGCGGCCCCATCCTCTTTTGCAAATGGATCCTGCACATGGCTGTTCCCTCCTCTGCCCCAACTCTCTTTCCTCGCAAGCTGGCGATTGCGCTATTGGCGCTGCTGGCATGCTCGTTCGCCGCCAACCACGTTGCCGCGCGCATCGCCTTCGATGACGGCACCGGCGTGCTGCTGGCGATTCTCTGCCGCTCAGGCATCACCTTTCTGGTCCTGGCCTGCCTGCTGCTGTGGCAGCGCCAGGCACTGGGCCTGCCGACGGGTACGCGGCGCTGGCAACTGCTGCTCGGCCTGCTGATCGCCACGCAGAGCCTGTGCCTGTATTCGGCGGTGGCGCGCATCCCGGTGGCACTGGCGCTGCTGGTGGGCAATACCTTCCCGATGTTGCTGGCGCTGCTCACGTGGGCGCTGGGCGGTGCGCGCCCGACGGGCCGCACCGTACTGTTCATGGGCCTGATTCTCTGCGGCCTGGTGCTGGCGCTGGATGTACCGGCACGGCTGGCCGACAGCGCCGACGCCAACCCGCATTGGGCCCAGGGCGTCAGCCTGGCCTTCTGCGCCGCGTGTGCCTTCGCCTGCGCGCTGTGGATTACCGATCACAAACTGGCCGCCGTGCGCGGCCCGGTACGCAGCCTGCTGACCTTGCTGATCGTGTTCTCCAGCATGCTGGTCGCAGGCGTAAGCGGCGTGATGCCTTCCGGGCTGTCGCTGCCCGCCAGCACCAGCGGCTGGGCGGCGTTGGCCAGCCTGGTGGTGCTGTATGGCGTGGCCTTCACCCTGCTGTTTGTCTGTGTGCCCCGGCTGAACATGGCGCAGAACGCACCGGTGATGAACATCGAACCGATCGCCACCCTGCTGCTGGGCTGGGCGTTGCTCGATCAGCGCTTGAGTACCTGGCAACTGATGGGTGGGGCCGTGGTGGTGTGCGGCATCGTACTGTTGACCTACCGCCGGGCTAGCTGAGCAAACCCTTCTGAAAGGAGCCGCTGATGGCTGTCACCGAACTGCACCTGCAAGACCACCTGACCCGCCTGAGCCTGGCGCCAGAACTGGGCGCCAGCCTGATCAACTGGGAAGTGAAGGCGACCGGGCAGGCGCTGCTGCGCCACTCCGACCAGGCCGCGCTGGCCAGCGGTACGCCGCGGCAACTGGCCTGCTACCCGTTGGCGCCCTGGTCCAACCGGATTGCCGAAGGTGGTTTCGCACGGCCCGAGGGCTGGCTGGCCTTGGCGCCCAACACCGCACATGACGCCTACCCGATACATGGCACGGCCTGGCAGCAGGCCTGGCAGGTGGACCACCACAGTGAGCGCCGTGCCCGGCTGACGCTCGACAGCAAGGTGCCATTTGCCTACCGGGCGACGCTGGATGTGCACCTGCAGGCGGGGTGCCTGAACCTTGACTTGCATGTGACCCACCTGGATCGAGCGGCCACCTGGTATGGGCTGGGGCTGCATCCTTATTTCCCGCGCTACCCGGACACTCGCCTGAGCGCTGCGGCGCAGCATGTGTGGCTGGCTGAACAAGACCGGCTGCCATCGTGCCGGGCAGCGGTGCCGCTAGAGTGGCGCTTCGAGGCACCTGGCGCGCTGCCAGCGACTGGGGTGGATCATGCATTCGGCGGTTGGCCTGGCAGCTGCGTGATCGAACAGCCCAGCGCGGGCTATGCCCTGCAATGCACTGCCAGCGGTTGCGAGCACTTCCTGTTGTTCTGCCCACCGGGCAAGGCGTTTTTCTGCTTCGAGCCGGTCAGCCACCCGATCAACGCGCATCACCTGCCAGGGCGACCAGGGTTGCGGTTGCTGCAGCAGGGTGAAGCGATGAGCTTGGGGTTCAGGATGCAGTATCGGGCGCTGTAAACGGGTTGCCTGTATTGGGGCCGCTCTGCGGCCCCACGACCTCAAGCTTTAAACAAGCACTTCGCCAGTGGCCACGCCCTGACGCGCCACCGGCTCACCCCGTACCTCGCGCGCGACCTTCCACACCAGCACCGCCGCAATGATATCGAACGCTGCCAGCACCACGAACAGCGGGCTGTAGCCTATCTGCGTCACCAAAATCCCGAACACCAGGGTAAACACTGCCGCCCCCAGGTAACCGCACATCCCGCCCATGCCTGTCGCGGTAGCCACCTGATCCTTGCTGAACGAGTCCGAGGTGATCGAGTACAGCGCCCCCGACAGCGTCTGATGCGCAAAACCGCCAATGCACAGCAGCAAAATCGCGGTATACGGGCTTTCCACCAGGCCGATGCACGCCGGGCCGATCATGCAGCTGGCACCAAACACCAGCACCATCTTGCGCGAGGTGAACAACGACACCTTCAAGTAACGGTGGAACAACGGGCTCAGGTAACCGCCGAGCACGCAACCGATGTCGGCAGCGAGGAACGGCAGCCAGGCGAACATCGCCACTTCCTTGATGTTCATGTGCCGCTCAGTCATCAGGTACAGCGGGATCCAGGCATTGAAGGTCTGCCAGGCCGGCTCCGAAAGAATGCGCGCCGAGGCGATGGCGTAGAAGTTGCGGGTCTTGAAGATGCGCTTCCAGGCGCCCTTCTCACGTTTCTCGTCCTTGAAGTGCGCTTCCTGGCCAGAAAGGATGTAGTCACGTTCGTCGCTGCTCAAGCGCTTCTGATCGCGTGGGTGCTTGTAGAACAGCATCCACAGCACGGTCCAGACGATGCCAGATAGCCCGACGATCACGAAGGCAAGCTGCCAGCCGCTGTGCAGGATCGCCCACACCACCAGGGGCGGCGCCAGCAAGGCACCGAGTGAGGAGCCGATGTTGAACCAGCCGATGGCCACCGAACGTTCCTTGGCCGGGAACCATTCGGTGGTGGCCTTGACGCCGGCAGGCAGGCCGGCCGCCTCGGTCATGCCCAACACGCCGCGCATAAACGCCATGCTCTGCCAGCCCGTGGCCAAAGCCGCGCCGGCACAGGCCACCGACCAGGCCATGGCGAACACGGCAAAACCCAGTTTGGTGCCGATGAAGTCGATGAACCAGCCGGCAACCGGCTGCATGAGGGCGTAGCACACCTGCCAGGCGGCGACGATCTTGGCGTATTGCTCGGTCGTGATGGAGAGGTCGGTCATCAAGGTGGGGGCAGCCACCGAGAGGGTGTTGCGGGCGAGGTAGTTAACGACGAGCCCAGCCGTGACGAGGCTGACCATCCACCAACGGATGCCTTTCATCTTCATGGATCACCTGAATATTATTTTTAGAGGCGCGGGTGATTGGCTCAATGCCGGCATGGCGAATTGAGACAATTTGTTTCAGGCGAAGATTGCCATGTCATAGGTCGTCGTACAACACAAATTATTAACTGGAACGCTATGGACTGGCCTGACGCGATGAGATCAAGCCAAAAAATCAGATTGTTGTACGATCTCAATCCAGCCCTTGGGCACGCAGATCATGGGCCAGCATGTCGATGAACGTCCTCACCTTGGACGACCCGTACTTGCTCTCCCGGTGCAGCACATGAATCGGCCAGGGCGCCTCCTCATACTCGGCAAGAATCACCTGCAACTGCCCGTTCGCCAGCTCGTCCGCCACCTGATAAGACAGCAACCGCGCAATACCCAGCCCACCACTCGCTGCGGCGATCGCCCCATCATTGCTGGTCACCGTCAGCCGGGGCTTCATGCGCACCAGGGTCGGTTCATCGGCCACACCGAACCGCCAACCGGCCCGGGGCGACAGATTGGTCGTGCCAATTACCGCATGACCCGGCAAATCCGAAGGGTGCTGCGGTACGCCATGACGCGTCAGGTAATCGGGTGAGGCACAGAGCATGCGCCGCACCCTGCCCACGCGCAGCGCCTTGAGCCCGGAGTCTGGCAGCGGGCCGATACGCACAGCCACATCCATCCCCTCCTCGACCATGTTCACCACCCGGTCGAGGAAGTACGCAGACACGTCGACATCGGGGTAGCGCTGCAGGTAACGAACGATGCACGGCATGACGTACTTCTTGCCAAACAGGATAGGCGCGGTAACGGCCAGATCGCCTTTGGGCGTGGCATTGATGCCAGCCGCGGCTTCATTGGCCTCGTGGATGCTGGCGAGGATGTGCCGGGTGTCCTCAAGATAGCGGCCACCTGCCTCGGTCAGGCGCACACTGCGGGTGGTGCGCAGCAGCAGCTTGACCCCTAGCTGCTCTTCCAGGGCACTGACGGCACGGGTGACCGCTGCGGGCGAGATGTCCAGCCGGCGGGCGGCAGCGGCGAAGCTTTCCAGCTCGCCGACTGCGACGAACACCTTCATCAGGTGAATCTGATCCATGCCGGCTCCTGGGGTGTCGGGGGGTTATCGGGTATCTGCGGTTTTATACTGCCTGTACAACTGAAATCAAAGCTCAAGCACCAGCCCTGCTTCCTCCCCTTTACCCGGCACGGCACAGCAGATCAGTACCGTCCCCGCTTCAGGCATCTCCGCTGGCGGGTTCGGGTAATGCACCTGCCCGCTCACCACCTTGGTCTTGCAGGTGCCGCATGAACCTCCCCGGCAACTGAAATCCGGCGACAGCCCGCGCGCCTCGGCAAGCTCCAGCAAGGTGCCGCTGCCGGGTACCCAGCGCGCCTCCTTGGCCGAGCTGGCAAAGTACACCGGCACAGGTTCGCTCGCAGCCGGTGGCTGTGGCAGCACAGGTTGGTCGTCATCGGTGTGCCGCCTGAGGGTCGAAGGCCCGAAGGCTTCGGCGTGTATGCGAGCGTCGGGCACGTGCACGGCGCGCAAGCCTTCATACAGGTCCTGGGTAAAACTGGCTGGGCCACACAGGTAAACGTCGTAGTCATCCAGCGTCAGTGTGGCCTTCACCTGCTCGATGCCAAGCCGGCCAACATGCTCGTAGTCACGGCCCTGCACAGCAGTTGCTTCCGGCTGGCTCAGGCAGCGGTGCAGGCTCAACAGCTCGCCCGCCTCCTGTCGCAGGCTGTCGAGCTCTAGCTGGAACGGCAAGTCAGCCAGGCTGCGCGCACCGTGAAACAGGTGAATACGCCGTGCCTGACGCTTGGCCAACTGCTCGCGCAGCATGGCGATCAGTGGGGTGATGCCCACGCCCGCGCCGATCAGCACGATCGGCCGTTCGCTTTGCTCATCCAGGGTAAAACTGCCCATGGGTAGGCGCACGTCGAGCAGGTCACCCACGGCGATGCGCTCATGCAGATAGCGCGATGCCGGGCCCTGAGCCTTGACGCTGATGCGCAGGTAGCCGTCCGACGGCGCGCTGGAAACGCTGTAGGTGCGAATCAGCGGGGCATCACTGCCCAACGCAATGCGCACTGGGATGTGCTGCCCCGGTGCAAACGCCACCGGTGCATCTGCTGCCAGATACAGCGAGCGTATATCCCGGCTCTCCTGCTCCAGGCGCACCACGCGCCACGCCAACCATTGACGCTGGCGTTCGCGCTGCTGCAGGCGCTGTTCGGCCTCGGCCCAAGTGCCGGTCATCAGGCTGGTTGGCGCGTACGCCTGCAATGCCCAGCGTAGCGACACCGCAGCCGGGCGCCACACCACCTGCTCGACATCCAGCGTCCACAGCCGCTCGGCACCCTCGAACGCGTTGATGGCAGGGCTCTGCAGTATCACCTCGGTACGCCCACAGAGCTGCAGTACATTGCCAGTGGCGAAGTCGATGAACAGCAAGCCTGCCTGCGGGTTGACCAGCAAGTTGCCCAGTGTGTTGAAGTGCAGGTTGCCGGCGTAATCGGGAATGGTCAGGCGGTTGCCTTCGACTTTGACGAACCCTGGCCGGCCGCCGCGGTGCGACACATCCACAGAGCGCTGACCGCCTTCATGGTCAACGAAGCTTGCGACAAAGAAGGTGTCGGCCGTCTCGATCATGGTGACCGCACGAGCATCCAGCGCTGTCGCATCGAAGCGACCTTGTGCGGGCTCATCGATGCGGGTGTAGTCGCGCAGCTGGATGTACTGTGGGCAGTTGCCGAACGACTGCTCCACTGTCACGTGCAACTGCCCGTGGGTTGCCTGGGTGATCAGGCCGTTGATACGGTTGCGCCGACGGGTATGCAGCTCGATCCCCAGCAGCCCTATCGCCTGCCCGCTCAGCAGCCCTTGTGTAGCGGGGTCATCTGCTTTCAGATTCGCATTGATCAGCAACCGCCGTGGATCAGGCGAACTGACAAAACCTTCCGGGCCTTCGAGCAGGGTTGCCCACGGCTTGCCGTGGGCATCCACGCTGCCCGCCACCATGAACGGCAGTTGCTGATAGAACGCGCGATGCTGGTCAGGCATGTAGTCGCGAATAACCTTTTGCCCGAACACCTCCATGCGCTCCGACACACCGACCTTTTCCTGCAGGATCTTTTCACCGCTGTGCCAAGGTGACGCGCGATGGCCTGGGAGCTTACGCATGGGGGCATTCCTCGCAAGGGTGCGGATTCAGACAGTGGCTTGCAGGCCCACCGCTGTGCGCGGCATAGGCACGAAACCTGGCAGCGCTTCGATACGTGCCAGCCAGCTGCGTACGTTGGCGTAGGGCTCCAGCGAGACGTTGCCTTCCGGTGCGTGGGCGATGTAGGAGTAGTTGGCAATGTCGGCGATGGTAGGTTCGCTGCCTGCCAGGAAAGACCTCTTGGCCAGTTCGGCGTCGATCACCTTGAGCAGGGTATGGGCGCGACTGATGACTTCATCGGTGTTGAACGAGGCACCGAACACCGTGACCAGGCGCGCGGCGGCGGGGCCAAAGGCCAGTGGGCCTGCTGCGACCGACAGCCAGCGTTGCACGCGAGCGGCTGCTGCGGGCTCTTCGGGCAACCAGGTGCCGTGGTCGTATTTCTTTGCCAGGTACACCAGGATGGCGTTGGAATCGGCGATGACAGTACCGTTGTCATCGATGACAGGGACTTGGCCAAAGGGGTTGAGGGCAAGGAACTCGGGTTGTTTGTGCGCACCTTTGGCGAGGTCGACGAAGACCAGCTCGGTGGGCAGGTTCAGCAGTGAGAGCATCAGTTCGATGCGGTGGGCGTGGCCAGACTTGGGGAAGTTGTAGAGCTTGATAGGGTTCGACATGGGCTTGGCTCCTGGTCAGCGCCGGGATGGGCTGATGCAGGCCATGTTGGACCGGTTCGACCCGCAGCAGAATCAGCGCTGGGGGGAAACCATAATTTCGCTTAGCGGAATAATGCTTGTAGAAGCGGCGTTAATCCGCTTCTACAGAGGAATGCATTGGCTACATTTTCGGCTCAGTGGCGCTGATTGTGAAAGCGATACAGCTGACGTGCCGCCTCGATCACGTGAGGCACACACGCTTGAATGTCCTGTTCACTCATTTGATCGAGCAACTCGAAGTTGTCTTCCAGACCATGCAGCGAAATCGCCTTGAGCAACTGATCCTGCTCTGGCGGCAACTCGCCCCAGTTAGCGACCTGCGTACCGCGCATATAGCCGAAGCACCACTCCTCCATAATGATTGAAGTACCTTGCTCGCCTTCTCCCTCTTCGAACACCGGTTCGAAGTGATCGACGTTGTCAGCGAGTTGTTCCGCCACTTGGCTGGCATAACGCAACATCAGCGCCGTATACGCCTCTTCATGGGCAGGCTTCTTGAATTTTGGCACCTTGCCACCCGCAACTGCAGGCAACCATTGTTCGGGGAGGACAGTGGCCGGGGAACTGGCCAGGGCGGTAAAAAAGCCATTGAGCTCGGCCAGGTTGATCACTGAGTAATCGTTGCCGTAAGTGATCAACAGATCTTCAAGGCGATCGAGTTCTTTTTCGCTGAGCGCGGGGAGCATGTGCGGGTGTCCTGGGTGAAGATTTGCGTGCACCCTAGCACATGGGGAATGGATCAAGGAATTTGTTGCCTGGCCCAAAGCGTTCGCGGGGCAATTCGGATTACCCCGCGAACAGGCCGTCAAGCCTTATACCGCCAGCGCGCGCTCACGCAGCTCGCTGTTGAGGATGCGGTCGTTCTCGCTGTAGTCAACCGGACAGTCGATCACGTGCACGCCTGGGGTCTTGATGCAGTGCTCAAGCAGCGGCAGCAAGCCTTCGGCGCTTTCCACGCGGTGGCCATTGGCACCGTAGGCTTCGGCGTATTTGACGAAGTCCGGGTTGCCGTAGTCCAGGCCGAAATCGGTGAAGCCCATGTTGGCCTGCTTCCAGCGGATCATGCCGTAGCCGTCGTCACGCAGGATCACCACAGTGATGTGCATGCCTAAGCGTACTGCCGTTTCCAGCTCCTGGCTGTTCATCATGAAGCCGCCGTCGCCACACACCGAGATTACCGGGCGGTCCGGGTACACCAGGTGCGCGGCCATCGCTGACGGCAGGCCTGCGCCCATGGTTGCCAAGGCATTGTCCAGCAATACGGTGTTCGGCTTGTGGGCCTTGTAGTTACGGGCAAACCAGATCTTGTAGATGCCGTTGTCCAGGGCAACGATGCCCTCGGATGGCAGCACACGACGGATGTCGGCCACCATGCGCTGTGGGTAGACCGGGAAACGGTCGTCATCGGCGCCTTCGGCGATCTGCGCTTCGTTTGCTTCACGGATGGCCATGAGGCGGGTGAAGTCCCAGTGCGAAGTGTCGCTCAGCGCTTCGCTGATCTGCCACACGGCGTTGGCGATGTCGCCGATCACTTCGACCTGCGGGAAGTACACGGCATCGACTTCGGCGGAGCGGAAGCTGATGTGAATGACTTCGGTGCCGCCACGGACCATGAAGAATGGCGGCTTCTCGATCACGTCGTGGCCGATGTTGATGATCAGGTCAGCGGCTTCGACGGCGCGGTGCACGAAGTCACCCGACGACAGTGCAGCGTTGCCGAGGAAGCGCGGGTGGCGCTCGTCGACCACACCTTTGCCCATCTGGGTGGTGATGAACGGGATACCGGTTTTGTCGATCAGTTGCTTGAGGACTTTGGCGGTCATCTTGCGGTTGGCACCGGCACCGATCACCAGGATCGGGTTGCGGGCGTTTTGCAGTTTCTGCACAGCAGCTTCGATAGCCACGTGCTCGGCCAGAGGTCGACGGTGCAGGCTGCGCGGGATCGGCAGTGCGTCGGTTTGCTCGGCGGCGATGTCTTCAGGCAGCTCCAGGTGCACGGCGCCTGGTTTCTCTTCTTCAGCCAGACGGAACGCTTCACGCATGCGAGCCGGAATGTTGTCAGCCGAGGCGAACTGGTGAGTGTACTTGGTGATGGGGTCCATCATGCCGCACACGTCGATGATCTGGAAGCGGCCCTGTTTGGACTTCTTGATCGGCTTCTGGCCGGTAATCATCATCATCGGCATGCCGCCGAGGTAGGCATAGGCACTGGCGGTGACCAGGTTGGTCGCGCCGGGGCCGAGGGTCGACAGGCTGACGCCGGTCTTGCCGGTCAGGCGGCCATAGGTCGCGGCCATGAAGCCCGCAGACTGCTCGTGGCGGGTCAGTACCAGCTTGATCTTCGACTTGCGCAGGGATTCCAGCAGGTCGAGGTTCTCCTCACCGGGAATGCCGAACACATACTCGACACCTTCGTTTTCCAGGCATTGCACAACGACATCGGCGGCCTTGGCCATCTTGCTCTCTACCTCAAGTGATAGGACGGTGAAAGTCCATAAATGCGCAGCACGGCACGCTGGCATCGCTCTATCCGGGCGCGAGGTTGCCCCGAACCTAAGTCTTGACGCAGCCTAGGCAGGGCAAAGTCACGTGTACGAACAGGAATAATTGTCGCACCCTTGAGCACGGTTGGAGAGGTACAGGACGGACAAAACATCTTTGCCAGAAGACAGCACTTCGAGGGTAAAAATGCTAGAAAGACAAAACCCCTACCTGCTTGCGCAGATAGGGGTTTTGCGAAATGAATCTTGACGATGACCTACTCTCACATGGGGAAACCCCACACTACCATCGGCGATGCATCGTTTCACTACTGAGTTCGGGATGGGATCAGGTGGTTCCAATGCTCTATGGTCGTCAAGAAATTCTGTAGCAAGAATGTCCAGATGGACAGCCCAGCGAATTCGGATATGCGATATTTGTGGTTACGAACTTTCGGTTATTTCGTCTTCACCACCACAATTCGGCGTCTTACGCTCAAATTGCTTGGGTGTTATATGGTCAAGCCTCACGGGCAATTAGTATTGGTTAGCTCAACGCCTCACAGCGCTTACACACCCAACCTATCAACGTCGTAGTCTTCGACGGCCCTTTAGGGGATTCAAGATCCCAGTGAGATCTCATCTTGAGGCAAGTTTCCCGCTTAGATGCTTTCAGCGGTTATCTCTTCCGAACATAGCTACCCGGCAATGCCACTGGCGTGACAACCGGAACACCAGAGGTTCGTCCACTCCGGTCCTCTCGTACTAGGAGCAGCCCCTCTCAAATCTCAAACGTCCACGGCAGATAGGGACCGAACTGTCTCACGACGTTCTAAACCCAGCTCGCGTACCACTTTAAATGGCGAACAGCCATACCCTTGGGACCGGCTTCAGCCCCAGGATGTGATGAGCCGACATCGAGGTGCCAAACACCGCCGTCGATATGAACTCTTGGGCGGTATCAGCCTGTTATCCCCGGAGTACCTTTTATCCGTTGAGCGATGGCCCTTCCATACAGAACCACCGGATCACTAAGACCTACTTTCGTACCTGCTCGACGTGTTTGTCTCGCAGTCAAGCGCGCTTTTGCCTTTATACTCTACGACCGATTTCCGACCGGTCTGAGCGCACCTTCGTACTCCTCCGTTACTCTTTGGGAGGAGACCGCCCCAGTCAAACTACCCACCATACACTGTCCTCGATCCGGATAACGGACCTGAGTTAGAACCTCAAAGTTGCCAGGGTGGTATTTCAAGGATGGCTCCATGAGAACTGGCGTCCCCACTTCAAAGCCTCCCACCTATCCTACACAAGCAAATTCAAAGTCCAGTGCAAAGCTATAGTAAAGGTTCACGGGGTCTTTCCGTCTAGCCGCGGATACACTGCATCTTCACAGCGATTTCAATTTCACTGAGTCTCGGGTGGAGACAGCGCCGCCATCGTTACGCCATTCGTGCAGGTCGGAACTTACCCGACAAGGAATTTCGCTACCTTAGGACCGTTATAGTTACGGCCGCCGTTTACCGGGGCTTCGATCAAGAGCTTCGCTTGCGCTAACCCCATCAATTAACCTTCCGGCACCGGGCAGGCGTCACACCCTATACGTCCACTTTCGTGTTTGCAGAGTGCTGTGTTTTTAATAAACAGTCGCAGCGGCCTGGTATCTTCGACCGGCATGGGCTTACGGAGCAAGTCCTTAACCCTCGCCGGCGCACCTTCTCCCGAAGTTACGGTGCCATTTTGCCTAGTTCCTTCACCCGAGTTCTCTCAAGCGCCTTGGTATTCTCTACCTAACCACCTGTGTCGGTTTGGGGTACGGTTCCCAGTTATCTGAAGCTTAGGAGCTTTTCTTGGAAGCATGGCATCAACCACTTCGTCGCCTAAAGGCAACTCGTCATCAGCTCTCGGCCTTGAGATCCCGGATTTGCCTAAGATCTCAGCCTACCACCTTAAACTTGGACAACCAACGCCAAGCTGGCCTAGCCTTCTCCGTCCCTCCATCGCAATAACTGGAAGTACAGGAATATTAACCTGTTTTCCATCGACTACGCTTTTCAGCCTCGCCTTAGGGACCGACTAACCCTGCGTCGATTAACGTTGCGCAGGAAACCTTGGTCTTTCGGCGTGGGAGTTTTTCACTCCCATTGTCGTTACTCATGTCAGCATTCGCACTTCTGATACCTCCAGCAAGCTTCTCAACTCACCTTCACAGGCTTACAGAACGCTCCTCTACCGCATCACCAAAAGGTGATACCCGTAGCTTCGGTGCATGGTTTGAGCCCCGTTACATCTTCCGCGCAGGCCGACTCGACTAGTGAGCTATTACGCTTTCTTTAAAGGGTGGCTGCTTCTAAGCCAACCTCCTAGCTGTCTAAGCCTTCCCACATCGTTTCCCACTTAACCATGACTTTGGGACCTTAGCTGACGGTCTGGGTTGTTTCCCTTTTCACGACGGACGTTAGCACCCGCCGTGTGTCTCCCATGCTCGGCACTTGTAGGTATTCGGAGTTTGCATCGGTTTGGTAAGTCGGGATGACCCCCTAGCCGAAACAGTGCTCTACCCCCTACAGTGATACATGAGGCGCTACCTAAATAGCTTTCGAGGAGAACCAGCTATCTCCGAGCTTGATTAGCCTTTCACTCCGATCCACAGGTCATCCGCTAACTTTTCAACGGTAGTCGGTTCGGTCCTCCAGTCAGTGTTACCTAACCTTCAACCTGCCCATGGATAGATCGCCCGGTTTCGGGTCTATACCCAGCGACTAAACGCCCTATTAAGACTCGCTTTCGCTACGCCTCCCCTATTCGGTTAAGCTCGCCACTGAATATAAGTCGCTGACCCATTATACAAAAGGTACGCAGTCACCTAACAAAGTAGGCTCCCACTGCTTGTACGCATACGGTTTCAGGATCTATTTCACTCCCCTCTCCGGGGTTCTTTTCGCCTTTCCCTCACGGTACTAGTTCACTATCGGTCAGTCAGTAGTATTTAGCCTTGGAGGATGGTCCCCCCATATTCAGACAAAGTTTCTCGTGCTCCGTCCTACTCGATTTCATTGATAAGAGATTTTCGTGTACGGGGCTATCACCCACTATGGCCGCACTTTCCAGAGCGTTCCACTAATCTCAAACCAACTTAAGGGCTGGTCCCCGTTCGCTCGCCACTACTAAGGGAATCTCGGTTGATTTCTTTTCCTCAGGGTACTTAGATGTTTCAGTTCCCCTGGTTCGCCTCTTGCACCTATGTATTCAGTACAAGATACTCAGCTTATGCTGAGTGGGTTCCCCCATTCAGAGATCTCTGGATCACAGTCTGTTTGCCGACTCCCCAAAGCTTATCGCAGGCTACCACGTCTTTCATCGCCTCTGACTGCCAAGGCATCCACCGTATGCGCTTCTTCACTTGACCATATAACCCCAAGCAATCTGGTTATACTGTGAAGACGACATTCGCCGAAAATTCGTTTTGCTCTTTCGAGCCCACAAATTTTACCTTAGCCTGATCCACTACCAGTGAAAGTAGTGTTCAGTCTATTTCTATCACATATCCGAATTTTTAAAGAACGATCTGACAAAAGTCAGAAATCAACATTCGAAGCGAATGCTCATTTCTGAGTTTGATCAAGGTACTGCAAGAGTGGTGGAGCCAAGCGGGATCGAACCGCTGACCTCCTGCGTGCAAGGCAGGCGCTCTCCCAGCTGAGCTATGGCCCCGTATATTGGTAGGTCTGGGCAGATTTGAACTGCCGACCTCACCCTTATCAGGGGTGCGCTCTAACCAACTGAGCTACAGACCTATAGAGGGTCTTGATCGTCTTCACATATGAATCAAGCAATTCGTGTGGGAGCTCATCAGCAGGCTGATGTCGTCGATTAAGGAGGTGATCCAGCCGCAGGTTCCCCTACGGCTACCTTGTTACGACTTCACCCCAGTCATGAATCACACCGTGGTAACCGTCCTCCCGAAGGTTAGACTAGCTACTTCTGGTGCAACCCACTCCCATGGTGTGACGGGCGGTGTGTACAAGGCCCGGGAACGTATTCACCGCGACATTCTGATTCGCGATTACTAGCGATTCCGACTTCACGCAGTCGAGTTGCAGACTGCGATCCGGACTACGATCGGTTTTGTGAGATTAGCTCCACCTCGCGGCTTGGCAACCCTCTGTACCGACCATTGTAGCACGTGTGTAGCCCAGGCCGTAAGGGCCATGATGACTTGACGTCATCCCCACCTTCCTCCGGTTTGTCACCGGCAGTCTCCTTAGAGTGCCCACCATAACGTGCTGGTAACTAAGGACAAGGGTTGCGCTCGTTACGGGACTTAACCCAACATCTCACGACACGAGCTGACGACAGCCATGCAGCACCTGTGTCAGAGTTCCCGAAGGCACCAATCTATCTCTAGAAAGTTCTCTGCATGTCAAGGCCTGGTAAGGTTCTTCGCGTTGCTTCGAATTAAACCACATGCTCCACCGCTTGTGCGGGCCCCCGTCAATTCATTTGAGTTTTAACCTTGCGGCCGTACTCCCCAGGCGGTCAACTTAATGCGTTAGCTGCGCCACTAAAATCTCAAGGATTCCAACGGCTAGTTGACATCGTTTACGGCGTGGACTACCAGGGTATCTAATCCTGTTTGCTCCCCACGCTTTCGCACCTCAGTGTCAGTATCAGTCCAGGTGGTCGCCTTCGCCACTGGTGTTCCTTCCTATATCTACGCATTTCACCGCTACACAGGAAATTCCACCACCCTCTACCGTACTCTAGCTTGCCAGTTTTGGATGCAGTTCCCAGGTTGAGCCCGGGGCTTTCACATCCAACTTAACAAACCACCTACGCGCGCTTTACGCCCAGTAATTCCGATTAACGCTTGCACCCTCTGTATTACCGCGGCTGCTGGCACAGAGTTAGCCGGTGCTTATTCTGTCGGTAACGTCAAAACAGCAAGGTATTCGCTTACTGCCCTTCCTCCCAACTTAAAGTGCTTTACAATCCGAAGACCTTCTTCACACACGCGGCATG
The DNA here is from genome assembly GCF_058745025.1 of Pseudomonas sp. E1MeOHC2. NCBI lineage: Bacteria > Pseudomonadati > Pseudomonadota > Gammaproteobacteria > Pseudomonadales > Pseudomonadaceae > Pseudomonas > Pseudomonas sp. E1MeOHC2. The sequence continues at coordinate 1,088,926 of NZ_CP196675.1, forward strand.
GCTGGATCAGGCTTTCGCCCATTGTCCAATATTCCCCACTGCTGCCTCCCGTAGGAGTCTGGACCGTGTCTCAGTTCCAGTGTGACTGATCATCCTCTCAGACCAGTTACGGATCGTCGCCTTGGTGAGCCATTACCCCACCAACTAGCTAATCCGACCTAGGCTCATCTGATAGCGCAAGGCCCGAAGGTCCCCTGCTTTCTCCCGTAGGACGTATGCGGTATTAGCGTTCCTTTCGAAACGTTGTCCCCCACTACCAGGCAGATTCCTAGGCATTACTCACCCGTCCGCCGCTGAATCGAAGAGCAAGCTCTTCTCATCCGCTCGACTTGCATGTGTTAGGCCTGCCGCCAGCGTTCAATCTGAGCCATGATCAAACTCTTCAGTTCAATACTGCTTGGGTTTTTAAGAAACCCTAAACTTGGCTCAGCAATCTCAAATGACTATGTGATTTCTCGCATGGTCACTTGTGATGCTGATAATCTTTGTGACTATCAATCCATACTCACAAGCACCCACACGAATTGCTTGATTCAATTTGTTAAAGAGCGTTTGGTTAAGAGCTTTTCGCCTCAACCGAGGTGCGCATTCTACGCTTTCCTCATTTGCTGTCAAGCGTTTATTTTGAAGTTTTTTACCGCCGCTTTCTTTCGAAAGCCTTCAACTTCAACAACTTACCGCTTGCCCCGAAGCGTTCATCGCTGCGAGGAGGCGAATAATACGCGCTTTAAATTCAGAGTCAACACCTTGATCTGAAAAAACTTTCCAATCGCCTTTCACGGTCACCCGCAACTAATGAAGGCGTAACCGATCTGTAGATAAACACCCCACGGAGCATGGCGATCATGAGCGATGCGCAAAGCGAGAAAACGCCAGGCCTCTCGGCGGACGAAGAGCAGGAAGTCAGCCAAAATCAGCCACCGCGAGCAGCGGTGCTGCACGAAATCATTCGCTACCAGGGCGATCAGGAGCTCGAACGCACGCTTGCAGCACTGTGGTGGTCGGCGTTGGCCGCAGGGTTGTCCATGGGGCTATCGCTCATGGCAATGGGCTTGTTCTATGCGCGCCTTCCCGCTGGGGACAGCGCCCAGGTGATCGCGAGCATTGGCTACAGTGCCGGTTTCCTTGCTGTAATCCTCGCCCGCCAGCAACTGTTCACCGAGAACACGCTGACTGCCGTGCTGCCAGTAATGACCTCGCCTACCCTGGCCAACTTCGGCCGCCTGTTGCGCCTTTGGAGCGTGGTGTTGCTCGGCAACCTGGCAGGCACCCTGCTGGTGGCCTGGGTCATGCTTGAACTGCCGATCTTCGACAGCAAGACCGACGTGGCCTTCCTTGAGGTCGGTCGCAAGGTAATGAAGAATGACATTAGCCAGATGTTCGCCAAAGGCATTGTCTCGGGCTGGATGATCGCCACCATGGTCTGGATGATTCCGTCGATGGAGCACGCCAAGATCTGGATCATCCTGATGATCACGTACTTCATGGCCTTGGGCGATTTCACCCATATAGTCGTGGGTTCGGTCGAGGTGTCCTACCTGGTCTGGGCCGGCGAAGAGACCTGGCGCAGCTTCTGGATGCAGTTCGCCCTGCCGACCCTGGCCGGCAACATCATTGGCGGCAGCTTCATCTTCGCGCTGATCAGCCATGCGCAGGTGCGCAGTGACAGCGGCAAGCCGCCCTCGCGGTTACTGGACGACCAAGCGCCGCCCTCCCCTCACCCGAAAGACACTGAAAGATGACCCTCAGCGCACTGCCACTGCACGCTCTGCCGAGCGCCCGCGCTCATGCACAGGCTTTGGTTGCCACCAGTTCTGCCCGGCATGGGGCGAGTCGAGGCTGACCCGCTCCCCCATCTGCGGTGTGCTTAGCCGTACCTGCGCTTGCGCGGTCAGGGCCAGAATGCGCTCGAAAGGCTCCTGCCAGCCATGGGTGGACAAGTCGAACGTGCCGTTGTGGATCGGCAGCAGCCAGCGCCCCTTCAGATCGAGGTGTGCCTGCAGGCTCTGCTCCGGCTGCATGTGTACGTTCGGCCAGGCGACGTTATAAGCCCCAGTCTCGATGAGGGTCAGGTCGAAAGGCCCGAAGCGCTCGCCGATCTGCCTGAAACCATCGAAGTAACCGGTGTCGCCACTGAAGAACAACCGCAGCTGTTCATCGACCATCACCCAGGACGCCCACAAGGTCCGGTTGCTGTCGAACAATCCACGCCCGGAAAAGTGCTGCGCCGGCGTCGCGATGAAACGCACACCCTCGACTTCGGTCTCCTGCCACCAATCCAGCTGACGGACCTTTTCTGCCGGGACGCCCCATTCAATCAACAGGTCGCCCACGCCGAGCGGTGCCAGGAAAAACCCGGTACGTGGGGCAAGCCGACGAATCGCCTGCTCATCCAGGTGGTCGAAGTGATCATGCGACAAAATTACCGCGGCCAACGGCGGCAGCTCGTCCAGACCCAGCGGTGCGGCATGAAAACGCTGCGGCCCCGCCCACTGCACCGGTGAGGCGCGTTCGGCGAATACTGGGTCGGTAATAAAGAAACGCCCACGCAACTTGAGCAATATCGTGGAATGGCCCAAGCGCCAGAGGCTGTGATCAGGTGCATCGAGCACCTGCTGCCGGGTCATGGGCTGCACGGCGATAGCGGTGGCGGGACGTGTTTCGGGCGGCTTGCGCAAAAGCAGGTACTTGAGGCCGATGCGCAGCTTCTTCATCACGCCATCCTGAGGCAGGCGTGCCTGATTGTGGAACCGGCCGTCTCGCTGTGGCGCCGGCTCGCCGGCAGCGTTAGCCAAGGGAGACATGAGCATCAGCACTCCGAGCAACAGGAAAGCCTTCATATTACCCCACAGTGATCGCATCAACCGTGAATTGGCTTGTAAGGTCATTTTTCATAGATGAAACACTGTTCAACAATATTCACACGAGTTATGCGATAAACGGCGCCTTAACAGAAGAACGATAACCATGATGGACAACCGCAGCGGCAAGGGACTTTCTTTCGTCAAACGCATCTACCTGCCGCGCATCATTGGCATGGGCATCGGCCTGTTCAGTGTCATGGCAGCGTTGGCGCCACTGTCGCCGCCCACCTGGGTCTGGCTGCTGATGCTGTTCAACGGCATTCTCTGGCCCCATGTGGCCTACCTGTGGGCGATCCGCTCGACAACGCCTTATCAGGCAGAGCAACGCAACCTGCTGCTGGACTCGCTGATGGGGGGCTTCTGGACCGCCGCCATGCAGTTCAATCCGCTGCCCAGCGTGACCGTACTGTCGATGATGACCATGAACAACGTCGCCGCAGGCGGCAAGCGCCTGGTAGCACGTGGCGTGCTGGCGCAGCTCGCCGGCATGCTCCTGGCCACGCTTGTGCTCGGCCCCGGGCTGCAGCTCAATGCCACGCCTCTGCAGGTTTACGCCTGCCTGCCAATGCTCACGCTGTATCCACTGGCCCTTGGCTGGGTCTGCTACCAACTCGCAATCAAGTTGGCAGAACACAAGCGCCGCCTCAGTGCGCTTAGCCTTACCGACAGCCTGACCGGGTTGCTCAACCACGGTGCCTGGAAAGACCTGCTCTTGGTCAAGTTCCAGACCTGCCAGCAACAACAGCAACAGGCGGTCATCGCCCTCATCGACATCGACCACTTCAAGACCATCAACGACACGTTTGGTCATGTGGTCGGCGATTGCGTGCTACGGCAGATGAGCGAAGAGCTCAAACGCAACCTGCGTGACGTTGACCAGGCCGGGCGCTATGGCGGCGACGAGTTCTGCGTGATTCTGCCAGACACTAATGAGGCCCAGGCTTGCCAGGCCATGGAGCGCTTGCGCGAGCGGGTGGCGAACTACCGCAATGCGCAACTGCCGCATTTGCGTATCAGCCTCAGCATCGGCCTGTCCGCCTTCCAGGCCGACCTCGAATCGCCCGAACACTGGCTCGAACAGGCCGACAAAGCGTTGTACACCGCCAAGCACGGTGGCCGCGACCAGGTCAATTTCGCGCAAAGCGAGGCCACCGTGCTCAGGCTGGCCTATCCTGACTGAACTTCCTTCCTGATTGCCCAGTGGGAGGCAGCTGTTCTTGAAGGAGTTGCTCACGCATGGCCAGGACCGCCAACCTTCCACCCACCCTTCCCACCCCCCGATTTCAAGTCCGCCGCTTGCTTGCAGGCTTTTGCGCGGTTTTCGCCCTGGCATGCCTGGTCACCTTGGGCGCACTGCTCAATATTGCCGCCACTCTCGATCGCCAAGAGCAGCAACGCAGTGCATTCCATGCCACCCAGGCCCTCGAGCAACGCCTGCTCGCCTCACGCCAGTTCCTTTCCAGCTATGCCGTATGGGATGCCGCGTTTGAACACCTGTCCGGCAAGGCGGACTGGAAGTGGGCCTATGAAGAGAAGAACGTTGGCGAATCACTGTACAGCGCCAGTGGTTATGAAGGCGTATTCGTGGTGGACGACCAACGCACCACCTATGCCCTGTTCAAAGGCAAGCCCAGCGAAGCCGATGCCAGTACTTATATAGAAGCGCCCCTGCAGCCCATCATCAGCGAAGCGCGAGGTGCCGCCAGCGCGCGTGAACAAATCACCCGCTTCGTGCTGTTCAACGGCTGGCCGGCAGTACTCAGCGCCGCCGCCATACGCCCCGACAGGGACGTTTCGGACAGCGAAGTGAACCAGGCGCCGGTCATGCTGTTCGTCGATCAACTGACCGAGGACAAGCTCACGCGCCTGGGCACCGGCGCCGGCCTGGCTGGCATGCATGTCGAGAAAGACAGCGCAGGCGCGCATGGCCACCAGCGCATCGAACTGGGCGATACCGGCTACCACCTGGCCTGGACAAGCCCGCTGCCGGGGCGGCAACTGTTGTGGGCAATGCTCCCTCCGCTGCTCTGCGCCCTGCTGATACTGGGCCTGGTGATGCTTTACCTGTTCCGTCATGCCTTGCGCAGCTCCCGTGCCATCGACCTCAGCCTGAAACGCCTGCAACAGAGTAACCAGGCCCTGGAAGCCAGCGAGCAGCGTTTTCGCGCAGTGGCCGAAGCGGCTTCCGACTGGATCTGGGAAACCGATCGACAACAACGCCTGACCTACCTTTCTCAGCGTTTCGTCAGCGTTACCTGTTACCCGGTGGACGTGTGGCTGGGCCAGCCCGTCAACCAACTGCTGGCCTGCGATACCACGCCACTGTCACCCTGGTTCGACGCTTTGGCCGCTGCCGACCCGCAGCAGTTGGCGAACCTGCGCTGCACCTACCGTGACCACAACGGGCAGAACCGCTATTGCCGCATTTCGGCGCGGGCGATCTGGTACGACGGCAAGCCTACCGGCTTTCGCGGTACCGCCAGCGACATCACCGACGAAGTCGACGCCCATGCGCGCATCCAGCATCTCTCGCTGCACGACCCACTGACCGGGCTTGCCAATCGCAACAAACTCGCCAGGCATCTGGAGCAAGTATTGTTGCGCGGCAGCGACTCGCCCCCACTCACGTTACTGCTGCTGGACCTGGACAACTTCAAGCCGATCAACGACTCCCTCGGCCACGCCGCCGGTGACGCCGTACTGCAAGAGGTGGCGACCCGCCTGCGCGACAGCACCCGCGATGTCGACCTGGTCGCGCGCCTGGGGGGTGACGAATTCATTCTGGTGCTCAATGGCATGGATAACCGCAGCGAAGTCGATCGCTTCTGCGCACGCCTGATCGCTCTGTTGCAGCAACCCATCGTCTTTGACAACCAGCCACTGCACATAGGTGCCAGCATTGGCGTTGCACAGAGCCGCACGCTGGGTTTCGATGCAGGCGAACTGATCCGCTGCGCCGACATCGCGCTGTACCAGGCCAAGGCAGATGGCAAGAGCACCTGGCGCTATTTCGCCGCCGAAATGAACCAGCAGATCCAGTACCGCCGGCAGTTGGAGAATGACTTGCGGCGGGCCCTGCAGAACCAGGAGTTCGAGCTGCACTACCAGCCGCGCTATCGCCTGGGCGACCTGCGCATCGTCGCGGTCGAAGCCCTGCTGCGCTGGCAACACCCGCAGGAAGGGCTGCTGGGGCCCGACACGTTCATCCCGCTGGCCGAGCAGAGCGACATCATTGTCGCGCTGGGCCGCTGGGTACTGCGCGAGGCGTGCCGCACGGCCCATGACTGGCCGGCGGGCCTGTTGATTTCGGTCAACCTGTCGCCCGCACAGTTCTTGCGCAGCGACGTGGTGGCCGATGTGCGCGAGATCCTGCTGGAAACCGCGTTCCCCGCCCAGCGCCTGGAGCTGGAGATTACCGAAAACGTGATGCTCAACGACATTGAAGGCGCACTCAGCACCATGCTGTCACTCAAGGAACTGGGAGTTCGCCTGAACATGGACGACTTCGGCACCGGTTATTCGTCCCTGGGCTATCTGCGCACCTACCCGTTCGACAGCATAAAGATCGACAAACGCTTCATCGCCGGGCTGAACAACACCAGTGGTAGCGATCGCGCCGTGGTCCAGGCCATCATCAACCTGGGCGAAGCCATGGGGCTGACGGTGACGGCCGAGGGCGTGGAGAGTGAACAGCAGCTCAGAACGCTGGAGAAGGACCACTGCCATGAAGTGCAGGGGTATTTCCTGAGCCGACCGTTGGATAAAGACAGCCTCGAAGCGCTACTGCGACAGCTACCCGAAAGCTCGGCGCAGGGCCTGTTGTAGGAACAGCCTTGTCGCAGCGCAAGCGTGTTCCTACACAACGGCGGGCTGTCAGCGGATGTTGCGTTCGGCCACGATCTCGGGCAAATCGCTGCGCCGCAAATAGGTACGCAAAGGCTCGCCGATGTTCAAGCGGTCGTCCACATGCTGCTCCAGCAACAGTGCCAGGCGTTCGCGGCACAAGGCCATGCGCAGCCCTTGCTCGGGCCGCCAGACGAATTCGCTGCAGGGGGTAATGCTGTCGTCGGCCACGTCCATGCCGAAAGCGTCTTCGGAAAATCGCACGATGTGAACGCCGCGCTTGCCATGAAAGCCGACGAAACCATTGAGCTGCTCTGCGGCGTTGCAGATATCCTGGGAAGTGATGGCCATGACGTAACCTCGCAATTTAATCGGAAGTGACGCACGCCTGGCGGTAAACGGTCGCCTCTGCCGGGCAACTCGCAGTGGCTAGCCTAACGCAAGAGGCAAAGCATTCGCCAAAGTTTTTCATCTTCCGTCGAAAGGCCGTGCGATGTGCTGGACTTTAGCCTGGGTCGCCAGCAGCACCGCCATCTTGCTCATAAAACCATGGCACATGCCTTTGCCGGGCATAGGGCAAGTCAGCCGTTAAGCAGCCCTAGAGTCATCACTGTAGATTGCGGTCTTCATGCACCTGCACGCTGGCGGTCATCCCTGCGCTCAGGTTCATGCCCTGGGGGATCTGGTCGAGGCGGATGCGCACGGGTATCCGCTGCGCCAACCGCACCCAGTTGAAGGTTGGCTCGACTTCCGGCAGCAGTTGGCTGTCCGGGTTGCTGTTGCGGTCGGTGATGCCCCGGCTGATGCTCTCCACATGCCCTTGCATCGCCTCGCCCGCGCCCATCAGCCAGACCTTCACCGTGTCACCGACGCGGATGCGCGGTAGCTTGGTTTCTTCGAAATAGGCCTGGATATAGAACGTCGAGTCATCCACCAAGGCCATGACCGACTCGCCGGTGTTCACATAGTTGCCCTGGGCCAAACGCAAGTTGGTGATATGCCCGCTGCGCGGCGCCCGCACTTCACTGCGCGCCAGGTTGATCTTGGCCACCTGCAGCTGCGCCTCGGCCTCATGCAGTTCGCCCCGGGCGATGGCGGCATTGATCTGGGCATTTTCACGCAGCTCGGCACTGATCGCCTCCGGCCCCAGGGCCGTCCGCCGCGCCGCTTCACGCTCGCGCAGGCGCAGTTGCTGGGCGCGGGTCTCGGTCACCGCGCTGGCCTGGTCGAAAGCCGCCTGGAAGCGTTCGCGGTCGATACTCATGAGCAAATCGCCGGCCTTGACCTGCTGGTTGTCGTGCACCTTGAGCTCGCGTACCCAACCAGAAACGTCCGGGGCGATCACCACCACGTCGGCGCGTACACGGGCATCGCGGGTCCAGGGGGTGAGCATGTAGTACTGCCACAGCTGGTAGCCGGCCAACAGGGCAAGGGCCACCACACACAGGGTCACCAAGGTACGTACGGCAGTACGCATCGAATCACTCCTTACTAAAACGTTACAAAAGCCCTTATGCAGCCCCTAGCACTCGCACCACCAGGAACAACACACACACGAACAATGCCGCATCGAACAGTGCTTCATGCCAGATCCAGCGGCCCAATGGCGTGGCTTGCACCAGCAAGCGCAGCAGCCCGGTGCACAACAGCGCCAGCAGCACATAAATCAAAAACGGACTGAGCAGCACGCCGCCCAGCGACCATTCACGCAACCCCATGAACCTCCTCCTGCCAGCGGCACCACTTGCCCCAGCTCTTCTGCAACTGCAGCACCGCGCCTTCGGCCAGGCGCAGCGGATCACTCGCAGGCAGCCGGCGCAAGGCTTCAATGAATTGCGCGCTGGCGCTGTCCAGACGCTGCCCACGCCCGGCTGCCGGCCCTTTGGCCAGCACCGCCTCTACCTGTTGCAGGTACTCGCGTTCGGCCCGCCCCAACGGTGCCTTGGCGACCGCCAGGCACATGCGCAGGTGCACCAGTTCGTCGCCGATGTCCAGACCGTGCAGGCCATCGTCCCAACGTTTGCGCTCGCTTTCAGGCAACTCACCGGCATGCCGCGCCAGTTGCATGAGGCGGTCGGCCATGCGCCCGCCAAACCAACTGTCGGCGCCACGCAGGTCGCGCCGGGTCAGGCGCACCAGGTCGCTTTGGGTCGCCGCCCGCAGGCGTCGGCCAAGCCAGGCCGGGTGACGGAACACCAGCAAACGAAACGCCATCACGGCAGCAGACACCCCCACCAGCATCGCCAGCGCGCTGTTGAGCATGCTGGCTACGCCAAACTGCATGACGTTCAGCGGCGCTACCAACACGATGAAGTGCAGGCAATAAGAGGTAGCGGTCGCCCCGGTACGCGGGTGGGCCATGCCCAGGGCGCCGAGAAACAGTGGCACGCCCATGCCCAGGCAGAGCATGGCGAAGCTGCTCCATTGGGGCAAAAGAATCTGCCCGACCAAAAAGGCCGCAGGGATCGCCAGCAGGATGCCACGCAGGAAACTGAGGCCGATCTGGGCGCCGTTTTCGCGGCTGGCAAACAGGCTGCAGACGACACAGGTCAACACCAGACCGCCCGGCGCAGATGGCCAGGCGGTCGCCAGCCAGAAGCCACTCATCACCAGAAACGCCAGCGCGCTGCGTGAGCCGAACAGCAATGCCAGCGACCAGTCGCGGTGCGCGGCCAGGCCTTGGGATACATCCTTGGGCGCCCTGCCCGCTTCGACATCGTCCAGGGCCTGGGTCGCGGCCATCGCGTAATCCAGCAACAGCGCCATGCGCGCCAGGCAATAATGCTCGGCAGAGCTGATTTGCTCATCATGGGCGGCGTCCCAGATGCGCTGTCGCAACAGCAACAGGCTCGGTTGATCGGGTTTAGCCAATTGCGCGCGCACCTCGTCCAGCCAAGGCGACAGGTGCCGGGCTTCGCCTTCATCAAGCTGCCGCCACTGCCGGCGCACCGAGCGGGAAATACGCAGCAGCACCATCAGTTTCTGGCTCAGGCCGCGAATGGCTCGGGCTCGCTGACGCCCACGATTACCTTCGAACCAGGCATGTTCGCGCTGGCTGTCGATGGCGACGATGCGCCCAAGGCTTTCCAGCAGCCCTTTACGCGCCTCATCCTCCCCCCCCAGCATGGCGCTGGCCGCCTGCAAGCCATTGTGCCAAGCCTGCCTGGCCTGACCACCCAACTGCTGTTCCACGCGCATCGGCCAGATCAGGGCACTGGTGGCGGTGGCGCAGAAGATCCCCAGGCAAATCTCGGTGCAGCGGGCCACGGCCTGGTCGAACACCTGAAGCGGGTGATCGATCGCGGGCAAGGCGATGATCGCAGCGGTGTAGCCGGCCAGCACAAAGGCGTAGGCCCAGGCGCTGCGCAGTTGGGTAGAGGCCGCCGTGCACAGTGCCAACCATAAGGCCAGGGTAATCAGGAACAGGCCCGGCGTCTGGGCGAACACGCCGATGAAGAGCACCGACATGAAGGTGCCGACCAAGGTGCCGGCCAGGCGCGCAAGGCCCTTCTGCACCACCATGCCAGACAACGGCTGAGCCACGATGAAAGCCGTCATCAGTGCCCAAGACGGCTGCTCCAGCCCCCAGCGCATCGCCAACCATAGCGCCAGACCACCGCCGAGCAGGGTCTTGATGGCGAATTTGAGGGCGAGGCTGCTGGGTGCGAACAGGGCCTGAAGAGTAATGGGCACGAGGCGGACCTTGCGGGGATGGTCAGGTAAACGATAGACAATGAAGAGAAGAATAAGGCGGAAACGATTAATTAGCTAGCTAATCATCTTCTTGAAGGCTGCGTTGCCTGACATTTCACAGGCAAAAAAAATGGGCGACCGAAGTCGCCCTAAATGCCTTGCGTGCTCGTGAATCCGGAAGGTCAGCGCGGCTTGCGCTTGTTCGAGTCCTTCCAGATGAAAATGCCCAGACCGGCAAAGAATGCGACCATCAACCCAACCGTTACCACACCTGCGATAACCACGTTGTCGAAGAACATGTCGGCCTCCCTCTTCGTTTGCCGTTGTCCGATGGATGCAAGGTAACGAATGTGGGGGCGGGGAAAATTGATCGGGGTCAATGGTGCCCGGGACCGGGCACGCGAGGCGGGTGCAGGGTTGACCTGCGTCAAGTTTCAGCGCTTCTTGGGCTTGCCCTTGGGTTTCTTTTTCTTGGCCGCACTCAAGGGCATGGCTTGCTCGAAGGCCTGGCGCACTTCGTTGAGGCGCTTTTCTTTGAGGTCGTGAACGCGCTTGGCACGTTCGGCATCGAAATCGATGAGGTTGTCTTGGCTCATGGGTGGGCTCGACGATCAACTGAGGCTTACATGATGAAGCCAGGCACGGACGCTGACCAGCCCCGCGTCAGACTTCGATGTCGACCAGCAGCCCCTGGCGCGGGCTCTCGCCCATCAGCGGGGCCACCGGTACGGTGTTGTCGGCATTGACCTCGTCACCGGGTAGCGCGCTGTAACGCTCGCCGTCGCGCTTCTGCCGACGTTGCTGTTGACGCCGTTGCTCATCACGCAAGATCAAGGCCTGCTCCTGCGGGTCGCGCTGCTGCTTGAGGTCGATGGCGCTTTCACCAGACGCGGGCTGCGTGGGAACCACTGGCTTGATGTCGGGGGTTGGCTTGACCGGGTCCTGTTGCGAGGTTACCGGGGCTGCACTGAGCGGAATGATCGGCGGTAACATGGCAAGTCTCCTATTACCCCTGTATCGGCGGGCGGTCACCTACCTTGAATACAGACAACGCTTATTCGGCTTCGTCATCGGGGTCGTCATCGCTCGGCGGGCTTGCCTCGCTCCAGGGCCGCTTGTAGACCTGCTGCCAGACCGCGTCCATGTGCTCGCGCACTACGGGCGGCGCGCCCTTGAGCGAGGCGCTGTCCTCGCGCTCACCGCCGATCGGTTCCTCGCCCGCTGGCGTGATCAGCGACTGGCCGGTAATGGTGTAGCTGGCCTGGCCCTCGCGCATTTCGATGGCGATATCGTGAGGGTCGATGCCGCCGCCGCAGAAGGCATGGCTGGCGACCGTCAGCTCGGCGATGCCGTCCTTGTTCAGGTCACTGACATCACTGACATCGGTATAGAAGTCGACATCCAGGTCCAGCCCCGGGCAGGTGGTTTCCTGTTCGATCTGCCAACGTGCCTTGAACGCATCGCTTTCGGCCATACGCCCATACAACGTGGCCTTGAGCACCACCTTGTCCACTTCCTGCTGGTTCTGTGCGTCGGTGGCCTGGCCATCGGCGCGGCTCAGCACCAGCAGGCCTTCGCCGTCACGGTCACGAAAGTGCACGCTCTTGATCGGCGTCTGCACGCCCAGGGCCTCAAGCTGCCCGGGCGGAATCGCCGGCAAGGTCTCGAAGCTTTTTTGTTCGCAGGCGGCCAACAGCACCAGGCTGCTCACGGCCAGGGAAGCGTTCAACCAGCGGTGCTTGGCGGACATGTTGATACGCAGCCCTCGTCAGCAAGACGGTGTTGGTCGATGAAACGGCTAGACTGTTGGTCTTCGGCACCCTTCGGTGCACTTCAACACTTTGGTCTGACCGGCCGATCCGTTAACATAGCCGGCTTTTCATCGCGGGAGTTCAGGCAGTATGGCGCAGCAGTATCAACCGGGGCAACGCTGGATCAGCGACAGCGAAGCAGAGCTCGGCCTGGGTACCATCCTGGCGCAGGATGGCCGCCTGTTGACCGTGCTCTACCCGGCCACTGGCGACACCCGCCAGTATTCCCTGCGCAATGCGCCGCTGACCCGCGTGCGCTTCTCGCCAGGTGACCAGATCACCCACTTCGACGGCTGGAAGCTGACCGTGCGTGAGGTCGACGATGTCGATGGCCTGCTGGTCTACCACGGCCTGGACGGGCAGAACCAGCCGCGTACCCTGCCGGAAACCCAGCTGTCGAACTTCATTCAGTTCCGCCTGGCCAGCGACCGCCTGTTCGCCGGCCAGATCGACCCGCTGTCGTGGTTCAGCCTGCGTTACAACACCCTGCAGCACACCAGTAAACAGATGCAATCGTCGCTCTGGGGCCTGGGTGGCTGCCGCGCCCAACCGATCGCTCACCAGTTGCACATCGCCCGCGAAGTCGCAGACCGCAGTGCGCCACGGGTTCTGCTGGCTGACGAAGTAGGCCTGGGCAAGACCATCGAGGCCGGCCTGGTCATCCATCGCCAGCTGCTCTCCGGGCGCGCCAGCCGCGTGCTGATCCTGGTCCCGGAAAACCTCCAGCATCAGTGGCTGGTGGAAATGCGCCGGCGCTTCAACCTGCAGGTGGCGCTGTTCGACGCCGAACGCTTCATCGAGAGCGATGCCAGCAACCCGTTCGAAGACGCCCAGCTCGCGCTGGTCGCCCTGGAATGGCTGGTTGACGACGAGAAGGCCCAGGACGCGCTGTTTGCCGCAGGCTGGGACCTGATGGTGGTCGATGAAGCCCACCACCTGGTCTGGCATGAAGACCAGGTCAGCGCGGAATACGGCCTGGTCGAGCAACTGGCCCAGGTGATCCCTGGCGTGCTGCTGCTCACCGCCACCCCCGAACAGCTCGGCCAGGACAGCCACTTCGCCCGGCTGCGCCTGCTCGACCCCAACCGCTTCCACGACCTGGTGGCGTTCCGTGCCGAGAGCGAAAACTATCGCCCGGTCGCCGAGGCGGTACAGGAGCTGCTTGACGAAGGCCGCCTGTCGCCCAAGGCCCACGCGACCATCCATGGCTTCCTGGGCGCCGAAGGCGATGCCCTGCTGGCGGCCGTCAGCGATGGCGATACCCAGGCCAGCGCGCGCCTGATCCGCGAGTTGCTCGACCGCCACGGCACCGGCCGCGTGCTGTTCCGTAATACCCGTGCAGCGGTTCAGGGCTTCCCCGAGCGCCAGTTGCATGCCTACCCGGTGGCCATGCCGGAGCAGTACCGCGACCTGCCGCCTGGCGAAAAGGCTGAGCTGTACCCGGAAGTCGCCTTCCAGGCTCACGGCGACACCACTGATGACGAGCGCTGGTGGCGTTTCGACCCTCGGGTCGACTGGCTGATCGATACCCTCAAGATGCTCAAGCGCACCAAGGTGCTGGTGATCTGCGCCCATGCCGAGACCGCCATGGACCTGGAAGACGCCCTGCGCGTGCGCTCCGGCATACCGGCTTCGGTGTTCCACGAAGGCATGAGCATTCTTGAGCGTGACCGCGCCGCCGCCTATTTCGCGGACGAGGAATTCGGCGCCCAGGTGCTGATCTGTTCCGAGATCGGCAGCGAAGGCCGCAACTTCCAGTTCTCTCATCACCTGGTGATGTTCGACCTGCCGGCCCACCCGGACCTGCTTGAACAGCGTATCGGCCGTCTCGACCGGATCGGCCAGAAGCACACCATCCAACTGCACGTGCCCTACCTGCAGGACAGCCCGCAAGAGCGCCTGTTCCAGTGGTACCACGAAGCGCTCAATGCCTTCCTCAACACCTGCCCGACCGGCAACGCCCTGCAACATCAGTTCGGCCCTCGCCTGCTGCCGCTGCTTGAAAGCGGTGACAGCAAAGCCTGGGAAGCGCTGGTGGCCGATGCCCGCAACGAGCGCGAACGCCTGGAAGCCGAGCTGCACAGCGGCCGCGACCGCTTGCTGGAACTCAACTCCGGCGGCGCCGGCGAAGGGCAGGAACTGGTCGAAGCGATTCTCGAACAGGACGACCAGTTCGCCCTGCCGATCTACATGGAAACCCTGTTCGACGCGTTCGGCATCGACAGCGAAGACCATTCGGAAAACGCCCTGATCCTCAAGCCAAGCGAGAAGATGCTCGACGCCAGCTTCCCGCTGGGTGACGACGAAGGCGTCACCATTACCTACGACCGCGCCCAGGCGTTGTCCCGCGAGGACATGCAGTTCCTGACCTGGGAGCACCCGATGGTCCAGGGCGGCATGGACCTGGTACTGTCCGGCTCGATGGGCAATACCGCCGTTGCGCTGATCAAGAACAAGGCCCTCAAACCAGGCACCGTGCTGCTCGAACTGCTGTTCGTCAGCGAGGTGGTGGCACCGCGCAGCCTGCAGCTTGGCCGCTACCTGCCACCGGCAGCCCTGCGCTGCCTGCTCGACACCAACGGCAACGACCTGGCGTCGCGCGTGGCGTTCGAAACGCTCAACGACCAGCTCGAAAGCGTGCCTCGCGCTAGCGCCAACAAGTTCGTCCAGGCCCAGCGTGATGTGCTGTCCCAACGCATCAGTGGTGGTGAAGCCAAGATCATGCCGACCCACGTCGAGCGTGTGGCCGAAGCCCAGCGCCGCTTGAAGGCCGAGGCCGACGAAGAACTGGCGCGCATGATTGCCCTCAAGGCCGTCAACCCAAGCGTGCGCGACAGCGAGATCGACGCCCTGCGCAAGCAGCGTGAAGACGGCCTGGCGATGCTGGACAAGGCGGCCTTGCGCCTGGAAGCGATTCGCGTGCTGGTAGCTGGCTGATTCTTTCACCGGCATCAGGGGGCTGCATTGCAGCCCCATCACGACACAAGGCCACTCCCACAGCAGTCATATTCCTGACTGCGATTAGGCTCATAACCAAATCGTAGAAATCAAAGTGCCATTAGTCAGGAAGGCCTAACTACCTCTTCCTATACTGCGTCTGGACAGTCTCCCAAGGGTTGTACCGGAGACGAGTGAAAACTCGACCACGAGGCGCGCAATGGAATGGCTGGGACTGCAACTGTTCGCCGATCTTCCGGCAACCGGACGCATCGTCATCGATTGTCGGCACGAACCCTTCCTGGTCCTGCTCGCCTACACCGTGGCTTGCGCTGCGTGCTTCGCGACCCTGGACATGGTCGAGCGCCAATCCCATAGCGAACAGCCCACCGCGCAACGCCAATGGCGCATGCTCGGCGCCTGCTGCCTGGCCGGCGGTGTCTGGGCCATGCACTTCATCAGCATGTTGGCATTCCAGGCCCCCCTGGAGCTTCACTACGACGTCTCGCTGACGGTCCTTTCACTCCTCATTGCCCTGATCGTTGCCTGGGTGGGCATGAACAGCCTCAACCGTAGCCACATGCGCCCGCACCATTACCTGAAAAGCGCAGTGCTGATCGCTGCCGGCATCATTCTCATGCACTTCGTTGGCATGGCCGCCCTGGAGACCAGCGCCCATCAGTACTACCAGACCGGGCTGCTGCTGGCCGCCATGGCCATCGCCCTGCTCACCAGCCTCGCGGCGCTGCTGCTGGCGCGGTATTTTCGCAACGGTAGCGGCACGTTGCACCAGGCCCTGAAGTATGGCGCCAGCCTGCTGATGGCCGGCGGCATCGTCGCGACCCATTTCACCGCGATGTCGGCCATGACCCTGGTCATTCCAGCCGACACCGCCCTGCGCTTGCCCTCTGCAGACAACAGCCTGCAACTGGGGCTGACCATTGCCTTCATCACCCTGCTGATCAGTGGTGCCAGCATCAGTGCGGCATTGGCCGACAAGAAGCTGCAAAGCAAGGAACACGACCTGCGCCGGGTCAGCGTGCTGCTCAACCAACTGGATCAGGCACGGGCCTCGCTGCAACAGGCCGCGCACTACGACGCCCTGACCAACCTGATCAACCGCCGCGGCTTTAATCAGGTATTCGCCGAACGCCTCGCCGAACAGAACGCCGATGAAAACCGCCTGGCGGTGATGTTTCTCGACATCGACCATTTCAAACGCATCAATGACAGCCTTGGCCATGCGGCCGGCGACGAACTGCTCAAAGTCATTGCCAACCACATCAAGGCAGCCACCCGCAGCCAGGACCTGGTGGCACGATTCGGTGGCGACGAGTTCTGCGTGGTCACCAGCCTCAATAACCGTGATGAGGCACGCCATCTAGCGCAGCGCATCATGCAACGGATGAAAGAGCCCATCGACCTGGGCGGCCGGCGCATGGTCATGACCACGAGTATCGGTATCAGTATTTTCCCCGACGATGGCAACACGGCCGAAGAGTTGCTCAAGCACGCCGACCTTGCCCTGTACCAATCCAAGGGCAACGGGCGCAACAGCCTGAACTTCTTCAACGACAGCCTGAAAACCCGCGCCACCCTTGCCCTGCAGCTGGAAGAAGAATTGCGCATCGCGCTGCTGGAGGAACGCGGGCTGTGCGTGCACTACCAGCCGATCTTCGACCTGCGCAATGGCCAGGTGGCCAAGCTCGAAGCCCTGGTACGATGGCAGCATCCACAACACGGCCTGCTCGGGCCCGACCGGTTCATCGGCATTGCCGAAGCCAATGGCTTGATCATCGACCTCGACTTGTGGGTGCTGCGCCATGCCTGTGCCGACCTGGCCCAGCTGCACCGCCACGGCTATGGCGACCTGAAGGTTACGGTGAACTGCTCGGCAGTGACCCTCAGCCACGACGAACTGGCCAGCGAAGTGGAGAAAGCGCTGTTTCATTCAGCGCTGGCGCCCCGCCACCTGGAGCTGGAGGTCACCGAAAACGCCTTGATGGGAGACATTCAGCGCACGGTCAGCCTGCTCAAGCGCGTTCGCGCCCTGGGCGTGGCCCTGTCGATCGATGATTTCGGCACGGGTTACTCTTCGCTGGCCTACCTCAAGCGCTTGCCGCTTGATGTCCTGAAAATCGACAGGACATTC
This sequence comes from Pseudomonas sp. E1MeOHC2, assembly GCF_058745025.1. Lineage (NCBI taxonomy): Bacteria > Pseudomonadati > Pseudomonadota > Gammaproteobacteria > Pseudomonadales > Pseudomonadaceae > Pseudomonas > Pseudomonas sp. E1MeOHC2. Next base: position 1,106,226 of record NZ_CP196675.1, read on the forward strand.
CTGCAGGATGTGCCAGGCAGCCAGAAAGATCGCGAGATCGTCCAGGCCATCATCGTCATGGCCCACACCCTGCACCTGCAGGTGGTCAGCGAGGGTGTGGAAACCGTCGAACAGCTTGAATTCCTAGAAACCCACGGCTGCGACTACCTGCAGGGTTACCTGCTCAGCCGCCCGGTGACGCTGGGCGAATTGCGGCCAATCCTCGAGCGGCTGGAACGCCACAACGGCGTGCTCAGCCCTTGCTGCGATACAGCGATACCAGGGTCGCCGGATCTTTTTGCAGATAGCCCTGGCTACCGTGCAAGCGCATCAATTGCGCGGCGAGGCCACTGAGCGGTGTCGCCGAGCCCTGCTCGCGGGAAAACTTGACCGCGCTGTCGAGGTCCTTGAGCAACGTACGCACATGCCACTTGATCGGCTCGAAGCGGCTCTCGGCCATTTGCGGGGCGAGGATCTGCAAGGGTTTCGAATCGGCAAAGCCGCCCGCCAAGGCCTCGGCGATCAGGGTCGCATCGACGCCCGACTGCTCGGCCAACGCCACCACTTCGGCAATCACCAAGGCATTGCAGGCCACGATCATCTGGTTGCAGGCCTTGGTCACCTGGCCCGCGCCCACAGCGCCCATGTGCGTCACACGCTGGCCAAGGGTCAGCAGCACCGGTTGCGCGCGTTGCACATCAGACGCGTCACCACCGACCATGATTGCCAAGGTGCCGGCCTCTGCGCCCGGCGTGCCACCGGACACCGGCGCATCCACCCAGGCCATGCCAGACAACGCCGCGAGCTCTGCGGCCATCTCGCGGGTGGCGGTCGGTTCAAGGCTGGAGAAGTCGATCAGCAGTTGGCCACTGCGCCCACCCTGCGCAATGCCCTGCTCACCAAACACCACTTCGCGCACCACCGCCGTGTCGGCCAGGCACAGCAGCACCATGTCGCTGTCGCGGCACAGCTCGGCCGGGCTTGCCGCCAGGCGCGCGCCAGCCGCCACCAGCTCGGTGCATTTGTCCGGGCTGCGGTTCCACACCGTCAGGGGGTACCCGGCAGCCAGCAGGCGCCGGCACATCGGCAGGCCCATCAGGCCGATGCCGGCGAATCCTAGCGAAGGTAGTTGTGAGCTCATGAACGACTCCTGGCACATTTGTTATTTTTAAGGCCGCAGTCAGGGCACTGCTGCCGTGGCATACCCGCGAAGGGCCCTGCGGCGACCCCATTACGCATCCCGTAAACTGTTACCGCCACGCCGAATTGTTACTTACCTCTACCCACCTGATCGCCCTCAAGCACCAGATTGAGGCAGCTGCGTATTTTCACGCACCAAAAACGTTCACGCTCATTCCGAGCGCTTCGCCTGAATCACGATAAACGGTGAAACCACCACCGCCCAGATCTCTGGATCGCGGCTTTGCAGGTCCACTGCCTGCTCGGCTGTGACCGGCCCAACAGTGCCATCACTACGCCACTTGGCGAAGATCTCGCTGCGATTCTCGGCCATCGCTTCGGCAACGGTGATCAGGTCCAGGCTGGGGTCGACCCAAATCAGGTCACCCTTTGCCCAGAAGCGCTCCAGCGCTTTCCACTCGATGATTGCCGTCTCGCCAATCAATTTGGCATAGAGGGTGCTTGTTTGATCAGTCATGGGTTGCTACCCGCAAAAATCGGCCAATAAAAAAGGCCGCTATTTTTGCAGAAAAACCCGGTTTCAAATACGTAATTTGGTCGATTGGCCCCGAACTTGTGGGGTGGGGCCGCAGATGCAGGCTAATTGATGGCGCTTTTCTGTATCTTTATGTCGATCATGCGACAACCCAGGAAACAGGCTCTTTTTGACCGCTTTTCAAGCGCTCGAACAGCGCTCTACACTGTACCGGTACAGTTCCGGGACATGTTCCGGGGGAAGGTGGGCATGCAGTATGGCGTGGCCATACCGCAAATCCCGCCCGGTCTGTAGCCCTGGCCGCCAGGACTATAAGAATTACAACAGAATGAGTGGAGCACTATGATCAAGATTTCCAAGCTGTTCGCCGCAATGGTTCTGGCCGGGGTAGCCAGCCATTCGTTTGCCGCCGATACCATCAAGATCGGGATCGCAGGTCCTAAGACCGGCCCTGTGACCCAGTACGGCGACATGCAGTTCATCGGCGCCAAGCAAGCTATCAAAGACATCAACGCCAAGGGCGGCGTCGATGGCAAGATGCTTGAAGCCAAGGAATACGACGACGCCTGCGACCCTAAACAGGCCGTTGCAGTCGCCAACAAAGTGGTCAACGACGGCGTCAAGTACGTCATCGGCCACCTGTGCTCCAGCTCCACCCAGCCTGCGTCCGACATCTACGAAGACGAAGGCGTGATCATGATCACCCCCGCCGCCACCAGCCCGGAAATCACCGCGCGTGGCTACAAAATGATCTTCCGTACCATCGGCCTGGACAGCGCCCAGGGCCCGGCCGCCGGCAACTACATCGCCGACCACGTCAAACCGAAAGTCGTCGCGGTCCTGCACGACAAGCAGCAGTACGGTGAAGGCATCGCCACCGCAGTCAAGCAAACCCTGGAAGGCAAAGGCACCAAGGTTGCCGTGTTCGAAGGCCTGAACGCCGGTGACAAGGACTTCTCCTCGATCATCCAGAAGCTCAAGCAGAACAACGTCGACTTCGTCTACTACGGCGGCTACCACCCAGAGCTGGGCCTGATCCTGCGCCAGGCTCAGGAAAAAGGCCTGAAAGCCAAGTTCATGGGCCCAGAAGGTGTCGGCAACGACTCCATCTCGCAGATCGCCCAGGGCGCTTCCGAAGGCTTGCTGGTCACCCTGCCGAAGTCGTTCGACGCAGACCCTGCGAACAAGGCCATCGTCGACGCCATCAAGGCTGACGGCAAAGACCCAAGCGGCCCGTTCGTGTTCCCGGCCTATTCGGCTGTCGAGCTGATTGCCGAAGGCATCAAGGCCGCCAAGTCCGAAGACACCGACAAGGTGGCAGCCGCCATCCACGCCGGCTCCTTCAAGACCCCTACCGGCACCCTGTCGTATGACGAGAAGGGCGACCTGAAAGACTTCAAGTTCGTGGTCTACGAATGGCACTTCGGCAAGCCGAAGACTGAAGTTTCCCCTCAGTAACTGCGTGACTAAATAGCTGACCGTAAAAGCCCACTGTGCGAGCAGTGGGCTTTGTTTTACGAGGTTCATGGACCTGATTCCCGCGATCCGGGGGCCGGTTCACCTGAAAATCTTAAAACCGTCACTCGCGGTTTCCTGGCCTACCCCCGCCAGCGAAATGCAAATCAGGTTTTTAGGAGCGCTGTAATGCCTGAGATCTACCATTTCTTCCAACAACTGGTTAATGGATTGACCATCGGCAGCACCTATGCCTTGATCGCCATCGGCTACACGATGGTGTACGGCATCATTGGCATGATCAACTTCGCCCACGGCGAGGTGTACATGATCGGTTCCTACGTGGCCTTCATCGCCCTGGCGGGCCTGGCCATGATGGGTATCCATTCGCTGCCGATCCTGATGACCGTCGCCTTCGTTGCGACGATCTTCGTCACCAGTGCCTATGGCTACAGCATCGAACGGGTTGCCTACCGCCCCCTGCGCAACAGCAACCGTCTGATTCCGCTGATCTCCGCCATCGGCATGTCGATTTTCCTGCAGAACACGGTCTTGCTTTCGCAGGACTCCAAGGACAAATCCATCCCCAACCTGATCCCTGGGAGCTTCTCCTTCGGGCCGGGTGGCGCTGAAGAAGTCCTGATCAGCTACATGCAGGTCCTGGTGTTCGTGGTCACCCTGGTGGCCATGACCTTGCTCACCCTGTTCATCTCCCGTTCCCGCCTGGGCCGCGCCTGCCGCGCCTGCGCCGAGGACATCAAGATGGCCAACCTGCTGGGCATCAACACCAACAACATCATCGCCCTCACTTTCGTCATTGGTGCCGCACTGGCGGCGGTGGCGGCCGTGCTGCTGAGCATGCAGTACGGGGTGATCAACCCCAACGCCGGCTTCCTGGTGGGCCTCAAAGCCTTTACCGCAGCTGTGCTGGGTGGCATCGGCAGTATTCCGGGCGCCATGCTCGGTGGGCTGGTGCTGGGTGTGGCCGAGGCCTTCGGCGCCGACATCTTCGGCGACCAGTACAAGGATGTGGTGGCATTCGGTCTCTTGGTGCTTGTCCTCCTGTTCCGGCCGACCGGCATCCTGGGCCGCCCGGAGGTTGAAAAAGTATGAACAAAAATCTCAAACAGGCGTTCTTCAGCGCCTTGCTGGTCTGGGCCGTGGCCTTCCCGGTACTGGGCCTGAAACTGAGCATCGACGGCATCAGCCTGATCGTGCACAGCCAGGGCTCGTTCACCATCAGCATCATCGCCGCCTGCTCGGTGTTGATGTTCCTGCGTGTGCTGTTCGACAAGCAGTGGAGTTCGGTGATGGGTCGCCGCTCGGATCGCAAGCTGATGCCGCCTGCGGTAAGCAATTACCTGACCCTGCCCAAGACCCAGCGCTGGATCATCATGGGGCTGATCGTGGCCGCGCTGGTCTGGCCGTTCTTCGGCTCGCGCGGTGCGGTCGACATCGCCACGCTGATCCTGATCTACGTGTTGCTTGGCCTGGGCCTGAACATCGTGGTCGGCCTGGCGGGCTTGCTCGACCTGGGTTATGTGGGCTTCTACGCCGTGGGTGCCTACAGCTATGCCATGCTGTCGCACTACCTGGGCTGGAGCTTCTGGGTGTGCCTGCCGATCGCCGGCCTGATGGCCGCCACCTTCGGCTTCCTGCTCGGCTTCCCGGTGCTGCGCCTTCGGGGCGACTACCTGGCCATCGTGACACTCGGGTTTGGCGAGATCATCCGCCTGTTCCTGCGTAACCTCACCGACTGGACCGGCGGCCCCAACGGCATCAGCAACATCCCCAAGCCGGAGCTCTTCGGCTTGACCTTTGAACGCCGTGCCGCCGAGGGGATGCAGACCTTCCACGAGTTCTTCGGGCTGGAATACAACTCGATCAACAAGGTCATCTTCCTCTACCTGGTAGCCCTGCTGCTGGCCTTGCTGGCGCTGTTCGTCATCAACCGCCTGCTGCGCATGCCAATCGGTCGTGCCTGGGAAGCCTTGCGTGAAGACGAGATCGCCTGCCGCGCACTGGGCCTGAACCCTACCGTGATCAAGCTCTCGGCGTTCACCCTGGGTGCCTGCTTCGCCGGTTTTGCCGGCAGCTTCTTCGCTGCCCGCCAAGGCTTGGTGACACCCGAGTCGTTCACCTTCATCGAGTCGGCGATCATCCTCGCCATCGTCGTGCTCGGTGGCATGGGCTCACAACTGGGCGTGATCCTCGCGGCCATCGTGATGATCCTGCTGCCCGAGCTGATGCGTGAGTTCAGCGAATACCGAATGCTGATGTTCGGTGCGCTGATGGTGTTGATGATGATCTGGCGTCCGCAAGGCCTGCTGCCTATGCAACGTCCACACATGGAGCTGCGTCGATGAGCCGCGAAATTCTGCAAGTCAGCGGCCTGAGCATGCGCTTCGGCGGCTTGTTGGCGGTCAACGGCGTGGCCCTGACCGTCAAGGAAAAACAGGTGGTGGCGCTGATCGGCCCGAACGGCGCAGGCAAGACCACCGTGTTCAACTGCCTGACCGGTTTCTACAAGCCCAGCGGCGGCACCATCCTGCTCGATGGCCAGCCGATCCAAGGCCTGGCCGGCCACCAGATCGCCCGCAAGGGCGTGGTGCGGACCTTCCAGAACGTACGCCTGTTCAAGGAAATGACCGCGCTGGAGAACCTGCTGATCGCCCAGCACCGGCACTTGAACACCAACTTCTTCGCGGGCCTGTTCAAGACCCCGAGCTTCCGCCGCAGCGAGAAGGAGGCCATGGAGCGCGCGCAGTACTGGCTGGAGAAGGTCAACCTGACCGAGTTCGCCAACCGTACCGCCGGCACCCTCGCCTACGGCCAGCAACGCCGCCTGGAAATCGCCCGCTGCATGATGACCCAACCACGGATCATCATGCTCGACGAACCGGCTGCGGGCCTGAACCCGAAAGAGACCGAAGATCTCAAGGCACTGATTGCCTATCTGCGCGAATCACACAACGTCACCGTGCTGCTGATCGAGCACGACATGAAGCTGGTGATGAGCATTTCCGACCATATCGTGGTGATCAACCAGGGTACCCCCCTGGCAGATGGCACGCCGGAGCAGATTCGCGACAATCCTGATGTGATCAAGGCTTACCTGGGGGAAGCGTAAATGCTGAAGTTCGAGAACGTTTCCACTTTCTACGGCAAGATCCAGGCGCTGCACAGCGTCAACGTTGAGATCAACCAGGGCGAGATCGTCACCTTGATCGGCGCCAACGGCGCGGGCAAGTCGACCCTGCTGATGACCTTGTGCGGCTCGCCGCAAGCCCATAGCGGCAGCATCAAGTACCTGGGTGAAGAGCTGGTCGGCCAGACCTCCTCGCACATCATGCGCAAGAGCATCGCCGTCGTCCCGGAAGGGCGCCGCGTGTTCGCCCGCCTGACAGTCGAAGAGAACCTCGCCATGGGCGGGTTTTTCACCGACAAGGGCGACTACCAGGAGCAGTTGGACAAGGTCCTGCAGCTGTTCCCGCGCCTGAAGGAGCGTTACATCCAGCGTGGCGGCACCATGTCCGGTGGCGAGCAGCAGATGCTCGCCATTGGCCGAGCACTGATGAGCAAACCCAAGCTACTGCTGCTTGACGAGCCATCACTGGGCCTGGCCCCGATCATCATCCAACAGATCTTCGACATCATCGAACAGCTGCGCCGTGACGGCGTGACCGTGTTCCTGGTGGAGCAGAACGCCAACCAGGCGCTGAAGATCGCTGACCGTGCCTATGTACTGGAGAACGGACGGGTGGTGATGCAGGGCACGGGTGAAGCACTGCTGAGTGATCCGAAGGTACGTGACGCCTACCTCGGAGGTTGATGAACAAAGGGCCTTCGGGCCCTTTTTTGCCAGAACGAGATGCACCACTAGTACCGGCCCTTTCGCGGGGCAAGCCCGCTCCCACAAGAAATATAGGCACAGATCAGAGGCCTGTGGGAGCGGGCTTGCCCCGCGAAAGAGCCGGTGCCGGCAACACATCAGCGCTTGTGAACCCTGCCCAGCCTGAGTAACGTGGCCAGCTCTTTTGCAACGTTCGCCGGAGCCCGCCCCATGCGCCTCACCCCCTCCCTGCTGCTCGCCGCCCTGCTGCCACTGTTCGCCGGCTGCCAGCTCATGGCTGCCACGCCGACCGACCCGAACATCGGCACCACGCGCATGCAGGGCGAACTGAGCGCCGCCGGTGGCCAGTTGCTGTTCAAACCCTGCAATGAAAGCCGCCGCTTCGTGATCAACGACGTCGCCGGCACGGGGATCCTGCAGGAAGCCGCCAACCTCGCCAAGGATGCGGGCGACAAGCTGTTCGCCGATGTACGTGGCCGCCTTACCGGCAGCAAGCAGGCCAACAACGACGGCCAGCTCGAAGTCCGTCGCCTGTACCGCCTGGAACCCTCGACCCGCGCCTGCGAAGACCCCAACTTCAAGCAACTGACCCTGCGTGCCAACGGCCATGAGCCCGACTGGGACATCAAGGCCAGTGGCAAGGGCATGGTCGTCAGCCGCGTTGGCCAGGCGCCGCTGCCGCTGCCGTTCCTGGAGGAAGAAGTGCCAGGTGGCGGCCTGACCCTGACCAGCGAAGCCAACGGCCAGCACGTGGAGCTTTGGGTCGCACCGCAACGCTGCGTGGACAGCGCCACCGGGGCGGTCCGTCACCTGCGCGCCGAGCTGCGTATCGACGGCAAGACCCTGCAAGGCTGCGGTTACTACGGTGGTGCACGCGACAACTGATCGCCGGGCGCTTTTATCCTGCCAGTCAGGGCGGCGAACAGCTTATACTTGGCGGTTTGTGTAAAGCCGCCGGCCGCCCATGGCCGGGATACTGGACCCTGCCATGCTACGAATCACCGAACTGAAGCTGCCCCTGGACCACCCTGACGAAGCCCTGCGCGAAGCCATCGTCCAGCGCCTGGGCATCAGCGATGAGCAATTGCTCAGCTTCAACCTGTTCAAGCGCAGCTACGACGCACGCAAGAAAAACAGCGAGCTGCTGTTCATCTACACCATCGACCTCGAAGCCAGCAACGAAGCCGAACTACTTCGCAAGTTCGAAGACGATCGCAACATCGGCGTTGCACCCGACGTCACCTACAGGTATGTCGGCCAAGCCCCCGCTGAGCTTGAACAACGCCCGATCGTGGTCGGCTTCGGCCCTTGCGGCATCTTCGCCGGGCTGCTGCTGGCGCAGATGGGCTTCAAGCCGATCATCCTCGAGCGCGGCAAGGAAGTGCGCCAGCGCACCAAGGACACCTGGGGCCTGTGGCGCAAAAGCGAGCTCAACCCGGAGTCCAACGTGCAATTTGGCGAAGGCGGCGCCGGGACATTCTCCGACGGCAAGCTGTACAGCCAGATCAAGGATCCGCTGCACCACGGCCGCAAGGTGCTGGTAGAGTTCGTCAAGGCCGGCGCGCCGGATGAGATCCTCTACATCAACAAGCCGCACATTGGTACCTTCCGCCTGACCGGCATGGTCGAGCAAATGCGCCAGGAAATCATCGCCCTGGGCGGCGAAGTGCGCTTCCAACAGAAAGTCACCGACCTGCTGACCGATGAGGGCCAACTGACCGGTGTGGTGCTGGAAAGCGGCGAGCAGTTGCAGTCGCGCCATGTGGTGCTGGCCCTGGGCCACAGCGCCCGCGACACGTTCCGCATGCTGCACGCCAAGGGCGTGTACATGGAGGCCAAACCCTTCTCGGTCGGCTTCCGCATCGAGCATCCGCAAACGCTGATCGACAAGGCGCGCCTGGGCAAATACGCCGGCCACCCGAAACTCGGCGCCGCCGACTACAAGCTGGTGTATCACGCCAAGAACGGCCGTTCGGTCTACAGCTTCTGCATGTGCCCAGGCGGCACCGTGGTCGCCGCCACCAGCGAGCCTGGCCGCGTCGTGACCAACGGCATGAGCCAGTACTCGCGTAATGAACGCAACGCCAACTCCGGCATCGTGGTAGGCATCGACCCCGAACGTGACTACCCGGGCGGCCCGCTGGCCGGCATCGAGTTGCAAGAGCGCCTGGAGGCTCACGCCTATGTGATGGGTGGCAGCAACTACCAGGCACCGGCGCAGTTGGTAGGCGACTTCGTGGCCGGCAGGCCCTCCACTGCCCTGGGCAGTGTCGAACCGTCGTACAAGCCAGGCGTGACCCTGGGTGACCTGGCGCCCAGCTTGCCGGACTTCGCCATCGAAGCGATCCGCGAAGCACTGCCGGCCTTCGATCGGCAGATCAAGGGCTACAACCTGCACGATGCGGTGTTGACCGGCATCGAGACGCGCACCTCTTCGCCACTGCGCATTACCCGTGGCGAGGACTTCCAGAGCCTGAACATGAAGGGGCTGTTCCCGGCCGGTGAAGGTGCGGGTTACGCGGGCGGTATCCTGTCGGCGGGCGTGGATGGCATTCGCATTGCCGAGGCGGTTGCGCGGGATATGCTCGGGCTGCAGGGCTAAAATCGCCTGATCAGGCCTCTTCGCGGGCAAGCTTGCGAAGGGGCCATGGCAATTGCCAGATAGTTCTGCTGGGAAAATCAGATTTCCCCTACCCTCACATTCCCAAACTGCATCTAGGCTTCCCACAGCCGAGGCAGCAACACCTTAGAACAAAAAAGAATATAGTTTTTGTTTTAAAGCATATCGCCACAGGCTAGGGTGTACGCCCGTTCCATCCTTAAATTCTCTCAGGGAGAGCCCATAGCCCGTGCGTAGCCTCTTCACCCGATTCTTTCAGCTTGAAGCTGCCAGTGGCCTGCTGCTGATCGCCGCAGCCATCCTTGCTCTGGTCATCAACAACTCACCTTTGTCCTTCCTCTACAACGGTTTGCTCGAAGTCCCGGTCGCCGTCAAGGTTGGCGCGCTGGAAATCGCCAAGCCTCTGCTGCTGTGGATCAACGACGGCCTGATGGCGCTGTTCTTCCTGCTCATCGGCCTGGAGGTCAAGCGCGAGGTGGTCGACGGCCACCTGTCAAAGCCCTCTCAGGTAGTCCTGCCCGCTACCGCTGCGGTGGGCGGCATGGTGGTGCCGGCACTGATCTACTGGTTCATCAACCGTGAAGACCCGGCGGCCGTCGCCGGCTGGGCAATCCCCACCGCCACCGACATCGCCTTCGCCCTTGGCGTGCTGGCACTGCTGGGCAAGCGTGTGCCGGTGTCGCTGAAGCTGTTCCTGATGACCCTGGCGATCATCGATGACCTGGGTGCGATCATCGTCATCGCCCTGTTCTACTCGGGCACCTTGTCGAGCGTGTCGCTGCTGCTGGCCGGTGCCTGCCTGGTAGCGCTACTGGCCATGAACCGGCTTGGCGTGGTCAAGCTTGGGCCTTACCTGATCATCGGCCTGATACTCTGGGTGTGCGTACTCAAGAGCGGTGTCCATGCCACGTTGGCGGGTGTCGCCCTGGCGCTGTGCATTCCACTGCGCACCCGCAACGCCGAAACGTCGCCGCTGCTGTCCCTGGAGCACGCCCTGCACCCTTGGGTTGCCTATGCCATTTTGCCGCTGTTCGCGTTCGCCAACGCCGGTGTCTCGCTGGCAGGCATGACCGTGGAAAGCTTCACCCATCCGGTGCCGATGGGTATCGCTGTCGGCTTGCTGCTGGGCAAGACGGTGGGGGTTTTCGGCCTGACCTGGGTCGCGATCAAGCTTCGCGTGGCCGCATTGCCTGCAGGCGCAAACTGGGGGCAGTTGCTGGGGGTGGCGATCCTGTGTGGCATCGGCTTCACCATGAGCCTGTTCGTGGGCTCGCTGGCCTTCGTGCCAGGCAGTAGCGACTATGCGGGCATGGACCGCATGGGCATCCTCACTGGCTCGTTCTTCGCGGCGGTCATCGGCTATGCCGTTACCGCCATGGCCAGCCGAGCACCCCGCGCAAGCTAAACAGGCAGCGGTATGAAAAAACCCCGACTGGCTTGGCCATGTCGGGGTTTTTGTTTCTGCGCTATGGCCCTTGCGAGGCTTAGTGCGAGACGCGGCTGGTACCGTCGACGGTCATGATGCGCACACGTTCGCCCACCCGGAAAATTTCGTTTTCCTGAACGGCCTGCACATAGGCGCGCATGCTGCCATCGTCTTCACGCACGGTGATCTCAACACCTTGGGTGCGAGTAATGCCTTCCTCGGCGGCAGAGCCTGCCAGGCCACCGGCAACCGCACCAATCACAGCCGCGACGATACTGCCGCGGCCACCACCCACTGCGCTGCCAGCAACGCCGCCGACAATGGCGCCAGCGCCGCCGCCGATCGGGGTCTTGGTGCCTTCGATCTTGACTGGACGCAGGGCTTCGATGGTCCCCATGCGTACGGTCTGCACGCGACGGGCCTCATCACGGGAGTAGCTATCGCCGGTCAGGCTCGAGGCACAGCCCCCCAGCAACAGCGACATGGTGGTAAAGGTCGCCACCAGCAAAGCGGATTTACGCATGGGTAAAGTCTCCAAAAGTCATCGGTGTCCATTAGACGCTGCGCGTTGACGGCTGTCACGACACAGACGTAATAAAATTGTTTTCATTCAGCCTGGGTACAGCCTGTCTGGGCTGTATCGTGGGGCCTTTCAAGTGAGACCAAGGATAGCCATGGATTACTTCATCGTCGTGGTGACGACCGTCGCAGGGCTGTATTTCCACGGGTGGCTGTATGTGCGCATGCGCCGCTGGATGGACCGGGATCTGGCGCTGTCGCTGGCCGGGGACGATGTACGCAAGCGTGACTACATGTTGCAGCGACTGCAACAGGCGCGGGTGGAGAAGGTCAAGCGCAAGGACCTGGCAGCCTGGTTGGCGCGTGAGGCGCAGGCTTATCCGGGGTAGCCGGATGGGCGTTGGGGCCGCATTGCGGCCCCAGGTACTTCAAGGCGCCAGCCGCTCCCGCAGCCATTGCCCATCGACCAGACGATAATTCATCCGGTCATGCAAGCGGCTCGCCCGCCCCTGCCAGAACTCGATACGCTCAGGCAACAGACGGTACCCTCCCCAATGCTCCGGGCAATGTGGCTGAGCGTCGGAGAACCGTGCCTCAGTCGCCTTGACCAGCCCTTCCAGCTCTTCGCGGCCGGTAATGACCCGGCTCTGAGGCGAGGCCCAGGCCCCCAGGCGACTGCCCAGAGGGCGCACCTGGTAGTAGTCGTCCGACTCCTTGGCCGTGACCTTTTCCACGCGCCCCTCAATCCGAACCTGGCGCTCCAGCGCCGGCCAGAAGAACGTCATGGCGGCGAAAGGGTTGGCCAGCAGTTGCTGGCCCTTGGCGCTTTCGTAGTTGGTAAAGAAGGTAAAACCACGGTCATCGAGCCCCTTGAGCAGCAACACGCGGCAATGGGGGCGGCCCTCGCCATCGACTGTGGCAAGGGTCAAGGCGTTGGCCTCGACCGGTGGTTGCTCGGTCTTCACCGCATCGGCGAACCACTGGTGGAACAAAGCGAACGGCTCACTCGGGGCCTGGGCTTCAGCCAGGCCATCACGGGTATAGTCGCGGCGCATATCGGCCAGGGATTGGGTCATGGCTGCGTTTCCTTGACGATCAGTTGGTCTTCGCAGGGCTGTTGGCGGCTACTTTCTTGTCAGCCGTCGCCTTCTTGGCAGCAGGCTTGACCGGCGCGGCTTTCTTCTTGGCGGCAGTCTTGGCAGGTGCCTTGGCCTTGGCGACAGGTTTCTTCGCAGCCGGTTTGGCAGCAGCCTTGGCAGCGGGCTTGCTAGCAGCCTTGACGGCAGGCGCCTTGGCATCCTGAACGGCGACCATCGAGGCCGGTACAGGTGCCGGCGCGGCCTGCTGGTACTTGGCCAGCAGCGCGATCATGGTGTTCTGCGGCGTCAGCAGCATTTCCACCCGGCGGTTCAATGCACGGCCTTCGGCACTGTCGTTGGCCGCACGCGGCATCACCGAACCCATGCCCTTCAAGGTCAGGCGATCACGCTGCAGGCCGCTGAGGCGGAAGATCGCCGATACCGAGGCGGCACGCTCCAGGCTGAGTTTCTGGTTGGCGGCGGCGGCACCGCTGCTGTCGGCATGGCCCAGCACCAACACGGCGGTCTTGGTATCGCCCTCGACGGTCTTGGCCACACGCGTGATCGGCCCCAGAGTCATGGGCAACAGCATGTTCGGGCGGTCAGGGTTGTACGCGCTGTCCACTGGAATGGTCACAGCCAGCACGTTGTCACGGCGCTCAAGCTCCAGCTTGCTGTCCTTGATGGCCTCACGCAGCTTGGGCTCGTACTCGTCCAGCCAGGCTTGGGTGGCTTTCTGGTCGATTTTCGGCACGACTGGCCCTTTGGCCTTGTCGTCACCCCCGAACGGCCACCACCAGCGACTGGCGCTTTCCGACTTGGCATCGGCCTTGGCTACTTTTTCGGTGACGGCTTCCTTCACTTCCTGCTCGGCAACCTGGTCCGAACCAAAAGGCCACCAGCTGGAGCCACTGCCCTTCGCGGCGTCCGGGGAATGACTGGCGCAGCCGGTGACGGCGGTCAGGCACAGGGCGAGTGCTAAGGTTTTATGTGAAGACATCAGCGATACACCATGAAATAAAAAGAAATTTTGCCAACGCACTTAAAGCGTAGACAGTGAGGATAGTCAAAGGGGTCAGCCAATACCCGCATTACCCGATCAAAGGCAACTGGCAAGAACGCGTACCAGTTTCTGCGCTCTTGGGTCCATGAGCACATACGGGCCGAGGGTATTGACCACAAAGCCAAAGGCCACATCGTGCTCCGGATCGGCAAAACCTACCGAACCGCCCGCGCCAGGATGCCCGAAGGCACGGGCACCAAGGCCAAAGGTGGCATTGGCCACCTGCGGTTGGTCGAGCATGCAGCCCAGGCCGAAACGGGTCTGGGTCAGCAAAGTGCGGTCCTGGCCGATGCTGTGCTCGCGCGTCAGTTCGTCGAGCAGCTCGGATTCGAGCAGGCTGCCATCGAGCAGCCCAGCATAGAAGCCGGCCAGGCTGCGGGCATTGCCGTGGCCATTTGCCGCCGGCTGCTGCATGCGCCGCCACTCGGGCTTGTTGGTACTGGTAAGAATCGCTGGCGGGTTGGTGAAGGCACGGGTCGACAGTGCCTCGGGCTCGCGCAAGGTCACCTGCAGCAAACGCTTGGCCGCGTCATCTCCAGGGTTGCCCTTGCCGCGCGCGATATGCGCCACGCGATAAAATTCTTCATCTGCCAGGCCGACATGGAAGTCCAGCCCCAACGGACGGGCCGTACGGGCCACGATCGAATCACCTGGGCCACGGCCATCGGCGCGGCGGATAAGCTCACCGATCAGCCAGCCATAAGTGATGGCGGCGTAACCGTGCTCGGTGCCCGGCGTCCACCATGGGGTTTCGGCGGCCAGGGCATCGACCATGGCCTGCCAGTCATACAGCGCCTCGGCCGGCAGCAGCTCACGGATAGCTGGCAGGCCAGCGCGATGGCTGAGCAGCTGGCGCAGGGTGACGGACTGCTTGCCAGCCTGGGCGAACTCGGGCCAGTAACGGGCCACCGGCGCATCCAGGGCAAGCTTGCCCTCGCCCACCAGTTGCAAGGCGGTGACAGCCGTGAAGGTCTTGGTGCAGGAGAACAGGTTGGCGATGGTGTCGCTGTGCCAGGCCTGCTGCCCGTCCTTGTCGGCGCTGCCCGCCCACAGGTCGATCACGGTCTCGCCGCCCACCTGAATACACAGCGCCGCGCCGCGCTCCTGGGGATCATCGAACAACTCGGCGAAGGCTTCGCGCACCGCCTCGAACTTCAGCTCATAGTGACCCTGGATCTGCACCCACTGTTCTCCGTACGACCTTCTGAAAATGGCGTGCATTGTTTCAGTAGTTGGCGGTTTTGCAAACTGGCTTAGGCTCGGTGGTCGCCATAAAAGGGGCCGGTTGACGGCCCCAATGGCTCAGGGGAGCGGCTTGGCCAACTGAGCGCGCAACTGACCAATGGCCTGCTGGTTGCTTTTACGCACGGCCTCGACGAACCCCGAATACGGCACATCGGTAATCGCCACCAGGCCCAGGTGCCCATTCTCGCCATCGAGCAACCGCCCACTGGCTGGTTGGTCCAGGTACTGGAACCAATGCGCACCGACAATCATCGGCTGCGCCAACGCGGCCTTGAGGAAGTTGCCATAGGCCGGCCCACGGTCTTCTTCACGTGCGACTTCCAATGGCCCCGGCCAGAATGGCCCACGATCGCGGGAGCCAAACTGGAACTCGGAAACCAGCACCGGCTTGTCCAGTTCGGCCAGGCGAGCGAAGTCGTAACCGTCCTCGGGCTTGAGGGTATAGAAGTTGAAGCTCAGCACATCGCAGAACTCGGCGCAGGCCTTGACCGCCTCTGGCGTGCTCACGGCATAGCGACCGCCGAGCAGCAGGTGATTGGGCGCATGCCACTTCAACGAGTCGGCGATGGTCTTGAAGTAGGTCTCGGCGAACACCTGCTGGAAGTGCTGGTAATCCCGCTCAATTTCCGGGTGCTCGGGGTTGGGCACGGGCGCCTCGAAACCAGGGTCTTCCATCAGTTCCCAGGCGGACAATTCGATCCCCCAGGCCTTGGACAGCCCCTCCTGATTGCGGTACTTGTCCCGTAGTTGCTTGAGGAAGGCGCGCTTGGCGGGCACGTCGGTGGTCAGGCGCAAGGTGCCATAAGCCAGCCCGTAGCGAGCCTTGGGGTCATTGCCCGGCGCGGCCCACGCCAGCTCGTTGTCAGCGAAGTAGCCGATCAACCAGGGATCATCACGGTGGTCCCGGGCAGCAATGGCGACGGCGCGCTCGGTGGCCATGGCGAACCGTGGGTCGAAGGGATCGGGCATGCTGCCCCACCAGTCCATGCCTGTGCTGATGCTGGCGTAGTCACCGACAATCGACAGTGGCAGGGTATAGGGCATGCGCTTGGCCTGGCCCAAGGCCGGATCGCTCCAGTTACCCAGGGTGTTGAAGCCCCAGGCTTGCAGGCGATCGAGCGTGTGCGCCTGCCAGCGCGAGGCGTCCAGCACCAGCGGCGGGCAGTTGGCCGCAGGCTGCCCCTCGACACTGGGTGGGCATGGCTTGCCATAGGTACGCTGGATGTTGGCGGCATAGAAGTCGAACCAGCGCCCCTGCTTGAAGTTACGCCCTTGTGACGAGGCGTTGCCGTCGTCGTTGTTACCCTTGCCATAGAACGCCGCCAGCGGATCGCTCTCGGTTGGCAGCGCCTTGAACATGCCATCACGGCCTTCGACATAAGTGCGCCCGCCATCAGCGGCCACGGCGTTGACACCCAGCGAGTAGAACGGGTGCCCCTCCGGCGTTACCAGGTACCAGCGGCCACCCTGCTTCTCGGTACGGAAAAACCCCTTGGCCTCGAACGCCGGCCCGCCCAACAGCCCGCCATAGCTGTCCAACTGCTGCTTGCCATGCTCGGCCAACCAGCCCTTGAGTTGCTGCTGCTCACGGCCATCAGCAGCCTTGAGCTGCTCGTCACTGACAATTTTTTCTGGCCATTGGCTGCGGGTGGACTGGCCATACGCGTCGATCAGTTCATGGTAGGCAGCCTTGTAGGCCTGATCGTCATCCTGAATACCCACCTTCTCGATCAGCAGGTTCTGCGCCACCTTGGGGTTGGGAATGCTCAGGCTGACAGACGCCACTTGCTTGAGGTCAACCGCGCCCGCGCTGCTGGTCAGCAGCAGGCGCTGACCAGCGTACGTCCACGGCATCGGCGGGCCGGCGCGCATGCCCTGGCTTAACGGTGAGCTGGCGGTGAGCGGCACCATCACGGTCTGGGCAGGCCCTGCGGGCAGGTCGATGCGGCTGGTCAGCGTGCGGCCATCACTGCCCACCACGGTAACGTCCACGGTCAGCGCCCAGTCCATGGCGCTTTGCAGGCGTAAGGTCAGAAACTGCCCGGCAGACCAGTCCCAGACACCGCTCTGCGGGCTCAGGCGCAGCGTCGGCCGCTCGGCCGGGTTGAACACCACGCGCCGCAATACCTCACCCCCGGCCGTCTGCTCTGCGTTGTACTGCGGCATGCCGGCATCCTCGGTCACCACATTGACCACCGAGGCCGGGCGCACGAAGCTGAACAGCGTCTGCTGCCCGGCCAGCAATGGCGAGCTGAACAACAGGGCGAATACGACGGGCAGGGTACGGCGGACCATAAGGCTGGGGCTCTCCTTCAGGGCCCTCATGAGCCCAAGACTGAGTGATGGACAACAAGCCGGTGCAGTGTGCTCCGGCTGTCAGGAAATCTCCCGCCGGAAGGGCGGCAGCGCATTGAGAATAGCCTTGCCGTAGCGCTGGGTGACCAGACGTCGATCAAGCAAGGTAATGACGCCGCGGTCCTGCTCGGTACGCAGCAGCCGGCCGCAGGCCTGGATGAGGCGCAGAGAGGCGTCGGGCACGGCAATTTCCATGAACGGATTGCCCCCTCGGGCCTCGATCCATTCCGCCAGGGCCGCTTCGACCGGGTCGTCGGGCACGGCGAAGGGGATTTTGGCGATGACCACGTGCTCGCAATAGGCGCCAGGCAGGTCGACCCCCTCGGCAAAGCTGGCCAGGCCGAACAGTACGCTGTGCTGGCCGTCATCGACCCGCGCCTTGTGCTTGTTGAGGGTTTCTTGCTTGGACAGGTTGCCCTGGATCAGCACCAGCTTGCGCCAGTCGCGGTCCAGGCCGTCGAACACATCCTGCATCTGCTTGCGTGACGAGAACAGCACCAGCGCGCCACGGGCATCATCGAGCATGTTCGGCAGTTCACGAATGATCGCCGCAGTGTGCGCCGTCGCATCACGCGGATCGGCGCCCAGGTCGGGCACCCGCAGCAAGCCAGCGTCGCCATGCACGAACGGGCTGGGTACCACACAGGTCACGGCATCGCGCGGCAGCCCCGAACGCATGCGGTAGCGGTCGAACTTGCCCAGGGCGGTGAGCGTGGCCGAGGTCACCAGCGCGCCGTGGGCGACGCTCCACAGGCTGCGACGAAGCATTTCGGCAGCCAGTATGGGGCTGGCGTTGACTTCGATGTCGAACAGCGCACCACTCTCGGCCAGGGTCAGCCAACGCGCCATGGGCGGGCTGTCCTCGGGGTCTTCGGCGGTGAAGGCCGTCCACAGTTCCCAGTTACCCTGGGCGCGGGTCACCAGGCTGCCAAACAGTGGGTACCATTCTTCGGCCTGATGGCTGGCGATGCCGATATTGACTTCACCGTCCATGCCTTCCTTCAGCAGGTCGGCCAGGCGGGTGAACAGATCGTTGAGGCGGGCGAAGCCCTTTTTCAGCTCGATGCCCACCTCGCGGATCTGCTCCGGTATCACGCCCCCTTCGAAGCGATAGCGGGGGCGTTCGCGGCCCTCGGTGTCTTCACTGGGGCGGAAGTCCGCGACCTGCTCGCACAGGGTGAACATGAACTGCTGCTGGGTACGGATCTCCCGTGCCAGCTCTGGCACCTGTTCGATGAACTTGCCCAGGTCACCCGGCAGCGGGTGTTGGGCCAGCAGCTTGGTGAGGTTCTTGGCGGTCTGCTCCAGCCAGTCGGCGGTGGAGCGAAGACGCGAATAATGGGCGAAATGGCCAATGGCCTTGTCTGGCAGGTGGTGGCCTTCGTCGAACACATACATGGTGTCGCGGGGGTCGGGCAGCACCGCGCCGCCGCCCAGGGCCAGGTCAGCCAGGACCATGTCATGGTTGGTGACGATCACGTCGACCTTGCCCATGCCTTCGCGAGCCTTGTAGAACACGCACTGCTGGAAGTTCGGGCAGTGGCGGCCGGTGCACTGGCTATGGTCGGTGGTCAGGCGTGCCCAGTCCTGGTCTTCCAGGGCTTCGGACCAGCTGTCACGGTCACCGTCCCAGCGGTTGCCGGCCAGCTTTTCGATCATGCTGTTGAACAGCTTCTGGCTGCGCTCGTCGACCTCGATGTGGAAGCCTTCTTCCTCGAACAACTGAGCAGTGGCCGACTGCGCGTGACCTTCTTGCAGCAGTACGTCGAGCTTGGACAGGCACAGGTAGCGGCCACGCCCCTTGGCGAGGGCGAAGCTGAAGTTCAGCCCACTGTTGCGCATCAGGTCGGGCAGGTCCTTGAAGACGATCTGCTCCTGCAAGGCGACGGTGGCGGTGGCGATCACCAAGCGCTTGCCGGCGGCCTTGGCGGCCGGGATCGCGGCCAGCGCATAGGCGACCGTCTTGCCGGTACCGGTGCCCGCCTCCACGGCGACCACGGCAGGCTCGCCGGCACGGCGGCCTTCATCGTCGCAGGCGATGTCGCCGAGCACCTTGGCCACTTCGGCAATCATCAGGCGCTGGCCGTAACGCGGCTTGAGGCTCTTGGCTTCGAGAAAACGCGAGTAGGCGCCCTGGATGGTGGCTTTGAGTTCGTTGCTGATCATGGTCTGCAGGCGCCCGAAGGGCTGGATATATTTTCAGTGTTTCGCATTGGACGGCTATCATACCCCGCTATTGCCCTTTATGCCGCATGGAGATCCGGATGCTTGCCTTTGCCCTGCCCTACACACTGCATGTCCTGGCCGCGCTGGTCTGGGTCGGCGGCATGTTCTTCGCCTGGCTGGTGCTGCGCCCGGCAACGGTTGCAGCCCTCGACGGGCCTGCTCGCCTGCGGTTGTGGGTGGAAGTTTTCCGACGCTTCTTCGGATGGGTCTGGCTGGCTGTCGCGATCCTGGCGATAAGTGGTATCGGCATGTTGCACATGCGCTTCAGCGGCCTGGAGACGGCGCCGAAGTACGTGCAGGTGATGATCGGTGGCGGCATCGCCATGTTCGCCCTGTTCATGCGCATTCAGGCGTTGCTGTTGCCAGAGCTGAAAACGGCCGTGCAAGCCGAGGACTGGCCGGCAGGGGCTGCGGTACTGGGACGGATTCGACGGATGGTCGGGATCAACCTGTTGCTGGGGATCGCGGTGGTGGCGGTGGCCAGTTCGCGCGTGATGCTGTAAGCGACGCGGCCCGAGGGCCGCACCGCCCCTTCACGTCAAAGACGCTGCAAGATCAACTCACCCGAAGCACCGGCCAGGCCTGGCTGGCCCGCTTGCCCCGGCCGGCCGCTGGCGCCGGCATCGGTGCGATAGACCAGGCAACCCTTGCTCGCCCCGCCCTTGCCTGCCTTGCCTGCGGCACCGGCCTGCCCCGGCGCCCCACCATCCAGGCGCACCACGATGCGCTCCTGCGGGAAGCCCTGTGGCAGGCTCAGACGAATTCGCCCACCCGCTGCGCCATCGTGCCCGTTGCCACCGTCATCGCCATTGGCGCCGCGGCTGGCCTGGCCCCAGGTACAGCCTCCGGCCTGGCCGTTGGCGCCATCAAGCCCGACATAACCCGGCGCACCGGCCCCGCCTCGCGCATCGATCGCGAGCTGCTCGGCCTCTATCTCATCCAGCTTCAAGTCCAGGCTTCGACCAGAACGGGCCGCACGCTGGTAGGTGCCCGGGGCACCCGGCGCACTGATCTCACTGCCTTCGCCCAGCTTCGCACTGTGCGCCTCGATGCGCAGTGGATGGTCGGAGGGGGCAATGGCGATACGCGCCTCACGCCCCAGTTGCAGATGATCGATTTTCAACTCGGTGAGCGTGGCGGGCAACAGCAACGTCGCCGAATCGGCCACACGCAGATGCTCCAGGTGCACGCTGGCAGACTTGTCGGGCAGGCGCAGCATGGAGTTGGAGGCCACTTCGAGGGTTTCGGCCTGGGCCAGGGGAGCGGCCAACACGGCCAGCAACATCAGATTACGCATTACGCGGCGCCTCCTGCGCACGGGGTATGGACATGACATGGAAGATACCCGTCAGCAGGATCTGCAGACGGTCGAACCAACGGTGGCTGCGACCCCGCAGGCTGGCGTTGAAGAACAGCACCTCAAGCACATGCAGGCTCAGCAGGATAATCCCTACCGCGTTGATCAGTAAATTCAATGGCAAGGGTTGCGGCATCAGCAAATTGAACAGCGCCACGCCCCAGAAGACAACCGTCAGGACCTTGCCCAGGCCCAGGATGAATTTCATACCCCCGCCCCTATACCTTTATTGTTATGTCGAAGCGGCCCGTTCGAGCGGGCCGTGCGACCAACAGTACCTGCCTTGCCCAGGCATCCGCCAGCACTGCTCAGTTGAGGTGCAGTTCCACCCGTCGGTTATGGGCGCGGCCTTGTTCGGTGTCGTTCTCGGAGACTGGCTCGCTTTCACCACGCCCCTGGCTGGTGACCTTGGCCGGTGCCAGGCCTTGGCCGATCAGGTACTCGGCAACACTGCTGGCGCGGCGCTCGGACAGTGCCTGGTTGTAGCTGTCGGAACCGACACTGTCGGTGTGGCCGATGACCTTGACCCGGGTCACCCCCGGCTCGTTGAGCTTGGGCAAGAGCCCCTGCAGACGCTGCTGAGCAGCGGTGGTGAGTTCGGCGGAGTCGAAGGCGAACATCACCTGCCCGTTATCGTCCAGAGTAATCACCTCTGGCGCAGGCTCGACTGCCGGTGATGGCGGTGGACTCTGTTTGAGCGGGCAACCCATGTGGTCGACGGCGGTATTGGCCGGCGTGTCGGGGCAGCGGTCACGACGATCGAAAATGCCATCGCCATCTTCATCACCGTCCTGCGCAAAGCAGATCAGGCCGCCGGTGATTGCCCCCAGCACGCCGCCACCCGCGGCCCAGGCTGAACTTTCGATGGCGCCCAGGCCGCCACCTGCCAGGCCGCCCAGCACGCTGCAGAGGGGCCAGGTCCTTTGATTGAGGGGCGCACTGCCATCGCTGTGGGTGGCACAACCTGCAAGCAGGCTCGTCACCACCAGCAACGGCAGTGCTGTCTTCGACATAACACGCATGCTGACGCTCCTTGTGTCATTGGCCACAACCGGCTTAGCGGTTTGAAGACGCGCCCGCGCCACTGCTCAAGGCACGGGCGCAAGCCGTCACCGCTGGATCTTGATCTCCGTGCGACGGTTCATGGCGCGCCCATCGGCCGTAGCATTGTCTGCCACTGGCTGGGTTTCACCCGCACCGACCACCGAGACGAAGCTGCTGCGTGGTACACCACTCTCGACCAGGTAATCGGTCACCGAATGTGCACGGCGCTCGGACAGTTTCTGGTTGTAGCTGTCGGACCCCACGCTGTCGGTATGGCCACTGACGCTCAGACGAGCACTGGGTGCTTCCTGTTTGAGGCGGGTGGCGATGGTGTTCAGGCGCTCTTTATCGGTAGCGGTCAGGCGCGCGGAGTCAAACTCGAAGTGCACGTCACGAATGACGATGATTTCTTCCTTCTGCACCACCACCTCTTCGACTACCGCAACCGGCTCCGGAGGGCAGCCATTGGCATCGACCTGCACGCCGCGCGGGGTGCCGGGGCATTTGTCGCGGCTGTCCGGCACGCCATCGCCATCTTCGTCGCCATCACCATGGGCCCAGCAATAGCCCGCCGCCAGGCCGCCGCCCAGCAACGCGCCCCAGCCAGCCCAGCTGGAACTCTCGATGGCGCCCAGGGCGGCGCCGCCTACGCCCCCGACGGCAGCACACTTCGGCCAGTCGGTTTTTTGCAAACCTGCACAACCAGTCAACACACTGGTGAGCAGTACCAGGGGTATCGCTGTGCGTACTATGCTCATTTTCGTTGCATCTCCTAGGGGGAATCGGCATAAGGCCGATCTCTGGGAGTAAAGACCGCGCAATCCATCCCTGCCAGCAATAAGCCACGACACGGTCACATGCTGCTTTGCCCACGCGCCGCGGCCCGCTAGTCTTGGACGACTTGAACGAGGATTGGCAATGACCGACGGTTTTTCCCAGCGCACACCCCAGCAGGCCCTGGCAGCCCTGCTCGAGCGTTTCACCCCTCAGCGCCTGCTGCTGGTAGGCACGCGCTTCCCTGCATTGGACGCCTTTGCCGAGGCACACCCGCAGGTAGCCATCGCAACGACCGCGCCTGGCCCGCTGCCGGCAGACCTTGCGAGTCAACGCTTTGACCTGGCGGTACTGGTGGACTGCCTGGAACACCTGCCTAAGCGCACGGGCCTGGAACTGCTCGGTGGCATTCGTAACCTCAATGCCAGCCGGGTTGCTGTGCTGGCCGACCTCTCGGCCTGCGGCTGGCAAGACACTGACTTCTTCGCCCTGGCCTTGTCGGCCAGCGAAAAATTCCGGCGTGAAGGGCAAGTACTGAGCCTGTTCACCTATGATCTACATGATTACAAGCAAGTGCCGGACTGGCTGAATGCGCGGTTTTGGGCCAACCCTGAAAACTTTGGAAAGTATTGGTGGTGATGATGAGTGTTTCGGTTTGCCCCTGCGGCAGTGGCAACCTGCTGGACGCCTGCTGCGGGCACTACCATGCCGGAACTCCGGCACCCGATGCACAGACGCTGATGCGCTCACGCTACAGCGCTTACGTGCTGGGCCTGATCGATTACTTGGTAAGCACTACCCTGCCTGCCCAGCAAGCGGGGCTGGACCGTGCCGCCATAGCCAGCTGGAGCGCCCAGAGCACCTGGCTGGGGCTGGAAGTGGAAAAAGCCGAGGTGCTTGGCGGCCAGCCGGAGCACGGCTTCGTCACCTTCACCGCACGCTGGCACGACCTGGAGGGCGATCACCAGCACCGCGAGCGCTCGGCGTTCGTCCAGCATGACGGGCGTTGGTACTTCATTGACCCTACGGTCGGGCTGAAAGCCGGGCGCAACGACCCTTGCCCGTGCGCCAGCGGTCAGAAGTTCAAGAAATGCTGCGCCAGCTACGTGGCCAGTTGAGCATGATCGCCCAGGCCCGCGTGCTTCTGCTCGGCATCCTGCTGGCTCTGCTGGCGGGTTGCGCCAGCTGGGGCGGCGACGATTGGCGCGAGCCTGAGGTGCACCTGGTCAAGGTAGAGACAGTCAAGGCCAGGCTGCTCCAGCAGGAATTCGTCCTGCACCTGCGTGTCGACAACCCGAATGACAGCCGGTTGTTCATTCGTAGCCTGGCGTATTCGATACGGCTCAACGACCTGCTTCTGGTGCAGGATGAGACGAGTGTATGGCGCAGCGTTGGCGGCCATGCCCGGCGTACGTTCAAGATCACTGCGCGGACCAACCTGTGGCAGCACTTGAAGCCGCTGGCCAAGCTGCTGAAGAGCGAACAGCCGCTGCACTATTCCCTGCAAGGGGAGTTGGCCACCGGGTTGCTCATCCATCGGGACCTGCACTTGTCGCGCAGTGGTGAGATAATCCCCGGTGATTTCATACCGGAGTAACCTTGCAATGACTCAGCAACCCCATGTTCATGGCCCTGACTGCAACCACGATCATGATCACCACCACGATCACGACCATGGCCATGTACACGGCCCGCACTGCAACCACGGCCATCAGGAGCCTGTTCGCAACGCCCTGAAGGACGTTGGCCGCAACGATCCTTGCCCATGCGGCAGCGAGAAAAAGTTCAAAAAGTGCCACGGCGCCTGATCTGACGAAGCACCTAATAGCAAAGGTCTACCTGAGCGCTGAACCGAGCTCTTGATCTTGATCTTGATCTTGATCTGGCTTTTGATCTTCAGCGACTCAGGAGGCCGAGCGTAGGCGTCTGGAGGGCCAGGTGCGCAGCACCCTTCGGCGCAGCCGAAGGCGCGAGATGTAGGTTTGCGTAGCAAACCGTAGGCCGCGCGGGCCCGTAAGACGCCGGAGCGAGGGGACCCCGAAGCGCAGCGTAGGGGCCGTATGATGGAGCGCAGACCTTTTTGGTTACTTTTTGGGGCGTTTGCCAAAAAGTGACCCGCTGTAAAAGCGGAAAGGTGATTAAGCGTCGCCACCGCAAATGGACCTTGCCAGATCTCAGCACCATCAGTTGAAGCCCAACGCACAACTATGGCCGGACACACCGCGTAACCATGCAAGAGCAAGAGCAAAAACTCACCTAAGGTGACGCTCAGAATTGCGCGTTGGTGAGTGAACGCGTCTGCGACCCATATGGGTGATCCGTTCAGTAACGTACCATTCGTAAATAAACCGCCTCAGCACCTTGCACCGCGCCTGCGTGCTCACTACCTTAGCGCCTTCCAAACCCCCGCCACGCCTTGCAGGAGCCCTTGTCATGGCCGCCCCCGCCTTTCCTCCCTTCCGCCTGCGGTTAACGACCGCTGCCACGCTAGTGGGCACGCTCGGACTCGCCGGTTGCCAGATGGGCGGCTACCAGGACAGCGTGCCACCGACCACCGGCGTACAGCCGCTCAAGGGCCTGGCACAAAACGTCTCGGTACGGCGCAATGCCATGGGCGCTCCGTTGATCGAAAGCGGCAACTTCCATGACGCGCTGTTCAGCCTGGGTTACGTACACGCAGGCGATCGCATCGAGCAGATGGTCGCCATGCGCCTGCTCGCCCAAGGCCGCCTCGCCGAACTTGCCGGCAGCGATGCACTCGACATCGACCGCCTGATGCGCGCCGCCAACCTCAAGCAAAGCGCCGCTCAGCAATACGCCGACGCCTCGCCCCGGCTCAAGCGCTTCTTCGAAGTCTACGCCCGCGGCGTCAACGCCTACCTGTTCCGCTACCGCGACAAGCTGCCCGCCAGCCTGGCCAGCAGCGGCCATCGCCCTGAGTACTGGAAGCCAGAAGACTCGGCGCTGATCTTCAGCCTGTACGCCTTCAGCCAATCGGTAAACCTGCAAGAAGAACTCAGTGCCCTGACTCTGGCGCAGCAGGTCGGCAGCGACAAGCTGGCTTGGCTGCTGCCCGGCGCACCGGACGAACCATTGGCCGACAGCGAAGTGGACAAGCTCAAGGGCCTCAACCTCTCCAGCCAACTACCCGGCTTGCCTGCCCTGGCGGCAGCCAGCCAGAAACTCGCCGACCTCGACCTGCTCGGCAACCCAGGCTCGGCCAACCTGGCCTTGGCGGCCCAACGCAGCCGCAGCGGCAAGAGCCTGCTGGCCAGCGACAGCCAGGCCGCCTGGGCCTTGAGCCCAGTGCAGATCCACACCGGCAAGTATCAGGTCGCCGGCCTGTCGCTGCCGGGCCTGCCAATCGTGCTGGCCGGCTACAACGGTAAGATCGCCTGGAGCAGCAGCGCCGTGATGGCCGACAACCAGGACCTGTACCTGGAGCAACTGCGCCGCCAAGGCAACCAGTTGAGCTACCTGGCCGACGGCAAGTGGCTGCCAGCACGGGCACGCAGCGAAACCTTCTTCGTGCGTGGCCAACGCCCGCTGCGCGAGGTGATGTATGACACGCGCCACGGCACCTTGCTCGCCCAACCGACAAGCGCCAGCCTGGGCCTGGCCCTGAACCTGCCACAGCTCAAGGGCGACCGTAGCCTCGATGCGCTGTTCGACCTGACCCGCGCCAAAACGGTCGAGCGCGCCTTCGACAGCACCCGCGAAGTCGCCGCCGCGGCGCTCAACTTCGTCTTCGCCGAGCCCGAACACATCGGCTGGCAAGTTAGCGGGCGCTACCCTAACCGCCGCGAAGGCCAGGGCCTGCTGCCCTCGCCCGGCTGGGACGGGCGTTACGATTGGGACGGCTACGCTGACCCGATGCTGCACCCTTACGATCAGGACCCACCCGCCGGCTGGATCGGCCACGCCAACCAGCGCAGCCTGCCGCGCGGCTACGGCATGCAGTTGTCCAACACCTGGTACTACCCCGAGCGCGCCGAGCGCCTGGCTCAGTTGGCAGGCAACGGCCGTCACGACAGCCGCAGCCTCATGGCCCTGCAGAACGATCAAGTCACCCTGCTGGCCGACAAGCTCAAGCAGATGTTCGACGCACCGGGCATGGCTCAACCGCTCAAACAAGCCATCGATGCCCTGCCAGCCGCACAGCGTGACAAGGCCCGCGACGCCTTGGCCCGGCTCAAGGCATTCGATGGCCGCCTGAGCCCGGTGTCGGCAGATGCCGCGCTGTACGCGTTGTTCCTCCAGGCCTTCGCCCGCGAAACCTTCCTCGATGACCTCGGGCCAGAATCCGGCCCTGCCTGGCAGGCGTTCGTCAGCAATGCGCGGTTGTCCTACTCGGCCCAGGCCGACCACCTGCTGGGCCGCGAGGACAGCCCGTTCTGGGATGACCGCAGCACCCCGCAGAAAGAAGACAAGCCGCTGATTCTCGCCCGCAGCCTGGCTGCTGCAGTGGATGCCGGCACTGCGCAACTCGGCGCCGACCGCCGCGCCTGGCAGTGGGGCAAACTGCACCAGTACCGCTGGCCGGCACCGGCCTACCATGGCCTGGGTGATGCCCTCAGCCGTTCACCGCTGGCTGCCGGCGGCGACTTCAGTACCCTGGCCCTCACCCCCTACGCCTGGGGCAGTGACTTCAACACCCGCCTGCCAGCGTCGGCACGTATGATCGTCGACTTTGGCCAGGCCGAACCGTTGCAGGTACTGACCAGCAGCGGCCAGTCCGGCAACTCGGCAAGCCCGCACTACAGCGACGGGCTGGATGCCTGGTTCAAAGGGCGTTTCATGAGCCTACCGATGCAACCGCAGAACTTTGGGCGGGGCTATGGCAATCAACGGCTGACGTTGGTGCCGGGGCGGTAATCGGGAGGGGATGGCCTGGGAGATCGAGCGCCGCGCGCGCGGCGCTCGATCTCCCAGGCGCTACAACACTCACGACAAACCCACTCGAACTTCCCATCGCCCGCCGCGCTCCTAACGGGTAACCCACCACCAGCGCCCGTGCCATGGACCTCGTTATCGCCCGCCCCGAAGGCCTGTACTGCCCGCCCGGTGATTTCTACATCGACCCTTGGCGGCCGGTGGACCGTGCCATCATCACCCACGGCCACGGCGACCACGCCCGCACCGGCAATAACCACTACCTGACCGCCGCGCCCGGCGCAGGCATCCTGCGCAGCCGACTGGGCCCGGACATCAACCTGCAAACCTTGGCCTACGGCGAGCGCATCCTTCACCACGGTGTCACCCTGAGCCTGCACCCCGCCGGCCATGTACTGGGCTCGGCGCAAGTTCGCCTGGAATACCAGGGCCAGGTCTGGGTCGCTTCGGGCGACTACAAAGTCGAACCCGATGGCACCTGCGCCCCCTTCGAGCCAGTGCCTTGCCACACCTTCATCACCGAGTCGACCTTCGGCCTGCCTATTTACCGCTGGCCCCGCCAGCCTGAGGTATTCGCCGGTATCAACGCCTGGTGGCGCGCCAATTGCGCGCAGGGCAAAGCCTGCGTGCTGTTCTGCTACGCCTTCGGCAAAGCGCAGCGCATTCTCCACGGGCTGGACGCGAGTATCGGGCCGATTTTGGTACACGGCGCGGTCGAGCCGTTGAACCGGGTGTACCGTGAGGCTGGCGTGCACCTGCCGGAAACCCGCTATGCCGGCGACATCCCGCGCAACGACCCGTTGCTGCGCCACGCCTTGGTCCTGGCCCCACCTTCTGCCGGGGGCAGTAGCTGGATGCGGCGCTTCGGCGACTACAGCGATGCCTTCGCCAGCGGCTGGATGCTGTTGCGCGGCACACGCCGGCGGCGTGGCGTCGACCGAGGCTTCGTACTGTCGGACCACGCCGACTGGCCGGGCCTGCTGTGGGCCATTGGCCAGACTGGCGCGGAGCGCGTGATGGTCACCCATGGCTCGGTCAACGTGCTGGTGCGCTACTTGAACGAACAGGGCCTGGATGCTCGCGCCTTCGCCACCGAATACGGCGACGAAGACGAGCCAGCGCCCTCGGAGCCCGAGGCATGAAAGCCTTCGCCGCGCTGTACCTGCGCCTGGACGCGACCACCTCCAGCAACGCCAAGCTCGAAGCCTTGCGCGACTACTTTGCCCAGGCGCCTGCCGAGGATGCGGCCTGGGCCGTGTACTTCCTGGCCGGCGGCCGCCCTCGGCAACTGGTGCCAACCCGAGTGCTGCGCGAACTGGCGACTGAGTTGGCAGAGCTGCCTGAATGGCTGTTCGAAGAGAGCTATCAAGCCGTGGGCGACCTGGCCGAAACGATCTCGTTACTGCTGCCCGAGAACAGCCACGGCAGCGACGAGGGTTTGGCCCATTGGGTCGAGACATACCTGCTGCCCCTTCGCGGCCTGCCGCCCGAAGTGATCCGCCAGCGCCTGCCGCCGCTCTGGGCGCAGCTCGACCGGCCAAGCCTGATGCTGTGCCTGAAGCTGATCACCGGCAGCTTTCGCGTCGGTGTTTCCAAGCTATTGGTCACCCGCGCCCTGGCGCAACTGGCCGGCCTCGATGCCAAGCGCGTGGCCCAGCGCCTGGTTGGCTACACCGACATCAGCCACCGCCCTACCGCCGCCGGCTACCAGCAGTTGATCGCTGCCGAGTCGGCGGATGAACACCGCCAGCGTGGCGGTCAGCCCTATCCTTTTTTTCTGGCTCACCCGCTGCAGGCGCCCGTCGAGCAGTTTGACGCGCTGCTCGGCCCGCCGAGAGACTGGCAGATCGAATGGAAGTGGGACGGTATCCGCGCGCAGGTGGTCAAGCGCGACGGCCAATTGTGGGTCTGGTCGCGCGGCGAAGAATTGGTCACTGATCGCTTCCCCGAACTGCATAGCCTGGCGCAGACGCTGCCTGACGGCGTCGTGCTCGATGGCGAGATCCTAGTGTGGAAACCGAGGGCCACGGACGATGCCCTGGCCGTGCAACCCTTCGCCCTGTTGCAGCAACGCCTGGGCCGCAAGACCCTGGGCAAGAAGCTGCTGGCCGACGCGCCCGTGGTGCTGCAGGCTTATGACCTGCTGGAATGGCAGGGCGAGGATTGGCGCAACCAGGCGCAGCACTTACGTCGTCAGCAGTTGCAACGGCTGGTGGCAGATTACCCGCTAGCGCCCGTGCTGCTGTCGCCCTTGCTCGAAGGGCAAACCTGGGCCGAGCTGGCCGAACAGCGCGAGCAGTCCCGCAGCCTGGGCGTCGAAGGCCTGATGCTCAAGCAGCGCGAGGCCCTGTATGGCGTGGGGCGCACCAAAGACATGGGCACCTGGTGGAAGTGGAAGATCGACCCCTTCAGCGTCGATGCCGTGTTGATCTACGCCCAACGTGGCCATGGCCGCCGCGCCAGCCTCTACAGCGACTACACCTTCGCCGTCTGGGACGCGCCCGCCGGCACGGCCGGACGAGCATTGGTCCCATTCGCCAAGGCCTATTCGGGGCTGAGCGACGAAGAGATGCGCAAGGTTGACGCGATCATCCGCAAAACCACCGTGGAAACGTTCGGCCCCGTGCGCAGCGTGACACCGACCCTGGTGTTCGAACTGGGCTTCGAAGGCATTGCCCTGTCCAGCCGCCACAAAAGCGGCATCGCCGTGCGCTTTCCACGCATGCTGCGCTGGCGCCTGGACAAACCGGTCGAAGAAGCCGACAACCTGGCGACCCTGCAGGCACTGCTGATCTGACAGTGCCTAATTTGCACAGGCGCAGATGCAAAAATTATGCTTCTATTTTTGTGCCGACCCGTGTCGCAGACCGTATTCGCCACGAACCTAGGACCACCATGCACCATTCGACCCACGAGCTGCTTTCTCCCGTACCGGGCATCTCACGCCAACTGCACAGCTTTCACTTCGGCCCCCGCGGTGACGGCAAGGTGTACATCCAAGCCTCGCTGCACGCCGACGAACTGCCCGGCATGCTGGTGGCCTGGCACCTCAAGCGTCGGCTGGCCGAGCTGGAGCAGCAGGGCCGTCTGCAGCGGGAAATCATTCTGGTGCCGGTGGCCAACCCGGTGGGCCTGGAACAGGTGCTGTTGGACGCCCCGCTGGGGCGTTTCGAGCTGCAAAGCGGCGAAAACTTCAACCGCAATTTCGTCGACCTCTCCGACAGCATCGGCGACCAGATTGAACAGCATTTGACCCAGGACCCGGCACACAACATCGCGCTGATCCGCGAGTACCTGCGTCGCGGGCTGGATGCACACCCCACCCGCACCCCACTTCAGGACCAGCGCCTGATCCTGCAGCGCCTGGCGTGCGACGCCGACCTGGTGCTGGACCTGCACTGCGACTTCGAGGCAGTCGAACACCTCTACACTACGCCGGAAGCCTGGCCGCAGATCGAGCCGCTGGCCCGTTACCTGGGGGCCCAGGCGAGCCTGTTGGCCACCGACTCGGGCGGGCAATCGTTCGATGAATGCTTCAGCCTGGTCTGGTGGCAGCTGCAACAGCGCTTCGGCAAACGTTTCCCGATTCCGCTGGGCTGCTGCTCGGTAACCGTCGAATTGCGTGGCCAGGCGGATGTGAGCCATGAGCTGGCCGGCAAGGACTGCCAGGCGATCCTCGACTTCCTGACCCATGCCGGCGTCATCGAAGGCAGCCGCGCGCCCCTTCCGCCGCTGTCCCGCCCGGCTACACCGCTGGCCGCCGTAGAGCCCGTCTCGACGCCGCTTGGCGGTTTGCTGGTGTACCACACGCGGCCAGGCCAGTACCTGCAAGCCGACCAGCTGATCGCCGAGGTCATCGACCCGCTAAACGACCGGGTAACCGCAGTGCGTAACAGCCAGCCCGGGCTGTTGTACGCCCGCAGCGTGCGCCGCATGGCGACGGCGGGCATGGTCATCGCCCATGTGGCGGGCGAGCAGGTGTGCCGCAGCGGCTACCTGCTGGGCAACTGATCCGGTAAAACCAATCTCCCCGGCGGGCGGTCAGTAGAAGCACAGCCTTCGAAGGATCAGCCCGCGCCCATGGCCACCTCCACCGACCTTGCCAATGCCTGGTTCGCCATGCTCGGCTGGAAACCATTCGCTTTCCAGCGACGTGTCTGGGCGGCCGTCGAACGCGGCGAGTCCGGGCTGCTGCACGCCAGTACCGGCGCCGGCAAAACCTATGCTGTCTGGCTGGCGGCACTGCGCGCGTTCGCCATTGCCAGCCCAGGCCGCCAACCGGCCCCCTTGCAGGTGCTGTGGGTCACGCCCATGCGCGCCTTGGCCGCCGATACCGCGCGTGCCTTGCAAGCACCGCTCGATGCGCTAGGCCTGAACTGGAGCGTGGGGGTGCGCAGTGGCGACACCGGCAGCGCCGAGCGCGCCCGACAAGCCCGGCGCCTGCCCAGCGTGTTGATCACCACACCCGAAAGCCTGACGCTGCTGCTGACCCGGGCGCAAGCCTGCGATGATTTCGCCGGCCTGCGCCTGGTGGTGGTGGACGAATGGCATGAACTGCTGGGCAACAAGCGTGGGGTGCAATTGCAACTGGCCCTGGCACGCCTGCGCCGCTGGCACCCGACGCTGCTGACCTGGGGGCTTTCGGCCACCCTTGGCAACCTGCAACATGCCCTCGACGTGCTGATGCCCCACGACGGGTTGCTGGTGCAAGGCCGACAGGACAAACGACTGCAGGTCGATACCTTGCTGCCCACTGAGATCGAGCGTTTCCCCTGGGCAGGCCATATGGGGTTGAAGATGCTCGATCAGGTCAGCCGGGAGATCGACACGAGCGCCAGCAGCCTGGTGTTCACCAACACCCGCGCCCAGGCCGAACTCTGGTACCAGGCATTGCTCGATGCACGCCCTGACTGGGCCGGCCTGATTGCCCTGCACCATGCCTCGTTGGCTCGCGATACCCGCGACTGGGTCGAGCGCAACTTGAAGCAAGGTTCGCTCAAAGCGGTGATCTGCACCTCCAGCCTGGACCTGGGCGTGGATTTCCTGCCTGTGGAGCGGGTACTGCAGATCGGTTCGGCCAAAGGTATCGCCCGCCTGATGCAACGCGCCGGGCGTTCCGGGCACGCACCAGGCCGCCCCTCGCGGGTAACCCTGGTGCCCACTCACAGCCTCGAACTGGTAGAGGCAGCAGCGGCCCGGCACGCGCTGCTCGCCGGGCAGATCGAGGCCAGGCGCTCGCCTCAGCTGTGCATGGATGTGCTGGTGCAGCACCTGGTCAGCATGGCCCTGGGCAGCGGCTTTCGACCCGAGCAGTTGCTAGCCGAAGTACGCAGCACCTGGGCCTTTCGCGCGTTGCGCGACAGCCAGTGGCAGTGGGCGCTGGACTTTGTCTGCCACGGCGGCAACTCGCTCAGCGCCTACCCTGATTACCAGCGTGTCGAGCCCCATGCCGACGGGGTCTGGCGGGTGGCCAGCGAGCGCCTGGCGCGGCGGCACCGCATGGGCATCGGCACCATCGTCAGCGATGCCAGCCTGCAGCTCAAGTACTGGAGCAAAGGCGGTGGCGGCAAGCCGCTGGGCAGTGTCGAGGAGGCCTTCATCGCCCGCCTTCGCCCTGGCGACAGCCTGATCTTCGCAGGCCGGGTATTGGAGTTGGTGCGTGTCGAAAACATGACCGCCTATGTACGCCGCAGCACCTCGCGCAAAGCCGCCGTGGCCCGCTGGAACGGCGGGCGCATGCCCCTGTCCAGCGAGCTGGCCGATGCCCTGGTCGCACAGTTAGATGCCGCAGCCCATCAGCGTTACGACAGCCCGGAAATGCGCGCCGTGCGCCCCCTACTGGCGTTGCAGGCCAGCTGGTCGGCGCTACCGACCACCCGCACACTGCTGGCAGAAACCCTGAAATCACGTCAGGGCTCGCACCTTTTTCTCTACCCGTTCGCCGGGCGCATGGCCAACCTGGGCCTGGCCAACCTGATTGCCTGGCGAATCAGCCGGGTACAGCCGCTCTCAGTGTCCATCGCTGTCAATGACTATGGCTTTGAGCTGCTCAGCCCAAGTGCCGTGGATTGGGCAACGCACTTGCCGACCGCACTCTTGCCCGAGCACCTGCTGGAGGATGTACTGGCCAGCCTCAACGCGGGCGAGATGGCACTACGGCGCTTTCGCGAGATCGCCCAGATTGCCGGGCTGGTATTTGGCGGCTACCCGGCCGCGCAAAAGAGCACCCGGCAGATCCAGGCGTCCAGTGGGCTGTTTTACGAGGTTTTCCGCAAGCACGATGCCGACAACCTGCTGCTGGGCCAGGCTCGGGACGAGGTATTGCGTGAAGAACTCGAGATCGAGCGGCTGCATCGCCAGTTGCTCAAGCTTGGCCAACTGCGGCTGGACCTGCATGCGTTGCCTCGCCCTGGCCCGTTGGCCTTTGCCTTGCTGGTGGAAGGCATGCGCGAAACCTTGAGCACGGAAAAACTGGCAGAGCGCATAGCCCGGATGGTCGCGGACCTGGAAAAGGCGGCGAGTGGCCGCGATGAATGATCACCTGGCCATCCAGCACTGCGACCAAACGCTCTGGCTACTGCCGGACAAAGCCGTGTACTGGCCTGCCCGTCGCGCCCTGCTGGTGGCCGATGTGCATATCGGCAAAGCCGCCAGCTATCGCGCCCTTCATCAGCCCGTGCCACGCGGTACCACCGAGGCAACCTTGGCGCGCCTTGACACCCTGCTGGCCAACCATGATTGCCGACTGCTGGTCGTGCTTGGCGATTTCCTGCACGCCCGCACGGCACGCGCACCGGCGACGCTGGCCAGGCTGCAGGCGTGGCGGCAACGGCATGCGGGGCTACGCATCGTGCTGGTGCGTGGCAATCATGATCGCCACGCTGGCGACCCACCGGTTGCACTGGGGATTGAGGTGGTGGAAGAGCCATGGGTGCTGGCGCCCTTCGCCTTGCAGCACGAGCCCGTCGCCCATCCCCAGCACCCGGTGCTGGCGGGCCATGTCCACCCTGTGTTCGTCTTGCAGGGGCGGGCCAGACAGCGTCTTCGCCTGCCTTGCTTTCTGATGGATGACAGGGTCAGCCTGCTGCCAGCCTTCGGCGAATTCACCGGTGGCTGGCGCGTGCGCGGCGATGCGACTACCCGCGTGTTTCTGGCAGGCGCAGAGCGGGTCTGGGCGCTATAGCCACACGTGCTCAGGCGACCGGTGCGGGAGGCGGCTCATCGGGCAAGGTGGGTTCACCTGGCTCCATGGGCTGCGTTTCACCCGGCTCCGGTGGTTGTGGGGTATCGGGATCAGGCTGATGAGGCACGCCCCCCGCCTGCATCGGCAGCGGATGCGCCAGCAGTGACCATGGCAACAACCCGACATGATTGGGCTGCAAACCAGCCAGCTTGGCACTGATTGCGGGATGGAGTTTCATTGGCGGCTCCTGACGAGAGCCGATGCGCATCATGCACATCGGCAAGTTACTCGTTGGAGTCGCAAACACGCGGGGAATTCCCCGCGCTCGTCGGCTCAGGTGCGTGGCAGGGTGACGCCACGCTGGCCCTGGTACTTGCCGCCACGGTCCTTGTAGGACACTTCGCATTCTTCATCGGATTCCAGGAAGAGCATCTGCGCCACACCCTCGTTGGCATAGATTTTTGCCGGCAAGGTGGTGGTGTTGGAGAATTCCAGGGTCACGTGGCCTTCCCACTCTGGCTCAAGCGGGGTGACGTTGACGATGATGCCGCAGCGCGCATACGTGCTTTTGCCCAGGCAGATGGTCAGCACGTTGCGTGGAATGCGGAAGTACTCCACAGTGCGGGCCAGGGCGAAGGAGTTTGGCGGGATGATGCAGACGTCGCTCTTGACGTCGACAAAGCTGCCGGCGTCGAAGTTTTTCGGGTCGACGGTGGCCGAATTGATGTTGGTGAACACCTTGAATTCGTCGGCGCAGCGCACGTCGTAGCCGTAGCTGGAGACGCCGAAGGAGATGACACGGCTGTCGTGTTCGCCGCGCACCTGGCGCTCGACGAAGGGTTCGATCATGCCGTGTTCCTGCGCCATGCGGCGAATCCACTTGTCCGATTTGATGCTCATGGCGGGGTGTCCTGAAGAGTTGCGAGGTGAAAATCGTGAGGCGCATCTTACCGGTCCCGGCGCCCTCTTCAAAGTTCCATCCTGCATTCTGGCCACAATCCCCGCCAGGCGGGGCTTACAGCCGCCGCCGATCTGATTTTCAGTAAAGCGGCCTCTGGCCATTGGCAGGTTGCGGAAAGTGGGTTAAGGTGGCGCCACTGTGCTGCACGTGACACCGAGAATCTCTAGTTTGATGCACGATCCTGATCGGCCCATCTCTGAATTTTCTGCTCTCTTTGCACTCAGTCCCGGGCAGGGATTTTCCTGACCGTTATCAACTTTGTCCAAGGAGACAGAAACATGTCCAACCGTCAAAACGGTACCGTTAAGTGGTTCAACGACGAGAAAGGCTACGGCTTCATCACCCCTCAGTCGGGTGACGACCTGTTCGTGCACTTCAAAGCCATCCAAGCTGACGGCTTCAAGACCCTGAAAGAAGGCCAAGCTGTTACTTTCGTCGCTACCCGCGGCCAGAAAGGCATGCAGGCTGAAGAAGTTCAGATCGCCTAAGTCGATCTAAGCTTTCTAGCTTTCAAAAAACCCGCCTTCTGGCGGGTTTTTTTATGCCTGGCTGAACCGGCGCTGCCTTCTTCGCGGGTAAAACCGCGCCTACAGGCCTGTGGTGTACCTGTAGGAGCGGGCTTACCCGCAAAGCAGGCGACGCGGTCTCTGGTCAGTCTTCGCTGATGGTAATGTTCGGCATCGCCGGTGCCGCTGCTTCCTGCAGCACGATGCGCGCGCCCACCTGACGGGCCAATTCCTGATAGACCATGGCGATCTGGCTTTCGGGCTCGGCAATCGCCGTTGGCTTGCCACTGTCGGCCTGTTCGCGGATCAGCATCGACAACGGCAGCGACGCCAGCAGGTCGACGCCATACTGGGCCGCCAGTTTCTCACCGCCGCCTTCGCCGAACAGGTGCTCGGCATGGCCGCAGTTCGAACAGATGTGCACGGCCATGTTCTCCACCACACCCAGCACCGGGATATTGACCTTGCGGAACATCTCCACGCCCTTCTTGGCGTCCAGCAGGGCCAGGTCCTGCGGCGTGGTGACGATCACCGAGCCGGCCACCGGTACCTTCTGCGCCAGGGTCAACTGGATGTCACCCGTGCCTGGCGGCATGTCGATCACCAGGTAGTCGAGGTCATCCCAGGCGGTCTGGGTCACCAGTTGCAGCAACGCGCCGGACACCATCGGGCCACGCCACACCATCGGCGTGTTGTCGTCGGTGAGAAACGCCATGGACATGACTTCCACACCATGCGCCTTGATCGGCACGAACCACTTCTGCTCGCGAATCTGTGGCCGAGTGCCTTCAGCGATACCGAACATCACGCCCTGGCTAGGGCCATAGATATCCGCGTCGAGAATACCGACCCGGGCGCCTTCACGGGCCAGGGCCAAGGCCAGGTTGGCGGCAGTGGTCGACTTGCCGACGCCACCCTTGCCCGAGGCCACGGCGATGATGTTCTTGACGTTGGCCATGGCCGGCACCTGCGCCTGAGCCTTGTGCGCGGCGACCACGCAGTCGATCGACACCTGGGCGCTGCTGACGCCTTCCAGGTTGCCGATCGCTGTCTGCAGTACCTGGGCCCAGCCGTTCTTGAACAACCCTGCGGCATACCCCAGTTGCAACTGCACATTGACCTGCCCGCCCTGGATATCGACGGCGCGCACACAACCTGCGCTGACTGGATCCTGGTTCAGGTAGGGGTCGGTGTACTGGCGAAGCACGCCTTCGATGGCGGCACGGGTGACGGCACTCATGGAGACTCCCATTGGCAAACTGAATGTAAAACAGGCGCCTATCCTAACCCGTCAATCGTCAGCAGGTGCGTCTGTGGGGTGAAATATCTTCGCCAGCCCTTTATAGTGGCCGATCACCCTCATTTTTACCCCGTAGCCAGATAAGTAGCCGAGCCACCATGTCCGAGCCACGTCAGATTCTCGTCACCAGCGCCTTGCCCTATGCCAATGGATCGATCCACCTTGGCCATATGCTCGAGTACATCCAGACAGACATGTGGGTCCGTTTCCAGAAACTACGCGGCAACCAGTGCATCTACGTCTGCGCCGACGACGCCCACGGCTCGGCCATCATGCTGCGCGCCGAAAAGGAAGGCATCACCCCTGAGCAGTTGATCGCCAACGTCCAGGCCGAGCACAGCGGCGACTTCGCCGACTTCCTGGTGGATTTCGACAATTTCCACTCGACCCACAGCGAAGAGAACCGTGAGCTGTCCGGCATGATCTACACGCGCCTGCGTGAAGCCGGGCACATTGCCACCCGTTCGGTGACCCAGTACTACGACCCTGAAAAGGGCATGTTCCTGGCCGACCGTTTCATCAAGGGCACCTGCCCCAAGTGCGCGGCCGAAGACCAGTACGGCGACAACTGCGAAAAGTGCGGCGCGACCTACGCCCCGACCGAGCTGAAGAACCCCAAGTCGGCCATCTCCGGCGCCACTCCGGTGCTGCGTGATTCCCAGCACTTCTTCTTCAAGCTGCCCGATTTCCAGACCATGCTGCAGCAGTGGACCCGCAGCGGCACCTTGCATGAAGCCGTTGCCAACAAGCTGGCCGAATGGCTGGACTCGGGCCTGCAGGAGTGGGACATCTCCCGCGACGCGCCGTATTTCGGCTTTGAAATCCCGGGCGAGCCAGGCAAATATTTCTACGTCTGGCTGGATGCGCCAATCGGCTACATGGCCAGCTTCAAGAACCTTTGCGCGCGCCGCCCGGAGCTGGACTTCGATGCCTTCTGGAAAGAAGACTCCAAGGCCGAGCTGTACCACTTCATCGGCAAGGACATCGTTAACTTCCACGCCCTGTTCTGGCCAGCCATGCTTGAAGGCGCGGGCTTCCGCAAACCGACTGCGGTCAACGTGCACGGCTACCTGACCGTCAACGGCGCCAAGATGTCCAAGTCGCGCGGCACCTTCATCAAGGCCCGCACCTACCTGGATCACCTGCAGCCGGAATACCTGCGTTACTACTACGCGGCCAAACTGGGCCGTGGCGTCGATGACCTGGACCTGAACCTGGAAGACTTCGTGCAGAAGGTCAACTCCGACCTGGTCGGCAAGGTGGTCAATATCGCCAGCCGTTGCGCCGGTTTCATTCACAAAGGTAACGAAGGCGTACTGGTAGCCGGTGATGCTGCGCCCGAGTTGACCGAAGCCTTCCTGGCCGCCGCGCCTTCCATCGCCGAAGCCTACGAGAGCCGTGACTTCGCCCGCGCGATGCGCGAAATCATGGCCCTGGCCGACCGCGCCAACGCCTGGATCGCCGACAAGGCACCTTGGTCGCTGGCCAAGCAGGAAGGTAAACAGGATGAGGTTCAGGCCATCTGCGCCCAGGGCGTCAACCTGTTCCGCCAGTTGGTGATCTTCCTCAAGCCGGTACTGCCGGTGCTGGCCGCCGATGCCGAGGCTTTCCTCAATGTCGCGCCACTGACCTGGAACGACCACCAGTCGCGCCTGGAAAACCACCGCCTGAACGCCTTCAAGGCACTGATGAGCCGCATCGAACCGGCCAAGGTCGACGCCATGGTCGCTGCCAGCAAGGAAGACCTGCTGGCGGCTGGAGCCCAGGCCCAGGCCCCGGCAGGCAATGGCGAGCTGACCAAGGACCCGCTGTCGGCGGAAATCGAATTCGATACCTTTGCCGCCGTCGACCTGCGCGTGGCGCTGATCGTCAAGGCCCAGGCCGTACCCGGTGCCGACAAGCTGTTGCAACTGACGCTGGACATCGGTGACGAGCAGCGCAACGTGTTCTCCGGCATCAAGTCGGCCTACCCCGACCCGTCCAAGCTGGAAGGCCGCCTGACCATGATGGTAGCCAACCTCAAGCCTCGGAAAATGCGCTTTGGCGTCTCTGAAGGCATGGTCATGGCCGCCGGCCCTGGCGGTGAAGAAATCTACCTGCTCAGCCCGGACAGCGGCGCCAAGCCAGGCCAGCGCATCAAGTAAGCCCCCCTGCCCCGGCCTCAGTGCCGGGGCAGTTCCCTCTCCCGCTCAATGCCGGACAATCGCCACGATTCCCGGCTATCGTCAGTTCATGAGTGACTACGTTCTGGTTCTGATCAGCGCTACGCTGGTCAATCATCTGTGCCTGCAGCAGCAGCCGACTTCTCAGCTGCGCTTGCATGTGCTCGGCCTGGCATGCGCCCTGTCCATTGCGCTGGGGCTGATCGGCGCTCACCTGCTGAGGTGGCTGGTGCTCGACCCTTGGCAGATCCACGACCTCAGCCTGTTCCTGTTGCTGCCCTGGCTGGCGTTGCTGGCATTCGCAGTGCCGTGGGCACTGACAAGGCTACGCCCTGGCTGGCCTGTGGCCGACCTGACCGGGCTGCTGCTGTGTAACGCCACCGTGCTGGGGCTGGCTCTGGAAGAGGCAGGCAACGACACCACCTGGCTTTCGACACTGACCAAGGGCTTGCTGGCAGGGGGCGGCTTGTGGCTTGCACTGGCCCTGTTCGCGGACCTGCGCCAGCGCAGCGCACAGGCCGACATACCCGGCGCCCTGCGCGGCCTGCCCATAGAACTGCTTGGCGCCGGGGTAATGGCCATGGCATTTTCCGGTTTCAACGGACTCTTCGCACAATGAAGCGGATTCAACACCCCCAGCCCCGAGAGTACGAGCGCGATCATGGCGAAGCCTGACCCACGCCTGCGTACGAGCATGGGCCTGGTGCTACTGGCCTGTGCACCTGGTTTACTGACGCTATTGTGGTTGCAGGGCTGGGGGCTGCTCTGCAATCTGCTGCTGTGCGCCAGTGCAGCGCTGCTCTGCGAGGCGCTGTTAGTGAAGCTGCGTGGCCAGCCTGTCAGCGTCGCACTGAACGACGGCAGCGCACTGGTGACCGCCGTGCTGCTGGCGGCCGCACTGCCTACCCAGGCCCCAGGGTGGCTGCCCGTGGTCGCCGCTGTAGCGGCTATCGGGGTGGGTAAACAGGCTTTTGGCGGTGTCGGACGCAACCTGTTCAACCCGGCCATGGTTGGTTTTGCCTTTGTGTTGCTGAGCTTTCCCTTGCAGATGAACCAGTGGCCAGGACAGCCATCAGGCCTGTTCGAGAGCCTGCAACAGGTATTGGGTGGCGGTGAGCACATCGATGCCTGGGCACAACCGACAATCCTCGATGGCCTGCGCCATAACCGCAGCCTGACCCTCGACGAGCTGTTCGCCAGCCACCCGGGCTTTGGCAGCATCGGCGGGCGCGGTGGTGAATGGGTCAATCTGGCCTTTTTGCTCGGTGGCTTGTTTCTGTTGCAGCGCAAGGTGTTCAGTTGGCACGCGCCAGTGGGTTTGCTGGTGGGGTTGTCGCTGTTCAGCCTGCTGGCCTGGAACGGGTCAGGCTCGGACTCCAATGGCTCCCCCTTGCTGCACCTGTTTTCTGGCTCGACCATGCTGGCCGCCTTTTTCATTGCCACCGAGCCTGTCTCCGGCCCCAGAAGCGAAGGGGCCAAGCTGGTATTCGGCTTTGGTGCGGGCCTGCTGATCTACCTGATCCGCACCTGGGGCAGTTACCCCGACGGCACGGCGTTCGCCATCCTGCTGATGAACCTCACGGTCCCCAGCCTCGAACGGCTGGCCCTGCGCCGCCAGCGGGCTGACCGGTGAACCGCCGGGTGCGTTCAGCAGGGCTGCTGCTGGTGACAGCTGCACTGGCGTTGTCGACGACGCTGGTCTGGCGCACGTGGACAACCCCGTCCATCCGCGAAGCCGAAAAACAGCTGCAAAGTCGCCAGAGACTCGCGGTATTGCCCGAGGGCAGTTACGACAACCAGCCGCTGGATGCTCCGCTGCCCAGGCCCGGCTCGCCACTTGCACACAGCCGCATCATGGCAGCCTACCGCGCAACGCTGGTGGGCAAGCCTAGCGCCATCGTCCTGGTTACCCATGCCCAAGGCTATGCCGGGCCAATCGTGTTAAGCATCGCCATCGCACCGGACGGGCGCCTGATCGGTAGCCAGGTGGTCGAGCAGCAGGAAAGCCCTGGGCTGGGCGGACGCCTTGCCGACCCGCAAGCGAACTGGCTGGCGCAGTTTGCCGAACACCGCCTGAGTGATCGCTGGGCATTGAAGCGGGACCAGGGCGATTTCGACCAACTGGCGGGCGCGACAGTAACCTCACGCGCGGTTATCGAGGCAATACAAGATGCCCTACGCTATTTCGATGAGCACCGTCACGTATTGCTCGGGGAGCTCGACCATGAATAGGGGCTACTTGCTGGCCGCCAGCCTTGCCCCCCTGCTCGGTGCCACGCAAACGCTGCCCTTGGCCGCTGCCATAGGCGTGTGCGCGGTCATGATGCTCGGCCTGCATCAAGTAGGGCTGATGCCGTTGCGCAGCCGCCTGAACGGTGCGGCATACGTGCTGGCAAGCCTGCTGCTTTTGGCTGCCCTGGCCTGCTGCCTGCAGTTGGCACTGCGTGCCTGGCTGCTGCCAACGGCGCTGTTACTGGGCCCGTATCCGGCCCTACTGTGCCTGCAGTGCCTGGCAGCAGACCGCCTGCTACCGCATGAAGGCCGTTGGCACGCACTGCTGGTGCACCTGGCGGGCCTGCTGGCCGCCTGCCTGCTGCTCGGCGCCTGCCGTCAAGGGCTGACCGAAGGCTTGGGCGTGCACCTTGCCAGTGTCGCCCCTGGCGCCCTGCTACTGCTCGGCGTGCTGTTGGCCTTGTACAATCACCTGCGTCCGGGCTCTGCCCACCCACGTCGTCAAGGAAAGCCCTGATTCCATGAATGCCGCAAAACGCCTGGAGATCTTTCGCAGGCTTCACGAAGACAATCCTGACCCCAAGACGGAACTGGCCTATACCACACCGTTTGAACTGCTTGTTGCCGTCACGCTGTCAGCGCAATCCACTGACGTAGGCGTCAACAAGGCCACCGCGCGCCTGTTCCCGGTCGCCAATACCCCAGAGGCGATCTACGCCCTGGGCGTCGAAGGGCTGAGCAATTACATCAAGACCATTGGCCTCTACAACAGCAAAGCCAAGAACGTGATCGAGGCTTGCAGGCTGCTGATAGAGCGCCATGACAGCCAAGTGCCACAAACCCGAGAAGCACTCGAAGCGCTGCCAGGGGTGGGCCGCAAGACGGCCAATGTGGTACTCAACACGGCGTTCCGGCAGCCGACCATGGCAGTGGACACCCATATTTTCAGGGTCAGTAACCGCACCGGTATCGCACCGGGCAAAACCGTGCTGGAGGTCGAGAAGAAGCTGGTCAA
This sequence comes from Pseudomonas sp. E1MeOHC2, assembly GCF_058745025.1. Classification (NCBI taxonomy): domain Bacteria; kingdom Pseudomonadati; phylum Pseudomonadota; class Gammaproteobacteria; order Pseudomonadales; family Pseudomonadaceae; genus Pseudomonas; species Pseudomonas sp. E1MeOHC2. The sequence continues at coordinate 1,149,148 of NZ_CP196675.1, forward strand.
GTTCGTGCCCAAGGAATACCTGCTCGATGCCCATCATTGGCTCATCCTGCATGGGCGCTACGTATGCCAGGCACGCAAGCCCCGCTGCGGGAGTTGCCGAATCGAGGACCTGTGCGAATACAAGCAGAAGACGTCTGACGATTGAGCCGATAGCGAAAAACCACCCGGTACGATTGAAAAAATCTTTTTTACCAGCGTCAGCTTTCTGGTTATAAGGACGGCCAATGGCCCTTTGGCTTGGAGCGACTCATGAGTGCCGATAAAGACGACCTGTCAATCGAAGATGATTTTGTTGCCGCAGATGATGAAGCGGAGCCCCAGGTAGAGACTGCAAAGACCAACCTGAGCAAACGCCGCACCATCGACAACCTGCTGGAAGAGCGACGCCTGCAGAAGCAACTGGCCGATTTCGACTACGATCTGTAGCGCAATGCAAAGCCTGCCCTGGGAGGCTTTGCATTGCGGCGCTCAGTTCAAACCGTGACGCTGCGCAAGCTCGATCAGGTCTACCAGCGACCGGGCGTTGAGCTTGAGCAACAAGCGTGACTTGTACGTGCTGACGGTCTTGTTGCTGAGGAACATGCTGTCGGCAATTTCCTTGTTGGACCGACCGCGCGACAGCTGTTGCAAGACCGTCATTTCCCGGGCCGAGAGGCGGTTGACCATGTCCGTCTCGCTACCACCTCCCCTACCCCGTGAGGCATGCAAGGCCTGATTAGGGAAATAGCTGTAGCCTGACAGCACGGCCTTTATGGCGCTAAGCAATTCGGTCAGCTCCTGTTGTTTGCACACATAACCCGCCGCCCCCGCTTGCATGCAACGCATCGAGAAGTTTCCAGGCACCTGCGAGGTGAGCACCAGCACTTTGCTGCCTGGGCTGAAGGCGGCCATGCGGGCGATGACTTCAAGGCCATCCAGTTTTGGAATACCGATGTCGAGCACGACGATATCGGGCAGGTGTTCACGCGTCAGTTGCAAGGCGGCCACGCCGTTATCGGTTTCCGCAACGACGTCATACCCATGCCGCTCCATCAGCATACGTACGGCTAGGCGTATGACCGGATGGTCATCCACGATAAGGACTTTATTCATGTGATATCCATTCATTCATTTATTTTTGCTATGGCACGCCACGATAACCGACAGAACGCTTCGTGGCGCGACGATTTGCCAATGAAACTCATGAATAGACGAGCCCTACAACACTTACAGAAATTTCCTACACAAAACTTCGCACAGCGCTAACCGCAAGGTTAAAGACTCACAAGAAACCGCATCGCGGATTCAATCGACTGAAGCCACTGAAAACAAACTTCCACGCGCGGAATATGCCACTTCAATGAGGCGAAAAATTCAGGTACGAGGTTGTTCATCAGAAAGTGCTCAGGCGGGAAACACTGCAGCCTTCAGTTAAGCGCCGCAGCACGGTAATGATGAGCAAAACCGCAGGAGACAGCCATCATGCCCGAAGCACAACCTGTCGCCCCGCTGACGATCATTGCTATCTTCGCGGGGATTATCGAAGCATCCGCACTTGCGACACTGCCGTTCCTCAGCGAATCCAGCCAGAGCCTCTATACTTGGTTTCTGGTGGGCTTTCCGTTTTTCCTTACTGCGCTGTTCTTTCTAACCCTGAACTTCAATTACAAGTCGTTCTATAACCCAGGTCTAAAAAGAGCAACTAACGACAGCCCGGACACCGATGCACTCGAGCCGGTTACCGTTATCTTTTCCGGCCCCGATGCACAACACCGGCTGGAACAGCACATCCTCGTGGCCCTCGCTCAAGCGCCGGCATCAACGCGTACCTGGCACTTCCTTAATCTGGAGAAGCGCCAATGCGCACGCCTGTCCATCAGCGCACTTGAGGAAGGTACCGCCAATCGTAGAGCTTGAAGGCCATTTGGATAGCGCCACAAAAAAAAACCCCGGCCTGAGCCGGGGTTCGTGCAACGCGTGCCAGTACTCAGAGCAGCGAACGGCCCTTGTTGGCGGCAATGCGCATGCGCAGTGCATTGAGCTTGATGAAGCCGGCAGCGTCCGCCTGGTTGTAGGCGCCGCCATCTTCCTCGAAGGTCGCGATGTTGGCATCGAACAGCGAGTCGTCCGACTTGCGGCCGACAACGGTGACATTGCCCTTGTACAGTTTCAGGCGTACTACGCCATTCACGTTGACCTGCGAAGCGTCGATCATCTGCTGCAGCATCACACGCTCCGGGCTCCACCAGTAACCGGTGTAGATCAGGCTGGCGTATTTCGGCATCAGCTCATCTTTCAGGTGAGCGACTTCGCGGTCCAGGGTGATCGACTCGATCGCACGGTGGGCGCGCAGCATGATGGTCCCGCCAGGCGTCTCGTAGCAGCCACGGGACTTCATGCCGACGTAACGGTTCTCGACGATGTCCAGACGGCCGATGCCGTTGGCGCCGCCGATGCGGTTCAGGTCGGCCAGGACGGTGGCCGGCGACTTCTCGACACCATCGATGGCGACGATGTCACCGTTGCGGTAGGTCAGTTCGAGGTAGGTAGCCTGGTCCGGGGCGTTTTCCGGAGAGACGCTCCAACGCCACATGTCTTCTTCGTGCTCGGTCCAGGTATCTTCCAGGACACCGCCTTCGTAGGAGATGTGCAGCAGGTTGGCGTCCATCGAGTACGGCGATTTCTTCTTGCCATGACGCTCGATCGGGATACCGTGCTTCTCGGCGTAGTCCATCAGCTTCTCGCGGGACAGCAAGTCCCACTCACGCCAAGGGGCGATGACCTTGACGCCCGGCTTGAGCGCATAGGCGCCCAGTTCGAAACGAACCTGGTCGTTGCCTTTACCGGTTGCACCGTGGGAAATGGCGTCGGCGCCGGTTTCGTTGGCGATTTCGATCAGGCGCTTGGCGATCAGCGGACGGGCGATGGAGGTACCCAGCAGGTACTCGCCTTCGTAGACGGTGTTGGCGCGGAACATCGGGAACACGAAATCACGCACGAATTCTTCGCGCAGGTCGTCGATGTAGATCTCTTTCACACCCATCGCCTGTGCCTTGGCACGGGCCGGCTCGACCTCTTCGCCCTGACCCAGGTCAGCGGTGAAGGTCACCACTTCGCAGTTGTAGGTATCCTGCAGCCACTTGAGAATCACCGAAGTATCAAGGCCGCCGGAATACGCCAGTACGACCTTATTTACGTCCGCCATGCCATCACTCCACGGGGTTGTACGGAAAGGGGTCGATTCTAACGGCGTTGCGGAAAAATTTACAGTGGGGCGACAGCTTCTGACGACAAAGCGACAGTAATTGTCGAAGGCGCGACGTACTGTGTGGCTGCCTTGCCGGCTGCCACAGCGTTCCTGCCAATGGTGTTATTTCGCAGCGGATGCAGGTGCAGGCACAGGCGCTGGCGTTTCAGCCGCCTTCTCGACCGGCTTCTCAACCACCGCCACCCGATCCAGCTCGATATTCACCCGCCGATTACGCGCCCGGTTGGCGGCACTGTTGTTCTTCGCCAGCGGATAGCGCTCGCCGTGGAAGCGCACGGTGATCTGCGCTTCCGGCACGCCATGGGCCTTGAAATAGTCCGCCACGGCCATCGCCCTGCGGCGCGAAAGATCACGGTTGGTCAGGCGATTACCGCTGTTGTCGGAATGGCCGTTGAGTTCGATGTGGTTAACCGTCGGGTCGGCCTTCATGTAATCGAGCACCACGTCCAGCCGCGCCCGAGCCGAATCGTCCAGCTCGATGCCCCCCCCTGGGAAGCCCACCTGTGTCTGGCGCACTTGATCGTAATTCATCGGCAGCAACTTGCTGGCACAGGCCTGGTAGTCGCCATAGGCCTTGGCGAAGCTGACCGGCAGCACCCGAACTTCCATTGCCCGCCCAGCCTCGCCGGTGTAGTTGCGCACCACCGTGCTGCGGCCATCGAGCAAACCATTGATCAGTCGGCTGGCCTGCCCCTGGGACGAACTGAACAGCACGCCGTTGCGCGCCAGGCGCACAACGCCCAGGTTGATATCACCGCGCCCTGGCTGCCAGGGCGCCGCTGCCGCCAGCAACGTGGCTGAACCGGCGCCCAGCGCATTACTGTGTGATCGCAGTTGGAACACCGGCTGCTCACCTGCCCGGCGCACGAACTCGCCACTGCCGAAACCGTCGATCGGTTGGATCAGCCGGCATTCGAACTGGTCGCCCTCGACCTGCCAGGCAATGTTCTCCATGCGCGTCTGGAAAGTCAGTGCACCGGCCGGCAGGCTGGCGAACAGGGTCAACAGGGCTAGGTAACGCTGGCGCACGGGCGGCTCCACAAATTCTGACGGCTTACCTGCAGGGTATCGGACGCTGCCCGAAAAACTTGATAGCCGTGCTCGGGCCAGGGTTTTCCGGTAGCATTGAGCCTTGAGTTCGACCCGCCTGGAATCCCCAATGTCCGATCGCCTGACCCTCCTGCGTCCCGACGACTGGCACATCCATCTGCGCGATGGTGCCGTCCTGCCCCATACCGTTGGCGATGTGGCGCGTACCTTCGCCCGTGCCATCATCATGCCCAACCTCGTACCGCCGGTACGCAACGCCGTCGAAGCCGGCGCCTACCGTGAGCGCATCCTTGCCGCGCGTCCGGCCGGCAGCCGTTTCGAACCCCTGATGGTGCTTTACCTCACTGACCGCACCAGCCCCGAGGACATCCGCGCGGCCAAGGCCAGCGGTATCGTGTACGCCGCCAAACTCTACCCGGCCGGCGCCACGACAAACTCCGATTCAGGCGTGACCAGCATCGACAACATCTTCCCCGCCATCGAAGCGCTGGCCGAAGTCGGCATGCCGCTGTTGGTGCACGGTGAGGTGACGCGCAGCGAAATCGATGTATTCGATCGCGAGAAGCGCTTCATCGACGAACACATGCGTCGCGTGGTCGAACGCTTCCCGACGCTCAAGGTGGTGTTCGAGCACATCACCACCAGCGATGCCGCGCAGTTCGTCACCGAGGCTTCGGCCAACGTCGGCGCGACCATTACCGCCCAGCACCTGCTGTACAACCGCAACCACATGCTGGTAGGCGGTATTCGCCCGCACTTCTACTGCCTGCCGATCCTCAAGCGCAACACCCACCAAGTGGCGCTGCTGGACGCTGCCACCAGTGGCAACCCCAAATTCTTCCTCGGCACCGACTCGGCCCCTCACGCCCGTCACGCCAAGGAAGCCGCCTGTGGTTGTGCCGGTTGCTACACCGCTTATGCAGCCATCGAGATGTACGCCGAAGCGTTCGAGCAGCGCAATGCGCTGGATAAGCTCGAAGGCTTTGCCAGCGTGCACGGCCCGGCCTTCTATGGCCTGCCAGCGAACACCGACACCATCACCCTGGTTCGCGAAGAGTGGACCGCACCCGAAAGCCTGCCCTTTGGCGAGCAGACGGTAATACCGCTGCGCGCTGGCGAGAAGTTGCGCTGGCGCCTGCTGGAGGACAACGCGTGAGCGAAGACCTCTACGAAGACGATCAGGACGGCCAGGCCGGCGGCGGTTCGCGCCACCCGATGGCTGAGCGCTTCCGTGGCTACCTGCCTGTGGTGGTGGATGTCGAGACCGGCGGCTTCAATAGCGCCACCGATGCCCTGCTGGAAATCGCCGCTGTCACCATCGGCATGGACGAAAAAGGCTTCCTGTTCCCGGAACATACCTATTTCCACCGGGTGGAGCCGTTCGAAGGGGCCAATATCGAGGCTGCCGCCTTGGAGTTCACCGGCATCAAGCTGGACCACCCGCTGCGCATGGCTGTGAGTGAAGAAAGCGCGCTGACCGACATCTTCCGTGGCGTGCGCAAGGCGCTCAAGGCCAACGGCTGCAAGCGCGCAATCCTGGTCGGCCACAACAGCAGCTTCGACCTGGGCTTCCTCAATGCCGCGGTCAACCGCAACGACCTCAAGCGCAACCCCTTCCACCCGTTCTCCAGCTTCGACACCGCCACCCTCGCTGGCCTGGCCTATGGCCAGACCGTACTGGCGCGGGCCTGCCAGAGTGCCGACATCGACTTTGACGGGCGTGAGGCGCATTCGGCGCGCTACGACACCGAGAAGACCGCCGAGCTGTTCTGCGGCATCGTCAACCGCTGGAAGGAAATGGGCGGCTGGCGCGATTTCAACGACTGAGTTGAGATTTTGGGGCCGCAAAGCGGTCCCAACATGCAGGCACAAAAAAACCGGCCACCAGGGCCGGTTTTTTATGCGCTCGGCAATTACAGCTTGCCAGCGTTCTCGCTCAGGTATGCAGCAACGCCTTCTGGCGAAGCGTTCATGCCTTTGTCGCCTTTTTTCCAGTTGGCAGGGCAGACTTCGCCGTGCTCTTCGTGGAATTGCAGGGCGTCGACCAGACGCAGCAGCTCGTCCATGTTACGGCCCAGTGGCAGGTCGTTGATGATCTGCGAACGGACAACACCGTTGGTGTCGATCAGGAAGGCGCCACGGAAGGCCACGCCGCCTTCGGACTCAACGTCGTAGGCTTTGCAGATTTCGTGGGTCATGTCGGCAGCCAGGGTGTACTTCACCTGGCCGATGCCGCCGTTGTTGACCGGGGTGTTACGCCAGGCGTTGTGGGTGAAGTGCGAGTCGATCGAAACGCCGATCACTTCCACGTTGCGCGCCTGGAAGTCAGGGATGCGGTTGTCCAGGGCGATCAGCTCGGACGGGCAGACGAAGGTGAAGTCCAGCGGGTAGAAGAACACCAGGCCGTACTTGCCCTTGATGGCCGAGGCCAGGTTGAAGCTGTCGACGATTTCGCCGTTGCCCAGCACAGCTGGAACGGTGAAGTCGGGGGCTTGTTTACCAACGAGTACGCTCATTGTTATCTCCTGATGAGGGTGAAAAACCGTTTGCCGGGCCAGACGGGCCTGCCCGACATCCAACAAAGGCTGACCATCATACACGGCTTCTCATGACAGGCCGAATCCAACCGCCGGTCGCTCAAGCACGGCCCTCTCAGAAAGTCTTTTGACAAGCATTCTCATTACCATTAAGCTCCAATCCATCTCAACCAGCGATGGTCCGACTTTATGTATGTGTGTCTTTGTGTCGGCGTGACCGATGGACAGATCCGCGATGCGATCTATGAAGGATGCTGCAGCTACAAGGAAGTTCGAGCCGCGACCAATGTCGCCAGCCAATGCGGCAAATGCGCCTGCCTTGCCAAGCAAGTGGTGCGCGAAACCCTGACCGATCTTCAGGTCAGCCAGGCTGCCCTGCCCTATCCGGTAGAATTTACCGCTGCCTGAAACCACCTTATTTGAAGAACCGGGCCTAGTGTCCGGTTTTTTTATGCCCGAAATTCAATAACTTAGCTCCCCAACGCGCTTCACAAACATTCTTATTCCTATTCATTTTCACTTATTATTCAACAACTTAGGTTTGACAGCCCTAAGTATCAAGCTCAAACTTCTCTGTATTGGCACACTTCTACAGGGCAGGAACCCGTCATGAAAGGCGACGTAAGCGTCATCCAGCATCTCAACAAGATCCTCGGAAACGAGCTGGTCGCGATCAACCAGTACTTCCTGCACGCACGCATGTACGAAGATTGGGGCCTGAACAAACTCGGCAAGCACGAGTACAAGGAATCCATCGACGAGATGAAACACGCTGACAAACTGATCAAGCGTATTCTCTTCCTCGAAGGCATCCCCAACGTCCAGGACCTGGGCAAGCTGCTGATCGGCGAGCACACCAAAGAGATGCTCGAGTGCGACCTGAAGATCGAACAAAAAGGCCTGATCGACCTGAAAGCCGCCATCGCTCACTGCGAAACCGTCGGCGACTTTGGCTCGCGTGAAATGCTCGAAGACATCCTCGAGTCCGAAGAAGAGCACATCGACTGGCTGGAAACCCAGCTGAGCCTGATCGACAAGATCAGCATCGAGAACTACCTGCAGTCGCAGATGGGCGAAGAGTAAAATCACCGCCCATAAAAAAACCCGCCATGAGCGGGTTTTTTTATGGGCGTTCTAGGATCAGGCTTCAGCAGCCTTCGCCTTGGCAGCCGCTTCCTTGATCAGGGTTTGCAGCTCACCGTTTTCAAACATTTCCAGCATGATGTCGCTGCCGCCGACCAGCTCGCCAGCTACCCACAGCTGCGGGAAGGTTGGCCAGTTGGCGTACTTGGGCAGGTTCGCGCGGATTTCCGGGTTCTGCAGGATGTCGACGTAGGCGAACTTCTCGCCACAACCCATCACAGCTTGCGATGCCTTGGCCGAGAACCCGCATTGCGGGGCATTCGGCGAGCCTTTCATGTAAAGCAGAATGGTGTTGTTGGCAATCTGCTCTTTGATCGTTTCGATGATATCCATGGAACACCTCGTCTGAACTTTCCGACTCGATGGTCGGCACGGTGACGCATTGTATCGGAAAGCCGAGCGGAGTGCTCGGCCTTGCCGTTGCTCAGGCGGCCTCTACGTGCACAGGCACGCCATTGAGGGCTGCATTGCCCGACACCTGATCGCGCAAGCGCTCATCGGTCAGGTCGTTGGCACTGACCCCAGGCTGCCCGTGGGCAATCTGCAACCGCACGCCCTGGCGGCCATGGCCATACCCGTGTGGCAGGCTGACCACGCCTGGCATCATGTCCGTACACGCCTGCACCTCAACTTCGAGGGTGCCGGTACGCGAACGTATGCGCACACGCTGGCCATCCTGCAACTGCCGTTGCTGCAAATCGTCAGGGTGCATCAACAGCTGATGGCGCGGCTTACCTTTGACCAGCCGGTGATAGTTGTGCATCCACGAGTTGTTGCTGCGCACATGGCGGCGGCCGATCAACAACAGCGTCCCCGACGCCATCGGCGCTTGCCGTGCCAGCCTGGCCAAGTCGTCGAGCAGCACCTGCGGTGCCGCCTCGATGGCCTGGCTGGCAGTGTTCAAACGGGCCTCCAGATTGGCGCTCAACGGCCCAAGGTCGACCCCGTGGGGGTACCGATCGAGCGTTTCCAGCGAGAGTTTCCAGGCCGACTCATCGCCGTAGCGCCCCTTGCGCAGGGCCCAATCGATCATCTTCGCCGGCGCCATGGTTGGCTTGAGCTCAAGGTTCGCCCGTTCGGCAAAGGCCCTGGCCAGGCCGACAAAGATCTCCCAATCATGCAGCGCGCCTTCGGGCTTGGCCAGGATCGCTCGGTTGAAGCGCGTCACGTTGCGCACGGCCAGCAGGTTGAAGGTGCTGTCGTAGTGATCGTTCTCCAGCGCCGACGTGGACGGCAGGATCAAGTCGGCATGGCGAGTGCTCTCGTTGATGTAAAGGTCGATGCTGAGCATAAATTCGAGCCCCTCCAGCGCCCCGTCCAGTTGCCGACCGTTAGGCGTGGACAGCACCGGGTTGCCCGCCACGGTGATCAGGGCCCGCACCTGCCCCTCTCCGGGCGTGAGGATTTCCTCGGCCAGTGCAGCGACCGGCAGCTCGCCCGCGTACTCCGGCAGCCCCGAAACCCGGCTCTGCCAGGCATTGAAGTGCCCGCCCGAAGTACTTGCCACCAGGTCGACAGCAGGCTCGGTACACAATGCGCCACCCACCCGATCCAGGTTGCCGGTGACCAGGTTGATCAGTTGCACCAGCCAGTGGCACACGGTGCCGAAGGCCTGAGTCGAAACGCCCATGCGGCCATAGCAGACCGCCTTGTCGGCCGCCGCGAAATCCCGCGCCAGTTGGCGAATATCCGCAGCAGCTATGCCACACAATGCGCTCATGGCTTCGGCCGTGAACGGGGCGATTGCGCTGCGCACCTGATCCAGGCCATTGACTGGCACGTGTGACACACGGGTCAGGCCTTCGTCGAACAGGGTATTGAGCAAACCACTGAGCAATGCCGCATCGCCGCCGGGGAGGATGAACAGGTGCTGGTCGGCCATGGCTGCCGTTTCGCTGTGCCTCGGGTCAACCACCACCAACTGGCCACCACGGGCACGCAGGGCCTTCAGGCGCTTTTCCACATCGGGCACGGTCATGATGCTGCCATTGGACGCCAACGGGTTGGCGCCCAGCATCAGCATGAAGTCGGTGTGGTCGATGTCCGGAATCGGCAACAGCAGACCGTGGCCGTACATCAGGTGACTGGTCAGGTGCTGGGGTAATTGATCCACCGAGGTGGCCGAAAATCGATTGCGGGTCTTCAACAAGCCCAGGAAATAGTTGCTGTGGGTCATCAACCCATAGTTGTGCACGCTGGGGTTGCCTTGATACACCGCCACTGCGTTGCGACCGTGGGCCTGCTGGATGCGCCACAATGTGTCGGCCGCCAGGGCGAAGGCCTCGTCCCAACCGATCGCCTGCCATTGATCGCCAACCCGTCGGTGGGGCTGACGCAGGCGGTCGGGATCGTTCTGGATGTCTTGCAAGGCCACGGCCTTTGGGCAGATATGGCCGCGGCTGAACGGGTCGTCGGGGTCGCCTTTGATCGCACTGATCAGCGCCCGACCGTCGTCGTCATGGCTGACTTCAATGTTCAACCCGCAGATCGCTTCGCACAGGTGACAGGCACGGTGATGCAGGGTCTTGGTCATGGCCGCCTCTGCGTTATGGTGGGTCCGATCACGACTATGCGCCCGGCCCCAGGGCCCCGCCAGCGCGTTTCGCGCTGTGAATTCCCCGACATCAGGCAAACGATTCGCGACACACATTTGCCAAATCGCGGGCAAGCCGTGTACAACCTCTGTAGCAAATAAAAAACAGCGCACGCTCAATGGGTAACGACACCCTTTGCAACAGAGCTGCTGTTTCCCCTCTTGGTTTCAGGCGACATTTAATTATAGTATTGCGCCTTTCCCTATTTCGTCCGCCCCGTGCGGCTTACGCCGCAGGTCACTCCCGTTGTCAAAAAAAACCATACGGTCGACCTGCATACCGTTGCAGATAAGGTAGTCAATCATGAGCGCTAGGCACTTTCTCTCCCTGCTGGACTTCACCACCGACGAATTGCTCGGGGTGATCCGCCGCGGCATCGAGCTGAAGGACCTGCGCAAGCGAAGCGTGCTGTTCGAGCCCCTCAAAAACCGTGTGCTGGGCATGATCTTCGAAAAGTCCTCGACCCGTACCCGAGTGTCGTTCGAGGCCGGCATGATCCAGTTGGGCGGCCAGGCGATCTTCCTGTCGCCTCGCGATACCCAACTGGGCCGTGGCGAGCCAATCGGTGACAGCGCCATCGTCCTGTCGAGCATGCTCGACGTGGTGATGATCCGTACCCACGCCCACAGCACCTTGACCGAGTTCGCCGCGAAATCGCGCGTACCGGTGATCAACGCCCTGTCCGATGAGTCGCACCCGTGCCAGTTGCTGGCCGACATGCAGACGTTCCTCGAACATCGCGGCGCGATCCAGGGCAAGACCGTGGCGTGGATCGGTGATGGCTTCAACATGTGCAACTCCTATATCGAAGCCGCTCGGCAGTTCGATTTCCAACTGCGCATCGCCTGCCCGGAAGGGTACGACCCGGATCCACGCTTCATGGCACTGGGCGGTGATCGCGTGCAGATCATCCGCGATCCCAAGGAAGCAGTACGTGGCGCGCACCTGGTGACCACCGATGTCTGGACTTCCATGGGCCAGGAGGAGGAAACTGCACGGCGCCTGGCGCATTTCGCGCCTTACCAGGTCACCCGCGAACTGCTCGACCTGGCGGCACCCGACGCCCTGTTCATGCACTGCCTGCCCGCCCACCGTGGCGAGGAAATCAGCCATGACCTGCTCGACGACCCTCGTTCGGTCGCCTGGGACCAGGCTGAAAACCGCCTGCATGCACAGAAGGCCCTTCTCGAATTCCTTGTAGAACCGGCTTACCACCACGCATGAGTCAACCCCTACTGCTCAACCTGCGCAACCTCGCCTGCGGCTATGGCGACCAGCGCATCGTCCAGAACCTCAACCTGCACCTGAACGCAGGCGACATTGGTTGCCTGCTGGGTTCATCCGGTTGTGGCAAGACCACCACCTTGCGCGCCATCGCCGGCTTCGAGCCTATCCATGAAGGCGAGATCCAGCTGGCTGGCGAGGTCATATCCCGTGCCGGCTTCACCCTGGCCCCAGAAAAGCGCCGCATCGGCATGGTGTTCCAGGACTACGCCCTGTTCCCGCACCTGACCGTCGCCCAGAACATCGCCTTCGGCATCGCCAAGCACCCGCGCCAGGCTGAAGTCGTCGAAGAAATGCTCGAACTGGTCAAGCTCGGTGGGCTGGGCGGCCGCTATCCGCACGAACTGTCCGGTGGGCAGCAGCAGCGGGTCGCCCTGGCCCGCGCGCTGGCGCCAGAGCCTCAGTTGCTGCTGCTCGACGAGCCTTTTTCCAACCTCGACGTGGAACTGCGCCGGCGCTTGAGCCATGAGGTTCGCGACATCCTCAAGAGCCGTGGCACCAGCGCTATTCTGGTGACCCACGACCAGGAGGAAGCATTTGCCGTCAGTGACCAGGTGGGGGTGTTCAAGGAAGGTCGCCTGGAGCAGTGGGATACCCCGTACAACCTCTACCATGAGCCGCAGACGCCGTTCGTGGCCAGCTTCATCGGCCAGGGCTACTTCATCCGGGGCCAGATGAGCAGCCACGAGGCGGTCAGTACCGAACTCGGTGAGCTACGGGGCAACCGTGCGTACATCATGGCGCCGGGGAGCTCGGTGGATGTGCTGCTGCGGCCCGATGACATCGTGCATGCGCCAGACAGCCAACTGCGCGCAAGCATCGTCGGCAAGAGCTTCCTCGGTGCATCGACCCTGTATCGCCTGCAACTGCCTACAGGCAGCCAGCTGGAGGCGATCTTCCCAAGCCATATCGATCAACAGGTCGGTGAAGACGTAGGGATTGCGGTGGAGGCCGATCACCTGGTGCTGTTCCCAGTGCCGGGCAGTGTCGCGGCGCAGTTGCCACGGCAGGAGAATGGTGTTCGCCGGTACAGTTCGGCGACCTGATTCTGTATTCAGGGGCTGCTGCGCAGCCCCAGCAATGTCAGCCCCGGCCAATGCCTGCAAACGTGCCCTGGGTATGTTCAGCCAGCACCGCTGCCGCCAACTCCACTTCCAACCCGCGCCGCCCGGCGCTGACATGAATGGTTGCAAAGTTTTGCGCCGAATCATCAATGAAGGTGCGCAGGCGCTTCTTCTGGCCCAACGGGCTAATGCCGCCCACCAGATACCCCGTGGCACGCTGGGCCGCCGCAGGGTCGGCCATCTCACACTTCTTCACCCCCGCCGCATGGGCCAGCGCCTTAAGGTCCAAGGTCCCCACCACCGGCACCACCGCCACCAGCAATTCACCTTTCTCACTGCTCGCCAGCAAGGTCTTGAACACCTGCTGCGGGTCGAGCCCGAGCTTTTCCGCTGCCTCCAACCCATACGACGCTGATTTCGGATCGTGTTCATAACTGTGCACGCGATGCTCGGCGCGGTTTTTTTTCAACAGGTCTAGGGCGGGGGTCATGCGTAGGCTCCGGTCAGGGACAAGTCGGCGGCTACTTTAGGACATATCCCACATCCCAGCCAGTTCGGAGCTTACGCGCCTCTCTAGCGTAAGGTTTCGCGACCTAGAACTACGTCCAAATCGTGACTGACCGTTCACTTTCGACCTTTGACATAAGCGTTTCTTGTCTATATTTTTTCGTTTCTGAATAAATGGTGCACGTTTTAGGTGCATTTCTTACATCTGCCCGGGGTCAATGGGGATAGACACCGGGCTTTGCTGTCGAGCGCCACGCGCCTCACAACAAAAAAAACGAGGTCATACATGACGACTGCTCTACGCGAACCCACCTTGTCCAGCCAATGCCTGGCCGAGTTTCTTGGCACTGCGCTGCTGATCTTTTTCGGTACTGGTTGCGTCGCCGCGCTCAAAGTCGCGGGCGCCAGCTTCGGCCTGTGGGAGATCAGCATCATCTGGGGCGTCGGCGTGAGCATGGCGATCTACTTCACCGCTGGCGTTTCAGGTGCGCACCTGAACCCGGCCGTGAGCATCGCCCTCACCCTGTTCGCCGGTTTCGACAAGCGCAAGCTGCCGTTCTACATGCTCGCTCAGGTGTGCGGCGCCTTCTGCGGCGCAGCGTTGGTCTACACCTTGTACAGCAACCTGTTCTTCGATTTCGAACAAGCCCACGCCATGCTGCGCGGCAGCACCGAAAGCCTGGAACTGGCCTCGGTGTTCTCCACCTACCCGCACCCCTCGCTTTCCACCGGCCAGGCGTTCCTGGTGGAAGTGGTCATCACCGCCATCCTCATGGCCGTGATCATGGCCCTCACCGACGACAACAATGGCCTGCCCCGTGGCGCCGTAGCGCCGTTGCTCATCGGCCTGTTGATTGCCGTGATCGGCAGCGCCATGGGGCCGCTGACCGGCTTTGCGATGAACCCGGCCCGCGATTTCGGGCCAAAATTGATGACTTTCCTGGCCGGTTGGGGCGAAATCGCCTTCACTGGCGGACGGGACATCCCCTATTTCCTGGTTCCGGTGTTCGCACCTATTCTCGGCGCATGCCTGGGCGCCGCAGCGTATCGCGGCTTGATCGCCCGCAACCTGCCGGTGGCGCCAACCGCGAACCCTGAGACAAACGACAATCGCCAGGGCGATACTCAAGTCAACTGATGCGGCCTCACGCCCAAGCCCTGACTTCCTAATTTTGCAAGGCCTACGACCATGACAGACACCCTGGATAAGAACTACATCATCGCCCTGGACCAGGGCACCACCAGTTCGCGGGCCATCATTTTCGACCGCGACGCCAATGTGGTCGGCACCTCCCAGCGCGAATTCGTCCAGCACTACCCCCAGGCTGGCTGGGTCGAACACGACCCGATGGAGATCTTCGCCACCCAGAGCGCCACCATGGTCGAAGCCCTGGCCCAGGCGGGCATCAGCCATGCCCAGGTCGCGGCACTCGGCATCACCAACCAGCGTGAAACCACGGTGGTGTGGGACAAGGAAACCGGCCGCCCGGTGTACAACGCCATTGTCTGGCAGTGCCGGCGCAGTACCGAGATCTGCGCACAACTCAAGCGTGATGGCCATGAAGGCTACATCCGCGAGACCACGGGCCTGGTCACCGACCCGTACTTCTCCGGCACCAAGCTCAAGTGGATTCTCGACAATGTCGAAGGTGCCCGTGAACGCGCCGAACGCGGCGAACTGCTGTTCGGCACTATCGATACCTGGCTGATCTGGAAGTTCTCCGGCGGCAAGGTGCATGTCACCGACTACACCAACGCGTCGCGTACGCTGATGTTCAACATCCACACGCTGGAATGGGACGACAAGCTGCTGGAAATCCTTGGCATTCCACGCCAGATGCTGCCCGAGGTACGCTCCTCTTCCGAAGTCTATGGCCACACCAAGAGCGGGATTGCCATCGCCGGTATCGCCGGCGACCAGCAGTCAGCGCTGTTCGGCCAGATGTGCGTCGAGCCTGGCCAGGCCAAGAACACCTATGGCACCGGCTGCTTCCTGCTGATGAACACCGGCGACAAGGCCGTCAACTCGTCTCACGGCTTGCTCACCACCATCGCCTGCGGCCCCCGCGGCGAGGTGGCCTATGCCCTGGAGGGCGCAGTGTTCAACGGTGGCTCTACCGTGCAGTGGCTGCGCGACGAACTGAAGATCGTCAACGATGCACTGGACACCGAGTACTTCGCCAGTAAGGTCAAGGACAGCAACGGCGTATATCTGGTGCCCGCCTTCACTGGCCTGGGCGCCCCCTACTGGGACCCCTATGCCCGTGGCGCCTTGTTCGGCCTGACGCGCGGGGTGAAGGTAGACCACATCATCCGCGCAGCGCTGGAGTCTATCGCCTACCAGACCCGTGACGTGCTTGACGCCATGCAGCAAGATTGCGGCCAGCGCCTGTCCGAGCTGCGCGTGGACGGCGGCGCAGTCGCCAACAACTTCCTCATGCAGTTCCAGGCCGACATCCTCGGTACCTGTGTGGAACGCCCGAAAATGCGTGAAACCACAGCCCTTGGCGCCGCCTACCTGGCGGGTCTGGCCTGTGGCTTCTGGAGCAGCCTGGACGAGTTGCGCGACAAGGCGATCATCGAGCGCGAGTTCAGCCCACAATTGGACGAGACGCAGAAAGAGAAGCTGTACGCTGGCTGGAAAAAAGCCGTCGACCGTACCCGCGACTGGGAAGACCACGAGGCTTGACGCCTTCCTGTAGGGGCAGCCTTGTGCTGCTCCTACAGGCGTCTTGCACAACCGGCTACTGGCCGTCATCCCCGTCCTACGGCATCATTGCAGAATTTGTCCGGCAGCCCAAAAGGACCGCCCATGAATCTGCCCCCTCGCCAACAACAAATCCTCGAGCTGGTCCGCGAACGCGGCTACGTCAGCATCGAAGAAATGGCGCAGCTGTTCGTCGTCACCCCGCAAACCATCCGTCGCGACATCAACCAGCTTGCCGAGCTCAACCTGCTGCGCCGCTACCACGGGGGCGCCGCGTATGACTCGAGCATCGAGAACACCGCCTACGCCATGCGCGCCGACCAGATGCGCGACGAGAAACAGCGCATCGCCGAAGCTGTAGCCTCGCAGATTCCCGACCATGCCTCGCTGTTCATCAACATTGGCACAACGACCGAATCGATCGCCCGCGCACTGCTCAACCATAACCACCTGAAGGTGATTACCAACAACCTTCACGTGGCCTCGATCCTGGCGGCCAAAGACGATTTCGAAGTACTGGTGGCAGGTGGCACGGTGCGCCGCGATGGTGGTGTGGTAGGCCAGGCCAGCGTCGATTTCATCAACCAGTTCAAGGTCGACTTCGCCCTGGTTGGCATCAGCGGCATCGACGAAGATGGCAGCCTGCTGGACTTCGATTACCAGGAGGTACGGGTTTCCCAGGCCCTGATCGCCAATGCACGCCAGGTGATCCTGGCTGCCGACTCCAGCAAGTTCGGGCGTAATGCCATGGTTCGCTTGGGCTCGATCAGCCTGGTGGACTGTTTGGTGACCGACCAGACGCCGACACCCGCCCTCGCCCACTTGCTCAACCAGTACAAGATTCGCCTCGACGTGGTGTGAAGCAGATTGCGGCACTCAAGCGTATGGATTGAGATTTTTATCGCTCTCTAGATCGAGCGCCGCCCGCGCGGCGCATCGCGAGCAACGCTCGCCCCTATTTGTTTCGGGCCAATCAAGCCTTACACCCGAATTTTCGTAAATGTTCACTTTATTGTCATCCGATCAGTATTTTCTATAAAGACTGACTGGATACCGGCCTTCTGTTGCGCTAGTATTTTCGAAAACGAACATCAATGTTCATATTCGATGTGAACAGCCTCAGGAGGCCTTGCCCGTGTCCCAGCCCGTTTCGTCCCAGCCACCCCTCGCCGACTGCTATGACCTCGCCGTGATCGGCGGTGGCATCAATGGTGTGGGCATTGCTGCCGACGCCGCCGGGCGCGGCCTGAAGGTGTTCCTTTGCGAAAAGGACGACCTGGCGCAGCACACCTCATCGGCCAGCAGCAAGCTGATCCACGGCGGCCTGCGGTACCTGGAGCACTACGAATTCCGTCTAGTACGCGAAGCGCTGGCAGAACGCGAAGTACTGCTGGCCAAAGCACCGCATATCGTCAAGCCAATGCGTTTCGTGCTGCCTCACCGCCCGCACCTGCGCCCGGCCTGGATGATTCGCGCCGGCCTGTTCCTCTACGACCACCTGGGCAAGCGCAAGCGCCTGGGCGCTTCGCGTAGCCTGCGCTTCGGCCCGGGCTACCCGCTCAAGCCGGCCATCACCCGTGGGTTCGAATATGCTGACTGCGCCGTGGACGACGCACGCCTGGTGGTGCTCAATGCCATGGCGGCGCGCGAAAACGGTGCGGATATCGTCACTCGCACCCGCTGCCTGCGTGCCGAGCGTGTCGATGGCGTGTGGCAAGTCGAACTGCAGCATGCCGGCGGTCGCCTGCAGACGATTCGTGCCCGTGCCCTGGTCAATGCTGCCGGCCCCTGGGTGGCCAGTTTCATCAAGGATGACCTCAAGCTGGACGCACCGTATGGCATCCGCCTGATCCAGGGCAGCCACATCATCGTCCCGCGCCTGTATGAAGGTGAGCACGCCTATATCCTGCAGAACGAAGACCAGCGCATCGTGTTCTGCATCCCGTACCTGGAACGTTTCACCCTGATCGGCACCACCGACCGCGAATACAGCGGCGACCCGGCGCAGGTGAAAATCACTGAAGGCGAAACCGATTACCTGCTCAAAGTGGTCAACCAGCACTTCAACCATCAGCTCAGCCGTGACGACATCCTGCACACTTACTCCGGCGTTCGCCCGCTGTGCAATGACGAATCGGACAACCCTTCGGCCGTGACCCGCGACTACACCCTTGCGCTGTCCGCCGGTGAAGGCCAGGCACCGTTGCTGTCGGTCTTTGGCGGCAAGCTCACTACCTACCGCAAACTGGCTGAATCGGCCATGGGCGAGCTCAAGCCATTCTTCACCCAGATGCGCGGCAGCTGGACCGCCGCTGCCCCTCTGCCAGGAGGCGAGCAAATGACCGCAGCCCAGACTTTGGTTGACGAATTGGTTGCACGCCACCCTTGGCTGCCAGTAGCGATCGCGCAACGTTGGGCAACCACATACGGCAGCCGGGTTTGGCGCCTGCTTGAGGGCATCAGCGGGCCTGAAGGCCTGGGTCAATCATTGGGCGGCGGCCTGTTCGCTCGGGAAGTCGATTACCTTCGCAGCGAAGAATGGGCAGTGACTGCCGACGATATCCTGTGGCGACGCACCAAGTTGGGCCTGTTTACCTCTATCGCCGAGCAACAATCGCTGAGTGATTACCTGCAGCAGACTGCGCCTCTTGACGCAAACGAACGAGCCGCTTGAAGACGATGCCCCCGGCACTGACCAAGGTCAGTTCCCGGGGGCGAACATGCCTGGGGCCGCTCAGAGCGGCTGGTGCTTGTAAGCCTCTGCTGTCAAGGCCCTGATCAGCTCGCTCTCCTCCTGCGTCAAGTCCGACTTCAGCACATTGCAGGCGGTCAGATAATCCGCCTCCGTCATTTCTTCACGGCCAAGCTTTTCTTCGAGGAGTGATAATTCGGACTGTTTTGCATCGACCAGCTGTTTGAACCGAGGGCTGTACGTGGCACGCAAGTACTCTTGCCAAAATTCCTGGCCTGCAAGTGAATCGACCAAGCGCTCGTCAGTTTCACCTTGGAGAATCTCGAGCCGGGCAGCATTGATGTCCGCAGCGGTCACCAGGGACTCTGCTTCATAATGCATTCTTATCGGTTGCCCAACCAATTGCAGCGGTGATGCCAGGCGGATCCGGTAGGCAAGATAGGTTTCGACGTCATCGATTTTCTCCAGCCGAGCCGGCTGATCCGCGAACAGCACCCTCAACCGCTGCAGTTTTTGCGCCGCTATCCGGTCGACCTCCTGCATCCGGTAAAGCGAACGGCCCAGTCTCAACAGCGACCTTTCACTCGACATCTCTCCCGCGCCCGCGGTTTGGCCATGAATCAATGCCCTGACCTCCATCTGGCTGAATACCCACAGCAGCCGATCCTCACACGTTGCAATACCACCTGCCTGCTCGAACAAAAGCTCACGCAATTCGGCATTCTGCTCGCATGCCTCGATGATGGCCCAGACGCGCGCGCGATAGAATGCCGGGTACTTCAGATAGTCGGGCGATTGGGAAAAGTCCGTAAGGAAGCGGAAGAAGTCGTCCGAGCCAGTTTCACCACGCAGGTTGCCCCAGGACGTTTCGCGCATGACCCGTTGCGCACCGGTCGAGCCGACAAGCCAATCTGAAACTTGCGCCTGCGCAAGCACATGCTGACGATAACTTGGGCTCGGCTGGGCTTCATGCGCTGCAGTACTCGAAGGGCCAGGTTGCGGTTGCAGCAAGCGTTCACTGGCTTCATCGACAGGATTTTCATGCAGCGCCATCTGTTCCAAGCGAACCCGCAGCCCCTCAAGGTCTTGATTGACCTGCCGGATCTGATTGTTTCGCAAATCAACCATGCCCCGCCAGGGCAGTTGCTGAATGTCGGACGGAAAAGTAGCCAATTGCGTTGAACGCAAACCCAGCTGCAGCAAGTTTGGCAAACGCCTTACCAGTGGCATCTGCCCCAGCGGATTATGATTGAGTTCGAGTCGTTCCAGCCTGCTTAGCCTACCCAGCCTTGAGTTGTCCGCAATGGTAAGCACGATCTGGTTGTGGTCGAGCCGCAATACGCGCAGGCGAGCCAACGAGTAGACACCCGACGGAATCGAAGGCAAACGATTACCCCGCAGATCCAGGCATTCAAGGTTCGGGAAGCGCTTGAGGAAATCAATGTCGACAGCAGGCAGGTTCATGTCCCGCAGCACCAAACGCGTCACATGATCGAACCTGAGCTCATCCGGTAGCGCTGGCAAGCCAGCCACCCGTTCGCCGCGGATTTCCAAGGTGTATGTGCCATCGGCCCTGCGCCCAATCTTGCGCCGCCAGCTTCGCCGGATCGTGTTTATCACTCGGGTCCGGCGCAGGTAATCGGTGACCGAGGCATATTCGGCCCGCCAAGACTGCAATCCCTGGCGCAACGCGGTCCATTGGCGGTGCAGCGCCTCATAATGTGACCATGGGTCTTCACCTTCCGCGATGTGCTCCAGCAGGTACTGCTGCACCTGGGTATCATCAAGGGTTGGAAACACCTGCCTGATCCCCCGCCTCGCCGCCTGCCCTTGGCTTTCTCCGTGACCACTGAGTGGGTAACCTATACGTCCATCGCCAAAACGTACCGGCGGCCGCACACCACCGGCAATGTCCGCCTGCCCGATCAATCTTGACGCCAATGACCTGTGCGTTCGCACATGGGTCGACAGCTTATCGACCAATTGCGACTCACTTAACGCGGCATCGCCCAGACCAAGCTTCTGATCATCACTGAGCGTGAGCAGCAGTGCCCGCATCAGCGTACCGTTATCAGTCGCTCCTGGTTGCGAGCCAGCCGGCAGATGAACGCTGTAGGTACGTTCGTCGCGAACGAGGCTGATGACCTTCTGCGCCGATTCAGCGCCCGCACGGCCCACCAAAGCCCCCTCAATGGACCCTGCTCGCAACTCTACACGGAGCGAATCGGGCCATGCTGCCAGCGCCTGCACCAAACCGAGGGCAAGCTTTTCCGTGTCCTCGTTGACAGCCTGCCACTGTCGCAGACCGGCGCAAGCGCGATCCAGGCGACTGTCCCGCAAAAACCAGCGCACTCGTTCCGCCATGCCCAACGGGACTTTGCCCGTGGCCTCAAGCTGCATCAGCTCATCACTACTGACTTGGCGGCATATCTCCTTCGCTCCCCGCACAGTGAGCCCCGGAAAATCGCGCCTTAGCAGCGTGCCTTGTGTGTCTTCAGCTTCCTGGGACGCAGTGATCATTCGTTCGAAGCTATCGCCTGTCGTGTCGGGGGACGTTTCATGCAGCCGATAGCGCTCCATGGCGTCCGCCAGCCGTGCAGGCACAGGCGCGTTCTCCAGGTGCAGCTGCCTCAATCGCGATTCATCGAACCCTGTGCAATCGAGCACGGCAGTGGCCTGCTGCTCAGTGACAACGGCATACGCATCATCCAGCCGTCGCAGAAGCAGCAGGTCTTCTGCCCAGGTCTCTGGATGTTCCAGCGCGTGCCGCCAGCTGCCAGCTGCTGTGCGCTCAAGTGGAAGACGATAACGGGTGTCACGGGAGGGGTGACGTAACTGCAATTGCGTTCCGTCATCTGAACGGGCCACCGGGTAAGTGCCTTCCTGTTGGTGCAGATGCCAGCCTGTTTCATCCGGGTGAATCTGACCCACGAAATGCTCACCCTCATGCACAGTCCTGTACGGCGACAGGTCGTCGGAACACAGCTTTACGCGGGCACCGTCAATAACGGGTGTCAGGTCATCGACAAAGGCTATACGTTCAAGCACCTTGCCCCCCGCAACCGAAACACCGCCCACTACTGCGCCCACTGCCAGTGTTTCTGCTACCGAAAACAAATGCCCAAGCGCCGCTTCACGATCGCCTATCTGCCAGTCCTCATAGCCTTCATAGACCTCGCCAGCAATCTGCAACGCCGTGATCCCAAGCATCACCTCCCCCAACACAGGGACGAACAGCCCTGCCAGCCCCAGCACTGTCAGGCCGACATTCTCGTAACCGGTCAACCGTTCCCTGCGGGACGCTGCGTCCTCAACCCCGGTCGGTACGGCCAACGCTTGTGCATCATCAAGGATTTTCTGAATCCACCGGGCACGCAGGTACATAAAGAGGGGACCGCCGATCTGGACGTGACGGCCATCAAGTTCCAACGCCCGGCCTGCTTTGGTGGCCGACAGCAAGCGGTCGAGGGTCATCAGAAACGCGACGCGGTCCTTCTCGGCAATGAACCTGCTGAAGAACTGGCGGTAGTCTGGGTTTCGCAAATTGAGCCCGAGCGCTTGATAGAGCGCCGCCCAGGAGGCGAATTGCCTTACCGCCTGCACGGGATCACCCGGTATCCAGACCACAAGGTTGAGCAACGTGAAGCGCTTATCATCCCAGGCTTCAACGGCTACCACCCCTTGCACCGTCTTGCCCAGTACGTACAGCTGGCGATACTTGAGTACTGATGTGTCTGCAGGCACGATTGCTTTGGCGGTGAAAACCCTCAACATCTGCAGATAGCTGCTTTCGTCAATCTGGCCCTTGACTGCTGCATAACGCACGGCTGCTTCCATTGCGGCGCGCGTCGACTCCTCAATCAACGCCTCGACGTGCTTTCGACGCTGACCTGGGGAATCCCCTTTGGCATCAGCGGGTAACAAATGCTCACGCAACAGCACCTGATAACGCGCACCAATATCCAGGTCGCGGCACAGTTTGGCGAACTGCACAAATGAGATCGCCAAAGGTGTACCCGATGCGCGCTCGAGCTTTCGGCGCACGCGCGGCCGAGCATCCAGCTCCTCCAAGGCAAAATTATGCAGTGCCGCCGATAACAGCGGGATGAACGACGTGCGCACCGTACGCACGATGGGCGGAAGAGGGAAAATGCTTGGGAACTCCCTGCTCACCACCGTGCACAGCAGCGCGGTCCGGCACTCCACTTTGATGTTGAAGTTTTTGTGCAACTGCTCCTCAAGCAAGGGTTGTGCAAAGGCACCAAGCCCCGGAATGCTCGCGAGCACCCGCCTGAGCTTCTCGGCTGCCTTCTGCTCCCGCTTCAACGCCTGGTGCAACTGCTGAAGTGACTCGCTGGAAGTGGTCTTGACCCAATCTGGCATCTGCCTGGCGATCAGGGCGTCCACCGATGCAGGAGGAAACAGTTTGCTGTCTGCAGTGCTCATTGGCTCACCTCTTGAAAAAGCGAGCGTCCCTCAGGCCCCTTTCAAAAGAGTGGTAGATATTTCTCAAGGGCTGGCAGACAACAATCCGTTCGGATAACCGAACGCAACCAGGCCACGCATTCGGAAAGCCGATCGAAAAATCACCTTCCACTCAGCAAAAAATACTCCGTTGCGCCTTTTTCCGGGGCGTTATGATCAATGTCAGAGCTTGGCACGACTCATGCTCTACACTTGG
Organism: Pseudomonas sp. E1MeOHC2; assembly: GCF_058745025.1. Classification (NCBI taxonomy): domain Bacteria; kingdom Pseudomonadati; phylum Pseudomonadota; class Gammaproteobacteria; order Pseudomonadales; family Pseudomonadaceae; genus Pseudomonas; species Pseudomonas sp. E1MeOHC2. The sequence goes on from NZ_CP196675.1 coordinate 1,172,654, forward strand.
AAGCCGAATGCACATCGCTTCATGCTGTATTCGTTGAACGAAAGAGTCCGCCAACGGCTCCATAAAAAAAACAAACACGTCGAGGAAAATTTGATGCGTATCGTTCGTCAATTGCTGGGCGCCGCTATCGCGGCTGCAGTCATCGCTTCGCCCGTCATGGCCGAGGAGCTGACCGGCACCCTGAAGAAGATCAAGGACTCGGGCACCATCACACTGGGGCACCGTGACTCATCCATTCCGTTTTCCTACCTGGCAGGCAAGCCTGAACCCGTCGGCTACTCCCATGACATCCAGTTGGCCGTGGTCGACGCGCTGAAAAAGCAACTGGGCACCGACATCAAGGTCCGCTACAACCTCGTCACCTCCCAGACCCGTATCCCGCTGGTGCAGAACGGCACCGTTGACCTGGAATGCGGCTCCACCACCAACAACGTCGAGCGCCAACAGCAAGTCGGCTTCTCGGTCGGTATCTTCGAAGTCGGCACGCGCCTGCTGACCAAGCTCAAGGACGGTCAGCCAGCATACAAAGACTTCCCGGACCTGGCTGGCAAGAACGTGGTAACCACTGCCGGTACCACCTCCGAGCGCATCCTCAAGGCGATGAACGCCGACAAGCAGATGAAGATGAACGTGATTTCCGCCAAGGACCACGGTGAAGCCTTCAACATGCTCGAAAGCGGCCGCGCCGTGGCCTTCATGATGGACGACGCCCTGCTGGCCGGTGAAATGGCCAAGGCGCGCAAACCCGCAGACTGGACCATCACCGGTACTCCACAGTCGTACGAAATCTACGGTTGCATGGTGCGCAAAGAAGACGCTGCGTTCAAGAAAGCGGTCGACGACGCCATCGTTGCCTACTTCAAGTCGGGCGAGGTCAACAAGAGCTACGACAAGTGGTTCAATCAGCCGATCCCACCGAAGGGCCTGAACCTGCAGTTCCCGATGAGCGACGAGCTGAAAAAACTGATCGCCGAGCCGACCGACAAGGCCGCGGACGAGAAGAAGTCCTAACCCTCAGCAAATAGTGGCCTGGTGCTCACGAGCACGAATCAATTCTGCAGGCCACTCATTAGTGTCTAACCTTTCATCCGAGGGCGCCAAGCGCCCCCGGATGCTGGAAGGTGCCCGTGAAACAACCGTCTGAGGGGAAATCCCGATGAATTACAACTGGGACTGGGGCGTGTTCTTCAAGTCCACCGGCGTGGGCAGCGAAACCTATCTGGACTGGTACATCACCGGCCTGGGCTGGACCATCGCCATCGCCATCACTGCCTGGATCGTCGCGCTGCTGCTGGGGTCGGTGCTCGGTGTCATGCGTACCGTGCCGAATCGCCTGGTATCAGGCATCGCCACTGCCTATGTCGAGCTGTTCCGCAACGTACCGCTGCTGGTGCAGCTGTTCATCTGGTACTTCCTGGTGCCAGACCTGCTGCCCGAAGGCCTGCAGGAATGGTTCAAGCAGGACCTCAACCCGACTACCTCGGCACTGATCAGCGTGGTCATCTGCCTGGGCCTGTTCACCGCCGCCCGTGTCTGCGAACAGGTGCGCACCGGCATCCAGGCGCTGCCCCGCGGCCAGGAAGCCGCCGCCCGCGCCATGGGCTTCAGCCTGCCGCAGATCTACACCAACGTGCTGCTGCCGCAAGCCTACCGGATCATCATTCCGCCGCTTACCTCCGAGTTTCTCAACGTGTTCAAGAACTCCTCGGTGGCGTCGCTGATCGGCCTGATGGAGCTGTTGGCGCAGACCAAACAGACGGCTGAGTTCTCCGCCAACCTGTTCGAGGCGTTCACCCTGGCCACGCTGATCTACTTCACCCTGAACATGGGCCTGATGCTGCTCATGCGCATGGTCGAGAAGAAAGTCGCCGTACCCGGCCTGATTTCTGTAGGAGGCAAGTAAATGGAGATGGATTTCAGCGAAATCATCCCGGCCCTGCCTGCCCTGTGGGACGGTATGGTCATGACCCTGCAACTGATGGTCATGGGCGTGGTCGGCGGTATCGCACTCGGCACCATCCTGGCGCTGATGCGCCTGTCGTCGAGCAAGCTGCTGTCGCGGGTGGCGGGCGCTTACGTCAACTACTTCCGCTCGATCCCGCTGCTGCTGGTGATCACCTGGTTCTACCTGGCGGTGCCGTTCGTACTGCGCTGGATCACCGGCGAGGACACCCCGGTCGGTGCGTTCACCTCATGCGTGGTCGCCTTCATGATGTTCGAGGCCGCGTACTTCTGCGAAATCGTCCGCGCCGGTGTGCAGTCGATCTCGAAAGGGCAGATGGGCGCCGCGCAAGCGCTGGGTATGAACTACGCGCAGACCATGCGCCTGATCATTTTGCCCCAGGCCTTCCGCAAGATGACCCCACTGCTGCTGCAGCAGAGCATCATCCTGTTCCAGGACACCTCGCTGGTATACACCGTGGGCCTGGTCGACTTCCTCAACTCGGCTCGCTCCAACGGCGATATCATCGGGCGCTCCCATGAGTTCCTGATCTTCGCCGGGGTTGTCTACTTCATCATCAGCTTCTCCGCTTCGTGGCTGGTCAAGCGCCTGCAAAAAAGGATCACCGTATGATTTCCATCAAGAACGTCAACAAGTGGTACGGCGACTTCCAGGTACTGACCGACTGCAGCACCGAGGTCAAGAAGGGTGAAGTGGTAGTGGTGTGCGGCCCATCGGGCTCGGGCAAATCTACCCTGATCAAATGCGTCAACGCCTTGGAGCCGTTCCAGAAGGGCGACATCGTGGTCGATGGCACCTCGATTGCCGACCCGAAGACCAACCTGCCCAAGCTGCGTTCGCGGGTCGGCATGGTGTTCCAGCACTTCGAGCTGTTCCCGCATCTGACCATCACCGAGAACCTGACCATCGCCCAGCGCAAGGTGCTCGGCCGCAGCGAGGCGGAGGCCAGCAAAAAAGGCCTGGCCCTGCTTGAGCGCGTCGGCCTCAGTGCACACGCCAAGAAACACCCCGGCCAACTTTCCGGCGGCCAGCAGCAGCGCGTGGCGATTGCGCGCGCCCTGGCCATGGACCCCATCGTCATGCTGTTCGACGAACCCACCTCCGCACTGGACCCGGAAATGGTCAGCGAGGTGCTGGATGTGATGGTACAGCTGGCCCACGAAGGCATGACCATGATGTGCGTGACCCACGAGATGGGCTTCGCCCGCAAGGTCGCCAACCGGGTCATTTTCATGGACAAGGGCAGCATCATCGAAGACTGCACCAAAGAAGAGTTCTTCGGTGACCAGAGCGCCCGCGACCAACGTACCCAGCACTTCCTCAGCAAGATCCTGCAACACTAAGTCGGCCTCAGCATCCTCTGCCCGCCCCCATCGGGCAGCGGATGCTGGTCGTGACAAGGCCACTGTGATGAAATGCGACCCTTCTCTACCGCTCCCTGCCAGACCTGCCGTGAATTCCCGCCTGATCCGTCAATTGCTGCTTCCCCCCCTGATCATCCTGCTGATGGTCGGCCTCGGCATGGCCGGTTACCTGGTCAGCGAAAGCAATGGCATCCGCAACCTGAGCGAAAACGGCGAACGTCAACTGGAGCTGCACGCGCGCACGGTCGAGAGCGAGATCAGCAAATACACCTACCTGCCCAGCCTGCTGGAGCTTGAAGACAGCGTTTCGCACCTGCTTACCGACGCTGATGGCGGCTCCCGCCAGGTCGTCAACGAATACCTCGAAGGCCTCAACCGACGCAGCCGCAGCCGGGCAATCTTCGTCCTCGACACCAATGGCCGGGTGCAGGCCACCAGCAACTGGCGCGATGCCGATTCGTTCCTTGGCGAAGACCTGTCGTTCCGGGCCTATTTCCAGACTGCCGTGCGCGGCGAACCCGGGCGCTTCTACGGCATCGGCAGCACCACCGGCGAGGCCGGCTACTACTTGGCCCACGGGCTGGAAGAACACGGCAAGATCATAGGCGTGGCGGTGATCAAGGTGCGCCTGGACACCCTTGAGGAGCGCTGGCAGCGTGCCCGTCTGGAAGCCTTCGTCAGCGACGAAAATGGCATCATCATCCTCTCCAGCGACCCGGCGCGACGCCTGAAGTCGGTGCGCCCGCTAACCCCGCAAATCAAGGAGCGCCTGGCGCGCAGCCTGCAGTATTACTGGTGGCCGTTGAACGAGCTGCAGCCGCTGGCCCGGGAAACCCTGGCCGATGGCGTCGAGAAACTGACCTTCCCGGCCAACAGCGAAACGGCTCAAGGCAAGGCGCATGAAGTGACCTACCTGGCCCAAACCCGTCGCCTGGTCGATACCCCGTGGAACTTCACCCTGCTGACCCCGTTGCAGGACCTGCGCCGCGAATCCATGGTGCAAGGCATCCTCGTTGGGGTGGCATTCGCCCTGCTGGCGATTCTGGGTATCGCCTGGAATGAACGCCGCAAGGTCATCGCCACCCGCCTGGCCGCGCGCGAGGCGCTGCAGGAAGCCAACAGCCAGCTCGAACGGCGTATCACCGAACGCACCGCCGACCTGCGCGCCAGCAACGAGCGGCTCAAGGGGCAGATCCGCGAGCGCCGGCATGCCGAGCAGACCCTGCGCCACGCCCAGGATGAGCTGGTGCAGGCGGGCAAGCTGGCCGCCATTGGGCAGATGTCCACGAGCATCGCCCACGAACTCAACCAGCCCCTGGCCGCGCTGCGCACACTGTCGGGCAACACCGTGCGCTTCCTCGAACGCGGCGCGCTGGAAACCGCCAGCACCAACCTGCGCACCATGAACGACCTGATCGATCGCATGGGCCGTATCACCGCCAGCCTGCGATCATTCGCCCGCCGCGGCGACGACAGTGGCCAGGCGTCGCTGGCCAAGGCCGTGGAAGCCTCCTTGCAGGTGCTGGCTAACCGCATCAGCAGCTGCCATTTGCAGTTGCACAACGAATTCGAAGACCAGCACCTGGCCATCGACCAGACCCGCCTGGAGCAGATACTGGTCAACCTGATCGGCAACGCCCTCGACGCCATGGCCACCCAGCCCCTGCCAGAGCTATGGCTCGAAGGCGAACTGCAGGGCGACAAGTATCGTCTGCGGGTCCGCGACAATGGCCATGGCATCGACGCCGAGGCGCGCAAGCACCTGTTCGAGCCCTTCTTCACCACCAAACCGGGCGAACACGGCCTGGGCCTGGGCCTGACCCTGTCGGCGAGCCTCGCCGCCGCCGCCAGGGGCAGCCTGAACGTCGAGCATCCTGTCAGTGGCGGCACGGCCTTTGTGCTTGTCCTGCCCCTGGTATCCCCCCCTAGCGAATCGGCAGAGCACTCATGAACCAAGCGCCTCTCACCGTCCTGATTGTCGAAGACGACCCGCATGTGCTGCTCGGCTGCCAGCAGGCGCTGGCCCTGGAAGACATCGCCTGCGAAGGTGTCGGCAGCGCCGAGCTGGCCCTGGAACGCATCGGCGACGACTTCGCCGGCATCGTCGTGAGCGATATCCGCTTGCCGGGCATCGATGGCCTTGAGCTGCTCACCCGCCTCAAGGCACGTGACCGCAGCCTGCCGGTGGTGCTGATCACCGGCCACGGCGATATCGACATGGCGGTCGGCGCGATGCGCAATGGCGCCTACGACTTCATGGAGAAACCCTTCTCGCCAGAGCGTCTGGTCGACGTGGTGCGCCGGGCCTTGGAGCATCGCGGCCTGTCCCGAGAGGTGGTTGCCCTGCGCCGCCAACTGGCCGAACAGAGCAGCCTGGAGGGTCGCATCATTGGCCGCTCGGCCGGCATGGAGCATCTGCGTGAGTTGATCGCCAACGTGGCCGACACCTCAGCCAACGTACTGATCGAAGGCGAGACCGGTACCGGCAAAGAGCTGGTCGCCCGTTGCCTGCACGACTTCAGCCGCCGCCAAGGGCAGCCCTTCGTGGCACTGAACTGCGGCGGCCTGCCCGAGAACCTGTTCGAGAGCGAGATCTTCGGCCACGAGGCCAACGCCTTCACCGGTGCGGGCAAACGCCGCATCGGCAAGATCGAGCACGCCAACGGTGGCACGCTGTTCCTCGACGAGGTCGAGAGCATGCCGATCAATCTGCAGATCAAACTGCTGCGCGTATTACAGGAGCGCACCCTGGAACGGCTGGGCTCGAACCAGAGCATTGCAGTGGATTGCCGGGTGATCGCCGCGACCAAGGCCGACCTCGATGCCATGGGCCAGAACGGGCAGTTTCGCAGCGACCTGTACTACCGGCTGAACGTCGTAACGCTGGAGTTGCCGCCACTGCGCGAACGCCGCGAAGACATCCTGCAGCTGTTCGAGCACTTCCTGCAGCAATCGGCCCTGCGTTTCGACCGTGAAACGCCAACGCTCGACAGCCAGACCCTGTCGCGTTTGATGGCCCACGATTGGCCGGGTAACGTGCGTGAACTGCGCAACGTTGCCGAGCGCTATGCCTTGGGCCTGCCCGCCTTCAAGAAGGGCCCCAGTGGCGGTGCCAGCCAAGGGCTGGGCTTTTCCGAGGCAGTGGAGGCCTTTGAGCGCAACCTGCTCAGCGATGCCTTGCAACGCACCGGCGGCAACCTCAGCCAGGCCAGCCAGGAACTGGGCATGGCCAAGACCACGCTGTTCGACAAAGTGAAAAAGTACGGGCTGGGGTGAAAAGTCGGCGTCGCTATCCTGTGGGAGCGGGCTTGCCCGCGAAGAAGCCAACGCAAATCTCACAGACCTGCGATATGCGTGACATCCTGCCGATGTGACTGCAGATACGGCAGCACCGCCCCCAGCAACGGCCCCTTGAACGGTTCCTGGAAGCGATGCGCCAGGCCCGGTATCAAGCGCAGCTGGCTGCCCTGGATATGCGCCGCCAGGTGCACCCCATGCATCACCGGCAACAACGGGTCGGCCGTGCCATGCACCACCAGGGTCGGTACGCGCAACTGATTAAGCAACTCCACCCGGCTTGGCTCGGCGAGAATCGCCATGATCTGGCGCTTGGCGCCATCGGGGTTGAACGCCCGGTCATAGGCCACTGCGGCCTGTTGCAACAAAGCGGCCCGATCGTCACGTACCTGTGGGCTGCCCAGTGCCGCCAGCAGGTCGGCCTGCTGTTCGATGGCCACCTCGCGATTCGGCGCACTGCGCCGTGCCAGCAACTGCACCAGCGCAGGGTCCGGTGCCGGCAGGCCTGCCGCGCCAGAGCTGGACATCACCAGCGTCAGGCTACGCACCCGTTCCGGCGCCATGGCCGCCAGATGCTGTGCGATCATCCCGCCCATGCTGACACCCAGCACATGAAACTGACGTATACCCAGTGCGTCCATCAGCCCCAGCCCGTCACCCGCCATGTCGGTGAGCGTGTAGGGCGCGGCAACCGGCAGGCCGAGCTTGTAGCGCAGCAGCTCAAGCGTCAGGTTGGCCGAGGGTGGCGGCTGGTTCCAGCGCGACAGACCGACATCGCGGTTGTCATAGCGAATGACCCGAAAACCCTGGCGGCACAAAGCCTCGACCACATCGTCCGGCCAGTGGATCAGTTGCCCTCCCAGGCCCATGACCAGCAGCAATGCAGGGTCTCGCGGCGCACCGACGCTCTGGTAAACCAGGCTCAAGCCCCCCAGGTCCGCCCGTTGAACCGCCGCGTGCACGTCACAACGCTGATCGGCGAAGCTTGCCGGCACACTGACAAGAAAGAAGAAAAACAGCAAAAAAGCCCGCATGAAAGAAACACCAGAATGCAGATCCCCAGTAGAGCGCGAGTTTGATGAAAACCATTCAAGCGCGCTGCCACAGTTCAATGACAATTTCATGAACCTCGCCCAGCGGTACAGGCACTAGTTATCTACCGCACGTGCTTTCAGGGTGCCTCCTCTAATAGCGATACCACTTACGGCCTTGCTTGCATCACGGGAAGCCCAATGACCGACGACCTGCCCTCCGTTATCACCACCCCGCTCATACCCGCACGCCAGCTACCGCTGACACGCTCGACACTTGCCGCAATAAGCCGCTGCAAGCGCACGCGGGCAACGCTCCATGAGCTGCTCAACGCGGCGCCAAGGCCTGCAGCCACAGGCCAACAGTGGGCGACCTATTGGCAAGGCAGGGCCGAGGGCACTTCGTTAAGCCGCCAGCACCATGCCCGGGCTCAGTACGTTGGCTATTTCGATTCGGCGCTGACCTTGTCACTGGCCGCCAATGAACTGACCGACGTGCAGTTGCGGCCTGTCACTGGTGTGCTCGACGACCCTGAATGGAAGAAGATCGATGGCAAACAGATTCTGATTGAATCACCCGCTTGCGGCTCAGGTGCTTTGGTATTCAGCATCCAAGACGAAGAGGCGCTGGTGTTGTATCTGCCCGGACGTGCTGCGGCCTTCAGCAGCCATGCCACGCGCGTAGAACTGGAGCATCACCTGCCGACGAGCACCGAAGCGATCCGTTATCGCCCGCTAGACGACGTGGCAGACGGGCTTGGCGCTCTACTCGATGACCTGCTTGAAACCGAGCATCAAGCAACGCTCGCCACCCCGCAAATAGTCTTCGCCAACCCGGCCGACCTGCTGCCAGAGGCCAGTGACGCTGCTGCGCCGCTATCGCTGTTCGACATGGGCAGCTTGGGTGCTGAAGTTTCGAGCCTCGCAGGCTCACGTCAGGTCGACATCCAGATGCAGCTGATAGAGGCCTTGAGCGATACCGACGCCAAGCAGTTGGAGCAGCTTGAAACTGACTTGCAGGTACAAGGCGAACACGCCAGGCAAGCAATCAATGCCCTGTTGCAATCGCCACGCTGGCACTCGGGCGCTGTTGTACCGCCCATCAACCCTGCCTTGATCGACGCCCACCGTCAGAGCCTGCGCATTCATGCACAGGCTCAGCGACTGCTGGGGCAGATTACAACAGCACAGCTGAACGCCATTGAGCGCATGCTGGATCAAGGTGAGCTTTTTCCTCAAGCAGGCAGCGATGTGGTCGCCGCCTATCCGTTGATCAAGCAGCAAGCCCATGCCGAATTCGGCGACAGCGCGGGTGAAGAATCACTGCGCCAAATCCTGCTGGTCACCTCCCAAGCAACATTGGCTGCCACAGCCGATGGTCCGTTCTTGCTGTACTGGCCTGGTACACAGGGCGGGCTGCTGCTCTGCGAAAACCATCTGGCCCTTGCAACCTGCCTCGGTGCGACCGCCGAGCACCAGTCAGTGGAACTGCGGCAAATCAAAGGCGATGTACTTACCCAAGTGCTTAACGCCACGCTTATAGGCGTGCGCGCAGAAAAGCAGCAGATACAAAATGACCAAGGTCTGGATGCGCTAGCCACCGAACTGCCACGCCTAAAGGAAGTGCTCCAACAACGTCTGCAGCCCCCTCGCCATACGGCGCGAGAAGTGGCACTTGACCTTGTGCGTGAGCAGCATCAGGTAGTGAGCCTGGCCACTGCAAGCGCCACACGCCTGAGCAAACTACCGCTCGCCACGTGCCAGGCACTTGGCCGTATCGTTCCTCAATACATCGAAGCAGTAAAGCGATCAGAAGCCCTGCTGAGCAAAGACCTGCTGGACTGCCAGGCATTCTGCCGCCCCCTCATCAGGCAACGCCTGAAACAAGACTTCCCTGGCTACGACAACTGCTATATCGGCCTGGACGTGCCCCTCAGGGTCGACCTGGTCACCGAAATCGTTACGGGGGGAACCCCAGGATCAGTGACAAAAAAAGTCTACCGGCCCAGCCGAGAGCGTGAAACGCTGAGCCTTGAAACGCTGTTGCTGGAAAACATCGACGAAACCATGGGCAGGCGGCTGAACTACCTGAAACTGCAACTGGCGACAAACGACGCTTCACTGCTACACAGCATGACAACCGGGGTCACACGACAGTATCTGGAGACGCTGACCAAAGACCTTGACCTCGCAAAGGCCTACGAAACGCAGATTCTCGCCGCGTATCAAGGGCTGAACGATAGCCCCTTCGTTGCCGAGTTTCGCCGCGAGTGCCTGACTGCGCCTTATGCATCAATGCTGCGCATGCAGGGCCTGTTGCTGCGTGGGAAGGGCACACTGGACACCCAAGGCCTTGCCATCCTGGAGATCGCCATAGCGGCAAGCTCCCGTGCCGCCTATCAGGCACAAGGACACGACATCCAGCTGCTGGCCGCGATGCTGACCGCAGGCGGCCCGGACACCGAAGACCGCCCGGCTGCCCTTTCAGGCATCACCTTCATAGAGGACCGCACATCTGGCATCACGCTGCTGTATCTGCCCGAACACTCCACCACTCCCCTGACCCAATACGCAAGCCTAGAGGCCGCCAGGCTCAGCCTGTACGAACGCAGTAAACAAGCGGGTGAGGCCGACTACCTCGCAGGTCGCGCTCTACTCGGCGATCCGCGCGCGCACAGCAGCCGTATACGGCAAGCTCATACCAACGCTTACTCGGGCATGATTGGCATCGGCGGCGCCTGGCCAGCAACTACCTCCCTGCCCGAGCACCTGTTAAAAGCGCAGATGGGCCGCGTCATACGAGCGCATCGGGCTACGACACGCTCAAATGACGAGTTGTGGCTGGAAAACTTCACCCAGCAGAGCACCATGATCTTTACGTACCTGAAGATCGTGCTGGGCCTGGTGCCCTTTCTTGGCACCGCGATCGGGATTTATGACTTTTTCGATTCTGCGGCACGAGCGGTCAACGCCTTTACCCAAAGCAAGATTATCGAAGGGCTCGAAGCCCTCAATGATGTCTTGCTGGCGGTCATCGACGCGGCGACGGATGTCGCGACCGGCGTCGGCGTCAATGTGCTCACTCTGCGTCAGCTGACGCGTCAGCGCCAGCTACGTACGTTTCGCAGAACGACGCCCCAGCGCCTGCAAGTGGAGGCTGATGCCCTTCAACGCGCCAGACGTTTTGCCGGGTATGAACACCCTCAGGCGATCACCCTGGATGGCATGTCACCGGGTGCGCAGGGGCGTTACCAAGGCGTTTACCGGCATGCTGAGGGCGATTTCGTCCTGATCGAACATCAGCCATATCAGGTGGAATGGGATTCAACCGCTCATACTTGGCGCCTGAAGGGCTCTGCAAGCAAGACATGGAAACGTGCCATCGCGCTGGATGAGAACGGCCTGTGGGACACCCACTTCGCGCTGTATGGCGTTCACCTGCGGGGCGGTGGATCAGGTGGCGGACAAATCTTCGGGCGGCTGGCCGATCAGCTGAACCCTTACTGGCCCGCTGCGATACGTGACCAACTGCCACGTTTTCTGGTCGACCAACAGTATCGCCAGCAACGCCGGATAACCGACAAGGCCTTTGCAGACGAAGCGAATGTGATCGCATCGCTAAAGCGCAGCAATGCACTTACCGAGCGCTCCGCCTCCTCTGCACAACTGGAAGCGCACTTTCTCAACGACATCAGGCTGGCCAAGCAAAGCTACCAGTCCTGGGACGAACTCCTGAAAATCAGCGTGCGCAGGGATCAAGTAACGCCGAAAACGCAAAAAGCCCGTTCGGCCAAACTGATCTGCGAGCGGTTGATCAATGTGATCGAACAGCGGGCGATTCGCGCTCGCGCCCGCCTGGTGGAAATGGCCCAGTTGCACGCAGCGATGTTGCTGAGGGAGGGGTTGGCCGAGCGGTTGCCGCTGTTGCAGCAATGGCGACAGAAAGCCGTCCAGCACCTCAAGGAGCGGGATGAGATGTTCAAGGAGATGGATGAACTGGACACATGGTTCCCAAGGGCCGAACGCGACCCGACGCTACAGAGGTCCGTTGAGGGATACCAGCAGCACCTGAACAAAGACTTCAAGTCATTCTTCGACACCTTCCACCTGATGACAGCTGCATTACGCCATAACGCTGCAACAGTGGTGGCTGAATACCTTCTTGAGGGTCTCATCGAGTTTGAAGACAGCATCCACCGTAGCCGTAATACGCTGGTTGGCCTGCAGGAGGTTTCCGTCAACGCCCAGCAAAGGCGGGCCATCTATGAACAGGCTCGTACCGTCCACGGGCAGTACAAGCGACGCTTGCAAAGCACCCATGCAAGCTTCCCGGCGCTGTTCGACGAGGCGTACCTCAAGCGGCTCTACGACAATCTGGATGCGCTCATGGCGATATCGGACACCCAACTCAGGCGCTTGCCACGGCAGCCAGTAACCGGTGGGGCCTCGCGCAGCCCGAGGTTATTCCTCGACACCACCGGGCATTGGCATGTCGGCGACTATCAGCCTGCAACCACAGCCCATCCCGCGCAAATTATCATTCACAGGGATGACGGCACTGTGCTCAACCGCTTCTCGGCCGACGGTGAACGTTGGCGCCAACTGCCAACCAACCGGCCCGCACGTCCCCATGAACTGCAAGACCTCAAGCAGGTAGCCAACCAGGCGTTATCCGATCTACCCGCCTACCGCCACCAGATCCAGCGCTACCAGCGCCAAGGCATGCTGCCCGTGGACGTCGAACACATGATGACCATCAAGGCCGAGGACCTTGAGCGTTACGCCAACCGATTGCATCAGTTGCAACCGACTGCGACCGAGCCGGCCCGCCTGCGCGCCGAAGCCAGTACCCTGCGCAACGAAGGCCGGACCCTGCGGATTGAACAGGTCAAACAAGGTGCTCAGCCCAATGAGGCCCACTTGAGCTACCTGATTGAACAGCAGCAGGTCGAGATACGCCGCGTGGGCACGCGCCAGAGGCTTAATGAACGCGACTACCTGCAAGAGTACGAGGTGCTGGATACCCGCCCCAACGGCTCGCCCGTGCTGTGGTACGTTCACTTTCACTACCGGGGCCTGGAGACCCCCTTCGAGCAGTTCAGCGCAGCGCACCTCAAACGTGCCGTAGATCGCTATCACGGCCAGCAATGGCAACAGGGTCAGCCTGAGCATGACGCGATCTGGCGTGGGCCTGTGTCACGCCAGATCGCCAACAAGCACTTTGCCCGCCTGTAGCAGCACACCTGGGCGGGGGCTTCTCCGCCCAGGTGGCCTCACACAAAACCCTGATCGACAGCCAAGTCAACTTGAGCCAAACTCAACGATAATTGCGTTATCTCCAATATTCCTCATGGGAAGTCGTTGTGCTCGAAATCCGTCACCTGAAAACCCTTCATGCCCTGCGCGAGGCCGACAGCCTGGTGGAGGCTGCCGAGCGCCTGCACCTGACCCAGTCGGCGCTGTCGCACCAGTTCAAGGAACTTGAAGAACGCCTTGGCCTGCCGCTGTTCGTGCGCAAGAGCAAACCGATCCGCTTCACCAGCGCCGGGCTGCGCCTGCTACAACTGGCCGATGCCACTTTGCCGCTGCTGCGCGGCGCCGAACGTGACATCGCACGGCTGGCCGGCGGCACCGCCGGGCGCCTGCACATGGCCATCGAGTGCCACAGTTGCTTCCAGTGGCTGATGCCGACCATCGACCAGTTCCGCGATGCCTGGCCAGAGGTGGAGCTGGACCTGGCCTCCGGCTTCGCGTTCGCTCCGCTGCCCGCCTTGGCCCGCGGCGACCTGGACCTGGTGGTCACCTCCGACCCACTGGACCTTGCCGGCATCACCTACGTACCGCTGTTCACCTACGAGGCGATGCTCGCCGTTGCCAACCAGCACCCGCTGGCCAGCAAACCGTACATCGTGCCCCAGGACCTGCTCGACCAGACCCTGATCACCTACCCAGTAGAACGCGACCGTCTGGATATCTTCACCCGCTTCCTGGAACCCGCCGACATCGAGCCGGCCGCCGTACGCACCTCGGAGCTGACGGTGATGATGATGCAACTGGTGGCCAGCGGCCGGGGCGTGTGTGGCATGCCCCACTGGGCGCTGCACGAGTACAGCTCACGCGGCTATGTGAAGGGCAAACGCCTGGGCGAAAAAGGCCTGTTCGCCACGCTCTACGCGGCGGTGCGCACCGACATGCTCGATGCGCCGTACATGCGCGACTTCCTGCTGACCGCCAAGGACACCTCGTTCGCCACCCTCGACGGGGTCAGCGCGGTACGCTGACGGCCTGGCGGTACAAGGGCAGGATCAGGTCGCGAGTCAGCGGCGCCAGCTCAAGCGCAGGCGCCTGGTCAGCCGCCAGCCAGATCACCTCTTCGATTTCCGCCGCCGGGGCTACCGCCTCTGCGCTGTCGACACGGTACAGCTCAGCCTGCACCTCAAAGCCCGGCTCGTTGGCAGCCGGGGCACTGAACCGGCCCAGGTGGATGGCCTGGGCCGGGTCGATGTGCAGGCCGAGCTCTTCATGCAGTTCACGCACCAGTGCTGCTACCGGCGACTCCCCCGCGTCGATCTTGCCGCCAGGCTGCATGAAGGCCTGGGTGCCACGCTTGCGCACCAACAGGGTGCGGCCTTCAGGGTCGATGAGCAGGGCGGCGGCGATGCGGATGATGTTGGGCATGTCTGAATTCTCAAGGGGCGGGGCGCGCAAGGATCACATGAGGTCGTGCTTCAGGCAACCGACCCTCTGACAGACGAACGGCCCCTTGCCTACCCGCCGCCTACCCGCCCCAGCCTTTACGAATGATTTTCGATACCCCGAATTTCATTTTCAGCACCGCGCAACCGGGCTATGGTCGGGGTTTGCCCCAGGCCCTGAGCCTGACCGCGCCATCGCAAGGACCCTGTATGAGCCTGTCACTTCTCAGCCGCTACGCCTTCTTCGCCGCCTGTGTACTGTTCACCCTGGCAAGCCTGCCGTTCACTCACCACGAGTGGTTGTGGCCTTTCACCCTGACCACAGCCGTGCTCAGCCTGGTCGGCGTGTTCGACTTGCTGCAAAAGCGTCACGCCGTGCGCCGCAACTATCCGATCCTTGGCAACATCCGTTATCTGGTCGAGGCCATTCGCCCGGAAATCCGCCAGTATCTGCTCGAAGCCGACAGCGACGCCCTGCCCTTCTCGCGTGCCCAGCGCTCGCTGGTCTATGCCCGGGCCAAGAACGAGGCCTCGGACAAACCCTTCGGTACCCTGATCGACGTGTATGAGTCCGGCTTCGAATTCATCGGCCACTCCATGCGCCCGGCACCGCTGACCGACCCGGCGAGCTTTCGCATCATCGTCGGCGGGCCGCAGTGCCGCCAGCCGTATTCGGCGTCGATCTTCAACATTTCCGCCATGAGCTTCGGCTCGCTCAGCGCCAACGCCATCCGCGCCCTCAACCAAGGTGCCAAACTGGGCAACTTCCACCATGACACCGGGGAAGGCAGCATCAGCCCTTACCACCGTGAACACGGTGGCGACCTGGTCTGGGAGCTGGGCAGCGGCTACTTCGGTTGCCGCACGCCTGACGGGCGCTTCGACCCCGAGCGCTTCGCCGCCCAGGCACGCAGCCCGCAGGTGCGCATGATCGAAATCAAGATGAGCCAAGGCGCCAAACCTGGCCATGGCGGCATCCTGCCCAAACACAAGGTGACCCAGGAGATTGCCGAAACCCGCGGCATCCTCATGGGCGAAGACTGCATCTCGCCGTCGCGCCACAGCGCCTTCTCCACCCCCATTGAGATGATGCAGTTCATCGCCCAGCTTCGTGAGCTGTCGGACGGCAAGCCGGTGGGCTTCAAGTTCTGCCTGGGCCACCCGTGGGAGTTCATGGGCATCGCCAAGGCGATGCTGGAAACCGGCATCCTGCCCGATTTCATCGTCGTCGATGGCAAGGAAGGCGGCACCGGGGCAGCACCGGTGGAGTTCACCGACCACATTGGCGTACCGCTGCGCGAAGGCTTGTTGTTCGTGCACAACACCCTGGTAGGCCTGAACCTGCGCGACAAGATCAAGCTCGGCGCCAGCGGCAAGATCGTCAGCGCCTTCGACATCGCCAGCGTGCTGGCCATCGGCGCCGACTGGGCCAACTCGGCGCGCGGCTTCATGTTCGCCATTGGTTGCATCCAGTCGCAAAGCTGCCACACCAACAAGTGCCCGACCGGCGTGGCCACGCAAGACCCCTTGCGCCAACGTGCACTGGTGGTGCCGGACAAGGCCCAGCGGGTGTTGAACTTCCACCACAACACGCTGCGCGCCCTGGCCGAAATGCTGGCAGCGGCAGGCCTGGAGCACCCCGCGCAACTGGAGGCCAAGCACCTGGTGCGGCGCGTCTCGGCCACCGAAATCAAGCTGTTCTCGCAGATGCATGTGTTCCTCAAGCCGGGCGAGTTGCTGACCGGTGAGGTGAATGGGCAGTTCTATTCGCGCATGTGGCAGCTGGCCAGGGCGGACAGCTTCGAGCCGAACACAGAGGCGGCAGCGTAACCAAGCCCATGTTCAGCAAACCGTGACCGGGGTAAATAACTAGCACCTCAGCCCTATCCCGGATCGCGATCATCCTCACGGGTACACCCAACCACCCTTGAGGATGATGCAACATGACCCAAACAGACCGGGAACGCTCATTCATCGCCCAACTGACTGCCGAGACCGGCACGCTGGGCTTTTTTTCTGAATTGCACGATGTGGTTCCACTGGACCCCAATCCTGCTTTTTCGTGGGTAGGCGTACAAGTATCCAGGCTAGGCCATATGTTGGGTTACCTTGCCGAGCCGCGAAGTGTGACGCCCTTGCGGCTGTATTTCAGGTACACCGAACATGGCTACAAACTGTTTGTCCGCAGTGCTCGCTGTTACCGGTCGACGCTAGGTTTCAAGGACGGCTTTATTGGCGCTTTTTCGACGCAAGAAAACGAGCATCGAGAACTGTTCAGCATTCAGTGGCTTGGCGGCACGCCCGAACTGCCGGTCCAACCTGATTCGCGGCTCACTTGTCATCTGATAGCAAGATCCACAGGCAAGCCCCTGAGTGTGCGTACGCGCAGACTCCAGCTCAACGTCGGAGGGCGTAGACACCCTGCACAGTATGAAACGTTTACCGGCATTTCAGCAGATGGGGCGATCCCACTGAGTCTTCACCTGCAGATCCTTCAAACCCATGCTCCCTATCTGGATAACCCTGACGAAGTGTGATGTTCACACGCAAAAAGCAGGTGTATCAAAAATCGAGAAACCTCCTACAACACCCTGAGCCAGGTCCTACGTATGGATTAAGTGCTCGTTAATCGTCGGCAGACAAGCTCGATGCCTCTCATTCAGGAGTATGCATCGTGCCCACATCCGTTGATTCAAGCGCTTCCACAACGTGTTCCTCTCATCACCAGAAACTGCTCATCCTCGGCAAGAACATCGCAGTGCTTGGCGTGGTCATGCCCATGTTGATGATCGGCTTGCTCAAGTTCACTGCCATTGAAGTTGAGGCACTCAAACCGCTGATCAGCCAGACGCCATGGCTGGCGTGGTTGTACGCGGTGTTCGGCGAAGCCGGAACGTCCTATCTGCTGGGCGTGGTGGAAATTCTGGCCGCTGTGCTGCTGATTGCCTCACGATGGTCAACCAGGGCCGCCGTTGCAGGCGGAGCCTTGTGCACGCTGACGTTCATCACCACCTTGTCGACCCTGCTCACCATGCCTATCTGGGAAGAAGCCTCAGGCGGTTTCCCCTGGTTGAATGGCTACGGCAGCTTCCTCATCAAGGACCTCGCACTGCTGGGGGTGAGCCTGATGGTGTTGGCCGAAGGTTTGCTGCGCCACCACGAACGCGCGTGACAGCGCAGCAACGCCTGGAGCCGTTTTACAGCTCCAGGCGTGTTGGCTCAGGAGGCGGTACTGATCGCACCGTGTGCTTCTTTCGGCGCCAGACGCAATGCGTAATACAACACGGTCAGCAGCGCCAGGAACGCCGGGCCGATGTACAGCGCCACGCGGGTGTCTTCGAAGTACGCCATCAGCCCCACCACCAGCACCAGGAAGGCCAGTGCCAGGTAGGAACTCAGCGGCCACAGCCACATGCGGTATTTCAGCGCCTTGCGCTCGGCAGTCGACAGCCCTGCGCGGAATTTGAGCTGCGCCAGCAGGATCATCACCCAGGTCCAGATCGCGCCGAAGGTGGCGATAGACGTCACCCAGACGAACACTTTTTCCGGTACCAGGTAGTTGGCCAGCACACCCAGCAACAGCGCGCCGATCGACAGCAGCAAGGCATTGCGCGGTACACCGTTTTTCGAGGTACGGGCAAAGGCTGCCGGGGCCTGGCCATTTTGCGCCAGGCTGTAAAGCATGCGCCCGGTACTGAAGATGCCGCCGTTGCACGACGACAACGCCGCAGTGATGACCACGAAGTTGATGATACCGGCTGCGGTCTTGATACCAAGGCGCTCGAAGGTCATCACGAACGGGCTGCCCTGGCTGCCGATTTCGTTCCACGGGTAGATCGACAGGATCACGAACAGTGCGCCCACGTAGAACAGCAGGATGCGCCAGAACACCGAGCCGATGGCCTGCGGGATGGTTTTCTGCGGGTTGCGCGCTTCACCGGCAGTGAGGCCGATCATTTCCACGCCCAGGTAGGCGAACATCACCATCTGCAGTGACATCAGCACGCCCGTCACGCCGTTAGGCATGAAGCCGCCGTTGCTCCACAGGTTGGAGACACCCATGGCCACGCCGTCGTTGCCGAGGCCGAAGGCAATGATGCCGATGCCGCCCAAGACCATGGCGATGATGGTGACGATCTTGATCAGGGCGAACCAGAACTCGAACTCACCGAACGCCTTGACCGCGACCAGGTTGACCGCGCCCATGCTGCCCAGCGCCGCCAGGGCCCAGATCCAGCGCGGTACGTCGGGGAACCAGATGCCCATGTAAATGGCCACCGCGGTGATTTCTGCCACGCAGGTCACCAGCCACAGGAACCAGTAGTTCCAGCCGGTAAGAAAGCCCGCCAACGGGCCAAGGTAGTCCTGGGCATAACGGCTGAAGGAGCCCGCTACTGGGTTGTGCACGGCCATTTCGCCGAGGGCACGCATGATCACCAGAATGGCCAGGCCGCCGATGATGTAGGAAAGCATGATGGCAGGGCCGGCCATTTCGATGGCTTTGGCCGAACCGAGGAAGAGACCGACACCGATACAGGCGCCCAGCGCCATCAGACGGATGTGCCGTTCGCCAAGTTCACGCTTCAGAGGGCCGCCCTGGGCGGTCTCGGCATGGGCAGGGTGGTTGCCGACGGGCATAGCAATACAACCTCATTTTGTTATTGGATTTGGCCTTCGTGCAGCACCAGCCGAGCCGATAGGCGGGGCGTTGGCTTGCCGGGCAGGCCTCGTGGGCCGGCCCGTGTGCCGGAGTAGAGCGTCCGACAGGGCGAAGGGGGCGAGCAGTATAGGAAGCTCCCTGTAGGGATTTTCACTGTATAAACGGGGAAATTTGGCGAGAAATCTCGGGCAAATTTCATCCCGTGTAGGGTTCTGAGGCTGCGAACAGCGCCAGACACATGCTGCCACCTTAACAACATCGCCTTACCCCGAAACCCACACCAAAGCCGCATATCCCTACGCCAGTTTTCTCGCCCTCCTACAAATTTTTCACCTAACCCGGTCAACGTCTAAGCTTCAGACAAGCAAGACGAAAATACCTGGCCGGATAGAAGACTATGGGCGCACTGTGGCAATCGGAACCAACCAGAACGGAAGCACCCGCAACCCCTCCGGCCGAGACGCCACCTGCAAAGTCCCCACGTCAGCGTCGGCTCTGGTGGCGGCTGATCATCCTCATCCTGCTGGTGGCCCTCATTGCCCTGGGTTTTGCCGCCTATGACGAGTTCCGCACCTCCAACCTGCAATCGCGGGAATTCAGCAAGCTCGCCACCACCCTGACCTACTCGCTGCAGCCGGGCCCCAGCGATGCCATCGTCTACCCCGGTGAGGGCCCGTTCGACAAACGTTTGGGCTACAGCGCGCTAGGTGAATTCCTGCCGCGGCTGCTCAAACGCGACTACCTGATCAGTGAACAAGTGCAGTTCTCGCCAGCGTTGATGGACTACGTCGATCACGGCCTGTTCGCCCCCTACATCGAGAAGATCCAGGCTGGCCTGTCGATCACCGACTGCCGTGGCGACACGCTCTACCAGTACAACTACCCGCAGCACCTGTACCCGGACTTTGCAGCGATCCCGCCGGTGATGGTCAACAGCCTGTTGTATATCGAGAACCGCGACCTGCTCGATACCAAGGACCCGCGCAACAACCCGGCGGTGGATTGGCCGCGCTTCGCCAAGGCCGCCTACAGCCAGGTGGCCAAGTACTTTGCCCTGCCCGGCCAGTCGGCGGGCGGCAGTACCCTGGCGACGCAACTGGAGAAGTACCGCCACTCGCCGGATGGCCTGACCGTGTCCGGTGCCGAGAAGATTCGGCAGATGATTTCCGCCAGCGTGCGCGCCTACCAGGGCGGCCCGGACACCACCGAGGCCCGTCAGCGCATCGTGCGCGACTACCTCAACAGCGTGCCGCTCTCGGCGGTGCCCGGCCACGGCGAAGTGCATGGCATGGCTGAGGGCTTGCGGGTGTGGTACGGCGCCGATTTCGATCAGGTCAACCAGGCCTTGATCTCGACCGCCAGCGACCCCGAAAGCATGGCCGCGCGCGGCCTGGCACTGCGCCAGGTGCTGTCGCTGATGATCGCCCAGCGCCGCCCCTCGCATTACCTGTCCAAAGGCCGCGTCGAACTGGCCGAGCTCACCGATTCGCACGTTCGCGTACTGGCCGCCAACAAGGTCATCGACCAGCCACTGGCCGACGCGGCGCTGGCCAGCAAGGCGGTGTATCGCGACTGGGTGGCACAACCGACCATCGTCCCGATCATCACCAACAAAGGCATCAGCCTGGCCCGTAATCGCCTGGCGGCCATGCTCAACCGCCCACTGTACGACCTCGATCGCCTCGACTTGTCGGCCACCAGCACCTTGCAGGCCGACCTGCAGATGCAGGTCAGCCAGTACCTGAAAAACCTCTCCGACCCTGAATTTGCCGCACAGATCGGCCTGATCGGCGAGCGCCTGCTGACCAGCAAGACCACCGACCAGGTGCGCTACAGCTTCACGCTGATCGAGCGCACGGCGGACGGTTCGCGGGTGCGAGTGCAGACCGACAGCACCGACCAGCCGTTTGACATCAACGAAGGCAGCAAGCTGGAGCTGGGCTCGACCGCCAAGCTGCGGGTGCTCACCACTTACCTTGAAATCATTGCCGAACTGCACGACAAATACGCCGGCAAGCCCGCCGCCGAACTGAAAAAGGTCGAGGTAGCCGAACTGGACCGCCTCACCCAGTGGTCGCTGGAATGGCTGACGCAAAACAGCAAGGACCAGAACCTCGATGCCATGCTCGACGCCGCGCTGGAACGCAAATATTCGGCCAACACCGGCGAAGCCTTCTTCACCGGCGGCGGCATGCACGTGTTCAACAACTTCCGCAAAGAAGACAACAGCCGCAACCCGACACTGAAAATTGCCCTGCGCGAGTCGATCAACCTGCCGTTTATCCGCCTGATGCGCGACGTGGTGCGCTACGTGACCTACCAACAGCCGTTCAATCGGGTACCGCTGCTCAAGGACGACGCCGACCCACGCCGCCAGGAATACCTGGCCCGGTTCGCTGACAAGGAAGGCACCAACTACCTGATGCGGTTCTGGAAGAAGTACCAGCGCAAGACCTCGCAACAACGCCTGGATACCTTCCTCGACAGCATGCGCGTGACCCCACAGCGCCTGGCGGCGGTGCACCGTTACCTGTTCCCCGAAGCGGGCCAGGAAACCTTCAACGCGTTCGTGCGCGCGCACAGCAAGGACGACAAGATCGCCCTGGGCAAACTCACCGACGGTCGCCTGTCGGAAATGTACGACGCCTACGGCCCGGGCAAGTACGACTTGCCTGACCAAGGTTACATCGCCAAGGTCCACCCACTGGACCTGTGGTTGCTCGGCTACCTGCTCAAGCACCCGAGCTCGTCGCTGACCGAAATGGTCAATGCCAGCCGCTTCGAACGCCAGGAGGTGTATGGCTGGCTGTTCAAGAGCCGCCACCAGGGCGCGCGCGACAGCCGCATTCGCACCATGGTCGAGATCGAAGCGTTCCTCGACATCCACCAACGCTGGAAGCGCGTGGGCTATCCGTTCGACCACCTGGTGCCGTCACTGGCCACCGCCATCGGCAGCTCGGGCGACCGCCCGGCCGCCCTCTCCGAACTGGTCGGCATTATCCAGAACGACGGCGTGCGCCTGCCAACCTTGCGCATCGACACCCTGCATTTCGCCGACAACACGCCCTACGAGACCAAGCTGGTGAGTGACCCGGACCGCGGCCAACGCATCCTTCCGGTTGAGGTCGCGCGGGCCCTGAAAGGGGCCATGTCGCAAGTGGTCGATGCGGGTACCGCCCGGCGTATTTCCGGCAGTTTCAAGCTGCAGGACGGCACACCGCTGGTGATGGGCGGCAAGACCGGTACCGGCGACAACCGCATCGAAAGCTTCGGGGCGGGCGGCCGGCTGATCGGCTCGCGCTCGCTGAACCGTACCGCCACGTTCGTGTTCTTCCTGGGGGATAACCACTTCGGCACATTGACTGCGTTCGTGCCGGGGCGCACGGCGGAAGCCTTCAAATTTACCTCGGCGTTGCCCGTTCAGGTGCTCAAGGGCATGGCGCCGATCCTCATGCCGTACCTGCAACCTGGCAATCCAAATGAGTGCAAACCACCCCAGGTAGCGATGCACGGATCGGACTCATCCAACATTTAGATGATAATCATCCGCATTAAAGGGCTTGTCTTTAGATATATCTTGAGTAATATCTTAAGATATATCGCACAAGACGGAGCCCATGATCATGCGCGAGCATTCACCCCACGACCCTTTCGAACGTCGCCCCGGCCGCGGCGAACGCGGCCCACGCGTCTTCGCCCCGGGCGATCTGAAGCTGCTGATGCTGGCCTTGCTGGCCGAGCAAGCTGGCCACGGCTATGACCTGATCCGCCAGATCGAAAACCTCTTCGACGGCAGCTACAGCCCTAGCCCTGGCGTTATCTACCCCACCCTCAACTTCCTTGAGGAGGCCGAGCTGATCAGCGGCCAGACCCAAGGCAGCAAACGCCTTTACGTCATCACCGATGCCGGCCGCAACGCCCTGGCCGAACAGGCCGTCGCCCTTGACGGCGTGCGCATGCGCATTGAAGTCAGCAAGCGCGCACTGCGCGGCCACGACCGCCCACCCGAGATCCATGAAGCAGTCGGCAACCTGCGCCATGCACTGCATATGCACAGCGGGCGCTGGACACCGGAAGAAATCGAGCGGGTTCGCGACCTGCTCAACAACACTGCCAAGGCCATCGCCTCCGGGCCGGCCGCCCCCGTTACGGAGAACACCCATGAGTGACACCATCCACCGCGTCAATCACGAAATCCGCCAACGCCGCCTTGACGTGCTGCGCGTCACCGACCTGACCCCACGCATGCGTCGTATCACGTTGGGTGGTGCGGAGCTGGCGGGCTTCACCAGCGTCGGCAGTGACGACCACGTCAAACTGCTGTTCGCCGAAACCCCAGAGCAACAGCAGGCCATCGAGGCCCGTAACCTGGGCCGTGACGGTGGCGCACGGCCCACCATGCGCGAATACACGCCACGGCGCATCGACCTGGTGGCCCTTGAGCTGGACATCGACTTCGTCCTGCACGGTGATGGCCCTGCCTCCACCTGGGCTGCCCAGGCCACCCCAGGCCAGCACCTGAACATCGCCGGCCCCAGGGCCTCGCTGGTGGTGCCGGACATCTTCGACAGTTACCTGCTGATTGGCGACGAGACCGCCATCCCCGCCATCGGCCGGCGCCTTGAAGAACTGCCTGCGGGCCGCCAGGTGCTGGCGGTGATCCAGATCGAAGACGAACAGGAGCGCCAGCCACTGCCGAGCAAGGCGCAGGTGGATGTGATCTGGGTAAGGCGCCAGGAAGAGGACGTGCTCGCCCTGCTGAAGAACCTGACCTTGCCGCAAGGCAAGCTGTACGGTTGGGTGGCGCTGGAGAAAGCCCTGACTCGCCAGGCCAAGGCGTTGTTGCTGGACAAAGGCGTGCCGGAAGATGCCTTGAAAGCAGCGGCCTACTGGCGGGCAGACGGTACTGCGGACGACGAGTAAACGGCCCAGGCCTCAACAGGTAACGCGCTTTCTGTAGAGCAGCCTTGCGCTGCTCCTACACGCTGGCCGCCAACTGCCTGCCCCGCCACCTATCCAACCCCAGCAGCACCAGCCCAATCCCCCAGAACCCCGCCAACACCCCGAGGGCATTGAGCATGACCTGCCCATAGCCGAGTCTCGACACATCGATGAACGGGTAGGCATACACGCCAATCTCACTGCCCCGCCACAGTGCATAAACAAAGTACCCCGCCGGGTACAGCGCCCAGCGCGCCAGGTGCCACAGCCGCAAATGGCCCTTGGGCACTGCGAACCACCAGTACAGCACGAACAACGCCGGCATCACATCGTGCAGCAGTTCGTCCGCCAGCCACTGCCAGCCCTCGGGTTGCCACAGGTGGCGCAACAGCACGCTGTAGGCCAGCGCCACCAGCACGATACTGGCCGCCACCGCAGAACTTACCGACGGCAACAGGAAGAAGCGCTTGGCGCCGCCCTCTCGGCCAAACGCCGCATAGCTCAGCACAGTCGCCACCAGGGTGTTGGTCAAAACCGTGAAGTAGCCGAACACATTGACCAGGCCGCCGATCAGGCTGGCGTGCTCCTGCCAGCGCGCCAGCAGTACCAGATAGACCTGGACGGCAAGGCCGAACCAGCCGAGCAGGGCTGCCAGGGTCAGCCACGGATGGTGCCGCACCTCAGGCCTTGCGCTGCAGCTTCACGTACAGCTGTTCGACCTTCTCCCGTGCCCAAGGAGTCTTACGCAGGAAAGTCAGGCTCGACTTGATGGTCGGATTGCTCTTGAAGCAGCGCACGTCGACACGCTCGGCAAGGCCCTGCCATTGGTAGTGAGCCACCAGCTCGGTGAGGATCTGCTCCAGGGTCTTGCCGTGCAGCGCGTTGTGTTGGGCCGTGCTCATGCCAGTGCTCCAGCGTGGGAAAGGTGCGCACCTTACACGAGTGTAGTGGCCAGGGGATCTGGGGGCGCTTGAAAAACCGCTGGCCAGAGGCGAAACCCTTGTGCTGAAATAGATATGTTATACAGTTACATTAAAACAGCCTCTGCCAAGGAACGCCCCATCCCCATGCTGTACATCCCGCTCCGCCTCTCCCCCCTCGCCGTCGCGCTTTGGCTGGCCTCATCGCCCAGCCAGGCCGTTGAACTCGAACCCCAGGTCATCACTGCCAACCCGCTGGGCAACCGCCAACTGGCCGCCCCGAGCACGGTCCTTGAAGGCGACGACCTGCTGCAGCAGCAACACGGCAGTCTCGGTGAAACCCTGAACAAACAGCCCGGTGTCGCCTCCACCTGGTTCGGCCCTGGCGCCAGTCGCCCGGTGATTCGTGGCCTGGACGGCGACCGTATCCGCATCTTGCGCAACGGCGTCGGCGCCCTGGATGCCTCGTCGCTCTCCTACGATCACGCCGTGCCGCTCGATCCTGTGAATGTGGAGCGCGTCGAAATCGTCCGCGGCCCTGCCGCCCTGCTGTATGGCGGCAATGCGATCGGAGGGGTGGTCAATACGTTCGATAACCGCATCCCCGATGCGCCCATCGAAGGCATCCACGGGGCTGGCGAACTGCGTTACGGCGGTGCCGACACCACCCGCAGCAGCGCCGGCAAGCTGGAGGCAGGCAACGGCGCCTTCGCCTTGCACCTGGACGCCAACAGCCGCCAGTTCAACGACCTGCGCATCCCCGGCTACGCACGCAGTTCGAAAGTGCGCGACGCCGACGAACCCGGCAGCAAACACCGCCTGGAAAACAGCGACGGGCGCCAGGACGGGGGCGCCGTCGGCGGGTCCTACCATTGGGATCATGGGTATGCCGGCTTGTCCTACAGCCGCTATGACAGCAACTACGGGTCGGTGGCCGAACCCGGCGTACGCCTGGACATGAAGCAGGATCACTACGGCTTCGCCTCAGAGCTGCGCGACCTGGACGGCCCGTTCAGCTCGGTCAAGGTCGATGCCGGTTATACCGACTACGAACACAGCGAGATCGAACAAGGCGAGGTGCACACCACCTTCAAGAACAAGGGCTACGAAGCCCGCATCGAGGCACGCCATCAGCCCATCGGGCCGGTTGAAGGGGTGATCGGCGCCCAGGTCAGCCGCAACGAGTTCTCGGCGCTGGGCGAGGAGGCGTTCGTCCCGCATACCGATACCGACAGCCTGGCGCTGTTCATGCTCGAGCAATGGCAGGCCACCGAGCGCCTGAACCTGAGCCTGGGCGCACGCCTGGAACACACCCGGGTCGAGCCGGATGCCAAGGGCAACGCGACCTTTGCTGCGGCCGACAGCGCCAGCAGTTTCAATGCCTTCAGCCTGTCCTCTGGGGCGGTGTACCAGCTCGACCCGGTCTGGGCGCTGGCCGCCAACCTTGGTTACACGGAGCGCGCCCCGACCTTCTATGAGCTCTATGCCAATGGTGCGCACGTGGCCACGGGTGCGTATGAAGTGGGCGATGCCAGCCTGAACAAGGAAAAGGCCATTTCTGGTGACCTGGCCCTGCGCTTCGACAATGGTACCCACAAGGGCAGTGTCGGCGTGTTCTACAGCCACTTTCGCAATTACATCGGCCTGATCGGCACGGGTAACCTGCGTGAAGGGCATGACCACGACCATGGCGACCATGACCATGACCATGACCACGACCACGACCACGACCATGGCGGCATCCCGGAGTATCAATACCAGGGTGTGCGGGCACGCTTCTATGGCATCGAGGCGCAGGACCGCTGGCAACTGGTCGAGAACCGGTATGGCAGCTTCGCACTGGAGCTGTCCGGCGACTATACCCGTGCCAAGAACCTCGACAGCGGCGAGCCATTGCCGCGTATCGCACCGCTGCGGTTGAACAGCGGCCTGGTCTGGGAGCTGGACCGCTGGCAGGCGCGGGTCGATGTGCAGCATGCCACGTCGCAACATCGCAAGCCGGCCAACGAGACCAGCACCGATGGCTACACCACGCTGGGCGCCAGCGTCGGCTATCGCTTTGACATCGGGCAAAGCCAGTGGCTGGCGTTCGTACGGGGTGAAAACCTGACGGACCAGACCGTGCGCTACGCCAGCTCGATTCTGCGCGATATTGCGCCAGCACCGGGGCGCAGCGTGCAAGTCGGGTTGCGGACGTCGTTCTGAAATCCCTTGGGGCGCTTTGCGCCCCATTCGCGGGGCAAGCCCGCTCCCACAGGTTTGGGTAATTGCAACAACAGCACTATTACTGAATTAACAACAATCAACTGCGACAAATTGTCTTTTTTTCTTACAACTTCCGCTATATCCTCCCCGCCGAAAGCTGAATCGCTTCACTGAATCCACCTTGTTGTCATCTCCATTGACGGGCTCGCCCTTCGATGCCCTTGCCGTTTGTTCAATAATCAAAAGATAGCGCTATCTCATGCTCCAGCCGCCCAAAACCTGCTTCATCGGCCTTGCCCTCACCGCACTCGCAACCCCTGTCAGCGCCAGCGACATGTTCGCCAGCGATTCCCCTTGGATGCTGGGTGACTGGGGCGGCAGCCGCAGCGAATTGTTGGCAAAAGGTTACGACTTCACCCTCGGCTATACCGGCGAGATGGGCAGCAACCTGCACGGTGGCTTCGACCACGACCGTACCGCGCGCTACAGCGACCAGTTCACCTTCGGTAGCCATCTGGACCTGGAAAAGATCCTTGGTTGGGGCGACACCGAATTCCAGCTGACCATCACCGAGCGCCACGGCGACAACATCAGCAACGACCGCATCAACGACCCGCGCGTCGGCGGTTTCACTTCCGCCCAGGAAGTCTGGGGCCGTGGTGAAACCTGGCGGCTCACGCAACTGTGGGTCAAACAGAAGTACTTCGATGGCGCGCTGGACGTCAAATTTGGCCGTTTCGGCGAAGGCGAAGACTTCAACAGCTTCCCCTGCGACTTCCAGAACCTGGCCTTCTGCGGTTCGCAGGTGGGCAACTGGGTGGGTGGCATCTGGTACAACTGGCCCGTCAGCCAGTGGGCCCTGCGCGTGCGCTACAACTTGGCCGACACGCTCTATGCCCAGGTCGGCGTGTACGAGCAAAACCCCTCCAACCTGGAGTCGGGCAACGGCTTCAAGCTCAGCGGCAGTGGCACCCAGGGCGCCATCATGCCGGTCGAACTGGTGTGGAGCCCACAGGTCAATGGCCTGAAAGGGGAATATCGCGCCGGCTACTACTACAGTAATGCCAAGGCACAAGATGTGCTCAACGACAGTAACGGCCAGCCGGCCGCCCTCAGCGGCGCGGCCTACCGCAGCAGTTCGAGCAAGCACGGCATGTGGCTCGGCGCCCAGCAGCAGGTCACTTCGCTGGCATCCGACCAGTCGCGCGGCCTGAGCGTGTTCGCCAATGCCACATTGCACGACAAGAAGACCAATGCCATCGACAACTATGTTCAGGCAGGACTGGTATACAAAGGGCCCTTCGATGCCCGCGCCAAGGACGACATCGGCTTCGCCCTCGCCCGCGTGCACGTTAACCCGGCCTATCGCAAGAACGCCCGCCTGGCCAACCAGGCCGCCGGCCTCGACGACTACCACAACCCTGGTTTCCTGCCCGTGCAGGACACGGAGTACAGCGCCGAGCTGTACTACGGCATTCACCTGGCCGACTGGCTCACGGTGCGCCCCAACCTGCAGTACATCCGCCACCCGGGCGGGGTGTCGCAGGTTGACGATGCCCTGATCGGCGGCCTGAAGATCCAAAGCAGTTTCTGATCAACTTTTTGACGTAACGGAGAACCTACGATGAGCACTGACGGTGCCAAGAATGGAACCCGCTGGCTACCGCGCCTTCTGGGCGTGCTGCTATTGCTGATGGGCTTGGCCCTGCTGGCGGGCGGTATCAAGCTGAGCCAGCTGGGGGGGTCGCTGTACTACCTGATCGCCGGTATCGGCTTTGCCCTGTCCGGCATCCTGCTGCTGGCCCAGCGCCGTATCGCCCTTGGCCTGTATGGCCTGGTGCTGCTCGGCAGCACGGCCTGGGCATTGCTGGAAGTGGGCCTTGACTGGTGGCAACTGGTGCCGCGCCTGGCCATCTGGTTCGCCATCGGCGTGGTCCTGCTGCTGCCATGGGCGCGTCGCCCCCTGATCGGCCCGGCCGCCACGGCCAACACCGCGCTGCTCAGCGTCGCAGTCCTCGCCTCCGGCGCCTGTGCGCTGGGCAGCCAGTTCACCCACCCTGGTGAAGTGTTCGGCGAACTGGGCCGTGAGAGCAGCGAGATGGCCAGTGCCGCGCCCGCCATGCCCGACGGCGAATGGCAGGCCTACGGCCGCACCGAGCATGGCGACCGCTACTCGCCGCTGCGCCAGATCACCCCGCAGAACGCCTACCGCCTGGAAGAAGCCTGGCGCATCCGTACCGGCGACCTGCCGACCGACAACGACCCGGTGGAGTTGACCAACCAGAACACCCCGTTGAAGGTCAACGGCATGCTTTACGCCTGCACCGCGCACAGCAAACTGCTGGCCCTGGACCCGGACACCGGCGCCGAAATCTGGCGTTACGACCCCCAGGTCAAGAGCCCGGTCGGCACCTTCAAGGGCTTTGCCCACATGACCTGCCGCGGCGTCTCGTACTATGACGAGAACAACTACGTCAGCCGTGACGGCACACCAGCACCGAAGATCACCGACGCAGGCCAAGCCGTTGCCCAGGCCTGCCCACGCCGCCTGTACCTGCCCACTGCGGACGCCCGCCTGATCGCCATCAACGCCGACAACGGCAAGGTCTGCGAAGGCTTCGCCAACCAGGGCGTGGTCGACCTGACCACCGGCATCGGCCCGTTCACCGCTGGCGGCTACTACTCCACCTCGCCTGCAGCGATCACCCGTGATCTGGTGATCATCGGCGGCCATGTCACCGACAACGAGTCGACCAACGAGCCCTCCGGCGTCATCCGTGCCTACGACGTGCACGACGGCCACCTGGTGTGGAACTGGGACAGCAACAACCCGGACGACACCAAACCACTGGCCCCCGGCAAGACCTACAGCCGCAACTCGGCAAACATGTGGTCGATTGCCAGTGTCGATGAAGACCTCGGCATGATCTACCTGCCGCTGGGCAACCAGACCCCCGACCAGTGGGGCGCCGACCGCACCCCAGGCGCGGAGAAGTACAGCGCAGGCGTTGTCGCCCTGGACTTGACCACCGGCAAGGCCCGCTGGAACTACCAGTTCACCCATCACGACCTGTGGGACATGGACGTCGGCAGCCAGCCGACCCTGGTTCACCTGAAGACCGCCGATGGCGTGAAACCGGCAATCATCGTGCCGACCAAGCAAGGCAGCCTGTATGTGCTGGACCGCCGCGACGGTACGCCGATTGTGCCGATTCGTGAGATCCCGACCCCGCAAGGCGCGGTGAAAAGCGACCACACCTCGCCGACCCAGGCCCGCTCCGACCTCAACCTGCTCGGCCCTGATCTGACCGAACAGGCCATGTGGGGCGCCACGCCGTTTGACCAGATGCTGTGCCGCATCCAGTTCCGCGAACTGCGTTACGAAGGCCAGTACACTCCGCCGTCCGAGCAGGGTTCGCTGATCTATCCGGGTAACGTTGGTGTGTTCAACTGGGGCAGCGTGTCGGTCGACCCGGTACGCCAGTTGCTGTTCACCTCGCCCAACTACATGGCCTTCGTGTCGAAAATGGTGCCACGCGAGCAAGTGGCCGCTGGCAGCAAGCGCGAGAGCGAAACCAGCGGCGTGCAGCCCAACACCGGCGCACCGTACGCGGTAACCATGCACCCGTTCATGTCGCCGCTGGGCGTACCGTGCCAGGCACCTGCCTGGGGCTATGTGGCGGCCATCGACCTGTTCACCAACAAGGTCGTGTGGAAGCACAAGAACGGCACCACCCGCGACAGCACCCCGATACCGATCGGGATGCCGGTAGGCGTGCCAAGCATGGGCGGTTCGATCGTCACCGCAGGCGGCGTCGGCTTCCTCAGCGGCACCCTGGACCAGTACCTGCGTGCCTACGACACCAACAACGGCAAAGAGCTGTGGAAAGCCCGCCTGCCGGCCGGTGGCCAGGCCACGCCCATGACCTACAGCGGCAAGGACGGCAAGCAGTACGTGCTGGTAACCGCTGGCGGCCACGGCTCGCTGGGCACCAAGATGGGTGATTACATCATCGCTTACAAACTCGCCGACTAAACTTCTAGCGGCAAGCTACAAGCCACAAGAGAAAGCGGGGCCTGCATGGCCCCGTTTTTTTTTGCAGCTTGCAGCTTCTAACGCGAAGCTTGAAACCCATCCCCCCGCGCCCCATCTAAGCACCATAGTCATTCACGCAGGTGCCCCATGAGCGACCAGCAGGATTTCCCCGAACACCCCGACGAACACAGCGAAGTCGAACACACCGACACCCAGGCCGCCCCCGGCCATGCCCTCGCCCTGCCCGGCCAGCAGCTGCCGGACAAGGTCTATGTGATCCCGATCCACAACCGCCCATTCTTCCCTGCACAAGTGTTGCCGGTAATCGTCAACGAAGAGCCCTGGGCAGAAACCCTCGACCTGGTGGCCAAGACGCCGGACCACTGCCTGGCGCTGTTCTTCATGGACACCCCGCCCGAAGACCACCGTCATTTCGACACCTCGGCTCTGCCGGAGTATGGCACCCTGGTCAAGGTGCACCACGCCAGCCGTGAAAACGGCAAGCTGCAGTTCGTTGCCCAGGGCCTGACCCGGGTACGCATCCGTACCTGGCTCAAGCACCATCGCCCGCCCTACCTGGTCGAAGTGGAATACCCGCGCCAGCCCACCGAGCCTACCGACGAGGTCAAGGCCTACGGCATGGCGCTGATCAACGCGATCAAAGAGCTGCTGCCGCTCAACCCGCTGTACAGCGAAGAGCTGAAAAACTACCTCAATCGCTTCAGCCCCAACGACCCTTCGCCGCTGACCGACTTTGCCGCAGCCCTCACCTCGGCCACCGGCAGCCAGTTGCAGGAAGTGCTCGACTGCGTGCCCATGCTCAAGCGCATGGAAAAGGTCCTGCCGATGCTGCGCAAAGAGGTCGAAGTGGCGCGTCTGCAGAACGAGATCTCGGCCGAGGTGAACCGCCAGATCGGCGAACACCAACGCGAGTTTTTCCTCAAAGAGCAGCTCAAGGTCATCCAGCAGGAGCTGGGCCTGACCAAGGACGACCGCAGCGCCGACCTCGAACAGTTTGAGCAGCGCCTTGACGGCAAGACGCTGCCCGCCCAGGCGCAAAAGCGCATCGACGAAGAAATGGGCAAGCTGGCGATCCTTGAAACCGGCTCGCCAGAATACGCCGTGACCCGCAACTACCTCGACTGGGCCACCGCCCTGCCCTGGGGCGTCTACGGCAAAGACAAGCTTGACCTCAAGCACGCGCGCAAGGTGCTTGACCAACACCACGCGGGCCTGGACGACATCAAGGAACGCATCCTCGAATTCCTCGCCGTGGGTGCCTGGAAAGGCGAGATCAGCGGCTCGATCGTGCTGCTGGTGGGCCCGCCCGGTGTGGGCAAGACCAGTATCGGCAAGTCCATCGCCGAATCCCTTGGCCGGCCGTTCTACCGCTTCAGCGTCGGCGGCATGCGCGACGAGGCGGAAATCAAGGGCCACCGCCGCACCTACATCGGCGCCCAACCGGGCAAGCTGGTGCAGGCGCTCAAAGACGTCGAAGTGATGAACCCGGTGATCATGCTCGACGAGATCGACAAGATGGGCCAGAGCTACCAGGGCGACCCAGCCTCGGCTCTTTTGGAAACCCTCGACCCCGAGCAGAACGTCGACTTCCTGGACCACTACCTCGACCTGCGCCTGGACCTGTCCAAGGTGCTGTTCGTCTGCACCGCCAACACCCTCGACTCGATCCCAGGGCCCTTGCTCGACCGCATGGAAGTGATCCGCCTCTCCGGCTACATCACCGAAGAGAAGCTGGCCATCGCCAAGCGCCACCTGTGGCCCAAGCAGTTGGCCAAGGCCGGCGTGGCCAAGACCAGCCTGAGCATCACTGACAGCGCCCTGCGCACCGTGATCGAAGGCTATGCCCGCGAGGCCGGCGTGCGACAGCTGGAAAAGCAACTGGGCAAACTGGTGCGCAAAGCCGTGGTCAAGCTGCTGGAAGACCCGGATGCCAAGCTCAAGATTGGCAGCAAGGACCTGGAAGCCGCGCTCGGCATGCCGGTGTTCCGCAGCGAGCAGGTGCTGGCCGGCAAGGGCGTGATCACGGGCCTTGCCTGGACCAGCATGGGCGGCGCCACGCTGCCGATCGAGGCCACCCGCATCCATACCCTCAACCGCGGCTTCAAGCTGACCGGCAAACTGGGGGATGTGATGAAGGAATCCGCCGAGATCGCCTACAGCTACGTCAGCTCCAACCTCCAGCAGTTTGGTGGTGACCCAGGCTATTTCAACGAAGCATTCATCCACCTGCACGTGCCCGAGGGCGCTACGCCCAAGGACGGCCCGAGTGCCGGGGTGACCATGGCAAGCGCGCTGCTGTCGCTGGCGCGGGACCAGGCGCCGAAAAAGGGCGTGGCCATGACCGGTGAACTGACCCTGACCGGCCAGGTGCTGCCCATTGGCGGGGTGCGTGAGAAGGTGATTGCTGCCAAGCGGCAGAAGATCTTCGAGTTGATCTTGCCGGAGGCCAACCGCGGCGACTTCGAGGAATTGCCGGACTACCTGCGTGAAGGGTTGACGGTGCATTTCGCCAAGCGCTTTGCCGACGTGGCGAAAGTGTTGTTCTGATCAGTCCTGGCCTCTTCGTGGCCTAAGCCGCGAAGAGGCCAGTACAGGTGGCACAAATTTGCACCTGCTTCGGTTATCCTCAGGCCATTGCCAGCCTTTGGAGCCAACATGACCGCCCCTCGTCTGCTCGTTCCCTTGAGCCTCGCCCTGCTTGCTGCCTGCGCCCAACACCCCCTGCAAACCGTCGAACTGGACGCCGAAAGCGAATGCCCCCAGCGTCTGCAGGTGGGCCAGGCACTGACCCTGACCCTGCCAGGAAATCCCTCAACCGGCTACCGCTGGCGCATTGAGAACCCTGCCGCAAGCATCCTGAAAAGCCTCGGCCCCGAGCTCTACAGTGCCCCCGATGACACCGACGTGGTCGGCAGTGCCGGCTCGTCCACCTGGCGCTACCTTGCCAGCAGTGCCGGAGAAGGCCAACTCGTCCTGGTCTACCAACGCCCCTGGGAAGCTGAAATAGCACCGGTGCAGAGCTTCGAGTGCAAGATCATCGTCCGCTGACAGCGCTTAACGCCTGTCGCTGGCAACTTTGACTGCCTGCAGATACGTGCAAAGGTCCTGCAGCTTCACCTGCGCGACCGCCAGGTCCATCATGGGGTTGAGCTGCATGGCTTGAGAGTGCCATTCATGCTCCACCTTACGCAGCTCTTGCAGCCACGCCTGCTTGAGCGGCTCAACCCCGACCAGCAGCTTGACTGCCTCGTACTCGTTCAGTGCATCGTTCAAGGCGTGCTTCACCGTTGCCAGGTCACCGGTCGTTTCACTGATCTTCACGTCGAGCTGGGCGCGCACCTTGATCAGGTCATTGAACGTTTTCGCCCCTTCCAGTACATCGACGTGGCTTGTGAGTTTCTGAACGACTGCCGTGAGCAACTGGGTGTCGACTTTCGGGTCTTTGATCAACCCGGCTATCTGAGCGATCTCCTCCTCACTGGGGATCAGCCCCTTCAAGGCACTGGAGATGGAGGGTTTTTCGAACAGCGTGATGGCCTGGACGATATCCGCCTGTTGTTGCCGCTGCTGCTGCAAGCGCTGGTCAAACGCTGCGACCTGGCCATCGAGCCTGGCGGTGCGTGCTTCCAGGTCGGGCAACTGCTGCACCAAGGCGGAAAGCGAAAAGAGCTCCAGCCGCAAACACTGCTTGGCCAATACTGCATGATGCTGGTTGAGCCGGCTGATAACGCCGGCCAACCTCGTATCGATGCTGGCCACCGCCGTGCGGGTAACAAATTCCCGATTTTCCAGAAGGACGATGCCGCCGACCAGACTTTCCATGAAGAACCGCTCCACCGCCACTATCAGTTTCTTCAGATCATCCAGTTGCTCTCGCGCTGCAGGCAAGACCTGCTGGCGCTTGGTATCAATCAACAAGAACGCCTGATCTTCCAACACCTGCATGCGGGTGAAATCAGGTATTGCGTATTCGACGTTTGCAACATCCATGTCAGGCATCCTCGTATTCTTCAACCAGGTCATTAAACAATTCAGACAGCGTATGGCAAATACCGCCTATCTTGGTCCACGGGTTGATCACCTCTGAAAAATCGTGGACGAAGGATTCCAATTGGGTACTGCTGGTCAGTTCCTTGGCCTCATTCACCGAGTTATTGGCATAGGACGCCAGAAACAACCAGACATCCGCGAGCCTTTTAGTGGCCGCAGACAGGTCTTTGCACCTGAAATGAAGGTCCCTGACCAAGGAAGATACCCGTTCAAAATCTTTGCGCGCCGGCTCCATTTTTATCAGTGCAAGCGCCAACTCATCCCGTTGCGCAATCATTTCATTCTTGGCTGCACGTATCTGCTCTGCCTTGGCACCGAACACACCACCGGTCACCAACAGCCCCAGCGGGCCTAACACCAGCCCCGTGAATGCATAACCAACGTTGGCGTCGTACTCCGACTTGAGGTGTTCGATTTTCTGATCCCACTCATCAAGCTGCTTGCGCTTTTCCAAGACATCGTGGGCGGCGTTTTTTTCATCAAAATGCTTAAGCAACCGCACCATGCGAGGCTTGAGCTCAATCCTGATTTCACGATTGAACCAGGAGGCGCGCTTGTCGACGTCTTCGATGCGCCGCTGAGTGTTCTCGATCTCGCGGATCAGGCCAGTGATGCCGCCACTTAACACGGATGTGATCTGCTCGCGCTCATCCGGGGTCAGCACATGGTTGTAGACATCCACGCCTTCTTCGGATTTGTTTTTCTTGATCTGCTGAAACACCTCGCTGCGCTCAAGGTTATCCAGCAATGCACCGCCGCGCTGTACCAGGCTTTCAGCGAACAGTTCAATTTCCGGCCCCAGCTGTTTAATGCTGCGTTCGAGCGTGTCCCATTCATTTACATGCCTGTGCAGCGCCACATACAGATCATGCACATAGGTGGCGTCAATGCCGAGCGACGCGTAATTGACATCCTGATCAACATCGCTTCGGGTGCGCGGTAACTGGTGAACAACATTGGCATACGACTTGATTGCCTTGAGGTTCTCTGCGGTCAATAAGCCGCCCACTTGGCTGCCGCTATTGATACGGCTGCTGATAAATGCAAAGTACCGTTCGGGCAATAACTTAACCTTGAGCGCCAGGTCCATTTCCTCAATGGGAATACCTGCCTGCCCCGACGCATCATTCATTATATGTTCCATGACCTTACCCGTATAACCCACGATGGGAGTGCGTCATTAAAGTAGCGGTATTACGGGGCTCACGTTAATAGAGGTAATTGTTGTTATCGGGTAGGAAAGTTCAATTAAGCCAGTGTGATCGCACTGACCCCGAAGCACTGCCATGGCAAGATGCGCCGCCTTTGGCTAAAATGCGTCTCCGTTTCACCCCGTATCGAGCCCGCCGTGAGCAAACAACCCGACCGCCTCTTCGCCCAACCTCTGGAGCAGGTACCCGACTTCGCCTTCAACGAGGACGTGGTGCGCGTGTTCCCGGACATGATCAAGCGTTCGGTGCCGGGCTACCCGACCATCGTCGAAAACCTTGGCGTGCTGGCTGCGCGCTTCGCCCAGCCGAACAGCACGCTGTACGACCTGGGTGCCTCACTGGGCGCTGTGACCCAGTCGTTGCGCCGTCATGTACGCAGCGACGGCTGCCGGGTGATCGCCGTGGACAACTCCGCTGCGATGGTCGAGCGCTGCCGCCAGTACCTCACGGCCCAGGACTCGATGTTCCAGGAGCTGCTGCCGGTCAGCGTGCTGGAAGCCGACATCCTCGCCCTGCCCTTCGAGCCCGCCTCGGTGGTGGCGATGAACTTCACCCTGCAGTTCATCGCCCCCCATCAACGCCTCGAACTGCTTGGCCGTATCCGCCAGGCCCTGTTGCCAGGCGGCGCATTGATCCTCTCGGAGAAACTGCATTTCGCCGATGAAGAGGAACAGGCCCTGCTCAATGAACTGCACCTGGACTTCAAACGGGCCAATGGTTACAGCGAACTGGAAATCGCCCAGAAGCGCAGTGCCATCGAGAACGTGATGAAGCCAGACACCCTGGAGGCCCACAAGGCGCGCCTGCGCGCTGCGGGTTTCTCCAAGGTCGTGCCATGGTTCCAATGCCTTAATTTTGCCTCGCTGATAGCCCTGCCATGATCGATTTGTCCCCGCTTGTCCGCCGCCTGGCGGGCACCCCCCTGGCTTCCTGGTCGCAAGGCCTGCAAGCGCAACTGGAAGCCAAACTGGAAAAAGGTCACGGCGACCTCGATCGCTGGCGCGGCGCGCTCGACGCGCTGCCCGCCGTGCAACCGAGCGAAATCGACCTGGTCAACGGGCTGCGTCTGGACTGTGACTGCGACGATGCCACCCGCGCGCAGATGCGCGAGGCGCTGATGGGCCTGTCGCCCTGGCGCAAAGGGCCATTCGACCTGTTCGGCGTGCACGTGGACACCGAATGGCGCTCGGACTGGAAATGGTCACGGGTCAGCCCGCACCTGGACCTCAAGGGCAAGCGTGTGCTCGATGTCGGCTGCGGCAACGGCTACTACCAGTGGCGCATGCTCGGCGCAGGTGCCGACATGGTGGTCGGGGTCGATCCCAACTGGCTGTTCTTCTGCCAGTTCCAGGCAGTACAGCAGTACCTGCCAGAGCTGCCGGCCTGGCACTTGCCGTTCGCCCTGGAAGACCTGCCGGCCAACCTGGAAGGTTTCGACACCGTGTTTTCCATGGGCGTGTTCTATCACCGCCGCTCCCCCATAGAGCACCTGCTGGCCCTCAAGGACTGCCTGGTCAAAGGCGGCGAGCTGGTGCTGGAGACGCTGGTGGTCGAAGGTGACGAGCAACAGGTGCTGGTGCCTGAAGACCGTTATGCGCAGATGCGCAACGTCTGGTATCTGCCCTCGGTACCGGCCCTGGAGCGCTGGTTACGCCGTGCCGGTTTCAGCGATGTACGCTGCGTCGATGTCAGCGTCACCAGCATCGATGAACAGCGCAGCACCGACTGGATGCGCTACCAGTCGCTAAGCGACTTCCTCGACCCGAACGACCACAGCCGGACCATCGAAGGCCTGCCGGCCCCGCGCCGGGCGACGCTGGTGGCGCGCAAATAAAAAAGGCGCCCGACGGGCGCCCGAACAACCCTGCGACGAGGAGCGATGGCGTCGCAGGTGGGTACAATCAGTCCTTGGCCACCTCGCGGGCCTTCTCCTGCGCAGTACGTTCCTGCTTCACCAGCACCTGTTGCTTGTCGCCGTGCAGGCGCTGCTGGTCTTGGCGGAAGGCCTCCCAGAACTGCCTGGAACGTTCGGCGCCCCCTTCGGCATAGACGCTGGCGCTGCCCAGGGCCAGGGTTGCCAACAGCAGGTATTTGATCAGGTTCATCGTGCTTGCCTCGTGATAACCGTTCAGATGAGGCCATCCTAGCGAGGCGTAGCTAACGCCAAGGTGAGGCGGGCATTACAGTCCTGCAATGTGCCTAAACAGCCAGTTAACACCCAGATTACAAATCCGTTATCCAAGCAAATACCCCTCTCTCATGCCGTAACATCCTGCCGCTTGACCCTGATGTCACTTCAGGGTCGAGAATCGCCCCTTTTCACCACTTCGAGCCCCCTATGCGCTTACTGATCATCGAGGACGAACTGCGTACCGCCGACTACCTGCAACAAGGCCTGCGCGAGAACGGCTACGTGGTCGACTGTGCCCATACCGGCACCGACGGCCTGCACCTGGCCCGCCAGCAGGCCTACGACCTGGTCATCCTTGACGTCAACCTGCCCGAGCTCGATGGTTGGACCGTGCTGCAACGGCTGCGCGCCGACTCGGCCACGCGCATCATGATGCTGACCGCCCACGGTCGCCTTGCCGACCGGGTCAAAGGGCTGGACCTGGGCGCCGATGACTACCTGCTCAAGCCTTTCGAATTCCCAGAGCTATTGGCGCGAATCCGCAGCTTGCTGCGCCGCAACGACCAGCAACTGCAGCCCAGCACCCTGCGCGTCGCCGACCTGGAGCTGGACCCCGGCCGCCACCGCGCCTATCGCGCTGGGCAGCGCATCGACCTGACCGCCAAGGAATTCGCTTTACTGCACCTGCTGATGCGCCAGACAGGCGAAGTGCTGTCGCGCACGCAAATCATCTCGTTGGTGTGGGACATGAACTTTGACTGTGACACCAACGTCGTTGAGGTTTCGATCCGGCGCCTGCGGGCGAAGATCGACGACCCGTTCGAAGATAAGCTGATCCATACCCTGCGCGGCGTTGGCTATGTACTTGAGGCACGCTTTTGAAAAACGCCAGCCTGTCGCTGCGCCTGGGCCTGAGTGTGACGCTGATGGGGGCGGTACTGGTGCTGCTGTTGGCTTGCCTGGCCGTGCTTGCCCTTGATCACGAACTGGACAGCCGCGCCCGTAAGGACCTGGCGCGCAAGATGCTGCAGGTGGAGCACAATCTGCGGGTCGACCTGCGCAACGAGGACCTGGGTAGCCGCGCCCACCCTTTACTCGACCTGGTCATGGGGCACGACAACCTCAGCCTCAGCGTGCTGGCACTCGAAGGCCGCCACCCGCACCTGCTCAGCCTGGGCCCTGCCCTGGAGTCGCGCGTGGGTGAACTGCAGACCGGTACGCGACTGACGTTCCACGAATGGCGCGACAGCCGCGGTAACCAGATGCTGACAGCGACACGCCAGATGCGCTTGCGCGACGAGACGCCGGTGCGGGTGATGATGTCGCTCGACCGCGCCGACGACAACGCGCTGCTCCAGGCCTACCTGCATTCAACGCTGCTGGTCTTGCCGTTGCTGCTGCTGTTGATCGGCGCTGCGGCGTGGTGGCTGGTACAGCGTGGCCTGTCGCCACTGCACCACTTCAGGCGAATCGCCGGGCAGGTATCAGCACATGACCTGCAACACCGGTTGCCCGATACCGGGCTGCCGCAGGAGCTGGCGACGCTGGCCAGGAGTATCAACGTGATGCTCGACCGCCTAGACCAGGGCGTCAGCCAGCTGTCGCAGTTTTCCGACGACCTGGCCCACGAGCTACGCACACCGCTGAGCAACTTGATGGGCAAGGCCCAGGTCACACTGAGCCGTGAGCGCGACAATGCCAATTACCGGGAAGTACTGGAAGACAGCATCGAAGAACTGACCCGGCTCAACCGCATCATCAATGACATGCTGTTTCTTGCCCAGGTCAGCCAGCCGCAGGCCCAGGTGGCGCTCAAGCCCCTGGCGCTCGCCGATGAGACGGC
Source organism: Pseudomonas sp. E1MeOHC2 (assembly GCF_058745025.1). Taxonomy (NCBI): domain Bacteria; kingdom Pseudomonadati; phylum Pseudomonadota; class Gammaproteobacteria; order Pseudomonadales; family Pseudomonadaceae; genus Pseudomonas; species Pseudomonas sp. E1MeOHC2. The sequence continues at coordinate 1,213,022 of NZ_CP196675.1, forward strand.
GCAGGTGGCCGAACTGTTCGCCATCAGTGCCGAGTTCAAAGATATCGAGCTTCGCATCCGGGGCTGGGGCACGGCCTTGGGTGATCGGCTGATGTTCCAGCGTGCGTTGTCGAACCTGTTGAGCAATGCCATTCGGCATGCGCCGGCAGGCAAACACATAGACCTTGGCATCGAGCGCGAGGGCAGCGATATCAGGGTATGGGTGGAGAATCAGGGGCCGGGCATTGCCGCAGAGCATCAGCCGCAGCTGTTCGAGCGTTTTTATCGAGTGGGTGCTGGGCGCTCACGGCTGGAGGGAGGCACCGGGCTGGGGTTGGCGATCGTGAAATCGATCATGCAGTTGCATAGTGGGCGGGTCGAGGTGATGAGCAGCCCGGCAGGGCCAACCCGGTTTACCCTGGTGTTTCCCGCTAACTGACGCTGACAGTTCTGCCGCCGCACCCTGTAGGAGCAGCCTTGCCGGGGCGCTCCTACAAGAACCACATCTCATCACACCGTTGAGTCAATCAGTGATCAGCGCGAAGCCGCCACGATCAACGCCTTCATCTCCGCCACCGCAGCCTTGAAGCCGACGAACAGCGCATGGGCCACCAGCGCGTGGCCGATGTTCAGCTCATTGATGCCCTTGATCGCCGCGACCGCCTCGACGTTGTGGTAATGCAGGCCATGACCGGCGTTGACGATCAACCCCTGCCCCACGCCAAACGCCACGCCGTCGACGATGCGCTTGAGCTCTTCAGCGACTTCGGTCGGCGTCTGCGCGTCGGCGTAACGGCCGGTGTGCAGCTCGATGGCCGGCGCACCTACGCGACGCGACGCTTCGATCTGCCGCTCGTCGGCGTCGATGAACAGCGACACCTCGGCACCGGTGCGCGCCAAGCGCTCCACTGCCGCCTTGATCCGCGCCTCTTGCCCCGCCACGTCCAGGCCGCCTTCGGTGGTCAGTTCCTGACGGGTCTCGGGCACCAGGCAGATGTGCGCCGGGCGAATTTTCTCGGCGAAGGCCATCATCTCTTCGGTGACGCCCATCTCGAAGTTCATGCGCGTCTGCAGCACATCTTTGAGGAGCACCACGTCACGTTCCTGAATGTGCCGGCGGTCTTCGCGCAGGTGCACGGTGATGCCGTCGGCGCCCGCTTCTTCAGCGTCCAGAGCAGCCTTGACCGGATCAGGGTAACGCGTGCCCCGGGCCTGGCGCAGCGTCGCCACGTGGTCGATATTAACGCCGAGAAGCATGCGGTTGCTGTGAGTCACGAAAGGCTCTCCTGAAGATTGAGCCCCACAGCATACGACGTGATCAGCGCTTGCGAAACAGTTCCCGGCTGACCAGCGGTTTAGCGCCCAAGTGAACGGCCAGTGCTTGGCGCATCAGCCGTTTGGCTGCGAGCAAGGCGCCGGGGGCTTCCCAGTCCGCTTCAGCCAGGGCCAGCAGCTCGAAGCCCTGGAACAGGCCAGGCTGCAGCAGCTCGACCCGCTCAAGCCCCGCATCCACGCGCAAGCGGTAGCGGCCATTGGCGTCTATGGGCATGTCGTTGACATCACGCTGCAACGAAAACGCATAACCGAGCTCGTCCAGCAGGCGCCATTCGAATGCGCGCAGCAGCGGCTCCAATGGGCGCCCGGCAGCCAACGCCTGCAAGGTCAGGGTGTAGTGGTCGAACAGCGCGGGGTGAGGGGCTTCGCCAGGCAGCAAACGCATCAGCAGCTCGTTGAGGTACAAACCACTGAACAACGCATCACCGTGCAACCAGCTGGCAATGCCAAGCGCCTCCAGGCGGCCGACGTTCTTCAGCTCGCCCCGCCCGCGCAGCTCCACTTCCAACGGCACGAACGGCCGCACCAGGCTGCCACCTTTGCCTCGTGCACGGCGCAGTACGGCCCGCACACGGCCTTGCGGCGTGAGGAAGTCCACCAGTGCGCTGGTTTCCTTGTAGGCACGACTGTGCAGCACATAGGCCGGCTGGCCGACTGGTTGTTCCATGGGAGTGGCCCGAAAGCAGAGCGGCCCGGAGAGATCCGGGCCGCCACAGGGTTACAGGTCGCCGTAGCCCAGCGAGCGCAGGGCGCGCTCGTCGTCGGACCAACCGCCTTTGACCTTGACCCAGAGGTTGAGCATGACCTTGGCGTCGAACAGCACTTCCATGTCCTTGCGCGCATCGGAGCCAATGCGTTTGATACGCTCGCCCTTGTCGCCGATGATGATCTTCTTCTGGCCATCGCGTTCAACCAGGATCAGCGCGTGGATATGCAGCACATGCCCCTGCTGCTTGAACTCTTCGATCTCTACGGTGATCTGGTACGGAAGCTCCGCACCCAACTGACGCATGATCTTCTCGCGCACCAGTTCAGCCGCCAGGAAACGGCTGCTGCGGTCGGTGATCTGGTCTTCCGGGAAGAAATGCTCGTTCTCTGGCAAGTGCTTGGCAATCAGGCCTTCCAGCGCTTCGAGGTTATGCCCCTGCTGCGCGGAGATCGGCACCACTTCCGCGTTTGGCAGTTGCTCCTGCAGCCATTGCAGGTGCGGGATCAGATCGGCCTTCTCTTCCAGACGGTCGGTCTTGTTGACCGCCAGGATGACCGGGCCACTCACGTACTGCACGCGCTCGAGCACCAACTGGTCCTCGTCGGTCCAACGGGTGCGATCAACCACGAAGATCACCACGTCGACGTCTTTCAGGGCCGCCGAAGCGTTACGGTTCATGTAACGGTTCAGGGCCTTGTCGTTGGCCTTGTGCATACCGGGCGTATCGACATAGATCGCCTGCACGTCACCCTCGGTCTTGATGCCGAGCATGTTGTGCCGGGTGGTCTGAGGCTTGCGCGACGTGATCGCCAGCTTCTGGCCGAGGATGTGGTTGAGCAAGGTCGACTTGCCCACGTTGGGGCGGCCGACAATGGCCACGTAGCCGCAGCGAGTCGGGTTGTTATCAGTCATTGCCATTCTCCACGCCCAGGGCGATCAGTGCAGCCGCAGCGGCGACTTGCTCGGCGATACGCCGGCTCACACCCTGACCACGGCTCTTGTTGTTCAGCAGCACCACTTCGCATTCGACGAAGAAGGTCCGGCAGTGCGGTTCGCCCTGGATATCCACCACCTCGTAACGCGGCAACTCACAGCTGCGCGACTGCAGAAACTCCTGCAGGCGGGTCTTGGGATCCTTGTTGGTGTCGACCAGGGTCAGGCTTTCGAATTCATCGGCCAGCCAGGCCAGGACACGCTCCCGGGCGGTCTGCATGTCCGCGTCCAGATAGATGGCGCCAATCAGCGCTTCCAGGGCATCGGCCAGGATCGATTCGCGGCGGAAACCGCCGCTTTTCAGCTCACCAGAACCCAGGCGCAGGTATTCGCCCAAGTCAAAGCCACGCGCCAGACGGGCCAGGGTCTCGCCCTTGACCAGGCGGGCACGCAAGCGCGATAACTGGCCTTCGCGGGCCTGTGGGAAGCGCTCGAACAGCGCCTCGCCAGCCACGAAGTTGAGAATGGCATCGCCGAGAAACTCCAGGCGCTCGTTATTGCGCCCGGCGTAGCTGCGATGGGTCAGGGCCAGCAACATCTGGTCCTGGTCTTTGAAGGTGTAACCGAGCTTTCGCTCCAGAGGGGCGAGGGAAGCACTCATGCGGCCACCCGTTCGTTGTTCAACGCGTTGTTCAAATCAACATCCTGAAAGACTGTTTGGCTGTGGTCCGCCGCTGCAAGCGACGAAACTCTCGATCCCTGAGAACACAGCCTATGTCAGAAATGCATTCGGCGCTGTCTGCTGGACAGCGCCGATGGGTATCAATGGATCAGGCCGACCCGCGACAGATTGGGCATGTGGCTGAGCTTGGGCTCTGGCCAGCTCAGCCAGACCGCGAAGGCCTTGCCGACAATGTTCCGGTCCGGAACCATGCCGTGCAGTTCCTTGGGAATGTTCGGATCGTCCCAGTAGCGGCTGTCGTTGGAGTTGTCGCGGTTGTCGCCCATCATGAAGTAATGGCCGGCCGGTACGGTCCATTGCTGGTCCGGCGGCATGCGATAACGGCTCATCTCCTTGCGGATCAGGTGTTCAGCCTCGCCCAGCTTCTCCTTGTACAGCTCGGCGCTGCCCAAGGTGCCCGGCTCGGTACCCACCAGTTGCTCGGCAATCGGCTGGCCGTTGACGTACAGCCGCTTGTCGTTGGTGTAGCGGATCTGGTCGCCCGGCAGGCCGACCACACGCTTGATGTAGTTGACGTTCGGGTCGCTCGGATAGCGGAACACCATCACATCACCGCGTTGCGGGTCACCCACCTCGATGACCTTCTTGTCGATCACCGGCAGGCGAATGCCATAGGAGAACTTGTTCACCAGGATGAAGTCGCCCACTTCCAGGGTCGGTTTCATCGACCCCGAAGGGATCTGGAACGGCTCGACCAAAAACGAGCGCAGTACCAGCACGATGAACAGCACCGGGAAGAACGACTTGCCGTATTCGACCAGCAGCGGCTCCTTGTTCAGGCGCTCGACCACCGCCATCTCGGGCGGATTGACGCGGCCCTGATAGGTGGCGATTGCCGCTCGCCGGCGCGGGGCCAGGAACAGCAGGTCGATCAAGCCCAACAAGCCACAGACGGCTACGGCGATGACTAGCAACAGCGGGAAATTTAGCGACATAGGACCTAGCTATCCAACCTGAGCACGGCGAGGAAGGCTTCTTGTGGAATCTCCACGTTGCCCACCTGCTTCATGCGTTTCTTACCGGCCTTCTGCTTCTCCAGCAGTTTCTTCTTACGGCTGACGTCACCACCGTAGCACTTGGCCAGTACGTTCTTTCTGAGCGCCTTGACGGTTGTCCGCGCGATGATCTGGCCGCCGATGGCTGCCTGGATCGCCACATCGAACATCTGCCGAGGGATCAGTTCCTTCATCTTCTCGGTCAACGCACGGCCTTTATAGGCCGCGTTGTCGCGGTGCACGATCAAGGCCAGGGCATCGACCTTGTCGCCGTTGATCAGTACATCCAGCTTGACCAGGTTGGCCGACTGGTAGCGATCGAAATGATAGTCCAGCGAAGCGTATCCGCGACTGGTCGATTTGAGGCGGTCGAAGAAGTCCAGCACCACCTCGTTCATCGGCATGTCGTAACGCACCTGAACCTGGCTGCCGAGGAACTGCATGTCGCGCTGCACGCCACGTTTCTCGATGCACAGGGTAATAACGTTACCCAGGTGTTCCTGCGGGACCAGGATGGTCGCGGTGACGATCGGCTCGCGGAAATCAGTGACAGCCGAGACATCCGGCAGCTTCGACGGGTTGTCGACAATGATGGTCTCGCCGGTCTTCAGTTCGAGCTCGTAGATCACGCTAGGAGCGGTGGTGATCAGGTCCAGGTCGTACTCGCGCTCCAGGCGCTCCTGGATGATTTCCATGTGCAGCATGCCCAGGAAGCCGCAGCGGAAGCCGAAGCCCAGAGCGTCGGAGCTTTCCGGCATGTACTGCAACGAAGAGTCGTTGAGCGTCAGCTTCTGCAGCGCGTCGCGGAAGTCTTCGAAATCGTCGGAGCTGACCGGGAACAGGCCGGCATAGACCTGCGGCTGGATCTTCTTGAAGCCCGGCAGCACTTCGACATCCGGCGTCGAGGACAGGGTCAGGGTGTCACCGACCGGCGCACCGTGAATGTCTTTGATGCTGGCGATGATGAAGCCCACTTCACCGGCCTTGAGGTCGGCGGTCTGGGTGTGTTTCGGGGTGAAGACGCCGACGCTGTCGACCAGGTGCACCTTGCCGGTGGACTTGACCAGGATCTTGTCGCCTTTCTTGACGCGGCCCTGGCGTACACGCACCAGAGAGACAACGCCCAGGTAGTTGTCGAACCAGGAGTCGATGATCAGCGCCTGCAACGGCGCGTCGATCTCGCCCTCGGGAGCCGGGATGGTGTGCACCAGGCGCTCAAGCACCTCGTCGACACCCATGCCGCTCTTGGCACTGCAGGCCACGGCGTCGGTGGCGTCGATGCCGATGATCTTCTCGATCTCGTCCTTGACGCGGTCCGGGTCAGCCTGGGGCAGGTCCATCTTGTTCAGCACCGGCATGACCTCAAGGCCTTGCTCGATAGCGGTGTAGCAGTTGGCCACGGACTGAGCTTCGACGCCTTGACCGGCGTCCACCACCAACAGCGCGCCTTCACAGGCGGCCAGCGAGCGCGAGACTTCATAGGTGAAGTCAACGTGGCCGGGGGTGTCGATGAAATTCAGCTGGTAGGTCTTGCCGTCTTGCGCCTTGTAGTGAAGCGTGACGCTGTGGGCTTTGATAGTGATCCCGCGTTCGCGCTCCAGGTCCATGGAGTCGAGGACCTGTGCTTCCATTTCGCGCGCCGACAGGCCACCGCACATCTGGATGAAACGGTCGGCCAGCGTCGACTTGCCATGGTCGATGTGGGCGATGATGGAGAAATTGCGGATATGACTCAAATCACTCACGGGTCAACACTCGAAAAGGCTGCGAGCCGGGACGCCCGCCGAAAAATAGCCGGGAATTGTACCTCAAGCAGCAGGGATATGGGAGATTCCTCTATCGGGGTGTACATAACGCCCTCCTAACATTCTGCTCATTATCTGAGCACGCCCATCCCGGTGGGAGCGGGCTTGCCCGCGAACACCGGCGCAGTCGGTGCCATACAGCGCAGTGCCAGCTTCGCGGGCAAGCCCGCTCCCACAGGGCCTGCGCCGTGTTCACGATCATTGACCACGACAACACAAGGTACATCTGAGCGACAGGGATTGATTTGTGAATACTCACGAAAAAGGCAGCCGAAGCTGCCTTTTTCCTACCGAAAAAACCGCTTATTCAGCCAGCTTGAAGGTAATGAAGCTCGCACGCCCTTGACGCAGCACGCGCATCGACACCGAACGATTCTTCGGCAGGTCCTTGGCAATTTCGGTGAATTCCTTGGCCGAGCCGATCGCCTGGTTGTTCAGGTGGCTGATAACGTCACCTGGGCGCAGGCCGATCAACGCGGCCGGGCCATCCTGGACTTCCTTGATCACCACGCCGCCTTTAAGTTCCAGGGCTTTCTTCTGCTCGGCGCTCAGGTCAGCGACAGAAACGCCCAGACGATTGCTGCTGCGCTCGGCACTGCCGTCGGCACCGGTACCGATCTCGGCGTCATCGTCCGGCAATGCGCCGACGCTGACGTCCAGGTTCTGGCGCTTGCCGTTGCGGATAATCTCGAGTTTGGCTTTGTCGCCATCCTTGAGGCTGCCGACCAAGTGCGGCAGATCGGCCGACATGACGATCGGCTGGCCGTTCATGCTCAGGATCACATCACCCACCTGCAGGCCACCCTTGGCGGCCGGGCCGTCTTCCAGCACCTGGGCTACCAGGGCACCGGCTGGTTTGTCCAGGCCGAAGGACTCAGCCAGGTCCTTGTTGACCTCCTGAATCACCACGCCCAGCCAGCCACGGCTGACCTTGCCGTCTTTTTTCAGCTGGTTGGACACATCGATCGCCACATCGATCGGGATCGCGAACGAAAGGCCCATGAAACCGCCGGAGCGGGTGAAGATCTGCGAGTTGATACCCACCACCTCGCCCTTCATGTTGAACAGCGGGCCACCGGAGTTACCTGGGTTGATGGCTACGTCGGTCTGGATGAACGGTACGTAGGTATCGTTCGGCAGGGTCCGCCCCTTCGCGCTGACGATACCTTTGGTCACCGAGTGATCGAAGCCGAACGGCGAACCGATAGCCAGTACCCACTCACCTACCTTGAGTTTTTCGGAGTCGCCCAGTTTGACGGTCGGCAGGTTCTTGCCCTCGACCTTGAGCAGCGCCACGTCGGTGCGCGAGTCGGTGCCGACCAGCTTGGCCTGCAGCTCGCTGCGGTCCGACAGGCGGACGATGATCTCGTCAGCGTCAGCCACCACATGGTTGTTGGTCAGCACGTAGCCATCGCTGGAAATGATAAAGCCCGAGCCCAGCGACTGGGCCTCACGCTGGCGATCACCACGCGGCGAGCGGGGCTGCTGCGGCATGTTGCGCTCGAAGAACTCGCGGAACATCGGCGGCAGGCCTTCGAGGTCCGGCATCTGCCCGGCGGCAACGCGGCGGTCCGGCAGCTTCTGCTTGGTACTGATGTTGACCACCGCTGGCGAGGCTTGCTCGACCAACGTGGTGAAGTCCGGCAGGGCTTCCTCGGCCTGGGCGCTGAGCACCTGGCCGAGCATCAGCACGGCGGCGAACATCGATAGGTAGGATTTCAAGCGTGGTATTGACATACGGCTCCCGTCACAACGAGCGTGGTTAGCGTAAGGCCCCTGCACAAGCAGGAAAGGCCAGGCTCCAAGAAGCCTGACCTATAGAAAATTTACCGAAAGATTGCAAATGACAATGCTTTAATTTCATTTCAGAAGCACGTCTCTCACGCCGCAAACCTCCTGAAAAAGCACGCCATCATTGCCGCGCCTGGGCATCCTGAGCCCGCATCGAAAGCGCGATGCGCTCGGCGGTACCCAAGGGTATTTCACCTACCACAGTGACCAACACCTTGCCTTTAGGTGTGTTCAGCCGGCGCGATACCGCCACGGTCGGCCCCAGTTGCACGCGCGTGTCGATGCCAGAGTTGTCGTTGACCGGTTCGACGAACACCGAAACGCGGGCCAGGCCATCGTCATACATCAGGCTGCTGACCGTACTGTTGCGGGCCGGGTCGCGGCGCACCGAGCTGTTGACCAGTTCGAAACCCGGTGGCAGCCAGTCCGAGTGCCAGCCAGCGACGGCTGCCTGAGAGGCGGGCGCGCCATGCTGCACCGGTTTGCAGGCAGCACTGGCTTGCAAGTCCTGGTCGGTAGGCAGGTTATCGGTATCGAGACGGATCATCTGGAAACGCTCGAGCAATTGCCCCTTGTCGTTGAGCATGAACGAGCGCAGAGGCAAGCCGGTTCGGCGGTCCAGATGCAATTCGAAAGCGTAACGGTGCTGGTCGCGCGGAGTGAGGGTGACAATCACCGCATCGCGCCCGGCGACACGTGACTTGCCCCTGACACGCAGATCGTACCAGCCCATCAACTTGAGGGGATCGAGCACACGCGGCGCAGCATCGGGCGGCGGCGTCACGCCGCCTACCAAGGCACCACTGACGCACGCCACTTTGCCGTCCACGCGCACGATTTCCTGGGCGGCGCCGTCGAGCTGCAAAAGCCGCTCGTTGACCTTGCCGTCCTCAACCTTGTGCCAGATCTCGTGGGAAGAAAAGCTGCCGTTGCGTTCGTAGACGAAAGAGCCTTGGTAGCTCTGCTCTTGCTCGGCCTGTGCCAGCTTGTTCAGCCACTCATTTGCCTCGGGCGAAGAGTTGGCCGCCAACGCTGGCACCGTCATGCAGCTGCCTATGAGCAGCGACAGGAGAGGTAGCGCGCGCATGATCCTCCTTACTTAGCGGGGTTATCCAGGCTGACGGCGCGGGCGTAAGGCAGAGCGGTTTCACTGCCCTTGAGCGCAGATTCCTGGGCATGCTGGCGCAGATACCCTGGCAGACGCTGATCCCAGCCGGCCTGGTTCTGCAGCACGCCGTTGGCCATCGGCCCGGTCGGTTGCTCACTGCTCTCACTATAGCCTGCCAATACAGCCGGGCCCTGAGTTTGTGGCACGCTCAGCCCCTGCCCCTGCTGCGCAGGTTGCTGGGAAGCCAGCTCGGCACCGGTGATCTCATCCTGGTTGTACATGCGTACACCCGCCAGCACCGCGACCGTCACCGAGGCGGCAACCGCCAGGCGGCCAATGCTGCGCCATGGGCCTTTCTTGACCTTGGCCGGTACCGCTTCATCGGCCAATGCTGCAGAGACCGCCGAGGCGATATCGAGGTTAGGCAGCAGCAGTTCCTTGTGCATCGCTGCGCGGGCGACCTGGTAACGCGACCAGGTAGCACGGGTTTCGGCATCGTCGACGGCACTCAGTACCCGACGTAATTCCAGTTCGTCCGCTTCGTTATCCATTACCGCGGACAGCGATTCCTGCAACGCTTCACGACTCATGGCGGTTCCTCTCTTGGCTGTAGCCGCTGTCTCAGGTTTCCTGCAACAACGGCTGCAGGGCTTTGTCTATGGCCTCCCGAGCGCGGAAGATTCGAGAGCGCACGGTGCCCACCGGACATTGCATGACACTGGCAATGTCTTCGTAACTCAGTCCGTCGAACTCGCGCAGGGTCAACGCCGTGCGCAGGTCTTCGGGCAGCTGCTGGATGGTGCGATGGACAGTGCCTTCGATTTCATCCCGCAACAACGCGCGCTCTGGGGACTCGAGATCCTTGAGACCATGATCGCCGTCATAAAACTCCGCATCCTCGGAGCTCACATCGCTGTCTGGTGGCCGTCTGCCACGTGACACGAGGTAGTTCTTCGCCGTGTTGATGGCGATGCGGTACAGCCAGGTATAAAACGCACTGTCTCCGCGAAAATTGCCAAGCGCACGGTAGGCCTTGATAAAAGCTTCCTGTGCCACATCCTGGGCCTCGTGGGTATCGTGAACGAACCGCACGATCAACCCGAGAATCTTGTGCTGATACTTCAGCACCAACAGATCGAACGCTCGCCTGTCGCCGCGCTGAACGCGCTCGACAAGCTGCTGATCCTCTTCCTGGGTTAGCATGAACACTCCTCAGTGAACTCGAAGGAGCGTTGCAACAGCCATCGTTCAGGCTTGCAAACATAGACTCGGGCTTTGCGCAAAAGTTCTCCCCTCCAAGCAAGTTTCCTGCAGCCCTTGGTCGGCTCGCACGGAAGACGCGGCGCGGTCACGGCCGGCTGCGTCGATAATCAGGTTTCGAATACGCAGGAGTCAGCCCGAATAGAGCTGCCGCCGTACGTCGCCGCGACATTTGTGGCGTGCGGGCAGCCTTCATAGGATTTCCGTCGATATCGGAAAGTTCCCACAAAGGTTACCGCAACCTGGCAAGTGGCATGGAAATGGGCCACCCGGGGCTGCTATAAAGGCAACCCGGCCTGGTTTGACGATAGTTTCACAATGCCATCGGCGCGTGACTATTGTGCCGTGCCCCTTCCGAAGATTACTAGTGTCCCGACATGAGCCAACAATTCCAACATGATGTCCTGGTGATCGGCAGCGGTGCCGCCGGTCTCAGCCTGGCACTGAACCTCCCCAGCCACCTGCGTGTCGCGGTGCTCAGCAAAGGCGACCTGGCCAATGGCTCGACGTTCTGGGCCCAAGGCGGTGTCGCCGCGGTGCTGGATGACACCGATACCGTGCAGTCGCATGTCGAGGACACCCTCAATGCCGGCGGCGGCCTGTGCCATGAAGATGCCGTGCGCTTCACCGTCGAGCATAGCCGCGAAGCCATCCAGTGGTTGATCGAGCAAGGCGTGCCCTTTACCCGGGATGAGCAGCATAGCGACGACGATGGCGGCTTCGAGTTCCACCTGACCCGCGAAGGTGGCCACAGCCACCGGCGCATCATCCATGCCGCCGACGCCACCGGCGCGGCGATCTTCACCACCTTGCTGGCCCAGGCCCGTCTACGCCCCAACATTCAGTTGCTGGAGCAGCGGGTGGCGGTCGACCTGATCACCGAACGCCGCCTGGGCCTGCCTGGCGAGCGCTGCCTGGGCGCCTACGTGCTGAACCGCAATAGCGGCGAAGTAGACACCTTCGGTGCGCGTTTCACCGTACTGGCCACCGGTGGCGCGGCCAAGGTCTACCTGTACACCAGCAACCCGGACGGTGCCTGCGGCGACGGTATCGCCATGGCCTGGCGGGCCGGCTGCCGGGTGGCCAACCTTGAGTTCAACCAGTTCCACCCGACCTGCCTGTACCACCCTCAGGCCAAGAGTTTCCTGGTGACTGAAGCCCTGCGTGGCGAAGGCGCTCTGCTGCGCCTGCCCAACGGCGAGCGGTTCATGCCACGCTTCGACCCGCGTGAAGAGCTGGCGCCCCGCGATATCGTGGCCCGCGCCATCGACCACGAGATGAAACGCCTGGGCGTGGACTGCGTGTACCTGGACATCACGCATAAGCCGGCCGAGTTCATCAAGGGCCACTTCCCCACCGTGTACGAACGCTGCCTGACCTTCGGCATCGACATCACCCGCCAGCCGATCCCTGTGGTGCCGGCAGCCCACTACACCTGCGGTGGGGTGGTGGTCGACGACCGTGGCCACACCGACGTGCCGGGGTTGTACGCCATCGGCGAGACCAGCTTCACCGGCCTGCATGGCGCCAACCGGATGGCCAGCAACTCACTGCTCGAATGCTTCGTTTATGGCCGCGCGGCGGCCGCCGACATCGAGGCGCACCTGGATCAGGTCAGCATGCCCAAAGCCCTGCCCGGCTGGGATGCCAGCCAGGTCACCGACTCGGACGAGGACGTGATCATCGCGCACAACTGGGACGAACTGCGGCGTTTCATGTGGGACTATGTCGGCATCGTGCGCACCAGCAAGCGCCTGCAACGCGCCGAACACCGCATCCGCCTGCTGCTCGACGAGATCGACGAGTTCTACAGCAACTACAAGGTCAGCCGCGACCTGATCGAGTTGCGCAACCTGGCCCAGGTGGCGGAGTTGATGATTCGTTCGGCCATGCAGCGCAAGGAAAGCCGTGGGCTGCATTACACCCTGGATTACCCGGGGATGCTGGACGAGGCCAAGGACACCATCCTCAGCCCGCTCTGAGTCGGCGTCGCGCCCTTCGCGGGCAAGCCCGCTCCCACAGGTACTGCGTAGGCCTCGAGCCGGGCGCGGTATCGGTGGGATCAGGCTTGCCCGCGAAGAAGCCCACTCTGTCCTGACCTATGTCCGAGATACCTCAACCCACCTACGCCGGCTGAACTTCAGCCTCACCCGTAACCGGCGGTGCTCATCAGCCCCAAGGGCATCCTTCGCCACACACTGCCCCTCCCCCAGCCAACGCCCTTCCCGCACAAAGCGCAGCACCACAATCCCTGGCAACGCGACCGTGTCGCGGCACAAACGCACCGGCTGCCAACCCTGGGCGCGGCTAAATACCCGCCAGCCAAGCAGGTCTCGGCGCAGCCCGGTAACGGCATGACGATGCGTAAGCAGAATACGGCGGGGAATAACCCAGCAGGCGTGGGCAAAAGACGCGGCAGTGGCCGCCACGGACAGCCACCAGGGCAGCGCGCTCACCCACACGGTGAACACCGCCAGCACCTGGCAACTCAGGTAAGCCGTCAGCAGCAGGCGCGAGCCTTGCCAACGGCTTTCGAAACACTCACTTGGGCTGGACACGGTCCAGGATGATGCGGACCATGCGCTGCAGCTCCGGGTCTTCGGACTCGGTGCGCTCCATGAACCAGCCGAACATGTCCTGATCCTCGCAGCTCAACAGGCGTACATAGAGTTCGCGGTCGGCTTCGTTGAGGGTGGCATAGACTTCCTGAGTGAAAGGCACCAGCAGTACGTCCAGTTCCAGCATGCCGCGACGGCTGTGCCAGAAAAGCCGGTTGAGTTCAGTTTGTTCGACCATGGGGCCCTCCTCGAATGGCCCGCCAGTATACAGCCAGGCGAGCCAAGCGGCACAGGGCGTTGGTCTAGTCACCTACCTATTTTGTTACTGGCGTTCTATGATGGCCGCCAGTCTTTAAGCCACCGCGATGACCCATGGCCGATTCCGCTTTCTTCAGCCCCTTGTCCCACGAGGGCATCCTCGCTGTCCGCGGCTCCGATGCAGGCAAATTCCTGCAGGGCCAGCTGACCTGCAACATCAACTACCTCAGCCAGGAACATGCCAGCCTCGGTGCCCGCTGCATGGTCAAAGGGCGCATGCAGTCGAGCTTCCGCATCTTGCCGGAAGGCAACGGCTACCTGCTGGCCATGGCCAGCGAGCTGCTCGATGCGCAGTTGGCCGACCTGAAGAAGTACGCCGTGTTTTCCAAGGCCACCCTCAGCGACGAGAGCGCTGCCTGGGCCCGCTTTGGCCTGCAGGACGGCGATGCGGCGCTGCAAGCGCTGGGTTTGACACCGCCCACCGAAGCAGGGGCCACCGTGCGCCACGAGGGCCTGATCGCCATTGCCGTGTCGGTGGGCCGGGTTGAACTGTGGGTACCCGCCGAGCAGGCCTCCACTGTGCGCTCCACGCTGGCCGCCACCTTGCCTGAAGGCCGCCTCAACGACTGGCTGCTGGGCCAGATTCGGGCAGGCATCGGCCAGGTCACGGGCACTACCCGCGAGCTGTTCATCCCGCAGATGATCAACCTGCAGGCCGTCGACGGCGTCAGTTTCAAGAAGGGCTGCTACACCGGCCAGGAGATCGTCGCCCGCATGCAGTACCTGGGCAAGCTCAAGCGCCGCCAGTACCGCCTAGCGCTCGATCAGCAGGATATCCCGGCGCCCGGTGCCGAGATTTTCTCGCCCACCCATGGCTCGTCGGTCGGTGAAGTAGTGATCGCAGCCAGTACCGGTACTGGCTGCGAATTGCTCGCGGTGCTTAGCGCCGATGCGGTAAACGATGACAACCTGCACCTGGGCAGCCTCGAAGGGCCACGCCTGCACGTGCTGAGCCTGCCCTACGAACTGGACCGCGACCGGGAAATCCAGCGCTGACCAGCCTGCCCCGTCCGCGTGACGGGGCCGCACCACCACTGCGGTAGAGAAGTCCATGAACAAGCTGGCCGAGATGGTTCAAGCACAGTTGCTCGATGCCATCGAAAAGGATGACCTGGTCCTGCCGACCCTCCCCGAGGTTGCCTTGAGCATCCGCGAGGCCGCTGAGGATAGCGAGATCAGCGTGTCGGCCCTGAGCAAGGTGATTGGTCGCGACGCGGCCCTCTCGGCGCGCCTGATCAAGGTGGTCAACAGCCCACTGCTGCGTGCCGCAGTAGAAGTTACCGACCTGCACACCGCGATCACCCGGCTGGGTATCAACTACAGCAGCAACCTGGCCATTGGCCTGGTGATCGAACAGATCTTCCATGCGCGTGCACCGGCCGTTGAACAGAAACTGCGTGATGTTTGGGCGAACAGCCTTGAAGTGGCAGGCATCAGCTATGAAATCTGCCGCCGTTATACTGACCTGAAACCGGACCAGGCCACCCTGGGTGGCCTGGTTAACCAGATCGGTGCGCTACCGGTGCTGATCTACGCCGAAGAACACAACGAGCTGCTTTCCGACCCGGTCTGCCTGCATTACGTGATCGAGCAGATCCAGCCGGCGCTGGGCGACAAGATCCTCAAGGCATGGGAGTTTCCCGAGCAACTGGTCAACCTGCCGAGCCAGGTTCAGGACCTTGACCGGCAGACCGACAAAGTCGACTACATCGACGTCGTGCAGATCGCCCGCTGCATCAGCCAGCGAGGGCGCAACCGGCCGCTGGCGGCACTGCCGGCGTATCGGCACCTGGGGCTGCCGTTCGGGACCGAACTGGAAGTGGAAGAGCTGCTGGAAGCGCGGAGCCTGTTGCGCTAGAAGCCGCGTAGCCTGTGCTGCCCCTTCGCGGGGCAAGCCCGCTCCCACAGGTACGGCACAGCTCTCAAGGCCTGTGTTCTACCTGTGGGCCGCGAAGGCGCTGGCATCAATCAGCGATGAAACTCACACGCACCCGCAAACCACCCTTCTCCCCATCGTGCAGGCTGATCTGCGCCAGGTGTGCACGGCAGATCTCGCCGACAATGGCCAGCCCCAGCCCACTGCCTTGGGCACTGCGGCGGTAGAAGCGCTCGAACACCCGCTCACGCTCATCTTCGGGGATCCCGGGGCCATCGTCCTCGACCTCCAGCACCGCCGGGGCCAACACCCGCAGAATCACGTTGCCACCGGCCGGGGTATGCGCCAGGGCGTTATCCACCAGGTTGCTCAGCAGTTCGTTGAGCAAGGTCGGCTCACCTTTGAGCCACACCGGCGCCTCGGCCTCCAGCGCCAGCGCCACCCCACGCTTGTGGGCCAGGGGCGCCATGGCCATGCCCAGTTCGCGGGCCAGCTGGCTGAGGTCCAGGCGCTGCGCGCCACCCTCGGCGATTGCCCTGGCGCCGTTCTCGACCCGCGCCAAGGACAGCAACTGGTTGGCCAGGTGCGTCAGGCGGTCGGTGCCTTGGGCTGCGGACTCAAGGGTCTGGCGCCACTCCTCGGGCGCTGACGAGCGCAGGCCCAACTCGACTCGCGCCTTCAGCGCTGCCAGGGGGGTGCGCAGTTCGTGGGCAGCGTCGGCGATGAACTGCGCCTGGCGTTCGAACTGGCCGCGCAGGCGCTCGGTGAAGTGGTTCAGGGCACGCACCAGCGGGCCCAGTTCGCGCTGCACCTGCACCACCGGCAAGGCCCGCAGATCGTCGGGCTGACGCTCTTCCACGGCCGTGCGCAGGCGCTCCAGCGGGCGTAGCGCCGCACTGACGGCAAACCACACCATCACCAGAGCGCCCAGCGCCAGCATCCCCAGGCGCAGCAGGGTGTCGGCCATCAGCCCACGCGCCATGCGCACCCTGGCTTCCTCGGTCTCGGCCACGCGGATCTCCGCCATGCCGTTCATGTTTGGCTCACTGACCGGTTTGAGCAGGCTTACCACCCGCACGTCCTGGCCCAGATACGTCGCGTTGTAGAACCGCGCCAGTGCCGGGTAGTCATCGGTGCGTGGCGTGCCGGGCGGCGGCGGTGGCAGGTTCTCGTAGCCGGAAATCAACCGCTGCTTGATGTCCAGCACCTGGTAGTAGATGCGCCCGGCGCTGTCGTAGGCGAAGGTATCCAGGGCTACGTAGGGCACGTCCGCGCTCAACGAGCCATCGCGCTGGGACAGGCCTGCGGCAATGGTCCGTGCCGAGGCCAGCAGGGTTCGGTCGTACGCCGTGTCGGCCGCTTCACGGCCGTTCCAGTAGGCGCTCAGGCCGCTGGCTAGCATCAGCACCACCAACAGCAATGCCAGGTTGCCCAGCAGCCGCCCGCGCAGGCTGCCGTTGTCACGCATCGCGATGCTCAAGCAGATAGCCCAGGCCACGGAAGGTGACGATGGCCACCGCATGGCCGTCGAGCTTCTTGCGCAGGCGATGAATGTAGATTTCGATGGCGTCGGGGCTCGCCTCCTCGTCCAGGCCAAACACCTGGGCGGCCAGTTGCTCTTTGCTCATCACCCGGCCTGGGCGGGCGATCAGTGCTTCGAGCACGCTCTGTTCGCGCGAGGTCAGGGTAAGGTTGTCCTCGCCCAGGCTGAAGCGCCGAGTGTCCAGGTCGTATACCAGCGGCCCACAGCGCTGCTGGCGCTCGCCACCCAACACGCTACGCCGCAGCAGGGCCTTGACCCGCGCTTCGAGCTCGGTCAGTTCGAACGGCTTGGCCAGGTAGTCGTCAGCCCCCAGGTTCAGCCCGTGGACCCGGTCCTTGACGTCACTGCGCGCCGTCAGCATCAGCACCGGCAGGGTCTTGCCACGGCCGCGCAAACGCGCCAGCACCTCGAAGCCGTCCATGCGCGGCAAGCCGACATCGAGCACGGCAACGGCGTATTCCTCACTGGCCAGGGCCAGGTCGGCGGCCACGCCGTCATGCAGTACATCCACGGTCAGGCCGTGGCTTTTCAAGGCCTGGGCCACGCTTTCGGCCAGTTGCAGGTGGTCTTCGACCAGCAGCACACGCATCGGATTCTCCCTGCTCGGGTGGGGGCGGTGGCGCGGAGTGTACCGCTGTAGACCCGCCTGTGAAGCCCCTTGTGACAAACCTTTCTCGCTGAAAGGTTAGCGAAAGGTTCGTTACCTAGCATCGCACCACGGTCGCCCCGCGCGCCGAAAAAAAGCACCAGCAAGGTGCGACGAATAAGAACAATAAACGGAGTCATCTCGATGCTGTCATCGCAGCCGCAGGCGTACGCGCCTACCCGTTCCTTTGCCGCACGCCCTTCTGCCATCGCCAGCGCCCTTGCGCTTGCCGGTGTCGCGCCCATGAGCCAGGCCGCCTTCTTCGAAGACAGCACGGCGACCTTCGAAACCCGCAACATGTACTTCAACCGCGACTTTCGCGACGGCACCAGCGCGCAGCAATCCAAGCGCGACGAATGGGCCCAGGGTTTCATGCTCAACTTCGAGTCCGGCTACACCGACGGCACCGTAGGCTTTGGCCTGGATGCGCTGGGCATGCTCGGTATCAAGCTCGACTCCAGCCCCGACCGCACCGACACCGGCCTGCTGCCGACCCATGACGACGGCAAGGCCGCCGACGAGTATTCCAAGCTCGGCCTGACCGGTAAGGTCAAAGTGTCCAAGACCGAACTCAAGGTCGGCACGCTGATCCCGGAACTGCCGACCCTGCAGCCCAACGACGGGCGCATCCTGCCGCAAACCTTCGAGGGCGGCCTGCTCACCTCGAAAGAGATCAAGGGCCTGACCTTCACCGGCGGTCGCCTGGACAAGGCCAAGGACCGCAACGACACCAACTGGGAAGACCTGGCCCTCAACAACAAGAACGGCCGCTTCGGCGGCTCGTTCAGCGCCGACAACCTCGACCTCGGCGGGCTGGACTACCAGTTCACCGACCGCATCACTGGCAGCTACCACTTCGCCCAGCTCGACGACATCTATCGCCAGCACTTCCTGGGCATGGTCGCCACTCAGCCGTGGGGCCCGGGCACCTTCGGCGCTGACCTGCGCCTGGCCGTGAGTGACGATGCCGGCGCCGCCAAGGCCGGCAACATCGACAACACCACCGTCAACGGCATGCTCAGCTACGCCCTGGGTGGGCACAAGGTCAGCGCTGCCTACCAGCACCTGTCCGGCGACAGCGCCTTCCCCTACATCGATGGCGCCGACCCGTACCTGGTCAACTTCGTGCAAATCAACGACTTCGCCGGTGCCGACGAGCACTCCTGGCAAATGCGCTACGACTACAACTTCGCAGCCCTGGGCATCCCCGGCCTGACCTTCATGACCCGTTACATCAGCGGCGACAACGTCAGCCGCGCCGATGGCAGCGAGGGCAAGGAGTGGGAACGCAACACCGAGTTCAAGTACGTGGTACAAAGCGGCCCGTTGAAAAACGTCGCCGTGCGCTTGCGCAACGCCACCTTCCGCTCGAATTTTGCCCGCGACGCCGACGAAGTGCGGCTGCTGGTGAGCTACAGCGTGGCCCTGTGGTAACCCAATAACAACAATGCTCACGGAGATTGACGATGACCTTTTCACTGCGCCGCCTCGTCCTCGCTACCGGCTGCCTGCTGCTGGCCGGCAACGCCCTCGCTGGCGAACCGAAACGCCCCGAATGCATCGCCCCCGCCTCGCCTGGCGGTGGCTTCGACCTGACCTGCAAACTGGTGCAAAGCGCCCTGGTGCAGGAGAAGATCCTCAGCAAGCCCATGCGTGTCACCTACATGCCCGGCGGCGTTGGCGCTGTGGCCTACAACGCCGTGGTGGCCCAGCGCCCAGGTGATGCCGGCACCTTGGTGGCCTGGTCCAGCGGCTCGCTGCTGAACCTGGCCCAGGGCAAGTTCGGCCGCTTCGACGAGAACGCGGTGAAATGGCTGGCCGCCGTCGGCACCAGCTACGGGGCCATCGCCGTGAAAAGCGATTCGCCCTACAAGACCCTCGACGACCTGGTCGCCGCGCTGAAAAAGGACCCGAGCAAGGTCGTGATCGGCTCCGGTGGCACTGTCGGCAGCCAGGACTGGATGCAGACCGCGCTGATCGCCAAGGCCGCCGGCATCAACCCGCGTGACCTGCGTTACGTGGCGCTGGAAGGCGGCGGCGAAATTGCCACCGCACTGCTGGGTGGGCACATCCAGGTCGGCTCCACCGACATCTCCGACTCCATGCCGCACATCCAGAGCGGCAACATGCGCATCCTCGCGGTGTTCTCCGAAAACCGCCTGGACGAGCCAGAAATGAAAGACATCCCCACTGCCAAGGAGCAGGGCTACGACATCGTCTGGCCAGTGGTACGCGGCTTCTACCTGGGGCCGAAGGTGAGCGACGAAGACTACGCCTGGTGGAAGGCTTCGTTCGACAAGATGCTGGCTTCCGAAGACTTCGCCAAGCTGCGTGACCAGCGCGAGCTGTTCCCGTTCGCCATGACCGGCGAGGAGCTGGACGGCTATGTGAAGAAGCAGGTGGCTGACTACAAGGCACTGGCCAGGGAATTCGGCCTGATTCAGTAAGCCGCCAACGACCTGTCACCGATCCCTGTGGGAGCGGGCTTGTCCCGCGAATCCAGCACCGCGATCCATGGCACCGGCTTTGCCGGTGTTCGCGGGGCAAGCCCGCTCCCACAGAGTCCGCGTCCAACGAGGATTTCAAAATGATCCTGCAACGTATTTTCGCCCTGGCTCTGCTGGCGGTGTGCGCCGCCCTGGCCGTGATGGCCTGGCCGTACCAGGCTGCGTTTTCCTACGAACCGGTCGGCCCCCGCGCCTACCCGCTACTGATGCTCGGCCTGATGGGCCTGGGCCTGCTTTACCTGGCCATCCGCCCTACGCCGATCGTGCGCAAGGACGACGAGCCGGAACTGGACCGCGAAACCCTGACCAAGATCGCCATCTGTGTCGGCCTGCTGATCGTCTTTGCGGCCACCTTCGAACCCCTGGGTTTCATCCTCAGCGCCATCCTGGTCGGCCTGCCCATGGCCCGGCTGTACGGAGGCCGCTGGCTGCACAGCGCCATCGTGGTGGTCGGCATGAGCCTGCTGCTCTACTGGCTGTTCGACCGCGTGATGGACGTGCCCCTGCCCCTTGGCCTGCTGAGCGTACTGGAGAACTGACACATGGATACCTTGAGCTACCTGGGCCAGGGCTTCGGCGTCGCCCTGACCCCGTACAACCTGGTCACCGCCCTCAGTGGCACCCTGATCGGCACCGTGGTCGGCCTGCTGCCGGGCCTGGGCCCAATCAACGGCGTGGCCCTGCTGATCCCCATCGCCTTTGCCCTGGGCTTGCCGCCTGAGTCGGCGCTGATCCTGCTGGCGGCGGTGTACCTGGGCTGCGAATACGGCGGGCGCATCAGTTCGATCCTGCTGAACATCCCGGGCGAAGCCTCGACCGTGATGACCACCCTCGACGGCTACCCGATGGCCCGCCAGGGCCTGGCAGGCGTGGCCCTGTCGCTGTCTGCCTGGAGTTCGTTCATCGGTGCCTTCATCGCCACCTGCGGCATGGTGCTGTTCGCGCCGTTGCTGGCGAAATGGGCGATCGCCTTCGGCCCGGCGGAATACTTCGTGCTGATGGTGTTCGCCATCGTCGCCCTGGGTGGCATGGCTGGCGACAAGCCGTTGAAGACCTTCATTGCTGCGTTGATCGGGTTGTTCCTGTCGGCGGTCGGCATCGACGCCAACAGCGGCGTGTACCGCTTCACCGGTGACAGCGTGCACCTGGCCGACGGCATTCAGTTCGTGGTCCTGGTGCTGGGGCTGTTCTCGATCAGCGAGATCCTGCTACTGCTGGAAAAGACCCACCACGGCCACCAGGCGGTCAAGGCCACCGGGCGCATGCTGTTCAACTTCAAGGAGGCGGCTTCGGTGTTCGTGGTCAACATCCGTTGCGGCCTGCTGGGCTTCATCATGGGTGTGCTGCCCGGCGCGGGAGCGACCCTGGCCAGTGCCGTGGCCTACATGACCGAGAAGCGCATCGCCGGTGAAAGCGGCAAGTTCGGCAAGGGCGATGCCCGCGGCCTGGCGGCTCCGGAAACGGCCATCGGCGCATCCTGCTGTGGCGCCCTGGTGCCGATGCTGACCCTCGGTGTACCGGGTTCTGGCACCACTGCGGTCATGATCGGCGCACTGACCCTGTACAACATCACCCCCGGCCCGATGCTGTTCGAACAGCAACCCGACATCGTCTGGGGCCTGATCGCCTCGTTGTTCATCGCCAACATCATGCTGGTGATCCTCAACATCCCGATGATCCGCATCTTCACCCGCATCCTCGCCGTGCCGAACTGGGCACTGGTGCCGGTGATCGCGATCATCACCGGGATCGGCGTGTATGCCGTGCACGCCACCACCTTCGACCTGTTCCTGATGGTCGGTATCGGCATCATGGGCTACATCCTGCGCAAGCTGGACTTCCCACTGTCGCCGATCCTGCTCGGGTTCATCCTCGGCGGGCTGATGGAGCAGAACCTGCGCCGCGCGCTGTCGATCTCCAACGGCGAGCTGGGCATTCTCTGGTCGAGCCCGATCAGCATGGGTGTGTGGGCTCTGGTGGTGTGCATGCTGTGCCTGCCGTTGCTGCGTATCTTGCGCAAGCGCAGCCTGCAGCGTCGGGCCATGGCTGATGCCTGATCGGTCGTTGCCCCTGTATTGGGCGACCGGGCTGGTCGGCCTTGCTGGCGGGTACCTCGCCAGCCGGGTCGGCTGGCCATTGCCGTGGATGGTCGGCTCGTTGCTGGCGATCATCCTGGTGCGCTGCCTGACCCCCTGGCAGCTTTCGGAAATACCCAACGGCCGAAAATGCGGGCAATTCATCATTGGCCTGGGCATCGGCCTGCACTTCACGCCCGCCGTGATCGAACAGGTGGGCAGCCATTTCCTGCTGATCTTTTTCGCCGCACTGTTCACCACTGTTTCCAGCGGGGTCGGTGTGTGGCTGCTGCGACGCACCGGCGAAGACCGCGCCACAGCGTTTTTCGCCAGCATGCCGGGCGGCTCGGGTGAGATGGTCAACCTGGGCGCGCGCAATGGCGCGGTGCTCAGCCAAGTGGCGGCCGCGCAGAGCCTGCGCGTGCTGGCGGTGGTGCTGTGCGTGCCGGCGCTGTTCAAGTTGCTGATGGGCGACGGGGTGTCACTGAACCACGCAGGCAGCGTCAGTTGGGGGTGGCTGGCCGTGATCGCACCGTTGGCGGTTGCCGTTGCGCTGCTCTGGCAACGCTTGCGCCAGCCCAACCCGTGGCTGTTCGGCCCCTTGCTGGTAGCGGCCACGGTGAGCCTTGCCGGTAACCTGCAAATCGCCCTGCCCAATGGCGCCAGCCAGGTCGGCCAGTGGTTGATCGGCAGCGGATTGGCGTGTCACTTCAACCGTGCGTTTTTCCGCCGGGCGCCATCCTTCCTGGGGCGCACGCTGGTGGCCACGGGCCTGTGCATGGTGATCGCTGCCAGCGCAGCCTGGGCACTGAGCGTGATGACCGCACTGGACTTGCGCTCGCTGACGCTGGGGATGATGCCGGGCGGGATTGCAGAGATGAGCCTGACGGCCGAAACCCTGCAATTGTCGGTGCCGCTGGTGACGGCGTTGCAGGTGATGCGCTTACTGTTCGTGCTGTTTCTGGCAGAGCCTTTGTTCCGGTTGTGGAACGCTGGGCAGGGCTGAAAAACGCGTCGCCTGCTTCGCGGGTGAACCCGCTTGTGTCTTGGAGAGGGAATAGAATCTGAAGTGAGAGCGGTGAATGGCAAGCTGATAGCCCGAGGTGCCCAGAGCACGTGTGGGAGCAAAAGCTGCCATTCACCGTTCCACTTTGGCGAGAGCCCGAACAGTTGGATGAGGGGCGTAATCTCGAATCACAAGCGTGGGCCAAGCCAAAGCGCTCTCACTCCTTGAGTTTAAGAGGGTTTGGCCATGTCTTCCTCTGTCGGCATCGATGTTTCCAGTGCCACACTTGCTGTTCACATCCGCCCTGAGGGGGTGAACTTCAGTGTTTCCAATGACTTGAAGGGATTCCAACTGCTCGTCGAAAAGCTTGGCGGGTATGCAGTTTCAATGGTCTTGCTCGAAGCTACCGGTGGCTACGAGTGCAATGTCCTCAAAGCGCTGCAGGATGCCGATTTTCCGGTTTGCCGGATCAATCCCAGTCGTGCCCGGGACTTTGCCAAGTCGATGGGTAAACGCGCCAAGACCGATCCCATTGACGCAGCGGTTTTGGCTCACCTGGCTGAAGTTATGCCCCCACGGCCTTGCCAGGTGATGACACCCGAGCGGGCCTTGCTGCGCGAACTGCTTATGCAGCGGGATCGCTTCGTCCAACAGCGCGACGATGACAAGCGGCGCCTGAAGCAGGCGCGGGCTCCCAGTGTTTGTTTGCGGTTGGAACAACACATCGCCTATCTGAAGGGTGAAATTCGAGCGCTGGAACAAGAGATCGCACAGCAGGCAGCAGCTTTGCCTGATGACCGGGTTAAACAGCTCACTCAAGTCAAAGGAATTGGTCTGATTACTGCCGGAAAGCTGATGGCCTTGCTGCCAGAGCTGGGCCAGGTGGATAAGAAGGAAATTGCCGCCTTGGTCGGTGTTGCGCCGTTCAACCAGGACAGCGGCAAGCAGTCGGGCAAGCGTTCAATCTGGGGGGGGCGCTCACAAGTCAGGCGGGCGCTCTATATGGCCTGCTGGGTGGTGATACGGCACAACAAGGACTTCTGCGAGCGCTACAAAGCACTGCGAGCCCAAGGGAAGTGCGCGAAAGTATCGGTGGTGGCGTGTATGCGAGTATTGATAGTGAGGCTAAATGCGATGCTCAAGACCGGAACGCCCTGGAAGGAGCAAATAGCTCATTCGTAGGAGCAAGCCTTGCTGGCGATGCCCGGCACAGCCGGGCCTGGGGCGCTACGCGCCCCATCGCCGGCAAGGCCAGCTTCCACAAGAAGACAGTTGCTCCCACCGTACTCCACTAATCTCAAGGGCAGTGGAATACCGGTGGGAGCGGGCTTGCCCGCGAAGCAGGCGACACGGTGTTTCATGCCATCAAAGCGGTGGCAACACCCAGTTGATCGGTGCCAACCCACGCTGTTCGAGGAAGCTATTGGCCCGGCTGAAATGCCCGCAGCCAAGAAACCCGCGATAAGCCGACAAGGGCGACGGATGCACCGACTTGAGCACCAGGTGCTTGGTGCCATCGATCAGCTTCTGCTTGCCCTGGGCATGCGCCCCCCACAACAGGAACACCACGTTCGGGCACTGCTCGCTGACCACCTGGATGACGCGGTCGGTAAAGAACTCCCACCCCTTCTTGGCATGCGACGCGGCATTGGCACGTTCCACGGTCATGGTCGTGTTCAGCAACAGCACGCCCTGCTCGGCCCAACTCTGCAAGTAGCCGTGGTTGGCAATCGGGATGTTCAGGTCGCGCTGCAGCTCTTTGTAAATATTCACCAGCGACGGCGGCGTGGCGATGCCCGGCTGTACCGAAAAGCACAGGCCGTGGGCCTGGCCTGGGCCGTGATAGGGGTCCTGGCCGAGGATCACCACCTTGACCTGCTGCAGCGGCGTCGAATTGAGCGCATTGAAAATCAGTGGGCCGGGCGGATAGATCTCTTTGCCGGCCGCGTGCTCCTGGCGCAGAAACTCGCGCAGCTGATGCATGTAGGGCTGGTCGAACTCGTCGCGCAATGCGGCTTTCCAGCTGGGTTCGAGTTTGATGCGATCGTCGTCAGTCATGGGGCCATCCGTAAACAATGGCGCGACACTAGGTAAGCCACTCCCGCTTGTCAAACGATCCGACCGACGACCGGCATGATCGCCCAGGCAGGCCATACTTTGTGCGATGACCTGCGAGAGGTAGTCCATGTCTATTCATTGCGAGGTACTCACCGGTGCCGATGGCGCCCACATCGGCATTGCCACCCTGGATGCGCCCAAGGCACTCAATGCGCTGAACCTGCGGATGATCGAAGTGCTCGCCGAGCAACTGCATGCCTGGGCCCGTGACCCCGAAATCGTCTGCGTGCTGCTGCGCGGCAATGGCGTCAAGGCGTTCTGCGCCGGGGGCGATGTGCGCGCCCTGGCCCAGGCCTGCCAGGCACACCCCGGCAGCGTGCCGTGGCTGGCCACCGCCTTCTTCGCCGCCGAGTACCGCCTCGACTTCGCCCTGCATACCTACCCCAAGCCCCTGCTGTGCTGGGGGCATGGGCATGTACTCGGCGGGGGTATGGGGCTGCTTCAAGGCGCGAACGTACGCATCGTCACCCCCAGCAGCCAACTGGCCATGCCCGAGATCAGCATCGGCTTGTACCCGGACGTTGGCGCCAGCTGGTTCCTTGCCCGCCTGCCAGGCAAGCTCGGGTTGTTCCTGGGGCTGACGGGCGCGTCGATCAACGCCCACGACGCTTTGGACTTAGGCTTGGCCGATCGCTTCCTGGGCGAACGCCAACAGGACGCGTTGATCGACGAACTGCTGCAAATGAACTGGCAGGAACAAACTGCGGCGCAGCTGAACAGTCTGTTCAAGGCCGAACAGCACCGCGCCTGCGCCGAACTGCCCGAAGCCCAGTGGCTGCCCCGCCGGCAGGAAATCGATCAATTGCTCGACGTTGCCGACCCTGCCGCAGCCTGGCGTGCACTGGAAGGGCTGAAATACCATGATGACCCAGTGCTGGCCGACGCGGGCAGGCGGCTGCACGAGGGTTGCCCGCTGACTGCGCACCTGGTTTGGGAGCAGATTCGTCGTGCGCGGCATTTGTCGCTGGCGCAGGTATTCCAGATGGAATACAGCATGAGCCTGAACTGTTGTCGCCACCCGGAGTTCAGCGAAGGGGTGCGCGCACGCCTGCTGGACAAAGACAATCAGCCGCGCTGGCACTGGCCGGATGTGGCGCAGGTACCGGCGGCGGTGGTCGAGGCGCATTTTGCCAAGGTCTGGGAAGGGCGGCACCCGTTGGCGGATCTGGGCTGAGCACAAACAGAAAGGGCCGCTGAGCGGCCCCTTTTGTCACTTCACCGCTGCCAGTTGCGGCCCTGCCCCCGGCCGCCGTCCGGCCTGCGGTCACGATCCCCGTGCCCATTGGAATGCCAACGGTCGTTCTGATACCGCTGGCTGCCATTGCGATAGTCGTGGCGATCACGGTCGCGCCCGTAGTCATAACGCTGGCGATTGCCATAGTCATAGCGCGGGTTGCCGTGCCACTGGTTCATCCCAGGCTGCGGGTGGGACCGGTATTGCGGCACTGGCGCCGGGCGGTAATAGCGAGGCGCTGGCTGGTAGTAGTAGCGCGGTTGTGGCGCTACATAGTAGCGGTCATAGCGGTAGTACCCCGGCGATACATAGCGGTCGGTGGAGTAGTAATCCGAACGGTAGTAGCCCCCGCCACCGTAGTAAGGGGCACAGGCAGACGTCATCAGACCCAGCAGGGCGATCAACAGAATTCGATAGGACATGGCGGCCTCCTGGACCGCTGGAGTGCCCGAACAGCGGCGCTGGCGAGCATCGATGCAAAACGCGTTCATCGACACTGAATAAGACCGTCATACCTGGGTGCAGTGCCATTTTTGCAATAATTTGAAACATGTGTGATAACCCTGAAAAACTTGCAGTCAATTGCCGGTCATCTCACTAGAATGAGCGCCTCGGCACACATCACGGGAAGATCATGCCTGCACGTTCCGCTCTGTTTTCCCAGCGCTCGCTGATCATTACCTTGCTGATGTTGCTGGCCAGCGGCTTTCTCGCCACCTCCCTGCTCAGCTATTTCGCCTCACGCAGTGCCATCCGTGATGGCATCGTCAATACCGAACTGCCACTGACCTCCGACACGGTCTATTCGGAAATCCAGAAAGACCTGATCCGCCCTGTGCTGATCGCCTCGATGATGGCCCAGGACACCTTTCTGCGGGACTGGGTGCTGTCAGGTGAGCAGGATAACCAGCGCATCACCCGCTACCTCGGCGAGATCATGGGCAAGCAGGACACCTTCACCTCGTTTTTCGTCTCCGACCGCAGCCTCACCTACTACCAGGCCAAGGGCGTGCTCAAACAGATCCAGCCAGGCGCCTGGCGCGATGCCTGGTATTTCCGCCTGCGCGACCTCAAGGCCCCCTACGAGATCAATGTCGACCTGGACATGGCCAACCAGGACAGCCTGACGGTGTTCATCAACTACCAGGTGCTGGATTACCAACACCGCTTCATCGGCGCCGCCGGGGTGGGGTTGAGCGTGTCGTCGGTGGTCAAGCTGATCGATGAATACCAGCGGCGCTACCAACGCTCGGTGCTGTTCACCGACGCCAAGGGCAGGGTCCTGCTGACCGGCGCCGAGGGTGGCCCCCACGGCCTGCGCGTCGGCCAGCCGCTAAGCGACAACCCCGAACTGAGCGACCTGCTTGCCCAGCAACCCGTACCTGGCGAGGGCAGCCACGAATACCGCGACAGCGACAACCACAGCCACTTTCTCAATGTGCGCCACCTGCCAGAGCTGGACTGGTACCTGCTGGTGGACAAGCGCGAAACCGGTACCTTGGACCGCATCCGCCACTCCCTGTACCTGAACCTGGCGATCTGCACGATGATCACCCTGGTGGTGCTGTCACTGGTGCATGCGATGGTCAAGCGCCACCAGGCCAGCACCGAGGCCCTGGCCACCCTCGACAGCCTCACCGGCCTGCCCAACCGCCGCAGCTTCGACCTGCTGGCCGCCCAGGCCTTGCATGAAGCCCAGCGCGACAGCGGCCCGCTGGTGGCCCTGCTGATCGACCTTGACCACTTCAAGGCACTCAACGATACCCATGGCCACCTGGCAGGTGACGAGGTGCTGCGCCAGTTCGCCAATGTGCTGCAGGGCAGCCTGCGCCAGTCGGATATACTGTGCCGGTGGGGCGGTGAGGAGTTCATCGTGCTGCTGCGTGAGGCAGAAGGCCGGCCAGCCATCGATGTGGCGGAGAAAATCCGCCGCCGCACCGAACAACTGACCTTCAGTTACGACGACCAACCGTTGCGCCTGACCACCAGCATCGGCCTGAGCAGCCTGCAACCGGGTGATACCCTGCATGCCCTGCTGACCCGCGCCGACCGTGCGCTCTATCGGGCCAAGCAGGCCGGCCGCAACCGCGTCTGCACTGAAGCCCCTGGACCCGACCATGAATGACAGCCAGCACTGCCCCGCCTGCGGCGCCCTCAACCAGTGCAGCCTGGCCGACCCTCGCAGCGCCACGCAGGCCTGTTGGTGCTACAGCGTGACCATCGACCCCGCAGTGCTTAAGGCCCTGCCCGCCGAGCTGCGTGACAAAGCCTGCCTGTGCCCACGCTGCGCCGCAGTCGAAGCACAACTGCAGGCAGCGCCGCCCGGTGCAAAGCGTTAGACTGCGCGGCCTTTTACTTCAGCCCTGTTCGCCATGCGCCTCGACCGTTTTCTTGCCAACCTGCCCTGCTACAACCGTCAGCATGTTCGCCTGCTGCTGGTGCAGCGCCGCGTGCGGGTCGATGGCGAAGTGGCGGCCGACCCGTTGACGGAAGTACGTGAGTTCAGCCGCGTCGAAGTGGATGAGCAACTGCTGCAGGCAGGGCGCCCAGCACGCTACCTGATGCTCAACAAACCGACCGGATGCGTCAGCGCCACGCAGGACCCCCAGCACCGCACGGTGCTTGAGCTACTGCCCGCCGAGCTGCGCGACGACCTGCACATTGCCGGGCGCCTGGACTTCAACACCACCGGCCTGCTGATCCTGACCAACGATGGCCAATGGTCACGTCGCCTGACCCAGCCAACCACCAAACTGCCCAAGCATTACCTGGTCGAGACCGAGGACGAGATTGGCGAGCACTATGCAGCCACGTTTCACGAAGGCCTGTATTTCGCCTTCGAAAACCTCACCACCCTGCCCGCCCAACTCGACATCCTAGGCCCACGCCAGGCGCGGCTGGCGATCGTCGAAGGGCGGTACCACCAGGTCAAACGCATGTTCGGCCATTTCAACAACAAGGTGGTGGGGTTGCACCGCGAGAGCATGGGCACGATTTGCCTGGATCCGGCGTTGGCGCCGGGGGCATTCAGGGCGTTGACGGCCGAGGAAATCGCTTCGGTCTAGCTTGCCTGTACCGGCCTCTTCGCGGGCAAGCCCGCTCCCACAGGTACTGCACAAGCTTCCAAAGCTGTGGAGATCCTGTGGGAGCGGGCTCGCCCGCGAAGAGGCCAGAAAAGACAACACTGGCCGTGTCACACGACCGCCCAGCGGTCCAAGTCACATTTTCCCCCGAACGGCACTTGCGGGATCCGCAAGCCACTGCTTGAATCCAAATCGTCAGTCTGCATGTGACTCACGAGTCACGCCCGCAGTCGAAGACACCTTTTTGCCGGCTACCCAAGGCCTAGATGCCTTGGGGCACGGTAAATTGCCCGCCAAAAACAATACCGTCGACACGTGTGCCAAGGATCGACACTGGGCCCCCGGTTACTCTTCAAGGCAAATGCCTACCTGTCATAAAGAACGTGCACCCTAGGTGACGCGAATACCCTTTTTGCGCCAGGAGTCGATGACATGAGGCCAGAAATCGCTGTACTTGATATCCAAGGTCAGTATCGGGTTTACACGGAGTTCCATCGCGCGGATGCGGCCGAGAAGACGATCATCCTGATCAACGGATCGCTGGCCACCACGGCCTCGTTCGCCCAGACGGTGCGTAACCTGCACCCGCAATTCAACGTCGTGCTGTTCGACCAGCCGTACGCTGGCAAGTCAAAACCGCACAATCGCCAGGAACGGCTGATCACCAAGGAGACCGAGGCGCATATCCTCCTTGAGCTGATCGAGCACTTCCAGGCCGATCACGTGATGTCGTTCTCGTGGGGCGGTGCGAGTACGTTGCTGGCGCTGGCGCACCAGCCGCGGCGGGTGAAGAAGGCAGTGGTCAGCTCGTTCTCGCCGGTGATCAACGAACCGATGCGCGACTACCTGGATCGTGGCTGCCAGTACCTGGCCGCCTGCGACCGCTATCAGGTCGGCAACCTGGTCAATGACACCATCGGCAAGCACCTGCCGTCGCTGTTCAAGCGCTTCAACTATCGCCACGTGAGCAGCCTGGACAGCCACGAGTACGCGCAGATGCACTTCCACATCAACGAAGTGCTGCAACATGACTTGGAACGGGCATTAAGCGGTGCGCGCAACATCGACATCCCGGTGCTGTTCATCAACGGCGACCGCGACGAGTACACCACAGCCGAAGATGCCCGAGAGTTTGGTCGCCATGTGGGCAAGAGCCACTTCAGCGTGATCCGCGATGCTGGCCACTTCCTCGACATGGAAACCAAGGCTGCCTGCGAAGACACCCGCAGCGTGCTGCTGGGCTTCCTCAAGCCAACCGAGCGTGAACCACGTCATCGCTACCAGCACGTACAGGGGCAGCATGCACTGGCCCTCTGAGCGCCTCGGCGTCCTGTAGCCTCTACCCGCAGGTTATGGGTCGCCGACAAGCTTTTTTATAACTTGGGCTTCTAATTCGTGGAAGGTTCTGGTAAAAAGTCGAACGCAGACGCGGGTATAGTTTAGTGGCAAAACGAAAGCTTCCCAAGCTTTAGTTGAGGGTTCGATTCCCTCTACCCGCTCCACATCGCATTCCCGCATGGCGTTCCAGCAACGTCATCGCTGTCAAAAGGAGCCTCGGCTCCTTTTTTCGTTTCTGCCTGTCGGTTTTCATGCCCTTCTCTTGATCTGGCCCATGGCCACTTCCCGGCCGCTGCGCTTGAATGCGCGACCGACGAATCCGCTTGCAAGCGAAACGGCTTGAAGCGCATATGCTTACCGGATTCGTGAAACATTTCGAAAGGACCGCGCATGTTTCTGTCCCGCTGGCTACCCGGCCTCGCCAACCTGTTGCACTACCGCCGCGAGTGGTTTCACGCCGACCTGCAGGCTGGGCTGTCGGTAGCCGCTATCCAGATCCCCATCGCCATCGCCTACGCCCAGATCGTCGGCCTGCCACCGCAATATGGCCTGTATGCCTGCGTGCTGCCGATGATGGTGTATGCGCTGATCGGCAGCTCGCGCCAGCTGATGGTCGGGCCGGACGCTGCCACCTGCGCGATGATTGCCGGCGCCGTGGCACCGCTGGCGCTGGGCGACCCACAGCGCATTGCCGAACTGTCAGTGATCGTCACCGTGCTGGTGGGCGTGATGTTGATCGGCGCCGGCCTGGCCCGTGCCGGGTTCATCGCCAGCTTCTTCTCGCGGCCGATCCTGATCGGCTACCTCAACGGCATTGGGCTGAGCCTGATCGCCGGGCAGTTGTCCAAGGTGGTGGGGTTCAAGATCGAGGGTGATGGGTTCATCCTGAGCCTGGTCAACTTCCTCCAGCGCCTGGGCGAGATCCACGTGGTGACCCTGGCCATCGGCCTGTCCGCACTGGCGCTGCTGATCTGGCTGCCTCAGCGCTACCCAAGGTTGCCGGCCGCGCTGGTGGCAGTGGCGCTGTTCACGGTGGTGGTGGGTCTGTTCGGCCTGGACCGCTTCGGTGTCGCCATCCTCGGCCCGGTACCGGCCGGCATGCCGCAACTGGCCTGGCCGCAAAGCAACCTGGCCGAAATGAAGAGCCTGCTGCGCGATGCCCTGGGTATCGCCACCGTCAGTTTCTGCAGCGCCATGCTCACGGCCCGCAGCTTTGCCGCGCGCCACGGCTATGCCATCAATGCCAACCATGAATTCGTGGCGCTCGGTGTGAGCAACCTGGCTGCCGGGATGTCCCAGGGCTTTGCCATCAGCGGCGCCGACTCGCGCACCGCGGTCAACGACATGGTCGGCGGCAAGAGCCAACTGGTAGGCATCATCGCCGCGTTGGTGATCGCCCTGATCCTGCTGTTCTTCACCGCCCCCATGGCCTGGATTCCTCAAGCGGCCCTGGGTGCCGTGCTGTTGATGGCAGGCTGGGGGCTGATCGACATCAAGTCGCTGAAGACCATCAAGCGCCTGAGCCGCTTCGAATTCTGGCTATGCCTGCTGACCACGGTCGGCGTGCTGGGCCTGGGCGTGCTGCCGGGCATCGTGTTTGCCGTGACCCTGGCGATCCTGCGCCTGCTGTACAGCATCTACCAGCCCACCGACGCGGTGCTGGGCTGGCTGCCGGGCACCGAGGGCCAGGTCGACATTCGCAAGTTCAAGGACGCCCGCACCGTACCGGGGTTGGTGGTGTACCGCTTCGACGACGCGATCCTGTTCTTCAACGCCGACTACTTCAAGATGCGCCTGCTCGAAGCGGTGCAGAGCCAGGCCCAGCCCAAGGCCGTGCTGTTCGATGCCGAAGCGGTGACCAGCATCGACGTGAGCGGCATTGCTGCCCTGCGCGAAGTCCGCGACACCCTGGCCGCCCAAGGCATCTTCTTTGCCATCGCCCGCGCCCGCGGCACCTTCCTGCGCATGCTGGTGCGCTCGGGGATGGCGCGGGAGATGGAGGATAAGCTGCTGTTCGGCTCGGTACGGGCCGGGATCCGCGCGTATCGGGTGTGGCGGAATAGGAGTCGTGCTGTAGCAGCTAATTAAAGAAAAAGACTACATGCCTGCGGGAAAGAGACGATCCGTCCATTGAAGCACCATTCGTTAGCATCGCTAACCCACGCTTGATGATGCGACGGGATCTCCTCACCCCTGTAGAGCTGGGCAACCAGCGACTACGCCAATGGCGTACATCCTGCTATGCTGTTCACTGAAACTCCTCTGTTCACGAAGCGTGTGAAAGACCTCCTTGAGGATGACGAATACCGCCTTCTCCAGATCAGGCTGATGGCCCAACCTGACACTGGAGACCTGATTGAAGGAACCGGTGGGCTACGCAAGGTGCGCATCGCTGCTAATGGGCATGGAAAACGCGGCGGAGCCAGGGTCATCTATTACCATTTCATTAGCAAATCACAGATTGCAATGCTCTACATCTACCCAAAGAACGAGCAGCCTGACTTGTCCGCTGAACAGCGAAAAGCCCTGAAAAAAATCATCGAAAACTGGAGGCATGCATGAGCCGATTCTTTGAAGAGCTGATGGAAAGCGTTCAGCAGATGGATGACATTGTCCAAGGAAGGCAGGTGCCCTCCCGTGTATTCGAGGTCGATGCGCTGCAGGTCAGAAGCATCCGCAAGTCAACGGGCCTCTCTCAGGTTCGGTTTGCCGAGATGATCGATGTTCAGGTTGCGACCTTGCGTAACTGGGAGCAAGGTCGCAGAGAGCCTACTGGCCCCGCCAAAGCACTGCTGCGGGCGATTCGCAACGACCCTGAACATGTACTCAAGGCCTTGGCGTATTGAGCATGCACTTGGGACTACTTCCGCCGACACGCCTGAGAACTGGCCTCCCCCTGCCTGCCAATCAGGCTGATCAAGCCACACGGCAGTGACCCGCGCCATTGCAGATAATCATGCCCCGCCGGGTACTCCACCGCTTGCACCGCATAACCCTTGGCACGCAGTACATCACGCAGGTGGCGGTTGGTATCCAGAATCGTCGGCCCTTCGAACAGCCCCGATTGCAGGTAGAAGCGCAGCGGCTTGGGCGCTGCCTTGACGTATTCGCGGGTCAGCCAGCCCGCCTCTTCACCGTCCTTGGCCCACCAGTACGACCCCGACATGCTCAGCACGTTGCCGAACAACTCGGGGTGCTTCAGGCCCAGGTAGGAAGCGGCCAGCCCCCCATAGCTGGAGCCCGCGATCACCGTACTGGCTGCGGGTGCGCTCAAGCCTTGTTCTCGCGCCCAGGGCATCAGTTCTTCGGCCATGAAGCGGGCGAACCGTGGGTTGGGTGGCAGTTCCTGCTGGCGGCTCAGGTCGCTGGGGTTGGCAATGATGATGGCTGCCGTGGGCGGGATCAGGCCATCGGCGATCAGGTTGTCAAGAATCGTCGGTGTAGGCACTTGGCGGGTATAGGCATGGGCGTCGAACAGCACCAGCAAGGCCTGGCCTGCAGCAGCCGGGCGATACAAGTAGACATCGCGCGCGTTGCCCAGCACGTCGCTGGCCAGGCGCTTGCGCTCAAGCGTGCCCCGCGCGATGCCCGGCCGTTCGGCTACCCACGGTTGTGGTGGTGCATCCGCCAGCTCCAGGCGCGAGCGCGACAGCCACGGATCACCGCTGCTGTCGGCGAACGTGGCAGGGTTGAGCGGATCGCGGCGCGTGGTGGCAAGAATCACCCGGCGATCATCCGACCGTGGTACATCAGGCGCCATCTGGTAGCTGAGCCGGGTACTGGCCGGGACTTCGAAGCTGGCGTACCAGACATCGCTGGTGCCCAGCCGTTGCAGCGCTTCGTGGCGGCCCGAGGGCGCGCCGAACATGCGCACATTGTGCTGGGCGCCGCGCCACAGAAAGGTCACCAGACGCAGCTGCGGCTGGCCCGGTAGCAGCTCGACCAGCGGCGTGCCCTGGGCCTTTCGCGCGTGCCAGAAGGCCTCGGTATCGCCGCCCTGGGCAAGCTGCCCGGCCAACTGGGCCAGGGTCGGGCTGGCCAGCGGTGGTGCGCTTTGCTGCTGTTCGGCGAGCGCCAGCACCTGGTCCAGACGCAGGCTGAAAGGGGCGCCCGCGCGCCCGTCCAGTGGCTCTGCACGCAAGCCGTATGGCCCCGGGCTGTCGGCGACAAAGATGAACGCGCGGGGCTGGTCCTGGCCGTCGATCAGCAAGCGCAGGGGCCTGCCCTGCGGGTCCAGCAGGCGCAGGTTGACGTCGCCGTCGACCCGCCCGCGCACCAGGTCGCCCGCCTTGAGCGCAACGCGCCAGACCGCGCTGTCTGCCGATACAGCCTGGCCGTTTACAGTCTGACCGGGCTGCAGCGTAGGGCCTGTTGCCGCCTGCGCTGTAGCCGCGCAGGTCAAGGCCAACAGCACGGCGCAACTGAGGTGAGTGATGCGGTCCATGCTCACCTCAGAAGTCGACGCTGGCGGACAGCTTCAAGGTGCGCGGTTCGCTGACGGTGGCATACCCTGGGTTGAACACCCCTGCCCAGTACGCGCGATTCTCGACGTTCTCAAGGCTCGCGCGCAGCGTCACATCCTTGCTCAGTACACGGGTGGCGTAGCGCGCGCCCAGGTCGTAGCGCGTCCATTGTGGGATTTTCAGCGTGTTCTCGTCGTCCAGGTACTGCGAGCTGCTGTGGATACCCAACGCCGTCAGGGTCAGGCCTTCGACCCAGGGCAGGTCCCACTCGGCGCCGAGGTTCGCCGACCAGGCCGGCACACCGCGCGCGGTGTTGCCATCCAGGGTGCCGTTGGCTGTCTTGCTCAGTTCGGCACGGGTGTAGGTCACCCCGCCCAGCAGGCGTACACCAGGGGCTGCTTCACCGAACATGTTCCATTCCACGCCACGGTTGCGCTGCTCGCCATCATCGGTGTACCAGAAGGTGTCGCCGCGAGTGTTCTTGACCATGCTGGGTTTTTCGATCTGGAACACTGCCAGAGTATGGCTGAACCGGCCCAGGTCCCACTTCACACCCGCTTCCATCTGCTTGGCCACGTACGGCGCAAACTGCTCATCCTTGTTCAGCGCCCCCACTTCGGTCACCGTACCACCCTGGGTCAGGCCTTCGATGTAGTTGGCGTACAGTGAAACTGGCGCATCCCAAGGCTTGACCACGATGCCGAAGGCTGGGGTCAGTTTGCGTTCGTCATAGGCCGTTGGCTTGCTCATCTTCTGCCGCACCCGCTGGGCACGTGCGCCCAGCGTCAGCAGCACGCGCTCGTCGAAGAAGCCAAGTGTGTCGGCCAAGGCAAAGCTGGACAAGGTATTGTCGCCGGTCTTGACGTTGGAGCCGTGATCACCGGCGATCACCCCTTTTACCGGGCGATACAGATTGGTGTCGTAGGTCGGGCCGGTAACCGTGGGCGCACGGCCGATGTCCTGGTGCAGCAAGGATGTGCTGAACACCAGTTGGTGGGTAACCGGGCCGGTCATGAAGTTGCCGCGCAGGCCCGCCTCGCCGGACAAGCTGTGGGTGTAGCCGGCCTGGTTGTAGGTCTGCCCCTTGGCGCTGCCATCGGCCGCCTGCACCCGGATGCGGGTGCCGTTGAGGAAACCGTCGTAGTAAGTGCGCGCACCGCCGACACTGGCAAAGGCCGTCCAGTCGTCGTTGAGCTGGTATTCACCACGCAGCATCAGCGCCTTGCTGACCTGCTTGGCATAGATGCCTTCGAGCACGTTGGTGTCGGGCTTGGGCGCCTTGGTCACGTAACCGAGCTCGCTGAAGCCCGCCATCATCGGGCTGCCGTTATCGAGTTTTTCATGGGTCTCGTAGGCATCCAGTTCCAGCTTGAAATCGTCACCTCGGTAATCGAGCCCCAGCGAGGCCAAAGTGCGGTCCTTGGACTGCTCGTCGACACCGGTGTCGCCGCTGCCGTACACCCCGTTGAAACGAATACCGAAACGTCCGTCCTCAGAGCGCCGGCCCACGTCGATGTGCTGAGCAAAGAAGCCATCGGATACGTAGCTGGTGGTCAAGCGGGTCAGCGGCGCATCGCCGGCGCGCTTGGGAATCAGGTTGATATTGCCGCCCACCCCGCCATTGGGCGCCATGCCGCTGAGCAACGCGCTCGGGCCTTTGAGCACCTCGACCCGTTCTAGGAATTCGGTGGGCACATGACCATCCGGCGCCAGGCCGTACAGGCCATTCACGGCCAGCTCGGACGATTCGAGGCCATAGCCGCGGATCATGAAGTTTTCGTAGGCATGGCCTTCGCCCGTGCTGAAGCGGATCGACGGGTCATTGCGCAACACCGCGCCAACCGTGCCGCTCTGCTGGTCGGCGATGGTCTTGGCGGTGTAGGCCGTGATGTTGAACGGCGTGTCCATGATGTCGCGATTGCCCAGCATGCCAAGCCGTGCACCGCGCGCCACCTGGCCGCCACTGTAGGTCTCGGGCAGGTCACTGTTGAAACCGGCAGCGTTGACGTTGGTGGCCCCGAGGGTCAGGGCACCGTCCTCAGCGGTGCTGCGCAGGATCACCACGCCGTTCTGCTCCTCGGCCACCAGGTCGGTGCCGACCAGCAACTGCTGCAGGGCCTGCAACACGCTGAAGCGCCCATGCAGGGCCGGAGCATTGCGGCCCGCCAGTACGCGGCTGTCGGCAGCAATGGCCACACCGGACTGCCGGGCAAGGGCATGCACGGTGGCTTCCAGCGGTTGGCTCGGAAAATCCAGGGCCAATGGCTGGCTGTCGGCCAGGGCCATGCCCGGCGACAACAGGCTGCCCAATGCACAGGCCAGGGCCAGGTGGCGCAGCGGCGCAGATAAGCGGGTGGTGGCGAACGACATGAAGGGTCCTTGCTCTTGGAGGGGTTCACCGTTGATGACGCCGCTCCAGCGCCTTACCCCTCAAAACTTTTTCAGCGGGGCAAAAGCGCCACCCTGCCCTGCCGTTCACTCACGCGCACCGGCAGAATCCGTGGCAAAGCGTCCAGCAGCTTCTGGGGTTGGTCACTGGGGAAACTTCCGGTCAGCTTCAGCTCGGCGACTTCCGGCGCCAGCAGCACGGGCTGCGCCAGATAAGCGTTGAGTTCGCCGATCACTTCACGCAGCGACTGATCAGTGTAAGACCACCAACCGCGTTGCCAATGGTCCCTGTCCGGGCCGAGCTGCCCCTGTGCATGCAGACTGCCCAGATGCCCCTGGCCATCGATGCAGACACGTTCCCCCGCGCCAAGGGTACGTTCACCACCGTGCAGGTCACGGACCTGCACCCGGCCGCGGGCCACCGCCACGAATACCCGGTCGCCCCTGTCACTGACCGTAAAGGCCGTACCCAACACCTGCACACTGCCCACCCGGGTGCTGATGTGGAAAGGCCGCCAGCGCTCATGGGCGACGTCGAAGAAGACATTGCCGTGCAGCAGCATCACCTGGCGCTGGCCGTGATCGAAACGGATGCGCAGGTTGCTCTCGGCCGCCACCAGCAGTTGGCTGCCATCGGGCAAGGCCAGGCTGCGGGGCTGTTCGCCGTGTGCGGTCTGCAGGTCCTGCTGGAATGCTGCGGTGCGCTGCCACATCCAACCCAACCAGCCACCTGCCGCCAGCACCACTGCCAGCGCGCCGCCTTGGCGCAACAGGCGCCGTCGGCTCGGATCGAACGGCTGCGGTTGCAGGGCGCCGCGCAGTTGCGGCGCCAGGCGGTGCACCAACTGCCAGCGCTGTTCAGCCTCTTGCCAGGCCTGCTCATGCTCATCGCTCTTGTGCCGCCAGCGCTGTGCCTGGCCGCTGGCTTCGCGCACCCGTGCGGGGTCGTCACCATGCATGGCGGCGAGGTAGACCAGGGCCTGCTGTACCTTGCGTGCGGCTGCAGGTTCAGCCATGACGGCTGGCCATGCGCAGTTCGGAGAGGTCGAACACCGCGCGGGCGATGTGCAATTCCACCGACTTGGCCGACAGCCCCAGCGCATCGCACACTTCCCGGTGGCTCTGGCCATACAGCCGCACCCGCACGAACACTTCGCGGCGCAGGCGTGGCATGCGCTCGATCATCGCGATCAATTGCTGCAGTTGCTCACGCGCGATCATGATGTCTTCGACGCTGGGGCTCAGCCCGTCCACCCGCACCAGCCAGTCTTCCAACGCCGCCAGTTCAGTACTGCGACGGCGGTACTGGTCAATGCACAGGTTACGCGCGGCCTGAAACAACAACGCGCGGGCATTGAGCACCGGCGCATTCAGGGCATGGGCGTAGGCCTGGGCGAAACTGGACTGGGCAATGTCTGCGGCGTCGTCGGGGTTACGCAGGCGCCCGCACAGGTAGCGACGCAAATCACTGTAGTTGGCCAGCAGGTCATCGACGACTGCCTGAAACGTCGAAGCAGTGCCAGCCCAGGGCGTGGTAATGGAGGTCATTGAAGGCGAGCGTCGTTAATAGGAATTCCTATCATTCTCACACATGACTTCTTGCCATCGCCAGCCTCAATAACCGGGTGTTTGCATGGCATGCTAAAGTCGCCCCGTTTTCCGCTTCGCCCAACGGACCCCGCATGCCCGCACTTGACGCTCACCTCGCCCCTTGGCCTGAACTCGACCAACGCCACCCTTGCGACGCCCTGTTGCTGGGCAATGGCGCCAGCCGTGCACTGTGGAAGCCGTTCGGCTATTTCTCACTGTTCGAGCAAGCGCAACGCGCGGGCCGCAAAAAGGGCCTGGCAATCAGCGACCAGGCCCTGTTCAAGTCGCTCGCCACGGAGCTGTTCGAGCCTGTGCTCAGCGCCCTCAATACCACCGTACGAGCCAACGCCGCCCTGGCTATCAACTCCACCGCACCGCTGAACCGCTACTACTCGATCAAAGAAGCGTTGATTCATGCCGTGCGCACGGTGCATCTGCCATGGCCGCTGATGCCGGCAGCCGCGCTTGCCAAGCTCAACCAGGCGCTGCGTGGCTATCGCAGCATCTACACCAGCAACTACGACCTGATCCTGCCGTGGGCCGTGCAGCACGCCCCACAAGGCTTTGCTGAACTGTTCGATGAGCAAGGCTTCTTCGACGTACGCCGCACCCGCACCGAAGGCACCCGGCTGCTGCACCTGCATGGCGGCTTGCACCTGCTGAAACTGCCTGATGGCACCACCCGCCAACGCAGCGCCGAAAGCGCCGAATTGCTTGATGGCTTTGCCGTGAACATTCCGGGTGAAGTGCCGCTGTTCATCAACGAAGACCGTAGTGACGAAAAGCTGCGCGCCATCCGTCACTCGGACTACCTGAGCTGGTGCCTGGGCCAACTGGCGCAGGAAAGCCAGGGCCTGTGTCTATTCGGGCAGCATCTGGACAGCAGTGACCAGCACCTGGTCGAGGCTGTGCGCCAGGCACAACCCCGTCACTTGTCGATTGCCATTCGGCCTTTGGGGGATGCTTCGGTGATCAATCAGAAGCAGCACTTCATTGATCGGTTCGGGGATTTGCCGGCGACTGGGCTGCACTTTTTCGACGCGAGCACGCACCCGTTGGGGTTGGCCGAACTGGCGATCGAGGTACCGGTTGCTCGACGTTGAGGCGCGCCCTGGCTTAGGTTCAATAGGCCTGTTTCGGTGAATGACCGAAGACCCGCTCATAGGCACTCGAAACATTGACCGTCATCGCTACGCGAGCCAGGTCAAGGGTTTCCGGGCCGATAGCGTAGCTTCCGCGTGCCTGTAACCAGATCAGAACCTCGGCCAGGTGCCAAAGCGACGTACTGCCCTCGTGAATAGGTGCAGGAAAACTATGGCTGTGTGCGAGCATCAACTTACGCATGTTCTGGCGCGATACGCCCACAATTTCGGCTACATCGGTAAGCCCGACGAGGTCTGGCGTCGCCTCGATCAGACGCGCGCCCGGCACCGCCTCACGAACATCATTGAGGGCGCTCTCTATGGCTTCTCTGGCCGTTGAAGACTCGCGGATAAAAGCCAGTGCCAAGCGACCGGGCTGCCCTACGCCAACCAAAGCGTCCTCACAACCTGCCTTGGCCAGACGCTCCAAAAGCGCATCGGGATCTTCGTTTTCGTTCAGTTGATACTTGAGGGTGAACTCGTATTCCATCGCTACTGTTCCTCAGCAGCATTTGCTGCGCCTTTCGTAATCCTGCTGCCAGAGCAGTTATCCACCACACGCCGTAGCTGGCGTGCAAAATTGCTCGGATTCTTTGGGGTGCTCCAGACGCTGGTAATGCAAAATTCCCCGCAACGGCAATCTGTGTCGTTGAGGGGGCAATACAGCTTCCCCCAGCAATGCCCGCCACCCACCACGATTCTCCATCCTTGCAACTCCGCGTGCCTCAAGGCCTGCTCGACCTCCTTCTTGGCATGACTGGGGCGTGACATCAGCTTTTCTCCAGTGTGGACTCACACCCATCAGGTTGTCAAAAGACAACCATGAATGGCTTGCACGTGCAGGCCACACTACAGATTTCTTCACGCCAAACACCGTCGAGAGATGCTCGGGAGAAATTTCCTACTTACATTCAGGATCAGCGCTCAGCGAGCGTTGGGAGCGCCAGCGGGGAGGATGGGACTTATCGGCGCTTCATCCAGTTTGCCGCATTCAGATCAACCCATCCCCTCGCAACAACGTCTCCAGGCAATGCTCCTGCACCCCATAAAACCCCTTGAGCTGCGCAATCTTCTCCAGCAGCGCCCCGTTATCCACCGGCTGTTTGCGCTTCACTGCCAGAATCATCTTGTTCTTGTTGGTGTGCTCCAACGAAATGAACTCGAACACCTTGGTTTCATAACCACAGGCTTCCAGGTACAGCGCGCGCAGGCTGTCGGTGAGCATTTCGGCCTGCTGCCCCAAGTGCAACCCATACTGCAGCATCGGCTGCAGCAACCCTGGGCTGTGCAGTTGCGGGCGGATCTGTTTGTGGCAGCACGGCGAGCACATGATGATTGCGGCGTTGCAGCGGATGCCGGTGTGGATGGCGTAGTCGGTGGCGATGTCGCAGGCGTGCAGGGCGATCATCACCTCGATGGCTTCGGGCACCACGCTGCGCACATCACCGCACTGAAACTCAAGGCCTGGGTGCTCCAGGCGCGAGGCCGCGGCGTTGCACAGGTCGACCATCTCCTGGCGAAGCTCCACGCCAGTCACCTGGGCTTCGCGGCCCAGGGTATTGCGCAAGTAGTCGTGCATGGCAAAGGTCAGGTAACCCTTGCCCGAGCCAAAATCGGCCACGCGCAGAGCCTGCTCGGCAGGCACCGGCGCGCTGGCCAGGGCGTGCTCGAACACCTCGATGAACTTGTTGATCTGCTTCCACTTGCGCGACATCGACGGAATCAACGCGCCTTGTGCATCGGTCACGCCCAGGTCACGCAGAAAAGGCCGCGACAACTCCAGGTAACGCTTTTTCTCCCGATCATGGCCGCTGCTTGCCGCCGCTTCACGCGGCGCCTGGGCGCCGTGGCGCTGGAGCATGGGCTTGCCCTTCTTGCTGAAGGTCAGCTGCACTTCGCCGTCGGCATCGAACAGGTGGGCATTGCGAAAGCTTTCAGGCAGCAGTTCGGCAACCAGTGCCTCGGCCTGCTCCAGCGGCAGGTTACGGGTGATGTCACGGGTCTGGTGGCGATACACCAGCGACAGGCAGGGCTGGCCCTTGACCTGCAACAGCTTGGCGATGATCCGCTGCAGGGTCTGATCGGCACCGACATGGCGCGCCAGCACCAGTTTGACCAAGGTATTACCGTGCAGGGCAGCGCTCAGCAGCTCAAGGAACTGGGCGCGCGCATCTGGCGCAGTGGAAGCGGAAGGACTGGCGGACATGAAAAACGGTGCCTCGAGTTGCGGGGAGCGCGTTGCGCAATGCCACGCATTCTACAGGTGTGGAGCTGGCCCCCCAATCCGTATGCCCGCTTTTGTCAGTCCAGAATCACCAAACGGTTGGGCAGTTCGTTGCGGCTATGGGTGGGCGGCACATGTTCGCTGAGCAACTCGCCGCAGGCCTCGATGCAATCGACAAAGCCCTGCAAGGTCCGGCCCTGGCGGACCTGTTCGGCAAAACGGCCGACGATGGCTGCACGGGCGGTGGCATCGAGGCACTGCTCGACCCCCTGATCGACCAGGATTTCCACATGCCGCTCCGCCTCACTGACGAAAATCAGCACCCCCGTGGCACCTGTGGTGCGCTGCAGGTTCTGCTCGCGAAACTGCTGACGGGCCAGGCTCGACGCACGCCGGCGGCGCCAGGCACGGGGGATCAGCCAGCCGGCCAGGCGCGGGTTGCGCAACAGCAGGCACAAACCGATGAACAGCACGACGTTAGCCACCAGCAAACCACGCACACCGGGCCAGCCCAGCAGCATCTGCAGCAGGCCAGGCACGGCCAGCGCCAGCACAGCAGCCCAGAACAGTGGCAGGTAGGCGTAATCGTCGGCACGGCGGGCCAACACCGTCACCAGTTCGGCATCGGTGCGCCGTTCGGCACGGGCAATGGCTTCGGCGATCTGGCGTTGATCGTATTCATTGAGGGGGGTCATGCCAGCGGTCTCT
The DNA here is from genome assembly GCF_058745025.1 of Pseudomonas sp. E1MeOHC2. Lineage (NCBI taxonomy): Bacteria > Pseudomonadati > Pseudomonadota > Gammaproteobacteria > Pseudomonadales > Pseudomonadaceae > Pseudomonas > Pseudomonas sp. E1MeOHC2. Next base: position 1,256,496 of record NZ_CP196675.1, read on the forward strand.
CGATCGTTCTTATTGTTGTAATACGGGCATTCAGGGTGCCATCGGCAGCCGACATATTCAGGCATAATCCGCCGCTGGAAGAATCGCCCCCGAACTGTACAACAATAGCCGCCTGAAAACTTCGGCCGCGCGCGTATCACTGTGGATACGGCACAGGCCCCACAACGGAATCCATGATGAAACTGTCTTTGCTGGGCCTGGCCATGGGCCTTGTCAGTCAGGTGGCCCTCGCCGCCCCCACCGCCCCGCCTCTGCAGGACAAGCAGGCGTTCATCGATCACCTGATCAGCCAGATGACCGAAGCCGAAAAAATCGGCCAACTGCGCCTGATCAGCATCGGCCCGGAGATGCCGCACGACAAGATCCGCGAAGAAATCGCCGCTGGCCGCATCGGCGGCACTTTCAACTCGCGCACCGCGCCCGAGAACCGGCCGATGCAGGACGCGGCCATGCGCAGCCGCCTGAAGATTCCGATGTTCTTCGCCTACGACACCGTTCATGGCGAGCGCACCATTTTCCCGATCGGCCTGGGCATGGCCGCGACCTGGGACATGGACGCCGTCGCCAAGGTCGGCCGCACCGCGGCCATCGAAGCCGCTGCCGACGCCCTGGACATGACCTTCGCACCGATGGTCGATATCGCGCGCGACCCGCGCTGGGGCCGTACCAGTGAAGGCTTCGGCGAAGATACCTACCTGACGTCGAGAATCGGCCAGGTGATGGTGCGCTCGTTCCAGGGCAGCAGCCCGGCCAACCCCGACAGCATCATGGCCATCGTCAAGCACTTTGCCCTGTACGGTGCAGTGGAAGGCGGCCGCGACTACAACACGGTCGATATGAGCCTGCCGAAGATGTACAACGACTACCTGCCGCCCTACCGCGCCGCGCTCGATGCCGGTGCTGGCGGGGTCATGGTGGCGCTCAACTCGATCAATGGCGTGCCGGCCACCTCCAACACCTGGCTGATGAACGACCTGCTACGCAAGGAGTGGGGCTTCAAAGGTGTCACCATCAGCGACCACGGCGCCATCCAGGAACTGATTCGCCACGGCGTCGCCCGCGACGGCCGAGAGGCCGCCAAGCTGGCGATCAAGGCCGGCATCGACATGAGCATGAACGACACCCTGTACGGCGAAGAACTGCCCGGGCTGCTGAAGTCCGGCGAAGTGACCCAGGGCGAACTGGACCAGGCAGTGCGCGAAGTGCTTGGCGCCAAGTACGACATGGGCCTGTTCAAGGACCCGTACGTGCGTATCGGCAAAGCCGAAACCGACCTCAAGGACTACTACGGCAACGACCGCCTGCACCGAGAAGCCGCGCGTGACGTGGCCCGCCGCAGCCTGGTCCTGCTGGAAAACCGCAACCAGACCCTGCCACTGAAGAAGGCCGGCACCATCGCCCTGGTCGGCCCGTTGGCCGACGCGCCGATCGACATGATGGGCAGCTGGGCAGCCGACGGCAAACCGGTGCATTCGGTGACGGTACGCGAAGGCCTGCGCCGCGCCGTGGAAGGCAAGGCCAAGCTGGTCTACGCCAAGGGTTCCAACATCACCGGCGACAAGGCGATCTTCGACTACCTGAACTTCCTCAACTTCGATGCCCCGGAAATCGTCAATGACCTGCGCCCCGCCGCAGTGCTGATCGATGAAGCGGTCAAGGCCGCCCAGCAGTCCGACGTGGTCATTGCGGTGGTCGGCGAGTCGCGTGGCATGTCCCACGAGTCGTCGAGCCGCACCACCCTGGAAATCCCGGCCAGCCAGCGCGAACTGATCAAGGCCCTGAAAACCACTGGCAAGCCGCTGGTCCTGGTACTGATGAATGGCCGCCCGCTGTCGATCGCCTGGGAGCGTGAGCAGGCCGACGCCCTGCTCGAAACCTGGTTCAGCGGCACCGAGGGCGGCAATGCCATCGCCGACGTGCTGTTCGGCGACTACAACCCGTCCGGCAAGCTGGCCATCACCTTCCCGCGTTCGGTCGGGCAAATTCCAATGCACTACAACCACACGCGCATTGGCCGGCCGTTCACACCCGGCAAGCCAGGCAACTACACCTCCCAGTACTTCGAGGAGCCCAACGGGCCGCTGTATCCGTTTGGTTATGGCTTGAGCTACAGCAGCTTCGAGTTGTCGGGCCTGGCCCTGTCGAGCAAGGACCTCAAGCGTGGCGCTACGCTTGAGGCCAAGGTCACGGTGAAGAACACCGGCAAGCGAGACGGCGAGACCGTGGTGCAGTTGTATCTGCAGGATGTTACGGCGTCCATGAGCCGCCCGGTCAAGGAGTTGAAGAACTTCCAGAAGCTGATGCTCAAGGCCGGCGAATCGCAGACATTGACCTTCCGCATCAGCGAGGAAGACCTGAAGTTCTACAATGGCCAACTGCAGCGGGTTGCCGAGCCTGGGGAATTCAATGTCCAGGTAGGGCTGGATTCCGAGGCGGTGCAGCAGAAGAGTTTCGAATTGCTGTAAGCAGTTGAACGCCAGTACCGGCCTTATCGCCGGTACTGATTCTCCCTCTTTCGGATCCGCCCCATGCCGTTTTCCTTTCGCGCCCTGCGTCTGGGGCTGATGATCTTGTTCATCTTGCTTGGCACCGCCCTCAGCGCGGGCTGGGCCATGCACCAGGCCAAGCGCCAGGCCATGGAAGACGACGCCCAGCGTGCCAGCCAGCAGCTGGGCTTGTATGCCAACGCATTGCACACCCTGATCGAACGCTACCGCGCGCTGCCTGCGGTGCTGGCGCTCGACCCTGAACTGATCGAAGCCTTGCGCGGCCCGGTCAGCGAGCCGGTACAGGACGCTTTGAACCGCAAGCTCGAACGCATCAACGGTGCCGCCAATTCGTCCACCCTCGAACTGCTCGACCGCACCGGGCTGGCCATCGCGGCCAGCAACTGGCGGCTGCCGAGCAGCTACGTGGGCTCCAACTATGGTTTTCGCCCCTATTTCAAGCAGACCCGCAGCCAGGGCAGTGGCCGCTTCTACGCGGTGGGTGTGACCAGTGGCGTGCCGGGCTACTTCCTGGCCAGCGCAGTGAGTGATGAGCATGGCCGCTTCCTCGGCGCCATGGTGGTCAAGCTTGAGTTTCCGGAGCTGGAACGTGAATGGCGCCAGGGCAGCGATATCTTGCTGGTCAGCGATGCCCGTGGCATCACCTTCATCGCCAACCAGGACGGTTGGCGCTACCGCGAGCTAAAACCGCTCAGCGGCCCTGACCGTGCAGAACTGGCCGAAACCCGCCAATACGACAAACAACCCCTGGTGCCCCTGCAGCATCAGGTACTGACCCGCTTTGCCGACAACAGCCACCTGACCCGCGTGCAAGGCCCGGAGGGCGTCGCCGAATACCTGTGGGAAAGCCTGCCACTGCAAGGTGAGGACTGGACCTTGCACCTGCTGCGCAAACCCCAGGTCGCCGCCGACAGCCGCGCCGCAGCCCTCGGCGCTGCCGCCGTGTGGCTGAGCCTGGTCTTCGCGGCGCTGTTCGTCAGCCAGCGGCTGCGCCTGGCGCGCTTGCGCCAGCGCAGCCGCGAAGCGCTCAAGCGCCAGGTCGAGGAACGCACCCGTGAGCTGCGCACCGCACAGGAAGGCCTGGTGCAATCGGCCAAGCTGGCCGCCCTCGGGCAAATGTCCGCGGCCATGGCCCACGAGATCAACCAGCCGCTGACCACTCAGCGCATGCAGCTGGAAACCCTGCGCCTGCTGCTCGACCATGGCCGCTACGACGAAGCCCGCAAGGCCCTGGAGCCACTGGAGCAGATGCTCACGCGCATGGCCGCGCTCACCAGCCACCTCAAGACCTTCGCCCGTAACAGCCCGGTCGGGCTGCGCGAGCGCCTGGACTTGGCCGGCGTGGTCGACCAGGCCCTGCACCTGCTCGATACGCGCATCCGCAGCGAAGGTGTCGAGGTGGCGTTGTACCTGGCGCGCCCGGCCTGGGTACGCGGTGATGCGATCCGCCTGGAGCAAGTGCTGATCAACCTGCTGCGCAATGCCCTCGACGCCATGGCCGACAAGCGCTACAAGCGCCTGGAAATCCGCATCGAGCGGGATAACGAACAGTGGCGCCTGAGCGTGCTCGATTCGGGGGGCGGTATTTGCGAGGAACACCTGGCCAAGGTCTTCGACCCGTTCTTCACCACCAAACCCGTGGGTGAAGGGCTAGGCCTGGGCCTGGCCATCTCCTATGGCATCGTCCATGAGGCCGGTGGCCAACTGCAGGCCGAGAACCTGGCCGGCGGCGCACGCCTGAGCCTTACCCTGCCCCGCGACCTGGAGCCTGTATGTTGAATTCAGTGATCGTCGTCGATGATGAAGCCAGTATCCGTAGCGCGGTCGAGCAATGGCTGAGCCTGTCTGGCTTCAGCGTGCAACTGTTCGCCCGCGCCGAGGATTGCCTGGCGCAGCTGCCAGAGCACTTTGCGGGCGTGATCATCAGCGATGTGCGCATGCCGGGCATGGATGGCCTGCAACTGCTCGAACGCCTGCAAAAGGACGACCCCGACCTGCCGGTGATTCTGCTGACCGGCCACGGCGACGTACCGATGGCGGTGGATGCCATGCGCAACGGCGCCTACGACTTCCTCGAAAAACCCTTCACCCCGCAGCATCTGCTGGGCAGCCTGCGCCGCGCCCTGGAAAAGCGTCAACTGGTGCTGGAGAACCGCCGGCTGCACGAACAGGCCGACCTCAAGTCGCGCCTCGAAGACATGCTGCTAGGCATGTCCCAAGGCTTGCAGCAGCTGCGCCGGCAGGTGCTGGACCTGGCCGGGCTGCCGGTCAATGTGCTGATTCGTGGTGAAACCGGCAGTGGCAAGGAGCGCGTGGCCCGCTGCCTGCACGACTTCGGCCCGCGTGCGGGCAAACCCTTCGTGGCCCTCAACTGCGCGGCGATCCCCGAGTCACTGTTCGAGGCCGAGCTGTTCGGCCATGAGAGCGGTGCCTTTACCGGCGCCCAAGGCAAGCGGATCGGCAAGCTTGAGTATGCCAACGGTGGCACGGTGTTTCTCGACGAGATCGAGAGCATGCCGCTGGCCCAGCAGGCAAAACTGCTGCGGGTGATCCAGGAGCAGAAGCTCGAACGGTTGGGGGCCAACCAGAGCATCAGCGTCGATTTGCGCATCATCGCCGCGACCAAACCGGACCTGCTGGAAGAAGCCCGGGCCGGGCGCTTTCGGGAAGACCTGGCCTATCGCTTGAACGTAGCCGAGCTGCGGCTGGCACCCTTGCGTGAGCGACGTGAGGATATTCCCTTGCTGTTCGAGCACTTTGCCCGTGCTGCAGCTGAAAAACTGGGCAGGACAGCGCCGGCGCTCAGTGGCAGCCAGTTGGCGCAGCTGCTTTCCCACGACTGGCCGGGCAACGTGCGCGAGTTGGCCAACGCGGCCGAGCGGCACGCCCTGGGGCTGGGCTCGCCGAACATTGAAGCAGCGCCGGCCGGCCAGTCGCTGGGCGAGCAGATGGAGGCGTTTGAAGCGCAGTGTTTGCGGGTGGCGTTGCGTCAGTGCAAAGGGGAGATCAAGGGAGTGATGGAAGCATTGCAGCTGCCGCGGCGTACGCTGAACGAAAAGATGCAGCGGCATGGGTTGGTGCGGGAGGACTACCTGCAATAGGCGAATTTCTGCTTACTACCAGAGCGTGATAAGCGGAAATCCGCTGATCACTGATGCCTCGGCTGTACCTGCAATGGGCTGCCTTGCAGCCCTTCGCGGGGCAAGCCCGCTCCCACCAAACCCATTGAACATGAGGGCTCGGTGGGAGCGGGCTTGCCCGCGAAGGGGGGCGCCGCGCCCCCAAATGAATCACCCCGCACCCATTTGGCACACCTTCTGCAATCACTGTGGCAAGCAGCGCTCAGGCGCGCTCCACAAAAACAACGAGAAGGTATCCCTGATGGATAACGCCACCTCCCTGCCAACCGGGGCGGCCATCGCGCCGGCCGCCGAAAAAACCACCGCCAGCCGCCTGAAGTCGATCTTCAGCGGGTCCATCGGCAACATGGTCGAATGGTACGACTGGTACGTCTACGCCGCATTCTCGCTGTACTTCGCCAAAGCCTTCTTCCCCGCTGGCGACACCACCGCACAACTACTCAATACCGCTGCGATCTTTGCCGTGGGCTTCCTCATGCGCCCGATCGGTGGCTGGCTGATGGGCCTGTATGCCGACCGCAAAGGCCGCAAAGCCGCGCTGATGGCCTCGGTTCTGCTGATGTGCGGGGGCTCGCTGCTCATCGCCCTGACGCCCGGCTACGAAACCATCGGCGTCGCCGCCCCGATCCTGCTGGTCTTCGCACGCCTGCTGCAGGGCCTGTCGGTGGGCGGTGAGTACGGCACCTCGGCCACCTACCTCAGTGAGATGGCCAGCAAGGAGCGCCGTGGTTTCTTCTCCAGTTTCCAGTACGTGACGCTGATCTCTGGCCAGCTCATCGCCCTGGCGGTACTGATCATCCTGCAACAGACGCTCACCACCGAGCAGCTGTATGCCTGGGGCTGGCGTGTTCCCTTCGTGATCGGCGCGCTGTGCGCGGTGGTGGCGCTGTACCTGCGTCGCGGCATGGAAGAGACCGCCTCCTTCACCAAGAAAGAGAAGTCCAAGGAAAGCCTGATGCGCACCCTGATGCGTCATCCCAAGGAGCTGATGACCGTGGTCGGCCTGACCATGGGCGGCACCCTGGCCTTCTATACCTACACCACCTACATGCAGAAGTACCTGGTCAACACCGTGGGCATGAGCATCAGCGACTCGACCACCATCTCGGCCGCCACGCTGTTCCTGTTCATGTGCCTGCAACCGGTGATCGGCGGCCTGTCCGACAAGATCGGCCGGCGCCCGATCCTGATCGCCTTCGGCGTGCTGGGCACGCTGTTCACCGTGCCGATCCTCAGCACCCTGCACACTGTGCAAACCTGGTGGGGCGCGTTCTTCCTGATCATGGCGGCGCTGATCATCGTCAGCGGCTACACCTCGATCAACGCAGTGGTCAAAGCCGAGCTGTTCCCGACCGAGATCCGCGCCCTGGGTGTTGGCCTGCCGTACGCCCTGACCGTGTCGATCTTCGGCGGCACCGCCGAATACGTGGCCCTGTGGTTCAAGAGCAACGGCATGGAAACCGGCTTCTACTGGTACGTCACCGGCTGCATCGCCTGCTCGCTGCTGGTGTATGCGACCATGAAAGACACCAAGCAGCATTCGCGGATCACCACTGACTGATACGGATTCGGTGGTTATTAAAAAGGGGCGCTCCGTTGTACGGGCGCCCCTTTTTTGTCGCGTTCACGGTGAATGAGCCGATTAGCTGCGTTATTCGGCTCACATAATGAGCCGAATAGCAGTATTATTCGGCTCATCCAGTGAGCCGAATAAGCTGCTCATTCGGCTCACGGGCAGGGTGAAACCATCATGAACAGCACGTTGTGGATCTGGCAGCAATCCGACTGGCCCCATTTTCAATGGCAAAGCGACGCTCTCGCACCCTTGCTCCGCAGTTGTGTCGAAACCCAAGGACGCTTGCTGGGCAAGATCGGGGGCGTCGATGAGCTCAGCGAATGCCAGAATATCCTCGATACGCTGCTGCAGAACATAGTCACCTCATCGGCGATCGAGGGTGAACAGTTGAACGTGGGTTCGGTGCGCTCCTCCCTCGCACGGCGGCTGGGCGTCCAGGAACAAGGCCCGACCAACGCCCGTAGCGAAGGGCTCGCGGAGCTGATGCTGGATGCGACACAGAAGTACGACCAACCACTGACCTTGCAGCGCCTGTTTACCTGGCATCACTGGTTGTTTCCTACGGCGGAGGAAGGCCTTAGCAAAGCGGTACTAGTGGGCCAGCTGCGTGACGAGACAACCATGCAGGTGATCTCCGGTCGCCTCGACAAGCCAACGGTGCATTTCCAGGCACCGCCCCGTGACGGCCTGAAAGACCAGGTCAGCGTTTTTCTCGACTGGTTTGCCAGTAGCCGTCACGCACCCCATCTGGACCCGCTATTGCGTGCAGGTATCGCGCACTTCTGGTTCGTCACGCTGCACCCTTTCGACGACGGCAATGGCCGCCTGACCCGTGCCATTACCGACTTGGCGTTGGCCCAGGCCGAACAGCAGGCAATCCGTTTCTATGCCATGTCTGCCAGCATCCTCGACGACCGGGCAGGCTATTACCAGATACTGGAGAGCAGCCAGAAAGACGGCCTTGATATCACCCGGTGGCTGATGTGGTTCCTCGAAACCCTGCTACGCAGCCTCGAACAGGCGTTGGTGAATATCGACCGCATACTCACCAAAGCCAGGTTCTGGCATGTGCATCGGGCAGACGGCCTGTTACCCGAGCAGGTCAAGGTGCTCAACCGACTGCTCGACGGGGGCCCACGCGGATTCGAAGAAGGCATCAGTGCCGCGCAGTACCAGGCCGTTGCGAAAGTCTCCAAGGCCACTGCAACCCGCCACCTCACCGACCTGCTCGACAAGGCGTGCCTGGCCCGCCTGCCAGGTGGAGGCCGCAGTACACGTTATCGACTCAATACTCAGGACATCTCCAGCACCTGACGCGGCTCACGCCGCTGGTAATAGGTCGCCATCAGCACCAGTACCAGCAACACCCCTGCCAGCACTGCCGATGAACCGACCGTGCCGAAATCCAGCCCGCCCTTCTCGTGGGGCTTGGTCAGGAAGTCGCCCAGGGTGGCGCCGAACGGGCGGGTCAAGACGAACGCGACCCAGAACAGCACCACGCCTGGGATGCGTGTCCAGTAACGGGCCACGACCACCAGCGCGATGGCACTGCCGACCAGCAGTGCACCACCGGCGAAGCCGAGCCCCGAATCATCCGCCAGGTAATCGCCCAGGGCGGTCCCCAGGGTGTTGGAGAACAGAATCGCCACCCAGTAGAACAACTCACCCGCGCGGTTCTTGATGCGGGTGACGTCCAATGGGTTTCCACTCAGGCGCCACACCAGGAAGGTCAGCAGCAAGATGCCGATCAAAATCGACGAACCCGCGGCGTAGCCCAAGCCAAGCGTGCGGTCCATGAAGTCGGACATGGTGGTGCCCGCCGTGCTGGTGGAGAGGATCACCAGCCAGTAGAGCATCGGGTGGTAGCGCCGTGAGTAGAGCTGGCCAAGCAAGGTCAGCAGAAACACGCTGATCAACATCAGCGAGCTCAACGCGTAGCCAATATTCAGGGTCATCGACAGCAAGTCGCCCGCCGTCTCACCTAACGTGGTTGCGCAGATCTTCATGACCCAGAAGGCCAGGGTGATTTGCGGAAGTTTATTCATTGTTTGCCGCTCCGGTTTTGAGTGCGGCGATGGTGCTGAGCAAAGCCTGAAAAATCGGTTTATGGCGTATGAAAAAAGCGTTCATTACTGCCTACAGACTGATTTTCGTTCTTAACGCCCCATTAATTCGACGTCGTCATCCTGCAATGGCTGGCGAAACGCTGATCCTTACCCTGCTAGATGCCCGTCAGTCCATTGGCTGATTCACCGTTCTCGCGGGCAAATACATCGATCAAATAGATATTTAGACGCTATTTTTTGCGCTTTTTTATCAATTTTATCGGCGTAGGATTAAACCCATAGAAGCAAACAACCTCTCGCAACCCCTGGAGCAACGACCATGAAAAACAAACTGATCCTCACCCTGGCCCTCTCGGTTATCGCGACTGGCGCCTTCGCCGAAGACGGCTTCGACCGTACCAACGCCCACACCTTCGCAGCCGTGCAGAGCCAATCGGCCGCGTACGCTGAAGATGGTTTTGACCGCACAGGCGGCCAGCGCTTCGCTGAAGACGGCTACGACCGCACTGGCGCCCAGCGCTTTGCCGAAGATGGCTACGACCGCACCGGCGCGCAACGCTTCGCTGAAGATGGCTTCGACCGTACCGGCGGCCAGCGCTTCGCCGAAGACGGCTTCGACCGCACCAATGCTCACCGCATCAGCTAACCCCTGATGCGCGCACCCAGCCCGGCTTCGGCCGGGCTTGATCATTTCCAGACGGGCACAGGCTTGGCACACTAGCGCCTCGTTCCCCAAGAGGTAGGGCCAGCAAGCCCAGCACCGATGTACTACTACGAACCCGCCAAAGGCCATGGCCTGCCCCACGACCCCTTCAACGCCATCGTCGGCCCCCGCCCTATCGGCTGGATTTCCTCCCACGACCGCGAAGGCCGCCTGAACCTGGCGCCCTACAGTTTCTTCAACGCCTTCAACTACATCCCACCAATCATCGGCTTCTGCAGCGTCGGGCGCAAAGACAGCCTGAACAACATTGAGCAGACCGGCGAGTTTGTCTGGAACCTGGCGACCCGGCCTTTGGCCGAGGCGATGAACCAGAGCTGTGCGGCGGTAGCGGCAGACATCGATGAGTTCGAATTGAGCGGCCTGACGGCAACGCCGTCGCGGATCGTCGAGGTGCCACGCGTGGGCGAAGCCCCGGTGGCGTTCGAGTGCAAGGTCAGCCAGATCGTCCAGCTGAAGCGGGCAGACCAAGAGCTGGTGCCCAGCTGGCTGATCCTCGGCGAAGTGGTGGCGGTGCACATTGCCGAGCACCTGCTGAACAACGGCATCTACGACACCGCAGCCGCCGAACCTATCCTGCGTGGCGGCGGCCCGGCGGACTATTTCGAACTGGGCAACCTGTTCAAGATGGCCAGGCCCCAGGTGGGCAACTGATCACCAGATCAGCTCACCCTCTTCACTAACGCCCTGCAGGCGTGCCAGCTCGGTGCAGGCGGCCTCATCGGCCGCCATGGCGCCCTTGAACACCTGGCCATCCAGTACCTTGTGAAAGCGCGGCGCCCCGCCCATGCCCAGCGCTTTCACCGCGATGGCTGCGTTGTAGCCACCACCTTCCACCGGGACCATCGCCGAAACCGCTTCGAACTGCGGGAATTCTCTACGTGCCATGCTGCGCTCTGGGTAATTGATAAAGGGGCAGCATTCTAACCCGTGCCCCTGCGCAATCAATCGAAGGTATGCAGGTCCAGGCTGCTGACCACCTGGGCCTGCACCAGCTCACCGAACAGTTCCAGGGTCGGCGATGCAAAGTAGCCGCTCATCGCTTGCTGATCGCGCCAGCTGCCGCTGAGCAGCCAGAGGTCAGCGTCGGCCTGCGAGCGCTGGACCGTGAAGCTCAGGCAACCCGGCGTGCGCAACGAGGGTTCGAGCAGGTCGCGCAGGCGCGCGCCGAGCTCCGCCGAACGTCCGTTGCTGGCACGAATGAAAGCCAAGTGAGTGACCGGTTGTCGTTGGGTCATTGCACGATCTCCTTGAACAGGCGGACGAAAAACCAGGCTGCCAAGGTTAAGGGCTGGCCCGCGCGCCGCGTTAGGCCATTACTGCTGGTCGATTGCCTGATCCTGCAGCGTGGCAGGATCAGGCAATCGGCGTGCAGCTTTCGACTAGCGCCCGCCATTGCCCAAACCTATGCTGCGTCAGTCAGTAGAGGAAAGCCATCATGACCACCGCCACGTCCATCGACCCAACCCTGGAAGTGCAACGCCAGGAGCTGGCCGAACTGATCCGCCGCCATGCCGCCGAACCCCACGGCACGATGTCGGCCATCGACGACCTGTACCTGGTCAGCTATCGGGAAAGCGTCCGCTCGGTGCCCACCCTGGCCCAGCCGGCTTTGTGCGTACTGGCCCACGGTAGCAAGAGCCTGTTTCTGGGCGACGAGCAGTATGTCTACGACCCGCTGCATTACATGGTGGTGTCGGTGACCTTGCCGCTCAGTGGCGTGAAGCTCGATGCCAGCCCCGAAAACCCAAGCCTGGGCCTGCGGCTGGACCTGGACCCGGCCGAGATCAGCCAGCTGATCGCCGAAAGCGGTCCGATGCTGGTGCCCAGCCTGCCTTCCGGGCGTGGCTTGTACGTGGAAAGGACCGATGCGCAGTTGCTCGATGCCCTGCTGCGGCTGATCCGCCTGCTGGATTCGCCACGGGACATTGCCATGCTGGCGCCGCTAATCCGCCGCGAGATTCTCTACCGCCTGCTGCGTGGGCCGCAGGGTTATCGGCTGTACGAAATCGCCTTGGCCAACAGCCAGACTCATCGGGTCTGCCAGGCCATTACCTGGCTCAACCAGAACTTCCAGCAACCGTTGCGCATCGAGGACCTGGCCCGTGAGGTCAACCTCAGCACCTCGACCTTGCACCATCGGTTCAAGGCCGTGACGTCCATGAGCCCGTTGCAGTACCAGAAGCAATTGCGCCTGCAGGAAGCCCGACGGCTGATGCTCAACGACGGGCTTGAGGCGGCGGTGGCGGGGTATCGGGTGGGGTATGAAAGCCCTTCGCAGTTCAGCCGCGAGTACAGCCGGCTGTATGGCGCGCCGCCGATACGCGATGTGGCGCGGTTGCGCGCCACAGCGGAGTAATGTGTTGCCGGCAGCTTCAGTTAACCTGCAACTGCCGCCTGCCACTGATTCTGATCAACCTGAATCAACGTCGGCCCCTTGCGCTCCACCGCACGCCCCAGCGCCGCCTGCAACTGCGCGACATCCGCCACATGCTCCGCGTCAGCGCCCAACGCACGGGCCACGCCGATGAAGTCCGGGGTATGGATATCCACCCCGACCGGCTCGATGGCGCGGTTGACCATGTACTTCTTGATTTCCTCGTAGCCTTGGTTGTTCCACAGCAGCACGATCAGCGGTACCTGCGCCTCTACCGCACTGGCCAGCTCCGGCAAGGTGAACTGCATGCCACCATCGCCAATCAGGCAAACCGACGGCGCACGCTCGGCGATCTGCGCGGCGCTGCCCAGCCAGGCGCCCATCGCCGCCGGCAATGCATAGCCCAGGGTGCCGTAGCCGGTCGAGGCATTGAACCAGCGGCGTGGCTGATCCATGTCCAGCGTGAGGTTGCCGGAGTACACCGGCTGGGTCGAATCCCCGACCAGGATGGCATTGGGCAGCGTCTCGAGGATACTGGTCAGCAGGCGAGTCTGGCTCAGGGTCGGCTGATCCCAGCTGCCCGCCAGCGACTGGCGCAGACGCGCGACGCGCGCTTGCCCCCAAGCACTTTCACGCGCTGGCAGCGGCTGATGCTGCAAGGCGGCGACCAGCGCCTCGGCGGCCAGGTCTGCGTCTGCAACCAGCGCCAGCTCCGGCAGATAGTTGCGCACGGTCTGGTCCGGGTCGATGTCGATCCGCAGCAGGCTGCCGGGGATCTCGAAGCCGCCCTTGAAGGTCACGTCATAGTCGGTCTCGGCCAGCTCGGTGCCGATGGCCAACACCACATCCGCCTCCGCCACCAGTGCACGGGTAGCCGGCAGCGACTGGGTAGAGCCGATTTGCAACGGATGGTCAGAGGCCAGCAACCCTTTGGCATTGATGGTCAATGCCACCGGTGCCTGAAGCTGCTCTGCCAAACGTGCCAGCGAAGCGCCAGCGTTCAACGCACCACCACCGGCCAGGATCAACGGGCGCTTCGCCTGCGCCAGGCGCTCGGCCATCAGCGCCACGGCCTGCGGTGCGGCACCGGCACGGCTGCTACGGACCGGGCGGGCCGGCAACAGGTGATCGGCCGGTTCGACCAGTACGTCCAGAGGAATCTCGATATGCACCGGGCGCGGTCGGGCGCCATCGAACACGGCAAAGGCCCGGGCCAGTACCTGGGGCAGGTCGTCGGCGCTCATCAGGGTCTGGGAGAAGGCGGCCACACCCGACACCAGTGCAGACTGGTTGGGCAACTCGTGCAACTTGCCACGGCCTCCGCCCAGCTGATCGCGCGATTGCACGCTGGAGATCACCAGCATCGGGATCGAATCGGCATAGGCCTGGCCCATGGCGGTGGTGATGTTGGTCATCCCCGGGCCGGTGATGATGAAGCACACGCCCGGTTTGCCACGTGTCCGTGCATAGCCATCAGCCATGAAACCGGCACCTTGCTCATGGCGCGGGGTGATATGACGAATGGAGGACGTTGCCAGGCCGCGATAGAGCTCAACGGTATGCACGCCTGGAATGCCGAAGACATGGTCCACACCATAGCCTTCAAGGAGTTTGACCAGTACTTCGCCGCAGGTTGCCATGTGTATTTACCTTGAGTCTTGTTGGAATCTACGCGTATTGGACCCAAGGCAGCGCTATCGCCACAATGCAAAAAAACACATACTAGCCATGTCTTCAAATCATGGCTCAGCGCAATGAAACGGCTCCCGCCCCTGCCCGCCCTGCACACCTTCCTGATCACTGCACAGCACTGTAATTTCACCCGTGCCGGGCAGGAGTTGCACATCACCCAAGGCGCCGTCAGCCGGCAGATCGCCGCACTGGAGGAGCACCTCGGTTACGCCCTGTTCCAGCGCCAGGCGCGCGGCCTGAGCCTGACGCGTGAAGGCCAGGACTGGCTGCCGCGGGTGCAGCAGGTGTTTGCGCTGATCGAACAAGGGGTACGGGAAGTCGGCGGGCATCACGCCACCTTGCAGCTCAAGGCCCCGACCTGCGTGATGCGCTGGCTGCTGCCGCGTTTGATGGAATGGCAGGCGCTGCGCCCCGATGTACCGGTAGAGCTGACCACCACGGTGCAGCATGGCGTGGATTTTCGCCGCGAAGGCTTCGACGCAGCGGTGGTGTACGGCAGCCTGCCGAACCATGGGCTGCAGGTGCGCAAACTGTTCGACGAACAACTGACCCCCGTGTGTGCACCTTCGCTGCTGCAAGGCCCCTTGCCGCTGGTGAAGATCGACGACCTGATGCGCCACATGCTCCTGCACCCCTCGCGTGACGAGCATGACTGGCGGTTATGGCTGCAGGCGGCCGGCGCAACATTCGATGCACAGGGGCCAAAACAGCATTTCGAGACACTGGACATGGCGATGGCCATGGCATCGCAAGGGACTGGCGTGGCCATCGGCGATTGGTCGCTGATCGGCGATGACCTGCGCAGCCATCGGCTGTGCACGCCGTTTGGCCTGAAGGTGACCACCGGTAAAGGGTACTACCTGGTCAGCCAGGCCAAGCACCTGCCAGCCGGGCTGGTCGAGTTGCTGGACTGGCTGCAGGCCGTGGCTCAATAACCGACTGTAAACCGCGCCCGCGAATGTGCCGGTTTCTCCAGCTCATCGAGCATGGCAATCGCATAGTCGGCAAAGGTGATCCAGCTCTTGCCCTCGGCACCGATCAGCAGATGATCCTTGCCCAGCGTGTAATGCCCGCTGCGTTCACCTTCGACAAACTCCGCCGACGGCGACAGGAAGGTCCAGTCCAGGTTCGGCTCCTGGCGCAATACCTCAAGAAAGCGCACCCCGGCACTCGCCTCGGCCTTGTAGGCCTCGGGGAAGTCCGGGCTGTCGATCACCCGATGCCCCGATGGCAGCAGCAGGCTACCGGCCCCGCCCACCACTAACAGGCGCTTGACCCCGGCACGCTTGACCGGCTCGATGATCGCGTGCGCTTCGAGGGTCGAAAAATGCGCAGCGCTCAACACCGCGTCCACACCGGCGACAGCCGCTTGCAGCGCCGCCCTGTCCTTGGCGTCCAGTGCCTTGACCGTTACCCCCTCACGCCCCTGCAGCCGCGACGGGTCACGGGCAATGGCCACGACACTGTGGCCGCGACGCAGGGCCTCTTCCAGCAACTGGCTGCCGGCGCGGCCGGTGGCACCAATGATTGCGATCTTGCTCATGGGAAATACTCCATCAATTGAACGGAATTACCACTTCATCTCGCCCTTGGCGACCTTGGCGCCGAGCTCCAGCGAGCTCTCATCGGCCAAGTCGGGGTAGCGTTTTTTCATCGCGACGACCAATGCAGCAGCATCGTTCGCCTTGGCGGCTTCGGCATCGAACGCCTGTATATAGTCGGCGGTGAAGCGCACGGCTGTGAGCGAACGGCTGCTCTGGCCCAGGTAATGCCCAGGCACCACGGTGCGCGGGGCCAACTGCTCGATCCGCGCGAGCGTGCCTAGCCAGTCGGCATGCGACTTGGCGGACTGGGTATCGGCCATCCACACATGGATATGTTCTGCGACCACCACCCCGCCGACGACCGCCTTGATCGACGGAATCCAGACAAAGCTGCGATCGGGCTGCGGGCCGTCCAGGCCAACCACATCGAGCGCTTGGCCTTCCAGGGTCAGGCGATGGCCTTCAAGCACCTGCGGCACGACCAGCCGAGCCGGCTTGTCCGCGCCCATCTGCGGGCCCCAGTAGGCCAACTTGGCGTCCATGGTCTGGCGGATATGGGCGACGGTGGCGGCCGAGGCGACCACCTTGGCAGCGGGGAAGGCCTGGGTCAGCGTGTCGAGACCGAAGTAATAATCCGGGTCGCCATGGCTGATGTAGATGGTTGTCAGCCGCTTGCCACCGGCGCGCAAGCGCTCGACCACCTGTTCGGCCTGGGCCTTGCCGAACTGGGCATCGACCAGGATGGCATCCTTCGCGCCACTGACAATCACCGAACTGACCGGGAAAATTGCCTCGTGCCCAGGGTTGTAGACGTCCAACTGCAACGGTTCGGCCGCCAGCGCCTGGCCGGTCAGTGCAACACAGGCCAGCAGCAGGCCACGCAAGGGAGTGAATAGCGACATCGCAACGATCCGTCCTTTAGAAGAATGCTCAACAGCTTAGTTGCCCGATCCATGACAAAAAATGCGATGCTCGAACATAGTTTGTTTCTAAAATCGAGCAAATCATGGACCGTCTCAACGCGATGCGCGTTTTTGTCACTGTCGTCGACCTGGGCAGCCAGTCTGCGGCAGCCGATCACCTGCAGCTGTCCCGGCCAGTGGTTTCACGCTACCTGGCGGAGCTTGAGGATTGGGTCGGCGCACGGCTGATGCAGCGCACCACGCGCAAGTTGAGCCTGACCGCCGCCGGCCAGGAAACACTGCCCCGCTGCCGCCAATTGCTGGAACTTGCCGGCGACCTGCAGGTTGCCGTGCGCCAACCGGACGACGCCCCCCGTGGCGCGCTGCGCATCAGCGTCAGTACCTCATTCGGCCAGGCTCAACTGGTGGACGCAGTGGCCGCGTATGTACGGCGCTATCCCGGGGTGAAGGTCGAGCTGCAGATGCTCGATCGCACGGTCAACCTGGTGGACGAGCGCATCGACCTGGCCATCCGCACCAGCAACGACCTGGACCCGAACCTGATCGCCCGGCGCCTGACCGTGTGCCGCTCAGTGGTGTGCGCGGCCCCAGGCTACCTGCGTGAGCATGGCACGCCGCAGCGGGTCGAGGAGCTGAGCGGGCACAACTGCCTGACCCATGCCTACTTCGGCCACCACCTCTGGCACTTCGAGGTGGAAGGCCAGGCGATTGCCGTTCCGGTCGAGGGCAACATCAGTGCCAATGAAGCCATGACGCTGCAAAAGGCGGCGCTGGCTGGCGCGGGCATTGCCATGTTGCCGACCTACCAAGCCGCCGCCGCCCTGCGCACGGGCGAGCTGGTGCGCCTGTTGCCCGAAGCACGGCCACGGGAGCTCAATTTGAATGCGGTGTACACCTCACGCAAGCACATGCCGGCGACCTTGCGCAGCATGCTGGACTTTCTTGCGCAGCGGTTCAGGGACGAACCGGAATGGGATCAGGACCTGGTGTAACCCAGCGCCGGGGGATTGGCCTACGCTTAGAGGTATCACCTGGCGTTGTAACAGGAGGTGAGCACCATGGGCATCAAAACAAGAAGGTTTGCGCTGGTGATGGCGCTGTTTGCCGTCGCCGGGCTATACGGCTCGGCCTGCTGGCGGGTCGAGTTGCTGCGCAACCAACCCAGCTCGGCAGCCAACTGTCAGCACGCGCACTGCGTGCCACAAAGCGCAACCTTGAGCGCCGTCCGTTGAGCTGACGGCGCCCTGCCGGTCACTCCTCGACGCTCATGTACTCCTTGGCCCAGCGGATGTAATCCTCGGGTTGGGTGTAGGTGTGCGAGAGTTCGGTGGCGCTGAGGTTCTCGGACTTGTTCTGCTGGCCGCGCTGCAGGCGCAGGCAGTCGTAGGTAGCCTTGATGGCGGCAAAGTATGCCGCATGGCCATCGACCACGATGCGTACGCCCAGGCGCGCCAGACGCTCGTCATCGCGCAGGTTGGGGTTGGCGTAGGTCACCAGCATCAACGGCACGGTCAGGTGCTCGGCGATCTGTTCAAGCTGCTCGAAGTCCTTCACCCCAACCATGCAGATACCGTCAGCCCCGGCCTTCTGGTAGCTCTGGGTGCGTACGATGATTTCTTCGGTGGTGAGCACACCGGCGTTGGTGCGAGCAATGATCGACAGCGACGAATCGACCCGCGCTTCAAGCGCTGCGCGAATCTTGCCGACCCCTTCATCGACCGGAATCAGATCGGTGGACTTGCGCCCGAACTGGGCCGGCAGCAGCGTATCTTCGAGGGTCAGCGCCGCCACGCCGGCACGCTCCAACTCGATGACCGTACGCATGACATTCAGCGCGTTGCCATAGCCGTGGTCGGCATCGGCGAGCACCGGCAACTGCGCCACACGGCCAATGCGCGTGGCCTGCTCGACGAACTCGCTCAAGGTGATCAAGGCAAAATCCGGTGCGGCCAGTACCTGCAGCGAAGCCACCGAACCGCCAAGAATGCCGACCTCGAAGCCCAGGTCAGCGGCGATGCGTGCCGACATCGGGTCGAACACCGACGCTGTGTGGTAGCAGGAACCTGAAGCGAGCAGCTCGCGGAAGGCAAAACGCAAATCTTGGTGGGAAGCCCTGGGCATGATCACTCCGCAATAACGTGAAATTGAACGGTTGCTACCGACCCCTGAATCGGGTCTACCTGACCTGTTCCAACCGTCGCCATCTGGGCGGTCATGCTCGACATGCAGGCAGAGGAATAAAAGGTGTGGGATACAGCGGCACGAAAACCCTGCGGCAAATCGCTGCACCAAGCTGGTGCAGGCCACGGATTACAGCCCCTGCGGTAAAGCCACGATATCACGCAGCTATGCCTCACTGGATGAATGCGCCAATGCCGATCTTGCATAGGGGATGCAGATAGTACATAGGAAGCTACCTAAGTCAGGTTACAATTCATCGGCCTCATCACCATTGCCAAGGTAATTCCGTGACCGCCGCCCTGCCCCCGACCGTCCTGCGCAACGTGCTGACAGCCCTGATGCTGGCCATCTTCCTCGGCGCGCTGGACCAAACCATCGTCGCCGTCTCGCTACCGGCCATTTCCGCACAGTTCAACGATGTCGGCCTGCTCGCCTGGGTAATCTCCGGCTACATGGTGGCGATGACGGTGGCGGTGCCGATCTACGGCAAACTGGGCGACCTGTATGGTCGGCGGCGGATGATCCTGACCGGTATCTCGCTGTTTACCTTGGCGTCGATTGCCTGCGCCCTCGCTCAGGACATGCAGCAGTTGGTGCTGGCGCGCGTGCTGCAAGGGGTTGGCGCGGGTGGCATGGTGTCGGTAAGTCAGGCGATCATTGGCGACTTCGTGCCACCGCGGGAGCGTGGCCGTTACCAGGGCTATTTCAGCAGTATGTACGCCGTGGCCAGCGTTGCCGGGCCGGTGCTTGGCGGCTGGCTGACCGAGTACCTGTCCTGGCGCTGGGTGTTCTGGATCAACCTGCCGTTGGGTGTGGTGGCGTTGTGGGCGATTCAGCGCGCGCTCGGCGACATGCCGGTCAAGCGGCGCAACGCCCAGGTGGATTACCTCGGCGCCGTGTTGCTGACGGTTGGCCTAGGCAGCCTGCTGCTGGGCATTACCCTGGTCGGCCAGGGCCAAGCCTGGACCGCGCCGCCGGTGCTGGCGCTGTTTGCCTGCGCCGTGCTCGGCCTGGTGCTGTTCATCGGCCATGAGCGGCGCTGCCAGGAGCCACTGCTGCCCCTCGGCCTGTTCGGCAACCGCGTGGCGGTGCTGTGTTGGGGTGTGATCTTTTTCGCAAGCTTCCAGTCGATTTCCCTGACCATGCTCATGCCCTTGCGCTATCAGGGCATCACCGGTGCCGGTGCCGACAGCGCTGCGCTGCACTTGCTGCCACTGGTCATGGGCCTGCCCATGGGGGCCTATACCGGTGGTCGCATGACCAGCCGCACCGGGCGCTACAAACCGCAGATTCTGGCCGGTGCGCTATTGATGCCCGTGGCCATCTTCGCCATGGCGATGACACCGCCGCAGTCGGCCCTGCTCAGCGCTGTGTTCATGCTGCTGGCCGGCATTGCCTGCGGGCTGCAGTTTCCGACTTCGCTGGTGGGCACGCAGAGTGCGGTGGACAGCAAGGACATCGGCGTGGCCACCAGTACCACCAACCTGTTCCGCTCGCTCGGGGGTGCCATGGGGGTGGCGTGCATGTCCAGCTTGCTGCTAGCGCTGCTGCACCAGGGTGGGTTCGAGCTGCTGGGCAATCCATTGCTGGGGAGCCTGAAAGCTGGCGAGGCAGACCCCGTGACACAGGCAAGGTTGCTGGAGACCTTCAGGCATCTGCTGATGGGCAGTGGCGGGGTCGCACTGCTGGGGCTGGTGGTGGCGCTGGCGTTGCCGGACCGGCAACTTCGCGGGCATTAAAAGCACAGGCCGCTTTTAATGCCCCGTTAATACAATGAGGAAACACTCCCTCACAATCCTTAACAAAGAGTCATTTGCGCAGAGCCGGGCTCAAGCGCAGCATATCCAGCCCGGTGTCGACCCATTTTTCGACATCACGCAGCAGATCGAAACTGTCCGGCAGCAGCAACCAGCGCCCGATCAGGCCATCGACATAGGCAAACATGGCCACCGCCGCGCGCTCGGCATCCAGCTCGGCAGGCAACTGGCCCCGGCGCACTGCATTGGCAAGCGCCAGGGTAATGCCCTTGTGGCAATCCAGCACCGTGCTCTGGCGCTGCTGGCGAATTTCACACATGTCATCGGTGAACTCGCACTTGTGATGCAGGATTTCGTTGATACGCCGGGTTCGGGCATCGAGCACCAGCTCGTTGAACACTTGCAGCAGCAGCTTGCGCATGCAACCCAACGGGTCGAGTTCGTCCTCGCTTTCGCTGGCGCGGGCCAGGTGGTCATGCGCTTCGTGCAGGCTGTCGAGCAGCGCCTGCACCAGTTCCGCCTTGTTATTGAAGTGCCAGTAGATCGCACCTCGGGTCACACCCGCCAGTTCGGCAATGTCAGCCAAGGTGGTTCGCGCAACCCCGCGCTTGTAGAAGGCCTTTTCCGCCGCCTCGATGATCTGGGCGCGGGTTTCCTGGGCTTCTTCTTTGGTTCTACGGACCATGGCAGTACAACCTCATCTGGGCCCGGGCGCGCGGCGCGCTCGGGGAAACCGCCGGGGTCGCCTCTGCAGGGCGTCTCCCGGATGGGCTAATCAAGGGCTGGGGGAGTAATCAACTACTCCCCCAGCGGTATTTACAAACAACCATGAATGTAAGTATATTCCTTAGCAAGCTATTTATCCACCGGATAGCATTTTTCTGATCAGACTCTTCCATTACTCTTGAGCGTCTCCTGCTCCAGCGACCCGAGGATCCTCATGCAATTCAAGCCAGCCGTTACCGCTCTGGTTTCCGCCGTCGCCCTGGCAACTCTGCTCAGTGGCTGCAAGAAAGAAGAAGCAGCGCCCGCGGCGCAGGCTCCTCAGGTCGGCGTCGTGACCCTCCAGCCACAAACCTTCACCCTGACCTCGGAATTGCCGGGGCGTACCACGTCCTATCGCGTCGCCGAAGTGCGCCCGCAGGTCAATGGCATCATTCTCAAGCGCCTGTTCAAGGAAGGCAGCGACGTCAAGGAAGGCCAGCAGCTGTACCAGATCGACCCTGCCGTCTACGAGGCCAACCTGGCCAATGCCCAGGCCAACCTGCAGGCGACCCGCTCGCTCGCCGAGCGCTACAAGCAGCTGATCGATGAACAGGCTGTCTCCAAGCAGGAATACGACGACGCCAATGCCAAACGATTGCAGGCAGAAGCTGCACTGAAAAGTGCCCAGATCGACCTGCGCTACACCAAGGTTCTGGCACCGATCAGCGGCCGCATCGGCCGTTCCACGTTCACCGAGGGCGCGCTGGTGAGCAATGGCCAGACCAACGCCATGGCCACCATCCAGCAACTCGACCCGGTCTACGTCGACGTCACCCAGTCCACCGCCGAGCTGCTCAAGCTGCGCCGTGACCTGGAAAGCGGTCAGTTGCAGAAGGCCGGCGATAACGCCGCCTCGGTGCAACTGGTCCTCGAAGACGGCAGCCTGTTCAAACAGCAAGGTCGCCTGGAGTTCTCCGAAGTCGCGGTCGACGAGACCACCGGTTCGGTGACCTTGCGCGCGATCTTCCCGAACCCCGACCACACCCTGCTGCCAGGCATGTTCGTGCATGCCCGCCTGCGCGCCGGGGTCAACGCCAACGCCATCCTGGCCCCACAGCAGGGCGTGACCCGCGACCTCAAGGGCGCACCGACCGCACTGGTGGTCAACCAGGAAAACAAGGTCGAACTGCGCCAGCTCAAGGCCAGCCGTACCCTGGGCAGTGACTGGCTGATCGAGGAAGGCCTGAACGCAGGCGACCGCCTGATCACCGAAGGCCTGCAGTACGTACGCCCAGGTGTCGAGGTCAAGGTCAGCGAAGCCACCAACGTCAATAAGCCGGCCAGCCCTGATCAGGCCAACGCGGCGAAAGTAGACGCCAAAGCGGAGTAAACCATGTCGAAGTTCTTTATCGATCGCCCGATCTTCGCCTGGGTGATCGCCTTGGTGATCATGCTGGTCGGGGCACTGTCGATCCTGAAGTTGCCGATCAACCAGTACCCGAGCATCGCGCCACCGGCCATCGCCATCGCCGTGTCCTACCCGGGCGCCTCGGCGCAGACGGTGCAGGACACCGTGGTGCAGGTCATCGAGCAGCAGCTCAACGGTATCGACAACCTGCGTTATGTGTCTTCGGAGAGTAACTCCGACGGCAGCATGACCATCACCGCCACCTTCGAGCAAGGCACCAACGCCGACACCGCGCAGGTTCAGGTTCAGAACAAGCTGAACCTGGCCACCCCGCTGTTGCCGCAAGAAGTCCAGCAACAAGGTATTCGCGTTACCAAGGCGGTGAAAAACTTCCTGCTGGTGATCGGCCTGGTGTCCGAAGATGGCAGCATGACCAAGGACGACTTGGCCAACTACATCGTCTCGAACATGCAGGACCCGATTTCGCGGACTGCCGGCGTGGGTGACTTCCAGGTGTTCGGTGCCCAGTACGCCATGCGTATCTGGCTCGATCCGGCCAAGCTGAACAAGTTCCAGCTGACGCCCGTCGACGTCAAGACCGCAGTCGCTGCGCAGAACGTGCAGGTGTCGTCCGGCCAGCTCGGCGGCCTGCCGGCTATGCCGGGTACCCAGCTCAACGCCACCATCATCGGCAAGACCCGCCTGCAGACCGCCGAGCAGTTCGAGAAGATCCTGCTCAAGGTCAACAACGACGGCTCGCAGGTTCGCCTGGGCGATGTCGCCGAGGTTGGCCTGGGCGGCGAGAACTACGCCGTCAGCGCCCAGTTCAACGGCAAGCCTGCTTCGGGCCTGGCGGTCAAGCTGGCGACCGGCGCCAACGCCCTGGACACCGCCAAGGCACTGCGCCAGACCATCAGCGACCTCGAACCGTTCTTCCCGCCGGGCGTGAAGGCCGTGTTCCCGTATGACACCACACCCGTGGTCACCGAATCGATCAGCGGGGTAATCCACACCCTGATCGAAGCCGTGGTCCTGGTGTTCCTGGTGATGTACCTGTTCCTGCAGAACTTCCGTGCCACCATCATCACCACCATGACCGTGCCGGTGGTGTTGCTGGGTACCTTCGGCATCCTTGCCGCTGCGGGCTTCAGTATCAACACCCTGACCATGTTCGCCATGGTCCTGGCCATCGGCTTGCTGGTGGACGATGCCATCGTCGTGGTGGAGAACGTCGAACGGGTGATGTCCGAGGAAGGCTTGCCGCCCAAGGAAGCCACCAAGCGCTCCATGGAGCAGATCCAGGGTGCTCTGGTGGGTATTGCCCTGGTGCTGTCGGCGGTACTGCTGCCAATGGCCTTCTTCGGCGGCTCCACGGGTGTGATCTACCGGCAGTTCTCCATCACCATCGTCTCGGCCATGGGCCTGTCGGTGCTGGTGGCGCTGATCTTCACCCCGGCATTGTGCGCAACCATGCTCAAGCCGCTGAAGAAGGGCGAGCACCACACGGCCAAAGGCGGTTTCTTCGGCTGGTTCAACCGCAACTTCGACCGCAGCGTGAACGGCTACGAGCGCAGCGTGGGTACCATCCTGCGCAACAAGGTGCCGTTCCTGCTGGCCTACGCCCTGATCGTGGTGGGCATGATCTGGCTGTTCGCCCGCATCCCGACTGCGTTCTTGCCTGAAGAAGACCAGGGCGTACTGTTCGCCCAGGTGCAGACCCCGGCTGGCTCCAGTGCCGAGCGCACCCAGGTGGTGGTCGACCAGATGCGTGAGTACCTGCTCAAGGAAGAAGCCGACACCGTGGCTTCGGTATTTACCGTGAACGGCTTCAACTTCGCGGGCCGCGGCCAGAGCTCGGGCATGGCGTTCATCATGCTCAAGCCATGGGGGGAGCGTTCGGCAGAGAACAGCGTGTTCAACCTGTCTACGCGCGCCCAGCAGCATTTCTTCAGCTTCCGCGATGCGATGGTGTTCGCCTTCGCCCCGCCGGCTGTACTCGAACTGGGTAACGCCACCGGCTTCGACGTGTTCCTTCAGGACCGCGCCGGGGTTGGCCATGCCAAGCTGATGGAAGCGCGCAACCAGTTCCTGGCCAAGGCCGCACAAAGCAAGATCCTCATGGCAGTGCGCCCGAACGGCCTGAACGATGAGCCGCAGTACCAACTGACCATCGACGACGAACGTGCCAGTGCCCTGGGCGTGACCATCGCCGACATCAACAACACCCTGTCGATTGCCCTGGGTGCCAGCTACGTCAACGACTTCATCGACCGTGGTCGGGTCAAGAAGGTCTACATCCAGGGTGAACCGAACGCCCGGATGAGCCCGGAAGACCTGCAGAAGTGGTACGTGCGCAACGGTAAGGGCGAGATGGTGCCGTTCTCCTCCTTCGCCAAGGGCGAATGGACCTACGGTTCGCCGAAACTGTCGCGTTACAACGGCGTGGAAGCGGTCGAGGTGCTGGGCGCTCCGGCTCCGGGCTACAGTACCGGTGAGGCCATGGCTGAAGTCGAGCGAATCGTCGGCGAGTTGCCTAGCGGCATCGGTTTCTCCTGGACGGGTATGTCCTACGAGGAAAAACTGTCTGGCTCGCAGATGCCAGCGCTGTTCGCCCTCTCGATCCTGTTCGTGTTCCTGTGCCTGGCAGCCCTGTACGAAAGCTGGTCGATCCCGATCGCAGTCGTACTGGTAGTACCGCTGGGTATCATCGGTGCGCTGATCGCCACCAGCCTGCGCGGGTTGTCCAACGACGTGTACTTCCTGGTCGGCCTGTTGACCACCATTGGCCTGGCGGCGAAGAACGCGATTCTGATCGTCGAATTCGCCAAGGAACTGCACGAGCAGGGCCGTAGCCTGTATGACGCCACCATCGAAGCATGCCGCATGCGTCTGCGCCCGATCATCATGACCTCGCTGGCGTTCATCCTCGGCGTGGTACCGTTGACCATCGCCAGCGGCGCGGGCGCCGGCAGCCAGCATGCCATCGGCACCGGTGTGATCGGCGGCATGATCAGTGCGACCGTGTTGGCAATCTTCTGGGTACCGCTATTCTTCGTCGCTGTGTCGTCGGTGTTCGGCAGCAAAAAGCCGGAAACAGACGCCACCCCTGAAACTCCACGTTATGAGGCTGGGCAATGACCAAGTCTTTGTTGTCCCTGGCGGTATCTGCTTTGATTCTTGGCGGCTGCTCGCTTATTCCTGACTACCAGACCCCGGATGCGCCGGTGGCTGCGCAGTGGCCGCAAGGCCCTGCGTACTCGCCGACCGAGTCGGCAGACGTTGCCGCCGCCGAACAGGGCTGGCGCCAGTTCTTCCACGACCCGGCGCTGCAGCAACTGATCCAGACCTCGCTGGTCAACAACCGCGACCTGCGTGTCGCGGCGCTGAACATCGACGCCTACCGCGCGCAGTACCGCATCCAGCGGGCCGACCTGTTCCCGGCGGTTTCGGCCACGGGCAGCGGCAGCCGCCAGCGCGTACCGGCGAACACGTCGCAGACCGGCCAAGCCGAAATCACCAGCCAGTACTCGGCCACCCTCGGCGTCAGTGCCTATGAGCTGGACCTGTTCGGCCGTGTGCGCAGCCTGAGCGAGCAAGCCCTCGAAACCTACTTGTCCAGCGAGCAGGCGCGACGCTCCACGCAGATCGCCCTGGTGGCCAGCGTGGCCAACGCCTACTACACCTGGCAGGCGGACCAGGCGCTGTTCAAGCTGACCGAAGAGACCCTGAAGACCTACCAGGAAAGCTACAACCTGACCCGCCGCAGCAACGAAGTTGGGGTAGCCTCGGCCCTCGACCTCAGCCAGGCACGTACTGCCGTCGAAGGCGCGCGGGTCAAGTACTCGCAGTACCAGCGCCTGGTGGCTCAGGACCTCAACAGCCTGACCGTGCTGCTGGGCACCGGCGTACCGGCCGACCTGCCCAAGCCGCTGGAGCTCAATGCCGACCAGCTTGCCGAAGTACCGGCCGGCCTGCCGTCGGACATCCTCCAGCGCCGCCCGGACATCCAGGAAGCCGAGCACCTGCTCAAGGCCGCCAACGCCAACATCGGCGCAGCCCGTGCAGCGTTCTTCCCGAGCATCAGCCTGACCGCCAACGCCGGGACCTTGAGCCCGGACATGGGCGGCCTGTTCAAGGGAGGGTCGGGTACCTGGCTGTTCCAGCCACAGATCAACCTGCCGATTTTCAACGCCGGCAGCCTGAAGGCCAGCCTGGACTACTCGAAGATCCAGAAGGACATCAACGTCGCCCAGTACGAAAAGACCATCCAGACTGCCTTCCAGGAAGTCTCCGATGGCCTGGCTGCGCGCAAGACCTTCGAAGAGCAGCTGCAGGCGCAACGTGACCTGGTGCAAGCCAACCAGGATTACTACCGCCTGGCAGAGCGTCGCTACCGGATTGGTATCGACAGCAACCTGACCTTCCTCGACGCCCAACGTAACCTGTTCAGCGCCCAACAGGCACTGATCGGTGATCGCCTGTCGCAGCTGACCAGCGAGGTCAACCTGTACAAGGCGCTCGGCGGTGGCTGGTACGAGCAGACCGGGCAGGCCAATCAGCAGGCTTCGGTGCAGACACCGAAAGGCTGAATGATCTGGTAGCAGCATCAAGCCCACCTTCGCGGTGGGCTTTTTGTTTTCGGTTGCCAGTGCCGGCCTCTTCGCGGGGCAAGCCCGCTCCCACAGGCTCCATGCAATTGGGAATTGTGCGGCATCTGTGGGAGCGGGCTTGCCCCGCGAAGAGGCCGGCACTGACAATAGTTAACCAACTGGAACATTCCGTTCGATTATCGCCCCATACCGTCCGCGACGAATTGCCTCGCCCCTTCCCAACCCCGCACCATCCGCTCACGCAACGTTGCCCACGTTCATCAAAAGACCCGCACCTGCAGGCCGCATCCTGCAGCACGACGGCTCGCCCATAAAAACAAGAGATCCACGACAGATGAGCATTTCGTACCCCGCACGCCAGCTGCTGCCAGGCCTGTTGGCCATGTCCTGCACCCTCCCCGTTATCGCCGCCGACGGTGGTTTCATGGAGGACGCCAAGGCCACCCTCAACCTGCGCAACTTCTACATCAACCGCAACTTCGTCGACCCGGCGCACCCGCAGGCCAAGGCCGAGGAATGGACCCAGAGCTTCATCCTCGATGCCCGTTCGGGCTTCACCCAAGGCACCGTCGGTTTCGGCGTGGATGTACTGGGCATGTACTCGGTCAAACTCGATGGCGGTAAAGGCACCACCAACACCCACCTGCTGCCGGTGCACGACGACGGCCGCCCTGCAGATGATTTCGGCCGCCTGGGCGTGGCCCTGAAAGCCAAGGTCTCGCAGACTGAGCTCAAAGTCGGGGAATGGATGCCGGTGCTGCCGATCCTGCGCTCGGATGATGGCCGCTCGCTTCCACAGACCTTCCGCGGTGGCCAGCTCACGTCCAAGGAGATCGACGGCCTGACCCTGTACGCTGGCCAGTTCCGCGCCAACAGCCCGCGCAACGATGCCAGCATGGAAGACATGTCGCTCAATGGCCGCGGTGCATTCACCTCCGACCGCTTCAATTTCGGCGGCGGTGAATACACCTTCAACGACAAACGCACGATGATTGGCCTGTGGAATGCCCAGCTCAAGGACATCTACCGTCAGCAGTACCTGAACGTGGTCCATAGCCAGCCTCTGGGCGACTGGACCCTGGGCGCCAACCTCGGTTACTTCATCGGCAAGGAAGACGGTGCCGAGCGCGCCGGCGAACTGGACAACCGCACCGCCTCGGCGCTGCTTTCGGCACGCTACCAGGGCCATACCTTCTACGTCGGCCTGCAAAAGGTCAGTGGCGATGATGCCTGGATGCGCGTCAACGGCACCAGTGGCGGCACTTTGGCCAACGACAGCTACAACTCAAGCTTCGACAACGCCAAGGAGCGCTCCTGGCAGGTCCGGCATGACTTCAACTTCGCCACCGTCGGGGTACCGGGGCTGACCCTGATGAACCGCTACATCAAGGGTGACAACGTGACTGCAGGTGGCGTTGACGACGGCAAGGAGTGGGCACGGGAAACAGAGCTGGCCTACGTGGTGCAGTCAGGCAGCTTCAAGGACCTTTCGCTGAAATGGCGCAACTCGACCATGCGCCGGGACTTCAGCACCAACGCATTCGATGAGAACCGCTTGATCGTGAGCTACCCGTTGAATCTGCTGTAATTTCACCGGTGTCTTCGCGGGCAACCCGCGAAGACACCTTAAATAATCAAATCGAATAACAACCTAAACAAACCTTCGTTGACGACATATGCTGTAACAGCTTAAATCGAGCCCTGATCCCCGCCCCAGAGCCGCGACATGGACCTCCGTCAACTGCGCTACTTCATCGCCCTCAACGAATACCGCAGTTTTGTCCGCGCCGCCGAAGCCATGGGCATCACCCAACCTGCCTTCAGCCGCGCCATACAGGGCCTGGAGCAGACTTTCGGTTGCCCTTTGGTAGACCGCGCCAGCAAAGCATTACCGCCCACCCCCGAAGGCCTGGTGGTGCTGCAGCACGCACGCCGCCTGGTGCAAGGCGCCGCGCAACTGAGCAACGAAGTGCTGCAGATGACCAAACTCGACGCGGGCGAGCTGCACTTCGGCAGCGGCCCGGCCCTGGCCGTCCGCCTGGTCCCCGAAGCCTTGCGCCACTTCATCGACAGCCACCCGGGTATCCGCACCGCGCTGCTGGTGGACAATGCCGAGCGCCTCGGCCAGGCATTGCGCCGTGAGCAGATCGAGTTTTTCGTCGACGACATCCGCCCCTTCGAGGCCGACCCCAACTTCCATACCGAGCCCCTTTCGCCACGGCCCGGCCTGTTCTTCTGCCGCCCCGGCCACCCACTGCTGGCCAAGGACAGCTTGTCGACCAACGACCTGTTCACCTACCCGCTGGCCAGCGCCCTGCTCGCGCCTGGTGTACGCAAGCGCCTGGCCAACCTGAGCGGGCGCAGCGACTTTACCCCGCACCTGCAGACCGAGCACCTGGCGGTGCTGCGCAGCGTGGTGCAGGCCAGCGATGCGATCGGCACCGCCAGCGAAGAAGCCGTTGCCGAAGACCTGGCTGCCGGCCGCCTGGTGCGCCTGCACTGGCGCAACCTGCCGCCAGCGCTGGAGGTGCTCAGCGTGCGTTGTGGTGTGGTCAGCCGCAGCGGCTATCGGTTGTCACCGGCGGCGCGGGCAATGATCGAGACCCTGGTAGGGCTGGATGCGCCCCTGCGCAGTGCCGCTATTCGCTGAACGGATGATGATGGTGGGCAGCAGGCTATCCTGAGCACTATAGGTTGCCTGTGCCGGCCTTTTCGCGGGCAAGCCCGCTCCCACCGGAGGGGGCCCAACCTGAGGGCAGCGAGGTTCTGTGGGAGCGGGCTTGCCCGCGAAGAGGCCGGCACAGGCAGCAAAATCCGATCAGGCAAACCAGGGAGGCACAACAATGAAAAACCTCGTCGAGCACCTGAGCCAATACGCCAACTACCACCGCGACCCCCGCAATATCGCCACCCATTTCGTCGGTATTCCACTGATCGTGCTGGCGGTGACCATCCTGCTGTCGCGCCCAGGCTGGGACATTGCAGGCATGTGGCTGTCACCCGCCCTGCTGGCCGCAGCGGCTTCGGTGTGGTTCTACTTGCGCCTGGACCTGCGCTTCGGGCTGGTCATGGGCCTACTGCTGGGGTTATGCCTGTGGGCTGGCCAGGTACTGGCGGTGCAAAGCACCGGGCTGTGGCTGGGTGCCGGGCTGGGGGCATTCGTGGTGGGCTGGATCATCCAGTTCGTCGGCCACTATTACGAGGGCCGCAAGCCGGCGTTCGTCGACGATATCAGCGGGCTGATCATCGGGCCGTTGTTCGTGGTGGCGGAAGCGGCATTCATGCTGGGGTTGTGCCCAGCGCTGAAACAGGCCGTAGAGGCCAACGCCGGGCCGGTAGCACTGAGGTCGGTGTAGGAGCGGCCTTGCGTCGCGAAAGGGCGCTCCTACAAAACCGCAAGGATCAAGCGCGCGACTCGACCCCCAGCTCATCCCACACTGACTCCGCCAGGTGGAAGGTGGCATTGGCCGCCGGAATACCGCAGTAGATCGCGCTCTGCATCAACACTTCCTTGATCTCGTCGCGGGTCACGCCATTGTTGGCAGCGGCCCGCAGGTGCAGCTTGAGCTCGTCGTTACGGTTCATGCCGATCAGCATGGCGATGGTGATCAGGCTGCGGGTGTGGCGCGGCAGGCCGGGGCGGGTCCAGATATCACCCCAGGCATGGCGGGTGATCATTTCCTGGAACTCGCCATTGAAGTCGTTGAGCTTCTCCAGGCTGCGGTCCACGTGGGCATCGCCCAGCACCGCGCGGCGCACCTGCATACCGGCGTCGTAGCGTTGTTTCTCGTCCATGGCGTTGTCCTCAGTGGGCCAGCAGGAAGTCGAGCACACGGCGGCTGAAGCGCTCGCCAATCTCAACGTTGGACAGGTGAGCAGCCGGGAAGTCGACATACTCTGCGCCGACAATACCGGCCTGCATGAAGCGGCCATGTTCCGGCGTGGTCACCACGTCTGCGGTACCCGCCACGATCAGTGTCGGCACCTGGATGCGGCTCAATTGTTCGCGGTAATCGGCATCGCGCACCGCCGCACAGTTGGCGGCATACCCCTCAGGGCTGGTCTGCGCCAGCATCTGGCAGATCCGCTGGGCTTGCTCAGGCTGGGTTTCGGCGAAGGCCGGGGTGAACCAGCGAGCGATAGAAGCATCGCGCAGGTTGACCATGGCCTGCTGGCCATCCTTGAGCACGGTGTCGATGCGCGGGTTCCAGACCTCGTCGTTACCGATCTTGGCGGCGGTGTTGCACAGGGTCAGGCTCGACAGGCGCTCGCCCGCGTTGATGCCCAGCCACTGGCCGATCAGGCCGCCCATCGACAGGCCAACAAAATGCGCCTTTTGGATGTCCAGGGCGTCGAGCAAGGCCAGCACATCGCGGCCAAGCTGCTCGACATTGTACGGCCCCTCGGTCACCAGCGAAGCGCCGTGGCCACGGGTGTCGTAGCGCAGCACCCGGAAATGCTCGCTCCACAACGGGATCTGCGTGTCCCACATGCCCAGGTCGGTGCCGAGCGAGTTGGACAGGACCAGCACCGGAGCATCCGCCGGGCCATCGATTTGATAGTTCAGTACGCCATCGGCCAGTTGCAAATGTGCCACAGCAGTCTCCTTCAGGCAGTGAAACGTTGATGTTCAGCCACGGCGCGCGCCACCCAGACGCGGGCCTGGCCGAGGTAATGGGCAGGGTCGAGCAGGCGATCGAGTTCTTCCGCCGACAGTTCGGCACTGACCTGCGGCTCGTCGCCGAGGACCGCGCGCAGGTGGCGCTGCTCGGCAACGGCGCGCTGGCAGCACTGCTCAAGCAAGTGGTGGGCGCGGTCACGGCCCAGGCGCTGGGCCAGGACGATGCTGACCGCCTCGGCCAGCACCAGGCCCTGGGTCAGGTCGAGGTTGCGGCGCATGCGCTCGGCATCGACCTGCATGCCTTCGGCGATCACCTGGGCCTGGCGCAGGGCGCCAGAGACCAGGCAGCAGATATCCGGCAGGGTTTCCCATTCGGCATGCCACAAACCCAGGCTGCGCTCATGCTCTTGAGGCATGGCGGCAAACAGCGTCGACAACAGGCCAGGCACCCGCGTCGCAGCGCCGATCAGCACGGCGGCGCCCACCGGGTTGCGCTTGTGCGGCATGGTCGAGGAGCCACCCTTGCCCGGCGCGGACGGTTCGAACACCTCCCCCGCTTCGGTCTGCATCAGCAGGCTGATGTCGCGACCGAACTTGCCCAGGCTGCCGGCGATCAGGCCCAGCACCGAGGCAAACTCCACCAAACGATCGCGCTGGGTGTGCCACGGTTGCTCGGGCAAGTGCAGGTTGAGCTGCTCGGCCAACCCCTCGGCCACCGGCATGGCTTTGCTGCCCAACGCCGCCAGGCTGCCGGAAGCACCGCCAAACTGCAGGCACAACAGACGCGGGCGCAGTTCCTGGAGCCGCTGGCGATGGCGGGTCAACGCGCCCAGCACACCGGCCAGTTTCATGCCCAGGGTGACCGGCGTGGCATGTTGTAGCCAGGTGCGCCCTACCAGCGGTGTATCGGCATGCTGCAAGGCCTGGCGCGACAGCGTCTCGGCCAGTTGGCCAAGGTCCGCCTCGATCAGGTCGAGGGCATCGCGCAACTGCAGGACCAACCCGGTATCCATGGCGTCCTGGCTGGTGGCGCCCAGGTGCACGTAGCGCTCGGCCTCAGGGACGCCGCTGGCGATCACCTTGCCCAGTGCTTTGACCAGCGGAATCGCCGAGTTGCCGGCACTGGCGATGGCATCGGCCAGGGCGTGGGCGTCGTAGCGCTCGGCCTTGCAGGCCGCTTCGATGGCCGCCACCGCGCTGTGCGGCACCAGCCCGGCGGCCGCTTCGGCGCGGGCCAGGGCGGCTTCGAAATCGAGCATGCCCTGCAGGCGGCCACGGTCAGAGAAAATCTCGCGCATGGCCGGCGCGGTGAAGTAGGCATCGAACAGCTGGTTGTCCGCACGGTACGTCATTGCAGGTCCTTAATCGTCATGGTGCAGGTACGCCGCCTGCTTGGGCAGGCGCAGGCTGAACAAGAAAGCCACCGCCATCATGGCCGTCACGTACCAGTAAAAGGTGTTTTCCATGCCCAGCGTCTTCAGGCCCAAGGCCACATATTCGGCAGACCCGCCGAACATGGCGTTGGCCACCGCATACGCAAGGCCCACCCCCAGTGCGCGCACCTGCGGCGGGAACATCTCCGCTTTTACCAGGCCGCTGATCGAGGTGTAGAAACTGACGATACACAAGGCCAGGCTGATCAGCACGAAGGCCAGGAACGGGCTGGTCACGGTCTTCAGTGCCATCAACAGGGGCACAGTGAACAGCGTACCCAGGGCGCCGAACAGCAGCATGGAGTTACGTCGGCCGATACGGTCGGAGAGCATGCCGAAGAACGGCTGCAGGATCATGAACAGGAACAGCGCGCCCGTCATCACATAGCTGGCGCTCTTGGCGTTCATCCCGGCCGTGTTGACCAGGTACTTCTGCATGTAGGTGGTGAAGGTGTAGAAAATCAGCGAACCGCCGGCGGTGTAACCCAGCACAGTGATAAACGCTGCAGCATGGTTGCGGAACAGCCCGCTGATCGAGCCGGCGTCCTTGTCATTGCGGGTCTCGGCGTTGCTGGTTTCGTGCAGCGAGCGACGCAGCATCAGCGAGATCAGTGCGGCCACCGCGCCGACCACGAACGGAATGCGCCAGCCCCAGGCGCGTAGCTCATCCTCGGTCAGCAACTGCTGCAGGATCACCACCACCAGCACCGCCAACAGCTGGCCGCCGATCAGGGTTACGTACTGGAATGAGGCGAAGAAGCCGCGCTGGCCACGCAGTGCCACTTCACTCATGTAGGTGGCGGTGGTGCCGTACTCGCCGCCCACCGACAACCCCTGGATCAAGCGGGCGAGCAACAGCAGCGCCGGCGCCCAGGTACCAATGCTGTCGTATGTTGGCAGGCAGGCGATCATCAAGGACCCGGCGCACATCATTAGCACCGAAATCATCAGGGAATTCTTGCGGCCATGGCGATCGGCCAGGCGGCCAAAGATCCAGCCACCAATGGGGCGCATCAGGAAGCCCGCAGCGAATACACCTGCGGTGTTGAGCAACTGCACGGTGGGGTCGTCGGAGGGGAAGAAGGCCGGGGCGAAGTAGATCGCGCAGAAGGCATAGACGTAGAAGTCGAACCATTCCACCAGGTTGCCTGAAGAGGCACCCACGATTGCGAAGATACGCTTGCTGCGTTCTTCGCCGGTGTAATAGGTTGAGGTCATGAGGTTTTACTCCTGGAGGGTCCTAGGTAATTCTAGACATACCTAGTAACACACTCGTTCCGCTCACAGGCTGGCAATTGGCCTTGAGTCTTACAGGGCCGGCCTCTTCGCGGGCAAGCCCGCGCCCACAGAAGAGGCGTGGTCCCCTGTGGGAGCGGGCTTGCCCGCGAAGAGGCCGGTACAGGTCAAACCCGCTCGATGGCCAACGCCAACCCTTGGCCGACACCCACGCACATGGTCGCCAGGCCTTTACGCCCGCCGCTCTTCTCCAACTGATGCAGCGCCGTCAGCACCAGGCGCGCACCGCTCATGCCCAGCGGGTGGCCCAGGGCAATCGCGCCGCCATTGGGGTTCACGTGCGGGGCATCATCGGCCACACCCAGTTCACGCAGCACGGCCAGGCCTTGGCTGGCGAACGCTTCGTTCAGCTCGATCACGTCGAAGTCGCTCATCGCCACGCCCAGGCGCTCGGTCAGCTTGCGCACCGCCGGCACCGGGCCAATGCCCATTACCCGAGGTGCAACGCCGCCACTGGCCATGCCCAGCACTCGGGCCCGTGGGGTCAGGCCGTGTTTCTTCACCGCTTCGGCCGACGCCAGGATCAGTGCCGCAGCACCGTCGTTGACACCCGAAGCGTTGCCAGCGGTGACGGTCTTGTCCGGGCCATTGACCGGCTTGAGCTTGGTCAAGGCTTCAAGGGTGGTTTCCGGGCGCAGGTGCTCATCGCGCTCGACGACGGTCTCGCCCTTTTTGTGGGCAATGCGCACCGGCACGATCTCTTCGGCGAAGAAGCCAGCAGCCTGGGCCGCAGCGGCTTTTTGCTGGCTGCGCAGGGCGAAAGCGTCCTGGTCGGCGCGGGACACTTGGTAATCGTCAGCCACGTTATCGGCGGTTTCCGGCATCGAATCGACGCCGTACTGGCTTTTCATCAACGGGTTGATGAAGCGCCAACCAATGGTGGTGTCTTCAAGCTTCATGTTGCGCGAGTAGCCGCTCTCGGCCTTGCCCATCACAAAGGGTGCACGCGACATCGACTCGACGCCACCGGCGATGGCCAGTTCCATTTCGCCACTGGCGATCGCGCGGAACGCCGTGCCGATGGCATCCATGCCCGATGCGCACAGGCGGTTTAGGGTTACGCCTGGAATGGTCTCGGGCAGGCCCGCCAGCAGCAGCGCCATGCGGGCCACGTTGCGGTTGTCTTCACCGGCCTGGTTGGCACAACCGAAGAACACTTCGTCAACCTGATCCCACTGCACCGACGGGTTGCGCTCGATCAGCGCCTTCAGCGGCACTGCCGCGAGGTCATCGGCGCGCACGCCGGCCAGGGCGCCGCCGAAGCGGCCGATTGGGGTGCGGATGGCGTCACAGATGAATACGTCGCGCATCAGGCTTCTCCTGCCACCTGGCCATGGGCCGCGGCGGTACGGGCTTCGAGGTCACGCAGGGCGGTCAGTTCGACTTCGGTGGGTGCGGCGCTGGTCTGCACGTCATCGGCAAAGCGAATCGCCCAGCCGGTGGCAGCCACGATCTGCTCGCGGGTCACACCCGGGTGAATCGCGGTGACCACGAATTCATGGGTGCCGGCTTCTGGCTCCATGATGCACAGGTCGGTGATGATGCCGACCGGGCCTTCACCTGGCAGGCCAAGGCGTTTGCGCGAATCGCCACCCTCGCCGTGACCGACCGAGGTGATGAAGTCCAGCTTGTCGACGAAGGCACGCGGAGACTGCTTGAGGATGATCAGCACCTGCTTGGCGGAGCCGGCGATCTCTGGCGCGCCACCGGCACCCGGCAGGCGGGTCTTCGGCGCGTGGTAGTCACCGACCACTGTGGTGTTGATGTTGCCGAAGCGGTCAACCTGCGCAGCGCCGAGGAAGCCCACGTCGATGCGGCCACCCTGCAGCCAGTAGCGGAAGATCTCGCCGGTCGGGACCACGGTGTCTGCGGTTTCGGCCAGTTCGCCATCGCCGATCGACAGTGGCAGCACGCTTGGCTTGGCGCCGATCGGGCCAGATTCGTAGATCAGTACCACGTCTGGCGACGAGGTCAGGCGCGCCAGGTTGGCGGCCTTGGACGGCAGGCCGATACCGACGAAGCACACAGCACCGTTGCGCAGGCGGCGGGCGGCGGCCACGGTCATCATTTCAGAGGTGGAGTAGCTCATTGTGCAGCCTCCGCAGCGCTGGCCAGCTTGGCCTTGAATTCGTTGAAATCGGCGGTACCACGGATGTAGGTATCGATCCAGGCACTGAACGTCTCGCGGTTGCGCGCGATCGGGTCCCAGGCCTGGTAGAAGCGGTTGTCACGCTCGTAGTAGCCATGGGCGTAGGACGGGTGTGCGCCACCGGGTACCAGGCAAACGGCGCTCAGCGCCCAGGTCGGCAGGACGCACGCGTTCATCGGCGCCTGCAGGTCGTCGACGATCTCCTCGACCGTGACGATGCAGCGCTTGGCCGCCAGGGCTGCTTCCTTCTGCACGCCCAGAATGCCCCACAGCAGCACGTTGCCCTTGCGGTCGGCCTTCTGTGCGTGGATCACGGTTACATCCGGGCGTACCGACGGTACGGCGGCCAGCACTTCGCCGGTGAACGGGCAGGCCACGCTCTTGATCAGCGGGTTGACCTTCGGCAGGTCGGAGCCTGCGTAGGCACGCAGTACCGCGAAAGGCAGGCCGGAGGCACCGGCGACGTAGGCGTTGGCCAGGTCGGCATGGCTGTGTTCTTCGATTTCGATCGCATGCGGCCACTGCTTCTCGACCGCGTCACGCAGGCGGTGCAGCGAGCCAACACCTGGGTTGCCGCCCCAGGAGAAGATCAGCTTGCTGGCGCAGCCGGCGCCGATCAGCTGGTCGTAGATCAGGTCTGGCGTCATGCGCACCAGGGTCAGGTCGCGCTTGCCCTGACGGATGATCTCGTGGCCGGCAGCGGTCGGGATCAGGTGAGTGAAACCTTCGAGGGCGACGGTATCGCCGTCCTGTACGAACTGCTTCACGGCTTCGTGAAGCGAGAGAATTGCAGCCATTTGGAGACTCCTGGTCAGGGTGCATCGGTGAGTTCAGATTAAGGAGACTGGCAGGTAGCTTACAATCCGATAATCGAACTTTTGTGCGATTATCGAACAACTTGTTGTCCTGCTAACCATCCAAGTCCAGCGTTTCAGGTCGCGTCCGCGTGGCTGACCAACCCCTTCACGATCACACCCACCGTCGCCAATGCAGCCGGTACCAGCAATGCCGTCAGCACCTGTTCGAAATTCCAGCCCAGGCCCAACAGCGTCGCACCGCTCCAGGCGCCCAGAATCGCGCCAAAGCGACCGATGCCCAGCATCCACGAAACGCCTGTGGCACGGCCCAGGGTCGGGTAGAAGCGTGCTGCCAGCGACGGCATGGCCGACTGCGCACCGTTGACACACATACCCGCAACCAGCACCAGGGTCGCAAGCACGGTGATGTTGCCCAGGCTCTGCCCGACGGCGTAGGCAAACACCCCGGCCAACAGATAGAAAATGCCGATGACCTTGTGCGGGTTGAAGCGGTCCATGGCCCACCCCACTCCCACTGCACTCAGCACGCCACCGAACTGGAACAGCGCGCCAATGAAGGCTGCCTCTTCCATGCTGGCACCACTGTCACGCATCAGGGTCGGCAGCCAGCTGGTCAGCAGATAGACAATCACCAAGCCCATGAAGTAGGTCAGCCACAGCAGCATCGTGCCCAGGCCGTAGGTGCCGGAGAAGATCACCGCAAACACGTTGCGCGCAGCCACCGCCTTCTGCTCGGGCACGCTGAAACTGGCCGCCTGGGCCACCACCTGCGGCGCAATCGGCGCCAAGGCCTTGCGCACCTTGTCGGTGCCGCGATTACGCACCACCAGGAACCGCGCCGACTCCGGCAGCCAGACCATCAGCACTACCACCAGCAGCAGCGGCAGCACGCCACCGATCACCAGCAGGCTATGCCAGCCGTAGGCCGGGATCATCTTCGCGGAGATGAAGCCACCCCCCGCCATGCCCAGGTTGAAACCACAGAACATGCTGGTTACCAGCAGCGACTTGAGGCGCTCGGGGGTGTATTCGGACAGCAGCGTGGTCGCATTGGGCATACCCGCACCCAGCCCAAGCCCGGTCAGAAAACGCAGGATCAGCAGTTGGTCGACATTGGTCGCGTAGGCCGAGGCCAGGCTGAAGCCGCCGAATACCAGCACCGCGCCCACCAGCACGCCCTTGCGCCCGAAACGGTCGGCCAGCGGCCCGGAGCCCAACGCGCCAAACACCATGCCGATCAACGCGGCACTCATGACCGGGCCGAGGCTGGCGCGGTCGATGCCCCACTCCTGGGACAGGGCCGGGGCGATGAAGCCCATGGCAGCGGTGTCCAGGCCATCGAGGAAGACAATCAGAAAACACAGCAACACGACCCGCCATTGATAGCGGGACAGCGGCTGGTCATTGATGAACGACTGAACGTCGAGGCAATTGCCGACGTTGGATTGTGGTTGGTTCATTGTTGTTATCCAGAATTAGAGCACAGCCATGCCACCGCACTCAGGGCGCGAGTACAGGGTTCGATAATGGGGTGATGGCGGCCTGCGTCAGCCTGGATACAACACTACTGCGTGCGGGTGCGGCCGCGGCAGCGATGGGACAGTAGTCATGGTATGTGCCTCTTATGTTTTTCTTGTTCGGTCGGCAAGCCGACCGTTGCGAGAGACATTAATCAGCAGACGGGGGGGACGCAATTCGCCGGGAGCGACATTGTGCGTTTATCGAACAGGAAACAGCTGAAGTGTTCGATTGTGGGGCATGGAGGGGGCGATAGACCCCCTGCACAGTTCAACCAAACAACTGATGGCAAAGATCCCGACTGGCCGCCAACAGGATCGGCAAGAACCGCTGCTCAAGTTCGCTACGTGTCACACGCCCAACATGAGTGCTGACATTCAACGCGGCAAGCACCTGCCCCGACGCGTCATAAATAGGCACGGCAATAGAACGCAGCCCTTGCTCCAGCTCCTGGTCCACCACGCACCAGCCCTGGGCACGCACTTGCTGGATGCAGGCAAACAACGATTCGGCATCATGCAAGGTCCGGCTGGTGCGCGCCTTCAGGTCTGCCCGGTCCAGGTACTCGCGCAGGCTGGTGTCATCCATCGCCGCCAGCAGGATTCGCCCCATGGACGTGCAATACGCCGGCAAACGCCCGCCAACCGACAGGTCCACCGAGATCAGCCGCTCCACTGTCGCCGATCGGGCTATATAAAGGATGTCGTCGCCTTCGAGGGTGGCCATGTTGGCCGCCTCGTGCAACTGGTCACTGATGCGGTCCAGGTACGGCTGTGCGGAAATCGCCAAAGGCGTCGACGAAAGGTAGGCATGCCCCAGGGTGAGCACCTTGGGCAACAGCGAATACGTGCGCCCGTCAGTTGTCGCATAGCCCAGCTTGATCAACGTGTGCAGGCAGCGGCGCACCGCCGCGCGCGGGATCTCGGTGCGGTGGCTGATCTGGGCGATGGTCAGGTGGCGCTTGCGCTCCTGAAACGCCTGGATCACCGCCAGCCCCCGCGCGAGCGAGGTCATGAAATCCGGGTCGCCGGTAAACGCCTGAATACGCTTGGCCGGCGATGCCACGATCGGCGGCGCCAGTGCCGGTGCGGCAGGGCGTACCGCCTCTGGGTTGGCAGATTCGTTGGCCGGTGTTTCGTCGCTCATCGCTCACCTCAAAAAAATCGCTGGTTCGTGCGATTATCGAACGAACGGCCGATAATCGCAATTGACCGCTGACACTTTTGCTTATACCTTTCTCCTGCCACTTGTGGCTTCTTTGGAGAGACTGGTCAGGTACCCACCGTAGAAGTCCCAGGCAACGGCCTCGCCTTGTGCGAGGCCGTTTTTACATCCCCTCCTCGCTACTGTGTCGCGACGAACTTTTGCCGGTCACGCCTTTCAAAGTTATACGCACGACGTGACGCGTTGCCGAATGAAACCGACAACTTCTACTGGCGCTGTCAGGCTGGGGTAAATAACCCTGTTCGAACAATTGTCGGTTGCTATAATCGATTGGGTTGAACGCCCCGATGCTGGGGTAATGGAATACACCGCTGTATCCAGCACTTACGCTCAACCCACGTCTGTACAGGCGCTGTATGGCATCCCCACTGCTTTCCAGGTGGCATCGCTGTGCGCGCTGGGGCACGCTGTACAGCAAACAACAACAGTCCTTAATTCAACTTACTCAGGTACTACTGTGACGAAAGATGAACTGCGCGTAGAACTCGAGCGCCAGGCTGAACGTTACAAGGATGTTTACGGTGGTGAAGTCACCACTTACGCAGCTCAACCGGACCCGGAACGCAAACCTTGGCGCAAGCGCGCCAGCGTGCGTGACCAGGCGTTCAACGAGGAGCTGGAAAAAATGGAAAAGGAACTGCGCAGCGACAAACCCTGAGCGCCAGGTTCCGCCTTCCGCGTCGTCGCCCGGCACGCCCGGGCGCGGTCGATCTTTACCCATCGGTCGAAGATGAAATGGAATTACACAAATTTCATACGGCCGTTTGAATTGATACATCCCCTCATACTTTGCAGAAATTTGACGATTTTCCGCATATTTTTCGCTTTTTAGCCGACATTTATTCACCCAAACGCGTAAGCATGCGCTTGAAGGTCGCAGCGTCAGGCATGCCACCGGTCTGTCGCGGGTGCATCGATTGCCAATATTTTCTGGCATAATCCCGCCCCCCTAAGACCGCCAGACAACCTTCATGATCGATTTATTCAGCGGACTGGATGCCTGGGTGTTGGTGAGCCTGCTGCTCGCCTTGACCTTCGTACTCGCCTTCGAGTTCATCAATGGCTTTCATGACACCGCTAACGCGGTAGCTACCGTCATCTATACCAAAGCCATGCCGCCGCACCTCGCCGTGTTTTTCTCCGGCGTGTTCAACTTCCTCGGCGTTCTGCTCGGTGGTGTCGGGGTGGCCTATGCCATCGTTCACCTGCTGCCGGTAGAGTTGCTGATCAATGTGAACACCGGGCACGGCCTGGCCATGGTCTTCTCGCTGCTGGCTGCAGCCATCACCTGGAACCTGGGCACCTGGTACTTCGGTATCCCGGCCTCCAGCTCGCACACGCTGATCGGCTCGATCCTCGGTGTTGGCCTGGCCAATGCCCTGATCAACGACATCCCGCTGGGCGATGGCGTCAACTGGCAGAAGGCGATCGACATCGCCATGTCGCTGGTGGTCTCGCCAATGGCAGGCTTCGCCGTCGCGGCCCTGGTGCTGATCGGCCTTAAATGGTGGCGGCCTCTGTCGAAGATGCACAAGACGCCCGAACAGCGCCGCAAGCTCGACGACAAGAAGCACCCACCCTTCTGGAACCGCCTGGTACTGGTGATTTCGGCCATGGGCGTGAGCTTCGTTCACGGCTCCAACGATGGTCAAAAAGGCATCGGCCTGATCATGCTGGTGCTGATCGGTATCGTGCCAGCCAAGTTCGTTCTCGACCTGAACAGCACCACCTATCAGATCGAGCGTACCCGCGACGCCACCCTGCACATGAGCCAGTTCTACCAGCGCAACGAAGCCACCCTGGGTGAGTTCCTGGCGCTGGGCAAGGCCAAGTCGAGCGACCTGCCAGAGCAGTTCAGTTGCAACCCGCAGCAGACCGAGCCGACCATCGCCGCACTGCAGGCCTCGCTCAAGGGCGTGACCGACTACCACACCCTGGATGCCGACAAGCGCGTGGAAGTACGCCGCTACCTGCTCTGCCTGGATGACACGGCGAAAAAGGTCGGCAAGCTGCCAGGCCTGGACGCCCGTGAAAAGGCGGACCTTGAGAAGCTGCGCAAAGACCTCACCGCCACCACCGAATATGCACCGTTTTGGGTGATCGTGGCCGTTGCCCTGGCCCTGGGCCTGGGTACCATGGTTGGCTGGAAGCGCGTGGTACTGACGGTTGGCGAGAAGATCGGCAAGCAGGGCATGACGTATGCCCAAGGCATGTCGGCGCAGATCACCGCAGCCTGCGCCATCGGCATGGCCAACGTGTTCAGCCTGCCGGTATCGACCACCCATGTGTTGTCATCCGGTGTTGCCGGTACCATGGTCGCCAACAAGAGCGGCCTGCAAGGCGGCACCGTGAAGACCATCCTGCTGGCCTGGATACTGACCCTGCCCGCCTCGATGGGCTTGGCAGCTGGCCTGTTCTGGCTGGCGTCCAAGGCGATTGGCTGAGCGATACCGCTGTAGAAAAAGGCGCCTTTGCAGGCGCCTTTTTCATAGGCCTCGATACTGCTAGCGCTTCTTGCCGCCCAACAACGACCCCATCAACCCCCGCACCAACTGCCGCCCCAACTGATTGGCAGCCTGGCGCACCGCAGACTTGATCGCCTGCCCCGCCGCACTCTGCAAAAAATCTCCGGCCTTGTCGGCAAAACTCTCTTCACCGGCCTTTGGCACCGGCGTCGGCTCGACAGGCTCACCCTTGCGCTGGGTGAGCATTTCATAGGCCGACTCACGGTCCACCGGTTTGTCATAGCGCCCGGCCAGCGGCGACAAGGCTATCAACGCGCTACGTTCAGCCACGCTCAAGGGGCCGATGCGCGATTGCGGTGGGGCGATCAGCACCCGCTGCACCATGGCGGGCGTGCCCTTTTCCTCCAGCGTGCCGACCAAGGCTTCACCGATACCCAGCTCGGTCAGCACCGCCAGGCTGTCGAACGCGGGGTTGGGGCGAAAGCCATCGGCCACGGCCCTGAGCGACTTTTGCTCTTTTGCGGTGAACGCACGCAACCCATGCTGGATGCGCAGGCCCAACTGGGCCAGCACGGCATCTGGCAGGTCACCTGGCGACTGCGTGACGAAGTAGACCCCCACGCCCTTGGAGCGAATCAGCCTTACCACCTGCTCCAGGCGGTCCTGCAATGCCTTGGGCGTGCCGTTGAACAGCAAATGCGCTTCATCGAAGAACAGCGCCAATACCGGCTTGTCGGCATCGCCACGTTCCGGCAACTGTTCGAACAATTCGGCCAACAGCCACAGCAGGAAGGTCGCATACACCTTCGGCGCCTCGTGCACCAGCCGGCTGGCATCGAGCAAATGGATACGCCCACGGCCGTCACTGCCGGGGCGCAGCAAGTCTTCTAACTGCAACGCCGGCTCACCGAACAGCGCTTCGGCGCCTTGCTGCTCAAGGGTCGCCAGGCGACGCAGCAAGGCCTGGGTGGAGGCGCTGGTCATCAGCGCGCTGTCTTCACCCAGCATTTGCGGGTTGTCCTTCAGGTGCGCCAGCAGCGCCTTGAGGTCTTTGAGGTCAAGCAGCAGCAGGCCTTCACGGTCGGCCACCTTGAACGCTGCATACAAGGCCGCCTGCTGGCTGTCGGTCAGCTCCAACAGGTTACCCAGCAGCAGCGGCCCCATTTCGCTGAGGGTCGTGCGCAAGGGGTGGCCGGACTGCCCGGCGATGTCCCACAGGCTCACCGGGTAAGCCTGGGGCGTATGCCCCAACCAGGGCATGCCGGCAATGCGCTCGGCCACCTTGCCCTGCGGCGCGCCTGCCGCCCCCAGGCCGCACAGGTCGCCTTTGACGTCGGCCGCGAATACCGCCACGCCGGCATCACTGAA
Source organism: Pseudomonas sp. E1MeOHC2 (assembly GCF_058745025.1). Classification (NCBI taxonomy): domain Bacteria; kingdom Pseudomonadati; phylum Pseudomonadota; class Gammaproteobacteria; order Pseudomonadales; family Pseudomonadaceae; genus Pseudomonas; species Pseudomonas sp. E1MeOHC2. The sequence continues at coordinate 1,300,595 of NZ_CP196675.1, forward strand.
TACTTCGGCAAGGTGCTGCAAGGTGACGGTTTTGCCAGTGCCCGTGGCGCCAGCTACCAGCCCGTGGCGGTTGGCGAGGCGCATGGCTTGATTCACAGGCAAGCCATCAAGGCCCGCCCCTACAACAATTTGCGAAGGATCCGACATCTTCTTTCATCCTCTTCTCAAGCTTTGCCGCGTATCGGCCGATACCTCGGGGTGATATTCGCCTAGAACACAGTAACAACCCAACTAGGACTTCCCGGGATGTTGCACTGTCTTGCAGATGTATTCGTGCGAACGCCCGATAAAACCTTAGCGGAACCGATTACACCATGAGCAAAAGCCTTCGTTTCAGCCACAAGATTCTCTTGGCGGCATCACTGATCGTGATACTCGCCTTCAGCCTGTTCACCCTCTATAACGATTATCTCCAGCGTAATGCGATCAGAGAGGATCTGGAGAATTATCTGGCTGAAATGGGCGAATCCACTTCGACCAATATTCGCAACCTGTTCGAAGGGCGTATCAAGCTGGTGCAGAACCTGGCGCAGAACATTGCCCAGTCACCCAGCGACGCCGAAACCCTGATGGGGCAAAATGCGCTGCTCACAAGCTTCCTCACGGTGTACCTGGGCAAGGTCGACGGTGGCTTCAGCGTGCGCCCGGACGCCGCGATGCCCGACGGCTACGACCCACGCACCCGCCCCTGGTACAAGGACGGCATGAACGCCTCCGGCGCGACGCTGACCGAACCGTACATCGACATGACCACCAACAAGATGGTCATCGGCATCCTCAGCAAAGTGTCCAACAGTGTGGGCGTGGTCGGTGGCGACCTGGCCCTCGACGGCCTGGTTGAGATCATCAACTCGCTGAACTTCGGTGGCATGGGCTACGCGTTCCTGGTCAACGACCAAGGCAAGATCCTGGTCCACCCGGACAAGGATCTGGTGATGAAATCGCTGTCGGACTTGTTCCCGCAGCACACGCCGACACTTTCCGGTGAGCTGACTGAAGTCCAGGCTCAGGGCCAGACCCGCCTGCTGACCTTCACCCCGATCAAAGGCCTGCCGTCGGCCAACTGGTACATCGGCCTGTCGGTGGACAAGGACAAAGCCTTCTCCATGCTCAGCACCTTCCGCACCTCGGCGGTGATCGCCACGCTGGTTGCGGTGGTTATCATCATCGGCCTGCTCGGCCTGCTGATTCGTGTGCTGATGCAACCGTTGCTGACCATGACCCGCGCCATGGAAGACATCGCCGAAGGTGAAGGCGACCTGACCAAACGCTTGCGCATCCAAAACCAGGACGAATTCGGCATTCTCGGCACTGCCTTCAACCGCTTCGTCGAGCGCATCCACGGCTCGATCCGCGAAGTGTCCTCGGCCACCGAGCAGGTCAACGAAGTGGCCCTGCGTGTGATCAGCGCCTCGAACTCGTCGATGACCAACTCCGACGAGCAATCCAACCGCACCAACAGCGTCGCCGCCGCCATCAACGAGTTGGGCGCCGCTGCTCAGGAAATCGCCGGCAACGCCGCCCAAGCCTCGCAACATGCAAGCTCCGCACGCTTGCTGGCTGAAGAAGGCCAGCAGGTGGTGGAACGCAATATTGCGGCGATGAATCGCCTGTCCGACCTGATCGTCACCTCCAGCGCGCACATCGAGACGCTCAACAGCAAGACCGTCAACATCGGCCAGATTCTCGAAGTTATCACCAGCATCTCCCAGCAGACCAACCTGCTGGCCTTGAACGCGGCGATCGAAGCCGCCCGTGCCGGTGAAGCCGGGCGCGGCTTTGCGGTGGTTGCCGACGAAGTGCGCAACCTGGCGCACCGCACCCAGGAGTCGGCACAACAGGTGCAAACCATGATCGAAGAGCTGCAGGTCGGTGCCCGCGAGTCGGTCGACACCATGGGCCAGAGCCAGCGCCACAGCCAGGACAGCGTGCAGATCGCCAACCAGGCCGGCGAGCGCCTGGACAGCGTGACCGTGCGTATCGGCGAAATCGACGGCATGAACCAGTCGGTGGCCACGGCCACCGAAGAACAGACCGCCGTGGTCGAAGCGATCAACATGGATATCAATGAGATCAACATGCTCAACCAGGAAGGCGTTGAAAACCTGCAAGCCACCCTGCGCGCCTGTTCGGACCTGGAGCAACAGGCTTCGCGCCTGAAACACCTGGTGGGCAGCTTCCGTATCTGACCCCAGACCGCACCGCCTGCTTCGCGGGTGAACCCGCTTGTGTCTTGGAGAGGGAATAGAATCTGAAGTGAGAGCGGTGAATGGCAAGCTGATAGCCCGAGGTGCCCAGAGCACGTGTGGGAGCAAAAGCTGCCATTCACCGTTCCACTTTGGCGAGAGCCCGAACAGTTGGATGAGGGGCGTAATCTCGAATCACAAGCGTGGGCCAAGCCAAAGCGCTCTCACTCCTTGAGTTTAAGAGGGTTTGGCCATGTCTTCCTCTGTCGGCATCGATGTTTCCAGTGCCACACTTGCTGTTCACATCCGCCCTGAGGGGGTGAACTTCAGTGTTTCCAATGACTTGAAGGGATTCCAACTGCTCGTCGAAAAGCTTGGCGGGTATGCAGTTTCAATGGTCTTGCTCGAAGCTACCGGTGGCTACGAGTGCAATGTCCTCAAAGCGCTGCAGGATGCCGATTTTCCGGTTTGCCGGATCAATCCCAGTCGTGCCCGGGACTTTGCCAAGTCGATGGGTAAACGCGCCAAGACCGATCCCATTGACGCAGCGGTTTTGGCTCACCTGGCTGAAGTTATGCCCCCACGGCCTTGCCAGGTGATGACACCCGAGCGGGCCTTGCTGCGCGAACTGCTTATGCAGCGGGATCGCTTCGTCCAACAGCGCGACGATGACAAGCGGTGCCTGAAGCAGGCGCGGGCTCCCAGTGTTTGTTTGCGGTTGGAACAACACATCGCCTATCTGAAGGGTGAAATTCGAGCGCTGGAACAAGAGATCGCACAGCAGGCAGCAGCTTTGCCTGATGACCGGGTTAAACAGCTCACTCAAGTCAAAGGAATTGGTCTGATTACTGCCGGAAAGCTGATGGCCTTGCTGCCAGAGCTGGGCCAGGTGGATAAGAAGGAAATTGCCGCCTTGGTCGGTGTTGCGCCGTTCAACCAGGACAGCGGCAAGCAGTCGGGCAAGCGTTCAATCTGGGGGGGGCGCTCACAAGTCAGGCGGGCGCTCTATATGGCCTGCTGGGTGGTGATACGGCACAACAAGGACTTCTGCGAGCGCTACAAAGCACTGCGAGCCCAAGGGAAGTGCGCGAAAGTATCGGTGGTGGCGTGTATGCGAGTATTGATAGTGAGGCTAAATGCGATGCTCAAGACCGGAACGCCCTGGAAGGAGCAAATAGCTCATTCGTAGGAGCAAGCCTTGCTGGCGATGCCCGGCACAGCCGGGCCTGGGGCGCTACGCGCCCCATCGCCGGCAAGGCCAGCTTCCACAAGAAGACAGTTGCTCCCACACGAACGTTGTGGGAGCTGTACCTGCGAAGCAACCAACACAGCTCCGCCCCCCACCCAACCCGATCGAACAAACTATCCTTCTGGTAGGTCAACCTTTAGGCGCGTCATCGCCGGCCCCTTACAGCCGGCTGACAGACCCGAAGACGATCCCGGAGGGATGCTGATCGTGCACATCGCCGACATCACCATGTTCTACGCCCCGGCAAGCGGTGGCGTACGTACCTATCTTGATGCCAAACACCGCCGCCTCGATGCCATCCACGGCGTGCGCCACAGCCTGCTGATCCCCGGCGCCAGCGCGCAACACACCGATGGCATCTACCAGGTGCCCGCGCCTCCCCTGCCCTTCGGCAACGGCTACCGCTTCCCGGTACGCCTGGCGCCCTGGTGCAATGTGCTGCGCAGCCTCAAACCCGACCTGATCGAAGTCGGCGACCCCTATCTGACCGCCTGGGCTGCCCTGGAGGCACGCCGCCAGCTCGACGTACCGGTCATCGGCTTCTACCACTCCGACCTGCCGCTATTGGTCAGCAACCGCATGGGCAACTGGTTCACGCCCAATGTCGAGGCCTATGTCAGCAAGCTGTACGGCAACTTCGACCGGGTCCTGGCGCCCAGCCAGGTAATGGCCGACAAACTGCGCCGCCTGGGCGTGCGCGATGTGCATGTGCAGCGCCTGGGGGTGGACCTGGCCACCTTCAACCCCGACCACCGCGACCCGCACCTGCGTGCCGAACTCGGGATTGCCGACACCAGCCGCCTGCTGATCTACGCCGGCCGGGGCTCGCGGGAGAAGAACCTGCCGGTGCTGCTCGACTGCATGCAGCACCTGGGCCGCCCCTACCACCTGCTGCTGGTCGGCTCCAACATGCCGGTGAACGTGCCACAGAACGTCAGCGTGATCGACCATTTCTGCCCGCCGCAGGAAGTCGCCAGGCTGATGGCCAGTGCCGACCTGCTGGTGCACGCCGGCGACCAGGAAACCTTTGGCCTGGTCATCCTCGAAGCGATGGCCAGCGCCACGCCGGTAGTGGCTGTGCGCGCCGGCGCCTTTGGCGAGATCGTCAACGAACAGTGCGGGCGCCTGTGCCAGGCCAATGACGGGCCGGCCATGGCGCAGGCCGTGCGCCAGGTGTTCGAAGAGGGCGTGCGCGCGCTCGGCACCCAAGCCCGCCGCCATGTCGAGCAACACTACTCATGGGACAACGTGGTCGCCGGCTTGCTTCAGCATTACCAGGCCGTACTCGGCCACCAACCGCGGGTGCGCGCCCATGGCTGAAAGCACCAGCGCACCCCGCAGCCTGATGCTGGTGCTGCACGATGTCGCGCCCGAAACCTGGCCCGACTACCAACCCTTCGTCCAGGCCATCGATGAAATCGGCGGCGTGCCCATGACCTGGCTGGTGGTGCCAGACTTTCACCACCGCAACCCCCTGCAGCGCTCGCCTACCTTCTGCCGCCTGCTCGAACGGCGCCTGGCGCTGGGCGATGAGCTGGCGCTGCATGGTTTCTACCATGCCGACGACGGCTCGCCACCGCGCAGCCCCGGGGCGTTTTTCATGCGCCGCATCTATACCCACGAAGGCGAATTCTACGGGCTTGATAAGCAGCAGGCGCTGCAACGCCTGGAGCAAGGCCTGGCAGTGTTTGACCGACAAGGTTGGCCGGTCGCGGGCTTCGTCGCCCCAGCCTGGCTGATGAGCCAAGGCACCCGCCAGGCACTGCGCCAGCTTCCGCTGCGCTACACCAGCACCCCGCAGCACCTGTATCGCCTGCCGGACTTTACCGCCATCGAAGCGCCTGGCCTGGTGTGGAGCGCACGCAGCGCCTGGCGCCGAGGCTTATCGCGGTTGCTGTGCGACTGGCAATGCCGGCGCTGGCGTGAAGCGGGCACCGTGCGCCTGGGCCTGCACCCGGTGGACATGCGCCACCGCACCTCCCGCGAGTACTGGCTACAGACCTTGCGCACGCTGCTGGCACAGGGCCGCGTGCCGTTGACCAAGTCCGCCTGGCTGGACCGCCAGGCCAGCGCATGAACCGCCTGGGCTGGCTGGCACTGGCTTTGCTGGGCGCCGTGCTGGTGCCAATCGTGCTGGGCGGTAGTGACCTGCTGCCAAGGCTTCAGCGCTTCGACCCAGGCTTGCTGCTGACGCTGCTGGGCATGATCCTGCTGTGCTGGGTGATAAATGCCATTCGCCTGCGCCTGCTGCTCGGCCAGCAGGGCGCGCAGCTTCGGTACTTGCGCAGCCTCAGCGTGGTCATGGCCACTGAGTTCGCCATCTGCACCACCCCAGGCGGCAGCGGCGGCCCGCTGACCCTCATGGCCCTGCTGGCGCGCGACCGCATTGGCCCAGCGCGCAGTGGCGCAGTATTTGCCATGGACCAACTGAACGACCTGGTTTTTTTCTTCTGCGCGATGCTGGCGATTGCCGGCTATGCGTTGTTCCACAGCCTGGGGCACAGCCAGCAAAGCATGCTGCTGGGCAGCTCACTGCTGCTGTGTTCGGCATTGATCGCGGTACTGGGGTTGCTGCGCTACCGGCGCGGGATGATGCGTTTCAATGGCCGTCTGTTACAGCGCCTGGGCATGCCTGAATGCCGTAAACGCCGCTGGGCGCGCAAGGTACTGCACTTCATCGATGCCCTGGCGCAGACCTGGCGCCTGCCCAAACGCACGTTGGCACTGGTGTTCACCCTGACCTGCCTGCATTGGGGCCTGCGCTACAGCGTGCTGTACCTGGTGCTGAAGGGTTTGGGCGTGGAGCTGTCGTGGATCCCCAGCTTTCTGGTGCAGATGCTCTCGCTCAGCGCCGGGCAGTTCAGCCTGCTGCCAGGTGGCGCGGGCGCTGCCGAGCTGACATCGGCAAGCCTGCTGACGCCCATGGTGGGCAGTTCGACAGCGGCCGCAGCGATCGTGATCTGGCGCGCGGTCACTTACTACTTTTATCTGCTGGCAGGTGGGCCGGTGTTCGTTTGCCTGCTGGCGCGCCCGCTGCTGGAGCGCTGGCGGCGTCAGGCGGGTTGAGCTGTTGCCAGAGGTCGGCAGCGCCGGGGAAGTCGGTGCCGTCGGCGTCGCTCAGGGCCTCTGGGTCATAGCGGGCCAGGCAGCCTTCGCCGAGGGTTGGCGGTGCTGAGGCGGTGGGCTTGTTGCGCGAGTTTGCCATCCAACACTCCCAAGGCTTGGGGCTGCGGCGCAGCCCCGGGTCCCTATCAGTCGAACACCACAGTCTTGTTGCCATGCACCAGCACGCGGTCTTCGAGGTGATAACGCAGGCCGCGGGCCAGCACCATCTTCTCGACATCACGGCCGAAGCGCACCATGTCTTCGATGCTGTCGGCATGGCTGACACGCACCACGTCCTGCTCGATGATCGGGCCGGCGTCCAGCTCTTCGGTCACGTAGTGGCACGTTGCACCGATCAGCTTCACGCCACGCAGGGCCGCTTGATGGTAGGGCTTGGCACCGACGAACGAGGGCAGGAAGCTGTGGTGGATGTTGATCACTTTTTCAGCGTAGTCCTGGCACAGCTGCGGCGGCAGGATTTGCATGTAGCGGGCCAGTACCACCACATCGGCGGCGTGCTCCTGGACCAGGCGCGACACTTCGGCGAAGGCTGGCGCCTTGTCCTTGGGGTCGACCGGCACATGGAAGAACGGAATGCCGTGCCACTCGACCATGCTGCGCAGGTCGTTGTGGTTGGAAACGACGCACGGGATGTCGCACTCCAGCTCGTCGGTGTGCCAGCGGTGCAGCAGGTCGGCCAGGCAGTGGGATTCGCGACTGGCCATCAACACCACGCGCTTCTTCTGCGCCGAGTCGGTCACACGCCAGGTCATGGAGAACTCTTCAGCGATCGGCGCGAACGCCTCGCGGAATGCCTCGATACCGAATGGCAAGGATTCGGCACGGATTTCATGACGCATGAAGAACCAACCACTCTGTTCATCGGAGTGGTGGCTGGCTTCGTTGATCCAGCCATTGTACAAGGCCAGGAAATTACTGACTTTCGCCACGATGCCAACACGGTCGGGGCAGGCGATCACCAGACGATAGGTGCGCATGAATGAGACTCCAGAACTTCGCAAAGGCGCTCATTCTAGCGGCCCGCCAGAAAAAACGCAGTATGGATTGCACCACGCGCGCTGTGTGCACCTGTCGGCACACAACGCGAGCACCGTGCATAGCCATGACAAAATGCAGGGCTTATGTAAATTTTTGTTCACGCGGAGAAATGTTGTCACAGCTTAATTAACAGTTAATTGCCGATTTGTATGTTTACTTGCGAGTATCGCCTGTCTATTATTGGCCCACACATTTCTGAACACGTATTTAAGGAACACTCCATGTCCCTGATTAACGAGTACCGCGCCACCGAAGAAGCCATCAAAGAACTTCAGGCCCGCCTGGCCAACCTGTCCCAGGATGACAAGCTGAAGCAAGAGCTGGAGTTCGAAGGCAAACTGCGCACGCTGATGGGCGAGTACTCCAAGTCGCTGCGTGATGTCATTGCCCTGCTCGACCCAGAGTCTAAACTGAGCAAAGCGCCACGTGGCGCGGTCAAGGCCACCGCCACTAAACGTGCGCGCAAGGTCAAGCAATACAAGAACCCGCACAATGGTGAAGTGATCGAAACCAAAGGCGGCAACCACAAGACCCTGAAAGAATGGAAAGCCAAGTGGGGTGGTGACGTGGTTGAAAGCTGGGCGACCCTGCTGGACTGATTGTCCGCACGCTCACTTTGCTTAACGCAACAAAAACGCCGGCTCAATGCCGGCGTTTTTGTTTTCCCGCTCACGGCACAATTGCAAATTGTGTCTGCAGTTTACGGGCGTGTTCCTGCCAGGCGTCCAGTACCCGACGCCCCGCTTCGTCAGCGCTCTCCCACGCACGTTGCCGCGCCTGCTCGAAATCACCCAGGGTATTCGGCGCGCCCCATTGCGGGTCACTCAGGCGTTGCTGGCAGAAGCCATACCAGCGCTGACGCTCTTCACTGTTCAAGGTTTCAGGGAAGTTACGTGCCCGATAACGGAACAATAGTTCAGGCATCCGCGGGTCATCGAACATCCAGTGCCCATGGCCCAACTGCGCGGGTTCCAGCGTACGAACTTGCTCGCACAATCGGCGATCACGATCCCCCAGAAAACCGTCATACAACTGTTGTTCAGGATCTTCACTCGGCGTGAAGTCATCCTTGCCGTAGATGTGTTCCAGCTTGTCTTGCCATTGCGCCTGTTGATTGGCCAGCTGTTCACCGCGCAATTGTAACAACGTCAAGTCCACGCCCAGGCGTTGTTGGTCGGCCGGGCGCAATACCGAGAGGGGCGCCAGCACCGGGCAACGATTGATCTGCACCAATTTAAGCGGAACGGGTAAATCACCTTCGGCCAGGTCTTCATGGCGGGTATACAAACGCTGGCGAAGTACTTCGGCACTTTCCCGCAATAACGGTAGGGTTTCCTGATGCAGGTCGCAGACAATCAGGGCATTGCGATTGCGCGGGTGCCACGCCAACGGCAGGACCACCCCCAGGTAATTACGTGCCGCCGAAAAACGCCCTGAAATATGTACCAGCGGCTGCAACAAACGGATCTGCTCCATCACTTTATGTTTGCTGCGCAGCTGGAACAGCCACTCATACAACTTTGGCTGTTTCTGCCGAATCAAGCGCGCCAGGGCAATCGTGGCCCGCACGTCGGAAAGTGCTTCGTGGGCATGGCCATGGTCGATGCCATTGGCTTGACTGAGCAGTTCCAGGCGCAGGCTGGTGCGTCCATCCTGCTGCGGCCATTCGATGCCTTCAGGACGCAGGGCATAAGCGGTGCGCACGATGTCGATCAAATCCCAGCGGCTGTTGCCACCCTGCCACTCACGGGCGTAGGGGTCGAAGAAGTTGCGATAAAGGCTGTAACGCGTCACTTCGTCGTCGAAGCGCAGGGTGTTGTAGCCGGCACCACAGGTGCCAGGGCGCGCCAGTTGCTCGTGCACTCGGGTCATGAACTCGGCTTCGCACAGGCCTTGGGTTGCCAGTTGTTGCGGGGTGATACCGGTGACCAGGCAGGCGGCCGGATGCGGCAGAATGTCGTCGGAAGGGCGGCAGTAGAGGCTGATCGGTTCTTCGATCTCGTTGAGGTCGAAGTCGGTGCGCACACCGGCCACCTGCAGCGGCCGGTCGCAGCGCGGGTTGATGCCGGTGGTTTCGTAGTCGTGCCAGAAAATGCTGGAGCTCACGGGGTCGTCCTGTATCGAGGTCGACCCGATTCTAGCGCGATTCTGGCGAGCCAAGGCTCACAGGGGCTCAGGCAGAAGCGTTGGCGGGGCGGAAACTGAAATAGTCGCGCAACGAGCGAACGAATTCGTCGTACTCGCGAGGCACCTGCAGCAACATGAAGCCCGAATCGTAGTGGCCGGGCGTTTGGTCTTCGCGGCACCACAGACAACTGGCGGTGAGGTTGATGAACTGATGCCCACCACCGGCCAGCGGCAAGCGCAACTGCAGCTCGTAATCGGGCCCGACCAGCACCGGCAGCTGGCTGATCAGCATCAGTCCGTCTTCGGAGGCATTACCCAGCTGGCCGATCGCCTGATCGGTAAAACGGTTGAAGACCTTGAGAACGCAAGGCAACTGATGGCGTTCGATATGCCGCTTGTTGAACATGATCACAAGTGCAGTCCGTACCCGATGCCAGGAATACGAGGTACTGGCGGTTGTTGTAACAGCTGAGTTACAGATTAGCGCAGCGCGCACGGTAAATCCCGAAAAATAAATCACACCTTGGTGTTAACGCCAAGGTGTAGCCTGTACCGGGTTGGCCACGGCGGCCTCGGCCCCACGGTAATGGCCGAGCTTCTCGAGCGTCTGCAGGCGGGCCTGGGCGCGGTAGGCATATTCGTTACCCGGGTACGCCTGAATCATGTACTCGTAGGTCTGCGCGGCATCCACGAAAAGCTTCTGCCGCTCCAGGCACTGGCCACGCAACAGCGACACCTCAGGGTGGACGAACGGTCGCGTGCGGCTGGTGCGGTCGACCTGCGACAATTCCAGCATCACCCGCTGGCAGTCGCCGCGGTCGTAGGCACGGTAGGCATTGTTCAAGTGGTGGTCCATGGACCAGCGGGTGCAGCCGACGGCGCTGGCCGCCAAGGCTAAAACGATCAGGGCTCGCATGAGGGGTCTCCTTTAATAGGCAGTGTATCGGCCTGCCGGGATATTTCTTCAGCCTCAAGCGGCAAGCGACAGACATGCGCTTGTAGCTTGCCGCTTGTAACTTGCAGCTGCCCTATCTGCCTTGGTCGCAGGTAGTGCAACGGAACAATGACTACAGCGAGATTCAGGAGTAGCCTTTCGCTGCGCTTCACTATAGGAGTCTGTGCATGACCATCCGCCGTACCAAAATCGTCGCCACCCTTGGCCCCGCCAGCAACTCGCCGGAAGTGATCGAACAACTGATCCTTGCCGGCCTGGACGTGGCACGTCTGAACTTCTCCCACGGCACGCCGGACGAGCACAAGGCGCGCGCTCGCCTGATCCGTGACATCGCCGCCAAAAACGGCCGCCATGTCGCACTGCTGGGCGACCTGCAAGGTCCGAAGATCCGCATCGCCAAGTTCAGCAACAAGCGCATCGAACTGAAGATCGGTGACAAGTTCACCTTCTCCACCGCCCACCCGCTGACCGAAGGCAACCAGGACATCGTCGGTATCGACTATCCCGACCTGGTCAAGGACTGCGGCGTCGGTGACGAACTGCTGCTCGACGACGGCCGTGTGGTCATGCGCGTCGAGACCGCCACCGCTGATGCACTGCACTGCGTGGTGATCATCGGTGGCCCGCTGTCGGACCACAAAGGCATCAACCGCAAAGGTGGCGGCCTGACCGCGCCGGCCCTGACCGAAAAAGACAAGGCCGACATCAAGCTGGCTGCGGAAATGGACCTGGACTACCTGGCCGTGTCCTTCCCGCGTGACGCCAGCGACATGGAGTATGCCCGCAAGCTGCGTGACGAGGCCGGCGGCAGCGCCTGGCTGGTGGCCAAGATCGAGCGCGCCGAAGCCGTTGCCGACGACGAAACCCTCGACAAGCTGATCGCCGCCTCCGACGCCGTCATGGTTGCCCGTGGTGACCTGGGCGTGGAAATCGGCGACGCCGAGCTGATCGGCATTCAGAAGAAGATCATCCAGCACGCCCGCCGCAACAACAAAGCGGTGATCGTGGCGACCCAGATGATGGAGTCGATGATCCAGAACCCGATGCCAACCCGCGCCGAAGTGTCCGACGTGGCCAACGCCGTGCTGGACAACACCGACGCGGTAATGCTCTCGGCCGAAAGTGCCGCCGGTTCCTACCCGATCGAAGCCGTCCAGGCCATGGCGCGGATCTGCCAGGGTGCCGAAAAGCACCCGACCAACCAGAAGTCCAGCCACCGCCTGCACACCACCTTCGAGCGTTGCGACGAAAGCATCGCCCTGGCGGCCATGTACACCGCCAACCACTTCCCCGGCGTCAAGGCGATCATCGCCCTCACCGAGAGTGGCTACACCCCGCTGATCATGTCGCGCCTGCGTTCGCACGTGCCGATCTTCGCCCTGTCGCCGCACCGCGCTACCCAGGCTCGCGCCTCGATGTTCCGCGGTGTCTACCCGATCGCCTTCGACCCAGCTTCGCTGCCGGCCGACAAGGTGAGCCAGGCGGCGGTCGACGAGCTGCTCAAGCGTGGTCTGGTGCAACAGGGTGACTGGGTGATCCTGACCAAAGGCGACAGCTACCACACCATCGGTGGCACCAACGGCATGAAGATCCTGCATGTCGGTGATCCGCTGGTCGGCTGATAGCCTGCAAAAGGGCCGCTCTGCGGCCCGTTCGCGGGGCAAGCCCGCTCCCACAGTACCCCGCTGAACTCAAGGCAGTAAGGTCTCTGTGGGAGCGGGCTTGCCCCGCGAAAGGGCCAGCATAGGCGCCCAAAATTCCTCAGGCATGCTCGACAAACACATCGGCAAACACCTGATTCCTCGGCACCCCTGCTATGAACAGCCGCCGTGCAAAGCGCTCCACACTCCCCGGCGAGCCACACACCAGCGCGAGGGTCTGCCGCGATGACGGCCGCAACCCCGCCAGCGCTTCATCCAGCTGATCCGTCAGCACCAGCTCGACGTTCACCCCTTCGATTTGCAGCAACGGCTCGGCCAGGTAATGCCCGGCGTGGTCATGCGCCACATGCATCACCCGGATCTCACCTCGATGCCCCTGCCGCAAAGCCTCCCGCATAAGCCCCCACAGCGGTGCCAGCCCCGTCCCCGCCGCCAACAGCCAGAGCGGACGCTCCTGCCAGTCCGGGTCATAATGCAACGCCCCACCCCTGAGCTCGCCCAGGCGCAGTTCATCGCCAACCTGCAACGCCCGCGCCTTGTCACAAAAGGCCCCTGGCCGCTGGCAATCGATATGAAACTCCAGGCAGTCATCCTCACCCGGCAGGCTCGCCAAGGAGTAAGGCCGCGCTATCGAGCCACTCCACAGCACCACATGCTGACCGGCCTGGTAACGCAACGCGCGCTCAGGCCGCAGGCGCAAGCGCAACACATCGCCAAACCAGTCCAGTTCACACGCCTTCGCGGGGATACCTTCCTGCAGGGGGTCGAACAGCGCCACGCGCAGGTCATCCACCACCCGACACTGGCAGGCCAGGCGCCATCCCTGTGCGTGTTTCTCCAGCGCCAATGCCTCGGGCAAGGCATCCGCCGGCTGCCCGTCCAGGCAATGCACCAGGCAGGCATGGCAACTGCCTGCACGGCAGCTGTAGGGCACATTCAAGCCCGCCTCGTTCAAGGCATCGAGCAGGTTACTGCCGGTGGGCACCGTCCAGCGGCGCTCGCCCACACAGAGTTCAGGCATGGTCATCATTTCTCCGGGTACACATCGCCACTCTAAGGCAAGCCGCCATTGGCAGCAAAAAGGATGCCCACCACCCAGCCGACCATGGTCCAGACCACACGCAGGTGTTTCGCACGGTGAGGCGCGCTATACTGCCGCGCCTTTTTACGTCGGCCTGACCTGCCGACGCCTTGCCAGGCGTTTCGACACACCGGTGTGCAGTGTCGAAGGGCCTTTACGAATGTTCCCGTCTTTAAGAGGAGCGCGCTGCATGACCGTGATCAAGCAAGACGACCTGATTCAGAGCGTCGCCGACGCCCTGCAATTCATTTCGTACTACCACCCCGTCGATTTCATCCAGGCGATGCACGAGGCCTACCTGCGTGAAGAGTCGCCTGCCGCGCGCGACTCCATCGCCCAGATCCTGATCAACTCGCGCATGTGCGCCACCGGCCACCGCCCGATCTGCCAGGACACCGGTATCGTCACCGTGTTCGTGCGCGTCGGCATGGACGTGCGCTGGGACGGCGCCACCCTGAGCGTCGACGACATGATCAACGAAGGTGTGCGTCGCGCCTACAACCTGCCTGAGAACGTCCTGCGCGCCTCGATCCTGGCCGACCCGGCCGGTGCTCGCAAGAACACCAAAGACAACACCCCGGCCGTCATCCACTACTCGATCGTCCCTGGCGACAAGGTCGAAGTCGATGTCGCAGCCAAAGGCGGCGGTTCGGAAAACAAGTCGAAGATGGCCATGCTCAACCCGTCCGACTCGATCGTCGACTGGGTACTGAAGACCGTTCCGACCATGGGTGCTGGCTGGTGCCCACCTGGCATGCTCGGCATCGGCATCGGCGGTACCGCCGAAAAAGCCGCGGTCATGGCCAAGGAAGTGTTGATGGAGTCCATCGACATCCATGAGCTGAAAGCCCGTGGCCCGCAAAACCGTATCGAAGAGATCCGCCTGGAGCTGTTCGAGAAGGTCAACCAGCTGGGCATCGGTGCCCAGGGCCTGGGCGGCCTGACCACCGTGCTCGACGTCAAGATCATGGACTACCCGACCCACGCCGCCTCGCTGCCGGTGTGCATGATCCCGAACTGCGCCGCCACCCGTCACGCGCACTTCGTGCTCGACGGCTCCGGCCCGGCCGAGCTGGAAGCGCCGTCGCTGGACGCCTACCCGGAAATCGTCTGGGAAGCTGGCCCAAGCGCCCGCCGCGTCAACCTTGACGACATCACTCCGGAAGAAGTCGCCAGCTGGAAGCCGGGCGAGACCATCCTGCTCAACGGCAAGATGCTCACCGGCCGCGACGCCGCGCACAAGCGCATGGTCGAGATGCTCAACCGTGGTGAAGAGCTGCCGGTCGATCTGAAGGGCCGCTTCATCTACTACGTCGGCCCGGTTGACCCGGTCGGTGACGAAGTGGTTGGCCCAGCCGGCCCGACCACCGCCACCCGCATGGACAAGTTCACCCGCCAGATCCTCGAACAGACCGGCCTGCTGGGCATGATCGGCAAGTCCGAACGTGGCCCGACCGCCATCGAAGCGATCAAGGACAACAAGGCCGTGTACCTGATGGCCGTCGGCGGCGCCGCTTACCTGGTGGCCCAGGCAATCCGCAAGTCGAAGGTCCTGGCCTTCGCCGAGCTGGGCATGGAAGCGATCTACGAGTTCGATGTGAAAGACATGCCGGTCACCGTCGCGGTGGACAGCAACGGTGAGTCGGTGCACATCACAGGCCCCGCGCTGTGGCAGAGCAAGATTGCCGAAAGCCTGGCTGTTGAAGTGAAGTAATTCACCTCTGGCCTGATCGAAAACGCCCGGCAGATGCCGGGCGTTTTCATTTACAGCATCCGCTCGAACTGTTCTGGCCAATCGCGCCGGATGAACACCTGCCCCTCCTCCCTCACCCGCCGCACCGCCGCAAGGTCCACGTCACACATCAGCCACTGGCTGCCGACCGGGCTGAGTTCGTCACTCAGGGCCACCACCCCATCCCCCGGCATCCCATGATCCGGCGGCACGAACAACCCGGCACGCCCAATGTTCTCATCCAGTGCCGGCGACCACGGCGCCAGCCCCACGGTGGGGCTTTGCAGCACCGCAATCTGGTTCTCCAGCGCCCGCGCCTGGGCGCCAATGCGCACACGGTGGTAACCGGCTTCGGTATCGGTGCAGCTAGGGGCCAGAATCAAGTCGGCGCCCATTTCGGCCAGGCGCCGTGCCAACATCGGGAATTCGTTGTCGTAGCAGATCAGAATGCCCAGGCGCCCCAGCTGGGTGTCGAACACCTTCAAGCCCTCACCCGGCGCAATGTCCCACTGCTCCCGCTCGAAGCGGGTCATCATCAGCTTGTCCTGATGCCCCAGCACACCCTCGGGGCCAAATAGCCAGGCACGGTTGCGATAGCGGCCATCGCTGTCCTGCACCGGCAGGCTGCCGGGCTGAAGGTAAATGCCCCAGCGCCGGGCAATGCGCTCGCACAGCGCTTTCCAGGGCTCGATCAAGGGCTGGATACCGGCGATGGAGCCCTTCAGGTCACCACGCTGCTCCGCGCGTAACAACCCGCTGAGTACCAGGCCTGCGTACTCTGGCAACAGCAGCAGCTGGGCACCGGCTTGCACGGCTTCGGCGCACAGGCGCTGCAGGTGGTCGACATAAGCATCCCAGGTCTTGTGCAGCTCAATGGCATACTGGCAGGCCGCCAGGCGGATCATATCGGCAGTTCCTTGAGCCAGAACGACATGATCTTTTCAGAAGATTCCTGCTCGTCCAGGTCGCGCCAGGCATAGTGGGTGCGCAACGAAGGGTCGTGCAGGAACCCGCGATTACGCCAGAACCCATGCAAGGGTTTGTAGTGCACCGGGCGCAGCGGGTGCACGCCCGGCCGTTCCACGGCAGAAAAGGCGCAGTAATCGAATTCGGCGAGCTTGTGCGCATAGGACTCGCGCTCGATGAAAAAGCGCACCCCCAGGCCTTGGCCTCGGTACTGGGGCAACACCACCGACTCACCGAAGTAATACACGCTGGCAGGGTCACGCCCTTGGGCCAGGAAGGGTTGCTGGAACTCGGCGGCAACGTCCACCAGCGGCAGGCCGGTAGCGGCGCCCACCACCTGGCCTGCGTCCAGCGCCAATACCACCAGGCTGCGCCCGGATTGGACGTAAGCCGATAAATAGTCGGCCTCGTACTCCGGCGTACCGTCGTACAGGTAGGGAAACTCGCGGAACACGGTAAGGCGCAGGCGAGCGAGGTCATCGATGTAAGGCGCGATAGCGGCGCCGTGCAACAGGCGAATTTCCATGCTTGGCGGTCGTTTTGTCGATGTGGATGACGCGCTCGGCTAAGCCGGGCTTGAGGGGAAACCCTATCATCCAAGCCAACGCTCCGCCTTTTCCCTACACGACAGGTATTGTTCCATGACCGCTACCGAACTGGTAAATGCATACTACGCAGCCTTCAATGCCGGTGACATGCCGGGCTTTCTGGCGCTGTTGAGCGAGGATGTGATCCACGACATCAACCAGGGCGAGCGGCAGATGGGCAAGGCCAGGTTTGCCGCGTTCATGGACAAGATGAACCGCTGCTACCGCGAGCGCCTGGCCGATATCGTGGTGATGCAGAATGCCGACGGCAGCCGGGCGGCGGCAGAGTTCACGGTGCATGGTGAATACCTCGCCGACGACGAAGGGCTGCCGGCGGCCAATGGGCAGACGTATGTGTTGTCGGCGGGGGCGTTCTTTTATATTCACTGCGGCAAGATTGCCCGGGTGACCAACTACTACAACCTCAATGATTGGGTTGAGCAGGTAGGCTGAGCCACTGGCCTCTTCGCGGGCAAGCCCGCTCCCACAGGCTACCCCACGGTTCTTGAGCCCAGTTGGGTAACCTGTGGGAGCGGGCTTGCCCGCGAAAGGGCCGGTTCAGGAAATGCGAGTCCCCAGCACCTTCAAAAATGCCGCCAGCCAGGCCGGGTGCGCAGGCCACGCAGGGGCGGTCACCAGGTTGCCATCCACGTGCGCCTGGTCCACCGCAATGTCGATGAACGTGCCGCCCGCCAACCGCACCTCCGGAGCACACGCCGGATACGCACTGCATTCGCGCCCTTCCAACACGCCAGCCGCCGCCAGCAACTGAGCCCCATGGCACACGGCTGCAATCGGCTTACCCGCCTGGTCGAACGCCCTGACCAGCTCCAGCACTTTTTCATCCAGACGCAGGTATTCCGGGGCACGGCCACCTGGGATCAACAAGGCGTCATAGCTTTCGGGGCGTACCCGCACGAAGTCATAGTTCAGGGCAAAGTTATGCCCTGGCTTCTCGCTGTAAGTCTGCTCACCCTCGAAATCATGGATCGCGGTGCGCACGGTCTGCCCCGCGAGCTTCTCGGGGCACACTGCATGCACCGTATGGCCAACCATGCTCAGGGCCTGGAACGGCACCATCGCTTCGTAATCCTCAACGTAGTCGCCTACCAGCATGAGAATTTTCTTCGCCGTCATCACATCCACTCCTTCCATTGCCTGTGAACAGTCACTGCACGATAGTCGCTCTTAGTCACGCCGGTCGAGCAGGTTGACCACCAGCCGGTCGAGCCACCCCCAGACCCGCTGCTTCACCCGCCGCCACAGCGGCCTGGCATGCCAACGCGCGAGGTCGACTTGTTCGCTCAAGGCGAAGTCACGTTCGAAGCTGGCCACCACGGCAGCCGTCAGCGGCGGGTCCAGCGCCTCGATGTTGGCTTCGAGGTTGAAGCGCAGGTTCCAGTGGTCAAAGTTGCACGAACCCACGCTGACCCAGTCGTCCACCACGGCCATTTTCAAGTGAAGGAAACACGGCTGGTACTCGAATATCTTCACCCCGGCGCGCAGCAGGCGCGGGTAATAGCGATGCCCGGCATAGCGCACCGAGGGGTGATCGGTACGCGGCCCGGTCAGCAACAGGCGCACGTCCAGACCTTTGCTGGCGGCACGGCGCAACGAGCGACGCACACTCCAGGTCGGCAGAAAATACGGCGTGGCCAGCCACACCCGCTGCTTGCCGCTGTTGAGCGCGCGCACCAGTGAATGCAGGATGTCCTGATGCTGGCGGGCGTCGGCATAGGCTACCCGGCCCATGCCCTGCCCCTGGGCCGGCACCTTGGGCAGGCGTGGCAGGCCGAAGCCTTCGGCCGGCCGCCAGGCGGTGCGGCGGTTGTTGGCGTGCCATTGGCGGTCGAACAGCAACTGCCAGTCGGTGACCACCGGCCCTTCCATCTGCACCATCACCTCATGCCACTCGCTGGTATCGGCGCCCGGCGTCCAGAACTCGTCGGTGACGCCCGTGCCTCCCACCGCTGCCCAGCGCTCGTCCACCAGCAGCAGCTTGCGGTGATCGCGGTACAGGTTACGCAAACCACGCTTCCAGCGCAGGCGGTTGTACCAGCGCAGGTACACGCCTGCCTCCAGCAGACGTTGGCGCAGGACGCTGTTGAAGGCCAGCGAGCCATAGTCATCGAACAGGCAACGCACCCGCACACCACGCCGCGCGGCTTGCTCCAGCGCTTCGACCACCGCTTCGGCGCAGGCGCCAGCCTCGACCAGGTACAGCTCAAGGTCGACCTGAAACTGCGCCCCCGTGACAGCCTGAAGCATGCGTGGAAAGAATTCGGGGCCGTCGATCAGCAGTTCGAACTGGTTGCCATCCCGCCAGGGGAAGACCGGGCCCGGCATGTCAGCGGGCGGTGAAAATCAGCACCGCATTGACCGGTACCGAAGGGTTGATGGACTTGAGCCCGGCGAACTTGCGCAGGCTTTCCAGCCCCGGCACCAGGCCGAAATCCTCGGCGCGCAGCACCAGGGGCTCCAGGGTAACCACCTGGAAGCGCCGCTCGTCCAGCCGCGTGGCCAGCAGCAAGGCGTTGTAACGGTGGGACTGGCCATGCAGCGTCACCGTCAGCGGCAGGCGCAATTCGATTTGCGCGCCGTTGGCCAGGTCGTTGATCGGCCGCAGGTCCAGTTGGGCCTTCACGGTCGCCTCGGCGAAACGCTCGACTTCAAACAGGCCATCACGCATACGCTCATCGCGCAGGGGGATGCCGCTGCTCACCGAGTCCATTTCGATACTCAGGCCAGCCATACCCTTGCGGTCTACCGTGCCATGCAGCACCAGAAAGCGATGAACTTCGGCGGTATCACCGTTTTTACCGGTAATAAACGACAGGCGCGACGACTCGCCATCGAGGTGCCAGTTGGCATGGGCGGGAAGGCACAGCGCCAGCAACAATGCGGGCAAAAGACGGGGCAACTTGAACATGACAGATCTCGTGAAACAAGACCGCAACCTTACCCGCCCGCCATCATGGCAGCAAGCGGCAGCCCGCGCGTGGGCCCTGCCATGCGGCCTGGTTGCGCCGGCCCAGGCCTTCGGCCGTGACCAAACGCTGCGCGGTGCTTTCTTCCAGCAGGCCTAGGGGCAGCCACTGTTTCACGTAGCCCTTGCAGTACGTGGGGTCAAAGCCCATGACGAAGCGGCATGAGCAATACTCCTTGGCCGAGTAGGCCGAGAGGATGCCCGGGAAATCCGCCAAGGCCTGGCGCGCCTGCCAAGCGCTCCAGCCCAGCGACCCGACAAGCAGTACCAGAAGCATCAGCAGCGCCCGTTTCATGCGCCCTCCCCGGCCAGCGCAGCCAGCACCCGCTTGAGCAGTTGGTCATGCTGGTAGGTGCCGTCGCGGTCATCGGCATAGCGGACAATCAGCAATTTCTGCGTCGGCAGCACGTACAGCGCCTGGCCCCAGTGACCAAGCGCGGCGTAGGTGTCAGCCGGCGCATTTGGCCACGCCTGCGCATGGTTGAGCCACCAGTGGCCGCCAGGGCTGGGCTCGCCGGGTACAGGCTCGGCCTGTGCAAACGGCGTGCGATTGAAAGCCACCCAGGTCGCAGGCAGCAATTGCCGATCACCCCAGCGCCCCTCGCGCTGCATCAGCAGGCCTATGCGCGCCAAGTCCCGGGCAGTGAGGTACAGGTACGAAGAACCAACGTAGGTACCCGCAGCGTCGCGTTCCCACACTGCGCTGTTGATACCCAGCGGCGTGAACAGCGCCTGCCACGGGTAGTCGGCGTACTGCCCCGTATCGAGCATGCCGCGTAACGCCGCAGCCAGCAGGTTGCTGTCGCCGCTGGAGTACACAAAGCGCTGCCCCGGTCTGCGTGCCGCTGGCCGCGCCGCCGTATAGGCCGCCATGTCCGCGCGACCGCGGGTATAAAGCATGGCCACCACGGAGGAGTTTAGCGGTGCGTATTCGTAGTCTTCCTGCCAGTCCAGGCCGCTGGCCCAGTGCAGAAGGTCGGCCAGGCGCACGTCCGGGTGTGCCCGCATGGGTGGATAGACGCGGGCTACCGGGTCCTGCAACCGAAAGCGCCCTTCGCCTTGGGCGATACCCAGCACCGTGGCCAGCACGCTCTTGCTCACCGACCAGGTGAGGTGCGCGGTATGGGCCGTTGTGGGGTTGGTGTAGCGTTCATAGAGAATGCGGCCGTCGCGGATGATCAGCAGGGCATCGGTGCGAAGGCTGCCGTCAGCGGGGAAGGCGTAGGCATCGACAGCTTGCCAGTCGATGACTGTAGGGTCGGTTTGCCAGTCGGGGGCTGGCCAGTCTTCGGCGCAGGCCGAGGCAGTTACCAGGATGAGCGTTGTTAATAAGGCGCTTAGAAGGCTGTGCACTTGGGCCTCGGGTTGCAGGCATTGGGGCTGCTGCGCAGCCCCAAACTTCAACAGTTCAACCGAGTCTGCCGGCCTTTCATGACAATCCTGCAGCCGCCCATGCCTTGGCCAGACGCTTCTCCCGCGCCGCCGCAGCCAACGCCATCACCCCCTGATCACGCTGCCAGATCTGCGCCCAGTGCGTTGGCCCAGCCAGCAACGCTTCATCGATATCACCCCGCAGCGCCTGAAACTGCGCAAACAACCCTGCCAACAACAAATGGCAAGCCACACTGTCCGCACACTGGCGGCTGCCCTCGGCACACCCGGCCAATAGGCTCAGCAAACGCAGGCGCAGCGCTTGTGGCCACGCACATTCCTGGCCCACGCCATACAGCCAGGCCGTCAACGCAGCAAGCACATACAGGTCTTCGAGCGAGCGGAACGGTTTGACGTAAGCGTCCCAGCCATCGCCCGCCAGCAACTCGCAAGCCGCTTGCTCCAGCAGCAAGCGGCCATGGCCGACTTCAGGCATCAGCGGCAAAATCGGCAGCGCCGCCAGCGTCACGCCCGGCTCACCGGGGTACACCACCGCCAGCTTCAGCCGTGGCGCCTCGCCTGCCGCTTCGCTGCGCGCCGCTACCAGCAACCACTCCGCCTCAAGGCCGGCGGTGACGAAATCCTTGCTACCGGTCAGCCGCAACCCGTCGACACGGGTGCGCATGTCTGCCGGCCGCACGCTACGCCGTTCGGTCGCGCACAAGGCGCCGAGGCTGGGCGGTGCGCTGGGCCAGAGTACGCGCAAGGCAGCCTGGTAGCCGATCAGAAACGCCAGGCCCGGGGTGGCCATGGCGCGCCCGCCGAGCACCGCCAGTTCGAAGGGGGCAACCTGGCCAAGGCGCTCGAGCAGCGCGGCGTAGGTTTCGCCCAGGGTGCCGGCCACAGGTTGGCGCAGCGGGTCGTTGAGTCGTTGTAACCAGGCCATCGGACACAGCTCCATGCTGGGGTTTGTCGGAGGGTGTCACGCAAGCATCACCAAAGATTCACAGGGGTGACACCCCGTCTACCTAGGCTGACTTTGCACAACAAAGCCGACCGGCCGCAACCCTTCATGGCTGGCTTATGGAGACTCGTAATGACTCGGATCGCTCACACTGGCGACAACAGCACTGAACGCCGTCTGCAAGCCGAACGCCTGGTCGGCGCCACGGCCCTGCAGGAAGCACAGGCCTTGCGCTACAAAGTGTTCAGCGCAGAATTCAAGGCCAAGCTCAACGGTGCCGAACACGGCCTGGACATGGACGATTACGACCCGCACTGCCGCCACATCGGCGTGCGCGACCTGAGTACCGGCGAACTGGTCGCCACCACGCGGCTGCTCGATCACCAGGCGGCCAGCAGCCTGGGCCGCTTCTACAGCGAAGAAGAGTTCCGCCTGCACGGCCTGCTGCAGTTGCAAGGGCCGATCCTTGAACTGGGCCGTACTTGCGTGGCTGCCGAATACCGCAACGGCGGCACCATCGCCGTGCTCTGGGGCGAGCTTGCCGAAGTGCTCAACGAGGGGCGTTACAGCTACCTGATGGGATGCGCCAGCATTCCCATGCAGGACGGTGGCGTGCAGGCCCATGCGGTCATGCAGCGCCTGCGCGAGCGTTACCTGTGCACCGAGCACCTGCGTGCCGAGCCGAAAAAGCCCCTGCCGAACCTGGCCCTGCCACACAACGTCATCGCCCAGATGCCACCGCTGCTCAAGGCATATATGCGCTTGGGCGCGAAGATCTGCGGCGAGCCGTGCTGGGACGAGGATTTCCAGGTCGCCGATGTGTTCATCCTGCTCAAGCGCGACGACCTCTGCCCGCGCTACGCCCGCCACTTCAAGGCGGCAGTCTGATGCCCAAGTTGCGGGTACTCGCCCGCCTTGCACGGCTGATCCTGGTACTGCTATTGGGCATGCTGATGGCCAGCGTGATTGCGTTGGGTGAACGCCTGGGCCTGAAGCCCTCGACCGAGCGCCGTCAACGCTGGGCCTGCCTGTTCATGAAACGCCTGGTCGCCGCCTTGCCCTTCGAGGTTCGGGTGCTTGGCGAGCGGCCAAAGCTGCCGATGCTGTGGGTCAGCAACCATGTTTCCTGGACCGACATACCCCTGCTCGGCATGCTGCTTCCGCTGTCGTTTCTGTCCAAGGCCGAAGTACGCCACTGGCCAGTAGCCGGCTGGCTGGCGGATAAAGCCGGCACGCTGTTCATCCGTCGCGGCGGTGGCGACAGCCAGCGTCTGCGAGAGCAGATCGGCGAGCAACTGGGCGACGCCCGGCCGCTGTTGATCTTCCCGGAAGGCACCACCACCGATGGCCGCCAGTTGCGTACCTTCCACGGTCGATTGCTGGCAGGAGCCATCGATCAAGGGGTGCCGGTGCAGCCGGTGGCTATCCAATACTTGCGTAATGGCGAAGCTGATCCGATTGCGCCGTTCATTGGCGATGATGACCTGGTGTCGCACCTGATGCGCCTGTTTGCCCAGCCGCGTGGCGAGGTGTGCATTCATCTGCTGCCACCAATAGCCAGTGCGCAGAAGGAGCGTGCGGTGCTGGCATTGCAGGCGCAGCAGGCCATTCATGTGGCGTTGTTTGGGGTTGATGAGGCAGAGCTGGTGCCGCGGCGCCAAGCGCGGGCTGCCTGATTTTCTTGTACTGCCTGTGTCGGCCTCTTCGCGGGCAAGCCCGCTCCCACAGTGTCCCCGCAGGCCTTAAAGTAGGCGGTGTACCTGTGGGAGCGGGCTTGCCCGCGAAGAGGCCGGAGCAGTCAGCAGAAGATTAACTAGACACCCGCCCCGCCGCCGCAAACGCCTGCAACTGGGGATAAAACTCACGAAAATCCGCCATCAGCGGCTCATACAACCGCTCCAGCTCCCCCATCACACCGCTCATCCCCTCCGGCCGCGACAGCCGTCGCGCGATGCCGTTGAACACCTGCTCCAAGGTCTCAAAATCGCCATACGCCCCCAGCCAGTCATCCGCCGCCATGAACGGCGCGATGCGCGCCAGACGCCCCGGCAACTCAGGCTCGGCCAGCAGCACCCGATAGAAATCGCCGGTGAACTGCAGCAACGGCTGCTCGGCATAGTCCGCCCAATGCCGGGCCAGGCAATGGTCGAAAAACACATCGAGGACGATGCCGGCAAAGCGCCGCCGCTGCGCGGGAAACCGGGCCAGTGCGGCCAGTACCAGGGGATGACGGTCGGTATAGCTGTCGATATGCCGGTGCAGGCGGATCGCCGCTTCCAGCGTTGGGGGAAAGCGCCCTTCCAGCGAGCCCTTGACGAAATCGCCATACAGGCTGCCGAGCAATTGCTGCGGCGCGGGGCCGCCCAGGTGCAAGTGTGCGAGGTAGTTCATGGCGCAAGTTTAGCACTGCCGCCCTTTATATCGTCATGACACGATATAACGATTAGTGCTCAGCTCAGCACCTCTTCATATTTGTATATCGCGAAATACCGATTTACATTTTGCCCTGTCGCGAGCTACCGCTTCACCACGAGCCCTACCCCATGCCCCTCGATCTGGACGAAATAATAAAAGCCCTGGCCCACCCGGTCCGGCGAGAAATCCTCGACTGGCTGAAGGACCCGGCTACGCAGTTTCCTGACCAGCACCACAGCATCGAACACGGTGTCTGTGCCGGGCAGATCGACCAACGCTGCGGCCTGTCGCAGTCGACCGTCTCCGCCCACCTGGCCATCTTGCAGCGCGCCGGCCTGATCAGCAGCCAGAAGATCGGCCAATGGCACTTCTTCAAACGCAATGAGGAGACCATTCAGGCCTTCCTCGCACAGTTGAGCCAAGCGCTCTGAAAAGGAAACCGCATGACTACGCTCTTCGATCCGATCACGCTGGGCGACCTGCAACTGCCCAACCGCATCATCATGGCCCCGCTGACCCGCTGCCGCGCCGATGAAGGCCGGGTGCCCAACGCGCTGATGGCCGAGTACTACGTGCAACGTGCCAGTGCCGGGCTGATCCTCAGCGAAGCGACTTCGGTGACGGCGATGGGGGTCGGCTACCCGGACACCCCTGGCATCTGGAACGATGAACAGGTACGTGGCTGGAACAACGTCACCAAGGCCGTGCACGGCGCCGGCGGGCGCATCTTCCTGCAACTGTGGCACGTTGGCCGCATCTCGCACCCCAGTTACCTGAACGGCGAACTGCCGGTGGCACCCAGCGCGATCCAACCCAAAGGCCATGTCAGCCTGGTGCGCCCGCTCAGCGACTACCCGACCCCGCGTGCGCTGGAAACCGAAGAGATCGTCGATGTCGTCGAGGCCTACCGCAGCGGTGCCGAAAACGCCAAGGCCGCAGGCTTCGATGGCGTGGAGATCCACGGTGCCAATGGCTACCTGCTCGACCAGTTCCTGCAGAGCAGCACCAACCAGCGCACCGACCGCTACGGTGGTTCACTGGAAAACCGCGCACGCTTGCTGCTGGAAGTAACCGACGCCGCCATTGAAGTGTGGGGGGCAAACCGCGTGGGCGTACACCTGGCGCCGCGCGCCGACTCACACGACATGGGCGACGCCGACCGGGCCGAGACCTTCACCTACGTGGCAGGCGAACTGGGCAAGCGCGGTATCGCCTTCATCTGCTCACGTGAAAAGGAAGCTGACGACAGCATCGGCCCGCTGATCAAGCAAGCGTTCGGCGGCCCTTACATTGTCAACGAGCGCTTCACCAAGGCCACTGCCAGTGCCGCGCTGGCCAATGGCCGGGCGGACGCCGTGGCGTTCGGTGTGCCGTTCATCGCCAACCCGGACCTGCCGGCACGCCTGGCGGCGGATGCGCCGTTGAACCAGGCACACCCGGAAACGTTCTATAGCAAGGGGCCGGTGGGGTATATCGACTACCCACGGATGTGATCGTGCAGGAGCAGCCTTGTGCTGCTCCTACCCGCTACACGGGGTATTCAAGGCCGCGCGTTGATCTGCTGCTGCAGGTTCTGGATCTGGCTCTGCAGCGTGTTGATGCTACGGGTCATCTGCCCACGGAACGCATCGAACTCCTGCACCGAAGCACCGCTCGACGACGCCGCAGCCGCCGGGCGATTGTCGATCTGGCTCTTCAACACCAGCATGTCCTGTTCCAGGCTCTGGATCGCCGCACTCGGGTTGCCCTGTTTCTTCAGCGCCGCTATATCGCTGCCCAGGCTCTTGAGTTGCCCATCGAGCTTGCCGCCATCGACCTGCGCTGCTTTCAAGGCTGCCACATCAGTGGTCAAGGTCTTGAACTGGGTATCCAGCGTGTTGAGCTGGGTATCCAGCTTGCTGAACTGGGTATCCAGTTTGCCGCCATCGACCTGGCCCGACTTCAACGCCGCCAGTTCGCCGTTCACCAATTTCAACTGCGCCTGCAACTGGGTCTGTAGCTCGGTCACGGCCTTTTGCTGTTCACGGGTATCGGCCAGCACCTGCTCCAGGCGCTTGCCCAGGTCGCCAGTCTGCCCGGCCACGCCTTTCTGCAACTGGCGTAGCTGCAATTTCAGCTCCTCGCTACCCGTGGTCACGCTGGACTCGCTGGCCGCCACCTTGCCGCTGATCGCCTGCAGGCGCCCGGCTGCCTCTTCGCTGATGCGGGCAAAGCTTTCCTGGGTTGCGACCAGTTGCTGCTCCATCAGCGAGATCTGCTGGAAGCTCCACCAGCCCAGCCCCGCCAATGCAATGAACGAAGCCCCGAGCAACGCCCACAGCGGCGCCGTGCTGGTACCGCGAGCGGCTTTCTGGCGGCTGCGCACCACGTGCGCCGGCATCAGTTCGTCATCATCAACGGTGCCCGCCCGCAAGGTAGGCACGTCATCGTAGTCATTGTGAGCATGGTTACGCATGGATACATTCAACCGCGGTAGTCGCAAAGAGGCACGAGTATAAACCGCAAGCACGGCGCATTGATGACCATCATCATTTTCAGCCGATCTTCAGGCCTTCGGGCTGGTGCTTCCACCAGGCGCAGAACTCGTCCAGCGCCGTCCACAAGCTCACCTTGGGCTGATAGTCCAGGTATTGCCGGGCGCGGCTGATGTCCAGGGTGAAATCGCGGCTCATCACCTGCATGCCCAGGCGCGACAGGGTCGGCTGTGGCCGGCCCGGCCACAGCATGCAGGCGGCCTCGTTCAACGCGGCCATGCTGTAGGCAAGGCGGTAGGAGCGGTAGCGGGTAACCTGGGGCAGTTGCATCTGGCGCATCACGTAATTGACCACATCCCACAGCGGCAGCGGGTGGCCATTACTGATGTTGTAGGCTTGGCCAAGGGCGCGATCGTCGGCGAACAGGGCGCTGAGCAACGCTTCGTTGAGGTTGTGCACGCTGGTGAAATCGACCTTGTTCAGGCCGTTACCGATGATTGCCACGCGGCCCTTGCGTTGCATCTGCATCAGCCGTGGAAAAATACTGGCATCACCGGCCCCGGTGACGAAGCGCGGGCGCAGCGCCAGCACCTCAAGGCCGAACTCTTGGGCACCGAACACCTTCTGCTCGGCCAGGTGCTTGGTCAGTGCATAGTGATCATGGAAGCGGCGCGGCACCTGGTCTTCACGGATGTCCAGGCGCGAGCGGCCATTGAAGTAGATCGACGGCGACGACAAGTGCACCAGGCGCCGCACATGCTCCTTCAGGCAACCCTCGACCACGTTTTCAGTGACCACCACATTGCCCTGGTGAAAATCCTGGAAACGCCCCCAGTTGCCCACCGCGCCCGCGCAATGGACCACCGCATCGACACCTTGGCACAGGCGCCGGGCCAGCTCGGCATCCCCCAGGTCGCCAGGGATGAACTGCGCGCCGCGCTTGACCAGGTGCTCGACACCTTCGGCACGTCGGCCGCTGACCCGTACGTCAAGGCCCTGCTCCAGGGCGAAGCGCGCAAAGCGCCCGCCGATGAAGCCGCTCGCGCCGGTGACCAGAATTCGCATGTAAGACTCCGCCTTGCCAGATTTCAGATGCAACTGACGCCAGCCGTGGCTACAAGGGCACCAGCCATTGCCGTGCCGTGTGCCGCAGGTGATCGGTCAATTGCGCGAGCAGTTGCCCGCCATTGCGCCAATGATGCCAGTACAGCGGCACATCGATGGGAGTATCGGCGCATATTTCCACCAATTGCCCGCTGGACAGTTGTTCGCGGGCCTGCAACTCCGGCACCAGCCCCCAGCCCAGCCCGGCTTCAGTCATGCGCAGAAAACCTTCGGACGACGGGCACAGGTGGTGCAAGAAACCGTCCTCGATGCCCAGCGATGCCAGGTAGCGGTGTTGCAGGAAGTCGTCCGGGCCGTATACGATCGCCGGCGTACGCGCCAGGCGCTTGACCTCGAACCCCTGTGGGAAATGCCGCGCCATGAACAACGGGCTGGCCAGCGCCCGATAACGCATCGCCCCCAAGGGCAGGCTGCGCGCGCCGGCCACAGGCCGTTCGCTGCCACACAGGCAGGCTGCCACTTCACCCGCACGCATGCGTTTGAGGCCCACGTCCTGGTCTTCCACCACCAGGTCGGTCAACACCCGCTGTTCGGCGCAGAACGCCCCTACCGCACCTGCCCACCAGGTGGCCAGGCTGTCGGCGTTCAGGGCAATCCGCAAACGCTCCGGCATGCCCTCCTCGTCCAGCGCTGGCACCTGGCGTTGCAGGTCGCGCTCAAGCAGACGCACCTGCTGCACATGGTTGAGCAGCTGGCGCCCGACTTCAGTCGGGCTCGGTGGCGTGGCACGCACCAGCACGGGCTGGCCAACCCGCGCTTCGAGCAACTTGATGCGCTGGGAAATAGCAGATTGCGACAGCCCAAGCACCTGCGCCGCGCGCTCGAAGCCACCTTGTTCGATCACCGCCGCGAGGGCGGCCAGCAGCTTGTAGTCGAACATCGATTTTCCTAATGACAGATCAGCTTTATTTGTTTTTCTTATACAGCGCGAGTCACCACAATAGCCAGCATCATTTATGGTCCTTTTTCTGGAGTACCCCGCCATGTGGCAAAGCTATCTGAACGGCATGCTGGTGGCCTTCGGCCTGATCATGGCCATTGGCGCACAGAACGCCTTTGTCCTCGCGCAAAGCCTGCGCCGCGAGCATCACCTGCCAGTGGCCGCACTGTGCATCGTCTGTGACGCCCTGCTGGTGGCTGCCGGGGTGTTCGGCCTGGCCACGGTGTTGGCACATAACCCGACCCTGCTGGCCATCGCCCGCTGGGGCGGCGCGGTGTTTCTGCTCTGGTACGGCGCCAAGGCCTTGCGCAGCGCCTGTTCCAAACAGAGCCTGCAACATCAGCAAGGCCAGGGCATGCGCTCGCGCCGCGCGGTGCTGCTCAGTGCACTGGCGGTGACCTTGCTCAACCCCCATGTGTACCTCGACACCGTGCTCTTGATCGGCTCGCTCGGTGCCCAGCAGACGGTGCCTGGGGCCTACGTGGCGGGGGCGGCCAGTGCGTCGTTGCTGTGGTTCTCGACCTTGGCGATCGGCGCGGCCTGGCTGGCACCGTGGCTGGCACGGCCAGCGACCTGGCGGATGCTCGACCTGATGGTGGCGGTGATGATGTTCGCGGTGGCGGCGCAGCTGATCTTCAACTGACCAGGGGCGGTAACTGGCCATTGGTCGGCAGCGGCCAACCGCTCTGGAACCTCTATTCCCTATCTTTGTTGCGTGGTTATGCGCAAGTCCCGGTGCTATGATCCAGCCCTTGCGTCGCAAAGAGTACAAACTCGCCGACGCTTATCGGGCCGCCCGTGATCGGCCTTGCGCAAACCGCAAATAGACCTGAATCAGGAGATCCACCATGGCTTTTGAATTGCCGCCGCTGCCGTACGCCCACGATGCCCTGCAGCCGCACATCTCCAAGGAAACCCTGGAGTATCACCACGACAAGCACCACAACACCTATGTCGTGAACCTGAACAACCTGGTCCCAGGCACCGAATTCGAAGGCAAAACCCTGGAAGAGATCGTCAAGACCTCTTCGGGTGGCATCTTCAACAACGCCGCTCAAGTCTGGAACCACACCTTCTACTGGAACTGCCTGGCACCTAACGCCGGCGGCCAACCGACCGGTGCTTTGGCTGAAGCCATCAACGCCGCTTTCGGTTCCTTCGACAAGTTCAAGGAAGAGTTCACCAAGACTTCGGTTGGCACCTTCGGCTCTGGCTGGGGCTGGCTGGTCAAGAAAGCTGACGGTTCCCTGGCCCTGGCCAGCACCATCGGCGCCGGCAACCCGCTGACCAACGGCGACACCCCGCTGCTGACCTGCGACGTCTGGGAACACGCCTACTACATCGACTACCGCAACGTACGTCCGAAGTATGTCGAGGCGTTCTGGAACCTGGTCAACTGGGCATTCGTTGCCGAACAGTTCGAAGGCAACACGTTCAAGGCCTGATGCCTATTCAGCCTTGAATGAAAAACCCGGCCTTGGTGCCGGGTTTTTTTATGCCCCTTCAATGGCTCTTGCTCAGCCCAGAATGCGCGCTAACATCAAACCTCTGGAAAGTTGATGCAGCGCACTCAAGTTGCAGGGCCTGGCGACCGATATACTGCCAAGGACAACCCCGCCTCTCGCGCTGTGTCCGTGGCACACCGGCCGATAGTGTATTGGTTTCATTGATGGCAAAATGATGCCACGCGCATGGATTAAGGAAACCCCATTGAAGCTGGAATTGCGGAACAGCTTGTCGGTCAAGTTGCTCAGGGTCGTGCTGCTGTCGGCGCTCGCGGTGGGCGTCGTGCTCAGTTGTGCGCAAATCGTTTACGACACCTACAAGACCCGCCAGGCTGTCAACAACGATGCCCAGCGCATCCTCGACATGTTCCGCGACCCTTCGACCCAGGCGGTGTACAGCCTTGACCGGGAGATGGGCATGCAGGTCATGGAAGGCCTGTTCCAGGATGAGTCGGTGCGCATGGCGTCCATCGGTCACCCCAACGAAACCATGCTGGCCGAAAAATCCCGCCCGCTGCAGGACATGTCCATGCGCTGGCTGACCGACCTGATCCTCGGCCAGGAACGCACCTACACCACCCAACTGGTCGGCCGCGGCCCCTACAGCGAATACTACGGCGACCTGAGCATCACCCTCGACACCTCGTCGTATGGCGAAGACTTCCTGATCAACGCCGTGATCATCTTCATCTCCGGCGTGCTGCGTGCCCTGGCCATGGGCCTGGTGCTGTACCTGGTCTACCACTGGTTGTTGACCAAGCCCCTGTCGAAAATCATCGAGCATCTCACCCAGATCAACCCCGATCGCCCCAGCCAGCACCAGATCCCGCTGCTCAAGGGCCACGAGAAAAACGAACTGGGGCTGTGGGTCAACACCGCCAACCAATTGCTGGCCTCCATCGAGCGCAATACCCACCTGCGCCACGAAGCCGAGAACAGCCTGCAACGCATGGCTCAGTACGACTTCCTCACCGGCCTGCCGAATCGCCAGCAACTGCAACAGCAACTGGATAAGATCCTCGTCGATGGCGGCCGCCTGCAACATCGCGTCGCGGTGCTGTGCGTGGGCCTGGACGATTTCAAAGGCATCAACGAGCAGTTCAGCTACCAGGTCGGTGACCAGTTGCTGCTGGCCCTGGCCGACCGCCTGCGCGCCCACAGTGGCCGCCTGGGGGCGTTGGCGCGTCTGGGGGGCGACCAGTTCGCCCTGGTCCAGGCCAATATCGAACAGCCCTACGAAGCTGCCGAACTGGCCCAGAGCATCCTCGACGACCTGGAAGTGCCGTTCGACCTCGACCACCACCAAATCCGCCTGCGCGCCACCATCGGTATCACCCTGTTCCCCGAAGACGGCGACAGCACCGAGAAGCTGCTGCAAAAAGCCGAACAGACCATGACCCTGGCCAAGGCCCGCTCGCGCAACCGCTACCAGTTCTACATCGCCAGCGTCGACAGCGAGATGCGTCGCCGCCGCGAGTTGGAAAAAGACCTGCGCGAAGCGCTGCCGCGCAATCAGCTGTACCTGGTGTATCAGCCGCAAATCAGCTACCGCGACCACCGCGTGGTCGGCGTCGAGGCCCTGCTGCGCTGGCAACACCCGGAGCTGGGCATGGTCCCGCCCGACCAGTTCATCCCGCTGGCCGAGCAGAACGGCAACATCATCACCATCGGCGAGTGGGTACTCGACCAGGCCTGCCGGCAACTGCGCGAATGGCACGACCTGGGCTTCAGCGACCTGCGCATGGCGGTCAACCTGTCGACCGTGCAACTGCACCACAGCGAACTGCCCCGCGTGGTCAACAACCTGCTGCAGGCCTACCGCCTGCCGCCCCGCAGCCTGGAGCTGGAGGTGACCGAGACTGGCCTGATGGAAGACATCAGCACCGCTGCCCAGCACCTGCTCAGCCTGCGCCGCTCCGGGGCGCTGATCGCCATCGACGACTTCGGCACCGGCTATTCGTCACTCAGTTACCTGAAGTCGTTGCCGCTGGACAAGATCAAAATCGACAAGAGCTTCGTCCAGGACCTGCTCGACGACGATGACGACGCCACCATCGTCCGCGCCATCATCCAGCTGGGTAAAAGCCTGGGCATGCAGGTGATCGCCGAGGGCGTGGAGACCGCCGAGCAGGAAACCTACATCATCGCCCAGGGTTGCCACGAGGGTCAGGGCTACCACTACAGCAAGCCGCTTTCGGCACGCGAACTGACCAGTTTCCTCAAGCAGGCACAGCGCAATCAGGTTTCCATGTTCTGACCCTGTCAGCCCTGGTTACAGGCGGTGACGGGCATTTACATGAATTGCGCGCTCGCCCCTTTACAGCAAATGCAAATCTTTCGCATGATGTTGCGGTTTCGCGTGCCACGGCGCACGGTCCAACCACACGACGCAGGGAAACCAACAATGATTCGAATGCCTCTGGCCTCCGCCAGTCTGCTGGCCATCGCCATCGCTCTCGCCGGTTGCGGCGAAAAGGATGACAAGGCCGCTGCTCCGCAAGCTCAGGCACCTGCTGCCGCCACCACCCCCGCCGCGGCGCCTGGGGCTGTCGATGAAGCGGCCGGCAAAGCCGTGGTCAAGCATTACGCCGAACTGGTCTACGCCGTGTACAGCGACTCGCTGAGCACCGCCAAGACCCTGCAGACTGCCGTCGACGCGTTCCTCGCCCAGCCCAACGACGAAACCCTGAAGGCCGCCAAGGAAGCCTGGTTCGCCTCGCGCGTTCCCTACCTGCAGAGCGAAGTCTTCCGCTTCGGCAACACCATCATCGACGACTGGGAAGGCCAAGTGAATGCCTGGCCCCTGGACGAAGGCCTGATCGACTACGTCGACAAGAGCTACGAGCACGCCCTGGGCAACCCGGCCGCCAACGCCAACATCATCGCCAACACCGAGATCCAGGTCGGCGAAGAGAAGGTCGACGTCAAGGACATCACCCCTGAGAAGCTGGCCAGCCTGAACGAGCTGGGCGGTTCCGAGGCCAACGTCGCCACCGGCTACCACGCCATCGAGTTCCTGCTCTGGGGCCAGGACCTGAACGGCACCGGCCCAGGTGCTGGCAACCGCCCTGCTTCCGACTACCTGGAAGGCAACGGCGCCACCGGCGGCCACAACGACCGCCGTCGCGCCTACCTGAAAGCGGTCACCGACCTGCTGGTCAAAGACCTCGAAGAGATGGTCGGCAACTGGGCACCGAATGTTGCCGACAACTACCGCGCCAAGCTGGAAGCCGAGTCGGTCAACGATGGCCTGCGCAAGATGCTGTTCGGCATGGGCAGCCTGTCGCTGGGCGAACTGGCGGGCGAGCGCATGAAAGTCTCGCTGGAAGCCAACTCGCCTGAAGACGAGCATGACTGCTTCAGCGACAACACCCACTACTCGCACTTCTACGACGCCAAGGGCATCCGCAACGTCTACCTGGGCGAATACACCCGCCCGGATGGCACCAAGCTGACCGGCCCGAGCCTGTCGTCGCTGGTGGCCAAGGTTGACCCGGCCACCGACGCCACCCTGAAGGCCGACCTGGAAGCAACCGAAGCGAAGATCCAGGTGATCGTCGACCACGCCCTGAAAGGCGAGCACTACGACCAGCTGATCGCCGCCGACAATACTGCCGGCAACCAGATCGTGCGTGATGCCATCGCCTCGCTGGTCAAGCAAACCGGTGCGATCGAGCAGGCCGCAGGCAAGCTGGGCATTGCCAACCTGAACCCGGATACTGCGGATCACGAGTTCTGATTCGGCTGTAGCGGTTCTGAAAAGGCGGCCTTCGGGTCGCCTTTTTGTTTTGTGCTGTCTGTGCCGGCCTCTTCGCGGGGCAAGCCCGCTCCCACAACCTCCTCGGTTTTGAGAGCAATGCAAACCTGTGGGGGCGGGCTTGCCCCGCGAAGAGGCCAGCACAGGCAAGCTGACACGGATTTCATCCAGCAATTGCAAATTGCTCTTATTCAAACACCCCCACTTTGCTAAGCTTGCACGCCGGTTTTTCGCTCACGCCCAGGATCCTTGATGTCCTCGTCGCTGTTCCGACTCTCTCCCCTGCTGCTGGCCTTTGCCCTCGCCGCCTGTGACGACGCCCCGCGTTTTACTCAGGCCGAGCCCGGCGAAGCGCTGTCGGGTGGCAAGGCGACTGTCCAGCGCAGTGATCGCAATGCCTATTCCCTGCCCTCGGCCAACCTCTCGCCCGAGCGGCGCCTGGACTTCGCCGTCGGCAACAGTTTCTTCCGCAACCCGTGGGTGATCGCCCCGTCCACCACCACCGCGCGTGATGGGCTCGGCCCGCTGTTCAACACCAATGCCTGCCAGAACTGCCACGTACGCGATGGCCGAGGCCATCCACCCGAGCTCGATGACAGCAACGCGGTGTCGATGCTGGTACGCCTGTCGATCCCCGACCAGCCTTACCTGGCCAAGGTGGTCGAGCGCCTGGGCGTGGTCCCCGAGCCGGTGTACGGCACCCAGTTGCAGGACATGGCAATCCCCGGTGTGGCAGCGGAGGGCAAGGTGCGCGTGACCTACGCCAACCAAGCCGTCACCTTCAAGGACGGCCATCAGGTCGAGCTGCGCCGCCCAAGCTTGCAGATCACCCAGCTGGGCTACGGCGCAATGCACCCTGATACCCGCTTCTCGGCCCGTGTGGCACCGCCGATGATCGGCCTTGGCCTGCTCGAAGCCATCCCTGAAGCCGACCTCCTGGCCAACGAAGACCCGGACGACCGCAACCACGACGGCATCCGCGGTCGGGCCAACCGGGTCTGGGACGACGCCCAGGGCAAGACCGTGGTTGGCCGTTTCGGCTGGAAAGCCGGGCAACCCAACGTCAACCAGCAGAACGTCCATGCGTTTGCCGGCGACATGGGCCTGACCACCACCTTGCAACCCAAGGATGACTGCACCGCAGCGCAAGTCGACTGCCTGGCCGCGCCCAATGGCGATGGCAACGGGGGCGAAAAGGAAGTCAGCGACAACATTCTGCGCCTGGTGACCTTCTACACCCGCAACCTGGGCGTGCCTGCCCGCCGCGAGGTGGGTTCACCCCAGGTGCTGGCAGGCAAGAACCTGTTCTTCCAGGCCGGCTGCCAGGGCTGTCATACCCCGCAGTTCACCACCGCCACAACCGCGGCCGAACCCGAGCTGGCCGGCCAGGTAATCCGCCCCTACAGCGACCTGCTGTTGCATGACATGGGGCCGGGCCTGGCCGATGAGCGCACCGAATTTGCGGCCAATGGCCAGGACTGGCGCACCCCGCCGCTGTGGGGTATCGGCCTGAGCGAAACGGTCAGTGGCCACAGCCAGTTCCTGCACGACGGCCGCGCCCGCAACCTGCTCGAAGCTGTGCTCTGGCACGGTGGCGAAGCCCAAGCGGCGCGCGATTTCGTGCTCACCTTCAATGCCGAGCAGCGCGCCGCGTTGCTGGCTTTCCTGAACTCACTTTAAACGCGCAAGGAGCCGGGCATGTTCCGACCCAAACTGTTGTTCACCAGCCTCGCCGCACTCGCCCTCGGCGCCTGCTCGCCGCAGGACCCGCAAGCCGTGACCTCCGCCGCCATCGCCAAGCAGGTGATCCTGCCGACCTACAGCCGCTGGGTCGAAGCCGACCGCCAACTGGCCGTCAGCGCCCTGGCCTATTGCGAAGGCAAGGCCAGCCTGGACACCGCCCGCGCCGACTTCCTCATGGCGCAGAAAGCCTGGGCCGAGCTGCAACCGTTGCTGGTCGGCCCGCTGGCCGAAGGCAACCGTGCCTGGCAGGTACAGTTCTGGCCTGACAAGAAGAACCTGGTCGGCCGCCAGGTCGAGCAACTGGTCAACGGCGACAAGCCCGTCGACGCCGCTGCCCTGGGCAAGGCCAGCGTCGTGGTGCGCGGCCTGTCGGCTTACGAGTACATCCTCTTCGACAGCAAGCCGGACGTTGCCACGGCTGAGCAGAAAGCCCGCTACTGCCCACTGCTGGTGGCCATCGCCGAGCACCAGAAGGCCCTGGCCGAGGAGATCCTCAAGGGCTGGAACAGCACCGACGGCATGCTCTCGCAGATGACCAAGTTCCCCAACCAGCGCTACGCCGATTCCCACGAGGCCATCGCCGACCTGCTGCGCGCTCAAGTCACCGCGCTCGATACCCTGAAGAAGAAACTCGGTGCACCCATGGGCCGCCAGAGCAAGGGCATCGCCCAGCCGCTGCAGGCCGAAGCCTGGCGCAGCCACTCGTCGCTCAAGAGCCTGGAGGCCAGCCTCAAGGCTGCCCAAGCGGTCTGGGTCGGGGTCGACAACCAGGGCCTGCGTGGCCTGCTGGGCAGCGACCAGAAGGCCTTGGCGGACAAGATCGACGACGCCTACGCCAGCGCTGTCAAACTGCTCGCCGACAACCAGAAGACCCTGGGCGAACTGCTGGCCGACGACGCTGGCAAGCAGACCCTCAACCAGATCTACGACAGCCTCAACGTCGTCCATCGCCTGCACGAAGGCGAGCTGGCCAAAGCGTTGAACATCCAGCTGGGCTTCAATGCCAACGACGGTGACTGATCATGCTGCGACGCCAGGCCCTCAAACTCGGTAGCGTACTGCTCAGCGCCCTCACCCTGGGCGGCTGGAGCCTGTTCCGCAACAAAGGCAGCGAACCTCTGCTGCTCTCGGCGCGTGACGACGGCGATGGCAAGCATTACGCCGTCGGGTTCCGCCTGGACGGCACCCAGGTGTTCAGCACCCAGGTTGCCCAGCGTTGCCATGCCATCATCAACCACCCCGAGCTGCCGATCGCCCTGTTCGTCGCCCGCCGCCCAGGTACCGAAAGCTACCTGGTCGACCTGCGCGACGGGCGGCTGCTGCAAACCGTGGTCTCGCAGCCCAACCGCCACTTCTATGGCCATGCGGTCATCCACAAGGGCGGCGAGTGGCTGTACGCCACCGAGAACGACACCACCGAACCTGGGCGTGGCGTGCTCGGTGTCTACCGTTTCGAAGGCGAGCGCCTGGTGCACAGCGGCGAGCTTTCGACCCACGGTATCGGCCCGCACGAAGTGGCCTGGCTGCCGGATGGGGAAACCCTGGTGGTGGCCAACGGTGGCATTCGCACCGAGGCCGAAAGCCGCGTGGAGATGAACCTCGACGCCATGCAACCGAGCCTGGTGCTGATGCAGCGCGACGGCACCTTGCTGAGCAAGGAAACCCTCGCCCAGCAGATGAACAGCGTGCGTCACCTGGCCATCGGCGACGACGGCACCATCGCCGCCTGCCAGCAGTTCATGGGCGACGCCGACGAAACCGCCGAGCTGCTGGCCATCAAGCGCCCAGGCGAGCCGTTCAAGGCCTTCCCGGTGCCAGAGCGGCAGTTGCAGGCCATGGCCCAGTACACCGCCAGCGTTGCCATTCACAGCGACCTGCGGCTGGTGGCGCTGACCGCGCCACGGGCCAACCGGTTGTTCGTCTGGGACCTGGACAGTGGCGCGGTGAAGCTGGATGCGCCGATGCCCGACTGCGCAGGCGTAGGTGCGGTGAAGGATGGCTTTGTCGTAACTTCTGGCCAGGGGCGTTGCCGCTTTTATGACTGCCGCAAGGCCGAGCTGATCGGCCAGCCGATGGACCTGCCCTCCGGGTTCTGGGACAACCACCTGCACCTGGCCTGATTATCACCGGCCTTGTAGGAGCGGCCTTGCGTCGCGAAAGGCCGCTCCTACAGGGACCGCGTATAATTAGCGGTTCAATTCCTTTCACCCACTTACAAAAAACAGTCAATACTTCCCCCATCCACACGTGGGCAGGATCGCCCGTTGTCGTGTCAAAACGAATAACAACCACGCATCCAAGGAACCGGACCTATGCTGCGCCGCCGCATGCTCATCATGTTGGCCGTCGTTCTGCTGATCGTGTTGGCACTGGGAGGCTACAAGGCCTTCTCGATCTACCAGCAGATCCAGGTGTTCGCTGCCCCCAAGCCGCCCATCACCGTGTCGGCGGCACTGGCCGAAGAACGCCAGTGGCAAGCGCGCCTGCCCGCCGTCGGCAGCCTCAAGGCCCTGCAAGGTGTCGAGCTGAGCCTTGAAGTCGAAGGCATCGTCAAAAGTCTGCACTTCGACTCCGGGCAGAAGGTCAAGGCCGGGCAACTGCTGCTGCAACTCAACGACGACCAGGAAACCGCCCTGCTCGGCACCGCCCAGGCCGACCTGGGCCTGGCCAAGGTCGATTTCGGCCGTGGCAGCCAGCTGGTCGGCGACTCGGCCATTTCCCGCGGCGAGTACGATCGCCTCACCGCCCAATACCGGCGCAATCAGGCAGTAGTCGATCAGCTCAAGGCCTCGAAGACCAAGAAAAGCATCAGTGCCCCCTTCAGTGGCACCATCGGTATTCGCCAGGTCGATGTCGGCGATTACCTGGCAGCCGGCACGGTGATCGCCACCCTGCAAGACCTGTCCAGCCTCTACGTCGATTTCAATGTGCCCGAACAGGCCCTGCCCCACCTGAGCCTGGGCCAGCAGGTGCTGGTCCAGGTCGCCGCCTACTCTGGCCAGACCTTCCCCGCCAGCCTCAGCGCCATCAACCCCAAGGTCGAGGAAAGCACCCGCAACCTGCTGGCCCGCGCCACCCTGGCCAACCCTGACGGCAAGCTGCTGCCGGGCATGTTCGCCAACCTGCTGATCCTCTTGCCCGCTCCACAGCCGCGCGTGGTGGTCCCGGAAAGCGCCATTACCTACACCCTCTATGGCAACTCGGTGTATGTCGCCACCGCCAAAAAGGACAAGGATGGCAACCCGGAAAAAACCGACGACGGCCAACCGCAGCTCATCGCCGAACAGCGCACCGTGCAGACCGGCGAGCGCCGCGACGGCGTGGTGGTGGTCAGCAAGGGCCTGAAGGCTGGCGAGCAAGTGGTCACCGCCGGCCAACTCAAGCTCACCCCCGGCGCGGCGATCCGCATCGGCCAGGACAAGGCGCTCACGCCTGATCAAGGCACACCTGATCAAAACACCCCGCACAACGACTGACAGGAGGCAGGCATGGCGTTCACCGACCCGTTCATCCGTCGCCCGGTCCTGGCCACCGTCGTCAGCCTGCTGATTCTGCTGCTGGGCTTTCAGGCCTGGAGCAAACTGCAGATCCGCCAGTACCCGCAGATGGAAAACGCCCTGATCACGGTGACCACCGCGTACCCTGGCGCCAACGCCGAAACCATCCAGGGTTACATCACCCAGCCGTTGCAGCAGAGCCTGGCAAGCGCCGAAGGCATCGACTACATGACCTCGGTGAGCCGCCAGAACTTCTCGATCATCTCCATCTATGCGCGCATCGGCGCCGACAGCGACCGTTTGTTCACCGAATTGCTGGCCAAGGCCAACGAGGTGCGCAACAAGCTGCCGCAAGATTCCGAAGACCCGGTGCTAAGCAAGGAGGCGGCCGATGCCTCGGCGCTGATGTACATCAGCTTCTACAGCAAGGAGATGAGCAACCCGCAAATCACCGACTACCTGTCACGGGTCATCCAGCCCAAGCTTGCCACCCTGCCGGGCATGGCCGAAGCGGAGATTCTCGGCAACCAGGTGTTTGCCATGCGCATCTGGATCGACCCGGTGAAACTGGCCGGCTACGGCCTCTCGGCAACTG
The DNA here is from genome assembly GCF_058745025.1 of Pseudomonas sp. E1MeOHC2. Classification (NCBI taxonomy): domain Bacteria; kingdom Pseudomonadati; phylum Pseudomonadota; class Gammaproteobacteria; order Pseudomonadales; family Pseudomonadaceae; genus Pseudomonas; species Pseudomonas sp. E1MeOHC2. The sequence continues at coordinate 1,340,675 of NZ_CP196675.1, forward strand.
ACGTGACCAACGCCGTGCGCCGCTACAACTTCCTCTCTGCCGCCGGTGAGGTGAAGGGCGAGTACGTGGTCACCAGCATCAACGCCAGCACCGAGCTCAAGTCCGCCGAGGCGTTCGCCGCCCTGCCGGTCAAGACCAGCGGCGACAGCCGGGTGCTGTTGGGCGATGTGGCACGGGTGGAGATGGGCGCTGAAAACTACGACACGGTCAGTTCGTTCGACGGCATTCCCTCCGTCTACATCGGCATCAAGGCCACACCGGCCGCCAACCCGCTGGAGGTGATCAAGGAAGTCCGGCGCATCATGCCGGAGCTTGAGAGCCAGCTGCCCTCGGCACTGAAGGTGTCGATTGCCTACGACGCCACGCTGTTTATCCAGGCCTCCATCGACGAGGTAATCAAGACCCTCGGCGAAGCGGTGCTGATTGTCATCGTGGTGGTGTTCCTGTTCCTCGGCGCCTTGCGCTCGGTACTGATTCCGGTGGTGACCATCCCGTTGTCGATGATCGGCGTGCTGTTCTTCATGCAGATGATGGGCTACTCGCTGAACTTGCTGACCCTGCTGGCGATGGTGCTGGCCATCGGCCTGGTGGTGGACGACGCCATTGTCGTGGTGGAGAACATCCACCGGCACATGGAGGAAGGCAAGACGCCTTTCGATGCGGCGCTGGAAGGTGCCCGGGAAATCGCCATGCCGGTGGTGTCGATGACCATCACCCTCGCTGCCGTGTACGCCCCTATCGGCTTCCTTACCGGGCTCACAGGTGCGCTGTTCAAGGAGTTCGCGCTGACCCTGGCCGGTGCGGTGATCATCTCTGGCATCGTCGCCCTGACCCTTTCACCGATGATGTGCGCGCTGCTGCTGCGCCAGGAACAGAACCCCACAGGCCTTGCCCATCGCCTCGACGTGCTGTTCGAGGGCCTCAAGGTGCGCTACCAGCGCCTGCTACACGCCACCCTGGAAAGCCGGCCAGTGGTGCTGGTGTTCGCGGTGATCATCCTGTGCCTGATCCCGGTGCTGCTCAAGTTCACCCAGAACGAGCTGGCGCCCAACGAGGACCAAGGGGTGATCTTCATGATGAGCAGCTCGCCGCAAACAGCCAACCTCGACTACCTCAATGCCTACACCGACCAGTTCACACCCCTGTTCAAAACCTTCCCCGAGTACTACTCGTCGTTTCAGATCAACGGTTTCAACGGTGTGCAGAGCGGCATCGGCGGCTTCTTGCTCAAGCCCTGGAACGCACGCGAGCGTACGCAGATGGAACTGCTCCCGCTGGTGCAGGCCAAGCTCGAAGAAATCGGCGGCCTGCAGATCTTCGGTTTCAACCTGCCGTCGTTGCCCGGCACCGGCGAGGGCCTGCCGTTCCAGTTCGTGATCAATACCGCAGGGGATTATCCGGCGTTGCTGGACGTGGCCCAACGTATCAAGGCACGCGCCCAGGAATCGGGCAAGTTCGCCTTCCTCGACATCGACCTGGCTTTCGACAAACCTGAGGTGGTGGTCGATATCGACCGGGCCAAAGCGGCGCAGATGGGGGTCTCGATGGACGCCCTGGGCGGCACCCTGGCGACCTTGCTGGGCGAGGGGGAAATCAACCGTTTCACCCTGGAGGGCCGCAGCTACAAGGTGATTGCCCAGGTCGAGCGGCCTTACCGCGACAACCCCGGCTGGCTCAACAACTACTACGTGAAGAACGACCAGGGCCAACTGTTGCCGCTGTCCACCCTGATCACCCTCAGCGACCGCGCCCGTCCGCGCCAGCTCAACCAGTTCCAGCAGTTGAACGCGGCGATCATCCAGGGCGTGCCCATGGTCAGCCTTGGCGAGGCCTTGCAGACCGTGCAGGACATCGCCCGTGAAGAGGCCCCGGAAGGCTTCGCCTTCGATTATGCCGGCGTGGCACGCCAGTACGTCCAGGAAGGCAGCGCGCTGTGGGTGACCTTCGGCCTGGCGCTGGCGATCATCTTCCTGGTGCTGGCAGCGCAATTCGAGAGCTTCCGCGACCCACTGGTGATTCTGGTGACGGTGCCGCTGTCGATCTGCGGTGCGCTGTTGCCGCTGTTTCTGGGTATCTCCAGCATGAACATCTATACCCAGGTGGGGCTGGTGACACTGATCGGGCTGATCAGCAAGCACGGCATTCTGATCGTCGAGTTCGCCAACCAGTTGCGCGAAGAGAAAGGCCTGAATGTGCGTGAGGCGATCGAGCAAGCAGCCGCCATTCGCCTGCGGCCGGTGCTGATGACCACGGCGGCGATGGTGTTTGGCATGGTGCCGTTGATCCTGGCGACCGGCGCAGGCGCCGTGAGCCGGTTCGATATCGGTACGGTGATTGCGACCGGGATGTCGATCGGGACGCTGTTTACCTTGTTCGTACTGCCTTGCATCTACACCTTGCTGGCGCACAAGACGGTGGCCAGGGAAACGTCGACTGCCTGAACCAGCCATACAAAAAAGCCAGAGGCCCCGCCATGCAGGGCCTCTGGCTTTTCCACTCAATCAGGGCTCAGCCGAACGGCCGCAACCCCTGACGCATGCCGAACAGGAACAGCAACAGGTCCTGATCCGGCTTGGCCTGTTCTTGCTGCTTTGCCACCCGTGGCAATGCGCACTGGTCCGCCAACTCAGCCTTGCTGAACACCATCGGCTTCGGCTCTTCCCAGGCAGCCACCGCCACGGTGGTCACGGCCAACCCGGCCACCAGGAACAAAGCTCGAGCGATTTCTAGTTTCATTGCCCTAACCCTTTGACAACGCTGCCAAACGCCATCTGGTAAAAGTAGAGCAATGTCTGCCACTCCGCGTCATTGAACGACGAGTGGCGGCGCAACTGACGCAGGTCGTTACCTGCCGCTCGCTGGCAGCTGATGCGCCGCCGGCACTTCTCCAGATCCAGCAGGGCGACTTCGACCCGGGCCTGTTCGCCCTCGCCGATGACCTTGATGAAGACATGCTTGCCATACAGGCAACCGTGCTGCCAATGCCCCAAGTGCATGCGCGCCAGGTTATCGGCCAGGTCCTTGAGCATGCGCTCATGCACCACCTGTGGATAACGCTCGCGGGCACCTTCGGCATGCCAGGTGTCGAGTTCGACAAAGCCATCCAGCGCTTCGCTGACCAGCAGCGCCCGCCATTGATGGTCGGCATCGCGCTCGGCACCACAAAAGACGATGCGCGGTACACGCACACCCAATTGCTCGAAGCTGTTGAGCGCATCGAGTTCACGCAATACGGTCGGCCGGCCAAAGGGGTGGAGCAGGCTGCGGTAGATGTGCCCGACCTGGCGCTTGGCATACAACAGCTTGCCGCTGGCGTCATTGAGGCGCTGCACGCCACTCTCGCCGCCACGCCGCTGGTTGGGTTCCTCAACCCATTCACCCTGCTGGCGCCAGTAAAAATCGAACCGCGACTCCCCATTCTGGGCTACAGCCATCAAACACTACCCCTTGCGCAATACATAGACTCGCCACATGGCATAGAACGGCAGGAAGTCCAAGCGTTCCTGAATTCTGAAACCGGCTGCCTTGAATTCTTCTTCGACCGTGTCTGCTGGTAACACGAAACGGTTCTGGTAATTGTCCTGTTCAGACTTGGCGCTACGGCGCTGCTCGAGCTTTTTCCGTCGCCAGGCTTTGAAGTTGCCATCCACCCACAGCGACAGGATCACACTATCACGGCTAACTCGTTGAAATTCCGAAAGAATAGTCTTTCTGTGGGCGGCTTCGCCAATGTGGTGAAACAATCGCATGCAGAAAATGCTGTCTACCGAATTGTCCGGCAAATCGATGTCGAACGCAGACGTCTGCAAGGGACGTACCCGTGCAACCACCTCTGGCGGTTGCGCGGCACAGGCTGTCTCGATCATCGCCTCGGAGTTGTCAGCACCGATGATCACGCGATTGGGTTTTTCCGCCAGCAGCGGCCAGAAGCGACCGGCACCGCAAGGCAGGTCCAGCACCAGGCCGGGCTCACCGGCCAAGGCCAGGGCGCGACGTGCCAGCTGCTCGTCACGTTTATGGGAAAGGCGTCGGGCCAGGCCATCCTGATGCTTGAGAAAATACTCACGCGCGTGGTCTTTGTCGTATTTCTCGGAAAATTCAAGCTTGATGGGGCTACGCATTGGGCATCTCCTGACTCCAGTGCGCTCACCTTAGGTAACCAAGCGTTGGAATCAGGTCATGCCAATGTGAAAAAAGTGTTAGCTCTTTCGATAGGTATTACAAATCATTACTCGACAAGCGCCGAAGGGTCAGCCTTCTCCACACTTTTGCTGAGGTCCACCTGGAAGCGGCAGCCGTGCGGCAAGGTCGATGTCAGGGTGACACGCCACCCCTGATCGTCACAGATACGCTGCACCAGCGACAGCCCCAGGCCCAGCCCTTCGCCGCGCCGCTCGTCACCGCGCACGAACGGTTTGAACATCGCCTCGCGCTGCTCCTCGGGGATGCCCACACCACTGTCCTCAACACTGAACCCATTCGCTTCAAGGCTCAGGCGAATGTAACCGCTGTCGGTGTAGTGCGCGGCATTGCGCAGCAGGTTGCCCATCACCGATTGCAGGAAGGTGGCGTTGTACAGCACCGGGCTTGCGCTGACGCGCCCATCGAAATAAAGGGTCAGCCCCTTCTGCTCGATGGTATCGCGCCAGACGCCGGTGAGTTCGTCGGCAACCTCGCGCAAGGTCGCCTGCGAGGCCACCGCACCCTCGTCGCGCTGGGCACGGGCGAGCATCAGGAAGGTCTTGACCAGCTCGCGCATTTCTTCAGTAGCCCGAGCAACACGCTCGACCTGGCTACGCGCACGCGGGTCCAGGGTCTGGTTTTCCATCAGCAGCTCGCACGAGGTGGCCAGCACCATCAACGGGGTGCGCAGTTCGTGGCTGACGTCGCTGGTGAACAACCGCTCACGGGTCAAGGCATCGCGCAGGCGGCCCAGGGTATCGTCGAAGGCTACCGCCAACTGGCCCACTTCGTCCGCCGCGTAATCGGGTGCCAACGGCGGTGCCAGGCCGAGCAACTGGTCGCGATGGCGTACCTGACGCGCCAGGCGGATCACCGGTGCCATCACCCTGCGCGCCACCAGCCAGCCAAGGATGACGGCCAGTACCAGGCTGAGCACAAAGCCCACGACGACAACCGCGAACAGCACGCGCTCGCGCTCTTCGAAATCGCTCTGGTCCTGCAGCAGCACGTAACGGCGACCGTCAACGATCTCGACCATCGCGTGGTACGACAGCTGGTCGCGAAACACTTCATGGAAACCGCTGTTGAGATGGCGCAAGTCTTTGGGCAACTCGAAATCGTCACGCCCACCACTGAAGTAGAACAGCTGGTCAGGGCGCGGCCGATGGCTCCAGTCGCTCACGCTGTCCATGCGCAGCAGGCGTTGCAGATCGCCGCCCAGCACCGTGGAAATCAGCCGCTCTTCAACCAGGTGCACGGTGGCGACAATGCCGAAGGCGAAGGCGCCGGCGACCAGCGCGCTCATCAACGCAAAGGCGATGATGATGCGCTGGGCAAGGCTTTGCTTAAACTCCATCGCGGCCCTCGGCGAGGCGATAGCCGACGCCATGGACGGTATGCAGCAGCGGTTTTTCGAACGGTTTGTCGATCACCTGGCGCAGCTGGTGCACATGGCTGCGCAGGCTGTCGCTGTCAGGGCAGTCGTCGCCCCACAGGGCCTCTTCCAGTACCTCGCGACGCAGTACGTGCGGGCTTTTCTGCATCAGCACGGCAAGCAGCTTGAGGCCGACCGGGTTGAGCTTGAGCAGGCGCCCCTGACGCGTGACCTCCAGGGTATCGAGGTCGTAGCTCAGGTCGGCGACCTGCAAGGTGCGACGGCCACCGCCCTGGGCGCGGCGCAGCACCGCTTCGATACGGGCGGCCAGCTCTGACAGTGCAAAAGGTTTGAGCAGGTAATCGTCGGCCCCGGAGCGGAAGCCTTGCAGGCGGTCGTCCAGTTGATCGCGAGCGGTCAGCATGATCACCGGAGTGTCACGCCGAGCGTCTTCGCGCAGGCGTTTGCACAAGGTATAGCCATCGATGCCGGGCAACATGATGTCGAGCACGATCAGGTCGTAATGCTCGGTGGCGGCCAGGTGCAAGCCCGACAGGCCGTCCTGGGCGCAATCGACGGTGTAGCCTTTCATGCCCAGGTAATCGGCCAGGTTGGCAAGGATATCGCGGTTGTCTTCAACCAATAGAATGCGCATCGGGGTCTCCTTGTGCGGCGCTTCGCTGTGGTGCGCGGCAGGCGCAGCTTAAGGCCAATGCCTGCACTGTGCCACCCCCAGGCGAAATTCGCCGGAGTTGACAGTTTTTTCACTGATCCTTCACGGACACAGGATAGCGGCCACTCGATAATGCCCGATCTTTTTTCCCCTGGAGTCGCCATGCACGCACGTACCCGCCCTCGGCCGATCAATCTCTGGCTGTACCTGGGCATCCCGCTGGTGACGGCAGTGGCCTTGATCCTGTTAGAGCTGACATCGGTCGACATGGACGTGGCCAACCTGTTCTTCGACCCGGCCGCCGGGCAATTCATCGGGCGTCACAGCTACTTGCTGGAGAACGTACTGCATGACGGGGTCAAGCAGGTGGTGATCCTGTTGGGGCTGTTGGCACTGCTGACATTTGCCCTGAGCTTCTTCTGGGCGCGCTTGTTCGGCTGGCGCCGAGAACTGGGCTGCCTGGTGCTGGCGCTGAGTGTGTCCACGGCATTCGTCACACCGCTGAAAAAGGTCACCCAGGTGCAGTGCCCCTGGAGCCTGAGCCAGTTCGGTGGCAAGGAAACCTACAGCAAACTTCTGGAGGCACGCCCTGCCACCGACAAGCCTGGCCTGTGCTGGCCGGGGGGGCATGCCGCGACCGGTTTCTGCCTGTTCGCCTTGTTCTTCGCACTGCGCGACCGGCGCCCGCGGCTGGCCAGGGTGGCGCTGGTGGTGGCGGTGATAGCCGGTTCGGTGCTGTCGGTCGGGCGGATGATGCAGGGCGCGCACTTCTTGTCGCACAACGTGTGGACGGCGGTGTTCTGCTGGTTGATCGGGTTGGGATCGTATTATCTGGTTCTGTATCGGCGAGGGCGGGTTGGAGCGCCGGCCGTTGAGGGCAGTGTTGCCTGACCGAGGGGCCGCTTTGCGGCCCCAATGATCGGCACCGAAGCACAAAAAAAGCCCCGGTTCTCACGAACCGGGGCTTTTTGATGGTGCAGGGGGTAAGGCTGGCTTACATCATGCCGCCCATGCCACCCATGCCGCCCATGTCTGGCATGCCGCCGCCAGCTGGAGCATCGCTCGGGGCATCAGCAATCATGGCTTCGGTGGTGATCATCAGACCGCCAATCGAAGCAGCAGCTTGCAGGGCCGAACGGGTGACCTTGGCTGGGTCCAGGATGCCCATCTCGATCATGTCGCCGTACTCACCGGTAGCAGCGTTGTAACCGAAGTTGCCCGAACCCTGCTTGACCTTGTCGGCCACAACGCTTGGCTCGTCGCCGGCGTTGGCAGTGATCTGACGCAGCGGCGATTCAACGGCGCGACGCAGCAGCGCGATACCGACGTTCTGGTCTTCGTTGTCGCCTTTGAGGTCAACGATAGCGTTCAGAGCACGCACCAGGGCAACACCACCGCCAGGCACCACGCCTTCTTCAACGGCTGCACGGGTAGCGTGCAGGGCGTCTTCAACGCGGGCTTTTTTCTCTTTCATTTCGACTTCGGTGCCAGCACCGACCTTGATCACGGCAACACCGCCAGCCAGTTTGGCCAGACGCTCTTGCAGCTTCTCACGGTCGTAGTCCGAGGAAGTCTCTTCGATCTGGGCACGGATCTGCTTGACGCGTGCCTGGATGTCGTCTTCAACGCCAGCACCGTCGATGATGGTGGTGTTTTCCTTGGACAGGATGACGCGCTTGGCGTTACCCAGGTGCTCCAGGGTAGCGGTTTCCAGGGACAGGCCGATTTCTTCGGAGATGACCTGGCCGCCGGTCAGGACAGCGATGTCCTGCAGCATGGCCTTGCGGCGGTCGCCGAAGCCTGGTGCCTTGACCGCAGCAACCTTGACGATACCGCGCATGTTGTTGACTACCAGGGTAGCCAGCGCTTCGCCTTCGACGTCTTCTGCAACGATCAGCAGTGGGCGGCCGGACTTGGCAACAGCTTCCAGTACTGGCAGCAGTTCGCGGATGTTGGAGATCTTCTTGTCGACCAGCAGCAGCAGCGGGCCATCCAGCTCGGCAACCATGGTGTCCGGCTTGTTGACGAAGTAAGGCGACAGGTAACCACGGTCGAACTGCATGCCTTCAACGACAGACAGTTCGTTTTCCAGGCCCGAGCCTTCTTCAACGGTGATCACGCCTTCTTTACCGACTTTTTCCATGGCTTCGGCGATGATTTCACCGATGGAAGTGTCGGAGTTGGCAGAGATGGTGCCAACCTGGGCAATGGCTTTCGAGTCCGAGCATGGCTTGGACAGGTTTTTCAGCTCGGCAACGACAGCGGCGGTGGCCTTGTCGATACCGCGCTTGAGGTCCATTGGGTTCATGCCGGCAGCGACGGCTTTCAGGCCTTCGTTGACGATGGCTTGAGCCAGAACGGTAGCGGTGGTGGTGCCGTCACCGGCTGCATCGTTGGCCTTGGAAGCGACTTCCTTGACCAGCTGGGCGCCCATGTTTTCGAAGGCGTCTTTCAGCTCGATTTCTTTGGCAACGGAAACGCCGTCCTTGGTGATGGTCGGTGCGCCGAAGCTCTTGGCCAGGACCACGTTGCGGCCTTTCGGGCCGAGGGTCGCTTTTACCGCGTCAGCCAGAACGTTGACGCCAACCAGCATTTTTTTACGGGCGGAATCGCCGAATTTTACGTCTTTAGCAGCCATGATCGTTTAATCCTTGAAATTCTTTGGAATAACGGGAAATCGGGGAAATCAGCCTTCGATAACGGCGAGAATCTCGTTCTCGGCCATTACCAGCAGGTCTTCGCCGTCGACTTTCACGGTGTTGCTGCCCGAGTAAGGGCCGAAAACCACTTTGTCACCCACTTTCACGGCCAGCGCGCGTACTTCGCCATTTTCCAGGATGCGACCGGTGCCGACGGCGACAACTTCGCCGCGGTTTGGTTTTTCAGCGGCCGAACCCGGCAGGACGATACCGCCAGCGGTTTTCGATTCTTCTTCGCTGCGACGGATGACTACGCGGTCATGCAGAGGACGAAGCTTCATTGTCGATCTCTCCCAAATTGTGGTTTTCATCGGCCGGTATCGACACCGGCGGGTTGATGCGGTCCGGCGTTGCCGGGGGTGGCCCGCGCGGGGCGAACCACCTGAGTTATGTCTGGTGTCGCCACCAGAAACCTTGCGGTGACCCATACATGAGGCCGCCATATGCAATTACAAGGCTTGATACGGAAATTTTTTCATTAGCGGATGAACCTGAGACAGAGCCGGGGCCGCAAAGCGGCCCCGGATTGTTACTTGTCGCGACGCTCGTACTCGCCCTCGATCACATTTGGCCGGTGGCCGGCATCACGAGGTGGCTGCGCCTGAAACGGATCGTCCTGAAACGCCCGCTGGCGCATGGCCTGCTCCTCGGCACGCTGGCGCATCTTGCGCGCGGCCAGGTGACGGGTGAACGGCAACAGGCAGATCAGGCCCAGCACATCGCTGATGAAACCCGGCAACAGCAGCAAGCCGCCACCCACCGCCAGCATCATCCCCTGGAACATGTCCTCAGCGGGCAGTTCGCCGCGCTGCAGGCTTTCACGGGCACGCAGTGCGGTGGCCAGCCCGGCCACCCGCATTACCAGCACACCCAGAGCGGAGCCAGCGATGATCAGCAGCAGCGCCGGGAAAAACCCGATGGCCGCACTGACCTTGACGAAGACAAACAGCTCCAGCACAGGAAAAAGCAGAAACAACAGTAGAAAAGCACGCATCAAAGATTCCTCGACGGAAGAGCACCTTCCAATAAGACCTCAGATGGATGCGCGTGCTCCCAATTTCAACCCTCGACTTCAGCAGCAACCGGCCACTGGTCGGCACGCGCCAGCAATACCAGGGCTTCGCGTACTTGTGTCGGCGTATTGCACGGGCTCGGGAATGGCAGCCAATGCACCGCCTGACCAATGCGCAAGTGCATGCCTTCGCTGTCGATACCGACCATTTGCGCAGGCACAGTGCCTGGCAGGTCGGTCAGTTCGACGTAGTGGGCGATGGCATTGGCGTGATCGCTGTTCATGTGCTCGATCATGCTGGCCTCGGCCTTGCCCGCGAACGGGTTGGCCAAGGTCACATGGTCAAGCCAGTGGATGGCGCCAAAGCCGCCGATGTAGCGGTGGCGCACCGGCTGCAGCACCCAGAAGTCGAAGTCGTGGGCTTTGTGGTAGTCGGCAGCGTCGGGGAAGTACCGGTAGTAGCGCTCGGCCGCAGCTTCGATGGCGGCGTCATCCACCACCTTGTGCGCTTCGGCCATCACCGTGAGGCGGCCGACCGCCTGCACATCCTCTGCTTCGCGTTCACCGACCAACAGCGAGCACTTGGGGTCTTTTTGCAGGTTGTGGGTGTGTTGGGCGATGCGGCTGATGAGGATCAGCGGGTTGCCCTGCGCATCCAGGCAATACGGCACGACCGAGCCAAACGGGAAACCGGGCATGGACTTGGAATGGGTCGAGAGCACGCCGCGGTATTCCTTGAGCAGCAGTTCCCGGGCGGGGCGGATGGCTTTGGTACTCACGAAAGGCGCTCCTGGCAGCGGACTGAATGGGTGACAAGATAAGCATAATCACCCGCCGCTGCCACCGGTGGCTTCACCCTTGCGCCTACGTTACCAGGTCACGCCAAAGCCTGCGGTATAGCGGGTCTTGTCCAGGTCACTGTCACGTGTGCCGCTGATGATGTCCTTCTCCGCCTTGAGGTTGAGCGAGGCCCATTCAGTGACTTTGTAGCGCAGGCCTACCTCGGCATCCAGCGAGTAGTCGGCCACGTTGCCCAGCGGCTTGGCGAGTTCGCCATTGGTGAACAACTGCACGTTCTTGCCGATCAGGTAGCGGGTGTAGTCCCACTTGACCGCTGCAGAATAGAAGTTGTCCTTGGCGCCATCCTGGTATTCGAAGTCGGTACGGTTGACCAGCGAACCCAGCGAGAACGCGCCCAGTTCGTCGTCCCAGAACTGGTAGCCCGGGCCGGTACCCACAGTACGCTGGCGTGCCAGGTCTTCGATGCGGTCGCGCTTGTACTCCATGCGCCCCTGCCAGAACCATTTCTCGGTGATGAAGCGGTCCAGCGCGTACTCGGCGCTCCAGTTGTCGGTGGTGGTGACGTCGTCCTTGGTCTCGCGGTTGTATTCGCCCTCGGCGTTGTGCCGCCAGCGGCCGTGACGGGCGGTGGTCTTGAAGCTGACGTCGTAGTCGTCGGTGTCATTCTCGGCACGCTTGTAGTCCAGGGCGACATCGACGTTGCCTTTCCAGACCAGGTCCTCGACCACAGGCTTGGGCTTCATGATCTGCTCGATGCTGGCCAGGTCGACGGTCTTGGGCGCCTCGCCATTGGCCAGGGTGACCTTGCCGGCTTCGGCGGCCTTCAGCGACTTGGCCCGCTCGCCGCTGTAGGCGTCCTGCTTGACCAGCATTTCCTGGTCGCTTTCCAGGGTTTGGACTTCTTTCCAGTCCAGCGCGATAGACCCGCCATAAGGGGTCTCCAGCAGCAGTTTGCCGCCGTCGAAGACTTTGATCTTGCCACTGAGGCGGTCACCGTTTTTCATCCACACGGTGTCGGCAAACGCGGGCGCGGCGCACAGGGAAGCAGCTAGCAGGCACAACAACGATCTAGAATACATAAGCGGACTATGGGTTCGATTCGACGAAAAAAGCCGGGCATTATCCAGATACCGACAACCAGAGCAAGGAAAGACCGAGCGCATGCCGTTGAGTTCAACTCTCATTTACCCCTTCCGCTGGTCCGGTTTCATCCACAAGGCACGGGGGCACTGATGTCAGAGGCATACGAGCACGCCCAGGAAACCGCAGAAGCCCGACGAACGGCGCTGTATTCGGTGCTCGGGCAAGTGCCCGAAGGCAAGGTGGTCAGCTACGGCCAGCTCGCCGAGCTGGCCGGCCTTGGCCGCGCGGCACGCTGGGTTGGCCGCACCCTCGGCCAGCTTCCCGCAGACACCCGCCTGCCCTGGCACCGCGTACTGGCTGCTGGCGGGCGCCTGAGCCTGGCATTGGGCACCCCGTCAGGCGACGAACAACGGGCGCGGTTGCGCGCAGAAGGCGTTAATGTGACCAATAATCGTGTGGATATGACGCGCCATGGCTGGCGCCCGATGGAGCACAGCGGTTAGAGTGCGCGCTTTGTTTTCGAAAACTTGAGGCAGATGTTGGCCCATGCCCCGTAAAACCTGGCGCGCTGCGCTCGCTGCCTATGCCAGCCCGTCAACCCTGGTACTTCTGCTGCTCGGCTTCGCCGCCGGCCTGCCCTACATGCTGGTGTTCTCGACCCTTTCGGTATGGCTGCGTGAAGCAGGCGTGGCCCGCGAGACCATTGGTTACGCGAGCCTGATCGGCCTGGCCTATGCCTTCAAATGGGTCTGGTCGCCGTTGCTCGACCAATGGCGCCTGCCATTGCTTGGCGGCCTGGGCCGCCGCCGTTCGTGGCTGCTGCTGTCGCAGGCGCTGGTGGTGATCGGCCTGGTCGGCATGAGCCTGTGTGACCCACAGCAACACCTGTCATGGCTGATTGCCTTGGCCGTTCTCGTGGCATTTGCCTCGGCGACCCAGGACATCGCCGTCGATGCCTATCGCCTCGAAATTGCCGACGACCAGCGTCAGGCCGCACTCGCCGCCAGCTACATGGCCGGCTACCGGGTGGCGGCGCTGCTTGCCACTGCAGGCGCGCTGTTCTTCGCCGAATGGTTCGGCTCCACCGGTTTCAGCTACCTGCACAAGGCCTGGGCCGGCACGTACATCATGTTTGCCCTGTTGATGCTGCCCGCGCTCTTCACCACCCTGGTCATGCGTGAACCTTCGGTACCGCTGCGTACCCAGCTGTCGGCGGCGCGCTATGGCCTGGTGCACCAGCTGGCGTCGGTGTTCGTGCTGATCGTGCTGTTGGTGTCGGTACCTGCCAGCTTCACCCAGCTGTTCAATACCGACTGGGCCAGCGTGATCTTCGGCGACGCGACGCCACTCGACCTGCTGCTGGAAGACCGCGCCTTCCTGCGCCTGATTCTGTACGTGCTGCTGACCTGGGCCTGCCTGTCGACCATGGGCCGCCGCGGCCTTGCGCCGGTGCTGACCCCGGTCAACGACTTCATTGCCCGCTACCGCTGGCAAGCCCTGCTGCTGCTCGGGCTGATCGCCACCTATCGTATGTCGGACACGGTCATGGGGGTGATGGCCAACGTGTTCTATATCGACATGGGCTTCACCAAGGACCAGATCGCCAGCGTCAGCAAGATCTTCGGCCTGATCATGACCTTGGTCGGCGCCGGGGCCGGTGGCCTGCTGATCGTGCGCTTCGGCATCATGCCGATCCTGTTCATCGGCGGCGCGGCATCGGCGGCCACCAACATCCTGTTCCTGATGCTGGCCGACATGGGCCCGAACCTGGACATGCTGGTGGTCACCATCTCGCTGGACAACTTCAGCTCCGGCATGGCCACCTCAGCGTTCGTCGCCTACCTGTCGAGCCTGACCAACCTGAAGTTCTCTGCCACCCAGTACGCACTGCTCAGCTCGATCATGTTGCTGCTGCCACGGCTGATCGGGGGTTACTCGGGGGTCATGGTGGAGAAGTTCGGTTACCACGACTTCTTCCTGATCACTGCCCTGCTGGGTGTGCCGACGCTGATCCTGATCGCCCTGCAGTGGCGTCAGGAAGCCGGGCGCGGCAAGCCGGTGCCCGAAGAGAACCCAGCGGCCGAGCGGCCCTGAGGGTATTACGGTGCCTGTATTGGCCCTGTCGCCGGCATGCCGGCGACAGGGCCAATGAAAGCTACTGAGCCACAGCCCCTTCGCCAGACCGGCCGCCTACCACAAACCACAGCGGCCACAGCGCCAGCGCACCCGCCACACTGGCTGCCAAAGCGAAGTGCAACAAACTGGCCCCCGCCCCGATCATCGCTAGCAGCGCCCCTCCCAGGCCCAGCAAGGCAATGGTGATCATCCCCAGCATGGCCGAGACTAACCCCTTGCTTTGCTCGCTGGAGAACAGCGTCATGCGGTACAGCACGGCGTTGGCAACGCCCAGCCCCAAGGCATACAGCGACATGCCGGCAACCACGCTGGTCACGCTCGGCCAGAACCAGGTCGCCAGCACCATCAGCGACAGGCCGGCCAGGTAGGGCCAGAGTGCGCCACGTACCAGCGCCGGCAGCGGGTAACGGTCGGCAATGCGGTTGATGATCAGATTGCCGAGGATCAGCCCACCAAACACCGGCAGCTGCCACAGCGCATATTCCATCGTGCTCAGCCCTTCATCATGGATGAGCAGCACCGGCGACAGGCCAATCCAGCCAATCAAGGGCAGACCGACCAGGCCAAGGGCCGCGCTACCGGCGACAAAGCGTCGGTTGGCCAGCAATTGACCGTAGCCGGACAACAGTGGCAGCAAGTGGATCGGCGTAAACGGCAGCTTCGAACCGTCGCGCCGCTCCACGCCCAGGGTTTCTGGCATCAACCGGTACAACAGCACCCAGGCCAGCACCGCGCCGATGGCGAACGCCACGAACAGCCAGCGCCAGTCCAGCCATTGCAGCAGCAAGGTACCCACCAGTGGGCCAAGCAGCGGCGACAGCAGGGCAATGTTGGCCAACAGGGCCATCATGCGCACCGCGTCGGCTTCGCTGAAGGCCTCGTTCAGGGCCGGGTAGCTGACCGTGACCACAAAGCCCAGGCCGATGCCCTGCAACAGGCGCAGCAGGTTGAACATGCCGATGTCGTTGACCCAGAAGGTCGCCAGGCACGCCACGCCGAAGAACACACAACCGCCCAACAGCAGGGGGCGGCGGCCATAGCGATCGGCCAGTGGGCCGATCAGCCACTGCAGGACCACGCCACCGAGCAGGTACAGGTTCAGGGCGTGGGGGATGTATTCGGGGCTGGCGTTCAGGTCGCCTACTACCACGGGCATGGCCGGCATGACGGCGTCGCTGGCCAGGTAGGTGAGCAGCTCGAACAGGGCCAGGGTGAGGCCGAACAGCAGCGCTCGAAGGGGGGTGATGTACAGCAGTGGTTTCATGGCAGGTTTCGGGTAAAGGCAGGTGGGGTCAGGCTATATGCCAGAAATATCAGGGCTTGGCTGTGAACAAGTGTAATGGGGCCGGAAAAAGCTGGGGCCGCTGCGCGCCCCTTCGCGGGCAAGCCCGCCCCCACAAGTACGGTGTTATCCCTGTGGAAGCGGGCTTGCCCGCAAAGGGGCGCACAGCGGCCCCAGTTACAATGCGGTGTTATTGGGTAGCCGTTTCCTGCACCACGCGAATCACCCGCTGCGGGAACGGAATATCGATGCCCTCTGCCTTGAGCCGGTCACGGGCATGCTCATTGAGCATGAACATGACATCCCAATAGTCGGACGTCTTGGTCCAGATGCGCAGCGACACGGTAATCGAGCTGTCGCCCAGCGTCGAAATCACCGCCTGCGGTGCCGGGTCTGCCAGCACGCGCGGGTCCTGCGCAAGCTCCAGCAGCACATTACGCGCCTTCTGCAGGTCGGCTTCGTAATCCACACCCACGTCGAACACCACCTTACGGGTCGGCTGACGGTTGGTGTTGGTGATGATGCCGTTGGACAGGCTGCCGTTGGGCATGATCACCGTCTTGTTGTCACCGGTGCGCAGCACGGTATGGAAAATCTGGATGCTGTCCACGGTGCCGCTGACACCCTGCGCTTCAATCCAGTCGCCTATGCGGAACGGGCGGAACATCAAAATCAGCACGCCACCGGCGAAGTTCGCCAGGCTGCCCTGCAACGCCAGGCCAATGGCCAGGCCAGCAGCACCGATAGCGGCAACGAAGGAGGTGGTCTCGATGCCGATCATCGACGCCACGCTGACGAGCAGCAGGATCTTCAGGATGATATTGGCCAGGGTGCTGATGAACCCCTGCAACGCCAGGTCGGCATTACGCAGGCCGACCAGCTTGCCCAGGCGTGCGCTGACCTTGTTGATGATCCACCAGCCGATGGCCAGGGTCAGCAACGCCAGGCACACACGGCTGCCGTATTCCATGATCAAAGGGACCCAGGTCTGCGATTGGCGGACCAGCTGATCGACTTCAGCGTTCAAATCCATGTTCATCTCCTGATGCCGAACGGCATGTACACGGTAAAACTGGCCGCAGCATTTGCGCGGCCATGGCCCCCATGGACATCATTGCGCCATCGAGGTTCCTGACAACGCCCGGATCAATCGCGGAAGTTGTTGAACTGCAGCGGCATGTCGAATTCCTTGGCGCGCAGGGCGGCGATCGCCTCTTGCAGGTCATCGCGCTTCTTGCCGGTGACACGTACCTGTTCACCCTGGATGGCAGCCTGAACCTTGAGCTTGGCATCCTTGATGTGAGCAACGATCTTCTTGGCCAGCTCTTTGTCGATGCCTTCGCGGAACTTGGCTTCCTGTTTCATTTCTTTGCCAGAAGCGTAGGCATCCTTGGCTTCCAGGCATTTGACGTCGATCTTGCGCTTGACCAGGGCACCGCGCAGGATCTCGAGCATCGCTTCAAGCTGGAACTCGGCCTCGGCGGTCAGCAGCACGGTCTGATCCTTGTCCTTGAACTCGAAGCTGCCCTTGCCCTTGAGGTCATAACGGCGATCGAGTTCCTTGACGGCGTTGTCTACAGCGTTCTGCACTTCGTGCTTGTCCAGTTCCGATACCACGTCGAACGAAGGCATGGGTATTCTCCAAAAATAAAAGCGCGCTCGGCCTGAAGATGGAGCACGCTGAGTTAGACGGTTAAAATGCGGGCTCATTATAACGGGTTGCGAAACGCATATGAGCAGCACCTGGCATATTCTCGGCGCGGGTAGCCTGGGCAGCCTCTGGGCTTGCCGCCTGGCGCGCGCTGGCAAGGCGGTACGTTTGATCCTGCGCGACGAGCAGCGGCTGCAGGCCTATCAACGGGTGGGCGGCCTGACGCTGGTCGAACAGGACACGTCCAGGCACTACGCGATCCCTGCCGAAACAGCCGACGCCCACGGCCCGATCCACCGCCTGCTGGTAGCCTGCAAGGCCTATGACGCCGCGCCGGCCATCAAGCGCCTGGCGCCGCGGTTGGCCGAGGGCGCAGAGCTGGTGCTGCTGCAAAATGGACTTGGCAGCCAGGACGAAGTCGCCGACCAGGTGCCCCATGCCCGTTGCATCTTCGCCTCCAGCACCGAAGGGGCTTTTCGCGAGGATGACTGGCAGGTGCGCTTTGCCGGTCACGGCTTCAATTGGCTGGGTGACCCACTCAAGCCCGGGATCCCGGCGTGGTTCGATGACCTGCACGATGCCGGCATCCCGGCCGAATGGACCGTGGATATACTCACCCGCCTGTGGCGCAAACTGGCGCTCAATTGCGCGATCAACCCGCTGACCGTGCTGCACGACTGTCGCAATGGCGGCCTGCTCGAGCACCTGGCTGAAGTGACCGCCCTGTGCGACGAACTGGGCGAACTGCTGCGTCGCTGTGGCCAACCCCAGGCTGCCGAAGATCTGGACGAAGAAGTACAACGGGTGATCCTCGCCACCGCCGCCAACTACTCTTCCATGTACCAGGATGTGCGCGCTGGCAGGCGCACCGAGGTCCATTACCTGCTCGGCCATGTGTGCCGCGTCGGCGAGCGTCATGGCCTGCCGTTGCCGGAACTGGAACGCCTGCACCGGCGCCTGGTCGATAACCTGCAGGCACGTGGCTTGCCCAGTGCCTGACGCTGGCCCTTTCAACCGGATACGGACATTGCCTTGCCCATGACCCTGCGCCAACGCCTGGAAAACCTGCCGGTCGGGCAAAAGCTGCTGGCGGCCCTGCTGGTGCTGCTGGTGACCATCTTGCTGGTGGCCAACCTGACCTTCATCAGCGCCGCCTACTGGATCACCCAGGAAAGCATGGCGCCCCAGGCCCTGCAGACCATCGGCCGGCTGATAGCCAACCCGCAGCTGTCGGCCCGTGCAGGCGACACCCCGGAAACCGCCAACGCCCTGCTCAAGGAACTGGACAGCTACACGCCACTGCGCGCCGCCGCCGTCTACGGTGGGGACGGCCGCATACTTGCACAACTTCAGCACGGCGAGCCGTTGGCACTGCCCAAGCGCTTTCGCAACATCGACGGCTGGCGCCTGATGGAGTTTCGCAGCACGCAGCTGATACGCATACCGCGCGATGCCAACCCGCCAGCGCACCTGCTGCTGGTGTCCAGCAGCGAGCTGCCGACAGCCTTCTACACCGGCACGCTCAGCGCCAGCCTGGGCATTCTGGTGTTCAGCATCCTGCTGTGGATTGTCGTCGCCCGGCAAATCAAGCGCTTGATCACCCAACCGATCAACCAGCTCGAAGAGCTCAGCCGCCAGGTCACCCGCGAAGAGAGCTACGCCCTGCGTGCCCGGCGCGGCAACGACGACGAGATCGGCAGCCTGGCCGAGGCGTTCAACACCATGCTCTCGCGCATCGAAGCCCGCGAGCAGCAACTCAAGCGCACCCGCGATGAATTC
This sequence comes from Pseudomonas sp. E1MeOHC2, assembly GCF_058745025.1. Taxonomy (NCBI): domain Bacteria; kingdom Pseudomonadati; phylum Pseudomonadota; class Gammaproteobacteria; order Pseudomonadales; family Pseudomonadaceae; genus Pseudomonas; species Pseudomonas sp. E1MeOHC2. Next base: position 1,359,348 of record NZ_CP196675.1, read on the forward strand.
CAGACGGCCTATGACCAGGCCCAGGGCCTGGCCGAAGAAACCCGCCATACCAACCGCAAGCTGGAGCTGGAAGTCCAGGTGCGCAGCAAGATCGAGAAAAAACTCACGGGCTTCCAGAATTACCTCAACAGCATCATCGACTCCATGCCCTCGGCGCTGATCGCCCTCGACGAGCAGCTCTATGTCACCCAGTGGAACCACGAAGCCACCATGCTCTCCGGGACGCCGCTGGACGAGGCGCTGAACCAGCCGATCTTCATCGCCTTCGAGCCGCTCAAGCCATTTTTGCCACAGCTCAAGGAAACCGTGGAGAAACACCGGGTGGCGAAGATCGAGCGGGTCACCTGGCCCAAGGACGATGACCTGCGCCACTATGCCCTGACCTTCTATCCACTGATGGGCGGGGGCGGTCGCGGCGTGGTGATCCGCATCGATGACATCACCCAGCGCCTGTCCCTGGAAGAGATGATGGTGCAATCGGAAAAGATGCTCTCGGTAGGTGGCCTGGCCGCGGGCATGGCCCACGAGATCAACAACCCGCTGGGGGCCATTTTGCACAATGTGCAGAATATCCGTCGGCGCCTGTCCCCGGAGTTGCCACGCAACCAGGAGCAGGCCGAGGAGCTTGGCATCGACCTGCCCACCGTCAACCGTTACCTGGCCAGCCGCGAAGTGCCACAGCTGCTCGACGGGATTCAGCAGGCCGGTGCACGCGCTGCGAAAATCGTCACCCACATGCTCAGTTTCAGCCGCCGCAGCAATCGCCAGCTGGCACCTTGCGACTTGCCGGCGCTGATCGACCAGGCCGTGGAAATCGCCAGCAACGATTTCGACCTGGCCATCGGCTTCGACTTCAAGGGCCAGGCGATCGTGCGCCAGTTCGACCCGCACCTCGGGCCGGTGCCGTGCACCGCCAACGAACTGGAGCAGGTGCTGCTCAACCTGCTGAAAAATGCCGCCCAGGCGATCCACCAGCGCCCGCAATCCAGCGAGCCTGGGCGCATTATCCTGCGCACGCGCCTCAACCCGCCTTGGGCCGAAATCCAGGTCGAGGACAACGGCGTGGGCATGCCCGAAGCCGTGCGCAAGCGCACCTTCGAGCCGTTCTTCACCACCAAGGAGATTGGCCAGGGCACCGGCCTTGGCCTTTCGGTCTCGTATTTCATCATCACCAACAACCACAAGGGGCAGATGGAGGTGCAGTCCACGCCCGGCCAGGGCACCTGCTTCACCCTGCGCCTGCCCCTCGGCCAGCCGGCAGCGACGGCACCGAACACCACGGAGGCATGACATGGGCTACCGCCTGTCGAAGATCTACACCCGCACTGGCGACAAAGGCGAAACCGGCCTTGGCGACGGACGCCGGGTGCCCAAGGACCACCCGCGCATCGAAGCCATTGGCGAGGTGGATAGCCTCAACAGTCAACTGGGCCTGCTGTTGGCGGGGCTGACCGAACAGGGGCTGGTTGAGGTAAACGATGTGTTGGCCCCCTGTCAGCACCGCTTGTTCGACCTCGGCGGCGAACTGGCAATGCCCAGTTACCAGGCATTGAACCTGGCCGAAGTGGAGCGCCTGGAAGCGGCAATCGACCTGTGGAACGAGGAGCTGGGGCCGTTGAAGAATTTCATCCTGCCCAGTGGTTCGGCGTTGGTGGCGCAGGCGCATGTGTGCCGTTGCCTGGCGCGCAGTGCGGAGCGACGGTGTCAGCAGCTGAATGCAGTGGAGCCGCTGGAGGGGGTGGGGTTGGCGTATATCAACCGGCTATCGGACCTGCTGTTCGTGGCGGCACGGATCATTGGGCGGCGGCAGGGGGTTGCCGAGGTGTTGTGGCAGCCAGCGCCGAAGCCTGAAGGCTGAGAGTGCCGGGGCTGCTACGCAGCCCATTCGCGGGCCGCTCCCACAGGTACTCCACAGGGTTCGAATACTGTGAGCTTCCTGTGGGAGCGGGCTTGCCCGCGAATGGGCTGCGTAGCGGCCCCTCTCACAAGCGGCTCAGGCCTCAGGCCAGAACGCCCGAATCCCCGCCACACCCTGCGCCCCAACTTCCCAGGCCCGCTCACGATCATCCGGCCCTACCCCACCCAGCAAGAACACCGGCCGGCTGAAGCCCGCAACCAAGCGCTGGGCCTCGTCCCACCCCAGAGGCACCGCCTCAGGATGCGTCTGGGTCGCCTGCACCGGCGACAGGGTGACGAAATCGACCCCCATCTGCTCAGCCAATGCCAGCTCTTCTGCGCTGTGGCAAGACGCCGCCAACCAGCGGTGCTCAGGGAATGGCCGCCCCTTGGCCGCATACTTGCGCAATTGCGCGGCCGTCAGGTGCCAACCTGCCGAGGGGAAATCGCCCAGCCACTCCAGAGGCCCTTTGAGCATCAACTGCGCCTTGCCACCGCACAAACCGACCGCATCCACCGCCACATCGCGGTACTTCGGGTCGTACATGTCCGGCGCACGCAGCTGGATCAGACGGGTACCGTTTGCCACTGCCTTTTGGATGCCCTTGAGCATCTGGGGCACTTCCAGGCCGTCCGGGGTGATCAGGTAGTGGTCCGGCAGGCGTGCGGCGGCCACGATTGGCTTGTTGGCCTCGGGGAAGTCGTACTGCGTCAGCTCGCGCGGTGTCACCCAGGCCAGAGGCTGGCCCTCGGCGCCATGGGGCTCGCCGGTGAACGCTTCGACGACGCGAACGTCCAACAGCACTTGTTTGTCGGGGTAATCGTGGCTGACCTTGATCAACGCCCGTGAACGGGTCACGTCGATGCCCAGTTCCTCGCGAAGCTCACGGGCCAGCGCCGCTTCGACGCTCTCGCCCGCTTCCACCTTGCCCCCCGGAAACTCCCAAAGGCCGCCCTGGTGCTGGGTATCTGCCCGCCGCGCAATCAGAATGCGGCCTTCGGCGCTGCGGATCACCGCGGCCGCTACATGAATGCGTTTCACCCTTCGCGCTCCGCCAGGCCAGCCTGCTGCCAGGCCTTGAAAGCCGGCCACTGGTAAATAGTCTCGATGTACGCGGCCGCCTCTGCCGGCACTGCCACACGGTAGGTGCGCAGGCGCACGGCCACTGGGGCGAAGTAAGCATCGGCCAGGGTCGGCTTGCCGAACAGGAAGGGGCCACTGTCCTTGGCAACCAGACGGCATTCGGACCACAGCGCGACGATACGGTCGATGTCGACCTGCACGTCCAGCGGTACCGTCTCCAGGGCCTGGTCACGGGACAGGTCGAACGGCATCGCCCCGCGCAAGGCGAAGAACCCACTGTGCATCTGCGCGCAGGCCGAACGGGCCTGGGCACGGGCAGCCACGTCGGCAGGCCACAACTGGGCTTCGGGATGGCGCTCGTTGAGGTATTCGGCGATGGCCAGGGAGTCGGCGATCACGCCATGCTCTGTCTTGAGCAGCGGCACCTTGCCAGTAGCCGAGTAGGCGAGCAGACGCTGACGGGTGTCAGGCTGGTTGAGTTTGATCAGGGTTTGTTCATAGGGGACGCCGGCCAGCTCGATGGCCAGGGCGCCGCGTAGCGACCAGGAGGAATACAGCTTGTCGCCGATGATCAGGTGGTAGCTCATGGTTCGGCTCCATTTGTCGGGGGTTTGAGGCTGCTTCGCAGCCCTTCCCGACGCAAGGCCGCTCCTACAGGTACAGTGCAGACCGGTGTAGGAGCGGCCTTGTGTCGCGAAGGGCCGCAAAGCGGCCCCAATTGAATCACGTGCGGTATTCGGCGTTGATCTTCACGTATTCGTGGGACAGGTCGGTGGTCCAGATGGTTTCGCTGCATGCACCGCGGCCCAGCTCGATGCGGATGGTGATCTCTTCCTGGGCCATGACTGCAGAGCCTTGCGCCTCGGTATAGCTCGGGCTGCGGCCGCCTTGGCTGGCGATGCAGACGCTGTCCAGGTACACGTCGATCAGGCTGACATCCAGCTCCGGCACGCCAGCACGGCCAACGGCGGCCAGGATGCGGCCCCAGTTAGGGTCGGAAGCGAACAGGGCAGTCTTGATCAGCGGCGAGTGGGCCACGGCGTAACCGACGTCCAGGCATTCCTGGTGGTTACCACCACCGTTGACCTGCACCGTGACGAACTTGGTGGCACCTTCGCCGTCGCGGACAATGGCCTGCGCCACGTCCATGCACACTTCGAACACAGCCTTTTTCAGGGCTTCGAACAGCGCACCGCTGGCTTCGGTGACTTCCGGCAGGTTGGCCTTGCCGGTAGCGATCAGCATGCAGCAATCGTTGGTCGAGGTGTCGCCGTCGATGGTGATGCGGTTGAACGACTTGTTGGCGCCGTCGAGCATCAGGTCCTTGAGCACCGCCGGGGCAACCTTGGCGTCAGTGGCAATGTAACCGAGCATGGTGGCCATGTTCGGGCGGATCATGCCAGCGCCTTTGCTGATGCCGGTAACGGTCACGGTCACGCCATCGTGCTGGAACTGACGGCTGGCACCCTTGGGCAGGGTGTCGGTGGTCATGATGCCAGTGGCGGCTTCAGCCCAGTTGTTTTCCGACAGGTCGTCCAGGGCGGCCTGCAGAGCGCCTTCGATCTTCTCGACCGGCAGCGGCTCGCCGATCACGCCGGTGGAGAACGGCAGCACCGACTCAGCCGGTACGCCGGTCAGCTCGGCGAGCTTGGCGCAGGTGCGTTCGGCAGCGGCCAGGCCGGGTGCGCCGGTACCGGCGTTGGCGTTGCCGGTGTTGGTCAGCAAATAACGCACAGTGCCCTGAACACGCTGTTTGGAGAGGATCACCGGGGCCGCGCAGAAGGCGTTGAGGGTGAATACGCCAGCGACGCTGGAGCCTTCGGCACAGCGCATGACCACCACATCCTTGCGCCCAGGGCGCTTGATGCCGGCAGAAGCGATACCGAGTTCAAAACCCGGAACCGGGTGCAGGGTGGGCAAAGGACCAAGACCAACAGCCATTAGAGCGCTCCTAGAAAAACGGTGAAATGATGATGGAAGAGCGGGGCCGCTTCGCGCCCCATTCGCGGCACAAGGCCGCTCCCACAAGGGCCTCGCAACCTTCTGATTCAGGCGCGATCCCTGTGGGAGCGGCCTTGTGCCGCGAATGGGCCGCACAGCGGCCCCGGTGATGTCACGTTACTGCGAGTGGATCAGATCAATCGATCTGCCCGTGGCAATGCTTGTACTTCTTGCCCGAACCGCACGGGCATGGCTCGTTGCGGCCCAGCTTCTGGTCGTTGCGCACCGGTGCTGCGGCCACGGCCACGTCGGCGCCCTCCTCGCTCAGTTGCTCGCTTTCAAGGCCTGGAGCGGCGGCATGCTGGAACTGCATGCGGCTGGCCAGCTCCTCGGCTTCGCGGCGCAGACGGGCTTCCTCTTCGATCGGGTCTTCGCGGCGCACCTGGACGTGCGACAGCACGCGGATGGTGTCGCGTTTGATCGATTCGAGCAGTTCCTGGAACAGCGTGAACGACTCGCGCTTGTACTCCTGCTTCGGGTTCTTCTGCGCATAGCCGCGCAGGTGAATGCCGTGGCGCAGGTGGTCCATGGTCGACAGGTGGTCTTTCCACAGGTCGTCCAGTACTCGCAGCAGAATCTGCTTCTCGAAGGTACGCAGGGCGTCGATGCCGGCCTGGTCTTCCTTCTCGTTGTAGGCGTCGGTGATTTCCTTGATCAGCTTCGCGCGCAGGGTTTCCTCGTAGAGGTGGTCGTCCTCGTCGAGCCACTGCTGGATCGGCAGCTTCATGGCGAAGTCGCTGGACAGCGAAGCCTCCAGGCCGGCCACGTCCCACTGCTCGGGCAGCGACTGCGGCGGGATGTGCTGGCTGATGGTGGCATCGAGCACTTCCTGGCGGAACTCGGCAATGGTATCGCCGATGTTCTCGGCCGCCAGCAGGCTGTTGCGCATGTGGTAGATCACCTTGCGCTGCTCGTTGGCCACGTCGTCGTATTCGAGCAACTGCTTGCGGATGTCGAAGTTGCGGCCTTCGACCTTGCGCTGGGCTTTCTCGATGGCGTTGGTGACCATGCGATGCTCGATCGCCTCGCCAGACTGCATGCCCAGCGCCTTCATGAAGTTCTTCACCCGATCAGAGGCGAAGATGCGCATCAGGCTGTCTTCGAGCGACAGGTAGAAGCGGCTGGAACCCGGGTCACCCTGACGGCCGGAACGACCGCGCAGCTGGTTGTCGATACGGCGCGATTCGTGACGCTCGGAGGCAATCACGTGCAGGCCACCCGACTCGATTACCTGCTGGTGACGCTTCTGCCAGTCGGCCTTGATCTGGGCGATCTGTTCGGCGGTCGGGCTGTCGAGAGCGGCCACTTCGGCTTCCCAGTTACCACCCAGCAGGATGTCGGTACCCCGGCCAGCCATGTTGGTGGCAATGGTCAATGCACCCGGAGCGCCCGCCTGGGCGATGATCTCGGCTTCTTTCTCGTGGTACTTGGCGTTCAGTACCTTGTGCTCGATGCCTTCCTTCAGCAGCAGGTTCGACATGTGCTCGGACGTTTCGATGGTGGCAGTACCCACCAGCACCGGGCGACCTTGGGTCATGCTTTCCTTGATGTCGGCGATGATCGCGGCGTATTTCTCGTCGGCGGTCAGGTACACCAGGTCGTTGAAGTCCTTACGCGCCAACGGTTTGTTCGGCGGAATCACCATCACGTTGAGGCCGTAGATCGACTGGAACTCGAACGCTTCGGTGTCGGCGGTACCGGTCATGCCGGACAGCTTGGTGTAGAGACGGAAGTAGTTCTGGAAGGTGGTCGAGGCCAGGGTCTGGCTTTCGGCCTGAATGTTCAGGTTTTCTTTCGCTTCGATGGCCTGGTGCAGGCCTTCGGACAGGCGACGACCGGGCATGGTACGGCCGGTGTGCTCGTCGATCAGCAGGACCTGGCCGTCCTGGACGATGTACTCGACGTTGCGGTGGAACAGCTTGTGCGCGCGCAGGCCAGCGTAGACGTGGGTCAGCAGGCCCAGGTTATGCGCCGAGTAGAGGCTCTCGCCCTCGGCCAGCAGGCCGGCCTGGGTGAGCATCTCTTCGATGAATTGGTGACCGGCTTCGTTGAGCTCGACCTGGCGGCTCTTCTCGTCGATGGTGAAGTGGCCTTCCTGGGTGACCTGGCCTTCGACTTCTTCGATGTGCTGGGTCAGGCGCGGGATCAGGCGGTTGATCTCGATGTACAGCTTGGAGCTGTCCTCGGCCTGGCCGGAGATGATCAGCGGAGTACGGGCTTCGTCGATGAGGATCGAGTCGACTTCGTCGATTACCGAGAAGTTGAGTTCACGCTGGAACTTCTCTTCCTGGCTGAACGCCATGTTGTCGCGCAGGTAGTCGAAACCGAATTCGTTGTTGGTGCCGTAGGTGATGTCGGAGGCGTAGGCAGCGCGCTTTTCTTCCGGCGGTTGGAAGGCCGAGACGATGCCCACGGACAGACCGAGGAACTCGTACAACGGGCGCATCCAGTTGGCGTCACGGCGGGCCAGGTAGTCGTTGACGGTCACCACGTGCACGCCTTTGCCGGACAATGCGTTGAGGTAGACGGCCAGGGTACCGACCAAGGTCTTGCCTTCACCGGTGCGCATTTCTGCGATCATGCCCTCGTGCAGGGTCATGCCGCCGATCAGCTGCACGTCGAAGTGGCGCATACCCATCACGCGCTTGCCGGCCTCACGGGCCACGGCGAAGGCTTCAGGCAGCAGTTGGTCCAGTGTCTCGCCTTTGGCCAGGCGCTCCTTGAACTCTGCGGTCTTGCCCCGCAGTTGCTCATCGGAGAGGGCCACCATCTTCTCTTCGAAGGCATTGACGATAGTCACCGTCTTGAGCATGCGTTTGACTTCACGCTCATTCTTGCTTCCAAAAAGTTTCTTTAACAAAGGCGCAAACATATCGGCAGGATCTTCCACACGTAGGGATGGAGGGCGGCCCCATGAGTCGCCCGTGCAGCCCTTAGGCCGCATGCGAACGAGCATTCTACCCGGAAACGATGGTGAGGAAAGTGGCTGATTTCCACGATGCTGATACAGCGTTTTGGCAGGGGCATTTCTTAGATAGGGTCATTTTCGCTGAGTTCAAGGCTCAGGAAGATGAAACGTATCGAGAATGAGTCTTATCTTGTGTTGTCTGTACCCGCCTCTTCGCGGGCAAGCCCGCTCCCACCGGCATTACGCTCGCCTCAAGACAGCAGCAACCCCGTGGGAGCGGGCTTGCCCGCGAAGAGGCCGGTACAGGCAACAGAGGTGTTAAACTGCCGCTCTTGTAACCTCCTGCGTACCCCCATGGCCTACAAACCCTCCCCCGCTCAGCAACCGTCCGCACTGCTGCGCCAGGTGCGCCCGCTGCGCCTGCTGCTGAACCAGGCCGAACGCCTGGAGCACCTGCAGCGCCTGCTGGAAAGCCAGCTGCAGCCGGCTGCCCGCGAGCACTGCCACGTGGCATCGTGGCGTGATGGCATATTGTTGCTGGTGGTTACCGACGGTCATTGGGCCACCCGTTTGCGCTATCAGCAAAAACGCCTGATGCGGGAGTTACAGGCCATGGAAGCATTCGGCAACCTGCGGCGCATCCTCTACAAGGTGCAACCACCCCTGGTGCCGGCCAAGCGTGGCGGGCATGCCGCCGAGCTGTCGAGCAATGCCGCCGAAAGCCTTCGCGATACCGCCGAAGGGATTGCCGACCCCAAATTGCGCGCTGCCCTGGAACGGCTCGCCAGCCATGCCCGGGGTAAAAGCTGAAATAAAAAAGGCCACCCGAAGGTGGCCTTAATGAACTAGAGAGTGTTCGAACTTACACGGCCGCAACAGGGCGCATGTACGAGATCGGTGCCGTGCTGGCATCTTCGAAAGTGACCACTTCCCAGGCATCGGTTTCAGCAATGAGCTTGCGCAACAGCTGGTTGTTCAGCGAATGGCCGGACTTGTAGCCCTTGAACTCGCCGATCAGGCTGTTGCCCAGCAGGTAGAGGTCACCGATGGCGTCGAGGATCTTGTGCTTGACGAATTCGTCTTCATAGCGAAGGCCGTCTTCGTTCAGCACCTTATCTTCATCCACCACGATGGCGTTTTCTACACTGCCGCCCAACGCAAGGTTATGCTTGCGCAGGTACTCGATGTCCCGCATGAAACCGAAGGTGCGGGCACGGCTTACTTCTTTCACGAACGACGTGCTGGAGAAATCCACACTGGCGCTCTGGGTCCGGCCGCTGACGACCGGGTGATCGAAGTCGATCTCGAAGCTCACCTTGAACCCCTCGAAAGGCAGGAAGGTAGCGCGCTTGTCGCCCTCTTCCACAGTTACCTCACGCAGAATACGGATGAACTTCTTGGCTGCGTCCTGCTCTTCCAGGCCGGCAGACTGAATCAGGAATACAAAGGGTCCGGCGCTGCCATCCATGATCGGCACTTCCGAGGCGGAGAGCTCGACGTAGGCGTTATCGATGCCCAGGCCCGCCATAGCGGAGAGCAGGTGCTCGACCGTATCGACCTTGACGTCACCGTTGACCAGCGTCGTCGACATGGTTGTCTCGCCGACGTTGGCCGCACGCGCTGCGATTTCGACCACAGGGTCGAGATCGGCGCGGCGGAAGACGATGCCGGTGTCAACAGGTGCAGGCTTGAGGGTCAGGTATACCTTCTCCCCGGAGTGCAGACCGACACCTGTGGCACGGATGGTATTCTTCAGGGTGCGTTGTTTAATCATGGCATTGGCCGCTTCAGCGCAAATTGCGAACAGGTATCAACAAAGGCTGGGGATGATAACAGACCCGACCTTTGCTGAATACCAATCACCTTTATACCCCTGATAAATTCCATTAATCAGCCTGGCGACGCAGGAAAGCCGGGATATCGAGGTAGTCCAGATCGTCCTGAGGGTTGAGTTTAGCGGCTGCTGCGGCACCTGCATGAGCCTGGTTGCGCATGACAGTCGGGCGCTCCAGGTCACGGTAGTTGACCGCTGGCTGCTCTTGGCGAACCGGCGCAGGGTTGGACGCTTCGTATGCCTGCTGAGCAGTCTGCAGGGTGTTGTCCACCACTTTGACCGGCTTCTCGATGCGTGCGCCCAGGCCAGTGGCGACCACGGTCACGTGCAGCTCATCGCGCATGTCCGGATCGATCACGGTGCCGACCTTGACCATCGCGTGGTCGGAGGCAAAGGCTTCGATGATGCTACCCACATCGGAGTACTCACCCAGCGACAGGTCAGGACCTGCGGTGATGTTCACCAGGATGCCGCGGGCGCCCTGCAGGTTGACGTCTTCGAGCAACGGGTTGCGGATCGCCGCCTCGGTCGCTTCACGCGCACGGTTCGGACCGCTGGCGCAGCCAGTGCCCATCATGGCCATGCCCATCTCGCCCATCACGGTGCGCACGTCGGCGAAGTCGACGTTGATCATGCCAGGACGCTTGATGATATCGGAGATACCGCGCACGGCACCGGCCAGCACGTCGTCAGCCTTGGCAAAGGCGGACAGTAGGCTAGCATCCTTGCCCAGGATGGTCAGCAGCTTCTCGTTGGGGATGGTGATCAGCGAGTCGACGCTCTCGGCCAGCATGCGGATGCCTTCATCGGCGATCTGCATACGTTTGCGGCCTTCGAACGGGAACGGACGGGTCACCACGGCAACGGTGAGAATGCCCATTTCCTTCGCCACTTCGGCGATGATCGGGGCCGCACCAGTACCGGTACCGCCACCCATGCCGGTGGTGATGAACACCATGTTGGTGCCCTGCAGCACCTCGGCGATGCGCTCACGGTCTTCCAGCGCGGCCTGACGGCCGACTTCCGGATTAGCACCTGCACCCAGGCCTTTGGTCACGCCAGTGCCCAATTGCAGGATGGTGCGCGCGCCAATGCTTTTCAGCGCTTGAGCATCAGTGTTGGCGCAGATGAATTCCACGCCTTCGATGCTGCTCTTGACCATGTGATTGACGGCATTGCCGCCACCACCGCCAACGCCGATCACCTTGATGACCGGACTTTGCGGGACGTTGTCTACGAGCTCGAACATTTTCCCTCTCCTTACAGTTCTCTAGTTGTCGCGCCTACCACTACTGCTTTGAAACTTAGAAATTGCCCTGGACCCACCGCTTGAAGCGCTCAAGCACTGGGGCCTTCGGTTCATCGCCATAGCTGTTGTTGCTGCTGTTGCTGTTACCGGTCAGGACCATGTCCTCGGACTGCTTCAGCAGGCCGTAGGTGAGCAGGCCCACGCCGGTGGAATAGATCGGGTTGCGCACCACGTCGCTCAGCCCCCGAACGCTGTGCGGTACGCCCAGGCGTACCGGCATGTGGAAGATTTCCTCGGCCAGTTCTACGGCGCCTTCCATCTTCGCGGTACCGCCGGTCAGCACGATGCCGGCCGGCACCAGGTCCTCGTAACCACTGCGGCGCAGTTCGGCCTGGATCAGGGTGAAGAGCTCGTCGTAACGCGGCTCCACCACTTCGGCCAGGGCCTGGCGCGACAGCTCACGCGGCGGGCGATCGCCCACACTTGGCACCTTGATGGTTTCGCCGGCGCCCGCCAGCTTGGCCAGGGCGCAGGCGTAGCGGATCTTGATTTCTTCGGCGTATTGGGTCGGTGTACGCAGGGCCATGGCGATGTCGTTGGTGACCTGGTCGCCGGCAATCGGGATGACCGCGGTGTGACGAATCGCACCTTCGGTGAAGATCGCGATGTCAGTGGTACCGCCACCGATGTCCACCAGGCACACGCCGAGCTCTTTTTCATCGTCGGTCAGCACCGAGTAGGCCGAAGCCAGTTGCTCGAGGATGATGTCGTCGATTTCCAGGCCGCAGCGGCGTACGCACTTCTCGATGTTCTGCGCAGCGTTGACCGCGCAGGTGACCACGTGAACCTTGGCTTCCAGGCGCACACCGGACATGCCCAGTGGCTCGCGCACGCCTTCCTGGTTGTCGATCACGTAGTCCTGCGGCAGGGTGTGCAGCACGCGCTGGTCAGCCGGAATGGCCACGGCCTGGGCGGCGTCGAGCACGCGTTCGAGGTCGGCAAGGCTGACCTCACGGTCGCGGATGGCGACGATGCCGTGGGAGTTCAGGCTGCGGATGTGGTTGCCAGCCACGCCGACGAACGCCGAGTGGATACGGCAGCCGGCCATCAGCTGCGCTTCTTCCACCGCGCGCTGGATCGACTGCACGGTCGATTCGATGTTCACCACCACGCCTTTTTTCAGGCCGCGGGACGGATGGGTACCGATCCCGACGATCTCCAGTGTGCCGTCTTCGCCCACTTCACCCACCAGCGCCACCACCTTGGAGGTGCCAATGTCCAGCCCGACGATCATTTTGCCGCTATGCGCGTTTGCCATGGTCCTGCCTCTCTCTAATTCTTCGCAACGGCGGGTTGGGCCGTCGTCGGTGCAATCGGTTCCCGCCAACCAACGGCAAGTCCGTTGGAATAACGCAGATCAATGCGGGCGATAGTGGTGATCTGGTCTTTGAGTGTCTTGTCGTAAATGGCAATGAAACGGCGCATCTTCTCCACCAGATGGTCGCGCCCCAGTAGCAGTTCGATGCCTGGCCCGGTGCTGCCCGCACCGGTGGTCAGGAACCAACTGCCTCGCTCGCGCAGCTCCAGGCGAGCGATGGAAAAGCCCATGGGGCGCAGCATCTGGCTCAATACCTGATACTGCTGCATGACTTGTTGCTGGGCACGCTGCGGCCCGAATAGCTGCGGCAGGTGCTCATAGTTGGCCAGCTCGCGCGGGGTAAAGGCCTGGCCCTGGTTATTGAGCAAGGCTTCGTCACCCCAGCGTGCCACTGGCAGCTGTTCTTCCAGGCGGATCACCACCTCGTCCGGCCACACGCGGCGGACCTCGGCATGCGCGATCCACGGCATCTGCTCAAGCTCCGCTCGCATCGCTGGCAGGTCGACGCTGAAGAAGCTCGCCGCCATGAACGGGGCGATTCGCTGCTGCACCGCCTGTTGGCTGATGTAGCTGAGGTCGCCCTGCACGGCGATCCGGGTGATTGGCCGGTCAGCGTAAGGCATCAGGCGAATGGCGCCTTCATAGGCACCGAAGCCTGCCGCGACCAGAAGCACCGGCCAGAGCAGGCGCTTGAGTCCACTGAAGTTGGCCTTGGGCAGGCGCGCCGACATGGGCTCTTTGGCCACCATTCGGCTGGCACCGCGCGGCACCGGCTTGTTGCGGCCGGTGGCGGGTTGCTGATGACGTAACATCGCGCCTTGCATGGCTGTTAACCTCGCGTCTCAACGCTGGCAGCCAGGATTGCCAGCACCAGTTGCTGGAAGTCCAGGCCGGCCGCGCGGGCCGCCATGGGCACCAGGCTATGATCAGTCATGCCCGGTGCGGTGTTGACTTCGAGCAGCCAGAACCGGCCCTGCTCGTCCTGCATCACATCCAACCGCCCCCAGCCCTCGATGCCGATGGCATCGCAGGCGCGCGCGGTCAGGTCGATCAGTTCCTGTTCCTTGACGCTGTCCAGGCCGCACGGAATGCGGTACTGGGTGTCGTTGGCGATGTACTTGGCGTCGTAGTCGTAGAACACGTGCGGCGTACCCAGGGCGATTGGCGGCAGCACCTGGCCACGCAGCACCGCGATGGTGAACTCCGGGCCGTGGATCCACTGCTCGACCAGAACCTGGGAATCGTATTGGCCGGCATCCTTCCAGGCGGCGATCAATTCCTGCTCGCTGTTCACCTTGGCCATGCCGATGCTAGAGCCTTCATGGGCAGGTTTGACGATAAGCGGGAAGCCCAGTTCCGTACTGGCCACCACACAATCGTTTTCGCTGGCCAAAACCGCGTGACGCGGGGTCGGAATGCCCAGGCTCTGCCACACCTGCTTGGTGCGCAACTTGTCCATGGCCAGGGCCGAAGCGAGGATGCCACTGCCGGTGTAAGGGATGCCCAGGCACTCGAGCAGGCCTTGCATGCTGCCGTCTTCACCACCACGGCCGTGAAGGATGATGAACGCGCGGTCGATCTTCTCGCTTTGCAGGCGGTCGAGCAGGTCGTCGCCCACATCGATGGCGACCACATCGACACCGGCAGTGGTCAGCGCATCGATCACCGCAGCGCCGGACTTGAGCGACACCTCACGCTCGGCGCTCTTGCCACCGTACAGCACAGCAACGCGGCCAAACGCCTTGACGTCCAGGGTAGAGTGCAGCTTTTCGTAGGCGCTGGTCATTTCGACTTCTCCTGCTTGGCGCCAGCGAACAGCGGGCTTTTCATCAATTGCGGGGCCAGGCCACCGACATCACCGGCACCCTGGCAAAGCAGGATGTCGCCGGCGCGCAGCAACGGCTGGACCAACGGCGCAAGCTCGGCGCCACGCTCGATGTAGATCGGGTCCAGCTTGCCGCGCTGACGAATGCTGTGGCACAGCTGGCGGCTGTCCGCCCCGGGGATCGGCTCTTCGCCGGCCGGGTAGACCTCCATCAACAGCAGCACGTTGGCGTCGCCCAGCACTTGTACGAAATCGTCGTACAGGTCGCGGGTGCGGCTATAACGGTGCGGCTGGTAGACAATCACCAGGCGACGGCTTGGCCAGCCGCCACGCACGGCCTTGATCACCGCAGCGACTTCGGTCGGGTGGTGGCCGTAGTCATCGACCAGCATTACGCTGCCGCCGTCCACCGGCAGCTCGCCGTACACCTGGAAGCGTCGGCCGACGCCCTGGAAGCCGGACAGCCCCTGGACGATGGCCTCGTCGCTGATACCTTCGTCAGTGGCGATGGCAATGGTTGCCAGGGCGTTGAGCACGTTGTGGTTGCCGGGCATGTTCACCGACACCTCCAGCGGCTCGCAGTCGCGGCGTAACACGGTGAAATGCGTCTGCATGCCCTGCTGGCGCACGTTGATGGCGCGGATGTCAGCCTCTTCGCTGAAGCCGTAGGTCACCGTCGGGCGTTTGACCTGCGGCAGGATCTCGCGCACCACCGGGTCGTCCAGGCACATCACCGCCAAGCCGTAGAACGGCAGGTTGTGCAGGAACTCGACGAAGGTTTTCTTCAGCTTGTTGAAGTCGCCTTCGTAGGTCGCCATGTGGTCGGCGTCGATGTTGGTGACCACGGCGACCATCGGCTGCAGGTGCAGGAAGCTGGCGTCGCTCTCGTCCGCTTCGGCGATCAGGTAGCGGCTGGTGCCCAGCTGGGCATTGGTGCCGGCGGCGGTCAGGCGGCCACCGATGACGAACGTCGGGTCCAGACCGCCCGCGGCGAACACCGAGGCCAGCAGGCTGGTGGTG
Source organism: Pseudomonas sp. E1MeOHC2 (assembly GCF_058745025.1). NCBI lineage: Bacteria > Pseudomonadati > Pseudomonadota > Gammaproteobacteria > Pseudomonadales > Pseudomonadaceae > Pseudomonas > Pseudomonas sp. E1MeOHC2. The sequence continues at coordinate 1,374,543 of NZ_CP196675.1, forward strand.
GTGGTCTTGCCGTGGGTACCGGCCACCGCCACGCCGTGGCGGTAGCGCATCAGCTCGGCAAGCATCTCGGCACGCGGCACTACCGGAATACGCCGCTCCAGGGCGGTGGCGACTTCCGGGTTGGCCGGATTGATCGCGCTGGACACCACCAGCACATCGGCGGTGGCGGCGTTTTCGGCGCGGTGGCCGACGAAGATCTCGGCGCCAAACGACTCCAGGCGCTCGGTTACCGGCGACGCCTTGAGGTCGGAGCCGGAGACTTCATAGCCCAGGTTCAGCAGCACTTCGGCGATGCCGCACATACCGACGCCGCCGATACCGACGAAGTGAATACGACGGATACGGCCCATCTTCGGCTGGGGAATGGCTTTCTGGCTCTCAACCATGGGCCACCTCCAGGCAGATATCGACCAAGGTGCTGGTTGCGGCAGGTTTGGCCAGGCGCCGTGCGGTGCCAGCCATGGTGTTGAGTTTCTCGGGTTGCATCAGCACCTCGTTCAGGCGTTCAGCGAGCTGCGCTGCGCCAGTTGTCGCTTGCGGCATGAGGAAGGCGGCGCCTTCCCGAGCCAGATATTGGGCGTTGTGGGTCTGGTGGTCATCGATTGCATAGGGCAAAGGCACCAGCATCGAAGGCAGGCCTGCCGCCGCGAGTTCGCTGACGGTCAGGGCACCGGCTCGGCACACCACCAGGTCGGCCCAGCCATAGGCATGGGCCATGTCCTTGATGAACGGCTCTACCTGAGCCTCGACACCCGCCTCGTGATAACGCTCGGCGGTGATCGGCGCATGATGCTTGCCGGCCTGGTGGAACACCTCGGGCCGCAGGTTCGCAGGCACCTCGGACAGGGCCTTAGGCAACAATTTGTTCAATGGTTCCGCACCGAGGCTGCCACCCATGACCAACAGGCGTGCACGGCGCTCGGCCAAGGGCGCACGTTGTGCATCCATGAACAACTCTGCGCGCACCGGATTGCCGGTGGTACGCAACTTGTCATTGGCCTCGAACGTGCCTGGGAAAGCTTCGCAGACTCGCGCCGACAGCGGCACCAGCAGGCGATTGGCGGTACCGGCGCGGGCGTTCTGCTCGTGGATCACCAGCGGCACGCCACACAGCCGCGCGGCCACGCCGCCTGGGCCTGTGAGGTAGCCACCAAAGCCCACCACGCACACCGGCTTGAGCTGGCGAATGATGCGCCGCGCCTGCACCACCGCCTTGATCAGGGTGAATGGCGCCTTGAGCAACGACAGCTTGCCCTTGCCGCGCAGGCCACTGACCTGGATCAGGTGCAGCGGCAAGCCGGCCTGTGGCACCAATTCGTTCTCGATGCCACGCGGCGTGCCCAGCCAGTGCACGCTGTAACCACGCGCCTGGAACTCACGGGCGCAGGCCAGGGCCGGGAACACGTGGCCCCCGGTGCCGCCTGCCATGATCAGTACGTTTTTGCCGTCAGCGGCCATGACTGGTCTCCTCGGCAAAATCGCTTTCGTTGAATTCGTGTTCCTCACTGCCCAGGTGCGTGCGACTCTCCCACTCGATCCGCAGCAGCAACCCCACACAGGCACAGCAGATCACCAGCGAGCTGCCCCCGTAACTGAGGAACGGCAAGGTCAGGCCCTTGGTCGGCAGCAGGCCGACGTTCACCCCGATGTTGATCAGGAACTGGCCGATCCACAGGAAGGCCAGGCCGAACGCCATGTAGGCGGCAAAGAACTGCTTGGCCTTCTCGGCCCACAGGCCGATGTACAGCGCGCGCACGGTGACGAAGACGAACAGGGCAATGGTGACCAGCGAGCCGACCACACCGAGCTCTTCGGCCAGCACCGAGAACACGAAGTCGGTGTGCGCCTCAGGCAGGTAGAACTGCTTCTGCACGCTGTTGCCCAGGCCAACGCCCAGCCACTCGCCGCGGCCAAAGGCAATCAGTGCCTGGGTCAGCTGGTAGCCCGAACCGAACTGGTCGGACCACGGGTCGGTAAAGGTGATCAATCGCGCCATCCGATACGGCTGGGCCTGCACCAGCACAAACACCGCGACCACCGCCAGCACCACCATCAGGCTGAAGCGGAACAACCCCACCCCACCGAGGAACAGCATGGCCGCCGCAGCGCCCATCATTACCACGGTGGCACCGAAGTCTGGCTCCATTAGCAGCAGACCGGCCATTGGCAGCAGCACGATGAACGGCTTGAAGAAGCCCATCCAGCTCTCGCGCACCTCGGTCTGCCGACGCACCAGATAGCCGGCCAGGTAGATGACCACGAAGACCTTGGCAATTTCCGAAGGCTGCACGTTGAAGAAGCTGAAGCCGATCCAACGCATGGAACCGTTCACTTCCCGGCCGATACCGGGCACCAGCACCAGCACCAGCAAACCGAAGGCGCCGAGCAGCATCATGAAGCCCATGCGCTGCCAGGTGGCGATCGGCACCAGCATGGTGGCACCGCAGGCGACCAGGCCGATGAACACATACACCAGGTGGCGGAACATGTGGTAAAGCGGGTTGCCCGACTGCACCGCAGCCACTTCCGAGGACGCCGAGGTGATCATCACCAGGCCCAGGCCCAACAGTGCCAGACAACCGGCAAGCATGGCGAAGTCGAGGTCGATGCCACGGCCGCTGATCAGCGGCGACGGGTATGGCTTGAAGATACCGAAGATCATGCCAGCCCTCCCGCCGCCTGGGCGAACAGGCGCCCGCGTTCTTCGAAGTTCTTGAACATGTCGAGGCTGGCGCAGGCCGGCGACAACAGCACCGCATCGCCCGGCTGCGCCAGGGCGGCGCACTGCTCGACAGCTTCATCGAGGGTCTTGACCCGAACCTGCGGCACAGCGTCGCCCAACGCCTCGGCCAGGCGCTCGGCATCACGGCCGAGCAGCACCACGGCACGACAGAAGCGCGCCACCGGCTCACGCAGCGCAGCGAAATCGGCACCTTTGCCGTCGCCTCCCGCTATCAGTACCAGCTTGCCGGTGATATCCGCGCCCAGGCCTTCGATGGCCGCCAGTGCGGCACCCACGTTGGTGGCCTTGGAATCGTCGTACCAGTTGACGCCGTTGCGCTCGCGAACCCACTGGCAACGATGGGCCAGGCCACCGAACTCACGCAGGGCGTCGAGCATCGGCGCGAACGGCAACCCGGCGGCATGGCCGAGGGCCAGGGCTGCGAGGGCGTTGCTCTGGTTGTGCGAGCCACGAATCTTCAGCTCGCGAACCGGCATCAGGTTCTGGAATTCGAAGGCCAGGTACTTCTCGCCATCGACCTCACGCAGGCCAAAGGCCTTGAAGTCAGGCGCGTTCAGGCCGAAGCTCCAGCACGGCCGGCCTTCCACCGGCAATGGCCGGCTCAGGGCGTCCTGGCGGTTTACCACCACCTGATGGGCGCCACGGAAGATGCGGTGCTTGGCCAAGTGATAGGCCGGCAGCCCGCTGTAGCGGTCCATGTGGTCTTCGCTGATGTTCAGCACGGTGGCGACTTCGGCGTTGAGCTGGTCAGTGGTTTCCAGTTGGAAGCTGGACAGCTCCAGCACATACAGCTCGACATCATCGCCGAGCAGGTCCAGCGCCGGCGTGCCGAGGTTGCCGCCCACGGCCACACGCTTGCCCGCCTTGGCGGCCATTTCACCCACCAGGGTGGTCACCGTGCTTTTGGCGTTGGAGCCACTGATGGCGATGATCGGCGCCTTGGCATGGCGGGCGAACAGCTCAATGTCGCCCGACAGGGCCACACCCCGCGCTGCGGCCTGCTGCAGCGCCGGGGTGGACAAGGCCAGGCCCGGGCTTACGTACAGTTCGTTGGCGCGGCAAAGGAAATCCACGTCCAGCTCGCCACAGCGCACTTCCACCTGCGGGTAATCACGGCGCAGGGTGTCCAGTTCCGGCGGTTGCTCGCGGGTGTCGGCGACCGCAAAGGCAATGCCCCGGCTCGCCAGGAAGCGAACCAGGGACATGCCGCTCTTGCCGAGGCCGACAACGATGCGGAATTGGTCGGAAGCGATCAGTGACACGCTCATCTACCTCAGTTTCAGGGTTGCAAGGCCGACCAGCACCAGAATCACGGTGATGATCCAGAAACGGACGATCACCCGTGGCTCAGGCCAGCCCTTGAGTTCAAAGTGGTGGTGAATCGGCGCCATGCGGAACACGCGCTTGCCGGTCAACTTGAAGGAGGCGACCTGGATCACCACCGACAGGGTTTCCACCACGAAGATGCCGCCCATGATGAACAGGACGATTTCCTGCCGGACGATCACCGCGATGGTGCCCAGCGCGGCGCCCAGCGCCAGCGCACCGACGTCGCCCATGAAGACTTGTGCCGGGTAGGTGTTGAACCACAGGAAGCCCAGGCCGGCACCGATCAGCGCGCCGCAGAAGACGATGAGCTCACCCGAGCCCGGCACGTAGGGGATCAGCAGGTATTCTGCAAATTTCACGTTGCCCGACAGGTAGCAGAAGATGCCCAGAGCGCCGCCCACCATCACGGTCGGCATGATCGCCAAGCCATCGAGGCCATCGGTGAGGTTGACCGCGTTACTGGAGCCGACGATGACGAAGTAGGTCAGAACGACGAAGCCAACGCCCAGCGGAATGGTGACATCCTTGATGAACGGCAGGATCAGTGTGGTTTCGACGCTGGTCGGGGCGGTCTTGTAAAGGAAGACTGCCGCCGCCAGGCCAAACACCGACTGCCAGAAGTACTTCCAGCGGCTTGGCAAGCCACGGGAGTTCTTTTCGATCACCTTACGGTAGTCGTCGACCCAGCCGATGGCGCCAAACGCCAGGGTGACGATCAGCACGACCCACACGTAGCGGTTGGACAGGTCAGCCCACAGCAAGGTGCTGACGGCAATGGCCGACAGGATCAGCGCGCCGCCCATGGTCGGGGTGCCGGATTTGGACAGGTGCGATTGCGGGCCGTCATTACGGACAGCCTGACCGATCTGGCGGATCTGCAGGGTACGGATCATCCACGGGCCCAGCCACAGCGCCAGCGACAACGCGGTCAGTACACCGAGGATCCCGCGCAGGGACAGGTACTGGAAGACCGCGAAGCCTTTATGGAACTGTTGCAGATACTCAGCCAACAGCAGCAGCATTAATGTTTCTCCCCGCTTGAACCACACAAAGCCGCCACGACGTTTTCCATCGCAGCGCTACGCGAGCCCTTGATCAAAATAGTGGTGTCGCTGGCATTTTCGACGCGAACCGCATCGATCAGCTCAGCTTGAGTAGCGAAATGACGGCCATTGGCGCCGAACGCCGCGACCGCGTGTGTCATGTTGGTACCCACTGCGTACAGGGCATGGACCTTGCCACGCGCGTAGTCACCCACCTGACGGTGGCCTTCTTCCGCCCATTGACCCAGTTCGCCGATATCCCCGAGCACCAGGACGGTGCGGCCGGAAAAGCCGGCGAGTATATCAATGGCCGCGCACATCGAGGTGGGATTTGCGTTGTAACTGTCATCGATGACCCGCACACCGTTCGGCGCAAGTTGCGCCACGGTACGGCCCTTGACCGGTTGCACGGCATTCAGGCCAGCGGCAATACCACTCAGGCTCAGACCGACGGCATGCGCAGCGGCGGCAGCGGCCAGCGCGTTGCTGACGTTGTGGGTACCCAGCACATTCAACTGCACCGGGACCGAGCCATCCGGGCCATGCAAGGTGAACGACGGGCAACCACGGGCATCGCGACCGATTTCGCTGGCGTGGAAATCTGCCTGCGTGTTGCTTAAGGCGAACGTGATGACAGGGTGCTCGCCAGCGCGCTTCTGCCAGATGCCAAAGGCCTTGTCGTCCAGGTTGAGGATGGCCGTGCCGCCCTCGCCCAGGCCCTCAAGGATTTCGCCTTTGGCTTCGACGATTTTTTCCGGGCCGCCAAACTCGCCCACATGGGCAGTACCGGCGTTATTGATGATCACCACCTGAGGCCGGGTCAGGCCGACGGTGTAGCGGATTTCGCCAAGGCGCGAAGCGCCGAGCTCGATCACCGCCGCGCTGTGCTCCGGGGCAATTTCCAGCAGGGTCAGCGGGGCACCGAGGTCATTGTTCAGGTTGCCACGGGTGGCATGCACCAGGCCACGGGTACGCAGGATGCTGGCCAGCATTTCCTTGACCGTGGTCTTGCCGCTGGAGCCGGTGATGGCCACGACCGGCTTGTCGAAAGCGGCGCGATTCAAAGCACCCAACTGACCCAGCGCGACACGGCAATCCTCGACCAACAGCTGTGGCAGGTCGACATCAGCCACTTCACGCTCGACCAACGCCGCCACAGCGCCTTTGGCCTGCACGTCAGCCAGGTAATCGTGACCATCGAAACGCGGGCCTGTCAGGGCGACGAACAGTTGCCCGGCTGCGACGCTGCGGCTGTCGATGCTGACGCCGCTGAAGCTGGCGTCGGCGCTGACCAGGCGAGCACTCAGTGCTGTGGTCAGCTGGCTGAGTGTCATGGGCTTAAGCATGTGGAGCCCCCCAGGCTGCAAGTGCCTTCTCGGCTTCGACCAGATCGGAGAAATCGTGGCGCTCGCCGCGAATCTCCTGGTAATCCTCGTGGCCCTTGCCGGCCAGGACGATGACGTCATCTGCGCCGGCAGTGGCAATCAGGTGGGCAATGGCCGCGCCGCGGCCTGCGACGAATTCGACGCTGTCTGGCTTGGCAAAACCCGGGCGGATATCGTCGAAGATCCGCAGCGGGTCTTCGCTGCGCGGGTTGTCATCGGTGACCAGCACGCGGTCGGCCAGGCGTTCGGCGACCTCGGCCATCAGCGGGCGCTTGCCACGATCACGGTCGCCGCCACAGCCGAACAAGCACAGCAGCTTGCCGTGCGCGTGCGGGCGCAGGGCCTCGAGCACTTTTTCCAGGGCATCCGGGGTGTGGGCGTAATCGACCACCACCAGCGGCTTGCTGCCACCGCCAAGGCGCTGCATGCGGCCAACCGGCCCTTGCAGCTGCGGGGTGACCTTGAGGATTTCGTCCAGCGAATAATCCAGGGCGAGCAGCGTTGCAACGGCCGCGAGCATGTTGCTCAGGTTGAAGCGGCCAAGCAGCTGGCTGCGCAAGGTACGCTCACCTTGGGCGGTGACGAGGATGGCGCGCACGCCATCGTCATCGAACCTGGCTTCACGGCAAAACAGCGAGGCCTCCGGGTTTTCCAGGCTATAGCTGAGCAGCCGGGTCTGGATATGATCGGCACTCGGACGACGGGCATACGCCATCGCCAGGCGGCGCCCAAAATCATCATCCAGGTTGACCACCTGGCAACGCAGGCTGCGCCAGGCGAACAGCTTGGCCTTGGCGGCCTCATAGGCCTCCATGCTGCCGTGGTAGTCCAGATGATCACGGGACAGGTTGGTCATCACCGCGATGTCGAACTCCAGCGCAGCGACACGGCCCTGCTCCAGGGCATGCGAGGAAACCTCCATCGCCACGGCCTTGGCGCCGCCCTTTTTCAGGTCGTAGAGTGTCGACTGCACTGCGATCGGGTCCGGCGTCGTCAGGCGGCCGCTCTGCAGCTCACCGTAGAAGCCGGTACCCAGTGTGCCGATCAGGCCGCAACGCTGGCCAAGCACGTCAAGCGCCTGCGCCACCAGTTGAGTGACGCTGGTCTTGCCGTTGGTGCCGGTAACCCCGACCAGGTTCAACTGACGGCTCGGCTCGCCATAGAAGCGACCGGCGATATCCGACAGCTGGGCGATCAGGCCTTTGACCGGAATCAGCGGCATGTCGGTAATCGGCAGTACGGTTGCGCCCTGCTCTTCGTAGGCAACCGCGGCAGCGCCACGGGCCAGGGCATCGGCGATATGGTCGCGACCATCGACCTTGGCACCCGGCACGGCCAGGAACAGGTCACCCGGACGCACGGCTCGGCTGTCCAGGGTCAGCTCACGGATCAGCGGATCGCGGCTGGCTTGGGCGAAAAGCTTGCTCAATGGCATTGTCATTATCCACGCCCTCCCTTGGCGGCTGCTGTAGTGACTTGTGGTTGTGCGGCGGCTGGCGGCGGCAGGTTGTCTGGCGGCACGTTCATCAAACGCAGGGTGCCGGACATGACCTTGCTGAACACAGGCGCCGAAACCAGGCCGCCGAAGTAGCCGCCCTTGCTCGGTTCGTCGATGACCACGACGATGGCGTAGCGCGGATCGCTCATCGGGCCGAAGCCTGCGAACAGCGAGCGGTAGGCGTTCTCGGTGTAGCCCTTGGAACCCACGGTCGCCTTACGCGCCGTACCCGATTTGCCACCCACGTGATAGAACGGCACCTGGGCACGGAATACCCCGCGCGGCGCCTCGATGACTTGCTGCAGCATGCCCTGGACGGTTTCGGCGGTTTCTTTCGGAATCGCCTGAACGGCCTCCGGTGCTTTATCCACCTTGAGGATCGACAGCGGCACCATCTTGCCGTCGTTGGCCAACGCCGCGTAGGCATGCACCAGCTGCAGAGCAGTCACCGACACGCCATAGCCGTAAGACAGGGTCGCGGTCTCGGCCTTGCGCCACTCACGGTGGTTAGGCAGGTTGCCCACCCGCTCGCCTGGGAAGCCCAGGCCGGTGTATTGCCCCAGGCCGACCTGAGACATGACCCGGTAGATGGCCTCGCCGCCGATGTCGAAGGCGATCTTGCTCATGCCGACGTTGGAGGAGTTGATCAGGATGCCGGTCAGGTCGAGGATCGGGCCCTCGCTGCGGGAAACGTCCCTGATGGTGTATCGACCAATCTGCAGGGTACCGGGGTAAACCTCGACCTTGTCGGTGATTTTCCAGCGCCCGCTCTGCAGCGCCGCACTCATGGTAATCGGTTTCACGGTCGAACCGGGCTCGAACACGTCGATGATCGCCCGGTTGCGCATCGCGGCGGGGAACATGCTGCGGCGGTTGTTCGGGTTGTAGGTCGGCTGGTTGACCATGGCCAGGACTTCACCGGTCTTGACGTCCATGATCACCAGGCTGCCGGCCTTGGCTTCCTGTTCCGCGATGGCGTTGCGCAGCTCACGGGTGGCCAGGTATTGCAGGCGCAAGTCTATCGACAACGCCAAGGTCTTGCCGGCCTTGGCGTTTTTGGTTACCTGAATGTCCTTGATCAGCCGGCCACGCCGGTCCTTGATCACCTGTCGCTTGCCGGGCACACCGGCCAGCCATTCGTCGTAGGCAAGCTCTACCCCTTCACGCCCGTGGTCATCGAGGTCGGTGAAACCGACCATGTGCGCAGTAACATCACCGGCGGGATAGAAGCGGCGGAACTCTTCCAGGCCATAGACACCCGGCACTTTCAGGTCGAGCACCTGCTGGCCCTGCTCCGGGGTCAACCCACGGACCAGGTAGATGAACTCCTTGTTGGCCTGCTGAGTCAGGCGCTCAGTCAGTTGCTGGGCGTTTTGCCCGAGCGCTGCGGCCAATTGCGGCCAGCGGTCCTTGGCGACCTGCATCTCCTTGGGGTTGGCCCACAGGGTGGTGACCGGCGTACTGACAGCAAGGGGTTCGCCATTGCGGTCGGTGATCAGACCACGGTGCGCTGGAATGGGAATATGCCGCAGGCTGCGGGCATCACCCTGACCTTTGAGGAAGTCGCGATCGACCACCTGCAAGTCGATGATGCGCCAGCAGATGGCACCCACCATCAGTGCGAGCAAGCCGATGACTACCCGGAAGCGCCAGGGGTAGAGTGCGCCTTCGAGCTTCATCATGGCGCCACCATCCGCACTTCGTCAGCCGCAGGGATGCGCATCTTCAATTGCTCGGCGGCCAGGCTCTCGATACGGCTGTGCGCAGTCCAGGTGCTCTGTTCCAGGATCAAACGCCCCCATTCGGCCTGAGCCTTGTCGCGCTCGCTCAACTCGCCATACAGGGTATTGAGCAACTGACGGTTCCAGTGAGCGCTGTAGGACACGGCGATGGCCGAAACCAGAACGCCGACGAACAGCAGAAGCATCAGGAAGCTTCCGCCTGGCAATGGCTTGGCAAACAGCCTGCTCACCGCAGCTTCTCCGCCACCCGCATGACGGCGCTGCGCGACCGCGGGTTGGCTTTGAGCTCGGCTTCGGAAGCAAACTGCGCCTTGCCGATGAGTTTGATCTTGGGTTCGAAGACCTTGTGCTGTACTGGCAGGTTGCGCGGCAGGTTGTCTGCCTCGCCCTTGACCAGCTTGCGCATGAACAGCTTGACGATGCGGTCTTCGAGCGAGTGGAAGCTGATGACTACCAGGCGGCCACCTACTTCCAGCGAATCGAGGGCCGCCTCAAGACCGGTTTCGAGGTCGCCCAGCTCATTGTTGACGTGGATACGCAGGCCCTGGAAGGCACGAGTGGCTGGGTTCTTGCCCTTTTCCCACGCCGGGTTGGCCACCTTGAGCACTTCGGCAAGGTCGCCAGTACGGGTGAACGGCTGCTTTTCACGGCGCTCCACTACCGCACGCGCCATGCGCCCGGAGAAACGCTCCTCGCCGTATTCCTTGAAGACGCGGGCGATTTCCTCGACCGGCGCACTGGCGATGAATTCGGCAGCACTGACCCCAACGCCTGGGTTCATGCGCATGTCCAGCGGGCCGTCATTGAGGAAGCTGAAGCCACGCTCCGGGTCATCGAGCTGCGGCGAAGACACGCCCAGGTCGAGCAGCACACCGCTGACCTTGCCGGCCATGCCGCGCTCAGCCACTTCCGAGCCCAGCTCGGCAAAGCTGCGCTGCACAATGACAAAGCGGCCGTCTTCGGCCGCCAGCGCTTGCCCTGTGGCAATCGCCTGTGGATCTTTGTCGAAGCCCAGCAGCCGCCCTTGCGGCCCGAGCTTGCTGAGAATCAGCCGACTGTGTCCGCCCCGGCCGAACGTGCCGTCCAGATAGCAACCGTCGGGGCGCAGGGCCAATGCCTCGACAGCTTCGTCGAGCAGGACGGTAATGTGGTTGAAGCCGCTATCTATGGTCACAGGATCAGGTCACGCAATTCGTCGGGCATGGCGCCCGGTTGTTGAATAGCTGCAAGGTCGGCTGCCGAAACCGCGTTCCAGGCATCTTCATCCCACAGCTGGAATTTGTTCAGTTGCCCCACCAGCATCGCCTTCTTGTCGAGCTTGGCGTACTCACGCAGACGGGGCGGAACCAGGAAACGCCCACTGCCATCGAGCTCCAGGTCCACCGCATTGCCGATCAGCAAACGCTGCAGGCGACGGTTTTCCTCACGCAATGACGGCAAGGCACGCAACTTGGCTTCTATCTGTTCCCACTCATCGAGGGGGTAGACACACAAGCAGGGGTCTACAGCATCAATGGTCACGATCAGCTGACCATTGCAACGCGAATCGAGCTCGTCGCGATACCGGCTCGGCATGGCGAGACGGCCTTTGGCATCGAGGCTGACGGCGTTGGCTCCGCGGAACACGGCTGCGATTCCCCACAATGGTAGCTTTTTTGTGCCAGAAAACCCACTTCATCCCACTTTCTGCCACTTGCGCACACTATAGGAATCCGCCCGCCGCACCGTCAAGGCACGTTCATAAGGAAAAGCCTTACAGGACCGAGATTTAGCGCGATAAAGGAATGCGGAAGGATTTCAGAGCGAAAAAAAACACGAGAAAAATCAAACCCACGCAAGCGAATGGAGTTCGAAGTTAAAGTGATTTATTAAGAGTAAGATTTTTTCGGTATTACCAGAGTACGCCTGCTATCGATTCAAGCAGGGAGGGAGAGGTGGAGAGTCGATCTGTAAGCCGGGTTTTGTCGAGGACAGTCATTCCTCTACGACGGCCATCACTGGACGCCTCTAGCAACCTACCCGGTTCCGACGCGGGCCACGCCTAATGGAACCCTATTTGGTCTTGCTCCGAGTGGGGTTTACCTAGCCACGAACTGTTGCCAGTCGTGCGGTGCGCTCTTACCGCACCTTTTCACCCTTACCGGCACCGAAGTGCTTAGGCGGTTATTTTCTGTGGCACTTTCCGTAGGCTCGCGCCTCCCAGGCGTTACCTGGCACTCTGCCCTATGGAGCCCGGACTTTCCTCCCCCTGCTGTTTCGCAACAAAAGCTGCGGAACAAAAACAGGCAGCGACTGTCCGATCGACTCTCCGCCGCCAAGATTAACGGCACACGCGCTCAAGAACAAGTGATAGCGCAAACTATATCAATTTGCCACTACTCTGCTTTCTGTTTTTCCAGGGCAAGTTGATACAACAGGTTCTTGCGTACACCGGTAATTTCCGCCGCAAGTGCCGCCGCACGCTTGAGCGGCAACTCGGCCAACAGCAAGTCCAGTACCCGCTGTGCCTCGGCACTGATCGCCTGCTCGCCCTCAGGCGCGCTCCAGCCACCGACCAGTACCACGCATTCACCGCGCTGCTGATTGCTGTCGGCCGCGACAAACGCCCGCAATTCGGCCAAGGGCAAGCCCTTGAGGGTCTCGAAAGTCTTGGTCAGCTCGCGCGCCAGCAGCGCCGGGCGCTCTGCACCGAACACGGCCTCCATGTCCTCCAGGCACTCGAGGATACGGTGAGGGGCCTCATAGAAAATCAAGGTCCGCGGTTCTTCCTTTACCTGCTCCAGCCGCGCCCGACGCCCCGCCGTCTTGGCTGGCAGGAAGCCTTCGAAGATGAAACGGTCGGAGGGCAGGCCCGCCGCCGAGAGCGCGGCGATCAGCGCGCACGCACCCGGCACCGGCACAACATTCACACCCGCCGCACGCGCCTGGCGCACCAGGTGGTAGCCGGGGTCGGAAATCAACGGTGTGCCAGCGTCAGAAACCAGCGCCACGTTGTCGCCGGCCAGCAACTTGGTCAGGAAGCGCCCGCCCTCGTCACGCTCATTGTGCTCGTGGCAGGCCGCCAGCGGCGTGTCGATACCGAAATGCTGCAACAGACGGATCGAGTGGCGCGTGTCCTCGGCCGCGATCAGGGCGACATCCGCCAGCACCTTCAGCGCCCTGGCGCTCATGTCGTCGAGGTTGCCGATGGGCGTTGCGACCACATACAGCGTACCCACGGTGGATTTCGAAGCCCCTGCCACATCAGTCACTGCGCACACCTGTCTTTCGGATCAAAGGCGCCATTGTAGCCCGACCGCCCGCAACAGGGCGCAAAGAACTTCGCAAGCGTTCACCCAGCAGCCGCCTATAGTGAAGGATCAGCATCAGCAAGATCGCGCCCCGGCCAGTGCTTGGGTACAATTGCCGGCCAACTTGATCGAGTAACAGGACCTTTACATGATCGCTTGCCTGCGGCTGCTCTCAGCCCTCTGCCTCGCTACCCTGCTGGCAGCCTGCGCCAGCTCGCCCTCATCCAGCCTGGGCGAGCTGCCACGCACCCCGGACGCCAGCATCGAGCAACTGCTCGAAAAGGCCGCCTCCAGCAAGTCCGCGGAAGACGCCGCCCTGTTGCGCCTGAGCGCCGCGGACCTGGCGTACAAGCAGAAGGACTACCCGCGCGCCGCACGCATTCTCGAGCAGGTCCCTCTAGACACGCTCAAGCCCGCCCAGCAAGTGTTCGCCAGCACCCTTGGCGCCGAGCTGGCCATGAGCCGCAACCAGCCCAAGGCCGCCCTGACCGCCCTGTCGCACCCCAGCCTGCAGCGCGTTGCCGAGCTGCCAGCAGAACAACAGGTGCGCACCTATAGCGTGCACGCCGTTGCCCTCGAAGCCGACGGCCAGGCCCTGGCCGCTGCGCAGCAGCGTGTCCTGCTCGCCCCGCTGCTCAGCGGCCAGGCCGCAAGCGCCAACAACGACTCGATCTGGGCGCTGGTCGCCGCGCTGCCAGCAGAACAACTGCAACAGCCGGCAAGTGACCCCGTCCTGGCCGGCTGGGCCAGCCTGGCCCTGGCCGTGAAAACCGCCGGCACCCTTGAGCAACAGCAAGCTGCCATCGATGCCTGGCGTAAACAGCACCCTGATCACCCAGCCGCCCAGCAACTGCCGGTAGCGCTGGTCAAGCTCAAGGAGCTGGCCAGCCAGCCATTGACCAAGATTGCTCTGCTGCTTCCCCAAGAAGGCCCTTTGGCGGGTGTCGCTCGCGCGCTGCGCGATGGCTTCATGGCCGCTCACTTCCAGGCTCAGCAGTCTGGCCAGCCGGCGCCGGCCGTGCAGGTATTCGACAGCTCGCGCATCACCTCGCTTGACGAGTTCTATCGCCAAGCCCAGGCGGCTGGCGTGCAACTGGTGGTCGGCCCACTGGAAAAACCACTCGTGAAGAAGCTCGCCGCCAATGCGCAGCTGCCGATCACCACGCTCGCGCTGAACTACGCGGACGTCGGCCAGACAGCCCCGCCGCAGCTCTTCCAGTTCGGCCTCGCCGCCGAGGACGAAGCCCGCGAAGTCTCACGTCGCGCCCGCGCCGACGGCATGGTGCGCGCCGTTGCACTGGTACCGAGCGGTGAATGGGGTGACCGTGTGCTCGCCGCCTTCCGCAAAGACTGGGAAAGCAACGGCGGCACCCTGCTGGCCGCCGAGCGCATCGCTCAACCCGTCGCCCTGGCCCAGCAGATTGCCGAGCTGTTCCAACTGCGCCAGAGCGAAGGCCGCGCCAAAAGCCTGCAAAGCACGGTGGGTGGCAACATCGCCGCACAGCCGTCGCGCCGCCAGGACATCGATTTCATCTTCCTCGCCTCGACGCCGCAACAGGCCCAGCAGATCAAGCCGACCCTGAACTTCCAGTACGCTGGCGACGTGCCGGTCTACGCCACCTCGAACCTGTACAGCGCCAGCGGTGACGTCAACCAGTACAACGACATGAACGGCATCCGCTTCTGTGAAACGCCGTGGCTGCTCGACTCCAGCAACAGCCTGCGCCAGCAAGTGGTCCAGCAATGGCCGCAAGCTGCCGGCAGCCTGGGCCGCCTGTACGCCATGGGCGTCGATGCCTACAGCCTGGCACCGCGCCTGGGCCAGCTGAAAGCCCTGCCTGACAACCGCGTACTGGGCCTTTCCGGCAGCCTGAGCATGAACGCCAACCAGCGTATCGAACGCCAGCTGCCCTGGGCCGAGTTCTCTGGCGGCCAGGTCAAGCGCCTGCCAGACACCGCCCGTTGATGCCAGACGCATCGCCCACCCACGCCGGGCAGACAGCCGAAAACCAAGCCCTTGAGTACCTTCAAGGGCAAGGCCTGCAGCTGCTGACGCGCAACTGGCGATGCAAAGGCGGTGAGCTTGATCTGGTCATGCTCGACGCCGATACAGTAGTATTCGTCGAAGTCCGCTACCGGTTGCACGCGAGCTTCGGTGGCGCCCTCGGCAGTATCGACGGGCGCAAGCAGAAACGGCTGGTGCTGGCTGCCAGCCTTTTCCTGCAGAAGGAGCCGCGCTGGGCCGCACACCCCTGCCGCTTCGACGTTGTCGCCCTGCAGGGCAGCCACCATGCAGGAAGACCGCTTCAATGGCTGAAAAACGCCTTCGAATGCTGAACCCACTTCATATTTTTTGCTCTATGTTTCGCGGGCTGGTCGTTGATGCGCGCAGCAAAGGCCACCGCCCCACTTAAGGTCACCAGATGGACATGCAATCCCGAATTCGCCGGCTGTTCCAGGCCAGCATCGATACCAAGCAACAGGCAATGGACATCCTGGCACCGCACATCGAGCAGGCCAGCCTGGTCATGGTCAATGCGCTTCTCAACGAGGGCAAGATGCTCGCTTGCGGCAATGGCGGCTCGGCCGGCGATGCCCAGCACTTCTCCTCGGAGCTGCTCAACCGCTTCGAGCGCGAGCGCCCGAGCCTGCCGGCCATCGCATTGACGACCGACAGCTCGACGCTGACCTCGATCGCCAATGACTACAGCTACAACGAAGTCTTTTCCAAGCAGATCCGCGCCCTGGGCCAGCCCGGCGATGTACTGCTGGCGATTTCCACCAGCGGCAACTCGGCCAACGTGATTCAAGCGATCCAGGCCGCACATGATCGCGAAATGATTGTCGTAGCATTGACCGGACGTGACGGCGGCGGCATGGCTTCGCTGCTGCTGCCCGAGGACGTGGAGATCCGCGTGCCCTCGACGGTCACTGCACGTATCCAGGAAGTCCACCTGCTGGCGATCCACTGCCTGTGCGATCTGATCGACAGCCAACTGTTCGGGAGTGAAGAATGACCCCTATGCGCCTCGGCCTGATGGCCCTGACCCTGTGCCTGAGCGTCACCGGCTGCAGCTCGGTGCTGACCTCGACCCGCAACTCGCCGATCGAGGATGATCGCGGCACGCGCACCATCGGCAGCAAGATCGATGACTCGCTGATCGAAACCAAGGCCGCAGTGAATATTTCCAAAGCCAGCCCAGACCTCGACAAAGGCTCGCACATCGTTGTCAGCAGCTACAACGGTATCGTCCTGCTCGCAGGCCAAACGCCACGCGCCGACCTCAAGAGCCTCGCCGAGCAAACGGCCGGCCAGGTGCAACGCGTGAAGAAGGTGCATAACGAACTGCAGGTGATGCAGCCCTCTTCCATCCTCGCGCGCAACAACGACGCCTGGCTGACCACCAAAATCAAGACCCAGATGCTGACCGACAACTCAGTGCCAAGCTCGCGCATCAAGGTGATTACCGAAAACGGTATCGTCTACCTGCTCGGCCTGGTGACCCAGCAGGAGGCCAATGCGGCCACTGGCGTGGTCCAGAGCGTGTCGGGCGTGCAGAAGATCGTCAAGCTGTTCGAATACATCGACTGATTGACTGACTGCCTGATCCGGCCCCTTCGCGGGCAACACCGCGAAGGGGCCGCACCGGCAACCAAGATGCACCAATCCTTCCAGATATCCAGGAAACACTGCATGAAAAAGCTTTTGCTGCCTGCCTTGCTGATCGGTACCTTCGCCACCCTGGCCGGCTGCTCCACCCCAAGCCTGATCACCCTGAACGACGGCCGCGAAATCCAAGCCGTCGACGCACCGAAGTTCGAAAAGGACTCCGGTTTCTATGAGTTCCAACAGCTCGACGGCAAACGCACCCGCATCAACAAAGACCAGGTGCGCACCATCAGCGACCTGTAATCACAGGCGCGCGGTAAATAAAAAGGCGATCCGGTTGGATCGCCTTTTTTGTTACTTGACCACCTTGAGACTTGGCCGACCCGTCGGACGCGGCGGCTGGCCACCCCCTTCTGGCGGGCCATCATCATCCGGCTCGACATCGTCGTCTTCCAGGTCCTCGCCTTCCAACAGCGACGGCTCCAGCTCGAAGACCATGCCCTGGCCGTTTTCGCGGGCGTAAATACCGAGGATCGCGCCAATCGGCACATACAAGGTATGGGCGACGCCGCCGAAGCGGCCCTCGAAGCTCACCGCCTCGTTATCCATGTGCAGGCTGCGCACGGCGCTTGGCGAAATATTCAGGACAATCTGACCATCACTGGCAAACCCTTGAGGCACCTGGACTGCCGGGTACTCGGCATTGACCAGCATATGGGGCGTGCAATCGTTGTCGACGATCCACTCATACAGTGCTCGAACCAGATAGGGGCGACTGGAGTTCATCAACAGCTCCTTAAAGCTTGCGCATTTCACGTTCTACGGAGGACAGGCTCGCCAGGAAAGGCTCGCGGGCGAACTGTCGCTCCATGTAATCCAGCAGCGGCTTGGCTTGCCGCGGCAATTCGATACCCAGTACCGGCAAACGCCAGAGTATGGGCAATAGACAACAATCGACCAAGCTTTGCTCATCACTCATGAAGCAGGCGAACTCATCGAACAGCGGCGAGACGCCCGTCAGGCTCTCACGCAACGCCTTGCGCGCCTCGGCACGGGCAGCATCGCCGCTGCGCGCGTCGAGCACCGTATCGGCCAGGGCGCACCAGTCGCGCTGGATGCGGTGCATGAGCAGGCGGCTGTTGCCACGCGCCACAGGGTACACCGGCATCAACGGCGGATGCGGATAACGCTCCTCGAGGTATTCCATCACCACGGTCGACTCATACAACGCCAGGTCGCGGTCGACCAGGGTCGGCACGCTCCCATAGGGATTCACCTCGACCAGCTTGGGCGGCAGACGACCAGGATCAACGTCGATGAGCTGCACGCTGATGCCCTTCTCGGCAAGAACGAGGCGTACCCGATGAGAATAGTGATCAGCGGGATCGGAATAGCAGGCTAACCTGTTGGTTGCGCCCATGTAGCGCCTCCTCGTACGGGATGCTCGTAACACTCAAAATGAAAACGCGCCCGGGGCGCCCTGGCATATCTGCCAGAGCCCCCCGGGCGCGTTCAACTACCAGAAATTACTGCGTGATCAGTGCACGTCCTTCCAGTATTCACGCTTGAGCAAATAGGCGAATACGAAGAAGAAAGCCAGGTACAGCAACACATAGGTACCGATGCGCTGGCTCTCCAGTTTGACCGGGTTGGCCGAATAGGCCAGGAAGGTCACCAGGTTCTTGACCTTCTCGTCGAACTGCTCGGTCGTCAGGGTACCGGAATTCGGCGTAATGGTCAGCTGGTCACACGCTTCGTGGGTCAGCGGGCTGCCCGTCAGCGGGTCAAACTGCTTCTTGCCATCGACCACGCTTTGCACTTGCTTGCAACCAACCACCTGGTTGCCCTGCAGGCCGACCAGCACGTTGGGCATGCCGACGTTGGGGAACACCTTGTTGTTCACCCCATAAGGACGCGACTTGTCCTCATAGAAGCTGCGCAGGTAGGTGTAAAGCCAGTCGGTGCCGCGCACCCGGGCGACCAGGGTCAGGTCGGGCGGCGCAGCGCCGAACCAAGTCTTGGCATCGTTTGGCTTCATGCCGATAGTCATATGGTCACCAATCTTGGCACCGGTGAATACCAGCTTCTCGAGCATCAACTCGTGAGGGATCCCCAGGTCATCGGCCACCCGCTCGTAGCGTTGGAACTTGGCACTGTGGCAACCCATGCAATAGTTGGCAAAGGTACGCGCGCCATCCTGCATGGCAGCCTTGTCGGTCAGGTCGATGTCGACCTTGTCCAGCTCCAGGCCATGTTCTGCGGCGAAGGAAAAGGCAGGCATCACTGCCAGCAAAAATACTGCAATCAACTTTTTCATCAGCCAGTCACCCTTTCCGGAACCGGTTTGGTCTTCTCAAGCCTTGTGTAGAACGGCATCAGCAGGAAGTAGGCGAAGTACAACACCGTGCACACCTGCGACAGCAAGGTGCGCCCTGGTGTCGGCGCCAGCACGCCCAGCACGCCGAGGATGACGAAGGCCACGCAGAACACCAGCAGGAAGAGCTTGCTGATCCAGCCCTTGTAGCGCATGGAGCGCACTGGGCTGCGGTCGAGCCAGGGCAGCACGAACAGCACGGCGATCGCAGCGCCCATGGCGATCACACCCATCAGCTTGTCAGGCACCGCACGCAAGATCGCGTAGAACGGCGTGAAGTACCACACAGGTGCAATGTGCTCAGGTGTCTTGAAGGCGTTCGCCTGCTCGAAGTTCGGTTTCTCCAGGAAGTAACCACCCATTTCTGGGAAGAAGAACACCACGGCACAGAACACGAAGAGGAACACCACCACGCCGACAATGTCTTTGACGGTGTAGTACGGGTGGAACGGGATGCCATCCAGCGGGATACCGTTTTCGTCCTTTTTCTTCTTGATGTCGACGCCGTCAGGGTTGTTCGAACCCACTTCGTGCAAGGCCAGGATGTGCAGCACCACCAGGCCGAGGATAACGATTGGCAGGGCGACCACATGCAGGGCGAAGAAGCGGTTCAGGGTGATGCCGGAAATCAGGTAATCACCACGAATCCACTGGGTGAGGTCGTCGCCGATCACCGGAATGGCGCCGAACAGCGAGATGATCACCTGGGCACCCCAATACGACATCTGCCCCCAAGGCAGCAGATAGCCCATGAAGGCCTCAGCCATCAGCGCCAGGTAGATCAGCATGCCGAACAGCCAGACCAGCTCACGTGGCTTCTGGTAGGAGCCGTAGAGCAGTCCGCGGAACATGTGCAGGTAGACCACGATGAAGAACGCCGACGCACCCGTGGAGTGCAGGTAGCGCAGGATCCAGCCGTATTCCACATCACGCATGATGTACTCGACCGAGGCGAAGGCCTCTTCTGCCGAGGGCGTGAAGCTCATGGTCAGCCAGACACCGGTGACGATCTGGTTGACCAGCACCAGCAACGCCAGGGAGCCGAAGAAATACAGGAAGTTGAAGTTCTTGGGCGCGTAATACTTGCTCAGGTGGTCTTCCCACATCTTGGTGGCGGGGAAGCGAGCATCAATCCAGTCCATGAACTTGCTCATCATGCGTTCTCCTGATCGACGCCGATGACAATGATGTCGTCCGACTCATACGAGTGCGGCGGCACTGGCAGGTTGAGAGGCGCCGGCTGCGACTTGTAGACACGGCCAGCCAGGTCGTAGTGGGAGCCGTGGCAAGGGCAGAAGTAACCCCCCACCCATTTCGGACCGAGATCGACGGGCGCGACCTCCGGGCGGAACGTCGGCGAGCAGCCCAAGTGGGTACACAGACCGACGAGAATGAGTATTTCCGGCTTGATCGAGCGCACCTGCGGGTCGACGTAGGTCGGCTGCACCGAAGCCTTCGACTCAGGGTCGGACAGGTCTGCAGTAATTTTCTTGAGGTTCCCGAGAATTTCTTCCGTTCGCCGTACGATGAACACCGGCTGGCCACGCCACTCGGCCACCATCTGTTGCCCAGCCTCCACCTTGGCGATATTGACCTTCACCGGTGCACCCGCGGCTTTCGCCTTGGCACTGGGAAACCATGACCCCACGAACGGTACCGCAGCCCCCACTGCCCCCGCCGCCCCGACCACAGAGGTCGCGGCTACGAGGAAGCGGCGCCGGCCTGCGTTGACGCCGTCATTGCTCATTCAGTCCTCTCCCATCAGCTTGCTTGGCCTGTTGGATCAGGCCTGTACTTAGGTAATGTCTGTGGCACTAAAAATTGGCCGCCATGGTAAGAAACAAATCCACACACTGACAAGGTGATTACCCAGTTGCGGGCTACAACCCTCGCTTTGCTTGATCTGCGTCTATGCGGTAAGCCGTCACGGACATGCTGACAGGTTAGTTCAAGACATAAAAAAAGCCCGGTTCCAAAGGAACCGGGCTTTTTCGACTGCCGAAGCGGTATTAACGCTTGGAGTACTGAGGACGCTTACGCGCTTTACGCAGACCCACTTTCTTACGCTCAACTTCACGAGCGTCGCGGGTGACGTAGCCAGCACGACGCAGAGCGCCACGCAGGGTTTCGTCGTATTCCATCAGAGCGCGGGTGATACCGTGACGGATCGCACCGGCTTGACCGCTGACACCACCACCAGCAACGGTGACGTAGATGTCGAACTTCTCGGTGGTCTCGGTCAGCTCAAGCGGCTGGCGAACAACCATGCGAGCGGTTTCACGACCGAAGAACACGTCCAAAGAACGGTTGTTGATGGAGATGTTACCAGTACCCGGACGCAGGAAAACGCGAGCGGTTGCGGTCTTGCGACGGCCAGTGCCGTAATTTTGAGTCGCCGACATAATGAACTATCCCGTTAGATCTTCAGTTCTTGAGGCTGCTGAGCAGTGTGTGGGTGAGCAGCACCCGCGTACACTTTCAGCTTACGGTACATGTCGCGACCCAGCGGGTTCTTCGGCAGCATGCCTTTGACCGCGGTTTCGATAACACGCTCAGGGGCCTTGGCGATCAACTTCTCGAAGTTGATTTCCTTGATACCGCCTGGGAAGCCGGAGTGGGAGTAGTACATCTTGTCGGAAGACTTGGCACCAGTTACACGGATTTGCTCGGCGTTGATGACGACGATGTAGTCGCCGGTGTCAACGTGAGGGGTGTATTCTGGTTTGTGTTTGCCACGCAGACGGCTAGCGATTTCGGTAGCCAGACGACCCAGGGTCTGGCCAGCGGCGTCGACTACGAACCACTCGCGCTTTACTGTTTCCGGTTTAGCAGTAAAAGTTTTCATTCTCTAAAGCCTCAGAGGCCGCCCAGCGAAAAATAGACGGCGAATCTTACTGGATAGTGCACAGCTTGCCAAGGGCAAGCGCGCAGCCGAACACAGACGCTTTTGGGGGCTCGGGTCGGGCACGCCAATGTTCGACGGGGTTCTTCCTGCGCGATGGTGCATCACTCCCACCACACGGAGAGGTGCCGAATTATCCAGATTGCGCGAAAAATTTCAACCTGCTTTTATGGGCTTCTTTGCCAAGGAGTGTTTTCCCGATGGAATACCGCCAGCTCGGCCGTACCGATCTCAACGTCAGCGCCCTGTGCCTGGGCACCATGACCTGGGGCGAGCAGAACGTTCAGGACGAGGCCTTCGAACAGATTGCGCTGGCCAAGGCCGCCGGGGTCAACTTCATCGACACCGCCGAAATGTACCCGGTGCCGCCCCGCCCCGAGACCTACGCCGCGACCGAGCGCATCATCGGCAACTGGTTTCGCCAGAATGGCGATCGCGACGACTGGATCCTGGCCAGCAAGGTCGCCGGGCCCGGCAACGGCATCAGCCACATCCGCGACGGCCAGCTCAAGCACAACCGCCAGCACATCGTCGCGGCGCTGGACGAGAGCCTCAAGCGCCTGCAGACCGACCGCATCGACCTGTACCAGCTGCACTGGCCGGAGCGCAGCACCAACTTCTTCGGCAAGCTGGGCTATCAGCACCTGCCACAGGACCACTTCACCCCACTGGAAGAAACCCTCGAAGTGCTCGACGAGCAGGTACGCGCCGGCAAGATCCGCCACATCGGCCTGTCCAACGAAACGCCGTGGGGCACCATGAAGTTCCTGCACCTGGCAGAAGCCCGTGGCTGGCCGCGCGCAGTGTCGATCCAGAACCCGTACAACCTGCTCAACCGCAGCTTCGAGGTGGGCCTGGCGGAGGTCGCGATCCGGGAGCAGTGCGGGCTGCTGGCCTACTCGCCGCTGGCCTTCGGCATGCTCTCGGGCAAGTACGAGAACGGCGCCCGACCGGAACAAGGCCGCCTGACCCTGTTCAGCCGCTTCGCCCGCTACTCCAACCCGCAGACCGTAGCCGCCTGCAGCCGCTATGTGCAGCTGGCCCAGGCACATGGGCTGGACCCGGCGCAGATGGCCCTGGCCTTCGTCACACGGCAGCCGTTCGTGACCAGCAACATCATTGGGGCGACCAGCGTCGAACAGCTGCAGAGCAACCTGGCGAGCCTGGACCTGAACCTGGGCGATGAGCTGTTGGCGGCGATCGAGGCGATTCATCAGGATCAGCCCAACCCGGCGCCTTGATCCGAGTGCAACGCGGCCCTTTTCGCGGGTTCACCCGTGAAAAGGGCGCTGAAATTCTGCGGGGTAGACACAATCGCCAAAAAATAAGACGATCCAGCCGGTGATTGACCACTCTACCCTATAAGAACAATGACAATGATGTTTACCCAACCCTCCGCGTCGCTGCGGCGCGTCAGCATCCTGGCCATTGACAAGGTATTCGCTTCGACCTTGATGCAAGCCAAGGATTTTTTCCACCTCGCCAGCCTGCGTTACAGCAAGCAACTGGGCCTGGGCCTGCAGCCCATGTTCGAAATCGGCCTGGTGAGCCCGGACGGCCAGCCCGTGGACAGCTTCAGCAATGTCCAACTGCCGGTCGACAGCGGCCTGAACGACGCCGATATCATCATCCTCCCTGCGTTCTGGGACGACTTCGACAACCTCATGCAGCGTTATCCACAGGTCTTGCCGTGGTTGCGCGAACAACATGCCCGCGGTGCAGTGCTGTGCGCTGAAGCCAGCGGCGTGTTCTGGCTGGCCGAGTCTGGCCTGCTCGACGGCAAGGAGGCGACGACCTACTGGCGTTTCTTCGCCAATTTTGCCGAGCGCTTTCCGAAAATCCGCCTGAACCAGGACAAGCACCTGACCGATGCCGACAATATCTATTGCGCGGGCGGTGCTACCTCGGCCTGCGACTTGTATATCTACCTGATCGAGCGCTTCTGCGGGGCCAACGTGGCGCGCGCCGTGGCCCGCGACATCCTCTACGAAGTACAGCGCAACTACACGCCGGGGCGCATGGGTTTTGGTGGGCAGAAACTGCACCAGGATTTGATCATCCTGCAGATCCAGCATTGGCTGGAAGAGCACTTCGCCGACAAGTTCCGCTTCGAGGACGTGGCCCGCAACCATGGCATGAGCATTCGCAATTTCATGCGACGCTTCCAGGGCGCGACGGGCGACAAGCCGCTGCATTACCTGCAACGGCTACGGATCGAGACGGCCAAGGGCTTGTTGTCGAGCACGCGCAAGAGCATCAAGACCATCAGCTACGAGGTCGGCTACGACGATGCCAGCTTCTTTGCCCGGTTGTTCCGTCAGCACACCGAGTTGTCGCCGAACCAATATCGGCAGCAGTTCATGCAAGAGGCTTGAGGCCAATGGGGCTGCTTTGCAGCCCCAAGAACTTATGGCTTGTGCGCGCGGGACAGGAACTCGTGCGACTGCATTTCCAGCAATCGGCTCAGGGTACGCTGGAACTCGAACACCAGCCGCCCGCCGGTGTACAGGTCTTTCAGCTCCACCTCAGCCGAAATGATCAGCTTGACGTTGCGGTCGTAGAACTCGTCCACCATGTTGATGAAGCGGCGGGCGATGTCGTCGGTGGTGACACTCATCTGCTCGACGTTGCTCAGCAGAACAGCATGGAAGATCTTGCCCAGCTCGATGTAGTCGTTCTGGCTGCGCGGCCCGTCACACAGGGCACGGAAATCGAACCAGGCGACGTCGTCACAGGTACGCAGGGCGTTGATCGGGCGGTTCTCGATCATCAGCACGTCGTTCTCGACGGCCTGGGTGCATTCAGGGGTCAGCGCCTTGAAGCTTGCGCGCATGCTCTGGTGTGCGGCGTCATCGAGCGGGAAGTGGAACAGTTCAGCCTGCTCCAGGTGACGCAAGCGATAGTCGACGCCACTGTCGACGTTCACCACGTCGGTGTACTGCTTGATCATGGCGATAGCCGGCAGGAAGCGCGCGCGCTGCAGGCCGTCCTTGTACAGGCCGTCCGGCACGATGTTGGAGGTCGCCACCAACGAAACGCCATTTTTGAACAGCTCTTCCATCAAGGTACCGAGGATCATGGCATCGGTGATGTCGGAGACGAAGAATTCGTCGAAGCAGATCACCCTGGCTTCGTCGCTGAAGCGCTTGGCGATGAGGGTCAGCGGGTTCTTCTCGCCCTTGAGGGTTTTCATCTCCTCGTGCACACGCTTCATGAAGCGGTGGAAGTGCGTACGCATCTTCTGCTTGAACGGCAGCGCCTCGTAGAAGGTGTCGACCAGGTAGGTCTTGCCACGGCCCACCCCGCCCCAGAAGTACAGGCCCTTGACCGGCGTCTGTTCCTTCTTGCCGAACAGCTTGCCGAACATGCCCGGCTTGTTGTTCTGCGCCTGAACCAGGTCGTCGTAAAGGCGCTGCAGGTGACGCACCGCAGTCTCCTGCGCCGCATCATGGAAGAAGTCGGGACGTTTCAGATCTGCTTGATATCGTTCTAGGGGCGTCATGATTTCGTTAGCGAGGCAACAAAAAACGGGCCGTCACTGTAGCGACAGGCCCGCTTAATGGCAATGAGACTTGCGTCAAACTGTCTCAGTCCTGCTGTGGCGTCAGTGCCTCATGCAGGCTTTGAACCGCCGCATCACGGGCTTCGGCGCTGTCGAACTGCGGCCCGTCGGCCACCTGTTCGCCATTCAGCCACAGGCTGAAACCCAGGCCTTCGACACGCACATCGGCTTCGCTGCCTTGCTGCAATTGCTTGCTCACGGCACCGGCGCTCTTGCCATCGGCGAAGCTGCGCGACAGCAGCAGTTGCTCGCCGTCGGCTGCCAGCAGGCGGAAGCGGAAGCTGCCGTCTTCGTCACGGAAGCTGACGAAGCGCGCGCTCTTGGACGCCTTTTTCTTCACTTCGGTGGTGGCCTGGACGCTGCTGCGGAACGAACGCAGGCCAACAGCCTCACGCAGTTGCTCAAGGAAGGGGGTAGCGATCTTGCGGGCCTTGGCAGCGCCGGCCAACAGGATGTCTTCCAGGTCCGCCGGGCGGGCGATCAGCTGGTGGTAGTACTCACGCTTCTCTGCAAGCTGCCCATCCAGCAACTGGAACAGGCGCTGTTTGGCCTCGCCCCAGCCCAGGCCCTGCAGCAGCTCTTCGCGGAACTCGGCGCATTGCGCCGGCGTCGAGAACGCCTGGAACAGGGTGAACAGGTGCGCGTTGTCCGGGTCCTTCGCTTCGCCCGGCGCGCGCGAGTCGGTCACGATGCGCGAGATGGCGTCTTTCATGTCCTTGGCGCTGGTGAACAGCGGGATGGTGTTGTCGTAGCTCTTGGACATCTTGCGACCGTCCAGGCCCGGCAGCGTCGCCACGCTTTCCTCGATCACCGCCTCGGGCAGGGCGAAGAAGTCCTTGCCCTGGCCGAACAGGTGGTTGAAGCGCTGGCCGATGTCACGCGCCATTTCCACGTGCTGGATCTGGTCACGACCAACCGGCACCTTGTGGGCGTTGAACATCAGGATGTCGGCGGCCATCAGCACCGGGTAGCTGTACAGGCCCATGGTCACGCCGGCATCCGGGTCTTCGCCGCCCTCAAGGTTCTTGTCCACCGAGGCCTTGTAGGCATGCGCACGGTTGAGCAGGCCCTTGGCCGCGACGCAGGTCAGCAGCCAGGTCAGCTCGGGGATCTCGGGGATATCGGACTGACGGTAGAACGTCACCTTGTCCGGCTCGAGGCCACCGGCCAACCAGGTGGCGGCGATTTCCAGGCGCGAGCGCTGGATGCGCAGCGGGTCGTCGCACTTGATCAGGGCGTGGTAGTCGGCCAGGAAGTAGAACGAATCGGCACCGGGTTGCTGGCTGGCGCGGATCGCCGGGCGGATGGCGCCGGCGTAGTTGCCCAGGTGCGGGGTGCCGGTGGTGGTGATACCGGTAAGGATGCGCGTGGTCATGGGTGTTCGCTTATTCAGGCTTGGCTCAATTCGAAAGGCGCGGCAGCAGCAGATCCTTCAGATCGGTCAGCTTGCCATGGAAGAAGTGTCCGCATTCTGCCACTTTCAGCAGCTCATGGGGGCGCGACAGGGCGTCAGACCATTCGTAGACCCGTTGCGGATCGACGACTTCGTCGCTGTCCGGCTGTACCACCGTGATCGGGCAACGCTGCGGCAGCGGGAATTCGTCTGTCAGGCGCATCACCGCCGGGGCAATCATGAACAGCTGCTGCAGTTCGACGCCTGCGCTTTCCAGGCGCCCTGCCAGGCTGGTCGCGACAAAACCGCCAAACGAGAAGCCCATCAGCACCACGGGCAGTTCGGGGTGTTTCGCGCGCAGCCAAGCTGCCGCAGCCTCGGCATCGGCCACCTCGCCAGCCCCCATATCATGGCTGCCAGCGCTTTGGCCGACGCCACGGTAGTTGAAACGCAGAGTTACATAACCGGCGTCACGCGCGGTGCGTTGCAGGGTCGAAACCACCTTGTTGAGCATGGTGCCGCCCTGGACCGGGTTGGGGTGGCAGATCAGCACCGCGCCACGGGCATCGGCCACGTCGAGGTACAAGGCTTCCAACTGGCCGCAAGGGCCATCGATGAGCAAGGGGGTTTCGCGGACAAGCAAGGCACTACTCCGTGACCTCGGGAAGGGTCGATTCGTCTAGGTGAGGAATTCTGTTCTGATTTGCGATCGCTCGCGGTATACAGCGCAGGTCTGAGCCGTTAACGTAAAGCAAAGCCGTTTATAGAGGAAGGACTCGTGGAACTCTCGCTCCTTGTTTGGTTGTTGCCGACCCTGGCCCTGGTCATCGGCGTGGTGGTTGGTTTCGTCGTGGCCCGCCTGCTGCCCAATGCCGCGCCGAGCAGCACTCAACGTCAGCTGGATGACATCCAGCAGCGTTTCGACAGCTACCAGAACGAAGTGGTCACCCACTTCAACAGCACCGCCGTACTGGTCAAGAAACTGACCCAGAGCTACCAGGATGTTCAGGATCACCTCGCCGATGGCGCCAACACCCTGGCCCTCGACGACGTCACCCGCCAACGCCTGCTGGCCGCCCTGCACTCCGAAGCGGCCCACGGCCCACGTGACCGCCTGACCCCACCGAAGGACACCGCCGAAGTGCCACGCGATTACGCGCCAAAAACGCCGAACTCGCCGGGTATGCTCGATGAGAGCTACGGGCTCAAGCGTTGATCCGCTGAACATGAAAAAGGCCTCTCAGGAGGCCTTTTTTGTGCGTTTTTCCCGTCCTGAATAAGGTTTACACCTCCCATCCCGAATTTCCGGAGAGTCAGATGGAGCAAGGTGTAAAGCGCACACAGCGGGATTACTCACTGTCTTTTAAATTGGCGGTGGTTGATCAGATTGAAAAAGGCGAACTGACCTACAAGCAGGCCCAGGCGCGGTATGGCATCCAGGGTCGGTCGACGGGTCTGGTATGGTTGCGTAAGCACGGTCGGCAGGATTGGAGCCAGGGGGCCTCGATCCGCGACGAGAGGAGCTGCGCGATGTCTGACCCCAAAACGCTTACTCCAGAGCAGCGGATCAAGGAGCTTGAGCAACAGCTTGAGCTGATGAGCCAGAAGGCCCAGTTTTTTGAAACGGTCGTTGATGTTCTGAAAAATGACTATGGTGTCTCGGTCGTAAAAAAGCGATCCGGCAAGTCCTCTCGCAAGGTCAAGTCGCAGGACTGAGCATTGCCAGGGCTTGTCAGTTTCTAGGCATCAGTCGACAGGCTTACTACAAGCGCAACCGAGCTGCTGATGGCAAAGAGCGCCAGGCAGATCGGGTGGTTGAGTTTGTTCAGCAAGTCCGGATGCGCCAGCCTCGTCTGGGTACACGCAAGCTGCACTATCTGCTGCATTGCCAACCGGACAAACGATTCCAAGTCGGCCGAGATAGGCTGTTCCAGGTCTTGGGAGAGCGCCGTCTGCTAGTGCTGCCTAAGCGGGCTTACCACAAGACAACACAAAGCTTTCATCGCTTCTACCGCCATCCCAACTTACTCAAGCCGGGCCCAAGCCAAGTCGTTCCGACAAGACCGGAGCACGTCTGGGTTGCCGATATTACTTACCTGCCCGCACGTAACGGCCCGCTATACCTGAGCCTGGTAACGGATGCGTACTCCAGGAAAATTGTTGGCCACCACGTCCATGAAAGCCTGCATGCCGAGTCAGTGGCGCAAGCCTTCAAGCAGGCATTACGAAAGCGACGTCGTCGCCAGCCATTAGTCCACCATTCGGATCGAGGCATCCAATATTGCTCGGCGCTGTACCAGTCACTGCACCAACGGCACGATGTTCAGTGCTCCATGACTGATGGGTATGACTGCTACCAGAACGCGCTGGCCGAGCGAATCAACGGAATCCTCAAGATGGAGCTGCTGTTGAGCAGCCCTGAAGATCTTGAGCAGGCGAGGCAGATGGTTGACGAGGCAGTGCAGATCTACAACACAGAACGGCCCCATATGGCCCTGAAAAATAAAACGCCCGATGCAGTGCATCGGGCGTTTTGAGGCCTGTCGGCCTACCTGAACAGGTGTAAACCTATTTCAGGACTAGACAGTTGAATCACCAAGGGAAACCCCGGCAGAGCAGGGTTCCCATTTCAGCTCAAGGCTTGCGCCAGGACTGACCACCTTCATCATCGTCACCGCCACTGCGGCAAATGAACAGGTCGATGCATTTCGGGAATACGGTCATGGTCAAACTCCTCTTGGATAAGCCGGCCAATTCACCAGCTCATCCAAGGTGCCATCGCCTGCCCCTATCAGGCATTGGGCAAGTGTTCCCGATCTGCCCGGGCAAGTTCATGCAAACGCCTTCAACGCCACCTCAATATCCGACAGCAGGTCCTCCACATCCTCCAGCCCCACCGACAGGCGAACCAACCCTTCCGATATCCCGTGATGTGCCCGCTCCTGCGGTGTATAGCTGGAATGGGTCATGCTCGCCGGATGCTGCGCCAGTGATTCGGCATCCCCCAAGCTCACCGCCCGCGCAAACAACTGCAACGCATTCATGAAGCGCCGCCCCGCTTCGATCCCGCCCTTGAGCTCGAACGCGATCATCCCGCCCGGCAATCGCATCTGCCGCTGTGCCAGTTCGTACTGGGGGAACGACGGCAGCCCCGGGTAGTGAATCAGCTCCACCAGTGGCTGGCGCGCCAGAAACTCCGCCACCTGCTGGGCATTGGCGCAGTGGCGATCCATGCGCAGGGCCAGGGTCTTGATCCCGCGCATCAACAGCGAAGCATCGTGCGGCGACAGCACCGCGCCGGTCATGTCTTTCAGCCCTTCAAGGCGTATCCGATCAATCAGCGCCTTGCGCCCGACCACCAGCCCTGCAGTGATATCACCGTGGCCACTCAGGTATTTGGTCGCCGAATGCACCACCAGGTCGGCGCCCATTTCCAGAGGCCGCTGCAAATAAGGGGTGCAATACGTGTTGTCGACCACGATATGCACATCATGCCCACGCGCGGCGTCAGCCACCGCCGCAATATCGACAAGGTGCATGTTGGGGTTGGCCGGGGTTTCGAAGTAGATCATCCGCGTTTTGCTGGTGATCGCTGCCTTGAGGGCCTTAATGTCATTAAGGTCGACATGCCGGATCTTCACCCCGAATTCGCCGATGCCATGGTGCAGGAAGGCGAAGGTGCAGCCATACAACGTGCGCCCGACGATCAGTTCATCGCCCGGCCGTAGCAAGGTCCATATCGTCGAGGTGATGGCCCCCATCCCCGACGCCAACGCCAACCCCGCCTCGCCCCCCTCCAGCGATGCCATGCGCTGCTCGAGCAGGGCCAGCGTCGGATTGGAAATGCGGCTGTAGAAGTACCCCGCCGCCTCCCCAGCAAAGCAGGCAGCACCGTACTCGACGGTGGGGAAGGCATAGGTTGCGGTTTGATACACCGGCGGCACGAGGGCGCCGCCGTGGGACAGCGGGTCATAACCATGGTGGATGGCCCGTGTGGAAAAACCGGTGTTGTTATGGGAGTCGCGCATGGCAACAGCCTCTTGTGGTTTGCTATAAGCTTATGCCACCGAGCTGCCTGAATTTTTCCAAAATAGCCCACGCAATCGAGCACTTTTTGGAACAAAAACAACAATTATTCGATCAGGAGGGCAAAACATGCCTTCGAGCCTCGACCGCACCGACCGCGCCCTGCTGGCCGCCCTGCAGGACAACGCCCGCCTTACTGTTTCCGAACTTGCCGACCAGGTGGCGCTGACCACTTCGCCTTGCTGGCGACGGGTCAAACTGCTGGAAGATAACGGTTTCATCACCGGCTATCAGGCCATTCTCTCGCCCAAGTCATTGGGGTTTGGCGTCACCGCTTTTGTCAGCATCATGATGGACTCGCATACCAAGGACATGGCCTTGGCCTTTGAGAAGCGGTTGATGGAAATACCCGAAATCGTTGCCTGCCATAATATTTCCGGGCGGTACGACTTCTTGCTGGAAATACTGGCGCGGGACCTTGAATCGTTTGGGGAATTCACCCGGGAAGTGCTGCAGCGGTTGCCGGGGGTTAAGGAGATTTATTCGAGTTTTTCTTATAAGGCAGTGAAAGAGAGACGAGTGATTCCTGTGTCGGAAAAGCATATCTAAGCCAGCACTCTGCGCTGGAAAAGAGCACTTCCTTAAATAGGTGCCACAAAAAACCCCGCCGAAGCGGGGTTTTTCATGCAGCTTCAGCGCTTAGATCGCGCCACGCTGACGCAGCACGTCCAGCACCTGCTTCACGCCTTCGTCGACACTGGTGTTCTGGGTATCGATCACCAGGTCAGCGTCCAGCGGCACATCGAACGGGAAGCTTTCACCCGGGATGTTGTCGCCACCGGCAGCATACAGGCCCTGTGGGTCGCGCTCGCGGCAGGCGATCGGCGAAGCCTGGACGTAAACGGTCACCAGGCGCTCCTTGCCGATCAGCGCCTTGGCCTGTTCGCGGCCTTCGGCATCCGGGGCGACGAAGGCGGCCAGGGTCAGCATGCCGGCTTCGTTGAACTGGCGCGCCACATGGGCGGCGCGGCGCCAGTTCTCGGTGCGGCCGGCGCGGTCCTGTGGCAGGCCCTTGTTCAGGTCGTGGCGCAGGTTCTGGCCATCGAGCACGTACACCGCACGGCCCATGTCGAACAGCTTGCGCTCCACGGCATACGCCAGGGTGCTCTTGCCAGCGCCGGACAGGCCGCTGAACAGCACGGTAGCCGGCTCCTGGCCGAAACGCAGGGCGCGTTCTTCGGTGGACACGTGGGCCTGCTTGCCATGCTGGCCGGTGCTGCCGTGCGGCAGTACGGGCTGTGCGATGATCATGCCGGCGCCGACGGTGCCGTTGGTCAGGCGGTCGATGACGATGAACGCACCGGTGGTGCGGTTGCTGTCATAGCCATCCAGCGCAATGGCGCTGTCCAGGGACACCTTGACGCGACCGATCTCGTTCAGTTGCAGCGCGCTGGCAGCATCCTTTTCGAGGGTGTTCACATCGACCTTGTGGGTGATGCTGGCGATCGAGCCCGGCACGTAGCTGGTGGCGCGCTTGATGTCGTATTTCTTGCCTGGGAGCATCGGCTCTTCAGCCATCCACACCAGCATGGCGTCGAACTGGTCGGTCACCGGTGGCACGTTGTCGGCATGCACCAGCAGGTCGCCACGGGAGATGTCGATCTCGTCTTCCATGGTCAGCGTCACTGCCTGGCCTGGGCCGGCGTTTTCCAGTTCACCTTCGTAGGTGACGATGGACTTGACCCGGCTGCTCTTGCCCGACGGCAGCACGACGATTTCGTCACCCTTGTGCACCACGCCGCTGGCGAGGGTGCCGGCAAAGCCGCGGAAGTTCAGGTTAGGACGGTTGACGTACTGCACGGGGAAGCGCAGGTCGGTGAAGTTGCGGTCAGCCGCCACTTCCACGGTTTCGAGGATTTCCATCAGCGCAGGGCCGGTGTACCACGGCGAACGCTCGCTGCGGTTGACCACGTTGTCGCCCTTGAGCGCCGACATCGGCACGAAGTGCAGGCTGCTCGGCGTCAGGTTGATGGCTTCGGCGAACTTCAGGTAGTCGGCCTTGATTTCTTCGAAGACGCCTTCGTCGAAACCTTTGAGGTCCATCTTGTTGACCGCGACGACGATGTGCTTGATGCCCAGCAAGGAGGCAATGTAGCTGTGGCGACGGGTCTGGGTCTGCACGCCATAGCGGGCATCGACCAGGATGATCGCCAGGTCACAGGTGGACGCACCGGTGGCCATGTTGCGGGTGTACTGCTCGTGGCCCGGGGTGTCGGCAATGATGAACTTGCGCTTGGCGGTGGAGAAGTAGCGGTAGGCAACATCGATGGTGATGCCCTGCTCGCGCTCGGCCTGCAGGCCATCGACCAGCAGCGCCAGGTCGACTTCTTCGCCGGTGGTGCCGGACTTCTTCGAATCACGGGTGATGGCTTCGAGGTGGTCCTCGTAGATCATCTTCGAGTCGTGCAGCAGGCGCCCGATCAGGGTGCTCTTGCCGTCGTCGACGTTGCCGCAGGTCAGGAAACGCAGCAGTTCCTTGCGCTCGTGCTGGGCCAGGTAGGCGAGGATGTCCTCGCTGATCAGATCAGATTGGTGCGACATGGAGTAACCCTGAAATTAGAAGTAGCCTTGGCGTTTCTTGTCTTCCATGGAGCCGGCGCCATCGTGGTCGATGACACGGCCCTGGCGTTCGGACGTACGGGTCAGGAGCATTTCCTGAATGATGTCCGTCAGGGTCTCGGCTTCCGACTCGACAGCACCCGTCAGCGGGTAGCAGCCGAGGGTACGGAAACGCACCTTCTTCTTGACGATGCGGGCCTTTTCTTCCTCGGAGAGGTGCTCAAGGATGCGCTCGTCGTCGATCATGATCAGGGTGCCGTTCTTCTCGATGACTTCACGCTCGGCGGCGAAGTACAGCGGCACGATCGGGATGCCTTCGAGGTAGATGTACTGCCAGATGTCCAGCTCGGTCCAGTTCGACAGCGGGAAGACGCGGATCGACTCGCCTTTGTTGACCTTGCCGTTGTATACGTTCCACAGCTCGGGGCGCTGGTTTTTCGGGTCCCAACGGTGCTTGCTGTCTCGGAACGAATAGACGCGTTCCTTGGCCCGGGACTTCTCTTCGTCACGGCGGGCACCACCGAAGGCGGCGTCGAAACCATGCTTGTCCAGCGCCTGCTTGAGGCCCTGGGTCTTCATGATGTCGGTGTGCTTGGAGCTGCCATGGGTGAACGGGTTGATGCCCTGCGCCACACCCTCGGGGTTGACGTGGGTGATCAGCTCCAGGCCCATTTCCTCGACCATCTTGTCGCGGAAGCTGTACATCTCCTGGAATTTCCACTGGGTGTCGACGTGCATCACCGGGAACGGCAGCTTGCCCGGGAAGAAGGCCTTGCGCGCCAGGTGCAGCATCACGGCGGAATCCTTGCCGATCGAGTACAGCATCACCGGGTTGTCGAACTCGGCGGCCACCTCGCGGATGATGTGGATGCTCTCCGCCTCCAGCTGTTTCAAGTGCGTCAGTTTGTCGACCATGGCTACTCACGAAAAACGATCTTATGGACGGCCTGCGGGCCGTGTTCGAGCGAGCCACTTTATCACAGCGGCTGATTCTATTTAGGAGGCGGGCTAGATCGAAAAGGTCTAACGATATGACTGTGGGTTTGGCCCGCAGGGCGGGCCATTCGCGGGCAAGCCCGCTCCCACAGGATTTAGGGCGACACAGCATCTGTGGGAGCGGGCTTGCCCGCGAAGAGGCCGATGCAGGCCTCAGATCGGGTTCGGGCAATCGATGAACAGATGCTCAACGGCAAACCGCCGGGCCAAGTAGTCGCCGAGGGCCTGCACACCATAACGCTCGGTGGCATGGTGCCCGGCGGCAATGAAGCTGACACCGTTCTCGCGGGCACTGTGGTAGGTCTGCTCCGAGGCTTCGCCACTGATGAACAGGTCAACCCCGGCAGCAATCGCCGTGTCGATATAGCCCTGCCCGCCCCCGGTGCACCAGCCAACCCGGCGGATCATCTGGTCGCCTTCGACCAGCAGCGGCTCACGCCCCATCACCTCCTGCACACGCCGGGCAAAATCCCGCGCGGTCATCGGCTCGGCCAACGAACCGACCAACCCGACCACTCTCGGGTTTTCAGGGTCCAACGGCCCCTCGACGGTGATGTCCAGCTGACGCGCCAGTTGCACGTTGTTGCCCACCTCCGGGTGCACATCCAAGGGCAAATGGAACGCCAGCAGGCTGATGTCGTGCTTGAGCAGCGTTTTCAAGCGACGCTGCTTGATGCCGGTAATGCACGGGTTCTCACCCTTCCAGAAATAACCATGATGCACCAGTACCAGGTCGGCCTCGGCCTCGACCGCAGCATCCAGCAGCGCCTGGCTGGCGGTGACGCCGCTGACGATGCGACTGACCTGCGGCCGGCCCTCGACCTGCAAGCCATTGGGGCAGTAATCCTGGATTTTCGCACTGCCCAGGTAGCGCTCGGCTTCCTCGACCAGGGTGTTGAGGGCGACGGCCATGGAAAATCTCCTCGAAATCTGCACGTTCAACGGAAACAACGTCCGTATAATGGCCGCCATTATGGGCCGTCGCCGGCGTTGGGGAAACCGGTGTATGATCGCGCGCGTTTGCGCCCCGCTGCGCCACCATGGCCCTCGCCCACTCCCAGGATTCGTTCATGTTCAAGGCTTTGCGTTATTTCGGCTGGCCCCTGCTTACCGGCGTACTGATCGCCATGCTGATCATCCAGCGCTTCCCGCAATGGGTCGGCCTGCCCAGCCAGGACGTCAACCTGCAGCAGGCCCCGCAAACCACTCGGATCATGCAGGGCCCGGTATCGTACGCCGACGCCGTGACCCTGGCCGCACCGGCGGTGGTCAACCTGTACACCACCAAGGTGGTCAACAAGAGCGCCCATCCGCTGTTCGAAGACCCGCAGTTCCGCCGTTTCTTCGGCGACAACCTGCCCAAGCAGAAGCGCTGGGAGTCAAGCCTGGGCTCGGCGGTGATCATGAGCCCTGAAGGCTACCTGCTGACCAACAACCACGTCACCAGTGGCGCTGACCAGATCGTGGTGGCGCTCAAGGATGGCCGCGAGACCTTGGCCCGAGTAATCGGCAGCGACCCGGAAACCGACCTTGCAGTGCTGAAGATCGACCTCAAGAGCCTGCCGGCGATCACCATCGGCCGCTCCGACAACATTCACATCGGCGACGTCTCGCTGGCCATCGGCAACCCCTTCGGCGTCGGCCAGACCGTGACCATGGGCATCATCAGTGCCACTGGCCGCAACCAGCTGGGCCTGAACAACTACGAAGACTTCATCCAGACCGACGCGGCAATCAACCCTGGCAACTCCGGTGGCGCGCTGGTCGATGCCAACGGCAACCTGATCGGTATCAATACGGCGATCTTCTCCAAGTCCGGCGGCTCGCAGGGCATCGGTTTCGCGATCCCGGTGAAGCTGGCGCTGGAGGTGATGAAGTCGATCGTCGAGCACGGCCAGGTGATCCGTGGCTGGCTGGGTATCGAAGTACAGCCGCTGAGCCAGGAGCTGGCTGAGTCGTTCGGGATGCAGGATCGGCCGGGCATCGTCGTGGCGGGGATCTTCCGCGAAGGGCCGGCGCAAAAAGCCGGGCTGCAGCTGGGAGACGTGATCATGAGCATCAACGGCGAACCGGCGGGCGACGGGCGTAAGTCGATGAACCAGGTGGCGCGGATCAAGCCCAACGAGAAGATCACCATCGAGGTGATGCGCAATGGGCAGCAACTGAAGCTGGTCGCCGAGGTGGGGCTGCGGCCACCGCCTGCTCCGGCCGCCGCTCAGGAACAGAAGTAAGGCTTCAAATCTGGGGCTGCTTTGCAGCCCCAGTTGCATCAATGCAGAATCTGGCTCAAGAACAACTTGGTCCGATCACTGCGCGGCCGGTCGAAGAAGTCATCTGGCGCCGCCTGCTCCACAATCTCCCCCTTGTCCATGAAAATCACCCGGTTCGCCACGGTGCGGGCAAAGCCCATCTCGTGGGTCACGCAGAGCATGGTCATGCCATCCTCGGCCAGGCCCACCATGGTATCGAGCACTTCCTTGACCATCTCCGGGTCGAGCGCCGACGTCGGCTCGTCGAACAGCATGATCTTCGGCTTCATGCACAGCGCGCGGGCAATCGCCACACGCTGCTGCTGGCCACCGGACAACTGCCCTGGGTACTTGTGTGCCTGTTCCGGAATACGCACCCGCTCCAGATAATGCATGGCGATTTCCTCGGCCTTGCGCCGCGGCATTTTGCGCACCCACATCGGGGCCAGCGTGCAGTTTTCCAGAATGCTCAGGTGCGGGAACAGGTTGAAGTGCTGAAACACCATGCCCACCTCCCGGCGAATCGCCTCGATCTGCTTGAGGTCGTTGGTCAGCTCTACGCCATCGACGACGATGCGCCCTTGCTGGTGCTCCTCCAGCCGATTGAGGCAACGGATGGTCGTCGACTTGCCCGAGCCGGACGGCCCGCACAAGACGATACGCTCACCCTGACGCACGTTCAGGTTGATGTCCTTGAGCACATGGAACTGGCCGTACCATTTATTCACACCCTGCATTTGGATGATGCCTTCGGGGCCAGCAGGCTGCTTGATCGCTTCACTCATTTCGAAACTCCTAACGCTTGTGGCCAGTGTCCAGCTTGCGCTCCAAGTGCATGGAGTAGCGGGACATACCGAAACAGAAAATCCAGAACACCAGGGCGGCGAACACGTAGCCCTCGGTGGCCATGCCCAGCCAGGCCGGGTCGGCGGCGGCTTGCTTGACGCTGTTGAGCAGGTCGAACAGGCCGATGATGATCACTAGGCTGGTGTCCTTGAAGAGGGCGATGAAGGTGTTGACGATGCCGGGGATCACCAGCTTCAGCGCCTGGGGCAGGATCACCAGGCCCATTGCGCGCCAGTAGCCCAGGCCCATCGCTGCAGCCGCTTCGTATTGCCCCTTGGGGATGGCCTGCAGGCCACCGCGCACCACCTCGGCGATGTACGCCGACTGGAACAGGATCACGCCGATCATCGCCCGCAGCAGCTTGTCGAAGCTCATGCCTTCGGGCAGGAACAACGGCAGCATCACCGACGACATGAACAGCACGGTGATCAGCGGCACGCCGCGCCAGAACTCGATGAAGGTCACGCACACCACCTTCACCGCCGGCATCCGCGAACGGCGCCCAAGGGCCAGCAAAACACCCAGCGGCAAGGCGCCGACGATACCCACAGTGGCAATCACCAGGGTCAGCATCAGCCCGCCCCACTGGCTGGTCGGCACGCTTTCCAGGCCCAGGTAGCCGCCGTGCAGCAGCGTGTAGGCAAGGACCGGGTACAGCACCAGGAAACCCAGGCCATAAACGGCCTTGCGCGGGAAGCGCTTGATGAACAGCGGCGCGGCGCCAAGCACGGCCAGCCACACGGTCAGGTCCACGCGCCAGCGCAGTTCCGTCGGGTAATAGCCGTACATGAACTGGCCGAAACGCTGCTGCACGAACACCCAGCAGGCGCCCTCCTTGGTGCAGTCCGCGCGGGTGCTGCCGACCCAGTTGGCATCGATCAGCGCCCACTGCAGCAAGGGCGGCACGATCAGCCATACCAAATAAATGGCGAACAGGGTCAGCAGGGTATTGAGCCAGCTGGAGAACAGGTTGGCACGCATCCATGCGAGCGCGCCGACGGTTTTCACCGGAGGCGGCATGTCAGGCTTGAAAACATGAGCATTCACGGGCGTATCCTCACCGCTCGATCAGCGCAATGCGCTTGTTGTACCAGTTCATCAGCAGCGAAATGCTGATGCTGATGGCGAGATAGACACTCATGGTGATGGCAATCACCTCGATAGCCTGGCCGGTCTGGTTGAGCACGGTACCGGCGAACAGCGACACCATCTCCGGGTAGCCGATACCGGCTGCCAGCGACGAGTTTTTCGCAAGGTTCAGGTACTGGCTGGTCAGCGGCGGAATGATCACCCGCAGTGCCTGGGGGATGATCACCTTGCGCAAGGTCGGCCCCTCACGCAGGCCGAGCGAACGCGCAGCTTCGGTCTGGCCATGGCTGACCGAACGAATGCCCGAGCGCACGATTTCGGCGATGAACGCTGCGGTATAGATCGTCAACGCCAAGGTCAGTGCCAGCAATTCGGGAATCAGCACCCAACCGCCAACGAAGTTGAAGCCCTTCAACTGCGGCACTTCCCAGTGCACCGGGCTGCCGAACAGCAATACGCAGAGGCCTGGAATGACCAACAACAGCGCCAGCCCCACCCAAAACGTATGAAACGGCTTGCCCGTCTCGTTGAAGCGTTTGTTGGCAACCCGCACCATCACCACGATGGCCGCGATCGCCAAGGCCAAGGCAATGACATACGGCCAGAAACCATCTGCCATGGAGGCGCCGGGCATGTTCAGGCCCCGGTTGCTGATGAAGAACGTGTCGTCGATGTTGATGCTGCCCCGCGGCCCCGGCAGGGTCAGAAACACCGCGAAGTACCAGAACAGGATCTGCAATAAAGGTGGGATGTTGCGAAAGGTCTCCACATACACGGTTGCCAGCTTGTTGATCATCCAGTTCGGTGACAGGCGCGCCACACCGATGATGAACCCCAGGATCGTCGCCAGGATGACGCCAATGAACGTGACCAGCAGGGTGTTGAGCAGACCAATGACGAACACCCGTGCATAGCTGTCGGATTCAACGTAAGGGATCAGATGCTGAGCGATGCCAAAGCCGGCACTGCGATCGAGGAAGTCGAAGCCGGAGGTGATACCCCGGTGCTGCAGGTTGGTTTGCGTATTGTGAAACAGGTACCAGCCCAGACCGACCACGAAAACGATCGTGAGTATCTGGAACAGCCACGCGCGCACACGCGGATCGTTCAGGGATAGCCCCTTTTGTGCGCCGATTCGATTTTGCATGAAGTGCCCCGAAAAGTAGGGATTCGAACAGCCTGCGGCGGCGGAATGCCGCCGCAGGGTGCATCCATCAGCGCACAGGAGGTGCGTACTGGATGCCGCCGTTGTTCCACAGGGCGTTCATGCCGCGGTCGATCTTCAGGTCGGTGCTCTGGCCCAGGTTCTTCTCGAACACTTCGCCATAGTTGCCGACTTGCTTGACGATCTGGACTACCCAGTCTTTGGGCAGCTTGAGGTCTTTGCCGTATTCACCATCCGCGCCGAGCAGGCGGGCGACGTCCGGGTTTTTGGTAGCCTTGGCTTCAGCCTCGACGTTCTTCGAAGTGATTGCCGCCTCTTCGGCGTTGAGCATGGCGAACAGGGTCCACTTGACGATGCTGAACCATTCTTCGTCGCCCTTGCGCACCACCGGGCCCAGCGGTTCTTTGGAGATGGTTTCTGGCAGCACCACATAGTCGGTTGGCGCGGCCAGCTTGGAGCGCTGGGCGAACAGCTGCGACTTGTCCGAGGTCAGCACGTCGCAACGGCCCGACTCCAGCGACTTGGCGCTTTCGTCGGAGGTGTCGAAGGTGATCGGGGTGTACTTGAGGTTATTGGCACGGAAGTAGTCGGAGACGTTGAGCTCGGTGGTGGTACCGGCCTGGATGCAGATGGTCGCGCCATCAAGCTCCTTGGCGCTGGAAACCCCCAGCTTCTTGTTGACCAGGAAGCCGACGCCGTCATAGTAGGTGACACCGGCGAACACCAGGCCCATGCCGGCGTCGCGCGAGCTGGTCCAGGTGGTGTTGCGCGAGAGCACATCGACTTCGCCGGACTGCAGGGCTGTGAAGCGTTCTTTGGCGTTGAGCTGGCTGAACTTGACCTTGGTCGCATCGCCGAATACCGCAGCGGCGACGGCGCGGCAGACATCGGCGTCGATACCGACGATCTTGCCTTGCGCATCAGGTACCGAGAAGCCTGGAAGGCCGTCGCTCACGCCACACTGGACGAAGCCCTTCTTCATTACCGCATCGAGCGTGGCGCCGGCCTGGGCGGTCGTCACGGCGCCCAGTGCAGCGGCAGCGGTCAGGACTGCCAGGGTGGTTTTCAGCATCTTCATTCACAACCTCCAAATCGCTCTTGTTGTACCGAGCCGGAATTGCACCGCACCCTTTTGAGGCGTATCCGACCCGTGTTGGCTTGTTATTGGGTCAATTGGCGCAATGGGCTGTTCTATGACAGCCTTCGCTTGCAAAGGGTGTTACCGTCACGGCCTGTCCCTTGCATCGAATGATTAATAGCAAAGGGCGTACCACAGTTGACGGCTTAAGCGTTTAAGTGCTCGTCAAGTAGGGAAAGTTGTATCGTTGCGACATTCTTTTTCCGACAATCATTCCCTGCGCCTTCTTTTTACGCACGCCATAACAAGACCCGCACATTTTCGGAGCAGTCATGACCAACCCGCTGATTCTCGAACCGCAGAAAACCGCTGACGCCTGTGTGATCTGGTTGCACGGCCTGGGCGCCGACCGTTACGACTTCCTACCGGTTGCCGAATTCATGCAGGAACGACTGCTCAGCACCCGCTTCATCATGCCCCAGGCCCCTACCCGCCCCGTCACCATCAATGGCGGCTATGCCATGCCCAGCTGGTATGACATCAAGGCCATGACCCCGGCGCGCGCCATCGACGAGGCGCAGCTGGAGGAATCGGCCGAACAGGTCATTGCCCTGATCAAGGCCGAGCAGGCCAAAGGCATCAACCTGGCGCGGATCTTCCTGGCCGGTTTCTCCCAAGGGGGCGCGGTGGTACTGCACACGGCTTATATAAAGTGGCAGGAAGCCCTGGGGGGTGTGATCGCGCTGTCCACCTATGCCCCGACCTTCAACGATGACCACGAGCTCAAGGCCTGCCAGCAACGCACCCCGGCCTTGTGCCTGCATGGTGTACACGACTCGGTGGTGATCCCGGCCATGGGCCGCACCGCCTTCGAATACCTCAATACCTGGGGTGTTGCCGCCCAATGGCACGAGTACCCGATGGAGCATGAAGTGGCCATCGAGGAACTGAGCGATATCCACGACTGGTTGAGCAAGCAATTGCAATAAGCCAGGCTCGCCCATCGTTGTGGGCGTATTCCGCTACGCCGTGTCCGGTTCTTGCTTTACACTGCCCGGCGTACATTCCTTAACCAGTTGATGAGACGATCGTGCTCAAGGCACTC
Organism: Pseudomonas sp. E1MeOHC2; assembly: GCF_058745025.1. Classification (NCBI taxonomy): domain Bacteria; kingdom Pseudomonadati; phylum Pseudomonadota; class Gammaproteobacteria; order Pseudomonadales; family Pseudomonadaceae; genus Pseudomonas; species Pseudomonas sp. E1MeOHC2. Next base: position 1,416,587 of record NZ_CP196675.1, read on the forward strand.
AAAAAAATATTCGGCAAAGGAGACGCCGCGCCTCAGGCCGTCGATCCCGCTGCCAGCGTGAAAACGCCCGCGCCTGCTCCCGCGGCTGAGGCTCAACCTGAGTCTCAGCCAGCGCCTCAGCCGGCCCCACAACGCGCCAACGCCACCCCCGAGGCCCAAGCGCCTGCCGTCGCCGACAAACCGGCCAAGGAAAAACCGCGTCGCGAGCGCAAGCCCAAACCACAGGCCAGCCTGTGGAAGCCGGAAGATTTCGTGGTCGAGCCGCAGGAAGGCAAAACCCGCTTCCACGACTTCAAGCTGTCCAACGAAGTGATGCACGCGATCCACGACCTGGGCTTCCCCTACTGCACGCCGATCCAGGCGCAAGTACTGGGTTACACCCTGCGCGGCCAGGACGCCATCGGCCGGGCCCAGACCGGCACCGGCAAGACCGCCGCGTTCCTCATCTCGATCATTTCCCAGCTGCAGCAGACGCCGCCGCCCAAGGAACGCTTCATGGGTGAGCCACGCGCGCTGATCATCGCGCCGACCCGCGAACTGGTGGTGCAGATCGCCAAGGACGCCGAAGCCCTGACCAAGTACACCGGCCTGAACGTCATGAGCTTTGTCGGCGGCATGGACTTCGACAAGCAACTCAAGGCACTGGAAGCACGCCATTGCGACATTCTGGTTGCTACCCCAGGCCGCCTGCTGGACTTCAACCAGCGCGGCGAAGTGCACCTGGACATGGTCGAGGTGATGGTGCTGGACGAAGCCGACCGCATGCTCGACATGGGCTTCATCCCGCAAGTACGTCAGATCATTCGCCAGACCCCACCGAAAAGCGAACGCCAGACGCTGCTGTTCTCCGCCACCTTCACTGATGACGTGATGAACCTGGCCAAGCAGTGGACCACCGACCCAGCCATCGTCGAGATCGAACCCGAAAACGTCGCCAGCGAGACGGTCGAGCAGCACGTCTATGCGGTGGCCGGCAGCGACAAGTACAAGCTGCTGTACAACCTGGTGACCCAGCACAAGTGGGAACGGGTGATGGTGTTCGCCAACCGCAAGGACGAGGTGCGACGCATCGAAGAGAAGCTGGTGCGCGACGGCATCAACGCCGCTCAGCTGTCGGGCGACGTGCCGCAGCACAAGCGCATTCGTACCCTGGAAAGCTTCCGCGAAGGCCGGATTACCGTGCTGGTGGCCACCGACGTGGCAGGGCGTGGTATTCACATCGATGGCATCAGCCACGTGATCAACTTCACCTTGCCGGAAGACCCGGACGATTACGTGCACCGTATCGGCCGTACTGGCCGTGCCGGCACCAGCGGTGTGTCGATCAGCTTTGCCGGGGAGGATGACTCGTATCAGCTGCCGGCGATCGAGGAGCTGCTGGGGCGCAAGATCAAGTGCGAGATGCCGCCGGATGAACTGCTCAAGCCGGTGCCGCGCAAGCATCACTGATCGGTGATGACGTCTTCGCGGGGCAAGCCCGCTCCCACAGATTTTCCGCTGCCCTTGGGTTCAGCAGAGAACCTGTGGGAGCGGGCTAGCCCCGCGAACCGGGGCAAAGCCCCGGCCATCAAACAGAAACCTACCAGCGCTCAGCGGCATCCTGGTCACTCTGCTTACCTTCCACCCAACGCGGCCCCTCCTGGGTATTCTCCTTCTTCCAGAACGGCGCCCGGGTCTTCAGGTAATCCATGATGAAGTTGCAGGCATCGAACGCCGCCTGCCGATGGGCACTGGCCACGCCGACGAAAACAATCGGCTCGCCCGGCTCCAGCGCACCAATCCGGTGCAACACCTCGACTTTGAGCAAGGGCCAGCGCTGTTCGGCCTCAACCACGATCTTGGCCAACGCCTTCTCGGTCATCCCCGGATAGTGCTCAAGGAACATCCCCGCCACTTCCCGCCCATCATTGAAATCCCGCACGTAGCCAACGAACCCGACCACCGCGCCCACACCCACATTCGCGGCATGCATGGCATTGACTTCGACACCGGGGTCAAACGCCCCGTGTTGCACTCGCACCGTCATGTTCAGCCTCCGGTCACCGGCGGGAAGAACGCCACTTCATCGCCCTCCTCCAGCGGCTCGTCGAGCTTGCACAACTCCTCGTTGCGCGCGCACATCAGGTTCTGCTCCGCCAGCAACGCATACTGTCCGCCTTTGCCCACCAGCACCTTGCGCACATCGTCGATCACCGTGAAGTCACCTTCCAGGCGCTCGCTATCTACCCCGAGCAATTCCCGGTAACGGGCAAAATACATCACCTTGACCTTCATCATGCGCCCACCTTGTAGTGGCCGCTCTTGCCGCCGAGTTTCTCTAGCAGGCGCACTTGCTCGATCACCATGCCCTTGTCCACGGCTTTGCACATGTCGTAGATGGTCAGCGCGGCAACACTGGCAGCGGTCAGTGCTTCCATTTCCACACCGGTCTGCCCGGCCAGCTTGCAGCGCGCGACGATACGCACCGCGTCTTGCCCTTCGGCACTGAGCTCGACCTTGACGCTGGTCAGCATCAGCGGATGGCACAGCGGGATCAGATCGCTGGTTTTTTTTGCCGCCTGGATCCCGGCAATGCGCGCCACGGCGAACACATCGCCCTTGGGGTGCTCGCCGTCGACGATCATCTGCAAGGTCTGCGGCAACATGCGCACCCGCGCCTCGGCAATCGCCTCGCGCTCGGTCACGGCCTTTTCAGTGACGTCGACCATGTTGGCCCGCCCCTGGGAATCAAGATGTGTCAGCACTGCTCTGCTCCTGTGAAGGGAACACAGAGTGTAAACCTGTGGGTCAGGTTTGAGCAGTGGAATGTACTCTCAGCCCCGCGAAGAGGCCGGGCGGCGCACCGCCCGGCTGGAAGGGTTACAGATGCGACTCGGCGTACTCGGCCAGCACCGACCGTGGCACACCCTGCAGGGTGATGTGCACGCCATGGGGGAAGTCCTTGAAGCGCTCGGTCAGGTACGTAAGACCCGAGCTGGTCGCGGACAGGTAAGGGGTGTCGATCTGCGCCAGGTTGCCCAGGCAGACCACCTTGGAACCGGAGCCGGCACGGGTGATGATGGTTTTCATCTGGTGCGGCGTGAGGTTCTGGCACTCGTCGATCAGGATCAGGCTCTGCTGGAAGCTGCGACCGCGAATGTAGTTCAGCGACTTGAACTGCAGTGGCACCCGCTCGAGGATGTACTCGACACTACCGTGGGTGCTCTCGTCATCCATGTGCAAGGCTTCGAGGTTGTCGGTGATGGCACCCAGCCAGGGTTCCATTTTCTCCGCTTCGGTGCCCGGCAAGAAGCCGATCTCCTGGTCCAGCCCCTGCACGCTGCGGGTGGCGATGATGCGCCGGTAGCGCTTGCTGACCATGGTCTGCTCGATGGCTGCGGCCAGGGCTAGGATGGTCTTGCCCGAGCCGGCAGCGCCGGTCAGGTTGACCAGGTGGATATCCGGGTCGAGCAGGGCGAACAGTGCCAGGCTCTGATGGATGTCTCGCGGTTTCAGGCCCCAGGCCTCCTGGTGCAACAGGGGTTCCTGATGCAGGTCGAGCAACAGCAGTTCATCGTCGCGGATGCCCTTGATCCAGCCGACGAAGCCTTGCTCATCGATGATGAACTCGTTGACGTGCACGGCCGGCAGGTTGTCGATCATTTGCACCCGATGCCAGGTGCGGCCACGTTCCTGGCGGGTGTCGACCTTGCTGACCCGGTCCCAGAACGAGCCGGTGACAGAATGGTAGCCCTTGGACAACAGCGACACGTCATCGACCAACTGGTCGGTGCTGTAGTCCTCGGCCGCGATACCGCAGGCACGCGCCTTCAGGCGCATGTTGATGTCTTTGGTGACCAGCACCACGTCGAGGTCGGTGCGCCGGGCACGTACTTCGAGCAACTGGTTGATGATGATGTTGTCGTTGAGGTTTTCCGGCAGCAGCTTGTTCGGCTCGTTGCGCGGGGTCATCAGGATGGACAGGAAGCCTTTGGGCCCACTCTTGTTACGCTGGATCGGTACGCCCTGCTCGACATCGCTGGGCGAGGCGTTACCTAACGTCTGGTCGATGAGGCGAATGGCCTGGCGACATTCGGCGGCGATGCTTTGTTTGCCGGTCTTGAGCTTGTCGAGTTCCTCCAGCACCGTCATCGGGATGGCGACGTGGTGCTCCTCGAAGTTGAGCAATGCGTTGGGGTCGTGAATCAGGACGTTGGTATCGAGCACATACAGGATTGGCTTGCTGGAGGAAGGGTTGCGTCCTTGGTCATCCATACTCGGTCACCTTATGTCGAAGCCACACGGCGCGGTCTGCTGCGCCGCAGAGTGACTGCCGGTCTTCCCGTATCCGCGTTGCTACGGGCGGGAAGCGAACCTGACACGGTGGATGACGCCACCTGTGCTGCAGGGCTCGGCTGTCTGGTTTCTTCATACCGCATAAACGATGACTAAAAAAAGTATTTTTACGTGCAGGTGAAGTTTATTTTTCCGATTGACGAACAGGGGTTGGCGAGGGGGCAAGGGGGGTCTACAGTCAAATATTAATCCCCCTGCTCACGACGACCGTAGGCTTGGCAACTCTCCCAGCCGATGCCGCTCTGCGCGGTGTTGCCCAGCAACCATTGCACCGCCGGCTGGGCCTTGGGCAAGCTGTCATGGAACTGGATCACCCCCTTGCGCCACAGCAGCATCAAGGTCAGTACGCGTTGCGCCGATGCCTCTGGGCTCAGCGCGCCATCATCCTGGGCATCGATGTCCCACAACGACACCCGCAACTGCTGGCTGGCCATGAACGCTTCGCCATCGGCCCGGCGCTGCCCGTAAGGCGGGCGGAACAACGGCACGTACTGCTCCGGCAAGTCAGCCTGCACCCGCGCCAGGCTGCGCCGTAACGAGTCCTGCCAATCCGTCCACTGCGCATGGGAGCGATACTCCCACCCCTGGATACCCACGCATTGCCCGCGGTAGAGCTGGCGCAGCGCATTCACCGCAGCGCTGTCACGGCGTTGCTGCAGGCGATTGCCAAGCACGAAGAACGTGCCTTCGAGCTTTTGCCTGCGCAGGTAGGCACTGAGTGTATCGGTGTTGCCCCCAGCAGGGCCTGGGCCGCCAACGAAGGTCAGCAGGAACATGCGATCGTTGAGCTCATCGCCATTGCGTTCACGGCTGGACAGGCGCTCGACCTCGCTGCTGGTTTGCCCCAGCAGCGCTGCCTTGCGCAGTTGCTCGTCCAGGTAACGGGTATGGAACTGGTGGCTGGGCTCGATCCAGTCGGTATAGAACGTGCCGACATCTGCAGCGAACGTAGCGGCCTTCGTGCGCAATTCAGCCATCGAAGTAACCGGGTAACAGAACGAGGCATCCTGCGCGCAGCTGCGCTGGGCCTGTTGATAACCCTGCCACAAGCGCTGCCACATGCGCGCCCGCACCAGGCGGACCTTTTGCATACTGATCTGCCGCAAGCCCAACCGCGCCGCCAGCTCGCCCTCATCGAGCAGCTCGCTCTCGTGCAGCACCTGGGCGAACGAGAGGATCTCGGCACGCGAAGCAACGTCGAACAGCGCCGGGCTGTCCAGTTTCTCGGGCCACAGGCTGCGGTCCAGGCTAACCTGGGGGGAAGGGGCGGCCTGCACGGTCAGGCTCAACAGCGCGGCCAGTAAGGCCGATGCAATGCGCACGGTGGGAAGCTCCGCAACGGCAAAACGCGCACTATAACGCCTGGCATGCCGATGGTCTGTGACTATCGTCGGCATAGTTTGGACTTGCCAGGCCCAGCCCGTAGAATCCCCGCCAACGATTCCAGGAGCCGACCCGATGCTGACGGTGATTTCCCCCGCCAAGACCCTCGACTACGACACCCCGCCGGTGACCGAGCGTTTCACTCTGCCCCAGTACCTGGACGACTCCCAGGCACTGATTGTGCAATTGCGCGAGCTGTCGCCCGCCCAGATCAGCGAACTGATGCACCTGTCCGACAAGCTCGCCGGCCTCAACGCCGCCCGCTTCGGCAGCTGGACCCCAGACTTCACCCCGGCCAACGCCAAGCAGGCGCTGCTGGCGTTCAAAGGCGACGTGTACACCGGCCTCGATGCCCAGAGCCTGGGCGAAGACGACTTCAGCTATGCCCAGGACCACCTGCGCATGCTCTCTGGCCTGTATGGCCTGCTGCGCCCGCTCGACCTGATGCAGCCTTACCGCCTGGAAATGGGCACCAAGCTGGCCAACGCCCGCGGCAAGGACCTGTATGCCTTCTGGGGTACACGCATCAGCGAATGGCTGAACCAGGCTCTGGCCGACCAAGGGGATGACGTGCTGCTGAACCTGGCCAGCAATGAGTACTTCAGTGCAGTGAAACGCAGCGCGTTGAAGGCCCGGGTGATCAATGTCGATTTCAAGGACTTCAAGAACGGCCAGTACAACATCATCAGCTTCTACGCGAAGAAAGCCCGCGGGATGATGAGCCGCTTTGTGATCGAGCAGCGCATCAGCGATCCCGAGCAGCTGAAGCAGTTCGATGTGCAGGGGTACTACTACAGTGCCGAGCAGTCGAAGGCGGATCATCTGGTGTTTTTGCGGGATCAGCCTAGCGAGTGATTTCGTAAGTGCTTCTTCACGGGCAAGCCCGCGAAGAAGCCGCCTGCAATGCGTACACATCAGCCCTGCAACAGGGCATGCTTCAAAACGCTATCAAGCCATTTTTATGGCGCCAAAATATCAGCACACCTTCCTTTATCGCCAAACGCCATAAGACCGTTCGTACCTTTTTTGACGTTTTTTGAAAAAAATTTTCTGATACTGGCATAAAAACATCCTCCCTCAGTCTCGCCCTTTATATACAGGGGCGAAACAGCCCAGTGCTATCAGATTGAAACTATTTGTCACTGAAGAATTATTTAGAAATCTTTCATCGCTGCAGAATTCACCCAGGAACTTCTGCTACGCCCAATCGCTCATAGTGCCGTAACGATTTTCCTGCCTCTGGGCTGTGAGAGATGACTTACAGATGACAACGGCAGGTATCCACTACCCGCTTTGACAACTTCGACAGGTATAACGGGCATACCCCAACAACCCTGTCCCCGCAGGAGAGACGCGCCCTTACAATTCGTCCTAGTGGTTGATTTCAAAGGATTTTTCCACTTGAAAAAACAAGCACAGCAACGCGCCAAGTAGCGCATTGCAATAAAGACGGCTGCAGATCAAGGCACGTTTTTTAATAATGGCTTTTTACTGCCAAGTTTGAGCGCATAACAGTTCGCGCTCCGGATTTATTTTGCCTGCGCTCGGCGAAGTGTGCATTCGCCATGGACCCGTGCGCCCGAAAACTGTTGTTAATCAACCTGGCCCGGCTCTTCCTGAAGGAGCTGGCGTGATAAACACACATGAGGTGATAGCGATGCGTATCAGCATCTTTGGTTTGGGTTATGTAGGTGCAGTCTGTGCAGGCTGCCTGACGGCGCGAGGCCATGAAGTGATTGGTGTGGACGTGTCCAGCACCAAGATCGACCTGATCAACCAGGGCAAGTCGCCCATCGTCGAACCTGGCCTGGAAGCACTGCTGCAACAGGGCATCGCCAATGGCCGCCTGCGCGGCACCACCGACTTCGCCGAGGCCATCCGCGCCAGCGATGTGTCGATGATCTGCGTCGGTACACCCAGCAAGAAGAACGGCGACCTGGGCCTTGAGTACATCGAGTCGGTGTGCCGCGAAATCGGCTACGTGCTGCGTGACACCACGCGCCGCCACACCATCGTGGTCCGCAGCACCGTGCTGCCAGGTACCGTCAAGAACGTGGTGATCCCGATCCTCGAAGACTGCTCGGGCAAAAAAGCCGGGGTCGACTTCGGTGTGGCGGTCAACCCTGAGTTCCTGCGTGAAAGCACCGCGATCAAGGACTACGACCAGCCACCGATGACCGTCATCGGTGAACTGGACAGCGCCAGCGGCGACGTGCTGCAAAGCCTGTACGAAGAGCTCGACGCCCCGATCATCCGCAAGCCGATCGAAGTGGCCGAGATGATCAAGTACACCTGCAACGTATGGCACGCCACCAAGGTCACCTTCGCCAACGAAATCGGCAACATCGCCAAGGCCGTGGGTGTCGATGGCCGCGAGGTGATGGACGTGGTCTGCCAGGACAAAGTGCTGAACCTGTCGCAGTACTACATGCGCCCAGGCTTCGCCTTCGGTGGCTCGTGCCTGCCCAAGGACGTGCGCGCCCTCACCTATCGCGCTGCCAGCCTCGATGTGCGGGCGCCTCTGCTCGATTCGCTGATGCGCAGCAACGAGTCGCAAGTGCAAAACGCCTTCGAGCTGATCGAAGCCCACGACAAGCGCAAGGTCGCCCTGCTCGGCCTGAGCTTCAAGGCCGGCACCGACGACCTGCGTGAAAGCCCGCTGGTGGAGCTGGCCGAGCGCCTGATCGGCAAGGGCTACCAGCTGGACATCTACGACGAGAACGTCCAGTACGCCCGTGTTCACGGCGCCAACAAAGACTACATCGAATCGAAGATCCCGCACGTTTCCTCGCTGCTCAACGCCGACTTCCAGCAGGTCATCGACAACGCCGACATCATCGTGTTGGGCAACCGTGACGAGCAGTTCCGCGCCCTGGCCCAGCAGGCACCTGCTGGCAAGCAGGTGATCGACCTGGTCGGTTTCATGAGCAAAGCCACCTGCAACACCAGCCGTACCGAAGGCATCTGCTGGTAACACCCTTGGCCGGGCAGCGCAGGTGCTCCTTGCGGCACTTGCCCTGCCCTTCCTTCCCTGATTTCGCGACGGATGCTGAACATGCAAAGGCTCCAGACAGTGCTGTTGCAGTGCGCCGGATGGCTGCTCTACATGAGCCTGCTCATGTTGATCGCCCTGGCCCTGCCGGCCGATATCTTCGACTCGCAGTCGAAGCACTTCATCTTCCTGGTCGGCGCAGTCGGCATCTGGCGCTACTCGATGGGCGCCACCCATTTCATTCGCGGCATGATCTTTCTGTACGGCGTCTACCCGTACCTGCGCCGCAAGGTGCAGAAGCTGGGCAAGGCCGCGGACCCTTCCCATGTGTACCTGATGGTCACCAGCTTTCGCATCGATGCGCTGACCACCGCACAGGTGTACAGCTCGGTAATCCGAGAAGCCATCAACTGCGGTTTCCCCACCACCGTGGTCTGCTCGCTGGTGGAGATGTCGGACGAACTGCTGGTGAAAAGCCTGTGGGCCAAATACAACCCGCCCGGCCACGTCAAGCTGGACATCGTGCGCATCGCCGGCACCGGCAAGCGTGACGGACTGGCTTATGGCTTTCGCGCCATCTCGCGGATGCTGCCAGACGAAAACGCCGTGGTGGCCGTGATCGACGGTGACACCGTGCTGGCCGATGGCGTGGTCTGCAAGACCGTACCCTGGTTCAAGCTCTACCCCAATGTCGGTGGCCTGACCACCAACGAATTCTGCGAAGTGCGCGGCGGCTACATCATGAGCGAGTGGCACAAGCTGCGCTTCGCCCAGCGTCACATCAACATGTGTTCGATGGCCCTGTCCAAGCGCGTGCTGACCATGACCGGGCGCATGTCGATGTTCCGCGCAAGCGTGGTGACCAACCCGGAGTTCATCGCCGACGTCGAAAGCGACTCGCTGATGCACTGGCGCCTGGGCCGTTTCAAGTTCCTCACTGGTGACGACAAGTCCAGCTGGTTCAGCCTGATGCGCCTGGGCTACGACACCTTCTACGTGCCAGATGCCACCATCAACACGGTCGAGCACCCGCCGGAAAAAAGCTTCCTCAAGGCCAGCCGCAAGCTGATGTACCGCTGGTACGGCAACAACCTGCGGCAGAACTCGCGCGCGCTGGGCCTTGGCCTGCGGCGCCTGGGGCTGTTCACCAGCATCGTCCTGTTCGACCAGCGTGTGTCGATGTGGACCAGCCTGCTGGGCCTGACCGTGGCGGTGATCGCCAGCCTCAAGTTCGGCCTGGGTTTCTTGCTGGTGTACCTGCTGTGGATCGGCATCACCCGCCTGATCCTGACCGTGATGCTGCTGTGCTCGGGCCACAAGGTCGGGCCGGCCTATCCGCTGATTCTTTATTACAACCAGATCGTCGGCGCGATGATGAAGATCTACGTGTTCTTCCGCCTCGACAAGCAGTCCTGGACCCGCCAGCCCACTGCCCTCAAGCGTGACCTCGCCAGCTTTCAACAATGGTTCAACACCTGGTCCTCGCGGACCATGACCTTCTCGGCGGCCAGCATCTTCGTTGCTGTGCTGTTCATGGTCGTGTGAGCCCAACCGGATCGGATCTAACAGGAACAAACCACCATGAATACCGCCGTGAACGTCAACGTCGTGCATGAGTCCGAAGCCCAGCGCCAGCACGCCCGGGTGCGCATTCCAGCCAAGCTGCGCTTTCTGGATAACCAGCGCCAAACCCACGAAGTGAAGGTCGATGACCTGTCTGCCGGTGGCCTGAGCTTCCACACCAAGCAGCAACTGTCGATGGGCGATGTGCTGCGCGGGCGTCTGCAGTTCGTGGTCGACAACCTGGGCCTGTCGATCGACATCGAGTTCCAGGTGCGCTCCTACAACCCGAGCAATGGCCGTACCGGTGCGCAGTTCCAGAACCTCGAACCGCGCGATATCGCCACCCTGCGGCACATCATCACCAGCCACCTGTCGGGTGAGCTGATCAGCATCGGCGACGTGCTCAGCACCCTGCAGCGCGACAACTTCACCAAGGCGCGCAAACAGAAAGATGGCGGCAGTGGCCTGACCGCCTTCGGCCGCCTCAAGGCCGTCAGCCTGACCCTCGGCGTGTTCGTGGTCGGCGTGGCCGCCTTCGGCTTCGTCGCCAAGTCGCTGTACGGCATGTACTTCGTCAGCCACGCCGAAGCCGGTGTGGTCGCGGTGCCCACCACCAGCGTCACCATGCCCCGCGACGGCACCGTGAACAGCCTGGTCGAAAGCGGTGGTCAGGTGGTCAAGGGCGCGCCCCTGGCGAGTTTCAGCACCAGCATGCTGGACATGCTCAAGGGCCACCTGGACGACTCGCAGCTGGAGCCGGCCAAGGTCGAAGAGCTGTTCGGCAAGCAACTCTCCGGCACCCTCACCAGCCCCTGCGACTGCGTGGTCGCCCGGCAACTGGTGGACGACGGCCAGTACGCCGCCAAGGGCCAGCCGATCTTCCAGTTGATCCCGCGCACCAGCAACCCGATGGTCGAAGCACGCTTCAGCTACCGCCAGTTCGACGAGGTCAAGCCAGGCACCCAGGTCAACTTCCAGGTGGCCGGCGAAGACGAAGTGCGCACCGGCCAGATCGTCAGCAGCGCCAGCCTCGACAACGAAAACCTGGCCTCCGACATCCGCGTGCAGATCAAGCCGGACAGCGGCCTGCCGGCAGAACTTGCCGGGCGCCCTGCGGCGGTCAGCAGCGACCGTGGCCCGTCGCTCAACTGGCTGATCGACAAAGCCGTGGCCCGTGGGCTCTAAGAGGATCAAACAATGATCTCCAACACGCACACCGCCGCCCGCTCCCACAGGGTCCGTGTGAACCTTGGGTTGTGCGCCTTGACCGCAGCAATGGTGCTGGCCGGCTGTGCCGGCCTGCCCGACCAGCGCCTGGCCAACGAAGCCCTCAAGCGCGGCGACACCGCCCTGGCCGAGCGCAACTACAAAGCCCTGGCCGACCTGGGCTACAGCGACGCGCAAGTGGGCCTGGCCGATATCAAAGTCGCCACCGGCGACCCGAGCCAGTTCAAGGAGGCCGAGGCGACCTACCGCGCCGCCGCTGCCACCTCGCCCCGCGCCCAGTTACGCCTTGGCCGCCTGCTGGTGGCCAAGCCCGACAGCACCCAGGCCGAGCGCGAAGAGGCCGAAACCCTGCTCAAGCAGGCCGCTCAGCAGGGTGAGCAAAAAACCCTGATCCCACTGGCCATGCTCTACCTGCTGTACCCGCAGAGTTTCCCCAAGGTCAACGCCCAGCAGCAGATCGACCAGTGGCGCGCCGCCGGTTACCCAGAAGCAGGCCTGGCGCAGATTCTGCTCTATCGCACCCAAGGCACGTACGACCAGCACCTGGACACCGTCGAGGCGCTTTGCAAGCAAGCCCTGAACACTCTGGACGTGTGCTACGCGGAACTTGCCACCGTCTACCAAAAGCGTGGCCAGGCCGAACAGCAGGCCGCCTTGCTGCAACAGTTGAAAGCGGCCTATGCCCGGGGCACCGTACCGGCCACCCGAGTCGACAGCGTCGCCCGTGTGCTGGCCGACCGCAGCCTTGGCCAGACCGATGAAAAAACCGCCAAGGACCTGCTCGAACACATCGCCCCGGCCAACCCAGCCTCCTGGGTCAGCCTGGCGCAACTGGTCTACGACTTCCCCGAACTGGGCGACACCGACCAACTGATGGCCTACATCGACAAGGGCCGCGAAGCGCAGCAGCCACGTGCCGAACTGCTACTGGGCCGCCTGTATTACGAAGGCAAGACCGTGCCGGCTGATGCCGAAAAAGCCGAGCAGCATCTGCAGGCTGCCGCCGACGCCGGCGAAGTCAGCGCCCACTACTACCTCGGCCAGCTGTACCGCCGTGGCTACCTGGGCGAGGTCGAGCCGCAGAAGGCCGTGGACCATCTGCTCAGCGCCGCCCGCGGTGGCCAGAACAGTGCCGACTACGCCCTCGCCCAGCTGTTCAGCGAAGGCCATGGCATCCGCCCGCAACCCGGCAACGCCTGGGTGTTCGCCCAGCTCGCGCAGGCCAACCCGACGCCGCAGTCGAGCGAAATGCTGCAGCAACTCGACCAGCAACTCACGCCTGACCAGCGCGGCCAGGCACAGCGCCTGCTGGCGCAGGAAAAGCAGGCACGCGGCAGCATGGCCCAGGTGGGCAACAGCTCGCTGGCCATCGAAGCCTTGCAAGACGACGACAAAGAAGTAGACGGTGAGGACTCGCTATGACGCTCAATCCCTTCGTGAAAGCCGGCATCGGCCTGAGCTTCGCCCTGCTGTGGTCCTGCCCGACCCTGGCCGACATGACCGCCCAGAAAAACTTCGGCCTGGACGTGAAAATCACCGGCCAGTCTGAAGACGACCGCGACCTCGGCACTCGCCCCGGCGGCGACGTCAACGGCCTGGGCCTCGACCTGCGCCCTTGGGTGTACGGCGAACGCGGCAACTGGAGCGCCTACGCCATGGGCCAGGCCGTCGCGGCCACCGACACCATCGAAACCGACACCCTGCGCCAGAACGACGACGGCACCACCACCGACACCGGTGACGACAGCCGCAAGCCAGACAAAAGCTACCTGGCCATGCGCGAGTTCTGGGTCGGCTACAGCGGCTTCACCGCCTACCCGGGCGAGCAGCTGCGCTTTGGCCGCCAGCGCCTGCGCAGCGACGACGGCATGTGGCGCGACACCAACATCGAAGCGCTGAACTGGGCCTTCGACACCACCCTGCTCAAGGCCGACCTGGGCGTGGCCCAGCGCTTCAGCGAATACCGCACCGACCTTACCGAGCTGGCCCCCGAAGACAAGGACCGCACCCACGTCTACGGCAACATCGCCACGCAGTGGACACCCGGCCACTGGGTCGGCGTTCGCGCCCACCACACCCATGACAGCGGCAGCCTGAAAAGCCCCGGCGAGACCCTCGACGCGCTGGACAAGACCCGTACCGGCGATCTCACCTGGCTGGGCCTTGAGGCCAACAGCGACGCCTACAACTGGCGCAACGACCACACCGTCAACTACTGGGGCAGCCTGACCTGGCTGACCGGTGACCGCGACAAACTCAGCAGCCAGCAGGTCGGCGACGACCAGGTGGCCAACGGCAAGCAAAGCGGCGACGTCAACGCCTGGGCCACCGACCTTGGCATCCGCCTGCGCCTGGACCCCAACTGGCAAGTCGGCGCGGCCTATGCCCGTGGCAGCGGCGGCGGTGGCGATGACGGTTCGAACAACTTCGAGCAGACCGGCCTTGAAAGCAACCGCTCCAACTTCACCGGTACCCGCTCGCGTGTGCACCGCTTCGGCGAAGCCTTCCGTGGCGAGCTGGGCAACCTGCAGGCCGCCACCTTGTTTGCCTCCTGGCAACTGCGCGACGACTACGACGCCAGCTTCATCTACCACAAGTTCTGGCGCGTCGATGGCCAGCAGAACATTGGCTCCAGCGGCATCAACGCTGCGGTCAACGACAACGGCGTCAGCCGCCCGCTGGCCAATGGCGAGAAAGACCTCGGCCAGGAAATGGACGTGGTCGTGACCAAGTACTTCAAGCAAGGCCTGCTGCCGGCTTCGATGAGCCAAGCGATCGACGAGCCGTCGGCGCTGGTACGTCTGCGTGCCGGTGTGTTCAAGCCAGGCGACGCCTATGGCAAGGAAGCGGACTCGTACATGCACCGTGCCTTCGTCGACGTGATCTGGCGCTTCTGAGGCCGGTAGAGGATTTGTTGCCATGAACCTTCACCCGCACCTACGTCACAGCCTGCTGGCCAGCGCCTTGCTGCTGGCCTCAGGCCTGGCAGCCGCCGCCGAACCCACGGTGATTGCCAAGGAACTGCAGCAGGCCAAGACCTACACCATCTCTGCCGCACCGGTCGAGCCGCTGCACATGGACCCGCCGAAGCTGCCCGACCTCACAGGCTTCACGGCCGAGGCCGTGCAGAAAAAGATCGACCGCAGCCACACAGGCAAGGTCAGCGTGCGGCGCATGCTTCAGGAAGTGTCACTCAAGGAATTCATCGGCGGTGACAACAAGGCCGCCGAGTGGGTGCAGCGTCAGCATGGCATCCCGCAGGCGATCTTCGTCGACGACGGCCATGTGGACCTGGTCGAGTTGAGCAAGCAGGTACCCAAACAGTACCTGCGCGAAGTCGAGCCGGGCGTGTACCTGTCGCGCCTGCCGATCGTGGTCGGGCACAAGGGCATCCTCGAGATCGACGGCAAGGTCAAGCAGCTGCGCCTGTCCCAGGAAGGCGGCGCGTTTCTGGTCAACGACGGCAAGCTGTTCGTCACCGACACCCAGGTCACTGGCTGGCGCGAAAAGGACAACGGCCCTGCCACCTTCCGCTCGCCGAAAGAGTTCCGCCCGTTCCTGCTGTCGTGGGGCGGTACCGAGACTTACATCGTCAATACCAAGATGGCGAGCTTCGGCTATGCCAAGTCCAAGTCCTACGGCGTGAGCATCTCGCAGTACACCCCGAACATGTCCAAGCAGATGGGCCGCGCCGAACCTACCGGCTGGATCATCGGCTCGGAATTCAGCGACATGTGGTACGGCTTCTACTGCTACGAGACCCAGGACTTCGTGGTCAAGGGCAACACCTACCGCGACAACATCGTCTACGGCATCGACCCGCACGACCGTTCGCACCGCCTGATCATCGCCGGCAACACGGTCTACGGCACCAAGAAAAAGCACGGGATCATCGTCTCGCGCGAGGTCAACGACAGCTGGATCATCAACAACAAGAGCTACGACAACAAGCTCTCGGGCGTGGTGATCGACCGCAACAGCGTCAACAACCTGATCGCCTACAACGAGATCTACCGCAACCACACCGACGGCATCACCTTGTACGAAAGCGGCGACAACCTGATCTGGGGCAACAAGCTGATCAACAACCGCCGCCACGGCATCCGCGTGCGCAACAGCGTGAACATCCGCCTGTACGAAAACGTCGCCATGGCCAACGGCCTGGTCGGTGTGTACGGGCACATCAAGGACTTGTCCGACACCGACCGCGACATCGCACTCGACCCCTTCGACACCAAGGTATCGCTGATCGTGGTGGGTGGCGAGCTGGCGGCCAACGGCTCCGGCCCGCTGTCGATCGACTCGCCGCTGTCGGTCGAGCTGTACAAGGTTTCGATGCTCGCGCCGCGCAAGGCCAACGGCATCAGCCTCAACGGCATCCTCGGCGAGCGCCAGGACGAAATCCTCGACCTGCTGGTGCGCCAGCAAAAGGCTGTGCTGATCGACCCGGTCGAACGCCAGACCGAAATGATCGATTAAGGAAGCCCAGACCATGACTCCACACCTGATGAAACTGCTGGGCCTGTCCGCCGCCCTCCTGGCGATCAGCCAAGGCGTGCGCGCCGACGAGGTGAAAGCCCCGACGTTCAGCGCCGAACCCTGCTGCCAGCTGTGCCCCGAGGCGCACGACGCCAGCCGCTACACCACCCGCTACCAGCAGAATTTCACCACGCTGGTGCAGGCCCAAGGCGACTGGCTGTTCCGTACCCGCGAAGACCTGCGCACCGAGTTCACCACCACGCCGGCCGGCTACAAACGCCTGCTGCAGGTGCATGACGCGTTCAAGAAGCGCGGCGTGGAACTGGTCGTGGTCTACCAGCCGACCCGTGGCCTGGTGAACCGCAACATGCTCAAGCCCGAAGAAAAAGCCGCCTTTGACTACCAGAAGGCGCTGGGCAACTACCAGGCCATGCTCAAGCGCTTCGCCGGCATGGGCTACAACGTCCCCGACCTGTCACCGCTGACCAACGAACAACTGGCCGCCGCCGACCAGGGCAAGGATTTCTACTTCCGCGGCGACCAGCACTGGACGCCCTACGGCGCCGAGCGCGCGGCCAAAATCGTGGCCGACACCGTGCACCATATGCCGGCCTTCGAAGGCATCCCGCGCAAGGAGTTCGAAACCCACAAGTCCGGGCGCATGGGCAAGACGGGCACCCTGCACAACGTCGCCGGCCAGCTCTGCGGCACCAGCTACGCCGTGCAGTACATGGACCAGTTCGCCACCGAGCCAAAAGGCGCGAGCGGCGGCGACGACCTGTTCGGCGATGGCGGTAACGCGCAGATCACCCTGGTCGGCACCAGCCACAGCGGCAAGAACTACAACTTCTCGGGTTTCCTCGAACAGTACATCGGCGCCGACGTGCTCAACGTCGCCTTCCCCGGTGGCGGCCTGGAAGGTTCGATGATCCAGTACCTGGGCAGCGAAGAATTCCAGAACAACCCGCCGAAGATCCTCATCTGGGAGTTCTCGCCGTTGTATCGCCTGGACCAGGAAACCATCTGGCGGCAGATCCTCGGCCTGCTCGACGATGGCTGTGACGCGCGCCCGGCCCTGATGAGCGCCAGCAGCACGCTCAAACCCGGCAAGAACGAGCTGATGGTCAACGGCAAGGGCGGCGTGATCAAAGACCTGATCAACCGCAACCTGCAGATGGACGTCAAGTTCGAAGACCCTTCAGTGAAGGTGCTGCAGGCCACCCTCTGGTACCTCAACGGCCGCCACGAGGACATCAAGCTCGAGAAGCCGGAAACCTCCGACACCGACGGCCGCTTCGTCTTCCAGATGCGCGAGGACGAAGACTGGGCCAACCAGAACCTGCTGGCCTTCGAGGTCCAGGGGCCGGAAAACGGTACCCAGAAGGTCGAGGCCAAGCTCTGCAAACGCAACAACTTCGCCGTGCCTGCGCAGACCGCGCAAGCCGGCCAGTGAGGCGACCATGACCACTATCACGCGAACCTTCAGCCCCGCCCTGCTCGCCCTGGCCCTGTTCGGCGGTGCCGCGCATGCCGCGCTGGTGCCGCCCCAGGGCTACTACGAGGGGATCGAAAAGATCAAGACTCGCGACGGCAAGTTCCGCTGCGAATCGGCGCCCAAGCCCTACACCGGCGCGCTGCAGTTTCGCAGCAAGTACGAAGGCTCTGACAAAGCCCGGGCGACCTTGAACCGGGACTCGGAACAGGCCTTCCGCGACTCCACCAAAGAGATCACCACGCTTGAGCGTGGCGTCGCCAAGATGGTCAACCAGTACATGCGCGACGGCCGCCCGGCGCAGCTCGACTGCACCCTGGCCTGGCTGGGGACCTGGGCGCGGGCCGATGCGCTGATGTCGACCAACTACAACCACACCGGCAAGTCCATGCGCAAATGGGCGCTGGGCAGCATGAGCGGTTCGTGGTTGCGCCTGAAGTTCTCCAACTCGCAACCGCTGGCCGCGCACCAGGCCCAGGCCGAGCTGATCGAGAAGTGGTTCGCCCGCCTCGCCGAACAGACCGTGCGCGACTGGAGCGGCCTACCACTGGCGAAGATCAACAACCACAGCTACTGGGCGGCCTGGTCGGTGATGGCTACCGCCGTGGCCACCGACCGTCGCGACCTGTTCGACTGGGCCGTGAAGGAATACAAGGTCGGCGCCAACCAGGTCGACGACCAGGGCTTCTTGCCCAACGAGGTCAAGCGCAAGCAGCGCGCCCTGGCCTACCACAACTACGCCCTGCCGCCGCTGGCGATGATCGCAAGCTTTGCCAAGGCCAATGGCGTGGACTTGCGCCGCGAAAACAACTTCGCCCTGCAGCGCCTGGGCGAAGGCGTGCTGGCCGGCGCTCGCGACCCGCGTCACTTCGCTGAACGCGCCGGTGAAAAACAGGACATGAAAGACCTCAAGGTCGACAGCAAGTACGCCTGGCTCGAACCCTGGTGCGCGCTGTACCAGTGTGTCGGCGACACGCTTGAGCGCAAGCATGGCATGCAGCCGTTCGACAGTTTCAGGCTGGGCGGCAACCTGACCCGGGTCTATGACCCGAGCGCACAAAGCAAGAAGTAACACCCCGATGCGGGAGTAATCCCTGTGGGAGCGGGCTTGCCCGCGAAGAAGACACCGCGGTGTCTGGCAATGGCTTCGCCATTGTTCGCGGGCAAGCCCGCTCCCACAGGGAATGAGTTGCTCTTCAGTCATGGACTGGGGGGTTTGGGGGGCGCTTTGCCCTGGATGCTGTGAACAACTTAGGAGAACCGGGATGGTCTTCTCGTCCAACGTGTTCCTGTTCCTGTTCTTGCCGATCTTCCTCGGCCTGTATTACTTGAGCGGGCAACGCTATCGCAACCTGCTGTTGCTGGTCGCCAGCTACATCTTCTATGCCTGGTGGCGCGTGGACTTCCTCGCCCTGTTCGCCGGCGTGACCCTGTGGAACTACTGGATCGGCCTGAAAGTCGGCGCGGCTGGCGTGCGCACCAAACCGGCCCAGCGCTGGTTGCTGCTCGGCGTGGGTGTGGACCTGGCAATCCTCGGCTACTTCAAATACGCCAACTTCGGCGTCGACAGCCTCAACGCGATCATCAGCTCGTTTGGCCTGGAGCCGTTCATCCTCACCCACGTGCTGCTGCCAATCGGCATCTCGTTCTACATCTTCGAGTCGATCAGCTACATCATCGACGTGTACCGCGGCGACACCCCGGCCACCCGCAACCTGATCGACTTCGCAGCGTTCGTGGCGATCTTCCCGCACCTGATCGCCGGCCCCGTGCTGCGCTTCAAGGACCTGGTCGAGCAGTTCAACAACCGCACCCACACCCTGGACAAGTTCTCCGAAGGCTGCACCCGTTTCATGCAGGGCTTCATCAAAAAGGTGTTCATCGCCGACACCCTGGCGGTCGTCGCCGACCATTGCTTCGCCCTGCAGAACCCGACCACCGGTGACGCCTGGCTGGGCGCCCTGGCCTATACCGCGCAGCTGTACTTCGACTTCAGCGGCTACAGCGACATGGCCATCGGCCTTGGCCTGATGATGGGCTTTCGCTTCATGGAGAACTTCAAGCAGCCGTACATCAGCCAGTCGATCACCGAGTTCTGGCGCCGCTGGCACATCAGCCTGTCGACCTGGCTGCGCGACTACCTGTACATCACCCTGGGCGGCAACCGCAAAGGCACCTTCAACACCTACGGCAACCTGTTCCTGACCATGCTGCTGGGCGGGTTGTGGCACGGCGCCAACTTCACCTACATCCTCTGGGGCGCCTGGCACGGCATGTGGCTGGCCATCGAACGGGCGCTGGGCCTGGACACCAACCCGCAACGCTTCAACCCGGTCAAGTGGGCGTTCACCTTCCTGCTGGTGGTGGTTGGCTGGGTCATCTTCCGTGCCGAAAACCTGCACGTGGCCGCACGCATGTACGGCGCCATGTTCAGCTTCGGCGAATGGCAGCTGTCCGAGCTCAACCGCGCCCAGCTCACCGGGCTGCAGGTGGCCACCCTGGTCATCGCCTACATCACCCTGGCGTGCTTCGGCCTGCGCGACTTCTACCGCAATGCCAAGCCAACCCCCAAGGCGACCCCGGTGCAAATCAATGCCGACGGCTCGATTGGCCTGGACTGGACCCGGGTCATGACCCGCGTCCTGATCCTGCTGCTGTTCATGGCCTCGATCCTCAAGCTTTCGGCGCAGAGCTACTCGCCGTTCCTTTACTTCCAGTTCTGAGGTTGATGACCATGACCCGGACATTACGCATCACCTATTCGCTGTCGTTCCTCGGCCTGCTGGTCGGCATGGGCGCCTGGTCCACCGGCGGCCTGGAAAGCTTCCAGCGCACCGCGCAGATGACCCTGCTCAACGGCAAGCTGGCCAAGGCCGCCGAGACCCACTACGACGAGCAGTTCCCGATCAAGCGCCTGGGCACCAACCTCTGGGCGGCGCTGGACTTCAAGCTGTTCAACGAAGGCCGCCCAGGCGTGGTGCTCGGCCGTGACCAGTGGCTGTTCAGCGATGAAGAGTTCAAACCCACCGCCGGTGCCGAGCAACTGATGCAGGAAAACCTGGCGCTGATCCGTGGCGTGCGCGACACCCTGCAACAGCACGGCAGCCAGCTGGTGCTGGCGATCGTACCGGCCAAGGCACGGGTCTACTCGGAGTATGTCGGCAAGGCGCTGCCCGCCAGCCTGCATGACGACCTGTACAACCAGTTCCACGCCCAGGCTCGGCAGGCCAACGTGTTCGCCCCTGACCTGATGGCGCCAATGGAACAGGCCAAGGCCCGCGGCCAGGTGTTCCTGCGCACCGACACCCACTGGACGCCGATGGGCGCCGAAGTCGCCGCTCAGGCCTTGGCCGAAGCTGTCAGCCGTCAGAGCCTGCTCAACGGCGACCCACAGACCTTCATCACCGAAGCCGGCAGCACGGCCCCCTACAAAGGCGACCTGACCAATTTCCTGCCGCTCGACCCGCTGTTCAGCAACCTGCTGCCGGCCCCGGACACCTTGCAGCAACGCACGACGCGCTCCGTTGATGCCGACGGCGATGCCGGTGACGCGCTGTTCGCCGACCACCAGATCCCCGTCGCGCTGGTGGGCACCAGCTACAGCGCCAACCCGCACTGGAACTTCCTCGGTGCCCTGCAGCAGGCCTTGCGCAGCGACGTTGCCAACTACGCCGAAGACGGCCACGGCCCGCTGCTGCCGATGCTCAAGTACCTGCAAAGCGATGCTTTCAAAAACGCCGCGCCACAGGTTGTGGTGTGGGAATTCCCCGAACGCTATCTGCCCATGAAAAACGACCTCAGCAGCTTCGATCCGCAGTGGATCGCGCAGTTGAAGAACTCACGTAAATCCGAAGAAAACCTGGCCCTGTCGTCCACCCGGACGAACCCCTGATCGATAGAGAGGAAATGCACATGACTACCAAGACTTCCATTGCCAAAGCCCTCACCCTCGCGGCCGGCCTTTCCCTTGCGTCCCTGCAGGCCTTCGCCGGCGCCGACGCCGCGCTGTACGGCCCGACCGCACCGAAAGGCTCGACCTTCGTGCGCCTGTACAACGCGGCCAGCGCGCCTGCCGCCGCCTCGGTCGGCAACACCCAGATCAAGCAGGTTGGCGCCCAGGCCAGCAGCGACTTCAGCTTCCTGCCCGGTGGCGACTACACCGCCCAAGTCGGCGGCAAGAGCGTGCCGGTCAAGCTGGCCTCGGACAAGTACTACACCCTGGTCAACAGCGGCAGCGGCAGCCCGCAGCTGATCGAAGAACCGCCGTTCAAGAACAAGCAGAAAGCCCTGGTACGCGTACAGAACCTCAGCGACCAGTCGTTGACCCTGAAGACCGCCGACGGCAAGACCGAAGTGGTCACCCCAGTGGCTGCCAAAGGCCGTGGCGAGCGTGAGATAAACCCGGTCAAGGTCAACCTCGCCCTGTATGCAGGCGACAAGAAAGTCAGCGACGTCAAACCCGTCGCCCTGGAGCGCGGCGAAGCGGCCGTGCTGTACGTCACCGGTTCCGGCAGCAGCCTGTCGCCGGTCTGGGTCACTCGCCCAGTGTCCACCAACTGATCCCCTGCCTCGTTAACGACCTTATTGGAGAAACATCATGATCCCGGTAATTCTTTCTGGTGGTAGCGGTTCGCGTCTGTGGCCTCTGTCGCGCAAGCAGTTCCCCAAGCAGTTCCTGGCCCTGACCGGTAAACACACACTGTTCCAACAAACCATCCAGCGCCTGGTGTTCGAAGGCATGGACGCGCCAATCGTGGTCTGCAACAAGGACCACACGTTCATCGTCCAGGAACAGCTGGGCGCGCTGAAACTCGAAACCCAGGCCATCCTGATGGAGCCCTTCGGGCGCAACACCGCCCCCGCCGTGGCGATGACCGCGATGAAGCTGATCAGCGAGGGCCGCGACGAGCTGATGCTGGTGCTGCCTGCCGACCATGTGATCGACGATCAGAAAGCCCTGCAGCGCGCCCTGGCCCTGGCCACCGTGGCCGCCGAGCGTGGCGAGATGGTGCTGTTCGGCGTGCCGGCGACCAAACCCGAGACCGGCTATGGCTACATCCGCTCCAGCCAGGACGCGTTGCTGCCCGAAGGCGTGGCGCGGGTCGCGCAGTTCGTTGAAAAGCCCGACGAGAAACGCGCCGCCGAGTTCGTCAAGGCCGGCGGCTACTTCTGGAACAGCGGCATGTTCCTGTTCCGCGCCAGCCGCTTCCTCGAAGAGCTGAAAAAGCACGACGCCGACATTTACGACACCTGCGTGCTGGCCCTTGAGCGCAGCCAGGAAGACGGTGATGTGCTGAGCATCGATGAAGCCACCTTCGCCTGCTGCCCGGACAACTCCATCGACTACGCGGTGATGGAGAAAACCCAACGCGCCTGCGTGGTGCCGATGTCGGCCGGCTGGAGCGACGTGGGCTGCTGGTCGTCGTTGTGGGAAGTGCACGACAAGGATGACAACGGCAACGTTACCAAGGGCGATGTGGTGGTGCAGGACAGCCGCAACTGCATGATCCACGGCAACGGCAAGCTGGTGTCGGTGATCGGCCTTGAAAACATCGTCGTGGTCGAGACCAAGGACGCCATGATGATTGCCCACAAGGACAAGGTCCAAGGCGTCAAGCAGATGGTCAAGACCCTTGACGAGCAAGGCCGCAGCGAAACCCAGAACCACCTGGAAGTGTACCGCCCATGGGGCTCGTACGATTCGGTGGACATGGGTGGGCGCTTCCAGGTCAAGCACATCACCGTCAAGCCTGGCGCCAGCCTGTCGTTGCAGATGCACCACCACCGCGCCGAGCACTGGATCGTGGTGTCCGGTACCGCCGAGGTGACGTGCGACGAGAACGTGTTCCTGCTCACCGAGAACCAGTCCACCTACATCCCCATCGCCTCGGTCCACCGCCTGCGCAACCCGGGCAAGATCCCGCTGGAGATCATCGAAGTGCAGTCCGGCAGCTACCTGGGCGAGGATGATATCGAGCGTTTCGAGGACGTGTATGGGCGCACCTCGACGCCGGTCGAGCGTGGGATTTCGGTGAAAACCATTGCGCAGTAAGTGAAGCCCCAGGGCCGCTCCCTCAAAGGTCACACGATCCTGTAGGAGCGGCCTTGTGTCGCGAAAGGAGGGCAAAGCCCTCCCGCTTTTGAGCCCTCCCCCATTTCACGCTACGATGGTCAGACCCCGCGCAACCAAGGTCTGCAAGCCCCATGATCATCGGTGCCTTCCTCATCCTCACCTGGCTGGTGCTGCTGCTGCGCTACCCGGCCAAAGCCCTGCCAATATCCCTGGCCGCTGTCTGCGGCCTGGGCCTGGTCGCCCTGTTCGTAGCCTGGCAAGACACCCGCGAAGCCACGCAACTGGCACGCCTGGACCTGCGCCTGAACTACGCCCCGGACGAGTGCCCCGCCGACCGTGCGCTGCGTGTGCAGATGAAGAACGGCAACAAGGCCCCGCTGACCGAACTGCGTTGGCGGGTGGGGGCGTATGCGCCGGGCGATACCGTCAACCTTGCCGAGAACACCTACAGCGCACCGCGTTATCGCGGGCCGGGTGAGCTCCAGCCGGGTGCCGAGTGGAAGGATTGCCTGCCGGTACCGCCCCTGCGCTCTGGCTATCGGCCACAGACGCTGGAGTTTCGTGCCGAGCATCTGCAGGGTACATTTGCCAACTGATGCATTGCCTGTACTGGCCTCTTCGCGGGCAAGCCCGCTCCCACAGGGACACCACAAGACCCAAGGCAGTGGTGTCCCTGTAGGAGCGGGCTTGCCCGCGAAGAGGCCAGTACAGACAACACAAACTTACCCGACCCAAGGCCCTTCCCCATGCCCACCGTCCTGATCACCGGTTGTTCCAGCGGCATCGGCCGCGCCCTGGCCGACACCTTCCGCGATGCCGGCCATGAAGTCTGGGCCACCGCCCGCAAACCTGAAGACGTCGAGCATTTATCCGCCGCCGGTTTCACCGCCCGGCAACTGGACGTCAATGATGGCCAAGCCCTGACCCAACTGGCCGAGGAGCTGCAAGCAAGCCACGGCCGCCTCGACATCCTGATCAACAACGCAGGCTTCGGCGCCATGGGCCCGTTGCTCGACGGTGGCGTAGACGCCATGCGTCAGCAATTCGAAACCAACGTCTTCGCCGTGGTCGGCGTGACCCGCGCGTTGTTCCCGCTGCTGCGCCGCGCGCGTGGGCTGGTGGTGAACATCGGCAGCGTTTCCGGCGTGCTGGTCACACCATTTGCCGGTGCTTACTGCGCCTCCAAGGCTGCGGTCAACGCCCTGAGCGATGCCCTGCGCCTGGAGTTGGCGCCGTTTGGCATTCGGCTGATGGAAGTGCAGCCGGGGGCGATCGCCTCGCAATTCGCCAGCAACGCCCAGCGCCAGGCCGATCAGGTGCTGGCCGCAGATTCGCCATGGTGGCCGCTGCGCGAATACGTCCAGGCACGGGCACGGGCCTCGCAGGACCGGCCGACGCCGACGGCGGTTTTTGCTCAAGGGGTGTTGGCGGCTACGCGCAAAACGGCGGTGCCTGCGGTGGTCAGGTTGGGCAATGGCAGCACGGCGTTGCCGCTGATCGCCAGGCTGTTGCCGCGGCGGCTGCTGGGCTGGGTGTTGCGCAAGCGGTTCGGGTTGCTGCGGCCGCTTTGATTTTTGGCTGGCTGTGCTGGCCTCTTCGCGGGGCAAGCCCACTCCCACAGATACTCCACTGCCCTCAGGTTCAGTGAGTTACCTGTGGGAGTGGGCTTGCCCCGCGAAGAGGCCCGCACAGCCACCGCAACCGTCAAACCTCTTTCGACGGCTGTGTATCAAACACCTGCCAGCCCCCACCCAACGCCTTGTACAACCCCACCAACGCCTGGGAAACCGCCGCCGAGCTGTCGATCCACTGCTCTTCGCTGGCCAGCAACGCCCCTTGCACGGTCAGCACATTGAGAAAGTCCACCGCCCCTTCCACATACTGGCGCTGGGCAGTCTCCAGGGCGATACGGTTCTGCCGCACCGCCTCGGCCAAATGGTCACGACGCAGTTGGCTAGCGTTGTACAGGCGCAGCACATCGTCAATTTCATGCCAGGCACCGAGCACCACCTTGCGGTAGTTCAACGCCGCTTCCTGCTGCTGCGCCTCACGCAGTTCCAGCGTGCCTTTGAGCCGCCCACCTTCGAAGATCGGCAGCGACAGTTGTGGGCCGAAGGCAAAGCGTCGCGAGTCCCAGCCACCGAAGTCAGACAGTTGCATGGCCTGAAAACCCAGGCTACCCGACAGCCGAATGCTGGGGTAGAAGTCGGCCTTGGCCACGCCGATGCTGGCAGTTGCCGCGTGCAAGCGCGCCTCGGCCTGGCGAATGTCCGGGCGGCGCTCGGCCAGCTCGGACGGCAGGCCGATGGCGAACTGCTGCTGCGGCGCAGGGAGTTCCCCCCCTTCGAGCAACTGTGCCTGAAGGCTGCGTGGCGGCTCGGCCGCGAGCAGGCTGAGGGCGTTGATCAGGTCGTCGCGCCTCGCTTCCAGGCTTGGCAGGCGGGCTTCGATCGACGCGACCTGGGCGCTGGCCTGGGCCACGTCAAGGCGGGTGGCGACCCCTTCGGCCTGGCGATTCTCGGACAGCTTCAGGCTGTGCTGCGCCACCTTCAGGTTGTCACGGGTGACGTCCAGGGTGTGTTGCACCGCACGCAGCTGGATGTAGTTGCCGGCGGTTTCCGACAACAGCGCCAGCAGCACGCCACGGCGGTCATTCTCAGCCACTTCGACAGTGGCATCGGCGGCCTCGACCTGGCGGCGCACACGGCCCCACAGGTCGAGTTCCCAACCCGCGACCAAATCACCCTGCCACAGGTTGAAGGCCGATTTACCCGCGTGGCCAGAGGGGTCGCTCAGCCCCTCGGCACTGTTGCGAGCGCGGCTGTAGCCCGCGTTGACATCGACCGAGGGCGCTTCGTCCGCCGCTACCGTGCTGCGCAGGGCGCGGCTTTGCAGCAGACGCGCTGTGGCCATTTGCAAATCCAGATTGCGCTCGGCGACCTGCTGGATCAGCGCGCTGAGCCGGGCATCGTGAAAGGTTTCCCACCACCGCAGCTCCAGCGGTTCGGCCTGCGGCTGGCTTGCAGCGGCCTTGCCTTGCAGGCCTGCCCACTGTTGCGGGGCCTGGCTGGCGGGGCGCTGGAAGTCCGGCCCCAGGGTGCAGCCTGCCATGAGCACGGCCAGCAACAACGGGCTCAAACGTAATGCCGGTCTCATCGTGCGCTTACCTCTTTGCCGTCCAGCGTGTCGCCGCGGGTATCGATGGTGGCTTCCACCGACATGCCCACACGCAGCCGTGCGAGCAGCGGCTGGCCGTCATCGAACACGATCTTCACCGGAATACGCTGCACCACCTTGGTGAAGTTGCCGGTGGCGTTGTCGGGTTTGACCGCAGCGAAGGTCACACCGGTGGCCGGTGCGATGCTCTGGACATGGCCATGCAGCTGCTCGCCCGCGAAGGTATCGACACTGATGTTCACCGGTTGGCCGGGCTGCACGTGGGTCAGTTGGGTTTCCTGGAAGTTGCCAACCACATAAGCCTGCTGCAACGGCACCACCGACAACAGGCGGGCCCCCGGATTGACATAGGCGCCTACACGCAAGGCACGCTCACCGACCATGCCGTCCACCGGCGCAATGATGCGTGTGTAGGACAGGTCGAGCTGGGCTTTCTCCAGCCCCGCTTCGGCACGTTTGAGCTGGCCATCGGCGCTGGCCACCTGGGCGCTGAGAATGTCCACCTGCTTACGTGCAGCCACCAACGCCGCCTGGGTGTTGGCCAGACGCGCACGGGCCTGATCGACCCCGCTGCGCGCCTGCTGGGCGTTCTGCACGGTGCCGGCGCCCTGCTCGGCCAGGCGGCTGTAGCGGTTGACTTCATGATCGGCGAAGGCCGTTTCGGCCTGAGCTGCCTTCACCGCGGCTTCGGCCTGGGCGATCAGTGCCGCCTGGCGCTCCAGCGTGGCACGGGCATCGGCGCTCTGCGCCTTGGCCACCAGCAATTGCGCCTGGGCAGCGTCGAGCGCGGCCTGATAGTCGCGGGCATCGAGGGTCGCGAGCAATTGACCGGCCGTGACCTGCTGGTTGTCCTCGACCAGCACCTCTTTGATAAAGCCCGCGACCTTGGGCGCGACCACGGTGTAGTCGGCGATCACGTAGGCGTCGTTGGTGCTCTGGCGGTGATCACTGCCAAACATCCAGGGGCCGACGATACCGGCCAGCACGGCCACGGCGAGCACCGAGCCGATGATGATTGTCTTGCGGTTGTTGGTCATTTCAAGTTCTCGAATTCATTCACGGGCTCAAGCCACCGCACGCGGCGGGAAGATCCGGGTAGGCACGAAGGGAATCAGGCAGATCAAAGCGACGGCGATGCACGCCATCACCAGGTACTGGTCGGCCGAGGTCAGTACCTGGGCCTGTTCATGAATGCGCCTGGCAAGGCCGGCAGCGCTGTCATCGATCAACGGCGCATTGCCCAGGCTGTCGACCAGGTGGTTGGAATGAAAATGCCGACGCACAGTGCCCAAGGCATCCAGCAGGCCACCGGCAATCACCGCCGACAGCCCCTTGACCGTGTTGAACCAGGCCGAGGCGAACGGGCCTTCCTGCGGGGTCATGCCATTGGTCGAGAGCATCAACAGCGGCAGCACCGCCATCGGCTGGCCGAACACCTGCAGCAAATAGAAGGGGTAGAAGTCGCCGCGTATCCACTCGGAGGTCAGCAGGCTGCTGCCCACACACGACAGCGCCAGCATGCCAAGCCCCGTCGCCAGCACCCAGCGGCAGTCCACCGCACGGATGTTGCACAGCGCCGCCGTGAGCGGCAGGGCGATGAGTTGCGGCATGGCCACCAGCATCATCAGCGGGCTGGTCTGCGCCGGGCGATAGCCCTGGATCTGCGCCAGGTACGCCGACGGAATGCTGCCCACACCAGACAACACGATCAGCACACCGGCCAGGGTCAGCAGGGCAAAGCTCAGGTTGCGCCGCGAGAGCATGCGCAGCTGGAAGAACGGCAACGGCTCGGACCATTCGTTGTACAGGAACAGCACCAGCAACAGCAGGCCACCGCCCAGCAACCAGCAGATCAGCGGCGAGTCAAACCAGCCCCAGCGGTCGCCCAGCGACAGGCCCAGCACGGTGCAGCTGATGGCGGGCAGGCCAAGCAGCACACCACGCCAGTCGAGTTGCTTGAAGCGTTCGAGGCGCAGCGGGTCCTGGGGCAGGCCCCAACCGACGCATAACATCGCCAGCAGCGACGGCAAAATGATCTGCCAGAACGCCCACTGCCAGCCGACGTACTCGGTCCAGAGGCCCGCCAGCGGTGTGCCGAGGTTCGGCCCGAAGGTGGCGGTCAGGGCATAGCAGGCCAGGCCATAAACCTTGATGCCTGGTGGCAGAAAACGCAGCGCGACGCTCATCAGCATGGGCGGCAAGGCGCCCGAGGCGAAACCTTGCAGCACGCGCAGCAGCATCAGGCTGTGCAGGTTGGGGGCGAAGGGTTGGATCAGGCCGAGCACGGCGAACAGGCCGACGGCAGACAGGGTGAAGCGGCGCAGGGAGAAGGTCGTGGCGAGCCAGGGTGCGAAGGCCATCGCCGACACCGAAGCCGCGCTGTACACGGCAAGCAGCCAGGCCCCTTCGTCGGCACCGATGCCCATGGCGCCACGAATGTCGCTCAGGGAAATCTTGGTAACCGCCTCGTTGAGCCCGGCGCACAGCACCGCCAACAACACACCGAACAGCCCCACCACCACCTGCAGGCCAAACGCTGTCTGCACAGGGGCGGCCGGCGCTGGGGCGGCGGCCAACGCGGCAGAAGGCGCGGTCAGGGAACTCATGGGAATACATCTCCAGCAACAATTTCAGGGCTGGAGCAAGTCTAAGAAGGTCGAATGCTGACGAAAACTGACTTGTTGGCAGGTTTATATTGCGTCAGACGCAATCGATGCGCTTTTACGGATCAAACCTGCCACACGCCTTCAATGTCTGACGCAACCACCGGTGCGCCGGGTCGTTGTCAAACCGCGGGTGCCAGGCCTGCATCACATTGACCTTTTCCAACGGCACCGGGATCTCGAACGAGCGCAAGGGCAACTTCAAGCGCTGCACACTGTTGAGGATGTTGGCCGGTATCGGCAGGATCAGGTCCGAATCCGGCAACGAGAACATCGCCGAATGGAAGCTGGTAGTGATCAGCGCCACCCGCCGTTCCACCTTGTGGTGGGCCAACGCCACATCGATCGGCCCATTGGCCCGGCCCCGGCGCGATACGCTGATTTGCGGATAGGCGGCGAAACGCTCAGGGGTAATCTCGGCATCGAAGATCGGGTGCCCTACCCGGGCCAGGCCTACGAAGTAAGTGTTGAACAGGCGCTGTACCTTCATCTCCGGGCCCAGCTCGATGGCCGAGCTGATGATCAAGTCGATCTGCCCGTTGCGCAGCACCGCATCATCGTCACCACTGCCCTCGGGCACGAAACGCAGCACCGTGCGCGGCGCCTGGGCCAGCATCATGCGCAGCAGCTGGGCGCCGTACAGGGCGATGAACAGATCGTTGGTGCGGATATTGAAAGCACGGTCCAGGTTCACCAGGTCGACATCGTCACGGCTGCGGAATACCTGCCCGGCTTGCTCCACCAGCCCATGCACCTGCTCGCGCAGGGCCAGCGCACGGGGTGTCGGCACCAGGCCACGGCCGGCGCGCACCAGAATCGGGTCGCCCAGGGCATCGCGGATGCGCCCCAGGGTCCGGCTCATGGCGGCAGGGCTCAGGTTCATGCGCTGTGCCGCGCCGACTACGCTGCCTTCATCGAGCAGGACGTCGAGGGCGACGAGCAGGTTCATGTCCGGGAGTTGCATGGCCGATTTCCGTGGCGATTGTGGGATAGGCGATGGTAGCAGGTTGGTTGATTGCGTCAGACGCAATAAGGTCGTGCGTGGTGGGGCATTTATTCCGGGCTTGGGATGGGCCATAAGTGATGCAGTGACTGTACCGGCCTCTTCGCGGGGCAAGCCCGCTCCCACAGGTACCCCACAATGCCCGAGGTTTGTGCGGTACCTGTGGGAGCGGGCTTGCCCCGCGAAGAGGCCGGCAAAGCCAGTACATCATTTAGCTTCGACAAGGATTCCCATGCCCACCCCGGTCCTCATCGCCATCGACGCCTCTCCCGCATCCGCTGCCTTGCTCACCCTCGCCCGCCGCTACTGTCGCCCCGATGAACACGAACTGCATGTGCTGCTGGCCATCGACAGCACCTTCACCGTGCACGAAAAACCCGCGCCCTACACCGCCGAGGAACGGGAGGAATACCCCGCCGCCTGCGAAGAACAACACCTGGGCGAAAGCGCCGTGGCGGACGCCGTGCGTGTGTTGCAGGAGGCCGGTTTCACCAGCCAGGGCTGCATGGTGGCCGGGCAGCCGGTCGAGGCCATCGTGGCGAAGGCGCAGGCATTGAACTGCGAATTGATCATCATGGGCCATCGTCACCTGTCACGGTTGGGGCGGTTGCTGGACCCGTCGATCAGCGCGAAGGTGATTGATCAGGTTGCGGTGCCGGTGTTGGTGGGGGCTGCGGGTTAAAGAGCGTTTGGGCCACCCGGTGTTCGCCATGACATTTGTAGCGCTTATCAAATCGAGCGCCGCCCGCGCGACGCTCGATCTCATAGGCGCTGGAAACGTTGTGCCGAACTCACCCCTCACTAGGCTTCACCACCACCGTACACGTCGTCCCCGCCGCCAACAAAAACCCTTCCGGCACTTCATCGATGTGAATCCGCACCGGCACCCGCTGCGCCAGACGCACCCAGTTGAACGTCGGGTTCACATCGGCGATCAGCTCGCGGCTTTGCGGGTTGTCGCGGTCGTAGATGCCGCGGGCGATGCTCTCCACGTGGCCTTTGATGCGCTCGCCGCTCATCATCTGCAACTCGGCCTGATCACCGACCTTCACGTGCGGCAGCTTGGTCTCTTCGAAGAAGCCATACACCCAGAACGAGTTCTCGTCGACTACCGCCATCACCGCCTCACCGGTGCGCGCATAGTCGCCCCTGTGGATGTTCAGGTTGGTCACGTAACCGTCCACCGTGGCCACGATATGCGTGCGCTTGAGGTTCAGTTCGGCTGCCGCCAGCTCGGCCAGGGCCTGTTGATAATCTGCCTGGGCCGAATTGGCGATGTTGCTGGCGTCGTCGCGGTTTTCCTTGGAGATCACCAGGTTGTCCATGTCGGCCCGGCGCTTGGCGTTGACCTTGCGCATTTCCCAGGTGGCCTTGCGCGAGGCAACCAGCGCCTTGGCCTGATCGACGGCCAGCTGGTAGTGCTCAGGGTCGATCTGGATCAACAAGTCACCCTTCTTCACCTGCTGGTTGTCCTTGACCGGCACATTTACCACATAGCCCGGCACGTCGGCGGCGACGTTGATGATGTCGGCACGCACGCGACCGTCGCGGGTCCACGGCGTGGTCATGTAGTGCAGCCACAACTGGCGGCCGATCGCCACGGCGGCAACCAGCACCAGCAGGGTGGCGATCAGGCTGAAGAACTTTTTCATCGAAGGTTTCTCACCAGTAGACAGACAGCGCCAGGGCGCCGAAAAGGCAAACGAACAGGCTCAGGCGCAGCAGCGCCGGGTGCCAGAAGAAGCGGTAGCCGTCATGGCTGGCGATGAAGCGGTCCAGGCCCCAGGCCAGGCCCAGGGCGAACAGGAACATCAAGGTCATGGTGGGCATGTACACGCCATGGAAGGCGATTTCACGGGGCATGGTGCAATCCTTTCGCCGGTGCCAGCGGCGACTGTGGGTCCAGCAGGGATGAACGGATGAAGTGCAGGTAGCTTTGCGCCCGGCGCAGCACCGAGGTGTCGAAGTGCCGGGCGAAGGGTTCGTCGGTGGCCTGCACGCGGCTGATGGCGTGGTCCACCGCCACCAGGGCGCGCTCGTGGTTACTGGCGCTGGGCTGCAGGAACAAACGCGCCAACGCCCGGCCCATGACGCGGATGGCCTGACGCCACGGCTGCGACTCGGCATACGCCGGGTGGATCGGGGCGCGGGCCTGCTCCTTGCGCAGCTCGATGATGGCGTGGCCGACCTCCAGCACCGTGAACATCCAGCCCATCAACTCGCTCTGCACCTGCGGCTTGCCGGCAGCCAGGCCATAGGCCTGGTGCAGCAGGTCGCGGGTGCGGCTTTCGAAGGCCGAGCCCAGGCCGCGCAGGCGGCCGCTGATGGCGAACAGCACCTGCTCACGCAGTTCCTGCTCCAGCCGGCTCCACAGCCAGCGGCTGTTGGGCGGCAAAATGATCGCCCCGGCCGCCGCACAGACGAACATGCCGATGACCATGCCGATGTAATCGTTGATGAAGGTGTAGGGGTCGTACACGGTCAGGTTGTTGGGCACCGAACCGATGGCGAAGAACACCAGCAAACCAATGCCATAACCGGCGTACGCTGGCCGCGATGACAGGAATGCCCCCAGCACGAAGACCGGCGCCAGAACCATGCACAGCAGCGGGAAACCATCGATCCAGGGGAACACGAAGAAGGTCTCGAAGAACCCGACGAAGGCCCCGATCGCCGTGCCGCAGGCCATCTGGAACGACATGCGCTTGGGGTTTGGCGACGCGGCCGACAGCCCCACGGTGACCGTGGCGATCAGCGTCATCATGCCGCCGCTGGGCCAGTCGCTGAGCAACCAGTAGCTGCCCAGCAGCAACAGCACTGCCGAGGCGCGCACACCGGCAGCCAGCGACACCAACCAACTGGTCTGCGCCACATAGGGCTCGTCCCACTGCTCGCGCTCGTGCTTGTGCGCGGCCAGCGAGGCGTGGGTTTCGGCATAGCTGTACATCTCGTCGACGAAGCGGTAGAGCAGCTCGAAGGCGGTGTGGAAGTCGAGCAGGTCGGACTCACTGGGGTTGGTCGCCTGGTACTCGGTGCGCAGCCCACGCACCTGGGCTTGCAGGCCCTCTTTGTAAGCGGCCAGCTCCAGCGTCAGGCGCAGCGCGTCAGAGTCGGTCAACGCACGCCCCACGTAGGGCTGAAGCAATTCAACCAAGGTATCCAGGCCCGGCTCAATGGCGCTGACGATCTGCAACGGCCCCCGTGCGCGCAGGCGTTCGAGCAACCGGTGCAGGGCATTGAAGCGCGTGGTGATGGCCATGAATTCGCTGTTCATGCGCACCAGGCGGCCAGAGCGCCGGCGCATGTGCGGGTCTTCGAAAGCGGTGACGTTACGCAGGCTTTCCAGGCCCACGGCCTCGGCAATGAAGCGCACGTTGCTGGTTTCGAAGCGGTCGCGCTGGCTGTCACCGCGCAGGGCTTCGACCACCACCCCGGCGAACACGCCAAAGCGCTGGTACAGGGCGTTGCGCATGGCAGCGCTGGCCGACTGCGGCAGGATCGCGGCGCTGACGAAGGTCGAGACAAGAATCCCCAGGGCGATTTCCAGCACCCGCCACACGGCAGCCATAAAGGCCTGGTCGGGGTGCTCCAGCACCGGCAAGCCGATCATCGCCGCGGTGTAGCCGGCCAGCACGAAGCCATAGGCACGGAAGGTGCGGTAGCGCATCGCGCCCGCCGAACACAGGCCGACCCACAGGGCCAGGCTGGGCAGAAACAGCTCGGTGTTCTGCGGGAAGATAGCGATCAGCGCGACCATCATGGCCGAACCTGCCAGGGTGCCGAGGACCCGGTAGAAGCTCTTGGCGAACACGTGCCCGCTTTGCGGCTGCATGACGATGAACACAGTGATCATCGCCGTGCGTGGCTGTGGCAGCTCCAGGCGCATGGCCAGCCACAGGGTGATGAAGGCGGCGGCCAGCACCTTGAAGATGTACACCCAGGTCACGCCATCGGTGCGCGCCCAGGCAAAGAAGCCCCGGCGCCACTCCAGGCTCTGCAGCCAGCGCACGGGCAGACTAGAGGTGCTCATTTGGCGTTATCCGGCTTCTTGTCGAAAATGGCCAGGGTGGCCGGGGTTTTCGGTGCAACCTGGCGCTCCTGCTGCGGCACGTCCTTGCCTGCTTGCAGGCCGCCCCCGAGGGCGGTGACCAGTTCGGCATGGGCGACCAGGCGGGCGGCCTGCACCTGCTGTTGCACCTGCTGCTGACGGAACAGCAAGGTCTGCGCATTGAGCACGTTGAGATAGTCGGTCAGGCCCCGCTGGAAGGCGACCATGGCGATGTCGTAGGTCTTCTGCGCGGCAGCGACCGATTCGGCAGCGAAGTGCGATTGTTCTTTCATCGACTCGCGGCGGATCAGCTGGTCGGAGATGTTCTTCAACGCACCGACCACGGTCTGGTTGTAGCGCGCCACGGCCATGTCATACCCCGCCGACGCGACGCCCAGCTGCGAACGCAGGCGGCCGCCGTCGAAGATCGGCAGGCTGATGGCCGGGCCGACGTTGTAGTTGAACTTGCGACCGGTGAGAAACTCCAGCGGGCCGCCGCCGGTGGCCATGAAACCGAGGCTGCCGACCAAGTCGACATTGGGGAAGAAACCGGCATGGGCGACGTCAATACCGCGGGCTTGCGCGGCCACCTGCCAACGGCTGGCCACCACGTCCGGGCGCTGGCCGACCAGCTCGGCAGGCAGTGCCGAGGGCAGTTTCAGCGGGGCGCCGAGGGTCAGGGTCGGGCGCTCGATCTGCGCGCCCTCCCCCGGCCCTTTGCCGGCCAACGCAGCAAGCTGGTTGCGGGTCAGGGCGATCTCTTCATTGAGGCTGTCCAGCTGGCGATGGGTTTCGGGCAGCGGCGCTTCGGCCTGGCTGACTTCGAAATGGGTACCAATGCCCGCATCCAGCCGGCGCCTGGCCAGTGCCAGGATCTGCTCTTGCTGCTCAAGCTCAGCCTTGACGATATCGCGTTGGGCAAAATGCAGGCTCAACTGGATGTAGGCACGCACCACGTTGTTCTGCAGCTCAAGCTGCGCCTGGCGGGCCTCGGCCACGCTCATGTGCGCCTGGTCCACGGCCTGCTCACTGGCATTGCGCTCGCGGCCCCAGAGGTCGAGGGCATAGCTGAAGCCAAAGGCGGCGTTGTTGTCCCAGGTGTTGGCGCCCGACAGCGCGCCTGGGCCGTAGAACTGGTCTTCAGGCCAATTGTGGCGCTTGAGTGATGCCTGGCCGTTGACCTGCAGCTTTTCCGCCGACTCGACCACACCGGCCATGGCCTTGGCCTCGCGCACCCGCGCCAGGGCCATGGCCAGGTTCGGGCTGCCCTCGACGGCCAGCGCGATCCAGCGGTTCAGCTGCGGGTCGCGATAGGCCTGCCACCACTGCTGGTCGGGCCAGTGGGCGTCGGTGGCGGCTTCGCGTATCGCCGCATCGGTGGTCAGGGTATTGGCTTGCAAGGTCTTGCTTTGCGGGGCGATACCCCAGGTTCCGATACAGCCGCTCAAGGTGAGGGTTAGGGCACAGGCACTGAACACTTGAAGCGTTCTGATGATGCGACGCGGCACAGCTGCGATTTCCCGAGGAAGAGGTGGAGGGGCCGAGCAATTCTAGGGGGCGGCAGGACTGGCGATAAGCGCATATTCCTGCGAATCTTTGTTACCAAAAGAGCGATAATCAGCCTTTGGTCGAAGGCATCTTTTAATAACTTCGTCGTTACTTCGTGACACAATTTTGTCCTCTACCTTGAGAGTGACCCATGGACACCCTGCAAAATATGCGTGCTTTCAGTTGCGTAGCCCAGCTTGGAAGCTTCACGGCTGCTGCGGCGCAACTGGATACGACCACCGCGAACGTGTCGCGGGCGGTCTCCAATCTGGAAGCCCATCTGCAAACTCGGCTGCTCAACCGTACTACCCGCCGCATTGCGCTGACCGAGGCCGGCAAGCGCTACCTGATGCGTTGCGAACAGATTCTTACCTACGTTGAAGAAGCCGAGGCCGAGGCCAGCGATGCCCATGCCCGTCCGGCCGGGCAGTTGAAGGTTCACTCCATGACCGGGGTTGGCCAGCACTTCGTGGTCGATGCCATTGCCCGCTACCGCGAATCGCACCCGGACGTGACCTTCGACCTGACCATGGCCAACCGCGTGCCAGACCTGCTCGACGAGGGCTACGACGTGTCCATCGTGTTGGCCACCGAGCTGCCGGATTCGGGCTTCGTGTCGCAGCGCCTGGGGATCACCTACAGCATCGTCTGCGCCTCGCCCGACTACATCGCGCGCAACGGCATCGCGCACAAGCCGGCCGACCTGCTCAAACACGCCTGCCTGCGCATGGTCAGCCCGGTGATCCCACTGGAGAAGTGGCTGTTCGATGGGCCGGAAGGCCAGGAAATGGTCAACATCACCAGCTCACCGTTCCAGGTGAACACCGCCGATGCCATGAAAACCGCAATCCGCAGTGGCATGGGCGTGGGCGTGCTGCCGATCTATTCGGCCATCGATGGCCTGCGTGACGGCAGCCTGGTGCGGGTGCTGCCCGAGTACCGGTTGCAGGAGCTGAACCTGTACGCCATCTACCCGTCGCGCCAGTACCTGGATGCCAAGATCAAGACCTGGGTCGAGTACCTGCGCAACTCGCTGCCAGAAATTCTCGCGGCCCATGAGGCGGACCTGAAAACCCATCAGGTGCAGATCGCCAACTGAGAAACATGCTGCATTGAGGGGAGGAGCAATGGTAGGTTGCTAACCATTGATCTGACTTCAGTCTGTACCGGCCTCTTCGCGGGCAAGCCCGCTCCCACAGGGTTTGCGCTAAGCCAAGAAGAGCCCGGTACAGGCCACCTCCACCGCCTTGCAGAGAAGTAGCCCGATGAAAAAGACCGTCCTGGCCTTCAGCCGTATCACCCCGGCCATGGCCGAGCGCCTGCAGCAAGACTTCAACGTGATCCTGCCGAACCCCAAGCTCGGCGACATCAACGCTCAGTTCAACGAAGCCCTGCCCGAAGCCCACGGCCTGATCGGCGTCGGGCGCAAGCTTGGCCGTACACAGCTCGAAGGCGCGGCCAAGCTTGAAGTGGTCTCCAGCGTCTCGGTCGGCTACGACAACTATGACGTCGACTACTTCAATGAGCGCGGCATCGCCCTGACCAACACCCCCGACGTACTGACCGAAAGCACCGCAGACCTTGGCTTCTCGCTGATCATGGGCTGCGCTCGCCGCACGGCCGAGCTGGACGCCTGGACCAAGGCCGGCCAGTGGCAGGCCACCGTCGGCCCGGCGCACTTCGGCAGCGATGTGCACGGCAAGACCCTGGGTATCGTCGGCATGGGTAACATCGGCGCGGCCATTGCCCGTCGCGGCCGGTTCGGCTTCAACATGCCGGTCATCTATACCGGCAACAGCCGCAAGGCCGCGCTGGAGCAAGAGCTGGGCGCGCAGTTCCGCAGCCTGGAGCAATTGCTGGCCGAAGCCGATTTCGTCTGCATCGTGGTGCCGTTGTCCGACGCCACCCGCAAGCTGATCGGTGAGCGTGAGCTGAAGCTGATGAAGCCAAGCGCCTTCCTGATAAACATCGCCCGCGGCCCGGTGGTCGACGAAGCGGCGCTGATCGAAGCCCTGCAGAACGGCACGATTCGCGGTGCCGGCCTGGATGTGTACGAGAAAGAACCGCTGAGCGCGTCGCCGCTGTTCAAGCTACCCAACGCCCTGACCCTGCCGCACGTCGGCTCGGCCACCGCCGAAACCCGCGAGGCCATGGCCAACCGGGCGATGGACAACCTGCGCGCGGCGCTGTTGGGCGAGCGTCCGCGGGACCTGGTAAACCCGCAGGTGTGGAAGGGCTGATCATTCGCCCTAGCGAGCCAGCACCACTGTCGGCTTGACCCTAGGCTTACGAAACACCAGCACGTTACCCGCCATGACCGCGACGAGCCCCAGTAAGGCTGGGGCCGTCCACTGGTACCCTTCGGCAAACGCCGACACATTCAACGCCACCAACGGGAACAGCACCGTGCAATAGGCCGCGCGCTCCGGGCCCATACGCCCGACCAGCGTCAGGTAGGCGGTGAAGCCGATCACTGAACCTGGGATTACCAGGTACATCAGCGACCCGATATAGCGGGTGTTCCATTCCATGGCGAAGGGAATGCCGCTGAACAGGCAATACACCGTCAACATCGCCGCGCCATAGACCATGCCCCAGGCATTGGTGGTCATGGGTTTGAGCCCGGCTTTCTGCTGCATGCTCGACAGCATGTTGCCGGCCGAGAAGCACAGCGTGCCGAGCAGGGCCAGGCCGAGGCCGTAAAGTGTTTCACGGCTGGCCGCATGGTGGCCGAGTTCTGGCCAGAACAGCAGGCCCAGGCCCAGCAGCCCCAATGCCCCGCCACCCAGCACGTTGGCGGCGATCTTCTGGCCGAAGAACACCCGAGCGTTGAGTGCGTTCCACAGGGTTGCGGTGGAGAACACCACGGCGATCAGGCCGCTGGCGATCCACTGGCTGGCAGTGAGAAAGCACATGAAATTGACGCAGAATAGGCATAGGCCCTGGGCCAGGCAGATCAGGTGGCCGCGGCGGTTCATCGGTTGCAGGCGGCGGGTGAGCAACAGGATGGCGAACAGGATCAAGCCGGCCAGGGCAAAGCGGTAGACGATCGAGACCGGGATGGCGACTACGCCCAGCTGCAGTTTCAGGGCGATCCAGGTGGTGCCCCAGATCAGGACGGTGAGCAGGTACAGGGACAGGTTCATGGCGGTGATTCCTTGGGCCTTTCAAAATCGGTGCCCGGCGCTTCGCGGGGCAAGCCCGCTCCCACAAGTTACCGAGCAGTCTTCGGATTCTGTGGGAGCGGGCTTGTCCCGCGAATCGAGGGCGCAGCCCTCGCCAGGGCCACCAGTGTTCCCCCAGGCCACTGCCCTGCGCTTGCACAAACTTGCGCTTTTCCATCTCCGCTAGCTGTCACCACCGCACAAGCGCAGTACGATGGCCCCAGAGGAATCGCCCATGACCCCACTCTCCCAGTTGCAAGTCTTCAACGCCATGCACGCCTCGCCCCACGCCCGTCTGGAGCTGAGCGCGCACCTGGGCGATGGCTTGGCTGCGGCGCTGTGGCACAACCGCGACGATGTCCGCGACTACCAGGCGCCAAGCCATCACACGCTGTCGTGCTACATCGCCGACGGCACCGGCACTTTTCGCCGCCAGCGCCCGGCCGACAAGGGTGCGCCGAACAAGCTGTGCATCATGCCGGCAGGCCATGAGTCGAACTGGGTGGTCAATGGCGCGATCCGCCTGGCGCACCTGTACATCAGCGAGGCGCAGTTCGCCCTCGGCTGCGTCCGCCTGCTTGACCGCGAACCACGAGAATTGCAGCTACAGGAGGCGACCTTTCTCGACGACCCACAACAGTCGGCGCGCTTTCGCCAGTTGATCAGCCTGGCCTGGGAGGAGCCCGGCGAGCGCCTGTTGGCCAGCAGCCTGGCACATGAAATCGTCGACCACGCGGTGCTCAGCCAGGTTGGGCTACGTCAGGGATTGCGCTTGAAAGGCGGGTTGGCGCCGAATCTGCGTCGGCAGTTGGTGGAGTACATCGAGGCGCACCTGGACCAGCCCATCACCCTCGGCGAACTGGCCGTGCGCTGCAACCTCTCCGAGTACCACTTCGCGCGCATGTTCCGCACAAGCTTTGGCCTGCCGCCGCACCAATACCTGCTGGCTCGGCGGCTGCACCGCGCTTGCCAGCTGCTGCGTCTCGGTCAGCTTGCGCTGGGAGAGGTTGCGTTGCTGTGCGGGTTTGCCAGTGCCAGCCATTTCAGCAACCGGTTTCGCCAGGCGCTCGGCGCGACGCCTGGCGACTATCGCGCAGCCTTCAACAGTTGATTGGGGCCGCTTTGCGGCCCTTCGCGGGCAAGCCCGCTCCCACAGAAAAAGTGCAGCCCTGAAGAGCGACACCGTACCTGTGGGAGCGGGCTTGCCCGCGAAGGGCTGCAAAGCAGCCCCACTACCTCAGAACTCGAAGGTGCTGGAAAGGCTCACCTGCCGCGCATCGCCAACCGCGACAAAGTACTGGTTCACCGCCGAGCTGTAGTAAACCTTGTCGAACAGGTTCTTCACGTTCAACTGCAGGCGCACGTTGTGTTCGTCGAGCTTGGTCTCGTAAGTGGCAAAGGCATCGGCGACGGTATAGCTGGGCAAATCGAAAGTGTTGGTCGAGTTGCCCGAACGCTCGCCCACATAACGGGCCCCAGCACCAAAGCGCAGCCGGTCGCCTCCGAACAAACTGCCAAAGTCATACACCGCCGACAGCGAGCCACTGTGCTTGGCCACGTTCTGCAGGCGGTTGCCCTCAAGGTCCGGGTCTTTGGTGACCTTGGCATCGGTAAAGGCATAGCTGCCGATCAGGCTCCAGCGCTCGCTGAGCTGCCCGGTCAGGTCAAGCTCCACACCCCGTGAATTGACCTCGCCCGCGTTGCTATACACCGTCTCGCCAGTCCCACTGTCGAAATTGGCGACCAACACATTGCGCTTGGTGATGTCGAACAGCGCCAGGGTACCGGTCAGGCTGCCCGGCATGTCCAACTTGGCGCCCAGCTCCCACGACTTGCCCTCCTCTGGCGCCACCGAGGCGTCCAGCACCACACCACCGGTCAGCGGCGCAATGCTGGAGTTGGGCTTGAACGACTCGCTGTAGCTGCCATAGAACGAAAGCTGCTCATCGACTTTGTAGACAATACCGGCATGCGGCACCCAGGCCTGGCCGCTGGTGTCGGTATTGGCCTTGAACGGGCGCCCGCGGCCTGCGTACTGGTCGAACTGCTGAAAGCGCGCACCTGCCACCAGAATCCAGTGCTCGTCCAGGTGCAGGGCATCCTGCACGAACAGCGCGTCGGTGCGCAGCTTGTCGGTCTGGTCGCTGTCGCTGGCGCGCACGCTGCTGCCCTCCACTTCCTGGCCGTAGACCGGGTTCACATAGCTGAAGCTGGACTGCGCGGTCTGGCGAATCAGGTCGCCACGAAACACCTTGCGGTCTTCGTGATCGAGGCCGAACAACAGGTCATGCTGCAGGCCGCCCACCTGCACATTGCCCGTCAGGCTCAGGGTGGCGAACTGGTCGCGGCTCATGGCGTTGTGCGTGCCGTCGATGCTGCGCGTCAGCGTGCCCTTGGCTTCGTTGACGCCGGTTATACGGACTTGGCTGGCGTCGTAGGTCTCGCGGTTGAAGCTGTAACCAAAATGCAGCTTCCAGTCGTCGGCCAACTGGTGATCGACCTCCAGGCGGTACAGGTCGGAGCGCCCTTGCATGTCGTTGAACGGCTCGTCCAGGCGACGCGTGGCCGGAATGTCCAACGGGTGGCCATTGCTGCCAAATGCCGTGCCACGGTCGAACGGGTAAAGAAACTCGCGGTGCTCGTACGCCACCACCACCTGGGTGGCCTCACCCAGCCAGGCCAGCGACGGCGCCACCAGCGATTCGCGGTGCACGCCGAAGTTGCGCCAGTAATCCTCATCCTCGTGATCGACGATCAGGCGGTAGGCGAAGTTGCTGTCGCCGAGTGCGCCGGTGCTGTCGAAACCACCACCGCTGCCATGCTTGCCGCTGCCGTAGGTCGAGCCACGCACCGTCAGTGCGTTGTACTGCTGCAGTTGTGGGCGCTTGCTGACCACGTTGATGACCCCGCCTGGGTCCTGGATGCCATACAGCAACGAGGCCGGGCCTTTGAGCACTTCGACGCGCTCGGTGCTGGCATTCAGGCTACGGCCCTGCACGATGGGCATGCCATCACGCATGATCGAGCCGTCGCGGTTGTCACCAAAGCCGCGCTTCATCACGGTGTCGGAGGTGCCGCCAAAGTTGTTGCCCTGGGTGATGCCGCTGACGTTGGTCAAGGCGTCATCGAGGTTGCGTGGGGCCTGGTCGCGAATGACCTGTGCCGGGACCACGTTGATGGCCTGGGGGATGTCCTGGTTCGGGCCCTGGCCGCGCATGATCGAGGCGGTGGCCGGGGGCTGGTAGCTGTAGACGTCCATCTGCGAGGTCACGGTGGTGGCCTGCAGGTTCAGTGCCCCTTCGTTGTTCATGGTTTCGAGGGTCAGGGTGCGTGCATCGACGCGGCGCCAGGTCAGGCCGGACGTGCCCAGCAATTGCTGCAGCGCCTGCTCTGCGCTGAAGGTGCCGTTGAGGGCGGGTGCTTGCAGGCCTGGAAGCTCAAGGGTGTAGACCACGCTCTGGCCGGTAGCGCGGCTGAAGGCATTGAGCGCCTGGGCCAGAGGCTGGCTCGGCTGGGCGAAGGTGTATGCCTGCACATGCTCGGCGGCCACGGCCAGCGGTGCGATGGCGATGACCGGTAACAGTGAAAGACCGAGCCAGAGGTGGACGCAACGCGGGGTGAACTTCATGGACGCTGACCTGTAAGTGGGTGTCGATTGCGAATTAATCGCACTTCCACTCATTACACGGATGCCACGTCCTGTTACCTCATCCGTTATTTCAAATTTTTTACCTGGGCCGGCCTCTTCGCGGGCAAGCCCGCTCCCACAGGTTCTGGCACAGGTGTCTAGCGGATAATCGTCAAACGCCCCAATACGGTCTGGCGGGAAAAGCCCATCACGTTGCCGAGTGAGTCGAGTGCTGCCAAAGGCGCTTGCACCGGGAAACTGCCACTGACCTTACGCTGCCCCAACTCACCGTCGAGCAGCACAATGCGCCCCGGATAGTAGCGCCCGAGGTCCTCGACCACCTGCGCCAACGGCACCTGGTAGTAATTCAACCATCCCTGGCGCCAGGCCAGACGGCTCTCGCTGTCCACGCTCAAGGGGGTACCCGCTCGGCCGTCAAGGTAAGCCAGCTGCTGATTGGCCGTCAGTTCACGGGCAACCTCGCCTGGCTCGGGCTGCACCGCAACCCGCCCACTGCGCACCGTCACCTGCGCGCCGTCACCCTGTTCTCGCACCTCGAACTGGGTCCCCAGCACCCGCACTTCACCGCCTGCGGCGGCTACCAGAAACGGCTCGCCGGTGTGGGTGACCTGGAAGAACGCCGCCCCGCGCAGCAGCCGCACACGGCGCTCGCCATGGGCAAAGTCGACTGCAATGGCACTGCCCGCATCCAACGTCACCTGCGATTGGTCCGGCAGGGTCACCTGGCGGACTTGCCCCGTGCTGCTGTAGTCGGCCTGCAAGTCCTGCAGCCAGAAGCCAGGGTGCCAACCGCCTGCAGTGCCGACCGCCAGCA
Source organism: Pseudomonas sp. E1MeOHC2 (assembly GCF_058745025.1). NCBI lineage: Bacteria > Pseudomonadati > Pseudomonadota > Gammaproteobacteria > Pseudomonadales > Pseudomonadaceae > Pseudomonas > Pseudomonas sp. E1MeOHC2. The sequence continues at coordinate 1,460,197 of NZ_CP196675.1, forward strand.
CCAGGCAGGCTGCCGCCGCGAAGGCCACGGCCCGGTACCGCCAGCGGCCTCGGGCAGGTGCCTTGGCCATGGCATCCAGATACGGTTGCAGGCCTTCGCGCGCTTCATCGGCCAGCCGCGCCGCTGGCACCGCGCTCATCTGCCACAGCGCCTGAGCCTGTGCGTACGCCTCACGATGCCCCGGGTCGGCCAGCAACCAACGCTTGAACGCCACGCCATGGGCTTGCTCAGGCTGCTCGTTAATGCGGCTCAGCCACTGCAGCGCCGCCTGTGACTGCGCGGCAGTGATCGGATTCGGACGGCTCATCGACGGGCGCTCCCAGGCCTGCGCAGGGTGGATGCGGGCTCGGCGATACTCGCCTTGCACGCTTCGAGGGCGCGCATCATATGCTTTTCAACGGCGCTCTGGGACAGTTGCATGGCCGTGGCGATCTCGCTGTACTTGCAACCGTGGATGCGGTTGAGCAGAAAGATCTGCCGCGTACGTTCGGGCAAGGCACGCAATGCAGCCTCGATGCGCTGCAGGTCGTGATCGATTTCCAGGGCTTGATCAGGCTCCGGGACGCTGGACTGCTCATCCACGGCCTGCGTGGCTTCAGCCACCCGCCCACGGCTGCCTTCGCTGCGCAGGTGGTCGATGGCAAGGTTGCCGGCGCAGCGCAGCAGGTAGGTGTCCAGTGCTTCGACCTTGACCTCGGGGCGGCGCCAGAACCGCAGGAACAACTCCTGGACCAGGTCCGATGCCGTCGCCCGACAGCCGACCCGGCGGCTCACCAGTGCCTCCATGCACGCCCGCTGCGCCAGGAACACCTGGACGAAACGCGCGCGCCCGCTGGCGCTGTCGGCGTCAGGTTCGAGCATGTCTGCCGGCTCGCTCAAGCGCTCACACAGCCAGCACGGCCAGCAGCGGGCCAAGCACCAGGCTGGCGGCGGCCAGGCCCAGCAACAGACGCGGCTGGTACGGCAGGCCGAACACCCAGAGGGTCACCCCCGCCATCAACACCGCGATCCACTCGACCAGGCCATGGGCCCAGCCCCGCAGGTGCACGCTGAGCACCAGCGACAGCAGCAACAGCAGCCAGCCACCGACGCGCAGCAAACGCACCTGTTGCGGGCGCGGCTTGCGGCCCAGCAGCTCGCTGAAGTGCTTTTCCATGGCCAGGCACAGGGCCACGAAGCCGGCGAAGCCGATCAGTGCAATCCCCAGCATCAGCCCACCTCGACCACGTCAGTAACCGGTTTTTTTGCCCCGCGCGAAGCGCGCTTGGCCACAGGCTTAGGGGCGCGCAACATCTTGCGGGCCGCCCAGGCCAGGAACAGGCCGGTAGCCAGCGCCGTGAGGTCGAACCCCGCCATGGCCCAGTCACCAACCTGCAACGACTGATCGAGGCCTTGGCCGGTGGTCAGGCCATTGACCAGCGGCAGCAAGGCAAAGGCCAGCGCGCCCAGCGCCAGTTGCTCGCCCCAGGCGCGGCGGCCGGATCGCAGCACGGCATGCACCAGCGACAGTGCCCAAACCAGGAAGAACGTGTTGACCTCCCAGTCGGCGCGGCCTTCCAGCGCTGCGGGGACCAGCCGATTGGCCCAGAAGAACCCCGCCACCGCCAGCAGCAGGCCACTCATGCTGGCAATGTTGAGCACCTCGACCAGGCGCAATTCGCCCGGCATGTGCGCACTCTTGGCATGCTTGAGCTGACGCTTGCCCAGCCACATCACCAAGCCTGTGCCGATCACTGCAGTACCGGCCACACCGAAGAAGAAGTACAGCCAACGCAGCCAGGGGCCAGCGAAGTTGCCCATGTGCAGGCCGGCGAAGCTGAAGGCCGTCATCATCGCGCCGGTCTCTGGCGCACCTTGGCTCAACAACGCACCGCTGACACCGTCGAAGGTCCAGTTGGCGCTGCGCCTGTAGGCGACGTTGTCGGCGGAGGCCTGGGTGAAGGTGACCCGCGCATTGCCGTCACCGGGGTTCTGCAGCTGGATGTAACCGATGCGCGCACCCGGCACCTGTTCCTGAACCTTGGCGTACAGCGTCGGCAAGGGCACCAGCGGCATCACGACGTTGGCAGCCTTGGGCGCATCGTCACGGCCGAACAGCTCATTGAAGTACTCGCCGCTGTTGCCGCCATAACTGGCCATGATGCCGGCAGGCATCACCATGTACATGAACAGCACCAGGCTGCTGTAGCTGATCATCAGGTGGAACGGCAGCACCAGCACGCCAATCGCGTTGTGCCCGTCCAGCCAGGAGCGCTGGCCTTTGCCTGGGCGGAAGGTGAAGAACTCCTTGAAGATCTTCTTGTGGGTGATGATCCCGGTAACCAGGCCCACCAGCATGATGAAGGCGCAGAACGTCGACAGCCAGCGGCCGAACGGGTGCGGCATTTCGAGTTGGAAGTGGAAGCGGTAGAAGAACTCGCCACCCCGGCTGTCGCGGGCCTCGACCGGCTGGCCGGTCTGCGCGTCGAGGCGCTTGCTGACAAAACCGCGCCGCCCGGCCTCAGGGTCGCGCCAGCCTACGTTCAGCGCAGCCTCGCGCTCATTGGGCAAGCGGATCATCCAACTGCTGGCGTGCGCGGCGTTGGCCTCCAGGTAGCGCTGGGCCAGGCCCAGGCTGTTCACCGGGTCGAGCGCATGGCTGCGCACTTCGGGTTGGGTCCAGTGATTGATCTCTTCCTTGAAGTACGACAGCGTGCCGGTGAGGAAGATGGCGAACAGCAGCCAGCCGAAGATCAGCCCGGTCCAGGTGTGCAACCAGGCCATGGCCTGGCGGAAGCCTTCTTTCATGGGTTCTTCATCCAATGGGCAAAACCGCTGACCACACCCAGCACCAGGCTCGGCCCCAGCACGCCAAACCAGGCACGCCAGGCGCTGCGGCAGGCAAAGCACCAGATGAAGGCCAGCAGGTAGAAGACGAATGACAGCAGCAGGCCGGTGAGGGTCGCATCGACACGCGGCATAGGCGCCAGCAAAGCGATGCTGATACTGGCCATGGATGCCAGCAGATAACCGCCCAGCACGGCGGCCAGGCAACGTGAGGCCACGGCCAGTCGGTAGCTGAGCGGGAGACCGGCGGCTTTGCTCTTCATGGCGGAGGTCCGGGCGTTTTCGGGGCTGCAATAATAATGATTTCAATTCTCATATGCAAAGCCTTGCACTGCTGCGCCGCCCATCGCCGACACGCTGACGGTGAAGCCCTGGAGGATTGCCGTGAGCAGGGTCGATCACTACAATGCGAACAATTCTTACTTCCAGTCGCGCATTCAGGCGCCGGAGTACACGGTGTCCAGCGCCCTCTCTTCAACGGTCGAAGGCCTCTTTCACGCCCATCACAACTGGCTGACCGGCTGGTTGCGCCGCCGCCTGGGCTGCCCGCAGAGTGCCGCGGACCTGGCGCAGGACACCTACGTACGCTTGCTGCAGGCCCGCGAGACGCCGCAATTGATCGAACCACGGGCGTTCCTGGCCACTGTGGCCAAGCGGGTACTGTGCAACCACTTGCGCCGCCAGGAACTGGAGCGCGCCTACCTTGAGGCCTTGGCCCAGGTGCCGGAAGACGTGGCACCGAGCGAGGAACACAAAGCGATCATCTTCGAGACGCTGCTGGAGCTCGATCGCCTGCTTGATGGCCTGCCAGCGCTGGTCAAGCGCGCCTTCCTGCTGGCCCAGGTCGATGGCCTGGGCCAGGGCGAAATTGCGCGTGAGCTGGACGTGTCGCTGGCCACGGTCAAACGCTACCTGAACAAGGCGGCCATGCGCTGTTACTTCGCCCTGTGAATACCCAATTCTCGCCGCAGGTGGCCGAGCAGGCCGTGCACTGGTTGATCGAGTCCCAGGGTGATGATTTCGACCATGCCCAACAGCTGGCGCTGGATCACTGGTTACAGGCCGATCACGAGCACCAGCGTGCCTGGGCGCATATTCAACAGGTCAACCAACGGCTACGCGGTGTGGCCTCGCCGGTCGTGCACGCGACGTTGCAGGCGCCGCAATCTGCCGCCCGGCGACGGGCACTGAAGGTACTGCTGCTGGTGGGTGTGGCCAGTGCCACCGGGTTGGGGCTGCAGCAGCACAACCCTTTGCCGGGGCTGATGGCCGATTACCGCAGCCCGGTCGGCCAGCGTCGGCGGATGAACCTGGAAGACGGCAGCGTGCTGCAACTCAATACCCGCAGCGCCGCCGACGTGCGCTTCGATGGGCAACAGCGTGTGGTGCATCTGCGCGAAGGCGAGCTGGCGCTGGAGGTAGCCAAGGATGCGCGGCCGTTGCTGCTGCGCACCGGCGAAGGTGCGCTGCGCATGGACAGCGGACGCTTCAACGTACGCCAGTACGACGGGTTCAGTTTGGTATCAGTGTTCAGTGGTACCGCCAGCGTTTCTGGCCACGCCTTGCTGGCAGGGCAACAGGCTCGCTTGGCGGGCAACGGTTGGCGGGCGATCACAGCGCTGGAGCGCAATGCCGGGGCCTGGGTCGACGGCATGCTGGTAGCGTCACAGATGCGCCTGGGGGATTTTCTCGCCGAGCTCGGTCGCTACCGGCAGGGGCAACTGGGGTGCAGCGACCGGGTCGCCGACCTGCGGATTTCCGGGTCTTATCCGCTGGATGACAGTGAGCGGATCCTGCAGATGCTGGAGGTGGCGTTGCCGGTGCGGGTGCGGCGGTTTACCCGGTACTGGGTGACGGTCGATAGCCTGACGTGAGATTGCCGGGGCCGCTGCGCGCCCCATCGCAGGCAAGCCAGCTCCCACAATGACCACTGTAGGCTGGGCAATCTCCCACAGATACAGCGCCACCCGTGAAAGGGTTGCTGGCCCTGTGGGAGCTGGCTTGCCTGCGATGAGCTGCACAGCAGCCCCAACTACTGCCACACATTTTTTTGCACTCACCTGAGCCATTTGCCAACCCTCGCGTGACAGACAAGGCAGAACCCTTTCATCAGGACCTCACCCATGCCGTTGCGCCCCAGCCCCCTCGTCCACGCCCTACTGCTCGCCACCACCCTCGGCCTTGCCACACCCGCGGCCCACGCCGAAGCACGCAGCTACCACATTGCCGCCGGTTCCCTTGAAGACGCCCTCAACCAGTTCGGTCGCGAGAGCGGCGCACTGATTTCGTTCGGCTCGCAACTGACCCAAGGCATGCACACGCAAGGCCTGGACGGCCAGTATGACGTACGCCAGGGCCTCGACTCGCTGCTGCACGGCAGCGGCCTGCAGGCCCGGCAGGAAACCGACAACGCCTTCAGCCTGCAACCGCTGGGCGCCGCCACTGCAGGCGCCCCGGTTGAGCTGGGGGCCTCGACGGTGGTCGGCGACTGGTTGGCCGAAGCCCAGCAGGACAACGTCTTCGAACACGCTGGCGCCCGCGACGTCGTGCGCCGTGAGGCATTCGAACGCAGCGGCGCGACCACCGCCCGTGAAGTGCTCAACCGTATGCCTGGGGTGAACGCGCCGGACAACAACGGCACCGGCAGCCATGACCTGGCACTGAACTTTGGCATCCGTGGCCTCAACCCACGGTTGGCGTCACGCTCCACTGTGCTCATGGACGGCATCCCGGTGCCCTTCGCGCCGTATGGCCAGCCTCAGCTGTCGCTGGCGCCGATCAGCATGGGCAACATGGATGCCGTGGACGTGGTGCGCGGCGGCGGCGCGGTGCGCTACGGCCCGCAGAATGTCGGCGGCATCGTCAACTTCGTGACCCGGGCGATCCCCGAGCAGGCGACGTTCAAGGCCGCCATGCAAAACCAGATCAGCCCATCCTCAAGCCATGACGGTTTCAAGAACAGCGCCAACCTGCTGGTCGGTGGCACCAATGCCAATGGTTTGGGCGGCGCCCTGCTCTACTCCGGCACCCGTGGCGGCGATTGGCGCGAGCACAGCGACACGCAGATCGACGACCTGATCCTCAAGGGCAAGCTGCAGCTCGACGAAGCCAACAGCCTGCACGCCATGGCCCAGTACTACGAGGGCGAAGCCGACATGCCCGGTGGCCTGAGCAGCGCCGATTTCGCTGCCGACCCCTACCAGTCAACGCGCCTGAAGGACAAGTTCTGGGGGCGTCGCACGCTGGTCAACGTCGGCTACGACTACAAGCAGGACGACCGCCAGTTCAGCGTCAACAGCTTCTTCACCAAAACCCTGCGCAGCGGCTACCTCGATCAGGGCAGCTTCGTTTCGCTGTCGCCACGCGAATACTGGGTGCGCGGTATCGAGACCCGCTTCTCTCAGGGCGTTGCGCTGGGTGACAGCTGGCACGAGCTGGGCATCGGCTACCGCTATGTCAACGAAGCCGGCCACGAACTGCGCTTCCGAGAGCCGGTCAACGGCGACCTGCCGACCACCGCCAGCCGCAACGACCGCGACACCCGCGGCAGCACCGAAGCCCATGCCATCTACCTGGATGACCGCATCGACATCGGCCGCTGGACCATCACCCCGGGCGTGCGCTACGAGATGATCGACTCCGAGCAGAACAACACGCTCAACGGCCAGCGCTACCAGGGCAGCTACAACACCGCCTTGCCGGCACTGAATGTGATGTACCACCTGACCGACACCTGGAACCTGTATGCCAACACCGAGGGTTCGTTCGGCAGCGTGCAGTACAGCCAGATGCCCAACCGCGTCAGCAGCGGCGAAGTGAAACCGGAGAAGGCCCGTACCTGGGAAGTCGGCACACGCTACGACAATGGCGACCTACAGGCGGAGATCGGCGCGTTTCTGATCAACTTCGACAACCAGTACGAAAGCAACCAGACCAACGATTCGGTGATCGCACGCGGCGAGACCCGGCACCAAGGCATCGAGACCAGCATCCGCTATGCCCTCGACGGCCTTAGCCCGGCACTGGCCGGCTTCGATGTGCACGCCAGCTATGCGTTCGTCGACGCCACCATTCGCGAAGACGGGCCGAACAAGGGCAACCAGGTGCCGTTCTCGTCACGGCACAATGGCACGCTGGGCGTCGGTTACACCGAAGGCCCATGGCAATTGGACCTGGATGGCAGCTTCCAGAGCAGCCAATATGCCGACAACGCCAACACCGGCGAGGAAAGTGCCGATGGCAGCACCGGGCGTATCCCCGGCTACATGCTGGTCAGCACCCGTGCCGGGTATGACTTTGGCCCGCAGCTGTCGAACCTGAAGGTGGCGGTAGGGGTGAAGAACCTGTTCAACCGCGAGTACTACACGCGTTCGTTCGACGATAACAACAAGGGCAAGTACGTGGGTGAACCACGGACCCTGTACGTGCAGACCTCTGTGGCGTTCTGACCAAACCTGAGGGTCGCCTTGCGGCCCTCGCCGTGCATTTGCAACAAGAAGTTTATTTTCAAAAAGGGCTTGAAATCATTTCGCCGTTGCCTGACCTTAGAGTCAAGAGGCGCAGAAATTCCAAGGGTCTCAAGGGCCTAGGCGCGCCTCCATGCGAGCAAGCTGAATAAGGATTGAATCATGCAAATCCAGGTCAACAGCAGCAACCATATCGAAGGTAACGCCCGGCTCGACGAGTGGGTCCGCAGTACGCTGGAAAGCTCACTCGAACGTTACGAGGACGACCTCACCCGCATCGAGGTCCACCTGCGCGACGAGAACGGCACCAAGCCCGGACCGCATGACAAACGTTGCCAAATGGAGGCTCGCCCCAAAGGCCACCAACCGATTTCCGTGACCCACACCGCCACCTCGCTGGACCAGGCGGTCGATGGTGCCGCCACCAAGCTCAACCATGCGCTTGAGCACTTCTACGGCAAGTTGCGCAGCAAGCGCGGCGTGCTGGAACTGAGTGACCCCGACGCCTGATGGTTGCAATAAAACGCCCGGCCTAGAGCCGGGCGTTTTCGTTTCTGCCAAACAGTGGTGCTGAACCAACGCGCGTGGCCAACTGAGGGCTACTTGCCCTCCTCCACTTCCTTGCCGTTGGCATCCAGTACCTTGGTCGAGGGGTAGCGGTACGACGCGTAGCGCACCACCAGGATCGAGAACGCCAGCAACAGGATGCCACCACACAGGTACAACAGCCCCTCATCCGGCGCCTTGTGGTGCGAAACATCGCCGATCAGCAGGCGCGTCAACGCGGTGATCGCCACGTACAGCAGGAAGCGAATGGGCATGTGGTTGGTCTTGAAGTAGATCCCGACCATGGCCCCCAGCTCCAGGTAGATGAACAGCAGCAGGATGTCATCGACACTGATCCCCCCCTTGCCGAGCATGTCCAGAAACGTCACCACCGCCGCGTAGGCGGTAATGGCGCCGATGCCGAACAGCGCCAGATAATGGAATGCCTCGACACACAAGTTGCCCAGCGAGTCGGCCGAGCCGTGCAGGCCCTTGCGCAGCTTTTCAGCCCATTTGATGTTCACGATTGTCCCATTCCCCGATACGCCATGAAGGATGATGCGTCACCTGTGTGACGCTTGTGCCATGCAGTTAAAGGGCCAGGCCCTCGCCTTGGAAGGCGACCAATTGCCGCAAGGCACCTGTGGGCTACGCTTTTGCCGCAAGATTCTGGTTGCGCACGATGCCCGATGCCATTACTGTATAAAAACACAGTAAAACGCAACCCAACCAGCAAAAAGGCATAGAGGTGATGAATGGCCGTCGAAGTGGTGTACCGCAGCAGCCGCGACCCGGAGCGCTTGTTCATGGATAAGGCCGAAGCAGACCGTCACGACAAGATGCTCGAACTGGCCGAGCGCCTGGCCGAAGTGTTGCACAAGGCGGTGCCATCGCTGACTGAGCAACAGGTCGAAGAGGCCGGTATCTATATGGCCAAGAACCGCGACGTGTTCGCCCGGGCGTTCAAGAGCCAGCCAGATGCGTTAGCAGAGTTGCTCGAAGGCCAAGCGGCCGAATAACTGCGCTGCCTTACTCAGAACAGTGTGGGAGCGGCGATGCGGCGGTCCGACTTGTCTCGCGAATGGGCCCACGCGGTAGATGGCATCGGCTTCGCCGGTGTTCGCGGGCAAGCCCGCTCCCACAGGGATCGTGCCGTCTTTAGCGATTCGAACAAGACAGTTGCTTCCACATGAAGCCCCGCTAATCAATGAGTGACGCTTTACTCCAACAACAAGACCGGATTCAGCCGTAGAGCAAGCGCTCCGCCAGCATCTGCGCCACCCGCGCCGGCGAACGCTTTTCCGCCTGGGCATGGCCAAACACTTCGGTCAGCCGCGTTGGAATACGCGCCAGGTGCGCCGTGATGGTCCCCAGGTCCTCGCCACGGTGGGTCAACGCCACATAGATCAACCCACCGGCATTGATCACATAATCAGGCGCATACAGTATCCCGCGCGATTCCAGCTGGTCGGCTACCTGCAGTGTGGTCAGCTGGTTATTCGCCGCGCCCGCCACCGCCGCGCAGCGCAGCTGCATCACGCTCTGCCCGTTGAGCACAGGCCCCACGCCACACGGGGCGAAAATATCGCAGGGGGTGCTGATCAACGCATCGTTGGTGACCGGATGTGCATTGAACTGCTCGACCGCCAACCTCACCCGCCCTGGGTCCAGGTCACTCACCAGCAGCTCCGCACCCGCTGCGTGCAGCTGCTCGGCCAAGGCATAGCCAACGTTGCCCAGCCCTTGCACCGCGACCCGCAAGCCTTCCAGGTTGTAGCTGCCCAGCCGGGCATAGGACGTGGCGCGAATACCTGCGAACACCCCCATCGCAGCATGCGGTGAAGGGTCACCCGAAGCCGTGGTACTGGTCACATGCGGCGTACTCTGGGCGATGCAGTCCATATCCACAGTGGAGGTACCGCTGTCCACGGCCGTGATGAAGCGCCCGTGCAAGGTATCGACGAAACGCCCGAATGCCTCGAACAGCGCCGCGCGGTTTTCAACATGAGGGTTGCGCATGATCACCGCCTTGCCACCACCCAGCGGCAAACCGGCCAACGCGGCCTTGTAGCTCATGCCCTGGGCCAGGCGGATCGCGTCGGTCATGGCGCTCTCGTCATCGGCGTAGGGCAGGTAGCGACAACCGCCCATGGCGGGGCCCAGTTGTTCGCTGTGGATAACCACCACGGCCTTCAGGCCCGTCGGCGGGTCGATGAACACGTGCAGCGACTGGGTACGGGTACTTTGCATCAAAGCGAACATCGGCGGGCTCCCCAACGAGGTGCTCCTACCAGTATAGGCAGGCCCACGTTGCTAGCACCTCGGTCAGACCACTGGACGAAACAGCGGGCCACGGCTAATAGTTAAAGGTATGTGGAGAAGCCCCATGAAGCCACGTCAAGCCTGCCTGGCCTGCCTGGAACGCGAGCCTGCCGCCCTGCTGGAAGCCGCACTGTGGATCGCCGCCGAGCACGACCCTGCTGTCGAGCCCGCAAACAGCCTCGCCTTGCTCAATGACCTGCAGCGCGAGATCAGCGCAAAATTGCCGATGCTGCCCCTGTGCGAACTGGCCCAACCGCTGCTGCGCCAGCTCAATGCCTTGGGCTTTCAACAAGACGAATATCACCCGTTGCGGCCACACGCGGCGATGATGGACAAAGTCCTGCAGCGCCGTCGCGGCCAGCCGTTGACCCTGGCCATCCTGGCCCTGGAACTGGCGGGGCGCCTGTCCATTGCGCTGGAAGGCGTGGGCTTCCCTGGCCACTTCCTGCTGCGCGTGCCCGGTGCCGACCACCTGCTTGACCCTTGCGGCGGCAGGCGCTTGTACCCCAGCGATTGCCGCGACCTGCTCGCACGCCAGTTCGGCCCACACGTGCCGCTCAACGCAGAGCACATGCGCACGGCCAGCCCACGGCAGATGCTGCAACGCCTGTCACGCAACCTGCGCCAATTGCACATCAGCAACGACAACCACCTGGCCGCGCTGATCGACGCTGAGCGGGTCATGCAACTGGGCCCGGTGCAAGTCAGCGACTACACCACCCGCGCTACGCTCTACCAGTACCTGGATTGCCCACAGGCCGAGCGTTTCGACCTGGAGCATGCCTTGCTACTGACAGAAGACCCGGTGCAACGCCTGAAGCTGACCGAGCGTATCGGCAAGCTCCCGACGCAGCACCATTCCATTCACTGAGCCGGTGTGTCCGGCTGCTGCGAGGGATGCGCCTTGGCGAACGCCGGGTGCTGGGCAGCCAGTGCGGCGACCCGACGGATCCGTGGATAACCGCCGAGGTCGATGTTGAAGCGCTCGGCAGCGTACAGCTGCGGCAGCAGGTAGACATCCGCCAACCCCGGCTCGTCGCCAAAGCAGAAACCGTGCTCGCCGATCAGTTGCTCCACCGCCGAGAGCCCTTGGCCGATCCAGTGAGCAATCCACTGGTTGACCTGAGGCTCGTCCTGGCCCGCCTGCCGAAGCAGGTTGAGCACACTGACGTTGTGCAGCGGATGGACATCGCAACCGATGATCGCCGCCACGCCCCGCACCTTGGCCCGCCCCTCGGCAGTGTCCGGCAGCAACGCGGGCTGTGGATAAACCTCTTCCAGGTATTCGATGATCGCCGGTGACTGCACCAACAGCTCACCGCTGTCGGTGCGCAGGGCCGGCACACGGCCCTGCGGGTTCACGGCGACATAGTCCGCACCGCGCTGCTCACCCTTGAGCAGGTTGACCGGCAGCGACTGGTAATCCAGCCCCTTGAGCGCCAGCGCGATGCGCACCCGGTAGGACGAGGTGGAACGGTAGTAAGTGTACAGCTCCATACCCCTGCCCCCTCAGTTGGCCGCGATGACTTTGCCGCGGCATTCGCCGAAGCCGATGCTGGCCACGCCATCACCCGTGCAGCGGGCGCGCAGGATGATCTCGTCGCCGTCTTCGAGGAACTTGCGCACCTCGCCACTGGCCAGTTCCACCGGCAGCTTGCCGCCCTCGGTGATTTCCAACAGGCTGCCAAAAGAGCCCGGCGTTGCACCCGACAGCGTGCCCGAACCGAACAGGTCGCCCGGTTGCAGCTGGCAACCGTTGACGCTGTGGTGGGCAACCATTTGCGCCACGGTCCAGTACATACTGCGGGTGTTGCTCAGGGTCAGGCGGTGAGCGGCCAGGCCCTGCTCGCGCATGCGCTCGGTGAGCAGCAGCACTTCAAGCTCGATGTCGAACGCACCATTGGCCTGGTCACGTGCGTCCATCAGATAAGACAGCGGCTGCGGGTCGCCCTGCACACGCGCCGGCTGCGCACGGCGGAACGGCTCCAGGGCCTCGGCCGTCACTACCCAGGGCGAAATGCTGGTGATGAAGCTCTTCGACAGGAACGGCCCCAGCGGCTGGTATTCCCAGGCCTGGATATCACGCGCCGACCAATCGTTGAGCAGGCAGAAACCCGCCACGTGCTCGGCGGCATCACCCACCGGGATCGACTGGCCCATGTCATTGCCCTGGCCAATCCAGATGCCCAGCTCCAGCTCGTAGTCCAGGCGTGCGCAGGGGCCGAAGCTCGGCTCGGTGTGCCCGGCTGGCAGTGTCTGGCCCTTAGGGCGGCGCACATCGGTACCCGACGGGCGAATGGTCGAGGCGCGACCGTGATAGCCGATCGGCACGTGCTTGTAGTTGGGCAGCAGCGGGTTGTCCGGGCGGAACAGCTTGCCGACGTTCTTGGCGTGTTCGATGCCGACATAGAAATCGGTGTAGTCGCCAATTTTGGCCGGTACATGCAGTTGGCAATCCACGGCTGGGTAAAGCGCGGCGTTCAGCGCCGACTGGTGTTCGCTGTGTTCGCCGAGCAGCACCAGCAGGCGCTCGCGCAGGGCCACACGGGCGCCACGGCCAAGGGCGAAGAAGGCGTTCAGGGCACCACCGCGGGTAGCTTCCACCGCAGCCTTGGCCTCGCCTTCGAACAGCCCCGCAGCGAGTACCGCCTCCAGGTCAAGAATGGCATCGCCGATGGCCACGCCGCAGCGCAGCGCTTCACCCGGCCGGCTGAAGATACCCAATGGCAGGTTCTGCAGCGGGAAATCGCTGTGGCCGTTGGCATGCTCGACCCAGCTACGGGTAATGGCGGTCTGGTTCATGGGTTATCTCCGGTTCGGGGTGAAGGTGCTCGGCAAAGTGGCCCAGCAACTGTCGTAGTCGGCCTGCAATTGCGGGCATTCGAGTGCATGGCGGCTCGGGCGCAGCACTTGGCTGGTCTCGAACATGAAGGCCATGGTGTTGTCGATCTTGTGCGGTGCGAGGTCGGCGGCGATGGCCTTGTCGCAGGTCTCGGCGTCGGGGCCGTGGGCACTCATCACCCCGTGCAACGAGGCGCCGCCGGGCAGGAAACCCTCGGCCTTGGCATCGTAGGCGCCCTGGATCAAGCCCATGAACTCGTTCATCAGGTTGCGGTGGAACCATGGCGGACGGAAGGTGTTCTCGGCCACCATCCAGCGCGGTGGGAAGATCACGAAGTCCATGTTGGCCAGGCCATGCACGCTGGTTGGCGACGTCAGCACGGTGAAGATGGACGGGTCTGGGTGGTCGAAGCTGACCGTACCGATGGTGTTGAAGCGGCGCAGGTCGTATTTGTAGGGCACGTTGCTGCCGTGCCAGGCGACCACGTCCAGCGGCGAATGCTGCAGCTCGCAGGCCCAGTGTTCGCCAAGGAATTTCTGCACCAGTTGAACCGGGCCCTCGGCCTCTTCGTAGTGGGCCACCGGCGTGAGGAAGTCACGCGGGTTGGCCAAGCCATTGCTGCCGATCGGCCCGAGGTCCGGGATGCGCAGCGGCGCACCGTGGTTTTCGGCCAGGTAGCCACGGGCCTGGCCATCGAGCAGCTCGACGCGAAACTTCATGCCCCTTGGGATCACCGCGATTTCCAGCGGTTCGACGTCCATGACACCAAGCTCGGTAGCGATCCGCAGGCGACCCTGCTCCGGCACCAGCAGCAGTTCACCGTCGGCATTGAAGAACACCCGCTCCATGGAGCGGTTGGCACTGTAGATGTAGATGCTCACGCCCGCCGGTTTTTCTGCCGGCGCGTTGGCCACCATCGGCACCCAGCCCTCGATGAAGTCGGTGGGCTCGGTGGGGATCGGTTGCGGGTTCCAGCGCAGGCGGTTGGGCGTGACGGCACCCAGCGGCCCCGTCAGTGGCTGGCGCGCCAGGCGCTCGAAACGCGGGTGCAGTGCAGACGGGCGGATGCGGTACAGCCAGGTGCGACGCAACTCACTGCGGGTCATGGTGAACGCCGTGCCCGAAAGCAGTTCGGCATACAACCCGTAGGGGGCTTTCTGCGGCGAATTCTGCCCGACCGGCAAGGCACCCGGCAGTGCTTCGCTGGCAAACTCGTTGCCGAAGCCGCTCAGGTAGTGAAGGTCGGGGGACGTGTCGCGGTTCATCGATGCCTCCGGGCTCTCGCAGAGCCGTTGCTGGCAGCTGGCTGCTGGGGTGGCAGCGCGTCTGCATTGTTTTTATCGTAATCAGATTACGAATAACGTAATTTGCTACGAGCAAGGCGTCAAGCTATAAAGGCGCGACTCGACGAATCCGGATACCCATGCCCATGGCCAAAGCCAGCTCACCCACCGATAACGGCAAGCAGAAGGTCCGCTCGGCGGAAGTCGGCACCGATATCCTCAAGGCACTTGCCGAGCTCTCCCCCTCCACGTCCCTGTCACGCCTGGCAGAGCATGTGCAGATGCCGGCGAGCAAGGTGCACCGCTACCTGCAGGCACTGATCGCCAGCGGTTTTGCCGAACAGGATGCAGCCACCAACCACTATGGCCTGGGACGTGAAGCGTTGCGCGTGGGGTTGGCGGCGTTGGGCAGCATCGATGTGCTGAAGATCGCGGCCCTGCCGCTGTCGCAGTTGCGCGATGAGCTGAACGAAAGCTGCTTCATTGCCGTCTGGGGTAATCAGGGCGCGACGGTGGTCAGCATTGAACCTGCGGTGCGCGCAGTCACGGTGGTGACCCAGATCGGTTCGGTGCTGCCGCTGCTCAGTTCGTCCACCGGCCTGGTGTTCGCCGCCTACCTGCCAGACCGCGAAACCGTCGAACTGCGCGACCGGGAGCTGGCAGCGCTGCAGCACAATGCCTGCGACTACGCAGCCTTGCTGGAAGGCATCCGCAAGCGTGGCCTGCACCATGTGCATGGCCTGCTGATGCCGGGTGTGGATGCGCTGTCGGCCCCGGTATTCAATGCCTTGGGCCAGGTCGCTGCGGTGATGACCGTGGTGGGCCCGACGTCGATCTTCCATGCCGATGAACATGGCCCAGCAGCCCAGCGATTGCTGACGGCAACGCGGGATACTAGCTGGCGAATGGGGTATGCACCTGCGGGTTGAGCACCCGGTGCACTATTGCCCGAAACGTAAAGGTGAATGTCAGAAGCGGCTATTTTTCCTACAGGATCAAGCGCTTATTCTTATCTCACTGGCCGGCATGAAGGGCACTACCCCCCCGCCTTTCAGGCCCGCGAGGTTCACCGACGTAGATTTTGAAGCTCCTTGATCTAACGTCTCGATTGGCCGCTGCGCTTGCAGCGGCCTTTTTTTTGGGGGGCTTGTCGGGGGATCGCGTGAGGGCGCCAGGGGTATGGCGGTAGCGTTTCTGCGCCCTTGAGATCGAGCGCCGCGCGGGCGGCGCTCGGTCTCAAAGGCCCAACAAAACTCAAGCCAAGCACTGCAAACAACTCAGCGGTTGCTCACGAAAGGCCAAATAATGGCGCAGCACCTGCACCGGCGCTTCGATGTGTGGGTAATGGCCGATCCCCTGCAACTGCACAGTATCAGGGTCCGGCACCAGTTGCCGGTAGCGCTCGACCATGGGCGCTCCGGAAACCGGGTCGACCACGCCATTGATGAAGCGCAAGGGCACCCCTTCGCGTTGCAACGCACCTACCCAGCGCTCGCGATGCACATTGCGCTCCGGCCAGTAGCCGGCCAGCTTGTGCAATATGCGCGTGCCCCGGTTAGCGGCGATCAGGCTCCAGCAATCGTCCAGCGCACTTTCAC
Source organism: Pseudomonas sp. E1MeOHC2 (assembly GCF_058745025.1). Taxonomy (NCBI): domain Bacteria; kingdom Pseudomonadati; phylum Pseudomonadota; class Gammaproteobacteria; order Pseudomonadales; family Pseudomonadaceae; genus Pseudomonas; species Pseudomonas sp. E1MeOHC2. The sequence goes on from NZ_CP196675.1 coordinate 1,476,080, forward strand.
TGGGGTGGGTGCAGGGGCCATACACCTGGGTCACGTTGCGCACCAGGTCGTCCCGCCCGAACGAGCGCCCCACCAGCCAGCCCAGGCGGCTGAGCAGCAGCTTCTGGATCAGCAACATGCGGCAGCTCTCAGGGAACAGCCCGCTGTTGAGGAACACGCAACTGGCGATGGTTGCGCGCTGTTCGTGGTGCCGCGCCAACAGCTCTTGCGCCACACTGCCGCCATAGTCATGGGCCATCAGGTGCACCGGCTGGTTGACTTTGAGATGGGCGAGCAAGGCTTGCTGCAGGTCGGCCTGTTCCATCAGGCTGTAGGCATGATTGACCGGCTTGGCCGAATCGCCAAAGCCCAGCATGTCGCAGGCTATCAACCGGAAACGCTGAGCCAGGGGCGTCCACAGGTAGTGCCAGTCCCAACTGGCGGTGGGGAAGCCATGTAACAAAAGCAGGGGCTCTCCTTGCCCTGCGGTCCAGTAGCGGATGCTCTGGCCCCGGAAAGTGAAACTCTGACCCCGGGTACGCCAGACGCACAATGGAATCTCGGCCAAAAGCATCAGATCGGTCCCGGTGAGGTTGTGTTGAGGGAATAGGGCAAGGCTGCGGTCATTGCATGTCACCTCGGCACTTACATGTGCTCTCTATGTCGAGGCTGAGTCTAGTCAGCAGCCCATGGGCTGGAACTTGCGTTGCCAGCCAGCTTGATGACCTTGCGAGTCAGTGGCACGAACGGTCAGAGCAGCCGGTACCATACACCGCGTCGCCCTCTTCGCGGGCAAGCCCGCTCCCACAATGAGACCCTGCTAATGCCATGAGTTATCGGCTGTTATTTGAGATTCAGCCTTTCAGAACCGCCGCAAATTCCGCCAACCACGGTTCGGCATCCGTCTCCGGGGTCACCGTCTCGCTGGCATCCAGGCGCAACATCGGCTGCACTTCACGTACCCCCAGCTCAGCGAACAGTTCGCGCATTTGCTCGCCGCCGCCGCAATACGTATCGCCATAACTGGCGTCGCCCAACGCGATCACCGCGCCCGGCAAGCCACGCCAGGCGGCAGGCAAGGTGTCGCGGATCGTGCTGTACAGCGGCATGAGGTTGTCGGGCAGCTCGCCCATGCCGGTGGTCGACGTCACCGCCAGCAACGCCTGCGGTGCAAAACCTTCCAAGTCCTGCAGGGTGGCACGCGCAGCATGCCAGGCCTCAAAGCCCGCAGCCTTGAGCAACGATTCGGCATGACGGGCGACTTCTTCGGCGGTGCCATACACCGACCCGGAAATAATGGCGACTTTCATCGGGAAGAGGATTCCGAAACTGAGTGAAAACGTAGGATACTAGCATCCAGCGCTGGCAAAAGGCCGCCTCTACCAAAGTCCCAGCCCCCCTTCTCTTCGCCCAATGGCCCCGAACATGATCAACGCGCAACTGCTGCAATCGATGGTCGATGCGTCCAACGACGGGATCGTGGTCGCCGAACAGGAAGGCGAGGACACCATCCTGATCTACGTGAACGCCGCCTTCGAACGCCTGACCGGCTACACCCGTGACGAGATCCTCTACCAGGATTGCCGCTTCCTGCAGGCCACCGACCGTGACCAGCTTGGCCGCGCGCGCATTCGCAAAGCGTTGGCCGAAGGCCGGCCATGCCGAGAGGTGCTGCGCAACTACCGCAAGGACGGCAGCGCCTTCTGGAACGAGTTGTCGATCACGCCGGTGAGGAACGACGCCGAGCAGCGCACCTACTTCATCGGTATTCAGAAGGACGTCAGCCGCCAGGTCGAACTGGAACGGGAACTGGCTGAAATGCACGCTCGTCCGAAATCCGATCTACGCTCCTGAACCAAGCGCGCCACGCACGGTCAATTCCGTTGAAGAAATCGCCACCTCCGAGTTCGATCATGCAAGCAGATGCGCTCCTGACCCAGGACGAGCTGGATTTCATACAGAACATGCAGCATTCGCCACAGTTGAACCTGGCGGACTCAATGTCCAGCCTGCTGGTCAATGGCGACCGCCGGATCCAGACCTTGCTCACCCGCCTGGTAGCCAACGAGCAGGTGACCTTGCAGGCACAGTTCAACAACCAGCAGATCAGCTTCCCGCTGCAACTGGTGGAAGACGAGTTTCATGCCCTGCACTTGCAACTGGGCTCACCGGAAATCTACGAAGACGGCCCGATGCTGCGCCCGTGGCGTTTGTCCATGGACCAGCCAAGCGTATTGCTCGATGCCCATGAGCAGCCCAGCGGCCTATGGGTCCGCGATATTTCGTTCAAGGGTGTACTGCTGGAGATTCGCGACCTGGCACAAGCCCCTGCACGCTTCGAATTGCGCTTCGCACCTGCTGGCATTGCGCCTATCGAGTTGCACGGCGTGCTGCGTCGGCGCATTGGCCCGGAGCTGGCGGCCTACGATTTAAGCCGCAGCCCGGTCGAAGAAATCGAGCGCCTGCGCGACTATATCCTTCAAGCCCATCGCCAGGCGCACCCGGAGCTGCACAGTCAGGTATCGAGCTGACCGGCCAAAAACTGCCTCAGACGCTGGCGCATCACGCTGCCCTGCGCACCCAGGCACGCCACCGGGCTGCCTGCCAGGCTGTCCTGGGCAAGCTCAGCGACTTCTCCGGCTAGCAACAACGGGCACTCCAGGCCGACCGCCAAGCGTTCCAGGCGCTTGCTCAACTCTGCGGTCGGCGCATGGTTGGAGAACAGTACCAAGGCATCGGGCCTGAGACGCTCGCAAATCAGCGGCAGCTCTGGCAGTGGCTGCCCTGGCGCCAATAGGCTCACCCCCACCTCGTCGCTGCCCAGCAACAAGGCTGTGACCAACAGCTCCAACTCGTGACACGGGCCTGAAAACGGCGCCAGCACAACATTGCGGTTACGCGGCAGGCGCGATAGCTGCAAACGCACGAAGACGCGGCTGCGCAAGAACTGATCGAAAAACAGCCACTCACTGGCCTGTCCGAAGGCTCTCTGGCCATAGCCCCCCTGGCCTGCTGCCAGGTCGTGCCACACCGGCATGAAGATGTCCCCGAACACCTCATCCAGGGTATGGCCCGCGAACACCTGGTCGAACAAACGGTTCAGCCCCGCACCATCAAAGCGTTGTACCGCCTCAAGAATCTGCTGCTGCAATCTCAGCCGTGTGTCCACCGCATCGCCGCTCTCCTGCGCCTGCGTCTGGCAACGGGCAAGAATGCTGGCCACCTTACTCACCGCCACACCGCGTTCCAGCCAGCCGAGGATGCTGCGGATCTCGTCGATATCGGCCAGGGAGTACAGGCGATGGCCACTGTCGGTGCGAGTGGGCTGGATGAGGCCGTAGCGGCGCTCCCAGGCGCGCAAGGTTACCGGGTTCACGCCCGTAAGGCGGGAGACTTCACGAATCGGGAACAGTTCTTGGTGTTCCAGGCCCGCATCGACTTCCGAGGTACGTCCCTGTTTGTTCATCTGCACTGAGTACTCTGTGTGCCGAAGTTGAGCGCGCATGTTACTACGAACAGCATAGGTTGCATGTTAGCAACCGTTTGCCACCTTGGTCTTGCAGAAGGTCGCAGTATCGCGATAATTCGCGCCCGATTCTTGCAAGCACGCTTTTGTCGCCCACCACCCCGGGCGACACAAGCCAAGGGGCCGGCTACCCGCCAGCCCCGTCCCCAGGAGATACACGATGTCTACCCCACCCGTCACCTTGATGGTGTCGCGCCGCGCCGCTCATGGCCGCTACCAGGACCTGCTGGCCTGGCTCCATGAAGGCGAGCAACTGGCCACCGACTTCCCCGGCTACCTCGGTTCGGGCATCTTCGCACCGCCCCGCGATAGCGATGAATTCCAGATTATCTTTCGCTTCAGCGACGAACCTACCCTGCACGCCTGGGAGCATTCCGCGTCGCGCAAGGCCTGGCTGCAGCGCGGCAACGGGCTGTTCGAACGCCCCAAAGAAGCGCGTGTAAACGGCATCGATGACTGGTTTGGCACCAATACAGTGCAAAAACCGCCGCGCTGGAAGCAGGCAGTGGCCATCTGGTTGGCCTTTTTCCCCGTCTCGTTGCTGTTCAACTTGTTGTTCGGCCATTGGCTGGCAGGCATGGACCTGGTGCCACGGGTAATGCTCAGTACCCTGGCCCTGACACCGGTGATGGTCTACCTGTTCATCCCCCTCTCCACGCGCCTGCTGGCGGGCTGGCTACACGCTGCCCCGCCCAGCGCTGCGGCACTGCGCAGTCGCTGAGGGCTGGTCTACAAGAGGGAAACAGTTCGGGTATGCTGGTCGGCAACGAAAGGACAGACAAGTTGACCGCCCCGAACATGAACAGCCCAATTCTCGTTACCGGAGCCAGCCAGCGCGTCGGGCTGGCCCTTGCCCTCGAACTGGCACAGGCCGGCCATACGGTGGTCAGTGCCAGCCGCAGCCTTCAGCCGCAGTCCGCACACCCCAACATCGTGCAGTTCCAGGCCGACCTCTGCCAGGCCGGCGACCGCCAGGCGCTGATCGACTACCTGCAAGGCAACTACGACGGCTTGCGCGCGATCATCCACAACGCCTCCCTGTGGCTGGACGATGGCCTGGCCAACCTGGACACCATGTTCCGCCTGCACGTCGAAGCGCCCTATCACCTCAACCTGGCCCTGGGCGAGATGCTGGGCAAGGCAGGCAGCGTGGGCAAGGCCGACATCATTCACATTTGCGACGAAACCTCTTCGCGGGGCAGCAAGAGCCACATCGGCTACGCCGCCACCAAGGCCGCGCTGCAGAACATGGTGCTGTCGTTCGCCGAAAAATATGCGCCCAAGGTGCACGTCAACGGTATCCTGCCTGGGCTGCTGATCCTCAAAGAAGGGGGTGACGAAGCCTACCGCCAGCAAACCCTGAAAAAGGCCCTGCTGGAATTCGAACCCGGCGCCGGCCCGCTGATCGAGACGGTCAAATACCTGCTCGAAAGCCAGTACAGTACCGGCAGCCAGGTGGTCATCAACGGTGGCCGCCACCTGAAAAATCGCATGACCTGAGAGAAGCCCATGACCCCGCAACAACAGCTCGAACTCGAAGCCGCCGCGTTCCGGCGCCTGGTCGAACACCTGCAAAAGCGCACCGACGTGCAGAACATCGACCTGATGAACCTGTCCGGCTTCTGCCGCAACTGCCTGTCCAAGTGGTACAAGGCCGCTGCCGACGAGCGCCAGGTCGACGTCAGCCTGGATGATGCCCGCGAAGCGGTGTACGGCATGCCCTACGCCGAGTGGAAAGCCCAATACCAGAAAGAAGCCAGCGCCGAACAACAAGCGGCGTTCGAAAAAGGAAAACCTCGTGACTGATCTGAACACCCTGCGCGCCAGCCTGGCCAGCGGCGAACACGTCTTTGCCGACACCTTGGCTTTCATCGCCGCCCGCTACAGCTATCAGCCACAGGCCTTCAACAACGGCGGCGTGGAAAACGCCGCCGGGCAGAACGAAGGCTCGTGCAAGACCCTGGGCCTGGCTTTGCTGGAAGGCCTGAGCGACCAGGAGGCGCTGCTGGCTTTCGGTGAGCATTACCGCGATGTCGTGGCCACGCCTGAGGGCAGTGACCATGGCAATATCCGTGCGCTGATCAAGCATGGCCTGGCGGGTGTGAAATTCACCGCCCAGCCGCTTTCGCGCAACGCCTGAGAATGCCGGGCCGGGCAGGCAACATCAGCTGATGATCTGCCCCGGCCTGTCGGCCAACAATCCGCCACGCTGCAACCACTCCAACGCTATCGGCCACAAGCGCTCGCGGAAGCGGTCATGGAAAAACGCGAAATGGCCAATTTCCTCGACCGAGATATCCACAGGTGCAATCCGCAGATGCTGACGTTCAGTACCTTGCAGATACCCTAGCAAGCGCTCTGTAGCCGCCACGGTGCCAAACGGGTCATCGGTCAAGCTGATTGCCAGCGTCGCGGCCTGGACATGTGCAAACGGCACCCTCTCCAACAGGCGCCCACTTGGCCGGTGCTCATAGCGTGGCGTACGGGTGGTCCAGTCATGCACCACCCCCGCCGGGGTGTCTTCCATCCAGCCCAGGCGCTTGCCGGGGAAGTAGCCGAAAGCGCGGGTCAACAAGGGCATCACCACATGCCATTTGCCGAACAGCCGCCAGCGCTGATCGGCCGCGTAATCGCGCCAGTAGGCGAACTGCGCGCCCACCATCACGACCCGCCTGACCTGCCCGGCGGACGGCGCCAACCCCACCGCGCAACCGCCGAAGCTATGCCCCACAACATCGATGGGCTGGCCGGGGAACGCCTGTGCGGCGTGGGCCAGCATGGCTTCGAAATCCAACCGCCCCCAGTCGCTCCAGGACGCCTGGAAACCGCGCAATGAAGCCGGCCGTGATTCGCCAATGCCTCGGTAATCGTAGGTCAGCACGTCGCAGCCTTGGGCGAACAGGTAGTCGGCAAAGCGGGCGTAATAGCGGCAACGCACCGAAGTGGCGGCGTTGATGATCACCAGCGGGCGCTGGGGGTTGGCCTGGGCGTGGCGCCAGCAGAAGCCACCGAGGCTGTAGCCGTCGGCTGCGGTCTGGCGAAAGGGCGTGGCCGGTTGGGTGAGGCTGCTCATGGCGCGCTTCCTGTTGTTGTGCGCCAACGCTAGCAAAAAAATCGGGGGCTGTACCGGCCTCTTCGCGGGCAAGCCCGCTCCCACAGGTACCCCTCTGCCTTTAACAGCGGTGAAATACTTGTGGGAGCGGGCTTGCCCGCGAAGAGGCCGGTACAGCCCCCTCATTGTTCAGCCTTGCTTACAGCTCGATGCAGTCGAACTTCACATCGGTGGCCACGTCTTCGTCGTAGTTGACGTCAGCGCGCTCGAACCCGAACAGGTTGAGGAACTGCTTCTTGTAACCGGCGTAGTCGGTCAGCTCGAACAGGTTCTCGGTGGTGACTGTCGGCCACAACGCCTTGCAGGCGTCCTGTACATCGTCACGCAGCTCCCAGTCGTCCAGGCGCAGGCGGCCTTTCTCGTCGACCGCAGCTGCGGCGCCATCGGCGCGGTACAGGCGATCACGGTACATGCGGTCCAGTTGGTCCTGGGTACCTTCGTGCACGCCCTTCTCCTGCATGATCTTGAAGACCATCGACAGGTACAGCGGCATTACTGGAATGGCCGAGCTGGCCTGGGTGACCACCGACTTGAGCACGGCCACGTTGGCGCCGCCTTTGACTTCACCGGCGAGTTTCTGGTCCAGGCGCAGTGCGGTTTCGTCCAGGTCCTGCTTGGCCTGGCCCAGCGCACCGTGCCAGTAGATCGGCCAGGTGATGTCGCTGCCGATGTAGCTAAAGGCCACGGTGCGGGCGCCTTCGGCCAGCACGTCGGCACCGGCCAGGGCGTCGATCCACAGCTGCCAGTCCTGGCCACCCATGACGGTGACGGTGTCAGCGATTTCCTGCTCGGTGGCCGGCTCGATGCTGGCCTCGATGATGGTGTCCTTGTTGGTGTCGATGGCGGTCGACTTGTACGGCTGGCCGATCGGCTTGAGCGCCGAGCGGATCACTTCACCGGTCTGCGGCAGCTTGCGCACTGGGGAAGCCAGGGAGTAGATGACCAGATCGACCTTGCCGCCCATTTCGTTCTTGATCAGCTCGATGACCTTGGCACGGGCCTCGTCGGAGAAGGCGTCACCGTTGATCGACTTGCTGTACAGGCCCTCGGCCTTGGCGAACTTGTCGAAGGCGGCGGAGTTGTACCAGCCCGCGGTACCGGCCTTGGTCTCGGTACCTGGTTTTTCGAAGAACACGCCCAGGGTGTCGGCCTTGAAGCCGAACGCTGCGGTAATGCGCGCCGCCAGGCCGTAGCCGCTGGAAGCACCGATCACCAGGACCTTCTTCGGGCCATCCTCGCGCACGCCCAGCTTGCGGGTGGCTTCGATCTGGTCACGGACGTTGAGCTCGCAGCCCTTCGGGTGGGTCGTGGTGCAGATGAAACCGCGGACCTTAGGATGAATGATGGCCAATGTCTGTACCTCGTCAGGTTTATGCCAGGGAAGCGCCGCCAAGGGCGATTCCGATTGATCAGAGGGTGAGACTACCCCCGCAGGTTATCCGACACATATTACGGGGTGTTTGAGGGGATTCAAAACAGCGCTTGCTCAGTCAGTTGGCCTTGCAGCCACTGCAAAAACCGCTGCGCCAAGGGATCATCCTGGCTGTCGCGATGCACCAGGCAGGCCCACGCCGGCCCGCGTACCCGTTGTGGCGAAAGCGCCTGCAAGCGCCCCTGCGCCACCGCCCGCCGGGCCAGCAACTGGCTGACCAGCGCGATACCCAGCCCTTCACTGGCTGCGTCCAGCAGCAACCCAGGGTCAGAGAAATTAAGCCCCTTGCCCTGCTGCCCGACATCCTCGCCGCCTTCGAGCTGCCAATGGCTCCAGTCCATTTCCCGCTCACCGTGCAAGGTGGTCCGTGTAGCCGACGCGGCCAATGAAGGGTGGCAGGCCGGGTACAACGTGTCCTGGTGCAGCACGGTGAAGCTGCATTCGGCCTGGGCGCTCAGGTCGTCACGGATGGCCAGGTCGATCGTCTCACTGGCCATGTCCGGCACGTCGAAACTGGTGAACAGCCACAGGTCGACTTCCGGGCAGCGCTGATGGAAGTCGGCCAGGCGCGGCAATAGCCAGTGCCGGGCAAAGGCCGGGCTGGTGTTGACCACCAGTTGGTTGGGCTTGCGGTATTGCTCCAGCCGGCGAATCCCCACCGCCAGGTGCTGCAGCAACGACTGGGTGGTGCTGAGCAGATCATGCCCGGCATCGGTCAGGCTCACGCTGCGACCCGCGCGATGGAACAGCGGCTGTTCCAGATAGGTTTCCAGGCTGCGGATCTGCTGGCTGATGGCCGACTGGGTGAGGTTCAGCGCCTCGGCGGCCTTGTGGAAACTGCCAAGCCGGGCAGCGGCCTCGAAGCCTCTGAGGGCATTGAGGGGTGGCCAGTGTTTGAGCATGATCGATAAGCCTTGCTAATCAGGTGTGCGCTAAATCTATCGTTTGTCGCTGAACGTTCATAGCCATAGCATGAGTACCAACACCCGCGACGGCGGGCTTCGTTGATAAAAATCCTTAATAGATCGGAGTTCTCTATGGACCTGTCCCTCGACAGCGGCTGGCGCATGCCTGCCGAATGGGCCCGCCACGCTGCCACCTGGATGATCTGGCCGCATAACCAAGCGCTGTGGGAAAGCGGCTGGCACGTACGCCTGGCCGATGTGCAGCAAGATTACGCCCGTGTGGCCGCCGCCATCGCCCGCTTCGAACCTGTGAAAATGGTGGTCGATCCTTCTGCCATGCACAGCGCCCGCGCCCTTTGCGGCGCCAACATCGAACTGATCGAGCTGGCGGTCGACGACAGCTGGTGCCGTGACAGCGGCCCAAGCTTCATCTGCCATCCACAGCACGGCCTGGCCGGCCTGAGCTGGCGCTTCAACGCCTGGGGCAACAAGTCGCAGCACGGGCTGGACCGCAGCCTGGGCCGACGCGTGCTCGATCACCTGGGGCTCGATGGCTTCAGCACCGCGCTGTGCAACGAAGGCGGCGCGATCCACGTGGACGGCGAAGGTACCCTGATCACTACCGAGTCGGTGCTGCTCAACCCCAACCGCAACCCAGGCATCAGCAAGGCCGAGTTCGAAGCCTGCTTTGCCCGCTATCTGGGCATCAGCAAGACCATCTGGCTGCCCGGCGACCCGCAGTACGTCACCGGTGACATGACTGACGGCCACGTGGACGGCGTGTGCGCCTTCGCTCGGCCCGGCGTACTGCTGGTCGATGCCACCCACGACCAAGGCTCGGTCTATGCCGAAGTAGCCCGGGAAAACCGCCGCGCCCTGGCGCTCGCCACCGACGCGCATGGGCGCACGTTCGAACTGCTGGATCTTTACGAGGCCAGTGCCGCGGTCGATCAAGACGCAGAGGTGTTCTGTGCGTCCTACACCAACTTCTACATCGCCAACGGCGCGATCATCATGCCGGCCTACGGCATCGCCGCTGACCAGGACGCCGCCGCACAACTGGCCCATGCCTTCCCCGGCCGCGAGATCGTGCCGGTGCGCATCGACCACATCGCCCACGGCGGCGGCGGCATCCACTGCATCACCCAACAGCAACCCGAGGTGCGCCCATGAGCCCGCTGCGCATCGCCACCACCCAGATGCCCTGCACCTGGGACCTGCCGGCCAACCTAGACCGCGCCGAACAGCTGGTGCGCCAGGCGGCCGCCCAAGGCGCCCAGGTGATTCTGCTGCAGGAGCTGTTCGCCACGCCGTACTTCTGCATCGAACAGGACCACCGGCATCTGCCATTGGCCGAGCCCTACCCGAGCAGCCCGATCCTGCAGCGCTTCGCCGCGCTGGCCGGTGAGCTGGGCGTGGTGTTGCCGTTGAGCTGGTACGAACGGGCCGGCAACGCCTTCTTCAACTCGCTGACCGTGGCCGACGCCGACGGGCGCCTGCTCGGGGTGTACCGCAAGACCCATATCCCCAACGCCATCGGCTATCAGGAGAAGGAGTACTTCAGCCCCGGTGACACCGGCTTCAAGGTCTGGGACACCGCGTTCGGCCGCCTGGGCATCGGCATCTGCTGGGACCAGTGGTTCCCCGAAACCGCGCGTTGCCTGGCACTGATGGGCGCCGAGGTGCTGCTGTTCCCCACCGCCATCGGCTCTGAGCCCGGCGCCGCCGAACTGGATTCGCGCGACCATTGGCAAATCGCCATGCGCGGCCATGCCGCCGCCAATCTGTTGCCAGTCGTGGCGGCCAACCGTGTGGGCCGGGAGGTGGCACAAAGCGATGAAACCCTGGCCATGCGTTTCTATGGCTCGTCGTTCATCTGCGACCACAAAGGTGCATTGCTTGCCGAAGCCGACCGCAACAGCAGCGGCATCTGGCTGCACGACCTGGACCTTGGGCGCATGCGCGAAGACCGGCTGACCTGGGGCATCTACCGCGACCGCCGCCCGGACATGTACGCGCCGCTGCTGACCCTGGACGGCACTCACCCCACTACCGCGAGGGCCTGAAGATGAAGCTGCCAACTCTGGCTGCACTTGCCCTGGCGCTCTGCGCCAGCCAGGCCCAGGCCGAACAACCGACCCTGCGCCTGTACAACTGGGCCGACTATTTCGCCGAGGACACCCTCAAGCAATTCACTGCCGAAACGGGCATCCAGGTGATCTACGACGTCATGGACGGCAGCGAAGTACTCGAAGCCAAGCTCATGTCCGGGCGCAGCTGCTATGACCTGGTGTTCCCGGGCGACACCGTGGCCGAGCGGCTGATGCGCGCCGGCAGCCTGCAGCCACTGGACCACAGCCGCCTGGAGGCCCTGGATGACATCGAGCCAGGCCTGCGCAAGCTGCACGCCCGCTACCCCAAGGCCAGCCAGGCAACCGTGCCCTACACCTGGGGCACCATCGGCCTGACGGTCAATGCCGACAAGGTCCGCCAGCGCATGCCGGACGCGCCGCTGGACAACCTCGACCTGCTGCTTAAACCCGCGCTTGCCGCCAAGTTCGCCGACTGCGGCATCTCGATCATCGACTCGCCAGACGAAGTACTGGCCGTGGTCCTCAACTACCTCGGCCGTGAGCCTCGCAGTGCCAAACGCGAAGACCTGGCCGCCGCCAGCGACGTGCTCAAGGCCATCCGCCCCTATGTGCGCAAGTTCCAGTCGCAACCGGTGACCGAACTGGTCAACGAGAACCTGTGCCTGTCACTGGGCTACAGCGGCGACGTGATCCAGGCGCAGCGCACGGCCGATGCCGCAGGCAAGGCGATCGACTTCCAATACCGCGTACCGCGTCAGGGCACCACGGTATGGATGGACACCATGGCCATCCCCGCCGACGCCAAACACCCCGAATACGCCTATCGTTTCATCAACTTCGTCATGCGCCCGGCGAACATGGCCGCCATCAGCACCTTCACCGGCTACCCCACGGCCAGTGCCAAGGCACGCCAGGCAGTCGATCCACGCATGCGCGACAACCCAAACATCTACCTCGACGAAGCCACCTATGCCCGGCTGATCCCGGGCCGGGACATCCCCCAGGCCGACATGCGCGCGCGCATGCGGGTGTGGACACGCTTCAAGACAGCACAGGACTGAACCATGCCACGTGGTGCCATGCCAAACCGAAGAACCTTTCTGCAATTGTCGCTGGCCGCCGGGCTCGGTGCCGGCCTCGGCCTGCCCCTGAGCCTGGCCCGCGCCGATGACCCGGAGCGCTGGTTCATGCCTGATGAAGGCGAACCGCAACAACGCGCTTTCATCGCCTTCGGTGCCCAGCCGGCGATCTGGGAAGACTTCACCGCCGATGTGCAGGCCGCCTTGGGCCGCATCGCCCAGGCCATCGCGCGCTACCAGCCGGTGACCGTGTTCTGCCGCGCCAGTGAACAGGCGCTGGCCAAGCAACACTGCGCCAGCCCCAACACCCACTTCGTGACCTGCGAGCTGGACGACATCTGGATGCGCGACATCGGCGCCAACTTCGTCGTTGACGATGACGGCGCCCTGGGTGCGGTCGATTTCAACTTCAATGGCTGGGGCAACAAGCAGCGCCACCGCAGCGACGCCCTTTTGGCCAAACGCGTCGCCACACTGGCCAACGCTCACTACCAGCGCAGTGAACTGGTGGGTGAAGGTGGCGCCATCGAGGTCGATGGTCATGGCACTGGCATCATGACCGAGAGCAGTTGGATAAACGCCAACCGCAACCCCGGCTGGAGCAAAGCCGAGGTTGAGGCCGAACTCAAGGCGCGCCTGGGGTTGAGCAAGATCATCTGGTTGCCGGGCATCGCGGGTGAGGACATCACCGATGGGCATGTGGATTTTTATGCGCGTTTCGTGCGACCAGGCGTGGTGATCGCCAACCTGGACAACGACCCTGAGTCTTACGACCATGCCGTGACCCGCAAGCACCTGGAGATTCTCAAGCACGCCACGGATGCCGAGGGCCGTCGCCTGCAGATCCATCTGGTGTCGCCGCCCCTGCGCGGCAGGCGCAATAGGTTCAGCAAGGGCAACCCGGATTTTGCCGCAGGCTATATCAACTACTTCGTGATCAACGGCGCTGCCCAACCGGTCAGGCCCAGGCCAGCGATCCCGGTCAGCATCAGCAGCATCACCAGGGCGCCAATCGGCGAATGCCCCAGGCGATGGTAAGGCTGGCCGCGCAACAGCGTCCGGGTGTGGGCGGCCAAGCGTGCCGGGGTGGGCCAAAAATCGGCCCAGCGCGCACTTTGCGGCCCAACGAAGCCCCAGACCAGGCGCAACAACACGCACGCCAGCCCGTAGTAGCCCAGCCACTGGTGCCAGTCGTCGCCCTCTTCATTGAAAAAATAATCCGCGAAGAACACCGTGGCCAAAGACAAGTGGCACAGCCGCAGGAGCGGGTCCCACAGCTGCACCGTGGCATTGACCTTCAATCGTGGTACTCGGTCTTGACTGCCTTGCCGCTGACCGGGTCATGGTAGATCTCGATCTTGCGGCCATCCTTGTCGAACCCATAGATTTCGTAGCAGTTGCCTTTGGTGACCTTGAACTTGTTGATCTTGTAGCCCTGTTCCTTAAGCTGGGCCTGGAACTTGTCCTGGTCTTGCCAGGTGCTTTTGTCTGCGGTGGTGCATTGGGTGGCGGCGAATGCTGTGCTGCTGCCGATCAGAAGGGTAAGCACGATCAAGATGCGCATGGCCATGAGCTCCATTGCATTGAGTGAAACAGCACGACATCCAGCTTAGACCCAAGGGCAGCAGCTTGCCTGCGGCGAGGCGCGCCATTGCCATTCATTTGTTTTCCGAATCAATCCAAAAGAAAAACAAACTTAACAAATGAACCAAACCCACCGATGCTGACGGCATCCTGCCCTCGCGGCGCTCACCCTTGCACGGAGAACAACAACATGAACGACGTGGTCATCGTCGCCGCAACCCGTACCGCCATCGGCAGCTTCCAGGGCGCCCTGGCAACAGTACCTGCCGTCGACCTCGGCGCTGCCGTGATCAAGCGCCTGCTGGAACAGACCCAACTGGACCCGGCCCTGGTCGACGAGGTCATCCTCGGCCAGGTGCTCACCGCCGGCGCCGGCCAGAACCCGGCCCGCCAGGCCGCGATCAAGGCTGGCCTGCCTTACAGCGTACCCGCGCTGACGCTCAACAAAGTCTGCGGTTCGGGCCTCAAGGCCTTGCACCTGGCGGCCCAGGCCATCCGTTGCGGCGACGCCGAGGTGGTGATCGCCGGCGGCCAGGAGAACATGAGCCTGGCCCCCTACGTCATGCCTTCGGCGCGCACGGGCCAGCGCATGGGCCACGGCCAACTGATCGACAGCATGATTACCGACGGCCTGTGGGATGCCTTCAACGACTACCACATGGGCATTACCGCCGAGAACCTGGTGGAGCAGTACGGTCTCAGCCGTGAGCAGCAGGACGCCTTCGCCGCCGAGTCCCAGCGCAAGGCCGTGGTCGCGATCGAGGCCGGCCGATTCAAGGACGAGATCACCCCGATCGTGATGCCGCAGAAAAAGGGCGAGCCCAAGGTTTTCGAGCGCGACGAACAGCCCCGCCCGGACACCACTGCCGAGTCCCTGGGCAAACTGCGTGCAGCGTTCAAGAAGGACGGCAGCGTCACCGCTGGCAATGCGTCCAGCCTCAATGACGGCGCCGCCGCCGTGCTGCTGATGAGCGCCGCCAAGGCCAAGGCCCTGGGTTTGCCGGTGCTGGCGAAGATCGCGGCCTATGCCAGTGCTGGCGTAGACCCGGCGATCATGGGCATCGGCCCGGTTTCGGCCACCCAGCGCTGCCTGGACAAAGCTGGCTGGCAGCTGGCGGACCTGGACCTGATCGAAGCCAACGAAGCCTTTGCCGCACAGGCACTGGCGGTGGGCAAGGCCCTGGAATGGGATGCGGCGCGGGTTAACGTGAATGGCGGGGCGATTGCCCTGGGCCACCCGATTGGCGCATCGGGGTGCCGGGTGCTGGTGACCTTGTTGCACGAGATGATCAAGCGGGATGCCAAGAAAGGGCTGGCCACGTTGTGCATTGGCGGTGGGCAGGGTGTGGCGTTGGCGATCGAGCGTTGATCAGTAAATGATGAAGGCAGGGCCGGCCTCTTCGCGGGCAAGCCCGCTCCCACAGAATCCGCGCTGCCTCGACTTCGGCGCAGGTCCTGTGGGAGCGGGCTTGCCCCGCGAAGAGGCCGGGCCTGGTTACTCAGAACCGCTCATCAGCAATCGCCGGCAAGGTCAGCTCGCGCACATAACTTGCCGCCGACAGCTCCAGCATGGTGCGCACCATCAGCACCACATCGTGCAGCGGAATCAGCCCTCCCTCACCCCGCGCCGCAGCCTCGGCCACCGGCACATCCAGGCCATCCTCAGTGTTCAGGTAGCCCAGATTAAGGCACGTCACCCCTAGGCGCTGCTCGCGATACCCCTCACGCAAGGCCTCGGCAATCCCGCGCAGGGCAAACTTGGACGCAGCAAAGGTCACTTCAGGGCGCCCGCTCTGCGGCAAGCCTGAAGTAGAACCGGTAAGAATGATCCGCGGCTTCTCGCTTTCCAGCAGCATCGGCAGCAAGCGCTTGATCAACAGGATGGTTGCCGTGATGTTGCAATCGACCATGCGTTGCAGCGCTGCATCGTGGTCGGCCAGAAAGCGGTAGTGCTCTGCAAACGCCTCGGCTTCCCACAGCCCGAGGTTGTAGATGAGGGTATCGACGCCACCCCCGGCCAGCGCCTGGGCAACGGCCTCGACGGCGGCAGCCGGTTGGCCGAGGTCGGCCGCGATCCACTGCACCTCGACACCCTTGCCGACCGACACCCCTTCGGGGCGCGAGCGGGATACGCCGATCAGCGTATCGCCCGGCTTGCCCAGCCCTTCCATGAAGGCCTTGCCCAGCCCCTTGCTGGCGCCGACTACCAAAACTCTCATCGCATCACTCCCTGTCGATCACGTTTAGAGCCGGCATTATAAGCACCTGGTCTAACCGTGGCGCACAATGTGCGGGCAGCGGCGACCCTGGTCAGCCGCTCGGCAGGGATGCGTTAGGCCGCTGCAAGGTCTGCAGCCTCTGGCGCATTGACGGCGTTGGCCAGCCCGGCCACTTGCTGGCACGTCTGTACGGCGAAGGCCAACCCACCGTTCCGCTCGCCGTCGAGTTGGCCTTCACGGGCCAGGTCATCCGAGCCGTGCAGCAGCGAGCAGGACGGCGCGACCCACAGGCGCTCGCCCAGGCGGTCGGCGGCGTGCTGCAGGACGGCAACGGCCTTTTCCAAGTCGCAGGCCTTGGCGTTACTTCCGTTGACCAGGCCCAACGAGACGATCTTGTAGGCCGGCAAGCGGTCGAGGACGGTCGGGTACTGGTCTGGTGCGCGCACCAGATCGAAGTGCAGACCATCGACCGGCAGGTTTGCTGCCAGGCCCAGGTTTTCATCCAGGCCACCAAAGTAGGTGGCGATCAGCTTCTTCAACGGCGCACGTTGCAGGATGTTGTAAACGCGCTCAAAGGCGTTTTTCCAGTCCTGTGGCAGGTCCAGCACCAGGATCGGCTCGTCGATCTGCACCCATTCAACGCCTTGTGCAGCCAGGCGATTGAAGATTTCGTCGTACAGCGGCAGCAGCCGATCGAGCAGTTCCAGCTTGTCGAAGGCGGCGCCTTTGGCCTTGCCCAGCCACAGGTAGGTCAGCGGGCCGATCACCACAGGTTTGACCGCATGGCCCAGGGCCTTGGCTTCTTCAACCTCTTCGAACAGTTGCTCCCAGCTCAGGGCGAACTGCTGGTCGGCGCTGAATTCGGGTACCAGGTAGTGATGGTGGGTGTCGAACCACTGGGTCATTTCCTGGGCATGGGCACCGCCGTCGCTGTGGCCTGTCGCCACGGTGCCACGCGCCATGGCGAAGAGGGTTTGCAGGGTTGGCTTGGCGCCGTCGTGGCTGCGAAAGTGCTCGGGGACAACGCCGAAGGTCAGCGAATGGGTGAGCACCTGGTCGTACCAGGCGAAGTCGCCCACGGGGAGCAGGTCGATGCCGGCGTCCTTTTGCACTTGCCAGTGGGTTGCGCGCAGCTGGCGGCCTACAGCACGCAGCCCGGTTTCGTCGAGTTCACCCTTGCAGAACGCTTCCTGGGCTTTTTTCAGTTCGCGATCGCGGCCAATGTGTGGAAAGCCCAGGTTGTGTGCCAGCGCCATGTCTTGTCCCTCAGAATACATAAGTGAATGAGGGGATTTTCGGGGCAACGCACGCTTGAGACAAACTCATTTAATTTGAGATGAAATCAAAGTTTACTCATGTTTAGATGCCCTTTGTAGGAGCATGAGGATGTCTTGTTCAGAGCAGCGCCCTACGCATCTGGACATGACCCTATCGCCCCTTTACCGCACAATGCCACCCTGCCCCAATTCGGTGCCCGATCCATGAACCTGCTGAAAACGGCGCTGCACGAAAAGACCTTCGTCTGCGTCATGGAGTTCGTCCCCAAGCCTTCGGCGCAACGCTTCGCCGCCATGGAAGCGATCATGGCCCGCGCGCACCTGTGCGGCTGGCCGATGACCGTGGCCATCGGTGATCGCGTCGGCAGCCCGCTGGACCTGTCGCCCTTGGACGCCCTCGCCAGCTTCAGCTCGCCCGTGCCTGCCCTGCCGCACTTTTCTGGCAAGGACCGCGAACGCCACCACTTGCTCGCTCAACTGCAACGCATGGACGCCGCTGGGTTGCACCAACTACTGCTGCTCACCGGCGACCGCCTGCCCGGCCACCAACCCGGGCAGCGGCCGGTGCGCTACCTGGAGTCGGTGGCCGCCCTGCAGATCGCCCGCCAGGCCTGCCCGCACTGGCTGCTGGGCGCGGCGCTCAATCCGTTTAAATACTGCGAGGAAGAAGGCGGGGCGCAGTACTTCAAGGCCGAGAAAAAACTCGCAGCAGGTGCCGATTTTCTGACCTTGCAACTGGGCTTCGATGCCAGCAAGCATCAGGAAGCCCAGGCGTGGATGAACCGTCAGCCCACCCCTAAACCCTTGCTGGCCTGCCTGATGAGCCTTACCCATGGGCGCGCCGCCATGCTCGATCATGTGGCCGGTGTGACCGTCACACCGTCCATGCGCGACATGCTCGAAGCGGAGGCCGCCGTGTCCAAGGCTCACGCCCAGGCGCGCAGCGTCGACCGCTTGGCCCTGCAGGTGATCGGTGTGAAGTTGATGGGTTACGCCGGGGTGCACCTGTCGGGCATTCACGAGCTCAAGCAACTGCTTGCCCTGGAGCAACGCATCGAACACTGGCAAGCGCTGATCCACACGCTGGACCAGTGGGCGCCGGCCTGGGCAGCCAGCTGGCAGGTGCCAGGCTTGCCAGCGGTGGTCTTCCATCCGCCGGCTGCGAGCTGGCGTCAGGGCGAGTCGAAGGTCAACGCGTCGCACAAAGAGAAGGCACGCTACCACCTGCTGCACGCCTTCCATGCCCTGCTGTTCAGCCGCAACAACGGGTTGAGCAAGGCATTCGGCTGGGCCGTCCGCCAACCGCTGTGGGCAACGTCCACCGGTGCGCGCGTGCTGCACAGGGTGGAACGTGCGGTGAAACGCCCGTTGGTGGGCTGCGACACCTGCGGCCGCTGCCGCCTCGAAGACACCCTCTACATCTGCCCAGAAACCTGCCCCAAGGGCCTGGCCAACGGCCCCTGCGGCGGCACCTCGCTGAACCGCTGCGAATTTGGCGACCGCGAGTGCATCCACAGCGTCAAATACCGCACCGCCAAGGCCGTGCGGCAGACTGCCGTGCTGACAGAGCGCCTGATCCCGTGCATCGAAGTACAAACCCGCCACCGCAGTTCATGGCCGGCCTGGTTCGCGGCCCAGGCACCCCAGCGGCTCAAGGCGTGCTCAAAGCCTCGAACCCAGCCCGAATCGTAGCCTCGGGCAGTTCATCGGCGATGAACACCATCACGCTTTCGCGTGCCTCGCCTTCTGCCCACTCGGCATCCCAGTCAAATCCGTAGAGCTTGAGCACGCCCTGAAACACCAGGCGACGGTCTTCCCCGGCGATGTTCAGCACGCCCTTGTAACGCAGCAGTTGCTTGCCGTGGGTTTCCAGCAGTTCATTCATGAAGTCGCTGAGGCGGTCGATGTCCAGCGGGGTGTCGGTGCGCAGCACCAGGGTGGAGATGCGGTCCGGGGTGGCCGGTTTGAGCACCGGGCGCAGGGCCGGCTTGAGGCTGGCGCCCAGGTCGGTATTGAGGTTGAAACCGCGCACATCGAGCAGCTCGGCCAGGTCGATGCGCCCATGCTCGACCACACGCACGGCGGCACGGCCATTGATGCGCGACAGGCGCTCTCGCAGGGCATCCACCGCAGCAGGTTCGACCAGGTCGGTCTTGCTCAGCAACAGGCGGTCGGCAAAACCAACCTGGGCCTGGGCGATGGCCTGGGTCAGGTGCAGCTCGGCGTGCGCCGCATCGACCAGGGTGATGATGCCGTCGAGGATGTAGCGATCACGCAGGTCCTCGTCGATGAAGAAGGTCTGTGCCACAGGCGCAGGGTCGGCAAGGCCGGTGCACTCGATCACCAGGCGGTCGAAGGCGATCTCGCCAGCGTCCAGGCGTTCCAGCAAGAGGTACAGGGCACGGGTGAGGTCGCCATGGATGCTGCAGCACACGCAGCCGTTGGCCAGGGTCATGACCTGCACCGGCTCGTCGCCCAGCAGCTGGCTGTCGATAGCGGCCTCGCTGAACTCGTTCTCGATCACGGCGATCTTCAGGCCGTGCTCGGCCTTGAGCATGTGCTTGAGCAAGGTGGTCTTGCCGGCACCCAGAAAGCCGGTCAGTACGGTAACGGGAATAGGCGTTTGCACGCGTAAAGCTCCTGAAGCTGAAAATGAATGTGGGAGCCCGGTTGCCCGGGCTCCCACAGGTTCACAGGTGGTGCAGGCTCAACAGCACTTGGGCCCGGACTTGCCACCGTAACGCGCTTCCTGGCGTTCGCGGAAGAACGCCTCGTAGCTCATCACCGGTTTGTCCGGGTGCTTGTTCTGCATGTGTTCGACATAGTTGTCGTAGTCGGGCATGCCGACCATCAGGCGGGCTGCCTGCCCCAGGTACTTACCCAGTCGACCCAGGTCGTTGAACATAGCTGCAGTCCTCTCGTTTACGCGTCAGGCAGCGCCTGGAACGGGGTTTCCTTGTCGGTGCGCTCCTTGCGGCCGAGGGCGGCGTAGCCGACCTTGATGGCGAAGAACAGGATGCTGAACACCACCAGCAGGAACAAAATCGTCAGGCCCGCGTTGGTGTAGGCGTTGAAGATCACGTGCTGCATCTGGCCGATGTCCTTGGCCGGGGCCAGTACCTGGCCGGCGTCCAGGGCGGTGCTGTACTTCTTGGCCAGGGCCAGGAAGCCCACGGCCGGGTTCGGGTCGAACAGCTTGATCAGGCCCGCAGCGGTGGTGCAGATCAGCAGCCAGACAGCCGGCAGCAGGGTCACCCAGATGTAGCGCTGACGCTTCATCTTGATCAGGACCACGGTGCCAAGCATCAAGGCGATACCGGCCAGCATCTGGTTGGAAATACCGAACAGCGGCCACAAGGTGTTGATGCCACCCAGCGGGTCGATAACGCCCTGGTACAGCAGGTAGCCCCAGAGCGCCACGCAACCGGCGGTGGCGAGCAGGTTGGCGCCCCACGATTCGGTGCGTTTGAGCGCTGGCACGAAGCTGCCCAGCAGGTCCTGCAGCATGAAGCGACCGGCACGGGTACCGGCGTCCACGGCCGTCAGGATGAACAGGGCTTCGAACAGGATCGCGAAGTGGTACCAGAAGGCCATGGTGTTTTCACCCGGCAACACCTGGTGAAGGATCTGCGCGATACCTACCGCCAAGGTGGGCGCACCACCGGCGCGGGCCAGGATGGTGTGCTCACCGATGTCGCGGGCGACGGCTTCGAGCTGCTCAGGCGTGATCAGGAAGCCCCAGCTGCTGACCGTCTGCGCCACCGATGCCACGTCGGCGCCGACCACGGCGGCCGGGCTGTTCATGGCGAAGTACACGCCCGGTTCGATCACCGAGGCAGCGACCATGGCCATGATGGCGACGAACGACTCCATCAGCATGCCGCCGTAGCCGATGTAACGGGCGTTGGTTTCGTTGTCCAGCAGCTTGGGCGTGGTGCCCGAGGAGATCAGCGCATGGAAGCCCGATACCGCACCGCACGCGATGGTGATGAACAGGAACGGGAACAGGGTGCCCTTCCAGACCGGGCCGGTACCGTCGGTGAACTGGGTCAGGGCCGGCATTTTCAGCTCAGGCGCGATGATCAGGATGCCGATGGCCAGGCCCACGATGGTGCCGATTTTGAGGAAGGTCGACAGGTAGTCACGCGGTGCCAGTACCAGCCATACCGGCAGTACGGCAGCGACGAAGCCATAACCCACCAGCATCCAGGTGATCTGCACGCCGGTGAAGGTGAACGCAGGGCCCCAGACCGGGTCGGCTGCGATCACGCCGCCCAGCCAGATCGAGGCCAGCAGCAGCACCACGCCGACCACCGAGATTTCGCCGATGCGGCCCGGGCGGATGTAGCGCATGTAGATGCCCATGAACATCGCGATCGGGATGGTCGCCATCACCGTGAACATGCCCCACGGGCTCTCGGCCAGGGCCTTGACCACGATCAGCGCCAGCACCGCGAGGATGATGATCATGATCAGGAAGCAGCCAAACAAGGCGATGGTGCCAGGGATGCGGCCCATTTCCTCACGCACCATGTCGCCCAGCGAGCGACCGTTGCGGCGGGTGGACATGAACAGGACCATGAAGTCCTGCACCGCGCCAGCCAGCACCACGCCGGCGATCAGCCAGAGCGTGCCGGGCAGGTAGCCCATCTGCGCAGCGAGTACCGGGCCGACCAGCGGGCCGGCGCCGGCAATGGCGGCGAAGTGGTGGCCGAACAGGATGTGTTTGTTGGTCGGAACGTAGTCCAGGCCATCGTTGTTGAGCACCGCCGGCGTGGCCCGGCGAGGGTCGAGTTGCATCACCTTGGTGGCGATGAACAGGCTGTAGTAGCGGTAGGCGACCAGGTAGAGGGCCACTGCCGCGACCACGATCCACAAGGCGTTGACCGCCTCACCGCGACGCAGGGCAACCACACCCAGCGCGCAGGCGCCGATGACTGCCAGCGCCAGCCACGGAATGTGGCGTAGCAGGCTATTATTGTTGTTCATGGTTTGCTTCCAGCTGGTGGATTGGAAAAGACCGCCCATCGAGTCTAGGGCCAGTCATCGCGCATTGCCACACTTGCTTAGATCTAGAGCCTCTGCGGCCAGATTGCAGTACCTGATGTACCTACCATACTCACTATAGTCAGGTTGTTACCCGGAGAGTCCTCCCATGAGCGATCACGATGAACGCCGCCGTTTTCAACGCATCGCCTTCGACGCGCCTACCGAACTGCGCCAAGGCTTGCAGAGCTGGCCCGCCACATTGCTGGACCTGTCACTTAAAGGCTTGCTGGTCGAACGCCCGGCGAACTGGGAAGTGGACCTGACCCAGGACTTCGAAGCCATCATCCACCTGGACGCTGATACCCGGGTCGAGATGCAAGTGGAACTGCGCCACGAAGAACCCTCGCGCCTGGGCTTCATCTGCCTCCATATCGACCTCGATTCGATGACCCATTTGCACCGTCTTGTGGAGCTGAACCTGGCCGACAGCACCGAAATGATGCGTGAGCTGCGTGAACTCATCGAATAATGGAATCTCTTAGCTAGCTAACATCCTCCCCACCTCGTGTTTCCTGTCTACCCAGACAGCTTTAAGCCTGGGTAGCAGTGCTTTGTACACACCCCTCTAGTACAGCCTCTGATGACTTGGTACGCGTTCTGCATTGGGCTCTAGCACACCTTGCGAGCCTGCTTGTTCACGCTCCAATCAAAATATTGTATACAATTGTTGTGGCAATCATTTGTAGGAAGTGTCTACAGTAGCGGCACAACAATAAACGCAGAGAGCCTGCTCCATGACTACGTCCCCTAGCACGTCTCCCGCCAAGCGCCCCGAGGATGAAAACCTCGGCCTTGGGGCCAACCTGGCCTATGGTCTGCAGCATGTGTTGACCATGTATGGAGGGATTGTCGCGGTACCCCTGATCTTGGGGCAGGCCGCGGGCCTGAACGGTGCAGAGATCGGCATGCTGATCGCCGCGTCGTTGTTTGCCGGTGGCTTGGCCACCTTGCTGCAGACACTTGGCCTGCCGTTCTTCGGTTGCCAGTTGCCGCTGGTGCAGGGCGTGTCGTTCGCCGGTGTGGCAACCATGGGCGCAATCCTCAGCAGCGAGGGCGGCGGTGGCCTGCCGGGTGTGCTGGGCGCGGTCATGGCGGCTTCGTTCATCGGTTTCTTGATCACCCCGGTGTTCTCGCGCATCACCAAGTTCTTCCCTCCGCTGGTAACCGGCATCGTCATCACCACCATCGGCCTGACCCTGATGCCCGTGGCCGCACGCTGGGTGATGGGCGGCAACAGCGCTTCACCTGAGTTCGGCAGCGTGGCCAACATCGGCCTGGCGGCACTGACCTTCGCCATCGTCCTGCTGCTGAGCAAGCTGGGCAGCGCGACCATCTCGCGCCTGTCGATTCTCCTGGCCATGGTGTTTGGCACCCTGATCGCCTGGGCGCTGGGCATGACCGATTTCAGCAAGGTCACCCAAGGCCCGATGTTCGCCTTCCCCACGCCGTTCCATTTCGGCATGCCGGAATTTCACATCGCCGCGATCCTGTCGATGTGCATCGTGATCATGGTGACCCTGGTGGAAACCTCGGCCGACATCCTCGCGGTGGGCGACATCATTGAAACCAAGGTCGATTCCAAGCGCCTGGGCAATGGCCTGCGCGCCGACATGGCGTCGAGCATCCTGGCACCGATCTTCGGCTCGTTCACCCAGAGCGCCTTCGCCCAGAACGTCGGCCTGGTGGCAGTGACCGGGGTCAAGAGCCGCTATGTGGTGGCCACCGGTGGCGTGATCCTGGTGGTGCTCGGCTTGCTGCCCGTCATGGGCCGGGTGATTGCCGCGGTCCCTACCCCGGTCTTGGGCGGCGCGGGCATCGTGCTGTTCGGCACCGTGGCAGCCAGCGGTATCCGTACGCTGTCCAAAGTCAGCTACAAGAACAACGTCAACCTGATCATCGTCGCCGCCTCGCTGGGCTTTGGCATGATCCCGATTGCCGCACCGACCTTCTACCACCACTTCCCGAACTGGTTCGAGACCATCTTCCACTCGGGCATCAGCTCGGCGGCGATCATGGCCATCCTGCTGAACCTGATCTTCAACCACTTCACCGCTGGCAACTCGGACCAGCAGTCTGTGTTCGCGGCGGCCTACGAGCGCACCATCCAGTATTCGGACATCTCCGCACTGCGCGATGGCGACTACTTCAAAGATGGCAAGCTGTTCGATGCCGAGGGCAATGAAGTGCCGATGATGGAGCTGGACGAGCATGGCAACGAGGCGCCCAGGCGAACGCCAGTCGCCGAGCATTAACCGCTGACTGAGCGGTTACCGGGGGGAGCCGATGCGCATCATCGGCTCCCCTTTTTGTTTGCCTGTGCCGGCCTCTTCGCGGGACAAGCCCGCTCCCACACGGAATCACAGGTTTGCTGAACCTTGTGGGAGCGGCGGTCCGACTTGCCCCGCGAAGAGGCCGGTGCAGGACTACTCGAACAGGGCATCCAAAGCCTGCTCCAGCCGGGTCACGGCAATCACCTGCAACCCTGCAGGCGGCTCTTTCGGCGCATTCCCTTTGGGCACGATGGCCCGCTTGAAGCCATGCTTGGCCGCCTCTTTCAGCCGCTCCTGGCCACTGGGCACCGGGCGCACCTCACCGGACAGGCCAATCTCGCCGAACACCAGCAGGCCGTGGGCCAGCGGCCGGTTGCGCAAGCTGGACATCACCGCTGCCAACAAAGCCAGGTCCGACGCGGTTTCGAGTACCTTCACGCCGCCCACCACGTTCAAGAACACATCCTGGTCGTGGGTAGGAATGCCGCCATGGCGGTGCAGCACCGCCAGCAACATGGCCAGCCGGTTCTGATCCAGGCCCAGGGTCACCCGGCGCGGGTTGGCCAGGTGGCTGTCATCGACCAGCGCCTGCACCTCGACCAGCATCGGCCGGGTGCCCTCCCAGGTGGCCATCACCACACTGCCCGGTACTTCTTCCTGGGTACGGTTGAGGAAGATCGCCGAAGGGTTCGAGACCTCTTTAAGGCCACGGTCGGTCATGCCGAAGACGCCCAGTTCGTTGACCGCGCCAAAGCGGTTCTTGACCGCCCGCAGAAGGCGCAGGCGGCCATCGGACTCGCCCTCGAAATAGAGCACGGTATCGACCATGTGCTCCAGCACCCGCGGCCCAGCCAGCGAGCCCTCCTTGGTGACGTGGCCGACCAGGAAGATCGCCGTGCCGCTCTGCTTGGCATAACGCACCAGCAGCGCCGTACTCTCACGTACCTGGGCCACGCCACCGGGGGCTGATTGCAGCTGTTCGGTGAAAATGGTCTGGATCGAGTCGATCACCATGACCCGGGGTTTTTCCACACGGGCCGTGGCGATGATGGTCTCGATACAGGTCTCGGTCATCACCTTGAGCTGGTCCTGGGGCAGGCCCAACCGGCGGGAGCGCATGGCCACCTGCTGTTGCGACTCTTCGCCCGTGACATACAGTGCGGGCATGTGCACGGCAATATTGCACAAGGTCTGCAGAAGAATGGTCGATTTGCCGATGCCAGGGTCACCCCCGATCAGCACCACCGAGCCATCGACCAGCCCGCCACCCAGTACGCGATCCAGTTCGGTGCTGCTGGTGGTGAAGCGCGGGATCTCTTCCACACTGACTTCAGCCAAGGTCTTGATCTGCGCCTGTTGCCCGGTCCAGCCGGCACGGCCACTGCTGGGCGCCGCTGCCCCGCCGCTCTCGATCATGGTTTCGACCAGGGTGTTCCAGGCCCCGCATTCACCGCATTGGCCGGCCCATTTCGGGAAGGTCGCGCCGCACTCGGTGCAGCCATACAAGCGCTTGGCCTTGGCCATGGGCGGATTCTCCTGGAAAAAAACCGCCATGATAGCCGAGCGAGACGTGTCTCGAACGCCTCGGCGTGCGACAAAACTATTCGTTCTAACCGAAGTCAGTACCCCTGAACACAACGCATGAACCGTTTTAGTGGCTTACACTGCGTTAACCTCACCATTTGTTACAAAGGAATCGAACATGGGCATGATCAGTGAGTTCAAGGCCTTCGCGGTCAAAGGCAATGTCGTCGACATGGCGGTCGGTATCATCATTGGCGCGGCCTTCGGCAAGATCGTCTCGTCCTTCGTCGGTGACGTGGTTATGCCGCCACTGGGCTTGTTGATCGGGGGCGTGGACTTCAGCGACCTGGCCATCACCCTGAAGGCAGCAGAAGGCGATATTCCGGCAGTAGTGCTGGCCTACGGCAAGTTCATCCAGACCGTGATCGATTTCGTGATCGTCGCGTTCGCCATCTTCATGGGCGTGAAGGCGATCAACCGCCTCAAGCGCGAGGAAGCGGTGGCACCGAGCGCGCCGCCAGTACCGAGTGCCGAAGAGACGTTGCTGACCGAGATTCGTGACCTGCTCAAGACGCAGAACCAGAATCGCTTGCCCTGAAGTTGCTGGGGCCGCATTGCGGCCCCCTGCTTTACCAGTAGTTTTCTACCGCCACCTGCCCCGGCCGCTTGCTCAGGCTCAACTGCAGATCACGCGCTTTGAGCACCTTTCGCGTTTCATCGATCATCTCCGGGTTACCGCAGAGCATGATGCGCGAATGCTCAGGCGACAGCTCAAGCCCCGCCGCCTTCTCCAGCTCGCCATTCTCGATCAGCGTGGTAATGCGTGCATTCAACGCGCCCGGATGCTGTTCACGGGTCACCACCGGAATGAACTGCAGTTTGCCGGCGAACTCTGCCAGGTAATCGCGCTGTTCCAAGCCGGCGATTTCGTCGACGTAGGCCAGCTCCTTCGCCTCGCGTACCGAATACACCAGCTTGATGCTGTCAAAACGCTCCCAGGCCTCGAAGTCCTGCAGGATGGACATGAACGGTGCAATGCCGGTGCCGGTGGCCAGCAACCACAAGTCGCGGCCGCCGATGAAGCGGTCGAGGGTCAGGAAGCCGAAGGCCTGCCGGTCGATCAGCAAGCTGTCACCCTCGCCCAAGCGGCTCAGCTCGCTGGTGAACTCCCCTCCGGGCACCACGATCGAGAAGAAGTCGAGATGCTCGTCATGCGGCGCGCTGACCATGGAATAGGCGCGCCAGACCACGCTGCCATCGGCCTTGGTGACACCCAGGCGGGCAAACTGGCCAGCACGGAAGCGAAAACCCGCATCGCGCGTAACCCGCAGGCTGAAGAGGTTCGGCGTGAGTGGCTGAACATCGAGCAGTGTCTGGCGGGTGAACTTTTCGGCGCTGGCGGTCATATCGGGCTCCAAGGTTGACGTGCGCACAGTGTCGCGCAAAGTGGCCCGGATAAAAACCACCGGTTTGTAGGGCCTCAGCAGGGCGATGCTGCCTATTTCGCAGATAAACCTGATCGCTATAACAAAAAAAACCCAACACCATGGTAGGTCTTTTCCTACAATAACCCCGGTATGCAAATGGGTTGGATCCTGTTGCCCCTTAGGAGTGTTTCGGATGCTTCACTGGAAACCTGAGCACCTTCATCAATTTGTAAGCGAGCGATCCCCACGGAAGCTGTTCGATATCGCTGTGCACTTGGTGCAGGACTTGGGCATGGAACACCTCGGGCTGAACATTCGCATCCAGATCGCTACCCAGACACCCCGGTTGTACCTCTACAGCAACTACCCAACCGAGTGGATCGAGCGCTATCAGCACGATGAGTTCTACAAGCTGGACCCTGCAGCACGCGTGAGCCATAGCCAGACCACGCCCGTGCTATGGACCGACGAGCTGTATCGTGAGGTACCGCACTTTCGTGAAGCAGCCTGCAAGCACGGCCTGCGCCATGGCTGGACACAGTCGCTGCACGACCTGCAACACAATGAGAGCCAAGTCAGCGTCGCCCGGCCCGAAAAAAAAATAATGATCAACGAACTCTACGAAAAAGGCGGTAGCGTGCAGTGGGTGTGTCACACCTTGCATGCTGTGCTGTGCGAGCACCACCTGAGCGCACTCTGCCCACCGCAGCCAAAGATGAGCGAACGAGAACTGGAAGTGCTGAAGTGGTCGGCCGCCGGCAAGACCGCCGCCGACGTTGCCTGCATCCTGTCGCTGTCGCAAAGCACGGTGAACTTCCATATCCGCAGTGTGATCACCAAGACCAACGCCGCCAACAAGGCAGGCGCCATCGCCATCGCCGCCCTGCGTGGGTGGATCTGACAGCCATTTCTGCGACCTTCGGCAAAGCCCTGTAGAATTGCGCGGCAAAGCCCGCAGCGATCCGCAACGGGCAGATTCGTACCCGAGCCAGACGCCATGCCCCTGTTGACCACCCCCTACGCCGAACTCGACCTGATCCGCCAGCCGGACCAGGCAAACGACCCTCTGCAGGCCTTCGATGCCGCCGACGAGTACTTGCTCGCGCAACTGCATGAGCAGGCGCCAGACGCGCGCTACCGGGTGTTGGTGCTCAATGACAGCTTCGGTGCCCTGGCCGCCAGCCTGGCCGAGCAGCTGAACGTGGTCAGCAGCGGCGATTCGCACCTGGCGCACATGGCCCTGGAAAAAAACCTCGCCCGCAACGGCATGCCGTTCGACAGCGTGCCGTTCGTACCGGCCAGTGAGCCGTGGCAGGGCCCGTTCGACCGGGTGCTGGTACGCGTGCCCAAGACCCTGGCCTTGCTCGAAGAGCAACTCATCCGCCTGCAGGGCCACCTGGCGCCCGGTGCGCAGGTGATCGCCGGGGCGATGATCAAGCACTTGCCACGGGCCGCAGGTGACCTGCTGGAAAAGTACATCGGCCCGGTTCAGGCCTCGCTGGCGCAAAAGAAGGCCCGGCTGCTGACCGCCACCGTTGCCGACCGCCCAGCTGCACGCTCCCCCTACCCTAGCCGCTATCAGCTCGAATCGCCGGCCCTGGAACTGGTCAACCACGCCAATGTGTTCTGCCGCGATGGCCTGGATATCGGCACCCGCGCGTTTCTCCCGCACCTGCCGGGCAACCTGGGCCAGGCCCGTGTCGCGGACCTGGGTTGCGGCAACGGCGTATTGGCGATCGCCAGCGCACTGGCCAACCCCGAGGCCCATTACACCCTGGTCGACGAGTCGTACATGGCGGTGCAATCGGCCCGCGAAAACTGGCAGGCAGCGCTGGGCGAACGCCCCGCAGTGATGCTGGCGGCCGATGGATTGGCAGGTGTGGAAAAGCAGTCGCTGGACGTGGTGCTGTGCAACCCGCCGTTTCACCAGCAGCAGGTGGTTGGCGATTTCCTTGCCTGGCGGATGTTCCAGCAAGCCCGCGAAGCCTTGGTGGTGGGCGGTGCGCTGTATATCGTCGGTAACCGCCACCTGGGTTACCACAGCAAGTTGGCGCGGTTGTTCCGCGGGGTGGAGCAGGTAGCGGCGACGCCGAAGTTCGTGATTCTCAAGGCCCGCAAGTAAGGCTTGGGGGCGCATTGCGCCCCCCCGCTCAATCAATGGGTAGTCAACCCCGCCGCCCCCATGAACAGCCGCATCACGTAGGCCGCCACGCCCAGGGCCGCCACGCTCATCGCCCAGATCAGCACCAGCCAACCCAGCCGCTGCCACAGTGGCTTCTTCTCTTCCAAACCATGCTTGCCAGTCATCATGGGCGCCTCCTAGTGATAGCCGTCTTCATGGGTCACCTTGCCGCGGAACACGTAGTAGCTCCAGAAGGTGTACCCCAGGATGAACGGCAGGATGAACAACGTACCCACCAGCATGAACCCTTGGCTCTGCGGCGGCGCCGCAGCGTCCCAGATCGAGATCGACGGCGGGATGATGTTCGGCCACACGCTGATGCCCAGGCCGCTGTAACCGAGGAAGACCAGCACCAGGGTCAGCAGGAATGGCGTGTAGTTGGCATTGCGCGCGACCGCCTTGAGCAACCCGTAGAAGGTCACCAGCACCAGGATCGGCACCGGCATGAACCAGATCAGGTTAGGCATGCTGAACCAGCGCTCGGCGATCTGCGGGTAGGCGATCGGTGTCCACAAGCTGACGATACCGATCACCACCAGCAGCACCAGCGCCAACGGCCTGGCCAGGTCATGCATCTGCAACTGCAGCGGCCCTTCGGTCTTCATGATCAGCCAGGTGCAGCCCAGCAGGGTGTAGGCGACGATCAGGCCCAGGCCGCTGAACAGGCTGAACGGGGTCAGCCAGTCGAGCGTGCCACCGGCATAGTGGCGGTCGACGACCTTGAAGCCCTCGATGAACGCGCCCAGTGCAACACCCTGGAAGAAGGTCGCAATCAGTGAACCCCAGATGAACGCCTTGTCCCAGATGTGGCGTTTGTCGTCCTTGGCCTTGAAACGGAACTCGAAGGCCACGCCACGGAAGATCAGCCCGATCAGCATGAGGATCAGTGGCAGGTACAAGGCTTCGAGCACCACCGCATAGGCCATCGGGAAGGCCCCGAACAGCCCGGCGCCACCCAGCACCAGCCAGGTCTCGTTGCCGTCCCATACCGGGGCGACGGTGTTCATCATCACATCACGGTCACGCTCGCCCTTGACGAAGGGGAAGAGCATGCCGATGCCTAAGTCGAAACCATCCATCACCACGTACATCATGACGCCGAAGATGATGATCACGGCCCAGATCAGCGGAAGGTCGATACCCATGACTCAGTTCCCCTTGCTCAGGCTGACAGTGTTGGCCTCATGGCCATCATCGGCGGCGGACAGCGGCCGCGCCGGCGTGCGTTGCTGGCCAGGGCCACCCGGCGGCTGATGATCGCCTTCACCGGTATGCGGGCCCTTGCGCACCAGGCGCATCATGTAGCCAAGGCCGGTGCCGAACAGGGCGAAGTACACCACCACGAACGCCACCAGGGTGAAGCCCAGCTGGGCATAACTGTGGTTGGAGACGCCTTCGGAGGTACGCATCAGGCCGTACACCACCCACGGCTGGCGGCCGACTTCGGTGGTGAACCAGCCTGCGAGCAGGGCGATCAACCCGGAAGGGCCCATCCACAGGGTCAGGTAGAGGAACGGTCGTGAGCTGTACAACGTGCCACGCTTGCGCAGCCACAGGCTCCACAGGCCAACGAAGATCATCAGGAAACCAAGCCCGACCATGATCCGGAACGACCAGAACACGACGGCCGAATTGGGCCGGTCTTCGGGCGGGAAGTCCTTCATCGCTGGCACTTGCTTGTCCAGGCTGTGGGTCAGGATCAGGCTGCCAAGGGCCGGGATCTCGACCTTGAAGCGGGTGGTCTCGGCTTGCATGTCGGGGATGCCGAACAGGATCAGCGGGGTAGGCTCGCCCGGCACGTTCTCCCAGTGGCCTTCGATGGCCGCGATCTTCACCGGCTGGTGCTTGAGTGTGTTGAGGCCATGGAAGTCGCCGATCACAGCCTGGATGGGGGCGACGATCAGCGCCATCCACATGGCCATCGACAGCATCTTGCGCACGGCCGGGTTGTCACGCCCACGCAGCAGGTGCCAGGCCGCCGAGGCGCCGACGAAGAACGCAGTGGCGACGAACGCCGCCGTGGCCATGTGCATCAATCGGTAGGGGAACGAGGGGTTGAAGATCACCGCCAGCCAGTCCACCGGTACCACGCGACCATCGATGATTTCGTGGCCTTGCGGGGTCTGCATCCAACTGTTGGAGGCCAGGATCCAGAAGGTCGAGACCAGCGTGCCGAGCGCCACCATGACCGTGGCGAAGAAGTGCAGGCCACGGCCCACACGGTTCCAGCCAAACAGCATGACGCCCAAAAAGCCTGCCTCGAGGAAGAACGCCGTCAGCACCTCATAGGTCAGCAAGGGGCCGGTAACGGCGCCGGCGAAATCGGAGAAGCGGCTCCAGTTGGTGCCGAATTGATAGGCCATGACCAGGCCAGAGACCACGCCCATGCCGAAGTTGACGGCGAAGATCTTCGACCAGAAGTGGTAGAGGTCACGGTAGACCTGGTTGTGGCTCCGCAGCCAAAGGCCTTCGAGGACTGCCAGGTAGCTCGCCAGACCAATGGTGATGGCCGGGAACAAGATGTGAAAGGACACGGTAAACGCAAACTGGATTCGGGCGAGATCTAGGGCCTCTAAACCGAACATAGTGCTTCCTCTTCAGATAATCCGGCGTTCAGGCTCGTGGCCCTGGCGCCTACTGCCCCCACGGTATCGAGTGCGGCGAGTTGGAATTGTTCTGTGCAATCGCAGGGATTCCGGCCCAAAGGCCACATCGTCGGCTGATCGTTGCGTTTGCAACGATTGATCCAGGTCAACGACTGACTGGAAGCATAGTCCTGAATGGCCAGGCGGGCCGTGTGGTTGATTGCCGCGTGACCTGTTGCCCCACCCTCTTTCAGAAACGGTGAAAAAGTGCCGATCACGGCAAACAGTAACTGCTTGTTACAAACAGATGATAATCTGCCGACCCCTCTACTGCGCCGAGGCCACAGGTTTCCGATGCCCGATTCCGCACCGCAGTTGTTGCGCCATCATCGTCCTTTCCTCGCGTTCTGGCTGGCCCGTGTGTTCACCGCCAGCGGTTTCCAGATGCTCACCGTGGCCATCGGCTGGCACCTCTACCAGCTCACTGGCAATGTGCTCGACCTGGGCCTGGTCGGCTTGGTCGAATTCGCCCCGCGGGTACTGTTCATGCTGCACACCGGGCATGTCGCCGACCGCTATGACCGGCGCAAGGTCGCCGCCTTGTGCCAGAGCCTGCAGGGGCTGATCGCACTGGCCCTGGCAGTGGGCAGCGCCACCGACAACGTCAGCCGCGAGCTGATCTTCGCCCTGGCCTTCCTGCTGGGTGCCACGCGCTCGTTCGAGATGCCGGCGACCCAGGCCCTGCTGCCCAATGTCGTGCCGCCGGGGTTGTTCCCACGGGCGGTGGCGGCTTCGGCCTCGGCGACCCAGGCCGCCACCATCGTCGCCCCCGCAGTGGGCGGGTTGCTGTATGCCTTTGGCAGCATCTGGGTGTATGGGCCGACCGTGGCGCTGTACGCCATCGCCTGCGTGCTGACCTTGAGCCTGGATGCGCGCCAGCAAGTGCCCCAGCGTGGCCGGGCCAGCCTGGAGTCGCTGCTGGCTGGCGTGCGCTTCATCCGCAGCCGGCCCGACATTCTCGGAGCCATCTCGCTGGACCTGTTTGCCGTGTTGCTGGGCGGCGCTACCGCGCTGTTGCCGGTGTTTGCCAAGGACATCCTGCTCACCGGCCCCTGGGGCCTGGGCCTGCTGCGCTCGGCGCCGGCGGTGGGTGCGTTGCTGATGTCGCTGTGGTTGGCGCGCTTCCCGTTCGAGCGCAAGGTCGGGCGCACCATGTTCACGGCGGTGGGGGTGTTTGGCGTGGCGACCATCGCGTTTGGCCTGTCGACGTCGTTCTGGTTTTCGCTGGCGGTGCTGGTAGTGCTAGGGGCGGCGGACATGATCAGCATGGTCATCCGCAGTTCGTTCGTGCAGTTGGAGACACCGGATGAGATGCGCGGGCGGGTGAGTGCCGTGAACGGGTTGTTCATCGGTGCCTCGAACCAGCTCGGCGAGTTTGAATCGGGGGTCACGGCGCACTGGTTTGGCACAGTGCCGGCCGTGGTGTTGGGGGGCGTGGGCACGCTGGTGGTGACCGGGGTGTGGATAAAACTGTTCCCGACGCTGGCCAAGCGCGATCAGCTGCACAGCAAGGCCGCTGAATGAGCGCCGAGGCCGGCATGCGGGCTGCTCAGAGCATCAAGGTCATGCAACACTCGTAGCCGCTGCGGGCGCGGTAGCCATCGCCGCTGCCCACCCAGCCCGTGGCTCGGTACAACCCCAACGCCGGGTGGTTGTCGCGGTCGACCGACAATTGCAGGCATTCGACATCAGGCCACATCGCGCGCACCACAGCCGGCAAGGCTTGCATGCACCAGCGCCCCAAGCCACGCCCCTGGAACCGTTTGTCGACCTGCAAGGCCGTGATCATCGCCGCGCCCGCCTGGGCCCAGGTGGGCAGAAATACCCCGCGCTGGAGCAGCAACAACGCCCGCGGCACGCCATCGAGCACGAGCACCAGCGCACGCCGGTGATCGCTTTTACAGCTTTGCAACAGGTACACCGCGCTGGCCACATCACCGGCATAGCGCAGCTGCTCGGGGTGCAGTTGGATATCGAGCAGTTGAGCGCGCTGGGTTTGGTTCAGGTCACGGTAGTCCATCAGTTGCACAACGCTGCTCCCACGAAGCCGCAGACCGCACGGCGTAGAATCTGCAGTGTATCGCGACATTGATTACCGCTCACCGAGCATGCTGGTATGATGCGCGGCTTTTTTCCGCCCCAGATAAAACCACGGCAACCGGTACGGTCTGTGCTTTGCTGATGGGGTCGATACAAATCACGGCGCCGGGGGCGCCTTGGGGAGCGGGCATGCTGGAAAGGCTGTTTCAACTAAGAGCACACAACACCAACGTGCGCACCGAGATTCTTGCGGGCGTCACCACCTTCCTGGCCATGGCCTACATCCTGTTCGTCAACCCGAGCATCCTCGGCGAGACCGGTATGGACAAGGGTGCGATCTTCGTCGCCACCTGCCTGGCTGCGGCCATCGGTTCGACGACCATGGGCCTGATCGCCAACTACCCGATCGCGCTGGCGCCGGGCATGGGCCTGAACGCCTTCTTCACCTACACCGTGGTCCTGCACATGGGCCATACCTGGCAGGTCGCGCTGGGCGCGGTGTTCCTGTCGGCAGTGATGTTCTTCCTGTTGTCGATCTTCCGTATCCGCGAATGGATCGTGAACAGCATCCCGCTGCCGCTGCGCTCTGCCATCGCTGCCGGTATCGGTTTGTTCCTGGCACTGATCGCGCTGCATAACGCAGGTATCGTCGTCGATAACCCGGCCACCCTGGTAGGCCTTGGCGACCTCAAGCAGCCAGCACCGATCCTTGCCACCCTGGGCTTCTTCCTGATCGTCGGCCTTGAGTCGTTGAAGGTGCGTGGCGCGGTACTGATCGGCATTCTTGCCGTGACCATCGCGTCTATCGCGATGGGCGTGACGCCGTTCGCCGGCATCGTGTCCATGCCGCCATCGCTGGCACCGACCTTCCTGCAGTTGGACATCGCCGGCGCACTGGATGTGGGCCTGGTTAGCGTCATCTTCGCCTTCCTGTTCGTCGACCTGTTCGACAACTCCGGCACCCTGATCGGCGTGGCCAAACGCGCCGGCCTGATGGGCAAGGACGGCCACATGCCAAAAATGGGCCGCGCCCTGATTGCCGACAGCACCGCCGCCATGGCCGGCTCGCTGCTGGGCACCTCGACCACCACCAGCTACATCGAATCGGCCGCTGGCGTGAGTGCGGGCGGGCGTACCGGCCTGACCGCCATCGTGGTGGCCGTGCTGTTCCTGCTCGCGCTGTTCTTCGCCCCGCTGGCCGGTAGCGTACCGGCCTTCGCCACGGCGCCGGCGCTGCTGTTCGTCGCCGTACTGATGGCTTCGGGCCTGGCGGAAATAAACTGGGACGACGTCACCGAAGCCGCGCCCGTGGTGGTGACGGCCCTGGCCATGCCGCTGACCTACTCGATCGCCAACGGCATCGCCTTCGGCTTCATTTCCTGGACCGCCGTCAAGCTGATATCCGGTCGCCACCGCGACCTGAACCCGGCCTTGGTGATCCTTTCCATCCTGTTCGTTATCAAGCTGGGCTGGTTCAACGCATGAGTGCTGCTTTCGACCCCTCCTCCTACGCCACCCAGCTGGACGCCAAGGTTGCCCGGCTGCGCGAGCTGCTGGCGCCGTTCGGCGCGCCGGAACCGGCTGTTTTCGATTCGCCGCGCGAGCACTATCGCCTGCGCGCCGAGTTCCGCCTGTGGCGCGAGGACGGCCAGCGCCACTACGCGATGTTCGCCCCGGGCGAGAAGCACAAGGCGATTTTGATCGACGACTTCCCCATCGCCAGCGAGCGCATCAACGATCTGATGCCGCGCCTCAAGGCTGCCTGGCAAGCCAGCGAGGACCTGAGCAACCGCCTGTTCCAGGTGGAGTTTCTGACCACCCTGGCAGGCGATGCGATGGTCACCATGTGCTACCACCGCCCGCTGGACGAGGCATGGGAAGTGGCCGCGCGGCAACTGGCGGAAGAGTTGGGGGTAAACCTGATTGGCCGCTCCAAGGGCAAGCGCCTGGTGATCGGCCGCGACTACGCGGTAGAAAAACTGGACGTGGCTGGCCGCGTGTTCAGTTACCGCCAGCCGGAAGGTGCCTTCACCCAGCCCAATGGCGCGGTGAACCAGAAAATGCTGAGCTGGGCGTTCGACGCCATGGGCGAGCGTGAAGATGACCTGCTGGAGCTGTATTGCGGCAACGGCAACTTCACCCTGCCGCTGGCCACCCGCGCGCGCCAGGTGCTGGCGACCGAAATCAGCAAGACCTCGGTCAATGCGGCGCTGAGCAACCTCGATGAAAACGGCGTGGATAACGTGCGGCTGGTACGGCTGTCGGCTGAAGAGCTGACCCAGGCGCTGAACGAAGTGCGCCCGTTCCGTCGGCTGGAAGGGATCGACCTGAAAAGCCATGCGTTCGGCACCGTGTTCGTCGACCCGCCGCGTGCCGGGATGGACCCGGACACCTGCGAGCTGACCCGGCGTTTCGAGCGGATTCTGTACATCTCGTGCAACCCGGAAACGCTGGCGGCGAACATCGAGCAGTTGCAGGACACGCACCGTATCGAGCGCTGTGCGTTGTTTGACCAGTTCCCGTATACCCACCACATGGAAAGTGGGGTGTTGCTGGTTCGGCGATAACGGTTAGATGTTGGGGCCGCTCTGCGGCCCATTCGCGGGGCAAGCCCGCTCCCACAGGTCCGCATCAGTATTGAACACTGTGGGAGCGGGCTTGCCCCGCGAATGGGCTGCAAAGCAGCCCCAGCAGTATCAGAAGTCGAAGAACACCGTCTCCCCTTCCCCCTGAATACGGATATCGAACCGATACGCCGTCTTCCCGTCCACCTCGCAACGCTTGGCAATCAAGGTCTCACGGCGCTGTGGCTGCTCGATCAGGTTGAGCACCGGGCACTTGGCGTTGGCCTCGGCTTCATCATCGAAGTACAGACGTGTGTGCAGGTGGATGTTGATGCCACGGGCAAACAAGCTGAGGTTGATGTGCGGCGCCATCGGCACACCGGCCGCATTGTTCACCACACCCGGCTTCACCGTTTGTACAGTCCACTCACCGGCATCGAAGGTGGTGGCCGTGCGGCCGAAGCTGTTGAAGGCGTTTTCCAGGTTGTATTGATCCTGGTACTGGCCGGCGGCATCGGCCTGCCACAGCTCCAGGAACGAATCGCGCACCAGGTGCCCGTTACCGTCATAGACCTGGCCGATCAACAGAATGTGTTCGCCCGGCGCTTCTGGCTTGGCCAGGCAATTCCAGATTTCCTGGTCGCGGGTCGGGTTGCCGGCCGCTTCCAGGGCCAGGCCGATGTGGACGTAGGGGCCGGCAGTCTGCGAAGGGGTTTCCGGCAGCAGTTCGATTGGCATGGCGGGGTCCTCAGCAGTTTTCGAAGTGGGTCTTGCGCTGGCCGCGCAGCACGATGTCAAAGCGGTACGCCAGGCAGTCCATGGGGTTGGCGTTGCTCATGTCGAGCTTGGCGATCAACTGCTGCACGGCTTCTGGGTTGGCGATCGACTTGACGATCGGGCACTTGGGGATCAGTGGGTCGCCCTCGAAGTACAGCTGGGTAATCAGCTTGGTGGCGATCGACGGGCCGCTGATGCCGAAATGGATGTGCGCCGGGCGCCAATCATTCGGGCCATTGCGCCATGGGTACGGGCCGGGCTTGATGGTACGGAAGCTGTAGTAGCCGTCACGGTCGGTCAGGCAACGACCCACACCGCCGAAGTTCGGGTCCAGCGGGGCCAGGTAACGGTCGTTCTTGTGGCGGTAGCGGCCGCCAGCATTGGCCTGCCACATTTCCACCAGGGTGTTGGGCACAGGTTTGCCGTACTGGTCGACCACCCGGCCGGCAACGATGATGCGCTCACCGACCGGCAGGCCGCCGTTGTTGAAGTTCAGCAGCAGGTCATGGTCGTGGGCGCCGAAACCCAGGTGGGTGAAATCCGGGCCGGTGGTTTCGCTGATCGACTGCGGGATGCTGACCAATGCCTGGCGCGGCGAGCGGGCAATGGAAGTCTTGTAGTCGGGCGTCAGGGCTTTGGGGTGCCAGTTGCGATCACGGATCACGAAGCGGCTGGTGTCCTGGGCGGGCATGCCGTTTTCCTCTCTTGGAATTATCAAAACGCCTATACGGGGCAGGCGGACTTGCAGTTTCGGATAACCCGCGCAGGATGAATACTGAAATCGACCGTTCCATACATAACCATATGGTTATGGATTAGCACCTTTGCCTGACATCTCCCGCTTAGGTGAACTAATCTTTGTCTTCTTGTTTCACGCTCCGGAGAGCATTCATGGAATGGCGAAAAGGCCGACGCAGCGACAACGTGGTCGATGCCCGAGGCGAAGGTGGCGGTGGTGGCGGCATGCGCTTTGGCGGCGGCAAGGGCCTCGGGTTGGGGGCGATTCTGCTGATCGTGGGCATTGGCTGGCTCACCGGGCAAGACCCACTGCAGATTCTTGGCCAGCTCACCGGTCAAATGGAACAGCAACAGCAACAAGCGCCAAGCGGCGCAGGCAGCAAGGCGCCGCCGGCCAATGACCAGCAGGCCGAGTTTGTCGCCTCGGTGCT
Source organism: Pseudomonas sp. E1MeOHC2 (assembly GCF_058745025.1). NCBI lineage: Bacteria > Pseudomonadati > Pseudomonadota > Gammaproteobacteria > Pseudomonadales > Pseudomonadaceae > Pseudomonas > Pseudomonas sp. E1MeOHC2. The sequence continues at coordinate 1,514,933 of NZ_CP196675.1, forward strand.
GGGTGACACTGAAGACACCTGGAAAGCGCTGTTCTCCCAGGCCGGCAAGCAGTACCGCGACCCCAAACTGGTGCTGTTCAACGGCCAGGTCAATTCTGCCTGCGGCTTTGCTTCGGCAGCGGTAGGCCCGTTCTATTGCCCGGCCGACCAGCGGGTCTACCTGGACATGTCGTTCTTCCGCGAGATGGAAACCCGCTTCGCCGCAGCGGGTGACTTTGCCCAGGCTTATGTCATCGCCCACGAGATCGGCCACCACGTGCAGACCCTGCTCGGCGTGTCGGCCAAGGTCGATGCCGCCCGCCGCAACGGGCAGCGCATGGAAGGCGACAACGGCTTGCTGGTACGCCAGGAACTGCAGGCCGATTGCCTGGCTGGGGTGTGGGCATATCAGGCGCAAAAACGCCTGAACTGGCTGGAGCCGGGTGACGTCGAGGAAGCGCTGAACGCGGCCAATGCCATTGGCGACGACCGCCTGCAGCAGAAAGGCCAGGGCCGCGTGGTACCCGACTCCTTCACTCACGGCACCTCGGCGCAGCGCGTACGCTGGTTCAAGGCGGGGTTTGCCGAGGGCGAGGTGAACAGCTGCGACACCTTCAGTGCGCGTAACCTCTGACACACGCTGGGGCTGCCTCGCGGCCCCCGCGCCACCTTAACGACAAGTTACAAATCAGCTGAAAAAGCGTTTCAGCTTCCCCCATCATTGCCGATAACCCCTGCACGAATCAGCGGGCATCCAGAACAACAACGCCTTGCGATCGACGATCAAGCGAGCGAAAACAACTTCTGGAGTGCGTGCATGAACAGCTGGTTTGCCAACATCAGCGTCAACCTCAAACTCGGCCTGGGCTTCGGCCTGGTACTGATCCTCACCGGCCTGCTGGCCCTGACCGGCTGGACCAGCCTGGGCAGCCTGATCGACCGCAGTAACTGGATGAGCGACATCAGCCAGCTCAACAAGGACCTGACCGATCTGCGCATCGCACGCCTGCAGTACATGATTGCCAATGGCGACGATGCGGCGGCGGCCAACACACTGGCCAAGCTGGAAGCCTTCAGCAACCAGCAGGCGCGCCTGGTCGATACGTTCAAGAGCCCGGATAACGTCAAGTTGCTGCACGAACTGGGGCAGACCATCAGCCAATACAAGGTGTCGCTGGGCACCATGCGTGCAGGCTACAACGCCACCCAGACCGCTCGCGAGGCGATGACCGCTTCGGCCGCCAAGGCTGACCAGGCCATGGATGCCATCAGCCAGGAAGTCATGGCACGCCCCGAAACCGATAGTGCGCGCCTGGCCCAGTACCAACTGATCAGCAAGGCTCGCCAGCAGCTGTTGCAGGTGCGCATCGACGTGCGCGGTTACATTGCCGACAACAGTGCGGTCAATGAGCAGGCCGCCCTACGCCAACTCGAAGCGGCACTGGCCGAGGTCGACACCCTCAAGCGCCAGCTGCCTGCCGCAGACGCGCGCCTGCAGCAGTTCGAACAGTCGGTGCAGGCCTACCGTGATGCCGTGCGCCAGTTCCGCGATGCGCTCGCCAATATCACCAGCGCGCGTGCCGAAATGACCGTCCAGGGCGCCGACATCGTCAAAACCAGCGACGCGTTGTACAAGATCCAGCTGGAGCGACGCGACATCGAAAGTGCGCAGGCCCGTAGCCTGCAGGCCATCGCAACCCTGCTGGCGTTACTGGTAGGCGTTCTGGCAGCGGTGCTCATCACGCGGCAGATCACCCGCCCGCTGCAGGAAACCCTGCAAGCCGTGGAACGCATCGCCGGCGGCGACCTGACGCACGACCTGCGCGTCACCCGCCGCGATGAACTGGGCGTGCTGCAACAGGGCATCGCCCGCATGGGCACCACCCTGCGTGAGCTGATCAGCGGCATCCGCGACGGCGTGACCCAGATTGCCAGCGCCGCCGAAGAGCTGTCGGCCGTGACCGAGCAGACCAGCGCAGGGGCCAACAGCCAGAAGGTCGAGACCGATCAGGTGGCCACCGCGATGCACGAAATGGCGGCAACCGTTCAGGAAGTCGCGCGCAACGCCGAGCAGGCCTCGCATGCCGCCACCGGTGCCGATGACGAAGCTCGCGCGGGTGATCGTGTGGTCGCTGAGGCCATCGGCCAGATCGAGCGCCTGGCCGAAGAAGTGCACCGTTCCACCGAAGCCATGAACCTGCTGCAACAGGAAAGCCAGAAGATCGGCAGCGTCATGGACGTGATCAAGTCGGTGGCCGAACAAACCAACCTGCTGGCGCTCAACGCCGCGATCGAAGCGGCCCGTGCTGGCGAGGCAGGGCGTGGTTTTGCCGTGGTAGCAGACGAGGTGCGCGGCCTGGCCCAGCGCACGCAGAAGTCCACCGAAGAGATCGAAGAGCTGATCGCCAGCCTGCAGCACGGCACCCAGCAAGTGGCCACGGCCATGCAGGGTAGCCGCACCCTGACCGACAGCAGTGTCGAGCTGGCGCGCAAGGCCGGCGCCTCGCTAGGAAGCATCACCGGCACGGTGTCGAACATCCAGTCGATGAACCAGCAGATCGCGGCGGCGGCGGAAGAGCAGAGCGCGGTGGCCGAAGAAATCAGCCGGAGCATTCTGAATGTGCGGGATGTGTCCGAGCAGACGGCGGCGGCCAGTGACGAGACGGCGGCGTCCAGCGTTGAGCTGGCGCGGTTGGGCGGGCAGTTGCAGATGATGGTGAGCCAGTTCCGCGTTTGACCTTTAGATAGCATTCGCGGGGCAAGCCCGCTCCCACAGGTTTACGCTCTCGGAAGGCAGCGGTAATCCTGTGGGAGCGGGCTTGTCCCGCGAAGAGGCCAGCACTGAGTCTACAGAATTACTTGACGATCATCCCCACCCCACGCCCACGCGGGTCAGAAGCCGTCTCAAGCTTGTCTCCGTTCACCCGGATCGCCTGGATATCGCCCATCTCCCAGCCCTGGTCCTCCAGCACATACCCCATTTTCTTCAAGTCATCCGCCACCGCTCCGGTCAGCGGTGCATAGCTGTCGAAATAGATAGTGTCTTTAGGCAGCAACTGATGGTGCACACGCTGCGCGGCCACTGCCTTCTCCAGCGGCATGTCGTAGTCGTACAGGTTGTTCATCACCTGGAAGATTGACGTGAAGATCCGCGAGCCCCCTGGCGTGCCGATCACGAGCTCGACCTTGCCATCGCGGGTCATCAGGCTCGGGCTCATGGATGACAGCATGCGCTTGCCCGGCTCGATGGCATTGGCATCACCACCGACCACGCCAAAGGCATTGGCCGCACCCGGCTTGGCGCTGAAGTCGTCCATCTCGTCGTTGAGCAGGAAGCCGGCGCCCTTGACCACCACACCACTGCCGTAGTCGAGGTTGAGGGTGTAGGTGTTGCTGACCGCGTTGCCCTGTTTGTCGACGATGGAGAAGTGCGTGGTCTGGTGCGGCTCCAAGCCCGGCTTGACGTCGTCAGTGACCGAAATGGCCTTGGGGTTGACCTGCGCGGCGCGCTTGGCCAGGTAGTCCTTGGCGATCAATTGATCGACCGGCACCTTGGTGAACGCCGGGTCGCCCAGGTAGTCGGCACGGTCGGCAAATACGCGCTTCTCGATCTCGGCGAGCAGGTGAATGTACTGCGCCGAGTTGTGCGCCACGCCCTTGAAGTCTGCCGCGCGGTCTTCCTTGATGCCCAGCAGCTGGGCCAGGGCAACGCCGCCGGAGCTTGGCGGTGGGGCGGTATAGACCACGTTGCCGCGCCAGCTCAGGGCCATCGGCTCGCGCCAGACGGCCTTGTAGTCCTTAAGGTCTTGCTTGGTGATCAGGCCTTTGTCCGCCTGCATTTGCGCCACCAGCAGGTCGGCGGTCTTGCCCTGGTAGAACTCGCTCACGCCCTTGTCGGCAATGCGTTCGAGGGTCTGGGCCATCTCGGGCTGCTTGAACAGCTCGCCCACCCTCATGGTGCCGAAGTAGTCGTTGAAGTTAGTCGCGGTCTTGAACAGGCCCTGGGCATCGTTGCGGTACTGGTACTGTTTTTCGGCAATCTTGAAGCCGTTTTTGGCGTAGCCGATGGCCGGCGTCAGCAACTCGCTCCAGGGCAACTTGCCAAATTTCTGGTGCGCCTCCCACAGGCCCATCACGGTGCCGGGTACACCCGCCGCGCGAACGCCGACCAGGCTGAGGTTCTCGATCACTTCGCCCTTGTCGTCCAGGTACATGTTGCGGCTGGCAGCCTTGGGCGCCACTTCGCGGTAGTCAAGGAAGTAGGGCTTGCCGTCGACGAACAGGGTCATGAAGCCACCGCCGCCGATGTTGCCGGCTTCAGGGTAGGTCACCGCCAGGGTGAAGGCCGTTGCCACAGCGGCGTCCACGGCGTTGCCGCCCTTTTTCAGAATATCGGCGGCCACCTGTGCGCCATATTGATCGGGCGCGGCCACCGCGCCCGCCTCCAGGGTGGCCGCAAAGGCCGATGAACAGCTCAGGAAAGCGGCTCCGAGGGCCATGGACTGGAACAGGACAATACGCATGACACTTCCTTGGTGTTGTTTTTGTTGATCACTCAGTAAGGCCGAAGCGTATCGACTGTGCAATCAAACGTAGGAAGTTTCGCCGCCTTTGGGCAGGATCTGTCGCGTTCAGGCAACTCAGCAGGCGTACATCGCCAGCTTGCGCTGGATGAAATCGAGGAAGCACTGGATGCGCAGCGCCAACTGCGTGTTGCGGTAGTACACCGCATGGATCGGCTGGCGATAGCCGTTGTTGGCGTCGCCCAGCAGCACCTGCAGGCGGCCAGTGCGGATGTCTTCGTGGGTCATGAAATGCGACAGGCTGACGATGCCCTCCCCGGCCAGGGCCAGTTGGCGCAGGGTTTCGCCGCTGGAGGCGATCAGCGCGGGGCGGATCGCCCAGCGGTCGCCCTGGGCATGGCGCAAGGGCCAGTGGTTGAGCGACTCGGGCTGGCTGAACCCGAGCAAGCAGTGGTTGGCCAGGTCTTCGACGCGCTGCGGGGTGCCGTGCCGTTCCAGGTAGGCGGGGCTGGCCAGCACCTGCACCGGGCTGCACCCCAGGTTGCGTGCATGCAGGCTGGAGTCGGCCAACTCGCCGATACGGATCGCCACATCGGTGCTTTGCTCCAGCAGGTCGATGATCAGGTCGTCGGTGTTGAGCTCCAGTTCGATGCCGGGGTACTGACGGCGGAACTCGCCGATCCAGGGCAGGATGGCGTGCAGCATGAACGGCGCCGCGGCGTTGATGCGCAGGCGCCCGGTGGCGGTCTGCCGGTTCATCGACAGGCGCTCTTCCATCTCGTCCATCTGTTCCAGGATCAAACGCGAGCGCTCAAGGAAAAAGCGGCCTTCTTCGGTCAGGTCCATGCGCCGGGTGGTGCGGTTGACCAGGGTGGTGCCGAGCTTGGCCTCCAGGCGCGACAGGGAGCGGCTGACGGCTGACGGGGTCTGGCCCATCTGCTCGGCTGCAGCAGAGATCGAGCCGCAGTCGATCACAGCGACGAATACCTGGAGTTCTTCTGATCGGGTTTTCACGTGTGGGCCTGTGTCTGATCTCGCCATGATTGATAACCGCTTGCAGACGGCAAGTCCAGCGATGTCAGTACCGGTTCTTTACTCAGCCTTGCCGAACACCTTGTCCAGGTGCGCTTCATACGCGGCCAATGCTGCCGGCACATCCGGGCGCTTCATCACATCCACCGCCAGGAAGGTCGGCAAACCGGTCATGCCAAGGAACTGGTTGGCCTTGTGGAACGGGAAATACACGGCGTCCACACCTTTGCCCTCGAAGAAGTCGCTGGGGTCGTCAAACGCCTGCTGTGGGGCATTCCAGGTCAGCGACAGCATGTACTGCTTGCCCTGGATCAGGCCACCGCTGCCGTACTTCTGCGAGGCATCCGAGCGGGTCCGGCCGTCGTTGGCGTACAGGCTGCCATGGCCTTCGGTGAAGACGTCATCGATGTACTTCTTCACCGTCCATGGCGCACCCATCCACCAACCTGGCATCTGATAGATCACCACGTCGGCCCAGAGGAACTTCTCGACTTCCTCTTGCACATCGTAGCCACCATCAATGAACGTCTGCCGCACGTCGAAACCGGCACGGTCCAGGTGAGCGATAGCGGCTTCGTGCAGGGTCGCATTGAGGCGGCCATCGGAGTGGGCGAACTGTTTACCACCGTTGAGCAAAAGGATCTTTTTCATGCTGGCCTCGATCTGGCGATTTCGACCCGAGGCCGTGTTGCCTCGATCGAATCAAATGGGATGACCGGCAGGTTAGAGACTCACTGGCAGGGGAAACAGCAGGTATGAGTCAAAATACAATTGCCCTGAAATCACGAATGCACAACCCATTATTGCCTTAGAATCGTTTCATCATTCACCAGCGAGTAGCGATCCATGAGCGAGCAGTACGCTTTCATCCTCAAAGCCAAGACCCGCCCGGAAATGGCCGAAGCTTTCGAAACCCTGTTCCGCGCCTATGTCGAGCCCAGCCGCCAGGAACCGGGCTGCATCGAGTACCACATGCTGCGCGACAAGGCCGACCCTAGCCTGTTCGTGTTCTACGAGGTGTGGGCAGACAAGGCGGCACTGGATGAGCACTCGGCCCTGCCGCACATGGTCGCGTTCTTCGAAAAACGCATGGACTACCTGGAGCGCGAGTTCGATATCCAGTTGATCGACATGCTCAGCGCCTCGTCTGCTAACCGTTGATCAGCAGATGGCCGCCGAGTACGGCCAGGCCGATGAAGAAGCAGCGCTTGAACAACGTTGCACTGATGCGCTGACGCAACCACTGCCCCGCCAGCATGCCGACCAGTGCCGGCGCCAGCATCAGCAATGAAGCACCCAGGGCCTGGCCGCCCAAGGCATCCTGCCCGGCCAGGCCCAGGGCCAACGCCAGGGTCGAGACCGTAAATGCCAGGCCCAGGGCCTGGATCATCTCGTCACGGTTCAGGCCAAGGCTTTGCAGGTACGGTACCGCCGGCATCACGAACACCCCGGTAGCGGCCGTCACCACACCCGTCACCATCCCGCAGAGCGGCCCCAGCCACCACTCCCACCTTTGTGCCACGCGCAACCCCGGGCCAAGCAGCCCGTACACCGCGTAGGCCAGCAGCGCGGCGCCCAGCGCATGCGCGGCCCACGCGCCACTGTTGATGCCCAGCCAGGCACTGCCGACCAGTGTGCCGACGAAGATCATGGCCAGCATCGGCCCCAGGCGTCGCAGCAACGCCAGCAGATGGCCCCCGGCAGCCAGTTGCCAGAGGTTGGTGAGGGTCGAAGGTACGATCAGCAACGCGGCAGCCTGCGCGGGCGGCATAGCCAGGCCAAGCAGGCCCATGGCGATGGTCGGCAGACCGAGGCCGATCACACCTTTGACAGTGCCTGCCAGAAAGAAGGTAATGACCACCAGCAGCGTCAATGCCGGGCCAATGGTCTGATAGAACGCGATCAAGGTATTCATGGGGCCATGATGGCGTGCGGCAGGCTGGCTGAAAATCTGCCATATACTCAGCCTGACTATTGCCAGGACAGAGGCACATGCATTTCGACCTCATCGACCTCACGCTTTTTCGCCATACCCTGGAGTGCGGCAACATTACTGCCGGCGCTCGCCGTAGTCATTTATCCCTACCTGCTGCCAGTGCGCGTATCCGAGCGATGGAAGCGTCACTGGGTACGCCATTGCTTGAACGCAATCGCCGGGGCGTGCAGCCGACCCCTGCGGGCCAGGCGCTGTTGCAGCATGCCCGGCTGATCGAGCAGCAGGTCGAGCGCTTGCAATTCGACCTGGCCCAGTATGCGCAGGGCCAGCAAGGCCAGGTGCGGCTGTTGTGCAACACGGCAGCCCTGACTGAATACTTGCCCGAATTGCTGGCCGGCTATCTGGCCGAGAACCCAGGCGTCAGTGTCGATGTCCAAGAGCTGCCGAGCTTGCGGATCGTGCAGTCGATCACCCAAGGCATGGCGGATCTGGGGATCATCTCGACCGCTGCGCCCAGTGAACATTTGCAGACCCTGCCGTTTCGCGATGACCCACTGGTGTTGGTGACACCCCTTGGGCATCCATTGGCGGAGCACCCTGCACCAAGCTTCATCGACAGCCTCGCCCATGGTCATGTCGGGCTGGGGGCGGACAGCGCATTGGCCTTGTATCTTGAGGAACAGGCTCTGCGTGAAGGCAGGCGAATGCGGGTGCGGGTACGTGCCGACGGCTTCGATGGGGTGCTGCGCATGGTGGCGGGGGGTGCCGGGGTCGGCATTGTGCCGCTGGCTTCGGTGCAACGCTGGCAAGGGCTGTTGCCACTGCACTGGGCGGCGCTTGGTGAGGACTGGGCCAATCGCCGGTTGCTGGTGTGCGCCCGGGACTTTGCGGCGTTGCCAGGGTATGCGGCGGGCTTGGTCAAGCGCTTGGCAAGCTGAGGATACATTCGGCCATACACGGTTTGTAGAAGCGTAAATCTGGCACCGGCGCTTGCGACCACTGGGGCGCTTTGACCACAATCATGCTGCACCACGAAAAGGAGTTTCCAGTGCCCTCAATCTACCAGCTCAAGCCACGCTTCCAGGCCCTGCTCCGGCCTGGCGTCAAGCGCCTCTATGAGCGCGGCGTCACGGCCAATCAGGTTACCGTCGCCGCCGCCCTCGTATCGATCCTGCTAGGCGTGCTGCTGGCAGGGCTCAGCCACATCACCTGGCTATTCATTCTGATCCCGGTGTGGATGCTGCTGCGCATGGCGCTCAACGCCGTCGACGGCATGCTTGCACGCGAATTCGGCCAGCAATCCAGGCTCGGCGCCTACCTCAACGAACTGTGCGACGTGATCGCCGATGCAGCGTTGTACCTGCCCTTCGCGCTGCTTGTCGGCGTATCTCCCACGCTGGTGGTGCTGGTGGTACTGAGCGCGACCTTCAGCGAATACGCCGGCGTCATGGGCCCGCTGGCGGGCGCATCGCGGCGCTACGACGGGCCGATGGGCAAGAGCGACCGGGCGTTTGCCTTCGGCGTCTTGGGCTCCGGCGTTGCCTTGGGCCTGCTCAACGCCACCTGGCTCAACGGCCTCTTGCTGGTCATCTTCGCGCTCTCGCTCTATACCCTCTACAACCGGGTTCGCCAAGGGCTGACCGAAGCCCGCTGAGCCTATCGCCGCCGGACAAGGATTCTCGCCATGCGCCAAGCGCAATCGCTGCATTTCTCCACCCATGACGGTGTCGAGTTGCACTACCGTCATTGGCCCGCAACCCGCAATGAACACCAGCCACGCCGCGCCGTGGTGATGTTCCACCGCGGCCACGAGCATGGCGGGCGCATGGCCCACCTGGCTGACGAGCTGGACATGCCGGGCTATGACTTTTTCGCCTGGGATGCCCGCGGCCACGGCCAGTCACCGGGGGCACGTGGTGACAGCCCGGGGTTTGCCACCAGCGTGCGCGACGTACAAACCTTCATTGAGCATCTGCAGACCGTGCACGGCATCGCCGAGCAGGACATGGTGGTGCTGGCGCAAAGCGTCGGCGCCGTGCTGATCGCCACCTGGGCCCACGACTACGCGCCCAAGGTGCGCTGCCTGGTGCTGGCTTCACCGGCGTTCAAGGTAAAGCTGTATGTGCCCTTCGCACGGCCTGGCCTGAAACTGCTCAAGGCCGTGCGCGGCAACTTCTTCGTCAACAGCTACGTCAAACCGCGCCTGCTCACCCATGACCCCGAGCGGGTCATGTCGTATGTGGCCGACCCGCTGATCAGCCGACCGATTTCGGTGACCATGCTGCTGGGCCTGTATGAAGCGGCCGACCGCGTGGTGGCTGACGCCCAGGCCATCCAGGTGCCGACCCAGTTGCTGGTCTCTGGTGCGGACCTTGTGATCGAGCGCAAACCGCAGGCGCGTTTCTTCGAGCGCCTGGGCAGTGCACGCAAGGAAATACACACGCTCCCGGGGTTTTTCCACGACACCCTCGGCGAACGGGACCGCGCCCATGTGCTCAAGCGTATCGAGCGCTTCGTCGCGCATTGTTTCGACAGCCCTGTGCCCGCACCGTCGCTGCTCGACGCCGACAAGGCCGGTGCCAGCTGCGCCGAGGCCGAGAGCCTGGCCGCGCCCCTGCCACGCCACTCGCCCCGCGACCTCTACTGGCGCGCCACCCGTGCAGGCCTGAACCTGGGCAAAGGGCTGGCCGAGGGCGTGAAGCTGGGTTTTGACACCGGCTTCGACTCGGGCAGCACCCTCGATTACGTCTACCGCAACCAGCCCACAGGCAAAGGCAAGCTGGGCCGCATGATCGACCAGAACTACCTCGACGCCATTGGCTGGCGCGGCATTCGCCAGCGCAAACTGCACGTCGAAGAGTTGCTGCGCGAGGCCATCGCCCGCCTACGCGCCCAACAGCGGCCGGTTCATATCGTCGACATCGCCGCCGGCCATGGTCGTTACATCCTCGAAGCCTTGCAGGAACTCGAACAACTGCCTGACTCGATCCTGCTGCGCGACTACAGCGAGCTGAACGTGCAACAAGGCAGCGCATTGATCGCCGAAAAAGGCCTGAGCGATGTTGCCCGTTTCGTCCAGGGCGATGCCTTCGATCGCGCCAGCCTCGCGGCCCTGCAGCCAGGCCCTACGCTGGCGGTGGTGTCTGGCCTGTACGAACTGTTCCCCAGCAACACGCTGGTGAGCAACTCCTTGGCTGGCCTTGCCGATGCCGTCGAAGATGGCGGTTACCTGGTCTACACCGGCCAGCCCTGGCACCCGCAACTGGAAATGATCGCCCGTGCCCTGACCAGCCATCGCGGCGGTGAGGCGTGGGTGATGCGCCGGCGCAGCCAAGCCGAAATGGACCAACTGGTCGAGGCGGCGGGCTTTCGCAAACTGGCCCAGCGCATCGACGAGTGGGGCATCTTCAGCGTCAGCCTGGCGCAACGGGTGCGTGAATGAGCCCAGCGCGTGAGCCCGGGTTGATTCGCCGTGGCGTGCTCTGGCTACTGCTGCTGGGGCCGTTCTTCTTCCTCAGCTATGGGCTGGTAAACACCCACACCGCCAGCCGTAGTGATGTCGGCAGCCTGGTGTTCGGCTGGGAACACAGCATGCCACTGTGGCCTTGGACGATCATCCCGTACTGGTCGATCGACCTGCTTTACGGCTTGTCCTTCCTGCTGCCACGCACCCGCCAGGAGATGGACCGGCATGCTTTGGCGCTGCTCACGGCACAGGTGATCAGCGTCAGCTGCTTCCTGCTCTGGCCACTGCGCTTTACCTTCGAGCGGCCCGAAATGAGCGGGCTGTTCGGCTGGCTGTTCGAGGTGCTGATGGGCTTTGACAAGCCTTACAACCAGGCGCCGTCGCTGCACATCGCGCTGCTGGTGATCATCTGGGCGATGTTCGCCCGGCACGTGCACCGCCAGCCCTGGCGCTGGCTCATGCATGGCTGGATGGCGTTGATTGGCGTGTCGGTGCTGACCACCTGGCAGCATCACTTCATCGACGTGCCCACCGGGGCGTTGGCAGGGTTTGTCTGCCTGTGGCTATGGCCGTGGCACGGTCGCCTGCCATGGCAGCAGGCCCGCCTTGCCCGTGATCGCAAACGCTGGCGGGTGGCGCTGTGCTATGGCCTTGGCGCCTTGCTGTGTGCGCTACCGGCGTTCGCATCAGGTGGCGCGGGGTTGTGGCTGTCATGGCCGGGCGTGGCGCTGCTGTGGGTGGCACTGAACTACGGCGTGTTCGGCGCGGGTGGTTTTCAGAAGGGCGCCGATGGGCGCTTGTCCAATGCGGCGACCTGGCTGCTGTGGCCCTATCTGATAGGGGCGTGGATCAATTCCAGGTTATGGACACGGCACCACCCGCAGGCGGATGAGGTGTGTGACGGGGTATTCCTGGGGCGTATTCCAGGGCGTGGCGAGGGCGCGCAGTTTGCTGCCATCGTCGACCTGTGCGCTGAACTGCCGTGCCGCGATGGGCCTGCTGCCACAGGCCAGTACTATCGATCTGTTCCCACCCTGGACCTGATTGTCCCCGACAGCAAGCTGTTGCACGAAGCGGCAAACGCCATCGAGCAACTGCGCCAGCAAGGCCCCCTGCTGGTCTGCTGCGCCCTGGGCTATTCCCGCAGCGCCAGCGCCGTGGCGGCCTGGCTGGTACTCACGGGCCGATGCGCCGACCCCGCCCAGGCCGAACAGCTGATCCGCAGCGCACGCCCTGGCGTGGTCTTGCACGCCGCCCATCGACAGGCCCTGCAACAGCTTGGAGCACGCCCATGAACCTGCACCTGACGGCCAGCCTGCTGGCCCGTGGCAGCCAGTTGGAGCGCCTGTCGGACGGCATCACGCTGCTGGCCCTGGGCTTTGGCCTGGCGCCACTGCTGGGTGCCTCGCTGCATCCATTGTGCAGTTTGTTGTGCGCGGTGCTGCTAGCGCTCGGTGTGCTGCACAAGTATTGGGCCATCCGCGTGGCCCTGGACGCCGAACTGTTCACCCGCCTCGGCGCCAGCCAAGACCTGCCTGCAGACACACAAGCGCTGGACCGCGCCCTGTTCGACCTCAACCTCAAACCGCACGCCAAGGATACCCGCGACTGGCCCGCCCGCAGCCAGGCCGCGCTGGCCCTGCTGCGCCGCCAGGCTGTGTGCCTGGGCCTGCAACTGGCGCTGACCTTGGCTACCCTGCTGACACTGCCTTTCACCGGATGACAACCGCCCCATGCTTGCGACCTTGACCGCCTTCGTCATCACCTCCGCCGCCCGGCTGATTACCGGAGCCCGTGCGTTGTGGCTCGGCTGCACGCCGCTGCCCGTGCAACGCCTGTACTTCGCCAACCACAGCAGCCACGGCGACTTCGTGCTGCTCTGGGCCTCGCTGCCAGAACCCCTGCGTAAACGCACCCGCCCGGTAGCCGGTGCCGACTACTGGGCAAAACCCGGGATCCGCGACTTTCTCATCCGCAACGTGTTCAACGGCGTGCTGATCGACCGACAGCGGGCAGAAGGCCAAGGCAGCCCCCTGCAGCCGATCCTCGAAGCCGTGGCCCAGGGCGACTCGTTGATATTCTTCCCGGAAGGCACGCGCAACCTTGGCGACGAGCCCCTCATGCCGTTCAGAAGCGGCCTGTACCATTTGGCTGCGGCCAACCCCGACGTCGAGCTAGTGCCGGTGTGGATCGCCAACCTCAACCGGGTCATGCCCAAGGGCCGCGCCCTGCCATTGCCGCTGCTGTGCACGCTGAGCTTCGGCGAACCCCTCCACCTGCAGGCTGATGAAAGCAAGCAGGCCTTTCTCGAACGGGCCGGCCAGGCCCTGCTGAACCTGGCGCCCAAGGATGCCTGACATGGACGACAATACCCTTTCGCTGTTCGCCGGCATCGGCGCCCTGCTGCTGCTCGCCAGCGTGATCGGCCGCCTGCTCAAGTGGCGTGCAGGCCCCGCGCCGCATGCGGTGATCGACAACCTCAATGCCCGTATCAACGCCTGGTGGGTGATGGTGCTGGTCATCGGCATCGCTTTCCTGTTCGGCAAGTACGGCGTGATCGTGCTGTTTTACGGCGTGTCGTTCTATGCGCTGCGCGAGTTCATGACCCTCACCCCGACCCGGCGCAGCGACTACCCGGCGCTGGTGGCGGCGTTCTATGTGGCGTTGCCGGTGCAGTACGTGCTGATCGCCATGGACTGGTATGGCTTATTCAGCATTTTCATCCCGGTTTATCTGTTCCTGCTGCTGCCAATCCTCGCCAGTTTTGGCGGCGACACCACGCGTTTCCTTGAACGCGCGTCAAAGGTGCAGTGGGGCCTGATGATTGCGGTGTATTGCGTTTCTTCGGTGCCCGCGCTGATGACACTCGACATCCCCGGTTTCGAGGGCCGCAACCTGCTGCTGATCGCCTGGCTGATCCTCGTGGTGCAGATCAGCGACGTGCTGCAGTACGTGTGCGGCAAGCTGTTCGGCAAACGCAAGGTAGCGCCCAACCTGTCACCCTCGAAAACCCTCGAAGGCCTGGTCGGTGGCGTGGCATTGGCCACGCTGATCGGCGCCCTGTTGTGCTGGATCACCCCGTTCAACTTCTGGCAGGCGGCACTGATGGCCCTGACCGTGAACGCCATGGGCTTCTTCGGCGGGCTGGTGATGTCGGCGATCAAGCGCGACCGTGGGGTAAAGGACTGGGGGCACATGATCGAAGGCCACGGCGGCATGCTCGACCGGATGGATTCGGTGTGCTTTGCGGCGCCGGTGTTTTTCCACTTTGTGCGGTATTGGTGGGCTTGAGAGATGATTATTCAGCCGTCTCCCTCACATTGGATCAGTGCACGCTTGCCAACTCTCGCAATGCTGCCGATGCCAGAAATCCGGAACGAGAAGCATACCGATGGTCGCGCTTTACCTTCTCATCGATCCGTTGCAACAGGTTTTCCGGCAGCGTTGCATTGAACCGCACCGCCTTGCCCAGATACGGAGTCACATCGAAGTCCACAACTGCCCAGACCCCGCCGTGGTAATCGGGGTTAGCCACATGAACATCAATCTCTTGCGCCTGCGGTAACGCTTCGTTATCAGCGACCAGACCTTCAAAATGCAATGCCAGTGCTTCCTGAATATTCTCTAGCGCCTGGGAAACACTCGCGCCTGCTGAAAAGCAGCCAGGCACATCAGGAACCGTTACGCCGTAATCCGAATCGGCGTCTTTGTGCAATACAACCGGAAACTTCATTACGCGTCTCCCCTGATGATTGAGCTGCTGGGACTACTGGGCTGTTTCAGCCCAGCTTGCTTCAAGATGTTATGTACAGTGCCCTTAGGCAGATCACTTTTAGGATGTGGCACCGTTACTCTCCCTCTTTTTACCGGGTGCCTGAACTGATGATGACTGCCCTTGACCTCGACCTCGTACCACCCGTCTGCCTCAATGATCTGAATTACTTCACGACTGCGCACTCGTTCTTCCTTTGACAGTCAGTGTGGATGATACACACCGAATAGAACAAAACGAATCGCAGTACACACTATGCACACCCAAGGCGACCAGTGGATGAGGCAGTCGAGTCGGTAGGCGCCAGCCTATTACCACGTAGGAATCTAGCCACGCCCGCGTCACCTCCCATCCACTCATTTTTGCGCATAGCGCAGTCAGGCACCTAAACGTCGACCCCAGGCAACTGCAGCTCGGCCAATGGCCCTATGGTGTCCAGTCATTCAGCCAGTCACCAGGAGTTGTGCCATGTCCGATTTCATCACCGTCCTGCGCGAGACCTGCCCGACGCCGGTTGTGGACGCCACCAAGTGGAAGCGCATCGGCGGCGATCCGCACACCGTCAACCTCAACGCCTACCTGTCGGCCGACGGCAGCAAGATCATGGGTACCTGGATCTGCACGCCGGGCAAGTTCGAGGTGAACTACGACAAGTGGGAGTTCTGCCACTTCCTCGATGGCTACTGCATCATCACCCCGGAAGGCGAAGAGCCGAAGCACCTGAAAGCCGGTGATGTATTTGTGATCGAACCTGGGATGAAAGGCACCTGGGAAGTGGTCGAGACGGTGCGCAAGTACTTCGTGTTCGCCTGATTCGTAGCTGGGCACCTGAGCAAAAAAAATCGCGGAGCAGGTGCCCTTCCCTCTGGTGCGCAGTTACAGAGGGAAGGCCACCTGGCCCGCGATCAAACCACCTCGCTCGTCAATCCTGCTTGCGGTACCCCTCGACGATGGCCGAGAAATCCTTGCCACCCTCTCCGCGCAGGCTCATTGCCTGATACAGCTGCTGGGCCACGGCCCCGAGAATTACCGGCTGGTGCGCCTGACGTGCGGCTTCGGTTGCCAGCCCCAAGTCCTTGAGCATCAATTCGGCGCCAAAGCCGCCGGTGTAACCGCGTGAAGCAGGTGCAGTTTCGATGACGCCGGGCCACGGGTTGTACGTGTCCGAGCTCCAGCAACGCCCGGTCGAGCTGTTGATGATGCCGGCCAGCACTTTAGTGTCGATGCCCAGTGCATTGCCCAGGGCCATGGCCTCGGACACGCCGATCATCGAAATGCCCAGCAGCAGGTTGTTGCAGATCTTGGCGATTTGCCCTGTGCCGACCTCACCGCAATGCACGATGTTGCGGCCCATCTGTTCCAGCACCGGTTTGAGCGTGTCGAACAACTCGACGCTGGCACCGACCATGAAGGTCAGGGTGCCGGCCGCCGCGCCGCCCGTACCACCGGATACCGGTGCATCGCCCATGTCCACGCCCTTGGCCGCAGCGGCCTTGGACACCTCGCGGGCGGTCTGCGGGTCGATGGTGCTGCAGTCCAACGTCGGGGTGCCGGGGCGTATGCCCGCCAGCACGCCGTCATCGTTCAGGTACACACTGCGCACATGGGCCGCAGCCGGCAGCATGGTGATCACCAGCTCGCTGTTGGCGGCTGCGTCCTTGGGCGAGGGGCTGATCTGCCCGCCCAGTTCGGCGAGTTCGGCCAGCACGGTCTGGTTCAGGTCAAACAAGTTCAGCTGATGCCCGGCCTTGATCAGGTTGCGGGCCATGGGCGCGCCCATGTTGCCCAGGCCGATGAATGCAATACGCATGGCGAACTCCTTAGCGCAGGCTGATGGTGGTGTTCACACCGTCATTGACGCTGTCGTCATCGAACCAGCGAGCGGTGACAGTCTTGGTCTGAGTGTAGAACTGCACCACTTGCTTGCCGTATGGGCCCAGGTCGCCGAGCTTGGAGCCGCGCGAGCCGGTGAAGCTGAAGTACGGCACCGGCACCGGGATCGGGATGTTGATGCCGACCTGGCCGATGTCGATCTCGCTCTGGAACTTGCGCGCGGCCGCGCCGCTCTGGGTGAACAGGCCGGTGCCGTTGCCGAACGGGTTGTTGTTGACCAGGGCGATGGCTTCATCGAGGGTGTCGACTTCCAGGGTCACCAGCACCGGGCCGAAGATTTCCTGGGTGTAGACCTGCATGTCGGTTTTCACCCCGGAGAACAGGGTCGGGCCAACGAAGTTGCCTTGCTCATAGCCAGGCACCGTAACGTCGCGGCCATCGAGTTCGAGCTTGGCGCCTTCCTTGATGCCGCTTTCGATCAGGCCCAACACCCGCTCCTTGGCACGCTTGGAAACCACCGGGCCGACGTCGGTGCCAGGTTCAGAGCCGGCATTGACCTTGAGCTTGCTCGCCGCCTCTTTGATGTCCGGCAGCCACTCGCGGGCCTTGCCCACCAGCACCGCCACGGAGGTTGCCATGCAGCGCTGGCCGGCAGCACCAAAGGCCGCGCCGACCAGGGCGTTGACGGTTTGGGTGCGGTTGGCGTCGGGCAGTACCACCGCGTGGTTCTTCGCGCCCATCATCGACTGCACACGCTTGCCGTGTTGGCTGCCCAGGTTGTAGACGTGGGTGCCGACTTCGGTGGAGCCGACGAACGAGATCGCCTTGATGTCTTGATGGGTGCAGATCGCATCCACCACCTGCTTGCCGCCATGCACCACGTTGAGCACACCGGCCGGCACGCCAGCTTCCAGCGCCAGCTCGACCAGCATCATGGTCGACAGCGGGTCCTGCTCGGAAGGCTTGAGCACGAAGGTGTTGCCGCAGACGATGGCCATGGGGAACATCCACAGCGGGATCATGGCCGGGAAGTTGAACGGGGTGATGCCCGCGCACACGCCGATGGGTTGGCGCAGGGTGTAGGTGTCGACGCCGCCAGCGACGTTTTCAGCGAATTCGCCCATCTGCAGGGTGCCGATGGAGGCAGCGTGCTCGACCACTTCCAGGCCGCGGAAGATATCGCCTTCGGCATCGGCAAGGGTCTTGCCCTGCTCGGCGCTGAGGGTCTGGGCGATGCGTTTGGTGTGTTCGCGGATCAGCGCCTGCAGCTTGAGCATGATGCGCATGCGCGCGCCGATCGGGGTGTTACGCCAGGTCTGGAAGGCGCGGTGGGCAGCGGCCACGGCAGCATCGACTTCCTCGACGGTGGCGAACGGAACCCGCGCCAGCACCTCTTGGGTGGCCGGGTTGACGATGTCGCGCCATTCTGTGGTCTTGGATTCGACCCATTGGCCATCGATCAGCAGCTTGACCTGCGCGACCTTGGTCTGGTCGGGGGATTGAGGTGCGTTCATCTGGGTTCTCCTTGGAATTATTGTCGGGTCGAGATCGCCAGCGCCGTGCAAACGCAAGGTGGCGTCCAGGGGCTTTTTTCGAGTATAGATGTGCAAACATCCAACAAGAACGCACAAAAAAACCGGATCATCATGCAAAAAGACCTCACATCCCTGAGCGCGCTCAACTGGGACGACCTCAAGTTCTTCCTCGAAGTGGCACGCACCCGCAAAGCCAGCAGCGCCGCCAAGCGCCTGAGCGTCGACTACACCACCGTGTCACGGCGCATCACCTCGCTTGAGGGTGCGCTGGGCACGCTCCTGTTCGAAAAGTCCCGGACCAACGGTTTCGTGCTTACCGCCGAAGGCCAGCGTTTGCTGGGGTATGCCGAGTCCATCGAAAGCACCTTGCACATGGCGTGCGAGCAGGTGTCGGGCTCGGGCGTGGCGCTGTCGGGGCATGTGCGCATGGGCTGTACCGAAGGCTTCGGCAGCTTTTTCGTCACGCCGCAACTGAGCCACTTCGTCGATGCGTACCCGGCCATTTCGGTGGATATCCTGCCGTTGCCGCACTTCATCAGCCTGTCCAAGCGCGAGGCGGACATCGTCATTGCCCTGGAGCGGCCTGAACACGGCCCGTATGTGTGCTGCAAGCTGTGCGACTACCGGCTACGGCTGTACGCGACCCAGACGTACCTGGACAGCCACGCGCCGATCCGGCAGGTGGGGGACCTGGCAAAGCATCCCTTCATCAGTTATGTGGATGACCTGGCGTTCAGTTCGGAGCTGTTGTACCTGGCCAACCTGATTCCCAATGCCAACGCGCATTTGCGCAGTACCAGCGTGATTGCGCAGTACACCGCGGCGTTGCAGGGGCGTGGGCTGGCGATCTTGCCGTGTTTTCTGGCGGCGCAGGATCCGCGGTTGGTGACGGTGTTGCCGGATGAGATCGAGGTGACGCGGCAGTTCTGGATGTACTGCCGGGAGGATTTGCGCAAGTTGAAGCGGATAACCCTGTTATGGGATTACATCCGTGGGGTGACGGAGGCGAATGCGCCGTTACTGATGGGGGAAACCCGCGAAATACGCTTTGCTCAGGAGTAATGCTGCTCTCAAGTAGGGCGCCGTACAGGTAGGCGCTGGCTCGCCTGCGATGGGCCGCAACGCGGCCCCCGCTCCATATCATTCAATCAGCACTCTGGCCATCTCAGATCCGAGTAGGCCAGACAGAGGTCGCTCAGTACGACGCCACCACAATTGACACCCGTCGATTTTCGGTGCGCCCGGCACTGCTGCGGTTGCTCGCCACTGGCTGGGTGCTGCCCAGGCCACGCGTCTGGATGTTCTGCCCTGGCATGCCGACCCCGATCAGCGTTCTGGCCACACTCTGTGCCCGGCGCTCGGACAATTGCTGGTTATAGGCCGCCCTGCCCGTCGCATCCGCGTGGCCATCCACCCGCACGCGCTGGATACCGACGCCCAGCAACGCCTTGCCGATTCGCTCGACGATGGCCTGGCTCGGGCCGTTCAGGCTGTCCAGGTCACTGCCGAACAGTACTTTGCCCGACAGATCGAAGGCCCAGCCCTCATCGGTCGGGGCGAAGCCTTCGCGCTTGAGCACGGCGATCTGCTCGGCAGTCAGCCCCTTGGGCGGGGCACTCTGGCAACCGGTAAGCGCCAACATGGCGAGCAACAAAGCCCAAAGGGGAAAACGCAAACGATGCATCACGGGTTCAGCTCCTGTTCTTGATTTCGGTGGCGGACCGTTCCGTCTGCGCCACTTGCCAATGGCCACGGCGTTTACGCTTGGCCTGGTACATTGCCGCATCGGCGGCGTCGAGAAGGCTGGCAGGGTCAGTGCCATCCACGGGGTAATAGGCGATGCCGACACTCAGCGAGGTGGCAATGCTGCTGCCACTGTCCAGTTGCACCGGCAGTTTCATGCTGGCGACGATCTTCTCGGCGATGTGTTCGGCGTCTTTGCGTGACTGCAGCGGCGTCAGCAACACCGCGAACTCGTCACCGCCCAGGCGTGCCACCAGGTCGTGCTCACGCAGTTGGGCGCGGATGCGGTCGGCAACGCTGATCAACACTTCATCGCCCACCGCATGGCCGAGGCTGTCATTGATTTGCTTGAAGTGGTCACTGTCGAGGAACAGCACCGCCAGATGATCCTGCTGCCGCGCCGCGTTGCGCAGGCAGCGGCTAAGGCGCCCTTCGAAAAAGGCGCGATTGGGCAGGCCGGTCAGGCTGTCGTGGCTGGCCTGGTGGGCCAGCGTCTGGTTTTCGCTCTGCAGGTGGCTGTGCCATACCTCCAGCTCATCGAGCAAGGCGTTGAAGTCGTTGCCCAGCTCGTTGAGCTCGGCAATCGGCGCTTCCGGGACGCGACGGTCGAAACGACGTTCGCGACGGGCGGCGTGGGCCACGCTGGCCAACCCGCGCAGTGGGCGAACGAGGTCACCGAGCAGGCGCCGTGACAGGTACAGGGCGACAACGGCGCTGAGCACCATGCAGAACAGGATCCCGCCCAAACCGCCGAGCAGGAACAGCAACAGGCTACGGCCCTGGCCAATCAGCTCGATGTGCCCGACCTTTTGCTGGTGGTGAAGAATCGGCAGGTTGACCGGCTCGTCCAGCAGCGCAGTAGCGACCTGGGTTTCCAGGTGCGCGAGCAGGCCGCTGTCGTTGCGTTGCCAGTGGGCCAGTTGCTCGCCCTCGTTGTTGAAGACCTTGGCGTCGGCCACTTCTTCGATACTGGCGATCAGTGCCAGCGCTTCATTGGCCGCGACGCGGTCGTCGAACACCACGGCAGCTTCCACGGTGTAGGTAATGGAGCGGGCGATCAGGTGCAGGTTGTGGTTGGCATACACCTGCAGGGCAAGCACGCCCAGCAGGGTTAGCGAAATACCCACCAGGCCCACGGCGAGCAGGGCGACACTGAGGTGCCCACGACCGAGTACCGAGCGCAGGGTCGGGCGAACGCGCTTGTTGCCAGTTTTCATGGCTGCGCACCTCGGCGCCGCGACAATTGCAGCACACTGGGGTGAATACGGACGCCGGAGCGCGCCACGGAGTCGAGGTTCACTTCAAAGGCGACCTGCTGATCGCTCACCCGCAGGCAGAACAGGCTGCCGACGGTACAGGGGTCGTCCGCCTCACTGATGCTCAGTACCGGGTGACCGCTGACACGCTGGAACAACTGATCGCGTTGGCCCTGATCGAGCTTGCCGATGTAGATGGCATCACAGGCCTGGGCGACCTGTGCATCCTCTGCCAGCAGACGACGCACCTGCAGGGGCCGCCCGGACTCCTGCACATGCCCCTTGATCAGGTCGTCGGCATACTCGGTAGGGCCGACCAGGCACAGGCGCAAGGGCGCAGGCTCGACGGGCCAGCGGGCGTAACTGAAGATCCCCAGCACCACCTGGGTGACGGCCTTGGCACGTTGTTGTGCCTGCACGCCGGTTGCTGAGGTTTGCGCCCAGGCAGGGCCTGCTAGTAGCGACAGGATGGCCAGCAACAGCGAAAGCGTACAGCTCGTCAATCGCCTCCCGGCCACGGTCATGTGGGATATCTCTCGAATTCCTTTCAGATGTTGGCGCAACGATAGCACATGGCCGCTTACCGTACCTGGCGCCCAGCGTCAGACCTGTTCGAGCATCAGGCCGGAGATCCGCCGCACCTTGCGCGACACCGCCTCTTCGAATATGCCCTGCCGTGGCTCGACCAGGCTGAAGCAATGCTTGGCCCGGGTGATGCCGGTGTACACAAGCTCCTTGGTCAACACCGGGTTGAGTGCGTCCGGCAGCACCAGGGCGGTATGGCTGAACTCCGAGCCCTGGGACTTGTGCACCGTCATGGCGAACACGGTCTCCACTTCGTTGAGCCGGCTCGGCAGGACGAAACGCACCCCGCCGTTGCCGTCGTTGCGCGGGAAGGCGACACGCAGCAACGGCTCGCCCCGCTCATCCGGCAGGCGCAAGGCGATGCCGATGTCACCGTTCATCAGGCCCAGGCCATAATCGTTGCGGGTCACCAGCACGGGCCGGCCCTCATACCAGGGCTGCTGGGCGTCGATCAACCCGGCATTGTGCAGCACCCGCGCCACGCGTTCGTTGAGGCCCTCGACCCCCCAGGCGCCCCGGCGTACCGCGCAGAGCAGCTGGAAGTCCTCGAAACTGTGCAGCACCTTGCTCGCCCATTGCTCCCAGAGCGGGTCGTCATAAGCGGTGTCAGGTGCCGGCCGGTAGCGCCCCAGGGCCCGCAGGTAACTGCGATAACCTTGAGGGCCCTCGGCGCCACGGTTGAGGCCGTCGAGCAGCAGACGATCGAAGGCACGGTCCTGTTCGTTTTTCAGCGACAGGCCGTTCACATCAGGCGGCGGCATGGCGAGCAGGTTGCGTGCCGCATGCGATTCCTGGCGGTTGACCAGCCGAGCCAATTGGCCAATCCCGCTGCCTTCGCCAAAGCGCCGGGAGAAACGCAGCATCACCACCTGTTGAGCCAGCGGATTGCGCTGTGCATCACCGGGCACAAGACCACTGCCCTGCAGCGACTGGCCGCCGATGTGCTCCAACCACGCCTCGGTCGCAGGTGAGTAACAGCCTTCTTCGGCATCCCGGCACAAGTCGCCCAGTACCGCACCCGCTTCGACCGACGCCAACTGGTCTTTGTCACCGAGCAGGATCAGCCGTGCACGGGGTGGCAGCGCATCGAGCAGGTTGGCCATCATCTCCAGGTCGATCATCGAGGCCTCGTCGACCACCAGCACGTCCAGTGGCAACGGATTGCCCGCGTGATGGCGGAAATGCCGCGACCCAGGGCGGCTGCCCAGCAGCCGGTGCACGGTGCTGACCTCGCTGGGGATTTGCCCGCGCACGGCAGCACTGACCTGCAAACGCTCGACCTGCTGGCCGATGGACTCGGTCAAGCGCGCAGCTGCCTTGCCGGTAGGCGCGGCCAGGCGAATGCGCAAAGGCCTGCCCTGCTCCACCGCCGGTGCCTGCAGCAAGGCCAGCAGACGCACCACCGTGGTGGTCTTGCCGGTGCCGGGGCCGCCGGTAATGATGCTGAAGCCCGCCCGGGTAGCCAGGGCACAGGCAAGCTTTTGCCAATCGACCTGACCGGCAACGGCGCCCTCGTCGAACAACTGTGCCAGGCGCGCGGGCAAATCGGCAGGCGCCGCCTCGTCCTGGCTCAGGCGCTGGCGCAGGTTGTGGTCGATACGCCGCTCGTAGCTCCAGTAGCGACGCAGGTACAGACGCTCGCCACTGAGCACCAGTGGCCGTGCCTGCTGGCCTGGTGTGTCACCACTGGCGACCAACGGGCTGGCAGCGATGCGCTGGCGCCAGGCGTCAAGGTCAAGGTCCGCAAGCAGTTGCGAAGGCAGCAGCAAGGGGCCGATCAAGGCATCGCCTTCCGGCGGCAGCGACAGGGCGAAGTCTGGTTCGGCCAAGGTCTGCCTCAGGTCCAGGCAGACATGGCCGTGGCCCAGCTGATGGCTTGCCAGGGCTGCCGCCAGCAACAGCAAGGGGTCGCCCGCTGGGGCGCGTTCTTCGAGAAAAGACACGAACGCACGGTCGAGGGCACGCAGCCAACCACGCTCGACCCAACGGTCCAGCAGTTGCAACAGGTCTGCGCTGTCACGCTGCGGCGCCAGGGCCAGCAGGTGTTCGGCGTGCAGCGGCGTAGGCAACAGGTCGGTGAGGGTTCGGCTCATGGCGCAGCTCCGGCAAACAGGTCTTGCGGTTCGGGCGCCTGCTCACCACGGAACAGCGCATCCAGTGCTTCAATCAGCACCCGCGGTGGCTTGGCGAAGTACACGCCATGGCCACTGCTGCAGGCACCGCGCAGGAAGATGAACAGGGCGCCGCCGACATGGCGGTCGTAATCGTAATCAGGCAGCCGGGCGCGCAGTTGGCGGTGCAGGGCCAGCAGATACAGCACGTACTGCAAGTCGTAGCGATGCTCAAGGATGGCCTTTTCCATGGCCAAGGTGTCGTAGGACTGGGTGTCCGGGCCCAGCCAGTTGGATTTGTAATCGGCCACGTAGTAGCGCCCGTCCAGCTCGAAGGCCAGGTCGATGAAGCCTTTGAACATGCCATTGAGCAGCGTCGGTTGCGCTGCCGGGCGCGCCTGGCCAGGGTGGGTGTGGCGCGCCACCAGGAGATCGAGCTGTTCGGCGTCGACCTGATGGCTGGCGAACCAGAACTCCATTTCGATCTGGTAGTGACGCAGTTGCGCAAGGGTGAGACTCACGTCGTGGGCCAGAACAGGCAGCGGTTCGTTCAGCAACTGACTCAACCACGGCGTCAGGGTCGGGATCCAGCCGGTCCAGTCACGGCGATTGCAGCGCTGGCCGACCATGCGCTCGATCAGCTCGGGGTTGCCGCTGACTTCGCCGAAGCCTTCACGGCCGGCCCACTCCAGCAGGCCATGGAGGAAGGTGCCGGGGTTTGGCCCGCGTGGGAAGCGGTGGATATCGCCACCTTCAGCCGGCACCTCGCGCAGCACCTGGGCGTCGACCACTTCGTCATCCAGCAGTTGCTGGGCCTGTGAGCTGTCGGCGCCGAGGGTCTGATCGCCGACGCGCAGGGCGCTATAGGAGGCAATCCACCAATGCTCGGCGGCCGCCCGGCGGGGCTTGCGCGCGGGCAGCAGCTCACGCTCGGCATGCGGCATGCGATACAGCTGATCGTCGGCCAGTGGCAATTGCGCGCATTCAATGTACGGGCAGGCGGATGCCAACGCCTGCAGCCAGTCCGCCAGTTGCCCGGAGCCAGGCAGCGCGAGGCCACCACCCAACAGGTAGCCGAACGCCGAACGGTGCAACTGCGAGCTCTTCTGGTTGCCCCGCTTCAGGTCCGCGACGCCAAGCCAGCAGGCATGCTGGGCACGGGTCAGGGCGACGTAGAGCAGGCGCAGGTCTTCGGCAAGGCGCTCGTCGTCAGCCCGGGCGATCTGTTCCTGGTCAGGTGTCAGGGTCAGGTGGGCGTTGCCTTCGCTGTCATGCCACGCCAGAGGCAGGCGGGTGCCGTCCACCGGCTTGCTGGTGCAGATGAACGGCAGGTAGACCAAGGGGTATTCCAGGCCCTTGGACTTGTGGATGGTGACCACTTTTACCAGTTGCTCATCGCTCTCCAGCCTCAGGATCTGTTCTTCACCGGCCTGGCCGGAACTGGCCAGATGCTCGGCCAGGTGGCGGATCAATGCCTGTTCACCATCCAACTCACCTGCCGCTTGTTGCAGTAGTTCGGCCAGGTGCAGCAGGTTGGTCAGCACGCGCTCGCCATCACTGCGGGTGATGAGCGTGCGCGGCAACTGGAAGTCGTGTAACAGGTGCCGCAGCATCGGCAGCACGCCCTGGCGCTGCCAGGTATCGCGGTAACGACGAAAACGCATGACCCAGTCTTCCCAGACCCGCTCGTCCTGGTTCAGCTTGTCCAGCGCGGCCAGCGACAGGTCGAGAGTGAGGCTGGCCAGGGCGGCCTTGAGCAGGCGCTCCGAATCCGGCTCGGCGCAGGCTTTGAGCCAGGCCAGCAGGTCATGCGCCTCTTGGGCCGCGAACACCGAGTCCTTGTCGGACAGGTACACGCTGCGCACATCACGGGCGGCCAGTTCGGCACGAATCATCTGTGCCTCGTGGCCGTCGCGCACGAGGATGGCGATGTCCGAGGGCAGGCATGGGCGTAATTCACCTTCGCCGTTACGGAAGCCCGCCGTGCCCTGCTGCCCGCCGTTGAGCAGCGCGACGATATGGGTAGCGCAGCTGGCAGCCAGCTGCTGGCGGTAAAGGGTGCTCGAAACCGGCTCTTCGCTCTGCAGTTGCCAGCACTGCAGGGCTGCGCATGCCTGGCTGTCCACCAGTAAGTGTTCGCCACGGCCTTTGGCCCGGACCTCGATGAACGGCAGCGGGTTGTCTTCGGCTTCACGGAACAGGAACGCCCCTCGCCCCTGGCTTCGCGTCTCGGCCTGGAGGAACACCTGGTTGACCGCCGCAACCATGGCCTGGCTCGAACGGTAGTTGGTGTCCAGGCTGTGCAGCCGCCCGGTGGTAGCACGTCGGGCGGCGAGGTAGGTATAAATGTCGGCGCCGCGGAAGGCGTAGATCGCCTGCTTGGGGTCGCCAATCATGAACAGCCCGGTTTCCGTGCGGTTCTCGGTAATCTGGTAGATCCGCTCGAAGATGCCGTACTGGACCGGGTCGGTGTCCTGGAATTCGTCAATCAATGCTACCGGGAACTGCTCACGAATCAGGCCGGCCAGGCGCTCGCCGGCCTCGCTAGCCAGGGCATGTTGCAGCCGTAGCAGCATGTCGTCGAAGCCCATTTCGGCGCGCCGACGCTTCTCCACTTCGAAACGCGCCGATACCCAGCTGGCAGCGTGTTCGAGCAGTTGCGCATCCGGGCTGGCCAAGGCCTGCAGTTGTTGCTGCAGCGTCTGCATGGCGTGCAACCCCGGGTGGTCGGGTGGCTCGCCTGACTTCCAGGCCTCGGCCATGCCTGCCGGGGTCAGGCGGGTGAAGCCGGTGCCAAGATCGAGCTCGACAATTGTTTCGTCGGCGGCCCACGCGCTCAGCTTGTCGAACCAGGGTTCGAAGTAGCGTGCCTGCATCTTGCGCCCGTCGGCCTGTTTGGCGGCCACGGCGTCGCGGCAGATCTGCCGCAGCTCATCGGCCCACTGTACCCAGGGCGCCTTGAGCTGGGCTAACTGCTCGGTACGTTGCCCAAGTGCGGCTTGAATCAACGCCTCGGGCTCTTGTTCGTCCTGCTGTGCCCGTACCCGCCCGAACAGCGGGCGAATACGCGGTAACAGCGCATCGGGGCTCGCCCAATGCGCGCGGACCCAGGCCAGGGCCTCGCCCTGCATGCCATAACAGAACCGTCGCCAGTAATCGCGCATCACCTGGCCAAGCAGGTCGGTGTGATCGGTCTCCAGCGTCTGGGTGAACAGGCTGCCACTGTCGAAAGCATGCTCACGGAGCATCCGCTGACACCAACCGTGAATGGTCGATACCGCCGCTTCGTCCATCCATTGCACGGCGATTTCCAAGCGGCTGGCGCATCGTGGCCAGGCTTGCTCCGGGTAATCGTCACGCAACTGGTGCAGCAGGGGGTCGGCTGCATCCAGTTCGCCACGGAAAAACCGCGCAGCTTCCGCCAGGCGCGCGCGAATACGTTCGCGCAGCTCTTTGGTAGCGGCGTCGGTGAAGGTCACCACGAGGATCTGCGGGGGCAACAGCTCGCGGCCAAAGGCCTGCTCGCCGCCGTGGCCGAGGACCAGCCGCAGGTACAGCGCCGAGATGGTGAATGTCTTGCCTGTCCCGGCGCTGGCTTCGATCAGTTGGCTGCCATGCAGGGGGAAACTCAATGCCAGGGGACGGTCCTGGGTCATGCGCCACTCTCCGGGTTGCCCAGGGCCTGCCAGGGTGCGTTGAACAATGGGCGGTACAGGGTTTCGCACCAGCCTTCAAAGGTTTCGTCGGCGGTAAGCGCGGCGAAGTCACGGAACTGCCGGGCCAGGGCGATGCTTTCGCTGCGCTCGCCGAAGCTGTTGCGTTCATCGCCCTCGTAGGCGCGGGCAGCAGCGGCAAGCGCTTTGTCGGTATCGTCCTGGGCCAGCCAGGCGAACGCGGTCTTGGCCGCCACCGGCAGCGGCGCGTTCATTGCGGCCTGCCGAGCTACCAGCAAGTCACCGAGCAATTGCGCCGCCTGCTCCTGCGGCAAAGGCGCGAGCAGCAGGGTCAGGTCACTGGCCACCAGCGCACTGTTCAGTGGATAACCCGCGGCGCAGGCAGCCAGGTGCATGACCCAAGGCGCGATAAGCCGGTGCCATTTGTAGTTATTGCGCCCGGCGCTGATGGTGTTCGGTACCGTGGTGATGCTGAGCAGGCTTTGATCATCGGCCTGGTAAACCCGGCCCAGCCAGCCTTCGAGACGATGCCTGCCGTGTTCGAAATGAACAGGCAATGCGCCTTCGACCAGGAGAGGCCAGCGTTGCAACAACTGACGATGGCGCTGCAGCAGATCAGGCAGGGGCTGAATCAACTCGGCCTGCAGGAGCTGGCCAAAACCGGCAAGCGGCAACAGGCCGCAAGCTTGCAGGCGGCGGGCCTGAGCTTGCAGGGCTGGCTCGGCATTGTCCGGGTCGGCCAGCGCGGCATTCAACAGGCTCTCGGCGGCGCCGTAGCGTTGCAGCGTATCGAGGACGAACGGTTCTTCATCTGGGGTCGGAGCCTCCAGGGCTTCGAAGAACACCTTGAGTCGCTGACTGAAGAAGTGCCGCACCGGGTGGCGAAGAAAGTCGTTCAGTTGTGTCAGGCTCAGCGCTTCATCATCGATGTATGGAGGCAGGCCGGGGTCGTTTTTCGCGATGCCCTGCCCCGGCAGATGCAGTACCTGCCATTCATGGGCGAAACTGAACAACGGGCTGCCCTTCTGGAAGTAGCGCGGGCTGAACGGCTGTAACGGGTGCTCCTGCGTCAATGCGTGCAGCAGCTGTTCGTCCGGCCCTTGCCCTGAGCGTTCGCCTGTACCGGCCAAGCGCCAACCTGCAGCCACATGATCGCGCAATTGGCCAATAAGTACCGAGGCCGGGCGCTCGCTGTTGTCGCGGATACTGCGCCCGACCCAGCTGACATACAGCTGATCGCGTGCCGACAGCAGCGCCTCCAGCAGTAAGTAACGATCGTCTTCGCGGCGCGAGCGATCACCGGGGCGGTAGTCGCTGGCCATCAGGTCGAAGTCCAGCGGCTGCTGGGCGCGGGGGTAGTCACCATCGTTCATGCCCAGCAGGCAGACTACCCGGAAAGGGATGGCGCGCATGGGCATGAGGGTGCAGAAGTTTACCGAGCCGGCCAGAAAACGCTGGGACAGCTTGCCCTGGTCGAGGCCAGACAACCACGCCTCGCGGACCACAGTCAGTGGCAGCGAGTCCTGCAGGCCGACGGTTTCGCATACTTCCAGCCAAGTGTCGCGCAAGTCCTGCAACTGCATCAGCAGAAACTCGTCGTGCTCGTCTTCAGCCAGGAAGAAAACCTGCAACAAGGCGTGCAGGCGCTCGCCCCACAGGGGAACAGTCGCGGGCTGGGCCAATGCCTGACACGCGACTTCCAGCGCATCGAGCAGGGCCACCAGCGGGCCGATCAGGGCGGCATCCAGGCCACCGATTTCGTCATAGGGTTCAATGCCGTCACAGCCCTCACCCACGCCGACGGCATAGCCCAACAGCATCCGGCGCAGACCGAACCGCCAGCTGTTCTGCTCTAGCCCTTCAGGCAAGCCCAGGCTGGCGCGTTGCTCGGCATTCAGGCCCCAACGGATACCGGCGCCTTCGATCCAGCGATGAAGCGTTGGCAAGTCGCTTTCACGGATACCGAAGCGAGCACGCACGGCCGGCACGTCGAGCAAATCGAGCACTTCGCTGACCGCGAAGCGGCTGTCTGGCAGCTTGAGCAGGTGCTCCAGGGCAATCAGCAATGGCTCGCGACCGCGTTGGCCTTGATCGGTGAGGGTAAACGGAATGTAGCGCAGATCGTTGCGTTGCAACTGGCCGAACACGGCGCGGATATGGGGCGCATAAGTGTCGATGGCCGGGAGCATCACGATCACATCGCGCGGGCGAAGGGTAGGGTCGGCGCTGAAGCGGGCCAGTAACTGGTCGTGGAGGATTTCCACTTCGCGTTGCGGGCTGTGCGCGACATGAAAGCGTATCGACCGATCCTGCGTGAGGTCGACTGGCGGCCAAAGCTCACGGGTCTCGGCCAAGGGGCGCAGTTCGAGAATGTCATCTTGCAACTGGTTGAGCAGCGTGGTCGGCGAACCTTCGCTGAACAGGTCAATGCGACCCTCGCTGAATACACCGCGATAGCTGCCGGGGTCGTCATAACTGTCGAGCAGGTTGATGTAGTCACGGCCCTGCTTGCCCCACGCGGCCAACAGCGGATGAGCATGCTGGTGCAACGACTGGTCATCCAGTTGAAGGGGCATGCCCTGCTTGCGCTGTTGGCGTTTGTACTGATGGCGCAGCAGGTCTTTGTCGGCGACGATATCGGCCCAGTGATGGCGGCAAGGGTTGTGCACGCAAAGCAGTACCTGGCTGAACCGTGCAAGCCCTGCCAGTGCTTCCAATGCCTGGGCCGGAAGGGACGAGATACCAAACACGATCACCCGTGACGGCAAGCCGACAGGTGCCTGCTCCAGGCTGTTGATGCGCTCGATGAAACGTTGATGCACACCTGCACGGCTCTGCGCCATGCCCTGCTCGCCGACATCGTCAAGCAGCGCGCGCCACAACTCGGCCTGCCAGCGATTACCGGGCGGCAACGGTTTACGCTCGCCACGGGCGGTATTGAGGATGTGTTCGCCACCAGCCCAATCCTTGAGCCAGTCGGCTCGGTAAACCTGGTACTGGTCGAAAAGGTCGGCCAGGCGCTCGGCAAGCTGGTAACGCTTGCGCAGGTCGCTATCGTCGGTGAGAAAGCGGCGCAGGGGCTCGAAATGCGGGCGCTCGATCAACGCCGGGAGCAAGCGCATCAGGCGCCAGGTCAGCGGCGCCTTGTCGAGCAGGGAAACCTCAGGGATCTCATCGCGGCCCAATACTCGACGGTAAAGCTGCCACATGAAGCTGCCGGGTAACTGCACATCGATCGCAGCGGCGATACCACAGCCGCCCAGGTCACCTTCTTCAGGGTCTTCGGCCAGCGCCAGTTTTAGCCACTGGGCAATGCCGTTGCTTTGCACCAGCGCAATTTCGTTTTCCAATGGCGCCAACGGGTAACGACGCATCCAGCTCACCACCAAGCTGCGCAAATCGTCGAGGCGGTTGCCATGCACGATCATGAAGCCGGGATGGAGGGCGGTGGGGTTGGCCATTGTGCATTCCCTGAGAGGCGGTGGATTCTGATGCGGAACCATATCACGGGGCATGCCCGGGGTTATGGCGGGCATGGCGACAATTCTTTTCCAGCCCAAAAGACAAAACCCCTACCTGCTCGCGCAGATAGGGGTTTTGCGAAATGAATCTTGACGATGACCTACTCTCACATGGGGAAACCCCACACTACCATCGGCGATGCATCGTTTCACTACTGAGTTCGGGATGGGATCAGGTGGTTCCAATGCTCTATGGTCGTCAAGAAATTCTGTAGCCAGAATGCCCAGATGGACAGCCCAGCGAATTCGGATATGCGATATTTGTGGTTACGAACTTTCGGTTATTTCGTCTTCACCACCACAATTCGGCGTCTTACGCTCAAATTGCTTGGGTGTTATATGGTCAAGCCTCACGGGCAATTAGTATTGGTTAGCTCAACGCCTCACAGCGCTTACACACCCAACCTATCAACGTCGTAGTCTTCGACGGCCCTTTAGGGGATTCAAGATCCCAGTGAGATCTCATCTTGAGGCAAGTTTCCCGCTTAGATGCTTTCAGCGGTTATCTCTTCCGAACATAGCTACCCGGCAATGCCACTGGCGTGACAACCGGAACACCAGAGGTTCGTCCACTCCGGTCCTCTCGTACTAGGAGCAGCCCCTCTCAAATCTCAAACGTCCACGGCAGATAGGGACCGAACTGTCTCACGACGTTCTAAACCCAGCTCGCGTACCACTTTAAATGGCGAACAGCCATACCCTTGGGACCGGCTTCAGCCCCAGGATGTGATGAGCCGACATCGAGGTGCCAAACACCGCCGTCGATATGAACTCTTGGGCGGTATCAGCCTGTTATCCCCGGAGTACCTTTTATCCGTTGAGCGATGGCCCTTCCATACAGAACCACCGGATCACTAAGACCTACTTTCGTACCTGCTCGACGTGTTTGTCTCGCAGTCAAGCGCGCTTTTGCCTTTATACTCTACGACCGATTTCCGACCGGTCTGAGCGCACCTTCGTACTCCTCCGTTACTCTTTGGGAGGAGACCGCCCCAGTCAAACTACCCACCATACACTGTCCTCGATCCGGATAACGGACCTGAGTTAGAACCTCAAAGTTGCCAGGGTGGTATTTCAAGGATGGCTCCATGAGAACTGGCGTCCCCACTTCAAAGCCTCCCACCTATCCTACACAAGCAAATTCAAAGTCCAGTGCAAAGCTATAGTAAAGGTTC
The DNA here is from genome assembly GCF_058745025.1 of Pseudomonas sp. E1MeOHC2. Taxonomy (NCBI): domain Bacteria; kingdom Pseudomonadati; phylum Pseudomonadota; class Gammaproteobacteria; order Pseudomonadales; family Pseudomonadaceae; genus Pseudomonas; species Pseudomonas sp. E1MeOHC2. The sequence continues at coordinate 1,547,074 of NZ_CP196675.1, forward strand.
ACGGGGTCTTTCCGTCTAGCCGCGGATACACTGCATCTTCACAGCGATTTCAATTTCACTGAGTCTCGGGTGGAGACAGCGCCGCCATCGTTACGCCATTCGTGCAGGTCGGAACTTACCCGACAAGGAATTTCGCTACCTTAGGACCGTTATAGTTACGGCCGCCGTTTACCGGGGCTTCGATCAAGAGCTTCGCTTGCGCTAACCCCATCAATTAACCTTCCGGCACCGGGCAGGCGTCACACCCTATACGTCCACTTTCGTGTTTGCAGAGTGCTGTGTTTTTAATAAACAGTCGCAGCGGCCTGGTATCTTCGACCGGCATGGGCTTACGGAGCAAGTCCTTAACCCTCGCCGGCGCACCTTCTCCCGAAGTTACGGTGCCATTTTGCCTAGTTCCTTCACCCGAGTTCTCTCAAGCGCCTTGGTATTCTCTACCTAACCACCTGTGTCGGTTTGGGGTACGGTTCCCAGTTATCTGAAGCTTAGGAGCTTTTCTTGGAAGCATGGCATCAACCACTTCGTCGCCTAAAGGCAACTCGTCATCAGCTCTCGGCCTTGAGATCCCGGATTTGCCTAAGATCTCAGCCTACCACCTTAAACTTGGACAACCAACGCCAAGCTGGCCTAGCCTTCTCCGTCCCTCCATCGCAATAACTGGAAGTACAGGAATATTAACCTGTTTTCCATCGACTACGCTTTTCAGCCTCGCCTTAGGGACCGACTAACCCTGCGTCGATTAACGTTGCGCAGGAAACCTTGGTCTTTCGGCGTGGGAGTTTTTCACTCCCATTGTCGTTACTCATGTCAGCATTCGCACTTCTGATACCTCCAGCAAGCTTCTCAACTCACCTTCACAGGCTTACAGAACGCTCCTCTACCGCATCATCATAAGATGATACCCGTAGCTTCGGTGCATGGTTTGAGCCCCGTTACATCTTCCGCGCAGGCCGACTCGACTAGTGAGCTATTACGCTTTCTTTAAAGGGTGGCTGCTTCTAAGCCAACCTCCTAGCTGTCTAAGCCTTCCCACATCGTTTCCCACTTAACCATGACTTTGGGACCTTAGCTGACGGTCTGGGTTGTTTCCCTTTTCACGACGGACGTTAGCACCCGCCGTGTGTCTCCCATGCTCGGCACTTGTAGGTATTCGGAGTTTGCATCGGTTTGGTAAGTCGGGATGACCCCCTAGCCGAAACAGTGCTCTACCCCCTACAGTGATACATGAGGCGCTACCTAAATAGCTTTCGAGGAGAACCAGCTATCTCCGAGCTTGATTAGCCTTTCACTCCGATCCACAGGTCATCCGCTAACTTTTCAACGGTAGTCGGTTCGGTCCTCCAGTCAGTGTTACCTAACCTTCAACCTGCCCATGGATAGATCGCCCGGTTTCGGGTCTATACCCAGCGACTAAACGCCCTATTAAGACTCGCTTTCGCTACGCCTCCCCTATTCGGTTAAGCTCGCCACTGAATATAAGTCGCTGACCCATTATACAAAAGGTACGCAGTCACCTAACAAGTAGGCTCCCACTGCTTGTACGCATACGGTTTCAGGATCTATTTCACTCCCCTCTCCGGGGTTCTTTTCGCCTTTCCCTCACGGTACTAGTTCACTATCGGTCAGTCAGTAGTATTTAGCCTTGGAGGATGGTCCCCCCATATTCAGACAAAGTTTCTCGTGCTCCGTCCTACTCGATTTCATTGATAAGAGATTTTCGTGTACGGGGCTATCACCCACTATGGCCGCACTTTCCAGAGCGTTCCACTAATCTCAAACCAACTTAAGGGCTGGTCCCCGTTCGCTCGCCACTACTAAGGGAATCTCGGTTGATTTCTTTTCCTCAGGGTACTTAGATGTTTCAGTTCCCCTGGTTCGCCTCTTGCACCTATGTATTCAGTACAAGATACTCAGCTTATGCTGAGTGGGTTCCCCCATTCAGAGATCTCTGGATCACAGTCTGTTTGCCGACTCCCCAAAGCTTATCGCAGGCTACCACGTCTTTCATCGCCTCTGACTGCCAAGGCATCCACCGTATGCGCTTCTTCACTTGACCATATAACCCCAAGCAATCTGGTTATACTGTGAAGACGACATTCGCCGAAAATTCGTTTTGCTCTTTCGAGCCCACAAATTTTACCTTAGCCTGATCCACTACCAGTGAAAGTAGTGTTCAGTCTATTTCTATCACATATCCGAATTTTTAAAGAACGATCTGACAAAAGTCAGAAATCAACATTCGAAGCGAATGCTCATTTCTGAGTTTGATCAAGGTACTGCAAGAGTGGTGGAGCCAAGCGGGATCGAACCGCTGACCTCCTGCGTGCAAGGCAGGCGCTCTCCCAGCTGAGCTATGGCCCCGTATATTGGTAGGTCTGGGCAGATTTGAACTGCCGACCTCACCCTTATCAGGGGTGCGCTCTAACCAACTGAGCTACAGACCTATAGAGGGTCTTGATCGTCTTCACATATGAATCAAGCAATTCGTGTGGGAGCTCATCAGCAGGCTGATGTCGTCGATTAAGGAGGTGATCCAGCCGCAGGTTCCCCTACGGCTACCTTGTTACGACTTCACCCCAGTCATGAATCACACCGTGGTAACCGTCCCCCCGAAGGTTAGACTAGCTACTTCTGGTGCAACCCACTCCCATGGTGTGACGGGCGGTGTGTACAAGGCCCGGGAACGTATTCACCGCGACATTCTGATTCGCGATTACTAGCGATTCCGACTTCACGCAGTCGAGTTGCAGACTGCGATCCGGACTACGATCGGTTTTGTGAGATTAGCTCCACCTCGCGGCTTGGCAACCCTCTGTACCGACCATTGTAGCACGTGTGTAGCCCAGGCCGTAAGGGCCATGATGACTTGACGTCATCCCCACCTTCCTCCGGTTTGTCACCGGCAGTCTCCTTAGAGTGCCCACCATAACGTGCTGGTAACTAAGGACAAGGGTTGCGCTCGTTACGGGACTTAACCCAACATCTCACGACACGAGCTGACGACAGCCATGCAGCACCTGTGTCAGAGTTCCCGAAGGCACCAATCTATCTCTAGAAAGTTCTCTGCATGTCAAGGCCTGGTAAGGTTCTTCGCGTTGCTTCGAATTAAACCACATGCTCCACCGCTTGTGCGGGCCCCCGTCAATTCATTTGAGTTTTAACCTTGCGGCCGTACTCCCCAGGCGGTCAACTTAATGCGTTAGCTGCGCCACTAAAATCTCAAGGATTCCAACGGCTAGTTGACATCGTTTACGGCGTGGACTACCAGGGTATCTAATCCTGTTTGCTCCCCACGCTTTCGCACCTCAGTGTCAGTATCAGTCCAGGTGGTCGCCTTCGCCACTGGTGTTCCTTCCTATATCTACGCATTTCACCGCTACACAGGAAATTCCACCACCCTCTACCGTACTCTAGCTTGCCAGTTTTGGATGCAGTTCCCAGGTTGAGCCCGGGGCTTTCACATTCAACTTAACAAACCACCTACGCGCGCTTTACGCCCAGTAATTCCGATTAACGCTTGCACCCTCTGTATTACCGCGGCTGCTGGCACAGAGTTAGCCGGTGCTTATTCTGTCGGTAACGTCAAAACAGCAAGGTATTCGCTTACTGCCCTTCCTCCCAACTTAAAGTGCTTTACAATCCGAAGACCTTCTTCACACACGCGGCATGGCTGGATCAGGCTTTCGCCCATTGTCCAATATTCCCCACTGCTGCCTCCCGTAGGAGTCTGGACCGTGTCTCAGTTCCAGTGTGACTGATCATCCTCTCAGACCAGTTACGGATCGTCGCCTTGGTGAGCCATTACCCCACCAACTAGCTAATCCGACCTAGGCTCATCTGATAGCGCAAGGCCCGAAGGTCCCCTGCTTTCTCCCGTAGGACGTATGCGGTATTAGCGTTCCTTTCGAAACGTTGTCCCCCACTACCAGGCAGATTCCTAGGCATTACTCACCCGTCCGCCGCTGAATCGAAGAGCAAGCTCTTCTCATCCGCTCGACTTGCATGTGTTAGGCCTGCCGCCAGCGTTCAATCTGAGCCATGATCAAACTCTTCAGTTCAATACTGCTTGGGTTTTTAAGAAACCCTAAACTTGGCTCAGCAATCTCAAATGACTATGTGATTTCTCGCATGGTCACTTGTGATGCTGATAATCTTTGTGACCATCAGTCCATACTCACAAGCACCCACACGAATTGCTTGATTCAATTTGTTAAAGAGCGTTTGGTTAAGAGCTTTTCGTCTCAACCGAGGCGCGCATTCTACGCTTTCCTCAGAGCCTGTCAAGCGTTTATTTTGAAGTTTTTCGCGAGAATCTCGTTTAGCTTCAAACACTTAACTCGCTGCGATCTCTCGTAGCGGGAGGCGAATTCTACAGCGTTTAGAAGCGCTGTCAACCACCATTTCAACCGCTGACGATCTTTCGATCGAAGCACTTCCATCATCACCTGAATCGATTAACTCTTTGATACTCAAGGAGTTTCTCGTTCCAACTACGCTGGAAGTGGGGCGCATTATAAGGGGATTCGAAACCGCGTCAACCCTTTATTTCAAGAATGTTTCAAACCGCCCTGCCCCGCCCTCCCATCACGCGAGGAACGCGCCGTGCCACCGCGGGAATGCGCAGCGCCATCAGCACAGCACCAATACCTGCATAGATAGCCCACTCGCGCAGGTCGGAACGCACAATCCATAGAAAGTGCAGCAACCCCAACCCAAGAATCACATACACCAGCTTATGCAGCTTCTTCCAACGCGCACCCAGGCGACGCTGGCTGTACCGATTAGAGGTTGCCGCCAGTGCCAACAACCCGAGAAAACCAAGCGCACCCACAATAATGTAGGGCCGCTTACGCAGCTCGACAGCAAACTGCCCCCAGTCCAGCCCCAGAATAAAGAACAGGTAACAGAGGATGTGCAGCACGATATAGGCAAAGCACCACAACCCCAGCTGCCGACGCACAACGATCCAGCCCGACCACCCCGTCAGCCGCTGCAACGGCGTCATGCTCAATGTCACCAGCAAGAAGGTCAGCGCGCCCAAGCCCAGCCGGTCCATCAGAATTTTCCCAGGGTCCGGCCCCAGCAGGTTCATTGCTGCCTCATACAGCCACCAAAGTGGAAACGCGCTCCCCACTATAAAGATGGCCAGGCGCAACCAGGGATAACGCATCAATAGTTCTTCCGCAGGTCGAGACCGGCATACAGCGACGCCACTTCATCGGCGTAGCCATTGAACATTTGTGTCTGCCGCACATTGGGGCTGAACAGACCACTTGGCAGACGCCGCTCACGCGCCTGGGTCCAACGAGGGTGATCGACCTCAGGGTTAACATTGGCATAGAAGCCATACTCGTCTGGTGCCAGCCCCTCCCAGGTGGTTTGCGGCTGCTCGGCCACCAGGCTGATCCGCACGATCGACTTGATGCTCTTGAACCCGTACTTCCATGGCACCACCAACCGCAACGGTGCACCATTCTGGTGGGCCAACTCACGGCCATACATACCCACCGCCAGAATCGCCAACGGGTGCATCGCCTCATCCAGTCGCAGCCCTTCTCTATAAGGCCAGTCGATCAAGGCGAAGCCTGAACGTTGCCCCGGCATATGCTGTGGGTCGTTCAAGGTCTCGAAGCGCACATAGCGCGCGTTCGATGTCGGCTCCACCTGCTTCAATACTTGCGCGAGCGGGAAACCAAGCCAGGGGATGACCATCGACCAGGCCTCGACACAGCGCAACCGGTAGATGCGTTCTTCGAGTTGGTAGGGCTTGACGAAGTCTTCCAAGGCATAGCGCCCAGGCTTGCCGACCTCGCCATCAATCACCACAGACCACGGCTCGGTCTTCAAGCTGCCGCCATTGGCAGCCGGGTCGCCCTTGTCAGGCCCGAACTCATAGAAGTTGTTGTAGTGGGTAGCATCCTTGAAGGGCGTAATCGCCTCATCCTTGACCGTTACCGCCTGCCATTGCGTGGCCGCAAGTTTGTCACTGAACCAGGCGGGTGCGGCGCCCGCTTCGACATCGGCATAGCGGCTGGGGTCGGCCGCACGCGCAAGGCTCGGCAGCGCGCCCAGGGCAAGGCCCGCCAACGAACCACCGAGCATGCTGCGACGAGAAAGATAGATGCCTTCGGGGGTGATCTCCGACGCCTTGCACTCGGACGATCTAGGTAGCTTGATGAGCATGGACGGCTCCATAGCACTGGATAACGGATGTACCAGTAAGACTATGGAGCCGGAGGGTTATTCCAGCATTAAATCATTATCACGACTTGCGGCGGCGAGACCGCAGCAGGAACTGGATCGGCCCAGAAGCTGCGTAGGCAAGGAAGATCAGCAGCAGGATGCGGGGCGGGTCGCTGAATACCACCGCGAACACCAGCACTACCGCCAGGATGGCCACGAACGGCACGCGCCCTTTGAGGTCGAGCTCCTTGAAGCTGTTGTACTTGATGTTGCTGACCATCAGCATGCCGGCAGCTGCCACCAGCAGCGCCACCAGGAACGACAGCTTCGAGCCCTGGATGCCGTAGTCACTGAAGGCCCACACAGTACCCGCAACCACGCCTGCAGCCGCCGGGCTGGCCAAGCCGATGAAGTAACGCTTGTCGGCGGTACCCACCTGGGTGTTGAAGCGCGCCAGCCGCAGAGCAGCGCCCGCCACATAGATGAAGGCGACCATCCAGCCAACCTTGCCCATGTCGCCCAATGCCCAGCCAAAGGCCAGCAATGCCGGGGCGACACCAAAGGCGACCATGTCCGACAGCGAGTCGTACTCGGCACCGAAGGCGCTCTGGGTGTTGGTCATGCGTGCCACACGGCCGTCGAGGCCATCGAGGACCATGGCGACGAAGATGGCGATGGCGGCAAAGGCGAAGTACTTGCTTGCCTCGCGCGGGGCACCGGCGCTCAGGGCACTCTGCGCGCTCATCGAGTTGATGATGGAATAGAAGCCGGCGAACAGGTTGGCGGTAGTGAACAGGTTAGGCAGCAGATAGATACCGCGATGCCGGACCTTTCGCCCTTCGGCGTCATGCCCTTCTTCAACGTGCTCATCGACAGGTAGCAGGCTTTCGGCGTCGGAGGGCTTGTTCGGCTCTTCGGGACGTTCGCTCATGTAGGGTACCTTGCAACAGGATGGAATATGTTCGACACGGGCCTGCGAAACAGGTTCTGACGGCAGGCCACTGGTCTGCTTTATACCAGATGCCGGCTGCCTAAACGAAAAAACGCGGCCGAAGCCGCGTTTTTCATGTTGCAAGAAACTTAGTTCTTGGCTTTGTCGACGATCTTGTTCGCCGAGATCCAAGGCATCATCGAGCGCAGTTGCTCGCCGATGATTTCGATGCCGTGGGCAGCGTTGTTACGACGCTTGGCGGTCATCGATGGGTAGTTGGTGGCACCTTCGGAGATGAACATCTTCGCGTACTCGCCGTCCTGGATCCGCTTCAAAGCGTTGCGCATGGCCTTACGGGATTCTTCGTTGATGACTTCTGGGCCGGTGACGTACTCACCGTACTCGGCGTTGTTGGAGATCGAGTAGTTCATGTTGGCGATGCCGCCTTCGTACATGAGGTCAACGATCAGCTTCAGCTCGTGCAAGCACTCGAAGTAGGCCATTTCTGGCGCGTAGCCCGCTTCGACCAGGGTTTCGAAACCGGCTTTGACCAGCTCTACGGTACCGCCACACAGAACAGCCTGCTCGCCGAACAGGTCGGTTTCAGTCTCGTCCTTGAAGGTGGTTTCGATGATGCCGGTACGGCCGCCACCGACGCCAGCGGCGTAGGACAGCGCAACGTTCTTGGCATTGCCCGAAGCGTCCTGGTAGATAGCGATCAGGTCAGGGATGCCGCCGCCTTTGACGAATTCGGAGCGAACGGTGTGGCCCGGGGCTTTCGGCGCGATCATGATCACGTCGAGGTCGGCACGCGGCACGACTTGGTTGTAGTGAATCGAGAAGCCGTGGGAGAAGGCCAGGGTTGCGCCTTTCTTGATGTTCGGCTCGATCTCGTTCTTGTACAGAGCGCCTTGGAACTCGTCCGGGGTCAGGATCATGACCAGGTCGGCAGCAGCGACAGCGGTAGCCACGTCGGCAACTTTCAGGCCGTGGGCTTCAGCTTTGGCAACGGTGGCCGAGCCTTTACGCAGACCGACGGTAACGTCTACACCGGAGTCTTTCAGGTTGCACGCCTGGGCGTGACCTTGGGAGCCGTAACCGATGATGGCGACTTTCTTACCCTGGATGATGGAAAGGTCGCAGTCTTTATCGTAGAAAACTTTCATGAAAATACCCCTGGTTATATCTCGGCCCCTGCGGAGCCATCGCTAATTTTTGAATTTAGATGCTGAGCACTTTGTCGCCACGGGCAATGCCGGTGACGCCACTGCGCACGGTTTCGAGAATCGATGCGGTGCCGATGGCCTGGATGAAGCTGTCCAGTTTGTCGCTGGTGCCGCTCAGTTGCACGGTGTACACACTGGCGGTCACATCGACGATCTGGCCACGGAAGATATCCGTGGTGCGCTTGATCTCGGCGCGCTGGGCTCCGGTGGCCTTAACCTTGACCAGCATCAGTTCGCGCTCGATGTGAGCACTTTCCGACAGGTCGACAAGCTTTACCACTTCGACAAGCTTGTTCAGGTTCTTGGTGATCTGCTCGATCACTTCGTCATGGCCAACGGTGGTCAGCGTCAGACGCGACAGGGTCGGGTCTTCGGTCGGCGCCACGGTCAGGCTTTCAATGTTGTAGTTACGCTGGGAGAACAGGCCAACGACGCGAGACAAGGCACCGGGTTCGTTTTCCAGCAGCAGGGAAATAATGTGCCGCATATCAGGTACGCTCCGTCTTGCTCAGCCACATGTCACGCATCGAGCCATCCTTGATCTGCATCGGATAGACGTGCTCGGTACGGTCAACCGCGATGTCGATGAACACCAGGCGGTCTTTCATCGCGAAAGCCTCTTCCAGCTTCGGCTTGAGGTCCTTCAGGCTGGTGATGCGGATACCCACATGGCCATAGGCCTCGGCCAACTTAATGAAGTCAGGCAGCGACTCGACATAGGAGTGCGAGTGACGGCCGTTGTACGCCATGTCCTGCCACTGACGGACCATGCCCAGCACACCGTTGTTCAGGTTGACGATTTTCACCGGCAAACCGTACTGCATGCAGGTGGACAGTTCCTGGATGTTCATCTGGATGCTGCCTTCGCCGGTGACGCACGCCACGTCCTGATCCGGGAAGTTGAGCTTGACGCCCATGGCCGCCGGGAAACCGAAGCCCATGGTGCCCAGGCCACCGGAGTTGATCCAGCGGTTCGGCTTGTTGAAGCGGTAGTACTGCGCCGCGAACATCTGGTGCTGGCCCACGTCGGAGGTAACAAAGGCATCGCCTTTGGTCACTTCGCACAGGGTTTCGATCACGGTCTGCGGTTTGATGACGCTGCCATCACCCTTGTTGTAGGGGAACAGGTCGCCGTCGCCACGCCATTCATCGATCTGCTTCCACCAGGCTTCTTGGGCGGCCTTGTCAGGCTGCTCGCCGATTTCCTTGAGGATGCCAAGCATCTCGGTCAGGACGCTGTCGACCGGGCCCACGATAGGCACGTCGGCCTTGATCATCTTGGAAATCGACGCCGGGTCGATGTCGATGTGGATGATCTTGGCATTCGGGCAGAACTTGGCCGGGCCGTTGACCACACGGTCATCGAAGCGCGCACCGACGGCAAAGATGACGTCTGCGTTGTGCATGGCCATGTTGGCCGTGAAGCTGCCGTGCATGCCGAGCATGCCGACGAACTGACGGTCGGTACCCGGGTAGCTACCCAGACCCATGAGGGTATTGGTAACCGGCAGGTTCAGCGACTTGGCGATTTCGGTCAGGGCTTCGGAGCCGCCACCGAGGATCACGCCACCACCGGCATAGACGATCGGGCGCTTGGCAGCCAGCAGCATCTCGGCGGCCTTGCGGATCTGGCCGGAGTGGCCACGTAACGCCGGGCTGTAGGAGCGCAGCTTGACCTTCTTCGGATAGACGTACTCGAACTTCTCGGCCGGGTTGGTCATATCTTTTGGAATGTCGACCACGACCGGGCCAGGACGGCCGGATTGCGCCAGGTAGAAGGCTTTTTTCAGTACTTCCGGAATCTCGGTGGCGTTCTTGATCATGAAGCTGTGCTTCACGATCGGCCGCGAGATACCGATCATGTCGGTTTCCTGGAAGGCATCGGTACCCACCATGGTGCTAGGCACCTGGCCGGACAGGATGACCATCGGAATCGAATCCATATAGGCAGTGGCAATGCCGGTAATGGCATTGGTCGCACCCGGGCCGGAGGTTACCAGCACTACACCGGCCTTGCCGGTGGCACGGGCGTAGCCGTCCGCCATATGGGTCGCAGCCTGTTCGTGACGAACCAGGATGTGTTCGACTTCCGGTTCCTTGAACAGGGCGTCATAAACATGAAGGAGAGCACCACCAGGGTACCCGTAGATGTGCTTAACGCCTTCGTCACGCAAAAAGCGGACGACCATCTCAGCGCCAGATAAAAGCTCCACGTTGTTCACCTCTAAAACGCCAGAATACCGTCCCTAGTGGACGGGTCTTAATAGGTTTACTGCCAAGCAGAGCATGAGCGAACGTCAGCACTGACTGAGCAAGTATTGGGAGAGCCCCAGAGTGTTGCGGGGTTTTCCCACCCAGCGCGAGGTAACGCGTTGCGGGGTGTAACAGGTCGGCGCGGGTGTGCGCCTCATGATCTGCTTAGCGGGTCTGCTTCTGGCAGTCCCTCTACAGCGGAAGTTGGATTCTTGTGATTTGGCGGCTACAAGTCAAGAAAAATTATTGCCAATTTTTCCTCAAGATGAATTCCTGCCACCACTAAAAAGGATACCAGCAGCAGAATTAAGAAGATTTCCATAAAAAAGGGCCACAATCTGCGGCCCTTGAAGGAAAAAGAGAAGAAATCAGGCTCCAGAAGCGATCAATTGATCGAACTCTGCTAGCAGGCGCCGTAGCTCGCGACTCTGCTCGGGGCGATCGGTGAACACCGTTTCGGCCATCACCAGAATGCCCGAGGCATTGGGCAGCGCCTGACCGAGCTCGATGATGATCTTCATGCGTGGCAGGAAGATCCATTGCAGCCACTGCTCAAAGCTCATGGTATCGACGGCAAACGGCACTGTGCTCTCCAGTGCCTCATCGCTTGGCGGCTCATCGTCCCACCAGCCTTGCACGATCAACTCACGCTCGATCAGCAGCAGGTGGTCGGCGATGTCCAGAATGCGTTGCTCGATCATCAAGAATTCACTCGCGCCTTCTGCCGCGCCAGCGCCGCACCGGCACTGTCGCCTTGTTTCTCACGTGCCTGGGCGATGGTGTTCCACAGTTCGGCCTGCAGGTCGGGACGGCCATTGGCGTAGGTCAGGGCTCGACGTGCCAACTGCTCGGCCTGCGCTGCGTCACCCTGGGACAGGCGCACCTGGGCCAGGCGGAACAGCACTTGTGGTTCACGCGGGGCGATACGCTGAGCGCGTTCCAGGCTCGACGAGGCACCGTTGAAATCACCACTGACCTGCTGTTGCTGGGCAGTCGTCAACAGCGCCAGCACGGGCCCGTCGAGTTGCTCGTCGGCAGACAGGCCACCGGATGCAGCGCCACTGCGCGGAATGCCGGTCGGCGCGCTGGGCGCTTTCGCCGTGCTGTTCATCGACGCGATGTCGAACGGTTCGTCGGCGATCGGGTTGGGATTGGTGGTCATCGGCCCGGTCGAGATCGGGCCTGGGGTGATCGGGCCAGGGGTAATTGGCGTGGTGCTGATTGGCGCCACCCCATTGCCGGCCGGGAACGTCTGGATGCTGGAGGCACCGGCACCCTGCGGGATCATCACCGTGACGCCGGAGTCCTCAGGCAGCGATTGCGCTTGTGAGGTGCCGCTGTTCATGCCAGCCGCCGAGCGGTTGGCCGTTACGCGTTCACTGTTGGACACGCGGGTGCTCGAATCGACCACCGGGATATTGCCACGCTGGACGCTGGAGCAACCCTGGAGCACCGCCAACGCCGTCAAGGCAGGAAACAGCCACTTATTCACTTCACACCTCATCAATGCAGCTCGTGCTTAATTCATCCAGCCTTTGACCCAGTCCATGACCGATTCTGCCGGATTCTGCTCACCGCCACAGGTCGCCCCGGCGGGCGGTTCGCTCCCGCGAATATACGGCATCTGCACCGCTCCCGGACAGCTGCCATCGGAACCTTGCCCACTGTACGGGTCAATCCAGGCTTGCACGACGTTGTCTGGCTGCGGCATGTCCAGCGGCAGCGGGTCGGCCTTCTTCATGAAGCTGGTCCAGACCTGCAGGGCGCCAGTGGCCCCGGTGAACGGCGTCTTGCCGTTGTCGTCGCGGCCCATCCACACCACCGCCAGCAGGTCCTGGCTGAAGCCGGAGAACCAACTGTCACGCGAGTCGTTACTGGTACCGGTCTTGCCTGCCAAGGTCAGCGAGCGTGGCAACACGTTGTACACCGAACGGCCGGTGCCTTCGCGCATCACCCGCTGCATGGCGTTCTGTACCAAGTAGATGGAGCCTGGGTCGAAGGTCTGCTGGATCTGGAACGGATAACGCTTGAGCGGCGACCCTTCAGCCGTGAGCACGCTGCGGATACCGCGCATCGGTGTATTGAAGCCGCCGTTGGCGATGGTCTGGTACATGGTCGCGACCTGCATCGGCGACATGCCACCGGCACCCAGCAGCATCGCCGGGAAGGCCGGCCAGTCGACATTCACACCCAGTCGACCGATGGTCTTGATCACATTGGGCACACCCACTTCCAGGCCGATCTTGGCGGTCGACAGGTTGTAGGAGTTGGCCAGGCCCTGGTACAGGTAGATGGTGCCATGGGGACGGCGGTCGTAGTTCTGCGGGCGCCAGACCTGGCCGTTGGCACCCTTGACCGAGAACGGTTCATCCTGCACCCAGCTGGTCAGGGTGTATTTGCTCGGTTGCTCCAATGCGGTCAGGTACACCGCCGGTTTGACCAGCGAGCCAATCGGCCGCACTGCGTCAATGGCCCGGTTGAAGCCGGCAAAGCCCGACTGGCGGCTGCCGATCAACGCCTGGACTTCCCCGGTTTCCGGGTTGGTCACGACCATCGCCGACTCGACCTCGTCCGCCCCCTTGCGCCCGGACAGGCGTTTGAAGGTCTCGTTCATGGAGGTCTCGGCCTTCATCTGCAGGATCGGGTCGAAACTGGTGAAGATGCGCAGGCCTTCTTCGGTCAAGTCTTCGTCGCGGTAGTCCTGGCGCAACTGGCGCTTGACCAGGTCGAGGAAGGCCGGGAACGAGCTGTCGGCCAGGCTCCCGCGCTTGGTCACGCCCAGTGGCATTTTCTTCGCAGCCTCGATCACGTCCTTGCTCGCCACGCCCTGCTCGGCCAGCAGGTCGAGCACCAGGTTCCGGCGGGCCAGGGCGCGGTCAGGGTAACGCCGCGGGTTGTAGTAGGACGGCCCCTTGACCATGCCCACCAGCAACGCGATCTGGTGCAGTTTGAGCTCGGACAGCGGCTGGCTGAAGAAGAACTGGCTGGCCAGCCCGAAGCCATGCACCGCACGTTGACCGTCCTGGCCGACGAACACTTCGTTGAGGTAGGCCTCGAGGATCTCGCGCTTGTCGTAGTGCAGCTCCAGCAGCACGGCCATCATCGCTTCGGTCAGCTTGCGGCTGAGGCTGCGTTCGCTGGTGAGGTAGAAGTTCTTCACCAACTGCTGGGTCAGGGTACTCCCCCCCTGGCGCATGGAGCCGGCCGAGGTGTTGACCCAGACCGCCCGGGCGATGGACTTGGGCGACACGCCGAAGTGGCTGTAGAAGTCACGGTCCTCCGTTGCCACCAGGGTTTCGAGCAGGTACGGCGGTACCTGATCGATCTTGATCAGGATGCGATCCTCAAGGTTTTTCGGGTAAATGCCGCCGATCATCAGCGGCTCAAGGCGCACGACATCAAGCTTGCCGCCGTTGGCGCCGGACAGCCCCGCAACGTAATCGCCAGAGAAGCGCACGCGGACGAACTGCGCCGGCTCCATCCCCTCGTAAAACTGGAAGCCACGGGTATTGAGGTCGACGGTATTACCGTTGACCGCCGCCGCGCCCGGGCCGTTGGCTGCGCTTTCACGGCGATAGCCCAGGGCGTCGAGTTCGGTGAGGAAGTCGTTTTTGCTCAGCTTCTGGCCGACGAACAGCTCCAGTGGGCGAGCATAGACCTTGGCCGGGATGGTCCAGCGCTTGCCAGAGAACTTCTCCTGGACGACAGCGTCGAGGTAAACCGCGAAGCCGGCGAGGATCACCAGGCCGACCAGGCTGAGCTTCAAAGCCCAGCCTAGCCAGGCGCGAGAGCGGCCGGTCGGGCGTTTCTGAGGGGTACGAGCGTTTCGAGTTCGAGTCATGGCGGCGGATTATACGCACTTTGTAATGGCTGGGCAGGCGCCCTCGGCGGTATGCAGGGACGGCACCATTGACCATAATGGCGCATTCGAATTCCCTGCCCCCGGAAGGATTTCCCGTGAGCCAAGCTCTTATCACTGCGTTGCAGAACCCAGCCCTCTACCCTCACCCCGTGGATGGGTTCCAACTCATCGAGACGCATATCTCCTGGGTCCTGCTCACTGGCGAGTACGCCTACAAGGTCAAGAAACCGATGAACTTCGGCTTCCTCGACTTCACCAACCTGGCTCAGCGCGAGCATTTCTGTAACGAAGAACTGCGCCTGAACCAGCGCCTGACCGAAGGCCTGTACCTGGAAGTCTTGCCGATCACCGGCAGCGCCGAAGCACCGCAAATCGGCGGTGACGGCGAGGCGATCGAGTATGCCTTGAAGATGCGCCAGTTCCCCCAGGGGCAAATGCTCAGCACCCTGCAAGCCAACGGCGAACTCAACGCCGAGCACATCGACCAGATGGCCCGGCAGATCGCCGAATTCCACCTGCAGACCCCCAAGGTCCCGGCTGAGCAACCTTACGGCTCACCTGAAAGCGTGATGGCGCCGGTCGAGCAGAACTTCGAACAGATCCGACCGTTCCTCAGCGACAAGGCCGACCTGTTGCAACTGGATAACCTTCAGGCCTGGGCACGCAGCAGCTTCGAGCGGTTGAAAGGCCTGTTCGAAGCGCGCAAAGCCAACGGTTTCACCCGCGAATGCCACGGTGACATCCACCTGGGCAACGCCACCCTGATCGACGGCAAGGTGGTGATCTTCGACTGCATCGAGTTCAACGAACCGTTCCGCATGACCGATGTCTGGGCCGACACCGGCTTCCTCGCCATGGACCTGGAAGATCGCGGCCTCAAGTGCCTGGCGCGCCGCTTCATCAGCCAATACCTGGAGCTGACTGGCGACTATGAAGGCCTGGAAGTGCTCAACTTCTATAAAGCCTATCGCGCTCTGGTACGGGCCAAGGTGGCACTGTTCAGCATGCCGGCCAATGCCGATGGCGTGCAGCGGGCCACGACCCTGCGCACCTACCGCAACTACGCCAACCTGGCAGAAAGCTACAGCGCCATCCCTTCGCGGCTGCTGGCTATCACCCATGGCGTCTCGGCAGTGGGCAAGAGCCACGTGGCGATGCGCCTGGTCGAGGCCCTGGGGGCCGTTCGCGTGCGCTCCGATGTGGAACGCAAGCGCCTGTTCGGCGAACAGCCACACGCGAACGCTGGCCAGCTGACTGCCGGCATCTATGACCAGCAGGCCAGTGCTGCCACCTACCAACGGTTGCACGAGGTGGCGGCGACCATTTTGCGGGCCGGCTTCCCGGTCGTGCTGGATGCCACCTACCTCAAGCATGCACATCGTCAGGCTGCGGCGGATGTCGCCAACCAGACCGGCGTGCCCTTCCTGATCCTCGATTGCCAGGCACCGGAAGCGGTCATTGCCAGCTGGCTGGCGCAGCGCCAGGCCGAAAACACCGACCCGTCAGACGCTACGCTGGAGGTGGTCAAGGCGCAGCAGGCCAGCCGTGATGCGCTGAGCGAGGAAGAACAGCGGGTCAGCAAGCGCGTCGACACTCAAGACGCTGCCAGCATGGATCAGGTGATCGAGCAGGTGCGTCAGCGCTTGCCAGGCCTGTAAGGCTGCCGGCCTCTTCGTTTAGCCGCGAAGAGGCCGCTACTGACAAGCCCCAAGGCCCCGTATCCCGGCCTACTCGTTGCCACAGATGGCAAAAAGCCGCGCATTTTCCAACCCCCGCTACACTCCTCTCTGACCTGCTCGCGATTTATCCCCCAAGACCCGTTCAGCCATCGCAAGGAGGCTCGATGAACGATGAATTGCAGCATCTGAAGAATCTTGGCAAGACCTCTGCGCAGTGGTTGCACGCGGCCGGTATCCACAGTGCGTCGGATTTGCGCCGCCTGGGTGCGGTGGGTGCCTACCAGGCCGTGAAAACGCGGGGATTCCGGGCCTCTAAAGTGCTGTTGTATGCCATAGAAGGCGCTTTGTTGGACATGCACTGGAATGATTTGCCGATCGAACGAAAGGAAGCGCTCAATCAACAACTGGATGCAAAAAACCCTTCGCAAAAAAATTCGAAATAAACGTGCGAGGGGGATTGACTCCGAAATGAGAATCGTTATGATTATCACAACTGGTCGCGAGACTGGTTGGATAAACTGAAAGCCCCTGGTTCGGACTCTCAGATTATCTCCTCATCAGGCTAATCACGGTTATTGACCCGGCTCTTTGCCGGGTCTTTTTTTGCCTGGCGGTTTTGCACCGCGCGCGGGTGACAGCGCCGATACCCGTTACGTTACTTGCGCAGTTGAGCGCAATAGTCCTGTTCAGGCATGGCTGCCGTGTACCACACATAATCAGCCATGCCCGCCTCGACCGTCTCGCCCACCTCTGCCAGCAGCAACACCGCGCTGCGCCCCTGCGCGCCCAGGTCAGCCAGGTGCAACGGCACCCCCAGATCCTTGCGCACATGGTACGCACCAGCCAGCAGCAAGGCCGGCTGCGGGGCCTTCATCAACCGTTCGGCCATTCGCCTGTCGCGCTGCTGCTGAACGGCAAGCATGGCCGGCAGCTGGCTTTGTGGCAGCAAGCCGCAGTGCCCGGCACGCACCTGCTCAAGCAACGCGGCCTTGACTCTAGGCGCATTGGACTGTGCGCCCGGTAACGGAACCGGGTGCCGGTAGGCGTGGCGCATCTGCCCAGGTGAAAGGTTGGCGGCCAGCAGCGGGATGCCGTGTTGCAAGGCCTGCGTCACCAGCGGGCCGTACAACTGCCAGTCCCAGCCCTCTTCCCACGCCAACGCCTTGGGCAAGTCCGCGGGCAACTGTGGCTGAGCCTCAAGTTTGTCGACCAGCGGCTGCTGCTCAGGCTGCAGCATCTCCATCAACAGGCTGCCTTGAACGCGCCGGCTCTGCAGGGCCTGCAACAACCACAACTGCAGTGCGTGGTGGTCGGGGTTGTCGTGCTTCTCCCCTACCAGCACACGCGGCGCATCGGCCAGCCGCGTGACCAGTTGTTCTGGGCTGATGAGCTGCCCGCTGGCCAGGTCTTTGATTTGCCCCAACTGCGCATGCTCGCGCCCTTCAGTACTCTGCCAGCCAGGCAACGGCGGCAGGCTGGCCTGGCACCCACCCAGCGCCAACACCAGGCACAGCGAAAGACCGGACAGCAATGGATGGCGCATCGGTAATCCCTCCTAACGCGTGATGATCAGCGGATGGCCACGCTCCGGATGAGCCTGTACCAGCACATCGATGCCGAATACGGCCTTCAATGCCCCGGGCGTCAGCACCTCTTCAGGGGATGCCAAGGCATGGCAGCGGCCCTGTTCGAGCAACAGGATACGGTCACAGTAGCGTGCCGCCAGATTCAGGTCATGCAGGATCACCAGCACCGCAGCGCCTCGGTCGGCAAAGCGCCGCACCGCTTGCAGGGTCGTGTGCTGATGCAGCGGGTCGAGCATCGAGGTCGGCTCGTCAAGCAGCAGCGTAGTACCCAGCTCACCTGGCCACAGCTGCGCCAGCACACGGGCCAGGTGCACCCGCTGCCGCTCACCGCCCGACAACGCCAGGTAGCTGCGCCCCAGCAGGTGCCAGGCATCCGCCGCACGCAAGGCCGCTTCGACGATCTCGGCGTCCCGCACCTGGCCACTGCCATGCGGCATCCGCCCCATGCCCACCACTTCCTCGACCCGGAACGAAAAGCCCAGGCTGGACACCTGCGGCAGCACCGCCAGGCGCTGTGCCCGCGCCTGACCGGCCCAATCGGCCAAGGGCCGGCCCTGCAAGGTCACCCGGCCCTGGCCCGGCGCCAATTCGCCACACAACACCCCCAGCAGGCTGCTCTTGCCCGCCCCATTGGGGCCGAGCACGCCCACTACCTGCCCTGGGTTCAATTGCAGGTGGATATCATGCAAAACCTCGTTGCTTCCCCGCCGCAGGTGCAGGCCCTCGACTTGCAACATCAGCTGCGCCCTCGAATCAGCAAAATCAAGAAAAACGGCGCCCCGATGAAGGCAGTGACAATGCCGATCGGCAGTTCGGCAGGCGCCAGCACCAGCCGCGCCACCAGGTCGGCGAACAGCATCAGAACGCCCCCGGCCAACAGCGAGGCGGGCAACACCACGCGGTGGTCGGGCCCTGCCAGCAGGCGCACCAAGTGCGGTACCACCAGGCCGATAAAACCGATCAGCCCTGCGGCTGCCACCGCCGCCCCCACCCCTAACGCGGTGCAGAACACCAGTTCGCGCTTGAGCCGCTCCACCTCGATGCCCAGGTGCCGTGCCTCCGACTCCCCTAGCAGCAAAGCGTTAAGCGCTCGCGCCCGGCGCGGCAACCACAGCGCTACGCCGGCAACCACCATCAGCAGCGGCCACAGCCGCTCGTAGCTGGCGCCATTGAGGCTGCCCAGGTTCCAGAAGGTCAGTGTGCGCAAGGTGGCATCATCGGCCAGGTAGGAGAACAGGCCCACCGCCGCGCCCCCCAGTGCTGTCATCGCCACACCGGCCAGCAACATCGTGGCGACATTGGTCTGGCCGTCACGCCGCCCCAGGCGATAGACCAGTGCGGTCACCCCAAGCCCCCCGATAAAGGCACACAGCGACAGCAGATAAGGCGCGAGCACCTCCGGCATTCCGCCAAACCAGCTGCCGCCCACAATGGCCACCGCAGCGCCCATTGCGGCTCCGGCGGCGACGCCCACCAGCCCAGGGTCAGCCAGCGGGTTGCGGAACAGGCCCTGCATGGCCACACCCGACAACGCCAGCACCGCACCGACCGCTAGCCCCAGCAGCGTGCGCGGCAGGCGAATCTGCCCGAGGATCATCTCGGCCTGCTGCAGGCCATCGCCAGCCACGGGCAGGCCCAGCAACCGCAGGCCGGCACGCAAGGTATCGAACAGCGGCAGGCTGACTGGGCCCAGGGCCAGGGACAGCCACACCGCCAACAGGCACAGCAGGCTCAGGCAGACGATCAGTGTGCGTGGCTGTACGCGCTGCTTCATTGCGCGAAGCTGACCTTGGCCGCCGGGTAGAAAGCACCAGCCAGCGTGCGCAGGGTCGCTGGCAGGCGTGGCCCAAGCCCGCCCACCAGCAGCGTTGGGTCGAGCGACACCAGGCGTTGCTCATGCACCGCGCGGGAGGCCGCCAGCGCCGGGTTCTCCTTGAGCAGCGCCTGCAGGGCTTGCTCGTCGGCCAACGCACGGTCGGAAAACACCACCACATCCGGGTCCAGCGCTGCCAGCGCCTCGTTGGAGAAGTTCTTGTAGCCCTGATGCTGCGCCAGGTTGCGCGCCCCGGCCTGGCGCAGCAGCCAATCGCCGGCAGTGCCTTGGCCTGCGATCAACGGCTTGGCACCGGCATGGCCGACCAGCAGCAACACCCCGGGCGCTTTCTGGCCTGCCTGGGCTTGCTTGACCTTGGCCTGCAGGGCATCCAACTGCTGGCGATAGTCCGCTGCCAGCTCAGTGGCTTGTTGCTCAGCGCCAAGCAATTGCCCCAGATGCTTGAGGTTTTCATCCACCGCATCGAGCTCGGCCCTGCTCGAGAACAGTTCGACCCGCACGCCAGCCTTGCGGATCTGCGCCAGCACTGGCGGTGGGCCCATTTCTTCAGTGCCTATCAGCACGTCAGGGCGCAGGCTGAGAATACCTTCGGCGGACAACTGACGCTGATAGCCCACGCTCGGCAGCGCCTTCAATGATTCAGGGTGCTGGCTGGTGGTATCGACACCGACCAGACGCGACTCGCCGCCCAGCGCAGTGACCCACTCGCTCAGCGCGCCACCCGCGCTAACCCAACGCTGCGGCAATTCGGCAGCCAGGGCCTGGGTGGAAAGCACTAAGCCTGCGCACAGGGCGATCAGGGCGGCGGGACGGCGCATCATCGGATTTCCTTCTGAAGGCGGGCCGCGCGCCTTGTGGCGGGCGGCGTAACTGCGCACCATAGACGGCTGGGCGCATCGAATGCGGGCAATTTGATAATTATTCGCATTGAAGCGTCAAGCCATCACTTGTTTCATGAGCCATCCTAGCCATGCACTTCCTTTGTACCTCCAGCGCGTTGGCCGAGGGCCACAGCCGCGCCTTCAGCGTAGACGGCGTCGACCTGCTCGGCGTGCGCCGCCAGGGCCAGGTGTACCTTTATCGCAACCGCTGCCCGCATCGGGGCATCCCCTTGAATTGGGCTGCGGATGCCTTTCTCGATGACAGCGCCAGCCTGATTCACTGTGCCCATCATGGCGCCTTGTTCCTGATAGAAAGTGGCGAATGCGTGGCCGGGCCTTGCGAAGGCGACGGGCTGCAGAGCCTGGGCTGCCATGAAGACAGCCAAGGCATCTGGCTCAAGGGTTGAGCAGCACCGGCAATCGGCGGTCAATGACGATGCGTTCGGCATCCAGTTGAGTGCCGTAGGCCAACACCTCCACCCCATCAGCCACGGCAACGCGCAATGCCTGGGCGTAGGCCGCGTCGATTTCCTCTGCCGGGCGCACGGCGTCGATCCCGGTCAGATTCACGCAATACAGCTGCACCGCTCGAATACCCTGGCGGGCCAACGTTGCCAGTTCGCGCAGGTGCTTGGCGCCGCGTTGGGTGACGGCGTCGGGGAAGGCGGCGACGCCAGTGTCCGGGTAGCCCAGGGTCACGCTCTTGACCTCGACATAGGCCGGGCCGGTGTCGAACTCCAGGCGAAAATCGATGCGGCTGCCCTCTTCGCCATAGGCCACTTCACGCCTGAGCGCAGTGAAACCGGCCAGTTCGCTGATGACCCCTGCACGCAACGCTTCCTCAACCAGCGCATTGGCGCGCCCGGTGTTCACGCAGGCCAGGCGCCCCTGGGGCGTTTCGCTGATTTCCCAGGTGCCCGGCAGCTTGCGCTTGGGGTCGTTGGAGCGGCTGAACCACACCTGCCCGCCTTCGCGCATGCAGTTGAGCATGGACCCGGTGTTCGGGCAGTGAATGGTCAACTGCTCGCCATTGGCCAGTTCAATGTCCGCGAGAAACCGTTTGTACCGGCGCAGCAGGCGCCCCTGCTCAAGTGGCGGAAAGAACACCCTCAGCTCTGCCAGCTGCGCAAGCCGCGGGCGATACGCTGCACCGCCTGTTCCAGGCGCGGCAGGCTCTGGGTGTAGGCAAAGCGCACATGATGCCCGGCCAGATGGCGGCCAAAATCCAGGCCAGGGGTAAATGCCAGGTGCTCGGTTTCGAGGAAGTGCCGGCAGAACGCGAAGGCATCACCGCCAAAGGCGCTGATGTCGGCATACAGGTAGAAAGCCCCCTGGGGCTCCACCGCAATGCCAAAGCCCAATTCGCGCAGGGCAGGCAACAGGTAGTCGCGACGGCGGGCAAACTCGGCACGACGCGCTTCCAGAATCGCCAGGGTTTGCGGCTGGAAACACGCCAGCGCGGCATGCTGGGCCATGCTCGGTGCGCTGATGTACAGGTTCTGCGCGAGTTTTTCCAGGTCCGCCACCGCGCCAGGTGGTGCCACCAGCCACCCCAGGCGCCAGCCGGTCATGCCGAAATACTTGGAAAAACTATTGAGCACAAAGGCGCCATCGTCCACTTCCAGCACACTCGGGGCGTCCATGCCGTAGGTCAGCCCGTGATAGATCTCGTCCACCACCAGGTGGCCGTGGCGTTCACGGGTGGCACGCGACAGGCTGGCCAGCTCGTCACGGTTCAGCACCGTTCCGGTGGGGTTGGCCGGCGAGGCGACCAGGGCACCGACCGTGTCCTTGTCCCAGTGGCGCTCGACCAAGTCGGCGGTCAGTTGATAATTGACCTCCGGCCCCACCGGCACCAGTTGCGCGCCACCTTCTACCAAGCGCAGGAAGTGCCGGTTGCAGGGGTAGCCAGGGTCGGCCAGCAGCCAGTGCTTGCCCGGGTCCACCAACAGGCTGCTGGCCAGCAACAGCGCGCCCGAGCCGCCCGGAGTGATCAGAATGCGCTCGGGGTCGACACTGAGCCCGTAACGCTGCCCATAGAAGCCGGCGATGGCCTCACGCAGCGCCGGCAGGCCACGGGCGGCGGTATAGCGGGTGTGGCCTGCGGCCAATGCGGCCTGGCCAGCCTCGACGATAGGCGCCGCCGTGGTGAAGTCCGGCTCGCCGATTTCCAGGTGGATCACGTCGTGGCCGGCCGCTTGCAGCTCGTTGGCCCGCGCCAGCAACGCCATAACGTGAAAGGGTTCGATGGCGCGACTGCGCGCACTGTATGGGTGGGCCATGACCTTCTCTCAATTGGGTCTAAACTGGAGATTCTACCTCTGCATGCGACCGAACGTGTGGCTCGCGCCGCTGTCAATTAGCAGGATCGGGCGGGGTAGCGCACCCCCGATCTATCTGGTAAGTTCGGCGGCTCGCAGTCGCAGGGCCGGCGGGTGCCGGAGATGGAGCATCCTGCGCATTGGATCAGATGAGTAAGAGGCGGTCTATTCATGTCCACCGTAGAAAAGCAAAAAACCAGTCAGTCCATGTACGGTGTAGAGCCCTATAAAGAAACCAAGGGCGAGGAGTACATGGGGGAGCCCATGCGCAAGCATTTCACCAAACTTCTGGGTGCCTGGAAGCTTGAGTTGATGACGAGCGTGGACCAGACCGTGACCCACATGAAGGACGAAGCGGCCAACTTCCCTGACCCGGCCGACCGTGCCAGCCAGGAAGAGGAATTCGCCCTTGAACTGCGCAACCGCGACCGCGAGCGCAAGCTGATCAAGAAGATCGACAAGACCCTGCAGAAGATCCAGGACGAAGAATACGGCTGGTGCGACTCCTGTGGCATCGAGATCGGCCTGCGTCGCCTCGAAGCCCGTCCGACCGCCGACCTGTGCTTCGACTGCAAGGAAATCGCGGAGAAAAAGGAAAAAACCGTCGGCAAAGGCTGACCCTTTTCCCATCCGAACGGGGCGCATCTTGCGCCCCGTTTCATTTTCAGACGCACGACAACCATGAACGACTCCAGCTACATCGGGCGCTTCGCCCCTACCCCCAGCGGGTTTCTGCACTTCGGCTCGCTGGTCGCCGCCCTCGCCTCCTGGCTCGATGCCCGCGCCGTCAACGGCCGCTGGCTGCTGCGCATGGAAGATACCGACCCGCCCAGGGAAATGCCCGGCGCCCGCGATGCCATCTTGCAGACCCTGGAACGCTACGGGCTGGAATGGGATGGCGAGGTGGTGTTCCAGAGCCTGCGTCATGACGCCTATGCGGCAGTGGTCGATCGCCTGTTCAACATGGGCCTGGCCTATGCCTGCACCTGCTCGCGCAAGCAGCTGGAAGGGCACAACGGCATTTACCCAGGCTTGTGCCGCAACGCCGGGCATGCGCGCGAAGGCGCGGCGATTCGCCTAAGGGTGCCGGAGCTGATCTACCGTTTCACTGACCGGGTCCAGGGCGAGTTCCAACAGCACCTGGGCCGCGAGGTGGGTGATTTCGTCATCCAGCGCCGCGACGGGCTGTATGCGTATCAGTTGGCTGTGGTGCTGGACGATGCCTGGCAGGGGGTTACCGACATCGTGCGCGGGGCCGACCTGCTCGACAACACACCGCGCCAGCTGTACCTGCAAGAGCTGCTAGGGTTCTCGCAGCCGCGTTACCTGCATATTCCGCTGATCGTGCAGCCGGATGGGCACAAGCTGGGCAAATCGTACCGCTCGCCGCCCTTGCAGGCAGAGCATGCTACACCGCTGCTGTTGCGGGCATTGCGGGCGCTGGGGCAGGAAGCAGACCCCGACTTGCTGCTGGCAACGCCGGCTGAAGTGTTGGCGGTAGCCCGCAAGCAGTGGCGGCCGGAGGCGATTGCGCAGCGGCCTACCGTGCCAGAGGCTGATTTGCACTGAGTCCTCCACGGCCTCTTCGCGGGCAAGCCCGCTCCCACAGGATTTCCACCGTACTTCCAAGCGGTGCAGTACCTGTAGAAGCGGGCTTGCCCGCGAAGAGGCCCGCACAGGCAACCTACCGCTCAAAAACAAAAGCCCAATAATTTCAAACCCTTGGCTAACCCCACCGATTCCCGCTAGCATCCGCCCAATCTTTTGCGCCAATAATAAGTCCAAGCCCGCAGCGCCCAACCATCGAGGCCAGCATGTACATCTATCGTTTGGTCCTGCTTCTGGTCGTGGGGATCTACCTGTTCTCCCCGGCCATCATGGACTGGTGGATCGAACCGACCGGAGCCTGGTACCGCCCCTACCTGCTCTGGCTGATCCTGATCGTCGTCACCTTCATCCTGCAGAGCCAACGAGATGCCGATGAGCTTTAGCCTGACCCAGATGATCCTGATCAGCGCCGCGTACCTGATGGTGCTGTTCGGCGTGGCCTGGATCAGCGAGCGCGGGCTGATTCCCCGTTCGATCATTCGCCACCCGCTGACCTACACCCTGTCGCTGGGCGTGTATGCCAGTGCCTGGGCCTTCTATGGCTCGGTCGGCCTGGCCTACCAGTACGGCTATGGCTTCCTGGCCTGTTACCTGGGGGTCTCCGGGGCCTTCCTGCTGGCGCCGGTGCTGCTCTACCCGATCCTCAAAATCACCCGCACCTATCAGCTATCGTCACTGGCCGACCTGCTGGCGTTTCGTTTCCGCAGCACCTGGGCCGGCGCGCTGACCACCCTCATCATGCTGATCGGCGTCTTGCCATTGCTGGCCCTGCAGATCCAGGCAGTCGCCGATTCGATCAGCATCCTGACCGGCGAGCCCGTCAAGGCAAGGGTGGCATTCGCGTTCTGTGCGCTGATCATCCTGTTCACCATCTTCTTCGGTTCGCGGCATATCGCCACGCGCGAGAAGCACGAAGGGCTGGTGTTCGCCATTGCCTTCGAGTCGGTGATCAAACTGCTCGCCCTGGGCGGTATCGGGCTGTACGCCTTGTACGGCGTGTTCGGCGGCCCGCACGAGCTGGAAGTCTGGCTGCTGCAGAACCAGACCGCCCTGGCCGCACTGCACACCCCGCTGCAGGAAGGGCCATGGCGTACCCTGCTGCTGGTGTTCTTCGCCTCGGCCATCGTCATGCCGCACATGTACCACATGGCTTTCACCGAAAACCTCAACCCGCGCTCGCTGGTCAGTGCCAGCTGGGGCCTGCCGCTGTTCCTGCTGCTGATGAGCTTGGCCGTGCCGCTGGTGCTGTGGGCCGGCCTGCGCCTGGGCGCCAGCACCAACCCGGAATACTTCACCCTGGGGCTCGGCATCGCGGCCAACAACAAGGCGCTGGCGCTGCTGGCCTACATCGGCGGGCTGTCAGCCGCTAGCGGGCTGATCATCGTCACCACCCTGGCGCTCTCGGGCATGGCCCTCAACCACCTGGTGCTGCCGCTCTACCAGCCGCCAGCCGAAGGCAACATCTACCGCTGGCTGAAGTGGACCCGTCGCGCGCTGATCGTCGCCATCATCACTGCCGGCTTCATGTTCTACCTGACCCAGAACAACCACCAAAGCCTGGCCAACCTGGGCATCGTCGCCTTTGTCGCCACCTTGCAGTTCCTGCCGGGTGTGCTCTCGGTATTGTACTGGCCGACCGCCAATCGCCGCGGTTTCATCGCCGGCCTGTTGGCCGGCACCCTGGTGTGGATGGTGACCATGCTGCTGCCGCTGCTGGGCAACCTGCAGGGCTTCTACATCCCGCTGCTGGACATGATCTATGTGCTCGACGACACCAGCTGGCACATGGCGGCCATCGCCTCGCTGGCGGCCAACGTCTTACTGTTTACCCTGATCTCGCTGTTTACCAATGCCAGCAGCGAAGAGGTCAGCGCCGCCGAAGCGTGCGCAGTGGACAACGTGCGCCGGCCCCAGCGCCGCGAGCTGCATGCGGCCTCGCCCCAGGAGTTCGCCACCCAGCTGGCCAAGCCGCTGGGCGCCAAGGCCGCACAGAAGGAAGTCGAACAGGCCCTGCGCGACCTCTACCTGCCGTTCGACGAGCGCCGCCCCTATGCGCTGCGCCGCCTGCGCGATCGCATCGAGGCCAACCTCTCGGGCCTCATGGGCCCGAGCGTGGCCCAGGACATGGTCGAGACCTTCCTACCCTACAAGTCCGGCAACGAAAACTATGTCACCGAAGACATTCACTTCATCGAGAGCCGGCTTGAAGACTATCACTCGCGCCTGACCGGCCTTGCCGCCGAGCTCGACGCCCTGCGCCGCTACCACCGCCAGACCCTGCAAGAACTGCCCATGGGCGTCTGCTCCCTGGCCAAGGACCAGGAGATCCTGATGTGGAACAAGGCCATGGAAGAGCTCACCGGCATTGCAGCCAAGCACGTGGTAGGGTCGCGTCTGGTGACCATCGGCGAACCCTGGCGCGGCCTGCTGCAAGGCTTCATCGACGTGCCCGACGAACACCTGCACAAACAACGCCTGGCCCTCGACGGGCAACCCCGCTGGCTGAACCTGCACAAGGCCGCCATCGACGAGCCACTGGCACCGGGTAACAGTGGCCTGGTGCTGCTGGTCGAAGACCTGACCGAAACCCAGGCCCTGGAAGACAAGCTGGTGCACTCCGAGCGGCTGGCCAGCATCGGCCGCCTGGCCGCAGGCGTGGCCCACGAAATCGGCAACCCGATCACCGGCATCGCTTGCCTGGCGCAGAACCTGCGCGAGGAGCGCGAGGGCGACGGCGAGATCACCGAGCTGTCGAGCCAGATTCTCGAACAGACCAAAAGGGTCTCGCGCATCGTCCAGTCGTTGATGAGCTTCGCCCATGCCGGGGGCAGCCACCAGAACAGCGAAGAGCCCGTGTGCCTGGCCGAAGTGGCGCAGGATGCCATCGGTCTGCTGGCGTTGAACCGGCGCAATTTCGAAGTACAGTTCTTCAACCTCTGCGACCCGGAACATTGGGCCGAAGGGGATCCCCAGCGCCTGGCCCAGGTGCTGATCAACCTGCTCTCCAATGCCCGCGATGCGTCTCCGCCCGGCAGCGCCGTGCGCGTGCGCAGCGAAGTCAGCGAGCACACGGTCGATCTGATCGTCGAGGACGAGGGTAGCGGGATACCGAAAAGCATCATGGACCGCCTGTTCGAACCCTTCTTCACCACCAAGGACCCGGGCGAAGGAACCGGACTGGGGCTCGCTCTGGTCTATTCCATCGTGGAAGAGCATTATGGGCAAATCACCATCGACAGCCCGGCCGACATCGAACGGCAACGTGGCACCCGGATCCGCGTGACCCTGCCCCGGCATGTCGTAGCGACGTCCCCTGAAATTCGAGACCGTCGAGAGAATTGAATCAATGCCGCACATTCTGATCGTCGAAGACGAAACCATCATCCGCTCGGCCTTGCGTCGTCTGCTTGAGCGGAACCAGTACCAAGTCAGCGAAGCCGGCTCGGTGCAGGAAGCCCAGGAACGCTTCAGCATTGCCACCTTCGACCTGATCGTCAGCGACCTGCGCCTGCCCGGCGCACCTGGCACCGAGCTGATCAAGCTCGGCCAGGGCACCCCGGTGCTGATCATGACCAGCTATGCCAGCCTGCGCTCGGCAGTGGACTCGATGAAAATGGGCGCGGTGGACTACATCGCCAAGCCCTTCGACCACGACGAGATGCTCCAGGCCGTGGCACGCATTCTGCGCGACCGGCAAAGCGCACCCGCTGCTGCACCGGCCGCCGAGCCGCGCAGCAACGGCAAGGCCGCCGCTGCCGACAAGGGCAGCAGCGCGTCTGCCAATGGCGAGATCGGCATCATCGGCTCGTGCCCGCCGATGCAGGACATGTACAGCAAGATCCGCAAGGTCGCGCCGACTGACTCCAATGTACTGATCCAGGGCGAATCGGGTACCGGCAAGGAGCTGGTCGCCCGCGCCCTGCACAACCTGTCACGCCGGGCCAAGGCACCGATGATTTCGGTGAACTGTGCGGCCATTCCCGAAACCCTGATCGAGTCCGAGCTGTTCGGCCACGAAAAAGGCGCCTTCACCGGCGCCAGTGCAGGGCGCGCCGGGCTGGTGGAAGCGGCGGACGGCGGCACCTTGTTCCTCGACGAAATCGGCGAATTGCCGCTGGAAGCGCAGGCGCGCCTGCTGCGCGTGCTGCAGGAAGGCGAAATTCGCCGGGTGGGCTCGGTGCAGTCGCAAAAGGTCGACGTGCGCCTCATCGCGGCAACTCACCGCGACCTGAAGAACCTGGCCAAGGCCGGCCAGTTCCGTGAAGACCTTTATTACCGCCTGCATGTGATCGCCCTGAAACTGCCCGCCCTGCGTGAGCGCGGCAGCGACGTCAACGAGATTGCCAGCGCCTTCCTGGCGCGTCAGAGCGCGCGCATCGGCCGTGATGACCTGCATTTTGCCGCCGACGCCGAGCAGGCCATTCGTCACTACAGCTGGCCGGGTAACGTGCGCGAGCTGGAAAACGCCGTGGAGCGCGCAGTGATTCTCAGCGAGAGCGCGGAAATTTCTGCCGACCTGCTGGGCATCGACATCGAACTGAGCGACCTGGACGACGACGATATCCTCGACAATGCCCTGTCCGTGGCCGGTGCCGGCAATGCCAGCCATGAGCCCACCGAGGATTTGTCGCTGGAGGACTACTTCCAGCACTTCGTCCTTGAGCACCAGGACCACATGACCGAGACAGAGCTGGCACGCAAGCTTGGCGTCAGCCGCAAATGCCTGTGGGAGCGCCGCCAGCGCCTGGGCATCCCGCGGCGCAAGAGCAACGCTACCAGCGAGTAATACTCTGCGGGCCTGACTGGCCCTTTCGCGGGCAAGCCCGCTCCCACAGATGCTTGTGGGAGCGGGCTTGCCCGCGAAAGGGCCGGCAAAACCACCACGCACACCCCAGGTAACACATCAGCACCCGCAAAAATCTGTTACCCAAGCTTTCAGGCGTAACAGTTCCCGAGGTGTACGGTAACGAAATCCCACCATTTTCAGCCCGGCCAGATCCTCCAAAAACCTTCAAACCCTTGATTTCATTGGGTTTCGAAAAGTTGGCACGGCACCTGCTATATGCTTAGTACAAAAACAATAACAAGCACTGCAACTCAGAATAAGAACAAGACGAAACGGCTCACGCACAATAAAAACAAGACGGCGGAGGCGCAGCTAACTGATTCTTTTGGAGAGGATGCGTGTTTGGGGCTTGCCCCACGACCAGGCAGAGAACAACAAAAACTGCACTAAAAAGCAGCGCCTGAACTGGTTGGATCGACAGATCAACGTGACATCAGCGGCCAAAGCAATCCGTTTGCTCTTTACCCCTGGATTAGGGGTCGTCCACAAGCTTTGCGATTTGTGGACAGGGCACTCAACAAAAACAAGAAGCCCAGCAAAAAAATAATAAGAGCACGCAACGACTTCTTGGGGAGCTTAGGCTCCCCTTGTCGTTTCTCCCTTCTGGCAGGCATCCTGCTACCCGCCTACACCATTCCTTGAGTAAATGCTAGAATCCCCGCCCATCATGCGGCCATTCTCCTATTCTTGGCCGAACATTCCTTCAAACAGTGCATCCCATGCTGAAGAAGCTGTTCCAGTCGTTCCGCCCACCCGTACCGGGCCAGCACCACAGGCGCACCACGCCCGAGGTGATCAACAAGAGCCAACACTCGCTGCAACGCCACCAGTTCAGCCGCCATGCGGTGAACATCGTAGAGCGCCTGCAGAGTGCGGGCTACCAGGCATACCTGGTCGGTGGCTGTGTCCGCGACCTGATGCTGGGCATCACGCCGAAAGATTTCGACGTCGCCACCAGCGCCACGCCCGAGCAGGTCCGTGCCGAGTTTCGCAACGCGCGTATCATTGGTCGCCGCTTCAAGTTGGTCCACGTGCATTTCGGCCGTGAGATCATCGAAGTCGCCACCTTCCGCGCCCACCACTCCGATGACGACCAAGGTGATACCCACCGTTCGTCGCACAATGCCAGTGGTCGCATCCTGCGTGACAACGTGTACGGCACCCTGGAAGAAGACGCGCAACGCCGCGACTTCACCATCAATGCCCTCTACTACGATCCGGTCAGCGAGCGCATCCTCGATTACGCCAACGGCGTGCACGATGTGCGCAACCGCCTGTTGCGCCTGATCGGCGACCCGACCCATCGCTACCAGGAAGACCCGGTGCGCATGCTGCGTGCCGTGCGTTTCGCCGCCAAGCTCGACTTCGGTATCGAAAAGCACACGGTTCAACCGATCCGCGAGTTGGCCCCGCTGCTGCGCGAAATCCCGCCTGCGCGCCTGTTCGAGGAAAGCCTCAAGCTGTTCCTCTCCGGCCAGGGTGCGATTGCCTTCGAAATGCTGGTCGACCTGCAGTTGTTCGAGCCCTTGTTCCCCGCCAGTGCGCAAGCCCTGGACGAGCGCCCGACCTACACGCACACCCTGATCAGCCAGGCACTGAACAACACCGATCTGCGCGTCAAGCAGGGCAAGCCCGTCACACCGGCCTTCCTCTTCGCTGCGCTGCTCTGGCCAGCCCTGCCGGCCCGTGTACTGCACCTGCAGAACCAGGGTGTGCCGCCGATCCCGGCCATGAACGGTGCGGCTCACGACCTGATCGCCGAACAGTGCGCACGCATTGCCATCCCCAAGCGCTTCACCCTGCCGATCCGCGAGATCTGGGACATGCAGGAGCGTCTGCCCCGTCGCAGCGGCAAGCGCGCCGACCAGTTGCTCGACAACCCGCGCTTCCGTGCCGGTTACGACTTCCTGCTGCTGCGTGAAAGCGCTGGCGAGGAAACCGACGACCTCGGCCAATGGTGGACTGACTACCAGGATGCCAATGACAGCGAACGCCGCGACATGATCCGCGAGCTGGGCAGCCGCGACGAAGGCACCGGCGCAGGCCCGCGCAAGCGCAAACGTAGCCCCAGCAAGCGCAAACGTGGTGGCGACGAGGCATCTGAGTGACCACGCGCGCCTACATCGGCCTGGGCAGCAACCTGGACGCACCTGCAGAACAACTGCAAAACGCCTTCCAGGCGCTCGACCAGGCCGTTGGCACCCGCCTGGTGGCCACCTCGAGCCTGTTCACCAGTGACTCGCTGCTGCCTGGCCAACCGCGTTACACCAACGCGGTGGCGGCGCTCGACACCTCGCTCGAACCGCTGGCCCTGCTCGACGCCCTGCAGGCGATCGAAAATGACCAGGGCCGTGTGCGCAAGGAGCGTTGGGGCCCGCGCACACTCGACCTGGATATCCTGCTGTTCGGCGATCATCTGATCGACGTGCCGCGCCTGCAGGTACCGCACTACCACATGCACGCCCGCGCCTTCGTGCTGTACCCACTGGCCGAACTGGTGCCAGACGGCTTCTGCCTGCCCGATGGCCGCGACCTTGGGCAACTGCTCAGCGCCTGCCCGTTCGTCGGCCTCGAGCGCCTGTAATACGGGCGTTCCAGGCAAGGGTAACGCCAGTAACACCCTGTTCGTAACAATGCGGTAACAGGGTGATTGACTTCCCACACCTCGCTCACGACTATAGGCGTCCCGTGTGGCACCCAAGTGCCGCATACCCGTATTTAGGCCCGGACGAACCTGTGCCCGAACATCACGCGCGATGATGTGCCGCTCCGGAAGATGACTACACGCGTTGTATGCAGTCGTTTTAACAGCGCCTGAACGAGGATTTTCCTACATGCCTGAAGTAACCCTGACCACCCTGCATGGCCTCAAGGCCAAGGGTGAAAAAATCACCATGCTGACCTGCTACGACGCCACCTTCGCCAAGGTCGCCAGCCAGGCCGGTGTCGAAGTGTTGCTGGTGGGCGACTCGCTGGGGATGGTCCTGCAGGGCCACGACAGCACACTGCCCGTCAGCACCGCGGAAATGGCCTACCACACCGCCTGCGTCAAGCGTGGCAACGATGGCGCGCTGATTCTGGCCGACCTGCCGTTCATGGCGCACGCCACCCCCGAGCAGGCCTTCGCCAACTGCGCCACGCTGATGCAGGCCGGCGCCCACATGATCAAGCTCGAAGGCGCCGCCTGGCTGGCCGAGACCATTCGCCTGCTGGCCGAGCGTGGCGTGCCGGTGTGCGCGCACATGGGCCTGACGCCACAGACCGTCAATGTGCTGGGCGGTTACAAGGTGCAGGGCCGTCAGGAAGCCCAGGCGCGGCAGATGCGTGCCGATGCCATTGCCCTGGAGCAGGCCGGCGCGGCCATGTTGCTGCTCGAATGCGTGCCGAGCGAACTGGCAGCGGAAATCACCCAGGCCGTGAGCATTCCGGTGATCGGCATCGGCGCCGGCAGCGCCACCGATGGCCAGGTACTGGTACTGCACGACATGCTCGGCCTGTCGCTGAGTGGCCGGGTACCGAAGTTCGTGAAGAACTTCATGGCCGGCCAGCCGGACATCGAAAGCGCCCTCGCCGCCTACGTCACAGCGGTCAAGGACGCAAGCTTCCCCGCCAGCGAACACGGGTTCAGCGCATGAACACAGTCAAGACCGTCCGCGAACTGCGCGCCGCCGTTGGCCGCGCTCGCGGCGAAGGCAAGCGTATCGCGTTCGTGCCGACCATGGGCAACCTGCACAGCGGCCATGCCGCCCTCGTGACCAAGGCCGCCCAGCGGGCCGACTTCGTCGTTGCCAGCATCTTCGTCAACCCGCTGCAGTTCGGCGCCAACGAAGACCTCGCCACCTACCCGCGCACCCTGGCCGCCGACCAGGAACGGTTGCTCCAGGCCGGCTGCAACTTGCTGTTTGCCCCGACTGTCGACGAGATGTACCCCGACGGCATGAGCGTGCAAACCCGGGTCAGCGTGCCGCAACTCTCCGAAGGCCTGTGCGGCGCCAGCCGGCCAGGGCATTTCGAGGGCGTGGCGACGGTGGTCAGCAAGCTGTTCAACATGGTCCAGCCAGACCTGGCCGTGTTCGGCGAGAAAGACTTCCAGCAGCTGGCGGTGATCCGCGCCATGGTGCGCGACCTGAACATGCCGATCCAGATCATCGGCGAGCCGACCGTGCGCGCCGAGGATGGCCTGGCGCTGTCGTCACGCAACGGCTACCTCACGCCCGAGCAACGTGTTACCGCGCCTGCGCTATACCGCACCCTGCAGCACATCGGGGCGGCCCTTGGCCGTGGCCAGCGAGACTTTGCGGCACTGGTAGCCGAGGGCCAGGCGCAACTGAGCGCCGCGGGTTTTCGTCCGGACTACCTGGAAATTCGCCACGCCGTGAACCTGCGCCCGGCCATGATCGATGATCGGGACCTGGTGGTGATTGCTGCGGCTTACCTGGGTAACACCCGGTTGATCGACAACCTGTACCTGCACGTGGAAGACAAGACCGCGTGATGCAGCCCGGAAGGGGCAGCAAATGCCCCTTCATATCCTGTCACGCCTGCCCATTCCCCCCGCGCCGCCTTTGCCTATAATGACTGCCTGCAACTGACAGCCAAGGCCAATGTCCAAGGCCTCACAACGCACCAAGGAACCTTCCGCAATGGCGTATTACCGTACTCCTCATGATGTGACGGCCCTGCCCGCCTGGCAGGCGCTCCAGCAACACCGCGACGCCATGCAAGACTTCAGCATGCGTGACGCCTTCGCCGCCGACGCCCATCGCTTTGACCAGTTCTCCCTGAGCAGCTGCGGCCTGTTCCTCGACTACTCGAAGAACCTGATCAACGAGCAAAGCCGGGACCTGCTGGTGAACCTGGCCAACGAAGTCGGCCTGCAAGAGGCGATCAAGTCGATGTTCAGCGGCGAGATCATCAACGCCTCCGAAGGCCGCCCGGTGTTGCACACTGCCCTGCGCCGCCCGGTGGGTGACAAGCTCAGCGTCAACGGCGTCAACGTGATGCCCGAAGTGCACAAGGTGCTCAACCAGATCACCGAGCTGGTCGGGCGCATCCACGACGGCCTGTGGCGCGGTTACAGCGAAAAACCGATCACCGACGTGGTCAACATCGGCATCGGCGGCTCGTTCCTCGGCCCGGAGCTGGTCTCCGAAGCACTGCTGCCCTACGCGCAACGCGGTGTACGCTGCCATTACCTGGCGAACATCGACGGCAGCGAGTTCCACGAACTGTCGGCCAACCTGCGCGCCGAAACCACCCTGTTCATCGTCTCATCGAAGTCGTTCAACACCCTCGAAACGCTGAAAAACGCCATGGCCGCGCGTACCTGGTACCTGGCCCAGGGCGGTTCGGAAGCGGAGCTGTATCGCCACTTCATCGCCGTCTCCAGCAACAAGGCCGCCGCCGTGGCTTTCGGTATCCGTGAAGAGAACATCTTCCCGATGTGGGACTGGGTGGGCGGGCGCTATTCGCTGTGGTCGGCCATCGGCTTGCCGATCGCCCTGGCCATCGGCACCGCCAACTTCAAGGAGCTGCTGTCTGGCGCCTACACCATGGATCAGCACTTCCAGACCGCGCCGTTCGACAAGAACATGCCCGTGCTACTGGCCCTGCTGGGCGTCTGGTATGGCAACTTCTGGGGCGCCCGCAGCCACGCGATCCTGCCGTATGACCACTACCTGCGCAACATCACCAAGCACCTGCAACAGCTGGACATGGAGTCCAACGGCAAGAGCGTGCTGCAGGACGGCACGCCAGTGCAGACCGACACCGGCCCGGTAATCTGGGGTGGCGTGGGCTGTAACGGCCAGCATGCCTACCACCAGTTGCTGCACCAGGGCACCCAGCTGATTCCGGCCGACTTCATCGTGCCGGTGGTGAGCTTCAACCCGGTTGCCGACCACCATCAGTGGCTGTACGCCAACTGCCTGTCGCAGAGCCAGGCGCTGATGCTCGGCAAGACCCGTGACGAGGCCGAGACCGAACTGCGCGCCAAGGGCCTGAACGAAGCCGACATCGAGAAGCTGGCCCCGCACAAGGTGATCCCGGGCAACCGCCCGAGCAACACCCTGGTGGTCGAGCGCATCAGCCCGCGCCGCTTGGGCGCACTGGTGGCGATGTATGAGCACAAGGTCTTCGTGCAGAGCGTGATCTGGGGCATCAACGCCTTCGACCAATGGGGCGTGGAGCTGGGCAAAGAGCTGGGCAAGGGTGTCTACCAGCGCCTTGTCGGCAGCCAGGAAGACAGCGCCGAAGATGGCTCGACCCAGGGCCTGATCAACTACTTCCGCGGCCGTCACCGCGGCTGATCTGAAACCTTCGCCGGCCACTTCGCGGGCAAGCCCGCTCCCACAGATACTGCACAACCATCAAGCACTGTGCGGTCCCTGTGGGAGTGGGCTTGCCCGCGAAGAGGCCAGCACAGGTTGAACAGCTCTCCCAGCTACACTGTCCTATCGAATAGCCGTTGCAGTCCATCGCCCCTTACAAGAGCAGGACCACCCGCCATGTTCGATATCCGCAACTACCCCCATGCCCTGGCCGTCAGCCAATCCGCCACCCTCACTGACGACGATTACCGCCGTCTTTACCGCCAATCGGTGGAAGACCCCGACACCTTCTGGGCCGAGCAGGCCAAACGCCTGGACTGGATCAAACCCTGGTCGAGCGTGCAGCAGTGCGACCTGAAAACTGGCAAAGCCCGTTGGTTCGACGGTGGTCAGCTGAACGTCAGTTACAACTGCATCGACCGCCACCTGGCCCAGCGCGGCGAACAGACCGCCCTGCTCTGGGAGGGTGACGACCCCAAAGACGCCAAAGCCGTCACCTACCGCGAGCTGCACCGCCAGGTCTGCCGCCTGGCCAATGCCCTGAAAGTCCGCGGCGTGAAGAAAGGCGACCGAGTCTGCATCTACATGCCGATGATTCCCGAAGCGGCCTTCGCCATGCTCGCCTGCACGCGCTTGGGCGCCGTGCACTCGGTGGTATTCGGCGGCTTCTCGCCCGATGCCCTGCGTGATCGCATCCTCGATGCCGATTGCCGCACCGTGATCACGGCTGATGAAGGCATCCGCGGCGGCAAGCGCATCCCACTGAAGCTGAACGTCGACAAGGCGCTGACCAACTGCCCCAATGTCAGCAGCGTATTCGTCGTACAGCGTACGGGGGGTGACGTTGCCTGGAGCGACGGCCGTGACCTCTGGTATCACGAGGTCACGCAAAACGCAGGCGACGACTGCCCGCCTGAGCCGATGGAGGCCGAAGACCCGCTGTTCATCCTCTATACCTCCGGCAGCACCGGTAAACCCAAGGGCGTGCTGCACACCACTGGCGGCTACCTGCTGCAGGCCACGATGACCTTCAAGGTGGTCTTCGACTACCGCGATGGCGAAGTGTTCTGGTGCACAGCCGACGTCG
Organism: Pseudomonas sp. E1MeOHC2; assembly: GCF_058745025.1. Taxonomy (NCBI): domain Bacteria; kingdom Pseudomonadati; phylum Pseudomonadota; class Gammaproteobacteria; order Pseudomonadales; family Pseudomonadaceae; genus Pseudomonas; species Pseudomonas sp. E1MeOHC2. The sequence continues at coordinate 1,583,700 of NZ_CP196675.1, forward strand.
GCTGGGTTACCGGCCACAGCTACATCGTCTATGGCCCGCTGGCCAATGGCGCCATTTCACTGATGTTCGAAGGTGTGCCCAACTACCCCGACACCTCGCGGTTCTGGCAGGTGGTGGACAAGCATCAGGTGAACATTTTCTACACGGCGCCCACCGCGTTGCGCGCATTGATGCGTGAAGGCTCCGGGCCGCTCAAGAGCACCACGCGCAAGAGCCTGCGCCTGCTCGGCAGCGTCGGCGAGCCGATCAACCCGGAAGCGTGGGAATGGTACTTCGAGGAAGTCGGCCAGAAGCGCTGCCCGATCGTCGATACCTGGTGGCAGACCGAAACCGGCGGCATCATGCTCACACCCTTGCCCAGCACACAGAGGCTCAAGCCAGGCTGCGCCACCCAGCCCATGTTCGGTGTACAGCCGGTGCTGCTGGACGAAAAAGGCCAACTCATCGAAGGCCCTGGCGCGGGCGTGCTGGCCATCAAGGCCAGTTGGCCGGGGCAGATCCGCAGCGTCTATGGCGACCATCAACGCATGGTCGAAACCTACTTCAAACCCATGCCTGGCTACTACTTCACCGGTGACGGCGCACGCCGTGATGCCGATGGCGACTACTGGATAACCGGGCGCATCGACGACGTGATCAACGTGTCTGGCCACCGCATCGGCACTGCCGAGGTGGAAAGCGCGCTGGTCTTGCATGACAGCGTCGCCGAGGCGGCAGTGGTCGGCTACCCCCACGACCTCAAGGGCCAGGGCGTGTATGCCTTTGTCACCCCCATGAACGGTGTCGAGCCAAACGAGGCGCTCAAGGCCGAACTGCTGGCCCTGGTCAGTAAGGAAATCGGCAGCTTCGCCAAACCGGAACTGATTCAGTGGGCTCCGGCACTGCCCAAAACCCGCTCCGGCAAGATCATGCGGCGTATACTGCGCAAAATCGCCTGCAACGAGCTGGAAAACCTCGGCGATACCTCAACCCTGGCCGACCCGAGCGTGGTCCAGGGTTTGATCGACAAACGCCTTAACCAATAGCTGGCGGCCCCTGTTCATGGCCGCCCTGAACGACAGGTCGCCATGGAAGCCCTTCGCCGCCGTATCGAAACCCAGGTCATGAGCCTCACCGGGCTGGCCCTCGGCCAGCTCGACCTGGAATCGCCCAAGGGCGACCCAGGCCTGTTTGGCCCGCAGAGCATCAGTTGGCAGGTGCACGGCGATTTTCCGAGCATGCTGGTGGGCGGCATCAGTGCCCTCATGCTGCAACTGCTGCACCCCCTGGCCCTGGCCGGGGTGTGGGACCACTCGAACTTTCGCCAGGACCTGCTCGGCCGCTTGCGGCGCACCAGCCAGTTCATCTCCGGCACCACCTTTGGCTCGACCCGCGACGCCGAATGGCTGATTGAAAAGGTCCGTACCATTCACCTGCAGGTCACCGGCACCACTGCCGATGGCCGCCCCTATGCCGCCAGTGACCCAGGCTTGTTGACCTGGGTCCACGTGGCCGAGGTCAGCAGCTTTCTCGCCGCCCACCTGCGTTACCGCAACCCGCACCTGCCCCGCGCCGAGCAGGATGCCTACTACAACGAGATTGCCCTGATCGCCGAACGCCTTGGCGCCCGAGATGTACCGCGCTCCTGCCAGCAGGTCGAAGACTACCTCAGGCACATGCGCCCGCAACTGCAGTGCGATAGCCGCAGCCATGAGGTGGTCGACATCCTCCTCGCCGCCCCGGCGCCCAGCCGCCTGGCACAACCTGTCGGCAAGCTCATGCTGAACGCAGGCATCGACCTGCTGCCCGATTGGGCCCAGGCCATGCTCGGCCTACAACAAGGTCCTTTGCAGCGGCGCATGATCCGCCTCGGCCTGCAACGCACGGCGCCGGTACTGCGCTGGGCGATGCGCGACGGCTCGGCGCATCGGGCAAAACGCCGCATGGGTATCGAATGAGGCTAAATGGTCGCCTCAGCGGAACTGATTTAACGTGCCATACTCCAAGCTCTCCTGCTTAGACAGACGAAGCGACACATGTACAAAGGATTGACTCGCGCCCTCGGCGCCATGCTGGCCCTCGTAGCCCTGTATAGCCTCCTTGGCTTTCTCATTCTCCCCGGTGTTGCACTGCGCATTGCCAACCAGCAGTTGGCGCAATATGCCAGCGTGCCTGCGCACCTGCAGCGTATCGAACTGAACCCCTTCAGCCTCGAACTGACGCTGTGGGGCCTGCAGATCGGCGACCCCGGCAAGGAACAGGTCGGTTTCGAAAGGCTGTACGCCAACCTGTCGCTCGACAGCCTGTGGAGCGGTGCCCTGCACCTGACCGCGGTAGAGCTCGACAAACCGCGTAACGAAGTGCTGTTCGCCAAGGACGGTACGCTCAACCTGACCCAATTGTTCAAGCTGCCCCCCAGCGAAGCCAAGCCGGACCAGCCGCCCAGCGACCCGTTCCCGCTTCGCATCGCCAGCATCAAGCTCAAGGAAGGTTACCTGCACTTCCAGGATCAACGCCCGAGCGAGCCGATTGAGTTCCTCTACGACAACATGAACCTGGAGCTGAAAAACCTCAGCACCCTGCCGGACGACAATGCCGACATGACGTTGGTCGCCAACGGCCCGAATGGAGGGCGTATCGACTGGAGCGGTACCCTCAGCCTGTCGCCGATCGCCTCCGAAGGCACACTGAAGGTCACCGACGGCAAGATGAAGGCGTTCTGGCCGTATGTGCGTGATGCCGTGCCCCTGGTGCTGGAAGAAGGCATCATCAGCCTCGACACCCGCTACACCTTCAACCTGTCCAAGCAGACCGAGCTGCGGCTGGACAACACCTCGGTAAAGGTAGCGCCGTTCGCCATCAAGGCACCGGATGGCCGGAAACTGGTGCGTCTGGCTAGCCTGGAAGTCAGCGAAACCTCCATCGACCTGGCCAAGCAACTGGTTACCGTCGGCAAGATTCGCAGCGACAAGCTCGAAACCTGGGCCGCGCTGGAAAAAGACGGCCAGCTCGACTGGCAAAAACTGTTCGCCAGCCAACCGGCCAAGGCCACGCCCAAAGAAAAGGCCGAACCGGCCGCCGCCGAACCTAAGCCTGAAACGCAAGCCACCAACTCGCCAGGCAAGCCCTGGCAAGTGCTGCTCAAGGACGTCCAACTGCGCAACTACACTGTGCACCTGGCAGACCGCAGCAAGAAGGAACCCGTGGCCCTGGATGTCGGCCCGCTCAATGTCGACCTGCAAGGCTTCGACAGCCTCAACCAGTCGCCCTTCACGCTCAAACTCGATACCGGTGTGGGCAAGCAAGGCAAGCTGCAGGCTGCAGGCCAGGTCAACCTGGCGCCAATCTGGGCCAAACTGGATGTCAGCACGCGCGACATCGACCTGCGTGTGGCCCAGGCCTACATCAGCCCGTTCATTCTGCTGGAGCTGCGCAGCGGCATGCTCGCCAGCGACCTCAAGGTCGACCTGAAAAGCACCGAGCCGCTGGCCTTCAACGTAACCGGCAAGGCCCAGGTCAACCAGCTGCATACGCTCGACACGATCAAGAGCCGCGACTTCGTGAAATGGCAGCAAGTGAACGTCGATGGCCTGTCCTATGTGCACGGTGATGCCCTGTCGATCGACAAGGTGACCCTGCTGCAGCCTTATGCCCGCTTCATCATCAACGAAGACCGCACCACCAACGTCAACGACCTGCTGATTCCGCAGCCGGCCGATGCACCGGCATCGAAGTCCGCGAAACCGGCCAGCAACGACAAGCCGTTGGCCATACACATTGGCCAGATCGACATCAACGACGGCTCGGCCAACTTCGCCGACCTCTCCCTCACCCCCAACTTCGCCACGGCCGTGCAACAGCTCAACGGCCAGATCGGCACCCTCGACAACCGCAAGCCAACGCCCGCCAAGGTGGACATCAAGGGCAAGGTCGACCGTTATGCGCCGGTCACCATCAAGGGTGCGCTCAACCCGTTCAACCCACTGGCCAGCCTGGATATCGCCACCAGCTTCAAGCGGGTCGAGCTGACCACGCTGACGCCCTACTCCGGCAAGTTCGCGGGCTTCCGTATCCGCAAGGGCCGGCTCAACCTCGACCTGCACTACCTGATCACCAACGGCCAGCTCAAGGCCGAGAACAAGGTGGTGGTCGAGCAATTGCAGTTGGGCGAGAAGGTCGACAGCCCGGACGCAGTGGACCTGCCGATCCGCCTGGCAGTCGCACTGCTCAAGGATACCGAGGGCAAGATTTCGATCGAGTTGCCGGTGTCCGGCGACCTCAACAACCCGCAGTTCAGCGTCATGCCGATCGTCTGGCAAACCCTGCGCAACCTGGTGCTGCGCGCGGCCCAGGCGCCGTTCAAGTTCATCGGCGGGCTGATTGCTGGCGGGGGTTCCGAGGACCTTGGCAATGTGGCGTTTGCCCCAGGCTCAAGTGAGCTCAGTGGTGACGCCCAGTCGTCCCTGGACAAGCTGGCCTCGGCACTCAAGGAGCGCCCGGAACTGCGCCTGGAAATCGAAGGTACCAGCGCGCAGAGCAGCGACGGCCCCTTGATCGCCCAGCAGCGTCTGGACCGCGAGTACCAGGCTACCTGGTACAAGATCCTGCAGCGCCGCGGCGACAAGGTACCTGCCAATGCCTCGATGCTGGTGGTCGATGACAGCGACAAGCCCGCGATGCTCGAAGGCATTTACCGCAATCGCCTCAAGCAGCAGCCCCCGGCCGAGTGGGAGCAACTGGGGCGCGACGAGCGCACCACCAAATTGCGCGAAGCGGTGATCAAGTCCTGGGCCGAGAGCGCACCGTTGCTGCGTACCCTCGGCCAGGAGCGGGCCAGCAGCATCAAGGACTATTTGGTAGACAAGGGCAAGCTGGAAGACGACCGGGTGTACTTCATCGACACCACCCTGGGCAAGGCCGAAAGCGATGGCCGGGTGATTACGCCGATGCACCTGGATGCCGAGTAATCGCTGCTAGCAGGCCTGGCCTTTTCGCGGGCAAGCCCGCTCCCACAGATCCGTGTGGGAGCGGGCTTGCCCGCGAATAACCCAACACAACGCTCAGACCAACCGCTGCCCCGACACCGCCGGGTGATACAGCGGCTGTACCTTATTCCCCGCCGGGTCCAGCAGGTGGAAGCTGCGCGCCCCGTCACCATGGTTGAACGGGCGGTCCAGTAAGGTCACACCGTGTGCCTTGAAGTACTGGTACCAGGCTTCCAGCTCTTCCACGCTGTCGACGATGAAGCCGTAATGATCGAGCGTCTGCAAGCCATTGGCCGCCCCCGCACCGCGCCCCAGCGACAGGTTGTCGTTACCGCAGGTCAGGTAGACCAGGTCTTCGTTGGCCCGGTTCAGCACCTCCATGCCAAGTACATCGACGTAAAAACGCTCGCACTCCTCAAGATTGGGTACCAGCAAGGCAATGTGACGCAAGCCGTTCAAGCGACCAGGGCGGGCAGGTATTTCAGACATTGGCACGACTCCTTTTTTGTATACAATTCTCACCTGAATGTAAAACAAAAGGAGCTCTATGTGTATAGCCTGTTCATAAAGACGCGTGTGAAGCCCGGCTGCGCCGAGGCTTTTCTGGCTGCCATCAAGGTCAATGCCGCCGCGTCAGTCGCCAACGAACCCGGTTGCCTGGTGTTCGACGTCTGCCAAGACCGCCTCGAACCCGAGGTCATCTACCTCTACGAGATCTACCAGGACGACGCCGCCTATGAAGCACACACCCAGACGGCACACTTTCGCGACAGCCGCCCGCTAGTTGAACCCTTGATCGCCGAGCAGGACTGCTTCGAGAGCGATGTAGTCGCCCGCAACCCGGGCTTTTGAAGCTGCCAACGAAAAGCCCCGGCAGGTTGCCGGGACTTTTTGTGTTGGTGGCCAAGTCCTTTTGGCCGACGGGACGTCCCTTATTCCGACTTCAGGCCGTCGGCCGACACGGCCTGAACGCCTTTGATCTTCTTGGCGATGGCCACGGCCATCTCTTTCTGCGAATCGGTCACTGCCACATCGGAAGACAGCGATACGACACCCTTGTTGGTTTCAACCTTGATATCACTGCCAGGCACACCTTTCTCGGTCATCAGGTCAGCCTTCACCTTGGTGGTGATCCAGGTATCGGAGGCCGCTTCCTTGGTTTTGGTCACCTCACCGGCCGCCAGCGTCATCGGGGCCTGGGTGGACTGTTGGGCGAATGCCGCGTTAGCCATGGTCAGGGTCAGAGCGGTAGCAGTAGCGGCAGCAATGGCGAACTTCTTCATGTGAGTCACTCCTGTTTTTCGAAAGGTCTGCGCCGTTATTCCTGGCTGCAGGTATGAAGGTAGGTGCATGTGCTGTGCCAGCTTTTCAGATTATATTTATTTCTTATAAATCAACCACTTAGACTTTACGCATCAATAGATGGATCGTGCAATTTGCAACCTGCGGGGTAAACCTGCGTGCAAGATGCAACTGTGCAAAAGGTTCCTTACAGGCAAAAAAAAGAGCCCCGAAGGGCTCTTTTTCTTTTGCGTGTCAGTCGCTTAGACGCCGGAGGCCTTAGCCGCAGCTACGTCTTTGATCGACAGCTTGATACGGCCGCGGTTGTCCACGTCCAGTACCAGTACTTCAACTTCCTGGCCTTCTTTCAGGATGTCGGTGACTTTCTCGACGCGAGCATCGCTCAGCATGGAGATGTGCACCAGGCCATCCTTGCCAGGCAGGATGTTGACGAAGGCACCGAAATCAACGATGCGCTCGACCTTGCCGACATAGATCTTGCCGATCTCGGCCTCAGCGGTGATGCCCAGGATGCGCTGACGAGCTGCTTCAGCCGCTTCCTTGGTTTCGCCGAAGATCTTGATCGAGCCGTCGTCTTCGATGTCGATCGAAGCCTTGGTCTCTTCGCAGATGGCGCGGATGGTGGCGCCGCCTTTGCCGATGACGTCACGGATCTTGTCGGTGTCGATCTTCATCGCGATCATGGTCGGGGCGTTGGCCGACAGCTCGGTACGCGATTGACCGATGATCTGGTTCATCTGGCCGAGGATGTTCAGGCGCGCTTCCAGGGCTTGGCCCAGGGCGATCTCCATGATCTCTTCGGTGATGCCGTTGATCTTGATGTCCATCTGCAGTGCAGTAACACCTTTGGCGGTACCGGCAACCTTGAAGTCCATGTCGCCCAGGTGGTCTTCGTCACCCAGGATGTCGGTCAGGACTGCGAACTTCTCGCCTTCCTTGACCAGGCCCATGGCGATACCGGCAACCGGTGCCTTCATCGGCACACCAGCGTCCATCAGCGCCAGGGAAGCACCGCAGACCGAAGCCATAGAGCTGGAACCGTTGGACTCGGTGATTTCCGATACCACACGGATGGTGTACGGGAACACGTCGGCGGCAGGCAGCATGGCCTGTACCGAACGGCGGGCCAGACGGCCGTGGCCGATTTCACGACGGCCAGCACCGCCCATGCGGCCACACTCGCCCACCGAGAACGGCGGGAAGTTGTAGTGCAGCATGAAGGGGTCTTTCTTCTCGCCTTCGAGGGTGTCCAGCAGCTGAGCGTCACGGGCAGTACCCAGGGTCGCAACGACCAGGGCCTGGGTTTCGCCACGGGTGAACAGCGCCGAACCGTGAGTCTTCGGCAGAACGCCGACTTCGATGTTCAGCGGGCGAACGGTCTTGGTGTCACGACCGTCGATACGCGGCTTGCCGTTGACGATGTTTTCGCGAACGGTGCGGTATTCGATTTCGCCGAAGATTTCTTTGACTTCGGAGGCCGATGGCTGGCCTTCTTCACCGGAGAACTTGGCGATCGCCTGATCGCGCAGCTCGCCCAGGCGCGCGTAGCGGTCGGCCTTGACGGTGATGGTGTAGCCCTGCGAAACGCCTTCGCCGAATTCGGCGCGGATGGCGTTGAACAGTTCGGTGTTGGCAACGGCTGGTTTCCAGTCCCAGGTCGGCTTGGCAGCTTCGGCGGCCAGCTCTTTGACAGCCTGGATAACAGCCTGGAATTCGTCGTGGGCGAACAGCACGGCGCCCAGCATCTGGTCTTCGGTCAGCTCTTGGGCTTCCGATTCAACCATCAGCACGGCGTCGGAGGTACCGGCAACGACCATGTCCAGGCTGGAGGCAGCCAGTTGCTCGTAAGTCGGGTTCAGCAGGTAGCCGGTGCTTTCGTGGAAGGCAACGCGGGCGGCGCCAATCGGGCCTTCGAACGGAATGCCGGAGATAGCCAGGGCAGCCGAGGTACCGATCATCGCAGCGATGTCCGGATCGGTCTTCTTGCTGGTGGAAACCACGGTGCAGACGACCTGGACTTCGTTCATGAAGCCTTCAGGGAACAGCGGACGGATCGGACGGTCGATCAGGCGCGAGGTCAGGGTCTCTTTCTCGGAAGGACGGCCTTCACGCTTGAAGAAGCCACCCGGGATCTTGCCGGCGGCGTAGGTCTTTTCCTGGTAGTGGACCGACAGTGGGAAGAAACCCTTGCCTGGATCGGCCTGTTTGGCACCAACAACGGTCACCAGCACAGTGACGTCGTTGTCGACGGTAACCAGCACTGCGCCGGTTGCCTGACGGGCAATACGGCCCGTTTCGAGAGTAACGGTCGATTGACCGAACTGGAATGTCTTGATTACCGGGTTCACGGTTTCCTACCTTTTCAGTGGCTCTGGGGGGAACTGGTTTCTTGCGAATTCTTGGGCAGAACGGGGAATCGGCCCCATTGACCGTCCAGATACAACACGAGGCTGGGAGCCTGGCAGAAGCGCGGAAAACCGCTCATCTTAACCAGGCTGCCAACCTCGGAGATACGCATGGCGTGCCCAAAGACAACGCTGCCAGGCAGCGTTGCCAATGCATGAGACACGCCATGCACACCACTGGCCAGGCCGCTATTAGCGACGCAGGCCCAGGCGACCGATCAGGGCGCTGTAACGCGTGGTGTCTTTGCCCTTCAGGTAGTCCAGCAGCTTACGACGCTGGTTAACCATACGGATCAGGCCACGACGCGAGTGGTGGTCTTTACCGTTGGCCTTGAAGTGGCCTTGCAGCTTGTTGATGTTCGCGGTCAGCAGAGCAACCTGAACTTCCGGGCTACCAGTGTCGCCAGCAGCTTGCTGGTAGTCGGTAACGATTTGAGCTTTTTCTTCAACGCTGAGGGCCATGTGGCAACTCCTGATAACGGATCCCGCGAGCGGGGTCCAATAGGCCAGGGACAAATCCCTGTATTAATAAGAAAGGTGTGACCGTGCCTACTGACAGCCACCCTTGATTCCGTAGGGCTCGGCTGAAGCCTTACCCTGCGGTTTCGGTCATTCCGACCGAATCAGCCGACGTGGCGCAATGCGCCCGTCTTCACTCACTTCACCGATACCGATGAAGCGAGCATTGTGATCTTGTACCCGGACCATGCCAAACTGCGGCGCGTCCGGCGCGCGTACCGCCTGCCCATGCAGCCAGTAGAACGCACTGTGTTCGGACAGGCACACCAGGGGCCAGTCCAGCAGGCCGCTGTCGGAAGGCATCAGGAAGCGATCGAGTGCTTCGTTGCCGCCTTCGGCATGGACCTGTTCGAGTTCTTCGAGGGTCACCGTCTGTGCCAGCTCGAAGGGCCCGGCCTGGGTCCTGCGCAGCTCGGCGACATAGGCGCCACAGCCAAGGGCTTCGCCGATATCCTCCACCAGGGTGCGGATATAGGTGCCTTTGCTGCATCCTACACTCAGCCGTGCACGGGTGCCTTCGCTCTCGAGCAACTCCAAGCGGTTAATAGTAACAGAACGCGCCTCGCGCTCCACTACCTCTCCAGCACGTGCCAGCTTGTACAGCGGCTGGCCGTCACGCTTGAGCGCCGAGTACATCGGCGGTATCTGGCTGATCGGGCCGCGAAAACGTGGCAGCAGGGCCTCGATGTCGGCACGACCAACGGTCACCTCACGGGTCTGCAGGACCTCGCCTTCAGCATCGGCAGTATTGGTAGTCTGCCCCAGCTGCATGACGGTTTCGTAGCCCTTGTCGGAATCGAGCAGGTACTGCGAAAACTTGGTCGCTTCACCGAAGCACAACGGCAGAACGCCGGTTGCCAGCGGGTCGAGGCTGCCGGTGTGGCCAGCCTTCTCCGCGTTCAGCAACCAGCGGACTTTCTGCAGTGCCGCGTTGGAGGTAAAGCCCAGCGGCTTGTCGAGCAGGATGATGCCGCTGACATTGCGGCGGATACGTTTGACCTGGGCCACCGCTTACTCCTTGGTGTCCAGCTCGTCGGTATCCTTGTGCAGGCGGTCTTCGGCCACTGCACGCTCGATCAGCGCCGACAGGTGTACACCGCGGCTGACGCTTTCATCGAAGTGGAAATGCAGCTGGGGCACGCTGCGCAGTTGCATCGAGCGGCCCAGGTGCAGGCGCAGGAAGCTGGCGGCGCTGTTCAGCGCCTTGAGCGACTGCTGCACGGCATCCGGCGTTTCCTCGCCCATGACGGTGATGAACACCTTGGCATGGCCCACGTCACGGCTGACATCCACGGCAGTGATGGTCACCAGACCGACACGTGGATCTTTAACTTCGCGGCGGATCAGTTCGGCCAGCTCGCGCTGCATCTGATCACCGATACGTTGGGTACGGCTATATTCTTTGGCCATTCTTGCTACCTGTAACTTAAAGCGGCAAACGCCCGGTCAGGCTGATGCCTGACCGGGCGCTACCTATAAAGGCGCCGCCAACCGCCCTGTAGCGGGGGCTTGCGGCAAGCTCGCCCTTAGAGGGTACGAGCCACCTGGACTTTCTCGAAGACTTCGATCTTGTCGCCGACCTTGACGTCGTTGTAGCTCTTGACGCCAATACCGCACTCCATGCCCGAACGTACTTCGGCAGCGTCGTCCTTGAAGCGACGCAGCGATTCCAGCTCGCCTTCGAAGATCACAACGTCCTCGCGCAGTACGCGGATCGGACGGTTGCGGTACACGGTACCTTCGATGACCATACAGCCAGCGACGGCGCCGAACTTCGGCGAACGGAACACATCACGCACTTCGGCGACACCCAGGATGTTCTCGCGAACATCGCTGCCGAGCATGCCGGTCAGGGCTTTCTTGACGTCTTCGATGATGTCGTAGATCACGTTGTAGTAACGCATATCCAGACCTTCCTGCTCGACGATCTTGCGCGCACCGGCATCGGCACGCACGTTGAAGCCGAACAGCACCGCGTTGGACGCCAGCGCCAGGTTGGCGTCGCTCTCGGTGATACCACCAACGCCACCACCGATCACGCGAACCTGTACTTCGTCGTTGCCCAGGCCGCCGAGCGAGCCGTTCAACGCTTCCAGGGAACCACGCACATCGGTCTTGAGGACGATGTTGAGGGTCTTCTTCTCTTCCTGACCCATGGTCTCGAAGATGTTTTCCAGCTTGCCGGCGTGAGCACGGGCCAGCTTGACCTCGCGGTACTTGCCTTGACGGAACAGGGCAACTTCACGGGCTTTCTTCTCGTCAGCCACCACGGACAGCTCGTCACCGGCTTCCGGGGTACCGTCCAGGCCGAGGATCTCGACCGGGATCGACGGGCCAGCTTCCTTCACAGGCTTGCCGTTCTCGTCGAGCATGGCACGTACGCGGCCATAGTTGGAACCGCACAGCACCATGTCGCCCTGACGCAGGGTACCGTCCTGAACCAGGATGGTGGCCACTGGGCCACGGCCCTTGTCCAGGCGCGATTCGACGACGACACCACGACCAGGAGCGGTCGGAGTAGCGGTCAGTTCGAGGATCTCGGCCTGCAGCAGAACGGCTTCGAGCAGTTCGTCAACACCGGTACCCATCTTCGCCGAAACCTTGACGAACGGCGTGTCACCACCCCAGTCCTCGGAGGTAACGCCTTCGACGGACAGCTCGTTGCGGATACGATCGAGGTCCGCACCTGGCTTGTCGATCTTGTTCACTGCGACAACCAGTGGGACGCCAGCAGCCTTGGCATGCTGAACGGCTTCACGGGTTTGCGGCATCACGCCGTCGTCCGCCGCCACCACCAGGATGACGATGTCGGTCGCCTTGGCACCACGAGCGCGCATTTGAGTGAACGCAGCGTGGCCCGGGGTATCGAGGAAGGTGACCATGCCGCGGTCGGTTTCCACGTGGTAGGCGCCGATGTGCTGGGTGATACCGCCGGCTTCGCCAGCAGCAACCTTGGCACGACGGATGTAGTCGAGCAGCGAGGTCTTACCGTGGTCAACGTGGCCCATGACGGTAACGACCGGGGCACGCGACGTGGCTTCACCTTCGAACTTCAGCGATTCGGCCAGGGAGTCTTCCAGCGCAGTATCGCTGACCAGCTTGACCTTGTGGCCCAGCTCTTCTGCGATCAGCTGAGCGGTTTCCTGGTCGAGCACCTGGTTGATGGTGACCGGAGTACCCATCTTGAACATGAACTTGACCACTTCAGCGCCCTTGACGGACATCTGGTTGGCCAGTTCAGAGACGGTAATCGTCTCGCCGATGGTCACGTCACGGATGACGGGGCCAGTCGGGCTCTGGAAGCCATGAGCATTACGCTTCTTCAGCTTGCCCTTGCCACGACCACCGCGACGACCGCCATCGCTCTCTTCTTCGGTAGTACGCGGAGCAGCACGTGGAGTCGGCGCTTTTTCCTTCTCCTTGACCTTGACCTTGATCGACACGCGAGGCGCTTCGCCACGACGACGATCGTCATCGCGAGTGCGGCTTTCGTTGCGACGGGTCTCGTCTTTCTTGCGCTCGGCGGCACGTGCAGCGGCATCTTCCGATGCCGGCGCGTCAGCGACTACCGGTGCAGGGGCAGCTGCGGCGGCAGCGGCAGGCGCGGCAGCCGGCTTGGCAGCTGGGGCTGCAGGGGCGGCATCAGCGGACTGACGACGGGCCTGCTCTTCGTTGCGCTGGCGAACGTCGGCGTCAACCTTGTCACGCGCAGCGTTTTCCGCCGCACGGCGCTCATCTTGCTCGCGCTTCTGCTCAGCCTGGATCTCTTCCGGGCTGCGCTGAACGAAAACTTTCTTCTTGCGTACTTCTACGCTAATGCTCTTGCTACCGGCGACACGCAGGGTGCTGGTGGTTTTGCGCTGCAAGGTAATCTTGCGCGGCTCTTCCGCCTTGCTCTTGTGGCTGCTTTTCAAATGAGTCAGCAGAGTCTGCTTCTCATTGTCGGTCACTACCTGACCGGCGTCGGTGTGCGGCAGACCTGCCTCACGCATCTGCTGCAGCAGGCGCTCTACCGGTGCCTCGACCTCTTGGGCCAGTTCTTTCACCGTGACTTGCGTCATGCACTTCTCTCCTCAGGCCGCGCCTAATTACTCGAACCAGTGGGCTCGGGCGGCCATGATCAACTTGCCGGCACGCTCTTCGTCGATGCCGTCGATGTCGAGCAGATCGTCGATCGACTGCTCGGCCAGGTCTTCGCGGTTAACCACGCCGCGCACCGCCAGTTCCGCCGCCAGGTCCTTGTCCATGCCCTCAAGGGAGAGCAGGTCTTCGGCCGGATGGGCGTCTGCCAGTTTTTCTTCGGTAGCGATGGCCTTGGTCAACAAACGGTCCTTGGCTCGAGCGCGGAGCTCATTGACGATATCTTCGTCAAAGCCATCGATGTTGAGCATTTCTTCCAACGGTACGTAGGCAATTTCTTCGAGGCTGGTAAAGCCTTCGTCGACCAGCACTTGGGCCAGCTCCTCGTCGACTTCCAGTTCATCGATGAAATTGCGCAGGATGTCACCGGTTTCTGCTTGCTGCTTGGCCTGGATGTCCTTTTCGGTCATCACGTTCAAGGTCCAGCCGGTCAACTGACTGGCCAAACGAACGTTCTGACCGCCACGGCCAATGGCCTGGGCAAGGTTGTCTTCGGCGACGGCGATGTCCATGGCATGGGCATCCTCGTCAACGATAATCGCCGCGACTTCAGCCGGCGACATGGCGTTGATGACGAACTGCGCCGGGTTATCGTCCCAGAGGACGATATCCACACGCTCACCACCCAACTCTCCGGATACGGCCTGGACGCGCGAACCGCGCATGCCGATACAGGCACCTTGCGGGTCGATACGCTTGTCCTTGGAGCGGACGGCGATCTTGGCTCGCGAACCCGGATCACGGGAGGCAGCCATGACTTCAATGAGGCCCTCGGCAATTTCCGGCACTTCAATGCGGAAAAGCTCGATCAGCATCTGTGGCGCAGTGCGCGACAGGATCAGCTGAGGACCACGGTTTTCAGTGCGGATTTCCTTGAGCAGTGCACGCAGGCGCACGCCAACCCGGAAAGTCTCGCGGGGAATGATGTCTTCGCGAGCCAGCAAGGCCTCGGCGTTGTTGCCCAGGTCAACGATGACGTTGTCGCGGGTAACTTTTTTGACGGTACCGGAGATGATCTCACCCACGCGTTCGCGGTAGGCATCGACCACCTGGGCGCGCTCGGCCTCACGGACCTTCTGCACGATGACCTGCTTGGCGGTCTGGGCGGCGATACGACCGAACTCGATAGACTCGATCTTCTCCTCGATCACGTCACCGACCTTGGCTTCAGGGTGGGTCTCGTGAATCTTGCTCAACCAGGTCTCGATCGCCGGATCATCAAGATCGGCTTCATCGACCACGGTCCAGCGACGGAAGGTCTCGTAGCTACCGGTGTGGCGGTTGATTTCCACACGCAGGTCGACTTCGTCCTCAAAACGTTTTTTGGTTGCAGTGGCCAGGGCCACTTCCAGCGCTTCGAAAATGACGCCGGGCGGTACACCTTTTTCGTTGGATACCGATTCAACAACCAGCAGTACTTCTTTGCTCATCGTACGCCTCGCCTTGCGCAAGCCATTAGGCCCGGATAGTCCGCCGGGCCCGGCACGTCTCAGTCAAAACTGGGAATAATATTGGCCTTGTCGATCGAGTCGATCGGCAACAGGAACTCCTGGTCGTCCACCTGGACCACCACATCCTGCTCCTCCACACCGCGGAGAAGGCCCTGGAAGTTACGACGACCCTCGAAGGGTGAGCGCAGCTTGATCTTCACTTGTTCGCCGGCATGCGAGGCAAACTGTTCAAGCGTGAACAGTGGGCGTTCCATGCCTGGAGAGGACACCTCAAGGGTGTATTCAGAGCTGATCGGATCTTCTACATCGAGAACACCGCTGATCTGGCGGCTGACGATTGCGCAGTCGTCCACCAGAATCCCGCCTTCTTTGTCGATATAGACGCGTAGTACCGAATGCTTGCCCTGGGAGACGAACTCGATCCCCCAGCATTCAAAGCCCAGCCCCGTAACCACCGGGGCCAACAAGGCCTGCAACTGTTCTAGCTTGCTCGACACCTGAACCCCCTCGTGCATGCTGTGCAAATAAAAAATGGGCGAAGCGCCCATCCCTGAAAGCGCCGTTGGACAACGACGCCGAAAAAACTGTTCGGCTAGCAAAAAGCCCCTGAAAAGGGGCTCCGCTGAAGCTGGTTGCGGGGGCTGGATTTGAACCAACGACCTTCGGGTTATGAGCCCGACGAGCTACCAAGCTGCTCCACCCCGCGACAAAGCTGGGGCGAAAGTATAAGACCGAACCCTGTACTGGGTCAATCCAACCTCCACCTACAAGAAAGCCCGCTCAAAGCGGGCTCTCTTGCTTCAATTGGTACCGAGAAGGGGACTCGAACCCCTACACCCTATGGGCACAACCACCTCAAGGTTGCGTGTCTACCAATTCCACCACCTCGGCAATACTACATCTTGAAACCCGTTACTTCTGCTCTTGAGCCGGAGGAGGTACATCACCCGTTGTAGGAGTGGTTTCGCTCTTCTGCTGTTGGAGCACCGGTACATCATCATTTACTGCCGGCTTCTGCTCTTTCACTTCCAACACTGCTGGATCTGGAAGGCCCGCCTGGGTCAGCTTGTGAGCTTGTTCCTTGGCGAAGTATCCTAACCCAAGTGCTGTCAAAAAGAAAGTGGCAGCGAGTATTGCAGTGAATTTACTTAGGAAGGTTGCAGAACCCTGGCTTCCGAACACAGTATTTGAAGCACCTGCGCCGAAAGATGCACCTGCTTCCGCACCCTTACCCTGTTGCAACAGAACCAGCACTACTAGCGACAGAGCTGCCAACAGATGAAAAACAACGATGACTGTTTCCAGCATTTGTTCAGTTTCCTGCGGCGCGACAAATTGCACCGAATTCGTCTGCGTTCAGGGACGCTCCACCAATGAGCCCCCCATCGATATCCGGCATGCCGAACAGTTCGGCCGCATTGGCCGCCTTCACGCTGCCGCCGTAGAGCAGCTGCACCTTCGCAGCCACTTCAGCATCTTCTGCCGCCAACTGACCGCGGATGGCTGCGTGCACATCCTGAGCCTGTTGTGGCGTGGCCGTTAGGCCAGTGCCGATGGCCCATACAGGCTCATAAGCAATTACTGCATTGGCAAAAGCCTTAACACCGAACGCTTCGATGATACTGCTTAGTTGACGCCCGACAACTTCGAGTGTCTTGCCCGCCTCGCGCTCTTCAAGGGTTTCCCCTATGCAAAGCACTGGCTTCAAACCTTTGGCCTGTGCGGCTGCAAACTTGCGGTTAAGCACTTCATCACTTTCGCCAATGATCTGACGACGCTCCGAATGCCCGACCAACACCAACTTGCAGCCCACTTCGGCCAGCTGCTCCGGGGAAACTTCCCCGGTCAGCGCACCCTGTTCGGGTTGTACAGCAGAATTCTGTGCGCCGACAGTTATTTCTTTACCTGCCAGGCCATCAATCACTTGATTGATGAACAAGGCCGGTGGAAACACCGCGACTTCCACTCCGCTCGGCAGGGCGAGATTGCTCAAGCCCTCGGTCAGCTCAGCGACGCTGGCGCGGGTACCGTGCATCTTCCAGTTACCAGCTACCATGGGGCGACGCATGCTTTACCTCGTCGGTCAAAGTGGGCGCAGATCTTACCCAACCAGATCTGCGCTGGCAAGCGCCTTCAGACACAAACTTCGCCGACCAGTTTCGCCAGCGCTTCGGCATGGGCGCGAACCTGACTTTCGTCATCGCCTTCGACCATGACCCGCACCAATGGCTCGGTGCCGGATTTGCGCAGCAGCACGCGACCACGACCGGCCATTGCCTCGGTAACCTTGGCACTGGCTTCCTTGACCGCTGGGTGCTCCAGAGGGTCGACCTTGCTTGCCCCATAGCGCACGTTGATCAGCACCTGAGGGCACTTGCGCAGGGCCTGACGGGCCTGGGCCAGCGTCTCTGCGCGACGCTTGAGCGCCATCAGCACCTGCAGTGCGGCGATGATCGCATCACCGGTGGTGGTGTGGTTGCAGCACACGACATGCCCGGAGTTTTCGCCACCGACCAGCCACTCGCGCTCGAGCAGCTCGGCCATGACGTAACGGTCGCCAACCTTGGCCCGCACGAACGGAATGTCCAGCTCCTTGAGCGCGAGCTCAAGGCCCAGGTTGCTCATCAGCGTACCCACTACCCCGCCCTGCAGCTTGCCGCGGTCATGCAGGTCACGCGCGATGATGAACAGCAATTCGTCACCATCGACGATGGCACCGGTGTGATCGACCATCAACACCCGGTCACCGTCGCCATCAAAGGCAATACCGAGGTCCGCATGACCGACCAGGACGGCAGCCTGCAGTGACTCGATGTGGGTCGAGCCGCAGCCTTCGTTGATGTTCAGCCCGTCGGGCTGAGCATTCAGAATGGTCACGTCGGCACCCAGCTCGCGGAACACGCTCGGCGCGACCTTGTACGTGGCGCCGTGGGCGCAATCGACCACCAGCTTGAGCCCTTCGAAGAGTGTGCTCGATGGCACGCTGCTCTTGCAGAACTCGATATAACGGCCGGCCGCGTCGTTGATACGCGAGACCTTGCCCAGCTTGCCCGACTCAACCACCGTCATGGGCTGATCGAGCAGCTCTTCGATCATCAGCTCGACTTCGTCAGGCAGCTTGGTGCCCTGGCCAGAGAAGAACTTGATGCCGTTGTCATCGTGCGGATTGTGCGAAGCGCTGATGACAATGCCGGCTTCGGCGTGGAACGTGCGCGTCAGGTAGGCGATGGCCGGGGTCGGCATCGGCCCGAGCAGCATCACATCGGCACCGGCCGCGGAAAGCCCGGCTTCGAGTGCAGATTCGAACATGTAACCGGAAATACGCGTGTCCTTGCCCACCAGCACACGGCAATGGCCTTGCTTGCGGAAGGCCATGCCGGCCGCCCAACCGAGCTTCAGCATGAAGTCCGGCGTAATCGGGAATTCGCCGACGCGGCCACGAATGCCGTCGGTACCAAAGTATTTTCTGCTCATAGCGACTCCAATGTTCTTATTCGGCGTTTTGTACCGCAGCGATCATGCGTACTACATCGACAGTTTCGGCCACATCATGGACGCGAAGGATGCTCGCCCCCTTGGTCATGGCCAACGCTGCCAGCGCCAAGCTGCCGTACAAACGCTCGCCGACCGGACGATCCAGCGTCAGGCCGATCATGCTCTTTCGTGAAACGCCCACCAACAGTGGGCGCCCAAGGCGATAGAGCGCTTCCATGTGCTTGAACAGGCTCAGGTTGTGCGCCAGCGTTTTGGCAAAACCGAAGCCTGGGTCAAGAATGATTCTGCTTGCATCGATGCCCGCCGATGCGCAGGCGGCCATCCGTTGCTCAAGATATCGCGTTACGTCAGCCGTCACATCATCGTAATGCGGGTCGTCCTGCATGTTGCCCGGCTCGCCACGCATGTGCATCAGGCAGACCGGCAGACCGGTATCAGCCGCGGCGTCCAGGGCACCATCGCGCTCCAGGGCGCGAACGTCGTTGATCAGGCCAGCCCCCAGCCGCGCAGACTCACGGATCACCGCAGGCGTGGACGTATCGACCGAAATGACCACATCCAGGCGGCTGCTTATCGCCTCGACCATCGGCGCCACGCGCTCGATTTCTTCGGTCACGGACACTGCACGAGCACCTGGGCGGGTGGATTCGCCACCGATGTCGATCAGCGTGGCGCCGGCGGCCACCATCGCTTCGGCATGGCGCAGCGCTGCGTCGCGCTGACTGAAGCGCCCGCCATCGGAGAAGGAGTCGGGGGTGATATTGAGGATACCCATGACATGGGTACGCGACAAATCAAGAACCCGGTTGCCGCAAGGCAACCGGGTTGGGTACTGCACTGAACTCATAGATGCCCTTAGTGTTGAGCCGCTGGGCCGCCAATCGGCGATTCTGGGCGATCACCCTGGGCTGCAGGGGTACCTGAAGCCGAGTCACCATCCCAGTCCCGCGGTTCGCGAGGGGTACGGCCGGCCATGATATCGTCGATCTGCTCGGCGTCGATGGTCTCGTACTTCATCAGCGCGTCAGCCATGGCATCGAGCTTGTCGCGGTTGTCAGTCAGCAGTTGCTTGGCAGTGGCGTAGCACTGGTCGATGATGCTGCGCACTTCCGAGTCGATCAGCTTGGCGGTTTCGCCCGACACGCTGGCGTGCTGGCTGCCGGCACTACGGCCGAGGAACACCTCACCCTCTTCTTCGGCATACATCAACGGGCCAAGCTTCTCGGAAAGGCCCCACTTGGTGACCATGTTCCGGGCAATCTGGCTGGCACGCATGATGTCGTTGGAGGCACCGGTGGTGACGCCATCGAAGCCCAAGGTCATCTCTTCGGCGATACGGCCGCCGTACAGCGAGCAGATCTGGCTGATCAGCGCACGCTTGGACAGGCTGTAACGGTCTTCCTCAGGCAGGAACATGGTCACACCCAGGGCACGACCACGCGGGATGATAGAGACCTTGTAGACCGGGTCATGCTCAGGCACCAGGCGACCCACGATGGCGTGACCGGCTTCGTGGTAGGCGGTGTTCTGTTTTTCCTTCTCGGACATGACCATAGACTTGCGCTCTGCGCCCATCATGATCTTGTCTTTGGCCAGTTCGAACTCTTTCATTTCGACCAGGCGCTTGTTGGAGCGGGCGGCAAACAGCGAAGCTTCGTTGACCAGGTTGGCCAGATCGGCACCGGAGAAGCCTGGAGTGCCACGGGCAATGACCGCCGGGTTGACGTTCTCGCCAACCGGCACCTTGCGCATGTGCACCTTGAGAATCTGCTCACGACCGCGAATGTCCGGCAGGCCGACCACCACCTGGCGGTCGAAACGACCAGGACGCAGCAGCGCCGGGTCGAGGACGTCTGGACGGTTGGTGGCGGCGATGACGATGATGCCATCGTTCATCTCGAAGCCGTCCATCTCTACCAGCAACTGGTTGAGGGTCTGTTCACGCTCGTCGTGACCACCGCCCATGCCGGCGCCACGGTGGCGACCAACGGCATCGATTTCGTCGATGAAGATGATGCATGGCGCGTGCTTCTTGGCCTGCTCGAACATGTCGCGCACACGGCTGGCACCCACACCAACGAACATTTCAACGAAGTCCGAACCGGAAATGGTGAAGAACGGCACTTTCGCCTCACCTGCGATGGCCTTGGCCAGCAGGGTCTTACCGGTACCCGGGGGGCCAACCATCAGCACACCGCGCGGAATACGGCCGCCGAGGCGCTGGAACTTGCCCGGGTCGCGCAGAAACTCGACCAGTTCGCCGACCTCTTCCTTGGCTTCGTCGCAACCTGCGACGTCAGCCAGGGTGGTCTTGACCTGGTCTTCGGACAACAGGCGCGCCTTGCTCTTGCCGAAACTCATCGGCCCGCCTTTGCCGCCCGCGCCACCTTGCATCTGGCGCATGAAGAACATGAATACCGCAATGATTACCAGGATCGGGAAGCTGGCTACCAGCAACTGAGTCCAGATGCTCTGTTGCTCAGGCTGCTTGCCTTCGACAACGACGTGGTTGTCGACCAGGTCGCCGATCAGGCCATTGTCGGTAATGGCCGGGCGCACGGTCTTGAAGTTGTCGCCGTCAGCACGCTTGCCGGTAATGATGTAGCCGTCGACGGTCACACGCTCGACTTTCCCGTCTTTAACCTGCTGGATGAAGTCGGAGTAGTTGAGGGTCTGCGGCTCGTTAGGGCTGGAGAAGTTGTTCATCACTGTCACCAGGACAGCCGCGATGATCAACCACAGGATCAGATTCTTTGCCATGTCGTTCAATTCGCTACCCTCTGAGGCCGGCGCACGACGCAGCCGTGCCTCGCATGATATTCATCGCCCTAACTTACTACATTACCTACGCATCCGCAGGCACCGTCTGTAACCCTTTGTGAAACCTAGACTACACGAAGTTCGGACGATACAGACGGGGCGGCCGATTGGAATTAACTATCGACCATCCCGTAGCACGCCTTTCACACGCCTTTGAAACCTTTACCCAGCAGGTACTGCTCACGCGAGCGATCCCGCGAAGACGATGGCTTGCGCATCTGTACCTTGTCGAACTTGGTGCGCACGTCCTTCAGGTACATGTCAAAGCCTTCGCCCTGGAAAATCTTGATGAGGAAGTCACCACCAGGCTTGAGCACGCGGGTGGCCAGGTCCAGTGCCAATTCGCACAGGAACATGGCGCGTGGCATATCCACCTCAGGCGTACCACTCATATTGGGGGCCATGTCGGAAATCACAAGGTCTACGTGAGAATCACCGACGGCGTCGAGGATCTGCTGCAGGACTTCATCCTGAGTGAAGTCGCCTTGAATGAAGGTAACGTCAGGGATCGAGTCCATTTCCAGGATGTCCGAGGCGATCAGACGGCCTTGGCCACCAATCAGACGACTGGTCACCTGCGACCAGCCACCAGGCGCAGCGCCCAGGTCGATCACACTCATGCCAGGGCGGATCAGGCGGTCTTTCTCCTGGATCTCCAGCAGTTTGTAGCTCGCACGCGAGCGGTAGCCATCCTTCTGCGCCTGCTTCACAAAAGGGTCGTTAAAATGCTCTCGCAGCCAGTTAGCGCTGCTTTTGGAACGTTGTACCACGGGGCACCTCGATGATATGCGTCGTGATTGACTGGGCGGAGCCAGGGGCCCTCGGGTAAAATGCCTGTCAATTTTACAGAATCAGACGGAAAGGGTCAGATTATGCCGCTCAATAACGAGCAGAAGAAGCAATACAAGTCCATTGGTCATGACCTGAAGCCGGTCCTGATCGTTGCTGGCAACGGTGTTAACGAAGGCGTTGCCGCCGAACTGGAACGCGCACTCGCCGATCATGAACTGATCAAGGTCGAGATTCGCTCCGAAGATCGTGAAGAACGTGCCGCCGCCATTGCCGAATTGTGCAAGGTCGGCCGCGCTGAGCTGGTGCAGACCATCGGCAAGAAAGCGCTGATCTACCGCAAGAACCCACAGCCTAACAAACAGCTGTCCAACATCCACCGCTTCAAGTAACAGCGGCTCCGATCAGTGGCGCGCCTGGCGCGCCCTGACCGGTACTGGTTGGGCTACCAGCACGATGCCGGAAAAACCCAGCACCAGAAAACAGAACATCTGCCAACGCTCGCCCACGGAAACCCCGTAGCGCAACGTGTAGTAGCTGACGCAAGCGCCAAAGCCGAGCAACAGCATCTGCCCACGGAACTGCCGCCACCAGGCTGACAGGCCGTCCACCCTCGCCAATACCGCCAACTGGGTCAACAACCCAAGCAGCGCCACCCCGACCAACCAACGATCGATCTGGCCAGCGACGTCCTGCACCAGCAACGGCGCCAAGCCAGTGACTTTGAGCGCGGGCACCAGCCCCACATGGAACACCCACAAGCCGCCGACCCAGAAAACCTGGGCCAGCTGCCAGAGGATCCCTTCAAGGGATGGCGCCCGCAGGCGCCGGTCAGATGTGCTGGACTTCGACAATCTCGTACTCGACCGTGCCGCTTGGCGTCTTGATGACGACGATGTCGCCTTCTTCCTTGCCGATGATGGCACGGGCAATCGGCGCACCTGCCGAAAGCTTGCCGAGCTTGATGTTGGCTTCGTCCTCACCAACGATCTGGTACTTCACCCGCTCGTCGGTCTCGGTATTGGCCAGCTCAACGGTGGTGCCGAAAATGACCTTGCCGGTATGGGCAATGGTGGTCACGTCGATCACGACCGAGTTCTGCAGGCGGCCTTCGATATCGCGGATACGCGCCTCGACCATGCCCTGCTCCTCACGGGCGGCATGGTATTCGGCGTTTTCCTTGAGATCGCCCAGCTCGCGCGCCTCACCAATGGCCTGACTCAAGCGCGGGCGCTCGGTCTTGCTCAGGAAAAGGTGCTCTTCTTCCAGGGCGCGAGCGCCCTGGACGGTCATCGGGTATTTGGTAATGCTCATGCTTTGAGTCCTGCATGCAGATCCTGCAAGCGACGAACGGTCTTCTCAGGACCAAACTTCAACGCTTCGCAGATGGCTTCACCGGCCGCAATGGTGGTGGTGCAGTAAATCTTGTGCTGCAGCGCATTGCGACGAATCGAGTAGGAATCAGCGATCGACTGACGGCCTTCGGTGGTGTTGATGATCAGCGACACTTCGTCGTTCTTGATCATGTCTACCACGTGCGGACGACCTTCGGTCACTTTGTTCACACGGCGCACTTTCAGGCCTGCCGCCTCGATAACCTTGGCGGTGCCGGCAGTAGCAACCACTTCGAAGCCCAGGGCGATCAGGTCGCGGGCAACGCCAGCCACTTGTGGCTTGTCGTCGTCACGCACGCTGATGAACGCAGTACCGCCGGTCGGCAGCACTTCGCTGGCACCCATCTGGGCCTTGGCAAAGGCTTCACCGAAGCTATCGCCGACGCCCATGACTTCACCGGTCGATTTCATCTCAGGGCCGAGGATCGGGTCAACCCCTGGGAACTTGGCGAACGGGAAGACGGCTTCCTTGACGCTGTAGAAGTTCGGGATGATTTCCTGGGTGAAACCGATCTCTTTCAGGGTTTTGCCAGCCATGACACGGGCCGCGATCATCGCCAGGGAGGTGCCGATGCACTTGGAGACGAACGGTACGGTACGCGAAGCGCGCGGGTTGACTTCGATCACGTAGATCTTGTCGCCCTGCAGGGCCAGCTGAACGTTCATCAGGCCGACTACGCCCAGCTCCAAGGCCATTTTCTTGACCTGTTCGCGGACTTCGTCCTGCACGTGGGCCGGCAGCGAGTACGGTGGCAGCGAGCACGCCGAGTCACCGGAGTGAACACCCGCCTGCTCGATGTGCTGCATGATCGCGCCGATCACCACGTCAGTGCCGTCGCAGACCGCATCCACGTCCATCTCGATGGCGCAGTTGAGGAAGTGGTCGAGCAGTACCGGGCTGTCGTTGGAAACCTGTACCGCCTCACGCAGGTAGCGCTTGAGCTCGTCCAGTTCGTAGACGATCTCCATGGCGCGGCCACCCAGCACGTAGGACGGGCGCACCACCAGCGGGTAACCGATACCGCCAGCGGCACGGATTGCCTCTTCTTCGCTGCGCACGGTGGCGTTTGGCGGCTGCAGCAGGTTCAGGCGCTGAACCATCTGCTGGAAACGCTCACGGTCTTCGGCACGGTCGATGGCGTCTGGGCTGGTACCGATGATCGGTACGCCGGCCTCTTCCAGGGCGCGCGCGAGTTTCAAAGGGGTCTGGCCGCCGTAATGGACGATCACGCCCTTCGGCTTCTCGACGCGGCAGACTTCCAGCACGTCTTCCAAGGTCAGCGGCTCGAAGTACAGACGGTCGGATGTGTCGTAGTCGGTGGAGACGGTTTCTGGGTTGCAGTTGACCATGATGGTCTCGTAACCGTCTTCACGCAGGGCCAGTGCCGCGTGTACGCAGCAGTAGTCGAACTCGATGCCTTGGCCGATACGGTTAGGGCCGCCACCCAGAATCATGATTTTGTCGCGGGTCGACGGGTTGGCCTCGCACTCTTCCTCGTAGGTCGAGTACAGGTAGGCGGTGTCGGTGGCGAACTCGGCAGCGCAGGTGTCGACGCGCTTGTAGACCGGGAACACTTCCAGCTTGTGGCGGTGGCGACGCAGGTTCTTGTCAGTGATGCCGAGCAGCACAGCCAAACGCTGGTCCGAGAAGCCCTTGCGCTTGAGGCGCAGCATCAGGTTCTTGTCGATGGCCGACAGGGCGAGGGTCTTGACCTTCTCTTCTTCCTTGATCAGATCTTCCATCTGAACCAGGAACCACATGTCGATGCCGGTCAGGGCAAAGATCTCTTCGCAGGTCATGCCCGAGCGCATGGCGTCGGCGACGTACCAGATGCGCTCGGCGCCCGGCACGGTCAGCTCGCGCTTGAGGATGCTGGCAGCTTCTGGGCTGGCCAGGTCGACTTTCGGGTCCAGGCCGCAGGCACCGACTTCCAGGCCGCGCAGGGCTTTCTGCAGGGATTCCTGGAAGGTACGGCCGATGGCCATGACTTCACCCACGGACTTCATCTGGGTGGTCAGGCGGGCGTCGGCTTTCGGGAACTTCTCGAAGGCGAAACGTGGCAGCTTGGTGACGACGTAGTCGATCGACGGCTCGAAGGACGCTGGGGTGCGGCCGCCGGTGATGTCGTTCTGCAACTCGTCGAGGGTGTAACCAATGGCCAGCTTGGCGGCGATCTTGGCGATCGGGAAGCCGGTGGCCTTCGAAGCCAGGGCGGACGAACGCGATACGCGCGGGTTCATCTCGATGACGACCATGCGGCCGGTGTCTGGGCAGATACCGAACTGCACGTTGGAACCGCCAGTTTCGACACCGATTTCACGCAGCACCGCCAGCGAGGCGTTGCGCATGATCTGGTATTCCTTGTCGGTCAGGGTCTGCGCAGGGGCAACGGTGATCGAGTCACCGGTGTGCACGCCCATCGGGTCGAAGTTTTCGATCGAGCAGACGATGATGCAGTTGTCCTTTTTGTCGCGGACCACTTCCATCTCGTACTCTTTCCAGCCGATCAGCGATTCGTCGATCAGCAGCTCTTTGGTCGGCGACAGGTCCAGACCACGGGTGCAGATTTCTTCGAACTCTTCACGGTTGTAAGCAATACCGCCACCGGTGCCGCCCATGGTGAACGACGGGCGAATGATGCACGGGAAGCCGAGCTTTTCGAGGACCGCATAGGCCTCTTCCATGCTGTGGGCGATACCGGAGCGCGGGCACTCCAGGCCGATGTCCTTCATCGCCTTGTCGAAGCGCGAACGGTCTTCTGCCTTGTCGATGGTGTCAGCGTTGGCACCGATCATCTCTACGCCGAACTTCTCCAGAACGCCATGGCGCTCCAGGTCCAGGGCGCAGTTCAGTGCGGTCTGGCCACCCATGGTCGGCAGGACCGCGTCTGGGCGTTCTTTTTCGATGATCTTGGCTACCGACTGCCACTTGATCGGCTCGATGTAGGTAGCGTCGGCCATCGACGGGTCGGTCATGATGGTGGCTGGGTTGGAGTTCACCAGGATGACGCGGAAACCTTCCTCGCGCAGGGCTTTACAAGCCTGGGCGCCGGAGTAGTCGAATTCGCAGGCCTGGCCGATCACGATCGGGCCAGCGCCGAGAATCAGGATGCTTTTAATGTCTGTACGTTTTGGCATGGTTGTCACTCAAATCCGCGGGTCAGTCGGCAAGCCGTCTTGAACAATCTGGGTCAGGCGCTTCCGGGCGCGGCGCGAGCCGGCCCGGGGCCTTGATGCAGGATGCTCAGCGGCGCTTGGCCATGGCATCAGTGAAACGATCGAACAGTGGCGCGACGTCAGTCGGGCCTGGGCTCGCTTCAGGGTGGCCCTGGAAGCTGAACGCGCTCTTGTCGGTGCGCTCGATACCCTGCAGGGTGCCGTCGAACAGCGACTTGTGGATGGCGCGGACATTGCCCGGCAGGGTGGCTTCGTCAACGGCGAAACCGTGGTTCTGGCTGGTGATCATGACCACACCGGTGTCCAGGTCCTGGACGGGGTGGTTGGCGCCATGGTGGCCGTGGCCCATTTTCAGGGTCTTGGCGCCGGAGGCCAACGCCAGCAGCTGGTGGCCCAGGCAGATGCCGAATACCGGGATCTCGGTTTCGAGGATCTCTTTGATCGCCTGGATCGCGTAGTCGCACGGCTCAGGGTCGCCAGGGCCGTTGGACAGGAACACGCCATCGGGGTTGAGGGCGAGCACTTCGCTGGCTGGGGTCTGGGCAGGCACCACGGTCACGCGGCAGCCACGGGCAACCAGCATGCGCAGGATGTTCAGCTTGACGCCGTAGTCGAAGGCGACCACGTGGTAGGGCAGCTCGGAGGCTTCCAGGGTCGGGTGGCTGTCGGTTTTCAGTTCCCAGACGCTTTCGCGCCACTCGTAGCGCTCCGTGGTGGAAACGACCTTGGCCAGGTCCATGCCCTTGAGGCCCGGGAAGGCGCGGGCAGCGGCGATGGCGGCTTCTTCGCTGATGTTGTCACCGGCGAGGATGCAGCCGTTCTGAGCGCCCTTTTCACGCAGGATACGGGTCAGGCGACGGGTGTCGATGCCAGCGATGGCGACGACGTTGTTGGCCTTGAGGTAGTCAGGCAGCGACTGGGTGTTACGCCAGTTGCTGGCCAGCAGCGGCAGGTCACGGATGACCAGGCCGGCGGACCAGACGCGGTTCGACTCGGCGTCTTCCGGCGTGGTGCCGGTGTTGCCAATGTGCGGATAGGTCAGGGTAACGATTTGCTGGGCGTAGGAAGGGTCTGTAAGGATTTCCTGGTAGCCGGTCATAGCGGTGTTGAATACCACCTCACCAACGGTCTGACCGTCGGCACCGATGGCTTCACCGCGAAAAATACTGCCGTCGGCAAGGGCGAGTATGGCTGGCTTTGTCAAGAAGACCTCCCGTAAATCAAGCATGAAAGGGCGATCGCAGGTTGCAAAAAAGCGGAGTGACGTATGGACACGTCACCCCGCTTTCATGTGCTGAATTCAATTCGCTGCGCGCTTTTAGTGGACACACTAAAGCTGTAGCTTACAGAAAAGTGCGTTTTGGGTCTACCGTATATGTGTCTCTAAAACACATGATTGCGACAGACCTGATGAACTGCGGTGGCTTCTTCGCGGGCAAGCCCGCTCCCACAGGTGCCTCACAAGCCACAAAGGCTGTGTAATCCCCAACGGGGACCCCGCATGCCTGAAGGCCTGCGCAGTACCTGTGGGAGCGGGCTTGCCCGCGAAGAGACCACCGCAGCTCGAACAGCTCAGCGCAGTTCGAGCACATCCTGCATGTCGTACAGGCCCGGCTCGCGCCCGTCCAGCCACAGCGCAGCACGTACCGCACCCTTGGCAAACGTCATGCGGCTCGACGCCTTGTGGGTGATTTCCAGGCGCTCGCCTTCGGCGGCGAACAGCACGGTGTGGTCACCCACCACGTCACCGGCACGCACAGTGGCGAAGCCGATGGTCTTGCGATCACGCGCGCCGGTCTGGCCTTCACGGCCATACACTGCCACCTCCTGCAGGTCACGGCCCAACGCATTGGCAACCACTTCGCCCATGCGCAGCGCAGTACCCGACGGCGCATCGACCTTGTGCCGGTGGTGCGCCTCGATGATCTCGATATCGACATCATCACCCAGCACCCGCGCCGCCATGTCCAGCAGCTTGAGGCTGAGGTTGACACCCACACTGAAGTTGGCGGCGAACACGATCGGAATTTCCTTGCCCGCGTCAGCCAGCAATTGCTTCTCTTCGACGCTGAAGCCGGTGGTACCGATGATCATGGCCTTGCCGTGCTTACGGCAGAAGGCCAGGTTCTTCAGGGTCACCGAAGGGTGCGTGAAGTCGATCAGCACGTCGAACTCGTCAATGACCTTGTGCAGATCATCGACGATTGGCACGCCAATGCGCCCCAACCCCGCCAGCTCGCCAGCATCGGCACCCACCAGGGTGCTGTCCGGACGATGGATGGCAGCCGTCAGGCCAGCCTTCGGGGCCTGATGCTGAACAGCCTCGATCAGGACCTTGCCCATCCGCCCTGCTGCGCCCATTACCGCAATACGTCGCATAACCTGTTCCTTGTCAGAGATCGCCGAAGAAGCGCTTCACACCATCGAACCAGCCACTGGCCTTGGGCGAATGGGAGCTGTCGCCTTCCAGCGAGTCACGCAGCTCTTCGAGCAGCTCGCGCTGACGACGGCTGAGGTTGACCGGGGTTTCCACCGCCACACGGCACAGCAGGTCGCCCGCACCACCGCCACGCACCGGCGCAACACCCTTGCCCCGCAAGCGGAACTGCTTGCCGGTCTGGGTACCTTCCGGAATCTTCAGCTTCACGCGGCCATCGAGGGTCGGCACTTCCAGCTCGCCACCCAGGGCCGCATCGGTATAGCTGATCGGCACTTCGCAGTACAGGTGCTTGCCATCGCGCTGGAAAATCTCGTGCTCACGCACGCTGATGACCACGTACAGGTCGCCAGTCGGGCCACCATGGGTACCGGCCTCGCCCTCGCCCGACAGGCGAATGCGGTCACCGGTATCGACACCCGCCGGCACCTTGACCGACAGCGTCTTGTATTCCTCGACACGGCCTTCGCCGTGGCACGCGCCGCAAGGGTCGGTGATGATCTTGCCCTGGCCATGGCAACGCGGGCAGGTCTGCTGCACCGAGAAGAAGCCTTGCTGCATGCGCACCTGGCCGATACCCCCGCAGGTCGGGCAGGTCGATGGGGTCGAGCCCTTCTTCGCACCGGAGCCATCGCAAGGCGTGCAGTTGACCAGCGTGGGCACGCGGATATTGACCGTGGTGCCACGCACCGCTTCTTCCAGGTTCAGCTCCAGCGTGTAGCGCAGGTCGCTGCCACGCTGGGCGCCGCCACGACCACCGCCGCGACCACCGCCGAAGAAGTCACTGAACACATCGCCAAAGATGTCAGAGAAGTTGGCACCGCCAAAGCCTGCACCGCCGCCACCCATGCTTGGGTCGACGCCGGCATGGCCGTACTGGTCGAACGCCGCACGCTTGCTCGCGTCAGACAGTACTTCGTAGGCCTCGTTGGCCTCCTTGAACTTGTCTTCCGACTCTTTGTCACCCGGGTTGCGGTCTGGGTGGAACTTCATCGCCAGGCGGCGATAAGCCTTTTTCAGGTCAGCTTCACTGGCGCCGCGCTCGACACCCAGGACCTCATAATAATCACGCTTGGACATAGGTCATTTGCACCTTGTTGGGCGTTCGGCATCCGCGCCGCGCCATCAGCACCTGCCCGAATACCACGAAGGGCCTAGACAAATGCTGTAAAAATTCTCGAATTCCAGATACGCCAACGCGGGAGCAAGCCCCCGCGCGGCGACATCCTACCAGCTCACCGACAACCGCCGGTGAGCTGGCCGACAACATGCAACGATTACTTCTTGTCGTCGCCTTTCACTTCTTCGAACTCGGCGTCAACCACGTCATCGTGCTTGGCTTCCGGCTCGGCCTGCTGCGCGCCACCCTGAGGTTGTTCAGCCGACTGCTCGGCGTACATCTTCTGGGCAACCGGTGCGGAGACCTTGGACAGCTCTTCGACCTTGGCGTCGATCGCGGCCTTGTCGTCGCCTTTGACAGCGGCTTCCAGGGCAACCACAGCCGCTTCGATGGCGGTTTTCTCTTCAGCGGTGACCTTGTCACCTGCATCAGCGACCATCTTGCGGGTCGAGTGAACCAGCGCATCACCCTGGTTACGGGCAGCAGCCAGCTCTTCGAACTTGCGGTCTTCCTCGGCATTGGCCTCGGCATCACGCACCATGCGCTCGACTTCTTCATCCGACAGGCCGGAGTTGGCCTTGATCACGATCGACTGAGCCTTACCGGTAGCCTTGTCTTTCGCACCGACGTGCAGAATGCCGTTGGCGTCGATGTCGAAGGTCACTTCGATCTGCGGAACACCGCGTGGCGCTGGTGGAATCTCGGCCAGGTCGAACTTGCCCAACGACTTGTTCTGCGAAGCTTGCTTGCGCTCACCCTGCAGCACGTGAATGGTCACTGCGCCCTGGTTGTCGTCGGCAGTCGAGAACACCTGCGACTTCTTGGTCGGAATGGTGGTGTTCTTCTCGATCAGCGCGGTCATCACGCCACCCATGGTTTCGATACCCAGGGTCAGCGGGCTGACGTCCAGCAGCAGTACGTCTTTCACGTCACCGGCCAGAACGGCACCCTGGATGGCGGCGCCCATGGCGACGGCTTCGTCCGGGTTGACGTCCTTGCGTGCTTCCTTGCCGAAGAAGTCAGCAACGGTTTTCTGTACCAGCGGCATACGGGTCTGGCCGCCGACCAGGATCACGTCGTCGATCTTGCTGGCGTCGATGCCGGCGTCTTTCAGCGCGATGCGGCAAGGCTCGATGGTGCGTTGCACCAAGTCTTCTACCAGCGACTCCAGCTTGGCGCGGGAGATCTTCACGTTCAGGTGCTTAGGACCGGTGGCGTCTGCGGTGATGTACGGCAGGTTGACATCGGTCGACTGAGCGGACGACAGCTCGATCTTGGCCTTTTCAGCAGCTTCTTTCAGGCGCTGCATGGCCAGCGGGTCGCCCTTCAGGTTCATGCCGGACTCTTTCTTGAACTCCTCGACGAGGTAGTCGATCAGCAGCATGTCGAAGTCTTCGCCACCCAGGAAGGTGTCGCCGTTGGTAGCCAGTACTTCGAACTGGTGCTCACCGTCAACTTCGGCAATTTCGATGACCGAAACGTCGAAGGTACCGCCACCCAGGTCATAAACGATGACAGTGTGGTCGCCCTTGGCCTTGTCCATGCCGTACGCCAGTGCAGCAGCGGTCGGCTCGTTGATGATACGTTTTACGTCCAGACCCGCGATGCGGCCGGCGTCTTTGGTGGCCTGACGCTGGCTGTCGTTGAAGTAGGCCGGAACGGTGATGACCGCCTCGGTAACAGGCTCGCCGAGGTAGTCTTCGGCGGTCTTCTTCATTTTCTTCAGCACTTCGGCGCTGATTTGTGGCGGCGCCATTTTCTGGCCGTTGACTTCGACCCAGGCGTCACCGTTGTCAGCCTTGGCGATTTTGTACGGAACCAGCTGAATGTCTTTCTGCACGACTTGCTCATCGAAGCGGCGGCCAATCAGGCGCTTCACTGCGAACAGGGTGTTGTGCGGGTTGGTGACAGCCTGGCGCTTGGCCGACTGACCTACCAGGATTTCGCCATCGTTGGCGTAAGCCACGATCGAAGGGGTAGTACGCGCACCCTCGGCGTTTTCGATGACTTTGACGTTACCGTTTTCCAGGATGGAGACACACGAGTTGGTGGTCCCCAGGTCGATACCGATGATTTTGCCCATGTTAACTCTCCCGAAACTTGAATTTGGTAGCAGCGACTACTTTGGCCAACTGCAGTAATACTTGAAGGCTTGACACCTAGATGGGGTTGCCCCGGTGGATTTCAAGCCTTTTCATTGATCGAAGGTTGCGCTGCGCTCGGCGCCTTGCTGACCACCACCATGGCGGGGCGCAGCAGGCGGCCGTTGAGCAGGTAGCCCTTCTGGAACACGTTCAATACGCTGTTCGGCTCTACTTCGCCGTTTTCCTGCATGGCCATGGCCTGGTGGTGCTCAGGGTTGAACGGCTGGCCGTGCGGATCGACGGCTTCGAGGTTGTAGCGCTTGAGGGTGTCCTGGAACATCTTCAGGGTCAGCTCGACGCCTTCACGCGTGCTCTTGACTTGTTCGTCGTCAGGCTTGAGATGCGCCAGGGCCATCTCCAGGCTGTCGATCACCGGCAGCAGGTCGCCAGAAAACTTCTCGAGGGCGAACTTGCGGGCCTTCTCGACCTCCTGCTCAGCGCGACGAATGCTGTTCTGCGCTTCTGCAGCGACACGCAGCGACTGATCCTTGGCGGCGGCCAGCTGTTCCTCGAGCTCCAGAACACGGGCGCCGACATTCTCTGCACCGGTCTCTTCGACGTTAAGGTCTTTCTCATTCAGCTGTTCGTCAGCCATTGGGTCTCTCCTGCGCAAATTTCTGGATTACGAGCCAGGCTCGCCTTTGTTGTCGGCTATATGGGGCCGGAAAAACCAGCTTCAAGGGGCAGCATGGTTTTCCGGGCCTATGAGAATCTCCGAACGGGCATTGTCAGGGTAGAAAAAAGTACTGTATAAATAACCAGACCTGACCCTTCGGGAGCCGCCCACATGCTGGTGCACCTGTCCATTCACAACTACGCCATCGTCGAACACCTCGACCTCGAACTTGCCCGCGGCATGTCCGTCATCACGGGCGAGACCGGCGCAGGCAAATCGATCATGCTCGACGCCCTCGGCCTGACCCTCGGCGACCGCGCAGACAGTGGCGTGGTGCGCCCCGGCGCAGACAAGGCAGACATCCTCGCCACCTTCGACCTGGCCGACATCCCCGAAGCCCGCACCTGGCTGGCCGAACGTGATCTGGACAACGATGGCCCGTGCATCCTGCGCCGGGTCATCACCGCCGAAGGTCGCAGCCGCGGTTACATCAACGGCACGCCCTGCCCACTGGGCGACCTCAAGTCGCTCGGCGAACTGCTGATCGACATCCACAGCCAGCATGAGCATCAGTCACTGCTCAAGACCGATACCCATCGGCGCCTGCTGGACGAGTACGCCGGCGCCATCGACCTGGCCCGCCAGGTACAACTGGCCGCCAAACGCTGGAACCAGACCCGCCTTGAGCGGGAACGCCTGTCCAATTCAGGTGACGAGCAACGCGCCCGCCACCAACTGCTCAGCTATCAGCTAGAAGAGCTGGACAACCTGGGCCTGGGCGAAAACGAGCTGGAGCAGCTAGAGCAGGAACACAAGAACCTGACCAATGCCGAAGCGCTGTTCGGCATCTGCCGCCAGGTCATCGACCAGTGCAGCGAGAGCGACTCGGGCAATGTGCTCAGCGCCCTCACCTCCAGCCTCAACCGGTTGGGCGCCGCCACCAACTCGCCCAAGGCCCTGGGCGAGGCCGCCACCCTGATCGCCAGTGCACAGATCCAGGTCGAGGAAGCCGTGGGCGAGCTCAATCGCTTTCTCGACCACTTCGACGCCGACCCAATGCGCCTGCAGGCCCTGGAAGAGCGTCTCGACACCATCTATACCCTGGCCCGCAAGCACCGCGTGCACCCCACCGAACTGCCGCATCTGCAGCAGCGGCTGATGGAAGAGCTGGAAAGCCTCAATGCCAGCGACGAGTCGATCGAGCGCCTGGGCGAAGAGCTGGCCGCCTACGCCCAGCACTACAAGGAACGGGCGCGCGAGCTGAGCGCCTTGCGCCAGCAGGCCGCTCAACAACTGGCGGTCGCCGTCGAGCAAGAAGTCCAACGCCTGGGCATGCCGGGGGGGCGCTTCTGTATCGAACTCACCCCTAACGAAGGCAACGACCTGTCGCCCCACGGCCTGGAGCAGATCGAATTGCTGGTAAGCGCCAACC
This sequence comes from Pseudomonas sp. E1MeOHC2, assembly GCF_058745025.1. NCBI lineage: Bacteria > Pseudomonadati > Pseudomonadota > Gammaproteobacteria > Pseudomonadales > Pseudomonadaceae > Pseudomonas > Pseudomonas sp. E1MeOHC2. The sequence goes on from NZ_CP196675.1 coordinate 1,617,905, forward strand.
CTGGGCAACCGCTCAAGGGCCTGGCCAAGGTGGCTTCGGGTGGCGAGCTGTCACGCATCAGCCTGGCGATCCAGGTGATTACCGCGCAGACCTCGCGCATCCCTACCCTGGTGTTCGACGAAGTCGACGTGGGCATCGGCGGCCCTACGGCCGAGATCGTCGGCCAACTGCTGCGCCGGCTGGGTGACCGCGGCCAGGTACTGACCGTGACCCACCTGCCACAGGTCGCGGCGCAAGGGCATCACCACCTGTTCGTGCACAAGGTGCGCAACAGCGACACCACCCACACGGCTGTGGCCAGCCTGGGCAAGCGCGAGCGGGTCGAGGAAGTGGCGCGCATGCTGGGCGGCATCGACCTGACCAAGGAATCCCTGGCGCATGCGCGCAAGATGGTGGTCAGCGGCAAGGCTTGATTGCCAATCTGCTCTCACCCCAAAAGCACAAAGGCGACCCGAAGGTCGCCTTTGCTGTTTATAACGATCGAAATCGTTACTTTTTCTTACGCACGTAGAGGACCAGATTGTGGTCCACCAGCTCGTAGCCATGCTCGGCCACGATCTCGCGCTGACGCTTCTCGATTTCAGCGTCCATGAACTCGATGACTTCACTGGTCTCCACGTTGACCATATGGTCGTGGTGACCGCCATCCGCCAGTTCGAAGACCGCGTGACCGCCGTCGAAGTTGTGGCGAACCACCAGACCCGCCGCTTCGAACTGGGTCAGCACGCGGTAGACGGTGGCCAGGCCGACGTCCTCGCCAGCCTCCATCAAGGCCTTGTAGACATCCTCGGCACTCATGTGACGCTGCTCGGTAGAATCGAGCATCTGAAGGATCTTTACTCGAGGCAGGGTAACCTTGAGACCGGCTTTGCGTAATTCGCTATTTTCAACCATGGTCAGCTTTCTCGCCGATGCTGCTTCGCAGCTTCTCTTAATACGGGTATGATCGGGGTTTACGTTGTCCAGCCAAGATAGTGGAAGTCGCCCACCGATGCAAAACACCAAGCTCTTGCTAACCAGCCTCACCCTAGTGGGACTGCTCGCACTCGCCGGTTGCTCGTTTCCCGGGGTTTACAAAATCGACATCCAGCAGGGCAATGTCGTCACGCAGGACATGATAGACCAATTACGCCCGGGAATGACCCGACGGCAAGTAAGGTTTATCATGGGCAACCCGCTGATTCAGGACACGTTCAACACCAACCGTTGGGACTACCTGTACAGCCTGCAGCCTGGTGGCGGAAAACGCCAGCAAGAGCGCATGAGCATTTTCTTCAACGAAAGCGACCAACTGGTCAACCTGTCTGGCGATTTCATGCCAGGCGTGAGCCGCGACCAGGAAATCCTGGGTGGCAGCAGCGACACCACTGTCAGCCCGGCGACTCAGCCAGAGCAGGCCACACCTCAGCCAGAAGAGAAACCGGCCAAGCCGGGTTCGGTGGAAGATTCCATCCAGCGCGAGATCGACACCATCGAGACCACCCCGGTCCCGACACCAGCACCGCTGGAAACCTCCCCGCAATAAACGCGGGCGGCAATAAAAAGCCCGGGCCTAGACCCGGGCTTTTTTGTGCCCGACAAGCACTCAGGCATTAAGCTGCTTGGCGCGCTGGCAGAAGGCATCCACCAGGGTGTTGGCCGCCTGATTGAACAGCGGCCCCAACGTCGCCCGTACCAAGGGCCCTGCATAATCGAAGGACAGATCCAGGCTGATCTTGCAGGCCTTCTCGCCCAGTGGTTTGAACACCCACACGCCATGTAACTGGGAGAACGGCCCCTCTTCCAGATTCATTTCGATGGACTGCCCCGGCACCAGCACATTGCGCGTGACGAAATGCTGGCTCATGCCACCTTTGGCAACCTCAAGCTTGGCGCGCATGTGCGTGTCACTGGCCTCGATGACCGTGGACGCCGAGCACCATGGCAAGAATTGCGGGTAGCTGGCCACGTCATTGACCAGATCGTAAAGCGCCTGGGCGGGATACGGCAGCAGGGCAGAGCGTTGAATATGGGTAGTCATCCAGGCGTCACTTCCAAGGCTGGGTGGCGGCGCTTCGCAGCGCGCCAAAAGCAGGTTCTGTACCTACGACAGGGCCTGTATTGTCCGGTATTCATTGCAGTGGCTCAAGCACACCGAAATCCCATAGCCGACGACGCATCGAGTTGCCTATAATGCCGCCCCTATGGCTAAACAAAAGAAACATCCGACCGGGACCATCGCGCAAAACAAGAAAGCGCGACACGATTACTTCATCGAACACAAGTTCGAGGCCGGGCTGGTCCTGTCCGGTTGGGAAGTAAAGAGCCTGCGGGCCGGCAAGGCGCACCTGACCGACAGCTACGTGCTGCTCAAGGATGGCGAAGCCTGGCTGTTCGGCAGCCACATCACCCCGCTGACCACGGCCAGCACCCACGTCATCGCCGACCCTATCCGCTCTCGCAAGCTGCTGCTGAACAAGCGCGAGCTCGAACGTGTGGAAGCGGCCGTGGCGCAAAAGGGTTACACCTGTGTGGCCCTGGCGCTGTACTGGAGCAAGCACCTGATCAAGTGCGAGATCGCGCTTGGCAAGGGCAAGAAGGAATTCGACAAGCGCGACACCGTGCGCGAACGCGATTCCAACCGCGAGCTGCAGCGTGCCGTGCGTAACAAGGGCAAGGAAGACTAGGTCTTCTTTAGCCTGTGCGGGCCTCTTCGCGGGGCAAGCCCGCTCCCACACGTAACCCACCGAATTTGAAGGCAGTGGGTTATCTGTGGGAGCGGGCTTGCCCCGCGAAGAGGCCTGCGCTGCAAACGCAAACCTCAGCGCCCGCTGCGCCGCTCCGCCCGCGCCACACGCTGCGCCTCTTCGTGCGCTTCATGCAGCACCTCCTGCACATACAAAATGTGCCGGCTGGAAACCTCCCGCGCATCCTCCGCCCTGCCCTCGACAATCGCCAGGTACAGCTCCCGGTGCTGACTGATCAGCATGTCCCGGGTTTCGGTCCGCTGCTGGTACATGCCGCCAATATTGGTCACCACGTTACGCTTTAGCAGGTCGAACAGGCCGCGAATGGTATGCAGCAAGACCGCGTTATGGCTGGCCTCAGCTATCGCCAAGTGGAAGCGCGCATCGGCCGCGCCCTCCTCCGCCCGGGTCACCTCGTCAACCCGGGTGTAGCAGTCCTGCAACACGTCGAAGGCCGCTTTGAGCCGTGCCCGGTCAGGCTCGGTGGCGCGCTGGGCCGCGTAATAGGCGCAGGAAGCCTCCAGGGTATGGCGGAACTCAAGCAAGTCGCGCTGCGCCTCGGGGCTGTGCTCAAGCAACTGCAACAGCGGGTCGCTGAACGTCGAGCCCAGCGACTCTGCAACAAAGTTGCCACCGCCCTGACGACTGATCAGCAGCCCCTTTGCCACCAGCTTCTGAATCGCCTCACGCAGTGACGGGCGCGACACACCGAACTGTTCGGCAAGGGCGCGCTCGGCCGGCAGCCGCTGGCCCGAGGTCAGCGTGCCTTCGAGAATCATCCCTTCCAACCGATCGACGATGTCGTCGGACAGGCGCCGTTGGCGGACCTGATCAAAAACCATCACATGCTCTCCACAAACCCCCGGCAGATATCAGGGGGCGCCTATTCTCGCCGATCCACGCCGTACACACACCCATCAACGGGTGTTTTTCCAAGGCCATCAGACGCCCGCTCATCGGCACGCGACCAAAGTTTTGTGTCGGACAAATTGACACACCCACAACAGCGCTTTTAACCTAGCGCCCAGACATTGTAAATTGGTCTTACCAATTATCCAATGCCAGTGCTGACCAACAACAATTAGGGGCCACCCCATATGCAAACCTGGCAACAACTCTATAGCCCGCTTGGTAGTCTTGGCCTGTCCGCACTGGCGGCAGTCATCCCTATCGTGTTCTTCTTCCTCGCCCTCGCCGTGTTCCGCCTCAAAGGCCACGTCGCCGGCAGCATCACCCTCGCGCTGTCGATCCTGGTGGCGATCTTCGCCTTCCAGATGCCTGTCGACATGGCCTTTGCCGCCGCGGGTTACGGCTTCCTCTACGGCCTCTGGCCAATTGCCTGGATCATCGTTGCCGCGGTGTTCCTGTACAAACTCACGGTCAAGAGCGGCCAGTTCGAAGTGATCCGCAGCTCGGTGCTGTCGATCACCGACGACCAGCGCCTGCAAGTGCTGCTGATCGGCTTCTGCTTCGGTGCCTTCCTGGAAGGCGCGGCCGGCTTTGGCGCACCTGTGGCCATCACGGCCGCGCTGCTGGTGGGCCTGGGCTTCAACCCGCTGTACGCCGCCGGCCTGTGCCTGATCGCCAACACCGCGCCGGTCGCCTTCGGCGCGCTGGGCATCCCGATCATCGTGGCCGGCCAGGTCACCGGCATCGACGCCTTCCACATTGGCGCCATGACCGGCCGCCAACTGCCGCTGCTGTCGCTGTTCGTGCCGTTCTGGCTGGTGTTCATGATGGACGGCCTGCGCGGCGTGAAAGAAACCTGGCCTGCAGCGCTGGTCGCCGGCCTGAGCTTTGCCGTAACCCAGTACTTCACCTCGAACTTCATCGGCCCAGAACTGCCAGACATCACCTCGGCCCTGGCCAGCCTGATCTGCCTGACCCTGTTCCTGAAAGTCTGGCAGCCCAAGCGTTCGTTCACCGAAGCCAAGGGCAGCGTCGGCGCCGCCGTCGTGCAATCCAGCGGCAGCCAGCCAACCCCTTACAGCTTCGGCGAGATCTTCAAGGCCTGGTCGCCGTTCCTGATCCTCACCGTGCTGGTCACCATCTGGACCCTGAAACCGTTCAAGGCCGCGTTCGCGCCGGGCGGTGCGATGTACAACTTCGTGTTCAACTTCGCCATCCCGCACCTTGACCAACTGGTGATCAAGACCGCCCCGATCGTCGCCGCGCCAACCGCCATGCCAGCGGTGTTCAAGCTCGACCCGATCTCCGCCACCGGCACCGCGATCTTCCTCTCGGCGCTGATCTCCATGGCGGTGCTCAAGATCAACTTCAAAACTGGTCTGACCACTTTCAAAGAGACGTTCTGGGAACTGCGCTGGCCGATCCTCTCGATCGGCATGGTGCTGGCCTTCGCCTTCGTCACCAACTACTCGGGCATGTCCTCGACCATGGCCCTGGTCCTGGCCGGCACCGGCGCCGCGTTCCCGTTCTTCTCGCCGTTCCTCGGCTGGCTGGGCGTGTTCCTGACAGGCTCCGACACCTCGTCCAACGCCCTGTTCAGCTCGCTGCAGGCCACCACCGCGCACCAGATCGGGGTCAACGACACCCTGCTGGTGGCCGCCAACACCAGCGGCGGCGTGACCGGCAAGATGATTTCGCCACAGTCCATCGCCGTGGCCTGCGCTGCCACCGGCCTGGTGGGCAAGGAATCCGACCTGTTCCGCTTCACCGTCAAGCACAGCCTGTTCTTCGCCACCATCGTGGGCCTGATCACCCTGATCCAGGCTTACTGGCTGACCGGCATGCTGGTTCATCACTAAAGTGAAAGGGGCCGGGCGCCACGCTGCGCCCGGCATTCCCCTCAAGCAACGCTGCGAGAATCCATGATCATTTCCGCCTCCACCGACTATCGCGCCGCGGCCCAACGCAAGCTGCCCCCCTTCCTCTTCCACTACGCCGACGGCGGCGCCTACGCCGAGCACACGTTGCGCCACAACGTCTCGGACCTGGCCAGCATCGCCCTGCGCCAGCGCGTGTTGAAGAACATGTCCGAGCTCAGCCTGGAAACCAAGCTGTTCGACGAAACCCTGAGCATGCCCGTGGCCCTGGCCCCGGTCGGCCTGACCGGCATGTACGCCCGCCGTGGCGAAGTGCAGGCGGCACGCGCCGCTGCGGCCCATGGCATCCCGTTCACCATGTCGACCGTGTCGGTGTGCCCGATCGAAGAAGTTGCACCGGCCATCAACCGGCCGATGTGGTTCCAGCTGTATGTGCTCAAGGACCGCGGCTTCATGCGCAACGCGCTGGAGCGGGCCAAGGCCGCCGGGGTCAAGACCCTGGTGTTCACCGTCGACATGCCCGTCCCCGGTGCCCGTTACCGCGACGCCCACTCCGGCATGAGCGGCAGCAACGGCCCGATGCGCCGCGTGCTGCAAGCCATGACCCACCCTGAGTGGGCCTGGGACGTCGGTGTGATGGGCCGCCCACACGACCTCGGCAACATCTCCAAATACCGTGGCAACCCCACAGGCCTTGCCGACTACATCGGCTGGCTGGGCAACAACTTCGACCCGTCGATCTCCTGGAAAGACCTGGAGTGGATCCGCGACTACTGGGAGGGCCCGATGATCATCAAGGGCATCCTGGATGCCGACGATGCCCGCGACGCGGTCAAGTTCGGTGCCGACGGCATCGTCGTGTCCAACCACGGCGGCCGCCAGCTCGACGGCGTGCTGTCCAGCGCCCGCGCCCTGCCGGCGATTGCCGACGCGGTCAAGGGCGACCTGAAGATCCTCGCCGACTCCGGCATCCGCAGCGGCCTCGACGTGGTGCGCATGATCGCCATGGGCGCCGACACCGTGCTGATCGGCCGCGCCTTCCTCTGGGCCCTCGCCGTGCATGGCGAGGCCGGGGTGAAGAACCTGCTCGAACTGTTCGAGAAGGAAATGCGCGTGGCCATGGTGCTGACCGGCGCCAAGACGATCAGCGAGATCACCCGCGATTCGCTGGTGCGCGAACTGGGCGCCTGATTGCGCCCCCACGAAACACCGCCTGATTGACCGGGGCATGCGGCGCACCAGACGCCGTGGCCCCGCGAGGAGATTGCATGAGCCTGCCCGCCGCGTTCCTGCGTGATGTCGAGCGCCTGATACCCGCCGAACGCCGTTTCGACGACCCGACCTCCACCCTGGCCTTCGGCACCGATGCCAGCTTCTATCGGCTGATCCCCAAGCTGGTGGTACGCGTCGAGTCCGAGGACGAAGTGGTCGGCCTGCTGCAGTTGGCCCAGCGCGAGCGCGTGCCGGTGACCTTCCGCGCCGCCGGCACCAGTTTGTCTGGGCAGGCCATCAGCGACTCGGTGCTGATTGTGCTCGGCGACAACTGGAACGGCCGTGAAATTCGCGGCCAGGGTGAGCAGATCCGCCTGCAGCCCGGCGTCATCGGCGCCCAGGCCAACGCCTGGCTGGCCCCCTACGGCCGCAAGATCGGCCCAGACCCCGCCTCGATCAACGCCTGCAAGATCGGCGGCATCGTCGCCAACAACGCCAGCGGCATGTGCTGCGGCACTGCGCAAAACACCTATCACACCCTGGCGGGCCTGCGCCTGGTACTGGCCGACGGCACCCGCCTGGACAGCGAAGACCCGGCCAGCGTCACGGCCTTCAAGCACAGCCATGCCGACCTGCTGGAAGCCCTGGCCCGCCTGGGCCGCGAAACCCGCGCCAACACCGAACTGGCAGACCGCATCCGCCACAAGTACCGGCTGAAGAACACCACCGGCCTGTCACTCAATGCCCTGGTGGACTACGACCAGCCGCTCGATATCCTGCAGCACTTGCTGGTCGGGTCTGAAGGCACGCTGGGCTTCATCAGCGCCGTCACCTACGACACCGTGCCCGACCACCCGCACAAGGCCAGCGCCCTGCTGGTGTTCCCCAGCGTCGAGAGTTGCTGCCGCGCGGTGACCGTGCTCAAGCGCCAGCCCGTGTCCGCCGTCGAACTGCTCGACCGCCGCAGCCTGCGCTCGGTGCAGAACATGCCCGGCATGCCCCTGTGGGTAAAAGGCCTGTCAGACAATGCCTGCGCGCTACTGATCGAATCCCGCGCCGCCAGCCAGACGCTGTTGCATGAGCAACTGCAGCAGGTGATGGCATCGATTGACGACTACCCCCTGGAGCAGAAGGTCGAGTTCAGCGAAGACCCGGCGGTGTACAACCAGCTGTGGAAGATCCGCAAGGACACCTTCCCCGCCGTTGGTGCCGTGCGCCAGACCGGCACCACGGTGATCATCGAAGACGTGACCTTCCCCGTCGAGCAACTGGCAGAGGGCGTCAACCGCCTGATCCAGCTGTTCGACAAGCACCATTACGACGAGGCGATCATTTTCGGCCATGCCCTGGAGGGCAACCTGCACTTCGTCTTCACCCAAGGCTTCAACAGCGCCGAAGAAGTCGCGCGTTACCAGGCCTTCATGGACGACGTGGCACAACTGGTGGCCGTGGAGTTCGGTGGCTCGCTGAAGGCCGAGCACGGCACCGGGCGCAACATGGCGCCGTTCGTGGAACTGGAGTGGGGCCATGACGCCTACCAGTTGATGTGGGCACTCAAGCGTCTGCTCGACCCCAACGGCATCCTCAACCCCGACGTGGTGCTGAGTGAAGACCGGGATATCCACCTGAAAAACCTCAAGCCCTTGCCGGCTGCCGACGAAATCGTCGACAAGTGCATCGAATGCGGTTTCTGCGAACCGGTGTGCCCGTCCAAGGGGCTGACCCTGAGCCCCCGCCAGCGCATCGTCATGTGGCGTGATATCCAGGCCAAGAAACGCGCCGGCGTCGACACGCGGGAGCTGCTCAAGACCTACCAATACCAAGGCCTCGACACCTGCGCCGCTACCGGCCTGTGCGCCCAGCGCTGCCCGGTCGGCATCAACACCGGCGAGCTGGTGAAGAAGCTGCGCAGCCAAGCCGCCGAGCACGCAAAAACCGCCGACTGGCTGGCCGATCATTTCCACACGGCATTGAGTGGCGCCCGCCTGACCCTGACCGCCGCCAATGCTGCCCGCAAGCTGCTCGGCGCCCCACGCCTAAGCCGCCTGACCGCATCGCTGAGCAAAGCCAGCAACGGCCGACTGCCGCAGTGGACGCCGGCCATGCCGCAGCCGCTGCGCGCCATCGACTTCGGCCCCGCGAGCAACGATGCCCGCCCCCGCGTCGTGTACCTGGCTGCCTGCGTCTCACGCGTGATGGGCCCGGCCTATGCCGACCGCGAACAAAGTTCGCTGCTGGACAAGACCCGCGCCCTGCTGGAAAAAGCCGGTTACCAAGTCGTGTTCCCGGACAACGCCGACAGCCTCTGCTGCGGCCAGCCATTCGCCTCCAAGGGTTACCCAGAGCAGGCCGAGCACAAACGCCAGGAACTGATCAACGCCCTGCTGCATGCCAGCCGCGGAGGCCTCGACCCGATCTACTGCGACACCAGCCCCTGCACCCTGCGCCTGGTGCAGGACCTGGGCGACACCCGCCTGGACCTGTACGACCCGGTGCGCTTCATCCGCACCCACCTGCTGGACAAACTGGAGTTCACCCCCCAGGACGAGCCGGTGGCCGTGCACGTGACCTGCAGCACCCAGCACCTGGGCGAAAGCCAGGCGCTGATCGACCTGGCGCGGCGGTGCAGCAAGCAAGTGGTGATCCCGGAAGGCATTCACTGCTGCGGGTTTGCCGGTGATAAAGGCTTTACCACCCCAGAGCTCAATGCCCACTCGCTGCGCAGCCTGAAGGATGCGGTGCAGTATTGCAGCGAAGGGATTTCCACCAGCCGCACCTGTGAGATCGGGTTGTCGAGCCACAGCGGCATCGACTACCACGGCCTGGTCTACCTGGTAGACCGCGTCACCCGCCCCCGCAGCATCTAACAACTACCGCAAGCGGTGTGAGAGCAACTGTCTTGCTCAAACGTCTAAAGTCGGCCCGATCCCTGTGGGAGCGGGCTTGCCCGCGAACACGGGCGAAGCCCGTGCCATCCCACCTCAACTTCCTAAGGTTTTCAGGGCTCGCGCGCCAGCACCAGCTCGGCCAACGCCCTGCTCATCTGCACGTTATGCACCGAGTTGACCAGCATGCCGATACCCGGCTCACCGGCATTGCCGCAGATGTATTCATCCAAGGTGTCTTCAATCCCGCGCATCAGCTGAATGGCGTACAGCAACGCCTCCGGTGAAGGGACTTTGTTGTCGATGGTATAGAACGGACGTGGTGACGTTTGGCTGGGTGGATCAGGAACGAGTTTCTTCATGATGAATTCTCCGAGCTCACAAAAGGAGCTGTCACCCGCTTCCTCTCACAGAAGGAAGGCGGCAGCCGTACGCGGGGTGAGAGACCGGCGAACATCGGGATTCCGGCCAGGCCGAAGCCTGCCCACGAACGGCTGCCATAACACAGGCACGATGTAATCGCCGGGCTCTCACACCCGATCGCCAAACCACGGCGACCCAGGGAAACTAGCCCCTACGCCCATCATCGACAACAGAGAAACGGCTGCGGCGCCAGTAGGATAATTCCCAAACCCATTCCACCCGAAGCATTTAGTTTCAAGTTCAGAATTTACCTACAGCCCCGCCAGCATCCTGATTGAACCCTCGCCAAATTCGCACAGTCCACCTTACAGGCCCACCTTCCCGAGGCCTCATAAGGAGACACCCATGAAAGGTACCGCGCTTTCGGCCCTCTTCGCGGCCGCCACCCTCCTGGCATCCCCGGTGTTTGCCGCCGACGACCTCTGCACCAACAACCTGCAGAAGATCGACGACAGCATGGCCACCGCCGGCGCCACCTCCGAAGGCCTCGACAAGGCCCTTACCGAGCACGTCGACAAAGCCAAGGCCGCCCAAGCCTCGGGCGACACCAAAGAATGCATCGCCATCACCAGCAAAGTGCTGGAACGCCTGGAAAAAACCGAGAAAGGCAGCGGCTCGGCCGGTGGCAGTGGTAGCTGAGCCTGAGGCGGGCGGCGGAACCTGTTGTCGACGCCGCCCGCTTTAGCGCGTATACTCAGCCTCACGTGCCGAAAGGTACGGTCAGCTAGAGCTGAGTGTGGGGCCGATTAGGATTCGACGCCGGTAGCGAAACTCTAGGTGCATGCCGAGTTGGTAACAGAACTCGTAAATCCACTGTTGCAACTTTCTATAGTTGCCAATGACGAAAACTACGAGGGTTACGCTCTCGCTGCGTAAGCAGCTGAGCCCGCTCTCCTGGTAGCTTCGGCTCCAGCAATCATCAGGGGATGCCTGTAAACCCGAAATGATTGTCATACAGAACAGGATCGTCGTGTAGCACGTTGGGGGCAAAGCGACTAAAACTTACCCAACTCATCCAAAGCACCCTGCCCGTCGGGCGGCTGCGGATTAAATCAGTAGACACGGCTAAGCATGTAGTACCGACAGCGGAGTACTGGCGGACGGGGGTTCAAATCCCCCCGGCTCCACCAAATTATCAAACAAAGACGTCCACGGACGTCTTTTTTTGTGCCTGGAAGTCAGTGAAATCAAGGGTTTACTGATCTTTTGAGGGCCACAACGGTTTTTTGAGTTCCAGCCATCCCGGTATTCCCCGTGGTATTCCAGCCTACCTGGGGCTAATCTTGGGAATACCAAAAGGTGTCATGGAGCATCTCCCATGTGCGCTCAGACAGCTCGTCTCTCCGACCGCCAGCTCAAGACGGTCAAGCCCAAAGACAAGGACTACGTCCTCACGGATGGCGACGGCCTGCAGCTTCGCGTCCGGGTCAACCGCTCGATGCAGTGGAATTTCAACTACAGGCATCCGGTCACCAAAAATCGCATCAACATGGCGCTCGGCTCCTATCCCGAGGTCTCGCTGGCGCAAGCTCGGCGGAAAGCGGTTGAGGCTAGGGAAGTACTTGCGCAGGGGATCGATCCCAAAGCTCAGCGCAATGATCTCGCGCAGGCCAAACTAGCCGAGACGGAACATACGTTCGAGAAAGTAGCTACCGCCTGGTTCGAGCTGAAAAAGGACTCGGTCACGCCGGCCTATGCTGAGGACATCTGGCGCTCACTCACGCTGCACGTTTTTCCGAGTATGAAATCGACTCCGATCTCGGAAGTCAGCGCACCGATGGTGATAAAGATCCTTCGCCCTATCGAAGCCAAAGGCAGCTTGGAAACGGTGAAGCGGCTTAGCCAGCGCCTCAACGAGATCATGACCTACGGGGTCAATTCGGGAATGATTTTCGCGAACCCGCTCAGCGGGATTCGGGCGGTATTCAAGAAACCGAAGAAAGAAAATATGGCGGCGCTACCACCCGAGGAGCTTCCTGAGCTCATGCTGGAAATAGCGAATGCCAGTATCAAGCGCACGACCCGCTGCCTGATCGAGTGGCAGTTGCACACGATGACTCGCCCTGCCGAGGCGGCAACTACTCGCTGGGTAGACATCGACTTTGAAAGGCGAGTCTGGACTATCCCACCGGAGCGGATGAAGAAGCGCCGCCCGCACAGCATCCCGTTAAGCGATCAAGCCATATCATTGCTGGAGATACTGAAGTCTCACAGTGGTCATCGGGAATACGTTTTCCCGGCAGACCGAAACCCTCGCACTCATGCCAATAGCCAGACCGCCAACATGGCATTGAAACGCATGGGCTTCCAGGACCGCCTGGTCAGCCACGGCATGCGCTCGATGGCCAGCACCATATTGAATGAACATGGGTGGGACCCGGAGCTCATCGAAGTGGCGTTGGCGCACGTCGACAAGGATGAGGTGCGCAGTGCCTACAACCGAGCCGACTACATCGAGCGACGGCGGCCGATGATGGCTTGGTGGAGCGAGTACATTCTGAAGGCGTCGACGGGCAATCTCTCGGCCAGCGCGATGAATGTGGCTAGGGATCGGAACGTAGTACCCATCCGGTAGGGCGGCGACACTGGCGACAGACCGCATGCCATCTACATCCTCGCCGTCTGAGCGGATGGCGACATTCGCCAACTCGCCTCAATTTTGGCTTCTCCGGCTAAGCCCGTGAGCATGGGGAGGCTTCGCATCCCCACGCTCACGGGCTAACACTAGAAAAGCGACAAACGGCCACTTTGCCATTGACACCTACCGACTTCCAAAGCACGCCAGAGGAGGAATCTGGCGCATTTCCATGTGCCCTTCACCAATTGACCCGTGCCGCGGTGACCGATAAAACGAAGGTTCAAAGCGCTGCCTTAGGCAGCACCCCAGATGACCAGAGCCTTCAAGGTCATGCCGCTAACCCGGTGGTTCACCCCAAAGTGCGATTCGCGCCCGGAGGCTCGCACGGTCATTCGCCAGAATGATGGACGCCCTCTAAACAATCCGCCTAGTGCGGCTGCCCGCTAACCCTTTAGCCCTGCAGCAACGAACCTGCTCGGCCAACGTTTTGCGCCAACCGTTCGCCCGTCTCTTTTCCAGAAAAGAGACGGGCGCTCCTACCACTGCTGCAGCCCTCATCGCACATGGCTTTGCGGCAATTCCCCTCGTGACAATCCGCGTGGCAAGCGCCGATGTCACCAGCAACAGTGCTGTAGATGATGGTGCCGCAGACCAGGGAATGGACTGCACCTGACTGACAGTCAGGCATGCCCCGGTCATCGCAGTGCTGCTTGCAGCTGGCTCAGGATCTCGCGGCACTGGTCTCGTCAGCCAGTGCAGCCTCCACCCGCCCACCGGTAACGGTGCTCAGGAGGACAGATCATGAGATGCCCTTGCTCCTGGTCGTAAGGAGCCGCCAGTCCCGCGTCAGTGGGCACCCTCACAGGTCGCAGGGGCCTTGATCCCTGATAACACTCAGCATTCTTGGCGGGATGACGTGAGGGAGAGATCGGTAATTTATGGAGGAAGGCTATGCAACTGCGCGAAGTACAAGGGCCACCACGCCCCTTGTTGGAACAGCAGATTACGCCCCTACCCTACCCGGTCGCGGCGCTGGGCGATCTATTGGGGCCTGCCGTCGAACGCATGGCCGATGTAATCGGCGTTCCCTGCGCCATGGCCGCGCAATCCGTTCTGGCCACAGCAGCGCTAGCGAGCCAGGCGCACGCCAATGTTCACCTCGACGGCCGAAACTATCCGTTGTCGCTGTACTTGCTGACGGTGGCATGCTCGGGTGATCGCAAAAGCGCGGTGGACCAAGTTGCACTGCAAGCCGTACGCGACTGGGAGAGACAACAGTGGATCGCTTATGGCGAACAGCTCAAGGCGCACCGCGCCGCAATGAGCGCCACTGCAAAATCTCCGACCTCGAAAAAGTCGGTACAGCTAGCGCTAGACGCCCAACCTGAACCTGCCCAACCGAGACTCCTCAGTGCTGAGCCAACCATTGAAAGCCTGGTGAAAAGCCTGTGCCATGGTTTGCCAAGCATGGGGCTGTTCAGCGATGAAGGCGGGCAGTTTTTGGGCGGCAGCACCATGTGCAAAGACAACATGATCAAGGCCATCACTCACCTGTCGACGCTGTGGGACGGTAGCCCGATTGATCGGTCGCGCGCGATGGCTGGGGAAAGTCTGCGTGTCTACGACCGCCGCCTCAGCATGCACTTGATGCTGCAACCCCGCCTGGCAGACCGTTTACTGCAAGACGCTGATATCAAAGACCAGGGCATCCTGGGACGCTGCCTGATCAGTTGGCCTGAGCGTCTGGTTGGCCAACGGCTGTACAAAGCGATCGACCTGACCCGAGATCCTAAGGTGCATCTGTATCAGCAGCGCATTGCCGCGCTCATGCAGAAGCCTTGGTCACGCCATAAAGACGGCGGCCTCGACCCTGTAACCCTAGAGTTAAGCCCCCGCGCCCGTGAAGCATGGATTGCCATTCACGACACAATTGAATGCGAGTCCGGGGAATTCGGCGAGCTGGTCAACGTGCAAGCTGCTGCGGGCAAAGCCGCCGCGAACGTTCTTCGCATGGCTGGCGTGATGGCGGTGGTTGAGGAGTGCGCTGTCTTGGAAGACATGCACATTCAGCGCTCCTCTACGCTGATGGACTACTACCTGGCCGAGAACCAGCGCCTGACCGAACAGGAACCACTGAATAAGCTTCGCGCAGAGGCGGATTGTCTGCTGCGCTGGTTAATTAAGAAGAACTGGCCACCGTTTCGCCTCCGCGACATCACGCGCAACGGCCCTCGCTTTGCCCGCAAAAGCACGCGCCACACCTTCGAGTTATTGCTGCAGTTGGTTGCCCATAACTGGTTGAAGAATGCAGGGGACATATTTGAGGTGCGCCATGTTCCGCCTCAATGACGCCGTGCGCCGTTATCGGGCGCAACATCGCTCGCCAACCGAGCTACGATGTGTCGCCACCGCCGCCACCACCTTGTCGCCACGTGCCAATTCAGATGCGGCGGAAGTTGTCGCCAGTGTCGCCGCTGTCGCCACTCCAACACCTGAGTCAATCGACGTCGTTTGGCTCATCGAGCAGTTGCAAGAAGAAGGAGCTTTGCTGCAACACCGGGAAAACGCCCTTCTCATCCGCCCAGCACATTGGGGACAGTTGGACAGCGTCAGCTCCCATTGGAAAGCCGTGCTGCGGCACCTAGAAACCAACGATCCAGGTGAAGACAATGGCGGTGGTCGGTCGGCGTGACAGTCGCAACTTTGGCTACGGCCGACAACTGAGCTACGGTGGTCGGTCGGCGTGACAGTCGCAACTTTGGCTACGGCCGACAACTGAGCTACGCCGGTCGGCAGGCTCTACAAGACATGTTTGCCGGCGGCCACTTCGCCACGGTCAAAGCGCATGGCGATCGCTGGCAAGCCTTCGTACGCTGGTGCCGATCAGAGGAAGGCCCCGGTTACAACGATGCGCGCCAGATTGATCGACATACGCTCCAAGACTACGTCGCACACCTGCGTCAGCAGATTAAGCAAGGCGATCTGTGCATCGCCACCGCGCAAAACCGCCTGAGCAGCGTTAACCGCACCCTCTCCGCGCTGCGCGGTGATCAGGATGTGAGGATCGCCAGCCCGAGTCAGGCGTTGGGACAGCAGCGCTCGAGCGTACGCACTCGCGCGCCAGATGGCCAAGATCACCAACAGGTGCGGGGACTGGCTGAGGTGCTTAGAGAACAGCAACACGATCGGGTGGCCGCCATAGTCCTTTTAGCTCGAGCAACCGGCATGCGTCTGCGCGAAGCGATTCTGGCTGACCTGCCACGCTTACACCGCGAAGCCGAACGCTTAGGCCGCATCAACATCCAAGACGGCACCAAAGGCGGCCGTTCAGGCTCATCAGCGCCGCGATGGGTCGTGGCCAATGAAGCGGTGAAAGCGGCGCTGCAGTTGGTGCGTCAGGCATCGCCGACTGGCAGCCGCAACTTGCTGGCCCGAGACGAAAGCTACGCCATATTTCTGCACCAAACCGTGCTCCCCGCCCGCGAAACGCTGCATGCACACGGGCTGAAGGGTTTTCATGAACTGCGCGCAGCCTATGCCTGCGAACGTTACGAGCAACTCACGAACCACGCCGCACCGGTGAATGGCGGCCACTGCTATCGCATTGACCGTGACCTTGATCAACAGGCGCGCCAACAAATCAGCCTAGAGCTCGGGCATATCCGGATCGATGTGGTGTCGGCCTACATTGGCGGGAGAACATGAGCAAACCCTTCGATATGACGCTGTTCCTGACCGGCGTACTGACCGGTTCGAAGGCCACGCAGCAACGTCACCTACGCCAAGCAAGAGTCATGCAAGCGGCCATTCAACAGCGATGGCAACGCGATAATCCCTGGACCTGGCAGCTCAAGCATATGCGCTGGTTTCTCACAATGCACCTGAAAGACCATGCCGACGCCACCCAGTATCACTATCGCCTCACCGCCCTATTAATCTGGAAACGGTTGGGGAGTGACCCAGCAAAGCTTATTCAACGATCGCCTCGTGGCTAGGCAGGCTCCCGAGACTCAGAAAGCGATGCCGGTTAGCCGCAGATTTTTGGCGAATTGCAGTATAGTTGCGTCACAAATCACCGCGCCGGCACACCAAATCACCATGGATAAGAAACGACTGTCAGAAACGGACATCATCACCAAATTCATCCTTCCTGCTGTCGAGCAATCAGGATGGAACCCAATGATTCAGCTCCGTCAAGAGGTGAAGCTGCGCGACGGTAAAGTCATCGTCCGTGGTCAGGTGGGAGCCCGTAAAACGGTTAAATCGGCCGACATAGTCCTCTATTACAAGCCCAATATGCCGCTGGCGGTGATTGAGGCTAAGGCTAATAAACACGAAATAGGCAAAGGCATGCAGCAGGGACTGGATTATGCCCGCCTGTTGGACGTGCCCTTTGTGTTTGCCAGTAACGGTGACGGTTTTGCTTTCCATGACAAAACTGCTGTCAATGAAGGCGGGGAGCTAGAGCGTGAAATCAATCTCGCCGACTTCCCTGGCCCCGAGACTTTGTGGCAAAAATACTGTGCCTGGAAAGGCTTCACAGAAGATCAGCTGTCGCTCATCACCCAAGACTATTACGACGATGGCAGTGGAAAATCTCCGCGCTACTACCAGCTGCAGGCGATTAACAAAACTATTGAAGCCGTATCGGCCGGGCAAGATCGCATTCTCTTGGTGATGGCCACCGGCACCGGCAAGACCTATACCGCTTTCCAGATAATTTGGCGTTTGTGGAAAGCCAAAAGGAAAAAACGCATTCTTTTCCTGGCTGACCGTAACATCCTTGTCGATCAAACCCGCATCAATGACTTTCAGCCCTTTGGCCAGGCCATGACAAAAGTCACTGGCCGCAAGCTGGATCCAGCCTACGAGATTCATCTGGCGCTCTATCAGGCGCTTACCGGGCCAGAAGAACACCAAAAGGCTTACAGGCAGGTTGATCGCGACTTCTTCGACCTCATAGTTATCGACGAATGCCACCGTGGCAGCGCCGCTGATGACAGCGCCTGGCGCGAAATCCTTGAGTACTTCAGTTCGGCCACTCAAGTCGGCCTCACTGCCACTCCCAAAGAGACCGATGAAGTCTCCAACATCGATTACTTCAACGAACCGGTTTACACCTATTCGCTGAAAGAAGGTATTGAGGATGGTTTCCTCGCCCCCTACAAGGTGGTGCGGGTGGATCTGGATGTGGATCTGCAGGGCTGGAGGCCAACCAAAGGTCAGCTTGATCAAAATGGGGAGCAGATCAAAGATCGCATCTACAACCAGAAGGACTTCGACCGCGTCATGGTCATCGACGAGCGCACCCAATTGGTAGCGGAAACTATTACCGCCTACCTAAAGCGCACCGATCCCATGGCCAAGACCATTGTCTTTTGTAATGACATTGAACATGCGGAACGCATGCGCCGTGCTCTGGTCAACCTTAACAAAGATCAGGTTTCCAAGAACGACAAATATGTGATTAAGATCACCGGTGACGATGAAATCGGCAAGGCCCAGCTGGATAACTTTATTAACCCCAAACGCACCTACCCAGTTATCGCAACCACCTCAGAGCTGATGACCACCGGCGTCGACGCCCAAACCTGCAAGCTGATAGTATTGGATCAAGCCATCCAATCGATGACCAAATTCAAGCAGATCATCGGTCGCGGCACCCGCATCAACGACAAGTACAATAAGCTCTGGTTCACCATCCTCGACTTCAAGAAGGCCACCGAGCTGTTCGCCGATGAGCGTTTCGACGGCATACCCGAGAAGGTCATGGTTACTGATCCCTCCAAGATCATCGACCAAGATGACCCGAGCTTTGATGATGAGCTCAACAAAGATGACGAAGAAGACAGCCCAGATAACATCGGTGTTTCAGGCGAAGGCAGTACCGATGCCGACACCAACCAAGGTGACTGCGGTTCGGCTGGTAATATAAGTGGTGGTGAAGGCGAGCCCTATGTCAAATACCGCGTTAAAGGCGTGGCCGTTAATAAAATCGCCGAGCGCGTACAGTATTACGACAGCGACGGCAAGCTGGTGACCGAATCGTTCAGAGATTACACCCGCAATGCAATTACAAGGCAATTTTCTTCACTGGATGAGTTTGTTCGAAAGTGGAGAGGGAGTGAGCGAAAGCAGGCGGTGATTGACGAATTGGCCGCCGAGGGTGTGATCTGGCAGGCATTAGAGGAAGAAGTGGGTAAGGATATGGATCCTTTCGACCTTATTTGCCACATAGCTTACGACCAGCCGCCACTCACTCGCAAAGAGCGTGCCGAAAATGTCAAAAAGCGTAACTACTTCACTAAGTATTCAGAGGTTGCCCAAAACGTCCTAAACGTATTGGTTGAACAGTACGCCGACGCAGGCATCAGCCAGCTAGAGCAAGCCGGTCTTGCCGAACTCAAGGTGCCAAAACTGAAAGCGTTGGGGAACCCCATGCAAATTGTCCAAAATGAATTTGGCGGTAAGTCTGAATATAAACAGGCTTTAAGTGAGTTAGAAGAACAACTCTATACAAACGATAAAACCGCGTAAAAACCTATTTAGATCAGTCGTAATAAGCGCGATCGCCATCAAACACGCGCCATTTACTAGCATTAATTGCTAAAGAGAAAATCATGTCCGTCAGCTCAGTAATAAAATCCATCCAAGATATCATGCGTAAAGACGCCGGCGTCGATGGCGACGCCCAGCGCCTAGGCCAAATGTCTTGGCTGTTGTTCCTCAAAATATTTGATGCTCAAGAGCAGCAACTTGAGTTTGAGCAGGAAAATTATTACTCTCCTATCCCTAAGAAATACTTTTGGCGGAACTGGGCTTCTAACAATCAAGGCATTACTGGCGATGAACTACTGAGCTTTATAAACGAAGATCTGTTCCCAACACTTAAAAGCCTCACTGTATCCATCCATAAAAATCCTCGAGGTTTTGTCGCCAAAGAAGCCTTTAGTGATGCCTTCAACTATATGAAGAACGGCACACTATTGCGTCAGATGATCAACAAGCTGAATGAAATCGACTTTACCGACTCGAAAGAGCGGCACTTGTTCGGCGATATATACGAGCAGATCCTGAAAGATCTGCAGAGCGCCGGTAACTCTGGTGAGTTCTACACACCGCGAGCCGTTACCCGATTTATCGTGCAGATGATCAATCCAATGCTAGGCGAGACTATTTTCGATCCTGCTTGCGGCACCGGCGGCTTCCTCGCCTGCGCGTTTGACCACGTCGAGCAAAACTACGTCACCACTGCCGAAGACCATCAAACGCTGCAAAGGCAGATCCATGGTGTCGAGAAAAAGCAGCTACCGCACTTACTTTGCACCACCAATATGCTGTTGCACGGCATTGAAGTTCCGGTACAAATCAAGCACGGCAACACCCTCAATAAGCCGCTCTCTAGTTGGGAATCTAATATTGATGTCATAGTTTCCAACCCTCCGTTTGGTGGTACAGAAGAAGACGGCATTGAGAAAAATTTTCCCGTTGAAATGCAAACTCGCGAAACTGCAGATCTTTTCCTACAGCTGATTGTCGAGGTTCTAAAAGTTAAAGGGCGTGCTGCTGTTGTTCTTCCAGATGGAACTCTATTTGGTGAGGGTGTAAAAACCAAAATCAAAAAAATGCTGATGGACCAGTGCAATCTGCACACGATCGTTCGACTGCCTAACTCCGTATTTGCACCCTACACAAGTATCAAGACCAACATCTTGTTCTTTGAGAAGGGTCAGCCGACTAAAGATATTTGGTACTACGAAGTACCATTGCCTGCAGGCATTAAAGCCTTTAACAAAACTAAGCCCATGAAGCTAGAAGACTTTAATGATTGCGCTACCTGGTGGGGAGAAGGCGATACTCAGCAAGAAAAACTCGCCCGTAACAATCGCCAAGCCAACGAGCGAGCTTGGCGGGTGAGCATTGAGGAAATTGTGGCGCGCAACTACAACCTCGATATGAAAAACCCCCATCAAGAAGAAAAGATCGGACACGACCCAGACACACTTCTGGCCGATTACCACCAACAACAAGCGGGTATTCAAGCGCTACGCGATCAACTCAAAGGCATCCTTGTCGAAGCGCTGTCCAACAACACAGAAGGTCAGCAGTAATGGGTGCCGAACGACTGTTAACCGACAATATTGACCTTTGGACATCAGCTATCAGAGCCAAGGCTACTCAGGGTCGTGGTAGTAACAAGAAACGCGAGCTTTTTGGTATCAAAAAACTGCGAGAGTTGATTCTGGAACTGGCTGTGCGCGGCAAGCTTGTGCCGCAAGATTCAAATGAAGAACCGGCAAGTGTATTCCTAGAACGTATCGCCGATGCCAAGACTCAGTTAATCAAAGATAAAATAATAAAAAAACCTAAAAAGCTATCTGAAATCAAAAATAAAGATACAACTTTTCCCCTACCAGCTAAATGGGAGTGGGTCAAGCTTGGTGATCTTGTAGAGATGTACAACGGAAGGGCTTTTAAGTCATCCGACTGGGCTACAACCGGCCTACCAATTGTGAGAATTCAGAACCTTAATAATGAAAAGGCTGAATTCAACTACTTTGATGGTGACCTAGCTGATCATAATCGAATAGACAATGGCTCATTTCTAATTAGCTGGTCAGGAACGCCAGGCACATCTTTTGGTGCATTTATCTGGACTCGCGGCGAAGCAGCACTTAACCAGCATATCAACAAGTGCGTATTTCACACTAATGAAATCAACCTTGAATTCATGAGACTAGCGGTAAATGGATGTATGAACCATTTCATTGAAATGGCTCAAGGCGCAGTAGGGCTAAAACATGTAACGATAGGAACATTAAACAATGCAGTATTTGGCTTTCCTCCTTTACTCGAACAAGAGAGAATAGTAGCCAAAGTAGATGAGCTGATGGGCTTCTGTGATCAGCTGGAGCAACACACTGAAGCAGGTATCGAAGCCCATCAGGTTTTGGTCGAAACTCTGCTGGAATCCTTAACCAACGCCAAAGATGATATTGAGCTAAGTGAAAACTGGGGACGTCTGAGTGAACACTTCGACACTCTGATCACAACCGACTTTGCCGTGGAACAACTTAAACAGGCTATTCTGCAGCTAGCTGTTATGGGAAAACTAGTCCCGCAGAATCCCGCCCAAGAGCCTGCCAGCGAACTAATTAAGAGCATAGTTGCTGAAAAGAAAAAACTTATCAACGAGGGGAAAATCAGAACAACCTCCCCCCTACCGGAAATTACCGTTGAGGAAAAACCGTACTCACTTCCTAAGGGGTGGGAGTGGTGCAGAATTGATACGTTGACACTATATTCTGAAGCTGGCTGGAGTCCAAAGTGCCATGATTTCGCCAGAGAGAAAAATGCTTGGGGCGTTCTAAAAATTAGCGCAGTTACTTGGGGTGAATTTAAACCGCAAGAAAACAAGCGACTACCAGATAATTTAGAACCAAGGCCAGAGCTTGAGGTCCGGGGAAATGACTTCCTAATATCTCGCGCAAACACACCTGAGCTCGTAGCGAGATCTGTGGTTGTTCCGCTCGGAACTGAACCAAAGCTAATGATGAGCGACAAAATCATTAGATTCACTTTTAGCGAACATGTCTCACCGAGTTATCTGAGCCTTGCAAACAACTCAAAATGTTCCAGGGCGTATTATGCTCGCATAGCTGGCGGAACAAGCAGCTCAATGAAAAACGTATCAAGACATCAAATTCAGATGCTTACAATTGCACTGCCTCCATTAGAAGAGCAGATCCGAATAGTACACAAAGTTAATCAACTTCTGGCTCTATGCGACCAACTAAAAGATCGTCTATGCGAAGTTCAAACCACGCAGCTGCACCTGGCACAGGCTGTAGTCTACGGTGTGATTGGCGAGCCTGAAAAAGGCACAGAAGCCCCCGAGAGCAATACGAATGATATGAAAATCACGACAACGCTTTCACTAAATTGCGAAAATTTTAAGAGTGATGCGGTTATAGCGCCAATTATTCTGGAGTTGGGCGGATCGGCAGATGCGAAGGATGTATGGGGCAAGACACGGCTAAGCCTTCCTGATTTTTACGCCCAATTAAAGGTAGAAATTGACGCTCTGTATATTAAAAAACCGGCTAGCGCAGAATTCATAGAGGCATAAAAAGTGAAGTTAAAGGAACTAACTATACCAAATCACAAGGGATTTGTTGACTTCACAATAACGTTCGACAACAAATCGCCAATCACTACAGTGATTGGCCGGAACGGCGTTGGGAAGTCAAATCTTATTGAGATAATTGTCTGCATTTATAGGGCGATTGATCTGGGTGAATCGACAGACTTTAGTTACACCCTGGCCTATGAGTGCCGAGGCCATGATATAAAAATCATATTTGACGTTGATAATAAGCTCAACAACCTCGTTATGATTGACGGCAGCAAAAAATCATTTGCATTCCTCAAGAGTTATGCGAACGAGTATCTTCCGCTTAATATTTTCACCTACTACTCCGGCACCAACGAACGAGTTGAGCAACTATTCGTAAAGCATCAAACCCGTTTTTATGAGGCCCTTACCAAGGGTGACAATCAGTTAATTCGACGTTTTTTTTATTGTCGCGATGTTCATAGCTTCTTCGTTCTTTTAGCTTTTTTGGTTGATGATGACCCGTCCTGCAAGGAGCTGTTGGAGCAGCTTAATATAGCGTCATTGGATTCGGTGCTTTTCTGCCTAAAAAAACCGTACTGGTATAAAGGTAAACCTTCAGAAGTTATGCGCGAAGAAGGGGATCCACGATTCTGGTATTCCCGCGGGGTGGTCAAAGAATTTCTTGATAATTTGTGGCGCCATGCTATCGCCCCTATTGATAATACAGAACGTAAAACGGTTGACTTTCGAGGTCGCTCAGAGACCCAGGATCGCCTATATCTGTTTTTACCGGATGATAGTGCGCTAAAAGGTTTGGCCTCAGAGTACCCAGATGCTACATCGCTATTCAAGAACATTGAAAGCACCTACATCGCGGACCTGCTTGAATATGTTCAAGTAACTGTTACGCTGATCGACGGAAAGAAACTAACATTCTCAGCGCTTTCTGAAGGTGAGCGCCAACTATTAACCGTATTGGGCTTAATGAAGTTCACTAGAGGTGACGAGTCTTTATTTCTGCTAGACGAGCCGGACACACACTTAAACCCTCGATGGAAATTAAGCTACTTTGATCAAATTGAAAAAATTCTAGATCACAAAATCGAGGGTAGCAACCTCAACGCTTGGCAAACTAGCCAGGTGGTATTGACTACGCACGATCCAATAATGTTGACGTCACTCTATGCCGAGCAGATTCGTGTACTGACTGAGAGCGATGATTCTGGAAAGCAATCTGAAATACCTACACAAGACCCAATCAATATGGGAATTGAAGCAATAATTCAATCCGATCTGTATGGAATTCGAACAAGCCTAGATAATTCCATACAAGAATTAATCGATAGAAGATTTGAAATTTCGAAGGCTATTGATGGGGTCGAAAATGATTCTAAAAAGAGAAAATTGCTATGGCAGATCCATCTGATAAATATTGAGCTAGATGAACTGGGCCAGTCGGTATCGCACCCCAACCCTTACTTTTCTAAGTTCGCTAAAGCAATGAGCGAATCCGAGATTTTCAAAAAGCCAAACTACACCCACGAAGAATATGAGATAGTTCAGGAGCTAGCCCTTTCAAATCTTAATAAGATCATGACCGAAGAGGGCATGAAATGATTCATATCGACGCGCCTTTCCAGACGGCTGACTATAAAAGATTAAGTGAAATTGACCGTGTACCACAAGTCATTAAAACCTGGATCGCCCAAGCAAGCGATCACGAAAAAGTGCTATTGGATAACGAAATTACATTAGCGGACAAATACAAGTACATCGAAGAAAAATCTGCGTTTTGGCGCGGCAAAAGGCTTACAAAATGGCTCCTCGGCATAAGCTATAACAAGTGCTGGTACAGCGAAGCTAAGTTTGCCGGTGACTCTGCTGAGCTTGAGCATTGGAGACCAAAAAAGGCCACTCACGACTTTAGTAAAAATAAAATACACGATGGCTATTACTGGCTTGCATTTAATCTTACAAATTATAGGATTTCAAAGGGAAAACTTAACAGAATTAAAGGAAACTTTTTCCCACTAATAGATGAAGGCACTAGGGCCGGTGGATGCCACGTACCGCATATCGCAGAAAAACCTTTGTTCCTAGATCCAATTTCACCATCTGACCACCAATGTTTAAGCTTTAACGACAAGGGCGAGGCTATCTTTAATGAAGGCATCTTAACGCCAAGGGCTGAAGAGAGAGCCATCACAACAATCAAATACTTTGGCTTGAATACAGACTCTTTAGTCATTGAAAGACGCCTCCTATGGTCAACCGTAAGGCAAAACTACGCAAATTATATTAATCATATAAAATTGGCGAATGATGGGTGTCCGGCCTCACAAGGCATAGCGGACACATATGCTCATGAAATTCATTATCTCATACATGAAACCTCAGCTTTTTCATCGACAGCTAGAGCTGCCCTTAAGACGTTAAGAGAGCCTACTGCAGATGCGTTCGCAATGAGCGCGGGAAAACCGAGGCCGTCCAACGAGCAAAAGGCTTGAGATTATTATAGATTTGTTGACCAAGAGTTTAGATAGGGCAGCGTGAGCAATGGTCAGAGACAGTGATTAAAATCAAGGGGGTGAATATATGTCGAATAACTGGATGATTCGAGCTGGACGCGGAGGCGTTTACATAGAGGATTTTGAGAAGGGTTACGCCGCTATTGGTTGGTCACAACTGGGAGATCTAACCCAGTACTCTACAAGCGACAGCCTACGCCAAGAGTACATAGAGATTTACGGCAACGATAAACCTTCGGCCACCGCCAATGCGGTCGCTATGATCCTAAAATTTCGTGACCAAATCACCGCTGGGGATCACATCGTTAGCTATAATCCAGAAACGCGGGAGTACTTGCTAGGTATCGACCAAGGCGAGTATCTGTATCAGCCTGATACGGTTGGCGACTATGCCAACCTTCGCAAGGTTGAGTGGTTGGGTAAAGTCAGCCGTGATCAACTTCCACAGAAAGCGAAAAACTCCCTAGGTTCAACCCTGACACTGTTTTCTATAAGTCAGGAAATCATCGACGTGTTTACAGCTGTATTGGAGGGTAAAGCCCCCAGCCCCCTACTCAATGACACAGATGCAGTTGAGACCGAAGTGGAGCAGCTAAAAGACGAAACTGTAGCCCAAAGCCATGAGCTCATCAAAGACAAAATCGTCGCTCTGCTACCTGACGAGATGGAAGAACTGGTGGCAAGTATACTCCGCGCCATGGGTTACAAAGCCAAGGTATCACCCAAGGGGCCAGATAGAGGGGTAGACGTTATCGCCTCACCCGATGGATTAGGCCTCACCCAGCCACGTATCAAGGCTGAGGTAAAGCACCGCGATGGTTCGATGGGGGCTCCCGCGATTCGTAGCTTTATCGGCGCGCTACGTGACGGTGACTCAGGCTTGTTTATTAGTACTGGTGGTTTCACTCGTGAGGCCCGCTATGAAGCCGAACGATCCAGCATTCCGCTCACCTTGGTCGACTTGGACGATTTGGCCGACCTAATCGTGAGCCACTACGAGAGCTTCGATCTAGAAGGGCGTGCACTGGTGCCGCTGGTCCGGATCTACTGGCCTGTTAGCTAAATAGTGAATCACCCCTGAGTTCGTAGGCGCAGCCAAGCGTCTCCTTCTCTGCCCGCTGACCAGAAGATCTCTGCCGATCACCACTAAGCGTGCTGGTCAGATCGAGTGCAAAAAGGTGGTCGAGTGGAGTGGTGCGGTATTCCAATTGGTATTCCTTTCGAAAATTAGAAATCTCCATTAGCCCTATAAATCAGTACGTTAATGATCTAATTCAAGTTACCCCGGCCCCAGCAAATCCTAAAAAGAAGACGCCTAGGGCCCTAGGGCGTCTTCTTTTGTGCCTGGAACTCCGCAAAATCGCCGGCTTTAGTGCTACTGAGCAAACCTACGCCCAACTCACGGAATGCTCCTGTACGCCCCTGCACTCCGCTTCCTCG
Source organism: Pseudomonas sp. E1MeOHC2 (assembly GCF_058745025.1). NCBI lineage: Bacteria > Pseudomonadati > Pseudomonadota > Gammaproteobacteria > Pseudomonadales > Pseudomonadaceae > Pseudomonas > Pseudomonas sp. E1MeOHC2. The sequence goes on from NZ_CP196675.1 coordinate 1,644,600, forward strand.
CCCCCTTCGCCTTACCTATCCTCCACCCGAACACATTGCCCCCCTTAAAACCGGTAGGCCTTTTTCAAATCATCCTGCGGCCAGTACTCGCCAACTAAATTACGACGTGGGAACGAAGTGATATCTGCTGTACTAAGCCCGACACTATCAACTGTAATAATTTGCTGCACCACCCTATTGTAAAAAGCCCTAAAATGATTAGCCCCCTTAATCGCAATGATCTTATGGTTACCCACATCCAAACCATGCAGCAAAAAAGGTTCCGTGTCATAAACCTGCTCTGCACGCGAAGCCACAATTACGTCCACCCCATTGATCACTAACCGACACATTGCCCCTAGATCAAATTTCACCCCTTCGAACATCGCCCCAGGACGGTTTACAAATCGCCCATCCGTGATGGACTTCACGTAGGCCGTCGCTTGAATCGGCGTACCCTGAAAACGCCCCTGCTTGGCACCCAGTGAAATCTGTATCGTCGCCCCCACCCCCGCACGCTGCGCTTGTTTAACTACCGCAGCATCATTAATTGAGGCAAAACAGCACTCACCAGAAGGCAGGTTGGCCTCCAACAATGCACGTAAAAGATAGGTTCCATCACCAGGCGTACCGCCTCCGGGATTGTCCGCATACTCGTTAATCACGATAGGCCGCTTGTCACTCTTGAGTGCCAGGGCAATGCCTTCGTCAGGCGAAGGGTGCGTGGGCCTGAAGGATTCTCGATTTTCCCATATCCACTCGGCGACGGTATCTATACAGCTATTGGCGAGACCTTCATCGTTGTCCGTTGTGCAGATGACAGTCGGACACGGTGCAGCGATATCGGCGTAAGGAAACCCGTGAAACCAAGAGCAATCGATAACACCTGGCCGGCTCATAAGCTCTCGGCAGATTTCGTTGACCCGAAAGGGTATAAAACCTTCCTGAGTCGTTACGATGTAGGGCAGCATCGGTAGACGCCGGATAACTGTAAAAGGTTTAAAGCCTTCTCTCAGCATCTGCATAGTAAGATCTACTGCCTCAACCCCGCGCATCAGAAAATCTGTGTGGGGATATAGCCTGCAGGGAAGCGAGATATCGCAGGCTTCGTGCATTTGTGGAGTAACATTTCCATGCAGGTCATAGACAGCCGCTATTGGAATTTCGGGACCCACTAAATTGCGCACCGCTTGAGCAAGGTCACCTTCAATATCTTCGACGCCCTGCGCAACCCCTGCCCCATGTAACGCTAGCAAAACACCCTGTACGGGCATAGCGCCACGGATACCAGAGAGTATTTCCTGCTTCATAGCCTCATAGGCGCCCGCCTCAATGATGGCGGATGGCGTTGCCTGGCCCAAAAACGTATTTTTTAGTTGAACACCGGCAAGCCTTGCGCCCTCGATAAAACCACCAACTTGATGGTTGGCGCCTTGGAAGGCATGCACGATCTCATCCCCCCAATATTGTTCAAATGCACTCAGCGGCGTCGGGCCTGAAACCTCAGTCGTGTAGGTATTGGTCTCGTGAATGATGCCAGCAACGGCCAAGGTGATAGTCGGGTTAGCGAACACAGTAATACCTCCATGCCGTTAGCGGCTAAATTGGGTCTTGTCCAGCGTAAGGGATATGACTGCACCCACTAGAAGGGCACTGGCTATTAAATAAATCGCGGGCGTCGTGCTGTGGTAAGTGTCTCGAACCCATCCAATAAGATAAGGTGAAACAAAACCGCCCAAGTTGGCCAGGCTATTGATGACGCCAATGCATGCCGCAGCGGTGGCTCCGCCAAGGAATGTCGTCGGTAATGTCCACATGATGGGTGAAAAACTAATAATGCCGCCCGCTGCAATCGATAGGCAGAAAATAGCCATGTACAGGTTTTGCCCTGCGAAGGTGCTGGCGAAAAGCCCAACAGCGCCTGCCACCATCACCCCAGCCAAATGCCAACGACGCTCACCCAGCTTATCGGAGCTGCGGCCCACCAATACCATTGTGATCATGGCGAACAGGTACGGAATAGCACTGAGCAGGCCGATCTCAGTCGCTCCACTAGCGCCTGCATCCTTCACCAAGGTGGGCAAGTAGAAGCCGAGTGTGTACAGCGCCATCATTGCAGCAAACGTCATGGCTATGATTTTAACAATGCGCGGATCACGCAAAACTTGCAGGAAGGACAGATGCTCCCGCGCGTGGTCGTCTTGTGCGATATCGCGCTCAATCAGGGCTCTTTGTTCGGTACTCAGCCACTGAGCATCCTGAACCCTGTTGGACAAAATCAGCAGAACGCCAACCGCAAGTGGCAGGGTTGGCAGTGCCTCTAGAACAAACACCCATTGCCATCCGGGGTGTCCGCCGACCATATGAAAATGCTCCATGATCCAACCGGACAGGGGGTTTCCGATCAATCCAGCCATTGGAATGCCCGCTTGAAAAATGGCCGTCATCTTTGCGCGGCGACGATTGGGAAACCAATAGGTAAGATAAAGAATAACACCGGGATAAAAACCGGCCTCTGCAACACCGAGCAGAAAACGCAGCGTGTAAAAGTGCCAGTCGGCTGTGACGAAGGCCATCATCGCGGAGAGGATGCCCCAGGTAATCATGATCCGCGCAATCCAGACGCGTGCCCCCACCCGGTGGAGAATCAAATTACTGGGCACCTCAAAAAGCAGATAGCCGATGAAGAACAGCCCAGCCCCAAGACCATAGGCCGCTTCGCTGAATTGCAAATCAGCCTGCATATTCAACTTGGCAATACCGATGTTCACCCGGTCAAGATAAGCCACCACATAGCAAAGCATCAAAAAAGGGATGAAGCGCAGAGCAACTTTACGATACGTCTTATCAGCAAAGGACTTTTCAGGGGTGCTGAGTGAAGCCTCTATAGAATAGCCCACTTGACTGCTCCTTGTAGTTTTTGAGATCGGCAGTTTGACAAAGGTGTGGCGAGCGCCTTACATCTGGCTCTTGATGCGCTCGGCTTTAGTGATAAACCCATTAAGTTCAATTGGCGGCACGAGAGAGCCACCGGTAGCCCACATCACATGTGTCACGTTATTCAGATTAATCCCGTGATGTTTGACGTAAGCTTTTCCCTCTGCTGAGTTAATTATCCAGTCTGGCCCTGAAAACCCTGCTGCAGCGGACGGCTCGACTTCGACACCCATTGAGTCTCTCAGTGCAAGTAGTTGGAGATAGAGATCATCATCCGCTACGGTGAATACCCCAGAAAGCTGTTTACGCATCAAGGGGCAGACAAATTCTGAAGCCTGTCCGACCGCCAAGCCATCGGCTTCCGTTTTATTATCCAGGCCAATGTCGTACACAGAAACGGGGTCATCGCTGCCAGACGCCAACTGAACTAATACGCAAGGTGAAGCAACAGGCTCTGCGAAGAAGCAATGCACGTGCTCACCGAACAGGCCTTTTAATCCATAAGTAATCCCGCCTGGTGCGCCCCCTACGCCACAGGGTAGATAGACGAACAGTGGATTGTCAGCATCTACCGGACGTCCTTGCTCGGCGAGTTGTTCTGCAAGCCGAGCGGCGGCGGCGGCATAACCAAAAAATAGAAGGGGTGAGCGTTCATCATCGACAAAATGGCATTTATCCGATTGCAGTGCTAAAGCGCGTCCAGCCTCTACGGCCTCGGCATAGTCCCCCTCATGCTCAACCACCCGAACCCCACGGTTACGAAGGCGGTCTTTCTTCCACGCCTTTGCATCTGCCGACATATGGACCACTGCATCAAAACCGAGTGCGGCTGCCATCACGCCAATACTGAGGCCTAGGTTTCCAGTACTGCCTACCGTCACTGAGTACTGTGAAAAAAGGGCTTTGGCTCTCTCGCTTGCCAGAACTGTGTGATCTTCTCCCTGCGCAAAAAGGCCGTGCGCTGCTCCCACCTTCTCTGCAAAAGCGAGCACCTCATGGAAGCCGCCCCGTGCTTTGATCGACCCAGCGATTGGCAACTGGTCATCTCGCTTGATGAACCAGTGGCCGGGCTGTTCGCACCCTGGGAGCGTTGCCTGTTGGAAAGGGCGGGCAGGCATGAGCGCAGATTCGATGACACCCTTGCTGGTCACCAGCTCCGGGAACAGTTGCACCAGCAGCGGGCCACATCGATCAAGCCGCGCTCGCGCTTCGTCAACACGAGGGTCTATTGAATTGGAGCCGGGGTCGCCCGCCGCCAGGTGCGGGTTGCACCACAGCAGGGGCTGCTTTGCCACAAGTTTTTCTACTAGAATTTCATCCAATTTTGCACAGTGCATCGTCGGTTCCCGATAGGATAGTTTTCAACGGATACTAGGGCTATCGGCAGCCTGTCGGTAGCGATGGTTTCTAAGGGTGGTATTAGGTGGGCTTATGGGTACGAATCTGGACACCTCACTGTTAGGCGGTCTCAGGTGTTTTGAGTCGTCGGGGCGTTTGCTGAGCTTCACGCGCGCTGCCGCAGAGCTGAACCTGACGCAAAGTGCAGTTAGCCAACAAATTAGACACCTGGAGAACAGGCTCGGATACCCGTTATTCGTGCGTCACCCCCGGGGGCTGGAGCTGACGTCGAAGGGCGTTGTGCTCATAGAAGTGACTTCTCGGCTCATTAACGAGTTGCAGCAAACGATAAACCGCCTCAGCCTGCTGAACGCTCCCTTGCAAATAAATTGCCTTCCCTCCTTCACGTTGCAATGGCTTATGCCCCGGCTGACGGATTTCAATCGTCAGGAGCCCGATATCTCTGTGAGGCTCAAAGCGGAGTTTCAGTCATTAGACAAGCATATGATGGATGCGTTAGACATCGACGTCGCCATCCGGTTTGACCCGGTCAGTTATAGTTATCTGCACGCGGATTTCATTATGGATGAATACCTCATCCCGGTAGCGACGCCCAACTATGTCAAGGAGCACCTGCAAGTAGATGGCCACATCTCGCTGGCTAACGCCGTTTTACTACACGATGCTTCGCCTTGGATGGATGCGCCCGAATATATCGAGTGGCGAACGTGGCTGGGCGCCCATATGCCAGACTATCAAGGTTCGATAGAGGGGCCTCAGTTTAACCTTTCCAGTTTGGCGATCAGCGCAGCGTTGAATGGGCAGGGAATCGCCATGGGACGTGCTGCACTGGTTTATGATGATTTGATGAGTGGGCGTTTAATTGACCCATTCAAAAAGCAGGTCATCGCACCTGCGCGCTATGTCATGCTACGCCGAGGCGATGAGGACCAGCGCGTACACATTTTTGCTGAATGGTTGAAGGCCGCCTGCAAACAGTTTGTGAATGACAGGCGAGCCATTCTCAATCTCGCCTGACCGATTGGACCTTGGATCACGAGCCCCAATGTGCCACACCTGCCCCCTTCACCGCCCCGGCAGCACCAGGCCAGCGGTGAGCGCGTCGAGCAAAGCACTGACCTTGGGCAGCATCTGGCGGCTTTTGATCCACACCAGATTGATGGCCAACCCTTCGGTAGCCAAATGCGGAAGCACCTCCACCAACGTACCGTCCTCAAGCTGACGGCTGATCAACCACGTCGGTAGCTGTGCAATGCCACATCCCGCCAGTACCGCCGTTACCTGGCCCTCTCCGTCGCCCAACACATAGCGGGCGGGCATGACCCTGCGCTCGGTCTCGCCGGGCCGGCTTCCCGAAAAACGCCAAGGGCTGACCGTTCCATCTGCTCGGCCGTAGGCGATGCAGTGGTGACGCTCCAGGTCGCGGTCATGCAAAGGCGTGCCGTGCTTGCTCAAATAGGCCGGCGACGCACAAAAGATATGCCGCTCGCAGCCTAAGTAGCGATGCCCCAGTGCGGGCGGCCAGACATCAGAGCCGCCAACGCGTACGACGATATCGACGCCGTCTTCGACCGGGTCGATGAAGCGGTCAGAAAACGAAATGTGCGGCAGCAGCAAGGCGTGATCCTGGGCGAACCGCAGAATGACCGGCAGTGCCTGCAAACGGCCGAAGGCCGCAGGTAGATCGATGCGCAGCCTGCCGCGAGGCTCGCTGTGCTCGGCGTGCAGCGACAACTCTGCTTCTTCAAGGCTGCCCAGCACACCCGTGCACGTGCGATAGAACGCTGTGCCGGCGTCGGTCAGTGCCAAACTGCGGGTTGTGCGATTGAACAACCGAACCCCAAGCCTGCTCTCCAGCCGGGCAATGCTTTTGCTGATGGCCGACCCCGTCAAATTCATGCGCTCGGCAGCAGTCTTGAAGCTGCCGGCATCCGCAACACAGACAAATACATCGATGCCTTTCAAGCGCTCGGAAGAAAACATAAACCTCCTATTAATGAATTTGGTTCATTTCATTGGGTAAAACGTATCGTAAATCCGACCTGTTTTCATCGGTAAGCTGGCAATCACTGAATTCATCACCACAAGGGTATGTTCATGTCTTTGCACAAACCGACGGTCCTTATTACTGGCGCCAGCGGCCAGATTGGCAGCGCCACGCTGCGCGAGCTGCAGGCCGACGACTCCATCACGCTGGTGGCAGCCGTGCGTTCAGCCGCCAAAGCCGAGGCTTTTGCAGCCAGGGGTATTCGCACGGTCATGCTGGATTTTGATCGAGAAGAGACGCTGGCCCCTGCCTTGGAAGGCATCGACCGGGTCTTTCTGGTCACTGGCTATACCGTGGACATGCTGCGCCAGAGCAAGGCGTTTCTCGATAGCGCGAAACAGGCCGGGGTGAAACACATCGTGCATCTGGGCGCGTGCGGACGTGACGACACCACGGTGGGGCATTGGGCCTGGCATCAGTTTGTGGAGCGCTACATTGAATGGGCGGGGTTCACGTTTACCCATCTACGCCCGGAAGCCTTCATGCAGAACCTGCTCAGCTACGACGGCACCCAAGCAGTGAACGCTGGCGTCATTCAGCAATATACCGGCCATGCACCGTTCAGTTGGGTCGATGGCGATGACGTCGCCGCAGTTGCTGGCCAGGCGTTGCTACACCCCGACACCCACGCTGGGAAAACCTATCGGCTGGGCTACGACGCAAAATCCTACGACGAGATCGCGGCAATCTTGAGCGAGTTGTTGGGGCAACCCTTCCGCTACGAAGCACTTTCACCGGCTGTGTTTCTGCAGAACATGCGCGCGGCCGGTGCCGAGATGGCGTACATGCAATGTGTGGCGGATAACTTCAAACGCATTGCCGCACGGGCAATTCCAGGGGTTGAAGAGACGTTTGACAATTTTGTGCAGATTACCGGCCGCGAGCCTGTTCGCTGGAGGGCGTTCATACACAAGCATCGCAGCGCATTTGCCTACTGAGCGCTGGCTCGGTAGCAGCGACTCTCACCCTGGCCATTAAGCAGCCCTAGAGCATCTGCGCCAATCGAACCGCCACCTTCGATGCCTGTTCAGCACTGGCAATGTTGGTGAACCCAAGCACCAGCCCCTGCTTGGGTTCAGCCTCCAGGTACCACCGTGAAAGCGGTTCAACAGCAATGCCCAGCGCGCGAGCACGCTGCGCAATCTCAACATCATCACCTTCCCGAAGCCCTACAACCAGGTGCATCCCCCCCGCTTGAGGGTCGATCAGCAAACGCCCCCCAAATTGCGCCCCCAGCGCCTCAACCAACCACCGCCGCCGAACCCCATAAAGGCTGCGCATTTTCTTCAGATGCCGCGCAAAGTGCCCCTCCTGCAAAAACGCACTGACAGTCGCCTGCAGCACCTGCGGGCAGTGGTTATGCAACCGGTCCGCCTGGCGAGCAAACGCCTCGCTCTGCTCCGCCGGCACCACCAGATAAGCCAAACGCAACCCCGGAAACAGCACCTTGCTAAAGGTCCCGGTGTAAAGCACGCGCCCCTGCTGGTCGAGGCTCTTGAGCGCGGGCAAGGGCTTACCCTGATAGCGGTACTCACTGTCGTAATCGTCCTCGATAACCCAGCTACCGCGCCGGTTGGCCCAGTCCAGCAACGCCAACCGGCGCGGCAATGACAAAGACACGCCAAGTGGGCTCTGGTGGGTCGGCGTAACCACGGCAAAGCGTGCATCCGGGGCACGGGCGATGCCTTGCGCGACGTCGAGCCCGTCCTCATCCACGGGGACTGGCACCAACTGCGCACCGGCTTCCAGCAGGGCATTCCTGGCCATGAAGTAGCCGGGCTCTTCCAACCAGCAGGTGTCGCCTTGGCGCATCAATGTGTGGCTGATCAGGTCCAGGCACGCGCGATAACCTGCACACACGAACACCTGCTCCGGGTGGCAGGTAATACCCCGTGAAATGCCCAGGTAGGCCGCGATGGCCGCGCGCAAAGGGGCATGCCCTCGCGGGTCGGGGTAGACAAGCCCCTCAAGGCCTGCCTGGCGCAGTTGGCGGCCTGCCAACCTTGTCCAGAGCTTGCGGGGGAAGGCATCCAGCGCCGGCAACCCCATTTGCAGGGCCAACGGCAGCTCACCGCAATGGGTGGGCTGGTACTGTGCCGAGGCCACTGGAGCGCGGGGCGTGAGGGTGGATACGGGGGGCAGGTGCGGTGTGACCACCGTTCCGGCGGCGCCCCGGGCGATCAAGTAGCCCTCCACTATCAGCAACTGGTAAGCCGCCTCCACCGTGCCTCGCGCCAGGTTCAACTCCGCCGCCAACGCGCGCACTGCAGGTACCCGGTCGCCTGGGCGCAGGCGGCCGTCGGCGATGGACTCACGGAAGCGGTGATAGAGCTGACGATAGATCGGCTCTGACTGGCTGCGGTCCAGCGTGAAGGGAAGCATCTTGGCCCAGTCGTTTATGCACTTTTCGGCCCTGTAGCTTAAGTCATTGGCGCATTAAGGTCAGCCATCACTCCTACAGTGGACGACGGCTATGCCTTACACACTGCAACACCTCGAAGACCGGGATGGCTTTCAGGCGAGCTTCGATCTCATGCAGGTACTGCGCCCGCATGTCACCGATCGCGACAGCTATGTGGAGCAACTGGCTCGGCAAACTCAGCAAGGCTACCGCCTACTGGCCGCGCTGGACGGTGAACAGGCTGTCGGCCTGGCCGGCTACCGCGAGCTGGAAAACCTGCTCTACGGGCGCTTCCTTTACGTAGACGACTTGGTGGTGCGGCCCGACGTGCAGCGCTGTAGCCTGGGGGCGAGGCTGCTGAATGCGGTTCGCGAAGAGGCGGTGCGGCGCGGTTGCGCCCATTTCGTGTTGGACACCGGGCTGCACATGCCGTTGGCCCAACGTTTCTATTTTCGCCAGGGATTGCTGGCTCACGGCATGCACTTCACCCAGCGCCTTCAAACAGAGAATCAGCCATCATGAACACTGTGCTTTTGATCAATGCCAGCCCGCATGGCCACGTCTCCCATGCCAATCAGGTGGCGCTGGAGTTAGTGGCGTCTTTGCGCCGTCGGTATCCGCAGCTCGAACTGGTCGAACGCGACCTGAGCAAGTATCCGCTGCCACCGCTCGATAGGGACTACGCCCACGCCCTGGCTACCCCCACGCCGTTCGAGTCACCGGTGTTCGAGCTCTCAGAAGCACTGATCGGCGAGTTGGAACGCAGCGATATCCTGCTCATCGCCACGCCGATGCACAACTTCACGCTGCCCGCCGCACTCAAGCTCTGGGTCGATTACGTGCTGCGTATTCACCGGACATTCCGTTCAGGCCCGGAGGGCAAGACCGGGCTCCTGAAAGACCGTCCGGTGTACGTGCTGGTGGGCTCAGGTGGCTTTCACCAAGGCGAATCAGCGCGGCAACCGGACTTTCTGACGCCTTACCTGCGCCAGGTACTGAGTACGCTAGGCCTGTTCAATCCACATTTCACCTACCTTCAGGGCTTGGTGTTCGGTGATGCGGCCGTGCGATTAACGCTTGAAGATACCCGTGCTCGGCTGTCACAGGAGCCTCTGTTCAAAGACCTGCTGGGCGCTTGATCCAGTCACTGATGAAGGCCAAAGTGCCGGGCGCATAGGCGCGACGCCCAAGCGCCACGAACAAATACTCCTTCCATAGGGGCCATTGCGAGACCAACTGATAATTGAATAACCCTGCTCGCAACAGGCTATGCGTGGCGTTGGGGACGACAACCACTTGCCTTCCGTTGACACCCGTAAAGAGCGCCCGGTAGACGCTCGAGTCTTCGTCTGTATTGACATTCACATCCTGCGCGCCCCACACCGCCAGCACCGGCCCTTTCATGGTTTTCAAGGCTGCCGTCACATCTTCGTTGTAGTTTTTCAAGACGAAGTTGAAATGGTCACGGTCCATCTCAGGAAAAGCATGGGGGACGTGTTGTGCTTTCAAATGGCCGAACACCTTGTCGTTCTGTCGGTATTGCGCCCGCACCCTCACGTCAATTTCAGCTGGAGTAAGCCCCTCGTCTGCCAATCGCAAGCGGGTGTAGTAGATGCCCTGGCGCCGCCAGTTTACCGCCCCGCCGATGATCACCGAGAAGTCTGGGTCACCTTCACTGGCCGCTCGCGGTATGACCCAGCCACCTTGAGAGAACCCCAGAAAACCTACTTTATGCACAGCAACGCCAGGTTCCTTGCGCACGCGAGCAAGTGCGGCCAGGGCTTCAGTAGCGCGATCTGACATCGACTGGTTGAGCCAATTGCCGCTGCTCTCCCCTATGCCTTGCTTGTCCCAGGTAAACACCCCTACCCCAGCGTCGAGCAGGCTATTGATAAGCGGCAAATACCCACGGGAGGCGAAGCGGTCCATAGGGCCGTCGCCGTGAATGATCAGCACCACAGGCGCTGATTGCACATGCGTCGGCAGTAGCAGGGTTCCGACCAAATCCGCTTCACCTGAGCGAAAGCTCAAGGTCGAGACCCGCGCATCGTCGAGCTCAAAGTCGGCTACGTTCTGCACCACAAATACAGCCAGCCCTAACAGCACCGAAACGCCACCTGCCAAAGCCAGAATCCAGAATTTTCTTGCCACTCCAACCTCTCCTTGCACCGGAACAAGCCGCTAGGCTCATCCCTTTGCGATTTATAGACTAAGCACTTAGTCTAGAATACACTCGCACCGAGTGGAGCGTCCAGAGCGCCGTTGCGGCCTCGGCTCAGGGAAATCGATACAAGCAACGCTCACCGAGGGTGAGCAACCATTCAGCGCCTACAGGGCCGGAATACACATGACTGAACATGGCAAAGCAAAAGCCGACACCTACCATGACCTTGCAGCCAAGCATGTCTCGGCAAGCCGGATCATCGCGTTGTTCATCCCCTACAAAATGCAGATTGCGCGGGTCATCTGCCTGATCCTGGTGTGCTCGGCGATCGGCATGGCTTCTCCTTTCCTGCTGCGGGCGATAATTGACGAGGCGTTACCCGACGCGAACATGCGCCTGCTGGTGTACCTGGCGGGCGGGCTGATTGGTGTTGCCGCTTTGACTGCCGGGCTGAGCACGCTGCAAATTGTGATGTCGACGAAGATCGGCCAGTCGATCATGCATGACCTGCGTGTGAGGCTTTACTCACACCTGCAATCGCTCTCGCTGTCGTTCTTCACGGCAACACGCTCTGGCGAAATCCAATCACGTATCGCCAGCGATATCGGCGGCCTGCAAACACTCGTCACCCATACCGCCAACGAGTTGGCGCGTAACTTCAGCATCGTGGTGATGACCACCATCGCCATGTTTCTGCTCGACTGGCGGCTTGCGTTGTTTTCGATGATTGCGGTGCCGATCTCCCTGCTGCTCAGCGACCGCGTCGGCAAGCTGCGCGAAACCATTACCCACGAACAGCAGGTGCGCCTTGGCGATATGTCTGCAGCGGTTCAAGAGTCGCTGTCGATTTCGGGTGTGATCCTGGCGCGTACCCTGGGGCGCGCTGCACATTTGACCCAACGCTTCACGCGTACCTCGAAAGAGGTCGCAAGCCTGGAAGTGCGCTCCCACACCGCAGGAGAGTGGCAGTGGCAGTTGATCCTGCTGATGTTGTCGATGTTCCCGGCACTCACCTTGTTGCTGGGTGGCTTTTTGATGAATGCGGGGGCTCCGGCGACGATCGGCACGCTGGTGGCAATGATCGCGCTGCAGGAGCAGTTGCTCTGGCCGCTGGAAGGGTTACTGGAGATCGGCCGTGAAATGCGCACCACCCGCGCCTTGTTCACCCGCGTTTTCGAGTATCTCGACCAGCCCGTAGAAATCACCGAAAAACCCGATGCCATCACCTTGGATCGGCAGCACATGCAAGGCGCGGTGCAACTGAGAAACGTCAGCTTCTCTTACCCAGCTAACCTGCAACCGACGCTGTCGGATGTATCCATCGATATTCCAGCCGGCTCCAGCGTCGCCATCGTAGGCTCCACAGGGTCGGGCAAAACCACGCTGGGGTACCTTCTGGCGCGCCTTTACGACGTTTCGGCCGGTGAAATCCGCTATGACGGCGTGGATGTGCGCACGCTGAGTTTTGAAACAGTGACCGATATGCTGGGCGTCGTCACCCAGGAACCCTATCTGCTCTACGCCTCCGTGGCGGAAAACCTTCGCTTCGCAAAACCCGACGCCACCGATGAAGAGTTGATCGCGGCGGCCAAGATCGCGCAAATCCACGACAGCCTGTCGGCCTTGCCCCAAGGATATGACACGCTGGTTGGCGATCGCGGATACCGCTTCTCGGGGGGAGAAAAGCAGCGCCTTGCGCTCGCACGCACGATCTTGCGCAACCCGCCGATCCTGCTGCTCGATGAAGCGACCAGTGCGTTGGACACAAAAACCGAACGCGCCATGGAAGTGGCCCTGGCGGCCCTGTCAAAAGGTCGAACCACCATCACCATTGCACACCGCCTCTCCACCATTCGGCATGCTGATCAGATCGTCGTTCTCCAGCATGGCCGCGTTGTTGAATGCGGCACGCACACCGAGCTGGAGCACCTCAACGGGGTTTATGCCGGGCTCATCGCGAACATGAATGCAAATGCCGCTTGACCTCACCTTAACCTGAGGTTTTATAAGGGTTGTCGGTTTGCCTTCGCAAACCCTGCTCGCCACGGCGGGTGAACTTACGAAGTGGAGCCGACATGAACAAGCATCACGCCTCTCCTGACACCAGCTCGCAATCCGAGTCAGCAGCAGCGCCTGTGGATAATCGCCCGGCCAGTGCGGGCTGGGCTGACCTGCTGTCAGGCGCCAATGGCGTGCGCTCGCTGGCGTTGGCCGGGGGTGTCGTGCTCCATGCGATCAACGTCTACATTGCGACCACGATTCTGCCTTCAGTGGTCAGGGACATCGGCGGCATCGACTATTACGCATGGAATACCACGCTGTTCGTCGCCGCTTCCATCCTCGGCTCGGCACTGTCGGCGAGGTTGCTGGGCGGTGCGGGGCCGCGTGGCGCCTACATCGTCGCCACGCTGGTGTTTGCCAGCGGCGCCCTGCTGTGTGCGTTTGCCCCATCGATGCCGATCATGTTGGCCGGCCGCCTTGTTCAGGGGCTCGGCGGCGGTTTTCTGTTCGCCCTTTCTTACGCCATGATCCGGCTGGTTTTCGCTGAAGCCCTGTGGCCACGGGCGATGGCGCTGGTCTCGGGCATGTGGGGGGTGGCGACGTTGGTGGGCCCAGCAGTCGGCGGTATCTTCGCTGAGCTTGGCGCCTGGCGCGCCGCTTTTTGGTCGCTTATCCCGGTCGCCGTGTTGTTTGCGCTGCTGGCTGGCATCGTGCTGCCCAAACGCAGCGCTGAACGCTCAGGCCGCGCTCCGCTGCCACTGGTCCAATTGGTGTTTCTGACGTCGGCAGTGCTCGCCGTTTCAGCCGGCAGCGTCTCGCCCAGCGTGCTCTGGAACATCGCCGGCCTTGGCGCCGCCGTTATCCTCACAGCCTTGCTGATAGGGACCGAAAGCCGCTCATGCCATCGACTGCTGCCGGCAGGTGCATTCAGCATTACCTCTGCGCTGGGGGCACTGTATGCGACGATGTCGCTGCTGGCCGTCGCCGTGACCAGTGGCGAGATTTTCGTGCCGCTGTTCCTCCAGGTGCTCCACCATCAATCCCCCCTCGCCGCCGGCTATCTCGCCGCGCTCATGGCAGCCGGGTGGACGCTGGGGTCCCTTGCCAGTGCCGGGGCAAGTGGCAACGGCATCAGGCGCGCCATCCTCGCCGGCCCGATCCTTGGGTTGGCCGGCATGGTGACACTTGCCGTTTTGATGCGAACCGAAAGTGCAGGTGGCTGGCAAAGCATGACGCCAATCTGCCTCGCACTGGTAGCCATCGGGTTGGGAGTGGGCCTGGCGTGGCCGCATTTGCTGACCCGCGTGTTTCAGGTCGCGTCGGCTGGCGAGCAGGACTTGGCTGCGGCGTCCATCACCACCGTGCAACTGTTCGCCACTGCGCTCGGCGCAGCGCTGGCCGGCATGGTGGCAAACCTTGCCGGGCTTACTGACCCAGGCGGTATCGTGGGCACGGCAAGCGCTGCAGGTTGGCTGTTTGGCGTGTTCGCGTTGGCGCCCCTGCTCGCCCTGTTTGCGGCCCAGCGCGTGGTCCGCCAGCACGCCCAATCGGGGGCCATGCAGCAACCGGCCTGCACGCGGTAGAACAGGGTGCAAGGCCTTATTCGAGAAAGCGCCGGATCATGCGCATCAGCGTTGGCGCATAGGCTTTGAGCTTGAAGTCCCGGTCCAGCACGGAGCGGGAGACTGCACCGTCAATGAGCGCGATGAGCCATGTAGCAGCGATCTTCGGGTCCAGGGATGCATCAATCTGACCTTGGGCGATGCCCCGCCGCAAAAGCGTGACCAGATCGCCCTTGATCGACGCCTCGCTGGCAGCGACCAAGGTTGCCATCTCGGGGTTGCGCATGCTCTCGGCAACGACCTCGACGCCTATCTTGGCGTAGACAGGGTCGGCGCACTGCTTGAGCAGGCCCTTTGCCAATTGCTCGATAGCCCGAATGGCATCGGGCTCTTCGGCAAGTTGGGCGAAGCGTTCGCTCATTTCACGCCGGTCTTCCTCCACAATGGCCTCGATCACGGCCTGTTTGTTGGGGAAGTAGTGGAACAGGTTGCCTGGGCTCATGCCCGCCGCTGCACAGATCTCGTTGGTCGAAGTGCCTCGAAAACCTTTCTCGGCAAAGCACGCCACAGCGGCGCCGAGGATTTGCTGCAGCTTGGCCTGGTGTTTCTCAGGGTCGACCTTTCTCATGTTTTCTCCGTGGTTGCAGGTGCCGACCTGCAATCGCACGGATTAGATCGACTACTTAGTCTCTCATTTGAAAAACCTCACACACAAGGCTGTGGGCGAAGCGAACCTGTAACCTGCGGATGCCTTGTATTACCAGCTGTAACTCAACTTGGCAGTGACTTCCCGCCCTGGGTTGTAATAATTCGCCGTCCCCGACCCCACCACATGCTGCTCGTCAAACAGGTTGCTGACATTCAGCGCAAGGTCAGTCCCCTTGGCAATCTGGTAATTCAACGCCGCATCAAACAGCGTTGTGCCCTCGCTTTTCTTGGTGTTGGCGGCATCCATGTAGTAAGCCCCCACGTACCGCGCCCCCAGCCCAACGCTCACGTCAGTATCAGGGATGCTGTAGTAGCTCCACAGCGAAGCAGAATGCTTCGGTGCAGTGGTGAATTCTTTACCCTTGAGCGACGAGCCGTCGTACAGCGCACCGCGCAGCACTTCGGACTCCATATACGAATAAGCGCCGATCACGCTGATGTCTTGCGTCACTTGCGCTTTTGCTTCCAGGTCGAGGCCGCGTACGCGTGACTCGCCAACGGTCTGCTGCTCGATGATGCCGCTTGGCAGCACCACGGCGATGGTGACGTTTTCCTGGGTCAGGTCATAAATGGCAGCGGAGAACAATGCATCCATGCCCATGGGCGAATACTTCACGCCCACTTCGTACTGCCGACCCGTCTGCGGTGTAACGCCTACTTGGGGCGGCGAAACAGATTCGACCATGCTCACATAGGTCGACACCTCATCGTTGACGATATAGGTCAACGCACCGCGGTAAGAGGTTTCAGAGAAGCTGTCGTTTTCACTCGCGGCGCCGCCGATGTACTCCTTGCTGGACAGGTCCATGGAGTCATTGCGCACACCTGCGGTCGCGATCAAGCGGTCGTAGAACGACAAGTTTTGTTGCAGGAAAACAGCCTTGGTCGTGGCGTCGTTCTTCTTGCGGGTATAGGGCGTGATGCCGCCCGGCACGCCGGTGAAGACCGGGTTGGCGATATCGATGGAAGGCGCCAGGCCGTAGACGGAGCTTTGCGTGGTGGTCGAGTCGAGATACTCCACCCCCACCAGGGTGCTGCTGTCGATGTGCTCGAACTGGGCATCGTATTGCAGCATCAGGTTGCCGTTGAGTTGATCGGCGTCGCTGTCGGTACCAAACACGTAGCGTGGAATCGTGGTGCCAACACGCGACGGGCTATCGCTTAGGTAGGCGTAGCCAAAGTCATCACTCAACTCGCTGTAACGCAGGTTGCTGCGCAGCACGAAACCGTTGTCGAAATCGTGGGTGATGTTGCCGCTGAGGCTGGTGCGCTCGACGTTGTGGAAGTTGTAGCTGGGCTCACCGTAGAAATCGCTGCGGTCGTATTCCTTGTCCAGTGGATAACCACCGCTGTTCGGCGAACTGTCGGTTTTCAGGTAGTCCAGAATCACCGTGGCCGAGGTGTAGTCGGTCGGTGCCCAGGTCAGGCCACCCATCACGAAGCGGTTGTCGTCCTGCGAGTGGTCGTACTCGCGGTCGCTGTTCTGCATCTTGGCCGTGAAGCGACCGGCCACGGTTTTTTCGTCGTTCAGGGCATCGCCCACATCAATGCCAGTCTCGGCATGATCGTAGGAGCCATACGTAACATAGCCCTGGCCGAACTGCTCGAAGCGCGGCTGCTTGGTCACGAAGTTGACCGAGCCACCGGGGTCGGCCGGGCCGAACAGGGTGGAGTTGGCGCCGCGCAGAATTTCGATGCGCTCGTAGGCGTAAGGGTCTTCGCGCACACCGCGCATCGAGCTCAGGGTCAGGCCGTCACGGTAGGTGGTGGCCTGGAAGCCGCGGATCTGGAAGTAGTCGTTGCGATCGTCCGAGCCATAGAAGTCGCTGATAACGCCTGGGGTGTAGAGCAGGGCTTCTTCGGTGGTGCTGACGCTGCGCTGCTCCATTTCCTTGCGGGTAACGACAGACACAGACGCGGGCGTGTTGAGGATACTGGTCGCGACTTTGCCACCTACCCAAAGCTCCTTGGCGACCACCGAGTCGGCGTCGTCGTCAGCATTGGCCTTGACCTTGGCATTGATGATGACAGGCGCCAGCCGATAGTCCTCGGTCGCGCCAAGTTCGAGCGGGCCGGAAGGCTTGGTTTGCGCAATGATCAGGTAGGCATTCGGGCCATGCTGCTCCGACTGTAACTCGGTCCCCTGCAACAATGACGACAGTGCTGCCGGCGTTTCGAGGGTGCCCTGCACGCCTTGGGTGGTGCGGTTGCCGATGCTCTGCGCATCGTAAGACAGGCTGATGCCCGCCTGGCGCGCAAAGCGGTCGAGTGCCGGCGCCAGCGGGCCACCCGGGATGTTCCACTGCTGCAGCGGGCTGTTGTGATCAGCGGGCACCGGTTGCGCAAGCGATGGCAATGCATAGCTGCTGACAACCAGCCCCAGGAAGGCGCCGTGCAGGGCTCGATTCAATGGATGGCGCTGTGGGGTCGAACTCATTTTCTCGCTCCGTGGAGTGCTGGCGGACTGGCCTGTATTCCGGCCTTCTCTACAAGCCGAACGAGAATGAGAAAACACCTCATTTATTTTCAGGTTTCTGCGCAGCACACGTCACACGCGCGCTATTGAGCCTCCCACACCGCCGTCCAGGCTTACCGTGCGCCCTATTCCTGCGTTGGATATGCCCCGTCGTCGCGGTCATTCAACTTCAGAATGTGCTCTTTGATGGAAGTACCCGCCAGGCTGACGAACGTCATATAAAAGTCCTTACCCAGATGCAGCAATGGCGAGCCTTTCAAGGATTCGGCGGCAGCCTTTATTGCAAATACCCCGAACTGTTCCGAGATGATTTCGACGCTGCGCGCACGCTTGGAGGGCTCGTCATATGGCTTCTGATACCAAGTGGCGATTTGGTAGTCGACATCTTCTCGTTCAAACACCGCATACACATGGCTGACCAGGGCTATGCTGGTTTCGCGAATCAAGCCAGGGTCGACATTGTGTTGTTCAAGCAGCGCTTCGATGGGCTGGTTCATGACAAACAGCAGGTCTGCATTCGTATAACCGGGCATCGGAGGGAACACGCCGGGAGGCAGTTCGATGGTTGGGGCAGTTACGTCGTCATTGTGCATGTGAAGCTCCTTCTTCAGCCTGAGTTGGCGCGCAGTGAATGACATTTGCCAATTGAATTAGTTGCGCGTCAAGAAGAAACAATCGCATTGCGCACGCTGCCTCATGACTGGCCCTCGGCCAAAAGCGCATCCTGCAGGGCCGGCAGTGGTCTGCTCAGCAACACGCCGACCAGCACCGCGAACAGCAGCGCCGCGACGCCCGCGACCTGCAACACGGCTTCAAAACCACCGATGAACGCCTGGCGAGCCAAGGGCGCGACCGCTTCACGCAAGCCGGGGTCCAGCACGGCCAACGCCGCCTGCAGGTCGCCCGCGGCAACCCGCGTAGCCATCGTGGCAACCTGGCCAAGGTGCGAGGGCGCCACCGCTGCCATGGCCTCGTGCAGCAGCTGGCCGCTGCGGGCAGCCAGCACGCCGCCGAGCACACCGATGGCCAGCACAATCGCGCCGAAGCGCGTAGTGGTGCTCAGCCCCGAGGCCATGCCAGTACGTTCACGGGGCACGCAGGCCATGATGTTCTTTTGCGTATCGCCATTCAGCAGCCCGGCCCCCGCGCCCAGCACCACGCTCGCCAGGGCAAAAGCGGTATAGCCGCCGTAGCCAGCGGCCCAGGCACACAGCAGGTTACCCACGCCCACCAGCAAAAGCCCGAGGGCAAACACCTGGGCCGGGCTCAAATGCGTGGCCAGGCGCATGCCCACACGGGGTGTCAGCAGCATGGCCACAGCGAACGGCAGCATCCCCGCCCCTGCCGCCAGGGCCGACAGCTGCAGGCCGTTTTGCAGGTAGAGCGGCAGCAAGGTCATCATCACCTGGGCACAGGCCGCGTAGCCAAACATGCCCAAGAGGGCACCGACGAAGCGCCCGCTGCGCATCAGTCGCAGGTCGATCATCGGCCGTGTCTGGCTGCGCTCGACCATGATGAACAGCCCGAACAGGAATGCGCTGATCAGCAACCGCGCCAGAGTCTGGGCGCTGTCCCAACCGACCTGGTTGGCGTCGATCATGGCCCAGATCAAGTAGCCCAGGCTGCCGGCGAAGGTCAGGCTGCCCCAGGGGTCAAGGCGTGCTGCGGCGCTGTCGCGGGATGGCTCGACGCTGCGCAGCACCATCACGGCCAGCGCCGCCACCAGCGGCACGTTGATGTAGAAGATCCAGCGCCAGCCCAGCGTGCTGGCGATCACCCCGCCGAGCAGCGGCGCGAAGGTGATGGTGGCGCCCATGCAGGCGCCCCAGAATGCCCAGGCACGCAAGCGCTCCTGGGGTTCGTGGAAGCGATGGCCAATGGCGGCGAGTGCTGAGGTCAGCAGCATGGCAGCACCGATGCCCTTGGCCGCCCTGGCCAGGTCGAGGAACACCAGGCTGGGGGCTGCACCGCAGGCCAGCGAAGCGATGCCGAACACGACCAGGCCGATCAGCAGCATCCGCCGTCGGCCAAAGCGGTCGGCCAGGCTGCCGGCTGGCAGCAGGCAGGCGGCGAAGGCCAGCAGGTAAGCGCTAACCACCCATTCGATATCGGCGAACGAGCCGGACAGGTCGCGGGCGATGCTGGGCAGGCTGACGGCGACGATGTTGGTGTCGAGGATGATCAGCGCACAGACCAGCGAGGCGGTGAGCAGGGTAAAGCGCGGGGAAGCGGGAGTAGGCATGGCAAGGCTCCGAAGGCGGGCTGGTTGCCATGCAGATCGCGGGCGGCCTGTGAGATCGTTGGGGCTGCTTTGCAGCCCATCGCAGCGGTTCGGCGCCCCAACAAGCCAGCTCCTACAGATACAGCGCAGGCCTTGAGTGCTGCACTGTATCTGTGGGAGCTGGCTTGCCTGCGATGGGGCGCGCAGCGGCCCCTGCGATATCACTGACAGCACCGATACCTTTGCCGCCATGGCACCAGCCTTGTAGTGTTGTCCTCACCTTAACGCCATCAGCCTCACGGCTTGTTAGCCGCCGTGGCCCGCGTCATTAGCTTGCAGGTAACACCGCATGGAAATCCGCCATTTCCGCTACTTCCTCTGCGTCGCCCAGCACGGCCACTTCACCCGTGCCGCGGAACAGCTGGGTATCGCTCCGCCTACCCTCAGCCGGCAGATCCAGGACATGGAACGCGAGCTGGGCGTGCGCTTGTTCGAACGCAGCCAGCGCGAGGTGAACCTCACCGCCGCCGGCCAGGCGTTGCTGATCGAGGCCGAACACGCCGTACGCCAGTTCGATGCCGCGCAACTGGGCGCGCAGCGTGCAGGGCGCGGCGAAAGTGGGCGTATCGAATTGGGTTATGTAGCCTCTGCCGCCTACTCGGGCATGCTGCAGCGGCAAGTGACCGGCTTCAGCGAAAGCCACCCCGGCGTGCGCCTGAACATTCGCGAACTGCCCATGGCCGAGTTGCCTGGCAGGGTGCGCGATGGCCTGCTCGACCTCGCCTACGTACGCTCGCCGATGGAGCTGCCGGAAGAACTGGAAGCCATCGCCCTGCACCAGGAAGGCTTCGTCCTCGCCCTGCCTGCCAGCTCGCGGATCAATGAGTTGCAACAGATCCCGGCCTCACGCCTGGCCAATGAGACCTTCATCCTCCCCGAGCAGATTTCCGGCACGCTCGAAGTGTCGGCGCAAGGTGGTTTCGTGCCACGACTCGGCCCGCAACCCGGCAGCCTGGTCGCGGTCATCACGTTGGTTTCATTGGGCCAGGGCATCGCCGTGGTGCCGGAGTCGGTTGTGCAGCGCATCAGCTTGGCGCAGGTGAATTACCGGCGCATCGCCGACTGCCAGGCCAGCTCATGGCTGAGCCTGATTCATCGGCGTTTTGAAAAGGCACCTGCGGTGATCAGGTACATCGAGATGATGCGCTGATCCCCGCAGTAAAAGTCTCACCAGTGGTGAGACTTTTTGCTTGGACGATCAAGCCAATCACCCCATCGACCGCGCCGCCACCGCCTGCGCATGCCCCCGCGATGTAACAATCCCCAGGAAGGAAATCACGATCGCCAGGCCCAGTGTCGAGCTCACTTCCACGCGATGCTCCGGGGTATACATCATCACCGCCAGCGCTGCCGCGATGAAGATGATCACAGCCCAGGTCAGCCATGGGAACAGCCACATGCGGAACTTCAGTTCGGCGTTCTCACGCTCCAGGCGGCGGCGCATGCGCAGCTGGGAGATGGCGATGACCATGTACACCAGCAGGGCGATGGCGCCGGAGCTGGCCAGCAGGAACTCGAACACCCCTTTGGGCGCGAAGTAGTTGAGGACGGCGATGGCCGCACCGATCAAGGTGCTGCCGAATACCGCCGAGCGCGGCACGCCGACCTTGGAGGTCTTGTTGAGGAAGGCCGGTGCGTCACCGCGTTTGGCCAGCGAGTACATCATCCGCGAGGCGATGTAGATCGACGAGTTCATGCAACTGGTCACCGCCACCAGCACCACCAGGTCGACCATGAAGGCCGCATTGGGGATGTTCATGATCTCCAGCGCACGCTGGTAGGACCCCACCACCGCCAGCTGCGGATCGTTCCACGGCACCACCGAAATGATCACGAAGATCGACAGGATGTAGAAGGTGCTGATCCGCCAGATCACCGAACGCGTGGCCTTGGCGATGTTGCGTGAAGGGTCGCTGGACTCGGAGGCGGCGATGGTCACAGCCTCGGTACCAATGAAGCTGAACATCACGGTGATGAACGCGCCGATGACGGCAGACCAGCCCTTGGGTGCAAAACCGCCGTGCTCGGCGATCAACCCGCTCAAACCGCTGACTTCACGGTTGGGCAGCCAGCCCATCAAGGCCGCGAAGCCCAGGCCGATGAAGCCGAGGATGGCGGTGACCTTGAGAATCGCGAACCAGAATTCGAACTCACCGTACTTGGCCACGCTGAACAGGTTGGTGCCTGCCAGCAACAGCACCGAGGCCAGGGCGAAGATCCAGCTGTCCACCTGTGGGAACCAGGCGTTGAGCACATGCCCCGCCGCCAATGCCTCGATGGGGATTACCAGCACCCAGAACCACCAGTACAACCAGCCAATGGTGTAGCCAGCCCAGCGGCCGATGGCCTGGTCGGCGTAGGTGGAGAAGGACCCGGTGTCAGGGTGCGCCACGGCCATCTCGCCGAGCATGCGCATGACCAGTACCACCAGGGTGCCGGCCACGAAGTAAGAAATTATGGTGGCTGGCCCGGCCGCGGCAATCGCGTGCCCGGAGCCTACGAAAAGTCCCGCACCGATAATGCCCGCGATGGACAGCATCGTAACGTGACGCGGCTTGAAACCTTGTGCAAGGTTGCCATCAGATCCCACGGTGTTCATTGATCTTGTTCTCTTTTTGCTAACACAAGGAAGGACGGGGGGCAGGCGTAGGCGAACACTATCTCCTAGAGAGTCAATCGGAATGACACGTCACTCACGCGCTGTTGTTGGCCTTTTGCACGCTTTCAGAGCAACGCACCAGCAGAATTCGGGGTCCATTTAAGCCCCGTAAG
Organism: Pseudomonas sp. E1MeOHC2; assembly: GCF_058745025.1. NCBI lineage: Bacteria > Pseudomonadati > Pseudomonadota > Gammaproteobacteria > Pseudomonadales > Pseudomonadaceae > Pseudomonas > Pseudomonas sp. E1MeOHC2. Next base: position 1,667,287 of record NZ_CP196675.1, read on the forward strand.
GCGTAGGGAAATTACACGAGAACGTCCCGCAAGTGTGCGATCACGACAACGCTTTTCCATTCCCGCCAGATGTCGCGATTGGCATGTCCAAACGCGCCATCAGGCCGTCTGAAGCTATCGTTTTTCATTTGGATGTGTATCGCCCTTGCACAAAAAAACCCGCACCTTTGGGGAGCGGGTTTAGTGGGGCAAGGGACCGCCGCGAAGCAGACGACAGCGAGAGAAACGCCTTAACGCACCATGCAGGGCCGCTTGTTGTCGAAGCTCCAGCCCGGTATCAGAAACTGCATCGCCACGCTGTCATCCCGCGCCCCGAGCCCCATGTTGCGGTAGCACTCGTGCGCCTTGGCCAACTGGTCCTCATCGAGCTCCACCCCCAGCCCCGGCCGCGCTGGCACGCGCACATGGCCGTCGACGATACGCAACGGCTCACGCGTCAGGCACTGGCCGTCCTGCCAGATCCAGTGGGTGTCGATGGCGGTGATCTCGCCCGGCGCCGCCGCCGCCACCTGGGTAAACATGGCCAGGGAGATATCGAAGTGGTTGTTCGAATGCGAGCCCCAGGTCAGCCCCCAGTCATTGCACATCTGCGCCACCCGCACCGAGCCCTGCAAGGTCCAGAAGTGCGGGTCGGCCAGGGGGATGTCCACCGACTGCAGCTGGATCGCATGGCCCATCTGCCGCCAGTCGGTGGCGATCATGTTGGTGGCGGTGGGCAGCCCGGTGGCACGGCGAAACTCGGCCATCACTTCACGGCCCGAGTAACCGTTCTCGGCACCGCAGGGGTCTTCGGCATAGGCCAGCACACCGTGCTTGTCACGGCACAGGGCGATGGCCTCCTTGAGCGACCAGGCGCCGTTCGGGTCGAGGGTGATGCGCGCGTCGGGGAAGCGCTCGGCCAGGGCGGTCACCGCTTCCATCTCTTCCTCACCACGCAGTACGCCACCCTTGAGCTTGAAATCGCTGAAGCCATAGCGCTGCCTGGCGGCTTCGGCCAGGCGCACCACCGCGTCGGGCGTCAGGGCCTTCTCGTGGCGCACGCGCAACCAGTCATCGTCTGCGTCCGCTTCGTTGCGATACGCCAGGTCGGTCTGCTGGCGGTCGCCGATGTAGAACAGGTAACCCAGCATCTTCACCGCCTCACGCTGCTGCCCCTCGCCCAGCAGTGCGGCCATGGGCACGCTCAAGTGCTGGCCGAGCAGGTCGAGCATCGCGGATTCGATAGCCGTAACCGCGTGCACGGTAATGCGCAGGTCGAAGGTTTGCAGGCCACGGCCGCCGGCATCGCGGTTGGCGAAGGCCTGGCGCATGGCGTTGAGCACACGCTGGTAATGGCCGATGGGCTGGCCGACCACCAGGCTGCGGGCGTCCTCCAGCGTCTGGCGGATCTTCTCGCCTCCTGGCACCTCGCCCAGGCCGGTGTTGCCAGCGCTGTCGCGCAGCACCACCACGTTGCGGGTGAAGTACGGGCCATGGGCGCCACTGAGGTTGAGCAGCATGCTGTCGTGGCCAGCCACCGGGATCACGCGCAGGTCGGTGACCACGGGGGTGGCAGTGTGAACGGCGGGAGTGGTCTGCATGTTCATGGTTTTATCTCGCAGTCATCAGTGGGTCTGGCCCAGGGCCGAAGGCGCCTTGAGCTCATCGGAAGGGGCGCCCTTGGGGCGTGTGCGGACGAAGAACACGGCGATAGCCGCCAGCACAGACGTCACCGCCAGGCCATACAACCCGCCCTGGATCGAACCGGTTTGTTGTTCGAGCAGGCCGAAGGTGGTGGGGGCAACGAAGCCACCCAGGTTGCCGACCGAGTTGATCAGCGCAATCACTGCCGCCGCGATGCGGGCGTCCAAATAGCCCTGGGGGATCGGCCAGAACAGCGACGAAGCCGACTTGAACCCGATGGCAGCAAAGCAGATGGCGACAAAGGCGAACACCGGCCCACCGGTGGTGGACATGAACATGCCGATTGCGGCAATCACCAGCGCGGCAGCTACCCAGGCCTGCTGGAACTTCCAGCGGGTGGAACCGGACGCGAAGGCGTACATCGCCAGAATCGAGATCCGCCAGGGGATCGAGTTGAAGAAGCCAACCTGTAGGTCGCTGAGGTCGCCCATGCGCTTGATGATGCTCGGCAGCCAGAAGGTCGCGGCATAGATGGTCAGCTGAATGCAGAAGTAGATCAGGCAGAACAGTACGATCTGGCGGTCCTTGAGCAGGCTCCAGGCCGAAGGCTTGACGGCGCCCAGCGCCTCACGCTCACGCTGCTCGCCGTCGATGGCCTGGACCAGCGCCTCCTGCTCGGCCTGGCTCAACCACTTGGCATCCTGCGGTTTGGAGTCAAGCCAGAAGAACACGAAGAAACACAGCGTCACCGATGCCATGCCTTCGATGAACAGCATCCACTGCCAGCCGTGCAGGCCCAGCCCCTGAATCTGCATCAAGGCCCCGGCCAGCGGGCCGGAGATCAGCGACGCCAGCGCCGAACCGCTGAGGAAGATGGCAATCGCCTTGCCGCGCTCGGCGGCGGGTAGCCAGCGGGTGAAGTAGTAGATCACGCCGGGGAAAAACCCGGCCTCGGCAACACCCAGCAGAAAACGCAGCACATAGAACTGGGTTTCGGTCTGCACAAAGGCCATTGCCGTGGCCACCAGGCCCCAGGTGAACATGATGCGGGTCAGCCATAACCGTGCGCCGACACGCTGCAGGAGCATGTTGGAGGGCACTTCGAACAACGCATAGCCGATGAAGAACAGCCCGGCGCCAAAACCGAAGGCAGCGGCGCTGATGCCCAGGTCGCTTTCCAGGTGAGGGCGGACGAAGCCGATGTTGACGCGGTCGAGGTAGTTGACGATGAACATGATGACGAACAGCGGCAGGACGTGGCGCTTGACCTTGGCCACGGCAGTGGCCAGTACGTCGCCATCAGCCCGGGCAGACGGAGCGAGGGTGTCGTTCACTTGCGGATCTCCCACTAGTTGTTTTTATGCGGGTTGTCTGACATGACAGTGGGGAGGAGCATATGCGCCGCAAGGTTGTACGACAAGATAGGTAAAGTCGCCAAAAAGGCAAAATACAAGCTATCAGAATGACAATATGCTGCGATCTTGCAAAAACAACAGCGAACGACGCTGCCTTCAAGATAAGAAAAACCAGCAGAAAATATTTTTATGAATTAGCTTGTCGTACAAGTTAAACGATGACTCGGAGCTCGCCATGGGCACAGCGAACATGCGTCTACGCGGCCACAGCCGCGCCCACGACCTGGTCTCCAGCCTTACCCAGCAGATCCTGCTGGGTACCTTCAAGCCAGGCGACAAGCTGCCGTCGGAAAACACCCTGGTGCGCGAGCACGGCGTCAGTCGTACCGTGGTGCGCGAAGCCTTGTCGAAGTTGCAGGCCTCAGGGCTGGTCGAGCCCCGCCACGGTATCGGTACCTTCGTGATAGAGCGCCAGCCCCAGGCAGGCCTGCGCGTTGGCGCGGAAAACGCCGCCAGCGTGCGCGACCTGCTGGAGCTGCGCATCGGCCTGGAAGGCCAGGCCGCCGCCCTCGCCGCGGTGCGCCGCGACGACGGGCACGTGGCACGCATGCGTCAGGCATTGGACGATTATCAGGACCTGGCCGCCGCCGGCGACAGTTGCATCGAGGCCGACCGGCGCTTTCATCTGCTGATCGCCGAGGCCACCGGCAACCTGTACTTCAGCGAGATGATGGCCCAGCTTGGCAGCGGGCTGATCCCGCGCAATCGCATGGCCCTGGCCGAACGTGCCGGGGCCAGGCTGGCCAGGCATGCGTACCTGGCCAATCTGGAGCACGAGGCGATACTCAATGCCATCCGCCGCCAGGACCCGGATGCAGCGCGGGCCGCAATGTGCCTGCACCTGTCCAATAGCCGCGACAGATTGCTGCCTGAGTGAGCCTGTAGCGGCAATTACCAGGTCAGGCAGATCTTGCCGAAATGCCGATTGCTCTCCTGGTAGCGGAACGCATCGACGATCTGCTCCAGTTCGAAGTGCTTGTCCACCACCGGCCGCAGGCCATTGGCATCAATTGCCCGCACCATCGCCTGCTGCTGCGCCCGGCTGCCGACCAGCACGCCCTGCAGGCGAATCTGCCGCACCAGGGCCTGAACCAGGGGCAACTGCCCTGCCACCCCGGTGAGGATGCCAATCAACGACACATGCCCACCAATGCGCGTGGCAATCATCGATTGCTCCAGGGTGGCCGGGCCGCCCACTTCGATCACATGGTCGACACCGCGATTGTGGGTGAGCTCACGCACCTTCTCACCCCAGGCCGGGGTGCTCTTGTAGTTGATCAGGTGGTCGGCGCCCAGCGCCTTGAGGCGTTCGAGCTTGGCATCGCTGGACGACGTCGCGATCACGGTTGCACCCGCCAGCTTGGCGAACTGCAAGGCGAAGATCGACACCCCGCCCGTGCCCTGCACCAGCACCGTATCGCCGGGCTTGAGGTGGTCATCGCTCATCAAGGCGCGCCAGGCGGTCAGGCCTGCTGTGGTCAGCGTGGCGGCCTCGGCGTGGCTGTAGCCCTTGGGCGCGAGGGTGAAGGACGTGGCGCGAGCGGTGACCTGCTCACGGGCGTAGCCGTCGAGGCCATCGCCAGGCACCCTGGCGAACCCTTCGACATTGGCCCGGCCATCGAGCCAGTCCGGGAAGAAGGTGCTGACAACATTGTCGCCGACCTGGAACTCGCTGACACCCGCGCCCACCGCCGTCACTTCGCCGGCACCGTCGGCCATGGGGATACGCCGCTCGCTCGGCCCCCACATGCCGCTGACCACGGCGAAGTCGTGGTAGTTGAGGGAACTGGCGTGCAAACGCACGGTGATCTCGCCGGCCTGTGGCGCAGGCGCCTCGCAGGTGCCGACCTGTACTTTGTCGTAGCCGCCGCCAGGTTGGACGTAGATGGCCTTGCTGCTCATGGCTGGGTCTCCATTCAGGGAAAAACTGCGGTTCAGCATAGCCAGTGCGGGCTGCCTCCCCTGTGGGAGCAGGTTTATCCGCGAAAAGGCCCGCACTGCCAATACACAAAAAATCAGCCAAGCATCGCGCGCAACGCCCGGCAATCCGCCGCATGCCAATCCACCAGATGCGGCCACGGGTTGTCCGGCAAGTTGACCAGTACGGTCCGCGCCCCGGCCGCACGCCCGCAATCCAGGTCAAAGCGATAGTCACCGACCATCACCAGTTCGCTGGGCGCCACACCCCAAGCCCCGGCGATCTTCAGCAGGCCATCCGGGCTAGGCTTGGGTTCGGCCTCATCACGGCCAAGCACATGCTCCACCGGGAAGCAGTCAGCCAGGCCAATGGCTTCCAGGGTGACATGCGCAAGCTCCCGGGCGTTGCGGGTGAGGATCGCCAACCGGCATCCCCGCCCAGCCAGCTCGCGCACCAGCTCCACCGCCCCCGTCGCGGCCTTTGAGGCCAGCGCCAGGTCGCGCTCATGTTCCAGCAGCCAGGCATGCTTGGCCGCCGCTTGCGCCGCCGGCAAGGCCGCCAGGTGGGTCAGGATGTCGTGCTCGGGCGGGATCTCCAGCGCTTCGCGGATGGCCGCAAAATCGTGCACTGCCACGGTCAGGGTGCCGTCCATGTCGAACACCCAGTTGCGTACCTCGCCCAGGCTCATGCCCAGTCCTTGCGATGGCGAATCAGGCCTTCCTGGCTCGACGACGCCACCAGTTGCCCGGCCTGGTTGAAGATGCTGCCCCGGCAGAAGCCGCGGGCATTGCCGGCCCAAGGGCTGTCGGTGGCGTACAGCAACCACTCGTCGGCGCGCAGGTTGCCATGGAACCACAGCGAATGATCGAGGCTGGCGATCTGCATGTCGCGCTGCCACACCGATTTGCCATGGGGCAGCAAGGCGGTGGTCAGCAGGCCGAAGTCAGAGGCGTAGGCCAGCAGGTACTTGTGCAGCGCAGGCACGTCCGGCAGGTTGCCGTCGGCACGGAACCAGGCGTACTTCACCGGGTCGCCGGGCTTGGGGTTGAACGGGTCACGCTCGGTCACCGGGCGGATCTCGATCGGCTTGGCACACAGCACCTTGTCGCGGATCCGCTCAGGCAGGTGCTCGGCCATGGCACTGGCCAGTTCGACTTCGCTGGGCAGGTTTTCCGGGCCCACCACATCGGGCATCTGCGCCTGGTGCTCGAAGCCCTCTTCGTCGTACTGGAACGACGCGCTGCAAGTAAAGATGGTGTGGCCCTTCTGGATCGCCGTCACCCGGCGGGTGCTGAAGCTGCCACCGTCACGCACACGGTCCACCGAATACACCACCGGCAAGCTGGCATCGCCAGGGCGCAGGAAGTAACCGTGCAGCGAATGCACATGGCGCGCATCCTCGACCGTCTGGCTGGCCGCCGACAATGACTGGCCCAGCACCTGCCCGCCATACAGCTGGCGGAAGCCCAGGTCCTGGCTGCGTCCACGGAACAGGTTCTCCTCGATGGACTCGAGGCTCAACAGGTCGACCAGGTCGTCCAACACATGACTCATCGGGGGTTCTCCTAGCAAGGCAACTCAGCTCTACAACACTTTCATGAAGGCAAATGATACAGGGTTTGTCATTCGCACCGCGCATGGCCCTCCATTCAGCCGCGCAGGGTCTGCTCCCAGTGTGCACGGTCGATGCGGTACAGCACATGAGGGCGCAACGGGTGGCCGACAGGCAGGCGCGGGTGTTCGAAACTACCACTCGGGTCCTGGAGCATACCGATGGCCTGCATGACCTTCTGCGAGGGCAAGTTGCTCTGGCTAGTGAACGACACCACCTCATCCAGGCGCAATTGGGCGAAGGCACAACGCAGGCAAGTCCAGGCCGCTTCACTGGCAAACCCCAGGCCCCAGTGCCGACGCGCCAGGCGCCAGCCGATTTCCACCGCGGGCGCGAAATCGGCCTCGAAACTGACGTTCAACAGCCCGGTCATGCCAATGAACGCGCCGCTGTCCTTGCGCTCCAGGGCCCACAGGCCGAAACCGTGCTCATTGAAATGGCCACGGATGCGCCCGATCAGGGCAGCCGCTTCCAGGCGCGTCAGGGGCGCTGGGAAGTAGCGCATCACCTGCGGATCGGCGCACAGCGCGGCGAACTCGCGCAGGTCGTCGTCGTGCCATTGGCGCAACACCAAGCGTGCGCTTTCCAGTTCCAGAATAGGGGTCATCGGGCGTGCTCCGGTTTTGCTGTCTTGCAGTTTACAGCGTAGGCGCGGGCGAACGTTTCACTCAAGCAGCAGCACTTGAATGCAATTTTCACAGCGCCTTCACCGGCACCCGACAGGCCGCTTTCCAGAATGACGCCAGCCACGCCTACACCTGGCGTGGCCATGCCATCGGAGCGACGCATGCCATCGAGCAATACCCTGGGACACCCTGCCATCCACGCCCGGCGCAAGCGACGCTTGTCGCGCAAGGCCCTGGGCCTGTGCATGGTGGTGGCGGCGTTGACCACCTGGTTGGCAACGAGGACGCACATCGTGGACCTTGGCAACGAGCAACAATTGACTGACAGCGGCCTGTTGCAGGACTGGGCCGACGGCGCCGTGATCGTGATGATTCGCCATGCCGAACGCTGCGACAGCGCACCCGGCCCGTGCCTGGACGACCCCACCGGCATCACCGTGGCCGGCACCCACGCGGCCACCCAGGTCGGCCAGGGCTTGCACACGCTGGGCCTGAACAATGCCGATGTACTGAGCAGCCCTAAAGTGCGTACACGCCAGACCGCGCACTTCATTCTGGGGCAAGCGGTACCCAGCGCTGCCTGGCTGGAGAGCTGCGACAACCAGTTCGCCGATGAAGCCCTGGCGCGCAAACGGCCTGGGCACAACTTGGTGCTGGTGACCCACAACGGCTGCATCGACCATTTCCAGCGCCAGCAGCGGGTGGTTGGCGGGGAGCGGGAAAGCGGCTATGCCAGTGCGCTGTTCGTTTCGGTAGACGGCAACGGCAAGGCACGGATCCTGGGCCGGTTGAACGAGCCGGATTGGCAGCGGGTGCTGGCCAGCACCGGCAAGTGACAACCTAGCGTGACAAGCCGGTTGCGCGGCGCTGCACAACTGGCAAGATCAGCACTGGCCCCCATTGCGAACCCACCATGCCGTTGCCGCTGATCTACCACGATGACTACAGCCCGGCGTTCCCCGCTGAACACCGCTTCCCGATGGACAAGTTTCGCCTGCTGCGCGACCACCTGGTCGACAGCGGCCTGACCCGCGACCAGGACCTGTTGCGCCCGCAGATCTGCCCCAACGACATCCTCGCGCTGGCCCACGACCGCAGCTACATCGAGCGCTACATGAGCGGCGACCTGTCCCGCGAGGACCAGCGTCGCCTCGGCCTGCCCTGGAGCGAGGCGCTGGCCCGGCGCACCGTGCGTGCCGTCGGTGGTTCGCTGCTGAGCGCCGAGCTGGCACTGGAGCATGGCATCGCCTGTCACCTCGCCGGTGGCACGCACCACGCCCATTACGACCACCCCGCCGGCTTCTGCATCTTCAACGACCTGGCCGTGATCAGCCGCTACCTGCTGGAAGCCGGGCGGGTGCACCGGGTGCTGATCTTCGATTGCGACGTGCACCAGGGCGATGGCACCGCACGGATACTGCACGACACACCCGACGCGATCACCGTGTCACTGCACTGTGAACAGAACTTCCCAGCCCGCAAGGCGCAAAGCGATTGGGATATCCCCCTGCCTCGCGGCATGGGCGACGCGGCCTACCTCAAGGTCGTGGACGATGCCCTCAACTACCTGCTGCCGCTCTACCAGCCAGACCTGGTGCTGTACGACGCCGGCGTGGATGTGCACAAGGACGACGCCCTGGGCTACCTGCAACTGACCGATGAAGGCCTGGCGGCACGCGACGAGCGGGTGATGCGCCAGTGCCTGGGCCGCGACATCCCCGTGGTGGGCGTGATCGGTGGCGGCTACAGCAAGGACCGCGCAGCCTTGGCGCGGCGCCATGGCATCCTGCATCACAGCGCGGCGAAGGTCATCGGTTGTTCACAATGACTGTGGAACCGCCTGTGGATAAGCTGCTGGAAAGCGACTGCAGCCCTTTAGCCACGCTGCCTGTAAGGTATTGATCATTTTTTGATCAGTGCTTGCGCAAGCCCGGCTGCGCTAGAATGCGCACTCTTTTCCACAACCTGCCGCCGCCCATGCCCGATTTACGCCACTCCGCCCCTCCCCTTGTCGCCGTCATCGGTGGCGGCCCCGCCGGCCTGATGGCTGCCGAAGCGCTGGCCCAGGCGGGCTTGGCGGTCGAGGTGTTCGATGCCATGCCCTCGGTGGGCCGCAAGTTCCTGCTGGCAGGTGTCGGCGGCATGAACATCACCCATTCCGAGCCCTATCCGGCCTTCGTCGCGCGCTATGCCGAACGCCAGGGCGAATTGGGCGCCCTGCTGCGCGGCTTCGATGCCGACGCCTTGCGCCAGTGGATTCACGGCCTGGGTATCGAAACCTTCGTCGGCACTTCGGGCCGGGTCTTCCCTCGCGACATGAAGGCCGCCCCCTTGTTGCGCGCCTGGCTCAAGCGCCTGCGCGACAGCGGTGTAGTTATCCACACCCGCCATCGCTGGTTGGGTTGGAATGACGATGGCAGCCTGCGGATCGCTTATCCACAGGGTGAACGCGAGGTACATGTGGCCGCTGTGGTGCTTGCGTTGGGCGGGGGCAGTTGGGCGCGCCTAGGTTCCGACGGTGCGTGGCAGCCGCTGCTGGCTGAGCGGGCTGTGGATATCTCGCCCTTGCAGCCGAGCAACTGTGGTTTTGAAGTCGAAGGCTGGAGCGCCTTGCTCAAGGACAAGTTTGCCGGCGCACCGCTGAAAAACATTGCCCTGAGCGTGCCGGGCAGCCAGCCGCGTAAAGGTGAGTTCATCCTCACCGCACAAGGGGTCGAGGGCAGCCTGGTGTACGCCCTGTCAGCGCCGGTGCGCGAAGCCATCAACCGTGATGGCCGTGGCGTGCTTGTGCTCGACCTGCTGCCGGACAAGGCTGTGGATAACATTGCCCAGGCGTTGGCCAGGTCGCGTGGCTCGCGCTCGATGGCCAAGCACCTGCACAGCCAGCTGGGCATCGACGGGGTCAAGGCAGCGCTGTTGCGGGAGCTGACCGATCAGGCCACGTTCGCCGACCCTCAAGCGCTGGCGCGGGCAATCAAGGGGTTGCCGATCACCTTGGTGCGCACCCGGCCGCTGGATGAAGCCATCAGCAGTGCGGGCGGGGTGCGCTTTGAAGGGCTGGATGAGGGGTTGATGGTCAAGGCATTGCCGGGGGTGTTCTGTGCCGGCGAGATGCTGGACTGGGAGGCGCCGACCGGGGGGTATCTGCTGACGGCGTGTTTTGCCAGCGGGCTGCGCGCTGGGCGGGCGGCGGCGGAATGGGTAGCGGGGCTGCCTGACAGGTAGCTGCAGCCCAACTTTCTGGGTGCAGTCCACTTTGTGGGAGCGGGCTTGCCCCGCGAATGAGGCCACCCAGTGCATGGCACCGGCTTCGCCGGTGTTCGCGGGGCAAGCCCGCTCCCACACGGCCCCCTGCCAAACCAACGTGGTGGTTCTACAGGGGCGCCCCCGGCGATATCAAGGCTTACGCTTACGCGGCCCACCATTGAAACTCGGCACCTTACGCACCGCTTTCACTGACGGCGCCGGGCTCGCCGCTTCGGCACTGTCCATCCAGCGCCCCAAACCACGTTTGGCGCTGTTCTCTTTCGGCTTCTTGGGCTTCTTCGGCTTCTTGATCACCTGGCCACTGGCATCGGTCATCGGCACGCGGTGCTCAGGGATAAAGTCCGGTTCTTCATGGCGCGGCAAGGTCTGGCGGATCAGCGTCTCGATCGACGCCAACATTTGCACCTCATCGGCACACACCAACGAAATCGCCTCCCCTTTGTTGCCGGCACGGCCAGTACGACCAATGCGGTGCACATAATCCTCGGCAACAATCGGCAGGTCGAGGTTGACCACCAGCGGCAGGTCGTCGATATCCAGCCCGCGCGCTGCAACATCGGTCGCCACCAACACCTGGATTTCACGGGCCTTGAAGGTATCCAGCGCCCGCTGGCGCGTGGCCTGTGGGCGGTCGCCATGGATGCCATCGGCATTGATGCCTTCGCTCAGCAAACGCTCCACCAACTGGTCGACACCGTTGCGGGTCTTGGCAAACACCAGCACCTGGCTCCAGCGCTGCTTGCGCAGCAAATGGCAGAACAGGTCGGCCTTGCGCTTCTTGTCCACAGGCACCAGCCACTGCTTGACGGTGGTGGCGGCGGCATTGCGCGGGCTGACTTCGATGCTCAGCGGGTCGTTCAGGGCCAGGCCGGCAAGGACCCGGATCTGGTCCGAGAAGGTCGCGGAAAACAGCAGCGTCTGGCGCTTGCGCGGCAGCGCTGCGTACACCGACTGCAGCTCCTCGGCAAAACCCAGGTCGAGCATGCGGTCGGCTTCGTCGAGCACCAGGGTCTGGACCTGGTTGAACTTCACGGCGTTCTGCCGGAACAGATCGAGCAAGCGACCCGGCGTGGCCACCAGCAGGTCGACGCCACGGCGCAGGCGCATCATCTGCGGGTTGATGCTGACGCCGCCGTACACCGCATAGGTGCTCAGCGGCAGGTTCTCGGCATACTCGCGCACATTGTTGTGCACCTGCTCGGCCAGCTCGCGGGTGGGGACCAGTATCAGCGCGCGGATCGAGTTGCTGGCAGCTTTCTCACCTTCAAGCGCCAGGCGCTGCAGCACCGGCAGGGCAAACCCTGCGGTCTTGCCGGTGCCGGTCTGGGCTGCGGCCATCAGGTCGCGGCCGGCCAGCACGGCAGGGATGGCCTGGGCCTGGACCGGGGTCGGGGTGGTGTAGTCCAGCTGCTGCAAGGTACGCAGCAAAGGTTCGATCAGGCCGAGTTTGGCGAAATTCATGGCAATACCGTCAGGGGGTTCAGCGAAGGCGGCAAGTTTACCGCAACACCCCGGCCTACTTGCAGATTTCGCCCTTCAGCGGTTGCGCAGGCTGTGGCGCTTTGCGCCATTGAGGCAGGCCGATCAGCACCACTGCGCCAATGATCACCGCCATCGCCACGCACTCTTCGGCACCGATTTGTTCGCCGGCGAAGACGATACCTAGCAGCACCGCCACCGCCGGGTTGACGTAGGCATAGCTGGTCGCGGCTGCGGGGCGCACATGCTTGAGCAGGTACATATAGGCACTGAACGCCAGGATCGAGCCGAAGAACACCAGGTAGGCCAGCGCGCCCCAACCGGCAGCGGTCGGCATCTGGGTCATGCGCTCGCCCGACACCACGCTGCCAAGCAGTAGCACTGCACCGCCCACCAGCATTTCGGCAGCACTGGCCATCGGCCCCTGGGGCAGCGGCAAGCTCTTGCTCCATACCGAACCGAATGCCCACGAAGCCGCCGCGAACAGGATCAGTGCCGCGCCAATCGGGCTTGCCTGCAAGTTGGAGCCGAGGTTGAGCAGCCCGATGCCGACCAGCCCAAGCCCGATCCCTGCCCACTCGAGCCGCGAGTTACGGTGGCCAAACAGCAGGCCGAACACCAGGGTGAACAGCGGCACCGTCGCCACCGCCAGTGCCGCCACGCCTGAGGCCACACCGGCGTGCTCAGCCACGGTCACGCCGCCGTTGCCACAACTGAGCAACAAAAAACCGATTGCCCCCGCCGCCCGCCACTGCGGCCAGGTCGGCGCCGGCACACCCCGCCAGCGCAGAAAGCCATACAGCAAGCCCCCAGCGATCAGAAAGCGTACCCCTGCCATGAGCATGGGTGGCCACGATTCGACGCCAATGCGAATAAACAGGTAAGTGGAACCCCAGACCAGATACAGGGCCATGAAGGCGCCAATGAGCAGGAGCGGGAAGCGACGGGAGGCAGGCATGGGAAAGTACTCGAAATCCGTTTACGGGTGACTTAGTTTAGAAAGGCCACTGCGTAAACTTAAGTTACAAAACAGCTTTAAATCACCCGAACACTTTGCAATGAACGGTTATTGTAGTGTTTTCCAAATGAATCGAAGCCGCACAGGAAAACCCCATGGACAAGTACGACCGCATGCTGCTCGCCGCCCTGCTCGAAAACGGCCGGGCCACGTTTGCGCAGTTGGCGCGTCAGGTGAATTTGTCGGCGCCTGCAGTGGCCGAACGGGTGGCAAAACTCGAAGCCAGCGGCGTCATCACCGGCTACGCGGCGAAGGTAGACCTGGAAAAGATCGGCCTGCCGATCCAGTGCGTAATCGAACTGCGCCTGGCCAGCCATGGCAATCAGCAGGCCTATGATGCGCTGGCACGCATCCCCGAACTGACCGAGTGCCATCGCGTCACCGGTGACCCCTGCGTGATCATGCAGGCGGCGGTGGGCTCGATGGGGGAGCTGGAGGCGCTGATCAACCGGGTTTCACAACTGGGCTTCAGCAAGACCTCGATCATTCTTTCCAGCGCAATCGAGCGACGGGTACCGCTCGATCATTTGCAGGGCCCGGGCAAAAAACAGCCATGAATGGCAGTCAATGCCGCAACAACAACCGCCCCTCGATCGGCACATAACGGCTGGCGGCGCGAATCAGTGACATCGCGGTAAGCCCAGGCACGCCATACACCACCGCTTCGGTGCCATGGCGCTGGATGACCCGCTCGAGCAACAGATCGAAGTCGCCATCACCGGAGGCCAGCACCACCTGGTCCACGCGGCTGGCCGCGTCGATCACATCAAGGGTGATGCCCACATCCCAGTCACCTTTGGCCGAGCCATCGCTGCGCTGGATGTACGGTTTCAGCCGCACCTCGAAACCGAGGTTGCGCAAAATCTGCTGAAACTGCTGTTGCTTGCTGTCACCGCGGTCGATGGCATAGGCCACGGCTTCGACGATCTGCCCTTCGCGGCTGATCTCGGCCCACAGCGCGGCATAGTTGAAATGGCAACCGTGCGCCTGGCGCACGGTGTAGTAGAGGTTCTGCACGTCGGCGAACAACGCGATCTTTTTCACCTGGAACCTCTTCATCTGATGGAATTCGGGGCTGCCCTGCAGCCCCAAAATGCCAGCAGTATGCCAGACCCGTCAGACGTAGGAATCGTCGTCGGAGAAGAACCCGCCGTCATCGCTGCCATAATCGTTATCGGCGTAACTGCCCTGGTCGCTGCCCCAACCGCCGTTGTCGGCCACCTGCTGTTGCCCGCCTTGATCGTTCCAGCCGCCAGTATCGCTGGCCGGTGCTGGCTCGTCCTTGTTCACCTCTGCCACTTCCTCAGGTTGTGAGTTGTGGTTGAACAGGCTGCTTATACCCTGAGCAAGCAACACCCCGCCTGCCACACCGGCTGCGGTCTGCATCGCACCACCCAGGAAGCTGCTGGCACCACCGCGCGCTGGCGCTGCGCCGAAACCGGGCTGCTGTTGTTGCTGCGCTTGCTGCGGGTTGAAGCCCGGCGCGGACGGTTCGCGCCAGCCTCCGCCTGAAAAAGCGGGCGCCGAAGGCCGCTGCGGCTGCGGCTGCGTGGCCGGTGGCGCACTACGCCCACCGGAACCGAAGATGCTCGACAGGAAACCACCGCCGCTGTTGCTCGGGGTGCTGCTACCCGCACGGCTGGCCTCGACTTGCGCACGGGCTTGTTTGAGCTCCGCTTCCAGCTGCTTGTTCTGCTCGTCCAGGCGCTTGATAGCCGCTTCCTGAACCAGAATCGCCTGGGCCATGTAATACGGCGCTGCCGGCTGCTGACGCACATGCTCTTCGATGCACGCCTGGGCCAGGGCATCGCGGGGCTGGCTCGGGTCTTCAGCTTGCTTGATGCGGCCGAACAGGCTATCGATCAGGGTTTGTTCTTCAGTGTTCATGAAGCTACCTCGTGGGGACGCGGGACAACGGACAGCGTCAAAGATGGGGGGTGCAGGCGCTGGATTCAATCACTGCGGCGGTGAAACTTTTTTCAGCAAGTGACAGCTGCGAGCCTGCTTTGGGCTAAAGTTAGGCCCCTGCTTTTACTGCCATGCGATGTTGACCGATGAATCCGCTGAGCGTTCTGCGCGACTCCCTGTACTTCTTCCGCCGCCACCTGCCAAGCATCATCCCACTGTGCTTGCCGCTGGTGGTGCTCGAAGCCCTGCTGACCCAACTGCTCTACCGGCAGATGGGCGACCAGGCCTCACCCGCCTACGGCATGCTGGTGAGCCTGCTGTTCTACCCGCTCTACAGCGCGGCGCTGATCCTCTACCTGGACACCCGCAGCAATGGCCAGGACATTTCCAAGCGTGATCTGTTCGCCCGCGCCCTACAGTTATGGCCGCAGCTAGCCCTGCTGATCCTGATCAGTTCGCTGCTGATCATGGCGGGCCTGGCACTGTTCGTCTTCCCCGGGGTGTGGATCATGATCAACCTGGTGTTCGCCGAATACCTACTGGTGCTGCGCGGCCTGCCTGTCGTGCAGTCGATGCGCGAGAGCGCGCGGATGACCACCGGCAATTTCATGCGCATCATGATCTGCGTGCTTGGGGTACTGGCACCGATCTGGCTGATCGACGGGCTGTTGCTGATGGCCTTCCCGCAGCCGGCTCCGGGCATGGAGCTGGCCATGGACAGCCTGAGCGGCTTCTTGCAGCTGTTCAGTACGGTGGTGCTGTACCGCCTGTTCATGCTGTTGGAGGCTGATTCCAGCGCCTGAGGCCAGGCTTCCGATAACGGAAAACCTGCAGCCTGCCTGTAACCCTGTACTCAAGTGAAAGTGTTGGCACTTCATCGGCCAACACGGAAGCTTCCATGACCACCTCCACAAGCGATACCAACTGGGCAGAGGATGCCGAGGTCTTCCTAGGCACCCTCGAAGTGCTCGACCCCGCAACTGCCCTCGCAGACTTGGCAGGTGAAGACGCCAGGTCTGTCTATCTCAGTCTCTTCAAAGACAATGATCGCCAAGTGATCAGCGGCCAGAGCGATTGGCTGGTGGCCGGGCGTCAGGAGCCTTCCAGCGTTTTCCGCTTTCACTATCACTCGAGGTCGCCGGATCGGCTGCACTTCATGATCACCGGCAGTGGCAAAAACCATGAGAAAAAACTGGGGATCAGCCGCAACGGTTATCTTGGCCTCTACCGCTATGCCAGCGTGACCGATTACTTCAAGTTCGAACCGCTGCTGTGGACCGAAAATACCCTGATCTGCCACTGGCGCGACCATCAGGGCCACAAGGTGCGGACCCATCACAATCCTGCAGTGGCAACACCGAGCTTTTCTTATCTGAAGATTCTTGAAGGTGAACAGGCCATCTTCCGCATCACCCGCGTGGGCGCATCCACCCCTTGAGCCGATTCACGTGCCACGGGGCTTGGCCCGCGCCGTGGCTTCAGCCACCAGCGGGTCATCCGGCCAGTAGTGCTTGGGGTAGCGGCCCTTGAGGTCCTTCTTCACTTCGGCATAGGTGGTGCGCCAGAAGTTGGCCAGGTCCTGGGTTACCTGCACGGGCCGGCGAGCGGGTGATAGCAGATGCAACTTGACCTGCTGACGCCCCTGGGCGATGCGTGGCGTGTCTGCCAGGCCAAACAGCTCCTGCAGACGCACCGCAAGAATGGGTGGGTTTTCACTGTAGTCCAGGCGAATGTTCGAGCCCGACGGCACGGCCAGATGCGCGGGCGCCCACTCGTCCAGGCGCTGCGGCAATGGCCACGGCAGCAGGTTGCGCAGGATCGACGACAGGTCCAGGGCGGCAAAATGGCTCAAGCGCGAAACCTTGCCCAGGTACGGCTGCAGCCAGTCTTCCAGGTTGGCCAGCAGGGCCTCGTCGCCCAGGTCGGGCCACTCACTGTGCCCGTTCTGGTCCAGGTCCAGTTGACGCAGCAACGCTACCCGCGCCTGCCACTGACGCAGTTCCGGCGTCCAGGTCAGCAGATTGAGGCCTTTACGCCGCACCAGGCCGATCAAGGCCCTGGCGCGGGCTTCGTCATCCAGGCCAGGCAACGGCTCGCGGCTGAGCACCAGCTCGCCGACCTTGGTCTGGCGTTCGGCGCGCAACACCTGTGCGCGGTCGTCCCAGTCGAGGATATCGACCCGTTCGACCTGCTCGGCCAGCACATCGTCCAGCAGCGCTGGGTCGAACTCGGCAGCCAGGTAAATACGCTCTTCCCGCTGGCCCTGGCGGCTCCCCAGGTCGGCAACCACCAGCCAGGGGCACTTCATCAAGGCATCAACTTCAGCGAACAAAGCCGCGCGGCCATTGGCCAGGCGATATTCAGCGCTGCCCTCGCGCCGCTGCTGGGCGACCCGGTCTGGGTAGGCCAGCGCCAGCAATGCGCCCAACCAGCGCGAGTGTTCGGGGTCGGCGACCCCTGCGCCCGCCCTGCCGCGTAGCAACCCGCGGTATTGCCGGGCCAACTGCCGCGCACGCTGCACGCCGCCCTGCCCGCCTCGGGACGCCTTGCTTTCACCGCTGATCAACGCCAGCCGGCTGTGCAGGTCGGCACCCCCCCCGCGCTGGATATCACGCTCCCCCAGCAAGGCGGCGACATCACAGGCCATGGCGGCCAGCCCAAGATCCTGGCCACGCAGCAGCAAGTGGGCAATGCGCGGATGGGCCGGCAGTTCGGCCATGGCCTGGCCGTGTTCGCTGAGGTTGTCGCGGCTGCCGGCCTTGAACGCACTGAGCCGTGCCAGCAGGTCCTGGGCCTGGGAGAACGCCGCCGCTGGCGGCTGGTCCAGCCAGCGCAGCTGATCGGGCGTGACGCCCCAGCGGGCCAACTGCAAGGCCAGGCCCGCGAGGTCGGCCTGGAGTATTTCTGCGCTGCCGTGCGCGGCCAACTGGTCATGCTGTGCTTCGGACCATAGCCGGTAGCACACCCCTGGTTCCAGGCGGCCCGCCCGGCCGGCACGCTGGGTAGCGCTGGCACGGGAGATACGCTGGGTGTCGAGCCGGGTCATGCCACTGCCGGGGTCGAAACGCGGCACCCGCGCAAGGCCTGCGTCAACCACCACGCGCACGCCGTCGATGGTCAGGCTGGTTTCGGCGATGTTGGTGGCCAGCACCACTTTGCGCAGACCTGTTGGCGCCGGGTCGATCGCCGCGCGCTGGGCATTGAGGTCGAGTTCGCCATGCAATGGGCATAGCAAGATGTCGGAACGCTCGCCCAGCATGTCCTGAAGGCTCTGGTGAACCCGGCGGATTTCGGCCTGCCCGGGCAGGAATACCAGCACGCTACCGGGCTGCTCCGCCAACGCCTGGAGGACGCAATCGACGACCCGTGGCTCGATGAACTCGCCCGGCTGGGACGGCCGCCCCCAGTGGATGTCTACCGGGTACATGCGGCCTTCGCTGCTGACAACCGGTGCATCGTCGAGCAGCCGCGACAGGCGCTCGCCTTCCAGCGTCGCGGACATCAGCAGAATTTTCAGCGGCTCGTCACGCAGCAGCTCGCGCCCATTGAGGCTCAATGCCAAAGCGAGGTCAGCATCCAGGCTGCGCTCGTGGAACTCGTCGAAAATCAGCAGCCCCACGCCCTCCAGCGCAGGGTCCGCCTGCAGACGGCGGGTGAGGATACCCTCGGTGACCACCTCGATACGGGTCTTCGGCCCGACCTTGCTGTCCAGGCGAATACGATAGCCCACGGTTTCGCCGACCTTTTCACCCAGCTCGCTGGCCAGCCTTTCGGCCGCCGCGCGGGCGGCCAGGCGCCGTGGTTCGAGCATCACGATGGTCTGCCCGGCCAGCCACGGCGCGTTCAGCAACGCCAGGGGCACGCGGGTGGTCTTGCCGGCGCCGGGGGGCGCTTCGAGCACAGCTTCGTCGCGGTTTTCCAGGGCCTGGCGCAAAGCGGGCAGAACGGTATCGATCGGTAATGAAATCATGGTGGTCCTCGAACAGTCGGGCGAGTATAACGGCGAACCCAGCCTGCTCTATCATGGTCTTAGCTTCAGGTGCTGGCGCTTCGCTTGCCCTGCTGAATACCTTTCGGAGATTTACATGCGTATCCCATCCCGCGTCATTGGCGGCGCCCTTATCGTCACCTTGCTGACCCAGCTGACGGCCTGCGGCACGCTGTTCTACCCAGACCGCCGCGGCCAGATCGACGGCAAGATCGACCCCGTGGTCGCCGCCATGGATGCCATTGGCATCTTGTTCTACGTGATCCCCGGGCTGATCGCCTTCGGCATCGACTTCGCCACCGGCGCCATCTACTACCCGGGTGGCCGCACAGCCCAGGTGGCCCCAGAAAAACTGCGCGAAGCGGTAAGCCCCGACGGCAAGATCGACAACCGCAAGTTGCAGGCCATCCTCGAAAGCGAGCTGGGCCAGCGCCTGCCGCTGAACGACCCGCGCCTGATCCAGCACCGTGGCAGCGTCGAGCAGTTGGCGGCCTACCAACTGGTACCGGCTGCCTGACCCGCACAAGGACATCACCCACAGCATGATCACCCCGGCTGAACACCAGCGCCTCTTGCGTCTGGCCACCCGCGCGTCACTGGCGGTGGCCAGCATCCTGGTCGTGAGCAAGGCGCTGGCCTGGTGGCTGAGCGGCTCGGTCAGCCTGCTGGCCGGGCTGACCGATTCGGCACTGGACGCCGTCGCCTCGTTTCTCAATCTGCTCGCCGTGCATTACGCCCTGCGCCCGGCCGATGACGACCACCGCTTCGGCCACGGCAAGGCCGAGGCCCTGGCTGGCATGGCCCAGGCGCTGTTCATCGGGGTCAGTGCGGTGTTGATCGGGGTGCAGGCGGTCGAACGCCTGCATACGCCACAACCGTTGGGCGATACCACGGTCGGCATCGCAGTGATGCTGCTTTCGCTGGTGCTGACCATTGCCCTGCTGGCGTTGCAACACAAGGTCATTCGCCTGACCGGCTCCACGGCGGTGCGGGCCGACTCACTGCACTACCGCTCAGACCTGCTGCTCAATGGCAGCATTCTGCTCGCCCTGCTGCTGACACAGTTTGGCTGGTCGCAACTGGATGCCTTGTTCGGCCTGGGCATTGCTGTCTACATCCTCTGGAGCGCTTTCCAAATCGCGCAAGAAAGTACCGCCATCCTGATGGACAAGGAGCTGCCCGGCGAGGTTGGCGAGGCGATGTCCGCCCTGGTGCTGGCCATCCCCGGCGTGAAGGGGGTGCATGACCTGCGTACACGGGTATCGGGCAACCAGTGGTTCGTGCAGTTGCATCTGGAACTGCCAGGGGAACTGGCGCTGCATGATGCCCATGGGTTGTGCGAGGCGGCATCAAGGGTGATCCGCCAGCGTTATCCACAGGCGGATGTGATGGTGCACGCGGACCCGGTGTAGGTGCGCGTCAGCTTCAGTTGATGCTGTATCCACGCCCGCTGAAACAGGCCGCCAGCGCCCGCCGATAGCTATCCGCAACATTGATCGGTGGTGCGTAGGCAGCCGTCGCCGGGTCGAACCCAGACTGGCTCACCGCCCAGCGATGGCACTGGTAGCGGTCCTGGTCCTGCTGTTCTTGCCCCTGGCCATACATCGGATAGGCCACCACGTCGTAACCGCCACTGACCGGTGCCGGTGCCACTGGCACAGGCACGGGTGCAGCCATCGGTGGGTTGACCACCACGTACTCACGGGTGTCCGCCAGGTACTGGTAATAGGTATCGGCAACCAGGAAGAACAACGCCCCACCCAACCACACCTCACGGGCATACGAGGGCAGGTACTCCACCCTTGCGCCATAGGGTGGTGCCACGACGATGTAACGGCCGCCATGCGGTCGATACCAGTAGCCACTCGAGTAGAAGTAGTCCTGCCCACGGTAAGGCACCTTCCAGTAGCGATCAGGGAAGCCGTCGATGGTCTGCCCTGGACGATACTGCGGCCCCGGCCCCCAGCCATTGCCATGACCGTCCGGGCGCCCCTGCCAGTGGCGGTTATCGCCATTGCGCCGAGGGATATCCTGGTAATAGCCTTCACGTGGCGGCTGCGTCTGGCGCACTTCATCGCGCGAGTTGAGCGGGGAACGGCCTGGGGTGGCGCCATTCGGGTCGCCGCCATGCCCTCCGTGCCCCTCATCCGGGCCTTGAGCCACAGCCCCCAGGCTGATGCTCAACGTAACCAAACCAACACCTGCCAACTGCCAGATGCGCGACTTCATGGTGCCCCTCTCGATCAAAAATGACTGCAGCCGCTGCCAGTCTACCGCGCCGGCCACACACCCAACTTAAAATCGCGGACATGAAAAAAGGGAGGCCGTTGGGCCTCCCTTTGGGAATTGTCGTCCGTGCTCGGCACTTGTGGCGCCGGCTCACCTCACGCCGTCTTCTGGACGGTGTGTAGCCCGGGGGCCTGGCGGATCCTGTTGGATGGCTGGGCCGCGACCGCCCGCCTAGGGCGCGTCGCCGTGGACTGATGTCCGGGCAGTGATTCTGTGGATAAAGATACCGAACCGGCGGCGACAGAGGATTGCGAAGATTGCTGAGATAAATAGCACTTGCGCAATTTTTCATCGTGGATTGATAATTCACCGCAATCGGAACAGAAAAGGCATATTCCATGAGCAAACTTGACCGCTACGACCTGAGCATTCTTGCCGAACTGCAGCGCGATGCGCGCATTTCCAACCAGGAGCTGGCCGAACGCATCGGCTTGTCGCCTTCGCCGTGCTCGCGTCGGGTCAAGCAACTGGAGGACGACGGCTACATCTCGCGTCAGGTTGCCCTGCTCGATCGCAAGAAGCTGGGGCTGAGCCTGACCGCCTATGTACTGATCGGCATGGACCGCCACACCCCGGAGCGCTTCGAGACCTTCGAGGCCGCCATCCGCAACCTACCGCAGGTGCTCGAATGCAGCCTGGTCACCGGTATGGACGCCGACTACCAGCTCAAGGTAGTGGTGCCGGACATGGACCACTACCAGAAACTGCTACTCGGCAGCCTGACCCGCATCGAAGGTGTCACCAGCGTGCGTTCGAGCTTCGTGCTGAACCAGGTACTGGCCAGCACTGAACTGCCATTGACCCACCTGCGTTGAATACTTGGGCGCCCGGCGTATGATCGAGCGCTCAGCCTGCCTGGAGAACACTGATGGATCCCGCCGTATTCGAAGAATGGATGATGATCATCCTCGTCACCGTGTTGATCGGTTTCATGGGCTTTATCGTCTGGGACCTGGCGAAGAAGTCCAAGGCCGGGCGGTTTGGCACCATGATCCTGTTCTTCGTGCTGGGGCTTGGGGTATTGGCCTTTATCATCAAGAGCGTGGTGGTGGCGTTTCTGGAAGGGGTGTAACTGCCAGGCACGGGCAAGCCCACTCTCCTAGAACAAAACTTAACTCATTGATTTAGCAGCGACTCTGTGGGAGCGGGCTTGGCCCGCCACCACCGGCGAAGCCGGTGCCATGCGCCGCGTGGCCTCATTCGCGGGGCAAGCCCGCTCCCACAATGACCAGTGTTCTCTGCAGGGATTTGGGCAAGTTGCTAGGTTTTCCAGCTATCTGCGCAGCTTGGCCGGGACTTCGCGCCAACAGCCCTGCTCCAGCCCCTCCAGCGTCCAGTCACCAATCCGCACCCGCACCAGGCGCAAAGTAGGCAACCCTACCGCCGCCGTCATCCGTCGCACCTGTCGGTTACGCCCTTCGCGGATCACCAGCTCCAGCCAGCTGGTCGGCACGCTCTTGCGAAAGCGCACCGGCGGGTTGCGCGGCCACAGCTCGGGGTCTTCCAGGCGGCGAGCTTCAGCCGGCAAGGTCGGCCCATCGTTCAGCTCTACGCCCTCGCGCAGGCGTTGCAGCTGCTCGTCGCTCGGCTCACCTTCCACTTGTACCCAGTAAGTTTTGGCCAGCTTGTGCTTGGGGTCGGCGATGCGCGCCTGCAGGCCGCCATCGTTGGTCAGCAACAGCAGGCCTTCGCTGTCACGGTCCAGCCGCCCCGCCGGATAAACACCCGGAATGTCGATGAAGTCCTTGAGGGTCGCGCGCCCCTCGCCATCGCTGAACTGGGTCAGCACGTCGAACGGCTTGTTGAACAGGATCAGGCGCGGCTCGGCCGGCGGCGCCTTGGGCTGGCGACGCGGGTCGGCAGGCCGCGCCTGGGGGCGGCGCGGCTTGGAACGGGGTGGCAGGGGCATGGATCCTCAGCGGAACGGCGGCTCATCGAAGCTGCGCAGTTTACGCGAGTGCAACGAATTGAGCTCGGTACGTAGCAGGTCGAGTGCGGCAATGCCGATCTTCAAGTGCTGGCTGACCGCCCGATTGTAGAACGCGTTGGCCGAACCCGGCAGCTTGATCTCGCTGTGCAGCGGCTTGTCGGAGACACACAGCAAGGTGCCATACGGCACCCGCAGCCGGTAGCCCTGGGCGGCAATGGTGCCACTCTCCATGTCCACCGCCACCGCACGTGACAGGTTGATCAATGGCCGCTCCTGGGCCCAGCGCAGTTCCCAGTTACGGTCGTCGTAGGTCAGCACGGTGCCCGTGCGCAGGCGCTTTTTCAGCTCTTCGCCACGCTCGCCGGTCACTTGTGCCGCAGCTTCCTGGAGGGCCATCTGCACCTCGGCCAAGGCCGGGATGGGAATGTTCGGCGGCACCACACGATCGAGAATACCGTCACGCCGCATGTAGGCATGCGCCAGCACGTAGTCACCGATGGTCTGCGACTGACGCAGGCCGCCACAGTGGCCGATCATCAGCCAGCAGTGCGGGCGCAGCACGGCCAGGTGGTCGGTGATGTTCTTGGCATTGGAAGGGCCGACGCCGATGTTGACCAAGGTTACGCCGTCACCGTCGGCGGCGATCAGGTGGTAGGCCGGCATCTGATAACGGTGCCATACCACACTGGCCACCAGGGCCTGGGTTTCGCCATGGTCCATGCCTTTTTCGATCAACACGTTGCCCGGCAGTACCATGCGTACGAAGCGCGGGTCGTCACGCAGTTGCTCAAGGCCATGGCTGATGAACTGGTCAACATAGCGGTGGTAGTTGGTCAGCAGGATCCAAGGCTGCACATGCCGCCAGTCGCTACCGGTGTAGTGCACCAGGCGGCGCAGCGAGAAGTCCACACGCGCCGCATCGAACAACGCCAGCGGCAGGGTTTCGGTGCTGTCCCAGTCGTACAGGCCATCGGCGATATTGTCGGTGGCTGCCGACAGGTCGGTGCTGGGGAACACCCGCGCCAGTTGCGCAGCGGTGATGCCACTGCCGGCCAGTTCGTCGCCCTGATCGACCACGTAGGGGTACGGAATGTTCTGCTCGCTGACACCCACTTCCACCGTCACGGTGTAGTCGTGCATCAGGGGGCGCAGTTGCTCCAGCAGGTAGCCACGGAAGGCGGCGGGCTGGGTGACGGTGACGCTGTAGGTGCCGGCTACCTGGACCTTGGCGTAGGCACGCGTGGTGGCCGCGACCTCACCCTGGCTGTAGTAGGTCAGGCGCAGCGCGGGATAACGGAACAGCCCCCGCGCTTCGGCGTCCGGTTCGGTTCGGTCTTTCAGGTATTGCTTGAGGGCCTGGCTGAGGGCACCGGTGGCCTGAGCATGCAGGGCCGCCAGACGGTCGACGGCCTGTTCTGGGGTATCAACGACTACAAAAGCGTGGCTCACACTGTGCTTCCTGTCTGGACATGCATGTGGACCATCTTGCCTGCCTTCGAGGGTAATTACATCCCCATTGATCAGCGTTGCCAGACCGGCGTGGCCCTTGCCACCAGTGCCTGCACATCCACACCCCGCGGCAACGCCCCATAGGCCCGACCACCACCGGCCAGGCGGCTGCCGATGAACGCATCGCTGACTACCGTATTACCCGCCTCCAGCAGCAGCTTGGCCTGCAGCGCCAGAGCAATATCCTCGGTCAACTGACGGGCGCGATACTGGATGTCCGCCGTATCGGCAAACGCCCCCTTGAGGTTGCCAATGTGCGCGGCCAATCGAGGGTCGCCATGGCCATCACCCAGTTCGGCAAACAAGGCATCGAGCACCCCAGGCTCCTTGGACAAGGCCCGCAGCACATCCAGGCACTGCACATTGCCTGAGCCTTCCCAGGTCGAGTTGACCGGCGCCTCGCGGTACAACCGTGGCAGGATGCTGTCTTCGACATACCCGGCCCCGCCCAGGCATTCGGCGGCCTCGTTGATCATGGCCGGGGCGCGTTTGCAGATCCAATACTTGCCCACCGCCGTGACCAGCCGGGCAAAGTGTGCCTGCTGTGGATCATCGAGCTGCTCCAGGGCCTGCCCCATGCGCAGGCTCAGGGCCAACGCGGCCTCGCTTTCCAGCGCCAGGTCGGCGAGCACGTTCTGCATCAACGGCTGCTCGTTCAGCACCCGGCCGCCGACCTTGCGGTACGCGCAGTGGTGGGCGGCCTGGGTCAGGGCCTGGCGCATCAGGGCACTGGAGCCGACCATGCAGTCGAAACGGGTCATGGCCACCATTTCGATAATGGTCGGTACACCACGCCCTTCTTCGCCCACCATCCACGCCAGAGCGCCACGGAACTCCACTTCGCTGGACGCATTGGAGCTGTTGCCAAGCTTGTTCTTCAACCGCTGGATATAGAACTGGTTGCGGTTGTCATCCGGGCGGTGGCGGGGCAACAGAAAGCAGCTCAGGCCTTTTTCGGTCTGGGCCAGTGTCAGAAAGGCATCGCACATGGGCGCCGAGCAAAACCACTTGTGCCCGACCAGTTCATAGGCCTGGCCTGGCCCAGGCGCCCCCACCGGGTAGGCCCGTGTGGTATTGGCACGCACGTCGGTGCCACCCTGCTTCTCGGTCATGGCCATGCCGAGGGTGACCCCAGCCTTGTGCCGGTCGCCGATATTGCGCGGGTCGTATTCACGCGCCAGCACCTTCGGCAGCCAGTATTCAGCCAGCTCCGGCTGCAACCTGAGCGCCGGCACCGCCGCAAAGGTCATGGTCAGCGGGCAGCCCGTGCCGGCTTCGGCCTGGCTGTGCAGGTAGGTCATCGACGCGCGCGCCACATGCGCACCGGGGCGGGGTTCGGCCCACGGCAACGAGGGCAGGCCATGTTCGACTGCGGTGCGCATCAGTTCGTGATAGGCCGGGTGAAACTCGACCAGGTCGATACGATGGCCATAGCGGTCGTGGCTGCTGAATTCCGGTTTGTGCGCGTTGGCCAGAAAGCCCGCAGCCATCAGCGGCCCGCCGGCCAAGGCACCGTAAGCATCGATCCGCGATTCGGCCCAGCCAGCGCCAAAGCGCCGCGACCACTCCTGCAATGGCAGATCAAGGCGGTACAGGTTGGCGCCGTCGAGGGACGGAGGCTGGTTGGTGACTTCGTGGGTTTCAGCGTACTGGTGCAGGTTCATTGGGAGCTCCTGGATCCGGGCAGGCCTGAAAGTCCCAGTGAAGCATTCCCTGTGGGTCAGTCAAAGTGACATTAATGACTAAATATGAGGCGGGGAGCGCATGGTATAGGGGGGTATCAGGGCTGACAGGCGCTGAATGTATTGTGGCAAACACCTGTCAGCCCTTACCAAAGGCTATGCCTTCAAAGCGAACGCCGCGTCTGCAGGATACTCGGGCTCATCTGCACCTGCGAAATCTCCACGTTCAAACTCAACTCGAACCGGCTACCCAACCCCCGCGTCGACTCATGCGACAACCGAGCCCCCAGCAACTCCCCCATCTGCCGACAGATCGACAAGCCGATGCCCAGCCCACCATAACGCCGGGTCATCGAGCCATCGACCTGGTAGAAGCGCTGATACAGGGTCGCCTGGTCGAGGTCATCGAAGCCGATGCCACTGTCACTGACCGTAAAGGTGAGTGCCAGGTTGTCCGGCCCCTGACGACGACCGCGCACCTGCAGCATGACCCCGCCTTGATCGGTGAACTTCAGGCCGTTGTCCAGCAGGCACCCCAGGCAGCGGGTGAGCTTTTGCGCATCACCCAGCAGCGCGTCGGGCAGATCGGCAGGTATGTCCAGGCTCAGGTACAACCCTTTGCCCAGCGCCTGGCCGGCATGCGCGGCACGCAAGCCCTGCAGCATGCTGCGCAGGCTGAAAGGCGCAGGTTGCGCACGCAGACGACCGCCCTGCAGTTCGGAGAGGGTGAGGATGTCGTCGACCATGTCCATCATGCCCTGGGACGAACCGACCGCCGTACGATGGTACTGGGCCATTTCGGCATCCATGGGCAGCGTGCGCATCAGCTCCAGCGAACCGATCACACCATTCATCGGGGTGCGCAGCTCATGGGTGACCGTGGCCAGGAACTCATCCTTCAAGCGGTTGCTCCTGGCCAGCTGCAGGTTCAACTGCTCCAGTGTTCGCCCGGTTTCACGCAGGGTCTGCGCCTGCTGCTCGCGCAGGCTGTTGATACGGTCGGCCAGCGCCAGCGACAGCAGCGCCACCTCCAGCGCCGAGCCCAACTGGCTGGCATACATGGTGATGAACACGTTCGGCAGGTAACCCAGCACCATCAAGGTGTTGACCAACCCGCCCAGCAAAAACGCCGACCAGGCGATAATGAACCAGCGCGCCACCCGCAAACCGCGCGACCAGGCATACACGCCAGCGGCAAAGATGCTGACGGTGAACAGCAACGCCAGCACCGTGGCCATGCGCAGGGCGATGCCATAAGGCATGCTCACGGCCAGTACCATCACCAGCCCGCCCCCCAGCATCAACAGCTGCAACAACCGGTCGAAGCCACGGCTGATTTTGCCCAGTTGCAGGAAATGCCGGGCAAACTGGCAGCCGAACAAACCGGCAGCGCCAATGAACAGCGGCGTCGAGGCATTCGCCCACCAGGGGCTGTCCGGCCAGAAGTAGGCGACCCCCGCACCGTTCACCGAAACCTGATACAGGCCGAACGAGGCGATGTAGAGGATGTAGTAGAGGTAGCTGACATCCCGCACGCTGAGGTAGATGAACAGGTTGTACACCAGCATCACCAGCAACACGCCGTAGATCATGCCCAGTACGTACAGGCGCGTGGGCTGGTCCTCCATGTAGGCCTCGGCCGACCATAACGCCAGCGGCGCCTGCACCGAGCCCTGGCTGTGGAAACGCAGGTAGACGGTGGTCGCCTGGCCTGGGGGCAGCGGCAACTCGAACAGGTAGTTGTTCTGCCGGATCTGCCGGGTGGCGTAAGGCAAGGCGTCGCCCGTGCGCTGGGCCAGGCGGTAGGTACCGGCGCTGTCGGGCAGGTACAACTCGAGGTGATCCAGGGGTGGGTAGGCCAGTTCCAGCAGCCATTGGCGGGGGGTGGCAGTGGCCGACGGCAGGTAACGCAGGTCAATCTTCAGCCAGAACACCGAGGTGGAATAACCGGCGTTCAGCACGTCTTCGTGGTGGGGGCGGAAGGATTTGACGAACCCGGGGGCACTGACCTGGGCGATGCTGGCACTGCCATCGAGGTCTTCGTAAACCTGCATGGCCTTGCCCAATGGAAGATGCCGGGTAGCGTCGTCGAAATCGACCGCTCCGGCCAGCACGGGCAACAAGCCCAGAAGCACAATCAGCAAATAGCGCATACAGCCCCAGCATGGCCTGTCCGGTCGCGTCGCGGTTGCCTCCCATCCGTTTGAGACGACGTAATCCGGCAGAACCCGTTTGTCGAGTTATCCGAGCACTCTAGCATAGCTTCCCCACCTGGCAATCGGCCACCTTGAATCATGGTCTAATGGCTCTAAATCAGTACTTTCAGAAGTTTCACACGCAACAATCTGACCAGTTGATCAACAAAACACGTTTGTAGGACGATCCCCACAATTGGGTTTGGTGGTAAGCTCGCCGCCCATGAATACCTACAGCTCCCGCCCCGTTGTCCTCTGTCTCTCCGGCCACGACCCCAGTGGCGGCGCCGGCTTGCAGGCAGATATCGAAGCCCTGATCGCCCAAGGCTGTCACGCCGCACCTGCGGTGACTGCCCTGACCGTCCAGGATACCGTCAACGTTTCCGACTTCCGCGTGCTCGACCGCGAGTGGGTGCTGGCCCAGGCCAACGCCGTGCTGGCCGACTCCACGGTCGCCGCCGTCAAGCTTGGCATGCTCGGCTCCCTCGACATGGTCGACACCGTCGCCGAACTGCTGGCCGCCCACCCGCACCTGCCGCTGGTCTGCGACCCGGTGCTGCGTGCCGGTGGCGGTGGCCGCCTGGGCAAGGACGAGGTCGGCTATGCCGTGCGCGAACGCCTGCTGCCGCTGGCGACCATTGCCACGCCGAACCTGCCGGAAGCGCGCATTCTCGCCGAGCTGCCGGACGGCACGGCGGACGAGTGTGCCGAGAAACTGTTGCCGTTCTGTAGACACCTGTTGATTACCGGTGGTCACGGCGACGAAGACGAAATCCACAACCGCCTGTACAGCCGCGATGGCCAGCGCCATACCTGGACCTGCCAGCGCCTGCCAGGCAGCTATCACGGTTCGGGCTGCACCCTGGCCAGCGCCCTGGCGGGCCGACTGGCCTTGGGCGAAGCGCTGCAAAGTGCCGTGCGCAGTGCGCTCGAATACACCTGGCGCACCCTGCGTGACGCCGAGCAACTGGGCAAGGGCCAGTTCGTCCCGCGCCGCCTGCCCCTGGACTTCTGTTCCTGATACGAGGCCTTCAGATGAAGCTACGCGGTCTGTATGCAATCACCGACAGCCAGCTGCTCGCCGGCCGTTTCCTGTCCCATGTCGAGGCGGCCCTGGATGGCGGCGTGTGCCTGCTGCAGTACCGCGACAAAAGTGACGACACGGCCCAGCGCCTGCGCGAAGCCGAGGCACTGATGCGGCTCTGCGAGCGTTACGATACTCAGCTGATCATCAACGATGACGCCGAACTGGCCGCGCGCCTGGGCGTCGGCGTGCACCTGGGCCAAACCGACGGCCCACTCACCCCGGCCCGCGCCCTGCTCGGCCGCAACGCGATCATCGGCTCGACCTGCCACGCCCAGCTCGACCTGGCCCGCCAGGCCGCCAGCGAAGGCGCCAGCTACGTGGCCTTCGGCCGCTTTTTCAACTCCGTGACCAAACCGGGCGCACCGGCTGCCAGCCTCGACCTGCTGGAGCAGGCCCGCGCCCAGGTCAAACTGCCGATCGCTGTGATCGGCGGCGTCACCCTCGACAACGCTGCCCCGTTGGTTGCCCATGGCGCCGACCTGCTGGCAGTGATCCACGGCCTGTTTGGTACCGATAGCGCGCAGGAAGTCACCCGCCGCGCCCGTGCCTTCAACGCCCTGTTCGTTTCCTGATTCGAGAGAACTTTCCATGTCCCGTTCCGAAGCCCTGTTCGCCGCAGCCCAGAAGCACATCCCGGGTGGCGTCAACTCACCGGTCCGCGCTTTCAAGAGCGTCGGCGGCACGCCGCTGTTCTTCAAGCATGCCGAAGGCGCCTACGTCGTTGACGAGGACGACAAGCGTTACGTCGATTATGTCGGTTCCTGGGGCCCGATGATTCTCGGCCACGGCCATCCAGAGGTGCTGGACTCGGTACGCAAGCAACTCGAACACGGCCTTTCCTATGGCGCCCCGACCGCCATGGAAACCGAGATGGCTGACCTGGTCTGCTCGATCGTGCCATCCATGGAGATGGTGCGCATGGTCAGCTCCGGCACCGAAGCCACCATGAGCGCCATCCGCCTGGCCCGTGGCTACACCGGCCGCGACGCCATCATCAAGTTCGAAGGCTGCTACCACGGTCACTCCGACAGCCTGCTGGTGAAAGCCGGCTCGGGCCTGCTGACCCAAGGTGTGCCAAGCTCGGCGGGCGTGCCTGTGGACTTCGCCAAACACACCCTGACCCTGCCGTTCAACGACATTGCCGCCGTCGAAAAAACCCTGGCCGACGTCGGCCAGACCGTGGCCTGTATCATTGTCGAGCCAGTAGCCGGCAACATGAACTGTGTACCGCCAGCGCCAGGCTTCCTCGAAGGCCTGCGCGAGCAGTGCGACAAGCATGGCGTGGTGTTGATCTTCGACGAAGTAATGACCGGTTTCCGCGTCTCGCTCGGCGGCGCCCAAGGCCACTACGGCATCACCCCTGACCTGTCGACCTTCGGCAAGATCGTCGGCGGCGGCATGCCGGTCGGCTGTTTTGGCGGCAAGCGCGAGATCATGGGCTGCATCGCCCCGCTCGGCCCGGTCTACCAGGCCGGCACCCTGTCGGGTAACCCGCTGGCCATGGCCGCTGGCCTGACCACCCTGAAGCTGATCAGCCGCCCAGGGTTCCACGCCGAACTGACCGACTTCACCAGCCGCATGCTCGACGGCCTGCAACAACGCGCCGATGCTGCTGGCGTGCCGTTCGTCACCACGCAGGCAGGTGCCATGTTCGGCCTGTACTTCAGCGGTGCCGACGACATCGTCACCTTCGACGACGTGATGGCAAGCGATGCCGATCGCTTCAAGCGCTTCTTCCACCTGATGCTGGACGGCGGCGTGTACCTGGCGCCAAGCGCATTCGAGGCGGGCTTCACCTCCATTGCCCACGGCGACAAGGAGCTGCAGATCACCTTGGATGCGGCTGAGAAGGCCTTTGCAGCCCTGAAGTAATGCAGAGTCTGTACCGGCCTCTTCGCGGGTAAACCCGCTCCCACAGGTGCCGCACCGGCCTTGAAAATGGTGCGGTCCCTGTGGGAGCGGGTTTACCCCGCGAAAGGGCCGTTACAGGAGATAAATAACCCCTCACAATCAGCTGACTTCCCCAACCAAACAGAAATTCGAGTAAAACTTTGTAAGGTTGGCGCTGCTTATCCCATAATGTGCCACCAGAGACATTGGCCGCAGCTTTGCAGAGGTAAGTCGATCCCCATGAACCGCACCGGCCGCGCCCTGACCCTGGGCTGCCTGTTGCTTCTTCAGCCCCTGCTGGCCCTGGCGGAGGGTGGTAACTCGTTGCTGATTCCAGCGACGGGCCGCTGCACCCTGAATGTTCAGCCAGAAGACCTCGCCAATGCCCTCAAGGCCTGTGAGCAGACGGCGACGACGGGGGATGCCCAGGCGCAATTCGAACTGGGCGAGTACTACTACACCCAGACACCGAAAGACCTGAACAAGGCCCTGAACTGGTTCCAGAAGGCCTCGCTGCAAGGCCATGCCGAGGCCCAATACCGCCTTGGCGCCATGTTCTTCCGCGGCGAAGGGGTCAAGGCCAACAATGTGCAGGCCTACATTCTGCTGAAAATGGCTGCAGTCAACGGCGCCGAGGATGCGCTGGACATGGCTGACGAAGTCACCGAGCAAATGCCCCGCGACGAACTGGAGCACGCGACCCAGGTGCTTGGCCAGATCTTCCGCAAATACCTGCTCGAACTGCAAAACGCCGAAGGCCGTACGCCGTTCTCGCCACTCCCCTGAAACGCCCTACTTCTCTGGCATCGGCATGGGGAACGGCATCACATTGCCGCCGCCCTTGGCCTCGCTGATCTTCGCCGTACCCAGGCGCTCGACCTCGTCGATACGCACGATCGAGTGCATGGGCACGAAACTGCGGATCACACCCTCGAACTGGCTCTTGAGCTTTTCTTCACTGGGGTCGACCACCACCTGGGTGCGCTCGCCGAAGACGAACTCCTCGATTTCCAGAAAGCCCCACAGGTCGCTCTGATAGATCTGCTTGGCATACATCTCGAAGACCTGCCCCTGATTGAGGAAGATCACTTTATAGATGGCGGGTTCGTGTTTGCTCATGGTTGGCGGGATAACACATGCGTAAGAAAAGGCGGGCATCATACCCGTACCGGCCCCTTCGCGGGCAAGCCCGCTCCCACAGGTATGCACCCACCTGCAAAACGGTGCAGTACCTGTGGGAGCGGGCTTGCCCGCGAAGGGGCCAGAACAGGCACTACATACCTTGTGCCAACCCTTGATCGTTTCAGTGCTTTCGCCACTGCGATTCAAGGGTTATTCTTGAGCTCACATCCATTGCCGTCGGGCGGCTAAAAACGACCTTGAACGCACCCATAGAACCCCATCGTTTCATCCTCGAACCCTTCGAGGCCCACCGTTTCGCCAACTTGTGCGGGCAGTTCGACGAGCACCTGCGCCTGATCGAACAACGCCTGGCCATCGAGATCCGCAACCGTGGCAATCAGTTCGAACTGATCGGCGAACCCAAGACCACTTCCGCTGCCGAACAACTGCTGCGCCGCCTCTACCGCGAGGCCAAGGCCACTGACCTGTCGCCGGAAACGGTCCACCTGTACCTGCAGGAGTCGACCGTCGAGAACATCGACAACCCGGCGGTCAACGAGGTCAGCGTCTCGTTGCGCACGCGCAAGGGCAACATTCGCCCGCGCGGCGTCAACCAGCAGCGTTACGTCAAGGAAATCCTGGCCAACGACATCAACTTCGGTGTTGGCCCGGCCGGTACCGGCAAGACCTATCTCGCTGTGGCCTGCGCCGTCGATGCCCTGGAACGCGAGCAAGTGCGCCGCATCCTGCTGGTGCGTCCGGCGGTCGAAGCGGGCGAGAAGCTCGGCTTCCTGCCTGGCGACCTGGCGCAGAAGATCGACCCCTACCTGCGCCCGCTGTATGACGCCCTCTACGAAATGCTCGGTTTTGAACACGTGGCCAAGCTCATCGAGCGCCAGGTGATCGAGATCGCCCCGCTGGCCTACATGCGTGGCCGCACCCTGAACAACAGCTTCATCATCCTCGACGAAAGCCAGAACACCACGCTGGAACAGATGAAGATGTTCCTCACCCGCATCGGCTTCGGCTCGACGGCGGTGATCACCGGTGACATCACCCAGGTCGACCTGCCGCGTGGTACGAAGTCGGGCTTGGCGCATGTGATCGAGGTGCTCAAAGACGTTCCGGGTATCAGTTTTACCCATTTCCAACCCAAAGATGTGGTTCGTCACCCACTGGTGCAACGCATCGTCGAGGCCTACGACCGCTTCGAAGGCCGTCAGGCCAAGCCAGAGGCGCCCGGCAAAGATGCTTGAACTCGACCTGCAACGGGCCACGGACGCCGCCGCCCCTGACGATGCCGCCTTCCGCCGCTGGTGCGAGCTGGCATTGCGCCAGCGCAGCGCCGACTCGGAGATGACCATTCGCCTGGTCGATGAAGCCGAAGGCCGCGAGCTGAACCACACCTACCGGCACAAGGACTACGCGACCAACGTGCTGTCGTTCCCGGCCGACGTGCCTGATGACCTGCTCGATATCCCGTTACTGGGCGACCTGGTGATCTGCGTGGCGGTGGTCGAGCGCGAGGCTGCCGAACAGGGCAAAACCCTGGAGGCGCACTGGGCGCACCTGGTCATCCACGGCTGCCTGCACCTGCTCGGCTACGATCACATCGATGATGAGGAAGCCGAGGAAATGGAAGCCCTGGAACGGGAATTGCTGGCAGAACTGGGTCATCCTGACCCGTATGCCGACGATGAAAACGAAACAATCACACACTGACACTGCAAGGATCACGAGAACCGCCATGAGCGAAGATCGATCGAGCAACGGGCAAAAGTCCTGGCTGGGCAAACTGACCCAGGCTTTTGCCCATGAGCCGAAAAACCGCCAGGAGCTCCTTGAGCTGCTGCGCGAAGCCCATCAGAACAAACTGCTCGACAGCGAAGCGCTGACCATTGTCGAAGGCGCCATTCAGGTCGCCGACCTGCAGGTGCGCGACATCATGGTGCCGCGCTCGCAGATGAACAGCATCAAGGCAGGCCAGTCGCCTCGCGAGTTTCTGCCGGCGGTGATCGACGCCGCGCACTCGCGCTATCCGGTGATCGGCGAAAGCCACGACGATGTGCTGGGCATCCTGCTCGCCAAGGACCTGCTGCCGCTGATCCTCAAGGAAAACGGCGACAGCTTCAACATCAAGGACCTGCTGCGCCCGGCCACCTTCGTGCCGGAGTCCAAGCGCCTGAACGTGCTGTTGCGCGAGTTCCGCGCCAACCATAACCACATGGCCATCGTCATCGACGAATACGGCGGCGTGGCGGGCCTGGTGACCATCGAGGACGTGCTGGAACAGATCGTCGGCGACATCGAGGACGAACATGACGTCGAGGAAGACAGCTACATCAAGCCGCTGCCCAGCGGCGACTTCCTGGTCAAGGCGCTGACCCCGATCGAGAACTTCAACGAGTTCTTCGACAGCACCTTCTCCGATGACGAATTCGACACGGTTGGCGGCCTGGTGATGAGCGCGTTCGGGCACCTGCCCAAGCGCAACGAAACCACCGAGATCGGGGCCTACAAGTTCCGCATTCTCAATGCCGACAGCCGGCGGATACACCTGCTGCGCCTGACACCGATCACCCGCTAAGGACAATCATGCGTTGGATCACCCGCCCCGGCTGGCCCGGTAACCTGCTGGCCATGGCGGCCGGCGCTTCCACCCTCCTGGCCCTGGCGCCGTTCGACATCTGGCCGCTGGCCCTGCTGTCGATCGCCCTGCTCTACCTTGGCCTGCGCGAGCTCAGCCCGCGCCAGGCCATGGGCCGCGGCTGGTGTTTCGGCTTTGGCCTGTACGGCGCCGGCACCTGGTGGATCTACGTCAGCATGAACACCTACGGCGGCGCCTCGCCGCTGCTGGCGATCCTGCTGCTCTTGGCGTTCTTCGCCGCCCTTGCCTGGTTCTTCGCCTTGCCCGCGTGGCTTTGGGCGCGCTGGCTGCGGCGCAACGAGGCACCGCTGGCCGATGCCTTGTGCTTCGCGGCCCTGTGGCTGCTGCAAGAGGCCTTCCGCGGCTGGTTCCTCACCGGCTTCCCTTGGCTCTACGCGGGCTACAGCCAGCTCGACGGCCCCCTGGCCGGCTTGGCCCCCTTGGGTGGCGTGTGGTTGATCTCCTTCACCCTGGCGCTCAGCGCCGCCTTGCTGTGCAACCTGCACCGCCTGCGTGCCCGGCCCTCGTTCCTGACCGTCGCCGGCGTGCTGTTGCTGGCGCCCTGGGTACTGGGCATGGCACTCAAGGACCACGCCTGGACCACGCCTGCAGGCGATCCGCTCAAGGTGGCCGCCATTCAGGGTAATGTGGCGCAGGACCTGAAATGGGACCCGGCCCACATCGACGCACAGCTGGCGCTGTACCGTGACATGAGCTTCACCTCCAAGCCGGTAGACCTGCTGATCTGGCCCGAAACCGCGGTGCCGGTGCTAAAGGACCAGGCCCAGGGCTACATCGACGTGATGGGCCGCTTTGCCGCCGAGCGCCATTCGGCGCTGATCACCGGTGTGCCGGTACGTGAGGTGGTGCATCACCAGCGCCGCTACTACAACGGCATCACCGTGACCGGCGAAGGTGACGGCACCTACCTCAAGCAGAAACTGGTGCCCTTCGGCGAGTACGTCCCCTTGCAGGACATGCTGCGTGGCGTGATCGAGTTCTTCAACCTGCCCATGTCGGACTTCGCCCGAGGCCCCGAAGACCAGCCGTTGCTGCAGGCCAAGGGTTACCAGATCGCACCGTACATCTGCTATGAAGTGGTCTACCCGGAGTTCGCGGCGAGCCTGGCGGCGCGCAGCGACCTGCTGCTGACCATCAGCAACGACACTTGGTTCGGCAGGTCGATCGGCCCGCTGCAGCACCTGCAGATGGCCCAGATGCGCGCACTGGAAGCCGGCCGCTGGATGATCCGCGCCACCAACAACGGCGTGACCGCGCTGATCGACCCGTTCGGGCGCATTACCACGCAAATTCCGCAGTTCCAGCAGGCGGTGCTGTATGGCGAGGTGGTACCGATGCAGCAACTGACGCCTTATCTTCAGTGGCGCTCTTGGCCGCTGGCGATTGTCTGCGTGCTGCTGCTGGGCTGGGCGTTGCTGGCGGGGCGCATCGCCAAGACTGTCTGATGCAGCCTGCACTGGCCTCTTCGCGGGGCAAGCCCGCTCCCACAGGCACTATTGCTCTCAGGGCAGAGTTGTAATTGTGGGAGCGGGCTTGCCCGCGAAGAGGCCGGCACAGGCAACCCAGCTTTAATAGAACACCCGATACCCCACCAACCCCACCATTTCATTCAGCAACTGCCCGCTCTGCCACATCGCCCGGCTCTCCGGCAGCAAACCGGCAAACGGCCGGGCATGATCGCGGCCCAGGAAACCCATCGGCGCCGGCACCACCTCGAACCCCGCCTGTTCAAAGCTGAAGCGCGAACGTTGCATGTGCCAGGCCTGAGTCACCACAACCACCCGACGAATACCCAGTGGCTGCAGAATGTCCGCCGTGAACCGGGCGTTCTCCCAGGTAGTGCGGCTGGCCTCCTCTTTCCATTTCACCTGGACACCAAAGTCCTCACGCAAGCGATCAGCCATCAACCGCGCCTCGCTGGGCGGCGTACCGTAGTGCAAGCCACCGCTGGTCAGCACCGGCAAACCCGAAGCCTTGGCCAGCCGTGCGGCAAAGCGCATGCGTTCAAGGGCCGTTGCGGTGGGCTGATCATCGCCCCCCCAGGCCGGGTCGCCGCGCTCACGCCCCGCCCCCAGCACCACAATCGCATCCGCCCGGCTCGCCAGGGCGGCCCAGTCGCTCACGGCCAGCGGCGGCTCGCTTTCCAGCACACGGGCGGTTTCCTGCACCACCAGCGGCAGGCTCATCAGCCATAAACCGCCAAGCCCCACGGCAAAACACAGCCCAGCCAGCCGCGGGCGCCGGTTGCGCAGCCACCACGCCGCCAACAGCAGCAGGAACAGGACGCCAGGCGGCATCAGCCATTGCTTGATGAAGTATCGGATTGGCATCGGCTACACCTCCATGGAAGGCGTGCAGCCTAAGAGGATCGACGCCGGGCAACAAGTGTGCCGCCGGCGACGATCGTGAGAAGTGTATTGAAGAACCGGCGCGCGATGGCCTGCGCCTGGCGTCCTGAACGGCTAACGATGTGGCAGCGTCCTGGATCTCGCCGTGCTGGCGGGGCGTTTCTTGTCCTTGAGCCAGATGATCTTGGCCGATGTCGGCTCCGCTTGTGGGTAACTGCCGGCACAGGCATTTTGGCGCTCCGGAAGGGTTTCCAGGTAAGCCTTGATCACTTCGAACTCTGCGTGGCTAAGGCCGCGCAACTCCAGCTCGGCTGGCATCTCGTCGCGCAATCGTACCG
Source organism: Pseudomonas sp. E1MeOHC2 (assembly GCF_058745025.1). Classification (NCBI taxonomy): domain Bacteria; kingdom Pseudomonadati; phylum Pseudomonadota; class Gammaproteobacteria; order Pseudomonadales; family Pseudomonadaceae; genus Pseudomonas; species Pseudomonas sp. E1MeOHC2. The sequence goes on from NZ_CP196675.1 coordinate 1,705,199, forward strand.
ACGTCCTGGCAACTTCCAATGCCAGGCCAAGGCGGTCGATCAGGCGTTCGTAAAGCTCCGGTTTGATTACGGGTAGCTGCGTCTCTCCCATCCGTTCACCTCATTGAAGATAAGAATATCTCCCCCCACACCTGAGCTTAGCGTCACTCTTAAAAGCAGCCGTTTGCCGCGACCAGCGGGCATTCGCAATCAAGGTTTCCCACGATGCGCAGCGCTGCTGTATGCTACGGCGTTCACTCTAAACGACACCGGAGTACCGGTTGCAGCGAGGTTCCGCTGCCTGGAACAAGGTCTCTTCTCTCTCAGCCAAAAGTAGCCATGCACGAACAATACACGCCCCGTGATATCGAAGCCGCCGCCCAGAACTTCTGGGACGAGCAACAATCGTTCGCTGTTACCGAACAGCCAGGCAAAGACACTTACTATTGCCTATCGATGTTCCCGTACCCGAGCGGCAAGCTACACATGGGCCACGTGCGCAACTACACCATCGGTGACGTGATTGCCCGCTACCAGCGCATGCTGGGCAAGAACGTCCTGCAGCCGATGGGCTGGGACGCTTTCGGCATGCCCGCGGAAAACGCGGCGATGAAAAACAACGTCGCCCCGGCCAAGTGGACCTACGAAAACATCGACTACATGAAGACCCAGCTCAAGAGCCTGGGCCTGGCCATCGACTGGGCACGTGAAGTCACTACCTGCAAGCCGGATTACTACCGCTGGGAACAGTGGCTGTTCACCCGCCTGTTCGAAAAAGGCATCATCTACCGCAAGAACGGTACCGTGAACTGGGACCCGGCCGACCAGACCGTGCTCGCCAACGAGCAGGTCATCGACGGCCGCGGCTGGCGTTCGGGCGCGCTGATCGAAAAGCGCGAAATCCCGATGTACTACTTCCGCATCACCGACTATGCAGACGAGCTGCTGGAAAGCCTCGACGAGTTGCCGGGCTGGCCTGAACAGGTCAAGACCATGCAGCGCAACTGGATCGGCAAGTCGCGCGGCATGGAAGTGCAGTTCCCGTTCGACCAGGCCAGCATCGGCCACCAAGGCACCCTCAAGGTCTTCACTACCCGTCCTGACACGCTGATGGGCGCCACCTACGTCGCCGTCGCCGCCGAACACCCGCTGGCCACCCAGGCCGCCCAGGGCAACCCGGCGCTGCAGGCGTTCATCGACGAGTGCAAGAGCGGCAGCGTTGCCGAGGCCGACATGGCCACCCAGGAGAAGAAGGGCATGCCCACTTCCCTGCTGGTCGAACACCCGCTGACGGGCGAAAAACTGCCGGTCTGGGTCGCCAACTACGTACTGATGCACTACGGCGACGGCGCAGTGATGGCCGTACCGGCCCACGACGAGCGCGACTTCGAGTTCGCCCGCAAGTACAACCTGCCGGTCAAGGCCGTGGTGCGCACCAGCGCAGGCGATGACGTCGGTAACGAATGGCTGCCCGCTTACAACGAGTACGGCCAGCTGATCAATTCCGGCGAGTTCGACGGCCTGGACTTCGCCGGCGCCTTCGACGCCATCGAAGCCGCCCTGATCCGCAAGGACCTCGGCAAGTCGCGTACCCAGTTCCGCCTGCGCGACTGGGGCATCAGCCGTCAGCGCTACTGGGGCTGCCCGATCCCGATCATCCACTGCCCGTCCTGCGGCGACGTGCCGGTACCGGAAGACCAACTGCCGGTTACCCTGCCGGAGAACGTGGTACCGGATGGCGCCGGCTCGCCGCTGGCGCGCATGCCTGAATTCTACGAATGCACCTGCCCGAAATGCGGCACTGCGGCCAAGCGCGAAACCGACACCATGGACACCTTCGTCGAGTCGTCCTGGTACTTCGCCCGCTACGCCTCGCCAAACTACGACCAGGGTCTGGTCGACCCGAAAGCGGCCAACCACTGGCTGCCGGTCGACCAGTACATCGGCGGTATCGAGCACGCGATCCTGCACCTGCTGTATGCACGCTTCTTCCACAAGCTGATGCGTGACGAAGGCCTGGTCACCTCGAACGAGCCGTTCAAGAACCTGCTGACCCAAGGCATGGTGATCGCCGAGACCTACTACCGCGTCGCCAGCAACGGCGGCAAGGACTGGTTCAACCCGGCCGACGTCGAGATCGAACGTGACGCCAAGGCCAAGATCATTGGCGCCCGCCTGAAGACCGACGGCCTGCCGGTGGAAATCGGCGGCACCGAGAAGATGTCGAAGTCCAAGAACAACGGCGTCGACCCGCAATCGATGATCGAAGCCTACGGCGCCGACACCTGCCGCCTGTTCATGATGTTCGCTTCGCCACCCGACATGAGCCTGGAGTGGTCCGATTCCGGCGTCGAAGGCGCAAGCCGCTTCCTGCGCCGTGTCTGGCGCCTGGCCCAGAGCCACGTCAGCCAGGGTCTGCCGGGCAAGCTGGATGTCGCCGCGCTGGATGACGCGCAAAAAGTCATCCGCCGCGCCATCCACGCTGCCATCAAGCAGGCCAGCAACGACGTGGGTCAGTTCCACAAGTTCAACACCGCCATCGCCCAGGTGATGACCGTGATGAACGTGCTGGAGAAGGCCCCGCAAGCCACCGAACAGGACCGCGCCCTGCTGCAGGAAGGCCTGGAGGCTGTGACCTTGCTGCTGGCCCCGATCACCCCGCACATCTCCCATGAGCTGTGGCTGCATCTGGGCCACGCAGAGTCGGTAATCGATGCCGCCTGGCCGAGCGTCGATGAGCAGGCACTGGTGCAGGACACCGTTACCCTGGTGGTTCAGGTCAACGGTAAACTGCGCGGCCAGGTCGAGATGCCGGCCGCGGCCAGCCGCGAAGAAGTCGAAGCCGCCGCCCGCAGCAACGAAAATGTCCTGCGCTTCATCGATGGCCTGACCATCCGCAAGGTCATCGTGGTACCGGGCAAGCTGGTCAACATCGTCGCCAATTGATGGCACGCCCGCCCGCAGCCACTGCGGGCGGGCGGTACAGGCCCAAGAGGGAGCAACAACATGATCAAACGCAATCTGCTGGTAATCGGCCTGGCCGTTTTGCTCAGCGCCTGCGGTTTCCAGCTGCGCGGCACCGGCTCCACCGAGCTGAACGTCAAGGAGATGGACGTCAGCGCGCGTAATGCCTATGGCGAAACAGTGACCGAACTGCGCCAGGTCCTGGAGCGCAGCGGCGTCAACGTCCACGCGGGCGCACCTTACCGCCTGGTGCTGACCAACGAGCAGGAAAGCCAGCGCGCCGCGACCTACAGCGGTGGCAGCCGCTCGGCCGAGTACGAGCTGACCACGGTGCTGGACTACAGCATCCAGGGCCTGAACAACCTGGAACTGCTCACCGACAAACTGGAAGTCCGCAAGATCTACATGCGTGACGCGTCCAACATCACAGGTTCCGAGCAAGAAGCCAACCGGGCACGCGAAGAGATGCGCCGCGACCTGGTCAACGCCATGGTCGTACGCCTGCAGATGCTGACCCCGGCGCAACTGGACGAGCTGCAGCGCAAAGCCGACGAACGCGCCAAGGCGCAAGCCGACGCGCTGGAAGCGGCTCGCCACCAGCAGGCCGAAACGCCGCAGCAGTCGCCACTGGAAGTTCCGGGCAACTGAGCCCGTGCGGGGCACCCAGGTGCCCCGCCTGTTTCCGATGAAACTCGCCCCCGCCCAACTCAACAAGCACCTTCAAGGCACTCTGGCACCGGTTTACGTGGTCAGTGGCGACGACCCGTTGCTGTGCCAGGAAGCCGCCGACGCCATCCGTGCCGCTGCGCGCCAGCAAGGTTTCGACGAACGCCAGGTGTTCAGTGCCGACGCCAATTTCGACTGGGGCACCCTGCTCCAGGCGGGCGCCAGCCTGTCCCTGTTCGCCCAACGCCGCCTACTGGAGCTGCGCCTGCCCTCCGGCAAACCTGGCGACAAGGGTGCTGCCGCGTTGATGGAGTATTGCGCCAACCCGGCTGAGGACACGCTGCTGCTGATCAGCCTGCCCAAACTCGACGGCAGCGCGCAGAAGACCAAGTGGGGCAAGGCACTGATCGAAGGTGCCCACTGCCAGTTCATCCAGATCTGGCCGGTGGATGCCCACCAGCTCCCCCAATGGATCAACCAGCGGCTGTCGCAGGCCGGCCTTTCGGCACAGCGCGATGCTGTCGACCTGATTGCCGCACGTGTCGAAGGCAACCTGCTGGCCGCCGCCCAGGAAATCGAAAAGCTCAAGCTGCTTGCCGAGGGCAATCAGATCACCGTGGAGACCGTGCAGTCGGCCGTCGCCGACAGCGCCCGCTTCGATGTCTTCGGGCTGGTCGATGCCATTCTCAATGGCGAAGCCGCGCATGCCCTGCGCATGCTCGAAGGCCTGCGCGGTGAAGGCGTGGAGCCGCCGGTGATTCTGTGGGCCTTGGCCCGCGAGCTGCGCCAACTGTCCGGGCTTGCCCAGCAGTTCAGCCAGGGCGTACCGCTGGACAAGGCATTCAGCCAAGCGCGGCCACCGGTGTGGGACAAACGTCGCCCGCTGGTCAGCAAAGCCCTGCAGCGCCTGTCTGCGCCGCGCTGGGCCCAGCTGCTGCAAGATGCTCAGCGTATCGATGCGCAGATCAAGGGCCAGGCCGAAGGTTCGCCCTGGACCGGCCTGGCGCGGCTGTCGCTGCTGATGGCGGGCCAGCGGCTAGCGCTCCCACCCGAATAGCCGGGGCCGCTCCTACAGGCAGCCCTAAGCCCCGAACCATATACACAATCAATTGGCCCTCCACCACCCACGGGCCTACAGTGCGCCTCGAACGCCATCCATCGGGAACCGCACCATGAGCAAAAAGCCGAAAAAGCACGGCCCCAACAAGGCCAAGTCCATCGTCGCCCAGCCCCTGTTCCGCTGCCGCCAGGAACAACCAGACAAGGGCAAAGGCAGCTACCGCCGCGAAGCCTTCCAATCGAGAGATTGGGAGGCTTCTTACTTTTTGGCCGCATGAAAGCATCGAAAGCGCAGGCATGGTATGGTCAGCACCTGACCTGAAATTCTGGATCTGTGCATGCTCCTCAGTCTTCTCCCCCGTTGGAAATCCCGTCAACTGATCGCGGCCTCCAGCTTCATCCTGCTCGTCGCCTGCGCGGAAAAACCCACCGCCGCCGATGCCTTGCCGCTGGCCCCTGCCCAGCCCGCCCCGGTGGTGAACCTGCCCGGTGCAACGCCCGACGCCAGCACTACTGAGATCCAGCCTCTGCAAACGTTCGCGCAATGGCAGGCTGGCTTCCGCCAACAGGCCCTGCAGGCCGGTATTTCACCAACCACCTTCGACCGTGCATTCGTCGGTGTAACCCCCGACATGGACGTGATCAAGGCCGACCGCAGCCAACCTGAATTCACCCGCCCCGTGTGGGAATACCTGGAAGGCGCCCTGTCGCCACTGCGCGTGCGCAATGGCAAGAAACTGCTGGAGCAGAATGCGGAACTGTTGAGCCGCATCGAGCAGCGCTATGGCGTGGACCGCCAGGTGCTGGTTTCGGTATGGGGCATGGAAAGCAACTTCGGCCAGTTCCAGGGCAGCAAGTCGGTCATTCGCTCGCTGGCGACCCTGGCCTACGAAGGCCGCCGCCCACAGTTCGCCCAGGACCAGCTGATTGCCGCCCTGCAGATCCTGCAGAACGGCGATATCCAGCCTGAGGCCATGCGCGGTTCATGGGCCGGCGCCATGGGCCAGACCCAGTTCATCCCGACCACCTACAACACCCATGCGGTGGATTTCGACGGCGATGGCCGCCGGGACATCTGGAACAGCACCCCCGACGCCTTGGCCTCGACCGCGCACTATCTGCAAAGCTCCGGCTGGAAACGTGGCCAGCCTTGGGGCTTTGAAGTGCAAGTACCGGCAGGCTTCGACTTCTGGCTGGCCGATGGTTCGCTGCGCAAGCCGGTGAGTGAATGGCTGCAACTGGGCGTGAAGCTGCCCGCCGGCACCCAGTTGCCCGCCAACAGCAACCAGCTGTCCGCCGCCCTGCTGCTGCCTGCGGGTGCACGCGGCCCCGCGTTCCTGGTGCTGGACAACTTCCGCGCCATTCTCAAGTACAACAACTCATCGTCCTATGCACTGGCCGTGAGCCTGCTGGGTGATCGGTTCTCGGGCTGGGGCTTCATTGCCGGCAGCTGGCCGAAGGAAGACCTGCCATTGAGCCGCAGCGAGCGCATGGAACTGCAAAACCTGCTCAATGCCAGCGGGCATGACGCCGGCAATGCCGATGGCATCATTGGCGCCAATACCCGCAAGGCCATTCGCAATGCCCAGCAAGGGTTTGGGTGGGCGGCGGATGGGTATCCGACGCACAAGCTGCTTGAGAGCCTGCGTCAGCGTTAACGCCATTGCGGCCCTTCGCGGGGCAAGCCCGCTCCCTCAGGAACTGCGGCGACCTTAAGGCCTGCACAGTACCGGTGGGAGCGGGCTTGCCCGCGAAGGGCTGCACAGCAGCCCCTCAAGCCCTAAACAAGTCCTGCTGCAACACCAGGCTCATCTTCTCGCTGTCCAGCACCACCTCAGCCCCCAGCGGCAAGCACACATTCGGGTCACAATGCCCACTGCGCCACCCGGCCAGCACCGGCACACCCAGCGGCCCGAAAATGTCCTGCAGCAGCGGCGCCAACGCCGCCACGGTGATCCCTGCAAAATCCCCCACCAACACGCCCCTCACCCCGTCAAGCTTGCCCGCCAGGCGCAACTGGGTCAGTAAACGATCCACCCGAAACAGCGGTTCGTTGACGTCCTCGATAAACAAGATGCACCCCTGCGTTTCGATCTCTGCCACGGTGCCCAGGGTCGCGCCGAGCATCGACAGGTTGCCACCCAGCAAACGCCCACTGGCAATACCCGGCACCACGCAGTTCAAGGCAAAGTCGGCAGGATGCGCAATCGCATCCCCGGCCCCAACCTGCCCAATCAACTGCGCTATGAGCGACGACTCGGTCGGCTCAAGCTTGGCGCCCAGCAGATCGGCGTTCAGCATTGCCCCATGGAAGGTAAGTAGACCAGTGTTCCGGTAGATGGCCGTGTGCAGCGCGGTGATGTCGCTGTAGCCGATCAGTGGCTTGGGATTGCGGCGAACGAGGTCAAAATCGAGCTGGTCGAGCAGGCGCATGCTGCCGTAGCCGCCGCGCATGCACAGGATCGCGTCGATAGCCGGGTCAGCGAAGGCATCGTGAAGGTCCTGCAGCCGCTGCTGATCAGATCCCGCCAGGTAGCCCTGGGCCTGATCAACGCCCGGGTAGATACGACAGCGATAGCCACGTTCGGCAAACCACTGGCTGGCTTTTTGCGCATCCAGGCGTGCCGGCCCGGCCGGTGCGACGATGGCAAAGCAGGCATCCTCCCGCAGTACGGCGGGCAGGCGGGACTCGAAGGTTTCGGCGCAATTCATCGCAACTCCTTGCAGCGCAGGGCACAAAAACAAAAATGCCGATGCCGCCTTTCGGCGCGCATCGGCATGTGTGACTCAGACCAGGCTCAGAGCTTGATCTTGGCTTCGTGGGCCTGCTGGTCAGCATGGTACGAAGAACGTACCAGCGGGCCGGAGGCCACGTTCTTGAAGCCCATCTTGTAGCCTTCTTCGGCGAACCAGGCGAAGGTGTCCGGGTGCACAAAACGCTGCACCGGCAAGTGGCTGCGCGACGGCTGCAGGTACTGGCCGAGGGTCAGCATGTCGATCTCGTGCTCGCGCATGCGGTGCATCACTTCGATGACTTCTTCGTCGGTCTCGCCCAAGCCGAGCATCAGGCCCGATTTGGTCGGTACGTGCGGGACCATCTGCTTGAACTTCTGCAGCAGGTCCAGCGACCAGTCATAGTCCGAACCCGGACGCGCGGCCTTGTACAGGCGCGGTACGGTTTCCAGGTTGTGGTTGAAGACATCCGGCGGCTCTTGCGCGGTGATCTCCAGGGCCACATCCATACGGCCACGGTAGTCCGGGACCAGGGTTTCCAGTTGCACACCTGGCGACAAGGCGCGAATCTCGCGAATGCAGTCGGCGAAGTGCTGGGCACCACCGTCACGCAGGTCGTCGCGGTCCACCGAGGTGATCACCACGTACTTCAGACGCAGGTCGGCAATGGCGACGGCGAGGTTTTTCGGCTCGTCGAGGTCCAGTGGCTTCGGTCGGCCGTGGCCCACGTCGCAGAATGGGCAACGACGGGTGCAAATGTCACCCATGATCATGAAGGTCGCGGTACCGCCAGAGAAGCACTCGCCCAGGTTCGGGCAAGAGGCTTCTTCGCAGACGCTGTGCAGCTTGTGCTTGCGCAGCAGTTGCTTGATGCGGTCTACCTCGGGCGAGACCGGGATGCGCACGCGGATCCAGTCGGGCTTTTTCGGCAGCTCATCGGTCGGGATGATCTTCACAGGGATGCGCGCCACCTTGTCGGCGCCACGCAGTTTGACCCCAGCTTCCACCTTCTTCGGCGCAGGGCGCGAGGTGACATCCTGGGTAGGTATCAGGTTCGGCACGGCTTCTTGCACAGTTGTCATATTCAGTCGATTCCGCCCGTGAGGGTCGTCTGCTCAGCGTAGTCGAGGTGCTTGACCAGCTGTCCGCGCAGCCTTGTCCTGACCTCGTTGAGTTCGATCGGGCCTGCCTGATCGCGTAGCTGGGTCATGGCCAGCCCCGCATAACCGCAGGGGTTGATTCGGCGGAATGGCGCAAGGTCCATGTCCACGTTCAGGGCAAGGCCGTGGAAGGAACGGCCGTTGCGGATTCGCAGGCCGAGGGAGGCGATTTTCGCTCCATCGACATAGACACCCGGGGCGTCGGGCTTGGCCGCGGCCTGGACATCGTAACTGGCAAGCAGGTCGATAAGGGTCTGCTCGATACGGCTGACCAGCTCACGTACACCAAAACCCAGCCGGCGCACATCCAGTAGCAGGTAGGCCACCAACTGCCCGGGGCCATGGTAGGTCACCTGGCCACCACGGTCGGTCTGCACCACCGGGATATCGCCCGGAATCAGCAGGTGCTCGGCCTTGCCGGCCTGGCCCTGGGTGAAGACCGAAGGGTGTTCGACCAGCCAGATTTCGTCCTGGCTGTCGGGCCCTCGCTGCTCGGTAAAGCGACGCATGGCTTCCAGCACCGGTTCATAGGGCTGCAGGCCAAGATCGCGAAAACCGAGACAGGCGGACATCAGAGCACCATTTTCACGATGCCGGTGGCACGCAGTGCACTGTTGATGTCGTGCAGCTGGTTCTCGCTCTCGGCAACGATGTGCAGTTGCACCGTGGTGTACTTGCCTTCCTTGCTCTGGCGCTCGGCCAGGGTAGCGAGGTCGACCTTGGCGTATTTGCTGAGGATTTCGATGACCGTGTCCTTGAAACCGACAACGGTATCGCCAATGACCTTGATCGGGTAATCGGCGCAGGGGAACTCGATCTTGTGCGACTTGACGTCAGGTTCGCTCATGGCGGAAACGGCCTCGTAAGCCGTGGCAACAACAACGCCCCCGCATGAACAGCGGGAGCGTGGCAGGTCACGTTATCAGTTGAACAACCCGTAGAAGAATAGACGGATGCTATCCCACATACGGCGGAAGAAACCACCTTCCTCGACGCCATCAAGGGCGATCAGGTCGGCGCTGTGAACCACGTTCTCGTCCAGTTTGACTTCCACTTTGCCGATCACGTCACCTTTGGCGATCGGTGCGGTGAGCTGCGGGTTCATGGTCATCGAAGCCTGCAGGCGCTTCAATTGGCCTTTAGGCATAGTCATGGTCAGGTCGTTGGCCAGGCCAGCTTTAACCTGGCTGGTGGCGCCCTTCCAGACCGGGGCCTGAGTCAGCTCGGTGCCCTTCTGGTAGAAGGTCTGGGTTTCGAAGAAGCGGAAGCCGTAGGTCAGCAGCTTCTGGGTTTCGGCAGCACGAGACTGCTCGCTGTTGGTGCCGAACACCACGGCGATCAGGCGCTGGCCGTCACGTACGGCCGAAGCCACCATGCAATAACCGGCTTCGTCGGTGTGGCCGGTCTTCAGGCCATCGACGGTCTTGTCACGCCACAGCAGCAGGTTGCGGTTCGGCTGCTTGATGTTGTTCCAGTAGAACTCTTTCTGCGAGTAGATCGCATAGTGGGCCGGGTCGACGTCGATGATCGCGCGCGCCAGCAGGGCCATGTCGTGCGCCGAAGAGTAGTGCTCCGGGTTCGGCAGGCCGGTCGGGTTCATGAAGTGGCTGTTGGCCATACCCAGGTCGGTGGCCGTCTTGTTCATCATGTCGGCGAAAGCGTCTTCGCTACCGGCAATGTGTTCGGCCAGGGCGACGGAAGCGTCGTTACCCGACTGGATGATGATGCCGTGCAGCAGGTCGCTGACGGTCACCTGGCTGCCAACCTTGATGAACATGCGCGAACCGCCGGTACGCCAGGCGTTTTCGCTGACGGTGACCGGATCGTTTTCACCGATCTGGCCACGACGAATGTCCAGGGTGGCGATGTAGGCGGTCATCAGCTTGGTCAGGCTGGCTGGCGGCAGGCGCTCGTCACCGTTGTTCTCGACCAGCACGTTGCCGCTGGACGCGTCCATGAGTACGTAGGACTTGGCTGCCAGTTGCGGTGGTGCCGGCATCATCTGCTCTGCCGCGAAAGCAGCAGGCGTGATCATCAGCAGTACGGGCAGGCAAAGTCGTTTGGCAAGGTTGGTGATGTTCATCCGTCTCTCGAAAATCGCTAATGGTCTGAGATGTTCCCTGGGCTACAGCGTGTGCCCAGCGCCAGTCAGTCTAGTTTTTAAGGCCTTGGGCCGAGCCCACGCAGTGCGGCTTTATGTCGCTGCGGGCAAAAGCCGTCATTGTACATGCGCGCGCCCGGCAATTCATGACAAAACCTGTAGGAGCGGCCTTGTGTCGCGAAAGGGCCGCTCCTACTAAAGCTGTCAGTCTGCTGTGACCAGCTTTGCCTGCCCCAAGTTCGCCAGGCGAATGCTGTCTTGCGCCTGCTGGATCTCACCCTGGCTGCCGATCGGCCCCAGGCGCACGCGGTGCAAGGTCTGCTGGTTACGCACGATGGAACTGATGAACACCGGCGCACTGACCATGGTGCTCAGCTTCGAACGCAGCAGTTCGGCGGCGTCCGGGTTGGCGAAGGCACCCACCTGCAGGAAGCTGCCGCCGTTGCCGGCCGGCACATTGTTGCCGCCGACCTGTACGGGTACCACTGGCGCCGCGTGTTGCTGCGGCGGCGGGGTCCACTGCTCGACGCGCCCGGTGCTGGCCGGAATCGACTGGGTCTGGGCGACCTGCGGCTCCTTCAGCACCAACGGTGGTTGCTGGCCACGCTGGGCCCACCATTGTTGCGGGTCGATCCCCTCGACGCGCACATGCGCGGTGCCGATTTCGGCGTAGCCGAGCTTCTTCGCCGCCGCGTAGGACAGGTCGATGATGCGGTCGGAATAGAACGGGCCGCGGTCGTTGACCCGCAGGACCACGCTGCGACCGTTGGCCAGGTTGGTCACCCGCACATAGGCCGGCAGCGGCAAGGTCTTGTGCGCCGCACTCATGCCGTACAGGTCGTAGAGCTCGCCGTTGGCGGTGTTCTGGCCATGGAATTTGGTGCCATACCACGACGCGGTGCCCTCGGCGCGGTAGTTGCGCGACTCCTGCATCGGGTAGTAGGTCTTGCCCAGCACCGTGTAGGGGTTGGCCTTGTAGTTGCCCGTGTGCACGGTCGGTGTGGCATCGGGGATCTTGTTCACATCCACGTCCCACCACGGCGCGCCGTCCTTGTGGGCACGGTTGATGTCCAGTCCGGGCTGGGCGCGGACAGTATTGCCGCTTTTCTGGGTGGTGGTCGGGCGGCTGGAGGAGCAGCTGACCAGCAGCATGCCGACAGTCATGCAGGTCAGCAGCTTGAAGGTATTGGCAGAGATGATTGCGCGCATTACTTGACGCCCCGTGCTTGGACCAGCTGTTCCGAAAGCTGATGCACCGCCATGGCATACATCACGCTGCGGTTGTAGCGAGTGATCGCGTAGAAGTTCTTCAGGCCCATCCAGTACTCAGGGCCGTTTTCGCCCTCCAGGCGGAAGGCGGTAACCGGCAGATCATCGCGCAGCGCATCATGACTCGACCAGCCCAGCGCTCGCAACTCCCCGACGGTCTTCACCGGCTCGATGCCGGTGGTCAGGCCTTCATCGGCTCGCTCGCCCTGCACCATGGCACGGCTGACCACACCTTCGCCGGCCACCCAGCCATGGCGCTTGAAGTAACTGGCAACGCTGCCGATGGCATCGTCCGGGTTGTTCCAGATATTGATGTGGCCGTCGCCGTCAAAGTCCACGGCATAGTTGCGAAAGCTGCTCGGCATGAACTGCGGCAGGCCCATGGCGCCGGCGTAGGAGCCTTTGAGCGTGAGCGGGTCAAGCTGCTCTTCGCGGGCCAGCAGCAGGAACTCGCGCAACTCTTTGCGGAAGAATTCGGCCCGAGGCGGGTAGTCGAAGCCCAGCGTCGACAGGGCGTCGATGACCCGATAGTTGCCGGTATTGCGGCCAAAGAAGGTCTCTACGCCGATGATCGAGACGATGACTTGCGCCGGCACCCCGTATTCCTGCTCGGCACGTGCCAGCACCGCTTCGTGCTGACGCCAGAAGTCCACACCACGGGCGATGCGCGCGTCGGTGATGAACATCGGCCGGTAGTCCTTCCAGGGCTTGACCCGTTCGGCCGGACGCGAGATGGCATCAAGGATCGACTGCTTGCGCTGGACCTCGCGGAACACACCTGTCAGCTGCTCGCTGGCAAAACCGTAGTCGCGGGCCATTTCGCCAACGAACTCAGCCACCTGAGGCGAGCCGTCGTAGTCGCCGGCATGGGCCAGCTGGACAGCGCCGAACAGGCCCACCGCGCCGATCCACGGCGCACAACGGGCAGCCCAGTTACGCACTGCTTGCATGAAATTCTTCACCTTATTCAAACCTGTGCGATCCATTTGCGGTGCGTATGGATCGACATCAGAACGCCAAACGCTGACAGCAGCGTCACCAACGAAGTTCCGCCATAGCTGATGAAGGGCAGCGGCACGCCCACCACGGGCAGAAGGCCGCTGACCATACCGATATTGACGAACACGTATACAAAGAAGGTCATCGTCAGGCTGCCTGCCAGCAGCTTGCCGAACAGGGTCTGCGCCTGAGCCGTGATCATCAGGCCGCGACCGATCAGCAGCAGATAGACGATCAGCAGCAGGCAGATGCCCACCAGGCCGAACTCCTCACCCAGCACCGCGATGATGAAGTCGGTGTGGCTCTCGGGCAAAAAGTCCAGGTGCGACTGGGTACCCAGCAGCCAGCCTTTGCCGAAGACCCCGCCCGAGCCGATCGCGGCCTTGGACTGGATGATGTTCCAGCCCGTGCCCAGCGGGTCGCTTTCCGGGTCAAGGAAGGTCAGCACACGTTGCTTCTGGTAGTCGTGCATGACAAAGAACCACATGGCAACCGCCACCGGCACCGCCGCAGCCACCACACTGACGATCCAGCGCCAGCGCAACCCGCCCATGAACAGCACGAACGCACCGGAGGCGAGAATCAGCAGCGCCGTCCCCAGGTCAGGCTGGCGGACGATGAGAATGAACGGCACACCGATCAGGACAAGGCTGATCGCCACATGCTTGAGGTGCGGCGGCAAGGTGCGCTTGGACAAGTACCAGGCGATGGTCGCCGGCATGATGATCTTCATGAATTCCGAGGGCTGGAAGCGGATCACCCCGGGAATGTTGATCCAGCGCGTGGCACCCATGGCGTTATGGCCCATGACGTCCACCACCACCAGCAGCAACACGCCGACCAGGTAGGCCAACGGCACCCAGCGCGCCATGAAGCGCGGCTCCAGCTGGGCGATGACGAACATCGACACCAGACCGATACCGAACGAGGTGGCTTGTTTGAGCAGCAGGTCCCAGTTCTTGCCACTGGCCGAATAGAGGACGAACAGGCTACCGGCCGCCAGGGCCAGGAGGATGACCAGCAAGGGGCCATCGATATGAATGCGCTGCAGAAAGCTGGCGCGCCGACGCATCACATCCTCGCTGGAGAGCATGCGATCGAAATTGTTCATCACGGGGCCAACTCCTGAGCAACAGTCGCTGGCGCGAACTCGGTTTTCAGACGGCCGTTCTCATCGAGCAGCCAGGCGTCCATCACCTGACGCATCACCGGCGCGGCAACCCGACCCCCGGCCTCGCCATTCTCGATCATGACCGCGATCACGATCTTGGGATCTTGTGCCGGCGCGAAGCCCACGAACAAGGCGTGGTCACGGTGACGTTCCTGGACCTTGTTACGGTCGTACTTCTCGCCCTGCTTGATGGCCACCACCTGGGCCGTACCGCTCTTGCCGGCAATGCGATACTGGGCGCCGGCGGCAGCGGCCCGAGCGGTACCCCGCGCGTTGTGCATCACCTGCTCCATACCGTGAGTCACCTTGGCCCAGTCAGACGGGTCACGCAGCACGATATCGTCGATCGGGCTTTCGTCCACCGGCGGCTGGCCTTCGATGGTGCGGGCCAAGTGAGGGCGCCGCCACTTACCCTTGCTAGCGATCAGCGCGGTGGCCTGAGCCATCTGCAAGGGGGTGGTCTGCATGTAGCCCTGGCCGATACCGAGAATCAGCGTTTCACCCGGGAACCAGGCCTGGCGGCGGGTGGCACGCTTCCATTCACGTGTCGGCATCAGCCCGGAAGATTCCTCGAACATGTCCAGCGAGACCTTCTGGCCCAGGCCGAATTTGTTCATATAGCTGGACAAACGGTCGATGCCCATTTTGTGCGCCAGGTCGTAGAAGTAGGTGTCATTGGAGCGCATGATCGCCAGGTCGAGGTCGACCCAGCCATCGCCACTGCGGTTCCAGTTGCGGTATTTATGGTCATAGTTGGGCAACTGGTAGTAGCCCGGGTCGAACACCCGGCTACTGGCCGTCACCACACCACTGTCGAGGCCGGCGATGGCAACTGCCGGTTTGATGGTCGAGCCCGGCGGATACAGGCCACGCAGCACACGGTTGAACAGCGGCCGGTCGATCGAATCACGCAGCTCGGCATAGGCTTTGAAGCTGATACCGGTGACGAACAGATTGGGGTCAAAGCTGGGCTGGCTGACCATCGCCAAGACCTCGCCGCTACGCGGGTCAAGCGCGACCACGGCGCCGCGCCGGCCACCCAGGGCAGCCTCGGCGGCTTCCTGCAGCTTGATGTCCAGGCTCAGGACAATGTCCTTGCCAGGCTTCGGGTCGGTACGCTTGAGCACTCGCAGCACGCGGCCGCGGGCGTTGGTCTCGACTTCCTCGTAACCTACCTGGCCGTGCAGGGCATCTTCGTAGAAGCGCTCGATACCGGTCTTGCCGATATGGTGCGTGCCGCTGTAGTTCACAGGGTCCAGGGTTTTCAGTTCTTTCTCGTTGATGCGCCCGACATACCCCACCGAGTGCGCGAAGTGCGCACCTTGCGGGTAGTGCCGAACCAACTGCGCGACCACTTCCACACCCGGCAGGCGGAATTGGTTCACCGCCACCCGGGCGATCTGCTCTTCATTCAGCTCGAACAGGATAGGCACCGGCTCGAACGGCCGACGCCCCTGGCGCATGCGTTTTTCGAAGAGGGCGCGGTCGTCCTCTGTCAGCTCCAGCACTTCGACGATGTTGTCCAGTACTTCCTGCCAATTACCCGCACGTTCGCGGGTCATGGACAGGCTGAAGCTGGGCCGGTTATCGGCGATGATCACCCCGTTGCGGTCGAAGATCAGCCCGCGGGTCGGCGGGATCGGCTGCACATGCACCCGGTTGTTCTCCGACAGCGTCGAGTGGTAGTCGTACTGGATGATCTGCAGGTAGTACAGCCGCGCGATCAAGACGCAGATAAGCAGCACGATCGCCACCGCGCCGACCACGACGCGGTTACGCACCAGGCGGGCGTCTTTCTCGTGGTCCTTGAGACGAATCGGCTGCGACATCGGACTACTTACAGGCTCATTTGTGGTAAGGGTGCCCGGACAACACGGTCCAGGCGCGATAGATCTGCTCGCCGATGAGTATCCTTACCAACGGGTGCGGCAACGTCAGCGGCGACAACGACCAGCGTTGCTCGGCGCGTGCGCAGACCTCAGGTGCCAGCCCTTCCGGGCCGCCCACCATCAAATTCACCGTGCGCGCATCCAGGCGCCAGCGGTCCAGCTCGGTCGCCAGTTGCTCGGTACTCCAGGGCTTGCCATGGACCTCGAGGGTGACGATGCGTTCCCCAGGCTGAACCTTGCTCAGCATGGCTTCGCCCTCCTGACGGATCAGGCGAGCGACGTCGGCATTCTTGCCACGGGTGTTCAGCGGGATTTCCACCAGCTCAAGCGACAGCTCAGGGGGCAGGCGCTTGGCATATTCATGCCAACCGTCCTCGACCCACTTGGGCATGCGCGAGCCGACCGCGATCAGGCGCAGACGCACAGCGCTTTCCTTATTCGCGGTCTTTGAGCTTTTCGGAGTACTCGTGGACGTGCTCCGGGCTGTGGTGCTTGCCATCGGCGGCACGGCTTTGCTCGGCGCCCTGCCACAGGCGTTCCAGGTCGTAGAACTGGCGGGCAGCGGCGGTCATCATGTGCACGATGACGTCGTTCAGGTCCAGCAACACCCAGTCGCTGTCGCCCTTGCCTTCTTCACCCAGCGGCTGGGCGCCTTTGGCCTTGACTGCTTCACGGACCTTTTCGGCCATCGCGTTGATCTGGCGGTTGGAGGTACCGGTGGCAATGATCATGTAGTCGGTCAGGCTGTGCTTTTCGCGCACGTCGATGACCTGGATGTCCTGGGCCTTGACGTCTTCCAGCGCTGCCTTGGTCACTGCGACCAGTTCGTCGCCGTAAATTTTCTGCTTGGTCATATAAAACTCGTTCAACTCGTTGGATGAGGCGCCAGAGGCACCGTCAGTTAGGCGCACGATAGAGTTCGTGCGCCTCGATATAGGCCAGTACGGCGTCCGGCACCAGGAACCTCACCGATTTGCCGCTGGCCAGCAGCTGTCGGATCTGTGTAGCCGACACCGCAAGCGGCGTCTGCCAGACGAACGAAATATTTCCCGCCGGGCCGGACATGGCGGTGGGATCGCTCTCGGAGCGCGCAGCCAGCAGGTTGCGCAGCTCGTCAGGGGGTTCAACGTCGGCATCCGGGCGTTGCAGCACCAGGATGTGACAGTATTGCAGCAGCTCTTCCCAGCGATGCCAGCCGGGCAACCCACAAAAGGCATCCCAGCCCAGCACCAGGAACAACTGGTCGTTCGTGCCCAGTTCGGCGCGGATCGACTCCAGGGTGTCGATGGTGTACGACGGCTTGTCGCGGGCAAGCTCGCGGGCGTCCACACTCAGGCGCTCGGCACCCTGCACGGCGCTGCGCACCATCGCCAGGCGATCCTGCGCAGCCACTTGCGGCGTATCGCGGTGTGGCGGCCGGGCGTTGGGCAGCAGGCGCAACTCGTCCAACGCCATGAACTCGGCCACTTCCAGCGCGCTGCGCAGGTGGCCGATGTGCACGGGGTCGAAGGTACCGCCTAGAATGCCGATGCGCCGGACTGCCTGGGCCTTGCTCAACTCAGCAGGACTCCTGGCCGCGCAGTTGGCCGTCGCCGATCACCACGTACTTCTCGCAGGTCAGCCCTTCCAGGCCGACCGGGCCACGGGCATGCAGCTTGTCGGTGGAAATACCGATCTCCGCCCCCAGGCCGTATTCGAAACCGTCGGCGAAGCAGGTCGGGGTATTGAGCATCACCGATGCCGAGTCGACCTCGGCCATGAACTGGCGGGCCTGCCCCTGGTGTTCGGTGATGATCGAATCGGTGTGGTGCGAGCCATAATGATTGATGTGCTCGATGGCCTGGTCCAGGTCATCGACTACACGAATCGACAGGATCGCATCCAGGTATTCAGTGTGCCAATCGTCTTCGCTGGCCGGCTTGGCATCGATGATTGCGCACGTGCGCTCGCAGCCACGCAGCTCGACGCCCTTTTCCAGGAAGCGACGGGCCATTTCCGGCAGAAAACGTTCGGCCACGCGCTGGTCGACCAGCAGGGTTTCCATGGCGCCACAGATGCCGTAGCGGTAGGTCTTGGCGTTGAAGGCGACGCGCCAGGCCTTGTCCAGGTCGGCATGTTCGCTGACGTAGACGTGGCAGATGCCGTCCAGGTGTTTGATCACCGGTACTCGCGCATCGCGGCTGATACGCTCGATCAGGCCACGGCCTCCGCGCGGTACGATGACATCGACGAACTCCGGCATGCTGATCAGCGCGCCCACGGCTTCGCGGTCGGTGGTCTCGACCACCTGCACCACTGCCGCCGGCAGGCCGGCCTCGGCCAGGCCACGCTGGATGCAGGTGGCGATGGCACGGTTGGAGTGGATCGCCTCGGAACCACCCCGCAGGATGGTCGCATTGCCGCTTTTGAGGCACAGGCTGGCCGCATCGATGGTCACGTTCGGGCGCGATTCGTAGATGATCCCGATCACCCCCAGCGGTGCGCGCATCTTGCCAACCTGAATACCCGATGGACGGTAGCTCATGTCGCGGATGGCACCGACCGGGTCGGGCAGGCCGGCCACCTGGCGCAGGCCGGTGATCATGCCGTCGATACGCGCCGGGGTCAGCGCCAGGCGGTCGAGCAGCGCAGGCTCCAGGCCGTTGGCACGGCCTGCGGCGAGGTCCAGCTCGTTGGCGGCGGTCAGCTCGGCACGCGCGGCGTCCAGGGCGTCGGCGGCCGCTTGCAAGGCGCGGTTTTTCTGCGCAGTACTGGCACGGCCGATCACCCGGGAAGCCTGGCGGGCAGCGCGACCCAAACGGGTCATATAGTCAAGAACGGACTCAGTCATGGGTTCGGTGTCTTGGCGAAGGGGAAATCGGCTGATTATAACTGCCGCGCAGGTGTACGCCCAGCGGCGGGTGGCGGATGGTAGAAAATGGCGAAGCCAATGTGTAGGAAAGATGTAACTGGGGTTATCGAAATTTCTATCTCCTGTTGTCGCCCATTCGCGGGCAAGCCCGCTCCCACAGGGTTTTTGCGAGCATCTGTGGGAGCGGGCTTGCCCGCGAATGGGCGACAGGTTCAGCCTCGATTAAGCCATTCATTGCTATCATCCCCGCCTCCTCAGCCGCGAACTGCCCGCATGTCAGCCCTGCCCGACAGCTTTTTCGACCGTGACGCCCAAACCCTGGCCAAAGCGCTGCTGGGCAAGGTCATTCGCCATCGCCAGGGCGACCTGTGGCTGGCCGCGCGCATCATCGAGACCGAGGCCTACTACCTGACCGACAAAGGCAGCCACGCTTCGCTCGGCTACACCGAAAAACGCAAGGCGCTGTTCCTTGATGGCGGCCACATCTACATGTACTACGCCCGCGGTGGCGATTCGTTGAATTTCAGTGCCCAAGGCCCAGGCAATGCAGTGCTGATCAAGTCCGCCTACCCTTGGCAGGATGCCATCTCGAACGCCAACAGCCTGGCGCAGATGCAGTTGAACAACCCGGATGCCAGCGGCAACCTGCGCCCGGCAGAGCGCCTGTGTGCGGGCCAAACCCTGCTGTGCCGGGCATTGGGCCTGAAAGTGCCCCACTGGGACGCCCAGCGGTTCGACCCTGAGCGCCTTTACGTCGAAGACTGCGGCATCGCCGTGCCTCGGGTAGTCCAGGCTGCTCGCCTGGGTATCCCCCATGGCCGCGACGAGCACCTGCCTTACCGCTTCGTCGACGCCGAATACGCCCGCTTCTGTACGCGGAACCCGATACGTCGCGGCCAAGTCGAAGGTCGGGACTTCTTCATACACGAACAAGGAAGCTGAAACATGGGCCAATGGCTCGACAGCCTGACCGGCTGGCTAAGCGCAAACCCTCAGTGGCTTGGCCTGGCGATTTTCCTGGTGGCCTGCATCGAGTGCCTGGCCATTGCCGGCATCATTGTGCCCGGCACGGTGTTGCTGTTCGCGGTCGCCGTGCTGGCCGGCAGCGGCACCTTCAGCCTGGGCGAGACACTGCTGCTGGGCTTTCTCGGCGGTTTGCTGGGTGACGCCGTGTCATACACGATCGGCAAGTACTTCCACCAAAACATCCGCCGCCTGCCACTGCTGCGCCACCACCCGGAATGGATCGGCAGCGCCGAAACCTACTTCCAGCGCTACGGCATCGCCAGCCTGCTGGTCGGGCGTTTCATAGGGCCGCTACGGCCCATGCTGCCGATGGTCGCTGGCATGTTCGACATGCCGCTGCCGCGCTTCATTGCCGTGAGCCTGGTGGCAGGCGCCGGCTGGTCCGTTGCCTACCTGCTGCCCGGCTGGGCCACCGGCGCGGCCATGCGCCTGCCGTTACCCGAAGGCTTCTGGCTGGATGCCGGCATCATTGCGGGCACTTTGGCGGTGCTCATCGGCCTGAGCCTGAACAGCAGCCTGCGCGACCAACGCCACGGCACGCGACTGATCGCCGGTTTGAGCTTCGCGGCCCTGGCCGGTGTGTTCCTGGGCTGGCCCTACCTGCACGAATTCGATCAGGGCGTGATGACACTGGTGCAGGAGCATCGCAGCCAGGTCATCGACGGCGCCGTCGTGCTGGTGACGCGCCTGGGTGATTTTCGCACCCAGTTTTTCCTCGGTGGGCTGCTGACCGGCCTGTTGCTGCTCGCCCGGCAATGGCGACATGCCCTGTTTGCGGGCGGCGCATTGATGGGGACGGCGCTTGCCAACGGCACGCTCAAATGGCTGTTCGCCCGCGCACGGCCTGAGGTGCTGATCGACCCACTGACGAGTTACAGCATGCCCAGCGGCCACAGCTCGGCGTCGTTTGCGTTCTTTCTGGTGATGGCGGTGCTGGCGGGACGAGGTCAGCCGCCACGGATGCGACTGACCTGGGTGTTGCTGGGGTGCATTCCCGCCCTGGCGATTGCCTTGTCGCGGGTTTACCTGGGGGCGCACTGGCCGACCGATATTCTGGCCGGCGCCCTGCTGGCGTGCTGCGTCTGTGCGCTGAGCTTGACCTTGACGCAGTACCGGCAGCCGCTTAGAGCACTGCCGCTGCGGGTGTGGTGGCTAGTGTTGCCGGCGTGTATTGCGCTGCTCGCGTTCTTTGCCATGCATGCGTTGCCACAGGCTTTGGAGCGGTATCAGTATTGAGGGTGGCTGTTGCGGCCTCTTCGCGGGGCAAGCCCGCTCCCACAGGTGGTGCATTGCAGGCTGCCTGTGGGTGCGGGCTTGCCCCGCGAAGAGGCCGGTACAGGCCACACTGATCAATCAGGCAAACAACTCACCCTGAATCCGCTCCAGCAGCCTCTGAATCTCTTCCAGCCGCAACTGCGGCGAGTCGATGGTCAGCAGATCCAGCTTGTCCTCTTCCATGAACGGCAGCAGATACGCCAGCTGATTGGCCAGCGCTTGCCGCCCCTCCACCGGTCGCGGCATGTCCAGCGCCTCGACCATCGGATGCTCGCCCAATGCAACCAGCAACGCCAGCAGGTCATCGTCTGCCTCGCCCAGCGGGCTGTCCGCAAGCTCCGGCAGCCACTGCACCTGCCCGACCAGCAACTGGTCCTTCTGCACTTCGGTCTGTTCCAGGTTGAAACGCCGCACACCTTCGACGCGGATACCCAGCAGGCCGTTATCCTGCTGCACGAAATCGCGGATCATCGCTTCGCAGCCGATCGACGCGACCACCGGTGGCGCCTTGCCGACCTGCTCACCTTCAAGAATGCACACCACACCAAAGCCCCCGCCCTGCTTCATGCAGCGGCCAATCATGTCCAGGTAGCGCGCCTCAAAAATCTGCAGATCGAGAAAACAACCGGGAAACAGCACAGTATTGAGGGGAAACAGCGGTAGCGTCATCACAACTCCTCAAGCCACCAGGCTGACCGCAAGCGGCAGGAACACCGCCGTGGCCACCCCCATCAGGCTCATCGCCAGCGCGGCGAACGCGCCGCATTCGTCACTTTCCTGCAAGGCTACCGAAGTGCCCACCGCATGCGCGGTGACACCCAACGACATGCCGCGCGCTTCAGGGCTGTGCACACCAAGCCGGGTCAACAGCGCCGGGCCGAAGATCGCGCCGATCACCCCGGTGATCAGCACGAACACAGCAGCCAGCGCTGCCACGCCGCCAATCTGCTCCGCCACCAGCATGGCAATCGGTGAAGTCACCGACTTGGGCGCCATGGTCATCAGGATCATGTGTTCGGCACCGAACCACCAGCCCAGCAGCAGGCAGCAGACGGTGGCGAACAGGCCTCCGACTACCAGCGTAGTAAAGGTTGGCCAGAACAGCTGACGAATGCGCCGCAGGTTGAGATAGAGCGGTACGGCCAGGGCCACGGTAGCAGGCCCCAGCAGCGTGTTCATGATCTCGGTGGTTTTGCGGTACTCGCGGTAGTCGATGCCACACACAAGCAGCACGCCAATCACCAGCAGCATTGAGACCAGCACCGGCTGCAGGAAGATCCAGCGGGTCTTTTCGTAGGCAGCGAGCACCACCTGGTAAGCCCCGAGGGTAATGCCGATGCCGAACAAGGGGTGGTGGATGACCGCGTCGAGCGCACCTTGCCAGTCGAGCATCATGGCTGCTCCCCGCGCTTGCCCTGGCGGTGGATCAGCTTCTGCATCAGCACGCCAACGAATACCAAGGTCAGCAGGCACGAAATAAACAGCGCACCGGCAATCGCCCAGAAGTCGGCGGCGATATCCTTGGCGTACACCATCACCCCCACCGCCGGCGGCACCAGTAACAGCGGCAGGTAGCGCAACAGGCTGCTGGCGGCTTCATTGAGCGGCTTGCCGACTTCGCCCCTGAGCATCAGGAACGCCAGCAGCAGCAACAGACCAATGATCGGCCCCGGCAGAAACGGCACAAACAGGTGATTGATCGCCGTACCCAGCAGCTGGAACAGCACCAGCCAGGTCAAACCACGCAACAGCATAAGCATCTCCCTCGGGCATGGCGGCCATTATAAGCACGCCACGGCTATAAGCCGATATTCGCCGAAAAAGGCTCAACTTGACTGAAAGGGTTCGCCGTGCTGATCTTGTACTTTCGTACCAACTGACAACCCTGGAGAGTCGCGATGCCTTATGTACCGGTTACAGAGCTTTCGCAGTACGTTGGCAAGGAACTGGGACGTTCCGCCTGGCTGACCATCGACCAGCAGCGCATCAACCTGTTTGCCGAGGCCACGGGTGATTTTCAGTTCATTCACGTCGACCCTGAAAAGGCCGCCAAAACACCCTTCGGCGGCACCATTGCCCATGGCTTTCTGACCTTGTCGCTGATCCCCACGCTGATGGACGACATCCTCATCCTGCCGCAAGGGTTGAAGATGGTCGTGAACTACGGGCTGGACAGTGTGCGCTTCATTCAACCGGTCAAGGTGAACAGCCAGGTTCGGCTGAAGGTCGACCTTGCCGAGGTGCTGGAGAAAAAGCCCGGGCAATGGCTGCTCAAGGCTATCGCCACGCTGGAGATCGAAGGGGAAGAAAAGCCTGCCTATATAGCAGAGTCCCTTTCACTCTGTTTTGTCTGAACGATTGTCGGGGCGCTGCGCGCCCCATTCGCGACTTGCCCCCGATACAATCCACAAACACCCCACACTCGCGTAAACTGCCAGCCTTCGCGCAGCCTCGGGCTGCCCCTGTCGATTTACCAAAGGTGCCCGCCATGCCCTGGCTGCAAGTACGCCTGGCCATCAGCCCGGAACAAGCCGAAACCTACGAAGACGCCCTGCTCGAAGTCGGCGCGGTCTCGGTCACGTTCGTGGACGCAGAAGATCAGCCGATCTTCGAACCCGACCTCAACACCACACCATTGTGGTCGCACACCCACTTGCTGGCCCTGTTCGAGGCCGATGCCGAACCTGAGCAGGTGTTCGCCCACGTCCGCCTGCTGACCGGCACCGAGCTGCCCGAGCACCAGGCCGAAGTGATCGAGGACCAGGACTGGGAACGCAGCTGGATGGACAACTTCCAGCCCATGCGCTTCGGCCGCCGCCTGTGGATCGTGCCAAGCTGGCACGAAGCCCCGGAAAAGGACGCGGTAAACTTGCTGCTCGACCCCGGCCTTGCGTTTGGCACCGGCACCCATCCGACCACTGCCCTGTGCCTGGAATGGCTCGACGGCCAGCAACTCGAAGGCACCCAGGTGCTCGACTTCGGCTGCGGCTCGGGGATTCTGGCCATCGCGGCATTGCTGCTGGGCGCGCGCGAAGCGGTCGGTACCGACATCGACGTGCAGGCCATTGAAGCCTCGCGCGACAATGCCCAGCGCAACGGTATCGCCGATCAGAAGCTGGCGTTGTACCTGCCCGAGCACATGCCAGCCATGCAGGCCGACGTACTGGTTGCCAACATCCTTGCCGGCCCGCTGGTCGCGCTGGCGCCACAGCTGTCCGGCCTGGTTCGCCCTGGTGGCCTGCTGGCTCTGTCGGGCATCCTTGCCGAACAAGGCGAGGACGTGGCTGCTGCCTACGCCGCCGACTTCGAGCTGGACCCGATCGCCGTGCGCGACGGTTGGGTGCGCATCAGTGGTCGCCGTCGTTAAGCGCGCCTAGAATAACCTCTGTATAACCCCGGATCGCCGCATGACCGACAGTTTCGTCACCCAGTGCCCGCATTGCCAGACCAGCTTTCGCGTCACCCATCACCAGTTGAGTGTGGCGCGCGGCGTGGTGCGTTGCGGCCATTGCCTGCAGGTGTTCAACGCCGCCAAGCAGCTGCTGGAGCAGAACCGTCCCGGCGCTGACGAAGCGCCCGTGGCACCGCCAGCACCGGCAGCGCCTGCCGAGACGGTCGCCGAGCCTGCGGTCACGCCCGATCCGCCCGTCAGCGAACGCCCACTGGCCATCGAGGAAGACTGGGCCCTCACCGCCCAGGCCCTGGATGAACTGGACCTGGACCAGGAACTGGCCCGCCTCGAACAGCGCGGCGACCCTGCCGAGTCTCGCCCGGCCCGTGCCGACAACGGCTTGCAGGCCCGCCGCGACGAGCATCAGCCGGACGCGCATGCCGACAAGCTGTTCGGCAACGCCACCGACGACCGCTTCGAGCCACAACAGGCGCCGGCCCCTGCACCGGTCCTGCTGGAACAGGAACCTCTGGACCTGGAGCCGGCCCCGGGTGATCGCACCGAGCCGACCCTGGGCGGCCACCTGGACCTGGACATCGACGATGAGCCGCCCGTGCGCCGGGGCATCGAGGCCGACGAGCACCATGCGTTCGTCAGCGAGCACTTCGCCACCAGCGATGATGCAGCCCCGGAAAAGGGCCTCAACGCCCGCGACGACGACGAACTGGACCTGCACCTGTCAGCCCGTGACGACGACCCGGTCGAGCCGCTACCCGGCGAACGCCTGGAGCCAGGCTTGTCCGGCAAACCCGAGCGCACGCCGCGCAAGGAACCGCTGGTCGATGTGGTCGACGACCCGCTGCAACTGGGCTGGGAAAAGCCCCAGGCCAACTGGGGCAAGCGCTTGCTGTGGGGGCTGCTGACGCTGCTGGCAGCAGGCCTTCTGGCCTTCCAGTACATCTGGTTCCACTTCGACGAAATGGCCCGTCAGGACCAGTACCGGCCGATCTTCCAGCAATTGTGCCCGGTGTTCGGCTGCCAAGTGCCGACCCGCGTCGACATTGCACGCATCAAGAGCAGCAACCTGGTGGTGCGCAGCCATCCTGACTTCAAGGGTGCGCTGATCGTCGACGCAATCATCTACAACCGCGCCCCGTTCGCCCAGCCGTTCCCGCTGCTGGAGCTACGGTTCGCCGACCTCAATGGCCAGTTGATCGCCAGCCGACGCTTCAAGCCCAGCGAGTACCTCTCCGGCGAATTGGCCGGGCGTGGCGAGATGCCCAGCCAGACCCCGATCCACATCGCCCTGGACATCCTCGATCCGGGCCCCAAGGCTGTGAACTACAGCCTCAGCTTCCGCTCGCCGGAGTAATCAGCTGATCCTGGGGGCACTCCGCGCCCCCAGGTTCGCCTACCCGTACCAAAAGTCATAAGCCGGCAACTGTTCAGATTTTATCCAAATCCATCTTTATCCGGTCACCGAGAGCGGGTATCATGCCCACCCTTTTTCGAACTCCAAGATTCGGCCCCACAACAGGGATCACCTATGTCGGCGGTACGCATCGGCCCATACACACTGCGAAACAACCTGATCCTCGCCCCCATGGCCGGGGTCACGGACCAGCCTTTCCGAACACTTTGCAAGCGCCTTGGCGCAGGCATGGTGGTGTCGGAGATGGTGTCCAGCGACATGAGCCTGTGGAACAGCCGCAAGTCGAGCCTGCGCCGCATCCACGAAGGCGATCCCGAGCCACGCTCGGTACAGATCGCCGGTGGTGACGCGCAAATGATGGCGGCGGCGGCAAAGGCCAACGTCGAAGCGGGTGCCCAGATCATCGACATCAACATGGGCTGCCCGGCAAAAAAAGTCTGCAACAAAGCTGCAGGCTCTGCTTTATTGAAAGATGAAGCCTTGGTCAGCGAGATTCTCCACGCCGTGGTAAGCGCCGTGGACGTCCCGGTGACGCTGAAGATCCGCACAGGGTGGGATCGGGCGAACAAGAACGGCCTGAATGTGGCGAAGATCGCTGAGCAGGCCGGCATCCAGGCGCTGGCGGTGCATGGCCGCACACGCGCCGACCTGTACACCGGCGAGGCCGAATACGACACCATCGCTGCCATCAAGCAGTCGGTGTCTATCCCGGTATTTGCCAACGGCGATATCACTTCGCCAGAAAAGGCCCGGGCGGTACTGGACGCCACCGGGGTCGATGGCCTGTTGATCGGCCGCGCCGCCCAGGGGCGGCCATGGATCTTTCGCGAGATCGAGCATTACCTGCGGACCGGCGAACAGTTGCCGGCCCCGCAGCTGGACGAAGTGGAACGCATCCTGCTAGAGCACCTGGCCGCGCTGCATGCCTTCTATGGCGATGTGATGGGCGTACGTATCGCCCGCAAGCACGTTGGCTGGTACCTGGCGACACGACCCGGCGGCAAGGAGTTTCGCTCCCGGTTCAATGCTTTGGAAGACACACAAGCGCAGTGCGCCAACGTTCGCGCGTTTTTCAGTGAACGTCGACAGAGCCTTGAGACAGAGGACGGACAAGGGGTGGCCGCATGACGATGATGACCGAGACATTTGTGAGTGGAACAACGCCCGTGAGCGACAACGCCAACCTGAAACAGCACCTCAACACGCCGAGCGAAGAGGGCCAGACCCTTCGCGACAGCGTCGAGAAGGCGCTGCACAACTACTTCGCCCACCTGGAAGGCGCGACCGTCACGGACGTGTACAACCTGGTGCTCTCCGAAGTCGAGGCGCCCCTGCTTGAAAGCGTGATGAACTACGTGAAGGGCAACCAGACCAAGGCCAGCGAGATGCTCGGGCTCAACCGAGGCACCCTGCGCAAGAAGCTCAAGCAGTACGACTTGCTGTAAGCCAGAATCCCAATCAGAAAAGGCGGCTCCCTGAACAGAGGCGCCTTTTTTGCTGACTCCACCGCGTTATGGAATCCGAAATGACCGACCAGACTACCCGCCTGCCAGTCCGCCGCGCCCTGATCAGCGTCTCCGACAAGACCGGTATCCTCGAATTCGCCCGTGAGCTGCAGCAGCTCGGTGTCGAGATCCTGTCCACTGGCGGCACCTACAAGCTGCTCAAGGATAACGGCGTGAACGCGGTGGAAGTGGCCGACTACACCGGCTTCGCCGAAATGATGGATGGCCGGGTCAAGACCCTGCACCCGAAAATTCACGGCGGCATTCTGGGCCGTCGCGGCATCGACGACGCCATCATGAACGAGCACGGCATCAAGCCGATCGACCTGGTCGCCGTCAACCTGTACCCCTTCGAAGCCACCATCTCCAAGCCAGGCTGCGACCTGCCGACCGCCATCGAGAACATCGACATCGGTGGCCCGACCATGGTCCGCTCGGCCGCCAAGAACCACAAAGACGTTGCCATCGTGGTCAACGCCAGCGACTACGCCAACGTCCTCGACGGCCTGAAAGCCGGTGGCCTGACCTACGCCCAGCGCTTCGACCTGATGCTCAAGGCCTTCGAGCACACGGCCGCCTATGACGGCATGATCGCCAACTACATGGGCACCATCGACCAGGCCAAGGACACCCTGAGCACAGAAGCGCGCAGCGAGTTCCCGCGCACCTTCAACAGCCAGTTCGTCAAAGCCCAGGAAATGCGCTACGGCGAGAACCCGCACCAGAGCGCGGCGTTCTATGTCGAAGCCAAGAAGGGTGAAGCCAGCATCTCCACCGCCATCCAGCTGCAAGGCAAAGAGTTGTCGTTCAACAACGTGGCCGACACCGACGCCGCGCTGGAGTGCGTGAAGAGCTTCGTCAAACCTGCCTGCGTCATCGTCAAGCACGCCAACCCGTGCGGCGTGGCCGTGGTACCGGAAGACGAAGGCGGCATCCGCAAGGCCTACGACCTGGCCTACGCCACCGACACCGAGTCGGCCTTTGGCGGCATCATTGCCTTCAACCGCGAGCTCGACGGCGAAACCGCCAAAGCCATCGTCGAGCGCCAGTTCGTCGAAGTGATCATCGCCCCGAAAATCTCCCAGGCCGCCCGCGACGTGGTTGCCGCCAAGCAGAACGTACGTCTGCTGGAGTGCGGCGAATGGCCCGCTGAGCGTACTGCTGGCTGGGACTTCAAGCGTGTCAACGGTGGTTTGCTGGTACAGAGCCGCGATAACGGCATGATCACTGCCGATGACCTGAAAATCGTTACCAAGCGTGCGCCGACCGAGCAAGAGATCCACGACCTGGTGTTCGCCTGGAAAGTGGCCAAGTTCGTCAAGTCCAACGCCATCGTCTACGCCAAGCAGCGCCAGACCATCGGCGTCGGCGCCGGCCAGATGAGCCGCGTCAACTCCGCGCGCATTGCTGCAATCAAGGCCGAGCATGCTGGCCTGCAGGTACAAGGCGCGGTCATGGCGTCGGATGCGTTCTTCCCGTTCCGTGACGGCATCGACAATGCGGCTAAAGTGGGTATCAGCGCCGTGATCCAGCCAGGTGGTTCGATGCGTGATGCCGAAGTCATCGCCGCAGCCGACGAAGCCGGCATCGCGATGGTGTTCACCGGTATGCGCCACTTCCGCCACTAATTACATGGATCCCGGGGCTGGCAACGGCCCTGTGGGAGCGGGCTTGCCCCGCGAATACGATGGTGCATTCACCGCCGCATTCGCGGGGCAAGCCCGCTCTCACAGGTCTGCTGCTAGCCTCGAGATCACCTGAATCGAGGTTTTGACATGAAAGTTTTGATCATCGGCAGCGGCGGCCGTGAGCACGCCCTGGCCTGGAAAGTCGCCCAGGACCCACGCGTCGAGAAAGTCTTCGTTGCCCCAGGCAACGCCGGCACCGCCACTGAAGCCAAGTGCGAAAACGTCGCCATCGACGTCATTGCCCTGGAGCAACTGGCCGACTTCGCCGAACAGAACGTGCAGCTGACCATCGTCGGCCCTGAAGCGCCACTGGTCGCCGGTGTCGTCGACCTGTTCCGCAGCCGTAACCTGGACTGCTTCGGCCCTACCAAGGGCGCGGCGCAGCTGGAAGGCTCCAAGGCCTTCACCAAGGATTTCCTGGCGCGTCACAAGATCCCGACCGCTGACTACCAGAACTTCACCGAAATCGAGCCAGCCCTGGCCTACCTGCAGGAAAAGGGTGCGCCGATTGTGATCAAGGCCGACGGCCTGGCTGCGGGCAAAGGCGTCATCGTCGCCATGACCCTGCAGGAAGCCGAAGACGCCGTGCGTGACATGCTGGCAGGCAACGCCTTTGGCGATGCCGGCTCGCGTGTGGTGATCGAAGAGTTCCTGGACGGCGAAGAAGCCAGCTTCATCGTCATGGTCGACGGCCACAACGTGCTGCCGATGGCCACCAGCCAGGACCACAAACGCGTCGGCGACGCCGACACCGGCCCGAACACTGGTGGCATGGGCGCCTACTCCCCTGCCCCGGTGGTTACCGCCGACGTGCACCAGCGCGTGATGGACCAGGTCATCTGGCCAACCGTGCGCGGCATGGCCGAGGAAGGCAACGTCTACACCGGCTTCCTGTATGCCGGCCTGATGATCGACAAGGCGGGCAACCCCAAGGTCATCGAGTTCAACTGCCGCTTCGGCGACCCGGAAACCCAACCGGTCATGCTGCGCCTCGAATCGAGCCTGGTGCTGCTGATCGAAGCGGCTTTCGCCAAGGCCCTGGACAAGGTTGAAGCCCAGTGGGACCCACGGCCGAGCCTGGGCGTTGTGCTGGCTGCCGGTGGCTACCCAGGCGACTACGCCAAAGGTGACGCGATCAGCGGCCTGGACGCAGCGGCCAAGCTCGAAGGCAAGGTGTTCCATGCTGGCACTACCCTCAAAGATGGCCAGGTGGTGACCGCCGGCGGCCGTGTGCTCTGCGCCACCGCCCTGGGCGAGACCGTCGAAGCCGCTCAGCAGCAGGCCTACCGCCTGGCAGAGCAGGTCAAATGGGACGGCAGCTTCTACCGTACCGACATCGGCTACCGGGCCATCGCCCGCGAGCGCGGTGAACACCAGCAGTAACCTTTACCGAAGTGCCGTGACGCCTTGCGCCCACGGCCTTCGGCTCGTCGACAGGGCCCTGTGTGGGCCTTGCCTTCGAGTTGGCGCGCCGCGCATAGTTAGTATCCGGCACCTCGGCTAAGAAGGGATTTCGTAGTGCGTCGGCTTCGGATTGCCACAGCTCTGATCGTCAGCTTGCTGACCTTGCTCTGCCTGCTCCCGGCCTCGGCCGACGAGGGCGGAGGCTGGTCCGTTCTGCTCGACGAACAGGCCAACCTGCAATTGAGCGACGTGCGCTCCGATCGCTATCGCAACCAGTTCAGCCCACTGCTGCTCGGCGACCTGGATGCGGCCCCCGCAGAACAAGCCCTGTGGCTGCACTATCGCCTGGAACCCGGCGATCAGGAGCAACTGCTACGGGTGTTCGCCCCAGACCTTTCAGGCCTGGACCTCTACGCCCTCGATGGCGACAAATTACTCCGTCAGCTGCACCACGGGCGCCAGGCCGGCAATGCCAGCCCGACCCTGCGCGGCAGCGACCATGTGCTGCCACTGCCCAACAGCAAGCAGCCGCTGGACATCTACCTGCGTCTGGTCTCCGAGCACCAGCTGCGCCCGGCCATCAGCCTGGAGCCCGCTGCCGTGGCCGCCTCGGACCAAAGCCAACCGCTGCTGTTCGGCATGCTCTTCGGCGGCCTGGTGATGCTGATCCTGCACAACCTGATCCGCTTCCTCTACAGCCGCTCCAGCACCACCTTGATTCTGGCCGTGTACCACGGGCTGATGATGCTCAGCGGGTTGATCCTGCTCAACCTCAGCGGCCCTTGGTGGCATGTGTGGCACAGCGCGCAAACGCCAGCCGCCTACCTCACGCTGGTCCTCGCGGGCCTGGCCGGCCTGTATTTCACCCTGCATTTTTTCGCGCCGTGCCATTCGCCGCGGCTGAACCGCCTGTTGCAAGGCGAGATGCTGGTGGCTGCGCTCAGCGGCCTGGTGCTGCTGTTCGTCGACACCTTGCCACTCAACCTGATGACTTATGCCCTGCTGGCCCTGGGCAGCGTCAGCATGCTGCTGGTCAGCGCCTATCACTGGTACAAGGGCTACGCGCCCGCACGCCTGTTCACCCTCGCCATGGGGGTCTACAACCTCGGCGGCCTGGTATTGCTGCCAGCACTACTGGGCCTGACCCGTACCTCGACGCCCTGGCTGCTGTGCGTGCTCATGGGCCTGACCGTCATCTGCGGCCTGC
Organism: Pseudomonas sp. E1MeOHC2; assembly: GCF_058745025.1. Taxonomy (NCBI): domain Bacteria; kingdom Pseudomonadati; phylum Pseudomonadota; class Gammaproteobacteria; order Pseudomonadales; family Pseudomonadaceae; genus Pseudomonas; species Pseudomonas sp. E1MeOHC2. Next base: position 1,736,968 of record NZ_CP196675.1, read on the forward strand.
TGCTCAACCTGGCGGTCAGCGAACGCCTGCGGCGCATGAGCGAGGAGCGCTTCAGCGCCAGCCGCGCCCTGGCTGCCAGCGATGCCGAGATCAACGCCAAGGCCGAGTTCCTGGCCAAGATCAGCCACGAAATCCGCACCCCGATGAACGGCGTACTGGGCATGACCGAGCTGCTGCTCGGCACGCCGCTGTCGGTCAAGCAGCGCGATTATGTGCAAACCATCCACAGCGCCGGCAACGAGCTGCTGACGCTGATCAACGAGATTCTCGACATCTCCAAGCTGGAGTCACGGCAGATCGAATTGGACGATGTGCAGTTCGACCTCAATGCGTTGATCGAGGACTGCCTGAACATCTTCCGGGCAAAGGCCGAACAGCAGAACATCGAGCTAATCAGCTTTACCCAGCCACAGGTGCCACGCGTGATCAGTGGCGACCCGACGCGCCTGCGTCAGGCTCTGTCGAGCCTGCTGGAAAATGCCCTGAAAAACACCGACCAGGGGGAAATCCTGCTGGTGGTGGCACTCGACCAGCGCGGCGCCGCGCCGCGCTTGCGCATTGCCGTGCAGGACAGCGGCGAACCGTTGCCGGCCACCGAACGCGAAGCGCTGTTGCAAGCCGAGCTGCACAGCCACCACTTCCTCTCCAGCAACAAGCTGGGGGGCCACCTCGGGCTGGTCATCGCCAAGCAACTGATCGGCCTGATGCAGGGCGAATTCGGCATCAAGAGCAGCAGTGGCATGGGCAACACGCTGTGGCTGACCCTGCCGCTGGACCCTTCGCGCCTGGAACAACCCCCTGCCGACCTCGACGGGCCGCTACGCGATGCCCGTGTCCTGGTGGTGGACGACAACGACACCTGCCGCAAGGTGCTGGTGCAGCAGTGCAGCGCGTGGGGCATGAATGTCAGCGCAGTGCCGTCCGGCAAGGAAGCGCTGGCGTTGCTGCGCACCAAGGCCCACTTGCGCGACTACTTCGATGCCGTGCTACTGGACCAGAACATGCCTGGCATGACCGGTATGCAGTTGGCCGCCAAGATCAAGGAAGACCCAAGCCTGAACCACGACATCCTGGTGGTGATGCTCACCGGTATCAGCAATGCGCCGAGCAAGGTCATCGCGCGCAATGCCGGGGTCAAGCGGATCCTCGCCAAACCGGTGGCGGGCTATACACTGAAGACCACCCTGGCCGAAGAGTTGGCCCAGCGCGGCCGTGAGCAAGCGGTGCCAGCCACCCTCCCCGGCATCCCGCAAGCCTTGGACCTGCCCAGCGACTTCCGCGTGCTGGTCGCCGAAGACAACAGCATCTCGACCAAAGTAATCCGCGGCATGCTCGGCAAGCTCAACCTGGAGCCAGACACGGCCTGTAATGGTGAAGAGGCGTTGCAAGCGATGAAAGCGCAGCGTTATGACCTGGTGCTGATGGACTGCGAGATGCCCGTGTTGGACGGTTTCTCGGCAACCCAGCAACTGCGCGCGTGGGAAACCGCACACCAGCGTCAGCGAACCCCAGTGGTGGCGCTGACCGCGCATATCCTCGCCGAGCACAAGGAGCGCGCCAAGCTGGCGGGCATGGATGGGCACATGGCCAAGCCGGTTGAGTTGTCGCAATTGCGCGAGCTGATCCAGTATTGGGCGAATCACCGGGAAGCCAAGACGGATCCGGCGCCTATCCCGTAAACACTGCCGATGATGTTCCTACAGGCCCCACCGCAGCCGAGGATCCACGCCCATGCTTCATGAGTTGTTCAGCGTCTACCTGAAGATGCTCGTGCTCTACAGCCCATTCTTCGTGCTGTCGTGCTTCATCAGCCTGACCCGCGGTCACTCCAGCAAGGAACGCAAACAGCTGGCCTGGAAGGTGGCCTTTGCCGCACTGGTCGCCAGTGTTCTGCTGTACCTGTTCGGCAGGGCGATCTTCGGTATTTTCGGCATCACCGCCGACGCCTTCCGCATCGGTGCTGGCAGCGTGCTGTTCATCTCCGCGCTGGGCATGGCCCAAGGCAAACCCGCCGTGCAGGCCGACAACGTGCAGCAGGATGTGACCATCGTGCCGCTGACCATCCCGCTGACCGTCGGCCCCGGCACCATCGGCGCCCTGCTGGTGATGGGCGTGGGCCAGCCGCACTGGGACGACAAGCTGCTGGCCATCGTCAGCATCGCGCTGGCCAGCTTCACCGTGGGCCTGGTGCTGTACCTCTCGCACGGCATCGAGCGGATTCTCGGCGACCAGGGCCTGCAGATCGTCAGCCGTTTGATGGGGCTGTTCGTCTGTGCCCTGGCGGCGCAGATCATCTTTACCGGGATCAAGGGTTATCTCGTGCTCTAGATCTCCATTTCATGGATCTCCTTCAGCGCGATTTTCACCAGCGCACGCTCAACCGCACTGCGGCGCTCCTGGTCGAACAGGCGTGTATTGAAACGCACCAGCTCTGCGGTTACCTGCGTGTCGCGGCGCTCACGAAACATAAACCCGGCCGTGAAAGCCGCGACGTTGCCGGCCTCGTGATACACCACGATGTCCACGTAATTACCACTCACCGGGGCGCAGGACAAAAGCTGAAACTGTGCCCGGTCCTTGCTGCGCGACTCAAAATGCAGCAACGGCTTGCCGTTCTTCTTCAATGCCTCAAGCGCCAGTGCCATGTTGCTCGAATGCTGAACGCCTGCGATGGCGTCGATTTTGCTCAGCGCCTGGTCAACGATTTTCGGCCGTTGAGGGTCCGGCCAGTGCACCTCTTCAGCCGACTTCGCGTCCCACCCCAGATACATCAACTTCTTGCGATAATACTGATACTGGTCCTGCGCGTTTTCCTTGGTCATGTCCTGCAGGGTCACGGTCTCGGCCCACAGCGCAGCGAGCTTGACGGCCTTGCGCTGCCCCTGGCTGACACCGGGGATGAAAGAGACCAGGCTGGCACCGACGACAGTGGCTTCATGTGTTTGCATGGCTAACCTCCGGCTTCAGTACGCCCAAGTTCCTGATCCGCCCTGCGTATTGCTTGTGTTCGAGCAACGCGTGCAGCCCTTGGCGGTCAGCTTCCGCCACGTGATCACCCAGCGTTGCAAGGGTGGTGCGCAGATCGACCTTATCGCTGGGTGACGGCGATAACGCCGTGCAAGGGTGGATTTGCGCAGCGGGCAGCACGCTCTTCAACGCCAGCCCGCACAGGTCCAGGGATGCGTCGGGCAGCATCACACCCACCTCATACACCACGTGAGCTGCCTGGCCCTGTTCGACCACGGTGAAGGGCCGCAGGTATGGCTGCACCTCATCGTGCGAGAGTTTGACAATGGCTGCCTGCAGGTAGCCTGCCAGGCTTGGATGACGAGCCTGCAAGCCATCTGTAAGGCGTTGAGTCAGCGGCGCGTTGCCCTGCTGGGGCTGATAATCACTGCGACTGTAGGGGATCACCCAACCACGCGCCTCCAAGGCTGTGCGGTAGCTGCTGTACCAGCGCGCGTAATCGGCAAAGCGTGATCCATGCAGTTTGTCCGCACGCAACTGCGCGAACAGCACCGAGTCCAGCGCATATTGCCGGGACGGCAATGCCGTTTCGGCAACCAACAAGGCCGTGCCGCCAACGAGCCACAAGGAATAGACGTCCTTACTCATCGGAATACCTCGACGTTCAAACACATTGAAAAAGGGGGCCCGAAAGCCCCGCTGTTGTGTCAGATCTCGAATTCGCTGGCTGCCTTGACGGCCTTGTTGATCAGCTTTTGCTCGATCGACTCACGAACCGCGTCGTTGTAGACCACTTCGTTGAAACTGAGCACAGCCGAGCCACAGTAGCGGTCCTTACTGGCGCTCTTCCATTCGAACACTGTGGTATTGAGGTCGTTTTCGCTCGGCGAGGCACTGAAGGCGTTGACCAGCATGAACAGTTCGCCTTCGGGCGTTTCGATACAGGCCCCCAGCCCCGTGGTCGAGACCGGATGCCCTTTGAGATTTTGCTGGTAGATCTTCTGGGCTTCCTCGATATTTCCCAACGCGCTGATGGCATCGCCCGCCAGCTTTGCCATGGCCTCACCCAGTGGCCCACCGAGCAATGCCTTACCTGCGGCGCTGGCGACCTTGAAGGCAATCGGCCCCAGCGTCAGCGACAGGCTCTGGTCGTAGTCGCGCTCGTAGGAACGCTTACCCACCACCCAACCCAAGGTGCGCATCACTTCCAGAAACTTGTTGAACCAGGCTTCGGATTCGCCATCGCGGTCATGCAGCTTGGACGCCACGCGGGAAGCAAACTGGAACGTGGTCTTGGCATCGCGCCGGCTTTGCGCCGACATGCCTGCGCTGAGCGCCAGCAGCGACTGTTCGACAACGGCAATGCTGTTGCCGCTGATAGTGGTTTCATCGGTCATGTGCAGGGTCCTTTGAAGGCCCCCGACGGGTATCGTCGAGGGGCCTTCACCCTATGCCGTAAACCAGCAGGGAACAGGCATGAACAGGTTCCCTCGGTGCCTCAATTGGCTGTCGGGTACCAACGCGGGGTGTACACCCACTGCGTGCCATCGGCCCTCGGGAACTGGCAGGTCGTGGAAGAGCCCAGCAGGACCATGGTGCGCATGTCGACCATTTCTGGCACCAGCTCGGCCAGGGAGACGACCTTGAGCGTCTGCCCAGGCCTACCGATGTCGCGGCCAAGGACTACAGGCGTTGTCCCATTTCGGTGCCGGCGCACGATGTCCAGGGCACACCCCAGCTGCCACGGCCGTGACCGGGAAATCGGGTTGTAGAACGCCAACACAAGGTCGGCTTGAGCGGCCAGGTCCAGGCGCTGCTCGATAACTGACCAAGGTTTGAGATTGTCCGACAGCGACATCACACAGAAGTCGTGCCCCAGCGGTGCCCCGGCCTGGGCGGCGGTTGCCAGCGAAGCCGAAACACCCGGCAGAATCTCCAGATCGACCCGATGCCAGGCCGGGTCGCTGGATGCGTGCAGCGCTTCGAGCACGGCCGCGGCCATGGCGAACACACCCGGGTCCCCCGACGACACCACCACCACCGAACGCCCTTGTGCAGCAAGCTCGAAGGCATGGCGTGCGCGCTGCATCTCTTCGCGGTTGTCGGTGCAATGCTGCACCTGGTCGGCACGGAACGGCCCGGCCATGCGCACGTAGGTTTCGTAGCCGAGAATGTCCTGGGCGCGTGCCAGTTCGGCTTTGACCGCCGGCACCATCAACTCGGCCGCGCCAGGGCCAAGGCCGATCACTGCCAACCGGCCACGGCGGTGGCCGACCTGCTCGGCATCCACGGGGGCCGAAGCTACGGCGATGACTGCATCCGCCTGTTCAATCAACTGTGCCTCTGGCAGCGCCTGGGCAACCATGCCGCGCAAATCGCCAGGCTTGGCCGCAAAACGCAGCGTCACGCCAAGGGCCTGTGCAGCCTCGTGCAAGGCTGTATCGGCCATGGCGAGCTCGCCCGCCAGCAAGCAGGCCAGCGACTGCTCGGCAATGCCCGCATCCTGCAGTGCTGCGCGAATGCTCTGCAGGTTGCCGGTATCGACGCCAACCACCACCGACCGAGGATGGATCAGCAGCTCGTCCCGACTGCTCGGGCGCGCCTGATGGCCAACATGAATGGTGCGCTGGGCCGACTCGCTGGCAGGCAGTTGCGCCTGATCCAGCCACGGCGCATCCCCTTCGACGCGTACCGACTCGCCGGCCAACAGGTCGGAGACAAAGCGCTTGCCTTGCTCGATATCCGCCAGGGCATAGCCCTGTGGCGGGTTCAGCAGGCAGGTGCCAAAGCGCAGCTCGCCACTGGTGGTGATCGCAGCCGCCACGCCAAGTGCCTCGCCAATCTCGCGCGCCATCACGTTTACACCACTCAAGCCACCGAGCAGCGGCACGACCGCGCTGCCATCCTCCGCCACCGCCAACACGGGCGGCTCGACGCCTTTCTCGCTGAGCACGCAGGCCAAGCTGCGGATGACGATACCGGCGGCGCACAAGGCGATGATCGGGGTGTCCTGCTGATACAGCGCGCGCAGGGTGTCGCCAAACGAGGCATAAGACTGATCGGCGCCCTCGACCCGGCCACTCAGGCCATGAATCACTGCCTGTGGATAACGCTGCTGGATACGCTGCGCCGTGGCCAGGCTGCCGGGGCCCAGAATGACGATTGCCGGCGCCTTGTGCATGCTCATCCCTGCCATTTTTCACCCGGCACGATGATCAGCGAGAAGTACGGCGACGACTGCGGGTCGACGTCCGCCAGCGGCACGATCTTCTGGTTGGCCATGGTCGCCCGCTCGACATACAGCGCACGCCCGTCCAGGCCCAGTTCGGCCAGCACGCCACGCACCTTGGGGAAGTTGCGGCCAAGCTTCATGATCACCGCTGCATCGGCATCGGCCAGGCGCCGCTTGAGCTCCTCGGCCGGCAGCACGCCCGACAGCACCGACAGGCTCTGGTTGCGGTACACCAACGGCGCGCCGAGCACCGAGGCGCCCCCGAGCATCGAGCAGACGCCGGGAATCACTTCAGTCTCATAGCGCTGCGCCAGGCGGTCATGCAGGTACATGTAGGAGCCGTAGAAGAACGGGTCGCCCTCGCAGATCACCGCCACGTCGCGGCCGGCATCCAGATGCTCGGCAACCTGCACGCTGGCTTCATCGTAAAAGTCGCTGATCACCTGTTCATAGGACAGCGGTGCCGGCAGGGCCTCGGTGGTGACCGGGTAGACCAGCGGCAGCAAGGTTTGCTCTGGCTGCAGGTGCGCCTCGATGATGCCGAACGCGTTGCCGCGCTTGCCCTTGGCCACGAAGTAGCCAACCACCGGCGCCTCGCGCAACAGGCGCAGCGCTTTGACGGTGATCAATTCAGGGTCGCCGGGGCCTACGCCCAGGCCGAGCAGACGTCCACGTGGCGCCATCATTCCACCTCCGTGGCAAGGGCGTTGACCGCAGCAGCGGCCATCGCGCTACCGCCCAGGCGGCCTTGCATGATCACAAACGGCACGCCACGGCTGTCGGCGGCGAGCATGGCCTTGGATTCTGCGGCACCGACGAAGCCGACCGGGAAGCCGAGGATCAGCGCAGGCTTGGGAGCGCCAGCGTCGAGCATTTCCAGCAGGTAGAACAGCGCGGTCGGGGCGTTGCCGATCACCACCACGCTGCCTTCCAGGTACGGCCGCCACAGCTCCAGGGCCACGGCGGAACGGGTATTGCCGGCGTCCTTGGCCAGGCCTGGCACGCTTGGGTCGCGCAGGGTGCAAATGACTTTGTTGTCTGCTGGCAGGCGGGCCCGGGTGATGCCTTCGGCGACCATGTGCGCATCGCACAGGATCGGCGCGCCGTTAAGCAGCGCCTCACGCCCGGCCCGGCCAGCGCCTTCGGAGAACTGCAGGCCATCGATGGCGTCGACCATGCCGCAGGCATGGATCACGCGTACAGCGAGTTTTTCGAGGTCTGCGGGTATCCGCTCGAGTCGGGCTTCCTCACGGATGATCCGGAAGGAATTGCGATAGATCTCCTGACCATCGCGGATGTAGTCAATCATCAAGGTGCTCCGTCGGCAGGTCGAGCATGGCGCCTGCTTCGTTCAAGGTGAGGTCGATGCCGCGCAGGGCGCCAAAGCCCGGCAGGCGCGCATCGCGCACATACAAGTCGTAACGGCCCGGTGAACGGGCCAGCAAGGTGGCCGGGGCAACATGGGCCACGGCGCAAGATCGGGGGCAGCCGGACAGGTGCACGCTGCCTGGCACGCCAGGGCCCAGCAGCGCGGCCAAGGCCACGGCATCGGCCTTGGTCTCGCCGTGGGCCTTGGCGCAACCACGGCTGCCGGTGCAGGCGCTGATACGGGCCAGCGGCTCATGGCTGTGGCAAAGCAGGCCCAATGCGGACAGTTGGCCCTGGGCCTGCTCGATATGGCCTGGGTCGAGGTTGGTCAGCACCAGGCTTTGCCAAGGGCTCAGGCGCAGGCTGCCGTCACCCAGGTGGCGGGCGATGCGCGCGGCACCTCGCAGCATCGCTGGGGTCAACCGGCCCTGTGGCGGGGCCACGCCCAGGGCGAGGCCGTGGCCCTGTGGCAGCACACCCAGCCATGTGGGCTGGCTGTGCGGGCGACGCCACTGGAGCACGGCGGCATCACGACGGATGTCCAGGCCGAGCCCTTCGACGAAAACACTGGCCGAACAGTTTTCCAGCAACTGGCGCATGCGCGATTGCTGCGCAGACGCCAGGTCAAGGAAACGCTCCAGCACCGCACGTACCAGCGCCAGGCCCTGCGCCAACGGCACCGCACCGAGCACCTGAGCGTCGGCCGGGCAGCCCGCCAAGCCGAACGCCAACCACGTCTGGTGTTCCAGATGCAGGGCCGAAAGCCACAGATCATGAGGATGTTCGAGCATCGCCAGGCCTTCGCCGGCATCCAGTTGCACGGCGAACTTGGCCGACAACTGGTGAAAACGCGGTGTGCGTTCCAGCATGTCGAGGATCTGCCCTGCCAGCGGCCGGGCATCCAGCAACATGGCCGGATCATGCCCGGCCAGCGGGCTGAGCATCAGGTTGCGCACATCGTCACCGGCGGCATCGCGCGGGCCCAGGCCGGCAGCGAGCAGCCTGGCGACCAGGCCGCGATGGTCGCTGCCGATACCGCGGATCTGCAAGTTGCCGCGGTTGGTGGCCTCGATCACCCCGCCCGCGAAACACTCGGCGGCCTCGGCCACCGCATCGGCCTGATCGGCCAGCAGCAGACCGCCCGGCAGCTTGATCCGGCAAATCCCGCCGTCACGGGCACTGACGATGCGCCACAACCCCGGGCAAGCCGAGGGGCGAGGTGAAACGTCGGAGGGATGAGCCTGCTTCAAAGAGGTGTCCGGCAATCTGTGAAAGTGCGCTTGAGTGTAGAAGGCGCGGTATTATGCCTGCTTTGTCCGGCGGCATGAAAAGCCGGTGGTCGAGCTTATTGTTTACCCGGGGCCGCTTCGTGCCCCTTCGCGGGCAAGCCCGCCCCTACAGGGATCACGCTGCACCTGTGGGAGCGGGCTTGCCCGCGAAGGGGCGCGAAGCGGCCCCAGAAATGGCGGATTGAAACACATGGCACCCTGGCTGACAGTAGTAGGCATCGGTGAAGACGGCTTCAATGGCCTTGGCAAGCAGGCCCGGCGTGCCCTGCTGGGCGCTTCGCGGATCTTCGGCAGCCCTCGCCAACTGGCCTTGCTGCCGCGCTGCGTGGTCGGCGAGCGGCTAAGCTGGCCAACCCCGTTCTCTCTGGCGCCCGTGCTCGCCCAGCGCGGCGAACCCATTTGCGTGCTGGCCAGCGGCGACCCGATGTTCTACGGCGTCGGTGCCAGCCTGGCACGCCAGATGCCCGCCAGCGAGATGCGGGTGCTGTCGATGCCGTCCTCTTGCGCCCTGGCCGCCGCCCGACTGGGCTGGCCGCTGCAGGATGTGCAGGTGGTGTCGGTGGTCGCCCGCCCGCTGGCGGCGCTCAATGCCCAGCTGCACACCGGCGCCCGCCTGCTGGTGCTGAGCAACGACGGCGACAGCCCCGCCGCACTTGCCGCACAGCTGTGCGAGCGTGGCTTCGGGCCAAGCCGCCTGCGCGTGTTCGAACACCTCGGTGGCACCGAGGAACGTGAACGGGCGGGCAGCGCCCAGGACTGGCCTCACGCTCAGGTTGCAGCGCTCAACCTGGTGGCCATCGAGTGCCTCGCCGCGCCCAATGCACCGCGCCTGGCACGGGTAGCCGGGCTGCCGGACACCGCCTTCGAGCATGACGGCCAACTGACCAAGCGCGATGTCCGCGCTATCACCCTGGCCCGCCTCGCGCCACAACCCGGCGAGCTGCTGTGGGACGTGGGCGCAGGCTGTGGGTCGATCGGCATCGAGTGGATGCGCGCCCACCCCGCCTGCCGTGCGCTGGCCATCGAGGCCGACGAAGGGCGCCAGGGGTTTATCGAACACAATCGCGATGCATTGGGCGTGCCCGGCCTGCAACTGGTCCGCGGCAAGGCGCCCGAGGCGCTGGCAGGCCTTGAGCAGCCCGATGCGATCTTCATCGGTGGCGGGGTGACACGTGAAGGCGTACTCGACCTGTGCTGGCAGCGCCTGCGCCCCGGTGGGCGGCTGGTGGCCAACGCGGTAACCCTGCAAAGCGAGCTGGCCCTGGCGCATTTTCGCGAACGTCACGGTGGCGAACTGACCCGGATTCATGTTGCCCAGGCACAGCCGTTGGGGGCGTTTGACACCTGGCGCCAGGCACTGCCGATCACCTTGCTGGACGTGGTGAAGCCCGCCGATGCGTGAAGAAACCCACGAACAGCCCGCACCGCTGCGCAGCGGCCTGACCACCGGCAGCTGCGCCACCGCCACCAGCCTCGCGGCGGCGCGTCTGTTGCTGACCGGCGTCTGCAGCGATGCAGTGAGCATCACCCTGCCCAAGGGCAAGGTGGTGCAGATGCGCCTGGAGTTTTGCCGTCGCGAGGGCGAACGTGCCGAAGCGGGCACCCTCAAGGACGCCGGCGACGACCCGGATGTGACCCATGGTGCCCTGCTGTTCAGCCAGGTCCGTTTGCTGGCGGAGCCCGGCGTGCGCTTCGTTGCCGGCGAAGGCGTCGGTACCGTGACACGCCCCGGGCTGGTGCTGGCGGTGGGCGAACCGGCCATCAACCCGGTGCCCCGGCGCATGATAGGCGAACACCTGCAACGCTTGGCTGAGGAGTGTGCCTACCACGGCGGCTTCGAAATAACGGTCAATGTGCAGGGCGGAGCACTGCTGGCACTCAAAACCATGAACCCGCGCCTGGGCATCCTCGGCGGGCTGTCGATCCTGGGTACCAGCGGCATCGTCCGGCCGTTTTCCTGCGCGGCCTACATCGCCTCGATCCATCAAGGTATCGACGTCGCCCACACCAACGGCTACACACACATCGCCGCCTGCACCGGCAACGCCAGCGAAGACACCATGCGCCGGGTCTACGGCCTGCCGGAAATCGCCCTGATCGAAATGGGCGACTTCGTCGGCGCGGTGCTCAAGCACCTGCGCAAGGTACCGGTGCCGCGCCTGAGCCTGTGCGGGGGGTTCGGCAAGATCAGCAAGCTTGCCGCCGGGCACATGGACCTGCACAGCCGCCATTCGAGCATCGACCTGCCACAACTGGCCGGCTGGGCGGCGGATATCGGCGCCGACGCAAACCTTCAGGCCGCGATCATCGCCGCCAACACCAGCCAGCAAGCCCTGGCGCTGGCGCATGCCGCTGGCATCGCCCTGGGCGACGCCGTTTGCGCACACGCGCTGGCCTTCGCCCGCAGCGTGGTCCCAGCGCAGGTGCAAGTCGAGGTGTTTGCCATCAACCGCCAAGGCGGGATCGTTGGGCAGGCAGGTGTGCAATGACGGCGCGCATCCTGCTGCTGGGTGGTGTGACCGAGGCCCTGGCCATTGCCCGTCAATTAGGCCCACAGCACGTGTACAGCCTGGCCGGCATCGGCCGCGTACCGCAGGACCTGACCTGCCAGGTGCGCGTCGGCGGCTATGGCGGTGCTGAAGGCCTCGCCCAGTACCTGCGTGAGGCGGGCATCACCCTGCTGATCGACGCCACCCACCCCTATGCCGCGCAAATCAGCCGCAACGCCGCCATTGCCTCGCGTAGCGCAGGTATTCCCTGCTGGGCGCTACGCCGCCCCGCCTGGCAGGCACAGCCGGGTGACGATTGGCGCGAAGTGGACGACTGGGCGGGGCTGATCGAAGCACTCGCGCCGTTCCGGCGACCGCTGTTCACGCTGGGGCGTGAGCCGTTGCAACATCTGGCAGAGATCCCGCCGGAGCAGTTCTGGACCTTGCGCGCACTGGAGGCCTGCCCCGGTAACGAACGCTGCGAAGTGATCGGCGCACGCGGGCCCTTCCGCATTGAAGACGAACGTGCGTTGTTCGCGCGCCGCAAGATCGATGTGCTGATCAGCAAGAACAGCGGCAGCGTAGCGACCGAGCCAAAGCTGGACGTGGCGCGGGAGCTAGGGGTGCCGGTGTTGATTCTGCGCCGGCCGGAACTTCTGGGAGTCGATCGGACATTCAGCTCACCTGCTGATTTGACTGCAGCACTCAGCCCCAACGGCTAACGCTGCGGCAGGCGCTGGGCAACTCCCCTTTTCTGACACGAAGTTCAGACGGTTCACATGCCGCTTGAATAGCCTATGGCGGCCCCTCTGCCTTAGACTTCAGCCCTCTCCCCCGGAAGGCTTCATTCATATGGACATGCAATGGTGGATCTGGCTGGTCTTCGGTATCGCGCTGACCCTGCTCGAACTGGTCCTGCCCACGTTCTTCATTCTCTGGTTCGGCATCGGTGCCGTGCTGGTTTCGCTCATCTCGCTCGCCGCGCCCAGCCTGCAACTGGATATGCAGATGCTGCTGTGGGTGCTGCTTTCTTCAGCCACCACTGCGCTGTGGTTCAAGGTGTTTCGGCGCAAAAAGCCAGATGTGCGCTGGACAGCCGACAGCGTGATCGGTGAAGTCGGCCTGCTGACCGCCAGCGTTTCCGAGTTTCAGAAAGGCCGCGTGCGTTTCCAGAAGCCGATCCTCGGCAATGAGGAATGGACCTGCGTCGCCGACACTGACATCCCGTCCGGCGAGCGTGTGCGCCTTACCGCCATCGAAGGCAATACCGCCCGCGTCATCCGGGCCTGAATCCGTACAAAAAGGAAGTTCGTATCATGACCAGCCTTATCGTCGTGGGCGCCCTCGCCCTGTTCGTCCTGATCACCGTGTTCAAGGGGGTGCGCATCGTGCCTCAGGGCGAAGAATGGATCGTCGAGCGCCTGGGCCGCTACAACAACACCCTCAAGCCCGGCCTGAACATCGTCATTCCCTACGTGGACGTGGTCGCTTATCGCCTGCCCACCAAAGACATCATCCTCGATGTGCAGCAGCAGGAAATCATCACCAAGGACAACGCGGTGATCGTTGCCAATGCCCTGTGCTTCGCCAAGGTGGTCGACCCGCAGAAGGCCTCTTACGGCGTACAGAACTTCTCCTTCGCCGTCACCAGCCTGACCATGACTTCGCTGCGTGCCATCGTCGGTGCCATGGACCTGGACGAAGCCTTGTCCAGCCGTGAGCAGATCAAGGCCCGCCTGCGCGAGGCGATGTCCGAGCAGACCGAAGACTGGGGCGTGACCGTGCGCTCGGTGGAAATCCAGGACATCAAGCCATCCGAGAACATGCAACTGGCCATGGAGCGCCAGGCGGCAGCAGAGCGTGAGCGTAAGGCCGACGTGACCCGCGCCGAAGGTGCCAAACAGGCGGCGATCCTCGAAGCCGAAGCACGCCTGCAATCGGCCAAGCTGGATGCCGAGGCGCAGATCAACCTGGCCGAGGCTTCGGCGCGGGCGATCTCGCTGGTAAAAGAGGCGGTGGGTAACGAGACCGTGCCGGCCATGTACTTGCTGGGCGAACGGTACATCGGGGCGATGGAGAACCTGGCCAGCAGCGACAATGCCAAAGTCGTGGTGTTGCCAGCGGACCTGCAGGAGACCGTGCGCGGCTTGATGGGCCGCAACAAGGCTTGAGAATGTCGGGGCTGCTCTGCGGCCCATTCGCGGGACAAGCCCGCTCCCACAGGAACTGCGCAACTCCAGAGGTCAGCGCTGTGCCTGTGGGAGCGGGCTTGTCCCACGAATGGGCTGCAGAGCAGCCCCAGAAACCACCACCAACTGCGTCACTTCACCGCACCCCGCCTTTTTTACCTATACTCCGCCTTACAATACCCGCCACGATTCCTGACCGGATCTCTCCATGCCCCCACGTCGGCACATTGCCTGGATAGCCTGCCTAGCAGTGCTGTTCAACCTGCTGGCCATGCCGCTGTCCTCTGCCGCGCCCAAGGGCCCGGCCGAGCAGTTGCTGTGGGGGGCTTTCTGTTCCAGCATGGCCAACAAGGCCAAAGTCGACGTCCAGGCCCTGGCCAAAATCGACCTCGGCCCGCAAAGCGATGACAGCGCCAGCATGATGAACTGCTGGTGCTGCTCCGGTGCCGCGCCGCTGCTGGCTTTACCGGGCTACCCGCCGCAGTTGCACAACCCGCCGACAATGACCGCGGGGCATTCGCCGCAGCTTGCCGACTACCAACCCACGCCGCGCCAGTTATGGCCCGCGCTCAATCCCCGTGCCTCTCCCCTGGTCTGAGTTACTCACGCTGTCTGCCTGAACCTGAACAGATCGGAGACTCACCATGCTCAAGCAAGCTCTCGTCGTGGCCGCCCTGCTGCTGCCCAGCGCCTTCGCCACAGCCCACGAATACACCGTGGGCGACCTGCACATCGCGCACCCCTGGTCGCTGCAACTGCCACCGAATGCCCCCAACGTCGCCGCGTATTTCGTCGTGCACAACAAAGGCCAGGCCGATGACCGCCTGCTGAGTGTCGACAGCCCCATCAGCGATGACGCCCAGTTGCACGAGCACGCCATGACAGCCAGCGGCACCATGAAGATGCAACAGGTGCCCAACGTGGTGGTGCCCGCCGGCAAGGACGTGACCTTCGCCCCCAGCGCCTACCACGTGATGCTGATGCAGCCCAAGGACCGCAGCCTGCTCAGCGACGGCAAGCGTTTCCCTTTGACTCTGCACTTCGAGAAAGCCGGTGACGTCACCGTCGAAGTCGCCGTGCAGAAAGAGGCGCCCTCGGGCCAGCCCCAGGCCCACGAACACGCGCACTGACCATTAGCTGACAGGCACTCGCCATGAGCCTGCCGCGCAACAGCACCAGCCGTACCACCCGCCCTGAACGCAGGCGCGTCGGTGGCGGCTGGCTGAGCCTGTTCGCCATGTGGATGATCTTCATCGGCCCGCTGATTTCCCAGTCGATGCCGATGGATCACCACGCCGGCATGAGCATGCCGATGGACATGTCGATGTCCACCGAGCATGAGCATGGCGCAGACTCACATCACGGCCATGGCGACGACGGCCAGCTGCATGTGATGTGGGAAAAGTGCGGCTACTGCAGCCTGCTGTTCAACTGCCCCGCACTGCCACAAACCCTCAGCCCGCTCAGTGCCGGCGTCGTAGCCCCCTCCACCCACCTGATTGCCCCCACGCGCCAGGGGCATGCCCGGCAGGCTGTATTCCCTGGCGCGCGCAGCCGCGCGCCGCCTTCCTCGATCAGCGTCTGAAACCACATTGTCCGCACGGAGCCAGGAGGCTTCGCGCACACCCATGACTGATCGACTGGAATCATTATGTCTGGCTGCACCCCTGTTTTTGCCCTGTCCCTGCGCGGGACCATCGCCGCCTTGTGCGGTTCGCTGATTGCGCCCATGGCCCTGGCCACCGACCTTGGCCATGAAGGCCACGTGCACGACGCGCCCGAACTGAGCCCGACGGTGATCACCGCTGTGGCGCCCAGCTCGCCGCTGACCGTGGTCACCAACCCGAAAGACCCACGCCAACCCGTACCTGCCAGCGACGGTGCCGATTACCTCAAGACCATCCCTGGTTTCTCGGCTATCCGCTCCGGCGGTACCAACGGCGACCCGGTGTTGCGCGGCATGTTCGGTTCGCGCCTGAACATCCTCACCAATGGCGGCGTCATGCTGGGTGCCTGCCCTAACCGCATGGACGCACCGACCTCGTACATCTCGCCGGAAACCTACGACCGCCTGACCGTGATCAAAGGCCCGCAAAGCGTGATCTGGGGCCCTGGCGGTTCCGCCGGGACCATCCTCTTCGAACGCGAGCCGGAAAAGTTCGGTACCCTGGGCAGCCGTGTCAACGCAAGCCTCTTGGCCGGCTCCAATGGCCGCTTCGACAAGGTACTCGACGCCGCCGCCGGCAACAGCCAAGGCTATGCCCGCTTCGTCGGCAACCAGTCGCGCTCGGACGACTACCACGACGGCAACGATGACACCGTGCCGTCGCGCTGGGACAAATGGAACGGCGATGTAGCCCTCGGCTGGACACCCGACCCGGACACCCTGCTGGAACTCACCGCCGGCAAGGGCGATGGCGAAGCACGCTATGCCGGGCGCGGCATGGACGGCTCGCAGTTCAAGCGCGAGAGCCTGGGGCTGCGCTTCGAGAAGTCCAACCTCGGCGAGGTGCTCGACAAGGTCGAGGCACAGGTCTACTACAACTACGCCGACCACGTGATGGACAACTACAGCCTGCGCACGCCCTCCGGCAGCGGCATGATGGGCATGCCGATGGTCAGCAACGTCGACCGCCGCACCATGGGCGCCAGGGTCAAGGCGACCTGGCGCTGGGCTGACGTGCAACTGGTCAGCGGCATCGATGCGCAGACCAACGAGCATCGCAAGCGCGGTGGCATGGGCGTCGATGCGCACAAGGGCCAGGCGTGGACCAAAGATGCCGACTTCCATAACTACGGTGCCTTCAGCGAGCTGACCTGGTACGTCAGCGGCGAAGACCGGCTGATCTCCGGCGCCCGCCTCGACCGTGCCTCGGCCCGTGATTTTCGCCAAGGCGTCGCCACCGAAGGCGATACCCGCGCCGATACACTGCCCAGCGGCTTCATCCGCTACGAGCACGACCTGGCAGCGATCCCGGCCACCACCTACATCGGCCTCGGCCACGCCCAGCGCTTCCCCGACTACTGGGAGCTGTTCTCGCCCAAGCTGGCGCCAGCCGGCGCGGCCAATGCCTTCGACGGCATCAAGCCAGAGAAGACCACCCAGCTCGACTTCGGCATCCAGTACCGCGACGCGCGCCTGGAAGCCTGGGCCTCGGGTTATGTCGGGCAGATCCGTGACTACATCCTGTTCGACTACCGCACCGGCATGATGGGCATGAGCACCTCCCAGGCCCAGAACATCGACGCCCGCATCATGGGCGGCGAGCTGGGTGCCGCTTACAAGCTCAGCGAAAACTGGAAGGCCGACGCTACCCTGGCCTACGCTTGGGGCAAGAACAGCAGTGATGGCAAAGCGCTACCGCAAATGCCACCCCTGGAGAGCCGTCTGGGCCTGACCTACAGCCGCGACGTCTGGAGTGTCGGTGCGCTGTGGCGGCTGGTGGCCGCGCAAAACCGCATCGCCGAAAACCAGGGCAACGTAGTCGGCAAGGACTACGACAAGAGCGCAGGCTTCGGCGTGTTCTCGCTCAATGGTGCCTACAAGGTGAACAACAACCTCAAGCTCAGCGCAGGGGTCGACAACCTGTTCGACAAAACCTACGCCGAGCACTTGAACCTGGCCGGGAACGCCGGGTTCGGCTACCCGGCCACAGACCCACAGCCGGTGAACGAGCCAGGCAGGACCTTCTGGACCAAGGTCGATTTCAGCTTCTGACAATAACAATGGGCGCGGCTACGGTCGCGCCCCTCACCTGGTCAAACAGGAGGTTCCCATGAGCGGAACACGCGTGTCTTTCTACAACCTGGCCTGGCGTTGGCACTTTTACGCGGGGCTGTTCGTCGCCCCGTTCATGATCCTGCTGGCGATCACCGGGATCATCTACTTGTTCAAGCCGCAGCTCGACCCGCTGCTGTACCGCGACTTGATGGTGGTCGAAGCCGGCCACCACCGACAGGCCGCAGACACCCTGCTCGCCGAGGTACGCCAGGCGTATCCGCAAGGCCATGTCGGCCAATACCTGCCGCCCCTCAATGCCGAGCGCAGCGCGCAGTTCGTGGTGCATGACGGCGGGCGCGAACTGAACGTGTTCGTCGACCCCTACAGCGGCAAGCTGCTCGGTGAGCAGGATGGCAAACAGAACTTGCAGGCGGTTGCCCGCGCCCTGCATGGCGAATTGATGGTTGGCACGGTGGGCGATCGCCTGGTGGAGCTGGCCGCGGGCTGGGGCATCGTGCTGGTGGTGTCCGGCTTGTATCTCTGGTGGCCACGCGGGCGCAGCAGCGCTGGCGTGCTGTGGCCGCGTTTTTCCGCGCGCGGTCGGCTGCTGTGGCGTGACCTGCATGCGGTGACGGGGTTCTGGGGCTCGGCCCTGCTGCTGTTGATGCTGCTCAGTGGCATGACCTGGACGGGCATGTGGGGCAAGCAGTATGCCGATTTGTGGAACCGCTTCCCGGCAGCGATGTGGAACGACGTGCCCAAATCCGACCAGCAGGCCCGGGAGCTCAACAGCGCCCATCGTCAGACCGTGCCTTGGGCGGTGGAGAACACCCCCATGCCGCAGTCCGGCGCACATGCCGAACATGCCGGGCATCACATGATGTCGAACGCCCCGGCGGCGCCGCAGGTGAGCGTGCAACAGGTCGAGGA
This sequence comes from Pseudomonas sp. E1MeOHC2, assembly GCF_058745025.1. Classification (NCBI taxonomy): domain Bacteria; kingdom Pseudomonadati; phylum Pseudomonadota; class Gammaproteobacteria; order Pseudomonadales; family Pseudomonadaceae; genus Pseudomonas; species Pseudomonas sp. E1MeOHC2. Next base: position 1,755,153 of record NZ_CP196675.1, read on the forward strand.
CATTGCCACTGCGCGCCAGGTGGCGCCGGGCTACAGCATCACCTTGCCGACGACGGCAGACGGCGTGTTCACTGTCGCGGTATTCGCTGACGACCCGCGTAACGACGCCACCCTGCATGTCGATCAGTACACCGGCAAGGTACTGGCCGACGTGCGCTGGCAGGATTACAGCCCGGTTGCACGGGCTACCGAACTGGGCGTGATGCTGCACGAAGGCAAGATGTTCGGGGCGTTTAACCAGATCATCATTCTGCTGGTGTGTCTGATGATCCTGCTGGGTTCGGTCAGTGGCCTGGTGATGTGGTGGAAACGCCGGCCCGCGGGCGGGCTGGGTGTGCCGCCGCTGCGTCATGACTTGCCGCGCTGGAAAACGGCTGTTGGGGTGATGGTGGCGCTGGGGGTGATGTTCCCGCTGGTGGGGGTATCGATGGTGGTGATGTGGGGGGTGGACAGCTTGGTGGTGCGGCGTAGGGTGATGGCCAGCGCCTGATTGCAGTATTGAGCATACCGGCCTCTTCGCGGGGCAAGCCCGCTCCCACAGGTCTCGCGTTGCTGTGGGAGCGGGCTTGCCCCGCGAAGAGGCCAGGCGCTGCACCGCAAAGGTCGTGTCGATCTGTCGCGCCCCGAATTGGGACGCCCGTGTTAGCCTACTTGGCTTTCACAAAAAAAGACTGACCCTCAATGGAATGCAGCCAATGACCCGGACCTCTTCCCCGCCCGCTGAAGAGCAGCATCTGCAGCGCAACCTGACCAACCGCCACATTCAGCTCATCGCCATCGGCGGCGCCATCGGCACCGGCCTGTTCATGGGCTCGGGCAAGACCATCAGCCTCGCCGGCCCATCGATCATCTTCGTCTACATGATCATCGGCTTCATGCTGTTCTTCGTCATGCGCGCCATGGGCGAACTGCTGCTGTCGAACCTCAACTACAAGTCGTTCATCGACTTCTCGGCAGACCTGCTCGGCCCCTGGGCCGGCTACTTCACTGGCTGGACCTACTGGTTCTGCTGGGTAGTCACCGGTATCGCCGACGTGGTCGCGATCGCCGCCTACACGCAATTCTGGTTCCCGGACCTGCCGCAGTGGATACCCGCGCTAACCTGCGTGGCAGTGCTTTTGTCACTGAACCTGGTGACCGTGAAAATGTTCGGTGAGATGGAGTTCTGGTTCGCCCTGATCAAGATCATCGCCATCCTCGGCCTGGTCGCCACCGGCCTGTACATGGTCATCACCGGCTTCGAATCGCCGAGCGGGCGCACCGCGCAACTGGCCAACCTATGGAATGACGGCGGCATGTTCCCCAACGGCCTGATGGGCTTCTTCGCCGGTTTCCAGATTGCCGTGTTCGCCTTTGTCGGTATCGAACTGGTCGGCACCACCGCCGCCGAAGCGAAGAACCCCGAGCGCACGCTGCCACGGGCGATCAACTCGATCCCGATCCGTATCATCATGTTCTACGTGCTGGCGCTGATCGCGATCATGGCCGTGACCCCATGGCGCGACGTGGTACCGGGCAAGAGCCCGTTCGTCGAGCTGTTCGTGCTGGCCGGCCTGCCAGCAGCGGCCAGCATCATCAACTTCGTGGTACTGACCTCGGCAGCCTCGTCGGCCAACAGTGGCGTGTTCTCCACCAGCCGCATGCTCTATGGCCTGGCCCAGGAAGGTGACGCGCCCAAGGCACTGGAAAAACTGTCGAGCCGCGCGGTACCGGCCAACGGCCTGTACTTCTCCTGCACTTGCCTGTTGCTGGGCGCGGTGCTGATCTACCTGATTCCCGACGTGGTCGAGGCGTTTACCCTGATCACCACGGTGTCGGCGGTGCTGTTCATGTTCGTCTGGACGCTGATCCTGCTGTCGTACCTCAGCTACCGCAAACGCCGTGCTGCACTGCACCAAGCGTCGAAGTACAAAATGCCCGGCGGGCGCTTCATGTGCTACGTGTGCCTGGCGTTCTTTGCCGGCATTCTGGTGCTGCTGAGCCTGGAGGCGGACACCCGCTCGGCCTTGCTGGTTACGCCGATCTGGTTCGTGCTGCTGGCAGTGACCTACCAGGGTGTGCGCAGCAAGCGCCATCCACGCACGGCGGTGCGTAACGGCTGATAACACTGGGGCCGCCGCGCGGCCCCAATGCTGTGCACGCGAATCATTCAGGCACCATCCTGGGCCTTCTCCACGCCCTATTTCCTCGCACAGCCTCTCTATTTCGCACCTTCTGCCACTCGGCACACCCCTTGCAACGCCCCTCCCGCTTGGCCAACACGATAAAAACTCAGCGGAGAGAGCACATGAAGCGTCGCAGTCTGATCAAGGCCTTTACCCTCAGCGCATCGATTGCGGCGATGGGCCTTAGCTGGAGCATTCAGGCCGCCGAGACCATCAAGGTCGGCATCCTGCATTCGCTGTCGGGGACCATGGCCATTTCCGAAACGTCGCTCAAGGACATGGCGCTGATGACCATCGAGCAGATCAACGCCAAGGGTGGGGTGAACGGCAAGATGCTCGAAGCGGTGGTTGTCGACCCGGCGTCCAACTGGCCGCTGTTCGCTGAGAAGAGCCGCCAGCTGCTGACCCAGGACAAGGTGGCGGTGGTATTTGGCTGCTGGACCTCGGTGTCGCGCAAGTCAGTGCTGCCGGTGTTCGAAGAGCTCAACGGCCTGCTGTTCTACCCGGTGCAATACGAAGGCGAAGAGATGTCGCCGAACGTTTTCTACACCGGCGCCGCGCCTAATCAGCAGGCCATCCCTGCCGTGGAATACCTGATGAGCGAAGACGGCGGCAGCGCCAAGCGTTTCTTCCTGCTGGGCACCGACTACGTCTACCCGCGCACCACCAACAAGATCCTGCGCGCCTTCTTGCACAGCAAGGGCGTAGCCGACAAGGACATCGAAGAGGTCTACACGCCATTCGGCCACAGCGACTACCAGACCATCGTCGCCAACATCAAGAAGTTCTCCGCCGGCGGCAAAACGGCAGTCATCTCCACCGTCAACGGCGACTCCAACGTGCCATTCTACAAGGAGCTGGCCAACCAGGGCCTGAAGGCCACCGACGTGCCGGTGGTGGCGTTCTCGGTAGGCGAAGAAGAGCTGCGCGGCATCGACACCAAGCCGCTGGTGGGCCACCTGGCGGCGTGGAACTACTTCGAGTCGGTGGATAACCCGGTCAACCAGAAGTTCGTCGCCGACTGGAAGGCTTACGCCAAAGCCAAGAACCTGCCCGGCGCTGACAAAGCCGTGACCAACGACCCGATGGAGGCCACCTACGTGGGCATCCACATGTGGGCGCAGGCGGCCGAGAAAGCCCAGTCCACCGATATCGACAAGGTGCGCGAGGCGTTGGCTGGCCAGAGCTTCCAAGCCCCGTCCGGTTTCACCCTGACCATGGACAAGACCAACCACCACCTGCACAAGCCGGTGATGATCGGCGAGATCCAGGATGACGGGCAGTTCAGCGTGGTCTGGGAAACCGAGCAGCCATTGCGCGCACAGCCTTGGAGCCCGTTCATTCCGGGTAACGACAAACGCCCGGACTATGCAGTGAAAGGTAACTGAGAGCACGGGGGCCGCGCTGCGGCCCATTCGCGGGCAAGCCCGCTCCCACAGGGATTGCTTTACACAGGTCCACTGTGGGAGCGGGCTTGTCCCGCGAAGAATCCACCGCCGATTTCCAGGATTACTCGCATGCTCAGACTCCTGCTCACCCTGCTCCTGCTCATACCCCTGGCAACCCAGGCCAGCGAGGGCGAATTCTTCCTCACCGCCAAGCCCGCCGAGCAAGCCCGTTTGCTCGAAGGCTGGGCGGCGCAACCCGATGCCGCGCGCCTACCGCTGCTGGACAACCTGCGCCAGGGCCGCATCGCCGAAGGCGACACCCGCAAGGTGCGTCTGAATAACCGCCTGCGCGGCCTGATCGACAACGCGCTGGCCAGCCACCAACTGCTCAGCGACAACCACGACACACGCCTGGCCGCCGCCCAGCAACTGCAAAAGAGCGCGCAGCCTGCACAGATGGCCTTCCTCGACCGCCGCTTTGCCAACGAACCGGACGCAGCGGTACACGCCGCCCTCGGCCTGGCCTTGGCCAACCTGCAACTGGGCGCCAGCGAGCCTGCTGTACGTCTGGCCGCCGTGCGCCTGCTGGGCGAGACCGGCGACCCGGTCGCCCGCACGCGTCTGGAGGCCCTGCTGCAACCCGACGCGGAAACCGACGCAGCCGTGCGCACCGCCGCTGAAACCAGCCTGGCCCAGGTCAAACGCAAACTCATGGTCGGCGAACTGCTCGGCCAGGCCTTCAGCGGCCTGTCGCTGGGCTCGATCCTGCTGCTGGCGGCCTTAGGCCTGGCGATCACCTTCGGCCTGCTCGGGGTGATCAACATGGCCCATGGCGAGATGCTCATGCTCGGCGCCTACAGCACCTACATGGTCCAGGTGCTGCTGCAGCGTTACGCCCCCGGCGCGATCGAGTTCTACCCGCTGATTGCCCTGCCCGTAGCCTTCGCCGTCAGCGCCGGGGTCGGCATGGCGCTGGAACGCACAGTGATCCGTCACCTTTACGGCCGCCCACTGGAAACCCTGTTGGCGACCTGGGGAATCAGCCTGATCCTGATCCAGGCCATCCGCCTGCTGTTCGGCGCGCAGAACGTCGAAGTCAGCAACCCGGCGTGGTTGTCCGGGGGTGTTCAACTGCTGCCCAATCTGGTGCTGCCGTACAACCGCCTGGTGATCATCGGCTTCGCCCTCGCCGTGGTGTTGCTCACTTGGCTGCTGCTCAACCGCACGCGGCTTGGCCTGAACGTGCGCGCAGTGACCCAGAACCGCAACATGGCCGCCTGCTGTGGCGTGTCCACCGGGCGCGTCGACATGCTCGCCTTCGGCCTGGGTTCGGGCATCGCCGGGCTCGGTGGTGTGGCCCTGAGCCAAGTCGGCAACGTTGGCCCGGACCTGGGCCAGAGCTACATCATCGACTCGTTCCTGGTGGTGGTGCTCGGCGGTGTCGGGCAACTGGCCGGCAGCCTCTGGGCCGCCTTCGGCTTAGGGATAGCCAACAAGCTGCTGGAGCCGCAGATCGGTGCGGTGCTTGGCAAGATCCTCATCCTTGCGTTGATCATTCTGTTCATCCAGAAGCGCCCGCAAGGCCTGTTCGCCCTCAAGGGACGGGTAATCGACTGATGAACCAGCCACTGCTTGTCACCGCTTCGCAAAAAGCCGGGCCGCGCCTGTCGCTGGCCATCGGCGCCGTCGTCGTCCTGCTGTTGCTGGCGCTGCCGTTACTGTCGCTGCTGCCGGCGGACCACACGCTGCAAGTCTCGGCCTACACCCTGACCCTGGTCGGCAAGATCCTCTGCTACGCCATCGTCGCGCTGGCCCTGGACCTGGTCTGGGGCTATGCCGGGCTGCTGTCGCTGGGCCACGGTCTGTTCTTTGCCCTCGGCGGCTACGCCATGGGCATGTATCTGATGCGCCAGGCCGCTGGGGACGGGCTGCCGGGCTTCATGACCTTCCTGTCGTGGACCGAACTGCCCTGGTACTGGGCCGGCACCCAGCACTTTGCTTGGGCCATGTGCCTGGTGGTGCTGGCGCCGGGCTTGCTGGCACTGGTATTCGGCTTTTTCGCCTTCCGCTCGCGGATCAAGGGCGTGTACTTCTCGATCATGACCCAGGCCCTGACCTTCGCCGGCATGCTGCTGTTCTTTCGCAACGAAACGGGGTTTGGCGGCAACAACGGCTTCACCAGTTTTCGCACCATTCTCGGCTTCGACATTGCCGCGCAAGGCACGCGCGCGGTGCTGTTTCTGCTCACCGTCGGCCTGCTGCTGGCCAGCCTGTACCTGTGCTGGCGCCTGACCCAAAGCAAATTCGGCCGCTTGCTCACCGCCGTGCGTGACGCCGAGAACCGCCTGATGTTCTGCGGCTATGACCCGCGCGGTTTCAAACTGCTGGTGTGGGTGCTCAGCGCCGTGCTGTGTGGCCTGGCCGGCGCGCTGTACGTGCCTCAGGTGGGCATCATCAACCCCAGCGAAATGTCGCCGACCAACTCCATCGAAGCCGCGGTGTGGGTCGCCCTGGGCGGGCGTGGCACGTTGATCGGCCCGCTGCTCGGCGCCGGCCTGGTCAATGGCATGAAGAGCTGGTTCACCGTGGCGTTCCCCGAGTTTTGGCTGTTTTTCCTCGGTGCGCTGTTCATTCTCGTCACCCTGTACCTGCCCAAGGGCGTGGTCGGCCTGCTGAAGAAAAGGAGCCAGCCATGAGAGGCGTGCCCCCTGTGCACCCGGAGTTCATGCTTGAACCGGTGTTCGACAACCTCGGCAGCGGCCGTGACGCCATCGGCCTGGGCAGCCGCCGCACAGCGGGCCTGGACACCCGCCACGGCACGGTGCTGAGCCTGGAAGGCATCAGCGTCAGCTTCGATGGCTTCAAGGCCCTTAACGCGCTCAACCTGTACATCGGCGTAGGCGAGTTGCGCTGCATCATCGGCCCCAACGGCGCGGGCAAGACCACCATGATGGACGTGATCACCGGCAAGACCCGCCCCGACACCGGCAGCGCATTCTTTGGCGACACCCTCGACCTCACCCGCATGAGCGAATACCACATCGCCCAGGCCGGTATCGGCCGCAAGTTCCAGAAACCGACGGTGTTCGAAGCGCTGACGGTGTTCGAGAACTTGGAGCTGGCGCTGAAGGCCGACAAGTCGGTGTGGGCCAGCCTGGCCGCGCGTTTGAGTGGTGAGCAGCAGCAGCGCATTGACGCGGTGCTCGCCACCCTGCGCTTGCAGCCTCTGGCGCAGCGCCAGGCTGGGCTGCTGTCCCACGGCCAGAAGCAGTTCCTGGAGATCGGCATGTTGCTGGTGCAGGAGCCGCAACTGTTGCTGCTCGACGAGCCGGTGGCCGGCATGACCGATGCCGAGACCGAATTCACCGCTGAACTGTTCAAGGGCCTGGCCGGCAAGCATTCGCTGATGGTGGTGGAGCATGACATGGGGTTTGTCGGCAGCATTGCTGACCATGTGACAGTGCTGCACCAGGGCAGCGTGCTGGCGGAGGGCTCGCTGGAGCAGGTGCAGGCGGATGAACGCGTGGTCGAGGTGTATCTGGGCCGATGATCTTCGCAGCCTGTTCCGCCCCTTTCGCGGGCAAGCCCGCTCCCACAGGTACACCACTGGATTTGGGTACTGTGGTGTACCTGTGGGAGCGGGCTTGCCCCGCGAAAGGGCCGGTGCAGCCAGAGTAAAAAACAGGGACATGACATGCTGAAAATCGACACCCTGCACCAATACTACGGCGGCAGCCACATCCTGCGCGGCCTGTCCTTCGAGGCCAAGGTCGGCGAAGTCACCTGCCTGCTGGGCCGCAACGGCGTGGGCAAGACCACCCTGCTGCGCTGCCTGATGGGCCTGGTCGCCGCCCGCGAAGGCAGCGTCGAATGGGAAGGCAAGCCGATCACCACGCTCAAGCCCCAGCAACGGGTCCAGGCCGGCATTGCCTATGTGCCCCAGGGCCGCGAGATCTTCCCGCGCCTGACCGTCGAGGAAAACCTGCTGATGGGCCTGTCGCGCTTCCCCGCCCGCGAGGCCCGTGAAGTGCCCGCCTTCATCTACGAATTGTTCCCGGTACTCGAACAAATGAAACAGCGCCGGGGCGGCGACTTATCCGGCGGCCAGCAGCAACAGCTGGCCATTGGCCGAGCGCTGGCCAGCCGGCCACGCCTGTTGATCCTCGACGAGCCCACCGAAGGCATACAGCCCTCGGTGATCAAGGAAATCGGCGCGGTCATCCGGCGCCTCGCCGAACGTGGCGACATGGCCATCTTGCTGGTGGAGCAGTTCTACGATTTCGCCGAAGCACTGGCCGACCAGTATCTGGTAATGGCCCGTGGCGAGATCATCCAGCGCGGGCGCGGGGAAAACATGCAGGCAGAAGGTGTACGCGGGCTGGTAACCATTTAATCTGCGCCCATCGACCTTGTGAGACGCTGCAATGAGCCAGGAAATTCGCGACGCCTTGCCCGCCGACGTGCAGGGCATCCTCGACATCTACAACGACGCCGTGCGTAACACCACGGCGATCTGGAACGAAACCCCGGTGGACCTGGCCAACCGCCAGGCCTGGTTCGAGGCCCGCGCACAGCAGGGCTACCCGATTCTGGTGGCGGTAGATGAGACGGGCGTGCTGGGCTATGCATCGTTCGGCGACTGGCGGCCGTTCGAAGGGTTTCGCAACACCGTGGAGCACTCGGTGTACATTCGTGGCGACCAGCGCGGCAAAGGCCTGGGGCCGCAGTTGATGGTCGCATTGATCGAGCGCGCGCGGGGCTGTGGCAAGCATGTGATGGTGGCGGCGATCGAAAGTGGCAATGCGGCGTCGGTACGCCTGCACGAACGGCTGGGGTTCGTGGTGACCGGGCAGATGCCGCAGGTGGGGGTGAAGTTTGGGCGGTGGCTGGATTTGACCTTCATGCAGTTGGTGCTGAATCCAGGGGCTGAGCCCGCTTAAGCTTTATGCTGCCTGCACCGGCCTCTTCGCGGGGCAAGCCCGCTCCCACAGGTACCCCACTGCATTCAGATTGAGTGGAGTAACTGTGGGAGCGGGCTTGCCCCGCGAAGAGGCCCTGACAGGCAAACACATCTACATCTGTGTAAACCGCCCCAGCCGCTGCTTGAGCATCTCCCACAGGTACCCCACTGCATTCAGAGTGAGTGGAGTTACTGTGGGAGCGGGCTTGCCCCGCGAAGAGGCCCTGACAGGCAAACACATCTACATCTGGGTAAACCGCCCCAGCCGCTGCCTCAGCATGCTGTTCTCACTGCGCAACTGCTGCACTTCCTGCAACAGCTCCAGCGCCAGCGCCACGCCTTCCCACTCCAGCTCCAGCTCCTGGTGCAGCTTCGCCGCCCGCTTGGCCAGCAGCGGCGCCTGATCATCGAACAGCCAGTCCTCCGGCGTTCGCCCTTTCGGTTCAACAATACCGTGCTCGACGATCTCGACCACGTAGTCGGCCGTGATGTCGGCCTCCTGGCAAAGGGTGCGCATGTCCAGTTGAACGATCAGGGTGCTGCTCATGATCACTTACTCCATTGTGCCCTCGGGTTGAACGCGGCCGTCTCGGAAAGCTTGGCCCACAGTTCACGGGTAGACGCGTCGGATGCAGTCGGCATGACCACTTTGAGCTGCGCATAGAGGTTGCCACGCTCGCCGTGCTTGTTGGCCAGGCCCTTGCCCGGCACACGCAGGCGCTGGCCGCTCTGGCTGTCGGGGCGGATGGTCAGGTTGATCTTGCCGTCCAAGGTCGGCACCGCCACCTTGGCGCCCAGCGCAGCCTCCCACGGTGCCAATGGCACCGTGATGATCAAGTCATGACCTTCGACATCGAACAGCGGATGCGGTGCCATGCGAATGGTCAGGAACAGGTCGCCATTGGCCCCGCCGCCACTGCCTGGTGCACCCTGGCCCTTGAGGCGGATGCGCTCGCCGTCGGTCACCCCGGCGGGGATCTTGACGTTCAGGGTCTTGGTGGTGAACCCGGTGCGCTGCCCGGCGGCATTGGTTTGCGGCACTTGGAAGCTGATCTGCTTGGATTCCTTGCTCAGGGTTTCCTCAAGGAAAACCGCCAGTTCCAGCTCCACGTCCTGCCCTCGCCTGCCTGCGCTGCGCTGTTGCCGGGCGCCGCCAAACGGGCTGCCCCCTCGTGCGCCAAAAATCGAGCTGAAGAAGTCGGAGAAGTCGCCGCCTTCGAAACCACCGCCCGCACCACCGCCCCGGTTTTCCCAGCCTGGCGGTGCCTGGAACGGCCGGCCATGCTGGCCGCCGTACTTGCGGATCTCGTCGAATTCGGCACGTTTCTGCGCGTCGCCCAGCACTTCGTAGGCCTCGTTGGCCTCTTTGAATTTGTCCTCGGCGTCGCGCTCCTTGCTGACATCGGGGTGATACTTGCGTGCCAGCTTGCGGTACGCGGCCTTGATGGCCTTGTCATCCGCCGTGGGCTCTACGCCGAGTATCTTGTAATAGTCTTTGAAGTCCATTTATGGATCACCAATGTGAATTTGCGTGTTGCAACTGAAGATAGGGGTCAAGCATAGCCTTTCAAGGCCCGCTTGGGATTGCTGCATGGCAGACGACTGGTCTTGATTCTGTTGCCAACTGGCATAAACTGCGCGGCCGTTTTGCCTCCGGAAGTTTTTTTCCCATGTCTGACGTATCCCCGGCCCGCGCCCTTGGCATCGACTTTGGCACCTCCAACTCCACGGTCGGCTGGCACCGCCCCGGTGTCGAGTCGCTGATTGCCCTGGAAGACGGCAAGATCACCCTGCCTTCGGTGGTCTTCTTCAACATCGAGGAGCGTCGCCCGGTGTATGGCCGCCTGGCGTTGCACGAGTACCTGGAAGGCTACGAAGGCCGCCTGATGCGCTCGCTCAAGAGCCTGCTCGGTTCCAAGCTGATCAAGCACGACACCAGCGTGCTGGGCAGCGCCCTGCCGTTCAAGGACCTGCTGGGCATGTTTATCGGCGAGCTGAAAAAGCGCGCCGAAACTGCCGCCGAGCGCAGCTTCGAGCAAGTCGTGCTGGGTCGCCCGGTGTTTTTTGTCGATGAAGACCCGGCCGCCGACCAGGAAGCCGAGGACACCCTGGCCGACGTGGCGCGCAAGATCGGTTTCAAGGACGTGTCGTTCCAGTACGAACCGATTGCCGCAGCCTTCGACTACGAGTCGAGCATCAGCCGTGAAGAGCTGGTACTGATCGTCGATATCGGCGGCGGTACCTCCGACTTTACCCTGATCCGCCTGTCGCCCGAGCGCCACCTGGTGGCCGAACGCCAAAGCGATATCCTCGCCACCGGCGGTGTGCACATTGGCGGTACCGATTTCGACAAGCAGCTGAGCCTACAGGGCGTGATGCCGCTGTTCGGCTATGGCAGCCGGATGAAGAGCGGCGCGTTGATGCCGACCAGCTACCACCTGAACCTGGCCACCTGGCACACCATCAACGCCCTGTATTCGCAAAAGTCGCAGCTGGCCTTGGGCAACATGCGCTATGACATCGAGGACACCCTGGGTATCGACCGCCTGTTCCAGCTGATTGAGCAACGTGCTGGCCACTGGTTGGCGATGGAAGTGGAAGCCAGCAAGATCGAGCTGACCGAGCACGACAGCCGCCACATCGACCTGCGCCGGGTAGAGCCTGAGCTGACGGCACAGCTGACCCGCGCGGTGTTCGAAGACGCCATCAATGGCCTGCTGGAGCGCGTGCGCGGCAGCGTCAGCGAGCTGCTGAACAAGGCCGGGGTGAGCGAAGAGCAGGTGGATACGGTGTTCTTTACCGGCGGTTCGAGCGGGATTCCGGCGCTGCGTAACAGCGTGGCGGCGATGCTGCCTAATGCGCGGCATGTGGAAGGCAATATCTTCGGCAGCATTGGTAGCGGGTTGGCGATCGAGGCGCGCAAGCGGTACGGGACAGCCTGAGGTTTTCTCTACCGCCTGAGTGGGCCTCTTCGCGGGGCAAACCCGCTCCCACTGGTACTCCACTGTACTTGAACACTGTGGTGTACCTGTGGAAGCGGGCTTGCCCCGAAGAGGCCCATTCAGGTTAGACCAGCTCCACCCGCTTAAGCTCACTCTTCAGGTAGGCATAGTAGATCGGCCCCGCCACCACCCCCGGCAAGCCGAATGCCGCCTCGAACACCAGCATCGCCAGCAGCAGCTCCCACGACTTGGCACTGATCTGCCCGCCCACGATCCGCGCGTTGAGGAAGTACTCGACTTTGTGGATAACGATCAGATACCCCAACGCCGCCATCGCCACCCAGATCGACAATGACAGCCCGACAATGGTGATCAGGGTGTTGGACATCAGGTTGCCGATCACCGGCAGCAGGCCGAGCAGGAAGGTCAGCACGATCAGCGTCTTGGTCAGCGGCAGGTGCACACCAAACATCGGCAGCACCACGGCCAGGAAAATACCCGTGAAGGTGGTGTTGAGCAGCGAGATCTTGATCTGCGCGAAGACAATGTTGCGAAACGCCTGCACCAGCAGGCTCAGGCGTTCGAACAAGGCTGCCGCCAACGGCTTGCGCCGAGAAATGTCAGGGATACGCTGCAGGGCAACGATGGCCCCGAGGATCATGCCGATCAGCAAGGTGACGAACATGTGCGCCATGCCCTTGCCCACCAGTTGCAGCTCGCCCAGGTGGCTCTTGAGCCAGTCGCCGATGGCCACTTTGAACTCGGCGGCACTGGCCGGCAGGTAGCCTTCGATGAACGGCGGCAACTGCCCACGGGCCCGCTCGACCAGGGCCATGAACTTGTCCAGCGAAGCCCCGGGGTTCTCCGCCTCGTGCAGCAGGAAGCTGAACGCGCCAGCGATCAGCAGGGTCAGGGTACTGACCACCAAGGTGCCGAGCAGGGCCACGGCCAGCCAGCGGGCGCGTTGCCCGGCGATCAGTGGCTGCAACCGCGGCGTGAGCATGTTGACCAGTTCGAACACCAGCAAACCGGCAAGCAGGCTCGGCAGCAGCTTCAGGGGCAGCGCCAGCAACAGGCCGGCAAACACGATGATCCAACTGGCCAAGGTGACCTGGCGGGGGGTGAAAGTCATACAGCCTCAGGGGCAGACAACGGAAAAGACCCGCAGTCTGCCAGCCTTCGTCCTACAGGCATAGGCGCAGGTCATTTCTTCTTAAGGCAGTCGCTCATGAACGCCTTGCGTTCGTCACCCTTGAGTGCTTTGGTGCTGGCATCGGCGTTGCAGGTCTTCATCTTTTCCTGCTGGGTGGCAGGCACGCTCTTCTTCAGGCAGTTGCTCATGAACGCCTTGCGCTCATCGCCCTTGAGCGCCTTGGCGGTGGCGTCGGCATTGCACGTGGTCATCTTTTCCTGTTGCGCGGTGGCGGCGAATCCCTGCGCGCTGAACAACACAGCCAATACCAGCAATGGCATTTGCAACAGCTTCATGGAGTGGTCTCCTGGTCTCCGCGCCCAATGCACGGTGGTGCAACTGAGTGTAGACAAAAATGCTTACACCCCAGCCCGCGCCTGACGCCGGTACTGCTCCGGGGTGCAGTGGGCCTGGCGCTGGAACATGGCAATGAATGCCGAGGCGCTGCTGTAGCCGAGGTCGAAGGCAATGGCCTGGATAGGCAAGCCCGCTTCCAGCGCCTCGATAGCCCGCAGAAAGCGCAGGCGCAGGCGCCACTCGCCAAAACTGATGCCCAGTTCGCGGATGAACTGACGGGCCAGGGTCCGTTCGCTGACATGCACCTGCGCCGCCCAGTCGGCCAGCGGGCGATTGTCACCCGGGGCGTGGCTCAAACCGTCGAGCACCTGGCCCAGGCCCTCGCTGCGGGCGAAGGGCAGGTAGCAGGTCTGGGTCGGCGCCAGCAGCAACTGGTCGAGCAGCACCTGCACCAGGCGCTGGTCGCGCTCGTCCTGCGCCACGCTCAGCTCACGCCGAGCGAAGTCGCCGAGGATGGCCTTGAGGATATCGCTGATGACCAGGCTGCACGGCTGTTGCGGCAGGTCGGCGCACAGGCTGCGGTCCAGGTAGACCGAGCGATAGACGATGGCCTGTGGGTTGTAACAGCCATGTTCGGTGCCCGGCGGCACCCACACGGCATAGTGCGGCGGCGAAAGGAAACGCTGGCCTTCGACGTCCAGGTGCATGACGCCGTGGGCGGCGTAGTTCAGCTGGCCCCAGGCGTGGCAGTGGGGGGCGCTGTGGGTGCGAGCGCCGAATTCGTCGTGGCGAAAGTACACCGGCGCCGGGAGTTGGTCGAAACCTGGGATGACAAGGTATTTGCGCGGCATGCTGTCTGCTTCAAAGGGCGGGTTGTCTGGATACAAGTATAGGCTTGTGAACAGACAGCGGATAATACCGGGCTATCGGGGCCTGCTGCGCAGGCCTTCGCGGGCAAGCCCGCTCCCACAGCTAGAGCGCTGCCCCTGTATCTGTGGGAGTGGGCTTACCCGCGAAGGGCTGCAAGGCAGCCCCAACCTGGCCAAACCGAGTAACCGCGATATGAACTACACCTTCCCCCTCCTCGCCATCCTCATCTGGGCTGGCAACACCGTGGTCACCAAGCTGTCCGCCGGTGCCATCCACCCCGCCGAGATCGGTTTCTACCGCTGGCTGCTGGCTGGCCTGCTGTTCACCCCGTTTCTGCTGCCCGCCGTGTGGCGCAACCGCGCCGCCATCCGCCCGCACCTGGGCAAGGTGTTCGTCCTCGGCGTGCTGGGCATGGCCCTGTACCAGAGCCTGGCGTACTTCGCCGCCAGCATCACCAGCGCCACCAACATGGGCATCATCCTCTCGCTGATGCCGTTGATGTCGCTGGCCCTGTCCATCGCCTGGCTCGGTCAGCGCCTGAGCTACGGTGCTTTGGCCGGCGCGGTGGTGTCGTTCTTCGGCGTGCTGGAAGTGGTCAGTGCGGGCCAACCAGGTGCCTTGCTGGAGCAGGGCCTGAACAGCGGCGACCTGCTGATGCTGGTGGCCACCCTGGCCTACGCGCTGTACAGCTTCCTGCTGAAGAAATGGCAGCTGCGCCTGCCGCCCTTGCAGTTGTTGTACTTGCAGGTGCTGGTGGCCATCGTTGTGTTGCTGCCGCTGTTCCTGCTGTCGCAGAAGACCGGGCTGAACGCTCGCAACATCGGCCTGGTGCTGTACGCTTGCGTGCTGGCCTCGATGATCGCACCGCTGGTATGGATGCAAGCCGTGCATCGCCTGGGGCCAAGCCGCACCACACTGTTCTTCAACCTGCTGCCACTGGCAACCGCCTTGATCGCCGCCGTGGTGCTGGAGGAACAACTGGCCAGCTACCACCTGGTCGGCGGCGTGCTGACCCTGGTCGGGGTGATTCTTGCCGAACGCTGGACCACACCCGTGCGCCGCCTTACAACCCCGCAGCCTTGAGCCGGGCCGCGTGCTCGGTGAACAGCCGCACCGGTTCCGCGCCCTTGCCCACCGCCCCCAGCGACTGGTTGACGATGTCCAGGTGGTCGAGCGGATAGTCATCACCGATCACCTGCCCCAGGTGTGAGCTGAAGCGCCCGACCATGCCATCACAATGGCCTTTTTCCTTGACGAAACTGCGGGCGAACAGGCGGCAAAAGCGGTTGCTGCCGTCAAAACGGTTGCGCCCCTGGTCGGTAAGGCCGGGCTGCAAGGTGCCCGACCAGGAGTAGTAGCGCACGCCATTGACCTCGGCCGGCCCTTCACCGCCCCAGGTGTCGGGCAGGCCCTGTGGATACGCCTGGTTGAACAGCGCCACCCCGGCGCTGGTCAGCGACTGGTGCGAGGCGTGCACATCGATGGGCAAGCGGTCACGCCGCCAACCGGTTTCGAGCCCTACCAGCAGCACCGCCAGGCCATGCAGCACGGCCTTGAGAATACGCCCCTGAGGTGAATCGCCAGGCGCCGTGCGTTCCAGGTGATCGGCCAGTTCAGAGCCATGATTGGGCCCGGCCACCGACGTCACCGAAGCCACCCGGTCGGGCCGTTTGGCGGCCGCATAGCGCGCATCCAGGGCGCCCTGGCTATGGCCGATGAGGTTGACCTTGGGCGCGCCGCTGCGCTGGCAGATGTCTTCGATGATCGCCAGCAACTGCTCGCCGCGTACTTCGCTGGAATGCAACGGCGACACCTGCACGGCATGTACCCGCGCGCCGCCCTTGCGCAAGGCCGGCACAATCCCGAACCAGTAGGGGTAGAGCAGCACCCGAACGAAACCGAGCATGCCCGGCACCAGCACCACAGGGTATCGCGTAGCCAGTTCCTGCCCCATTGCCCTGCCCCTCTCCGTGGACGACGGCCCACACTACAGCGGCTTCGATGACCATCGCAATCGAACTCCTGACGCGCCGCGCGGTTCCAAACCAGAACAAACCCCTGAGCAAGGAGCGGGACCATGTACAAGCAGACCCTGGCAATCCTTCTGGCCAGCGCAACCCTCGCCGCCTGCGGCAGCCGCCCGGAAAACCCGGTGGATTACGTCACTTACCGCGATGAGCCGCTGGTCAAGCAGGTCGAACACGGCATGACCATGCAGAAGGTCATTGCCATCGGTGGTAGCCCCTCCAACGTGATCGACCTGCCGCATGGGGGCACCTGCAACGACTACATCCTCAACCGCGACGGCCAGCAGCAGCCCTACTACGTGCGTTTCGACGCCACCGGGCATGTCGATGCGAAGGGCTTCAAGACCTGCAAGCAACGAGAAGAGGACAGCGACGCCGTCCACGGCGCGTGAGCCTTCGGTACACCTTGACCCCCCGTCCTGATCCGTTTGGAGATAACCATGAGCAACGTTGAACTGACCGATGTGAAAACCCTGCGCGAACGTGCCCGCCAGCACGTCGAGCAAGGCGCGGTGACCGAGGGTTACCACGCCGACCGTACCCAAATCCTGCGCCTGCTGAACGAGTCGCTGGCTACCGAGCTGGTCTGCGTGCTGCGTTACAAGCGCCACTACTTCATGGCCAGCGGTATCAAGGCCAGCGTTGCGGCCGAGGAGTTTCTCGAACATGCCAACCAGGAAGCCGAGCATGCCGACAAGCTGGCCGAGCGGATCGTGCAGTTGGGTGGCGAGCCGGATTTCAACCCGGATAACCTGACCAAGAATTCCCATGCCCAGTACGTGGCGGGCAGTAATCTGAAAGAAATGGTGCTGGAAGACCTGGTCGCCGAACGCATCGCGATCGACAGCTACCGGGAGATCATTCAGTACATTGGGGATAGCGACCCGACCACGCGGCGTATCTTCGAAGACATCCTGGCGCAGGAAGAAGAGCATGCGGACGATATGTCCGATCTGCTGCAAGGGCTGTAATCGCTGGGGCTGCTTTGCAGCCCTTTCGCGGCACAAGGCCGCTCCCACAAGTGCTCCGCAAAGCCTGAACCTGTGGGAGCGGCCTTGCCGGGGCGCCGGACCGGCCGGAATGGGCCGCAAAGCGGCCCCCCTTCACCTATTTCTTGCCTTTGACCTCAGTCGGCGCCTTGCCCGCCTTCATCTGCTGCAACAACGGCGTGCACTGATTAGGCTCATCCCCACTGCTCGGCGCGATCAATGCCAGCAGCCCCGCCGCCGGCCCCGCGACCACCCCTAATGCCACCATCCCCGCACCACGCAAGGCCAACGGCAGCGCCTGCACACCCGCACTGGGCTTGGCGAATGGCCCCCGTACATACAGCGGCGAACGCAACGAGAACAGCCGCAGGCCTTTGGATTCCGGGGTGATCTTCAGATCAAGCTGCTCACTGGCAAAGTTGGCCGTGCCATTGATGTAGATAATCGCGTTCTCGGTATCGAAGATGAACAGGCGCGTTGTCGCCAGCCCATCCTTGATGCCGACATCGGCCGCCGCGCAGTTGATCTGCACATCCTCGTCGCCGAACAACTTGCCAATCACGTAGTTGCCCACGTTCAACCCGGCGATTTCCATCAGGCTGCGGCTGATCGCGCCATCATTGATCAGCATGCGCAGGTCGCCATTGGCCGTGCCCAGCAGCGCTGCGACCGAGTTACCGCGGCCGGTGATGTCTGCATCGCCGTTGAGTTCGCCAAAGCTGGTCTGCATCGGCGCAAAACTGGGGAACAACTGCTTGAGCTTGAAGCCCCGCGCAGTCAGCTGCGCGCGGCCCTGCAAGGGTACGCTGCGCCCGTCCAGGCGGATCCTGGAGGCCAGGTTGCCGCCAGCCACGCCAAAGCGCAGCGGTTCCAGGCGCAGCAGGCCATCTTCCAGAATCACGTGGGCAGACAGGTCATTGAACGGCAATTGTTCACTGTGGACGATGCGCTTACCGGCAAATTCGACGTCGGCATCCATGGCCCGCCAGCGTTCGGTACGGAACTCCTCCACCGGCAGCACCTTGCCTGCCGGCTGCTTGCTGGCCCCGCCGCGTGCCTTCTGTTCGGCGTTGGAATCGGCCCCGATCAGCGGCGCCAGGTCCTTGAACAACAGCTGGTTCGAGACCAGCTTACCGGACAGCTTGGGCCGTGGCTGGCTGGCGACGAAGGCCAGGTCACCGTGGATATCACTGTCGCCAATCTTGCCGTTGAAGCCTTGGTA
The DNA here is from genome assembly GCF_058745025.1 of Pseudomonas sp. E1MeOHC2. Lineage (NCBI taxonomy): Bacteria > Pseudomonadati > Pseudomonadota > Gammaproteobacteria > Pseudomonadales > Pseudomonadaceae > Pseudomonas > Pseudomonas sp. E1MeOHC2. The sequence goes on from NZ_CP196675.1 coordinate 1,773,205, forward strand.
ATTGAAGGTCGCGCCCTGCGCGGCATGCAGGTTGGCATTGAGGTGGCCGTCGGTGGCGTAGGCCGGTGTATCCGGCAAGGTCACGCCGGTCAGCGGGTAGAGGTTGCCCAGGCTTTTGCCGGACAGCCGCAGGCGCAGATCAAGCGCGCCAAGGTTGCGCGGGTCGGTCAGGGTACCGGCAAGCACCACATGGGTATCGGCGATGCGTACGTCGGCCTGCAAGGGGAAGGGTTGGCTGGCGTCCTGCAGTGCCAGCAGGCCACCGATCTTGCCAGTGCCGGACACCGGCTGGCCTTTGTAGCGGCCCTGCGCCTTGAGGCCGAAGGCATAGTCCTGGGCACCGCCGGTTTGCTCGGCATGTGCCTTGCCGACGATGTCGCTGAACGGGATCGGCTTGCCCAGCGGGTCGATCTGCACCTTCATGCTGGTCTTCAGGGTCTGGTCGTCGAGGCTGACATTGCCTTGATCAAAACCAATGGCGCCGATATCCAGCTGCCATTTCGAGGGCTCTGCGTGTTCGTCCTTGGGACCGAAGTCGAAGGCCCAGTTGGCACGGCCGTCGGCCAGGCGGGTAAGGCTGGCGGTCGGTTTGGTCAGGTTGATACGCGGGATGACGATCTGCTGGAACACCAGCGGCAGCGGCGCCAGGCGTAACTCGACACGTTCGAGGCCGACCATGGTCGGCGCCTTGAGCCACTCGGGGTTGCCCAGGGTCAGGTCTTCGGCGATGAAGTGCGGCCAAGGCACCCACGCGCGCCAACCGCCTTCTTCAGGTTCGGTACGCCACTGCACTGCAAGGTTGCCATTGATTGCGAAAGGCCGGTGCAGGGCCTCGGAGACCTTCTCGTTGAGCAACGGCTTGACGCGGTTCCAGTCGAAGGTGGCGATTACCACCACCAGTATGGCCAGCAGGGTCAACAGGGTGGCAAGGGTCCAGACGAGGATTCTGGCGGGTCGCGTCATTGCGTGATTCTCCTGACGGCATGGCACGTAGCGGGTGCCGATGGCACTCATTAACTCGGACTGATGAAAACCCGCTGGGTTTTATCTGTGGCGCCATGATAGCGAAGTTTTTCCTGGCTTCTTGCTCAGCATTTGGTCAGGCCAGCGGTGTAGCGTTACTCGCCAAAGATAGAGGCAAACAGCCACTATTCACGTCGAGATAGCCGCTTTAGAGCCTCTGGCGACCTCTATCAATGCTGTCGATTGTTACCATTATCCTTATGAACTTTTCTCTGGCGTTACCGGGCGTAGCATTGGCTCCGTACCCACTTTCCAGCCCCCCAGAGGAGCACCGAAATCATGAAACGCCACCTGCTGACCCTGACCCTGTCCATCCTTGCTGCCAACGCCTTCGCCCTGCCAGCTGCCGATCAGCACCTGTCCGCCGAATCGCGCTCCAGCGCCGCTGAAATCGCCCAGCCGCTGAAAACCGTTGCCGAAGGTGGTTCTGATCGCCTCATCGAACAAAGTGGCCGCGTTGCCGAAGGTGGCTCGGACCGCCTGATCGAACAAAGTGGCCGCGTAGCTGAAGGTGGCTCGGACCGACTGATCGAACAAAGTGGCCGTGTTGCTGAAGGTGGCTCGGACCGCTTGATCGAACAAAGTGGCCGCGTAGCTGAAGGTGGCTCGGATCGCCTGGTTGAACTCAGCCGTGTGAGCTGATCGCCATGGCCGAAAAGAACAACCTGCAGCACAATGCCTGCTCACCTCCAAGCCCGGTCCATTGACCGGGCTTCGTTTTATTATCTAGAGTGCCCTGCCTCGACCGACACAGAATCCTGACCCATGCTGCCGCGTGCCGAACAGAAGCTACAGACCCGCCAGGCCCTGCTCGATGCCGCCTGCCAGCTCATGGAGAGTGGCCGTGGCTTCGGCAGCATCAGCCTGCGCGAAGTGGCGAAAACGGCGGGTATCGTGCCGACCGGTTTCTACCGGCATTTTTCCGACATGGACGCTCTCGGCCTGGCCCTGGTGGCCGAGGTCGATACCACCTTCCGACAGACTATCCGCCTGGTGCGCCAGAACGAATTCGAGTTTGGCGGCATCACCGACGCCTCGGTGCGTATCTTCCTCGACGTGGTCGCCGCCCACCGGGCCCAGTTCCTGTTCCTGGCCCGTGAGCAATACGGCGGCTCGCAGGCGGTTCGCCAGGCGATTGCACGCCTGCGCCAAGACATCAGTGACGACCTGGCCACTGACCTCGCGCGCATGAAACGTTGGCAACACCTGGACGGCGCGGCGCTGGCGGTGATGGCCGACCTTGTGGTGAAGACGGTGTTCGCCACCCTGCCCGAGCTGATCGACAACCCAGACGCGGGTTATCCACAGGCCCTGACCGCACAGGAAAAGATCACCCAGCAGTTGCGCTTCATCTTCGTCGGCGCACGGCATTGGCAAGGGCTGAGCAACCCGAGCTGATCTTTGGGCTGTACAGGCCTCTTCGCGGGCAAGCCCGCTCCCACACGAATGGCACCGTTTTCAAGAGCAGTTCAACGACCTGTAGGAGCGGGGGCTTGCCCGCGAAGAGGCCCACGTAAACAACCCAAAACCCCAGTTCTGCTACCATGGCGCACTGCCCGATTGTGACGAGCGCTTTCATGTCCGACCCCCGCCCCACCCCGCCCGAACTGGCCCGCTTCAACCAGCACTTCGCCGAGCGTATCGTGCCGTTGTGGCAAGGCCCGGGCTGGAATATCGAAATGGCCCTGCCCTTTGAGGCCCTGGATGCCCAGCACCGGCCATTGCCGGTTCAGCGCTACCGGGCGATGGCCTGTGCGCGCCAGCTGTACCTGTTCAGCAGCCGCATCGAGCAACCGGGTGCGGCAGAGCGGGCGGCGGCGTTGTTCCGCTCGCTGCAGCGGCATTTTCATGATGCCGAACACGGCGGCTGGTTCTACAGCATCGATGCCGAAGGCAAGCCGCTGGACCGCCGCAAAGACCTCTACACCCACGCGTTCATCGTGTTTGCCTGCGCGCATTACTGGGGCAAGGTCGGCGACAGCCTGGTGGCCTCCGCGCTGAACGCTGCCCTGGAAATCGTCAGTGAGCAGTTCGCCCGCGACGACGGCCTGTACGAGGCCAGCCTCGGTGAAGACTGGGCCGACCTGGGCAGCGGCCCGCTGCAGAACCCGCAGATGCACCTGGCCGAAGCTTTCCTGCAGGTGCTTGCCGTGCGTGAAGATCACGGCGTGCAGCAGGCGTTGCTGCAACTGTGCGATGCCCTGCAGGCGCAGTTCATCGAACCGCAGCATGGCCTGATGCTGGAAAAACCACGCGGGGCTGTGGATAACTGGTTCGAACCCGGCCATCAATTCGAGTGGTTCTATCTGCTCGATACCTCGGCACTGCTACGCGAAACCCCACTGCACGCTTCGATTGCCCGCGCGTTCGATTATGCCGAACAGTGCGGAGTGAAGGATTCGGCCGTATTGGCGATGTTGGCAGTGGACGGCAAGGTGATCGATGCCACCCAGCGGATCTGGGCCCAGGCGGAGTACTTGCGGGCGCTGGTATTACGCGCGGGGAGTGAAGCGAAGCTGGCTGCGCAGTTGCGGGCGCTGGAGCAGCGGTTCCTGCATGATGGCGGCTGGTATGAGTGCCGGGACAGTGAGGGTGCCGTCAGCCGGCATGACATGCCTTCGACTACGCCTTATCACTTGGCGACTTGCCTGGAAGGCTTGCAGCGCTTGAGCTAACGCATTCGCGGGGCAAGCCCGCTCCCACAGGTATTTGTGCACGGCGCTTTACCTGTGGGAGCGGGCTTGCCCCGCGAAGAGGCCTTCGGATTAACCTTTGACCGAACGGTCGATCGAGAACCCAGCCCAGTCCTGGCTCACCGGCATCAGCTCCAGGCTGTTGATGTTGATGTGCGCCGGCTGGTTGAGGATCCAGAAAATGGTCTCGGCAATATCCTGCGGCTGGATCGGCTCGGCACCGGCGTAGGTCGCGTCATACTTGGCCTGATCGCCCCCAAAGCGCACCAGCGAAAACTCACTCTCGCACAGCCCCGGCTCGATGTTGCTGACACGCACGCCCGTGCCGCGCAGGTCGCAACGCAGGCTCAGCGAGAACTGCCCGACAAACGCCTTGGTGCCGCCATACACGTTGCTGCCCGGGTACGGGTAATTGCCTGCCACCGAGCCTACGTTGAGGATCGACGCGCCGCGGCCGTGGGCGATCAGCCGGGGCAGCAGCAGACGCGTGGTGTAGATCAGGCCCTTGATGTTGGTGTCGACCATGGTTTCCCAGTCGTCCAGGCTGCAGTTTTGCGCCGCATCGACGCCCAGCGCGAGGCCTGCATTGTTGACCAGGCCGCGTAGCGTGTCGAAACCAGGCGGCAGCGTGGCGATGGCATGCTCCATGGCATTCCGGTCGCGCACATCCAGCACCAGCCCGTGTACTTCGGTCTTGGCCGACAGTTCGGCGCACAGGGCGTCCAGGCGTTCCTTGCGGCGGCCCGTGAGGATCAGCTTCCAGCCGGCCTCGGCGAAACGTCGGGCAGTGGCTTCACCGAAACCAGAAGTCGCGCCAGTGATGAATACGGTGGACGTCATGCTCTGTTCCTCGCTGTGGATTAATGTCGGCAGGGGGTTGCAGCATGCCTTCGTACCCTGCAGGCAGCAAGCTATTGAAGCAACTGATCAAATATTGATCACTTTGGTCAAAGCCCCGTTGCAGACGGCCTGGCGCCAGCTATGCGCACGTTATCCACAAGGCTTTCCCCACGGATTGGGGGCAACTCTTGTGCTTGGCGGAACCCTTTCAGCCATCAGCGGTCGGTGGATATCATCTGCAGTGATGGCGCAAAGCTTTCAATCATGCCGCTTGCAGCGGTCTGTCCAACGTTTTTACACAGATTTATCCACAGGCTTTCAGGCTACTTGCGCACAGCAGGGTGTGGGTAAAATCCGCTGGAAAATCATCCACAAGAGCAAAGCGATCAAAAAATGATCAACACCATGCAGGGCTTGATAACAAAGGGCTCTAGCGAGGTGCACCCATGTTTTCCACAGGCAGCTCCACATTATCCGTGGGTAAAAGACGGCTGTGGAAACAATGGCTTGCGATGAGGTTGTAAGTCGGCTTGAGCACGATGTGCGACAAGTTGTCCACATCTGTGGTTAGAGTGATTGGGGCTGACTTGCAGCCCCGAATTACACCTCAGTGCCCGCCCAGATAAGCGCTGCGCACTTCTTCGTTCACCAACAACTCCTGCCCCGTCCCGGTCATGCGGATCTGCCCGTTGACCATCACATACGCACGGTCCGACAGCTTCAGCGCATGGTTGGCGTTCTGCTCCACCAGGAAAATGGTCATCCCGGTCTTGGCCAGTTCACGCAAGGTCGAGAAGATCTGCTTGACCACGATCGGCGCCAACCCCAGTGACGGCTCATCGAGCAGCAGCAACTTCGGTCGGCTCATCAGCGCACGGGCGATGGCGAGCATCTGCTGCTCACCGCCCGACATGGTCATCGCCCGCTGGGTACGCCGCTCCTTCAGCCGTGGGAACAGCTCGTACATGCGCTCCATGTCCTCCTTGGCATATTTGTCGCCAATCGGGATGGTGCCCATCATCAGGTTTTCCTCGACCGTCATGTCGGGGAACACCCGCCGCCCTTCCGGCGACTGGGCGATACCGTTGGAGGCGATGTAGTGCGAGGACTTGCGGGTGATGTCGGTACCGCGGTACACGATGTGCCCCGACGACGCGCGCGGTTGGCCGAAAATCGACATCAGCAGGGTCGACTTGCCGGCACCGTTGGCGCCGATCAGGCTCACTGTCTCGCCCTCGTTGATGTGCATCGACACCTTCTTCAGGGCCTGGATCGGCCCGTAGAACACATCCAGGTCTTTCAGTTCGAGAATGGGTGCACTCATACCAGTTCCTCTTCGTCTGCACCCAGGTAGGCGGCAATCACCGTCGGGTTGTTGCGGATTTCCTGTGGCGCGCCTTCGGCGATCACGTTGCCATGGTCGAGCACGACGATATGGTCGGAGATGCTCATGACCATGCCCATGTCGTGTTCGATCAGCACCACGGTGATGTCATGCTCGTCACGCAGCACGCGGATCATGCCACTCAGGGCCTCGGTTTCCTGCGGGTTGAGGCCGGCGGCCGGCTCGTCCAGGCAGATGATCTTAGGCCGCGTGCACATGGCCCGGGCAATCTCCAGGCGACGCTGCTGGCCGTAAGACAACTCACCGGCCAGGCGGTTGGCGCAGTCGACCAGGTCGACCACCTCCAGCCAGTAGAACGCATGGTCCAGCGCATCGCTCTCGGCCTTGCGGTAGGCCTTGGTGTTGAGCACCCCGGCCAGCAGGTTGCGGTTGACCCACATGTGCTGGGCCACCAGCAGGTTCTCCACTACCGACATTTCCTTGAACAGGCGAATGTTCTGGAAGGTTCGGGCAAGCCCCGCGCGGTTGACCAGGTGGGTGCCGCCGAACATCTTGTAGTACAGGCGGTTGGCAAAGCGGGCAGGCGAAACAAAGTCCGCCGGCTGGAAGCGCTCGCCGAGCAACTGGATGACGTTGGTCTGGCTGCCGCGCACGTTCAGCTCAATACGCCCACCGCTGGCCTTGTAGAAACCGGTCAGGCAGTTGAACACCGTGGTCTTGCCAGCACCGTTGGGGCCGATCAGCGCGAAGATCTGGTTGCGCCGGACCTTGAGGCTCACGTCGCTCAGCGCCTTGATGCCGCCAAACTGCATCATCAGGTTGTCGACCGACAGAATGATATCGTCGCTCATGGCGCCACTCCTTTACGCGGGACCACACCGGTACGGCTGATGCGGATCAGCCCACGCGGTCGCCAGATCATCATCAACACCATCAATACGCCAAACAGCAACACCCGGTATTCGGAGAAGCTGCGCAGCAGCTCTGGCGCCACAGTCAGCACGAATGCCGCGATCACCACACCGACGGTCGAGCCCATGCCGCCCAGTACGACAATGGCGAGGATCAACGCCGACTCGAAGAAGGTGAATGAAGACGGGTTGACGAAGCCCTGGTAAGTGGCAAAGAACACACCGGCAAGGCCCGCAGTGGATGCCCCGAGGGTGAACGCCGAGAGCTTGACCAGCACGTGGTTCAGGCCCATCGAGCGGCAGGCGATTTCGTCTTCGCGCAGCGCTTCCCAGGCGCGGCCGACCGGCATGCGCGTCAACCGGTGCTTGATGTACAGCACTGCCAGCACCACCAGGAACAGCACGGCGTAGATGAACACGAACTTCAGGTTGGCGTTGTAATCGATGCCGAGGAACTCGTGGATCGGCACCCCGCCGTCCTTGGCCCGACGGCCGAACTCCAAGCCGAAAAAGGTTGGCGACGGCGCCGGCATGCCGTTCGGCCCGCCGGTGAACGACAACCAGTTGTTCAATATCAGACGGATGATCTCGCCAAAGCCCAGGGTCACGATCGCCAAGTAGTCACCGTGCATGCGTAACACCGGGAAGCCGAGTATGCACCCCGCCAGCGCTGCGGCGATGGCCGCCAGTGGCAGCACGCTCCAGAAGCCCAGGCCGAGGTACTGGTAGCCCAGCGCCAGGCCGTAGGCACCGATGGCGTAGAACGCCACGTAACCCAGGTCGAGCAGCCCCGCCAGGCCGACCACGATGTTCAGGCCAAGGCCCAGCAATACGTAGATCAGGCCGAGGATGACCACGGTCAGCAGGTACTTGTTGGCAAAGATCGGGAACACGATGGCGATCACGATCAGCGCCGGGATGATGTAGCGCAGGCGCGACTTGTAGTTCGGTGCGTTGACATGCACGCCCGAGCCACCGCTGTCGAAGCCCTGGAGCATGCGGCGCCCGACGCCCGTCTGCAGGTACAAACTGAGCAGGAAGCGCCCGACCATCACGCCGCCGACCAGCCAGGCCACACGGCGGGGTTCGGCATTGAAGGTGTAGCCGTCGAGCACCACGCCGACGACAGGGCCAAAGACAATAAGCGCCAGCAGGCCGGCGACTAAGGTCTCCAGCAGGCTGCGTTTGAGGTCGAAACCGGTGGTTTCGGAAACAGGGGCAGTTTTGGCAGTGGACATGTTCACACCTTAGCCACGAGCGGGCGACCCAACAGGCCTTGGGGACGGAAGATGAGGATCATCACCAGCAGCGAGAAGCTGAACACGTCCTTGTAGTCGGAGTTGATCAGGCCAGAGAACAGCGACTCGGAGATGCCCAGGATGATGCCGCCGAGCATGGCCCCCGGTAGCGAGCCGATGCCGCCCAGTACGGCCGCCGTGAACGCCTTGATGCCGATGATGAAGCCGGCATAGAAGTCGAAGGTGCCGTAGTTCATGGTGATCAGCACGCCGGCCAGGGCGGCCATTACCGCACCGATGACGAACACGTAGGAAATCACCCGGTCGGTGTTGATGCCCAGGATCGAGGCCATCTTGCGGTCTTGCTGCGTGGCGCGGCACATGCGGCCGAGCTTGGTGTACTTGATCACGTAGGTGAGCAGGCCCATGCCGACGAACGCGGCAATCAGGATGAAGATCTTGGTGTAGGTCAGTTGCACGAAGCCTGTGCCCACCTCTACCCGCATGGCGCCTTCAAGCAGGGTCGGCACGCCTTGCTGGCGAGCGCCCTGGCTGATCTGTGCGTAGTTTTGCAGGATCAACGAAATGCCGATGGCACTGATCAGCGGTGCCAGCCGGGTGGAGTTGCGCAGGGGCTTGTAGGCGATGCGTTCGATGGTGAAGCCATAAACGCCCGTGACGACGACGGTGAACAACAGTGTGCCCAGCATGAGTAGCGGGAACGACTCGACGCCGAAATAGGCCAGCAATGCCAGGCTGATTGCCGCGAGGTACGCGGAAATCATATACACCTCGCCGTGCGCGAAGTTGATCATGCCGATAATGCCATAGACCATTGTGTAGCCGATGGCGATCAGGCCATAGACCGACCCGAGGGTCAGGCCGTTGACCAGTTGCTGCAGGAAAATACCATCCATAACGCAATCTCACCTGAGTGAGACTGCACAAGTGCCGACCACGGCAGGTCCCGGATGAAGCGGCCCTCGCAGCGCAGAACTGTGCAGATCTCCGAATAAAGACAGGTACCGCAGGGGCATTGGCCCGGGCACGTGCCCGGGCTGGCTGCCGTTATTATTTTTGTTTATCCAGCTGGTGGTACTTGCCGTCCTTGTCCCACTGGTAGACCACGTAGTCGGACACGGTCAGGTCGCCCTTGCTGTCCCACTTTTTCTCGCCCATGACGGTCTTGACCGGGTTGGCCTTGAGCCACTTGGCGGCGTCCTCGCCTTTGTTCGACTTGGCGCCGTTGAATGCGGCGGCAAGTGCCTGCAGCGAGGCATAGGCGTACAGGGTGTAGCCTTCAGGCTCGGTACCGTTCTTGCGGAACTCTTCCACAACGGCCTTGCTGTCGGGCAACAGGCGTGGGTCGGCGCCGAAGGTCATGTACACGCCATCGACGTACTGCGGGCCACCAGCCGTGGAGACCAGCTCATCGGTGACGATGCCGTCATCGGACATGAACTTGACGTCCTTCAGGCCTTGTTCGCGCAGCTGGCGTACCAGTGGGCCGGCTTCGGGGTGCAGGCCACCGAAATAGACCACATCGGCGCCGGTGGAACGGATCTTGGTGACCACGGCGCTGAAGTCTTTCTCGCCGCGGGTCAGGCCCTCGTACAGCACAGGCTTGACGCCGCGCTTCTCCAGCTGCGCCTTGGTGGCATCGGCCAGGCCTTGGCCGTAGGTGTCCTTGTCGTGCAGCACGGCAACCTTCTTGCCCTTGAGCACATCGACGATGTAGTCACCGGCAACGATGCCTTGCTGGTCGTCACGGCCGCACATGCGGAACATGCCGCTGAGCCCGCGCTCGGTCACCTGTGGGTTGGTCGAACCGGGGGTAATGGCGATGATGCCCGCTTCGTCATACACCTCGGACGCCGGGATGGTGTTGGAAGAACAGAAGTGCCCCACCACACCGACGACCTTGTCCTGATCGGCCAGGCGGTTGGCCACGGCCACGGCCTGCTTGGGTTCGCAGGCGTCATCGCCTTTTACCAGGACGATCTTCTCGCCGTTGACCCCGCCTTCGGCGTTGATCTTGTCGGCTGCCGCCTGGGCACCTTTCATGTACTGCTCGCCAAACGCTGCGTTGGCACCGGTCATCGGGCCTGCGACGCCGATCTTGATGTCGGCCTGAACATACGAAGAAACACCCAGTGCTGTAGCTACGGCCAGAGCCAGGAAACCTTTCTTGTAAAACGTCTGCGACATGAGGTGGTGCTCCTAGAGTTTTTTTTGGTTGGCACTACAACTTCTCAACCCTGTGCTCTGAGCAAGGGCCGTGCCATTGGTTTTGTATTCCGGGAAAACACACTGTGAAGGTAGCCGGCAGGCGACCGACGGCCTTTTCTTTATTGAGCGTGCAACCGTCTGCCCTGCGGCAGGCGCCACCACTCGTACAGACAAGGAGCAACCGTTAAGTGCCATCATTGCAACCCTGGCAAGTGTTTACGTGCAACCGCCCTGTAACAGCCGACGTCACCGAAGTGCACACCGCTGGTGCGCGACTGCTACAGGCAGCACCGTTTGAAGGCTAGCTGGTGCACGGAAAAAAACCTGTTTTGGCATTCTCGATGCCCAGCCTGGGAGCGGGCTTGCCCGCGAATGGGCCGCACAGAAACATGAAATTGCAAAAGACTGGCACAATGGCCGCCATTCGCCGCTTTGGAGCCCCCTGATGAGCGAAAGCGCATTCGCCGAGCGCATCGTGCACAACCTGCTCGACACCGACTTCTACAAACTCACCATGATGCAGGGCGTGCTGCACAACTACCCGGACGCCGACGTGGAATGGGAGTTCCGCTGCCGCAACGGCGAAGACCTGCGCCCGTACCTCGGCGAGATTCGCAACCAGCTCGAACTGCTCAGCGAGCTGACCCTGGATGAGGGCCAACTGGCCTTTCTAGAACGCATCAGCTTCCTCAAGCCCGACTTCCTGCGGTTTTTGCGCCTGTTCCGCTTCAACCTGCGCTACGTGCACATCGGTATCGAACACGATCAACTGTTTCTGCGCCTGCGTGGCCCTTGGCTGCACGTGATCCTCTTCGAAGTGCCCTTGCTGGCCATCATCAGCGAAGTGCGCAACCGTCACCTGCACCCGCACATGCGCCTGGCTGAAGCCCGTGACCAGCTGTACCGCAAGTTCGATTGGTTGCGCGCCCATGCCAGTGACGACGAGCTGGCCGACCTGCAGGTGGCCGACTTCGGTACCCGCCGGCGTTTTTCCAGCCGTGTGCAGGAAGAGGTGGTACGGGTACTGCGCGATGACTTCCCGGCCCGTTTCGTTGGCACCAGCAACGTCGACCTGGCATGGAAACTGGATATCAAGCCGCTGGGCACCATGGCCCACGAATGGATCATGGCCCACCAACAGCTCGGCCCGCGGTTGATCGACAGCCAGAGCGCCGCGCTGGACTGCTGGGTACGCGAGTACCGCGGCCTGCTGGGCATCGCCCTGACCGACTGCATCACCATGGACGCCTTCCTCAACGATTTCGACCTGTACTTCGCCAAGCTCTTCGACGGCCTGCGCCACGACTCGGGCGAGCCGGTGGCCTGGGCGGAAAAAGCCATCGTCCATTATCAGAAGCTGGGCATCGACCCGATGACCAAGACCCTGGTGTTTTCCGACGGCCTCAACCTGACCCGCTCGCTGGAAATCTTCCGCGCTCTGCGCGGTCGCATCAACGTCAGTTTCGGCATTGGTACCAACCTGACCTGCGACATACCGGGTGTGGCACCGATGAACATCGTGCTTAAAATGACCGACTGCAACGGCTCGCCGGTGGCGAAGATCTCGGACGAGGCGGCCAAGACCCAATGCCGCGACGAGAATTTCGTTGCCTACATGCGCCACGTTTTCAAAATCCCCAGCAAGGAGTAACCCATGCAAGCCGTTCAGCGAGAGATTGCCCAAGCGCTCAAAGTGCAGCCGCCGTTCGCCGATGCCGCCGCGCTCGACAACGAAGTGGCCCGGCGTGTGGCGTTCATCAAGGGCTGCCTGGCCAATGCCCGGCTCAAGACGCTGGTATTGGGCATCAGCGGCGGCGTCGACTCACTGACCGCTGCCCTGCTTGCCCAGCGCGCGATCAACGAGCTACGCGCTGAAACCGGCGATAAGGCCTACACCTTCATTGCCGTACGCTTGCCCTATCAGGTGCAGCATGACGAGCATGACGCCCAGGCGTGCCTTGAAGTGATCAAGGCCGATGAAGTGCACACTGTGGATATCGCCCCGGCAGTGAGGGCATTGGCAGCTGAAGTGGTGGAGTTGAAGAACGGCTCGCCGACGCTGGTGGATTTCGTTGTCGGCAACGTCAAGGCGCGTACCCGCATGGTCGCCCAATACACCATTGCCGGTGCCCGTGCGGGCCTTGTGATCGGCACTGATCATGCGGCCGAAGCGGTGATGGGTTTCTTTACCAAGTTTGGTGATGGCGCATGCGACCTGGCACCGCTGAGCGGGCTGGTGAAGAACCAGGTACGGGCGATTGCGCGCCGCTTTGGTGCGCCGGAGTCGCTGGTGGAGAAAGTACCGACTGCGGACCTGGAAGACCTGGAGCCGGGCAAGCCGGACGAGGCTTCGCATGGGGTGACCTACCAGCAGATCGATGCGTTCCTGCATGGGCTGCCGGTCGATCAGGTGGCGTTCGACATCATCGTCGCGACCTACCGCAAGACCCAACACAAGCGCGAACTGCCGTTCGCCCCCTAAAAGCTTCGCGGGGCAAGCCCGCTCCCACAGATACCCCGCTAGTCTGAGTTCAGTACGGAATCTGTGTGGGAGCGGGCTTGCCCCGCGAATGGAGGGCAAAGCCCTCCTATTGCCTCAAGTCATTACTTGACGACAACCTTGCCTTTCATCATCGAGATGTGGCCCGGGAAGGTGCAGAAGAAGCTGTAGTCGCCACCGGCTTCCAGCTTGGAGGTGTCGAACTTCACTTCGGTTTCTTTCTCAGGTGCACCGATCATCGCCGTGTGGGCAATGATGTTGGCGTTATCTTCTTTCAGATAGCCCTTCTCGATGCCCTGGCCCATGCCTTCGGTGGCAATACCCTGCATGTCGGCAGTCTTGCTGATCACCAGGTTATGGCCCATGACGTTCTTCGGCAGGTTGCCGGAGTGGGTCAATTTGACGGTGAACTCCTTGCAGCTCTTGTCGACGGTGAATTCCTTGGTGGTATAGGACATCTGGTCCGTCGATTCGACAGTCACCGAGCACTCGGCTGCGAAGACAGAGGCGCTGGCGAGGGTCAGCAGGGATACCGCTACAGCTTTCGCAAACATCATGAATCTCCTTGGCAGGGTTTTATCAATTGCGAGACTGCCTGAAACCGTTCAGCCCCTTGCTGATATGGGTCAAGGGGGTGTCAAGTGGCCAGCCAGTTGAATTGTTCAATGGATTGTATACAACCAATCTAAGGGCACATCATGCCCTTTTATTGGAGGATGGGACAACCTCTCATTTAGGAGCAATACCAAATGCGCATGCCCAGCTTCATCAACAGCCTGCTTGCCGCCTATGCCCAGGGTGCCACTGGCGCCGTCTGCGAATTCTCCCGCCCGGAATGAAAGCGGCCTTGGAACTGCCACGCATGCGCCGTACCCTGTCACCCTGAGTGACTGGAGATGAGCAATGCCTGTACGTTCTGTTTGTGTCTTCTGCGGCGCCAGCATCGGCGCCAACCCTGCCTACCGTGAAGCGGCCATCGCACTTGGCCAGGCCATCGCCCGGCGCGGCCTGACCCTGGTCTATGGTGGCGGCGCTGTCGGCTTGATGGGCGTGGTGGCCGATGCGGCCATGGCAGCCGGTGGTGAAGTGATCGGGATCATCCCGCAAAGCCTGCTGGACGCCGAGGTGGGCCACAAGGGCCTGACCCGCCTGGAAGTAGTCGATGGCATGCACGCGCGCAAAGCGCGCATGGCCGAACTCAGCGATGCGTTCATCGCGCTGCCGGGTGGGCTGGGTACGCTGGAGGAGTTGTTCGAGGTGTGGACCTGGGGGCAGCTGGGCTATCACGCCAAGCCGCTGGGGCTGCTCGATGTGAATGGCTTCTATGAAAAGCTGGGCGGGTTCCTCGACCACATAGTCGAAGAAGGTTTTGTGCGGCCAGCGCATCGGGCCATGTTGCTGCTGGGTCAACAACCGGATGCATTGCTGGACGGGATGAATGAATTTGTCGCGCCGGTGGCGCCGAAGTGGGTCGACAAGCGGCCTGATTGATTTCGAGATTTTGGGACCGCTTTGCGGTCCTTTCGCGACACAAGGCCGCTCCTACAGGGGAATGCGCCCTCTGTAGGAACGGCCTTGTGTCGCGAAAGGGCTGCAAAGCAGCCCCTGAAATCAACGCGGAATAACGGGCTGACGCGGCTTCTTACCCTTACCGCTACCCTTGGCCGCTTCCTTGCGCTCCTTGGCCGCCTGCTGGTTGCGGGCAAATGCTTCGGCCTTGGCCTTCTCACGCTTGTCCCACGGCTTGCTGCCATCGCTGCCACGCGGTGGCAGGCCAGTGTGCTGGGTCAGGATCTTCTGGTCCTTGCCCACCTTGTGGCTGCCGGCCGGGGTCGAGTTCTTGCGCCGGGCACTCTGGTAAGTGTCGGACTGCGGCTGGTGCAGCGGAATCAGCTGGTGCTTGCCCGGCCCGATCAAATCGGCACGGCCCATGCGCTCCAGCGCCTCACGCAGCATCGGCCAGCCTTTTGGGTCGTGATAGCGCAAAAACGCCTTGTGCAGACGACGCTGCTCGTCGCTCTTGACGATCTCGACCCCTTCGCTCTTGTACGTCACCTTGCGCAGCGGGTTCTTGCCCGAGTGGTACATGGCTGTGGCCGACGCCATTGGCGAGGGGTAGAACGCCTGCACCTGGTCGGCGCGGAAGCCGTTGCCCTTGAGCCACAGGGCCAGGTTCATCATGTCTTCGTCGGTGGTACCCGGGTGCGCGGCGATGAAGTACGGGATCAGGTACTGCTCCTTGCCCGCTTCTTTCGAGAACTTCTCGAACATGCGCTTGAAGCGGTCGTAGGTACCGATGCCCGGCTTCATCATCTTGTCCAGCGGGCCACGCTCGGTGTGCTCCGGGGCAATCTTCAGGTAGCCGCCCACGTGGTGGGTGACCAGCTCCTTGACGTACTCCGGCGATTCCACCGCCAGGTCGTAGCGCAGGCCCGAGGCGATCAGGATCTTCTTCACACCCGGCAAGGCACGCGCCTTGCGGTACAGCTCGATCAGCGAGCTGTGGTCGGTGTTGAGGTTCTCGCAAATACCCGGGAACACGCACGACGGCTTGCGGCAGTGTTTCTCGATCTCGTGGCTTTTGCAGGCGATGCGGTACATGTTGGCGGTCGGGCCGCCAAGGTCGGAGACCACGCCGGTAAAGCCCGGCACCTTGTCACGCATCTCCTCGATCTCGTGCAGGATCGATTCGTGGGAACGGTTCTGGATGATCCGCCCTTCGTGCTCGGTGATCGAGCAGAAGGTGCAGCCACCGAAGCAGCCACGCATGATGTTCACCGAGAAGCGGATCATCTCGTAGGCCGGGATGCGCTCCTTGCCATAGGCCGGGTGCGGGATGCGCGCATAGGGCATGCCGAACACGTAGTCCATCTCTTCGGTGGTCATGGGGATGGGTGGCGGGTTGAACCACACGTCCACTTCACCATGCTTTTGCACCAGGGCGCGGGCGTTGCCTGGGTTGGTTTCCAGGTGCAGCACGCGGTTGGCGTGGGCGTACAGCACCGGGTCGTTGCGCACCTTCTCGAACGACGGCAGGCGGATCACCGACTTGTCCCGGGTCATGCCTGGGCTGTCGAGAATCTGCACCACCTTGGCTTCGTTCGGGTCTTCCACGTCACCTTTGGCCTGCTCGATGGCGCAGGCCTGGGTGTCCTGGGTGTTGACGTAGGGGTTGATAATCTTGTCGACCCGGCCTGGGCGGTCGATACGGGTGGAGTCGATCTCGAACCAGCCCTGAGGCGTATCACGGCGCACGAACGCGGTACCGCGCACGTCGGTGATGTGCTCGATGCTCTCACCCTGGGACAGGCGCTGGGCGACTTCGACAATGGCCCGCTCGGCGTTGCCGTACAGCAGGATGTCGGCGCTGGCGTCGATCAGGATCGAATGGCGGACCTTGTCCTGCCAGTAATCGTAATGGGCAATGCGGCGCAGCGAAGCCTCGATGCCACCGAGCACGATCGGCACGTGCTTGTAGGCTTCCTTGCAGCGCTGGCTGTACACCAGGCTGGCGCGGTCCGGGCGCTTGCCGGCCATGCCGCCAGGGGTGTAGGCATCGTCGGAACGGATCTTTTTGTCCGCGGTGTAGCGGTTGATCATCGAGTCCATGTTGCCGGCCGCGACGCCGAAGAACAGGTTCGGCTCGCCCAGCTTCATGAAGTCGTCTTTGGACTGCCAGTTAGGCTGGGCGATGATGCCCACCCGGAAGCCCTGGGCTTCCAGCAGACGGCCGATGATGGCCATGCCGAACGAGGCGTGGTCGACGTAGGCATCCCCGGTCACGATGATGATGTCGCAGGAATCCCAGCCGAGCTGATCCATCTCCTCCCTGCTCATTGGCAGGAACGGTGCTGGCCCGAAGCATTCGGCCCAGTACTTGGGATAGTCGTAGAGTGGTTTGGCTGCTTGCATGTCAGTGACCGGTTCTGGTGTTCAGGGAAATCGCGGGCGCGGAATATAGCACAAATTTTGATCAAATCCGACTGTATTCGTTGGGATTGGTGGGTTGAGGCGACGGTTGGGGGCAAACGAAAAAAGGGTTATTGGTTGGAGGGTAAGTTGCAGTCGCTGTGCTCGCGGGGAGATCGGGTATGGGCCGCCAGGCGCCTGGCTTGGGGTTTGCGGATGTGCAGAAATCGAGCACCGCGGGCGGCGCTAGATCTCATAAGCGCTGAAATCGCAGCGGCGAACACCTTGCAGCGTTCATCCCATCTGAAGACAGCCCCTCACTGCTTCATCCCCAATTCAGCTTCCAGTGCCCCCGGTCGTATGCCGACAGATTTGCTTCAGCAAACAGATGGAGCGCCACCCGCGCGTCGCTTCGCAGTTACAGGGATCGTAATCCTTTCAGTGTTTTACAAAATATTTAACCCCCTTAGCCCTATACAAGCGCTAAGCCGTTAATTAACGGGTGATTTTTCTGCTCCTTCGTTGAGCCGTAGGAATATAACTATAAATACCAGAAAGATTTCCTACGATACCTTTCCACTGCGAATGCCAGACAGACCTTGAACCAAGAAAAAAACAAGTGATACAAAGGCCCTGCGCCAAAAGCGCAATCAAACCAAACTTACAGGAGTAATAGCCATGGGACGTCGCCGTTCTGAAATCAACATGCTGCAGACCCCTCACGTGATGAACTACACATTCACTGACTCCGAGGTTGAGTTCCTCAACATGCTGTAAGCAATAAACCGGAAGGGGGTTAACCCCTTCTGGCCTGACCTAGGAACTAGAGATGATTACCGAACGCGAACTGACAACGGAAGAAGCATACAACCGCCTGATAAGACTGCATCAGCACTTGGGCTTTCACTCGAAAATAAAACTATCAACAAATAATAAGTTAGTCGCCACATGCCACTTATACGACAGCGCCTACAGAGAAGTTTCTTGCGGAGCAGGAAAGGGGGAACATTGCGAATTAGGAGCCCTTGCCGAAAGCCTGGAGCACTACTTCGTCGATAAAGCCGTTCCCACTCTCATCGCAAGCGACAAAATTTTGCAATCGATAGCTCCGCTAGACGACTGGCTATTGAAGTCTATCCCGTCTGACTGCCAAATACCTTATTTCTCGCTTCAAGCACTGGACAGCTACGACGAAATAAAAATACCCGCGATACTGATAGCGCCTTCATCCAGAAACATTGATGAAATTGAGAAAACTACAGCAGGATTTCTGGCCAAATATGCGACCAATTCTGGTACAGCTCTTGGCTGTACTGAGAGCGAAGCGCTCTTACACGCTATAAAATGAGTCTGTCGAACGCCACGCCCTTTCAATGTACTACCTATCGCTTTGTGGCCTGACCTCACACCCAGAAATCTACCGGCCTTCGAATTCGTTTCTGGAAGAGACCTTTGCTCATGACACCAAACTTCTCCGTCACGCAAAGAAACTAGAAATTTACTTGACCCACGACTTCTATGAGGTTCCATTTTGCATCGCTATTGCTCGCAGTAGAAAAGAAGGCTCACTCAGCGGCGTAGGTTCCGGAAGCTCCATCAATCCTTCCATTGCAATGTACCGCGCTGTAACAGAGCAGATTCAGTGCGAACAGCTTTATGGCTCGACAGAAAAACAAGAAGACCTCGCCGCTGAAAAGATGCTTTCCAACTCAGCACGCCTTGCTTCACTTCTACATCCATGCCCTACGTACACCGTGCCCGCTTTCCATCCACCGCGTATTGAGCTCAGCGTAAGCGGGCAGATCAAACGCACACTGATCAATCTGGGAAAACAAAATAAAACTGTATTCTATCGCACACTTTCTGAGCACCCGAATCTCGCTACGGTCGTGCAAGTATTCATCCCCGGCTTGGAGCGGTTCCACTTGATCAGATCCGGGATTCCAGTCGCGCCGCAAAGCGCATTCAAAGGCATAAGGCAATGATATGCATATCTACCGTGGCATCTTCGCCGCCCTAAGCGCGACATTAGTTCTCAAAGTTGCGACCGTCGTACCTGCCCTGATTCTCGCTGACATTATTGACAACCTCTCCACTTCGGCCTCGTATTCCCAGCTTCTGCTCGGAGCTTTCATATGCCTAATCGCACTGCAAGCGTCATTGACCCCTTTGCAAGCCTGGTGCCTAGCGCGCCTCTGCCAAGAACGCGTGAAACAACTCTCAATCCGCTGGTGCCGAGGCTTGCTGGACAAACGCTTCGAGGCCTATGGACAACTCCATGGCGGAACTCTCGTAAAGGTGCTGGATAGGGGGATCACGGCACAGGAGCGGTGGTTAGGCTTTCTGATTGGCTCGGCATGGCCAGTATTGGCCGAAGCTGCAGTGCTGATTACGCTCTTCGCATACTTGGGTGCTACTTCGGTATTGATCGGCGTCATTCCTTTGAGCTTGGCATATTTGTGGGCCAACGATCGCCTGGTGCGCTGGCGTCGCCCCCATATCGAGGCAGTCAACTCGCGAGAGGACGAATTAGCGGAACAATGGGTAGATACTTTTGCCAGCGCGTCAACAGTCAAGCTGGAGAAGGCCGAGGATGCTGCAATGATTCCCGTCAACCAGACACTGTCGGGTTATGCCGACTCAGCAGTAGGTGTTGCCTACAGTGGCGGATGGCTACAGGGCCTACGCACTCTGTTCATTGGCCTGGGTAGTGGTGGTTTGCTCTTGTGGGGTATCCATGATCAATCCCAGACAACACCGCATCTGAGCCTGGGCGAGCTTGTTGCACTCTTTACTCTAGTGAGCGGGTTGCTCGCAGGGGTTGCGCAACTGGCGGAAGCCTGGAGGGTACTCGACCAGTTTCGACTCGACAAACGCAAACTCGAACACTGGCTCCAACTTCCTGTGTTCGGCCCAACAGTCTCCATAGAGGCAGAGCCCCAAGATGAAAACGCAGGGCTTCGTATTACCCCCTGCCAACTCAGTGCTCGAAACGCGTTGCAACTACAGATTGATGAGCCTTTGGTAATAAGTGCGGGAGAACGAGTCGCACTGGTTGGGCCGAGCGGATGTGGCAAATCGACGCTTCTGCATGCGCTGGCAGGAACGGTATTCCAGTTGCGCAGGCATGTTCACCTGCACGGCAGGTGCCTGGCTGCGTTCGACGCGCGTGAGCAGTTCAGCCGTTTACGACTCTGCCTTCAGGATGCGCACTTCATACCCGGCCCACTGCCCCGAGCAGTACTGTTTGAGCATGCTCATGATCGCGCTCAAATCGAACGATGGCTTGAACGCCTGGGGCTGAGCAAAGACTGGTACGAGCTTGTACTGGATGCACGCGCAGAATCCATTTCAGGTGGAGAAGCACGCAGACTGACGTTGCTACGCATGCTTAACCAGCCCGGCAATTTCAATTTCTTTGACGAACCCACAGCTGGCCTTGATGCCGGATCGGCTGCGCTTACCTGGGATCTGCTGTTCGAAACATTCCAAGGAAGAGGCCTGATTTGCGTGACGCATGATCAGAATGCCCTGTCACGATTTGATCGGGTGATCACCATGAGCGAGGGACGGATCGTCAGCCAAGTGAAAGCAGAGACCGCTCATAACGCTGAGGTAGCCGGCAATCCGCTCCCACAGGGTACCTGTTAACTCAGTGAGTTATGCGTAGGGCGTTATTCGTCGTCATCAAAGTTGTACATGCCCGGCGCGAGGTTCTCGAAGCGGGTGTACTTGCCGATGAAGGCCAGGCGGATGAAGCCGATGGGGCCGTTACGCTGTTTGCCGATGATGATTTCGGCAATGCCCTTGTGCTCGGTTTCCGGGTGATACACCTCGTCACGGTAAACGAACATGATCACGTCGGCGTCCTGCTCGATTGCACCGGATTCCCGCAAGTCGGAGTTCACCGGGCGTTTGTTCGGCCGCTGTTCCAGGGAGCGGTTGAGCTGCGACAGGGCGATGACCGGGCAGTTGAACTCTTTGGCCAGGGCCTTGAGCGAGCGGGAGATCTCGGAAATCTCGTTGGTCCGGTTGTCACCGGAAGAGCCCGGGATCTGCATCAGCTGCAGGTAGTCGACCATGATCATGCCGATCTCGCCGTGCTCACGGGCCAGGCGACGGGTGCGTGCACGCATTTCCGATGGGCTGATGCCCGCAGTGTCGTCGATGAACAGCTTGCGGTCGTTGAGCAGGTTGACCGCCGAGGTCAGGCGCGGCCAGTCGTCGTCGTCCAACTGACCGGAACGCACCTTGGTCTGGTCGATGCGGCCCAGGGACGAGAGCATACGCATGATCAGCGATTCACCTGGCATCTCGAGGGAGAACACCAACACCGCCTTGTCGCTGCGCAGCACGGCGTTTTCCACCAGGTTCATGGCGAAGGTGGTCTTACCCATCGACGGACGGCCGGCGACGATGATCAGGTCGGCCGCCTGCAGGCCACTGGTCTTGCCATCGAGGTCGGTGTAGCCGGTGGAAATACCGGTGATGTCGCTGTCGGAGTTGAACAGCGTGTCGATGCGGTCGATGGCCTTGGTCAACAGCTCGTTGACCCCCACCGGGCCGCCGGTCTTCGGCCGCGCCTCGGCGATCTGGAAGATCTGCCGCTCGGCGTCGTCGAGGATCTCTTCGGCATTGCGCCCTTGCGGGTTGAACGCGTTGTCGGCGATGTCGGTGCTGATGCTGATCAGCTGACGCAACGTGGCCCGCTCGCGAATGATCGCGGCATAAGCCTTGATGTTGGCCACCGACGGGGTGTTCTTGGCCAGCTCCGCCAGGTAGGCCAGGCCGCCGACTTGCGACGAAACGCCCTCCTTGTCCAACTGCTCGTGCAACGTAACCACATCGAACGGATGGTTCAGGTCGACCAGCTTGTGGATGGCGCGGAAGATCAGGCGGTGGTCATGCCGATAGAAATCGCCATCCGACACCTGATCCAGTACCCGCTCCCAGGCGTTGTTGTCCAGCATCAGGCCACCGAGCACAGCCTGTTCGGCCTCGATGGAATGCGGCGGCACCTTAAGGGATGCGGTTTGCAGGTCAAGCTGTTCGGAGGTGGTGATCTCGTTCATGGCCACGAATAAATTCTGGGGGACGAAAAAGACAAAGGGCACGGCCTGTAAAAGACAGGACCGTGCCCGATGTTAACCGGCTGGGCCGCGTGCGGCCAGCCAGTCAGCGCAGCTTAGGCAGCTACGACGACCACACGTACGGTGGCTTCAACGTCGCTGTGCAGGTGCACGGCTACGTCGTATTCGCCAACCTGACGGATGGTGCCGTTCGGCAGACGCACTTCAGCTTTGGCCACTTCAACGCCGGAGGCGGTCAGGGCGTCAGCGATGTCGTGGGTGCCGATCGAACCGAACAGCTTGCCTTCGTCGCCAGCGGTGGCAGTGATGGTCACTTCCAGCTCGGCCAGTTGGGCAGCGCGGCTTTCAGCCGACGATTTACGGTCTGCAGCTGCTTTTTCCAGCTCGGCGCGACGCTCTTCGAACGCAGCCAGGTTGGCGGCGTTGGCAACGGTGGCCTTGCCGAATGGCAGCAGGAAGTTACGGCCGTAACCAGCCTTAACTTTTACTTTGTCGCCCAGGTTGCCCAGGTTAGCGACTTTTTCCAGCAGGATCAGTTCCATTTGGTAAAACCTCTTAACTTTTAACCTTCACCGTTCGCGGAGTCATTCCCCTCAGGGGACTTGCGACCGCGAAAATCAATCAGGCTGTCGACAATGGCCAAAACCACGAGCAACGGATAAATCAGCTGCATGATCAGCGGCAGCGTCACGTACATGCCCACCAGCCAGAAACCGGCCAATCGGCCCTGTGCCACCAGCCCATGCATCAAGGCGATGCCGGCCAGGACGAGCACCAGGCTGGACGCGGAGGCCAGGACGATGAACTGTGGCCCGATGAACGGACCCAGCACCATCACTGCCACCAGAGCCAGCATGGTGACCCGCGGCAACTTCAGGGCGCGAAACTCGCGACCGAAGCCTCCAGGGTTGTACAACGCAGCCTGCCAATAACGCGCCAGCATCAAAGCCAGCACGCTGAACAGCTGCAGCATCACCGCCGTTGAAGCGACCAGCACAGGGCCGATCAGCTCACCGGGGATAACCGGCTTGCCTTCGATTTGCGGCAGCGCTTGTGTAAGCGCCTTGGCCAACACCTCGAAGGTTTCACGCAGTACCGTGTCCAGGATGAGGCTGTAAACCAGCCCCAACACAACACTGGACATCAACACCCGGCTCCAGGAATGCCCGGCACGCAACATGGCGGCCAGCCCCAGGGTCCCTAACAGCACCAACAAGGTGCTTGGGTCGCCAAAGGCCCAGATGGCCACCGCAGGCAAAAGCCCGAACGCGATGACCGTTGAAGCATCCTTGAACCCGCGCCGCAGAAGCACGAGGCTCCCGGCAGCGGCACTCAACCAGAACAACAGCGGTAACACGGCACTGATGACCACCACCAGGGTGGCCTGCACACGACCGCGCATGATGAAATCAGCTAACGCTCGCATGCTTATCCCTTACTGCTTGTCGACGACCCGGTCTCAGCGGCCGTGGCTGTCGGTGTAGGGCAGCAGGGCCAGGAAGCGGGCGCGCTTGATAGCGGTAGCCAGCTGACGCTGATAACGAGCTTTGGTACCGGTGATACGGCTTGGAACGATCTTGCCGGTTTCGGATACGTAAGCTTTCAGGGTGTTGAGATCTTTGAAGTCGATCTCTTTCACGTCTTCAGCAGTGAAGCGGCAGAATTTACGACGACGGAAGAAACGTGCCATGTAATAGGCTCCTCAAAAGGTCCGTGGATTACTCGTCAGCGTTATCGCTGGAGTCGCTGTCATTGCTGTCATCGCCTTCGGCGGAGTCAGAATGCTCAGGACGCTCACGACGCTCACGGCGCTCGCTGCGGTTCTCTTCTGCCTTGAGCATCTCGGACTGACCGGTTACGGCTTCGTCGCGACGGATGACCAGGTTACGGATCACGGCATCGTTGTAGCGGAAGTTGTCTTCCAGCTCGGCCAGGGCCTTGCCGGTGCACTCAACGTTCAGCATCACGTAGTGAGCCTTGTGAACATTGTTGATTGCGTAGGCCAGTTGACGACGGCCCCAGTCTTCCAGGCGGTGGATTTTGCCACCATCTTCTTCGATCAGCTTGGTGTAACGCTCAACCATGCCGCCGACTTGCTCGCTCTGGTCCGGGTGAACCAGAAAGATGATTTCGTAATGACGCATGAATGCTCCTTACGGGTTAGTAGTCTGCCAGAACGCTGGTCAGACAAGGAGTGAATGACACTGTATGTCTTGCCATGGAGGGGAGGCACATGAGCGCCTGCCAGCTCGGCAAGGGGCGCAATTGTAGAGAAGGCAAGACAGACAAGCAAGGTGATTGGCGATTATTTGAACAGCCGGAAACATATTTTGCCTGCACCAACCCTTCGCGGGGCAAGCCCGCTCCCACAGGCCTACTGCAACCTCAGCCATTGCAGTAATCCTGTGGGAGCGGGCTTGCCCCGCGAAGAGGCCAGCACAGACTGAATATCAGCGCTTGGCTTGACGCTGGCGCACTGCCTCAAACAGGCAAACGCCGGTCGCCACCGAAACGTTCAGGCTGCTGACGCTACCGCCCATCGGCAACTTGACCAGAAAATCGCAATGCTCACGGGTCAGGCGGCGCATACCTTTGCCTTCTGCCCCCATGATCATCACCAGAGGCCCGGTCAGGTCCTGCTGGTAGATCTCCTGCTCAGCCTCGCCAGCCGTGCCAACCACCCACAGCCCACGTTGCTGAAGCTTTTCAAGGGTACGCGCCAAATTGGTCACGGCCACCAGCGGGATCGTTTCCGCAGCGCCGCAGGCAACTTTGCGCACAACCGGCGTCAGGGTCGCCGATTTGTCCTTGGGCACCACCACCGCCGTGGCACCGGCAGCATCGGCGGTGCGCAGGCAGGCGCCGAGGTTGTGCGGGTCGGTGACGCCGTCCAGGACCAGGATCAGCGGCGGCGTTTCAGTGCGCTCGAGCAATTCCTCGAGCATCAACTCACCCCACACCTGGCTCGGGCTAACCTCGGCGACCACGCCCTGGTGCACGCCTTCGACCCAGGCATCCAGCTCACGGCGTTCAGCCTGGCCGACCGCTACGCGGTTTTCCGACGCCAGTTCCAGCAGCTTCTGCAGACGCGGCTCGCTGCGCCCTTCCGACAGCCAGATTTGCTTGACCCGCTTGGGGTGGTGCTGCAACAACGCCTGCACGGCGTGTACGCCGTAGATCTTTTCCAGCTGACTCATGACTTGCTCTTGCTCTTGCGGGGCGCACCGGACTTCGGCGGGCCTTTGCGATGTTTGGTCGGCTTGCCAGATGGCTTGCCACCTTTCTCCGACTTGCTGCCGGCACCGCTACGAGCGTCGGTCATCAACGCCTTCTTCATCTCGCGGCTCTTGCGCACTTCAGCGTTACGCTGCACGGCATCTTTCGGGAAGTAGGCCTCGGACGCCTCGCTCTTGCGGCTGCGCGGCTTGGGCGTGGCTTTCGCTTCAGTGGCCGGTTGCTGCTGCTCGGGCTTGTCGCCCGCTGGCGCGGCGCCACGCTGCTTGCGACCGATCGGGCCACTGAGGGTCTTCTCGGAGACTTCGAAGTCGATCTTGCGCTCATCCAGGTCGACGCGCATGACCTTGACTTCGATCGTGTCGCCCAGGCGGAAGCTGCGCCCGGTACGCTCGCCGGACAGGCGATGATGAACCGGGTCGAAGTGGTAGTAGTCGCCCGGCAGCGCACTGACGTGCACCAGGCCTTCCACGTAGATGTCCGTCAGCTCGACAAACAGCCCGAAGCCGGTCACCGCAGTGATCACGCCTGGGAAGGTCTCGCCCACGCGGTCCTTCATGTACTCGCATTTGAGCCAGTTGACCACATCGCGCGTCGCCTCATCGGCGCGACGCTCGGTCATCGAGCACTGCTCGCCAAGCTGCTCGAGGGTGTTCTCGTCGTACGGGTAGATACGCGCCTTGGGAATGCTCATGGCGCCGGCACGCTTGACGTGTGGGGTGTCCACCTTGGAGCGGATGATGCTGCGGATGGCGCGGTGCACCAGCAGATCCGGGTAACGGCGAATCGGCGAGGTGAAGTGGGTGTAAGCCTCGTAATTCAGGCCGAAGTGGCCGTTGTTGTCGGTGCTGTACACCGCCTGGCTCAGCGAACGCAGCATCACGGTCTGGATCAGGTGGAAGTCCGGGCGCTCGGCGATGCTTGCCAGCAGGGCCTGGTAGTCCTTCGGCGACGGGTCCTTGCCCTTGTGCAGCGACAAGCCCAGCTCACCGAGGAAGGCGCGCAGTTTCTCCAGGCGCTCCGGCGGCGGGCCATCGTGAACACGGTACAGGGCCGGCACGCCGTGCTTCTGCAGGAACTCGGCGGTGGCCACGTTGGCCGCCAGCATGCATTCCTCGATCAGCTTGTGGGCATCGTTGCGCACGGTCGGGCGGATCTCGGCGATCTTGCGCTGATCACCGAAGATGATGCGGGTTTCCTGGGTCTCGAAGTCGATCGCGCCGCGGGCGTGACGCGCATCCAGCAGCACCTTGTAGAGCGCGTAGAGGCTCTTGAGGTCTGGCAGGACTTCCTTGTACTGCTCGCGCAGCGCCTTCCCTTCACGGGTGCGGGCATGCTCGAGCATGCTGCTGACCTTGTTGTAGGTCAGGCGGGCATGGGAGTGAATCACGCCTTCGTAGAACTGGTAGTCGACCATCTGGCCGGCCTTGTTGATGGTCATCTCGCAGACCATGGCCAGGCGATCAACGTGCGGGTTCAGCGAGCACAGGCCGTTGGACAGCTCTTCGGGGAGCATCGGCACCACGCGCTCGGGGAAGTACACCGAGTTACCACGTTGCTGGGCCTCGACGTCCAGGGCAGAGCCCAGGCGCACGTAGCTTGAAACGTCGGCAATCGCCACGTACAGGCGCCAACCGCCAGAGAACAAGCGCAGCTTGCCCAACGGCTCGCAATAGACTGCGTCGTCGAAGTCGCGGGCATCTTCGCCGTCGATGGTGACGAAAGGCAGGTGGCGCAGGTCGATGCGCTTTTCCTTGTCCTTCTCTTCCACTTCGGAGCGGAACTTGCGCGCTTCCTTGACCACGTCTTCAGGCCAGACGTGCGGAATGTCATAGCTGCGCAGGGCAACGTCGATTTCCATGCCCGGCGCCATGTAGTTGCCGATCACCTCGACCACATCACCTTGCGGCTGGAAACGCGGGGTTGGCCAGTGAGTGATCTTGATCTCGACGAACTGGCCGATCTTAGCGCCGCCATTGCGACCGGCGGTCACCAGCACTTCTTGCTGGATCTTCGGATTGTCCGGCGTCACATAGCCGATACCGCCTTCTTCGTAGTAGCGGCCAACCACGCTTTCGTGGGCGCGGGAGATGACTTCTACCAATACGCCTTCGCGGCGGCCACGGCGGTCGGTACCGGAGACACGCGCCAGGGCGCGGTCGCCATCGAACACCAGGCGCATCTGCGACGGACTGAGGAACAGGTCATCGCTCTTGTCATCGGGGATGAGGAAGCCAAAGCCATCGCGGTGGCCGGACACGCGACCACAGATAAGGTCCAGCTTGTCTACCGGGGCATAGGTGCCGCGCCGGGTATAGATAAGCTGGCCGTCGCGCTCCATGGCACGCAAGCGGCGGCGCAGGGCTTCAATCTGGTCTTCCTCGTACAGACCGAATTCGGCCGCCAGCTCCTCGCGGGCGGCCGGCTCGCCGCGATCGGCAAGGCGCTGGAGGATCAGCTCACGGCTGGGGATAGGGTTGTCGTATTTTTCCGCTTCGCGAGCGGCCTCGGGATCGAGGGATTGCCAATCGGCCATCAGAAGGGGTTCACCTTGGGGTATATAGATAGGAATTCTGGCATAGGCGTATTGAAACCGGAAATGACAGCCTTGGACAGCCCCCCAGCGATGGGTCGAGGAAGGCGTAATAGGGCTGAAGAATCAACAAGTTGAATTTTTTGAAATATTTTTCGATCAGGGGCTTTACAGCCCTCAGGACCGTCCGTATAGTGCGCACCACAACGACGGACAGACGACGTTGTAGTTGAGATGAAACGCGATGTAAAGCATCATGTGACCTCGACGAAATGTGTGCCCAGGTGGCGGAATTGGTAGACGCGCTGGTTTCAGGTATCAGTGACCGCAAGGTCGTGGAAGTTCGAGTCTTCTCCTGGGCACCAAGTATTATCAAGTAATAGATGACCAAGGATCTGTTACTACTGTATGAAGCGAACGATAGTCGCCTTCATCAGACGATGTAAAGCTTTGCCCAGGTGGCGGAATTGGTAGACGCGCTGGTTTCAGGTATCAGTGACCGCAAGGTCGTGGAAGTTCGAGTCTTCTCCTGGGCACCATATAAAAACCCACTAGCTTGCTAGTGGGTTTTTTCTTGCCTGCGTTTTTATCCCTCCGTTACCGCCCTCCCCTCCGGCCAGAATTCAGCTGCTCGACGATCGTCTGCCCATGAATTTCTTGTCACACGGCCACTTGAGAAACGATTTCGTTTACCATTGTTTCCAAATATGTAGCCGTAAGCGAGGAAGTACCCGCATGACGATCCGTCCGCAACCGCTGATGCGCACCCTGGCCGCCGCTGTACTGAGCCTGGTGATCGGCGCTCCGGCCGCCATGGCAGACGCACCGGTCACACTGACCCTGTACAACGGGCAGCACAAGGAAATCGGTGATGCCATCGCCAAGGCCTACGAGGCCAAGACCGGCATTCACATCAATATCCGCAAGGGCAGCAGCAACCAGCTGGCCAGCCAGATCATCGAAGAAGGCGAGCGCTCGCCGGCCGACATCATCTACACCGAAGAGTCGCCGCCGCTGAACAACCTGGGCGAGCTAGGCCTGCTGGCGAAGATCGACGACGCCACCTTGAACATGCTGCCCAAGGAATACGTGGCTGCCAACGGCACCTGGATGGGCGTCACCGCACGTACCCGCGTGGTGGTGTTCAACCCCAAGAAAATCGATGAGAAAGACCTGCCGCAATCGGTAATGGACTTCGCCGACCCTGAGTGGGACGGCCGCGTGGGTTTCGTGCCGACCAGCGGTGCCTTCCAGGAACAGGCCGTGGCCATTCTGAAGATGCACGGGCGTGAGGCTGCCGAAGAGTGGCTGACCGGCCTGAAAGCCTTCGGCAAGACCTACACCAACAACATGGTAGCGCTCAAAGCCGTGGAAAAAGGCGAAGTCGCCGCCGTGCTGGTGAACAACTACTACTGGTATGCCCTTGAGCGTGAGCGCGGCAAGCTGGACTCCAAGCTGTACTACCTGGCCGACGGCGATGCCGGTGGCCTGGTGACCATCTCCGGCGCCGCTGCGGTCAAGGCCAGCAAGCATCCCAAGGAAGCCCAGGCCCTGCTCAACTGGATGGCCAGCGAAGAAGGCCAGCGTGTGATCACCCAGACCACCGCCGAATACCCGCTGCACAAGGGCATGGTGTCCGACCGTGGCCTGAAGCCGTTCGAAGAGCTGCGCCCGCCGAAGATCTCCCCGGCCGACCTCGGCAATGCCGAAGAAGCCTTGGAACTTGAACGTGAGGTCGGTCTGCTCTGATGACTGCCGCCCTGTCCGAGCCGACGCCGGTACGTTACGTACCGCGCCGCAAGCGCCCCTCGATCTGGGTGGTGCTGCCTGTGCTGTTCCTGGTGGCGATGAGCCTGCTGCCACTGGCGTATGTCGCCCTCAAAGCCTGGGAAGCGGGCTGGCGAGAGGCCCTGCACCTGCTCTGGCGCCCGTTCGTCTGGGGCCTGATGCGCAACACCCTGATGCTCATGTTCGGGGTGACGCTGGTGTGCATGGTGGTCGGGCTGGCCCTGGCCTGGCTGCTCGAACGCAGCAACCTGGCGGGCCGCCGACTGTGGGGCGTGGTGCTGTGCTTGCCGTTTGCAGTGCCGTCATTTGTCAGCAGCTTCACCTGGGTATCGCTGAGCTCGGACTTCGAAGGCCTTGGCGGGGCCATCCTGGTCATGGCGTTGTCCAAGTACCCACTGGTGTTCCTGCCGGTGGCGGCCACCCTGCGCAACGTCGATACCTCGCTTGAAGAGTCGGCGCGTACGCTGGGATGCAGCCGCTGGGGCGTGTTCATCAAGGTAACCCTGCCGTTGCTGTGGCCATCGATGCTGGGCGGCGCATTACTGATCGCCCTGCACATGCTGGTGGAATTTGGTGCACTGTCGATCCTCGGCCTGCAAACCTTCACCACGGCGATCTACCAGCAGTTCGAGCTGGAATTCAGCAACGCCAACGCAGCCATGCTATCGGCCGTGCTGCTGGCGCTGTGCCTGATCATGCTGTGGCTGGAACTGCGTGTACGCGGCAAGGCCCGTCATGTGCGCATCGGCCAAGGCGTGGCACGCCGCGCGCAACCTGTGCGCCTGCACAGGTGGGCGCCATTGGCGCAGCTGTTCTGCGTGGCCCTGGCGGTGCTGGGCAGCGGTATTCCGCTGGCCATGCTCGGCTACTGGCTGAGTGTCGGCTCGTCGGCGGCCTTCCCGGTCGCAGACATCTCCAAAGCACTGCTCACCTCGCTGTCGGTATCACTGGGTGGCGCGGGCTTCTGCGTACTGCTGGCACTGCCGATCAGCTTCCTGGTGGTACGCTACAAAGGCCGCCTGGCGATCTGGGCCGAACGCCTGCCCTACCTGCTGCATGCCCTGCCAGGCCTGGTGATCGCGCTGACGCTGGTGTTCTTCGCTTTGCACTACGTGCCGGCGATGTACCAGACCACCGCACTGTTGCTGCTGGCCTACGCGCTGCTGTTTCTGCCGCTGGCCCAGGCCCCGGTGCGCACCGCCTTGAACAAGGCCTCGCCAACGCTCGAAGAAGCCGCCCGCACCCTGGGTGCCAGCAGCTTCACGGCGTTCTGCCGGGTGACCCTGCCGATCATCTTCCCGGCGCTGGCGGCGGCCTTCGCCCTGGTATTTCTCGATGCCATGAAGGAGCTGACCGCTACCCTGCTACTCAGCCCGACCGGCATGACTACCCTGGCCACCGAGGTCTGGGCGCATACCGCCAACGTCGAATTCGCGGCTGCGGCGCCTTACGCGGCCCTGCTGATCGTGGTGTCGGGGTTACCGGTTTATCTGCTGACTACGCGGATGTACCTGAGCAAGCCTTGAAGCAGGCTCAGGCCGCCTTGCGGCCTGAGTTTCGCCGCTCGATATTGCGCAGCATGCGCCGGACGATCGGGCCATGGGCCAGGCCGACCGGCAGCATGTATAGGCGCCCGAACCGGTTGAAGCACTGCACTGAGGTTGTCACGCTCAGCCGCTGCTGGCCTGCCTCCGGCTCAACCAGATCGATGCACACCATGACCGCCAGGTGCGTATCACGAGAGGTCAGCACCAGTTGCTGCTGACTGATCGCTTCGACGGTGAAAAAGTCCAGGAGCTCGCCGACCGCTGGCACTTGGCTGGGGTTGCGCAAGGAGAAACCCTGGATCTCGGTAACGTTGAACCGGCGTGATATGGCATCGCGAAGACGAAAAGCGGTCGCCAGCCAGCCCGGAACGTCCGAGGTCATGGCGCAGTAGGCTTCGAGGGCGGACATCGGGGCGGTTACTGGCACTGAATGGCAGTGAAGAAAATCAAGCTGGGCCGGGCTGGCAAGTAATTGAGCATTCTCGGGGACCCGGGTTAGAGCCGGTGACATGAGCAACTCCCTTTGTCATTTGTCGCCAGCAGCTTAGCAAAGTCAAAGGCCCAGTTAGGAGCGGCCTTGCCGGGGCGCCGGACCGGTCGGAAAGGGCCGCATAGCGGCCCCAGCAATCTCAGCAGCCACGCAAGCCTGGGGGCGTTACGCCCTGAACTGCCCCAGGCTGGCCCGGAGCTGCGCCGCCAGGTCATCCAGCACCTTGCTGCTGGCCGTGGTCTGCATCACCACTTCAGCCGAGCGTTCGGCCTGGGCGTGGATAGTCTCCACCCGCCCACGCACCGCTTGCGCACCGTACGCCTGCTGCTCAGCCGCGCGGGTAGCCAGCCCGATCGCCGCATGCACTTGCTCGACCGCCACCTGGACCGACTGCTGGCGGCGCTCGTTTTCGCGCAGCACCAACAACCCTTCGCCGGCCTTGAGCCCCGCCTGGCTGATGGTCGCCACGGCCTCTTTGGCACCTTTTTGCAGGGCGGCGATGTGCGCCTGGATATCCCCCGTCGAACTTTGCGTCTTGCTCGCCAGCGCGCGCACTTCATCGGCCACCACGGCAAAACCGCGCCCCGTCTCACCGGCACGGGCCGCCTCGATGGCCGCATTCAACGCCAGCAAGTTGGTCTGTTCGGCAATGCCGTGGATGACTGTCAGCACCACCTCGATCTGCTCACTTTGCTTGGCCAGCCGTTCGATCACATGGGAGCCGGTCTCCACCTGGCCTGCCAGGCTTTCGATCAAGCCGGCGAGCTGGGTCGAGGTACGGCTGTTCTCATCCGTCGCCTGACGGATATCCACCACCTGTTGCAGTGCAGACTGCATGGCATGGCTCTCGGCCTGGGCCTCATCGGCCATGCTCGACAGATCACGCAGGCTGGCCGCCACTTCATCGCGCTGCAACGCGGCAGCGGCATCGGCACCGGCACTGCGCCGGGCCATGGCGCCAATCTCGACACCGGTACGCTGCGCCACCTCCCCCGCCTCGCGGACGATGGGCTGCAGCTTGTCGACAAAGCGGTTGACCGCCGAGGCCATGTCACCGATCTCATCGCGGCTGTCGAGGGCGACGCGCTTGGTCAGGTCTCCTTCACCGGCAGCCAAGTCGTTGAGGGCAGCGATCAACAGACGCAGCTTGCTCAGCACCCTGCGGCCAAGCACCACGGCAACCACCAGCAACACACCCAGGCCCACCAGGACCAGGCCAAGGCCGATGCGCCAGCGCAGTTCGGCGGCGGCCTCGCGCACGGTCTGCGCGGTGTTGGCCTGCATGGCCGTGGCACTGCTCTGCGCCGTCTGCAGCCGTTCGCGCAGGGTCTTGGCACTGTCGGCGGCGGCACCGCCGAGGCTGTCGCCTACCAACTGCTCGCCACTGGCGATCAGGGCGGCGAAGCGCTGGTCGAGGGCCGCGAGCGCCTGATCGACACCGGCGGTCGAAACCCCCATCAATACCTTGCCGATTTCCGCGCCATTGGGGTTGATCGAAGCTTCGACAAAATACACCGCCGGGTCGCGGCGAGCCGCATCGATCACCTTGTCCAGCGCCCGCTCGCCCTGCCCCTTGTCCATCAACGCCTGGTTGATCGGGTTTTGCCGGTTGAGGTAGCGGGTCAGGTGCTGGCCCTGGGCGTCGTCGTAAACCACGAACAGCACATTGGGATTGCGCTGGGCGCGGCGTGCGAAGTCGGAGAGCACCGGCACATCGTTGTCCCAGATAGCCCGCGGGGCGACCGAAGCCAGCAGCTCGGCCATGTCGTTGGCAGAATCTTTGAGGTTCTTTTCCAACGTTGTGCGCAGTTGTTGCTGCTCGTCTTGCAGGCGTGCGGACAAACCTGCACTCAGACGCTGGCGGGTGCTGCTGGACAGGCTGTCGAGCCCGGAGCGCACATCCTGCCCGGCCTGCTCCAGCTCGCTGGCAAGTTTGCGGCTGTCATTGCCCAGCCGCTCGCCCAGGTCGGCCTCCAGAGCGGTGACCGTGCTTCGGGTCAGCGCAACGGCAACCAGCACCTGCACCAAAAGAGCGATACCAAGGGCAACAAACACAGGCCGCAAGAGGCGGCTTCGTAACAGTGAGAGGATGGCAGACACGGTGTAACCCTCGTGTTTTCTGGCGCCACTATTTTGATGGCCACTACAGAAACTTCTTACAGCAAGGGTTGTGCCGGGGGCAGCGGGGATATGTGCCAAGTTTTAGCAAGGTGATTGCCTACACGGGCCTCTTCGCAGGGCAAGCCCGCTCCCACAGTGATCTCCACGGACCTTGCAGCCACTGCAGAGATCCTGTGGGAGCGGGCTTGCCCGCGAAGAGGCCGGTGCAGGCCTACAAATGAAAACGCCGCGATCCCTTTCGGGACCGCGGCGTCAGATCAGCCGTGAAAGCGGATCAGGCGAACGGATGACGCAGCACGATGGTCTCGTTGCGGTCCGGGCCGGTGGAGATGATGTCGATCGGCGC
The DNA here is from genome assembly GCF_058745025.1 of Pseudomonas sp. E1MeOHC2. Classification (NCBI taxonomy): domain Bacteria; kingdom Pseudomonadati; phylum Pseudomonadota; class Gammaproteobacteria; order Pseudomonadales; family Pseudomonadaceae; genus Pseudomonas; species Pseudomonas sp. E1MeOHC2. The sequence continues at coordinate 1,807,042 of NZ_CP196675.1, forward strand.
GCCGGTCAGCTCCTCGATGCGCTTGATGTAAGCGCGAGCAGCTTCTGGCAGCTCTTCCAGGGTCTTGGCACCCAGGGTCGACTCGCTCCAGCCTGGCATCTCTTCGTACACCGGCTCCAGGCCGATGTAGCTGTCGGCATCGGAAGGTGCGTCAATGACAGCACCGTTCTCGTTCTTGTAGCCAACGCAGATGTTGATGGTTTCCAGGCCGTCCAGTACGTCCAGCTTGGTCAGGCAGATGCCCGAGATGCTGTTGACGTCGATGGCGCGACGCAGGATGACGGCATCGAACCAGCCGCAACGACGGGCACGGCCGGTGGTCGAACCGAACTCATGGCCGCGCTTGGCCAGGGTGGCGCCAGTCTCGTCGAACAGTTCGGTCGGGAACGGACCGGAGCCGACGCGCGTGGTGTAGGCCTTGGTGATACCGAGGATGTAGTCCAGGTACATCGGGCCAACGCCGGAACCGGTGGAGATACCGCCAGCAGTGGTGTTGGAGCTGGTGACGTACGGGTAGGTACCGTGGTCGATGTCCAGCAACGAGCCCTGGGCACCTTCGAACATGATGTCCTTGCCGGCGCGACGCAGGTTGTGCAGTTCGGCGGTGACGTCGAGCATCATCGGCTTGAGCTGCTCGGCGTAGGCCATGCACTCGTCCAGGGTCTGCTGGAAGTCGATGGCCGGCTCTTTGTAATAGTTCACCAGCTGGAAGTTGTGGTAGTCCAGCAGCTCACCGAGCTTGGCGGCGAAACGCTCACGGTGGAACAGATCGCCAACGCGCAGGCCACGGCGTGCGACCTTGTCTTCGTACGCTGGGCCAATGCCACGGCCGGTGGTGCCGATTTTGGCTTCGCCACGGGCTTTTTCGCGGGCCTGGTCCAGGGCCACGTGGTACGACAGAATCAGCGGAGCAGCAGGGCTGATACGCAGGCGCTCGCGCACCGGTACACCCTTCTCTTCCAGCTTGGTGATTTCACGCATCAGGGCATCTGGAGCAACGACCACGCCGTTGCCGATCAGGCACTGAACGCCTTCACGCAGGATGCCGGACGGAATCAGGTGCAGAACGGTTTTTTCACCGTTGATCACCAGGGTGTGGCCCGCGTTGTGGCCACCCTGGTAGCGCACTACGGCGGCAGCATGTTCGGTCAGCAGATCGACGATCTTGCCTTTGCCCTCATCACCCCATTGGGTGCCCAGGACGACGACATTCTTACCCATTACATTGGTCCTCATTCACGCAAACTTGGTTGCCGGCCTACTGCCGACGCAGAAACTCAATGGGTCAGCGGCAGTACCTGCCAGCGCCCGTCTTGCTGAATCAATTGCCGATCACAATCCGCCTCGAGAGCAGCACTCAACGGCTGGCCAGGCAGAGCCTGAACCACACGCTGGCCCTCGTTGCGCAACTGGCAGACCTGCTGCCAGAGGGCCGCGTCGCCACTGTCGGGCATCCAGATGCCGCCAGTTGGCAATACGACCTCCGCTCGCCCCAGTGTGACCAGGGTCTTCAAATCCGTGGAGAATCCGGTGGCCGGGCGTGCCCGGCCAAAATCGGCGCCGATGTCGTCATAGCGCCCGCCCTGGGCGATCGATTGACCTTCGCCCGGCACGAACACCGCGAACACCACACCGGTGTGGTAGTTGTAACCGCGCAGCTCGCCCAGGTCGAAATACAGCGGCAGGTCCGGGTAGCGCGACGCCAGGCGATCGGCGATCGCCAGCAGGTCGTCCAGCGCCGCCAGTACGCTGGCCGGGGCACGGCCCAGGCGCACGCGGGCTTCGGCCAGCACTTCACGGCCACCGCACAGCTCGACCAGGGCGCGCAGCATGTTGCCCAAGTCCTTCGGCAAGTCGGCGGTCAGTGCCTGCACTTCATCGACCGACTTGCGCTGCAGGGCGTCGAACAGCTGCTGCTCGACCGCGCCCGACAGGCCAGCGGCACGCGCCAGGCCACGGTAGATGCCGACATGGCCGAGGTCCATGTGCACGTCCGCGACATCGGTCAGTTGCAGCGTGGCGAGCATCAGGCTGATGACTTCGACATCGCTGGTGGGGCTGGCGTCGCCGTACAGCTCGGCACCCAGCTGAATCGGGCTGCGCGAGGTGGACAGGGCACGCGGCTGGGCATGCAGCACGCTGCCGGCATAGCACAGGCGGCTCGGGCCTTCACGGCGCAGGGTGTGGGCGTCGATACGCGCCACCTGCGGGGTGAAGTCGGCGCGAAAGCCCATCAGGCGACCGGACTGCGGGTCGACCACCTTGAAGGTGCGCTGATCCAGGTCCTGGCCGGCGCCGGTCAACAGCGACTCCAGGTACTCGATATGCGGGGTGACGACCAGTTCGTAGCCCCAACTCTGGAACAGGTCCAACACCTGGCGACGCGCGATCTCGATACGCGCAGCCTCAGGTGGCAGTACTTCCTCGATGCCATCTGGCAGCAGCCAGCGGTCTACCGTTGCCATTACGCCATTTCCCCTCTGGTCCGGGCGGCCTGCCTGTGGCGAGCCGTCAGTAAAGCAGGTATCGCGCACAGCAGCGGGCAGCACTGATCCCAGCGCAGCCACCGTACCCAATACCCTCGAATTGCCTTGCGCACTGACCAAACCGTCAACTGGCGGCTTGCCAATCAACCTTGCAGACGCAAAAAAGCCGGGAAATTTCCCGGCTGCCTCATCATACACCCCTTTTCATTCAGGATGCACCCCGCCTGGTGTTTTAGCTGCCAGGCGGGGCGTTACCCCAACAAAAACGGGCTCAGAGCATCAAGGCTTGCTCTTGTCCAGGTAACGGAAGAACTCGTTCTTCGGGTCCAGGACAAGCACGTCGCTCTTGCTGGAGAAGCTCTCGCGATACGCCTGCAGGCTACGGTGGAACGCATAGAAATCAGCGTCCTGGCTGTAGGCCTTGGCGTAGATGGCAGCCGCCTGGGCGTCACCATCACCGCGGGTTTCTTCAGCTTCGCGATAGGCTTCGGCCAACAGTACACGACGCTGACGATCGGCATCCGCACGGATACCTTCGGCCAGTTCGTTACCCTTGGCGCGATGCTCGCGGGCTTCACGCTCACGCTCGGTGCTCATACGGTCGAACACGCTGCGGTTGACTTCCTTCGGCAGGTCGATGGCCTTGACGCGAACGTCGACAACCTCGATACCCAGCTCCTTGTTGGCCATGCGGTTCAGCGAAGCGGTGATGTCAGCCATCAGCGCGTCACGCTCACCGGATACCACCTCGTGCAAGGTACGTTTACCGAACTGGTCACGCAGGCCGCTTTCCAAACGACGCGACAGACGCTCGTCGGCGATCTGCTTGAGGCCGGAAGTGGCGGTGTAGAAGCGCTCGGCATCCTTGACGCGCCACTTGGCGTAGGCGTCGACCATGACCGCTTTCTTCTCCAGCGTGAGGAACCGCTGGGTCGGAGCATCAAGGGTCATCAGACGGGCGTCGAACTTGCGCACCTGGTTCACATAAGGAACCTTCACATGCAGGCCTGGCTGGACATCCGCCTGGACCACACGACCGAATTGCAGCAGCACGGCACGTTCGGTCTGCGCCACGATGTAGAAGCAGTTCCAGGCCACCACGGCCAGCACCACAGCGGCGATCAGGGCGATCAGCGATCTATTGCTCATCAGCGGCTCTCCCTAGTGCGCAGCGGCTGTTGTTGCTGTTGCAGGTCCTGCGCCGCACGCGCGGCCGCATCGTTGACCGACGCAGACACGCTGCTGGTCGGTGCGGACGTGTTGCGGCTGCCTTCGACCATCTTGTCCAGCGGCAGGTAGAGCAGGTTGTTCTGCCCGTCCTTGGTTGCCACCATGACCTTGCTCGAGTTGCTGTAAACCTCTTGCATGGTTTCCAGGTACAGACGCTGACGGGTGACGTCAGGTGCCTTGTGATACTCGGTAACCAGCTTGGTGAAGCGATCCGCCTCACCCTTGGCGCGGGCAATCACTTCGTCGCGGTAACCGTTGGCGTCCTCGATGATGCGCTGGGCCTGACCACGGGCTTCCGGCACCACGCCATTGGCGTAGGACTCGGCCTGGTTGCGGGCACGTTGCTCATCTTCACGGGCGCGGATCACGTCGTCGAAGGCTTCCTGCACTTCACGCGGGGCTGCCGCGCTCTGTACGTTGACCTGGGTGACGGTGATACCGGTACGGTAGTTGTCGAGGAAACGCTGCAGGCGCTCGCGGATATCCACGGCCATCTGCTCACGGCCTTCGGTCAGCACCTGGTCCATCGAGGTGGAACCCACCACGTGGCGCAGGGCGCTGTCGGTCGCATGCTGCAGGCTCACCTCGGGCTGGTCGACGTTGAGCACGAAGTCCTGCAGGTTGGTGATCTTGTACTGGACGGTCAGCGGCACCTCGACGATGTTCTCGTCTTCGGTCAGCATCTGCCCCTGCTTGGTGTAGGCACGCTCACGCGTGACGTTTTCCAGGTACTTGCGATCAATCGGCGGGAAGTAGATGTTCAGGCCGGGACCTACCGTCTCGTAGTACTTGCCGAAGCGCAGCACCACGGCCTGCTCCTGCTCGTCGACCACGTACACGGCACTGTACAGCCAGATTGCAGCCAGCACCGCCAGGCCAATGCCCAGCAGGCCGTAGCCGCCACCCTTGCCGACACTGCGGTCACCGCCGCCACGTTTCTTGCCGCTGCCGAACATGCCGTTCAGGCTGTCCTGCAGTTTGCGGAAGGCCTCGTCCAGATCCGGCGGACCTTTCTTGTCACCACCGCCGCCACCGCCACCACGGCGGCCGCCCCAGGGATCCTGATTGTTCGAGTTGCCACCCGGCTCGTTCCAAGCCATAGCGCTCTCCATCTGATAAAGCAAAGACGCGCCCACGGCGCGCCGTCCAATGCTACAGAATGCCTGTCACTGCTGCCCGGCGACCTCGACGAGCATTTATTGCAAAGTGTGTTGCTCGACAAACACTTGCGGCTCCATGCCTTCGCGACTGACCAGACGATTCAACTCGACCCTGGGCAGTCGCACGCTCAGCAGGCTGCGCCCTTCTTCATCATGCTCTTCACTCTGCACGGCACCCAAGGCAAAGAATTGCGCGCGCAAGCGGGCAAAACGCTGCTCCAGGCACAGGGTGCCGACAAACAGATCATCCCCCAGCAACTCGGCAATCGCCTGGCCAACCAGCTCCAGGCCACGTCCATCTCGTGCCGATACCCAGACCCGCTCCGGCTTGCCATCGGCATCGCGCTGGATCTGCGGCTCGACATCTTCAAGCAGGTCGAGTTTGTTATAGACCTCGAGGATCGGCAAGCCTTCGGCACCGATCTCGCCCAATACCGCCAGAACCTGTTCGATCTGCTCCATGCGGTCCGGCTCATGCGCATCGATCACATGCAGCAGCAGGTCGGAGTTGCTCGACTCTTCGAGCGTAGCCCGAAAAGCCTCGACCAGCTTGTGCGGCAGGTGGCGAATGAAACCGACGGTGTCGGCCAGCACGATCGGCCCAAGGTCGTCCAGTTCGAGCCGGCGCAGGGTCGGGTCGAGGGTGGCGAAGAGCTGGTCGGCGGCGTAGACATCGGATTGGGTCAGGGCGTTGAACAGGGTGGACTTGCCGGCGTTGGTGTAACCCACCAGCGAAACCGACGGGATATCGGCGCGGCGTCGGCCGCGACGGGCCTGCTCGCGCTGGCTGCGCACCTTCTCCAGGCGTGCCTTGATCTGACGCAGGCGCACCCGCAGCAGACGGCGGTCGGTTTCAAGCTGGGTTTCCCCCGGGCCGCGCAGGCCGATACCGCCTTTTTGCCGCTCAAGGTGGGTCCAGCCGCGTACCAGCCGCGTGCTCATGTGCTCGAGCTGGGCCAGTTCGACCTGCAGCTTGCCTTCATGGGTACGCGCCCGCTGGGCGAAAATATCGAGAATCAGGCCGGTGCGATCAAGCACGCGACACTCGAAGACACGTTCGAGGTTGCGTTCCTGGCTAGGCGTGAGGGTGTGATTGAATATCACCAGGTCTACCTCATCGGCGTTGACCAGGTCGCGCAGTTCTTCGACCTTGCCGCTGCCAATCAGGTATTTGGCCGTAGGCTGATGCCGTGACACGGTCACCAGCGAGACGATGTCCGCCCCGGCCGACAAAGCCAACTCCTGAAACTCCTGCGGGTCTTCGCGCGCCTCAGGGTTCTGACCTTCCAAGTGAACGAGCAGCGCCCGTTCACCACCACCGTGGCGCTCAAAGAACAATGCAGGCTCCTATCAGGCGTTGCCTGGCTCGCTATCACCGTGTTCGGAATCGGACGGGCTTGGCAGGCGAACCGGACGCGCAGGAACCACGGTCGAAATGGCGTGCTTGTACACCATCTGGCTGACGGTGTTCTTCAGCAGCACAACGAACTGGTCAAAGGATTCGATCGAGCCCTGCAGCTTGATCCCGTTAACCAGGTAGATGGAAACCGGAACCTTTTCTTTTCTCAAAGTGTTCAAGTAAGGGTCTTGTAGCGAATGCCCTTTTGACATATGCCGCACTCCTGTAAGGATAAATAATAGAAAATCAAGAAAATCGATAAATTAGGCCGCCCCTTCGCAAGAATAGACGGCAATTAGCAGGGACTCAGCTCAATATGGAGACGCTTCCCAGGTATTTCAAGGTGCGGGACAGATTGTCGCAGGCCAGGCTATCGAGCCAGTGCACGTCGGACCAACCGCGCAACCAGGTGAACTGCCGCTTGGCCAGCTGGCGAGTGGCAATGATACCGCGTTCTTGCATCTCATTCTCACTTAGCTTGCCATCGAGGTAGTCCCAGACTTGCCTGTACCCCACTGCCCGTATAGACGGCAACCCGGCGTGCAAGTCACTTCTGGCTCGCAGCGATCGGACCTCGTCGATGAAGCCCTGTTCCAGCATCTGCGAAAATCGTAACGCAATTCGCTGATGCAAAATGTGACGATCTGTAGGAGCGATCGCCAAACTCGCGACAGTATAGGGCAAATGTCCGTCAGCGCCTGCGTCTGCGCCGCGACTTTCCGCGAATTGACGCTGGCGATGAGCCGTCATGCTTTCGCCGCTCACCCGGTAAACCTCAAGCGCGCGGATCACCCGCTGCGGGTCATTCGGATGGATGCGCGCCGCCGACTCCGGGTCCACTTCAGCCAGCTGACGGTGCAGCTCGGCCAGGCCCAGCTCACGTGCCACAGCTTCCAGTTCGGCACGCACGGTGGCATCTGCCGCCGGCATATCCGCCAGGCCATCGATCAAGGCCTTGTAATAAAGCATGGTGCCGCCGACCAGCAGCGGGATCTTGCCGCGTGCGGTGATTTCAGCCATGGCCTGCAAGGCATCGGTGCAAAAATGCGCCGCGGAGTAGCTTTCGGCCGGGTCGAGAATGTCGATCAGCCGGTGCGGGTGCGCTGCCAACAGTTCTTTGGAAGGCTTGGCGGTACCGATGTCCATGCCACGGTAGACCAGCGCCGAATCGACGCTGATCAGCTCACAGGGCAGGACCTTGGTCAGCTCGATGGCAAGGTCAGTCTTGCCGGCCGCCGTCGGGCCCATCAGGAATATTGCTGGGGGCTTGCCGCTCATGTCATCGACCGCGCAGGAAAAGTTTGTCCAGGTCGTCCAGGCCCATCTGGGTCCAGGTCGGTCGGCCATGGTTGCACTGGCCGCTGCGCTCGGTGTTTTCCATATCGCGCAGCAGTGCGTTCATCTCGGGGATGGCCAGGCGCCGGTTGGCGCGCACGGCGCCGTGGCAGGCCATGGTGCCGAGCAGTTCGTTGAGGTGCGCCTGAATGCGGTCGCTGGTGCCGTATTCCATCAGGTCGGCGAGTACATCCTGCACCAGTCGGTTGGCCTCGGCCTGTTTGAGCAACGCCGGGATCTGTCGGATCGCCAGGGTCTCGGGGCCCAGGCGCTGCAGCTCGAAGCCCAGGCGCTGGAACCATTGCGCGTGCTCTTCGGCGCAGTCGGCTTCGCGCTGGCTCAAGGCCAGCGACTCAGGCACCAACAGCGGCTGACCGCTCAGGCCTTCGCTGGCCATGGCCACCTTGAGCCGCTCGTACATAATCCGCTCGTGCGCGGCATGCATGTCCACCAGCACCAGGCCGACAGCATTCTCGGCCAGAATGTAGATGCCTTTGAGCTGAGCCAGGGCATAGCCCAGCGGCGGAATGTCACCCTGGCTTTCGGGCAGCGACGAGGGTGCACCGGCACCGTCGTTCAGCGGCTTGTAGAACTCGCGATAGACCGCCTGAGTCTCGGCTGCCGGCAACGGCTGGGACGCACGCGGGCTGTATTGGGACTGATAGCCCGAGCCACTGCCGCCATTGGAAATCGAAAACTGCGGTGCCCGAGGCTGTTCGAGCACCGGCGAGGCCAAGCGCATCTCACCCTGCGGGCCAAACTCACCGGCTTGCTGGCCACTGGGGCGGACGATTTCGGCAGCCGCGGCAGGCGCGGCCAACTGGTCCTCGGGGCGCACGTCGGCGAGGGCACGGTGCAAGGTGCCATAAAGGAAGTCGTGCACCGAACGCCCTTCGCGGAAGCGCACTTCGTGCTTGGTCGGGTGCACGTTGACGTCGACGCCGTTGGGCTCAAGTTCGAGGAACAGCACAAAAGTCGGATGCCGACCGTTGAACAGCACGTCCCGGTAGGCCTGGCGCACGGCGTGGGCGACCAGCTTGTCGCGCACCGCCCGGCCGTTGACGAAGAAGTACTGCAGGTCCGCCTGGCTGCGCGAGAAGGTTGGCAGACCCACCCAGCCCCACAGGCGCAGGCCGTTGCGCTCGACATCGATGGGCAGCGCCTGCTCCATGAAACCCGGGCCGCAGATGGCGCCAACCCGTCGCGCACGCGCGGTTTCATCATGGGCCTCATGCAGGCTGAGGACGCTCTTGCCGTTGTGGCGCAGGTGGAAGGCGACATCGAAGCGGGCCAGGGCCAGGCGACGGATGACTTCCTGCAGGTGATCGAATTCGGTCTTCTCGGCCTTGAGGAACTTGCGCCGAGCCGGGGTGTTGAAGAACAGGTCACGCACTTCGACCGAGGTCCCGACCGGGTGCGCGGCGGGTTGCACGCGCGGGGTCATGTCGCGGCCTTCGGTCTCGACCTGCCAGGCTTCGCTGCCATCGGCCGTGCGCGACGTCAGGGTCAGGCGCGCTACCGAACTGATCGAGGCCAGGGCCTCGCCCCGGAACCCCAAGCTCAGCACGCCTTCGAGGTCTTCCAGTTCGCGGATCTTGCTGGTGGCGTGACGGGCCAGGGCCAGCGGCAGGTCATCGGCGGAAATCCCGCCGCCATCGTCGCGCACCCGCAGCAACTTGACCCCGCCCTGCTCGACGTCGACGTCGATGCGCCGGGCGCCGGAGTCGAGGCTGTTTTCCAGCAGCTCCTTGGCCACGGAAGCCGGGCGCTCGACCACCTCACCGGCGGCAATCTGGTTAGCCAGCCGCGGGCTGAGCAGCTGGATGCGCGAACCACCACTCATTGCTGTGAAGCCAGGGTGGTGGCCGGTACATCCAGACGCTGGCCGACTTTCAGCTCATCGGTCTTGAGGCTGTTGGTGCTGCGCAGGCTGGCCACGCTGACCTGATAGCGAACCGCAAGCATGGCCAGGGTTTCACCCGGGCGCACCGTGTGCTCACGTGGGCCGGCAGCGATCTTGCCGGTGTCGCGCAACCAGGCGATATACGTGCCTGGTGGTGGATTTTGCTGGAAGAACTGACGCACGCCGGTATGGATCGAACGAGCCAGGGCCTGCTGATGGCTGCGGGTGGCCAGTTTGGCTGCTTCGTTGGCGTTGGAGATAAACCCGGTTTCAACGAGGATCGACGGAATATCTGGCGACTTGAGCACCATGAAACCTGCTTGCTCCACACGCTGTTTGTGCAGGGAAGTGATGCGCCCCATGTTGCCCAGCACCTTCTGCCCCACATTAAGGCTGGAGCTGAGGGTGGCGGTCATCGACAGGTCGAGCAACACGCCAGCCAGCATGCGGTCCTTGTCGTCGAGGCTGACGTTGCCGGCGCCGCCGATCAGGTCGGAGCGGTTTTCCGTGTCGGCCAGCCAGCGCGCGGTCTCGGACGTCGCACCACGGTCGGACAGGGCAAATACCGAGGCACCAAAGGCGGCCTTGGACGGCGCGGCGTCGGCGTGGATCGAGACGAACAGGTCGGCGCCCTTCTTGCGGGCAATTTCGGTGCGTTTGCGCAACGGGATGAAGTAGTCACCGGTACGGGTCAGCTCGGCGCGAAAGCCCCTCTCGCTGTTGATCTGGCGCTGCAGTTCCTGGGCGATCTGCAACACGACGTCTTTTTCGTGCTGGCCGCGGGAGCCGGAGGCGCCCGGGTCTTCACCGCCGTGACCGGCGTCGATTGCGACCACGATGTCACGTTTGCCGCTAGGCACCGGTGGCAGCTTGATGGCCGGCTGGGCCGGGCTCACCGGCACCGCAGGCGTGGTCACCGGCGTTTGCACTGGGGTCGGGGGCGGAGGCGGCGTAGTGGCAGCGACGGCATCGGCTTCCTGGTCGTACAGGTCGACCACCAGGCGGTTGCCGTACTGGGCGTTGGGGGCCAGGGTGAAACTCTTGGGCGTGACCGACTTTTTCAGGTCGACCACCACCCGCAGGTCGGTAGGCGTACGCTGGGCCGACCGCACACTGCTGATCGGCGTATTCGACGTGGCCACGTTCAACGGCGCGGCCAGGGTGGCGCCATTGATGTCGATAACCAGGCGATCCGGTGCGCTGAGGGTGAAGACGCTGTGCTGCACGGGGCCAGACAGGTCGAAGACCAGCCGCGTGTTGTCTGGCGCGCGCCACAGGCGCATGCTCTTGACTTGAGTGACGGCCAGAGCGTCAACGGTCACCGTTGTCAGCAGCAGCCCAACGATGGCGACCAGTGCGCGTATGCGCATACCTACCCCACTTACTGTTTTTAGTGTTTGCCCAGTGCCACGCACCAAGCCTCGCCGCGAGCCCCCTGCGGCGAAAGGTTCAGCGAGCGTCCGCTCGCTTGGGGGCTTATGGTAATGGTCAGGTCAGGCTTTGGCAAAACGCCCGCGCCCTTTTGTGGCCACTCGAACAGGCACAGCGCATCGCCCTCGAAGTAGTCACGTATGCCCATGTACTCCAGCTCCTCCGGATCGACCAGGCGGTACAGGTCGAAATGGAAAGCGCGCACCTCACCAATCTCGTACGGTTCGACCACGGTGAAGGTCGGGCTCTTGACTGCACCAGTATGGCCCAAGCCACGGATCAGGCCACGCGAGAGCGTGGTCTTGCCCGCCCCCAGGTCACCTTCGAGAAAAATCACGCCATGACCGCCGGTCACTTCGGCAAGCCGCGCACCAAACGCGACCATGGCCGCTTCATCGGCCAGAAACAGGTTTAAGCCAGACACGCAGAATGCTCCTCCAACAACTCACGAATGACCGGCGCCAGATCACTGGCTGCCAGGCCTCTACCCTTGACGCCCAGGCGCTCGCCCGCACAGGCATGCAACCAGACCCCCAGACCTGCGGCATGCCAGGCTTCCAGCCCTTGAGCCAGCAGCGCCGCCAGCACACCGGTCAGGACGTCGCCAAGGCCCGCACCGGCCATTGCCGGATGACCACGATCACACCGCGCCAGCTGCCCGCTCGGGTCGGCCACCAGGGTACCGGCGCCCTTGAGCACGCAGACGCTGGCATAGCGGCGGGCCAGCTTGCGCGCAGCACCTGGGCGGTCTGCCTGCACGGCCTCGGTGGAAACCCCCAGCAAACGCGCCGCTTCCCCCGGGTGCGGGGTCAGGATGCTGCCACTGGGCAGGGCCAGGGGCGTGCGCGCCAGCAGGTTCAGGGCATCGGCATCCCAAACTTGCGGGCGCTCGGCGTTAGCCACTGCCGACAACAGGCTACGGCCCCACGCCGCCTGCCCCAGCCCTGGGCCGACCACTAGTACCGAGGCGCGCTCCAGCACGCCCATCAACTGATTGGCCGAACTCACACCCAGGCACATGGTTTCCGGCAGGCGGGCCAGGCTCGCACCAACGTGTTCCGGCCGCGTCGCCACACTGACCAGCCCGGCGCCACAACGCAGCGCCGCTTCGGCGCTGAGCAGCACCGCGCCGCCGGTGCCGAGGTCGCCGCCGACCACCAGCACATGGCCGAAGTCACCTTTATGGGCATGCGCATGCCTTGCCGGCAGCTGCGCGACGGTCACGCTGCTGAGCAGTTGTGGGGCATGGGTGGTGTGTTTGGTCTGGGGCATGGGGTCAAAGGCTCCAATGTCTGGCAGAATTATACGCACCTGAGCCCGTATTGCCTGCCCATCCATGTCTGCTTGCACACTTGACCTCGCCGCCCTGGCCCAATCGATCAAGAATTGGGGCCAAGAACTCGGTTTTGCCCATGTCGGCATCGCCGGTGTGGACCTTGGCGAGCACGAAAAGCACCTGCAGCGCTGGCTTGACGCCGGCTACCAGGGCGAGATGGAATACCTGGCCGCTCACGACGGCAAACGCGCGCACCCTGACCAGTTGATCCCCGGCACGGTACGGGTGGTCTCGCTCCGCATGGACTACTTGCCCGGCGACACGCAGATGGCGCAACGCCTGGCCCAGCCGGAAAAAGCCTACGTTTCACGCTATGCCTTGGGCCGCGACTACCACAAGCTGGTGCGCAAACGCGTGCAGCACCTGGCCGATCGCATCCAGGAAGACATTGGCCCATTCGGTTACCGGGCCTTCGTCGACAGCGCCCCGGTGCTGGAAAAGGCGATTGCCGAGCAGGCCGGGCTGGGTTGGATCGGCAAGAATACCCTGCTGCTCAACCGCAAGGCGGGTAGCTACTTTTTCCTTGCCGAGCTGTTCGTCGACCTGCCGTTGCCGGTGGACGAAGCCCATACCAGCGAGCATTGCGGGCGTTGCCAGGCATGCCTGGACATCTGCCCGACCCAGGCCTTTGTCGGGCCCTATGTGCTGGATGCCCGGCGCTGCATTTCCTACCTGACCATCGAACTGAAGGGCGCGATTCCCGTCGAGTTGCGCTCGATGATGGGCAACCGGGTGTTTGGATGCGACGACTGCCAGATCGTATGCCCGTGGAACCGTTTTGCCCGGCCCACGCAGGAAAATGACTTCCAGCCGCGGCATGGATTGGAAAATGCCGAGCTTGCCGAGATGTTCTTGTGGGACGAGAAGACTTTCCTGCGCAAGACCGAGGGCGGGCCTTTGCGGCGCGCGGGTTATGAGCGCTGGTTGCGTAACCTGGCAGTGGGGTTGGGCAATGCGCCTTCGACGATTCCGGTGATCGAGGCCCTGAAGGCACGGCGCGAGGACGCCTCGGAGCTGGTGCACGAGCATGTGGCGTGGGCGCTGGAGCGGCACGGGCAGGCATAGGTAGCGTTGAGTTCGCCGGGCGGTTTTCAGCGCCTGCGAGATCAAGCGCCGCCCGCGCGGCGCTCGATCTCATAAGCGCAAAAAGGCTTGGGCGAACACTCACTGCTGGTCGTTGTAGTGGAACTTAGGCATTTCCCAATGGAACCGAATCGCCAGCAACCGCAGCAGGAACCCACCAAACAAGGTCAGCAACATGGCTTGCTCCGCCGGCAGCTGGAAGTGCACACAGCCCAGATAGAACCATGCCGCCGCGAACGACACGCTGGCATACAGCTCGCGGCGGAACACCAGCGGGATGTCGTTACAGAAGATATCGCGCAAGATCCCACCAAATACACCGGTGATCACTCCGCTGATCGACGCCACCAGCATGCCCTGCCCCATTTCCAGCGCCGTCATGCAACCGATCAAGGTAAACGCCACCAACCCGAGGGCGTCGAGCACCAGGAACATCGAGCGCAGTCGGCGCATCATGGGCGCGATGAAAATCGTCAGCAGTGCCGCGCAACTGGTCAGCACCAGGTACTCCGGGTGTTTCACCCAGGTCAGCGGGTAGTGCCCAAGCAGCACGTCGCGCACCGAGCCGCCACCCAGGGCGGTGACGCAGGCAATCAACACCACGCCGAACCAGTCCATGCCGCGCCGGCCAGCAGACAATGCGCCGGTCATGGCTTCAGCGGTGATGGCGATGAGGTAGAGCATCAACAACATGGTGCGAGTCCGTGCGAGAAAGGCGCGCAGTCTAACCAGTTGCCCAGGGCACCAAAAGAGGGCGCAGACACAATATCTGCGCCCTCCCGGTTCACACCTTGATGAAGTGCTCGCGGTAATGGCGCAGCTCGGCGATCGACTCACGGATATCGTCCAGCGCCAGGTGGGTCCCACCCTTCTTGAAACTGTCGCGCACATTCGGCGCCCAGCGTGCAGCCAGCTCCTTGAGGGTCGAGACGTCGAGGTTGCGGTAGTGGAAGTAGTTTTCCAGGTTACGCATGTGGCGATACAGGAAACGGCGGTCCTGGCAGATGCTGTTGCCACAGATGGGCGACTTGCCTTTCGGCACCCACTGTTCGAGGAAGGCGATGGTCTGCGCCTCGGCCTCAGCCATGCTGACCTTGCTCTCGCGCACACGCTGAGTCAGCCCCGAGCCCCCATGGGTACGGGTATTCCATTCGTCCATGCGCGCCAGCACTTCGTCACTGTGGTGAATAGCGATCACCGGGCCTTCGGCCAGGGTGTTCAGATCGCTGTCGGTGACAATCGTGGCCATCTCGATGATGACGTCGCTGTCCGGATCCAGGCCGGTCATTTCCAGGTCGATCCAGATCAGGTTCTGTGGGTTGTGCATGCAGGGGCTCCTCGTATAGGCCGTCATAGTAGCCTAGCGGGGGCGGCTGGCGCATGCGCGGCGCAAAGGTAAGCAGAATGGTCGGCCGCCCGGCATGCTAAACTGCCTGCCGTTTTCAATCTGTCCCAGCACGGAATCTTCATGGCCAAACGCCAGCTCAATCGTCGCCAGAACTGGCGTATCGAAAAAATCCAGAACGAGCGCGCCGCTCGCGCCGCCAAACGCGAGCAGCACACGCTGCAGGAGCTGGAAGGTGGCGACCTGGGGCCAGAGCAACTGGGCCTGGTGATCGCGCACTTTGGCGTGCAGGTCGAGGTCGAGGCCCAGGACGGCGATACAGCTGGGCAGGTCTTCCGCTGCCACCTGCGGGCCAACCTGCCTGCGCTGGTCACTGGCGACCGCGTGGTCTGGCGGGCGGGTAACCAGGGCATCGGCGTAATCGTCGCGCAGATGCCGCGCAGTACCGAGCTCTGCCGGCCCAACAACCACGGCCAGCTCAAGCCGGTGGCGGCCAACGTCGACCTGATCGTGATCGTCTTCGCGCCAGCGCCCGAACCCCATCCGAACCTGATCGACCGCTACCTGGTAGCCGCCGAGCATGCCGGTATCCGCCCGCTGCTGCTGCTGAACAAGGCTGACCTGATCAACGACGAGAACGGCCCGGCCCTGCATGCGCTGCTCGAAGTCTATCGCGACCTCGGCTACCCATTGCTGGAGGTCTCGGCCCACCAGGGTGATGGCATGCAACGCCTGCAGCAGATGCTGGACGGGCACATCAGCGTGTTCGTCGGCCAGTCAGGTGTGGGCAAGTCGTCCCTGGTCAACAGCCTGCTGCCGGCCGCCGACACCCGTGTCGGTGACCTTTCCGAATGGTCCGGCCAGGGCACGCACACCACCACCACCGCACGCCTGTACCACTTCCCCAACGGTGGCGACCTGATCGACTCGCCGGGTATTCGCGAATTCGGCCTGGGCCATGTCAGCCGTGATGACGTGGAAGGTGGTTTCATCGAGTTCCGCGACCTGTTCGGCACCTGCCGCTTCCGCGACTGCAAACACGACCGCGAGCCGGGCTGCGCGCTGCTCAAGGCGCTGGACGATGGCCGCATCAAGCAGCAGCGCATGAACAGCTACCGCTCGATCATCGCCAGCCTGCCGGAAGACAGCTACTAGGCCAGCTGACTTGTAGGAATTATTACCGGGGCACGTAGGATCGCTCCGGTTTTCCAGTCGTCTATTGCCCCTTCTTCTGCTTTCGCTGATGGTCATGGCTTCTATCAGAGAGGCCAACCGCCATGCCGGTTTTTATCAGCTACCGCCACGAAGAGCGGCTCGACGCGTTCATCCTCAATGAGCGCCTGCTGCTCGAAGGCATACCGACCCAACTGGTGCAGTTCGACAGCGATGGGCAGACCCGCGATGACCTCCATGGCAGTTTCTGCCAGCAGATGAGCGACGCGACTCACTGGGTCGGGGTATTGCCCGTCGGCGCCGCCGAAGACTGGTGGACCGCATGGCTGCTGGGGGCTGCGGCAATGGCCTGCCGCCGGGTGAGCTTCTATTGCAAAGGGCCAGAACCCCTACCGGAATGCCTGGGCAGGTGGCCGACCATGCGTGAGCGGGCGCATATCGACCTGTTCGTACGTGCTTATCACGACGAGCGCACGTTCGAACGGGCCATGCCACTGCCGCCTGGGCGAGGGCTGGGTGCCGACCGGGATAACGCCGATTTCTTTCATGCCGATCTCAAGGCCAAGATCCGCCGGGGGTTTTGAATGCAGGGGGCAGCGTTGCCGCCCCCATCAATCACTGCTCTTTGGCTTCGTCCATCTTCAGCGTCCCATCCTCGAAGATGTTCAGCTTCTGGCGCAGCTCTCGCGGCTGCATCGGCGCCTGCTCAGCCTCTGGCACCGCCGGGGCCGAAGCCCCCGGCGCGGTCTCGGCTGGAGGTGCAGGCGCGGCCGGTGGCGTTTCCGGCGCGGCCTGCTCACCCTCGATGTCACGCTGGGCCTTCTTGGTCAGCACGATGATGTCGATGCGCCGGTTGACCGGGTTCAGCGGGTCCTTGCGATCGAACAACGACGACGACGCGTAACCCACCACCCGGGCCACCTGCTCCTCCGGATAGCCACCGGTTACCAGCGCGCGCCGCGCCGCGTTGGCACGGTTGGCCGACAACTCCCAGTTGCCGAACTCACCGGTGCCGGCGAACGGCTTGGCATCGGTGTGGCCGCTGACGCTGATCTTGTTCGGCACCGCCTTGATGGTGTCTGCCATGGCCAGCAGGATGTCTTCGAAATACGGCTGCAGACGCGCGCTGCCGAGGTCGAACATTGGCCGGTTCTCGGCATCCATGATCTGGATACGCAAGCCGTCCTGGGTGATCTCGAACAGGATCTGGTCCTTGAACTTCTGCAACTGCGGGTTTTCTTCGACCTTGTTCTGCAGCTCCTGCAGCAACAGCTCAAGGCGCTCGCGCTCGACCTGCTCGGCCATGGTCTCGACCTGGTCCTTGTTCAGCTGAACCGTGGATTCCTGCGTCGGTTCGGTCCTCACCTCAGGGTTGATGGTCTTATCCGGCGCCATCTCGGGCGAGCCACCCAGGTCGATGACGTAGGGTGTGCCGCTCTCGGAAAACCCGATAGGGTCCTGGAAGTAGCCGGCAATGGCGATTTTCTGCTCAGGGGTGGCTGTGGATAACAGCCACAGCACCAGGAAAAACGCCATCATCGCCGTGGCGAAGTCGGCAAAGGCGATTTTCCAGGCGCCGCCATGGTGGCCGCCGCCGAAGCGCTTGACGCGCTTGATGATTATCGGCTGATTGTTCTCCATGACTCAGCGACCGCGAACCGCTTGTTCCAGCTCGGCAAAACTTGGGCGATGTTTCGGGTAGAGCACCTTGCGCCCGAATTCGACAGCCAGGGATGGCGGCATGCCGGAGGCCGACGCAACCAGCGAGGCTTTGATCGACTCGTACAGGTTGAGCTCTTCTTTGGCATCGTGCTCCAGGCACTTGGCCAAGGGGCCAAAGAAGCCATAGGCCGCCAAGATACCGAAGAAGGTACCGACCAGCGCCGCACCCACGTGCATGCCGATGGCCGCCTGGTCGCCGTCGCCGAGCGACGCCATGGTCACCACAATGCCGAGTACGGCCGCAACGATACCGAAGCCCGGCATGCCGTCGGCAATGCCGGTCACCGCATGGGAGGGGTGTTCGAGCTCCTCCTTCATGCTCAGCAGCTCCATGTCGAACAAGCCTTCGAGCTCGTGCGGTGCCATGTTGCCGGTGGACATGATGCGCAAGTAGTCGCAGACGTACGCGGTCATGCGCTCATCAGCCAGCACGGTGGGGTACTTGGCGAAGATCGGGCTGGCCGCGGCGTCCTCGATATCACTCTCGATGGCCATCATGCCTTCACGACGGCTCTTGTTGAGGATTTCGTACACCAGGCCCAGCACCTCCAGGTAGAAGGCATGGGTAAAGCGCGAGCCGAACATCTTCATCGACTTCTTGATGACGTGCATGGTCATGTGGCCAGGGTTGGCCTGCAGGAATGCACCGAAAGCCGCACCGCCGATGATCAGCACTTCGAACGGCTGGATCAGCGCCGCGATCTTGCCGTGGGAGAGCACGTATCCGCCGAGCACGCTCGCGAATACGACGATGATGCCGATAATTTTAGCCATAGGTTCAAAGCACTTGCTGTCGTGGTCAGGGTGAGAGACGGGAGCTTTAAAACTCTTCTTCTACTTATCGGCAGAACTGCGCCAGACTATAGCCACTCAAAGCGAAAAGCCAGTTCGGACTGATGTCAAAATGCCAATTGAAACCAAGGTGCCCGCTCAGCCGCCACGTACGTTAGAGGCCTGGGTAAAGCTGCTGGAGAGTGTTCGCATACCCGTGCCGAAACAGAGTTACGACCGGGTCCTGGCTGCCATAAATGACAGCCGCCGCTCCCTGCGCGATATCGCCGAACTGATGCAGGATAGCCCGGCACTGGTGCTTTCGGTCATGCGCGAGGCCAATCACCCGGCCAATGCCAGCCAGGCAGAGCCTGCCGAGAGCCTGGAAATCGCCCTTAACCGGCTAGGCCTGACGCGCATCGAACAGTTGCTCAAACGCCTGCCCTCGCTGCCGGCCGACGAGATCCCGCCTGTACTGAGCCAATTCCAACTGATCAGCCAGCACGCCTCGCAGCAGGCCAGCGGCCTGTTCGCCAGCCGACTGGCGCGCTTGTGGCAAGAAATCCACTGGGGCAGCCTGCTGTTCCTCTCCCCGCTCTGGCCGCTGGCCCTGGCCTACCCGAATCTGCTCGATACCTGGGAGTTGCGGGTTATCCACAAGGGTGAGAAGGCCGCCCAGGTGGAACAGGAGTTGTTTGGCGTGCGCATCATGGCGCTGTGCCAGACCATGGCAGAGTACTGGCGCCTGCCCCAGTGGGTGACCCAGGGCTACCGAATGCTGCTGGACGAACGCGACCAATTGGCCCAGGTATTCAACATTGCCCGCGAGCAGGACGTGCTGAGCCAGCAACACCGCCTGGACGAGGAACCCGGCCTGCGTCGCTGGTTCAACCAGCCGGCCAATACCGTGTTACTGGCCAACGACCTGGCCTTGGCAGCCCAGGTAGGCTGGGACAATCCGCACTTGCTGCGCTGGCAACTGTTGACCGCCCTGTACCTGCAGACGTCGCTGGAAGACGTGCAGCAACAGGTTCACCAACAAGCTGCGGCCAGCGCCCGCCGCCATGCGCGCCAGGCACTGTTCCACCCGGCCGAAGCGCTGATCTGGCCCTGGCAGCAACGCCGCCCGCACCCGGGCATGCTGGCGCCACCACCGCCCAATAGCGAAGAGCTGAGCCGCTGGCGCAAGCTGTGCCAGGACCTGCTGGCGCAACCCAGCCCGTTCACCAATACCGTGCACCTGGCCACCCAGGCACGCGAGGCCCTGCTGGCTTGCGGCATGCAACGCATCATGCTGCTGACCCTGGACAAGGCAACCGACTACCTGCGTGTGCAGCAGACCGCCGGCTTGCCCAAGGAAGCGGCGGCCATGGCCCTGCAGGTAGCGCAGAGCAAGTTGCTGCAAAAACTGATGAGCCAGGCCGGGCAACTGCGCCTTACCCCGGACAACCACAGCCAGTTCTCGGCCCTGCTGCCTGCCCCGCTGCGTGCGTTCTTCCGTAGCGAGCACTTGCTGTTGCGCTCGCTGGCAGTCAACGACCAGGTTCTGATGCTGGCGGTGGCCGACCAAAGCGGCAAACCGCTGGCGGATATCAGCGTGCAAGCCTTTGGTAAAACCGCGCAATGCATCGAACGCGCGCTGTCCGTGTTTGCCAACCGCAAGGGCTGAGCCTTGCGCTACAATCGCCCCTCTTTCCACACTGGAGACCGTGGATGACTGACTTTTCCGGCCTGCCCCTGGTGATCGAAGCCGCAGACCTGCTGCCGCGCCTGGATTCGCCACAGCTGATCCTGGTCGACCTGAGCAGCGCCAACCGCTATGTCAGCGGCCATATCCCCGGCGCACGCTTCGTCGAAGGCAAGCGTACCCAGTTGGGCCAGCCACCCGCCCCCGGCTTGCTGCCGGCCCTGGGTGACCTGGAAAAACTGTTCAGTGAACTCGGCCACCGCAACGATGCCGTGTATGTGGTGTATGACGATGAAGGCGGCGGCTGGGCCGGGCGCTTCATCTGGTTGCTCGACGTGATCGGCCACAAGGCCTACCACTACCTCAATGGCGGTATCCAGGCCTGGCCGGCAGACAAGCTCACCACCGAGGTGCCTGCCAGCGGTAACGCGCCGGCGCACCTGCACATCCACGGCGAACCTACTGCCACCCGCGAGTACCTGCAAAGCCGTCTGGGCGCCGATGACCTGGTTATCTGGGACGCACGCGGCCCGCAGGAATTCAGCGGCGAGAAGGTGCTGGCAGCCAAGGGTGGGCACATTCCCGGCGCGATCAACTTCGAGTGGACTGCCGGCATGGACCTCAACGATCACCTGCGCATCCGCCAGGACATCGCCGACGTCCTCAACAACCTGGGCATCACCCCCGACAAGGAAGTGATCACCCACTGCCAGACCCACCGCCGCTCCGGCTTCACCTACCTGGTGGCAAAATCCCTCGGTTACCCACGCGTCAAGGCCTACGCCGGCTCGTGGAGCGAATGGGGCAACCACCCGGACACGCCTGTAGAAGTTTAAGGAACCTGCATGAAATCCCGTTTGTTCATCATCAGCCAGTACCTGCTGCCGCACCACCTGCTGTCGCGGCTGGCCGGCTGCATTGCCGAGTGCCGTGCACGCTGGTTCAAAAATGCCTTCACCGCCTGGTTCGCCAAGCGCTACCAGGTAAACATGTCCGAGGCCCTGGTCGAGGACTTGAGCGCTTACGAGCACTTCAATGCGTTCTTCACCCGTGCCCTGAAGCCCGGCGCCCGTCCGCTGGATGAAACCCCTGGCGCGATTCTGTGCCCGGCCGACGGTGCTGTCAGCCAGCTTGGCCCGATCGAGCACGGCCGCATCTTCCAGGCCAAGGGCCACGGTTTCAGCGCGCAGGAGCTGCTGGGCGGCGACCCGGCCATGGCTGCGCCGTTCATGGGCGGTGAATTTGCCACCATCTACCTGTCGCCAAAGGATTACCACCGTGTGCACATGCCGCTGGCCGGTACTCTGCGCGAAATGGTGTATGTCCCGGGTCGCCTGTTCTCGGTGAACCAGACCACTGCGGAAAACGTCCCCGAGCTGTTTGCCCGTAACGAGCGGGTCGTCTGCCTGTTCGACACTGAGCGCGGGCCGATGGCCGTGGTGCTGGTGGGTGCAATGATCGTTGCCTCGATCGAAACGGTCTGGGCAGGCCTGGTAACGCCGCCCAAGCGTGAGCTGAAGACCTTCCGTTACGACGAAGCCAGCCGTGCGCCGATCCACCTGGAAAAAGGCGCCGAGTTGGGCCGCTTCAAACTGGGTTCGACCGCCATCGTGCTGTTCGGGCCAGAGCAGGTGAAGTGGGCTGAAAGCCTGGGGGCCGGCTCGGCGGTGCGCATGGGCCAGCAACTGGCAGCGCCTGTGCAGGCTTGATTGCCTGATAGATCTTGGGGCTGCAAAGCAGCCCCAAAAGCTCGAATCAACCGCGCGCGTCGCGGTCTCGCAGCCCCAGCAGATACAGCACACCGTCCAGCCCCAGGGTCGAAATCGCCTGTTTGGCCGATTGACGCACCAGCGGCTTGGCACGGAAGGCCACGCCCAGGCCCGCCAGCGACAGCATCGGCAGGTCGTTGGCGCCATCACCCACAGCGATGGTCTGGTCCAGTTGCAGGCCCTCTTCGCTGGCCAGTTGCTGCAGCAGTTCTGCCTTGCGCTGAGCATCGACGATCGGCTCCACGGCCACGCCGGTCACCTTGCCGTCCACCACTTCCAGCTCGTTGGCGAACACGTAGTCGATACCCAGGCGCGCCTGCACCTGGCGGGCGAAGTAAGTGAAGCCACCGGACAGGATCGCAGTCTTGTAACCCAGGCGCTTGAGCTCGGCGAACAGGTTCTCGGCACCTTCGGTCAAGCGCAGCGATGCGCCAATTTCATCCAGCACCCCCACATCCAGGCCCTTGAGCAACGCCATGCGCTCCTTGAAGCTGGCGCGGAAGTCCAGTTCGCCGCGCATCGCCCGCTCGGTGATCGCTGCCACCTGCTCGCCGACGCCCGCGGCCTTGGCCAATTCGTCGATGACTTCGGCCTCGATCAGGGTCGAGTCCATGTCGAACACCGCCAGGCGGCGATTGCGACGGAACAGGTCGTCCTTCTGGAAGGCGATGTCGACACTCAATTCTTCTGCCAGAGCAAAGAAGTCCGCGCGCAGCGCCTGGCCATCGCTCGGCTCGCCGCGCACAGAGATTTCGATGGCTGCCTTGCCGTTCTCGGTGTCAGCATCCAGGCCCACGCGGGCAGACAAGCGCTCGATGCGCTCGATGGTCAGGCCGTACTGGCTGATGACCGCGCTGACCCGTTGCAATTGCTCTGGGGTGATCTTGCGGCTGAGCAGGGTGACGATATGGCGCGCATCGCCGTGACCATCGGCCCAATGCTGGTAATCCGCCTCGGAAATCGGCGTATAGCGGGCCTGCAGATTCAGCTCATGGGCCTTGCTCTGCACGCTTTGCAACAGGCTGGTGGCCACTTCGTTGTCCGGAATATCGACCAGAATGCCGAACGACAAAGTGCCGTGCATGACCGCCAGGCCGATGTCGAGGATGTTCACACCACCCTGCAGCAGGACGCCGGTGATGGCCGCAGTGAGACCTGGACGGTCTTCACCTGTGATGTTGATCAGGACGATTTCGCGCAAGACCGGACTCCGACTTCGATGAAAAATGCGCATTCTACCGATTTTCCGTGACCATCGGGCGCGAACGATACTTTGCCGACAAAACCGGTGTCGCTATACTGCCCCTCACTTTTATGCCATTAAGAGCCGAGCTCTGTGAACCGGCCCACCCCCGTCAAGCCAGACAACTTCTTCCTGATGATCTATCGTGCCCTGAGTCAACGTCGCGTCCCTCTGGCGCTGCGCATCGCCTTCACCAACATTTTCTTGGTGGCGCTGGCGCTGGTCATCTACGCCTGCGTGATGGGCCTGCAGTTCAAGCAGGCCATGCACGAGCAGGCCGACGCCTTGGGCCAGAGCCTGACCACGCAGACGGCCACGTCGGCAACTGAGCTGTTGGTGTCAAACGACATCCTCAGCCTCAACGTGCTGCTGGGCAATCTGGTGAAAAACCCGCTGGTGGCCCATGCGGCCATCTACAGCGTGGACAACCGCATCCTCGCCGAAGCCGGGCAACGCCCACGCAACAGCCTGCTGGGTGAAGCCGAAGGCCTGTACCAGACCAAGATCACCTTCCAGGATGTCACGGCCGGGCAACTGCGCATCAGCCTGGACATGAGCCAGTTCCAGCAGCCGATGCTCATCAGCCTGCAGAGCATGGGCATCCTCGCCGCCATCCTGCTGGCCTTGGCACTGAGCCTGAGCTTGCGCCAGGCCCGCCACATCACCACGCCGCTGCTGCAGCTGCGGGTCTGGCTGCGCGACCCGCACCCTTACACCCCGGCCACTGACCGCCAGGACGAAATCGGCGATATCGCCCGCCAGCTGCATGCTCGCCTGGCCCCGCCGCCACCGCCTGAGCCTGAGCCAGAGCTGGAAGACGAGGACGAAGAAGACACCTTCGACGACCTGCACGAGGCCGCCCCGGTGCCCAAGGCGGCCCCGCGCGCCAAGGTTGTCGCCCAGGTTGACGAAGAAGACGATGAAGCCTTTGCCGGGCTGCTGGACAACGAGGACAGTGCGCCCAAGGCTGTGCCATTCGAGTCTGACGAGCCGCAGAACACTGCTGTGCTGGCCGTGCAGCTCGGCTCTCAGGAGCAACTGCGCCGCCTGCCGCGCACGCGCCTGACCGAGTTGCTGGAACGCTACCGCGACTGCCTGGAGCACGCCGCCTCACTGTATGACGGTGAAACCCACACGCTCAACGACGGCAGCACCCTGGTGCTGTTCCACAGCCGCGACTGTGGCGAGGACTACCTGACCAATGCGATTTGCTGTGGCGAACTGCTGCGCGCGCTTGGCCATGCCCTGCAGATCGAAGTGGCCGACAGCGGCATTACCCTGCAACTGCAGTTGGGCCTGGCCCTGGGCAACGACCTACAAGGGCTGGAGCTGGTCGACCTGCTGATGGCCGAAAAGGCCCAGGATGCCCTGGCACTGTCGCAGCACAGCCGCAACCTGCTGTTGGTGGAGCGCCAGATCAGTGATGACGCACTGATTCGTCAGCGCGCACGGATCCGCCCGATTGCCAGCCCGGAAGGCGCATGCTGTGTGGAGCGGCTGATGGAGCCGTATCCGTCGATGCTGGAGCGCCAGCTGGCGCGGATGCACGAGCGCCGCGCCTGACGTTTGTAGGAGCGGCCTTGCGTCGCGAAAGGGCCGCGCAGCAGATAAAAAAAGCCCGCACATGTGCGGGCTTTTTCGTATCTGACGGAACCATCAGAACCGATAGACTTCCATATCGGTACGGATCGGCGAAGCCATCGGGATCTTGGACTTCTCTGGAGCCTTCTTGACCTGTACCGGTGCAGCCGGCTTTTTCGGCGCTTCTTCAGCGATGGCTGGCTGGTTGGCCAACGGTTTGACCGCCGTGCTCAGTTGCTCGGCCAGCTTCTGCAGCAATTGCCCTTGAGCCTGCACCTGCGACGCTTCGCTACCCTCATGCTGCTGTTCGAGGTGAACGATGCGGTTGTCACGTACATGGCCACGACGGTCGAGCAGGCGCCATTGGGCATCGAGAATCGCCGGTTGGTCCTTACCGGAGTCCAGGCGGGTAATCGACAGCAAGACTTGCACGTCCGGGCTGAAACCGGCGGTCGCCGGAGCCAGCACCACGCGCTGGCTGTCCAGACGCCAGGCCAGCTGGCGCACCAGCAACTGGTCGATGTCAGACGAGAGGCTGCCGGCCCAACGACCGTCGGTCGCCGAACTCAGGCTGCCATCGGCCTGACGCTGCAGGAAGGTTTCGCGTTGCAGGTAATCGGCAACCGACACCGGGCCGAGCACCACAGCCATGCCTGCGCTTTGCGACGGCTGGCCGGGATCACCGCTGTCGAGCTGGTACAAGGCAACCGGCTGATGCATGCTGCATCCGCCCAGCCCTAAAAGGCCCGTCATCAACAGCGCAAATGGAAGGCGCAGAAGTTTCATCATCCCATCCAGGCGGTCGCCACAGGCAGACCGCAGTGATACTCATGTAGATTCAATCGGGCACACGGCCACGCCGGCACCGCAAGGGCCATATCATCCGCGAAATAGCTGTCCGACTCCAGCATTTCTGCCTGGAACGGCTCTGAAATTGCCGTTCCAGACATTTCAGCGGGTTACGCCGGGCCTTCCACCTGCAACCCATCGACACGCTGGAAGCCGCGTGGCAGCTTGCTGCCGCGCCGGCCCCGTTCGCCCTTGTAGTGCTCCAGATCGTCCGCTTTAAGCGATAGCGTACGCTTGCCAGCTTGCAATACAAGGGTCGCGCCTTCGGCTATTACAGCCAAATCGGTGACAAATTCTTCACGGCTGGCGACCCGATCGCCCGGCACGCCGATGATCTTGTTGCCCTTGCCTTTACCCAGTTGCGGCAAGTCGCTGACCTTGAACACCAGCAGACGGCCCTCGGTGGTGACCGCCGCCAGCCAGTCCTGCTCGCGGTTGGCCACCAGCCGCGGGGTCATGACCTTGGCCCCGTTGGGCAGGCTGAGCAGGCCCTTGCCGGCCTTGTTCTTGGCCTGCAGGTCTTCGCCCTTGACCACAAAACCGTACCCGGCATCCGAAGCCACCACATACAGGGCGTCATCGTCAGGCAACAGCACGCACTCGAATGTCGCCCCAGGCGGCGGCGTCAGGCGGCCGGTCAGCGGCTCGCCCTGCCCCCGCGCAGACGGCAGGGTATGCGCGGCCACCGAGTAGCTGCGGCCGGTGGAGTCGATCAACACGGCAAACTGGTTGGAGCGCCCGGCGGCTGCGGCCTTGAAACCATCGCCGGCCTTGTACGAAAGGCCGGTGGCATCGATGTCGTGGCCCTTGGCGCAGCGCACCCAGCCTTTTTCCGACAACACGACAGTGACCGGCTCGGTCGGCATCAGCTCGTTTTCCGACAGTGCCTTGGCTTCGGCACGTTCGACGATGGGCGAACGGCGGTCGTCGCCGTAGGTCTCGGCGTCTTTGATCAGTTCGGTACGGACCAGCTTGCGCAGCTTGGCGTCGCTGCCGAGCAGGGCCAGCAGCTTGGCCTGCTCCTTGAGCAGTTCGTCCTGTTCGCCGCGAATTTTCATTTCTTCAAGGCGCGCCAGCTGTCGCAGGCGGGTCTCAAGAATGTAGTCGGCCTGGATTTCCGTCAGCTGGAAGCGCTCGATCAGTGCCTGCTTGGGATGCTCCTCGGTGCGGATGATGTGAATCACTTCATCCAGGTTGAGGAAAGCCTTCAGCAAACCTTCAAGCAGGTGCAGGCGCTTCTCGACCTTGTCCAGGCGGTGCTGCAGCCGGCGGCGGACGGTATTGGTGCGAAATTCCAGCCATTCCAGCAACAGTGCCCGCAGGTTCTTCAACTGCGGCCGGCCATCCAGGCCAATGATGTTGACGTTGACCCGGTAGCTGCTTTCCAGCTCGGTGGTGGCGAACAGATGCTGCATCAGTTCGTCGGCATCCACCCGATTGGAACGCGGGATGATGACGATACGGCACGGGTTCTCGTGGTCCGATTCGTCACGCAGGTCGGCCACCATCGGCAGCTTCTTGGCCTGCATCTGAGCGGCGATCTGCTCCAGCACCTTGGCCCCTGAGACCTGGTGCGGCAGCGCGGTGACCACCACATCGCCATCTTCGACGCGATAAACGGCACGCATGCGGATCGAGCCGCGCCCGGTTTCGTAAATCTTCAGGATCTCGGCGCGGGGCGTGATGATTTCGGCTTCAGTCGGGTAGTCCGGGCCCTGGATATGCTCGCACAACTGCTCGACCGTGGCCTTGGGCTCGTCCAGCAGGCGCACGCAGGCACTGGCGACTTCACGCAGGTTGTGCGGCGGCACGTCGGTGGCCATGCCCACGGCAATACCGGTGGTGCCGTTGAGCAGGATGTTGGGCAGCCGCGCCGGCAGTACCGCGGGCTCCTCCAGGGTACCGTCGAAGTTCGGCACCCAGTCCACGGTGCCCTGACCTACTTCGTTGAGCAACACTTCGGCGTAGCGCGACAGGCGCGCCTCGGTGTAACGCATCGCGGCGAACGACTTCGGATCGTCCGGCGCACCCCAGTTGCCCTGGCCATCGACCAGGGTGTAGCGGTAGCTGAACGGCTGCGCCATCAACACCATGGCTTCGTAGCAGGCCGAGTCGCCGTGGGGGTGGAACTTGCCGAGCACGTCGCCGACGGTACGCGCCGACTTCTTGTGCTTGGCATCGGCATCGAGCCCCAACTCGCTCATGGCGTAGACGATGCGTCGCTGCACCGGCTTCAGGCCGTCGCCGATGTGCGGTAGGGCCCGGTCCATGATCACGTACATGGAGTAGTTGAGGTAGGCCTGTTCGGTGAAGTCAGCCAGCGAGCGGCGTTCGACGCCGTCGAGGCTGAGTTCCAGTGGGTCGCTCATGCGGGCCTCGTCATTTCAGGTTCTGGCGCAGCAGCATGGTGCCGCCGCGCTGGGTAAATTCAAGTTGTTTCAGGGCGCTCATGCCGAGCAGCACGGTCTGGCCGTCCAGGCCCGGTACCACGGTTGCGCGCACGTCCTGCAAGCGGATATCGCCCAGTTGCAGGGTGTTCAAGCGGGTACGGTAGCCTTCGGTGCGACCATTTGCGGTGCTGAGCAGCACCGGGCTGCCTCGCGCAAGGTCAAGCTCACCGGCCAGTGCTTCAGGGATGGCCACGTCGGTAGCGCCAGTGTCGAGCATGAAATGCACGGCCTGGCCGTTGATCGCGCCATCCACCACGAAGTGCCCCTGACCATTGCTCAAGAGGCGCACCTCGATGAAGCCTTCGCCACGCGATGACTGCACCTGGGCATTGGGATTGCGCTGGCTATCCTCCCAGTGGCCGAAAAAACGTGTGGCAAGGAACAACGCCGCCGCCCAGGCGACGATCATCAATACCTTGCCGGCACGCTTGCCCGGTGCCTGGCTCATGGCTTGGCGCTCCAGCCGCCCTCTGGCGCCTCGAAGCGCCAGACGATCGGGCGCGCCTCGCCATCGGCGCGGCTGCCAAAGTTGTTATCCAGGCCAATCCATGCGCCTTTGGCATCGATCACCAGGGCTTCTGCCAGGCCGAACGGCTGATCGTAGCGGCGGTGCTCGACCAGCGCATCGGCGGCAAACGACCAGCAACGCTCGACCTTACCGCTGTCCGCGTCGCGGCGGCAGATACGATAGGCGTTACGCTCCAGGGTATACAGCTTGCCCTCGAACCAGGCCAGGTCGGCAAAGTCACGCGACAGCGCGCGCGGGTTGGGCATCTGTGGCGGCTGCATCTCGACACCCGCCTCGCTCAGCAGCACGCAACTGCGCCCGCAGGTCCAGACCGATTGCTGGCGCTCGATGGCCACCAGCCCCCGGCGCTCGCGCTCGGCCGCCAGCCAAATGCGGTCGCCCGCCGGGTTGATCGTCAGGCCTT
Organism: Pseudomonas sp. E1MeOHC2; assembly: GCF_058745025.1. NCBI lineage: Bacteria > Pseudomonadati > Pseudomonadota > Gammaproteobacteria > Pseudomonadales > Pseudomonadaceae > Pseudomonas > Pseudomonas sp. E1MeOHC2. Next base: position 1,835,927 of record NZ_CP196675.1, read on the forward strand.
CGAACAAGGCGTTGAAGTTCAGCAGCATGCCGCTGGCCCGGGCTTGTCGCACCATGGCCGGGTCGATTTTCAGCCAGTCCGGCTCGCCTTCGAGGGGGATCTGCAAGACAGCGGCGTGGGCCTCGCTGACCAGGTAAAGATTACCGGCCTGATCACAGGTGATGCCTTCGAAGTCCAGCTCGCCACCGCGAACATAGGAGGCCGCCCAGTTGCGTGACTTCAGCCCCCACGGCAGGCCACTCTCCGGTACCGGCGGCGGGGTGAAAGTCAGCGGCTGGGCGCGCCACACCGCATTTTGCTGATCGAACCGGTAGATGCGGTCGTCATCACGATCTGAAACGCCCCATAACCCGCCTCGGCACTGCGCCAGGCCGGACAGGTTGCCACCGCGCATGCCCTCGATCGGGTGCTCGGCAGTCATCTTCAACTGCGGCCAGTGGCCCGCCAGGCTCGGCAAGGCAAACAGTGCAAGGCAAGCGGCGAGAAGCAGCCGAATCAAACCATGACCTCGGCAAGGTTGCCTTTGGTTTCCAGCCAGCTCTTGCGATCACCCGCGCGCTTCTTGGCAAGCAGCTTGTCCATCAGCTCGCAGGTAGCCTGCACGTCTTCTAGCGTCAGCTGAACCAGGCGTCGGGTGTTCGGGTCCATGGTGGTTTCGCGCAGCTGTGGCGGGTTCATCTCGCCCAACCCTTTGAATCGCGTGACTTGCGGCTTGCCCCGCTTCTTCTCGGCCACCAGGCGGTCGAGAATCCCATCGCGTTCGGCTTCATCGAGCGCGTAGTAGATTTCCTTGCCCAAATCGATGCGGTAGAGCGGCGGCATGGCCACGTAGACATGACCGGCCTCCACCAATGGGCGGAAATGCTGGACGAACAGCGCGCACAGCAGCGTGGCGATGTGCAAGCCATCCGAGTCGGCGTCGGCGAGGATGCAGATTTTGCCGTAACGCAGTTGCGACAGGTCGGCGGCGCCTGGGTCGACGCCGATGGCCACGGCGATGTTGTGCACCTCCTGGCTGGCCAATACTTCACCACCGTCCACTTCCCAGGTGTTGAGGATCTTGCCGCGCAGCGGCAGGATCGCCTGGAACTCTTTGTCCCGCGCCTGCTTGGCCGAACCACCGGCAGAGTCACCCTCGACCAGGAACAGCTCGGCGCGCATCGGGTCCTGGCCCGCGCAATCCGCCAGTTTGCCCGGCAGCGCCGGCCCCTGGGTGATGCGTTTGCGCTCGACCTTCTTGCTGGCCTTGAGGCGACGGCCGGCGTTGCTGATGGCCAGTTCCGCCAATTGCATGCCCAGCTCGGGGTGGGCGTTGAGCCACAGGCTGAAGGCGTCCTTGACCACACCGGAAACGAAGGCGGCCGCCTCACGGGACGACAGGCGCTCTTTGGTCTGCCCGGAGAACTGCGGCTCCTGCATTTTCATCGAGAGCACGAAGGTAATGCGTTCCCAGACGTCTTCCGGCGCCAGCTTGACCCCACGGGGCAGCAGGTTGCGGAATTCGCAGAACTCGCGCATGGCATCCAGCAGGCCTTGGCGCAGACCGTTGACGTGGGTACCGCCCTGGGCGGTGGGGATCAGGTTGACGTAGCTTTCCTGAACGCTGTCGCCGCCTTCGGGCAGCCACAGCAAGGCCCAGTCTACCGCCTCCTTGTTGCCGGCCAGGCTGCCGCAGAACGGCTCGTCCGGCAGGCGCAGGTACTCGTTGACCGAGTCGACCAGGTAGGAACGCAGGCCGTCCTCGTAATGCCACTCGACCTTCTCGCCGCTGGCCTTGTCCTCGAAGCTGACCAGCAGGCCCGGGCACAACACGGCCTTGGCCTTGAGCACGTGCTTGAGGCGGCTGATGGAGAATTTTGGCGAATCGAAGTATTTGGGGTCGGGGCTGAAGTACACGCTGGTACCGGTGTTGCGCTTGCCGACCGAGCCGACCACTTCCAGTTCGCTGGCCTTGAAGCCATCGGCGAACGTCATCTGGTACTCGTTGCCGTCACGCTTGACGCGTACGCGCACCTGGGTCGACAGGGCGTTGACCACCGAGATGCCCACCCCGTGCAGGCCACCGGAGAACTGGTAGTTTTTGTTGGAGAACTTGCCGCCAGCGTGCAGCTTGGTGAGGATCAGCTCGACCCCGGACACGCCTTCTTCCGGGTGAATATCCACTGGCATACCACGGCCATCGTCGCTGACTTCCAGCGAGTGGTCGGCGTGGAGGATGACCTGCACCGAACGGGCATGACCGGCCAGGGCTTCGTCGACACTGTTGTCGATGACCTCCTGGGCCAAGTGGTTCGGTCGGCTGGTATCGGTGTACATGCCCGGTCGCTTGCGGACCGGATCAAGGCCCGAGAGGACTTCGATGGCGTCTGCGTTATAGGCGCTAGCGCTGGGATTGGCCATGGGGTCTCGTCGTCAGTCAGGTGAATGCAAGAAGCTCAGAATACAAGGTCAGAGCACAGAAAAGTCGAGCGACGCATACACGCCAGGGGCAATGCCGGCGAAAGCCAGCAGTGCCGGCAGGCGCTCGACGAAGCCCTGGAAGCTATGGTCGCCACCGGCCTGGATACGCAGGGCACACGCACGGTAATAGCGCTCGGCGTGGCGATAGTCCAGGGTTTCATCGGCGGTCTGCAACCACACTTGATAGCGGTTGGCGTCCTCGGGGGCTGGCACTTCCAGCTCGGCCAGGGCCTGCACGTGATCGTGGGTCAGCTCCCAGGCCTCATCGGTGTAGAGGTTGCGCTGGGTGCCGAGGTAGCCATCGAACAAGCGGTGCGGTGCCACTGCCGGGTTGATCAGCAAGGCCTTGAGGCCGTGGCGCTCGGCCAGATAGGTGGCATAGTAGCCGCCGAGCGAACTGCCGACCAGCAAGGGCTCGCCCAGCTCGGCGATGGCGCGCTCCAGTTGGGCGATGGCCTGGCGCGGATGATGGTGCAAGGCCGGCACGCGCAGTTGCTCGGGCAGCCCCAGCTGTTGCATGACCGCTTCGAGCTGACGCGCCTTCTTGGACAGCGGCGAGCTGTTGAAGCCATGGATATAGAGGATGGAACCCGACATGCTGCCCCCGGAATCTGCGGCTTCGCGCCCTTGTTGCGGGCGCAGGGACGCGCAGTGTAGCGCGTTCGCCGGCTTTTGACGCAGTGACGGGGATTTCGCAACACTTTCTGCAAAACCTGGGGGCGCTTCGCCCCCCTTTCGCGGCGCAAGGCCGCTCCCACAGAAGAATGCATTCGCGCTTGCCAACGCTATCCCTGTGGGAGCGGCCTTGCGCCGCGAAAGGGCTGCGCAGCAGCCCCCAGGTCGTCAATACCCCGGGCTGTCGAAATCCAGCTTCACCTCAAAGTCCCGCGCCCGTTCCACGCCGGTCTCCAACCGCCCGTCGGCATGCAAGCGCATCCAGCGATAGCCAGGCTGCTCTTCGCTCACTTTGAAGTCCTCGCTTTGCGCAGCGAACTGAATGCAGGTCGACGGCGTGGCCATCAAGCGCAGCCCATCGCGCATTTCGTCCCAGGTCTGGTGCACATGCCCCCAGAGCAACGCCCGCACCTGTGGATAACGTTCGACGATGGCGAACAGCGCCTGGGCATTGCGCAGCCCGATAGGCGCGATCCAGGCGCAGCCGATATCCACAGGCTGATGATGCAAGCACACCAGGCAATGGCGCTCGCCAGCGGTTTTCAACGCGTGCTCCAGAATGCTCAGCTGAGCCTCCTCAAGCAGGCCATGGGTCGCCCCCAGTACCGCTGAGTCGAGCATCACGATGCGCCAGCCACCTAAATCGGTCACCGCGTGTACCAGGTCTGTGCCCTGCGCGATTTCGGCCATGACCCTGGCTTCGTCATGGTTGCCCGGCAACCAGCGGGTCGCTACGCCAAACGCCCCGGTCAGCTCGCGGAACGCTTCATAGGACGCCACGCTGGCGTCTTGGGAAAGATCCCCGGTGCACAGCAGCAGATCGATGTACGGTTGCTCGCGCCGCACCTGGGCGACCACATGGCGCAGGCTGTCACGGGTGTTCAGGCCAAGCATGGTGCCGGCCGGGTCGGCGAACAGGTGGGCATCGGTGAGTTGCACCACATGCACGGGGCGGGTTGGGTCTAGGTGCGGCAACGGCCGTCTCCTCGATCGGATTCAGCCCGAATTATGGCCGGGCAACGGTTGCGAGCAAACACCCGGAACCGACCCACGTCACATTTCAGCGAACGCTTGCCAATTCGTGACCGCAGGCCAGGCAGTGGCTCAGCCATTCGCCGAGGAACAGATTGAGCTGCGCTTTTTCATCCGGCTGGTGCATACCCGCATTCGGGTACGGGTAGATACTGCGCAGACGCCGGGCATGCTCGGCACTGACCACCTCGGCCATGCGCGCATCGTGGTACACCTGAACCTCCAGGTGCGGCACCGGCAGCCACGGCAAGCTGTGCTCCTGGCGCACGTGCAGCGTGGTGGTGTAAGGGCAGGCCAGCACCACATCGAGCACCAGCACACCGAGCATCTGATCGCCCTGGGCCATGCCGATGCGACGCGAGCTCTGGGTGGTGCGCATGTCAGGCAACAAGCGCATCAAGCGGGCGTAATTGGCCTCGCAGGCTGCTTGCAGCCCGACCAGGTCGACCCGATATCGCTCGCGCAGCAGGTTCACTTCCACATACCTCGAACTTCGTCTCTGTTGAGCGCCAGCCATTGCAGGCCAATGATCGTCGCCGCGTTGCAGATACGGCCGTCACGCACCGCCTGCAAGGCATCTTCGAACGACCAGACGCGTACACGGATGTCCTCGCCCTCTTCTTCCAGACCATGCAGGCCGCCCGCACCCTCGCTGGTGCAACGCCCCAGGAACAGATGGACGTATTCGTCACTGCCGCCGGGCGACGGGAAGTAGCGGGTCATCGGCCACAAGGCGCTGAACTTCAGGCCAGCCTCTTCTTCAGCCTCGCGGTGCGCAACCTCTTCAGGTTGCTCGTCCTTGTCGATCAGCCCGGCGACCATCTCGATGAGCCACGGGTTGCCGACCTTGTCGAGGGCACCGACACGAAACTGCTCGATCAGTACCACTTCATCGCGCAGTGGATCGTAAGGCAACACGCAAACGGCATCGTGACGCACGAACAGCTCGCGACTGATCTCCCGCCCCATGCCCCCGGCGAACAGCTCGTGGCGCAGGTGCACCTTGTCGAGCTTGTAGAAGCCCTGGAAGCAGTTGGCCCGCTTGACGATCTCGACCGCCTTGGGGACTGAATTCAACGTGTCTGACATGGAAATCCTCATTACCTCAAGTACCGCATCGCGCCATCCTACTCTGCACGTTGGCGCGTTTCACCCCTTTCTAGCGACCGTTCGCGCACTCGGGACAGCGCGCCTTCTGTCTGTTAGCTTAGTGGCGAACTGACGGTCGCGCCGACGGTCAAAGGCCGACTTTTCCCTGTTCTGCAAGGATCATCATGACACTTGTCAAACTGACTTCCGTGGCCGTGCTGGCACTGGCCCTGGGTGCCTGCCAGAGCCTGTTCACGCCCAATTATCGAGCACCACTTGAGGTCAAGCGCGACGCTTGGGAGCACGTCAAACCCGGCTGCAGCGAAAGCGACTGCCCCCTGGTTAACATCGACACCATTCACTTCCCGGCCCTGCCCAAGCTCGACGGCATTGTCGAACAGCGCCTGCTGCAACTGACCGAAGACAACCAGCGCGGCGCCGCGCCGACCACCTTGCAGGCCTATGAGCAGCAGTATCTGGCCAGTGCCGACAAGCGCAACAGCAGCTACCTGCAGGCCAAGGTACGCGAGCAGCATGACGGACTGGTGATCATCGAGCTGTCCAGCTACCTGGACAGCGGTGGCGCCCATGGCATGCCGGGGCGCGGTTTCATCAACTATTCGCGCAAGCAGGACAAGGTACTGACCCTGCAGGACATGCTGGTGCCCGGCCAGGAAGAGACCTTCTGGAAAACCGTCGAAGAATCGCACCGCGCGTGGATGATCAGCGTCGGCATGGACAAGGACGCCGAGTTCGTCAAAACCTGGCCCTTCAAGAAGTCGCCGCACATCGCCCTGACGTACGGCGCGGTGGTGGTCAAGTATGAGGTCTATGCCATCGCGCCCTATTCCATGGGCCACGTCGAGCTGAAAATCCCCTACCCGCGCCTGAACGGCGTGATCAAGCCCGAGCTGTTTCCCGGCCGCGGCTGAAGCTCAGTAGCGCATGCAGCACACCTGCCAGCACCAGTGCCGGCAGGGTCGCGCCCAGGTCCGGTGCTTGCGCGGCAATCAGGTGATAAGCCGCCACACCCACGGCCCAGGCCAGCAACGCCTGCCAGTGCAGGCCATCGATTTGCGACGGCAAGCGGCGGTGACGGATCACGTAGTGGTCCATCAGCACCACGCCGAACAGCGGCGCAAACACCGACCCGATCAGCAGCAGGAAGTTTTCGTACTGGGCCAGCGGCGCGAACAGCGCGATCAACGTGCACAGCACGCCGATGGCCAAGGCCAGGTGCTCAACCTTCAGGCGTACCAGCACGCCCGTGGAGACGGCGGCCGAGTGGATATCGGCAAAGGCTTTTTCCGACTCGTCCAGCAGAATCAACAGTAACGGAATACCCAGCCCGGCACCCGCCAGGGCCAGCAGCAAGGCATTGGCTTCGCCACTGGGGGCAAAGGCCAGGGTGTAGGCGACGCCCAGGCTCATCAGCCAGGTATTGCCGATGAAGTAGCCCAGCACGGTACCGCCGAAGACGCGCTTGCCACTGCGGGCGAACCGCGAGTAGTCGGCGATCAGCGGCAACCACGACAGCGGCATGGCGATGACGATGTCGAAGCCAACGGCCAGTGACATCGAGCCGTCACCGGCGCGGCGCCACAGGTCGGCCAGGTCTGCCTTGGCGAACAGGTTCCAGGTCAACCACAGGCATGCCCCCAGCAGCACCCAGATCCCCCACGCGCGCAACACCTTGCGCACGAACGCCAGCGGCCCGCTGACCGCAAGCAGGGTCGCCAGGGCACCGAAACACAGGGTCCAGAGCATGGGGCTGTTCCACGCGCTGGTTTCACCGAACGTCCGCGCACCGAGCAGGCTGGCAGCGTCGCGCATGACGATGATCTCGAACGAACCCCAGCCCACCAGTTGCAGCAGGTTGAGCAATGCCGGCAGCCGCGCGCCATGGCTGCCCAGGCTGAGCCGCAGGGTGCCCATGGCCGACAGGCCGGTATCGCTGCCGATGACGCCGGCCGCCCCAAGCAACAGCACGCCCACACCGGTGCCGAGCGCGATGGCCAGCACCGCGCCGGCCAGGCCCAGGCCTGGGGCGAGCATGGCGCCGACCTGCAGCACCATCAGGCCGATGCCGAGGGAGAACCACAGTGCAAAAAGGTCGCCAAAGCCGAAGATGCGCTGGCTGGTGGGGACCGGGTGGTCAGGGGAGAAATGGCTGGGGGTTGTCATTGTCATGTTCGCCGGAAAGAGGAGGAGTCGCACACACCCTCAGGTGGGAGCGGGCTTGCCCCGCGAAGGCATCGGGCCTGCCAATCGCGTTGGCCCAGCTGACGCTTTCGCGGGGCAAGCCCGCTCACACAGGGGTACTGCGGCGGGTCTTACACTTTTTTGTACAGCTGGCTGCCTTCCTGGCGGAACCGCTCGGCCTGCTCGCGCATGCCGTCTTCAACCGTCACGTCCACGGCTTCGATCTTGGCGGCGTATTCACGCACTTCCTGGGTGATTTTCATCGAGCAGAACTTCGGCCCGCACATCGAGCAGAAGTGCGCGACCTTGGCCGACTCCTTGGGCAGGGTTTCGTCGTGGTACGCGCGGGCGGTGTCCGGGTCGAGGCCCAGGTTGAACTGGTCTTCCCAGCGGAATTCGAAACGCGCCTTGGACAAGGCGTTGTCACGAATCTGCGCGCCTGGGTGGCCCTTGGCAAGGTCGGCGGCATGGGCAGCGATCTTGTAGGTGATGATGCCGGTCTTGACGTCGTCCTTGTTCGGCAGGCCCAGGTGCTCCTTGGGCGTCACGTAGCACAGCATGGCGCAACCGAACCAGCCGATCATCGCCGCACCAATACCCGAGGTGATGTGGTCGTAACCCGGCGCAATGTCGGTGGTCAGCGGGCCAAGGGTGTAGAACGGCGCCTCGTCGCAGCATTCCAGCTGCTTGTCCATGTTCTCCTTGATCAACTGCATCGGTACGTGGCCCGGGCCTTCGATCATGCATTGCACGTCGTGCTTCCAGGCGATTTTGGTCAGCTCGCCGAGGGTTTCCAGCTCACCGAACTGAGCAGCATCGTTGGCGTCGGCAATCGAGCCCGGGCGCAGGCCATCGCCCAGCGAGAAGCTGACGTCGTAGGCCTTCATGATTTCGCAAATTTCGTCGAAGTGGGTGTACAGGAAGTTTTCCTGGTGATGCGCCAGGCACCACTTGGCCATGATCGAGCCACCACGGCTGACGATGCCGGTGACGCGCTTGGCGGTCAGCGGTACATAACGCAGCAGTACACCGGCATGGATGGTGAAGTAGTCCACGCCCTGCTCGGCCTGCTCGATCAGGGTGTCGCGGAACAGCTCCCAGGTCAGGTCCTCGGCCACGCCGCCGACTTTTTCCAGGGCCTGGTAGATCGGCACGGTACCGATCGGCACCGGCGAGTTGCGGATGATCCACTCGCGGGTTTCGTGAATGTGCTTGCCGGTGGACAGGTCCATGACCGTGTCCGAGCCCCAGCGGATGCCCCAGGTCAGCTTGGCCACTTCTTCCTCGATCGAGGAACCCAGGGCGCTGTTGCCGATGTTGCCGTTGATCTTCACCAGGAAGTTGCGGCCGATAATCATCGGCTCCAGCTCGGTGTGGTTGATGTTGGCCGGGATGATCGCGCGGCCGCGGGCGATTTCCTCGCGGACGAACTCGGGGGTGATTTCTTTCGGGATGTTGGCGCCAAAGCTGTGGCCAGGGTGCTGCTGGTCAAGCAGGCCGGCAGCACGGGCTTCCTGCAGCTTCATGTTCTCGCGGATGGCCACGTATTCCATCTCGGCGGTGATGATGCCCTGGCGGGCATAGTGCATCTGCGAGACGTTGACGCCCGCCTTGGCGCGGCGCGGATTGCGCACGTGGTTGAAGCGCAGCTTGGCCAGCTCTTCATCGTTCAGGCGCTGCTGGCCGAAGTTCGAGCTCAGGCCGCCCAGGCGCTCGGTGTCGCCGCGGGCGTCGATCCAGGCCGAACGCACATCGGCCAGGCCCTTGCGCACGTCGATGATGACGTTGGGGTCGGTGTACGGGCCGGAAGTGTCGTAGACCAGCACCGGGGCATTGGTTTCGCCGCCGAAGTCGGTAGGGGTGTCGTGCAGGCTGATTTCGCGCATGGGCACGCGGATGTCAGGGCGGGAGCCCTCGACATAGACCTTGCGCGAACGGGGGAACGGTTGCACGGACTGCTGATCGACTTGTGCCGATTCGCTGAGGTTGATCGTTTTTTCTTGTTTGCTCATCACGGGCTCTCCAGACAGCTTCCTAGCGGATGGAATGTCGGGGAGAACCTGAAAGACGCGGACGCACCCCTTTTTGGGTGTGCAGTGCCGGATACATGGGGGTGCCGTGAGCTGCTTGCAGCTAAGACAATCCCGGACCTGGCACAAGAGGCTCCCCGGGAAGGTGAGCAATCTTGTTCCCTACGCAGGCGCTAACCTGATCAGGTTCAACGGGATCCGCAACTTTGCGATCTCAGCCTTTGCTTCAAGGCACCCCGACAAGAACATGCGCAGTCTAGACTGGAGTGGTCGGCAAAGCCAAGCAGGTAAATGCGGGCGATGATGAAAGGCGTACCGGGCGATTGTTGCCGGGGACGCATGGCACTACACTGGCCCATCGCTCGATACTCAACAGTTCAGTAATTAAATTTCGTACAAGGATTGCCTCTATGCTGCGCAAACTCTCACTGGCGATAGCCGTGTCTTGTGCGTCCAACGGAGTGGTCTGGGCAGCGGATGTGCCCACGACGGTGAAGACCGACCTGGTCAGCGTCTACCAGGAAGCGGTCGACAACAACGCCGATCTTGCTGCGGCCCGCGCCGATTATGGCGCTCGTCGCGAAGTGGTGCCGCAGGCCCGTGCCGGGCTGCTGCCCAACCTGTCGGCGGGTGCCGAAATGATGAATACCCGCACCAAGCTCGACGAGCCCTCGATTACCTCCAACCGCAGTGGCAATTCTTGGAGTGCGACCCTGGCGCAGCCGGTGTTCCGTGCCGACCGCTGGTTCCAGTTGCAGGCCGCCGAGGCCGTCAACGAGCAGGCGGCGCTGGAGCTGTCGGCCACCGAGCAGAACCTCATCCTGCAGACCGCGCAAAGCTACTTCGCCGTGCTGCGGGCCCAGGACAACCTGGCCGCGACCAAGGCTGAAGAGTCCGCCTTCAAGCGCCAGCTCGACCAGTCCAACGAGCGTTTCGACGTGGGCCTGTCCGACAAGACCGACGTCTTGCAGTCCCAGGCCAGCTACGACACGGCCCGGGCCAACCGGATCATCGCCGAGCGCCAGGTACAGGATGCCTTCGAAGCCCTGGTGACATTGACCAACCGCGAGTATTCGTCGATCCAGGGCGTTGTCCACACCCTGCCGATTCAGGTACCCGCGCCCAATGACGCCAAATCCTGGGTAGAGACAGCTGCCCGCCAGAACCTCAACCTGCTGGCAACCAACTACGCCGTCAATGCCGCCGAAGAAACCCTGCGCCAGCGCAAGGCCGGCCACGCCCCGACCGTGGATGCGGTAGCCAAATACCAGAAAGGCGATAACGACAGCCTTGGTTTCACCAACTCGCCCGTGCAGCCAAACGTACGTTACGGCAGTGATGTGGAGCAGACCAGCATCGGCCTGCAGCTGAACATCCCGATTTACAGCGGCGGCCTGACCAGCTCGCAAGTGCGCGAGGCTTACCAGCGCCTGAGCCAGACCGAGCAACAGCGCGAAAGCCTGCGCCGCCAGGTGGTGGAAAACACCCGCAACCTGCACCGGGCGGTGAACACCGATGTGGAACAGGTGCAGGCGCGTAAACAATCGATCATTTCCAACCAGAGCGCACTGGAAGCCACCGAAATCGGCTACCAGGTCGGTACCCGCAACATCGTCGACGTGCTCGATGCTCAGCGCCAGCTGTACACCTCGGTGCGTGATTACAACAACAGCCGCTATGACTACATTCTCGACAACCTGAGCCTGAAGCAGGCCGCCGGGACCTTGAGCCCGCAAGACCTGGTGGATCTTAAGCGGTACCTGAAACCCGACTACAACCCGGACAAGGACTTCCTGCCACCAGACCTGGCGGCAGCGGCAGCAAAGAACTTCGAACGCAGGCCCTGATTCAAGGCAACGCACGGCCCCTGTAGGAGCGCCCTTTCGCGACACAAGGCCGCTCCTACAGGGATCGGGGCGCTGCGGGTCGCAGGGTTAAAATTTAGCCGATGAGTTTGCCTAGACCATCCAGCAGCCGCTGCAAAGCCCCCTGATTGGCCCGCATCACCGCCCTGCCCGCCTCGCCCATGCGCTGACGATCCTGCGGCAATTCGATCAACCGCCGCACCGCCTCGGCCAGCCCTTCGGCATCCTCGATCTGCTGCAACGCCCCGGCTTCTTTCAGCATCGCGCTGATCTCCAGGAAGTTGAACACATGCGGCCCCAAGATCACCGGCAATGCCAGCGCCGCAGGTTCCAGCGGATTGTGGCCACCGGTCGCCACCAGGCTGCCGCCGACAAAGGCGATATCGGCCAGGGCATACAGAAACAGCAACTCGCCCATGGTATCGCCGAGCAGCACGCGGGTCTGGCCATCGACCGAGGTGCCGACAGAGCGGCGCACGGTAGTGAGCTGTTCGCTGCACAAGGCATGCACCGCATCGAACCGTTCAGGGTGACGCGGCACCAGGATCAGCAGCGCATCGCCATGCACCTGCAGCAGCTTCTGATGAGCCTGCAGGATCAGCGCATCCTCGCCGTCATGGGTACTGGCGGCGATCCACACCGGGCGCTGGCGTGCGCCCCATTGCTCGCGCAGCGCTTCGGCGCGTGGCAGCAGTTGCTCGTCGATCTTCAGATCGAACTTGATCGAACCGGTCACCTGCACGCATTCAGGACGCGCACCCAGGTCGCGAAAGCGCTGGGCCTCGGTCTCCGTCTGTACCGCAATCAGGTTCATCTCGGCGAGCATCGGCCGGGTCAGCTTGGCAAAACGCCCATATCCACGGGCGGAGCGTTCGGACAACCGGGCATTGGCCAGGGCCACCGGGATGCCACGCTTGGCACACTGGTGGATGTGGTTGGGCCACAGCTCGGTTTCCATGATGATGCCCAGCTTCGGCTTCACATGGTCGAGAAAACGCCCTGCCGCCCATGGCAGGTCGTAGGGCAAGTAGCAATGCTGAACACGCGGCTCATCGGCGAACATCGCGCGTATCCGCTCGGACCCGGTCGGGGTCATGCAGGTGAGTGTGATCGGCAGGTCCGGGTAGGCCTTGAGCAAAGCCCGCACCATCGGCGCTGCAGCAATGCTCTCACCCACCGACACCGCATGCACCCAGATGCCGCCCTGGCGCATGGCTGGCAGGTTGAAGGCGAAGCGCTCGCCGATGCGCTGGCCGTAGGCCGGGGCCTTGCGCGCCCGCAGGAACAGGCGCAGCGCAACCAGCGGCAGGCCCAGGTGAAACAGCAAGGTATAGAGTGTTCTGTTCATGGCGGCGAAGTTTACCCGATCGCGCGCAGGTGCACCGCAAAGCGCTCGGCCAGCCATTGCGCGGCCGGGCCCAGTGGCTCGTCACGGCGCCAGGCCAGTTCTACGACCAGTGCCGGCGGCCGCCACTCGCTGGCGAGCTCGACCATTTGCGCCTGGTAAGTGGGGTACTGCACCACGTGCCGGGGCAACCACGCCCAACCCAGGCCACGCATCAGCAGCTCGGCCATGGCGTAGAAGCTGTCAGCGCGCCAGATCTGCGGGCTGATCGCCTCACCGCCGGGGTAGCCACTCTGCTGCGGGGTGATCAAGAGCTGGCGATGGCGTGCCAACTGCTGGCGGTTGACCCTTGCCTGCTGCGCGAGCGGATGGCCGATCGCGCACACCGTGACCATCTCCACACTCCCCAGAGCACGGCGCTCCAGCGAAGCCGGCATGCTCTCATGATGAAAGAACAGGCCAAGGTCGGCACGCCGCTCCACCAGCTTGCGTGCCACATCGCCCTGGGCGCCGCTGGCCAGTTGCACTTCCAGGTACGGGTAGCGGCTGGCCAGTTCATCAAGGCTGTCGATGACCGGCTGATAGGGCATGGCCTCGTCCTGGGCGACCCGCAGCAAGGCTTCCTGGCCGCGCATCAGGGCCAAGGCGCGACCGTCCAGCCGTTCGCACTGGCGCAGCAACTCGCGGGCGTCCTCCAGCAGCGCGGTGCCGTTTTCGGTCAGTTTCGGCTGGCGGCCACTGCTGCGGTCGAACAGGGTCACGCCCAGGTCCGCCTCAAGCAAGGCAATGGCATTGCTGACCGCCGACTGGGCTTTACGCTGCTCACGGGCAACGGCGGAAAACGAGCGCAGTTCGACAACACGCACGAAGGTCCGCAGTTGCTCCAGGTTCCACTGTTCGGCCATCAACCTATCTCCAGGGGTGATAGGTAATGACTTTACCCCATCCAGGCACCGTCTAGAATGCCCGACCAGTCACCGGAGAATCGCCATGAATGCCTACACCTACCTCGCCATCGCCATCTGCGCCGAAGTCATCGCCACCGCCTCCATGAAAGCGGTGAAGGGCCTGAGCACGCCGCTGCCTTTGCTGTTGATGGTGGTCGGTTATGGCATCGCCTTCTGGATGTTGACCCTGGTGGTGCGCAGCATTCCGGTAGGTATTGCCTATGCCATCTGGTCGGGACTGGGGATCGTGCTGATCAGCGTGGCGGCACTGGTGATTTATGGGCAGAAGCTGGATGTGCCGGCAATGCTGGGCATGGCGATGATCGTGGGCGGGGTGGTTGTGATTCAGCTGTTTTCGAAAACTGCCGGGCATTGATACGGGCTGTATACTTGCCAGCTGTCCCAGTCTTCGAGGTACCGCCATGCCAACCGCCATTTCCACTGACGTGCTGATCGTCGGCGCCGGGGTCGCAGGCCTCTGGCTCAATGCCCGGTTGCGCCGCCAGGGGTATTCGACCGTGCTGGTGGAACGCGCCAGCCTCGGTGGCGAGCAAACCATCAAGTCCCAGGGCATCATCCACGGCGGCACCAAATACGCGCTGCACGGCGCCCTGACCGGCGCCTCGGAAGCCATTGCCGACATGCCGCGCCGCTGGCGCGAAGCCTTGGCTGGCGATGGCGAGCTGCCGCTGGGCAAGACCCGCCTGCTGTCCGATGCGCACTACCTCTGGTCCCCCGGCACTCTGGCCGGCAACCTGACCAGTTTCTTCGCCAGCAAGGCCGTGCGCGGCCGCGTCGATCAGGTCAAGGGTGAGCAACTGCCGCCTGCCCTGCAGGACCGTGCCTTCAAGGGCAAGGTCTATCGCCTGGCCGAGCTGGTCATCGACGTGCCCAGCCTGCTGGCCAACCTGGCTGAGCTGGCCGGCGACAGCCTGCTTGCTGGCGAGCGTATCGAACCCCTGCGTGAAGGCGATGAGCTGGTTGGCCTGCGCGTGGACGACCGTGAAATCCGTGCACAACGTATCGTGCTCAGCGCTGGCGCCGGCACCGAAGACATACTGCAAGCCCTGGGCCTGAACCAGCCGGCTATGCAACGCCGCCCCTTGCACATGGTCATGGCCAAGGGGCCGAACCTCAAGCCTTTGTATGCACACTGCCTGGGCGGTGGGCCCAAGCCGCGCGTCACCATTACCACCCACCCGGCGGCCGACGGCCAGTGGGTCTGGTACCTCGGCGGCGACCTGGCCGAAGCCGATGGCGTGGCCCGCGAGCCAGCCGCGCAGATTGCAGCGGCGCAAAAGGAAATCGCCAACCTGCTGCCTTGGGTCGACCAAGGCCAGGTACGCTGGGCAACCTTGCGTGTCGATCGCGCCGAGCCTGCGCAATCCGGCCTGGTGCGCCCGGATAACGCCTTCATCGCTGACCAGCAACGTCTGCTGGTTGGCTGGCCGACCAAGCTGGCACTGGCCCCGGACTTCAGCGACCGGGTAATCGCCATGCTGGAGCGCGACGGCATCCGCCCAACTGCGCAGGCCGACCTCGCCGGCCTGCCTCGCCCTGCGCTGGGCGTGCCAGCCTGGGAGCAACTGCTGCCATGAGCCTGCCAACCCTGCACGACTTCCATCGCCCCCTGGGCAGCACCGGCCTCACGGTCTCGCCGCTGGGCCTGGGCACGGTCAAACTTGGCCGCGACCAGGGCGTGAAATACCCCACCGGCTTCACCATCCCCGGCGATGATGAGGCCCGCCTGTTGCTGGCCCAGGCCCGCGACCTGGGTATCAACCTGATCGACACCGCACCCGCCTACGGCCGCAGCGAAGAACGCCTCGGCCCGCTGCTGCGCGGCCAGCGTGATGAGTGGGTGATCGTCAGCAAGGTCGGCGAAGAGTTCGACAACGGCCACTCGCACTTCGACTTCAGCGCCGCCCATACTCGCCGCTCCGTGGAGCGCAGCCTGCGCCTGCTGGAAACCGACCACATCGAGCTGGTGCTGGTGCATTCCGACGGCAATGACCTGGCCATCCTTGAACAGCAGGAGGTCTACCAGACGCTTGCCGCGCTCAAGCAAGAAGGCAAGATCCTTGGCTTTGGGCTGTCCGGCAAGACCGTCGCTGGCGGCCTCAAAGCGCTGGAACAGGGCGACTGCGCCATGGTCACCTACAATCTGAACGAGCAGGCAGAACGCCCGGTGCTGGACTACGCTGCCGAACACGGCAAGGCGATTCTGGTAAAAAAGGCCCTGGCCAGCGGCCACATCTGCCTGGCACCTGGAGTCGACCCGGTGCAGGCCAGCTTCGAGCTGCTGTTCGCCCACCCAGGCGTCAGCAGTGCTATCGTCGGCACCATCAATCCGTTGCACCTGGCCCACAACGTGGCCACCGTCGCCCGTATTCTGGGCCAGCATTGAGCCGCCCTCGCGGGCGTCCGACAGGAGGAGGAACCTCGTGCCGCGTACGCTGATCCGCAAGAACCCGAGCAACTTCAAAACACTGCCGCTGCATGTCGAGGCCAGCGCCGAAGGCCTGGTCTACCAGAGCATCGGCATGCCACTGAACTTCGCCCAGACCCAACAGCGGCGCCGGGCCATCCAGTTGCCCGATGCACATCGTTTCGTCGCAGAACTGGCCAACCTGGGCGTATCGGTACGCCTGACCCTGCACTGGCAAAACCGTGATTACTGGGTATTGGTGCGCCAGCGGCGCCAGGACCGCGGCGACGTAGTGCTGAAGCTGATTTCTGGCTATGTGCCTGCTCAAGAGCTCAACTTGCCGCTGCACACCGCCGTCCAGGAAGTGGCCGAAGAGTGCCTGCTGGAAACTCCGGAGGGTTGGCTGGGTGGGCGTTTCAACGACACCTGGCTACCGGCCCCCTACGCCGCCGCATTGCACTACCGCGAGGCACTGCCCTTTGTGCTAACGCCTGAGTCTGGCGCCGCAAGGCCGGTGCATTGCGGCAACCTGATGCTGCTCGAACGGCCACGCGCCTATGTGCACCTGCCGACCGCCTCGTTGCAGCTGATCTATGACATGCGCCTGCAAGTGCCCAGGGACGCCAAGAAACTCAGCCTGTTCCATGTCGATGAACGTCTGGAAGGTGACCAACTGGTGGCCCGGCTCAATCGCAAACGCCCAGACCTGTACCTGATGCCATTGAAGGACGGTCAACCCTTGGCCGAACTCTATACCTTGAAAAAGGACGAGTTGGTGCCGGCGAGCACACGCGGGCTTTACCTGGCCGAGAGCTTTGCCCAGCAGGAAGGCTGGGTGGTGAAGGATGAGCGGATCCGCTGGCGGGATTGGGTGAAGCAGCAGGGGTTGGTGGAGGTCAAGCCTGGCCGGGCTTCACACCTGCAACGGTTTGGCGACAAGGCTCGGGCGCTGCTGGAGCGAGCGCGGACTTCGCTGCACAAGTAGATGTTGGGGCCGCATTGCGGCCCCAATTACATCAGTGCTTGCGGATTTTCTCGACAATCGCGGTGGTCGAGCTGTTTTCGACCAACCCCAGTACCTTCACGGTACCGCCATAAGCCTTGACGATATCGGCTCCCACCACTTGGTCGATGCCATAGTCACCGCCTTTGACCAACACATCCGGCTTGACCTGGCTTAGCAGGTTTTCCGGCGTACCCTCTGGGAAGCTGATCACCCAATCCACAGCACCCAGCCCTGCCAGTACAGCCATGCGGCGGTCGACGCTGTTGATCGGGCGACCCGGGCCTTTCAGGCGGCTGACCGACGCATCGTCGTTGACCGCGACAATCAGCCGATCGCCCTGGGCGCGCGCCTGCTCCAGGTAGGTGACATGGCCGGCATGCAGAATGTCGAAGCAACCGTTGGTGAAGACGATCTTCTCGTTGTGAGCGCGTGCGTCATCGATCGCCAGCAGCAATTGCTCAAGGCCCAGCACACCACGCTCGGAACCTTCCTCGCGCTGGATCGCCCGGCGCAGCTCAGGTGCGCTGATCGCGGCGGTACCCAGTTTGCCGACCACAATGCCCGCCGCCAGATTGGCCAGCGCGACCGCGTGCGGCAGGTCCTCACCGGCAGCAATGGCCGCTGCGAGGGTGGAGATCACCGTATCGCCGGCACCGGTAACATCGAACACTTCGCGGGCTCGGGCCGGCAGGTGCAGCGCTGGCTGGCCAGTACGCAGCAGGGTCATGCCATGCTCGCCACGGGTCACCAGCAAGGCGCCCAGGTCCAGGTCCAGCAGCAGTTGCAGGCCTTTGGCGACCAGTTCCGCCTCATCGGCGCAACGGCCAACAATGGCCTCGAACTCGCTGAGGTTAGGGGTGATCAGGCTGGCGCCGCGGTAGATGGAAAAGTCCTTGCCCTTGGGGTCGGCCAGCACCGGAATGGCCTTGGCACGCGCCGCCTGGATCAGGCTCTGGTGGTTTTTCAGTGCGCCTTTGCCGTAGTCGGACAACACCAGCACCTTGACGCCATCGAGCAAGCTGTCGACCTCTGCGCCCAGCGACAACGGGTCGGTGGCGAACGGCTCTTCGAAATCGATACGCAGCAGCTGCTGGTGGCGGCTCATGACCCGCAACTTGACGATGGTCGGCTGGTGCGCGATGCGCTGGAACACCGAGCGCACGCCCGCGGCTTGCAGGCTGTTGGCCAGGCTGTCGGCCGCCTCGTCCTGGCCGGTGACACCGATCAGCGACGCCGGCGCACCCAGGGCGGCGATGTTCAAGGCCACGTTGGCCGCGCCGCCGGGGCGATCCTCGATCTGATCGACCTTGACCACCGGGACTGGCGCTTCAGGCGAGATACGCGAAGTACCGCCATGCCAGTAGCGGTCGAGCATGACATCGCCGACCACCAGTACCGGGGCTTGATCGAAACGCGGCATGGACAACTTCATGGGCAACCCATATGAAAATAATGAACAGGGGCAGGATATTAGCACAGGGCAAGCGACGGCTTTATGGCCAGATCGGGCCCTTGAAAATTCCGGTGACAATCGGGGCCGGCACGGCCCCGATCAAAGAGGTTCAGGTGATATCGGCCTTGGCCGGTTCATCCAGGCCCATGGCATGCAGGCGGGCATAATGGCCATTAGCCTGAAGCAGTTCGGCATGGGTGCCGCGCTCCACGAGGCGGCCCTGGTCCATGACCAGGATCTGGTCGGCCTTCTCGATGGTCGACAGGCGGTGGGCGATCACCAGCGTGGTACGGCCCTCCATCACATGATCCAGTGCAGCCTGGATGTGCCGCTCGGACTCGGTATCCAGTGCCGAGGTCGCCTCGTCAAGAATCAGCAGCGGCGCATCCTTGAGCAACGCCCGTGCAATCGCCAGGCGCTGGCGCTGGCCGCCGGAAAGCAGCACGCCGTTCTCGCCGACCTCGGTGTCGAAGCCCTTCGGCAGCTTGTCGACGAACTCTTTGGCGTAGGCATCGGCAGCCGCCGCCTCGATGTCCTCGCGCGGCGCACCGGCCAGATCACCGTAGGCAATGTTGTTGGCGACCGTGTCGTTGAACAAGGTGACGTGCTGGGTAACCTGGGAAACATGGCGACGCAGATTGCGCAGCCGATAGTTTTCGATCTCCACGCCATCGAGCAGGATCTGCCCCTTGTCGTGGTGATAGAAGCGCGGAATCAACGCCGCCAGGGTCGACTTGCCACTGCCGGAGCGACCCACCAGGGCGATCATCTGCCCAGGCTCGGCGTTAAAGCTGATGTCGCTCAGCACCTCACGGTCGGTGCCTGGGTAGGTGAAGCTCAGGTTGCGCACTTCCAGACGGCCTTCGACCTGCGCCTTCTCGATGGTGCCAGTGTCCACCTCTGGCTCTTCGTCGAGCTGCTCGAAGATGCTTTCTGCGCCAGCAAGGCCCTTCTGGATAGTCGAGCTGACTTCGGACAACTGGCGGATCGGTTTCGGCAGCAAGCCCGCTGCGGTGATGTAGGCCACCAGGTCACCGGCAGTGGAATCACCACGAAGGTAAAGCACCAGGAACATCAAGGCCGCCATGGCCGAGTAGATCACCAGTTGCAGCATCGGCGTATACAGCGAGCCGGTCTTGGTCATGCGCAGCTGCTTGTCGGTGTTGCTCTGGCTGGCACGGCCAAAACGCTGCTGTTCGTACGCCTCGCCGCCAAAGCTGCGCACCACGCGATAACCCTGGATGGTCTCGGACGCGACGTGCGTCACGTCGCCCATGGCCACCTGGATCTTCTTGCTCTGCTTGCGGAATTTCTTGCTGGCGACGCTGACCATCACCGCGATCACCGGCAGGATGGCAACCATCACCAGGGTCAGGTGCCAGTTCATCCACAGCAGGTAGGCGAACAGGAAGACAACGGTCAAGCCCTCGCGGATCACCACCTTGATTGCATCGGTCGCAGCCCCGGTGACCATGGTCACGTTGAAGGTGATGCGCGAGATCAGGTGCCCCGAGTTGTGGTTGTCGAAGTAGCGGTTAGGCAGCACCAACAGCTTGTTGAACAACTCGACACGCAGGTCATGCACCAGGCACAGGGAAACCTTGGCCAGGAAATAGTTACCCAGGAACGAGCCCAGACCCTGCCAGGCCGCGATCAGGATGATCAGCAATGGCACCGCCTGCAGCAACTGCAGGTCGCGCAGGTACGGCACGGTAGGGAACAACACCGCTTGCGGATTGCTCAGGCCATCGACGAAGTACTTGAGAATGCCGGCCAGCATCGGCTGGGTCGAGGCGAAGATCACGAAACCGACGATGCTCAGCAGGAAAATGCCGGCATAGGGTTTCACGTAGCTCAGCAGCCGGAAGTAGATCTTCAGGCTGGAGGTGTGCTCCGCGGTTCGCGGTGTTTCGGCCATCATCGAGCTCGCTGTTCAGGTTGAACCGGAAATTTTACCACACGCGTCATTTTCGGCACGCCCCCAGGGCAACAACATGGCCAGGCCGACCGGCAACCAGCTGATGAACCACTCCGCACGCGGCGTGCCAGTGAGGCTGGCGGCATCGAACTGCATGGCCAGGGTCGAGTAGACCCAGAAGCACAAGAGGATCTTGCCGAACAGTGTGCCACGTGCCCGGAGGATTTCACCGAGGGTGTACAGCCACACGATCACCCACAGCAGCATGCCCGGCAGGCCCATCTCCACCGCAACGTGGGTGAACATGTTGTGGGTATGGTCGAAGTGCTTGCCGACCGCGCTCACGTCGTAACCCGCGCCCAGGCCCAGGCCGGTCCACGGGTGGGCGGCAATCATGTCCACCACGGCGTTGAAGATCTCCGGCCGATAGGACGAGCCGCGCTTGGCGATCAGGTCGTACATGACAATAAACGCAGCGCCAGTGGCGATGACCGCCAGGATCGAGAACACCCGGCTGTGACGATCACGGAACCACAACGGCGCGATCACCACCGTGATCACCAGGGCCAGGATCGCTCCACGGCTCTGGCTGAGCACCGCAAAGGCGCCCAGGCAGGCCAGCGCCGCCAGCCAAAGCAACTGCATGCCGCGCTTTTGCGGCGGCTCGTACAGCAGGAAGAGCGCGGCGGCACCGACCACATAGGCCCCCAGGATGGGGTGGGAAATTTCACCGATACCCGACAGCCGGGCCAGCAGCGATCTGCCCTGCAACCCGTAGAAGTTGATGATCGAGACCAGTGCGGCGACCGCCAGCAAACCGCTACCCAGCAGCAGCAATTGGCGAACCCGGGCCAGCCCCAGCTGCGCCAGCAACGGGAACGCCATCAAGAACACCAGAATGTAGATCAGACGCTTGATTTCACGCCCCGGCTCTTCGGCAGGCGACCAGGCCAGGCTCAGCCCACTCCAGGCCAACAGCAGCAAAATACTGCCCCACAATGCCGGTTGACGCTGCCAGGCCTGGGCCAGCACCTGCCGGGCAGACCACGCCAGCACGAGTGTCGGCAACCACAAGAACAACACCAGCCCTTGCTGGTAGATCTTGTTGCTGGGCGCCAATGCAATCGCCGCCAGGAACCAGACCAGACCCATTCCCAACCAGGCCCGAGCCCAGTTTTTTTGATACAACATCCTTCTCCCCCGATGAATCAAAGACACCATCCATGGTGCTACCGCATTATTTTCGGCATTATTGCCGGTCATTTTGCTCGCCAGACGACAAGGCTCTATTCATGCAATGCTCCCGGCTCACCCAGGTCGACTTCGATCAGCTGACACTAGGCGCACAGGTGCTAGAGGCAGACAGCCATGGCGCCAAAGTCTACCTGCTCAAGGATGGTAATTTCCTTAAGGTTTTTCGCCGTAAGCGATTGATTTCATCTGCGCTGCTGCGCCCCTACTCCCAGCGCTTCGTCGACAACGCCGCGCGCTTGGCGCAACTGGGCATTCCCACCCTTGAGGTGATCAGCCAGCACAAGCTCGACCTGCCAGGCAGAACCGCGGTGCTGTATCGCCCGCTGCCCGGGCGGACCCTGTTGCAGATGTCGCGCGACGCCGACTTCAGTTGGGACACCTATCTGCCACGGTTGATCGATCTGATCCGCCAACTGCACCGCTCGGGCGTCTACTTCCGCTCGCTGCACCTGGGCAATGTCGTGGTCACCCCCGATCAGCACCTGGGGTTGATCGACGTCGCCGACATGCGTTTCCTGCGCCCGCCGTTGTCTGCACGCATGATTCGACGCAACGTGCAGCACATGGTGCGCTACATCGAGCGGGAGAACCTGGGTGACCAGTTCCCCCTCGCCGACTTCGAGGCAGCCCTGCTGGCCCGCTGAGCGTCAACCGCGCAGCAGGCTTTGCGAACCATTCTGAAATGCCTGCCAGGCCTGCTCCGGTGCCAGCGCCTGGCGCTGCCGGGCGGCCACGGCCGCGCTGTCTGGCACGCTGCAATGCTCTATGGCCTCGGCCCAGGCGCACTCGTCGGCAATCGGCAGGTAGCCCCCGGTGTCCAGCAACTGCTCACGAAACACCAGCAGATCGCTACAGACCACCGGCACATCGGCCATCACCGCCTCTTGCACCACCAGCCCCAGGCCCTCTGAACGCGAAGGCACCAGCAGCCAGTCAAATGCCCGGTACAGCTGTTGCAGGTCTTCTCGGTGGCCGCACAGGTGAACACGCCCGGCCAGGCCTAGCTCGTCGATGCGCGCTTGCAACACGGCATGCAGGGGGCCTTCACCGATAATTGCCAGCTGCAGATCGGGCTTGCGGATAACCGCCTTGGCAAACGCCTCGATCAGCATTTCAAACCCTTTGCTCTCCACCAGCCGCCCCACCGCGCCAAGCACTTGCCCGCTACCTGGCAGCAACGCCAGCGCCTGCCTGGCCTGCTCCCGGCTCAACAGCGGTTCGACGAAGGCCCGAGGGTCGAGCGCCATGCGCAAGGTCTGTACCGGTCTGCCGAGATCATGTTCAAGGGTTTCGGCAAGCGTGTGCGAAACCGCGGCGATGCTCAAGCGCTCGGGCGGGAGCGCGCGCAACAGGCGAATATCACTCGCCGTCAGGCGCGTCTTGCCGTGGAACAGCACCTTGGCACGCACCCCGGGAATCTGCTGCAAAAGCGGCAGTACCAGCCTCGCGACGCCGACGCCGTCGAGCAGCACGATCTCGGCCTGGGCCTCGGCTAGTGCCTTGCGCAAACGCATGCGCAGCCAGGGCCGCAGCAGGCGCCACAGGTGACGCCCCTTGAGCGCACGCGGCGGCATGTGCCACTCCCGGGTCGAACCGAGCCCACAGCAAAGCCCGCTGCCCAGCAGCAGCCAGTTGCTGATCCGGGCATCGGGCCCTGCGTGAGACAGCACCTGCCGATGAACCTTGTGGATGGACATGTACGGCGAACCGCCTGCCCACATCATATTGACGATGTTCATGGGGTTAGCGCCCCTCTCCCGCTCAAGTCAGGTGGGACTGCGACTTCATTGAACAAAAATGGTGATACCCATGCCGATCACGGCACCCGCCACCAGCGTCAATGCCAGCTTTATCCGATCACGTTGACGACGCTTGGCCTTGCGCTCCACTTCCACGGGCAATGTCACATGATTACCAAAACCAGTGTGCAATACTGCGTCACCCTCCAGGGTGACCGCTGTCAGATTTAACTCAGCATAGCGACGGGAAAGCGCCTTTTCTCCAGCATAGGCGGCAAATGGCGCACAGCGCTGATAATCGCTCAAACGACGCAGGCCGGGGTTGAGCGAAAACGCTTGCCACTCTGCCTTATCGGAAAGCAGCGGATAGCAAGGCACACCCGCGATCACCTGACGATCGCCCAGGTGGATGTAAGGGCTGTGCACGGACAGGTCATGGGCATGGCTGCGCAGCCAGACCTGCAGCAGGTTCGGGCTGACCTCAAGGATCGCCCGGGAGTCTTCGACAAAGCCTTGGCGATAGAAATGCCAGTCATCTTCGCAATGGAAGATGTAAGGCGTCTTGACGTGGCTGTAGGCCAGGTCGATAGACGGCAGCTGGCCCAGTTTTGGCCGATTGACGAACACCTTGCAGTGCGGTTTCCAGTGCTCTGGCACAGCCCCATGCACGGCTTCGTCACCTGAATCTTCGGTGATGAAAACTTCGCGAATGGGCGCAGTGTTGTAGCGATCGAAACTCTCAAGGGTGTCTTTGAGCAGTTCGAACCGCCCACAGCTGGTCACGACAAGCGTGACATCACTCTCATTTGAAAAGCGCACCGGACTCCCTCCGCATTGCGACAATCGACTTCCAGCACCCGCTCCGTAGGCACGAAAGTGCTTTATTAAATGCCCAGTTTCAGGCGTAACCGCTGCCAGGCAGACAACGGCGGATGAGGCCTGAGCGCAGGGCGCATGTGGTCGACGATGCTACGTCCAACTTCACCGAAACTGAAACGAGAAACCGCCAGATGGCGGCCGTTTTCAGCAATCCGCTGGGCCAGCGCAGGGTCTGCCCGCAAACTGCGAAGCTTTTCCTGGAGGGTCGGGATGCTGTCGTAGAACACCACGTTGTGCATGTCCTGCAGGCCCAGGGCGCGGTTTTCTTCCTCGCCCTGGTCGAACGCCAGCAACACACAGCCACAGGCCATGGCCTCGAAGTTCTTGATCATGTATTCGCCCATGCCGACGTCGGCACTGACGAAGAAACGAATACGGTTGAGCGTGTTGCAGTAGTCCTCGCCCGACTTGGTACGGGTTACTACCAGGTTCTCGACCCGCCCCAGCTCGTCCAGCAGCGCCTTGCGCCCACTGTAGGCAACGCTGTTGGTGCTGCCCACGAACGCCAGCTCGATATCGCGCTCACGCCCCTGGTCGGTCAGCAGGCGCTCATCGTAACCCTTGGGCACGAAGACCGCGTCAAAGCCTTCCTGGCGCAGGCGCTCGCTGACCATGTAGCCCGAACTGATCACCCGCGCCCACGGCAGCTTGCGGTAATGCGCGCTGAACTTGCCGGTGTACTTGCAGGGGATGTAGTTCTGGTAGGCGTCATGTTCGAGGATGACCAGGTTCGGCACCGTCTGGATGAACGCCACCTGGCGGATCTCCTGCTTGAAGCGCAGGAAGAACACGATGCGGTCATAACGTTCAACCTGCACTTCACGCTTGAAGTAGCGGCGCAGGTTACGCTGGTCTTCACTGGTCAGCCAGCGCAGGTCACATTCGCAGTTGGCCGCGACGCCATCGTACAGGCGGTCGAGGATCGCCCGCTGTTCCTTCTGCACCAGAAATAAGACTTTCATTGCGTTCCTTGGGCGCGCTGCGCCATCGCGGTCAACCATAGGCATTGTTTACAGCTCTCGGCGCCAGAACAGTTCATGTCGGCGCACAGCCTTGCGGAAGAATTCGTTCTCGCCATAGGGCGATGGCCGGCGCCCGGCCAGCCAGCGTTGCAACAACCGGCGCAGGCGGCGCTTGAACGGCGCGGGTGGCTGCAGGTCGTGCATCATGCCCAAGGCCATGGCCTTGTCGTGCTGGGTCGGCAGGTCCAGCACCAGCGCGCACGGCGCCCAGGGCTGCTCGGCGCTCAGTTGCGGCGGCAAGGCCACGCCGTCGCCGCTGTCGCCCATCGGCCAACGGTCGTTGTCATGCAGGTGGTTGGCGTAGCACAGCAGCGTTTGCGGCTGCCAGGCCAGCCCCTGCAAGGCTTCCAGTACCGCAGCCTGGGCACAGATATGGTCCGGGTGCGGGTCGAGTTGCGGGTGTGGCATCACCAGCACCTCTGGCCGGGCCATCTCCAGCAACGCACGCAGGTCGGCCAGCAGGTTGTGCCAGGTCGGCGCACCATCACTGTCGGCAGGCAGCGCAAAGGGGTTGAACTGGCGGAACGGGCGGATATCGGCCATGTCGGCTTCGCGTGAAGCGGCCGGCACATCCGGCGCCGCCTGCATGGCGGGCAATTGCAGGCAGAAGTAGCCCAACTGCACGCAACGCGATTCCGGCACGCCGGCCCAACGCGGTACGGCAATGCTGTCCCAGGCGCGCAAACGCCCTTTCAGACGCGCCGCCTCGGCCTTGCCCAGGCCCATCTGTTGATAGTGTTCGGCTTCGATCTCGCCGGCAGTCAGGGTGACCACCCAGGTTTCGTCGGCTTGGCTGTACAGGCCATAAGCTGCCAGTTCGGCATCATCGGCATGCGGCGCAATCACCATCACCCGGCGGCGCTGCAGCTCGACGCTGGGGGTTATCCACAGGCGCGGTTCGCCCTGCAGCCGACAATGGCGGCCACGCACACGCAGCGTACCGGCCTTGAGCGATGCGGCCATGCCGGTCAGGTTGAGGAAGCGAAGCCCATCGACACCGCGCTCGAAAGCCTGCCGATCACTGAATTCACCTGCCAACAGTTCTACCCGAGGGTCAAGGAATCGCCCCAACCAACTGCTCTTTACCCGCAGCTCCAGGACGAGGGTTTCGTCACCCTTGAGTGCCGCGTCGGCCTTCAGCAGCCCACCCTGCAGGCTGGCCGCCACTGCATGGGTTTGATCACCGAAGTCGTAGGCGTAGTCCTCACCCGGCGCGTAGAACAGGTGGTCAGCGAACCAGGCCTCATGGGCGGCCCAGGCCAGCGGCAGCAACAAAAGCGGTAACCACCACCAGGCCAGCACACCCAACGCGATCAGCGCGACCAGGCCTGCGAGCAGGCCCAGGCGCTTGTTGCGCCGATGGCGCTTGAGCAACTGCTGTTTGCGGCTCACGCCTGGAACACCGGCACGGGGTTGCACCAACGGTCCTTGTACTCGCGGTCGGCACGACCGAACGAGAACCGCAGCGGCTTGCTACGCGCCCGGGCGTCTTCCCAGGCGGCCTGTGTATTGAGGAAGCTCAGCACGCTACCAGGGCTGAACGCCTTGGTCTCAGGGTCAACGCCGCCATTGACGTACTCGACGCTGATCCACTCGGGCGCTTCGACCCGGTATACCAGCTGAATCGCGATGGGCTTGTCGTCCAGCAGCAGCACCGAGCCGATCAGCAGCTCGCGCAAGCGCTCGAGCACCTCGTCCAGGCGCTCGGCACCGGTGGCCGGGAAGCCCCAGCGGCGCTGGAACAGCTCACGGTACATCGCGGCAATCTGGCCGGCGTCAAAGTCACTGATCGGCCGTACCACCCCGCCCGCCTCCTCCAGCAAACGCAACTCGCGGCGCTGGTTGTAACGGAACTTCTTCGACAGGTCTTCATGGGCGCGGGCCATGGCCAACTGCTCGGTCTGCGCCTTGAGGCCGGTAAAACGACCCTGGTTCAGCTCGGACAGGTAACGCGCGCCATGGCGCAGCGGCGCGCCGGCATCGGCGGCGGCCGGCAGAATGATCTCGGCATTGCCCAGGTCGAACAGGCCTTTCTTGCCCGCGCGTTTGAGCACGTCCTTGGACAGCGCCAGGTGGCGCCCCCAAGTAGGGATTGCCGCCTTCAACTCGCCGCCTTGCAGCCAACCCAGGTAGCGCACGGGAATCTGCGCCAGCTCGGCCAACTGCTCGACCACCTGCGGATGCGTGGCAACGCTGCCACCAAAACGCGCCCAAGCCTCGGCATAGGCCTTGGCGTCGATGACTTGCCAACCGCGCTCGCGGAAGGCTTGAATACGATTAAGCATCACGCCTGCGCCACCACGCTACGCACCTGCGGCAGTTGCCAGAAGGCTTCGCGCACAGCGGGGTCGGAGAAACGCTGGTGCAGGCGTTGCAGCATGTGCTCGGCGCATACCTCGCGCTGCTGCTCGTCCAGCGTGGCCATATGCTTCAGGCCTTGAGCCAGCTGCACAGCATCACCGAGCGGGAACAGCACGCCAACACCCTCGACCACTTCGCGGGCACCACCACAGGCCGTGGCCAGTACCGGTACGCCCGCGACCATGGCTTCGAGCAGGACCATGCCGAACGGCTCGTGATCGGAACTCAGGGCAAAGACATCGAACGCCGTGAAATAGCGCCGGGCATCCGGCACCTGGCCGAGGAAATCCACCTGGCCGGCGATGCCGAGCTCGGCAGCCAGTGCCTTGAGCGTGGCTTCCAGGCGGCCTTTACCCAAAATCGCCAGGCGCGCACCGGCGGGAAGCCCCGGCAACGCTTCGGCAAAACCACGCAACAGCGTAGCCTGGTCCTTGTCCGGGTGCAGGCGGCCGACGTTGCCGACGATCCACGCCTGAGGGTCCAGGCCAAGGGCCTGGCGCGCCGCGTCACGTGGCACCAAGGCAGCTTGCAGGGCCTCGATGTCGATACGGTTGTACAGGGTCTGGATGCGTTCGGCCGGCCACTGCGGCAGGCAGCGGCGCATGTCGTCACGCACCGCATCGGACACGCCCAGCAGGCTCAAGCGCTTGCTGAACAGGTTGGCAAACAGCCGCCGCCCTTTGCGCTGGTAGTCGCCAAAGGCATGGTGCACGCCGATCACCGGCAGGCCGGTGCCCAGCAAGGCCACATAGATCGGCTTGAAACGGTGGGCGATGCAGAAACTGAAATTGCGCTCGGCCGCAATCCGCCGCAAGGCACGGATGGCGCCGAGTTTCAGGCCACGCACGGCCTTGGAGCTGAACTCCAGGAACAGCACCTCGTCCGACGCGCAGCCCGCCGCGACCTGCGGGTCGGCGGCGCCGGTGAGAAATACCGTGGTGACCTGGTAGCCACGCCCCTGGAACAGGCTGGCGTACTGACGGGCACAGTCCAGGAACGGCCCGTCATAGCCATGGCAGAACTGCAGGATACGCGGTTCAGAGCGGCTGGTCATACGCGGCCGCGCCGTCCTTCACTACCAGGATGTCTTCCATGATCAGGTACTGCAGGTCCGAGCCGAAGAACATGTTCAGGGCATCGGTCGGCGAGCAGATCATCGGTTCACCACGGCGGTTCAGCGAGGTGTTCAGCGACACGCCGTTGCCGGTCAGGTCTTCCAGCGCCTTCATCATGTCGTAGTAACGCGGGTTGTACTCGCGCTTGAGCACCTGGGCACGCGAAGTGCCGTCTTCGTGGACCACTTCCGGTACACGGGTTTTCCACTCTTCAGCCACTTCGAAGGTGAAGGTCATGAACGGCGCCGGGTGATCGACCTTGATCATCTGCGGGGCGACGGTGTCGAGCATCGACGGGCAGAACGGTCTCCAGCGCTCGCGGAACTTGATTTGGTGGTTGATGCGGTCAGCCACGCCTTCAACGCTCGGGCAGCCGATGATCGAACGACCACCCAAGGCGCGCGGGCCAAACTCCATGCGGCCCTGGAACCAGGCCACCGGGTTGCCGTCGACCATGATCTTGGCGATCTGCTCGGGCATGTTGTCAAGCTTGCGCCACTTCGGCTGGTCCGGGTGGCGGGCGCAGGCAGCGATCACGTCCTCGTTGGAGTACGACGGGCCGAGGTAGACGTGCTCCATCTTCTCGACCGGCACGCCACGGGCGTGGGAAACATAGGCAGCGGCACCCACCGCAGTACCGGCATCACCGGAAGCGGGCTGGACGAACAGCTCCTTAACATCCGGGCGGGCAATGATCTTCTGGTTGAGCTTGACGTTCAGTGCGCAGCCGCCGGCGAAGGCCAGCTTGCCGGTCTGCTTCAAGGTATCGCCCAGGTAGTGGTCGATCATCTGCAAGGCCAGCTTCTCGAACAGCGCTTGCATGCTGGCGGCGTAGTGGATGTATGGCTCGTCGGCGATATCGCCTTCGCGCTTGGGGCCCAGCCACTCGATCAGCTTCGGCGAGAAGTAGAAACCCTTGCCCTTCTCTTTATAGCGGCGCAGGCCGATGACGTTGGCGTATTCGGTGTTGATCACCAATTCGCCATTCTCGAAGCTGGCCAGGCGCGAGAAGTCGTATTTGCTGGCATCGCCGTACGGCGCCATGCCCATGACCTTGAACTCGCCGTCGAGCATCTCGAAACCGAGGAACTCGGTGATCGCGCCATACAGGCCGCCCAGGGAGTCCGGGTCGAAGAATTCCTTGATCTTGTGGATCTTGCCGTTTTCGCCGTAGCCGAAGAAGGTGGTGGCGTACTCGCCCTTACCGTCGATGCCGAGGATCGCGGTCTTTTCCTTGAAGCCCGAGCAGTGGTAGGCGCTGGAGGCGTGGGCCAGGTGGTGCTCGACCGGTTCGATCTTGACCTTTTTCGGGTCGAAGCCCAGTTGTTCCAGGCACCAGACGATCTTCTTGCGGTAGCGCTTGTAGCGACGGTTGCCCATCAGGATCGCGTCGAGGGCGCGGTCCGGGGCGTACCAGTAACGCTTGGCATAGTGCCAGCGAGCCTTGCCGAACAGGCTGATCGGGGCAAACGGAATGGCTACCACGTCGACGTCGGATGGCTTGATGCCGGCCTGCTCCAGGCAGAACTTCGCCGACTCGTAGGGCATGCGGTTCTTCGCATGCTTGTCACGCACGAAGCGCTCTTCTTCGGCGGCGGCAATCAGCTTGCCGTCAATGTACAGGGCCGCGGAAGGGTCATGGCTAAGGGCGCCGGACAGGCCAAGAATCGTCAATGCCAAGGGATTAGCCTCTTCATTCGGTAGAGATGCGCCAACGGCCTCGTGGGCGGATGGCGGCTAAAGGGCGGGATTATAACGCAAAGATCAGCAGAGGCACTGCATTAACCTGTGGGAGCGGGCTTGCCCGCGAAGCAGGCACCGCGGTGCTTGGCACCGGCTTTGCCGGTGTTCGCGGGCAAGCCCGCTCCCACAGGAGATTTGTGGCGCCTGCTTACTCAGCGATCAGCCAGTCCATGCGGAAGCTGCCATCAGTCTGCGCCAGCTCTTTCGCCAGCCACGGCAGCAGCGCCTTGAGTTCGTCTTCCAGCCCCCATGGCGGGTTGGCGATGGCCAGGCCAGAGCCGTTCAAGCCCTGTGGGCTGTCCTGATGGTGCACGTACAACTCAACCCGCAGCAGCTTCGGGGCGCCAGTGCTGGTCAGGTCCTGGTAGAAACGGGTCAGCGAGCGCTGATCCTTGATCGGGTACCAGATGGCCGCGACGGTCTGGCGCATGCGGCCAATCGCCTCTTTCAGCGATTGGGTGCAACGCTTGAGCTCGTCGGCCTGCTCGAATGGCGGGTCGATCAGCATGATCGCGCGCTTTTCCTGCACCGGCAGCAAGGCGCGCGGCACATGCCAGCCTTCGCCCAGGTGGACGAAGACGCGCGGGTCCTTCTTCATGTTCTCTTTGAGCAGCGGCCCGTCTTCGGGGTGCTTCTCGTTGAGCAGGGCGCGGTCCTGCTGACGCATCAGGCGGCGGGCCAGCTCGGGCGAGCCTGGGTAGTAGCGCAGCTCGCCATCGGCATTGAGGCGCTTGATGACGCGCAGGTAATCGCCTGCCATGGCCGGCAGGTCGTCGCGATTCCACAACCGGGCAACGCCTTCGAGGTATTCACCGGTGCGGGTCGCCTGGTCGCCCTGCAGGTCATACAGGCCAAGGCCTGCGTGGGTATCGATATAGGCGAACGGCTGTTCCTTGCGCGACATCAGGGCGATGAGGCGGGTCAGCACGATGTGTTTGAGGACGTCGGCGTGGTTGCCGGCGTGGAAGGCGTGACGATAGTTCATGGCAACTCCTGCGGGGGTGGCAAGTTTACCTTGCCTTGCAGGCGGAGTCAGGCCTGGCTGTCGATCAGCGTCAGGCCCATTCGCGGGCAAGCCCGCTCCCACCGGTACATCACAACCCTCAAGGGGGTGTCGTATCGGTGGGAGCGGGCTTGCCCGCGAAAAGCGCAACACCGAATCAGCAGGTGTTACTTGTCAGCGTGATACGCCGCATCAGCCGTCTCGAAGCGCTGAATCATAGCCTTCGAAGGGCTGCCCAGCTTGCTCACTACGAAGATGGCGATGCTGGCCAACAGGAAGCCCGGGATGATTTCGTACAAACCCCAGGTATCGATCTGCTTCCACAAGATCACGGTCAGCGCGCCGACCACGATCCCGGCCAGTGCGCCGTTGCGGGTCATGCCCTTCCACAGCACCGAGATCAGCACAACCGGACCAAAGGCAGCGCCGAAGCCTGCCCAGGCGTATGCCACCAGGCCCAGCACGCGGTTTTCCGGGTTGGCCGCCATGGCGATGGCGATCAGCGCCACAGCCAGCACCATCAGACGGCCGACCCAGACCAGCTCAAGCTGGGAGGCATTCTTGCGCAGGAAGGCTTTGTAGAAGTCTTCGGTCAAGGCACTGGAACACACCAGCAGCTGGCAGCTCAGGGTACTCATCACCGCCGCCAGGATGGCCGACAGCAGCACGCCAGCGATCCATGGGTTGAACAGGATCTTCGCCAGCTCGATGAACACACGCTCATGGTTCTCGGTGACCGGGCCTGCAAGGTCAGGGTGTGCCGAGAAGTAAGCGATGCCGAAGAAGCCCACGGCGCAAGTGCCGGCCAGGCACAGAATCATCCAGGTCATGGAGATGCGGCGGGCGTTGGCGATCGACTTGACCGAGTCGGCGGCCATGAAACGCGCCAGGATATGCGGCTGGCCGAAGTAACCCAGGCCCCAACCCATCAGCGAGATGATGCCGACGAAGGTTGCACCTTTGAGCATGTCGAAGTTCGCCGGGTTCTGCGCTTCGATGGCCAGGAAGGTGGTGTCGAAGCCGCCCGTGGAGATCAGCACGATGACCGGGGTGAGGATCAGCGCGAAGATCATCAGCGAAGCCTGCACGGTATCGGTCCAGCTCACCGCCAGGAAACCACCGACGAAGGTGTAGGCGATGGTTGCCGCAGCACCGGCCCACAGCGCGGTCTCGTACGGCATGCCAAAGGTGCTTTCGAACAGGCGGGCACCGGCGACGATGCCAGAGGCGCAATAGATGGTGAAGAACACCAGAATGACGATGGCCGAGATGATCCGCAGCAGGCCGCTCTGGTCTTCGAAACGGCTGGAGAAGTAGTCCGGCAGGGTCAGCGCATCGCCGTTGTGCTCGGTCTGCACCCGCAGGCGGCCGGCAACGAACAGCCAGTTCAGGTAGGCACCAACGGTCAGGCCGATGGCGATCCAGGCTTCGGACAGGCCCGAGAAGTAGATGGCGCCCGGCAGGCCCATCAGCAGCCAGCCGCTCATGTCGGAGGCGCCGGCGGACAGCGCGGTAACCACGCTACCCAGGCTGCGACCGCCCAGGATGTAATCGGAAAGGTTGTTGGTGGAGCGATAGGCAGCGAAGCCGATCAGCACCATTGCCGCGATGTAGATCACGAAGGTGATCGTTAGTGGATTGCCCATGCGTGTGCCCTGGCGTTTGTTTTTATCTCTTGCAGCCCGCCACGAGACGGTTGCACCCAGGCGGCGCATCCTATGCAACAACGCAAAGCAGGTGCAACCATTTTTCTTTTACAAGTTGCACCCGCCGACGCATTTTCAGTAAATGCCGCTTTTTTGCTCCCTTTTGGAGCAAAAACCGTAATTTTCAGAAGAAAACGCACCGAATCCGACCCTTTTCAGGGTGTGGAATTGCGCATCAGACGAGTTGCACCTTTTACACAAAAAATTAGGGTTGCACCTGGTTGCACCCGAAATGTCCTACAAGATACTCTTGGCGCCAGCTTAGGCCACAGCCGTGGCAATAACGAGGATAAGAAATGGCGACGACCACCCTTGGGGTCAAACTCGACGACCCAACCCGTGAGCGACTCAAAGCCGCTGCGCAGTCTATCGACCGCACGCCGCATTGGTTGATCAAGCAAGCGATCTTCAACTACCTGGAGAAGCTCGAGGGTGGTGCCACCCTGACCGAACTCAACGGTCACACCAGCAGCCTGGCCGACGATGCCGGCGAAGTACAAGCGGACCACGCCCACCAGTGCTTCCTGGAGTTCGCCGAAAGCATCCTGCCGCAATCGGTCCTGCGCTCGGCCATCACCGCCGCGTATCGCCGCCCCGAGCAGGAAGTCATTCCGATGCTGCTGGAGCAGGCCCGCCTGAGCGCGCCATTGGCAGAAGCCACCAATAAAATGGCGGCCGGCATCGCCGAAAAACTGCGTAACCAGAAGAGCGCTGGCGGCCGTGCTGGCATCGTTCAGGGCCTGCTGCAGGAATTCTCGCTGTCTTCGCAGGAAGGCGTGGCACTGATGTGCCTGGCCGAAGCGCTGCTGCGCATCCCTGATAAAGGCACCCGTGACGCGCTGATCCGCGACAAGATCAGCACCGGCAACTGGCAGCCGCACCTGGGCAACAGCCCATCGCTGTTCGTCAACGCCGCGACCTGGGGCCTGCTGCTGACCGGCAAGCTGGTGTCCACCCATAACGAATCCGGCCTGACCTCCTCGCTCAC
The DNA here is from genome assembly GCF_058745025.1 of Pseudomonas sp. E1MeOHC2. Lineage (NCBI taxonomy): Bacteria > Pseudomonadati > Pseudomonadota > Gammaproteobacteria > Pseudomonadales > Pseudomonadaceae > Pseudomonas > Pseudomonas sp. E1MeOHC2. The sequence goes on from NZ_CP196675.1 coordinate 1,870,187, forward strand.
CCGCATTATTGGCAAAAGCGGCGAGCCGATGATCCGCAAGGGCGTCGACATGGCCATGCGCCTGATGGGCGAACAGTTCGTCACCGGTGAAACCATCGCCGAAGCCCTGGCCAATGCCAGCCGTTTCGAGTCCAAGGGCTTCCGTTATTCCTACGACATGCTCGGCGAAGCCGCACTGACCGAGCACGACGCACAGAAGTACCTGGCGTCCTACGAGCAAGCGATCCATTCGATCGGCAAGGCCTCCCATGGCCGTGGCATCTATGAAGGCCCAGGCATCTCGATCAAGCTGTCGGCGTTGCACCCGCGCTACAGCCGCGCCCAGTACGAACGCGTGATGGAAGAGCTGTACCCGCGCCTGCTATCGCTGACCCTGCTGGCCAAGCAGTACGACATTGGCCTGAACATCGACGCTGAAGAGGCCGACCGCCTGGAGCTGTCGCTCGACCTGCTCGAACGCCTGTGCTTCGAGCCTTCGCTGGCCGGCTGGAACGGCATCGGTTTCGTCATCCAGGCCTACCAGAAGCGCTGCCCATATGTAATCGACTACGTCATCGATCTGGCCAAGCGCAGCCGCCACCGCCTGATGATCCGCCTGGTGAAAGGCGCCTACTGGGACAGCGAAATCAAGCGCGCCCAAGTCGAAGGCCTGGAAGGCTACCCGGTCTACACCCGCAAGGTGTACACCGATGTGTCCTACGTTGCCTGCGCCCGCAAGCTGCTGGCCGTGCCAGAAGCCATCTACCCGCAGTTCGCCACCCACAACGCCCACACCCTGTCGGCCATCTACCACATCGCCGGTCAGAACTATTACCCGGGCCAGTACGAGTTCCAGTGCCTGCACGGCATGGGCGAGCCGCTGTACGAACAGGTTGTCGGCAAGATCTCCGAAGGCAAGTTGAACCGTCCGTGCCGCGTCTATGCGCCGGTCGGCACCCACGAAACCCTGCTGGCCTACCTGGTCCGCCGCCTGCTTGAAAACGGCGCCAACACCTCGTTCGTCAACCGCATCGCCGACCACTCCATTTCCATCCAGGAACTGGTCGCCGACCCGGTCGCCAGCATCGAGCGCATGGGCACCCAGGAAGGCAGCCTCGGCCTGCCGCACCCGCGCATCCCGCTGCCGCGTGACCTGTACGGCACTGAGCGGGCCAACTCGGCCGGCATCGACATGGCCAACGAACACCGCCTGGCGTCGCTGTCCTGCGCCATGCTGGCTACCGCCCACAACGACTGGAAAGCCACCCCGCTGCTGGCCTGCGCCGCCAGCGAGGCCGCTGCCGCGCCGGTGCTGAACCCGGCGGACCACCGCGACGTGGTCGGCCATGTGCAAGAAGCCACTGTTGCCGATGTCGATAACGCCATCCAGTGCGCGCTCAACGCCGCGCCGATCTGGCAGGCCACCCCGCCCGCCGAGCGCGCCGCCATTCTGGAACGCACCGCCGACCTGATGGAGGCCGAGATCCAGCCGCTGATGGGCTTGCTCATCCGTGAGGCGGGCAAGACCTTCGCCAACGCCATCGCCGAAGTGCGCGAGGCCGTGGACTTCCTGCGCTACTACGCGGTGCAGGCACGCAACGACTTCAGCAACGACGCCCACCGCCCACTGGGCCCAGTGGTGTGCATCAGCCCGTGGAACTTCCCGCTGGCGATCTTCAGCGGCCAGGTGGCCGCGGCCCTGGCTGCCGGCAACCCGGTACTGGCCAAGCCAGCCGAGCAGACCCCGCTGATCGCCGCCCAAGCCGTGCGCCTGCTGCTGGAAGCCGGCATCCCCGAAGGCGTGCTGCAGCTGCTGCCAGGCCGTGGCGAAACCGTCGGTGCCGGCCTGGTCGGTGACGAGCGCGTCAAAGGCGTGATGTTCACTGGTTCCACCGAAGTGGCCCGCCTACTGCAGCGCAACGTCGCTGGTCGCCTCGACAACCAGGGTCGCCCGATCCCGCTGATCGCCGAAACCGGCGGCCAGAACGCGATGATCGTCGACTCCTCGGCACTGACCGAGCAGGTGGTGATCGACGTGGTCTCGTCGGCCTTCGACAGCGCTGGCCAGCGTTGCTCGGCACTGCGCGTGCTGTGCCTGCAGGAAGACTCCGCCGACCGCGTAATCGAAATGCTCAAGGGCGCCATGGCTGAAAGCCGCCTGGGCAATCCAGACCGCCTCGCCGTAGACATCGGCCCGGTGATCGACGCCGAAGCCAAGGCGGGTATCGAGAAGCACATCCAGGGCATGCGCGAGAAAGGCCGCTCGGTCTATCAAGTCGCCATCGCCGATGCTGCCGAGGTCAAGCGCGGCACCTTCGTCATGCCGACCCTGATCGAGCTGGACAGCTTCGACGAGCTCAAACGCGAGATCTTCGGCCCAGTGCTGCACGTGGTGCGCTACAACCGCCGCAACCTCGATCAACTGATCGAGCAGATCAACAACTCCGGTTACGGCCTGACCCTGGGTGTGCACACCCGCATCGACGAAACCATTGCAAAGGTGGTGGAAAACGCCAACGCCGGCAACATGTACGTCAACCGCAACATCGTTGGCGCGGTGGTCGGCGTTCAACCGTTCGGTGGTGAAGGCCTGTCCGGCACCGGTCCGAAAGCCGGCGGCCCGCTGTACCTGTACCGCCTGCTGTCGACTCGCCCGGCCGACGCCATTGGCCGCCACTTCCAGCTTCAGGATGGTGAAGGCAAGCCCGACCGTACCCTGCACGAACAGCTGATCAAGCCGCTGCACAGCCTCAAGGCCTGGGCCGAGAGCAACCAGCAGGCCGACCTGGCTGCACTGTGCACCCAGTTTGCCGGCCAGTCGCAAAGCGGCATTGCCCGCCTACTGCCAGGCCCGACCGGCGAGCGCAACAGCTACACCATCCTGCCGCGCGAGCACGTACTGTGCCTGGCGGACAACGAAGCCGACCTGCTGGCGCAGTTTGCCGCAGTCCTGGCCGTTGGCAGCTCGGCGGTATGGGCTGACGGCGAACCGGGCAAAGCCCTGCGCGCCCGCCTGCCACGTGAACTGCAGGCCAAGGTCAAGCTGGTCGCGGACTGGAACAAGGATGAAGTGGCATTCGACGCTGTGATCCACCATGGCGACTCGGACCAGCTGCGTAGCGTGTGCCAGCAGGTGGCCAAGCGTGCCGGTGCGATCGTCGGTGTGCACGGGCTGTCCAGCGGCGATCATCAGATTGCGCTGGAGCGCTTGGTGATCGAGCGGGCGGTGAGTGTGAATACTGCTGCTGCGGGTGGTAACGCCAGCCTGATGACCATCGGCTGATGGCTACGGGTTGTTGATGAAAAAGGAGAGCCTCGGCTCTCCTTTTTTTTGGGGTTTCTATAGGGTTTGAGTGTGTGGTTGGGCTGCCAGGTGCCTGGCTTTGTTTCTTCAGAGGGGCGCAGATCGAGCGCCGCGCGGGCGGCGCTCGATCTCATAGGCGCTGAAAGAACAATGGCAGGCACCTGTCAGCCTTAACCGAATATTCCGCCGAACACGCAGAATCGAAATCGCTAAGAAATGGCGTGACACCCCGATTTAATCCAGCGACCACGACAAAGCCCACATAAACAGCATCCATACTTCCCCAAAACAAACCAACCCAGCGCTGCGGTTCGATTAGTGACACGCACTACCTCACTTATCCCCAAGATGAAGCACGATTGCAGCTTCACCGCCCGCCAGACTTCGATAAGTACAAAGACTGCAATACCGTAGAAGATCAGTCAGCCCAAGGCCCTACATCCCACTCACAAGCCTTGCAGGCATTCAGGCTCTTTTAAACCCATATCACCCGCATCTATTGACCTGTTCCCAAATCCGCACTCCCACCTAGACTCGGCCAATGCCCGCTCAAGGACCGCCCCATGCCCGAGACCCTGCTCAGCCCCCGCAACCTCGCCTTTGAACTCTATGAAGTCCTCGACGCCGAAGCCCTGGCCCAGCGCCCGCGCTTCGCCGAGCACAGCCGCGAGACCTTCGACGCCGCGCTGGCCACGGCTCGCACCATCGCCGAAAGGTACTTTGCCCCGCACAACCGCAAGGCCGATGAAAACGAGCCGCGTTTTGTGGACGGCTGCGCCGAGCTGATCCCCGAGGTAAAACCCGCCGTCGATGCCTTCCTCGGAGCCGGCTTCCTCAACGCCAACCGCGACTTCGAGGTCGGTGGCATGCAGCTGCCCAGCTTGGTCTCACAAGCCTGCTTCGCCCACTTCCAGGCTGCCAACGCCGGCACCACCGCCTACCCATTCCTGACCATGGGCGCGGCCAATCTGATCGAAAACTTCGGCACCGATGAGCAAAAGCGCCTGTTCCTGCAACCGATGATCGAAGGCCGCTACTTCGGCACCATGGCCCTGACCGAACCGCATGCGGGCTCTTCGCTGGCCGACATCCGCACCCGCGCAGAACCTGCCGGCGATGGCCTCTACCGGCTCAAGGGCAACAAGATCTTCATCTCCGGCGGCGACCACGAACTGTCGGAAAACATCGTGCACATGGTCCTGGCCAAGCTGCCGGACGCCCCAGCTGGCGTGAAGGGCATCTCGCTGTTCATCGTGCCCAAGTATCGGGTCAATCAGGACGGCAGCCGTGGCGAGCGCAACGACGTGCTGCTGGCCGGCCTGTTCCACAAGATGGGCTGGCGCGGCACCACCTCGACCGCGCTCAACTTTGGTGACCATGGCCAATGCGTCGGCTACCTGGTCGGCCAACCGCATCAGGGCTTGGCCTGCATGTTCCAAATGATGAACGAGGCACGCATCGGCGTCGGCATGGGCGCGGTGATGCTGGGTTACGCCGGCTACCTCTACTCCCTGGAATACGCACGCCAACGCTCCCAAGGACGGTTGCCGGACAACAAGGACCCGCACAGCCCCGCAGTCCCTATCATTGAACACAGCGACGTGAAACGCATGCTGCTGGCACAAAAGGCTTACGTTGAAGGTGCCTTCGATCTCGGCCTGTATGCCGCACGCCTGTTCGACGACACCCAGACCGCCGACGACGAAAGCACACGGCAACAGGCCCAGACACTGCTCGACTTGCTGACCCCGATCGTCAAGTCCTGGCCGTCGGCGTATTGCCTTAAAGCCAACGAGCTGGCCATACAGATCCTCGGTGGCCACGGCTATACCCGCGAATACCCGGTCGAGCAGTACTACCGCGACAACCGCCTGAACCCAATCCACGAGGGCACTGAAGGTATCCAGTCGCTCGACCTGCTCGGGCGCAAGCTTGCGCAAAATGGTGGCGCCGGGCTTAAGCAACTGATCCGCCTGATCGCCAGCACGGCCGAGCGCGCCAGCCATCATCCAGGCCTCGACACCCTGCGCCAGCCACTGGAACAACTGGTCAATCGCCTGCAAGCCGTTACCCTCGCCCTGCTGGGCGATCTGGCCCAGGGCAAAGTCACTGCCGCACTGGCCAACTCGGCCTTGTACCTCAAGGCCTTCGGCCACTGCGTGATCGGCTGGCGCTGGCTGGAACAGGCAATTCGCGCCGAGCTTGGCGTGCTCAATGGCAACCCCGCCGACCGCGACTTCTACCTTGGCAAGCTACAAGCCGCGCGTTATTTCCTGACCTGGGAAGTACCTGGCTGCCATAGTGAACTGGCCTTGCTCGAGGTGCGCGACGATACCTGCCTAGCCATGCAAGACGAGTGGTTCTAGGCGCCACCGTGTAAACAGATGCTCGCGCATGTTTGGTTCCAGCGCACTGCTGCACGCGCCAACCTCTATCTGTCACCCGTGTCGCTCAGCGCATTTGCAGGCGTGGGCGACCTGCCGGGATGGCGAGTAATGGCAATGCCTGCCGCGACCACCGCAATGCCTACGTAGGTTGTCCAATGGATCACGTCCCCGAACATCAGTGCCGCCCATAACAACGTCACAGGTGGCTCCAGGTAGACCAGCGCCGAGACGCGGGTCGCCGAGAGCTTTGTGAGCAATATCCACAGGCTCAAGTAGGCAATGAACGTGGAGAACAGGGTCAACCATGCGACAGCCGCCCAGACCTGTGTGCTGGCAGGCACTTCGATCAAACCCAGCGGCAAGCCTGTAGCCGTGAGCAGTAAGAGCGTCGCAGTCGATTGCAGAAACAGCGGCATCAGCAGACCGTCCTTGCTGTGATCGGTCGCCATGATCGATTGCCGGCGCTGATACAGGGTGGCAATGGACAGTGTGATCGCGGCGATGAGCGGCAGGGCGTACAGCCAGAGGCTAAGCTGACTCGCGGACAAGCTGTGCTCTGCGAAAATGATCATGCTGACACCAGCGAACCCCACCCCAAGCCCCAGCCACTCCTGCCGACCACTGCGCTCATGCGGGTTGTTGTTCATCGATGCCGTGATCAAGGGCTGCAGCGCACAAATGATGGCGGCAATCCCCGCCGGTAGCCCGCCTCGGATGGCGATGTAAACACTGACCAAGTAAGCAAACTGTGCCAAAAAGCCGATGACGGCGTTATAGCGTATCTGCGCCCACGTAAGCGCCTGCAGCCGACGTACAACAAAGGGCAGCAGGCAGATGCTGACCAGCAGAAAACGCCAGAACAGCAGGTTTATCGCACCCGCGTCTTCCGTACCAAGCCGGGCGCCAATGAAGCCCGAACTCCAAGAAAGAACAAAGATGACTTGCAGCAATATCAGATATGGCGCACTGCTTGGCATGTTCACGCCCCTGTGTAATGCAATTCCTCGAACGTAATCGGCTCGATGCCTATACGTGAAAACTGTCGGGCAGCCGATCGGTGTAACGCCCAACGCAACCCCAACCATTTGGGGATCGTCGCAGGAATGCCGTCGTAGGAAGCCAAGTGCCAGAAACAGTTGGAATCGTCAGCAAAGTAGGGGCAATGAAAGGACAGCACCAATGACATGCGTCGCCCGCTGATCACCGGGCGCACACCGTGGAACAATCGGCTGCCGTAGATGAACAAGGCATCGCCAGGCGCGTCCAGCCTTGCGCTTTCGAAGGTGCGGTGATCCAGCGCATCAAAGGTATCGACAGTGCCGTTGTGGAACAGGAACTCGCCCCCGCTGTAGTCGGAGCACCCCGACAGCACGATATTCAGCACATAGTTGGTGCCGTCTGTGTGCCACATGCCGAGTTGCTGCTGTTGCTCGACAGGCTTGGGGTAGAAATAGTTGACCTGCGATCGCGCATTGACCATGGGGTAAGGCACCAGCGGCACGCCTGCAATGCGCGATACGGCCAACAGGAATGAACGGCTGCACATCATGTCGTTGATGAACGATGACAAAGCCGTCACCCCTCGCGTACGCCGTGAAATGATCCAGTCGCTGTCGCCCGCCCCCTCCTCCAGACGGCTGCAGATGCCTTGCAAGGCCGAAACGCCCTCGGGCGTGAACAGCCGATGCACAACCGCCACCCCAGTGATGCTGTCCACCGCGATTTTGGCGTGTGGGCTGTGGGCATACCCAAGCTGCCCAACTGTTCGGGTGTCACTGAGGATGGGCCCGTGCTGGCAAAGCAAATCGTCCGACCAGGGCAACTGCTCACTTAGGCAGATCGGCGATGGCCGCGGCGTGCGCTTCAATGTCGACTTGAGCGCCAGCTTCACGCGCCCTACGCCGCGTTCGAACAGGGGTAAGGTGTCTGAAGAAGGATTCATGATGTGTCTGTCCCCGTAGAGTCACTACTGAAGGTACTTCGCGATCTGATAGCGCACCGAGCCATCACCACTGGCGAACTCGTCCACCACACTGCAGTTGCAATGCCGGGCCCTGATGCGACGGAACTGTTCGGGCGTGTACTTGAGGCAGATGTTGGTCAGTAGATACCCACGTTGCTGCAGGCGCTGCACAGACTGCAGGGTCACTACGACATGGATCGGTTCATCCTGAATGCGTAGCGGTACGAGCATGGCTTCGTGCTCGCCCGAGGGGATGAAGCCTTGTTGAAGCGCGACCGTTCGGGAGAACTGGAGCATGCAGGGGTTGGCGTAGAACTTGAGGATGGTACTTTCCAGGCCTTCCTCGTAGACCTGCATTTCCGAAAGAATGTAGGTGGTGCTACCTGCAAGGCTACGAATCAGCCGCCCAGTGCTTACTGGCAGCTCGTTACCTTCCTGGAACCCAAGCAAGGTGATCAGGGTGAGCTCCTGATCGTGACGCAAATCATCATGGGTAACAGTGCGGTAATCAGCAGCGATGTAATTGAAACTGCCATCCTCCCGCACGATGGGACCCACGGCATCGCTCATCGCGGCTTCCGAGGTCTGGTTGATATCGATGGCGGTGTAGCGGATGGAGCTGGACGTCTCGACCATTCGCTTCAGCAAGCAGGCGCTCTTGATCGGCTCGGGGCCCAGCTCGACATAGTGCACGCGGCGCCCACTGCTCAGCGCTGCCAACCGCTTGGCAACTTCGTCGATGACGGTCTTGAGCGCCCCCTGCCCCTCTGCGTCAGCACAGAGCCCGCTCTGACCCACGCCTTGCTCATTCAAGGCGCGCATGAGCAGAAATATCTCGTGGTTGAAACGATGGGCGCTTTCAGGTCCCGGCTCAGGCTGGGCCAAGGTCGAGTACTTCTCATGGTTCTCGACAGTCCATAAGCGTGCGTGCTGGTAAGCGGGGTTGCGTACGAGTGCATCTACCACGAAGTCGTTCAGGCTCATCCGTATCATTCCATTGCAATTCAGGGGGCATGCGGGCTTCGACCCCACAGTAAGAGTGGGTATAAAGGCTGTACAGTTGATTAAATCGAAGCGCTGGTTCGATCCAACCAAATCAGGTGGTTCCATGGGCAAAGGCCTCGACATCGATGTACTGAGAACCTTCCAGGCAGTGGCCCGGCTAGGCCGTTTCAAGGCGGCGGCCGACTACGTCCACCGCAGCCCATCGGCGGTGACGACGCAAATCCAGAAGCTGGAGGGAAAGATCGGGCAACAATTGTTCACGCGCAGTAACCAGTCCGTAGAGCTAACCCCTGCGGGTCGCCAGTTGTTGGGCGAGGCGACACGTTTCTTGATGGCTCACGACAGGCTGCTGGCTACGCTGTCGCCACAGCAGATGACTGGCAAGGTGCGTCTGGGAGTACCCGATGGCTATGCCGCCAACCTGATGAATGACTTTCTGCCAGTGTTCGTCGCCAATAATCCGAAACTGGAGCTGGAGGCTGTAGCGCGATCCAGCGCAGAGCTCATCGACCTGTTTGCGCGACAACGACTGGACTTGGCAGTAGCGGTCAGCAGTGAAGACTGGCAACAAGGCGAGTGGCTTCGCTCGACTCAGCCTCGCTGGGCCGCAGCGCCTGGATTCAGCCATGATCCCAGTCGCCCCTTACCGTTGGCACTGCAGTTGAAAGGTTGCCCATACCGGGAGGCTGCCTTGCAGGCATTGAAAGCCCACGGCATTGCGTACCGTGTTCTGCTGGAAAGCGCCAACTGGCACGCAGTGCTGGCCTGCATGAGAAGTGGCCTGGCCGTCGGCATTGTCGAGGGCCTGGATAGCGCCGATACATCGCTCGCGTACGTGGAGGGGCTGAGCTTGCCCGACCTCGAAAAGCACCACGTCTATTTGCTGACGGACACCTCTCACCATGTCGCGTCGCATCTGAATGCTATGTTGAAGGGCGCCATCCAGAAAGAGGGGGTAGCAACGCCGCCCCCTTGCTGGGAGGGCGGCGATTGAACGCCCTCGCGTTATTTCCTGACCAGGGAAGTAGCTGGCTGCCATAATGAGCTCGCATTGCTCGAGGACGGCGACCAAACGTGCCTGAGTATGCGAGTGGAGTGGTTCTAGGGGGAGCCACCACTGACTCGGAGGTTCCCGCATGTTCGATTCCAGCGCCCTGTTGCGCCAGCGCTTTGCGGCGCTGCGCAGTACGGCCGAGTTGTTTTCCCTGCGTCATGTGAAACAGTCGCACCAGTCGCTGTCGGTTCGCCGCAACGTAGCCGAGCCGCCGTTCTTCAGCCAGGACGAGGGCGCCATGCTCACCGTGCGAGTCAATGGCGTGGAGGCTTATGCGGCCACGGCAGACCTGTCCCAGCAAGGCCTGCAACAGGCGCTCGAACGCGCCGAGGCGCTGGCCCGGCAAATCGCCCGGCACAGCCTGCTGGACCTGCGTGAGCAACCGGTGACCAGCGCCCGCCACGACCACGTTTCGCCCCACTTCGATCAGCCCATGCCCAGCCTTGCCGACTGCCTTGGCCTGCTCGCCGCCGAATCGGCCAGCGTGCCCCAGGACAGCCGCCTGGTGGACTGGCAGGCTGGCCTGGGCATGAGCCTGGTCGAGCAGACTTACCTCAACAGCGCCGGCGCCGAGCTGCGCCACGCCCAGCGCTTTTTGTTCCCAGGCTTGAGCGTGACCGCCAGCGACGGCCAGGACAGCCAGAGCCGCAGCCTGGGCCGGGACAACTTCGGCCAGCAGGGTGGCTTTGAAATCATCGAGCGCTGTGGCTTGGTCGGCGCTGCCAACCGGGTCGCCGACGAAGCACTGCAACTGCTGCTCGCTCCCAATACCCCCAGCGGCCAGCGCGACCTGCTGTTGATGCCTGACCAGATGATGCTGCAGATCCATGAGTCCATCGGCCACCCGCTGGAGATGGACCGCATTCTTGGCGACGAACGCAACTACGCCGGCACCAGCTTCGTCAACGCCAGCGATTTCGGCCACCTGCAATACGGCTCGACGCTGCTCAACGTGACCTTCGACCCGACCATCGGTGAAGAGCTGGCCAGCTACAGCTACGACGATGACGGCACCCAGGCCAGCAAGCAGTTCCTGATCCGCGAAGGCCTGCTGCTGCGGCCGTTGGGCGGCGCCCTGTCGCAGTTCCGCTCGGGCCTGGACGGCGTGGCCAACAGCCGTGCCTGCGGCTGGAACCGTGCGCCGATCGACCGCATGGCCAACCTCAACATCGAGCCGGGCGACCGGTCGCTGGCGCAACTGGTCCAGGGCATCGAGCATGGCATCCTGATGCGTACCAACCGCTCCTGGTCCATCGACGATGCGCGCAACAAGTTCCAGTTCGGCTGCGAGTGGGGCCAACTGATCGAAAACGGCGAGCTCAAGGGCATCGTCAAGAACCCCAACTACCGCGGCATCTCGGCGCAGTTCTGGCGCAACCTGTCGGCAGTCGGCGACCGCAGCACCTTCCAGGTGCTCGGCACACCCAACTGCGGCAAGGGCGAACCCAACCAGGTGGTACGGGTCGGCCATGCGTCGCCGGCCTGTGTGTTCAGCCAGATCGATGTATTCGGAGGCGACGCCTGATGAGCGCCATACCCCAGCAACGTTTCGAAAGCCTGCTTGGCGCCCTGCGCGACGCCCTTCAGCCGGGCGAACAGTTCACCTTCGGCTACAGCGCCGAGCAGTCGCAGTTCGTGCGCTTCAACCACGCCAAGGTGCGCCAGGCCGGTGAGGTCGGCCAGGCCAGTGTGCAGCTGCGCCTGATTCATGATGGCCGCCAGGCCGAGCAGCAGATCACCCTGGGCGATGATGCCGTGCTGGACCGCGCGCGCCTGGCCGATGCCCTCGGCCAATTGCGCCAGACCCTGCCTCTGCTGGCGGTCGACCCCTACCTGCGCCTGGACGAAACCCCGTGGAACAGCCACAGCCAGCAGGGCCACACGCTGCCGGATCTGGATGAAGTACTGGCCTTGATCGAGCGTGAAGCAGGCGACCTGGACCTGGTCGGCATCTACGCCGCTGGGCCGATCTGTCGCGGCTTCGCCAGCTCGTTCGGGGCCTTTGGCTGGCACCAGGCCAACAGCTTCAACATGGACTGGAGCCTGTTCCACGGCAACGGCCAGGCAGTGAAAGCCAACTATGCCGGGCAAGCCTGGAGCGCTGATGAATTCATCGCGCGTCTGCGCCAGGCCCGCGAGCAACTGGCGTACCTGGGCCGCCCCGCAATCACCTTGAAACCCGGCAGCTACCGCGCCTACCTGGCACCGGCGGCCATGGACGAGATTGCCGGTATGCTGTGCTGGGGCGGGTTTTCTGCGCAGGCCCTGGCCACCGGCAATAGCGCCCTGCAGCGCCTGTATAACGGCGATGCACGCCTGAGCCCGCTGGTCAGTTTCGACGAACAGGTCAGCGGCTCGTTGAGCCCGACGTTTTCCGATGAGGGTTCACCACGCCTTGACGTTGCGTTGATCGCGCAAGGCCAGGCCGTGCAGCGCTTGATCAGCGCACGCAGCGCGGCCGAATTCGACCTGATGGCAAATGGCGCCGACAGCTATGAGTCGCCTTGCGCCTTGAGCCTGGCGGCGGGCAACCTGGCCAGTGAAGCCATCCTCGAACGGCTTGGCACCGGGCTGTATATCAGCAACCTGTGGTACCTCAACTACTCGGACCTGCCGGCAGCGCGCATGACCGGCCTGACCCGCTTTGCCACCTTCTGGGTGGAGAATGGCGAGATTCAGGGGCCGGTAAGCACCATGCGCTTCGATGACAGCCTGTACAGTTTGCTGGGTAGCCAGTTGGAGGACCTGACCCGCGAGCGCGAGATGATTCTCTCCACCAGTACCTATGGACAGCGCAGTACCGGGTCGAGTCATTTGCCGGGGGCTCTGGTCAAAGGCCTTACCCTGACATTGTGATTGGACTTGCCGGCGTCTTCGCGGGGCAATCCCGCTCCCCGCCTTGTGGGAGCGGGCTTGCCCCGCGAAGACGCCGGCACTGACAAACGAGGACGTCATGCCCGAACGCACCCCGCTGGACCCCGTCACCGCCCGCTGGATCCCCTGGGTCGTGGCCATCGCCTTCTTCATGCAGTCCCTGGACGGCACCATCCTCAACACCGCGCTGCCGGCCATGGCCCGCTCGCTGGAAGAAGACCCGCTGCGCATGCAAGGCGTGATCATCGCCTACATGCTCACCGTGGCCTTGTTGATCCCCGCCTCCGGCTGGCTCGCCGACCGCTTCGGCACCAAGCACATCTTCTTCAGCGCGATCCTGTTGTTCAGCTTCGGCTCGCTGCTGTGCGCCGCCGCCGACAGCCTCGGTTTTCTGATCCTGGCCCGGGTGGTTCAAGGCCTGGGCGGCGCATTGATGCTGCCGGTCGGCCGGCTGGTGGTACTGCGCGCCTACCCACGCACCGAGCTGGTGCGGATCATGAGTTTCATCACCATCCCCGGCCTGCTCGGCCCCCTGCTTGGCCCAACGGTCGGCGGCTGGCTGGTGGAGATCCTCAGCTGGCACTGGATCTTCCTGCTTAACCTGCCGGTCGGCGCCATCGGCTGTTATGCCGTGTGGAAGTTCATCCCCGACCTGCGCGGCGCTGAGCGCACCAGCTTCGACGGCCCAGGTTTTCTGCTGTTCGGTGCGGCGATGGTGCTGATCACCATCGCCATGGAAGGCCTGGGCGAGTTGCACTTGCCGCATTTGCGGGTGATGTTGCTGCTGTTCGCCGGCATGGCCTGCCTGGCCGCCTACTGGCTGCGCGCAGGGCGCGATCCCGAGCCGCTGTTCTCGCCCAGCCTGTTCCGCGTGCGCACCTTTGCCATCGGCATCCTCGGCAACCTGTTCGCCCGCCTGGGCAGCGGCGCCCTGCCCTTCCTGGTGCCACTGCTGTTGCAGGTAGCCCTGGGCTATTCGCCCGCCCAGGCCGGCATGAGCATGATCCCGCTGGCGGCGGCGGCGATGCTTGCCAAGTCCATCGCCCGGCCGCTGATCGAGCGTTTTGGCTACCGCATCATCCTCACCGGCAATACCCTGCTGCTGGGCCTGCTGCTGGCCAGCCTCGGCCTGATCGACGAGCAGACACCCTACGCCGTGCTGCTGATACACCTGGGCCTGCTCGGCGCGGTCAACTCCATGCAGTTCACGGCCATGAACACGGTGACCCTGATCGACCTCGACGATGCCAGCGCCAGCAGCGGCAACAGCCTGCTGTCAGTGGTCGCGCAATTGGCGCTGAGCCTGGGTGTGGCCTGCGCCGGGGCATTGCTGGGTGGCTTCACTGCGGCGGGCAGTGCCGAAGGGGTCGAGAGCACATTGGGCGCGTTCCAGCTGACCTTCGTGACCATCGGCATCATGGCCATGCTGGCAGCGGCGATCTTCCTGCAACTGGCGCCGACAGACGGAAGGCGTGCCCGTCGTCCGGAACAACACATGGAGTCGTAGGGCGAATGGCCATGAGGCTGGTAGACTGTGCGGCATTTTTCGCTTCGCTACACAGGCCCGCCTCGTGACCACCGAATCCACCGCCTTTGCCACCCTGCCGCTGTCCGCCGCCATGCTGGCCAACCTGGACGCCCTCGGCTATGCCTCGATGACGCCGATTCAGGCCCAGAGCCTGCCGGTCATCCTCAAGGGCCAGGACCTGATCGCCCAGGCCAAGACCGGCAGCGGCAAGACCGCTGCGTTCGGCATCGGCCTGCTGAACCCGATCAACCCGCGTTACTTCGGTTGCCAGGCCTTGGTCCTGTGCCCGACGCGCGAGCTCGCCGACCAGGTCGCCAAGGAGTTGCGCCGCCTGGCCCGCGCCGAGGACAACATCAAGATCCTGACCCTCTGTGGCGGCGTTTCGCTGGGCCCACAGATTGCTTCGCTGGAGCACGGCGCGCACATCATCGTCGGTACCCCGGGGCGCATCCAGCAGCACCTGGACAAAGGCACGCTGGTGCTCGATGGCCTGAACACCCTGATCTTGGACGAAGCTGACCGCATGCTCGACATGGGCTTCTTCGACGCTATCGCCAGCATCATCGGCAAGACCCCGGCACGCCGCCAGACCCTGCTGTTCTCGGCCACCTACCCGGCCGGCATCAAGCAGCTTGCCGCCGACTTCATGCGCAACCCGCAGCAGGTCAAGGTCGAAAGCCTGCACACCGACAACCAGATCGAACAACGCTTCATCGAAATCGACGCGCAACAACGCCTCGAAGCGGTGACCCGCGTGCTGGGCCACTATCGCCCGCAATCGTGCGTGGCGTTCTGCTTCACCAAGCAGCAGTGTGAAGACGTGGTCGCCCACCTCACGGCCAAGGGCATCGTCGCCCAGGCCCTGCACGGTGACCTCGAACAGCGCGACCGCGATCAGGTGCTGGCCATGTTCGCCAACCGCAGCAGCTCGGTGCTGGTGGCGACCGACGTGGCCGCCCGCGGCCTGGATATCGACGGCCTGGATATGGTGCTCAACGTCGAGCTGGCGCGTGACGCGGAAATCCACGTGCACCGTGTCGGTCGTACCGGCCGTGCCGGTGAGAAAGGTGTGGCGATCAGCCTGGTAGCCCCGGCCGAAGGGCACCGCGCCCAGGCCATCGAAGCGCTGCAGAAAAGCCCGCTGCGCTGGGACCAGTTGGACAGCCTGAAGAACAAGGGCGGCGAGCCGCTGCTGCCGGTAATGAGCACCTTGTGCATCGCTGCCGGGCGCAAGGACAAGCTGCGTCCGGGTGACATCCTCGGTGCGCTGACCGGCGATGCCGGTATCCCGGGCAAGCAGGTGGGCAAGATCGCCATCTTCGACTTCCAGGCCTTCGTGGCGGTGGAACGGGCCCTGGCCAAGCAGGCCATGCAGCGCCTGAACAGCGGCAAGATCAAGGGCCGGGCCCTGAAAGTCCGCATTATCTAAACTTATTCTGGGGCTGCTATGCAGCCCATTCGCGGGGCAAGCCCGCTCCCACAGGACCTCCACAGCCCTTGAGCCTGGCGGAGTACCTGTGGGAGCGGGCTTGCCCCACGAATGGGCCGCACAGCGGCCCCAGCTACCAAGAGGTCTATCGTGCACACCACAGACGTGATCATCCTCGGCGCTGGCGCCGCTGGCCTGATGTGCGCCCAGCTCAGCGCCCGCCGTGGCCGCCGAGTGCTGCTGCTCGACCACGCCAACAAGCCAGGCAAGAAGATCCTGATGTCTGGCGGCGGGCGCTGTAACTTCACCAACATGTACACCGAGCCTGCCAACTTCCTCTCGCACAACGCGCACTTCTGCAAGTCGGCGCTGGCCCGCTACACCCAGTGGGACTTCATCGAGCTGGTGGCCAAGCACGGCGTGCCGTATCACGAGAAAAAACTCGGGCAGCTGTTCTGCGACAACAAGTCCAGCGACATCCTCAACATGCTCCTGGCCGAGTGCGACGAAGCCGGTGCCGAGCTGCGCATGGAAACCAGCATCTCGCACATCGAGAAGACTGAAAACGGCTACCTGCTGCAGACCAGTGCCGGGCAGTTCGCCTGCCAGTCGTTGGTGATCGCCACCGGCGGCCTATCGATCCCGACCCTGGGTGCTACCGGTTTCGGCTACCAGGTGGCCCGTCAGTTTGGCCATACCCTGCTGCCGACACGCGCCGGTCTGGTGCCGTTCACCATCACCGAGCCCCAACTCAAGGCATTGTGCACGGAACTGTCGGGCACTTCGCTGGACTGCACGGCCAGCTGCAACGGCACCAGCTTTCGCGAAAACCTGCTATTCACCCACCGCGGCCTGAGTGGCCCGGCGATCTTGCAGATCTCCTCGTTCTGGGAGGCCGGCGACACGGTAGAGATCAACCTGCTGCCAGACCGCGACGCACTGACCTGGCTGCAACAGCAACAGGCCGAGCGCGCCAATGCAGAACTCAAAACCGTGCTCGGCGAAGTGTTCACCCGCAAGCTGGCCAACCTGCTGGCCGAGCAGTGGTTCGAATCGAAGCCGATGAAGCAGTACACGCCGGCAGAACTGGCACAGATCGCCGAAAAACTGGCGGCCTGGCAAGTGGTACCTGCCGGCACCGAGGGCTATCGCACTGCCGAGGTGACGCTGGGCGGCGTGGATACCCGCGAGGTGTCGTCCAAGACCATGGAGTCGCTCAAGAGCCCGGGGCTGTACTTCATTGGCGAGGTGCTGGATGTAACCGGCCACCTGGGCGGTTTCAATTTCCAGTGGGCCTGGGCATCGGCTAACGCTGCGGCGCAGTTCGTGTAGAGTAGAATCCATTCAGCAGCACGGAACGCTTCTTGCTGGTCCGTGCGGCAATGTATTCATTCGATCACAGCCCAAGGCCATCATGTCATCGAGCTCGTTCCGTCAGTCACTGCGTCGCCTGTGGGGCCAAGACAAGTTCAGCTACAGCATCCGGGTAACGGTCGCCCTTACCGGCAGCATGGCCTTGTGCTGGTACCAGGATGAAATGGCCCTGCTGATCCCGTTGTTCCTGGGCATTATCGCCAGTGCCCTGGCCGAGACCGACGACAGTTGGCAAGGCCGCCTCAGCGCCCTGGCCGTGACCCTGGTGTGCTTTGCCATCGCCGCTCTGGCCGTCGAACTGCTGTTCCCCTACCCATGGGTCTTCGCCGTTGCACTGGCCTTGGCGGCTTTCGGCCTGACCATGCTCGGCGCCCTGGGCGAGCGTTATGGCGCCATCGCCTCGGCGACGCTGATCACGGCGGTATACACCATGATCGGCGTGGACCAGCGCGGCGGCGAGGTCACCGATTTCTGGCACGAGCCGATGCTGCTGGTGGCGGGCGCGGCCTGGTATGGCCTGCTGTCGGTGCTGTGGCAGGCGCTGTTCTCCAATCAGCCGGTGCAGCAAAGCCTGGCCAAGCTGTTTTTCGAGCTGGGCCGCTACCTCAAGCTCAAGGCCAATCTGTTCGAACCGGTGCGCAACCATGACCTGGAGGCCCGGCGGCTGGAGCTGGCCCAGCAAAATGGCAAGGTGGTCGCGGCGCTCAACGCCGCCAAGGAAATCATCCTGCACCGGGTTGGCAACAGCCAGCCAAACTCCAAGGTCAGCCGCTACCTGAAGCTGTACTTCCTGGCCCAGGACATCCACGAACGGGTAAGCGCCTCGCACTACCCCTACAACGCCCTGGCCGAAGCGTTCTTCCACAGCGACGTGATGTTCCGCTGCCAGCGCCTGCTGCGTCATCAAGGCTCGGCCTGCCAGGACCTGGCGCGCTCAATCCGTCTGCGTCAGCCGTTTGTCCTCGACAGCCGGTTTGCCGACACCCTGGAAGACCTCAACGCCTCCCTGGAGCACCTGCGCAACCAGAACAACCCCGCCTGGCGAAGCCTGCTGCGTTCGCTACGGGCACTGGCGGCCAACCTTGCCACCCTGGACCGCCTGTTGGGCGCCGCCAGCAACCCGGACAGCCTGGCCGATGCCAGTGACAGCAGCCTGCTGGACCGTTCGCCACGCTCGCTGAAGGATGTCTGGAGCCGCCTGCGCACCCAGCTGACGCCGACCTCGCTGCTGTTCCGCCACGCCCTGCGCCTGCCCCTGGCGCTGTCGATCGGCTATGGCATGGTGCACCTGATCCACCCCACGCAGGGCTATTGGATCATCCTCACCACGCTGTTCGTCTGCCAACCCAACTACGGCGCGACGCGGCGCAAGCTGGGGCAGCGGATTGTCGGCACGGCCATCGGCCTGACGGTGGGCTGGGCACTGTTTGACCTGTTCCCCAACCCGATCATCCAGTCGATGTTCGCCGTGGTCGCCGGGGTGGTGTTCTTCGTCAACCGCACCACCCGGTACACCTTGGCGACCGCAGCGATCACGTTGATGGTGCTGTTCTGCTTCAACCAGATCGGCGACGGCTATGGGCTGTTCCTGCCGCGCCTGTTCGATACCCTGGTGGGCAGCCTGATCGCCATTCTGGCGGTGTTCCTGTTCCTGCCCGACTGGCAAGGCCGGCGCCTGAACAAGGCGCTGGCCAACACCCTGGCCTGCGCCAGCGTGTACCTGCGCCAGATCATGCAGCAGTATGCCCACGGTAAACGCGACGACCTCGCCTACCGCCTGGCCCGCCGCAACGCCCACAACGCCGATGCGGCGCTGTCCACCACGCTGGCGAACATGCTCATGGAGCCGGGGCACTTTCGCAAGGAAGCGGACGTCGGCTTCCGCTTCCTGGTGCTGTCGCACACGCTGCTCAGCTACCTCTCCGGGCTGGGCGCGCACCGTGATACCGCCTTGCCCGCGGAGGTTCAGGAGCAATTGATCGAGGGTGCCGGGCAAAGCCTGGCCAACAGCCTGGACGAGATTGCCAATGGCCTGGCGGCGCGGCTACCGGTGGCGATCCACAGTGATGCCGAAGAAGCGTTGGCCAATGCCCTGGAGCAGATGCCGGAAGAGCTGGATGAACATCAGCGACTGGTGCAAACCCAGCTGGCACTGATCTGCCGGCAGCTGGGGCCGTTGCGCACGCTGGCGGCGCACTTGGTCAAGGAAAGCACACCGGCCTAAATGCTGAGTGGCCGGCACAGGCAATAGAGATCAAAAGCCATGCTGGCGCAGCAAGCGCGCATAACTGCCATCGGTTTTCATGGCCGCGATTGCCCGCTCGAAACGTTCGACTATCTGCTGGTGTTCCGGGTGTTTCAGGCTGACCAGAATATGCAGGCTGTTCTGCGCCAGTGGCGGGTCGACCAGCTCCACACCATCACGCACCGCCTGCGGTTCGCGCTGCAGGTTGTAATGGGCCACGTACTCATCCTCAACCGCCAGGTTTACCCTGCCGGCCGCCAGCATGCGCACCGCCGACGAGAAGTTACGCACCGCCACCTTGTGCAAGCGGGTGTCGCCGTCAAAATCGGGCGAATAGGCATAATCGCGCACCACGGCAATGCTGTAGGGGTACAGATCGGATTGGTGCTGGTAACCGAAGGCCTCGCCTTTGCGTTTGAGCAGGCGGACCTTGTTGTTCAGGTAGGCGTTGGAAAAATGCCCGATGCGGGTCCGTGAGTCGTTGTACCAGGCATTGATCAAGATGTCGTAACGCCCTTCGCTGACGCCCATCAAGGCCCGTGCCCACGGCGCCTCCTCGAACGCACTGGCGTAACCGGCCCTGGCCAGTGCGGTAGTGACGATGCTGGTTGCCAGGCCGCCGCCCGGCATACTGGCATCGGTAAACGGTGGCCAGCTATCCGCAACTAGCCGCAGCTTGTCATGACCCAGCACGGGCGTGGCCAGCATGGCTGCCAGCAATCCCAGAACACATAGCAGTGGCCGCATGCTCAAGTCCTTTCGCAATAGAGGGCGCACACTGTGTAGGCGGCCTTCGCCGCAACTGCCGAGGAGATTACACAAAGCTGAGGCTCAGGGCAGCGGACAATAGTGTCATTTTGCCTCTATTTTGGCCGAAGCCTGCATGACACGGTCTGCAGCAATCCGCCACTCGTCGACGGCCTGTGGATTTGCGATGATCGACGTCCCATTCAAGGAGTTCGTGCCAATGTCCATCGACTGGCTCTGCAAGCACCACACCGACCTCGGCAAGGACCAGCTCTACGCCATCCTGCAATTGCGCACCGAAGTGTTCGTGGTCGAGCAACGCTGCGCCTACCAGGAAGTCGATGGCCAAGACCTGAGCGGCGATACCCTGCACCTGATGGCTTGGCAGGACGACAAGCTGGTGGCCTATCTGCGCCTGCTCGACCCGCAATCCCAGGGGGGCGATGTGGTGATCGGGCGCGTGGTGACATCACCTGCAGCGCGTGGGCTCAAGTTGGGGCATCCGTTGCTGCTCAAGGGGCTGGAGGCTGCTGAGCATTGCTGGCCGGGGACGCCGGTGTATCTGTCGGCGCAAGCGCATCTGCAAGGGTTTTATGCACGGCATGGGTTCGAGGTGGTGGGTGAGGAATACCTTGAGGATGACATTCCGCATATCGGCATGCGCAAGGGCTGAAATAGTTGGGGGCGCTTTGCGCCCCTTTCGCGACGCAAGGCCGCTCCTACAGGGGTTGCGCGAACCTTTGTGGCAGCGGCCACAGCATCACGGATAACCCAGCACTTCTCGGATCTGGCGCATATGCCGGGTGATCCACTGCTTGTCGATCGCGCCCCAGTCATGAATGCGGTAGTGCCCGGCATGATTGCGCGCGCCCTCCTGCTGCTCGAACTCACAGACGATATCCAGGTCGGCCAGGGCGGCGATGGTGTCCTGGGCCGTGCGGCGTGGCATGCCGGTGGCCTCCATCAGGGCCGGCACGCTGGTCGCCGTCTGGCTGTCGATCAACCAGGCTACGTACAGGCGGCGGTAGAAGCTGCTCTTGGTCTTGCTCACTTCCATGCTGCGTGGTCCTTAACAGTTGCCCGGCAGCTCCCGATAGGTCAGGTAGACGCGCAGGTCGAATTCCAGTTGGTGGTAGTCCGGCTCCATGTGCTGACAGAGCTGGTAAAACGCCTTGCTATGATCGCGCTCACGCAGGTGCGCCAGCTCGTGCACCACGATCATGCGCAGAAACTGCGGCGCGGCTTCCTTGAACAAGGAGGCGATGCGGATTTCCTTCTTCGCCTTAAGCTTGCCACCCTGAACGCGCGATACCGCAGTGTTGAGCCCCAGGGCACGGTGGGTCAGATCGAGGCGGTTGTCGAACAGCACCTTGTCCAGGTTGGGCGCGCTGCGCAGGTACTGTTGCCGCAGGTCCTGGGCATAACCGTACAGCGCCTTGTCGCTTTGCACGTCATGGCGGTCGGGGTAGCGACGCTGCAGGTACTCGCCCAGGCGGTCGCTGTCGATCATCTGCCGCACCTGCTCCTGCAGGTGTGGCGGGTAGGCTTGCAAGTAACGTAATACGGTCATGGCACTGCTTCGGCGTGGCGAATGGCGATTCTAGCCAATCATGGCCGGGGCCAGGAGAAAATCGCCGGAAAGCCACTGGCATCGGCCGCAGTCATGGGGTGCGCCACCAAAAAACCCTGCACATAGGCGCAACCGTTTGCCTTGAGCCACGCAGCTTGGGCCTGGGTTTCCACGCCCTCGGCGATCACCGTGATGCGGTAGTCGGCGCACAAGCCGATCACGCTGCGCACCAGCGCGGCATCCACCGTAGAGTCCGGCAGGCGTGCGACCAGGTGCCGGTCAAGCTTGAGGGTGTCGATCGGCAAGTCACGCAGCATGCGCAGCGAACAGTCACCCGCGCCAAAATCATCCAGCGCCACCCGCACGCCCAGTTCGCGCAGGCGGTGTATCTGCTTCACCGCTGCGTCGATGTTGTACATCAACGACATCTCCGCCACCTCGACTTCAAGTTGCGCCGGGTTCAGCTGGTAATCCTGGATCACCCGCTGCAGCTCCTCGACCAGCCCCGGCATGACGAACTGGGCACGGCTCAGGCTGATGCCCAGCACCAGATCCTGGGCGAAACGGTCGCACCAGGCCTGGCGCTGGGCCGCGCCCTGGCGGTAGATCCAGCTGGCCAGGCGGTTGATCAGCCGGGCTTCCTCAAGCAAAGGGATGAACAGCCCAGGCGGCACATCGCCGACACTGGGGTGCTGCCAGCGCAGCAACGCCTCGAAACCGCGCAGGTGGCCGTCGGCAAAACCCACCTGGGGCTGATACACCAGGCTGAAATCCTGCTGTTCGATGGCGGCACGTACGCTGTCTTCGAGCATCAACCGTGAGCGCGCGCGGCCGTTGAGTTCCTGGTCGTAGAAACGGTACTGCTGGCGCCCGGCCTGCTTGGCCGCATACATCGCCGCATCGGCCGCGCGCAGCAGGCCTTCGACGGTGGCGCCGCACTCAGGGTAGGTGGCGATGCCAATGCTGACCCCCAGGCACACATCCAGCCCGTCGATTTGCTGGCTGATCGCGATGCGCTCGAGCAATCGCTCGGCGTAACGCCCGGCCTGCTCGGGGTAGGGCAAGCTGTCGAACAACGCCGTGAACTCATCGCCGCCCATCCGGGCCAGCAAAGCCTCGTTTCCCAGACAGTCCTTGAGCTGTTCGGCAACCCAGCGCAGGACGCGATCGCCCGCTTCATGGCCCAGCGAGTCATTGATCCGCTTGAAGCCATCAAGGTCCATGTACATCAGCGCCTGCGCCTTGTCCGAGCGCTCGTTGCGCAGCAGTACGCCCTCTGCGGACTGATAGAAACCCCGACGGTTGAGCAGGCCGGTCAGTGGGTCGGTCACCGCCTGATACTCAAGCTGCTGGTGCAGGTTGCGCACCACCGACATGTCCAGCACCGTCACCACCATCGCCTGCTGATCGGACGGCAACGGGGCACAGGACAGCGCCACCGGCACCAGTTCGCCGCCCAGGGTGCGCAGTTGGGCATCGTGCACACGAAAAATCTGCCGCCCCAGGTAGGCCCGGTAGAAGTCCGACTCGTTCCACAGATCGGCATTGGCCATCTGCACCAGGTCAAGCAACTGGGCACCCTGCAATTGCTCGACCGGGGCGGCCAGCAACCTTGAGATGGCCGGGTTGGCAAAACTGATGGTGCCTGCGGCATTCACCACAAGAATGCCTTCGGCGGCGTTCTCCAGGATCGAGGCATTGAATGCCCTGGCGGCTTCCAGCTCGCGGCTCAGGCGTTGCAGCATGCGCCGGTTACGCTGCTGGTCGAGCAGCGCCTGGACCTTGGGCTTGAGAATCTGCGGGTCGAACGGCTTGAACATGTAGTCCACCGCGCCACTGGCGTAGCCCTTGAGCACTGCGGCCTCGGACTGCTCGTTGGCGGTGAGGAAAATGATCGGGGTCAGCCGCGTACGCTGGCTGCCACGCATCAGCCGGGCGACTTCAAAGCCGTCCATCTCCGGCATTTGTACATCCAGCAAGACCAGGTCGACGTCGTGTTCGAGCAAGGCGCTCAGGGCTTCCATCCCTGAACTTGCAGTCAATACTTGCCAATCCTGCCGGGCCAGCAAGGCCCGCATGCTGATGAGGTTCTCGGGGTAATCGTCTACCACCAGTAGCACCGAGCTGCCATCCAGTGGCTGAGGTTGAAGGTGAGCGCCATCCATGCTGCTTCTCTATTTTGTGACCGACTTCAAATTGCGGTTGGATCCGATAAGTACTCTAGACCCGAGTCTGTAACACGCAATGCAATCAGAACGCTATCAGTGCCTAAACCGTACGGTAGCCGACTAACGGTTGCTCTGCCGCGAATATCTGCCGGCGTTTTCACAGGCAAAAAAAACCCGCATTTCTGCGGGTTTTTCAGGGCGACCTGGGGATCAGTTGACCTTGGCGGCCAACTCACCTTTCAGGTAACGCTGGTACATGCCTTCCAGGGAGATCGGCTTGATCTTGGAGGCATTGCCGGCGGTGCCGAACGCTTCGTAACGAGCGATGCACACGTCACGCATGGCTTTTACGGTTTCACCGAAGAACTTACGCGGGTCGAACTCGCTTGGGTTCTGCGCCATCAGGCGACGCATGGCACCGGTGGACGCCAGGCGCAGGTCGGTGTCGATGTTGACCTTGCGCACGCCGTGCTTGATGCCTTCGACGATCTCTTCAACCGGTACACCGTAGGTTTCTTTGATGTCGCCGCCGTACTGGTTGATGATCGCCAGCCACTCTTGCGGTACCGAAGACGAACCGTGCATGACCAGGTGGGTGTTGGGGATGCGCTTGTGGATTTCCTTGATGCGGTCGATCGCCAGCACGTCACCGGTAGGTGGCTTGGTGAACTTGTACGCACCGTGGCTGGTGCCGATGGCGATGGCCAGGGCATCGACCTGGGTCTTCTTGACGAAGTCGGCCGCTTCTTCCGGGTCGGTCAGCATCTGGCTGTGATCCAGCACGCCTTCGGCGCCGATACCGTCTTCTTCACCGGCCATGCCAGTTTCCAGCGAACCCAGGCAGCCCAGCTCGCCTTCTACCGAAACGCCACAGGCGTGTGCCATGGCAACGGTCTGCTGGGTAACGCGGACGTTGTAGTCGTAGTCGGTCGGGGTCTTGCCGTCTTCGCCCAGCGAGCCGTCCATCATCACCGAGCTGAAGCCCAGCTGGATCGAACGCTGGCAGACGTCAGGGCTGGTGCCGTGGTCCTGGTGCATGCACACCGGGATGTGCGGGAATTCTTCGATGGCGGCCAGGATCAGGTGGCGCAGGAAGGGCGCGCCGGCGTATTTGCGGGCACCGGCCGAAGCCTGGACGATAACCGGAGAGTCGGTCTTGTCGGCGGCCTCCATGATTGCGCGCATTTGCTCGAGGTTGTTGACGTTGAAAGCTGGTACGCCGTAACCGAACTCGGCGGCGTGGTCCAGCATCTGGCGCATGCTAATGAGTGCCATTGTGTATCTCTCTCCCGACAAGCGTCGTTTGTTTCGTGCAAGCCTGCCGCAGGGGCGGTTGCTGTTCAAGTAGTGTGGGCCACCTTGGCGGCCCGGCCAGTCACGGTGCCTTGCAGCCCCGCCCAATCAGATCGTTGGTTGCCACCCAATACACCAGGCCTTCATCGCCCTTGGTGTGGAAAGCCAGCACGCCATCGCTGTACAAATCGCCTGAGGCGCCCGGCTCGGACTTGAGCCGGTAGACCTGGTCGCCGCCACCGAGGCGCACGTCGACCGCTTCGAATTGTGCATCAGCGAAGCGCCACAGCACTTCGGTCTGGGTGTCACAGACCCAACGGGTCCAGACATCTGCCGGGGCGGGTTGCGCCGGCTGCAGCAGTGAGCATCCTGCCAGTGTCGCCAGGGCCGCTACGGCCATAAGCGCTTTCATTGAATATCCTCTAGATGACCACACAGTCGCCACTTGGTTGCCTGCACCGGGCAAAGCCCGATGAAGGGCCCCGATCAGGGGCAGCCAGGCGCCTTGTGCTGGTGATCTTCGTCATACTTTTCCAGGCCATCCGGGCCCAGGCGCTTGTTGATGACCGGCACGGTCTCGGCCTGCCACTCGGACTGGTAGCAGCCGCCCTTGGGCAAGCGCGACGCGGTTGCGTCCGAAGACGGGCTGCCGGAGCAGGCGCTCAGCAGGCCGACCAGGATCATCACAGGCAATTGCTTGACCATCAGGTCGCTCCCTTTGCCAAGCGCCAACGTCATCAGGCCTTGGCCCGCTCTTCCAGGATTGCCACAGCCGGCAGAACCTTACCCTCGACGAACTCGAGGAAGGCGCCACCACCGGTAGAAATGTAGGAGATATCGGCGCCAACGCCATATTTGTCGATTGCCGCCAGGGTGTCACCGCCACCGGCGATAGAGAACGCAGGGCTTTCGGCGATAGCCTTGGCCAGAACCTGGGTGCCGTTGCCGAACTGGTCGAACTCGAACACGCCAACCGGGCCGTTCCACAGGATGGTCTGTGACGACTTCAGCAACTCGGCGAAGTTGGCTGCGGTTTGTGGGCCGATGTCCAGAATCATGTCGTCGGCGGCGACGTCGGCAATGGCCTTGACGGTCGCTTCGGCGCTTTCGGCGAATTCCTTGGCGACTACCACGTCAACCGGCAGCGGTACATTGACCTTGGCGGCGATGGCCTTGGCGGTGTCGACCAGGTCCGGCTCGTACAGCGACTTGCCGACCGGATGACCGGCAGCTGCCAGGAAGGTGTTGGCGATACCGCCCCCGACGATCAGCAGGTCGCAGACAGCGCTCAGGCTGTTCAGCACGTCGAGCTTGGTCGACACCTTGGAGCCGGCGACGATGGCCGCCATCGGCTTGGCCGGGGCTTTCAGCGCCTTGCCCAGGGCATCCAGCTCGGCAGCCAGCAGTGGGCCTGCAGCAGCCACCTTGGCGAACTTGGCAACGCCATGGGTCGAACCCTCGGCGCGGTGGGCGGTACCGAAAGCGTCCATCACGAACACGTCGCACAGGGCCGCGTATTTGTGCGCCAGCTCGTCGGCGTTCTTTTTCTCGCCCTTGTTGAAGCGCACGTTCTCGAACAGCACCAGGTCACCAGCCTTGACCTCGACACCGTCCAGGTAGTCGGCGATCAGCGGCACGTCACGGCCCAGGGCCTTGCTCAGGTACTCGGCGACCGGCTTGAGGCTGTTCTCGGCCGAGAACTCACCTTCGGTCGGGCGGCCCAGGTGCGAGCAGACCATTACCGCCGCACCCTTCTCCAGGGCCAGCTTGATGGTCGGCAGCGCTGCCAGGATACGCGCGTCGCTGGCTACCACACCGTCCTTTACAGGCACGTTGAGGTCTTCGCGGATCAGTACGCGTTTACCTTGCAGGTCGAGGTCGGTCATCTTCAACACGGTCATGAATGCAGTCCTTTAGGGCTGTTTGTTGCGGGTTGGTTGAACGACGTGCAGATAGTGTTCGGCAACGTCGAGCATACGGTTGGCAAACCCCCATTCGTTGTCGAACCAAGCCAGCAGGTTCACCAGGCGGGGGCCGGAAACACGGGTCTGGCTGGCATCGACGATGGCCGAATGCGGGTCGTGGTTGAAATCACAGCTGGCGTGAGGCAGCTCGGTATAGGCCAGCAATCCTTTGAGCGGGCCCTCCAGGGCTGCCTCGCGCAGCACCCGGTTGACCTCGGCGGCGCTGGTGTCGCGGGCGGTCTGCAGGGTGATGTCCAGGCACGAGACGTTGACGGTCGGCACGCGTACCGCTTTGGCCTGGATTCGCCCGGCAAGTTCCGGCAGCAGCCGCTCAATGCCGCGCGCCAGCCCCGTGGACACCGGGATCACCGACTGGAACGCAGAACGCGTGCGGCGCAGGTCTTCGTGGTGGTAAGCGTCGATCACCGGCTGGTCGTTCATCGCCGAGTGGATGGTGGTGATCTGCACGTATTCGATGCCGAACGCCTGGTCCAGCACACGCAACAGCGGCACGCCGCAGTTGGTGGTGCACGACGCGTTGGACACCAGCCGCTCGCTGCCGGTCAGGCACGCCTGGTTGATGCCGTAGACCACCGTGGCGTCCACGTCCGCCTCGCTGGCCATGGGTTGCGAGAACAGCACCCGTGGCGCACCGGCATCGAGGAAGCGCTGGCCGTCGGCACGGGTGTTGTAGGCGCCGGAGCACTCCAGCACCAGGTCGATGTCCAGGGCGGCCCAGTCGATGCCTTCGGGCGTGGCACTGCGCAACACCTTCACGCAGTCGCCATTGATATGCAGACAATCGCCATCGACCCTCACCTCACCGGGGAAACGCCCGTGGGTGGAGTCGAAGCGTGTCAGGTACTCGAGGCTGGCCTGATCGGCCAGGTCGTTCAGCGCGACAATCTCGA
This sequence comes from Pseudomonas sp. E1MeOHC2, assembly GCF_058745025.1. Lineage (NCBI taxonomy): Bacteria > Pseudomonadati > Pseudomonadota > Gammaproteobacteria > Pseudomonadales > Pseudomonadaceae > Pseudomonas > Pseudomonas sp. E1MeOHC2. Next base: position 1,897,982 of record NZ_CP196675.1, read on the forward strand.
AACCGGCCTTTGCCCCCCGCTCGAACAACGCGCGCAGGACACAGCGGCCGATGCGGCCATAACCGTTGAGTGCAACTTTGTAGGGATGCGGGTGGGGCATAGGTAGCTCTTGAACTCCGGCGGTTGAACGGGGCCGCCATGCGGCCCATTCGCGGCACAAGGCCGCTCCCACAGGGTACTGCGACTCTGCAGATCCTGTGGGAGCGGCCTTGTGCCGCGAATGAGGGCCAGCAGCCCTCACTTTGCCTGTATCAGTCTTCCAGCAGCTCTTCGGCAGTACCCAGGATGTTCTCCAGGGTGAAGCCGAACTCTTCGAACAGTGCAGAGGCCGGGGCCGACTCACCGTAGGTGGTCATGCCGATGATACGACCTTCCAGGCCGACGTACTTGTACCAGAAGTCGGCATGGGCGGCTTCGATGGCGATGCGCGCACCGACTTGCAGCGGCAGTACGGACTGCTTGTAGCTTGCGTCCTGGGCGTCGAATACGCTGGTGCTCGGCATCGACACAACGCGCACCTTGCGGCCTTGTTCGGTCAGTTTGTCGAACGCCTGAACGGCCAGGCCCACTTCGGAACCGGTGGCGATCAGGATCAGCTCAGGCTCCCCGGCGCAGTCTTTGAGCACGTAACCGCCACGGGCGATGTCGGCGATCTGCTGGGCGTCACGGTCCTGATGCTGCAGGTTCTGACGCGAGAAGATCAGCGCCGATGGGCCGTCCTTGCGCTCCAGGGCGTGCTTCCAGGACACGGCGGATTCCACCGCATCGGCTGGACGCCAGGTGTCCAGGTTCGGCGTGCTGCGCAGGCTGCTCAGCTGCTCGATCGGCTGGTGAGTCGGGCCATCTTCACCCAGGCCGATGGAATCGTGGGTGTAAACGTGGATCACGCGCTGCTTCATCAGTGCAGACATGCGCACGGCGTTGCGGGCGTATTCCATGAACATCAGGAAGGTCGCGCCGTAAGGCACCAGGCCGCCATGCAGGGCGACGCCGTTCATGATCGCGGTCATGCCGAACTCGCGCACGCCGTAGTACATGTAGTTGCCGTTGGCATCTTCATGGCTGACGCCCTTGCAACCTTTCCACAGGGTCAGGTTGGAACCGGCCAGGTCAGCCGAGCCGCCGAGCAACTCTGGCAGCAGTGGGCCGAAGGCGTTCAGGGCGTTCTGGCTGGCTTTGCGGCTGGCGATGGTTTCGCCTTTGGCAGCGACTTCAGCGATGTAGGCAGCGGCTTTTTCCGCGAAGTCGGCTGGCAGTTCGCCGCTCAGACGGCGCTTGAGCTCGCCGGCCAGCTCAGGGAAGGCAGCGGCGTAGGCGTCGAAACGCTTGTTCCACGCGGCTTCGGCCTTGGCACCGGCTTCTTTGGCATCCCACTCGGCGTAGATGTCGGCAGGCACTTCGAACGGACCGTGGTTCCAGTTCAGTTCCTTGCGGGCCAGGGCGATTTCGTCGTTGCCCAGCGGAGCGCCGTGGCAGTCTTCCTTGCCCTGCTTGTTCGGCGAACCGAAACCGATGATGGTCTTGCAGCAGATCAGGGTCGGGCGATCGCTCTTACGGGCGGTCTCGATGGCGGTGCGGATTTCTTCAGCGTCGTGGCCATCGACGTTACGGATCACCAGCCAGTTGTACGACTCGAAACGCTTCGGCGTGTCGTCGGTGAACCAGCCTTCCACTTCACCGTCGATGGAGATGCCGTTGTCGTCATAGAAGGCGACCAGCTTGTTCAGGCCCAGGGTGCCGGCCAGCGAGGCGACTTCGTGGGAGATGCCTTCCATCATGCAGCCGTCGCCGAGGAACACATAAGTGTTGTGGTCGACGATTTTGTGACCGTCACGGTTGAACTGGGCGCCCAGTACTTTTTCGGCCAGGGCGAAGCCCACGGCGTTGGCCAGGCCTTGGCCCAGCGGGCCGGTGGTGGTCTCGACACCCGGGGTGTAGCCGAACTCCGGGTGGCCCGGGGTACGGCTGTGCAGCTGGCGGAACGACTTGAGGTCGTCGATGGTGACATCGTAGCCAGTCAGGTGCAGCAGCGAGTAGATCAGCATCGAGCCGTGGCCGTTGGACAGCACGAAGCGGTCACGGTCGGCGAAGCTCGGGTTGCTCGGGTTGTGCTTCAGATAGTCGCGCCAAAGCACTTCGGCGATATCCGCCATGCCCATGGGGGCACCTGGGTGGCCGCTGTTGGCCTTTTGCACGGCATCCATGCTGAGGGCACGAATGGCGTTGGCACGTTCACGACGGCTGGGCATCGCTGATCTCCTGGGGGCTTGAATAAGTGGTATTACGAAAAAAGGCGGCCATTTTCGCCCACTGGGGGGGCTGGGGGCAAACATTAAAGCTGCGAGCGGCAAGCTTTAAGCTGCAAGCGAAAGCAGACCCGCACGCGGAACGCTCTATTCTTGCAGCTTGAGCCTTGCGGCTTGCAGCTCATCGCCAATATCAAAACTTTTTGATATTGATCTTGCGGGGTCAGCGATGCCTGTCTAGACTGCCGCCCCATGAACCTCCGTGCGCAATCGATCCCTCAGCGAAGCGACACACTGGCCGCCCTGTGCAAAGCCAGTGGTGACGAGCTGCGTCTGAATGTTTTGCGCGCGCTGGCCAGCGACTCGTTTGGCGTGCTGGAACTGGCGCAGATCTTCGACATCGGCCAGTCCGGCATGAGCCACCACCTCAAGGTGCTGGCCCAGGCCGAGCTGGTGGCTACGCGCCGCGAAGGCAACGCCATTTTCTATCGCCGCGCCCTGCCCGACAGCCTGCGCCTGGGTGGGCGCCTGCACACGGCGCTGCTCGAAGAAGTCGATGACCTGACCTTGCCACCCGAGGTGCAGGCACGTATCGCCCTGGTGCAGCAGCGTCGCGCAGCCACCAGCCAGGACTTTTTCCAGCGAGTGGAAGAAAAATTCCGCGCCCAGCAAGACCTGATCGCCGGCCTGCCGCAGTACCGCGAAAGCCTGCTGGCGTTGCTCGACACACTCAATTTTGGCCCGGCTGCCAGTGCGTTGGAGGTCGGCCCCGGTGACGGCGGCTTCCTCCCGGACCTGGCACGGCGCTTCGGCACGGTCACCGCGCTGGACAACAGCCCGACCATGCTCGAGCTGGCCCGCCAAGTCTGCCAGCGCGAAGGCCTGGACAATGTGAACCTGCAGTTGGCCGATGCACTGGATACAACGGATGTGGCAGCCGACTGCGTAGTGCTGAACATGGTCCTGCACCATTTCAGCGACCCGGCCCTGGCCTTGCGCCTGTTGGCCAAACGGGTGAAAGCGGGCGGCAGCCTGCTGGTCACCGAACTGTGCAGCCATGACCAGGGGTGGGCGCGGGATGCCTGCGGCGACCTCTGGCTAGGCTTCGAGCAGGACGACCTGGCCCGTTGGGCCAATAGTGCCGGGCTGGTCCCCGGGGACAGCCTGTACGTAGGCTTGCGTAACGGTTTCCAGATACAGGTCCGCCATTTCCAGCGGGCGACTGGCGACATACACCATCGGTAAATTTTAGGAACCCTTCGAGATGAGCGAATACTCCCTTTTCACCTCCGAGTCCGTGTCCGAAGGGCATCCGGACAAGATCGCCGACCAGATTTCGGACGCCGTCCTCGATGCCATCATCGCTCAGGACAAATACGCCCGTGTGGCCTGCGAAACCCTGGTCAAGACCGGTGTCGCCATTATCGCCGGCGAAGTGTCCACTTCCGCCTGGGTCGACCTCGAAGAGCTGGTACGTAAAGTCATCATCGACATCGGCTACAACAGCTCCGACGTCGGCTTCGACGGCGCCACCTGCGCCGTGATGAACATCATCGGCAAGCAGTCCGTGGACATCGCCCAGGGCGTCGACCGCTCCAAGCCGGAAGACCAGGGTGCCGGCGACCAGGGCCTGATGTTCGGCTACGCCAGCAACGAAACCGACGTACTGATGCCAGCCCCGATCTGCTTCTCGCACCGTCTGGTCGAGCGCCAGGCCGAAGCGCGCAAGTCGCGCCTGCTGCCGTGGCTGCGCCCGGACGCCAAGTCCCAGGTCACCTGCCGCTACGAAAATGGCAAAGTGGTCGGGATCGACGCGGTGGTCCTGTCGACCCAGCACAACCCGGAAGTCTCGCAAAAAGACCTGCAAGAAGCGGTGATGGAGCTGATCGTCAAGCACACCCTGCCTGCCGAACTGCTGCACAAAGGCACCCAGTACCACATCAACCCGACCGGCAACTTCATCATCGGTGGCCCGGTGGGTGACTGCGGCCTGACCGGCCGCAAAATCATCGTCGACTCCTACGGCGGCATGGCCCGTCACGGTGGCGGCGCGTTCTCCGGCAAGGATCCGTCCAAGGTCGACCGTTCTGCTGCCTACGCCGGTCGCTACGTGGCCAAGAACATCGTCGCCGCAGGCCTGGCCGAGCGCTGTGAGATCCAGGTGTCCTACGCCATCGGCGTGGCCCAGCCGACGTCCATCTCGATCAACACCTTCGGTACCGGCAAGGTCTCCGACGACAAGATCGTACAGCTGGTGCGCGAGTGCTTCGACCTGCGTCCGTACGCCATCACCAAGATGCTCGACCTGCTCCACCCGATGTACCAGGAAACCGCTGCCTACGGCCACTTCGGCCGCACCCCGCAGCAGAAGACGGTCGGCGACGACACCTTCACCACCTTCACCTGGGAGCGTACCGATCGCGCCCAGTCGCTGCGTGACGCTGCCGGCCTGTAAGTTTCCTACAGCGGTAGATGAAAGCCCCTGCCGAGCAATCGGCAGGGGCTTTTTTGTGACATATCGGCTGACAACTGTTCACGGCACCCGGCGCCCCGCCTGCCTAGACTGAGGGTTCCCACTCGCCATGCAAGGATGCTGGCCATGCCGTTCATGCTGTTGTTCGCACTGCTGCTGCCGCTACAGGCCCCGCTGGCACGGGCCAACCCGTGCCCCGACTGGCCCGTGAAACAGGCTGACGCCGAGGTTGCCCAACTGCGCGACAGGATTGCCCAATGGGATGATCACTACCATCGCCAGGGCATCTCGTTGGTGGCAGATGAGCTCTATGACCAGAGCCGGCAACGCCTGAAGCAATTGCAGCAATGCTTTGGCCTGCTGCAACCCCAGGCGCCACTGGCTACAGCACGTGGCACTGTCCCCCATCCTATCCCTCACACGGGCGTCAACAAGCTCGACGACGAGCACGCCGTCGGGCGCTGGATGGCCGGCAAGACAGGCCTGTGGATCCAGCCCAAGGTCGATGGCGTGGCGGTTTCCCTGTTCTATCGACAGGGGCAGCTGGTGCAGTTGCTGAGCCGGGGTGATGGGGTACAAGGGCAGGACTGGAGCCGCCATATCCCTCAACTAGGGTCGATCACGCGGCAACTGCCTCAGGCGCGAGACCTGTCGTTGCAGGGCGAACTGTACCTGCGCCTGGGCGCACATGTGCAAGCTCAGGCAGGCAGCGTCAACGCACGTGGCACCGTGGCCGGGCTGCTCGCCCGCAATCAGCTTGGCACCGAACAAGGCGCCGGTATCGGCCTGTTCGTCTGGGATTGGCCGCAGGGCCCCGACAGCCAGGCCGAACGCCTCTCGCAGTTGGCGCAATTGGGCTTCCCCGACAGCCAGCGCTATAGCGTCGCGATCGACGCCGCCCCCCAGGCCGCGCACTGGCGCCTGCACTGGTACCGCTCACCACTGCCCTTTGCCACAGATGGTGTGATCCTGCGCCAGGACGCCCGGCCACCCGCCGAGCGCTGGCAGGCCAAGGCGCCCTATTGGATCGTCGCCTGGAAGCACCCCTACTCCCAGGCCCTGGCAGAGGTACGCGACGTACGCTTTCGGGTCGGCCGCACAGGCAGGGTCACGCCCGTTCTGCAGCTACAACCCGTCAAGCTGGACGACCGGCTGATTACACAGGTGAGCCTTGGCTCACTGGCGCATTGGCAGAACCTGGACATTGCCCCCGGCGATCATGTAGCAATCAGCCTGGCGGGCCTGACCATCCCGCGCTTCGAGCAAGTGGTACACCGTGCGGCCTGGCGCCAATCGGTACAGGCGCCGCAGCCAGGTCGCTATCACCCACACAGTTGCTGGCATGCAGGCGAAGGCTGCAACGAACAGTTCATCGCACGGCTCACATGGCTCAGTGGCAAGCAGGGGTTGGCCATGCCGCGCACCGGGCCGGGTACGTGGCGGCGCCTGGTCGATGCGGGGCTGGTCACTTCGATGACCGACTGGCTGCTGCTTGATCCTCTGCGCCTGGGCCAGGTACCCGGCATCAGCGAAGCGACAACCACACAGCTGCTACACGCCTTCGAAAGCGCCCGTTCACAGCCCTTCTCCCGCTGGATGCGAGCGCTCGGTGCACCCGCCCCCGGTGGCACGCCACTGGACGGCGACTGGGCGCAGCTGTCCTCGCGCACGGCCACTGACTGGCAAGCTTTGCCTGGCGTCGGCACAGTGCGTTCGCGTCAGCTTGAAGCGTTTTTCATGGCCAAGGAGATTCAAGCCATCGCTGCGCAATTAAACGAGGCCGGTGTCCACGCGTTCCAATTCAGTGATAAACGCCCCGTGCAATGATTTTTTACCAAATCCCATGTAAGGAAAGTCTGAGTTTCAGCCAGAAAAACCCAACAAGGGTTCCTAAATGGGCAAAACCAAGGCAGGATTTCTCCCAACTTTTCTGCCCTGCCCCGTTCAGGAGGCTTTTCATGAAACCTATTTCGACTCTTTTCCTGCTCGCAACGCTTGGTTTGGCTGCCGGCGCCGCGCAAGCCGCCCAGCCGGATGCCGGCCTGACCGGCTGCGCCGCCAAACGCAGCGCTATCGAGAACCAACTGAAAATTGCCCGCGAACATGGCAACAGCGACCAGGTCGCGGGGCTTGAGCAGGCGCTCGAAGGCGCAAAAAACTGCACCGATAGCAGCCTGCGAAAAGAGCGCGAACAGAAAGTACTTGATGCACGTCACGAAGTTGCGCAGCGCGAAAAAGACCTGAAGAAGGCCGAAAAGAAAGGCGATGCAGAAAAGATAAACAAGCGTAAGGACAAACTCGCAGAATCCAGAAAGGAACTGCAGGAAGCCGTGGACGAACTGGACCGCTGACAGGCCCGGATTACGCTGCCTGCATTGGCCCCATCACCGGTTTCTCGGCGATGGGGCCAATGCATTTGCCCTCAATGATTGCGAAACTCGGTATGACAGGCCTTGCACGCTGCCTCGACCTTGTCCATCGGCCCTTTCAACCGCGCCGCGTCCGGCGACTGGCCCCGGGTCGCATCGACCAACTCACCGGTCACGCCCTCCAGTTGCCGGGCAAGCTCATGGAACCGGGCCTGGCGCTCCCACACCTCGGCTCGCGCGCTGCTGTCGCCCCCATCACGCGCCTGAGGAAAGTGCTGCCACGGTTGATGCGACAAGCTGTCGAGCTTCACTGCCCCTTCGGAGAACTTCACCCCGTCGAACGGCAAACGACCGCGCAGCATGCCGCCCAAGTCCTCGCTGGCCTTGAGCATGTCCTTGAAGATCACCTTTCGCTGGCCCAGCGGCGAGTTTGGGTCAACACGGTCACAGGCACTCAGGGCAAGGGCTGCGAGCAGAACAACGGTCAATCGCTTGAACATCACGGTCTCTACGGCCTACAAAATGGGCGGCCAGTATCGCTGCCCACGGGCCAAAGACCAATAGCCATACAAAAAACAGGGGCGAAGCTTCATGTTCGTCCATGACAGGAATCCACTCATGAAATCTGCCCTGCGCCACCTGGCCTGGACACTCCCGGCGCTGGCCCTGCTGGCCGGCTGCAACGGCGGCGAGAACGCCAAGCCTGAACCCCATGCCATTGCCACCTACGCCAATGCCACCTGGCAGGACCTGCCCAGCGTCAGCGACGCCGACCTGGTAGCCGGCTTCCACGCGTGGCGCAATGGCTGCGAAAAGCTCAAGCGTGATGCGGTCTGGGCCGCCACCTGCGAGGCCGCTGCCAACGTGCCCGACGATGCCCTGCAAATACGCGCTTTCCTGCAGCAAAACCTGCAGGTCTATGGGCTGCGTTCGGCCGAAAACAACGCCAACGGCTTGATCACCGGTTACTACGAGCCGGTCTACCCAGGCAGCCTGAAACCGACTGAAACCAACCACGTCGCGGTGTACGGCGTGCCCGACGACATGATCGTGGTCGACCTCGCCAGCGTGTATCCGGAGCTCAAGGGCAAGCGCCTGCGTGGGCGCCTAGACGGCCGGGTGCTCAAGCCCTACGACACTGCCGAAGTCATCAACCGTGAGGGCGTCAAGGCCCCGGTGCTGGCTTGGCTGACCGACCCGATGGACCTGCAGTTCCTGCAGATCCAGGGTTCGGGCCGGGTCCAACTGGAAGATGGCCGTCAGCTGCGCCTGGGTTATGCCGACCAGAATGGCCACCCCTATCGGCCGATCGGTCGCTGGCTGGTGGAACAGGGCCAATTGAAGAAGGAAGAGGTCAGCATGGGCAGCATTCATGCCTGGGCCCAGGCCAACCCCCAGCGGGTACCGCAACTGCTGGCCAGCAACCCCAGCTACGTGTTTTTCAGCACCCGCCCCGACAGCAACGAAGGCCCGCGCGGCTCACTCAACGTGCCGCTGACCGCAGGGTACAGCGTGGCCATCGACCGCAAGGTGATTCCACTGGGCAGCCTGCTTTGGTTGTCCACCACGCGCCCGGATGGTACGCCGGTGGTGCGGCCTGTTGGGGCTCAGGATACCGGGGGTGCCATTGCCGGCGAGGTGCGCGCAGACCTGTTCTGGGGGACCGGGCCTGAAGCGGGCGAGCTGGCCGGGAACATGAAACAGCAAGGGCAGATCTGGATGCTTTGGCCTAAAGGCAAACCGCTGCCTGAAGTACCGAAAGTGCCTTGATCGAGGCTGGGCTCTTCGCGGGCAAGCCCGCTCCCACAGTAATCGTGCTAACCCTGAAGGATGCACGATCCTTGTGGGAGCGGGCTTGCCCGCGAAGAAGGCACCTCGGTGTCAGATGGAAATCACGAAAAACGACACGATCAGCGCCAACCCTGCAAACCACACCACTGATCGCAACGCCGCCCAGTCCGCCAGGTAGCAGATGATGTAGAGCAACCGGCTGGTGATGTACATCACGCCCAGCACGTCCTGCGTCACTTGCTCGGCATTGCCGACGATATCGGCCACCAGCACCGCCGCCGCAAACGCCGGAAATGCTTCATAGCTGTTCTGCTGCGCCGCATGGGCACGGCGTGGCAGGCCCGATAGCGTGTCGAGGAAGGCACGCGGATCGTGGTTGTCCTTGAGGCCGAAGCGGCCACTGCTTACCTTGGCGATCAATGCACAAAGCGGCGGCAGTACCAGCGCGATCAGGATGCACCACAGGGCAACGGTCATGGACAGGATTCCTTGTTCAATAGTCAGGTTAGAGCTTCATTACCAGCATGCCTGCCAGCACCAGCCCGCAAGCTAGGAGTCTTGGCCCGCCAAAAGGTTCTTTGAGGTAGCGCATACCCAGCAGCACCACCAAGATCACGCTCAACTCCCTCAGCGCCGCCGCCTCGGCCACCGAGCCCAGGTGCATGGCCCACAGCACCAGCGCATAACTGAACAACACACAAACCCCCACGGCCAAGCCCAGCCGCCACTGGGTTCGCCAGAACAGCACGAACGGTGCCCGCCGCGCCACACTGGCCAGCAACGGGAATGGCCAGGCACTGAGCAAGGTCAGCCATACCAGGTAGTCCCAAGGCTTGCCCCACAACCGCACCGCCTGGCCGTCGAACCAGGTGTAGCAACCGATGCACAGGCCAATCAGCGCCACCACCGGCAGCATCGACCAGGGCAGACGATCACCACCTCCCCCCTGCCACAGCAGGCACGCCATGCCGCAAGGGATGAGCAGAATGCCGATGATCTGCTGCTGGCTCACCGATTCCCCGGCAAAGGCAAGGGTCAACCCCAGCACCACCAGCGGCGACAGGCCGCGCATCAGAGGATAGACCAGCCCCAGGTCACCAACGCGGTAAGCCTGGATCAGCAGGTAGCGGTACAGCTGCTCGGCCAGCGCCGAGGCGACCAACCAGGGCCAGATTTCGGCAGGAGGCACCTCGACGAAAGCGACAGCAAGCACGGCAAAGGCCAGTGCGACCGTGTCCATACTGGCGATCACTAACAGGCGCTCGCCACTGAATTTGATCAGGGTGTTCCAGGTCGCATGCAAGAGGGCGGCGACCAATACCAGGGAAGTTGCCAACACGCAGGAGTTCCTTGCCTTCGGGCCAAACCCGTGACTATTTTTCACCGCACTATAACAACCACCTGCAATAAACACAGCTTGGGAAAAAGACTACACAGACAGAAGACGTTTCCCTGGGGCTCTCTGATTTGTGTCTGCCAACCACCCCATATACTGCTCACCTCTGCCGACGTAGACATTTCGCGCTCAATGACGGCATGCCCCACCTCACTCAATACACATTCGCTCACGAAACGCGATTGACGCCTTGTGCATAGCAGCATAGGATCGCCGTAACGCATAGGGTTGAACCCGTGCCTACCTTCCGAAGCCCGTTATGCGCAAGCATGCGGGCTTTCGTGTTTCTGGGATAAGGACCCGGAAACCATGACTCACTATGTGGCCTATCTCGATGAGTTCGGGCACGTTGGCCAGTACGTTTCTCGCAGCCATGCACAATTCAAAACCAGCCCGGTGTTTGGCCTGGGCGGCGTACTGCTGCCAGCAACACAGGTAAGAGAATTCGCCATCTTCTTTTATCAACTCAAATGCCAACTGCTTGCATGGGACCTTGTAAACGAAAACCCTCGAAACCTCCCCGCGTATCAATGGGAGAAAAAAGGTTCGAAGCTGTACACCGTCCGCAACATCACCCAATACAGAACACTGAGACAATCTACCTTTCGCCTGCTCAATCACATCCACAAGATTGGCGGTCATGTTTTCTATGCGGGCGAATATAAAAGTGCTCCGCCGGATAGACACGATGCAACCGAAACTTTCAAACGACAGCTGCTGAACGCTGTGAGAACCATCGATCGTTACTGCGCACCATCAGGGTCGACTTTCATGCTTCTACTTGATGAGCAAAGAGCCGGCAATGAATGGCGAGAACGTAATGTAGAGGCCTGCACGCTGGCAATGTTCGAAGATGCCGCAGAAAAATGTAGAAGCCTGATAGAACCACCCCTGCAGGGCGAAAGCCACCTGTTCCAGACATTACAATGTGCCGATTGGATCTGCGGGCTCGTTGGCCGGCTGATGACGTTGGCAGTATCCCCTGAGGAGTACCCCGATTGGGCGCCTTTCGACAAGTACTTCTCAGACCGCCTGGCAAACGCAGCTCTGCCAGGTTCAGGCCTGCAGCAACATGCCGGCAGCAGACCACCCGCTGAGCGGGCGCAACCCACAACAGAGCACTGAACGTACCCAGCAGGTCCAATGAATGTAATAAAGGTCGAAGGAAACCCTTTGACAGAAACGAGGTCAACTTATCCAGTCAACATTGTGTCCCGAAGCCCTCGCCAGGTCATCAAAGAACTGCCCGAGCCATTCGGGTTACGACTTGGAAGCCATTTTTACAGGATTCGGGATGCTTGAATTAGTTGCCGCGTTTATCTGCCTCACCACCCTCCTCACCTACGTCAACTACCGCTTCATCGGCCTGCCGCCCGCCATTGGCGTGATGGTCACGGCACTGCTGTTCTCGCTGATGCTGCAAGGCCTGAGCCTGATTGGCTTCCCTGGCCTGGAAGAGCGCGTCGAAGGCCTGATGAACCAGATCGACTTCAACGACTTGCTGATGCACTGGATGCTGGCCTTCCTGCTGTTCGCCGGTGCCTTGCATGTCAACCTCTCGGACCTGCGCAGCTACCGCTGGCCGATCGGCCTGCTGGCCACCATTGGCGTACTGATCGCCACCGTGGTTATCGGCTACCTGTCGCACTGGGTGTTCGCGATGTTCGGCTGGCAGGTGCCGCTGATCTACTGCCTGCTGTTCGGCGCGCTGATCTCGCCCACCGACCCGATTGCCGTACTCGGCGCGTTGCGGACTGCCAATGCATCCAAGCCACTGAAGACCACCATTGTTGGCGAGTCGCTGTTCAACGATGGCACTGCGGTGGTGGTGTTCACCGTGCTGCTGGGCATCATCCAGCTCGGCGAAACCCCCAGTGTTTATGACACGGCCATCCTGTTCGCCCGCGAGGCCATTGGCGGCGTGGTGTTCGGCGGCCTGATCGGCTACGCCACCTACCGCATGATCAAAAGTATCGAGCAGTACCAGGTCGAGGTCATGCTGACCCTGGCGCTGGTCATCGGTGGCTCGGCGATGTGCTATGAACTGCACGTTTCAGCACCGATCGCCATGGTGGTGGCCGGCCTGATCATCGGCAACATGGGGCGCAACCTGGCGATGAACGACATGACCCGTCGCTACATGGACGGCTTCTGGGAGTTGATCGATGACATGCTCAACGCCCTGCTGTTTGCGCTGATCGGCCTCGAACTGCTGCTGCTGCCGTTCAACTGGATGCACCTGGCGGCAGGTGGCGTGCTGGCGTTGGCGGTATTGCTGTCACGGCTGTTGACCGTAGCGCCGGCGATCGTGCTGCTGCGGCGCTGGCGCCCGGTGCCCAAAGGGACTGTGCGGGTGCTGACCTGGGGCGGCCTGCGCGGTGGCGTGTCGGTAGCGCTGGCACTGTCGCTGCCACTGGGCGAAGAGCGTGACCTGCTGCTGTCGATCACCTACATCGTGGTGCTGTCGTCGATCCTGGTGCAGGGGCTGAGCATCGGCCGGGTGGTGCGCAAGGTCAGCGCCCAACCTTGAGATTGCCGGGGCCGCTTTGCGGCCCCGAAATGTCTACTCGACTGCCGAGTCCGGGAACTGGTCCTGCACGTACTTGATCTCGGTACGCCCATGCGCCGCCGGCAGGCCATCTTCGCCGAGGTTGACGAAGACCATCTTATCGACAGTCAGGATGCTCTTGCGGGTGATCTTGTTACGCACTTCGCACTTGAGGGTGATCGAGGTACGGCCAAATTCGGTGGCGGTGATGCCCAACTCGATGATGTCGCCCTGGCGCGAAGCACTGACGAAGTTGATCTCCGACATGTACTTGGTCACCACGCGCTGGTTGCCCAGCTGGACGATGGCGTAGATGGCCGCCTCTTCGTCGATCCAGCGCAACAGGCTGCCACCGAACAGGGTGCCATTGGGGTTGAGGTCTTCGGGTTTTACCCATTTGCGGGTGTGAAAGTTCATCTGTACTCCTGACCTGCTTGGCTAACGTGTACTCATGATGGCAGAGCCGCCGCTACCGCTCCATTGAACATCGACTATCGTCTCGATTAATCGACAGAAAACCTTGGGTGAAGCTCCCGGTCGCGGCTATAATCTGTGCCGTTTTACATGGCCACCCCCAGCGGGGCCATGCCCGCCACCTGTCCGAGGGGCGCTGCAGCAGGCTAGACCTGTCAGGCTCGGATGGGGCGTTGTCCGCTCCTGCGGACGCTCAACGCACAACGGCGCCCATTCGCACACTACGAATGGAGGCTCTCATGAGCGCTGTAAACACGCCTGCTGGTTTTACCGATTTCAAAGTCGCTGACATCTCCCTGGCCGCCTGGGGCCGTCGCGAAACCATCATCGCCGAATCGGAAATGCCTGCACTGATGGGCCTGCGTCGCAAGTACCTCACTGAGCAACCGCTCAAGGGTGCGAAGATTCTGGGCTGCATCCACATGACCATTCAGACTGCCGTGCTGATCGAAACCCTGGTTGCCCTGGGTGCCGAAGTGCGCTGGTCGTCCTGCAACATCTTCTCCACCCAGGACCAGGCCGCTGCCTCCATTGCCGCCGCCGGCATCCCAGTGTTCGCCTGGAAAGGCGAAACCGAAGAAGAGTACGAGTGGTGCCTGGAGCAGACCATCCTCAAGGATGGCCAGCCATGGGACGCCAACATGATCCTCGACGACGGCGGCGACCTGACCGAACTGCTACACAAGAAATACCCGGCCGTGCTGGACCGCGTCCACGGCGTCACCGAAGAGACCACCACCGGCGTGCACCGCCTGCTGGACATGCTGGCCAAGGGCGAGCTGAAAGTCCCGGCGATCAACGTCAACGACTCGGTCACCAAGAGCAAGAACGACAACAAGTACGGCTGCCGTCACAGCCTGAACGACGCCATCAAGCGCGGTACCGACCACCTGCTGTCGGGCAAACAAGCCCTGGTGATCGGCTACGGTGACGTGGGCAAGGGTTCGGCCCAGTCGCTGCGTCAGGAAGGCATGATCGTCAAGGTCACCGAAGTTGACCCGATCTGCGCCATGCAAGCCTGCATGGACGGTTTCGAGCTGGTCTCGCCGTTCATCGACGGTATCAACGACGGCACCGAAGCCAGCATCGACAAGGCCCTGCTGGGCAAGATCGACCTGATCGTGACCACCACCGGTAACGTCAACGTCTGCGACGCCAACATGCTCAAGGCCCTGAAGAAGCGTGCCGTGGTCTGCAACATCGGCCACTTCGACAACGAAATCGACACCGCCTTCATGCGCAAGAACTGGGCGTGGGAAGAGGTCAAGCCGCAGGTGCACAAGATCCACCGTACCGGCGCTGGCGACTTCGACCCGCAGAACGACGACTACCTGATCCTGCTGGCCGAAGGCCGCCTGGTCAACCTGGGCAACGCCACTGGCCACCCAAGCCGCATCATGGACGGCTCGTTCGCCAACCAGGTGCTGGCACAGATCTTCCTGTTCGAGCAGAAGTACGCCGACCTGTCGGCCGAGAAGAAAGCCGAACGCCTGACCGTTGAAGTGCTGCCCAAGAAGCTCGACGAAGAAGTGGCCCTGGAAATGGTCCGTGGTTTCGGCGGCGTCGTCACCCAGCTGACCAAGCAGCAAGCCGACTACATCGGTGTGACTGTCGAAGGCCCGTTCAAGCCGCACGCTTACCGCTACTAAGCGACAAGTGCCAGGCGGCCTGCCGCCTGGCGCTTGTAGTCGTTGAATCTTGATCGATGCCCGAGCCAGGCCGGCCCCCACCGCCCTGGCTTTTACTTGCAGCTCGCGGCTCATGGCTTGCAGCTGAGGAAACAGAGATGTCACAAGAACGCCGCTACAGTTTCGAATTCTTCCCGACCAAGACCGATGCCGGTCACGAAAAGCTGATGGGCGTTGCCCGCCAGTTGGCCGCCTACAACCCGGACTTTTTCTCCTGCACCTACGGTGCCGGTGGCTCTACCCGCGACCGCACGCTCAATACCGTGCTGCAGCTGGAGAGCGAAGTGAAGGTGCCTGCCGCACCGCACCTGTCGTGCGTCGGCGACACCAAGCAAGAGCTGCGCGCCCTGCTTGCCGAATACAAGGCAGCGGGCATCAAACGCATCGTCGCCCTGCGCGGCGACTTGCCCTCCGGCATGGGCATGGCCAGCGGCGAGCTGCGCTACGCCAGTGACCTGGTCGAGTTCATCCGCCAGGAAACCGGTGATCACTTCCACCTGGAAGTGGCCGCCTACCCGGAGATGCATCCGCAGGCCCGCAATTTCGAGATCGACCTTGCCAACTTCGTGCACAAGGTCAAGGCCGGTGCCGACAGCGCCATCACCCAGTATTTCTTCAACGCCGACAGCTATTTCTACTTTGTCGAGCGCGCGCAGAAACTGGGCGTCGAGGTCCCGGTGGTGCCCGGCATCATGCCGATCACCAACTACAGCAAGCTGGCACGCTTCTCCGACGCCTGTGGCGCCGAGATTCCACGTTGGATCCGCAAGCAGCTCGAAGCCTATGCCGACGACACCGCCAGCATCCAGGCATTCGGCGAAGAAGTGATCACCCGCATGTGCGAGCAACTGCTGCAAGGCGGCGCACCGGGCCTGCACTTCTATACGCTGAACCAAGCCGAAGCGAGCCTCGCGATCTGGAACAACCTGAAGCTGCCTCGCTGAAACTTCTTGGCAATATTCTGTTTAAGAAATAGTTAAGGCTTTGGTCATAGACTAAGGCCTTATTTATTTTCCGGTTAAACAGGTCTTGCCTGACATGCAGCATTCCCAGCCATCGCGCCCTCAGCTCGTCTACCTGGCTTTCGGCCCGGCCACCTATCATCAGGAAGCCTGCTTCAGTATCGTCAGTGCCCTTGCCCACCTGGACCGGTCGGCAGGCGAGACCCTCGACATCCAGGTCTACACCGACAACCCGCAGCCCTATGCCAAGCTTCCGGTCACGCTGCACCTGCTCGACGAAGCCACGCGCAAGGCGTGGAACGCGCCCCACGGCTACCACTTTCGCAGCAAGCATGTGCTGCTCCAGCAGGTGCTCAAGCATCATTCGCTGGCCGTGCTGATCGACACCGACACGTTCTTCAGGCAATCACCGATGCGGCTGTTCGAGCGGGTCAAACCTGGGCATCTGCTGTGCAACGCCATCGGCGCGCGCTACGGCGCGAACCAGAAGTGCCTGCTGTACAAGAACCTGCTGACCCTCCTCCAGGCTCGGGGCCTGGCCGACTGCCAGATGCCGCTGATCAACTCAGGTGTGATCGGCCTCACCGCCGAAGACGCGCTGACGCTGGAGCACTCCATCGCCATGATGGACGAGTTCTACCCGCTGGCCCGCGAGGCCTATACCCTCGAAGAGTTCTGCCTGGCAGTGGCGGCCTACCGCAAACTGGAACTGGCCGAATGCACCGACGTCATTCACCACTACTGGAGCCGCAAGGCCCAGTTCCGCGCCAAGATCCAGGCCTGGCTGCGCAAGCACGGTGACGCGCCGCTGTGCGAGGCTGCGCTGGCCGATGTTGCGCGGGTCAACGATCAACTGCCACGGCCCCCGACCCTGCACCGGCTGGGCTTCAAGGCGCTGAGCCTGACCCTGCCCAGCCACGCGCGGCAATTTGCCCGCGAACTGCTCTATGGCAGCTACCCCTACCCCAATGAGTTCGACCGCGCCTGCGCATCGGCCTGGTGGGACAAAGCCCTGGAGAACTTCAATGCGCGCCATGGCCGCATCGAACCCGAGCAACTGCGCCAGTGCCTGCGTCACCCTGGCCTGCGTCTTTCGCTCGGGGAACGGCGCAAGGATATCGAAGCGCATCTGCTCGGGTCGACGCAGGCCTGAACAGGCCGCTCTTCACTGGCCTTGAGCAGGCCGAGCGCGTAATCTGCGGGCCATGTCCGTCATCACCCGCCTGTTCTGGATCCTGCTGCTCGCCTGCCTGAGCCCGTTGGCCCTGGCGGAACGCCTGCGCCTGGTATCCGACGACTGGGCGCCGTATGTCTACTTGCAGGACGGCCAGCCCCGAGGCATCGACTACGAAGTCACCACCCAGGTGTTCAGGCGCCTGGGCGTAGAAGTGGAATGGCAATTCCTACCGTGGAAGCGCTGCCTGGCGATGATCGAGCAAGGGCTGGCCGACGGTATTGTGGATATCTTTCAGATCGACACACGCAAGCCTTTTCTGATCTACCCAACGGAGCCCATGTCGGATGTCGAGTTCGTGCTGTTTCA
Source organism: Pseudomonas sp. E1MeOHC2 (assembly GCF_058745025.1). Classification (NCBI taxonomy): domain Bacteria; kingdom Pseudomonadati; phylum Pseudomonadota; class Gammaproteobacteria; order Pseudomonadales; family Pseudomonadaceae; genus Pseudomonas; species Pseudomonas sp. E1MeOHC2. Next base: position 1,915,472 of record NZ_CP196675.1, read on the forward strand.
GGCGCGCGCCCGCCGCCATGCCGTCAACGGGCTGGACGACCTCGCAGGGCTGGCCGTAGGTACATCGCCCGGCTACACATACGGCGCGCTTTTTAACGACTCGCCCCGTTTTCGCCGCGAAGCGGCCCCTACCCATGAAGCCAACTTCGGCAAGCTGATGCTTGGCCGAATCGATTTACTGATTACCGACCGCAGGGTTGGCCGCTACCTGATGCAGCAGTTGGGCCTGGAAAAGCAGGTCGAAGAGCTGCCACTGGTGGTAAGCCGACAGGCGCAATACCTGGGGCTGACCCGTAAACCCGGGCGAGAGGCGTTGGCCCAGGCGTTCGCCGAAGAGTTGCAGCGCTTCAAGCAGGAACCCGCCTACGCAGCCATCAACAACCGCTACACAGGCGACATTGGAAACATTCTCAACGCCGTTGAGCAGCAGGAAAGCAGCACGTCGCGATAGCTCTGTTATACTCGGGCCTTCCCGCCAGGCTTACGCCCGGACGCTCGGCCTAGCAACAGGCATCCCGATCGGCAACGACGCCTTACCGCGTCAGCCCTCCGTTTCCTGGATGTGCAGTGAAAGCCAAGCTGGACCGGACGCGATCGCATCTCACCGATGCCCGTCGCGCCAGGCAGAACATCCCTACGGGCCCAGCCCACACGAGAACAGGATTGCCCATGTCCTTTGCTTCCCTCGGTCTCTCCGAGGCTCTTGTCCGCGCTATCGAGGCTGCGGGCTATACCCAGCCGACTCCGGTGCAACAGCGGGCTGTTCCCGCCGTGTTGCAAGGCCGCGATCTGATGGTCGCTGCGCAGACAGGTACTGGTAAAACCGGCGGTTTCGCCTTGCCGATCCTGGAGCGCCTGTTCCCGGGTGGCCACCCCGACAAGTCGCAGCGCCATGGCCCACGCCAGCCCCGCGTACTGGTCCTGACTCCGACCCGCGAACTGGCTGCCCAGGTGCATGACAGCTTCAAGGTTTATGCCCGTGACCTGCCGCTGGTCAGCGCCTGCGTCTTCGGCGGTGTCGGCATGAACCCACAGATCCAGGCCATCGCCAAAGGCGTCGATGTCCTCGTGGCGTGCCCTGGCCGCCTGCTCGACCTGGCCGGGCAAGGCAAGGTAGACCTGTCCCATGTGGAAATCCTGGTCCTCGACGAAGCCGACCGCATGCTCGACATGGGCTTCATCCACGACGTCAAGAAGGTCCTTGCCCGCCTCCCGGCCAAGCGCCAGAACCTGCTGTTCTCGGCAACCTTCTCCAAAGACATCACCGACCTGGCCGACAAGCTCCTGCACAACCCGGAGCGCATTGAGGTCACCCCGCCGAACACCACGGTCGAACGCATCGAGCAGCGCGTCTATCGCCTGCCTGCCAGCCACAAGCGTGCGCTGCTGGCCCACCTGATCACCCTGGGTGCGTGGGAGCAGGTACTGGTCTTCACCCGTACCAAGCACGGCGCCAACCGCCTGGCCGAGTACCTGGAAAAGCACGGCCTGACCGCCGCCGCCATCCACGGCAACAAGAGCCAGAACGCTCGCACCAAAGCCCTGGCCGACTTCAAGGCCAACGCTGTACGGGTACTGGTTGCCACCGACATCGCCGCCCGCGGCCTGGACATTGATCAGTTGCCCCATGTGGTCAACTTCGAGCTGCCCAATGTCGAAGAAGACTACGTCCACCGTATCGGCCGTACTGGTCGTGCGGGCCGTTCAGGTGAGGCCATTTCCCTGGTCGCGCCAGATGAAGAGAAGCTGCTCAAGAGCATCGAGCGCGTCACCAAGCAGAAGATTGCCGACGGTGATCTGATGGGCTTTGACGCAAGCCAGGTAGAGGCCGAGAAGCCGGAAGTTCGCGAACGCCCGCAGAACACCGGCCGTGGCGGTCGCAACCAGCCACGCGGCGAAGGCGGCAAAGACGCCAACGGTGGCCGCAAGGACAAAGGCAAGGATAAAGGCAAGGCCAAGCCGCACGCTGCCGACAAGCCGGCCGACAAGGAAAAGTCTGGCGACAAGCCGCAGCAGCAGCAGCAGCAGCAGCGCAAGCCGCGTGACAACAAGCCACGCCAGCAGCAAGCCAGCCAGAACGGCGCGCCAAAAACGCAGGCCGACCGTGCTCCGGATGAGTTCCTGGACGATGACGTCGACAACTTCGGCAACCGCGCCGACTACGTCAGCCCGTACCAAGGCAAAAACCAGGGGCGTAACCGTCGTCCTGGCAGCGGCACTGGCACTGGCGCAGGTCAAAGCCAGAGCCAAGGTGCTGGCACGCGCAGCAACAGCGGTGGCCAGGGTCGCAGCAATAATGGTGGCGCTCAACCACGCAACGCCAACGGCGAGAAACGCCCACCGCGTAACGCCAATGGCGGCGGCGCACGCCGTGATGGCGGTGGCCGCGGCCGCCCTTCGCGCGATGATGCTGCGCGTCAAGAACCGGCAGTGCGTAGCTCGCGTGAGCCACAGAGCCAGCCGGTCATCATCCGCAAGGAGTCCAAGCTCGATCGTTACCCAACGCCTGAGCAACTGGACGACCTGCCAAGCCGCCCACGCAGTGAGCGCCCAGCGCTGCTGACCCGTAAGAGCTGATACCAGCCCATACAACAAAACGCCGCCCAATAGGGCGGCGTTTTTTTTGCAGGTAGTGCGAATTACTTCTGCTTCACGCCTTCAACGCTGATATCCAGGTCCAGGGTCTGCGAAGTCGCGCCTGGGCCCTTGATGCCGAAGTCGTTCAGGTTCAGCGTGGTGGTGGCGTTGAAGCCAGCGCGCTCGCCACCCCATGGGTCCTTGCCTTCACCGTTGAAGGTGGCCTTGAAGGTGACCGGCTTGGTCACACCGTGCAAGGTCAGGTCGCCGGTCACGTCGGCGGTCTTGTCGCCGGTCGATTTGACGGCGGTGGATACGAACTTGGCTTCTGGATACTTCTTCACGTCCAGGAAGTCTTTGCTGGCAATGTGCTTGTCACGCTCGGCGTGGTTCGACCACAGGCTGGCAGTTTTCAGATCGACACTGATCTTGCTCGCTTCAGGCTTGGCGCTGTCCCAGCTGAAGTTGCCGTCAAAGTCCTTGAACGTACCGTGGATGAAGCTGTAGCCCAGGTGGCTGATCTTCCAGTCAACGAACGCGTGCTGGCCTTCTTTGTCGATCTTGTACTCGGCGGCCATGGCCTGGCCTGCGGAGAACAAAGCGGTACCGAGCGCCAGAGCGGCAAAAGTCTTTTTCAACATCCTTTCTATTCCTTGCAATTGAGGTTGAGAGTCAAGCTTTGCGGCCCAGCATGCGGATCAGGGTCGCGTCACGGTCAATGAAGTGGTGTTTCAATGCTGCCAGGGCATGGAGGACGGCGAAAATCACCAGGCCCCAGGCCAGCCAAAGATGGATCACCCCAGCCAGGTCCGCCTGATCGGGCAGGTCGCTGACCAGAGCCGGTACTTCGAACAAGCCGAACACCGGAATACCGACGCCGTCGGCGGTGGAGATCAGGTAACCGGCGATCATCACCGCGAACAGCCCCACGTACAGGGCCAGATGGCCCAGCTTGGCGGCCATGCGGGTGAGTGCCCCATGGTTGGCCGGCGCGGGCGGTGGCGGGCTGATGAAACGCCAGAGTACACGTAGCAGCATCACTGCCAGCAACACCAAGCCGATGCTCTTGTGCAGATCTGGGCCAGATTTGCGCCACGGGTCGTAGTAGTCCAGACCGACCATCCACAGCCCCAGGCCGAACAGGCCGAAGACGGCCAGCGCGACACCCCAATGCAGGATGATGCTGACCACGCCGTAGCGAGAAGATGAATTGCGCAGTTGCATGTTGGCGTGTTTCCCCGTGAAAGCTGTGCACAGACTAACGCGTAACGTATCGAATAAAAGCGGAAAAAATTGCTTCGGATTATCGAAAAATACGATGGATATTGTGGAAGCTTCCTATTAAGGAAACATTAACGATAGTAGGGGACACTCAAGTTGCCAGTACCGGCGCCTTCGCGGGCAAGCCCGCTCCCACAAAAGCGGCGTGACTCTGTGGGAGCAGCTGTCTTGCTCAATTTTCTAAAGCCGCACGATCCCTGTGGGAGCGGGCTTGCCCGCGAAGGGGCCGGTACAGTCAATCAACCCGCCTTGGCCTGAGTATTGGCCACAGGCTTCTTCGCGGGTTCCGATTTGACCGTGGCTTTTTTCGCCTCGACAGGCTTATGCGCCTGTTTTGCCGCCGGCTTGTGTGCCGGAGCATGCTTGGCAGGGGCTGCCTTGGTAGCGGCAGGTTTGGCAGCAGCAGGCTTGGCTGCTGCTTCCTTGGCCACAGGCGCCGGCGCAACCGGGGCTGGAGCGGCCTGCGGAGCCGGTGCAGGGGCCACTTCATCAGCCTTGGCAATCGGCTGGGCTTTCACTTCAGGCTTGTCAGCCCCACCAAACAGGCGCGAGAAGAAACCTGGTTTGTCCTGCTTGGCCTCTTCCTTCACCGGCTCGGCCTTGGCCGGGGCTTTTTCCGCCTTGTTGCTCTTGTCGGAAGAACCACCGAACAGGTTGGAGAAGAACCCACCCTTATCCTTGGCCGCCGCGGCACCCGCCGCTGCTGCTGCCGCAACCGGCACAGCCTTGGCCGGGTCGAACGACTTGCCGGCAAGCAGGTCTTGAACCTGGCCGGCAGCGCGCTGACCGCTGCGCAGGGCACCTTCCAGGGTGCCTGGGTAGAGGGCGTCGGTATGCTCACCGGCAAAGCTGATGCGCTGCACCGGGCGCTCCCACAGGCGCCAGTACTTGCTGATCTGCCCTGGGCCATAAGCCAGGTAGGCGCCACCGGTGCCGGCGTCGGTGCTGTAGCGCTTGACCTCGTACCCGGTGAACGCACCACGGGCCTGTGGATAAAACGCATGCAGGCGGATGAGCACCTGGTCGACCATCTGCTTGTCACCGAACGCCTGCAGCAGGCGGGCGTTATCGCCGGACAGGTTGATCACCACGTTGGCGCCACCCTTGAGTGCCGGTTCAATCCACAACATGCCCAGGCCCGCGTTACTGAAGATTTCGCCAGACATGCGCGCACGGCTTTCCCACACCGGCTTCTTGAACTTGAGCATCAGCTGGTCGCGCCAGCCATAGTTGGTGCCCTTGAGCGCCGCCAGGTGCTGGTTGTCCAGGCCCGGGGTCATCTGAATCTTGGCCAGGGCGCGTAGCGGCACGGCCATGACCAGGTAATCGGCCTGGTAGCCCACACTGCCAACCTTGACCGTGACGCCGTCCTTGTCCTGGACGATGGCGGTGACCGGCGAGCTGGTCTTGATGGTCTTCAGCTGTTTGACGAACGCTTGGGCCAATACCGGGCTGCCGCCCGGCAGGCGGGCGGCACGCAGGTCACGGTCACTGACACCCCGGTACACCCGAGTCTGCTGGGCGAAATACAGCAGCGACAGGCGCGACGGCTCATCGTAACGGGTACGGATCTGCTGGTTGATCAGCTGACGCGCGGTGGTCGGCAATTGCAGCTTGTCCAGCCAGGTGGACACGTTGATCTGATCGAGGGCGAACAGCGTGCTGGTCGCCTGAGGGTTCAGCGGATCATCGATCGAGCGGGCCAGGTCGTCGAGGGTTTTCTCATAGCGCTTGAGCGCCTCGGCAGTGGCAGGCTGCTTGGTGGCGAGGTCCGTCGCATTGAAATACTCACCGTCGATCAGGTAGCCCGGCGTACGCACGAATTCCGGCGCGGGCAGTGTTTCAAGCTTGAAACGGTCCAGGTACTGGTTGAGCACCGGCTGGGCCTTCGCGTTGCCGATCCACTCACTGGTTGCAAGGCCAGACCGGCCGCCCATGCCTGACTTGGCCTCCAGCAGCGTCACCTGCCAACCTTTGTTCTGCAGCTCGTAGGCTGCGGTCAGGCCCGCGAGGCCACCACCGACCACAATGGCCGTGGGCGTTTTGTCCTTTGCCAGCGCGGCGCCGCTGGACACACCAATCAATACCAACGCGCACAGGCGCACCCAAGCAGCAGCCATGTCGGCGAACTCCGAGTCAGACGTTACAGAAAAAAAGGGAGGCAGAAATGCCCCGAGCGAGATGCGTTAAGAATACGTCAGGTCTGCCAACCCTGCCAGCACAGCGACATCAAGTCCTTTTGGCAACTGACATTTTTGTCAGTAGCCCTGTCACAGGGTTGCGGGCGATGCTGACGACAATGGCCAAGAGCCCGCCCGGAGGGGCATATTCGCCGGCTCGAATGAACCGGCACCCAACGTCATTGACCCGCAGCGGTTGTCCTGCCCTGCAGCTTTGCTTAGGCTTACGCGGTCCAAGCCAGCAGCGCAGCCAGGAGAAGTACCCATGGGCCTCAACGATCAGTGGATGCAACGTGACCTCAAGGTCCTGTGGCACCCCTGCACCCAGATGAAAGACCACGAGCAGTTGCCGCTGATCCCGATCAAGCGCGGTGAAGGCGTGTGGCTGGAAGACTTCGAAGGCAAACGCTACCTGGACGCGGTGAGCAGCTGGTGGGTCAATGTGTTTGGCCACTCCAACCCGCGCATCAACCAGCGCATCAAGGACCAGGTCGACCAACTGGAGCACGTGATCCTGGCCGGTTTCAGCCATCAGCCGGTGATCGAGCTGTCCGAGCGCCTGGTGGCCATGACCCCGGCCGGGCTCGACCGGGTGTTCTACGCCGACAACGGCTCGTCGTGCATCGAAGTGGCGCTGAAGATGAGCTTCCACTACTGGCAGAACGTCGGCAAACCGGGCAAGAAGCGCTTTGTCACCCTGACCAACAGCTACCATGGCGAAACCATCGCCGCCATGTCGGTGGGTGATGTGCCGCTGTTCACCGAAACCTACAAGGCGCTGCTGCTGGACACGATCAAGGTGCCTAGCCCCGACTGCTACCTGCGCCCAGAGGGCATGAGCTGGGAAGAGCACTCGCGCAACATGTTCGCCGCCATGGAGCAGACCCTGGCCGAGCACCACGCCTCGATCAGCGCCGTGATCGTCGAGCCGCTGATTCAGGGTGCTGGCGGCATGCGCATGTACCACCCGGTGTACCTGAAGCTGTTGCGCGAGGCCTGCGACCGCTACGATGTGCACCTGATCCACGATGAAATCGCCGTAGGCTTCGGCCGCACCGGCACAATGTTCGCCTGTGAGCAGGCCGGCATCCGCCCGGACTTCCTCTGCCTGTCCAAGGCGCTGACCGGCGGTTACCTGCCGCTGGCCGCCTGCCTGACCACCGACACGGTGTACCAGGCGTTCTACGACGACTACCCGACCCTGCGCGCGTTCCTCCACTCGCACAGCTACACCGGCAACCCGCTGGCCTGTGCGGCGGCCCTGGCGACCCTCGACATCTTCGAGCAAGACAACGTGATCGAGGCCAACAAGGCGTTATCTGCGCGCATGGCCAGCGCCACCGCGCACCTGGCCGACCATGCCCATGTCGCAGAAATCCGCCAGACCGGCATGGCCCTGGCGATCGAGATGGTCCAGGACAAAGCCGGCAAGGTTGCCTATCCGTGGCAAGAACGCCGTGGCCTGAAAGTGTTCGAGCACGCCCTGACCCGCGGCGCCCTGCTGCGCCCGCTGGGCAGTGTGGTGTACTTCCTGCCGCCCTACGTGATTACCCCGGAACAGATCGACTTCCTCGCCGAAGTGGCCACGGAAGGCATTGATATCGCGACTCGAGAAAGCATCAGCGTCGCCGTGCCGGCCAATTTCCACCCCGATTTCCGCGACCCAGGCTGACATCGCTGCGAGGGCTTTGCCCTCGATCGCGGCACAAGGCCGCTCCCACAATGGCACAGCGCACGCCGTTTAATTGTGGGAGCGGCCTGGTGTCGCGAAAGGGCTGCAAAGCAGCCCCTAGTCCACCGGAAGCACCCCATCAATTAGAGCCTTACCCATGAGACTGTCCCGCTTCTTCATCGACGCCCCCCTGAGCATCGGCGAGCACGACCTGCCCGAAGCCCAGGCCCACTACATCGGCCGCGTATTGCGCATGGCCCCCGGTGACGCCGTGCAGCTGTTCGACGGCAGCGGCCAGGAATACCTCGGCCAGTTGCTCGAAGTGGGCAAGAAAACCGTGCGCGTCAGCCTCGATCAGGCCCTGGCCGGTCAAGCCGAATCGCCCTTGCACATCCACCTGGGCCAAGGCCTTTCGCGCGGCGAGCGCATGGACTGGGCGATCCAGAAGGCCACCGAACTGGGCGCCAACGAGATTACCCCGATCGTCAGCGAGCGCTGCGAAGTGCGCTTGAAGGATGAGCGCGCCGACAAACGTTTGGCGCACTGGCGCCAGGTGGCGATCAGCGCCTGCGAACAGTGCGGCCGCTCCAGCTTGCCGGTGATCCACCCGCCAGTCACCCTGGCCGATTGGATCAAGGGCAGCGATGCGGACCTCAAGCTGGTGCTACACCCAGTCGCCGAGCCGCTGACCAGCCATGACAAGCCGGCCCGCCTAGCCTTCCTCATCGGCCCCGAAGGCGGCCTGAGCGATGCTGAGGTCGAGCAGGCCAAAGCTGCCGGCTTCCACGCCGCCCGCCTTGGCCCGCGCGTGCTGCGCACCGAGACGGCGCCGGTCGTTGCGCTTTCGGTGGCACAGCAGCTGTGGGGCGATTTCTCGTAAAAACTAACGCACGTACAGCGACACCGCCACGAAGTGCATCAGGCTGCCGGCAATCACGAACAGGTGCCAGATGCCATGCCAGTGGCGGAAACGGCTGTCGAAAGCGAAGAAGATGATGCCCACGGTGTAGAACACCCCGCCGGCCGCCAACCAGGCGAAGCCGGCGGTGCCCAGGCTGTGCAGCAGCGGCTTGACCGCCACCAGGACGATCCAGCCCATCACCGCATAGATGATGATCGACAGGATCCGCGCCTCGGAGCGCGGCTTGATCTCCTGCAGCATGCCGATCACCGCCAGCCCCCAGACCACCCCGAACAGGCTCCAGCCCCAGGGCCCGCGCAGGCTGACCAGGCAGAATGGGGTGTAGCTGCCGGCAATCAGCAGGTAGATCGACAGGTGATCGAGCTTGCGCATGATCACCTTCGCCCGCCCGCGTGTGCTGTGGTAGAGGGTCGAGATACTGTAGAGCAGCAGCAGCGTGCCGCCATAGATGGAGAAACTCACGATCTTCCAGGGGTCGCCCTGCAAGCCCGCGACGACGATCAGCCAGATGGCACCGATGCAGGCCAGAATGGCACCGATCAGGTGGGTCCAGGCGTTGAAGCGTTCACCGTAATACATGCAAACACAGACCTCCTGCTATGGGCTGGGTTCCTGAGACAGTCAGTTCGGGCCTCTTCGCGGGGCGAGCCCGCTCCCACAGGTACAGCTTCTGCCCCACATTATTCGGTCCCTGTGGGAGCGGGCTTGCCCCGCGAAGAGGCCACAGCAAACACCCTATTATCCAGAATCAGGTTGCAGATCCGCGTCACGCACCAGCCGTTCCAATGCCACCAGGTCCGGCACCCGCGCCACCTGCTCGCCCACTTGCACCGCCGCAAGTTCCAGGCTGCCCAGCGCCACATCCACATAATTGAGCTGGCTGTCGAGCTTGCATGAACGCGGAATGTCCTGCAGCAGCACCGCCAGGTAACGCAGCCCGGTGTCGCCTAGCGCGTTCAGCACCACGATACGCGCCCGTTCGCCACACGGCGTCTCACCTCCACAGGCAGCCTCGAAACCGATCAGCGGCAAATGCTGCTTACGCCAGTCGATCCAGCCCAGGTGCCAGGCTGGCTCGCCAGGCTGACACACCAGGTTGCGCTGGCCAATAAGCTCAGCCACGGCAACATTGGGCAGCACCAGGGTGCGGTCACCCATCGGCAGTAGCAAGCCAGTCAGGCTGCTGCGTTGGCCTGCGATCAGTTCAAGCATGGGCCTGGCTCCAGTGGGCGATGCTCTGCAGCAGGACGGACTCCTGATAAGGCTTGCCCAGGTACTCGTTGACACCGATGGCCATCGCACGATCACGGTGCTTCTGCCCGGTGCGGGAGGTAATCATGATGATCGGCAGGCCCTTCAGGCGCTCGTCACGGCGTATGCGCGTGGCCACCTCGAAACCGTCCATGCGTGGCATCTCGATGTCCAGCAGCAATACATCGGGGCGATGTTCTTCCAGCTGCGCCATGGCATCGACCCCGTCCTTGGCCGTCAGCACGCTCATGCCGTGTCGCTCCAGCAGCCGGGTGGTGACCTTGCGCACGGTCACCGAGTCGTCCACCACCATGACCAGCAGTGACCGTCGCGGCGACGGGCCGAACAGCTGGCGCTGCGCGTCGCCCCCTCCCGGCAGGCGCGCCAGGCGCCTTTGCTGGCCTCGCAACTGGCCAAGCAGGTCGAGAATCAGCACCACCCGGCCATCCCCCAGCAAGGTCGCCCCAGACAGCCCGGCGACGGCGGCAAATTGTGGCCCCAGGCTCTTCACCACGATCTCGCGGCTGGGCGACAGGCTATCGGCCTGAATGGCGAACGACTGCTCCTGGGAATGCACCAGCAGCACCGGCAGCGGTACGCTCTGACCCAGCAGGCTGGGCCGTGGCAGGCCTTGCAGCAGTTCACCCAGGTAGCGCAAGTCGTACACGTGGCCCGCGTAGACATAACGAGGTGCATCCAGTTGGTAGCAGGCGGCCAGTTCTGCAGGCGGCACGCGGACAATGCCTTCGATGGTATTGAGCGGGATCGCGTATTGATCCTCGCCCATGTGCACCATCAACGCGCGGTTGATCGACACGGTGAACGGCAGGCGGATCAAAAAGCGCGCACCTTTGCCCTGGGCCGACTCGATGGTCATCGAGCCGCCCAACTGCTTGACCTCTTCGTGCACCACGTCCATGCCCAGACCTCGCCCGGAGATCTGAGTGATCTTCTCGGCGGTGGAGAAACCGGGGCGCAAAATGAACTGCAAGACCTCGTGATCGCTCAACTGCGCTTGCGGGTCCAGCAGGCCGCGCTTGATCGCCTTGCGCCGCACGGCCTCCAGCGGCACGCCGGCACCATCGTCAGTCATCTCGATGACAATGTCGGCGCCCTCGTGCAGCAGGTTCAGGTGAATCGTGCCGTGTTCGGGCTTGCCCGCAGCCAGGCGCGCTTCGCGGCTTTCCAGGCCATGGTCGACGGCGTTGCGCAGCATGTGCTCCAGTGGCGCCACCATGCGTTCGAGCACGCTGCGGTCCAGCTCACCCTCGGCGTTGCCAACCACCAGCTCGACCTGCTTGCCCAGCTCGCTGGCAACCTGTCGCACCACCCGTTGCAAGCGCGGTACCAGCCGTTCGAACGGCACCATCAGGGTCGCGGTCAGGCCCTCCTGCAACTGGCTGTTCACCCGCGCTTGCTGCTGTAACAGGCTATAGGCCTCCTGCGCCCGCTGAGCCAAGGTCTCCTTCAGGTCGAGCAGGTCGGATGCCGACTCGAACAGCGCCCGCGACAACTGCTGCAACTGCGAGTGGCGGTCCATTTCCAGCGGGTCGAAATCGTCGTAAGCGTCACCCTCGAATGCCTGCCGGCTGGAGATCCGCCCCTGGGTCTCGACATCCAGGCGCAGCAGCTGGTCGCGCATGCGCTCCAGGGTGGTTTCCATTTCGTTGAGGGTGAACTGGGCATCGTTGACCTGCTGCTCGATGCGGCCACGGATGACCGAGTGCTCACCGGCCAGGTTGCCCAGGTCGTCGAGCAGCTCGGCATCGACCTTGACCATGTCGCCCGGCACCCGCTCCGGAGCCGCAGTAGGCGCCTCAAGCGCCGCTGCCTCCAGCGGCCCCTGGCCCGCCGCACTGTCGGTCAGCGCAGCACTGCTGAAGTTGCGGATGTAGTCGATCAGTGCCGTGGCAGCATGCAGGGGCTGCCCCAGGCGCACGGCATCGAGCATATGCGCCAGGCGGTCGTGGCAATTCTGCAACAGCGCAAACAGCGGCGGGCTCGGCGGCAGGCGGCCTGCGGCGAGCAGTTCGTATAGAAATTCCAGTTCGTGGGCCAGATCGCCAATGGCGGCAATCTCGACCATGCGCGCGCCCCCTTTGAGGGTGTGCAGGTCGCGCAGCAGGTTTTCCACCTCGACGCTGTTGCGCGGGTCAGCCTGCCAGCGTGCCAGGGCGGCGGCGGCGCTCTCGACAATGTCCGAGCTTTCTTCCAGGAAGACTTCCAGCAGTTCCTTGTCGCCTGGGCTCTCAGGTTCCTCGGCCGGCAACTCGCCCGCAGGTGGCAGCAACAGGTTGCGCGACAGCCCCAGACCAAGGTCCATGTCCGGATGCAGCGGCGTGACCGTATCGATGCCCACAAGGCCCGTGGCATCGGGTGCCAAGGCCTGTGCCAGCAGGTTGCGCAAACTGTCGATCAGCGCAGGTCTGGGCGAAATTTCCTGGCCTGCGGCTACCTCGTCGAGCATGTCGAGCAGCGCTTCATGGCCTGCCTGCGCCGTGGCGAAAAAGCGTGGGTCGGCCGCCAGGCTGCCCTCTTCCACGGCGCCATAGACGTCGAGCAGGGCCTCGCAGACGTCGTCCATCTGCCACAGGTCGGCCAGATGCGCAGCATGGCCGAGGCTGGTCAGTTCATCGAGCAGGGTCTCCAGCGCCTGGCGTTGGCCCGGCTGCTCCTGCCAGCGCGACAGCAATGACTCGGCGTCGAGCAGAATGTCCATGGCCTGGGCCAGGAAACTGGCGGTCAGTTGCGGGTCGCGCTTGCTGCGGTGTGCATGATGGGGGTCGTCATGCAGGTTGGCCAGGCGCACATCCACCGCCTGGCCGACCTGCTCGATCAACTCGGCGGCACCCGGGATGGCCGCCAGTGGTGTGCTGTCCAGTTGCGCAAGGCCCAGGTGGAACAGTGAACGCCCGGCCTCCAGCCATTCGATTTCGGCCACTTGCAGGGGCAACTGATGGCCCTTGTACTCACGCGCCAGGCGGTCGAAGGCAGTGGCAAGCTCGGCGACCGGCATTACGCCGGCCATGGCAGCGCTGCCCTTGAGCGTGTGCAGGGCGCGTTGCAGGCTATCGCTGACGGGCGTGTCGGGGCCGTCGGCGCTCTGCAGAAATGCCTCGAGGCTGGCCAGGTGGCCGTGTGCCTCGCTGCGGAAGATGTCCAGCAATTGCGGGTCGAGGCCATCGATGTCAGCGGCGGGCGGCGCATCGTTTTCGGCCAGGGCATGCAGATGCCCGGACAGTTGCTCGATTTCGGTCAGTTGCGGCAGCTGCCCGGCGGCGAAGTCGGCCAACAGGTCAGGCAGGTGCACAAACACTTGCTGCAAGGCCACCACGCCTTCCGGGGTGAGCACGATACGGCCTTCGAGCATCCGGTTGAGCAGGTGCTCGGCGCCCCAGGCCAGTTCGGCCACCGCCTCGGCATAAACCATCCGGCCACTGCCCTTGAGCGTATGCAGCGCGCGGCGTACCTCGAGCAAGGCATCGCGCTGCTGGTTGTCGGCGCGCCAGCGCAACCAGTGGCGTTCGATTTCCGGCAGCAGCTCACCGGCCTCGTCGAGGAACACTTCGCGCAGCTCGTCGTCGATGCCATCGCCGTTGCCTTCCAGGCCAACGCCGGTTTCGCTGACCACGCACGCCACCCCCAGCGCCGCCAGGCTGGTACGCGCCATGTGGATGAAGGGCTGGCCATCGGCCAGCGGGTCGGCCACCCGCCATTGCAGGTAGCACTCGGCGGCGCTCAGGGCGTCGGCCAGGTGTGCCAGCTCATCGGCCGGTGGCTCGACATCCAGGTGCTGCAACCAGCGCTGCACGTAGCTCGCGCACCCGGCAAACACATCGGCAGGGCCCGCCAGCATCAACATCGCCAACGCCCCGCGCACTTGCTGCAGCAGCCCCGGCAACGGTTGCAGGCGTTGCCGGGGCCAGTCGGATTCCAGGCAATCACCGATCAAGTCCTTGGCCTGCTGCAAGACCGCCAGCGACTCGCTCAGCACCAACTGGCGGATCTCGGCCAGGTCCGAGCCGGGCAGGCCGCCCTGCCCGTTTTCTTCCAACGGGCCGACCATGCCATTGAGGGTCGCCTCCACGTACAACAGCGCGCCCGCCACATCCATCAACACCGCGTCATCCACCGAGCCTGCGCCGGGGGCCAAGGCCTGCAGCGCCAGCACTTGATCGATGATCACCCGCCGAGGCTGCTGGAAGCCGAGTACCGCCAGGGTATCGGCGACATGGCGCAAGGGTGCGAGCAAGGCTTCCGACTGTTCACTGTGCTGGCGATCGCCGCGCACGAACTGGTCCAGGCGTTCCTTGATGCGCATCAGGTCGTCGCACAGCGCGCTCACCACCGACCGCAAGGCGTCACGGCCGGGCCCGGCCTGCATCTGCTCCCGCCAGTTGCCCAGCGACAGGTCAAGGTTGGCCAGGTCATCGGAGCCGGCAAAGCGCTGGGCAGTGCCACTGATGAGGCTGGCCTGGGCCAAGGGTTCCACGCCTCGGCAGGCGCGAAGCTGGTTGAGCAACGGCAGCATCACCAACGGCAGGTCGTGGCGCGCGCCGCGCAGCCGCTCCAGGTAGGAGGGCAGTTGCTCCAGGCCCCGGAACAAAGCCCCCAAGCAGTCACCCCGGGGGCTGACCTGGCCCTCGGCCAAGGCCCTGGCGAACAGCTCCAGTTCTTCCGCCAGGTGCGTCGCCCCGCGCAATTCGAGCATGCGCAGGCAACCGTGCACCTGGTGCAGGTTGTCGACCACGAACGCCAGCATGGAGAGCTCGCCCGGTTCGCCAGCAAAGCGCTCCAGGGCCTGTCGCGCCTGGCCCAGGCAATCGAGGATGGCGGCCTTGGTCCAGGCCAGCGCCACCGTTTCGTGGCGTTCGGGACTTACAGCGGCAACAGCCATGGGCACTCCTCAGCGCGGCTCGGCGGGTGCCGGCAGGGTGAAACCAGAAACAGACCGGCGCATCTCGCTGGCCATGCGTGCCAAGTGGTGGATACTGTCGGCGGTGGCGCCGGAGCCGGCAGACGTCTGCGCGGTGATCTGCTGGATGACCGCCATGGTGTGGGAAATCTGCCCGGCAGAAGACGTCTGCAGCTGGGCCGCGTCAGAAATACTGTGGATCAGCTCGGCCAAGGTCTGCGACACCCCTTCGATTTCCGCCAGCGCCACCCCGGCATCCTGGGCCAGGCGCGCGCCGCGCACCACTTCGGCGGTGGTCTGCTCCATGGAAATCACCGCCTCGTTGGTATCGGCCTGAATGGTCCGCACCAGCGCCTCGATCTGCCGCGTGGCCGACGACGAACGTTCGGCCAGGCGCTGCACCTCGTCGGCCACTACCGCAAAACCACGCCCGGCTTCACCGGCCAGCGAGGCCTGGATCGCCGCGTTCAGGGCGAGGATGTTGGTCTGGTCGGCAATGTCGTCGATCAAACTGACGATGTCGCCGATCTCCTGGGAAGACTCGCCCAGGCGCTTGATCCGCTTGGCGGTGTCCTGGATCTGCTCGCGAATGTTGTCCATGCCGTTGATGGTGTTGTGCACCACCTCGTTGCCCTTGTTGGCAATCGCCACCGAGCGCTCGGCCACCTTGGCCGACTCATACGCATGCGCCGAAACCCGGTCGATCGATTCGACCATGTCGCCCACCGCCTCGGACGCCTCGCTGATCTGCGCGGCCTGGTGCTCGGACGCCTTGGCCAACTGGCGGGCAGTGTTCTGCGTGTCCTGTACGGCAGCCGCCACCTGCACGGCGCTGTGGTTGATGGTGCCAACCAGATCGCGCAGTTGATCGACGGAATAGTTGATCGAGTCGGCGATGGCACCAGTGAAGTCCTCGGTGACCGACACGGTCACGGTCAGGTCGCCATCGGCCAGCTCTTCGATTTCGTCGAGCAGGCGCATGATCGCCTGCTGGTTGCGTTCGTTCTTTTCCGCCGTCTCGCGCAGTTGCCGGTTGGTGGTGCGCACCATGACCAGGCCGATGAGAATGATCGACGCCAGCGCCAGCAGGCCCAAGGCATAGCCACCGACGGTATCGAGGGTGCGCCCGCCGGCCAGGTTCTCAAACCCGTTGGCCAGGTGCGAGGCCTCGTCGAGCAGGGTCTGCGACAGGCTGAAGATGTTGCCCGCCGCTTCCCGTACGCGGAACAGTTCAGGTGAGGTTTCGAGGATTTCGTCCACCGAGCCTGCCACGAACTGGAACAGCTCGGCGATTTCGGCCAGCCGCGCCCGGGCATCGGCGTCCTCGACACGGGTGACCTGGATCGTCGGATTGCCGTCGAGCATGCCCTCGAGCACCTGGCCAAAACGCCCGGCATCGCGGCCAAAGGCATCGGCCGCCTGGGCGGCGGTGTCGTCACCGGCCAGCACCGTATTGACCGAACCGAGGATACGTTCGGCCAACAACAGCTGACGCTGGGCCACCACCACCTGGTTGGCCGGGGCGCCGCTCTGCAGCAGGATCTCGACCACTTTTTCGTATTCGACCTGCAGTTGCGGCACGGTCTCGGCCAGGGTCGCGGCCACCTGATGCAGGGACAGCACCGTCTGTTCGCTGGCAAGGATGGTATCGGTGTTCTTGCGCAGGTTCTCCCAGTCTTGGCGGACCGCTTCCATTTCATCGCGCATCGTGGCCGGCGCCGCGGGCAGGCCGGTGGATTTGTCACCTTCGCGCAGGTAGCTCCAGCGCCGTTCGAAATCGTTGCGCGCATCCGACAGCAACTTGAACGCCAAGGCCTTGCCTGCCGCGGCCTCGGTGGCGTTCTTGGCGATGCGCTGGGACAGCACGCGAAGCTCGCCAGCATGGCCGATGTACTGTTTGTCGTAGTTGGACTGGGTGCTCAGGTAGGCGAAATTGGCGAACAGCAAAATGATCGACAGAATCAGCACCAGAAACAGCACAGTGATCTGCGCGATGCTGCGCGTGCGCGGAGCCATGGGCGTTGCGGTAGCACTGGTGGCGGGGTTGTTCACGTTCGCAGGTCCTATAACGCCACATCGAGAAAGCCCGGCGCCTGGGCCAGGGCGAAGGGGCTGAAAATCGCCCAATTGCGTTCACGCGGGAAATGCCCCTGCACGAAGCGTGCAGCAGCGCGGATCAGGGGCTGCGGCGGTGACAGTTCCAGGCTGCTCAGGGCAAAGTGCTGCAGCCCCAGTACCTCGTCCACCAACAGGCCGACGAACAGGTCCTCATGGTCCAGCACCAGCACCCGTCGCTGCTTGCCGGGGGCTGCCGGGCCGAGCCCGAAGAAGCTGCTCAGGTCCATCACCGGCAGCAACCGCCCGCGCAGGTTGGCGACCCCACAGACCCAGGGCTGCACCCCAGGAACACGGCTGCTGCGGGGTTCGCGCAGCACTTCGGCGACTTCGCCCATGGGCGCGACGAACCATTGCCCGGCGATGCGAAAACCGATCCCGCTCCACTGTTGCAGGCGGGTGTCCTGCAGCGGCTGGTCCGCCACCAGCAGGCGGCAGCGCCGGTCGATGTCCAGCAGCAACTCAAAGGCGGTCAACGACGCGCCCTGGGGGCGGGTGGTCAAGCCCCCAGCACTTCTTTGAGCTTGGCGATCAGCGCGTCTTCTTCGACCGGCTTGGTCAGGAAGTCGCGGGCGCCCTGGCGCGTGGCCCAGACACGGTCGGTTTCCTGGTCCTTGGTGGTGACCACGATCACCGGTATGGCACTGGTTTCTTTGTCCTTGCTTAGTTGACGGGTGGCCTGGAAGCCATTCATGCCGGGCATGACGATGTCCATCAACACCGCGTCGGGTTTTTCCTGACGGGCCAGCGCCACGCCATCGCCACCGTTGTTGGCCTTGAGCACTTGGTAACCGTGCTTTTCCAGCCATTCGGTCAATCTGTACATCTCTGTCGGCGAGTCGTCGACAATCAGAACTCGGGCCATGCTGTTTCCCCATCAGGAAAGAAAGACCGCGCCATGGCGGACGCGGTCAGGGTGCGTGTTGTTGGTGTTCGGCAAAACCGGGCACATGGGCCCTGATCGCATCGAGCAGTTCTTCCTTGCTGAACGGCTTGGTGAGGAACTGGTCGGAGCCCACCACCCGCCCGCGGGCCTTGTCGAACAGGCCGTCGCGCGAGGACAGGAGTATGACCGGTATGTCCTTGAAAGCGCTGTTGTGCTTGATCACGGCGCACGTCTGGTAGCCGTCCAGGCGCGGCATCAGCACATCGACGAAGATGATCTGGGGCTGGTGGTCGACGATCTTGGACAGGGCATCGAAGCCATCGCTGGCGGTAATCACCTCGCAACCCGCTTCGCCGAGCAACATCTGCGCGGTACGGCGGATCGTGCGTGAGTCGTCGATCACCATCACCTTCAGGGGTTGTTCCATCACTAGGGCTACCGTCGCTGCTCAGGCCAGAATTGCTGGGGCCGCGTTGCGACCCTTTCGCGACACAAGGCCGCTACAGGTTTGCGCAGCATTGTGCCTCGCATTTTTAGCACACTCCGGGTGGCCATTCCATCTGCTGCGCCCCTTGACCATCGGCGCTCCCGGCGCCACCCTGAGCCACTTTTCTTTCGATCCATCGCGGCTGCGCGCCGCCAAGAGGAACCACCCCATGAGCGTTCGCCTCGGCATTGTCATGGACCCCATCGCGTCCATCTCCTACAAGAAGGACAGTTCGCTGGCCATGCTGCTGGCCGCCCAGGCCCGCGGCTGGAGCCTGTTCTACATGGAACAGCGCGACCTGTACCAAGGCGAAGGCAAGGCGCGTGCGCGGATGCGCCCGCTGAAAGTATTCGCCGACCCGGCACGCTGGTTCGAGCTGGGCGACGAGCAGGACAGCCCCCTGGCCGAGCTGGACGTGATCCTGATGCGCAAGGACCCGCCGTTCGACATGGAGTTCGTCTACAGCACCTACCTGCTGGAGCAGGCCGAGGCCGAGGGCGTGCTGGTGGTCAACCGCCCGCAAAGCCTGCGCGACTGCAACGAAAAACTGTTCGCCACGCTGTTCCCGCAGTGCACGCCGCCGACCCTGGTCAGCCGCCGCCCAGACATCATTCGCGAGTTCGCCGCCCAGCATGGCGACGTGATCCTCAAGCCGCTGGACGGCATGGGCGGCACCTCGATCTTCCGCCACCGGGTCGGCGACCCCAACCTGTCGGTGATCCTCGAAACCCTGACCGCGCTGGGTGCTCAACAGATCATGGCGCAGGCCTACCTGCCGGCGATCAAGGACGGCGACAAGCGCATCCTGATGATCGACGGCGAGCCGGTGCCTTACTGCCTGGCGCGCATCCCGGCCAGTGGCGAAACCCGCGGCAACCTGGCCGCCGGTGGCCGTGGCGAAGCCCGCCCGCTGACCGAGCGTGACCGCTGGATCGCGGCCCAGGTCGGCCCGACCCTGCGCGCAAAAGGCCTGCTGTTCGTGGGTTTGGACGTGATTGGCGAGCATCTCACCGAAATCAACGTCACCAGCCCGACCTGCATCCGCGAGATCGACAACGCGTTCAACACCAACATCGGTGGGCAATTGATGGACGCCATTGATCGCCAGCTGAAGGCCCGCTGACCGGCAACGCGCGGCATAATCGCAGAGTGGGGTATGATGCAGGTCCTTTTTACTTGGCCTGCTGCCCCGCCCCGCGGTTGCTGGATACCTGATGACGCTGCCCGCTGACATCCCCTCCGACCTGCTGCCACCCCGCGTTCGCCCGGTGGATCGGCTCGGCTTTACCCTGTTTCTGGCTGCCCTGGTGCACCTGGTGCTGATCCTTGGCGTTGGTTTTACCGTGGCCAAGCCTGCTGAAATCCGCCACACCATGGACATCACCCTGGCCACCTTCAAAAGCGAGAAAGCGCCCGAGAAGGCCGATTTCCAGGCTCAGGACAACCAGCAAGGCAGCGGCACCCTGGAAAAAAAGGCGGTGCCCAAGACCACCGAGGTCGCCCCCTTCCAGGACAGCAAGATCAACAAGGTCACACCGCCACCTGCGGCCAGGCCCGACGTCGCGCCGCCGCCCACCCCCGAGAAGTCGGCGGTGGTGACCAAGGCCGCCAAACCACAAAAAGTCGAACCCAAACCCAAGGAAAGCAAGGCGCAGCCCAAGCCGGCAACACCGACGCCTGACTTCGACAGCTCGCAACTGTCCAGCCAGATCGCCAGCCTTGAGGCCGAGCTGTCCAACGAACAGCAGCTGTATGCCAAGCGCCCACGCATCCACCGCCTCAACGCGGCCTCGACCATGCGCGACAAGGGCGCCTGGTACAAGGAGGAGTGGCGCAAGAAGGTCGAGCGGGTGGGTAACCTCAATTACCCAGACGAAGCGCGGCGCCAGCAAATCTACGGCAACCTGCGCATGATGGTGTCGATCAACCGCGATGGTTCGCTGTACGAGGTACTGGTGCTGGAGTCGTCCGGGCAAGCGGTGCTGGACCAGGCGGCGCAACGCATCGTCAGGCTGGCGGCGCCGTTTGCGCCGTTTACCGGCGACCTGGCGGAATTCGACCGGTTGGAGATCATCCGCACTTGGCGATTTGCCCGTGGGGACCGGTTGTCGAGTAACTGATTTGCTGGCTGTACTGGCCTCTTCGCGGGCAAGCCCGCACCCACAGGTCCTTCACAGTTTTCAGACTTGTGGTGATCATTGTGGGAGCGGGCTCGCCCCGCGAAAGGGCCGGCACAGGCGACACACAAACCACCTTGTCAGCCTCGTCACCTGGCGCCACACTATCCCCCATGAAAACCCTCGCCCCGAGCTACCTCAAGCATCAGTTCCTGATCGCCATGCCGCACATGGCCGATCCGAACTTTGCCCAGACCCTCACGTACATCGTCGAGCACAATGCCAATGGCGCCATGGGCCTGGTGGTCAACCGACCGCAGGAGCTCAGCCTGGCCGATATCCTCGAACAGTTGCGCCCGGACGATGAACCCCCGGCCAGCACCTTGCACGTGCCGATCTACCAGGGTGGCCCGGTGCAGACCGATCGCGGTTTCGTGCTGCACTCCAGCGAGTGCACCTACCAGGCCACCATCGAGCTGCAGGGCCTGTCGCTATCCACCTCGCAGGACGTGCTGTTTGCCATCGCCGAAGGCGTCGGGCCGCAAAACAGCCTGATCACCCTGGGCTACGCCGGCTGGGAAGCTGGCCAGCTGGAAGCGGAGCTGGCCGATAACGCCTGGCTCAACTGCCCGTTCGACCCCGAGATCATCTTCGGCCTTGCCAGCGACCAGCGCCTGAACGCTGCGGCCGCCAGCCTGGGCATCAACCTCAGCCTGCTGACCAGCCAGGCGGGCCACGCCTGATGGCCGAACTACGCTTGCTGCTGGGCTTCGACTACGGCACTAAACAGATCGGCGTGGCGGTTGGCCAGGTCATTACTGGCCAGGCTCGCGAGCTGTGCACCCTGAAAGCGCAAAACGGCGTGCCGGACTGGGCCCAGGTGGAAAAACTGGTCGCCGAATGGAAGCCCGACGCCATCGTCGTCGGCCTGCCGTTGAACATGGACGGCACGCCCAGCGAAATGAGCGCCCGCGCCGAGAAGTTCGCCCGGCGCCTGAACGGCCGCTTCAACCTGCCCGTGCACACCCACGACGAACGCCTGACCACCTTCGAGGCCAAGGGCGAACGCCTGACCCGGGGTGGCCAGCGCGGCAGCTACCGCGACAACCCGGTCGACGCCATTGCCGCCGCCCTGCTGCTGCAAGGCTGGCTGGAGGCCAATACCTGATCATCTTTGCCGCCGGGCAATGCCGGCGGCCCCCGAGGAGCACGCAATGAGCCTACCCAATCCCGCCGATCTGATCCGGCAGATGGCTGTCGACCTTCGCGCCCACCTGGCCCGCCGTGCTATCACCGAGCCGCGCTTCATCGGCATCCGCACGGGCGGCGTCTGGGTCGCCCAGGCGCTGCAGGAAGAAATGGGCGATACCAGCCCCATGGGCACCCTGGACGTGTCGTTCTACCGCGATGACTTCAGCCAGAACGGCCTGCACCCGCAGGTGCGCCCGTCCGAGCTACCCTTCGAAATCGAAGGCCAGCACCTGGTGCTGATCGACGACGTCCTGATGAGCGGCCGCACCATTCGCGCCGCGCTCAACGAACTGTTCGATTATGGCCGCCCGGCCAGTGTCACCTTGGTCTGCCTGCTCGACCTGGATGCCGGCGAACTGCCGATTCGTCCCAATGTGCTCGGTGCCACCCTGTCGCTGGCAGCCCATGAACGGGTAAAATTGACCGGACCCGCACCGCTCGCCCTCGAGCGCCAGGACCTCGCCTCCGCTTCCGCCCTTTAAGAGTCCCCCGCGATGACGCCAATCGACGCCAAGCGCCCGCTGCAGCTCAATGATCAGGGCCAGCTGCGCCACTTTCTCTCGCTCGACGGTTTGCCCCGCGAACTGCTGACCGAGATCCTCGACACCGCCGACTCCTTCCTGGAAGTCGGTGCCCGGGCCGTTAAAAAAGTCCCGTTGCTGCGCGGCAAGACCGTGTGCAACGTGTTCTTCGAGAACTCCACCCGTACCCGCACCACCTTCGAACTGGCCGCGCAGCGCCTGTCTGCCGACGTGATCAGCCTCAACGTGTCGACCTCCTCGACCAGCAAAGGCGAAACCCTGTTCGACACCTTGCGCAACCTGGAAGCCATGGCTGCCGACATGTTCGTCGTGCGCCACTCCGATTCGGGCGCCGCGCACTTCATCGCCGAGCACGTGTGCCCCGATGTGGCCGTGATCAACGGTGGCGATGGCCGCCATGCGCACCCGACCCAGGGCATGCTCGACATGCTGACCATCCGTCGGCACAAAGGCAGCTTCGAAAACCTGTCTGTGGCCATCGTCGGCGATATCCTGCATTCGCGCGTGGCCCGCTCCGACATGCTCGCGCTCAAGGCGCTGGGCTGCCCGGACATCCGCGTGATCGGCCCGAAAACCCTGATCCCGATCGGTATCGAGCAATACGGCGTGAAGGTCTACACCGACCTCGCCGAAGGCCTGAAAGATGTCGACGTGGTGATCATGCTGCGCCTGCAGCGTGAACGCATGGCCGGCGGCCTGCTGCCCAGCGAGGGCGAGTTCTACCGCCTGTTCGGCCTGACCACCGCGCGCCTGGCCGGTGCCAAGCCCGATGCCATTGTCATGCACCCTGGCCCGATCAACCGCGGCGTGGAGATCGAATCGGCCGTGGCCGACGGCAAGCACTCGGTGATTCTCAACCAGGTGACGTACGGCATTGCCGTGCGCATGGCCGTGCTGTCCATGGCCATGAGCGGGCAAAACGCGCAACGCCAACTCGACCAGGAGAACGCCCTGTGAGCATCAGTATTCTTGGCGCCCGGGTCATCGACCCCAAGAGCGGCCTGGACCAGATCACCGACCTGCACCTGGACGGCGGCCGCATCGCTGCGATCGGCGCGGCACCGGCCGGCTTCAGCGCCAACCGCACGATCCAGGCCGACGGCCTGATCGCAGCGCCTGGCCTGGTCGACCTCGACGTGGCCCTGCGCGAGCCGGGCTACAGCCGCAAAGGCAACATCGCCAGCGAAACCCGCGCCGCCGTGGCCGGTGGTGTGACCAGCCTGTGCTGCCCGCCGCAGACCAAACCGGTACTGGATACCTCGGCGGTGGCCGAGCTGATTCTCGACCGCGCCCGCGAAGCCGGCAACAGCAAGGTCTACCCGATCGGCGCCCTGACCAAGGGCCTGGAAGGCGAGCAACTGGCCGAGCTGGTAGCCCTGCGCGACACCGGTTGCGTGGCCTTCGGCAACGGCCTCAAGCAAATCCCCAACAACCGCACCCTGGCCCGCGCCCTGGAGTACGCCGCCACCTTCGACCTGACCGTGGTGTTCCACTCCCAGGACCGCGACCTGGCCCAGGGTGGCCTGGCCCATGAAGGCGCCATGGCCAGCTTCCTCGGCCTGCCGGGCATCCCCGAAACCGCCGAGACCGTGGCCCTGGCGCGCAATCTGCTGCTGGTCGAACAGTCTGGCGTGCGCGCGCACTTCACCCAGATCACCAGCGCCCGCGGCGCGCGGCTGATCGCCCAAGCCCAGGAACTGGGCCTGCCGGTGACCGCCGACGTGGCGCTGTATCAGCTGATTCTCACCGACGAGTCGCTGCGCGAGTTTTCCAGCCTGTACCACGTGCAGCCGCCGCTGCGTACCGCCGCCGACCGCGACGGCCTGCGCGCGGCAGTCAAGTCGGGTGTGATCCAGGCGATTTCCAGCCACCACCAGCCGCATGAGCGCGATGCCAAGTTGGCCCCGTTCGGTGCCACCGAGCCTGGCATCAGCAGCGTCGAAGTGCTGCTGCCACTGGCCATGACCCTGGTCGAGGACGGCCTGGTCGATCTGCCGACCTTGCTGGCGCGCCTGACCAGCGGCCCGGCTGCCGCCATGCGCCTGCCGGCGGGTGAGCTGAAGGTCGGTGGCGCGGCGGACCTGGTGCTGTTCGACCCGAAAGCCTCGACCGTCGCCGGCGAGCAGTGGCTTTCCCGTGGCGAAAACTGCCCGTTCATCGGCCACTGCCTGCCTGGGGCGGTGCGTTACACCTTGGTCGATGGGCACGTCTGCCACGAGGCCTGACCAGGGAGCAAGCAGCTTGCACAGCCCTGTGGGAGCGGCCTTGTGTCGCGAAAGGGCCGCAACGCGGCCCCAGGATTTCGGGGCTGTGTATAAAATTGCTGGGGCCGCGTTGCGGCCCTTTCGCGACACAAGGCCGCTCCCACATTGACCGCATACAGCCCCAGCCATTCATCCCCCAAGGTTGAAATCCTTCCCCCCACCCCCATATGAGTCTGCATCAGGCACTTTCGCCCCGCTGCGTGGAGACTCTCCCCTTGACCACCATCGTTTCTGTCCGCCGTAACGGCAAAGTCGTCATGGGCGGCGACGGCCAGGTTTCCCTCGGCAACACCGTGATGAAAGGCAACGCCAAGAAGGTTCGTCGCCTGTACCACGGCCAGGTCATCGCCGGTTTCGCCGGTGCCACCGCCGATGCTTTCACCCTGTTCGAGCGCTTTGAAGGGCAACTGGAGAAACACCAGGGCCACCTGGTCCGTGCTGCCGTCGAGCTGGCCAAAGAATGGCGCACCGACCGCTCCCTGAGCCGCCTGGAAGCCATGCTGGCCGTGGCCAACAAGGATGCCTCGCTGATCATCACCGGCAACGGCGACGTGGTCGAACCCGAAGACGGCCTGATCGCCATGGGTTCCGGTGGCGCCTACGCCCAGGCCGCAGCCCGTGCCCTGCTGAACAAGACCGACCTCTCGGCCCGCGAAATCGCCGAGACCGCCCTGAACATCGCCGGTGACATCTGCGTGTTCACCAACCATAACCTGACCATCGAGGAGCAGGACCTGGCCGACTGATCAGCTGTTCTGGCGCCCCATCCCAGTGGTGGGGCTTTTCCACGCTGACTCATTCTGCTTGAGGACCATTTTCATCATGTCCATGACCCCCCGCGAAATCGTTCACGAACTCAACCGCCACATCATCGGCCAGGACGACGCCAAGCGCGCCGTGGCCATCGCCCTGCGCAACCGCTGGCGGCGCATGCAGCTGCCTGCCGAGCTGCGTGCCGAGGTGACACCGAAGAACATCCTGATGATCGGCCCGACCGGTGTCGGCAAGACCGAAATCGCCCGTCGCCTGGCCAAGCTGGCCAACGCGCCGTTCATCAAGGTCGAAGCGACCAAGTTCACCGAAGTCGGCTACGTGGGCCGTGATGTCGAGTCGATCATCCGCGATCTGGCCGATGCCGCGCTTAAGATGCTCCGCGAGCAGGAGATCATCCGCGTGCGCCACCGCGCCGAAGACGCCGCCGAAGACCGCATCCTCGACGCCCTGCTGCCGCAGGCGCGGGTCACCAGCTTCAGCGAAGAAGCCGCGCAGACCAGCAGCGATTCCAACACCCGCCAGCTGTTCCGCAAGCGCCTGCGCGAAGGCCAGCTGGACGACAAGGAAATCGAAATCGAAGTGGCTGATGCCGTGGGCGTCGAAATCGCCGCGCCGCCCGGCATGGAAGAGATGACCAACCAGTTGCAGAGCCTGTTCGCCAACATGGGCAAGGGCAAGCGCAAGGCGCGCAAGCTCAAGGTCAAAGAAGCACTGAAAATGGTCCGCGAGGAAGAAGCGGGCCGCCTGGTCAACGAAGAAGAACTCAAGGCCAAGGCCCTGGAAGCCGTTGAACAGCATGGCATCGTGTTCATCGACGAAATCGACAAAGTGGCCAAGCGCGGCAATGTCGGCGGCGCCGATGTATCCCGCGAGGGCGTTCAGCGCGACCTGCTGCCGTTGATCGAAGGCTGCACCGTCAACACCAAGCTGGGCATGGTCAAGACCGACCACATTCTGTTCATCGCCTCGGGCGCGTTCCACCTGAGCAAGCCGAGCGACCTGGTACCTGAGCTGCAAGGCCGTCTGCCGATCCGTGTCGAACTCAAGGCGCTGACCCCGCAAGACTTCGAGCGCATCCTGCAGGAGCCGCACGCTTCGCTGACCGAACAGTACCAGGCCCTGCTCAAGACCGAAGGCCTGAACATCGAGTTCCTCACCGACGGTATCAAGCGCCTGGCCGAGATCGCCTACCAGGTCAACGAAAAGACCGAAAACATTGGTGCCCGCCGCCTGCACACCCTGCTCGAGCGCCTGCTCGAAGAGGTGTCGTTCAGTGCCGGCGACCTGGCCAGCACTCACGACGAAACGCCGATCCAGATCGACGCCGGGTATGTGAACAGCCACCTGGGTGAGCTGGCGCAGAACGAAGACCTGTCGCGCTACATCCTGTAAGACCGTATGGGGCCGCTTTGCGGCCCCAATCAAACTTGAATCTCTTGCACCGAAGCTGGAAGCTTGCACCATCAGCTCCCGAGAGATTCAGCCCATGGCCCGTCTGCCCACCGCCATCAATCTGCACAAAGCCTCCAAGACCCTCAGCCTTACCTACGGCCCCAACGAGGTCTACCACCTGCCCGCCGAATTCCTGCGCGTGCACTCCCCCTCCGCCGAGGTCCAGGGCCACGGCAACCCTATCCTGCAAGTTGGCAAGATCAACGTCGGCCTCGTCGGCCTCGAACCCGCTGGCCAATATGCACTGAAATTGACCTTCGACGATGGCCATGACAGCGGCCTGTTCACCTGGGAATACCTTGAGCAGTTAAGCCTGCGCCAGGATCAGCTCTGGGCCGAGTACCTCGACGAGTTGCATAAGGCCGGAAAGTCCCGCGATCCGGCCGAATCGGTGGTGAAACTCATGCTCTAGCGCAAGCCATCCAATGTTTAGAGCGCATTTTCTAATCTCATCTGCTTGAATGCCCTACAGACAGCCCAGTGACGGGCTGTCTTGCGCATTACATGAAAGTCGGGTAACCAATGGAGCTGGCAAGTTCCCTGCATCGCCTTGAAGGCAATCAGGACCAAGCCGGTATGTAGAGGTCGCGAGCGAAAGCAGGCTGTCTTCACACGCAGAATTCCCCGCAGCTCATCACCCCATGCATCCGGCCAGCAGCACCGCTGTTCCTTATCACTGGTCACCCGAGTAGCAGTACCGGGCTCTGGACTGTGCACCCCGCCACAGGCAACCGGTACTCGTCTCTGGACAACGGAGCGTCGTAGATGAGTAACAAGAACAACGATGAGTTGCAGCGGCAGGCCTCGGAGAACACCCTGGGGTTGAACCCGGTCATCGGCATCCGCCGCAAGGACCTGCTGAGCTCGGCACGTACCGTGCTGCGCCAGGCAGTGCGCCAACCCTTGCACAGCGCCAAGCACGTGGCGCACTTTGGCCTGGAGCTGAAGAACGTGCTGCTGGGCAAATCCAGCCTGGCACCCGAGAGCGACGACCGCCGCTTCAACGACCCCGCCTGGAGCAACAACCCCCTTTACCGCCGCTACCTGCAAACCTACCTGGCCTGGCGCAATGAGCTGCAGGAGTGGATCGGCAGCAGCGACCTGTCGCCCCAGGACATCAGCCGCGGGCAGTTCGTCATCAACCTGATGACCGAGGCCATGGCGCCGACCAACACCTTGTCCAACCCGGCAGCGGTCAAACGCTTCTTCGAAACCGGTGGCAAAAGCCTGCTCGATGGCCTGTCCAACCTGGCCAAGGACGTGGTCAACAACGGCGGCATGCCCAGCCAGGTGAACATGGACGCCTTCGAAGTGGGCAAGAACCTGGGCACCAGCGACGGCGCCGTGGTGTTCCGCAACGACGTGCTGGAGCTGATCCAATACAGCCCCATCACCGAACAAGTACATGCGCGGCCGCTACTGGTGGTGCCGCCGCAGATCAACAAGTTCTACGTGTTCGATCTCAGCCCGGAAAAAAGCCTGGCGCGCTTCTGCCTGCGCGCCCAGCAGCAGACCTTCATCATCAGCTGGCGCAACCCGACCAAGGCCCAGCGTGAATGGGGCCTGTCGACCTACATCGATGCACTCAAGGAAGCGGTCGATGCGGTGCTGGCAATTACCGGCAGCAAAGACCTGAACATGCTCGGCGCCTGCTCCGGCGGCATCACCTGCACCGCGCTGGTGGGCCATTACGCCGCCCTTGGCGAGAAGAAGGTCAATGCCCTGACCCTGCTGGTCAGCGTGCTGGACACCACCATGGACACCCAGGTTGCGCTGTTCGTCGACGAACAGACCCTCGAAGCCGCCAAGCGCCACTCCTACCAGGCCGGCGTGCTCGAAGGCAGCGAGATGGCCAAGGTGTTCGCCTGGATGCGCCCCAACGACCTGATCTGGAACTACTGGGTCAACAACTACCTGCTGGGCAACGAGCCACCGGTGTTCGACATCCTGTTCTGGAACAACGACACCACGCGCCTGCCGGCCGCCTTCCATGGCGACCTGATCGAGATGTTCAAAAGCAACCCGCTGATCCGTCCCGACGCACTGGAAGTGTGCGGCACGCCGATCGACCTGAAGCAGGTCACCTGCGACATCTACAGCCTGGCAGGCACCAACGACCACATCACCCCGTGGCCGTCCTGCTACCGCTCGGCGCACCTGTTTGGCGGCAAGATAGAGTTCGTGCTGTCCAACAGCGGCCACATCCAGAGCATCCTCAACCCGCCGGGCAACCCCAAGGCGCGCTTCATGACCGGCGCCGATCGCCCAGGCGACCCCGTGGCCTGGCAGGAGAACGCGACCAAGCATGCCGATTCCTGGTGGCTGCATTGGCAGACGTGGCTGGGCGAACGTGCCGGCGACCTGAAAAAAGCGCCGACCCGCCTGGGCAACCGCGCCTATGCCGCTGGCGAGGCATCTCCGGGCACCTACGTTCACGAACGTTGAGTTGCAGCGCCGTGGCTACCTGCGGGTGGGCCACGGTGTTCACTACACCACAGAGCCACGCGCATGCCGCAACCCTATATCTTCAGGACCGTCGAACTGGACAATCAGTCCATCCGCACTGCCGTGCGCCCAGGCAAGCCGCACTTGACGCCGCTGCTGATCTTCAACGGCATCGGCGCCAACCTGGAGCTGGTGTTCCCGTTCATCGAAGCACTGGACCCGGACCTTGAAGTCATCGCCTTCGACGTGCCGGGCGTTGGCGGCTCGTCCACGCCGCGCCAGCCCTATCGCTTCCCTGGGCTGGCCAAGCTGACGGCACGCATGCTCGACTACCTCGATTACGGCCAGGTCAATGTGATTGGCGTGTCCTGGGGCGGCGCCCTGGCCCAGCAGTTCGCCCACGACTACCCCGAGCGCTGCAAGAAGCTGGTACTGGCCGCTACCGCTGCGGGTGCAGTGATGGTGCCGGGCAAGCCCAAGGTGCTGTGGATGATGGCCAGCCCACGGCGCTACATTCAGCCTTCTCATGTGATCCGCATCGCCCCGTTGATCTACGGCGGTGGCTTTCGCCGCGACCCGGACCTTGCCATGCAACACGCATCCAAGGTGCGTTCCGGCGGCAAGCTGGGCTACTACTGGCAACTGTTCGCAGGGTTTGGCTGGACCAGCATTCACTGGCTGCACAAGATCCAGCAGCCCACCCTGGTGCTGGCCGGCGATGACGACCCGCTGATCCCGCTGATCAACATGCGCCTGCTGGCCTGGCGGATTCCCAATGCCCAGCTACACATTATCGACGACGGCCATCTGTTTCTGATCACCCGGGCCGAGGCCGTCGCCCCGATCATCATGAAGTTCCTTCAGCAAGAGCGTCAGCGCGCAGTCATGCACCCTCGCCCGGCTTCGGGCGTGTAGGCGCAGGCTTGGCCGCGATGAGGCCACCGGGCGGAAGGGTAAGACGAGGGAGTGTTGCCATGAAAGACAAACCGGCCAAAGGAACGCCAACGCTTCCCGCCACCAGCATGAACGTGCAGAACGCCGTCCTCGGCCTGCGCGGTCGCGATTTGATTTCCACGCTGCGCAGTGTCGGCCGCCATGGCTTGCGCAATCCGCTGCACACCGCCCGCCACCTGCTGGCCCTGAGCGGCCAGCTGGGCCGGGTGATGCTCGGCGACACACCCTATCAGCCAAGCCCGCGAGACACGCGCTTCAGCGACCCGACGTGGAGCCAGAACCCGTTTTACCGGCGTGGCCTGCAAGCCTACCTGGCCTGGCAGAAGCAGACCCGCCTGTGGATCGAGGAAAGCCACCTGAACGACGATGACCGGGCCCGTGCGCATTTCCTGTTCAGCCTGATCAACGACGCCCTCGCACCCAGCAACTCGCTGCTCAACCCACTGGCAGTGAAGGAGCTGCTCAACACCGGTGGCCAGAGCCTGGTGCGTGGTGTGGCGCACCTGCTCGACGATTTGCGCCACAACGATGGTTTGCCTCGCCAGGTGGACGAGCGCGCCTTCGAGGTGGGTGGCAACGTGGCGGCAACCCCAGGCGCCGTGGTGTTTCGCAACGAGTTGCTGGAGCTGATCCAGTACCAGCCGATGAGCGAAAAGCAGCACGCCCGGCCGCTGCTGGTCGTGCCGCCGCAGATCAACAAGTTCTACATCTTCGACCTGAGCGCGACCAACAGCTTTGTCCAGTACATGCTCAAGAACGGCCTACAGGTGTTCATGGTCAGCTGGCGCAACCCTGACCCACGCCACCGCGAATGGGGCCTGTCCAGCTATGTTCAGGCCCTGGAAGAAGCGCTCAATGCCTGCCGCAGCATCAGCGGCAACCGCGACCCCAACCTGATGGGCGCCTGCGCTGGCGGCCTGACCCTGGCAGCACTGCAAGGGCACCTGCAAGCCAAGCATCAGTTGCGCCGGGTACGCAGCGCCACGTACCTGGTCAGCCTGCTCGACAGCAAGTTCGAAAGCCCCGCCAGCCTGTTCGCCGACGAGCAGACCATCGAGGCAGCCAAGCGCCGTTCGTACCAGCGCGGCGTGCTCGACGGCGCCGAAGTGGCGCGCATCTTCGCCTGGATGCGGCCCAACGACCTGATCTGGAACTACTGGGTCAACAACTACCTGCTCGGCAAGACCCCGCCCGCCTTCGACATTCTGTACTGGAATGCCGACAGCACGCGCCTGCCTGCGGCGCTGCATGGCGACCTGCTGGACTTCTTCAAGCTCAACCCGCTGACCCACCCGGCCGGCCTTGAGGTCTGCGGCACGCCCATCGACCTCAAACAGGTCGACCTCGACAGTTTTACCGTGGCCGGCAGCAACGACCACATCACCCCTTGGGACGCCGTCTACCGCTCGGCCCTGTTGCTCGGCGGCGACCGGCGCTTCGTGCTGGCCAACAGCGGGCACATCCAGAGCATCATCAACCCACCCGGCAACCCCAAGGCCTACTACCTGGCCAACCCGAAGCTGTCGAGCGACCCACGTGCCTGGTTCCATGATGCCCAGCGCAGCGAGGGCAGCTGGTGGCCGCTGTGGCTGGAGTGGGTCACACCACGTTCAGGCCCGCTCAAAGCACCGCGTACGGCGCTTGGCAATGCAACCTATCCACCGCTGGGCCCTGCGCCAGGCACCTATGTCCTGACCCGATGAGCACACCGCCTGGATGAAAACCCGCGACCGTATCCTCGAATGCGCCCTGCATCTGTTCAACCAGCAAGGCGAACCGAATGTCTCGACTTTGGAGATCGCCAATGAGCTAGGCATCAGCCCTGGCAACCTGTA
The DNA here is from genome assembly GCF_058745025.1 of Pseudomonas sp. E1MeOHC2. Taxonomy (NCBI): domain Bacteria; kingdom Pseudomonadati; phylum Pseudomonadota; class Gammaproteobacteria; order Pseudomonadales; family Pseudomonadaceae; genus Pseudomonas; species Pseudomonas sp. E1MeOHC2. The sequence continues at coordinate 1,947,392 of NZ_CP196675.1, forward strand.
CTACCACTTCCATGGCAAGGAGCCCGTGGTGCTGGGCCTGTTCGAGCGCTTCGAAGAAGCGCTGATGCCGCTGCTCGACCCACCGCTGGAGGTGCGCCTGGATGCCGAGGACTACTGGCTGTTCCTGCACCTGATCGTCGAGCGCATGGCCCAGTACCGCTTCCTGTTCCAGGACCTGTCCAACCTGACCGGGCGCTTGCCCAAGCTGGCCCGCGGCATGCGCAGCCTGATCAACGCGCTCAAGCGAACCCTTGCCGCGCTGCTGGCCAGCCTCAAGGGCCAGGGGCAGGTGACGAGTGAGACCCAGGCGCTGGGGCAACTGGTGGAGCAGATCACCCTGACGCTGATGTTCTCGCTGGATTACCAGCGGGTGCTGGGGCGTGAGGGGGATGTGGGGATTGTGGTGTACCAGGTGATGATGCTGGTGGCGCCGCATCTGCAGACGCAGGCACGGGCGGCGGCGGAGCAGTTGGCGATGCGGTATCTGGAGGGGTAGCCTGCTGGATCGGCGGTGCCTGCTTCGCGGGCAAGCCCGCTCCCACAAATTCAGCTCAGCTTGCAAACCCTGTGCTGAGGCTCTGTGGGAGCGGGCTTGCCCCGCGAAGAAGCCGACGCGGGACTAGATCAGGGTCCCGGTGCCGGTCGGAGCCGACGGGGTGCTGCTGACCGGTGCCGCGCTTGGCGCTGGCGCCGCAGTAGCCGCCGGAGCAGGCGCCGCGCTGGCGGCAGGCGCTGCCGGTTTGGCGGCGGCCGGTTTGGCCGGAGCCTTCTTCACTGCAGGCTTCTTAGCCGCCGCAGGCTTGGCCGCAACAGGCTTGGTAGCCGGTTTAGGCGCTGGCTTGGCAGCAGCGGTTTTGGCTGCAGGCTTAGCCGCAGCAGCCTTGGCCGCTGGCTTGGCCGCCGCAGTTTTCGCAACCGGCTTGGCAGGCGCCTTAGCAGCGGACTTGCTCGCGGCCGCCTTGGAGATCGGCGTGACCGAAGCACCGGTCAGTTTCTCGATCTGCTTGGTCAGGCTGTCCACCTGCTGGTGCAGGGCCTTGATCTCGTTGCGGCTCGGCACGCCCAGGCGCGAGATGGCGCTGTTCAGGCGCTTGTCGAAGGCTTCTTCGAGCTCGCTCCATTTACCCAGCGCACGATCCTTCACACCCGAAACGCGCGAGGTGGTCGAAGCTTTGGCGCTGTCGGCCACGTCTTCGGCGGTCTTCTTCGCCTGCTTCTCGGCTTTCTCGCCGTCCTTCACCAGCGTGTCGAACAGCTTCGGGCCGTCCTGGTCGATCTTCGAATAGATCCCCAGCCCCGCCAGCCAGATCTTGCGGGAATACTTCTCGATCCCGCCGACCCAGGAGCTGCTTTCTTTGTCGGAATTCTTCTTGCCAGCCATCCTGCTCTCCTTATGGTTTGTGCGCGACGCGCTCAAGCAGTTCGTGCAGTTGCTCAAGCTTGATGGACAACGCCTCAACGTCATGTTTAGACGGAATGCCAAGGCGATTCAAGGCGCGACCAACCCGTGCGTCGAAAGCTTTTTCGATCTTGTCGAGTTGAACTTCGACCTTGCCGCGTACGCGGCTGACTTCCTGGGTCGCTTCATCCAGCTGGTTGTTGGCCGCATCGAGCTCTTTGTCGATGCGCTTCTTGCCACGTTTTTCAACGCCTTCGCCGGCTTTTACCAACTCGTTGAAGTACTCGGAACCTTCCTGGCCGACGCGGGCATAGGCGCCGATACCTGCCAGCCAGATCTTGCGCGCGTAGCCGCGCACCTCGCCCAGGGTGCCTGGGGCGTCGTCCTTTTTCTTCACATTCACTTTGGCCATGCTCTAGTACCTCATGCTCATGAGTGGAGAGGAACCGCCCATGGAGGTTGGGCTTGAGCATAAGGTAGGGAGGGAAATTAGAATTCGCACCCTAAACAGATCTATGCAACACCGACCGCAGGCCAGGCAGCGCTAGCGTCACGTTTCCCAACGACCGCCAAGCGGAGCCTCCCGACCATGCCCCAGCGCAACACGTTTCGACAACTCGTCGCGAATCATTTCGCCAGTCGCCCAACCTTACGCCAGGTTATCGCCACCGACGGTTTCGCAGTTCTGCTCGATCGCTACCCCTGGATCGCAACCCACAACCCAGGCCTGAAATCCCTCGAAACCTTTACCCTTCTGGGTGGCGAGGTTGATAACAACGGCCTGGTCGACAGGCTCCTGCAACACCTTCTGACCGGCGAGCGCTTGTCGCTGGTAAGCCAGGGCCCTTTGAGCATCGCACCGCCCAAGGTTTTCCGCGCTCAAGAGCAAGGGCTCGATGCCACTGCGCAACCGCAGATCGACCTTGACATGAGCAAGCTCAATAGCGCCTTCGACACCTTGCTCGCGGGAATTAGGGAAAACCTGCAACAGGCGCAAATCAGCTACTGGAACGGCTTCGGCGAATCGGATGTGACGCGCTTACGCTGGCTGCAGCAGATGATCAAGGCCTCGCTGCTTGCCAACATCCAGCAGCCAGGCCTGAACGAAGGTGAAAAGCACGCGCTCTACACGATGCTCGTGGGCAGTGGCGAAGGGCTGACGGTCAGCGCCCTGCAAGTTTCCCTCAGCGACAACGGAACATCCTACCCGCACGCCATACCGGACCTGGTCCTCACGGGAACACACGGCAGCCGTACATCAGTGCTGCGTTGCAGGCCATCGGGGCACATCAGCAGCCATGCCGACTTTGCGACGCTGGCTGCGGCGCTGCAGAATGAGCTGGCCGAGAGCTATCGCTTTGAAAGCATGTCATGGACGCAGCGTGCATTGAGCGAAGACGTCTTCGCCTGGCAGGCAACCCAGGTGCTCAACAGCATTCTTGATCGCATCAGCCACCTACGCCTGGGCAACCTGACCGAAGCCGATCAACTGGAAACGGTGTTCAGCAACATCACCGACCCCTCCGGATTTTTTTCCGAGCTTGGCTACCTGAACCCTGATTTACCCGATATCGAACTTCCCCAATGGCTTGCCGATGCCTCTGATACTGATCGCTTCAATTATCACGCGGCAATGCTTGAACTTGCAGCCAGTCAAGGGCAATCGAAAGGGCTGACGTCCCTTGGTGACATCGACGGAGTGCATCGTTTTGCCAATCGCCGCCTGCGCAAGCAGTTGGTGAGCGACTACCCTGACAAGGCGGTACACGACCCGGACCAAGTGTTCATCAGCATCGATCAAGCCGTGCCCTCCGGGCCTGCAGGCGGAGGGCAATCGCTGTTCAGTAGACGCGTCTCCCTGACCGATCTTGCCATTTCCCGCCTGCAAGCCGGCCAGCTGGAGGCAATAACGGGCATCACCGACGCCAGTCATGCTGGCATCAGCGACTGGTTGACCATCGAAGAGGTAGAAAGCCTGATACTCAAGGTCGACATTGGCGGCCACTATTCGCCCTACGTACACAGCAAGATCGACGGGCCGCCCGGGAAAGCAACTCGAACTGCCCGGTTCGCCAAAGAATGGCGGAGCAACCTGATGCTCAATGCCCTGCAGGCCACGATCAACAAGAAGCTCAGTGGAAGTGCCTGTCAGGCACTGGTCGAATTTAGCCAGGCGGCTAAACAATCGCAGGCGACAAGCATGGCCCCATTGGCCTTCTTGTGCGCGCCTGGCGCCTCGTCTAGCGATACGGTGCAGGGTATGTACCTGATCAGTCTGCCAACCACAACCAACCGCTGGGTCCTGTATCGTCCCCTTTACCCAGAAGACACGATTCTGCAATTCGCCAGCCTGGATGCGTTGATGAACAGCGTCCGCGAAGGTGGCGACCTGCAACAGAGCATGCTCGACTGGCTGGATAAAGACGCCCGACAGCTCTACGAAAACGGTGGGTTTCTCCGCCCACATCTGCACCCTCGCCTTTCCCAGTTGGCCCATTTGGTCAACCCACAAAGCGCAGTGGTGGACACCGTCCTGGCCACGCTTGCACTTCCCGTGGACGCAACGTTCGAGGCCTGGGCAGGCGATCTTGACGCGCACATGTTCAAGAGCCGGGTAGATGCCATGCTCTTCATGGCAACACGTAACAGCGTTTCCAATGCACAAGCGAAATGGGCCTTGGTCAAACAGATTGCCTGGGCACTTTTCAACACCGGCTCCATGCTGTTAAGCGGACCTGCAGCAAGCGCAGTGTGGCTACTGCAAACAGTCGCCACCTTGAAGGACGATATTCCTGCACTGCTGCATGGCTCGGAGCAGGAAAGAGCCATCGCAATCACCGATTTGTTGACCAACCTGGCGATGTTGCTAGCGCATCGCCAAATCCCGGAGCCGCATGCCGGCACACCTGCGCCCCCAGCGCCAGCAGCGCGTTTCACCGCACCGGTTTCGGCAGGCCTGACGCCATCGATAGTCGCAGAAGCGCCCCGGGAGCTACCTTGGGAACCCGCCAAGGATGAACAGGCATTTCCTTCCCCGAGGGTCAGCCACTGGAACGACAGCCAACGTCTGACCAACCTGCCGCAGGAACGACGCATCGCGCTGGCCAAGCTGCAAGCCAAGCGTTCCCTGCAAGGGCATGCCCCGATCGCTACAGGCCGCCTGCGCGGCCTCTACGAAGTCGAAGGGCACCATTACGTCAAGCTGCACGACACGCCTTATGAAGTGCAGGAATGCTGGAGCGGTGTACAGATCATCGGCCCTGACCAGAGCCAGAGCGAATGGGAATCCAAATGGGGCGGTGAAGCCGACGGTTATCACATCGTAGGCCGAGCGCGCGAAAGGGGCCCCTGGATCAGCCGGTGGAATGGTGAATGGGCACTTCAACTGAGGATGGCCGGCGGCATGCCTGTGAAAACCACGCCCAAGGTGGATTTCCAGAGGATGAGCAACGCCGTCATCGAGCGGATCGAGGCACTTGAAGTCTACGACGAAACGATTCCTGCGAATCTGCTGACCCTGCAACCGCTCGATGAACAGGTGAAAAACTACGCAGACACCTATAAGGCGCCCGAGCAGGGCGACACTGTGGCAACGCCGTCCCAGCAGCAACTGGACGATCTGCAAGCGTTGAGAGCGCTGCGGGTTGAGCTCGGGGACGCCGTGAGAGCAGCCTCGACCCTGATGGAAGAACGCGCCGCCGTCCTCACCGTGACCATAAACGACACGTCCGAACTGTGCGAGCCGGTGTATCAGCAGTTCGGCAACAAACGCTACACAGACAACCTTGGCAACCTTTACCACTTGTCAATTGACAACGACGTCAGCCTGCTCAATCGCTTGTTGCTGGAGACTGACTACATCCACCTCGACAGCGTGGCCAGGCAACTTCCCCGCCTGCCCCGAACACCTGAAGAAATACACTCAATTACAGAATACAGAGCAGCTCGCAACGTCGCCCTCGACATCAGCAAGCGTTTGCTCAAAGCCAGCGAACGCCTCGATCGCAATCTGACAAAAGCATCAAGTGACGCCAGCATCGCATTTGCAAACAAAGAGACAGAACTGGCGAATGCCACGCAACATCGACCTTATTCCACGGTCATGCTGTGTGCCCAAACATGCGTGGACCTGGCCTCGCTGGCATTTAAAAGGGAAAACCTGACGCCTGAAAGTATCGAGCACATCGACAGCCAGCCTCAACGCCTTTGTGGGCCCGAGCTTCGTAAGGCCGTGCTGAACCATGACGGCTTGCTGGCCAGTGAACAATCGCTGGACGATCAGATCGAAGTACTCAGCAGTGTGCGCCAGGCGTACACCGGCGCCCTCAATACCGCCGAGGACCTGCTGGCGCTGAACGATCCGGCGATTGACACGCAGCCCTTGCAGGGCTTCGTCGAACAGGTCACCAAGTTGCGTAACCTTGCCGAGCGCGCCCTGGACGCCGCCTACACCGAAAGATTCGAGCTGGCGGGGGCGGCACAGGCGCCTGTTACACCCGGCCCTGCGCACGGGCAAGCGAAAATCCGTACGCAGCCGTTAAGGAAGCTGAAAAGCATCCGTACCGCCCGGCACAAGAAAACCCTGGTTGAAGAGACGCTGAGGGACGGTCGCGCAATCCAGTACGACCCCGTGAGCAAAACGGCAGCCTGCGAACTCGAACAGCATGGCGATGTATGGCTGGAAGCGCCAAAGGTTTCACAACCAGGCAAGAGTCAAAAGAAGTTACGCAGTGAAGGTACGCGCCTTGTAGCCCAGACCGAGGCAGAGATCCGCAGCGCCGAGCGCTACATGGAGCAACCACAAACACTGGCTGACCGACTCGATCAGCACATGGACAAACTCACAGGTGTCCACAATGAACTGAATGCCGAAGCCAGTCCTGTGCTGAAGGACAAACTCTTTAAAGCCATCAAGCGCACCCGCGATGCAAAGTACCAGGCGCTGACAACGATCTATTTCAACACCCAGTATCCGGAGAGCTGGGTGGTGCGCGCCCTGAAGGAGCTTGGCGCAGTCACCGTCAGGCGGGTGGACAAGCGCACCCGCACCGCAGATGGGCACTTTCTGGATATCTACCGGATAGACAAGGTACGCGCGGCTGGCAGCGAACTGCTCTGGGAGGCACACTTTCACTACCCCAGCGCGAACGCGCCCGCCCATGCCTTTACCCAGGGCCACCTGAAACTGCCGAAGGCCAAGTCCCGCAGCGAGCAACTCATGCGCGCCGCCAACAGGTATGAACGGCTCAGGGTCTATGGTGGCGACCTGTTGTATGAGCGTGACAAGGACATCATTCCGTTCCCGGAGCCTTGAGCACGACAGATAGCTGCGGGGCTCGTCGGCCCCGCAGGCTGCATCACGCCAGGGCCTTGTCCAGTGCCCGCTCGATCTCGCCCTTGATGGTGCCGCTCATCATCGACAGCATCATGCCCAGCTTCAGTTCGACGCGGATGCTGTCCTCGCCAATGTGCACGCTGCCGTTGGCGCCGCTGCGGGCCACATCGACCCGGTCACCGTTCCAGGTGGCCTTGAGGTCGTATTCACGGCTCAGCTTGTCCACCAGCGCTTCGGCCTTGGCACGGGCGCCCTCGCGGCCGAGGGAGTGTTTGCGTTCAACGCTGATCTGGGTCATGCGGGTGATCCTGGGTATGTAGACATAATTGGCATTATGCCCGCCCCTGCCGCATGGCACACCCCGCCAAGACAAATCCGCCCATTCGCCCTAGAATGGCGGTAATTTTTTCCGGTGAAGCGATATGAACGACCAGCGCAAAGGCGAACACGCCGAACCCACCACCCATTTTGGCTACACAGACGTACCGGAGAGCCAGAAGGCGAAGAAAGTCGCCGAGGTGTTCCACTCCGTAGCCGCCAAATACGACCTGATGAACGACGTGCTTTCCGGCGGCATGCACCGCCTGTGGAAGCGCTTCACTATCGAGCTGTCGGGCGTGCGCACTGGCAACCGCGTGCTGGACATTGCCGGTGGTACCGGTGACCTGGCCGCCAAGTTCTCGCGTCTTGTGGGCCCGACCGGGCAAGTGGTGCTCGCCGACATCAACGATTCGATGCTCAAGGTCGGCCGTGACCGCCTGCTCGACCGTGGTGTGGCCGGCAACATCGAGTTCGTCCAGGCCGACGCCGAGAAGCTGCCGTTCCCGGACAACCACTTCGACTGCGTGACCATCGCCTTCGGCCTGCGCAACGTCACCCACAAGGACGAAGCCATCCGCTCGATGCTGCGCGTGCTCAAGCCCGGTGGCCGCCTGTTGATCCTGGAGTTCTCCAAACCGACCAACAAGCTGATGTCCAAGGCCTATGACGCCTACTCGTTCGCCTTCATGCCGCTGGCCGGCAAGCTGATCACCAACGACTCGGAAAGCTACCGCTACCTGGCCGAATCGATCCGCATGCACCCCGACCAGGAAACCCTCAAGGCCATGATGGTCGACGCCGGCTTCGACCGCGTCACCTACCACAACATGACCAGCGGTATCGTTGCCGTGCACCGGGGAATCAAGCCCTGATGCTGCTGGCCGGGCTGCTCGCCAGCGTCGAACATGGCCTGAACCGCGTCCTGCGCATGGACAGCACGGGGCTGCCGCGGCTGGCCGCGCTGGAAGGCAAGGTCATCGAGATCGATTGCCGTCAGCCGGCCCTGCAGGTGTTCATCCTGCCCGATGAAGACGGCCTGATGCTGGCCGCGCACTGGGAGGGCGAAGTCGACTGCAGCCTGCGCGCCCCTGCCGGCAGCCTGGCGCAACTGGCGCTGGCCAAGGACAAAACCGCCGTGCTGCACAGCCCGCAGGTCGAACTGCATGGCGATAGCGCTGTGTTGCTCGACCTGTTCGGCGTGTTGCAAGACCTCGAACTGGACTGGGAGCACGAACTGCAGCGCTGGCTCGGCCCGGTGGCCACTGCGCTGCTCGCCGGCCACATCCGCCTGCGCGCGCGCTGGACCCACCAGGGCCTGACGCGCTTCAGCCAGAACCTCTCCGAGTACCTGGCCGAAGAGTCCCGCACCCTGGTCGGCAAGCGCGAAGCCGAAGCCGCTTTCAGCGAGCTCGATGCCCTGAAAATCGACACAGAACGCCTCGAGGCGCGCCTGCTGCGCCTCTCCCGATCCCTTGATACCAGCGATAACGCATGAAGCTGCTCGCCGTCCGCCGTCTCTTTCGCATCCAGCGTGTGGTGATCCGCTACCGTCTCGATGACCTGTTGTTCGACCTGCCCCTGCCCTGGTGGCTGATGAGCCTGCGCCTGCTGATGCCTTGGCGCTGGCTGCCGCGCAAGCCCTCCACGCTCAGCCGTGGGGCGCGCCTGCGCCTGGCGCTGCAAGACCTGGGGCCGATCTTCATCAAGTTCGGCCAACTGCTGTCCACCCGCCGCGACCTGTTGCCCACCGACATCGCCGACGAACTGATGATGCTGCAGGATCGCGTGCCGCCGTTCGACCCGAAAAAGGCCCTGGCCTTGATCGAAGAGCAGCTCGGCGCCAAGGTCGGCGAGGTGTTCAGCCGCTTCGACGTCGAGCCGCTGGCGTCAGCCTCGGTGGCCCAGGTGCACGCCGCCCGCCTTAAAAGCGGCGAGGAAGTCGTGGTCAAGGTGGTACGCCCGGGCCTCAAACCGGTGATTGCCCAGGACCTGGCCTGGCTGTTCCTGATCGCCAAGGGCGCCGAGCGGGTGTCCGCCGACGCCCGCCGCCTGCACCCGGTGGAAGTGGTCAACGACTACGAAAAGACCATCTACGACGAACTCGACCTGCTCCGCGAGGCGGCCAACGCCAGCCAGCTGCGGCGCAACTTCGAGGGGTCCGAGCTGATGTACGTGCCCCAGGTCTACTGGGACCTGTGCCGGCCCAAGGTGCTGGTGATGGAGCGCATCTACGGCGTGCCGGTCACCGACATGGCGACCCTGGCCGACCAGCGCACCGACATGAAACTGCTGGCCGAACGCGGTGTGGAGGTGTTCTTCACCCAGGTGTTCCGTGACAGCTTCTTCCACGCCGACATGCACCCCGGCAACATCTTCGTCAGCACGGTAAAACCGTGGAGCCCGCAGTACATCGCCATCGACTGCGGCATCGTCGGCAGCCTCACGTCGGAAGACCAGGACTACCTGGCGCGCAACCTGATCGCCTTCTTCAAACGCGATTACCGCCGCGTCGCGCAACTGCACATCGACTCGGGCTGGGTGCCGGCGCACACCAAGGTCAATGAGTTCGAAGCGGCGATTCGTACCGTGTGCGAGCCGATCTTCGAAAAACCGTTGAAAGATATTTCCTTCGGCCAGGTGTTGATGCGCTTGTTCCAGACTGCCCGGCGCTTCAACATGGAAGTCCAGCCACAGTTGGTGTTGCTGCAAAAGACCCTGCTCAACATCGAGGGCCTGGGCCGTCAGCTGTACCCCGACCTGGACCTGTGGAGCACCGCCAAGCCGTTCCTGGAACGCTGGATGCGCGAGCGCTACAGCCCCAAGGCCATGTTCGGCAACCTGTACAGCCAAGCCGAGCAACTGCCGCACCTGGCCGGCATGACCCGCGACCTGCTCGAACGCCTGTCGCAACCGCACCTGCACGACCCCCAGCTGCCAGAGCGGCGTCGCCTGGGCGACCGCTGGGCGCTGCGTTTGCTTGGCGCAGGCTTGCTCGGTGGTGGTGCGGTACTGGCCGCAGGTGCCGCCGAGGCTGCCAGCCTGGCCGCCCCGGCCGCCTGGCCAGCCTGGCTGATGCTGGCCGCTGGCCTTTACCTGATCGTGCGCCAATAGCCAGCCGCGCCTCTGGCTGGCACACTAGCGCAAAGGGCCCGGCACAGTTGCGGGCCCGTTTTGGAGTCGACGATGAAAGACTGGCTGGACGAGATCAAGTGGAACAGCGATGGCCTGGTACCGGCCATTGCCCAAGACCACAAGACCGGACGCGTGCTGATGATGGCCTGGATGAACCGCGAGTCGCTGGCGCTGACCGCTACCGAACAACGCGCCATCTACTGGTCGCGCTCGCGTGGCAAGCTGTGGCGCAAGGGCGAAGAATCTGGCCATGTGCAAAAACTGCACGAAATGCGCCTGGACTGTGATGCCGACGTGATCATCCTGATGGTCGAACAACTGGGCCATATCGCCTGCCATACTGGCCGCGAAAGCTGCTTCTACCGCGTCTTCGAAGACGGCCAGTGGAACACCGTCGACCCGGTCCTGAAGGACCCGGACGCCATTTATAGCGCAGGACACTGACATGAGCGACACCCTCAACCGCCTGGCCGAAGTGCTTGAACAACGCAAGCACGCGGCCCCCGACAGCTCCTATGTGGCAAGCCTGCATCACAAGGGCCTGAACAAGATCCTCGAAAAGCTGGGCGAAGAGTCCGTCGAGACGATCATTGCCGCCAAGGACGCCGCTGTCAGCAAGGATTACAGCGATGTCATCTATGAAACCGCCGACTTGTGGTTCCATAGCATGGTGATGCTCAGCGCGTTGGGGCAACACCCACAGGCCGTGCTCGATGAACTGGAGCGCCGCTTTGGGCTGTCCGGGCATGATGAGAAAGCTGCGCGTCAACCTTCGGCCTGACCGAATAGAATTCTAGGAGAGCAACATGGGTATCTTTGACTGGAAACACTGGATCGTCCTGCTGGTCGTGGTGGTCTTGGTGTTCGGCACCAAAAAACTGAAAAACCTGGGCAGCGACCTTGGCGAGTCGATCAAAGGCTTCCGCAAGGCCATGAACGACGAAGAGAACAAGCCGGCCGAACAGACCCCGCCGCCTGCGCAGCCCGTGCCACCGGTGCAGAACACCGCACAGCAACCCCAGGGCCACACCATCGAGGGCCAGGCTCAACCGGTCCAAGAGCCGCAGCGGAAAGACTGACCCATGTTCGGCATCAGTTTCAGTGAGCTGCTGCTCGTAGGCCTGGTCGCCTTGCTGGTGCTCGGCCCCGAGCGCCTGCCCGGCGCCGCGCGCACCGCAGGGCTGTGGATCGGCCGCCTCAAGCGCAGCTTCAACAGCATCAAGATGGAAGTCGAGCGCGAAATCGGCGCCGACGATATCCGTCGTCAACTGCATAACGAGCACATCCTGCAGATGGAAGAGGAAGCCCGGCGCATCCTCAACCCCCAGACGCCGCCGGTGCAGCCAGCTGTCACCACGGCCACGGTACAGCCTCCCGCAGGGCTCGAAACCACGCCAGACGCCACGCCGGCAGCCCCGGCCGCACCTTCTGAACCGCCACAACCGCCGCGAGCCCCATGAGCGAAAATCCGGAACACGACCAGCCGATGCCGCTGGTCTCGCACCTGACCGAACTGCGCACCCGCCTGTTGCGCTGTGTCGCCGTCATTTTCCTGATCTTTGCCGGGTTGTTCTCCTTCGCCCAGCAGATCTACACCTTGGTTTCCGCGCCGCTGCGCGATCACCTGCCGGCCAATGCAACGATGATCGCCACCGACGTGGCCTCGCCGTTCCTCACGCCGTTCAAGCTGACCATGATCGTTTCGCTGTTCCTGGCGATCCCGTTCATTCTTCAGCAGATCTGGGGCTTCATCGCACCTGGGCTGTATCGCCACGAAAAACGCATCGCCATTCCGCTGCTGGTGTCGAGCATCTTCCTGTTTTACGCCGGCATGGCCTTCGCCTATTTCCTGGTGTTCCCGCTGATTTTCGGCTTCTTCGCCAGTGCCACGCCGGAAGGCGTGTCGATGATGACCGACATCGCCAGCTACCTCGACTTCGTCATGACCCTGTTCTTCGCCTTTGGCGTTGCCTTCGAGATCCCAGTCGCGGTGGTACTGCTGGTGTGGATCGGCGTGGTCGACGTGAAGTACCTGAAGAAGGTTCGCCCCTATGTGATTATCGGCTGCTTCGTGGTCGGCATGGTCTTGACCCCACCGGACATCTTCTCCCAGACCCTGCTGGCGGTGCCCATGTGGCTGTTGTTCGAGGTCGGCGTGCTGTGCGGCAGCCTGATCCGCAAGCGCAGCGAGCATGATGAAGCGGCGAACGATCACAACGACCAACCGCCAGCGACGCAACCGTGAACCTGCTGTTACTCGAAGAAGCCGACTACATCGCGGCTGACCGCGTAGTCCTGGCCGACCGGCGGTTCACCCACATGCAGCAGATTCACAAGGTCGCGGTGGGCGATAGCCTGCGCGTCGGGCAGATCAACGGCTTGATGGGCAGCGCCACCGTGGTGCGCCTGGAAGGCCATGAGGCAGAACTGCACGTCGGCTTTGACCAACCACCGCCCGCCAAGCTACCGCTGACCCTGGTGTTGGCCGTGCCTCGGCCGAAAATGCTGCGCCGGCTGTTCCAGACCGTCGCCACCTTGGGTGTTCCGCGCCTAATCCTGGTGAACAGCTACAAGGTCGAGAAGAGTTTCTGGCAAACGCCGTTTCTCAACCCCGAAAGCATTCGCGAAAACCTCATCCTGGGCCTGGAGCAGGCCCGCGATACGGTGCTGCCCGAGGTCATCATCGAGAAGCGCTTCAAGCCGTTTGTCGAAGACCGCCTGCCGGCCATTGCCGAAGGCACGCTTGGCCTGGTGGGCCACCCAGGCCCCTACCCTGCCTGCCCGCGTGCCGTCGAACAAGCCGTGACCCTGGCCATCGGCCCAGAGGGTGGCTGGATCCCCTATGAAGTCGAACTGCTGGGCAAGGCGGGGCTTGCACCCGTGCAACTGGGCGAGCGCATCCTGCGCGTGGAGACTGCCGTGACGGCGCTGCTGTCGCGAATCTTCTGACTGATTAGTCAGACCTTTCCACCCATCAAGTTTCCCTCTCCCAGGCCGATGCCTTGGCAACACAATAATTACCCGTGCTGCCAAGTTACCGGAGAGTCGAACATGTACCGATGGTTAGCCCACTCGCTGGGGAACGTAAGCGTCAATCGCAAGCTAGGGCTGGGCTTTGGCCTGGTACTGCTCCTGACCCTGGCCATCACCCTGACAGGCTGGCACGGCCTGGACAGCGTCATCGACCGCGGCGACAAGCTGGGTAATATTTCGGTAATCCAGGAGTACACCCAGGAACTGCGCATTGCACGCCAGCATTACCAACGCAGCCGCGATGAGGCCTCGGTGGCAGAGCTGGAAAAGGCCCTGGCCAATCTTGATCGCCAGGTACAGCGCATGCTGGGCCAGATCGAACACCCCGCCGACCGCCAGCGCCTCGAACAGCAACGCGAGGCCGTGCGCATTTACCAGCAAGCGTTCAACGACCTGAAGCAGGCCGGCCAGCGCCGCGAAGCCAGCCGTGGCGTGCTCGGCGACAGCGCCGACAAGGCCGTCGAGCTGGTCGGCCGGGTCCAGCGCGGCCTGCTGCAGGGGGGTGATATCACTCAATACCAGCATGCAGTGGACGTAAACGCACTGCTGCAACAAGCGCGCTTCCAGGTCCGTGGCTACACCTATAGCGGCAACGCCGAATTCCAACAGACCGCACTGAAAGCCATCGACCAAGCCCTGGCCGAACTCAAGGCGCTGCCGACCAAGGTGCCTGCCGAGCATGCCGCCAGCCTCGACGATGCCGCCACCGCCATGGCCGGCTACCGCGACGCGGTTAACCAGTTCGGCAACGCGCAAACTGCCAGCGAACAAGCCCTGCAGCACATGGCCGAGCAAGGCACGGTGCTGCTGCAGACCAGCCAGGCGATGACCGCCTCGCAGACCGCCGTCCGCAACGCTGGCGCCAGCCAAGCCAAGGCCCTGCTCGCCGCCGCCACCGCCCTGGCTCTGGCGCTGGGCCTCTTGGCAGCCTGGGCCATCACCCGGCAGATCATCATCCCGTTGCGCCAAACCCTGAGCGCTGCCGAGCGCGTGGCCAATGGCGACCTGAGCCATGACTTGCAGGTGCAACGCCGCGACGAGCTGGGCCAGTTGCAAGCCAGCATGCAGCGCATGACCCAAGGCCTGCGGGAGTTGATCGGCGGCATCGGCGACGGTGTCACGCAGATCGCCAGCGCCGCCGAGGAACTGTCGGCGGTGACCGAACAGACCAGTGCCGGGGTCAACAACCAGAAGGTCGAGACCGACCAGGTAGCAACGGCCATGAACCAGATGACCGCCACCGTGCACGAGGTGGCGCGCAACGCCGAACAGGCCTCGGAAGCCGCGCTGATGGCCGACCAACAAGCCCGCGAGGGGGATCGGGTGGTAGGTGAGGCGGTGGCGCAGATCGAGCGCCTGGCCTGCGAGGTGGCCAACTCCAGCGAAGCGATGAACCAGCTCAAGGCCGAGAGTGACAAGATCGGCAGCGTGCTCGATGTAATCAAGTCGGTGGCCCAGCAGACCAACCTGCTGGCCCTCAACGCGGCGATCGAGGCAGCACGGGCCGGCGAGGCCGGGCGTGGCTTTGCCGTGGTCGCCGACGAAGTGCGCAGCTTGGCCCAGCGCACTCAACAGTCGACCGAAGAAATCGAAGAGCTGATTGCCGGCCTGCAAAACGGCACCCAACGCGTGGCCAGTGTGATGGACAACAGCCGCCAACTGACCGACAGCAGTGTCGAACTCACCCGCCGCGCTGGTGGCTCGCTTGCGACCATCACCCGGACTGTGTCGTCGATCCAGGCCATGAACCAGCAGATCGCCACTGCGGCGGAGGAACAGACGGCCGTGGCCGAAGAGATCAACCGCAGTGTGATGAATGTGCGGGATATTTCTGACCAGACGTCGTCGGCCAGTGAAGAAACGGCCAGTTCCAGTGTCGAGCTGGCGCGGCTGGGTACTCACCTGCAAGGGCTGGTGGGCCGCTTCAGGCTCTGACCGGCTCTTGTAGGAGCGGCCTTGCTGGGAAGGTTCATACAGGTATAAGTGAAATTTCCTACCTGATTATCAGGTCAAGTCCTACACCTCCGCTGCCGATGGGCAGGAGTGCCATGCCGGCATTGTGCCGGCATGGTCTCTCTCAAATGGACGGAGACTCACCATGCTCGGTTACCTCAACCGCAGGCTCGGCAACATCGGTGTCGGCGCCAAGCTTGCCCTCGGCTTTGCCGTGGTCTTGCTGCTTACCCTGGCCACCACCATCAGCGGCTGGCGCGCGCTGGATGGCGCCATCATCCGCTCAGAGCAACTCAGTGAAATCGGCCTGATCAACGACTTGGTCAAGGACCTGCGTGCAGAGCGCATCACCTATCGCGTGCTCAGCGACGACACCAGCAAGCTACGTATCGGGCGCATCCTCGAACAGCTCGAAAGCATGCTGAGCACCCTGCAGCAGCGCAGTAGCGTCGATGACTCCCGCCAGATGCTCACCCAGAAGCTGCAATTGTTGCAGCGTATGCGCGACGACTTCGCTGAACTGCAGCGCACGGTCAACCAGCGGCACGCCCTGCGCGAGGCCATGCAGGCACAGGAGCAGAAGCTCAACGACGTCATCGATGAACTGCAGACCCAGGCCTTGTTGAAGATGCCTGCCGATAGCCAGCAAAGCGGCACACTGGGCCTGATGGACACCCTCAGCCGTCACGTTGACGGTGCCAACCAGCAGAGCCTGGTACCGGCGTACACCTTCTCGCCCGTCGAGGATTTCGCCAAGGTCGGCGATGCCGCACTGGACGCCGCCGACAGCGCCCTTGGCCAGTTGCTCAAAGGCCTGGCGACCTTGGGGCTGCCGCGCACGCTTACCGAACAACCTGGCGTCGAGTTGGCGCGTTATCGCGCCAGCCTGGACCAGTACCGTCACGCCGCCGTGCGGGTCGAGCAGCTGCAAGGCAACATGGAAAAAATGGGCGATGAGTTAAGCGCCGTGAGCGTGGAGCTGGGCGAGCGCAAAGTCGAGCAACGCGACAGCGAGGCCCTGGCAGCCCGCTCGTTACTGACCAGCGTGGCCGTACTGGCGCTGGTGGTGGGCGTGCTCGCCGGTTGGCTGATCACCCTGCAGATCACCCAGCCGCTGCGCCAGACGCTGACTCTGGCCGCGCGTATCGCCAAGGGCGACCTGAGCCAGGTCGAGCCGGTACTGCGCCGTGACGAGATGGGCCAGTTGCAGTCCAGCATGCGCGACATGACCTTGAGTCTGCGCGAGCTGATCGGTGGCATCGACCAGGGTGTCGGCCACCTGACACAGGCGGCCACGCAGTTGGCGGCCAGCAGCGAAGACACCAAGCTGCGCATCAGCCAGCAACGCGAAGAAACCGACCAGGTGGCCACCGCCATGAACCAGATGAGCGCGACGGTGCAGGAGGTCGCGCAGAATGCCGAGCAAGCCTCAGCGGCCGCGACCAACGCCGACCAGCAGGCGCAGGTGGGTGATCAGGTGGTGGCCGAAGCCATCGGCCGGATCGAGCAGTTGGCTGGTCAGATGGACCATTGCCTGACGGCCATGCAGCACCTGGCGGGCGAGAGCCAACGGATTGGCAGCATCCTTGATGTGATCAAGTCGGTGTCCGAACAAACCAACCTGCTTGCTTTGAACGCGGCGATCGAAGCAGCACGGGCCGGCGAAGCCGGGCGTGGCTTTGCCGTGGTGGCCGATGAGGTGCGTGGTTTGGCCCAGCGTACCTCTACGGCAACCGAGGAGATTGGACAGCTGATCGACAGCCTGCACAACGGTACTGACGAAGTGAACCGCTTACTGGACAGCAGCAAGAGCCTGACCGAACAGAGCGTGGAGCTAAGCCGCAAGGCCGGGCATGCGCTGGGCCAGATCACCGACACGGTGTCGAGCATTCAGGGCATGAACCAGCAGATTGCCACGGCCAGTGAAGAGCAGAGCGTGGTGGCCGAACAGATCAACCGCAGCGTGCTGAATGTGCGCGATGTGTCGGACCAGACCAGTGCGGCCAGCGAACAGACGGCGGCGTCGAGCGGGGAGCTGGAGCAGTTGGGGCGGCAGTTGCGGGGGATGGTGGGGCGGTTCAGCCTTTGAAAATGCCGGGGCCGCTTTGCGGCCCATTCGCGGGACAAGCCCGCTCCCACAGGTGCCCTACTGCCCCAAGGGCAAGTGATATCCTGTGGGAGCGGGCTTGCCCCGCGAATGGGCCTGCGCGGTTATAGCACCTGCCGCAGAAACGCCTGCGCGCGCGGGTCCTTTGGTGCATCGAAGAACTGCGCCGGCGAGGCATCTTCCAGCAATTTGCCGTGATCGAAGAACAGCACTCGGTCCGCCACTTCACGGGCAAAGCCCATTTCGTGGGTGACGCAAACCATGGTCATGCCTTCCTGGGCCAGGGTCTTCATCACGTCCAGCACTTCGCCGACCATTTCCGGGTCGAGCGCCGAGGTCGGCTCGTCGAACAGCATTACCTTCGGCTCCATCGCCAGGGCGCGGGCAATCGCCACCCGCTGCTGCTGGCCGCCAGAGAGGCGCGACGGGTACTCGTTGGCTTTCTGCGAAATACCCACTTTCTCCAGCAGCGCCCGGGCCTTCGCCTCGCGCTCAGCCTTGCCGCGCTTGCGCACGACTTTTTGCGCCAGGCACAGGTTTTCCAGCACGGTCATGTGCGGGAACAGGTTGAAATGCTGGAACACCATGCCGACTTCGCGGCGGTAGGCGTTGATGTCGGTCTTCGGGTCGGCCAGTTGCAAGCCGTCGATGGCAACAACGCCTTCGTCGAAATGCTCCAGGCCGTTGAGGCAGCGCAGGAAGGTCGACTTACCCGACCCCGACGGGCCCAGCACCACCACCACTTCGGCCTTGGCCACACGCGTGGTGACATTGTCCACCGCACGCACCACGTGGCCGCGGGTGTCGAAGACTTTTACCAGGTCACGGACTTCAATCACTTTGCGCAAGCCTCCGCTCGAGCCGGCTGGCCAGGTGCGACAGCGGCAGGTTGATCAGCAGGTACAAGCCTGCCACGCAGAACCAGATCTCGAAGGTCGAGAACGAGGTGGTGATGGCCTCGCGGCCGCTCTTGGTCAGCTCGGTGATGGCGATCACCGAGACCAGCGAGGTGTCCTTGACCAGACTGATGAACTGGCCAGCCAAGGGCGGCAGCACGCGTTTGAACGCCTGAGGCAGGATCACGTGGCGCATCGACTGGCCAGCATTAAGGCCCAGCGAGCGGGCCGCTTCGTTCTGGCCCTTGGCGATGGACTGCACACCGGCGCGGACGATCTCGGCCACATAAGCCCCGGTGAACAGCGCCAGCGCGGCAACCCCGGCGAATTCGCGGGACAGGTTGAGCACGGTGCCGATGAAGAAGTAGAAGATGAAGATCTGTACCAGCAGCGGTGTACCGCGCACCAGCTCGACATAAACGGTCGACAAGTCACGCAGGGTCGGGTTGTTCGACAGCCGGCACAGGCCCGCGAACAGACCGATCACCAGGCCCAGCGCGCCCGACACCACCGACAGCCACAGCGTGGTCCACAGGCCCCACGCCAACGGGCCTGCCGCCCAATGGCGGGTCACACCGATCTGGTCGCCTTCAGAAACATCATCGCCTCGGCTCAGCAACAGGCTGTTGCGGTCGACGTCGAGCACCTGCTCGGCGCCCCCCTCTTCCTTCAGCGTTACACGGGCGGTGTCACCGGTAATGACGATGTCCTGCACGGTGCCATAGCCGGCGGCACGCTGAGCTTCTTCGGCCTGGTAGGCAAAGTACTGCGGGACACGGTTCCAGCGCCACTCATAGGACATCATCGAGGTGGCCAGGTACAAACTGACCGCCAGGCCCACCAGGACCAGCGCGGTCAGCGCGTGCCAGGGCCACTGGGCTTTCTTGTGTTTGATCACGTGGGGTACTTCCGTAAATGCGAACGCGCAGGGTTTGCCTGCGCGTCGGGGTCACAGCCTGGGCTTGTGGCCTGGGCCTTATTCCATTTCCTTCAGCCAGTCCTTGTTCTTGAACCACTTGTCGTGGATACGATCGTAGGTCCCGTCATGCTTGATCTGGTGCAGGAAGTTGTTGATGAAGTTGATGCTGTCGTAGTCGCCTTTCTTCAGGCCGAACGCCAGCGGCTCGTAGGTGAAGGGTTCTTCGAGGAACAGCAGCTTGCCAGCGCCGGCCTTCTCCACCGCCACCACGTTGTAGGGTGCATCGTAGACGAAGGCGTCGGCCTTGCCGTTGACCACGTCCATCACCGCTTCCTGCTCGTTGTCGTAGCCGTGGTACTTGGCTTTGCCGATCAGTTTCTTGGAGACCATCTCGCCGGTGGTGCCGAGCTTGGAGGTGATGCTGTACTTCTCGTTGTTCAGGTCTTTGTACGACTTGATCTCGCCTGCCAGCTCCTTGCGGATCAGCAGGGTCTGGCCGACCACGATGAAGGGTTCGCTGAAGTTCAGGCGCAGGTTGCGTTCCTGGGTCAGGGTCATGCCGCTGCCGATCATGTCGAACTTGTTGGTCAGCAGGGCCGGGATGATGCCGTCATAGGCGGTGGAGACAGTCTCCAGCTTGACGCCCATGGACTTGGCCATGGCCTTGAGGATATCGACTTCGAAGCCGATGATCTCGCCGCGCTTGTTGGTCATCTGGAACGGCATGTAGGTCGGGTCCATGCCCACTTTCAGGGTGCCGCGCTTGACCGCGTCTTCGATAGCGCCAGCCTGGGCCGCCGTGACGGCGACCAGGGCGGTAACACCGACCAGCAGTCGCGAAAGGTATTTCTTGATCATCACCAAGTCCCCTAGCAAGAAAAGTAGCAAATCTTATTGTTGGCACGGCCGTGCTGGCCGAAGCGTTCTATCGGGGAGGGATGCTAACGCATGGCGGCCCGGGGACCTAGAGCTGGGGGGGACTTTGTTGGCCAAAATCGAGTAGAGGGGGATATTGCTGGCGAGGGCTGCGCCCTCGTTTCGCGACACAAGGCCGCTCCTACACGGTTACGCAATACCTGTAGGAGCGGGCTTGCCCCGCGAATGCTATGGATCAGGCGCCGACGAGTGCCGGTTGGCCTTCATTCTCCGGATGCAGCGGCAACAACGGCGAATGCGGGTCGTTGTCGATCGAGGCACGCCAGACATCGATCCAGGCCACATTGTGCTCTGCCCAGACTCGATCATGCAGGCGCGCCAGGGCAACTGGGTCGCTCAGCAAGGTCAGGCGGGTGTTCAGGTCCAGCCCTTTGGGCCCTACTTCCAGTGCCTTGGCCACACGTTCGGCACGCAGTGCTTCGATCGCTGCTGCCTGGCCGTGGCGAGCGGTCGCCATGGCGCACGCCAGGGCGTTCTGCCGCGGGTCGACCACCGCCCGCACGAAACCGTCATGCAGGGCATGCCAGCGGTTCTCGTGGGTGTACTGGTCGGTTGCCAGCAGCTCTTGCGGCGTGGCGTATTCCTCAGGGATCAGGAACAGCTTCTCGTCCTTGGCCGCCAGGCCCAGGCGGGTTCGGCTGGAGATCACCGAAACCGGGATCGACAGCACCAGCGAACCCACGATAGGCGCCAGCCACCACAGGAAGCTCGGGTTCAGCCAAGCCACCAGCGCAGCCCAGGCAAAGCCCAGCAAGGTTTGCGGGCCATGGCGGCGCAGGGCCTCGCTCCACGGGGTAGAGTCGTCGTCACGCTGCGGCGAGTTCCAGGTCGCGGCCCAACCGAGGAACGCGGCCAGCACGAAGCGGGTGTGGAAGATCATCCGTACCGGTGCCAGCAACATGGAGAACAGCATCTCCATCAGCATCGACAGGGTGACCTTGATGCGCCCGCCAAACTCGACCGCGCCCTTGGCCCAGATCAGGATGATGCTCAGCAGCTTGGGCAGGAACAACAGCACGATGGTGGTGGAGAACAGCGCAACGGCCTTCTCCGGGTGCCACTGCGGCCACAGCGGGTAGAGCTGGTACGGCTCGATGAAGTACTGCGGCTCCATCAGCGTGTTGGTCGCCAGCAGTGCGGTCGACAGCACCAGGAAGAAGAACCACAACGGCGCCGACAGGTACGACATCACCCCGGTAAGGAACACCGCACGGTGCACCGGGTGCATGCCCTTGACCAGGAACAGGCGGAAGTTCATCAGGTTGCCGTGGCACCAGCGGCGGTCACGCTTGAGCTCGTCGAGCAGGTTCGGCGGCAGCTCTTCGTAGCTGCCCGGCAGGTCGTAGGCGATCCATACGCCCCAGCCGGCACGGCGCATCAGCGCAGCTTCGACAAAGTCGTGGGAGAGAATCGCACCGGCGAACGCGCCTTTACCCGGCAGCGGCGCCAGAGCGCAGTGCTCGATGAACGGCTTCATGCGGATGATCGCGTTGTGGCCCCAGTAGTGCGACTCGCCCAACTGCCAGAAGTGCAGGCCGGCGGTGAACAGCGGGCCATACACGCGGGTGGCGAACTGCTGCATGCGCGCATACAGGGTGTCCATGCCCGACGCCTTGGGCGCGGTCTGGATGATGCCGGCGTCCGGGTTGGCCTCCATCAGGCGCACCAGGCTGCTCAGGCACTCGCCGCTCATGACGCTGTCAGCGTCGAGCACGACCATGTACTTGTACTCGCCACCCCAGCGACGGCAGAAGTCGTCGAGGTTGCCGCTCTTGCGCTTCACCCGGCGCCGACGGCGGCGGTAGAAGATGCGGCCAAAGCCCTTGGTTTCACGGCACACGTCCAGCCAGGCCTGTTGCTCGGCCACGGCAATGTCGGTGTCGTTGGTGTCGCTGAGCACAAAGAAGTCGAAACGGTCGAGGTTGCCGCTGGCGGCCACCGACTCGAATGTAGCCCGAAGGCCCGCGAACACGCGCGGCACATCTTCGTTGCAAATCGGCATGACCAGCGCGGTACGTGCCTCGGGCGCAATCGGCTCACTGCCGGCACTGCTGCCGGAAATGCGGTACTTGTCGCGCCCGGTGAGCAGTTCGAGGAAGCCCATCAACGCCGTCCAGAAGCCCGCCGACACCCAGCAGAACAGGATGCCGAACAGAATCAGGATGGAGGTCTGCAGCGCATACGGCCAGACCTGCACGACCGTTTCCCACAGCGACTGATTGAGGATCTCGTCGAGGTCGACGAACGACCAGCCCTGGTACGGCAGGATGCCCTTCATGTACCAGCCGGCCACGATGGTCTGGCCGATCATCAGGGTCAGCAGGATATAGCGGCGGATCGAGCCGACCGTACGCCAGCGGGCCTTGGGCAGCTCGCGCTGAGCTGGCTGCGGCGCGTTGGTGCGCCCGGTCATGCGGCGCCACATGCGTATCAGCACATTGGTGCGCCACGGCTCGGGCACCACACGGGTGCGCTTGATCGGCGGCGCGATTTTCAGGCACAACCGGCCGCTGCCGTCGACACCGAGCATTTCGGCATCTTCGAGCTCGGCAGCGCTGCCCACGGTCAGCCGCGGGCCCACCGAAGCCTGCACGGCCTCGGCGGAATTGGCGGCCGGGTTGGCCGCCAGGCGTTGGTGCAGCTCACCGAACGAGGTGCAGTTGGCGAGTTCCGCGCGCTGCTCATCGCTCAGTGGAAGGTGGGCCAGGTATTCGCCAAGCGATTCCGGCCTTGCGCTTGAGTTACTCATCGGCAGGCAACTGATAGGTCCAGGTCTCGGTCAGCACTTTCTCGGTGGTGGCCGGGGTCCCGTTGGTGGACGCCGCATCGGCGGCAGGTTGTTCGGCCTTGGCGTTTTTCTCGGCCTTGGCATGCTTGGCAGCGGCCTTGTCCTGCTTGGCGTCCTTGGTCGCAGGCTTGGCGGGCTCGACAGGTACGTCGCGAACCAGCGCAGCGCGCATTTCCGTCGATTTGTTGGCTTCCTTGACCTTCAGCCGCAGGGTCAGGCGCCAGCCCTTGCTCTCTGGGTTATAGCGCAGGTTGTTCTCGACCACCTCGGCATTGTCACCGACGCTGACCTGGCTACGTACCGCGGTGTCTGGCGCCAGGGCGGCCAGGTTGGGGCCTGCGAAATCGACGATGAACGCCACGCTGCCGTCAGCCTGACGAATCAGGTTGGACTGTTTGACGTCGCCGGTGGAGCGCAGGGTCTGGGTGACCGACGCCACATCCTGGGCCTGGAACTGGGCCTCGTCGATGGTCCAGTGCAGGCGGTAGTCGTATTCGAACGGCTTGCCTGGCTCTGGCAGGGTCTCGGGGCTCCAGAATGCCACGATGTTGTCGTTGGTTTCGTCGGCGGTCGGGATCTCGACCAGGTCGACGGTGCCTTTGCCCCAGTCACCTTTCGGCTCGATCCAGGCGCTCGGACGCTTCTGGTAGTTGTCGTCGAGGTCTTCATAGTCCTTGAAGTCGCGATGACGCTGCATCAGGCCGAAACCACGCGGGTTCTCGACGCTGAAGTTGCTGACCGCCAGGTGTTTCGGGTTGTTCAGCGGGCGCCACAGCCACTCGCCGTTGCCGGCATGGATCGACAAGCCTTCGGAGTCGTGCAGGGCTGGGCGGTAGTTCATGACCTTGGAAGGCTGGTTAGGGCCGAACAGGTACATGCTGGTGAGCGGCGCGATGCCCAGGCGGCTGACGTGATCCCGCAGGTAGACCCGCGACTTGACGTCAACCACGGTATCGCTGCCCGGACGCAGGGTCAGTTTATAGGCGCCGGTGGAACGCGGCGAGTCCAGCAGCGCATAGATCACCAGGTGCTTGTCGGCAGGCTTGGGCTTTTCGACCCAGAACTCGGTGAAACGCGGGAACTCTTCACCCGACGGCAGTGCGGTGTCGATGGCCAGCCCACGGGCCGACAGGCCATACACATGGCCCTTGCCGACCACGCGGAAGTAGCTGGCGCCAAGCAGGGTCATGATCTCGTCCTGCTTGTCGGCCTTGTTGATCGGGTAAAGCACGCGGAAACCGGCGTAGCCCAGGTTCTTGGTGGTTTCCGGGTCGTGCGGCACATCACCGAACTCGAAGCGGCTCGGGTCGTACTTGATTTCCTCGACCTTGGAGGCGGTGACTTCGTTGATTTTCACCGGGGTGTCGAAATGCATGCCCTGGTGATAGAAGGACAGTTTGAAGGGGGTCTTGTCCTTGGCCCACTCGGCCTTTTCCTGCAGGAAGTGAATCTTCTGGTAGTCGGCGAACTTCATGTCGCGGAATGCCGCAGGCAGATTGCTCTTCGGTGCTTCGTACTTCTGGCCGGCCAGATCCTTTGCCTTGGCTGCAACATCGTCAAGATTGAATGCCCACAGCTGGCCCGCGCTCATCAGGCCGACCAGTGCCACGCTGGCCATCAGGGCCTTGCGTAGCGGAATGCCGGGGATTCTTGATGCTTTATGGGGACTAACAATCACGAGCAACCCTCGCCGAAAACAGATCATGAAACCAACGGCCAGCGACAAATGCCGGGTTGGCGAGCACTGTTCGGACCCCGTGAGGGCGTAATGATTCCCCAAACGGATCCAGACAAAGCTCGAGTCAGAGTGAAACGAACCTACGAACGCAGGTCCATGCAGCGCGCGATTATCCAGCAGGTCGCGTAACAACGCATCAGGCTGGACGAACTATTTATCGTACAAAACCCCTTGTTTTCGTACAAACAAGGGGTTTTTTGACCTCAAATTTGTAACATAAATGTTACGGGGCCATCATTGACCAAATGCACCTGCATGTCCGCTCCGAAACGCCCACTCGCCACATCGGCGTGCTGGCCCTTCGCTTGCTCTAAAAGATAGTCGAACAGTTCGGCGCCAAGGGCAGGCGGTGCCGCCGTCGAGAAGCTCGGGCGCATGCCATTGCGGGTATCCGCCGCCAGTGTGAACTGGGACACCAGCAACAAGCCGCCCCCGACATCCTTGAGCGACAGGTTCATCTTGCCCTGCTCATCGCTGAATACACGATAATTCAGCAGCTTGTGCAACAGCTTATCGGCCTGCTCGCGAGAATCTTCAGGCTCCACCGCTACCAGCACCAGCAAGCCATGGTCGATGGCACCGACAATCTCCCCCGCCACCTCTACCCGTGCGCCTCGCACACGCTGCAACAGCCCCCTCATGCTTCTTCCAGGGGCAGGTCGAGCAGGCGGCGCGCCATCTGGTCGGCAGCGCGCACCAGAGCATCGGTAATGCCAGGCTCAGAGGCCGCGTGGCCGGCGTCGCGGATGACTTTCAGCTCGCTGTTGGGCCAGGCCTGGTGTAAGGCCCAGGCGTTGTCCAGCGGGCAGATCACGTCGTAACGGCCATGCACGATTACCGCCGGTAGGTGGGCAATCTTCGGCATGTCGCGGATCAACTGGTCCGGCTTAAGGAAGGCGTTGTTGATGAAATAGTGGCATTCGATGCGGGCAATCGACAGCGCCCGCTGCGGCTCGGAGAAGCGGTCGACCACCAACGGGTTGGGGCGCAGCGTGGCAGTACGGCCCTCCCAGGTGGACCAGGCCTTGGCGGCGTGCATCTGGGCGATCTGGTCGTTGCCGGTCAGCCGCTTGTGGAAGGCCTTGACCAGGTCACCCCGCTCTTCCGGCGGGATCGGCGCGATGTAGTCCTGCCAGTAGTCGGGGAACAGGCGGCTGGCGCCCTCCTGGTAGAACCATTCGATTTCCTGCGGCCGGCACAGGAAAATGCCACGCAGGATCAGGCCGTGCACACGCTCAGGGTGGGTCTGTGCATAGGCCAGGGCCAGGGTCGAGCCCCACGAGCCGCCAAACAGCACCCACTTGTCGATGCCCAGGTGCTTGCGGATGCGTTCCAGGTCTTCGACCAGGTGCCAGGTGGTGTTGTTCTCCAGGCTCGCATGGGGCGTGGAGCGGCCACAGCCGCGCTGGTCGAAGGTGATGATGCGGTACAGGTTGGGGTCGAAGTAGCAACGGCTCTGGGCGTCGCAACCCGCCCCAGGCCCCCCGTGGATGAACACCACCGGCAGACCTTCAGGCGAGCCGCTTTCGTCGACATACAGCACATGCGGCGCTTCCACGGCCAGATCGTGCCGGGCGTAGGGTTTGATCTGCGGGTAGAGGGTCTGCATTGCGCACTCCGTGTGAGGATTAAGTCTGCCGTTGGGCATCATAAACCTGAATTGCGCTTTGAGCATGTGTCTGTGTGAAGTCGCCAGCCGCAGAGGGGAGTGCTGAAGGCAATGGTCAGGGCATAGATCATTGTATGGATTGCCATGGGCGAACAGCCTCTAGCATCGAAGGCCCGACAAACGAGATCACCCTCATGACAGCCTTATCCCCCGCGACGGCCCACGGCACTGCCGCGCCCCCTGTACCGGCTCAGCAGCAACTTGTCATCGGCAAACTGCCCACCTGGGTAGCGACTGCCGAGCCGGCGACTCATCAACGCTTGCGCGCCGCCATCACGTCCCTCCCCGCCTGGTTTGAGCAGGCCTACCCGCAAAGCCCCGAGGTCGCTCGTGCACTCGCCCAGGACTACGCCTTGCACCGGGAGTACGAAGCCAAGGTGGCGGCATTACTCGCACCCTTGCCAGAGCTGGAAACGTTCGCCAATGAAAAACTCGCGCCAGCATTCAAGCAGCGTTTCGGCCTGGACCTGAACCTGTCCCGAACCTACCTGTTCAACGCCAGCAAAGCCGCTGAATACAAGCTGCACCTTGAGGGGGACGTCATTGTTGCGGGCCAGCGTGCGCTGAAACTGGCCACCCAATCACTGCTGCGCAGCGCCATGCAGAACTTCGAGGCTTCGGAAGCGCAACCCGGGGGGCTGGACGCCAAGGGCCTGCAGGCGGTCATCCTCGACAGCAATGAATTCATATTCGTTACCGCGACCGGCAACCCAGTGCCGATCGTGCCCGACCAATTCGCAGCGCTTTCTCGTGAACTGGACATCGGTGGCCAATATCAGGCACTGATCGATGCGGCCTACACGTCCAGTGCACAGGGCATGCTGAAAAATGCCGAACAATCTGCGTTCCGCGTTCATACCCATCTGGCTTTCCTGCAAAAAGCCATCAGCAAAGGCATGTACGACGCACTCTTGACCCTGTCGGTGAGCAGCAAGGCCGACTACCAGGGCAGCCCTTTGCACTGCAACTTCATGACCCTTTGGAAACGCCAGCTTAGCGGGGCCTTGATCATTGGCGTACCGCCCTACAGGGGGGCGGTGGTGAGCTATCTGCCTGGCTCGCCGACGCCAATGAAGGAATATGCATCGGTCAAGTCGCTGCTGGCAGACCTGCCACGACAACTGCTGAAGCTCGATGCATGGCAGTTACGGCGCCTGGTACCGGCCCGCCATCAGGACGAAGTGTTGGAGAAACTGCGCGAGCATTTGCGTCCGCAGAAGTGGAACCCGACAAAGGGTCAGCTTGAGTCGCTGGAGAACCCAACGGCAGAGATCCCAACAGGCGTGTTCTATTTCAAACAGCCATTTCTCGATGAACTGGTCGCGCAGAAGATGTCACGCCTCAAGGATGATGCGCTGTTTCATGCCGTCTCCACCGCAGAGGAAGATCAGAAAACCGCTAAAAAGCGCAAAGCCTACTTCACCCAGAAGACCTTCGAGGCGCTCAATGTCGCTGCGTTTTTCGTACCGGGCCTGGGTGAGATCATGATGGGGGTGACCGTCGCCCAACTTGGCTTCGAGATTTTCGATGGCCTGGAAAGCTGGGCCAACGATGACCGTGAGCAAGCCCTGGGATATCTGCTGGACGTGGCAGAGAACGTGGCACTGATCACCGCGCTGGGGGCGGCGGGCGTCGAAACCGGAACACCTGCAGTGGAACGGATCCCCGTGGAAACACCGTCGTTCATCGAGGAGCTCAAACCGGTCGAGATGCCCAACGGCGAGCGGCGCCTGTGGCACCCCGACCTCGCCCCCTTTGCCCACGATGTCGTGCTGCCATCCGGGTTGCAGCCTGACGAGTTCGGGCTGTATCACTATCAGGGCAAAACCTGGCTGGCCCTCGAAGACAAGGTGTACGCCGTCAAGCAATCGGTGCAAAACGGCGAGTACAGGCTCGAACACCCCACCCACAGCGACCGCTACCCGCCCATCGTGCGTCACAACGGTGCCGGCACCTGGCAACATGAACTGGACCAGCCGCTGGAATGGCAAGGGCACACCCTGATCCAGCGCCTGGGCGAACGCAGCGCCACGCTCAGCGCAACCACCGCGCAACGCATCCTGCTGGTCAGCGGTACACCCGAAGCCGTCCTGCGGCGCATGTTCAGCGACAACCTTCGCCCCCCGGCACTGCTTGAAGATACCTTGCAGCGCTTCACGCTCGACCAGCAAGTGACTGCCGAACTACCCTCGGCGGATGCCGCCATGCGTGCCAAGGTATTCGAAACCCGCTATCAGGCACTTTCCTCCCCTGCACAGGGCTCCACCCAGGCAATCCGACAAGCGTATCCGAAAATCCCGGCCACGGTAGCCGAAGAGGTCGCCGGCCAGGCCACTGCCGACGAACTGCTGCAACTCAAAACAGGCAAAGTGCCCTTGCGTGTGGCGGAAGAAATTCGCATTTATCAGCAACAGGTCCGCCTGCAACGGGCATACGAAGGCCTGTACCTGGAGTCGGTGCGCAACCCCAATAGCGACATGCTGATCCTGCATAGCCTTGAGCGCCTGCCCGGCTGGTCGGTCGACGTGCGTATCGAGGTTCGCGACAACCGATTCGGCGGGGTGCAGCTGGACGCTATCGGCCCTGAAGACGCACCGATTCGCAAGGTACTGACCCGCCACGGCGATGGCTATGAGGTTTTCGATCACGACGGGCAGAGCCTGCATGGGCGCGACAACCTCTACGCAGCGGTTCTGCATGCATTGTCCGACACCTACCGTGCGCAGCTTGGCTTCCCCGGCACCTGGGACGGGCCGAAACTCAAGTCCAGGCTCCAGGAAGGCCCGCTACTGCCGCGGGCGGCCCTGCGCCAGCTGCTGAAAATGCAGCCCGCGAAGGCCGGTCGCCATTCACCCATGCGCCTGGCCAACGGCCGCATCGGCTACCCCTTGAGCGGCAGGGGTGCGACCAGCGGGTACATCCTCAGGGAGACCTTGCTCGACATGATTCGCTGGCTCGAACTGCCCCGCGAAGCGGAGTCGGCCGAACACATACTCGACGCACTGGAAGCGAGCGGGCTTACCCGTCAACAGATTCACACCCGCCTTGGCGAACTGCTGGCGGAGCGCACGGCGCTGGATGCGGGCCTCACCCGTTGGGGCCAGGCGTCCAGCGCGCTTGCCGACCTTCAAAGACGTGAGGCCAGCCGCAGCCGGATTCAGGATGCACTCTGGCAGCACTGGCTCGCCAACAGCCTGCCGGAGATCGGTCGTACCGCCGCACCACTGCGCCTTGAGCAGGTGCTGCTGATCGATTTCCCCGCGCAGTTGCCCGACGTTTTTCTGCAACGTGTGGATCGGCTTGAGCTGATCGACGTCCAGATCAGCGGCCATCCTGACAGCTTCCCCCAGCAGTTGGCCGACGCGCAGAACATGGAAAGGTTCTATCGACACTTCCCTCGAATCACAGCGCTTGAAATAAGTCGCACAGCGGCGAATACAGCTGCGCCCGGCTTGCACGTAGTCAGCCTTTATC
Source organism: Pseudomonas sp. E1MeOHC2 (assembly GCF_058745025.1). Classification (NCBI taxonomy): domain Bacteria; kingdom Pseudomonadati; phylum Pseudomonadota; class Gammaproteobacteria; order Pseudomonadales; family Pseudomonadaceae; genus Pseudomonas; species Pseudomonas sp. E1MeOHC2. The sequence goes on from NZ_CP196675.1 coordinate 1,977,092, forward strand.
GGCTCGCTGCATACTTTCCAAGGCTTCGTGAACTGAGGCTGCTGAACCACAACCTTACAATCACATCACTGGAAATGGACTCGCTACGCCAGTTTCCCGCGCTGGAGTACCTCGACCTGAGCGGTAACCGCATGGGCTTCCTGAGCGGGCGAAACTTGCTCCAAGGCATGTCCCTGCGCTTTCTGGGGCTTGACCGGGTGGGCCTGGATGCATGGCCCGAATGGCTGGACGACGAAACCGTCGCTGCCCTGCAGCACCTGTCACTGCGGGGTAACCACCTTTCAGGCGCACCCGACACGCTCTTGAACGATACCCGGATGGCTCCACCCCATACCTTGGTTTCCCTGCAGGGCAATTTCATGCCTTTCAGGGCCATCATGCAAACCCAACTGCGCGACAACCGGGTGGGCGGGCGCTTCAGCTTCGAGATCGATGTAACGCCGTCCATTCAAAACATCATCGACAATCACGTGCGCCAGTACAACGAACTGCGCGAGGCCCTCGACAACTGGGCACACGCGTCCAGTTCGACAGCCCCACTGAGCGAGCCTACCAGCCGTGCCAGGTCGCTGATCGGTGACAGGCTGCTGGCGCATCTGCGCACCCTGCAAATGGGCGAGTCCTTCGCGCCGCTGATGCTCGACGGGGTTGACCTGGTTGATTTCCCTCCTCACCTGCCGGGCAGCTACTTCACCCAGATCCACAACCTGCACCTGGCACGCGTAACCTGTACGGCGCAGCAACTGGAGCGGTTCCTCAGCCAGTTTCGGATACTGGGCGGGCTCACCCTGGAAGCACTCACCCCACCGCTGGAACGCATACCCGAGGCGCTGACGGCGCTACCCGGCCTGCAGCGGTTCAGCCTGTATGACCAGGGCATGCGCGTGGACCAACAGGCAATGAATGTCTTTGCCCGCATACGCAGCCTCAGCGCATTGCACTTGGACGGTAACCGCATTGGCGAGATCGACGACGTGGCAGCGCTCTCTGCCCATTTGCGCTCGCTATCGCTGGCCGACACGGGCCTGCAGGCCTGGCCTGAGTGGGTAGAGGGGCTGTTCCCGCTCAACCTGCTGGACCTCGACAACAACCACATTACCGAGCTGCCGGACAACATCCTCTACAACCCACGCAACGACCATGGGCACACGGAAATTTCCCTGTTTGGCAACCCGTTGAGCGAAGACACCCAGTACCGCGCCCACACCTCCGAGCGGCACGGGCGCGCCTATTCATTCAATATGGACCTGCCGGATTCGATCGCAAACGACCAGTGGCGCGAGCGGCACAGCTCGGACTCGTCGTCCGAGCAGGGCTCCGGAAGCGATAGCGAAGGCTTTGACGGTACCGAATCCGACAGCGACGGACATGTCCACAGCCCTCCCCAGCCCTTCCCTCAGGGTGCTCCGGACATTGAGCAATGGCTGCTGGGTAGCGTCGAAGAAAACGAAGCTCATCGCAGCACGTGGCAAGCACTGGTGGAGGCCGATGATGCTCAAGACCTGCTGGCGCTGACCGGACGCCTGACAGACTCCGCCCCTTATCGAACCAGCCGCACACGTGCCGACTTCGCGGCCAGGGTCTGGCATGTACTGGAAATCGCCGCCGCCAGCACTGAACAGCGCCTGCTGTTCAATGTGATCGCTCAAGAGGCTGTGCAGACGTGTGCAGATGGTGCGTGGCTGCTGTTCAGCCAGATGGAGATTCGTGTTTTCACTGATCAGGCATTGCGTGACATACCCGCGCAATCGCGTGGCTCGGCGCTTTACCGCCTGACCCTGCGACTCTATCGCCTGCAGGCGCTGGACGACATTGCCCGCACACAGGCCGGCTCACGCGACGAGGCGGAGGTCCGGTTGGCCTACCGCCTGCGCTTGACGCGTGAACTGGATTTGCCACTGCCGCCCAGCAGCATGCTGTTCCAGGGCGTGGCTGGCCTGCGCAGGGGCGAGCTGGACCAAGCCTTGGCTCAAGTTCAGCAGGGTGAGCATGGCGAACCCCTCATGCGCTATGCCGCCGAACGGGATTTTTGGGTCGATTACTTGAAAGAGGCTCACGCCGAGCGTTTCGCGGCGCTTGAGCAGGACTACCAGAACCGCGTCCTGGCTGTCACCGACCAACATCCTGGGCAAACGATCGAGCAGTTGCAGCCGGTGTACGACCGTCTTGAACAAGAGCATCGGCAAAACGTCGCTCGCCTGGTACGCGAGCTGACACTTGCAGCCAGTCACGACTATGCGTGAGAGGCCGAGCGCGCCGCCTGAGTAAGCGAGAAGTCGGCCCCACCTGCGCGGTGTTCACTTGGATTACCGCGCAGGCGCTAGGCTGCAGCCTAACGACCGTAGCGTTCCCTGCCCCATGCCAGCACCTGCGCCAGCAACTGGCTCAACACGGCTTGGGTCGGCTGTGCATAGTCCTCACGGTAAGCGAAGGGCTCCGTTTCGTCCATGTACGTGCTCTGCGCCAGCTCCAACTGCACGGCGTGGATGTGATTGGCCGGATCACCGTAATGACGGGTGATATGGCCACCCTTGAAGCGTCCGTTCAGCACATGGCTGTAACCCTGCGCCTGCGCACAAACGCCACGCAGCCGCTCGGCCAGCTCGGCATCGCAACTGGCGCCGTTGAAGGTGCCCAGGTTGAAGTCCGGCAGTTTGCCCTCGAACAGGTGCGGGATCTGCGAGCGGATCGAGTGGGCATCCCACAGCAAGGCGTAACCGAATTCTTCGCGCAGGCGCGCCAACTCACGCTGGATCGTCTGGTGATACGGCCGCCAGATCTGTTCCAAGTAGTGCTTGCGCTCATCGGCGGACGGCGCCTTGCCTGGCTTGAACAGCGGCTCACCCTCGAACAGGGTGGCTGGATAGAGCCCCGTGGTGGCGCCTGCATAAAGCGGCTTGTCGTCATCCGGGCGGTTCAGGTCGATGACGAACCGTGAATACTCCGCCGCCACCACGCTGGCGCCCAGCTCACGGGCGAAATCGTACAGACGCGGGATGTGCCAGTCGGTGTCGGGCAGGCTCTGCGCCTGGTCTACCAGGCCCTCGCGCACAGCCTGGGTCAGACCGAGCCCGGCGTGGGGCATGCTGATCAGCAGGGGCAGGCGGCCTTGGTGAAAACTCAGTACCTTGTCCATTACGCCTCGCTCAATTGGAAATTTCATGGCCCTTGCGCACCACGCGCTTGGGCAGGTCGCCGCCCAGCCAGTAGGCCAAGTCGGCGGGGCGTTCGATCTGCCAGGCGACGAAGTCGGCCACCTTGCCGGCTGCCAGCGAACCGTGGCTGTCGCCCAGGCCAAGCGCCGTGGCGGCATGGGTGGTAACCCCAGCCAACGCTTCTTCGGGAGTCATGCGGAACAATGTGCAACCCATGTTCAGCATCAGGCGCAGCGACAGCCCTGGCGAGGTGCCGGGGTTGAGGTCACTGGCCAGAGCAATTTTCACCCCGTGGCGGCGCAAGGCCTCCATCGGCGGCAACTGGGTCTCGCGCAGGAAGTAGAAAGCGCCCGGCAGCAGCACCGCGACAGTACCTGCCGCAGCCATGGCAATGGCGTCTTCCTCGGTCATGAATTCCAGGTGGTCGGCCGACAGCGCCTGGTAGCGCGCCGCCAGGCTGGAGCCGTGCAACGACGACAGCTGTTCGGCATGCAGTTTTACCGGCAGGCCCAGCTCATGCGCCTTGATGAACACCCGCTCGACTTGGGCCGGGGAGAACGCCAGGTGTTCGCAGAACGCATCCACCGCATCCACCAAGCCTTCTGCGGCCAGGGCAGGCAGCATCTCATCGCAGATATGCGCGATGTAGTCGTCGGCCCGGCCGGCGTACTCCGGCGGCAGGGCGTGGGCGGCCAGGCAAGTGGCACGCACGGCAACGGGCAACTCATCGGCCAGGCGCCGGGCCACGCGCAGCATCTTGCGCTCATTGGCCAGGTCCAGGCCGTAGCCGGACTTGACCTCGAGCGTGGTCACGCCGTCGCGCATCAGCGCCTGGACCCGCTGGCGGGCACTGGCGAACAGCTCATCCTCGCTGGCCGCGCGGGTCGCCCGCACGGTGCTGGCGATGCCCCCGCCTTGCGCGGCGATTTCGGCATAGCTCACGCCTTGCAGGCGCTGCTCGAACTCACCGCTGCGGTTGCCACCAAACACGGCGTGGGTGTGGCAGTCAATCAGGCCGGGGGTGACCCAGGCGTTGCCCAGGTCCACCGTACGATCAGCCTCGACCGACCGCAGCTCGCTGCGTGGGCCGATCCATTCGATCAGCCCGCCACGGGTGACGATCGCTGCGTCCTCGATGATCGAGTAGCGGCCGTCAACCATGGTTGCCACATGGCAGTGCTGCCAGAGGGTTCTCATATGCAATCTCCTGTACTAGCGATGCAGCTCGGCCTGTGCCTGCGCCGCCTTGCCCTGACCCGCCCGCGGCTTGCACCACAGCAGGTAGGACGCGACCAGGAACACCACCCAGACCACACCGACCAGCAAGGCGGCCTGGGTGTCAGGGAAGTAACCGAGCACGCCAAAGATGAACACCATGAACGCGATGGCCATGGCCGGGCCATAGGGCCAGAACGGTACCGGGAACTGCAGCTGGGCGGCTTCTTCGCGGCTCATGCTGCGGCGCATGGCAACCTGGGTGACCAGAATCATCAGCCATACCCACACGGTGGCGAAGGTGGCGATCGAGGCGATCAGCAGGAACACGTTTTCCGGGATCAGGTAATTGAGCAGCACGCCGATCAGCAACGCCGCGCCCATGACCACCACGGTCATCCATGGCACGCCGTGCCGGGACAGCTTGCTGAAACCGCGCGGGGCGTGGCCTTGCTGAGCCAGGCCATACATCATGCGGCCTGCGCCGAAGATGTCGCTGTTGATGGCCGAAATCGCAGCGGAAATCACCACCACGTTGAGCACTGCCGCCGCCGAGCCGATCCCCAGGTTGCTGAATATCTGTACGAACGGGCTGCCCTCGCTGCCGATTTGCGGCCACGGATACAGGCACATCAGCACGAACAGGGTCAGCACGTAGAACAGCAGGATACGCAGCGGCACCGCGTTGATCGCTTTAGGAATGACGCGCTGCGGGTCCTTGGCCTCACCGGCGGTCACACCGATGATTTCGATACCGCCAAAGGCGAACATGACCACCGCGAAGGAGGCGATCAGGCCGCTGACACCGTTAGGCATGAAGCCGCCGTGCTCGACCAGGTTGCTCAACCCGACAGCATGCCCGGTACCCACCTGGCTGAAGCCGAAGGCCATGATGCCGAGGCCGGCGAGGATCATCGCGACGATGGCGCCAACTTTGAGCAGTGACAGCCAGAACTCCATTTCGCCGAACACTTTGACGTTGCACAGGTTCAGGCCGCCGATCAGGAAGACGATGCCCAGCACCCAGATCCAGCGGGCCACTTCGGGGAACCAAAAGCCCATGTAGATCCCGAAGGCGGTCACGTCGGCGATGGCGACGATGACCATTTCGAAGGCGTAGGTCCAGCCGAGGATGAAGCCGGCCATGGGGCCGAGGTAGGTCGTGGCGTAGTGGCCGAACGAGCCGGCGACCGGGTTGTGCACGGCCATCTCGCCGAGGGCGCGCATGACCATGAACACGGCGGCGCCGCCAATCAGGTAGGCCAACAGCACGGCCGGGCCGGCCATCTGGATGGCCGAGGCGGAACCGTAGAAAAGCCCGGTACCGATAGCGGAGCCGAGCGCCATGAAACGGATGTGCCGGGCCGATAGCCCGCGCTTGAGACCTTGAGCTTGTTGCATGTCACGTCCTAATTTTGTTTTTGTGGTCGTGAGATCGAGGGGGCTGCTGTGCAGCCCACTCGCGGGGCAAGCCCGCGCCCACAGGAACGACACAGGTCTGAAATCTGTGGGGCTGCTGTGGGAGCGGGCTCGTCCCGCGAATGGGCCGCAAAGCGGCCCCAAGGCATTACAGGCTAGGCAGAACCCCAGCCGGCAGCAGCCCGGTCAGGCTACCCTTGGCCAGTAGCTCGACGGCCTTCTCGATATCCGGCGCAAAGAACCGGTCGCGGTCATAGTGCGGCACTTCGCTGCGCAGCGCCTGACGCGCCTGCTCCAGCTTGGCCGAGGTCTTCAGCCCTTTGCGCAGGTCCAGGCCCTGGCAGGCACCCAGCCATTCGATGGCCAGCACGCCACGGGTGTTCTCGGCCATTTCCCACAAGCGCTTGCCGGCGGCCGGGGCCATCGACACGTGGTCTTCCTGGTTGGCCGAGGTGGGCAGGCTGTCGACGCTGTGGGGGTGCGACAGGGCCTTGTTCTCGCTGGCCAGCGCGGCAGCGGTCACCTGGGCGATCATGAAGCCGGAGTTGACCCCACCGTTTTCCACCAGGAACGGCGGCAGTTGGGACATGTGCTTGTCCATCATCAACGAAATGCGGCGCTCGCTCAGCGAGCCGATTTCGGCGATGGCCAAGGCCAGGTTGTCAGCAGCCATGGCCACAGGTTCGGCGTGGAAGTTGCCCCCCGAGATCACATCGCCTTCGGCAGCGAACACCAGCGGGTTGTCCGACACGGCGTTGGCTTCGATGCCCAGCACTTCGGCGGCCTGGCGCAGTTGGGTCAGGCAGGCGCCCATGACCTGCGGCTGGCAGCGCAACGAGTACGGGTCCTGGACCTTGTCGCAGTTTTTGTGCGATTGCGAGACTTCGCTGGTTTCACCCAGCAGGTCGCGGAAGCACGCGGCGGTGTCGATCTGGCCACGCTGGCCACGCACGGCATGCACTCGTGCATCGAACGGCGAACGCGAGCCCAGCGCCGCTTCCACGGTCAGGCCACCGCAAGCAATGGCGGCGGCGTACAGGTCTTCGGCGTAGAACAGACCGCGCAAGGCGTAGGCCGAAGACGCCTGGGTGCCGTTGAGCAGCGCCAGGCCCTCTTTGGCGGCCAGGGTCAGCGGCTCTAGGCCAGCAATGGCCAGGGCTTCGGTGGCCGACAGCCACTGGCCCTTGTAACGCGCCTTGCCTTCGCCGAGCAGTACCAGCGACATGTGCGCCAGCGGTGCCAGGTCGCCGGAAGCGCCGACCGAGCCTTTGAGCGGAATGTGTGGGTAGACTTCGGCGTTGACCAGGGCGATCAGCGCGTCGATCACCTTGCGGCGGATGCCGGAGAAACCACGGCTGAGGCTGTTGATCTTGAGCACCATGATCAAGCGCACCAGGTCGTCGTCCAGCGGCGCACCGATACCGGCGGCGTGGGACAGCACCAGCGAGCGCTGCAGGTTTTCAAGGTCGTGGCTGGCAATGCGGGTCGAGGCCAGCAGGCCGAAACCGGTGTTGATGCCGTAGGCGGTACGGTCTTCGGCAAGAATCTGTTCGACGCAGGCAACGCTGTCGTTGATCGGCTGGTCGGCGCTGGCATCCAGGCGCAGGCGCACGGGTGCAGCGTGGATCGCGCGCAGCTGGGCCAGGGTCAGGGTGCCAGGCTTGAGGGTCAGTTCGGTCACTTCGCTACTCCATTCTGTCGGGGCCCGCGGGCCCCTTCTTGTTGTTCAGTATCTCTCAAAGTGCAGCGATCAGCCCGTGATCATTGGCAGGTCGAGGCCTTGCTCTTTGGCGCAATCGACGGCGATGTCGTAACCGGCGTCGGCGTGGCGCATGACGCCAGTGCCTGGGTCGTTGGTCAGCACGCGGGCGATGCGCTCGGCGGCTTCATCGGTACCGTCGCAGACGATGACCATGCCCGAGTGCTGCGAGAAGCCCATGCCGACGCCGCCGCCGTGGTGCAGCGAAACCCAGGTGGCGCCGCTGGCGGTGTTGAGCAGGGCGTTGAGCAGCGGCCAGTCGGAGACGGCGTCGGAGCCGTCACGCATGGCTTCGGTTTCGCGGTTGGGGCTCGATACCGAACCGGAGTCCAGGTGGTCGCGGCCGATCACGATCGGCGCCGACAGCTCGCCGCTGCGGACCATTTCGTTGAACGCCAGGCCCAGCTTGGCGCGAAGGCCCAGGCCAACCCAGCAGATACGCGCCGGCAGGCCCTGGAAGCTGATGCGCTCGCGGGCCATGTCCAGCCAGCGGTGCAGGTGGGCGTCGTCGGGGATCAGCTCTTTGACCTTGGCGTCGGTCTTGTAGATGTCATCGGCTTCGCCAGACAGCGCAGCCCAGCGGAACGGGCCTACGCCACGGCAGAACAGCGGGCGAATGTAGGCCGGTACGAAGCCTGGGAAGTCGAAGGCGTTGGCCACGCCCTCTTCCTTGGCCATCTGGCGAATGTTATTGCCGTAGTCGAAGGTCGGGATGCCCTGCTTCTGGAAGTCGAGCATGGCCTGCACGTGCACGGCCATGGACTGCTTGGCGGCCTTGACCACTGCAGCCGGCTCGGTCTGCGCGCGGTCGCGGTACTGCTCCCAGGTCCAGCCGGCTGGCAGGTAGCCGTTGAGCGGGTCGTGGGCGCTGGTCTGGTCGGTGACCATGTCCGGGCGCACGCCACGCTTGACCAGCTCCGGCAGGATTTCAGCGGCGTTGCCGTGCAGGGCGATGGAGATAGCCTTGCCTTCGGCGGTGTACTTGGCAATGCGCACCAGCGCATCGTCGAGGTCGGTGGCCTGCTCGTCGACGTAGCGGGTTTCGAGGCGGAAATCGATGCGGCTCTGCTGGCATTCGATGTTCAGCGAGCAGGCGCCGGCCAGGGTTGCGGCCAGTGGCTGAGCGCCGCCCATGCCGCCGAGGCCTGCGGTCAGTACCCACTTGCCTTTGAGGCTGCCACCGTAGTGCTGGCGGCCGGCCTCGACGAAGGTTTCATAGGTGCCCTGGACGATGCCCTGGCTGCCGATGTAGATCCAGCTGCCGGCGGTCATCTGGCCGTACATGGCCAGGCCCTTGGCATCCAGTTCGTTGAAGTGTTCCCAGTTGGCCCAGTGCGGCACCAGGTTGGAGTTGGCGATCAGTACGCGGGGGGCGTTGCTGTGGGTCTTGAACACGCCGACCGGCTTGCCCGACTGCACCAGCAGGGTTTCGTCGTCTTCCAGGCGGGTAAGGGTTTCGACGATCTTGTCGTAGCAGGCCCAGTTGCGGGCAGCACGGCCGATACCACCGTAGACCACCAGCTCTTTCGGGTTTTCCGCGACCTGCGGATCGAGGTTGTTCATCAGCATGCGCAGCGGCGCTTCGGTCAGCCAGCTTTTGGCGGTCAGCTTGTTGCCACGTGGGGCACGGATTTCAACGTCACGGTATTTGTTGTTGTCGGTCACGGGAAGGGTCCTCTGCGGTCGTCCGCGGGCAGGTGTGTCGTGGCCAATATACAAACACACCTTTACTTGTATGTACAAGCATGGACAACCAAAATATTTTCCTTCCTCAAATGCAAAGGGGCCGCTATGCGGCCCCCTGTTTCACAACAATGAGATTAGTGCGCAGTCAGCTCGATCAGGCAGAACCGCCCCTGAATATCCAACCCCAACAGCGCCTCGTTACCTTCCAGCCGCAGGCAGTCATACAACCCCAATCGCTGAGTCTCACGCCCCGCCATAGCCACCTCGACCTGGCTGCTGGCCGCGAAAATCAACACCGTCGACGCCGAACTGAACAGCCGGCTGGTGCCATCGAACCACTGCAACCGTGCCCGATAGCGCTGCGGCGAATAGATCAGGTTGAAATCACGAATCGCCCCGCCCAGCAGGTTGCAACTGACCTGGCTCTCGCCGGCAAACGCGAAAGCATCGAACGGCAACAGCGGCCGACTGGCCTGGCCATCGACCAGCAGGCGCATGCCATCGCCCTGCAGCACCGTGATGATCCGCTGGTAGCCGGCGAACAACGAGAAACCGCCTGATTCTTCGATGTCGGCAATCGACAGACGCCAGCCGAATCCCTCCAGCCCCTCGCCACTGTCACGGGTGATTTCCTCGGTGAAGCCGCCACCGTTCTTCCACGGCATGCGCGGGTAGTCCTGCGCACGCAACAACTTCAACTGGCTCATTTGCTGAAACGTCCTTCCAGGCGATGACGGGAACCGGGGTGGATCAACCGCGCGGCAGTCACCGGCTGGCGACCGGACCAGGTGCGGCGGCGAATCAGCAGGCAGGGCTCGCCCCGCTCGATTTGCAGCAGCTGGCACTCGTGCGGCTCGGCCAGAATCGCCTCGACCACGTGTTCACCCTCGGTCAATGGCGCAACCTGGGACAAGTAGGCGTAAGGCGTCTGCCGGGTGAAGTCCTGCTTGAGGTAATCGGGTGCGATCGCCGCGTTGACGTAGCGGTCCTCGATTTGCACCGGGATGCCATTTTCGTAATGCACGATCAGCGAATGGAACACCCGCTGCCCTTCGCGCATGTCCAGCGCCAGCGCACGCTCGGAGCCGGCCGCTTCCTCGGCGAGGGTGACTACCTGGCAGCTATGCTGGTGGCCACGGCCGGCGATCTCGTCGGCGATGTTGTTGACTTCGAACAGCGCCGAGCGGCTCTTGGGTTCGGCGACGAACGTACCGACCCCTTGCATGCGCACCAGCAAACCTTCGGCGGTGAGCTCACGCAGGGCGCGGTTGATGGTCATGCGGCTGAAGCCCAGCTGGCTGACCAGTTCGCTCTCCGAGGGCACCCGGTGATGGGGCGGCCAGCTGCCGTTGTCGATGTGCTGGATGATCATCTGTTTGACCCGCGCGTACAGCGGCGCCGGGCCCTCGCCCATCTGGGCAACCAGCGCGGAGACAGGAGGTGTCGGCACGGCGTTGGATCCTTGTGCGATTGAATGAGCGGTAGCTTGCCGCAGTTTACCCGGCAGGCAAACGCCTGTATATGTATATACAAGTTAACAATAACAGGATTTCACCGATGTCCGCCTACTTCGCCGAACGCGCCCTGCTGCCCAATGGCTGGGCCTGCAATGTCCGAATCGAGGTCGCCAGCGACGGCAACGTGACCCGCATCGAGCCCGATGCTTCGGCCGAAGGCGCCGAGCGGTTGGCCGGGCCGCTGCTGCCCGGCATGCCCAACCTGCACTCGCATGCCTTCCAGCGCGCAATGGCGGGGCTGGCGGAAGTGGCGGGCAACCCCAACGACAGTTTCTGGACCTGGCGTGACCTGATGTATCGCCTGGTGGGCCAGATCACACCCGAGCAACTGCAGGTCATCGCCCGCCAGCTGTACATCGAGATGCTCAAGGCCGGCTATACCTCGGTCGCCGAATTCCACTATGTGCACCACGACCAGGCAGGCAAGGCCTACGCCGACCCCGCCGAGCTGTCCCGGCGCATCAGCGCGGCGGCCGCCAGCAGCGGCATTGGCCTGACCCTGCTGCCCGTGCTGTACAGCCATGCCGGGTTTGGCGGCCAGGCACCAAACGACGGGCAACGGCGGTTCATCAACTCCACCGAGCAGTACCTGCGCCTGCAGGAACAACTCGCGCCGCTGCTGGCCGCGCAGCCGGCACAGCAATTGGGCCTGTGCTTCCACTCGTTGCGCGCGGTCACCCCAGGGCAGATCGCCCGTGTGCTGGAGGCCGGCAACCCGCACAGCCCGATCCACATCCACATTGCCGAACAACAGAAGGAAGTTGACGACTGCCTGGCCTGGAGCGGCCGACGCCCGCTGCAGTGGCTGTACGAGCATGTCGCGGTGGACGCGCGCTGGTGCCTGGTACACGCCACCCACGCCGCCCCCGATGAAGTCACCGCCATGGCCCGCAGTGGCGCGGTGGCCGGGTTGTGCCTGACCACCGAGGCCAACCTGGGCGACGGCATTTTCCCAGCGGTGGATTACCTGGCTCAGGGTGGGCGCATGGGCATTGGCTCGGACAGCCATGTGTCGCTCAGCGTGGTGGAAGAGCTGCGTTGGCTGGAGTATGGCCAGCGGCTACGCGATCAGCGCCGCAACCGGCTGTACCGAGGCGACCAACCGATGGTCGGGCGCACGCTGTATGACGCGGCCTTGAGCGGCGGTGCCCAGGCGCTCGGGCAAGCCGTCGGCGAGCTGGCGGTGGGCAAGCGGGCCGACTGGCTGGTACTCGATGGGCAGGACCCGTACATCGCAATGGCAGACGGCGATGCCATTCTCAACCGCTGGTTGTTCGCTGGCGGGGACCGCCAGGTGCGCGATGTGATGGTCAACGGGCAGTGGGTCGTGCGCCAAGGGCGGCATGCGCAGGAAGCGGAAAGCGCGCGGGCGTTCGTTGAAGTGCTGCGCCAATTGCTGAGTTGATGGTAGGAGCAGCCTTGTGCTGCTCCTTACACCGACAGCCTGAACGCCATCAATGAGACTTGACGATCTGCTGGTCAGACGTGCGCCAGATCAGCCGATTGGTGTCGTAGCCCTGCTGCCGTGCCTTGGACAGCAAGTTCTCGCGCTGCCAGGCCGGCAGGCTTGGTGTGCGTGACAGAATCCACAGGTACTTGCGGTCCGGGCTGCCGACGATCGCGGTGTGATAGCGCTCGTCCACGTACAGAATCCAGTATTCGCCCTTGGCCACGCCCGGCACCAGTCGGGTGAACCAGTTGTCGAACTCGACCCATAGCTTGTCGGTATGCCCCGGCTCCTGGATGCCGGCATGCCCTTCTGCGCGCAACCATTCGTCACCGATCGTGCGGCAGCGATTGAGCACACCGAACGTACCGTCTGGCTTGAGGTTGTAGTGCGCCTCGGATTGCTCGCAGCCTTGCTGGTAACGCATCGGCAGGCGCGCCAACTCGTACCATTTGCCCTGGTAGCGCTTGAGGTCGACATTGCCGGCGGTTTTCGGCGTCAGCGGATCATGGGCGGAGCTGGCGCAGCCGCCCAGCAACATGACCAGGCATAACCCCAGCAGCAGGTGCAGACGCCTCATTTGAGGCCCTGCCCTGAATACATCAGCACCTTGTCAGCCGCGTATTGCACGCTGATAAAGCTCTTTTCATCCCCCCAGGTACAGCTGCTCATGCCCAGCGCGCCGGAGCACTCGGCAGGCGTGCCGAGCAGTTGCTCGACCTCAGCCTTGTTCATGCCGGCCTTGAGCTTGGAATAGTTTTCCTGGTTGATCTTGCTGCACGCGGTCAAAACGACGCACAAGGACAACAGGGCGAGGGAACGCAACGACATGAAGGACACTCCTGGACAGGGGATACAGGCGAGTGGCCTGCAGTGACCTTCGACGGGAAAATCCCTCCCTGGTTCCCTGCCCTACCCCCTTTCCACCTACACCATTGGTCGGGTGGCCAAAGGCGGCAAAAAAAAACCGCCCCTGCTGCAGGGGCGGTTTTTTGTCATGACAGGATTGCGTGGCAAACCTGTGAATCTCAGAACCTGGACCCAGGCTCCAGCAAAAAGTCCATCTCTTCACTGGTGCTCGGCCGCTCCAGCATCAGATTGCGGTGCGGGAAGCGCCCGAACCGGGCAATCACCCGCTGATGTTGCTCGGCATAGTCGAGGAACCCCTCGAACAAGCGCCGATGGGCCTCGGGCTGCTCGTCCAGCAGATCCTGGTAACGCTCGACGCACAGGTTCTGCCAGTCCAGCACCTCGGCATGCTCCAGCACCAGCAGCACGAACACCCGCTGGATCGGCAGCAACTGGTAATCCCAGTCCTTCTGCAGCCCCTGCATGGCCACCACCTGGGCACGCCGGTCACCCTCGAAGGCGCGCGGCGTGTCGCGGTAGATCATGCGCGGCAGCTGGTCCAGCAAAAGCAGCAGGCCGAGCCAGCCTTGCGGGCTCTGTTGCCAGTCCTCGAGCCCGCCCGCCAGGGCATGCTCGACCAGGTCGCCAAACAGCGCCTGGGCCTCGGCATCGTGATGCTTGCCGAACCACAGCGCGCTCTTGTCGTCGGCCACAGCCTGGGGGCTTGTGCCCCAACCGAACCACCACTCCAGCAACGGCTGCCAAGGTGCGAGCATGACTTACTCCTTGTGATAGGCGGTGACGCGCTCGACCTCTTCCTTCGAGCCCAGGATGACCGACACGCGCTCGTGCAGGCTCTGTGGCTTGATGTCGAGGATGCGATCGTAACCGTTGGTGGAGGCGCCGCCAGCCTGTTCGATGATGAACGACATCGGGTTGGCTTCGTACATCAGGCGCAGCTTGCCCGGTTTGCTCGGGTCGCGAGCGTCGCGCGGGTACATGAACAGGCCGCCACGGGTCAGGATGCGGTGCACGTCGGCCACCATCGAGGCGATCCAGCGCATGTTGTAGTTCTTTTTCAGCGGACCGGTTTCACCGGCCAGCAGCTCGTCGACGTAGCGCTGCACCGGGGCTTCCCAGTGGCGCTGGTTGGACATGTTGATGGCGAACTCGGCGGTGGTTGCCGGAACCTGGATGTTTTCGTGGGTCAGGACGAAACTGCCCAGTTCGCGGTCCAGGGTGAAGCCCTTGACGCCATTGCCCAGGGTCAGGATCAGCATGGTCTGCGGGCCGTAGATGGCATAACCGGCGGCGACCTGCTCGGTGCCTGGCTGCAGGAAGGCTTCTTCGTTGAGGCTTTCGTTCTGGCTCAGGTACTGGTTAGGGCAACGCAGCACCGAGAAGATGGTGCCGACCGAGACGTTGACGTCGATGTTCGACGAACCGTCCAGCGGGTCGAAGACCAGCAGGTACGCGCCTTTAGGGTACTTGCCCGGGATCTGGTAGGCGTTGTCCATTTCTTCGGACGCCATGCCTGCCAGGTGGCCGCCCCACTCGTTGGCCTCCAGCAGGATATCGTTGGAAATCACGTCCAGCTTCTTCTGGACTTCGCCCTGCACGTTTTCAGTGCCCATGCTGCCCAGCACACCACCGAGGGCGCCTTTGGACACGTGATGGCTGATTTCCTTGCACGCACGCGCCACCACTTCGATCAGGAAGCGCAGATCGGCAGGGGTATTGTTGCTGCGGGTCTGCTCAATCAGATAGCGACTCAGGGTAACGCGGGACATGTATGGCTCCGAACGGATTGGGGGAATGAAAAACCCCCGCAGTTTACAGGGAGAGTGGCGGGCTAGCGAGTAATGAGACTCGCCACGGGTCTCAGACGGCACAATAGGTCGGTAGTTCAGCCTTTGCCAGGCCGACTGTCGACTGGGGCCGCTGTGCGGCCCCGGCACGTCAATCCAGTGCCTTCCAGATCTCGCCCGCATACTCCCGAATGGTCCGGTCCGACGAGAACCAGCCCATCCGCGCGGTGTTCAGCACCGCCATCCGCCACCATTCCTGCGGCGAGTGCCACAGCTCCTCGACGCGCCGCTGGGCATCCCAGTAGGCGTCGAAATCGGCGCACACCAGGAAGCGGTCATAAGCCACCAGCCCATCGATCAACCCGGCATAGCGCGAAGGATCATCGGGCGAGAACACCCCACTGCGAATCGACTGAAGCACGTCACTCAAACGGCTCGACTCGGCAATCGCCGCACTGGCGCCAAAGTCCCCGGCTCGCCGCCGCGCCTCGACCTGCTGCGCCGTCAGGCCAAAGATGAACATGTTGTCGGCTCCGACGTGTTCGCACATCTCCACGTTGGCGCCGTCCAGCGTGCCGATGGTCAGTGCACCGTTGAGGCCGAACTTCATGTTGCTGGTGCCCGAAGCCTCGTAACCGGCCGTGGAGATCTGCTCGGACAGGTCCGCCGCCGGGATGATGCTTTCCGCCAGGCTGACGTTGTAGTTGGGCAGGAACACCACCTTGAGCAGGCCGCGCACAGTCGGGTCGTTGTTCACCACACGGGCGATGTCGTTGGCCAGCTTGATGATCAGCTTGGCCTGGTGGTAACTGGCAGCGGCCTTGCCGGCGAAGATCTTCACCCGCGGTACCCAGTTGGTGCCTGGGTCGTTGCGCATGGCCTGATACAGGGCCACGGTATGCAGCAGGTTGAGCAGTTGACGCTTGTATTCGTGAATGCGCTTGACCTGCACATCGAACAGCGCCTCGGGGTTCACGGTAACGCCGATACGGTCCTGGATGATGCCGGCCAGGGCGCGCTTGCTGTGCAGGCGCTGGGCGGCGAACTGCTTGCGGAAACTGCTCTTGTCGGCAAATGGCACGAGGTTGGCCAGCAGCCCTTCAGGGTCGTCCTTGAGCTCCGGCCCAAGCGCCTCGACCAGCATTTCGGTCAACTGCGGATTGGACTGGAACAGCCACCGCCGGAAGGTGATGCCGTTGGTCTTGTTGTTGATGCGCTGCGGGTAGAGCTTGTGCAGCTCGGCGAACACCGTGCTTTTCATCAACTGGCTGTGCAGCGCCGACACACCGTTGACGCTGTGCGAGCCCAGAAACGCCAGGTTGCCCATGCGCACCCGACGGCCATTGTCTTCTTCGATCAGCGACACCGCCCGCAGTACGTCGAAGTCGTGCAGCCCTTTCGCACGCAGGGCGTCGATATGGTGGGCGTTGATCAGGTAGATGATCTGCATGTGCCGCGGCAGCATGCGCTCCATCAGCGCCACGGGCCAGGTCTCCAGCGCCTCTGGCAACAAGGTGTGGTTGGTGTAGGCCAGGGTGCCGACGGTCAGCTCCCACGCGGTGTCCCACGGGACTTCATGCTGGTCGACCAGCAACCGCATCAATTCTGCGACGGCGATCGAGGGGTGGGTATCGTTGAGCTGGATGGCGGCGGCATCAGGCAGATTGAGCAGGTTGTCATGCATGTTCAGGTGGCGGCGCAGCAAATCTTGCAGCGAGGCCGACACAAAGAAGTACTCCTGGCGCAGACGCAGCTCTTGCCCGGCCTCTGTGCTGTCGGCCGGGTACAGCACGCGCGAGATACTCTCGGCGCGCGCCACCTCGGCGACCGCACCGAGGTGGTCGCCGGCATTGAAGCGCTCCAGGTGCAGCTCTTCAAGGGCCCGGGCACGCCACAGGCGCAAGGTATTGACGCTGGCGCCACGCCAGCCGACCACCGGCGTGTCATAGGCCACCGCCCGTACCGTCTCGCCGGGCCACCAGACCTGCCGCTGCTGGCCATGGGTGTCCTGCACTGTTTCGACGCTGCCACCAAAACTGATCGGGTAGATCACCTCGGCCCGCTCGAACTCCCAGGGGTTGCCAAAATCCAGCCAGTTCTCGGTCTGTTCCTGTTGCCAGCCATCGACCACCGCCTGGCGAAACAGGCCGTGTTCATAGCGAATGCCGTAGCCGTGGGCGGCAATACCGAGGGTTGACATGCTTTCCATGAAGCACGCTGCCAGCCGCCCCAGGCCGCCGTTGCCCAGCGCCGCATCCGGCTCCAGCAGGCGAATACGCTCCAGGTCGACATCCAGCCCATCGAGAGCCTCGCGGGCGATGTCCAGCAAGCCGAGGTTGCTCAGGCTGTCGTACAGCAACCGCCCGATGAGAAATTCCAGGGAAAGGTAATACACCCGCTTCTGACTGCGCCGGTAGGCCTGACGGGTGTGGTCCATCCAGTGATCAACCATGTGATCACGCGCCGCCAGGGCAATGGCTTCGAACCAGTCATGGTCGAAGGCATGCTCGGGGTCCTTGCCGACCGCGTAGGTCAGCTTATCCAGCACAGCGGCGCGAAAATCGGCCACCTCGGCGTCACGTGCTTTGGGTTCCTGGGACATGCTGCATCCTCGGGCAAGTTGACGAATACGGAGGGAGAGTGATGAGACTAGACCCTTCGACAGGGACTGACCGTTCCTGTTCGCAGTTTTCATGCCTGAAGAAGGAATCAGGCAAAAGGTTGTTCACAAATTGAACAACTCCGGTATGATCGCGCGCCCCAAGACCGTGATTCACCCCCATAACGATGAAAACGACCCTGATCGCCGCCGCCGAAGTCGACCGCCTGGAGACTTGGCAGCGCTATGCCAGCCACATGTGCGGTGGCTGCCACTCGACCTGTTGCACCCTGCCGGTGGAGGTGAAGATCAAGGATCTGATCCGCATCGGCGTGGTAGATGAGTTCGAAAAAGACGAACCGCCGAAAAACGTCGCCAAACGCCTGCAGAAGGAAGGCATCATCGAGCGCTTCAACCAGAAGTCGGGGATCTTCACCCTGACCCGGATGAGCAACGATGACTGCATGTACCTGGATCGTAAGAGCCGGCTGTGCACCATTTATGACAAGCGCCCGGACACCTGTCGCAATCACCCTAAGGTCGGGCCGCGGCCGGGGTATTGTGCTTACAAGCCCAAGGTGGTTGGGCGTTGATGGCGCTTTGCATTTGAGATTTTTGGGCCGCTTTGCGGCCCCAAAATCTCAAGACAAAAAAAACGCCCCCGGCCTTTCGACCGGGGGCGTTTTCATTCAGCCAGAGCTAACTCAGCTGTTCTTGGCTTTCTTGGCAGCGCGGGTACGCTCGCTTTCGTCCAGGATCTTCTTGCGAAGACGGATGGACTTCGGCGTTACTTCGCACAGCTCGTCTTCCTGGATGTATTCCAGAGCCTGTTCCAGGGTGAAGCGAACAGGCGGAACCAGGGCGATGACTTCGTCTTTACCCGAAGCACGCATGTTGTCGAGCTTCTTGCCCTTGGTAGGGTTGACGCCCAGGTCGTTGTCGCGGCTGTTCTGGCCGACGATCTGACCGTTGTAGATCTCCTGACCGTGCTCGACAAACAGCTTGCCACGCGCCTGCAGGGTTTCCAGCGAGTAGGTCAGCGCCTTGCCGGTTTCGACCGAAACCAGTACGCCGTTCTGACGGCCGGACATGTGGCCCGACTTCACGGTGTCGTAGCGATCGAAGATCGAAGTCAGGATGCCTGCACCGTTGGTCAGGGTCAGGAACTGGTTACGGAAACCGATCAGACCACGCGCCGGGATGTTGTATTCAAGGCGTACACGGCCCTTGCCATCCGGAACCATGTTGGTCAGGTCGCCTTTACGCAGACCCATTTCTTCCATGACCTTGCCCTGGGATTCTTCAGGGATGTCGATGGTGACGTTTTCGAACGGTTCCTGCTTCACGCCGTCCACTTCACGGATGATCACTTCCGGACGGCCCAGGGCCAGTTCGAAGCCTTCGCGACGCATGGTTTCGATCAGTACCGAGAGGTGCAGCTCGCCACGGCCCGAGACCTTGAACTTGTCTGGGGAGTCGGTTTCCTCAACGCGCAGGGCAACGTTGTACAGCAGCTCTTTGTCCAGACGGTCCTTGATGTTACGGCTGGTGACGAACTTGCCTTCCTTGCCGCAGAACGGCGAGTCGTTGACCTGGAAGGTCATCGAAACGGTAGGCTCGTCAACGGTCAGCGGCTTCATCGCCTCAACGGCAGTCGGGTCGCACAGGGTGTCGGAGATGAACAGCTCGTCGAAACCGCTGATGCAGACGATATCGCCCGCTTGGGCTTCTTCGACGTCAACGCGGTGCAGACCGTGGTGGCCCATCAGCTTGAGGATACGGCCGTTACGCTTCTTGCCGTCGGCGTCGATGGCAACAACCGGGGTGTTCGGCTTGACGCGACCACGGGCAATACGGCCAACACCGATCACACCCAGGAAGCTGTTGTAGTCCAGTGCGGAGATCTGCATCTGGAACGGGCCGTCACGGTCAACAGCTGGCGCTGGAACGTGGTCGATGACAGCCTGGTACAGGGCAGTCATGTCTTCGCCCATTTCGGCGTGGTCCAGACCGGCAATGCCGTTCAGGGCCGAGGCGTAGACCACTTTGAAGTCCAGCTGCTCGTCGGTAGCGCCGAGGTTGTCGAACAGGTCGAAGATCTGGTCCAGAACCCAGTCAGGACGCGCGCCCGGACGGTCAACCTTGTTGATCACAACGATTGGCTTCAGGCCAGCTTCGAAGGCCTTTTTGGTCACGAAGCGGGTTTGCGGCATCGGGCCGTCTTGGGCGTCGACCAGCAGCAGCACCGAGTCAACCATCGACATTACACGCTCAACCTCGCCACCGAAGTCGGCGTGGCCGGGGGTGTCGACGATGTTGATGTGGTAGCCGTTCCAGTTGATGGCGGTGTTTTTCGCCAGAATGGTAATACCGCGCTCTTTTTCCTGGTCGTTGGAGTCCATGACGCGCTCGTCGTTGAGCTCGTTACGCTCCAGAGTGCCGGACTGACGCAGGAGTTTGTCGACCAGGGTGGTTTTACCATGGTCAACGTGGGCGATGATGGCGATGTTACGCAGATTTTCGATCACAAGTGTATCTCGATCAGAGGATTCGGTTGCCGCCTAGTCTAGGCGACCAATATGTAAGGTATAAGGCTCAGCAGGCCCGGCGGTCGGGAGGGCGATGGCGGATGCTGCCGCCATACAGCCCTGGCGTCTTATGCCGGACGATAAACACGCACATTGGCATGTCCCTCACTGAGCAGGTGGTGTGCGTGCAGACGGCTCATCACACCCTTGTCGCAATACAGCAGGTACTGGCGGGTTTCATCCAGCTGCTTGAAGCGACTATTAATTGCATAAAACGGCATCACCTGAACTTCGACGCCCTCGATCACCAACGGTTCGTCTTCCTGGGCATCGGGGTGACGAATGTCGATGACGATCTGGCCAGGCAGCGCCTCGCGTACTTCTTCTACCTCGATGTCCTTACCCAGTTCGTCGATCACGTGGTCGATCGAAATGAACTTGGCGCGTTCGAGGGCGCGCTCCAGCACGGCCATGTCGAATTGCTTTTCTTCATGCTCCATGCGGTGACGCTTGGCGTGGGTGGTCGGGTTTACCGAGATCACGCCGCAGTATTCAGGCATGTGCTTGGCGAAGTCGGCGGTGCCGATTTCGGTGGCCTGGTCGATGATGTCCTGCTTGTGGCTGGCCAGCAGCGGGCGCAGGACCAGCTTGTCGGTCGCCGAGTCGATGATCGACAGGTTCGGCAGCGTCTGGCTGGAGACCTGGGAAATCGCCTCGCCGGTGACCAGCGCCTCGATCTGCAGGCGGTCGGCCATATGGGCAGCGCCGCGCAGCATCATGCGCTTGAGGGTCACGCCCATGTAGCTGTTGTCGACCTTGTTGAGGATCTCGCCGACCACTTCTTCGAACGGCACGCTGATGAACAGCACGCGCTGGCTGCTGCCGTATTTCTTCCACAGGTAGTGGGCGACTTCCATCACCCCCAGCTCGTGGGCACGGCCGCCGAGGTTGAAGAAGCAGAAGTGGGTCATCAGGCCACGGCGCATCATCTGGTAGGCCGCCACGGTGGAGTCGAAGCCACCGGACATCAGTACCAGGGTCTGCTCCAGGGCGCCCAGCGGGTAGCCGCCAATGCCCTGGTGCTGGTTATGGATCACGTACAGGCGCTGGTTGCGGATTTCGATGCGCACCAAGACTTCCGGCTTCTTCAGCTCGATGCCGGCGGCGCCGCACTGCTGGCGCAGCTGGCTGCCGACGTAGCGGTCGACGTCCATCGACGTGAAGTCGTGGTGGCCGCCGCGCTTGCAGCGCACCGCAAAGTGCTTGCCCGCCAGCAGATGCCCGAAGTGCTGTTTGCACTTCTCGACGATGTCATCGAAGTCGCCGAGCGGGTATTCCTCGACCTGCAGGAAGTGGGTGATACCCGGGGTGCAGGTGAGGCGCTCGATCATCTCGCGCTGGACCTTTTCGTCCTCGACGCGGGTGACCACTTCGAGATTGTCCCAGACACCATCGACCGCGAGCTCAGGATCGAGGTCCTTGAGCACGTTGCGGATGTTCTTGCCGAGCTGGCGGATGAAGCGCTTGCGCACTGGCCGGCTCTTGATGGTGATCTCTGGGAAGACTTTGACGATAAGTTTCATTGGTTTAACAGCGCGCGCAAGGCCTGCCGAAAATGAGGGGCGCGAATTATATCGGAAATTGCTCAGGATTTGACCAACTTTTGGTCAGAAGCTTTCAGATAAATGCATGAGGTGGGTTTTGTAGGGCCTGCTCCGGCCCTTTCGCGGTCAGGGCCGCCCCCATAAAGGCCCACAGATTGCGCAGGCGGTGCTAACCCTGTGGGAGCGGGCTTGCCCGCGAAGGCGCCCTCGAAGCTGGCACACCACCCACGCAACGCACCTTATTGGTGCATCAACAGAAAAAATCGCATCTAAAGGGTGCACTTTTCCCCGCCAACCCAGCACCAAGTGCCCGCAAACGCCCCCTTTTATCCCGCCCTCGCCATTTTCGGGCACTGGCATGCAATTTGCTCCCTTGTGAGGCAGGTAAGCTTGGCCGACTATCCGCGCCCGGCAACACCCTTTTTCCAGGGCAGCGGCCCACCGCGCTCTAGACCCTCCGGAGGACAACATGTCGAAGTCGGTTCAACTCATCAAAGATCATGACGTCAAGTGGATTGATCTGCGTTTCACGGACACCAAAGGCATTCAGCACCACGTGACCATGCCGGCGCGTGATGCTCTGGACGAAGACTTCTTCGAAGTCGGCAAGATGTTCGACGGTTCCTCCATCGCTGGCTGGAAAGGCATCGAAGCCTCCGACATGATCCTGATGCCGGTCGATGACACCGCCGTGCTGGATCCGTTCACCGAAGAGCCGACCCTGATCATCACCTGCGACATCGTCGACCCGTCGAGCATGCAGGGCTACGACCGCGACCCACGCGGCATCGCCAAGCGCGCCGAAGAGTACCTGAAGAGCACCGGCATCGGTGACACCGTGTTCGCAGGCCCAGAGCCTGAGTTCTTCATCTTCGACGAAGTGAAGTTCCAGTCGGACATCTCCGGCTCGATGTTCAAGATCTTCTCCGAGCAAGGCTCGTGGATGACTGGCGCTGACGTGGAAGGCGGCAACAAAGGCCACCGTCCTGGCGTCAAAGGCGGCTACTTCCCGGTTCCGCCGTTCGACCACGACCACGAAATCCGTACTGCCATGTGCAACGCACTGGAAGAAATGGGCCAGATCGTTGAAGTTCACCACCACGAAGTGGCGACTGCCGGCCAGAACGAAATCGGCGTCAAGTTCAACACCCTGGTGAAGAAAGCTGACGAAGTACAGGCCCTGAAATACGTCGTGCACAACGTTGCCGACGCTTACGGCCGTACCGCCACCTTCATGCCGAAGCCACTGTACGGCGACAACGGCTCGGGCATGCACGTGCACATGTCGATCTGGAAAGACGGCAAGAACACCTTCTCGGGTGAAGGCTATGCCGGCCTGTCCGACACCGCCCTGTACTTCATCGGCGGCATCATCAAGCACGGTAAGGCCCTGAACGGCTTCACCAACCCGTCGACCAACTCGTACAAGCGTCTGGTCCCAGGCTTCGAAGCCCCGGTAATGCTGGCCTACTCGGCTCGCAACCGTTCCGCCTCGATCCGTATTCCTTACGTCGGCAGCCCGAAAGCCCGCCGTATCGAAGCGCGCTTCCCGGACCCATCGGCCAACCCGTACCTGGCCTTCGCGGCCCTGCTGATGGCTGGCCTGGACGGCATCCAGAACAAGATCCACCCAGGCGATGCTGCCGACAAGAACCTGTACGACCTGCCGCCTGAAGAGGCCAAAGACATCCCGCAAGTCTGCGGCAGCCTGAAAGAAGCCCTGGAAGAGCTGGATAAAGGCCGTGCGTTCCTGACCAAGGGCGGCGTGTTCTCCGACGACTTCATCGATGCCTTCATCGAGCTGAAGAGCGAAGAAGAAATCAAGGTCCGTACCTTCGTGCACCCGCTGGAATACGAGCTGTACTACAGCTGCTGATCTGATCGGCGCCTGGCGCCGATGACGTGATCAAGACGGCCTCCTTCGGGAGGCCGTTTTTGTTTCTGCCCACGCGGAACCCTCGCCACTCCCGCTATGCTCTATCTTGGTGCATAACTTCGCGCCGTGCCCCTAATTGCTCCCCAATCTGGGTCAAGTGAAACGTTTCATCCAGAGTTTCTGATCCGAAACTGCGCAGATACAGGCCTTTATCGGCAAATCTCGCTTCTTTTCGGAGCTTTGGTTTGTTTCTTGCATTTTGCTTGCATCAGCGGATCCACAGCGCGCCCGGCTCTGGCCACCTCAGTGCCAGGCAAGCGCCAAAAGAGGTCAACGACGCCTTATGACCATCAGCGATGCACAGCACCGTCTGCTTCTGGACAACCTGACCACTGCCACACTCCTGCTCAATGCCGAACTGCGCCTGGAGTACATGAACCCGGCTGCAGAAATGCTGCTGGCCATTAGTGGCCAGCGCAGCCATGGGCAGTTCATCAGCGAGCTGTTCACTGAATCGACCGAAGCGCTCAGCTCGCTGCGCCAAGCGGTCGAGCAGGCGCACCCGTTCACCAAGCGCGAGGCGCAACTGACCTCGCTGACCGGGCAGACCATCACCGTCGATTACGCGGTCACGCCGATTCTGCACCAGGGGCAAACCCTGCTGCTGCTTGAGGTCCACCCCCGCGACCGACTGCTGCGCATCACCAAGGAAGAAGCCCAGCTGAGCAAGCAGGAAACCACCAAGATGCTGGTGCGTGGCCTGGCACACGAAATCAAGAACCCGCTTGGCGGCATCCGCGGCGCGGCGCAGCTGCTGGCCCGCGAGCTACCTGAGGACGGCCTGCGCGACTACACCAACGTGATCATCGAAGAGGCCGACCGCCTGCGCAATCTGGTCGACCGCATGCTGGGTTCGAACAAACTGCCCTCGCTGGCCATGACCAATATTCACGAAGTGCTGGAGCGGGTCTGCAGCCTGGTGGAGGCCGAAAGCCAGGGCTGCATCACATTGGTGCGCGACTACGACCCGAGCCTGCCGGATGTCCTGATCGACCGCGAACAGATGATCCAGGCGGTGCTCAACATCGTGCGCAACGCCATGCAGGCGATCAGCTCGCAGAACGAGTTGCGCCTGGGCCGCATTACCCTGCGCAGCCGCGCCCTGCGCCAGTTCACCATCGGCCATGTACGGCATCGCCTGGTGGCACGGGTCGAGATCATCGACAACGGCCCGGGCATCCCGCCTGAACTGCAAGACACCCTTTTCTATCCCATGGTCAGTGGGCGCCCGGACGGTACCGGGCTGGGCCTGGCCATCACCCAGAACATCATCAGCCAGCACCAGGGCCTGATCGAGTGCGAAAGCCATGCAGGCCATACCGCCTTCTCGATCTACCTGCCTCTGGAACAAGGAGCCACCGCCTCATGAGCCGAAGTGAAACCGTATGGATCGTCGACGATGATCGTTCCATCCGCTGGGTCCTGGAAAAAGCCCTGCAACAGGAAGGCATGACCACCCAGAGCTTCGACAGCGCCGATGGCGTCATGGGCCGCCTGGCCCGCCAGCAACCGGATGTGATTATCTCCGACATCCGCATGCCAGGTACCAGTGGCCTCGACCTGCTGGCGCAGATCCGCGAACAGCACCCGCGCCTGCCGGTCATCATCATGACCGCGCACTCCGACCTCGACAGTGCCGTGGCGTCCTACCAGGGCGGTGCCTTCGAGTACCTGCCCAAGCCGTTCGACGTGGACGAGGCGGTGTCGCTGGTCAAACGCGCCAATCAGCATGCCCAGGAGCAGCAAGGCCTCGATGTGCCACAGGCACTGGCCCGCACGCCTGAGATCATCGGCGAAGCCCCGGCGATGCAGGAGGTGTTCCGCGCCATCGGTCGCCTGAGCCATTCCAACATCACGGTACTGATCAACGGTGAGTCCGGCACCGGCAAGGAGCTGGTGGCGCATGCGCTGCACCGTCACAGCCCGCGGGCGACGTCACCGTTCATTGCCCTGAACATGGCAGCCATCCCCAAGGACCTGATGGAGTCCGAGCTGTTCGGCCATGAAAAAGGCGCCTTCACTGGCGCGGCCAACCTGCGCCGGGGGCGCTTCGAGCAGGCCGATGGCGGCACGCTGTTTCTCGACGAGATCGGCGACATGCCCGCCGACACCCAGACCCGCCTGCTGCGGGTACTGGCCGATGGCGAATTCTACCGCGTGGGCGGCCACGTGCCGGTCAAGGTCGATGTGCGCATCATTGCCGCCACCCACCAGAACCTGGAGTCGCTGGTGCAGGCTGGCAAGTTTCGTGAGGACTTGTTCCACCGCCTCAACGTGATCCGCATCCATATTCCGCGCCTGGCCGACCGCCGCGAAGACATCCCCGCCCTCGCCCGCCACTTCCTCGCCCGCGCCGCGCAGGAACTAGCGGTGGAGCCAAAACTGCTGAAGCCGGAAACCGAAGAATTCATCCGCAACCTACCCTGGCCTGGCAACGTGCGGCAGATGGAAAACACCTGCCGCTGGATCACCGTGATGGCTTCCAGCCGTGAAGTGCTGATCGGTGACTTGCCACCCGAGCTGCTGAACCTGCCGCAGGACGCCGCCCCCGTGACCAACTGGGAACAGGCACTGCGTCAGTGGGCAGACCAGGCGCTGGCCCGTGGCCAATCGAACCTGCTCGACAGCGCGGTGCCGAGTTTTGAACGGATCATGATCGAGACCGCGCTCAAGCACACGGCCGGGCGGCGTCGGGATGCGGCGTTGCTGCTGGGTTGGGGGCGCAACACCTTGACGCGCAAGATCAAGGAGCTGGGGATGAATGTCGCGGGTGCAGATGACGAGGGTGACGAAGAAAGCTGAAGCAGAGTCTTGGGATCCGATATGCCACCCCACCGACCTGCCCAGCAGGTTGGTGGGGTGGGTTGACCCGCCTTAAATCACTTGTTCTTTTCTGTGGCTGCCCGCCACGCGTCGAATGCCCCTCGGACACCCAAAACCTTGTCAACCACGGTTCTCAGCGACTCCAGTTTTTCCGTGCTCGCCGCTTCAACACTGCCTAGCTGGGACAGTTCATCCAAGGTCTGGAGCGCTTGATCCAGTGTATTGGGCTGTTGGGTTTCGCTCATGGTTCTACTCCAGTATCGATTGATGGCGAATGCGCCGGTATCGAAGGTAAGACTGAAGCGACCCTGGATAAATTTGGTAAAGCTTCCTGCACCGATCCCGTGCTCCGTGCACTGTGCTAAGGCACAAAAACCCGCAAACCCTGGCCAAAAAGCCCTGAAAGCCAGTATCTGCGGGTTTTGCAAAACTGGCACGCCCCCTGCAATAAGTACTGTATCTCCAGTTTTGGGGTCCTCGGTACAGGCAGGCCGGGAAACCCCTCTTTTATTGCAACCGTGCAAGTTTTGGGGACCCTGGTACAGGCAGGCCGGGACATCCCCTCTTTTATTCGTGCAGCCTCACCTGCACACGCCAACGCCCAGCGTCCTCTGCACCGGCCCACTCGCCCTGCAGGGGGCGCGCGGCAACCACGGTCAGCAGCAAGCCTTCCTCGCTGTTCTGCACACGCCAGCCCACCGGCTTACCCTGCAAGCTCAATTGCCCACGCTGGGCCTTGCCCTGGGCCTCGAACAGCAGGGCGACCGTCCCCTCGACGTTCTCGCCGTGCAGCTTGGGTTCTTCGTTGAACCACAGGTCGAGCCCGTCCTGCACCACTTCCACCTGCTCCAGCACCCGCTCATCGGGGGTGGTCAGGCGGCCGATCATCAGGCCTACCATCAGGCCGACAATGGCCAACGAAAGCATTACCCGCGGGAAGGCCTTCGAACGCAGGTCCGGTTCAGGGGTAGAATGCTCGTCATCTTCACGCCTGGAGCCGTGCATGTTTCACGTCATCCTTTTTCAACCAGAAATTCCGCCGAATACCGGCAACATCATTCGCCTCTGCGCCAACAGTGGTTGCCACCTGCACCTGATCGAGCCCATCAGCTTCGAACTGGATGACAAGCGCCTGCGCAGGGCGGGGCTGGACTACCATGAGTATGCCACGCTCAAGCGCCACGAGAGCCTGGCCGGATGCCTGGAAAGCCTGGGTAACCCACGGCTGTTCGCGTTCACCACCAAGGGCTCGCACCCCTTCCATGAAGTGGCTTACCAGCCGGGCGATGCCTTCCTCTTCGGGCCAGAGAGCCGCGGATTGCCAGCCGAGGTGCTGGACAGCCTGCCGGCCGAGCAGCGCTTGCGCCTGCCGATGCGGCCGGGATGCCGCAGCCTGAACCTGTCCAACACCGTGGCGGTGACGGTGTATGAGGCGTGGCGGCAGAATGGGTTTGCCGGAAGTTGATCTAACGCCTTTGCCGGCCTCTTCGCGGGCAAGCCCGCTCCCACAATGGTTTGGCGTACACATTTTCAATGTGGGAGCGGGCTTGCCCCGCGAAAAGGCCAGAACAGGTAATAAAAAAGCGCCCCGAGAGGCGCTTTTCTGAAACCGGCAGCTATTACTGCACAGTCGGCGTTTCGCCCGCTTCCTGCATACGCTGCAGCTCTTGCGCGTACAGGGCGTCGAAGTTGACCGGCGACAGCATCAGTGCCGGGAACGAACCACGGGTCACCAGGCTGTCCAGGGTCTCACGGGCGTACGGGAACAGGATGTTCGGGCAGAAGGCGCCGAGGGTGTGGCTCATCGAGGAAGCGTCGAGGTTGGCAATCAGGAAGATGCCGGCCTGCTGCACTTCTGCGATGAAGGCCACTTCGTCACCGTTCTTAACGGTAACCGACAGAGTCAGCACCACTTCATGGAAGTCGCCTTCCAGGGCTTTCTGCTTGGTGTTCAGGTCCAGAGCAACGCTCGGCTCCCACTGCTGGCGGAAGATCTGCGGGCTTTTCGGGGCCTCGAACGACAGGTCACGCACATAGATGCGCTGCAGGGAGAACTGAGGGCTGGTGTCTTCGGCAGCTGCGCCGTTGGTCTGTTGGTCAGTCATGGCAGATCCTTATCCTAATGTTTTTGAATGCAGTGCAAATCAGGCCGCCAGCAGCGCGTCGAGCTTGCCCGCGCGCTCCAGGGCATAGAGGTCATCGCATCCACCGACATGGGTACTGCCGATCCAGATCTGCGGCACCGACGTACGGCCGGCCTTCTGGCTCATTTCGGCGCGAACCTGCGGTTTGCCATCGACCTTGATTTCCTCGAAGGCAATGCCCTTGCTCTCGAGCAGGTACTTGGCGCGCATGCAGTAGGGGCAGTAGTCGCTGGAATAAACGATGACGGGATTCATATCACTTCACCAGGGGCAGGTTATCGGCTTTCCAGCTGGAAACGCCACCGCTCAGCTTGGCGGCGTTGTAACCAGCTTTTAGCAGTTCGCGGCACAGGGTGCCGGACTGCTGGCCCATTGCATCGACGATGATCAGGGTCTTTTCTTTGTGTTTTTCCAGCTCGGCCATGCGGCTGATCAGCTTGTCCTGCGGGATGTTCACCGCACCGACGATGTGGCCTGCGGCATATTCCTTGGAGGTGCGGATGTCGATGACCAAGGCCTTGTCGGCGTTGACCAGGGCGGTCAACTGGCCATTGCTCAAGCTCTGGCCGCCACGGCGGACTTCATTGATGAGCAGCAGGATTAGCAGAACAACGAAGATCGCAACCAGGATGTAGTGATCTGTCGCGAATTGAATCAGGTGAGCAACCATCAGCGGTGTTCCAGGCGATTGAAAATGCCGGCCAGTATACACAGCCCCCCATGACCACCAAAGCCCGACCGGCCGGCCGGGAAAGCACCTTTACCCTGGCACCTTGACCGCGCCGGTCGGGCGATGGGACGAATATTCGCCCTTGATGGCGGATTTGCCCTAAAATGCGTGTCTTTATCATCTTTGAACAACCGTGAGTTTGATTGATGACGAGTACGCCCAAACCCCTGGTCCTGATCATCCTGGATGGATTCGGCCACAGCGAAAGCCCCGAATACAACGCCATCTATGCCGCCAACACACCGGTCTATGACCGCCTGCGCGCCACTGCGCCGCATGGCCTTATTTCCGGTTCAGGCATGGATGTGGGCCTGCCAGACGGGCAGATGGGCAACTCCGAAGTCGGCCACATGAACCTCGGTGCCGGGCGCGTCGTCTACCAGGACTTCACCCGCGTGACCAAGGCCATTCGTGATGGCGAGTTCTTCAGCAACCCTGTGCTCACTGGCGCAGTGGACAAGGCTGCCGGTGCCGGCAAGGCCGTGCACATCCTCGGCCTGCTGTCCGACGGTGGCGTGCACAGCCACCAGGACCACCTGGTGGCCATGGCCGAACTGGCTGCGCAGCGCGGTGCAGAAAAGATCTACCTGCACGCCTTCCTCGACGGTCGTGACACACCGCCCCGTAGCGCGCAGTCGTCCATCGAGCTGCTCGACAACACCTTTGCCAAGCTGGGCAAGGGCCGTATCGCCAGCCTCATTGGCCGCTACTTCGCCATGGACCGCGACAACCGTTGGGACCGCGTCGCCGCAGCCTACAACCTGATTGTCGACAGCGTTGCCGACTACACCGCAGAAACCGCCCTCGCCGGCCTTGAAGCCGCCTACGCCCGTGAAGAAAGCGACGAGTTCGTCAAAGCCACGCGCATTGGCGAGGCCGTCAAGGTCGAAGACGGCGACGCCGTAATCTTCATGAACTTCCGCGCCGACCGCGCCCGCGAACTGTCGCGTGCCTTCGTCGAACCGGACTTCAACGAATTCCAGCGTGCGCGCCTGCCGAAGATGGCAGCCTACATCGGCCTGACCCAGTACTCGGCGAAAATCCCGGCACCGGCAGCCTTTGCCCCGTCCAGCCTGGACAACGTGCTGGGCGAATACCTGGCCAAGAACGGCAAGACCCAGTTGCGCATCGCCGAAACCGAGAAGTATGCACACGTCACATTCTTCTTCTCCGGTGGCCGTGAAGAGCCGTTCGAAGGCGAAGAGCGCATCCTGATCCCGTCGCCAAAGGTCGCCACTTATGACCTGCAACCGGAAATGAACGCACCGGAAGTCACCGACCGCATCGTCGAAGCCATCGAGCACCAGCGTTTTGACGTGATCATCGTCAACTACGCCAACGGCGACATGGTCGGCCACACCGGCGTGTTCGAGGCAGCGGTCAAGGCCGTCGAAGCGCTGGATACCTGCGTCGGGCGTATCGTCGAGGCACTGGATAAAGTAGACGGTGAAGCGCTGATTACCGCCGACCACGGCAACGTCGAGCAGATGGAAGATGCCTGCACCGGCCAGGCGCACACCGCGCACACCACCGAACCGGTGCCGTTCATCTATGTCGGCAAGCGCAAGGTCAAGGTCCGCGAAGGCGGCGTGCTGGCCGACGTGGCGCCGACCATGCTGAAACTGCTGGGGCTGGAAAAGCCTGTGGAAATGACCGGCACGTCGATCCTGATCGACGCCTGATCGGTGTAGGGGGCCGCTTTGCGGCCCATTCGCGGGGCAAGCCCGCTCCCACACAGTTGAACAGTACTACTTACCTGTGGGAGCGGGCTTGCCCCGCGAATGGCTGCAAAGCAGCCCCTTTACTGATGAATTCCAGACAAACGCCTCGCCGCATCTGCCGCGAGGCGTTTTTTTTGCAGGCTCGCGCGGGCATACTAGGCCAGTCTCCATCCCTGGTACGCCCAAACCCCATGCTCCGCGCCCTGATCCTACTCGCCCTGTCTTGCCTGCTCAGCCCGGCGTTCGCCGATGAGCGCGCACAGACCCAGCAACAACTGGACGCCACCCGCCAGGACATCGCCGAGCTCAAGAAGATGCTGGGCAAGCTCCAGGATGAGAAGTCGGGCGTGCAGAAAGACCTCAAGTCCACCGAGACCGACATCGGCGATCTCGAAAAGCAGGTGGAGGCGCTGCAACAAGAACTAAAAAAGACCGAGGGCGAGCTGGAGCGCCTTGATACCGAGAAAAAAAAACTCCAGAGCGCCCGCGTTGAACAACAGCGACTGATCGCCATCCAGGCCCGTTCTGCCTACCAGAACGGCCGCGAGGAATACCTCAAGCTGCTGCTCAACCAGCAGAACCCCGAGAAATTCGCCCGCGCCCTCACCTATTACGATTACCTGAGCAAGGCGCGCCTGGAGCAACTGCGCACCTTCAACGAGACCCTGCGCCAGCTGGCCAATGTCGAACAGGACATCGCTCGCCAGCAGGAGCAACTGCTGGCCCAGCGCGCCGACCTCGACAGCCGCCGTCAGTCGCTCGAAACCGAGCGCAGCAAGCGTCAGCAAGTACTGGCCAAGCTCAACAGCGACATGAAAGACCGCGACCAGAAACTTCAGGCCCGCGAGCAGGACCAGGCAGACCTTGGCAAAGTCCTCAAGACCATCGAGGAAACCCTGGCACGCCAGGCCCGTGAAGCTGAAGAAGCGCGCAAGAAAGCCTTGCTGGCCCAGCAGGAAGCGGAAAAACGTCGCCAACAGGAAGCCCTGGCCGCCGCCGCTGCGCGTGAAGACGCCCGCGAGGCCGCCGAGCCGCCGAAAAAGGCCCGCACCACCCTTGGCCCGATGGTTTCCAGCGATGGCGCGAACTATGGCGGCGCATTTTCTGCCGCACGGGGCAAACTTCCTTGGCCCGTTAATGGTCGATTGCTGGCACGCTTCGGCGAAGCACGCGGCAGTGACGCCCGGGCCAAATGGGACGGGGTGATGATCAGCGCCAACCCAGGCACTCAAGTACGCGCCGTACACGGCGGCCGCGTGGTGTTTGCCGACTGGTTGCGCGGCGCTGGACTTCTGGTCATTCTCGATCATGGCAATGGTTATTTGAGCCTGTACGGCCACAACCAGAGCCTGCTCAAGAGCGCCGGCGACATCGTCAAGGCCGGCGAAGCCATCTCCACCGTAGGTGACAGCGGTGGACAGGACAGCGCAGGCTTGTACTTCGCCATCCGCCAGCAGGGCCGGCCTACCGACCCCTCGCAGTGGTGCAGAGGTTAGGGTTGCAACCCATTCACCTTTTTACGGCGTAGCCTGAGTGCTGCGCCGATGCTCCTCACGGAGCGCCTACAGGATCAGGAGTTCGTTCGACATGCTGCACTCGCCTCGTCTCACCCAGCTGGCCCTGTCCATCGCCCTGGCGGTCGGCGCGCCCCTGGCCATTGCCGCAGAGCCGGCCAAGCCAGCAGCGGTGCCGGCCACCGAGGTGACGGCCAAGGCGCCGCTGCCGTTGGAAGAGCTGCGCACCTTCGCCGAGGTCATGGACCGCATCAAGGCCGCTTACGTAGAGCCCGTGGACGACAAGACCCTGCTGGAAAACGCCATCAAGGGCATGCTCAGCAACCTTGACCCGCACTCGGCCTACCTCGGCCCCGAGGACTTCCAGGAGCTGCAAGAGAGCACCAGCGGCGAATTCGGCGGCCTGGGCATCGAAGTTGGCCAGGAAGACGGCTTCATCAAGGTGGTTTCGCCCATCGATGACACCCCCGCTTCCCGGGCCGGTGTGCAGGCCGGCGACCTGATCGTCAAGATCAACGGCGCCCCGACCCGCGGCCAGACCATGACCGAAGCCGTCGACAAGATGCGCGGCAAGGTTGGCGAGAAAATCACCCTGACCCTGGTCCGCGATGGCGGCAACCCGTTCGACGTGACCCTTGCCCGCGCGGTAATCCAGGTCAAGAGCGTGAAGAGCCAGCTGCTGGAAAACGACTACGGCTACATCCGCATCACCCAGTTCCAGGTCAAGACCGGCGATGAAGTGGGCAAGGCCCTGGCCAAGCTGCGCAAGGAAAACGGCAAGAAACTGCGCGGGGTCGTGCTCGACCTGCGCAACAACCCCGGCGGCGTGCTGCAGTCGGCGGTGGAAGTGGCCGACCACTTCCTGACCAAGGGCTTGATCGTCTACACCAAGGGCCGCATCGCCAACTCCGAGCTGCGCTTCTCTGCCGACCCGGCCGACGCCAGCGAAGGCGTACCATTGGTGGTGCTGATCAACGGCGGCAGTGCTTCGGCGTCAGAAATCGTCGCCGGCGCCTTGCAGGACCAGAAACGCGCCGTGCTGATGGGCACCGACAGCTTCGGCAAAGGTTCGGTGCAAACCGTCTTGCCGCTGGCCAACGACCGCGCCCTCAAGCTGACCACGGCGCTGTACTACACCCCCAACGGCCGTTCGATCCAGGCCCAGGGCATCGTCCCGGACATCGAGGTGCGCCCGGCCAAGCTCACCGCCGAAGTCGATACCGACAACTTCAAGGAAGCCGACCTGCAGGGCCACCTGGGCAACGGCAATGGCGGCGCCGACCGCCCGACCGGCAGCAGCAAGCGCAAGGAACGCCCGCAGGATGATGACTTCCAACTGAGCCAGGCCCT
The DNA here is from genome assembly GCF_058745025.1 of Pseudomonas sp. E1MeOHC2. Classification (NCBI taxonomy): domain Bacteria; kingdom Pseudomonadati; phylum Pseudomonadota; class Gammaproteobacteria; order Pseudomonadales; family Pseudomonadaceae; genus Pseudomonas; species Pseudomonas sp. E1MeOHC2. The sequence continues at coordinate 2,010,896 of NZ_CP196675.1, forward strand.
GAGCCTGCTCAAGGGGCTGAACATCACCTCGGGCAAATGATCCCCCCTATGCGCGCTGTGCTGTGTCTGCTGTTCTGCCTGTTAGCCGGTGCCGCCCACGCGGCGCCGGCCAACAAGGCCTACATGAGCATCATCATCGACGACCTGGGCCAGAGCAGCGAGCGCGACAGCCGCACGCTTGCCCTGCCCGGGCCCGTGACCATGGCGATCATGCCCGACACCCCACACGCCACCGACTTCGCCCGCCAGGCGCACAAGGCCGGCAAGACGGTGATCCTGCACATGCCCATGGACCCGGCTACCGGCCCTTACGCCTGGCACCCCGGCTTGGCGCTACCGGAACTGGCCAGCCGCCTGGAAGCGGCCCTGGCCAAAGTGCCCTACGCCGCCGGCATCAACAACCACATGGGCAGCCGCATGACCGCCCAGCGTGAGCCCATGACCTGGTTGATGGGCGAGCTGCAACGGCGTCATCTGTTCTTCGTCGATAGCCGCACCAGTGCAGCCACCGTGGCAGCGGCCCAGGCGCAGGACGTTGGCCTGGCACATGTTTCCCGTGACGTCTTCCTCGACGACGAGCGCACGGTCGAGGCAATCGGCCGCCAGTTGCGCCTGGGGGTGGAGCTTGCGCGCCGGCAGGGCTCAGCCGTCCTGATCGGCCACCCCTACCCGCAAACGCTGCAGGTGCTTGAGCGCGAGCTGCCCCGATTGAAGGCAGAAGGTATCGTGCTGATCGGCCTTCATCAGATGATCGCCGAACGTGGCAACCAAGCCATGCCTGCCCACGGCAAGCATGGCCGTTACAGCAACCGCTGACGCTATCAGTCGAACGGGATAATGCCGCTCGCCTGCTCCAGGGTCAGTTTCCCGCGGTGCACACGAACGCTCGCGGCAGCCTCCTCGCGACCACTCATGCGGCGCTGGCTCCAGGTTTTCAGATGGCCCTGGGTAAAGTCCCGCGCCAACGCATCAGCCGAGCGCATGTGGAAATGCGCAACCCACAACGGCCGCCCCGACGTCGCGCCAGGCTGCGCCAGGCGCATGATCTTGTACTCGTCGAAGGTACTGCCATTGCCCATGACTTGCCTGGGGCCGACATATTCCACCTTGAGTAGCTTCTGATCATGCAGGAACCGCAGTGCTTCGGCGCTCGGGTAGTGCGTGTTGGTATAGAGCGTCGTCAGTTTGAGGTTCATTTCCGAGCGCAGCCGGTCTGAGGCGGCTTCCAGGCGTCTGATCAAGGCAGGGTTGGCGCCCTCGTCACCCAGCGTCGTCGCCTCGCGGCCAAGCTTGTTTATCTGGCGCTCGAACAGCCGTGCCAGCCGGGGGCCATTGAGGTCGTTATCAATGTACGCTTGCGCCTTGAGGACGAGCTCGTCGTTCTCCTCCAGCAAAGTCTGCACGCGCATGACCGTATCGGTTGATTGACTCGGCGATTCGATCGAAACCGGCTCAGTCGCACGCTCGCGCCACTGGCCCCCTTCCCAGACGAAGTCAGCCAGTACGGTGCGGGTGAATGATTCACGCACTTCAAGCACCCGTTTCCCATCCACCTCGCGCTCGGTGCCGATGAGTGTCTGCCCTTCGGCGTTGCGTACCGCACGTTGTGATTCGCTTGAAACGCTGTAAGGGGAGTGCTTTGGGGGAACGCTTGCGCCCTCTTGCTCCTTGATCGCTTCAACCAGGCGAAGGCCGGCATCGCGTTTGAGTTTTTCCAGCTGGTCACGGTAACGGTCGATCATCGTGACTTCGACCAGCGCCCCACCTTCTTTGCTGATCCGTGCGCTGTTGACCAGCGCCTCGGCGTATTCATCCCAGGCCTCCTGGAGGATGGCCACCCGGTCCTCAGCCGGGAGGTTGGAGAAGTCCAGTTCACCATGGGCGCCCGCCGCATTGCGCAGTACGAGCCCCGAGAGCTCTTCCCTGTACACGGCAACTTTGCGCTGTTCGGTCTTGGCGTCCAGGTGCAGCGCCAGGTCGGCAAGGTTCAACGCCTGATGGAAACGAAACTGAACCGTGCTGAAGGTGCGCTTTGAAATGAGCTCGTCAACGGTGGGAGGGGGCGCCTCGACGGGACCGCTAATTACCAGATTACCTGGCGCATCAGCCAGTAGCGCGTCAAGACGCTCATAGGCAATCAGCATGCGATCTTGAAGTGCCACTAGGGTTTCTAGCTTGCGACGGAACTGCCCATAGAGTTCAAGCACCTGCTGCACCGGCTGGCCATCGAGTTTCACTTGCACTTCAACCAGCCCTGGGTAATCCGCCAGTGCCCATAATTCGTTGAGGATAAAATCGTTGTTGCGAATCTGATTGATCTGAACGGTGCGCTTCTGCGTTGACATGACCTCTTCCCACTCCTGCCGAGCGCTGGCGTACTTGGGTTCGAACAGGGTCTCGAGCATGCTCAGTATTTCTTTGTCCTTCTGAACAGCGCTCTCAAGGTGGCTGACCGCCTCTTCACGCTTGCTGGCGATTTTTGCCTCCCACTCGGCGATGCGTGCGTCGTACTGCTCAATGAGGCCTCGGGAGACATCCGGCTGAACGTCGGTGGCACCCGAGTCCAGCTTGGTCTGTTCCCTTGCGCGCAAGGCCTTGAGCTGGGTGACGTTGCCTACCAGTTTCGTGACTTCAGCCCCAACCGCTGAAAACTGAGCCGTTGCCGTATTGACCTGCTGATTAAGGGTGTCGGCAGAAATGCGCAGGGTATCGAAGCGACGGGCCAGCTTTGCCCGCGTGCCACCTCGCCGCATTCCGCCAGCCAGGCGAAGTGTCATGTCTACTCGCCAGATCCCTAGCGTCGAGGTCAACCAGGGCCCGTACCCACCTTTGCCGTCGATGACTCGAACACCCTGCGCGACCACTTCGACCGGGTAAACATCACCGTTCATGTTCGCGTACAGACGCCCGTCAACCCGGTGCAGGCCTGCCGCATCGCCTGTAGCCTGCAGATTCGACGCGTCCAGCGAAACATCCACGCGCATGGCCCGCAACGCCTTGCGCTGCGCAGGCGGCAGCCAGTTGAACCCATGGTTGCCGCGCCAGGCGAAGTCCAGCTGACGCGCTGGCAACGTTGCCAGCGCACCAACCGCCGCCGTCCCTTGGTTGGCGGGCGTCACCGAGACTTCGGCAAATGCGCCGCGCTGTGCTGCAGGGCCTTCGAATGCAGCAGCGTCGGGAAGCTGGCCGACCATGCCAGGCTCGATACTCGGTTGGCGCGCATGCAGCAATGCCATCCCCAGGTTCAGTAACAGGTCTGCGGTAGCGGCGGACCGGTCAAACGCTTCACCCTGTTCAAGTGCCAGCAGATCGTTTTCCAACGATGTCAGCAGTTGCACCAGCCACGCGACGCTGGCCACCGGACCGCGCAACACCAGAGTAACGACATCGAACAGCAACCAGGCGCCTTGGCACAGGACTTCCCAACGCCGTTCGGCATTGGAAGTGGATTGCAGGTCCGCCAGATCTACCAGCAGGTCGCGGTTGGCGTTGTAAAGCTTGTCGTCCAGGTCGCCCGACCAGAGCTGCGCAGCGATGACCGGGGGCTTAGGTCGCTCAGGCAGGTTGAAGGGGTCGATACCGATACTGGCGAGATGCGGTTCGCTGAATCCGCCATGGTCGTAGACATGGCGAACCTGAGGGTCCAGCCAATCCAGAATGCTCGCCTGCAACAGGGGAGACTGCTGAATATGCTCCAGCAACGCGCCCAGGCTTGCATACTCGCGCAGGGTGTCCTGCCGGTACAACGGGCGATACAACAGCACTAACGGCGGCTCGGCGCAAAACAGCACATACATGTCGCGCACCCGGTCATGTTCTTGAGCGTTCGGCCGGCGCTTGAACGCCAGCGGCATCAAGGACACCCGCGGGGTTTCCGGGTCAAGATGGCCTGCGCAGAAATCAACGACACATTGCAGCCCCGCTTCAGTGATTTTGTCATCGAGCTTGCTGGTTAGCGCACTGAACCGCAGGGCGCTGCGCCATTCCCGTCCGAATCGCCTCACGCGTTGAACACGCTGCAGCGGGTCGCCCAACTGGCTGGCGACGTAAGCTGGATAGTTACCCCCCACATCAATCTGGCTCACCAAACGCTTGGCTGCGTCGGCATCCAGCCACGTGGGTGCGTCTTCCCCGTTCGCGCGGCGAATGCGCCTGATCGAGGCGCCCTTGAGCGTGCCGAGGTTGCCTATCGCGAACTCGGTGAGGGTCTTCTTGCCTTCAAGGACCAACGCTTCGCCCCCTCCCGCCCCTGCAGCAGCGCCTCCGGGCACGCCGTAGGCGACGAAGAACTCCAGCATCAGTTCGTCCGGGGAGGTGTCATCGCCATGGGCCACACGCATCTGCTCGCTCAGCCGTTGGCGGGTGTAGTCGGTCAATCCCTGGATGCCGTCCAGCGCGGCAACACTTTCGGCGTCAAGCTGGTCCACCGCAAGCTGTAGCAAGGCGGCATGGTAAGCGACACTGTTGCCGCTGGCGCCGCGCCGCAGGCCCGGAGGTGGGCTTACAGCCGGGGCATCGTCGGGGTAGCTTTCAAACCAATGCGCCGGGTTGCTCAATTGAGCGAAAAGCCCCTCAAGCGCCGCGACATCGGCCAAGCGCCCGTAGCGCACGCGGTCCACCTTGACGAACAGGGTGTCGAGCAGCAGTGCAACCTGCTGAGCGAATACATTGCCCTCCACCGGAAAACGCTGCCAGGACATGCCGTCGAAGCTGTAACGCTGTGCCAGGTCATCACGCAGGGCCAGGGCAAACGCCGCCAACGAGGCAAAGCCGCGCACCTTGCCAGACGGCGCACACCACAACACCACCTGGCGCTCATCCCACTCCCCGGTCACCAGCAAGTGGCACTGCATTTCATCCCACTGCCTAGTGCCCGCCGTCAGTTGGGTTCGCACAAAGCTCACCGCCGGTTGGTCATGCCCACCACGAATCAGGCCGCGGATGCAGGCCTGCTCCTGAGCATCCAGCCCCTGCAGGGGCAGGCCACGCAAGAGGGCTGTCTTCAATAGCAGTTGCAGCCACTCATCGCGGCTTGCTCCGGTGCTGCCCAAGCTGCGCCAGTAGTCGAGCTGAGCCTGGCAAAAGTGCTGCGGCAGCTGTTCGATCAGCTCAGTGAGCGGGCCCGTCAGACCCGTCAGTTGCCGGGTATCAAACTTGCTGCTGGAGCCGGCGAATCGGTAAGGGTCGACCAAGCCCAGGTTGTGGTGACGCCCGTTTAGCGGCTCCAGGTCGATTGCGTGCGTTTCGAGCAGGGCTTGCAAAACCCGATCGACCAGCGGCTGAGTCGTCCAATAAGGCGTCGAAGGGTCCGGGCTATCCAGCGTCAGCGCGTCGGCAGACGCCAGGGCAGGTTTGGTAGCTGCCAACCACGGTAGTTCAATCAGCAACAGCTTGAGCAACTGATCACTGACGACCTGGCGCAAGGTGGGACGGTCGCCGAACTGCAGAGCAGCGGCGCGCTTGAAGTCGAATGTCGACGTGTCGGAACGGGTCATGCTTGACGCCTCCTGATAGATGAACCGGAAGCCTTGCGCGAACCCTTGCAGCGCCGGTGCTACATAATGCAGGCACAGACAGGTGTCACTCGCTCACTGCGCCCGCAGTACCCGAGTACAGCCAGGTTGCCCGGCAGCGCACCGATCCTACGGCCTCCACACCTGAGGACGCAGGACATGCAAGCACGATCTTTATACTCAACCCTTTACCTTGTGCTGTTCAGCACGCTGGCACATGCCAGTAGCAGCGACACTGCGGGCACATTATCCCTTCCCTCACTGCCGCAGGCCTTGTACAACGGCCAGGGTGAGAGCGCTCAATGGACCGGCGTCGGTCGGCTCTCGTGGCAGAACAGGCTGTGCATTGGCACCCTGCTCGACACCCGCGATACGCCCGCCAACGCCAGCGGTCCCGCCTACATGCTGACCGCCGGCCATTGCACAGGCGGCGACAACGGGAAAATCCTCGCAGACCAGCCGGCCAGCGGCAGCGTTGCCTTCAACTACTTCACCGACACAACGCAGCAACGTCATACAGTCGCCTTGAAACGCACGATCTGGAACAGCCTGCAAGGCACTGACCTGGCATTACTTGAACTGGACACGACGCTGGCAGACCTGTTGGCTAAAGGCATCACACCGCTCAAACTTGGCGCTTCTCCGGCATCCGGCCGCGAGGTACAGGTCGTGGGTGAGCCCTCTTCGGTTGGCAAAGGCCTGCGTCTCTCGCAGTGCACGGAGCACTACCAAGCGATGGACACGGTGGACAACCGGGTAATGCGCCACGTCAGGCGCAACGATTGCAAAGGGATCGACGAAGGCGCCTCGGGCAGCCCGGTTGTTGACCCCGCCACCGGGCGGCTGGTCAGTGTGGTCACCAGCCTGCATGACACTGCCGTCGGCGCGGTGCCTGTGCAGCGGGTACAAGGTTGCTTCACGGGAGGCAAAGCTGATCTCGACCTGGAGGACTGCCAATTGTCCCCAGGCTTTCAGCTGGTGCAACGGCAAGACAGCGCCTTCAAAACCCTTACCAAGGCGCGAACACTGGCTGACGGCTCACTTGAGCAGCCGACCTGGGGTTTCGCCTTTCTGATCGATACGCCACGTTACCGCTACAAACTCACCCGTGATGCCCTGGCCTGTGAAGACCCCACCGGCTATAGCGGCACCATTCCTTCGAGCGAGGCTGTTATCGAAAACCCTATCGGCCCCGAACCCGGTACGCATTACTTGTGTATCGTCGGCGTGCAGTCCCCAGAACAACTGTCGTCACCCGCACTCATGGCCAACAGCCTCACCCTGATGACCGAGCTACTGCCACCCGGTAGGCCGCAAGTACAGGTGACCACAGCGCCACTTGCCGACGGCAGCATCCGGGTCACCTGGTTGAAAGCACCCGACGTTGTTTTCTACCGGGTCAAACGCGGTGCACCAGAGCTAACCGACTGTGATGATCACGCCGGCTATCGCCTGCTGCCGGGCACCCAGCGAGTGATACCAGCATCACAGCTACCGTTGAAGATCTGCAGCGTTGCCATCGACCTGCTGATGCAAAGTTCGGCGTTCCAGACCGACCTGTTACAGGTATCCACTCCCTGAGCCACAGCCGTACAGGTAGCTACCTGCAAAAAAAAGGGCCCGACTCATTCGAGTCTGGCCCTTTCATACACTCACCGAAATCAGCTGTACACGCGCCCCAGTAACTGGCGGTGGCTTTCGAACTGATCCAGCACATCACGCACGATCTGCTCCGGCGCGAAGCCCATCAGGTCGTACTCCTGGCTGCCGTCGTGCAGGTACACCTCGGCACGGTAGAAGCGCTGTTGCACTTCCGGCGCGCCCTCCACCGGCGCCTCGCTTGGCGCGGCCAGGTAGCCGTCCAGGCTAACCTCATAGACGAAGGGGTTGCCCTCTTCCATCATCACCCGCAGGCCCATCATGTTGCGCGACTGGCCCACACGGGTTTCAACCTCGAAGCCCAGAGTACGCAACTGCTCGGCCGCTTCTTTCAAGGCCGGGCTAACGTGCTTGTCCATGAAGCGCTGCACCACGGCCTGGGTCGGCTGCAGGTCAAGCTGGCTCAGGCGCTCGCTGAAACCGCGGCGGCCACGGGCGGCCAACTCGGCGCGCTCTTGTTCCACCGCAACGTCCTGCTTCATGGCTTTGTACAAGCCGAACATGAACAGCACCAGCACCACCGAGAACGGCAGGCCCGCCAGCACCACCATGGTCTGCATGGCTTCGAAGTTGCCGGCAAACAGCAGGCCGATGGTGACCAGGGTGATGATCACCGACCAGAACACCACCATCCAGTGCGGGGCGTCTTCGTCTACCTTGCCGCCTTTGCACGACAGGTTGGCCATCATCACCGCGCCGGAGTCGGCTGGGGTGAGGAACAGCACGAAGCCGACGAACACCGCCACACCGATCACGATCTTGGCGGCCGGGAAGTATTCCAGCAGCTGGTAGATCGACATCGACGGCTGTTCAAGGGCCGTCTTGCCCAGCTCTACGGCGCCCTGGTTGATCACCAGGTCCAACGCGGTGTTGCCGAAGATCGACAGCCAGGCCAGGGTGAAGCCCAGCGGGATCAACAACACGCCCATGACCAACTGGCGCACGGTGCGGCCCTTGGAGATACGGGCAATGAACATGCCGACGAACGGGCCCCAGGAAATCCACCAGGCCCAGTAGAACACGGTCCACAGGCCCAACCAGCGCTCGGACTTGCCGGCCTCGCCTTCGTAGACGTACAGGTCGAAGGTCTTGAGCACGATGCCGTTGAGGTAGTCGCCGACGTTCTGCACCAGGCCGTTGAGCAAGTGCAGGGTCTCGCCGCCCAGCAGCACGAAGATCAGCAGGCCGCTGAACAGCATGATGTTCAGGTTGGACAGACGGCGGATGCCGTTCTCCACGCCCGACACCGCCGCCACGGTGGCAACCCCGGCCATGACCAGAATGACCACCAGCAGGTTGGTCTTGCTGTGGTCCATGCCGAACAGGTATTCCAGGCCCGAGGACACCTGCATCGAGCCGATGCCCAGGTTGGTCACCAGGCCCAGCAGGGTGACGAACATGCCGAAGATGTCCACGGCATTGCCGGCAGCGCCCTTGACCCAACGCTCACCCACCAGCGGGTACAGCGCCGAGCGCAGTGCCAGCGGCTGGTTGTGGCGATAGGCGAAGTAACCCACGGCCAGGCCGACCAGGGCGTAGATCGCCCAGCCGTGCAGGCCCCAGTGCAGGAAGGTCAGCTGCAGGCCCTGGCGCGCGGCCTCGAGGCTGGCAGGCGTGCCTTCCGGCGGGTTGAAATAGTGGTCCAACGGCTCGGAGGCACCGAAGTACAGCAGCGAAATACCGATACCGGAGGAGAACAGCATGCCGGCCCAGGCGCCGTAGCTGAAGTCGGGCTGGTCGTCCTTGCCGCCAAGCTTAAGCTTGCCGAAGTCGGAGAACGCCATGTAGACGACGAACAGCAGGTAACTGCAGATCACCAGCATGTAGTACCAGCCGAAGGTACGCGTCAGCCACTTCTGGGCCACGCCCAACACTTGGCCGGCGGTATCGGGTACAGCGATCAACAAGGCAGTCAGAACAAGGATCATCAGCGCGGAGGTGAAGAACACCACGCGATTGACCCGTACCCTCTCGGCGGGGGGGTTGGTTAGGGAGGCAGAACTCATTGCACGAATGCTCCGGGCAGTACGGCTTATGGAGGCTAATCAATCTTTCCCGAGCAATTGGTGGAATACCCCCACTGCGTCAGGTGTTATAAAAGCACCCTGGAAACCGTGATCCCGAATCGATACGTTGCAAAAAAACAGACAGGTGGTCTGCAAACAATGCCGCGCCCAACACCGGGGTGCGCGCATTCGTCACAGAGCACCCCGCCCGCTCCAAGGGCCCGCCGCAGGTCGATGACCGTTCGGCAGAATCTGCATTTCGCATCGCACATGCCCGTCAACGCCTTGTATTCCGGGGGTTACGCGATTTCCTGGGGTGTCAATCCGTGCGCTCGAAACAGCCTGAAAAACTGTCAATGGCACAAATTGTCGCAGAGCTTATTCTTTATTGATTGAACGTTCAATCAAAACAAAATAGACTGGCCTTCGCCGAGTCAGCCGCTTGTCGTCTGCTTGTCAGGCCTGAGGAGAATGCAAGATGCCCAAGGTCGGTATGCAACCCATCCGCCGCCAGCAATTGATCGAAGCCACCCTGCTAGCGGTCGATCAGGTGGGGCTGGGAGATGCCAGCATTGCGCTCATTGCCCGTTTGGCCGGCGTGTCGAACGGCATCATCAGTCACTACTTTCGGGACAAGAACGGCCTGATCGCAGCGACGATGGGTTACATCATGAACATGCTCAACGAAGGCGTTAGAGCACGGCGTCAGGCACTGACGGACGACAGCCCGCGTGCCCACCTGAAAGTGATCATCGAGGGCAACTTCGATGCCAGCCAGGTGAACGGCCCGGCAATGAAAACCTGGCTGGCCTTTTGGGCTTCCAGCATGCACCAGCCCGACTTGCACAGGTTGCAGCGGATCAACGATCACCGCTTGTACTCCAACCTATGCTGTCAGTTCCGCCGTGTTTTGCCGCTTTACCATGCGCGCAAGGCAGCCCGCGGGCTGGCGGCCCTGATCGACGGTCTGTGGCTGCGTGGCGCGCTGTCGGGAGATGCTTTCGACACCGATCAAGCGATACGCATCGCTTACGAATACATGGATCTACAACTGGCTAAACAGCAGACCCTGGGCACTACCAACCAGGCCTCTGAACAACCGCGCACGGCGATTGCCAAACAGGCAGGCGCGTGACGCGATAGCCAACCACACACTGCACTTGCGAGGACACTATGGCCCGTTTCGGAACGCAAAAACTCTACATTGATGGCGGTTATGTCGACGCTGGCTCCGACGCCACCTTCGAAGCCATCAACCCGGCTACCGGCGAAGTCCTCGCCCATGTGCAGCGCGCCACTCAGGCCGACGTCGAAAAAGCCGTCGAAAGCGCCGAGCGTGGCCAGAAAGTCTGGGCCGCAATGACCGCCATGCAGCGTTCGCGGATCCTGCGTCGCGCCGTCGACATCCTGCGCGAGCGCAACGATGAGCTGGCCCAGCTGGAAACCCTGGACACCGGCAAGTCGTATTCCGAAACCCGCTACGTCGACATCGTCACCGGCGCCGACGTGCTGGAATACTACGCAGGCCTGATCCCGGCCATCGAAGGCGAGCAGATCCCGCTGCGTGAAAGCTCCTTTGTCTACACCCGTCGCGAACCACTGGGTGTGACCGTGGGTATCGGCGCCTGGAACTACCCGGTGCAGATCGCCCTGTGGAAGTCCGCCCCGGCCCTGGCCGCTGGCAACGCGATGATCTTCAAGCCTTCGGAAGTCACCTCGCTGACCACCCTGAAGCTGGCCGAGATCTACACCGAAGCCGGCCTGCCAGACGGCGTGTTCAACGTCCTGACCGGCAGCGGCCGCGAAGTCGGCACCTGGCTGACCGAGCACCCGCGCATCGAAAAAGTCTCCTTCACCGGCGGCACCACCACCGGCAAGAAAGTCATGGCCAGCGCCTCGAGCTCCTCGCTCAAGGAAGTCACCATGGAACTGGGCGGCAAGTCGCCACTGATCATCTGCGCCGACGCCGACCTGGACAAGGCGGCCGACATCGCCATGATGGCCAACTTCTACAGCTCCGGTCAGGTTTGCACCAACGGCACCCGCGTGTTCATCCCTGCCGAGATGAAAGCCGCCTTCGAAGCCAAGATCGCCGAACGCGTTGCCCGCATCCGTGTCGGCAACCCGGAAGACGAAAACACCAACTTCGGCCCGCTGGTCAGCTTCCAGCACATGGAAAGCGTGCTGGGCTACATCGCCAAGGGTAAAGAAGAAGGTGCCCGCGTACTGTGCGGCGGCGAGCGTCTGACCGAGGGTGACTTCGCCAAGGGCGCCTTCGTGGCCCCGACCGTATTCACCGATTGCACCGAAGACATGACCATCGTCAAAGAAGAAATCTTCGGCCCGGTAATGAGCATCCTCAGCTACGAGACCGAGGAAGAAGTCATCCGCCGCGCCAACGACACCGAGTACGGCCTGGCTGCGGGCGTGTGCACCAACGACATCACCCGTGCCCACCGCATCATCCACAAGCTCGAAGCCGGCATCTGCTGGATCAATGCCTGGGGCGAATCGCCGGCCGAAATGCCGGTCGGTGGCTACAAGCAGTCGGGCGTTGGCCGTGAAAACGGCGTCAGCTCGCTGGCTCAATACACGCGCATCAAGTCGGTCCAGGTCGAGCTGGGCGGCTACACCTCGGTTTTCTAAACCGCGTGTAGTCACGCCCGTGCCAGCGCGCACGGGCGTTCCCGCTCCCTGATCACCGCCAAACGAGGGTACTTAAATGTCCCAAGAATTCGATTACATCATCGTCGGCGCAGGTTCCGCCGGTAACACCCTGGCCACCCGCCTGACCGAAGATGCCAGCGTCACCGTGCTGCTGCTCGAAGCCGGTGGCCCCGACTACCGCTTCGACTTCCGCACCCAGATGCCAGCCGCCCTGGCCTTCCCGCTGCAAGGCCGCCGCTACAACTGGGCCTACGAGACCGACCCGGAGCCGCACATGGACGGCCGCCGCATGGAGTGTGGCCGCGGCAAGGGCCTGGGTGGCTCGTCGCTGATCAACGGCATGTGCTACATCCGCGGTAACGCCATGGACTTCGACGGCTGGGCAGAACTGCCAGGCCTTGAAGACTGGACCTACCTGGACTGCCTGCCGTACTTCCGCAAGGCAGAAACCCGCGACATCGGCCCTAACGACTACCACGGCGGCGAAGGCCCAGTCAGCGTCGCCACGCCCAAGGCTGGCAACAACCCGCTGTTCCACGCCATGGTCGAGGCTGGCGTGCAGGCCGGTTACCCGCGCACCGAAGACCTCAACGGCTACCAGCAGGAAGGCTTCGGCCCGATGGACCGTTCGGTGACCAAGAAAGGTCGCCGCTCCAGCACCGCGCGCGGCTACCTGGACCAGGCCAAAAAGCGCCCTAACCTGACCATCGTCACCCACGCCCTGAGCGACCGTGTGCTGTTCGACGGTAAGCGTGCCGTTGGCGTGACCTACCTGGTCGGCGACAGCGAAGAGCGCGTCGAAGCCCGTGCCCGCAAGGAAGTCATCGTCAGCTCCGGCGCCATTGCTTCGCCGCAGTTGCTGCAGCGTTCCGGCGTCGGCCCGCGTGCCCTGCTGGAAAGCCTCGACATCCCGGTCGTGCACGACCTGCCAGGCGTCGGCGAGAACCTGCAGGACCACCTTGAGCTGTACCTGCAATACGCCTGCACCCAGCCGGTGTCGCTGTACCCGTCGCTGTTGTGGTGGAACCAGCCGGCCATCGGTGCCGAGTGGCTGTTCAACGGCACCGGCATCGGCGCCAGCAACCAGTTCGAGGCCGGTGGTTTCATCCGCACCCGCCCTGAGTTCGAGTGGCCGAACATCCAGTACCACTTCCTGCCCGTCGCGATTAACTACAACGGCTCCAATGGCGTGAAGGAACACGGCTTCCAGGCGCACATGGGTTCGATGCGTTCGCCAAGCCGTGGGCGCATCCAGGCCAAGTCGAAAGACCCACGCCAGCACCCAAGCATCCTGTTCAACTACATGGCCACCGAGCAGGATTGGCAAGAGTTCCGCGACGGCATCCGCCTGACCCGCGAGATCATGGCCCAGCCGGCACTGGACCCATACCGTGGTCGCGAGATCAGCCCAGGCGCCGACGTGCAAACCGACGAGCAACTGGACAAGTTCATCCGCGAGCACGCCGAAACTGCCTTCCACCCGTCCTGCTCGTGCAAGATGGGCACCGACGACATGGCGGTGGTCGATGGCGAAGGCCGCGTGCATGGCATGCAGGGCCTGCGCGTGGTCGATGCGTCGATCATGCCGATCATCATCACCGGCAACCTCAACGCCACCACGATCATGATCGCCGAGAAAATCTCGGACAAGATCCGCAACCGCAAGCCGCTGGCGCGCAGCACTGCCAAGTACTACGTGGCCAACGGTGCGCCGGTCAAAGGCAAGCCGATGCGTGAAGTGAAGCAGGCCTGACCTGCACCGGCCCTTTCGCGGGCAAGCCCGCTCCCACAGGGATACCACAGCATTCGATGCTACATGGTTCCTGTGGGAGCGGGCTTGCCCCGCGAAGAGGCCCACCCTGGCAATATAGAAAAGGCACCCACCGCGGTGCCTTTTCTACATCTGCAGAAACGCTTTACAGGCTGCCAATTCATCAGGTTAGAATCAATTGGCACGCGACCTGCTAGTTCATCAACGCTACCACGTCCTCTTCCCCCGCGTTTCCCGGAGTACTGCCTTTGGATGCCAGCACCATCAACAGCCTGTTTCTGATCGGCGCATTGCTGGTGGGTGCAAGTATCCTGGTCAGTTCTCTGTCTTCACGCCTGGGCATCCCAATTCTGGTCATCATCCTCGCCGTCGGCATGGTCGCAGGCGTGGACGGTGGCGGCATCATCTTCAACAACTACCCGACCGCCTACCTGGTGGGCAACCTGGCACTGGCGGTGATCCTTCTCGACGGCGGCCTGCGCACCCGCGTGGCCAGTTTCCGCGTGGCGTTGTGGCCGGCCTTGTCGCTGGCCACCGTTGGCGTGATGATCACCACCGCCCTCACCGGCCTGGTCGCTGCCTGGTTGTTCAACCTGAGCCTGATCCAGGGCCTGCTGATCGGCGCCATCGTCGGCTCCACCGACGCCGCGGCGGTGTTCTCGCTGCTCGGCGGCAAAGGCCTGAACGAGCGGGTCACAGCCACGCTGGAGATCGAGTCGGGCAGCAACGACCCGATGGCAGTGTTCCTCACCGTCACCCTGATCGACATGATCGCCAGCGGCCAGACCGGCCTGCACTGGAGCCTGCTGACCCACCTGCTGCGCGAGTTTGGTATCGGTGGCCTGCTGGGCCTGGGTGGCGGCTGGCTGATGCTGCAACTGGTCAACCGCATCAACCTGGCCGGCGGCCTGTACCCGATCCTGGTGGTGGCGGGCGGCCTGGTGGTGTTCTCGTTGACCAACGCCCTGCATGGCAGTGGCTTCCTGGCCGTGTACTTGTGCGGCCTGGTACTGGGCAACAAACCAATCCGCAGCCGCCACGGCATCCTGCACATGCTCGACGGCATGGCCTGGCTGGCGCAGATCGGCATGTTCCTGGTGCTGGGCCTACTGGTCACGCCGCATGACCTGCTGCCGATCGCCCTGCCGGCCCTGGGCCTGGCGCTGTGGATGATCCTGGTCGCACGGCCGCTGTCGGTGGTTGCCGCACTGTTGCCGTTCAAGGCCTTCCACGGGCGCGAAAAGGGCTTTATTTCCTGGGTTGGCCTGCGCGGTGCGGTACCGATCATTCTGGCGGTGTTCCCGCTGATGGCCGGGCTGCCGGATGCGCAGCTGTTCTTCAACCTGGCGTTCTTCATCGTGCTGGTATCGCTGCTGGTGCAAGGCACCAGCCTGCCGTGGATGGCCAAGCTGTTGAAGGTCACAGTACCGCCAGACCCGGCGCCGATCTCGCGCTCCGCGCTGGAAGTACACATCACCAGTGAATGGGAGCTGTTCGTTTACCGCCTGGGTGCCGAAAAATGGTGCATCGGCGCCGCCTTGCGCGAGCTGAAGATGCCCGAAGGCACGCGGATTGCCGCGCTGTTCCGGGGTGAGCAGCTGTTGCACCCATCGGGCAGTACCGTGCTGGAAGTCGGCGACATGCTGTGCGTGATCGGCCACGAACATAACCTGCCCGCGCTGGGCAAGCTGTTCAGCCAGGCACCGCAGCGCGGCCTGGACCTGCGCTTCTTCGGCGACTTCGTGCTCGAAGGCGACGCCGAGCTGGGCGCCGTGGCTGCGCTTTACGGCCTGAAACTCGATGGCCTGGACGCGAAAATGCCGCTGGCGCAGTTCATCCGACAGAAGGTCGGAGGCGCTCCAGTAGTAGGTGACCAGGTCGAATGGCATGGCACGATCTGGACCGTGGCGACCATGGACGGGAACAATGTCCAGAAAGTGGGCGTCAGATTCCCCGAAGGAACGCGACCCGGACCAGGATTGTTCCTCTAAACTCCGATTCTGCCCCGATCCACAATGTAGTCTGCCTATGTCCCTGCGTGTGTACCTTCGCACAGCCCTGTTCGGGCTGTGCCTGTCCCTCTCGTTCGCCACTGCTGCGAATGCCGCGGCCGAAGCGCCGACCACTGCCAGCATTCAGCACAGCCTCGACAAGATTGCCGAGCGCAAACTGCCCGAGGCCGATCAGAAGGCCTTGCAGCAGGTGCTGGAGCAGACCCTGAGCCTGCTTGCCAACAAGGAAGACAGCGAGAAGAAGCTGGCCGCGCTCAAGCAGCAACTGGCCAGCGCACCAAAGGAGACCAGCGACAGCCAGAAAGAACTGGCCAGGCTCAAGGACAGCAAGCCGCAACCAGTCGCCCAGCGCTACGCCAACCTCACGGTGCCACAGCTGGAGCAGCTGCTCAGCGAACGCAGCACTCTGCAAGGTGAACTGCAAAAGGCGCTGTCTGAAGCCAACAGCCTGATCATCAACTCCCAGACCCGCCCGGAGCGCGCTCAGGCCGAAATCAGCAACAGCCAGGCCCGCACCCAGCAGATCAACAACAGCCTCAAGTCGGGCAAGGACAACGGCAAGGCCCTCAACGCCGACCAACGCAACCAGCTCAACGCCGAGCTGGCCTCGCTCAACGCATTGACCCTGCTACGCCGTCAGGAACTGGCCGGCAACAGCCTGCTGCAAGACCTTGGCAATGCCCGTCACGACTTGCTGATCGAACGTGCCGCACGCCTGGAACAAGAAATCCAGGACCTGCAGACACTGATCAACGACAAGCGCCTGGCCCAGTCCCAGGAGGCCGTCACCCAGCAGTCGATCGAAGCCCAAAAGGTAGGCGGCAGCAGCCTGTTGGCCACGGAGAGCACGATCAACCTCAAGCTCTCCGACTACCTGCTCAAAAGCACCGACCGCCTCAACGAGCTGACCCAGCAGAACCTGCGCACCAAGCAACAGCTCGACAGCCTGACCCAGGCCGACCAGGCGCTGGACGAGCAGATCAACGTGCTCAAGGGCAGCCTGCTGCTGTCCAAGATCCTCTACAAACAGAAGCAGACCCTGCCGCACTTGAAGGTCGACCGCGACCTGGCCGACCAGATCGCCGACACCCGCCTGTACCAGTTCGAGATCAACCAGCAGCGCGAGCAGATGAGCAGCCCGGTCACCTACGTCGACAAGCTGCTGGCCAATCAACCACCGGAAGACGTTACCCCGCAGCTGCGCAAGGCCCTGCTGGAAGTGGCGATCACCCGCACCGACCTGCTGGAGCGCCTGAACCGCGAACTCTCGGCACTGCTCAACGAATCGATCACCCTGCAGCTCAACCAGAAGCAGCTGCTGGGTACGGCCCAGGGCCTGCGCACCACCCTCGACGAGCAGATGTTCTGGATCCCCAGCAACAAGCCGCTGGACTGGGACTGGCTGCGCTACGTACCTGAGCGATTTGCCGACCAAGTCGCCAGCCTGCCCTGGGGCTCGGGCCTCAAGGAACTGGCCGACGGCCTCAGCCAGCGGCCGTTGCTGTTCCTGCCGCTGCTGCTGGTGATCGGCGGCCTGCTGTGGCGCCGCAAGTACCTGTATCAACGACTTGGCAAAGTGCACCAGGACATCGGCCACTTCCGCCGTGACAGCCAGTGGCATACGCCCCAGGCAATCCTGATCAACATCCTCCTGGCGATGCCGGTAAGCCTGGGCCTGGCCCTGTGCAGCTACGCCCTGCAGATTGACGCCCGCGGGCAGAATGCCAACCTTGGCGCGGCGCTCTGGCAACTGGCCCAGGCCTGGCTGGTGTTCTACACCGCCTACCGCATTCTGGCACCCGGTGGCGTGGCGGAAATCCACTTCCGCTGGCACAAGCCCCAGGTCGAGTTCCTGCGCGGCTGGGTGCGCAGGCTTGGCACCGTGGTGCTGGCGCTGGTCGGCGTGGTGGCCGTGGCCGAGCATCAACCCTCGGCCCTGGCCGATGACGTACTCGGCATCGGCGTGGTGCTGACCTGCTACGCACTGATGGCCTGGCTGCTCAGCCGTTTGCTGCTAAGCAGCCCGGCGCATCGCGACACTTCGCTGTTCCGCCGGGCGGTAGGCGTGGCGTTCACCGCCCTGCCGATCGCGTTGTTCGTGGCGGTGTGCTTCGGCTATTACTACACCGCACTCAAGCTCACCGACCGGCTGATCTACACGCTGTACTTGCTGATGTTCTGGCTGGTGATCGAGGCGGCCTTCGTGCGTGGCCTGTCTGTGGCCGCGCGGCGCCTGGCCTACCAACGTGCCCTCAGCAAACGCGCAGCAGCCAAGGAAGGGTTGGATGGCGAGGTCATCACCGAAGAGCCGACGCTGGACATCGAGCAGGTCAACCAGCAGTCGCTGCGCCTGATCCGCCTGGCCTTGCTGGGCGGCTTCATTGCCGGCCTGTACTGGGTATGGTCTGACCTGATCTCGGTGTTCGCCTACCTCAACAACTTCACCCTGTACGAATACACCAGTGGCACCGGCGCTGCCGCCAGCATGGTGCCGATCAGCCTCGGCGATTTGCTCGGCGCGCTGGTGATCGTCGGCATCACCTTCGCCCTGGCCGGCAACTTGCCGGGCTTGCTGGAGGTGCTGGTGCTGTCGCGCCTGAACCTGGCCCAGGGCAGCGCCTACGCCACCACCACGCTGCTGTCGTACACCATCGTCGGTGTCGGCATCGTCAGTACCCTGTCTACCCTCGGGGTGAGCTGGGACAAGCTGCAGTGGCTGGTGGCGGCGCTTTCGGTCGGCCTGGGCTTCGGCATGCAGGAGATCTTCGCCAACTTCATCTCCGGCATCATGATCCTGTTCGAGCGCCCGGTGCGCATTGGTGACACCATCACCATCGGCAACCTGTCCGGCACGGTGAGCAAGATCCGCATCCGCGCCACCACCATCACCGACTTCGACCGCAAGGACATCATCGTCCCTAACAAGACCTTCATCACCGGCCAGTTGATCAACTGGTCGCTGACCGACACGGTCACCCGGGTGACCCTGAAGCTGGGCATCGACTATGGCTCCGACCTGGACCTGGTGCGTGATCTGCTGCTCAAGGGCGCCCACGAAAACCCACGGGTGCTCAAAGACCCGGAACCTATCGTGTACTTCCTCAACTTCGGCGAAAGCTCGCTGGACCACGAATTGCGCATGCACGTGCGTGACCTGGGCGACCGCAACCCGACGCTGGACGAGATCAACCGCTACATCAACCGCGAGTTCAAGGCGCACAACATCAAGATCTCGGTGCGCCAGGTCGAGGTGTTCCTGATGGACGCGAAGGGCGGCAAGCAGCAGTTGATTGCCCAGGAACAGCCGAAATCGGATGGCACTCAAGCGGTGTAAATGGGCTCGAATACCGTATTCTGTCCAAAATCCTTGCGAGGGCTGTGCCCTCGTTCGCGGGCAAGCCCGCTCCCACAGCGTTCACCGCTGTAACCGTGGGAGCTGGCTTGCCTGCGATGGGCCGCAAAGCGGCCCCCTTGGCACCGTCCCCAGGAGCAAACCGTGAAAGCCCTCGACCAACTCAGCTTCGACAACCGCTTCGCCCGCCTGGGCGATGCGTTCTCCACCCAGGTCCTGCCCGAACCCATCGCAGACCCACGCCTGGTGGTGGCAAGCGAGTCGGCCATGGCCTTGCTCGACCTCGACCCCGCGCAGGCCGAACTGCCGGTTTTCGCCGAGTTGTTCAGCGGCCACAAACTGTGGGAAGAGGCCGACCCACGGGCGATGGTCTATTCCGGCCATCAGTTCGGCTCGTACAACCCGCGCCTGGGCGATGGCCGCGGCCTGCTGCTAGCCGAAGTGCTGAACGATGCCGGCGAACACTGGGACCTGCACCTCAAGGGCGCCGGCCAGACGCCCTATTCGCGCATGGGCGACGGCCGCGCGGTATTGCGTTCGTCGATCCGCGAGTTCCTCGCCTCCGAAGCCCTGCACGCCCTGGGCATCCCGACCAGCCGGGCGCTGTGCGTGATTGGCTCAAGTACCCCGGTATGGCGCGAAAGCCGCGAAAGCGCCGCCATGCTCACGCGCCTGGCACAGAGCCACATACGCTTCGGCCATTTCGAGTACTTCTACTACACCCGCCAGCCCGAGCAACAACGCGTGCTGATCGACCACGTGCTGGAGCAGCACTACCCCGAATGCCGCGAGGCCGAACAGCCCTACCTGGCCATGTTCCGCACGATCGTCGAGCGCAACGCCGAACTGATTGCCCGCTGGCAAGCCTATGGTTTCTGCCACGGGGTGATGAACACCGACAACATGTCGATCCTCGGCATCACCTTCGATTTCGGCCCCTTTGCCTTCCTTGACGACTTCGACGCCAATTTCATCTGCAACCACTCCGACGACCGTGGCCGCTACAGCTACAGCAACCAGGTGCCTATCGCCCACTGGAACCTCAGTGCGCTGGCCCAGGCGCTGACCACGGTGGTCGAGGTAGAGCCGCTCAAAGAGGCGCTGGGGCTGTTCCTGCCGCTGTACCAGGCGCATTACCTGGACCTGATGCGTCGGCGCCTGGGCCTGACGGCCGCCGAGGATGAAGACCTCGCCCTGGTCGAGCGCCTGCTGCAATGCATGCAAAAGGGCGGCGTGGACTACAACCTGTTCTTCCGTAAGCTGGGTGAGCAGCCGGTGGCCGAGGCGCTGAATGTGGTGCGTGACGATTTCATCGACCTGGCGGGCTTCGATGCCTGGGGCGCGGACTATCTTGCCCGCTGCGAGCGCGAAGCGGGTAATGAAAAAGGGCGGCGTGAACGCATGCAGGCGGTGAACCCGCTGTACGTGCTGCGCAACTACCTGGCGCAAAAGGCCATCGAAGCGGCCGAGGCCGGGGACTACAGTGAAGTGCGACGGTTGCATCAGGTGCTGAGCCGGCCGTTCGAGGAGCAGGCCGGGATGCAGGCTTATGCCCAGCGCCCGCCGGAGTGGGGCAAACACCTGGAAATCAGCTGTTCATCATGATCCTGGGGCTGCTTTGCAGCCCCGAGAATGCTAAGGAAAAAACAATGTCCGACCCGCTGCTGATCCCCTGCCCACACTGCAACGGCCTCAACCGCCTGCCCACCGAGCGCCTGGGCGACGCCCCCAAATGCGGCCGCTGCAAACAGGACGTGCTGCTGAGCAAACCCTTCGAGCTCACAGAAGCCAGCTACGCCAGCCAGATCAAAGGCGACCTGCCGCTGCTGATCGACGTCTGGGCCGACTGGTGTGGGCCGTGCAAGTCGTTCGCCCCCACTTTCGAGCAGGCCGCCCGGCAACTTAGCGGCCGCTGCCGCCTGGCCAAGCTCGACAGCGAAGCCAACCGAAACCTGGCCGGGCAATTGGGCATCCGCTCCATCCCCAGCCTGCTGCTGTTCAAGGACGGCCGTGAAGTCAGCCGCCAGGCGGGGGCGTTTCCACTCCAGTCGTTGCTGGAGTGGTTGCGCAGCCAAGGGGTCTAGGCGTTTTCTTCCAACAGCGAATG
This sequence comes from Pseudomonas sp. E1MeOHC2, assembly GCF_058745025.1. Taxonomy (NCBI): domain Bacteria; kingdom Pseudomonadati; phylum Pseudomonadota; class Gammaproteobacteria; order Pseudomonadales; family Pseudomonadaceae; genus Pseudomonas; species Pseudomonas sp. E1MeOHC2. The sequence continues at coordinate 2,031,983 of NZ_CP196675.1, forward strand.
CAACTCGACAAACTGCTGGGTCAGCTTGTGCCGTGGCTCCAGGTGAATCAGCGGCAAGCTGGCATGGTGCGACTCACGCATCTTCACCGAGCTGCTCAGGTACACCGGTAGCACCGGCAGGCCTTCGGCCAGCAGTTCATCGAGCATTTGCTGGGGCAGGCTGGCGCGGGACTGGAACTGGTTGACCACGATGCCTTCGACCTGCAGGTCTTCGTTGTGGTCTTCCTTGAGCTCTTCGATTTCCGCCAGCAGGCCGTACAGGGCCTGGCGCGAGAAGCTGTCGCAGTCAAAGGGGATCAGCACACGATCAGCTGCGATCAACGCAGAAACCGCATAAAAATTGAGCGCAGGCGGCGTATCGATGTAGATCCGCTCGTAATCCTCGTCCAGCTCGTCAAGCAACTTACGCAGCTTGTTGATCTTGTGCTTGGCCTCAAGCTTGGGCTGCAGGTCGGCCAGTTCCGCAGTGGCGGTCACCACATGCAGGTTGTCGAACGGCGTTTCGTAGATATCGACCTTGTTCTTCTTGCTGAACGGCCCGCTGGACAGGCTTTGCTTGAAGAAATCAGCGATCCCCATGGGGATATCTTCACCCGTCAAGCCGGTGAGGTACTGGGTCGAATTTGCCTGGGCATCCAGGTCGATCAACAGGGTCCGGTAACCTTCGCTGGCGCTGACCGCCGCCAGGTTACAAGCGATGCTCGACTTGCCCACGCCACCTTTCTGATTGAACACCACGCGACGCATGATTGACCTCCGTGTTCCAACGAATGCCCGAGTATGTGGCGGCTCGGCAGCTAAGGCCAGCGGCAATTGTCGGGGGATGATGGCAATCCCGGCGCTATGAAGGCCTCACCACTTGCCCGGTCAACAACTCGGCAAACGCCTTGGCCATGGCCGAGCCCCCACGTTCACGTTCCACCAGCCACACCGCCGTCATCGCGCCCTCGTCCAGCAGCGTGCGATACACCACACCCTCGATTCGCATGCGCTGGAACGACGCCGGCAGCACCGAAACCCCAAGGCCCGCCGACACCAGCCCGATAATGGTCATCGCCTCCCCCGCCTCCTGGGCAAAATGCGGGCTGAACCCCGCTTGCCGGGCCAAGCTGAGCAACTGGGCATGCAGCCCACTGCCATAGCTACGCGGGAAAAACACAAACGGTTCGTTCGCCAGAGAAGCCATGTGTACCCCCGCCTCCGTGCCTGTGGCCAATGGATGCGAGGCATTGATCACCGCCACCAACGGCTCGCGAAACAACTCGGTCGCCACCAGGCCCTCCGGCAATGGCATCGGCCGCATCAGCCCCACCTCGATGGACTCGTCAAAGACCGCCTCGGCCACATCGCGGCTGCTCATTTCCTTGAGGTTCAGGTGCACCGCTGGAAAACGCTGGCGAAAGGCATGAATGGCCTTGGGGATTTTTGATGTGAACGGCGCCGAAGACGTGAAACCGATCTTCATCTCGCCCAATTCACCCAACTGCGCACGCCGGGCTACATCGGCCGCCTTCTCGACCTGCGCCAGCACCTGGCGCGCTTCCTCCAGAAACAACCGCCCTGCCTCGCTCAATTCGACCCGACGGTTGGTACGGTCGAACAGACGAGCGCCCAACTCCTGCTCCAGCGCCTGGATCTGCTGGCTCAAGGGCGGCTGCGAAATGCCCAACTGCTGGGCTGCACGGCCAAAGTGCAGTTCCTCGGCCACGGCAATGAAGTAACGCAGATGGCGCAGTTCCATAGTCGGCTCCAAACAAGTCGTAGAACGTCTTAAATAGGTCGAACAATATATTGGATCTAATCATTAGCCAGCTATATGCTTTTTTCATTGCGCCAGAGGTACCCGCCCGTGAAAACTGCTGTAGCTCCCCTTCCCGCCGACCCAGAACCTGCCCCGCTGAACGAAATGTGGATCGAAAAAGGCACCCCCGCCTTCATGAAGACCGTGCTGGCCCTGTTCAGCGGCGGCTTCGCCACGTTCGCCCTGCTGTACTGCGTGCAGCCAATGATGCCGCTGCTGTCCCAGGAGTTTTCCATCAATGCAGCGCAGAGCAGCCTGGTGCTGTCGGTCTCGACCGCCATGCTGGCGTTCGGACTGTTGATCACCGGGCCGATCTCCGACCGCATCGGGCGCAAGCCGGTGATGGTCTTTGCGCTGGTCTGCGCCGCCCTGTCGACCTTGGCCAGCGCGGTGATGCCGACCTGGGAAGCGGTGCTGGCGACCCGAGCCTTGGTCGGCCTGTCGCTGAGCGGCCTGGCGGCGGTGGCCATGACCTACCTGAGCGAAGAGATTCACCCGCAGCACATCGGCCTGGCCATGGGGTTGTACATTGGCGGCAACGCGATTGGTGGCATGAGTGGGCGGCTGATCACCGGGGTGCTGATCGACTTCGTCAGCTGGCACACGGCGATGCTGACCATCGGTGGCCTGGCCCTGGTCGCGGCGCTGGTGTTCTGGAAGGTCCTGCCCGAATCACGCAACTTCCGCCCGCAGGCCGTGAACCCGCGCAGCCTGCTGGATGGCTTTGTCATGCACTTCAAGGACGCCGGGCTGCCTTGGCTGTTCCTTGAGGCGTTCCTGCTAATGGGCGCCTTCGTCACGCTGTTCAACTACATCGGCTACCGCCTGCTGGCAGGGCCTTACCATATGAACCAGGCGCTGGTCGGTTTGCTGTCGGTGGTGTACCTGTCGGGGATCTACAGCTCTGCGCAGGTGGGCGCGCTGGCTGACAAGCTGGGGCGACGCAAGGTGTTCTGGGTCAGCATTGTGGTGATGGCAGGCGGCCTGCTGATGACCTTGGCCAACCCGCTGGTGATGGTGATCCTCGGCATGCTGGTGTTCACCTTCGGCTTCTTCGGTGCGCATTCGGTGGCCAGCAGCTGGATCGGGCGCCGGGCGTTGAAGGCCAAGGGGCAAGCGTCGTCGCTGTACCTGTTCTGCTACTACGCAGGGTCGAGTGTCGCGGGCACTGCGGGTGGGGTGTTCTGGCATCAATGGGGCTGGAATGGGATCGGGTTGTTCATTGGTGGCTTGCTGGCGGTGGCGTTGCTGGTGGCTCTGCACTTGAGCAAGTTGCCGCCTAAGGCCAGCTGAACAACGGGGCTGCAAAGCAGCCTCACACGCTCAGATCAATTGATGATCTCGACAATATCTACATCCACTTCCCGGCTCATCAGGTGCTTCTCCACCTCACCGGTCAGCTTGACCTTGGTCTTGTCATTGAACGGCGTCGGCGGCAGGTCTTCGTCGTCGATTTCGACGGTGATGGTGCCGGTGTTGTCTTTGAACTCGTACTTGTCGTCGTTGTTCAGCTTCTTGGTGACGTAGCCCTGCAACACAACCGGCGTGTCATCAGCGGCATCGTTCGCAGCCGCCACGGTGGTCACCGACTGGGCACCCGGGCCGGTGTAGCCGGCCGCCAGGGCAGCAGTGCTGAACAAAGGGGCAAGGATCAGGGCGAGGTAACGGGTTTTCATGAGGATCAGGTCCTGTTTCGGTTTCGATGGGACCAGACTAGCGACAATCGCTGAATTGAAACTTAATACAAAAAAACCCGGCATCGAGCCGGGTTTTTTATGCAGGGCATCAAATCACTGGTGATATTGCGCCGACAACTCGTGCACGGCGTTGATGAACACACCAGCGTGCTCTGGGTCGACTTCCGGGGTAATGCCGTGGCCCAGGTTGAACACATGGCCGGTGCCCTTGCCATAGCTGGCCAAAATGCGCGCCACTTCCTGGCGGATGGCCTCGGGCTTGGCGTAAAGCACGGTCGGGTCCATGTTGCCTTGCAGCGCAACCTTGTCGCCGACACGGCGGCGGGCATCGCCGATTTCGCAGGTCCAGTCCAGGCCCAATGCATCGGCACCGGCCTCAGCGATGCTTTCTAGCCACATGCCACCGTTCTTGGTGAACAGGATCACCGGTATCTTGCGGCCGTCGTGCTCGCGGATCAGGCCGCTGACGATCTTGCGCATGTAGGCCAGGGAGAACTCCTGGTACGCCGCTGCCGACAGGTTGCCGCCCCAGGTGTCGAAGATCTGCACAGCCTGCGCGCCTGCCAGGATCTGGCCGTTGAGGTAACTGGTGACCGACTGGGCCAGCTTGTCCAGCAACAGGTGCAGGGCTTGCGGGTTGTCGTAAGCCATGGCCTTGGTCTTGCGGAAGTCCTTGGACGAACCGCCTTCGACCATGTAAGTGGCCAAGGTCCATGGGCTGCCCGAGAAGCCGATCAGCGGTACGCGGCCGTTGAGCTCGCGACGGATGGTGCTGACGGCGTCCATCACGTAGCCCAGGTCTTTCTGCGGATCGGGGATCGGCAGCGCCTCGATGTCGGCCGGGGTGCTGATCACTTTCTTGAAGCGCGGACCTTCGCCGGTTTCAAAGTACAGGCCCAGGCCCATGGCGTCGGGGATGGTGAGGATGTCCGAGAAGAGGATCGCTGCGTCCAGCGGGTAGCGGTCCAGCGGCTGCAGGGTGACCTCGCAGGCGAACTGCGGGTTCATGCACAGGCTCATGAAGTCACCGGCCTTGGCACGGCTGGCGCGGTATTCCGGCAGGTAACGGCCAGCCTGGCGCATCATCCAGACCGGGGTGACGTCTACGGGTTGCTTGAGCAGTGCACGCAGGAAACGATCGTTCTTCAGGGCAGTCATGTCGGCATCCGGCAAAAAAGTGCGGGCATTTTCTCAGACGCCAGCACAAAAGGCACGGCCAAGGCCATGCGTTTTGTCTATTGGATGCCATGGATCAAGCAATTTTGTATACAAAACGCCAAAGGGGCTGCTTTGCAGCCCATCGCGGCACAAGGCCGCTCCCACAGGGAAATGCATTCCTCCTGTGGGAGCGGCCTTGTGCCGCGATGGGCCGCAAAGCGGCCCCAGCATTCAATCAGACTTCCAGGTAATCCAGGATACCCTCGGCAGCCGTGCGGCCTTCGAAAATAGCCGTTACCACCAAATCCGAACCGCGCACCATATCGCCACCGGCAAACACTTTCGGGTTGCTGGTCTGGTGCTTGAACTTGCCCTTCTCTGGCGCAACCACCCGGCCCTGGCTGTCCATCTGGATGCCAAACTGCTCGAACCACGGCGCCGGGCTCGGGCGGAAGCCGAAGGCGATCACCACGGCATCGGCCGGCAGGATCTCTTCAGAACCCGGAATCGGCTCGGGGCTGCGGCGGCCACGGGCGTCCGGTTCACCAAGACGGGTCTCGACCACCTTCACGCCTTCGACCTTGTCTTCGCCGACAATCGCGATTGGCTGGCGGTTGTAGAGGAACTTCACGCCCTCTTCCTTGGCGTTTTTCACCTCTTTGCGCGAACCCGGCATGTTGGCCTCGTCACGACGGTAGGCGCAGGTTACCGACTTGGCGCCCTGACGAATCGAGGTGCGGTTGCAGTCCATCGCGGTGTCACCACCGCCCAGCACCACGACCTTCTTGCCCTGCATGTCGACGAAATCTTCCGGCGACTTCTCGAAGCCCAGGTTGCGGTTGACGTTGGCGATCAGGAAGTCCAGCGCGTCATGCACGCCCGGCAGGTCCTCGCCCGGGAAGCCACCCTTCATGTAGGTGTAGGTACCCATGCCCATGAACACCGCGTCGTACTCGGCGAGCAGCTGTTCCAGGGTGATGTCCTTGCCTACCTCGGTGTTCAGGCGGAACTCGATGCCCATGCCGGTGAAGACTTCGCGGCGATTGCTCAGCACGGTCTTTTCCAGCTTGAACTCAGGGATGCCGAAGGTCAGCAGGCCACCGATTTCCGGGTTGCGGTCGAACACCACCGGGGTCACGCCGGCACGCACCAGCACGTCGGCGCAGCCCAGGCCTGCCGGGCCGGCGCCGATGATGGCGACACGCTTGCCGGTTGGCTTGACCTTGGACATGTCCGGGCGCCAGCCCATGGCGAACGCGGTGTCGGTGATGTACTTCTCCACCGAGCCGATGGTCACCGCGCCAAAACCGTCGTTCAGGGTGCAGGCGCCCTCGCACAGGCGGTCTTGCGGGCATACGCGGCCGCAGACTTCCGGCAGGGTATTGGTCTGGTGCGACAGCTCCGCCGCTGCCAGGATGTTGCCTTCGGACACCAGCTTCAACCAGTTAGGGATGAAGTTGTGCACCGGGCACTTCCATTCGCAATACGGGTTGCCGCAGCCCAGGCAACGGTGCGCCTGCTCCACGGACTGCTGGGGCTTGAACGGTTCGTAGATCTCGACGAACTCTTTCTTGCGCTGGCGCAGCAGCTTTTTCTTCGGGTCCTTGCGGCCCACTTCGATGAACTGGAAGTCGTTACTCAGACGTTCAGCCATTTTTCAAAACCTCTTAACAGCAGCTGCAAGCTACAAGCTGCAAGCCGCAAGACGATCACTTAAGCCGGGCAAACCTCGCACTGCGTTTACTTGCAGCTTGAGGCTTGCCACTTGCAGCTGTTTTTACTGCGGGTTGGCACGGGTGCTGGACAGCAGTTGCTTGAGGGTGGCCGCCTTCGGCTTGACCAACCAGAAGCGTCGCACGTAGTCGTCCAGGTTCTCCGAGAGCTCACGCCCCCACTCGCTGCCGGTTTCGTCCACGTATTCGGCAAGGACCCGCGCCAGGTGGCTGCGGTACGCCTCCATCGCTTCACCACTGATGCGCTGGATTTCCACCAGTTCATGGTTGAGCTTGTCGACGAAGCTGTTGTCCATGTCGAGCACGTAGGCGAAGCCGCCCGTCATGCCAGAACCGAAGTTGTAACCGGTCTTGCCCAGAACGCAGACAAAGCCGCCGGTCATGTATTCACAGCAGTGATCGCCAGTGCCCTCGACAACAGCGTGGGCGCCAGAGTTACGCACAGCGAAGCGCTCGCCCGCGGTACCGGCGGCAAACAGCTTGCCGCCAGTGGCACCATACAGGCACGTGTTGCCGACGATGGCGCTGTGCTGGGTTTCGAACGGGCTGCCGGCAGGTGGCACGATGGTGACATTGCCACCGGTCATGCCCTTGCCGACATAGTCGTTGGCGTCGCCTTCCAGGTACAGGTTCAGGCCACCGGCGTTCCACACGCCGAAGCTCTGGCCCGCAGTACCCTTGAAGCGGAAGGTGATCGGCGCAGCGGCCATGCCCTGGTTGCCGTGCAGGCGGGCGATCTCACCGGAGATACGCGCGCCGATGGAACGGTCGCAGTTGCAGATATCGAGGCTGAACTCGCCACCGGCCTGGTCGCGGATGGCCGGCATGGCCATGTCGACCATCTTCTCGGCCAGCTCGCCCTTGTCGAACGGCGGGTTCTTGTCGACTTCGCAGAACTGCGGCTTGTCCGCCGGAATGTGCGAGCTGCCCAGCAGTGGCGTCAGGTCCAGGTACTGCTGGCGCTCGGTGTCGCCTGGCAGCACGTCGAGCAGGTCGGTACGGCCGATCAGCTCACCCAGGCTGCGTACGCCCAGCTTGGCCAGCCACTCGCGGGTTTCTTCAGCGACGAAGGTGAAGAAGTTGATCACCATGTCGACGGTGCCGATGTAGTGGTCCTTGCGCAGCTTGTCGTTCTGGGTGGCCACGCCGGTGGCGCAGTTGTTCAGGTGGCAGATGCGCAGGTATTTGCAGCCCAGGGCGATCATCGGCGCAGTGCCGAAGCCGAAGCTCTCAGCGCCGAGGATGGCCGCCTTGATCACGTCGAGGCCGGTTTTCAGGCCACCATCGGTCTGCACCCGTACCTTGCCGCGCAGGTCGTTGCCGCGCAGGGTCTGGTGGGTTTCGGCAAGGCCGAGCTCCCATGGCGCGCCGGCGTACTTGATGGAGGTCAGTGGCGAAGCACCGGTACCGCCGTCGTAGCCAGAGATGGTGATCAGGTCGGCATAGGCCTTGGCCACGCCTGCGGCGATGGTGCCAACGCCCGCCTCGGCCACCAGCTTGACCGAAACCAGTGCCTGCGGGTTGACCTGCTTGAGGTCGTAGATCAGCTGGGCCAGGTCTTCGATCGAGTAGATGTCGTGGTGCGGCGGTGGCGAGATCAGGGTCACGCCTGGTACCGCATAGCGCAGCTTGGCGATCAGGCCGTTGACCTTGCCGCCTGGCAGTTGCCCGCCTTCGCCGGGCTTGGCGCCCTGGGCCACCTTGATCTGCAGCACTTCGGCGTTGACCAGGTATTCCGGGGTGACGCCAAAGCGGCCGGTGGCCACCTGCTTGATCTTGGAACTGCGCACGGTGCCGTAGCGCGAAGGGTCTTCACCGCCCTCGCCGGAGTTGGAGCGTGCGCCCAGGCGGTTCATGGCCTCGGCCAACGCCTCGTGGGCTTCTGGCGACAGTGCACCCAGCGAGATACCGGCGGAGTCGAAGCGCTTGAGGATGGCCTCCAGCGGTTCAATCTGCTCGATCGCCAGCGGCTGGTCGGCCACTTTGACTTTGAGCAGGTCGCGGATCATCGACACCGGGCGCTGGTCGACCAGCGTGGTGTATTCCTTGAACTTGGCGTAGTCGCCCTGCTGCACAGCGGCCTGCAGGGTGTTGACCACGTCCGGGTTGTAGGCGTGGTATTCACCCCCGTGGACGAACTTGAGCAGGCCACCTTGCTGGATCGGCTTGCGCGCGCTCCAGGCTTCGGCCGCGAGCAGCTTCTGGTCGCTCTCCAGGTCTTCGAAACGCGCACCCTTGATGCGGCTCGATACGCCCTTGAAGCTCAGGCCGACCACTTCTTCGGCCAGACCAATGGCTTCGAACAGCTGCGCACCCCGGTACGAAGCGATGGTGGAGATACCCATCTTCGACAGGATCTTCAGCAGGCCCTTGGAAATGCCCTTGCGGTAGTACTTGAACACCTCGTCCAGATCGCCCAGCACTTCACCGGTGCGGATCAGGTCGGCCAGCACTTCGTAGGCCAGGTACGGGTAGACGGCCGAGGCACCGAAGCCCAGCAGCACGGCGAAGTGGTGCGGGTCACGGGCAGTGGCGGTTTCGACCAGGATGTTGCTGTCGCAACGCAGGCCCTGCTCGGTCAGGCGGTGGTGCACCGCGCCCACGGCGAGCGACGCGTGCACTGGTAGCTTGCCTGGGGCGATGTAACGGTCGCTCAGCACCAGCTGAGTCTTGCCGCTACGCACGGCCTCTTCAGCCTGGTCGGCAATGTTGCGGATGGCCGCTTCCAGACCGATGCCTTGCTCGTAGTTAAGGTCGATCAACTGGCGGTCAAAACCTTCGCGCTCCAGGTTCATCAGCGAGCGCCACTTGGCAGGCGAGATGACCGGCGAGCTGAGGATTACCCGCGAAGCGTGCTCCGGGGACTCCTGGAAGATGTTGCGCTCGGCACCCAGGCAGATTTCCAGCGACATGACGATCGCTTCGCGCAGCGGGTCGATCGGCGGGTTGGTGACCTGGGCGAACTGCTGACGGAAGAAGTCATACGGCGAACGCACGCGCTGCGACAACACGGCCATCGGCGTGTCGTCACCCATCGAACCGACCGCTTCCTGGCCTTGCTCACCCAGCGGGCGCAGCACCTGGTCACGCTCCTCGAAGGTGACCTGGAACATCTTCATGTATTGCTTGAGCTGGTCAGCATCGTAGCTGGCCGCGCCCTGGTCATCGGTCAAGGTCGCCTGAATACGCGTGGCGTGCTGACGCAGCCAGCGCTTGTACGGGTGGCGCGACTTCAGACGGTTGTCGATGGCATCGGTGTCGAGGATCTGGCCGGTTTCGGTGTCCACGGCGAAGATCTGGCCTGGGCCGACACGGCCCTTGGCGATGACGTCTTCAGGCTTGTAATCCCATACGCCGATTTCCGACGCGATGGTGATGTAGCCATTGGTGGTGGTCACCCAGCGCGCCGGGCGCAGGCCGTTACGGTCGAGCAGGCACACCGCGTGGCGGCCTTCGGTCATGACGATACCGGCCGGGCCATCCCACGGCTCCATGTGCATGGAGTTGTATTCGTAGAAGGCGCGCAGGTCGGCGTCCATGGTCTCGACGTTCTGCCACGCTGGCGGTACCAGCATGCGCACGCCGCGGAACAGGTCGATGCCACCGGTGACCATCAGCTCCAGCATGTTGTCCATGCTCGACGAGTCGGAACCCACGCGGTTGACCAGCGGGCCGAGTTCTTCGAGGTCTGGAATCTGGTCATTGGCGAACTTGGTGCGACGGGCCATGGCCCAGTTGCGGTTGCCAGTGATGGTGTTGATCTCGCCGTTGTGGGCGAGGAAGCGGAACGGCTGCGCCAGCGGCCATTTCGGCAGGGTATTGGTGGAGAAACGCTGGTGGAACACGCAGATTGCGGTCTGCAGGCGCTCGTCGCCCAGGTCTGGATAGAACGCCGCGAGATCGCGCGGCATCATCAGGCCTTTGTAGATGATGGTCTTGTGCGAGAAGCTGCAGATGTAGTGGTCGGTGTCGTGGGCGTTGGCCACGGACGAACGACGACGGGCACTGAACAGCTTGATGGCGAATTCTTGATCGCTCAGGCCTTCACCGCCGATGAACACCTGCTCGATCTGCGGCAGGCGCTCCAAGGCCAGGCGGCCGAGCACGCTGGTGTCGATCGGCACTTTGCGCCAGCCAACCAGCGTGAGGCCGGCTGCGAGGATCTCGCGGTCCATGTTGGCGCGGGCGGCTTCGGCTTTGACCGGGTCCTGGTTGAAGAACACCATGCCGACGGCGTACTGCTTGGGCAGCTCGACGGCAAACTGTTCCTGGGCCACGGCACGCAGAAATTGATCGGGCTTCTGCATGAGCAGACCGCAACCGTCACCGGTCTTGCCGTCGGCGTTGATGCCGCCGCGGTGGGTCATGCACGTCAATGCCTGCATGGCGGTTTGCAGAAGGTGGTGACTTGGCTCGCCCGTCATATGGGCGATCAGGCCAAAACCACAGTTGTCCTTGAATTCTTCGGGATGGTACAGACCTGTTTTCATAGACACTTTCTCACCAGGTTCACCTCTCAACCGGAGGCAAATCTCTTTTTTAACAACCACTTACCATCCACGCCGATCAAACGCCAGCTTTTTTTGCGGTGGTCATGGAAAACCATTGTTGCACAGCGACAGCGATGCCCACAAATTTTCATGTCTCACCATTGAAAATTTATGTCGCAATTTTGAATGTTTTGCGCCATGCGCCGTGATAGCGGCTCGGCTTGAGTCTGAAGCGTTTCAGCCATGACTGCAAGAGAGGCTTGTGGCCGGCAGTCTGGGACAGAAAAGCCTGCCGCGCTCAGGCGCAGCAGGCTAGACGAAAAGTCAGGATTCGCTCAGCAACTGGGCGGCGGGGTGATGCCGCCCGGCAGGTATCAGCGGGCCGAGGCCAGCTCTTGTTGGACGCTGGCGACGGTACGTGGCCAAGGTTTACCAGCCTGGACCTTCGCTGGCAAGTTCTTGATTGCCGCTACCGCTGCGTCGCGGTTGGCGAAGCTGCCGTAGGTCACGACATACAGTGGCTTGCCCTGCAGGTTTTTCTTGAAGTAGCGATAGTCGCCACCCTGAGCCTTGACGAACGCCTGGGCCGACGCTTCGGAGCTGGTGCCGAGGATCTGCACCACGTAATTGCTCGGCTTCTGGCCTGCATACCAGCCACCACCGCTGCTGCCGCTGGCCGCTGGCTTCTCGACAGGCTTGGCCGCTGGCTTGGGGGCTGGCTTGGCGGTAGCGACCTGGGTCGGCGCAGGCGCAGGCTTGGCAGGCGCAACCGGTTTTACAGGCTGGGTTGCGACAGGTTTTGGCGCAGGCGCAACCGCTTGCACCGGCGCACTGGCGATTGGCTGCGCAGGCGCAGGTGCAGGCCCCGCCGGTACACCTTGCGGCGGTGCGATGGTGGTCACGGTCGGCGGGTTGCCAGGCTGCAGTGCGGTATTGCCTGCCGGGCTGCCTTCTTCGCCATCACCCATGCCAGCGGCCTGGGCCAGCGGCTCACGCATCACCGGCTGCGACTGCCCAACCAGCGGCAGTGGCATCGGCTGGGACGAGCCGGAGAACTCGATGGCCGGGTTGCCGTTATTGGCCTGGGCAGCGCCCGGCTGGCCTTCACCTGATGGCAACTGAGCCTGGGTAGCCGGCACCTCGGCAGGTGCCTTGTCGCCTTTTTTGGGCATGAGAACCGCGGCAGCAACGGCGACCACGACCACAGCGGACAGCGCGAGCACGTGTTTCTTAGGCATTTTCAACCCCATGGATGGTCGCTTGGCCGTCGAACGGCTGGCGATCATGGCTTCGATCAAAGTGTCACGGGCAACCTGGTTGATATTGCCAGGCCAACCGTCGGAGTGCTCATGGATATCGACGATCTGTTCACGGGTGAACACCTCGATGCCCTGACCGGCGCCATCCAGACGCTGCTCCAGGTACTCGCGGGTCTCTTCTTCGCTGTAGGGGGCGAGCTCGATGACGTGGAATCGTTCGTCCTCGATACTCAGCTCATCCAACCCAGCAATCAGCGACGATTCGCCGAACAGGAACACGTGCGGGCGCCCTTCCGGAACACCCGCCGCCAGCTCCAGCAACGCTTGGAGTGCCGACTCGTCGAGTTGTTCCGCATCATCCACCAGCAAATACACTTCTTGCCCGGTCAGCGCCAGTTGCACCACCTTGGACAGGATGGCCTGGACCTCGGGCTGAGCCACTTCCAGCGACTGCGCGACCTGGCCGAGCACGCTGGCCGCGTCGCTTGCGCCACGGGCGGAAACCACCACGCTCTGCACCGATTGCTTGTTGGTACTGGCCACCAGGGCCTGGCGCAGCAAGGTCTTGCCGCTGCCCAGGGGGCCGGTGACAACCAGCATCAGCTGGCTGTAGCGGGCCAGGTGATGCAGCTGGCCCAGCACAGGCTTGCGCTGGGCCGGGAAAAACTTGAATCCGGGCACGCGGGGCGCGAACGGATCGTGGCTCAACTGGTAATGGTCGAGAAAGGCCTCATCGGCATGCAAACTGGTCATTGCGCTGTCACAACCTCAAAGCTGGGCCACGATCGCGCGGTAATCCGCCGACAGCGTGGCCTGAAGAATCTCTTTCGGATAGTCGTCGGTTACCACGGCCTCGCCCATCTGGCGCAACAGCACCAGACGCAGACGACCGTCGAGCACCTTCTTGTCGACCGCCATATGCTCCATGAAATGCGCCGGGGTCATTTCCTGTGGTGGCACCACCGGCAAACCTGCGTCCTGCAACAGGCGGATTGCGCGATCGCGCTCGGTCTGGTCGATCCAGCCCAGGCGCATGGACATTTCCAGGGCCATCACCGTGCCCGCCGACACGGCTTCGCCGTGCAGCCAGACGCCGTAACCCATATGGGTTTCGATGGCATGCCCGAAGGTATGTCCAAGGTTCAGAGTCGCCCGCACGCCCGATTCGCGCTCGTCTGCGCCGACCACGGCAGCCTTGGCCGCGCAGGAGCGGCGAATGGCTTCGGTCAGCGCCGCGCTATCCAGGGCACGCAGGGCATTCATATTGTCCTCAAGCCAACCGAGGAAAGGTTTGTCGCAGATCAGACCGTACTTGATCACTTCGGCCAGGCCCGCGGACAACTCACGCGCGGGCAAGGTCTTGAGGCTGGTGGTGTCGATCAGCACTGCGTTGGGCTGATAGAAAGCACCGACCATGTTCTTGCCCAGCGGGTGGTTGATGCCGGTCTTGCCACCGACCGAGGAATCGACCTGGGACAGCAGGGTGGTTGGCACCTGGATGAAATCAACGCCGCGCTGGTAACAGGCGGCGGCAAAACCGGCCATGTCGCCGATCACGCCGCCGCCGAGGGCCACCACGGTGGTGCGACGGTCGTGGCGGGCGGTGAGCAGGCCATCGAAGATCAACTGCAGCGTTTCCCAGTTCTTGTAGGCTTCGCCATCAGGCAACACCACGGGCAACACTGAATACGCACCAAGGGTCTTGGCCAGGCGTTCGAGGTACAGTGGCGCGACGGTTTCGTTGGAAACGATGGCGACCTGCCGCCCGGCAATATGCGGCGCCAGCAGCTCAGGCTGGTCCAGCAGGCCTTCGCCAATGTAGATCGGGTAGCTACGCTCGCCCAGGTCGACCTTTAGTGTCTGCATGTATCCCCACAATGTACTTGGGCGCGGCGCCGCTTGAGCGACGCACGCGGTAAGTTGAACCTCGCCTCGGCGCTGGTGGCCGAGAATAGTCCCGGCTTATCGGGGCGGCAACTGCTGCAAGCGTTCGAGAATATCGATCACCACCATGCGCGGTGGCCGCTCGTCGGTTTCAACGACCAGGTCGGCGATCTCGCGGTACAGCGGATCGCGGGCTTCGAGCAAGGCACGCAGGGTCGCTTCCGGATTGGCGGTGCGCAACAGAGGGCGATTGCGATCGCGAGCGGTACGCCCGACCTGCTGCTCCACCGAGGCATGCAGGTAGATCACCCGGCCGCCCTGGTGCAGCGCCTGGCGATTGGCTTCACGCATGACCGCGCCGCCACCGGTCGCCAGAACCACGCCATCGAGCGCGCAGAGCTCGGCGATCATCGCCTGCTCACGGTCACGGAAACCCGGCTCGCCTTCTTTGTCGAAGATCCACGGGATGTTGGCGCCGCATCGCAGTTCGATTTCCTTGTCGGAATCCTTGAACAGCAGGCGCAGCTCTTTGGCCAATAGGCGTCCGATGGTGCTTTTACCAGCGCCCATGGGCCCCACAAGTATCAAATTTCGCACAGAATCAACGACTCACAGCAATCGCCTGGTCACTCATGATACGCGGAGTCAGGAAGACCAGCAGCTCGGATTTTTTCTCTTGTAGTACATCGCGTCGAAACAGCCGCCCAACATACGGCAGATCGCCGAAAAATGGCACCTTGTCGACCACATTGTTTTGCGTGGTCGAGTAGACGCCACCGATCACGATCGTCTCGCCGTCAGCCACGCGAACCTTGGCGTTTACCTCGTTCTTGCGGATTGGCGGCACATTGTTCAAGGCATTGACGTAATCTGGTTCGTCCTTGGTCACCCTGACGGTCATGATGACCTTGTTGTCCGGGGTGATTTGCGGGGTGACCTCCAGCGACAGCGACGCTTCGCGAAACGACACGGAGGTGGCGCCACTCTTGCTGGTTTCCTGGTAGGGCACCTCGGTGCCTTTGAGGATTCTGGCGGTTTCCTTGTCGGCCGTGACGACCTTGGGCTGCGAGATGATTTCACCATTGCCGCTCTTTTCCATGGCACTGAGCTCAAGGTCGAGCAAGATGTCTCCCCGCAGCAGGCCCAGGCCCACACTGGCGGCGGTCCGTTCCACCCCAAGGTCGACGAACAGCTCTTTGCCTGGCCGCACATTCTCGGCGTACAAGGGCTTGCCCCAACGCACGCCAAGGCTCTTTTCGTAATCGACATTGGCTTCGACGATGCGCGCCTCGATCGCCACCTGGCGCACCGGCACATCCAGTTGCGCCACCAGTTGGCGCAGCTCGGCAAGGCGATCAGCGGGTTGATACGCCACCAGGGTATTGGTGCGCGCATCGACGCTCAAACTGCCTCGCCCGGTCAGGATGCCGTCGTCCGCCAGGGTTGCCAGCAACAGCTCTGCGAGCTCTGAGGCCTTGGCGTGATGGATCGGCATCAGCTCGCGCCGCAAGGGCTGCAACTGCGCATCCAACACCTGGCCCACCCGGGCGTCGAGCGATTGCCCGGCGAGTTCGGCCGCAGGCGCCACAAGCAGCACATTGCCCTCCTCGTGGCGGGCCAGGCCCTTGCTGCGCAGCACCAGATCCAGCGCCTGGTCCCACGGCACGTCCTGCAGGCGCAAGGTGATGCTGCCCTGCACCGAGTCGCTGGCGACCAGGTTCACACCGGCGTAATCAGCCAGCACCTGCAACACGGCGCGCACCTGCACATCCTGAAAGTTCAGCGACAGCGGCTCACCCCGGTAGGACGTTGCTGACGCTATCGGGATTGACAGCGCGAACGCCGCCACCCATTTCCATAGCCTCTTCATCGTTGTCCAGGACCTCCTTGTCCAAGGGTTTTCTGAGCGTGAGTATTGCTGTGCGCTCTTGCCATGCACTGGCCACGAACCATCGCTCGCGCACTTCGACCTGCTGCGCATCGACGCGCACCACAACGCCTTCATCGCGGCCCAAGCGATCGCCTGGGCGCACACGAAACAGCTGGCCCGCAGACAGCAGCAGCGCTTCATGCATGCCGCCGCGCGCCAAGCTGCCAACCATTTCCAACTGCACCAAGGGCACCCCGCCCAGCCCGCCAGGCGGCATCCGCACTGCTGAAGAGGAGAAGGGGTCAAGCGAAGGCGGCATGGCCGCTGCCCGCGCGGGCACATGCGCCAGCACTACAGGAGCCGGAGGTGTTGCATCGGCATGATAGGCATCAACCTTCAGGCGCAAACGCAACAAGCCAGGCCGCCCATCGGCTTGGCTCATGTTCATGTCACCGACACGCAGCAACCGGGTCTGGCCAAGCCACTCGTCCAGCCAGACACGCAATGCTGCATAGCGCCCCACCACATGCACATCCAGCGGGATTGTCCGGTAATCGGGTTGACTCACTTCGTCATGGACGTCGAGCCGCTCGAACAACAGGCCATGTTCATGCCCCGAGGCGGCTAGGAAATCGAGCAGGTCACTCATGCGCTCCCCCGCCGAAAGGCGCCATCGGGTAGCCTCAAGTGCCTGCTGTGCGGCGGCCAGCGAATCCTCCAGATGCGTCAGCTCCAGTACTTGTGCCGCCTTGGCCGAGTGTTCCTCGTTCAATTGCTCATGCTGTGCATCTATCTGCCCTTGGGAATGCCGTAACTCCGGCAAGCGGATGCCACATCCCAACGCCAGCAACAGCACACCAAGACTGACCGAAGCACTCCACCTGAAGCGGCTGGAACGCTCGGCCATTCGTTGCCAGCCCATCCTCCATACTGCACTCACGACCAGAACGCCGACACGTGCGCGGTCAGGACGAACTGATCGCCCGTGGGCATGCTCTTCACGTGCTTGAGCTCCAGGCCTTGCAACACAGCGGATCGCTCCAGGTCGCGCATGAACTGGGCGACCACGGCGCCGGACACGGCCAGGCCTGTCACTTGCAAGCGGCCGTCCGCAAGTTTCAGCTCTGTGAGCTGCAGGCCTGTGGGCAACGCGGCTTCCAGATCTTCGAACAAGGCAGGAAGCACCCCTTGATCGGCACGCAGGCGGGCCAACACCACAGCCTGTTGCTGCGCGGCATCGTGGGCCGCACGCACACCGGCGTGCTGCTCCAATCGCTGGTCGAACAGCGCAAGGTCGGACTGGCGGCTGACATTACTCAAGGCTTGCTGCTGCGCGCGCTGGCGCGCCAGTTGGTCGATCAACATCACGCAACAAAGCGCCAGCACTGCACTGCCCAACAACATCCATTGAAAGCGCCGAAGCATCGACCGGCGCTGCCGCTCACGCCACGGCAATAGGTTCAGGCGCATCATGGACGCAGGCCTCCGAGCGACAAGGCGCATGCCAGGAGCATCCCACCTTCACCAGGCTCCAGCCCAGCCACAACAGGCAGCCGCCGACAGGGCAGTTGCATCTGTGCGCTCAACCCTTCAAGCCAACCCGGCTCGATCACCGAGCTGCTGGCGACCAGCAAGCCATCAAGCTGAGTTTCGTCGGACAAAAGTGCTTGCAGTTGGCCAGGCATTTGCTCGAAGTGCAGCTCGCGGCGCTGCACGGGCACGCCCTGTCGCCAGCAATGCAGCGTCGCGCCTTGCGCCTCCAGGCGCAGCAATGCCCGAGCCGCAGGGTTGCTCTGCGGCAACATGCGCTGCAAGGCGATACTGTCGACCTCCATCGCCTCCAGGTGCAGCCCGGCGGCAGCAATCAGGGCTTCGACGGGCTCCAGTGAACGCTCGCGACAGGCCGCCACCATGACCTCCAGGCAGCCGGCCTGAGCCTCGGAAGGGCCAAGCACCTGAAAGTCCAAGGCCAAGTCCTCAAGCGGAAAAGGAAACAGCCGATCGGCCTCGGCCAACAGCTGCGCCTCCATGTCGGCTTCACGCTGGCCTGCCGGTAATTGGCATGACTTGCAGATCACCTGATTCGCCGGCAGCGCTACCGCGACACGCCGCTGCCGGCTGCCACTGCGCTTGTAGGCACGCCGCAAGGCAGCCACCACGCGCGCCGGGTCACTTGCCCAGTCGCTGCCCGTGTACGGTTCATACGGCTCGTGCACCCATGCCGCCACCTTGCAGCGCCCATTGCGTCGTTGCAGCTGCACAATCCGAACCGAGTCGGGGGCGATTTCCACCCCCATCAATGAACCGGCATCCATGCCCAAACGTCCAAGCATCGCTGTTCCCTTGCTGTATGCCGCAAACCCGCGTCAACCCTAGGTCTCAGCGGCCGAACGGATCGACGGGCCACCTGGCCGGTCACCCGGCAAGGCGAAAAAATGCTTATAATGCCCAGCGTTTTTGGTCCGCCGGACCCGTACGCAATTCACTTATCAACCTGGACGCCCAAAAGCCTTGATACGTCTGCTGAAGTTCTTCTGGTGGTCTTCCGTCGCAGTCATTAGCGCGCTCGTACTCGGTGTGAGCGGTGCGTTTCTGTATCTTAGCCCTAGCCTGCCCTCGGTCGATTCCCTCAGAAGCATCCAGTTGCAGATCCCCCTCAGGGTGTACAGCAGCGACGGCAAGCTGATTGCCGAGTTCGGCGAGATGCGCCGCTCGCCGATCCGCTTCGCGGAAATTCCCCCACAATTTATCCAGGCGCTTCTGTCAGCCGAGGACGACAATTTCCTCAATCACTACGGCGTCGACCCGAGCAGCCTGATGCGCGCCGCGACCCAGTTGGTGAAAACCGGCCATATCCAGACGGGCGGCAGCACCATCACCATGCAGGTGGCGAAGAACTTCTTTCTCACCAGCGAACGCAGCTTCTCGCGCAAGACCAACGAGATTCTCCTGGCCCTGCAGATCGAACGTGAGCTGACCAAGGACGAAATCCTCGAGCTGTACGTGAACAAGATCTACCTGGGCAACCGGGCGTACGGCATCGATGCTGCCGCACAGGTCTACTACGGCAAGTCGATCCGCGATGTGAGCCTGGCACAGATGGCGATGATCGCCGGCCTGCCCAAGGCCCCCTCGCGCTTCAACCCGCTGGCCAACCCGGTGCGCGCAAAAGAGCGCCGCGACTGGATTCTTGGCCGCATGTACAAGCTCGGCAAGATTGACCAGGCCAGCTACCAGACCGCCCTGGCCGAGCCGCTCAACGCCAGCTACCACGTGCCGACACCCGAGGTGAACGCCCCGTATGTCGCCGAGATGGCCCGTGCCGAGATGGTTGGCCGATATGGCAGCGACGCCTACACCGAAGGTTTCCGCGTCACCACTACCGTGCCGAGCGACATGCAGGAAATGGCCAACAAGGCCATTCTCACCGGCCTCTCCGACTACGATGAGCGCCACGGCTACCGCGGCCCCGAGTCGCGCTTCCCGGGCAAGACCGACGCCGCCTGGCTGCTGGAGCTGGGCAAGCAGCGCACCCTGGGCGGCCTTGAGCCGGCCATCGTTACCCAGGTCGACAAGAGCGGGCTCAGGGTGCTGACCCGTGGCGGCCAGGAAGAAACCGTCGCCTGGGACACCATGAAGTGGGCGCGCCCGTTCCTTAATAGCAACTCCCAGGGCCGCGCACCGCAAAGCCCGGCAGATGTTGCGCAAGTCGGCGACCTGGTACGCCTGCAACGCCTGGAGGACGGCAAGCTCAAGTTCAGCCAGGTGCCGGGGGCACAGAGCGCGCTGGTCACCCTTGACCCGTACAACGGCGCTATCCGCGCCCTGGTCGGCGGCTTCTCGTTCGAACAAAGCAACTACAACCGCGCCATGCAGGCCAAGCGTCAACCGGGGTCGAGCTTCAAGCCTTTCATCTATAGCGCGGCACTGGACAGCGGCTACACCGCCGCCAGCCTGGTCAACGATGCGCCGATCGTGTTCGTCGACGAGTACCTGGACAAGGTCTGGCGACCGAAAAACGACACCAACACCTTCCTCGGCCCGATCCGCATGCGCGAGGCGCTGTACAAGTCGCGCAACCTGGTATCGATCCGCCTGCTGCAGGCAATGGGCGTGGACCGCACCATCGACTACATCGCCAAGTTCGGCTTCAACAAGCAGGACCTGCCGCGCAACCTGTCGCTGGCACTGGGCACCGCGACCCTGACCCCGATGGAGATCGCCACCGGCTGGAGCACCTTCGCCAACGGCGGCTACAAGATCAGCCCGTACCTGATCGATCGCATCGACAGCCGCAACGGCGATACGCTGTTCACCGCCAACCCGGCCCGCGTGCCTCAAGTCGCCGAAGACCAGGCCGGCCTTGCCGCGCCTGAACAGCCGATCAGCATCGCCGCGATGCCAGGCGAGGCGCCGGCCGCCTTTGGCCAGATCACGCCGGCACCACAAGTGCCGGTTGTGGCTGAACAGATCATTGACGGGCGCACCTCCTACATCCTCACCAGCATGCTGCAGGACGTGATCAAACGGGGCACCGGCCGCCGTGCACTGGCCCTGGGCCGCACCGATCTGGCAGGCAAGACGGGTACCACCAACGAGTCCAAGGACGCCTGGTTCTCTGGCTACAACGCCGATTACGTGACCACGGTATGGGTCGGTTTCGACCAACCCGAAACCCTGGGCCGTCGCGAATACGGTGGCACAGCGGCACTGCCGATCTGGATGAGTTTCATGGGCGCCGCCCTCAAGGACAAACCTAACCACGTGCCCGCAGAACCGGAGGGCATCCTCAGCCTGCGGGTCGACCCGGTCAGCGGCCGTGCAGCCTCGCCGAGCACGCCCAACGCCTACTTCGAGCTGTTCAAGGCCGAAGACTCGCCACCGTCGGTGGATGAACTGGGCAACGGTGCGGCACCGGGGAGCCCGCTGCCAGCAGACGAAGCAGCGCCGATGGATCTGTTCTGACCGCAGGCCTCTTCGCGGGCAAGCCCGCTCCCACAGGGCCTGCACCAACCTGTGGGAGCGGGCTTGCCCGCGAAGAGGCTCTACATAGGCACAAAAAACACCGACAAACAAAAAGCCCCGACTCTCGCGAGCCGGGGCTTTTTTATACCGCTTACGACCAGAATCAGCCGTTGAACACTTCATCCACGCTGTTCAGCGGGTAGTGCTTCGGATACGGCAGGGTCGCTACGCCGGACTCGATGGCAGCCTTGGCGACGGCATCGGAAACGACGGTGATCAGGCGGGCATCCAGAGGCTTCGGAATGATGTACTCACGGCCGAATTCCAGACCCTCGACGCCGTAGGCTTCGCAGACTTCCTTAGGCACTGGCAGCTTGGCCAGGTCTTTCAGGGCGTTGGCGGCGGCGATCTTCATTTCTTCGTTGATGCGCTTGGCACGTACGTCCAGGGCACCACGGAAGATGAACGGGAAGCCCAGTACGTTGTTGACCTGGTTCGGGTAGTCGGAACGACCGGTGGCCATGATCACGTCGTTGCGGGTGGCGTGAGCCAGCTCTGGGGCGATTTCCGGATCGGGGTTCGAGCAGGCGAACACGATCGGGTTGGCCGCCATCGACTTCAGGCCTTCTGCGCTCAGCAGGTTCGGGCCGGACAGGCCAACGAACACGTCGGCACCGTTCAGGGCGTCAGCCAGGGTACGCTTGTCGGTCGCGTGGGCGAACTGCGCCTTGTACTGGTTCAGGTCGTCGCGGCCAGCGTGGATCACGCCGGTGCGGTCGATCATGTAGATGTTCTCGATCTTGGCACCCATGCTGACCAGCAGCTTCATGCACGAGATGGCGGCAGCGCCGGCACCCAGGCAGACGATCTTGGCGTCTTCCAGCTTCTTGCCGGCGATTTCCAGGGCGTTGATCATGCCGGCGGCGGTGACGATCGCGGTGCCGTGCTGGTCATCGTGGAAGACCGGGATGTCGCACTGCTCGATCAGGGTGCGCTCGATCTCGAAGCACTCTGGCGCCTTGATGTCTTCGAGGTTGATGCCACCGAAGGTGATCGAAATGCGGCGAACGGTGTCGATGAAGGCCTGTGGGCTTTCCGACTCGACTTCGATGTCGAACACGTCGATACCGGCAAAACGCTTGAACAGAACACCCTTGCCTTCCATCACCGGCTTCGAGGCCAGTGGGCCGAGGTCACCCAGACCGAGGATGGCGGTACCATCGGAGATCACCGCAACCAGGTTGCCTTTGCCGGTGTACTTGTAGGCCAGCTCTGGATCACGGCCAATTTCGCGCACGGGTTCGGCAACACCTGGGCTGTAAGCCAGGGCGAGGTCGCGGGCGGTGGCGGTGGGCTTGGAGAGCTCGACGCTCAGTTTCCCCGGACGAGGTTGAGCGTGGTATTCGAGAGCGGCGGTTTTCAGGTCTGACATGGTGGGCATTCCGCTATTTACTGTTCTGACGGACCGCCGAGGATACGCAAAGAGCCGGGGAGTCACAAGACTGGTCGGTCACTTGTGTCAAGGCCTTTAGCCTACGACTTTACGCTATAACCCACGGGGCATACGACTGACAGTGTGTACAATCTAATAGCGAAATGTCTACATCTTTTCAGCCTGAAATGCGCTCCAACATGCTCGGATCGGTCAATGGCAACACCCAGCGTCGCTGCCCAGGCTTCAGGCCACCCTTGCGGGAACGATCCAGCACCCAGCCACGCGCCTCGACCTGGCGTCCTTTGAGGTTATCGAAGAAGCTGGGCGGGAAGTTGCGTTGCAGACGAGCGGGAACCTGCAGCACGACAGTGGAATCCAGGGTCAGCCAGACGCCGCCGCGATTACGCTCGACACCCTGGATTCTGCCACCGATGACGGCAAACCCGGACTGCCTGACATCCTTCGCGCGCACCACTGGCGAACTGCGCCACAGGCCGGCACCCGCCTTGCGCGCCGCTTGCTCGGCCAATTGCTGGCAACTCGCCAGGCGCACATTGGGGGCAACGGCAACGCGGTAGCCAAGCCCCTCGCTGAGCAGCTGCGCTTCAAGATTGTTGCCATTGCGCCCGTAGATATGCGCCAGCGTACGGCCGTACTTGTCTTTGGCCTCAGCCCCCGTCACCAGCCCGACACGCCCGTCGCTGGCTTTGACCAATGCCTGCAAGCGGCGCTTGGCAGCTTCGGCATAGGGCTCGCTGGTGCGCCCCTTGCGCCCGATCTCCGGTGCATTGATGCCTATCATGCGCACACTGCGACCATCGGTCAGGCGCAGGGTATCGCCATCCACCACCTGCCGCACCGCCACCGCCTGCGGGTTGGCCGGCAACGGGCAAAACGCCAGGGCCGGGAAATGCCAGATCGCGCCCACAAAAAAAGCGCCCACAAGGGGCGCTTTTTTGTGCAACAGCGCGAAACCCGAAGGATTCGCCATGCGCATTATTACTTCTTGGCACCGAACATGCCGAAGCGATCGGCAAACTTCTGTACGCGACCACCGGTGTCCAGGACTTTTTGCTTACCGGTGTAGAACGGGTGGCACAGGTTGCAAACGTCGATCGACAGGGTGTTACCCAGGGTCGAACGGCTTTCAAACTTGTTGCCGCAGCTGCAGGTGACTGCAACTACTTCGTAGTTCGGATGAATATTTGCTTTCATGGTCACTTCCTCGAGCTGCGTGCCGCCACCCAACACCAATTGTTGAATACCGCACGTAATTAGGCGGCGAATAATACCAGAGCTCAGCCTCAGCGCAAGTTGTCGCTTGCACCGACTGTCGTCTGCTAGGCTCGCCAGTCTTTGAAACGCCCTTGCGAGACCTTCCGCGTGTCCGACGTCATCCTGCGCCTTGCCCTGCCCTCCCCGCTGCGTCGCCTGTTCGACTACAGGGCGCCGGCGAGCCTGGCGCGCCAGCCCCTCACACCCGGCATGCGCATTCGCGTGCCCTTTGGGCGCCGCGAGATGATCGGGGTGCTGGTGGAGGTGTGCGACCAGAGCGAAGTGCCCGCCGACAAGCTCAAGCCGGCCACTGCGCTGCTGGACCCGGTGTCGCCATTGCCACCTGCACTGTTCAAGTTGTGCCTGTGGACCGCCCAGTACTACCAACACAGCCTGGGCGACACCCTGAACTGGGCGTTGCCGACCTTGCTGCGCCAGGGCGAACCGGCAGAGATGCGCCAGGAACGGTTCTGGCACGTGGCCGCCGATGCCCGCCACGACGACCCACGCATCGCCCGGGCCCCGCGTCAGCGCGAGGCCCTGAAGACCCTGGCGCAGCACCCACATGGTGTGGCACACAGCCTGCTGGGCAAGCTCAACCTGAACAAGGACAGCCTCGACCTGCTATTGGCCAAGGAACTGGTCACCGTCGAAGTGCGCCGCCACTTGCCGACGCAGCGCCACGAGCACTGGCTGGCGCAGCCAGAATTGCCCCTCAATGACGAGCAGCGCAACGCCTTCGATGCCGTGTGCGCGGGCTTCGGCAGTTTCAACGCGTACCTCCTGGCCGGGGTTACCGGCAGCGGCAAGACCGAGGTCTACCTGCAACTGATCCGCGAAACCCTGGAAGCCGGCAAGCAGGCACTGGTGCTGATCCCGGAAATCAACCTCGGCCCGCAGACCCTGGCGCGCTTCGAGCAGCGCTTCAACGCCCGGATCGCCTTGCTGCACTCAGCGGTTGGCGACCGTGAGCGGCTGGACGCCTGGCTGGCAGCCCGCGATGGCGAGGCCGACATCATCATCGGCACCCGCTCGGCGCTGTTCACACCGATGAAAAACCCCGGCCTGATCATCATCGACGAAGAGCACGACGGGTCTTATAAACAGCAGGAAGGCCTGCGTTACCACGCCCGCGACCTGGCCTTGGTCCGCGCCCACCAGGAGAACATCCCGATCCTGCTCGGCTCGGCCACGCCTTCGCTGGAGACCCTGCACAACGCCCAAACTGGCCGTTACAAGCTGCTGCGCATGAATCAGCGCGCCGGCGGCGCCCGCCCGCCGCGCATGCTGCGCCTGGATGTGAAAAGCCTGCCGCTGGACAGTGGCATCAGCGGCCCGCTGCAACAGGCCATCCGCCAGACCCTTGAAGCAGGCCAGCAAGTGCTGGTGTTCCTCAATCGCCGCGGCTTTGCCCCGACCTTGCTGTGCCACGATTGCGGCTGGTTGTCCGAATGCCCTCGCTGCGATGCGCGCATGACCGTGCACCAGCGTTCCGGCGTGCTGCGTTGCCACCACTGCGGCTATGACGAACGCCTGCCGCACCAGTGCCCGCAATGCAACCATGTCGACCTGCGCCCGGTGGGCGCAGGCACCGAGCGTGCCGAAGAGCGCCTGAAAGTGCTGTTTCCGGACTACCCGATTCTGCGCGTGGACCGCGACAGTACCGCGCGCAAAGACGCCATGCACAACCTGTTCGGCACCATCCAGCGTGGCCAGCCGAGCATCCTGGTGGGCACCCAGATGCTCGCCAAGGGGCACCACTTCCCACGCGTGACCCTGGTGGCCATCCTCGACGCCGACGGTGGGCTGTTCTCTGGTGATTTCCGCGCCAGCGAGCGCATGGCGCAATTGATCGTGCAAGTTGCCGGGCGCGCCGGACGCGCGGAAGAGCCCGGCAAGGTCATCATCCAGACCCATCTGGCCGACCATCCGTTGCTGGTCCAGCTGACCGAACAGGGCTATTTCGCCTTCGCCGAGCAAGCCCTGGACGAGCGCCGCGCGGCGGGCTTGCCGCCTTTTTCGCACCTGGCCCTGCTGCGCGCCGAAGCGCACAAACCGGGCCAGGCCGAGGGTTTCCTCGACGAAGCCTGCAGCGCGGCGGAGCGCCTGGTGGCCGAACAACGCCTGCCAGGCATTGAACTGCTGGGCCCCGTGCCAGCGCCCATGGAGCGCCGCGCGGGCCGCTTCCGCGCCCAGTTATTGATACAGGCCAACACCCGGGCACCTCTGCATCGACTGATCAGCGCCTGGTTGCTAGTGTTGGAGCAGATGCCGAGCGGCCGACAGGTTCGCTGGTCGCTGGATGTGGACCCGGTGGACCTTTACTGACATGCCGAACCTTGGCAAAGGTTGGCAACCTGCTCCCGGCAACGGATAATGCCCAGTTTTTCCACCTGCGCATCGAAGCGCTCCACCGCGCTTGCGGTCGAAAAGAGAACCCCATGAAAGACACCATTCGCCAGCTGATCCAGCAAGCCCTCACCCAACTCGTCACCGACGGTGTGCTGCCTGAAGGGCTGTCGCCGGCGATCCAGGTGGAAAACGCCCGGGACAAGACCTACGGTGATTTCGCCAGCAACATTGCGATGATGCTGGCCAAGCCGGCCGGCATGAAGCCACGCGACCTGGCAGAAAAGCTGATCGCCGCGCTGCCGGCCAGCGCCGACATCAGCAAGGTCGAGATCGCCGGCCCAGGCTTCCTCAACTTCTTCCAGAACACCAGCGCCCTGGCCAACCGCCTGGACGCCGCCCTGGCCGACGGCCACCTGGGTGTGCGCAAGGCGGGCGCCACCGAAAAGGTGGTGATCGACATGTCGGCACCGAACCTTGCCAAAGAGATGCACGTCGGCCACCTGCGCTCGACCATCATCGGTGACAGCGTTGCCCGTGTGCTGGAGTTCCTCGGTGACAACGTCATCCGCCAGAACCACGTAGGCGACTGGGGCACCCAGTTCGGCATGCTGATGGCCTACCTGCAGGAAAACCCGATCACCAGCGATGAGCTGTCGGACCTGGAGAACTTCTACCGGGCAGCGAAGAAACGCTTCGACGAGTCCGAAGAATTCGCCACCCGCGCCCGTGGCCTGGTGGTCAAACTGCAGGCTGGCGACCCTGAATGCCTGGCCCTGTGGACACGCTTCAAGGACATTTCCCTGTCCCACTGCCAAAAAACCTACGAGCTGCTCAACGTCAAACTGACCATGGCCGACGTCATGGGCGAAAGCGCCTACAACGACGACCTGGCCAAAGTGGTCGCCGACCTCAAGGCCAAGGGCCTGCTGGTCGAGGACCAAGGTGCGCAGTGCGTGTTCCTTGAAGAATTCAAGAACAGCGAAGGCGAACCGCTGCCGGTGATCGTGCAGAAGGCCGACGGTGGCTACCTGTACGCCACCACCGACCTGGCCGCAGTGCGCTACCGCAGCAATGTGCTCAAGGCCGACCGCGCCCTGTACTTTGTCGACCAGCGCCAGGCTCTGCACTTCAACCAGGTGTTCGAAGTGGCCCGCCGCGCCGGCTTCGTCGGCCACCCGATGCAGATGGAGCACATGGGCTTCGGCACCATGAACGGCGCCGATGGCCGCCCGTTCAAGACCCGTGACGGCGGCACCGTGAAGCTGATCGACCTGCTTACCGAGGCCAAGGAGCGTGCCTACGCCCTGGTCAAGGAAAAGAACCCGAGCTTGTCCGAAGACGAACTGCGCCACATCGGCGAAGTGGTCGGCATCGGCGCCGTGAAGTACGCCGACCTGTCCAAGCACCGTACCAGCGACTACAGCTTCAACTTCGAACTGATGCTCAACTTCGAAGGCAACACCGCCCCGTACCTGCTGTATGCCTACACCCGCGTAGCGGGCGTGTTCCGCAAGCTGGGCAAGGGCTTCGACGAAGTCGATGGCCAGATCGTGCTGCAGGCCGAGAAGGAACAGGACCTCGCTGCGCGCCTGGCGCAATTTGGCGAAGTGCTCAACAACGTGGCCGACAAGGGTACCCCGCACGTGCTGTGCAGCTACCTGTACGACCTGGCTGGGCTGTTCTCGAGCTTCTACGAGAACTGCCCGATCCTCGCCGCCGATACCCCGGAGCAGCAACAGAGCCGCCTGCGCCTGGCTGCACTGACCGGTCGCACCCTCAAGCAAGGTCTGGAACTGCTCGGCCTGGAAACCCTGGAGCGCATGTAAGTTGGCTGCCAAGAAAAAACCTGCTCCAAAACGCGGCGCAAGCCGCCAACAGGCGCCGGCCAAACAGCCGATTCCAGGCTGGGTATGGCTGGCGGTCGGGCTGACCGTGGGCGCATTCATCGTCTTCTTGATGAAGCTGGAACCGGGTGGCGGTGACATCACGCGCACCAAGCCTGAGCAGCAGAAGCCGGAAAAGGTCGCCGAAGCCAGCAAGACCACTCCAACCACCCCGACCACCCCGCAGCAGCCGGTGAAGCCGAAGTACGACTTCTACACCCTGCTGCCGGAGTCCGAGGTCATCGTGCCGCCGGAAGCCGTGCCAGAGAAAACGCCGCCGGTCCCGGCCCAGCCGGTGACCCCGGTCACCCCGGCGGAAGCGGCGAAAATTGACACAGCGCGCGCCCAGGCCGCCTTGCTGGGCCAGACGCCACCACCGGCCCCGCCCGTGATCAAGCCCGCGGCGACCACCCAGTTCTTCCTGCAGGCTGGCTCGTTCCGCAAGCAGGCTGATGCCGACAAGGTCCGTGCGCAGATCATCCTGCTCGGCCAGTCGGTGAAGGTGGAGTCGGGGACGGTCAAGGACGAGACCTGGTACCGCGTACTGGTTGGCCCGTTCAGCAATCGCGAACAACTGACCGGGGCGCAGAAGCAGCTCGCCGGCGCTGGCTTCAGCAACCTGTTGCTGCAACAGCGCCAGACGCGCCAGTAAAGAAAAAGGCCTTGTCGCAATCTTGCGCCAAGGCCTTTTTTCACTCAGCGCCGATCGCTGTTGGCTTCGGAAATCTGGCTGTTCAGCGTCCAGAAGTCATACAGCACGCCGACCAGGAACAGGCCACCGGTGAAAAAGTAGATGATCGCGGTGATCCACTTGCCCTGGTACAGACGGTGCACGCCGAAGATGCCCAGGAACGTCAGCAGAATCCAGGCGATGTTGTAGTCGATTCGCCCGGCCCGGAAGCGCAGGTCCGCCTCGCGATCCATCGACGGAATCAGGAACAGGTCGATCAGCCAACCGATACCCAGCAGGCCCAGGGTGAAGAACCAGATTGTCCCGGTGATAGGCTTGCCGTAGTAGAAACGGTGCGAGCCGGTGAAGCCGAAAATCCACAACAGGTAACCGATGACCTTGCTGTGGGTGTCGTGGAGCGGCTCACCCTGTTGATAACTGTTCATTCATAGCCCTCGTGGGTTATCCGAAAATTTTCTAAGAAAAAATGTGACTTTCTCGTTGCTGGCCGACGTATGGCACCCTGCCAATCGACAAACGGATCAGAATTTGATCAAAAAGCTGTTATAAAGTTGCGCGCCCAACACATAACTATTCATAAAGAGCTTCATCTATGCCGCCTTTACTCAAGACATGGCTGACCCTCTGTCTATTATTGCCCCTGGCCGCCCACGCCACCAATCGTGAGCAACGTCTTCCCAACGGTTTCACCGGCTATACCACCAATGCCTCGGTGAAACACGCGCCTGCCAAGCACACCACGCTGCGCGCACGCCCAAGCAATACCGCCAGCAGCCGCGCCCTGCCCGTCGCCGCGATGTCGCCGAAGCAGAGCAGCGATGTGCTCAGCCGTGCGGTCAATGTACTCGGCACGCCTTATGTCTGGGGCGGCAGCAGCCCGAAAAAGGGCTTCGACTGCAGTGGGCTGGTCAAATACGCGTTCAACGATGTGGCCGATGTCGACCTGCCGCGCACCTCCAATGCCATGGCCCAGGGCCACGGCGTGAAGGTAGCCAAGGGTGACCTCAAGCCGGGTGACCTGATCTTCTTCAACATCAAGAGCCGACGGGTCAACCACGTTGCCATCTACCTGGGCAACGACCGCTTCATCCATGCCCCGCGTCGCGGCAAGCGGGTGAGCATCGATACCCTGAGCAAGCCTTACTGGCAGAAGCATTATGTCGTGGCCAAGCGGGTGTTGCCGAAGGAACAGCAGCTGGCACTGGCCAAGCGCTGATAATTGCGCGCCACTCTGTTCTGGCCTCTTCGCGGGCAAGCCCGCTCCCACAGACAGCGCTAATTCTGAGGATTACGCGATACCTGTGGGAGCGGGCTTGCCCGCGAAGAGGCCGGAACAAACGCTACAACGCTTCGATCAATCCCTTATCCCTCAAACCCCGCATAGCCCCCTCCATCGTCCGCATCCCCTCCGACGCGCCCGTCTGCATCACTGAACTCAGCTGCGCCATCCGCCCTTCGCGAATCAAATTACGCACTGCCGTGTTGGCCACCAGCACTTCGCGCGCCGCCACTCGCCCGCCGCCCACGCGCTTGACCAGTACCTGCGCCACCACCACCCGCAGCGACTCCGCCAGCATCGCCCGCACCAGCGGCTTCTCCTCGGCGGCAAACACCTCCACCAACCGGTCAATGCTGCCTGCAGCCGAGCGCGTATGCACTGTCGCCAGCACCAGATGCCCCGTTTCCGCCGCCCGCAACGCCAGGCGAATCGTCTCCAGATCCCGTAATTCACCCATCATGATCACGTCCGGATCCTGGCGCAGCGCACTGCGCAGCCCCTGGGCAAACCCGCTGCAATCGCGCCCCATCTCGCGCTGATTGACCAGGCCGCGCTGGCTGCTGTGGATAACTTCAACAGGGTCTTCAAGGGTGATGATGTGCACCGCCCGTTCGCGGTTGAGCTGATCGAGCAACGCCGCCAGGGTGCAGGATTTGCCACTGCCGGTTGGCCCGCCGACCAGAACCAGGCCATCAGCGCATTGTGAAATAGCCTGAAACACTTCCCCGAGGTCGAGTTCATCGAGTGTCGCAATACGTTTCGGGATCAAGCGAAAGGTTGCCGCTGGGCCATTCAACTGACGAAACAGGTTCAGGCGAAAGCGGCCTAGCTCAGGCAACTGCAAGGCGATATCCAGCGCGTCTCCCTGCGCCCATTGCCGGCGCTGGTCATCACTCAATAAGGGCGCCATCGCATCATTCAGGGCTGCCGACATCAGTGGCGGCAGGCCCATGCGTTGCAGCTCGCCATCAAGGCGCAGCATCGGTATCTGGCCCGCCGCCAGGTGCAGGTCCGAAGCCCCCGCATCCATCGCACGGGCCAACAGGTCGGTCACATCCATGAGACTCCCCAAAGGCGATCAAGCAGGTAGAATGCCGCAGACCTTTCGCCGCCGGCATTGATCCATGTCCACCATAGCAGACAACCTATCCGCCCTCGCCGCCCGCATCGCCAGCGCCGCCCAGGCTGCCGGGCGGGATCCGGCCAGCATCCAGTTGCTGGCTGTGAGCAAGACCAAGCCCGCCAGCGCCATCCGTGAAATCCACGCCGCTGGCGTGCGCGATGTCGGCGAGAACTACCTGCAGGAAGCACTGACCAAGCAGGACGCGTTGCGCGACCTGCCCTTGATCTGGCACTTCATCGGCCCCATTCAGTCGAACAAGACCAAAGCCATTGCCGAGCATTTCGACTGGGTACACTCCGTGGACCGCCTGAAGATCGCCCAACGCCTGTCGGAGCAGCGCCCTGCCTCATTGGCGCCGCTGAACATCTGCCTGCAGGTGAATGTCAGTGGCGAAGACAGCAAGTCCGGCTGCGCACCCGCCGACCTCCCGGCGCTGGCCAAGGCGGTCGCCAGCCTGCCCAACCTGCGCCTGCGCGGGCTGATGGCGATCCCTGAGCCCACCGATGACCGCGCCGTACAGGAAGCCGCGTTCGCCAGCCTGCGCGACTTGCAACAGGGCCTGGGCCTTGGCCTGGACACCTTGTCCATGGGCATGAGCCACGACCTGGAGGCGGCGATTGCCCAGGGAGCGACCTGGGTGCGTATCGGCACCGCCTTGTTCGGCGCGCGTGATTACGGGCCCGTCTGATTCCATGCTTTACTCACTCTTTCCCACAAGGACCTGACATGAGCAAGACACGTATTGCCTTTATCGGCGCCGGCAACATGGCCGCCAGCCTGATCGGCGGCCTGCGTGCCCAGGGCCTGGAGGCATCGCAGATCCGCGCCAGCGACCCGGGCGCCGAGACCCGCACCCGCATCCAGGCCGAGCACGGCATCGAAACCTTCGAAGACAATGCCCAGGCAATCGCCGGCGCCGACGTGATCGTGCTAGCGGTCAAACCACAGGTCATGAAAGCCGTTTGCCAGGCCCTGCAGGCCCACCTGCAAGACGGCCAGCTGATCGTTTCGATCGCCGCCGGCATTACCTGCGCCAGCCTGCAGAGCTGGGTTGGCGCCCGCCCGGTAGTGCGCTGCATGCCCAATACACCCGCGCTGCTGCGCCAAGGCGTCAGCGGCCTGTATGCCACCGAGGAAGTCAGCGCAGATCAGCGTCAACAGGCCGAACAGCTGCTGTCCGCCGTAGGCACCGCCCTGTGGCTGGAGCAGGAGCAACAACTGGATGCGGTGACTGCCGTATCCGGCAGCGGGCCGGCGTACTTCTTCCTGCTGATCGAGGCCATGACCGCCGCCGGTGAAAAACTTGGCCTGCCCCGCGAAACCGCCTCCCAGCTGACCCTGCAAACTGCACTGGGCGCTGCGCGCATGGCCGTTGCCAGCGATGTCGACGCCGCCGAGCTGCGCCGCCGCGTCACCTCGCCAGCCGGCACCACCGAAGCTGCGATCAAGTCGTTCCAGGCCAACGGCTTCGAAGCCATCGTCGAGCAAGCGCTGCAAGCCGCAGCGACACGCTCCGCCGAACTGGCCGAACAACTGGGCAAATAAGGAGCTCTAGATGAATGCACTGTCAGGCGCCGCGATTTTCGTGGTGCAAACCCTGGTCAGCCTGTACCTGGTGATCGTCCTGCTGCGCTTCGTGCTGCAGCTGGTCAAGGCCAACTTCTACAACCCGCTGTGCCAGTTCGCAGTACGCGCCACCCAGCCGCTGCTCAAGCCGATCCGCCGTATCATCCCCAGCATCGGTGGCCTGGACACCTCGTCCCTGCTGCTCGCAGTGCTCATCCAGGCGCTGCTGATGGCCTTTGTGCTGATGGTTACCTACGGCACCTTTGGCGATGTCCTGCACCTGCTGATGTGGGCCATCATCGGCATCACCTCGCTGTTCCTGAAGATCTTCTGGGTCGCGATGATCGTCATGGTGATCGTCTCCTGGGTCGCGCCAAACAGCCACAACCCGGCCGCAGAGCTTGCTTACCAGATCAGCGAACCGGTGCTGGCGCCGTTCCGTCGCCTCGTGCCCAACCTGGGCGGCATGGACATCTCGCCGATCTTCGCGTTCCTGGCGATCCAGGTGATCCAGTCGTTCGTCATGCCGCCACTGGCTGCCTATGCCGGCATGCCACAAGAACTGTGGCGGATGATCTGATTCAACGCCCTTGAGCATCGACGCCCCTGCGGCAAGCCTTTGCTTGCCGCAGGGGGTAGCGCTCTTTAGACTTACGCCTCCGTCAAGCGTGAGCAGGGTCGATGTCCACTGTCCTTCCCGAAGATTCCGTCGGTCTGGTTACACCGCAAACAGCCCGGTTCGAAGAGCCGCTGGCACTGGCCTGTGGCCGTTCCCTGATCAGCTACGAGCTGGTCTATGAGACCTATGGCACCCTGAACGCCAGCGCAAGCAATGCTGTGCTGATCTGCCATGCCTTGTCCGGCCATCACCATGCTGCTGGCTACCATGCCGCCACCGACCGCAAGCCGGGCTGGTGGGACAGCTGCATCGGCCCCGGCAAGCCGATCGACACCAACCGTTTCTTCGTGGTCAGCCTGAACAACCTCGGCGGCTGCAATGGCAGTACCGGCCCGAGCAGCCTCAACCCCGCCACCGGCAAGCCTTATGGCGCCGACTTCCCAGTGTTGACCGTGGAAGACTGGGTGCACAGCCAGGTTCGCCTGGCCGACCGCCTGGGCATTGGCCAATGGGCCGCAGTCGTCGGCGGCAGCCTTGGCGGCATGCAGGCGCTGCAATGGACCATCACCTACCCTGATCGCGTGCGCCACTGCGTCGATATCGCCTCGGCGCCCAAGTTGTCGGCGCAGAACATCGCCTTCAACGAAGTAGCACGCCAGGCCATCCTCACCGACCCGGAATTCCACGGTGGTTCATTCCAGGACCAGGGCGTGATCCCCAAGCGCGGGTTGATGCTGGCGCGCATGGTGGGCCACATCACCTACCTGTCCGATGATTCGATGGGTGAAAAATTCGGCCGTGAGCTCAAGAGCGACAAGCTCAACTACGACTTCCACAGCGTCGAGTTCCAGGTCGAAAGCTACCTGCGCTATCAGGGCGAAGAGTTTTCCGGCCGTTTCGACGCCAACACTTACCTGCTGATGACCAAGGCTCTGGATTATTTCGACCCGGCCGCGGCCCACGGCGGCGACCTTGCCGCCACCCTGGCCCCTGTCACGGCAGACTACTGCATCATGTCGTTCACCACCGACTGGCGCTTCTCGCCAGCCCGTTCGCGCGAGATCGTCGATGCACTGATGGCCGCGCGCAAGAACGTCTGTTACCTGGAGATCGACTCGCCCTACGGGCACGATGCCTTCCTGATCCCCACACCTCGCTACATGCAGGGTTTCTCGAACTACATGAACCGCATCGCCATCTGAGGACAGCATGAGAGCCGATCTGGAAATCATCCACGACTGGATTCCCGCCGGCAGCCGGGTACTCGACCTGGGCTGCGGCAGTGGCGAACTGCTGGCCTCGCTGCGTGACCGCAAGCAGGTCACCGGTTACGGCCTGGAGATCGACGCCGACAATATCGCCGCGTGCGTGGCCAAGGGCGTCAACGTCATCGAACAGGACCTGGACAAAGGCCTGGGCAACTTCGCCAGCAACAGTTTCGATGTGGTGATCATGACCCAGGCCCTGCAGGCCGTGGAGTACCCCGACCGCATCCTCGACGAGATGCTGCGTGTGGGCCGTCAGTGCATCATCACCTTCCCCAATTTCGGCCACTGGCGCTGCCGCTGGTACCTGGCGACCAAAGGCCGCATGCCGGTGTCGGACTTCATGCCGTATACCTGGTACAACACGCCGAACATCCACTTCTGCACCTTCGCCGACTTTGAAGAGCTGTGCCACGAACGCCATGCCAAGGTACTCGACCGCCTGGCCGTCGACCATTTGCACCGTAATGGGTGGGGCGGCCGGCTATGGCCTAATCTTCTAGGTGAGATCGGCATCTATCGCGTCAGCAGCCCGGGCCTGCAGGAGCACCAGCTCGCGGTCTGACGCCTACCGGAGGAATCGCCCCATGCGTCGCCTAGCCCTGTTCTTGATCAGCCTGTGCCTGGCCCTGCCCGTACTGGCTGCCGATGCCGCCCGTCCCGAGCGCAAGGAAGTGTTTGGCGACGTGACGGTACACTACAGCGCTTTCACGTCGAGCATGCTGACACCGGAGGTGGCCGCGGCCACCGGTCTGGTGCGCAGCAAGAATCAAGGCGTGCTCAACATTGCCGTGCTCAAGGCCAACAAGCCGGCCATGGCGGTCGTCAGCGGCACGGTAAAGGACCTGACCGGGCGCAGCAGCCCGCTGTCTTTCAAGCAGATCACTGAACAGGGCGCGGTGTACTACATCGCCCAGTTCAAGATCGAACAGCCAGAAACCGTGACCTTCGACCTGAATATCGAAACCGGTGGCATCAGTAACTCTCTCAGCTTCAACCAGGAAGTGTTCCCAGGCGAATGATGAATTTCCAGCAACTCGTATTGGCCAGCCACAATGCCGGCAAACTCAAGGAACTCCAAGCCATGCTTGGCGCCTCCGTACAGCTGCGCTCGATCGGCGAATTCAGCCAGGTCGAGCCAGAGGAAACCGGCCTGTCGTTCGTCGAGAACGCTATTCTCAAAGCACGCAATGCCGCGCGCATTTCCGGCCTGCCGGCGCTGGCCGACGACTCGGGCCTGGCGGTGGATTACCTCGGCGGTGCGCCGGGCATCTACTCGGCTCGCTATGCCGATGGCAAGGGTGATGCGGCAAACAACGCCAAACTGCTCGACGCCTTGAAAGACGTGCCTGAAGCCGAGCGTGGTGCGCAGTTCGTCTGCGTGCTCGCGCTGGTGCGTCACGCCGACGATCCGCTGCCGATCCTGTGCGAAGGCCTGTGGCACGGGCGCATCATGTTCGAGGCCAGCGGCGAGCACGGCTTTGGCTACGACCCACTGTTCTGGGTGCCAGAGCGCAACTGCTCAAGCGCCGACCTCACCCCTGTCGACAAGAACCAGCTCAGCCACCGCGCCCGCGCCATGGTCCTGCTGCGTCAACGCCTGGGCCTGGCATGATCGAAACGTTGTCCACCCCCGGCGCGGCGAGCTTTACCAGCCTGCCGCCGCTGGCGCTGTACATCCACATCCCGTGGTGCGTACGCAAATGCCCTTACTGCGACTTCAACTCCCACGCCGCCGGGCCTGATCTACCGGAAGACGCCTACGTCGCAGCCCTGTTGGACGACCTCGACCAGGAGCTGGCCGCCGTACAAGGCCGCCCGATCAGCTCGATCTTCTTTGGTGGTGGCACGCCTAGCTTGTTCAGCGCCAACGCCCTTGGCCGACTGCTGCGTGGCGTTGAACAACGCATCCCGTTCGCGCCGGACATCGAAATCACCCTGGAGGCCAACCCAGGCACGTTCGAGCAGGAGAAGTTCAAGGCGTACCGGCAAACAGGCATCAATCGCCTGTCCATCGGCGTACAGAGCTTCCAGCCTGCCAAGCTTGAGGCACTTGGGCGTATCCATAATGGCGACGAAGCGATCCGCGCTGCCGACATGGCGCGCGCCGCAGGGTTCGACAACTTCAACATGGACTTGATGCACGGCCTGCCCGACCAGTCGCTGGACGACGCGCTGGGTGACTTGCGCCAGGCCATCGCGCTGGGGCCTACCCATTTGTCCTGGTACCAGCTGACCGTGGAGCCCAACACGGTGTTCTGGAACCAGCCGCCCGAGCTGCCCGAAGACGACATCCTCTGGGACATTCAGGAGGCTGGCCAGACCCTGATGGCCGAGCACGGCTACCGCCAGTACGAAGTGTCGGCCTATGCCCAGCCAGGCCGTGCTGCCAAGCACAACCTCAATTACTGGCGCTTTGGGGATTTCATCGGTATCGGTGCCGGCGCCCACGGCAAGCTGACCTTCGCCGACGGGCGCATCCTGCGTACCTGGAAAACCCGCCTGCCCAAGGACTACCTCAATCTGGCCAAACCGTTCAAGGCCGGTGAGAAGCTGCTGCCACCCGACGAGCTGCCTTTTGAGTTCCTGATGAACGCGTTGCGCCTAACCGATGGCGTGGAAGCTGAACTGTTTACCCAGCGCACCGGCCTGCCGCTGGCGCAACTGGTCGAGGCACGCCGCGCCGCCGAACAAAAGGGCCTTTTGCGGGTCGAACCGGATCGATTGGCGGCCACACCACGCGGCCAGTTGTTCCTCAATGACCTGCTGCAGTATTTCTTGACCTAAGGATGACCCATGGATCTGGTACTTGATCTGCTTGCAACGGCTTCTCGCTGGAGCCGCAGTAACCTGTCGGAGATTTCACTGGCCTTGGTAGGCTGCCTGCTGGTGCTGTTCGGCACCGATATCAAAGCCACGGTGGAACAACGCCTGGGCAGCCTGGCTGGCGCCCTGCGGGTGCCGTTCATGGCCCTGCTGGTGATGATCGGCAGCGGTGCAGCGCTGATCTATGCCACGCCGTGGGTGGTGAAGGGGCTGGGCCAGTTCAATAACTATGCGTTGGCACCGGTGCTGCTGGTGGTGCTGGTGTTGATCGGCGTCGTGGCTGATCGGCGGGGGTAACGCACGTCTACAGCACTGCACTACTTCTGTGGGAGCGGGTTCACCCGCGAACACGGGCGCAGCCCGTGCCAGGCACCGCGTCGCATTCTTCGCGAGTAAAGTCGCTCCCACAGAAATCCCTTAACGACGCCGACACACGTGATGCCACATCTTTCGGAACATTGACGCATCGCCAGGGGCTACCTATGATCTCTGCATCGTACGGGGTCTTTCAGTGAAAGCCCGAAGCGATGGATCCTCAGTCCGATCGCTTCAATAAAAAAACCGCCCTTCTCAAGGCGGTTTTTTCGTCTGTCATTTCGGCAGGCTCGGCTCGAAAGGCTCAAGCGACCAATCAATCCACCTTCTCGAACTTCAAATCCCAAACCCCATGCCCCAAGCGCTCACCACGGCGCTCGAACTTGGTGATCGGACGCTCTAGCGGACGCGGCACATACGCACCATCCGCCGCCTGGTTACGGTAACCCGGCGCCGCGCTCATCACTTCCAGCATGTACTCGGCATACGGTTCCCAGTCGGTCGCCATGTGGAACACACCACCCAGCTTGAGCTTGCGGCGTACCAGCTCTGCGAACTCCAGCTGCACGATGCGGCGCTTGTGATGGCGCGCCTTGTGCCAAGGGTCCGGGAAGAACAGCATCAAACGGTCGAGGCTGTTGTCGGCCACGCAGCGGTTGAGCACTTCGATGGCATCGCAGTCATACACCCGCAGGTTCTTCAGCCCTTGGGTCAGCACGCCGTTGAGCAGCGCGCCAACGCCCGGACGGTGCACTTCGACACCGATAAAGTCCTGCTCTGGCGCGGCAGCGGCCATCTCCAGCAGGGAGTGGCCCATGCCGAAACCGATCTCCAACGTGCGCGGTGCCGAGCGGTCGAACACCTGGTCGTAATCCACCGGGCTGTCGGCCAGCGGCAGGATGAACAGTGGCCCACCCTGGTCCAGGCCGCGTTGCTGGCCTTCGGTCATGCGCCCGGCGCGCATCACGAAGCTTTTGATACGGCGGTGTGGGCGCTCTTCGCCTTCGGCGGTGATCGGCGTTTCTTGCGATTCAGTCATCAGGAGCTCTTACTTGATCAGACCATCCAGCGGCGAAGAGGCGCTGGCATAGAGTTTCTTCGGCATGCGGCCGGCCAGGTAGGCCATGCGACCTGCCACAATGGCGTGCTTCATGGCTTCGGCCATCAGCACCGGTTGCTGGGCATGGGCGATGGCCGAGTTCATCAGCACTGCCTCGCAGCCCATTTCCATGGCGATGGTGGCGTCGGAGGCGGTACCCACACCGGCATCGACCAGCACCGGCACCTTGGATTCTTCCAGGATGATCTGCAGGTTGTAGGGGTTGCAGATGCCCAGCCCGGTGCCGATCAAGCCTGCCAGCGGCATGACCGCGATGCAGCCTACTTCGGCCAGTTGACGGGCGATGATCGGGTCGTCGCTGGTGTAGACCATCACGTCGAAACCGTCCTTGACCAAGACCTCGGCGGCCTTGAGGGTCTCGATTACGTTCGGGAACAGCGTCTTCTGGTCGGCCAGAACTTCCAGCTTGACCAGATTGTGACCATCCAGCAGCTCGCGGGCCAGGCGGCAGGTACGCACGGCTTCGACTGCGTCGTAGCAGCCCGCAGTGTTCGGCAGGATGGTGTAGCGGTCGGGTGGCAGCACGTCGAGCAGGTTCGGCTCGCCCGGGTTCTGACCGATGTTGGTACGACGCACGGCGACGGTGACGATCTCGGCACCCGAGGCCTCGATGGCCAGACGGGTTTCGTCCATGTCACGGTATTTGCCGGTGCCGACCAGCAGGCGCGATTGGAAAGTGCGCCCGGCCAGGGTAAAGGGCTTGTCGCTACGAACGTTGCTCATCGTTGTTCCTCGGGAAAAGGTTACTGGGCTTTCATGTGAACCGCCGAGCCGCTATCAGCCGCCGCCGATGGCGTGGACCACCTCGACCTGGTCACCGTCGTTCAACAGCGTGCTGTCGTGCTGGCTACGCGGCACGATATCCAGGTTGAGTTCCACCGCCACCCGGCGCCCGGTCAGTTCCAGACGGGTCAGCAGGGCCGCGACGCTTTCGCCAGCGGGCAGTTCGTAAGGTTCACCGTTCAGTTGAATGCGCATGCGCACGGCCACCATTGTTCTTTGGGGCCCGCATTCTAGCGCCGAACAACCCTTTAACCCAAGGGCGGTGCACGCCATTAGTCGTGATTGTGGACCGCTCGGTCAGCCCAACCGCCAGGCTGCCAGACCCAAGCACAGCCAACCGCCGAGAAAGCACAATCCGCCGATGGGCGTGATGATGCCAAGCTTGCCCACGCCCGTCAGGGTCAGCAGGTACAGGCTACCGGAGAACAGTACGATGCCCAGTGTGAACAGACCACCGGCCCAACCGAGCAGACGCCCCGGCAAATGCGCCGCCAGCACGGCAACACCGAAAATCGCCAGGGCATGCACCAACTGATAGGTCACACCGGTATGGAAGATGGCCAGGTAGTCTGCCGTAAGACGGTTCTTCAGCCCATGGGCGGCGAATGCGCCAAGGGCCACACCGGTAAAGCCGAAAAAGGCGGCAAGCATCAGGAAGCTGCGAAGCATGGGACGACTCCTTGTATCGGGTCTGTATAATGGCCCCTTCCACCGGTCCGGCCAAGCCATCGACATGCTGCCATCCCTTATCCGCCGCCTCGCCCGCGCCCTGCTCTGGTTCGCTGCCGGCAGCATCGTAGTGGTGCTAGTGTTTCGCTGGGTGCCACCGCCTGGTACGGCATTGATGGTCGAGCGCAAGGTCCAGTCCTGGGTGAGTGGCGAGCCGATCGACCTGCAGCGCGACTGGGAGCCGTGGGAGAACATCTCCGATGATCTGAAGGTCGCGGTCATTGCAGGTGAGGATCAGAAGTTCGCCAACCACTGGGGCTTCGATATACCGGCCATTCAGGCGGCACTGGCCTATAACGAACGCGGTGGCAACATTCGCGGCGCCAGCACCTTGACCCAACAAGTGGCCAAGAACCTGTTCCTGTGGTCGGGGCGCAGCTGGTTCCGCAAGGGCCTGGAGGCCTGGTTCACGGCGCTGATCGAGCTGTTCTGGTCGAAGGAGCGGATCCTTGAGGTCTACCTGAACAGCGCCGAATGGGGCAATGCCGTGTTCGGCGCCCAGGCGGCGGCGCGCTACCACTTCGGCGTCGATGCCAGCCGACTCAATCGGCAACAGGCCGCGCAACTGGCCGCGGTGTTGCCCAGCCCGATCAAGTGGAGCGCCAGCCGGCCCAGCGCCTATGTGGCCAGTCGGGCCGGGTGGATTCGGCGGCAGATGAGCCAGTTGGGTGGGCCGAGCTACCTGATGCAGCTGGATGCTTCGCGCAGGCTTTAAGCCTTTCGTTAGCTGAACTGGCCTCTTCGCGGGTAAACCCGCTCCCACAGGGGCCTCGATATCCTGTGGGAGCGGGTTTACCCGCGAAAGAGCCCGTAAAGCCAACTCAAACAAAAAAGCCGCCAACCCTCTTCGGGCCAGCGGCTTTTCAATGCAACTAAGGCTCGATCACACTGTGATCAGCGCCTTCACCTTGTTCATCGCATTCTTTTCCAACTGACGAATACGCTCAGCCGAAACGCTGTACTTGTCCGCCAGCTCATGCAACGTCGCCTTCTCTTCCGCCAACCAGCGCTGGTAGAGAATGTCACGGCTGCGCTCGTCCAGACCTTGCAGCGCTTCATGCAGGTTGCTGGTGGAGTTGTCGCTCCAGTCGGCATCCTCAAGCTGTACCGCCGGGTCGTAGCGGTGGTCTTCCAGGTAATGCGCAGGCGACTGGAACGCGCTGTCGTCGTCGGCTTCCGCCGCTGGGTCGAAGGCCATGTCCTGGCCACTCAGGCGGCTTTCCATCTCGCGCACTTCACGCGGCTCAACGCCCAGGCTCTCGGCCACACGATGAACTTCATCGTTGTTCAGCCAGGCCAGACGCTTCTTCTGGCTGCGCAGATTGAAGAACAATTTGCGCTGGGCCTTGGTGGTCGCCACCTTGACGATGCGCCAGTTGCGCAGGATGAATTCGTGGATTTCAGCCTTGATCCAGTGCACGGCAAAGGACACCAGGCGCACACCCATCTCAGGGTTGAAGCGTTTGACGGCCTTCATCAGGCCGACGTTGCCTTCCTGGATCAGGTCGGCCTGGGCCAGACCATAACCTGCATAGCTACGAGCGATATGTACAACGAAACGCAGGTGGGCCATCACCATTTGCCGAGCGGCCTCAAGATCCTGCTCATAATAGAGACGCTCGGCCAGATCACGCTCCTGCTCGACCGTCAGCAGCGGGATGCTGTTGACCGTGTGCACATAGGCTTCCAGGTTTGCACCGGGTACCAAGGCATAGGCAGGTTGCAACGATGTGGTCATTCAAGAACCTCCGACTTACTAGACTCGTGCCTTGTGGGCACTGCCAACATTGACCGGAAACCGGTAAACAAGTTCCCAAAACGGTAATAAAGTCAATGCTGGCACGGGAAAAACTATCGAGGCGCCAGCTCATTCAAATGGCGAGCGACCGCGATCCATGCACCGATATACCCCAACAGCACCGCTCCGATCAAGAGCGACAGACCATCGGACGCCGGCACCCCACCCAGGGCGAAGTTGCTGCCATACAACCCGGAAAGCCCGACAACCGCCTGGTTCAGCCAGTTCAGGCCGAACGCCAGGATACCCCAGGCCAACAGCCCTGCGCCCAGGCCATACAGGGCGCCCATGTACAGGAAAGGCCTGCGCACGTAGCTGTCGGTGCCGCCTACCAGCTTGATCACTTCAATCTCGGTACGACGGTTTTCAATATGTAGACGAATTGTGTTACCGATTACTAACAGCAGCGCAGAAATCAGCATGACAGCCAGACCGAAGACAAAGCGGTCGCCCAGCTTGAGGATCGCCGCCAGGCGCTCGACCCATACCAGGTCCAGCTGCGCCACTTCGACCTTTGGCAGTTCCGACAGGCGCTGACGCAGGGCCTCCAGCGCGGGCTTGTCGACCTCGGTCGGGGTCACCACCACCACACCAGGCAGCGGGTTCTCGGGGAGCTCGCGCAAGGCCTCGCCCAGGCCGGACTGCTGCTGGAATTCTTCCAGTGCCTGGTCGCGGCTGACATACAACGCATCAGCCACCCCAGGCATGCCCTTGATCTCGTCGCGCAGGGCCTCGCCTTCCTTGCTGCCCGCGTCAAGCTTCAGATACAGCGAGATCTGCGCGGCGCGCTGCCAGGAGCCGCCGAGTTTCTCGACGTTCTTCAACAGCAAGGACAGGCCCATGGGCATGCTCAACGCCACAGCCATGACCAGGCAGGTGAAGAAGCTGCCGATCGGCTGCTTACCGAGGCGACGCAAACTGTCGGCCATGCTCGCCCGGTGGCTTTCCAGCCATGCATGCAGCAATGTCCGGAAGTCCGGGCCATCATCGTCGTCGCGTTTTTTCTTCTCAGGCGTCGGATCGGCGGGTTTCGGCGCAACCCGCTCGGAAACCTTCGGCGTACGTGTAGTGCTCATTGCCCGGCCTCCCCATCGCCGATCAGACGACCGCGCTGCAGCGTCAGCATGCGATGGCGCATGCGCGCGATCAGTGCCAAGTCGTGGCTGGCGATCAATACGGTTGTGCCCAGGCGGTTGATGTCCTCGAACACCCCCATGATCTCTGCGGCCAGGCGCGGGTCCAGGTTGCCGGTGGGTTCGTCGGCCAGCAATAAGGCTGGCTGGTGGACGATGGCACGCGCAATACCAACCCGTTGCTGCTGCCCCGTGGACAGGTCCGCCGGGAACAGTTCGCCCTTGTCGACCAGGGACACACGCTCCAGCGCCGAATCCACGCGCTTGCTGATCTCGGCCTTGGACAGGCCGAGGATCTGCAGCGGCAAGGCGATGTTGTTGAACACCGTGCGGTCGAACAGTAACTGGTGGTTCTGGAACACCACACCGATCTGCCGACGCAAGAACGGGATCTGCGCATTGCTGATCTGGCCCAAGTCCTGCCCTGCCAGCATCAACTTGCCGCTGGTCGGACGCTCCATGGCCAGCAGCAAACGCAGCAAGGTGCTCTTACCGGCACCTGAGTGCCCGGTGACGAACAGGAATTCGCCCCGGCGCGCCCGAAAACTAAGCTCATGCAAGCCTACATGGCCATTGGGATAGCGCTTGGCAACCTGTTCGAATCGGATCATGGATGCTCTCGCTCGGCGAACAGAGCCTTGACGAACGGCTCGGCTTCGAAGGTGCGCAGGTCGTCGATACCCTC
Organism: Pseudomonas sp. E1MeOHC2; assembly: GCF_058745025.1. Classification (NCBI taxonomy): domain Bacteria; kingdom Pseudomonadati; phylum Pseudomonadota; class Gammaproteobacteria; order Pseudomonadales; family Pseudomonadaceae; genus Pseudomonas; species Pseudomonas sp. E1MeOHC2. The sequence goes on from NZ_CP196675.1 coordinate 2,075,717, forward strand.
ACCGACACCGATGAAACGGATCGGGATGCTGAACTGCTTGGCCAGGGCGAAGATCACCCCGCCCTTGGCGGTGCCGTCCAGCTTGGTCAGGGCCAGGCCGGTCAGCTCGACGCTTTGGTTAAAGTACTTGGCCTGGCTGATGGCGTTCTGGCCGGTACCGGCGTCGAGCACCAGCAGCACCTCATGAGGCGCATCGGCGTCGAGCTTGCCGATGACCCGGCGAACCTTCTTCAGCTCTTCCATCAGGTTGTCCTTGGTGTGCAGACGACCCGCAGTATCGGCGATCAGCACATCCACGCCACGGGCCTTGGCGGCCTGCACGGCATCGAAGATCACCGAGGCCGAGTCGGCACCGGTGTGCTGGGCGATGACCGGGATCTGGTTACGCTCACCCCAGACCTGCAACTGTTCCACCGCTGCGGCACGGAAGGTGTCGCCGGCGGCCAGCATGACCTTCTTGCCTTCCAGTTGCAGCTTCTTGGCCAGCTTGCCGATGGTGGTGGTCTTGCCGGCGCCGTTCACGCCGACCACCAGGATCACGTAGGGTTTGTTCTGTGCCTGGACTTTCAGCGGCTGCTCGACCGGGCGCAACAGTGCGGCCAGTTCTTCCTGCAGCGATTTGTACAGTGCATCGGCATCGGCCAGCTGCTTGCGGGCGACCTTCTGGGTCAGGTTCTGGACGATGGTCGAGGTCGCTTCCACACCGACGTCGGCGGTCAGCAGGCGGGTCTCGATCTCGTCGAGCAGGTCATCGTCGATGACCTTCTTGCCCAGGAACAGGCTGGCCATGCCTTCGCCGATGCTGGCACTGGTCTTGGACAGGCCCTGTTTGAGGCGGGCGAAGAAGCCGGCCTTGGGTTGTTCGGTGACGACCGGCGCGGCAACGGGTTCGGGTTCGACCGGAGCCGGAGCCGGAGCCGGAGCAGCGACCGGGGCAGGCTCGGCAACCACTGGCGCTGGCTGAGGTGCGACTGCCACGGGCGCTGGGGGCTCGACCGCTGGTCGCTCAGGAATCGCTGGCGGGGCCGTGGGCTCAAGGTCCGGCACCAGGGCTACGGGTTCCTCGGCAACCGGCAGCACCAAATTGCTGACAGGCGGCTCTACGGCGTGAATGACCGAAGCTTGCGTGGCTAGCCCCACCGGTGCTGGGCTTTCGACCTGCGGTGCGGCGGCTTGCGCGTTCGCAGGCAAGCCCTCGCCCGCAGGGGACTGGGCAGGCTGAGCGGGCGCATGATCAGCCACGGCTGGCACCGGCTCAGGCGGCTCATAAGCAACAGGGGCTTGTACGGCCACCGGCTCGACCGGCGCAGCGACAGGCTGCTCGACAGCAGGCTGCGCCGCTAGCGGCTCTTCAGCCTGTGGCTCGGGCGTTTGCGGCTGTTCGGCGACAGGTTGCTGCGGCTTCTTGCGAAACCAGCTGAACAGGCCTTTCTTTTCGCCAGACTCGGCCGGCGCTTTTTTGTCGTCGTTGGAACCAAACATGGAGGACGGCTATCTCAGGGTAGCGATGCGCCAGCAATGGCGCATCGGGAATTCTCTATACGCAGAACAGACTATCTTGAAGCCGGCTGGTTCATGCGCAACGTTTTGTCTTAGTGTCCTGTGGGCCAGAACGGCGACAGGCATGGTCGCCAGGCAACCGGATCAGTATCCTAGCACCTCCTGGCCCGCCGACGCTAAACCCTGCGGGCCGCCGAACAGGTTAAACACCGTATGAATGCTCTAGCCCGCCGCGCCGCTGGCCTGTTGCTCGGCACGCTCTGCCTGCCGCTCGTGGCCTTCGCCGCCGATGTGCAACCGACTCACGAATTCATCCTCGACAACGGCCTCAAAGTGGTCGTGCGCGAAGACCACCGCGCACCGGTGGTGGTCTCGCAGATCTGGTACAAGGTGGGCTCCAGCTACGAGACCCCGGGGCAGACCGGTTTGTCCCACGCCCTTGAACACATGATGTTCAAAGGTAGCGCCAAAATCGGCCCCGGCGAGGCCTCGCGCATCCTGCGGGACCTGGGCGCCGAAGAAAACGCCTTCACCAGCGACGACTACACGGCCTATTACCAGGTGCTGGCCCGCGACCGCCTGCCGGTGGCCCTGGAACTGGAGGCCGACCGCCTCGCCAGCCTGCGCCTGCCCGCCGACGAATTCAGCCGCGAAATCGAGGTTATCAAGGAAGAGCGCCGCCTGCGCACCGACGATCAGCCCAACGCCAAGGCGTTCGAGCTGTTCCGCGCCATGGCCTACCCCGCCAGCGGCTACCACACCCCGACCATCGGCTGGATGGCCGACCTTGACCGCATGAAGGTCGAGGAACTGCGCCATTGGTATGAATCCTGGTATGCACCCAACAACGCCACCTTGGTGGTCGTCGGCGATGTCACCGTCGATGAGGTAAAGGGCCTGGCGCAAAAGTACTTCGCCGGCATTCCCAAGCGTGCGGTCCCGCCCGCCAAGTTACCGCTGGAAGTGGCCGAGCCAGGCCAACGCCAGTTGACCCTGCACGTGCGCACCCAGTTGCCGAGCTTGATCTACGGCTTCAACGTGCCCGGCCTGGCAACTGCCAAGGAGCCAAGCACGGTACACGCTCTGCGCCTGATCTCGGCCCTGCTTGACGGTGGCTACAGTGCGCGCATGCCGGCACGCCTGGAACGCGGCCAGGAGCTGGTGGCCGGTGCGTCCTCCAGCTACAACGCCTTCGCCCGTGGCGACAGCCTGTTCCTGATCTCGGCCACGCCGAATGTGCAGAAGCAAAAGACCCTGGCAGACGTGGAAAAGGGCATCTGGCAACTGCTGGAAGAGCTCAAGACCACGCCACCCAGCGCCGAAGAGCTCGAACGCGTACGCGCTCAGGTGATCGCCGGCCTGGTCTACGACCGCGACTCCATCAGCAGCCAGGCCACCACCATCGGCCAATTGGAGACCGTGGGCCTGTCCTGGAAGCTGATCGACAGCGAGCTGGACGAGCTCAAGCGCGTGACCCCGCAAGACATCCAGAACGCTGCGCGCACCTATTTCACCCGCGAACGCCTGAGCGTTGCCCATGTACTGCCCGAGGAGTCCGCTCATGAGTGATCGCAGCGCACCACGCCACACCCTGCTGGCTACGGGCATCCGCGCCCTGGCGCTGGCGACGGTGCTGGCGGCCCCGGCCCTCGCCGACAACGCGGTCAAAGCCGACAGCAATGCAGCCCGCCCGGCCAATACCCTGCAGTCCCTGGCTGAGCTGGATGGCAAGGCGCCCAGCCGGCGCCAACTGAACATCCAGAACTGGACCACCGCCGAAGGCGCCCGGGTGCTGTTCGTCGAAGCCCGTGAGCTGCCGATGTTCGACCTGCGCGTCACCTTCGCCGCCGGTAGCAGCCAGGACAGCGGCACGCCAGGCCTGGCCGCCCTGACCAACGCCATGCTCAACGAGGGCGTGGCCGGCAAGGACGTAACCGCCATTGCCGAAGGCTTCGAAGGCCTGGGCGCGGACTTCGGCAACGGTTCCTACCGCGACATGGCCGTGGCGTCGCTGCGTAGCCTGAGCACCAAGGACAAGCGCGAACCGGCGCTCAAGCTGTTCGCCGAGGTAGCAGGCAAGCCGACCTTCCCCGAAGACGCCCTCAAACGCATCAAGAACCAGATGCTGGCCGGCTTCGAATACGACAAGCAGAACCCCGGCAAGATCGCTGGCAAGGCCCTGTTCGGCAAGCTCTACGGCGACCACCCCTACGCCCACCCGAGCGACGGCACCGCCGAAAGCATCAACGGCATCACCCTGGCACAGCTGCGCGCCTTCCACGCCAAGGCATACACAGCCGGCAACGCGGTCATCGCCCTGGTCGGCGACCTCAGCCGCGCCGAAGCTGAAGCCATTGCGGCCCAGGTATCCGCCGGCCTGCCAAAGGGCCCGGCGTTGGCGGTACCGGCCCAGCCCGCTGAACCCAAGGCGGGCCTGACCCACATCGACTTCCCGTCCAAGCAGACCCACCTGATGCTGGCCGAGCTGGGTATCGACCGTCAGGATCCGGACTGGCCGGCCCTGTCGCTGGGTAACCAGATCCTCGGCGGCGGCGCCTTCGGCACCCGCCTGATGAGCGAAGTGCGTGAAAAGCGCGGCCTCACCTACGGCGTCTACTCGGTGTTCAGCCCGATGCAGGTGCGTGGCCCGTTCATGATCAACCTGCAGACCCGCGCCGAACTCAGCGAGGGTACCCTCAAACTGGTCCAGGGCATCCTTGCCGACTACCTCAAGACCGGCCCCACCCAGCAAGAACTGGACGACGCCAAGCGCGAGCTGGCCGGCAGCTTCCCGCTGTCCAATGCCAGCAACGCCAGCATCGTCGGCCAACTGGGCGCCATTGGCTTCTACAACCTGCCGCTGACCTGGCTTGAGGACTTCATGCAACAGTCCCAGGCCCTCACCGTCGAACAGGTCAAAGCCGCCATGAACAAACACCTGTCAGCCGATAAACTGGTCATCGTCACCGCTGGCCCGAACGTGCCGCAAAAGCCGCTGCCAGCCCCCACTGACAAGCCCGCCGAGCAACCGCTCGGCGTACCGGAGCACTAATGCCAAGATCCACCCCTCCCGCCCGCCCTCAAACGGGCCAAAGCAAGGGCCAGGGCCACCTGCGCATCATCGCCGGCGAGTGGCGCAGCCGTCGCCTGGCGGTGCCTGAAGGCGACGGCCTGCGGCCAACGCCTGATCGCGTGCGCGAAACCCTGTTCAACTGGCTCGCGCCCTACATCGAAGGCGCCCGAGTGCTGGACGCCTTCACCGGCAGCGGCGCCCTGGTGCTCGAAGCCTTGTCGCGCGGCGCCGAAGACGCCGTGGCACTGGACAGCAACCCCGCCGCCATCAGTAACCTCAAGGACAACCTTGAGCTGCTGCGCTGCCCGCGCGGGCAGATCCTGCAGACCGACGCCCTGCGTTACCTGCAAAACCCGGCCAAGCAGCAGTTCGACGTCGTGTTCCTCGACCCACCCTTCCATCAGGACCTGCTGGCCAACACCTGCAACCTGCTGGAACAAAACCAATGGCTGCGCGAGCAGGCGTGGGTCTACACCGAAAGCGAGACCGCGCCATCGGCCATGCAAATGCCGGGGAACTGGCGCCTGCACCGGGAGAAAAAGACCGGGCAGGTGTATTACGCACTTTGGCAACGAGGCTGACCGCCTGGCGTCAGGCCAGCGTAAAGCGTTGGCCTATTTAGTTACCGCACACGCACCTGGCCTCTGACTGAAGCTGCTCCTTCGATTTTTGCAGGAGCACTTCAGCCATGACCGAGCACCCACCTTCGGTACAGTTCTTCTCCCTCGCCAATGGCCTGCGCGTCTACCTGCGCGAAGACCACCGAGCCCCTCTGGTCAGCGTGCAATTGTGGTATCACGTAGGTTCGAGCTACGAACCTGACGGCCACACAGGCCTTTCCCATGCCCTGGAGCATCTGCTGTTCGAAGGCAGCAGCAAACTCGCCAGCGGGCAATATTCGACCCTGATGACCCGCCTCGGCGGTGACCCGAATGCATTCACCCAAGAAGATGCCACGGTCTTTCCACTGACCTTGCCAGCCAGCCGGCTGGAGATCGCCCTGGAAGCCATGGCTGACACCATGGCCACTGCAACCCTGAGCGATGCACCGTTCGCCCGCGAGTTGGCGGTGGTCATGGCCGAGCGCCGCGCGGATGTCGACAACAACGCCTGGGCGCTGGCGCTGGAAAAGCACCAGTTACTGGCCCATGGCTGCAGCCGCTATGCCACGCCGGTTATCGGCCACAAAAGCGATCTCCAGCACATGACGCCAGCGGCGGCCCGCACCTGGTACCAGACCTGGTATCACCCCAATAACGCCACCCTTTCAGTCGCCGGCGATATCGATCTGCAACGACTGCAGGAACTGATGACGCGACATTTCACTGCCATCCCCGCCCGTCGCCTGCCGCCCCGGCAAACGCCCATCGAAGACCCCAAGTTGGAGCGGCGCACGCAAATATTGCGCCTGCCGGGCCTCAGGCCTGGTGTGATCCTCAGCTTCAACCTGCCCAGCCAACGCACCGCCACCTCCACTACCCAGGCCCACGCATTTCGGCTGCTGCCCGACCTGCTTACCGAAGGCCAGGCCGCCAAGCTGCAACGCCGGCTGCTGATAGATGAGCAGGTACTGCAAGCCCTGAAGTCAACCTACGAGCCGTATCGGCGTGGCGACAGCCTGCTAACCGTCTATGCCTACTGCAGCGCGCTTGTCGCGCCCGAGGCCGCAGCCAACAGGTTAATGTCAGAGATAGAAGCCTTTAGCCAGACATTACCCAGCAACGACGAGTTGCAGCGCGCCAAGGCACGCCTGCTGGCCAGGCAATTGTTTGCACAGGACGACATCGCGGAACAGGCCAATGCCATCGGCAGGCAGGCCGTCTGCGGCCTGGACCCCATCGTGCTGGATGATGACCGAGAAGCCATCGTAGCCGTGACCAGCGAGGACATTCGCCGAGCCGCACGTGACTACCTGACAGCATCCCGCGTGGCGATCACCTTCATGCACAACCAGGAGCGCGAACATGACTGATAACGTATTGGCCCCTCTGGCGGCTAACAGCATTTACGGCGGCCTGGTATCTGCCCAAGGTCTGGAGCTTGACCATTTCGAAGCCATCAAGACGCCGGTGCACGCCTGGAGAACCGACGCTGGCTCAGGCGTTAAGTTCGTCGAAGCTCGCGGCCTGCCTATCGTCGATGTGAAGCTGCGCTTCAAGGCAGGCACCGCCCTAAGTGACCCGCCCAGCCTGGCCGCCCTCACGCTGTACATGCTCGACGAGGGCAGCCAGCGTTTTGATGCGATCGAGCATGCCGAGCGTCTGGAGCGGCTAGGTACGGTGGTCGAAAGGCAAATACGCCGTGAGCACACGACCCTGAGCCTGCGCAGTCTGAGCGCCCAGGCATTGCTCGACCCTGCCATCGATCTATTTACCGAGCTCGTCGCAAAGCCGGCCTTTCACAACGCCATGCTGGAGAAGATCAAACGCCAGCTAGTGCTGCATGAGGCATCCCGCGCCAGCCTGTCGGTACTCAGGGCGCGCAGCGAGGCCTATCATCACCTGTTCAGCGGTCATCCCTATGGCCACCCACAGGGCAGCACAGAGCAGGCACTCGATGCAGTCACGACCGACGACCTGAAAGCGTTTCATCAACGCGCCTACTCCGCCAACAACCTGGAAATGGTCATTGTCGGCGACCTGTCGCGCAGAGAGGCGCAGGGCATTGCCCAGCGTATCAGCCAGGCACTGCCTCAAGGCTGGGCCGCCGCTGACTTGCCGGCCGCGCCTGAAACAACGGGTACGACGATCAACGTCGAGCAGGCCGGGGCGAGCAACACGATCCTTCTGGCGCTGCCAATGAATGTACCGGCCAACAACCCCGAGTTCCTTGCCCTGGTACTGGCCAGTGAAGTGCTGGGCTCGGGGTTGGACTCCCGCTTGATGAAAGAGCTGCGTCAACGCCGAGGGCTTACCTACGACATCCGCAGTCAATTGGTCCCCCTGAGTGCAGGAGGGCTGTTCGCGATCGAATGGGAGATTGCCCCGCAGCACGTAACCGGCTCCCAGGACCTGGTCGCGACGGTGCTTGGCGACTTCATCCACCAGGGGCCGACAGAAGCCGAGCTGCAACTGGCCCGCCAACAGCTGGCAGGCCAGCTGCTGCGCGATGTTGCCCAAAACAACAGCCTGGCCACGCTGCTCACCCAAAACACCCATCAGCGACAACCGGATGACCATCTAAATACCTACATCGATCGCCTGACCGCCCTGACCCCAGAGGGGGTCCGCGAAGTCATGCAACGCAGGTTCGACCTCACACGCAAGGTGCTTGTCAGTGTCGGCCCACGTGTCGATCAGCAGCCGCTGCCAGCCATCGACCAATAGCGCAGGTACAGCGGCAGCGTTTCATGGCACTCTAGGCAGGCACATCACGAGTCGCCCAGCATGCCCAGTCTCACTGCCACTTTCCGCCCGGCCGTCGGCCTGTCCAACCCCCATCTTCAAACCTTGTGGGGCCCACTCTGGCGCAAGTTGCCTGAACTGCAGCGCGACCGCGAGCGGCTGTGGCTGGCCGATGGCGATTTCATCGACCTCGACTGGCACGACCCGCACCAACCGGATGCACCGCTGGTGCTGGTACTGCATGGGCTGACCGGTTCCTCCCACTCGCCCTACGTCAAAGGCCTGCAGCAAGCCTTGCAAGGACGCGGCTGGGCCAGTGTGGCGGTGAATTGGCGCGGTTGTTCGGGCGAGCCGAACCTGCTGCCGCGCAGCTACCACTCCGGTGCCAGCGAGGACCTGGCCGAAATCGTCGCGCACCTGCGCGCCCAGCGCCCATTGGCGCCGCTTTACGCAGTGGGTTATTCGCTGGGTGGCAATGTGTTGCTCAAGTACCTGGGCGAAAGCGGCTCGGCCAGCCAGCTGGAAGCTGCGGTCGCGGTGTCGGTGCCGTTCCGGCTGGACCAGTGTGCCGACCGTATCGGCCAGGGGTTTTCGAAGGTCTACCAGGCACATTTCATGCGCGAGATGCTGGCCTATGTGCAGCTCAAGCAGCGTCACTTCCATGACAAGGGCGAGCATGAGCGGCTGGCGGCACTCGAACGGCTGGGGCCACTGACCAGGCTGCGCACCTTCTGGGACTTCGACGGCAAGGTCACCGCGCCGCTCAACGGTTTCAACGATGCGCACGATTACTACCGCCGCTCATCAAGCCGCTACTTCCTGGGCGAAAACCGCACGCCGACATTAATCATCCATGCCAGCGATGACCCCTTCGTCTCCAGCCACAGCGTGCCCTTGGCCAGTGAACTGGCAGCGCAGACGCAGTTTGAATTGCACAACCGCGGTGGCCATGTGGGCTTTGTCGATGGCAGCCTGCGCAATCCGGGGTATTACCTGGAACGGCGGATTCCGCAGTGGCTGCTAGAAGGCCTTTAGCAGCGGCCCGGATCAATCCCCGGTAGCCACCCCATGCGCTGGGTTATTGATCCACTCGCTCCACGACCCGGCATACAAACGCCCCAGCGGATAGCCCGCCAGTGCCAGGGCAAACAGATTGTGGCAAGCGGTCACGCCCGACCCACAATAGGCCACCAACTGCTCCGGCGAGCGCCCGGCCAGCTTTTCGGCGAACCGTTGCTTGAGTGCGTCGGCCGGCAGAAAACGCCCGTCGGCACCCAGGTTATCGGTGAACGCCGCGCACTGTGCGCCAGGAATATGCCCGGCGACCGGGTCGATCGGCTCGACTTCGCCACGAAAACGCGGCAAGGCCCGGGCATCGATCAACGTCAGTTCAGCATCGCCCAGGTGCTTGGCCAGGTGTTCGGCATCAATCAGTAGCTTAGCGTCCGGCTCACCGCTGAAAGTGCCCTCGCGGCGGGGCGGCGGGTCCAGGCTCAGCGGCAGGTGCGCTGCATGCCATGCCTTGAGCCCGCCATCGAGAATCGATACGCCACTGCGCTTGCCCAGCCAGGCCAGCAACCACCAGGCACGGGCAGCAAAGGCGCCAGGGCCATCGTCGTAAAGCACCACGTCGCTGTCATTGTCCAGCCCCCACTCACGCAGGCGCTCGACCAGCCGCCCCGCATCGGGCAAAGGGTGGCGCCCGGTACGTCCCTTGCTGACCGGGCCACTGAGGTCGCGCTCCAGGTCAGCGAAGTGCGCCCCGGCAATATGCCCATCGGCATAGCTGCGCTGGCCATAATCCACATCCTCAAGGGCAAAGCGGCAGTCGAGAATCACCAGGTCGGGCGAGTCCAGACGCTCGGCCAGCTGTTGCGGGGTGATCAATTGCGCAAGGGGCATGACAATCTCCTGATCGATAGCACTCGTACCCTGGTTTACAGTTCCAGGGCCTGATTGAACGGTACATGAAATTCCTGACACAGCGCGTCCACGGCACTGCGCGCGCCTGCGGTGACGAAGCCGAGCTCCAGCACCAGTACCTGATAGACGCCGCGCTTGAAGGCTTCTTCACCCAGGTGCGCGGAATGCTCACGCGTGGTGCTGAGAAAACGCACCCATGACGTCAGCACGATCCAGGCGTTGATGGTCAGCGATTCGATCTGCGCCGGCGCCATGGCCAGGATCCCAGCATCGACGAAGCCACGGTAAATCGCCTGGCCCTGACGCAGGCAGCGTTCGGAAAAGCGCCGGTAACGGGCGGCCAGCTCGGGGTCGCTGTCCAGCAGGTGCTCCAGGTCGCGGTGCAGAAAGCGGTAGTTCCACATCGCCGCGAGCAGGGCCTTGAGGTAAAAACGTTTGTCTTCCACGGTTGCGCAGCGCCCTTGAGGCGGGCGCAAGAAGCTGTCCACCAGCTCTTCGTACTGGCTGAACAACAGGGCGATGATCGCCTGCTTGTTGGGGAAGTGGTAATACAGGTTGCCGGGCGAGATCTCCATGTGCGCGGCAATGTGGTTGGTACTGACGCTACGCTCGCCCTGCTGGTTGAACAGCTCCAGGCTGTTCTGCACGATGCGCTCTCGGGTCTTCATGCGCGGGGCCATGCTCAGCTCCCAGTTTGCGGGCCTTGGTCAAAGGGTCATCTTACGGCGTATCTGGTGTGGAATGCACCGCTCGACGCCACGGAAAAATTCGCACGATCGTTCGGATTAGAGTATAGGCTCTAGGGATTCCCTGCCCGGATTCGAGCCGATATGACCTCGCCCGTTGACGTGTCTCCTGTGCATTGCGACCTCGACCTGACGGCGAGGTTCGCCGCCCAACGCCTGGCATTTGCTGGCAATCCCGCGCCCCCGGCCGCCCAGCGCAGACAGTGGCTGAAGAGCCTGCGCGAGGCATTGCTGGCGGACCAGGCGCGGCTCATAGAAGCCATCGACCAGGACTTTGACGGGCGCAGCGCCGATGAGACCCTGCTGGCGGAACTGCTGCCCTCCGTTCAGGGCCTGCGCCACGCCGAAAAGCACGTGCAACGCTGGATGCGCGCCAGCCGGCGCCGCGTCGGCCTGGCCTTCCAGCCCGCCAGCGCGCAGGTGCGCTATCAGCCGTTGGGCGTGGTCGGCATCATCGTGCCGTGGAACTACCCGCTGTTGCTCGCCATCGGCCCGCTAACCTGTGCCCTGGCGGCAGGCAACCGGGTCATGCTCAAGCTCAGCGAAGCAACGCCCGCCAGCGCCCAGGTGCTCAAACAGTTGCTGGAGCGGGTGTTCCCTGAGGACCTGGTCAGCGTGGTGCTGGGTGAGGTCGAGGTTGGCCAGGCCTTTGCCCGCCTTCCGTTCGACCATCTGCTGTTCACCGGGGCAACCAGCGTGGGCCGCCAGGTCATGCTGGCCGCAGCGCACAACCTGACCCCGGTCACCCTGGAGCTGGGCGGCAAATCCCCGGCCATCGTCTCGGCCAGTGTGCCTCTGCACAGCGCAGCCGAACGTATCGCCTTCGGCAAGACCCTGAACGCCGGCCAGACCTGCGTTGCCCCCGACTACGTACTGGTGCCGCGCGAGCGGCTGGGAGCCTTCAGTGACGCTTACCAGTCCGCCGTCCACCGCATGTTCCCGCGTATCGCCGACAACCCCGACTACACCGCCATCATCAACCCGCGGCAGTTGCAGCGCCTGCAGCACCTGCTGGACGACGCCCGCGACCAAGGCGCCCAGGTGCTCGACCTGTACCCAGGCGAGCCACGCCAAGGCCGACGCCTGCCCCCTCACCTGCTGCTGGACGTGAACGACCAGATGCAGGTGATGCAGGACGAAATCTTCGGCCCACTGCTGCCGCTGGTGCCCTACGACAGCCTCGACCAGGCATTGGCCCACATCAACCAGCGCCCTCGCCCACTGGCCCTTTACTACTTCGGCTACGACCGCGCAGAGCAGGAACACGTGCTGCGTCACAGCCATTGCGGCGGTGTGTGCCTGAACGACACCCTGCTGCATGTCGCACAGGACGACCTGCCCTTTGGCGGCATCGGGCCTTCCGGCATGGGCCACTACCACGGCCACGAGGGTTTTCTGACCTTCAGCAAAGCCAAGGCCGTGCTGGCCAAACAGCGCCTGAACGCCGCACGCCTGATCTACCCACCGTACGGCAAGGCCTTGCAGCGCCTGGTCTACAAGCTGTTCATCCGCTGAGCCCAGGCCCATGCAGCGCCGCGACTTGCTCCGCTTCAGCCTGGGCGCCAGCGCCTTCCTCGCCACCACCAGCCTCGTCGGCTGCACGGCACAGTCGGCCGCGCCCGGCTACCAGGCGTTGCGCAATGACGACCTGCCACTGTTGAGTGCGCTGATCCCAGTGGTGCTTGCCGGCACCCAGGCCGTCGATGCGCTGGTGCTGCACAGCCTCGATCACAAGCTGGCGGCGTTGTCGCCAGAAATGCTCAAACTCACCCGGCAACTGTTCGACGTGCTCAGCCTGCCACTGACTCGGGGCCCGCTGACCGGCATCTGGGGCGCCTGGCAGCAGGCCAGCAGCGAGCAGATCAGCGCGTTTCTGCAGCGCTGGCAGGACAGTTCGATGAACCTGCTGCGCATGGGGCACGCCTCGTTGCTGCAACTGCTGCAGATGGCCTGGTATGAACGCCCGGAAGCCTGGGCCGCCTGCGGCTACCCAGGGCCACCGAAGATCTGACGACAACAAGAGCATCGCCAATGCCTGTAATCGACCCATTTCGCCAAGGCCTCGAACGCGGCTGGATCACCCACGATGGCTCGCGCCTGGCGCAAGACCTGACCCTGCAGGCCGATATCGCCGTGATCGGCAGCGGTGCCGGCGGCGCCACCAGTGCCCAGTTGCTCAGCGCCGCCGGGTTCAAAGTACTGCTGATCGAAGAAGGCCCCCTGAAGACCAGCAGCGACTTCCACCTGCTGGAAAGCGAGGCCTACGCCAGCCTCTACCAGGAGGGCCTGGGGCGGATGAGCAAGGATGGCGCCATCACCATCCTGCAGGGCCGCGCCGTGGGCGGTACCACGCTGGTCAACTGGACCTCGAGCTTTCGCACGCCGCCACAGACCCTGGCCCATTGGGCCAAGGAGCACCGGGTCACCGGCTTGGACACCGATGCGCTACGCCCTTGGTTCGAGCGCATCGAACAGCAGCTGGGCATCAGCCCTTGGGCCTTGCCGCCCAACGCCAACAACGAGGTGCTGCGCCGTGGCTGCGAACAGCTCGGCTATCGTTGGGCGGTGATACCGCGCAACGTGCGCGATTGTCGGAACCTTGGTTATTGCGGCATGGGCTGCCCTGTCAACGCCAAGCAATCGATGCTGGTGACCAGCATTCCGGCCACCCTCGACCAGGGCGGCGAGCTGCTCTACCTAGCGCGTGCGATGCGCTTCGAGCACAACGGCGAGCGGATCGCCCAGTTGCAGTGCACTGCCCTGGATGCCCACGGGATAAACCCCACCGGCAGGCAGATCAGCGTGCGCGCCCGCCACTACATTCTCGCTGGGGGCGGTATCAACAGCCCTGCCCTGTTGCTGCGTTCCAACGCCCCCGACCCGCACGCTCGCCTGGGCAAACGCACCTTCCTGCACCTGGTCAACTTCAGCGCGGCACGTTTCAACACGCGCATCGACCCCTACTACGGTGCCCCGCAGTCCATCTACAGCGACCACTTCCAATGGCTCGGCGGTACCGACGGCCCAATCGGTTACAAGCTTGAAGTGCCGCCCCTGCACCCCGCCCTGGCCAGCACCCTGTTGGGTGGCTACGGCAACGAGAATGCCCAGCGCATGGCCGAGCTGCCGCATACCCACGTGATGCTGGCGTTGCTGCGCGACGGCTTCCACCCTGAAAGCCAGGGTGGCGCGGTCGAGCTGCGGGGCGATGGCTCACCCGTGCTGGATTACCCGGTCAATGACTACCTGCGCGACGGTTTGCGCCGCGCCTACCGCAGCATGGCGCAGATCCAGTTCGCCGCCGGGGCCGAGCGGGTCTTGCCGGTGCATAGCGATGCCCGCTACGCCAACAACCTGGGCGAAGCCCTGACGATGATCGACGAGCTGCCCCTGGCGCTATTCCGCACGCGCCTGGGCAGCGCCCACGTGATGGGGGGCTGCGCCCTGGGCGAAGACCCACGACAGGCGGTGTGCAACAGCCTGGGCCAGCATCACCAGTTGGCAAACCTGTCGATTCACGACGGCTCGCTGTTCCCCACCAGCATCGGCGCCAACCCGCAATTGTCGGTGTACGCCATCAGCGCCAAGCTCACCGATGCCCTGATTGCCCGCCTGGCACACAACGCATGACAACGAATGCACCCACTGTCTATAGTGCCATCAGCCGGCCGCACGACTTGGCCGGGCGCTATCGCTGCGCTACCATCCGACTCCCCAACGCACTCCAGCCAGGATGACGCGATGAACCGAGTGTTGTACCCGGGTACTTTCGACCCCATTACCAAAGGCCATGGCGACTTGGTCGAGCGCGCCTCGCGGCTGTTCGACCATGTGATTATCGCAGTGGCGGCCAGCCCCAAGAAAAACCCCCTGTTCCCGCTGGAACAACGGGTGGCGCTGGCGCGTGAGGTCACCAAGCACCTGCCCAATGTCGAAGTCATCGGCTTCTCTTCCCTTTTGGCGCACTTTGCCAAGGAACAGGGCGCCAACGTCTTCCTGCGTGGCCTGCGCGCGGTCTCCGACTTCGAGTACGAGTTCCAGCTGGCGAACATGAACCGGCAACTGGCCCCCGATGTCGAGAGCCTGTTCCTGACGCCGTCGGAGCGCTATTCGTTCATTTCCTCGACGTTGGTCCGGGAAATCGCCGCCTTGGGCGGCGATATCAGCAAATTCGTCCACCCCGTGGTGGCAGAGGCGCTGACCGAACGGTTCAAGAAGTAAGCCTGCACGCCTGATTATCGCGCCCGCGTGCACTGCGGGCGCGAATGCGGCACAATTGTGCCCACAGCGTTGAACATGCCCGGGCGGTGAGCCCCGGCCGGAGTCCCCATGTCCCTGATCATCACCGACGATTGCATCAACTGCGACGTCTGCGAACCCGAGTGCCCGAACGAGGCCATCTCTCAAGGCGAAGAGATCTACGTGATCGACCCTAACCTGTGCACCCAGTGCGTGGGCCACTACGACGAGCCGCAGTGCCAGCAGGTCTGCCCGGTCGACTGCATCCCACTGGATGAAGCGCACCCGGAAAGCGAAGAACAGCTGATGGCCAAATACCGTCGGATTACTGGCAAGGACTGAATAATTGCAAGGGCTGCGCCCTTGTTCGCGGGACAAGCCCGCTCCCACAGATTGGGCCGCTTGTAAGCTGTCTAGAGCCTGCTAGATCCTGTGGGAGCGGGCTTGCCCCGCGAATGGGCCGCCAAACGGCCCCAGACTCAGCGCTGGCAGCGCGGGCAGAACACGCTTGCCCGCTGGCCAAGCTTCACCTCGCGCAAGGGCGTGCCACACAGCTTGCACGGCATCCCACCCCGCCCGTAGACGAACAACTCCTGCTGGAAGTACCCCGGCTGCCCATCCCCGCCAATGAAGTCGCGCAAGGTCGTGCCGCCCTGCTCGATGGCCGCCGCCAGCACCCGTTTGATCTCGATGGCCAGCTTCAGGTACCGCGCCCGCGAAATACCGCCCGCCTCCCGGCGTGGGTCAATCCCGGCAGCAAACAATGCTTCGGTGGCGTAGATGTTGCCTACCCCCACCACTATCGCGTTATCCATGATGAACGGTTTGACCGCCATCGAGCGCCCGCGCGACAGCTGAAACAGGCGGTCGCCATCAAACAGGTCGGTCAACGGTTCTGGCCCCAGACGCAGCAATAACTCGTGGTTGAGCGGGTCGAGGCTCCAGAGCATGGCGCCGAAACGGCGCGGGTCGGTGTAGCGCAGCATCAGCCCCGATTCCAGCTCGATATCGACGTGCTCGTGCTTGGCCGCCGGCAGGCCCAATTCGACCAGGCGCAAGTTACCCGACATGCCCAGGTGGCTGATCAAGGTGCCGACCTCGGCATTGATCAACAGGTACTTGGCGCGCCGCTCGACGCTAACGATACGCTGCCCCGACAACCGCACATCCAGGTCTTCGGGGATTGGCCAGCGCAGGCGCCGGTCACGCACCACCACGCGGCTGACCCGCTGGCCTACCAGATGGGGTGCGATACCCCGCCGGGTGGTTTCTACTTCGGGTAGTTCCGGCATGTGTCAGTGCCCGCCCAGCTCTCGGATGTTCTGTTTGAGGTTTTCGAAGTCGTAGTCCGACAAGCCAATGTAGTCGAGCACCAGTGGCCCCACCACTTCCCATTCGTGGTCGACACTCTGGCTGCCCAACACACGGTAGGACGCGCAGATGTGCTCGGCCATCTTCAGCACCGCCAGCAGGTTCTTCAACTGGCTCTGGGTATTGCGTGAAGACTCGTCGCGGAACACGGCCAAGGCGTTGTGGTGGTTGGCGATGGCCCCCGTCAGGTGCTCGGGCAGGCGCCAGGACTTGGCGGTGAAATAGCCCACCACCGAGTGGTTGGTATTGAACGCACGGTTTTCCGTATCGACCACCCGCGTTTCGCCGTCGGCCTTGGCATAAGCTTCTTCCAGCACGTCCATGTAGTTGGGGAAGCGCTTGAGCATCAGCGGCACGCCACAATCATGGAACAAGCCAAGGGTGTACGCCTCGTCGGCCAACTGCATCCCGGTACGCTTGGCCAGGGTCAGGCAGGTCATTGCCACGTCCTGCGCGGTGTCCCAGAAGCGGTTCAGGGTGACGATGGTTTCGTCGCTCATTTCGCCTTTGATCGACTGGGCGTTGATCAGGTTGATGATCGAACGGCTGCCCAACAGGTTCACCGCGCGCTGGATCGAGCCGATCTTGTTGGAAAGGCCAAAATGCGGGGAGTTGACCAGTTTGAGCAACGCGCCGGACAAGCCTGGGTCTTGGGAAATCAGCTTGGCGATGGTTTCCAGGTCCGGGTCAGGCATGTACTGCTCGAACTGCAGGTCGACCATGATCTGCGGTTGCGGCGGGATGGTGATGCCTTGCAAGGCTTGCTGGATCTGTTCGGCGCTGAGTTCTTGGGACATGCGTACACACTCGTTGAGGACAGCGAATTCTAACACCGGATCGTCTAGCTTTAGGCCTGGCCAGCACTTTGTCGCGCCTGACCCCGAACACAGGGCCAACACGGTATACTCCCGCTCTTTTTTCCCGGAGCGACGTCATGTCCCTGCCCAGCCTTCGCCTCAAAGCCAATGCCGACCGCCGCCTGCGCGCCGGCCACCTGTGGGTCTACAGCAATGAAGTCGACGTCGCCACGACCCCGCTGCAAGGCTTTCAGGCCGGCCAGCAGGCGATTCTCGAAGCCGCCAACGGCAAGCCGCTGGGTATCGTGGCACTGAGCCCGAACAACCTGATCTGCGCCCGCCTGCTGTCGCGCGACATCAAGCTGCCGCTGGACAAATCGCTGCTGGTGCACCGCCTCAACGTCGCCCTGTCGCTGCGTGAGCGCCTGTTCGACAAGCCGTGCTACCGCCTGGTCTACGGCGACTCCGACCTGCTGCCAGGCCTGGTGGTCGATCGCTTCTTCGACATCCTCGTGGTTCAGCTGGCCTCGGCGACCATGGAGCTGCACAAGGACGACGTGATCGCCGCCCTGGTCCAGGTGCTCAAGCCAAGCGGCATCCTGTTCAAGAACGATTCCGCCGCGCGTGATGCCGAAGGCCTGCAGCGCTACGTCGAAACCGTCTACGGCGAAGTGCCGGACTGGGTCCCGCTGGAAGAAAACGGCGTCAAGTTTGAAGCCCCGGTACGCGAAGGCCAGAAGACTGGCTGGTTCTATGACCACCGCATGAACCGTGCGCGCCTGGCCCCCTACGTCAAAGGCAAGCGCGTGCTCGACCTGTTCAGCTACATCGGTGGCTGGGGTGTGCAGGCCGGCGCATTTGGCGCCAGCGAAGTGTTCTGTGTCGATGCGTCGGGCTTCGCCCTGGACGGCGTTGAGCGCAATGCCGCGCTCAACGGTATCAGCGAGAAACTGACCTGCATCGAAGGCGACGTATTTGAAGCGCTGCGTGAGCTGAAGGCCGCCGAAGAGCGCTTTGACGTGATCATTGCCGACCCACCCGCGTTCATCAAGCGCAAGAAAGACCTGAAAAACGGCGAAGCGGCCTACCGTCGCCTCAACGAACAGGCCATGCGCATGCTCAACAAGGACGGCATTCTGGTCAGCGCCTCGTGCTCCATGCACCTGCCCGAGGATGACCTGAACAA
Source organism: Pseudomonas sp. E1MeOHC2 (assembly GCF_058745025.1). Taxonomy (NCBI): domain Bacteria; kingdom Pseudomonadati; phylum Pseudomonadota; class Gammaproteobacteria; order Pseudomonadales; family Pseudomonadaceae; genus Pseudomonas; species Pseudomonas sp. E1MeOHC2. The sequence continues at coordinate 2,093,896 of NZ_CP196675.1, forward strand.
CATCCTGCTGACCAGCGCCCGCCACCTGGACCGCAACCTGCAGCTGCTCGAGCGCGGCGGCCAGGGCCCGGACCACCCGGTGCACCCGGCCATCGCCGAAACCCGCTACATCAAGAGCATTACCTGCCGGTTGCTGCCTAACAGCTGATTAAGAATGCCGGGGCTGCTGCGCAGCCCATCGCGACACAAGGCCGCTCCTACACAGGTACCCGACCCCTGTAGGAGCGGGCTTGCCCGCGATGGGCTGCAAAGCAGCCCCAAACGGCACCTCAGATATCCAGCACATACGAAGCAATCCCGAAATACACCAGCACCCCCGCCGCATCGGCGATCGAGGTCACCAGCGGGCCACTGGCCGTCGCCGGGTCGAGCTTGAGCTTGGTGAACATGAACGGCAGGCTCATGCCGATCAGGCTGCCCAGCAACACGATCACCAGCATGCTGCTGGCCACGATCAGGGCAATGTCCATCCCACCCCGCAGTGCCCCCAGCGATGCCACCGCCACCGCCATGGTCGCCCCCAGCGCCAGCGCAACCCCGCACTCACGCCCCAGCATCCGCAGCCAGTCACGCATGGCCACCTCGCCCGTCGCCAGGCCCCGCACCATCAAGGTCGCCGACTGAGCCCCGGCATTGCCACCGCTGTCCACCAACAGCGGCAGGAAGAACACCAGCACGATATGCGCGGCAATGGTCTCTTCGAACGCCGCGATGCCAGCCCCCGAGAACAGGTTGCCGAACACCAGCAGCACCAGCCACAGCACCCGTTTGCGGTACAGCAGGCTGACGGTGGCATCCCTAAGGTTGCCCACGTGGTTGGTGATGGAGGCGCCCTTGTGGAAGTCCTCGGTGGCCTCATCGACCACCACATCCAGTGCATCGTCGCACGTCACCAGGCCCACCAATCGCCCAACCTCGTCCAGCACCGGCACGGCCAGCAGGTCGTGCTCGCGGATCAGGCGGGCCACTTCTTCCTGGCGGGTCGTGGTGCAAACGCAGATGACCTTGTGCACCATGATCTGCTCGATCGGCGCCTCGGGGGCGGCCAGGATCAGCTCGCGCAGGGACAACGTACCGCGCAGGTTGCGCTGCTCGTCGAGTACATAAGACTGATAGATGGTTTCGGCATCGGCAGCCTCGCGGCGCAGCATGTCGATGGCCTGGCTTGCGCTGAGGCCGGCATCCAGGCACGAGTATTCGCTGGTCATCAGGTAACCGGCCGTGCCTTCGCGGTAGCCTTGCGGGTGAAGCAGGTCGTCACGACGGGCCTGGGCAGCCTGGCGCAGGTCGAGAGGTGAAACGAGGGTATCGGAAGTGTGCTGCATGAGGTTCTCCAGGCGCCGACGCAGGCACCCGCACACCTCAGCCACGCGGGCTCAAGCCTTCGGAAGCCCTGGCGACGACGCGCTCAGTGCCAATTTGCGAGTTCGGTTTGAACTGAAACTGGGAAGGTCCATTGAGGGTGTATCTCGTGAAGCCGCACATGCGGCGGGCGGATCATAGTCAGCTTGGGCGGGCAGGTCAGCCCTTGGACCGACGTTTCGGAAGCGTCCTACAAACTACCGGCCATTAGGCCAACGCCACCGCCCAGACACATCGCCATTCCCTCGCCGCGCCAGCGGTGTAGAATCGGGCTATTCATCGCCAGTCATCCCCGGCGGGTTTATGAGCTCTGGTCGAGCACGCGGCGATCCCGTGGTGTCTTCGGCCCCATCCGTGCCAGTGGCAACCGGCCTAAGGCGCATAGGACCAAGAGAAGCTCACTCCCCTTTTTGTGACCTGATTAAGCCGCCAGGAGTGCTTCATGCCTGATTATCGTTCCAAGACTTCCACCCAAGGCCGCAACATGGCGGGCGCTCGTGCCCTGTGGCGCGCCACCGGGATGAAGGACGAAGATTTCAAGAAACCAATCATCGCCATCGCCAACTCGTTCACCCAGTTCGTCCCGGGCCACGTGCACCTGAAGGACCTGGGCCAACTGGTTGCCCGTGAGATCGAGCGCGCCGGTGGCGTGGCCAAGGAATTCAACACCATCGCGGTCGATGACGGCATCGCCATGGGCCACGACGGCATGCTGTACTCGCTGCCGAGCCGCGAGATCATCGCCGACGCCGTGGAATACATGGTCAACGCCCACTGCGCCGACGCCATCGTCTGTATCTCCAACTGCGACAAGATCACCCCCGGCATGTTGATGGCCGCCCTGCGCCTGAACATCCCGGTGATCTTCGTCTCCGGCGGCCCGATGGAAGCCGGCAAGACCAAGCTGGCCAGCCACGGCCTGGACCTGGTCGATGCGATGGTCATCGCCGCCGACTCCTCGGCCTCCGACGAGAAAGTCGCCGAGTACGAGCGCAGCGCCTGCCCGACGTGTGGTTCGTGCTCCGGCATGTTCACCGCCAACTCGATGAACTGCCTGACCGAAGCACTTGGCCTGGCCCTGCCGGGCAACGGCTCGACCCTGGCCACCCACTCTGACCGCGAGCAGCTGTTCCTCACGGCTGGCCGCACCATCGTCGAACTGTGCAAGCGCTACTACGGCGAGAACGATGAGTCGGTCCTGCCGCGCAGCATCGCCAACTTCAAGGCGTTCGAAAACGCCATGATGCTCGACATCGCCATGGGCGGTTCGACCAACACCATCCTGCACCTGCTGGCTGCGGCCCAGGAAGGCGAGGTGGCGTTCGACCTGCGTGATATCGATCGCCTGTCGCGCACGGTGCCGCAGCTGTGCAAGGTGGCGCCGAACATCCAGAAGTACCACATGGAAGACGTCCACCGCGCCGGCGGCATCTTCAGCATACTCGGCTCGCTGGCCCGTGGCGGCCTGCTGCACACCGACCTGCCGACCGTGCACAGCCGCAGCATGGAAGAAGCCATCGCCAAGTGGGACATCACCCAGACCGACGACGAAGCCGTGCACACCTTCTTCAAGGCAGGCCCGGCAGGTATCCCGACCCAGACCGCGTTCAGCCAGTCGACCCGTTGGGAAACCCTCGACGACGACCGTGAACACGGCTGCATCCGCAGCTTCGAGCACGCCTACTCGCAAGAGGGCGGCCTGGCCGTGCTGTACGGCAACATCGCCCTCGACGGCTGCGTGGTGAAAACCGCCGGTGTCGATGAGTCGATCCACGTGTTCGAAGGCAGCGCGAAGATCTTCGAGAGCCAGGACAGCGCCGTGCGCGGCATCCTCGCCGACGAAGTGAAGGCCGGTGATATCGTCATCATCCGTTACGAAGGCCCGAAGGGCGGCCCAGGCATGCAAGAGATGCTCTACCCGACCTCGTACCTCAAGTCCAAGGGCCTGGGCAAGGCCTGCGCCCTGCTCACCGACGGCCGCTTCTCGGGCGGTACTTCGGGCCTGTCGATCGGCCACGCTTCGCCGGAAGCCGCTGCTGGCGGCGCCATTGGCCTGGTGCGCGACGGCGACAAGGTATTGATCGACATCCCCAACCGGTCGATCAACCTGCTGGTCAGCGACGAAGAGCTGGCCGAGCGCCGCATCGAGCAGGACAAAAAAGGCTGGAAGCCGGTCGAAGTGCGCCCGCGCAAAGTGACCACCGCGCTCAAGGCCTACGCCCTGCTGGCGACCAGTGCCGACAAAGGTGCGGTACGCAACAAGGCAATGCTTGAAGGGCTGTAAGGCTTTCTAGCGTTTGCAAAACCGGCGCCCTGTGCGCCGGTTTTTTATGCCTGTGGATAAAAGCCGGATCAAAGCTCACCCCTCGAAGCCGATTGGCGCAATTGCGCCAGCAGCAGAGCAGCCGAGCGCTTCGGTTTCGCCGTCGAGGACAGCACGAATTGCGCGTGAGGCAGGGCTGGCAACGCCGTCACTTCCTGCAGGCCCGCAGCCAGGGCAGATGAGCGGGTAACAGGCGTCACCCCAAGCCCACCGTTGACGGCGGTCATCAGCCCCCCGGCACTTGGGCTCTGGCAAACGATGCGCCACTGTCGCCCCGCACGCGCCAGCGCTTCGATGGCAGCAGCACGGTACGGGCATTGATCGGAAAACACCGCCAAGGGTACGGCTGAGGTCGCATCATCGCTGGCCAGCGCAAGCGGCCCTTTCGCCCAGATCAACGGCTCGGACCACAGTACCTCGCCATGTTCATCACCGCCGCAGCGGCTGCCCAGCACAATATCCAGCGCACCCGCTTGCATGAGTGCGAGCAGCTCCCCGGTCAGGCCGACGTTCAGGACAACCTCTGCATCAGGGTGCGTCACCGAGAATCGACGCAGGCAATCGATGATCGGCGCTTTGACCATCTCCTCGCTCAACCCCACGGACACCATGCCAGAAACCCGCCGGCCCACGCCCAAGCTGGCGCGGGCATCGTCATGCAGCGCCAGGATGCTGCGGGCATAGCCTGCCAAGCGGGCGCCTGCTGGCGTCAGGCTCACCGAGCGGGTCGTTCGCTCCAGCAATTTGTGCCCGGCTTCGCGCTCAAGCCGACGAATGTGAGCGCTGATCGCCGATTGAGTAAGGTGCAGCCGCTCGGCGGCACGCGTGAAACCACCGCTGTCGGCAACGGCAAGCAAACTGCGCAGAAGGACTGTATCGAACACTGATTGATCACCTATCGCACTCAATACAGCGAGCATACGTCATTTCTATAACAGAGCATCCTGAATCAGACTTTGCGCTGCCCTCCTGAGCACTCAAGCGCCAGGGGACGTGCCCTCAATGCTGCCAAGGAGAAGCCCCGTGGTTGAACGTGTCTTGTATGTTTGCGCCTCACCGAGAGGCGAGCGCTCGGTTTCCGCTCAGATTGCCGAAGTGTTCCTGGCGGCGCTGGCTGAGCGCAAAGCCGTGGAGGTTGACCGCCTGGACCCTTGGGAATGCGAGCTTCCCGAAGTGGATGGCGACCTGCTCGCGGCCAAGTACGCAGGGCTTGTCGATGCCCCGCTTTCGCCCGCGCAAAACGCTGCATGGGCGCAGATCAGCACGCTCGCCAAACGGTTCCACCGGGCCGACACGGTATTGTTCAGCGTACCGCTGTGGAATTTCGGCATCCCCTACAAACTCAAGCACCTGATCGACGCCATTTCGCACAAAGGGGTTTTGTTCACCTTCGACGAGCAGGGGTTGAACGGCATGCTGGGTGGGCGCCGGGCAGTCGCCATCTACACCCGCGGGCTAGGTTATGGCCCCGACTCACAAACCCCCGACCAGGCATTTGGCCTGGAAAAACCCTTCCTCGATGCGTGGTTCCGCTTCGTCGGTATCAACCAGGTACACAGCATCGTGGCCGAACAGACGCTTGGCCCTGCAGGCGCCAGCATCCGTGCGAGCGCCCTTGAAGCCGTGACCTTGCTGGCGCAGAACATCGACCAGCAAGAGGCCCGGACCTTGATTGTCGGCCGCACCGGCTGACATGCGCGCTGTTACTGGATCTGCTCCGGCGTGACGATCACCCAGTTTTTGTCCGCAGTCACCGGCAGCCCTTCCTTGGCCTGTGCTGCGGCGTGCTTGGCGATCATGCCGTTGAGCTGGTCCATGTATTTGGCCTTGCGGTTTATCCACAGGTGGATGCCCCCCTTGCCCACATCCACCCCGTGGAACTGCATGTAGCCATCACTGGTCGGCGTATCGCCGCCCACCAGCACCGGTCTTTTCCACTCGTCGATGTAGGTGAGGATCGCCGCCTGCTTGCCTGCCATCCAGGTCGCTGGGGTCCACAGGTACGGCGTCAGCTCCAGGCCTTCGTTGGCCTTGGGGTCATAGGTGCCGGCGCTGATCTGCTTGCGCGCCGTGGTCAGTTGACCGTTGGCGCGGTCCTTGAGCAACAGGCTGACGCCAATGACGTTCTGCGGTTTGACGTTGTAGCCGTACTTGGGGTCGGACGCGACCATGCGCACCAGCTCTTCGGACGCGGCAGAAATGACATACACCTCGATGCCGTTTTCCATCAGCTTGTTGAACAGCTCGGCCTGCCCGGCAAACACCTTGGGCGGCTGCACCTCGATGGCCTTGACCTGGTCACCCTCAAAATAAGTGCTGGGCACGGGCTTGCCGGAGTCCATCAAGGCATCGACCTGGGCTTTCAGCTCTTTCAGGGTAAAGCCCGAGAACACCTGTGCCACCCACGGGTAGCAGACCATGTCGTCGATTTCGCACAGGCGGTAGTAGTAACTGAACAAGCTTTCCTTGTGCTCGGCTGTGTCCTTGAACGGAATCAGCTTCAACGAAGGGTCGAGCTTGTCGCGGGTCAGCAGCCCCTTGTTTTCCATGAACGGCAGCAAGGCCTCTTCAAGGTCGTAGCGGTAACTGGTGTTGTCCATGTCGAACACCGCGTAGTTACCTTTGTTGGCATTGGCGGTGATCATGCTGTCGAGCTGTTTGGCCGCCTCGGCGGGCCAATGCTTGAGTTCGGTGGCCCAGGTTTGGGCACCGAACAACAGGGACAGGCCGAGGGCGAGCGCTTTCGGAGCGAACTTCATGTGCGAATCTCCTGAAATGACCGGGAAACGCTAGTCCAACATTGCGCGCCGGCAAGCCCTGACAACGACGTTAAGGCAGCTTGAAACGCCGTGTTCATTGCTATTTGCGACACGTCGTTATTCCATAAACGACTAAGCACATTCCATTTGGGTATAAATTCGTTTGTTTTCAGGCTGTTAGCATTTCCGTTCGTAATCGCTCACAGAGGCGATGCCTCTTCTGTTTTTGTTGGAGCTTCAATGAACCTGCCGCTGTCTCTTAACCTGCTGGCATTCCTGGCCCTGCTGCTGGGCCTGGCACAAACCCGCCGCACCGACTGGAGCCTGGCCAAGAAGGTCTTGTTGGGCTTGGTGCTGGGCGTGGTGTTCGGCCTGGTGCTGCACACGCTCTATGGCGCTGGCCACCCGGTCCTGAAGGCCACCATCGCCTGGCTCGACCTGGTCGGCAACGGCTACGTCGGCCTGCTGCAGATGATCGTCATGCCACTGATCTTCGCCTCGATCCTCAGTGCCGTGGCCCGCTTGCACAATGCCTCCTCGCTCGGCCGCATCAGCGTGCTCAGCATTGGCACCCTGCTGCTGACCACCGCCATCGCCGCGTTGATCGGCATCGTCCTGACCAACCTGTTCGGCCTGACAGCGGACGGCCTGGTGGCCGGCGTGCAGGAAAGCGCGCGGCTGCAAGCGATCCACAGCGACTACGCGGGCAAGGTCGCCGACCTCAACATCCCGCAACTGCTGTTGTCGTTCATCCCCAGCAACCCGGTGGGCGACCTGGCGCGGGCCAAGCCGACCTCGATCATCAGCGTGGTGATCTTCGCCGTGTTCGTCGGCCTGGCCGCCCTGCAACTGATCAAGGACGATGCCGAGAAGGGCGAGCGCGCCCTGTCGGCCATCGACACCCTGCAAGCCTGGGTCATGCGCCTGGTGCGCGTGGTGATGAAGCTTACCCCCTATGGCGTGCTGGCCTTGATGACCAAAGTGGTGGCCAGCTCCAACCTGGACGACATCCTCAAACTGGGTAGCTTCGTGGTGGTGTCGTACATCGGCCTGGGGCTGATGTTCGTGGTGCATGCCGCCATCCTGGCGGCGACCGGCGTGAGCCCGCTGCGCTTCTTCCGCAAGGTGTGGCCGGTGCTGACTTTCGCCTTCACCAGCCGCTCCAGCGCCGCCAGCATCCCGCTGAATATCGAAGCGCAGACCCGCCGCCTGGGTGTGCCGCAGTCGATTGCCAGCTTCAGCGCCTCGTTCGGCACCACCATTGGCCAGAACGGTTGCGCGGGCCTGTACCCGGCGATGCTGGCGGTGATGGTTGCGCCTGCGGTGGGGATCGACACCTTCGACCCGCTGTGGATCGCGACCCTGGTCGCCATCGTCACCCTGAGCTCGGCCGGGGTTGCCGGGGTGGGCGGTGGTGCGACCTTCGCCGCGCTGATCGTGCTGCCGGCCATGGGCTTGCCGGTTGAACTAGTGGCGCTGCTGATTTCGGTGGAGCCGTTGATCGACATGGGCCGTACGGCGTTGAACGTGAATGGCTCGATGACGGCCGGGGTGGTGACCAGCCAGCTGTTGAAAGAGACTGACAAGGACGTGTTAGCGGGTGACCAGCATGCAGAGCTGAGTCATAGCTGAGATCGCTGGGGGCGCTTTGCGCCCCTTTCGCGGCGCAAGGCCGCTCCCACAGGCCAGCGCCGAATCTGAACAATGGGCGCTCCCACAATGACCAATGTTATCTGTGCGTCGCGATAGGGGCGCAAAGCGCCCCCAAAAATCTCAAACCTTGTCCCAAACATCGAAGTGATACACCGGCCCCGCCCCTTCAGGCGCTTGCGGCTGACTGCTCACCCGCTGCCACTGCCCCTCGTCAAACGCAGGGAACCACGCATCCCCCTCCGGCGACAACTCGACCCGGGTCAGGTACATGCGGCTCACCAGCCCCTTCTCCAGCGCCTGCCCATACAGCTGCGCCCCGCCAATCAGCATCAGCTCATCGACCCCCTGCTCACGCGCCCACTGATCGGCCCGCACCAGCGCCGCCTCCAGCGAGGGGAACACCTCGGCACCGGCAAGCGTCAGCCCCGGCTGGCGGCTGACCACGATATTCAGCCGCCCCGGCAAAGGCCGGCCCAGCGAGTCCCAGGTCTTGCGCCCCATGATGATCGGCTTGCCCAGGGTCGTGGCCTTGAAGTACTTGAAATCCCCCGGCAGGTGCCAGGGCATGGAGTTGTCGATGCCAATCACGCGGTTCTCGGCGAGGGCCGCGATCAGGCTGAGGGGGAGTGTGCTAGTCATGCCAGCGAGGATAGCAAACCCGCCGTGGGTTATGCTTCTGCCCTGACCTGTGCAATGGAAGACCTTGTGACTGGACCAACGCCACTGGACAAACGCTGGCTCACCGAAGCGGTACGCCTGCGCGAGGAACATGCCGGCCCCCTGGAAGACCAGGAGGCCAACCGCCACGCCCGCCAGGCCGGCGGCGACCTGGCGGCCCGTATCGAAACGCGCGCGCTGTTTCTGGCCGACCGCGACGGCATGACTGCGGCCCTGCGCCACTGGAAACAGGGCGCGCGCCTGGCGCTGCTGGCTATGTTGATCATGGCCGCCTTCAGCGGCGCGGGCCTGGCATTGGCGGCGCTGGGGGACGGCCAACGCCCGGTGAACGTGTTCTGGGCGCTGGGCAGCCTGTTGGGGTTGAACCTGTTGATGCTGCTGGGTTGGGCGATAGGCTTCGGCCTCAGCGGCGAGCAGAGTGCGGGCCTTGGCCGGCTGTGGCTGTGGCTGAGCGAACGCTTTGCCCGCGATGCCAAGGCCGCGCACCTTGCGCCCGCGCTGCTGGTGCTGCTGCAGCGCCAGCGCCTGAATCGCTGCTTGCTCGGCGTGCTGGTGCACGGGCTGTGGCTGCTGGCGATGATGACCGCGTTGGCGATGCTCCTGGCGTTGCTGGCCACCCGGCGTTATGGCTTTGTCTGGGAAACCACCCTGCTCGCCGCCGAGCCGTTCATCCACATGACCCAGGCGATCGGCGCCCTGCCTTCACTGCTGGGCTTTGCCGTGCCAGACGAACACATGATCCGCGCCAGCGGCGACACGCTGCCAGCCCTGGACCTGGCCCGCCAGGCCTGGGCCAGCTGGTTGCTCGGCGTGGTGCTGGTCTATGGCCTGCTGCCCCGCCTGCTATTGGCCGCTTTGTGCCTGTGGCGCTGGCGCCAGGGCCGCGCACGCCTGGCGCTGGACCTCAGCCTGCCGGGCTACGCGGCCTTGCGCGAAAGCCTTATGCCACGCAGCGAGCGCATCGGTGTGCAGGACGCCGCGCCCGAGACCTTGCCCCACTTCGCAGCCGGCCAGTTGGAGAGCGGCAGCAGCGGTGCGCTGCTGGTCGGCCTGGAGCTGGACGACCAGCGCCCCTGGCCGCCTGCCCTGCCCAACAGCGTGACCGATGCCGGTGTGCTCGATAGCCGTGAATCGCGCAACCGGCTGCTCGAACAACTGAGCCGCTTCCCCCCGGCGCGTCTGGCCATCGCCTGCGACCCACGCCGCTCGCCCGACCGCGGCAGCCTGGCGCTGCTGGCCGAGCTGGCACGCAATGCGGGCGCCACCCGTATCTGGCTGCTGCAGGCGGCGCCAGGCGAGGCCCTGGATGCCGAACGCCTGGGCGACTGGCACGAAGCGTTGGACCGCCTCGGCCTGCCCCACGCCGACACCTCGCCCCTGACCTGGCTGGAGCATGGCCATGACTGAGCCACTGAAGCTGGCCGTGGTCGGCCATACCAATGTCGGCAAGACCTCGCTGCTGCGCACCTTGACCCGCGACGTGAGCTTTGGCGAGGTGTCCCATCGCCCCAGCACCACGCGCCATGTGGAAGGCGCACGCCTGTCGGTGGACGGCGAGCCGCTGCTGGAGCTGTACGACACCCCCGGCCTGGAAGATGCCATTGCCCTGCTCGACTATCTCGAACGGCTCGAACGCCCAGGCGAGCGCCTGGATGGCCCTGCCCGGTTGGCGCGCTTCCTCCAGGGCAGCGAGGCACGCCAGCGCTTCGAGCAGGAAGCCAAAGTGCTGCGCCAGTTGCTGGCCAGCAATGCCGGCCTTTACGTCATCGACGCCCGCGAGCCGGTGCTGGCCAAATACCGCGACGAGCTCGAAGTGCTGGCCAGCTGTGGCAAGCCTCTGCTGCCGGTGCTCAATTTCGTCGCCAGCAGCCAGCACCGCGAGCCTGAATGGCGTGAAGCCCTTGCCCGCCTTGGCCTTCACGCTTTGGTGCGGTTTGACAGCGTGGCCCCGCCTGAAGACGGCGAACGCCGCCTGTACGAAAGCCTGGCCCTGCTGCTGGAAGACGCCCGCCCTGCCCTGCAACGGCTGATCGACGACCAGCAGGCGCAACGCCAGGCTCGCCATCAAAGCGGTAAACGCCTGATCGCCGAACTGCTGCTCGATTGCGCCGCCTGCCGGCGCAGCGTCGTGGCCGAACCCGCCGCAGAAGCCAAAGCCATCGAAGCGTTGCGCCAGGATGTGCGGCAACGCGAACAGCGCTGTGTGGAGGCGTTGCTCAAGCTGTATGCCTTCCGCCGCGAAGACGCCCATGCCAGTGACCTGCCGTTGCTGGATGGTCGCTGGGGCGATGACCTGTTCAACCCCGAGACCTTGAAGCTGCTGGGCGTGCGCCTGGGCAGCGGCGTGGCGGCGGGTGCAGCAGCGGGGGCAGGGGTCGATCTGCTGGTCGGTGGCCTGACCCTTGGCGCGGCGGCCTTGGCTGGCGCAATCGCGGGCGGCGCGCTGCAGACGGCACGCAATTACGGGTCGAGGTTGATGGGCAGGCTCAAAGGTCAGCGTGAGCTGACTGTGGACGATACGGTGTTGCGGCTGTTGGCGCTGCGTCAGCAGCAGCTGATGGTGGCCCTGGATAACCGCGGGCATGCCGCGCAAGACAGCATTCGCCTGGGCGAGTTGGACGAAAAAGCCTGGCGCGAGGGCAAGTTGCCAGACGCGCTGGTCAAGGCCCGGGCGCATCCGCAGTGGTCGACGCTAAACCCGGGGGCGCGGGTGAACCAGGCGGAGCGGCAAGAGCAGTTGGAAGCGTTGGTGTTGCAGATCTAGGAGGCTGTTGCGTGTTTGTAGGCGCGGCCTTGCCGGGGCGCCGGACCGGTCGGAAAGGGCCGCGCCTACAGGTTACTGCTGCGCCACCTTCTCCGACTTGCCGTCATACCGCTTGCGCCACTCGGCCAAAATCTCATCACGGTGCTTCGAAGCCCAGGCAAAGTCGTTCTTGATCAACCGCTGCTCATAATCAGCCGGCAATTCGGTCTGCGGCTTGGCGATACCCGGCGCGGCAAGCACCGCGAAGTTCTCCTTGTACAGCTCCATCGCCGCAGGGCTGGCCGAAAAATCTGCCAGGCGCTTGGCCGCATCGGCCTTTGGCGTGCCCTTGATCACCGCCGTTGCCTCGATTTCCCAACCCAACCCCTCTTTAGGCAGCACGATGTCCAGCGGTGCCCCCTGGCGCTTGAGCTGCACGGCGGGGTACTCGAACGAGATGCCGATCGGGAACTCACCCGCCGCCGCCAGCTTGCACGGCTTGGAGCCGGAATGAACGTACTGGCCGATGTTCTGGTGCAGGGCGTCCATGTAGGCCCAGCCCTGAGGCTCGCCAAAGGTCTGCAGCCAGGCGCTGACATCCAGGAAACCCGTGCCGGACGAGGCCGGGTTGGGCATGACGATCTTGCCCTTGTACTCGGGCTTGGCCAAATCCTGCCAGCTTACCGGCTTGCTCAGGCCCTGCTTCTCGGCCTCGATGGTGTTGAAGCAAATGGTCGCGGCCCAGACATCCATGCCCACCCACGCCGGTGGGTTGGCCGCGTCGCGGTAGTTCGCCGAAATCTTGCCCAGGTCCTTGGGCGCATACGCTTCAAGCATGCCGTTCTGGTCGAGAATGGCCAGGCTGGACGCTGCCAACCCCCATACCGCATCGGCCTGCGGGCGCTCTTTCTCGGCCAGCAGCTTGGCGGTGATGATGCCCGTGGAGTCGCGTACCCACTTGATCTCGATGTCCGGGTTGGCCTTTTCGAAGGCCTGCTTGTAGGTCTTGAGCTGCTCGGCTTCCAGCGCGGTGTAGACCGTCAGCTGGGTCCCGGCGGCCGAAGCCTGCAGGCTGAACACGGCAGAAACGGCAGCGGCAAGTGCAAGGTGCTTGAACATGGTGGGGTTCCTTACAGGTCAGGCAGTCGCGGCGCGTTGGCGCCAGGCTTGGGAGCGGCGCAACAGGCCGCGTGAGGCTGCGGCCAGCAGCAGTGAGGCGCTGGCGCTGGTCAGCAAAATCAGGGTGGACATGGCGGCGGCACCGCCGACGTTGCCCGCGTCGTCCATGTTCAGCACGGCAACGGCAGCGAGGATGGTGTCGGGGCTGTACAGGAAGATTGCCGCCGACACGGTGGTCATCGCCGAGACGAACAGGTAGCGGATGATGTCCAGCAGCGCCGGCAGGCAAATCGGCAAGGTCACCCGCAGGAAGTGCCGGTACAAGGGCGCCTTGAGCGACAAGGCGGCAGCCTCGAACTCACCGTCGAGCTGGCGCAGGGCGGTGGTCGCGGTCATCTGCGCGGTGGTCAGGTAATGGGCGATGGTACAAATGACCAGCAAGCCCATGCTGCCGTACAGCACATGCAGCGGGTTGCCGCTGAGGTTGAAGAAGAACACGTAGCCCAGGCCCAGGACCAGGCCCGGCACCGCCATGGGGATGAAGCTGAGCAGGCGCAGCGACTGGTTGAGCAGGCGTTGACCCTGGGTCTTCTCCATCAGGTAGGCACCGCAGAAAATCACCATGCTGCCGATCAGCGCGGTGCCGATCGCCATGGTCACGCTGTTGCGGTAGGCCAGCCAGCCACCACCGGCGGTGTCCTCGAACATGTAGTGCTTGAGCGACAGCGACAGGTTGTAGGGCCAGAACGTGACCAGCGATGAATACACGGCCATGCCGATCACCAACAGCAGCACCGCGCAGACCACCAGCACGATGGCCAGGAAGCAGGCATCACGGCGGCGCGAGGGTTTGGGCTCGAACACCTGCGCACGCCCGCTCATGGCCTCGCCCTGGCGGCGGCGCAACCAAGCATCGACGGCGAAACTCAGCAGTGCCGGCAGCAGCAAGACCATGCCAATCAGTGCACCACGGCCGAATTGCTGTTGGCCAACGACAGCCTTGTAAGCCTCCAGGGCCAGCACCTGATAATCACCCCCGACCACGACCGGGACACCGAAGTCGGTGATAGTCAGGGTGAACACCAGGCAGAAGGCGGCGAACACGGCCTGGCGCGTGGCTGGCCAGGTAATGCTGGAGAACGCACGCCAAGGCCCGGCGCCCATGCTGGCGGCGGCGTCGAACAGGCGTGCATCGGCCAGCGACAGGGCCGACAGCAGAATCATCAATGCATGCGGGAAGGTGTAGATGGCCTCGCCCAGCACGATGCCCCAAAAGCCATAGATGTTGTCGCTCAGCAGCCCGCGCAGCAGGCCCTGATTGCCGAACAGGTAGACCAGCGCAATAGCCGGCAGCATCGAGGGCGCCAGCAACGGCAGCAACGAGACACCCCGCCACAGGCCCTTGGCCGGGATCAGGGTGCGTTGCAAGGCATAGGCGAACAGGTAAGCCAGTGGGATGACGATGGCCGCGACGGTGAACGCCACCGACAGGCTGTTACCGAGCAGCCAGTGGAAGCTCTCGCTGGCGAACAGCTCACGGGCGGCCACCAGGCCGCCACCCTGGCCGGCCTCTGCGCTGAAGCCGCGCCAGAAAATCGCCAGCAGCGGCATCAGCACAGCCAGCACCAGCAGCATCAACAGCAACCACTTGCCGCCGACGACAAACAGCCGGTCCCCCAGGGCAACACCCTGGCGAGACGTGGCATTGGCCGGGTTCAGCGGCAGAGACATTGGCGCGGCCATCTCAGGCGAACACCTGCAGGCTCTGCGGTGGCAGCGCCACCCAGATGTCCTGCGAGCCCAGGCGCGGCATGGCCTCGGGGGCCAGTTCGGCCAGCAATGCATGGCCTGGCAGGGCTTTGAGTTCAAAGCTCATGCGGCAGCGATTACCGAGGAAGGTGATCTCGCGGACCATGGCCGGAAACAGGTTTTCTTCGTGCACTGGCGGGTTGACCGTGATCGCCTCAGGGCGGCAGAACAGGCGGCCGCTGCTGGCCCGCGCCGACCCCGGCGACAGGCGCATGCGCATGCCACCGACCTGGGCCTGGCTGTCACCGCTGCGCTGGAACGGCAGCCAGTTACCCTGGCCAACGAACTCGGCAACGAAAGGCGTGGCCGGCTGGTCGTAGATGGCCTGCGGCGTGGCGTACTGCTCGACCTGGCCGTTGTTCATCACGGCGATGCGGTCGGCCATCAGCATGGCCTCGTCCTGGTTGTGGGTGACCATCAAGGTGGTGATACCCAGTTGGCGTTGCAGTTGGCGCAGTTCGGTGCACAGGTGCTCGCGAACCCGCGCGTCCAGTGCCGACATCGGCTCGTCGAGCAACAGCAGCGAAGGCGCCGGCGCCAGGGCACGGGCCAGAGCCACACGCTGCTGCTGGCCGCCAGAAAGCTGCCCTGGGTACTTCTTTTCGCTACCAGACAGGCCGACCAGCTGGAGCATTTCAACCACCCGCTGCCGCGCCTGCTCACGGCCACTGCCCATCAGGCCATAGGCAATGTTGGCTTCGACGGTAAGGTTGGGGAACAGCGCGTAAGACTGGAACAGAATGCCGTAGTCGCGGGCCTGGGGTGGCAACTCGGAGATGTCGCGCTCGCCGATGTACAGCTCACCGCGGTCCTGGCGTTCGAGGCCGGCGATGCAGCGCAATAGCGTGGTCTTGCCGCAACCGGATGGGCCGAGCAGGCACACCAGCTCGCCGGCGGCGATGTCCAGGGAGACATCGTTGAGCGCGGTGAAGGCGCCGAAGCGCTTGTGAATGTTGCGCACTTTCATCTGTGCGCCAGGCGTGGCGTTGTTCATGGCAAGGCCTCATCAAAGAGATGGGGCCATGCTAGGAAGGCTGTGCGACGGTTCTGTGGCGTTCAGGCAAAAGCTGGCGATAGTGGTATAGGCAGATTTTGTACTGGCCTGTGCGGGCCTCTTCGCGGGCAAGCCCGCTCCCACAGCGACCGCACAGTGCCTGAAGGCAGCGGGATACCTGTGGGAGCGGGCTTGCCCCGCGAAGAAGCCACCACAGACCTAGAACTGTGAACCGGCCACTTCCTGCGCAACCCCTAGGAACGCCGCAGGCAAACGCGCCTGGCGCCGCTCCTTCAGGCAATACAGGTACTCATGCATCACCGGTGCATCCTCCAACGCCAGCACCCGTAATTCGGGGTTGTGCGGCACCTCATGCCGGGCAATCACACTGATGCCGATGTTGCGCAGCACGGCCTCACGGATCGATTCGCGGCTACCGATTTCCAGCAACGTCCCGGCTTTCACACCGGCCTCCTGCATCATCTGTTCGGTCAGCTTGCGCGTGGTCGAGCCCGGCTCGCGCATCAACAGGCAATGCCCGCTCACCACGTCGATGGACACCACCTGGCGATGCGCCAACGGATGGTTACGGTGTACCGCCACCACCAACGGGTCGGTGCCCAAAACCCGGCGCACCAGGCGAGCATCCTCCAGCAGTTGCGACGAGGCGGCGATATCGACCCGGTAATCTTCGAGCATTTCCAGCACTTGCTGCGAGTTGCCGATCTCCACCGCCACGTCTACTTGGGGCAGGCGCTCACGGAAGATCTTCACCAGATCGAGAATGTAGTAAGGCGCAGTGGCCGCGATGCGCAGGCTGCCCTGGGCCTGGCCACTGTTGCGCAGTTCGAACTCAATGTCGGCCTCCTGCTGCAGCAATGCCTTGACCATCGGCAGCAGGCGCACACCCTCCTCGCTCAACACCAGGCGCCGGCCGCCACGGTAGAACAGCTCCACCGCATACTGGCTTTCCAGGTTGCGGATCTGCGTGGTCACGGTGGGCTGGCTGAGCCCGAGCTTCTTCGCCGCCAGGGTGATGCTGCCTAGGCGGGCCACCATGTAGAAGGCTTTGAGCTCCGAACTCAGCATGCACGTCCTCTATTTGCGCAACAGGCGCAAGCCGTTGAACACCACCAGCAGGCTCACGCCCATGTCGGCGAACACCGCCATCCACATGGTCGCCATGCCGGCAAAGGTGATCGCCAGGAATATCGCCTTGATGCCCAGGGCCAGAACGATGTTCTGCCTGAGAATCGCCGCACTTTGGCGCGACAGCCTGACGAAGGCCGGGATTTTGCGCAAGTCGTCGTCCATCAACGCCACATCGGCCGTCTCGATGGCAGTGTCGGTGCCCGCCGCCGCCATGGCAAAGCCGATTTCGGCACGGGCAAGGGCCGGCGCATCGTTGATACCGTCGCCGACCATCCCCACCCGATGGCCTTGGGCATACAGGTCTTCGATGGTCTTGAGCTTGTCGGCCGGCAGCAGGTTGCCTTCGGCGCGGTCGATGCCGACCTGGGCGGCGATGGCTTCGGCGGTATGGGGATTGTCGCCGGTGAGCATGACCGTCTTGATACCGAGCTCATGCAGCTCGGCAATCGCCTGGCGGCTGCTCTGCTTGACCGTGTCGGCCACTGCGAACAACGCCAGGGGGCCACTGCGGTCGAGCAGCAACACCACGGTCTTGCCCTGACGCTCCAGCGTATCCAGCTGCGCCTCCAGCGCCGGCGAGCACAGGCCCAGTTCCTCCACCAGGCGGTGGTTACCCAGGTGGTAAAGCTCACCCTCGATCACCCCACGCACACCGCGACCGGCCAGGGCTGCGAAGTCGTCGACCTCTTTCAGGGCCAGGCCTTGTGCCTTGCCGAATTGGGCGATGGCATGTGACACCGGGTGGTCCGAGCGCTCGCCCAGGCTGGCAGCCAAAGCTTGCGCGCGGCCTTCGAACAGCGGGTCCAGCACCTTGGCGTCGGTCTGCACCGGCTTGCCGTGGGTAATGGTGCCGGTCTTGTCGAGGGCCAGGAAGTCCAGCTTGCGCCCGCCTTCCAGATAAACGCCGCCCTTGATCAAGATGCCCTTGCGCGCTGCCGCAGCCAGGCCACTGACGATGGTCACCGGGGTAGAAATGACCAAGGCGCACGGGCACGCCACCACCAGCAGCACCAACGCACGGTAAATCCAGTCGAACCAGGCGCCTGCCAGGAACAGCGGCGGGATCACCGCCACCGCCAGGGCCACGGCGAACACCACGGGGGTGTAGATGCGCGAGAAGCGGTCGACGAAGCGCTGGGTCGGCGCCCGGGCGCCCTGGGCCTCCTCGACGGCCTTGATGATGCGCGCCAAGGTCGATTGCCCGGCACCAGCAGTGACACGGAACTCCAGCGCACCCGCCTGGTTGATGGTGCCAGCGAACAGTTTGTCGCCCACGGCTTTTTCCACCGGCAGGCTTTCACCGGTGATGGGCGCCTGATCGACGCTGGATTGGCCACTGGTCACTTCGCCATCCAAGCCGATGCGCTCGCCTGGCCGTACCCGCACCAAAGCGCCGATAGCCACCTCGCGCACGTCCACCTCACGCCACTGGCCATCGGCTTGCCGCACGGTCGCCATGTCGGGGGTGAGCTGCATCAGGCCGCTGATGGCATTGCGTGCCCGGTCCAGGGAGCGTGCCTCGATCAGCTCGGCGACCGTGAACAGCACCATCACCATGGCCGCCTCCGGCCACTGGCCGATCAGCACAGCACCGGTCACGGCAATGCTCATCAACGCGTTGATGTTGAGGTTGCGGTTTTTCAGGGCGATCCAGCCCTTCTTGTAAGTGCCCAGGCCGCAACCCAGGATCGCCGCCAAGGCCAGGGCGGCCACCAGCCATTCAGGTGCAAACCCGGTGAAATGCACGATTTCTGCGGCGATAGCCGCGACACCGGACAACGCCAGCGGCCACCAGCGGGTTTTGCTTGGCGAGGGTGCAGTCGCGGTGGCGGCGTCCCCTTCGGTGAGAGGCTCGGCCTTCATGCCCAGGCTGTCGATGGCCCGCTCGATCTCGGCAGTACCGCCCAGCGTGTGCCGCACGCCAAGCACACGGTTGATCAGGTTGAACTCCAACTGCTCGATACCCGCCAGCTTGCCCAGCTTGTCCTGGATAAGCGTTTGCTCGGTGGGGCAGTCCATGGCCTCGATGCGGAAGCGGCTAAGCTGCGCGTCGCCGCTGGCTTTTTCGCTCAACTGCACCAACGCCGGGGCGCCAGCGCTGGCGCAGCAGCTGTGGGCGTGGTGGTCGTGCTTGTGGTGGGGCCTGACAGGCTGGTTCATTGGGTCATCCTTAAAGTGAGCCTGTTGCCAAGTGAACACCCTGTAGCCACTATAGGGTCAAGCCATCTGCTGGAGATTTCGCGATGAAGATTGGAGAACTGGCAAAAGCCACCGATTGCGCCGTAGAGACCATCCGCTATTACGAGCGTGAACAGTTGTTGCCGGAGCCAGCGCGCACCGACGGCAATTACCGGCTCTACACCCAGGCCCACGTCGAGCGGCTGACCTTCATCCGCAATTGCCGGACCCTGGACATGACCCTGGACGAAATCCGCAGCCTGTTGCGCCTGCGCGACAGCCCAGAAGGCTCGTGCGGCAGCGTCAATGCGTTGATTGATGAGCATATCGCCCATGTGCAGGCGCGTATCGATGGCTTGGTGGCACTGCAGGAGCAACTGGTGGAGCTGCGCCAGCGGTGCAGCGCGCAAGGCGCAGAATGCGCGATCTTGCAGCAACTGGAGGTGAACGGGGCGGTATCGGTACCGGAAGGTGAGCATTCGCATGTAGGCCGAAGCCACGGGCATTGAGATTGCCGGGGGCAGTCAGTTACGGCGCAGTCTCGAGGGTTTGCGCGGCACCTGTGGGAGCGGCCTTGCGTCGCGAAAGGGCTGCAAAGCAGCCCCAGCGATTTAGGGTCACACCGCCATCGGCGCCGTCATTGGCGCGTGATGCTCATACCCTTCCAGGCTGAAATCACTCGGCTCGATCTTCTCCAGCCACTCCGGCTCATACTTGCCGGTTTCGGCAAACGCCGGCACGCGATCACTGATCACCAACTTCGGCGCTTCCAGCGGCTCGCGCTTGAGCTGCTCGTTGAGCATGTCCAAGTGGTTTTCGTACACATGGGCATCGCCGATGAAGTAGGTGAACCAGCGCGGGGTATAACCGGTCAGCCGGCCGAACAGCGACAACAAGGCCGCGCCTTCGGTGAGGTTGAACGGCGTGCCCAAGCCCAGGTCGTTGGAGCGAATGTAGAGGGTCAGGGAAATTTCCCGGGTCTCGGCATTCGGGTGGAACTGGTACAGCAGGTGGCAAGGCGGCAGGGCCATTTCATCCAGCTGGGCGCAGTTCCAGCCGTGGAACAGGATGCGGCGGCTGCCCGGGTCGTTGGCGATGGTGTCCAGGCACTGGCGCACCTGGTCGATGGCCTTGTACAGGATGACAAAGGCCTGGCCGTCTTCCTCGTCCTGGGCAATTTTGCGGAAGCCCTGTTTTTCAGCCATCTCGATGGCCGCCGGGTTGCTCAGCGGCACACGCTTGTAGCCCGGCCATTGGCGCCACTGAACACCGTAGATCTCGCCCAGGTCGTCATGCCCCTGGCGAAACGGGTTGGCCAGCCACTGGGCATTTTCGTTGGCGTTCTGGTCCCAGACCTTGCAGCCCAGCTCACGGAATTCACCGGCGTTCTTCACGCCACGCAAAAAACCGACCATCTCGCCGATGGCCGACTTGAACGCCAGCTTGCGCGTGGTGATGGCCGGGAAGCCCTTCTGCAGGTCGAAACGCAGCATGGCGCCCGGCAGGCTGATGGTGCGGATGCCGGTGCGGTTCTCCTGAAGGGTGCCGTTTTCGATGACGTCACGGACCAGGTCCAGATACTGTTTCATGGCTTACCTGTAGCAAGAACGGCAGGGGGATCACCCCTGCCGTTGGAAATCAGATGGCGGGTTTCGCCGTGGGTTTGCGATTATAAGCCCACCAGATCAATCCGAGGCCGGCCAGAATCATCGGGATGCAGAGTATCTGACCCATGGTCAGCCAGCCCCAGGCAATGTAGCCCAGCTGGGCATCCGGCACCCGGACGAATTCGACGATGAAGCGGAAGATCCCGTAGAACAGCGCGAACATGCCCGATACCGCCATGGTCGGCCGCGGCTTGCGCGAATACAGCCAGAGGATCAGGAACAGTGCCACGCCTTCCAGGGCGAACTGATACAGCTGCGAAGGATGGCGCGGCAGCTGGGCGGGGTCGCTGAATGGCGGGAACACCATCGCCCACGGCACGTCGGTCGCCTTGCCCCAGAGCTCGGCATTGATGAAGTTGCCGATACGCCCAGCGCCCAGGCCAATCGGCACCATCGGTGCGACAAAGTCCATCAGCTCGAAGAACGATTTGTTGTTGCGCTTGCCGAACCACAGCGCTGCCAACATCACACCAATGAAGCCGCCATGGAACGACATGCCCCCCTTCCACACCTCGAAGATCAGCGTCGGGTTGGCCAGGTAGGCGTGCAAGTCATAGAACAGCACGTAGCCCAGGCGACCACCGACGATCACCCCCATCGACAACCAGAACACCAGGTCGGACAGCTTCTCACGGGACCAGGTGGGGTCGAAGCGGTTCAGCCGACGCGAGGCGAGCAGCCAGGCGCCGCCGATACCGACCAGGTACATCAGGCCGTACCAGTGGATTTTCAGCGGCCCGAGGGCCACGGCCACGGGGTCTATCTGCGGGTAAGGCAGCATGGATATTCCTCTAGTTTCAAATCAGCGAGCTAAATCAAAAAGCTGAGGCCGACGCAGAACAGCAGCGCGGCGAACAGACGCTTGAGCAGGCGTGGCGACAGCTTGTGCGCCAGGCGCGCGCCGAAGCGGGCGAAAAACATGCTGGTCAGGGCAATGCCGACCAGCGCGGGCAGGTACACGTAGCCCAGGCTGTGGGCCGGCAGGTGTTCTTCGTGCCAGCCCAGCCACATAAAGCTCAGGGCACTGGCCACCGCAATCGGCAGGCCACAGGCCGAGGACGTTGCCACTGCCTGCTGCATGGGCAGGCTGCGCCAGGTCAGGAATGGCACGGTCAACGAGCCACCACCGATACCGAAGATCGCCGAGGCCCAGCCGATCACCCCGCCCGCTGCGGTCAGCGCGGGTTTGCCGGGGATGCCGCGGCTGGCCTTGGGCTTGAGGTCCAGGGCCATTTGCGCGGCGATGATCAGGGCGAACACACCGATGATCTTCTGCAGCAGCGGGCCCTGGATCAAGGACGCGGTCTTGGCGCCGATACCGGCGCCGATCAGGATGCCCAGGGTCATCCAGGCGAAGATCGGCCACTGCACCGCACCCCGGCGATGGTGTTCGAGCACCGCGTTGATCGAGGTGAAAATGATGGTTGCCAGCGAAGTGCCGACCGCCAGGTGGGTCAATACCGAAGGATCGAAGCCCTGCAAGGTGAAGCTGAACACCAGCACCGGCACGATGATGATGCCACCGCCCACGCCGAACAGCCCGGCCAGCACGCCAGCGCATGCGCCTAACAGCAGATAGAGTACGAACTCCATTCGTTGCCCCTGAGCAAATCAATCCGGCATGGTAACGGAAGCCGGCCCCGAGGCTCTAGTGAACTTCGTGACAGGATGGATCAGTACCGCTGCAGTGGGTAGAGTGGCAAAAAACACAGAGGCCCAACCGATGTGCCTGATCGTATTCGCCTGGCGGCCGGGGCATGCCCTGCCGCTGATCGTGGCGGCCAACCGCGACGAGTTCTATGCCCGGCCCACGCAGGCCCTGGCGGCCTGGGAGGATGCGCCTGGGGTGTATGCCGGGCGTGACCTGGAGGCTGGCGGCACCTGGCTGGGCGTGGGGCCGCAGGGGCGCTTCGCGGCGCTGACCAACATCCGCGACCCAGGGCAGGCCCTGGGCGCACGTTCCCGAGGGGAGTTGGTGGCGGCGTTTCTGCAGGGTGAGCTTGATGTGGAAGCTTATCTGGACCAGGTGGCCAGCCGCAGTCGCCAGTATTCGGGGTTCAACCTGCTGGTGGGCGATGGGGCGCAGTTAGGGTTTTTGCACGCCCGAGACGCCACGCCGCGCTTACTGGGGCCTGGGGTCTATGGGCTGTCCAATGCCGGGTTGAATACGCCGTGGCCGAAGCTGGTGAAGGCGCGCAGCGGGCTGGAGGGGTTGCTTGAGTCAGCAGACCCACAGCGTTTGCTGGCGTTGCTGGCCGATGGTGATCCGGCCCCCGAGAGCGAATTGCCGGAAACGGGAGTGGGGTTGGCGACCGAGAAGCTGCTGTCGAGTGTGTTTATTGCCAGCCAGAACTATGGGACGCGGGCAAGCACGGTGCTGATTGTGGATGATAAGGGTAGAAGGCGGCTGATTGAGCGTAGTTTCGGGCCGTTTGGTGGGCATTTGGGGGAAGTTGAGCTGGAAGCCTGATACAACAGCGTTTGCTGTACCGGCCTCGTGGCAAGCCCACTCCCACAGGGTTCTGAGCTGCGCCCTTTCTGTGGGAGCGGGCTTGCCCCGCGAAGAGGCCGGTACGGGTCTCAGAGGCTCTTGTTCGCCCCTGGCCCGATCATCCGCGCCAACCCAAGGTTCTTCAGCGCCAACTGCAGCGAGCTGTGGATAACCTGCGGGTTGTCATGGCCCATGGCCTCGGTGAGCAGCTCCTTGGCCTTGCTCATGTTGATCTGGCGCAGCATCCACTTCACCTTGGGCAGGTTGGTGGCGTTCATCGACAGGCTATCGAAGCCCATGGCCATCAACAGCACCGCCGCCGCTGGGTCACCGGCCATTTCGCCGCAGATGCTCACCGGCTTGCCTTCGCCATGGGCATCGCGCACCACGGTGTTCAGTGCCTGCAGCACCGCAGGGTGCAGATAGTCATACAGGTCAGCGACCCGTGGGTTGTTGCGGTCGACCGCCAGCAGGTACTGGGTCAGGTCGTTGGAACCGACCGACAGGAAGTCCACCTGCCGCGCCAGCTCCTTGGTCTGGTACACCGCTGCCGGGATCTCGACCATCACGCCAACCGGTGGCATCGGCACATCGGTGCCTTCGTCACGTACCTCGCCCCAGGCGCGGTGGATCAGGTGCAGCGCCTCTTCCAGCTCATGAATGCCAGAAATCATCGGCAGCAGGATGCGCAGGTTGTTCAGGCCTTCACTGGCCTTGAGCATGGCGCGGGTCTGGACCAGGAAGATTTCCGGGTGGTCGAGGGTGACGCGGATGCCGCGCCAACCCAAAAACGGGTTTTCTTCCTTGATCGGGAAGTACGACAGCGCCTTGTCCCCGCCAATATCCAGGGTACGCATGGTCACCGGCAGCGGATGGAAGGCCGCCAACTGCTCGCGGTAGATCGCTAGCTGCTCTTTCTCGCTGGGGAAGCGCTGGTTGATCATGAACGGCACTTCGGTGCGGTACAGCCCTACCCCTTCGGCGCCGCGCTGCTGAGCACGGGCGACGTCGGCCAGCAGGCCGGTGTTGACCCACAGCGGCATGCGGTGGCCATCAGGGGTGATGCAAGGCAGCTCACGTAGCGCATCCAGGCCCTGCGCCAGCTGACGCTCCTCCTCGACCACTTCGCTGTACTGCTTGCGCAGCACGTCGCTGGGGTTGGTGAATACCTCGCCCTTGTAGCCGTCGACGATCAACTCGATACCATCGACCTTGGAATACGGCAGATCGACCAGGCCCATCACCGTCGGAATACCCATGGCACGGGCCAGGATGGCGACGTGGGAGTTGCCCGAGCCGAGTACCGACACCAGGCCGACCAGCTTGCCCTCAGGCACCTCGCCGAGCATCGCCGGTGTC
Organism: Pseudomonas sp. E1MeOHC2; assembly: GCF_058745025.1. Taxonomy (NCBI): domain Bacteria; kingdom Pseudomonadati; phylum Pseudomonadota; class Gammaproteobacteria; order Pseudomonadales; family Pseudomonadaceae; genus Pseudomonas; species Pseudomonas sp. E1MeOHC2. Next base: position 2,118,183 of record NZ_CP196675.1, read on the forward strand.
AGTTCTTCGCTGACCAGGATGGTATTGTCGGCGTACACCAGCGATTGCGAACGGGCCTCCTGCAGGTAAGCCAGCAGCCGGCGGCCAAGGTCCTTGACGTCCGAGGCACGCTCACGCAGGTAGTCATCGTCCATCAGTTCGAAGCGGTTGACGTGTTCGCCGACCACTTGGCGCAAAGCGCCCTGGGCCCACTGGCCGGTCTTGATGACCTCGGTCACCTCGCCACCCAGGGCGGCGTCTTCGAGCATCATCAGGTACACGTCGAACAACGCGCGCTCTTCGGGACGCAGCTGGGTGGCCAGCTTGGCCGACAGCTTGCGCATGTCGTCGCGCACGCCTTCAAGGGCGTTTTGGAACAGGTTGAGTTCAGCGTCGATGTCTTCGACGGCCTTGTCCGGCACCACTTCGAGGTCTGCCGGTGGCAGCATCACCACCGCACGCCCCACGGCGGCGCCTGGCGAGCCCGGCACACCGACAAAGCGTGCCTCCTGGATACCCTTGCCCTGGCGACCAAGGCCACGGATGGAGCCAGTGGCCTCGGCGTGGGCGATAACCCCGGCGAGCTGGGCACTCATGGTGACCAGGAAGGCTTCTTCACCTTCGTCGAACTGGCGGCGCTCCTTCTGCTGGATGACCAGTACCCCGACCACCCGACGGTGGTGAATGATCGGCGCACCCAGGAAGGAGGCGAATTTTTCTTCACCGGTTTCGGCAAAGTAGCGATAACGCGGGTGATCGGCGGCGTTTTCCAGGTTCAGCGGCTCTTCCCGGGTACCGACCAGGCCGACCAGGCCCTCGTTGGGGGCCATGCTGACCTTGCCGATCGAACGCTTGTTCAGGCCTTCGGAAGCCATCAGCACAAAGCGGTTGGTTTCCGGGTCGAGCAGGTAGACCGAGCAGACCTGGCTACCCATGGCCTCCTTGACGCGCAAGACAATGATCCCCAACGCCGTCTTGAGATCTTTGGCGGAGTTCACTTCCTGGACGATCTTGCGCAGCGTATTGAGCATGGCTCGGGGTCGAACTCCGTCGTCAGTCGCGCGTCAGTAGACGCGGTGCTAGCTCTTTCAGGGCGCGTCGGTAGACCTCGCGCTTGAATGTCACAACCTGGCCCAGCGGGTACCAATAGCTGACCCAGCGCCAGCCGTCGAATTCCGGCTTGCCCGTCAGGTCCATCCGCACCCTTTGTTCATTGCTTACCAGACGCAGCAAAAACCACTTCTGTTTCTGGCCGATGCACAGCGGCTGGCTGTGCGTACGCACCAGACGCTGGGGTAAACGATAACGCAACCAGCCGCGGGTGCAGGCAAGAATTTCCACATCATCGCGTTCAAGGCCAACTTCTTCGTTCAGCTCGCGGTACAGGGCATCTTCCGGCGTCTCGTCAGGGTTGATGCCACCCTGGGGAAATTGCCAGGCATCCTGGTTGATCCGTCGAGCCCATAGCACCTGCCCGGCATCATTCGTAAGAATGATCCCGACATTGGGGCGAAAACCATCCGGGTCGATCACGGCAGCAACCTCGCAAACGCATGTCACCGCATTGTTCCACAAAGCCTGCGAGCGCAGCAACGCGCCCGCCAAGCTTATGTGCAGCGAGGTGAAAACTCCGTATTCTGCGGGCCTACCTTGTGGCTGATGCGAGTGAACGCGATGCGCCTGGCTTTATTCGACCTGGACAATACCCTCCTCGGTGGCGACAGCGACCATGCCTGGGGTGACTATCTGTGCGAGCGCGGCATTCTCGACCCGGTCGCCTACAAACAACGCAACGATGCCTTCTACCAGGATTACCTGAACGGCACCCTGGACTTGCAGGCCTACCTGGCCTTTTCCATGGAGGTTCTGGCGGCAACGCCTGCGGCCCAGCTCGACGAATGGCACCGCGATTTCATGCGTGACTGCATCGAGCCGATCATCCTGCCCAAGGCCCTGGCGTTGCTGCAGCAGCACCGCGAGGCGGGCGACAAACTGGTGATCATCACCGCCACCAACCGGTTCGTAACCGCGCCCATCGCCCGCCGCCTGGGCGTGCGGGTGTTGCTGGCTACCGAATGCGAAACCGACGATGGCCGCTATACCGGGCGTAGTACCGATATACCGTGTTTCCGTGAAGGGAAGGTGACGAGGTTGCAGCGCTGGATGCTGGAAAACGGCCATGACCTTGAGGACAGCTATTTCTACAGCGATTCGATGAATGACCTGCCCTTGCTGCAGCAGGTGACGCATGCGGTGGCGGTGGACCCGGACCCCAACCTGCGGGCGGAAGCCGAGCAGCGTGGGTGGCCGGTGATTTCGCTGAGGGATTGAGTATTCCTATTCCGGCCTCTTCGCGGGGCAAGCCCGTTCTCACAGAATCATCACATCCCTCAGGCTTGTGGTGGTCCTGTGGGAGCGGGCTTGCCCCGCGAAGAGGCCGGCATGGACAGCACAAGGCCGTCAGACTGGCTTGGCACCCATCAGGCCGGCAATGGACAGGAAGCAAACCCCGCTGAACACCGCCAAGGCCAAAGTAAACCGCAACCCCACCACCTCAGCCTTGCGCAGCCGATTCAACCGCACCAGCAGCCACCACACGGCAAACGCACCCAGCGTATAGATGACGCTGGACGCCAGCACCCAGGTCTGCCCCAGCGGCCAGCCGACCAGGTGCACCAGCCACCAGCCGGTGACCGGCATGCTCACCAGGCACACGCCCATGACCAGCCAGACGAACACCAGCGGCCGGCGCAGCAGTTTGCCGTAGGCCTCGGCATCGCCCAGCCGGCGGGCGCGAACTGTCCAGATCACCAAGCCCAGCGCCCCCAGAAGCAGCAGCGCAGTGGCGGTGATGTGCAAGGCTTTGAGCGTCGTCAGGTGTTCCATGTCTTCATATCCTTGCGTGATGAGCCAAGCTTAGTCGCTCAACCCAAAAACAGCCGGTAAGCCGGGTTGTCGGTCTCGTCCCAATACGGATAGCCGATCTTGGCCAGTGCCGCCGGCACCAGGTGGCGTTCGTCTTCCGGTACCTGCAAGCCCGCTACCACGCGTCCGTCGGCAGCGCCATGGTTGCGATAGTGGAACATCGAGATATTCCAGCGCCCGCCCAGTTTGTTGAGGAAGTTGAACAATGCACCCGGCCGCTCGGGGAACTCGAAGCGCAGCACGATCTCATCACTGGCCCCGGCAGAGTGGCCACCCACCATGTGGCGGATGTGCAGCTTGGCCAGTTCGTTATCGGTCAGGTCGGTGACCGGGAAGCCCTGCTCGCTCAACTGCTGTACCAGTGCCGCGCGCGGGTCGTTATCTGGGTGGGTCTGCACGCCCACGAAGATATGCGCCTCGTCTGAGGTGTGCTTGCGGTAGTTGAATTCGGTGATCTGGCGTTTGCCGATGGCTTCGCAGAAGGCCTTGAAGCTGCCTGGGCGCTCGGGGATGGTGACAGCGATGATCGCTTCGCGCTTCTCGCCCAGTTCGGCGCGCTCGGCCACGTGGCGCAGGCGGTCGAAGTTGACGTTGGCACCCGAATCGATGGCAACCAGGGTTTGCCCGGTGACGCCATACAACTCGACGTACTTCTTGATGCCGGCAACACCCAGCGCACCAGCAGGCTCGGTGATCGAGCGGGTATCGTCGTAGATATCCTTGATAGCTGCACAGATCTCGTCAGTGCTGACAGTGATCACCTCGTCCACGTGCAGGCGGCAGATATCGAAGGTGTGCTGGCCGATCTGCGCCACCGCCACGCCGTCGGCAAACAAACCGACCTGCGGCAGCACCACGCGCTCGCCTGCGGCCATGGCAGCCTGCAAGCAGTTGGAGTCGTCCGGCTCGACGCCGATCACCTTGATTTCCGGGCGCAGGTATTTCACGTAGGCGGCGATACCGGCGATCAGGCCACCGCCGCCGACCGGCACGAAGATCGCGTCCAGCTGGCCAGGGCGCTGACGCAAAATTTCCATGGCCACCGTGCCTTGCCCGGCGATGGTGTGCGGGTCGTCGTAGGGGTGGACGTAGACGTAACCCTTCTCATCGACCAGTTTGAGCGAATAGGCCAGCGCCTCGGGGAAGGAGTCGCCATGCAACACTACCTTGCCGCCCCGCGAACGCACGCCTTCGATTTTGATCTCCGGGGTGGTCTTGGGCATCACGATGGTCGCCTTGATCCCCAGCTCACGCGCCGCCAGGGCCAGGCCCTGGGCGTGGTTGCCGGCCGAGGCGGTGACCACGCCACGGGCCAGCTCTTCAGGGCTCAGCTGTGCCAGCTTGTTGTAGGCCCCGCGAATCTTGAACGAGAACACCGGCTGCAGGTCTTCGCGCTTGAGCAGGACGTGGTTGCCCAGGCGCTTGCTCAGTTGCCCAGCGCTCTGCAACGGCGTTTCGACGGCGACGTCGTAGACGCGCGAGGTGAGGATCTTCTTGACGTACTGTTCGAGCATCGGGAAAGCATCACTGGCCGCGGGACAAGGGCTGCGAGTCTACCCCAGCGCTACGTCGGGCGACCACAGCAAAGCCGCGCAAGCCGTTATACTAAGCCCCTTTGAAAACCTCCCCGCCCCTCTCGGAGCCCGCATGACCCAGGACCAACTCAAACAGGCCGTCGCCCAGGCCGCTGTCGACTTCATTCTGCCCAAGCTGGATGAAAAGAGCGTTGTCGGCGTCGGTACCGGTTCGACCGCCAACTTCTTCATCGACGCCCTGGCTCAACACAAGACCGCCTTTGATGGCGCGGTCGCCAGCTCCGAGGCCACCGCCCAGCGTCTGAAGGGTCACGGCATCCCGGTTTACGAGCTGAACAGCGTGAGCGAGCTGGAGTTCTATGTGGACGGTGCCGACGAGAGCGACGCGCACCTGAACCTGATCAAGGGCGGTGGCGCGGCCCTGACCCGCGAAAAAATCGTCGCGGCCGTGGCCAAGACCTTCATCTGCATCGCCGATGCCAGCAAGCTGGTACCGGTGCTGGGCGCCTTCCCGCTGCCGGTCGAGGTGATCCCAATGGCCCGCAGCCACGTGGCGCGCCAGCTGGTCAAGCTGGGGGGTGACCCGGTGTACCGCGAAGGCGTGCTGACCGACAACGGCAACGTGATCCTGGATGTGTATAACCTGCAGATCACCAACCCGGTCGAGCTGGAAGCGCAGATCAATGCGATCGTCGGCGTAGTGACCAACGGCCTGTTCGCGGCACGCCCGGCAGACCTGCTGCTGCTCGGTACCTCGGAAGGTGTGAAAACCCTCAAGGCCGAGTGATGCTATTCGCGGGGCAAGCCCGCGCCCACAGATGCCCACCTGTTTCAAATTCAGTGGGCGCCCTGTGGGTGCGGGCTTGCCCCGCGAAGAGGCCCTCACACCCAGTCAATCTACCGGCTGCTTGAACACATAAAACAGGTTCGGCTCACTGACCAGGTAAATGGTCCCCGCCTCATCCATCGCAATCCCTTCCGCCTGCGGCACCGTCTGCTTGAGCCCCTGATACCCCTTGCGCAGCGACAGCGTGCTCAACGGCCTGCCCTTCTCATCCAGCTCCAGCACCAGCCGCGATTCGTCCGAAAGCGCCAGCAGATGCCCGCTGCGCTCATCGAACTGCAAGCTCGACAGATCCCGTACGAACAAGCGCGAGTCACGCTTGCGGTCCTGCACCACATTCACGGCGTAAGGCTGCTCGGGGTTGTCATGGGGAAAACCATGCACCTCGTAAATCAGCATCGGGTCACGCTCCTTGGCCACGAACAGGCGCTTGCCGGCCGAATCGTAAGCCAACCCCTCGAAGCCCTTGTTGCCGTTCAGGCCGATGCTCAGGGTCAACTGCTCGGCATCGCCGGCATCGAGGAACATCGTGTCGTCGTCAAGGCGCACGCGTATCAACCGCTGCTGACGCTCGTCGGTGATCACGTAGCTGTTGGGCCCGACGTACTCCACCGCCTCTGGGTCGCCAAAACCGGTCAGCGGAATTCGGCGCAGGATGCGGCCTTCCAGCGACAGCTCGATCAGCTCCGAACGTGCATTGGTAACGGTGAACAGGGTCTTGCGGTCGGGGTCGTAGGTCAGCGCCGAAATGTCATCATCCAGCCCCTCGACCGGCTGCGCCTCGACCACCACCCGATAACGGTCCAGGCCGATACCCTGTTCGGCTGGCTGCCACCAGGTCTTGAGGTTGAACCAGCCGCGCTCGAACAGGCGAAACTCTTGCCCGGCCAAACCAAGCAAGAGCAGGCCAATGAAGAGCGGGATCAGTGACAGGCGAAGGTAACGACGCATTTGAGGCAGACTCGACGTAAGGGTGACGAATCTAACCATGAACAACTGAATCAAAGCTTAATGCCAGCATCCGAAAAATCGGATGTTGGTGTCAGTTCTTCTTGAAACGATAGAACAGGGCCGGCTCGCTGACCATGTACAGGTTGCCCTGGTCATCCATGGCCACGCCTTCGGCACGCGGGATGGTGTGCTCAAGGCCGTTGAAACCGCCCAGCAAGGTCATGAAGCTGACCTGCTGGCCCTGCTCATCGAGCTCCAGCAGCATGTTGGAGTCCGCCGACAGCACCAGCAGGTGCCCAGTGCGCGGGTCTACGCCAAGGGCCGACAGGTTGCGCAGGTCGAGTTCATCATTGGGTAGCAGCTGCTTGTCGCCCTTGAGTGGGCTACGGCCATCGGTGCCCCAGGTGTAAAGCGTGGGCGGGCGCTCTTCGCCGATCACCAGGCGCTGACGCAGGGGGTCCCAGGCCACGGCCTCAAAGCCCTTGTTACTCTTCGCCGACTTGCCCAGGTCGTAGCTCGGGAAGTCGTCGTGCTTGAGCGAGGTGGTGTGCGCATCCACCTTGACCACCGTCAGGTCGTGCAGCCGTTCGTCAACGATCGCCAGGTGCCCGTCTTCCATCACCGCCACCCCTTCGGGGTTGTTCCAGCCCTCTAGCGGGATCTGGCGCAGCACATTGCCGTCCAGGCTGAGCTCGACCAGGAACGGGTTTTTGCCCATTACGGCGAAGAGGGTGCGGGTTTTCGGGTTGAAGGCCACGTCGGAGGCTTCGTCATCGTCCATGCCCGGCAGGGGTTTGGCGTCGATATCGACCTGATAGGCCGGCAACCAGACGCTTTCGCTCTGCTCGGCCGTGCTTTCGAAGCTTTCCTTGACCCACAGTGCCCCGCGGTCATCCCAGTGCATGGCCACAGATACGCCATAGCCGATCACCGCTGCAACCGCCAGGCCGAAAGGCCAGCGCAGGTAAAAGCGACGCTTGGGGATTGCCGGGGCGCTGGAGCGAGATGGCATACGTGGATCCTGGGAAAATGGGCGTAGGTCCGCGCATTATCCAGATAGCGTGTGAAAAATCGGTAAACAGTGCCGGCCTCTTCGCGGGCAAGCCCGCTCCCACAGACATTTCACAATGTTCAGGCCGCGCGCGGCACCTGTGGGAGCGGGCTTGCCCGCGAAGAAGGCAACGCGGTTCCGGTTCAGAGCACCCGGCTTTCGAAGCGGCTCACACCCGGCAGCTCCAGCACCAGTTCATCACCAAGATTGAACGGCCCTACGCCCGCCGGCGTACCGGTCAGAATCACATCCCCCGCCTGCAACGAGAAATGCGCGGCCATGTACTGGATCATCGGCACGATCGGGTTGAGCATCAACGCGCTGTTGCCGTCCTGCACCACGTCGCCATTGAGGGTCAGGCGTATCGGGATGTCGGTCACGTCCTCGAAGCTGGCCGCCGAGACGAACGGCGGCAGCACACAGGCACCGTCAAAACACTTGCTCAGTTCCCACGGCAGGCCCTTTTCCTTGAGCCTGGCCTGCACGTCGCGCAGGGTCAGGTCCAGCGCCGGGGCGTAACCGGAGATGGCGTCGAGCACCTCTTCTTCGGTTGGCTTGGTGGACAACGGCTTGCCCAGCAGCACGGCGATCTCGGCCTCGTAATGCACAACGCCACGGTCGGTCGGGATCTTGAACCCACCTTCCAGCGGCACCACGCAGCTACCTGGCTTGATGAACAGCAACGGCTCGCTGGGGATCGGGTTGTCCAGTTCCTTGGCATGCTCGGCATAGTTACGGCCGATGCACACCACCTTGCCCAGCGGGAAATGGATGCGCGTGCCGTCTACGTACTGGTGCTGGTAACTCATGGCCGACTCCTCTGGATACTGCTTTTTATTCAGGTGCGAAGATCTTACCCGGATTCATGATGCCGTTAGGGTCGAAGACGGCCTTTATTGCCTTCATGCAGGCGATTTCTTCGGGCGAACGGCTGTAGCCCAGGTAGTCGCGCTTGGTCATACCCACCCCGTGCTCGGCCGAGATCGAGCCGTTGTAGCGCTGGACGATCTCGAACACCCACTTGTTGACCTTGGCGCACGAGGCAAAGAAGTCGTCCTTGCTCATGGTGTCGGGCTTGAGGATGTTCAGGTGCAGGTTGCCGTCACCGATGTGGCCGTACCAGACCACTTCGTAGTCCGGGTAATGCTCGCCGACAATGGCATCGATATCGCGCAAAAACGCTGGCACCTTGGAAACGGTGACAGAAATATCGTTCTTGTACGGTGTCCAGTGCGAGATGGTTTCGGACAGGTACTCACGCAGCTTCCACAGGTTCTTCAACTGGGTTTCGCTCTGGCTCATCACCCCATCCAGCACCCAGCCTTGCTCGACGCAGTGCTCGAAGGTGGCCAAGGCTTCGTTGGCGACCTCCTCGGTGCTGGCCTCGAACTCCAGCAGCGCATAGAACGGGCAATCGGTCTCGAAAGGCGCCGGCACATCGCCACGGCCCATGATCTTGGCCAGGCCCTTGTCGGAGAAGAACTCGAAGGCTGTCAGGTCGAGCTTGCCCTGGAAGGCATGCAACACCGGCATGATCGAGTCGAAGTCCGGCGTGCCCAGTACCATGGCGGTGAGGTTGCGCGGGGCGCGGTCCAGGCGCATGGTCGCCTCGACCACAAAGCCCAGCGTGCCCTCGGCACCGATGAACAGCTGGCGCAGATCGTAGCCGGTGGCGTTCTTGATCAGGTCCTTGTTCAGTTCGAGCAGTTCGCCCTTGCCGGTGACCACTTTCAGCCCGGCAACCCAATTGCGGGTCATGCCGTAGCGAATGACCTTGATGCCACCGGCATTGGTACCGATATTACCGCCGATCTGGCTGGAACCACTTGAGGCGAAGTCCACCGGGTAATACAGGCCCTGTTCCTCGGCATAGGCCTGCAACTGCCGGGTAATCACCCCCGGCTGGCAGACCACGGTGCGGTCGAACGCATTGAAATCGAGAATCTGGTTCATGTAGTCGAACGCGACCACAACTTCGCCATTGGCTGCCACGGCACCGGCCGAAAGCCCAGTGCGCCCGCCAGAAGGCACCAGTGCCACTCTGTGGCCATTGGCCCAGCGGACAATCGCCTGCACCTGCTCGACCGTCTTGGGGAAGACGATGGCCGTGGGCGCGGGCGGGTAATGCTTGGTCCAGTCCTTGCCATAGGCTTCGAGGGAAGCCGGGTCAGTCAGGACCTTGCCAGGGTCGACAAGGGTCATCAGTTCTTCAATAACAGCGGGGTGGGTCATCGCTGGAACTCTCGACTTATTCATAGTCACCCTGAGCACTCTTCACCTGTCGGGATAAGCTCAGATTGTGTCGCGTATGCTAGCATAGCCCTCCCGCTGTTCATGCTAAGGCCGACGCCGCGCCTAGCATCACCCCTCGCCATTTTTTCTCCGGGATACAGGTTTACGCAGATGAGCAAGACTTCTCTCGACAAGAGCAAGATCCGGTTCCTTCTTCTTGAAGGTGTGCACCAGAACGCGGTCGATACCCTCAAGGCTGCCGGCTACACCAACATCGAATACCTCACTGGTTCGTTGCCGGAAGCCGAGCTGAAGGAAAAGATCGCCGATGCCCACTTCATCGGCATTCGTTCGCGCACGCAACTGACCGAAGAGATCTTCGACTGTGCGAAGAAGCTGGTCGCGGTTGGCTGCTTCTGCATCGGTACCAACCAGGTCGACCTGGAAGCGGCCCGCGAGCGCGGTATCGCCGTGTTCAACGCCCCGTACTCCAACACCCGTTCGGTGGCCGAGCTGGTGCTGGCCGAAGCCATCCTGCTGCTGCGCGGCATCCCTGAGAAGAACGCTTCGTGCCACCGTGGTGGCTGGATCAAGAGCGCGGCCAACTCCTTCGAGATCCGTGGCAAGAAGCTGGGTATCGTCGGCTACGGCTCGATCGGCACCCAACTGTCGGTGCTGGCCGAGAACTTGGGCATGCAGGTCTACTTCTTCGACCCGCTGACCAAGCTGCCGCTGGGCAACGCTGTACAGGTCGCCAGCCTGCATGAGTTGCTGGGCCTGGCCGACATCGTCTCGCTGCATGTGCCTGAGCTGCCATCCACCCAGTGGATGATCGGCGAGAAGGAAATCCGCGCGATGAAGAAGGGTTCGATCCTGATCAACGCCGCTCGCGGCACTGTGGTCGAGCTGGATCACCTGGCCGCCGCGATCAAGGACAAGCACCTGATCGGCGCCGCCATCGACGTGTTCCCGGTCGAGCCGCGCTCCAACGACGAAGAGTTCGAAAGCCCGCTGCGCGGCCTGGACAACGTGATCCTGACCCCGCACATCGGTGGTTCCACCGCCGAGGCCCAGGCCAACATCGGCCTGGAAGTTGCCGAGAAGCTGGTCAAGTACAGCGACAACGGTACTTCGGTTTCCTCGGTCAACTTCCCGGAAGTTGCCCTGCCGGCGCACCCAGGCAAACACCGCCTGCTGCACATCCACGAAAACATCCCGGGCGTGCTCAGCGAGATCAACAAAGTCTTCGCCGAGAACGGCATCAACATCTCCGGTCAGTTCCTGCAGACCAACGAGAAAGTGGGTTACGTGGTGATCGACGTCGACGCCGAATACTCGGACCTGGCGCAAGAGAAACTGCAGCACGTGAAGGGCACTATCCGCTCCCGCGTACTGTTCTAAGTTTCACTGCGGCATAAAAAAGGGAGGCCCAGGTGGCCTCCCTTTTTCATTGCTTACTTCACCTCGACGGTGATCTTCTTCGACTCGACACTCGGCTTGAACGGCACGTGATACTGGTCGCCCAATACCAACTGCAAGGTGTGCTTGCCCGGCGTCAGGGTAATGGTCGCCTCGGTCTGCGCCTTGCCGAAATGCAACACTTGCGGGCCGGCCGGCAGCGGTGCGTTGTTCTCGGGCATCAGGCTGGTTGGCAGGGGCATGTCGGCTACCGGCTCTTTGTCGACGTCCACCAGCAGGTGGTGATGCCCGGTGTGCGGGGTCTGGTCACCCGCAGGCTTGAGCCCCATACCCTCGATGCCGAACTTGACGGTAAAGGTCTTGTCGACCGTTGCGCCGTCGGCGGGGGAAACGATGAAGACCTTGGCATCCTTGGGCGGCTCCTGGCTCTTCAGGGCATCCGCGGCACTGGCGAACACCGAGGCCCCCATCAGCAGACCGGCAACGGCAGCACGCGAAAATAGGCTATTCATTCACTTCTCCTGTGATTCACTTAAAGACCACCACCTGCAAACGAATGGCGGCGGTAGTTCACCATAGCCCACAAAGAGAAATATTTCAGTTAGGGTTAAACCTCGCCAAGGCTTCAAGGTCATAGGCTGCGCTCGACCACGGCGAGGAAGAAAGCCGTGGCGAAAGATATTCATTTGCCAAAGAAAAAGGGGCACTTAATGCGTTCGACCATAGGCGTACTGCTGGCAGTACTGATCACGCCGTTAGCTCAAGCCGAGCTGATAGACGAAATAGCCGACCGGGGCGAACTGCGCATTGCCGTGCAGGCCGACAACTCGCCATATGCCTTCAAGGAAAACGACCACCTGACCGGTTTCGAGATCGAGTTCGGGCAGGAACTGGCCAAGCAACTGGACCTGCGTGTCACGTTCATCGAGACCCCTGCCGCTGAGGCACTGCCTGGGGTGCAAAGCGGTACCTACGACATCACCCTGACCCCGGCGGACAGCGCGCCCACGGCTGATACCCCCTTCGATGTCAGCCAACCGTTCGGCGAGAAGAAACTGGTGATCCCGTTCCAGAAGGGTAACCCGGCGTTCGAGAGCGCGGTGAACAACGCCCTGCAGCGGCTTAAGGACAGCGGGCGCACGGCTGAGCTTGAGCAGAAGTGGTTCAAGGGTGTGCAGGAGACTGCTGCAGGGCAGTAGGTGATTTATTGCCTGTACTGGCCTCTTCGCGGGGCAAGTCGGACCGCGAAGAGGCCAGGGCAGAACTAAGCTGAAAGCCCAGCCAACGCTTGTTCCGCCTCATCCAGCTCAAGCTCGCTGAACACCAACACCCCCTCGCGCCGCAGCAAGGCGGTGGTCACGCCCTCCCCTGGCACCTTCACCCCACTGAAGGTGCCATCGTAAGTCAGGCGATTACCACACGAAGGGCTGCCGGACTTGAGTACCGCGACGCGAATCCCATGCCGGCGCACCAGCACCAACGCCAGCTGAGCGCCGGCTAGAAACGCGTCGCTAACGTCCTCACCCGTCATCGTCAGCACTTGTGCCTGGCCATCGAGCACCTCCCCGCCCTGCCCGCCGGGGATCTCCGCAGGCGGTCGCGGTGTGGGCAAGCCGCCAGCCACTTCCGGGCACAAAGGCACTACCCGCCCTTCGCCCTGCCAGCGTTGCAACAGGTCCGGATGGCCACTGGCCCGGCCGTCATAGCGCACCGGCTGCCCCAGCAGGCACGCGCTGACCAGTACCTTGGGCAACTCAGAACAGGTCATTGCCACGCCGCCGGAACCAGCCAGTCAACGACAGGCGCTCACGCCCGGCCGGCAACACTTCATGGGGCACATCACCCGACAGGAACACCACCAGGCATCCGGCCACAGGCTGCACGTCGTGCTCGATGTCGTTGGCCAGGAACATGCGCAACTGGCCGCCATCCTGCGGCTGCCAGCCTTCGTTCAGATAAAGCACTGCCGAGACCATGCGCCGGTCATCGTCGCGAAAGCGGTCCAGGTGGCGACGATAGAACGCCCCTGGCGGGTACAACGCGAAATGGCATTCGAAATCTTCAAGGCCCAGGAACAGCCCTTGGTTGATGGCCAGGCGCAGCTGGTCCATGGCTTCCAGGTACTGATCGCAGGCAGCGGCCTGGCCGGGGTCGATCCACTGAATCTGGTCGCCGCGGATGGCCTCGCGGATCTCCTGTGAAGCCCCGCGCCCAACCCCTGCAGGGTTGAGCTCGCCTTCGGCGTCACGGCGCCGGCACTCGGCTGCTAGCGCGCGCACCAGATCGGCCGGCAAAAAGAGTGCCTGCTGGGACCAGCCATGGGTGGCCAGATCGTCGACGACGGCCGCAAGCATCGGGTGTTCAGGGGAGGTATGCATGGCGCGCATCATATCCATTAGCCCTGCACTCGCACAGCGCCACTTGGCCGAGAAGTGCGCGGATATCTCGACAAACCGACGCCATGCCACGGACAATAGCCGCCTGCCGACAGGAGTCCTGAATGCGCCGTCTGTTTTCCCTGATTCTGCTGATGATCTGCACCATGCCTGTCTGGGCAGACAACCTGGATCAACTTTACAAGGCCGCCGGCTGGCCTGACCAGCGCGCCCACTTCAACGATGCCCTGAGCGCCGCCCAGGAACGCTATCGCAACAGTCTGCCGCCTGCCGTCTACCAAGCGCTGGTCAATAACAGCAATCAGCGCTTCCAGGCCCAGGCCGTGGACCGTCGTGCCCAGGCGCAACTGCGCGCAACCCTGAACAACCCGGCGCCAGCGCTGGCCTTCTTCAAGTCGCCGCTGGGCCGCAAGGTAGTGGCGGCCGAACTGCAGGCCACGCGCAAGGAGCAACTGGCCAAGCATGCCAAAGGCCTGCCGAAGATCCAGGCCAGCGACGACCGCCTGCTGGTCATCGGCCACCTGGCTCAGGCGTTGCCCGCCCGTGAGGCCGGTGCCGAAGTCAGCCTGGCAATTGCCGGCGTCGCCGCAGACAGCCTCAGCTCGATGATCCCCGGCCTGTTCGGTGGCGGCCAGGCCCAAGGCCTGCTCGATGGCCAGCGCCAGCGCCTGATGAACCAGATCGGCGAGGACCTCAACAACACCCTGCTGTACGTCTACCGCGACTTGTCCGACGCCGAGCTGGAAGAATTCGCCACCTTCGCCGAATCACCTGAAGGCAAGGCGTATTACCAGGCAGCACTGGCTGCGGTGCGTGCCGGGCTTGCGGTCGGCCAGAGCGCTGCCGACCTCAAGTGATCAGCCCAGGCGCTGGTCGATGAAGGCAAAGTAACGCTGGCGGATGCCTGGCAGCTCATTGGCCAAGTGGTGCCGCGCCTCGGGCAGCATCAGTATCTGCGGTTCGGCAAACTTGGCCTTGAGCACTTCGAGGTTGTAGGGCCAGTCCACCGTACCGTCCGCCTCACCTTGCACGATCAAGGGCCGCCGCGTGCTGCGTGGCGCCCCTTCTATGCGCTTGACCCAGGCGATCAGCGCGCCGACCCAGGCGGTTGGTAAGCGGCGCGGTTGCAGGGGGTCGGCTTGCAGAAACGTCAGGAAGGCCGGGTCGTTGGTGTTCTCGCTAAAACGCCGTTCGATGCCGTTGACGAAGTGGCGCAGCACACAATAGCTGAGCTTCGACCAACGCCAGGAGCAGGGCCGTACCAGAGGTGCGAGCAGAATCACCTGCCCGTCGGCCGGGCTTTGCTCGCCCCGGTGCAACAGGTGGTCGACCACGATGGCGCCCCCCGTGCTCTGCCCGCACAAGTGCCAAGGCCGCGGCAGGTCCAGCCTGCGCGCTTGCTCGAAGAGTGCATCGAGCACCTGTTGATACAGCGAAAAGTCGCTGATGCTGGCCCGCTCACCACTGGACAGGCCATGCCCTGGCAGGTCACAGCTGATCACAGCATAGCCCTGGCCCAGTGCCCACTCGATCACATGCCGGTAAAGCCCCATGTGGTCGTAATAGCCATGCAGCAGGAACACGGTGGCCACGGGTTGTGGCGGTAGCCAGACTTGCCCGACCAATTCGAACCCCGCCGCCTGGAAGCCACCCAGCCAACTGTGCACGGGCAGATCCAGGCCATAGAAATGCTGGTAGTCCCGCCCCTGCACCGACAACGGCTGGCGATCGGTCAAGGGCGCGAGACTGGCACGCAGAAGGTCGGGGAGCAAAGCGGCGGGCATCGGGTACATCCAGAGCGAAGCGAGTATTGATCTGTGATATTCAGCTCTAGCTGGCGTCGTGGCAAGCTTGCTCACCCCCGAACAACCAGCACCTATCAGATTGTGGGAGCGGCCTTGTGTCGCGAAAGGGCCGCAAAGCGGCCCCCGGTTTCAGCGCTATCGCAGAAATTGCCGGGACCGCTGCGCGGTCCTTTCGCGACACAAGGCCGCCCCCACAAAGGGCCAATGACTCCTCATGAATAGCCGAATCATCAAATCATCGTGCACGGCAATCGTCCTACTGGTTGGCGTTGCCATTCTCTGGCAGGCCTACACCACCTTCCAGTCCCGCTACCTGCGCCCGTTCGACAACCAGGCCACCCTGTTCGACGGCAGCCAACTGCGCCTGCCCTTCGAGCTGGCCGGCCCCGGCCCGATCCGTGTGGTGCACTTCTGGGACCCGGCCTGCCCGTGCAATGTCGGCAATCAGCAGCACCTGGCGGACCTGGTCAGCCACTTCGCAGGCGACGGCGTCAGCTTCCATGTGCTGCAAAAACCCGGCAGCCACGGCCAGTTGCCCGCAAACCTCACCGCTCTCAAGCCGCTTGCCAGCCTGCCCGGTAGCGAACACCTGCCCGCCTCCCCAGCCGTGGCCATCTGGGACCGACACGGCAACCTCGCGTACTTTGGGCCCTACAGCGAAGGGGCGGTGTGCAACGCAAGCAACAGCTTCATCGAACCGATCCTCAAGGCGTTGCTCGACAACCGTCAGGTGACCGCCTCCAACACCTTGGCGGTGGGTTGCTACTGCCCCTGGGATGGCTGACGCACCCGCGCCGGGTTACCCACCACCACCGCGCCCGCCGGCACATCGCGGGTGACCACGCTGCCCGCGCCGACCACAGCGTTGTCGCCAAGGGTCACGCCCGGCAGGATGATCGCCCCGCCACCAATCCACACGTTGTTGCCGATGGTCACGGGTCGGCCACTCTCCAACCCCGTGCGGCGCACCTCAGGGTCCAGTGGATGGTCGGCGGTGTAGATCTGCACCGCCGGGCCGATCTGGCAATCGTCGCCGATGTGCACCGGCAGCACATCGAGGATCACACAGTTGAAGTTCATGAACGTGTTGCGGCCAACGCTGATGTTGTAGCCATAGTCGCAATAGAACGGAGGGCGGATCACCGCACCTTCGCCAACCTGGCCAAAGTGCTCGGCCAGCAAGCCGTGACGTGCGTCGTTGAGCAGCTCGAAACTGCTGTTGTAGCGTTGCATCCAGTGCTTGTTGGCAACCTGCTCGGCTTGCAGCTCGGGGCAGCCGGCGTGATAGAGCTGGCCTGTGAGCATTTTCTGTTTTTCGCTGAGGGACATGGAAACTCCTTTCGAGGGCTATGCTCTGTTCGCGAATCCGTCGATGATCGGACCACAGTTTTCGCTCGAATGCACAAGGAGTCTCGATGAAGCGCAGCCTGACCCTGTTGGCCGTGGTAACCGCCGTGGCCGCTGGCGCCGGTTACTGGTACGTGCACGGCAAGCTGCCACAACGCGAGGGCGACGTGGCGATCGCCGGCCTGCAGGCGCCGGTCAGCGTGCGCTATGACGGCCGCGGCGTACCGCACCTGCAGGCACAGAACGAACAGGACCTGTACCGCGCCCTGGGTTACGTGCACGCCCAGGACCGGTTGTTCCAGATGGAGATCATGCGCCGCCTGGCGCGCGGTGAGCTGGCCGAGGTGCTGGGCGAAAAACTCTTGCCTACCGA
Organism: Pseudomonas sp. E1MeOHC2; assembly: GCF_058745025.1. Taxonomy (NCBI): domain Bacteria; kingdom Pseudomonadati; phylum Pseudomonadota; class Gammaproteobacteria; order Pseudomonadales; family Pseudomonadaceae; genus Pseudomonas; species Pseudomonas sp. E1MeOHC2. Next base: position 2,135,040 of record NZ_CP196675.1, read on the forward strand.
CACCCTCTTCCGCAGCCTGCGTATCCGCGATCAAGCGGCGCTGATGGTGCAGCGGCTGGACCGCCAATCACCCGCCTGGCAGGCCCTGCAAGCCTACCTGGAGGGCATCAACAGCTGGCAGGCCAGCCACCCAAAACCGATCGAGTTCGACCTGCTGGGCATCGCCCCCCGCCCGTTCACCGCCGAGGACACCCTGAGCATCGCCGGCTATCTGGCCTACAGCTTCGCCGCCGCGTTTCGCACCGAGCCCGCGCTCACCTACATCCGCGACCAGCTCGGCCCGCAGTACCTGAAAATCTTCGACCTCGATTGGCAACCCAACGGCGCCGTGGCAATCCCCTTGGCAACCGCCGACTGGCGCAGCCTGGAGGCACTTGCCCGGCTTAGCCACGACGCCTTGGGCGATGCGGGCATCCCGCAGTTCGAAGGCAGCAATGCCTGGGCCGTCGCCGGCAGCCGCACCCGCAGCGGCAAGCCCCTGCTGGCCGGTGACCCGCACATCAGTTTTGCGGTACCGGCGGTGTGGTACGAGGCCGAGCTGTCGGCGCCCGGGTTCAACCTGTATGGCTACTTTCAGGCGCTGAACCCCTTCGCGCTGCTCGGGCACAACCGCGACTTCGGCTGGAGCCTGACGATGTTCCAGAACGATGACGTCGACCTGATCGCCGAACGGAGCAACCCCGAAAACACCGACCAGGTGATGATCAATGGCACCTGGCAAACCTTGGAACAGACCGAGCAGACCATCGCCGTCAAAGGCGAGGCGCCCGTCACCGTCAGCCTGCGCCGCTCGCCCCACGGCCCGATCGTCAACGAGGTATTGGGTGCTACCGCAGGGACCACGCCGGTGGCCATGTGGTGGGCGTTTCTGGAAACCGAAAACCCGATCCTCGACGGTTTCTACCAGCTCAACCGCGCCGACACCCTGGGCAAGATGCGCGAGGCTGCCGCCAAGGTCCAGGCGCCTGGGTTGAACTTCGTCTGGGCCAACGCCCGTGGCGACATCGGCTGGTGGGCCGCCGCACAGCTGCCGATCCGCCCGGCGGGCGTCAACCCGACGTTCATCCTCGATGGCGCCAGCCCGCAGGCAGACAAACTCGGCTTCTACCCCTTCAGTGCCAACCCGCAGCAAGAAAACCCGGCACGCGGTTACATCGTTTCGGCCAACTATCAGCCACCTTCGGCCGTGCCTGTGCCGGGCTACTACAACCTGCCGGACCGTGGCCGTCAGCTCGACCGCCACCTGGCCAGCCCTGACGTGAAGTGGGATACCGAGAACAGCCAGGCCTTGCAGTTGGACACCGCCACTGACCATGGCCCGCGCACCCTTGCACCGCTGCTGGCGACTCTGCGCTCGGTGGCCGAGGGTGACGAGGAGAAAGAGCTGGTCGAGCAACTGGCAGCCTGGGGCGGCGACTACCCGCTGGACTCGATTAGCGCCACGCTGTTCAACCAGTTTCTGTATGAACTGGCGTTCGCGGCCCTGCATGACGAATTGGGCGACACCTGGTTCCCGGTGCTGATCAGCACCCGCGCCATCGACGCCGCCCTACCCCGCCTGGCTGCCGATGCCGAGTCACCGTGGTGGGGCACCCGTGGGGCGAACGAACGCACCGACCGTACCGCGGTCGTGCGCATCGCCTGGCAAAAAAGCGTGAAGCACCTGCGAGACACTCTGGGCAGCGACCCGGCGAGCTGGCAATGGGGCAAGGCCCATACCCTGACCCACAATCACCCGCTCGGGGTGAAAAAGCCGCTGAACCTGCTGTTCAACGTCGGCCCGTTCGCCGCACCGGGCACGCATGAGGTGCCCAACAATCTGTCGGCGAAGATCGGGCCGGCGCCGTGGCCGGTCACGTATGGGCCCTCGACGCGCAGGCTGATCGACTTTGCCGATGCCGGGCAGGCCTTGACCAGCAATCCGGTCGGGCAAAGTGGGGTGCCGTTTGATAAGCACTATTCGGATCAAGCTGCGGGGTATATCGAGGGGCAGTACCAACGGGCGCAGCTGGGGGTGATTCCGGCGCAGAGTACCTTGCGCTTGGTGCCGGCTGAGTAAGGGGCAAGCCCCCTCCCACAGGGATGATCCCACAGTTGGCGACACGCCTGTGGGAGCGGGCTTGCCCCGCGAATGGGCCGCAAAGCGGCCCCCGTTACACGATCAACCCTGCCACTTGCCGCCTTCGACAATCACGCTCTCAGGCTTGGTGTCGTCGCTCAGTTCCTTGCGTACATACTGGTCATACAGCTTGAGCAGGAACTTCTCTTCACCCAGCTTGGCCAGCTCGGCATTCACCCAGTCGCGCAACTCGGTGTTGCCCTTCTTCACCGCTGGCGCAATCGGTGCCTCGTCGCCCAGCAGCTCAGGCAACACGCGGTAGCCTGGGTTCTGCTTGGCCCAGCTGAACAGAATCAGGTTGTCCTGGGCATAGGCATCGCCACGGCCAGTGGCCAGGGCTTGCAGCGACTCGCTGTTTTTCTCGAACTTGAGCAGCTTCCAGTCCGGGTGGTTTTTGGTCAGCCAGATATCGGCCGTGGTGCCGGTGGTAACGATGATGGTCTTGTCGGCCAGGTCGTCGAGCGTCTGTACCGCGCTGCCGTCGGCGACGATGGCCTGCACGGCCACGCGCAGGTTGGGGTTGGTGAAGTCCACCGCTTCCTTGCGCTCCGGGGTGACGGTCATGTTGGCCAGGATAAGGTCGACCTTGTCACTCTGCAGGAACGGAATACGGCTGGCCGGCTCCACGGCGACGAACTCGACTTTGTTTTCATCGCCCAGCAGGTCCTTGGCCAGGCGACGACCGATGTCGGTATCGAAGCCAACGTAGCGCCCCTTTTCATCGACGAAACCGAACGGCGGTTTGTCGGTGAACACACCGACGATCAGTTTGTCGCGGGCCTTGATGGTTTCCAGGTAGCTGGTTGCCGGCGAGGCCGCCGCGGGTTTTGGGGGTTCTTCGGCCTTGTTGCAGCCGGCCAGCAAGGCCAGGCCGAACAGCGGCGCCAGCAGTTTGGTGAGGTTGGCAGTTTTCATGACAGTTCCTTGTGCAGTGTCTTCGGCAGGCTTTCTACAAAGGAGAATTTCTCCAGGAACTGCTGCGCGCGTGCGGTCTGCGGTCGGGTGAAGAAGCTCTCGGGGGCGCTCTGTTCAAGGACCCTGCCGGCCTCCATGAACACGATGCGGTCGGCCACCGCGCGGGCGAAGGCCATTTCGTGGGTGACGATGAGCAGGGTCATGCCGTCGCGGGCCAGGCCCTGGATCACCTGCAGCACCTCCTTGACCATTTCTGGGTCGAGGGCCGCCGTGACTTCATCGAACAGCATCACTTCGGGGTTCATGCACAGCGACCGGACGATCGCGATGCGTTGCTGCTGGCCGCCGGACAACTGCCGGGGGTAGGCATCGCGCTTGTCCAGCAGGCCCACCCGCGCCAGCAGCGCTTCGGCCTGGGCCTGGGCTTCGGCACGCTCGCGCTTTTGCACCTTGAGCGGGCCGAGCAGCAGGTTGTCGATCACGCTCATGTGGCCGAACAGGTGATAACTCTGAAACACCATGCCCACCCGCTGGCGCACCTGGCGCCAGTCGGTGCGGGGGTCGAGCAGCTCCTGGCCGCCCAGGCGCAGATGGCCACCGTGGGCTTCTTCAAGGCCATTCAAGCAGCGCAGCAAAGTACTCTTGCCGCAACCGCTCGGCCCCAGCACCACCACCACCTCGCCGGCTTGCACCTTGAGGTCGACGTCCTTGAGCACCTGGTGCTCACCAAAGAACTTGTTGAAACCCTGGAATTCGATCAATGCGCTCATGAGTGTGCCCAACGGCGTTCCAGCACGCGCGAAGCGGCGGACAGCGGATAACAGATGATGAAGAAGAACAAGAACAGCGCGCCGTAGATCAGCACCGATTCGTAGGTGCGCTCGATGATCTGCTGGCCGGCTTTGATCACCTCGACCACGCCGATGAGCACGGCCAACGAGCTGGTCTTGATGATCCGCGTGTAGATGTTGATGGTCGGCGGGGTCATGCGCTTGAGTGCCTGGGGCAGCAGCACGTAGCCATACAGCTGCCAACCGGACAGGCCAATCGACAACCCGGCTTCACGCTGGCCACGCGGCAGCGAACGCAGCGCGCCGCGTACCACTTCACCAACTTCGCTGGCGCCCCACAAGCCAAGCACCAGCACCGCGCACCAGAAACTGGGAATGCTCAGGGCGAAGAAGATCGGCAGGCCAAAGAACACCAGGTACAGCCAGACCAACACGGGGATGGCGCGGAACAGCTCCTGGTAGATCTGCAGCACGATGTTCACGCCCCGGTTGCCGAGGGTAGCCAGCACGCCATACAGCACACCGCCCAAGGTCGCAAAGAGAATGCCCAACGCCGAGATTGCCAAGGTCTGCGCCGCGCCGCCGGCCAGTTGCGGCAGCGACACCAGCAACAGTTCAGGAGCCGAATTGGCCATGCTGCAGCCTCCTTTCCAGGTACCGCAGCAGCAACGACAACGGCAGGAACAACAGCACGCAGAGCAGGGTCAGCACGGCGAGCATTTCGTAGGTTTTGTAATACAGCGCGATGTAATTCTTGGTGGTGTAGAGGATCTCAGGTACGGCCACAGCCGAAACGACGGTGGTTTCCTTGAGCAGGAAAATGAAGTTGGCGAACAACGCGGGCAGGCTGAGGATGCTGGCCTGGGGCAGGATCACATGGCGCAGCAACTGGCCCTCGGACAGGCCAATGGAGCGCCCGGACTCCAGCTGAGCGCGCGGCACTGCCTCGACACCAGCACGCAACACCTCGGTCAGGTAAGCCCCCCCCATGAACGTCATGGTGATGATGGCTGCAGTGAAACCGGAAATCTTCAGGCCCAGGCTGGGCAAGGCGAAGTACACGAAGAACAGCTGGATCAACAGCGGGGTATTACGCGCCAGCTCGACGTAGCCTTTGACCAGGCGCGACAGGTAAGGGGTGCGCAGCACCAGGATGGTGGCGTTGAGCAGGGCGACCAGCAGCGAGGTGGCGATGGCGATCAGGCCTACCTGCAAGGTCACGCCCACGGCCTTGAAAAACGCCGGCAGGGTGCTGAGGATGAAGGGGATGTCGAAGGTCATGGGTAGAACAGTCATGCGGTGTGCGAGGAGCACGATGTCTAGACTGTAATGATATAAAAAACTTTCAATAAATATCTTTATGGAATATCAATATTACGGACTAACACCGCCCTTGTAGGCGCACCCCTTTCGCGACGCAAGGCCGCGCCTACAGGGGATCGCATCACGGGCACAAACAAAAACGCCGACGCAATGGCGTCGGCGTTTTCAGGCTCGGGGCTGCGACCGGATCAGAAGGCCGGCAGCACAGCACCGCTGTATTTCTTGGCGATAAATGCTTTCACTTCCGGGCTGGTCAGGGCCTTGGCCAGCTTCTGGATGGCATCGCTGTCCTTGTTGTCCGGGCGGGCAACCAGGAAGTTCACGTACGGCGAGTCGGCGCCTTCGATCACCAGCGCGTCCTTGGCTGGGTTCAGGCCAGCTTCCAGGGCGTAGTTGGTGTTGATCATGTCCAGGTCAACCTGGTCCAGCACACGCGGCAGCATGGCCGATTCAAGCTCGCGGAACTTCAGTTTTTTCGGGTTCTCGGCGATGTCTTTCGGTGTGGCCAGGGCGTTTTTCGGGTCTTTCAGGGTGATCAGGCCAGCCTTCTGCAGCAGCAGCAAGGCGCGGCCGCTGTTGCTGCCTTCGTTAGGGATGGCAACGGTGGCGCCTTCTTTAAGCTCGCTCAGGCTCTTGACCTTCTTCGAGTAGCCACCGAACGGTTCGACGTGTACGCCAACCACGGTTTCCAGGTGGGTGCCTTTGCCTTCATTGAAGTTCTGCAGGTACGGCAGGGTCTGGAAGTAGTTGGCGTCCAGGCGCTTCTGGTCGACCTGCACGTTCGGCTGCACGTAGTCGGTGAAGACCTTGATCTGCAGGTCCACGCCTTCCTTGGCCAGGGTCGGCTTGATCAGCTCAAGGATCTCGGCATGGGGAACCGGCGTGGCGGCAACCACCAGTTTTTCAGCGGCATTGGCCAGGCCAGCGAGCGACAGGGCAGCGGCCAGGGCGGTGGTCAGCAGGGTCTTCTTCATGGTGGTCCTTATTCTGAATCTGGGCCATCGGCGATGGCGAAGTCGGGTGCCCTGCCCCATGTCGGGTGGGCGTGAGACGGACAATACCGAGATTTCTTATGCCGCAACAATATCTTTTAATTCGCTGCTTATTCCAAAAACAAACTGCCATTACCGCCTTTGCTTATGAGTGCTGTCTAGCGCGTAGGGTTGCCCAGATCGAGGTCCTCCGGCTGGATCTCCTCGCTGTCATTCACCAGCAGGGCGAAGTGGATGACGTTCTCCAGCTCGCGGGTGTTGCCGGGCCAGGCATGGGCTTCCAGCACCTGCTGGGCCGCGTCGCTGATCAGCGGCACCGAGCGCTGCAGGCGGGCGGTGTAGATACCCACAAAGTACTCGGCCAACGGCAGGATATCGCCCCGACGCTCGCGCAACGGGGGCAGTTCCAGCGCGCCCTCGCGCAAGTACTGGTACAAGCGCTCATTGAACCTGCCAGCCTTCACCACCCGCGCCAGATCGATGCTGGTCGCAGCCACCAGGCGCACATCCACAGGCTGAGGCTGCTGCGCGCCAACGCGCGTCACTTCGCGGTTTTCCAGTGCGGCCAGCAGCTTGCCCTGGATCTCCAGCGGCAAGTCGGCAATCTCGTCCAGGTACAGCGTGCCGCCGTTGGCCGAACCGAACCAGCCGGCGCGGCTGCTGGCGGTACCGCCGTGGGTACCAGCGCTGTAGCCGAACAACTCGGCATCGGCGTAGGTAGGGCTGATGGCCGCGCAGTTGACCGACACAAACAGCCCACTGCGATCACTGGCGCGGTGAATCTGGCGCGCCAGCAACTCCTTGCCGGTGCCGGTCTCGCCACGGATCAGCACCGGCAGTGGCTGCGGCGCCAGGCGTTCGAGGTCTGCACGTAGCTGCTGCGAACGCGGGTCGATGAACACCAGGGCCTTGGCACGAATGCTCAGCGGGCTCTTGTCCAGCTCGGGAAAGGTCAGCAGCGGCTGGCCAAACGGGTTTTGAAAAGTCATGACAAACTCCCGCCCCAGGCCTTCGGAGGCCGGGCGTCAGGCTAACGGAATCAGTAGGGGGCGATCAGGCGCGGCGCAGTGCGCGCTGTTCGACCCGGCTCTGCAAGCGATACAGATAGGCGAAGCCTTGCTCCCAGCGCTCGTGCCCGGACTTGACGTTGATGTGCCCGGCGTTGGTCAGCAAGCCCGCTTCAGCACCCCAGGCCTGGGCCAGGTGCAATGCGCGCGGCACGCTCACAGCCGGGTCGTTGTCAGAGCTGACCACCTGGCTTGGGAACGGCAGCGCCTGCATCGGGATCGGCGCAAAGTTGCGAAGCGCCGGCGCGCAGGTTGGCCGCTCGACATCCGCAGGCGCCACCAGCAACGCGCCACGCACCTGGCGCAGCATCGCCGGGCTGGCCTCGGCGGCCCAGTGGGCGACGGTGACGCAGCCCAGGCTGTGAGCGATGAGAATCACCGGCGAGGGTTCGGCGGCAATCGCCTGCTCCAGGGCCTGCACCCAATCGCGCCGTTGCGGGGTCAGCCAGTCGTGCTGCTCGACCCGGGCGCTGTTGGGCAAGGTACGCTGCCAGTGACTCTGCCAATGGTTGTCTGGCGATCCTTGCCAGCCCGGCACAATCAGGTAACGAATCGACTCATTGCGCATGGGGACGCCTCCAGTAAGTTTGCGTGCTTGGAGACCAGTATAAGGAGGGAGTTATATTCGTAAAGGAATAAGAAGCTATTTATTAATAACCAAAAGCGTTCACCGCTTGCCGACGGTAGGCATCGTGCAGGCAAAAAAAAGGGCCAACCCCTGCCAAGAGATGTGGCCCATAAGCTCTCAAAGAGAGTCACTTGCCTGAAGAGGTTTGAAAAGCTCTTGCCGAGTCAGCGCGCGGTAATCACCGCCAGCTTGCTGATACCCGCGCGTTCGATGGCCGCCATGGCCCGCGCCACTTCGCCGTAGTTCACGCCATCATCGGCCTGCAGCTGCACACGGACTTCCGCGTCCTTGGCCTTGGCCGCCTTGAGGTTGGTCTCCAGCAGGTCCGGCTGGATCTCGTCCTTGTTGATGAACAACTTGCCGGCACCGTCGATGCTCACCACCAGCGGGTCTTTCTGCTCCACCGGTGCCACTGCCTCGGTCTTGGGCAGGTTGATGGGGATGGCATTGGTCAGCAGTGGCGCGGTGACGATGAACACCACCAGCAGCACCAGCATGACGTCCACCAACGGCGTGACGTTGATTTCACTGAGGACTTCGTCGCTGTCCTGGGTCGAAAAGGCCATATCAGGACGCCTCCTTCACTGGCTGGGTGAAACCGGCCTGGGCTTTGTGCACAGCGGGGTGCACCAGTACCCGGAAGGCACTCTTCTGCGCCAGGCTGTAGAAGTCATGGGCGAAGTCGTCCAGGTCAGCTGCGGTCAGCTTGAGGCGACGCAGGAAGTAGTTGTAGACCAGCACCGCAGGCACTGCGACAGCAATACCCACACCCGTGGCCACCAGCGCCGCGCCGATAGGCCCGGCCACGGTTTCGAGGCTGGCGGACCCTGCCGCACTGATGCCCTTGAGCGCTTCCATAATGCCCCACACGGTGCCGAACAAACCGATGAAGGGCGAGGTGCTGCCGATACTGGCAACCACGGCCAGGCCGGTTTCCAGCGAACGTCGCTCGCGCACGATCTGCTGGCGCAGGGCACGTTCGAGGCGGTCCTGGTGATTGATGGCGTGGCTCAGGTCGTTGGCCTGGGTGGTATCGCCGACGGCAATGGCGGCATAGCCGGACTGCGCGACGCGGGCCGCTGGGCCAGGCAGTTCATGGCTGATCTCGGCAGCCGAGTCCAGGCTGGAGGCTGCCCAGAACTGCTGGTGGAAGCGCTTGTCCTGGTTCTTCAGCCGCACGAACTGCACGACCTTGACCAGGGCCAGGCCCCAGGTGACAACGGAGAAACCGACCAGCAGCCAGATGACTGCGCTTTCAACGGATTCGAGGGGGGATGCCAACAGGCTCATGATGATGTCTTCCTATGTTCTGCTGATTCTGTGAAATGCGTTAGCGAAGCTTGAAGTCGATCGGCACGCTGACCCAGCCGGTCTGGGCCACGTCGCCTTGCTTGGCAGGGACGAAGCTCCAGCGCTTGACCGCGGCCAGCGCGGCGGCGTCCAGGGCATCGCGGCCGCTGCTTTTCTGGATCTGGATCTGGCCCGGCTTACCACTGGGCAGTACCTCGACGCGCAGCAGCACAGTGCCTTCCCAGCCGCGCCGCTGAGCCATCTGCGGATACTCCGGCGCCGGGTTCTTGAGATACGCGGCGTTGGCTGAAGCTGGCGTCACCGGTGCCGGCGCGGGTGGCGCAGGGGCTGGTGGCGCCGGGGCTGCCACCGGGGCCGGTGGTGGCGCCTCGACCGGTTTTGGCTGCGGTTTGGGCGGCTGCTTGACCACAGGTTTAGGGACCGGTTTTGGCTTGGGCTTGGGCTTGGCGGCCAGTTCGTCGACGACCGGTGGCGGCGGCGGTGGCTCGACCACCGGCGGCGCGGGTGCGGGCGGTGGCGGCTCGACCACGGGCGGCGCAGGGGCAGCGAACTCGATGGTCATGGGTGGCACTTGCGGCGGCACCACGGGCAGCTCGGGCGTCGGCGCCTGGCTGACCCAGTAGGCGGCGGCGCCGTGCAGCGCCAGTACCAGCAACGCCAACGCCAGCTTGTCGCGGCGCTTCAGGCCGCTGGCAGGCGTGCGTTGCAGGCGCTGCTGGCCAAGCGGAAGACGAAGCGTGCGTCCAAGCTCGACCAGGTCGCCGGGGGCCGGGCGCCATGGCTGGTCGTAAGCTCTGACGGCCGTCTGGACATTACCCATTGATCAAACTCCTGGGGTCTCGATTCAGGTGTGTGGCTGAATCATCGGGGCCAGAGGCTTATCTCTTAAAGTAATGTTTAAAATTATGGTTAGAACTTAATTGAATATTGTTTTCGAGCGGTCGTGTGAAAGCCACGGATTTCGCGGGCTGTGGGCGGGACGGCGATTAGCGATGCTTTATGGGCATGCAAAATATTCGCGCAAGGCATGAGATTGCTGCGAGGGCTGCGCCCTCGATGCGCAGCACAAGGCTGCTCCTACAGGGAATCTCGGTGCAGCCCCGGCAATCCACCAGGCAATAAAAAACCCGGGACAGGGCCCGGGCTCTTCATCTTCAAAGGCAGATTAGATATCCGCCACCTTCTGCCAAACCTTCGGCCGGAAGAACAATGTCTCGCCCCGCGCCAGGCCAGTCAGGCTGTCATGGTCCTTGACCACCTCCGCCTCGATCAGCTCGCTCTGCCCTTCTACCTTCAAGGTCACACGGGTCGTCGCGCCCAGCGGGCGAATGTCGCGCACCTCGGCGGCATGGTGGCCCTCGGTCTCATGGCGCGACAGCGACACTTCGTGCGGGCGGAACAGCACGTGGTGCCCTTCGCTCAAAGCCAGGCGGTTGGAGTCGCCCAGGAAGTGGTAGACAAAATCGTTGGCCGGCTGCTCGTACACCTCACCCGGCGAGCCGATCTGCTCGATCACGCCTTTGTTCATCACCACGATACGGTCCGCGACTTCCATGGCCTCTTCCTGGTCATGGGTCACAAACACCGAGGTCAGGTTGATATCTTCGTGCAGGCGCGCCAGCCAGCGACGCAGCTCTTTACGCACCTTGGCATCCAGGGCACCGAACGGCTCGTCGAGCAGCAGCACCTTGGGCTCCACCGCCAGGGCGCGAGCCAGGGCGATACGCTGGCGCTGGCCACCGGAGAGCTGTTCGGGGTAGCGGTCGGAGAGCCAGTCGAGCTGCACCATGTTCAGCAACTCATGCACTTTTTCGGCAATCTTGCTCTCGCTCGGGCGCTCGCCCTTGGGCTTCATGCGCAGGCCGAAGGCGACGTTGTCGAACACGCTCATGTGGCGGAACAGCGCGTAGTGCTGGAACACGAAGCCGACATTGCGATCACGCACGTCGTGGCCGGACACGTCCTCGCCATGGAACACGATAGTGCCGTCATCCGGCGTTTCCAGGCCGGCAATGATGCGCAGCAGGGTGGTCTTGCCGCAGCCGGATGGGCCGAGCAACGCCACCAGCTCACCGCTGTGGATATCCAGGTTGATGTTGTCCAGGGCCTGGAAGCTGTTGAAGCGCTTGCTGACGTTACGAACTTCGATCGACATGAATTATTCCTCCGCAGCGCTTTGGCGCAGGCGGTTAATACGGTTCTCGCTCCACTGCTTGAGCAGCAGGATGAAGAGCGCCAGGATCAGCAACAGGCTGGCCACGCTGAAGGCCGCGACGTGGTTGTACTCGTTGTAGAGGATCTCCACGTGCAGCGGCAAGGTGTTGGTGACGCCGCGAATATGCCCGGACACCACCGACACCGCGCCGAACTCACCCATCGCCCGCGCCGTACACAGCACCACGCCGTAGATCAGGCCCCATTTGATGTTGGGCAGGGTCACATGCCAAAACATCTGCCAGCCATTGGCGCCCAGCAGGCGCGCGGCCTCTTCTTCCTGGGTGCCCTGCTCCTGCATCAGCGGGATCAGTTCACGGGCCACGAACGGCACGGTGACGAAGATGGTCGCCAGGACAATGCCGGGCAGCGCGAACACAATCTGGATGTCATGGTCCTGCAGCCAGGGGCCGAACAGGCCTTGCGCGCCGAACATCAGCACGTAGACCAGGCCCGCGATCACCGGCGAGACCGAAAACGGCAGGTCGATCAGGGTGACCAGGATGCTCTTGCCACGGAAGGTGTACTTGCTCACGCACCACGCCGCGCTGACGCCAAATACCAGGTTCAGCGGCACCGAAATGGCCACGGCAAACAGGGTGAGCTTGAGCGCCGACAAGGCGTCGGGCTCGAAGATCGCCTCGAAGAAGGTACCAAAACCGTTTTTCAGGGCCTGCGATACCACGATCACCAGCGGCAACAGCAGGAACAACGCGAACACCAGCCAGCCAAGGCCGATCAGGATGCGCCGCGACGTGGCGCTGCCACGGCGGGCTGCATTGGCGGCGGCGGTAGCGCTCAGGGATGAACTAGACATAGCCGGCCTCCTTCAAGGGGTTTCGATGCGGCGCTGCAGCAGGTTGATCAGCAGCAGCAGGATGAAGGAAACCACCAGCATCAGCACGCCGATGGCGGTCGCGCCGGTGTAGTCGTACTGGTCGAGCTTGACCATGATCAGCAGCGGCAGGATTTCGGTCTTCATCGGCATGTTGCCAGCAATGAAGATCACCGAACCATATTCACCCACCCCACGGGCGAAGGCCAGGGCAAAGCCGGTCAGCCAGGCGGGCAGCAGCGCGGGCGCCAGCACGTGGCGGAACACCTGCAGCGGTTTCGCGCCCAGGCAGGCGGCGGCCTCTTCGACTTCACGCGGGATATCGGCCAATACCGGCTGCACCGTGCGCACCACGAACGGCAGCGTGACGAAGGTCAGCGCCAAGGTGATGCCCAGCGGTGTGTAGGCGATCTTGAAGCCCAGGTCGGTAGCAAACTGGCCAACCCAACCCGCCGGGGCGTACAGGGCGGTCAGGGCGATACCGGCAACGGCGGTAGGCAAGGCGAATGGCAGGTCGATCATCGCGTCGATGATCTTGCGGCCGGGGAAGGTGTAGCGCACCAGCACCCAGGCCAACAGCGTGCCGATCACGCCATTGATGATGGCGGCGAACAGGGCAGTGCCGAAACTCAGCTTGAGCGCGGCGATCACCCGCGGCGCACTGATGATGTTCCAGAACTGCTCCCAGGTCAGCTGCGAGGCATGGATGAACATGGCCGCCAGCGGTATCAGCACAATCAGGCTGAGGTACACCAAGGTGTAGCCCAGCGTCAGCCCGAAGCCGGGTATGACGGGGGAAATGCGACGTGACATAAATATCCCTGGTTGAACGCACGAAGCCCGGGATCAATCCCAGGCCGGTGCAGGCTTCTGAATCTTGGGGCTGCTTTGCAGCCCATTCGCGGCACAAGGCCGCTCCCACAGGGGAGCCCGGTTCCTTGTGGGAGCGGCCTTGTGCCGCGAATGGGCCGCACAGCGGCCCCGCTTTTCCATAACCGCTTACTGTGCCTGATAGATCTGGTCGAACACACCACCATCATTGAAGAACTTAGGTTGTGCAGTCTTCCAGCCACCGAAGTCCTTGTCGATGGTTACCAGGTCCAGTTTCGGGAATTGCTTGCCAAATTCGGCAGCCACTTTCTCGTCACGTGGCCGGTAGAAGTTCTCGGCGGCGATTTTCTGGCCAGCCGGGCTGTACAGGTACTTGAGGTATTCGGTGGCAATCGCGGTATTGCCCTTCTTCTCGGCGTTCTTGTCGACCACGGCCACCGGTGGCTCGGCCAGGATCGACAGCGACGGCACGACGATGTCGAACTTGTCTGCGCCACCGTCTTCCTTCAGCGCCAGGAAGGCTTCGTTTTCCCAGGCCAGCAGGACATCGCCCTGGCCGTTGTTGACGAAGGTGATGGTCGAGCCACGGGCGCCGGTATCGAGCACCGGTACGTGCTTGAACAGCTCCTGCACGTAGGCTTTGGCCTTGTCTTCGCTACCGCCGGTCTTCAGGCCGTAGGCCCAGGCGGCGAGGAAGTTCCAGCGCGCACCGCCTGAGGTTTTCGGGTTCGGGGTAATGACCGAGACGTCTTTCTTGATCAGGTCGCCCCAGTCCTTGATGCCTTTCGGGTTGCCCTTGCGCACCAGGAACACGATGGTCGAGGTGTACGGGGTGCTAGCGTCCGGCAGGCGGGTCTGCCAGTTGTCCGGCAGGGTCTTGCCGAGCTTGGCGATTTCGTCGATGTCGCCGGCCAGGGCCAGGGTCACCACGTCGGCGCGCAGGCCATCGATCACCGCGCGGCCCTGTTTGCCCGAGCCACCGTGGGATTGCTGGATCTTCACCTTGTCGTCCGGGTGGGACTGCTGCCAGTGCTTGATGAATTCGGCGTTGTACTGTTGATACAACTCACGAGTCGGGTCGTAGGACACGTTCAGCAGTTCGTAGTCCTTGGCGATTGCGGAACCGGCAAAAACAGCACTGGCCAGAGCGGCAAGCGCATAACGGCGGATGGACATGGTGAAGCTCCCGATTGGCATTTTTCTAGTTTTAAAAGTGTGGCGCGATCAGCCGGGCTTGTGGCCGGGCTGTTGCAGGCGGAACTTCTCCTTGCGCTCGATCTGTACGACCTGAGCGTTGTGCACGGTAATCTCCACCGCACCGAAACGCAGATCGCGCAGGGCGCTCTGGATCTCACGCAGAATGGTGGCTTCGTCCTGACCGTCGATGCTACGCAGAGATGCACTCATGCTCGTTCTCCTTGGAGTGAGGGTGCCGGGCAGAGGTTTGAAGGGGATTTGCGCCTGGCTTGAGGGCAATAGTAGTGAGGCGCGGATATTCTTAAAAATACTGTTTAAGAATGTTTATATAACCAAAATCAAGCCGAGATTTTGTAGGCGACAAAAGGCCTCTGTGGGAGCGGGCTTGCCCGCTCCCACAGGGTTCAGTGTTGGGTTTTGCTACTGTGTTCAGGCTCGCGGATTTTGTACCAGGCCACATACAAGGCCGGCAGGAACAGCAGCGTCAGCAAGGTGGCCACGATGATCCCGCCAATCATGGCGTAGGCCATCGGCCCCCAGAACACCTCTCGGGCAATCGGGATCATGCCCAGGCTGGCTGCTGCCGCCGTCAGCAAGATCGGCCGCCGCCGGTGGTTGGTGGCCTCCACCACCGCATCCCACGGCGACAGCCCCTGGGCTTCGAACTCGTCGATCTGGGTCACCAGAATCACCGAGTTGCGAATGATGATACCGGCCAGGGCCAGAATCCCGAGAATCGCCACAAAGCCCATCGGCGTGCCCGTTGGTACCAGTGCCAGTACCACACCGATCAACCCCAACGGCGCCACGCTGACCACCAGGAACAGCTTCTGCACGCTGTGCAGCTGGATCATCAGGAAAGTCGCCATAAGGAACAGCATCAGCGGGATAACCTTGCGGATCGGCCCCTGGGCCTTGGCGCTCTCCTCCACCGTACCGCCGGTCGCCACCTCGAAACCGACCGGCAGTTTGCTGGCAAATTCGTCGATCTTGGGCTTGAGCTGGGCCACCAGGTCGGTGGGCTGGATGTCGCCATTGACCGACGCCTTGATGGTGATGGTCGGCTTGCGATCACGCCGCCAGACCAGCGGCTGCTCCAGCTCGTAACGCACCGTGGCGAACGCCAACAGCGGTATCGAGGTGCCATTGGGGCTGACGATCTGCAGGTTCTGCAAAGTGTCGGGCGAACCCCGCTCGCTGTCCTCGGCGCGGGCGACCACGTTGACCAGGTAGATGTTGTCGTTGACCTGGGTAATGGGTACGCCGGTGACGATGCTGTTCATCACGTTGGCCACATCTTCGGACGACAACCCCAGCTGGCGCGCCTTGTCCTGGGCAATCTCGATACGCAGCACCTTACCCGGCTCGTTCCAGTCGTAGATCATCTCGCCGATGTGCTCGTTGGCGTCGAGCAACGTGGCCAGCTCGATGGCGTGCTTGCGCACCTGGTCGATGTCCTGGCCGCTGACCCGGTACTGGATCGGCCGCCCCACGGGCGGGCCCATCTCCAGCGATTGCACGTTGGTGCCGATACCGACGAACTCTTCACGCAGCAGTTTCTGCAAGCGATCCATCATGCCCTGACGTTCTTCGAAGCCTTTGCTGACGATCACCAGCTGGGCGTAGTACGGGTTCTGCAACTGCTGGTCGAGGGGCAGGTAGAAGCGGATCGCGCCCTGGCCGATGTATGTACTCCAGCGCACCAGGTCGGGGTCGTCCTTGATCCTGGCCTCCAGCCGGTCAACCACCTTGCGCGTCTCCTCGATGGAGGCGTTCTGCGGCAGGTTGAGGTCGACGAGAATTTCTGGCCGGTCGGATGAAGGGAAGAACTGGTTCTGCACGAACCGCTCGCAGAAAATCGCCAGCGCGAACAGCAACACCGTGCCGATGATGGTCAGCCAGCGATTGCGCATGCACCACAGCAGGCCGCCCTCGAATGCCTTGCCGATTCGCCCAGGCTCGGCCTCGTGCGGTTTGACCTTGCTGCTGAGAATATGCACGCCCAGCACCGGGGCGAAGAACACCGCCACCACCCACGACACGATCAGCGCCACGGCGATCACCGCAAACAGGGTGTAGGTATACTCGCCTGCCGAGCTGGCGTTGAGCCCGATCGGCACGAAGCCGGCCACGGTCACCAGGGTACCGGTCAGCATCGGGAACGCCGTCGAGGTGTAGGCGAAGGTCGCGGCGTGCTCCTTGCTCTCGCCCATTTCCAGGCGCGTGACCATCACCTCCACGGTGATCATCGCATCGTCCACCAACAGGCCCAGGGCGATGATCAAGGCGCCCAGCGAGATCCGTTGCATGGTGATGCCGCTGTACTCCATGAACACGAAGACCATGGCCAGTACCAGCGGGATCGAGCAGGCCACCACCAGCCCGGCACGCACGCCGAGGCTGACGAAGCTCACCGCCAGCACGATCACCACCGCCTCGAACAGCGCACTGGTAAAGCCGCCCACGGCTTGTTTGACCACCACCGCCTGGTCGGACACGGTGTGCACCCCCACCCCCACCGGCAGGTCGGTGATCACGCTGTCCATTTTCTTCTTCAGCGCAGCGCCGAACACCTGGATGTTACCGCCCGCCTTCATACCGATGGCAAGGCCAATGGCGGTCTGGCCGTTGTAGCGGAACATCGGTGATGGCGGGTCGACGTAGCCGCGCTCGATATCGGCAATGTCGGCAAGGCGGAAGAAGCGGTCGTTGATCCTCAGGTTGACGGTTTCCAGGTCCTTTTCCGACGCGAACTGCCCGGTGGTGCGTACCGAAATACGCTCAGGCCCCGCTTCGATCACCCCTGCCGGCGTTACCGCGTTCTGCGATTGCAACGCCTGCATGACCTGACGCTGGTCAATGCCCAGGGCCGCCAGTTTGCGGGTGGAGAAGTTCAGGTACAGCACTTCATCTTGGGTGCCGACCAACTCGATCTTGCCGATGTTGGGCACTTCGCGCACTTCAGCACGGGCCTGTTCCACGTAGTCACGCAGTTGCCGCAAGGTCAGGCCATCGGAGGTAAAGGCGTAGATCGAACCGAATACATCACCGAATTCGTCGTTGAACGCCGGGCCTTGGATGCCCTCGGGGAACTGGCCGCGGATGTCCTGGATCTTCTTGCGCACCTGGTACCAGATGTCCGGGATGTCCTTGGCCTTGGTGGTGTCGCGCAAATAGACGTAGACAGTGGACTCGCCAGGGCGGGTGTAGCTTTTGGTGTAGTCGAGCGAGTCCAGCTCTTCGAGCTTCTTCTCGATGCGGTCGGTGACCTGGTACAGCGTCTCGTCCTGGGTTGCACCGGGCCAGCGGGTCTGGATGACCATGGTCTTGATGGTGAACGACGGGTCTTCTTCACGGCCAAGGTTGAAGTACGAGAAGATCCCCATCAGCAAGCCGACGAACATCAGGTACCAGACGAACGATTGATGCTTGAGTGCCCATTCGGACAGGTTGAAGCTTCCTTTCATTGCGCATCCTCGTCGAAGGTGACCTTCTGGCCAGGCTTGAGGCTGTTAACGCCGGCAGTCACCACGCGCTCGCCTGGCTGTACCCCGGAGGCGAGGACGATGTGCTCGCTGGTGCGGTCGATCAAGGCCACATCCCGGGTCGCCACGGTTTTCTGCTGCGTGTCGATCACCCACACCTGGGTCTTGCCGTCGCGTTCGAGCAAGGCGCTCAGTGGCAGTTCACTGCGCGGCGTGACCGCCGAGCTCAGGCTCACGCTGATCGCGGTGCCAAGGTGGAAGGCCGCTGGCGTGCTGGCCAGGGTCAGGCGTGCGCGCCGGGTGCGCGTGGTGGCGTCAGCTTGCGGCTCCAGCTCGCGCAACGAGGCCGTGGTGTTGATGCTTGGGTCGAGCTGCGAGGCCACGGTGAAGGTGAGGCCCTTGTCGAGTTGCTCGGCCAGGCCGATCGGCAGGTCGATAACAGCTTCCTTAACGTCTGGCCGGGCCAGGGTGACGACCGCCTGGCCCGCCGTTACCGTTTGCCCGGCTTCGGCCTGCCAGGCAGTGATCACTGCCGCGTGGTCGGTGCGCAGGGTGCTGTAGTCGAGTTGGTCACGCGCTTGGCTAAGCGCCGAGCGTGCCTGCTCCAGCGCCGCACCGGTGGTTTTCAGGTTGGTCTGGGCAATGTCCAACTGGGCCTGGGCGCCGACACCGCGGTCGTACAGCTGCTGCTGGCGGCGCGCGTCGGCCTGGGCGTTTATCCATTGCGCCTGAACCTTGGCCAGATCGCCTTCAGCGGCGCGCAACTGGTTCTGCTGGTCGGTGGGGTCGAGGGTGGCCAACGTGTCGCCTGGCTTTACCTGGGCGCCCACATCGAGCCAGCGCCGCGCGATACGCCCGGACACGCGAAAGCCCAAGGTGCTCTCGAAGCGCGCCTGAATGCTGCCTGCAAAGCGCCCGAGTTGCGCTTGCACCTGCGGCTCGACCTTCATCGAAAGCACCGGCCGTACAGGCTCTACGACCTTCTCTTCACTGCTGCAGGCAACGAGCAGCAGCCCGACCGGGAGCATCAGCAGCAAACGCTTCATGGCGCATCCCCCCCGGCCTTCTGATCGATTTTTTCCACCTGCATGCCCGGGTGCAGCAACTGCCCGCCATTGACGACGACGATTTCGCCGCCTTTGATGCCGCTGGCGACCACGACCTTGCCGGTGAGGTAGCGCGCGACGTCAACCTTGCGCAGTTCGACCTTGTCACCCTCACCCACGACCCATACGGCGGGCTCATGCAGGGCCTTGGTCAAGGCCGACCAGGGCAGCTCGATGCTGGAGCGCCCTTGGGTATTGGCAGTGGCCGTTACTGGCGAGCCCAACTGCATGCCGGGCGGCACGTCACGCAGGCCGACCTTGACCTGCACCGTGCCACTTTGGGCCGAAACAGTCGGCGTCACTTCGCGAACAAACCCTTGCGCCTGCACCTTGGGGTCATCGAGCAGCTTCACGATCACCCCGGCATCGCTTGGCGGCGCCACCAGCAACGATTCATAGACGTTGAACACCGCATCGCGGTCGCCATCGGCGGCCAAGCCGAAGATCGGCATGGTCGCCTGCACCACTTGCCCGACTTCGGCCTGGCGCTCGGTGATCACGCCGGCGGCCTCGGACACCAGCGCGGTGTAGCTCAACTGTTCATTGGCGTTGGCCAACTGCGCCTGCGCGGCTTTGAGCGCGCTCTGGTTGCTGCGCAGCGCGGCTTCGGCGGAGTCGTACTCGCTCTGGCTGGTGTAGCCCTTGGGTAAGAGTTTTTGCTGACGCACGAAGGCCGCAGCCGTCTGCGTCACGCGCGCCTGGGCGGCGAACACTTCTGCCTTGGCCGAATCGACGTTGTTCTGCAGGTCTTTCGGGTCCAGCCGTGCCAGCACCTGGTTGGCCTTGACGTGATCGCCCACATCGACGCTGCGCGAGATGATCTTGCCGCCCACACGGAACGACAAATCGGTTTGCACCCGCGCCTGCACGTCGCCGGTCAGAGTGACCCTGGCCGCGAAATCGGTGGGTTGTACTTGCAACACGCCAACCCTGGGCAGTTCCGGGCTCGAGACTTCCTTCTCGCACCCCGACAACATAAACAGCAACCCTAGGCAAACGGCCGACTGAAGACGCCTCAACGTCATGCGGGCTCCTTGCTTGCGCGCAAAATGGTTCGAGGAATGCGACTGTTAGCGTAGTTCAGGGTTTAGCAAACGGCGATACTGCCTGTTCGCCCGCACACGGAAGCGCCCCATGCTCACGACCCTGGCCATCGCCAACTACCGTTCGATCAACCAGCTGGTCATGCCGCTGGGCCGGCTCAACGTGATTACCGGTGCCAATGGCAGCGGCAAGTCCAACCTGTACAAGGCCCTGCGCTTGCTCGCCGAGACGGCGCGCGGTGGGGTGGTCAATGCCTTGGCCGCCGAGGGTGGGTTGGAGTCGACGTTCCATGCCGGGCCTGAAAAAATCAGCCGGCGCATGCTCAAGGGCGAGGTACCGGTGCAAGGCGGGCCGCGCCAGCAGGTGAGGCGCCTGAAAATGGGCTTTACCGACGAAGACTTTGGTTATGCCATCGGCCTGGGGCTACCTGAGCCGAGCCGGTCGATGTTTTCCCTGGACCCACAGATCAAGCATGAAGCAATCTGGGCCGGCCCCGTATGCCGCCCTGCCAGCCTGCTGGTGGAGCGCAGCGCGGCCATGGTGCGCGCCCGGGAGGGGCGCCAGTGGCAGGTCATGAGCCAGCACTTGACCGAGTTCGACAGCCTGTTTGACCAGGTTGGTAGCGTGCAAGGCTCACCTGAAGTGCTGCACCTGCGCGAGCAGATCCGCAGCTGGCGCTTCTATGATCATTTCCGTACCGACCCCGAAGCGCCGGCACGCCATTCGCGCCTCGGCACCCGCACGCCGGTGCTGCACCACGACGGCCGTGACCTGGCGGCGGCGTTGCAGACCATCCAGGAGATCGGCGATTTCGAAGCGCTGCAGGCAGCGATCAGCGACGCCTTTCCCGGCTCGCAAGTGGGCATCGATGCGACACCCGGTGGCCTGTTCAGCCTGCGTTTTCAGCAAGCGGGGCTGTTGCGGCCGTTGACTGCCGCAGAACTGTCCGATGGCACCTTGCGCTACCTGCTGCTGGTGGCGGCACTGCTGACGCCCAGGCCGCCGAGCATGATGGTGCTCAACGAACCGGAGACCAGTTTGCATCCAGATTTGCTGCCAGCGCTGGCGCGGCTGATTCGGCGGGCTTCGCAGCAGTGCCAGGTGTGGGTGGTATCGCATGCGCCACGGTTGGTGGCAGCGTTGGAAGAGGATGAGGGGTGCAATGCGATTCGGCTGGAGAAAGTGCTGGGCCAGACGATGATCGTTGGGCAGGGGATGCTGGATGAACCGGCTTGGCATTGGCCGGATTGAGGGAGGATTTACTGGCCTCTTCGCGGGCAAGCCCGCTCCCACAGGTACACCACAGACCTCAAGCTTGAGGATATCCCTGTGGGAGCGGGCTTGCCCGCGAAGAGGCCAGTAAAGAGACAGAACCACTCCTGCCATATCCAGAAACCATCAGCCACCCGGCAATTGCGCTTCAACCGCTATGTTTCAAAGGGATTCAGTCATCAAGGAAGATCCCAATGTGCCCAGCTCAGTCCAACCTGCTCCGCCGGGGCCGCTTTTCAGAACCCGGCAGGCCCTACCTGCTGACGACCATTACGCACCAGCGCATACCGCTGTTTCGCGACTTCCATCTTGCACGCCTGGTGGTGAGGCAACTACGCCTCTCAGATCATGATCAGGACTGCCGGTCTCTAGCCTGGGTGGTGATGCCAGACCACCTTCATTGGTTGATCGAGTTGAAAGAAGTGACCCTGAGTACGCTGATGCGCAGGTTCAAATCCCGTACAGGGATAGCGCTGCGCAGAGCAGGCGTAAGGCATAAGCCGATATGGCAGGCGGGCTATCAGGACCATGCACTGCGGCGAGAAGAGAGTGTGGTGCATGTCGCCCGGTACATTGTTGCCAATCCCCTGCGAGCGGGGCTGGTCAATAGTGTCAGGGAGTATCCCCACTGGGATGCTGTATGGCTTTGAATTCGCGTTGAAACATTCGCGGGCAAGCCCGCTCCCACAGGTACACCACAGGCCTCAGGCTTGTGGATATCCCTGTGGGAGCGGGCTTGCCCCGCGAAGGGCCGCGAAGCGGCCCCAGGCTGGGTCAGGCCGACGCAGCAGCTGCCGTCGGGCGCTTGACCTGCGGCTGCGACACATTCGCCGCGGCCCCTTCTTCGATGGCCTGCTGGATCGCCTTGCGACGGTGCTCTTCAGCGCGGCGGCTGAAGTACCAGACCATGAAGGTCACCAACGACACCGACAGTAGGATCAGGCTGGCTACCGCGTTGATCTCAGGCTTCACACCCAGGCGCACCGCCGAGAACACTTCCATCGGCAAGGTGGTCGAGCCTGGCCCGGACACGAAGCTGGCCAGTACCAGGTCATCCAGCGACAGGGCAAACGACATCATGCCGCCCGCCGCCAGCGATGGCGCGATCATCGGGATGGTGATCAGGAAGAACACCTTCCACGGCTTGGCACCCAGGTCCATCGCCGCTTCCTCGATCGACAGGTCCAGCTCACGCAAGCGCGCCGACACCACCACCGCCACGTACGCCGCACAGAACGTGGTGTGGGCGATCCAGATGGTGACGATGCCACGCTCCTGCGGCCAGCCGATCATCTGTGCCATGGCCACGAACAGCAGCAACAGCGACAGACCGGTGATCACTTCGGGCATCACCAGCGGGGCGGTGACCAGGCCACCGAACAGCGTGCGGCCCTTGAAGCGGGTGACCCGGGTCAGCACGAAGGCCGCCAGGGTACCCAGCGCCACCGCGGCCACCGCCGTGTAGCAGGCGATTTCCAGCGAGCGCATCACCGACCCCATCAACTGGGTGTTATCGAGCAGGCCGACGTACCACTTGACCGACCAGCCACCCCACACCGTCACCAGCTTGGAGGCGTTGAACGAGTAGATCACCAGGATCAGCATCGGCAGGTAGATGAACAGCAAGCCGAGCACCAGCATCAGCTTGGAAAAACTGAAGCGCTTCATGCCCTGCCCTCCATTTCTTTGGCCTGGCTGCGGTTGAACAGCAGGATCGGCACGATCAGGATCGCCAGCATCACCACCGCCAGCGCGGACGCCACCGGCCAGTCACGGTTGTTGAAGAACTCTTGCCACAGCACCTTACCGATCATTAGCGTTTCCGGGCCGCCCAGCAGTTCTGGGATCACGAACTCACCCACCACCGGGATAAACACCAGCATGCAGCCGGCGATTATGCCGTTTTTCGACAGCGGCACGGTGATCTTCCAGAAGCTGTTGAAGGTGCTCGAACCCAGGTCCGATGCGGCTTCCAACAGGCTCGGGTCGTGCTTCACCAGGTTGGCATAGAGCGGCAGGATCATGAACGGCAGGTACGAATAGACCACGCCGATGTACACCGCCAGGTTGGTATTGAGGATCTGCAATGGCTGGTCGATCAGCCCCAGCCACATCAGGAAGCTGTTAAGCAGCCCGTTGTTGCTGAGGATGCCCATCCAGGCGTAGACGCGGATCAGGATCGCCGTCCAGGTCGGCATCATGATCAGCAGCAGCAGAACGGTCTGCGACTCTTTGCGGGCGTTGGCGATGGAATAGGCCATCGGGTAGCCGATCAACAGGCACAACAGGGTGCTGAAGAAGGCCATCTTCAACGAACCCAGGTAGGCCGAGATGTACAGCTCGTCTTCGGTCAACAGGCCGTAGTTGGCCAGGTTGAGCACCAGCTGGATCTTGTCTTCGACGTAGCTGTAGATCTCGGTATACGGCGGGATCGCCACGTCGGCTTCGGCGAAGCTGATCTTCAACACGATGAAGAACGGCAGCATGAAGAACAGGAACAGCCAGATGAACGGCACGCCGATCACCAGGTGCCGCCCCTCCGGGGTCAAGCGCTGGAAGGCTCGCTTGAGCTTGCGCAGTTTCATGACCGCAGTACCACGCCGCTGTCGTCTTCCCACCACACGTACACTTCATCGCCCCAGGTCGGACGGGTGCCCTGGCGCTCGGCGTTGGCGACGAACGACTGCACTACCTTGCCGCTCGGCAGCTCGACGTAGAACACCGAGTGGCCGCCCAGGTAGGCGATGTCGTGGACCTTGCCGCGCGACCAGTTGTGCTCGCAGGTCGGCTGTTGGGTGGTGACCAGCATTTTCTCCGGGCGCAGCGCGTAGGTGATGTGCTTGTCTTCGACCGAGGTGGTGATGCCGTGGCCGACGTAGATCTTGCGCTCAAGTTCTGGGCTGGCAATGATCGCGTGGCCTTCGGCGTCGTCGACCACTTCACCCTCGAACAGGTTGACGTTGCCGATGAACTCGCACACCAGGCGGCTGGTCGGCGTCTCGTAGATATCCACCGGCGAGCCGATCTGGGCGATCCAGCCCAGGTGCATGATGGCGATGCGCTGGGCCATGGTCATGGCCTCTTCCTGGTCGTGGGTCACCATCACGCAGGTCACACCCACGCGCTCAATGATTTCCACCAGTTCAAGCTGCATTTGCGAACGCAGCTTTTTGTCCAGAGCGCCCATTGGCTCATCAAGCAACAGCAGTTTCGGGCGTTTGGCCAGCGAGCGGGCCAGGGCCACACGCTGACGCTGGCCACCCGAAAGCTGGTGGGGCTTGCGCTTGGCGTACTGGGTCATGTGCACCAGCTTGAGCATCTCGGCCACACGGGCGTCGATGTCGGCCTTGGGCAGCTTGTCCTGCTGCAGGCCGAAGGCGATGTTCTGCGCCACGGTCATGTGCGGGAACAGCGCGTAGGACTGGAACATCATGTTGATCGGCCGCTCATAGGGCGGCATGTCGGTGATGTCGACGCCATCGAGCATGATCCGCCCTTCGGTCGGACGCTCGAAACCGGCCAGCATACGCAGCAAGGTCGATTTGCCGGAGCCGGAGCCACCCAGCAGGGCGAAGATCTCGCCCTTGCGGATTTCCAGGGACACATCGTCCACCGCTACCGTTTCGTCGAACTTTTTCGTGACCCGGTCGATTTTGACCAGCACCTGCTTGGGTTGCTGGCCACCCTCGAGGGCTTTCTTATAGGCACCGGAGGCAACTGCCATGAGTGAAACTCCCAACAAGATTTGTGTACCCGCGCAACCTGTTCTGCAGGGGGCTGCGGCGGGCCTGGATGGTTACTTGCCCGACTTGACCTTGGTCCAGCTACGGGTCATCAAACGTTGCACCTTGGGCGGCAACTCACTGTTGACGAACATCTTGTCCAGCACTTCCTGCGGTGGGTACACCGCGGCGTCAGTCCTCACGGCCTGGTCCATCAGGTCGCCAGCCTTGGGGTTCGGGTTGGCGTAACCGACGTAATCACTGACCTGGGCGATAACCTCAGGTTTCAGCAAATAGTTGATGAAGGCATGGGCCTCTTTGACGTTCTTGGCGTCCTTGGGGATCGCCAGCACGTCGAACCAGAGGTTGCCGCCTTCCTTGGGAATCGCATACGCCAGGTTCACGCCCTTTTTGGCTTCTTCCGCACGGGCCTTGGCCTGGAAGATATCGCCAGAGAAGCCCGCCGCGACGCAGATGTCGCCGTTGGCAAGGTCGGTGATGTACTTGGACGAGTGGAAGTAGGTCACGTACGGGCGTACCGCCAGCAACTTCTGCTCGGCAGCCTGATAGTCCTTGGGGTTGCTGCTGTTGGGGTCCAGCCCCATGTAGTTGAGCACCGCCGGGAGCATTTCGTCCGCCGAGTCGAGGAAGGCCACGCCGCACTTGGAGAGCTTCTTCATGTTCTCGGGTTCGAACAGCACGGCCCAGGAGTCGATGGTGTCGACGCCCAGCGCGGCCTTGACCTTTTCAACGTTGTAACCAATGCCGTTGGTGCCCCACAGGTAAGGCACGGCGTACTGGTTGCCCGGATCGTTCTTTTCCAGGCGCTTCATCAGGGCCGGATCCAGGTTGGAATAATTGGGCAGCAGGCCCTTGTCGAGCTTTTGGAACGCGCCCGCCTTGATCTGCTTGCCCAGGAAATGGTTGGACGGCACCACCACGTCATAGCCGGTGTTGCCGGCCAGCAGCTTGCCTTCCAGGGTTTCGTTGGAATCGAAAACATCCTGCACGGGCTTGATACCCGTTGCCTTCTCGAAGTCCGCGAGTGTGGTCGGGCCGATATAGTCGGACCAGTTGTAGAAATGCACCGTAGGCGCCGCTTGGACGCTGCATGCCAGCGTCAGGCCCGCTCCAGCCATCAAGGCCTTGCGTAATACAGAAATAGACAAGTGGGTGGTCCTCACAATCAGTGCATGGGTAGCGGCAATAGGGCCGCACACGCAAAACCGGCGCGCAACTTACCTTCGCAGCTTCGATGCCGCAATCATCAATTGCCTTTCACCGCCTCTGGGCCGGGCAACCCCGGCCCAGAGGGCCTCGCATCAGGCTTACTTGCCCGACTTGATCTTGGTCCAGCTGCGGGTAATCACACGCTGCACAGAAGCGTCAGGCGCAGCAATCGCGTACAGCTGCTTCTTCACTTCGGCAGGCGGGTAGATGCTCGGGTCGCTGGTGATGTCCTTGTCCACGAACGGGGTGGCAGCAGCGTTGCCGTTCGGGAAGCGCACGGCGTTGGTGATTTCAGCCATGATTTCTGGCTGCATCAGGAAGTCCATGAACTGGTAGGCAGCGTCTTTATGCTCGGCATCTTTCGGGATGGCGACCATGTCGTAGAAGGTACCGGCACCTTCTTTGGGAATGACGTAGTCCACTTTGACCTTGTCGCCGGCTTCGTGGGCGCGGGCCTTGGACTGCTCCAGGTCACCCGAGTAACCGACGGCCACGCAGATGTCGCCGTTGGCCATGTCGCCGATGTACTTGGACGAGTGGAAGTAGGTGATCGAAGGACGGATTTTGAGGAACAGGTCCTCAGCGGCCTTCAGGTCTTCCTTCTTGGTGCTATTGCTTGGCAGGCCGAGGTAGTGCAGCGCGGCCGGCAGCATTTCGGTCGGGGCGTCGAGGAAGCTTACGCCGCAGCTCTTGAGCTTGGCGATGTTCTCAGGCTTGAACACCACGTCCCACGAATCGATCTTGTCCACGCCCAGCGCGGCCTTGACTTTCTCTGGGTTGTAGCCAATGCCGATGGAGCCCCACATGTACGGGAAGGCGTGCTTGTTGTCCTTGTCGCTGGCATCGCCAACGGCCTTGAGCAGGTCGGGGTCGAGGTTCTTCCAGTTCGGCAGTTTGGAACGGTCCAGTTCCTCGTACACGCCAGCCTTGATCTGCTTGGCCAGGAAGTTGTTGGACGGCACGACGATGTCATAGCCCGACTTGCCCGCCAGCAGTTTGGCTTCGAGGGTTTCGTTGCTGTCGAATACGTCGTACTTGACCTTGATGCCAGACTGCTTCTCGAACTTGGCGATGGTGTCCGGAGCGATGTAATCCGACCAGTTGTAGACGTTCAATACCTTGTCTTCAGCCTGAACAGCGGTCGCCATGGCACCCATCAGGGCGGCGGCCAGCAACGTCTTGCCCATTTTCTTCATGCGTCATGCTCCAGATTTTTTTTGATTAGCCATCCGTTCAGCTGCCAGGTCCCGTAGTACACGCGTCGGGCGACTGAAACAGCCGCTAGTCTGGCAAGTTACAAGGCGCTGTTTCAAGGAAAGCAGCCCCTTGTAACCAACTAATGTCACAACGCTAGCCTAGCAGGTGCTCATCTGATCGCTTCGAGGGTCAGGTCGAGGCACTTACGCGCCTTTTCCACCAGCTCGTCGATCTCTGCATGGCTGATCACCAGTGGCGGCGCGATGATCATGGTGTCACCCACCGCACGCATGATCAGGCCGTTCTCGAAGCAGAAGTTGCGGCAGATCATGCCCACGCCTTTGCCTTCGTAACGGCTGCGGGTCGCTTTGTCCTTGACCAGCTCGATTGCGCCGAGCAGGCCCAGGCCGCGTACCTCACCCACCAGCGGGTGGTCTTGCAGCTCACGCAAACGCTTTTGCAAATACGGTGCCGCTTCCGTGCGCGCCTGCTCGACGATGTGCTCGTCGCGCAGAATGCGCAGGTTTTCCAGGCCCACCGCGGCCGCGACCGGGTGCCCGGAATAGGTGAAGCCGTGGTTGAAGTCGCCGCCTTCGCTGATCACCTTGGCCACGGTGTCACGCACGATCACACCGCCCATGGGGATGTAACCGGAGGTCAGGCCCTTGGCGATGGTCATCAGGTCTGGCTTGAGGTCGTAGTAGTCGGAGCCGAACCACTCGCCGGTGCGGCCGAAACCGCAGATGACTTCGTCGGCCACGAACAGGATGTCGTACTTGGCGAGGATCTCTTTGATCTTCGGCCAGTAGGTTTCTGGCGGAATGATCACCCCGCCGGCGCCCTGGATCGGCTCGGCGATGAAGGCGGCGACATTGTCTTCGCCAACTTCGAGGATTTTCTTCTCCAGTTGCTCGGCAGCCCACACACCGAATTCGTCTGGGCTCATGTCGCCGCCCTCGCCGAACCAGTACGGCTGCGGGATGTGCACGATGCCCGGGATCGGCAGGCCGCCCTGCTCGTGCATGCCACTCATGCCACCCAGGCACGCACCGGCGAAGGTGGAGCCGTGGTAGCCGTTGATGCGGCCGATGATGGTCTGCTTGTGCGGTTTACCCTTGAGCGCCCAGTAGTGACGGACCATGCGCAGCACGGTGTCGTTACCTTCGGAGCCGGAGCCGGTGAAGAACACATGGGTCATGCCGTCGGGCGCGACGTCGGTGATCGCCTTGGCCAGCTCCAGTGCTGGCGGGTGAGCGGTCTGGAAGAACAGGTTGTAGTACGGCAGCTCGCGCATCTGCTTTTCGGCAGCCTGCACCAGCTCTTCACGACCGTAACCGACGGCCACGCACCACAAGCCGGCCATGCCGTCGAGGATCTTGTTCCCCTCGCTGTCCCACAAATGCACGCCCTGGGCCTTGGTGATGATGCGCGGCCCCTTCGCCTTCAGCTGTTTGTAGTCGCTGAAGGGTGCGAGGTGGTGCTCGCCGCTCAGGGTTTGCCATTCACGGGTTTGCGGGTTTTTGACGCTCATGTGCTTCTCCGTTATCCGACAGCCGCGCTCCTGCGGCACCAGGGTTGATCAGACAGCAAACAGCAGGAACTCACGCTCCCAGGAACTGATGACGCGTTTGAAGTTTTCGTGCTCGGCGCGTTTGGTGGCGACGTAGCCGGTGATGAACTTCTTGCCCAGGTACTGGACCAGCGCGCGGCTGATTTCCATGCGTTCCAGGGCGTCTTCAATGGTCAGCGGCAGGCGCAGGTTGCGGCGCTCATAACCGCGGCCCTGCACCGGCGCGCTGGCCTCGATGCCTTCGACCATGCCGATGTAGCCGCACAGCAGGCTGGCGGCGATGGCCAGGTAAGGGTTGGCATCGGCGCCCGGCAGGCGGTTCTCGACCCGGCGGTTTTGTGGGCCGGCATCCGGCACGCGCAGGCCGACGGTGCGGTTCTCCTCGCCCCATTCGACGTTTACTGGCGCCGAGGTGTCGGGCAGGAAGCGGCGGAACGAGTTGACGTTGGGGGCGAACAGCGGCAGCGCCTCAGGGATGAACTTCTGCAGGCCACCGATGTGGTGCAGGAACAGCTCGCTCATGCTGCCGTCTTCGTTGCTGAAGATGTTCTTGCCGGTGGCCACGTCGATCACGCTCTGGTGCAGGTGCATGGCACTGCCCGGCTCGCCGGTCATGGGCTTGGCCATGAATGTCGCGGCCACGTTGTGCTTGAGCGCGGCCTCGCGCATGGTGCGCTTGAACACCAAAATCTGGTCGGCCAGGTGCAGCGCGTTGCCGTGACGGAAGTTGATCTCCATCTGCGCCGTGCCGTCTTCGTGGATCAGCGTGTCGAGGTCCAGCTGTTGCAGTTCGCACCAGTCATAGACGTCCTCGAACAGCGGGTCGAATTCGTTGGCGGCCTCGATCGAGAACGACTGCCGCCCGGTTTCCGGGCGGCCCGAGCGGCCTACCGGCGGCTGCAGCGGGAAGTCCGGGTCTTCGCTACGCTTGGTCAGGTAGAACTCCATCTCTGGCGCGACGATCGGCTGCCAGCCTTTGTCGGTGTAGAGCTTGAGCACTTTCTTCAACACGTTGCGCGGCGACAGTTCGACCGGGTTGCCCTTCTTGTCGTAGGTGTCGTGGATCACCTGCGCCGTCGGCTCGATGGCCCAGGGCACCAGGAACACGGCGTCTTCGTCGGGGCGGCAGATCATGTCGATGTCGGCCGGGTCGAGCAGTTCGTAATAGATGTCGTCGTCGACGTAGTCGCCCGTGACGGTCTGCAGCAGCACGCTCTCGGGCAGGCGCATGCCTTTTTCGGCGATGAACTTGTTGGTCGGCGAGATCTTGCCCCGCGTGATGCCGGTCAGGTCACTGATCATGCATTCGACTTCGGTGATCTTGTGCTCTTTCAACCAATCGGTGAGCTGGTCGAGGTTGTTACTCATAAATACCTCAGGAGGTAAGGTGGTCCGCGCATTGATTCTGGATGGAGAAGATTGCTAAAGCAAAAACCCCCACGCAGGAGCACAGTGGATACACTGAAAACAAGCGTGTCCGTAATGAGTTTGAAGGGCAGGAAGACGAATCGAAGGGCGTAAAGCCGCTACGAGGGAGGGTCCGGGTGCGCCAAACGTCAATTATTGCGGCCAGGGCGGCCACACCGTTGACGATGCGTGCATGAACGACAGGGATACCCGACTGCACTGCGCAGGCAGCGCTTTCAGGTCGCGACAAGCGGACCATATGACCCTCGTATTATTGTGTTTTGGGTTGTGACCGAGCTTAGCCTTGTTCATTTTTTTACACAACACCTCCGTAAAAAATAAAACACGGCAAGCTTGAGATAGCCCTTCACGCGGTAAATAGCGGATAATGGCACGCCCCGATATGCAGCAAATCTGCCGTAGATGTGCCATTTCAGGGCATCATGGGGTTGGCTTGACATCAGTATGGGTTTTCGATTGACTGGTCCTGCAAGCCCCCCTTGATTGATATTTTTAACAACAAAGGTGTTGCATCATGTCGGTACCCCCGCGTGCCGTTCAGCTTAACGAAGCGAACGCGTTCCTTAAGGAACATCCTGAGGTTCTCTACGTTGACCTTCTGATTGCAGATATGAATGGTGTGGTGCGCGGCAAGCGCATAGAGCGCACCAGCCTCCACAAGGTTTACGAGAAAGGCATCAACCTGCCGGCCTCCCTTTTCGCCCTGGATATCAACGGTTCCACCGTCGAAAGCACCGGCCTTGGCCTGGACATCGGCGACGCCGACCGCATTTGCTATCCGATCCCCGACACGCTGTGCAACGAGCCGTGGCAAAAACGCCCCACTGCACAGCTGCTCATGACCATGCACGAGATCGAAGGCGAGCCTTTCTTCGCCGACCCCCGTGAAGTGTTGCGTCAGGTTGTCAGCAAGTTCGACGACCTGGGCCTGACCATCTGCGCCGCGTTCGAGCTGGAGTTCTACCTGATCGACCAGGAGAACGTGAATGGCCGCCCACAACCGCCCCGCTCGCCGATCTCGGGCAAGCGCCCACAGTCGACCCAGGTGTACCTGATCGACGACCTCGACGAATACGCCGACTGCCTGCAGGACATCCTCGAAGGTGCCAAAGAGCAGGGCATTCCAGCTGACGCCATCGTCAAGGAAAGCGCCCCGGCGCAGTTCGAAGTCAACCTGCACCACGTCGCCGACCCGCTCAAGGCCTGTGACTACGCGGTGCTGCTCAAGCGCTTGATCAAGAACATCGCCTACGACCATGAAATGGACACCACCTTCATGGCCAAGCCCTACCCGGGCCAGGCAGGCAACGGCCTGCACGTTCACATTTCCGTGCTGGACAAAGAAGGTAACAACATCTTCACCAGCGAGGATCCCGAGCAGAACGCCGCGTTACGTCACGCTGTCGGCGGTGTGCTCGAGACCCTGCCCGCGTCCATGGCGTTCCTCTGCCCGAACGTCAACTCGTACCGTCGCTTTGGCGCGCAGTTCTATGTGCCAAATGCGCCGAGCTGGGGCCTGGACAACCGCACCGTGGCGCTGCGTGTGCCGACCGGCTCTGCCGATGCCGTGCGCCTCGAGCACCGGGTTGCCGGTGCCGATGCCAACCCGTACCTGATGATGGCGGCCGTGCTGGCCGGCGTGCACCACGGCCTGACCAACAAGGTCGAGCCAGGCGCGCCGATCGAAGGCAACTCGTACGAGCAGCTGGAGCAGAGCCTGCCGAACAACCTGCGCGATGCTCTGCGCGAGCTGGACGACAGCGAGATCCTCAACAAGTACATCGATCCGAAGTACATCGACATCTTTGTCGCGTGCAAGGAGAGCGAGCTGGAGGAGTTCGAGCATTCGATCTCCGACCTTGAGTACAACTGGTATCTGCACACGGTGTAAATGAAAACGCCGCCCATCAGGGCGGCGTTTTTATTCGAGACCACGTCGCCTGCTTCGCGGGCAAGCCCGCTCCCACAGGTATTCCACAAGCTTCAAGCCTTGTGAGTTTCCTGTGGGAGCGGGCTTGCCCGCGAAGAGGCCGCTACAGGTTTACAGCGATTTCTCGAAAATCTTCGAATTACGCTGGTAGTTGTACAGCGATGCCCGCGCCGCCGGCATCCGCTCCACGCCACTGGGCGCAAAGCCACGCTCGCGGAACCAGTGCGCGGTGCGCGTAGTCAGCACGAACAGCGTATTCAACCCCATCTGCCGCGCGCGGCTCTCGATGCGCTCGAGCAACTCATCACCCCGCCCGCCATGCCGGTACTCCGGGTTCACCGCCAGGCACGCCAGCTCGCCCGCCTCGGAATCGGCAATCGGGTACAACGCCGCACACGCGATGATCATGCCCTCGCGCTCGACCACACTGAACTGCTCGATCTCCCGCTCCAGCACCTCACGCGAACGGCGCACCAGGATGCCCTGCTCTTCCAACGGGCTGATCAGCTCCAACAGGCCACCAACGTCTTCAATGGTCGCCTCACGCACCACTTCGAACTGCTCCTGGGACACCAGCGTGCCGCCACCACCACGGGTGAACAGCTCGGTCAGCAGCGCGCCGTCTTCGGCATAACTGACAATATGGCTACGCGCCACACCCCCCTTGCAGGCCTCGGCGGCGGCATCCAACAATTCGCCCTGGTAGTCACTGCCCAGGCGCAGCAGATGCGGGGCAACCTGTTGCGGGCGTAGCTCACGCACCAGCTTGCCCTGTTCATCCAGCAGGCCCGGCTCGGCGCCGAACAGCAGCAGCTTGTCGGCACCCAGCTCGATGGCCGCGCGGGTGGCGACATCTTCGCAGGCCAAGTTGAAGATTTCACCGGTGGGCGAGTAACCCAGCGGCGACAGCAACACGATGGAGCGTTCGTCGAGCAAGCGGCTGATGCCTTTGCGATCGACCCGGCGCACTTCGCCGGTGTGGTGGTAGTCCACGCCTTCGAGCACACCGATCGGCCGGGCAGTGACCAGGTTGCCGGACGCCACGCGCAGGCGCGAGCCCTGCATCGGCGAGGCGGCGATGTCCATCGACAGGCGTGCTTCGATGGCCAGGCGCAGGGCGCCCACGGCGTCGATCACACAATCCAGGGTCGCCGCATCGGTGATACGCATGCCACGGTGGTAATGCGGGGTCAGGCCACGCTCGGCCAGACGGCTTTCGATCTGTGGGCGCGAGCCATGCACCAGCACCAGCCGCACGCCAAGGCTGTGCAGCAGCACCAGGTCGTGGACGATGTTGCCGAAATTAGGGTGCTCCACCCCATCACCGGGGAGCATGACCACAAAGGTGCAGTCGCGATGGGCATTGATGTACGGGGAGGCATGACGCAGCCAGTTGACGTAGTCGGGCATGACAGGGCCTGTGGATAAGTGGACGGAGAACGGCGATACAGGGGGCGTTCAAGATCATCGTCGGAACAGGCTTGCGGTCACGCGCGGTCTCCTCTAGGCAGTAACGAATAAGCTCAATGGACGTTTAGTGCAGGCAATAGTGCCGGATCAGGTCACGTAATAGACGCACGGTAGGCTCGATTCGTGACATTTCAAGGTACTCGCCAGGCTGATGGGCACAGGCGATGTCGCCAGGGCCTAGCACGATGGTCTGGCAGCCCAGCTGCTGAAGATAAGGCGCTTCTGTGCCAAACGCTACCGCTTCGGCGCGGTGACCGGTCAGGCGCTCGGCCACTTGTACCAGCTCGGCGTCCGCGGCCTGCTCGAACGGGGGCACTTCAGGGAACAGCGGCGCATAGTCGATGCGCACCTCGAAGCGCTCCGCCACGGGCACCAGCTTCTGGCGGATCGCTGCCCGCAGTTGCTCGACATCCATCCCCGGCAACGGCCGCAGGTCGAACTCCAGCGCGCACTGGCCGCAGATGCGGTTGGGGTTGTCACCGCCATGGATGCAGCCGAAGTTCATCGTCGGTGTAGGCACCGTGAACTGTGGGTTGCGGTAGGTCTGCTGCCATTGGCCGCGCAGTTGCATCAGCTCGCCCATCACCGCGTGCATGGCTTCCAGGGCGCTGCGCCCCAGGGTCGGGTCCGATGAATGGCCGCTGCGCCCGAGGATGTCGATGCGGTCCATGAGGATGCCCTTGTGCATGCGGATTGGCCGCAGGCCGGTGGGCTCGCCGATGACTGCGGCACGGCCCAGCGGCTGGCCGGCCTCGGCCAGAGCACGGGCGCCGGACATGGAGCTTTCTTCGTCGCAGGTGGCGAGAATCAGCAGCGGCTGCTTGAAGTCATGCTCCAGCAACGGCAGCACAGCCTCGATGACCAGGGCAAAGAAGCCCTTCATGTCGCAACTGCCCAGGCCTACCCAGCGGCCATCGATTTCGGTCAGCTTCAGCGGGTCGCTCGACCACAGTTGCTCGTCGTAGGGCACGGTGTCGCTGTGCCCCGCCAGCACCAGGCCACCCGGGCCGGTGCCACGGCTGGCCAGCAGGTTGAACTTGCCGGGGCTGACCTGCTGGATGTCGCACGTGAAACCCAGGTCACCCAACCAGCCGGCCAGCAGGTCGATGACCTGGCGATTGGACTGATCCAGCGCAGGCTGGGTACAACTGACCGAAGGCGCGGCAATCAAAGCGGCGAACTGGTCTTTCAGCGTCGGCAACGGCATGCCCGTACTCCTCGGAAGCGTTGCCCATCATAGGACCATCTGCCGTCTGGAATAAACCGTTGGCGGCCGACTCCTGTAGACTCTCTGCCAACGAGCCCCTCCTTCGAGCCTGCGATGCACAAAGAAACCGAACTCAAGCTCCGCGCCAGCCGCGAGACCCTTGCCGCCCTGCGCGAGCACCCCTTGCTGAAAAAGCGCAACAAGTCCGGTTGGCAGACCCGTGAACTGCTCAACCAGTACTTCGACACCCCGGAACGCGAGCTTTCCGCCGCCCGTGTCGCCCTGCGCCTGCGCCGCGATGGTGATGCAATCATCCAGACCTTGAAGTGCCGCGGGCAAAGCGTGGCCGGGCTGTCCGAACGCAACGAGTACGAGTGGCACCTGGACAAGGTCAAGCTCGACCTGAAAAAACTCGACGCCACCTGCTGGCCCGAGCAACTGGCAGCGCTCGACAAAAAAACCATCAAACCGCTGTTCACCACCGACTTCAGCCGTGAATACGCCGAAATCGCCTGGGGCCGTGGCAAGAGCAAGGTCGTGATCGAGGCCGCGCTGGACCAGGGCTTCGTGATCGCCGGCAAGCGCAAGGAAGAAATCTGCGAGTTGGAGCTCGAACTGCGCGAAGGTGCGCCCGAAGCCCTGCTGGAGTTAGCTGCGGAGCTTGCCGCTAGCCTGCCACTGATGCCCTGCGACATCAGCAAGGCCGAGCGGGGCTACCGCCTGCTGGAGCCCGAAAGCTACGAACTGGGCCTGCCCCAGACCGAGCTGGACGCCGAAATGGCCCTGGACGATGCCTTCGCCGCCCTCGCCTGGCAGTTGCTCGGCAGCAGCCAGCGCCTGGCCGAGCAATACCGCCACAATGGCCACTGGCGCCTGCTGCAGGACTGGGTGCAGTCCC
Organism: Pseudomonas sp. E1MeOHC2; assembly: GCF_058745025.1. NCBI lineage: Bacteria > Pseudomonadati > Pseudomonadota > Gammaproteobacteria > Pseudomonadales > Pseudomonadaceae > Pseudomonas > Pseudomonas sp. E1MeOHC2. The sequence goes on from NZ_CP196675.1 coordinate 2,170,822, forward strand.
TGGCCGAACTGCGCGCACTGGTCGCCAGCCTGGGCCAGGCCGCACCGCGCGCCACCACCCGCGAGCTGCGCGCCAGCCTTGACGCGCTGCTCGAAGACTGGCGCCCACTGGTGCAGGCCGGTAACGATGACGAAGACATCCGCCGCGCCGCACCGGAGCAATTCGCCGAAGAGCTGGAAGACGTACGCTGGGGCCAGTTCTCCCTGGAAACCTCGCGCTGGCTGCTGGCCCGCGGCTGGACCGTCGAGCGCAAAGGCCGTGGCGAACGCCAGGGCAAGGCGCAGCTGGCCAGCTGGATGGCGCATTTGCTCGGCGAAGAAGGCCGCGCGTTGAAACTGCCGCTGTACACCCAGCGCCCCGAAGACCTGGCCGAACAGCTGCCGCGCCTCGAGCAGTTGCTCACCTGGCTGCACCATGCCCGCCAGGTGCTCGAAGCACCGCAGATGGACCGCCTGTATGGCGACCTGAAAAAGCTGCACGAGCTGGCTGAACTGCCGCTGTCCGAAACGCCCGACGAGCTGCTTGAAGCCCGTATCGAGCAGGCCCGTGCGGTTGATCAGAGCCGCGGCTGGAAGTACCTGCTCAAGGCTTGATCGGCGTCGCCTGCTTCGCGGGCAAGCCCGCTCCCACAGGTTTAGTGCAATGGGCTGCACAGCAGCCCATTACCTCGACAGTGGCAGGCTGGTCGTGGACTTGATCTCTGAAAGCGCCACGATCGAGTTCACTTCCTGAATCCCCGGCACATTCGACAGTTTTTCGAAGAAGAACCGTTCGTACGCTTCAATGTCCGAGGTGACGATGCGCAAGAGAAAGTCCACCGAGCCCATCAGCACGTAGCACTCCAGCACCTCTGGGAAACCCCGGATCGCCTCGGTGAACTCGGTGAAATTGGAGCGACCGTGCGCGTTGAGCTTCACCTCTGCAAAAATCTGCGTGTTCAGGCCGATCTTCTTGCGGTCGAGCAAGGTCACCTGCCCGCGTATCACCCCCTCCTCTTTCAGCCGCTGAATGCGCCGCCAGCAAGGCGATTGCGAAAGCCCCACCCGTTCGGCGATCTGTGCGCTGGACAGCGAAGCGTCCTCCTGCAGCAATTCGAGGATGCGCCGATCATAGGCATCCAGCTCGCTGTGCATAAATGATTCTCCAAATCACGATAACCCGAATAGTCCAATCCGCCATACCGGCCAATTGATCGAATCATAGCGAAAAAATACCCGCCTCGACGTGCAAGAATTTCTCCCACATTCGCGGAGACCAGCATGAACGCACTGCCACGTACCGACGCCTGGGCCGCCAGCAACGCCCACAGCACCGTGCACTACCGCCTGCAGGCCGAAGCCGAGCCCGACAGCCTGTGCCGGGTGCTCAACCTGTTTGCCTTGCAGTTTTTGACCCCGCACCACGTGCAGGTCAGCCAACAGGATGACTGGCTCGCTATCGAGATCGGTATTGGCGGCCTTAGCTGGCACCGCGCCGAGGTGATTGCGCAAAAATTGCGCAACCTGGTGTGCGTGGCTGAGGTGAGCCTGGTGAACCTGGCGCGCGTGGAGCTGGCGGTGGTCTGATCCCACCCTGTTACCGGCATCGCAAGATCCCGAAACCCTTTGCCTGCAGTAAGCCCACTGCACCCGGCTAGCCTTTGTCAGGACTCCCCTCCTGGCAAGGACGCCGCCATGCACACCCCCGACAATCAAGCACTCGACCTCAACCGCCTGCTCCAGGCCCTGCTCACTGACCAGCACCTGGACGCCAGCGACACCCTACGGGTCCTCGAACAGGCCGCCTCACGCCCGACCTGCCACCCCCTGGAACTCATCGCCGCGCCGGGCCTCGAAGACCGCAAGCACCCTGGCCAGCCTCTGGACCTTGACCGCCTCTGCCAATGGTTGGCCGATAAAGTCGGCCAACCCTTTTTGCGCATCGACCCGATGCAGCTCGACATGGCCCAGGTCAGCGGGCTGATTTCCCCGGCGTTCGCCCAGCGCCACGGCATCCTTGTGGTAGCCGCTGACACCACCGGGGTTACGGTGGCCAGCGCACAGCCGTATCAGAATGACTGGCAGGCAGACCTGGCCCGCAGCCTGGGCAGGCCGATCCGGCGCGTGCTGGCCAGCCCGCTACAGATTCGTCAGCTGGGGCAATCGTTTTTCCGCCTGGCCCAGTCGGTACAGGGCGCGCAACACCAGCAGTCGGCCAGCCTGGGGGAGCTAGAACACCTGCTGGAACTGGGCAAACGCCAGGCCGAGGCCAACGCCGATGATGCGCATATCGTGCACATCGTCGACTGGCTGCTGCAGTACGCCATCGAACAACGCGCCAGCGATATCCACCTGGAACCCCGCCGCGAACAGGGGCAGCTGCGTTACCGCATCGATGGCCTGCTGCACACCGTCTACGCGTTCCCCGCAGGCGTGACACTGGCGCTGGTCAGCCGCTTCAAACACTTGGGGCGCATGGATGTAGCGGAGAAACGCCGGCCACAGGACGGTCGGCTGCAAAGTCGCCTGCCAAGCGGCGGCGAGGTGGAGCTGCGCCTGTCGACCCTGCCGACGCCGTTTGGCGAAAAACTGGTATTGCGCCTGTTCGACCCGCAACAACTCCACGAAGACTTCGACCGCCTCGGCCTTGAAGGACAGCAACGCGAGCAATGGCAGGCGCTGCTGCGTCATCGCCAAGGCATCATCCTGGTGACCGGCCCCACCGGCTCCGGCAAAACCAGCACGCTCTACGCCAGCCTCAAGCTGCTGGCCACCCCGCAAATAAACCTGTGCACCATCGAAGACCCCATCGAAAGGCTGGAGCCGGCCTTCAACCAGTTGCAAGTCCAGCCAACCCTGGGCCTGTGCTTCGCCAACGGCGTGCGGGCGATGCTGCGCCAGGACCCGGACATCATCATGATCGGTGAGATCCGCGACCGGGAAACCGCCCTGGTGGCCGTGCAAGCAGCCCTCACCGGGCACCTGGTACTCTCGACCCTGCACACCAACGATGCCTGCGGCGCGATCACCCGCCTGCAGGAGCTGGGCGTTGCCGACTACCTGATCAAGGCGACGCTGATCGGGGTCATGGCGCAACGGCTGATACGTACCCTTTGCAACGATTGCCAGGGCTGCGCCTCGGCCCGCAGTGGCCAACCCTGCCGTACCTGTCGCGGTACCGGGTTTCAAGGCCGCACGGGCCTTTACGAGTTGTTGATACCCAGCGAAAGCCTGCGCGCGCAGATTGGCCCACACACCGACCTTGCGCAGCTACGATGCCAGGCACTGACAGAAGGCCTGCTAGACCTACGCCGCTGCGGGGAGGCGAAAGTGGCCCGCGGGTTGACCCGCACAGAGGAAGTGCTCAGGGCCTGTTCCTGAGCAAAATTCCCTTGTATTCAAGGAACTTGCACCCCCTCAGCACGATCAAATCGCGCATCTTCAACCCTCACCCTTAGAGGTGTTTCAACATGCGTCTCAAAACCGCCATCGCGACCGCTGCCTTGCTTTCGCTGCCGATCGGCTCCGCCATGGCCGATACCTTCTGGCGTAACGTGATTTCTTCGGGTGCAACTACCGCATCGACCTACCTGACGTCGAGGGATCACAAGCTGGTGCTGGCCGCGCAGGATGACGCTGGCAGCTTCGTCGCCAGTGAAGGCGCAATTCGTGGCCCGTTCCTTGAGTCAGCAATGCGCCAGGTGCGCGCTGAAAACCCAGGGATGCAGGCCAGCGACATGGAACTGGCCAATGCCATTCTGGCCAAGAACGCAGTAGCCGAGTGATTGTTATGGGGGGCCAAGGCCCCCCATAATCAGCGGTAAGCCTCCACCGGCACACACGCACAGAACAGATTCCTGTCCCCATACACATTGTCGACCCGGTTCACCGCTGGCCAATACTTGTGCTGGCGTACGTGAGCGCTGGGCGCGATCCCCTGCTCCAGGCTGTACGGCCTGTTCCACGGTGCCAACACGTCGGCCAGGGTATGCGGTGCATGCTTGAGCGGGTTGTCTTCAGCCGGCCAGTTGCCCTCCTGCACCTGGGCGATTTCCGCACGGATCGCCAGCATCGCCTCGACGAAGCGATCCAGCTCGGCTTTGGATTCACTCTCGGTCGGCTCGACCATCAACGTACCCGGTACCGGGAATGACATGGTCGGGGCGTGGAAGCCGTAGTCCATCAAGCGCTTGGCCACATCCTCCTCACTGATGCCGGTCTGTGCCTTGAGTGGCCGCAGGTCGAGGATGCATTCGTGGGCCACGCGCTGGTTGCGCCCGCGATAGAGCACCGGGAAGGCACCACCCAGCTGGCTGGCCAGGTAGTTGGCCGAGAGGATCGCCACCTCGCTGGCATCGGCCAGTTGCGGCCCCATCATGGCGATGTACATCCAGCTGATCGGCAAAATGCTCGCGCTGCCCCAGGGTGCGGCACTGACCGCGCTGTTGTTCGGGTCCAGGCCCGGCACCGGCACCACCGGGTGGCTGGCGACAAAGGGCTTGAGATGGGCGCGAATACCGATCGGCCCCATGCCGGGGCCGCCGCCCCCATGGGGGATGCAGAAGGTCTTGTGCAGGTTCATGTGCGAGACGTCGGCGCCGATGTCCGCTGGGCGCGCCAGGCCAACCTGGGCGTTGAGGTTGGCGCCGTCCATGTACACCTGGCCACCGTGCTGGTGCACCACGTCGCAGATTTCGCGAATACCCTCTTCATACACCCCGTGGGTCGAGGGGTAAGTGACCATCAGGCACGACAGCCGATCCCCGGCCGCTTGCGCCTTGGCCTTGAGGTCAGCGAGATCGATGTTGCCGTCTTCATCGCATTCGACAATCACCACCTCCATGCCGGCCATTTGCGCCGAGGCCGGGTTGGTGCCGTGGGCCGAGGACGGTATCAGGCACAAGGTGCGCTGCGGCTGGTGGCGGCTGCGGTGATAGCGGGTAATGGCCATGAGGCCGGCGTATTCGCCCTGGGCGCCGGAGTTGGGCTGCATGCAGATGGCGTCAAAACCCGTGATGGCGCATAACCAGCTTTCCAGTTCGTCGATCATCGCCTTGTAGCCCGCCGCCTGAGCAACCGGCGCGAAGGGGTGAAGCTGGGCGAAGGCAGGCCAGGTGATGGGGATCATCTCGCTGGTGGCGTTGAGTTTCATGGTGCAGGAGCCCAGCGGGATCATCGATTGGTTCAGCGCCAGGTCCTTGTTTTCCAGCTGCTTGAGGTAGCGCAGCATCTCGGTTTCGCTGTGGTGCAGGTTGAAGACCGGATGCGCAAGGAACGGCGTGCGCCGTACCAGCCCTGCGGGAATGCCTTCGGGCAGCGCCAACTGGTCGAGGGTGGCGATGTCCAGGCCGTGGTCGACGCCCAGGAAAATGTCCAACAGGCGCAACACGGTCTGTTCGCTGCACGTTTCGTCTAGGCTCACGCCCAGGTGCCCGCGCCCGAGGATGCGCAGGTTGATATGCGCGTGCTCGGCACTTTCAATGATCGCCGCCTGCGCGCCGCCCACGTCCAGTGTCAGGGTGTCGAAAAAATGCTGATTGAGCCGCTTGATGCCCTTGGCTTCAAGGCCTGCAGCCAGAATGAACGTCAGCCGATGCACGCGCTGGGCGATGCGCTGCAAGCCCTCAGGGCCATGGTAGACGGCATAGAAGCCGGCAATGTTGGCCAGCAGTACCTGGGCCGTGCAGATGTTGGAGTTGGCCTTTTCGCGGCGAATGTGTTGCTCGCGGGTCTGCAGGGCCATGCGCAGCGCAGTATTGCCCCTGGCATCGCGCGACACACCGATGATGCGCCCCGGCATGGCCCGTTTGAAGTCGTCACGGCAGGCGAAATAGGCCGCGTGTGGGCCGCCGTAGCCCATCGGTACGCCAAAGCGCTGGGTCGAGCCCAAGACCACATCGGCGCCCAGCTCACCGGGTGGCGCCAGCACCACCAGGCTGAGCAGGTCGGCGGCAACACAGGCCAAGGCGTGCTGACTGTGCAACTGATCGATCAACGGGCGCAGGTCGCGCACTTCGCCATGGGTGTCCGGGTACTGCAACAAAGCACCGAAGACCGCGTGCTTGGCCAGGTTATCCACAGAATCGACGATCAGTTCAAAGCCAAAACCCTCGGCGCGGGTTTTCAGTACCGAGAGGGTTTGCGGGTGGCAGTGCTCGTCAGCGAAAAAGGCATTGCTCTTGTTGCGCGCCACGCGCTTGGCTAAGGCCATGGCTTCGGCGGCGGCGGTGGCCTCGTCGAGCAGCGAAGCATTGGCCAGGGCCAGGCCAGTCAGGTCGATGACCATCTGCTGGAAATTCAACAACGCCTCCAGCCGCCCTTGGGCAATTTCCGGTTGGTAAGGCGTATAGGCGGTGTACCAGCCGGGGTTTTCCAGGACGTTGCGCAGGATGACGGTCGGGGTGATGGTGCCGTGGTAGCCCATGCCGATGAGGCTGGTCCAGACCTGGTTCTGTTCGGCGTAACCGGCAAGCTTGGCCAGTGCGGCCTGTTCGTCCAGCGCCGGCGGCAGGTCGAGGGGGCGATTGAGGCGAATCCCCGGCGGGACCGTCTGCTCGATCAGCTCGCTGCGGCTGGCAACACCCAACGCGCTGAGCATGGCCTGCTGCTCCGAGGCATCGGGGCCAAGGTGGCGACGCAGGAAAGGGTTGAGCTCTTGCAGTTGATGCAGGGACGGCGACTGGGACATGACGACGCTCTCTTCCTAAACCAGGCCTCGTGGAGACTTATAAGTCTAGGAAGGATTGCCGATTCTGCGGGGAAACTTGCGTACAGGCCCGGCCTCTTCGCGGGTAACCCCGCGAAGAAGGCGACGCGGTATTACTCGCCGATGGCAGCCTGATAACCCGCAGCATCCAGCAGCTTGTCCAGCTCAGCCTTGTCGCTTGGCTTGAGCTTGAAGATCCAGGCACCGTAAGGCTCTTCGTTGAGCAGCTCCGGGGTGTCGGCCAACGCTTCGTTGACCGCGATCACTTTACCACCGATCGGGGCGTAGATGTCGGAAGCGGCCTTGACCGACTCGACCACGCCAGCGGCGTCGCCCTGGGCGAATACCTTGCCGACTTCCGCCAGTTCGACGAACACGACGTCACCCAGGGCTTCTTGTGCGTGGTCGCTGATGCCAACGGTCACTGTGCCGTCGCTTTCCAGGCGCGCCCACTCGTGGCTTTCGGCAAAACGCAGTTCGGCGGGGATATTGCTCATGTCTTGAATTCCTCGATTGGCTCAGCGGTCGGCCCGCCGGTTAAAAATGGTTCAAATCAGGATTTTGCCGTGGCGCACGAAGGTCGGCTTGACCACCCGCACCGGGTACCACTTGCCGCGAATCTCGACCTCGGCGCGGTCGCCGGTGGCCATGGGTAAACGCGCCAGGGCAATGGATTTGCTCAGCGTAGGAGAGAAACTACCACTGGTGATCTCTCCTTCGCCAATACCAGCAACGCGAACCACTTGATGGGCACGCAAAACGCCGCGCTCTTCCAGCACCAGGCCAACCAGTTTTTCCTTCACACCCTGTTCGATTTCCTCCAACAGTTTTTTGCGGCCGATGAATTCGCGCGCGGCCGGCTCCCAGGCGATGCTCCAGCCCAGGTTAGACGTCAGTGGGGTGTGGCGTTCGTCGATGTCCTGCCCGTAAAGGTTCATGCCGGCTTCCAGACGCAGGGTATCGCGGGCGCCCAGGCCACTGGGGGCAATGCCGGCGCCGACCAGGTCGTTGTAGAAAGTAACGGCCTCGTGGCCTGGCAGGATGATTTCCAGGCCGTCTTCACCGGTATAACCGGTGCGGGCAATGAACCAGTCACCGTCGGCAATACCTTCGAACGGGCGCAACTCGCGAATCAGCGCGGCGCGCGAGGGGCTGAGCAGGGCTGCGACCCTGCCACGGGCCTGCGGGCCTTGTATGGCGAGAATGGCCAGGTCCAAGCGCACCGCGAAATCGACCGAGAACCCGCTTTCCTGGGCCTTGAGCCAAGCGAGTACCTTGGCGCGGGTAGCGGCGTTGGTGACCAGGCGGTAGCCGGCTTCGGTGCGATAGGCGATCAGGTCATCGATGACCCCGCCCTCTTCGTTGAGCAGCGGGCTGTACAGCGCCTTGCCGACAGCGTCGAGGCGGGCGACATCGTTGGCCAGCAAATGCTGCAACCAAGCGGTGGCATCACGGCCACTGACGTCGATGACGGTCATATGGGAAACATCGAAAACCCCGCAGTCACTGCGTACCTGATGGTGCTCCTCGACTTGCGAGCCATAGTGCAGGGGCATGTCCCAGCCGCCAAAATCGACCGTCTTGGCGCCAAGCGCCAGGTGCAGGTCATACAGAAGCGTGCGCTGTCCCATGGGTTTCTCCTTCCGGGCGTGGCGAAGCGGCGGCGGTCGATAACGTTTAGTCGTCAGCTCTTCTTGTAGGACCCGCCGCGCGAATGCCGCGCATTGTAGCCGCATGGGCGCGGGCTGGCACCCTTACTGTCAGTGACCAGGGCGCCGAGCTGAACGGCGAATCAGCCCGATGACCGGCAGCAGGCCCACCAGCACCAGGGTCAAAGCAGGCAGCGAGGCACGGGCCCACTCGCCCTCGCTGGTCATCTCGAACACGCGTACCGCCAGGGTGTCCCAGCCGAAGGGGCGCATCAGCAAGGTGGCCGGCATTTCCTTCAGCACATCGACAAACACCAGCAAGGCAGCACTCAGTGCACCGGGCACCAGCAACGGCAGATACACCTTGAAAAACAATGCCACGCCGCCGACGCCCAAGCTGCGCGACGCTTCCGGTAACGAGGGCCTGATACGCTCCAGGCTGCTTTCCAGCGGCCCGTAGGCCACGGCGATGAAGCGCACCAGATAGGCCAGCAGCAAAGCCGCGAGGCTGCCCAGCAGCAAGGGTTTGCCTGCACCGCCCAGCCACGTGGAGACGGGCACCACCAGTTGGTTATCGAGGTAACTGAAGGCGAGCATGATCGACACTGCCAGCACCGAGCCGGGCAAGGCATAACCGAGGTTGGCCAGGCCGACCCCGGCGCGGATGCCGCCTGTCGGCGCCTGGCGTCGGGCAAAGGCCAGCAGCAGTGCCACGCTGACCGTGATCAACGCGGCCATGCCGCCCAGGTACAAGGTGTGCAGCACCAGGCCAACATAACGGTCATCCAGGTCATGCCGCCCGCGCTGCCAGAACCACACCAGCAGTTGCAGCAGCGGTATGACGAAGGCACAGGCGAACACCAGCAGGCACCAGCCGCTGGCCAGCAGTGCCTTGGCCCCACGCAGGTGATAAAGCGCCTGCCCGCGCGGTCGCTCATTACCCGTGCGGCTCGCGCCGCGGGCACGGCGCTCGCCATAGAGCACCAGCATCACCGCCAACAGCAGCAAACTGGCCAACTGCGCCGCGCTAGAGAGGCTGAAGAAGCCGTACCAGGTCTTGTAGATGGCCGTGGTGAAGGTATCGAAATTGAATACCGCCACCGCACCAAAATCGGCCAGGGTTTCCATCAATGCCAGGGCGATACCGGCGCCGATGGCCGGCCGCGCCATGGGCAACGCGACGCGCCAAAACGCCTGCAGCGGCGACAGCCCCAGTACCCTGGCCGCCTCCATCAGGCCCCTGCCCTGCGCCAGAAAGGCCGTGCGCGCGAGCAGGTAGACGTAAGGGTAGAACACCAGCACCAGCACGATGATCACCCCGCCTGTGGAGCGCACGCGTGGCAGGCGCATCGGCCCGAACACTTCACGCAGGGCGCTTTGCACGGGGCCGGCAAAATCCAGCAGGCCGACGAAGACGAATGCCAGCACGTAGGCGGGGATGGCGAACGGCAGCATCAACGCCCAGTCCAGCCAGCGCCGCCCGGGGAATTCGCAGAGGCTGGTAAGCCAGGCCAGGCTGACCCCCAGTACGGTGACGCCGATGCCTACGCCCAGCACCAAGGTCAGGGTGTTGCCGAGCAGGCGGCTCATCTGGGTGTCGAGCAGGTGTGACCAGATTTGCAGGTCGATCGACTGCCATGACAGCAGCAGGACGCTCAGGGGCAACAGCACCAGGGCGGCGATCAGGGAGACCGGGAGGTACCAGCGACGTTGGGGGGTGTGGGGCAAGGTCAGACTCTCGATTGCGATTGCGACCGCTGCGCGGTCGTTCGCGGGCAAGCCCGCTCCCACAGGGTTCTGCACAGCCTTAGAAGGCTTTCAGAAACCTATGGGAGCGGGCTTGCTCGCGAAAGGGCCCTTGCAGGCCCCGGAAGAACAACTTAGTTCCAGCCAGCCCGATCCATCAAGCGAATCGCTTCTGCCTGGCGCTTGCCAGCGATCTCGACCGGAATGCTGTCAGCCTTGAAGCTGCCCCAGGCTGCAACCTCTTCCGACGGCTTGACCTTCGGGTTGGCCGGGAACTCCTGGTTGATGTCGGCGAACAGCTTCTGCGCATCCTCACCGGTCATCCATTCCACCAGCTTTTTCGCAGCCTCTGGGTGCGGTGCATGTTTGGTCAGGCCAATACCCGACAGGTTCACGTGCACGCCACGGTCGCCCTGGTTGGGCCAGAAGATCTTGATCGGCAGGTTGGGGTTCTGCTTGTGCAGGCGCCCGTAGTAGTAGGTGTTGACCACACCCACATCGCACTGGCCAGCTTCGATGGCCTGGATCACGGCGTTGTCATCGGAGAACACATCGGTGGACAGGTTGTTGACCCAACCTTTGACGATCGCTTCGGTCTTCGCCTCACCGTGGGTCTCGATCAGTGTGGCGGTCAGCGACTGGTTGTAGACCTTCTTCGCGGTGCGCAGGCACAGACGGCCTTCCCACTGCTTGTCGGCCAGGGCTTCGTAGGTGCTCAGCTCTTCGGGTTTGACCCGGTCGGTGGCATAGATGATGGTACGGGCACGCAGGCTCAGGCCGGTCCAGTCATGGGACGAGGCACGGTATTGCGATGGGATGTTCTGGTCGATGATGTCGGACTTGATCGGCTGCAGGATGCCCATCTGCTCGGCCTGCCAGAGGTTGCCGGCATCGACGGTCAGCAGCAGGTCGGCCACACCGTTCTCGCCCTCGGCCTTGATGCGTTGCATCAGGGGGGCTTCCTTGTCGGTGATGAACTTGATCTTGACCCCGGTCTTGGCGGTGTAGGCGTCGAACACTGGCTTGATCAGCTCGTCGATGCGCGAGGAGTACACCACCACCTCTTCCGCCGCCTGGGCAGTGCCGCCGAACAGGGTCAGGGCCAGGGCGGCCAGTAGGGGCTTGCGTGGCAACATGGAAAGCACTCCTCGGATCGTATGAGAGGCGCAAATGGTAGTGAATCCCATTTTGTCACTCACCCTTCGAGCCGTTACCGGATGTTGCAAGGGGCCGCGTCGCAGCCCCGGCACACTCAGGGTTTGGCCAATTCCGGCAGGTCCCCGCTCAACCCCAATGCCTGGCGCACGAACAATGCCTTGGCCTCCGGCATCTGTTCCACCAGCTTCAAACCACTGTTGCGCAGCCAGCGCAACGGCAGTGGATTGGCCTGGAACAGCCGCTCGAAACCTTCCATGGCCGCCATCAGCCCCAGGTTGTGCGGCATGCGCCGACGCTCATAGCGGCTCAACACCTTCACATCCGCCAGCCGTTCGCCGCGCTCACAGGCATTCACCAACACCTCGGCCAGCACGGCGGCATCGAGGAACCCCAGGTTGACGCCTTGGCCGGCCAACGGGTGAATGGTGTGCGCGGCATCGCCAATCAACGCCAGGCCCTCATCCACATAGCGCTTGGCATGGCGCTGGCGCAGTGGCACGCACACCCGTGGGTCCGCCTGCAGTACCTCGCCCAAGCGCCCCTCGAAGGCGCGCTCCAGGGCCTTGAGGAAGGCCGGCTCGTCCAGCGCCATCAATTGCTCGGCGTGCTCTGGCGTAGTCGACCAGACAATCGAGCACCAGTCCTGCTGGCCATCGCGCGTCAGCGGCAGGAACGCCAGCGGGCCCTCGTCGGTGAAGCGCTGCCAGGCCGTGGACTGGTGCCCCGCGTTGCAGCGCACGCTGGTGACGATGGCGTGGTGCAGGTAATCCCACTCACGGGTCTCGCAACCGGTCAGGCGGCGTACCGCCGAGTTGGCGCCATCCGCCGCCACCACCAACGGCGCCCGCAGCTGGCGGCCGTCAGCCAGGGTCAGCAGCCACTCGTCACCAGAGCGGCGCATTTGCTCCAGCCGCGCGTTGGGCAGCAGGCCGATGTCGCTGTCATGCAGACGCTCCAGCAAGCCGTCCTGCACCACCCGGTTTTCGACGATGTGGCCGAGCACCTGGGCATGCACGCTGGCCGCCGAGAAGTGGATCTGGCCCGTACCGCTGCCATCCCAGACGTGCATGTCGGTATACGGCGTGGCCCGCCGCCGGGCGATGCCGTCCCAGGCACCCAGGCGCTCCAGAATGCGCTGGCTGGCCGCCGACAGGGCACTGACACGCGGCTCGAACGGTGCCTCGGTATCGAAGGGTTTTACCGACAGCGGGCTGCCGTCGAGCAGGAGAATGTCCAGGCCACTGTGCCGCAATGCCAGGGCCAGGGCGCTGCCGACCATACCGGCACCGACAATCAACAGATCTGCGCGCATTTCCATGCCTTACGCCTGCCTCGCTTGCGGCTTGAGCCGCACGTATAGGGTTTTATCGACCCGCGCCACCAGCTCGCCGGCGCCGTCGCGGATATCCACCTGCAAACGCGGCAGGCACTTCTTGCCCGTGGCCGTTTGCTGGCGGATCTCGTCAAGCAAGGCATCGTCGAGGTGGAATTCGGCGTACACAGGGCCTTTGCCCGGCGAGATGAAATCGATGCTCGCCGCCTTGTCCCAGACGATGTACTCACGCCCCAGCTGCTCGATCAGCAGCAGCATGTAGAACGGATCGACCATCGAGTAAAGGCTGCCGCCGAACTGGGTACCGACGTAATTGCGGTTCCAGCGGGTGAGTTTCATGCATACCTTGACGCTGCGCATGTCCGGGCTGATGTGCTGCACACGGATGCCGGCGCCCAGGTACGGTGGGTAGAGGTTCAGCAACCAGCGCAACATGCGGGCCCGGCGCGCCATTCTGCGCGGATTGCTCATGCCTGGCCCCGCGGGTCGGGGCGCGTACCCAGGCCCATGGCCTGGCGGGCAAACCAGCTTTTAGCCGGGGGCAACAGGTCGAGCCCGAGCAGGCCGATGTTGCGCCCTGCGGCCAGCAACGGCTGGTTGCTGCCGAACAGGCGCGTGACCTGGTCGGAAAAGCCGATGGTCAGCGCCTGGTCCAGGCGCTGACGCTGGTGATAAACCTGCAAGGTGCCCAGGTCACCGGGGTGTTGCGGCCCCGCCAGCAGCGCTTGCGCAAGCACCTGGACATCCCGCAGCGACAGGTTGAAGCCCTGCCCGGCAATGGGGTGCAGGCTGTGCGCGGCGTTGCCCAGCACTACGAGATGCGGGCGTACCTGCTCTTGGGCCTCGACCAATGCCAGCGGGTAGAGATGCCTTGCGCCAACCTGGCGCAACGCGCCGAGGCGATAGCCAAAGGCGTCCTGCAGCTCACGCAGGAAGCTGCGTTCGTCGATTTCGGCCAGGCGCTGAGCGTCCATGCCCTGACGGGTCCAGACCAGCGCGCAGCGGTTTTCCGGCAGCGGCAGCAGGGCCATCGGGCCGGCTTCGGTGAAGCGCTCGAATGCCTGGCCGCGGTGCGCTTCGCCCGGTGTGATATTGGCGATCAGTGCGCTTTGTTCGTAGGGCGTGCGGCGCACATGGATGCCCAACTGCTCACGCAAGCCCGAACGGCCGCCATCGGCCAGCACCGCCAGGTCGCATTCCAGGCTGGTATCGTCATCCAGTTGCAGGCGATAACCGCCCGCGATGGCCTGCATCGCCCTCACCTCGGCGGGGCAGCGCCAGCTCACCACATCAGGGTCCAGCCCCTGCCACAGGCACTGGCCAAGCCAGGCGTTTTCCACCACGTAACCGAGCGCGGGCACGCCTTCCTCGATGGCATCGAGGCGCGTGGCGCCGAACCGGCCACGGTCGGAGACCTGAATCTGCAGGATTGGCTCGGCGCGCTGGCTGATGGCCTGCCACAGCCCCAACTGCTGGTAGATTTGCTGTGTGCCAAACGACAGCGCCGAGGAGCGCGCATCGTAGCTGGGCTGGAATGTGTGCCCAGGCGCAAACGGCTCGATCAGCAGGATCTTCCAGCCCCGCGCCTTGGCCCCGGCCTGCAAGGCCAAGGCCAGGCTTGCGCCGACCAGGCCACCGCCGATGATCGCCAAGTTGACCCGATTCATGCCGCGTCCTTGCGCGCAGCCTGCATCAGCGCCTCGATTTCGGCCACCGTGCGGGGCACGCCCGAGGTCAGAATTTCACAGCCTTGCCTGGTCACTACCACGTCGTCCTCGATCCTTACGCCGATGCCGCGCCACTTCTTCGCCACCGCCTGGTTGTCGGCGGCGATGTAGATGCCCGGTTCGACGGTCAGCGCCATGCCGGGCTCCAGCACGCGCCACTGGCCGCCCACTTTGTATTCGCCCACATCGTGCACATCCATGCCCAGCCAGTGCCCAGCGCGGTGCATGTAGAACGCGCGGTAGGCTTCGCTTTCGATCAGCCCCTGCACATCGCCCTTGAGCAGCCCCAGTTCCACCAGGCCCTCGGTGATGACCTGCACGGTCGCCTCGTGGGCGTGGTTCCAGTGCTTGCCGGGGGCGATTTCGGCGAAAGCCGCAGCCTGGGCCTTGAGCACCAGCTCGTAGATGGCCTTCTGCTCAGGCGAAAACCGCCCGCTGACTGGGAACGTGCGGGTGATGTCGCTGGCATAGCAGTCGATCTCGCAACCCGCATCGATCAACACCAGGTCGCCGTCCTTGAGGAGGGCGTCATTCTGCTGATAGTGCAGGATGCAGCCATTGCGCCCAGCGGCGACGATCGAGCCGTAGGCGGGCATTTTCGCGCCGCCCTTACGGAATTCGTAATCCAGCTCGGCTTCCAGGCTGTACTCATGCAGCCCGGCCCGGCATGCCTGCATGGCGCGCACGTGGGCGCGAGCGGAAATCTCTGCGGCAGCGCGCATCACCTTCACTTCCGCCGCCGATTTATACAGGCGCATGTCGTGCAGCAGGTGATCCAGCGCAACGAACTCGTTCGGCGGCTGGGCGCCCAGGCGTGCCTTTGAGCGGATCACATTGATCCAGTCCATCAGCCGGCGGTCGAACTCGGGGTTGCTGCCCATGGCGCTGTACACCCGCTCCCGGCCTTCGATCAGACCCGGCAGGATCTCGTCGATGTCGGTGATCGGGAAGGCGTCGTCGGCGCCGAAATCACGCACCGCACCTTCCTGGCCTGCGCGCAGCCCTTCCCACTGCTCGCGCTCAGGGTTGCGCTCGCGGCAGAACAACACGTACTCGCCATGCTCACGGCCCGGGATCAGCGCAATCACCGCCTCAGGCTCGGGGAAGCCGCTGAGGTACTGGAAATCGCTGTCCTGGCGGTACACGTGCTCGACGTCACGGTTGCGTATGGCAACCGCGGCGGCGGGCAGGATGGCGATGCTGTTGGGGACCATCTGCGCCATCAGCGCCTTGCGCCGACGGGCATACTCGGCCTTGGGAATGTGGCTCATGGGCAGACTACCCCCGGTTGATCAGTGCAACGATGGCTTGGACGCGGGTGCGGCCGGCTTGGCCAGCTCGGAGAACAGCAGCAGCGGCGCGACGCGCAGGTACTCCATGACTTCCATGTAGTCGCTCTCGCCATCTTCGGACTCTTCGAGGGCTTCTTGTACCTGGGAGATTGCAACCAGGTCCTGCAGCACGTCCTTGGCCTCGGTGGAAAGGTCCTTGCCACCGGCGTTCAGGCCAAAACCGGTGATGAAGCCTTGGCACCACTGGCCCAGCGCCGCAGCACGGTCGGCCAGCGCAGCGTCATCGGTTGGCAGCAGCAGGACGATGGCCATGTCATCGCTGGTCAGCTCGCCCTTGACCATCTCCTGCAAGCCGATCAGGGCATTGCGGACAGTATCACCGGGTTCGTTTTCCAGCAGTTGGGCGGCGTCGGCCAGCCAGGCGTCGGCATCGAAGCCGGCACCGGCGCAGCTGCGCCCGACCAGCAAGCCATGCAGCTCGGCAGGAGTGACAGGGTGGCCATTGCTGGCAAGCAGCATGGCGAATGCAATGTAGGGCGATTGGGTATTGGGCATGGGCAACTAGGCGCCAGACGGCGCAATGACTAGAATGGAGACCTTGTATCCTAGCACCGGCAGGCGCGCCAAGACCATCGGCACTGGCCGTCGCGGCCTGGGGAGAGGCATCATCGCCAGGTGACTCAACGACGGAGCGATTCGAGTGCAACCCACGCAAGAGAACGACCTGCAAGCGCTGATGAGCCGATTCGAGTTGCTGATCGAACGTGTCGAGCAACTAAAACGGCAAAATGCACTCTTAGTAGCTCAGGAAAAGTCCTGGCGCGAAGAGCGCGCCCACCTCATCGACAAGAACGAGATCGCCAAGCGCAAAGTCGAGTCGATGATTTTGCGCCTCAAGGCTCTGGAGCAAGACTCATGAGTTCAAGCAATAGCGTCACCGTGCAGATCCTCGACAAGGAATACTCGATCATCTGCCCGCCGGAAGAGCGCAACAACCTGGTCAGCGCGGCGCGCTACCTGGACGGCAAAATGCGCGAGATCCGCAGCAGCGGCAAGGTGATTGGCGCCGACCGCATCGCGGTCATGGCGGCGTTGAACATTACCCACGAGATGCTGCACCGCCAGGAAGATCGTAGCGCGGCCCCGGCCGCTGGCACCAACCGCGAACAGGTGCGCGACCTGCTCGATCGGGTCGATAAGGCTTTGTCCGACGACACGGATACCAAAATCGGCTGAGATTGGTATACTGGCGCCACTCCCTGGGGGATGCGCCAGTCGGTTATGTCCCTGAGCCGATACGCACAACCACGGGGGTTGCACGCTGGGGCCGGTGTGCATGTCCGCCCGACGGAAAGCCTTAACGCCCCCTGCAATCTCCACCTTGAACTTTCGGGTTCAAGGGCTACACCGATAGCGGTCCTATCGGGGAGCCTTATTTTTTTGCTCGCCCTTGCTGCGGGCAAATTCCACACCAGTCGCGACAACTGGGAACGCCTGTGCCATGACCGACACCGCGCCGCTCACCCGCCCCCAGCTCCGTCGCCTGCTCCGCAATGCCCGCCGCGCACTGACACCTGCCCAGCAACGCCAGGCCACCCTTGGCCTGTATCGCCAGCTGGCGCAACACCCGCTGTTCCGCCGCGCCCGGCACATTGCCTTGTACTTGCCCAACGACGGCGAAATCGACCCCTGCCTGTTACTGCGCGAAGCCCAGCGACGGGGCAAACGCACCTACCTGCCGGTACTGCACGCCTGGCCGCGCACGCGCATGGTGTTTCAGCGTTTCGAGCAGGGTGAAAAACTCAAGCGCAACCGCTTCCGTATTCCAGAACCCCTGACCGACCGCAAACGTCAGCGCCCGATCTGGTCCCTGGACCTGATCCTGCTGCCGCTGGTGGGCTTCGATGAAGTGGGTGGGCGCCTTGGCATGGGCGGTGGTTTCTATGACCGCAGCCTGGCCTATCAGGCACGCCGCAAGACCTGGAAGAAACCTTTGCTATTGGGGCTGGCGCATGAATGCCAGAAGGTCGAACGGCTGGCGCAGGCCAGTTGGGATGTACCCTTGCAGGGGACGGTCTCGGACTGCGGCTGGTACCTGGCGCCGAATTGAGCGGCGCCAGCGAAGGGCATCAACGTGGCGGCTGGCTGGCGTCGACTGGCATCTGATAGGCGGTGTCCAGCTTGCGCTCCCAGAAACCCTGCGCATAACCAGTGGTAACCACACCCAGGCCAAAAATGAACACCAGGATCCACAGCAGATCCGGCTTTTTGCGTTGATTCATCGAAGATTGCCCCCCAGGCAAACTGTTGCGGCTTGGCGATTTTCTGGGTATCGCCAGAGCATCTCGCTTTAAACGGGGCGCATTTTCCGACAACCTGCGTCGACACGCAAACATTGGCGCCAACCGGCTGTCGGTTTCGTGCAACAGGTTATTTCAAACCTTTTCAGGAGCAGCATGCATGGCCTATTGGCTGATGAAATCCGAGCCCGACGAGCTCTCGATCGAAGCCCTTGGCCGCCTGGGCGAAGCACGCTGGGACGGCGTGCGTAACTATCAGGCGCGCAATTTCCTGCGGGCCATGAGCGTGGGCGATGAGTTCTTCTTCTACCACTCCAGCTGCCCGCAACCGGGCATTGCCGGCATCGCCAGAATCACTGCGGCGGCCTACCCGGACCCCACCGCACTGGACCCAGAAAGCCATTATTACGACCCCAAGGCCACGGCCGAGAAAAACCCGTGGAGTGCGGTGGACGTGGCGCATGTGAAAACCCTGCCCAAGGTGCTCGACCTTGGCAGGCTCAAACAACAGGCCGCCCTTGCCGAACTGCCACTGGTGCAAAAAGGCAGCCGCCTGTCGGTGATGCCGGTTACCCCCGAGCAATGGGCGGCAATTGTCGCACTGAGGTAAAGATGCGCTAGGATCAAGGGGTTTGACCGATATCAACACGCCATGGATAGCCACACGCCACGATAGGGGCGTGCATTGAGCAGGGATGCTGACTGATGAATCGATATGCCCCCAGGATCTTCGCTACCGCGCTGATCGCCTTACTGGCGACCGCAGCCGGGCTGGGTTACTGGAAGTCGCTCCACGACCAATTGCCGGAAGGCTTGAGCATGGGCAACGGCCGCCTCGAAGCGACCGAAGTGCAGATTGCCACCAAGGTCCCTGGGCGCTTGGCCGAAGTCCGGGTCGACGAAGGCGACAAGGTTACCCGCGGCCAGCTCCTGGCCCGTATCGATACCCGCACCATGGAAGCCCAGCGCAACCAGGCCGAAGCCGAAGTGCTGCGCGCCCGGGAAAACTACGCCGCAGCCCAGGCCAGTGTGCAACTGCGCCAGAGTGAGCTATTGCTGGCCGGCCAGGAACTCAAGCGGGTGCGCGAGATCTTCAAGCGCAACTTTGCCAGCCAACAGTTGCTCGACCAGCAGCAGGCCCGCTTCGACACGGCCAATGCGGCAGTGGTCGCCGCGCGCGCCCAACTGGCAGCAGTGAAGGCCGCCATCGGCGCCGCCCAGGCCCAGGTGGCCCAATTGACCAGCGAGATCGACGACAGCAGCCTGCGCGCGCCCATCGACGGCATCATCCAGCTGCGCCTGGCCGAACCGGGTGAGGTCCTGGGTGCTGGCGGTCGAGTACTGATGCTGATCGACCCGAGCGACCAGTACATGAACCTTTACCTGCCGGCGTCCACCAGCGGCCGGCTGACCGTTGGCGATCAGGCACGCATCGTCCTCGACGCCTTGCCCGAGCAGGCCCTGCCGGCGAAGGTGGCCTTTGTCGCGGCCAAAGCACAGTTCACCCCGAAACAGGTCGAAACCCGCGACGAGCGGCAGAAACTGGTATTTCGCGTCAAACTGCGCCTGAGCGACCCAAGCGCCGTGCCGCAAGCCAAGCCGGGCATGCCGGGTGCTGGCTATGTGCGCACAGCTGACGTGGACTGGCCGGCCAACCTGCAATGAACGCGCCGGCATTGCTGGCCGAGGGCATCAGCCACCGTTATGGCGACCTGATCGCCCTGCAGACGCTGGGCTTCAGCCTGCCCAGCGGAACCCGCTGCGCACTCATCGGCCCTGATGGGGCCGGCAAATCGACCCTGCTCGGGCTGATCGCCGGCGTGAAACGCCTGCAGCAAGGTGAGTTGCAGGTACTGGGCGGTTCGATCCGCCAGCGCCGCCATCGTGCCGCGCTGTACCCCAAGGTGGCCTTCATGCCCCAGGGGCTGGGCAACAACCTTTACCCCGAGCTGTCGATCAGCGAGAACATTCGCTTTTTCGCCACGCTGTTTGGCCTGGGCCGGCGCGAATGCGAGCAACGCATGGCCAACCTGCTGCATGCCACCGACCTGCAACGTTTCGCCGAGCGCCCGGCGGGCAAGCTGTCGGGTGGCATGAAGCAGAAACTGGGCCTGTGCTGCGCCTTGATCCACGAGCCTGACCTGCTGATCCTCGACGAACCCACGACCGGGGTCGACCCCCTGTCGCGGCGGCGCTTCTGGGAACTGGTCGAGCAGGTGCGTGCGCAACGCCCGCAATTGACGCTGCTGGTGGCCACCGCCTACATGGAAGAGGCCGAGCAGTTCGAGCATTGCCTGATGCTCGATGGCGGCAAACTGATTGCCGCAGGCCTCAGCCAAACCCTGGCGGCGGTCACGCCCAGCGGCAAACTGGACGATGCCTTTACCCACTTCCAGGGCGCTGGCAAAACGCAACACGCGCCGCTGAGCATCCCGCCGCGCCCGGCAAATGACGGCCCGGTGGCCATCGAAGCGCACGACCTGACCCTGCGCTTTGGTGATTTTACGGCAGTGAACAAGGTCACTTTCGCCATTGGCCGGGGCGAGATTTTCGGTTTTCTCGGTTCCAACGGCTGCGGCAAGACCAGCACCATGAAAGTGCTCACCGGCCTGATGCCTGCCAGCGAGGGTAGCGCCAGCCTGCTCGGACGCCCGGTGGACGCCAGCGACCTGGCCACGCGCAAGCGGGTTGGGTTCATGTCGCAAAGCTTCTCGCTGTACGGCGAGCTCAGCACCCGCCAGAACCTGACGCTGCATGCCCGCCTGTTCGACCTGCCGAAGGCCGAAAGCGCCCAGCGAATCGATGAACTGATCGAACGCTTCGACCTCGGCAGCATCGCCGACCAGCCGTCAGGCGCCCTGCCCCTGGGCCTGCGCCAGCGCCTGTCGCTGGCGGTCGCGGTGCTGCACCGCCCTGAAGTGCTGATCCTCGACGAGCCGACTTCCGGCGTCGACCCTGCCGCCCGCGATGACTTCTGGCGGCTGCTGGTGGAGTTGTCGCGCGAGCAAGGCGTGACCATTTTCCTGTCCACCCACTTCATGAACGAAGCCCAGCGCTGCGACCGCATTTCGCTGATGCATGCAGGCCGCGTGCTGGCCTGCGACACGCCAGATGCCCTGCAGCGCCAGTACACCGGCAAAACCCTGGAAGACGCCTTCGTCCGCTGCCTGGAACAAGCCCAGGAGCCCGCGCCCCAGGCCCCGGACAGCACCGTATTGGAGCAGGCAGCCACGGCCACCCCGCCATTGCGCCAAGGCTTCAGCCTGCGCCGCCTGTGGGCGGTCGCCAGCCGAGAGGGCAAAGAACTGCTGCGCGACAAGGTGCGCCTGGCCTTTGCCCTGCTCGGCGCCGTGTTCATGATGGTGATCTTTGGCTATGGCATCTCGCTGGATGTAGAGAACCTCGCCTTCGCCGTTCATGATCAGGACCAGAGCCCACAAAGCCGCGCCTACCTCGAAGCGTTCCGTGGTTCACGCTATTTCGCCGAACAGGCACCGATCCGTGATACCCGCGAGATGCACCAGCGCCTGCAACGCTCCGAAATCAAACTGGCCCTAGAAATCCCCCCCGGCTTTGGCCGTGATCTGCACGCCGGTCGCCAACCGGTGGTGGCGGCCTGGCTGGACGGTGGCATGCCGTTTCGTGCGGAGACCAGCCGCAACTACGTCGAGGCGGTGCACCAGGCGAACCTCGAACAGCTTGCCGCGTCCGGCCCGCAACCGGTGCAGCGTCAGGACCCGGTGCGGCTGGAAACGCGCTTTCGCTACAACCAGGATGTGGTCAGCGTGAATGCCATCGGGCCAGGCGTGATGGCGCTGATCCTGGCCTTCATCCCGGCCATGCTCACGGCCTTGGGCATCGTCCGGGAAAAGGAGCTGGGCTCGATCACCAACTTCTACGCCACCCCGCTCACCCGCCTGGAGTTCCTGCTTGGCAAGCAGCTGCCCTACCTGGCCGTCAGCCTGGTCAACCTGGCGTTGCTGGTGGCGATGAACCGCTGGCTGTTTGCCGTGCCACTCAAGGGCAGCGTGCTGGCCCTGGCCTGCGGCGGGGTCGCCTACCTGCTGGCAACCACCAGCCTGGGCTTGTTGATTTCGGCTTTCACCCGCACCCAGATCGCGGCCATCCTGGGCACCATGATCATCACCAGCCTGCCGACCATCCAGTTTTCCGGGCTGATCGTGCCGCGCTCGTCGCTGGACGGCGCGGCGGCGGTGATGGGCCAGCTGTTCCCGGCGGGCTACTTCCTCGACATTGCAGTCGGCACCTTCACCAAAGCGCTGGACCTGCGCGAGCTGTGGCCGCAATGCCTGATCCTGCTGAGCTTCTTTGCCGTGTTCACCGGCCTGAGCCTGGCCATGCTCAAGAAGCAGGAGGCCTGACATGTCGCGCCTTAACCACACTTTGCGCCTGGGCCTGAAGGAACTGACCAGCCTGCGCCATGACAGCGTGCTGCTGTTGTTTTTGCTGTATGCCTTCAGCGTGGCGATCTACATGCCGGCGGCGGGTTCGGTGATCGGCGTGCACAACGCCAGTGTCGCGGTGGTGGACGAAGACCACAGCCTGCTTTCGCGCAAGCTCACCGAGGCACTGCAACCGCCCGAGTTCCAGCCTGCCGTCCCCCTGCCCCCGGACCGCCTGGACCAGGCCATGGACAGCGGCCAGTACACCTTCGTGATCAATGTGCCAGTGAATTTCCAGAGCGACCTGCTGGCCGGGCGCTCACCCGAACTGCAGATCAACGTCGACGCCACGGCCATGAGCCAGGCGTTCATGGGCGCCGGCTACATCGGCCGGATCTTCGAGCGCGAGTTGCTCGATTATGCCCAGCGCACGACAACGCAGAGCCCCGTGCTGATCAACCCCAAGGCACTGTTCAACCCCAATCTGGAGGGTGGCTGGTTTCTGGCTGTGATCCAGATCGTCAACAACATCACGATCCTGGCCATCATCCTCACCGGCACCGCGTTGCTGCGCGAGCGCGAACACGGCACGCTCGATCACTTGCTGGTGCTACCGCTGACCGCACTGGAAATCATGCTGGCGAAAATCGCCAGCAACGCGCTGGTGGTGGTGATCTGTACCTGGATTTCGCTCATCGTGGTGGTCAAGGGCGCCCTGGGCGTGCCGCTGTCCGGCTCCATGGGGCTGTTCCTGGCCGTGACCGCGCTGTACCTGTTCGCCAGTACCGCGTTGGGGATCTTCCTGGCCACCTTGGCGCGCTCGACGCCTCAATTCGGCCTGCTGGCGATCCCGGTCATCATCCCGATGCTGTTGCTGTCAGGCGGCAGCACCCCGCTGGACAGCATGCCGCAGTGGCTGCAATGGGTCATGCAGGGTTCGCCATCGACGCATTTCGTCAGCCTCGGCGCCGCGATTCTGTTCCGCGACGCCGGGTTGGCCGTGGTGTGGCCAGACATCCTGGCTCTGGCGGTGATCGGCCTGGTGTTCTTCAGCGTGGCGCTGGCGCGCTTTCGGCGGACCCTCGCCTCCTGATCACTGCACGATCAGGTTGTTGAACAGCAGGTCTTCGACAATCGGCTTGCCCTCTTCCGCTTCCATCACCTGCTGCACCTGCTTCAGGGCTTCCTGGCGCAGTTGCTCCTTGGCGTCGACGTTGCTCATGCTGTCCACCGTCTGCTGGGTGAACAGCGCCACCAGCTGGTTACGAATCAGCGGCTCGTGGTGTTTCACGGCTTTGGCGGCTTCATCACCGGTCACACGCAGGGCCACGTCGGCCTTGTAGATGCGCAGCTTGGGGCCACCGTCGAGGGCGTAATTACCGACAAAGGGGGGGCTCAGGGTGATGTAGGCGACCTTGGGCGCCCCTTCCTTGGCTTCTTCGGCCACGGCCGCAACTGGCAGCATCAGGGCCAGCACCATCAAGATCCACGCTTTCACGAATTCGCTCCTCAATACAATTGGCGCCAGCTTACCCAGCACACCGCTCAAACCCAAGCCCAGGCTTATGCCGGCCCATCAGGGTAGGCCATGCTCGTTGACCCGGCTGGTGGCCCTCCTACACTTATCGGCCACTACCCGCAAAGGAATAGCCCCGATGAAAGCTGTGTTGTGCAAAACCCTGGGCCCGGCGCGTGACCTGGTACTGGAAGACGTCGCCAGCCCCGTGCCGAAAAAGAACGAGATCCTGCTTGATGTGCAGGCTGCGGGCGTCAACTTCCCAGACACCCTGATCATCGAAGGTAAATACCAGTTTCAACCGCCGCTGCCGTTCTCCCCAGGTGGCGAAGCCGCTGGCGTGGTTGCGGCGGTTGGCGATAGGGCCGGTGCGTTCAAGGTTGGCGACCGGGTCATGGCGCTCACTGGCTGGGGCGCGTTCGCCGAACAGGTGGCGGTGCCCTTCTACAACGCGATGCCCATCCCCAAAAGCATGGACTTCACCACCGCCGCAGCCTTTGGCATGACCTATGGCACCTCGATGCATGCACTCAAGCAGCGTGGCCAACTGCAGCCCGGGGAAACCCTGCTGGTGCTGGGGGCATCTGGTGGGGTGGGCCTGGCGGCGGTGGAAATAGGCAAGGCCATGGGCGCACGGGTAATCGCCGCTGCCAGCAGCGCCGAAAAGCTGGCCGTAGCCAAGGCTGCCGGGGCCGACGAGCTGATCGACTACAGCCAGGCCAGCCTCAAGGACGAGATAAAACGACTGACCGGTGGCCAGGGGGTGGACGTGATCTACGACCCGGTGGGCGGTGAGCTGTTCGACCAGGCGGTAAGGGGCCTGGCCTGGAATGGCCGGCTGCTGGTAGTCGGGTTTGCCAGCGGGGCTATCCCACAGATGGCGGCGAACCTGGTGCTACTCAAGGGCGCGGCGGTGGTGGGGGTGTTCTGGGGCGCGTTTGCCCAGCGTCAGCCACAGGACAATGCGGCTAACTTCCAGCAGCTGTTTGCCTGGCATGCTGAAGGCAAGCTGAAGCCGCTGGTGTCGAAGACTTATCCACTGGGTGAGGCTGGGGCGGCGATCGAGCTGCTGGGGCAGCGCAAGGCTGTGGGTAAGTTGGTGGTGCTGACAAGTTAACGTCTGGCTGCTTGGTTGCCTGCTCGGGCCTCTTCGCGGGGCAAGCCCGCTCCCACAAGTTATCCACTGCCTTCAAGTCGGCTCGGGTGCCTGTGGGAGCGGGCTTGCCCCGCGAAGAGGCCGGTACTGCCAGTCAATAAATCAGACTTCGCGCAGGTTATGGCAGCGCCTGAACCGCGCCTCCAGGTTGCGATCCGGCATCTGGTGATTGCGCAATGCGTTCAACGTCTGCTCCACATACTCGCGCGTGGTGCCATAACGCCCCTTGGCACTGGCAAGAATCTGGCTGAGCAATGTGTCAGGTAAGTTCCCCGCATAACACGGCAAGTGGCGCTCCAGCACAAAACCCAAGGCCTGCACCTTGCTGCCATCCCCTAACCGGCAGCTGAGCCAATGCGGCCGGTAGGCCGGGTACGGCATCTCGCGTTGCCACAGGGCCATCAGCGAATCATCCAGGTTGCTTTCATCCAGCCGATAGGCAAAACCACTGCACGAACCACCCCGGTCCAGGCCGAACACCAGGCCTGGGGTTTCCGGCGTACCACGGTGCTCGTGCGACCACAGGTACAAGCCACGGTGATAACCGTGCACCCGTGCACGTTGACGCTCTACCGAACTGCACTCCGGGCGCCAGATCAACGAGCCATAAGCGAACAGCCACACAGGCCCACCTTCATGGCGAGACATGGTCGTTTGCATGGAGTTGATCAATTGCTCGCGGGTCAATTGCTGGCCGAAGTCGAGCGCCGGAGGGTAAGCACTTGTCCAGGACAAACTTTCAATTGCCGACATAAGCTGCCGCCATTATTCCCTGTGAACTACAGATGGAGCGAGAATCGCTGCGTGTCAGGGCTGACGCCCCGCACCTAAGGTGTCTGTATTAACCTTAGGATAGAAATACGCCAACACTCAAGCCCGACAGCCAAAGTTTCACGCAAACTTCCGACGGTTGGAGAGTCGAGTTTCGAGTCGAGTAAAAGTTATTAGCCAAGGCGGTAACAATTACCGCCTTATACCCACTCTTTTGAACTTGGGTTATTAGCCGCGCGGCGCGTAGGCAAACACGTCCGCACGCATGCGGTGCGCATCCATGCCGGCCTCGACCAGGGCATCAAGGGTGGCATAGACCATGTTTGGCGAGCCGCTGGCATAGACATGCACAGTATTGAGGTCCTGGATGTCTTCGCAAACGGCCTCGTGCAGCATGCCGCAACGTCCTTCCCACCCACACAGGTCACTGACGACCTTGTGCAGGAACAGGTTGGGCAGGCGCTGCCATTCGTCCCAGTGCTCAATCTGGTAGAAGTCCTCGGGCCGACGCACACCCCAGTAAAGGTGTACCGGATGCTTGAAGCCCTGGGCGCGGCAATGTTCGACCAGGCTGTGCATCTGGCCCATTCCCGTACCGGCTGCAATCAACACCAGCGGGCCATCTGGCAGCTCGGCCAGGTGCGTATCGCCAAAGGGCATTTCGATGCGCGCCAGGCGATCACGTTGCAGTTGCTCGATCAACTGCAGCGCGCTGGGCTCACGCGCCAGTACGTGCAGTTCCAGCTCACGCCCACCATGGGGCGCAGACGCCAGGGAGAACGCCGCCTGCTTGCCACCCTCTCGCTCGATCATCAGGTACTGCCCGGCGTGATACCGCAGCGGCTTGCCGGCAGGCGCACGCAGGCGTACGCGCCAGACGTCGCCACCGACATCAACGCACTCGCTCACGCTACACGCCAGCTTGCGCACTGGCAGCTCGCCCAGGGCGAGCACACCGTCCCAGAGCAACACACAGTCCTCCAGCGGTTCGGCAATGCAGGTAAACAGCTCGCCATGGTCGCGTACTTCGCCGTTCTGGCGGACGCTCCCCTCCACCAGCAAGGCGGCGCAGACATGGCAATTGCCATTGCGGCAGCTGTTGGGGCAGTCATAGCCCAGCCGCCGCGCTCCATCCAGGATCCGTTCCCCGGGTTCGAGCGCCAGCACTGCCCCGGACGGCTGCAACGTTACCTGCATCAATCTATTCCCAACTGATCCCACAGCTCATCGATACGGCGGGTGACGGCTTCGTCCTTGACGATGACCCGTCCCCATTCGCGTGTAGTCTCGCCCGGCCACTTGTGGGTGGCGTCCAGGCCCATCTTCGACCCCAGCCCCGACACCGGCGACGCGAAGTCCAGGTAGTCGATCGGGGTGTTGTCGATCATCACCGTATCACGCTTGGGGTCCATGCGTGTGGTGATGGCCCAGATCACATCGTTCCAGTCGCGGGCGTTGATGTCGTCGTCGGTAACGATAACAAACTTGGTGTACATGAACTGTCGCAGGAACGACCACACCCCCAGCATCACGCGCTTGGCGTGGCCTGGGTACTGCTTCTTCATGGTCACCACCGCCATGCGGTACGAGCAGCCTTCCGGTGGCAGGTAGAAGTCGACGATCTCCGGGAACTGCTTCTGCAGGATCGGCACGAACACTTCGTTCAGCGCCACCCCGAGAATGGCCGGCTCATCCGGCGGCCGGCCGGTGTAGGTGCTGTGGTAGATCGGTTTCTGCCGGTGCGTGATGCGCTCGACCGTGAACACCGGGAAGCTGTCCACTTCGTTGTAGTAGCCGGTGTGGTCGCCGTAGGGGCCTTCCGGCGCCATTTCGCCCGGGTGGATCACGCCTTCAAGGATGATCTCGGCGGTGGCGGGCACCTGCAGGTTGCTACCACGGCATTTGACCAGCTCGGTGCGGTTGCCACGCAGCAGGCCAGCGAACGCGTATTCGGACAGGGTATCGGGTACCGGCGTCACGGCGCCAAGAATGGTCGCAGGGTCTGCGCCCAGCGCAACGGCAACCGGGAACGACTGGCCTGGGTGCTTCTCGCACCATTCGCGGTAATCCAGCGCGCCACCACGGTGGCTCAGCCAGCGCATGATGACCTTGTTGCGGCCGATGACCTGCTGGCGGTAGATCCCCAGGTTCTGGCGGTCCTTGTTGGGGCCGCGGGTCACGGTCAGGCCCCAGGTGATCAGCGGTGCCACATCGCCTGGCCAGCAATGCTGGATCGGCAACTGGCCAAGGTCGACATCGTCACCTTCGACCACGACTTCCTGACACACCGCATCCTTGACCACTTTCGGCGCCATCGACACGACCTTCTTGAAGATCGGCAGTTTCGACCAGGCATCCTTGAGGCCCTTCGGCGGCTCTGGTTCTTTGAGGAACGCCAGCAGCTTGCCGATTTCGCGCAGTTCTTCGACCGACTCGGCGCCCATGCCCATGGCCACCCGCTCAGGCGTGCCGAACAGGTTCCCCAGTACCGGGATGTCGTACCCCGTGGGCTTCTCGAACAGCAACGCCGGGCCTTTGGCACGCAGTGTGCGGTCGCAAACCTCGGTCATTTCCAGGACGGGAGAGATCGGAACCTGGATGCGCTTGAGTTCACCGCGCTGTTCCAGGCCACGGATGAAGTCGCGCAAGTCGCGATACTGCATGCAGGAGCCTCGTGTTGGCCGTATCGGTCGGGGTGCAGAGTGTAGCGCCTAAGGGGGCAAAATGGCCAAAGGAGTCTGGGGATCAGCCGCTGCGGTGCTGTTCACTATTGTGCGAAACCACCTTTGACAGCCCGATGCCGAGTGCTTGCAGTACCTTCAACACAGTCGACAGCCGAGGATCACCGTCCGCAGCCAAGGCGCGATAGAGATTAGGGCGAGCAAGCCCCGTGGCCTGCGAAAGATTGCCCATACCACCTCGCGCTTCAGCCACGCGACGGACCGCCGTCAGAAAGCCCGCAGCACCACCAGGCTCATCGATTTCCTCAAGTGCCACGGCGAGATAATCGATGGCGAAGGTTTCGTCATTGCGAAGCATCTCAAGAACACTTTCTTCATGCGAACGCGTGCTGGTCATAGCGCTACCTTGTGCCTGTGCCAAAGCGACTTGGCTTGGTCGATATCAGCCTGCTGGCGGTCTTTCGAGCCGCCGCCGAGCAGGAAAATAATGCTCCGCCCATGGGTAGCGTAATAGATGCGGTAGCCTGGCCCAAAATCCAGTTTCATCTCGAACACACCGTCACCCACTGGCTCGGTCACACCGAAATGGCCCTGCTCTGCTCGGTCGACGCGTGTGGTAATTCGTGCTTTCAACCTTGTGTCGCGAATGGTGTCCAACCAGGCTTGGTAGAGATCTACACCGTTGACGGAAAGAACATGATGAACTGTGTACATCCATATTGTACCTTATAAGAGACAATCCATGTGTCGACTTATCCACCGCCCCCGGGGCTAGGCTCAATGACGTCGGGAGGCTGATGCTTGCAGGGGCTTGATCGGAAACCGCAGGCAGCATGGTGGCCTGCGTTAGGGCTACTGGCGAACGAACTTTTGTGACAAACAGCAAAAAGCCGGGTTTCCCCGGCTTTTTACGTGATGCAGCGAAGCTTACTTACGCTTCATCGACAAGAAGAACTCGTCGTTGGTCTTGGTCTGCTTGAGCTTGTCGACCAGGAACTCGATGGCAGCGATCTCGTCCATTGGGTGCAGCAGCTTGCGCAGGATCCACATGCGCTGCAGTTCGTCGTCGGCGGTCAGCAACTCTTCGCGGCGGGTGCCGGAGCGGTTGATGTTGATGGCCGGGAACACACGCTTCTCGGCGATGCGGCGGTCCAGGGGCAGTTCCATGTTGCCGGTACCCTTGAACTCTTCGTAGATCACTTCGTCCATCTTCGAGCCGGTTTCGACCAGCGCGGTGGCGATGATGGTCAGCGAACCGCCTTCCTCGATGTTACGCGCGGCACCGAAGAAGCGCTTCGGCTTCTCCAGGGCGTGGGCGTCGACACCACCGGTGAGGACCTTGCCGGAGCTCGGGATCACGGTGTTGTAGGCACGCGCCAGACGGGTGATGGAGTCGAGCAGGATGACCACATCTTTCTTGTGCTCGACCAGGCGTTTGGCCTTCTCGATCACCATTTCGGCAACCTGCACGTGGCGGGTCGGCGGCTCGTCGAAGGTCGAGGCAACCACTTCGCCGCGCACGGTGCGCTGCATTTCGGTCACTTCTTCCGGACGCTCGTCGATCAGCAGGACGATCAGGTGGCACTCGGGGTTGTTACGGGTGATGTTGGCCGCGATGTTCTGCAGCATGATCGTTTTACCCGCTTTCGGCGGGGCGACGATCAGGCCACGCTGGCCTTTGCCGATGGGGGCGCACAGGTCGATGACACGGCCGGTGAGGTCCTCGGTGGAGCCGTTGCCGGCTTCCATCTTCAGACGCTTGTTGGGGAACAGCGGCGTCAGGTTCTCGAACAGGATTTTGTTCTTCGCGTTTTCCGGGCGATCGAAGTTGATCGTGTCGACCTTCAGCAGGGCGAAGTAACGCTCCCCTTCCTTCGGCGGGCGGATCTTGCCGACGATGGTGTCGCCGGTTCGCAGGTTGAAACGGCGGATCTGGCTAGGCGAGACGTAGATGTCGTCAGGGCCGGCCAGGTAGGACGCATCAGCCGAACGCAGGAAACCGAAACCATCCTGGAGAATCTCCAGCACGCCGTCACCCGAGATCTCTTCGCCGCTTTTCGCGTGCTTCTTCAGCAGGGCGAAAATCACGTCCTGTTTGCGCGAACGGGCCATGTTTTCGATGCCCATCTGTTCGGCCATTTCCAGCAGATCGGTAATCGGCTTTTGCTTGAGTTCAGTCAGGTTCATAAGGGGAGTGACGTAATCATGTATGAAGGGAGGATTAAGCTTCTGGCTTAATGAAGCCGCGCCGCTAGAAGGCGATAGGATCGCGCACAGATTCTAATTAGGAGTGCGTCGGCGACGGCGTGCAGGGGGCACTGGAAAAGCAGTGCAAGGCCGAATGTAACACTTGCTTTTTTAGACGTCTAGTGGGTTGGAAAAGAAAAGCCCCGGTATTTCCGGGGCTTTTTCACATCACAGGTGGGCGTCGAGGAACGCGGCCAGCTGCGATTTCGACAATGCGCCGACCTTGGTGGCCTCGACGTTGCCGTTCTTGAACAGCATCAGCGTCGGGATGCCACGCACGCCATGCTTGGCGGGGGTTTCCTGGTTCTCGTCAATGTTCAGCTTGGCGACGGTCAGTTTGCCCTCGTAGGTGGCAGCGATGTCGTCCAGCACCGGAGCGATCATCTTGCATGGGCCGCACCATTCAGCCCAGTAGTCAACCAGCACCGGGCCTTGAGCCTGCAGTACGTCGGCTTCGAAGCTGGCGTCGGTGACGTGTTTGATTTTGTCGCTCATGGAAATCTCCAAGGTCGTAAGCTAAAAAACGTTGCCCATCATAGCCGCACCCACGCCCTACAGGAAGTCGCGGGCGATTGAGTGTAACTATAGTTGTGCAAGACGCCGCGAATCGAAACTGTCATATGCGTGTCATAACATCGAATGGCACATTGCCTTGCATCAAGCCTTGGCGTGCCACGCGTTGGCGACAGCCCCGTATCGTGGCACGATTGCCAGGTTAACGACCGAGAACATCCAGATCATGCCGCATACCAACGCGAAGAACCTGTCTCTGATCGCCGCCATCGACCTTGGCTCCAACAGTTTTCACATGGTCGTGGCCAAGGCCCACCACACCGAGATCCGCATTCTCGAACGGCTGGGGGAAAAGGTTCAGCTGGCCGCCGGCATCGACGAAGAGCGCAAGCTCAGCGAAGAAGCCATGCAACGGGGCCTCGACTGCCTCAAGCGCTTCGCCCAGCTGATTAACGGCCTGCCTGCAGGGGCCGTGCGCATCGTGGGCACCAACGCCCTGCGCGAAGCGCGCAACCGCAACGAATTCATCCAGCGCGCCGAGGCCATTCTCGGCCATCCGGTGGAGGTGATCTCCGGCCGCGAGGAAGCCCGCCTGATCTACCTGGGCGTCTCGCACACCCTGGCCGACAACCCCGGCAAGCGCCTGGTCGCCGACATCGGCGGCGGCAGTACCGAGTTCATCATCGGCCAGCGCTTCGAGCCACTGCTGCGCGAGAGCCTGCAGATGGGCTGTGTCAGCTTCACCCAGCGCTACTTCCGCGACGGCAAAATCACCCCGGCGCGTTATGCCCAGGCCTACACTGCCGCACGCCTGGAGCTGATGAGCATCGAAAACGCCCTGCACCGCCTGACCTGGGACGAAGCCATCGGCTCGTCCGGGACCATCCGGGCCATCGGCGCGGCCATCAAGGCCAGCGGCCTGGGCAATGGCGAGGTCAACGCCGAGGGGCTGGCGTGGGTCAAGCGCAAGCTGTTCAAGCTGGGGGAGGTCGACAAGATCGACTTCGAAGGCATAAAGCCGGACCGTCGCACCATCTTCCCGGCTGGCCTGGCGATTCTCGAAGCCATCTTCGACGCCCTCGAACTGCAACGCATGGATCACTGCGACGGCGCCCTGCGCGAAGGGGTGCTGTTCGACCTGCTGGGCCGCCATCACCACGAAGACGTGCGCGAGCGCACCCTCAACTCATTGATGGAGCGCTACCACGTCGATCAGGGCCAGGCCGCGCGCGTCGAACGCAAGGCGCTGCATGCGTTCGACCAGGTCGCGAAGGCCTGGAGCCTGGAAGACGGCAATTGGCGCGATCTTCTGGGCTGGGCTGCGAAAGTGCACGAAGTAGGGCTGGATATCGCCCACTACCACTACCACAAGCACGGCGCCTACCTGATCGAACATTCCGACCTGTCGGGCTTCTCCCGTGAGGACCAGCAGATGATGGCCTTGCTGGTACGCGGCCATCGCCGCAACATCCCCAAGGACAAGTTCGCCGAGTTCGGTGATGAAGGGGTGCAGCTGATTCGCCTGTGCGTGCTGCTGCGCTTCGCCATCCTGTTCCACCACATCCGTGGTACTCAGCAGATGCCCAAGGTGCAGTTGCAAGCTGGTGACAACAGCCTCGACGTAGTCTTCCCACAAGACTGGCTGGAACAGAACCAGCTGACCCAGGCCGACTTCGCCAACGAGGCGGAGTGGCTGGCCCGGGTCGGCTTCGTCCTCAGCGTACGTTGAGGACCGGGTTGCTCAGGCGCTCCAGCAGGGTCGCCTGGGCACTGCGCGGGTTCTGGTTGCCGGTCGGGGTGCTGCGCACGTAGCGCCCATCCGACTGCAGCGTCCAGGCATGGGTGTTGTCGGTCAGGTAGCTTTCCAGCTCTTTCTTCACCCGCAGCAACAACTTCTTGCCTTCGACCGGGAAGCAGGTCTCGACGCGCTTGTCGAGGTTGCGCTCCATCCAGTCGGCACTGGACAGGTAGATCTGCTCCTCGCCGCCATTGAGGAAGTAGAACACCCGGGTGTGCTCCAGGAAGCGGCCGATGATCGAGCGCACGTGAATGTTGTGCGACACCCCCGGAATGCCTGGCCGCAGGCAGCACATGCCGCGCACGACCAGGTCGATGCGCACACCAGACTGGCTGGCCTTGTACAGCGCCTTGATAACCTTGGCATCGGTCAGCGAGTTGAACTTGGCGATGATGTGCGCGGGCTTGCCTTCGAGCGCGAACTGGGTCTCGCGGGCAATCATGTCGAGCATGCCCTTCTTCAGGGTGAAGGGTGCGTGCAGCAGCTTCTTCATGCGCAGGGTCTTGCCCATGCCGATCAGCTGGCTGAACAGCTTGCCGACGTCTTCGGTGAGGGCGTCGTCGGAAGTCAGCAGGCTGTAGTCGGTGTACAGACGGGCGTTGCCGGCGTGGTAGTTACCGGTACCCAGGTGCGCGTAGCGGACGATTTCACCCTGCTCACGCCGCAAGATCAGCATCATCTTGGCGTGGGTCTTGAAACCGACCACACCATAGATCACCACCGCACCCGCGGCTTGCAGGCGGCTGGCCATCTGCAGGTTGGACTCTTCGTCGAAGCGCGCACGCAACTCGATCACCGCAGTGACCTCCTTGCCGTTACGGGCGGCGTCCACCAGGGCGTCGACGATCTCCGAGTTGGCGCCGGAGCGGTACAAGGTCTGGCGCACGGCGAGCACATGCGGGTCCTTGGCGGCCTGACGCAGCAGGTCGACCACCGGCGTGAACGACTCGAACGGGTGCATCAGCAGGATGTCCTGCTTGCTGATCACGCTGAAGATGTTGTCGGCATTTACCAGCAGCTTGGGGATCGCCGGGGTGAACGGCGTGTATTGCAGTTCCGGGTGGCTGTCGAGGCCGGTGATGCTGAACAGGCGGGTCAGGTTGACCGGACCGTTGACCTGGTACAGCTCACTCTCGCTCAGGCTGAACTGCTTGAGCAGGTAATCCGAGAGGTGTTTCGGGCAGGTATCGGCCACCTCAAGGCGCACGGCATCACCGTAGCGGCGCGAGAACAGCTCGCCGCGCAGGGCGCGTGCCAGGTCATCGACTTCTTCGGAGTCCAGCGCCAGGTCGGCGTTGCGGGTCAGGCGGAACTGATAGCAGCCCTTGACCTTCATGCCCTGGAACAGGTCGTCGGCGTGGGCGTGGATCATCGACGACAGGAATACGTAGTTGGCACCCGGGCCACCGACCTCTTCAGGTACTCGGATGACCCGCGGCAACAGGCGCGGCGCCGGGATGATCGCCAAGCCCGAATCGCGGCCGAAGGCATCGACGCCTTCAAGCTCGACGATAAAGTTGAGGCTCTTGTTCACCAGCAATGGGAACGGGTGCGTCGGGTCAAGGCCGATCGGGGTGATGATCGGGGCGATCTCGTCGCGGAAGAAACGCCGCACCCAGGTCTTGAGCTTGGGCGTCCAGTAACGGCGGCGGATGAAGCGGATATGGTGTTTTTCCAGCTCCGGCAACAGCACGTCGTTGAGGATGGCGTACTGACGATCCACCTCGGTGTGCACCAGCTCGCTGATGCGCGCCAGGGCCTGGTGCGGCTGCAAACCGTCGGCACCGGCCTGTTCGCGGGCGAAGTTGATCTGCTTCTTCAGGCCGGCGACGCGGATCTCGAAGAATTCATCGAGGTTGCTGGAGAAGATCAGCAGGAATTTCAGGCGCTCGAGCAGCGGGTAGCTCTCGTCCAGCGCCTGCTCCAGCACCCGAATGTTGAACTGCAGCTGCGACAGCTCGCGATGAATGTACAGGCTGCTGTCGTCCAGGCCGGGGACGGCGATCGCCGGTGCCGGCGCGGGGGCCGGTGCCGATGCAGGGGCCGCAGCCTCGACCACAGGCTCTGGCTCCAACTCTGGCTCTGGCTCTGGCGCCGGAGGCAGGTCTGGCGGCGTCTGCACCATCTCTTCGGGGACTGCCTGGGCGTCCTTGATCACGACAGGGGTGAGCACTTCATTATTCATCTGGACGTTCCTGGAGGACGTTAACGCCCTATCATCAATTGAGCGGGACGATAAGCGGCCATTATGACGCCTGTGTTACACCCACTGGCAAGCCTGCGACTTGTGGCCGAAGCCATTGTCCTTGTAGGAATTGTTCACGTCGAGACACATTTGGACACTTTCATCCACGCGCGCGAAGGGGTAGGCTGCGCGTTCATTTCGCCAGCACCTCAGAAAATGCTTCAACAATTCCTGCAGGATTTCGGCTACTTTGCCCTTTTTCTAGGCACCTTCTTTGAAGGCGAGACCATCCTGGTGCTTGCGGGTTTTCTCGCGTTCCGCGGATACATGGACATCAAGCTGGTGTGCCTGGTGGCCTTTTTGGGCAGCTATGCCGGCGATCAGCTGTGGTACTTCATGGGCCGTCGCCATGGGCGCAAGATCCTGGCACGCAAGCCGCGCTGGCAGGCCATGGGTGATCGGGCGCTGGACCACATCCGCCGCCACCCCGACATCTGGGTGCTGAGTTTTCGCTTCGTCTATGGCCTGCGCACGGTCATGCCGGTGGCCATTGGCCTGTCGGGCTATCCGCCGCGCCGCTACCTGCTGCTCAACGGCATCGGCGCTGCCATCTGGGCACTGGCACTGGGGGCTGCGGCCTATCACTTCGGCGCCATCCTCGAAGGCCTGCTGGGCAATGTGAAGCGGTACGAGCTATGGGTGCTCGGCGGCTTGCTGTTGCTAGGCGCCCTGCTCTGGCTGCGCCGGCGCTTCCGCACCCTGCGCGCGGAGCGCAAGGCGGCGGCACTTGGCCAGGCCCCAGACGCTGAGCAGGCTGTAAGCCAGGAGCAGGAACCACCCCAGCGGCGTGATCACCGCTAAGCCCAGTGCGCCAGCCAGGTACAGCGCTGGCGCATTCGACAGCAGCCGCGCCAACTCCAGGCGCACGGCCCAAGGCCGGTTCTCAAGCAGCGCCCCGAGCACGAACAGGCCCAAGGCCATCACCGACCAGCCCAGTATCAGGGCGGCGGTCGGCACCCGCTGCGCCACCTCCATCAAGTAGCTGCCCAAGGCCACGTAGACGACGAACTGCGCCGCCACGTAGGCCTGCTGCGCCCGGCCCAGGGCAATCTCGAACTTGCGAAACAGCGCCAGGTCCGGCTTGGCCTGCGGGTAACGGGCCGTGACATCGGCCGGGCGCCAACCCGTGGGCATGAACCAGATCCGCAGTTTGTCCCATACGCTGCGCGTGTGCCGGGCATCGCGCCACAGGTGGGCATAGAACTGCAGGTTGGCCCACAACGGGTTCCAGCTGGCCAGTGGCGTGGTTACGCCGAACACCACGGGCTCGGCCGGGTCCTCCTCCTTGAATGTTCCAAACAGACGGTCCCAGAGAATGAACACGCCGCCGTAATTGCGATCCAAGTAAACAGGATTTTGCGCATGGTGGACGCGATGGTTGGATGGCGTGATCAGTATCCATTCGAGCCAGCCGAGCTTGGGAATGTGCCGGGTATGCACCCAGAACTGGTACAGCAGGTTCAGCGACGCCACGGTGACGAACACCAGCGGCGGCACACCGATCAGCGCCAAGGGCAGGTAGAAGATCCACGAAAAGATGAAACCGCTGCTGGTCTGGCGCAGCGCGGTGGTGAGGTTGTACTCCTCGCTCTGGTGATGCACCGAATGGGCCGCCCACAGCACATTGCGTTCGTGCCCCAGACGGTGCAGCCAGTAGTAGCAGAAATCGTACAGGACGAAGGCCAGCACCCACACCCACCACGCTTGCTGCGGCAAGCGCAGCAACGCCAGGTGCTCCCAGGCCAGGGCATAGGTCACCAGCCCAACGCCTTTGGTCAACAGGCCGGTACTGGTCGACAACGCACCGGTACTCAGGCTGTTGATCGAGTCGGCCAGCGTGAAATTGCGCTGGCCACGCACGCGGTCGGCCACCAGTTCGACGGCGATCAATACGAAGAAGAACGGCACGGCCAGCAGTATCAGGTCCATGGTGACGACCTCAGGCGTTGTCCACAAAGATTAGGCCGCGACCGCAGGAATCCCTATGGCTACATCTGCCAAACTAGAGGACATTTAGCGCCTCGACACTGGAGTAATGAGCATGACAAAAAAAGTAGCGGTGATTCTTTCCGGCTGTGGCGTGTATGACGGCGCCGAAATCCACGAAAGCGTGATCACCCTGCTGCGCCTCGACCAGCGCGGGGCGCAGGTGCAGTGCTTTGCGCCGAACATCGCGCAAATGCACGTGATCGACCACCTGACCGGCGAGCCGATGCCTGAGTCGCGCAACGTGCTGGTGGAGTCGGCGCGCATTGCCCGCGGTGAGGTCAAGGATATCCGCGAAGCCAATGCCGAGGACTTCGATGCGCTGATCGTGCCCGGTGGTTTTGGCGCGGCGAAAAACCTCTCCAACTTTGCCGTCGAAGGCGCCAACTGCAGCGTCAACCCGGACGTGCTGGCCCTGGCCGAGGCCTTTGCCGACGCCTGCAAGCCGGTTGGGCTGATCTGCATCTCGCCAGCGCTGGCGGCGAAGATCTACGGCCCTGGCGTGGTCTGCACCATCGGTAACGATGCCGGCACCGCTGCAGCGGTGGAAAAGATGGGCGGCAAGCATGAAGAATGCGATGTGCACGACATCGTTGAAGATACCCAGCGCAAACTGGTGACTACCCCGGCCTATATGGTTGCCAAGTCGATCAGCGAAGCGGCCGGTGGGATCTACAAGCTGGTGGACCGGGTGCTGGAATTGACCCACGAAGGCGACCAGTAAACCCTGGACTGTGCTGCCTTTGTAGGAGCGGCCTTGCCGGGGCGCTCCTACAAAAGCCGTGCACGTCAGGTGGGTTTGGACAACCGCGCGATAATCCGGTCCAGCGCATTGGCGAATGCCTGTTTCTCGCGCTCGCCATAAGGCGCCTGCCCTCCCCCCACCTGCCCCTGCTCGCGCAACTCGGTGCACAGGTTGCGCGCCGCCAGCCGATCGCCCATGTTGCGCTCGTCAAACTCACGCCCGCGCGGGTCCAGCGCCGCCACGCCTTTCTTGACCAGCCGATCGGCCAGCGGCACGTCGCTGCAGATCACCAGTTCGCCAGGCTCGGCATTGTCGACCAGATAATCATCGGCCGCATCCATGCCACTGGGCACCACGATCAGCCGCACACAGGCAAAGGCCGGCTTGCTCTGCGCCTGGCCAGCCACCATCACCACCTCGAGCTTGCGCTTGAGGGCGAACTTGACGATCAAATCCTTTGCCGCCTTGGGGCAGGCGTCGGCATCGATCCATACACGCATCAGGAAACACCTCGAAATCGGGAAACCACGCTCATGCTTCACATCATGCCTTAAGCCTGACGATAGCTGGAGCCGCCGGGCCTGACGAACGCATACAGCCGCTTGAAAAATGGCGTCAATAACCCATTTAGCGCTTATCCGACTGCTTCGCTCAGGCTAAACTCGCCGCAGCCCACTGGCCTGCCCCGAGCGTGCAATGAACCACCCCCACGAAATCCGCCCCGACCTGGACGAAGGCATCGACCGCAAGGTACTGGCGACGTTGCGTGCGCGTTTTCTGCAGCTTAACCAAGGGCGGCTGCAGCGTGCGATGGAGGGCCTGTCGACACGCCAGCAACAAGTACTGACGCTGTTGCCGCTGCTGTTTCACGTGAACCACCCGCTGCTGCCGGGCTATGTATCGGGCAGCACCCCTGCAGGGGTGGCCGGTTTCGAGCCAGGCGCCGAGCTGGTCGCCGAAGCACAGCGGCTGGCACGTTCGTTCGCTTACAAGGCCCGCCACGGGCACGCGCAGTGCCCGATCCACGGGGTGTTTCTGATGGGCAGCCTGGGCTCCCTGGCTCAGGCCGAACAGAGCGATATGGACCTGTGGGTCTGCCATGCGCCTGACCTGGGCGATGACCAGTTGGGCGAGCTGCGCCGCAAGTGCCAGTTGCTGGAAACCTGGGCCGCAAGCCTGGGCGCCGAGGCGCACTTCTTTTTGATCGACCCGCAAGGTTTTACCCAAGGCGAGCGGGATGGCCAGCTCGGCTCCGACGACTGTGGCACCACCCAGCATTACCTGCTGTTGGACGAGTTCTACCGCACCGCCATCTGGCTGGCCGGGCGCACGCCCCTGTGGTGGCTGGTGCCGGTGTATGAAGAACACAACTACAGCGCCTATACCCAAACCTTGCTCAGCAAGCGCTTCATCCGCAGCCAGGACGTCCTCGACCTCGGCAACCTGGCGCATATCCCGCCCGGCGAGTTCGTCGGTGCCGGGCTATGGCAACTGTTCAAAGGCATCGACTCGCCCTACAAATCGCTGCTCAAGCTGCTGCTGACCGAAGCCTACGCCAGTGAGCACCCCGCTGTGCGCTGCCTGAGCCTGGACTTCAAGCACGCAGTCTTTGCCAACCAGCTCGACCTCGACGCGCTGGACCCCTATGTGATGGTCTACCGGCGGATCGAGCACTACCTGCGTCAACGCGGCGAAGTTGCACGCCTTGAGCTGGTACGCCGCAGCCTGTACCTGAAGGTCAACAAGAAACTCAGCGGCCAGGTGCGTGCCAACGGCTGGCAACGCCAGTTGCTGCAACGCTTGGCTGACGAATGGGGCTGGGACGAGCGCCAACTGGCCCTGCTCGATAGCCGTAGCCAGTGGAAGGTGCGCCAGGTCGCCGTCGAACGCCGCGAACTGGTGGCCGAGCTGAACCACAGCTACCGCTTCCTTAGCCAGTTCGCCCAGACCCGCAACGCCAGCAGCCGCGCCGACCAGCGTGACCTCAATGTGCTGGGACGACGCCTGTACGCAGCCTTCGAGCGTCGCGCCGGCAAGACCGAGGTGATCAACCCTGGGATTGCCCCGGACCTGGCCGAAGGCACCCTCACCCTGGTCCAGGCTCCCAATCGCAAGGAGCCTGGCAGCCACCACTGGGAGCTTTACGCCGGCAACCTGAGCACCCACGAGGTGGAGCACTTCAGCCCGATAAAACGCTGCCGCGAGCTGCTCGAACTGCTCACTTGGGCCCATCGCAACGGCGTGATCGACAGCAGCACACGCTTTGCCCTGCACCCTGGCGCCAGCGACCTGAAGGAGCTCGAGCTGTTCAATCTGCTGGGCAGCTTGCAACAGACCATCGACCTACCGCTGCCCACGGTCAGCGAAGTCCGCCTGCTGCAGCCCAGTGTGGCCGACCAAATCCTGCTGCTGATCAACGTCGGCGTCGACCCGCTGCGTCACCAGCGCGACCTGAACATCCTGATGACCACCGAGCGCACCGACTCGCTGAGCTACGCCGGCGTGCGCGAAAACCTGGTACTAACGCTCGACCAAGTCACGCTCAACAGCTGGAACGAGGTGCTGGTGCAGCGCTACGACGGCGATCACGCGTTGCTGCGTTGCCTGCGTGATTTCCTCAACAGCCTCGGTCAGCGCGGGCATCGCCCACAGCTACGGGTGCGCTGCTTCTGCCACAACCGTGCCCAGGCCATCGAGCAGCGGGTCGAGGATATTTTCGCCACGGTGCAGCGGCTGCTCGACCAGGGTGCGAACCACCGCTATGTGCTGCAGGTGGCTCAGCACACGCATGTGCTGGCGCTTTTGCCCGGCCAGGTCAGCCTGGCGACCCTGGCCGACCACGAGGCAGTGCTGGGCTACCTGAGCGAAGAGCGCAGCGCCTACAGCCCGCTGCACCTGGACGCCAACGCGCTGCAGGACTACGACCTGCCACTGGTACTGGAGCAAGGCCGGCCCGCTTGCATCCAGGTGTTCTATCGCCTGCAGGGTGACTGGGCTGATCTGTACGTGCTGGATGAGTACAACGCGCTGTGGCAGCAGCACCTGCCACTGCAGGATGAAGCCCATTTGTTGCTGCCGCTGCAGCGCTTTCTGCGCTCAGTGCTGATGCGCCGTGATGCCCAACTGCCGCTCGACAGCCTGCAGCCCGCTGCGCTGGATATCCAGTACGGGCAGTTGCTGCCTTCAGGCGCTGGCAAGGCACGCAGCATCGAGCTGCGGTCTGCGCCGGTGGAAGGTAGCGGCCAGCCTTATTACGAGGTTCAGGCCATCATCCAGGCCGGTACAGCAGGCGCCGTGCATGTCACCTTGTACTGTGACCAACAGGAGTTTTCCGAGCTGGAGCATGGCGACCAGCTCTATGCGGTAGTCGCCCGGCAGATCATCGGGCAACGCCGCAGTGCCGGCAATTACCGCTGCTACATTACCGATCTGGATTTGTCCGAGCTGCTGGGTGATGAGTTGGGCGCGACGGTCTTGTATCTGCGTTACAAGCGGGAGCTGGAGCAGGCGCTGAATGAAGGGCTGGAGCAGTTGCAGGCAGCGGTCGGGAGATGATGTGGGAGCGGGCTTGCCCGCGAACACCGGCAAAGCCGGTGCCATGCACCGCGTGCTTCCATTCGCGGGCAAGCCCGCTCCCACAGGAGACTTGGCGATGGGGCGTGCAGCGGCCCTAAAGACTCAGAGGTCGAAATCGCCCGCCGCTTCCGGCTGGTATTCGACTTCCAACAGCTTCAGCTTGAGGGTCTTGCCACCCGGCGCCGGCCAGTCGATCTGCTCACCCACCGAAAGGCCCAACAATGCACAGCCAATCGGCGCCAGGATCGATACCTTGCCTTCTGGCCCTGCATCCTTCGGGTACACCAGGGTCAGGTGGTAGTCCTTACCGCTGGCCTCTTCACGGCAATGCACGCGCGAGTTCATGGTCACCACCCCGGCCGGGACGTCCTCGTGACCGACCACCTGCTCGGCGCGGTCCAGCTCGTCCTGCAGGGCGAGCACACCCGGCGTACTTTCGTCGAGGCTCTCGATCAGGCGCTCGAGACGTTGTACGTCCAATCGGGTGAGGATGAGGGAAGGCTTGGTGCTCATGATCCAGTCAGACTCCTTTGAACATGCGATTTTCGTCGGGCAAATAAAGCAAAACCCCGCCCAAGGGCGGGGTTTATGATGACTTTGGCGTCACCGACGCAGAACCTGACACTACCACAGCCGGGTAAATACTCAAGCCCGCGCGCGCAAGGCCTCGGCTTCGCGGCAGATCTGCCGGCGCCGCTCGTCGTCTGCAGAGCGCCATTCGCGGATATGCTCCACAGGGCGGTGGCAGCCGGTACAGACACGCTGTTCGTCCAGCCGGCAAACGCTGATGCACGGCGACTTCACTGCGGGGCTGACATTGCTGTAAAGCGGCTTGGGCGGCCGCGGCTGCTCACTCATCTCAGATCTCGTCGAAGTCCAGCTTCTCGCCGGCCCGCTCCCAGACGATGCGCTCAAGCATCTCGCCGAGCAGCTCATCGCTCTTCTCGCAGACCCACTTCTTGCTCTCTTCGTCGTAGTCGAAGTGAAAACCACCGGACTTGTCCGCCAGCCACAACTGGCGCAGCGGCTCCTGGCGGCTGAAGATCAGCTGGCTGCCGTTTTCGAACTTGATGGTCAGGACCCCGGCGGAGTTCTCCATGTCCAGGTCCATGCCGCTCTCGTCGAACAGGTCTTCCAGCGCCTGTTGGGTCGCGTCGACCAGATCATGGAAACGCGCTTCGCTCAAACTCATTGCAGGAACCTCGAAATTGGCTGCGTTACAGGCAAGGCGGGCAAGATACGGGCGCTTGGCGCCGAATGCAAAGATTAGCCATTGAAGGCGGTAAGAATAGCCCGCCCGGCGGGCCGGCCCTTGCATAGGCAATCCGCCGGTCGCTCGGTATACTCGGGCGCAATACTGCATATTTCAAAGGATTTCACCCAATGAAGCGCCTGATTTCCTCCCTCGCGGCGCTGGTCGCTGTTGCCTGCCTCGTTTCTGCCTGCGGCCAGAAAGGCCCTCTGTACCTGCCAGAAGACGGCAAGGACGGCAAGGACACCCGCAAAACGCACCAGCACCAGCCGAAAGCCAAGCCGGCTCAGACGCAAGAACAGCAGCCTGAGCTGCAATCCGAGCCCGAGCAGTCGCCAGCGCAGTAAGGAAATCAGATGAACGCTTTCAACTACCGCGACGGTGAACTGTTCGCGGAAGGCGTGGCCCTGACGGCCATCGCCGAACGTTTCGGCACCCCCACCTACGTGTACTCGCGCGCCCACATCGAGGCCCAGTACCGCAGCTACGCCGACGCCCTCGAAGGTATTTCGAGCCTGGTCTGCTTTGCCGTCAAGGCCAACTCCAACCTGGGCGTGCTGAACGTCCTGGCGCGCCTTGGCGCAGGCTTCGACATCGTCTCCGGCGGTGAGCTGGAGCGCGTGCTGGCCGCTGGCGGGCGCGCTGATCGCGTGGTGTTCTCGGGTGTCGGCAAGACCCGCGAAGACATGCGCCGTGCCCTGGAAGTGGGCGTGCATTGCTTCAACGTCGAGTCCACCGACGAGCTTGAGCGCCTGCAAGTGGTGGCCGCCGAGATGGGCAAGGTTGCCCCGGTCTCGCTGCGGGTCAACCCGGACGTTGATGCCGGTACCCACCCGTACATCTCCACCGGCCTCAAAGAAAACAAGTTCGGCATCGCCATCGCCGACGCCGAGGCCATCTACGTACGCGCCGCGCAGTTGCCGAACCTGGACGTGGTCGGTGTCGACTGCCACATCGGCTCGCAGCTGACCACCGTCGAGCCGTTCCTCGATGCCCTCGACCGCCTGCTGGACCTGGTCGACCGCCTGGCCGACTGCGGCATCCACCTGCGTCACCTGGACCTGGGTGGCGGCGTTGGCGTGCGCTACCGCGATGAAGAGCCGCCCCTGGTGGCCGACTACATCAAGGCCATCCGCGAGCGCGTCGGCGACCGCGACCTGGCCCTGGTGTTCGAGCCGGGTCGCTACATCGTGGCCAACGCCGGTGTCCTGCTGACCCGCGTCGAATACCTCAAGCACACCGAACACAAGGACTTCGCCATCATCGATGCTGCGATGAACGACCTGATCCGCCCGGCCCTGTACCAGGCCTGGATGGGCGTCAGCGCGGTCACCCCACGCGAAGGCCAAGGCCGTGCCTATGACCTGGTCGGGCCGATCTGCGAAACCGGCGACTTCATCGCCAAGGAGCGCGAACTGAACCTGGCCGAAGGCGATCTGCTGGCCGTGCAGTCTGCCGGCGCCTATGGTTTTGTCATGAGCTCGAACTACAACACCCGTGGCCGCTGCGCCGAAATCCTGGTCGATGGTGATCAGGCATTCGAAGTGCGCCGCCGCGAGACCATCGCCGAACTGTATGCCGGCGAAAGCCTGCTGCCGGAGTGAGCCCATGCTGCTGCGTTTCACCAAGATGCATGGGCTGGGCAATGACTTCATGGTCCTCGACCTGGTCAGCCAGCACGCACATATCCAGCCCAAGCATGCCAAGCAATGGGGCGACCGCCACACCGGCATCGGCTTCGACCAGCTACTGATCGTCGAGGCGCCGAATAATCCGGAAGTGGACTTCCGCTACCGGATCTTCAACGCCGACGGCTCCGAAGTCGAACAGTGCGGCAACGGTGCGCGCTGCTTTGCCCGCTTTGTGCTGGACAAGCGCCTGACCGCGAAAAAGCGCATCCGCGTCGAAACCAAAAGCGGCATCATCGAGCTGGACGTGCAGAACGACGGCCAGGTGAGTGTCGACATGGGCCCGCCGCGCCTGGTCCCGGCCGAAATCCCCTTCGTCGCCGACGAGCAGGCACTGAGTTACCCACTGGAAGTCGACGGTGAAGTTCACGCG
Source organism: Pseudomonas sp. E1MeOHC2 (assembly GCF_058745025.1). NCBI lineage: Bacteria > Pseudomonadati > Pseudomonadota > Gammaproteobacteria > Pseudomonadales > Pseudomonadaceae > Pseudomonas > Pseudomonas sp. E1MeOHC2. Next base: position 2,215,661 of record NZ_CP196675.1, read on the forward strand.
ATCGCCGCCGTGTCCATGGGCAACCCACATGCCGTGTTGCGTGTCGATGACGTGCATACCGCACCCGTGCATGCGCTGGGCCCGAAGATCGAAAACCATCCGCGCTTCCCGCAGCGGGTCAACGCCGGCTTCATCCAGGTCATCGACCGTCACCGTGCCAACCTGCGGGTGTGGGAACGCGGTGCGGGCGAGACCCAGGCCTGCGGCACCGGCGCCTGCGCCGCGGCCGTGGCGGCTATCAGCCAGGGCTGGATGGACTCACCGGTGAGCCTCGACCTGCCGGGTGGCCGCCTGCACATCGAATGGGCCGGCCCCGGCAAGCCCGTGTTGATGACCGGCCCGGCCGTACGCGTCTACGAAGGACAGGTTCGTCTCTAAACGAGTAACCGCCATGACCGATCAGCCCAAGGTTGTACCCCAGCAGTCCACTGACCTCGATGCCGAGGCGGTGGTCGCGTACCTGCGCGCCCACCCCACCTTCTTCGCCGAGCACGACGAGCTGCTGCTCGAACAGCGCATCCCCCACCAGCGTGGCGACAGCGTGTCGCTGGTGGAGCGCCAGCTCAAGCTGCTGCGCGACCGCAACATCGAGATGCGCCATCGCCTGTCGCAACTGATGGACGTGGCGCGCGACAACGACCGGCTGTTCGACAAGACCCGCCGGCTGATCCTCGACCTGCTCGATGCCGGCAGCCTGGAAGAAGTGGTGATGGCGGTCGAAGACAGCCTGCGCCAGGAATTCCAGGTGCCCTTCGTCAGCCTGATCCTGTTCGGCGATAACGTCGCGCCGGTGGGCCGTTGGGTCAGCAACGCCGAGGCGAACCAGGCCATCGGCGGCCTGCTGGGGGGCGGCAAGACGGTCAGCGGCAACCTGCGCGACCATGAGCTGGCGTTCCTGTTCGGTGAAGATCAGCGTCTGGAAGTCGGCTCCAGCGCCGTTGCAGCTCTCGAATACCAAGGGCTGCACGGCGTTCTGGCGATTGGCAGCCGCGACCCGCAACACTACAAGAGCAGCGTCGGCACCCTGTTCCTCGGCTACATTGCCGAGGTGCTGGGCCGTGTCGTGCCGCGCGTTACCCAGACCCTGCGTCCGGTGCGCTGATGGAACGCCAGCTGGAAGCTTATTGCGCACACCTGCGCAATGAGCGCCAGGTATCCGAGCACACCCTGCTGGCCTATCGCCGCGACCTCGACAAGGTCATCGCCTACTGCAACGATCAGGGTATTGCCGGCTGGCCAGCGCTGCAAATCCAGCAGCTGCGCCAGTTGATCGCCCGCCAGCACCATCAGGGCCAGTCCTCGCGCAGCCTGGCGCGCTTGCTTTCAGCCGTGCGCGGCCTGTACCGCTACCTGAACCGTGAAGGGCTGTGCCAGCACGACCCGGCCAGCGGCCTTTCAGCGCCCAAGGGCGAGCGTCGCCTGCCCAAGACGCTGGACACCGACCGCGCCCTGCAACTGCTCGATGGCGGTGTCGACGACGACTTCATTGCCCGACGTGACCAAGCCATCCTCGAACTGTTCTATTCGTCAGGCCTGCGCCTGTCCGAGTTGACGGGTCTGGACCTTGAATACCTCGACCTTGCCGGCGGGCTGGTGCAGGTGCTCGGCAAAGGTGGCAAGGCTCGCGTACTGCCTGTGGGCCGCAAGGCCCGCGAAGCGCTGCAGGCATGGTTGCGCCTGCGCGGCATCGGCGGCCCACGCGACAGCGCCGTGTTCATCACCCGCCAGGGAAACCGCCTGAGCCCGCGGGCTATCCAGATGCGCGTAAAGGCCGCCGGCGAGCGCGAGCTGGGCCAGCACCTGCACCCGCACATGCTTCGCCATTCCTTCGCCAGCCATGTGCTGGAATCGTCCCAGGACCTGCGTGCGGTGCAGGAGATGCTCGGCCATGCCGACATCAGCACCACGCAGATCTACACCCACCTGGACTTCCAGCACCTGGCCGCGGTGTACGACAGCGCCCACCCTCGGGCCAAACGCAGCAAAGGCACTGACTCATGAGCATCAAGCTGATCACCTTCGACCTCGATGACACCCTGTGGGACACCGCGCCGGTGATTGCCAGCGCTGAAGTCGTCCTGCGCGACTGGCTCGAAGCCAATGCACCGATCCTCGGCGGCGTACCGGTCGAACACCTGTTCGCCATCCGCGAGCGCCTGGTGCAGGCCGAACCCGGCCTCAAGCACCGTATCAGCGCCTTGCGTCGGCGGGTGCTGTGCCATGCGCTGGAAGAAGTCGGCTACAGCGAGAAGCACGCACAGGCGTTGGCCAATGAAGGCTTTGAAGTGTTCCTGCATGCACGGCACCAGGTGGAGATCTTCCCTGAGGTGCAGCCGGTGCTGGAAATTCTGCGCCACCAATACACCCTGGGGGTGGTCACCAACGGCAACGCCGATGTGAGCAGGCTGGGCTTGGCGGACTACTTCCGCTTCGCCTTGTGCGCCGAAGATCTGGGGATCGGCAAGCCGGACCCAGCACCCTTCCTGGAGGCGTTGAAACGTGGCGAGGTGGAAGCCAGTGCGGCGGTGCATGTTGGCGACCATCCTGGCGATGACATCGCCGGTGCCCAGCGGGCCGGGTTGCGCGCCGTGTGGTTCAACCCGCAAGGCAAGGTCTGGGCCGGAGAGCGGGCGCCAGATGCCCAAATTCAGCGGCTTTCGCAGTTGCCTGAGGTGATCGCGCGCTGGCGCTGACAGGGGCCGCTTTGCGGCCCATTCGCGGGGCAAGCCCGCTCCCACAGACGTGTTGCTACCGGTGGGAACGGGCTTGCCCGCGAATGGGCCAGCACAGGCAGCGATAAGCCCCAGCCCACAAAAAAGCCCGCAGCGACGGCGGGCTCTTTTGTGTGCAACCACTCAGATAGGGCGGCTACCGTATTTGTTGTCCGGCTTCTTGGGCGGGTCGGCGACCACGTTGGCCTCCACTTCCTGCACCTTGCCACCGCGCGAAAGGAACTCTTCCATCGCCTTGGCCAGGGCATCGCGCTCCTTCTGCTTGGCTTCCATGCTCGGCATCTCGTCTACCGAGACAGCGGCCTTGGACTTGCCTTTGGCAGTGGGCGCGGGGCTATCGTCTTCGCCGGAGTCTTCCGCAACGTCATCAGCCGCTGCTTCTAGACCTTCATCAGCCTCATCATCGTCGCCTACTTCGAGGTCGTCGTTTTCCAGATCATCGTCGCTCATGTTCTACCTCATGACTTGCGAAAAGCAGGTTAGTTATAGACCAGTGCAGCCGTAGACCGGCAGCCACCAGTGAAAATTCAACTGGCCGTGGGTTGGCCACTGCCCTGGGCATCCACCTCCTGATGGGAGGGTTTGTACCCTGCAGGCCCTGCTCCTGGCAGGGCCTGACGAAATTCTTGAGCCACTTGCCGGCCACGCACTCATGGCAAGCCTAGCAAAGGCTGGGGAAGCATGCGGACTGCTTGTCCAACACCCTTCGGCGCGCATTCTAGCGCGCCCGTGGAAAAAGCAAAGCTCCATAAACACCCGTCATCTTGTAAGTTTTCCGCCTACGTCGCGAACGTGAGGGATAAACCGTTTGCCGTGCGGGAAATGGCAAAAATCAGACGAAAAAATGCCCGGCGAACCGGGCAAGTTTTTCCTGCGTCGCGGTTACAGGTTGTAGCCGCGTTCGTTGTGCTGAGCCAGGTCGAGGCCGACCGACTCTTCTTCTTCGTTGACCCGCAGCCCCATCACCACGTCCAGTACCTTGAGGATCACGTAGGTAACGATGGCGGTGTAGACCACGGTGAATATCACGCCCTTGGCCTGGATCCAGACCTGCATGCCGATATCGGTGACAGCGCCGAACCCGCCCAGGGCCGGTGCCGCGAACACACCGGTCAGAATGGCGCCGACGATACCGCCGATGCCGTGCACACCGAAGGCGTCCAGCGAGTCGTCATAGCCCAGCTTGCGCTTGAGGCTGGTGGCGCAGAAGTAGCAGATCACACCCGAGGACAGGCCGATCACCAGGGCCCCCATCGGGCCCACGGTGCCTGCGGCAGGCGTGATGGCGACCAGGCCGGCGACCACACCCGAGGCGATGCCCAGTGCGCTCGGTTTACCGTGGCCAAGCCATTCGGCGAACATCCAACCCAGGGCAGCAGCAGCGGTAGCGATCTGGGTCACCAGCATGGCCATCCCGGCGGTGCCGTTGGCGGCAGCGGCGGAACCTGCGTTGAAGCCAAACCAGCCGATCCACAGCATGGCCGCGCCCATCAGGGTGTAGCCCAGGTTGTGCGGGGCCATCGGCGTGGTCGGGTAGCCCTTGCGCTTACCCAGTACCAGGCAGCACACAAGGCCTGCGATACCTGCGTTGATGTGCACCACGGTGCCGCCAGCGAAGTCCAGTACGCCCCAGTCCCACATCAGCGCGCCATCGCCGCTCCACACCATGTGTGCGATCGGTGCATACACCAGGGTGAACCAGATGCCCATGAACACCAGCATCGCGGAAAACTTCATACGTTCGGCGAAGGCACCGACGATCAGCGCCGGGGTGATGATGGCGAAGGTCATCTGGAAGGTGATGAACACCGCCTCAGGGAACAACGCGGCGGCCGAGGTCAGGCTGTCGGGCGTGACGCCACTGAGAAAGGCCTTGGAGAAGCCACCGACGAAGGAATTGAAGTTGAGCACGCCCTTTTCCATACCGGTGGTATCGAAGGCCATGCTGTAGCCGTAGACGACCCAGAGAATGCTCATCAGACCGGTGATCGCGAAGCACTGCATCATCACCGAAAGCACGTTCTTGGAACGCACCATGCCGCCATAGAACAGGGCCAGGCCCGGGATGGTCATGAACAGCACCAGCGCCGTAGCGGTCAACATCCAGGCGGTGTCGCCGGAGTTCAGCGCTGGGGCAGCTTCCTCTGCCAGGGCAAGCCCGGGCATTACGAGGGACAATAGGGCTCCTAGCCCTGCGATCTTACGCAGAGTCATGTTGTTTTCTCCTGGGGCGTTGGGTTTGGTGAGGCTTTTTTGTTACTTAGATCGCGTCGGTATCGGTTTCGCCGGTACGGATGCGGATCGCCTGCTCCAGATTCACCACGAAGATCTTGCCGTCACCGATCTTGCCGGTGTTGGCTGCCTTGGTGATGGCTTCGATCACCCGATCAAGGTCCTTGTCGTCGATGGCGACGTCGATCTTCACCTTGGGCAGGAAGTCGACCACGTATTCAGCACCGCGATACAGCTCGGTGTGGCCCTTCTGCCGACCGAAGCCTTTGACTTCAGTGACGGTGATGCCCTGCACGCCGATTTCCGACAGCGACTCGCGTACGTCGTCCAGCTTGAACGGCTTGATGATGGCTGTGACTAGCTTCATGAAACTCTCTCCCGATTTGGTGGACTTGCCCCAGGAAAACAAACCCGTCTCAAGTCTAAGCGCAGCGGTTAGCTTTGTAACGCGTCGTCGGCATCCGGCTCCGCGTGCGCACTGCCTGGTCACAAGGAACTGCATCAGTGCATGGCTCGTACAGGTCATTGCAGAAACCTTGCCAGTTCCACTAAAGCCTCAAAAAACAGCGAGTTGCCTGAAACAGCCGCGGTTGGCCAGTCGCCAGCATCAAAAAGATGCACAACTTCGGTGCATCACGGCCAGGCGGCTTGCTCGAAAAATGTGCAGCGCACAACCCCTGCAAAAGCGGGTTTTGGTGCGTGCTACACTGCAGGTCATTTTTTCAGTTTCAGTGGACAGCCGAACATGCTCGCGCCCAAAGCCCTCCTCGATGCCCTGAGCGACCAGGCCTCGCGCCTTTTCAGCAGCGATACCGCCCAGCCCCGCGCCGAACTCGAAAGCCAGTTCAAGGTGCTGATGCAGGGTGCCTTCAGTAAGCTGGACCTGGTCAGCCGCGAAGAATTCGACAGCCAGATGGTCGTCCTGGCCCGTACCCGTGCTCGCCTGGAAGCGCTGGAAAAGCAGGTCGCCGAGCTGGAAGCGCGGATGGCGCCACCCACCCAGGAATCACAATCGACACGGAGTGCTTCAGCATGAAAGTCAGTGCCCGCAATGTCTTCGAAGGTACCGTCAGCGCGGTTCAGCCCGGTGCGGTCAATGCCGAGGTCGAACTGACCCTGGCCGGCGGCGAAAAACTGGTGGCCGTGGTCACCATGACCAGCTTGCATAACCTTGGCATCAACGTCGGCAAACAAGCCGTAGCGTTGGTGAAGGCGCCATGGGTCGTGCTGATGACCGATGCCGACGGCTACCGCCTCTCGGCGCGCAATGCCCTGGAAGGTGAAGTGGTGCGAGTCGGCGACGGCGCGGTCAACGCAGAAGTCGTGCTGAAGCTGGCGGGGGGGACCGAGGTTTTCGCCATCGTCACCCGCGAAGCCGTTCAAGAGCTTGGCCTTGCCCCCGGTGTAAGCGCCACTGCGCTGATCAAGGCCTCGCACATCATCCTCGGCGCAAGGCCCTGACCCATTGACAGCCACAGGCCTGGGTTCATGCCCAGGCCTGAGCGCTCGCTCGCTTCGGTGGTAACTCGCTGGGGTGCAATGTGCCACGGAACAGCGTCGCACCGCACAAAGTGAACAGCGTTTTTACCCGGTTGTGCGAGTTGAGTATTTCGGCCTGGATATGCTCGATGTCGTTGTCAGCCGGCTGCAACGCAACCGCGCGGTTGATCCACTCGATGGCCGCGAAGCGGCTTTGCTTGCGCGTGCCCTGCCCTTGCATCCAGGCCAGCCCCAGCTCCGCGCTGGCGCGGGCGGCAATCCAGTCGTCCGGGTGCTCGACCAGGCCAAGCAAGTATTCGACGGCTTCGGCCTGCTCCTGCGGCTCACCGAACTGACGCAGCAGAATACCCAGTTGTAGACGCGCACTGGCAGCGGTCTGCACGTTGCCCAACGCATCGCTCAGCAAGCGCCTGACTGCCAGCATGGCACTGCGCTCATTCAAGGCTTCTGCGCTTTGCATGCGTCGGCATGCCAGGGCGTATTTGGCCTGCTTGCAACCGGTCTCTACCGCGCGCAGCAACCAATACTCGGCGGCACGGGTATCCAGGTACTGCTCTGGGGTGTTGGTCAGCGCACCACGGTGCAGGTCATGGAGGCTGAGGGCAGCCTCTGGCAGGCTCAGCTCGGCAGACCGTTCATAAAGGTAGAAGGCGGCCTCGTGCAGGTTGGCAGCCCAGAGCAGGCGTGCCACTTCCAGCACGTCCAAACCCGGCCCTTGACGGCCACATTGGCGTTTAACCGCAGCCTGCGACCAAACACGTGCCTGCTCGTTCGAACACTGAAAACCCCACAGACCAAACCAATGCCCCACCGCCCGCAGCGCGCAAGCGGCGGGGTGCGAGTGGCTCTCGCAAAGGCGCTCGATGGCGATACGAAATGCCTGCTGGTCATCCTTCACACCATGGAACAGCATGAGGCAGACAAAACTACGGAAGGGCTGGCCGATGGCCGGGGCGAACCCCAGGTCAGGGTAAAGATTCACACAGACGACAAAATCGCGCAGGCCGCCCGCGTAGTCGTGCTGAGCACCACAACGCAAAGCGCCACGCCATGCCAACAAGGTAGCGCGCTCCCTGGGCCTGAGCGGACGAAGCGACCACGCCATGAAGACCTGCTGCCAGGCCGCAATCGACTGCGATTGGCCGGCATGCGGCAGTTCGAGCTGGTCCTCGATAGCCAGCCAGCGCAGCGCATTGCGCTGCTCTTCGCTCCAGCGTTCGCACAGCGGGCCACTGGCCAATTGCTCAATCGCCGCGTAACTGCCTCCCCAACGGGGTAACAGGTAGGCAGCACGGGCCTGGAGCGCTTCAAAACAGCCGGGGAATGCGCCAAGGGCATGGCGCAGCCAATAATGCTGGGCATCTTCTCGCCCTTGCTCGGCACGTTCGCCCAGGCACGCTGGCAAGGCTTGTGGCAGCTCGGCCAGTGGCAGCAGGCCGTATTTCACCAGAAGCGGCGCGGCAGCCTCCTGCACCTCCACATCGGCATGAGCACTCGGGCTGAAGCGCGCCGGCTGGCCGTTGAACAGTTCAAGCAACCAGCCGGGCTCGGCAAAGTGCGCGCTGATCCGCAGCATGCCAATAGCCGCCGCCACCGGCTGCGCCGAACGGCCCATGGCACGCAACAAGTGGGCGGCGCCTAGTTCGCAAACCTGATCGGCCGCCAGCCTGGACTCGGCGCTAATGGCGTCTGCCGCGGCCTTACTGCGGATATGACAGGCCCGGCTGAAACAGTGGAAACCCATCACCACCTGAGGGTGATAGGCCCTGGGGCAGGCATCGATCCAGGCTTTGAGAATCTGCGTCAGGGCCTTGTCGCCCTGGCTGTCCCAATCGACCAGCATGTGCCCTTCGACCGCCTCCAGATAGGCAGGAAACTCACCGGGGAGCGACTGCCGCCAGCGCACTTCAAGGATGTCGAAGAAGCGGTTGAGTTCAACGAATGCACTGGCCTGCACCAGTTCACGAATGGTCTGGCGAGTACGAGTGAGCGTTTGCACGGGGCAATACCTCAAGTCCATTTGAAGGAAGTCGCGTTGCCATCCCATGGCAATCGCAGTAGCACTTCAACACTAAGCCATACCCTGGACCTGCGCAAAGCCAATTGGATCCATTTTTGTCAAATAGTGTGAAAACCCAGGGAAAACCCCTGAGCTGAAAAACCAGGACGCACACTTCTTGCGCTGTTCGTGGCTGACGCCGTTAAGCTTGCCCAAGCCGCGCACAGGCACCGACGGCCAACTGCAGCGCAACTCCAGCGCCATCTCTTGTTTCGTTTATTTCGACTATTGCTTGTTTCGTTTGTTTCGAATAAAAATTAGCTACCTGTCGTACCAGGCGTCAGGAATTCCAATTAGCTGCTGGAGAACACCCATGACCACCGCCGATCTAGCTCAAACCATCCTCCCCGATGAAAAAGCGATCGCTGCGGCTATTGAGTCAAGCCGCCAGATTGCCGCTTTCCTCTCGACGAAGCTGGATACTCAGCGCATTGAGCTCGTTGATGAAGCCCAGCAACGTCAGACCGTTGAACTGCCAACGTTCGCGCTCAGACTGCTCGGCGACATACTCAACGAACTGGCCTTGGGCAACACCGTAAAGGTGGTGCCTATTCATGCAGAACTGACCACTCAAGAAGGCGCAGACATGCTCAACGTCTCGCGCCCTCACCTGGTCAAGCTTCTAGACGAGGGGCTAATCCCACATACCAAAACCGGCAGCCACCGCCGCATAAAATTCACCGACCTGATGGCTTACAAGGCTGAGCGTGATAAAGCGAGCCAGGCCGCCATGGAAGCACTGGCTGCACAAGCCCAAGAACTCAATATGGGGTATTGATGAGGCAGTCACCCTTTACCGTTGTCTATGATGCCTGCGTGCTGTATCCCGCGCCCTTGCGTGATCTACTGATGCATCTGGCTCTGACAGGCGTGTATCGCGCGCGCTGGTCCGAGCAAATTCACGATGAATGGACGCGAAACGTGTTGAAAAACCGCCCTGACATAGCGGCTGCACAACTTGCTCGCACAGTCGCATTCATGAATCAGGCTGTTGCTGACTCCTTGGTGAGCGACTACGAGCCGTTGATACAAGGGCTAGACCTTCCTGACGAAGACGATAGACACGTCTTGGCGGCAGCCATCAAATGTGGCGCCACAGTGATCGTCACATACAACCTCAAAGATTTCCCGCCCACGATCTTGAAACGTTTTGAGATCGAAGCATTGCATCCCGATGTGTTCCTTTCCGACATTTGGGACCTTGACCAAGCAGCCGTGCTCGAGGCCGTCAAGAAGCAGCGCGTGGCGCTGAAGAACCCTGTTTATACACCCCGCGAGCTACTCGATACGCTCCTCAAGCAGCGACTCCCAGAGATCGTCAAGCAACTCTCGAATTACGAACTGTTGATCTGAGCATCCTGCCGTCTGAATCGCAGCGACGTGTCAGCTTCATAGTTCAAGCCTGAAAAACCCGGACGCACACTTCTTGCGCTGTTCGTGGCTGACGCCGCTAAGCTTGCCCAAGCCGCAGGAAGCGGCCCCATTCCGCGACAATGGAGCGTCCATGTCACTTGCCCTCGTCCACAGCCGCGCCCAGGTTGGCGTGCAGGCACCGGCGGTCAGCGTCGAAACACATCTGGCCAACGGGCTCCCCCACCTGACCCTGGTCGGCCTGCCCGAAACCACGGTCAAGGAAAGCAAAGACCGGGTACGCAGTGCCATCGTCAATTCCAGCCTGGATTACCCCGCCAGGCGCATCACGCAGAACCTGGCACCTGCCGACCTGCCCAAGGATGGCGGGCGCTATGACCTGGCCATTGCCCTGGGCATTCTCGCCGCCAGTGGGCAGGTCCCGGTGGCTACCCTTTGTGACATCGAGTGCCTGGGCGAACTGGCGCTGTCCGGCCAACTGCGCCCCGTGCAGGGTGTGCTGCCGGCGGCTCTGGCGGCAAGAGAAGCGGGCCGCGCCCTGGTAGTACCACGGGAAAACGCCGAGGAAGCAAGCCTTGCAGGCGGGCTTGTGGTGTATGCCGTCGGGCACCTGCTGGAACTGGTCGCCCACCTGAACGGCCAAGTGCCCCTGCCGCCCTATGCCGCTAATGGCCTGGTCTTGAACAGCCGGCCCTACCCCGATCTCAGCGAGGTACAGGGCCAGGTGGCGGCCAAGCGCGCCTTGCTGCTGGCCGCAGCCGGGGCCCATAACCTGCTGTTTACCGGCCCGCCCGGTACCGGCAAGACACTGCTTGCCAGCCGCCTGCCAGGGCTTCTGCCGCCGCTGGATGAGCGCGAAGCACTGGAGGTGGCGGCCATTCAGTCGGTCAGCGGCCATGCGCCGCTAAACAGCTGGCCGCAACGCCCCTTCCGCCACCCGCACCACTCCGCCTCTGGCCCTGCACTGGTAGGCGGCAGCTGTAGGTTTTCGAATTAAGTGCGAAATATTCGAAATAGATGCGACTGTAAAAGCTGTTTGCGTGCGTCTGAGAATCGAGAGTACGGAATTGACAGCGATTGGGAACGCTGGTGTCGCGATATGCACCAGAACTTCAGCGCGCGCTCGCAGAAGGTATGAATCGTTTTTCTCGCCCCAACCGTGGTCTCTGGCATACCCGCAGCCTGCCTGCTGATCGGGTACTTGTTTCTAAGCCTAGCAGGAGTGATCTAGGAGACGCCGATGGCTGCAAGAATGCGCCCCAGAGCGGCTAGGGGTGCGAGTGACAGTTGGATGAGGTAACTTACGCGCCCTCATCATAGGTACTTTTCTGGAGTGGGCTCGCCTGCATGTCGCATGCTGATATTTTCTTAACGGTGCTCGTAGGTACCATTGCCATTGGGGGCTGCGCGATGCTCCCGAAGCTGATTGAAGACGTGGTTTCTGCAGTTCAAGTGCATCGATTCGCCAGGGACATTCGCGCCGCGATAAAATTTTGCCAGCCGACATGGTCAGAAGTCTGCGACCTGGCTAAGACAGCAGGCGTTACCGACCGCACGGCTTACGATATCGCTTGCAGAATTCGGCACAGCATCATGACAGGTGGCGAGGACCAAAATGGTGTGGCGGACCACCGAGCCTTGGTCGACGGCTGGATCGCCGAATATCGCAGAAAAGAGCCTTTTGAGGGTCTTCCGGATTCAATGCGCGTTTCGTTGGAGCGCTTAGAGCACGCGAAGTCAAAACCATTAGGAATGTTACGCAAACAGATCGAGGGCGGCTGGGACCGCGGCCTCCGAAACCAGACACGCACGCGAGTGGTACGGGGTTCGGCCGTGGGAAAGGCGTGGGCAAATCAGAGCATGTGGCGGATAACGTCCCTGATGCCGAAGTGGAGTCGTTTGGGTTCTTGAACGACGTATGGCATGCATTTATATCGATCAAGAAAGATAACCCCAAGCGTGTAACTGATGTGAGCTGGTACACACCCCCAAAATTCCACACGGGCACTACGCCGAGGATCATGCTGTTCAATGCCGAGGGGCTGACGCCTGATCAAGGTAAAGCCCTTCGCTGGATCTACCTCGATGCAGAATGTACCGAACGCCGAGGGATGATGGTGCTGCGCATCATAGTGGATGGCCAGGCTTATCTCTGTTTTGAGATACAGCGTGCTGAACCGGACGAAAAGAACAAGAAGCCTGTCGGTTACTCGGGAGTATTGATGCCTTGCAGCATCACCGATCTGATTGAGATGGAGGAGTTCATCAACCGGGTGTGCAAAGCGACACGCCGGGCTTTGGGCAATTTCTGGGACCTTCTCGGCCTGTTTCCCAACGAAACGATCATTTTCCGACACCGTCCGCATGGAAAGGCCCTCGTTCACCGCCGGAGGTTCATAAACGCGTTCGGACAGATGAAGATCAAACTGGTCTAGGGCTTCGTCAGTTCCTGTGATCTGAGGAAGCTGCTAGCTGCAGGCACCCACAACCTGGAAGTGCCGTGTTCAACGCTGAAACCGTCCGTGTTATCGAAACGTTCGGTCCTGTACGCCAGCGCCTTCCGGTTAACGCGAGACAGATCATGGAAGTAGATCAGCGCCTTGGCAATCCAGCGAACCTCAAAGTCTCCCTGGCCCTGATCACGTAGCAAGGCCACGAGCTCCCGCTCAGCCTTCGCCTTCTTGGCTTTCTGTAACCAGCGCTTGTCCGGTTTCGCTTCTAGCTGCAGGCCATAGGTTCTGTTGAGATGGCCAATAAACCCGGTGAGGGCTGCAATCTGACCCGGAGAATTTCGCCAGAAGGCTTCTACCGCTTTCATCGCAGGCTTCGCCTCGTGAGCCAGCCGCGCACTTCTGAGGAAATTCGTGGCAGCCCTCAAAGCCAGCCGGACAGAGCGTAAATCCGTTTCCTGTCGATTGACGCGTAACAACAAGACCGCGTGGTAGCCGGACAACAGCTTTTGGGACCAGCCATCCTCCAACTCAGCCAGGACAGCTTCGATCCGTCGTTTTTCAGTATGGTTTTCACGACTCGCAACGCAGACGTGGACATAACCAGATTTCTCGAGCCAGCGCATTGGGTTTTCGGCACGACGCAGCTTGGCCGCCCCGAAATGATCGAGAAGCCGCTCATAGGAAGGCACGTTGCCCCAGGTCACCTCCAGCTCACGAAAGAAGAGGTAGTGGGCATTGATACTCAGGGCAGCGTTGTGTGGCCCGCTCCGTTCAAGTAACCATAGCGAGAACGCCAGAAAAGCTTTACCCAGAACTGCATTCAGCCCGTTCAAGTTGATCTCAACACGCTTTGACAGCAGTCCAGTCCAGTAGCACGGCTCGCATTCACTGATGCGGCCGGCTGGCATCTGGTTTCCACAGGAAGGGCACGATCGCTCGCCTTCCTCATGGCAAAGCTTGCATTGCATTTCGCCGTCAGAATCTTCGACTAGTACGCGGTGCCGACGGCAACTTGGGCAGGTGGCTTTTGCGGGTTCTCGGCATTTCTGGCAGCTGCGAAGACCTGTAACTGAACTGACCGCGATTCGCTGCGAAAGCTGTCCACAGACTTCACAAGTTTCTGGATTCCGGAAGTACGGAACGCAGACCTTGCATACCGGCCCGTACGCTGAACGTAGGGCGACCTCGAATCCCGTCTTACCACAGCGAAAGCACGGGGCCGCTCGCTCACAAGCGCTGCAGTGGTCATCCTGGGCCGGATTCAGGCTTTTGACGGGGAGTCGAGCATGATTCCCACAACCCGGACACATTTGTCGTTTGAAGAGCCGCGAGTAGCATGCCCCGCAGTAACGCTGTCCTTTGTATATTTTCTTGGCCTTAGGCATTGCGCGACCACAACCATGGCATCCCGCATCGTGGGGTATTTCAGGGGATACCATCTCTACGAATCCTTCTCTGCAAACGCGCCCAGATCCGCAGCACATTGCCTGCATCATGCAGGCCTGTCTCATTTCTATGATGAGGCCATTGATGAAACGTGTGCTCGGTTAGGGCTGTGGACAACACCATCAAAATCAATGGTGCCGATCTTCTTGGTAACGGCAGGGACGACAGCGGAAGGGATGCTTCGGTTGCAGCGAGCAAAAACTGCTGGGGCCCTGCCTGCATTATCGCCCAAACCACCCCGAGCAGCCCAGAGCGCTCGGCACAGCTCAGGTACTCAAACGGCAACCCTAGGGTCGACCGCTGAAGCTTTTCGACACCCCCCAGCCCCATCGAATGGCAAAATCCTTTCGTGCTGGCAGAGGGATGTCGCAAGAAGCCCTGAACCATGGAAACCATAACGCGCGATACGAACATCCAGTCGCGAAAGGTGAGCTCAACTTCCCCAAAGAATGCTGTCCGACCGAAAGCCCGGTCAGCGTAAATTTGGAAAGCCAGTGCGCCTGGGTCGACTTCAAGTGACGGTGACCCGTGAAGCATGGATAGGCATCGGTGACATCGATCCAAGGTGATGGTGGGCTTGAGCAGAGCTGGGTGGAGCGCTGCGTAACAGCTAGGGCAACGGTCAATCAGCTGGACGTGATGGGTTACGCAGCACGTATGCCAGGCTAGGCGACCTTGGATCTGATAATGCGGCGGGCTTGTGCCAATACAAGCAGGGCAACACTGCAGGCCACCTGCGTGAGCCGCTTTGCGGCAGCCGGCGACAAGCAGCCAGGGCCAGATGCTGCTCCGGTGTAACCAATCCAGCGGATGCAAGCCCAGGGCTGTAGCAAAAAGGGTACTGGCTGACAACGCTTGAGGAGAAATGCCAGCCTGCCTGGAGAGAACCTCAATATGTGGCTCGCTGACGCCTCGATCAAGATCATGGTGCCTTAGCTTTGGCCCAGCTCCGATCGCATGCGTCAAAACATCCAAGGTGCAACCATGAGCATGCGCTGTTCTCACCCACCAGGATGAGAAAAGCTCGTCGGGCAACAATGCTGGGGTGAGCGGCCATCTTTGGTTTAGACAATACGCTCCCGGATGCCACGTGTAGGACGCTTCCACGACTTACTCTCGATGAGTTGTCGATCGATACATTCCTTACCAGAAGTGATGGCTTCCTTCGCGCATTCCAGCAACAAGCCATGCAGGTTGCCAGTATTTCCCCCCGAGATCGAATGGACAAGTTGTGCCAGCTCAGGCTTGAACAAAGAAGATGGTTTCTTGAGCGGCAGGACTGCTTCAAAAGCTTTCAGCAGGCGCTGGAAATCGGCATTCAGCTTCCAAGTATCCAGCTTAATGACATCAAACCGACTGGCGTGCTGAGGATCGAGATGGAGAATCTGCACGGCCTCAGGTGTTCCCACACCAACGATCGGGATCACCAACGTGTTACACAGCATCTTGATCGCATTCATCACCTCACGCTGCTTGGTCGCAGACCCTGTAAGCATTGAGTGGATCTCATCGATGATCAACATCCGCACATTGAGTTGGCGCAATGCGTGGATGACCTGAAAACGAAGAGTCACCTTGGAATCCGTGGTTCGATACGGCATCCACAGCTGATCCAGGATCGCAATGTAGAGGTCCTTTTCCTCCGCGGAAGGAGGCGCCTCAGCGACGATGATCGGCCTGACAGGCTCGGCGTTGTCGTTCGTATAGCCTAGGCCATGAGTCTTGTCGAAATGCTGAATAATCGTCGTTTTGCCATTGTTCGGTTCCCCTACGATCAGCAGATTAGGCATCCGTGCTCGCTTAGGCGCATCGAGCAGACATTCCAGGCTATCCAAGATGTGATGGGCAGACTGATATCCAATCCAGCGGGGCTCGCCCATAAAACGGATGCGATCACGGTCAGACAGTTGCAGCACCGCTCTAAAATCTGCGTGCAGATGTGCGTAGTCAGTCATTGAATATCACCGATTAGATCAACGTCATCCAGCAGCAAACCCTCATCTGCAGGGATCAACGGAATGTCCTTTGGCGGTACCTTCACAGGCTGGGCAGGGGTAGAGTTTTTGCTGTGCACCTTGTTCTTCTGTGCGTCACGGCGGGCTTTCTTGGTGTTCGACGATGCGTCAGCGACGATCTGGCGACGCTCTAGAATCAGCCTGCCAATCAGTGTCTCATCGATGTGCTTGCGACCTTCATCGACTGCTTGTTTTTTTGCTGCCCGGAATTCCCACACAGTCGCGGCTGGGAATGCTTGGTTGGCCACCGGCACACGGAAGTACTGCTTGATTACGGGGTCGTAGAACCAGATGACGCTGATATCGCGAGGGTCCCGTCTAAAGACAAACTTGCGCGCTTCGCCCGTTTTCGGATCCGTAGCACCGATCCAATGCCGCAAGGCTTCTGAGTAGTAAAATACGTCGAGCTGTACGCCGTAATGCTGCACCGTGCGGCGGAACGATGGCATGAAGTCCAGCTGTACAGTGAGACGATCAGCAGGCCGCGGGGGAATGCTCACTAGTGCCTCCATCTCGCGGTTCCCGAAGAATCCAAGATGCCATTTCCGGGCTGGGCTCATGTAGATCGCAGAGTGGAAATTGTTGTGGTACAGAATGATCGAGCGCACCAACCACTCTTCGAATTCATTCATCGTGAGCACAGCGTGCTTGTCGGAATCATACCCTTCGCGCGATGGGACATTGCTGTGGGTGGTACCCGGCAACTCGTGTAGTTCCCGCATGAAGGTACCCAGCAGTCGTTCGATGTGACCACCGTATTTGGGACGTTTCACCGGGCGGAACTGGTTTTCGATGTTGTAGTTGGAACAGGATCGACGGAAGTTCTCAGCCTGGAAATCGGGACCGTTGTCCGAATGGATGACGCGCGGGAACCCCCAGACTGGCCACTCTTCACGCACGCCATGCAGGTTCAGCCAGTCTTCTTTGGGAAGAATGGAATGGGCCACACACATTGCCACGGAAATCTCAGATGGCTCCTCAAGCGCCAAGTAGTAGCCGGTAATCATGCGCGAGTGCACGTCGATCGCCAGGGTCAGCCAGAGGCGACCAATCGGTTTGCGATGGCGATCGTCGACGATGATGAGGTCGATCGGAGTATGGTCAATCTGAATGACTGCTAGCGGATAATCAGCACCTGGGAATTTGCCAACCGATGGCGTGTGCTTGTTGCGGGCTTTGTCAGCAAAGCCGCGTCTGCGCAGCACAATCTTCTCGGGGATACGTTTGATACGCCCTCGAATGGCAGATGCACTAGGTGGCGCAATACCTAGCGACTTGGCTTGCCTTTCAATCTCAGCAATGGTGGATTGAACGGAATTGCGCTGGGTAGTCAGGTAATGCTGCTCGATGACGTCACTGATGAGCTTGTCCGCTTGGACGGTCAACCGGCTGCTACCCGCCTTCCAGCCCCGTTTGCGCGGCACAAGAGCAAGCACCTCATTCCAATTCTGATAACGCTCCAGCCAACGATAGAGTGTGGCGGTATCAACCCCAATTTCCTGCGCTCTTTTCTCCACACTGATCCGTGGATGAACCGAATCGCCCAGCAATGGTTTGATAGCCGAAAAACGCTGCTGAGCCACGGCCCAATCGTCTACGCCGATGGTTGAGATGTCATAGTTGACGTATAGACCATCAACCTTCTCCTGCTCAACAGGCTTGAGCTCAGAGATCCGAAGTGACGCGGTCTGTCCTGTCTCGACCTCCACGCCAATGACATTTTCGAAATCCAGCAACTGAACGATGCGGAAAATTTGCTTGTCCCGGCGCACCATTTCACCGACCTCGACGAGAACTCGAGCTCTCGTCGGTTCGAATGGTACGAAATGCTCATCGGTATCGATTTCGTAGATGTTCATGGGTTGGCCATCCAGAGCTCAAGGTACTGATCCAGCGGTTCGGTAATGTCGCACTCGACCCGACCCGTAGCGATTAAATGCCAGAGCAGTGCAACACCGCGATCCTGGTAGATGCCTTTAAAATGCCGTGCGAGCAGATAGTGCACCGGCGCGATCTCCATACCCCGCAAGGTGTTGAGCACCATATCAACGTCTTCTTGATCAAAAGAAAAGCGTTCAAACCTCTCCAGAAACGTGATGTTTTCAAGCGGCAGGCCGCGAATACGTGACTCATCATAAATGCTGAAGGTCCACTCCTGGCTGAGCGCATAGCGGCGCGCTGCTTTCCATTTTCCCAGCCAGGCACGCCAATTTTTCCGCCATTCAAAAGCAGGCTTCACCTCGACAAGCATCGGCTTGATGTAGTCCTGGTAGTCGGAGTCTCGGGGTTGGCGGTAATGCACGAGGAAATCGGGGGTGTAGATCTGGACACGTCCCAACGAATCCAGGAACTCGATTTGTACCGGCTGCGCGATAACGGACTCGACTCGATGGGAGAACCTCATGCGCTTGAGAAAATCGCGCTCAAGCAGCGACTCAAAAGGCACGCCACCCGCTGTTCTAAAGGGCAGAAAACCCGAAACGCTGCGACGGGTCGGCTTGATGGCGCGGACCTGTTTAGGCTGGTCGCAGCTAATTCGATCATTTTTCAATCTAGTCGCACCTATTTAGAAAGTTTTTTGCATTTATTTCAACAGATTGCAACCAGCTTTCACTGGCTCTAGCGTAGCTCTTTCGCAGCTATTTCGAAAGCCTACAGCAGCAGTCGGCCACAGCCCGGCGAGATCACCTTGGCGCACCATGGTGTGCTGTTTCTCGATGAATTGCCCGAATTTGAGCGGCGCGTGCTGGAGGTATTGCGCGAACCGCTCGAATCCGGCGAGATCGTGATCGCAAGAGCCCGGGACAAGGTGCGTTTCCCCGCGCGTTTTCAGCTGGTGGCGGCAATGAACCCCTGCCCTTGCGGCTACCTGGGCGACCCCACCGGCCGCTGCCGCTGCAGCACCGAGCAGATCCAGCGTTATCGCAACAAGCTGTCGGGGCCGCTGCTGGACCGCATCGACCTGCACCTGACCGTAGCGCGTGAAACCACCACCCTGAACAACCAACCCAGCGGCGAGACCAGCGCCGCAGTCGCCGAGCGGGTGGCCGAAGCGCGTGAACTGCAGCAACGCCGGCAAGGGTGTGCAAATGCCTTTCTCGACCTCAATGGCTTGCGCCGCCATTGCCTGCTACAGGCAGCGGACCAGGCGTGGTTGGAAACTGCCTGCGAGCGCCTGAGCCTGTCGCTACGCGCTGCCCATCGGTTGCTGAAAGTGGCGCGCACGCTGGCGGATCTGGAGGGTGTGGCATCGATTGCCAGGGCTCACCTGGCCGAGGCGCTGCAGTATCGGCCTGGGAGTTGATTCGGCCATTGCTTGAGCAACACCCACACAATCAGCGGTGGTTTCCGGCGCGCCCTGCTGTTTGTCTCGCTGCGCGGGACAATGTTTCTCCTCAAAGCCGGATTGTCTGACAGACCCGCAGTGCCCAAAATTGTCCTCCACACAGTTAAACGCTGCCCCGGCAGTTCATGGAGTACGAGCCAATGCCACACGAAGGCAGCCTTCTACAAACCGCGGTGATCTTCCTGCTCGCCGCGGTCGTTGCCGTCCCCCTGGCCAAGCGCCTGCAACTGGGCGCGGTGATCGGCTACCTGCTGGCCGGCGTGGCCATCGGCCCGCAGGCGCTGGGGCTGATCCGCGACACCGAAAGCGTTGCGCACATTTCTGAGCTTGGCGTTGTCCTGCTGCTGTTCATCATCGGCCTGGAGCTGTCACCCAAGCGTCTGTGGCTGATGCGCAAATCGGTATTCGGCGTGGGCGCGGCGCAGGTATTGCTGACCGGCGCGGTGATCGGCGCCATCGCCCTGTTCGGCTTTGCCCAGTCGTTGCCTGCAGCCTTGGTGCTGGGGCTCGGCCTGGCGCTGTCATCCACCGCCCTCGGCCTGCAGAGCCTGGCCGAAAGCAAGCAGCTCAACGCACCGCACGGTCGCCTGGCGTTCGCCATTCTGTTGTTCCAGGACATCGCCGCCATTCCGCTGATTGCCCTGGTCCCCCTGCTAGCCGCCAGCGGCCCCGATACCAGCCACGGTGACAGCCTCGAACACGCACTGAAGGTGTTCGCCAGCATCGCCGTGGTCATCGTCGGTGGCCGTTACCTGCTGCGCCCGGTATTTCGCATCGTCGCCCGCACCGGCCTGCCAGAGGTGTCCACCGCTACCGCACTGCTGGTGGTGATCGGCACTGCCTGGCTGATGGAAGAGGCCGGCATCTCCATGGCCTTGGGGGCATTCCTGGCCGGCCTGTTGCTGGCCGACTCGGAGTACCGCCACGAGATGGAATCGCAGATCGAACCGTTCAAAGGGCTGCTGCTGGGGCTGTTCTTCATCAGTGTCGGCATGGGCGCCAACCTGAGCCTGCTGCTGGAAATGCCGCTGGTGTTGTTGGGCCTGACCCTGCTGCTGATCGCGGTCAAGCTGACCTTGCTGATCGTGGTCGGCCGATTGGCCGGTGGCCTCAACAGCGCCAGCGCCCTGCGCCTGGGGATGGTGCTGGCAGCGGGCGGCGAATTCGCCTTCGTGGTGTTCAAGCTGGGCAAGGACCAGGGCCTGTTCGATACCCAGACCTACGACCTGCTGATGATGACCATTACCCTGTCGATGGCCCTTACGCCCCTGCTGATGCTCGGCTGCGCCCGCGCCCTCAAGCGCCCGCAACCGCAGCGTGAAGTGCCTGAGCAATACAAACAGATCCAGACCGATGCACCGCGCGTGGTAATCGTTGGCATGGGCCGCATGGGGCAGATCGTGTCGCGCATCCTGCGTGCCCAGAAGATCCCCTTCATCGCCCTGGAAACCTCGGTGGACGCCATCGAGATGACCCGCATGTTCGAGCAGGCCCCGGTGTTCTACGGCGACCCGCTGCGCCCTGAAGTGCTGCATGCGGCCAAGGTGGGCGAAGCGGAGTATTTCGTGATCACCACCGACGACCCCGAGGTCACCACCCGCACGGCGGAGCGGGTCAAGCGCCTGTACCCGCACCTGAAAGTGCTGGCCCGGGCACGTAACCGCCAGCATGTGCACAAGCTGGTGGACGTGGGTGCCGAGCCGATTCGCGAGACGTTTTACTCAAGCCTGGAACTGACCCGCCGTGCGCTGGTGGGGTTGGGGCTGAGTGACGCACAGGCGGCGGACCGTATTGCGCGGTTTACCCAGCATGACGAAGAAGTGCTGGAGGCCCAGGGGCAGGTGCGCGATGACCGGGCCAAGGTGATGCAGACGGCCAAGGAAGCGCGGGTGGAGTTGGAGCGGCTGTTTGATTCGGATGCGGATTGAGGCAGGTACGTGGAAACAACAGGAGGGCTTAGGCCCTCTTTTTTGGGCCTCGAAACGCCGAGGACTGCCCACCTCAATTGAGGAAACACCCTACACAAAGGGTCCCCCCTCGTCTGATAGCCCGCAGAAACCCTTCTCCATAGGCTCACTTGGTCGCTACCGCTTCAGCGGCTCTGATAGCAGACAACGGCAAGATGTTGTGGAATTTCATGCAGTGCGATGCAAAGGCACTGAACAAGCATCGTCATGGGAAGCTGCTCTACAAGCGATACTGTTTGCTGTCGAGCAAAGAAAAGGGCCACTGTCACCAGTGGCCCTGTAATCATGCTTGATATTCATATACACACCCTCAAGCCAGGGTGTGGAGGTCTCACCCGACGTTGATGATCCAGCCATCGACGGAGTTCCTACGCCAGCTATTGCCGCTGAATGGCAGCTGGTTTCGCGCTCAGGTGAAGCACTAGCAACACTTCTGGATCAAGTCACCGATGGCCACTTTGCGGAAGCCATCCTTCAAGTTACTTCGTATTACTTACCAGCAGTCAGCGCGTTATAGCTGGTCATCAAGTTCCGATAATCCGGAATGTGGTTGGAGCACAGCGCCGCCAGCCCTTCAACATCGTTGCGCCAGTCGCGGTGCAGCTCACAGGCCACGCCGAACCAGGTCATCAATTGCGCACCGGCCTGGCTCATGCGGTCATGAGCGGCATCGCGGGTCATCGCGTTGAAGGTGCCGCAAGCATCGGTCACCACGAACACCTCGAACTCTTCTTCCAGGGCCGCCAGCGCCGGGAACGCCACGCACACCTCGGTGACCACACCAGCGATGATCAGCTGCTTCTTGCCAGTCGCCTTCACCGCCTTGACGAAATCTTCGTTGTCCCAGGCGTTGATCTGGCCTGGGCGGGCGATGTAGGGCGCGTCCGGGAACAGCGCTTTCAACTCGGGTACCAACGGACCGTTGGGGCCTTGCTCGAAGCTGGTGGTAAGGATCGTCGGCAAGTTGAAGAACTTGGCAAGGTCAGCCAGGGCCAGCACGTTGTTCTTGAACTTATCCGGTTCGATGTCGCGCACCAGGGACAGCAAGCCAGCCTGGTGGTCAACCAGCAGCACAGCGGCATCGTCTTTGTTCAGGCGGTTGTAGGTGAATTTGCTCATGGTCTGTGCTCCTAAGGTTTATGAATTTTTCAGTAATTTGGGGTGTTTCGCGTTGATGAGCACAGATTAAAATCATCACCTTTGCTGCGGTAGACTGCGAAAACTGCCCTTAGCGTTCCACCTGGAGAACGATCATTGGAAGACCTCAACTCCCTCTACTACTTCACCCAAGTCGTGGAGCACGGTGGCTTCGCCCCGGCCGGGCGGGCGCTGGACATGCCCAAGTCGAAGCTCAGCCGGCGCGTCGCCGACCTTGAGGACCGCCTGGGCGTGCGCCTGCTGCACCGCACCAGCCGGCACTGCTCGCTGACCGAAATCGGCCAGGCCTACTACAACCGTTGCCTGGCCATGCGCGTAGAGGCCGAGGGCGCGGCGGAGATCATCGAACGCAACCGCAGCGAGCCTCGCGGCCTGGTGCGCATCAGTTGCCCGACCACCCTGCTCAACGCCTGGGTCGGGCCGATGCTGACCCGCTACATGCTCAAGTACCCGCAGGTGGAGCTGTTCATCGAAAGCACCAACCGCCGCGTCGATCTGCTGCATGAGGGCTTCGACTTGGCGCTGCGCGTGCGCTTTCCGCCACTGGAAAACACCGACATGGTGATGAAAGTGCTGAGCAACAGCACCCAGTGCCTGGTGGGGCATCCGCAGTATCTGCAGCAACTGCCCAAAGGCTTCGACCCGCAGCTGCTCGGTACGCTGCCCAGCGTGCACTGGGGCAGTGCCCAGCGTGAGTACCAGTGGGAGCTTTTCCAAGGCGAGGACATGAGCCGTAGCATCGTGATTCCGCACAAGCCACGCATGGTCACCGATGACCTGTTTGCCCTGCGGCATTTCGTGGTGGCTGGGGTGGGCATCGCGCATTTACCACGGGTCGCGGTGCGCGAGGATTTAGCCGAGGGTAGGTTGGTGGAGCTGCTACCGGAGTGGCACCCGCGTTGCGGCATCGTCCATGCCATCTTCCCGTCACGACGCGGGTTGTTGCCGTCGGTGCGGTCGCTGATCGATCACCTGGCCGAGGCGTTCGCTATCAGCGACATGGCCTGAATCAGTTGCTGTTAGTACGGGCCCTATCCTTCCCTCACAGTCCCGGATCATCCACCCCGGAGCCCCCCCAACTTTTGAAACAAGCCGATCACCCGCTGCGCTCAAATACCGTGCTGGCGGCGCAAAAAAGGGGCCGCTGCAGGCCCCTTTCTTCACATCAGCTTAAAACGCAAAGCACGAGCAACCCAACGCCCCCCAGAACCCTTGGAAGTCGTTTACCGGCACGCTGGAATGCCGCGCCTTCTCATGGCTGTGCGCATGCACCCCACACGGCCCGCTGCACTGGTGCACCGCTGCAGCCAGCGATGGCGTACCCACACGCCAGTGCCCAGGCACCTTGGCCACTGGCGACCACTCCGGCAGGACCGGCACCTGAGGCGGGCCGAGTTTGTCGAACTCGCCGGCGGCATACACGACCTTGCCGTCGACAACGGTCAGCACCGACTCGATGCCCTTGATCGCGTCTTCATCGACACTGAAGAAGTCCAGCGACAACGCCGCCAGGTCCGCCAACTGGCCAACCTTGATCTGGCCCTTCTTGCCCTGCTCGCTAGAGAACCAGGCGCTGCCTTGGGTGAACAACTGCAGCGCGGTGTCGCGGCTCAGGCCCTCGGGGTACAGTTCCATCCCCCCGACGGTCTTGCCGCTGACCAGCCAATACAGCGAAGTCCACGGGTTGTAGCTAGAGACGCGGGTCGCGTCGGTACCGGCCCCGACAGGCACACCCATGTCGAGCATGCGCTTGATCGGCGGGGTCTGTTCGGCCGCCTTGGCGCCGTAGCGATCGACGAAGTATTCACCCTGGAAGGCCATGCGGTCCTGGATCGCGATACCGCCGCCCAGGGCACGCACGCGCTCGATGTTTTGCGGGGTGATGGTTTCGGCGTGGTCGAAAAACCACGGCAGGCCATTGAACGGGATGTCGCGATTGACCTTCTCGAACACATCGAGCATGCGCGTGATGGATTCGTTATAGGTGGCGTGCAAGCGGAACGGCCAGCGCTGCTCGACGAGGTGGCGCACCACCGGCTCCAGCTCTTCTTCCATGGTTTGCGGCAGGTCCGGGCGCGGCTCCAGGAAGTCCTCGAAGTCGGCAGCGGAGAACACCAGCATCTCGCCAGCGCCGTTATGGCGCAGGAAATCGGTGCCGCTGTGCAGCTTGACGCTGGAGGTCCACTTCTTGAAGTCGTCCAGCTCTTCCTTGGGCTTCTGAGTGAACAGGTTGTAGGCGATGCGCACGGTCAGCTGGTTGTTGTCTGCCAGCTCCTGGATCACCGAGTAATCGTCGGGGAAGTTCTGGTAGCCACCGCCGGCATCGATGGCGCTGGTCAGGCCCAGGCGGTTGAGCTCGCGCATGAACTGGCGGGTCGAGTTGACCTGGTATTCCAGCGGCAGCTTCGGCCCTTTGGCCAGGGTGGCGTAAAGGATCATCGCGTTAGGGCGGGCGATAAGCATACCGGTCGGCTCGCCGAACTTGTTGCGCTGGATCTCGCCCCCGGGCGGGTTCGGCGTGTCCTTGGTGTAACCGACGGCTTTGAGCGCGGCGCGGTTGAGCAACGCGCGGTCGTACAGGTGCAGCAGGAACACCGGGGTATCAGGCGCGGCCTGGTTGATTTCCTCCAGGGTCGGCATGCGCTTTTCAGCGAACTGGAATTCGTTCCAGCCACCGACCACACGCACCCACTGCGGGGTTGGGGTACGGGCGGCCTGGTCCTTGAGCATGCGCAGGGCATCGGCCACCGACGGCACGCCTTCCCAGCGCAGCTCCAGGTTGTAGTTCAGGCCACCGCGGATCAGATGCAGGTGGGAGTCGTTCAGGCCTGGGATGACGGTGCGCTGCTTGAGGTCAATGATCTGCGTGGCGGCGCTTTTGTGGGCCATGGCTTCGGCGTCGCTGCCAACGGCT
Source organism: Pseudomonas sp. E1MeOHC2 (assembly GCF_058745025.1). Lineage (NCBI taxonomy): Bacteria > Pseudomonadati > Pseudomonadota > Gammaproteobacteria > Pseudomonadales > Pseudomonadaceae > Pseudomonas > Pseudomonas sp. E1MeOHC2. The sequence continues at coordinate 2,240,854 of NZ_CP196675.1, forward strand.
ATGAAGCGGCCGTCCTTGATGGCGACGGCGGTGGCCGTGGGCTTCTCACGGTCGACGGTGTGCAGTTTGCCGTTGAACAGAATGAGGTCGGCGGTCATGGGGCCTCCTTGGGTGGATGCATGGGCGGAACCGGCGGTGCCGGCGAAGGGCAATGCGGACCAGAGCGCGCCGGCGGCACCGAGCACGGTGCTGGTGGCGAGGAACTGGCGACGGCTCTTGTCGTTGGGGTCCTGGGACATGGTCTTCTCCGTCTGGGTGCGGCAGCGGCAGGCGCAACTGCGGAGCATGCCGGTGCGTGCAGGGCTGAGGATTGGATGGATGTGCGGTGGGTGGGTGAAGGTTAGCCTTGATCAGCTTTTGTGCAGCCTCGGCCGACCCCCGCTTTTCATCGGCCCAAGAACGCCAACAGGTCTTCATTCAGCTGCTGCGCATGCGTCACAGCAAACCCATGCGGCGCACCTTCATACACTTTCAGCTCGGCCCCACGAATCAACTCGGCGGCCTTCTTGCCCGTGGTCTCGAACGGCACGATCTGGTCCGCGTCACCGTGGATCACCAAGGTCGGCACCTCGATCTTGGCCATGTCCGGGCGGAAGTCGGTCTGGGAGAACGCAGTGACGCAATCCAGCGTGCCCTTGATCGAGGCCAGCAGCGCGATGGTCAGGGTCTGCGTCTGCACCCCCTGGGACACCTGCTGCCCTTGGTTCAACCCGTAGAACGGCGTGGCGAAATCGGCGATGAACTGCGCCCGGTCGGCACGCAGCCCCGCCTGAATACCCTCGAACACAGCTGCATCGACCCCCTCGGGGTTGTCATCCCGCTTGCCGAACACCGGCGTCACCGCACCCAGCAACACAAGCCCGGCTACCCGCTCGTTGCCATGGCGCGCGATATAACGGCTGACATCGCCGCCGCCCATGGAGAAGCCCACCAAGGTCACCTCACGCAGATCGAGATGCTCGATCAACTGGGCGATATCATCGGCAAAGGTGTCGTAGTCATAACCGCTCCACGGCTGGCTCGACCGGCCGAAGCCACGGCGGTCGAAGGCGATGGCGCGGTAGCCACGACTGGCCAGAAACTCCATCTGCGCATCCCACATGTCGGCATCCAGCGGCCAACCGTGGCTGAACAGCACGGGCTTGCCGCTGCCCCAGTCCTTGAAATAGATCGAAGTGCCGTCGCGGGTTACGAAAGTGCTCATGTCGGTATCTCCTTGAAAGTCTATGGGGAAGAGGCTGGATCAGCCACGCAGCCAGTTGGCGCAGCGGCGGGTTACCCACGGCATGATGTAGAACACCACGGGCAGGATGACAAACAGGTTGCCGATCAGGTTGCCGGTGATCGCCCCGCCCAACTGCGGGAAACGCGCGAACAACGGTGCCAGCAATTGCGGGATGACCAGAGTCATCGGGCAGATCACCAAGTAAGTCAGCAATGCCTGCTTCCAGCCCGGCGGTGGTGCCGCGGTGGTGCTCGGCGGGGTGAACCAGAATTCCGGGTCGTCGTGCACCTGGGTGTTGTCACCCTCCTCCAGCAGTGGCAGCACCTGGCTGACCAGCGTCTGGCGCTCGGTGGAGTTGACCCAGGCCTGCAGCAGGCCGGCGTCGCTGAAACGCACCACGGTGGTGAAGTGGCGGCCGCCGTCTTCCGGGCGGATCACGTTGACGTCGAGGTGGCCGGGTTGACGGCGCGCGGCGCTGACTGTGTGCTTGAGCCACGCTTCGTAGCCTGCCAGCGACTCGGCGCGAACCTTGTGCTGGATGACCAGGGTGACCACGTTGCGGTTGTCTTGGGATGCGGTGTTCATCGGCGTTCCTTGGGATGAGCTGGCCCGCATCCACTGTGCAACAGCGAACGGGCGGAAGATTGAATGAGTGTGCTGCCCTTACCGGGCACCGACTGCCGGTGCCCGGTGCGCGGCGGGTTACTTGCCGGCGTTGAACGCGTTGTAGCTGGTCATCAGGTTGCGGTAGTCCGGGATGTGGTTGGAGCACAGCGCCGCCAGGCCTTCGATGTCGTTGCGCCAGTCGCGGTGCAGCTCACAGGCCACGCCGAACCAGGTCATCAGCTGCGCACCGGCACGGCTCATGCGGTCATGGGCAGCGTCGCGGGTCATCGCGTTGAAGGTGCCAGAAGCGTCGGTCACCACGAACACCTCGAATTCTTCTTCCAGGGCCGCCAGCGCCGGGAAGGCAACGCAGACCTCGGTGACCACACCGGCGATGATCAGCTGTTTCTTGCCAGTGGCCTTCACGGCCTTCACGAAATCTTCGTTGTCCCAGGCGTTGATCTGGCCTGGGCGGGCGATGTACGGGGCATCCGGGAACAGGGCTTTCAATTCCGGCACCAGCGGGCCGTTGGGGCCTTGCTCGAAGCTGGTGGTGAGGATGGTCGGCAGGTTGAAGAACTTGGCCAGGTCGGCCAGGGCCAGCACGTTGTTCTTGAAGGCGTCCGGCTCGATATCGCGTACCAGCGACAGCAGGCCAGCCTGGTGGTCGACCAGCAGCACGGCAGCGTCGTCTTTGTTCAGGCGGTTGTATTTGAATGGGGCCATGGTCGTTGCTCCTAAAGGGTTTTGATGTTCAGTCAGTGGGGTGTTTCGCGTTGATGGGAGAAGATTAAAACCATCACCTTTGGAGCGGTAGATAGCGGTTTTTGGCTTTACCGTTCTGTTTTGTGAACGATGGAGTGGCAAACGATTTGCTAGCCCCATTGCCTGCCTGAGCAACCTGCTCTATTACTACCCGAAGCCCTCCCCCACCCCGAGACCACCATGCTGGCCTTCATCCAGTCGTCCCCGTTGTTGCTCGGCACTTCACTGATCCTGCTCGACCTGGTTCTCTGGCAACTTATCCCCATTCAGCGCCGGGCCTGGCGTATCGGCGCGCGGCTGACGATCTTCCTGCTGTTCAGCTGGGTGCTGCTGGCCGCCGGCATGAGCCCGCTGCAACCGCCGCCGTGGCCCGACGACGTGTCGCGCAACCTGATGGCAACAGTGCTGACGATTGGCTGGTGGCTGTTCGGTGCGCGCACGGTGACCGTGGTGTTCGGGCAACTGCTGGTGGCCCGCGGCAGCCACGGCGGCCGGTTACTGCAGGATGTGCTGGGGGCGCTGATTTTCCTGGCGGCTGTGGTGGCCGCTGCGGGCTACGTAATGCAACTGCCGGTGAAGGGGCTGCTGGCCACCTCCGGGGTCATGGCCATCGTCATCGGCCTGGCATTGCAAAGCACCTTGGCCGACGTGTTCAGCGGCATCGTGCTGAACACGACGCGGCCTTATCAGATCGGTGATGCGATCTCCATCGATGGCACGGAAGGCAAGGTGCTGGACATCGACTGGCGCGCCACCCGCCTGCTGACCAGCGCAGGCAGCCTGGCGGTAATCCCCAACTCGGTGGCGGCCAAGGCCAAGCTGCTCAACCACAGCCGCCCGCCTGACGTGCATGGGGTGTCGATCAGCGTGGTGGTGCCGGCCAAAGTGCGCCCCAAGCGGGTGTTCGATGCACTGGAAAAGGCCCTGCAGGGCACGCGCGCGATACTCGCCTCGCCCAAACCGAAAGTCACGGTGAAGGCCTCGACCCTGGAGTCGGTGGAATACGAGGCCAGCGGCTTCGTTGCCGACATGGGCGGCAAGGGCGACGCACGCAATCAGCTGTTCGACCTGGCCCATCGGCACCTTGAGGCCAGTGGCGTGATGTGGAACGTCGACCTGGCCATGCCACCGCGCAGCCGCCAGCGCGAAGTGTTGGACGAAGTGCGGGTGTTCCGCTCGCTGAGCGATGAAGAGCGCGATGCGCTAAGCCAGCGCATGACGGCCGTGGAATACCTGGCCGACCAGGTGATCCTGGGGGTGGGCGAGCGTTCGGATCACTTGCTGGTGATTGGCAGCGGGGTGGTTTCGGCGTCAGTTCGCGATGGCGACAAGCTGCTGGAGGCCGGGCGCATGGGGCCAGGGGAGGTGCTGGGGATCGAGGGCATCATTGACGAGGACGATGCTTTTGCCGAGTTCCGCACGCTGACCAGCTGCGTGCTTTACCGCATCGACAAGGAACAGGTGAAAAGCTGCCTGGTGCAGCGCGGCGAGGTGCAGACGGCATTGAGCAAGTTGCAGCGGTTCCGGCGGCAGAGCCGGGAATCGTTGTTGCTGCAGAAGCCGACCCTGATCAAGAAAGGCGGCTTCCTCAGTTGGTTGCACAAGTAAACATGCACCGGCCTCTTCGCGGGCAAGCCCGCTCCCACAGGTAATCCACAGTTGCTGAAGGCTGTGAAAACCCTGTGGGAGCGGGCTTGCCCGCGAAGGGGCCAGTCATTACAACACCACCCTCAAGCACTGCCCAGCGTGGTACAGCGAGAACCCGGACTCGTAGAACGCCGTACGCAGCGACGGCGCGCTCACCCCGGTCATCGGCGAGAACGGAATCGGCAGGCTGTCCGCTTCACCCTTGAGCAAGAACTCGGCAAAGGCTCGCCCGATCACGGTTCCGGTGGTATTGCCGCGGCCGTTGTAACCGGTCACCGCCACCAGCCCCGGCGCCGGCTCGAACAGGCGCATCAGGTGATCGGGGGTGAAGTCGATGCAGCCCGTCCAGTGCATCTCCCACTCGACCTTGCCCAGCTCGGGGTAGTAATGGCTCTGAATACGGTCAGCCCAGCTGCGCACGAACCAGGCCGGCTTGTTGTCGACCCGGCCCAGGCTGCCCAGCAGCAGGCGGCCCTGGTCGTCGCGGCGGATGCTGCTGAGCACCGTGCGGGTGTCCCAGGAGCCCTGGCCATGCGGCAGCACCTTGTCGGCGGCGGCGCCGTGTAGCGGTTTGGAGGCGACCTGGTAGTAGTAACCGCGGAAGAACTGCTTCTGCAGGTTGCTCCAGTCGCCTTCGGTGTAGGCGCCGGTGGAGATCACCACCTTGTCGGCGCGCACCGAGCCGCGTGCTGTCTTCACGCGCCAGCCATCGCCCTCGCGCTCCAGGCCCTCGACCGAGGACTGCTGGAACACTTTGCCACCCAGGCGCGAGACCGCAGCGGCCAGACCTTGGGTGTATCCCATGGGGTTGATGGTGCCGGCGCGGCGGTCGAGCAGCGCAGCGGAAATCTTGTCGGTACCACAGTATTCCTGGCACTGGGCGCCGGTCAGCAGCTCTACGTCAGCGCCACGGCGGCTCCACTGTTCATGACGTGCTTCAAGGTCGGCGATGCCAGTGGCGTTGTGCGCCATGTGCAGCGTGCCTTTGTGCTGGGCCTGGCAGTCGATGCCCAGGCGCTCGATCATGGCGAAGACCTCGCCCGGCGCCTCGCCAAGCACCTTGTTCAGGCGGCTGCCCTGCTTCTGGCCGAGGGTCGCCTCAACGTCGTCGGGGCGGATCCAGGTGCCGGCATTGACCAGGCCGACGTTACGTCCGGAGCCACCGTGGCCGATCTTCCAGGCTTCCAGCAAGATCACCGACTTGCCCTGTTCGAGCAGGTGGATCGCTGCGGACAGGCCGGTGATGCCGCCGCCGATCACACAGACATCGGCCTTGTGCTCACCGGCCAGGGCCTGGGAGGCGACGGTCGGTTTGCTGACGAATTCCCACAAGCATTGTTGACGCAGTTCGGACATGGCCGGCTCCAGCAGTGTTGTTCTTATTGCGGGTGCATCTGGTGTGTTGGGGCCGCTTTTCGGCCCATTCGCGGGGCAAGCCCGCTCCCACAAGTACCTCGCTAAACTGCCGATTGCGGGGAACCTGTGGGAGCGGGCTTGCCCCGCGAACCGGGGGCGAAGCCCCCGGCCATGCAGCATCAGTCGAACACGATACCCTGCGCCAGCGGCAGCTCGCGCGAGTAGTTGACGGTGTTGGTCTGGCGACGCATGTAGCCTTTCCAGGCATCCGAGCCGGACTCACGGCCACCGCCGGTTTCCTTCTCGCCGCCAAACGCCCCGCCGATCTCGGCGCCGCTGGTGCCGATGTTGACGTTGGCGATGCCGCAGTCGCTGCCCGAGGCGCTCTGGAAGCGCTCGGCTTCACGGATGTCGGTGGTGAAGATGCACGAGGACAGGCCTTGTGGCACTTCGTTGTTCAGGCGCAGGGCCTCTTCGAAGTCGTCGTAGGCCAGCACGTAGAGGATCGGCGCGAAGGTTTCGTGGCGAACCACGTCGCTTTGGGCCGGCATCTCGGCAATGGCTGGGGATACGTAGTAGGCATTCGGGTACTGGTCAGCCAGCTGACGCTCACCGCCAAACACCTGGCCACCTTCGTCGCGGGCTTTGGCCAGCGAGCCCTGCATGGCGTCGAACGACAGCTTGTCGATCAGCGGGCCAACCAGGTTGTCTTTGCGTGGGTCACCGATACGCACCTTGGCGTAGGCAGCTTTCACGCGGGCAACCACTTCGTCCTTGATCGAGCGGTGCACGATCAGGCGACGCAGGGTGGTGCAGCGCTGGCCAGCCGTGCCGACGGCCGAGAACAGGATGCCACGCACAGCCAGGTCCAGGTCCGCGCTCGGGGCCAGGATCATGGCGTTGTTGCCGCCCAGTTCCAGGATGCTGCGGCCAAAGCGGGCAGCGACACGTGGGCCGACTTCACGGCCCATGCGGGTGCTGCCCGTGGCGCTGACCAGCGGCACACGCGGGTCATCGACCATCGCTTCGCCCGCTTCACGGCCACCGATGACCAGCTGCGCCAGGCCAGCCGGCGCATCGCCAAAGGCTTTCAGGGCTTTTTCGAACAGCGCCTGGCAAGCCAGGGCGGTCAGTGGGGTTTTTTCCGACGGCTTCCACACCACCGAGTTACCGGCCACCAGGGCCAGGGCGGTGTTCCAGGCCCAGACGGCAACCGGGAAGTTGAAGGCGCTGATCACGCCAACCACGCCCAGCGGGTGCCAGGATTCACGCATGTGGTGGCCAGGGCGCTCGGAGGCGATGGTCAGGCCGTACAGCTGACGCGACAGGCCGACGGCGAAGTCGCAGATGTCGATCATTTCCTGCACTTCGCCCAGGCCTTCCTGGGTAATCTTGCCGGCTTCGATCGAAACCAGCTCGCCGAGGTCGGCCTTGTGCTCACGCAGCACTTCGCCGAACAGACGGACCAGCTCGCCACGGCGCGGAGCCGGCACGCTGCGCCAGGCTTCGAAGGCGCTCTGGGCCTGATCGATGCGGGCGATGGTCTCGGCCTTGCCGAGCAATTTCACCGAGGCGATCTGGCTGCCGTCGATCGGCGTGTGAACAGGGTAGTCGCCCTGGGTGTAAGCCTCGGCGGCAACGCCAAGGCGCTCGAGCAATCCAGCAACCATTTGTGCATCTCCTACATCGGTGATGGGGTGGAAAAATGATGTGGATCAGTATTAATCCGATCACACCGGTGCAACAAACGACCTTTATTCCGCATATCATTCCGTCAGGTAATGATTTGAGCCACAGAGACCGCTATGTCCAAACGCCTGGTGCCCTCCATGACCGCCCTGCAGTGCTTTGAAGCCGCAGCCCGTCATTTAAGTTTCACCCGTGCCGCCGAAGAGCTGCACCTGACCCAGAGCGCCGTCAGCAAGCAAGTGGCGCAACTCGAAGACATGCTGCGCCACCACCTGTTCCTGCGCATTCGCCGCCGCCTGCAGCTGACGCCAGCGGGCAGCCTGTACCTGGCCGAGGTCAACAAGATCCTCACCCAGGTGGACATGTCCAGCCGCTACGTACTGACCTATGGCGAGCAGACCGAGATACTCAAGGTAGCCACTCAACCGAGTTTTGGCGTGCGCTGGTTGATTCCTCACCTCAAAGGGTTTGGCAAGCGCCACACCAATATCCACCTGGACATCCGCAACGAGATGGAGCCATTCGCCTTGCTGCAAGGCTCGGCGGACGTGGTGTTCTTCTATGGGCAGGGCACCTGGCCGGGGGCGACCTGCGTGGAGCTGTTCCACGAAGAGGTGGTGCCGGTCTGCGCACCGGAGCTGTTGGCCGGGCGGACGCTGGCCGATGCCGGTGAGCTGGCCGAGCTGGTGCTGTTGCAGAGCACGTCGCGGCCTGAGGCGTGGCATGAGTGGTTCCTTGAGCTGGGGCTGCAGAGTGTCAGCGCCTACCATGGGCCGCGTTTCGATACCTTCTACATGGCCTTGAGCGCGGCGCAGGCCGGGTGTGGTGTGGCGCTGGTGCCGCGCTACCTGGTGGCCAAGGAGCTGAATGACGGGAGCTTGGTCATTGCCTGGAACCACGCGATGAAGAGTACCGGGGCGCATTACCTGGCGTATGCCGAGCATGCGGCGGAGGTGCCGAAGGTGCGGGCGTTGGTGGAGTGGATTCGCGAGCAGTTGCAGGCTTGAGAGTGCTGGGGCCGCTTTGCGGCCCATGGCCCTAAGGTCGATCAAAAAAGGAATGACACACTCACTTTTTTTCGCTTGTGAGCCATGTGCATTCCCAGCTTTCATGTAAGCGTCCGAACCCAACCAGGAAGCTAGCGATGCCCGCCCACGATTTCGTCAGCCCAGACAGCATCCGCGCGCAGTTCTCTGCCGCCATGTCGCTCATGTACAAACAGGAAGTGCCGCTATATGGCACGCTGCTGGAGCTGGTGAGCGAAATCAACCAGCAGGTGATGACCCAGCAACCAGAAGTGGCCGAAGCGCTACGCTGGACCGGCGAGATCGAGCGCCTGGACCAGGAACGCCACGGCGCCATCCGCGTCGGCACCGCCGAAGAATTGGCCACCATCGCCAAACTGTTCGCAGTGATGGGCATGGAGCCCGTCGGCTACTACGACCTCAGCTCGGCGGGCGTACCGGTGCATTCCACCGCCTTCCGCGCCGTGCACGAACAATCCCTGCATGTCAGCCCGTTCCGGGTATTCACCTCGCTGTTGCGCCTGGAACTGATCGACAACCCGCAGTTGCGTGAACTGGCACAGAGCATCCTGGCCAAACGCAAGATCTTCACCCCGCGCGTGCTTGAACTGATCGCCCAGTGCGAGCGGGACGGTGGCTTGAGCGCGGCCGATGCCGAGGCCTTCGTACAGGAAGCGCTGCACACCTTCCGCTGGCACCACGACGCCACGGTAACCGCCGAGCAGTACCAGCAACTGCACGACCAACACCGTTTGATCGCCGACGTGGTGGCCTTCAAAGGCCCGCACATCAACCACCTGACCCCACGCACCCTGGACATCGACGCCATCCAGGTCGGCATGCCGGCCAAGGGCATCCCGCCAAAGGCCGTGGTCGAAGGCCCGCCCACGCGTCGTCACCCGATCCTGCTGCGCCAGACCAGCTTCAAGGCGCTGCAAGAGAAAGTCGCCTTCAGCGGCCAGCAAGGCAGCGAGGGCAGCCACACCGCGCGCTTTGGCGAGATCGAACAGCGCGGTGCAGCGCTGACGCCGAAGGGCCGCCAGCTGTACGACAAACTGCTCGATGCAACCCGCGCAGCCCTCGGTGGCGCCCCGGCGGAGGCCAATGCCGAACGCTACATGAGCTTGCTCAAAGCGCAGTTTGCCGAGTTCCCCGACGACCTGGCGCAGATGCGTGAGCAGGGCCTGGCCTACTTCCGTTACTTCGCCACCGAAAAAGGCCTGGCCGCACGCGATCACAGCGACCGCCCGACCACCCTGCAAGGGCTGATCGACGCCGGGCATGTGCACTTCGAGGCATTGGTGTACGAAGACTTCCTGCCGGTGAGCGCGGCGGGGATCTTCCAGTCCAACCTGGGTGATGATGCGCAGGCGGAATACGGCAGCAACGCCAACCGTGAAGCCTTCGAGGCCGCGCTGCAGCTGAAGGTGCAGGATGAACTGGCCTTGTATGCACAGAGCGAGCGCCGTTCGCTGCAGGCGTGTGCACAGGCGTTGAACCTGGGGTCGATGTAAGGCTCAGGGGCGCATTGGGTCGCGCTGCGGCCCAATCGCCGGCAGGATCTGCACATCCGGCAGGTCCATTGCCGCCACCTCATCGTGCAAAAACGCACTCAAGCGCCGCAACCGCTCGCCCCCCGGCCGGGTGCGCGGCCACACCAGGTAGTAGTCCATGCCGCTGGGCACTGCGGTCGGCCATGGCAGGCTCAAACGCCCTTGTGCCACATCCTCGGCGACCATCAGCAAGTCACCCATCGATATCCCGTAGCCACGCGCTGCCGCAATCATGCCCAACTCCAGGGTATCGAACACCTGGCCGCCCTTGAGCGATACCTTGTCGCTAAGCCCCATGCGTTCCAGCCATTCCCGCCAGTCGCGCTTGTCCACCGTCGGGTGCAGCAGTTCGATGCACGCCAGCCGGCGTTCGTCCCAGGGTGCTTCATCGAGCAGGTCCGGCGCGCCCACCGGGATCAGCAGTTCAGGAAACAACCGACGCACCTCCCAATGCGCCGGGAACACACCATCGCTGAGCAACACCGCGCAATCGAAGGGCTCCTGGTTGAAATCGACATGGTCAACGTCCATCCAGGCGCTGGTCAGCTGCACTTCGTTACCCGGCTGCAGGTGACGAAAGCGGCTCAGGCGCGCCAGCAACCAGCGCATGGTCAGGGTAGAGGGCGCTTTCATGCGCAGGATGTCATCTTCGCCGCGCAAGGTGTCGCAGGCCCGTTCCAGCGCGGTGAAACCTTCGCGCACACCCGGCAGCAACACCCTTGCCGCTTCGGTCAGTTGCAGGCTGCGGCCGCTGCGCACGAACAGGCGGCAGGCAAAGTGTTGTTCAAGGGTGCGAATATGGCGGCTGACGGCACTCTGGGTAATCGAAAGCTCTTCGCCGGCACGGGTGAACGAGCTTAGTCGCGCAGCAGCTTCGAATGCGCGCAAGGCATACAACGGGGGGAGCTGACGAGACATTGGGCACCTGCCATGCGGGCTGGGGAACGGTTCGATGACAGCATAAACACATGAGTCAAACTCATGCCAATGATCGTTTTTATCCTTTTGTGCAAAGTTGACCAAAGCCCCAGAATCGTTCTCCGCTCACGGAAACAGGAAAAAGGACCCCGCTCATGCATGTAGCGCCCACCACCGAACTCAAGGCCTTGCTGCGCCTGGCCGGGCCGCTGATCGCCTCGCAGTTGGCGCACATGCTGATGGTGCTGACCGACACCCTGATGATGGCCCGTATCAGCCCGCAGGCCTTGGCGGGCGGTGGCCTGGGCGCTGCAACCTACTCGTTCGTGTCGATTTTCTGCCTGGGCGTGATCGCCGCAGTCGGCACGCTGGTGGCAATCCGCAAGGGTGCCAATGACATCGAAGGCGTCACCCGCCTGGCGCAGAGCGGCTTGTGGCTGGCCTGGGGCCTGGCGCTGGTGGCGGCGCTGGTGTTGTGGAACCTGCAACCGGTGTTGTTGATGTTCGGCCAGCAACCCGAGAACGTCGCCTCTGCAGCCGAGTTCCTCACCCTGCTGCCGCTGGCCCTGCCCAGCTACCTGACCTTCATGGCCTTGCGCGGCTTCACCAGCGCCCTGGGCCGCTCGACGCCGGTGATGGTCATCAGCGTGATTGGCACAGTGCTCAACTACCTGCTCAACGTCGCGCTGATCGAAGGCATGTTCGGCCTACCCAAGCTGGGCCTGATGGGTATCGGCCTGGTCACCGCAGTGGTGTCGCTGGGCATGGCCATTGCCCTGGCCCTGTACATTCGCTGGCATTCGGCCTATGCCCCTTACCCGCTGCGCAAGGGCCTGTCACGCCCTTCGCTGCCGGCGTTGCGCGAGCTGTGGCGGTTGGGCCTGCCGATTGGCGGCACGTACATGGTGGAGGTCGGCCTGTTCGCCTTTGCTGCGCTGTGCATGGGCGTGCTCGGCAGTACCGAACTGGCGGCGCACCAGATCGCGCTGCAGATTGTTTCCACGGCATTCATGGTGCCCACCGGGCTGTCCTATGCCGTGACCATGCGCGTGGGCTTGTACTACGGCGGCGGCAACCTGCTCGCCGCCCGCAGCGCAGGCCGGGTGGGGATCGGTTTCGGGGGGATGATCATGTTCGCCTTCGCGGCGCTGTTCTGGCTGTTGCCGGATGCGCTGGTGGGTCTGTTCATCGACCGCAACGACCCCGCGTTCGCGGCCATCTATCTGTTGGCCGTACAGCTGGTGATGGTGGCAGCGTGGTTCGAATTGTTCGACGGCATGCAAACCATCGCCATGGGTTCGATCCGCGGGTTGAAGGATGCCAAGACCACCTTCCTGATCGGGCTTTGCTGTTATTGGTTGGTGGGCGCACCCAGCGCCTGGCTGTTCGCCTTCACCCTGGGTGGCGGTGCGGTCGGGATCTGGTGGGGGCTGGCGTTGGGGCTGGCCTGTGCGGCAGTGGCACTGACCTTTGGCTTTGAATGGCGGATGAAGCGGCTTCTGGGCAAGGCGGGGCTGGCTGGCAAAAAGGCGGTGTCGGCCTGACGGCCGGGGGGGCGCTTTGCGCCCCTGCAGTGTTACAAGCTAACCAGGTGCGGCCTGTCACTTTCCTGCAAAAACGTCATCAGTTCCCCCACCGGTAGCGGCTTGCTGACCAAAAAACCCTGTACCTGGTCACAGCCGAACTCACGCAGCAGGGCCATCTGTGCCTCGGTCTCCACGCCCTCGGCGACCACTTCGAGGTTGAGGTTGTGCGCCAGGTTGATCATGGCGTGCACCAGCTTGCGGTTCTCTTCGCGCATTTCCATCTCGGCGACAAAGCTGCGATCAACCTTGAGCAAGGCAATCGGCAGGCTGTTCAGGTGCACGAACGACGAGAACCCGGTACCAAAGTCATCGAGGGAAAAACGCACGCCCAGGCGCCCCAGGGCATCCATGGTCTGGCGCACCAGCTCGTTGCGGCGCATGACCGCCGTCTCGGTCAGCTCGAACTCCAACCAGCGGGCATCGACACCGTGCTCGATGATCAACCGGCTCAGGGTCGTCAGTAGCTGGCTGTCCTGAAACTGGCGAAAGCTAAGGTTCACCGCCATGTGCAGCGGCGCGAAGCCTTGTTCGCACAGCGCCTGCATGTCGCGCAGCGCGCGCGATATGACCCAGTAGCCCAGCGGCACGATCAGCCCGCTCTGCTCGGCCAGCGGCACGAACTCGCTCGGTGGCAACAGGCCGCGCTCGGCATGGCGCCAGCGCACCAGCGCCTCAAGGCCCACGATGCGCCCGTCGGCCAGGTTCAGCCGTGGCTGGTAGTGAAGCTCCAGCTCGTCACGGCGTAGCGCCCGGCGCAGCTCGCTTTCCAGGTCGGCGAGGCTGCGCGCGTTGCGGTTGATCCGTTCATTGAACACATGAAAGGTACAGCCCTGGCTGCCCTTGGCCTGACGCATGGCGATGTGCGCATGCCACATCAGCGGGTCAGCGCCGCTCTGCGCGCGGGCATGCGCCAGGCCCAGGCTGCAGCCGAGCAGCAGGCTTTCGCCGTCGATCCAGTAGGGTTCGGCCAAGGCCTCGATAATGCGTTCGGCCATCCACTCGGCACGGTTTGGGTCACGGCGGGTATCGATCAACAGGGCAAACTCGTCGCTGCCCAGGCGCGCCAGCTGGTCACCGGCTTCCAACTGCTGCTTGAGCCGAGCCACCACCTGCAGGATAAGGCGGTCGCCACTCTGGTGGCCGAGGGCATCGTTGACGTGGCGGAAGTTGTCCAGGTCCAGGTGGCCGAGGGCCAGGCCACGGCCGTCACTTTCGGCCAGACGCGCCGTCAGCAAGGCCTGAAAACCCTGGCGGTTGGCAATGCCGGTCAGCGGGTCCTGCTCGGCCAGGCGCTGCAAGGTGGCGACCAGCACGCCGCGCTCGCGCACATGGCGCAATGACCGGCGCAAGGCATCGACATTCAGATGGTCGCGCACCAGCCAGTCGCTGACCCCGCTGGGCGCGACCTCTGGCTCGTGGTCGAGCAGCAAGATGGTGGGCAACTCGCAGCGCCCAGGGGCCGGCTGCAAGGCCGGGGTGGCCAGGATCACGGCCTGACGCTCATGGCTGAACAGGCTGTCGACCGACTCCCAGTCAGGTGCGGTCAGCAGCACTGCGCTGCCGCCCAGTGCCTGCACGCACTCACGCAACAGCACCGCCCATTGCGGCTCATCAGCCAACAGCAGCAAACGCAAAGGTTCGACAGGCGTGGACAAGCGGGCTCCTTAGGGCTTGGGCGGGGTACAACGGCAGAAGCGAAGTATGCCACTGCATGAATGGAAATGATTTACGTTTTTATACAGGTAGGCAACGACGTATTTCGTCGTGCATCCTGCGCGAAACCAAGCAAAGCGGCAAATACGATTTTTTAAGGGAATAGCATGAGCCTGACTAATGCTTATGCGCAGACAAAAGTCTGACTCAGACGTCAGACGGTCGCGCCACAACCGGCCCATGCCTGTTAGAATGCGCGGCTATTTTCTGGCGACCCCCGGTTTCTAGCATGTCCCGACTCAATCCCAGGCAACAGGAAGCCCGTGACTACGTCGGCGGCCCTCTTTTGGTGCTCGCCGGTGCAGGTTCCGGCAAGACCAGCGTCATTACCCGCAAGATTGCCCACCTGATCCAGAACTGCGGCATCCGTGCCCAGTACATCGTGGCGATGACCTTCACCAACAAGGCCGCACGCGAGATGAAGGAGCGGGTCGCCACCCTGCTGCGACCGGGGGAAGGCCGTGGCCTGACGGTATGCACCTTCCACAACCTGGGCTTGAACATCATCCGCAAGGAGCACGACAAGCTGGGCTACAAGCCAGGCTTCTCGATCTTCGACGAGTCCGACATCAAGGCGTTGCTGTCGGACATCATGCAGAAAGAGTATTCCGGCGACGACGGCATCGACGAGATCAAGAACATGATCGGTGCCTGGAAGAACGACCTGATCCTCCCTCCCGAGGCGCTGGAAAAGGCCCGCAACCCGCGCGAGCAGACCGCCGCCATTGTCTACACCCACTACCAGCGCACGCTCAAGGCGTTCAACGCAGTGGACTTCGACGACCTGATCCTGCAGCCAGTCAAGCTGTTCCAGGAGCACCCCGAGGTGCTGGAGCGCTGGCAGAACCGCGTGCGCTACCTGCTGGTGGACGAGTACCAGGACACCAACGCCAGCCAGTACCTGCTGGTGAAGATGCTGATCGGCATGCGCAACCAATTCACCGTGGTGGGCGACGACGACCAGTCGATCTACGCCTGGCGTGGCGCGCGCCCCGAGAACCTGATGCTGCTCAAGGAGGATTACCCCTCCCTGAAAATCGTCATGCTGGAGCAGAACTACCGCTCCACCAGCCGCATCCTGCGCTGCGCCAACGTGCTGATCGCCAACAACCCGCACGCGTTCGAAAAGCAGTTGTGGAGCGAGATGGGCGTGGGCGACGAGATCCGTGTGATTCGCTGCAAGAACGAGGAAGCCGAGGCCGAACGCGTGGCCATGGAAATCCTCACCCTGCACCTGCGCACCAACCGCCCGTACAGCGACTTTGCCATCCTCTACCGTGGCAACTACCAGGCCAAGCTGATCGAACTGAAGCTGCAGCACCACCAGGTGCCGTACCGCCTTTCGGGCGGTAACAGCTTCTTCGGCCGCCAGGAGGTCAAGGACCTCATGGCCTACCTGCGTCTGCTGGTGAACCCGGACGACGACAACGCCTACCTGCGAGTCATCAACGTGCCGCGCCGGGAAATCGGTTCCACGACCCTGGAAAAGCTCGGCAACTACTCGACCGAACGCGGTATCTCGATGTACGCCGCCAGTGAAGAACTGGGCCTGGGCGAGCACCTGGACGCCCGTTACACCGAGCGCCTGCAGCGCTTCAAGCACTGGCTGGACGGGGTGCGCCACAAGGTGGCGCTGGATGACCCGATCGCCGCGCTGCACGAGATGATCCGCGACATCGACTACGAGAACTGGATCCGCCAGCAAACCGCCAGCGACAAGGCCGCGGAGTTTCGCATCAGCAACGTCTGGTTCCTGGTCGAAGCGCTGAAAAACACCCTCGAGAAGGACGAAGAGGGTGACATGACCATCGAAGACGCCATCGGCAAGTTGGTGCTGCGCGACATGCTCGAACGCCAGCAGGAAGAGGAAGAAAACGCCGAAGGTGTGCAGATGATGACCCTGCATGCCTCCAAGGGCCTGGAATTCCCTTACGTGTTCATCATGGGCATGGAAGAAGAGATCCTTCCGCACCGCTCCAGCATCGAAGCCGACACCATCGAAGAAGAACGCCGCCTGGCCTACGTGGGCATTACCCGCGCACGCCAGACCCTGGCCTTCACCTTTGCGGCCAAGCGCAAGCAGTACGGCGAGATCATCGACTGCACTCCGAGCCGGTTCCTCGACGAACTGCCGCCGGACGACCTGGCCTGGGAAGGCCTGGACGATGCGCCAGTCGAAGTCAAAGCCGCGCGTGGCAACAACGCACTGGCCGATATTCGGGCAATGCTCAAACGCTGATCAACCCTTACTCTTTAACCGTTGCCGCTGTTGCGGCCACCTTTGCTACATCGAGGAAAACCACAGTGGAAGCACTGCATCAGAAGATTCGCGAAGAAGGCATCGTGCTTTCCGATCAGGTACTTAAAGTCGACGCGTTTCTCAACCACCAGATCGACCCTGCGCTGATGCAGTTGATCGGTGACGAGTTCGCCCGCCTTTACGCCGATGCCGGCGTGACCAAGATCGTCACCATCGAAGCCTCGGGCATTGCCCCTGCGGTGATGACTGGCCTGAAGCTGGGCGTGCCGGTGATCTTCGCACGCAAGCACCAGTCGCTGACCCTGACCGAAAACCTGCTGACCGCCTCGGTGTATTCCTTCACCAAGCAGACCGAGAACACCGTGGCCATCTCGCCGCGCCATCTCAACAGCAGCGACCGCGTGCTGGTAATCGATGACTTCCTGGCCAACGGCAAGGCGTCGCAGGCACTGATCTCGATCATCAAGCAGGCCGGCGCCACTGTGGCTGGCCTGGGTATCGTCATCGAGAAGTCGTTCCAGGGCGGCCGTGCCGAGCTGGACAGCCAGGGCTACCGCGTTGAATCGCTGGCTCGGGTGAAATCGCTGGAAGGTGGTGTGGTCAGCTTCATCGAGTAAGCCTGTACCGGCCCCATCGCCGGCAAGCCAGCTCCCACAGGTACTGCACAAGGCTCGGCCTCGTGAAGTACCTGTGGGAGCTGGCTTGCCGGCGATGGGCTGCAAAGCAGCCCCGGCTATCTTCAGGACGCCGCCAACCCTGCCAGCAAAAGCCGCTGATACAACTCTTCCTTCAATCCCTGCGGAGCGTCCAGCCCCATCCGCTTCAGGTGCCCCTCATAGCCCTCCGGCCCCGGCGCATCCAGCGCGGCCTTGCCCAGCTCCAGCACCTCGCTCAACTTGAACTTGCTCTTCAACCAGTTCAGCGCCCGCAGCAAATCCCGCTCCTCTGCCGTGAAATCAGTCCCCAGCGGATACTCCGGAAACAACCCTGCATGCCGTGCCCGGATGGCCTCAAGGCGCTCCGGCGTATTGCCTGTAAAGCGTGCATCCAGCTCGAAATCCTTGGCCAGCTTGCCGGCGTTCTTGGCCTGCTCCATCAGCTCACCTTGGAACCTGGAGTCACTGACCGCCAGCAGCCGCGCAATCACCTCACTGTCAGTCTGCCCACGCAAATCAGCGATGCCGTATTCGGTCACCACAATGTCGCGCAAATGCCGAGGGATGGTGCAGTGGCCATACTGCCAGAGCAGGTTGGACGTCACCTGCCCACCCGCCTCGCGCCAGCTACGCAGCAGCAAAATCGAGCGCCCGCCCTCCAGCGTGTGGCCTTGGGCGACGAAGTTGTACTGCCCGCCCACGCCGCTGAGCACACGGCCATCCTCCAACTGGTCGGCAACCCCCGCGCCGAGCAAGGTCATGGTGAACACGGTGTTGATGAAGCGGGCATCCCGACGCTGGCGGCGCTTCAGGTCTTCCTGGCCATACAGCTCGTTGATGTAGCTGATCCGCGTCATGGCAAAGCGTGTGCGCTGCTCCAGTGGCATTTCGCGCAAGCGTTGGTAGAACGCCCTCGGGCCAAGGAAAAACCCGCCGTGCACCAGCACGCCCTGCTCGTCCGCCGGGCGCCGCACCACGCCCGCCTCGGCCAGCGCCAGCAGGCCGTTGACGAACATTTCGCTACAGCCGTAAAGGCCTTGGGCGAAAGGCTCCACCCCCCCTTCCCGCTCGATCAAGGCCTGCCAGGGACCAACGTCGAGTTCCTCCATCAGCGCCCGGTAACCCACGTTGTCACCCTGGCGCGCCAGCAGCGCGGCAGCTACGGCATCGCCCATGGCGCCGATGCCGATCTGCAAAGTGCCGCCGTCGCGCACCAGGGTGCTGGCGTGCAGGCCGATGCAATGGTCCTGGGTGTTGACTGGCATGTTCGGCGTGGAGAACAGCCGGCGTTGCTCCACCTGGTCGATCAGCAGGTCGAAGGCGTCGATGCTCAGCTCCGAATCGCCCGGCATGTAGGGCAGTTCGGCATGAACCTGCCCGAGCATGAGAATGGTCTCACCGGCCGCACGGCGCTTGGCGATCATCGGCAACAGGTCGAGGGTGATGTCGGGGTTGCAGGCCAGGCTCAGGTGCACGGGCTTTTCTGGCGTGGCAGCCACCAGCTGGGCAATCAGGTTCAAGCCCTTGGCGTTGATGTCGCGGGCGGCATGGCTGTAGTTGCTGCTGATGTAGTCCTGTTGGGCGGCCTCGCTGTGCAGCAGGCTGCCAGGCTGCATGAAGAACTGCTCGACGCGGATGTTCGGTGGCAGCTGGTCGTGGCGCAGGTCGGCGAGGTAGGTGAGCTCTTCGTAGTCAGCGAACACACGTTCGACGAAAGGCTCGAGGAAGCGCCGCTGCAGGCCATCGCCCAAGGGAGGACGGCCAAGGGACAAGGCGGTGTAGATCGTCAGGCGCCGCTCGGGCAGTTCGCGCACTCGGGCGTACAAGGCGTTGACGAAGGCGTTGGGTTTGCCAAGGCCCAGTGGCAGGCCCATGTGGATATGGGCCGGCAGGCGCGACAGGACTTGCTCGACGGCCTGATCGATGGCGCAGAGGTGCATCTTGGCCTCCTGAGTCTTCCGTGGGTTCAGGGGTTGGACATGGGGTATGGCGGGTTGGTTGCCTGTGCGGGCCCCTTCGCGGGCAAGCCCGCTCCCACAGGTACAGCGCAGCATTCAAAGACTGTGAGGTCCGTGTGGGAGCGGGCTTGCCGGCGATGGGGCGCGTAGCGCCCCAGGCCCGGCTGTGCCGGGCATCGCCAGCAAGGCTTGCTCCTACGAATGAGCTATTTGCTCCTTCCAGGGCGTTCCGGTCTTGAGCATCGCATTTAGCCTCACTATCAATACTCGCATACACGCCACCACCGATACTTTCGCGCACTTCCCTTGGGCTCGCAGTGCTTTGTAGCGCTCGCAGAAGTCCTTGTTGTGCCGTATCACCACCCAGCAGGCCATATAGAGCGCCCGCCTGACTTGTGAGCGCCCCCCCCAGATTGAACGCTTGCCCGACTGCTTGCCGCTGTCCTGGTTGAACGGCGCAACACCGACCAAGGCGGCAATTTCCTTCTTATCCACCTGGCCCAGCTCTGGCAGCAAGGCCATCAGCTTTCCGGCAGTAATCAGACCAATTCCTTTGACTTGAGTGAGCTGTTTAACCCGGTCATCAGGCAAAGCTGCTGCCTGCTGTGCGATCTCTTGTTCCAGCGCTCGAATTTCACCCTTCAGATAGCCGATGTGTTGTTCCAACCGCAAACAAACACTGGGAGCCCGCGCCTGCTTCAGGCGCCGCTTGTCATCGTCGCGCTGTTGGACGAAGCGATCCCGCTGCATAAGCAGTTCGCGCAGCAAGGCCCGCTCGGGTGTCATCACCTGGCAAGGCCGTGGGGGCATAACTTCAGCCAGGTGAGCCAAAACCGCTGCGTCAATGGGATCGGTCTTGGCGCGTTTACCCATCGACTTGGCAAAGTCCCGGGCACGACTGGGATTGATCCGGCAAACCGGAAAATCGGCATCCTGCAGCGCTTTGAGGACATTGCACTCGTAGCCACCGGTAGCTTCGAGCAAGACCATTGAAACTGCATACCCGCCAAGCTTTTCGACGAGCAGTTGGAATCCCTTCAAGTCATTGGAAACACTGAAGTTCACCCCCTCAGGGCGGATGTGAACAGCAAGTGTGGCACTGGAAACATCGATGCCGACAGAGGAAGACATGGCCAAACCCTCTTAAACTCAAGGAGTGAGAGCGCTTTGGCTTGGCCCACGCTTGTGATTCGAGATTACGCCCCTCATCCAACTGTTCGGGCTCTCGCCAAAGTGGAACGGTGAATGGCAGCTTTTGCTCCCACACGTGCTCTGGGCACCTCGGGCTATCAGCTTGCCATTCACCGCTCTCACTTCAGATTCTATTCCCTCTCCAAGACACAAGCGGGCTTGCCCGCGAAGAGGCCGGTACAGGCAGCACAAATACAAAGCCCGCCATCAACGGCGGGCCTCGTGCGATTCAGCTGTGTCTTACAGCCCGGACATTTTCTTGATCGCCCCTTTCAGGTCGTCATCCGAGCAGTCCGCGCAGGTGCCTTTGGGCGGCATGGCATTGATGCCGGTAATGGCCTTGGCCAGGATGCCATCCAGGCCGCCCTGGTGGTCGGCGCGTTCTTTCCACGCGGCGGTGTCGCCCACTTTAGGCGCACCAAGCAGCCCGGTGCCATGGCAGGCATTGCAGTGCTTGGCGATGATCTCATCGGGCGTCTTGGCACCCCCGCCCCCTGCTGCAACAGCCACTTCCATGCCCTTGCACTCCTGGCCCTGGACGCACACCTGGCCAACCGGCTCGAGGCGCTTGGCGATATCGTCATTGGTCGCAGCGGTTGCGCTCATTGCCCAGAGGGCGAATACGGCTGCTGGTACGGCCAGCATCTTCTTGATTTGGTTCACGCGTACACCCTCATGGTGGCTAATCACGCTCGCGGCCACGGGTCGGCGAGCGTTGAAAAGTATAGCGGGAACCCAGAGACCGTGAAACGACCCCACACAGGAAAGGGGTATTGCCGAATCAATGCACTGCGCTGGATCAAAAGTTTGAAGGCGTTGCAGCGCTGATCAGCCGGGCGGGTTCATCGAAGGGGTTGCGAAAGCGGTGCGGGCGGGTGCTTTCGAAGTAGTAGCTGTCGCCTTCCTCAAGGATGAAGATCTCGTTGCCGACCACCAGCTCAAGCCGGCCTTCGAGCAGGATGCCGGTCTCTTCGCCGTCGTGGGTGAGCATCTCGGCGCCAGTGTCGGCACCCGGTGGGTAGACCTCGGTGAGAAACGCGATGGCGCGGTTGGGGTGCGACTTGCCCACCAGCTTCATGGTCACCGCACCGTCCGAGATATCGATCAGCTCGTGGGCCTTGTAGACGACCTGCGTTGGGCTTTCAGCGGCCAATTCGACCGAAAAGAATTCCACCATGGACATCGGAATGCCACTCAACACCTTGCGCAGCGAACTGATCGAAGGGCTGACGCTGTTCTTCTCGATCATCGAGATGGTGCTGTTGGTTACGCCCGCGCGCTTGGCGAGTTCACGTTGTGACAGGCCCTTGAGCTTGCGGATGGCTTGCAGTCGTTCGCCGACGTCCAAAGCTGGAGCCTCCTGAAACGGGTAGAAATGGGGGGTGGATGTGAACGATATCATGGCAATGCCGTTCAGTATTTACAACACACCACCCCTCACGCTGTCCGCTTCAGCGTCTTATTCGTCGCACTTACTCACCGCAGTAGTCCTTCGGCACCCGCTTCAGGTTGCAGAAGATCTGATAGGGAATGGTACCGGCATGCGCAGCCACTTCGCTGGCCAGCACCTGCTTGCCCCACAGCTCCACCGGGCTGCCGACGGTAGCCTCAGGGACATCGGTCAGGTCGATGCAGAGCATGTCCATCGACACCCGGCCAATCAGCTGGGTGCGCTTGCCGGCAACCATCACCGGGGTGCCGTTGGGCGCCTGGCGCGGGTAGCCATCGGCATAGCCCATGGCGACCACACCGACCCGGGTCGGCCGCGGGCTGATGAACTTGGCGCCATAGCCCACCGGCTCGCCGGCCGGCAGTTCGCGCACGCTGATGACCCGCGATTGCAGGGTCATCACCGGTTGCAGGCGTTGCGCCTCGGCCTGGGCCACTTCAAACGGCGTAGCGCCATACAGCATCAGGCCTGGGCGCACCCAGTCGCCGCCGGCCTGCGGCCATGCCAGCACTGCGGGCGAATTGCGCAGGCTGCACTCGGCGGCCAGGCCCTGGCGCGCGGCCTCGAACACCGCGATCTGCTCGGCGGTGGCGTCGGCGTCCAGTTCGTCGGCACGGGCGAAGTGGCTCATCAAGACAATGCGCGCAACCTTGCCAGTGGCCAGCAGGCGCTCATACGCCGCGTGGTAATCCTTGGGGTGCAAGCCGACGCGGTGCATGCCGCTGTCGAGTTTCAGCCAGAGGGTCAGTGGCTTGTGCACGTGGGTCTTTTCGATCGCTTCGAGTTGCCACAGCGAATGCACCACGCACCAGAGGTCGTGCTCGGCCATCAGCGCCAGCTCGCTGGCCTCGAAAAAGCCTTCGAGCAGCAGCACCGGGGCTTTGATGCCAGCGGCGCGCAGTTCCAGCGCTTCTTCGATGCAGGCCACGGCAAAGCCATCGGCTTCGGCCTCCAGCGCCAGGGCGCAACGCACCGCGCCGTGGCCGTAGGCATCGGCCTTGATCACGGCAAGGGCTTTGGCGCCGGTCAGTTCACGGGCGAGGCGGTAGTTGTGGCGCAGGGCCTGGAGGTCGATCAGGGCGCGGGCGGGACGCATAGCGGCATGCCTTATGGTGGTTCAGTTTAAGAACAGTGTTTGCTTCTTCGCGGGGCAAGCCCGCTCCCACAAGGTCGGCACAGCTATCGAACACTGTGCAGTACCTGTGGGAGCGGGCTTGCCCGCGAAGAGGCCGGTACAGGTGAACTTACTGCTGGTGAACCGGCGCGGTCTGGCCTTGCTTGGCCACTTCCCGGCTGTTGCCATACCGGGAAATATCCAGCCCTTCGGCACTGATCTGCGGCTTTTTGCGCGCAATCAGGTCGGCCAGCAGGCGACCGGAGCCGCACGCCATGGTCCAGCCCAAGGTCCCGTGACCGGTGTTGAGGAACAGGTTACGGAACGCAGTGGCGCCCACGATCGGCGTACCGTCCGGGGTGGCCGGGCGCAGGCCGGTCCAGAAACTGGCTTGGCTCAGGTCACCGCCGCGAGGATAAAGGTCGTTGACGATCATCTCCAGCGTTTCGCGTCGACGTGGGTTGAGCGACAGGTCAAAACCGGCGATCTCAGCCATGCCGCCAACGCGGATGCGGTTGTCGAAACGGGTGATGGCGACCTTGTAGGTCTCGTCGAGAATGGTCGACGTCGGCGCCATCTCGGCGTTGGTGATCGGCACGGTCAGCGAGTAACCCTTGAGCGGGTAGACCGGCGCCTTGATGCCCAGTGGCTTGAGCATCTGCGGCGAGTAGCTGCCCAGGGCCAGCACGTAGCGGTCGGCGGTTTCCAGCTTGCCGTCGATCCACACGCCATTGATGCGATCGCCGGCAAAGTCCAGGCGCTGGATGTCCTGGCCGAAGCGGAACTCCACGCCCAGCTTCTGCGCCATGTCGGCAAGCTTGGTGGTGAACAGCTGGCAGTCGCCGGTCTGGTCGTTGGGCAGGCGCAGTGCACCGGCGAGAATGTCTTTCACCCCGGCCAGGGCCGGCTCGACGCGGGCAATGCCATCGCGGTCGAGCAGCTCATACGGCACACCGGACTGCTCAAGCACGGCGATGTCCTTGGCAGCGGCATCGACCTGAGCCTGGGTGCGGAACAACTGGGTAGTGCCCAGGGTGCGGGCTTCGTAAGCGATGCCGGTTTCAGCACGCAGCTCGTCGAGGCAATCGCGGCTGTACTCGGACAGACGCACCATGCGCTCCTTGTTCACCGCATACCGGTTGGCGGTGCAGTTGCGCAGCATCTGTGCCATCCACAGGTACTGGTCGACGTCGCCGGTGAGCTTGATGGCCAGCGGCGCGTGGCGTTCGAGCAGCCACTTGATCGCTTTGAGCGGCACGCCCGGGGCAGCCCAGGGTGAGGCATAGCCGGGCGAGATCTGGCCTGCGTTGGCGAAGCTGGTTTCCATGGCTGCCGCCGGCTGGCGGTCGACCACTGTCACTTCGAAACCTTGCCGGGCCAGATAATAGGCACTGGCGGTTCCGATTACACCGCTACCAAGTACCAGAACTCGCATTGTTGATCCCTCGCACGCGGCGCACCGCAGTCTTTTGTTGAATTGGCATGGATGCGCGCAGTATAAAAATTACAGACCAGTGCAATTCACTATATAAAAGCCTATATTTGGCGAGAATTCTCGGCAATATCGCCTTTCACGGAGGGGCATCCCCTATGAGAACCCAGCACCAGAGCAAGCGTGAACTGGACAAGATCGACCGCAACATACTGCGGATCCTGCAGAATGACGGGCGTATTTCCTTCACCGAACTGGGCGAGAAAGTTGGGCTTTCCACCACCCCGTGCACCGAGCGCGTCCGCCGCCTGGAGCGCGAGGGCATCATCATGGGCTACAACGCCCGGCTCAACCCACAGCACTTGAAGGGCAGCCTGCTGGTGTTCGTCGAAATCAGCCTTGACTACAAGTCTGGCGACACCTTCGAGGAGTTTCGCCGCGCGGTGCTCAAGCTGCCCCATGTGCTGGAGTGCCACCTGGTTTCGGGCGATTTCGACTACCTGGTCAAAGCGCGTATTTCGGAGATGGCCTCGTACCGCAAGCTGCTGGGCGACATCCTGCTGAAGCTGCCGCATGTGCGCGAGTCGAAGAGCTACATCGTCATGGAAGAGGTGAAGGAGAGCCTCTGCCTGCCGATTCCGGACTGAGGCTAGACCAGCACCTGGCGGGTGGTGGCAATGAACTGGTGAACGAGCTGCTCGGCCTCGGGCTCGATCATCTGTTCCGGGCCTCGACCGCGCGGGCAGGCCATGCGCGGGGTGGTACCGAACAGACGGCAGATCATCGGCCGCTCTTCATACACCGTGCAACCGTTGGGCCCCAGGTGCACGCAGTCCAGGTGCTCCAGCGCAGCGGCCTGCTCGGCCTCGGACTTGCGCGGCAGGCGGGCCATTTCTTCGGCTGACGTAGTGACCGGGCCACAGCAGTCGTGGCAGCCGGGCTCGCACTCGAAGGCAGGGATGAGCTCGCGCAGGAAGTGGATTTTGTGGCGGTTGCAGGACATGGCGGGGTACAGGGCAAGAATTCAGGTTGGATTATAGGCCTATTCACAGCTGAACCCGCAGCCCTCGCCATGTTGCCCACCTCCCGGCCCCGGCTTATCCTCGCCCTTTCGTCTCACTGCCAGGACACCACCGATGATCCACAGCGCGCAGCACGCCGCCTCTTACTACGCCGCCAGCAGCGCGCCCCACCCCGACCACGCGTTCCTGCAAGGCGAGCACAGCGCCGACGTGTGCATCGTCGGGGGTGGCTATTCGGGCATTAACACCGCCATCGAACTGGCCGAGCGTGGCCTCTCGGTCATCCTGCTGGAAGCCCGTAAGCTCGGCTGGGGCGCCAGCGGGCGCAACGGTGGGCAACTCATCCGCGGGGTTGGCCATGGCCTGGATCAGTTCCTCCCGGTCATCGGCGAAGAAGGCGTGCGCAGCATGAAGCTGATGGGCCTGGAAGCCGTGGAGATCGTCCGCGAGCGGGTTGAGCGCCACGCCATCGCCTGCGACCTGACCTGGGGCTATTGCGACCTGGCCAATAAACCTGCTGAGCTGCTGGGCTTTGCCGAGGACGCTGAAGAACTGCGCAGCCTGGGCTACGAACATGAGCTGCGCCTGGTCGGCAAAGACGATATCCACAGCGTGGTCGGCGCCGATTGCTATGTCGGCGGCCTGATCGACATGGGTTCTGGCCACCTGCACCCGCTCAACCTGGCCCTTGGCGAGGCGGCCGTAGCCAGCCGCCTTGGCGTGCGCCTGTATGAGCAGTCGGAAGTCACCCGCATCGAGTATGGCCCTGAGGTCAAGGTACACACCGCTCAGGGCCGGGTCCGCGCCAAGACCCTCGTCCTGTGCTGCAATGCCTACCACAACGACCTCAACCGCGAGCTGGGCGGCAAGGTGCTGCCCGCCGGCAGCTACATCATCGCCACCGAGCCACTGGGTGAAGAACGCGCGCGCTCGCTGTTGCCGCAGAACATGGCCGTGTGCGACCAGCGCGTAGCGCTGGACTACTATCGCCTGTCTGCGGACCACCGGCTGCTGTTCGGCGGTGCTTGCCACTATTCCGGCCGCGACCCGCAAGACATCGCCGCCTACATGCGGCCGAAAATGCTCAAGGTTTTCCCGCACCTGGCCGATGTGCGCATCGAATTCCAGTGGGGCGGCATGATCGGCATCGGCGCCAACCGTCTGCCACAGATCGGGCGTTTGGCCAGCCAGCCGAACGTCTATTACGCCCAGGCGTACTCTGGCCATGGGCTCAACGCTACCCACCTGGCCGGGCGCCTGCTGGGCGAGGCCATCAGCGGCCAGCAGAGCGGGCGCTTCGACCTGTTCGCCAAGGTGCCACACATCACCTTCCCCGGCGGCAAGCACCTGCGCTCGCCGCTGCTGGCACTGGGGATGCTCTGGCACCGACTCAAAGAGCTGACCTAAAAGCTTACACCGCCCTCCTTGTGGGAGCGGCGTCAGTCTTTCCAAAATGGCTTACGCCCTTCTTCACGGGCCTGCTCCCAGCTCAGTCCGACATCGCGCAACTCATCGTCTGTCAGTTGCAGCAGCGCCCTGCGAGTATGCCAGCGATGCACCATCAGCCCCCAACGGTTCAGGCCTGCCGGCGCGTTGAAGACCTTGGCCTGCTGCCCGGTTTCCAGCTCCTTGGCCATCAGTTGCAAGCGCACATCGCTCATGCCACCCATCGCTGCGTTCTCCCATTCAGTTGATACCGTGGAGAAAGCATGCGCGTCGGCAATGGTGACAATACAGATCCACTCACCGCTTATTATTCCCATACAGAATTGGCGAATCGACGGGTGAATGCTGTATTTTCAGCGCAACTGTACTGGTCGCCGCAGGCCGGCGACGCTGGAGTATGCCGTGACGCTTTACCTCAATCTCGCCGAGTTGCTCGGCGCTCGTATCGAACAAGGCCTGTATCGCCCCGGCCAGCGCCTGCCCTCGGTGCGCGCCTTGAGCGTGGAGCACGGCGTCAGCCTGAGCACCGTGCAACAGGCCTACCGCACGCTCGAAGACAGCGGCATGGTCTCGCCCCGGCCAAAGTCTGGCTATTTTGTCAGCGAACACCGCCACCTCCCTGCCCTGCCCGCCGTCAGCCGCCCAGCCCAGCGCCCGGTAGACATATCCCAGTGGGAACAGGTGCTGGAACTGGTCCGCAGTACCCCGCGCCAGGATGTGATGCAGCTAGGGCGCGGCATGCCCGACGTCAATAGCCCGACCCTCAAACCGCTGCTGCGCAGCCTCGCCCAGCTAAGCCGGCGCCAGGACATGCCAGGCCTGTACTACGACAACATCCATGGCAACCTCGCCCTGCGTGAACAGATCGCCCGCTTGATGCTGGACTCCGGCTGCCGCCTGGGCCCGGCCGACCTGGTGGTGACCACCGGCTGCCATGAGGCGCTGTCCTGCAGCATCCGCGCCGTGTGCGAGCCGGGCGCTATCGTCGCGGTCGATTCCCCAAGCTTTCATGGCGCCATGCAAACCCTCAAGGGCCTGGGCATGAAGGCGCTGGAAATTCCCACCGACCCGGTCACCGGCATCAGCCTCGAAGCGCTTGAGCTGGCCCTGGAGCAGTGGCCGATCAAGCTCATTCAGATCACCCCAAGCTGCAACAACCCGCTGGGCTACATCATGCCCGAGGCGCGCAAGAAGGCTTTGCTGAGCCTGGCCCAGCGCTATGACGTGGCCATACTCGAAGACGATGTGTACGGCGACCTGGCCTACACCTACCCGCGCCCGCGCACCCTCAAGTCGTTCGACGACGACGGCCGCGTGTTGCTGTGCAGCTCGTTCTCCAAAACCTTGGCACCCGGCTTGCGCATCGGCTGGGTCGCGCCGGGCCGTTACCTGGAGCGGGTGCTGCACATGAAATACATCAGCACTGGCAGTACCGCCAGCCAACCCCAGCTGGCCATTGCCGACTTCATCAAAGCCGGCCATTACCAGCCCCACGTGCGGCGCATGCGCAGCCAATACCAACGCAGCCGCGACCTGATGAGTGACTGGGTGACCCGTTACTTCCCGCCGGGCACCCGCGTCAGCCGGCCCCAGGGCGGCTTCATGCTGTGGGTGGAACTGCCTGAACATTTCGACACGCTGCGGCTGAACCGCGCTTTACTGGAGCAGGGGGTGCAAGTCGCCGTGGGCAGCATTTTTTCGGCTTCGGGCAAGTTCCGACACTGCCTGCGCATGAACTTCGCCGCCCAGCCTACGCCGGCAATCGAGGCAGCCGTGCGCAACGTGGGTGAAACCGCCCTTCGTCTACTGGATCAGGACGAAGCCTGCGCGTAACTTTGCGCCGCCCCCCACGGTCCAACTCCATAGGCCTTTGCTGTACAGGACACGCTTACCTTGAGATTGCAGCGAGCTCTGCCGCTTCTGCTGACGCTACTGCTCGGCCTCGCAGGCTGTGCCAGCGTCGGCACTCCCCGAGAAGTCAGCCAGGCACTGCCGGCCAACGACTCCGCCTTCGGCCGCTCGGTGCTGCGCCAGGCAGCGCCCTACGAGGGCCGCTCGGGCTTTCGCCTGTTACCCAACAGCAACGAGGCGTTTCGCGCCCGGGCCGAGCTGATCCGCAACGCCCAGGCCAGCATCGACCTGCAGTACTACATCGTCCACGACGGCCTCAGCACCCGCGCGCTGGTCCATGAGCTGTTGCGCGCCGCCGACCGTGGCGTGCGCGTGCGCATCCTGCTCGACGACACCACCAGCGATGGCCTGGACACCATCATGGGCACCCTCGATGCCCACCCGAACATCCACATCCGCGTCTTCAACCCACTGCACCTGGGCCGCAGTACCGGCGTGACGCGCGCGGTGGGCCGCCTGTTCAACCTGTCGCGCCAGCACCGGCGCATGCACAACAAGCTGTTTCTGGTGGACAACAGCATGGCCATCGTCGGCGGGCGCAACCTGGGCGACGAATACTTCGACGCGGAGCCCAACCTCAACTTCACCGACATCGACCTACTGGGCGTGGGCCCGGTGGCCGAACAACTGGGTCACAGTTTCGACCAGTACTGGAACAGCGCCCTGAGCCGGCCCATCGGCGACTTCCTCTGGCGCCTGCCGGATGCCGCTGACCTGCGCGCCAGCCGCCATCGCCTGGAGGTGTCCCTGGCCGAGGCGCGGACGCGGCGCAAGGCCTTGTATGACCGCTTGATGGCCTATCAGTCTCAG
This sequence comes from Pseudomonas sp. E1MeOHC2, assembly GCF_058745025.1. Lineage (NCBI taxonomy): Bacteria > Pseudomonadati > Pseudomonadota > Gammaproteobacteria > Pseudomonadales > Pseudomonadaceae > Pseudomonas > Pseudomonas sp. E1MeOHC2. The sequence continues at coordinate 2,270,187 of NZ_CP196675.1, forward strand.
CCGCGCCTGGATGTCTGGCGCAACGAGCTGATCTGGGCGCACAGCCAGGCCCTGTGGGATGCGCCGAGCAAAGTCCTGGCCCATGACGAGCCGGACCCTCAACTGCTGCTGACCCAGCAATTGGCCCCTGACCTGAACAACGTGCACCACGAGCTGATCCTGGTGTCGGCGTACTTCGTGCCCGGCGAATCCGGCCTTGTGTACTTGACCCACAGCGCCGATGCCGGCATCTCGGTCAAACTGTTGACCAACTCGCTGGAGGCCACCGACGTGCCCGCGGTGCACGGCGGCTATGCGCCGTATCGACGGGCGCTGCTCGAACATGGCGTGCAACTGTTCGAGCTGCGCCGCCAGCCTGGCGCCCCCAGTGCCCGGCATGGGCTGAGCTTCCACGGCAGTTCGGATTCAAGCCTGCACAGCAAGGCGATCGTGTTCGACCGGCGCAAGACGTTCATTGGCTCGTTCAACTTCGACCCGCGTTCGGTGCTGTGGAATACCGAAGTCGGGGTACTAGTGGATAGCCCGGAACTGGCTGAATACACGCGCGATCTGGCGGTCCAGGGCATGGCGCCGGCGCTGAGTTACCAGCCGAAACTGGTGGGCGACAAGCTGGTGTGGGTGACCGAGGATGATGGTAAGCGGCGGATGCTGACGTCCGAGCCTGGCGGCATGTGGCGGCGGTTCAATGCCTGGGTCAGCAAAGCGGTCGGGCTGGAAAAGATGCTGTGATCTCTAGGGGCCGGCGCTGAGCGCTGTACCTGTAGGAGCGGCCTTGCGTCGCGAAAGGGCCGCAAAGCGGCCCAAACTCTCTTAGGCAGAAGCCGGCTCGAAAGCCCCGCGCCGCCTGATCAGCACCACCAGCCCCGCGGCCCCGAGAGCCATCAGCAACGGCAATGCATGCCCACTGATCCACTGGCTCCCTGCCCCGGCCAGCAGCGGCCCAAGCAGGCAACCAATGCCCCACAGCTGCGCCACGTGAGCATTGGCCCGCACCAGCGCATCATCCCGATAACGCTCGCCAATCAATACCAGCGACAGGGTGAACAACCCCCCAGCACTGGCCCCGAACAGCACCCACAGCGGCCATATCACCGGCGTGTGCAGCAACAGCGGTATCGCCAGGCTTGAACACATCAAGGTCACCGCACAGCCACTGAACAAGGTGCGCCGCGACATGTGGTCGGCCAGCGCACCGATGGGCAGTTGCAGCACCGCATCGCCCACCACCACCGTGCTGACCATGAACAGCGCAATCTCGGTGCTGAACCCTTGCTGCAAGCTGTAAACCGGCAGCAAGGTCAGGATCATCGCTTCGAACGAGGCGAACAAGGCGATCGCCCAAGCGATCACCGGCAGGCGTCGGCAGAAGGCGATCAGGTCACGGAAGGTGACACTGTAAGCTTCAGTGGTCGGCGCCCCGCCACGTCCCAACAGCACCAGCGGTGCCAGCAGCAGCAAGCCAGTCGCGGCCCAGAACCCGAAGTCGTCGTCCGAGCCGAGAAAGCCCAATACCAATGGCCCGGCCAGCTGGCTCAAGGCGTAACTGCTGCCATACAGCGCCACCAGCCGGCCACGCCATTGCTCGACCACCAGTTGGTTGATCCAGCTTTCGCCAAGGATGAACACCACGGTCAGGGACATGCCGATCAGCAGGCGCAGGGCCAGCCATAGCGGGTAGCTGGGCAGCACCGCCACCAGGCCGATCGACAGCGCGCCGCCCCAGAGGCACAGGCGCATGGCCGAAGGCACGCCGACCCAACCGGCCAGGCGGCTGGCAAGGCTGGCGCCCAGCAGCACGCCCAGGGCTGGCATCGCTGCCATTACGCCAATGGCGAAGCTGCCGTAGCCCCACCCCTCCAGGCGCAGGGACACCAGCGGCATGCTCACGCCCAGCGCCAAGCCGACACTGAGTACGGATGCCAGTACGGCGAAGTAGGTGCCCCAGCGCATGTGCTCCCCCTGTTGGATTTTCTTGGGCCCATTCGCGGGACAAGCCCGCTCCCACAGGTACTCCGCTATTCTGAAATCAGCGATGAACGTGTGGGAGCGGGCTTGTCCCGCGAATGGGCCGCAACGCGGCCCCAGCGATTTACAGCTTGATCCAGGTCGCTTTCAGCTCGGTGTACTTCTCCAGCGCATGCAGCGACTTGTCTCGGCCGTTGCCCGACTGCTTGAAGCCGCCGAACGGCGCGGTCATGTCGCCGCCGTCGTACTGGTTGACCCAGACACTGCCAGCGCGCACGGCACGGGCGGTCTTGTGAGCCTTGGAAATGTCCGAGGTCCAGATGCCAGCGGCCAGGCCATACGGCGTGTCGTTGGCAATGGCGATGGCTTCTTCGGCAGTGTCGAAGGTAATCACCGACAGTACTGGGCCAAAGATCTCTTCCTGGGCGATCGTCATGGCGTTGGTCACGCCGTCGAAGATGGTTGGCTCGACATAGGTGCCGCCAGTCTCTTCGAGGATGCGCTTGCCACCGGCCAGCAGTTTGGCGCCGTCCTTGTGGCCGGCGTCGATATACGACAGCACGGTGTTCATCTGCTGGGTATCCACCAGCGCGCCGACGGTGGTCGCCGGGTCCAGCGGGTTGCCCGGCTTCCAGGCCTTGAGGGCCTCGACCACCAGCGGCAGGAATGTGTCCTTGATCGAGCGCTCGACCAGCAGGCGCGAACCCGCGGTGCAGACTTCGCCCTGGTTGAAGGCGATGGCGCTGGCAGCGGCCTCGGCAGCGGCTTGCAAGTCTGGTGCGTCGGCAAAGACGATGTTCGGGCTCTTGCCGCCGGCTTCCAGCCAGATGCGCTTCATGTTCGATTCGCCGGCGTAGATCATCAGTTGCTTGGCGATCTTGGTCGAACCTGTGAACACCAGGGTGTCGACGTCCATGTGCAGGGCCAGGGCCTTGCCGACGGTGTGGCCGTAACCTGGCAGCACGTTCAGCACGCCAGCCGGGATGCCGGCTTCGATGGCCAGTTGGGCGATGCGGATGGCGGTCAGTGGCGATTTTTCGGACGGCTTGAGCACGACCGAGTTACCGGTGGCCAGGGCCGGGCCGAGCTTCCAGCAGGCCATCAGCAGCGGGAAGTTCCACGGCACGATGGCGCCGACGACACCCACCGGCTCGCGGGTAACCAGGCCGAGCTGGTCATGCGGGGTCGGTGCGACTTCGTCGTAGACCTTGTCGATGGCTTCGGCATTCCAGTGCAGGGCTTGTGCCGCGCCTGGGACGTCGATGCTCGAGGAGTCGCCAATCGGCTTGCCCATGTCCAAGGTTTCGAGCAGCGCCAGCTCTTCGACGTTCTTGCGCAGCAGGTCGGCGAAGCGGATCAGCTTGGCTTTGCGTTTGGCTGGAGCCAGGCGCGACCAGACGCCGGAGTCAAAGGTGGCGCGGGCGTTCTCGACAGCACGGTTGGCGTCTGCCAGGTCGCAGCTGGCGACCTTGGCCAGGAAGCGTCCGTCGACCGGGCTCAGGCACTCGAAGGTCTCACCGGATGCGGCGTCGGTGTATTCGCCGTTGATGAAGGCACGGCCTTCGATCTTCAGTTGCTGGGCACGTTGTTCCCAGTCCGCACGAGTCAGGGTGGTCATACGAAACTCCTCCTCTTGTTTAGGTGCAACGCCGCACTGAGGACTCATAGGCGTTGTCAGAATTCTGGCCGGGCGACGAGCGCACACGGGCAAGCGATACCCTAAACCAGGCCGTGTAAACTATCAATATATTTGACACGAAAGGCCTAAAAGCCTACTGATGTGCATTTTATTAAACAACAACAGGAGCCGCACCATGAGCATCGCCAGCATCATCGACTTCGCCCAGGTTCTGACCGAGGCTGAACGCTACCGCCCGGCGGCAGAGAAAATCCTCAAAGGCGAGCCAGACCAGGCCGTCTTCAACCACTACTCAAGCCCATGCGGCCAGTTCGCTGCAGGCGTCTGGGAAGGCGAAGTCGGGCAATGGACCGTGAACTATACCGAGCACGAATATTGCGAGATCGTGCTGGGCGTTTCGGTGCTGCGCGACCAGGAGGGCGGCGCCAAGACCTTGCGCGCCGGTGATCGCTTCGTCATTCCGGCCGGCTTCAAGGGCACCTGGGAGGTGCTGGAGCCGTGCCGCAAGATCTATGTGATGTTCGAGCAGAAATAAGCGCCGCCTTTACCGCAGGCAAAAAAAACCCGCGTCCTTTCGGATGCGGGTTTTTTTTCAGGTCGCCGATCAATTACTTGATCTTGGCTTCCTTGTACACCACGTGCTTGCGAACAACCGGATCATATTTCTTGATCTCGATTTTGTCCGGGGTGGTGCGCTTGTTCTTGTCGGTGGTGTAGAAGTGGCCGGTACCGGCACTCGAAACCAGACGGATCAATTCACGCATGATGTTCTCCCTTAAACCTTGGCGCCAGCTTTACGGATGTCAACCAGAACGGCGTCGATGCCGCGCTTGTCGATGATACGCATGCCCTTGGCGGAAACGCGCAGACGCACGAAACGCTTCTCGGATTCAACCCAGAAACGGTGGTGCTGCAGGTTCGGCAGGAAACGACGACGGGTTTTGTTGTTTGCGTGGGAAATGTTGTTCCCGGTTACTGGACCCTTACCAGTAACTTGACAGACTCTCGACATGACTCAGCCCTCTAAAACCACATGCCCAACCCGGCATGGGTTGGCCGCTTAATCTCTCAGTCTTTGGCGCCAGGCGCCGTGATTCTGGAGGTCTTATCGACCGGATCCGCTGATGCGACAGGCCGAGCCCCTAGAAAAGAGCGCTGCTTTATACCAGAAAGACTGCGTTGCAACAACAGATGATGAGCATCTAGCTGAGACAAATCGTGCGCGAGCAGCATAGCGACTAGCGCGGCGCGCTGTCGACCACTCGTCGCCAACCGACAGAAAAAGAGGGTGGTCATTTGCTTATGCGCACACTAGGGTAGGACGTTTCCAGACTGCACTGGCAGATGGGCCACTGACAGCCAAGGAGTCACGATGCGTGCTGCCGCCTTTTCCTTATTGTTCACCTCCCTGTTTGCCGCCGGCATCGCCCAGGCAGCCCCGCTGAGTGTCTGCAGCGAAGCCAGCCCCGAAGGCTTCGACGTGGTCCAGTACAACTCGCTGACCACCACCAATGCCTCGGCCGACGTGCTGATGAACCGCCTGGTCGAGTTCGACGCTGCTCAAGGCAAGGTTGTACCCAGCCTGGCGCAAAGCTGGACGGTGTCGGCTGACGGCCTGAACTACGACTTCAAGCTGCGTGACGGTGTCAAATTCCACAGCACGGCGTACTTCAAGCCCACCCGCGAGCTGAACGCCGACGACGTGCTGTTCAGCTTCCAGCGCATGCTTTACCCGGCCCACGCCTGGCACAAGACCGCGCCGGGCGGCTACCCACATGCACAATCGTTGCAACTGGGCAGCCTGATCAAGTCGATCGAGGCGCCGGAGCCGAACAGCGTACGTTTCACCCTGTCTCACCCGGATGCCACATTCCTGGCCACCCTGAGCATGGGCTTCGCCTCGATCTACTCCGCCGAGTATGCCGACAAGCTGCTCAAGGCGGGCACCCCGGACAAGCTCAACAGCCAGCCGATTGGCACCGGGCCGTTCGTCTTCCAGCGCTTCCAGAAGGACGCCGTGGTGCGCTACCGCGCCAACCCCGACTACTTCGCCGGCAAGCCTGCGGTGGACCCGCTGATCTTCGCCATCACCACCGACGCCAACGTGCGCCTGCAAAAACTCAAGCGCAACGAATGCCAGATCGCCCTGTCGCCCAAGCCGTTGGATATCGCGCAAGCCAGCAAGGAGGGCAACCTCAAGGTAGCCAGCACGCCGGCCTTCATGACCGCTTTTGTCGCCATCAACAGTGAACACCCGCCGCTGGACAAGCCCGAAGTACGCCAGGCCATCAACCTGGCCTTCGACAAGCAGGCCTACCTCAAGGCGGTGTTCGAAGGCACCGCGACGGCCGCCAACGGCCCCTACCCGCCCAACACCTGGAGTTACGCCAAAGACTTGCCCGGCTACCCGCTGGACGTGAAGAAGGCCAAGGCCCTGCTGACCAAGGCGGGCCTGCCAGAGGGCTTCAGCACCACGATCTGGACCCGCCCCTCGGGCAGCCTGCTCAACCCTAACCCAAGCCTTGGCGCACAGATGCTCCAGGCTGACCTGGGCAAGATCGGCATCAAGGCCGAGATCCGCGTGATCGAGTGGGGCGAGCTGATCCGTCGTGCCAAGGCCGGCGAGCATGATTTGCTGTTCATGGGTTGGGCGGGTGACAACGGTGACCCAGACAACTTCCTCAGCCCACAGTTTGCCTGTGCCGCGGTGAAGTCGGGGACCAACTTCGCGCGGTTCTGCGACAGCCGCCTCGACCAGTTGATCAACGCAGGGCGCACCACCAATGACCAGAGCGTGCGCAGCCGGCTGTACCAACAGGCGCAAACGCTGATCCAGCAGCAGGCGCTGTGGGTGCCGCTGGCGCATCCGACGGCGGCGACCCTGCTGCGCCAAGGGGTGGAGGGGTACCAGGTGAGCCCGTTTGGGCGGCTGGATTTCAGCAAGGTTTCGGTGAGCCGCTGAACTTGTAGGCGCCTGAACCGGCCTCTTCGCGGGCAAGCCCGCTCCCACAGATACCCCACTGCTCTCAAGGGCAGTGATACACATGTGGGAGCGGGCTTGCCCGCGAAGAGGCCGGCCCAGGCACTGCAAAACCTAGGCAACGATCCACCCCTCCTCCACCATCGACAACGGCTCCCCATCACCCACGATGATGTGGTCGAGCACCCGCACATCGATCAGCCCTAGCGCATGCTTGAGCGCCAGCGTCATGTGCACATCGTCCTGGCTTGGCTCGCTGATACCCGACGGGTGGTTATGGCACAGGATCAACGCCGCCGCGTTATGCAGCAAGGCACGGCGCACCACCTCCCGCGGGTAGATACTGGCCCGGTCGATCGTCCCCCTGAACAGGATCTCGAACGCCAGCGGCCGGTGCTTGGTATCCAGAAACAGGCAACCAAATACTTCACTGGCCTCATGGCGCAGCATGGCCTTGAGGTACCTGCGAACGGCCGCTGGGTTATCCATGGCGGAATCACGCTCAATGCAGGTTGCAAGGTTCCTGCGCCCGATTTCCAATAATGCCTGCAATTGGCTGTACTTCACCGGCCCAAGCCCAAGCTCCCCCACAAAGGCCTCCCTGTCGGCTTCCAGCAGTTGGCGCAACCCGCCGAACTTCACCAGCAACCCTCGCGCCAGCTCTACGACATTGCGACCGCGCACGCCAGACCCGAGAAACACGGCCAGCAACTCAGCATCTGAAAGGCTGCTCGCCCCCCGCAACAACAACTTCTCCCTCGGCCGCTCTTCAGCCGGCCATTCCCTGATACTCATCCCCACTCCTTGGTCCTGCTGCGGCACGTTTGGGCCCTGTGTTAATCTATTTCGCCTCGTACATGCGACGTTCTGCCGCAGGCAGTTCTTGTCGCCGCCCGCTTTCACTGGAAAAAGGCAAAAGCCTATGCAGCGGCTGTATCACAAACGCATCGTTCTCGGCGTCGGTGGCGGCATTGCCGCCTACAAAAGCGCCGAGCTGATCCGCCGACTCCTGGAGCACGGCGCGCAGGTGCGCGTCGTCATGACCCGTGGCGGTGCAGAATTCATCACCCCGCTGACCCTGCAGGCGCTGTCCGGCCACCCGGTGCACATGGACCTGCTCGACCCCGCCGCCGAAGCGGCCATGGGCCATATCGAGCTGGCCAAGTGGGCCGACCTGGTGCTCATCGCCCCTGCCACTGCCGACCTCATGGCGCGCATGGCCCAAGGCATGGCCGACGACCTGCTGACCACCCTGATTCTGGCCACCGACGCCACCGTTGCCGTGGCCCCGGCCATGAACCAGGCGATGTGGCGCGACCCGGCTACCCAGGCCAACCTCGACCTGCTCAAGAGCCGCGGCATTCAGGTCTTCGGCCCGGCGTCCGGCAGCCAGGCCTGTGGCGACGTTGGCCTTGGCCGCATGCTCGAAGCCACCGACCTGGCCTGGTGCGCTGCCGAAAGCTTCAAGCGCCAGACGCTGACCGGCAAGCACGTGCTGATTACCGCCGGCCCGACCCAGGAAAACATCGACCCGGTGCGCTACATCACCAATCATAGCTCTGGGAAGATGGGCTTCGCCCTGGCCGAAGCGGCCGCCGAAGCCGGTGCTCGGGTGACCCTCGTCACCGGCCCGGTGCACCTGCCCACGCCCGACCGGGTCAACCGGATCGACGTGGTCAGCGCGCGTGACATGCTCGCGGCCTGTGAAGCGGCCATGCCCTGCGACCTGTTCATTGCCTCGGCAGCGGTCGCGGACTACCGCCCAGAGGTCGTCGCCACGCAAAAACTCAAGAAAGATCCTACGACCGGCGACGGCATGCTGCTGCAGATGGTGCGCAATCCCGATATCCTTGCGACCATTGCTGGCCGTGGCGACCGCCCGTTCAGTGTCGGCTTCGCCGCCGAGACCGAACACCTGCTCGATTACGCCACACGCAAGCTCAAGGACAAGAACCTCGACCTGATCGTCGCCAATGATGTGGCCAACCCCAGCATCGGCTTCAACAGCGAAGAGAACGCCCTGACCGTGATCGACCGCCAGCAGCACCAGACCCTCTTTGCGCAGACCAGCAAGGGCAAGATTGCCCGGCAACTGGTCGCCTTCATCGCCGAACGGCTCAACCAGGTTCAATAAGTTACATGCACGCTCTTCAAGCCAAGATCCTCGACCCACGCCTGGGCACCGAATTCCCCCTGCCGCAGTACGCCACCCCTGGCTCCGCCGGGCTGGACCTGCGCGCCCTGCTCAAGGAGGACACCGTCCTTGAGCCGGGCCAGACCCTGCTGATCCCCACCGGTCTGTCGATCTACATCGGCGACCCGGGCCTGGCGGCCATGATCCTGCCGCGCTCGGGCCTGGGCCATAAGCACGGCATCGTGCTGGGCAACCTGGTCGGCCTGATCGACTCGGACTACCAGGGCGAGCTGATGGTGTCGTGCTGGAACCGCGGCAACACCCCGTTCACCATCGCCATTGGCGAGCGCATCGCCCAGTTGGTGCTGGTGCCGGTGGTACAGGCGCATTTCGACATCGTCGAAACCTTTGATGAAAGCCAGCGTGGCACTGGCGGTTTCGGCCACTCAGGCAGCCACTGAGCCGACAGCTGACCGTTCAGGCCAAGGATGGCGAACTCTCTGGCGAAACCACCGTCCAAGCGTTCAGTTTGCGCCTGCCCAGACAGCCTTTGACTAATGGAGCTTCCAGAGATGAACGAAATGGCCCAGCTGGTCCCCGCACTGCCGGACAGCATTTTCCGCGCTTATGACATCCGCGGCGTGGTCGGCAAGACCCTCCATGCCGAAACCGCCTACTGGATCGGCCGCGCCATCGGCGCCCAGACCCTCGCCCAGGGCGAGCCACAGATCTCCGTGGGCCGCGATGGCCGCCTGTCCGGCCCGATGCTGGTCGAGCAGCTGATCAAAGGCCTGGCCGACGCGGGCTGCCAGGTGAGCGACGTGGGCCTGGTGCCGACCCCGGCGCTGTATTACGCCGCCAACGTGCTGGCCGGCAAGTCGGGGGTGATGCTCACCGGCAGCCACAACCCGTCGGACTACAACGGTTTCAAGATCGTCATTGCTGGCGACACCCTGGCCAACGAACAGATCCAGGCCCTGCTAACCCGCCTCAAGACCAATGACCTGACCCGTGGCGAAGGCCGAGTGGAAAAGGTCGAGATCCTCGAGCGCTACTTCCAGCAGATCACCCGTGACGTGAAGCTTGCGAAAAAGCTCAAGGTCGTGGTGGATTGCGGCAACGGCGCTGCCGGCGTCATCGCCCCGCAGTTGATCGAAGCCCTCGGCTGCGAGGTCATCCCGCTGTTCTGCGAGGTGGATGGCAACTTCCCCAACCACCACCCGGACCCGGGCAAGCCGGAAAACCTCGAAGACCTGATCGCCAAGGTCAAGCAAACCGGTGCCGACATCGGCCTGGCCTTCGATGGCGACGGCGACCGTGTAGGTGTGGTGAGCAACACCGGCACCATCGTCTACCCCGACCGCCTGTTGATGCTGTTTGCCCAGGACGTGCTGTCGCGTAATCCGGGCGCCGAGATCATCTTCGACGTCAAATGCACCCGTCGCCTGACCCCGCTGATCGAACAGCACGGCGGCCGAGCCTTGATGTGGAAGACCGGCCATTCGTTGATCAAGAAGAAGATGAAGCAGACCGGCTCCTTGCTGGCCGGCGAGATGAGCGGGCACATCTTCATCAAGGAACGCTGGTACGGTTTCGATGACGGCATCTACAGTGCCGCGCGCCTGCTGGAGATCCTCAGCAAGGCCGACCAGGACGCCGAAAGCTTGTTCGCGGCGTTCCCGAACGATATTTCCACGCCGGAAATCAATATTGATGTGACCGACGAGGGTAAATTCAGCATCATTGATGCACTGCAACGCGACGCCGACTGGGGCGCAGCCAACCTGACCACCATCGACGGTGTGCGGGTCGACTACACCCACGGCTGGGGCCTGGTACGCGCCTCCAACACCACCCCGGTGCTGGTGCTGCGCTTCGAGGCCGACAGCGACGCCGAATTGCAACGTATCAAGGATGTTTTCCGCGCCCAGTTGCTGCGGGTTGCCCCTGAGCTGCAACTGCCGTTCTGACCGACTATCTGTTCCTTACAGGAGCCCTGCATGACCCTCGATCGCGATGCCGCTTCCCATGTAGCCGAAGTTTTGTCCGAAGCACTGCCTTACATCCGCCGCTTTGTCGGCAAGACACTGGTGATCAAGTACGGCGGCAACGCGATGGAGAGCGAGGAGCTCAAGACCGGCTTCGCCCGTGACATCGTGCTGATGAAGGCGGTGGGCATCAACCCGGTGGTGGTCCACGGTGGTGGCCCGCAGATCGGCGACCTGCTCAAGCGCCTGTCGATCGAAAGCCACTTCATCGACGGCATGCGCGTCACCGACTCGGCGACCATGGATGTGGTGGAGATGGTCCTCGGTGGCCAGGTCAACAAGGACATCGTCAACCTGATCAACCGCCACGGCGGCAGCGCCATCGGCCTGACCGGCAAGGATGCGGAACTGATCCGCGCCAAGAAGCTGACCGTCAGCCGCCAGACGCCGGAGATGACCACCCCGGAAATCATCGACATCGGCCACGTTGGCGAGGTCGTGAGCGTGAACACCGACCTGTTGAACATGCTGGTCAAGGGTGACTTCATCCCGGTCATCGCGCCGATCGGCGTGGGTGCCAACGGTGAGTCGTACAACATCAACGCCGACCTGGTGGCGGGCAAGGTAGCCGAGGCCCTGAAAGCCGAGAAGCTGATGTTGCTGACCAACATCGCTGGCCTGATGGACAAGCAAGGCCAGGTCCTGACCGGCCTGACCACCGAGCAAGTCAACGAACTGATCGCCGACGGCACCATCTACGGCGGCATGCTGCCGAAGATCAAGTGCGCGCTGGATGCGGTCCAGGGTGGCGTGAACAGCTCGCACATCATCGATGGCCGCGTGCCGAATGCGGTGCTGCTGGAGATCTTCACCGACAGCGGTGTGGGTACCCTGATCACCAACCGCAAGCCGCGCTGAGTGATTAGTTAGCCTGTTCCGGCCTCTTCGCGGGCAAGCCCGCTCCCACAGGTGCAGCGCCAGACTTGAAGTTGGCGCAGAACCTGTGGGAGCGGGCTTGCCCGCGAAGAGGCCAGGACAGGCGACACAAAAAAGGCGACCTTCATCCGAAGGTCGCCTTTTTTAATACCGGGCCGAGATCAAATCCCGTACTGCGCCCGATACGCCTCAACGGCCGGCAGATGCTGCTTGAGCTGCGGATCATCCGCCAAAAACTCCAGCACTTGGGTCAGCGAAACGATGCTGACCACCGGAATACCGAAGTCACGCTCCACTTCCTGGATCGCCGACAGCTCGCCATTGCCGCGCTCTTCGCGGTTCAGCGCGATCAGCACGCCAGCGGCCTTGGCCTGCTGGGCATTGATGATCTGCATGACCTCGCGGATGGCAGTGCCGGCCGTGATCACGTCGTCGATGATCAGCACGTCACCGGCCAAAGGCGCACCGACCAGGCTGCCACCTTCGCCGTGATCCTTGGCTTCTTTACGGTTGAAGCACCACGGCACGTCGAGCTGATGCTGATCGGCCAGGGCCACGGCGGTGGTCGCCGCCAGGGGGATACCCTTGTAGGCCGGGCCGAACAGCACGTCGAAGGGGATCTTGCTGTCGACGATGGCCGCCGCGTAGCAACGCCCCAGCTCTGCTAGGGCGGAACCTGTGTTGAACAGGCCGGCATTGAAGAAGTACGGGCTGGTACGCCCCGATTTCAGGGTGAATTCACCGAAGCGCAGAACGCCGCGATCGATGGCAAAACGGATAAAGTCGCGCTGATACGGCTGCATGGAAAGTCCCGGACACCACGGATTTAGCTAAATGGGTTGAGCTCGGGTATCATACACGCACGAGATTTTTGGGGCCATTTATGCGGATCATCAGTGTGAACGTAAATGGCATTCAGGCTGCGGCCGAGCGTGGATTGCTCAGCTGGTTACAAGCCCAGAATGCCGACGTCATCTGCCTTCAGGATACCCGCGCCTCGGCCTTTGAACTCGACGACCCAGCTTTCCAGCTCGATGGCTATTTCCTTTATGCCTGCGACGCGGAGGTACCCGCCCAAGGTGGCGTGGCACTGTACTCGCGCATGCAGCCCAAGGCAGTCATCACCGGCCTGGGCTTCGAGACAGCCGACCGCTACGGGCGTTATCTGCAAGCAGATTTCGACAAAGTCAGTATTGCCAGCCTGCTGCTGCCTTCGGGCATGAACGGCGACGAAGACTTGAACCAGAAATTCAAGTTGATGGACGATTTCGCCAAGTACCTGGACAAGCAGCGCCGCAAGCGCCGCGAATACATCTATTGCGGCTCGTTCTACGTGGCGCAGCAGAAGCTCGACATCAAGAACTGGCGCGACAGCCAGCAATCGCCTGGCTTCCTGGCGCCGGAACGCGCCTGGATGGATGCGATCACCGGCGAGATGGGCTACGTGGATGCCCTGCGCGAAGTCAGCCGTGAAGGCGACCAGTACAGCTGGTGGCCGGACAACGAACAGGCCGAGATGCTCAACCTGGGCTACCGGTTCGACTACCAGATCCTCACCCCAGGCCTGCGCCGCTTCGTGCGTAACGCTCGCCTGCCGCGTCAGCCGCGCTTCTCGCAGCATGCGCCGCTGATCGTGGACTATGACTGGACGTTGACCATCTGAGTGTCATCCAGATACGAAAAAGCCGACATTGATGTCGGCTTTTTCGTATCTACAGAAACGTCAGTCGGCCAGCGCGGCCTGCTGCAGTTCGAAGATCTCGTTCATGCCCTTCTGCGCCACAGCGAGCATGGCACTCAAGTCTTCAGGCTGGAACGGCGCGCCTTCGGCGGTGCCCTGCACCTCGATGAAACCACCGGCGCTGGTCATGACCACGTTCAGGTCGGTCTCGGCGGCGGAGTCTTCCAGGTAGTCCAGGTCAAGCACTGCCTCGCCCTGATACATGCCCACGGAAACCGCAGCGATCATGTGCTTGAGCGGGTTGCCGGCCTTGAGGCCGCCACGCTTCTTGATCACGGCCAGCGCGTCACACAGCGCGACCATCGCACCGGTGATCGACGCGGTACGGGTACCACCGTCGGCCTGGATCACATCGCAGTCGATGTACAGGGTGATGTCACCCAGCTTGCTCATGTCCAGCGCGGCGCGCAGCGAGCGGCCGATCAGGCGCTGGATTTCCAGGGTGCGACCACCCTGCTTGCCACGGCTGGCTTCGCGCTGGTTACGCTCGCCGGTGGAGCGCGGCAGCATGCCGTACTCGGCCGTCAGCCAGCCTTGGCCCTGGCCTTTGAGGAAGCGCGGCACGCCGTTTTCAACGCTGACCGTGCAGATGACCTTGGTGTCACCGAACTCGACCAGTACCGACCCTTCGGCGTGCTTGGTGTAGTTGCGGGTGATGCGGATCGAGCGGAGCTGATCGGCGGCGCGACCACTTGGACGTTTCATCTGGGATACCTGTACTGGGACTTGAATCTGCCGAGCATTATAGAGCTCGCGGCCTCGGGAGGACATGCCTATTGTCGCGCCCCTGACAGCCTGTCGCCTTTTCCCACTGCTCATTTCGCGCTCTGTAACATGGCTGGATTGGGCGCCGAGGCGCCACTGCGCTACAATCCTGCGCCTTGCAGCCGAGAGGCTTCCCTGTTCATTCATCTACGCGAGGTACTCCCCATGGTGCACAGCATGACCGCTTTTGCTCGTGTCGAGCGCGCCGGCAGCCAAGGCACCCTGGTCTGGGAGCTGCGCTCGGTCAACCACCGCTACCTGGAGCCGCACCTGCGCCTGGCCGAGGCCCTGCGCGACCTGGAAGGCGCGGTACGTGAAGGCCTGCGCCAGGGGCTGTCGCGCGGCAAGGTCGAGTGCACCCTGCGCCTCAACGAAGACAGCACCGGCAAACCACTGAAAGTGGACCGTGAGCGCGCCGCACAGCTGGTCGCCGCCGCCGAAGAGGTGGCCGGCCTGATCAAGCAGCCGGCCCCGCTGAACCCCCTGGAAGTGCTGTCGTGGCCGGGCGTGCTGGTCGCCGATGCCAGCGACCCGCAGGCGCTGAACGCCGAGGCCTTGGCGCTGTTCGACGAAGCGCTGGCCGAGCTCAAGGCCGGGCGCCTGCGTGAAGGCCAGGAGCTGGCCCGGCTGATCAACGAGCGCCTGGACAACATGACCACCGAGGTCACCACGCTGCGCGCTCTGGTGCCGCAGATGCTGGCGGCCCAGCGGCAGAAAATCCTCGACCGCTTCGGCGACATGCAGGCCGAACTCGACCCGCAACGCCTGGAGCAGGAGATGGTGCTGCTGGCGCAAAAAAGCGACGTCGCCGAAGAGCTCGACCGCCTCGCCACCCACGTCACCGAAGTGCGCCGCGTGCTCAAGTCAGGCGGTGCCGCTGGCCGGCGCCTGGACTTCCTGATGCAGGAACTCAACCGCGAAGCGAACACCCTAGGCTCCAAGGCCTTCGACCCGCGCAGTACGCAAGCGGCGGTCAACCTCAAGGTATTGATCGAACAGATGCGTGAACAAGTACAGAACATCGAGTAAGGCCACCCCGACCATGAATCACAGCAGCGGCACCCTCTACATCGTTTCGGCACCCTCGGGTGCCGGCAAGACCAGCCTGGTCAACGCCCTGACCCAGGACGACACGCAAATCCGCGTTTCGGTCTCGCACACCACCCGCACCATGCGCCCGGGTGAGCAGCACGGGGTGAACTACCACTTCGTCGTGCACGAGGAGTTCAAGGCACTGATCCAGCAAGGCGACTTCCTGGAGCATGCCGAAGTGTTCGGCAACTTCTACGGCACCTCGCGTAGCGCACTGCAGCAGACCCTCGACCAAGGCTTCGACCTGATCCTGGAAATCGACTGGCAAGGTGCCCAGCAGGTGCGCAAACTGATGCCGCAGGCGTTGTCGGTGTTCATCCTGCCGCCAAGCCAGGAAGCGCTTCGTCAGCGCCTGGACGGCCGTGGGCAGGACAGCGAAGAGATCATCGCCGGGCGCATGAAGGAAGCGGTCAGCGAGATGGTGCACTACGACGAGTATGACTACCTGATCATCAATGATGATTTCGACGTGGCGCTGGAAGACTTGAAGGCGGTGTTCCGCTCGAATCGCCTGGTGCTGAAGAAGCAGCAACAGCGTCATGCGGCGTTGCTGAAGCAAATGATCGGCTGAAGATCGATGGGGCCTCTTCGAGGCCCCTTCGCGGTCAAGCCAGCTCCCACAAATACTGCGCCGACATTGACGGCAGCGGTGATCTTGTGGGAACGGGCTTGGCCCGCGAATGGGCTGCAGGGCAGCCCCTTCCAATTACTCCGCCAGCGGCAGGGTCGCCTGCTGACGCAGGGTAGCCCCCAGGAAGTACGCCGGCGCACGCATGCGCGACAGCAGCATCAGCCCGATGCCAAGCACCGAAATGATCGCGGCAATCACGAACACCAGCCCCAACCCGCCCACATGCGAGCCGCTGCCGAAGTCTGGCGAGGCGCTGTCGATGGCGGTACGCGCGAAGATCACCGACAAGATCGCCCCGCCTACCAGCGGGCACAGGCCGCGCATGACGAAGTGGCGCAGGCTGTCGAACAGGCTGTGGCGGAAATACCAGACGCAGGCAAACGCGGTCAGCGAGTAGTAGAAGCAGATCATCATGCCCAGCGCGGTGATGGTATCGGCCAGCACGTTCTCGCTCAGGGTACGCATGGTCACGTAGAACAGGCCTGCCGCCAGGCCGGCGCAGATGGTGGCGTAGCGCGGGGTTTGCGAACGCGGGCAGACGCTGGCGAACTTCTGCGGTACCGCACCGTAATAACCCATGGCCAACAGGGTGCGCGCCGGTGCCACGAAGGTCGACTGCAGCGACGCTGCGGTGCTGGCCAGCACGGCGATGGACATCAGGATCGCCAGCGGCCCCATGACCGGGCCGGCCAGGTGGGCAAAGACGTTCTCCTGGATGCGCGGGTTGTTCAGGCCCAGGCCCGTTTCACTGATACCGGCAAACTGCAGGGTGGCGATAGCGGTGAACAGGTACAGGCCAAGGATCAACATCACGGTCCAGGTGGCGGCCTTGCCGGGCACCTCTTCGCTGCCCACCGACTCTTCGCTCACAGTCAGGCACGTGTCCCAACCCCAGAAGATGAAGATCGACAGCGACAACCCCGCGGCAAAGGCCGAGAACGACTCGACACCGAACGGGTTGAACCAGGCAAAATCGAACTCCAGCGGTGGCGGCGCAGTGGTACCACCGAAGGCGGCGAAGGCAAAGCCGATCAGCACCAGCAACTGCAAGGCCACCAGGCCATACTGCACCGTCATGGTGGTGGCGATGCCGCGACAGCAGATCCACACCGCCAGGGCGATGAACACGCAACAGGTGGCGATGTTGATCACCAGGTTATCCGCCAAGGCCGCCAGGCCATGGTTACCGGTGATCTGGCCGAGGAACAGGTAGAAGAAATCGACCGCCACACCGGCCAGGTTCGACAGCACGATGGTGGTGGCGACCACCAGCCCCCAGCCCCCGATCCAGCCGATCATCGGGCCGAAGGCACGCGCCGACCAGGTGAACGAGGTGCCGCTGTCCGGCTCCGCCGAATTCAGCTCGCGATAGCCAAGGGCGACCAGCAGCATCGGCAGGAAGCCGACGATAAACACCGCAGGCAGGTGGGCACCGACCTCTCGCACGGTAGGGCCAAGCGCGCCAGTCAGGGTATAGACCGGGGCGATGGTGGAAATGCCCAGCACCACGCTGGCCAGCAAACCCAGGCGGCCTTTGGCCAAGCCCTTGCTGCGCTGGGTGTTGTCCGCGTCGGCCGCCACATCGGGTGGGCGGCCGGCTTCTGTGTAATCGCTCATGAGTATTTGCCGTAAATTTTGGAATTGTTTTCGCGGGCCTTGCGTACAAGGCCCGCTTTCACTCATTGAAAGCTTGCAACAGGGGGTGCGTCATCCGAGACTTTCGGGTGACGTCAGAATGCCTTCTGGCGCGTACCCTCCCGTGCAGCATGGGCAATACAGGCCTCACGGAATGCCTGGAAAAGGCGCCGGGAGACCGGGTTTTCGGCGAAACGCCATTCTGGGTGCCACTGCACGCCAAGCACGAAGCCCGGCGCATCCGGCATCGACACCGCTTCGATCAGGCCATCCGGGGCCCGTGCTTCGACGCGCAGCCCAGGGGCCAGGCGATCGATGCCCTGGCTGTGCAACGAGTTGACCTCGAATTGCGCAGCCAGGCCCAGGCGCTCGAACAACCCGCCAGGCTCGATGCCGACAGGGTGGCGAGGGCCGTATTGCACCTCCAGGGGTGCGTCCTCAGGTTCGCGGTGGTCAAGGTAGCCAGGCAGCTCCTGCACACGCTGGTGCAAGGTGCCGCCAAGGGCCACATTCAATTCCTGAAACCCACGGCAGATGCACAACACCGGCACACCGGCGGCAATGGCCGCCTGCAGCAGCGGCAGGGTCAGGCGATCGCGCGCGCGATCATGCCGGGTACCCTCCGTGCTGGGGGCGCCATTGTAATGATGCGGTTCGATATTTGAAGGCGAGCCGGTAAAAAGAATGCCGTCGAGCTGGGCCAGCAGCGCCGGGGTATCACTGCCCCCGTCTCGCGCCGGCAAAATCAGCGGCAGCCCGGCAAAGCCGGCCGCCTCGACATACTTGTCGCCCACCGTGTGCGACGAGTTCTTCCCCACCTGCTGGCGGCAGGCGCTGATACCGATCAAGGGGACCGCATTTGCGCTCATGGGCTTACACCGTGTGCAGGTACCAGTTGTACTCAAGGTCGGAGATCGACACTTCAAACTCGGCCAGCTCGCTTTCCTTGCAGGCGACGAAGATATCGATGTAGTCCGGGCTGATGTATTGATTGAGCACTTCGCTGTCATCCAGCGCGCGCAGGGCGTCACGCAGGTTGTTCGGCAGGCTCTGTTCCAGCTGCTCGTACGAGTTGCCTTCAATGGGCTCACCCGGCTCGACCTTGCTGGTAAGGCCGTGGTGAATGCCCGCGAGAATGGCCGCGAGCATCAGGTACGGGTTGGCGTCGGCGCCGGCCACACGGTGCTCGATGCGCACGTTTTCGCTGCTGTCGGTCGGCACGCGAACCGCCACGGTACGGTTGTCCAGGCCCCAGCTCGGCGCATTGGGGACGTAGAACTGCGCACCGAAGCGGCGGTAGGAGTTGATGTTCGGGCACAGGAAGGCCATCGACGCTGGCATGGTCTCCAGCACGCCACCGATGGCGTGGCGCAGCGCGTCGCTTTGCAGCGGGTCGCTATTGGCGAAGATGTTCTTGCCAGTTTTCTTGTCCAACAGCGAGATGTGCACATGAAGGCCATTGCCCGCCTGGCCCGGGTAGGGCTTGGCCATGAACGTGGTGTCCATTTCATGGTCGTAGGCGACGTTCTTGACCAAGCGCTTGAGCAAGATCGCGTAGTCGCAGGCCTTCAGCGGGTCGGCAACGTGGTGCAGGTTGACCTCGAACTGCGCCGGGGCACTTTCTTTGACGATGGCATCGGCTGGCAGGCCCTGCTCCTTGGCCGCTTCGAGCATGTCCTGCAGGCAGTCGGCGTATTCGTCGAGGTCGTCGATCAGGTACACCTGGGTCGACTGCGGGCGCTTGCCAGAAATGGGCGAACGCGGCGGTTGCGGGCGGCCGTTGAGGTTGTCCTGGTCGATCAGGTAGAACTCGAGCTCGAATGCGGCGCAGATATCCAGGCCCAGGTCGTCGAACTTGCTCACCACCTGGCGCAGCACTTCGCGCGGGTCGGCGAAGAAGGGCTGGCCTTCGATCTCATGCATGGTCATCAGCAGCTGAGCGGTGGGGCGTTTTTGCCACGGCTCGTTGCACAGCGTGCCGGGGATTGGGTAGCAGATGCGGTCGGCATCGCCGATGTCCAGGCCCAGGCCGGTACTCTCGACGGTCGAGCCGTTGATGTCGAGGGCAAACAGTGACGCCGGCAGGTTGATGCCTTTCTCGTACACCTTGTGCAGGCTGGCCCGCTCGATGCGCTTGCCGCGTACCACGCCGTTCATGTCGGAGATCAGCAGATCGACATACTGCGTATCCGGATGGGCCTGGAGGAAGTCATTCATCTCGCTGGAAGAACTGGCGCACGGGGTGACCGACGTCATGGTGTACATCCTTTGATGTGCTGCGGCGATGTGGGGATACGGCTGGCGCCTCACGGGCGACGATGGTTGCAGCTGTTGTTTTTTTCACTTTCCCATCGTGGGGATTGGTTGCCCGACCGGGCGCATTGATTCCCAGGGGCGGTTCCACTATAAAATGGCCTCAACGCAACAGACATTGGCATTTCGGCAAGCAGAGCGTGCACCAATGCAATATCAGATTACCCACGCCGACCTCTCCCTGGTCCTGGCCCTGGAACGTGGCCGCTCGCTGGCGAAGGCTGCCGAATTGCTCAAGGTCGACGTTTCGACGGTGTTCCGTTCGATCCGTCGTCTCGAATCCGCGCTGGGCACCGCGCTGTTCGTCAAAAGCCGCAAGGGCTACCTGCCCACCGACACCGCCCAGGCCCTGGCGGAGCAGGCCGAGCGCGCCGAGCAGGCCCTGGAGGCCGCGCGCATCGCCATGACCAGCGGCGAACAGGTGGTCAGCGGCACGGTGCGGCTGACCTGTACCGAGGCCGTGATGCACAGCCTGCTGCTGCCGGCGCTGGCCGACTTCATGCCCAATTACCCGGCCTTGTCGCTGGAAATGGGCACCTCCAACACTTTCGCCAACCTCAGCCGGCGCGATGCCGACATCGCCCTGCGCCTGACCAACACGCCACCGGAGCACCTGGTGGGGCGTTGCCTGGGCTCGACCTCCTATGTGATCTGTGGCCAGCCGCAGTGGCGTGAACGGCTGGACGAGGCTGCCGGCAGCGTGCCGTGGATTGCCCCGGACGATTCAATGCAGGACCACCCCACCGTGGTCTGGCGCAACCAGCAGTACCCCGGGCTGAGCCCGCGCTACCAATGCAGCGGCATGTCGACCATCGCGCAACTGGTCAGCACCGGGCTGGGCGTGGCGGCGCTGCCCGATTACATGGTGCATGCCTTGCCCGGCGTTGATGCGCTGAGCGGCCCGCTGCCCGGTTGCGATACCCAGCTGTGGCTGCTGACCCGGCCAGATTGCCGGGCGTTGCGCTCGGTGCAGACATTGTTCGAGGAACTGACCCCACGGTTGCGCGACGCGATGTTGTGAGATACAAGAGGAGGGTGTCTGTTGCGGCCCTTTCGCGAGCAACCCCGCCCCCACAGGGAGCGGCCTGATCCGCGCGCGGCAAAACAGCGCTTCCCTATTGGCTGGTGATTTTTTAAACTATCGAGTCCGCCTGCCCATATTGGGCTGCACGCCCACCGCAATTGCTACTGAGGAAGACCATGGCCCGCGTAACTGTTGAAGACTGCCTGGAACACGTGGATAACCGCTTTGAGCTGGTCATGCTCTCGACCAAGCGCGCCCGTCAGCTGGCGACCGGCGGCAAAGAGCCACGCGTAGCGTGGGAAAACGACAAGCCGACCGTTGTTGCCCTGCGTGAAATCGCCGAAGGCATCGTCACCAACGAGTTCATCGCCGCTGAAGAGATCGTCACCGAGGATCCGGTCTTCGCCGCGTTCGAGGACGAGTCCAACGAGGCTGTCTGATTGATGCCAGGTCGACGTCGCGCGGCACAAGGCCCTCTTCCTCTGCAAGAGGTGAACCCATGCCGGGTATAGAAGCCTTAGCCGAACGGCTGTCGACCTACCTGGGCCCCGAACAGGTCAACCTGGTTCGCCGCGCCTATTTCTACGCCGAACAGGCCCACGATGGGCAGCGCCGCCGCAGCGGCGAGCCCTACGTGACCCACCCGCTGGCCGTGGCCAGCATCCTCGCCGACATGCACATGGACCATCAGAGCCTGATGGCGGCCATGCTGCACGATGTGATCGAAGACACCGGCATCGCCAAGGAAGCCCTCAGCCAGCAATTTGGCGAGACGGTCGCCGAACTGGTCGATGGGGTCAGCAAGCTGACCCAGATGAACTTCGAGACCAAGGCCGAGGCGCAGGCCGAGAACTTCCAGAAGATGGCCATGGCCATGGCCCGCGATATCCGCGTGATCCTGGTCAAGCTGGCCGACCGCCTGCACAACATGCGCACGCTGGAAGTGCTGTCTGGCGAAAAACGCCGGCGCATCGCCAAGGAAACCCTCGAAATCTACGCACCCATCGCCAACCGGCTGGGCATGCACACTGTGCGCGTCGAATTCGAAGACCTTGGCTTCAAGGCCATGCACCCGATGCGCTCGTCGCTGATTCACCGGGCGGTCAAGAGCGCCCGCGGCAACCGCAAAGAGATCGTCGCCAAGATCGAGCACTCGCTGGCCAACTGCCTGGCTGCCGATGGTATCGAGGGCGAGGTCAGCGGCCGGCAGAAACACCTCTATGGCATCTACAAGAAGATGCGCGGCAAGCGCCGTGCCTTCAACGAAATCATGGACGTGTACGCCTTCCGCATCATCGTCGACAAGGTCGACACCTGCTACCGCGTGCTCGGCGCCGTGCACAACCTGTACAAGCCACTGCCCGGTCGCTTCAAGGATTACATCGCGATCCCCAAGGCCAACGGCTACCAGTCGTTGCACACCACGCTGTTCGGCATGCACGGCGTGCCCATCGAAATCCAGATCCGCACCCGCGAAATGGAAGAGATGGCCAACAACGGCATCGCCGCGCACTGGCTGTACAAGTCCAACGACGACGAACAGCCAAAAGGCAGCCACGCGCGTGCCCGCCAGTGGGTCAAGGGCATCCTCGAACTGCAGCAGCGTGCAGGCAACTCGCTGGAATTCATCGAGAGCGTGAAGATCGACCTGTTCCCGGACGAGGTCTACGTGTTCACGCCCAAGGGCCGGATCATGGAGCTGCCCAAAGGCTCCACGGCCGTCGACTTCGCCTACGCGGTGCACACCGACGTGGGCAACAGCTGCATCGCCTGCCGCATTAACCGCCGCCTGGCGCCGCTGTCCGAGCCGCTGCAAAGCGGCTCGACGGTCGAAATCGTCAGTGCGCCGGGCGCCCGGCCAAACCCGGCCTGGCTCAACTTCGTGGTCACCGGCAAGGCGCGCACGCACATCCGCCACGCGCTCAAGCAGCAGCGCCGTTCCGAGTCCATCAGCCTCGGCGAGCGCCTGCTGAACAAGGTACTGACCGGTTTCGACAGCAGCCTCGAAAAAATCCCCCAGGAGCGCATTCAGGCAATTCTCGCCGAGTACCGCCTGGAGCTGATCGAAGACCTGCTCGAAGACATCGGCCTGGGCAACCGCATGGCCTATGTGGTCGCCCGTCGCCTGCTGTCAGCCGAAGGTGAGCAACTGCCGGCGCCGGAAGGCCCGCTGGCGATCCGCGGCACCGAAGGCCTGGTGCTCAGCTACGCCAAGTGCTGCACCCCGATCCCCGGCGACCCGATCGTCGGCCACCTGTCGGCGGGCAAGGGCATGGTCGTGCACCTGGAGAACTGCCGCAACATCAGCGAAATTCGCCACAACCCGGAGAAGTGCGTGCAGCTCTCCTGGGCCAAGGACATCGCCGGCGAATTCAATGTCGAGCTGCGCGTCGAGCTGGAACACCAGCGCGGCCTGATCGCGCTGCTGGCCAGCAGCGTCAATGCCGCCGACGGCAACATCGAGAAGATCAGCATGGACGAACGCGACGGCCGTATCAGCGTGGTCCAACTGGTGGTCAGCGTGCACGACCGTGTGCACCTGGCGCGTGTGATCAAGAAGCTGCGTACCTTGACCGGTGTGGTCCGCATCACCCGCATGCGTACGTAGTCCGCCAACCGCAAGGAGTCATCATGAGCAAGTCCGTCATCACCAGCGACAAGGCCCCTGCCGCCATCGGCACCTACTCCCAGGCCATCAAGGCCGGCAACACCGTTTACATGTCGGGCCAGATCCCACTGGACCCCAAGACCATGGAGCTGGTCGAAGGCTTCGAGGCCCAGACCGTGCAGGTCTTCGAGAACCTCAAGGCCGTGGCTGAAGCCGCTGGTGGCTCGTTCAAGGACATCGTCAAGCTGAACATCTTCCTCACCGACCTGAGCCACTTCGCCAAGGTCAACGAGGTCATGGGCCGCTACTTCGAACAGCCTTACCCAGCACGCGCCGCCATCGGCGTTGCCGCGCTGCCGAAAGGCTCCCAGGTCGAAATGGACGCGATCCTGGTCATCGAGTGATGCCCCCGGTGGCGGGCGCTCTGCCCGCCACCTTCTCTCCCCCAAGGTTACCCACCATGCGTCAAGCACTGCCCCTCGCGCTGGCAGCCCTGCTTTTGAGCGGTTGCGCCAGCCATAAACCCGAAGACTTCAACGGCACCTGGATCAACCAGGACGCCATCAAAGCCGCCGTCAAGGGTGGCAGCCTGCGTCAGGCATTGACTGAACACGGCCCTGTTTTCGAATGGAAACTCGATGTGGCCCACCAGCAGGCCAGCTTCAGCAATGGCTTCGAGGCTGCCGATGGCCAGTTGAGCGCCAACGAGAAGGACTGGCAGGCCAGCTTCCAGGACGGCCAGACCGAGCAGCTGGCGCTGGATGGCGACGAGCTGAAAACCACCACCCAGTCTGGGGTCCAGCAAACCTTCGTGCGCGTCAAGCAACCCGGCAGTTCGCCCCTGGGCGGTAGCTTCGAGAAGGCGCTGTATCAAGCCTACCTGGGCGGTGACTGGAAAATCATCGACGGCCAAGGCAAAGGCACCGCCGTACGCTTCAGCGACACCGGCAACGTCAGCGGCCTGCCTGGCCCGGACCGTTTTGCCCTGTGCCTGGCGGGCGATTGCGCGACCATGGGCGGCAGCAACGACAGCCTGTGGCTGGAGCGCAAACAGCGCGGCGCGCCGTTTATCATCAAGCGTGATGGCGACAAGCTGGAGATTTTCCAGGCCGTAAACCGCGCGCAGCCGGATGAGATGCCGGTATTGGCTGCCGGTGCACGGCAATGGGTGCTGGAGAAAGACTAAAAGCTATTCGCGGCCTGTAGGAGCGGCCTTGCGGCCCTTTCGCGACGCAAGGCCGCTCCTACAAGGGCCGCGAAAGCCAGCCCGTCAGCTTTTCCCTTTCAGAATCGCTGCATACCCTTCTTTGTAACTTGGGTACTCTGGCACCCAGCCCAACGCCCGCGCGCGGGCATTGCTGCAGCGCTTGCTGCCCGTACGCCGTACCCGCTGCTCATCCGACCATTCGGTAACGCCCAGATAACCGCGCAACCAGGCCACCACGTCGGCCAGCGGCGCCGGGTCGTCATCGACACCTATATAGCAATCGTCCAGCTTCACGCCGTCGGCATCGGCCTGCAGCAGATAAGCCAGCAGGCTTGCGGCATCCTCGGCATGAATCCGGTTGCCATACAGCGGCGGCTCCTCGGCCACACGATAGCCCTGGCGCACCTGGCTCAGTAGCCACTCTCGGCCCGGCCCGTAGATGCCGGTCAAACGCACCACGCTTGCCGGGATACCACTGGCCAGGGCCAAGCGCTCGGCGTCGAGCATTACCCGGCCGGAATACCCTTCAGGCTCAGTGGCCGCCGTCTCATCGATCCACTCACCTTCTTTTTGCGCAAACACGCTGCTGCTGGACACGAACAGCAGGCGCCGCGGGTGCTGGCCACGCTCACCCAGCCAGGCCAGCACATGCCGCAGGCCCTCGACATAAGCCGCCTGATACCCCGCCTCGTCGTGCTGGCTGGCCGCCACGCAATACACCAGGTAATCCGGCGCACGCTGCGGCCACGCCGCTGGAATAGCGGCTTCGGACAGGTCGGCAGCCACCGGCGCAACGCCCTCGGGCAGTTGCTCGATCGAGCGGCGCAGGCCGCTCACATGCCAGCCACGGGCGAGCAATTGCCGGGCAAGACGGCCGCCTACATCACCACAACCTACGACCATTACTGAAAGGTCTGACATCTCAAAACTCCCTAGACCAGTTGATCAGACCAGCCACGCTACACGATGGGCGGCTAGACCCTAGGCGAAAAAAGCAACAAGATTACTTTTGTTAACAAGAATTACTTGCAATAATGGCGCCCCTATCTGTTCTCGGCCTATCTCGAGGCCTTGAAGAACGTTCACTCTTTTTCTTCATCAGGTCCGGCCAGCATGACACGTACTCAACCCTCCGCTTCGCCAACCCCGTCGCGCGCCTGGCGCGCCATCGCTGCGCTGATGTTCAGCCTGGTGCTGGCCCCAGTGGCCATGGCCGATGAGCCTACCGCCAACGCCAGCACCCCTGCTGCCGCTGCTGCCCCGGCCACACCCGTCGCCAGCCCGGCCCCAGTCGCCGATGGCTCGGCACCTGTTGCCGCCGCGCCAGCCGCAGCTCCAGTCGATGCGCCTGTCGCCGTAGACCCAGGCGTCGAAGCACTGGTCGAGGATACTACCCTGGGCATGGCCCACGACCTGTCGCCATGGGGCATGTACAAGAACGCCGACATCGTGGTGAAGATCGTCATGATCGGCCTGGCCATCGCCTCGATCATCACCTGGACCATCTGGATCGCCAAAGGCTTCGAGCTGCTGGGCGCCAAGCGACGTCTGCGCGGCGAGATCGCACAACTGAAGAAGTCCGCCAGCCTCAAAGAAGCCAGCGATGTCTCCAACAAGGAAGGCACCCTGGCCCACACCTTGGTCCACGATGCCCTCGAAGAGATGCGCCTGTCGGCCAATGCGCGTGAAAAAGAAGGCATCAAGGAACGCGTCGCCTTCCGCCTGGAGCGTCTGGTCGCCGCCAGCGGTCGCAACATGAGCAACGGTACCGGCGTACTCGCCACCATCGGCTCCACCGCACCCTTCGTCGGCTTGTTCGGCACCGTGTGGGGCATCATGAACAGCTTCATCGGCATCGCCAAAACCCAGACCACCAACCTGGCAGTGGTTGCCCCAGGCATCGCCGAAGCTCTGCTGGCAACAGCCTTGGGCCTGGTTGCCGCAATCCCGGCCGTGGTCATCTATAACGTCTTCGCCCGCTCCATTGCTGGCTACAAGGCGCAGGTGTCCGACGCCTCCGCCCAGGTCCTGCTGCTGGTCAGCCGTGATCTGGACCACCAAGGCAGCGAGCGCGCCGCCCCGCACATGGTGAAAGTGGGGTAAGCCATGGGCCTGCATCTCAACGAAGGTGGCGACGACCTCGCCGAAAACCACGAAATCAACGTTACGCCGTTTATCGACGTGATGCTGGTACTGCTGATCATCTTCATGGTGGCTGCTCCCTTGGCAACGGTCGACATCAAGGTCGACCTGCCAGCCTCGACTGCCAAACCGGCACCGAGGCCCGAGAAACCCGTGTTCGTCAGCGTCAAGGCCGACCAGAAGCTGTATGTCGGTGACGATCAGGTGCCTGCGCCCGACCAGCTTGGCCCGATGCTCGACGCCAAGACCAAGGGCGACAAGGAAACCACCATCTTCTTCCAGGCCGACAAGGGCGTGGATTACGGTGACCTGATGGAAGTGATGAACACCATGCGCGCGGCCGGCTACCTCAAAGTCGGTCTGGTAGGTCTCGAGACGGCAGCCAAGAAATGACGAAGACGCGGCACAATCTGGCGCGTTACAGCGGCAGCCTGGCACTTGTGCTGGGTGTCCATGCCGTCGCTGTGCTGCTCACGCTCAATTGGTCGGTGCCTCAGGCCATCGAGCTGCCACCGGCAGCCATGGTGGTCGAGCTGGCACCGCTGC
The DNA here is from genome assembly GCF_058745025.1 of Pseudomonas sp. E1MeOHC2. Lineage (NCBI taxonomy): Bacteria > Pseudomonadati > Pseudomonadota > Gammaproteobacteria > Pseudomonadales > Pseudomonadaceae > Pseudomonas > Pseudomonas sp. E1MeOHC2. The sequence continues at coordinate 2,297,533 of NZ_CP196675.1, forward strand.
CGGAGCCTGCGCCACCACCTCCTCCAAAAGCCGTCCCACAGCCGCCGGCACCGGTCGAAGAACTGCCGTTGCCCAAGCTGGTGGAAGCCCCTAAACCCAAGATCGCCATCGCCAAGCCGCCCAAGCCGAAGGCCAAGCCCCAGCCGCCCAAGCCTGAGAAAAAGCCTGAGCCGCCGAAGGACGCGCCGCCGACCGAGAGCGTGGTAGACGCACCGCCAAGCAACACGCCGCCGCAGAAGTCCGCGGCACCGGCACCGAGCATCGCGTCCAACAGCAACGCCCTGCCGACCTGGCAGAGTGACCTGCTGCGCCACCTGGCCAAGTACAAGCGTTATCCGGAAGACGCACGTCGTCGCGGCCTGCAGGGCATCAACCGCCTGCGTTTCGTGGTCGATGCCGAAGGCAAGGTGGTGTCGTACGCCATGGCAGGGGGTTCGGGTAGCGCAGCACTGGACCGTGCGACTCTGGAAATGATCCGTCGGGCCGGCACGGTACCCAAGCCGCCACCGGAGTTGCTGAACAACGGCACGATCGAAGTCGTGGCGCCGTTCGTCTACTCCCTGGACCGCCGCTGAGACTTTTGTTTCTGTCACACATCGGCAAGTCTGATAACGTGCGTCTATCAATTGCAGCCGCTATGCTGGGCTCGCAACTTCATGGACGCACGTTATGACCCTCACAGAATTACGCTACATCGTCACACTCGCCCAGGAACAGCATTTCGGCCATGCGGCCGAGCGTTGCCACGTGAGCCAGCCGACCCTGTCGGTCGGTGTGAAGAAGCTCGAGGACGAGCTTGGCGTGCTGATCTTCGAGCGCAGCAAGAGCGCGGTGCGCCTGACCCCGGTCGGCGAAAGCATCGTTGCCCAGGCACAAAAGGTACTGGAACAAGCCCAGGGTATCCGCGAGCTGGCCCAGGCCGGCAAGAACCAGCTGACCGCCCCGCTCAAGGTCGGTGCCATCTATACCGTCGGCCCTTATCTGTTCCCGCACCTGATCCCGCAGCTGCACCGCGTGGCGCCGCAGATGCCGCTGTACATCGAAGAGAACTTCACCCACGTACTGCGCGAAAAACTGCGCAACGGCGAACTCGACGCAGTGATCATCGCCCTGCCGTTCAACGAAGCCGACGTGCTGACCCTGCCGCTGTACGATGAGCCATTCTGCGCCTTGATGCCCGCCGACCACCCGTGGACGGCAAAAAAGACCATCGACACCGCCATGCTCAACGACAAGAGCCTGCTGCTGCTCGGTGAAGGCCACTGTTTCCGCGACCAGGTGCTGGAAGCCTGCCCCACCCTGAACAAGGGCGGCGAAGGCTCCCGCCACACCACGGTGGAGTCCAGCTCCCTGGAGACCATCCGCCACATGGTTGCCTCGGGCCTGGGCGTTTCGATCCTGCCGCTGTCGGCGGTGCACAGCCACCACTACGCGCCAGGCGTCATCGAAGTGCGCCCGCTGACCGCGCCGGCACCGTTCCGCACCGTGGCCATTGCCTGGCGTGCCAGTTTCCCGCGGCCCAAGGCCATCGAGATCCTCGCCGACTCGATCCGCCTCTGCTCGGTCGCCAAACCCCCTGTGGAACAGCCGGCCTGAGTCATGAGTGAGCTGTCGAAGGTCCCGGTCACGGTGCTCAAAGGGGTGGGCGATGCCATGGCGGAAAAACTCGCCAAGGTTGGCCTGGAGAACCTGCAGGACATCCTGTTCCACCTGCCCCTGCGCTACCAGGACCGCACCCGCGTAGTGCCCATTGGCGAGTTGCGCCCGGGGCAGGATGCCGTGATCGAAGGGGTGGTCAGTGGTGCTGACGTGACCATGGGCAAGCGCCGCAGCCTGGTGGTGCGCCTGGGTGACGGCAGCGGGGTGTTGAGCCTGCGCTTCTATCACTTCAGCAATGCGCAAAAAGAAGGCCTCAAACGCGGCACGCACCTGCGCTGCTATGGCGAAGCCCGCCCCGGCGCCTCTGGCCTGGAGATCTACCACCCAGAGTACCGGGCGCTCAACGGCGACGAGCCAGCGCCCCCGGTAGAACAGACCCTGACGCCGATCTACCCGACCACCGAAGGCCTTACCCAGCAACGCCTGCGCCTGCTCTGCCAGCAGAGCCTGGGCATGCTCGGCCCGCGCAGCCTGCCAGACTGGCTGCCCGACGAGCTGGCTCGGGACTACCAGCTGGCGCCGCTGGACGACGCTATCCGCTATTTGCACAACCCGCCGGCCGACGCCGACCTCGACGAGCTTGCCGAAGGCCAGCATTGGGCTCAACACCGCCTGGCCTTTGAAGAGTTACTGACCCATCAGCTGTCACAACAACGGCTGCGCGAGAGCCTGCGCAGCCTGCGCGCCCCCGTCCTGCCCAAGGCCACTCGGCTGCCGGCGCAGTACCTGGGCAACCTGGGTTTCAAGCCGACCGGTGCTCAGCAGCGTGTGGCCAACGAGATCGCCTACGACCTCGCCCAGGCCGAGCCAATGATGCGCCTGGTCCAGGGCGATGTCGGCGCCGGCAAGACAGTGGTCGCCGCACTGGCGGCACTGCAAGCCCTGGAGGCTGGTTACCAGGTGGCGTTGATGGCACCCACCGAGATTCTCGCCGAACAGCACTTCATCACCTTCAAGCGCTGGCTCGAACCGCTGGGCATCGAGGTAGCATGGCTGGCTGGCAAGCTCAAGGGCAAGGCCCGGGCCAGCTCGCTGGAGCAGATCGCCAACGGTGCACCGATGGTGGTGGGTACCCATGCGCTGTTTCAGGAAGAGGTCAAATTCAAGCACCTGGCCTTGGCGATCATCGATGAACAGCACCGTTTCGGCGTGCAGCAACGCCTGGCCCTGCGCAAGAAAGGCGTAGCCGGCGAACTGTGCCCGCACCAGCTGATCATGACGGCCACGCCGATCCCGCGGACCTTGGCGATGAGCGCCTATGCCGACCTCGACACCTCGGTCCTGGACGAGCTGCCGCCGGGGCGTACGCCCGTGAATACCGTGCTGGTGGCCGACAGCCGCCGCTTCGAGGTGGTCGAGCGGGTACGCGCGGCCTGCGCTGAAGGGCGCCAGGCCTATTGGGTGTGCACCCTGATCGAGGAATCTGAAGAACTGACCTGCCAGGCAGCCGAAAGCACCTACGAGGACCTTGGCAGCGCCCTGGGCGAGCTACGCGTCGGCCTTATCCACGGGCGCATGAAGCCTGCGGAAAAGGCCGAGATCATGGCCCAGTTCAAGGCTGGGGAGCTGCAACTGCTGGTGGCGACCACGGTCATCGAGGTGGGCGTGGACGTGCCCAATGCCAGCCTGATGATCATCGAGAACCCCGAACGCCTTGGCCTGGCCCAACTGCACCAGCTGCGCGGCCGGGTTGGCCGGGGCAGCGCGGTGAGCCATTGCGTGTTGCTGTATCACCCGCCGCTGTCGCAGATTGGCCGCGAACGCCTGGGGATCATGCGTGAAACCAACGATGGCTTCATCATCGCCGAAAAAGACCTGGAACTGCGCGGCCCCGGCGAGATGCTGGGAACACGCCAGACCGGCCTGCTACAGTTCAAAGTCGCGGACCTGATGCGTGATGCCGACCTGCTGCCGGCCGTGCGTGATGCCGCCCAAGCCCTGATCGCTCGCTGGCCGGGCCATGTCAGCCCGCTGCTCGACCGCTGGCTGCGGCATGGCCAGCAATATGGCCAAGTGTGACGCCAGTCCCAGAATGGATCCAGATTCGCGGCGGGACTGGTTATACTTCGCGTTTAAAAGAACGAGTGGATACGGACCATGACTGAAGTTGCCCTGGAAACCGCAGCCCCACACGCACCCTCTGTCATCAGGCTGTTGCTCGATAAGGTGGGCGTAGCCTACCGCGAGGTGCTCGAACATCCGCAGTTGCCTGCCGCCTCGCGGGTGCAGGCGGTCCTTCTCGACGACGAGATCGGCGCCCTGATGGTGTTGTTCCCGCACAGCCAGCTGCTTGACCTCAATCGCCTGACCGAACTGACTGGCCGCAAGCTGACAGCGGTGTCCATGCCCCGCCTCAAGCAGATGCTCGACAAGCATCACCTCAAGCGCCTGCCGGGCATTCCGGCGCTGACCAGCTCGCCGTGCCAATACGAAAAAAGCCTGCTCGACTGTGAGAAAGTGCTGATTCAGTCCGGTGAAGCCGGCCTGCTGCTGGAAATCGACCGCGCGAACTTCAAGCGCTTGCTCGCCAAGTCCAGCGCCAGCAGCTTTGGGCAAGAGGTCGAGGCCATCAGCCCAAACCTCGACCGGCCCCATGACGACTCCGACGAAATCACCCAGGCGGTCCAGGCCTTCACGGCGCGACGCATCCAGAAACGCCTGGAAGAAACCATCGAAATCCCGCCACTGGCCGACACGGCGCAGAAGATCATCAAGCTGCGGGTAGACCCCAACGCCAGCATCGATGACATTACTGGCGTGGTCGAGACCGACCCGGCACTGGCTGCCCAGGTGGTCAGTTGGGCGGCATCGCCCTACTACGCCTCGCCAGGCAAGATCCGCTCGGTGGAAGACGCCATCGTGCGCGTGCTGGGCTTCGACCTGGTCATCAACCTCGCCCTTGGGCTGGCCCTGGGCAAGACCCTGAGCCTGCCCAAAGACCACCCGCAGCAGGCCACACCGTACTGGCAGCAGTCGATCTACACCGCCGCCATCATCGAAGGCCTGACCCGCGCCATGCCACGGGCAGAGCGCCCGGAAGCCGGCCTGACCTATCTGGCCGGGCTCCTGCATAACTTCGGCTATCTGCTGCTGGCGCACGTGTTCCCACCCCACTTCTCGCTGATCTGCCGTCACCTGGAAGTCAACCCGCACCTGTGCCACACCTACGTGGAACAACACCTGCTGGGTATCAACCGCGAACAGATCGGCGCTTGGCTGATGAAGCTGTGGGATATGCCGGAAGAACTCTCGACTGCGCTGCGCTTCCAGCACGATCCGTCCTATGACGGCGACTACGCGGCGTTCGCCAACCTGGTGTGCCTGGCGACTCGCTTGCTGCGTTTACGCGGGATTGGCTCGGGGCCACAGGAAGATATCCCCGATGAGCTGCTGGAGCGGCTGGGGGTGACTCGGGAGAAGGCCGAGGATGTGGTGAACAAGGTGCTGGAGGCAGAGACCTTGCTGCGGGAACTGGCATCGCAGTTTCACGCCCCGCATTGATAGCCTGAAACGTCATGCGCAACCCTGGGAGGAGCAGCACACGGCTGCTCCTACAGTGACATATCAGCGCTTTTTCTTCGGTTTTAGGTACTTCATCAAGCCCTGGAACCACATCACCAGCGCCGGATTGCCCTTGATCTGGATGTTTTTGTCCTGGATCCCCTGCATGAAGGCCAACTGCTTGTTGCCCGCCTGCAGCGTGGCAAACCCGTAAGCGGCATCCTTGAACGCAATGGCGAAGGCGGGCTGCGGGTGTGCGCCCCCTTTGCTGCTGATGCGCTCGTCGCTGACGATGAAGTGGCGGGCGATTTTGCCGTCCAGGGTCTGCATCTGGAAAACCAGATTCTTGTCCTTGAGCTGCTGCTTGAACGCCGGGTTGTTACGGCTGGCCCTGGCCATCAACAGCCCCATGGCCCAGAGAAGAAAGCGGAACTTCATCAACGCGCCTCGAATAAAAAATGACTGAGCTGCGCAGTTTATCCTCTTCCAGAACTATTTATGCAAGTTCGCAACATATCCCTACAGAAAGCACAACGGGCGCCCTAGGGCGCCCGCTTGACTGACACTGGGGGTTGTCAGGTGTGGATCACTTGCCTTTCTTGGCAGGCTTTGCAGGCACGTTGACGCTGTCGCGCAGGTTCTTGCCTGGCTTGAAGGCCACGGTGTTGCTGGCCTTGATCTTCACCGGCTCGCCGGTCTGCGGGTTCTTGCCGGTGCGCGCACCACGATGACGTTTTTCAAAGGTACCGAAACCGACCAGGGTCACGGTGTCCTTGTCCAGGGCACCGGTGATGCTGTCGAGAATCGCGTTCAGCACCACGTTGGCCTTTTCCTTAGTCAGATCGGCCTTTTCGGCGATGACAGCGGCGAGTTCTGGTTTGCGCATAGTGAAGCCTCATTGACGGAATTTCTTGTTGTTATGCCGTGCTGCCTCTGGGAGCAGCGCTCAAGGCACCGCAGGCTCTAATCTGCGGCAGACGGGAGTGAGAATGGCACGCCCACCGAGGCCGCGCCAGTATCAGGGCGGCCATTGTGCGAGCAACAACAGGATAAATCCGACAGAACGCCCTCTATTTACGCCATTACCGGGGGTAGTTGACGATTCAGGGCCAGCTTTTCCATTACAGCCGCACCGGTCAGGGCATAGCCCAGCAGCTTGCCGTCGGCATCGTGACAGAGCACCTTGAGGTCGCTGCCCTGCCCTTCTACCTGCCAGTCGCCGTCATGCCCGTGCGGTGGCGGCGATACAACCAGCGGACACGCAGGCGTCTTCACGGTGATCGGCATCGGCCCGTAGCTGACGGCCGTGGGGTTGCCGGCCAGGGTCTGCGCCAAGGCCCGGGCGCAGCTCATCAGCGGCATCACATAAAGCAAGTTGATGCCATCGACCTCGGCACAGTCGCCAAGGGCGTAGATATTGCTGTGGGAGGTGCGCAACTGGCGGTCCACTGCCACGCCGCGGTTGATCTGCAGGCCGGCGGCAGCGGCCAGATCGGTGCGGGGGCGCAAGCCGATGGCTGAAACCACCAGGTCACAGGCGATCACGCTGCCGTCGGACAGGTGCGCTTCAAGGCCCTGTGCCGTACGCTGCAGACGCGTCAACACGGGGCCCAGGTGAAAGCGCACGCCCAGGCCTTCGAGCCCGGCCTGCACGGCAGCGGCGGCAGCGGGATGCAACAGGGTCGGCATGACCTGTTCGCAAGGGGCCACCACATCGACCTGGAACCCGCCCAGGCTCAGGTCATTGGCAAATTCGCAGCCGATCAGCCCGGCGCCCAGAATCAGCACGCGCTGCTTGCCGGCAGCGGCGGCGCGAAAGCGTGCGTAGTCCTCCAGGTCGTTGATCGGGAAGACCTGCCCGCCAGCGTCGCCCTCGATCGGCACCTGCACGGTCTGGGCGCCCCAGGCCAGCACCAGGTCGCGATAGGCCACGGCTTCTTCGCCGATCCATAAGCGCTTGTGGCCGGGGTCGATGCCGCTGATGCGGGTGTGGGTGCGGATTTCCGCTTTGAGCTGCTCGGCCATCGCGCCTGGCTCGGCCATGCACAACCCATCGGCATCCTTGAGCTTGGCAAAACCCATGGAGAGCATGGGCTTGGAGTAGGAACGACCATCGTCGGCGGTAATCAACAGCAGCGGCGTCTCGCCATCGAGCTTGCGAAATTCACGGGCCAGGTTGTAGCCGGCCAGGCCAGTACCGATGATGACTACAGGGGACGTCATGTCGTGCTTTCCTCAGTGGGAACAGGGTTGCGATCAGCCGATGGCGATCATTTCGAAGTCGCTCTTGCCAACGCCGCAGTCAGGGCACAGCCAGTCTTCAGGCACGTCTTCCCACCGGGTGCCGGGGGTGATGCCGTCGTCGGGCCAGCCTTCGGCTTCGTCGTAGATCAGGCCACAGACAATACATTGCCATTTTTTCATGGGTGCGGATTCCTCGTTTCAGGCTCGGGCTTGATGTTGCTGCTGATGGCCCGCAAAGGGTCCGCCGCGCAATCTTTGGGGGCTTTTTACTGGCCCTGCCAGCAGTATGCAAGCAGTCGGGGCAATCATGCTAAGCTCGCCGCCTCTCTGGCTGTAACAAGCATACCGACGTGTCGTACGAATCCCCGCAAGCAGCCGCTGTCGCGTGGCTGCCGTATTCACAGCTGGCGACCGACATCGACCAGCCGACCCTGGACTGGCTGTTCGACGAGGGCTCGCTGACGCGCCGCCTGACCCACCTGTCCCATGACCACTTTTCCGTCACCCCGCTGCTGGAAGGCTGGCAGCCCCTGCGCGATGACGAGTGCCTGGCCCTGGGCATCGCGCCTGGGGCGCAAGGCTGGGTACGCGAGGTGTACCTGCGTGGCCATGGCCAACCCTGGGTGTTCGCCCGCAGCGTGGCCAGCCGCAGTGCCCTTGAGCGCGGCGGCCTGGACCTCGAAACCCTGGGCAGCCGCTCGCTGGGCGAGTTGCTGTTCTGTGATCAGGCGTTCATTCGCCACCCGCTCGAAGTGTGCCGTTATCCACAGGCCTGGTTGCCGGCAGAGGCCCAGCATGATGCGCTGTGGGGCCGACGCTCACGCTTCGAGCGGGACGGCCTGGACCTGCTGGTGGCCGAGGTATTCCTGCCAGCATTGTGGCAAGCGGCCAAGGAGGAAAACCGCTGATGTACCTGCAACTGCTCAAGTCGCTCAACCGCCTGCACCCGCGCGCCTGGGACTTTGTTCAGCTCACCCGCATGGACCGCCCCATCGGTATCTACCTGCTGCTGTGGCCGACCCTGTCGGCCGTGTGGATTGCCGGGCAAGGGTCGCCGACCGTGGCCAACGTGCTGATTTTCGGCCTTGGCGTGGTGCTGATGCGCGCCGCCGGCTGCTGCATCAATGACTTCGCCGACCGCAAGGTCGATGGCCACGTCAAACGCACCGCCGACCGCCCCTTGGCCAGCGGCCGGGTCAAACCCCGCGAGGCACTGGCGCTGTTCGCGATCCTGGTCGGGGTGAGCTTCCTGCTGGTGCTGTGCACCAACAGCCGGACTGTCTGGCTGTCGTTTGGCGCGGTCGCCCTGGCGTTCTGCTACCCCTTCATGAAGCGCTACACCTATTACCCGCAGGTGGTGCTGGGCGCCGCGTACTCCTGGGGGATTCCCATGGCCTTCACTGCTGCCGGGGGCGAACTGCCGGCCAGTGCCTGGCTGCTGTACATCGCCAACCTGCTGTGGACCGTGGGCTATGACACCTACTACGCCATGGTCGACCGGGACGATGACCTGAAGATTGGTGTTAAATCGACCGCCATCCTGTTCGGCGAGGCCGACCGGGCCATCATCCTGACCTTGCAGTTGCTGTCGTTGGGTTGCCTGCTGCTGGCGGGCAGCCGCTTCGAGCTGGGCGGCTGGTTCCATCTGGGGCTGCTGGGGGCTGCCTTGTGCTTTGCCTGGGAGTTCTGGTCGACGCGCAAGCTTGACCGGGAGTCATGCTTCAAGGCGTTTTTGCACAATCACTGGGCGGGGTTGCTGGTGTTTATTGGGGTGGTACTGGATTACGCATTGCGCTGACTCTTCTGGGGCTGCTTTGCAGCCCATCGCGGCACAAGGCCGCTCCCACATGGTCCTGCATACGCCGATCAATGTGGAAGCGGCCCCGCCTATCTCAAGGCTTGGCGACGTGCCAGACGTCTTTCATGCCGTCACCGGTCGTGTCGCCGGCCTTCTTGTCCTTGATGAAGGTGTACAGCGGCTTGCCGTCATAGGCCCACTGCATCGAGCCGTCGTCACGCTTGATCTGCGTCCACTTGCCATCGGCCTTTTCACCATCCATCACCTTCAATGGCGGCCAGTTGGTCGCACACTCGCCATTGCACATCGACTTGCCACCGGCGTCTTTGTCAAAGGTGTACAGCGTCATGCCGGCATGATCGACCCACATGCCGTTCTTTTCCATCGCATGGTGGGCTGAGGCCACCCCCGGAAGCGCCAGCGCAGCGAAAAGGGCCATCCAGCTCAGCGTATGTCGTGTCATTGGATTCACCATTGTTACGGGGGAAATGAGTTCGGATTGCCGCCGCAGCGGCCCCTTGAAGCCTAGTTCAGTCATGGAATGTCGCCAGAACAGCCAATGTCCTGTCACACAGCTGCAATAATTCCGTTATCTAATGCGGGCCAGACACGATTTTCCAGGAGAGGTTTTGAGCATGGTTGGCAGGAACATTCTGATCGTCGACGACGAAGCGCCTATTCGCGAGATGATCGCCGTTGCATTGGAAATGGCCGGCTACGACTGCCTGGAAGCGGAGAACTCCCAGCAGGCCCACGCGATCATCGTCGACCGCAAGCCTGACCTGATCCTGCTCGACTGGATGCTCCCGGGCACCTCAGGCATCGAACTGGCCCGCCGCCTCAAGCGTGACGAGTTGACCGGGGATATCCCGATCATCATGCTCACCGCCAAGGGTGAAGAGGACAACAAGATCCAGGGCCTGGAGGTGGGCGCCGATGACTACATCACCAAGCCGTTCTCGCCCCGCGAACTGGTCGCCCGCCTGAAAGCCGTGCTGCGTCGCACCGGCCCGAGCGACAGCGAGGCGCCAATCGAAGTCGGCGGCCTGCTGCTTGACCCGATCAGCCACCGCGTGACCATTGACGGCAAGCCCGCCGAGATGGGCCCCACCGAATACCGCCTGCTGCAGTTCTTCATGACCCACCAGGAGCGCGCCTACACCCGTGGCCAGCTGCTCGACCAGGTTTGGGGCGGCAACGTCTATGTCGAGGAGCGTACCGTCGACGTGCACATCCGCCGCCTGCGCAAGGCGCTGGGTGAAGCCTACGAAAATCTGGTACAAACCGTCCGGGGCACGGGCTACCGCTTCTCGACCAAGAGCTGACACGCCTGCACGCCTGGCTGCACGTCGTTGTACAAGGACCGTCAATTGAACCAGAACTGGCACGCGACCCTGATTCGCCACCTGCTGCTGCTGATCACTGTCTGCCTGGTCGGCGGGCTGGTCAGCGGTTACTACGGCTGGAGCCTGGCCATCGGCCTGGCACTGTACCTGGGTTGGACCCTCAAGCAGCTGCTGCGCCTGCATGACTGGCTGCGCAATCATCAACCCGACGAGGCCCCCCCGGACGGCTACGGCCTGTGGGGCGAAGTGTTCGACAGCATCTATCACCTGCAACGTCGCGACCAACGCGTGCGCGGTCGCCTGCAGGCGGTGATCGACCGGGTGCAGGAGTCCACCGCTGCGCTGCGCGACGCGGTGATCATGCTCGACAGCGACGGCAACCTGGAATGGTGGAACCGCGCCGCCGAAACCCTGCTGGGTTTCAAGACCCCGCAAGACGGCGGCCAGCAGGTGACCAACCTGGTACGCCACCCTCGCTTCAAGGAGTACTTCGAAGCGGAGAACTACGTCGAACCGCTGGAAATCCCCTCGCCGATCAATGACCGCCTGCGCGTGCAGTTGCACATCACCCGCTACGGCAACAACGAGCACCTGATGCTGGTGCGCGACGTTACCCGCATCCACCAGCTCGAACAGATGCGCAAAGACTTCGTCGCCAACGTTTCCCACGAGCTGCGTACGCCGCTGACGGTGATTACCGGCTACCTGGAAACCTTGCTCGACAACGTCGAGGACGTGAACCCGCGCTGGACCCGGGCCCTGCAGCAGATGAGCCAGCAAGGTTCACGCATGCAAACCCTGCTCAACGACCTGTTGCTGCTGGCCAAGCTGGAAGCCACCGACTACCCGTCCGACAACCTGCCGGTGCCCGTTGATGCCCTGCTGCAATCGATCAAGGGCGACGCCCAGGCGCTGTCCGGGCCGCGCAACCAGCGCATCAGCCTGGAAGCTGCGCCCGGCGTGTGCTTAAAGGGCAGTGAAGCAGAACTGCGCAGTGCGTTCTCCAACCTGGTGTTCAACGCGGTCAAATACACCCCGGACGCTGGCAGCATCCGTATCCGCTGGTGGGCCGATGCCCAGGGTGCGCACCTGAGCGTGCAGGACTCGGGTATTGGCATCGATGCCAAGCATTTGCCGCGATTGACCGAGCGGTTCTACCGGGTCGATTCCAGCCGGGCGTCCAATACCGGGGGGACGGGGTTGGGCCTGGCGATCGTCAAGCACGTGCTGCTGCGCCATCGCGGGCGCTTGGAGATCAGCAGTGTGCCGGGGCATGGGAGTACCTTCACCTGCCATTTTGCGCCGACACAATTGGCTAACGGCAAGGGTTGAGAAGGCTGCGCAGCAGCCCCTTCAAAGCCATCACCCTTTGCTTTTGCAGCTTCAACCGCTACATTGGATCCCCTGTGCCAGCCTGTGCTGGCACTTTTTTTCTCCATTTCTCAAAGACGGACCCCGTAAAAAATCCATCATGGACCCTTCCCCTGGTATCAGCCTCACCTCGTTATTCGCCGATTTCGGCATGATCATCTTTGCCTTGCTCCTGGTGCTGCTCAACGGCTTCTTCGTTGCCGCCGAGTTCGCCATGGTCAAGCTGCGCTCAACCCGCGTCGACTCCATCGCCGAACTGCACGGCTGGCGTGGCAGCATCCTGCGCAAGGTGCACAACCAGCTCGACGCCTACCTGTCCGCCTGCCAGCTGGGCATCACCCTCGCCTCCCTAGGCCTGGGCTGGGTCGGTGAGCCGGCCTTCGCCCACCTGCTGGAGCCGCTGCTGGCCTATATGGGCGTGGACACGCCGGAGCTGATCAAAGGCATTTCGTTCTTCGTCGCCTTCTTCGTCATCTCTTACCTGCACATCGTGGTCGGTGAGCTGGCACCCAAGTCGTGGGCGATCCGCAAACCCGAGCTGCTGTCGCTGTGGACCGCAGTGCCGCTGTACCTGTTCTACTGGGCGATGTACCCGGCCATCTACCTGCTCAATGCCAGCGCCAACACCATCCTGCGCATTGCCGGCCAGGGCGAGCCTGGCCCGCACCACGAGCATCACTACAGCCGCGAAGAGCTCAAGCTGATCCTGCACTCCAGCCGCGGCCAGGACCCGAGCGACCAGGGCATGCGCGTGCTGGCCTCGGCGGTGGAGATGGGCGAGCTGGAAGTGGTCGACTGGGCCAACTCCCGCGAGGACATGGTCAGCATCGACGCGCACGCCCCGCTGAAGCAGATCCTGGCACTGCTGCGCCGCCACAAGTTCAGCCGTTACCCGGTCTACGACGCCGAGCGCGAAGAGTTCACCGGCTTGCTGCACATCAAGGACTTGTTGCTGGAGCTGGCCGAACTCGACCACCTGCCCGAGACCATCGACCTCGAAGACCTGGCCCGGCCGTTGGAGCGGGTTTCCCGGCATATGCCGCTGTCGCAATTGCTTGAGCAGTTCCGCAAGGGTGGCGCGCATTTCGTGCTGGTCGAGGAAGCCGATGGCAAGGTGATCGGCTACCTGACCATGGAAGACGTGCTGGAAGTGCTGGTCGGCGACATTCAGGATGAACACCGCAAGACCGAGCGCGGCATCCTCGCCTACCAGCCGGGCAAGCTGCTGGTGCGCGGTGACACGCCGCTGTTCAAGGTCGAGCGCCTGCTGGGTATCGACCTGGACCACATCGAGGCAGAAACCCTGGCTGGGTTGGTCTATGAAACGCTCAAGCGCGTTCCTGAGGAAGAGGAAGTGCTGGAAGTCGAAGGCCTGCGCATCATCATCAAGAAGATGAAAGGGCCGAAGATCGTGCTGGCCAAGGTGCTGAAGCTGGATTGACCCTGTGCCCCATCGTTCAGGGGTTGCCTGCGGTAAAGTCAGGCAGCCCGCTGATCGGCCGGTCGAATTGATACGGAATCGACTCCAGCGCCAACCCCACGTTGCGCTGCACCACAAAATGCAGGTGCGGCCCGCTGCTGTTGCCGGTGTTGCCCGACTTGGCCAGCACCTGCCCCTGCTTCACGCGTTGCCCCTCGCCCACCACCACCGAACCGCGCATCAGGTGCAGATACACGCCCATGGTGCCGTCCGCGTGTAAAATCCTGACGAAATTGCCCGATGGGTTGCTGCCGCGTCCGGTCTGGTTGTTCTCTGCCCTCACCACCACGCCTTCGCGTGCCGCGATGATGGTCGTGCCTTCGGGCATGGCGATATCCATGGCGTAGCGCCCTTTGGGGCCAAAATGGCTGAAGCGGCCATTGGGCCCCTGGCTCACCCGAAACGGCCCGCCAAGCCACGGGAAGGCGTAGCGAAAACCCAGCGGCCGCTGCCCTGGATCACCCATGGCTTGCAGCAGCGTCGAGCGGTAACCAAGCATGGTGCCGGGCCTGCCCCTGAGCACGCTGAGCATTTGCGTTGAATGCGCCGGCAGCAATCTGCGCACGATACGCGGCGCATCGCCGCCCTGCGCGTTGATCAGCTTGTCCAGGTGTAACTCGACTTCCACCGCCACGTGCAGCTCATTGCGTGCAGAGAAGCTCACACCACCGTCGAAGGTTTTCGCGTTCAGGCGCACCTGGCCATCCTGCTGCTCGACCATCGGCTCGCGCAACACCAAGGGCTTGGCGCCTGGGCCTGGCCGATCGGAATAAGAGACCACCCCGGAGGCATCGGTGATCTTGTAGAGGGTCACGCCCAGGCTCGACGCCGAGGCCATGAGCAATGCACAAAACAGCAGCAGGCGGGCGGGCATGATAGTGGCTTTTTGACAGTTATGATCTGTCGAAGCCTAGCAGCCGGTTTAGCGGGGGATATGACAGTTGGTCGGATGGTGAGTACGCATCCTGTAGAAGCAGCCTTGTGCTGCTTCTACAGGAACCGCGCCTGGCTGACTATCAGGCGCCAGGTGTGAAGTGTTTCTGCGCCGTGCCGCGGGCAATCAGCCGCGACAGGTAGTCGAGCTTCTGCGCATCCTGATCGACGAACTTGAACGTCAGTTGCAGCCAGTCGCTGTCTGGCTTGGGCTCCAGCGCCGCAACGGCATGCAAGTAACCGTTCAGGCGCGCGACTTCGGCGTTTTCGCCTTGCTCCAGGTCCAGTACCGCGCCCTCCAGCACTTGCGGCAACGCCTCACTGCGACGGACCACCAGCAACGCTTCCTTCAGGCTCAACGCCTTGATCACGCAAGGCTGTGGCCCGCTGGACAGGCGCAACTGGCCTTGGCCACGGCCAGAGGGGGCGGCAGCGGGCGGTACCGGTGCATTGAGCAACGGCTTGACCGGCGCGGCAGCGGGCGCCGCGACCTTGGCGGCTTCAGGCTTGCCGCCAGTCAGCGCACTCAGCGAATCGTTGGCAAACGCCGAATTCACCCGCGCAGGCCCAGTGGCCATCAGGCTGTCGAGCTTGCCGATCTTGGTCAGGGCCTTCTTCACCTTGGTCAACAGCTGCTCATTGGTGAACGGCTTGCCGACGAAGTCGGAAACACCGGCCTGGATGGCCTGGATCACGTTCTCCTTGTCGCCACGGCTGGTCACCATGATGAACTGCAGGCTCTTCAGCGCAGGCTGCTGACGGCACCAGCTGAGCAGCTCCAGGCCCGACATCTCCGGCATTTCCCAGTCGCACAGGACCAGATCGAACGGCTCCTTGCCCAACATGGCCATGGCCTTGCGACCGTTGACCGCATCGTCGATGACCATGCCCGGAAAGGCATTGCGCAGGCACTTCCTGACCAGATCACGGATGAACGGGGCGTCATCCACGACCAGTACATTGACTTTACTCATCGATACTCCTCTTGAATCCCGACTAGCCTACCGGCAAGTAATGGCTACTTGCCATAACTGCGCGTGTAGCGGGACTTCTTCACACCGTTCGCGGGTGCCTGGTGGCTGCTCGACCGCAAACGAAAACGCCCGGCCTAGGCCGGGCGTTGATGCTCGGGAGCAGTACTATTTATCGTCCGGTTCAGCCGGAACATTAGCGGTTTCAGCATCGATGCCGGCGGTGCCCTGCACTTCTTCTTTCATGCGCTTGAGGCCCAGGTGGCGCACGTCGGTGCCGCGCACCAGGTAGATCACCAGCTCGGAAATGTTGCGCGCGTGGTCACCGATACGCTCCAGCGAACGCAGGGCCCAGATGACGCTCAACACCCGCGAGATCGAACGCGGGTCTTCCATCATGTAGGTCACCAGCTCGCGCAGGGCGGTCTTGTACTCGCGGTCGATGGTCTTGTCGTACTGCGCCACCGACAGCGCCAGGTCGGCATCGAAGCGGGCAAAGGCGTCCAGCGCATCACGGACCATGTTGCGCACCTGGTCGCCGATGTGGCGCACTTCGACATAGCCGCGTGGCGACTCGCCTTCTTCGCACAGCTGGATGGCACGGCGGGCGATCTTGGTCGACTCGTCGCCGATGCGCTCCAGGTCGATCACCGACTTGGAGATGCTGATGATCAGCCGCAGGTCGGACGCCGCTGGCTGGCGGCGGGCGAGGATGCGTACGCATTCCTCGTCGATGTTGCGCTCCATCTGGTTGATCTGCTCATCGACCTCGCGCACTTGCTGGGCCAGGCCCGAGTCGGCCTCGATCAGCGCGGTAACCGCGTCGTTGACCTGTTTCTCGACCAGGCCGCCCATGGCCAGGAGGTGGCTGCGCACCTCTTCGAGCTCGGCGTTGAACTGCTGGGAGATGTGATGCGTAAGGCTTTCTTTGTTGATCATCGTTTCGCTCCGCGAAAAAGCTGCAAGCCTCAAGCCGCAAGCTTCAAGTCGTTCGTGTTATCCCTTGGCCCCGGGCCTGCGGCTGGCAGACCGACTAGCCGTAGCGACCGGTGATGTAATCTTCGGTCTGCTTCTTCGCCGGGTTGGTGAACAGGGTATCGGTATCCCCGAATTCGACCAGTTTGCCCATGTACATGAACGCGGTGTAGTCCGAGACGCGCGCCGCCTGTTGCATGTTGTGGGTCACGATGACGATGGTGTACTTGGATTTCAATTCGTAGATCAGCTCTTCGACCTTCAGCGTCGAGATCGGGTCCAGTGCCGAGCACGGTTCGTCGAGCAGCAATACTTCTGGCTCCACGGCGATGGTACGGGCAATCACCAGACGCTGCTGCTGGCCACCGGACAGGCCCAGGGCCGAATCGTGCAGGCGGTCTTTGACCTCGTCCCACAGGGCCGCGCCCTTCAGTGCCCATTCGACCGCTTCGTCGAGGGTGCGCTTTTTGTTGATGCCCTGAATGCGCAGGCCGTAGACGACGTTCTCGTAAATGGTCTTGGGGAACGGGTTCGGCTTCTGGAACACCATGCCCACGCGACGGCGCAGCTCGGCCACGTCCTCGCCCTTGCGGTAGATGTTGGTGCCATACAGGTTGATGGCGCCATCGACGCGGCAACCGTCAACCAGGTCGTTCATGCGATTGAAGGTACGCAGCAGGGTCGACTTGCCGCAGCCGGACGGGCCGATGAAGGCGGTCACGCGCTGCTTGGGGATATTCATGCTGACGTCGAACAAGGCTTGCTTGTCGCCGTAGAACAGGCTCAGGCCCGGTACTTCAATGGCCACGGTCTCTTCGGCCAGGCGCAGGCTCTGCTTGTCGCGGCCCAGGGCAGCCATGTCGATGCCGTGGGTATGGGATTCGTGCTGCATGGTCAACTCCATACGCTATCAATTCGTTTCAAAGGGCCGCCCGGCTGGCAGGCGGCACGCTTGTCATCAGGATCAGTGGTCGAGGGCCTTGTACTTCTCGCGCAGGTGGTTACGGATCCACACCGCCGAGAGGTTGAGGGTGGCGATCACCAGCACCAGCAGCAGCGCGGTGGCGTACACCAGCGGCCGTGCGGCCTCGACGTTAGGGCTCTGGAAGCCGACATCATAGATGTGGAAGCCCAGGTGCATGATCTTCTGGTCCAGGTGCAGGTACGGGTAGTTGCCATCGAGTGGCAACGACGGTGCCAGCTTCACCACACCCACCAGCATCAGCGGCGCCACTTCACCCGCGGCGCGGGCCACGGCGAGGATCATGCCGGTCATCATGGCCGGGCTGGCCATCGGCAAAACAATCTTCCACAGGGTCTCGGCCTTGGTCGCGCCCAGGGCCAGGGAGCCCTCACGCACGGTGCGTGGAATACGCGCCAGACCTTCTTCGGTGGCCACGATCACCACCGGCACCGCCAGCAGCGCCAGGGTCAGCGAGGCCCACAGCAGGCCCGGGGTACCCAGGGTCGGTGCCGGCAGTGACTCGGGGAAGAACAACCGGTCGATCGAGCCGCCCAGTACATAGACGAAGAAGCCCAGGCCAAATACGCCGTAGACGATCGCCGGTACACCCGCCAGGTTGTTCACCGCGATGCGGATCAGGCGGGTCACCGGGCCCTGTTTGGCGTATTCGCGCAGGTAGACTGCAGCCAGCACGCCGAACGGGGTCACGATCACGGCCATGATCAGGGTCATCATCACGGTACCGAAGATAGCCGGGAAAATACCGCCCTCGGTGTTGGCTTCACGCGGGTCGTCGCTGAGGAACTCCCAGACCTTGGCGAAGTAGGTGCCCATCTTGGTCAAGCCGGACATGCCGTTCGGCTGGATGGCGTGCACCACCTTGCTCAGGTTGATCTCCACTTCGCGGCCATTGCCGTCGCGGGCCACCAGGCTGTCACGGGAGAACGCCTGATGCAGGCCGCTGAGGCGGTCTTCGATGGCTTTGTAGCGGCTGTTCAACTCGGCCCGTTCGGCGTCCATGTCGGCCTGGGCGGCGGCGTCGAGCTTGCCGTTCAGTTCCAGCTTGCGGCTGTGCAGACGCAGGCGCTCAAGGCCATGGTTGATGGCGCCGATGTCTTTCTTCTCAAGTTGCTGCAGCTCGCCGTTGAGCTGGTTGGCGCGCTTGAGGCGGGCCTGCAGTTCGTTCCAGGCGGCAGGGCCTTCGGCAACCACGCGGCCTTCTTCCTTGACGCTGACCAGGTAGCCGTAGAAGTTGCCCCACTCGCGGCGCTCCAGCGCCATCAGGTCGGCCGGGCGTTGTTCGTCGACCAGCCAGTCGCCCACTACCCAGGTGAAGTCGCTGCCGTTGAGGTCGCGGTTACCGACCTTGATCAGCTCACGGGTCATGAACTCCGGGCCTTGCTCAGGTACCGGCAAGCCGGCACCTTTGAGGCGGGCACGGGGCACTTCTTCTTTTTGCACCACTTCGCCGACGACGATGTGATCAGCCTGGCCCGGCACCTTGTAGGTGGCCTGGACCAGGTCGGCCGGCCAGAAGTGGCCCAGGCCGCGCACGGCGATGACCGACAGCAGACCGATGGTCATGATCACCGCCATGGCAACCGCGCCACCGCTGATCCAGACACCTGGGGCGCCGCTCTTGAACCAGCCTTTGAGGGAATCCTTTTTCACGGATCTCTACCTTTCTATCAAAGCGACGAGTATTTCTTGCGCAGACGCTGGCGAATCAGCTCGGCCAAGGTGTTCATGATGAAGGTGAACATCAGCAGTACGAGAGCCGCCAGGAACAGCACGCGATAGTGGCTGCCACCGACTTCCGACTCCGGCATCTCCACCGCCACGTTGGCGGCCAGGGTGCGCATGCCTTCGAACAGGTTCATCTCCATCACCGGGGTGTTGCCGGTGGCCATGAGCACGATCATGGTCTCGCCCACCGCTCGGCCCATGCCGATCATCAGCGCCGAGAAGATACCGGGGCTGGCGGTGAGGATGACCACGCGGGTCAGGGTCTGCCACGGCGTTGCACCCAGGGCCAGGGAGCCCAGGGTCAGGCTGCGTGGCACGCTGAACACGGCGTCTTCGGCAATCGAGTAGATGTTCGGGATGACCGCAAAGCCCATGGCGATACCGACTACCAGAGCGTTGCGCTGGTCGTAGGTGATGCCCAGGTCATTGGAGATCCACAGGCGCATGTCGCCGCCGAAGAACCAGGTTTCCAGGTAAGGGCTCATGGTCAGGGCGAACCAGCCGGTGAACAGGATCACCGGGATCAGGATCGCCGCTTCCCAGCCATCCGGCACGCGCAGGCGGATCGACTCCGGCAGGCGGCTCCAGACGAAGCCAGCCAGCAGGATGCCAAACGGCATCAGCAGGAACAGGCTGAACACACCGGGCAGGTGGCCTTCCAGGTACGGCGCCAGGAACAGGCCGGCGAAGAAGCCGAGGATCACCGTCGGCATCGCTTCCATCAATTCGATCACCGGCTTGACCTTGCGGCGCATGCCAGGGGCCATGAAGTAGGCGGTGTAGATGGCGGCGGCAATGGCCAGCGGGGCTGCCAGGATCATCGCGTAGAACGCAGCCTTCAGGGTACCGAAGGTCAGCGGCGACAGGCTCAGCTTGGGCTCGAAGTCGGTGTTGGAAGCGGTCGACTGCCAGACGTACTTGGGCTCGTCATAGTTCTCGTACCAGACCTTGCCCCACAGCGCGCTGAAGGAGACTTCCGGGTGCGGGTTCTTCAGGCTCAGCGGCAACAGCTTGCCGCCTTCTTCGATGATGATGCGGTTGGCACGCGGCGACAGGGCCAGGATGCCAGCGCCTTCTGCTGCCGGCTCGACCAACAGGGTGCGGTGCGCGGTGCTGTGGAACACACCAAGCTTGCCTTCGGCGTCCAGGGCGATGAAGCCCTTGCGGCGCTCTTCGGCATCGATCTGGACGATCGGCGCATTGGCCATCTGGAAGCTGCGGATCAACTTGAAACGCGACTCGCCATCGGGATCACGGGCCATGAACCACTGGTTCAAGCCACCTTTGGAGTCACCGAAGATCAGCGAGATACCGCCAACCAGCTGGCCGCTGGCAGTGATCTCGGCATTGCCATCTTCCAGCAGCTTGTAGCGGCCGTTGAGGCTTTTGTCACGCAGGTTGAAGACGTCGGCGGTGGCACGGCCGTTGACCACGTACAGCCATTGCTGACGCGGGTCGACATAGATGGCCTTGACCGGCTCGGTCATCTGCGGCAGGTCGATACGGTTCTGCTCGCTGGTGACCTCGCCGGTCATCATGTTCTCTTCGCGGGTCAACTGGGTGACCTGCAGGTGCGAACCGGTGGAACCCGCCAGCAGCAGGGTTTCGCCGTTGACGTTGACACTCACGTGCTCCAGGGCGCGACCCTCGTCGTCAAGCACGAACGCGTCCTTGCCGTAGGGGTAGTCGATGCCTGGGGTGATGGTCTTCTTGTTGTCCGGGTAGGTGATCTTGTAGGTGTGGTGGAACACCAACGCCTGACCGTTGGACAGACCCAGCACAACCAGCGGGCTACCCGGCTGATCGGTGCTGATCGAACTTACCTGGGTACCGGCCGGCAGCGGCAGGTCGACGCGCTGCAGCTCGGCACCGGTCTTGGTGTCGAAGAACAGTGCCTGCCCCTTGTCGGAAACCCGCATGCCCACCAGGTTTTGCTCTTCAAGCGCGATCATCAGCGGCTTGCCGGCATCCTGTTGCAGCCAGGTTGGCTGCAGGGCCTTCTTGCTGGTCAGCTCGGCGCCCTGGAACAGCGGCACCACCACGTAGGCCAGGTAGAAGAAAATCAGGGTAATTGCCGCCAATACGGCAAGCCCGCCCACCAGTACATACCAGCGGGTCAGGCGGTCCTTGAGCGCACGTATGCGGCGCTTGCGTTGCAACTCGGGCGTATTGAAATCAATCCGCACGGGTTGGGAATTTTGGGTCATGGTGGAGTTGGCCAGATCATTCATGCGCACACCCTAGCGGTCCCGTATGACAAAAACATGACAATGCAGTGACGCAAGAAAGCCCGACGCTCAGGGCTCCTGGCTTCGGACTGAGAATTCGTGGAAGAGGCCGGGGCATCGGCACCGGCCGCTTCCTCAGTTACTTACTTCTTTGCGACGTTACCGGCGTGGGACAGGCCCAGGTCAGCCAGGGTCTTGTCGACCACTTTGGCCGGCAGCGGGATGTAGCCATCCTTCACCACGACCTGCTGGCCAGCTTGCGACAGCACCAGCTTGATGAACTCGGCGTCCAGCGGGGCCAGAGGCTTGTTCGGGGCTTTGTTGACGTAGACGTACAGGAAGCGGGACAGCGGGTACTTGCCGTTCAGGGCGTTTTCTTCGTTGTCTTCGATGAACTCGCCGCCGTCTTTCTTGGCCAGGGGTACGGTCTTGACGCTGGCGGTCTTGTAGCCGATGCCCGAGTAGCCGATGCCGTTCAGCGAGGAGCTGATCGACTGCACGACCGAAGCCGAGCCAGGCTGTTCGTTGACGTTAGGCTTGAAGTCGCCTTTGCACAGGGCTTCTTCCTTGAAGTAGCCGTAGGTGCCCGATACCGAGTTACGGCCGAACAGCTGCACTGGCTTGTTGGCCAGGTCGCCGGTCACGCCCAGGTCGCCCCAGGTTTTGACATCGGCCTTGGCGCCGCACAGGCGAGTGGACGAGAAGATCGCATCGACCTGAGCCATGGTCAGGCCCTTGATCGGGTTGTCCTTGTGGACGAATACAGCCAGGGCGTCAACGGCGACCGGGATGGCAGTCGGCTTGTAGCCGTACTTCTGCTCGAAGGCCTGCAGCTCGACGTCCTTCATCTTGCGGCTCATCGGGCCCAGGTTGGCGGTGCCTTCGGTCAGCGCGGGTGGCGCGGTGGAGGAGCCGGCGGCCTGGATCTGGATGTTTACGTTCGGATATTCCTTCTTGTAGGCCTCGGCCCACAGAGTCATCAGGTTGGCGAGGGTGTCCGAACCGACGCTGGAGAGGTTGCCCGAAACACCGGTGGTCTTGGTGTAGGTCGGGATTGCTGGGTCGACAGCGGCTACCGCATTGGCGGTGGCAACGCCAGCGGCGGCAAAGGTAAGGGCCGCCATCAAACGCTTCAGTTTCATGCCTTGCTCCTAGCAGGAATATTTGGGGTGTTGGATGGATCGGGCCCAAGTATCTGCAGGCCGCATGAATACGATATGACTTCAATGTGACAATTGGATGAAAGGCCATCACCGGTCGCCCGGGATGGCCTTTTCAAGATGTTGCAGAGGCGTGGGTTAATAGGTCAGGTCTCTTCGCAGGCACGCCCGCGAGGCGCCAATTGAAGCCAGCCGATCAGCGCTTCTTGGCGAACAGATAAAGGCCCACGAGCAGACCGACGGCACACAGCCCCGCCACATAATAAGCCGGCGCCATCGGGCTGACCTTCAGCAGTGCGGTCACCACCATCGGCGTCAACCCGCCGAAGATGGCGTAAGCCAAGTTGTAGGAGAACGACAGGCCGCTGAAGCGCACCACCGGCGGGAACGCCTTGACCATCACATAAGGCACGGCACCGACGATACCCACGCACAAACCGGTCAGCGCATACAGCGGAAACAGCAGGTCGGGGCGGGTCGGCAGGCTGTGGTAGAAGGTCCAGGAGCTGGCCAGCAGCAGCAGGCTGCCGACGATGAACACGCGCCCGGCGCCAAAGCGGTCGGCCAGGCTGCCCGCAACGATGCAGCCGAAGCTGAGCAGGACGATGGCGAGGCTGTTGGCCTTGAGCGAGTCGGTCGGGCTGATCTGGTAGAAGCTCTGCAACAGCGCCGGGGTCATCAGGATCACCACCACGATGCCGGCCGACAGCAGCCAGGTCAGCAGCATCGACAGGACGATCGCGCCACGGTGGTCACGCAGCACCGCACGCAGCGGCAACTCTTCGGCCAGGGCCTTGCGTTGCTGCATCTCGGCGAACACCGGGGTTTCGTGCAACCAGCGGCGCAGGTAGACCGAGAACAAGCCGAACACACCGCCCAGCAAGAACGGGATACGCCAGGCGTAATCGGCAACTTCACCGGGGGTATAAACGCTGTTGATCAGGGTCGCCACCAGCGACCCGAGCAAAATGCCCGAGGTCAGGCCAGCAGTCAGGGTGCCGCAGGCGTAGCCCGTGTTGCGCGCCGGTACGTGCTCGGAGACGAACACCCAGGCACCCGGCACCTCACCACCAATCGCCGCGCCCTGGATCACGCGCATCAGCAACAGCAGCACAGGCGCCCACAGGCCAATCTGCGCGTAGGTCGGCAGCAGGCCCATGATCAAGGTCGGCAGCGCCATCATGAAAATGCTCAGGGTAAACATCTTCTTGCGCCCAAGCAGGTCGCCGAAGTGCGCCATGACGATGCCGCCCAGCGGCCGCGCCAGGTAGCCGGCGGCGAAGATGCCGAAGGTTTGCATCAGGCGCAGCCATTCAGGCATGTCGGCCGGGAAAAACAGCTTGCCGACCACCGTGGCGAAGAACACGAAGATGATGAAGTCGTAGAACTCCAGGGCACCGCCCAGCGCGGACAGTGAAAGAGTCTTGTAGTCGCTGCGGGTCAGCGGCCGCGAAGGCTGCTCGATACTGCTCGGCACGGAGGTCATCGATCTTTCTCTTGTAGGTCATGCAGGCCGCTTGGCGTGCGACTTCTGGATTGGTAGACGAGCGAAGATAGCAAATTGCCGAGCCACGCCGAAAGCGATACAAAAACCATACAGATATTCATGAAAGCGCGGTCGTCGCTGGCCGTTATGCTCTATATACTGAGCATTCGTAGGAAAAGGTTGCTCCTAGCGTGGGATGTTGTGCGAAAACGCCGGTCTGCATGTCAGGCGGTTTCGCAGAGTTTCCCTACGGCCGCCCAGTGAAACGAAATCGGCGTAGTATGTTTCCAGCTGAATCGTTTACCCGGCCTTTGCGCCACACCAACGAAAGCGTCACGGGTCAGAGGCCCCATCGCATGATTGAGCTCGAACAAGAAGATCCAATCCCGCAAGGCGACCTGGCCTTGCAGATCACCGCACTCCCTCGTGAGACCAATGGTTTTGGTGACATTTTTGGCGGCTGGCTGGTCGCCCAGATGGACCTGGCCGGTACCGCCATGGCCAGCCGTGTCGCGGGCGGGCGAGTGGCCACGGTAGCCATCGATCGCATGGCCTTTCTGGTCCCGGTAGCCGTGGGCGCACAGCTTTCGTTCTATACCCAAACCCTGGAAATCGGTCGTAGCTCGATTCAGATGATGGTCGAAGTCTGGAGCGACGATCCGCTGTCCAGCGAATGGCGCAAGGTGACCGAAGCGGTCTTCGTCTTCGTTGCCATCGATGGCAGTGGCCGCACCCGCTCCGTGCCTCGTCGCTAGGCCTCGCCAGCGGTAAACTCATTGCATGTGCCCGGGTCCAAGGCCCATAGGCAATCAATGAGACGAACGCAATGGCTACCTTCAAGGTCGACACCGAGCAACACGGCGAACTCAACTGCTGGCGCATCACCAGCGAGCATGCCGAACTACTGATCGCCCAACAGGGCGCGCAGATCCTCAGCTACCAGCGTGTGGGCGAGCCGCCGCTGTTGTGGCTGAGCGATCAAGCCATTTTCCGCCAGGGTAAATCCGTGCGCGCCGGGGTACCGGTGTGCTGGCCGTGGTTTGGCAATCTGCAGCGTAACCCCGAGGCCGTGCAGGCCATGTACCACGGTGAACAAGCGCCCGCTCATGGGCTGGTGCGTGGCTGCGACTGGCAGTTGAACGGGGCCGAACAGGTTGGCGATGCCATTCAGATCGAGTTCGAGCTGCCCGCGGCTCAAGGTGACTTGCCCGGCTGGCCGCATGAGGTCGAGCTGAAGCTGCTGATCGAGTTGGGCGAACAGCTGAAGGTGACGCTGACCAGCTACAACCTGGGCAGCGACAACGTGACCATCAGCCAGGCCCTGCACAGTTATTTTGCTGTCAGCGATGTGCGCCAGGCGCGGGTCGAGGGTGTGGACGGGTTGAGCTACATCGAGACCCTGGCCGACTGGGAACAGCGCAAGCAGAAAGGGGCACTGGAATTTGCCGGGGAGACCGACCGGATCTACCTTGCTACCCCGCAAACCCTGAGCATTGTCGACCCGCATTGGGCGCGGCGGATTACCTTGACCAGCAGTGGGTCGCGCTCGGCGGTGATCTGGAACCCTTGGACCGAGCGGGCCAAGGAGTTGCCGGACATGGCGGATGACGGCTGGCAACGGATGCTCTGCATCGAGACCGCGAATGTGTGGGATGACGTGGTGGAGCTGAGGCCTGGGGCGACTTGCTCGCTGAGTGTCAGTATCGGCAGTGAAGTGATCTGAGCCTTACGGTGACTTTGCCGGCCTCTTCGCGGGGCAAGCCCGCTCCCACAGTGACTACGCAATGCTCAGAACTGTGGGAGTATCGGCAGTGAAGTGATCTGAGCCTTGCAGTGACTTTGCCGGCCTCTTCGCGGGGCAAGCCCGCTCCCACAGTGACTACGCAATGCTCAGAACTGTGGGAGTATCGGCAGTGAAGTGATCTGAGCCTTGCAGTGACTTTGCCGGCCTCTTCGCGGGGCAAGCCCGCTCCCACAGGATCATCATAGGTCCCGAGCATTACAGGACCTGTGGGAGCGGGCTTGCCCCGCGAAGAGGCCGGCACAGACCCACTCAGAGGTCAGCGTCCTCCACCACCCTCACCTTCTGCGCATCCAGCGCATAAGCCGCATCCGCCAGGTCGTTGTTGACCTTCTCCACCTTCAGCGCCCCGCTGACCCACAGCGGCGTGTAGATGTCGTCGATCTTCAGCCCCTTCGGATAACGCACCAGTACCAGCTGGTTCGGTGGCGGGGGCGGCACGTGGATGCAGGCACCTGGGTACGGCACCAGGAAAAACAGTGTGCTGTTGCCCTTGGCATCACTCTCCAGCGGCACCGGGTAACCGCCCAGGCGGATCTGCTTGCCGTTCATCGCCGCCACGGTCTTGGTCGAATACATCACCGCCGGCAAGCCTTTGCTCTGCTTGAGGCCGCCCTTGTCGGTGAAGGTGCCCATGGCCTCCGGCGAGTTGTGGTCGATTTCAGGCATCTGCTCAAGGGCCTTCTGGTCCGACTTGGGCATCAGCGCCAGCCAGTCGGTTTCAGGCAGCTCGGCACGGGCCAGGGTGCTGGCCAGAAGCAAAGGGATGAGGAATAAGGCACGCATGGCAATGCTCGGCAACTCGGATGAATTGCCGGGCATTCTAACCAGTATTCAGCGTTTCTTGATGAATCCGTAGATCACCAGAAGGACGACGGCCCCCACCAGTGCACCGAAGAATCCTGCGGCCTGCCCAGCCTGATAGATCCCCAGCGCCTGTCCGCCATACGTGGCGATCAAGGAGCCGGCAATACCCAGCAGAATGGTCATGATCCAGCCCATGCTGTCGTCCCCTGGCTTGATGAAGCGCGCCAGCAGCCCGACGATAAGGCCGATGAAAATGGTCCCGATGATGCCCATGGCAATCCCTCTGCAGTGAAGATGGAACAAGCCAAAGCCTAGACAGCGCTTTGACTTGTTGCCATTTCAGAGGGCTTGCGGCACGCAGAAGTTCGATCAGCCGGCGATCAAAGCCTCTACCTCGGCGATCTTGCGCTCGAGGGTGACCATGTCATGGCAGCGCAGGGTGGCATGGCCAACCTTGCGCCCGACCTTGAAGGCCTTGCCGTAGTGATGCAGGTGGCAGTCATTGATGGCAACCACCTTGTCCACCGCCGGCACTTCGCCGATGAAGTTGAGCATGGCGCTCTCACCGACCTTGGCGGTCGAGCCCAACGGCAGGCCAGCAACCGCACGCAGGTGGTTCTCGAACTGGCTGCACTCGGCGCCTTCGATGGTCCAGTGCCCGGAGTTGTGCACACGGGGGGCAATTTCGTTGGCCTTGAG
The DNA here is from genome assembly GCF_058745025.1 of Pseudomonas sp. E1MeOHC2. Lineage (NCBI taxonomy): Bacteria > Pseudomonadati > Pseudomonadota > Gammaproteobacteria > Pseudomonadales > Pseudomonadaceae > Pseudomonas > Pseudomonas sp. E1MeOHC2. The sequence continues at coordinate 2,324,702 of NZ_CP196675.1, forward strand.
GCCACCGTCGACTTCGAAGAACTCGAAGGCCATTACACCCACATAGTCCAGCTTCTGCAGCACGCGCCCAACGTAGTCTTCGGCCAGGGCCTGCAGCGGGTGTGCTGCGCTTGCCACCGACAGACGCAGGATGCCGCTCTCGTGGGTGTTGTGCACCAACGGATAGAAGCGGGTTTCACCGTCGCGGGCACGCACGGCCACCAGCGAGACTTCGCCGGTGAACGGCACGAAGCCTTCCAGCAGGCACGGTACGCTGCCCAGCTCGGCGAAGGTATCGACCACATCCTCAGGGCTGCGCAGCACCTTCTGACCCTTGCCGTCGTAGCCCAGGGTACGGGTCTTGAGCACGGCCGGCAGGCCGATGCTGGCAACCGCCGCGTCCAGGTCAGCCTGGGAGAGAATGTCGGCGAAGGCCGGGGTGGGGATCCCCAGGTCGCGGAACATGCTCTTCTCGAACAGCCGGTCACGGGCAATGCGCAGTGCCTCGGCGCTCGGGTAGACCGGGACGAACTGCGAGAGGAACGCCACAGTCTCGGCCGGGACGCTTTCGAACTCGAAGGTTACCAGGTCGACTTCGTCGGCCAACTGGCGCAGATGGTCCTGGTCACCGTAGTCGGCACGCAGGTGCTCGCCCAGGGGCGCGGCGCAGGCATCTGGAGCCGGGTCGAGGAAGGCGAAGTTCATGCCCAGCGGAGTACCCGCCAGGGCCAGCATGCGGCCGAGCTGGCCACCACCGATTACACCGATCTTCATGGGGTCAGCCTCAAGCCTGGCGCGGGTCTGGATTGTCCAGCACGGTGTCGGTCTGTTCTGTGCGGAACTGCTTGAGCGCCGCGTGGTACTGCGGGTACTTGGCGCCCAGGATGCTCGCCGACAGCAGTGCGGCGTTGATCGCGCCAGCCCGGCCGATGGCCAGGGTCGCGACCGGAACGCCTGCAGGCATCTGCACGATCGACAGCAGCGAATCGACGCCCGACAGCATCGACGACTGCACCGGCACGCCCAGCACCGGCAGGTGGGTCTTGGCGGCGCACATGCCTGGCAGGTGGGCTGCGCCACCGGCACCGGCGATGATCACCTCGATGCCACGGCCTTCGGCCTCTTCGGCATACTGGAACAGCAGATCCGGGGTGCGGTGGGCGGAAACCACCTTCACTTCGTAGGGAATGCCGAGTTTTTCCAGCATATCGGCGGTGTGGCTAAGGGTGGACCAATCGGACTTGGAGCCCATGATCACGCCAACCAGTGCACTCATCGTCGAGCCTCTTCGCTTGTGCGCCCTTGGGCGCGTCAAAAAACAACAAGCCACGCGGGACGACCGGCGTGGCTTGTTTGCTGATCAGGACCGGATCTATCCGGTCGAAAGGCCGCGCAGTATACCGTAACCCAAGGCGATGCTGGCACCCCCGGCGACCAACTGTCGGCCTTATTTTTCGGGGCTTTGGCTGACTTTTGGGTCAACCCCCGCCGCACCTTCGAGCTTGCGCCACAACAAGCGCACGTTGGCCTTGCGCACCAGGGCGCAGCGGTACAAGCGGATTTCCAGGGGCACATGCCATTGGCTGCCACCGCAGATCGCCAACTCGCCCCGCTCCAGCTCGCCGCGCATGGACAGGCGCGGCACCCAGGCGATGCCCATGCCTTCCAGCGCCATGCTCTTGAGGCTGTCGGCCATGGCGGTTTCATAAACGGTGGTATAGCGCAGGTTGCGTTGGCGCAGCAGCAGGTTGACCGAACGGCCGAGGAACGCACCGGCGGTGTAGGCCAACAGCGGCACACTGCCCTCGCCTTCCAGGTCGAACAAGGGTTGGCCATCGGCATCGACGGCGCACACCGGCAACATTTCGGTGTTGCCCATGTGCAGCGACGGGAAGATCTCGGCGTCCATCTGCAGCGCGGCGTCGGGGTCATAGAAGGCCAGCATGAGGTCGCACCCACCCTCACGCAGGGCATGCACCGCATCACCAACGTTGGTGGCTACCAGACGGGTCGCGATGTTCAACCCGTCGTTGCGCAACTGGGCAACCCAACGTGGGAAAAACCCCGACGCCAGGGAGTGCGCCGCCGACACCTGGACGACCTCGCCCTGGCCACCTTCAAGGTGGTGCAAATGGCGCAAAATTTCGCTCAACTGGTCGACAACGGTGCGCGCTGTGACGAGAAATAGCTGCCCGGCCTCGGTCAGCTCAATCGGTGTGCGGGAACGATTCACCAGCTGCAGGCCCAACGCTGCTTCGAGGCTGCGAATACGTCGACTGAAGGCCGGTTGCGTGACGAAACGCCGTTCTGCCGCTTGGGAAAAACTGCGAGTGGCGGCCAGGGCGCTGAAGTCTTCCAGCCATTTGCTTTCCAGGTTCACGAAGCACATCTCCCGGCGTGCACCAAAATGGAACACGCTCGAATGTCAATTGGCGTCACATGAAACACTATGCCGTTTGTGCATAGGTTAGCGTGCAACAGCATTGGCCGCAAAATCCTCTTCAGGCCTAGGATTAGCGCCATTCCGGCATGTGCCGGGTCAAATTCGAGATGATATACATCATGTCTTCCGCTGCATCGTTCCGCGTCGAAAAAGATCTGCTGGGTACCCTTGAAGTTCCTGCTGATGCCTACTACGGCATCCAGACCCTGCGCGCTGCCAACAACTTCCACCTCTCCGGTGTTCCGCTGTCGCACTACCCGAAACTGGTAGTGGGCCTGGCGATGGTCAAGCAGGCAGCTGCTGACGCCAACCGGGAGCTGGGGCACTTGAGCGATGCCAAGCACGCCGCCATCAGCGCTGCTTGCGGCCGACTGATCAAAGGCGACTACCACGAGCAGTTCGTGGTGGACATGATTCAAGGCGGTGCTGGTACTTCTACCAACATGAACGCCAACGAAGTCATCGCCAACATCGCGCTGGAGGCCATGGGCCACCAGAAGGGTGAGTACCAGTACCTGCACCCGAACAACGATGTGAACATGGCGCAGTCGACCAACGACGCCTACCCGACCGCGATCCGTCTGGGTCTGCTGCTGGGTCATGACGCCCTGCTCGCCAGCCTCGATAGCCTGATCCAGGCCTTCGCCGCCAAAGGTAAAGAGTTCGACCACGTACTGAAGATGGGCCGTACCCAGCTGCAGGACGCCGTGCCGATGACCCTGGGCCAAGAATTCCGCGCCTTCGCCACTACCATGACCGAAGACCTCAACCGTCTGCGTTCGTTGGCGCCTGAGCTGCTGACTGAAATCAACCTGGGTGGTACTGCTATCGGTACCGGCATCAACGCCGACCCAGGCTACCAGATGCTCGCCGTACAGCGCCTGGCAACCATCAGCGGCCAGCCGCTGGTACCGGCTGCCGACCTGATCGAAGCCACCTCCGACATGGGCGCCTTCGTGCTGTTCTCCGGCATGCTCAAGCGTACTGCGGTCAAGCTGTCGAAGATCTGCAACGACCTGCGCCTGCTGTCCAGCGGCCCACGCACCGGCATCAACGAGATCAACCTGCCAGCGCGTCAGCCAGGCAGCTCGATCATGCCAGGCAAGGTCAACCCGGTTATCCCGGAAGCCGTCAACCAGGTGGCCTTCGCCATCATGGGCAACGACCTGGCCCTGACCGTCGCCGCCGAAGGTGGCCAGCTGCAGCTGAACGTGATGGAGCCGCTGATCGCCTACAAGATCTTCGACTCGATCCGCCTGCTCCAGCGCGCCATGGACATGCTGCGCGAGCACTGCATCGTCGGCATCACTGCCAACGAACAGCGCTGCCGTGAACTGGTCGAGCACTCGATCGGCCTGGTCACCGCCCTGAACCCGTACATCGGCTACGAAAACGCCACCCGTATCGCCCGTGTTGCCCTGGAAACAGGCCGCGGTGTGCTGGAACTGGTGCGCGAAGAGAAGCTGCTGGACGAAGAGATGCTCAACGACATCCTGCGTCCGGAAAACATGATTGCACCGCGTCTGGTTCCGCTGAAGGCGTAACCGACCGCTTCAACCGTCTCACCAGGTCGAGGGACTAGACACCTCTCAACCTTTCAAAGGCCCGGGCGCATGCTTCGGGCCTTTTTTTTGCCTGCAAGGTCTGGCGCTGCTGCGTTGCCACAGGCTTGCGGCACACAACTTGCTCCATAATGCATCCCACCCAACGGGATACCGAGCATGCTGCATAGCCACCTCACCACCCTCAACGCGGTTTCGCTGATCCTCAACGTCTTCCAGGCAGAGGGTTGCGAGGCTTCGGCCTTGCTGGCCGGCAGTGGCATCGGCCCGGCGGACCTGGGGCATGCCGACGCACGCATCACCACCCAGCAGGAGCTGCAGGTCTGCGCCAATGCCGTTGCCCGGCGTGAAGACATCGGCCTGGAACTGGGCCAGCGCATGCATGTGTCGTGCTATGGCATGCTGGGTTACGCCCTGCTCTCCAGTGCCACTTTGGGTGACGCCTTGCGCCTGGCGTTGCGCTTTCCGGCACTGCTGGGAACAGTCTTCCAGCTGCGCCTGATCGACGATGGCCAGCGCGTCTGGCTTAGCGCCAGCGATTACCGCGACAGCCCGGCCCTGACGGCCTTCAATGCCGAGTTCTGCCTGGTCTCGCTGAAAGTCATCTGTGACGACCTGCTGGGCCGCCCACTGCCCCTGCTCGGCGCCCGTTTCGAGCATGCCCGGCCTGGTTACCACAGCCTCTATACCGGTGCCTTCCAGTGCCCAATCAGCTTCGCTGCCGAGGACAACGCGTTTGCCTTCGAACGGCGCTGGCTAGACACACCGCTACCGCTGGCCGACCCCATCACCCACAACGCCATGAGCGAGCGCTGCCGCCGCCTTAACCTTGAGTTCACAGGGCGCCAGGCCTGGCTGGGGCGGATCCGCCAGCTGCTGGCTCAACAGCTGGACGCAGCGCCCGGCCTTGAGGGTTTGGCACGGCAGATGAACTGCTCATCGCGGACTTTGCGCCGGCACCTGCAGGCGTTGGGCAGCAGTTATCAACAACTGCTCGATGAGCTGCGTTTCGAGCGGGCCAAGCAGTTGTTGGCCGATGAGCAGATGCCGATTTACCGAATTGCCGAAACCTTGGGGTTCAGCGAAACGGCCAGCTTCCGCCATGCCTTCCAACGCTGGAGTGGTGTGGCGCCCAGCCATTTTCGCGGCTGACCTGGTCCGGCCTCTTCGCGGGCAAGCCCGCTCCCACAGGTACACCACAGTATCCGAGAGTTGTGGAGATCCTGTGGGAGCGGGCTTGCCCGCGAAGAGGCCGGCGCATCAAAACCTGGCCAGCGAGCTTGGCCACATCGATCCCCTTTTGGCCGTTTGCGTCGTTCTCCGGTACCAGGTCTACCCTGAAAATGGGCTCACGCCAGTCCAACCGGAGAACAACAATGCTGACGATCTATTCCGATGACCACCGCCTGCACCACGGCCGCTGCGAGCTGATCGACGGCAAGCTGATGCCCTGCTTCGAAATGCCTTCGCGCGCCGACCACGTGCTCGATCAAGTGAACAAACGCCAGCTGGGCGACGTGCAGGGCCCGACCGACTTCGGCCGCGCGCCGCTGCTGCGCATCCACAGCGCCGACTACCTGGACTTCTTTGAAGGCGCCTGGGCGCGCTGGGCCGCTTTGGGCCACGAAGGCGACCTGCTGCCTTTCACCTGGCCAGCCCGCACCCTGCGCCAGGTCAAACCCACCGGCCTGCATGGCGAGCTTGGTTACTACAGCTTCGACGCCGGCGCGCCGATTACCGCCGGTACCTGGCAGGCTGCCTACAGCGCCGCCCAAGTCGCACTCACTGCCCAAGCGGCCATCCAGCAAGGCGCCCATTCAGCTTTCGCCTTGTGCCGCCCACCAGGGCACCATGCCGCAGGCGAAGTGATGGGCGGTTACTGCTACCTGAACAACGCGGCCATCGCCGCCCAGGCCTTCCTTGACCAGGGCCGCCGCAAAGTCGCCATCCTTGACGTCGACTATCACCACGGCAACGGCACCCAAGACATCTTCTACAGCCGCAACGATGTGTTCTTCGCCTCGATTCACGGCGACCCGCAGGCCGAGTTCCCGTTCTTCCTCGGCTATGCCGACGAGACGGGCGAAGGGGCAGGTGAAGGCTGCAACATCAACTATCCGTTGCCAGCCGGCAGTGACTGGGCAGCCTGGAGCGCCGCACTGGAAGACGCCTGCCAGCGAATCGCCGACTACGACGCCGATGTGCTGGTGATCTCACTCGGCGTGGACACCTTCAAGGACGACCCAATCTCCCAGTTCAAGCTGGACAGCCCGGACTACCTGGAAATGGGCAAACGCATCGCCCAGCTCGGCAAACCGACCCTGTTCGTGATGGAAGGCGGCTACGCTGTGGAAGAAATCGGCATCAACGCGGTCAATGTGCTGGAAGGCTTCCAGCGCGCCCAGCCAGGAGCCCGGTAATGGCCCGACTCAAGCGTCTGCTCGCCCCCTTAATCGCTGCCACCCTGTGCACGGGTGCCCTGCAGGCCCAGGCCGCACAAGGTACCTTGCGGGTCTACAACTGGTTCGACTACATCACCCCACAAACCTTGGTCGACTTCCAGAAAGACAGCGGCGTAAAGCTGATCTACGACATTTTCGATACCAACGAGGCACTGGAAGCCAAACTGCTGACCGGCAACTCCGGCTATGACGTGGTGGTGCCGTCCAACGTGTTTCTTGCCAAGCAGATCGAAGCTGGCGTGTTCCAGCCACTGGACCGCAGCAAGCTGCCGAACTGGCAGCATCTGGACCCCGCCCTGATGAAGCTGATCGAGGCCAACGACCCAGGCAACAAGTTTGCCGTGCCCTACATGTACGGTACCGTGCTGATCGGCTTCAACCCCGCCAAGGTCAAGGCTGCACTGGGTGAAAACGCGCCTGTGGACAGCTGGGACCTGATCTTCAAGGAAGAGAACATCGCCAAGCTCAAGCAGTGTGGCGTCGCCCTGCTCGATTCGCCTTCCGAGATTCTGCCGCTGGCCCTGCAATACCTCGGCTTGCCGCCTAACAGCGAGAAGCCGGCCGACTACAAAAAGGCCGAGGACCTGCTGCTGAAGATCCGCCCGCACGTCACGTACTTCCATTCCTCCAAGTACATGGCCGACATCGCCAACGGTGACATCTGCGTGGCAGTGGGCTACAGCGGCAGCTTCTCGCAGGCGGCCAACCGGGCCCGCGATGCGAACAATGGCGTGGTGGTGGACATGCGCCTGCCCAAGGAAGGTGCGCCGATCTGGTTCGACATGCTGGCGATTCCGAAAAACGCCGCCAACCCGGAAGATGCCCACACCTTTATCAACTATCTGCTGCGCCCCGAGGTGATTGCGCCGATCAGCGACTTTGTCGGGTACCCGAACCCGAACAAAGACGCGACCGACAAGGTGAGCCCGGCGATTCGCAATAACCCCAACCTGTATCCGACCGCCGAGGCGATGGCCAAGCTGTATACCCTCAAGCCGTTGCCGCGCGATGCCGAACGGGCAAGGACGCGGGCCTGGACGCGGATCAAGTCCGGCACCTGAGCTAGAAGGGGGCTGCGTTGCAGCCCCATTCATTTGCGCCAGGCATTGCGCAACCGCATCAGTGCACTGGCAATGTCCGCCTCTGGCACCGCCGCGAAGCCCAGTACCAGCCCTGCGCGGTTATCCACAGGCACCTCGCTGTCCTCCCACCAGTAACCACTCAGCGGATTCACCTCCACCCCAACCGCTTCGGCCCTGGCGACCAGCGCTTGCTCTCGCGCAAAGTTATCCACATCGACCTTCACATGCAGCCCGGCCGCGACTTCCGGCATGCCGCCCAACCCCGGCACATCCATCGGCCAACCCGCCTTGAGCACATTGCGTCGGCTCAACGCAGCCCGGCGCATACGCCGGATGTGGCGCTGGAAATGCCCCTGGGCCATGAACTCGGCCATCACGCACTGGCTGCTCACCTCCGAATGCCGCATGGCCAGCGCTCGCCCCTGGCTGAACGCCTGCACCAGACGCGCAGGCAGCACCAGGTAGCCCAGACGTAATGCGGGAAAGGCAATCTTGCCGAACGTGCCGACGTACAGCACCCGCCCCTGCCGATCCAGTGCCGCCAGCGGTGCCAATGGCGCACCGCTGTAGCGGTACTCGCCGTCGTAATCGTCTTCAATGATCCAGCCATCGCTGCGCTCGGCCCAGGCCAGCAATGCCAGGCGCCGTGCCAGGCTCATGGTGACCCCGGTCGGGTACTGGTGAGCCGGCGTCACGTAGGCCAGGCGGCAATCCGCCAATTGCACGAGCCGCTGGCAGTCCATGCCCTCTTCATCCACCGGCACGCCCACCACCTTGCCCCCCGCCACCGCGAAGGTATGCCCGGCAGCCCGGTAACCCGGGTTTTCCACAGCTACGCCATCGCCAGGCTGCAACAGCAACTGTGCACAAAGGCTGATGGCCTGCTGTGCACCACTGGTGATCACAATTTGTTCAGCCGTGCACGAAAGGCCCCGCGAACGACGCAGGTAGGCCGCAATCAGCTCCCGCAGCTGAAGCTCACCTGCGGGGTCACCATAACCCAGCTGTGCAGGGTCCGGGTTACGCCAGAAACCCGCTTGCAGCTTGGCCCACACGTCAAATGGGAACAAATCGAAGGCGGGGATGCCGACCCTGAATGCGCGTGGCGCGCCGCTTCTAGGTGGGGGCAAATGGTTACTTTTCAGACGCTCCAACGGTTCACTGGATCGCTCACAGCTGGATAAATCCTCAGTCTTTTCTGAAGAAAATGTGGATAACCTTGTTGATAACCCCAGGGATAACCCTGTGGATAGTTGTGTGGATAGTTTATTGAGCTGGGTGACATAGGTGCCGTCCCCCACCCGGCTTTCGATGTACCCCTCGGCATACAACTGGTCGTAGGCACGCACCACGCTGTTGCGCGACAACGCGAGTATCGCCGCCAAGTCGCGGCTGGCCGGTAAGCGCGTACCGCTGCTCAGGCGCCCATCCAGTACCCGAGCACGCAGGGCCTGATAAAGCTGCTGGCTGAGCCCGCGCCGGCGGTCAAGCACGATACCCGCAGGGTCGAAGGGCAAATTGAAGGGGCGCTTGTTCACCGTATTGGACCTATCAAATCAGTCATAAATGGATCTTACACCGAACCAATAGCCTGCCTAGGATGGAGCCATTCAACAAGGAACCCGCCATGTACAACAGCAAGCCCCACCAGGAACACGACCTTGAGCGCCTGCACCAGCACATGGCCGATACCCGCCTCGCCGTGCTGATCAGCCACGGTGAACACGGCCTGCTGGCGACCCATCTGCCCGTCCTCATCGACACTCAAGAAGGCGTGTCTGGCACGGTCTATGCGCACCTGGCCCGGGCGAACACTCAGTGGCAAGACCTGCAGCAAGGCGCTGAAGCGCTGCTGGTGTTCCCCGGTGCCGACGCCTATGTCAGCCCAAGCTACTACCCCAGCAAGGCCGAAAACCCCAAGGTGGTCCCCACCTGGAACTACCTGGCAGTGCACGCCTACGGCGCGGTCGAAGTCATCCACGAGGCCGAACCCCTGCTGCAAATCGTCAGCCGCCTGACCGACCGTCACGAGCAGGGCCGCAGTGAGCCCTGGAAAGCCTCCGACGCCCCCCGCGACTACCTTGAAGGCATGCTCCGCGCCATTGTCGGTATTCGCATGCCGATCACACGCCTGCAAGGGGCACGCAAACTCAGCCAGAACCGTTCGGCCGAAGACATCGCTGGGGTGCGTGAAGGCCTGAGCGACAGCACCGACCACCAGGACAACCAACTCGCGGCGCACATGCGCCAACTCTGAAGGAAAAGCCCCATGTCCAGCGTCACTCTGCGCCCCGTCAGCGCCAACGACCATTCAGCCTGGCTAGCCCTGTGGCAGGCTTACTTGCGCTTCTATGAGTCCGAATTGACCGAAGCCGTCAGCACCAGCACCTGGCAGCGCCTGCTGGACGCCAACGAGCCCACCCACTCCGCCCTGGCCTGGGTCGATGGCAAGGCGGTCGGCATGGTCAACTGGATCTATCATCGTTCCAACTGGAGCATCGAGAACGCGTGTTACCTGCAGGACCTCTATGTGGATAACACACAGCGCGGCCTGGGCATCGGTCGCCAACTGATCGAACAGGTCTACGCCACCGCCAAGGCAGCCGGCTGCACCAAGGTGCACTGGCTGACCCACGAAACCAACGCCACCGCCATCAGCCTGTACCAGCAGGTTGCCGAGCGGTCGGGCTTCATTCAATTTCGCAAAGGGGTGTAGGCACGCCATGACTGACGTACTGAACTGGAAACCCGCCAAGGCGCCCACGCCAGGCCCCATCGAGGGCCGCTTCATTCGCCTGGAGCCACTCGACCCGGCACGGCATGGCGACAATCTCTGGGAGGTGCTGCAGGGCCCGGATTCCGACCCGGTTCTGTGGGATTACCTGCCTTATGGCCCATTCCCCGAGCGGGGCGCTTTCGACCGTTGGCTGCAAGGCAATGCCGCCAGCGCGGACCCCTTGTTCTATACCGTTATCGACCGCCCCACCGGCCAGGCTCAGGGCATTCTCAGCCTGATGTCGATCGTGCCCGACCATGGCCGCATCGAGATCGGCCACATCGCCTTCGGCGCCGCCATGCAGCGCACGCCAAAGGGGACCGAGGCGGTGTACTTGCTAGGCAAACTGGGTTTCGAGCTGGGCAATCGCCGCCTGGAATGGAAGTGCAACAACGCCAACGCCCGCTCCAAGCGTGCGGCAGAGCGCTTTGGCTTTGTCTACGAAGGCGTTTTCCGCAAGCACCTGGTGGTCAAGGACCACAACCGGGATACCGCGTGGTATTCGATTACCGATGATGAGTGGCCACAGGTGGCGGCGGGGTTCGAGCGCTGGTTGAGTGCCGACAACCAGCGCCCTGAGGGGCAAGTCAGGGCGCTGGAAGCCTGCCGCAACGCCTGATCAGGCCAGGTTGGCCCTGAGCTCTGCGATATGCTCCGGGCCGATACCACAGCAACCACCGAGCAGGCTCGCGCCACGTTGCCGCCAGTTGCTGGCCCAGCTCAGGTAGCCCGGTGGGTCGAGGTCTTCGCGCAGCTCATCGAGGCCATCGTTGGCAGTGGCGTCCTTGGGCTGCGGCGGGAAGGCATTGGCATAGGCGCCGATGGCGATCTCCACGCCCAGGCGCTCGAACGTCTCACGCGCCACATCCAACGCCGCGCCGATCACCTCGGGCTGGCTGCAGTTGAACAACAGTGTACTGACACCCAGCCCAGCAATCGCTTCGGCCGCCTCGGCGACCGTTTGCCCGGAACGCAGCCGAGGCACGTCGATGGCACCTTCGTCCTGCAGTGTGAACGATACCCAGAACGGTCTACCGTCCTGCGGCAGTTGCGCGCTAATGGCCCGGACTTCCTCGATCGAGCTTTGGGTTTCTGCCAACCAAAGGTCCACGTAGGGCGACAGGCCAGCCAGCAAGGGGGTCAGCACTTCGGCGACGCGCTGCGGCTGATACAGGTCCGGGCGATAGGAGCCGAACAACGGTGGCAGCGAGCCGGCCACGCGAACAGGTACGGCAGCCGCATCGGCTGCGGCACGGGCCAATTGCCCCGCCGTTGCGGCCAATGCGCGTCCTTCTTTGGCGAACCGCTCCTCCCCAATATGGAAAGGCACCACCGCGTAGCTGTTGCTGGTGATGACCTGGGCCCCGGCCTCGATGTAGGCCGCATGGACTGCCAGCACGGCTTCAGGCGCTTCGCTCAATGCCAACGCTGACCATTCGGGCTGCCGAAACGGCGCACCACGACGCTGCAGCTCTCGCCCCATACCGCCATCCAGAATTACCAGCGATTGTTCGCCCATATGACTATCACTTATATGTTTATGAATAAAATTCATTAGTACGTAACTTGTTATAACTATTAAATACCTGACACCGATTGTCCAACAACTTTTTCAGGTACCTCCATGCGCTTGCTTCCCTTGCTCGGCACCGGCCTTATCGCCCTGTGTGCCACCACTCAAGCCCTCGCAGGCGCCACGCTGGACCGAGTACAAGCGCGCAATGAAGTGGTCAACGTGCTGATGGAAAGCTACCCGCCGTTCTCGTTCCTGAACGAGCAGAACCAGCTCGATGGCTTTGACGTGGATGTGGCCAAGGCAGTCGCCGACAAGCTGGGCGTCAAGCTGCGCCTGGAGACGCCGTCCTGGGATGTGATCGCAGCGGGGCGCTGGAGCGGCCGTTACGACCTTTGTGTGTGCTCCATGACGCCGAGCAAGGCGCGCGCCGAGGTGTTTGATTTCCCGGTCGAGTACTACGCCTCGCCTGCGGTGATCGTGGTCAACGCCAAGGATGATCGTATTCACTCAGCCAAAGACCTCGACGGCCTCAAGGTCGGCTTGACCAGCGCATCGAGCTACGAGAGCTACCTGAACAAGAACCTGGTCATCGAAGGCGACGAAGACAAAAAGATCGATTACCCCTTCGAAATGGTGCAAATCGCGCCCTATGACACCGATAACGTCGCCTTCCAGGACCTGGGCCTGGGTGCAGGCGTGCGCCTGGACGCGATCCTGACCAACCTGGTCACCGCCCAACCCCGTCTGGACCAGGACAAACGTTTCAAACTGGCCGGCGCGCCGCTGTATGAAGAACCCAACTCGGTGGCCATCGAAAAAGGCGACCCTGAGTGGGATGCAAAACTGCGCCAGGTATTCGCCGAGCTCAAGGCCGACGGTACATTGGCCAAGCTGTCACAGAAATGGATCGGCGCCGATATCAGTAAATGAGTGCTCATCAACCTGCCCCTCGTCCCGCCGTCAAAACCACGGGCGCCCAGCTGTTCGGTTTCCGCACACGCCTCTACCTGACCTGGGTGGGGCTGTTTGTGCTGTTTGCCGCGTTTTTCCTCAGCTTTGACCTGAAGTTTTCGATCATTGTCGAGAAATTCCCCTACCTGGCTGGGTTCAAGCTGGGGCCGAATGGCTTTTTGCAAGGCGCGGCACTGACCTTGTTCCTGTGCCTGTGCTCAATTGTCGTTTCGGTAGCACTGGGCTTCGCCGCCGCGTTGGCACGCCTGTCGAGCAGCGCGGTGCTGCTGGGCATCGCCAGCTTCTACACGTCGTTTTTCCGTGGTACTCCGCTGCTGATCCAGATCCTGCTGATCTACCTGGGCTTGCCGCAACTGGGCGTGGTCCCTGGGGCCATCAGCGCCGGCATCATCGCCCTGTCGCTGAACTATGGCGCCTACCTCAGCGAAATCTTCCGTGCTGGCATTCTTGGCGTGGCGCCCGGGCAACGCCAGGCGGCGATGGCACTGGGCCTCGGCCCTGCGCAAATCTTCTGGCACGTCACACTGCCGCAAGCCATGCGCACCATCATCCCGCCAAGCGCCAACCAGTTCATTTCGATGCTCAAGGACTCGTCGCTGATTTCGGTGATGGGCGTGTGGGAAGTGATGTTCCTGGCCCAGTCCTATGGCCGTTCCAGCTACCGCTATCTGGAGATGCTGACGACCGCAGCGGTGATCTACTGGGTGCTGTCGATTCTGCTGGAGCTGGTACAGGCCAAGCTGGAGCGGCATTTTGGCAAGGGCTATCAACAGTGAAGCCGGGGTCAGGTGATCTGACGCTGGCGCCTGACCACACCTATCTGAAGACCAAACGGGCGCAGTACGGCATTCATTGACTTGAGGGTAGGGTTCCCCTCGCCCCGCTCGATCTGGATAAGCGTGCGTAAGGATACCTTGCACATACGAGCAAACTGGGACTGTTGAAGGCCTGCCACGGTCACGCGCAAATGCCGCACTGCCGTACCCATATCGCATGTGCCGTCAGCGATCCATTGCTGCACATCATCGATGACTTTGGCTCGTTGTTCGGGGGACAGGCTCATAGCAGGCCCCACGCGTTCATCCGTTGCTCAAGCTGTCTTAGCGCGACAGCAGGATGATTCATCACCACCTCCGGCAAGCCTGATTCACGGAGCAGATCTGGAAGCGCCAGCAGCAGCACCGCATCCTGGCGCAATTGTTCGAACGCCTGCTCGGGTCTGATCAGTGGCGACAGGCTCTCACACGCCTTGCGCCAGTCGACTTCTCCAGCACGCTCAATATCGGTTGACCATTTGGTCGTGCGGGTGACACCTTCGGCATCCAACACCATGGGCGCTGCAATATAGTGCATATTCTTCATCTCGAAACTCAAAAAATATGCATTAAATTGCATATTTTCAACGCTTAGCGCTCGGAATATGCAATTTAATGCATAAAAAAGGGGAGCATCCGCTCCCCAGAGGTAAACCGTTTTTTAGATGAAGGTTTCTATCAACCTTCGATCTCGATCAGGATCTCGCCCGGCGTCACGCGATCGCCCTTGGCCACGTGGATGGCCACGACCTTGCCGGCGATATCCGCCTGCACTTCGGTCTCCATCTTCATGGCTTCGGTGATCAGCACGGCCTGGCCGGCTTTGACCATGTCGCCTTCCTTGACCAGCACATCGACGATGTTGCCTGGCATGGTGGTGCTGACATGGCCTGGGTCGGTGGCCTGCTTGCGCTTGCTGCCGCCGCCGCCAACAAACTCGTTGAGCGGTTCGAACACCACTTCTTCTGGCATGCCGTCGATCGACAGGTAGAAGTGGCGCTTGCCCTCAGCCTTCACGCCCACACCGGTGATGTCGACGCGGTAGGTTTCGCCGTGCACGTCGATGACGAACTCGGTCGGCACACCTTCGCCGCCAGGTGCGGCAATCGCGCCGGCTTCCGGGATCGGCAACAGGGCTTCCGGGGTCAGGGTGCCGGCTTCGCGCTCTTCGAGGAACTTGCGCCCGATGTCTGGGAACATGGCGAAGGTCAGCACGTCTTCTTCGCAACGAGCCAGGGCGCCGATGTCGTTACGCAGCTTGGTCATTTCTGGCTTTAGCAGGTCGGCCGGGCGCACGTCGATCACTTCTTCGCTGCCGATGGCCTGACGGCGCAGCTGTTCGTTGACCACACCCGGGGCCTTGCCGTAACCGCCTTGCAGGTACAGCTTCACCTCGTTGGTGATGGTCTTGTAACGTTCGCCTGCCAGCACGTTGAAGAACGCCTGGGTACCGACGATCTGCGAGGTCGGGGTCACCAGCGGCGGGAAGCCGAGGTCTTCACGCACACGCGGGATTTCCGCCAGCACTTCGCTCATGCGGTTGAGGGCGCCCTGCTCCTTGAGCTGGTTGGCCAAGTTGGAAATCATGCCGCCGGGTACCTGGTTGACCTGTACCCGGGTATCCACTGCGGTGAATTCGCTTTCGAACTGGTGGTACTTCTTGCGCACGGCATAGAAGTACAGGCCGATTTCCTGCAGCAGCTCCAGGTCCAGGCCGGTGTCGAACTCGCTGCCCTTGAGGGCCGCGACCATCGACTCGGTGCCTGGGTGGCTGGTGCCCCAGGCGAAGCTGGAGATCGCGGTGTCGATGTGATCGGCGCCGTTTTCCACAGCCTTGAGCTGGCACATGGCGGCCAGGCCGGCGGTGTCGTGGGAGTGGATGAACACCGGCAGCGACTGCTCGGCCTTCAGTGCCTTGACCAGCTCGCCGGTGGCATACGGGGTCAGCAGGCCGGCCATGTCCTTGATCGCCACCGAGTCGCAACCCATGGCTTCCATCTGCTTGGCCTGGTTCACGAAGGCTTCGATGGTGTGCACAGGGCTGGTGGTGTAGGCGATAGTGCCCTGGGCGTGCTTGCCGGCGGCCTTGACCGCTTCAATGGCCACGCGCAGGTTACGCACATCGTTCATGGCGTCGAAGATGCGGAACACGTCAATGCCGTTGACGGCGGCCTTGGCGACAAAGGCTTTGACCACGTCATCGCTGTAATGGCGGTAGCCCAGCAGGTTCTGCCCGCGCAGCAGCATTTGCAGGCGCGTGTTGGGCAGCGCGGCGCGCAGTTTGCGCAGGCGCTCCCACGGGTCTTCCTTGAGGAAGCGCACACAGGCATCAAAGGTTGCACCGCCCCAGACTTCCAGCGACCAGTAGCCGACTTTGTCGAGCTTGTCGCAGATCGGCAGCATGTCTTCGGTACGCATGCGGGTGGCCAGCAGGGACTGGTGAGCGTCGCGCAGGATCGTGTCGGTTACGTGGATTTTCTTGGACATTATAAGTTTCCTCACAGGCCTGCGTGGGCGGCGATGGCGGCGGCGATGGCCAGGGCCAGCTCTTCGGGTTTGCGCTTGATCGAGTAGTTGGTCAGTTCTGGGTGGCTTTCGACGAAGCTGGTGTTGAACTGGCCGCTACGGAATTCCGGGTTGCGCAGGATTTCCTGGTAATACGCGGCGGTGGTCTTCACCCCCTGCACGCGCATGTCGTCCAGGGCCCGCAGGCCGCGGTCCATGGCTTCTTCCCAGGTCAATGCCCAGACCACCAGTTTCAGGCACATGGAGTCGTAGTACGGCGGAATGGTGTAGCCGGTGTAGATCGCCGTGTCGGTGCGCACGCCTGGGCCGCCGGGTGCGTAGTAACGGGTGATCTTGCCGAAGCTGGGCAGGAAGTTGTTTTTCGGGTCTTCGGCGTTGATCCGGAACTGCAGCGCGTAACCGCGGTGCTGGATGTCTTCCTGCTTGACCGACAGCGGCAGGCCCGAAGCGATGCGGATCTGCTCACGAACGATGTCGATACCGGTGATTTCTTCGGTGATGGTGTGTTCTACCTGCACCCGGGTGTTCATTTCCATGAAGTACACCTCGCCATCGGCGAGCAGGAACTCCACGGTACCGGCGTTCTCGTAATCCACAGCCTTGGCTGCACGCACCGCGAGGTCGCCGATGTAGGCGCGCTGCTCGGGGGTCAGCTGAGGGCTCGGGGCGATTTCGATGAGCTTCTGGTTGCGGCGCTGGATCGAGCAATCGCGCTCGAACAGGTGCACCACGTTGCCGAAGCTGTCACCGAGGATCTGCGCCTCGATGTGCTTGGGGTTGACGATGCACTTTTCCAGAAACACTTCTGCCGAGCCGAAGGCCTTGGTGGCCTCGGAGATCACGCGGGGGAAATTCTGTTCCAGTTCTTCACGGCTGTTGCAACGGCGAATGCCGCGGCCGCCACCGCCGGAGGTCGCCTTGAGCATGACCGGATAACCGATGCGGTCACCTTCACTCAGGGCTTCATGGATATCGGCAACGTTGCCTTCGGTGCCCGGCGTCACCGGGACGCCGGCCTTGATCATGGTGCGGCGTGCTTCGGTCTTGTCGCCCATGCGACGAATGACTTCGGCAGCCGGGCCGATGAACTTGATCCCGCGCTCGGCGCAGATCTCTGCCAGTTCAGCGTTTTCCGACAAGAAACCGTAACCCGGGTGCAGGGCATCACAACCGGTTTCGACAGCGAGGTTCACCAGCTTGCGCGGGTTCAGGTACCCGGCCAGCGGCTCGGCACCGATGCTGTGGGCCTCGTCAGCGCGCTTTACGTGCAGCGCATGACGGTCGGCGTCGGAATAGATCGCTACCGAGCGAATGCCCATCTCGGCGCAGGCACGCACGATCCGAACTGCGATTTCACCTCGGTTGGCGATCAGGATTTTTTTTATCACTGGAGTCTTCCCAAAGCCGTAGGAACAGTCGAGCCGGTTCTACCGGTCGGCGCGTGACCAGACGTTGCTGGCCAGTCGCACATTCACCCTAGCGCTGTAGGACGATAAACAAAAATCAATATTTGTTAGGGGCAGTATTAGCAAAAGCTTATAGTGCCGTAACAAGGTTTTGCCGGAGCCTGGATAAAAATGCGTAAGTCCTTGATGCGTATGACATTGCGCCAATTGCAGATCTTCAACGAGGTGTGCGATTTGCGCTCGTACAGCCGTGCGGCCGAGGAAATGGCGCTTACGCAACCCGCCGTTAGTCTACAGATCCGTCAGCTCGAAGAACTGATCGGCCAGCCATTGTTCGAGTACGTCGGCAAGAAGCTCTACCTGACCGAAGCGGCCGAAGCGCTGCAACGCGCCAGCCGCGATATCTTCGGTCGGCTGGAAAGCCTCGACATGCAGCTGTCGGATCTGCAGGGTTCACTGCAAGGGCAGCTGAAGCTGGCGATCGAATCCAGTGCCAAGTACTTCGTGCCACACCTGTTCGCCGCCTTCAAGCAGCGACACCCGGAGGTCAACCTGACGCTCACGGTGGTCAACCGCGCCCAGGCGATCCGGCGCCTTTCGGACAACCGTGACGACCTGATCATCATGTCCATGGTCCCGCAGGACATGGGCCTGGAGTTTCTGCCGTTTCTGAACAACCCGATCGTCGCCGTGGCCCCGCCGGACCACCCACTGTGCAAGCTGGAGCACCTGCGCCTGCAGGACCTTGAGCCTCATACCCTGCTGGTCCGCGAACAAGGCTCGGGCACGCGCAAGGCGTGCGAGGAGTACTTCAAGGACAAACGCGTGCACTTCACCCAGACCCTTGAGGTGGCCTCGGCCGATGCCCAGCGCGAGTGCGTGATCGCGGGCCTGGGCATCGCCCTGCTGACCCGCCATGCCTTGAACATGGAGCTGGCCACGGGCGTGCTGAAAGAGTTGCCGGTGGAGGAACTGCCGCTGTACCGCAGCTGGTGTGTGGTACAGGCCAAGGCCAAGCGGCAGTCACCGGTGGCCCTGGCATTTTTAGCGTTCATCCGCAGCGAACGTGTGCTTATCAGCGCAATTGTGGAGCGTTTTTCGGGGAAGTCGCTGCCGAGGTCTGCCACACCGTGAGTTCTTGTAGCTCAGGGTAGTCAACCAAATCACGGAGCAATTGGCGCTGGTCGCAGTAGCTTTCGATAGCGCGGCGGTACTCCATCCGGCGCTGATCCTTTTCCTGCTGCTTGCGAGCCTTGGCGTTGGGTTGGTACGTACCGTCGAAGTCACGAGCCATTGCCTGTCTCCCAGTTAGGATGCGGGAGTTTCAGACTGGCTTCGAGGGTTTACGGTTTTGCGTTGGGGCGGTTACAAAATCATGAATTTTGGCCGCTTGTAGCCGCCCAATCGCCGACAGGACGCTTCAGTCGTCGGTAGCCTTGATCGATTTTGGCGACAAGCGCAGGCTACGCAAGCTGCGTTTCACGCTCTTGAGGTGGTTGACCAGGCTCGGCCCACGCGCCATGGCAACGCCCATGGCCAGCACATCGATCACCACCAGGTGCGCGATACGGGAGGTCAGCGGGGTATAGATCTCGGTATCTTCATGCACATCGATCGCCAGGTTGACGGTCGAAAGCTCCGCCAATGGGGTGGCGCTCGGGCACAGGGTGATGAGGTTGGCACCACTCTCACGCACGAGGTTGGCGGTGATCAGCAGGTCTTTGGAACGGCCCGATTGGGAAATACAGACCGCAACATCGCCCGGCTTCAACGTGACCGCCGACATGGCTTGCATGTGCGGGTCGGAATAAGCCGCCGCGCTGAGCAACAGCCGGAAGAACTTGTGCTGGGCATCGGCAGCCACCGCGCCGGACGCGCCAAAGCCATAGAACTCCACGCGCTGCGCCTGGGCCATCGCGCTCACCGCCTGCTGCAGCGCGTGAGGATCGAGGTGCTCGCGCACTTCCATCAGCGTGTGCAACGTGGTGTCGAAGATCTTCAGGCTGTAATCGGCTACCGAATCGTCTTCATGGATCGCGAACTGGCCAAAACTGGCCCCGGCGGCCAGGCTCTGTGCCAGTTTCAGCTTGAGGTCCTGGAAGCCTGAACAGCCGATCGCCCGGCAAAAACGCACGATGGTCGGTTCACTGATACCCACGTTGTGCGCCAGGTCGGCCATCGAGCTGTGCATGACGGCAGCCGGGTCTAGCAGCACGTGGTCGGCCACTTTCAGTTCCGATTTGCGCAGCAGGTGGCGCGATTGGGCGATATGTTGCAACAGATTCACGGGCTGGACTCGGTTATGATCGGCTTGCCGGGATGTAGCTTTCTTGTAGTTATACTACATGGGCGCCAACCCGCCCAGTTAAACGAACGTGGAGCGTGGTGGTTTGACTATTCCTTGCGACATTCTGGTCTTCGGTGGCACCGGCGATCTGGCCCTGCACAAATTGCTTCCGGCGCTCTACCACCTGTTTCGCGAGGGTCGTCTGAACAACGCCGTGCGGATCATTGCCCTGGCGCGGCGCAACCTGCCGCGTAACGACTACCTGAAGCTCGCCGAGCGCCACTGTCGGGCGCAGATCGCGCGTAACGACTTCGACGAAGAGGTCTGGCAGCGGTTCTCCGCCCGGCTCGACTACTTCGCCATGGACGCCGCGCAGAGTGCCGATTTCGGCCGCCTGGCGCGCTACCTGGGCGAGCCCGGCGGGCTGACCCGGGTCTTCTACCTGGCCACCGCCCCCAACCTGTTCGTGCCCATCGCCAACCACCTGCGCATCGCAGGCCTGGCCGACCCCGAAGCCCGCATCGTGCTGGAAAAGCCCATCGGCCATTCACTGGCATCCGCCACCGCCATCAACGAGGCAATTGGTGCGGTGTTCGAGGAAGCCCAGGTGTTCCGTATCGACCACTACCTGGGCAAGGAGACCGTGCAGAACCTGATGGCCCTGCGCTTCGCCAACGCCCTGCTGGAGCCGGTATGGCGCAACAGCCAGGTCGACCACGTGCAGATCAGCGTCTGCGAAACCCTGGGTGTAGAGAACCGCGGAGGCTACTATGACCGCGCCGGCGCGACCCGCGACATGTTGCAGAACCACCTGCTGCAGCTGCTGTGCCTGGTGGCCATGGAGCCGCCGGCGCAGTTCGAGGCCGAAGCCGTGCGGGACGAGAAAGTGAAGATTCTGCGTGCCCTCAAGCCCATTGCCGGCCAGGACGTGCAGGACAAGACCGTGCGCGGCCAGTATGGCGCCGGACGCATCGGTGGTCAGGAAGTGCCGGCGTACTACTTCGAAAAAGACGTGGACAACGACAGCGACACCGAGACCTTCGTCGCCGTGCAGGCCCAGATCGACAATTGGCGCTGGGCCGGCGTGCCCTTTTACCTGCGCACCGGCAAACGCATGGCGCGACGCTCGTCGCAGATCGTCATCCAGTTCAAGCCGGTGCCCCACGAGCTGTTCAACGGCGGCCAGGTCAACCAGTTGCTGATCCAGTTGCAGCCTGAAGAACGCATCAGCCTGCGCATGATGACCAAAAGCCCAGGCAAGGGCATGCGCCTGGAGCCAGTCGACCTGGACTTGAACCTGGCTCAGGTATTCGGCCAGGCCCGCCGCTGGGAAGCCTATGAGCGCCTGCTGCTGGACGTGCTGGAGGGCGACTCGACGCTGTTCATGCGCCGCGATGAGGTCGAAGCGGCCTGGGCCTGGATCGACCCGATCATCAAGGGCTGGGAAGAGCACTTCCAGGCGCCGCGCCCCTACGCTGCCGGCAGCAACGGGCCGGAGCAGGCCAACAGCCTGCTGGCGCATCAAGGTAGGGCTTGGCACAGCTGAAGGTTTTCCCGCTCCCTGTCCTGCCCTCCAGAGACCAGAGTGGTTCACGCCGCAAGGCACCCACTCTACAACAGAGGTCTCGAACCATGACTATCGACATCAATAGCTTTACCGCCATCAACGATACACGGCCTGGCAAAGAATGCTTTCGGGTATTCGGAACAGTAACGGTTGCCCACCCAGGCCTGGAGCCTGTGCTCACCCAACCCAAAATCAGGCATAAAGGCGGTTGGGAAGTACTTACACTGGATCTGGTTCAGCATGAGGGGCCAAACCTAGCGGTCGAGGCGCAGCGACCTGTTGTCTTTGAGCGACCGGGTGCAACCTCTTGGAAAATGCTGGAGATCCAGGGCTGCGAAGGCCGCCTGATGATCGTGACCATCGAGTAACACCCGAGCCGCCCGGCTGCTCCAGGGCACCAGGTGGCTTCAGCACCCTGCGCTGTAGCCCCGTCGAGTGGTATTTTGCCAAGCGGCGTTTGCCCCTCCCCCCTGCGCGGCCCTAGAATGGCCCGATGCGCACAGACGACCTCTCCCTCCTGCTGAACTCTCTCAATGACGCCCAACGCCAGGCCGTAGCCGCCTCGCGCGGGCGCCAACTGGTGCTTGCCGGCGCCGGTTCCGGTAAAACCCGCGTGCTGGTGCACCGCATCGCCTGGCTGATCCAGGTCGAGCAGGCATCGCCGCACTCGATCTTGTCGGTGACCTTCACCAACAAGGCCGCGGCAGAAATGCGCCAGCGGATCGAGCAGCTGCTGGAGATAAACCCGGCGGGCATGTGGGTGGGCACGTTCCACGGCCTGGCCCACCGCCTGCTGCGCGCGCACTGGCAGGAAGCCCGGCTGGTGCAGAACTTCCAGATTCTCGACAGCGACGACCAGCAGCGCCTGATCAAGCGGGTGATGCGCGAGCTCGGCCTGGATGAGCAGAAGTGGCCGGCACGCCAGGCACAATGGTTCATCAACGGCCAGAAAGACGAAGGCCTGCGCCCTCAGCATATCCAGGCCGGGGGTGACCTGTTCCTGGCGACCATGCGCGACGTCTATACCGCTTACGAACAGGCCTGTGAGCGCGCCGGGGTCATCGACTTCTCCGAACTGCTGCTGCGCGCCCTCGACCTGTGGCGCGATCACCCTGGCCTGCTGGAGCATTACCAGCGGCGCTTCCGCCACGTGCTGGTGGACGAGTTCCAGGACACCAACGCCGTGCAGTACGCCTGGTTGCGCCTGCTCGCACGTGGCGGCGACAGCCTGATGGCGGTGGGTGATGACGACCAGTCGATCTACGGCTGGCGCGGCGCCAAGATCGAGAACATCCACCAGTACACGGCCGACTTCCCCGACGCCGAGATGATCCGCCTGGAGCAGAACTACCGCTCCACCGGTGGCATCCTCAAGGCGGCCAACGCCCTGATCGCCAACAACAGCGGGCGCCTGGGCAAAGAATTGTGGACCGACATGGGCGAAGGCGAGCCCCTGACCCTGTACGCGGCCTACAACGAACACGATGAAGCGCGCTACGTGGTGGAAACCATCGAGAGCCTGATCAAGCAAGGCAATGCGCGTAACGAAATCGCCATCCTGTACCGCTCCAACGCCCAATCGCGGGTACTGGAAGAGGCCCTGCTGCGCGAACGCATTCCGTACCGCATCTATGGCGGCCAGCGCTTCTTCGAACGTGCCGAAATCAAGAACGCCATGGCTTACCTGCGCCTGCTCGAAGGCCGTGGCAACGATGCGGCGCTGGAGCGGGTAATCAACGTACCGCCGCGCGGTATCGGCGAAAAAACCGTCGAAGCCATTCGCGATCACGCCCGCCACAGCCAGCTGTCGATGTGGGAAGCCATGTGCCAGCTGCTCGCCGCCAAAGCCCTCAAGGGCCGTGCCGCCAGCGCGCTGGGTGCCTTCATCGAACTGATCGAGGGCTTGGCCGCCAAGGTTGTGGACATGCCGCTGCATACCATGACCCAGACCACCATCGAGCAGTCCGGCCTGATCATTTATCACCAGGAAGAAAAGGGTGAGAAGGGCCAGGCACGGGTGGAAAACCTTGAGGAACTGGTCAGCGCAGCGCGCAACTTCGAGGCCAGCGACGAAGACGCCGAACTCTCGCCGCTCTCGGCCTTCCTTGGCCACGCCTCGCTTGAGGCGGGCGACACCCAGGCCGACGAGCATGAAGACAGCATTCAGCTGATGACCTTGCACAGCGCCAAAGGCCTGGAGTTCCCCTATGTGTTCCTGGTGGGCATGGAAGAAGGGCTGTTCCCGCACAAGATGAGCCTGGAAGAGCCTGGCCGCCTTGAAGAGGAACGTCGCCTGGCTTACGTGGGCATTACCCGTGCCATGCGCCAGCTGGTCATGACCTATGCCGAGACACGTCGCCTGTATGGCAGCGAAACCTACAATAAAGTGTCACGTTTCGTACGCGAGATTCCGGCAGGCCTGGTTCAGGAAGTGCGCTTGTCCAACAGCGTCAGCCGGCCGTTCGGCGGGGCGAAGGCCACCACCAGCAACCTGTTCGCCAATGCCAATATTCCGCAGACCGCCTTCAACCTCGGCCAGCGAGTGCAGCATGCGGTGTTCGGCGAGGGGGTGATCCTCAACTTCGAGGGGTCTGGTGCCCAGGCACGGGTGCAGGTGAACTTTGCCGAAGGCAGCAAGTGGCTGATGCTGGGGTACGCCAAGCTCGAAGCCCTATAGGCATAGGCTTGTAACATTCAGGCAAAAGCTCGAAACATTATGTCGCTGGTCATGTGCCCGGGAACCTGTGCACCATGGCGCGCGTGCAATCCACAACAGGGGATATCCCACTTATGCAACGTTTTCTTAGCATCGCACTGGCGCTCTGCGTCGGCTTGACGCTGAGCCTGGACGCCAGCGCCAAGCGTTTCGGCGGCGGCAAGAGCTCGGGCTCCGCGCCTATTCACCAGACCCGCCAGGCCACGCCAGCCACGCCTGCCGCCGCGCCAACCGCGCCTGGCCGCGCGCCGGCCGCCGCCAGCGGTGCTTCGCGCTGGCTGGGCCCACTGGCCGGCCTCGCCGCCGGTGGCCTGCTGGCCTCCATGTTCATGGGTGATGGCTTCCAGGGCATGCAGATCATGGACTTCCTGATCATGGGCCTGATCGCGTTCCTGGTGTTCCGCTTCATCGCCGCGCGTCGCCGCCAACAGCAGCCGCAAATGGCCGCACCTGGCCACGCGCCGTTCCAGCGCGAAGCGCACGGCCAGCCTGCCCAGCCGTCGGTATTCGGTGGCTCGGCCGCGCCTGCCGCCGCTGCCGCTCCGGTGATCAACGCACCGGCCTGGTTCAACGAGAAGAGCTTCCTGGCCGCCGCGCAAAGCCACTTCCAGTCGCTGCAGCAGCACTGGGATGCCAACGAGATGGACAAGATCGCCGAGTTCGTCACGCCGCAAATGCTCGAGTTCCTCAAGCGCGAGCGCGCCGAGTTGGGTGATGGCTTCCAAGCCACCTACATCGACAACCTCGAAGTGCAGCTGGACGGCGTCGATGATCGCGCCGACCGCACCGACGCCACCCTGACCTTCCGTGGCGTGTCGAAGACTTCGCGCTTCGACCAGGGCGAAGTGTTCAGCGAAAGCTGGCACATGGTTCGCGCCCAGGGCGAGAATCAGCCTTGGCTGGTCGCCGGTATCCGTCAAAACGGTTAACCAACACGCGCTGCACAAAAAACCCCGGGCTCTGTCCCGGGGTTTTTGCTTTTGCCACAGTGCCCTACTAGGGTATAACGCGCAGCGTTGTCATCAAGGTCAGAGGAAGTGAACCGTGGAAGAAGTGATCGAACAACTCCGTGAAGCCAATGAGCCGGTACCGGTACCCTTGGAGCTTCCCGATGAAGATCAGCTGGTAGAAGTGGAAGAACAGCTGTTCATCAACATTCCCTTCGTGTTCAAGGAGTTCCTGCTGACCGTCAGTGATGTGGTCTACGGCTCCCTGGAACCTGTCACGATCACCGACCCGCAATCGCATACCTACCTGCCGGACGTAGCATCCAATGCCTGGGATGCCGGCGTGCCACGCGACCTCATCCCGATTTGCCAGGACGGTGATAATTATTACTGCGTCGAGGAAGACGGCACGGTAGTGCTGTGGGATGCCGAAGATGAAATCGTCGGTGAAGACAGCTGGGAATCGGTATGGCACTGGGCGCGGGACGTCTGGCTGGAAAGCTGATCGTTCCTACAAAGCTGCAAAATATCGACAGGTAAAATAATGGCTCAAAGCCATTAATGCGATTAAAATCGCCAGGCTTTCTGCGCCTGGCGACATCGCTACCGCTCCATCCCCTCGGACGACGGTGAAATCTTGCGCAGGAGGCATTACCTCCTCAGTGCGTGTTCTCGCGGCTGTTCTCCAACGTCTCCAGCAAGGCAATCTGCATGCGTGTATGCACGCGGATGAACCATCGCCACAGCACAGCCACCACCACCGCCGCCACCACTGCAATCACCAATAGCAGCTCACTGGTGGGCAGGATGCTCGCCGACAGCGCCGACAGCAGCAGGAAGATCACCAGCAGCGACAGCAGCGGGATCACCTCGGCAATCACTCGGCGCACACGCTGGGTGTGACGCCCCGCCATTTCAGGCTTCACGCCCATTTCCGCCAGCAGCATCGACAGCGCCTTGAGCTTGCGATACGCCGCAATCAGGAACGGCAGTGACAGCAGCAGTGCCGCCCCCCAGATCACAGCCTTCTGCTGGCTGACATCGGTGACCCACTCACTGAGCCAGTTGCCAATGCGCCCAGCGAAGTAACCACCGCTGAAGAAGATGGCGATCACCAGCGCCAGATTCACGCCAACCTGCAACAGGATGCGCCGGATCATTGCCGCCAGCATGGCCCCCTCACCCTGCGGCTGGATGTTGCGCAGCCACTCGCCATACAGCGACAGCACACGCGCCAGACGGCTTGGCACCACCTTGCCCAGCTTCAACGACAGGGGGTCGGCCGCGCGGATCAGATAAGGCGTCAGCAGTGTGGTGATTGCCGAAACAGCCACAGCCACCGGATAGAGGAAATCACTGGTGACCTGCAGGGTCATGCCCAGCGCGGCGATGATGAACGAGAACTCGCCGATCTGGGAAAGCCCCATGCCGACACGCAGCGAAGTGCGGCCATCATTGCCCGCGATGAACGCCCCCATGCCACAGGACAGCATCTTGCCCAGCACCACGGCCAAGGTGATGACCACGATCGGCCAGGCGTAGTCGATCAGTACCTGAGGGTCGATCATCAGGCCGATGGCGACAAAGAAAATGGCGCTGAACAGGTCGCGTACGGGCTCGATCAGTTGCTCGATCTTCAGCAACTGGCGCGACTCGGCCATGATTGCGCCAATCAGGAAGGCGCCCAGGACCATGCTGTATTCCAGCTTCACCACCAGCAGGCAGAACCCGAAACACAGGCCCAGCACGGTGATCAGCAACATCTCGTTGCTCTCGAATTTGGCCACATAGGCCAACAGCCGCGGCACCAGCAAGATGCCAATGACCAGCGCGACGATCATGAACAGCGACAGCTTGCCGACCGTGGAAAACACTTCGCCAGAGCTGACCGTGCCGCTGACAGCGATGCCGGACAGCAAGGCAATGATGCCGATACCGAGAATATCCTCGACGATCAGCACGCCGAAAATCAGCTGGGCAAAGCGCTCGTTCTTCATCTTCAGGTCGTTGAGCGCTTTGACGATGATGGTGGTCGAGGAGATCGCCAGGATGGCGCCGAGGAACAGCGAATCCATGGTGTTCCAACCGAACCAGCGACCGATCTCGAAACCGATCCAGATCATCAGCACGATTTCCAGGAACGCCGCGATGAACGCTGTGGCGCCGACCTTGAACAGCTTGCGCAAGCTGAACTCAAGCCCCAGGCAGAACATCAGGAATATCACCCCCAGCTCAGCCAGGGTCTTGATGGTGTCTTCATCGTGGATCAGGCCAAACGGCGGGGTGTGCGGGCCAATGATGAAGCCGGCGACGATGTAGCCCAACACGACGGGCTGCTTGAGGCGGTGGAAGAGAATCGTGACCACCCCGGCAACCAGCATGATCACTGCCAGGTCCTGGATGAAGCTGATGGCATGCATGGCGCGATACTCCTTTTCTCGATGCCCGGGCAGACCGCTCCTCTGCCAAGGCAAACCGAGCGAGCAGCAAGTACATACTGTATTGAATGCAGGAAAGCCCATGTTGCATGGGCGTACTCAGGTTAACATCGCACCCCGCCGCGTAACGTCGGTGCAATATGTAGAAACAGATCGGCAGGTTAACCGCTGCCGATGGCGTGATCAGCGTGACGATGGAGCGTCAGCCAACGTCCCGTACCAGGAAGGCAAACTCAAAAAGGGGAAACAGAAGTGTCTGCAGATACCCGCCCCGATTCAGCGCAACCTCACCGTGAGCACACTATGGAACCTGGAAACGCCCAGCTGAGCATGACCGTCCTGATGACCCCGGACATGGCCAACTTCTCCGGCAACGTGCATGGCGGCACCCTGCTCAAATACCTGGATGAAGTCGCCTATGCGTGCGCAAGCCGTTACGCCGGCAGTTACGTGGTGACCCTGTCGGTCGACCAGGTAATCTTCCGCGAACCCGTGCACGTCGGCGAACTGGTGACATTCCTCGCATCGGTCAACTACACCGGCAACACCTCGATGGAGGTGGGCATCAAGGTGGTGACGGAGAACATCCGGGAGCGTTCCGTGCGTCACTCCAACAGCTGCTTCTTCACCATGGTGGCGGTCGATGACAACCGCCGCCCGGTGGCGGTGCCGCCGCGCCAGCCGCACAGCAGCGAGGAGAAGCGCCGGTTCCTGCAGGGCCAGCAACGCAGGCAAATTCGCCAAGAGCTGGAAAAGCGCTACCAGGACCTGAAAACCGACGCCATTTAAAACGCCAGGCGCTGCGCCTCGAAGCGCACGCGCGGGTGGGCGATGCGATCCTGGGCCCGTACCAGCTGCAATTCGTAGCTGGCGCTGGCCTGGGTTTCGAGCAGCACTTCATGCACCGCCGCGGCGGTAAACTCGAACGCCTGCAGCCAGTTGTCCCCAAGCAGTACGCGGGCCAGGAACAGGCCCGACGTCAGGTCACCCACCCCCACCGGTTGACGCGGAAACGCCAGCAGTGGGCGGCGCAGGTGCCAGCTTTGTTCCGCGCTCACCAGCAGCATCTCGAACTGGTCATCGGCACGCCCGGGGTAGGCCAGGTGCTTGACCAACACTACCTGCGGCCCGCGTTCGAGCAAGCTACGCGCCATCTGCACGCAATCTTCCAGCGACTGCGCGCGGCGGCCGCAGAAGCTGTCCAGCTCCAACTGATTAGGGCAGAGGATGTCAGCCCTGGCAGCCGCTTCGTCGAGCAGAAACTCGCTGACCTCCTGCGGCACGATGCAGCCTTTCTCCGGATGGCCCATGACCGGATCGCACAGGTACAACGCCTTGGGGTTTACCGCCTTGATGCGTTCGACCCCAGCCAGAATCGCCCGCCCTTGTTCAGCACTGCCCAGGTAGCCAGACAGCACCGCATCGCAGTGGCCCAACTCGCCGATGTTGGAAATGCCTTCCACCAACGCAGGAATTTGCGCTGGAGCAAGCACTTCGCCTGCCCACTGGCCATACTGAGTGTGATTGGAGAACTGCACGGTATTGAGCGGCCAGACATTGACCCCAATACGCTGCATGGGAAACACCGCGGCGCTGTTTCCGGCGTGGCCGAACACCACATGTGACTGGATGGCGAGCAGGTGCGGGGTACGTTTCATGCGGGAGATTTCCAAAGCTGTTTCAAGGATTGTGCGCAGCGCAGTATGAACTCGATTGCCACCTGTACGACAGGCCAGGGACGCAGTTAAGCTGGTTCGACCTGTTTGGAGCATACGCAAATGTTGACCCTGGAGAATCTCTTCGTCCTGATGCTGGTAGCCACGGCAGGCGCTTGGTTGTGGCACAACCATGGGTTGCGCGAGAAAGCCCTGGAGCGGGTCAAGCAGCATTGCGCCAAGCTCGACCTCGAACTGCTGGACGATGCCGTCGCCCTCAAGCGCATCGCCTTTGTGCGTGACGCCAACGGCAAAAAGCGCCTGGCGCGCATCTATGCCTTCGAGTTCACCGTGACGGGTGAGCAGCGCCACCCAGGCACCGTCACCCAGTTCGGTGCCCACAGCGTGCAGATCGAACTGGCGCCCTACCCGTTCGAGATCAAGACGCCCCCACGCACCGACAATGTGATCGAGATGCAGCAGTGGCGTCAGGAGCACAACCGCTGGCGCAACTGATCAGCGAATAAGGCATTCCTTCAAACCGGCCTCCAGGGCCGGTCGCGGTTGAGCTTGATCAAAAATCAACTCGATGCGCGTATCCCTGCGCCAGTCGCTCGGCTGCCAGTCCGGTAACACCCCGTCCAGCCCATTGAAAGACTGCCAGCCTTGGCCTGTGTGGATAACTCCCTTCGCACGGCGCCACGGCCAGGCGTGCAAAAACGCTAATAAGCGTTGTGGATAAAATTGCTGACTGGGATGCCAGCGCCAGCCAATACTCCAACCACCCTCCCCTTGCTGCGCACTGCAGATTGGCTCATCAGGCTTATTCCATAGGGTTGCAGGCGCAATTCCAAGATTGTCGACAATCCTGTTATCCACATCTGGGGACGAAATACCCCCTGTGGATGAAATTGGAAGCTGCGAAAGGGGCAACATTCCCTGACTCGTCCAGAGGATAACTTTTTTTTGAAATTTCTTAGTTATCAACAACCTATGATATTCATCCACACGCTCTGATTTGTTGAAAACTACCGTCTCAGACGCATCAAAAGCCTGCAATTGAGCCTCTGGAAGTGCCTCTCCCCGTACCATTTTCTGAGCGTCCACAACCATAAGAAGTGGCTGGATTGTCAGCACTCCAGCCCATGGGGCCTGCTTGAGTTGAGTGAGCAACTGCAACGGATGACCAAGGCCGGATGGCTCGATGAACAGCCGGTCAGGCCGTGCCTTGCGCAGCAGCCGCCCCAGGCCAACCTGAAACGGCATGCCGTTGACACAGCACAGGCACCCCCCTGCAACCTCGCCGATAGCGATACCGTCCTCGTCGCGGCTTAGCAACGCGGCGTCGAGCCCTACCAGGCCGAACTCATTGATCAACACGGCCCACCGTTCGTCTGCGGGGCGCTGCGCCAGCAAATGACGGATCAGCGTGGTCTTGCCGGCCCCCAGTGGGCCGGCGATCACGTGGGTAGGAATGTTCTGCAACATGGCATGACTTCAGGCTGGATGTGAGCCTCACTATGCGCCGTCACGCCAACCAGTCAAGGCTCAGCAACAAGCGCCCTTGCCGCCCGGATGGCGAGCGATGCACCAGCCCGGTACCCTCGTTGCCCTGCCACTTTTCGCCTTTGAGCACGGCCACTTCCCCCGCCTGCAGGCGCCGGATGTTATCCACAGGGGGGGTGGCCTGGTGCAATTCGCGCCGATCTAGCGCGCCTTCTTCCAGCCATTCGCTGCCGGGGCCCGCATAGCTGGTGAGCAGGCGCAGCGGCACGTGGTCCACATGGAACCTTGGGCACATCGGCCCTTGCAGCACACGCAGGCGCAAGCCCACCCGGCGTGCGCCGAGCAGGCAGGTATAGGCGGCTACCAGCCAGGCCACATCGGCGACGAAGCTTTCATAGCCCTGCAGGTCGGCAGCTTCGCGCAGCAGGTCGGTAAACACCGGCATCTGCTGCTCGTCCACATCGATCACGCGCTGGTCAGCCAAAGGCTGGCCGAGGCTGATGACCAACTGTGCAAAATCTTCCAACTGCGCCGGCAAGCGCCGACGCCATACCGCCAGGTTCACACCGTCCTGCAGAACGTCGGTCAGCACCTGCGGCGAATCACCAAACACCTGAAAGATATCCACAGGCCTGGGGGCGAGGTTCATGCTGCCGCCTCCTCGTGCCAGGGTCCGAATGGATCGTCCAGGCGTAGCCAGCCCATCGGCCCAAGGTCCATTTCTTCATCCGTCAACAGGCACGCCTCAAGCTCTGTGGATAACTTTTCGAAGTCGATATTCTGCCCGATGAACACCAGCTCCTGGCGGCAGTCACCCGTCTCGACGGTCCAGCGCTTCAATATCGCCTCGGAGTTATCCACATCCTGCGGCCAATGTTCACGTGGCACGAATCGCCACCAGCGACCGGCCATGCCATGCCGCATCATGCCCCCTGCCTGCGACCAGCTACCGGCTTCTTGATACTTGCTGGCCAACCAGAAAAACCCCTTCGAACGCAGCAGCCGGCCGTTAGTCCAGGGCTTGTGGATAAAGTCAAAAAAGCGCTGTGGATGAAGCGGACGCCGGGCCTGCCAGGTGCTGGCGGCGATGCCGTACTCTTCGGTTTCCGGTACATGCTCGCCGCGTAATTCCTGCAGCCAACCGGGTGCCTGCGCGGCTTGGTCGAAGTCGAACAGGCCGGTGTCGAGGATACGCGCCAGCGGCACCTCGCCCATGACCATGGGCACGATCTGAGCCCTGGCGTTGAGGCTGCGCAGAATGGCGGTCAGCTCTTCCCGTTCGTGCTGGCTGATCAGGTCGATCTTGCTCAACAACAGCACATCGGCGAACTCGACCTGCTCGATCAGCAGGTCGCTGATCGAACGCTCATCGTCCTCACCCAGTGTCTCGCCACGGCTCGCCAGGCTGTCTGCCGCCTGGTAATCGCGAAGAAAGTTCAGGCCATCGACCACGGTGACCATGGTATCGAGGCGTGCCATGTCGCTGAGGCTGCGACCTTGCTCATCGCGAAAGGTAAACGTCTCGGCCACCGGCAGCGGCTCCGAGATCCCGGTGGACTCGATCAACAGGTAATCGAAGCGCCCCTCCTCAGCCAGCCGCGCAACTTCTTCAAGCAGGTCTTCGCGCAGGGTGCAGCAGATGCAACCGTTGCTCATCTCCACCAGCTTTTCTTCAGCGCGGTTGAGGCTCACGTTGCGCTGGACCTCGCTGGCATCAATGTTGATTTCACTCATGTCGTTGACGATCACTGCGACGCGCAGGTTGTCGCGGTTACGCAGCACGTGATTGAGCAGGGTGCTCTTGCCGGCGCCAAGGAAGCCAGACAGCACGGTAACGGGGAGACGGGTGGGCATGGCGAAACCTCTTCAGGCAGACGCATTCGAAACGATGCATTGCATAATGTTATAAAGTAACAATACAATTTCGCCAAGCTGTTCTCGTCGCAGAGTGATCACCGGAAATGAAAATGAAGCTGCAGCGCGCGGTGATGTTGCTGTTGATGGCCGTGCCCTCAACCCTGTTAGCCATGCCACAGAACAACGCGTTGGCACTGTGCACGCGCAGTGCAACCCTGTTGGCCTGCCAGGATGGCAAGGGCAGTTACTACAGTGTGCGCACCGAAGGCAGCACGTTCTATCTGCGTGGGTATGAGCACACGAGCCGGCGTTTATGGGCGCAAACCAACAGCCGCTATGGTTCGTTGACGTTCTACACAGGCTTGGCCAGCGATGGCGAAGCTTGGGTGGGCTATAGCCGTCGCATCGGCTGGACCACCTTGA
Source organism: Pseudomonas sp. E1MeOHC2 (assembly GCF_058745025.1). NCBI lineage: Bacteria > Pseudomonadati > Pseudomonadota > Gammaproteobacteria > Pseudomonadales > Pseudomonadaceae > Pseudomonas > Pseudomonas sp. E1MeOHC2. The sequence continues at coordinate 2,357,637 of NZ_CP196675.1, forward strand.
ACCGTGTTTCAAGTTCCAGCGGGCAGCGCTTCAACCTGCACTGCAGCTTGATTGGCGGTTGCCGCTGAACCACCTTCTGTTTGGAATTACACATGACCCAGCTCAAGCTTCCCGATATCGCCGCCCAAGCCCAGCAGCACGCCTTACCCTTGAACTGGGTAGGCATGTGCGGGATTGCCTTGCCCGTGCTATTCGAGGGGCGTACAGCGGCGGCGCGTGTGGACGCAGGTGTCAGCCTGGTGGACGGCAGCTCACGCGGCATCCACATGTCACGCCTTTACCTGGCATTGGAATCACTCGAAGGTCAGCCACTCACACCGCTCGCGATGCGTCAGCTACTGGCTGACTTTCTGAGTAGCCATGAGGGGCTCTCTACGGCCGCTTATCTGCGCCTCTCCTTCGATCATTTGCTGAAACGACCGGCCCTGATCAGCCCATTGGCGGGCTGGAAAAGTTATCCAATTACGATCGACGCGCGGATCGAAAGTGAAATGTTCCACGTGGAACTATTTGTTTCTGTGCCTTACTCGTCCACATGCCCCTGCTCGGCCGCCCTTGCAAGGCAGCTGATTCAGCAGCAATTCGAAGCGGATTTTGCAGAGCTGCCATTAGATAAAGCCACGGTGCTTGAGTGGCTGGGCAGCAGCCAGGGGATCGTAGCGACGCCTCATAGCCAGCGCAGCAGCGCGCAGATTCACGTGCGTTTGAAGCGCAACTTATTGGAGCTTCCGATCACTGAGTTGATCAACCGTGTGGAGGCCAGCCTGGGAACGGCCGTGCAAACTGCCGTTAAGCGCGCGGACGAACAGGCTTTCGCTTTAGCCAATGGGCAGAACCTGATGTTCTGCGAAGACGCCGCACGACGGCTGCACCAATCGTTACGACAAATGGAATGGGCGACTGCATTCAAGCTACGCGTGGAACATGCAGAAAGCCTGCATGCCCACGACGCAGTCGCCACCAGCCAATGGCAGTGGGATTTCAGCTACGCGGTTTGACCGCCCCACAGTCATTGCCCAACCAGACCGCACGGGTGTTCATGCTGCCTTGCTGCTGCACACCGGATGCGTTGAACGTGCCGTTGACCTGGGTGGTGAACTCTCTGTCACTCAGGAAGGTAGCCTGCCCTGTACCCTGAGCCTTAGGGCAGCTGAACTGGAACTTCCAGACATTGCCGCTGCGGTCGGTGATCTTCTGGGTGCACCCTGATTTCGGGTCCTGCAGCGGGATATCGTTGGTTGCCACCTGCTCTGGCGTCAGACACGACCGCACGCCCTTGCCACCCACTGTTACGCCTTGCTTAGCCAACACGCCTTCCATCATGGCGCGCTGTTCCGGTGGTAGATTTTTCAACTGGCCGAGCATGAACTCCATGTCGGGTAACGGCTTGCCATCGACCTGCATGTTGCTGGTGGTCAGCTCCCACAAGCCGGGCTGCAACATCTGTGCATGCACCAGCGGGCTGCTCAGGCCAAAGGCCAGCGCCAACAGTGGCAGACGAATCTTCATGGACGAACGCTCCTGGAATAAACCGGCCAACGGGCCGGGCTGAGCCTTAGACGCCAAATCCACCTGCAGGTTGCAAGCTGGACCGGGAACGTGTTCTGTTACCCACAGTGTACTCGGCAAGCAGGATGCATATGGATTACCACAGCCCCTACTTTTTCGGTTATGTGCTCGGCCTGATTCACCTGTTGGGCATCATCGCCGCACTGCATGCAGTGTTCACCGTGCGCACCGCCCAAGGTGCGATCGCCTGGGCCATGCCACTGGTCTTCATCCCCTACCTGACCTTGATCCCCTACTTGATCTTCGGCGCCCGCTCCTTCTATGCCTACATCAAGGCAAGGCGCCAGGCCAACCAGGAGATGCACGTGGCCATGGCCAACCTGAACTGGCGCCCCTGGGTTGAAGAGGCACTCACCGCCCGCGAGTCGGAGAGCTACGCGGCCCTGCGCGCCATGCCAAAACTGGGTCGAATGCCGTGCCTGGCGAACAATCAGGTGAAGCTGTTGATCGACGGTAAAGCGACCTTCGACGCCATTTTCGCCGCGATCGATCAAGCCCGCGAAGTGGTCCTGGTGCAGTTCTTCATCATTCACGATGACACCCTGGGCAGGGCACTGCAGCAGTTGCTGTTGCGCAAAGCGGCCGAAGGGGTGAAGGTCTTCGTCCTCTACGACCGTGTTGGCAGCCATGCCTTGCCTGCGAGCTACAGCCAGGTGCTGCGAGAAGGCGGTGTGGAGATTCATGCCTTCGCCACGCGCCGCGGCTGGTTCAACCGCTTCCAGGTGAACTTCCGCAATCACCGCAAGATCGTGGTGGTGGATGGCCTGCTCGGATTTATTGGCGGGCACAATGTGGGTGATGAGTACCTGGGTGGTCACCCCCAGCTGTCGCCCTGGCGTGATACCCATGTGCAGATCGGTGGGCCCGTGCTGGCCTGCTTGCAGGAGTCGTTCGCTGAAGACTGGTACTGGGCAACGCGCCAGTTGCCGCCGTTGATCCTGCCCGACACCTACCCTGAGAACGGCGTACTGTGCCAGGCGCTTGCCAGCGGGCCGGCGGACCCGCAGGAAACCTGCTCGCTGTTCTTCCTCGAAGCGATCCATTCCGCGACACGCCGGGTGTGGATCACCAGCCCCTACTTCATCCCGGATGAGGCGGTGTTCGCCGCATTACGTTTGGCCGTACTGCGGGGGGTGGATGTACGCGTGCTGATTCCGTCACGGCCCGACCACCGTATTGTTTACGCCGCCTCCAGCCTGTTCGCCTTCGAGGCAGTGCGTGCCGGTGTGCGCATGTTCCGTTACGTGCCGGGCTTTCTGCATCAGAAGGTGGTGCTGGTGGATGACGAGGTTAGCGCGATCGGCAGCGCGAACCTGGATAACCGTTCGTTCCGCCTGAACTTCGAGATTACCTTGCTGACGGTCGATCGCGCCTTTGCCGACCAGGTCGAGCAGATGTTGCTGCATGACTTTGAGCAAGCGCGGGAAATCACACCCGAGGACAGTCTCGATACCCATCGGCTGCAACAGCTTGGGATGCGAATTGCCAGGTTGATCTCGCCGATTCTTTGAGTCGATAGCTGATCACCGCCGTTGTAGGAGCGGCCTTGCCTGTCCGGCGCACCGGCAAGGCCGCTACTACAAGGGACCGTACGCGAAGGCTAGCGGTAGAGGTCCTCGCGGGTCCAGGGCAGGTCATGGTGACCGTCGGCATAAGGTTTCACAGCCAGGATCTGGTGCAGGTTGATCCAGCCCTTCTCGAAGGCATAGGCACAACCGGCCAGGTACAACCGCCAGATGCGCAGGGTCTTTTCCGGCACCATCGCTGCGGCCCGGTGCAGCTGGTTCTCCAGGTTCTCGCTCCAGTGATGCAAGGTCTTGGCGTAATGCAGGCGAAGGCTTTCTACATCGACGACTTCAAGGCCCGTTTCACAGATGCTCGCGCTGATCATCGACAGGTGGGGTAGCTCGCCGTGGGGGAACACATAACGGTCGATAAATTCGCCCGCCCCCCGCCCTACCGGCCGGCCATCCACATGCTTGGCGGTGATGCCGTGGTTCATCACTAGGCCGCCTTCGCGCACGGCACCGAACAGCTTCTGGCAATACAACGGCAGGTTGGCATGGCCCACATGTTCGAACATGCCGACGCTGACCACCTTGTCGAAACGGCCATCCTGGGGCAGGTCACGGTAGTCTAGGATATGCAGGTCGACCTGCCCGGCCAGCCCCTCCTCCTTCACCCGCTGACGGCCCAGCTTGAGCTGCTCCTTGCTCAGGGTAATGCCAAATACCTTGGCGCCATATTCGCGCGCAGCAAAGCGTGACAGCCCGCCCCAGCCACAGCCTACATCCAGCAGGTAGTCGCCCGCCTGCAGGCGCAGCTTGCGGCACAGGTGATCGAACTTGTCCTGCTGGGCCTGGGCCAGTGTGTTGTCTGGCTCCCGGAAGTAACCACAGGAGTAGGCCATGTCCGGGTCCAGCCACAACTGGTAGAACGCGTTGGACAGGTCATAGTGATAGGAAATGGCTTCAGCGTCGGTGTCCTTGTCATGGGCGATACGCTGCGGGGTAGTGTCCCCGTCGTCACTCATCAGGGCTTCGCTGAGTTCGTCGCAAACACGGATGACCTCCCCGATATCACCTTCAAGCTCAAGCTTGCCTTCAACGAAGGCCTCACCGAGTTCGTGCAGGCTCGGGTGGGTCAGCTGGCTAATGAGCTGAGGCTCCTTGATCAGGATCGTGACTTGCGGGCTCGGCCCAAGATCGAAGTGGTTGCCGTCCCACAACTTCAGACGCAAAGGTAAGTGCAGGCTCTGCAACGCAGGTGGAAGTTGCGCAAGCATCAATGACCCTCCCTTCAGGTAGCGGGGCGTCACGCCTCATAATTTCGGACGCCACCGGATCAGGGTAGTTCATTGGTGCGGTTTTTGGGCTTTACACGACGATGGTCTAGAACCAACCGACATGAAAAACACGCAGATTGTATACAACTTTAAACGCACAGACTAACCTTGTGCCCCTCTCGCGCTTCTTCATCCTGGAGTTGAACCCATGAAATCCTACGACGTGGTGATCATCGGCGGTGGCCCTGGCGGCTATAACGCGGCAATCCGTGCCGGCCAGTTGGGCCTGAGCGTTGCCTGTGTGGAAGGCCGCTCGACCCTGGGCGGCACCTGCCTCAATGTTGGCTGCATGCCATCCAAGGCGCTGCTGCATGCATCCGAGCTGTACGAGGCCGCCAGCGGCGAAGCGTTCGCCCAGCTCGGTATCGAAGTGAAGCCGACCTTGAATCTCGCCCAGATGATGAAACAAAAGGACGAGAGCGTGACCGGCCTGACCAAGGGCATCGAGTACCTGTTCCGTAAGAACAAGGTTGACTGGGTCAAGGGCTGGGGCCGTCTGGATGGCGTGGGCAAGGTGGTGGTCAAGGCCGAGGATGGCAGCGAAACCACCCTTGAGGCCAAGGACATCGTGATTGCCACCGGCTCCGAGCCCACTCCCCTGCCAGGCGTGACCATCGACAATCAACGCATCATCGACTCGACCGGTGCACTGTCGCTGCCCCAGGTACCCAAGCACCTGATCGTCATCGGTGCCGGCGTCATCGGCCTGGAGCTGGGCTCGGTATGGCGGCGCCTGGGCAGCCAGGTTACCGTCATCGAATACCTCGACCGCATTTGCCCGGGCACCGATGAAGAAACCGCCAAAACCCTGCAGAAGGCCCTGGCCAAGCAAGGTATGAGCTTCAAGCTCGGCAGCAAAGTGACACAAGCCACGCCTTCAGCCGACGGCGTCAGCCTGACCCTGGAGCCTGCCGCCGGTGGCGACGCACAAACCTTGCAGGCCGACTACGTGCTGGTAGCCATCGGTCGTCGCCCTTACACCCAGGGCTTGAACCTGGAAAGCGTGGGCCTGGCGACCGACAAGCGCGGCATGCTGGGCAACGATCACCACCGCAGTTCGGTGCCCGGCATCTGGGTAATCGGCGACGTCACCTCTGGCCCGATGCTCGCGCACAAGGCCGAGGATGAAGCGGTATCGTGCATCGAGCGCATTGCCGGCAAGGCCCATGAGGTCAACTACAACCTTATCCCCGGCGTCATCTATACCCGCCCGGAACTGGCCACCGTCGGCAAGACCGAAGAACAGCTCAAAGCCGAAGGCCGCGCCTACAAGGTCGGCAAGTTCCCCTTCACCGCCAACAGCCGCGCCAAGATCAACCATGAGACCGAAGGTTTCGCCAAGGTCCTTGCCGATGCCAACACCGACGAAGTACTGGGCGTACACCTGGTGGGCCCGAGTGTCAGCGAGATGATCGGTGAGTTCTGTGTAGCCATGGAGTTCTCGGCTTCGGCAGAAGACATCGCCCTCACCTGCCACCCGCACCCGACCCGCTCCGAGGCGTTGCGTCAGGCGGCGATGAATGTGGATGGGATGGCGATGCAGATTTGATGGAAACGTTGGGCTGCCACGCAGCCCAATCCCCACCAACATCACTACAGGAACGAGCTTCTCAAATGGAATGAAATTCCGATTTCTCTATGGTAGGTTTGTACCGCAGCCGCCTTTTGTCTGCCTCAATCGCACCCAAGGAGAACTCGATGTCTCAATTGTTGATACCTAGTCCTACAGGCAATACCCGAATCTATGCGGTTGTAGGTGACCCGGTAAAGCAAGTGAAGGCTCCACAGCTACTCAACCAGGTGTTTACTGAGCACGCTGTGGACGCGGTGATGATTGCAGTGCATGCCCGACCTGAACAGCTCGCGACGGTAATACGCGGCCTGCAAGCGATGGAAAACTTCTCGGGAATGCTGATCACCATTCCGTACAAATTTGCTGCTCGTGAATTCGCGGATAAGGTGAGCCTGGCTGTCCAGGTCTCCGGCAGCACCAACGCATTGCGGCGCAACGAACAAGGCGTGTGGGAAGCTGACAACTTCGATGGGCTAGGGTTTACCCTGGGCCTGCAGCGCAAGGGGTACGAGCTGGCGGGGAAACGTGTCGTACTGGCCGGAGGCGGTGGTGCAGGCAGTTCGATTGCTGTCGCATTACTGCAAGCAGGCATTGGCCAGCTGTATCTGCAAGAGCCGGATGCCGTCAAAGCTCAAGCGCTGCTCGCCAGGCTGGAGCAACATTGGCCGGGGCGATGCGAGGCTGCCCAGCCGCAACACCTCGGGTTAGCCGATGTCGTGATCAACGCAACGCCGTTGGGTCTCTCAGACGAAGATCCACTTCCTGTTGACCTTACCGCCCTGTCCCCCGGAACACTGGTGGCAGACATCATCATGCAACCCGTGGAGACTCGCCTACTGCGCGTGGCGCAAGCTGCGGGGCATCCTGTGCACCCAGGCAGCCACATGCTCAGTGAGCAATTAGGCTGCTACAGGCAGTTTTTCAAGATCTGAGACCTTAACGCTAGAGCGGGAGGGCCGCTTCATTTGTAGCCTGCCAGTGAGTGGAATACTATTCCATCGCATTTTTCTGCGGGAGCTCATCCCTCGCAAATCAAGGAACAACCATGAGCAATGCATTGGAACGCGGCCTGCACGCTATTGAGCTACTGGCCGGAAAAAGCACGGGGCTACCGCTTGCGCAAGTCGCTGAAGCGTTGGACATTCCGCCGAGCGCCACTCATCGCATGCTTAATTGCTTGGTTGAACAGGGTTTTGTACGCCAAGACCCTCAGCACGGTAATTATGTTCTCGCCCTGAAGGTGGTATCGCTTGCGCTAAAGCACCTGTCCCAGAGCGACATCGTCGACCTCGCCAAACCGGTACTTGAACGCCTCGCCCGTGTGTCTGGCGAACTGGTGCGTTTGAGCATTGTCGATGGCGACAATCTGGTCTGGATATCCAAGGCGCAAGGCACGCGCTCCGGGCTTCGCTACGATCCAGATGCCGGTGCCGAAGCCAAACTCTGTTGCACAGCGTCGGGGCTTGCCTGGCTGAGCTGCCTGAGCAACGAACGCGCACTAGAGCTGGTCTATCGCCAAGGCCTGGCCAAATCGGGTGAATATGGGCCCAACGCGGCGACCACGATCGATCAGCTTCTTAAACATCTGCAGCTTGCACGTGATCAAAGCTATGCGTCCGTTGACGAAAGTTTTGAAATTGGCGCGGCGGCAATGGCGACAGCAATCCGCGATTCACAGCAACAAGTCATCGGCGTGATCAGCATCGCCGGCCCAAGCGTTCGGCTGACCCCAGAGCGTATGCAAACCCTCAAAGCGGCACTGTTCGAGGCCGCCGAAGAAATCACCGCAATCAGTCTGGACAGTCTTCCCAAGCTGTCGATGATGACCTCCCGAGTCACCGAACATACCGACTGATCGGACCTGAACAACGCGGCCTGTCGTCCCGAGCTGGCCGCCTCCCCTCCTGAAGCTCTGCCTAGTGCTTAACGACTAGGGTCAGATTCGCGTTTTTCAAAAATCATATGGAATGCATTTTACTTTTGGAATAGCTTTCCATTTGTGATAGTGTCATTACCGCCCCTCTGAACATGCCCTGGTGTTTTCCAAGAAACGCCACGGCTAGAAAAAGCGTTCTCATAAAAACAAAAAGCAGGAGTCATCTATGTCGAATTCTCCCAACCTCGATGTCAGCACCTTTATGGACGCTCGAAAGATGAGCGGCAGGCAATGGCTGGTGCTGTTCCTGGGCTTCATGGTGCTTGTGTTTGATGGGTTCGATACGACGGCGATTGGCTTCATTGCACCCGCGCTGGTCGACGACTGGGGTTTGCAGCGACAAGACCTTGGCCCCGTGATGATGAGCGGCCTGCTTGGGCTGGCCTTCGGTTCATTGACTGCGGGCCCGTTGGCTGATCGGTTTGGCCGCAGGCCGGTAATCATCGGTTCTGTGCTGCTGTTCGGTCTCTGGAGCCTCGCTTCAGCCTGGGCCACCGGGGTCGTCAGCCTGACCGTGCTGCGGTTTCTGACCGGGGTCGGTCTAGGTGCATCAATGCCTAATACCGCAACACTGATTTCCGAGTTTGCACCCAAGCGTTACCGCTCTCATATGGTCTCTTTCGTCTACTGCGGTTTCGCCTTTGGCGCGGCGCTGGGCGGCTTGGGGAGCGAGTGGCTGATCGAACATTTTGGCTGGCGATCGGTATTGGTGGTCGGCGGTGTGCTGCCCATTGCCTTTGCGCTTCTGCTGCTTTTCAGCCTTCCAGAGTCGATCCGCTTCTTGGCCCAGAACAGTGCTTTGAAGGAACGTCTGATCAAGGAGATCAACAGAGTTGCCCCTGGCTTGGCCAACGCCCGTACCCGGTTTCTTAGCAGCGAAGCGTCGGTCGAAAAGGCTGGCAAGGTCAGCGCGTTGTTCGCGTCCGGTTATAGCCTCGGTACCTGCATGATCTGGATCACGCTGTTCATGGGCCTGCTGACCATGTACCTGCTATCGAGCTGGCTGCCGCTGCTTAGCCGCGATGCGGGTCTTAGCATGGGCGAGGCGGCACTGTTGGGCTCGTTGCTGCAACTCGGCGGGATGCTGGGCAACTTCACCGTCGGCATGAAAATGGATCGCTGGGACCACCATAAAGTGGTCGGCATGACGGTGTTCTGCGGTGGCGCCTGCGCAGTACTCATCGCGCTGCAGCAGCCGACGATGCAAGTCCTCTGCCCGCTGATCCTGTTGCTGGGCTACTTCCTCAACGGCGTCAACGTCGGTGGCTATGCATTGGCGGCATCTTTCTACCCAACCCAGATCCGTGCCACTGGGGTGTGTTGGGCGACCGGCATCGGTCGTCTGGGCGCTATCAGCGGCGCCGGGATCGGCGCGCTCATGTTGGCCGCCCAATGGGACTTCAGTCAGGTCTTCCTATTCCTCGCCATCCCTTCCTTGATCGGGGTCACGGCGCTATGGATCAAAGGCCGTAAGCGCAGAACGTCGGCGATTCCTAGCCCAGTCAATTGAATTCCAGCGCGCTTTTACCCCTAACGGAGATCTGCCATGCAAGCCAGCTATTCCATCGCCCAACTGACCGCTCTCGATTTCAGCCCGCCGCAAATCATCGAATTGGCTGCCCGCACCGGCTATGACCAAGCTGGCATGCGCTTGTTACCTGTCGCGCCAGGGGCCATCGCCTATTCGTTGATGGATGACGCCCCCATGCTGCGTGAAACGCTCGCGCGGATGAACGACACCGGCGTGAAGGTCTTCGATCTGGAACTGATTCGTCTTGATGGGCAATTCGACCTGCAACGTTACCTGCCTTTTTTTGAGGTCGGTGCCCAGCTGGGGGCCAAAGCTGTACTGGTAGCCGGCGACGATCCGGAGCAAGGCCGACTTATAGAGCACTACGCTCGGCTATGCGACGCCATGCAACCCTTCGGCCTCTCAGCAGACCTCGAATTCATGCCTTGGACGGCCGTCAGTGACCTGGCCAGCGCGCTGCATATTGTGGAGCAGGCCGATCGCGCCAACGGGGGCGTCCTGGTGGACGCCCTGCATTTTGATCGTTCAGACAGCCGCTTCGAGGATTTACAACGAATCCCGGCGCAGTGGCTGCACTACGCACAAATTTGCGACGGCCCTGCGATGCGACCCGACACCCACGAGGGGCTGATCCAGGCGGCGCGCTGTGAGCGTTTGTTGCCTGGGGAAGGTGACATTGATCTGGCCAGGATCTGGCGCAGCCTGACCGCCGCGGTTCCGGTCAGTGTCGAGATCCCGAATAACCGAAGGGTAGCGCAGGTGGGGGTGGAGGCTTGGGCCCGAGAGGCGTTGGCGGCAGCCAAGGCAATCATTGAGCCGCTGTAAATCATTGACGCTTGACCACGCCCACCACACCAGGAGACCTCTTGATGCTTGCCGACACTTCCTTGCACACCACAGTTGACTGCGATGTCCTGATCATCGGCTCTGGCGCAGCCGGGCTCAGCGCAGCCGTGACTGCCGCATGGCATGGCCAGCGGGTGATCGTGATCGAGAAAGATGAAGTGTTCGGCGGTGCCACGGCGTGGTCGGGTGGCTGGATGTGGGTCCCCGGCAATCCGTTGGCTCAGCGCGCCGGGATCGTTGAGGACCGCTCGCTGCCGCGCACCTACCTTGAACATGTATTGGGTAAGCACTTCGACCCGACCATGATCGATGCCTTTCTGGAAGCCGCGCCCAATATGGTCTCCTTTTTTGAGCGCCATACCGCTTTGCAATTCGCCGACGGTAACGCAATTGCTGACATTCACGGAGACACGCCAGGCGCCGGAACCGGCGGTCGATCGGTGATCGCTGCACCCTACAACGCCTACGAGGTAGGCGTACTGCTGAAGCGGCTGCGCAAGACAATGCGCGAAACCTCGTTCATGGGCATGCCGATCATGGCCGGCCATGACCTGACGGCTTTCCTTACCCTGACGCGTTCCTGGCGTTCGCTGCTGCACGTGACCAAGCGCTTCGGCAAGCACGTGATCGACTTGGCGCTCAAGGGGCGCGCCATGCACTTGGTCAACGGCGTCGCCTTGATCGCCCGTCTGGCCAAGTCAGCCGAAGACCTTGGCGTACAGCTCTGGGAGTCGGCGCCAGCCACCGAGCTGATACATGAACACGACCGGGTAACCGGTGCCGTGGTTGAAACTGCAAAGGGCCGCATTGCCATTCGGGCACGCAAAGGTGTGGTGTTAGCTGCGGGTGGCTTTGCCAATGACATTGAACGACGCAAGGCACTGTTCCCGCGCACGCCAACCGGCCATGAGCATCTGGCGCTGCCGCCTCTGGGCGTCAATGGCGATGGTTTGCGCCTGGGCGAAAGCGTCGGCGGCCAAGTCGCCGATGACCTGGCCAGTGCTGCCGCTTGGGCACCCGTGTCTCGCGTGCCTTACAAGGACGGCAGCTACGGGCACTTCCCGCACATCATCGAACGCGGCAAGCCAGGCATCATCGGCGTCCTCGCCAACGGCCAACGGTTCGTCAACGAAGCCAATGGCTACTATGACTATGTTGCAGCCATGGTTGCGGTCGCGCCCGGCACCGAGGTTGCCTCCTGGCTGATCTGCACGCACGCGTTTCAGCGGCGTTATGGGCTGGGAGCATCCCGGCCTTTCCCTCTACCGGTTGAGCCGTTCATTCGCTCCGGCTACCTGAAGACCGGCCATTCCATCGAGGCCTTGGCGTTGGCGTGCGGGATTGACCCCGTAGGGCTGAGCCAGACTGTGACCGAATACAACCGCCACGCCCGCAATGGTGAAGACCCGCAGTTCGGTCGCGGCACTACGCCCTACAACCGCAAGCAGGGTGATGCGCAGCACACGCCAAACCCTTGCGTTGCGCCAATCGAGCAGGGCCCATTTTATGCGGTGAAAGTCGAGGCAGGCTGCTTCGGCACCTTCGCGGGCCTCAAGACCAACGCCCATGCGCAAGTCCTCAACACTGAAGGGCAGCCGATCGCAGGCCTGTATTCGGCGGGGTCCGATATGGCCAGCATCATGGGCGGGCATTACCCGGCCGGCGGAATCAACCTGGGGCCGGCCGCCACGTTTGGCTATATCGCCGGGCGCCACCTGGCTGGCGCCACAGCCTACGAATAGCGCCCGGACTACAGGCCTTAATCCTCAGGATCCTCCATGTCGTTAGCTTCCAAGACCTCCTCCCTTACCACTCAGGAGAACCTATGATGAGCTCCATCACCCCCCTCCCTCCACACTGGGACCAGGAAGTCGACCTGTTGGTGTTCGGCGCAGGCACCGCAGGTATGACAACCGCGTTGATGGCCAGCCACCACGGGTTGGACGTGCTGCTGTGTGAAAAAACTGCGGTCGTGGGCGGCATCAGTGCGACTTCGGGCGGCACGACATGGGTGCCCGGCACCACCCAGAGCCAGCGCGCCGGGGTAGCGGACAACGTGGCAGATGCTGCAACCTTTCTTAAGGCGGTGGTTGGTGAGCGCGGTGGTGAAACCCTACGCGAAGCCTTTCTAGCCAGCGGGCCGCAGGCAATCGACGAGTTGGAGCGCATCAGCGAAGTCAAATTCGTGGCTGCCTCCGCCCACCCCGATTACGTCAGCGGGCCAGGGGCTGCATTCGGTGGCCGGGCCCTGGCACCGCTCGCGTTCGACGGCAGGCTACTGGGCAAAGACTTCGCCCGCGTGCGGCCACCACGCCCGGAGTTCATGGGGCTGGGCGGCATGATGGTGCCCCGCGCCGACCTGGACGCGCTGCTGTCGCCATTTGCCTCGTTGAAAAACCTGAGCCGTACCCTGAGTGTGGTCGGCCGCTATTGCATCGACCGCCTGAGCCACCCCCGTGGCACGAACCTGGTGATGGGCAACGCCTTGGTTGCCCGCTTGTTCTACAGCCTGCGCCAGCGCAACGTCAGCATTCGTTTTGAAACACCTTTGCACGACTTGATCCAGGAAAACGGCCAGGTGGTGGGCGCGGTAGTCCTGCACAACGGTCAGCTCCAGCGTATCCGAGCCCGCCGGGGCGTGGTAATGGCCACCGGCGGCGTAACCCGCCACCCGACCTTACGTAAGCAGTTGTTCCCGGCTGCGGCCCAGCCCCTTTCACTGGCGCCCTTGACCCATACCGGCGACGGCATCGATCGCGCGCTGAAGGCCAACGCCCAGCTCGACAACGGCCACGACAGCCCCGGTCTATGGATGCCCTGCTCGATACACACAACCAAGGATGGATATCAGGCCGTCTGGCCACACATCCTGCTAGACCGCGCCAAGCCAGGGCTGATCGCTGTCAACCGCCGGGGCTTGCGCTTCGTCAATGAGTCGGACTCGTACCACGACTTTGTCATGGGCATGCTCGCCGATGGCAGCCCTACCGCTCACCTGATCTGCGACGAGGCCTTCTTGCGCCGCTATGGCCTGGGCCTGGTGATGCCACTGCGCACCGCCGCCAACATCGCCCGCTTCGTGAAGGCCGGCTACCTGGTCAAAGGCAGCACGCTGGCCGAGCTTGCCAGCAAGCTCAAGATCGATGCCGCGGGCCTCGCGAACACGGTAAGCACCTACAACGCCGCGGCCGCACACGGTGAAGACCCCGCGTTCAACCGTGGCAGCAGCCCCATGAACCGTCACAACGGCGACCCACAGCAAACACCCAATCCCTGCGTGCGCCCGCTGGGCGAGGGGCCCTACTATGCAGTCACCGTGCAACCAGCCGACCTCGCCTGCAGCGCAGGCTTGAGCGGCAACTCCGACGGCCAGGTGCTGGATACTCAAGGCCAGGTGATTGAGGGGCTATACGCCTGCGGTAATGACCTGACCTCGATCTTTCGCGGCACCTACCCAGGCCCAGGTACCACCCTGGGGCCTGCCATTGTATTTGGTTGGCGAGTGGCCCGGCATGCAGCCGGGTTGGATGATGCCAAGCAAGTCAAGGCAGGCGCTATCAAGGTGGCGGCACGCTCATAGGGGCCAAGATGAAGGCGTTGTGGGAGCTGGCTTGGGGTTGAATGGACCCTCACCGCAGGGCAGCAAAACCGTACTCAAAGGGCGCCTACGCTAGCTCCCCTCACCACAGGATCAACCGTCTGGCGCCCGCCCAGGCAGATTTTTACAACCCGGATATGCTGGACGATGGAGCAGTAAACCCCCGAGTTTTCGGGACCAGTGGCAACAAGGAGGTTCACCATGTCATCCACCCCGCGTGTCCGTCGTTCGCTCAGCGATATCCAGGCCGACTACGACCAAGGCAATAAAGCAGAACTTGAAAACCTGATCCGTGCCTGGAAGGGCATCAAGGATCTCCCCGCTAATGACCCCAACTCATTCTTCACCCTCGGTGGCCTGCACGGCGAGCCCTTCCGTGACCAAGGCAAGACCGACCCCAACTGGTGGGGTGGCTACTGCCAGCACGGGACGGTGCTGTTCCCAAGCTGGCACCGCGCCTACCTCTGGCGCCTGGAAGAAGCGTTGCGCAGTATCCCCGGCTGTAACGACGTGACCTTGCCATTCTGGGATGAATGCAGTGAGCAATCACGGGAAAAAGGCATCCCTTCGGCCCTGACCCAAGAGCACTTCGTGCTCGACGGCCACAAGATCGAAAACCCCCTGCGCTCATTCGTGTTCCCCCAAGCCATTACCGACGAGGTCAAGGACACCCCGATCATCTACAGCAAGCCGGAAGGCTATGAGACGGTGCGTTACCCGCTGTCCGGCTTGGTCGGTACTGATGAGGACCGCGCCAAGACCGACGCACACAATGCGCAATTCCCTGACGCTGAGCAGAACATCGGGTACCTCAATGACAACATCAGTACCTGGCTGAACGGCAAGATCAAGATCGGTGGCAAGTGGCGTGGTGAGGTGTTCACCCGCTTCGAAAACTGCCTGGATGCCCCGACCTACACCCTGTTCTCCAATACCACCTCGGCCGCCGCGAAAAACAAATCCGACCCCGCAGGCCCTCACCATGTATCCCTGGAAGAGCCGCATAACTTCATGCACCTGGCAGTCGGTGGCTTCGATTACCCAGGCCAGGGCAACAGTTCGGCGATCCCGGGTGCCAACGGCGACATGGGCGAGAATGAGACCGCGGGCCTGGACCCGATCTTCTTCTTCCACCACTGCTTCATCGACTATGTGTTCTGGACCTGGCAACGCCGGCAAGGCGCGACCGATGAATTCAGCATCGATGCCAGCGACCCTGGCGCCAGCTATTACAAACCCGCTGACGTGCAACCGCCAGCAGGGGCCGCAGGCCTGGACCCGAACGCTATTCTTAGCCTGGACACCACGCTCGACCCGTTCGTGAAAGCCGACGGTAGCCCCTTCACCACACGGGACTGCTTCAACATCGAGACCCAGCTGGGCTATGGCTACGGCAAAGGTTCCCTGGACGCCTACGTCCAACCCACCCAGCAGCTGCTGTTCAAAGCCGAGGCCGTGCAGCCCGCCGGCAAGACCTTGCGGGTGAGCCGTATCAACCGGGGCAAGATCCGCGGATCGTTCCTGATCAGCGCCTACGCCAAGGTCGATGGCAAGCGTGAGTACCTGGGTACCCGGCCGATTCTCAGCCGTTGGCACGTGGAAGGCTGCATGAACTGCCAGACCCATCTGGAAGCCACCGCCACCTTCAAGCTGCCACTCAACGCTGATAACTCGGCGATTGATGAAAGCACTATCGAGGTGCAAGTGCAGACCCGTGACACCGTCCTGAAGCAGCCACAGGGGACAAGGCTCAACAGCAGCAACGCCGCTGCCACAGACGGGCCGTTCAAACTGGAGACCTACTGAACCACCGCCGGCGCAGCGCCCGAAGCCTGGTTTCGGGCGCTGCGCTCAGGCGCTTGAGCACGTTCGGTCTATCTGACCCGGGTGGGCGGCCCTGCGCTCATGGGCAATGATGATTGCCCCGGCGATCATCACGGGCAGATGAACAGCCGGCAGGCAAAACGCAATCAGCATCAACGGCCAGCAGGTGGCGCAGCACCACACCCCATGCATCGCCCCCATTGCCAGTGGGTTGGCGACCCTGTCGCGCCGATGGCAGCGCGCAAGGCAACGTGCCCTGATCGTGCACAACTGCCACCCCCCTGCCCCGATCAGCGCCAGCAACCCTGCCACGAGTTGCGAGCCTGTGAAGGAAACCAGTAACAACGCAACGATGAGCAGCAGTGCACTGCCCGCCAGCCACACGCAAAAATACCCCAGCAGGAATGCCGTGACAGCAGGCCCACGTTGGTAGGGGCTTGATTGACGCCACAGATGCGCCAATGGCCCCTGCAGCGCGGGGAGCATCATTGCGACCAGCATCAGCCCCACCGCACCGGTGAAGACGGCGATGTCCATGCTGGAGTAATAGAGGCGCACGTTCAGCCATCCCTCGGTGAGCATCGAAGGCGAGCCGGAAATACAAAACGATTCAAGATCGTGGTGGCTGTCGTCACTGAGCGCCATCAACACAAATGCCACGAGGCTGGCAGCCCATAACGCACACTTGAGCGGGTCATTGCAGGTGTCGCGCACCCATGCTGGCAGGGGTGCATTAGCCTGGCGCGCCATGAGACGACCTCCCTGTCATCGGCTAGACGGCTTGGCTCATTGCCTGTGCCGCGCTAGTGAATATAGAGCAGGTTACAAAGGCTCGCCGATATGCCGACTGATGGTGGCAGGGGTCGCCCGGTCACCAGGCAGGCCTGTGCCGCAGCGCTGTGCAGACAAGAGCGCCGCAGCCGTCCCCCCCTTAAAACGTCGCGTTCTTGAGGGATACGAAGAGCTTTCATATGGACAACCTTACAGATGATTGAAGAAGTGCTTTGGCCTTGAGCAAACGCTGACTAGGGAGGTTTCAGAGCGTTGCATACGCGCCCCGCGCGCTGTTGCAGGCGTGGCCAAGTAGTGATGGCTAGGCTTTGGGCTGACTTGCGGATGATCGTGTACTACCCGTCAGGACAACGGCGGTAGCGAACAAAGAAGGGGGAACAGCAGGCATCAGTCATTCCATTGAGGCGCGTTTGAATGTGTTCAATCCCTTGAACCGGCCAAAAGTTATACCAAAAAACATTTTTTTTGCGCAAAAAAGCACCAGCGCCTGCTGTTGTCCACAGCAGGGGCTGGTGCTCTTCAAGTGTTGCCCGTTGGTTATTCCACCGTCACCGATTTCGCCAGGTTGCGCGGCTGGTCAACGTCGGTGCCCTTGAGCACGGCCACGTAGTACGACAGCAGCTGCAGCGGAATGGTGTACAGGATCGGTGCCAGGGCGTCAGAAATGTGCGGCACCTTGATCACGTGGGTCCCTTCACCGTTGGTCATGCCAGCCTGTTCGTCGGCGAACACCACCAGCTCACCACCACGGGCACGCACTTCCTGCAGGTTGGACTTGAGCTTCTCCAGCAGTTCGTTGTTCGGCGCCACGGTAACCACCGGCATGTCGTTATCCACAAGCGCCAGCGGGCCGTGCTTCAGCTCGCCTGCCGGGTAGGCTTCGGCGTGGATGTAGGAGATCTCCTTGAGCTTGAGCGCACCTTCCATCGCCACCGGGTACTGGGCGCCACGACCCAGGAACAGGGTGTGGTGCTTGTCAGCGAACAGCTCGGCGATCTTCTCGACGGTCGCGTCCATGGCCAGTGCCTCGCCCAGACGGGCCGGCAGGCGACGCAACTCTTCAACCAGCTCGGCTTCCACACCGGCTTCGAGGGTGCCGCGCACCTGGCCCAATGCCAGGGTCAGCAGCATCAGCGAAACCAGCTGGGTGGTGAACGCTTTGGTCGAGGCAACGCCGATCTCTGGGCCGGCCAGGGTCAGCAGGGTGAGGTCGGATTCACGCACCAGCGAGCTGATGCCGACGTTGCAGATGGCCAGGCTGCCGAGGAAGCCCAGCTCCTTGGCGTTGCGCAGGGCAGCCAGGGTATCGGCGGTTTCACCGGATTGCGAAATCGAGACGAACAGGGTGTCGGGCTGCACCACTACCTTGCGGTAACGGAACTCGCTGGCCACTTCGACCTGGCATGGGATGCCAGCCAGGCCTTCGAGCCAGTAACGGGCAACCATGCCGGCGTGGTAGCTGGTACCGCACGCGACGATCTGCACGTTGCGAACCTTGGCGAACAGTTCGGCGGCGTTCGGGCCGAAGGCCTGGACCAGCACGTTGTCCTTGCCCAGGCGGCCTTCCAACGTACGCTGGACCACGCTTGGCTGCTCGTGGATTTCCTTGAGCATGAAGTGGCGGTAGGTACCCTTGTCCGCCGCTTCAGCGCCTTCGTGGTACTGCACGGTTTCACGCTGGACCTTATTGCCGGCCTGGTCCCAGATGCTGACCTGGTCACGGCGGATTTCAGCGATGTCGCCTTCTTCCAGGTACATGAAGCGGTCGGTGACCTGGCGCAGAGCCAATTGGTCCGAGGCCAGGAAGTTTTCGCCAAGGCCCAGGCCGATCACCAGTGGGCTGCCGCTGCGAGCAGCTACCAGGCGGTCAGGCTGTTTAGCGCTGATCACCGACAGGCCATAGGCGCCATGCAGGCGCTTGACTGCGGACTTGAGCGCGTCGGTCAGGTCTGGAACAGTCTTGAGCGTGTGGTGGATCAGGTGGACGATGACTTCGGTATCGGTCTGCGACGTGAACACGTAGCCCAGGTCTTTGAGCTCTTCACGCAGCTCTTCGTGGTTCTCGATGATGCCGTTGTGCACAACCGCCACATCACTGCCCGAGAAGTGTGGGTGAGCGTTGCCTTCGGTCGGCGCGCCATGAGTAGCCCAACGGGTGTGGGCGATACCCAGCTGGCCGACGAGCGGCTCAGCAGCAACGGCGGCTTCCAGCTCGCTGACCTTACCGATACGGCGGCGACGCTCCAGTTCACCCTGCTGGCTGTAAACGGCCAGGCCGGCACTGTCGTACCCGCGGTATTCGAGGCGCTTGAGGCCTTCGATCAGAATGGCTGTGATATTACGCTCGGCTACGGCACCAACGATTCCACACATGTTTATTGCTCCTGGCTGATCGCGGCGCAAATCAGGTTGATGCCGCGGGCTTGAATGTGTTCGCGTGCCGCTGCGGGCAGGCGTTCATCTGTAATTAGGGTATTCACACTGCCCCAGGGCAGCTCGAGGTTAGGGATCTTGCGCCCCACCTTGTCGGACTCGACCATCACGATCACTTCTCGGGCCACCTCGGCCATGACCCGGCTGAGCCCAAGCAGTTCATTGAAGGTGGTGGTACCCCGGTTGAGGTCGATGCCATCGGCACCGATGAACAGCTGATCGAAATCGTATGAACGCAGCACCTGCTCGGCCACTTGGCCCTGGAACGACTCGGAGTGTGGGTCCCAGGTACCACCGGTCATCAGCAACACCGGCTCATGCTCCAGCTCGCTGATGGCACGGGCCACGTTCAATGAGTTGGTCATCACCACCAAGCCAGGCTGCCGGCCCAGCTCAGGAATCATGGCCGCTGTCGTGCTGCCGCTGTCGATGATGATCCGCGCATGTTCGCGGATACGCCCTACCGCAGCGCGCGCAATGGCCTTCTTGTAGGCGGACACAGGCTGGGTAGGTTCGCCAAGCAACTCTTGTGGCACCGGCACCGCACCGCCGTAGCGACGCAGCAGCAGGCCATTGGTTTCCAGGGCGGCGAGGTCTTTGCGAATAGTGACTTCCGAGGTTTCGAAGCGCTTGGCCAACGCGTCCACACTGACCTCACCCTGCTCGCTGAGCAGGGCCAGGATATTGTGGCGGCGTTGAGGCGTGTTACGTTTCGACATGAGTGCTTAAGTTTCGATTCGAAAGATAATAGGTGCAATCAAAACCTAAGACAGTGATTTCGTCAAGCCTGACGTGGTGTGGATAACTCCCTAGGGCCCGCTACGCGCGGTCATATTACAGCCAAAAAAAAGCCGACCCATTCACACAGGTCGGCTTTCGATCGAAACAACTGTGTATAACTCAGCTCTTCGTGATCTTCTCCGGCCGCTTCCAGCCTTCGATATTGCGCTGGCGCGCACGGCCTACAGCAAGCTGGCTCGCTTCTACTGTCTGGGTGATCGTCGAACCGGCAGCAGTGGTGGCGCCGGACTGGATATCCACAGGGGCCACCAACGAGTTGTTGGAACCGATGAACACGTCCTCACCCATCACGGTCTTGAACTTGTTGGCGCCATCATAGTTGCAGGTGATGGTGCCAGCGCCGATGTTGGTGCGTGCGCCGATTTCGGCATCACCCAGGTAGCTCAGGTGACCCGCTTTGGCGCCTTCACCCAGGTGGGCATTTTTCAGCTCGACGAAGTTACCCACATGGGCCTTGGCGTCCAGCACGCTGCCTGGGCGCAGGCGGGCGAACGGGCCGGCATCGCTGCCCTCGCCCATCACGGCGCCTTCGAGGTGGCTGTTGGCCTTGACCACCGCGCCTTTGCGCAGGGTGGTGTTCTTGATGACGCAGTTAGGGCCGATCTGAACATCGTCCTCGATGACCACCTTGCCTTCGAGGATCACGTTGATGTCGATCAGCACGTCACGACCAACGGTCACTTCACCGCGCACATCGAACCGCGCCGGATCACGCAGGGTGACACCCTGGGCCATCAGGCGGCGGCCAGCACGCAGCTGATAGTGGCGCTCAAGCTCGGACAGCTGGCGACGATCGTTGGCGCCCTGCACTTCCATCGGGTCATGAGGCTGCTCGGTGGCAACCACCAGGCCGTCGGATACCGCCATGGCGATGACATCGGTCAGGTAGTACTCGCCCTGGGCGTTGTTGTTCGACAAACGGCTCATCCAGTCCGCCAGACGCGCGGCTGGCAGGGCCAGAATGCCGGTGTTGCCTTCCTTGATCGCTTTCTGTGCATCGTTGGCATCCTTGTGCTCAACGATGGCCGTTACCTTGCCCTGCTCGTCACGCACGATACGGCCGTAGCCGGTCGGGTCTTCGAGGGTGACAGTGAGCAGGCCCAACTGCTGGTCGTTGGCCTTGGCCAACAAACGCTGCAGGGTTTCGACTTCGATCAACGGCACATCGCCGTACAGTACAAGCACGGTGTCGGCGCTCAATGCCGGCAGCGCCTGGGCCACGGCGTGGCCTGTGCCCAGCTGCTTGTCCTGCATGACGAAGTTCAGGTCGTCTGCTGCCAGGCGCTCACGCACCTGCTCGGCACCATGGCCAATGACCACGTGGATACCTTGCGGCTGGAGCTGGCGAGCGCTGTGGATAACATGGCCGAGCATGGAATTGCCGGCAACCGGGTGCAGCACCTTGGGCAACGCCGAGCGCATGCGGGTGCCTTGGCCGGCGGCGAGAATAACGATATCGAGTGACATTACTGGCTACCAATCCTGGGCGGTCAGTGAAATGACCGGAGAAAATCGAAAAAAGAAAAAGGGTAGCCGAGGCTACCCTTTTACTCAATCGCAACAGAAGTCATCAGCCGGGGCCGATTACTTGCCTTTGCGCATTTGCTGGACGGTACGCAGCTGAGCTGCGGCCTCGGCCAGACGTGCGGCGGCGGCGCCGTAGTCGAAGTCCGCGCCTTTCAGATTCAGGGCGTTCTCGGCAGCCTTGAGGGCTTCCTGAGCCTGAGCTTCATCCAGGTCTGCAGCACGTTGCACGGTATCGGCAAGCACCTTGACCATGTTCGGCTGAACCTCGAGGAAACCACCAGAGATGTAGAACACCTCTTGGGCGCCACCCTGCTTGGTCAGCGTAATCGGACCTGGCTTCAGATTGGTGATCAGCGGCGCGTGGCCTGGAGCGATACCAAGATCACCCAGGTTACCGTGCGCAACCACCATCTCGACCAGACCGGAGAAAATCTCTCCTTCCGCGCTGACGATATCGCAATGGACTGTCATAGCCATCTGCTTGCCTCAACCTGATAGCGCCCCTTGCGGGGCGCAGGAATTACAGTTTCTTGGCTTTCTCGATCGCTTCGTCGATGCTGCCGACCATGTAGAACGCTTGTTCTGGCAGGTGGTCGTAGTCACCTTTGAGGATGCCGCTGAAGCCAGCGATGGTGTCTTTCAGAGAAACGTACTTGCCTGGCGAACCGGTGAAGACTTCGGCCACGAAGAACGGCTGCGACAGGAAGCGCTGGATCTTACGAGCGCGGGCTACCAGTTGCTTGTCGGTCTCGGACAGTTCGTCCATACCCAGGATCGCAATGATGTCCTTCAGCTCTTTGTAGCGCTGCAGAACATACTGAACGCCACGAGCGGTGTCGTAGTGCTCATTGCCGATCACGTTCGGGTCCAGCTGGCGCGAAGTCGAGTCCAGTGGGTCGACCGCTGGGTAGATACCCAGGGAGGCGATGTCACGGGACAGAACGACGGTGGCGTCCAAGTGGGCGAAGGTGGTCGCTGGCGACGGGTCGGTCAAGTCGTCCGCAGGTACGTATACGGCCTGAACGGAGGTGATCGAACCTTCCTTGGTGGAGGTGATGCGCTCTTGCAGAACGCCCATCTCTTCAGCCAGGGTCGGCTGGTAACCTACTGCCGAAGGCATACGGCCCAGCAGTGCGGATACTTCGGTACCGGCCAGGGTGTAACGATAGATGTTGTCGACGAACAGCAGAACGTCGTTACCTTCGTCACGGAACTTCTCAGCCATGGTCAGGCCGGTCAGCGCTACGCGCAGACGGTTTCCTGGTGGCTCGTTCATCTGACCGTAGACCAAGGCTACTTTGTCGAGAACGTTGGAGTCCTTCATCTCGTGGTAGAAGTCGTTACCCTCACGAGTACGCTCACCCACACCAGCGAACACGGAGTAACCGCTGTGTTCCATGGCGATGTTACGGATCAGTTCCATCATGTTTACGGTCTTGCCGACACCGGCACCACCGAACAGACCAACCTTACCACCCTTGGCAAACGGGCAAACCAGGTCGATAACCTTGATGCCGGTTTCCAGCAGGTCGTTGCCGCCTGCCTGGTCAGCGAACGAAGGCGCTGGCTGGTGGATACCGCGACGCTCTTCTTCACCGATCGGGCCGGCTTCGTCGATTGGGTTGCCCAGTACGTCCATGATACGGCCCAGAGTGGCCTTACCAACTGGAACGGAAATGGCAGCACCGGTGTCGACGACATCCAGACCGCGCTTCAAGCCTTCGGTGGAGCCCATCGCAATGGTACGAACCACGCCGTCGCCCAGCTGCTGCTGGACTTCGAGGGTGGTTTCCGCGCCTTGTACTTTCAGCGCGTTGTATACACTCGGCACGACGTCACGTGGGAATTCCACGTCGATGACGGCGCCGATGATTTGAACGATACGTCCGCTACTCATAGCTGGATCCTCTGAATATGTGAACCGTTAAACCGCGGCAGCGCCGCCGACGATTTCCGAGATCTCCTGGGTGATCGCAGCCTGACGCGCCTTGTTGTAGATCAACTGAAGCTCTTTGATCAAATCACCGGCGTTGTCTGTGGCGTTCTTCATCGCGATCATCCGGGCCGCTTGTTCAGCAGCGTTGTTCTCGACCACCGCCTGGTAAACCTGCGACTCCACGTAACGCACCATCAAGCCGTCCAGCAGCTCTTTTGCGTCGGGTTCGTACAGGTAATCCCAGTGATGCTTGAGATCCTGATCCGGGGTTGCCACCAACGGTACCAATTGCTCGACCGTTGGCTTCTGGGTCATGGTGTTGATGAACTTGTTCGAAACCACGGAGAGGCGATCGATACGGCCGTCCAGGTAGGCGTCCAGCATCACTTTGACGGAGCCGATCAGATCGTTGATCGATGGCTCTTCGCCCAAGTGGCTGATCGCGGCTACGACGTTGCCGCCAAAGATGCGGAAGAAAGTCGCACCCTTGCTGCCAATCACGCACAGGTCGATTTCCACGCCCTGTTCGCGGTTTGCGCTCATGTCCTTGACCAGGGCCTTGAACAGGTTGGTGTTCAAGCCACCGCACAGACCACGGTCACTGCTCACCACGATATAACCGGCGCGCTTTACAGGGCGCTCGATCATAAACGGGTGGCGGTATTCCGGGTTGGCGTTGGCCAGATGACCGATCACCTGGCGGATACGCTCCGCGTAAGGACGGCTAGCAGCCATGCGCATTTGTGCTCTGCGCATTTTGCTTACCGCCACTTTCTCCATGGCGCTGGTAATTTTTTGCGTGCTTTTGATGCTCGCAATCTTACTGCGAATCTCTTTTGCGCCTGCCATGTATCACCTATCAGGTTAGCAAGCGGGGGCCTGAGCCCCCGCTGCGGCTTACCAGGTCTGGGTGGCCTTGAACTTCTCGATACCGGCTTTCAGGCCTGCATCGATTTCGTCGTTGAAGTCACCCTTCACGTTGATCTTCGCCATCAGTTCAGCGTGATCACGGTTGAAGAAGGCGATCAGTGCTTGCTCGAAGCTGCCGATCTTGGAGACTTCTACGTCAGTCAGGAAGCCACGCTCAGCGGCGTACAGCGACAGGGCCATGTCCGCGATGGACATCGGCGCGTACTGCTTCTGCTTCATCAGCTCGGTAACGCGCTGACCATGCTCCAGCTGCTTGCGGGTCGCTTCGTCCAGATCGGACGCGAACTGGGCGAATGCAGCCAGTTCACGGTACTGAGCCAGCGCGGTACGAATACCACCGGACAGCTTCTTGATGATCTTGGTCTGAGCGGCACCACCTACGCGGGATACCGAAACACCAGCGTTCACTGCAGGGCGGATGCCCGAGTTGAACATGGCCGATTCCAGGAAGATCTGACCGTCGGTGATCGAGATCACGTTGGTCGGAACGAACGCGGAAACGTCGCCAGCCTGGGTTTCGATGATCGGCAGCGCGGTCAGGGAACCGGTTTTGCCAGTGACAGCACCGTTGGTGAACTTCTCGACGTACTCTTCCGAAACGCGCGATGCACGCTCCAGCAGACGGGAGTGGAGATAGAACACGTCGCCTGGGTACGCTTCACGTCCTGGTGGACGGCGCAGCAGCAGGGAGATCTGACGGTAGGCAACGGCCTGCTTGGACAGGTCATCGTAAACGATCAGTGCGTCTTCACCGCGGTCACGGAAGAACTCGCCCATGGTGCAACCGGCGTATGGCGCCAGGAATTGCAGTGCGGCGGATTCCGAAGCACTGGCAACCACCACGATGGTGTTGGCCAGGGCGCCGTTTTCTTCCAGCTTGCGAACGATGTTGGCAACGGTGGAACGCTTCTGGCCGACAGCAACATAAACGCAGAAAATACCGGAGTCTTTCTGGTTGATGATGGCGTCGATGGCCATGGCGGTCTTGCCGATCTGACGGTCACCGATGATCAGCTCACGCTGGCCACGGCCGACAGGGATCATGGCGTCGACGGATTTGTAGCCAGTCTGTACAGGCTGGTCTACCGACTTACGCCAGATCACGCCTGGAGCTACTTTCTCGACCGCGTCGGTCTGGGTGTTGCCCAGAGGACCTTTGCCGTCGATCGGGTTGCCCAGCGCGTCGACGACGCGACCCAGCAGTTCCTTACCAACTGGAACTTCCAGGATGCGGCCGGTGCACTTGGCGCTCATGCCTTCGGCGAGGGTGTCATAGGCACCCAGGATCACTGCACCTACGGAGTCTTGCTCCAGGTTCAGGGCCATGCCGTAGACGCCGCCAGGGAACTCGATCATTTCGCCGTACATGACGTCGGCCAGACCGTGGATCCGCACGATACCGTCGGAAACCGAAACAACGGTACCTTCGTTACGGGCTTGGGAGCTCACATCGAGGTTGTCGATGCGGCCCTTGATGATTTCACTAATTTCGGAAGGATTGAGTTGCTGCATTGCTCTGCTGCCCCTTCAAACTCAAGATTTCAATGCTTCGGCCAGTTTCGCGATTTTGCCGCGAACAGAGCCATCGATTACCAGGTCACCAGCGCGGATGACGACGCCGCCAATCAGGCTGGCATCCTCCGACGCGTGCAGGCGCACTTCCTGGCCTAACCGTGCACTGAGAACCTTGGCGAGTTTGTCTTGCTGTTCTTGGTTCAACGCGAAGGCACTGGTGACTTCCACGTCCACGGATTTCTCTTGCTCGGCCTTGTACAGGTCGAACAGAGCGGCAATCTCCGGCAGAAGCAGGAGACGGTCGTTTTCCGCGGCAACATGAAGGAAATTCTGTGCCTGTGCATTGAACTTGTCACCGCACACGTCAATGAACGTGGCGGCCTTTTCTGCGCTCGTCAGTCGCGGGGCCTTGAGCAGGCGCTGCATGGTGTCGTCTTGCGACACCGCAGCAGCCAGGCCGAGCATGGCTGACCAATTGGCCAGTTGCTGATGGGCCTGGGCATGCTCAAAGGCAGCCTTAGCGTAAGGTCGGGCCAACGTGGTCAGTTCTGCCATGATCGCCCTCGCTTAAATTTCAGCGGCCAGTTTGTTAACCAGCTCCGCATGCGCGTTTTGATCGATTGTGGCGCCAAGGATCTTTTCAGCACCGCCAACGGCCAGAGCACCCACTTGGGCACGCAGAGCGTCTTTAGCGCTGTTCAGTTCCTGTTCGATCTCGGCCAGAGCCTGAGCCTTCACACGGTCAGCTTCGACGCGGGCCTGGTCACGGGCTTCCTCGACAAGCTGAGCAGCGCGTTTCTTGCTTTGCTCAATGATTTCGGCTGCCTGCGCTTTAGCTTCACGCAGTTGCTGACCCGCTTTCTCTTGGGCCAGCTCCAGGTCGCGAGCTGCGCGGTTGGCAGCGTCCAAGCCATCGGCAATCTTCTTTTGGCGCTCTTGCAGAGCAGTGATGACCGGAGGCCATACGTACTTCATGCAGAAGAGTACAAAAATCAGGAAAGCAACGGATTGGCCAATCAGGGTTGCATTAATGTTCACGCCAACACCTCGCTCGGTCTTAATTCATACAGCAAATCAACTCGTAGTGACGAGTGATTAGCCGGCGATCTGACCAACGAACGGATTCGCGAAGGTGAAGAACAGAGCGATACCAACACCGATCATGGTTACGGCGTCGAGCAGACCGGCAACGATGAACATTTTAACCTGCAGCATCGGAACCATTTCTGGTTGACGCGCAGCGCCTTCCAGGAATTTGCCGCCCAGCAGGCCGAAACCAATGGCGGTACCCAGAGCACCCAGGCCGATCAGCAGAGCAACAGCGATAGCGGTCAGACCAACTACAGTTTCCATCTTTCCTCCCGACTTTTACGTCGTATTGGTTAGGTTTTTAGTTTGAAGCGGTAAAACAAATCGTGAGTACAGCTGCCCTTGCGGACTTTTTAAGCCCTCCCCCCGAACAGGCGGGGAAGGCTATCAGACACGCCAGGCGGTCTTAATGGTTATCTTCGTGCGCCATCGACAGGTAGACGATGGTCAGCATCATGAAGATGAAAGCTTGCAGGGTGATGATCAGGATGTGGAACACAGCCCACGCCCATTGCAGCACCACACCCAGGCCGCTCAGCCACAGCAGGCCGGAGCCGAACATGACGGCGATCAGGATGAACACCAGCTCGCCGGCATACATGTTGCCGAACAGACGCAGGGCCAGCGAGATCGGCTTAGCGATCAGGGTGACGAATTCCAGCAGGAAGTTCACCGGGATCAGCAGGGCCTGAACAAAGATGTTCTTGCTGCCGAACGGGTGCAGGGTCAGCTCGCCGATGAAGCCGCCCAGGCCCTTGACCTTGATGCTGTAGAAGATGATCAGGGCGAAGACGCTGAAGGCCATGGCCAGGGTCGCGTTCGGGTCGGTGGTCGACACGGCGCGGAACGGAATGTGCGGATCACCGGAGATCAGGATGGCCAGCTGAGGAATCCAGTCGACCGGTACCAGGTCGACGGCGTTCATCAGGAATACCCAGACGAAGATGGTCAGCGCCAGCGGGGCGATCACCGGGCTACGGCCGTGGAAGGAGTCCTTCACGCTGCCGTTGACGAAGTCGACCATCACTTCGACGAAGTTCTGCAGACCGCCGGGTTGGCCGGAGGTCGCCTTCTTCGCCGCCATGCGGAAGATGAACAGGAAGATCAGACCCAGCGCAACGGACCAGCCCAGGGTGTCCAGGTGGAACGCCCAGAAGCCCATTGCCTTGGCTTCTGCAGCCGAATGGGCGAAGCCCCAGCTGCCGTCTGGTAGTTGACCGTAGGTCAGGTTCTGCAAGTGGTGCTGGATATAGCCCGAAGCGGTTTCTGCTGCCATGGTTGCCTCAAACGCCCTAAGGTCTCGAAAGTCTTTTATTCATTAGCAGTGGCGCGAACCAGCTGACCATTAGGGTCAGCAGGAAGACGCCGAATACTGCTAACGGCGCCAATGGCTTCACTCCTGCGAAGGTCAGTGCAAACAACACTGCCGTCAAAATCATTTTGCCTGCCTCGCCAGCGTAGAACGACTTGACGATGGCCTGCGCTGCCCGGGCTCCGCTGAAGCGAAATGCCTTCCAGGCGAAGTACACATTGGGTAGCCAGGCAATCAAACCTCCGCAGAGACCTGAGTATCCACTGACCGTCCCTTTCCACTGCCACAACACCAAGGTTGCCAGCAGAAGTACTACACATTGAGTGAGCAGTACCGGAAAAACCGCCCAGCGATGGAAAGGCAAGCGGTTTGGCGTGCGGATTTCCATCACAACTGCTCCTCGGAAGTCGACCAACCAGTCAGCTATGACTTGGCATAATTTGTGCCGACAAAATGCGCGCAGAGTATAGGGGTGGATTAACCCCTATTCAACTCTTCGGTAGTGATTTCCGACTGCGCGCTACAACAGGAATTGTTTCAGCGGATGTGAGCAAGGACGCCTTGCAACTCGTCAAGCGAGTTATAGCGAATAACCAACTGCCCTTTGCCCTTGTTGCCATGACGGATCTGCACGGCCGAGCCCAGGCGCTCTGCGAGCCGCTGTTCAAGGCGTGCGATATCCGGATCAGGTGTGCTCGGTTCGACCGGATCAGGCTTGTCGCTGAGCCACTGACGCACCAGTGCTTCGGTTTGGCGCACGGTGAGGCCACGTGCGACAACATGACGCGCCCCCTCCTCCTGACGATTCTCTTCAAGGCCGAGCAAAGCACGGGCATGACCCATTTCCAGGTCGCCATGGGCGAGCATGGTCTTGATCGCTTCGGGCAGCGTGATCAGGCGCAACAGGTTGGCCACGGTAACCCGCGACTTGCCCACGGCATCCGCCACCTGCTGCTGGGTCAGTTCGAACTCCTGCTGCAGGCGCTGCAGGGCGAGGGCCTCTTCCAGGGGGTTGAGGTCTTCGCGCTGGATGTTCTCGATCAGCGCCATGGCGATGGCCGTTTCGTCAGGCACTTCGCGGACCATGGCCGGGACGGTGTCCAGGCCAGCCTGCTGGGTGGCGCGCCAACGGCGCTCACCGGCGATGATCTCGTAGCGGTTGTCGCCCACTGGGCGCACCACGA
Source organism: Pseudomonas sp. E1MeOHC2 (assembly GCF_058745025.1). Lineage (NCBI taxonomy): Bacteria > Pseudomonadati > Pseudomonadota > Gammaproteobacteria > Pseudomonadales > Pseudomonadaceae > Pseudomonas > Pseudomonas sp. E1MeOHC2. The sequence goes on from NZ_CP196675.1 coordinate 2,386,878, forward strand.
TGGGCTGCATCACGCCATGGGTGCGAATCGAGTGCGCGAGCTCTTCCAGCGCCACCGGGTCCATGTCGCGACGCGGCTGGTACTTGCCACGCTGAATCAGCTCGACCGGCAGGTGTTGCAGTTCCTTCTGGTCGATCTTGACAGCCTGCTCTTCGAGCGCGCTGACGGAAGGACCACTGAGCAGTGCATCCAACCCACGTCCGAGACCCCGTTTCTTAACGGCCATACGGATTCCTTAAGTTGTTTGTGCAGTGCGGGATGGACGGCGCTGACGGCGCACCAGTTCCCCAGCCAGGGCCAGATAAGCCAGCGCGCCACGCGATTGCTTGTCGTAGGCCAGGGCCGGCATGCCGAAGCTCGGGGCCTCGGCCAGGCGAATGTTGCGCGGGATGACCGTGTCGTACAGCTGCTCGCCGAAGTGTTCCTTGAGCTGGGCCGAAACATCGTTGTTCAGGCTCAGGCGCGGGTCGAACATGGTCCGCAACAGGCCTTCGATTTTCAGCTCCGGATTCAACCGGGCGGCGATGCGCTTGATGTTATCCACAAGGTCGCTGAGACCTTCCAGTGCGTAGTACTCGCACTGCATCGGGATAATCACCCCATCGGAGGCGACCAACGCGTTGAGCGTCAGCATCGACAACGATGGCGGACAGTCGATGAGAATGAAATCGTAGTTCTCGCGGATCGGCGCCAAGGCGTTGCGAAGGCGGCTTTCCTTGACCTGCATTTCCAGCAGCACCACTTCGGCGGCGGTCAGGTCACGGTTGGCCGGCAACAGCTGGAAACCACCGTGCTCGGAGTAATGCATGGCCTGGGCCAGGTCGCATTCCCCGATCAGCAAGTCGTATACCGAGTGCTCGAGCTCGTGCTTGTCGACACCGCTGCCCATGGTGGCGTTGCCTTGCGGATCGAGGTCGATCAGCAGCACACGACGTTTGGTCGCGGCCAGCGAAGCGGCGAGATTGATACAGGTGGTGGTCTTGCCCACACCACCTTTCTGGTTCGCGATTGCGAATACCTTAGCCATTGATGCGCGTGTTCCCAGTCATGCCTTGCGGCGCAGTATCAGCAGATGGCGCTGGCCCTGGCAACCTGGAACGGTCAGGGCCTGCTCGCTTTCCACTGTGAAGTCTGCGGGCAATGCTACCAGTTCATCGGCAGGATGCAGCCCCTTCATTGCAAGCCATTGCGTCCCGGTGTCGCCCAGATGGCGGGTCCAGTTGGTGAAGTTCTCCATGCTGCTGAAGGCACGCGAGATGATTCCGCTGAACGGTTGCGCCGGTTTGAATTCCTCGACCCGGCTGTGGATAACCTGCAGGTTGTCCAGCTTGAGCTCCAGTTTCACCTGGGTCAGGAAGCGGGTCTTCTTGCCATTGCTGTCCAGAACCGTCACTTGCTTGTGTGGGTGCAGGATAGCCAAGGGAATACCCGGCATGCCACCCCCACTGCCGACATCCAGCCAGTTATCGCGCTCGCTGTGGATAAACGACATGACACTGAGGCTGTCGAGCAGATGCCGGGAAACCATCTCGTCCGGATCGCGCACGGCAGTGAGGTTGTAGGCCTTGTTCCATTTGATCAACAGGGCCAGGTAGCCCAGCAGCATTTCGTGCTGCTGCGCGCTCAGCTCGATGCCGAGCTGGCGCGCGCCTGTGGATAATTCTTCGGCGTGTTGCGGGGTGACCTGGGAACTCAAGCGCTTTGCTCCAATTCGCGGCCTGCGCCGCGTTTTTTCAGATGAATCAGCAGCAGCGAAATGGCCGCCGGTGTCACACCAGGAATACGCGAAGCCTGGCCCAGCGTCTCGGGACGGGTCTGGCCGAGCTTGCCCTGGATTTCCTTGGACAGGCCAGAAATCGTGGTGTAGTCGATATCCACAGGCAGGCGGGTGTCTTCGCTGGCGCGCAGGCGAGCGATCTCATCCTGTTGACGGTCGATGTATCCGGCGTACTTGGTCTTGATTTCGACCTGCTCGGCTACCTGTGGATCGATTTCCTCACCGCCTGTCGCTTCGATCAACCCGGCGTAGTCGATTTCTGGACGCGCCAGCAGGTTGAGCAGGCTGTATTCATGGCTCAGGGGGGTACCGAACTTATCCACAACGGCCTGGCCTTGGGGCGTGTTCGGGCGCACCCAGGTCGATTTCAGCCGCTGTTCCTCACGTTCGATACCGTCGCGCTTGGCGCAGAACGCGGCCCAGCGGTCGTCATCGATCAAACCCAGCTCACGGCCTTTCTCGGTCAGACGCAGATCGGCGTTGTCCTCACGGAGGATCAGCCGGTATTCGGCGCGCGAAGTGAACATGCGGTACGGCTCCTGGGTACCCAGGGTGATCAGGTCGTCGACCAGTACCCCGATGTACGCCTCGTCGCGGCGCGGGCACCAGCTTTCGCGGCCTTGCGCACGCAGTGCGGCGTTGGTACCGGCCAACAGGCCTTGTGCACCGGCCTCTTCGTAACCGGTGGTGCCGTTGATCTGGCCAGCGAAGAACAGGCCGCCGATGACTTTGGTCTCGAGGCTGTACTTCAGGTCACGCGGGTCGAAGTAGTCGTATTCGATGGCATAGCCTGGGCGCACGATATGTGCGTTTTCCATGCCGCGGATCGAACGCACGAGCTCCAGCTGCACGTCGAACGGCAGCGAAGTCGAAATACCGTTGGGGTATAGCTCATGGGTGGTCAGGCCTTCTGGCTCGATGAACACCTGGTGGCTTTCCTTGTCGGCGAAGCGGTGGATCTTGTCTTCGATCGACGGGCAGTAGCGCGGGCCTACGCCTTCGATCACACCCGAGTACATCGGCGAACGGTCGAGGTTCGACGCGATGATTTCATGGGTGCGGGCGTTGGTGTGGGTAATCCAGCAGCTCACCTGGCGCGGATGCATCTGGGCATTGCCCATGAACGACATTACCGGGATCGGAGTGTCGCCCGGTTGTTCGGTCATGACCGAGAAGTCCACCGACCGGCCATCGATACGCGGCGGGGTCCCGGTTTTCAAACGGCCCACGCGCAGCGGCAGTTCACGCATGCGGTGCGCCAGGGCAATCGAAGGTGGATCGCCGGCGCGACCGCCGGAATGGTTTTGCAGGCCAATGTGGATAAGGCCACCGAGGAAGGTACCAGTAGTCAGCACCACGGATTCGGCGAAGAACCGCAGGCCCATCTGGGTCACCACACCTTTGACCTGGTCCTGCTCGACGATCAGGTCGTCACAGGACTGCTGGAATATCCACAGGTTGGGCTGGTTTTCCAGGATTTCGCGAACCACTGCCTTGTAGATGGCGCGGTCAGCTTGCGCTCGGGTGGCGCGTACGGCCGGGCCTTTGCGGTTGTTCAAAACGCGGAACTGGATGCCGCTCTTGTCGGTGGCCAATGCCATGGCACCGCCGAGCGCATCGATCTCTTTGACCAGATGGCTTTTGCCAATACCGCCAATCGCGGGGTTGCAGCTCATGTGACCGAGGGTTTCCACGTTATGGGTCAACAGCAGGGTTTTGACACCCATGCGTGCAGACGCAAGCGCAGCCTCGGTACCGGCATGGCCGCCGCCGATGACGATCACTTCAAAACGGGAAGGGAAATCCACCACGCACCTCGTGCCTGTTTTTGCGAATAGAGAAGGTAAGCGGACAAGTATAGGGACTTACCCCCTTGCAAAGGAACCGCTTGCGCAAAATTTGATCAGGCTGTGGATGAGTGGCAGACAACAAAATCAAAGAAGAGAAATTTAATAAAGCTTTGTTTTTATGTTTATTCTTATGCACACACCTTTCTGTGGATAAGGTTCTGTAGCCCTTATTGTGCGCTGTGTACAGAGAAATTAAACCCTGTTATTCAAGTGCCATAAGGGCTCTGGATAACGCCCTTTAGCCTGTGGATTAAATGCCTATTTATACACAGGCGGTTTTTTCCTCAAGAAAAAGAGGGGGTTATCAAGAGAGCTGATGGATGGTTTTCCACAGGGTACAGGCTGGGCTTTTTCCACCTGTGGATGAAAAAAAGCATGTCTGCAACGACCCTTTTGGCATTCACAGGCCCTCCTCGCTAATCGCCGGACAAAAAAAGCCGCTCCCTGAGGAGCGGCCTGGTATAGCGAGTGGCCTTTTGAGGGCCTGTGGATTACTTACCGATGCAGAAACTGGAGAAGATCCGCCCCAGCAGGTCATCCGAGCTGAACGCCCCTGTGATCTCTCCCAAGGCGTGCTGAGCCTGGCGCAGGTCCTCTGCCAGCAGTTCTCCGGCGCCCGCCAGGGTCAGCTGCGCCCGACCATGCTCCAAGTGATCGCTCGCTTGGCGCAGGGCATCCAGATGGCGCCTGCGGGCGCTGAAACCGCTCTCGGCGGTCTGTTCATAACCCATGCAGGCCTTGAGGTGGTCACGCAGCAACTGCAGCCCACTGGCGTCATCCTTGGCACTGAGGGTGATGGTCACATGGCCGTCATCACACTGTTCCAAGCCCACGACCTCACCACTGAGGTCAGCCTTGTTACGGATCAGGGTGACTTTGCCCGGGTCCGGCCGCTGATCGAGGAATTCCGGCCAGAGGGCAAACGGGTCAATGGCCTCAGGTGCCGTGGAGTCGACCACCAGCAACACCCGATCGGCCTCGCCAATGGCCTTGAGCGCCCGCTCGACGCCTATTTTTTCCACATGGTCATCGGTATCGCGCAGGCCCGCAGTGTCGACCACGTGCAACGGCATGCCGTCGATGTGGATATGTTCCCGCAGAATGTCCCGGGTGGTGCCGGCGATGTCGGTGACGATGGCGGCTTCGCGGCCGGCAAGGCGATTCAGCAGGCTGGATTTACCCGCATTCGGACGACCGGCGATGACCACTGTCATGCCGTCACGCAGCAATGCACCCTGCCCGGCTTCGCGTTGCACTGTGGACAACTCGCCGCGCACCGCATCGAGCATCGACAGCACGTGGCCATCGGCCAGGAAGTCGATCTCCTCCTCCGGGAAGTCGATCGCTGCCTCGACATAGATGCGCAAAGCAATCAGCGCCTCGGTGAGGCTGTGCACACGCTTGGAAAACTCCCCCTGCAGCGAGCGTAGGGCATTACGCGCAGCCTGGCTGGAGCTGGCCTCGATGAGGTCGGCGATTGCCTCGGCTTGCGCCAGGTCGAGCTTGTCGTTGAGGAATGCTCGCTCGCTGAACTCACCCGGACGGGCCAGGCGGCAACCCAGTTGCACACAGCGTTGCAGCAGCATGTCCAGGACCACCGGCCCGCCATGCCCCTGTAGCTCAAGCACATCCTCGCCCGTGAACGAGTTAGGCCCAGGGAAGTACAACGCAATGCCTTCGTCCAGGACCAGGCCCTGCTCATCACGGAAGGGGCCGTAGTGCGCGTGGCGCGGCGTCAGGGTGCGGCCGGTGATGAGCTGGCCAGCCTTGGCCGCTAACGGGCCGGACAACCTGACAATACCCACGCCTCCGCGGCCCTGGGCGGTAGCGATGGCAGCGATGGTCTCACGCACAGTGTTCATGCTCGAAAGCCTCTACGACAAAAACGACAGATAGCAAAAACGCCCCACTAGGGGGCGTTTTTATTCACAGACTAGCAGCCCGTCAAGCAGCAGCTTTTTTAGCCGCTGCTTCGATACGGCGGGTGATGTACCACTGCTGCGAAATCGACAGGCAGTTGTTCACAACCCAGTACAGCACCAGACCAGCCGGGAACCACAGGAAGAAGAAGGTGAAGATGATTGGCATCATTTTCATGACCTTGGCCTGCATCGGATCCGGCGGCGTCGGGTTCAGACGCTGCTGAATGAACATGGTGGCGCCCATGATGATCGGCAGGATGAAGAACGGATCCTTGATCGACAGGTCAGTGATCCACAGCATCCATGGGGCCTGGCGCATCTCGACGCTTTCCAGCAGTACCCAGTACAGGGCCAGGAATACCGGCATCTGAACCAGGATCGGCAGGCAGCCACCCAGCGGGTTGATCTTCTCTTTCTTGTACAGCTCCATCATCGCCTGGGACATCTTCTGGCGATCGTCACCGAAGCGTTCCTTCAGCGCGGCGAGCTTCGGCGCCACGGCACGCATACGCGCCATCGAGCGGTAGCTGGCAGCCGACAGCGGGAAGAACAGGCCTTTGATCAGCATGGTCAGCACGATGATCGACCAGCCCCAGTTACCCAGCAGGCTGTGGATATGTTGCAGCAGCCAGAAGATCGGCTGAGCAATGAACCACAGGAAGCCGTAGTCGACGGTCAGTTCCAGGCCTGGGGACAACTCTTTGAGCTTGGACTGGATCTTCGGACCGGCGTACAGCATGGCGCTGGTTTCGACCTTGCCGCCAGCAGGTACGCTGAGGGTAGGGCCGGTGTAACCGATGATGTAGTTGCCTTGGCTGTCCTTGCGGGTTTGAACAACGTTGTTGTCCGACTTGGCAGGGATCCAGGCAGTGACGAAGTAGTGCTGCAGCCAGGCGACCCAGCCGCCGGACACATTTTCTTTCAAACTACCTTTGTCGATGTCCTTCATCGACACTTTCTTGTACGGCTCGGCAGCTGTCCACAGGGCGGCGCCCAGGTAAGTAGCGGTGCCGGTGGCAGTGCTCGAAGACGGATCGCCACTGGCGTCACGCTTGAGCTGGGCAAACATGTTGCCGCTCCAGGCCTGCGCGCTCTGGTTGTCGATCAGGTAGCTGACGGTCAGGTCGTACTCACCACGCTTCAAGCTGAAGCGCTTGATGTAGTTCACACCGTTGTCGCTGAACTTCAGGTCGACCACCAGTTGTTCCTGGCCATCGGCCAGCTGGTAGTTGCGCTGCTCGGCTGCGTACAGCGGACGACCCGTGGAACGTGCGTCCGGGCCGTTGGCGCCGGTCAGGCCGCTCTGGGCCAGGTACACACGCTCGCCACCGTTGTCGAACAGCTGGAACGGAATGTTCGGGTGGTCCTGACGGCGTGGGTACTTCGGCAGGTTCAGCTGGACGATGTCACCACCAACCGGGTCGATAGCCAGTTCCAGAACATCGGTCTTGACCCGGACCAGATCCTTGCTGAGTGCGACCGGTGCCAGTTCGGCAGGGCTCGATTCGGCGTTGGCGCTCGGTACATCGGCGCTGGCACCGTTGTTACCGGCCGGCACGCCATCGGGCAAGCCCGGAGCAACAGTGCTGGCAGCAGTATTCTGAGTCGGCAGGGCAGCTTGGCCGTAGTCATCGTTCCACTTCAGGACCATGACGTAGGACACGACTGCCAGCGCGGCGATCAGGATCGTGCGTTTAATATCCATGATTACTCGGCTATCGAAGAAGTTCGGGAGGAAGGAGCGGGTGGAACGGGGTCGAAACCGCCGTCGTTCCACGGATGACAACGCCCCAGGCGACGAACGGCCAGCCACCCACCACGCCATAAGCCATGGTTTTCGATGGCTTCGTAAGCGTAACAGGAGCAGCTGGGGAAGAAACGACAGTGATTGGCCATCAGAGGACTGATGGCATAACGGTAAAACTGGATCGGAACGAGTGCCAGTTTACGCATCTTGGCTGTCTACCCCTGCGGAATCGGCGCTAACCGCTGGAGAAGGCCGGCTGCGCGCCAGGCGTTTCCAGAGCTTGCCAAAGTGTTGATGCAATTCCGGGTTTTCTACCTCACCCAATCCCTTGCGCGCGACGATCACGATGTCCAGGCCAGCGAGCATCTGCTGGTTCAGACGAAAGGAATCGCGCATCAAGCGCTTGAGGCGATTGCGTTGAACGGCGAGCTTGACGCTCTTCTTGCCGATCACCAGGCCAAGGCGTGGATGATCGAGGCCGTTCTCGCGAGCAAGGATCAGCAGGTTTTTCCCTGGAACCTTGCCGGTTGGGGAGTCGAAGACCGCTTTGAAATGTCGGGGTGTAAGCAGTCGCTTTTCCCGACTGAAGTCCTGACTCACCACCTGTGCCGAAAAATCAAATGGCCAGACGCTTACGGCCTTTGGCACGACGACGCGACAGAACAGCGCGGCCGTTCTTGGTAGCCATACGGGCACGGAAACCGTGAGTGCGCGCGCGCTTGATGGTGCTTGGTTGGAAAGTACGTTTCATGGCGTGTTACCTGGGTTTGTCGACGACGGCCGGGATGGCCCCCTTTTTAAGAGACCGGCGATTCTAGAGAAAGCAAGGCAATAGGTCAATTTCCAACCAATCATTCCTTATAGAAGGCGTGCTGGATTTGCCCGCGCTAAGGTTGCCCAGACGCGACCTGTTCGGGAAACGCGATCGTGGATAACATGAAAAAAAAGAAGAGACATTTAAAAAGCTTTTTTAAAGAACTTATAAATCTTAAGTGGATAACTTTCTGTGGATAAACCTCTGCAGGCCAGTAAATTCATGCTGTACAGAGTTTTGAAACCCTGTCGGTATCCGGTGCTGCGCTTGTGCTCCGCCTGCGCAGAATCTGTGGATTAAAATGCTCATTATCCACAGGTGAGTTATCAACAGATCTCAACCCAGGGTTGTGCATAGCCCTCAGGTGCGGTTATCCACAGGGCTTATGCACAGCGTGATGAAGACGTTTTGGTCGATAAATGGCTGTTTTGTCACGGATCCGAACGTATCCACATGTGGATAACTGACCGCTCGACCGGTACAATGGCGGTTTGCTTTTGCCTCATCCGGCTTTCAAACTCAGGGGATATCCGTGTCAGTGGAACTTTGGCAGCAGTGCGTGGAGCTTCTGCGCGATGAACTGCCTGCCCAGCAATTCAACACTTGGATCCGTCCGCTACAGGTCGAAGCCGAAGGCGACGAGTTGCGCGTCTATGCGCCTAACCGTTTCGTTCTCGATTGGGTCAATGAAAAGTACCTGGGTCGTCTGCTCGAGCTGTTGGGTGAAAATGGCAGCGGCATCGCACCTGCCCTTTCCTTATTAATAGGCAGCCGTCGCAGTTCGGCTCCGCGCGCCGCTCCCAATGCGCCTGTCAGTGCCGCCGTGGCAGCTTCGCTGGCGCACACCCAGGTACAGAAAGCCGCCCCCGCTGCTGTGTCAGCGGAACCCGCTGCTGCGCCTGTAGAGACGGTGCTGATCAACGAGGTGGCCGAGCCGTCTTCGCGCGACAGCTTTGATGCCATGGCCGAGCCCGCGCCGGTGCCGGCTACCAGTACCCGCACCGAGCAACGCACCGTTCAGGTCGAAGGTGCGCTCAAGCACACCAGTTACCTGAACCGCACGTTCACCTTCGACACTTTCGTCGAAGGTAAGTCGAACCAGCTGGCGCGTGCTGCTGCCTGGCAGGTCGCCGATAACCCCAAGCATGGCTATAACCCGCTCTTCCTTTATGGCGGTGTTGGCCTGGGTAAAACCCACTTGATGCATGCTGTGGGTAACCATCTGCTGAAGAAAAACCCGAATGCCAAGGTGGTCTACCTGCATTCGGAGCGTTTCGTCGCCGACATGGTCAAGGCGCTGCAGCTCAATGCCATCAACGAGTTCAAGCGCTTCTATCGCTCGGTCGATGCGCTGCTGATCGACGACATCCAGTTCTTCGCCCGTAAGGAGCGTTCGCAGGAGGAGTTTTTCCACACCTTCAACGCCCTGCTCGAGGGCGGCCAGCAGGTGATCCTTACCTCTGACCGTTACCCGAAAGAAATCGAAGGCCTGGAAGAACGTCTGAAATCCCGCTTCGGCTGGGGCCTGACCGTTGCCGTAGAACCGCCAGAGCTGGAAACCCGTGTAGCGATTCTGATGAAGAAGGCCGACCAGGCCAAAGTTGAGCTGCCGCATGACGCAGCCTTCTTCATTGCCCAGCGCATCCGTTCCAACGTCCGCGAACTGGAAGGTGCATTGAAGCGGGTAATCGCCCACTCGCACTTCATGGGCCGCGACATCACCATCGAACTGATTCGTGAGTCGCTCAAGGATTTGCTGGCGCTGCAGGACAAGCTGGTCAGTGTGGATAACATCCAGCGCACCGTGGCCGAGTACTACAAGATCAAGATCTCCGATCTGTTGTCCAAGCGTCGTTCGCGCTCTGTCGCGCGCCCGCGCCAGGTGGCCATGGCCCTGTCGAAGGAGCTGACCAACCACAGTCTGCCGGAAATCGGCGACATGTTTGGTGGTCGCGACCACACGACCGTGCTGCACGCCTGCCGCAAAATCAACGAACTGAAGGAATCCGACGCGGACATCCGCGAGGACTACAAGAACCTGCTGCGGACGCTGACGACCTGATGGCCGTCTGCGCAGCTAATTGAAGGCAAGGGACTAGACCATGCATTTCACCATTCAACGCGAAGCCCTGTTGAAACCCCTGCAACTGGTCGCCGGTGTCGTCGAGCGCCGTCAGACCTTGCCGGTCCTGTCCAACGTATTGCTGGTTGTGCAAGGCCAGCAGCTGTCGTTGACCGGTACCGACCTGGAAGTCGAACTGGTAGGCCGCGTGCAACTGGAAGAGCCAGCTGAGCCTGGCGAAATCACTGTCCCGGCTCGCAAGCTGATGGACATCTGCAAAAGCCTGCCGAACGACGTCCTGATCGATATCAAGGTCGACGAGCAAAAACTGTTGGTCAAGGCCGGCCGCAGCCGCTTCACCCTGTCGACCCTGCCCGCCAATGACTTCCCGACTGTGGAAGAAGGCCCGGGTTCGCTGACCTGCAACCTGGAACAGAGCAAGCTGCGCCGTCTGATCGAGCGCACCAGCTTCGCCATGGCCCAGCAAGATGTTCGCTACTACCTCAACGGCATGCTGCTGGAGGTGTCGCGTAACACCCTGCGTGCAGTGTCTACCGATGGTCACCGCTTGGCGCTGTGCTCCATGAGCGCGCCAATCGAGCAGGATGATCGCCATCAAGTGATCGTGCCGCGCAAAGGTATCCTGGAGCTGGCGCGCCTGCTGACCGACCCAGAGGGCATGGTCAGCATCGTCCTCGGGCAGCACCATATCCGCGCGACCACTGGCGAATTTACCTTCACCTCTAAACTGGTGGATGGCAAGTTCCCGGATTACGAGCGTGTGTTGCCCAAAGGTGGCGACAAACTGGTGGTGGGTGATCGTCAGGCACTGCGTGAGGCATTCAGCCGTACCGCGATTCTGTCCAACGAAAAGTACCGCGGTATTCGCCTGCAACTGGCCGCCGGCCAATTGAAGATCCAGGCCAATAACCCGGAACAGGAAGAAGCTGAGGAAGAAATCAGCGTCGACTACAACGGCAGTGCGCTGGAAATCGGCTTCAACGTCAGCTATCTGCTGGATGTGCTGGGCGTCATGACGACCGAGCAGGTGCGTCTGATTCTGTCCGACTCCAACAGCAGTGCGCTGCTGCAGGAGGCTGGCAATGATGACTCTTCCTACGTTGTCATGCCTATGCGTCTGTAACCTGTAGCAGGCCGAATGTCCCTTCGACGTATCATGGTCACCGCGGTGCGCAACCTGCACCCGGTGACCCTCTCACCTTCTCCCCGCATCAACATCCTCTACGGTGATAACGGCAGCGGCAAAACCAGCGTGCTCGAAGCTGTGCATTTGCTTGGTTTGGCGCGTTCGTTCCGCAGTACACGACTGAACCCGGTTATTCAGTACGAGCAGCCGGCTTGCACGGTGTTCGGCGAGGTTGAGTTGACGTCGGGAGGCACCAGCAACCTTGGGGTATCCCGTGAACGGCATGGTGATTTCACCATCCGTATTGACGGGCAGAATGCCAAAAGTGCTGCGCAGTTGGCCGAACTGTTACCGCTGCAACTGATCAACCCGGACAGTTTCCGGCTGCTGGAAGGCGCTCCGAAAATTCGCCGCCAGTTCCTGGATTGGGGAGTGTTCCACGTGGAACCTCGATTCCTGCCTGCTTGGCAACGTCTGCAGAAGGCGCTCCGGCAGCGGAACTCGTGGTTGCGGCATGGTACACTTGACCCAGCTTCGCAAGCCGCCTGGGACCGGGAATTGTGCCTGGCCAGCGCGGAAATAGATGAATACCGTCGCAACTACATCAAGGCCTTGAAGCCCGTCTTCGAGCGAACCCTGAGCGAACTGGTCGAGCTTGACGGGTTGACCCTGAGCTATTACCGAGGCTGGGACAAGGACCGGGAACTCAACGAAGTACTCGCCTCCTCTCTTCTTCGCGATCAGCAGATGGGACATACCCAGGCCGGTCCGCAGCGTGCTGATCTGCGTCTTCGATTGGCTGCCAATAATGCAGCCGACATTCTGTCGCGAGGGCAGCAGAAACTTGTGGTGTGCGCGCTACGCATTGCCCAAGGGCACCTCGTCAGTCAGGCTCGCCGCGGTCACTGTATTTATCTCGTGGATGACTTGCCGTCAGAACTGGACGAGCAACACCGCCGCGCATTGTGCCGCTTGCTAGAAGAATTACGCTGCCAGGTGTTCATCACCTGTGTAGATCACGAATTACTGAGGGAAGGCTGGCAGACGGAAACGCCAGTTGCTTTGTTCCACGTGGAACAGGGCCGTATCACCCAGACCCACGACCATCGGGAGTGAAGGCATGAGCGAAAATCAAACGTACGACTCCTCCAGCATCAAAGTGCTGAAAGGTTTGGATGCCGTACGCAAGCGTCCCGGCATGTACATTGGCGACACCGATGATGGTAGCGGCCTGCACCACATGGTCTTCGAAGTGGTCGACAACTCGATCGACGAAGCCCTCGCCGGTCATTGCGATGACATCACCGTCATCATCCACACGGATGAATCCATCAGCGTGCGCGACAACGGTCGCGGCATTCCGGTTGACGTGCACAAAGAAGAAGGCGTATCCGCAGCCGAGGTCATCATGACCGTGCTGCACGCCGGCGGTAAGTTCGACGACAACTCGTACAAAGTATCCGGCGGCCTGCACGGTGTTGGTGTTTCCGTGGTGAACGCCCTGTCCGAAAAGCTGGTGCTGACAGTACGTCGTAGCGGCAAGATCTGGGAGCAGACCTACGTTCATGGTGTCCCTCAAGCGCCGATGGCGATTGTAGGTGACAGCGAAACGACGGGTACCCACATCCACTTCAAGCCTTCGGCTGAAACGTTCAAGAACATCCACTTCAGCTGGGACATCCTGGCCAAGCGGATCCGTGAGCTGTCGTTCCTTAACTCGGGCGTCGGCATTCTGCTCAAGGATGAACGCAGCGGTAAGGAAGAGTTCTTCAAGTACGAAGGCGGCCTGCGGGCTTTCGTCGAGTACCTGAACACCAACAAGACCCCCGTGAACAACCAGGTGTTCCACTTCAACGTCCAGCGTGATGATGGTGTGGGCGTTGAAGTCGCTCTGCAGTGGAACGACAGCTTCAACGAGAACTTGCTGTGCTTCACCAACAACATTCCGCAGCGCGATGGCGGCACTCACCTGGTAGGCTTCCGCTCTTCGCTGACCCGTAGCCTGAACAGCTACATCGAGCAGGAAGGCCTGGCCAAGAAGAACAAGGTCGCGACCACGGGCGACGACGCCCGTGAAGGCCTGACCGCGATCATCTCGGTCAAAGTCCCCGACCCCAAGTTCAGCTCCCAGACCAAGGACAAGCTGGTTTCCTCGGAAGTGAAAACCGCCGTGGAACAGGAGATGAACAAGTACTTCTCGGACTTCCTGCTGGAGAACCCGAACGAAGCCAAAGCCGTTGTCGGCAAGATGATCGACGCTGCCCGTGCGCGTGAAGCCGCGCGTAAAGCGCGTGAGATGACTCGCCGTAAAGGTGCACTGGACATCGCTGGCTTGCCAGGCAAGTTGGCCGACTGTCAGGAGAAGGACCCTGCCCTTTCCGAACTGTACCTGGTGGAGGGTGACTCCGCAGGTGGCTCGGCCAAGCAAGGTCGTAACCGTCGCACCCAGGCGATCCTGCCGCTGAAGGGCAAGATCCTCAACGTCGAGAAGGCTCGCTTCGACAAGATGATTTCGTCCCAGGAGGTCGGCACGCTGATCACCGCGCTGGGCTGCGGTATCGGTCGCGAAGAGTACAACATCGACAAGCTGCGTTATCACAACATCATCATCATGACCGATGCTGACGTTGACGGTTCGCACATCCGTACCCTGCTGCTGACCTTCTTCTTCCGTCAGCTGCCAGAGCTGGTCGAGCGTGGCTACATCTACATTGCCCAGCCACCGCTGTACAAGGTGAAGAAAGGCAAGCAGGAGCAGTACATCAAGGACGACGAGGCCATGGAAGAATACATGACCCAATCGGCCCTGGAAGATGCCAGCCTACACCTGGACGAGTCGGCGCCAGCGGTTTCCGGTGTACAGCTGGAAAACCTGGTGAACGAGTTCCGTGGCGTGATGAAGACCCTCAAGCGTTTGTCGCGCCTGTACCCACAGGAGCTGACCGAGCACTTCATCTACCTGCCGGAAGTCACCCTGGAACAACTGGGCGACCACGCTGTGATGCAGGCGTGGCTGGCCAAGTTCCAGGAACGTCTGAGCAACAGCCAGAAGTCGGGCCTGGCTTATCAAGCCAGCCTTCGCGAAGACAAAGAGCGCAATGTCTGGCTGCCGGAAGTGGAAATCACCTCGCACGGCCTGGCCAGCTACGTGACGTTCAACCGCGATTTCTTCGGCAGCAACGACTACCGCACCGTGGTCAACATCGGTTCCAAGCTGTCCAGCCTGCTGGGCGAAGGTGCCTATGTGCAGCGTGGCGAGCGTCGCAAGGCGATCGTCGAGTTCAAGGAAGGCTTGGACTGGCTGATGAACGAAAGCACCAAGCGCCATACCATCCAGCGATACAAAGGGCTGGGTGAGATGAACCCGGACCAGCTGTGGGAAACCACCATGGACCCGACCGTGCGCCGCATGCTCAAGGTCACCATCGAAGACGCGATCGCTGCCGATCAGATCTTCAACACCCTGATGGGTGACGCGGTGGAACCTCGCCGCGAGTTCATCGAAAGCAACGCGCTGTCGGTATCGAACCTGGACTTCTGATCCGGTGTAGATTGACCGCCATGGAAAAGCCCGCGAAAGCGGGCTTTTTTGTGTGTGCGAATCGGCGTCCTCAGTAGCCGCTGAAAATTGAGCCAGCGGTTTTGCCAGCCCGAGATAAGGTGAGGCTCATTCAGAACCCAAGCCCAGTGCCTTCAAGCGTCGATAGAGGGTGCGCTCACTCATGCCCAGGTGGCGCGCCAGTTCACTGCGTGGCCCCTGAAACTGCTCCAGCGCCTGCGCCAGCTCACCCAGGGCGCTATGGCTTCGGCCCCTGGCCAAGCCGGGTGAGGTCGGCGGGCCGATGTCTTCTGGTAGGTGTTCGGGACGGATCAGCCCGTCATCGGCAAACAGCCGAGCCCTTTCCAGGATGTTACGCAACTCGCGGATATTGCCTGGGAACGGATGCAAGCCAAGCTGTTGCAGTGCCTCATCGGTCAAGCGTGGCGTTGGCTTGCCCCCCATGCGCTGAAGGAGGCTTTCGACGAGCAACGGCAGATCGTCCACACGCTCACGCAGTGCGGGCAGCCGGATAGGAAAACCGCTGATGCGGTAATACAGATCCTCTCGGAACGTCCCCTCGGCAACCATTTTCTTGAGCGGCTTGTGTGTGGCCGAAACCAAACGGAAATCCGAGTGCACGGTGCGCAGGCTGCCCACTGGCCGGAAGCTGCCAGACTCGATCAGGCGCAGCAGTTTGACCTGCATCGCCATCGGCACTTCACCGATTTCGTCGAGGAACAGCGTGCCGCCATGCGCCGCTTCGGCCAGGCCGATCTTGCGCTGGTTGGCGCCGGTGAACGCGCCCTTTTCGTAGCCGAACAACTCGCTCTCGAACAGCGACTCGGTCAGGCCGGTGCAGTCGACCACCACCAGCGGCCCGTTGGCGCGCGGGCTGCCCATGTGGATGGCGCGGGCGAACAGCTCTTTACCGGTACCCGATTCGCCTTGAAGTAAAACCGGGATCTGCGCGGGCGCCGCGCGCTGCAGGCTGGCCAGTGCCGTCTTGAATGCTGGCGCCCGCCCTACCAACCCTTGCTCCTGAGGCTGCGCCGAGGCGAGTGTGATCGTGGTGAGGCGCTCGACGAAGGCCACCACCCTGCCCTGCTCATCCAGGATCGGCCGCAGTTCGACATCTACATGCTCAGGGCCTCGTGGCGTGTGATGAATGTGCAGCACACGCTCCGGAACCTTGCTGTCCCATGCCTTGCGCATCGGGCAATGCTCACCGGCCTGGTCGCAAGGCACGGCATAGTGGTGCGAGACCTTGTGGCACTTTTCACCCAGCGGCGCTTGGTCGTCTCGGCCGAACTGACGGCGATAGGCCGCGTTGGCGGCGAGGATGTTGTAGTCGGTATCCAGCACGATGGTAGGCAGCGCATCGTGTTCGAGGTAGGAAACCAGCGCTAGGATGATGGGATGGGCTTGAGGCATGAGGGCACCGATGTGATAACCCGGCGCAGGGTAGCAAGGACTGCCAAACACTGCCATTGGCTGACAGTCGACTGCCAGTGTCACTGCCATGTTGCCGGGCAAGCGCCAGTCAGGCCCGCATTCATTGGCCAAGACCTGTGAAAAACCCTGGCATGCATCTTGATAAACCTCCGGTCACTGCCTACGCCTCTACTAGGGGTGGAGGAAACTTTGGAGAACGTGATGATCATCGGTAACAACCTTCACGTGGAAGCCTTCTTCGATGAGGCGACCTCGACCATCAGCTACCTGCTCATGGACGGCGAGACGCGCAAGTGCGCGTTGATCGACAGCGTCCTCGATTACGACCCCAAGTCAGGGCGTACCTGCACCGCCTCGGCAGACCGGTTGATCGCCAGGGTGGAGGCGCTGGGTGCGCAGGTGCAGTGGATTCTGGAAACCCATGTTCACGCAGATCACCTTTCGGCAGCGGCCTACCTCAAGCAAAAGCTCGGCGGCCACACAGCCATCGGAGCGCACATCACTCAGGTACAAAAAGTCTTCGGCGCGCTGTTCAATGCCGAACCCGGCTTTGCCCGAGATGGTAGCCAGTTCGATGCCCTGCTTGAGGACGAAGAAGGTTTTCGCATCGGCAACCTGCATGCCCGTGCCTTGCACACGCCGGGGCACACACCGGCATGCATGAGCTATGTGGTGGTGGATGGCGGTGAAACGGCGGTGTTCGTCGGTGACACGCTGTTCATGCCTGACTACGGCACGGCCCGCTGCGACTTCCCCGGTGCTGACGCGCGTACCCTGTACCGCTCGATCCGCCGCCTGCTGGCCTACCCCGACCAGACCCGGTTGTTCATGTGCCACGACTACCTGCCGGGCGGGCGCGACATGCAGTACGTCACGACCGTGGCCGAGCAGCGCAGCAGCAATATTCACATCCACCACGGCATCGACGAAGACAGCTTCGTGGCCATGCGCGAAGCCCGCGACAAGACCCTCGACATGCCAGTGCTGATCCTGCCATCGGTGCAGGTCAACATGCGCAGCGGCCACTTTCCGAAGCCCGAGGCCAATGGCGTGAGCTACCTGAAGATTCCACTGAACAAGTTGTGATCGCTTTTCCCATAACGAGATTTCCAGGAAATACCGCCATGCCTGCCTTGCTGTCCCCTACCAACGCTTCCAATTGCGACCACCACAAAGTGGTCATCGTCGGTGCCGGCGCCGCCGGTATCGCCACGGCGTCCAGCCTGATCAGCCGTGATCCATCGCTGGATATTGCGCTGATCGACCCTGCCGAAGTGCATTACTACCAGCCCGGCTGGACCATGGTCGGCGCAGGTGTGTTCAAGGCGCCGAGCACGGCGCGCACCATGGCCTCGACCATTCCCCGGGGCGTGCAGTGGATCAAGGCGCGGGTGCAGGGCTTCGACCCCTTGGGCCAGCTCGTTGTCCTCGAAGGTGGCCGCACCATCAGCTACGAGCAACTGGTGGTTTGCCCAGGCCTGAAACTCGACTGGCAGGCTATCGATGGCCTGAGCGAGACCTTGGGCCGCAACGGCGTGACCTCCAACTACCGCTACGACCTGGCCCCTTACACCTGGCAACTGGTGCAGAAGCTCAAGCAAGGCCGTGCCCTGTTCACCCAGCCGCCGATGCCGATCAAGTGCGCCGGTGCGCCGCAGAAAGCGCTTTACCTGTCTTGCGACCATTGGTTGCGTCACGGTCATCTAGGGCAGGTAAAAGCCAGCTTCTTCAACGCCGGTGCCGTGCTGTTTGGCGTGGCCGACTACGTCCCTGCGCTGATGGCTTATATCGACAAGTACGCTGTAGACCTCAACTACGCCCACCGCCTGGCGGCGGTGGACGGCCCCGGCAAGCGTGCGACGTTCGTGCGTACATTGGCCGATGGCAGTACTGAAACCCGCATCGAGGCCTTCGACATGCTGCATGTGGTGCCGCCGCAGGTGGCGCCCGAGTTCATTCGCGAAAGCCCGCTGGCGGATGCCGCTGGCTGGGTCGATGTCGACCCGCAGACCTTGCGCCACCGAAAGTTCACCAACATCCATGCCTTGGGCGACGTGGCCAACACCAGCAATGCCAAGACTGCTGCAGCCGCGCGCAAGCAGGCGCCGGTGGTGGCCAACAATGTGCTGGTGGCGTTGGGCAGGCTCCCTACCCTCGCCATGTACGATGGCTATGGCTCCTGCCCGCTGACTGTCGAGCGCGGCAAGATCGTGCTGGCCGAGTTCACGTATGGCGGTAAGGTGGCGCCGAGCTTCCCGCGCTGGTTGCTCGATGGCCGACAGCCGACGCGTCTGGCCTGGCTGCTCAAGGCGCGGGTGCTGCCGCCCTTGTACTGGAAAGGCATGCTCAAGGGGCGTGAATGGATGGCGCGGCCGCAGCCGTTGGTAGCCGAGGCTGGGAAGTGATCGAACATCAACTGTTGGGCGCGGTGCTGGGGGCGATCATCGGGGCTGTGCTGGCATTGACCGGCGCAGGGGGCGGTATTCTCGCGGTGCCGCTGCTGGTGTTCGGCCTTGGCCTGTCGATGGTCGAAGCGGCGCCGGTCGGCCTGTTGGCGGTGGGCCTGGCTGCAGCCGTAGGTGCCGTGCTGGGGTTGCGCCAGGGGTTGGTGCGCTATCGTGCGGCGTTGTTCATTGCCCTGATCGGCGTAGCGGTCGCGCCCTTGGGGTTGATGCTGGCGCATCGCGTGCCTAATACGCCGCTGCAATTGGTATTCGCCGGCGTGCTGGTCTATGCCTGCCTGCGCATCTGGCGCAAGGCGGCCAGGGAGCTGCGCGGCGCAGCCAACGACGCTCACCGGTACATCGAACCGTGCGTGCTCAACCCCTTGCAAGGGCGCTTGCGTTGGACGCTACCCTGCGCACGTGCTTTGGCAATGACCGGTGCACTGTCGGGTTTGTTGTCCGGCCTGCTGGGGGTGGGCGGTGGTTTCGTGATCATTCCAGCCTTGAACCGCTACACCAATTTGCGCATGGCCAGCATCGTCTCCACCTCGCTGGCGGTGATTGCGCTGGTATCCACCGGTAGCGTGGTCAGCGCTAGCCTGGCAGGCGTCATGCACTGGCAGGTCGGCGCACCTTTTGCTGCTGGGGCGGTGATCGGCCTGCTGCTGGCGCGGCCCCTGGCGGCCAGGCTGGCAGGGCCGCGCGTGCAACAGATGTTTGCCGTGGCGGGTTGGCTGGCTGCCCTACTGCTGGCCGGCAAGGCACTATGGAGCTAGCAATTCGCCCTGTTCAGCGGCACACAGCGCCAGCAGGTAGTCCCACACTACCCGCAGGCGCACCGACTTGTGCAGCTCACGCCGGGTGCAGATCCAATAGCTGCGCTGGATGGTTTCGCTGGGCAGCACACGCACCAGCGTCGGGTCATGGCGTGCCATGAAGTTGGGCAGCACGGCAATGCCGAGGCCTGCACGAGCGGCCTGTTGCTGGGCGATCACGCTGGTGCTGCGAAACGCCACATTAGGGGCGCGGCAGAAGCTGTTGAGAAACAGCAGCTCCTGGCTGAACAGCAGGTCATCGACGTAGCCGATCCAGCTGTGCCGGGCCAGGTCTTCGCGGTTGCGCAGCGGCGGCGCGCGGTCGAGGTAAGCTTGGCTTGCGTAGAGCGCCAGGCGATAGTCAGTGAGTTTGCGAGTGATCAGCAGGTCGGCGTTGGGCCGCTCCAGGTGGATGCTGATTTCGGCCTCGCGGTTGAGGATGCTGACGAAACGCGGCACGGCCACCAGTTCCACCTCAAGGCCTGGGTAGCGCTCGAACAGCGCATTCATGCGTGGGGTGAAGAACATGATGCCAATGCCTTCGGTCACGCCAAGGCGGATTTTGCCCAGCGGGGTGATGGCCTGGGTGATTTCTTCCTGCGCCAGCAAGGCGACGTTTTCCATGGCTTCGGCGTGCTTGAGCAGGGCCTGCCCGGACGGGGTCAGGTCGTAGCCTTGGGCGTGCTGTACGAACAGTGGCGTGCCCAGGCTTTTCTCGATGCTCTCGATATGCCGGGCGACCGTGCTGTGGGTGGTGTTGAGGCGCTTGGCAGCAGTTAGCAGGCGGCCGCTGCGCTGCAACTCTAGGAAAAACCGCAGATCGTTCCAGTCGAACATGCTGATCCCTGTGCATCCCGATTACGCGGTCCTTGTGTAGGCGCGTGTATTTCCCATGGTGGCCGCTGTGCTAAAACGCACAGCGGCTGCGCGAAATCTCGTGTTTCCACAGCGAAATTAATCAATAAGATGGGGCGGGACAAGAACAATAATCAGGCGCGAGGTTGCACATGCCATCAGCCGATTCTGTCTTCGACTACGTGGTCGTAGGCGCCGGTCCCGCCGGGTGCCTGCTGGCCAATCGCTTGTCCGCCGACCCTTCCTGCCGCGTGCTGCTGCTGGAAGCGGGTGGCCGTGACAACTATCCCTGGATCCACATCCCCGTCGGCTACCTCTACTGCATTGGCAACCCGCGCACCGACTGGTGCTTCAAGACCGAGGCGCAACATGGCCTGGGCGGGCGTAGCCTGGGTTATCCACGGGGCAAGGTGCTTGGCGGTTGTTCCTCGATCAACGGCATGATCTACATGCGCGGCCAGGCGGCCGACTATGACCACTGGGCCGAGCAAGGTAACCCAGGCTGGGCCTGGAAGGACGTACTGCCACTGTTCAAAGCCAGCGAAAACCACTTTGCCGGTGACAGCGAGCACCATGGCGCTGCCGGTGAATGGCGGGTCGAGCGCCAGCGTTACAGCTGGCCGATTCTCGACGCGTTCCGCGATGCGGCCGAGCAAAGTGGCATCGCCAAGGTCGACGACTTCAACACCGGTGACAACCAGGGCTGTGGATACTTTCAGGTCAACCAGCGCAGCGGTGTGCGCTGGAATGCCTCCAAGGCGTTTCTGCGGCCCGTGCTCAGCCGGCCGAACCTGACCGTGCTGACCGGCGTGGAAGTCGATCAGGTGTTGCTCAACAACACCCGTGCCCGTGCGGTAAAAGCCCGCTGGCAAGGTGCCTGGCATGAGTTCGCTGCACGTCGCGAGATTATTCTGTGCGCGGGTGCCGTAGGCTCGCCGGGCATCCTCCAACGTTCGGGCATCGGCCCACGCAAGCTGCTGGAAGACCTGGGGATTGGCGTACGGCATGACATGCCCGGCGTCGGCGGCAACCTGCAGGACCACCTGCAATTGCGCCTGATCTACCAGATTCGCAACACTCGCACCCTTAACCAGATGGCCAACAGCCTGTGGGGCAAGATGGGCATGGGCCTGCGTTATCTCTATGACCGCAGCGGCCCGCTGGCCATGGCGCCGAGCCAGCTGGGCGCCTTTGTGCGCTCCAGCCCCGAGCATGCCACCGCCAACCTGCAGTACCACGTGCAGCCCTTGTCGCTGGAGCGGTTCGGCGAGCCGTTGCACCGCTTCCCGGCATTCACCGCATCGGTGTGCAACCTGCGCCCGGTCAGCCGCGGGCGCATCGATATCCGCGCTGCAGATATGCACAGCGCCCCACTGATCGACCCCAACTACCTCAGCGACCCACAGGACTTGCGTGTCGCCGCCGACGCCATCCGTATGACCCGGCGCATTGTCCAGGCCCCTGCCCTTGCGGCTTTCGCCCCACAGGAATACCTGCCGGGCGCTGCCCTGCAAAGCGAAGAAGACTTGTTCGAGGCTGCAGGCAAGATCGGCACCACCATCTTCCACCCTGTGGGTACCTGCCGCATGGGCAGTGGCCCGCTGGATGTTGTGGATAACCAACTGCGGGTGCATGGCATACCCGGCCTGCGGGTGGCGGATGCCTCGATCATGCCGCAGATCACCTCCGGCAATACCTGTTCACCCACGCTGATGATCGCCGAGAAGGCCGCGCAACTTATCCTCAGAGGAGCTGCAACCCAGACCTACCTAAACGAAGACGCAATACCGACGCCCTGACCCGGGTGCGTGCAACACCGGCAGCTTGCGGTCGGAGGCTGCCGACAGTGGAACAAAAAGAATAATCACTGTGGCCTGTGGGCCGAGGACAGCAACGATGTCGGATTACATCCAAGAGCAGGGTGCGACGGCCAGCAGCTCCAGCCGTCGTGAAGAACGAAAGATCATTTTCGCGTCATCCCTCGGGACAGTTTTCGAGTGGTATGACTTTTTTCTCTATGGCGCGCTGGCGGCGGTCATCAGCAAGCAGTTCTTTGCTGGGGTCAACGACACCACGGCCTTCATCTTTGCGCTGATGGCCTTCGCTGCGGGCTTTTTGGTCCGCCCTTTTGGTGCGCTGGTGTTTGGCCGGTTAGGCGACATGATCGGGCGCAAGTACACCTTCCTGGTGACCATCGTGCTGATGGGCCTTTCGACCTTTGCCGTTGGCCTGCTGCCCACGTATGCCAGCATTGGTATCGCGGCGCCGATCATCCTGGTGATCCTGCGCATGCTGCAAGGCTTGGCGCTGGGGGGCGAGTACGGCGGCGCGGCAACCTACGTGGCCGAGCATGCGCCACCCGGTAAGCGCGGGTTCCATACCGGTTTCATTCAATCCACCGCCACGCTCGGGCTGCTGCTGTCGTTGCTGGTCGTGTTGGGTAGCCGTTACATCAGTGGTGACCAGTTCGAAACCTGGGGCTGGCGCCTGCCGTTCCTGCTGTCGATCTTCTTGCTGGCGATCTCCACCTGGATCCGCATGAGCATGCACGAGTCGCCGGCCTTCGTGAAAATGAAGGCTCAGGGCAAGATCAGCAAATCGCCGATCCGTGAATCGTTCACCTCCTGGCCGAACCTCAAGGTGGTGCTCACTGCCCTGTTCAGCATCAACGCCGGCCAGGCCGTAACCTTCTACACCGCGCAGTTCTACGTGCTGTTCTTCATGACCCAGATGCTCAAGATGGACCCCGCCCAGGCCAACACGTTGCTGATCATCAGTGTGGTGATCGGCGCGCCGTTCTTCGTGTTCTTCGGTTGGCTGTCGGACCGCATCGGGCGTAAGCCGATTTTGATGGTCGGCCTGCTGCTGGCGACCGTGCTGTACTTCCCGCTGTTCAAGGCGCTCAGCCATTACGCCAACCCGCAGATCGACGCAGCCAGCCGCCAGGCGCCGATCGTTGTGACCGCCGACCCGCAGGGCTGCACCTTCCAGTTCGACCCGGTTGGCAAGGCGCGTTTCGACAGCCCGTGCGACAAGGTTAAGACGTTCCTGGTCAAGCAGGGGCTGCCTTACAGCTCGGTGAGCGTGGCGGGCAGCGAGGTGGTGGTCAACATCGGCGACAAGAGCATCAATGGCTTCGACGAGGCTGCCATGCGCTCGGCGATCGAGCAGGCGGGGTACCCAGCCAAGGCTGACCCTGGGCAGGTCAACCAAGTGATGGTGGTGGTGCTGATCGTGGCCATGATCCTGATCGCGACCATGACGTATGGCCCGCTGGCAGCGGTGATGGTCGAGCTGTTCCCGACCCGTATCCGCTATACCTCGATGTCCCTGCCCTATCACATCGGCAACGGCTGGTTTGGGGGCTTCCTGCCGACGGTGTCGTTCGCGCTGGTGGTGTATACCGGGGATATTTTCTATGGGCTGTGGTACCCGGTGCTGGTCACCGGCATCAGCTTGGTAGTGGGTATCTTCTGCCTGAAAGAAACCAAGGATGTGGATATCGACAAGGTCTGACGAGCCCTAGGCTCACCCACAAAAAAACCGGCTTAAGCGCCGGTTTTTTTATGCCTCTGAAAAACTTATGCACGTTTTTCGCAAATCTGTCATGTGAAGAAATAAACAGCTAATTCAATCACTTACTGCATACTTCAAACAGGTGTCGGAAAAATTGCTCACAAGTTATCCACAGATCGTCAGGCAATCTGCTCCTGCGGTTTTTCGTCCACCGGCGGCAGCGAACCCAGGGCCCTTTGCGTGGCCTCGTTCCAGGCGGCGGCGCGGTCATTGAGCTCGGCAATTGCACGAGGACCGGTGCCGTTGGCATACATCGGTTCACCGATCACCACCTCGATGGTGCCCGCACGCTTGCCCCAGCCAGCCTTGGGCCAGAACTTGCCGGCGTTGTGCGCGATCGGCAGCACCGGCAGCCCGGCGTTCACCGCCAATGCGGTACCACCGCGGGAGAACTTGCCGACCGTCCCAAACGGCACACGCGTACCTTCCGGGAAGATCAGCACCCACACACCCTGCTTGAGCAGCTCGTCACCCTTGCTGGCCACATGGCGCAGGGCTTCCTTGGGGTTGTCGCGGTTGATTGCGATGGGCCGCAGCATGGCCATGGCCCAACCGAAGAACGGCACGTACAGCAGCTCGCGCTTGAGCACCTGGCTGAGCGGCGAGAAGTACTGGGAAAGGAAGAAGGTCTCCCAGGTGCTCTGATGGTTGGACAGGATCACGCACGGCTCACTCGGCACGTTCTCGGCGCCGGTGATCTTGTAATTGATGCCCAGGATGGTGCGGGTCAAAAATAACGCGCAACGGCACCAGTACACGTTGATGAACGTGTAACGCTTGGGGAACGACAAGAATGGCGCGACAAAGAAGCTCAGGGAGCACCACAGCAGCGAACTGGTGCCCAGCAGCAGGTAAAAAAGAAAGATTCTGATCGCCTGCAGGATCGACATAGTGGCATGTACCGTTGCGGGGCTTGCCCGCCTCAGAAAATGCGCCCGAAGGCGCACCGTTTAAATTAGTTCTCTGGCGATAGCTGCCAGATCGTCGAAAATCAGTGTAGTTTCAGGGACGCCTTTTTCCAGGGTCCGCTCGCCCTTGCCGGTTTTGACCAGCACGGGCTGTGCACCGACGGCCAGGGCGGCCTGAAGGTCCCCTTGGCTGTCGCCGACGAACCATACGCCGCTCAGGTCGGCGTGGTAATGGTCGGCAATTGCCTGCAGCATGCCTGGCTTGGGCTTGCGGCAAGCGCAGCCCTCGTCCGGCCCATGCGGGCAATACACGATATGGCCCACTTCGCCGCCCTGCTCGGCCACCAACGCACGCAGGCGCGCGTGCATGGCCTCGAGGGTATCCAGCGAGTAATAGCCGCGGGCGATGCCGGACTGGTTGGTGGCCACGGCCACCGTCCAGCCCGCCTTGCTCAACTGCGCGATGGCCTCGACCGAGCCGGGAATGGGGACCCACTCCTCCAGCGACTTGATGTAGGCGTCGGAGTCGTAGTTGATCACCCCGTCACGATCGAGAATCAGCAGTTTCAAGGCTTACCCCAGCAGCGAGATGTCGGCCACACCCAGGAACAGACCGCGCAGGCGGCTGAGCAGGGCATAACGGTTGGCGCGGACCTTGGCGTCCTCGGCATTGACCATCACCGCCTCGAAGAAGGCGTCGACCGGGTCACGCAGGGCCGCCAGGCGGGCCAGCGACTCGCTGTACTGACGTGCAGCGGCCATCGGTTGCACGGCCTGGTCGGCCTGCTGGATGGCCGAGTACAGGGAGAACTCGTTGGCGTTGTCGAAGTACTTGGGCTCGACCTGTTCGGCGATGGCGCCTTCGGCTTTGCTCAACAGGTTCGACACACGCTTGTTCACCGCAGCCAGGGCTTCGGCTTCCGGCAGTTTGCGGAAGGCCTGCACCGCCTGCACGCGCTGGTCGAAGTCCAGGGCAGAACCCGGCTTCAGGGCACGCACCGACAGGTAGGTGGCAACGTCGATGCCTTCGTCTTCGTAGCGCGCACGCAGGCGATCGAAGATGAACTCCAGCACCTGCTCGGCAAGGCCAGGGGCCTTGACCTTGGCACCGAACTGTTTGACCGCGAACTCGGCGGCACCGGTCAGGTCCAGGTCCAGTTGCTTCTCGATCAGGATGCGCAGAATGCCGAGCGCGGCGCGGCGCAGGGCGTACGGGTCTTTGCTGCCGGTAGGCAGCATGCCGATGCCGAAGATGCCGACCAGGGTGTCGAGCTTGTCGGCGATCGCCACGGCAGCACCGGTAACGGTCTCTGGCAACTCAGCGCCAGCGCCGCGTGGCATGTACTGCTCGTTCAGGGCCATGGCGACGTCTTGCGGCTCGCCATCGTTGAGCGCGTAGTAGTAACCGGCAACGCCCTGCATTTCAGGGAATTCGCCGACCATCTCGGTGGCCAGGTCGCACTTGGACAGCAGGCCGGCACGCGCGGCGCGCTGGGCGTCGCCGCCAATCAGCGGGGCAATGAACGCGGCCAGCCTGGAAACGCGCTCGGCCTTGTCGTAGACGGTGCCCAGTTGAGCCTGGAACACCACGTTCTTGAGGCGCTCGTTGAAGGTTTCCAGCGGCTGCTTCTTGTCTTGCTTGAAGAAGAACTCGGCGTCGGTCAGGCGTGGGCGCACGACCTTTTCGTTGCCTTCGATGATCTGCTTCGGGTCACGGCTTTCGACGTTGGCCACGGTGATGAAGCGCGGCAGCAACTTGCCTTCGCTGTCCAGCAGGCAGAAGTACTTCTGGTTGTCCTGCATGGTGGTGATCAGGGCTTCTTGCGGCACGTCGAGGAAACGCTCCTCGAACGAGCACACCAGCGGCACCGGCCATTCGACCAGGGCGGTCACTTCGTCCAGCAACGCCGGCGGCACGATGGCACTGCCTTCCTGCTGCAGGGCCAGTTCTGCGGTGCGTTTGGCGATCAGCTCACGGCGCTCGGCGAAGTCGGCCAGCACGTAGGCTTTGCGCAGGTCTTCGACGTAGTTGGCCGGGGTGGTGATGACCACGTTCTCCGGGTGATGGAAGCGGTGGCCACGGGACTCACGGCCAGCCTGCTGGGCGAGGATGGTGCAATCGACGACCTGGTCGCCGAGCAGCATCACCAGCCACTGGGTCGGGCGCACGAACTCTTCGCGGCTGGCGCCCCAGCGCATGCGCTTGGGGATCGGCAGGTCGTTGAGCGAGTCTTCGACGATGGTCGGCAGCAGGCTGGTAGTGGACTTGCCCGGGATGTGCTGGGAGAAACGCAGCTTGGCGCCGCTCTGGTCGATTTCCGACAGCTCTACACCGCACTTCTTGGCAAAGCCCAAGGCAGCTTGGGTCGGCTCACCGTCTTTGAAAGCAGCCTGCAAGGGCGGGCCGTCGATGTTGATGCTGCGGTCAGGCTGCTGCACGTCGAGCTGGCGAATCAGTACCGCCAGGCGACGCGGTGCGGCGTATACCGACTTGCTGGCGTAGTTCAGGCCAGCGGCCTGCAGGCCTTTCTCGATACCAGCCAGGAAGGCGTCGCCCAGGCTGGCGAGGGCCTTGGGTGGCAGCTCTTCGGTGCCCAGTTCTACCAGGAAATCTTGAGCACTCATTGTGCAGCCTCCAGCTTAGCCAACACTTCGTCACGCAGTTCAGGGGTGGCCATCGGGAAGCCCAGGCGTGCGCGGGCTTGCAGATAGCTTTGCGCCACGTCCCGGGCCAGGGTACGTACGCGCAGGATGTAACGCTGGCGCTCGGTCACCGAAATAGCGCGGCGCGCGTCGAGCAGGTTGAAGGTGTGCGAGGCCTTCAGGACCATTTCGTAAGTCGGCAGCGGCAGGTCCAGCTTGATCAGGCGGTTGGCTTCGCTTTCGTAGAAGTCGAACAGCTCGAACAGTTTCTCGACGTTGGCGTGCTCGAAGTTGTAGGTCGACTGCTCCACTTCGTTCTGGTGGAACACATCGCCGTAGGTAACCTTGCCGAACGGGCCATCGGCCCAGACCAGGTCGTAGACCGAGTCGACACCCTGGATGTACATGGCCAGGCGCTCCAGGCCATAGGTGATTTCACCGGTGACCGGGTAGCACTCGATGCCGCCCACTTGCTGGAAGTAGGTGAACTGGGTCACCTCCATGCCGTTGAGCCAGATTTCCCAGCCCAGGCCCCAGGCGCCAAGGGTCGGCGATTCCCAGTTGTCTTCGACGAAACGGATATCGTGGACCAGCGGATCCAGGCCAATGGCTTTCAGCGAGCCGAGGTACAGCTCCTGGAAGTTGGCCGGGTTCGGCTTGAGCACTACCTGGAACTGGTAGTAGTGCTGCAGGCGGTTTGGGTTTTCGCCATACCGCCCGTCGGCAGGGCGACGGCTAGGCTGCACGTAGGCGGCGTTCCAGGTCTCTGGGCCGACGGCGCGCAGGAACGTGGCGGTATGGAAAGTGCCGGCGCCTACTTCCATATCGTAGGGCTGAAGCACCACACAACCTTGAGCTGCCCAGTAGTTCTGCAGGGCGAGGATCAGGTCTTGGAAGGTACGCACGGCTGGCGTAGGCTGGCTCACGAAATTCACCTGTATCTGGGGATGCGGATGTAAAGAGCGGGAGTATAACCTGATTCGCCTCGCCCTCTACTCATTGGAGCCTTATGCCACGCTGCTTTTGGTGTACCGACGATCCGTTGTACCAGGCCTACCATGACCAGGAATGGGGAGCACCGCAGCGTGATCCGGCGTTGCTGTTCGAGATGCTTTTGCTCGAAGGGTTCCAAGCGGGACTTTCATGGATCACGGTTTTGCGTAAACGCGAGCGTTATCGCGAGGTCATGCACGGCTTCGATCCGGTGAAATTGGCGCAGATGAGCGATGAACGGATCGAAGAATTGATGCTCGACGCCGGCATTATCCGTAACCGCCTTAAGCTCAAGGCTGCCCGGCGCAACGCCCAGGCCTGGCTGGCTGTGGATAACCCGGCCGAGTGGCTCTGGTCGTTCGTGGGCGGCGCGCCCAAGGTCAACCATTTCACGGGCCGCAGCGATGTGCCGGCGGTCACCGATGAGGCCAAGGCGATGAGCAAAGCCCTGCAAAAAGCCGGCTTCACCTTTGTTGGCCCGACCATCTGCTACGCCTTCATGCAGGCCACCGGCATGGTCATGGACCACACCACCGATTGTGATCGCTACGCCGCCTTGGCGCGTTGAAGGGTTACAATGCGCGCCTTGCTGAAATAAGGAATTCGCCTGTGGAAAAGTTCAAGGGCGCCCTGATGGTCGGGGTGCTTCGACTGTTCGCCAAGCTGCCCTGGGGCGCGGTGCAGCGCGTCGGTGCCGGGATCGGCTGGCTGATGTGGAAAATCCCCAACGGTTCGCGCAACGTCGTGCGTATCAACCTGGCCAAGTGCTTCCCGGAGATGGACCCGGCCGAGCGTGAGCAATTGGTCGGCCACGCGCTGAGAGATATCGGCAAGTCCTTTGTCGAGAGTGCCTGTGCCTGGATCTGGCCGCCGCAGCGTTCGCTGGAGCTGGTCAAGGAAGTGCACGGCCTGGAAGTGCTGGAGCAGGCCCTGGCCTCGGGCAAGGGCGTAGTGGGTATCACTAGCCACCTGGGTAATTGGGAGGTGCTTAACCACTTCTATTGCAACCAGTGCAAACCGATCATCTTCTACCGTCCGCCGAAGCTGAAAGCTGTGGATGATTTGCTGCGTGAACAGCGCGTGCAGATGGGCAACCGGGTGGCGCCTTCGACCAAGGAAGGCATCCTCAGTGTGATCAAGGAAGTGCGCCGCGGTGGCCAGGTGGGGATTCCTGCCGACCCGGAGCCGGCAGAGTCGGCCGGGGTGTTCGTGCCGTTTCTGGGGACCCAGGCGCTGACCAGCAAGTTCGTGCCGAACATGTTGGCCGGTGGCAAGGCGGTGGGGGTGTTCCTGCATGCCCTGCGGCTGCCGGATGGGTCTGGGTTCCGGGTGATTCTGGAGGCGGCGCCGGAGGCGATGTACAGCACGGATGTGACTGAGTCGGCGGCGGCCATGAGCAAGGTGGTCGAGCGGTATGTGCGCGAGTACCCGAGCCAGTACATGTGGAGCATGAAGCGCTTCAAGAAGCGGCCCGCCGGCGAAGCGCGCTGGTACTGAGTCTTTCACCATTTCCCTGTGGGAGCGGGCTTGCCCGCGAAGAAGGCACCGCGGAACATGGCACCGGCTTTGCCGGTGTTCGCGGGCAAGCCCGCTCCCACAGGGGCGGCGTCAGCTTGAAGTTTTGTTGAGCTTCTTGAGGAACACCGCCATCTCTTTCTCGGCCTGCTTGTCCCCATGGGCCTGCGCCGCCACGATCCCGTCCTCCCAGGCCTGGCGCGCCGCCGCCACATCACCCTGCAACTGATACGCCTTACCCAGCAACTTCCAAGCCGCCGAATACTTCGGATCCTGCTCCACGCAGCGCGCCAGGTGCACCGCCGCTTCAGCGCCATTGCCCTCGTCCAGCCAAGCCTTGCCCAGGCCGAACCTCAGCAGCGGGTTATCCACACCCTTGGCCAGCATCTTCTCCAGCGATTCGCGCATGCCCTCTTCCCCTAGAAGAAACTCAAGCCGACGTGGAACAGCTTCTCCACATCCCGAATGTGCTTTTTATCCACAACGAACAGAATCACGTGGTCACCCGACGCGATCATCGTGTCGTCGTGGGCAATCATCACCTCTTCGTCGCGAATGATCGCGCCGATGGTGGTGCCTGGCGGCAGGGCAATGTCTTCGATGGCCTTGCCAACTACCTTGCTCGACTTCGAATCGCCGTGCGCCACGGCCTCGATAGCCTCGGCGGCGCCGCGGCGCAGGGAGTGGACGCTGACGATATCGCCACGTCGCACGTGGGCCAGCAACGTGCCGATGGTGGCCAACTGGGGGCTGATGGCGATGTCGATTTCACCACCCTGCACCAGGTCGACATAGGCCGGGTTGTTGATGATGGTCATCACCTTGCGTGCGCCCAGGCGCTTGGCCAACAGCGACGACATGATGTTGGCCTCATCGTCGTTGGTCAGGGCCAGGAAAATGTCGGCGTCGGCGATGTTCTCTTCGAGCATCAAGTCCTTGTCCGACGCACTGCCCTGCAGCACCACGGTGCTTTCCAGGGTATCGGAGAGGTGACGGCAACGCGCCGGGTTCATCTCGATGATCTTCACCTGATAGCGGCTTTCGATGGCCTCCGCCAGGCGCTCGCCGATCTGCCCGCCACCGGCGATGACCACGCGTTTGTTGGTCTCGTCGATGCGCCGCAGCTCGCCCATCACGGCGCGAATGTCTTTTTTCGCGGCGATGAAAAACACTTCGTCATCGGCTTCGATCACGGTGTCGCCGCGTGGGGTGATCGGCCGATCACGGCGGAAAATTGCTGCCACGCGGGTATCGACGTTGGGCATGTGCGCGCGAATCTGGCGCAGTTGCTGGCCCACCAGCGGGCCGCCGTAGTACGCCTTGACCGCCACCAGCTGCGCCTTGCCTTCGGCGAAGTCGATCACCTGCAGTGAGCCTGGGTGCTCGATCAGGCGCTTGATGTAGTTGGTCACCACCTGTTCGGGGCTGATCAGCACGTCCACCGGGATGTGGTCGTTGTGGAACAGCTCTTCGCGGGTGAGGTAGGCCGATTCACGTACCCGGGCGATCTTGGTCGGGGTGTGGAACAGTGAGTAGGCGACCTGGCAGGCCACCATATTGGTCTCGTCACTGTTGGTCACCGCCACCAGCATGTCGGCGTCATCGGCGCCGGCCTGGCGCAGCACCGTTGGCAGCGAGCCGCGGCCTTGCACCGTGCGGATGTCCAGGCGGTCGCCGAGGTCGCGCAGGCGCTCGCCGTCGGTGTCGACCACGGTGATGTCGTTGGCCTCGCTGGCCAGGTGTTCTGCCAGCGTACCGCCCACCTGCCCTGCGCCGAGGATGATGATCTTCATCCGCTACTCCCTAACCGTTGTGCTTATCCGCGTGACGCGGCGATCTTGATCAGCTTGGCATAGTAGAAACCGTCGTGGCCGCCTTCCTGGGCCAGCAACTGGCGGCCATGTGGCTGGCGCAGGCCGGCCTCGGTGGCCAGGTCCAGCTCACGGGCGCCCGGGGTGCGGGCGAGGAAGGCCTCGATCACCTCGGTGTTCTCGGTCGGCAAGCTGGAACAGGTGGCATACAGCAGCATGCCGCCCACTTCCAGGGTCGGCCACAGGGCATCGAGCAACTCGCCTTGCAGCGTGGCCAGGGCCGGGATGTCGTCGGCCTGACGGGTCAGCTTGATGTCCGGGTGGCGGCGGATCACACCGGTGGCCGAGCACGGGGCGTCGAGCAGGATGCGTTGGAACGTTTTGCCGTCCCACCAGCTGGCGGTGTCGCGTGCATCGCAGGCGATCAGTTCGGCGTCCAGTTGCAGGCGATCGAGGTTCTCGCGCACGCGGGTCAGGCGCTTGGCCTCAAGGTCAATGGCCACCACATGCGCCAGGCCGGCCTCGGCTTCGAGCAGGTGGCAGGTCTTGCCACCTGGGGCGCAGCAGGCGTCGAGCACGCGTTGGCCGGGGGCCAGGTCGAGCAGGTCGGCGCAAAGCTGCGCGGCTTCGTCCTGCACGCTCACCCAACCCTCGGCAAAGCCAGGCAGGCTGCGCACATCGCAGGCCTCATTCAGCACGATGCCGTCACGGCTGTACTGGCAAGCGCTGGCGCCAACGCCGGCCTCAGCCAGCAAGGCCAGGTAGGCCTCGCGGCTGTGGCGGCGGCGGTTGACCCGCAAAATCATTGGCGGGTGGGCGTTGTTGGCGGCGCAGATGGCTTCCCATTGCTCGGGCCAGAAGGCCTTCAGCGATTTTTGCAGCCAGCGCGGGTGGGCAGTGCGCACCACCGGGTCGCGCTCCATGCCGGCGAGCAGCGCTTCGCCTTCGCGTTGGGCGCGACGCAGCACGGCATTGAGCAAGCCCTTGGCCCACGACTTTTTCAGTTTATCGGCACAGCCAACGGTTTCGCCGATGGCGGCGTGCGCCGGGATGCGCGTGTAGAACAGCTGGTACAGGCCGACCAGCAGCAGCGCTTGCACATCGGCATCGGCGGCTTTGAACGGCTTTTGCAGCAACTGCGCGGCGAGCAGGTCGAGGCGCGGCTGCCAGCGGGCGGTGCCGAAGGCCAGGTCCTGGGTCAGGCCACGGTCGCGTTCGTCGACCTTGTCCAGTTGCGCCGGCAACGAGCTGTTCAGCGAGGCCTTGCCGCTGAGCACAGCGGCCAAGGCACGGGCGGCGGCCAGGCGTGGGTTCATTGGCCGAGCACCTTGCCGTTGGCGAACTTCTCGCGGCGGCTGTTGAACAGGTCGCTGAAGTTCAGGGCCTTGCCGCCCGGCAGTTGCAGGCGGGTCAGGCTCAATGCCTGGTCACCGCAGGCGACCACCAGGCCCTCCTTGCTGGCAGACAGGATTTCGCCAGGGGCGCCGTTGCCTGTGGACAACTTGGCGGCCAGCACCTTCACGCTTTCGCCGTCCAGGGTGCTGTGGCACACCGGCCACGGGTTGAAGGCACGGACCAGGCGCTCCAGCTCTACCGCTGGGCGGCTCCAGTCGATGCGCGCTTCGTCTTTGTTCAGCTTGTGAGCATAGGTGGCCAGGGCGTCGTCCTGGATTTCACCCTGCAGCGAGCCGTCGGCAAGGCCGGCGATGGCCTGTATGACCGCAGGTGGGCCCATTTCGGCGAGGCGGTCGTGCAGGGTGCCGCCGGTGTCTTCGGCGCTGATTGGGGTGACTACCTTGAGCAGCATCGGGCCGGTGTCCAGGCCTGCTTCCATGCGCATCACGGTCACGCCGCTCTCGGCGTCGCCGGCTTCCACGGCGCGCTGGATCGGCGCTGCACCGCGCCAGCGTGGCAGCAGCGAGGCGTGGCTGTTGATGCAGCCCAGACGCGGGATATCCAGCACCACCTGCGGCAGGATCAGGCCATAGGCGACCACCACCATCAGGTCCGGCTTCAGCGCGGCCAGTTCGGCCTGGGCATCGGCGTTACGCAGGGTTTGCGGCTGGAACACCGGGATGTCATGGGCCACGGCCAGTGCTTTGACCGCACTTGGCATCAGCTTCTGGCCACGGCCTGCTGGGCGGTCCGGCTGGGTGTAGACGGCCACGATCTCATAGGGGCTGTCGAGCAGTGCCTTGAGGTGTTCGGCGGCAAACTCTGGAGTGCCTGCGAAGACGATGCGCATGGAGTTCTCGCTGCAAAAAAGAAAAAGGCTTGCCGGAGCAAGCCTTCTGGAAGGTGGGGATCAGGCTTGCTGGCGGTGCTGCTTTTCCAGCTTCTTCTTGATCCGGTCGCGTTTGAGCGTGGACAGGTAGTCGACGAACAGCTTGCCGTTGAGGTGATCGAATTCGTGCTGCACGCACACGGCCAGCAGGCCTTCGGCTTCGAGCTCGAACGGCTTGCCGTCGCGGTCCTGGGCTTTGACGCGCACCCGCAGTGGGCGGTCGACGTTTTCGTAGAAGCCAGGTACCGACAGGCAACCTTCCTGGTACTGGCCCATGTCGTGGGTCAGTTCCTCGACGACGGGGTTGATGAAGACCCGTGGCTCGCTGCGGTCTTCGCTCAGGTCCATCACCACAACCTGCTTGTGGACGTTGACCTGGGTCGCCGCCAGGCCGATGCCAGGCGCTTCATACATGGTTTCAAACATGTCGTCGATCAGCTGGCTCAGGGCGTCGTCGAACACCGTCACCGGTTTGGCGAGGGTGCGCAGGCGCGGGTCCGGGAATTCGAGAATGTTCAAGATGGCCATAAGGTCGGGCAGTCACTGTGCGTTCGGTTGAAAACTGAGCACACATAATAAAGGTAATCGGGGGATTCGGCACCTGGCAAAGCTCGGCTAGGGTTTTAACGGACGGCTTATCACCCATTTGATGGACAGGTTGTCAAAGCGTTATCAACACAGTTATCCACAGGTTGTGCCACGTCGATGGCCCTGTTTCGATCAAGGATGATCTTTATGCCAATGCACCATTCGTCGCCTTGTGCGCCTGCCGAACTGGAAGCGCGGTTGCGCCTGCACCGCCTGCCGGAGACAGGATTGCGCCGTTTTCACAGCCTGCTGCAAGCCTTTGGCAGCGCGTCATCGGCGCTCAGCGCGCCAGCCGCCGCCTGGCGGGCACTGGGCTTACCACAGGCCAGCATCGATGCCCGGCGCAGTGCCGAAGTGCGTGACGGCGCATTGGCTGCGATGGCCTGGTTAGAGCGTCCCGGCCAGCATTTACTGATGTGGGACAGCCCTGGCTACCCTGCTCTGCTGGCAGAAATCGACGACCCACCGCCGCTGCTTTTCGTCGCCGGCGACCCCGCGTTGCTTGAAAAGCCACAGCTGGCAATTGTGGGCAGCAGGCGTGCTTCACCCCCCGCGCTCGACACCGCCAGGGCATTTTCCCGCTACCTGACGCAGGCCGGTTTCACCATCACCAGTGGTCTTGCTCTGGGTATCGACGGTGCCGCTCATCGGGCCGCTCTGCAGGCTGGAGGGAGCACGATTGGGGTGCTTGGAACGGGGTTGCAAAAACTTTATCCACAGCGCCATCGCGAGCTTGCCCAGGCTATGATCGACAGCGGTAGCGCGCTGGTTTCCGAGTACCCCCTGGATGCCGGGCCGCTGCCGGGCAACTTCCCACGGCGTAATCGCATCATCAGTGGCTTGTCGCTGGGCGTGCTGGTGGTCGAGGCGAGCCTGGCCAGTGGCTCGTTGATCACGGCGCGCCTGGCGGCCGAGCAGGGCCGCGAGGTGTATGCCATCCCTGGCTCCATCCACCACCCAGGCGCCAAAGGCTGTCATCAACTGATCCGTGACGGGGCGCTACTGGTGGAGAGCGTGGGGCAGATACTGGAAAGCCTGCGGGGCTGGCAGAATTTGCCTCCGGCCGTGGTGGAAACGCTCGATCATCCCCTGCTCGCCTTGCTGCATGCCGCGCCACAGACGACCGAGAGCCTGGCCCACTGCAGCGAACAGCCATTGGCCCAGGTGATGGCGCAGCTCACCGAACTGGAGCTCGAAGGGCGGGTCAGCAATGAAGCCGGGCGTTGGTTTGCCCGCGCGGGCTAAGTACACTGCTCACAAGCAAGGTTTATAGGTGGAGAGACAGCAATGGTGAGCAGTTTTCGTGTGCAACAAGCCGCACGTGAGATCCGGGCGGGTGCGGTGATCGCCTACCCGACGGAAGCGGTCTGGGGCCTGGGCTGCGACCCGTGGAACGAGGACGCGGTGTATCGCCTGCTGGCGCTCAAGTCGCGGCCTGTGGATAAAGGGCTGATCCTGATCGCCGACAATATCCGCCAGTTCGACTTTTTGTTCGAGGATTTTCCTGAAGACTGGATCGACCGCATGGGCAGCACCTGGCCGGGGCCGAATACCTGGCTGGTGCCGCACCAGGACTTGTTGCCGGAGTGGGTGACGGGGCAGCACGACACGGTGGCGCTGCGGGTCAGTGACCATCCACAGGTGCGTGAACTGTGCGCGCTGGTCGGGCCGCTGATTTCCACCTCCTGCAACCCAGGCGGCCGCCCGGCTGCCAAGACCCGGTTACGGGTGGAGCAGTACTTCCATGGGCAGTTGGATATGGTGCTGGGTGGGGCGTTGGGCGGGCGGAAGAACCCGAGTGTGATTCGCAACCTGGCGACTGGCGAAGTCGTTCGCCCGGGCTAAATTGCCAAGCGCCGATACCCCTCCTTGTGGGAGCGGGCTTGCCCCGCGAAGAGGCCAGCCCAGGCGGCCAGTGTGTATGGCCAGGGCTTCGCCCTGGTTCGCGGGGCAAGCCCGCTCCCACAGTTGGATGAGTCGCCTGGAATTTCTCTGATCCTTACCCAAATGGCTGACCCTTCCTCCATTTGGGAAACCTCCTACTCCTCCCGACCTAATCCGTCACCTTCCCTGCAGGAACCCCTGCCTCTAGCTTGCTCGGTATGCGTCGCATGGGCGGCGCGGGTTCGTCTCGCCAGGAAGAGACGTCGCACATCGGCGGGAGCATTGGGAAGAATGCCGCTATTCGAGAATGCCGAATACCTGATAAGGGCGAATCTGGAGCAGCTTGCGTCCAACCATCGGGTCCGAGTGGTGGAAATAGGTAGGTTTACCGCAGCTCAGTTCGAAGCGATCAACAGGCAGAAAGAAGGGCAGGATTTGCCCTTGCTGAAGGAGCCGGGCATCGTCTTTATTGGCAGCCATGCGTACCGTTCCCGGGTGGTGCGAGATGGATACACCATTGATGACATGGTTCTGCAAATCAAGGCAGCACTGGCGGCGACATCAATCTGGAAAAGCGCCACGCACATGACCGCCCTTCGCAGCACAATTGGCCGAAACGATGGCTATGGCAATGAAGTCTTTGATGAGGCGATTTTTGAACTGACGGCTCGTAAGCCCAAGGCAGAGCTCTATTCCATTGTCCCCAAAGGAGATAGAAACAAGCCCAAAAAATAAAGGCCGCTTACGCGGCCAAAGGGTAAGGATGCGCTCGCCCGGATAACTTGAAACTCAACCGGCGCACCAGCACAACCTCGTAGTGAAGGCTACGCTTGCGAATCTAGTGGGTCAAGCTGGTGCTTGTTTGCATGACATGCGGCGCTGCCCACTGCCTCAAACGTCCCGAGACAAAATTTTCGTCGTGGTGAGTCGGCTAGTCTTCAGAAGCACCGGCGTCGGGGTTTTCTGATTTTTCCGCGAACGGCTGTTCAGTCTGCGGCTTGGGAAATATCTTACGAGTCGCGTCGCCTGCCATCACCTTCTCAGTGGGAACCTCTGCCCTTAGGCTTCATCCGTCGCCGAATAACTTGGCGATCGGGTGTGGTAACCCGGGTTCAGAGTGATCTTGGCAGTCCATGGCGGCTGTTCGCAGGAGGCTTCGTGCCTGCTGGGTTTTAGATCTCTCACCCGGTTTACCACCCTGCGTACAGCTGCCACCCATTCGTGTGGTAACGACTGGGTGGGGCCATGAAGCGAGATCTAATGATGAATAAAATTGTTCCAGATCCACCCCTACCCTGCACCTCCACCCGCTCCTTCGGCCGCTGCGACGCCGGCCATGACCCGCTCTTCACCGTCAACCCGAACATTTCCGCCGAGGACGCTCTTGTCCACGTAGCCCTGTACCTGCGCAGCGCCTACGAAACCGGCTACAAAGCCCTGGACTACATGCGCGAAGAAGGCCGTGGCATGTTCTGGTCGAACCTGCATGCGATTGAAATGGCAGAGGGTGTGATTGAGGCGATACTCGATGGCATCGAGTCGACCCCACAGCCGCAGAAGAAAGTGTGAGGGCTGACAGGTGTCTGCCTTGAGGGTTCTAGCGCCTGTGAAATCGAGCGCCGCGCGGGCGGCGCTCGATTTCACAGGCGCTGAAACTCTCAAGGCAAGCACCTGGCCGCCCTGATGCAATCCCGTGCCTACATCAAGGCAACAAAACAGTCGACCCCACCGTCCGCCGCGCCGACAACTCAGCCTGTGCCTTGGCCGCCTCACTCAGCGGATACCGCTGCTGGATATCCACAATCAGCTTGCCGCTGGCAATCATCGCAAACAGGTCATCGGCCATGACCTGGGTGTTCTCGGCATTGTTGGCATAACTCGCCAGGGTCGGCCGGGTGACATACAGCGAGCCCTTCTGCGCCAGAATCCCCAGGTTAACCCCGCTCACCGCGCCTGAAGCATTGCCAAAGCTCACCATCAACCCGCGCGGCTGCAGGCAATCCAGCGAGGTCAGCCAGGTATCGGCGCCCACACCGTCATATACCACCGGGCACTTTTTGCCGTCGGTCAGCTCCAGCACACGCTTGGCCACGTCTTCGCGGCTGTAGTCGATGGTTTCCCACGCCCCCAGCGCCTTCGCCCGCTCGGCCTTCTCAGCGGAGCTGACGGTACCGATCAACTTTGCACCCAGCGCCTTGGCCCATTGGCAGGCCAGCGAACCCACGCCACCGGCAGCGGCATGGAACAGGATCACGTCGCCCGGCTGCACCGCGTAGGTCTGCTTGAGCAGGTACTGCACGGTCAGGCCTTTGAGCATAACCGCCGCCGCCTGTTCGTAGCTGATGTTGTCAGGCAGCTTGACCAGGTTGGCCTCGGGCAGCGTGTGCACCTCGCTGTAGGCACCCAGCGGGCCGCCGGCATGGGCAACGCGGTCACCAACCTTCAGGCGCGTGACGCCCTCGCCCACCGCTTCGACCACACCAGCGGCCTCGGTGCCCAGCCCGGAGGGCAAGGACGGCGGTGCGTACAAGCCGCTGCGGAAATAGGTGTCGATGAAGTTCAGGCCGATCGCATGGTTACGCACGCGAACTTGCTGAGGCCCAGGCGGGGCGGGTTCGAACTCTACAAGCTGCAGCACTTCTGGGCCGCCATGCTGGCTGAACTGGATACGCTTGGCCATCTCGCACTCCTGTTGTCGGGATTGGTAACAGCCCTCTATCGGACGCCTTTGCTTGATCGCCGTCAACTGCGACGCGTCAGCCGCCGGTGGTATGCTACGCGGCGAATTCTTCTCTGCCCGCTCCAGGTGACCCGATGACCAGCCGCACCGAGGCCGTGAAAGCCTACCTGCTCGACCTGCAAGACCGCATCTGCTCCGCCCTTGAAACCGAGGACGGCGGCGCCCGCTTCGTCGAGGACGCCTGGACGCGTGAAGCCGGTGGCGGGGGGCGTACGCGGGTGATCGGAGAGGGCAAGGTGATCGAAAAAGGTGGGGTCAACTTCTCCCACGTGTTCGGCGCCGGCCTGCCGCCCTCGGCCAGTGCCCACCGACCCGAACTGGCGGGCCGTGGCTTCGAGGCCCTGGGTGTGTCGCTGGTGATCCACCCGCACAACCCACATGTACCAACCTCCCACGCCAATGTGCGCTTCTTCATCGCCGAAAAAGAGGGCGAAGAGGCGGTGTGGTGGTTCGGCGGCGGCTTCGACCTGACCCCGTACTACGGCAATGAAGAAGACTGCATCCACTGGCACCGCGTGGCCGAGCAGGCCTGCGCGCCGTTCGGCGCCGATGTGTACCCGCGCTACAAAGCCTGGTGCGACCGATACTTCCACCTCAAGCACCGTGGCGAGCCTCGCGGC
The DNA here is from genome assembly GCF_058745025.1 of Pseudomonas sp. E1MeOHC2. Taxonomy (NCBI): domain Bacteria; kingdom Pseudomonadati; phylum Pseudomonadota; class Gammaproteobacteria; order Pseudomonadales; family Pseudomonadaceae; genus Pseudomonas; species Pseudomonas sp. E1MeOHC2. The sequence continues at coordinate 2,426,866 of NZ_CP196675.1, forward strand.
ATCGGCGGGTTGTTCTTCGACGACCTGAACGAGTGGGACTTCGACACCTGCTTCGCCTTCATCCGTGCCATTGGCGATGCCTATGTCCAGGCCTACCTGCCGATCGTCCAGCGCCGCAAGGACACGCCCTACACCGCCGAGCAGCGCGAGTTCCAAGAGTACCGTCGCGGCCGCTACGTGGAGTTCAACCTGGTCTATGACCGTGGCACCTTGTTCGGCCTGCAATCGGGTGGCCGTACCGAGTCGATCCTCATGTCGCTGCCACCGCAGGTACGCTGGGGGTACGATTGGAAGGCCGCGCCCGGCAGCGAAGAAGCGCGCCTGACCGAGTACTTCCTGCAAGATCGCGACTGGCTCGCCCAGTAAAGCCTGTGGATAACCGAGGAGCCCCCAATGGACCAGTACGTCGTTTTCGGTAACCCCATCGGCCACAGCAAGTCGCCGCTGATCCATCGCCTGTTCGCCGAACAGACCGGCCAGGACCTGGAATACACCACCCTGCTGGCGCCGTTGGACGAGTTCAGCGATTGCGCCCGTGGCTTCTTCAAGCAGGGCAGTGGCGGCAATGTCACCGTGCCATTCAAGGAAGAAGCCTACCGCCTGTGCGACAGCCTGACCCCGCGTGCCCAGCGGGCGGGGGCGGTGAATACCTTGAGCAAGCTGGCCGACGGCACGCTGCAGGGGGACAACACCGACGGTGCTGGGCTGGTGCGCGACCTGACCGTGAACGCGGGGGTGGAGTTGGCGGGCAAGCGTATCCTCATCCTGGGCGCCGGTGGCGCGGTGCGTGGGGTGCTGGAGCCGATCCTGGCGCACGATCCGCAGTCGTTGGTGATCGCCAACCGCACCGTGGAGAAGGCCGAGCAGCTGGCGCGAGAATTCGATGACATGGGGCCGGTGGTGGCCAGCGGCTTTGCTTGGTTGCAAGAGCCGGTGGACGTGATCATCAATGCCACCTCGGCGAGCCTGGCGGGCGAAATGCCGCCGATTGCCGACAGCTTGGTCGAGCCTGGGCGCACGATTTGCTACGACATGATGTATGGCAAGGAACCGACGCCGTTTTGCCAGTGGGCTACCAACCTTGGCGCGGCCAAGGTGTTGGATGGGCTGGGGATGCTGGCTGAGCAGGCGGCTGAAGCCTTCTTTATCTGGCGTGGCGTGAGGCCGGATACGACGCCGGTGTTGGCTGAACTGCGCCGGCAGCTCGCTCGGGGTTGACGCCGTCGGGGCCGCTTCGCGGCCCATCGCAGCGGTTCGGCGCACCGACAAGCCAGCTCCTACAAGTACAGCGCCGACCTCGGGCCTTGTGATATCCCTGTAGGAGCTGGCTCGCCAGCGATGGGCTGCAAAGCAGCCCCAAGATCTCAACCCAACCTCAATCCTCAAACCTGATCGGACACAACTCCACCCCTTCCAGCTTCTGCAATTCCTCGACCACCTGCGGCCGCGCCCGCTGCAAGGTCAAACTCCCCCCCGCTCGCCGCAACCGCCGTGCCTCCCTGTGCAACATATCCACACCCGAATAATCGATAAAATTCACCTGCCGCGCATCGATCACCACATGTGGCCCCTGGCAGCGCTGCAAGCGCACTTGCAGGTAATGCGCCGCGCCAAAGAAAATCGACCCGCCCACCCGCAGTACATCGGCCTGCCCTTCGCGGCTCTGCTGCACCCGTGGCCGTGAAGTGCGCTTAAGGTAGAAGAACAGCGAAGCCAGCACCCCGGCGTAGATCGCGGTCTGTAGCTCCAGCAGCAAGGTCGCGGCGGCGGTCAGGGCCATGACCAGAAACTCCGAGCGGCTGACCCTGAACAGCGCCCGAATGCCACGGTGATCCACCAACCCCCAACAGATCAGCAAGATACTGCCTGCCATGGCCGGGATCGGCAGGTGAGCGATCAGCCCTGCCCCGGCAACGGCAAACAGCGCGACCCACAGGGCCGAGAACACCCCTGCCAGGGGGGAGCGGGCGCCTGCGTCGTAGCTCAGGCCCGAGCGGGTGAAAGAGCCTGATGACAGGTAACCGGAGAAAAACCCGCCGACGATGTTCGACAGGCCCTGGGCGCGGATCTCCTGGTCAGCGTCGATCAGCTGTTCGGAGCGCGCAGACAACGCGCGGGCAATCGACAGGCTGGTGACCAGGCCGAGCATGCCCACTGCCACCGCTGTCGGCAGCAGCCGCAGCATCAGCTCCACGTCCAGCAGCGGCAACGGGCTCAACGGGGGCAACTGGCCGCTAAAGGCCGGTACCCGCGGCACATGGCCAAAAAAGCCAGGCAGTGCCCAGGCCAGCAAACTGACCACAACCAGGCTTATCAACAGGCTCGGCCAGCGTGGCCGCCAGAGCTTGAAGGCCATGCCGATCAGCACCGTGGTTAGCCCCAATATCAGCGATGGCAGGTCAACCTCACCGGCGTGGCTGGCCAGGTCTTGGACTGTTTTCAATGCCGTGGCCTGGCTCGGCAGGTCCATGCCCAGCAGGTTGGGCAACTGGCCAAGGGCGATGACGATGGCGGCGCCCAGGGTGAAGCCGAGCACCACCGAGTGAGAAACGAAATTGACCACGGCGCCAAACCGCAGCAGGCCAAGCAAGAGCTGGAAGATGCCCGCGAGAAAGGTAAGCAGCAGGACCAGCGTGACGTAGTCGGCGCTGCCCGGCACCGCCAGTGGGCTGACGCTGGCGTAAAGGACGATCGAGATGGCTGCAGTCGGGCCGCAGATCAGGTGCCAGGAAGACCCCCACAAGCAGGCGATGAGCACCGGGACGATGGCGGCGAACAGGCCATATTCGGCGGGCAGGCCGGCGATCAGGGCGTAGGCGATGGATTGCGGCAGGGCAAGGATGGCACCGCTCAGGCCGACCAGCAGGTCCTGGCGCAGACTGCGGCCCGATTGACGGGGGAGCCAGGCAAGGAAAGGCAGTAGCTGGATGAGGCGGTGCATGGGTTATCCATATTCCTGAAGTTGCGCTGTCCGCCTGTGGGAGCGGGCTTGCCCGCGAAGAAGCCACCGTGGTGCATGGCACCGGCTTTGCCGGTATTCGCGGGCAAGCCCGCTCCCACAGGGGATTGCAGTGTGCAGTTAATCAGAGTTTGTCTTTGACGGCCGCGAGGGCATCCCCACCGGCCTTGGTGCTGACCCCAGCCAACCACCCTGGCAGTACCTCGGGATGCGCCTTCACCCACGCCTTGGCCGCATCATCGAAGCTCACCTTTTTATCCACAACCTCGGCCATGATGCTGTTTTCCATGCCCAGGGTAAATCTCAGGTTGCCCAGCAGCTTCGCCGTATTCGGGCATGCTTGTGCATAACCTTTGCGGGTTAGGGTATAGACCTCGCCCTTGCTGCCGAACCATTTTTCACCGCCAGTCAGGTAATGCATTTTCAGCTTCACGTTCATCGGGTGCGGTGTCCAGCCGAGGAAGGTGATGAACTGGTTCTTCTTCACGGCGCGGTCTACTTGCGCGAGCATCGCCTGCTCACTCGATTCGACCAGCTTCCACTGGCCGAGATCGAACTCATTTTTGTCGATGATCGCTTTGAGCGACAGGTTGGCGGGCGCGCCAGAGCCGATCCCATACAGCTTCTTGTCGAACTGGTCGGCATGCTTTTGCAGGTCGGCGAAGTCTTTTACCCCGGCGTTCCACACATAGTCGGGCACCGCGAGGGTGAACTCGGTGCCTTCGAGGTTGCGCGACAGCTGCTGCACATCGCCATTGGCGATGAACTTGTCATGAAACCCCTGGTGCGCCGGCATCCAGTTACCGAGGAAGGCATCGACGCGCCCGTCCTTGAGGCCGCCGTAGATGATCGGCACTGCCAGGCTGTCGACCTTTACCTGGTAACCGAGGCTTTCCAGAAGCAGGCGGGCGATGGCGTTGGTGGTGGCGATATCGCTCCAACCGGGGTCGGCCATCTTCACGGTGCTGCATTGCGCGTCTTCGGCGTGAGCTGTGACAGCGCCCAGGCTCAGGGCCAGGGCGAGCACGGCGATGGAGAACTTTTGCATGGCGAACTCTCTTCTCAATCCAGAGGGGCGGGCTGTGGATAACGGGCCTTGCGCTCGAGGTCGTCGAGATTGATGTGGTTGCGCATGTACTGTTGGCTGGCGTCCACCAGCGGTTGGTGGTCCCAGCTTTTCAGTTTGCCGATGGCCAGGGCCTCGGCCACTAGGCGGCGGCGGCGCTGGCTGGCCAGCACCTGCTGGCGCAGGGTGGGGATGTCCCAACGCTGCCGGGCTTCATCGGCAAATGCCTGCAGCAGCGCCTGATGGTCCGGGCTGCTGGCGAGGTTCTCCCGCTCGTGCGGGTCGCGGCTCAGGTCATAGAGTAGCCATGGGTCGTCTTCGCTGTACACGAACTTGTATGGCCCACGGCGGATCATCATCAGCGGGCCGACCGTGCCTTCGGCCATGTATTCGCCGATCACTTCGTCGTGGCCACCCTGCCCTTGCAGGTGGCCCAGCAGCGAGCGGCCGTCCAGGTGCAGGGATTTGTCCACAGTGCCGCCGGCCAGTTCGACCAGAGTCGGCAGCAAGTCGCAGGTGGATACCGAGGCGCTCACGCGTGCGGCGGCAAAGCGTTTGGGTGCGTGGACCAGCAGTGGCACGCGCGCCGACATTTCGAACCAGTGCATTTTGTACCAAAGGCCGCGCTCGCCAAGCATGTCGCCGTGATCGCCTGAAAACACGATCAAGGTATCTTCCGCCAGGCCGCACTCTTCAAGGGTTTGCAGCAATTGGCCAATGTTGTCGTCGATGTAGCTGCAGGCGCCGAAGTAGGCGCGGCGGGCGTCGCGGATCTTGTCCACAGGCAGGGGCTTGTTCCACAGGTCGTAGACTTTGAGCAAACGCTGCGAATGGGGGTCTTGCTCGTGCTGGCTGAACTCGGCGCGGGGCATGGGGATATCCACACCTTCGTAGCGATCCCAATAGCGTTTGGGGATGGTGTACGGGTCGTGGGGGTGGGTCATCGACACGGTCAGGCAAAACGGCCGGCCATCGTCTTCGCGCACGTGGTCGTAGAGATACTGGCGGGCCTTGAACACCACCTCCTCGTCGAAATCCAGTTGATTGGTGCGCACGCAGGGGCCGGCCTGCAGCACCGACGACATGTTGTGGTACCAGCTCGGGCGCTCGTCGGGGGCGTCCCAGTTCACGGCCCAGCCGTAATCGGCGGGGTAGATGTCGCTGGTCAGCCGTTCCTCGTAGCCGTGCAACTGGTCCGGGCCGCAGAAGTGCATCTTGCCCGACAGCGCGGTGCGGTAGCCGAGACGGCGCAGGTAATGAGCATAAGTCGGCACATCAGCGGGGAAGTCGGCGGCGTTGTCGTAGGCGCCGATGCGGCTGGGCAACTGGCCGCTGACCAGGGTGAAGCGCGACGGTGCGCACAGCGGGCTGTTGCAGTAGGCAGAGTCGAACACCACGGCCTGCTCGGCGAGGCGGGCGAGGTTGGGCATGTGGATGGGCGAAGGGGCATAGATTGGCAGCATGGGCGCGGCCATCTGGTCGGCCATGATGAACAGGATATTGGGGCGTGTCATGGTTGGCTTCCATCGTTGAAGGTTATGCGAACCGCTTGCCTACCAAGATGCGACTGTGGATAACATGGGTAAAGCCCATGCCGGGCAATGACTGGGATTAGCTGAGCTTATGTTTGAGCGCCTTGCCGAGCTGTCGCTCGATACCCTGCGCGTGTTCGAGGCCGCTGCACGGTTGCGGGGCTTTACTGCTGCGGCGCTTGAGCTGGGGACCACCCAGCCCGCCGTGAGCCAGCAGGTAAAGCGCCTGGAGGCCCAGCTGGGTACCCGGCTGTTCGACCGGATCTACCGGGGCATTGCGCTGACCGAGGCCGGCCAGTTGCTGTTCGAGCAGGTGCACCAAGGGCTGCAGGCCATGGACGATGGGCTGGCCCTGGCCAGTGGTCGGGGCCAGCGCGAGGTGCTTCAGGTGGCGACCGACTTTGCCTTCGCGTCGTTCTGGCTGATGCCCCGCTTGCAACGCTTTCATGAGGCTTATCCACAGGTGGATGTGAGCCTGGTGACGGGTGAGCGCAGTCAGGCGATGCTGCGGCCGGATATTGATGTGGCGGTGCTGTTTGGTGATGGGCGCTTTCATCAAGGCGAAAGTCGGTGGCTGTTCGATGAAGAGGTATTTCCGGTTTGCAGCCCACGGTTTATTCATGGCAAACCCTTGTCAGCCGTGGCTTTGCAGCGTTTGCCGTTGCTTCACCTGCGGGGTGAACAGGCCAGCCGCTGGTTTGATTGGGCGGGGGTGTTTCGGGGGTTTGGCGTAGACAGCCCACCGCCGCCGGGGCAATTGCGCTTTGATAACTACACCTTGTTGATCCAGGCAGCGATTGCCGGGCAAGGGGTGGCGATTGGCTGGGGGCACCTTGTGGATGGGCTGGTTGAACAGGGGCTGCTGTGCCGGCCGTTGGAGGGCAGTTTGCGGTCGACGCGGGGGTATTACGTGGTGCTGCCGCCGCGCAAGCGGCGGGGGGCGTTGATCGAGCGGTTTGTTGATTGGCTGGAAAATGAGCGTGAGGCTTGAGGGCCTCTTCGCGGGGCAAGCCCGCTTGTGTCTTGGAGAGGGAATAGAATCTGAAGTGAGAGCGGTGAATGGCAAGCTGATAGCCCGAGGTGCCCAGAGCACGTGTGGGAGCAAAAGCTGCCATTCACCGTTCCACTTTGGCGAGAGCCCGAACAGTTGGATGAGGGGCGTAATCTCGAATCACAAGCGTGGGCCAAGCCAAAGCGCTCTCACTCCTTGAGTTTAAGAGGGTTTGGCCATGTCTTCCTCTGTCGGCATCGATGTTTCCAGTGCCACACTTGCTGTTCACATCCGCCCTGAGGGGGTGAACTTCAGTGTTTCCAATGACTTGAAGGGATTCCAACTGCTCGTCGAAAAGCTTGGCGGGTATGCAGTTTCAATGGTCTTGCTCGAAGCTACCGGTGGCTACGAGTGCAATGTCCTCAAAGCGCTGCAGGATGCCGATTTTCCGGTTTGCCGGATCAATCCCAGTCGTGCCCGGGACTTTGCCAAGTCGATGGGTAAACGCGCCAAGACCGATCCCATTGACGCAGCGGTTTTGGCTCACCTGGCTGAAGTTATGCCCCCACGGCCTTGCCAGGTGATGACACCCGAGCGGGCCTTGCTGCGCGAACTGCTTATGCAGCGGGATCGCTTCGTCCAACAGCGCGACGATGACAAGCGGCGCCTGAAGCAGGCGCGGGCTCCCAGTGTTTGTTTGCGGTTGGAACAACACATCGCCTATCTGAAGGGTGAAATTCGAGCGCTGGAACAAGAGATCGCACAGCAGGCAGCAGCTTTGCCTGATGACCGGGTTAAACAGCTCACTCAAGTCAAAGGAATTGGTCTGATTACTGCCGGAAAGCTGATGGCCTTGCTGCCAGAGCTGGGCCAGGTGGATAAGAAGGAAATTGCCGCCTTGGTCGGTGTTGCGCCGTTCAACCAGGACAGCGGCAAGCAGTCGGGCAAGCGTTCAATCTGGGGGGGGCGCTCACAAGTCAGGCGGGCGCTCTATATGGCCTGCTGGGTGGTGATACGGCACAACAAGGACTTCTGCGAGCGCTACAAAGCACTGCGAGCCCAAGGGAAGTGCGCGAAAGTATCGGTGGTGGCGTGTATGCGAGTATTGATAGTGAGGCTAAATGCGATGCTCAAGACCGGAACGCCCTGGAAGGAGCAAATAGCTCATTCGTAGGAGCAAGCCTTGCTGGCGATGCCCGGCACAGCCGGGCCTGGGGCGCTACGCGCCCCATCGCCGGCAAGGCCAGCTTCCACAAGAAGACAGTTGCTCCCACCGGTACACCACAGGATTGGACAGCTGTGCAGTACTTGTGGGAGCGGGCTTGCCCCGCGAAGAGGCCTCAGGATACGAAGTTCAAATGCTCGCCCCGATGCAAACCCAGGTCGAGCATATCGACCATCCCCGCCGCCACGCTCGCCGGGTCGGCCAATGCCTGGGGGGCATTGATCAACGTCCAGTGCAGCGCACTGCGCTGCAGCCCATCGACAACCTGGTCCACGCCCTCGCGCTCTGCATCGGTGTAATCACCGGGCCTGTCCAGCACATCGAAATCGCCCACCAGCAACAGCCGGCGTATAGTCGTACGCGCAAGCCCGGTCACCAGCGCCTCGCTCATTCGCCATTGCGTGGGCAGGTCAGCCGGTGCCAGCGCTGACAGCAAGGCAACCACCGCCGAGCCGCCCGCAGCCCCCTGCTCCGCCTGGTCGGCACTCTTCAGCCCGCCTATCTTGAAATGCAGGCCGGGGCGTGGCGCATGGCGGTTGAGGTCTTCGACCACGGCAGTCACTTCGTGCTGGCGTGACAGCAGCTCGGCCATCAGCGCACTGCCAAGGGCGCACTCGCCCCCGAACAGGACCAGCTTGAACACTGGGGTTTCGGCATTTTTCACTGCATCACTCCCTTTGCAGGTGGTGATGGTTTGACCGCAATCAGGAGTTATCGTGCAGAGGATCAAGGGGTATCACGCCCACGTGTACTACGACGCATCGACCATCGAGCAGGCGCGTGAATTGTGCGAAGAGGCCGCGCGGCTGTTCCCCGTGACCATGGGGCGCATGCACCAGCAGCCGGTCGGGCCGCATCCGGACTGGAGCTGCCAGCTGGCTTTCGGGCCTGAGGTGGTGGGGGTGGTGTTGCCGTGGCTGGCGCTGTACCGCAAGGGGTTGGTGGTGTTTCTGCACCCGCTGACCGGGGATGAGCTGGCGGATCACCGCGACCATGCGATCTGGATGGGGGCTGTGCGGCCGCTGAAGCTGTCGATTTTTGGCGGGTAGATGGGGCCGCTATGCGGCCATTCGCGGGGCAAGCCCGCTCCCACAGGTCGAGTGCTTTCTGACAGATTGCAGTGAACCTGTGGGAGCGGGCTTGCCCCGCGAAGAATGCAACGCCAATCAGCGTCGAGCGCCGCGCACCCCTTCAGCCAGCGCCGAGCACAGGCTCAGCACATCGTTAACCGCCTGATCGGCATCCTTGGCGTGAGCGATCTTGTCGACCAGCGCCGACCCCACCACCACACCATCGGCCAGGCGGGCAATCGCCGCGGCCTGCTCCGGCGTGCGAATGCCAAACCCAACGCTGATCGGCAGGTCGGTATGCCGACGCAGGCGGGCGATGGCTTCGGTCACGTGCTCGGTGGTGGCCGAGCCAGCACCGGTCACACCGGCGACGGACACGTAATAGACGAACCCGGAGCTGCGCTCCAGTACACGCGGCAGGCGTGCATCGTCGGTGGTCGGGGTGGTCAGGCGGATGAAGTCGATGCCCGAAGCCTGGGCCGGGGTGGCCAGCTCGGCGTCATGCTCTGGCGGCAGGTCGACGATGATCAAGCCATCGACGCCGGCTTCCTTGGCTTCTGCGACGAACTTTTCCACGCCAAAGCGGTGGATCGGGTTGTAGTAACCCATCAGTACGATTGGCGTGGCCTGGTTGCCCACGCGGAATTCGCGAACCATCTGCAGGGTCTTGGCCAAGGTCTGGCCCGCTTCCAAAGCACGCAGGGTCGCCAGCTGAATGGCCACGCCATCGGCCATCGGGTCGGTGAACGGCATGCCCAGCTCGATCACGTCGGCGCCGGCCTCTGGCAAGCCCTTGAGGATGCGCAGCGAAGCGTCATAGCCCGGGTCGCCCGCGGTAACGAAGGTGACCAGTGCCGAACGGCCTTCGGCCTTCAGTTCGGCGAAGCGTTGTTCAAGACGGCTCATGCCTGTTTCTCCTGGGCGGCCATGTGGTTCATCACGGTTTGCATGTCTTTGTCGCCGCGCCCGGACAGGCACACGACCATCAAGTGGTCCTTGGGCAGGTTCGGTGCGCGCTTGATCGCTTCGGCCAGGGCGTGGGAGCTTTCCAGGGCCGGGATGATGCCTTCCAGGCGGCAGGTGGCGTGGAACGCATCGAGGGCTTCGTCATCGGTGATGCTGACGTACTCGACACGCTTCACTTCGTGCAGGTAGGCGTGTTCCGGGCCGATGCCCGGGTAGTCGAGGCCGGCGGAAATCGAGTGGGCGTCGGTGATCTGGCCGTCAGCGTCCTGCAGCAGGTAGGTGCGGTTGCCGTGCAGTACACCCGGCACGCCGCCGTTCAGGCTGGCGGCGTGTTTGTCGGTGTGCACGCCGTGGCCGCCAGCTTCGACGCCGATGATCTGTACGCTTGGCTCTTCAAGGAATTCGTGGAACAGGCCCATGGCGTTGGAGCCGCCGCCGACGCAGGCGACCAGGCTGTCGGGCAGGCGCCCTTCCTTCTCTTGCAGTTGAGCACGGGTTTCCTTGCCGATGATCGACTGGAAGTCGCGGACCATCGCCGGGTACGGGTGCGGGCCCGCCACGGTGCCGATCAGGTAGAAGGTGTCTTCGACGTTGGTGACCCAGTCGCGCAGGGCTTCGTTCATGGCGTCTTTCAGGGTGCCGGTGCCGGCGGTGACCGGGACAATTTCGGCGCCCAGCAGCTTCATGCGGAACACGTTGGCCTGCTGGCGCTCGATGTCGGTGGCGCCCATGTAGATCACGCAAGGCAGGCCGAAGCGGGCAGCCACGGTGGCGGTGGCCACGCCGTGCATGCCGGCACCGGTTTCGGCGATCAGGCGTTTTTTGCCCATGCGTTTGGCCAGCAACACCTGGCCGATGCAGTTGTTCACCTTGTGCGCGCCGGTGTGGTTGAGCTCTTCACGCTTGAAGAAGATTTTTGCCCCGCCACAGTGCTCGGTCAGGCGCTCGGCGAAATACAGCGGGTTCGGGCGGCCGATGTAGTCGCGCTGGAAGTAGGCCAGCTCTTCGAGAAACTTTGGGTCAGCCTTGGCGGCTTCGTATTCGCGGGCCAGGTCCAGCACCAGTGGCATCAGGGTTTCTGCCACGTAGCGGCCGCCGAACGAGCCGAACAGGCCGTTGGCGTCTGGGCCAGGGCGGTATTGAGTCTGGGTCATGGGGCGCTCCAAGGCGTAATGAATGAGTGATGGGCTTTACTCTAACCACGCAACGCCCGGCTGAAAACCGATAAGATTGCGCAAACCTGTCAGGAAAACTCACAAGACAATGGCTCAGGACCTTCCCCCGCTCAATGCCCTCAGGGCCTTCGAGGCCACTGCCCGGTTAAACAGTGTCAGTCAGGCTGCCGAAGCGCTGCATGTGACCCACGGGGCAGTCAGCCGGCAGATCAAGGTACTTGAAGAGCACCTGGGTATCGCGCTGTTCGTCAAGGACGGGCGTGGCATCAAACTCACAGATGCCGGTGTGCGCCTGCGTGATGCCAGTGGCGAGGCATTCGACCGGTTGCGTGGCGTGTGCGCCGAGTTGAGCCGGGATGTCAGCGAGGCACCCTTCGTCCTCGGTTGTTCTGGGAGCCTGCTGGCGCGTTGGTTCATCCCCCGGCTTGGGCGGCTCAAGGCCGACCTGCCGGAGCTGCGCCTGCACCTGTCAGCCGGGGAAGGTGACCTGGACCCACGGCGCCCCGGCCTGGACGCCTTGCTGGTGTTTGCCGAGCCGCCGTGGCCAGCGGACATGCAGGTGCACGTGCTGGCCGAAGAACGCATCGGGCCTGTACTGAGCCCCCACTTTGCCGGGTTCGAGCGTTTGCGCGGTGCGCCGCCCCAGGCCTTGCTGGGCGAAGCGTTGCTGCACACCACCTCACGCCCGCAGGCGTGGCCTGCCTGGGCGGCGCAGCAGGGGCTGGATTCTGCGGCATTGCCGTTCGGCCAGGCATTCGAGCACCTGTACTACCTGCTGGAGGCCGCAGTGGCTGGGCTGGGCGTGGCGATTGCGCCACAACAGCTGGTGGCGGACGATCTGCGGGCTGGGCGGCTGGCGGCACCTTGGGGGTTCTCACCCACGCATGCGGCACTGGCGTTGTGGGTGCCCCGGCGCGCCGCAGATGGGCGCGCCGAGCAACTGGCGCAATGGCTGCGCCAGGAATTGCAGCTGCAGATTGCTTAGTTGCGCTTGTACAGCAGCCATGCCGCCAACAGGCCCAACGCACCCACGGCCACTCCGGCGGTGGTGATGGGGTGCTCCTGGGCGTAGTCACGGGTGGCGATGCCTGTCTGGCGGGTGCGGGTCTTCACTTCCTCGTAGGCGTCGCTCAGCAGGCTGCGCGAATGTTTGAGTGCGCTTTCGGCGTTGCTGCGGATTGCCTTTACCGACTTCTGGGACTCCTCCGAGGCATCGTGCTTGAGGTTCTCCAGCGATTTCAGAAGGCTTTCGATCTCCGCTTCCATGCTTTCCAGGGATGTTTTACGCAGCGAGTTGCGATGCATGTTGACTCTCCTTCGGGGATGGACTGTAAGGAATGCGACTGCGCAGGGTTGCGAAAGTGCGATCGAACTTTCGCCCATGGCGATGGCTCGCAGGTAAACCAGGCCTGCGCTGCTAGGCTCAATCTGACCGTCATCCAAGGAGAGTGCACATGTCCGATCATCACACTTACAAGAAGATCGAACTGGTTGGGTCGTCGCCCACCAGCATCGAGGACGCGATCAACAATGCCCTGGCCGAAGCGGCCAAGAGCATCAAGCACCTGGAGTGGTTTGAAGTGATCGACACGCGGGGTCATATCCGTGACAACAAGGCGGCGCACTTTCAGGTCACGCTCAAGGTAGGGTTCCGTATTGCCAACAGCTGAAACGCTGCCGGGGTAGCTGGCGCCGGCAAGATGGGGTAATAGAGAGGGGGCGCCTGTGCGGCGCCCTCTTTGATTTTCATCTGTACAAGGAAAGCGATCGATGAAGAAACTGATTCTGGCGGCGGGCCTGATGGCACTGGCGGGCGGTGCGCTGGCGGCGGGCAAGCCGTGTGAAGAACTGAAGGCAGAGCTTGCCGCCAAGCTGGATGCCAAAGGCGTGCAGGGCTACACGCTGGAGATCGTCAAAAAAGGCGACGCAGCGGGCAAGGTGATTGGCAGTTGTGAAGCCGGTACCAAGGAAATTGTCTACCGGCGTGGTTGAGTGACGGCCCCTTCGCGGGGTTACCCGCGAAGGGGCTACTCGGCCTTCAAGGCCTGCGCCAACAGTTCATAGGACCTGACCCGGTCCGCATGCTCATACAGGTCACAGGTAAAGATCAGCTCATCCGCCCCGGTCTGCTCCAGCAGCACTTGCACTTTTGCCCGCACCTTCTGCGGGCTGCCTATCATCGCCAGGCCTAAGAAGCTCATCACCGCATCGCGCTCGTGGGGTAGCCACAGCCCATCCATGCTTTGTACGGGCGGGCGCTGCATCAGGCTTTGCCCTCGAATCAGGGCAAGAATGCGCTGGTACACCGACGTGGCCAGGTACTCGGCCTGCTCGTCGGTTTCGGCCACCACCATCGGTATGCCGAGCATCACGTAGGGCTTGTCCAGCGTGGTGGAAGGCTTGAAATGGTTGCGGTAGACGCGGATCGCCTCGTGCATGTAGCGCGGCGCGAAGTGCGAGGCGAACGCATAGGGCATGCCGCGCATGCCCGCCAACTGCGCGCTGAACAGGCTTGAGCCGAGCAGCCACATCGGCACCTCGGTGTCATGCCCTGGCACGGCGATCACTTTTTGATCATCAGTGCGCGGGCCGAGGTAGCGCGACAGCTCTTCGACATCATCGGGGAAGTCGTCAGCGCTGCCGGAGCGCTCGCGGCGCAGGGCGCGGGCGGTCATCTGGTCGGAGCCCGGTGCGCGGCCCAGGCCCAGGTCGATGCGGCCTGGGTAGAGGCTGGCCAAGGTGCCGAACTGCTCGGCGATCACCAGCGGCGCGTGGTTGGGCAGCATCACACCACCGGAGCCGACCCGGATGGTCGAGGTGCCGCCCGCCAGGTAGCCGATCAACACCGAGGTCGCGGAACTGGCAATGCCATCCATGTTGTGGTGCTCAGCGACCCAGAAGCGGTTATAGCCGAAGCGTTCTGCGTGCTGCGCCAGGTCCAGCGAGTTACGCAGCGACTGGGCCGGCCCGCTGTCGGCGCGCACGGGCACCAGGTCGAGGGTGGATATTTTCAGGTCACGCAGCTGCGTCATCGGAGCCTCCTTGAAGGTGGTTGGCCAGAGGCCTTTTGAACTCTGTATGGGCACATTCGGTGGATTCAATGCTTGCGGTCAGATTGATCTGAACTTGCTGTGGGAGGCCGCCCTCTGAACCCATAAGCATGTCACTCCACGATATGTAAATGCAGCGACCAGGAGGCATCATGAAAAAGACAGCATCGGCGATCTGGCAAGGTGGCCTGAAGGATGGCAAAGGCCTGCTTTCGACTGAAAGCGGCGCGCTCAAGCAGAACCCCTACGGCTTCAATACCCGTTTCGAAGGCTCGCCAGGCACCAACCCGGAAGAGCTGATTGGCGCTGCCCATGCCGGTTGCTTCTCGATGGCGCTGTCGATGATGCTCGGTGAGGCGGGCTTGACCGCAGACCGCATCGATACCATTGCCGAGGTGACGCTGGATAAACAACCCGACGGCTTCGCCATCACGGCCGTGCACCTGATTCTCAAGGCCAAGGTGCCGGGCGCCAGCGAGGCGCAGTTCCTTGAGATTGCCAACAAGGCCAAGGCCGGTTGCCCGGTTTCTAAAGTGCTCAACGCCACCATCAGCCTGGATGCCTCGCTGGTGGGCTAGGCGGCGCAACGGGGGCGGTTTGCTGTAGTCTAAACAGCAACGGCAGCACGACTGCCCTTTGAGGAGCCGTTCCATGATCCGCGTAGCAATCGCCGTGTTGGCCTCCCTGCTCGCCACGTCCACGTTGGCGGCGGTTAAGCCGTGCGAAGAATTGAAAGCCGAGATCGAGGCCAAGATCCAGGCACAGGGCGTAGCGTCCTACACCCTGGAAATCGTGCCCAACAGCGAGGTCAAGGACCAGAACATGGTCGTGGGTAGCTGCGAGGGTGGTACCAAGAAGATCATTTACCAGAAGAATGATCGCTAGGGTCTAGTTGGCTGGGGGCGCAAAGCGCCCCCCAAAGTCAGGGAATGCAAAACACGTTGCTGGGCTCGTTCACCACCACCGTGCGGCTGGCGTCGTACAGCAGTACCTGCGGCTCCATCACCGGCGCGCGGGCCTCCAGGCGATAGCGTTCGCCGGCTTTGAAATTGTCATAGCGCACCGTCAGGTAGCAGGTACGGTCCCTGGGCTGGGACATCATGCCGCCACCGTAGATCTCATAATCAAAACGCACCACCAGTTCATGCTTGCCAGGCGTCACCTGGAAGTATCGGCCATCCTCCAGCCGCTTGCCGTCGAGGCGGTCGGCCATGATGACTCTGCCGGGGGTGATGGTGGAAAGCTCGACCCAGGCCTGCTTGGGGTCGACGGGCGGCAAGGGGCTGGCGCAAGCCCCCAGTGCACTGAGGGCGATCAGCATCATGGGCTGGCGCATGGCAAAACTCCCACTTGCGACTCACAAGCTACAAGCATAGCGCCGTTTGCGGGGTTCAGGTGCGCTGACAGCCCGCTGGCAGGCCTTGGCCCACCAGTTTTTGCTGGTGGTCGTAGAGTTTGATCCAGGGACGGAAGCCAATGCTGCCCGCCTGCAGTTGGTAACGTTGCCCGGCGCTGAAGTCCTTGAACGTCAGGTTGAGCTGGCAATCGCGCCACAGCGGCTCGTTCACCGGGCCGATATTGCTCGGGGTGACCGGGAACTGGTAGCGCACGGTCAGTTCGTGGCTGCCGGGGGGCACTTCAAAGTAGCGCGTGTCGGCCCAGTCGCGTTCGTCTACCTGCACGGCGTGCAGCGACGTTTCGTCCTGGGGTGTGAGGTCGACCCACGCCTGGTTCGGATCGGGGTCCGGCAGGGTCGAGCACGCGGACAACAGCATGAGTGTGCTGGCGGCAAACAATGGACGCATGGCGAAACTCCCCCCTGGCGAGATAGTCTTGGAGCGAATTGGCCGTGAGCGAGTCAGACAGTCCCAGATGCTTCGACTTTTTCTTTTTCAGCGCTCAGACCCTGGGCCACTCGACCGTGTTTTCAGCCGTTTTGTTCCCCTGCTGGCGGCTGTTCTGCTGAACGGTTGTAGTGGCGTTGGCTATTACAGCCAGTTGGCAGAGGGCCAGTTGCAGCTGTTGCGCGCGCGTCAGCCGGTGGAACAGGTGATGGCAGACCCGGCCAGCAGCCCGCAACTGCGTACGCGTTTGCAGCATGCCGAACAGGCCCGGGTGTTCGCCAGCCAGCAGTTGAAACTGCCGGACAACCGCAGCTACCGGGTTTACGCCGACCTGGGTCGCCCCTACGTGGTGTGGAACGTGTTCGCCACGCCGGAACTGTCGTTGCAACCCGTGACGCACTGCTTCCCGATTGCGGGCTGCGTGGCTTATCGCGGCTATTACCGTCAGGGGGCGGCGCGTGGCGCGGCGGCGTTGATGCGCGAGTCGGGTATGGATGTGTATGTGGGCGGCGTCGAGGCGTACTCGACCCTAGGCTGGTTCGATGACCCGTTGCTGTCATCGATGGTCGGCTGGGGAGATGAACGGCTGGCTTCGCTGATTTTCCATGAGCTGGCCCATCAGCGTTTTTACGTACAGGACGACACGGCATTCAATGAGTCGTTTGCCACCTTCGTCGAGCAGGAGGGGGCGCGGCAATGGCGCGCGGCGCGCGGGCTTGCAGCGATCGAGGATGACCAGGCGACGCAGCGGGACCAGTTCATTCGGTTGGTGCTGGCCAGCCGTGAACGGCTTCAGGTGATGTACGCAGGCCCCCTGGATGACGCGCACAAGCGGGTGGCGAAGCAGGCGGAGTTCGAGCGGCTGCGGCGTGAGTACCGAACAGTGCGTGATAGCCAGTGGGGTGGCGACACGCGTTATGACGCCTGGATGTATGGGCCGATGAGCAATGCCAAGCTGTTGCCGTTTGGGTTGTATGACCAATGGGTGCCGGCGTTTGCGGCGGTGTTTCGGGAGGTTGGCGGGGATTGGGGGCGGTTTTATGAGCGGGTCGAGGCGTTGGGCGATTGCCGGTCGAAGCGCGCCAGGCGGCGTTGACGCGGTTTGTGGTTAGCCAATGAGATTGTGGGGCCGCTGTGCGGCCCATTCGCGGGCAAGCCCGCTCCCACAGTTACAGCGCCGCCCTTGAGTTCAGCGATATTTTTGTGGGAGCGGGCTTGCCCGCGAATGGGCTGCAAAGCAGCCCCAATCACTATCAAGCTTTGATAAAGGCCCGATGCATCTCGGCCAACGTCGCGAAATGAAACGCCGGCGCCTGGGCCTTCAGCTCTTCCTCACTACCAAACCCATACCCCACCGCCACTGCCTGCAGCCCGTTGCTGCGCGCACCGATCAGGTCATGCTTGCGATCGCCGATCATCAGCGTCTGCGCCGGGTCCAGCCCTTCCTCGTCCAGCAAGTGGCGAATCAGCTCGACCTTGTTGGTACGCGTGCCGTCCAGTTCGCTGCCATAAATCACCTTGAAGTGATGGTCGAACGCAAAGTGCCGGGCAATCTCGCGGGCAAACTCCCAAGGCTTGGACGTGGCCACATACAGCGTGCGCCCCTGCCCATTGAGGGCTTCGAGCAGCTCCGGCACACCATCGAACACCTGGTTCTCGTAAAGACCGGTAACGCGGAAGCGCTCGCGATAGAAATTGACCGCCTCCCACGCCTTGGCTTCGTCGAAGCCGTAAAACTGCATGAATGCCTGCAGCAAGGGCGGGCCGATGAAGTGTTCGAGGCGGGTCAGGTCCGGCTCATCGATACCCAGTTTGGCCAACGCGTACTGGATGGAGCGGGTAATCCCCAGCCGTGGGTCGGTCAGGGTGCCGTCGAGGTCGAAAAGGACATTCTGTTGGTGCATGTAAGCGATTCCACTCAAGTCATTCTGGTTGGTCGTAGCCTTCGGCCAGGTGCTGGTCCTTGAGCTTGACGTAATTGCCGGCGCTGTACGGGAAGAAGGCCCGCTCCTTGTCGGTCAGCGGCCGGGCCTGTTTCACCGGGCTGCCGACATACAAGAAGCCGCTCTCCAGGCGCTTGCCGGGCGGTACCAGGCTGCCGGCGCCAATGATCACCTCGTCCTCGACGATGGCGCCATCCATGATGGTGCTGCCCATGCCGACCAGGATACGGTTGCCCAGGGTACAGCCATGCAGCATCACTTTGTGACCGATGGTCACGTCATCGCCGATGATCAGCGGGAAGCCGTCGGGGTTGAAAGGGCCGGCATGGGTGATGTGCAGCACGCTGGCGTCCTGCACGCTGGTACGTGCGCCGATGCGGATGCGGTGCATGTCGCCGCGTACTACAGTCAATGGCCAGACCGAGCTGTCTTCGCCGATCTCCACATCGCCCAACACGACCGCCGAGCGGTCGATGAAGGCCCGTGGTCCAACTTTCGGAGTGTGTTGCTGGAAGCTTCGGATGGCCATGATAGGGTCTCTCATCTGTGCCGATAGGCAGGCTGCCTGCTGCGGTCGGCGTCGATTGTAATTAAGATGGTCCAGTGTTTCTTCTGCCAAGGTATCCAAACCGTGAGTGCGACCAACCCGCTTCTGCAGCCCTACGATCTGCCGCCCTTCTCGGCGATCCGTGCCGAACACGTGCTGCCGGCGATCGAAGAGATCCTGGCCGACAACCGTAAAGCCATTGCCGAAATTCTCGAGCAACAGGGCAAGAACCCCTCCTGGGCTGGCCTGGTGCTGGCCATGGACGAACTCAATGACCGCCTGGGCGCGGCCTGGAGCCCGGTCAGCCACCTCAATGCCGTGTGCAACAGCAAGGAACTGCGCGAGGCCTACGAGTCTTGCCTGCCGGCGCTGAGCGCCTACTCTACCGAACTGGGCCAGAACCGTGCGCTGTTCGATGCCTATGAAGCGTTGGTCAACAGCCCGGAAGCGGCTGGTTTCGACGTGGCGCAAAAGACCATCCTCGAACACGCCCTGCGTGACTTCCGTCTGTCGGGCATCGACCTGCCTGCCGACAAGCAGCAGCGTTACGCCGAAGTGCAGAGCAAGCTCAGCGAACTGGGCAGCCGCTTCTCCAATCAGTTGCTCGATGCTACCCAGGCCTGGACCAAGCACGTCACCGACGAAGCCGCGCTGGACGGACTGACCGATTCGGCCAAGGCGCAGATGGCTGCTGCGGCCCAGGCCAAAGCGCTGGATGGCTGGCTGATCACCCTGGAGTTCCCTAGCTACTACGCGGTAATGACCTACGCCAGCGACCGCGCCCTGCGCGAAGAGCTGTATGCCGCCTATTGCACCCGCGCCTCGGACCAAGGCCCCAATGCCGGCCAGTTCGACAATGGCCCGGTGATGCAGGAAATCCTCGACCTGCGCCAAGAACTGGCCCAACTGCTGGGCTACCCGAACTACGCCGAGCTGAGCCTGGCCACCAAGATGGCCGAGACCAGCGACCAGGTGCTGAACTTCCTGCGTGACCTGGCCAAGCGTTCCAAGCCGTTCGCTGCCCAGGACCTGGAACAGCTCAAGGCCTATGCCACCGAGCAAGGCTGCCCGCAGTTGTCCAGCTGGGATGCCGGTTACTTCGGCGAGAAGCTGCGCGAGCAACGTTACAGCGTGTCGCAAGAAACCCTGCGTGCCTACTTCCCGATCGACAAGGTGCTGTCTGGCCTGTTCAGCATCGTCCAGCGTCTGTACGGCATCGAAATCGCCGAGCTCAAGGGCTTCGACAGCTGGCACCCGGATGTGCGCCTGTTCGAAATCAAGGAAAACGGCCAGCACGTCGGCCGTTTCTTCTTCGACCTGTATGCCCGCGCCAACAAGCGTGGTGGCGCCTGGATGGACGGTGCCCGTGACCGTCGCCGCACCGTCAAGGGCGTGCTGCAGAGCCCGGTGGCCAACCTGGTGTGCAACTTCACCCCCGCCGCGCCAGGCAAGCCGGCGCTGTTGACCCACGATGAAGTCACCACCCTGTTCCACGAGTTCGGCCACGGTCTGCACCACTTGCTGACCCGCATCGAGCACGCGGGTGTGTCCGGCATCAACGGCGTGGCCTGGGATGCGGTCGAGCTGCCAAGCCAGTTCATGGAAAACTGGTGCTGGGAACCGGAAGGCCTGGCGCTGATCTCCGGCCATTACGAGACCGGCGCTGCCCTGCCCCAGGACCTGCTGGACAAGATGCTGGCGGCGAAAAACTTCCAGTCGGGCATGATGATGGTGCGCCAGCTGGAGTTCTCGCTGTTCGACTTCGAGCTGCACGCCACCCATGGCGACGGCCGCAGCGTGCTCGACGTGCTCGAAGGCGTGCGCGACGAGGTGTCGGTGATGCGCCCACCGGCGTACAACCGCTTCCCCAACAGCTTTGCGCACATCTTCGCGGGCGGTTATGCGGCGGGTTACTACAGCTACAAGTGGGCCGAAGTGCTGTCGGCAGACGCCTTCTCGCGCTTCGAGGAAGAAGGCGTGCTCAATGCCGACACCGGTCGTGCCTTCCGCGAGGCGATCCTGGCACGGGGTGGTTCGCGTGAGCCGATGGTGCTGTTCGTCGACTTCCGTGGCCGTGAGCCTTCCATCGATGCATTGCTGCGCCACTGCGGGTTGAGCGAGGACGCGGCGGCATGAGTGAGGTAGTTGTGAACAAGACCAAGAAACGCTTCATCGCCGGGGCAGTCTGCCCGGCGTGCAGCGAGCCCGACAAGCTGATGATGTGGAACGAGGATGGCGTACCGCACCGCGAGTGCGTGGCATGCGGTTTCACCGACACCCTCAACGAACAAGGCCTGTCGGTGCCCTCGGAACTCGGCACCCGGGTCAACCACCTGGCGCCCAAGGCAGCACCGGCCAAGGTGCAGACCGTGCAGTTCTTCCCCAACCCCAAGTTGAAAAAACCGGCTGAATAAGGCCGTGATGCCACCTGGGCTCTGGCCCGGGTGGCCTCTTCCCGACCGCTTGCAGTGCGGTAGATAGTCAAAGCACGCGGCTTACCCAGGCGGCGCACCCTCTCGCTTCCCCACGCGTAAGGTGAAGCAGCATGACTATCGATAATCCTCTTTTGCAACCCGGCAACGTGCCTGTCGACTATGACGCCATCACGCTGGAAAACATGCGTGCAGCGTTCGACCATGTGCTGACGGCCCACAAGCAAGGCATTACCAGCATCATCAAAGCACAGCAGGCATTGCCTACCTGGGATGACCTGGTGCTGGCGGTAGATGATCTGGATGCCCAGCTATTGGCGGCGCTGAATGCGGCCACGCCGCTGGTAGGCAAGGGTTCCGCCTGGGCAGGCGCCATTTTTGGCTTCTACACAGAGACCACTGTTCGGTTTGATCAAAAATTCACCAACAGCAGCTTGCACGCCTTGTATGAGCGCTTGGCGAGCAGTGCCATCGGCAAGAATCTGGATACCCAACAGCGTGCCACCCTGCGTTGGCACCTGCACAAGTTCGCCACCAGTGGTGCGCTACTCGATGCTGCGGGCAAGGCATGCCTGGCTGACCTGCAGGCTCAGATCAGTGCGTCGAGCGACGCCTTTGCCAGCAATCTCGAACGCCCGGGCCTGGCGATCGATGATGAAGCCGAACTGCACGGCATTCCACCGCGGGTTCGTGATGAGCTGGCGCTGCGGGCGCAAGCAGCCGGTTCGTCAGGTTGGTTGATTGCCTGTGAGAGCGCCGCCACCGAAGCCGTGCTGAGGCATGCCGAGAGCCGCCAACTGCGCGAGCGCGTGTATCGGGCCTATCACACCCGTGGCGTCAGTAACGACCCTTTGCTGGACAACGGCACACACCTGCAACGGCTGGCGCAATTGCGGGCGAAGAAGGCGCACTTGCTTGGCTTTGCCAGCCACCTGGAGCAGAGCCTGAATGCCAAGAGTGCGGGGTCGGTCGCTCAGGTGCGCAGCTTTTTGCATGACTTGGCCGACGACATTCGTCCCGCCATGCTGCAATGGCGCTCGAAAATCGAGCGCCAGGCTGTTGCACAGGGTTTGGGCCAGGTGAGGCCCTGGGACATTGCCTATCTGCAGGCCGCCTCGCGCACGGTGCTGTCCACCGAAGCCTTGCGCGAATACTTTCCGCTGAACAGCGTGATCGTGGCTTTGCAGCAGCTGGCGCAACAGCTGTTTGGTCTGGTGCTGACACCCAAGCACCTTGCGACCTGGGATGACAGCGTGCAGGCATTCGAGGTGTGGCAGGACAATGCGCTCATTGGTCTGCTCTATGTGGATGCCGTGCAGCGCACCGGCAAGCAAGCTGACTCGGTCTACACCCTGTACATACGCAATCGCCGGGTGACTGCCGAGGGGATCTATCAGGCGGCTTCAGTGGTGGTTTGCTGCGACGTGGCGCAACCGGCCACGGGTACCCAGCCTCTGCTTGATCACCTGTCGCTACGCAAAATGTTCCATGAGTTTGGCCATGCGCTGCATCACCTTCTGGTGCGCACTACCAACCATGTGATGTCCAATGTGACCGAGCTTGGCACCGATGGTGTGGAATTGTTCGGCACGCTGTTCGAGCGGTGGTTATGGGACGCGAACTACCTGGTAGCGATCTCATCGCACCAGCACGATGGCAGCCAGCTCACACCTGCACGGGTCGAAGCGTGTTTGAGCCGGCTACGCCAGGAAGGCGTGGAGGACGCGGCCCGTCACTTGAGCCTGGCCTTGTTCGACATTGATCTGCATACGGCGCCCAATGATGGCAGAACCCTTGAACAGCGCTTGGATGCTGCGCACGAACGCTGCGGCTACTGGCCGCTGGCTGATTTTGAACACCCGGCACATGCCTTTGACCACTTGATAAGTGGATACGATGCCGGCTACTACGCGTATATCTGGGCAAACGTGCATGCCTTCGACCTGTTCAGCCGATTTGAAGCGCAAGGCTTGCTTGACCGTGCAACCGGGCGCGCGCTGCACGATGCGTTGTTCGCGCCGGGCGCCTCGCGGCCGTTACGTGAGGGCATCGAAGCGTTCCTCGGGCGTGCACCGAGCACCGCTGCTTATCTGAGTTGGCATGGCCTGGCCTGAACCCATGGTGCCCTGACCAGAGGTGCTGGAGCGATCAGGCTTGCAGGTACACTGTATGTAAATACAGTAATGGGGCAGGCCATGAAACCTCAAACACCGCAAAAGGGCCGTGGCACGGCGCACAATCCGCACAACCGCTTCGCCCCTCGCTCGTGCGTGGCGGAGGATGACGGCTGGTATCAGGAAGTCCCGGTCACCCAAGGTACCGAAGTGCGGATCGAGACCGCCAAGACGGTCATCAGCCGCAATACTTCGCCCGACCTGCCCTTCGACCGCTCCATCAACCCCTACCGAGGCTGCGAGCACGGCTGTATCTACTGCTATGCCCGCCCCTCCCACGCGTATTGGGACCTTTCCCCTGGGCTGGATTTCGAAACCAAGCTGATCGCCAAGACCAACGCCGCCGAAGTGCTCGAACAACAACTGAGCAAGCCGGGTTATGTCTGCGCGCCCATCAACCTGGGGTCCAATACCGACCCTTACCAGCCCATCGAGCGCGATCATCTGCTGACCCGGCGCTTGCTTGAGGTGCTCTTGCGCTTCCGCCACCCGGTGACCATCGTCACCAAGGGTTCATTGGTGCTGCGGGATCTCGACCTTTTGTCCGAGATGGCCAGCCAGCGCCTGGCACGGGTGATGATCAGCCTGACGACGCTGGACGATGACCTCAAGCGGGTGCTCGAACCCCGTGCGGCATCACCCAAGGCGCGGTTGCGGGCGATTCGGGTGCTGCGCGAGGCGGGGGTGCCGGTGGGGGTGTTGTGTTCGCCGATGATTCCAATGATCAACGACAGTGAACTGGAGCGCCTGCTGGAGGCTGCAAAGGAAGCGGGCGCGCAGAGCGCTGCCTACATGATGTTGCGCCTGCCGCTGGAGGTGGCGCCGCTGTTCGAGCAGTGGCTGCAAGACCATTACCCCCAGCGTGCGGCCCATGTGTTAAGCCTGATTCGCCAGAGCCGGGGTGGCGAGCTTTATGACAGCCGCTTTGGCGCGCGGATGCGGGGCGAGGGCGTGTTTGCCGAGCTGTTGGCGCAACGGTTTGCCAAGGCCACGCGACGGTTGGCGTTTGAAGGGCGGGAAGCCCAGGCCCTGGACTGCTCGGCGTTCTGCCCGCCTGGCGGGCAGATGGCGTTGTTTTGATCCTTAGTGCAACTAATCCAACTCCATAATTCTATTGCAGGCTCTTGGCAGTTGATGTTTTTTTGCTATTATTCAACTCCCGCCTTATGTATCTGGAACGTCTGTTCTAGAGCCTCCGAATTAAGTTTCAGTTAAGTTTTCCCCGCTAGCGTAGGCAATCAGTCAACGAAGACTGTGATCTGTGGCCTGTGCGTGTCATCTAAATCCCTGCATAGCCAGAATCTTTCACCGGTAAAATGGACTTACCTACACACCGCCAAGAGGATGAATCATGCCCGTCAAGGACCCATCCAAGGTCGTTCCGGATGTACCCGCCGAGAGCGCCGATGCTGCTCTTAAGCACATCGTCGACGGCTTCCTGCGCTTTCATCATGATGTCTTCCCCGACCAGCAAGAGCTGTTCAAGAAGCTCGCCACCGCGCAAACGCCACGCGCCATGTTCATCACCTGCGCCGACTCGCGCATTGTCCCCGAACTGATTACCCAAAGTTCGCCAGGCGACCTGTTCGTGACCCGTAACGTGGGTAACGTAGTGCCGCCGTATGGCCAGATGAACGGCGGCGTTTCCAGCGCTATCGAATACGCTGTACTGGCACTGGGCGTGCACCACATCATTGTCTGTGGCCACTCTGACTGCGGCGCGATGCGTGCGGTACTCAACCCGCAATCGCTGACCAAGATGCCGACCGTTTCCGCCTGGCTGCGCCACGCCGAAGTGGCACGCACCGTGGTCGAGAACAACTGCTCCTGTGGCAGCGAGCACGAAACCATGCAGGTGCTGACCAAAGAAAACGTCATCGCCCAGCTGCATCACCTGCGCACTCACCCTTCGGTCGCCTCGCGCCTGGCGGCGGGTGAGCTGTACATCCACGGTTGGGTCTACGACATCGAGACCAGCAAGATCGAAGCGTATGACGCCGCCAGCGACAGCTTCCTGCCCCTGGCTGCGGGCGAGCCAGTCCCCTGCGCTACCCCGAGAGGCCGCTACTAAGCGACCCATCCACCGCTAGAACCTTGATAGCCGGCTGCACCCTGCAGGGGTGTGGCGCGGCCTTCGGCTGCCTTGAATTCCCTGACTGCCCTGCCGGCGTGCTTGCTGGCGGCCCGCGCCTGCGCGCCGGTCAGGGGCCAACGTGCTCATGGCCAGAGGAATGGCCGTGCAACAGAAAATGGAGAAACACGGTGAACATTACACAGTTGAAAGCGGCCTTGCCGCGAGAGTTGTTGGCATCGGTGGTGGTATTTCTGGTCGCCCTGCCCTTGTGCATGGGGATCGCCATCGCGTCGGGGATGCCGCCCGCCAAAGGCCTGATTACCGGCATCATCGGCGGCATTGTAGTGGGCTTCCTGGCGGGTTCGCCGCTGCAGGTCAGCGGCCCGGCGGCCGGCTTGGCGGTGCTGGTGTTCGAATTGGTGCGCCAGCACGGTGTGGCCATGCTTGGGCCGATTCTGCTGCTGGCCGGGGTGTTGCAATTGCTGGCTGGGCGCTTGCGCCTGGGTTGCTGGTTTCGCGTGACCGCACCGGCGGTGGTGTACGGCATGCTGGCGGGTATCGGCGTGCTGATCGTGCTGTCGCAGGTGCATGTGATGTTCGATACGGCGCCGCAGCCCTCGGGCATGCAGAACCTGCTGGCGTTTCCTGCGACCTTGGCCACTGCCCTGCCACTGGAACGCGCAGGTTCGGGCTGGCAAGCCGGTGCTCTTGGCCTGGGCACCATCGCGGTGATGTGGGGCTGGGAGCGCTTGCGGCCACAGAAGCTGCGCTTCATTCCCGGTGCCTTGCTGGGCGTGGCGGCAATGACGCTGATCAGCCTATGGCTGGCCTTGCCGGTGAATCGGGTTCAGGTACCGGCAGACCTTTCTGAGGCCATCGACTGGATACGCCTGGATGATCTGATGAACCTGGCCGACCCGACCCTGCTGGTGGCCGCATTCGCCCTGGCCTTCATCGCCAGCGCCGAGACCTTGCTGTCGGCAGCTGCGGTGGACCGTATGCACAGCGGCCAGCGCTCGGACTTCGACCGGGAACTGTCGGCCCAAGGCATCGGCAACATGCTGTGCGGCGTGCTGGGCGCCTTGCCGATGACCGGGGTGATCGTGCGCAGTTCGGCGAATGTCCAGGCCGGTGCGCAGACCCGCGCCTCGGCGATCTTCCATGGCCTTTGGCTGCTGGCGTTCGTCGTGGTGTTGAGCAGCGTGCTGCAGCAGATTCCGGTGGCGAGCCTGGCGGGTGTGCTGGTGTTTACCGGCGTCAAATTGGTGGACTTCAAGGCGTTTCGTGGTTTGCGCCGGTATGGCCGTATGCCGATGTTTACGTACGCAGCGACTGCCCTGGCGATTATTTTCACCGACCTGCTGACGGGCGTGCTGCTGGGCTTTGCCTTGACCCTGCTCAAGCTGGCGTTCAAGGCGGCGCGGTTGAAGATCAACCTGGTGAGCCTGGGCAAGCCCGGGCACATGGAGCTGCGTCTGAGTGGTGCGGCGACGTTCCTCAAGGTGCCGGCGCTGACCCAGGTGCTGGATACCGTGCCGGCAGGGACCACCCTGCATGTGCCCTTGAGCAACCTTAGCTACATCGACCACTCGTGCCTGGAACTGCTTGAGGACTGGGGCCGGAGCAATGCAGCCAAGGGCTCGCGCTTGCTGATCGAGCAGCGGCGATTGAAGCGGCGGATCGAAGGGCGGCTGCGGACGACGGCGGGGGTTATTTAGCTGTTGTGTTGCCTGAGCGGGCCTCTTCGCGGGCAAGCCCGCTCCCACAGGGTGAATTGCATACCCTTTGTGGGAGCGGGCTTGCCCGCGAAGAGGCCGGTGCAGCCAGCATCAGTGCCGGATGTCAGGCCGGTTGGCCCAGCTCCACACCCAGTTGTCGCGAAAGGCACGGCCAACGCTTCCAGGCGGCGCCCGTCTCGGGGCTGCTCAACTTGTCGCGATAGGCCTCCACCGATTCCTTGGCAAAACTCTCTTCATTGAGCATTTCGTCAACGGAATGGTGCACCACTTCATCGAGCTGGTTGGCGAACGTCTCTCCGATCAGTTGGTGGGCAATCAGGTTGGCCACGGTGGTGTCCACCGGGATCAGTGGCTGCTGGAAATAGCGGATGTACAGATCGTTCACCTCTTCCACCAGGCGATGCGCCAGGTACGCCTCATCCAGCAGGCAATCCAGGCCCACATGCCCCTGCATCACGCTGGGCGGTTGCAGGAAATAAGCTTCGGCAATCTTCAGTACCGGCTTGATCTGCGACTCGATACCGGCTTCGCGGGCCACCTCGTGGGCAGCCTCCAGCAGCTCTGGAACCTGGTCGATGTAGGCGCTGACGAAACGCGCCAAGGTACCCTGGGCGTCCTGCTCAGGCAGTTGAATCGAGGGGTGCAGGTGGGGCAGTTGCAACTCGAGACGCTGTTTCAATTGGCCGGTCTGACCTTCGTGTTGATGGGCTTGGTTAATCTGCTCGCGTACCGCAGCGATGTTCATGACAACTCCAGGGACATTACGTTTCAAACGGAAGACACTAAATTAGCTCGGTATACAGAATACCTAAGACGTATTTGTTATAAATCGCGCAAACGTGTGCATGCTCTGGCATATCGGGATGCCACTATTGGGCCATATCCTATCAAGCACGCGGTTTTCAGGGCATTCGGCAATTTCGTGAAGTTCATTTCACAGGCTTCATTGCGTGCCATTGGTCGCTGTCTATACTCCCGTTGAACGTGATTCGTTGATGAGGCCCGTCTGCTTTTGCAGGGGCTCGGTCGTCGAAGCTAGGCAGTCTTGACCGCCGTTCCCTCTTGCCGCAGGCCACGCCTCCGGGACAACAAGAATTAGAAGGGGAACCCGCAATGATGCGACATCCACATGTCTGGATGGGCCTCCTGTTGTGGACGGTTTTAGGTCAGGCCAACGCAGCCTGGACCGTCAACATGCACCCGGGGGCGACGGAAGTCTCCAACGCCGTCTTCGACCTGCACATGACCATTTTCTGGATCTGCGTGATCATCGGCATCGTGGTGTTTGGCGCGATGTTCTGGTCCATGGTCGTCCACCGCCGTTCCACCGGCCAGCAGGCTGCGCATTTCCACGAGCACACCTGGGTGGAAATCATGTGGACCGTGGTGCCGTTCCTGATTCTGGTGGCCATGGCCATCCCCGCGACCAAGACCCTGATCGACATCTACGATGCCAGCGAATCGGACATCGACATCCAGGTCACCGGCTACCAGTGGAAGTGGCACTACAAGTACCTGGGCCAGGATGTGGAGTTCTTCAGCAACCTGGCCACCCCCGCCGACCAGATCCATAACAAGGCCCCCAAGGACGAGCACTACCTGCTCGAAGTCGACCAGCCGCTGGTGCTGCCGGTGGGCGCGAAAGTGCGCTTTCTGGTAACCGCCGCCGACGTGATCCATTCCTGGTGGGTGCCGGCGTTCGCGGTCAAGCGTGATGCCATCCCAGGCTTCGTCAACGAGGCCTGGACGCGCATCGAGAAGCCCGGCATCTACCGTGGCCAGTGCACTGAGCTGTGCGGCAAGGACCATGGCTTCATGCCGGTGGTGGTCGAGGTCAAGTCCAAGGCCGACTACGACACCTGGCTCGGTGAGCGCAAGGCCGAGGCGGCCAAGCTCAAGGAGCTGACCAGCAAAGAGTGGACCCTCGACGAGTTGGTTGCGCGAGGCGACAAGGTCTACCACACCACCTGCGTGGCCTGTCACCAGGCCGAAGGCCAGGGCCTGCCGCCGATGTTCCCGGCCCTCAAAGGCTCGAAGATCGCCACCGGGCCGAAGGAAGGCCACCTGAGCATCGTCTTCCACGGCAAGCCTGGCACGGCCATGGCCGCGTTCGGCAAACAGCTCTCGGAAGTCGATATCGCCGCCGTGGTCACCTACGAGCGCAACGCCTGGGGCAACAACAAGGGCGATATGGTCACGCCGAAGGATGTGCTGGCGCTCAAGCAGGCAGAAGCGCAATGAACCGGGTTACGCGCGGCAATCAATGGATTGCAGGAGACAGGACATGAGTGCAGTGATCGACGACCACGCCCACGGCCATGAGCACGCCCACGGCCCGGCCAAGGGCTTGATGCGCTGGGTGCTGACCACCAACCACAAGGACATCGGCACGATGTACCTGTGGTTCGCCTTCATCATGTTCCTGCTCGGTGGCTCGTTCGCCATGGTGATCCGCGCGGAGCTGTTCCAGCCGGGGCTGCAGATCGTCGAACCTGCGTTCTTCAACCAGATGACCACCATGCACGGGCTGATCATGGTATTCGGCGCCGTGATGCCGGCCTTCGTCGGCCTAGCCAACTGGATGATCCCGCTGATGATTGGCGCGCCGGACATGGCCCTGCCGCGGATGAACAACTTCAGCTTCTGGTTGCTGCCGGCGGCTTTCCTGCTGCTGGTCTCGACCCTGTTCAGCCCTGGTGGCGGGCCGAACTTCGGCTGGACCTTCTACGCCCCGCTGTCGACCACCTATGCCCCGGCCAGCGTGACCTTTTTCATCTTTGCCATCCACCTGATGGGCATCAGCTCGATCATGGGGGCGATCAACGTGATCGCCACCATCCTCAACCTGCGTGCCCCCGGCATGACCTTGATGAAAATGCCGCTGTTCGTCTGGACCTGGCTGATCACCGCGTTCCTGCTGATTGCGGTGATGCCGGTACTGGCCGGTGTGGTGACCATGATGCTGATGGACATCCACTTCGGCACCAGCTTCTTCAGCGCGGCCGGTGGCGGTGACCCGGTGCTGTTCCAGCACGTGTTCTGGTTCTTCGGCCACCCCGAGGTGTACATCATGATCCTGCCGGCCTTCGGCGCGGTCAGCTCGATCATCCCGGCGTTCTCGCGCAAGCCGTTGTTCGGTTACACCTCGATGGTCTACGCCACCGGGGCGATCGCCTTCTTGTCGTTCATCGTCTGGGCGCACCACATGTTCGTGGTCGGCATCCCGGTGGTGGGCGAACTGTTCTTCATGTACGCCACCATGCTCATCGCCGTGCCCACTGGGGTGAAGGTGTTCAACTGGGTCAGCACCATGTGGGAAGGGTCGCTGACCTTCGAAACGCCGATGCTGTTCGCCATCGCCTTCGTCATCCTGTTTACCATCGGTGGGTTCTCCGGGTTGATGCTGGCCATCGCGCCGGCGGACTTCCAGTACCACGACACGTACTTTGTGGTCGCGCACTTCCACTATGTGCTGGTACCGGGGGCGATCTTCGGTATCTTCGCCTCGGCCTACTACTGGCTGCCGAAATGGACCGGGCACATGTATGACGAAACCCTCGGCAAGCTGCACTTCTGGCTGTCGTTCGTCGGCATGAACATGGCCTTCTTCCCCATGCATTTCGTTGGCCTGGCCGGCATGCCACGGCGTATTCCGGACTACAACCTGCAGTTCGCCGATTTCAACATGGTCTCCTCGATCGGGGCATTCATGTTCGGCGCCACGCAGATCTTCTTCCTGTTCATCGTCATCAAGTGCATCCGTGGCGGCGCGCCGGCGCCGGCCAAACCCTGGGACGGTGCCGAGGGCCTGGAGTGGTCGGTCCCCTCGCCTGCGCCTTACCACACCTTCCAGACGCCACCGGATGTGAAATAGCCATGAACGGCCTGTCGCTCAAACGCCTGGTCACGCGCCTGCTGATGCTGACGGTGGTGATGTTCGCCTTCGGTTTCGCCCTGGTGCCGATCTATGACGTGATGTGCAAGGCCTTCGGCATCAATGGCAAGACCGGTGGCCAGTATGAGGGCAGCCAGGTCAGCGACCCATCGCGTTCGGTGCGGGTGCAGTTCATGTCGACCAACGCCAGCGACATGGTCTGGGACTTCTACTCCACGGCCGACCAGATCGACGTCAACCCGGGTGCGGTCAACCAGATGATTTTCGTGGCCCGCAACCCGACCGACCGGCCTATGAGTGCCCAGGCGATACCCAGCATCACCCCGGCCGAGGCCGCGGCGTACTTCCACAAGACCGAGTGCTTCTGCTTTACCCAGCAGGTGCTGCAGCCCGGCGAACGCATCGAGATGCCGGTGCGCTTTATCGTTGACCGCGACCTGCCGGCCAGCGTGAAGCACCTGACACTGGCCTACACCTTGTTCGACATCACCGCTCGCCACCCGCCGGTCGCGCATGTTGCGGCCCAGGACGTCCAGGGCGCCCGTTAAGGGAAGGAGAACAGCAATGGCAAGTCATGAGCACTACTACGTTCCGGCGCAGAGCAAGTGGCCGATCATCGCGACAATCGGCATGTTCATCACAGTGTTCGGCCTAGGCACCTGGTTCAACGACATGAAGGCCGGGCACCCCGACTCCCATGGGCCGCTGATTTTCTTCGTCGGCGCGCTATGCCTGGCCTACATGCTGTTCGGCTGGTTCGGTGCGGTTGTGAAAGAGAGCCGTGGTGGGTTGTACAGCCCGCAACTGGACCGCTCGTTCCGTTGGGGCATGAGTTGGTTCATCTTTTCGGAGGTGATGTTCTTCCTGGCCTTTTTCGGTGCGCTGTTCTACGTACGCGTACTGGCCGGGCCTTGGCTTGGCGGTGAAGGGGCCAAGGGCGTCGCGCATATGCTGTGGCCGAGCTTCGAGTTCGCCTGGCCGTTGCTGCATACCCCGGACCCGAAACTGTTCCCGCCGCCCAAGGAGGTTATCGACCCTTGGCACTTGCCGCTGATCAACACCATTCTGCTGGTCAGTTCGAGTGTGACCATCACCATTGCCCACCACGCCCTGCGGCGTGATCACCGGGGCGCGCTGAAACTGTGGATGGCACTGACCATCGTGCTGGGGATCAGCTTCATCACGTTGCAGGCCTACGAGTACCACGAGGCTTATACCAAGCTGGGGCTGACGCTGGGGTCGGGGATCTATGGCGCGACCTTCTTCATGCTCACCGGCTTCCACGGTGCCCACGTGACGCTGGGCACGATCATCTTGATCGTGATGTTCGTGCGTATCCTGCGCGGCCACTTCAACCCCGACAAGCACTTCGGTTTCGAGGCGGCCAGTTGGTATTGGCACTTCGTCGATGTGGTGTGGGTGGGGCTGTTTATCTTTGTTTATGTGCTTTGACACATGTGGGAGCGGCCTTGTGTCGCGAAAGGGCTGCACAGCAGCCCCAGGGGCTTAGCACAAATGCATAAATTGCTGGGGCTGCTGTGCAGCCCTTTCGCGACACAAGGCCGCTCCCACAAAGGCGGGGCCAGTCAAGGCGATATAGGTTCAAAACGGGGCGTGTGACACCAGTTGGCCACTGATGAAGCCGTAGGCCACCAGCCCTATGGTCAGAGCCGCCAGGGTCACGCGCACGGTCAGTGCCTTCAGCAAGCGGGTCGAGTTTTCATCGTCCTTGACCAGGAACACCAGGCCACTGAACAGGCTGGCAACCGTGGCCAACAGCATCAGGACAATCGCGGCCTTGAGCATGGCGCTTCTCCGGGGGGATGCGGTGATGTGGATAAGTATAGCGAGGCGCCTGTGAAGCCGTTTCGCCCAGGCTGGGTACCGACCCTGGTGGTGCTTGCGCTGCTGCCGGGGCTGGTCGCGCTCGGCTGCTGGCAACTGGGCCGCGCCGACGAAAAGCGCGCGTTGCTGGCGACCTATGCCGAGCGCAGCCTTGATGCGCCACTCTCCACTGCCCAGTTGCAGCACAGCGATGATGCCGCTTACCGCCGCGTGCACCTGTACGGCCGTTTCGATGGCGAACACAGCCTGCTGCTGGACAACCGCATGCGCGACGGCGAGGCCGGTGTCGAGCTGTTGCAGCCCTTCCATGACCAGGCCAGCGGCCTGTGGTTGCTGGTCAATCGCGGCTGGTTGCCGTGGCCGGACCGCCGCGTGCCTGTGCACGTTGATACCCCGTCGCAGCCCTTGGCCCTGGATGCTTCGGTGTATGTCGCGCCTGGCAGCACCTTCCAACTGCGCCCGGACCCCATCGGCGGGCAATGGCCGCACCTGCTGACTGCTATCGATGCCGCGCAGCTATGGCAACAGCTTGATCGCGAAGGCTTCGCCCACGAACTGCGCCTGGAGCCCGGCCCGGCGAGCTATCGCCTGGGCTGGCCGGTCGTCGCCATGGGCCCGGAAAAACACGTGGGCTACGCCGTGCAGTGGTTTGCCCTGGCTACCGCTCTGGTTCTGCTTTACCTCTATTTCGGCTGGCACCAAAACAAGGAGAAACGCCATGGCCACCGCCACTCCACTGGACCTGCCTGAACGCAGCAAGCCCCGAGCCCGTGGGCGTTTGCAGCTGATTCTGATTTTGCTGGTCGTGCTCGGCCCGATGATCCTGGCCACCAGCATGTACAAGCTCAAGTTCTGGGTACCGGAAGGCCGCAGCTACCACGGCGCGATGATCGGCAACGGCGAAAGCCGCAGCGATATCGGCATCGACGGCCAGGACGCGCGCTGGCAAGTGTTGGTCAGCACCCCCGAGGCCTGCGCCGAAGACTGCCAGCGCCTGGTGTACCTGGCTCGGCAGATACAAGTTGGCCTGGGCCGTGATGCCGGCCGCGCCAGCCACGCGCTGGCTGCCGCGCAGCCGTTGAGCGGCGACTACCAGGCATTGCTCGGCCGTGAGTACCCGCAGTTGCAACGCTACCCGCTGGATGCTCAGCGCTACCTGAACAAGGTCGGTGAGCTCGGCCCGCAGCTGTGGATCGTCGACCCGCACGGCAACCTGGTGTTGCGCTACGACGCCAAGGTCAACGGCAAGCACGTGCTGGACGACCTGCGCCACCTGCTCAAGCTGTCCAACATCGGCTAGGAGCCTGTCATGGCCAGACCTGGAATGCGCCTTGCTGTGTTCGCCACCCTGCTGGCACTGGTGGTCGTTTTGCTCGGTGCCTATACCCGCCTGACCCACGCGGGCCTGGGCTGCCCCGATTGGCCAGGCTGCTATGGCTTCATCAGTGTGCCCAAGACCGACGCCCAGCTGGCCCATGCCGAAGTGCATTTCCCCGAGCACCCGGTGGAAGCCGCCAAGGGCTGGGCCGAGATGGTCCATCGCTATTTCGCCGGTACTCTGGCGCTGGTGATTGCCTGGCTGGCCTTGCAGGCCGTGCGCCGGCATGCGCGTGATGGTCAGCCCTACCGCTTGCCGGTGCTGTTGCTGGCGGTGGTGTTGGCCCAGGCGGCGTTCGGCATGTGGACGGTAACCCTCAAGCTCTGGCCGCAAGTCGTCACCGCGCACCTGCTGGGCGGGTTCACCACCTTGAGCCTGCTATTCTTGCTGTCTCTGCGTCTATCTCGGGCCTTTGCGCCGTTGCCGAAACTACCGCTGAGCCTGCGCCGGATCGCGGCCCTGGCGTTGCTGGTGGTGATCGGCCAGATCGCCCTGGGTGGCTGGGTCAGCGCCAATTATGCCGCGGTCGCCTGTATCGACCTGCCCACCTGCCATGGCCAATGGTGGCCAGCGGCGGACTTCAGCAACGGCTTCCACCTGACCCAGCACGTCGGGCCCAACTACCTGGGCGGCCAACTGGACAGCGATGCGCGCACGGCCATCCACATCAGCCACCGGCTGGGCGCCTTGCTGGTCAGTGCGGTGCTGCTGATGCTGAGCTTCAAGCTGTACCGCTGCGGCCTTTCTGGCCTGGCGCGGCTGGTGCTGTTGGCCTTGGCCGTGCAGGTCGGCCTGGGCATCAGCAACGTGCTGTTCCACCTGCCGCTGGGCGTGGCAGTGGCCCACAACGCGGGTGGGGCCATGCTGTTACTGAGCATGGTGCTGGTGAATTATCGCATCCGCGTGGTCGATAAAGTGCGCGTCGGCCATGGCTGGCGCCTGACACCGGTGGTGGGCGTGGATATCTCCCACCCTATGAGGAACGATTCGTGGCGACGCTTCTAAGCGCACAGCGGGCAGGTTGGCGCGACTATCTGGAACTGACCAAACCCAAGGTGGTGGTGCTGATGCTGATCACCTCCCTGGCAGGCATGTTCCTCGCCAGCCGCGCAGGCGTTGCCTGGAGCGTGCTGTTGTTCGGCAACCTGGGCATTGGCCTGTGTGCGGGTGGCGCGGCGGTGGTCAACCACATAGTGGACCGGCGCATCGACGCCTTGATGGCGCGCACCCACAAACGGCCGCTGGCCACAGGCCGGGTCGCGCCGCTGCCCGCGCTGGCCTTTGCATTGGCCCTGGCATTGCTGGGCATGGCACTGCTGCTGGTGTTCACCAACGCCCTGACCGCCTGGCTGACCCTGGCTTCGCTGCTGGGCTATGCGGTGCTCTACACCGGCTTTCTGAAGCGTGCCACGCCGCAGAACATCGTGATTGGCGGCCTGGCCGGCGCGGCGCCGCCACTGCTTGGCTGGGTGGCGGTCAGCGGCCATCTCAGTGCCGAGCCCTTGTTGCTGGTGCTGATCATCTTCGCCTGGACCCCGCCGCACTTCTGGGCCCTGGCCATCCACCGCAAGGCGGAATACGCCAAGGCCGATATCCCGATGTTGCCGGTTACCCACGGCGAGCGCTACACCGCGCTGCATATCCTGCTCTACACCCTGATTCTGCTGGCGGTGAGCCTGCTGCCCTATGCCATCCACATGAGCGGCCCGTTGTACCTGGCGTGTGCCCTCGCCCTGGGCCTGCGCTTCCTGCAGTGGGCCTGGGTGTTGTACCGTGGCAGCCGGCCGCACGCGGCGATCGGCACCTTCAAGTACTCTATCGGCTACTTGTTCGCGCTGTTCATCGCGTTGCTCATTGACCACTACTTGTTGCTGAATCTATGACCCGAACCCAGAAAACCGTCTTCATCCTCGTCGCCCTGGTCGCGTTGATCCTGGGCCTGACCGTCAACAAGGTGCTCAATGGCCGCGATCAGCCAAACCCGACCGAGCTGATCGATGCTGGCATCATCCTCTTGCCGCAGAGCCGTACGGTGGCGAACGTGACCATGACCAACCAGGACGGCCAGCCCGTGGCGCTGGATGATCTGAAGGGCAAGTGGTCGTTGCTGTTTTTCGGCTACACCTACTGCCCGGACATCTGCCCAACCACGTTGGCTCAGTTGCGTCAGGTGAAGAGCGAACTGCCCAAGGAAGCCGTGGACCGCTTGCAGGTGGTGCTGGTGAGCGTGGACCCGAATCGCGATACGCCGAACCAGCTCAAGCAGTACCTGGGCTACTTCGACAAAGATTTTGTCGGGGTGGCGGGGTCGATCGAAGACACCCAAAAACTGGCCAATGCCTTGAGCATTCCGTTCATTCCGGCCGATACCAGCAAGCCTGGGTATACCGTGGATCACAGCGGCAACCTGGCGATCGTCGGGCCGGATGGGCGTCAGCGCGGGTTCATTCGTGCGCCGTTCAACAACCAGAAGCTGGTGGCGCAGTTGCCGGGGTTGGTAAAGCGGGATTGATGCAGGCCTGAAAAGCTTCGCGGGGCAAGCCAGCTCCCACAACTACCCCACTGAGCTTGAATACGGTGAGTTGCCTGTGGGAGTTGCCGGGGCTGGTAAAGCGGGATTGATGCAGGCCTGAAAAGCTTCGCGGGGCAAGCCCGCTCCCACAGGTACCCCACTGAGCTTGAATATAGTGAGTTGCCTGTGGGAGTTGCCGGGGCTGGTAAAGCGGGATTGATGCAGGCCTGAAAAGCTTCGCGGGGCAAGCCCGCTCCCACAGGTATCCCACTGAGCTTGAATACAGTGAGTTGCCTGTGGGAGTTGCCGGGGCTGGTAAAGCGGGATTGATGCAGGCCTGAAAAGCTTCGCGGGGCAAGCCCGCTCCCACAGGTATCCCACTGAGCTTGAATACAGTGAGTTGCCTGTGGGAGTTGCCGGGGCTGGTAAAGCGGGATT
This sequence comes from Pseudomonas sp. E1MeOHC2, assembly GCF_058745025.1. Taxonomy (NCBI): domain Bacteria; kingdom Pseudomonadati; phylum Pseudomonadota; class Gammaproteobacteria; order Pseudomonadales; family Pseudomonadaceae; genus Pseudomonas; species Pseudomonas sp. E1MeOHC2. The sequence continues at coordinate 2,463,721 of NZ_CP196675.1, forward strand.
GATGCAGGCCTGAAAAACTTCGCGGGGCAAGCCCGCTCCCACAGGTACCCCACTGAGCTTGAATACAGTGAGTTGCCTGTGGGAGCGGGCTTGCCCCGCGAAGCATCCAGCGCAATTTAACGGCTTAGAACGCCGGCACTACCGCCCCTTTGTACTTCTCGAGGATGAACTGCTTCACCTCTGGCGAGTGCAGCGCGGCCGCCAGTTTCTTCATGTCTTGCGAGTCTTTGTTGTCCGGGCGGGCAACCAGGATGTTCACGTAAGGCGAGTCGCTGCCTTCGATGGCCAGCGCGTCCTTCTCAGGGTTCAGCTTGGCTTCCAGCGCGTAGTTGGTGTTGATCAGGGCGGCATCGACCTGGGTCAGCACGCGCGGGATGGTGGCCGCTTCCAGCTCACGGAACTTGATGTTCTTCGGGTTCTCGGCAACGTCCTTCACGGTCGACAGGATGTTTTTGTTGTCCTTGAGCTTGATCACGCCAGCCTTGTCCAGCAGCAGCAGGGCGCGGCCACCGTTGGTGGCGTCGTTGGGGATGACCACGGTAGCGCCGGAGGACAGCTCGTCGAGCTTCTTGATCTTGGCCGAGTAGACGCCCAGCGGCTCGATGTGCACGCCGGCAACGCTGACCAGCTGGGTGCCCTTGGCCTTGTTGAACTCATCGAGGTACGGCTGGTGCTGGAAGAAGTTGGCATCCAGGCGCTTCTCGGCAACTTGCACGTTCGGCTGGATGTAGTCGGTGAACTCCTTGACCTTCAGCTCTACGCCCTCTTTCGCCAACTGCGGTTTGACGAAGTTGAGGATCTCGGCGTGGGGCACCGGGGTGGCGGCGACGGTCAGGGTATCGGCGTGGGCCGAGAAGGCCGCGACAGCGGCAGCGACAGCAAGCAGCTTCTTCATTGATCACTCCTTGTGAGGGCCGCGACGGCCCCCGAACGGGTCGGCCAGGCCGACCCCATTGGGGTTACTTACGGGAAAAATGCACGACCAGTTTGTCGCCCACGCTCTGCAGCACCTGAACCAGCACCAGCAACAGCACCACGGTCACGACCATGACATCGGTCTGGAAGCGCTGGTAGCCGAAGCGGATGGCCAGGTCGCCCAGGCCGCCCGCGCCCACCACACCGGCCATGGCGGTGTACGACACCAGGGTGATGGCGGTGACGGTGATGGCCGCGAAGATGCCCGGGCGGGCTTCCGGCAGCAGGGCACTGGTGATGATCTGGCGCGTGGTAGCGCCCATCGACTGGGTGGCCTCGATGATGCCGCGGTCCACTTCACGCAGGGCGGTTTCGACCAGGCGCGCGAAGAACGGCGTGGCCCCGACCACCAGCGGCGGAATGGCGCCGGCGACGCCCAGCGAGGTGCCGGTGATCAGCACGGTGAACGGGATCATCACGATCAGCAGGATGATGAACGGCAGCGAACGCAGGATATTGACGACCAGCGACAGCAGCGCATACACACCCTTCTGCTCGAACATCTGGCGCGGGCCGCAGAGGAACAGCAGCACGCCCAGCGGCAGGCCCAGCAACACGGTGAAGAACAGCGAGCCGAACAGCATGGTCATGGTGTCGAGGGTGGCCAGCCAGATTTCGGCCCAATCGACGTTGGCAAAGAAATTCAGGGCGTCCATCAACGCAGTACCTCCATATGTACGTCAGCTGCCTTGAAGCGGTCGAATGCCGCTTCCATGTCGCCGCCGGTGACGGCCAGGGTCAGCTGCCCATAGGGGACATCCTTGATGCGGTCGATACGCCCGGCCAGGATGCTGTAGTCGACACCGGTTTCGCGGGCGACAGTGCCCAGCAGCGGCGCGTAGGTAGCGTCGCCCTGGAACGTCAGGCGCACGATGCGCCCCGGCACGTGGGCGAAGTCATCGCGCTGCTCGCCTTCATCGACCTGTTCGTCCTCCTGGACGAAACGCTTGGTGGTCGGGTGCTGCGGGTGCAGGAATACATCGGCCACCGAGCCCTGCTCGACGATCAGCCCGGCATCCATGACCGCCACGCGGTCACAGACCCGGCGGATCACGTCCATTTCGTGGGTGATCAGGACGATGGTCAGCTTCAGCTCACGGTTGATCTCGGCCAACAGTTGCAGCACCGACGCAGTGGTTTGCGGGTCGAGGGCGCTGGTTGCCTCGTCGCACAGCAGGATCTTCGGGTTGGTGGACAGGGCGCGGGCAATGCCGACGCGCTGCTTCTGGCCGCCGGACAGCTGCGCGGGGTACTTCTTGGCGTGGTCTTGCAAGCCGACGCGGGCCAGCAGCTCGGTGACGCGCTTGTCGATCTCGCTGCGCGACAGCTCGCCAGCCAGGGTCAATGGCAGGGCCACGTTGTCGGCCACGGTCTTGGATGCCAGCAGGTTGAAGTGCTGGAAAATCATCCCGACTTGCTGGCGGAAGCCGCGCAGCTGGTTGGCATTGAACGCGGTGACGTCCTCACCATCGACGATGATCTTGCCGCCCGAAGGCTCTTCGAGGCGGTTGATCAGGCGCAGCATGGTGCTTTTGCCAGCGCCGGAGTGGCCGATCAGGCCGAACACCTGGCCATCTTCGATGGTCAGGCTGGTCGGGTTGAGGGCGGGGATTTCCCTACCGGCGACGCGGTAGGTCTTGTGTACATGTTGGAACTCGATCACGTAGCGAACCTTGTGGGGCGCATGGAATTTTGGGTCAGCGGTTAGCTGGGGTGGCGCATTTTAGCCTTTTCCCATAGCTGTTCTTAGCATTTATTTCGTAATGCACCAACCCATCTGGCATAACGCGACAACCGGTAAAGCTTATTGAACGCAGGCAATCGCGCTCCAGTCACTACTTGAACAAGCCCTCACGGGCAAGCCTGATGACTGATGAGGAAAGCCGACCATGCCTAGCAAGAAAGTTGATGCGCCCAAAGAAAGCCAGGCCGCCGGGGTCAACAGCCCCGATCATGCCAATACCAATACCAAATTGCAGAGCCTGGAGGGTGTGCGCAGCGATGCTACGGGCCAGGCGCTGCGGACCAATCAAGGTGTGAAGATCGCTGACAACCAGAACAGCCTCAAGGCCGGGCCACGCGGGCCTTCGCTGCTCGAAGACTTCATCATGCGCGAGAAGATCACCCACTTCGATCATGAGCGTATCCCTGAACGCATCGTCCATGCCCGGGGCACCGGCGCCCATGGTTATTTCCAGAGTTACGGTAACCACGCCGAACTGACCAAGGCCGGTTTCCTGCAGGACCCCGAGAAGATCACCCCGGTGTTCGTGCGCTTTTCCACGGTGCAGGGCCCGCGCGGTTCGGGCGACACGGTGCGCGATGTGCGTGGTTTTGCCGTCAAGTTCTACACAGATGAAGGCAATTTCGACCTGGTAGGCAATAACATGCCGGTGTTCTTCATCCAGGATGCGATCAAGTTCCCTGACTTCGTGCATGCGGTCAAACCCGAGCCGCACAACGAGATGCCCACCGGTGGCTCGGCCCATGACACCTTTTGGGATTTTGTCTCGCTGGTGCCGGAGTCGGCGCACATGGTCATCTGGGCCATGTCCGACCGTGCGATACCTCGCAGCCTACGGATGATGGAGGGTTTTGGCGTGCACACCTTCCGCCTGATCAATGCCGAAGGGGTGGCGAGCTTCGTCAAGTTTCACTGGAAACCGCGCCAAGGCGTGCACTCGGTGCTGTGGGACGAGGCGCAAAAGCTTGCGGGCAAGGACACCGACTTCCACCGTCGCGACCTTCGCGAAGCGATCGAGACCGGTGATTACCCTGAGTGGGAGCTGGGTGTACAGATCGTGCCGGAAGCTGATGAACACAAGTTCGAATTCGACCTGCTCGACCCCACCAAGATTATCCCCGAGGAACTGGTGCCGGTTACGCCGTTGGGCAAAATGGTGCTCAACCGTAACCCCGACAACTTCTTTGCAGAAGTCGAGCAGGTCGCGTTCTGCCCTGGGCATATCGTGCCGGGCATCGACTTTTCCAATGACCCGCTGCTGCAGGGCCGGTTGTTCTCCTACACCGACACCCAACTGAGCCGCCTGGGCGGGCCTAACTTCCATGAAATCCCGATCAACCGCCCGGTGGCGCCGAACCACAATAATCAACGTGACGCGCTGCACCGGCAGACCATCCACAAAGGCCGCGCCTCTTACGAGCCAAACTCGATTGACGGCGGCTGGCCGAAAGAAACCCCTGCCGCTGCCCAGGATGGCGGCTTCGAAAGTTATCAGGAGCGCATCGATGCGGTGAAAATCCGGCAGCGCAGCGAGTCATTCGGCGACCACTTCTCGCAGGCGCGTCTGTTCTTCCAGAGCATGAGCCCCAATGAGCAGCAGCACATCATCAAGGCCTACAGCTTCGAGCTGGGCAAAGTGGAGCGCGAGCATATCCGCGTGCGTGAGGTGAACGAGATTCTGGCCAACATCGACCTGAAGCTGGCGGCGGCTGTGGCAGCCAACCTCGGCCTGCCTGCGCCCAAGGCTGGCACGGTGCAGGTCAAAGGCAGCAAGTTGGCGCAATCACCTGCCTTGAGCCAGATGAATCACCCAGGGGATGTCGGTATCAAAGGCCGCAAGATCGCTGTGCTGGTGGCCGACGGCGTGGATGGGGCGAGTGTCGATCAACTGGTCAAGGCGCTTGAAGCCCACAGTGCGCGCATTCTGGTGCTGGGGCCGAGTTCGGCGCCGGTTAAAACCGCCCAAGGCAAGCAGCTGCCGGTGGATGCGTCGATGGAGGGTATGCCTTCGATCATGTTCGACGGGATTCTGGTGCCGGCGGGCAAGGCGTCATTAAACGCATTGGGTGCCAGCGGCCTGGCCAAGCACTTCCTGCTTGAGGGCTACAAGCATCTGAAGGCGATCGCATTGGCCAAGGAAGGCAAGGCATTGCTGAGCAGCTTGGGGCTCAAGGAGGACAAGGGCCTGTTGCTGGGGGATGACCAGAAGACCGTGGATGCCTTTGTCAAAGCGGTTGAAGGGCATCGGGTGTGGGAAAGGGAGGCAGTTGCTGAAGCTGTGCCAGCCTGACAGGGCCTCTTCGCGGGGCAAGCCCGCTCCCACTGAGTAGGTGGGAGCGGGCTTGCCCCGCGAAGCTTTTAGCGCTGATGCGGGACCAGAACCACCTGGGCTGGCAGCTTGCGCTGGATTTCGTGCTTCTGCTTAAGCTCGAACCCGCTGTCGATCTTGTGCACCCGTTTTTCCAGCAGCGTCTTCAGCCAAGGCGCATCCTCGGTCCGTGGCACCTGGAACACCACATGGCACTGGTAGTTCACCACATCGGCAGCAATCTCATCGAGCTGGCGGCGCATGGCAGCAATGTCCGTGGTCTTCAGCGCAATCACGGTGCTCGGTGCGGTTGGGTCGATCACCCGCGCCTGAGGCTTCGCCTCGGCCGCCTTCAAGGCTGCCTCGGCCTTTTCCAATTCTGCTTTGCGCGCCTGGCGCACAGCATCGCCACCGGTCACCGCCGGGGCTTGCGGCATCAGCGCGCGGGCACGCGCCAGGGCAGTGGCAGCGGCGTTGACATCGCCTTTCTGCAAGACAATCTGGCTACGCTGCAGATACGCCTCGGCCAACTGCCGCTGGTACTGTTCCAGGCGCGGGTCAACGGGCGACTGCGCCTGCAAGGCAGCCAACTGGTCTTCGGCGGTAGCCAGCTCATTGCTGGCGATGGTCTGTTGCAACTGCTGCCAGGCATCGGCTTGAGCAGGTGCATCGGCCTGTTCGACCGGGGCACTGGAGCAGGCGGCCAGGAACAGGGATAACGCGGCAACAAGCAGATAACGGGAGGCAAACGGCTTCATTCCTGCGACTCTCTATTTGCGCAAAAAGCGAGCAAGTCTACACCCAGGTGCGCACGCTCGAAAACAAGTCTTACAGACCCTTTACCCGTGAAACGGTAACAGGGCGCGCCTTGACGCACCCTGGATTTCAGCGTTTCGGCAAGGCCAGGCTCAGCAAGAATAGCACTGCCGCGCAGACCACGATCGATGGGCCGGCGGGGGTGTCCTTGAACCAGGACATGGCCAGACCGCCACAGACCGCGGTCACCCCCAGCAGGCTGGCGCCCAGGGCCATCTGCTCGGGCGAACGGGCGTGGCGTTGCGCCGCAGCGGCGGGAATGATCAGCAGCGAGGTGATCAGCAGCACACCGACGATTTTCATCGCCACGGCAATCACCACCGCGATCAACAGCATCAAGGCCAGGCGCAGGCCCGCCACCGGCAGGCCCTCGACCATGGCCAGCTCTTCATGCACGGTCACCGCCAGCAATGGCCGCCACAGCGCGGCGAGCAACAGCAGTACCAGTACGCTGCCACCGAGGATCCAGCCCAGGTCGGTGGGGCTGATGGCCAGCAGGTCGCCGAACAGGTAAGCCATCAGGTCGATGCGCACGTCGTGCATGAAACTCAGTACCACCAGGCCCAGGGAAAGCGTGCTGGGGGCAAGAATGCCGAGCAGGGTGTCGGAGGCCAGCGGCTGGCGTTGCTGCAAGGTCACCAGCAGGATCGCCAGCAGCAGGCAACCCACGGTCACCGCCAATGCCGGGCTCACGTCCAGGGCAAAACCCAGGGCTACACCGAGCAAGGCGGCGTGGGACAGGGTGTCGCCGAAATAGGCCATGCGCCGCCACACCACGAAAGACCCCAGTGGGCCGGCCACCAGCGCCAGGGACAAACCGGCAAGCAAGGCGTAGAGAAGAAAATCAGCCATGCTTGCAGTGCTCTCCGTGAACATGGGTGCCAGGGGCGACCACCGAGCCATGCAGGTCGTGGCTGTGGTCGTGATGGTGGTGGTAGACAGCCAGGCTTGGTGCGTTCTGGCCGAACAGCTCGACAAAGGCCGGGTCGTTGCTGACCTGCTCGGGGTGGCCGGAGCAGCACACATGACGGTTGAGGCAGACCACCTGGTCGGTGGCGCTCATCACCAGGTGCAGGTCGTGCGAAACCATCAGCACGCCGCAACCGTGGCGGTCGCGCAGGCGGGTGATGAGGTTGTACAGCTCGGTCTGGCCGACCACGTCTACGCCCTGCACCGGTTCGTCGAGCACCAGCAGCTGCGGCTCGCGCAGCAGTGCCCGGGCCAGCAGCACGCGCTGCATCTCGCCACCGGAAATCGTCTGGATGGGGCTGTCGATGACCTGTTCGGCACCCACTTCCTGCAGCGCCGACAAGGCAGCCGCGCGGTCTACGCCGGGCACCAGGCGCAAGAAGCGCAGCACTGACAGCGGCAGCGTGGCATCCACCTGGATTTTTTGCGGCATGTAGCCGATGCGCAGCTTCGGCTTGCGCCAGACCGTGCCGCGGTGCGGCTTGAGCAGCCCGAGTACGGCGCGTACCAGGGTGGTCTTGCCTGCCCCGTTAGGGCCGATCAGGGTCACGATCTGGCCCGGTGCCACCGACAGGTCAATGCTGTCGAGCACCGCTTCGCCCGCGAAGGTGACACCCACCTGCTCCAGGCGGATCAGTGCGTCGCTCATGCCGCGCTCCGGCAGTTGCTGCACAGGCCGACCACTTCCACGGTCTGTGTCTCGACGTTGAAGCCGACGCCCTTGGCGCTGCTGATGATGGCGTCGCTGATGCTGTTCTGCTCCAGCTCGATGGCCACATGGCAGGCGCGGCAGATCAGGAACTGGCCCTGGTGCACGTGCTCTGGGTGGCTACAACCGATGAAGGCGTTGAGCGAGGCGATGCGGTGCACCAGGCCGTTGTCGAGGAGGAAATCCAGGGCGCGGTACACGGTCGGCGGCGCGGCGCGGCGGCCGTCCTGCTCGCTGAGCACGGCGAGGATGTCGTAGGCCCCCAGCGGCTTGTGGCTTTGCCATACCAGCTCCAGCACACGGCGGCGCAGAGCGGTCAGGCGCAACCCCTGGCGGGTGCACAAGGCATCGGCTTCGGCCAGTGCGCTATGCACGCAATGGGAGTGATCGTGGGGGCGGTTGGCCAGCGGCGTGATGGACATGGGCAGCGACGGTTCTGGATGGAGACGTTATTATGTTACCTGTTTCTGTCGAGCCGAGTATTCACCGTGTCCCGATTCCTAGCCCTTTTTGTCGCTTTCATCGCATTTTCCGCCCAGGCCGACGTGCGTGTGCTGACCAGTATCAAACCGCTGCAGCAGATTGCCGCCGCCGTTCAGGACGGGGTGGGCCGCCCGGACGTGCTGCTGCCGCCTGGCGCTTCGCCGCACCATTACGCCCTGCGCCCCTCCGACGTACGGCGCGTCGCGGATGCCGACCTGTTGTACTGGATCGGCCCGGACATGGAAAACTTCCTGCCGCGGGTGCTGAAAGGGCGGGACAAAGCCACCGTCGCGGTGCAGTCGCTGACCGGCATGCAGTTGCGCCATTTTGGCGAAGACAGCCACTCGCATGAAGAAGCTGACCACGACGATCATGATCACGATCACCGCCCAGGTAGCCTGGACGCGCACCTGTGGCTGTCGTCGGTCAATGCCCGGGTGATTGCGGCGAAGATGGCGGCGGACCTGGCTGAGGCCGATCCGGCCAATGCCGCACGCTACCAGGCCAACCTGAAGGCTTTCGTCGAACGTCTGGATGCTTTGGATGGGCGTATCAAGGCGCGGGTGGCGGGTATTGCCGGCAAGCCGTACTTCGTGTTCCACGAGGCGTTCGATTACTTCGAAGCCAACTATGGCCTGAAGCACACCGGGGTGTTCAGTGTGGCGTCCGAGGTGCAGCCAGGCGCCCAGCATGTGGCCGCGATGCGTAAGCGCCTGCAAGAAGTGGGCAAGACCTGTGTGTTCAGCGAACCGCCGTTGCGGCCACGCCTGGCTGAGACGCTGACGGCTGGGCTACCGGTGCGGTTGGCCGAGCTGGATGCCTTGGGCGGCGATCCTGTGGATGCAAAGGGCTATGAGCGCCTGCTGGAGAAGCTGGGTGGCGACCTGGCGGGGTGCCTGGAGCAGCTCTAGGGTCTGCACTGGCCTCTTCGCGGGCAAGCCCGCTCCCACAGGTACACCACCGCTCGTGAGAACGGTGGAACACCGGTGGGAGCGGGCTTGCCCGCGAAGAGGCCGCCTCGGTTACAAGGCGAACGGCAGGTGCAAAGCCACCTGCTGACGCTGCGCCAGGCGCACCTCGAACTCGCTCGGGTCATGGATCATCACATCCATCCCGGCAAACGACTCGGCCGCGATCAAACGCGACAGCCAGAAGCGCACACACCCGATCCGCAGCATCTCCGGCCACAGCTCGGCCTCGGCGGCGGTAAACGGGCGCAGCGCGGCATAGGCCCCCAGCAGCGCCTGGGCGCGTGGCACATCGATTGCCCCGTGCTCATCAATGCACCAGTCGTTCACGGTAATGGCGATGTCGTACAGCATCGGCCCGGAGCAGGCGTTGTAGAAGTCGATCACCCCGGTCAGGTGGGTGCCTTCGAACATCACGTTGTCGCGGAACAGGTCGGCGTGCAGGTTGGCTCGTGGCAAGGCCAGGATCTGCGCCTTGTGCGCGTTGATTTCGTCCAGCGCGGGTTGCAGCAGCGCCACCTGCTCGGCGCTAAGGCGCGGCATCAGCTCGGCGCCAGCGGCCAGCATCCAGTCCAGGCCACGGTCGGTCTTGCGCTCGATGACGTGGTCACGCGTCGCCAGGTGGATGTGCGCGAGCAATTCGCCAACCTGGGCGCAGTGCTGATTGTTGGGCACCTTGATGTGCTTGCCCGACAACCGCGGCTGCAGCAGCGCAGGCTTGCCGCACAGTTCGCGCAGGCCATTGCCGTTGCGGTCACGCAGGGCGTAAGGCACGGGCATGTCGGCGGCATGCAGCACGTCGAGCAGCTCGATGAAGAACGGCATGTCTTCGCTCGGGCCGCGTTCGATCAGCGTCAGGACGAACTCACCCTGTTCGAGGCTTACGAAGAAATTGCTGTTTTCGGTGCCGGCGGCAATGCCCTGGAAGTCGAGTAGACGGCCCAGCTGGTATGGCGCCAGAAAGGTTTCCAGCTCAGGCCGGGTCACGGGGGTGAAGACTGACATGATGAAAAAATGCCCATACGGGCACTTCCGCCGGGAAGTGCCGGGTTGATGTGAACGATACGCGTCAGCTTACCACTCGAAGATCTTCCAGGACGGAATCAGCATGTCCGGCTGGTCGGAACGAATGAAATTGGCATCAGTGCCATCGGCGCGTACCAGAAAATAAGGCTTGCCGTTTTTCGGCGTGATCTTGATCGCATACAGGAAGCCGTTCTGGCGGTACTCCTGGATGGTTTTATCGCCTTCCGTGCGAATGGTCACCTCGGGATCGGCCGAGGGGGCGTCGTCCGCCGCCAGGGTGACGACTGGCATGGTTGCCAACAGACCGAGCACTAACAGGCGATTGAGTGTACGCATGATAACCTTGTCCCTTTGTCGTCATTGATCCGGCTATTCTAGCTCCGGACCCGCCGAAAAGGTTGATTCTGCTCATGAGCCAAGCGCCCCTCGTCCTGGTGGACGGTTCCTCCTACCTCTACCGCGCTTTCAACGCATTGCCGCCGCTGACCACCTCCAAGGGCATGCCCACCGGCGCGGTCAAGGGTGTGCTGAACATGCTCAAGAGCCTGCGCAAGCAATACCCTGACAGCCTGTTCGCGGTGGTGTTCGACGCCAAGGGCGGCACTTTCCGCGATGCCATGTTTGCCGATTACAAGGCCAACCGCCCGAGCATGCCCGATGACCTGCGGGTGCAGATCGAACCGCTGCATGCCAGCGTCAAGGCGCTGGGCTACCCGTTACTGTGCGTCGAAGGCGTGGAAGCCGACGATGTGATCGGGACCCTGGCGCGCAGCAGTGCGGCGCAGGGCCGGCCGGTGATCATTTCGACGGGCGACAAGGACATGGCGCAGTTGGTGGACGGCCATGTAACCCTGGTCAACACCATGACCGGCAGCGTGATGGATGTTGCCGGGGTGCACGAAAAGTTTGGTGTCGGCCCTGAGCACATCATCGATTTTCTGGCCCTGATGGGCGACAAGGCCGATAACATCCCGGGCGTGCCGGGTGTGGGCGAGAAGACCGCTGCCGGCCTGCTGACCGGTATCGGTGGCGGCCTGCGCGATGTGTACGACAACCTCGACAAGGTCCCAGGCCTGAGCATTCGCGGCGCCAAGACCTTGCCGGCCAAGCTTGAGGAGCACCGTGAGGCGGCGTTCCTGTCCTATGAGTTGGCCACCATCAAGCTCGACGTGCCGCTGGATATCGAAGTTGAGGCGCTGGTCTGCGGCGAGCCAGACCGTGATGCGCTGCTGGCGTTGTACACCGAGATGGAGTTCAAGAGCTGGGCCGCCGATGTCCAGCGCGAAGCCGCCAGGGCCGGTGCAACCGTGGCAGTGCCTGAAGAGGCGCCGGCAGCCAAGGTTGAACCGAAGTACGAGACGGTCCTCGATCAGGCCCGCTTCGACGCCTGGCTGGACAAGCTGCGCCAGGCGCCGCTGTTCGCCTTCGACACCGAAACCACCGGCCTGGACGCGCAACAGGCGCAACTGGTCGGCCTGTCGTTCGCGGTCGAGCCCCATGAGGCGGCCTATGTACCGCTGGCCCACGACTACGAAGGCGCGCCGGTTCAACTGGATCGGGAGGCCGTGCTGCTGGCGCTCAAGCCCCTGCTGGAAGACCCGGCCAAAGCCAAGGTCGGGCAAAACGCCAAATACGACATCAACATCCTGGCTAATGGCGCCCCGGCCATCGACATGCGCGGCGTGGCTTACGACACCATGCTCGAATCCTATGTGCTGGACTCCACGGCCACCCGTCACGACATGGACAGCCTGGCGCTGAAGTACCTCGACCACACCACCATCACCTTTGAGCAGATTGCTGGCAAGGGCGCGAAACAGCTGACCTTTAACCAGATCCCGCTGGACAAGGCCGGCCCGTACGCCGCTGAGGACGCCGACATCACCTTGCGCCTGCACCAGGCGCTGCAGGCGCGCCTGGCCAAGACCCCAAGCGTGCAACCGGTGCTGATGGACATCGAGATGCCGCTGGTGCCGGTGCTGGCGAAGATCGAGCGTCAGGGTGCGCTGGTGGATGCCGAATTGCTCCACGTGCAAAGCGGTGAGCTGGGCGTGAAAATGGCTGAGCTGGAGCGCCAGGCCTATGAGCTGGCTGGCGAGACGTTCAACCTCGGCTCGCCCAAGCAGTTGGGTGCGATCCTCTACGACAAGCTGGGCATGCCGGTGCTGAGCAAGACTGCCAAGGGCCAGCCGTCCACCGCCGAGGCGGTACTCGACGAACTGGCCGAGCAAGGCTACCCGCTGCCCGAAGTACTGATGCAGTACCGCAGCCTGAGCAAGCTCAAGAGCACCTACACCGACAAGCTGCCGGGGCAGATCAACCCACGCACCGGGCGTATTCATACCTCTTACCAGCAGGCGGTGGCCGCCACTGGGCGCCTGTCGTCTAGCGACCCGAACCTGCAGAACATCCCGATCCGCACCGCCGAAGGTCGGCGTATTCGTCAGGCCTTCGTGGCCAGCCCCGGCTACAAGCTGCTGGCGGCGGACTATTCGCAGATCGAGCTGCGCATCATGGCCCACCTGGCCAAGGACGAAGGGTTGCTGCATGCCTTCCGCAACAACCTCGACGTGCACCGCGCTACCGCTGCCGAAGTGTTCGGTGTGGCGCTTGAGGCTGTCACCACTGACCAACGCCGCAGTGCCAAGGCCATCAACTTCGGCCTTATCTACGGCATGAGTGCCTTTGGCCTGGCCAAGCAGATTGGTGTCGATCGCAAGCAGTCCCAGGACTACATCGACCGTTACTTCGCCCGCTACCCAGGGGTGCAGGCCTACATGGAACGCACCCGCGCCCAGGCGGCCGAGCAAGGCTTCGTCGAAACCCTCTTCGGCCGTCGCCTGTACCTGCCGGACATCAACGCTAAGAACCCGGCCCTGCGCAAAGGCGCCGAGCGTACGGCGATCAACGCACCGATGCAGGGTACGGCTGCCGATATCATCAAGCGGGCGATGGTCAATGTGGACAACTGGCTGACCGAAAGCGGCCTGGATGCCCGGGTGATCCTGCAAGTGCACGACGAACTGGTGCTGGAGGTACGTGAAGACCTGGTCGAGCAGGTGAAAGATGAAATCCGCCTGCACATGAGCCGTGCCGCGCAGCTAGATGTGCCGTTGCTGGTTGAGGCAGGCATTGGCGCGAATTGGGACGAAGCTCACTGATTGAGCGGGCAAAGCTGTGTAGGATCTGCGACGTAGTGACGCGGATCCTGGCATGGCGAGATGCCATTAGTGCTGGAGCTTCATGAAACTATCGCAAATAGTTTTCAGGGGGTCGGAACTAAACCGGTGAAGCGGAACTCAGAGTAACTGAATGGCTGGTGAAGCCCTTCGATGCTCCTATGTTGTGTTAAGTGTTGGCAGATATCTGGACCCCGCCCTAGCGGTCCGGACTTGGACCCCGAACTTCCCCCTCCCCATACGAAGTCCGGGGTTTTTTTTGCCCGCAATTCCTGGTCTGTGCTGTCCTTGTAGGGGCGCCCCGGCAAGGCCGCCCCTACAAAAGGTAGGGCAATGTAGGCCTTCAGGCTGCCGGCTTGTCTTCCAGTTCCATCCAGCCCGCCAGCACGCGGTAAGCCTCTTCCAGCCCCAGGCGCTTGGGTGCCGAGAACAGCTGGATGGTCACAGCGTCCCCCCAACCCTTGCGGATCTCGGACTGCACCTTGAGCAAGGTGTTCTTGCCCGCGCCATGGGTCAGCTTGTCGGCCTTGGTCAGCAGGATGTGCATCGGCATGCCGCTGGCTTTGGCCCAGTCGAGCATCATCTTGTCGAAGTCGGTCATCGGATGGCGCACGTCCATCATCAGGATCACCCCGCGCAGGCACTCGCGGCTGCCCAGGTAGGCTTCCAGGTGGCGCTGCCAGTGCTGCTTGAGCGGAATCGGTACTTTTGCATAACCGTAGCCCGGCAGGTCGACCAATCGCCGTTCATCGTCCAGACTGAAGAAATTCAACAGCTGGGTGCGCCCCGGGGTTTTCGAGGTACGCGCCAGGCTGGCATGAGTCAGGGTGTTGAGGGCGCTGGATTTGCCGGCGTTGGAACGGCCGGCGAAAGCCACCTCGTAACCCTGGTCGTCCGGGCATTGTTCGACCTTGGCAGCGCTAAGGGCGAATGTGGCTTTCTGGCAGAGGCCGAGGATGGGGTTCTTGACTTGCATGGGATATCCGATGTGGGTGTTGCCTGACTCTGTAGGCCCGAGCCTGGCAAGCGGTGTCGTTTCCGTTTGGATGGCGGAAGTATATAATGCCCCAGTTTTTGTGTGCTCATTCTCCCAGCGAAGGAGAGCGAGCATGGGGTGTCGAACAATAGCTCGCGCATCAGAACGCAGCGCGGCCCCCAACCCTGAAGGTCGTTCCGCATGGCGAAATGGCTGCTTGCTGTCGGTATGTTCCTGCCGTTTTTCAGCGCACAGGCTACACAGGATCCCGAGGTGTTGTACAACCGCACGTGTGCGGCCTGTCACGCCGGACAGTTGCCACAGGCCCCCCAGCGGGGTGACCGGGCAGCGTGGGAGCCAAGGCTGGCGCAAGGTGTGGATGTACTCGTGAGGCATGTGACCCAGGGTTTCAAGGCTATGCCGCCGCGTGGATTGTGCATGGACTGCAGTGCCGAGGACTACCGTTTGGTCATCCTTTGGATGAGCGGCAGTCCCGATACATAACATTTCACCCTTAGCCGTGTTGGATTAGCTGATGAACAAACTAGTCGTGAGTCTGCTGTTGACCATGGGTGTCGCAGGTGCGGCCACTGCTGCGGAACCTATCAAAGGCGATGCCGCCGCCGGCCAGGCCAAGACGGCCGTCTGTGGTGCCTGCCATAACCCCGACGGCAATAGCCTGGCACCAAACTTCCCGAAACTGGCAGGTCAGGGCCAGCGCTACCTCGAAAAACAACTGCACGATATCAAGTCCGGCAAACGCACCGTGCTGGAGATGACCGGCATGCTGGCCGCCTTCAGTGACCAGGACCTGGCCGATATCGCGGCGTACTTCGCCAGCCAGAAAGGCAGCGTGGGCGCCGCCGATCCTAAGCTGGTCGAGCGTGGCAAAGCGCTGTTCAACGGCGGCGACCTGGAAAAAGGCATGCCCGCCTGCACCGGCTGCCACTCGCCGAATGGCGCAGGTCTTGCCTTGGCCGGCTTCCCGCACCTGAGCGGCCAGCACTCGCAGTACGTGACCAAGCAGCTCACGGACTTCCGCGAAGGCAACCGCACCAACGATGGCGATGCCATGACCATGCGCACCATTGCCGGCAAGCTGAGCAACAAGGATATCGAAGCGTTGGCCAGCTACATCCAGGGCCTGCACTGAGAGAAATTGGCGCATTAACATTCGGTTAATGTTGTAAGCCAAAGATGAAAGGGCGGCCGGACCGCCCTTTTTTACGTCCGCAGCCGTTACACTACAGAACTCGGGCCCGGCCCGGCCTGTCTCAATACAGGTCGCGTTGAGGCGACCCATGAATGCTCAGGAGTAAAGCATGCGTAAACTGATTCTCAGCGCTGCGCTGGTCGCCGCCAGCGTATTTGGTATGACTGCCGTACAGGCCGCCGAGCCTGTTGCCGGCAAGGAATATATCGAGCTGAGCAACCCTGTTCCGGTTTCCGTGCCTGGCAAGATCGAAGTGGTCGAGCTGTTCTGGTACGGCTGCCCTCATTGCTATCACTTCGAGCCGACCGTCAACCCATGGGCTGAAAAGCTGCCGGCTGACGTCAACTTCAAACGTGTTCCCGCCATGTTCGGTGGCCCATGGGACGCTCACGGCCAGATGTTCCTGACCCTCGAAGCCATGGGCGTCGAGCACAAGGTGCATGCCGCAGTGTTCGATGCCATCCAGAACCAGCGCAAGCAGTTGACCAAACCAGACGACATGGCCGACTTCCTCGCCACTCAAGGCGTGGACAGGGACAAGTTCCTCGCTACCTTTAACTCCTTCGCCATCAAAGGCCAGGTCAACCAGGCCAAGGAACTGGCGAAGAAGTACGAAATCACCGGCGTACCGAGCATGGTCGTCAACGGCAAGTACCGCTTCGACCTGGGTACCGCGGGCGGGCCAGAGGGCGTGCTGAATGTCGCTGACCAACTGATCGCCAAGGAGCGCGCCGCTAAGTAAGCGGCGCACCCATGCCCCGCTTCAGAAGCACGCGCGGCATTGGCCTGCACCAGCCGCAGGTCAACGAGCATCACCTGCAGGCGCCCGGCCTGCCAGAGGATGGTCGCCTGCGGCTGCTCAGTTTCAACATTCAGGTCGGCATCAGCACCGAGCGCTACCGGCATTACCTGACCCGCAGCTGGCAGCACCTGCTGCCGCATACCGGGCGTGCGGGTAACCTGCGCAAAATCGGCGAACTGCTCAGTGACTTCGACCTGGTTGCCCTGCAGGAAGCCGATGGCGGCAGCCTGCGTTCAGGCTACATCAACCAGGTCGAACACTTGGCCCAGCTGGGTGCCTTCCCCTACTGGTACCAGCAGCTCAATCGCAACCTTGGCCGATTCGCCCAGCACAGCAACGGTGTGCTCAGCCGCCTCAAACCCCAACAACTTGAAGACCACCCCCTGCCCGGCCCGGCCGGTCGCGGTGCCATCCTGGTGCGCTTCGGCGAAGGTGAAGACGCGCTGATCGTGGTGATGATGCACCTGGCACTCGGCGCCAAGACGCGCGCCCTGCAGCTCAGCTACATTCGCGAGCTGATCGGCGGCTACCGCCATCAGGTGCTGATGGGCGACATGAACACCCATGCCACCGACCTGCTGGAGCATTCGCCCCTGCGCGATCTGGGCCTGGTCGCCCCTCAGGTCGAGGCCACCTTCCCCAGCTGGCGACCGCAGCGTTGCCTGGACCACATTCTGCTCAGCCCAAGCCTGACGCTTGAGCGCGTCGAGGTACTGGCGCAGCCAATTTCCGATCACCTTCCCGTTGCCGTCGAGATTCGATTGCCTGATGCATTGACTGTGGATACGCTGCCGGTTTTGAGCTAATTGCCATCACCGTTTGCGGACCTGGGCATGACTGACAACGCTGAGCGCTGGAAAGAGAAATACCTTAAGAGCATCGAGCAGCAAGAGAAGCTTGAACGCCGTTGGGACGCACGTCTTGACCTGCTGCGTCGGGGGCTTGTGCGCAGCACCCTGGCCGCCGAAGGCAGCGACAAGGCGGTGGACGAGTGCATGAAGGAAATGCGCGAGGTCATCCGCAGCGACAACATGGACGCCTGCCTCGCCGGGCTGATTCCTCGCCTGGAAAAAGCGGTGTTGGATTCCGAGCAGCGCCGGGAAACCCGTATGAACCAGGTCAGCGATGCGCTGACGGCGCTGGTCAGCCAGTTACAGGGCCTGCCGCTGCCGAGCGAGATCTCGCGGCCGCTGAAAAAGCTGGCGAAAAAGCTCGACGGTGGGGTCGCCCAGTCCCGTGAACTGCCCCCGCTGCTGGGGGAGCTGAGTGGCCTGCAAGGCCGCGCACTCTCGGCTTTGGGCAAGCCCGAAGAAGAGCGACCGGGCTTCTTGCAGCGGTTGTTTGGTGGCCGCGACAACGAGCAACCCGGCGAGGCGCAGGTTGCACTGGAGGCAGCGCCTGCTGCCGCGTTGGCAGACGCAGTGACGCAGCCAGCAGTTGCCCCCGTACAGCGCGTTGCCGAAGACCCTCAGCCCGAGGATGTGGACGCCCTGCTACCGCTGACAGCCCCTGGGCTCGCCGAGCAAGCCTTGCCACAGGAGCCAGAGGGCCCGGCGCTGATCGAAACCGCTGAGGTGCCGGCCGCCCCGCAACCTGAGCCTGTGCTGGACGAGGGGTCTGCCCTCATCCCCTCAGCAGCTGAAACGGAACCTGCGCAGACGCTAGAGGAAACCTTCGGTGAAGACGGCCCCTATGCCCTGCCCTATGCGGTAGAGCCGCCCTACAGCCAGGTGGCCGCGCACATCGAGCAGACCCTGATCGGCCTGCTCGACGACCTCAGCCTGCCCGAACGGCACAAGGCCCAGGCCCTGGAAATGCGTGAGCGGGTGGCGCGCGGGCTGAACTGGTATGAGTTGATCCCGGTGCTGGATGACCTGGCGGTGCTGATGCTGGCGATTACCGACAGCGGCCAGCACGAATTCGAGACCTACCTGCAACAGCTCAATGAGCGCCTGGAGAGCTTCCAAGGCCACCTGCACGAAGCCAGTGCCGGGCATGCCGACAACAGCACCGCCGCCCAGGAGCTGGATACCCAGCTGCGCAAGCAGGTCGATGGGCTGCAGAGCAGCGTGCAAGGGGCCGCCGACGTGGACAGCCTCAAGCACATCCTGGAAAACCGGCTGGAAGGCCTGCTGGTGACCATGGACGAACACAAGCACGAGCGTGATCGTCGCGAGCAGGAGCTTGCGGGGCGTCTGCAAGGGTTGTCCGAGCGCGTGGCGAACATGGAGCACGAGGCGCTCGGCTACCGCGAGCACCTTGAAGAGCAGCGGCAAAAGGCATTGCTTGACCCGCTGACCGGCCTGCCTAACCGCGCGGCCTGGAGCGAGCACCTGGAACGCGAGATGCTCGACTGGCATGAAAATGGCGGCCACCTGGCAATGGCGATCCTCGATCTGGACCACTTCAAGCGCATCAACGACAACTATGGGCACTTGGCCGGGGACAAAGTGTTGAAGATTGTGGCCGACCAATTGCGCAAGCGCCTGCGAGGGCGCGATTTCATCGCCCGCTTCGGGGGTGAGGAGTTCGTCCTGCTGTTCCCGCAGACCTCGCCCGCCGCTGCCGTGCAGATGGCCGAGCTGCTGCGTGCGACCATCGAAGCCTGCCCGTTCCACTTCAAGGGCGAGCGGGTGGTCATCACTGCCTCCATCGGGTTGGGTGCGTTCCGCTCCGGCGAGCGCGGCGACCAGGTGCTCAAGCGCGCCGATACGGCGCTGTACCGTGCCAAGGACCTGGGGCGCAACCGTGTCGAACAGGGGTAAAGCGTGGCGGCTGACTCGTGGCAGACACGGGGCATGGAGAGCACGTTATACTGTAGCGCTTACACGCTGAGGCCGCTGACGTGCTTTCCACCGTTAAAAAAACACTGCTCACCTGCTTGCTGGTTGCTGTCGCGGGTTGCTCGACGGGGCTGCGGATCGACCGCAGCCACCCTTCGGCCAACCAGGACGAGCGCATCCAGTTTGTTGTCCTTCACTACACCAATGCGTCGCTCGAGCGCTCCTTGGCGCTGCTTACCCATGGTGAGGTCAGCAGCCACTACCTGATTGGCGACGGCCCTGCCACGGTCTATCAGCTGGTGGATGAAAGCCGCCGCGCCTGGCATGCCGGTGACAGCCAGTGGCAGGGGCGCACCTGGTTGAACTCCACCTCCATTGGTATCGAAATCGTCAACCCAGGGTTCACCGATACGCCTAATGGCCGGGTTTGGCATCCCTACAGCGAAGCGCAGGTGCAGTCCTTGATCGCGCTGCTCAAGGACATCGTCAAGCGTAACCATATCGACCCCCGGCACATCGTTGGCCATAGCGATATCGCACCGTTGCGCAAGCTCGACCCAGGCCCGCTGTTTCCATGGAAGCGTCTGGCCGACGCCGGTATTGGCATCTGGCCTGAGCCCAATGCGGTGGCGCGCCAGCAAGCCTTCTTCAGCGTCAACCCGCCGAGCGTGAGCTGGTACCAGCAGGAACTGGCGCGGTTCGGCTACGCCATCGCGCAAACGGGTGAACTCGACGTTGCCACCCGGCATGTGATTGCCGCATTCCAGATGCGTTTCCGCCCACAACGCTTCGACGGCATGCCCGACGCGCAAACGGCCGCCATGCTGCAGGTGCTCAACCGCATGCGCTGAGCCGGGCTGCGCAGCAGCCCCTTGCCCGTCAGGCGCCCAACGGTGAGGGCGATTCCTGATCCAGTTGCTATACCTTAGTAATCAACTGGATGCCCTTGATGTCAGCCCTCATTACCACGCTGCGCCAAATTTTCTACCGTCCCTGGATGCTGGCTTCACTGGCGGCACTGGCCAGCGCCGCCCTGTTGCTCACCGCCAGCATCGGTATTGCCCTGCAGCAGATGAAGCAAAGCGAGAGCGAACAGATGAATGCCCAGGGCGAGCGCTTTCTTGACCGCCTCGAACAGGTGTTTGGCCAGCTTCGCGAAGGTGTCGATATCCTGCAGGCGCAGCCTTTGCGCGGGTGCAATCCGGCGATGCTGGCGGCGTTGCAGCGGGTCGGCCTGAGTTCGCGCTTCATTTATGAAGCGGCCTACGTGGACGCCAATGTCGCCTGTTCCAATCGCGGTGATGAACGCGCGTTCGAGCCACTGCGCGCACCCGACATCAAGGGGCCGACCTACAGCTATTGGCTCAATACCACCACCGAACCCGACGAAAATCTGGCGGCCTTGATGCTGGGGCGTGGCAATTTTGTGGTCTCCACCTCTCGCGGGCATCTGACCGATGTGGTCGACCTGCCTCCCGGCGGCAGCCTGGTGGTGGTGCTGGACAACGGTACTCGGGCAATCCCGGTGCTGGGCCCACCGCAGCTCTGGCCACCGCCCTCGGCCTGGTCGGCCAGCCACAATTCGCTGCTGGAGCTGAGCGACCGCCTCATCTACCGCATGCCGACCAAATCACCGGACTACCAACTGGTGCTGATCGCGCCGCGGGCCAGCCTGCCCCTGCGCATGAATGGCATGCTCTGGCTACTGTTCCCCGGCAGCGTGCTGGCCGCCTGCTGCATCGGCTGGCTGGTGCTGCAGTTGATTCTGCAGCGCCGCTCGATGAGCTCTGAGTTGCAACACGCGCTGCGCAGAGGCGAACTGCAGGTGCTTTACCAGCCGATCATCGAGCTCGACACCCGGCGCTGTGTCGGTGCCGAGGCCCTGGTGCGCTGGCGTCGCCCGGATGGCACGCTGACCAGCCCGGACCTGTTCATCCCTTTGGCCGAAAATACCGGGCAGATCCGCCAGATCACCGATTTTGTCTTGCAGCGGGTGCTTGAACAGCTCGGCCAGCTGC
This sequence comes from Pseudomonas sp. E1MeOHC2, assembly GCF_058745025.1. Taxonomy (NCBI): domain Bacteria; kingdom Pseudomonadati; phylum Pseudomonadota; class Gammaproteobacteria; order Pseudomonadales; family Pseudomonadaceae; genus Pseudomonas; species Pseudomonas sp. E1MeOHC2. The sequence goes on from NZ_CP196675.1 coordinate 2,484,690, forward strand.
TGCGCTCGCACCGCAACCTGTACATTTCGGTGAACCTTGCAGCGTGCGACGTGATGGTCCCGCGTATCGGCCGGGTTGCGGCGCGGCTGCTGGCCCTGCATCGGGTCGCAGCCAGCCAGATCGCCTTCGAAGTGACCGAGCGCGGCCTGGTCGACGTGGTGGTGGCCCGTGACAACTTGCAGGCCCTGCGTGCGGTGGGCCATCAGGTACTGATCGATGATTTTGGTACGGGTTATTGCAGCCTCGCCTATCTGCAGACCCTGCCCGTGGACTGCCTGAAGATCGACAAGGCGTTCATCGATGCCTTGGGGCATGACGCCGCCAGCAGCGGCGTGGCCCCGCATATCATCCGCATGGCCCATGACCTGCACCTGCGGGTGATCGCCGAAGGCATCGAATGCGAAGACCAGGCGGTGCTGCTCAACAGCGAAGGGGTCAACTATGGCCAGGGCTGGCTCTTCGCCCGCCCGTTGAACGCTCGCCAGTTTGCCGAACTGGTCACCCGCGGCCGGCGGCAGGGGCCGGGGCGGCGCGCCGACGATGAGTCTTGAGGGCCAGCCTCGGTCGCTATACCGGCAACGCCATGTAGAACTGGGTACCCTGCCCCGGTCGAGAAAACACGCCCATTCTGCCGCCGTGCAATTGCACGATCTCCTTGCACAACGCCAAGCCCAGCCCTGCACCGCCCTTTTTGCGCCCTACCTGCACAAAGGGCTCGAAGATGCGCCCTTGTTGCCCATAGGCGATGCCCTCGCCATTGTCCTCGACACTGATGATCACCCGCTCTGCATGCCGCCTGGCGTGAAGGCGTATGCGGCCACCGCTGGGGGTATGGCGGACGGCGTTGTGCAGCAGGTTGTCCACTACCCGGTCGAGCTGGGCGCTGTCGGCCTGGATGCGGGGTAGCGGCAGTTCCAGTTCCTTGATCAGCTCGATCTGTTTGTGCGCGGCCTGTTCGGTAAACCGCAGCTGTGCGCGCTCCAGCAACTCATCGATGGCGCACGGGGCGAGGTCGAGCTTCTGCAACCCGCTCTGGTAGCGGGAGAAGTTCAGCAGGTCGTTGATCAGTTGGGTCAGGCGCTGCATTTCCTCGCCGATGGTTTCCAGCAAATCGTACTCGCGCGCCTCGGGCGCAAACGTCACCCGCTCACGCAGCAGGCCGAACGCCATGTGCATGCCGGTGACCGGTGTGCGCAGTTCGTGCGAGGCACGCAGGACGAATTCGCTGCGCACGCGCTCGAAGGCTCGCTGCTCGGTCACATCGTGCAGCACCATCACCGCGCCAAGAATCGGCCCTTGGGGGTGGCTGACCGGTGTCAGGCTGTAGGTGAGCAGGCGGGTTTCTTCATCGACCTCGATGTTCAGGTCGTCTGGCGGGCGATCAAGGCTGCCGCCGCGCAGCACCTGGCGTAGCTGCTGCTCCAGCTCCGGGCGCTGCAGGGCTTCGGCCAGGGCACTGCCAAGGCGGCTGTCATTCCAGCCCAGTTGGCGTTGCGCCACCGGGTTGAGGTGTTCCAGGCGGCCCTGCCGGTCGATGATCAGCAGGCCATCGTCGATGCTGTCGAGCACGGCTTGCAGGCGTTGCTGACCGGCCAGCAGTTCGTCGACGTTGGTGGCCTGGTGCTTGCGCAAGGCGTCGGCCATCAGCCCGAAGCGGCGGGTCAGCTGATTCAGCTCGATGGCCTGGGTGACGGGCAGGGTCACGTCGAAGTCGCCCTTGCCGAGTTGGTCGGCCGCTTTGGCCAGGGCTTCTATCGGTTGGCCGAAGCGCCGCGCGATGTTGTGCGCGGTAACGAAGCCCAACACCAGTATGACCAAGCCCATCAGGCCGAGCACGCCACTGACCAGCAAGGCGCGATCGCGGGTATGTTCCTCGCTGCGGGTGATGTGTTCCAGCGCCTGCTTGTGCGAGTCGATGAGGTCGGTGCGCACTTGGTTGAAGGCGGCCCCCAGGGGCTGCTCGATACCCATGCTGCGCGCAGGTGCGGGGCTTTCCCGGTAGGCCTGGAGGAACGCTTGGTAATTGCTGCTGGCCTTGCTGAAACCGGTGCGTTCGCCGCCTTGTTCGAGCCCTTGATTGAGCAGGGTCTGGAAGTTCTCCTGCAGCAGCCGCAGGTTTTGCGGCGCGGTGTTTTCATCCAGGATGAGGGTCAGCTGCTCGCCCAGGTTTTGCCGCAGCTTCAGGCCCACTTCCAGCGCGTGGGTGGTGTCACGTACCAGCTGCTGTTGCACCGTGGCCATCTGCAACACGCTCACCAGGCCCAGCATCAGGCCCAGCAGGGCCACCGTGACCAGTGCCGAAATGCTGAGGAAAAGCCGCGTGCGCAGCTTCATCTGCCATTTCATAGGTTGTACTGCTTGCGTTTGCGATAGAGCGTCGAGGCATCGATGCCCAGGGTCTTGGCGGCCTGGTCGAGGGTATCGCTGGCGGCCAGCACCGCGCCGATGTGGGCGCGCTCCAGTTCATCCAGGCTCAATGCCGCGCCAACGCGCGGCGCGTTGCTTGCCGGCTGTTCGCCCATGCCCAGGTGGCTGATTTCGACGCGCTCCTGCGGGCAGATGATGCTGGCACGTTCCACGACGTTGCGCAGTTCACGAATGTTGCCGGGCCAGCGGTAGTTGAGCAGGGCGGCCCTGGCGTCGTCGCTGAAGCCGCGGGCGGGCCTGGAGTATTCCTTGACGAAGCGGGCCAGAAAACGGTCGGCCAGGGTCAGGATGTCTTCGCTGCGCTCGCGCAGGGGCGGCAGGTGCAAGGTGATGACGTTGAGGCGGTACAGCAGGTCTTCGCGGAAGCGGCTTTCGCGCACCATCTCTTCAAGGTTGAGGTTGGTGGCGGCGAGAATGCGCACATCGGCGCGCCGGGTGACTGGGTCGCCAACACGCTCGTACTCCTTGTCCTGGATGAAGCGCAGCAGCTTTGGCTGCAATGTCAGGGGGAAATCGCCGATTTCATCCAGGAACAGCGTGCCTCCGTCAGCCTGGCTGACGCGGCCCAGGGTGCTCTCGCTGGCGCCGGTGAAGGCGCCGCGGGTATGGCCGAACAGCTCGCTTTCCATGAGCTCGGCATTGAGCGAAGGGCAGTTGATGGTGACGCAGGCCTTGCGCGCTCGCTTGCTCCAGCCATGAATGGCACGGGCCAGCTCGCCCTTGCCGGTGCCGGATTCGCCCAGAATAAGGATGTTGGCATCGGTGGTGGCAACCTGACGCGCGGTTTCCAGCACCGCCATCATGGCCGGGCTGTGTGAGTCGAGGCCGTCCTTGGGCTTGCGCACTTCGCCTTCAAGGGCTTCCAGGCGCGCCGAGAGCTGACGCACTTCCAGTTGCTTGGCGGTGGCCAGGCGCAACTGGTCGGGGCTGCAGGGTTTGACCAGATAGTCGGCGGCGCCCGCCTGGATGGCATCCACCGCCGTGTCGATTGCCGAATGCGCGGTGACGATCACCACCCGCATCCAGGGTGCCTGGATACGCATCTGCGCCAGCACGTCGAGGCCGTTGTCCTCGCCCAGGCGCAGGTCGAGAAAGCACAGGTCGAACACCTGGCGTTGCAACAGGCTTTCGGCCTGCGCAGCGCTGTTGGCGGTGGCCACGCTATAGCCTTCGTCTTCGAGGCAGTAGCGGAAGGTGCGCAGGATCGCGGACTCGTCATCCACCAGCAGAATGCGGCCTTGGTTGTCCTGGGCTGATTCCATTTCCTGCGCTCCTTAGGATTGATCTTCAATTAGTGTGGGAAAAATCGGGCAAGTTGCATGGTCAATTCTGAAGGATTCTGTCCTTTGCATGCTAGCCAATGGCCAAACGACGCCTGCAAGCCGCGATATCTCGATGATTTGCTTAGAGCTGCGCGATGGCACATTGGTTGCGACTATTTTCTGTTTTTGCCAACAAAGGAGGCACAGCCATGCCCTTTTCCCCACGACTGGCCGTGTTGGCGGCCACTTTGCTGCCGGTATTGACCCCGGCATTCGCTGATCCTGTGCAGGACGCCCGCCTGGAGGGCGCGTTGCAAACAGCCCTGTCGCTCAACCGCATGCTCAACCCGTTTCGCATCGAGGTGGTGGTAGACGGCACGCAAGCGCGGCTATCGGGTGAGGTCGAGAACGCTGTCGAACGCCAGTTGGCCGAGCATGTCGCCCTGGCCACCCGAGGCATTGAACAGGTCGACAACCAGTTGCGGATCAATGCCCAGCTGGTAGAGCGCCTGCTTGAACTGCGCGCCTATGCACAGCGGCTGGAGGATGCAACCTTGGCTGCCGTCATAAGGGCACGACTGCTGTGGAGCCGCACCACCGAGAAAGCACCTATAGAAGTGCAAAGCAGCGAAGGCGTGGTGACCCTTCGCGGCAGAGTCGACAGCGCAGAGGCCAAGGAGCTGGCCGGGGTCGTGGCACGCACCACCGACGGCGTGCACCTGGTCAACAACCTGGTCAGCCTGGACACCGCTGCCATGGCCAAGGCACGAGAAAACCCGGTAGGTGCGCCGACCGGGCCGCAACCCAGCGACAGCTGGATAGTCGACAAGATCCAGAACAGCTTCCGTTTCAGCCGCAATCTCGATGGCCTGAACCTCAAGGTGGCCAGTGAAGAGGGCATGGTGCGGCTCTCGGGAGAGGTGGTCAGCAGTGAGCAGAAGACCATTGCCGTAGACATTGCCCGGCAGATCATTGGCGTACGCGGTGTGGGCGCCGACTTGCTCAAGGTAGCGACCAAGGTGGAGGGTTGATCGTGCAATTCGCACGACGCTACGGGCGCCATCGTGCAGGATACGTCCTGCCAAGCAATACGATATTAAGGTAAATATATGATTTATAAGGATTTTTAATTAAATCAAAGGCTGGCATGCAGGCTGCAATTACCTGTTCAGGTGTGAACAACAATTACAGCAGGAGGAGCCGGCATGAACCGCCAATCCGTCAACCGCTTACAGAACGCCGCACTGCCTTTGCGCCAGTTCCTGTTTCTGGGAATGGCGCTGCTGCTGACCTTGGCCGCTGGCCTCTTCTACTACAGCTGGCAGACCGCGCGTCTGGCGGATCAAGTGGCGGCGCAGACCGCCCTTCTGACTCAGATTCAGGCAACCCGTGCCAATACCCTGGTCAAGGCAGCCGACCCGCTGCCTTCGAGCAACGCCACCGCCTCACCGACCACCCTGGAAAATGTCGTGCCTCAGGATCGCTGGGTGTTCTGAGCCTGTTCTGGACATCTGTGGCCGGATTGATTTCAAAAAAGAAAGGAGAACCACCATGCTGAGTTGGGCTATCACTTTCCTCATCATCGCCATTGTCGCTGCAGTACTGGGCTTCGGTGGTATCGCTGGCGCCGCCACGGGTATCGCGAAGATCCTGTTCATCGTCTTCCTGGTCCTGTTCGTAGCCTCCTTCTTCTTTGGACGTGGTCGAGGTTGAAGATGAGCAGGAAGCTATGCACAGCCCTGGCTGCCGCCCTCTTGCTAGGTGGCAGTGCGGCGGCGATGGCGGCCAATGACGGCCAGGTCCGGGTCGATCAGTTGCTCGGCTCGGACCCTGAATACCGGGAAACCTGGCAGGACACGATCAAAGCTGAGGAACGGCTGCCCGATTGGGTGGTCAACCTCACCGGCAATGCGCAGCAACAGATGTCGGCGGTCACCGAAGAGGGCGAGCAGTATCTGGTTGGCCCATTGTGCGAATCGGCGGACAACTGTACCTACAAGCGCCTGATCGTGGCGTTCAGCTGGGACAAGGACGATGCCTACGGGATGCTCGTGGAGGTTCCCGAAGGCTTGCCGAGCGACAAGTCGCCTACCCGTCATGCGCAGTACCGCTGGCTCGGCGAGCCGGATGACGGCATGAAGGCGATGTTGCGTGAGCAACTCAAGCGTGACCCCAAATGGTACTGAGCTTTTATAAGCCAATACGGATGAACGGTTACGCACTGTCACGTAATAGAAGCTGAACCTTTTTATAGTTCAGCCTTCTATGATGCGCCGCCCCGAGGAGGGGCAGCACATGACCATGGGGCCGGGCTGTTCTGATTGTTGCAGGATCGGAGTGGCCTAGGGGTACAGGGAGTGCCTCCAGCAGTGGGCCGGGTCAGGAAAGGCGGAATCGGAAGCCTCAGGTCGGTGGTGTCATAGGGATACCTTGAGCCGACCTGACTTCCGAGGAGCCATCGGCTTCATCTACACATCAACCCCCTACAACGCCATCAGCCAAATTACCCCTCCTGCGGGTTTTTCCCCTCAAGACACATTTTGTCTCGACCGTATATCTATTTTTTTTCGAGGGCCAGGGTGCTTTCGCAAGTGTCATTTCGGCCATTCGGATTGTCGAACAAGCCATCTATCCCCCTTTGCACAGGCTGCCAAATCTGCCTAAAAATGGCGCTTTGGTCTTGTTCGGGATTCCGAACGTTATAAATCAAGCACTTGCGACATGCCGTTTTTAGCGTAAATCATTATGCAGTATCGGCATGGGGTATACGTTTCCGGCATTAGATTTCCCCCTTCCCCATCGCAATAGTTGCCGCCTTTTCGCTGGCCCGAGCGCCCTGTCGCTCGCTCGCGGTGTCCTTACATGAGGTCGCCGGACGGAAGCTTTTTCGCTCACCGTGACGTTGCCAACGGCTCTGTTACGCGCGTTTTCGTTCGGCGCCCATGACCACTAGAACAAAGGGTAAAGACATGAAGAAGGCAAAATTGAGCCTCGCCTGGCAGATCGTGATCGGTCTGGTCCTGGGCGTTGCAATCGGCGCGCTACTGAATCATTTCAGTGCGGAAAAGGCATGGTGGATCAGCAACGTTCTCCAGCCCGCTGGTGACATCTTCATTCGCCTGATCAAGATGATCGTCGTCCCGATCGTGATTTCGTCGCTGATCGTGGGCATCGCCGGCGTTGGCGATGCGAAGAAACTGGGCAGCATCGGCCTGAAGACCATCATCTACTTCGAAGTGGTGACCACCATCGCCATCGTCGTCGGTCTGGTGTTGGCCAACCTGTTCCACCCGGGCGCCGGCATCGACATGAGCACCCTGGGTACCGTGGACATCTCCAAGTACCAGGCCACCGCGGCCGAAGTGCAGCATGAGCACGCGTTCATCGAAACCCTGCTCAACCTGATCCCGTCGAACATCTTCGCAGCGCTGATGCGTGGCGAAATGCTGCCGATCATCTTCTTCTCGGTGATGTTCGGCCTGGGCCTTTCGAGCCTTCAGGCAGAGCTGCGCGACCCGCTGGTGCGTACCTTCCAGGCCGTGTCGGAGACCATGTTCAAGGTCACCCACATGATCATGAACTACGCCCCGATCGGCGTGTTCGCCCTGATCGCCGTCACCGTTGCCAACTTCGGCTTCAGCTCGCTGCTGCCGCTGGCCAAGCTGGTGCTGCTGGTGTACTTCGCCATCGCCTTCTTCGCCTTCATGGTGCTGGGCCTGGTGGCACGGGTGTTCGGTTTCTCGGTAATCAAGATCATGCGCATCATGAAAGATGAGCTGATCCTGGCCTACTCCACCTCCAGCTCCGAAACCGTGCTGCCGCGGGTAATCGAGAAGATGGAGAAGTACGGCGCGCCGAAGTCGATCTGCTCGTTCGTGGTGCCGACCGGCTACTCGTTCAACCTCGATGGTTCGACCCTGTACCAGAGCATCGCGGCCATCTTCATCGCCCAGCTGTACGGCATCGACCTGTCGTGGAGCCAGCAGCTGCTGCTGGTGCTGACCCTGATGGTCACCTCCAAGGGCATTGCCGGTGTACCGGGCGTATCCTTCGTGGTGCTGCTGGCGACCCTGGGCAGCGTGGGCATTCCGCTGGAAGGCCTGGCTTTCATCGCCGGTGTCGACCGCATCATGGACATGGCCCGTACCGCGCTGAACGTGGTTGGCAACGCCCTTGCCGCGCTGGTCATCGCTCGCTGGGAAGGCATGTACGACGCTGCCAAGGGCGAGCAGTACTATGCCTCGCTGATGGCTGACAAGCCGGACGCCGTGGTGGTTGGCCAGACCGCCAAGCGCTGAAGCTGATGCGTTGAACGAAAAGCCCCGACTTGTCGGGGCTTTTTGTTGCCTATGAGATCTTGCGCCGATCACGGACCCTTGTAGGAGCGCGGTCGCCAGTCACAGGCTGCGATACGCTATCATTCGGGCATTTTTCAGGGGGAATACTCGGATGCTCAACGGCCTTTGGCTTGGCTTTTTCCTGGTGGCGGCCGTTTCCGCCCTGGCCCAGTGGCTGATCGGTGGCAACGCCGGCATCTTCGCGGCGATGGTCGAGAGCATCTTTGCCATGGCCAAGCTGTCGGTGGAGGTGATGGTCCTGCTGTTCGGCACCCTGACGCTGTGGCTGGGCTTTCTGAAAATCGCCGAAAAGGCCGGTATCGTCGAGTGGCTGGCCAAGGTCCTTGGCCCGCTGTTCGCCAGGCTGATGCCCGAAGTGCCACCGGGCCACCCTGCCCTGGGCCTGATCACCATGAACTTCGCCGCCAATGGCCTGGGCCTGGATAACGCGGCCACGCCGATCGGTCTGAAGGCCATGCGTGCGCTGCAGGAGCTGAACCCCAGCAGCACGACCGCGAGCAACGCGCAGATCCTCTTCCTGGTGCTCAACGCCTCGTCGCTGACCCTGTTGCCGGTGACCATCTTCATGTACCGCGCCCAGCAAGGCGCGCCCGACCCGACGATGGTGTTCCTGCCGATCCTGCTGGCCACCAGCGTGTCGACCCTGGTGGGCCTGCTGTCGGTGGCGGTTATGCAGCGTCTGCGCCTGTGGGACCCGGTCGTGCTGGCCTACCTGATTCCCGGTGCGTTGCTGTTGGGCTGCTTCATGGCTTTTCTTGGCACCTTGTCGGCCGCTGCACTGGCGAGCCTGTCGTCGATCCTTGGCAACCTCACGCTGTTCGGCGTCATCGTCCTGTTCCTGGTGATTGGTGCGCTGAAACGGGTCAAGGTGTACGAAGCCTTTGTCGAAGGCGCCAAGGAAGGCTTCGATGTGGCGAAAAACCTGCTGCCTTACCTCGTGGCCATGCTGGTGGCGGTGGGTGTGTTGCGCGCCTCGGGCGCCCTGGAGCTGGCGCTGGATGGCATTCGCCATGCGGTCAACTGGATGGGCCTGGACACCCGCTTCGTCGAAGGCCTGCCCACCGCGCTGGTCAAGCCGTTCTCCGGCAGCGCGGCGCGGGCCATGCTGATCGAGACCATGCAGACACAAGGTGTGGACAGCTTCCCGGCACTGGTCGCGGCGACCATCCAGGGCAGTACCGAAACCACCTTCTATGTGTTGGCGGTGTACTTCGGTGCGGTGGGCATCCAGCGGGTGCGCCACGCGGTCGGTTGCGCACTGCTGGCTGAATTCTCCGGCGTGGTCGCGGCGATCTTCGTCTGCTACTGGTTCTTCGGCTGAGCCTGCGTGGCCTGGGCGACGGTCCAGGCCACCACCTGCCCTACCAGCTGGTCACTGGCCGCGCCGAAGCCTGCGACCACCGCAGAGACCTGCTTGGCGGCCAGTGGCTGGCGGATTTCGAAGCGTTTGCTGGCGAGGATGCGCTGGCTACGGCCCTGGACCAGACGCGCATCGTAACGAATCACCACCTCCACGGCCCCGTCCGGGCGATATTCACTCTGAAACGCCTGCAGCTCGCCGGCCAGCTCGTAGTCGGCCTGCAAGTTGCTGTCGTCGGCGCTCAGGCGCTGAACCTGGCCGTCACGCTGGAAGCCATCGAGCAGGCGGTTGCGTAACAGCACCGGCGCGGCGTCGCTCCAGCGCGCGCCCTTGTAGCTGCTGATCACGTCGCCTTGGGGAATCACCGCGATTCTTGGGCCCGCCAGCACTTCGCTGGCCAGCGGTTTGTTCAGCCGCAACGACCAGTCCAGCGGCGTGGCAACGCGGCTTGGCTGGTTCACAGGCAGGCGGTAGAGGTCCACGGGTTCGCTTTGCGGCAGGATCGAGCAGGCACTGGCCAGGCTCATCGCGGCCGCCAGGGCCAACAGGCGCAGCGAAGGTTTCATGGCTGGAACTCCTTGTTGTTGTCGCGCCCGAGCAGGTAGCCGCTCGGGTCAGCCTCCAGTTGCCGGGAAATGCCCTTGAGTGCGTTGAGGGTCTCGCGCAGCTCGCGGATTGCGGGGGTTAGCTGGTTCAGGCCCTGGGCACCGTCGCCGATGGCCTCACTGTTGTTCTTGAGCAGCTCGTTGATGGTTGCCGTGCTGTCGGCCAGCGACTGCATGGCCTGCCCGGCATTGCCGATGGCTTGCTTGCCTTCGCTGCCGAGCAGGCCGTTGGCGTTGCGCATCAGTGCCTGGGTTTCGGCCAGGGTAGCGCTGGCCTGTTTGCCAACCTGCACCAGTTGCTCGATGGCCTGGGCAATGCCGCCGTTCTGGCCGGCGAAGGCACTGGTGGTCTTGTCGAGGTTGGCCAAGGTGCTGCTGAGGTGGCCGATGTTGTCGTCAGAGAACATCTGGTTGGCGTTGTGCAGCAGCAGGTTGATGTTGGTCACCAGGTCGCTGCTGTCGTTGAGCAGGCGCGAAATCGGCGAAGGCGAGGCGATGATCACGGGCAACTTGCCGTCCTTGCCCTTGAGCTCCGGGCTGTGTGGCGTGCCGCCGCTGAGCTGGATGAACGAGTTGCCGGTGACCCCGGCCAGGGTCAGCTTGGCTTGGGTGTCTTCCTTGACCGGGGTGTCGCCGCTCAGCCGTACGCGGGCCAGCACGCGGCGTGGGTCCTTAGGGTCCAGGCGCAGGGTCGAAACATCGCCGACTTTGATGCCGTTGTACTGCACCGGGCTGCCCCGGGACAGGCCCGAGACGGCTTCGTTGAACACCACTTCGTAATCCTTGAAGGCATCGTCGACACTGGATTTGGTCAGCCACAGGCCAAACAGCATGGCACCGGCCACCACCAGGACGGTGACCAGGCCGATGAGGACGTGATGTGCTCGGGTTTCCATCGTTCAGCGCTCCTGCCTCGGGCGGGCGGCGGCCTGTTCGGCTGCGCGCCCACGGGGGCCGTGAAAGTATTCTTGAATCCAGGGGTCGTCGGTTTGCTCGACCTCGGCCAAGGGGCCGGCTACCAACACCTTTTTCTGCGACAGCACCGCGATCCGGTCGGTGATGGTGTAGAGGGTGTCGAGGTCGTGGGTAATGAGAAACACCGACAGGCCCAGTGCGTCGCGCAGGGTCAGGATCAACTGGTCGAACGCGGCGGCGCCGATCGGGTCGAGGCCAGCGGTGGGTTCGTCGAGGAACAGGATGTCCGGGTCCAGGGCCAGGGCGCGTGCCAGCGCCGCGCGCTTGATCATGCCGCCGGACAGTGAGGCCGGGTATTTGTCGGCAGCCGAGATGGGCAGCCCGGCCAGGGCCAACTTGACCCCGGCCAGGTGCTCGGCATCGGCGCGGGACAAGCCGGCGTGCTCGATCAGCGGCAAGGCGACGTTTTCGGTGATGGTCAGCGACGAGAACAGCGCGCCCTTCTGGAACAACACGCCAAAGCGCCGCTCGACCAACGAGCGCTGCTCTTCGCGCAGCTCGGCCAGGTCCTGGCCGAATACCTTGATCTGCCCCTCGTTGGGCCGGCGCAGGCCGATGATGCTGCGCAGCAGCACCGATTTGCCGCTACCCGAGCCGCCGACCACGGCAAGGATCTCACCGCGGTACAGGTCCAGGTCGAGGTTTTCATGCACGCTCTGGCTGCCGAAACGGTTACAGATGCCCCGTGCTTCGATCACTGTTTCCCGGCCACTCACCAGCCCATCTCCATGAAGAACAGTGCCGCCACCGCGTCCAGCACGATGACCACGAAAATCGATTGCACCACCGCCGAGGTGGTGTGGGCCCCCACCGATTCTGCGCTGCCGCTGACCTTGAAGCCTTCAAGGCAACCGATGGCCGCGATCAGGAAGGCAAAGAAGGGTGCTTTGGCCAGGCCGACGAGAAAGTGCTGCACGCCGATGTCGGTCTGCAGCAGTGACAGGAACATGGCCGGTGAAATGTCCAGCGACAGGGCGCAGACCACCGCGCCGCCGACGATGCCGCAGATCATCGCGAGGAAGGTCAGCAGCGGCAACGAGATCAACAGGGCCAACACCCGCGGCACGACCAGTAGCTCCATGGGGTTGAGGCCCAGGGTACGGATGGCGTCGATTTCTTCGTTGGCCTTCATCGAGCCGATTTGCGCGGTGAAGGCGCTGGCCGTGCGGCCGGCCATAAGGATGGCGGTTAACAGCACGGCGAATTCACGCAGGAACGAGAATGCCACCAAATCGACGGTGAAGATGGTCGCGCCGAAGGCGGCCAGCACCGTCGCGCCCAGAAACGCCACCACCGCGCCCACCAGGAAGGTCAGCAGGGCCACGATGGGCGCGGCGTCCAGGCCGGTCTGTTCGATGTGTGCAACCACTGGCGTGAGCCGCCAGCGGTGGGGTTGGAAGGCCCGGCGCAGCAGGGTTTCCAGAATCAGGCCGACGAAGCCGAGCAATTGCCGGGTGTCCTGCCAGAGGGTACTGACGGCACGGCCGATGCGCTCCAGCAGCAACAGCAGTACCGGGCGCTCTGCCTCCTTGACCGGAATGCAGTAGTCCTGGACCGAGCAATAGACAGTCTTCAGCAGGGCGCGGCTGGCGTCGGGCAGGTTGTCGGTGCACTGCGACAGGCGCTCGGAGCCGAGCAGTTCGGCCAACAGCGAGGCGCCTGCGGTGTCGAGGCGGCCCAGTTGGCTGAGGTCGGCAACGGTGTCGTTGCTGCATTGCGCACGCAGGCGTTCGCTTTCGCGTTTGAGGCTGGCGTAATGGGCCAGGGTCCAGTCACCGGCAATACGCAGGCAGGCCGGCTGGTGGCGGGTGTCCAAGGTGGCGCTGGGGGTGGTCATAGGCTCCATGCAACTGACTCGGCGCTAAGGCTTAGGGGCTGATCATAGCGCAGCAGGCATGGGGCGGTTTGTTGATTATGTGCTCAGTGAACGAATCTGGGGCGCGAAGCAGCCCCAACAATCACTTCGCCGCAGCGTCGTCGACCACCTTGAACCGCAGCACGCCAATCACCTGCCCGTCTTCGGTCAGCACCCTCACCTGCCACTTGCCCACCGGGTTCGGCGGGAAATTCTGCTTGTGGGTCCAGGCACGGTAGCCTTCCTTGCGCCCACCGTGGATGTCCAGGGCAATGCGGTCGACTTCCGTGCCGTCTTTTTGCCACACGTGATAGATCCGCTCGTTCAAGCCTCGGGGGGCGTTGATCGAGGTGTACGCATACAGCCCGCTGGTCTTGATGCGGCTGGCGGCAATCTGGTCCAGCGATTCACCGGGCTGGCGATTGATCACTTCGGTACTGACGGCCACTTCGGTCAACCACAACGTCGCCGGTGGCACCCAGGATCGCATCAGCCATCCCCCGGCGCCCACCGACAGGGTCACCAGTACCAGGGCCACGCCGCGCCGCCAGGTATTGACTGGGAAGCTGCTGGCCAGGCTCGGGAACGACAGGGCCATGGCGGCGATCAGCGCAAGCTTGAAGCTTTGCGCGGTGGTTAGGTGAAGAATGATAGGCAGCGCTGTGAGCAACGCCGCGAACAAGGTCAGGGTGTGCAGCGCGAGGAACAGCCAGCGCCGTGGAGCCAGCCACTTGTAGTACAGCGGGTCGACGATCGAAATCAGCCCGGCGGCGCCGAGCAGGCCGGTGAACACCAGTTGGCCGCTGTTCCAAGTGGTGGTGATGAAAAAGAACGGCAGGACGAAGAACAGGGTTTCCTGGTGGATCATCTGCGTCGCGTAGCGCAGCAAGGGCTGCGGGATTTCGCGGTTGAAGGTGCGGGCGAACAGGCCGGTAAGGGTGTTTTCCAGCATCAACCAGACCCAGCTGACCAGCATCAGGATAGCCACCCAGCTGGCCAGGCCGGCTTGGCGGTCGACCAGGATGAAGCTGCCGATGCCTGAGAGGAAGCCACCGAGCGCGATGATGCCGGGGTAGCGTTTAAGCAGTTCGATGACGCGCTGGACGAAGCGGGGAATTGGGGGCATGGGTCTACAACAGGAAAGAAAGGGTGGCCGCGCTGGCCTCTTCGCGGGCAAGCCCGCTCCCACACGGTAGACATTGTGGGAGCGGGCTTGCCCGCGAAGAGGCCGGTACTGGCTAAAGGATACCGCCGATTCACCGCTGCCGTGTAGCACCGCTCGGTGGTTGCGGGGTGTGCCGGCGCCAGCGCAGCAGCCCCGCTGCCAGGATCAGCCCCAGCAACAGGGCGAGCAGCCCGTACAGCTCGTCGTAACCCAGCAGCGGTTTCTCGATGCGCAGGTAGCCCTGGTCCTTGAGCAGTTCCTTCAGCGCTTGGTTGGCCTGCGCCAGGCTGACCTGGCGCAACTTGCGCACTGGGTTGGCAAAACGGCCGTCGGTGTAGTCGTTCAACGCTCCCCAGTAATAGTCGGCCAAGGCGCTGTTACCTTGGGTGCTCCAGCTTTCCTTGGCGATGGTGGCGTCTTTGATACGGGCGAAGGTGTCCGGGTCGAGGCCTTCCTTGCGCAGGTGGTCGAACAACGCCTGCATGACCTTGACCGCTTTGTCGACGTCATCGCGCTCAAGGTCCGCATTGAGGCTGAGCATGCCGCTGTCGCCAAAGCTCTCGCGTTGTACCGATGGCCCGTAGGACAAACCATTGCGCAGGCGAAGCTGGTCGTACAGCGCCCAGTCCAGGTAGCGTGACAGCAGGTCAAGGGTGGGCTGGTGATCGTTGTCCAGCACCGGCTCGATGAACAGCCAGTGCAGCTTGACGCTGTCGCCCAGCCAGCCACGGGGCAGGTCGCGGCGTTGCTCGGCCTGCTGGCTGATGCTTTCGAGGTTGCGCCGTTCTTCCGGTTCGGTCGCGGGCAGCTCGCCAAAGGTGCGTTCCAGATAGGCCGGCAGCAGGCGGTCGAGGCCACCGACCATGATCAGGGTCATGTTGTTGGCCGCGTACCAGCGGTCGCGCAAGGCCTGCACTTGCGCCAAGGTCATGTCGTCGATGTTGGAGCGCTCGGCGCACTTGAGGCCCAGCTCGGTCGCCAGCTGGTCACTGGCCGGGTGGCCGATATCCTGGCGGTCGAGCCAGCGCTGCAGGTGGCCATAATGGCCGCCATCCTCGCGCTCGATGATCCTTTTTGCCGTGGCCAGGGCCTTGGCGTCGATAGGCGTGTCGCGGATCACCGCCAGCAGCAGGTCGAGCACTTTGCGCTGGTTGCGCGCCGGTGCTTCGATCACGAAGGTGGTATCGGCGCTGCTGGTATAAGCGTTCCACTCGCCGCCGAGGGCTTGCAGGCGTTCTTCCAGGCCGCCCTCGCCCGTTTCGTCGATGCCGCTGAACAGCAGGTGTTCGAGCAGGTGCGGCAGCTCCTTCTGCTCGCAGTCGAAGTCATCCAGGCCGACCCCGACCACCAGGCGGATGGCCACGTGGTCACGTTCATAGCCGTTCTTGAGGATGACCTGCAGGCCGTTGGGCAATAGGTACCCTTCAACCCGTGAGCGGTCGAGGGCCAGTGTGGGCAGGCTGCAGATCAGCAGGCAAACGAACATCAGGCAACGCATGGGCGAGCTTGGCTCTCCTGGTAGGCGAAATCATGGCAAGCGGGCTTCGTCCGGCACGCTGTCGAGCATCAGCCCGCCCGTGTCCGAGCCGCCCAGTACCACATAGGCACTGCTGCAGAACAAAGAGTTCAACCGCTTCATGTCGGCAATCAGCTCCAAGTGTAGCGAACTGGTCTCGATACTTTGCACCACCTTGCGTTGCAAGCGGCTGACATGGGCGTGGGCAAGGCGCCTTTCCTGTGCGCGGAAGCGGCGCTTTTCGCGCAGCAGCAGGTGCGCGCTCTCGGGGTCTGCGCTGAGAAATACCGACAGGCCAAGGCGCAGGTTCGCCAGCAGTTGTTCCTGCAGGCCGGTCAATTCGTCCAGGCCGACTTGGGAAAACTCCCGGCGCTGGCTGGTTTTCTGCTGCTGGACCTTGCGCAGCATGCGCTCGACCAGGTCGCCGGCCAGTTTGAGGTTGATCGCCAGTTCGATGATTTCGGCCCAGCGCCGGTTGTCGCGTTCGCTGAGGTCTTCCCGGGTCATTTGCGCCAGGTACAGTTTGATGGCGCTGTACAGGGCCTCGGCGTCCTCGGCCAAGGCGCGGACCTGCTGTGGCAGGGCTGTCTGTGTACCGCGCAGGGCACCGAGCATGGCTTCGAGCAGGCTGTCGACGATATCGCCCAGGCGCAAGGTTTCGCGGGCGGCGTTGGCCAGTGCCAGGCTGGGTGTATCGAGCGCCGAGGCATCGAGGTGGCGCGCGCGAACTTGGCCGTTGCCGTTTTCCCGTTCGGGCAGCAAGGTGTTGCACAGTCGGCCCATGGGTTTGACGGTGGGCAGCATGAGCAGGCAACGCAGGGTGTTGTAGAGCAGGTGGAAACCGATCACCAACTCCTGAGGGCTGAAGCTCAGCGAGTCCATCCATGCCACCAGCGGGTGCAGCACGGGAATGATCAGCAACAGGCCGATCAGCTTGTAAAGCAAGCTGCCCAGGGCGACGCGCCGCCCGGCGGCGTTCTGCATGCTGGTGCTGATGAACGCCAGCAAGCCGCTGCCGATGTTGGCACCGACCACCAGCCCGATGGCCACCGGCAGGCTGATCAGTTCGGCGCCGGCCAGCGTCGCGGTGAGCAGCACGGCCGCGAGGCTTGAATAGGAGATCATCGCAAAGAGTGCGCCGACCAGGGCGTCAAGCAAGATGTCGCCCGTCAGCGAAGCGAACAGGACTTTAACCCCCTGGGCATGGGTGATGGGCGCAGCGGCCTGCACGATCAGTTCCAGGGCCAGGATGATCAGGCCAAGACCAATCCCTACCCGCCCCAACTGGCCGACCCGGGTCTGCTTGCGGGAAAGGAAGAAGATCACGCCCAGAAAGATCAGCAGCGGCGACAGCCACGACAGGTCAAAGGTCAGCACCCGGGCCATGAGCGCGGTGCCGACATCGGCGCCAAGCATGATCGCCAGGGCTGGGGTCATGGCCATCAGGCCCTGGCCGACGAAGGATGTGACCAGCATGGCAGTCGCGTTGCTGCTCTGCACCATGGCGGTAACCAGAATCCCGGCGATGAACGCCAGGGGGCGTTTGTTCATGTTCTGGCTGATGATGCGGCGCAGGTCGGAACCGAATACCCGCAGGATGCCAGTACGCACGATATGTGTGCCCCAGACCAACAGCGTCACGGCCGAGAGCAGGTTGAGCAGGGTCAGCATGGCGAAGCCCCCTGTTGCCGATGGCCCATGTGGACCAAGAAGTGGAGCGCGGGCGCGTGAGAAATTTCAGTGCCCACTCAAAGCTTTAGTTGTTTTGCGCAGCTGTTGCCAGCTTCGCATGGCTGCCGGCCATTTGAAACAGAGCGGTCATGAATGATTGCCATGCCGCCCAGCAGGCACGAAAAAGGGCCCCGAAGGGCCCTTCTGTAAAACGCGCTTCCTGAGGTTATTGACCCGGAATGTCCTTGCGCAGTTTCACCGGATCATGCTCCTTGCCATCTTTGCGCGACAAGGCGGTGCGCATACGGATGTTGATCGCCTCAACCGCCAGCGAGAACGCCATGGCGAAGTAGACATAGCCTTTTGGCACATGCACATCGAACGATTCGGCGATCAGCACGGTACCGACCACGATCAGGAACGACAGCGCGAGCATCTTCAGCGAAGGGTGCTTGTCGATGAAGTTACTGATGGCACCAGCGCACAGCATCATCACCAGCACGGCGACGACGATGGCGGCGATCATCACCGGCACATGGGACACCATACCCACGGCAGTGATCACCGAGTCCAGGGAGAACACGATGTCGATGATGGCAATCTGGATGATGGTGTAGAAGAACTTGCCGCCCGCGCCTTTGGGCTCGTCCGAGCTTTCGTCTTCGCCTTCCAGGCCGTGGTAGATCTCCTGGGAGCTCTTCCACAACAGGAACAGGCCACCGAAGAACAGGATCAGGTCGCGCCCGGAGATGCCATTGCCGAAGACCACGAACAGGTCGGCAGTCAGGCGCATGACCCAGGTGATCGACAGCAGCAGCAAGATACGCGTGACCATGGCCAGGGCCAGGCCGAAGATCCGGGTACGCGGCTGCATGTGCTTGGGCATGCGGCTGACCAGGATCGAGATCATGATGATGTTGTCGATCCCGAGGACGATCTCAAGCGCGGTGAGGGTAAAAAAGGCAACCCAGATTTCCGGGCTGGTCAGCCATTCCATGTGTATTCCTTCGAACGGTAAAGGCGACGCGCCCCATCAGGGGGCGCGTCGCGGTAGGGTAATACGTGTTTATTAAAGACTACTGAACAGCGGGAAAATCCCCATCAGCAGTGCGGCGAGCATTATGCACAGGCACACCAGAACTGCCCACTTCAAGGTGAAGCGCTGGTGGTCGCCGAACTCGATGCCGGCCAGGGCCACCAGCAGGTAGGTGGAGGGTACCAGGGGGCTGAGCAAGTGTACTGGTTGGCCGACGATCGACGCGCGAGCCATCTCGACCGGGCTGATGCCGTAGTGGCTGGCGGCTTCCGCGAGCACCGGCAGCACGCCGTAGTAGAAGGCGTCGTTGGACATGAAGAAGGTGAACGGCATGCTCACGATCGCGGTGATCACCGCCAGGTACGGGCCCAGGGCCTCGGGGATGACCGCCAGCAGGCTCTTGGACATGGCATCGACCATGCCGGTACCGGACAGGATACCGGTGAAGATACCGGCGGCGAAGATCAGCCCGGTCACTGCCAGAACGCTGCCGGCGTGGGCGGCGATGCGGTCTTTTTGCTGTTGCAGGCACGGGTAGTTGACGATCATGGCGATGCTGAACGCGATCATGAACAGCACGGGCAATGGCAGCACGCCTGCGATCAGGGCAACCATCAGGGCGGCGGTGAGGGCGCCGTTGAAGTACAGCAGTTTGGGCCGGCGCGCATCGGGGTACTGCGAAACGGTAATTTCGCTGTGGTCGATGTCGTCAGTTGGCAGGTGCAGTTCGCCCAGGCGGGCACGTTCGCGCTTGCCGTACAGGTAGGCAATGGCCAGGATCGCCACGACGCCGAACAGCATCGCCGGGATCATCGGCACGAAAATATCCGATGGGTCCACGTGCAGGGCGCTGGCGGCGCGGGCGGTCGGGCCACCCCACGGGGTCATGTTCATCACGCCGCCGGCGAGGATGATCAGGCCGGCCATGATGCGTGGGCTCATGCCCAAGCGGCTGTACATCGGCAGCATGGCGGCGCAGCAGATCATGTAGGTGGTGGCGCCGTCACCGTCGAGCGACACCACCAGTGCCAGCACCGCGGTACCGACCGAGACTTTCAGCGGGTCGCCTTTGACCAGCTTGAGGATCTTGCGTACGGCCGGGTCGAACAGGCCGGAGTCGATCATCAGGGCAAAGTACAGAATGGCGAACATCAACATCACGCCGGTAGGCGCGAGCTTGCTGATGCCTTCGAGCATCATTGGGCCGATCTTGGCGGAGAAACCGCCGAACAGGGCGAACAGGATCGGTACCAGAATCAGCGCGATCAAGGCCGACAGGCGCTTGGTCATGATCAGGTACATGAAGGTGATGACCATGGCAAAGCCGAGGAAGGTCAGCATGGCAATACTCCAGGCGTGGCGCGGCGAAAGGACAGTCGATTCGGGCGGATCAGCGCGTCAGGCGCTGCGCAGGGAGCATGCGGAGGGGGACTACGGGAAGGCGGGCACAGGAATGCATCAGAATCACCATTGTTGTTGTTGATTGGGCCGGGCGCGGAAGATTCCGGGTGCCCTGGCTGACCGGTCTTGTGCCGGTAGTGGGCGCTATCCTATGAGGGCAAGCTTTCAGCCAGCTTTCGCTGTGACAAAGGCGACGGGAGGTAGGTGATGCAGAATGTGACCGAGGGTGGCTGCCACTGTGGCGCCTTGCGTTATCGGTTGGAGGGTGAACTGACGGATGTCGCCCACTGCCATTGTTCAATCTGTCGGCGGGTCAGTGGCGGCCTGGTGGTGACCTGGCTGACGCTGCCCCGTTCAGGTTTCCAATGGCTGGCGGGCGAGCCTAGCTGCTATGTGGCGCCGGCCAGTTGCAGCCGGTATTTTTGTGGGCATTGTGGGGCGCATGTGGCGCTGGCCACGACGCACAGCCCGCACAGCATCGATGTGACCGTGGCGACGCTGGATCATCCGGAGCGGGTGCGGGCCAACCGGCATATCTGGATCGGTAGCCGGTTGCCCTGGTTGCACCTGGATGAGGATTTGCCTGGGGAGGATGGGGAAAGCCTGTAGCTCATCTGTTTGGCCACATGGCCCAAGCCCGCTCACCTGTGGGAGCGGGCTTGCCCGCGATGAGGCCGGTGCTGTCACGATTACAACTGCAAGCCGCCTGCGGCCTTGTGCAATGCCCGCAAGTGCTCACCCACCTGCTTCACGTTGGTCTCGATCGCGGCAATCTCCTTGGCCCGCGACGGGTCCAGCAGCGCCCTCACCTCTTTGTCCAGGTCGGTGCTCAGGCGCAGCAACTGGGCCTGCCGCTCGCTGCTGACTTTCTCCAGGTGCTTGCGCTCATCGGGTTGTGGCAAGCCGTAGCCCTTGGCATCCAGCAGCTCTGCCGGGCGGCTGAGGAACCCGCTGTTGGCGAGCATCTGCTGCAGCGTCTGGTTGGCTTTGTCGATGCTGCCGTCCTTCAGTGCAGCGGCGTTCAGGTAGCGCTGCTTGACCTCGTCCTGGGCCAGCAACAGCTGGCGGCGCAGGCTGGCCTGTTCGAGCAGCAGCAAGGCGGCGCTGGTGCGCAGGTCGGCCTGGGCGAACCAGCCACGGCGCTGCTCGGCATCCAGGGCCAGCCAGTCCTCGACTTTGTCCTGCTTGATCGGCAGCTGCTTTTTCAGCACGTCGAACATGGCCTGGTAGCGGTCGCGGTAGGAGTCGAAGCGGTAACCCAGGCGCAGGGCTTCGCGTGGGTCATCGAGCACGCTGGTATCGGCAATGCCCCGCCCTTTGAGCACCTCCAGCAGGCCGTTGGGCATGATGCTGTCCAGGTCGTTCAGGCGCGGGTTGGCCGTGCCGCTGCGCAGCAGTTTCAGCGACTCGACCGCGCAATTGTTGGACAGGAAGTAGTAATTGCCGTCGTAGCCCCAGTGCATTTCCGCCGCTTGGCGCACCAGGCTCTCGACCTCCTGGCGGTCGAGCCTGAGGGGGATCGATGCCAGGCTGCGCAGCTCGGTCTTGGTGTATTCGTCAATCACCTGGCCCAACGGCAGCACGAACAGCCGCGACGGATAAGCGCCGACCAGGCCGTCCCAACTGGACAGCTGCACATCGTTGACGAAGGCGCGATACGACAGCACAAGGTGCTGGTCGAGGTCCAGGCGGCAATCCGGGCCGCGAGGCCGCCCAGGCTTGCAGATGACCAGGCGCAGCATGCTGTGGCCCCAACGGCTGACCCAGTTCTGATTGGCCTCGGCCAGCAGGTAGTCGACCTCATAGACACGTTCGGGGTCGATCTCGCCCAACGGCTGGCGGGCGAAGTCGCTGCCCGCATTGAGGAACGGCAGGCCTTTGGCACAGCTTTGCTGTTCGGGTGCCCAGCCGAAGTGGTCGCGCAGGTATTGGTTCAAGGCTGGGCGCCGGCAGGCATAACTCGGGTCGAGGAGGAAGTACTCCATGTTGACCGCGATAAATTCCTTGGGGCTGCTCAGCTCATAGCTGTCCGGGCTACGCACGAACTGGCCGTTGTGCTGCTCACGTTCGCCACGGCGGCCGACATATTGCTGCCAGCCGGCAAGGTCGAGCAGGCGTGGGTCATCGCTCAAGGTGAAGCGCCGTTCGGCCTGGCCGCGGCACGCTTCTGGCAGGCCGACTTTGCCCACGGTGCCCTGCTGGCGCTTGCAGCGGGTGATCTGCGAGCGTTCGGTGTCGGGCCACAGCCGGGCCCGGTCGTAGAGATGGGTCAGCTCATGCAGGACAGTGGCCAACAGCTCTTCGCGCACCGTGCCATGAGGGCGGTTGGTGCGTTCGCGGGCGGCGCTGCCATCGACCAGCCCCGGTAACAGGCGGCTGTTGAGCTCCAGCTTGGAAACCAGCGATGCCTGGCCGTAAGCGTCGGCGGGCATCCGCGCGCTCCAGCTGACCAGAACACGGCGGTCCAGTTGCTGTTTGAAGCGCGGCGGCAGTTTACCCAACGCTTCGTCGAGCAGTGCCTGGGTGGCTTGACGTTGTTGAGGGTCGAGGCCGGAAGCCTGCAGTACGAGCTGCAGGTCGGCCAGGGCGGGCGTGCCGAGCAGCGTCAGGGCACAGCCGAGCAGCCAGGCACGCACCTGGTTCACAGTGCGAGGATGGCTTCGGCCAGTACCTGGTCGCTGGCGCCACGCGCTTCAGGCAGGCGCTCGCGCAGGGTGTTGAACGCTGCTTCGAGCTGGGCGCCACGGATATCACCGTTACTGGCGACGAAGCTGGCGGCATCGTCGTGCGCTTCACGCACGACTTTGGAATCACGGATCGAGGTGGTGGTGTCAGACGTGAAGTCGATCGAGCGGCCAAAGGCGCGCACGATGATATTGCTGGTGGCCACCAGAGTCTGTGCCTGGGCCAGGTCGGCCAGCAGCAGCATGCCGAGGGTAGCGGCAATCAGCGGTTTACGCATGGAGCATCTCCGAAAAATACAGGGAGTCAGGTGTAGTCATTGGACGAGAATTGCCTGCGCCAGTTCCAGGTCGCCGACAGCATGCTGTGCGCAGTGGTGGCGCAGCGAATCGAGTGCCGCTTCCAGGCGCGCACCGCGGATCAGGCCATCGCTGGCGACGAATGCCGCAGCATCGTCACGGGCCTGGCTGACCAGCTTGCGGTCGAACGGCGCGGTGGTGACTTGGCTGGTGACATAGCCTGTGATGACCAGGCTTTGCGTGGTGGTGTCCATGGCATGGGCGCTTGCCATGCTCAAGGGGATGCCAACGGCGGCAAACAACAACGGCAAAAGATAACGCATGGGCTTCTAACGGCTGGGTACAGGGGCAGTGAAGGCGAGTACGGCTGTGCTGGCTAACACCCGCACAGCCGCAGGGCTCAGTGCAGATCAGAGCGCCAGGATGGCCTGTGCCAGTTGTGCGTCGCTGGCCTGCAAGGTCGGCATTTGCCCGCGAATGTGCAGGAAGGCGCTTTCCAGCTTGGCGCCACGGATTTCACCTTGGCTGCCGACGAAGCTGGCGGCATCGTCACGGGCGGCCTGGACGATCTTGTCGTCGCGGAACGACGAAGATACGTCGGAGGTGGCGTCAGTGGAGGCGGCAACAGCGCCCACGACTGCGTCGGTGGTAACGACGAAGCTGGTGGCGCTGGCGGTGCCTGCCAGGCTCAGCATCAGAGCGGCGCCAATCAGATGTTTACGGGACATGATCGTGGACTCCTGGGGGGGTTCTGCTAATCGGACGCTCGCACTGCGCGTCTCGGTACTTTTTCAACATCCGGTTCTACCAGACTGTTAAGCCAAGCGTATCACGCGCCGGTGTTTCTGGATGTTAATGAACGGTGCGCTTACATACTGTACTGGTATGTTTTTGATTATTTTGAAACTGTACCTGTTGTGCCTTGAGGCGCTCTGGCACGGGGCCTGGAAACAAAAAACCCGTTGCAGTCACCTGCAACGGGTTTGGGAATTCGTGGCGCCGGCCGCAGCCGGCAAGCCGGAGCTTAACGCCAGAAAGGCTTGCTCAGCTCTTCGTAACGCTGCGACTCGCTGATACCGGCGTCGGCCAGCAGGCGGGAGTCCAGGCGAGCCAGTTGGCGGCGGCTGGCCATGCGACGCTGCCACAGCAGCAGGGTGGACAGAGCGCGCAGAGGCATCGAAGCGCTGGATTGCTGGGCGTTGCTTTCAAAAACGAGGCCGGAACTGAGTGTACGTTCCATGATGTTTCATCCTTCCGCTTATGGCGGGATTAGGTAGTGGTTTAACTGATGCCAATGATCCTCCTCTGTTGTCCATAACAGTAGATACAGTTCTGTAGAAGAACGATGGTTCAGTTAACTGTGTAACCCTACTGTTGCACTCGAAATAGGCGCAACTGTACTGGTCTGCACTCTTATGGTGCGAATATGGGTATGGGAAGGTTTGCGGCGAGGAGGGTGAAGCGAGAAAACCAGTACAGTAGTACAGTTTTTATATTCGGTGTTTAGGCAGGTCTTGAACGCTATGACCCAATCGCCGGCAAGCCGGCGATTGGGTTGTTACAGCATGGGTGGAATCAGCTGGCGAGCATGCGCCCGGTTTCTTCCAGGTTTTCGTGCCAGCTCAACGCCTCGCGCAGAATGTGCGGGGTATGACCACCACGCTGGCAGGCGCGCTCGAAGTAGTCGTTCAGCGCTGCGCGGTAATCCGGGTGCACACAGTTGTCGATGATCGCCCGGGCACGCTCGCGTGGCGCCAGGCCGCGCAAGTCTGCCAGCCCCTGCTCGGTGACCAGGATGTCCACGTCGTGCTCGGTGTGGTCAACGTGGCTGACCATCGGCACCACGCTGGAAATCGCACCGCCCTTGGCAATCGACTTGGTGACGAACACGGCCAGGTGGGCGTTGCGGGCGAAATCGCCAGAACCGCCGATGCCGTTCATCATTCGGGTGCCACACACGTGGGTGGAGTTGACGTTGCCGTAGATATCGAACTCCAGTGCGGTGTTGATACCGATGATGCCCAGGCGACGGACCACTTCCGGGTGGTTGGAGATCTCCTGTGGACGCAGCACCAGCTTGTCCTTGTAGCGCTCCAGGTTGCCGAACACATCGGCATTACGGCGGGTCGACAAGGTGATCGAGCTGCCCGAGGCGAAGCTCAGCTTGCCAGCGTCGATCAGGTCGAAGGTCGAATCCTGCAGTACTTCGGAGTACATGGTCAGGTCTTCGAACGGCGAATCGATCAAACCGCACATCACCGCGTTGGCAATGCTGCCGATACCGGCCTGCAGTGGGCCGAGCTTGTTGGTCATGCGGCCGGCGTCGACTTCCTTCTTGAGGAAGTTGATCAGGTGGTCGGCGATGCCCTGGGTTTCGTCGTCAGGCGGCAACACGGTGGACGGCGAGTCCGGCTGGTCGCTGATGACGATGCCGACGATCTTGGCCGGGTCGATCGGGATGGCCGTGCTGCCGATGCGATCATCGACCTTGACCAGCGGGATCGGTGTGCGGGTCGGGCGGTAGGTCGGGATATAGATGTCGTGCAGGCCTTCGAGGTTGGCGTTGTGCGACAGGTTGATCTCGATGATCACTTGCTTGGCGAAGATCGCGAAGCTGGCCGAGTTGCCCACCGAAGTGGTCGGCACGATGTGGCCTTCTTCGGTGATGGCCACGGCTTCGATGACGGCGATGTCTGGCAGCTTGAGCTGCTGGTTGCGCAGTTGCTCGACGGTTTCCGAAAGGTGCTGGTCGATGAACATGACCTGGCCGTCGTTGATGGCCTTGCGCAGGGTGCTGTCGACCTGGAACGGCATGCGGCGAGCCAGCACGCCGGCCTCGGTCAGCTGCTTGTCCAGG
The DNA here is from genome assembly GCF_058745025.1 of Pseudomonas sp. E1MeOHC2. Classification (NCBI taxonomy): domain Bacteria; kingdom Pseudomonadati; phylum Pseudomonadota; class Gammaproteobacteria; order Pseudomonadales; family Pseudomonadaceae; genus Pseudomonas; species Pseudomonas sp. E1MeOHC2. The sequence goes on from NZ_CP196675.1 coordinate 2,510,159, forward strand.
TCATTGCCCAGGCTGGCGCCAGTCATCAGGCTGATTTTCAGTGGCGACTGCTTGGCGCGTTCGGCCAGGGCATGGGGTACGGCCTTGGCTTCGCCGGCGCGGGTGAACCCGCTCATGCCGACGGTCATGCCGTCCTCGATCAGACCAGCGGCATCAGCCGCACTCATTACCTTGCTGTGCAGGGAGGACAAGCGGATACGATCACGGTACATGGATTGTTATCTCAGGCTACTGAAGCTACTGCAGCGCAGTCTAGAGATTTCGCCGGTTGCCGTCCCACGACCATGGTCGTATGAGAAGCCCGGAAGTAGAGCCGTTGATCTGGATCAGGCAAATGCAAAAAGCCCCGCCGATTGCTCGGCGGGGCTTCTTATATAGCGCACGGTTTGCCGCGACGGGGTTACTCCACCGCTTTGACCATATCCTCGATCACTTTCTTGGCGTCACCGAATACCATCATGGTCTTGTCCAGGTAGAACAGTTCGTTGTCCAGGCCTGCATAGCCACTGGCCATGGAGCGCTTGTTGACGATGATGGTCTTGGCCTTGAACGCTTCCAGGATCGGCATGCCGGCAATCGGCGATTTGGGATCGTTTTTCGCTGCCGGGTTGACCACGTCGTTGGCGCCCAGCACCAGTACCACGTCGGCCTGGCCGAACTCGGCGTTGATGTCGTCCATCTCGAACACCTGGTCGTAGGGCACTTCGGCTTCGGCCAGCAACACGTTCATGTGCCCTGGCATACGGCCTGCCACCGGGTGGATCGCATATTTCACGGTCACGCCATTGTGCGTCAGCTTCTCAGTCAGCTCCTTCAGCGCGTGCTGGGCACGGGCAACGGCCAGGCCGTAGCCAGGCACGATGATCACCGTGTCGGCATTGCTGAGCAGGAAGGTGGCATCGTCGGCCGAGCCGGATTTCACCGGGCGAGCTTCCTGAGTGCCTGCCGGGCCACCCGCATCAGCCGCGCCGCCGAAGCCGCCCAGGATGACGTTGAAGAACGAACGGTTCATCGCCTTGCACATGATGTACGAGAGGATCGCACCGCTGGAGCCGACCAAAGAGCCTGCGATGATCAGCATCGAGTTGTTCAGCGAGAAGCCGATACCCGCCGCTGCCCAGCCCGAATAGCTGTTGAGCATCGACACCACCACGGGCATGTCCGCGCCACCGATCGGGATAATGATCAGCACGCCCATGATGAAGGCCAAAACCAGCATCAGGGTAAAGGCGCTGTAATGGCCGGTGAAGGTGAACAGCAGGCCCAGGGCGATGGTGGTCAGGCCCAGGATCAGGTTCAGCTTGTGCTGGCCGGCGAACTGTACCGGTGCGCCTTGGAACAGGCGGAACTTGTACTTGCCCGACAGCTTGCCGAAGGCGATCACGGAACCGGAGAAGGTGATGGCACCAATTGCAGCGCCCAGGAACAGCTCCAGGCGGTTGCCGGTGGGGATCGGGTCGCTGATGCTGGCGACGATGCCCATCGACTGGGGCTCAAGCACGGCGGCGATGGCGATGAATACCGCAGCCAGGCCGATCATGCTGTGCATGAAGGCGACCAGCTCCGGCATCTTGGTCATCTCGACGCGCTTGGCCATGATCGAGCCAGCGGTACCGCCGACCAGCAGGCCGACGATCACGTAACCGATGCCGGCGGTTGCCAGCTCTGCGCCCAGCTTATAAATGAGGCCAACCGTGGTGACGATAGCCAAGCCCATGCCAATCATGCCGAACAGGTTGCCGCGCCGAGATGTGGTCGGGTGCGAAAGGCCCTTGAGCGCCTGGATGAAGCAGATCGAGGCGACCAGGTAGAGAAGCGTTACCAGATTCATGCTCATGCTTACTTCTTCGCCTCGTTCTTGGCTTTCTTCTTGAACATCTCAAGCATGCGACGGGTGACCAGGAAGCCACCGAACACGTTGACCGCAGCCAAGGCCACGGCGAGCGTGCCCATCAGCTTGCCGGCAGGCGTCACGGTCAGCGCCGCAGCCAGCATGGCACCGACGATGACGATGGCGGAGATGGCATTGGTGACCGCCATCAGCGGCGTGTGCAGGGCCGGGGTGACGTTCCACACCACGTGGTAACCCACATAGATGGCCAGCACGAAAATGATCAGGTTGTAGATGCCGTGGGAAATCAGCATGTCTTCCATTGTCGTGCTCCTTAGCCGTTCTTGCGGACGACTTGCCCGTCGCGGCACATGAGGCAGGCCGCGACGATATCGTCTTCGAGGTTGATGACCAGCGCGTTGTCCTTGTCGAACAACAGCTTCATGAAGTCCAGCAGGTTGCGTGCGTACAGCGCTGAAGCATCGGCCCCCACCTGGGCAGGCAGGTTGGTGGGGCCGACGATGGTCACGCCGTTCTGCAGCACCACTTGATCGGCGACGGTCAGCGGGCAGTTGCCGCCTTGGGCTGCCGCCAGGTCGATGACCACCGAGCCTGGCTTCATCTGCGCGACGGTTTCGGCGCTGAGCAGTGTCGGTGCCTTGCGGCCAGGGATCAGTGCCGTGGTGATGACGATATCGGCCTGCTTGGCGCGCTCGTGTACGGCCTGGGCCTGGCGCTGCATCCAGCTGGCCGGCATCGGCCGGGCATAGCCGCCAACCCCTTCGGCGCACTCACGTTCCTCGTCGGTTTCGTAAGGCACGTCGAGGAACTTGGCGCCCAGCGACTCGATCTGCTCCTTGACTGCGGGGCGTACATCCGAGGCTTCGATCACGGCGCCCATGCGTTTGGCGGTGGCAATGGCCTGCAGGCCTGCAACGCCGGCGCCCAGAATCAGCACACGGGCAGCCTTCACGGTACCGGCGGCGGTCATCAGCATGGGCATGAAGCGAGGGTAGTGATGCGCTGCCAGCAGCACCGCCTTGTAACCAGCGATGTTGGCCTGGGACGACAGCACGTCGAGGCTTTGTGCCCGCGAGGTACGCGGCGCCGCTTCAAGGGCGAAGGCGGTGATACCGCGTTCGGCCATCTTGCCGATCATTTCGCTGTTGAACGGGTTGAGCATGCCCACCAGGAGGCTGCCGCTGTTTATCAGCGCGAGCTCTTGATCGTTGGGCGCGACCACTTTGAGTACGAGTTGCGCGCCGTAGGCGTCGGCGGCGCTTCCCAGGGAGGCCCCCACGACCTCATAGGCACTGTCCGGAATGCTGGCGTTTAGCCCTGCCCCCCGTTGGACGGTGACCTGATGGCCTTGGGCAACCAGTTTTTTGATGGTTTCAGGGGTCGCGGCGACCCTTGTCTCACCCGTCTGCGTCTCGAGAGGAACACCAATGTGCACGACTTTGTCTCCTGCGGTGACCTTTTGTCTTTGTGGAAGCCAGCGTACTTCGGGTGGTGCGCTGGTACGGTCGTTGAGCGTCAACCCGCCGAATCCCAGGCGGGCCAGGCATTTTGCAGATGAACCCAGGGGCCTACAACCAGTTCTGGAGCGAAACCAGGTTAAAACTACAAGTCACCCTGTGACCGTATGTCGCAAGCTTACGGTCGCAGCCCGTCAAACATGGGCCATTGGGAGATTAGGAGAAAAAAACAAAAAAAATCGCGGTAATTCGCTCACAGCTTGGTGAATGTCGCAATTTAACCCTGAAAGCCGCGTAGTAAGCTGGGTTAAAGGGGATTTTCAGGCTTGCGTAACAGTTTACGTAGATGCGACAAATACATACATCTGTAGGTGTTTAAAATAATTGACTACGAGGTCAGCTTAGGCCGAGGCGGTGTATTCCTGGGCTTGTGCCACCAGCCAGTCGCGGAAGGCTCGCAGTGAGGCAGACTCCACTTTGCGTTCGGGAATCATCAGATAGTAGGCCTTGTCGCTGCTCAGGGCATGCCTGTTAGCGACCACCAACCTACCCTCCTCCAACTCTCGCTGGATCAGGAAGGGCGGGATCAGTGCGATGCCCATTTCGTGCATTGCCGCCTGCGCGAGCATGGAGAATAGTTCATAGCGTGGGCCTGTCATGTCGCGCTCCACGTTCATGCCCAGGCTGCCGAACCATTGTCGCCAGGCATAGGGGCGTGTGGTCTGCTGCAGCAATGGCAGTTGTGCAATGCGCCGAGCGTCGAGCATGCCCTGCCCGTCCAGCATGGCTGGGCTGCACACCGGCACTGGGTTTTCACCCATCAGCCGGTGCGACTGCGTGCCCGACCAGTCGGCATCGCCGAAATAGATGGCGGCATCAAAGGCGGTGTCGGCGAACAGGAACGGCCGGGTGCGGTTGGTCAGGTTGACGGTGACGTCGGGGTGGCGCTGCTGGAGGTCCTTGAGCCTGGGAAGCAGCCATTGGGTGCCAAAGGTAGGCACCACGGCAAGCTCGATCACATTGGCGCCTTGCTGGCGCATCACCGACAGGGTGTCGCGCTCAACGGCATCCAGTTGCGCGGCGACCTGGCGGCTGTAGGAAAGCCCGGCCTCGGTCAGCTTCACCCCGCGCCGTGAACGACGAAACAGTTCCACATTAAGGAAGGCCTCCAGGCCGCCGATCTGCCGACAGACGGCGCTCTGGGTCAGCGCAAGCTCTTGCGCGGCCTTGGTAAAGCTCTCGTTTCGCGCCGCGGCTTCGAAACAGACCAGGGCGGCAGTGCTGGGGATCTTGCGGCGCATGTACGTCAACCTCACTTGTAAGGCTGTCAATATGGCGTTTTGCCGATTTACGAAGTGACAAATTATCACTAATCCGTGCGCAATCCTCGTTTGTCGCGGCAGCCGATCAGGCCTAGGCTCAAGGGCACAAGAATTTGCTCTCTCTATTCGAGGATTTCGCTCATGGCCGGTAAAGCAAGCTTCAACTGGATCGATCCGCTGCTGCTGGATCAGCAGCTCACTGAAGAAGAGCGCATGGTGCGTGACAGCGCTTATCAGTTCGCCCAGGACAAGTTGGCGCCGCGTGTGCTCGAGGCTTTCCGCCATGAGCAGACCGACCCGGCGATCTTCCGCGAGATGGGGGAAATCGGCTTGCTGGGTGCGACCATCCCCGAGCAGTACGGCGGCAGCGGTCTGAATTATGTGTGCTACGGGCTGATTGCACGTGAGGTCGAACGCATCGACTCTGGCTATCGCTCGATGATGAGTGTGCAGTCCTCCCTGGTAATGGTGCCGATCAACGAATTTGGCACTGAGGCGCAAAAGCAGAAGTACCTGCCCAAACTGGCCACCGGTGAGTGGATCGGCTGCTTTGGCCTGACCGAGCCTAACCATGGCTCCGATCCCGGTTCGATGATCACCCGCGCCAGGAAGGTCGACGGTGGTTACCGTCTCACCGGCAGCAAGATGTGGATCACCAACAGCCCGATCGCCGATGTGTTCGTGGTCTGGGGCAAGGATGATGCTGGCGACATTCGGGGCTTCGTCCTGGAAAAGGGCTGGGAAGGCCTCAGCGCTCCGGCGATCCACGGCAAGGTCGGCCTGCGTGCTTCGATCACGGGTGAGATCGTGATGGATAACGTATTCGTGCCTGAAGAAAACATCTTCCCGGACGTGCGTGGCCTCAAGGGGCCGTTCACCTGCCTGAACTCGGCCCGCTATGGCATCTCCTGGGGGGCGCTGGGCGCTGCCGAGGCTTGCTGGCACACCGCGCGCCAATACACCCTGGACCGTCAGCAGTTCGGCCGCCCGCTTGCAGCCAATCAGCTGATCCAGAAAAAGCTGGCGGACATGCAAACCGAGATCACCTTGGCGCTGCAGGGCTGCCTGCGGTTGGGGCGCATGAAGGACGAAGGCACGGCAGCCGTCGAGATCACGTCGATCATGAAGCGTAATTCCTGCGGCAAGGCCTTGGATATCGCCCGCATGGCGCGTGACATGCTGGGTGGTAACGGTATTTCCGATGAGTTCGGCGTGGCCCGTCATCTGGTCAACCTTGAGGTGGTCAACACCTATGAGGGCACCCATGATGTACATGCATTGATCCTGGGGCGTGCTCAGACCGGTATCCAGGCCTTCTATTAATAAGGAGTCTGCCCATGGGCGCGCTATCACATCTGCGGGTGCTGGACCTTTCGCGCGTGTTGGCCGGCCCATGGTCTGGCCAGATTCTCGCTGACCTTGGGGCTGACGTGATCAAGGTCGAGCGCCCTGGCAATGGCGACGATACCCGCTCGTGGGGGCCGCCTTTCCTTAAGGATGCACAAGGTGAGAACACCAGCGAAGCGGCTTATTACCTCTCGGCCAACCGCAATAAGCGTTCGGTGACGATCGACTTCACGCAGCCTGAGGGTCAGCGCCTGGTGCGTGAGCTAGCGGCCAAGTCGGATATCGTCATCGAGAACTTCAAGGTGGGCGGCCTGGCGGCGTACGGGCTGGATTACCAAAGCCTGAAAGCGCTCAACCCGAAGCTTATCTATTGCTCCATCACCGGCTTCGGCCAGACGGGGCCATATGCCAAGCGCGCGGGGTATGACTTCATGATCCAGGGGCTGGGCGGGCTGATGAGCCTGACCGGGCGGCCTGAGGGTGAGGAAGGCGCGGGGCCGGTAAAGGTTGGCGTAGCACTCACCGACATCCTCACTGGGCTGTACTCGACGGTGGCGATTTTGGCGGCCCTCGCTCATCGGGATCAGGCCGGCATCGGTCAGCATGTCGACATGGCGTTGCTCGATGTGCAGGTGGCGTGCCTGGCCAACCAGGCGATGAACTATCTGACCACGGGTAATCCACCTCGACGCCTGGGCAATGCGCATCCCAATATCGTGCCTTACCAGGACTTCCCTACAGCAGATGGCGATTTCATCCTTACCGTGGGTAATGACGGTCAGTTTCGCAAGTTTGCCGAGGTGGCTGGGCAGCCCCAGTGGGCGGATGATCCGCGCTTTGCTACCAATAAGCTGCGGGTAGCCAATCGCGGTGAGCTGATTCCGTTGATTCGTCAGGCCACGGTGTTCAAGACCACGGCGCAGTGGGTGAGCCAGTTGGAGAAGGCAGGGGTGCCATGTGGACCTATCAATGACCTGGCGCAGATGTTCCAGGATCCGCAGGTAGTGGCTCGAGGGTTGGCGGTGAATATCCCGCATCCGCTGGCAGGGAGTGTGCCGCAGGTGGCCAGCCCTATTCGGTTGTCGGAGACGCCGGTGGAGTACCGGCGGGCGCCACCGTTGTTGGGTGAGCATACCGAGGCGGTATTGAGTGACGTGCTGGGGCTGGATGCTGATGCGGTACACCGCTTGCGCAGTGCCGGGGTGCTTTGAGGCTATATAGAGCTATGGAACAGCGGGGAGGCCGAAGGCCTCCCCGCTTTGCTTTTTAGCGATATTAAGGTTTCGTGAAATTAAAGGTTGACGGGGTTTCGAATCCCCTTATAATGCGCCCCACTTCCAGCGTAGTTGGAACGAGAAACTCCT
>NZ_CP196675.1:2520000-5846378 GCF_058745025.1 Pseudomonas sp. E1MeOHC2
TAGTAGTGGCGAGCGAACGGGGACCAGCCCTTAAGTTGGTTTGAGATTAGTGGAACGCTCTGGAAAGTGCGGCCATAGTGGGTGATAGCCCCGTACACGAAAATCTCTTATCAATGAAATCGAGTAGGACGGAGCACGAGAAACTTTGTCTGAATATGGGGGGACCATCCTCCAAGGCTAAATACTACTGACTGACCGATAGTGAACTAGTACCGTGAGGGAAAGGCGAAAAGAACCCCGGAGAGGGGAGTGAAATAGATCCTGAAACCGTATGCGTACAAGCAGTGGGAGCCTACTTTGTTAGGTGACTGCGTACCTTTTGTATAATGGGTCAGCGACTTATATTCAGTGGCGAGCTTAACCGAATAGGGGAGGCGTAGCGAAAGCGAGTCTTAATAGGGCGTTTAGTCGCTGGGTATAGACCCGAAACCGGGCGATCTATCCATGGGCAGGTTGAAGGTTAGGTAACACTGACTGGAGGACCGAACCGACTACCGTTGAAAAGTTAGCGGATGACCTGTGGATCGGAGTGAAAGGCTAATCAAGCTCGGAGATAGCTGGTTCTCCTCGAAAGCTATTTAGGTAGCGCCTCATGTATCACTGTAGGGGGTAGAGCACTGTTTCGGCTAGGGGGTCATCCCGACTTACCAAACCGATGCAAACTCCGAATACCTACAAGTGCCGAGCATGGGAGACACACGGCGGGTGCTAACGTCCGTCGTGAAAAGGGAAACAACCCAGACCGTCAGCTAAGGTCCCAAAGTCATGGTTAAGTGGGAAACGATGTGGGAAGGCTTAGACAGCTAGGAGGTTGGCTTAGAAGCAGCCACCCTTTAAAGAAAGCGTAATAGCTCACTAGTCGAGTCGGCCTGCGCGGAAGATGTAACGGGGCTCAAACCATGCACCGAAGCTACGGGTATCACCTTTTGGTGATGCGGTAGAGGAGCGTTCTGTAAGCCTGTGAAGGTGAGTTGAGAAGCTTGCTGGAGGTATCAGAAGTGCGAATGCTGACATGAGTAACGACAATGGGAGTGAAAAACTCCCACGCCGAAAGACCAAGGTTTCCTGCGCAACGTTAATCGACGCAGGGTTAGTCGGTCCCTAAGGCGAGGCTGAAAAGCGTAGTCGATGGAAAACAGGTTAATATTCCTGTACTTCCAGTTATTGCGATGGAGGGACGGAGAAGGCTAGGCCAGCTTGGCGTTGGTTGTCCAAGTTTAAGGTGGTAGGCTGAGATCTTAGGCAAATCCGGGATCTTAAGGCCGAGAGCTGATGACGAGTTGCCTTTAGGCGACGAAGTGGTTGATGCCATGCTTCCAAGAAAAGCTCCTAAGCTTCAGATAACTGGGAACCGTACCCCAAACCGACACAGGTGGTTAGGTAGAGAATACCAAGGCGCTTGAGAGAACTCGGGTGAAGGAACTAGGCAAAATGGCACCGTAACTTCGGGAGAAGGTGCGCCGGCGAGGGTTAAGGACTTGCTCCGTAAGCCCATGCCGGTCGAAGATACCAGGCCGCTGCGACTGTTTATTAAAAACACAGCACTCTGCAAACACGAAAGTGGACGTATAGGGTGTGACGCCTGCCCGGTGCCGGAAGGTTAATTGATGGGGTTAGCGCAAGCGAAGCTCTTGATCGAAGCCCCGGTAAACGGCGGCCGTAACTATAACGGTCCTAAGGTAGCGAAATTCCTTGTCGGGTAAGTTCCGACCTGCACGAATGGCGTAACGATGGCGGCGCTGTCTCCACCCGAGACTCAGTGAAATTGAAATCGCTGTGAAGATGCAGTGTATCCGCGGCTAGACGGAAAGACCCCGTGAACCTTTACTATAGCTTTGCACTGGACTTTGAATTTGCTTGTGTAGGATAGGTGGGAGGCTTTGAAGTGGGGACGCCAGTTCTCATGGAGCCATCCTTGAAATACCACCCTGGCAACTTTGAGGTTCTAACTCAGGTCCGTTATCCGGATCGAGGACAGTGTATGGTGGGTAGTTTGACTGGGGCGGTCTCCTCCCAAAGAGTAACGGAGGAGTACGAAGGTGCGCTCAGACCGGTCGGAAATCGGTCGTAGAGTATAAAGGCAAAAGCGCGCTTGACTGCGAGACAAACACGTCGAGCAGGTACGAAAGTAGGTCTTAGTGATCCGGTGGTTCTGTATGGAAGGGCCATCGCTCAACGGATAAAAGGTACTCCGGGGATAACAGGCTGATACCGCCCAAGAGTTCATATCGACGGCGGTGTTTGGCACCTCGATGTCGGCTCATCACATCCTGGGGCTGAAGCCGGTCCCAAGGGTATGGCTGTTCGCCATTTAAAGTGGTACGCGAGCTGGGTTTAGAACGTCGTGAGACAGTTCGGTCCCTATCTGCCGTGGACGTTTGAGATTTGAGAGGGGCTGCTCCTAGTACGAGAGGACCGGAGTGGACGAACCTCTGGTGTTCCGGTTGTCACGCCAGTGGCATTGCCGGGTAGCTATGTTCGGAAGAGATAACCGCTGAAAGCATCTAAGCGGGAAACTTGCCTCAAGATGAGATCTCACTGGGATCTTGAATCCCCTAAAGGGCCGTCGAAGACTACGACGTTGATAGGTTGGGTGTGTAAGCGCTGTGAGGCGTTGAGCTAACCAATACTAATTGCCCGTGAGGCTTGACCATATAACACCCAAGCAATTTGAGCGTAAGACGCCGAATTGTGGTGGTGAAGACGAAATAACCGAAAATTCGTAACCACAAATATCGCATATCCGAATTCGCTGGGCTGTCCATCTGGACACTCTGGCTACAGAATTTCTTGACGACCATAGAGCATTGGAACCACCTGATCCCATCCCGAACTCAGTAGTGAAACGATGCATCGCCGATGGTAGTGTGGGGTTTCCCCATGTGAGAGTAGGTCATCGTCAAGATTCATTTCGCAAAACCCCTATCTGCGTGAGCAGGTAGGGGTTTTGTCTTTAAGTAGAAGCTCAAGCTTCTTGCTGACCAGGTTGAATGACCGCTCAGCAGCGGCAAAAAGGTGGTTGACAGCGTTTTTGAATGCTGTATTATTCGCCTCCCGCTACGAGAGATCGCAGCGAGTTAAGTGTTTGAAGCTAAACGAGATTCTCGAAAGAAACTTCAAAATAAACACTTGACAGGCTCTGAGGAAAGCGTAGAATGCGCGCCTCGGTTGAGACGAAAAGCTCTTAACCAAACGCTCTTTAACAAATTGAATCAAGCAATTCGTGTGGGTGCTTGTGAGTATGGACTGATAGTCACAAAGATTATCAGCATCACAAGTGACCATGCGAGAAATCACATAGTCATTTGAGATTGCTGAGCCAAGTTTAGGGTTTCTTAAAAACCCAAGCAGTATTGAACTGAAGAGTTTGATCATGGCTCAGATTGAACGCTGGCGGCAGGCCTAACACATGCAAGTCGAGCGGATGAGAAGAGCTTGCTCTTCGATTCAGCGGCGGACGGGTGAGTAATGCCTAGGAATCTGCCTGGTAGTGGGGGACAACGTTTCGAAAGGAACGCTAATACCGCATACGTCCTACGGGAGAAAGCAGGGGACCTTCGGGCCTTGCGCTATCAGATGAGCCTAGGTCGGATTAGCTAGTTGGTGGGGTAATGGCTCACCAAGGCGACGATCCGTAACTGGTCTGAGAGGATGATCAGTCACACTGGAACTGAGACACGGTCCAGACTCCTACGGGAGGCAGCAGTGGGGAATATTGGACAATGGGCGAAAGCCTGATCCAGCCATGCCGCGTGTGTGAAGAAGGTCTTCGGATTGTAAAGCACTTTAAGTTGGGAGGAAGGGCAGTAAGCGAATACCTTGCTGTTTTGACGTTACCGACAGAATAAGCACCGGCTAACTCTGTGCCAGCAGCCGCGGTAATACAGAGGGTGCAAGCGTTAATCGGAATTACTGGGCGTAAAGCGCGCGTAGGTGGTTTGTTAAGTTGAATGTGAAAGCCCCGGGCTCAACCTGGGAACTGCATCCAAAACTGGCAAGCTAGAGTACGGTAGAGGGTGGTGGAATTTCCTGTGTAGCGGTGAAATGCGTAGATATAGGAAGGAACACCAGTGGCGAAGGCGACCACCTGGACTGATACTGACACTGAGGTGCGAAAGCGTGGGGAGCAAACAGGATTAGATACCCTGGTAGTCCACGCCGTAAACGATGTCAACTAGCCGTTGGAATCCTTGAGATTTTAGTGGCGCAGCTAACGCATTAAGTTGACCGCCTGGGGAGTACGGCCGCAAGGTTAAAACTCAAATGAATTGACGGGGGCCCGCACAAGCGGTGGAGCATGTGGTTTAATTCGAAGCAACGCGAAGAACCTTACCAGGCCTTGACATGCAGAGAACTTTCTAGAGATAGATTGGTGCCTTCGGGAACTCTGACACAGGTGCTGCATGGCTGTCGTCAGCTCGTGTCGTGAGATGTTGGGTTAAGTCCCGTAACGAGCGCAACCCTTGTCCTTAGTTACCAGCACGTTATGGTGGGCACTCTAAGGAGACTGCCGGTGACAAACCGGAGGAAGGTGGGGATGACGTCAAGTCATCATGGCCCTTACGGCCTGGGCTACACACGTGCTACAATGGTCGGTACAGAGGGTTGCCAAGCCGCGAGGTGGAGCTAATCTCACAAAACCGATCGTAGTCCGGATCGCAGTCTGCAACTCGACTGCGTGAAGTCGGAATCGCTAGTAATCGCGAATCAGAATGTCGCGGTGAATACGTTCCCGGGCCTTGTACACACCGCCCGTCACACCATGGGAGTGGGTTGCACCAGAAGTAGCTAGTCTAACCTTCGGGAGGACGGTTACCACGGTGTGATTCATGACTGGGGTGAAGTCGTAACAAGGTAGCCGTAGGGGAACCTGCGGCTGGATCACCTCCTTAATCGACGACATCAGCCTGCTGATGAGCTCCCACACGAATTGCTTGATTCACTTGTATAAAGACGATGCTGTAACGCGACCCTGTTATAGGTCTGTAGCTCAGTTGGTTAGAGCGCACCCCTGATAAGGGTGAGGTCGGCAGTTCAAATCTGCCCAGACCTACCATTACATGGTTCAGCCGTAGAATACGGGGCCATAGCTCAGCTGGGAGAGCGCCTGCCTTGCACGCAGGAGGTCAGCGGTTCGATCCCGCTTGGCTCCACCACTTTCGCCGTAAGCAGTAGCTTGTCAGAACTTAGAAATGAACATTCGTTAATGAATGTTGATTTCTGACTTTTGTCAGATCGTTCTTTAAAAATTCGGATATGTGATAGAAATAGACTGAACACTACTTTCACTGGTAGTGGATCAGGCTAAGGTAAAATTTGTGGGCTCGAAAGAGCAAAACGAATTTTCGGCGAATGTCGTCTTCACAGTATAACCAGATTGCTTGGGGTTATATGGTCAAGTGAAGAAGCGCATACGGTGGATGCCTTGGCAGTCAGAGGCGATGAAAGACGTGGTAGCCTGCGATAAGCTTTGGGGAGTCGGCAAACAGACTGTGATCCAGAGATCTCTGAATGGGGGAACCCACTCAGCATAAGCTGAGTATCTTGTACTGAATACATAGGTGCAAGAGGCGAACCAGGGGAACTGAAACATCTAAGTACCCTGAGGAAAAGAAATCAACCGAGATTCCCTTAGTAGTGGCGAGCGAACGGGGACCAGCCCTTAAGTTGGTTTGAGATTAGTGGAACGCTCTGGAAAGTGCGGCCATAGTGGGTGATAGCCCCGTACACGAAAATCTCTTATCAATGAAATCGAGTAGGACGGAGCACGAGAAACTTTGTCTGAATATGGGGGGACCATCCTCCAAGGCTAAATACTACTGACTGACCGATAGTGAACTAGTACCGTGAGGGAAAGGCGAAAAGAACCCCGGAGAGGGGAGTGAAATAGATCCTGAAACCGTATGCGTACAAGCAGTGGGAGCCTACTTTGTTAGGTGACTGCGTACCTTTTGTATAATGGGTCAGCGACTTATATTCAGTGGCGAGCTTAACCGAATAGGGGAGGCGTAGCGAAAGCGAGTCTTAATAGGGCGTTTAGTCGCTGGGTATAGACCCGAAACCGGGCGATCTATCCATGGGCAGGTTGAAGGTTAGGTAACACTGACTGGAGGACCGAACCGACTACCGTTGAAAAGTTAGCGGATGACCTGTGGATCGGAGTGAAAGGCTAATCAAGCTCGGAGATAGCTGGTTCTCCTCGAAAGCTATTTAGGTAGCGCCTCATGTATCACTGTAGGGGGTAGAGCACTGTTTCGGCTAGGGGGTCATCCCGACTTACCAAACCGATGCAAACTCCGAATACCTACAAGTGCCGAGCATGGGAGACACACGGCGGGTGCTAACGTCCGTCGTGAAAAGGGAAACAACCCAGACCGTCAGCTAAGGTCCCAAAGTCATGGTTAAGTGGGAAACGATGTGGGAAGGCTTAGACAGCTAGGAGGTTGGCTTAGAAGCAGCCACCCTTTAAAGAAAGCGTAATAGCTCACTAGTCGAGTCGGCCTGCGCGGAAGATGTAACGGGGCTCAAACCATGCACCGAAGCTACGGGTATCACCTTTTGGTGATGCGGTAGAGGAGCGTTCTGTAAGCCTGTGAAGGTGAGTTGAGAAGCTTGCTGGAGGTATCAGAAGTGCGAATGCTGACATGAGTAACGACAATGGGAGTGAAAAACTCCCACGCCGAAAGACCAAGGTTTCCTGCGCAACGTTAATCGACGCAGGGTTAGTCGGTCCCTAAGGCGAGGCTGAAAAGCGTAGTCGATGGAAAACAGGTTAATATTCCTGTACTTCCAGTTATTGCGATGGAGGGACGGAGAAGGCTAGGCCAGCTTGGCGTTGGTTGTCCAAGTTTAAGGTGGTAGGCTGAGATCTTAGGCAAATCCGGGATCTTAAGGCCGAGAGCTGATGACGAGTTGCCTTTAGGCGACGAAGTGGTTGATGCCATGCTTCCAAGAAAAGCTCCTAAGCTTCAGATAACTGGGAACCGTACCCCAAACCGACACAGGTGGTTAGGTAGAGAATACCAAGGCGCTTGAGAGAACTCGGGTGAAGGAACTAGGCAAAATGGCACCGTAACTTCGGGAGAAGGTGCGCCGGCGAGGGTTAAGGACTTGCTCCGTAAGCCCATGCCGGTCGAAGATACCAGGCCGCTGCGACTGTTTATTAAAAACACAGCACTCTGCAAACACGAAAGTGGACGTATAGGGTGTGACGCCTGCCCGGTGCCGGAAGGTTAATTGATGGGGTTAGCGCAAGCGAAGCTCTTGATCGAAGCCCCGGTAAACGGCGGCCGTAACTATAACGGTCCTAAGGTAGCGAAATTCCTTGTCGGGTAAGTTCCGACCTGCACGAATGGCGTAACGATGGCGGCGCTGTCTCCACCCGAGACTCAGTGAAATTGAAATCGCTGTGAAGATGCAGTGTATCCGCGGCTAGACGGAAAGACCCCGTGAACCTTTACTATAGCTTTGCACTGGACTTTGAATTTGCTTGTGTAGGATAGGTGGGAGGCTTTGAAGTGGGGACGCCAGTTCTCATGGAGCCATCCTTGAAATACCACCCTGGCAACTTTGAGGTTCTAACTCAGGTCCGTTATCCGGATCGAGGACAGTGTATGGTGGGTAGTTTGACTGGGGCGGTCTCCTCCCAAAGAGTAACGGAGGAGTACGAAGGTGCGCTCAGACCGGTCGGAAATCGGTCGTAGAGTATAAAGGCAAAAGCGCGCTTGACTGCGAGACAAACACGTCGAGCAGGTACGAAAGTAGGTCTTAGTGATCCGGTGGTTCTGTATGGAAGGGCCATCGCTCAACGGATAAAAGGTACTCCGGGGATAACAGGCTGATACCGCCCAAGAGTTCATATCGACGGCGGTGTTTGGCACCTCGATGTCGGCTCATCACATCCTGGGGCTGAAGCCGGTCCCAAGGGTATGGCTGTTCGCCATTTAAAGTGGTACGCGAGCTGGGTTTAGAACGTCGTGAGACAGTTCGGTCCCTATCTGCCGTGGACGTTTGAGATTTGAGAGGGGCTGCTCCTAGTACGAGAGGACCGGAGTGGACGAACCTCTGGTGTTCCGGTTGTCACGCCAGTGGCATTGCCGGGTAGCTATGTTCGGAAGAGATAACCGCTGAAAGCATCTAAGCGGGAAACTTGCCTCAAGATGAGATCTCACTGGGATCTTGAATCCCCTAAAGGGCCGTCGAAGACTACGACGTTGATAGGTTGGGTGTGTAAGCGCTGTGAGGCGTTGAGCTAACCAATACTAATTGCCCGTGAGGCTTGACCATATAACACCCAAGCAATTTGAGCGTAAGACGCCGAATTGTGGTGGTGAAGACGAAATAACCGAAAATTCGTAACCACAAATATCGCATATCCGAATTCGCTGGGCTGTCCATCTGGACACTCTGGCTACAGAATTTCTTGACGACCATAGAGCATTGGAACCACCTGATCCCATCCCGAACTCAGTAGTGAAACGATGCATCGCCGATGGTAGTGTGGGGTTTCCCCATGTGAGAGTAGGTCATCGTCAAGATTCATTTCGCAAAACCCCTATCTGCGTGAGCAGGTAGGGGTTTTGTCTTTAAGTAGAAGCCATAGAAATTCGCGGGCACGTCTTGAAGACGGGTCGGCATACAGAATTTCTTGACGACCATAGAGCATTGGAACCACCTGATCCCATCCCGAACTCAGCAGTGAAACGATGCATCGCCGATGGTAGTGTGGGGTTTCCCCATGTGAGAGTAGGTCATCGTCAAGATTCAAACCCAAAGCCCCTGTCTGCGATGCAGACAGGGGCTTTGTCTTTTCCGGTCAGAACTGATAGCTGACCGTAGCGCTTACGTTTCGCTCTTCACCCATGTAGCAGTAGTTCAGGCTGGCACATGAGGTGATGTAGCTTTCGTTGGTGAGGTTGTTGGCGTTCAGGCGCACATCCACCCCCGTCAGGCCGACCTTGCCCAGGTCATAGCCGATGGAAGCGTCAAATAGCGTGTAGGAAGGCACCTTCATGCTGTTTTCCGCATCCACCCAGCTGTACCCCACATACCGCACCCCGCCGCCCAGTCGCAGGCCGTCCAGCGCTCCCTGACGGAAGTTGTAATCAGCCCACAGTGAAAACATCTGCTTGGGTGCCTGGGTAGGTGAATGACCCTTGTTGTCCAGGCTGGGGGCCACCAGGCTCGGCATCGTCTTGGAATACTCGATGTCGGTAAAGGTGTAGCCGCCCAGCAGCTTGAGGTTATCGGTCACCTGAACATGGGCCTCCAATTCCAGCCCTTGTGAGCGAACTTCACCCACGGGGCGATAGAACTCCTCGTTCGGCTGCTTGGATGCCAGGTTCTCTTGCTCGATCCGGAATACCGATGCGGTGAACAGGTTGTCACTGCCTGGTGGTTGATACTTGATACCCGCCTCCCACTGAGTGCCCTCGGTCGGAGCCAGCGGGCGGCCATCCTGGTCAGAAACGGTATTGGGGTTGAACGACTCCGAGTAGCTGACATAAGGCGCCATACCGTTCTCGAACAGATACAGCACACCCGCCCGAGTGGTGAACTTGGTACGCTGGTCGTTGACCTTGGTGTTGCTGTCACGGTTCTCCTCAGAGACTTTCACCCAGTCCTGGCGCAGCCCCAACGAGAAGCGCCATTGGTCCAGCTCGACCAGGTCCTGCAAGTACACACCTGTTTGCTGCAGACGGCGCTGATAGCGGTTTTCACCGAGCACCTGCAGGTTGCCATTGCCGTATTGAGGGTTGCCCGCATCCAGCGAATCGACTGTGCCGTAACGCCATTCAACGTCCGCCTTGCGGCGCTGATAGTCGGTGCCAAGCAGCAAGGTATGCTTGGCCGCGCCGGTGAAGAACTCTGCCTGCAGCATGTTATCGATGATGTACGAATGCAGGCGCTCGTCACCGCCGGTATAGGCGCGGTTGAGGATGTTGCTGTCGGCATCCGCCCAGCCGGCCGAATACACCTGGTCCATCGAGACGTCAGAGTCCTGGTAGCGGAAGTTCTGCCGGGCGGTGAACACGTCGTTGAAGCGGTGCTCGAACTGGTAGCTGAACGACTGCTGTGTGCGTTCGTAGTTGTCGACCCCGGGTTCGCCCTCAAAGAAGTGGTCTGACAGGCGCAGCCCGTTGCGCTTGTGCAGCATGCCGTCCGCCGGGTTACCGCCGTGGTAGCCGCCATTGGGGTCGTGCTGCAGATACGCCTGCAGCGTCAGTGAGGTGTCTTCGGTGAAGTCGATGCTGATAGCCGGAGCGATGGCGTAGCGTTCTTCCTTGCTGTGGTCGAACTGGGTGTCTGAGCTATCCGCCAGGCCTGTCAGACGATAGGCGATACGTTTGTCGTCATATACCGGGCCGCTGAAGTCGAAACCCATGCCACGCTGGCCCTGGGTGCCCACAGTGGCCTGGATCTGATGGAAAGGGGTAAACAGGGGCTTCTTGGTGGTCAATGCCACCAGCCCCCCAGGGGAGCTGCGGCCATAAAGGACCGAAGAGGGCCCTTTGAGGATGTCGATGCGTTCAAGGAAGTAAGGGTCCACCTGCATGGTGCTGTAGGTGCCGTTGTCACCCATGGACTTCAGGCCATCGACGTAGATGTTGTCCACCGAACCATCATTGAAACCACGCATGGCCACATAGTCGTAGCGGTGCGTAGCGCCATAGGGGTTGGTCAGTACCCCTGGGGTATAACGCATGGCCTGGGCGACGGTCTGCGAGCCCTGATCATCCATTTGCTGGCGGGTCACCACCGAGACTGATTGCGAGGTTTCCACCAGTGGCATGCTGGTCTTGGTCGCAACCTGGCTGTGCGTAGCGTTATAGCCGTCCATGCTGCCCAGGGCATTGCCAAGGCTGAAGCTGCGGATGTCGGTGTCTGGCAGCGACAGCGCGGCACCCTCAGGCAGTGCCCGCAACACATAGCTGCGCCCACCTTGGCTGACGGCTTCCAGGCCGCTGCCATTGAGCAGTTGGCGCAGAGCCTGTTCGGGCGAGTAATGCCCTTGCAGGCCACTGGATTGCAGCCCGCTGGTCAATTGCGGTGTGCTCGATAAGGTGATCCCCGTCTGGCGGGCAAACTGGTTGAGCACATCGTTCAATTGGCCGGCCGGGATCGCATACTGCTGGCTTGCCTGAGAGGCCTCGGCGGCCAGGGCTTGAAGCGGCAGGGCGGTCATGCCCAGGGCGGTGCCGAACAGGGCTGCCCGTACGGCTTTGCGCAGGCTGGCTGAATTCAAGACAGGTCGAAAATCATTCGCGTTGGATGGGCGTGCGGGTGTTGAGGCGATGGGCATGAATGAGTCCATTAAAGGGGAGGGCAGAAGGCGTTGCTTACTGTCCTAGCCGGATCGGCGCCCAAATCCCGCCAAAAAATCAGCACGTGGGTGAAGTCAGGCAATGTGCTCAACGCGAATCCACCAGCGCGTGCGTTGGCGAAGCCTCACAGGCAGCGTTTGGGGCAGCAGTTGCAGCAGTTGTTCAGGGTCCTGGAGACGGAATACACCTGACAGGCGCAGATCGGCAATATCATCGTTGCAGCCCAAGTAGCCGTTGCGATAACGGCTCACCTGCTGAAGAAAATCGCGCAAGCGCATGTCGCGGGTCACGATCAGCCCTTCGCTCCAGGCCGCCGGGTCCATGGCCACGCGGTCCAGGCGTTGTGCACTGTTTACGTCCAGGCGCCAGTCTTGACCGCTGGTGATCCACTGCACCTGGCCATTCCCCGGCCGGTGGATCGCCACATTGCCCTGGCTGACGCTGACCCGTGTGCAGTCGATATCCTGCCGTACCACAAAGCGCCCATTGAGACCTTCGAGCAGGGCGTGTTGCGTCTGTACCAACAGGGGGCGTGGCGGATTCGGCGCCTCGCTGCAGGTGAGCATCAACTCCCCTTGCTTGAGGCGGATCAAACGCTGCTGATCGTCAAAGGCCAGGTCCACGGCACTGCGCGTATTCAGTTGCATCAGCGAGCCATCGGGCAGGCGGAAGCTGCGCCGTTCACCAGTGGCAGTAGCGTAGTCCGAGGCCCACACGCTGACACTATCGAGGTCTTTGGCCAGCCATGCAGCAGTGCCCGCCAGGGCAGCACCGCCAAGCAATTTGAGCGCCTGGCGGCGGTGCAGGCGTCGTTGGCTGGTTTCCAGGGTCTGCAGGGCAACCCCCGCGCCGGGGATAGCGCGCAGGTCAAGGTCGTGATGCAGATGAACCACCCGCTGCCACGCCAGCTCGTGTTCGTGTCGCGCGCTACGCCACTGCTCGCATTGATGCTGCAGTGCGGGGCTATTGCCGCTCTCGCGCAGCCTGAGCATCCACTGAATGGCCTGCTTGACTGTTTTGGCCGAAGGGGCGGCGGCTGTCATCGCTCGTCTTCGAAGCGCAGCAGGTAGCAATGGTAGAGCGCATCCGCGATATAGCGCTCCACGGTGCGTACGGAGATACCCATCTGCTCGGCAATGGCCTGATGCTTCAGCCCCTCGCATTGGGCCAGCAAAAATGCGCGGCGCACTTTAGGCTTGAGGCCATCGAGCATGCGCGCGATACGCTCCAGCAGTTCCAGCAACACTTCGCGGGTTTCGGCCGAAGGCGCCAGGGCCTCAGGCAGATGAGCCAGTGCTTCGAGGTAAGCCCGATGCAGTTCTTCACGACGCCAGTGATCGATCACCAGCCCACGTGCGACGGTGCACAGGAAGGCCCTTGGCGTGTTGAGCTGCACCTGCTCGCGGCGCTGCAACAGCCGGACGAAGGTGTCCTGGGCCAAGTCTGCGGCATCGGCGGCATTGCCCAGCTTGCTGCGCAGCCAGGCATGCAGCCAGCCGTGGTGGTCACTGTAGAGCGTTTGCACGGAGTCATTGGAAGGCATGGAGGAGGGCGCTGGCTTCAATGGACATGAATGATAATTAGTCTCATTGTTTGCGGTGCAAGGCTAATTTGCAACAGTCTGATGTCGGGCTGCTATGCAACCCGTGGCCAGGCCAGGCAGAACCGTTAGCGCCCCAACTGTGTATCCAGGTAGTTCCTGATAACACGCGCCCCTGAGTTCAAGTGCCGCTCCAGCACCGCGATGGCTTCATCCACCAGCTTGTCGCTGGCCGCGTCCACCAAGGCGTTGTGATCGTCCTGGGTGAGTTTCCCCAGCCCCATGGACGAAAGATGAAAGCGCAGAAAACGCTCTTCCTCGTTCAGCTCGTTCTCGATCAGGCGTAACAACTTCTTGTTCGACGCCTTGCTGTACAGCGTCATGTGGAGCAGACGGTTGAGGCGACCGATTTCGGCGTGGAGGGTCTCGTTTTCGAGTTGCTGGATGTAGCCGCGGGCTCGGGCGATGTCGTCGCTATCAAGCAGCGGCACCGATTGGCGCAGCGCCTCGCTTTCGAGCAGTACACGCAGAGCATAAGTGTCCACTGCGTCCTCGCCAATCAATGGCGCAACCACCGCCCCTTTGTGCATCTCCACTTTCAGCAGCGATTGCGCTTCGAGTTGGCGCAGGGCCTCGCGCACAGGCATGCGGCTGACCCCGAACAAGGTAGCGAGCTCTTGTTGACGCACAGCAGTACCTGGCGGCAGACGACCATCAAGAATGGCGCTGCGCAGGCGCTCTTCGATCACGGCACGTGCCAGGTGCGGGGATAGCTGTTCGCTAGCCAGCACGTTGCTCAATTTGATTTTCTCGGCCACGCGGAGTCTGCCTCGACAATAACGAAAGTTGGATCCAATGACACTAGTAATAGGCAAGGGGGCTTGTCAAACCGTCAACCGCACTGGAGCGGGTGACCCAAGGCCGCGGCTATGGTGTATGAAGTCGCCTGCCAAAGGAAGCGGCACATAGAACGGGATAGCCATAAAGTTATTATGGCCCGACCATTGGCGTGATTGCAGGGTGCCATTGTCTTTTGCACTGGCAGGCCGCACCATCGCTGCTTTCGACTGGTCTGAACAGGTCTTCGCAGTGGCGATATCCTGGATGTTCAAAACCGCTGTGCGACGTGTCGGCCTTGCCGCGCTGCTGGGTAGCTTGCTACTGGGCGGTTTGCACGCGGATTGGGATTTTTCCCAGATCAGTCGCAAGTCGCAAGCCCTGTATGGCCCGCTGGGCGCAGGGCAGGGGCGTATCGACGCCTGGCAGAACCTGATGACCACGCAGAAGCAGGCCAGTGAGTTGGAGCAGCTGCAGGTGGTCAATCGCTTCTTCAACCAGCAACTGCGCTACGTCGAAGATATCGACCTGTGGCGCGAGGTCGATTATTGGGCCACGCCGGTCCAGGCCTTGATCAAGGGGGCTGGTGATTGCGAGGACTACGCTATTGCCAAGTATTTCAGCCTACGGCGCATGGGCATCCCCAGCGAAAAGCTGCGTATCACCTACGTCAAGGCGTTGCGGCAGAACCGAGCGCACATGGTGCTGACCTATTATGCAAGCCCACAGGCCCAACCGTTGGTGCTCGACAGCCTGATGGATGCCATCAAGCCAGCGAGCCAGCGCTCCGACCTGTTGCCGGTATACGCCTTCAATGGTGAGGGGCTGTGGCTGACAGGTGCTGCCGGCAACAAGAAGGTCGGCGATACCAAGCGGCTGTCACGCTGGCAGGATTTGCTGAAAAAAATGCAGGCCGAAGGGTTCCCGGCCGAGCCGGTTTACTGAAGGAGCACAGATGTCACTGTTCAAACAATTGCTGTTGGCCATTTGCCTGTTCCTGGTGGTCGCGTTCAGCGGCAGCTTCATGGTCAGCCTGGAGAGCTCGCGCAGCCAGTACGTCAACCAGCTGCGTTCGCACGCCCAGGATGCAGCCACCGCCCTGGCGCTGTCGTTGACGCCAAACATAGATGACCCGGCGATGGTCGAACTGATGGTCAGTTCGATCTTCGACAGTGGCTACTATGCGAGCATCAAGGTCGTCGACCTGGGCTCCAATGCCGTGCTGGTGGAGCGCCATGCCGAGCCTGATCGGGGAGGTGTGCCAGCCTGGTTCGTGCACCTTATCGGCCTTGAAGCTGCCGGTGGCGACGCCATCGTCAGCCGTGGATGGCAGCAGGCCGCCCGGGTCGAGGTGATCAGCCATCCGATGTTCGCCATCGCCAAGCTCTGGCAGAGCGCGTTGGGCAGCCTGGGCTGGTTGTTGCTGTGCGGCGCTGCCAGCGCGGTGCTCGGTGCCTTGCTGCTGCGCCGCCAATTGCGGCCGCTGGATTACATGGTCGAGCAATCCCATGCCATCGCCCGACGCGAATTCCTCAGCCTGCCAGACCTGCCGCGTACACCTGAACTGCGCCGTGTGGTACAGGCGATGAACCAGATGGTCGAGAAGCTCAAGGCCCTGTTCACCGAGCAGGCCGAACGCAGTGAGCGGTTGCGTGCAGAGTCCTACCAGGACAGCCTCACCGGCTTGTCTAACCGCCGTTACTTCGAGATGCAGCTCAATACGCGCGTCAGCAACATGGAGGAGGCGCGTGCCGGTTACTTGCTGTTGCTGCGGGTGCAGGGGCTGGCAGGCCTCAACGCACGCTTGGGCGGGCAGCGTACCGATCAGCTGTTGCAGGCCGTGGGCGAGCAGTTGCGCCGCACCTGTGCCAGCTACCCAGAAACCAAAGACCTGATTTCGCGTAGCCGTGGCGGCGAGTTCGCCGTGCTGGCGCCGGGCATGGTGCATGAGGAGGCGGTGCAGCTCGCCCAGGCCCTGGAGGCAACGCTACAGAGCCTGCACGAGACGGGCGCCAGTGATGTCGACCCGGTGGCGTGCATCGGCCTTGCGCCCTTCAGCCCCGGCGATGCGCCACAGGCATTGCTGAAACTCGCCGACGAAGCCCTGGCCCGCGCCGAAAACCAACCGACGCCGGGCTGGGTGTGCCTTGAACAGGGTGCGGCCGCGGTGGCTGGCGATAGCCATCATGCCTGGCATGAGCGGCTCGATCAGGCATTCCTCAACGGTCATTTCGAGCTGTTCTTCCAGCCGGTGGTGGACTGCGGCACAGCGCAACGGGTGTTGCACCACAAAGTCATCTCGCGCTTGCAGGATGAGCCGGGCGAGGCGCTGCCGGCCGGCCGCTTCCTGCCCTGGCTGGAGCGCTTTGGCTGGATGCCGCGTCTGGATGTGCTGGTGCTGGAAAAGGTGCTCGCTCACTTGCGCAGCCATGATCAGATGCTGGCGCTGAACCTGTCTGCTGCAACCTTGGCCGACCCCAAGGCGCTGCAACGCGTGTACGAGTTGCTAAGCCAGAATGCGGCGCTGGGCCCACGCTTGACGTTCGAGATCGGCGAAGAGCAGTTGCCCGAGCAGTCTGCACTGGAACAACTGACCCGACGCCTGCACGCACTTGGCTTCGGGCTGGCGCTGCAGCGCTTTGGTGGCCGCTTCAGCATGATTGGCAACCTGGCGCACCTGGGCCTTGCTTACCTGAAAATCGATGGCAGCTACATCCGCAACATCGACCATGAGCAGCACAAGCGCCTGTTCATCGAGGCAATCCAGCGTGCGGCACACAGTATCGACCTGCCGTTGATTGCTGAACGGGTCGAGACGGAAGGGGAAAGGTTGGTGCTACGGGAGATGGGCGTGGGCGGTATTCAGGGGC
The DNA here is from genome assembly GCF_058745025.1 of Pseudomonas sp. E1MeOHC2. Lineage (NCBI taxonomy): Bacteria > Pseudomonadati > Pseudomonadota > Gammaproteobacteria > Pseudomonadales > Pseudomonadaceae > Pseudomonas > Pseudomonas sp. E1MeOHC2. The sequence goes on from NZ_CP196675.1 coordinate 2,536,572, forward strand.
AGTTGGTGGGTGAGCCCGCGCCCTGGCGCTGAACCCCGTGTAGGAGCGGCCCTGCGTCGCGAAAGGGCCGCTCCTACACAGGCAGCGCACGTTTAGTGTCAGCCCTTAACGCTCGCGCAAGGCCTCCGAGCGCGCCTTCATGATCGGCTTGAGCAGGTAGCTCATGATGGTCTTCTTGCCGGTCATGATATCCACCGTCGCCACCATCCCGGGAATGATCAGCAGGGGCTTCTCGTCAGTGCCCAGGTGGCTGCGATCGGTGCGCAGCTTGATCAGGTAATACGTGGTCTTCTTGTCTTCATCGGTGATGGTGTCGGCACCGATCTGTTCCAGCTTGGCCTTGAGGCCACCGTAGATGGTGTAGTCATAGGCAGTGAACTTGACGGTTGCCTCCTGGCCCGGGTGCAGGAACGCGATGTCCTTGGGCAGGATCTTGGCCTCGATGACCAGCGTGTCGTCCAGTGGCACGACCTCGACGATGTCGCTACCCGGCTGGATCACCCCGCCGATGGTGTTGACCAGCAGCTGTTTGACGATACCGCGCACAGGCGAGGTGACCATGGTGCGGTGAACCCGGTCATCCAGTGCTTTGCTGGTGGCGGTGGCTTTGCTGAGCTCGGTGCGGGCCTCGTTGAGCTGGGTCAGCGCTTCGCTGCGGAACTTGCCACGGGTTTCCTCGACCTTGCTCTGTACTTCCCGGATGGCGGCCTCGGCACGCGGGATGGCGAGCGCGGTGGAGTCCATCTGGCCGCGGTTTTCCACTTCGGCACGGCGCAGGCGCAGCACCTCGACCTGGGAGATCGCGCCCTGGGCTACCAGCGGCTCGGACATCGAGATTTCCTGACGCAGCAGTTGCAGGCTGTTGGCGTACTGCGCGCGCTTGGAGGTGTACTCGCGCAGCTCTTGCTGGCGCTGTACCAACTGCTGCTGCAGGCCCCCGATCTCGTCCTGCAGTTGCTGGCGCCGGCTCAGGTACAGCGACTCTTCGTTGGCTGCCTGGCTAGGCGCTGCCTTGCGCAGTTCTTCATCGATTTTCAGCGGGCGGTCTTCGACCTCGGCACTCAGGCGTTCGACGCGCAGGGCCATGGCCAGGCGGTCGGCCTCGGTCTCGCCGACGTTGGAGGCGAAGCGGGTTTCGTCCAGGCGCAGCAAGGGCTGGCCGACTTCGACGATTTGCCCTTCCTTGGCGTAAATTTCGGCGACGATGCCGCCCTCAAGGTTCTGGATCTTCTGCACCTTTGAGGATGGAATGGCCTTGCCTTCACCGCGCGTGACCTCATCGATCGGCGCAACGCTGGCCCAGACGATCAGGAACACGAAAAACGCGATCACACCCCAGATGGTCAGGCGCACCACCCGCGGCGCGTCCTCGATCAGTGCCTTGTTGACCTCGGGCAGCGGCTGCCCACCAAGCGAATCGGAGCCTTTGAAGTAGCGCCGCAGGCCATCCTTGAACTGCCCCATATCGAGCTTATGCAACACTGATCTGCCCCTTCTTCAGCGCATCCATGACCGCGGCTTTCGGGCCGTCGGCGACAATCTGCCCGCGATCGATGACGATCAGCCGGTCCACCAGCGACAGCAACGAGGCGCGGTGTGTCACCAGCAGCACCGTCTTGTTTTCGATTACCGCCTGCAGACGCTGTTTGAGGCGCTCTTCACCGGTGTTGTCCATGGCGCTGGTCGGCTCGTCGAGCAGCAGGATCTGTGGGTTGAGCAGCAATGCACGACCCAGGGCAACGTTCTGCCGCTGGCCGCCGGAGAGGTTCTGGCCACGCTCACCCACTTGCAGCTCATAGCCGTCGGGGTGCAGCCGGGCAAACTCATGAACACCAGCAAGTTCCGCAGCCTGGAGGATCATTTCGTCTTCGATGTAGCGCGCGCCGCTGACCAGGTTATCGCGCAGGGTGCCGGCCATCAGCTGGATGTCCTGAGGCACATAGCCGATGTTGTGGCGCAGCTCGCTGACGTCGATTTGACGGATATCCACGCCATCGACCAGCAGAGACCCACCGTCGGACTCATACAGGCCAACGATGAGCTTGGCCAGAGAGCTCTTGCCCGAGCCGCTTCGGCCAATGATGCCAACCTTTTCGCCGGGGCGAATGGTCAGGTTGATGTTCTTCAGCGCCAGGTTCTGCTGGTTCGGGTAGGTGAAATCGACCCCGCGGAACTCGATGCTGCCCTGCAGCACACGGCGGCTCAGTGGGCGTTCCTCGAAGTTGCGCTCCTGCGGCAGTTCCATCATGTGGTCGGTGGAGACCATGGTCACCTTGGCCTGCTGATAACGGGCCAGCAAACCGTTGAGCTGGCCCAGCGGGCCGAGGGCGCGGCCGCTGAGCATGTAACAGGCGACCAGGCCGCCCATGCTCAGGTTGCCGTCGATGATCATGTAGACACCGACGCAGATCATCGCCACGCCAGCCAGTTGCTGGATCAGCAGGGTGATGTTCATCGCCAGGCTCGACAGCACTTTGACGCGCAATTCCAGACGGCTGAGGGTGCCCAGCGTCTGCTCCCACATGTACTGGCGCTCGCTTTCGGCGTTGTTGACCTTGACCGCATCCAGGCCCGCCAGGGTCTCGATCAGGCTCGACTGACGCTCCGAGGCCAGGGCCATGGTCCGCTCCATGGTCGCCATCAGCGGCCGTTGCAGGGCGTAACCGATGCCCAGGGCCAGCGGGAAGGCAATGATCGGGATCCACACCAGGTGCCCGCCAATGATGGCGATGACGATCAGGATCAATAGCGTGAACGGCAGGTCGATCAGGCTGGTCAGGGTCAAGGACGCCAGGAAGTCGCGTAAACCCTGGAACTCATGGATGTTCTGGGCAAAGCTGCCGACCCGCGCCGGGCGGTACTTCATCGACATGCCGACGATACGCTCGAACAACGTCGCCGAGATGATCAGGTCGGTCTTCTTGCCGGCCAGGTCCAGACAGAGGCCGCGCAGGCCTTTGAGGATCAGGTCGAAGAGGTAGGCGCCGGCGATGCCGACGGCCAGCACCCACAGGGTGGAGGTCGCCTGGTTGGGCACCACCCGGTCATACACGTTCATGACGAACAGTGGCGCGGCCAGGGCGATCAGGTTGATCACCAGGCTGGCGGCGATGGCATCGATATACAGCCATTTGCTGCGCAGCAAGGTGTCGCGGAACCAGGATTTGGCACGCGGGATGAGGTTGCCGTGGTTGACGTCGAACTTGTGCTGCGGCTGAGCGAAGAACACGCGCCCGCTGTAGTCACTGAGCAGCGCTTCGCGGCTGACGTGCACCTCGCCACCATCGCTCTCGCTGAGCAGCAGGCGTGCGGTGTCTTCGTTCTCCCAGCCCAGCAGGACGGCGCTGCGGCCTTCCTTGAGCAACAGCATGGCCGGCATGGCGATACTGGGGATCTGCTCCAGCTTGCGCTGCAGCAGCCGCCCTTGCAGGCCGGCCCTGGCTGCCGCACGGGGCAGCAGTTCGGGGCTCAGGCGCTGGGCGGGCAGCGGCAGGCCGGTGGTCAGCATGACCCGGCTGGCAGGTTTCTGGTGCAGGACACACAGGCTCAGCAGGCTATCCAGCAAGGGATCGTCATGCTGACTGCGTGGATCGTGGCTGAGTTGGACTCGACTGACTTCGGATTCCACGCGGCGCTCTCTTCATCCTTGCGGTGGGTGGGGCAGGGTGTGCCTCAGTTCAGGCCTGGCAGGCTCACCCTCGGTTTCAGATCGTTCTGCACAACGGTGGCCAGCGGGGCTACGACACCCTGACTCTTGAGCAGCTGGCCAATGGTCGCCTTGATTCGATACTGAGTAAACAATTGTATGTTCTTCACTTCCACCAGGCGACGCTGGGCAGTGAAGGTTTCATTCTCGCTGTCGAGCAAGTCGAGCAGGGTTCGCTCGCCCAGGCTGAATTGCTGTTGGTAGGCGCTGCGCACACGGTTGCTGTGATCGACATACTGCTGGGCGATCGGCAACTGGGCGTTGGCGTTATCCTGAGCATTCCATGCCAGTCCCAACTCTTCATTGAGCTGACGCAAGGCATTGTTGCGGATATCCAGCGCCTGGTTGGACAGGTACGACTTGGACTCCAGGTCTGCCTTGTTGCTGCCGCCAGCATACAAATTGAAGTTCATTCGCAGCATAGCCTGCCATTCGTTGTTATGGCCTGCGGTGCCGTCGATATTGTTATCGGCCGTGCGTCCGAGTTCTGCATCGAAGCGGGGGTAGAACGACGACTTTGCCGCCTCGTACTGTTTTTCTGCTGCGGCAATGTCCGACTCGGCCGAGCGCAGCACTGGGCTGCTTTCCACCAGCTGCGTGCGGGCTTCTTCCAGTGTGGCTGGTAGCAGGTCGATGAACGGCGCGGGTGCGCTCAGCTCATCGGGCAACTGACCCACCACGCTGAGGTAGTTGGTGCTGGCATCGGCCAGGTTGGTCTTTTCGGTAATCAGATTGTTTTGCGCCTGGGCCAGGCGTGCCTCAGCTTGGTCCAGGTCAGCCAGGCGGCCGACGCCGCGGCTGGTGCGCAATTTGATCTGATCCAGAATGCGTTCGTGGTTGCTCAGGTTGTCTTCGGCCAGGCGCACCATCTCGCGTCGCGACAGCACATCCAGGTACACCTGGGCGACGTCGAGCGCGGTGCGCTCGGAGGTGCCCATCAGGGAGTAGGCGCGTGCGTTGGCGGTGGCTTGTTGACGGCCGACTTCATTGGACGTGGCAAAACCGTCAAAAACCATTTGGCGAAGACGGATTGCTGACTCGCCTCGGTTCAGCGTGTCCCAGCGATTACCGGTGCTCGGGCTATCGGTACCCTCGCGACCATACCCTGCCGTCACATCCACCCGCGGCAGATAGCCGCCCTTGGCCGCACGCAGCTGATAATCAGCGGCCACTCGAGCATTCACACCGGCCTGGATTTCCGGGTGTCTCTCAAGGGCTGTCTGCATGGCTTCGGGCAAGGATTGTGCTTGTACGAACGTGGCGGCTAGGGTGATGGGAAGAACGGTAAACAGTGACGCACGCATTTTTGGCGGGTTCCCGAGGGCGCTATTGTCCTGAATCACGGTTTTTGCTGTTCAGGGCCTGGAAAATGGCAACTGATCTGACCGATGAGCGGACTTCCTGCGGGCACTGGATTAGTACTAAAGGAAGGGGTGGCAAAGGTACAAATATCAATGTGACATTACATTGCCGATTGTTTAGGATGGCGAGTATAAGGTCAATAGTTTGGCAGATGGTTAATTCCAAACAGTTATAGACGTAATTTTGACGTCAAATCGTCAACATATCAATCGACACAGATCCGCCGGAAGTGGCTTAAGAGCGCCGCTCTGGCAGGGAAGTACCCGAATCGGGTCACACGGAGAGTCCAATGAGCAGCGTTGTAGCCATCGTCAAAAGCATTGTCGGCCAGGTTATTGCGGTATCCCCAGAGGGCATCCGGCGTGTACTCATCGAAGGTGATCGCCTGTTGGCGGGTGAGGAAGTGCTCACCGGCCCAGGCGGCGCTATAACCCTCGAGCTGGCCGACGGCCGTCTGCTCGACCTGGGTCGCGACAGCCAGTGGAGCGCGGATGCGCCCTACAGCAGCACCGACCTGGGCCAGGCCACTGCGCAGGCAGCGCCGTCGGTTGAAGAGTTGCAGCAGGCGATCGCTGCGGGTGTCGACCCGACTACCGAACTCGAAGCTACCGCAGCAGGCCCGGCAGCGGCGAGCGGTGGTGGTGCGCTGGGTGGGGGCCACAGCTTCGTCATGCTTGAGGAGACCGCGGGCCGTGTTGACCCGAGTATCGGCTTCCCGACCGACCCACTGGGCTTTGCCGCAGTGCAGGACAATGAAGATGTCGGCGCGGTGGATACCAGTAACAACAACCAGGTCATTCCGCCCACAACCGAGACCAATGTCACTACCGCCCTTGTCCTCAACGCCACCCCTTCCATCACCGAAGCGGGTGGCGTAATCGTTTATACGGCGACAGTTGGCCAGGCGCCGACGTCGAATCTGATCGTCACCCTGGCCAACGGCGCAGTGATCGTCATTCCGGCAGGGCAGACCAGCGGTAGCGTCAATGTCACCATCCCGGCCAATGACACGCCGTACATCGACGGTGGGCAGATTTCGACGACCGTCACGGGCACGACCGGTGGTAACGGCCTGATCGTGACCCTGCCGCAAACGCCGGCGGTTACGCAGATTACCGACACCATCGACACCACTACGGCGACCTTGACGGCCAACCCTTCGGTGACCGAAGGCGGCGTGATCACCTACACCGTGACCCTGAGCAACCCTGCTCAAACTCCGGTGACCGTGACCCTGTCCAATGGCCAGACCATCACGATTGAACCTGGTAAAACTCAAGGCAGCGTTGATTTCCAGACCCCGGCCAATGACGTTTACAACAATGGCTCGACCGTTAGCACCACCATCACGGGTGCTACCGGCGGTAACTTCGAGCAGTTGACGCCGAATCCTGCACCGGCCGAGACCACGATCAACGACTCGGTGGATGTGACCACTGCGACCCTGACCGCCAATCCTTCGGTAACCGAAGGCGGCGTGATCACTTACACCGTGACCCTGAGCAATCCTGCCCAGACTCCGGTAACCGTGACTCTGTCCAACGGCCAGACCATCACCGTTGAGGCTGGCAAGACCCAGGGCAGCGTTGATTTCCAAACCCCGGACAACGACGTCTACAACAATGGCTCGACCGTTAGCACCACCATCACTGGCGCGACTGGCGGTAACTTCGAACAACTGACGCCGAACCCGACTCCGGCACAGACCACAATCAATGATTCGGTCGATGTCACCACCGCGACCCTGACTGCTTCGCCAAGCGTGACCGAAGGCGGCGTGATCACTTACACCGTGACCCTGAGCAACCCTGCCCAGACTCCGGTAACCGTGACCCTGTCGAACGGCCAGACCATCACCGTTGAAGCGGGCAAGACCCAGGGCAGCGTTGACTTCCAGACCCCGGACAACGACGTCTATAACAACGGTTCGACCGTAAGTGTCACGATCCAGGACGCTACCGGCGGCAACTTCGAGCAGCTGACACCGAACCCGACTCCGGCGCAGACCACGATCAACGACTCGGTGGATGTGACCACTGCGACCCTGACCGCCAATCCTTCGGTAACCGAAGGCGGCGTGATCACTTACACCGTGACCCTGAGCAACCCAGCTCAGACTCCGGTAACCGTGACCCTGTCGAACGGCCAGACCATCATCGTTGAAGCGGGCAAGACCCAGGGCAGCGTTGATTTCCAAACCCCGGACAACGACGTTTACAACAACGGCTCGACCGTAAGTGTCACGATCCAGGACGCTACCGGCGGTAACTTCGAGCAACTGACACCGAACCCGACTCCAGCGCAGACCACGATCAATGATTCGGTCGATGTCACCACTGCGACCCTGACCGCTTCGCCAAGCGTGACCGAAGGCGGCGTAATCACTTACACCGTGACCCTGAGCAACCCTGCCCAGACTCCGGTAACCGTGACCCTGTCCAACGGCCAGACCATCACCGTTGAAGCGGGCAGGACCCAGGGCAGCGTTGACTTCCAGACGCCGGACAACGACGTTTACAACAACGGCTCGACCGTAAGTGTCACGATCCAGGACGCTACCGGCGGTAACTTCGAGCAACTGACGCCGAACCCAACCCCGGCGCAGACCTCGATCAATGACTCGGTCGATGTCACCACTGCAACCCTGACCGCCAATCCTTCGGTAACCGAAGGCGGCGTGATCACCTACACCGTGACCCTGAGCAACCTTGCTCAGACTCCGGTAACCGTGACCCTGTCCAACGGCCAGACCATCACTGTTGAAGCGGGCAAGACCCAGGGCAGCGTTGATTTCCAGACCCCGGACAACGACGTCTACAACAACGGCTCGACTGTAAGTGTCACGATCCAGGACGCTACCGGCGGTAACTTCGAGCAACTGACACCGAACCCGACTCCAGCGCAGACCACGATCAATGATTCGGTCGATGTCACCACCGCGACCCTGACTGCTTCGCCAAGCGTGACCGAAGGCGGCGTGATCACCTACACCGTGACTCTGAGCAACCCTGCTCAAACTCCGGTAACCGTGACCCTGTCGAACGGCCAGACCATCACTGTTGAGGCTGGCAAGACCCAGGGCAGCGTTGACTTCCAGACCCCGGACAACGACGTCTACAACAACGGCTCGACCGTTAGCACCACCATCACTGGCGCGACTGGCGGTAACTTCGAGCAACTGACGCCGAACCCGACTCCGGCACAGACCACGATCAATGACTCGGTCGATGTCACCACTGCGACCCTGACTGCTTCGCCAAGCGTGACCGAAGGCGGCGTAATCACTTACACCGTGACCCTGAGCAATCCAGCTCAAACTCCGGTGACCGTGACCCTGTCCAACGGCCAGACCATCACCGTTGAAGCCGGTAAGACCCAGGGCAGTGTTGATTTCCAGACCCCGGACAACGACGTCTACAACAACGGCTCGACCGTTAGCACCACCATCACTGACGCTACCGGCGGCAACTTCGAGCAGCTGACACCGAACCCGACTCCGGCGCAGACCTCGATCAATGACTCGGTCGATGTCACCACTGCAACCCTAACTGCTTCGCCAAGCGTGACTGAAGGCGGCGTGATCACTTACACCGTGACCCTGAGCAACCCTGCTCAAACTCCGGTGACCGTGACCCTGTCCAATGGCCAGACCATCACGATTGAACCTGGTAAAACTCAAGGCAGCGTTGATTTCCAGACCCCGGCCAATGACGTTTACAACAATGGCTCGACCGTTAGCACCACCATCACGGGTGCTACCGGCGGTAACTTCGAGCAGTTGACGCCGAATCCTGCACCGGCCGAGACCACGATCAACGACTCGGTGGATGTGACCACTGCGACCCTGACCGCCAATCCTTCGGTAACCGAAGGCGGCGTGATCACTTACACCGTGACCCTGAGCAACCCAGCTCAGACTCCGGTAACTGTGACCCTGTCCAACGGCCAGACCATCACCGTTGAAGCGGGCAAGACCCAGGGCAGCGTTGATTTCCAGACCCCGGACAACGACGTTTACAACAACGGCTCGACCGTTAGCACCACCATTACTGGCGCGACTGGCGGTAACTTCGAGCAGTTGACGCCGAACCCGACTCCGGCACAGACCACAATCAATGATTCGGTCGATGTCACCACCGCGACCCTGACTGCTTCGCCAAGCGTGACCGAAGGCGGCGTGATCACTTACACCGTGACCCTGAGCAACCCTGCTCAAACTCCGGTAACTGTGACCCTGTCCAACGGCCAGACCATCACTGTTGAAGCGGGTAAGACTCAAGGCAGCGTCGACTTCCAGACGCCGGACAACGACGTTTACAACAACGGCTCGACCGTTAGCACCACCATCACTGGCGCGACTGGCGGTAACTTCGAACAACTGACGCCGAACCCGACTCCGGCACAGACCACAATCAATGATTCGGTCGATGTCACCACCGCGACCCTGACTGCTTCGCCAAGCGTGACCGAAGGCGGCGTGATCACTTACACCGTGACCCTGAGCAATCCAGCTCAAACTCCGGTGACCGTGACCCTGTCCAACGGCCAGACCATCACCGTTGAAGCGGGCAAGACCCAGGGCAGCGTTGATTTCCAGACCCCGGACAACGACGTCTATAACAACGGTTCGACCGTAAGTGTCACGATCCAGGACGCTACCGGCGGCAACTTCGAGCAACTGACGCCGAACCCGACTCCGGCGCAGACCTCGATCAATGACTCGGTCGATGTCACCACTGCAACCCTGACTGCTTCGCCAAGCGTGACTGAAGGCGGCGTGATCACTTACACCGTGACCCTGAGCAATCCAGCTCAAACTCCGGTGACCGTGACCCTGTCCAACGGTCAGACCATCACCGTTGAAGCGGGCAAGACCCAGGGCAGCGTTGACTTCCAGACCCCGGACAACGACGTCTACAACAACGGCTCGACCGTAAGTGTCACGATCCAGGACGCTACCGGCGGTAACTTCGAGCAACTGACGCCGAACCCGACCCCGGCGCAGACCTCGATCAACGACTCGGTCGATGTCACCACCGCGACCCTGACTGCTTCGCCAAGCGTGACCGAAGGCGGCGTGATCACCTACACCGTGACCCTGAGCAATCCTGCCCAGACTCCGGTAACCGTGACCCTGTCGAACGGCCAGACCATCACCGTTGAAGCGGGCAAGACCCAGGGCAGCGTTGATTTCCAGACCCCGGACAACGACGTCTACAACAACGGCTCGACTGTAAGTGTCACGATCCAGGACGCTACCGGCGGTAACTTCGAGCAACTGACACCGAACCCGACTCCAGCGCAGACCACGATCAATGATTCGGTCGATGTCACCACCGCGACCCTGACTGCTTCGCCAAGCGTGACCGAAGGCGGCGTGATCACTTACACCGTGACCCTGAGCAACCCTGCCCAGACTCCGGTAACCGTGACCCTGTCCAACGGCCAGACCATTACCGTTGAGGCTGGCAAGACCCAGGGCAGTGTTGATTTCCAGACCCCGGACAACGACGTCTACAACAACGGCTCGACTGTAAGTGTCACGATCCAGGACGCTACCGGCGGTAACTTCGAGCAACTGACGCCGAACCCAACCCCGGCGCAGACCTCGATCAATGATTCGGTCGATGTCACCACCGCGACCCTGACTGCTTCGCCAAGCGTGACCGAAGGCGGCGTGATCACCTACACCGTGACTCTGAGCAACCCTGCTCAAACTCCGGTAACTGTGACCCTGTCCAACGGCCAGACCATCACTGTTGAAGCGGGTAAGACTCAAGGCAGCGTCGACTTCCAGACGCCGGACAACGACGTCTACAACAACGGTTCGACCGTAAGTGTCACGATCCAGGACGCTACCGGCGGTAACTTCGAGCAACTGACGCCGAACCCGACCCCAGCGCAGACCTCGATCAATGATTCGGTCGATGTGACCACTGCGACCCTGACCGCCAGTCCTTCGGTAACCGAAGGCGGCGTAATCACTTACACCGTGACCCTGAGCAATCCAGCTCAAACTCCGGTGACCGTGACCCTGTCCAACGGTCAGACCATCACCGTTGAAGCGGGCAAGACCCAGGGCAGCGTTGACTTCCAGACCCCGGACAACGACGTTTACAACAACGGCTCGACCGTTAGCACCACCATCACTGGCGCGACTGGCGGTAACTTCGAGCAGCTGACGCCGAACCCAACCCCGGCGCAGACCTCGATCAATGACTCGGTCGATGTGACCACTGCGACCCTGACCGCCAATCCTTCGGTAACCGAAGGCGGCGTGATCACCTACACCGTGACCCTGAGCAACCCTGCCCAGACTCCGGTAACCGTGACCCTGTCGAACGGCCAGACCATCACCGTTGAAGCCGGTAAGACCCAGGGCAGTGTTGATTTCCAGACCCCGGACAACGACGTCTACAACAACGGCTCGACCGTTAGCACCACCATCACTGACGCTACCGGCGGCAACTTCGAGCAGCTGACACCGAACCCGACTCCGGCGCAGACCACGATCAACGACTCGGTCGATGTCACCACCGCGACCCTGACTGCTTCGCCAAGCGTGACCGAAGGCGGCGTGATCACCTACACCGTGACCCTGAGCAACCCTGCCCAGACTCCGGTAACCGTGACCCTGTCGAACGGCCAGACCATCACCGTTGAAGCGGGCAAGACCCAGGGCAGCGTTGACTTCCAGACCCCGGACAACGACGTCTATAACAACGGTTCGACCGTAAGTGTCACGATCCAGGACGCTACCGGCGGCAACTTCGAGCAGCTGACACCGAACCCGACTCCGGCGCAGACCACGATCAACGACTCGGTGGATGTGACCACTGCGACCCTGACCGCCAATCCTTCGGTAACCGAAGGCGGCGTGATCACTTACACCGTGACCCTGAGCAACCCAGCTCAGACTCCGGTAACCGTGACCCTGTCGAACGGCCAGACCATCATCGTTGAAGCGGGCAAGACCCAGGGCAGCGTTGATTTCCAAACCCCGGACAACGACGTTTACAACAACGGCTCGACCGTAAGTGTCACGATCCAGGACGCTACCGGCGGTAACTTCGAGCAACTGACACCGAACCCGACTCCAGCGCAGACCACGATCAATGATTCGGTCGATGTCACCACTGCGACCCTGACCGCTTCGCCAAGCGTGACCGAAGGCGGCGTAATCACTTACACCGTGACCCTGAGCAACCCTGCCCAGACTCCGGTAACCGTGACCCTGTCCAACGGCCAGACCATCACCGTTGAAGCGGGCAGGACCCAGGGCAGCGTTGACTTCCAGACGCCGGACAACGACGTTTACAACAACGGCTCGACCGTAAGTGTCACGATCCAGGACGCTACCGGCGGTAACTTCGAGCAACTGACGCCGAACCCAACCCCGGCGCAGACCTCGATCAATGACTCGGTCGATGTCACCACTGCAACCCTGACCGCCAATCCTTCGGTAACCGAAGGCGGCGTGATCACCTACACCGTGACCCTGAGCAACCTTGCTCAGACTCCGGTAACCGTGACCCTGTCGAACGGCCAGACCATCACTGTTGAAGCGGGCAAGACCCAGGGCAGCGTTGATTTCCAAACCCCGGACAACGACGTCTACAACAACGGTTCGACCGTTAGCACCACCATCACTGGCGCGACTGGCGGTAACTTCGAGCAACTGACGCCGAACCCGACTCCGGCGCAGACCACAATCAATGATTCGGTCGATGTCACCACCGCGACCCTGACCGCCAATCCTTCGGTAACCGAAGGCGGCGTGATCACTTACACCGTGACCCTGAGCAACCCTGCTCAGACTCCGGTAACTGTGACCCTGTCCAACGGCCAGACCATCACCGTTGAAGCCGGTAAGACCCAGGGCAGTGTCGACTTCCAGACCCCGGACAACGACGTCTACAACAACGGCTCGACCGTTAGCACCACCATCACTGACGCTACCGGCGGCAACTTCGAGCAGCTGACACCGAACCCGACTCCGGCGCAGACCACGATCAATGACAGTATTGATACCGTCACGGTAAGCATCGTCAGCAATGGCAACGTGACTGAAGATCAGCAGCCATCCTTCACGGTAAAAGTGAGCCAGGCACTGGACCGTCCGTTGACGATCACTCTGTCGAACGGCGAAACCGTCACCATCGAGGCCGGCAAGACCGAGGTCGAATACAAGACCCCGGCCCAGGGTGACGACGTCATCAAGGACGCGGGCTCGGTGACGCTGAGTGTCACCGACGCTACTGTCTCTGGTGCGACCTTCGAAAATCTCGCCCTCGGTGGCCCGGCTACCGTAGAGATTTCGGACACTATCAGTGAAGTCATTGCAACCCTGACTGTCGACAAGTCGACCGTGGCGGAAGGTGGTCAAGTGACCTACACCGTCACCCTAACCAACGCACAGGGGCTGTCTGTCACTCAGCATGGCGCGCTGACTTTCACCCTCACCGACGGCACAAAAGTTACGATTCCGGCCAATAGTGCATCTGGTACTGCAACCGTCACGGTTAATGATGACGTGTATGTCGGTGGTCAGACCGCTATCGCCAACAAGCTTGAATCGGTATCGGGTGCAGACAACTTCGAGAAGCTGACTCTGGGTAGTGATACCGTCAGCACTTCCGTGACGGACGAGCCGGGCTCGGGTACTCCAGGCACTGGCAACGAAGGCGACTTGGTCAAAGTCACCATCACTGCCGACCAGGTTTCGGTCGCTGAGAACGTCAAACCGACCTTCACCGTTCACATCAATACCGCTCTGGCCCACGACCTTGTGGTGACCCTGAGCAACAACGCCACCGTCACCATCAAGGCTGGCGAAACCAGCGCGCCGTACACCCACGACGCGCAGGGCGACGACGTCTACAAGGATGCTGGCGAAATCGAGCTGGGCATCAAGTCCGCCGTCGATGTGGATGGCCGTGCCTTCGAAAACCTGCAGTTGGGCGACGCCGCTTCGGTCAAAGTCACTGACACCACCGACGACGTGGTGGCCAAGCTGACTGCTACACCTTCGGTAACCGAAGGTGGTGTGATCACGTACACCATTACCCTGACCAACAAAGACGGTCTGCCGATCGACAAGCATTCGGCGCTGACCTTCACGCTGAGCGATGGCACTACCGTCATCACCGTCCCGGCTAACAGCACCACTGGTTTCATCACCGTGACTGCCCCGGACAACGTCTACACCGGCACCAACGACCCAGTGATCAAGTCGATCGCTTCGGTGGATGGCGCCGATGTCGGCAAGTTCGAGAACCTGGTCTTGGACAAGACCCCGGTCAGCACCGCTGTGACCGACGAGCCAGGTACTCCAGGCAACGAAGGCGATCTGGTCAAAGTCACCATCACTGCCGACCAGGTTTCGGTCGCTGAGAACGTCAAACCGACCTTCACCGTTCACATCAACACCGCTCTGGCCCACGACCTGGTCGTGACCCTGAGCAACAACGCCACCGTCACCATCAAGGCCGGTGAAACCAGCGCGCCTTACACCCACGACGCGCAGGGCGACGACGTCTACAAGGATGCTGGCGAAATCGAGCTGGGCATCAAGTCCGCCGTCGATGTGGATGGCCGTGCCTTCGAAAACCTGCAGTTGGGCGACGCCGCTTCGGTCAAAGTCACTGACACCACCGACGACGTGGTGGCCAAGCTGACCGCCACCCCTTCGGTAACCGAAGGTGGTGTGATCACGTACACCATTACCCTGACCAACAAAGACGGTCTGCCGATCGACAAGCATTCGGCGCTGACCTTCACGCTGAGCGATGGCACTACCGTCATCACCGTCCCGGCTAACAGCACCACTGGTTTCATCACCGTGACTGCCCCGGACAACGTCTACACCGGCACCAACGACCCAGTGATCAAGTCGATCGCTTCGGTGGATGGCGCCGATGTCGGCAAGTTCGAGAATCTGGTTCTGGACAAGACCCCGGTCAGCACTGCTGTAACCGACGAGCCAGGCACTCCGGGCAACGAAGGTGATCTGGTCAAAGTCACCATCACCGCTGACCAAGTGTCGGTCGCTGAGAACGTCAAACCGACCTTCACCGTTCACATCAATACCGCTCTGGCCCACGACCTGGTCGTGACCCTGAGCAACAACGCCACCGTCACCATCAAAGCTGGTGAAACCAGCGCACCGTACACCCACGACGCGCAGGGCGACGACGTCTACAAAGACGCTGGCGAAATCGAGCTGGGTATCAAGTCCGCCGTCGATGTTGACGGTCGTGCCTTCGAAAACCTGCAGCTCGGCGATGCCGCCTCGGTCAAAGTCACCGATACCACCGATGACGTGGTGGCCAAGCTGACTGCTACACCTTCGGTCACCGAAGGCGGGGTGATCACTTACACCATCACCCTGACCAACAAAGACGGTCTGCCGATCGACAAGCATTCGGCGCTGACCTTCACGCTGAGCGATGGCACTACCGTCATCACCGTCCCGGCTAACAGCACCACTGGTTTCATCACCGTGACTGCCCCGGACAACGTCTACACCGGCACCAACGACCCAGTGATCAAGTCGATCGCTTCGGTGGATGGCGCCGATGTCGGCAAGTTCGAGAACCTGGTCTTGGACAAGACCCCGGTCAGCACCGCTGTGACCGACGAGCCAGGTACTCCAGGCAACGAAGGCGATCTGGTCAAAGTCACCATCACTGCCGACCAGGTTTCGGTCGCTGAGAACGTCAAACCGACCTTCACCGTTCACATCAACACCGCTCTGGCCCACGACCTGGTCGTGACCCTGAGCAACAACGCCACCGTCACCATCAAGGCCGGTGAAACCAGCGCGCCTTACACCCACGACGCGCAGGGCGACGACGTCTACAAGGATGCTGGCGAAATCGAGCTGGGTATCAAGTCCGCCGTCGATGTGGATGGCCGTGCCTTCGAAAACCTGCAGTTGGGCGACGCCGCTTCGGTCAAAGTCACTGACACCACCGACGACGTGGTGGCCAAGCTGACCGCCACCCCTTCGGTTACCGAAGGCGGGGTGATCACTTACACCATCACCTTGACCAACAAAGACGGTCTGCCGATCGACAAGCATTCGGCGCTGACCTTCACCCTGAGCGATGGCACCACCGTCATCACCGTGCCGGCGAATGGCACCTCGGGCTTTGTGACTGTCACCGCTCCGGACAACGTTTACACCGGCACCAATGACCCAGTGATCAAATCGATCGCTTCGGTGGATGGCGCCGATGTCGGCAAGTTCGAAAATCTGGTTCTGGATAAGACGCCGGTCAGCACCGCTGTGACCGACGAGCCAGGCACTCCGGGCAACGAAGGGGATCTGGTCAAAGTCACCATCACGGCTGACCAGGTGTCGGTCGCGGAAAACGTCAAACCGACCTTCACCGTCCACATCAACACTGCTCTGGCCCACGACCTGGTCGTGACCCTGAGCAACAACGCGGTTGTGACCATCAAGGCCGGTGAAACCAGCGCACCGTACACCCACGACGCGCAGGGCGACGACGTCTACAAAGACGCTGGCGAAATCGAGCTGGGCATCAAGTCGGCAGCAGACATCGACGGCCGTGCCTTCGAGAACTTGCAGCTGGGTGACGCTGCGTCGGTCAAAGTCACCGATACCACCGACGACGTGGTGGCCAAGCTGACTGCTACACCTTCGGTCACCGAAGGTGGTGTGATCACGTACACCATTACCCTGACCAACAAAGACGGTCTGCCGATCGACAAGCATTCGGCGCTGACCTTCACGCTGAGCGACGGCACTACCGTCATCACCGTCCCGGCTAACAGCACCACTGGTTTCATCACCGTGACTGCCCCGGACAACGTCTATACCGGCACCAACGACCCAGTGATCAAATCGATCGCCACCGTCGACGGCGCCGATGTTGGCAAGTTCGAGAACCTGGTTCTGGACAAGACCCCGGTCAGCACTGCTGTGACCGACGAGCCTGGTACTCCGGGCAACGAAGGTGATCTGGTCAAAGTCACCATCACCGCTGACCAAGTGTCGGTCGCCGAGAACGTCAAACCGACCTTCACCGTTCACATCAACACCGCCCTGGCCCACGACCTGGTCGTGACCCTGAGCAACAACGCGGTTGTGACCATCAAGGCCGGTGAAACCAGCGCGCCATACACCCATGACGCGCAGGGCGATGACGTCTACAAAGATGCCGGTGAAATCGAGCTGGGCATCAAGTCCGCCGTCGATGTTGACGGCCGTGCCTTCGAGAACCTGCAGTTGGGCGATGCGGCATCGGTCAAAGTCACCGACACCACCGACGACGTGGTGGCCAAGCTGACCGCTACGACTTCGGTTACCGAAGGCGGGGTGATCACTTACACCATCACCTTGACCAACAAAGACGGTCTGCCGATTGATAAACACTCGGCGCTGACCTTCACCCTGAGCGATGGCACTACCGTCATCACCGTCCCGGCTAACAGCACCACCGGTTTCACCACCGTGACTGCACCAGACAACGTCTACACCGGCACCAACGACCCGGTGATCAAGTCGATCGCCACCGTCGACGGCGCTGATGTTGGCAAGTTTGAAAATCTGGTTCTGGATAAGACGCCGGTCAGCACCGCTGTGACCGACGAGCCAGGTACTCCGGGCAACGAAGGCGACTTGGTCAAAGTCACCATCACCGCTGATCAGGTCTCGGTGGCGGAAAACGTCAAACCGACCTTCACCGTCCACATCAACACCGCCCTGGCTCACGACTTGGTCGTGACCTTGAGCAACAACGCCACCGTCACCATCAAGGCTGGCGAAACCAGCGCGCCGTACACCCACGACGCGCAGGGCGACGACGTCTACAAGGATGCTGGCGAAATCGAGCTGGGTATCAAGTCCGCCGTCGATGTGGATGGCCGTGCCTTCGAAAACCTGCAGTTGGGCGACGCCGCTTCGGTCAAAGTCACTGACACCACCGACGACGTGGTGGCCAAGCTGACCGCCACCCCTTCGGTTACCGAAGGCGGGGTGATCACTTACACCATCACCTTGACCAACAAAGACGGTCTGCCGATCGACAAGCATTCGGCGCTGACCTTCACCCTGAGCGATGGCACCACCGTCATCACCGTGCCGGCGAATGGCACCTCGGGCTTTGTGACTGTCACCGCTCCGGACAACGTTTACACCGGCACCAATGACCCAGTGATCAAATCGATCGCTTCGGTGGATGGCGCCGATGTCGGCAAGTTCGAAAATCTGGTTCTGGATAAGACGCCGGTCAGCACCGCTGTGACCGACGAGCCAGGTACTCCGGGCAACGAAGGCGATCTGGTCAAAGTCACCATCACGGCTGACCAAGTGTCGGTCGCGGAAAACGTCAAACCGACCTTCACCGTCCACATCAACACTGCTCTGGCCCACGACCTGGTCGTGACCCTGAGCAACAACGCGGTTGTGACCATCAAGGCCGGTGAAACCAGCGCACCGTACACCCACGACGCGCAGGGCGACGACGTCTACAAAGACGCTGGCGAAATCGAGCTGGGCATCAAGTCGGCAGCAGACATCGACGGCCGTGCCTTCGAGAACTTGCAGCTGGGTGACGCTGCGTCGGTCAAAGTCACCGATACCACCGACGACGTGGTGGCCAAGCTGACTGCTACACCTTCGGTCACCGAAGGTGGTGTGATCACGTACACCATTACCCTGACCAACAAAGACGGTCTGCCGATCGACAAGCATTCGGCGCTGACCTTCACGCTGAGCGACGGCACTACCGTCATCACCGTCCCGGCTAACAGCACCACTGGTTTCATCACCGTGACTGCCCCGGACAACGTCTATACCGGCACCAACGACCCAGTGATCAAATCGATCGCAACCGTCGACGGCGCCGATGTTGGCAAGTTCGAGAACCTGGTTCTGGACAAGACCCCGGTCAGCACTGCTGTGACCGACGAGCCTGGTACTCCGGGCAACGAAGGTGATCTGGTCAAAGTCACCATCACCGCTGACCAAGTGTCGGTCGCCGAGAACGTCAAACCGACCTTCACCGTTCACATCAACACCGCCCTGGCCCACGACCTGGTCGTGACCCTGAGCAACAACGCGGTTGTGACCATCAAGGCCGGTGAAACCAGCGCGCCATACACCCATGACGCGCAGGGCGATGACGTCTACAAAGATGCCGGTGAAATCGAGCTGGGCATCAAGTCCGCCGTCGATGTTGACGGCCGTGCCTTCGAGAACCTGCAGTTGGGCGATGCGGCATCGGTCAAAGTCACCGACACCACCGACGACGTGGTGGCCAAGCTGACCGCTACGACTTCGGTTACCGAAGGCGGGGTGATCACTTACACCATCACCTTGACCAACAAAGACGGTCTGCCGATTGATAAACACTCGGCGCTGACCTTCACCCTGAGCGATGGCACTACCGTCATCACCGTCCCGGCTAACAGCACCACCGGTTTCACCACCGTGACTGCACCAGACAACGTCTACACCGGCACCAACGACCCGGTGATCAAGTCGATCGCCACCGTCGACGGCGCTGATGTTGGCAAGTTTGAAAATCTGGTTCTGGACAAGACGCCGGTCAGCACCGCTGTGACCGACGAACCGGGTACTCCGGGCAACGAAGGCGACTTGGTCAAAGTCACCATCACCGCTGACCAGGTTTCGGTGGCGGAAAACGTCAAACCAACGTTCACCGTCCACATCAACACTGCCCTGGCTCACGATCTGGTTGTGACCTTGAGCAACAACGCGGTTGTGACGATCAAGGCGGGTGAAACCAGCGCGCCATACACCCACGACGCGCAAGGTGACGACGTCTACAAAGACGCCGGTGAAATCGAGCTGGGTATCAAGTCCGCCGTCGATGTTGACGGTCGTGCCTTCGAAAACCTGCAGTTGGGCGACGCCGCTTCGGTAAAAGTCACCGATACCACCGATGACGTGATCGCCAAGCTGACCGCCACCCCTTCGGTCACCGAAGGCGGTGAGATCACTTACACCATTACGCTGACCAACAAAGACGGCTTGCCGATCGACAACCACGCGCCGTTGTACTTCACCCTGAGTGACGGCAAAACGGTCATCACCGTGCCGGCCAATAGCACCACCGGTTTCACCACCGTGACGGCTCCGGACAACGTTTACGTCGGTGCCAACGACCCTGTGGTCAAATCGATCGCCGATGTCAGCGGCGCTGACGCGTGGAAGTTCGAAAACCTGGTCCTGGACAAGACCCCGGTCAGCACTGCTGTGACCGACGAACCAGGCACTCCGGGCAACGAAGGCGACGTGGTCAAAGTCACCATCACGGCTGACCAAGTGTCGGTCGCCGAGAACGTCAAACCGACGTTCACCGTCCACATCAACACTGCTCTGGCCCACGACCTGGTCGTGACCCTGAGCAACAACGCGGTTGTGACCATCAAAGCCGGTGAAACCAGCAGCGAACCGTACACTCACGACGCACAAGGCGACGACGTTTACCAAGATGCCGGTGAAATCACCCTGGGCATCAAGTCGGCAGCAGACATCGACGGCCGTGCCTTCGAAAACCTGCAGTTGGGTCATGAAGCCTCGGTCAAAGTCACCGACACCACCGACGACGTGGTGGCCAAGCTGACTGCTACACCTTCGGTCACCGAAGGCGGCGAGATCACCTACACCATCACCTTGACCAACAAAGACGGCTTGCCGATCGACAACCACGCGCCGTTGTACTTCACCCTGAGTGATGGCAAAACGGTCATCACCGTGCCGGCCAATAGCACCACCGGTTTCACCACCGTGACGGCTCCGGACAACGTTTACGTCGGTGCCAACGACCCTGTGGTCAAATCGATCGCCGATGTCAGCGGCGCTGACGCGTGGAAGTTCGAAAACCTGGTCCTGGACAAGACCCCGGTCAGCACTGCTGTGACCGACGAACCAGGCACTCCGGGCAACGAAGGCGACGTGGTCAAAGTCACCATCACGGCTGACCAAGTGTCGGTCGCCGAGAACGTCAAACCGACGTTCACCGTCCACATCAACACTGCTCTGGCCCACGACCTGGTCGTGACCCTGAGCAACAACGCGGTTGTGACCATCAAAGCCGGTGAAACCAGCAGCGAACCGTACACTCACGACGCACAAGGCGACGACGTTTACCAAGATGCCGGTGAAATCACCCTGGGCATCAAGTCGGCAGCAGACATCGACGGCCGTGCCTTCGAAAACCTGCAGTTGGGTCATGAAGCCTCGGTCAAAGTCACCGACACCACCGACGACGTGGTGGCCAAGCTGACTGCTACACCTTCGGTCACCGAAGGCGGCGAGATCACCTACACCATCACCTTGACCAACAAAGACGGCTTGCCGATCGACAACCACGCGCCGTTGTACTTCACCCTGAGTGATGGCAAAACGGTCATCACCGTGCCGGCCAATAGCACCACCGGTTTCACCACCGTGACGGCTCCGGACAACGTTTACGTCGGTGCCAACGACCCTGTGGTCAAATCGATCGCCGATGTCAGCGGCGCTGACGCGTGGAAGTTCGAAAACCTGGTCCTGGACAAGACCCCGGTCAGCACCGCTGTGACCGACGAGCCAGGTTCTCCAGGCAACGAAGGCGATCTGGTCAAAGTCACCATCACGGCTGACCAAGTGTCGGTCGCGGAAAACGTCAAACCGACCTTCACCGTTCACATCAATACCGCTCTGGCCCACGACCTTGTGGTGACCCTGAGCAACAACGCCACCGTCACCATCAAGGCCGGTGAAACCAGCGCACCGTACACCCACGACGCGCAGGGCGACGACGTCTACAAAGATGCTGGCGAAATCGAGCTGGGTATCAAGTCCGCCGTCGATGTGGATGGCCGCGCCTTCGAAAACCTGCAGTTGGGCGATGCCGCGTCGGTCAAAGTCACCGATACCACTGACGACGTGGTGGCCAAGCTGACCGCTACACCTTCGGTCACCGAAGGCGGGGTGATCACTTACACCATCACCCTGACCAACAAAGATGGCTTGCCGATCGACAAGCATTCGGCGCTGACCTTCACCCTGAGCGACGGCACCACCGTCATCACCGTCCCGGCCAATAGCACCACTGGCTTCATCACCGTGGCTGCCCCGGACAACGTCTACGCCGGCACCAACGACCCAGTGATCAAGTCGATCGCCACCGTTGACGGCGCCGATGTCGGCAAGTTCGAGAATCTGGTTCTGGACAAGACCCCGGTCAGCACTGCTGTAACCGACGAGCCAGGCACTCCGGGCAACGAAGGTGATCTGGTCAAAGTCACCATCACCGCTGACCAAGTGTCGGTCGCTGAGAACGTCAAACCGACCTTCACCGTTCACATCAATACCGCTCTGGCCCACGACCTGGTCGTGACCCTGAGCAACAACGCCACCGTCACCATCAAAGCTGGTGAAACCAGCGCACCGTACACCCACGACGCGCAGGGCGACGACGTCTACAAAGACGCTGGCGAAATCGAGCTGGGTATCAAGTCCGCCGTCGATGTTGACGGTCGTGCCTTCGAAAACCTGCAGCTCGGCGATGCCGCCTCGGTCAAAGTCACCGACACTACCGACGACGTGGTGGCCAAGCTGACCGCCACCCCTTCGGTCACCGAAGGTGGTGTGATCACTTACACCATCACCCTGACTAACAAAGACGGTCTGCCGATCGACAAGCATTCGGCGCTGACCTTCACCTTGAGCGACGGCACCACCGTCATCACTGTCCCGGCTAACAGCACTACCGGTTTCACCACCGTGACTGCCCCGGACAACGTCTACACCGGCACCAACGACCCAGTGATCAAGTCGATCGCCACCGTCGATGGCGCCGATGTCGGCAAGTTCGAGAACCTGGTTCTGGACAAGACGCCGGTCAGCACTGCTGTGACCGATGAGCCTGGTTCGGGCACTCCAGGGACTGGCAACGAAGGCGATCTGGTCAAGGTCACCATCACGGCTGACCAAGTGTCGGTGGCTGAGAACGTCAAACCGACGTTCACCGTCCACATCAACACTGCTCTGGCCCACGACTTGGTCGTGACCCTGAGCAACAACGCCACCGTCACCATCAAGGCCGGTGAAACCAGCGCACCGTACACCCACGACGCGCAGGGCGACGACGTCTACAAAGACGCTGGCGAAATCGAGCTGGGTATCAAGTCCGCCGTCGATGTTGACGGCCGTGCCTTCGAGAACCTGCAGTTGGGCGATGCGGCGTCGGTCAAAGTCACCGACACTACCGACGACGTGGTGGCCAAGCTGACCGCCACCCCTTCGGTCACCGAAGGTGGTGCGATCACGTACACCATCACCTTGACCAACAAAGACGGTCTGCCGATCGATAAGCACTCGGCACTGACGTTCACGCTGAGCGACGGCACCACCGTCATCACCGTCCCGGCTAACAGCACCACTGGTTTCACTACCGTGACTGCGCCGGACAACGTCTACACCGGCACCAACGACCCGGTGATCAAATCGATCGCCACCGTCGACGGGGCCGATGTCGGCAAGTTCGAGAACCTGGTTCTGGACAAAACGCCGGTCAGCACTGCTGTGACCGACGAACCGGGTACTCCGGGCAACGAAGGCGATCTGGTCAAGGTCACCATCACGGCCGACCAGGTTTCGGTCGCCGAGAACGTCAAACCGACCTTCACCGTTCACATCAATACTGCCTTGGCTCACGACCTGGTTGTGACCCTGAGCAACAACGCGGTTGTGACGATCAAAGCTGGCGAAACCAGCAGCGCGCCGTACACCCATGACGCGCAGGGCGATGACGTCTACAAAGACGCCGGTGAAATCGAGCTGGGCATCAAGTCCGCCGTCGATGTTGACGGCCGTGCCTTCGAGAACCTGCAGTTAGGCGACGCGGCGTCGGTCAAAGTCACCGATACCACCGACGACGTGATCGCCAAGCTGACCGCGACACCTTCGGTCACCGAAGGCGGCGAGATCACCTACACCATCACCCTGACCAACAAAGACGGCTTGCCGATCGACAACCACGCGCCGTTGTATTTCACCCTGAGTGACGGCACCACCGTCATCACGGTGCCGGCCAATAGCACCACTGGTTTCACCACCGTGACTGCCCCGGACAACGTTTACGTCGGTGCCAACGACCCTGTGGTCAAGTCGATCGCCGATGTCAGCGGCGCTGACGCGTGGAAGTTCGAAAACCTGGTCCTGGACAAGACCCCGGTCAGCACCGCTGTGACCGACGAGCCAGGCACTCCGGGCAACGAAGGCGACGTGGTCAAAGTCACCATTACCGCTGACCAGGTTTCGGTTGCCGAGAACGTCAAACCGACCTTCACCGTCCACATCAACACCGCGCTGGCCCACGACCTGGTCGTGACCCTGAGCAACAACGCGGTTGTGACCATCAAAGCCGGTGAAACCAGCAGCGAACCGTACACTCACGACGCACAAGGCGACGACGTTTACCAAGATGCCGGTGAAATCACCCTGGGCATCAAGTCGGCAGCAGACATCGACGGCCGTGCCTTCGAAAACCTGCAGTTGGGTCATGAAGCCTCGGTCAAAGTCACTGACACCACCGACGACGTGGTGGCCAAGCTGACTGCTACACCTTCGGTCACCGAAGGCGGTGAGATCACTTACACCATCACCTTGACCAACAAAGACGGCTTGCCGATCGACAACCACGCGCCGTTGTATTTCACCCTGAGTGACGGCACCACCGTCATCACGGTGCCGGCCAATAGCACCACTGGTTTCACCACCGTGACGGCTCCGGACAACGTTTACGTCGGTGCCAACGACCCTGTGGTCAAGTCGATCGCCGATGTCAGCGGCGCTGACGCGTGGAAGTTCGAAAACCTGGTCCTGGACAAGACCCCGGTCAGCACCGCTGTGACCGACGAGCCAGGTACTCCAGGCAACGAAGGCGATCTGGTCAAAGTCACCATCACGGCTGACCAAGTGTCGGTCGCGGAAAACGTCAAACCGACCTTCACCGTTCACATCAATACTGCCTTGGCTCACGACTTGGTCGTAACCCTGAGCAACAACGCGGTTGTGACGATCAAAGCTGGCGAAACCAGCAGCGCACCGTACATCCACGACGCGCAAGGTGACGACGTCTACAAAGACGCCGGTGAAATCGAGCTGGGTATCAAGTCCGCCGTCGATGTTGACGGTCGTGCCTTCGAGAACCTGCAGCTGGGCGATGCGGCGTCGGTCAAAGTCACCGACACCACCGACGACGTGATCGCCAAGCTGACCGCGACCCCTTCGGTCACCGAAGGCGGTGAGATCACCTACACCATTACGCTGACCAACAAAGATGGTCTGCCGATCGACAACCACGCGCCGTTGTATTTCACCCTGAGTGACGGCACCACCGTCATCACTGTCCCGGCCAACAGCACTACCGGTTTCACCACGGTGACTGCCCCGGACAACGTCTACGTCGGTGCCAACGACCCTGTGGTCAAGTCGATCGCCGATGTCAGCGGCGCTGACGCGTGGAAGTTCGAAAACCTGGTTCTGGATAAGACCCCGGTCAGCACCGCTGTGACCGACGAACCGGGTACTCCGGGCAACGAAGGCGATCTGGTTAAGGTCACCATCACGGCTGACCAAGTGTCGGTCGCGGAAAACGTCAAACCGACCTTCACCGTTCACATCAACACTGCCCTGGCTCACGACCTGGTCGTGACCTTGAGCAACAACGCGGTTGTGACGATCAAAGCTGGCGAAACTAGCGCGCCGTACACCCATGACGCACAGGGCGATGACGTTTACAAAGACGCCGGTGAAATCGAGCTGGGTATCAAGTCCGCCGTCGATGTGGATGGCCGTGCCTTCGAAAACCTGCAGCTCGGCGATGCGGCGTCGGTCAAAGTCACCGATACCACCGATGACGTGGTGGCCAAGCTGACCGCTACGCCTTCGGTTACCGAAGGGGGTGTGATCACCTACACCATCACCCTGACCAACAAAGATGGTCTGCCGATCGACAAGCATTCGGCGCTGACCTTCACTTTGAGCGACGGCACCACCGTCATCACCGTCCCGGCCAACAGCACCAGCGGTTTCATCACCGTGACGGCCCCGGACAACGTCTACACCGGCACCAACGACCCGGTGATCAAGTCGATCGCCACCGTTGATGGCGCTGATGTCGGTAAGTTCGAGAACCTGGTTCTGGACAAGACCCCGGTCAGCACCGCTGTGACCGACGAGCCTGGCTCGGGCACTCCAGGGACTGGCAACGAAGGCGATCTGGTCAAGGTCACCATCACCGCTGACCAAGTGTCGGTGGCTGAGAACGTCAAACCAACGTTCACCGTCCACATCAACACCGCTCTGGCTCACGACCTGGTCGTGACCCTGAGCAACAACGCCACCGTCACCATCAAGGCCGGTGAAACTAGCGCACCGTATACCCACGACGCGCAGGGCGACGACGTCTACAAAGACGCTGGCGAAATCGAGCTGGGTATCAAGTCCGCCGTCGATGTGGATGGCCGTGCCTTCGAGAACCTGCAGTTGGGCGATGCGGCGTCGGTCAAAGTCACCGACACCACCGACGACGTGGTGGCCAAGCTGACCGCGACGCCTTCGGTTACCGAAGGTGGTGTGATCACTTACACCATCACCCTGACCAACAAAGATGGTCTGCCGATCGACAAGCACTCGGCACTGACCTTCACGCTGAGCGACGGCACCACTGTCATCACCGTGCCGGCCAACAGCACCACCGGTTTCACTACGGTGACTGCCCCGGACAACGTCTACACCGGCACCAACGACCCAGTGATCAAATCGATCGCCACCGTCGACGGCGCCGATGTTGGCAAGTTCGAGAACCTGGTTCTGGACAAGACCCCGGTCAGCACCGCAGTGACCGACGAGCCTGGTTCGGGTACTCCGGGCACGGGCAACGAAGGTGATCTGGTCAAGGTCACCATCACCGCTGACCAAGTGTCGGTGGCTGAAAACGTCAAACCGACCTTCACCGTCCACATCAACACTGCTCTGGCCCACGACCTGGTGGTGACCCTGAGCAACAACGCCACTGTCACCATCAAGGCCGGTGAAACCAGCGCGCCATACACCCATGACGCGCAGGGCGACGACGTCTACAAAGACGCTGGCGAAATCGAGCTGGGCATTAAGTCGGCAGCAGACATCGACGGCCGTGCCTTCGAGAACTTGCAGCTGGGTGACGCGGCGTCGGTCAAAGTCACCGATACCACCGATGATGTGGTGGCCAAGCTGACCGCTACACCTTCGGTCACTGAAGGCGGTGTGATCACTTACACCATCACCCTGACCAACAAAGACGGTCTGCCGATTGATAAACACTCGGCGCTGACCTTCACCCTGAGCGACGGCACCACCGTCATCACCGTGCCGGCTAACAGCACTACCGGTTTCACCACCGTGACGGCTCCGGACAACGTCTACACCGGCACCAACGATCCAGTGATCAAGTCGATCGCCACCGTCGACGGCGCCGATGTTGGCAAGTTCGAGAACCTGGTTCTGGACAAGACCCCGGTCAGCACCGCAGTGACCGACGAGCCTGGCTCGGGCACTCCAGGGACTGGCAACGAAGGCGATCTGGTCAAGGTCACCATCACGGCTGACCAAGTGTCGGTGGCTGAGAACGTCAAACCGACGTTCACCGTCCACATCAACACTGCTCTGGCCCACGACTTGGTCGTGACCCTGAGCAACAACGCGGTTGTGACCATCAAGGCCGGTGAAACCAGCGCGCCATACACCCACGACGCGCAGGGCGATGACGTCTACAAAGACGCTGGCGAAATCGAGCTGGGTATCAAGTCCGCCGTCGATGTGGATGGCCGTGCCTTCGAGAACCTGCAGTTGGGCGATGCGGCGTCGGTCAAAGTCACCGACACCACCGACGACGTGGTGGCCAAGCTGACCGCGACGCCTTCGGTTACCGAAGGTGGTGTGATCACTTACACCATCACCCTGACCAACAAAGATGGTCTGCCGATCGACAAGCACTCGGCACTGACCTTCACGCTGAGCGACGGCACCACTGTCATCACCGTGCCGGCCAACAGCACCACCGGTTTCACTACGGTGACTGCCCCGGACAACGTCTACACCGGCACCAACGACCCAGTGATCAAATCGATCGCCACCGTCGACGGCGCCGATGTTGGCAAGTTCGAGAACCTGGTTCTGGACAAGACCCCGGTCAGCACCGCAGTGACCGACGAGCCTGGTTCGGGTACTCCGGGCACGGGCAACGAAGGTGATCTGGTCAAGGTCACCATCACCGCTGACCAAGTGTCGGTGGCTGAAAACGTCAAACCGACCTTCACCGTCCACATCAACACTGCTCTGGCCCACGACCTGGTGGTGACCCTGAGCAACAACGCCACTGTCACCATCAAGGCCGGTGAAACCAGCGCGCCATACACCCATGACGCGCAGGGCGACGACGTCTACAAAGACGCTGGCGAAATCGAGCTGGGCATTAAGTCGGCAGCAGACATCGACGGCCGTGCCTTCGAGAACTTGCAGCTGGGTGACGCGGCGTCGGTCAAAGTCACCGATACCACCGATGATGTGGTGGCCAAGCTGACCGCTACACCTTCGGTCACTGAAGGCGGTGTGATCACTTACACCATCACCCTGACCAACAAAGACGGTCTGCCGATTGATAAACACTCGGCGCTGACCTTCACCCTGAGCGACGGCACCACCGTCATCACCGTGCCGGCTAACAGCACTACCGGTTTCACCACCGTGACGGCTCCGGACAACGTCTACACCGGCACCAACGATCCAGTGATCAAGTCGATCGCCACCGTCGACGGCGCCGATGTTGGCAAGTTCGAGAACCTGGTTCTGGACAAGACCCCGGTCAGCACCGCAGTGACCGACGAGCCTGGCTCGGGCACTCCAGGGACTGGCAACGAAGGCGATCTGGTCAAGGTCACCATCACGGCTGACCAAGTGTCGGTGGCTGAGAACGTCAAACCGACGTTCACCGTCCACATCAACACTGCTCTGGCCCACGACTTGGTCGTGACCCTGAGCAACAACGCTACCGTCACCATCAAAGCTGGCGAAACCAGCGCGCCATACACCCATGACGCGCAGGGCGATGACGTCTACAAAGATGCCGGTGAAATCGAGCTGGGTATCAAGTCCGCCGTCGATGTGGATGGCCGTGCCTTCGAGAACCTGCAGCTGGGCGACGCGGCGTCGGTCAAAGTCACCGATACCACCGATGATGTGGTGGCCAAGCTGACCGCTACACCTTCGGTCACTGAAGGCGGTGTGATCACTTACACCATCACCCTGACCAACAAAGACGGTCTGCCGATTGATAAACACTCGGCGCTGACCTTCACCCTGAGCGACGGCACCACCGTCATTACCGTGCCGGCTAACAGCACTACCGGTTTCACCACCGTGACGGCTCCGGACAACGTCTACACCGGCACCAACGACCCGGTGATCAAATCGATCGCCACCGTTGACGGCGCCGATGTTGGCAAGTTCGAAAACCTGGTTCTGGACAAGACCCCGGTCAGCACTGCTGTGACCGACGAGCCTGGCTCGGGCACTCCAGGGACTGGCAACGAAGGCGATCTGGTCAAGGTCACCATCACCGCTGACCAAGTGTCGGTGGCTGAGAACGTCAAACCAACGTTCACCGTCCACATCAACACCGCTCTGGCCCACGACCTGGTCGTGACCCTGAGCAACAACGCCACCGTCACCATCAAGGCCGGTGAAACTAGCGCACCGTATACCCACGACGCGCAGGGCGACGACGTCTACAAAGACGCTGGCGAAATCGAGCTGGGTATCAAGTCCGCCGTCGATGTGGATGGCCGTGCCTTCGAGAACCTGCAGCTGGGCGACGCGGCGTCGGTCAAAGTCACCGATACCACCGATGATGTGGTGGCCAAGCTGACCGCTACACCTTCGGTCACTGAAGGCGGTGTGATCACTTACACCATCACCCTGACCAACAAAGATGGTCTGCCGATCGACAAGCATTCGGCGCTGACCTTCACTTTGAGCGACGGCACCACCGTCATCACCGTCCCGGCCAACAGCACCAGCGGTTTCACTACGGTGACTGCCCCGGACAACGTCTACACCGGCACCAACGACCCGGTGATCAAATCGATCGCCACCGTTGACGGCGCCGATGTTGGCAAGTTCGAAAACCTGGTCCTGGACAAGACGCCGGTCAGCACTGCTGTGACCGATGAGCCTGGTTCGGGTACTCCGGGCACGGGCAACGAAGGTGATCTGGTCAAGGTCACCATCACGGCTGACCAGGTGTCGGTGGCTGAAAACGTCAAACCGACCTTCACCGTCCACATCAACACTGCTCTGGCCCACGACCTGGTCGTGACCCTGAGCAACAACGCCACCGTCACCATCAAGGCCGGTGAAACTAGCGCACCGTATACCCACGACGCGCAGGGCGACGACGTCTACAAAGACGCTGGCGAAATCGAGCTGGGTATCAAGTCCGCCGTCGATGTTGACGGCCGTGCCTTCGAGAACCTGCAGCTGGGCGACGCGGCGTCGGTCAAAGTCACCGACACCACCGACGACGTGGTGGCCAAGCTGACCGCCACCCCTTCGGTCACCGAAGGCGGTGTGATCACTTACACCATCACCCTGACCAACAAAGATGGCTTGCCGATCGACAAGCATTCGGCGCTGACCTTCACCTTGAGTGATGGCACCACTGTCATCACCGTGCCGGCCAACAGCACCACCGGTTTCACTACGGTGACTGCCCCGGACAACGTCTACACCGGCACCAACGACCCAGTGATCAAATCGATCGCCACCGTCGACGGCCCCGATGTCGGCAAGTTCGAAAACCTGGTTCTGGACAAGACCCCGGTCAGCACCGCAGTGACCGACGAGCCTGGCTCGGGCACTCCAGGGACTGGCAACGAAGGCGATCTGGTCAAGGTCACCATCACCGCTGATCAGGTCTCGGTGGCCGAGAACGTCAAACCGACCTTCACCGTTCACATCAACACCGCTCTGGCTCACGATCTGGTTGTGACCCTGAGCAACAACGCGGTTGTGACGATCAAAGCTGGCGAAACCAGCAGCGCGCCGTACACCCACGACGCGCAGGGCGACGACGTCTACAAAGACGCCGGTGAAATCGAGCTGGGCATCAAGTCCGCCGTCGATGTTGACGGCCGTGCCTTCGAGAACCTGCAGTTGGGCGATGCGGCGTCGGTCAAAGTCACCGACACCACCGACGACGTGGTGGCCAAGCTGACCGCCACCCCTTCGGTCACCGAAGGCGGTGTGATCACTTACACCATCACCCTGACCAACAAAGATGGCTTGCCGATCGACAAGCATTCGGCGCTGACCTTCACCTTGAGTGATGGCACCACTGTCATCACCGTGCCGGCCAACAGCACCACCGGTTTCACTACGGTGACTGCCCCGGACAACGTCTACACCGGCACCAACGACCCAGTGATCAAATCGATCGCCACCGTCGACGGCCCCGATGTCGGCAAGTTCGAAAACCTGGTTCTGGACAAGACCCCGGTCAGCACCGCAGTGACCGACGAGCCTGGCTCGGGCACTCCAGGGACTGGCAACGAAGGCGATCTGGTCAAGGTCACCATCACCGCTGATCAGGTCTCGGTGGCCGAGAACGTCAAACCGACCTTCACCGTTCACATCAACACCGCTCTGGCTCACGATCTGGTTGTGACCCTGAGCAACAACGCGGTTGTGACGATCAAAGCTGGCGAAACCAGCAGCGCGCCGTACACCCACGACGCGCAGGGCGACGACGTCTACAAAGACGCCGGTGAAATCGAGCTGGGCATCAAGTCCGCCGTCGATGTTGACGGCCGTGCCTTCGAGAACCTGCAGTTGGGCGATGCGGCGTCGGTCAAAGTCACCGACACCACCGACGACGTGGTGGCCAAGCTGACCGCCACCCCTTCGGTCACCGAAGGTGGTGTGATCACTTACACCATCACCCTGACCAACAAAGACGGTCTGCCGATTGATAAACACTCGGCACTGACCTTCACGCTGAGCGACGGCACCACTGTCATCACTGTGCCGGCCAATAGCACTACCGGTTTCACCACCGTGACGGCTCCGGACAACGTCTACACCGGCACCAACGATCCAGTGATCAAGTCGATCGCCACCGTCGACGGCACCGATGTCGGCAAGTTCGAAAACCTGGTCCTGGACAAGACCCCGGTCAGCACTGCTGTGACCGACGAGCCAGGCGTAGGGACCCCAGGCACCAACAACCAGGGCGACAAGGTCGAACTGAGCATCGTTGCCAACCAGACTTCGGTCTTCGAGAACGAGAAACCGACCTTCACCGTCAGCATCAAACAGGCCCTGGACCAGGACCTGACCGTGCAGCTGAGCGAAGGCAAGTCGGTAGTGATCAAGAAGGGCGAAACCTCGGCCATCTTCACCCACGACGCCCAAGGCGAAGACGTGTACGTCGATGCCGGTTCGCTGACGGTCAGCATCACCGGCACCAGCGTGCCGGATGGCCGTCAGTTCGAAAACCTGGTGGTCACCAAGCCTTCGGCCTCGGTGGACATCAAGGACACCTCGAACGAAGTCATCGCCAAGCTGACGGCAACCGAGTCGGTTACCGAAGGCGGCTCGATTGTCTACACCGTGACCCTGACCAGCAAAGATGGCCTGCCGGTCAACAACCACGGCGCGCTGACCTTCACGCTGAGCGATGGCAAGACCGTCATCAACGTGCCGGCCAACGGCACCGTCGGTACGGCCACCGTCGCTGCGCCGGATAACGTCTACATCGGCCAGACTTCGGTCAGCCAGACCCTGCAATCGGTAGGCGGTGCAGGTGCCAGCAAGTTCGAGAACCTGACCCTCGACAAGACCCCGGCCACCACCACGGTCAACGACGAGCCGGGTGTCGGCACCCCAGGCACTGGCAACCAGGGCGATGTCACCACAATCGGTATCACCGGCACCACCTCGTTGACCGAAGGTGAAACCGGGAAATACACCCTGACCCTGAGCAACCCGTCGAAGGCGGAAGTCACCGTAACTCTGACCTACAGCGGCACCGCCAACGGCCAGGATTACACCGCAGTCACCACCGTGAAGATCCCGGCCAACAGCAGCAGTTTCACCTTCGATATCAAGACCATCGACGACAAGCTGGTTGAAGATACCGAAAACTTCACCGTGACGATCGGCACCGCCACCGGTGGTAACTTCGAGAACCTGCAGGTCGATAGCAGCAAGTCGAGCGTTACTACCAACATCCTCGACAACGACCACCTGCCGGTCTCGACGGGCGGTGCGGTCAAAGGCGTGGAAGACACCGACTACCTGTTCACCTGGAATGACTTCAAGGTCACCGATGCCGATGGCAACACCGGCTTGTTCGTGACCATCACGTCCCTGCCGGTCGACGGTAGCCTGAAGTTCTACAACGGCACCGCGTGGGTCGATGTGAACGCGGGGCAGGTCGTCAGCCAGGCCGACATCACCAGCAACTACCTCAAGTTCGTACCGAAGGCGAACGAGTCGGGTACCGATGGCTATGGCGGTTCCGGTGTCGGCAACAAGCAGGCTGACTACGCGCAGTTCAAGTACAAGCCGAACGATGGCACCAACCTGGGCAGCGAAGTGACCATGAAGGTCGACATCAGCCCAGTGGCCGACAAACCGACCCTGACGATCGGCAGCACCGACGTCGAGTCCAAAGGCCTGACCAAGGAAGTCTGGAGCACCCTGAAAAACCTGGGTACCGGTGGTAATGGCATTACTGGCGAAGAGCTGAAGACTGTCTTTGCCAACTCCGGCAATGCCACCTCCAGCGCCACCACTACCAACGTGCAGTCCGATGGCAGCGTTACCGCTGGCAGCGGTTCGAAAACCTCGGGCCTGCTCTTCCTGGAAGCCGGCAAAACCTACACCTTCAGCGGCATCGCCGATGACAGCATGGTGGTCACCATTGGTGGCAAGACCGTGGTCACGGCGACCTGGGGCGCAGGTGGCCAGATTTCCGGCACCTTCACCCCAACGTCCAGCGGCTACTACCCGATCGAGGTCTACCACGCCAACCAGTCTGGCCCAGGTAGCTATGACCTGAACATCCAGGTGGGCTCCGGTGCGGCCACCGACCTGAGCAGCAGCAACATCCCGATGTACCAGAACGTGACCGAGATGGCCAACGCTGGCCTGGGCGTGTCCGATCTGCACACCGTCAACGGCCAGAGTTACTACGACGGCTACAAGCTCAACGAAGGGCCAGAAGGTGGTTCGGTCAAGCTGGTCGGTATCAGCACCGGCCTGACCGACACCGATGGTTCCGAAACCTTGAACGTGACCCTCAGCGGCATTCCGAAAGGGACTGTGCTGAGCGATGGTGCGGGCCACACCGTGACTGTCGGCGGTACGCCGGTTGATGTGACAGGCTGGAAACTCAGCGGCCTGACACTGACGCCGCCTGCCTACTACAAAGGCTCGTTCGACATCACCGTTACCTCGACCGCCACCGAAAGCCTCGGCGGCTCGGACAGCATCACCGGCAAGATTCCGGTCACTGTCTACGCCGCCAACTACAAGGCAACAGTGGGTACCTCGGGCGATGACACCATCAATGGCAGCGAAGGCAACGACATCATCGTCGCCGACGTGGCTGGCCTGAACGTGGTTGCGGGCAAGAACTACAACATTGCCTTCATGGTCGACAGCTCGGGCAGTATGAGCACCCAGTCCGTCGCGGCGGCCAAGGCCCAGTTGGCTTCGGTGTTCCAGACGCTGAAAGCCAGCCTGGGTTCCGATACCTCGGGGACGGTGAATATCTTCATCGCCGACTTCGACACCCAGGTAAAAAAGAACGTGGCGGTCAATCTTGCCGATTCCGACGCACTGACCAAGCTTCAGGCGGTGCTGGACTCGATGGTGGGTGGCTCAAGCTACGGCGGTGGTACCAACTATGAGGATGTGTTCAAGACCACGGCCAACTTCTTCAAGAGCACCATGGCTACCGGTAACAGCGGCGCGGACAACCTGACCTACTTCATCACCGACGGTAAGCCGACCTATTACCAGGCCAATGAGACGACCAACTACCGCCTGTGGAGCGGCGGCAAGTACCTGGATGACGTGGTCAACGTCAACAACTACAAGGTGGGTGACACCTTCAGTGTCTGGGCCGACGCAACGCACAAAGTTGAAATCAATAGCGAAGGCACCCTCAAAGTGCTGACCTACTCAGAAAACCGTTGGGGCAACCTGGTGCTTGATTCCACCCGCACTATCGGGACGATTCATGCGCAAGGGGATGGCACCTACGAGTTCTCCGGCCTGGGCGGTACCGGTTATGCCGATTCCTGGAACTACGCGGATTCGGCGAACAACACGTCTGCCAGCTTCGCCCTGTTGGGCGGGCCTAATGGCGTAAGCAAGGTCCAGGCAATTGGTTTGAATAGCGATGTCAGCCTGACTGACCTGAAGCCATACGACAGTGCCGGCAAACCGCAGGCCAATATCGACCCATCCAACCTGGCCAGCGCGATCCTCGGGCACTCCGAGGCGACCCTGCCAGGCGCCGACAAGGTCGATGGCGGCAATGGCAACGACATCATCTTCGGTGACCTGATCTCCCTCAACGGTGTCGTCAGCGAGGGCTACCAGGCCCTGCAGGCGTACGTTGCGCAGAAGAGCGGCGTCGAGGCCAGTGCGGTCACCACCAGCAATGTCCACCAGTACATCACCGAGCACTACACCGAGTTCGATATCTCCGGTGCCAACGACGGCAAGGACTTCTTGTCGGGCGGCAATGGCAACGACATCCTCTTCGGCCAAGGTGGCGATGACACCCTCGATGGTGGCAAAGGTAACGACATCCTGCTGGGCGGTAGCGGCAAGGACATCCTTATCGGTGGCCAGGGCGACGACATCCTGATCGGCGGTAGCGGTGCCGACACCTTCGTGTGGAAGTCGGGCGATGTCGGCAACGACGTGATCAAGGACTTCAAGGTGGCCGAAGGTGACCGTATCGACCTGAAGGATCTGCTTCAGTTCGAGAAGGGCAGCACCATCGACAACTACCTGAAGATCACCACGGTGGACGGCTCCTCGACGCTGCAGGTCAGCAGCGAGGGCAAGCTCAACGCCACAGGTGGCCTGGCCAACGCCGATGTGACGATCAAGCTGGAAGGGGTCAACTGGTCCAATACCTCGATCAACTCGTTGATCAGCGGTGGCGACCCGACCATCCGTATCGATAACAAAGACAGCTGATGCCCACCCCACCCGTGCGGTCGAAATGACCGTACGGGTGGGGGCCGGCTCTTTCCTGCCTTCCCGTGACAGCGCATACTCCTGCGCCGGGCCTGCGTGCCCGGAAATCTTTGCCTATGCTGCTGTCTACCAACAAGGAACCAACGTGACGAGGGACACCGCCATGTTCTACGTGCAACGCGACGCCACCGGCCAGTTGCTGCGGGTAGAAGCAGCTTCATATGAGGGGTTCAGCGAAATACTCCCCGCCGACAACGCCGAAATCCAGGAATGGTTTGGCGATGACGAGGTGGAAAACAGCCTCAAGCAGCTCAAGCAAAGCGATCTGGACATGATCCGTGTGCTTGAGGACTTGATCGATGTGCTGACCGCCAAGGGCGTCTTCAGCATCACCGACCTGCCTGCCGGGGCACAGGCCAAGCTGCTTAACCGTTCCAAGGCGCGCAGGGCGCTGGGCAGCCTGAACAACCTGATTGATGAAGAAGAGCAGGGTGGGTTGATCTGACGGCGGATCAGCCCCGTTCCACGGTGATATGGTTATTCTTTAAAGGTATTTAAAATATCCTGCTTATGACTTTATAGTCATTCCCACTGCGTACCCGTCGACCAATCGATGCGCCGCACGACTTGAACCCACACGGGAAATCCCCGTGCGTTTCTGATCGTTGCGCGCCTTTGACGTCGCGCACTGCGTGGGAGTGAACCATGTCCGCCGCCTCGAACGCCTTGTCGTCCATCGACAGCGCCCAGCCGCAAAGCTTTGAAATCCGCCCATTCTCTGGTGCCGTCGGCGCCGAGATCATCGGCCTGGACCTGACCAAGCCGGTCAACGCCGAGGATTTCACCCGTATTCACCGCGCCCACCTCGATCACCATGTACTGGTGTTCCGCGACCAGCGCATCACCCCAGATCAACAGATCAGCTTCAGCCGCCGATTTGGCGAGCTGCAGATCCATGTGCTCAAACAGTTTCTGCTGACCGGGCACCCCGAGATTTTGATCGTATCCAACATCGTCGAAGACGGCCGCAACGTCGGCCTTGGGGATGCGGGCAAGTTCTGGCATTCGGACCTGTCGTACAAAGCACTCCCCAGCCTGGGTTCGATGCTCCATGCCCAGGAGCTGCCCAGCGAGGGCGGCGACACCCTGTTTGCCGACATGCACAAAGCCTGGGACGCCGTACCCGAAGCCCTGCGCAAGGTGGTTGAGGGCCGGGACGCGGCTCACTCCTACACGGCCCGTTACGCCGAAACCAAGTTCGAAGGCAACTGGCGCCCGACCCTCAGCGCCGAGCAGTTGGCCCAGGTGCAGGAAGTCATCCACCCGGTGGTACGCACCCACCCGGAAAACGGCCGCAAGGCGCTGTTCGTCAGTGAAGGTTTCACCACCCGTATCGTCGGCCTGCCGGACGATGAAAGCCGCGATGTGCTGCAACAGCTGTATGCCCTGAGCGTGCTTGAGCAGAACATCTACCGCCATCAGTGGCAGCCCCACGACCTGGTGTTCTGGGACAACCGTTCGCTGATCCACCTGGCCACCGGCTGCCCCGCGCACCTGCGGCGCAAGCTCTATCGCACCACCATCCAGGGCGATGCCCCGTTCTGACGACTGAGGAAACACATCATGCGCAAATCCATCAGCCGCCTGGCGGCAAGCATCGGCCTGGGCGCGAGCCTGGTCGTCGGCAGCCTGGCAGCCCCTGCAGTGGCCCAGGCCGAAGGCGAGATCCGTATCGCCGAGCAGTTCGGCATCGTTTATCTGTTGCTGAACGTGGTACGTGACCAGCACCTGATCGAGAAACACGGCAAGGAGCAGGGCATCGACATCAAAGTCGATTGGGCTCAGCTTTCTGGCGGTGCGGCCATCAATGACGCGCTGCTGTCTGGCTCGGTGGACATCGCCGGTGCTGGCGTTGGCCCACTGTTGACCGTCTGGGACCGCACCAAGGGCCGGCAGAACGTCAAGGCTGTCGCCTCGCTTGGCAACTTCCCGTACTACCTGGTCAGCAGCAACCCCAACGTGAAGACCATCGCTGATATTTCCGAGAAGGACCGCATCGCCGTACCGGCAGTCGGCGTCTCTGTGCAGTCGCGGTTCCTGCAGTACGCCGCTGCCCAGCAGTGGGGCGACAAGGAATACAACCGCCTCGACAAGTACACCCTGGCCGTACCGCACCCCGATGCTACGGCTGCGCTGATAGCCGGCGGCACCGAGCTCAACGGGCACTTCTCCAACCCGCCGTTCCAGGACCAGGCGTTGGCCAACAAAGACGTGCATGTAGTGCTCAACAGCTACGACCTGCTGGGCCCTAACTCGCCGACCCTGCTGTTTGCCACCGAAAAATTCCGCAAGGACAACCCCAAGACCTACAAGGCCTTTGTCGACGCCCTGGCCGAGGCTGCGGATTTCGCGCAGAAGGACAAGGCTGCCGCCGCCGATACCTACATCCGCGTGACCAAGGCCAAGATCGACCGCGACACGCTGATCAAGCTGATCGACAACCCGCAGTACGAGTTCACCGTAACGCCGAAAAACACCTACAAGCTGGCGGATTTCCTGTATCGGGTTGGCGCCATCAAGCACAAGCCGGCGTCGTGGAAGGATTATTTCTTCCAGGATGAACGCCCGCTGCAGGGGAGCTGATCGATCATGACCGCCCCATTGCCAGGCCACGCGGCCAGCAACCTGAGCCGTGTCGCCACGCCACCGTTACTCAAGGTGGACAACCTCAGCCTCGAATACCGCACCGCACAACGCGTGGTGCGGGCCACCCACCAGGTCAGCTTCGAAGTCGATCGCGCCGACCGTTTCGTCTTGCTGGGGCCTTCGGGCTGCGGCAAGTCCACCTTGCTCAAGGCCGTGGCCGGGTTCATCACCCCCCAGGAAGGGCAGATCCTGCTGCAGGGCCAGCCCGTCAAAGGCCCAGGCCCTGACCGCATCGTGGTGTTCCAGGAGTTCGACCAGTTACCACCGTGGAAGACGGTGAAGCAGAACGTCATGTTCCCGCTGCTGGTTTCTGGCCAGCTCAAGCGTGCCGAGGCCGAAGAACGGGCGCTGCACTACTTGGACAAGGTCGGCCTAGCAGCGTTTGCCGATGCCTATCCGCACACCCTGTCGGGTGGCATGAAGGCGCGCGTGGCGATTGCCCGGGCCTTGGCTACCCAGCCGAAGATCCTGCTGATGGACGAGCCATTCGCCGCGCTGGACGCGCTGACCCGGCGCAAGATGCAGGAAGAACTCCTGCTGCTGTGGGAAGAGGTGCGCTTCACCTTGCTGTTTGTGACCCACTCCATCGAAGAGGCACTGGTGGTCGGTAACCGCATCCTCCTGCTGTCGCCCCACCCAGGGCGAGTGCGGGCCGAGGTGCACAGCCATCAGTACGATCTGGGCAGCCTGGGCGCCGCCGATTTCCAGGCCAGTGCCCGGCGCATTCATCGTTTGCTGTTCGATGAGGCAGAGCCCGAGCAGGCCGACGACCTTGGCTTCAACGATATCCGTATCGCCTACTGACAGGAGCTTGCGCCATGACCACTACCCCTGTACGTCAGGAATACGAGGTGCAGCTGGAGCCACTGCTCAGTGTGCCTCTGGAACGCCAACTGCCACTCGCCCAGCGTTTGTGGCAACAAGGCTGGCTGCGCAAGGCTGTCATCCTGGTGGTGATCGCCGCGCTGTGGGAGGCCGTGGCCCGCTATCAGGGCAATGACCTGCTGCTGCCGAGCTTTCTGCAAACCTCCGCTGCGCTGTGGGACGGCCTGCTCAGTGGCGAGCTGCCCGCCAAGGTCGGCGTGTCGCTGGTGATCTTGCTCAAGGGCTACGTGCTGGGCATTGTGCTGGCCTTTGGTTTGACCAGCCTGGCGGTCTCTACCCAGCTCGGTCGTGACCTGCTGGGCACCTTGACCTCGATGTTCAACCCGCTACCGGCGATCGCCTTGTTGCCGCTGGCGCTGCTGTGGTTCGGGCTGGGCGACAACAGCCTGATCTTCGTGCTGGTGCACTCGGTGCTGTGGGCGCTGGCGCTGAACACCTATGCGGGCTTTCTTGGTGTGTCCGAGACCCTGCGCATGGCCGGCCGCAACTATGGCCTGAAGGGCTTGCGCCTGGTGCTGCACATCCTGGTACCAGCGGCTTTGCCGTCGATTCTGTCGGGGTTGAAGATCGGCTGGGCGTTTGCCTGGCGCACCTTGATCGCCGCCGAACTGGTGTTTGGCGCCAGCAGCGGCAAGGGCGGGCTGGGTTGGTACATCTTCCAGAACCGCAACGAGTTGTACACCGACAAGGTGTTTGCCGGGTTGGCGGTAGTGATTTTGATTGGTTTACTGGTCGAGGGGTTGGTGTTCAATACCCTGGAGCGGCTGACCGTGCGGCGGTGGGGGATGCAGCGCTAACCGGTAGCCTGCCCCGGCCTCTTCGCGGGCAAGCCCGCTCCCACAGGTTTCGCACCACTTTCAAGGTTGGTGATGACCTTGTGGGAGCGGGCTTGCCCGCGAAGAGGCCGGTACAGGTCATGGATTCTGGTATTGAGCCGCCGCATTGCTCAACATCTTGCCAATTTCTTCGCGCAACCCTTCCGGTTGCTCCACCACCACCCCATCCCCCTGGCTCAACAGCCACCAGCGCAACGGCCAGCCATCGCTCACCGTGGCACGCAGCCGATGCCCATGTTTCAGCGCTGTCAGCTGCATGTCGGTGCTCAATGGCGTCTGGCGCAACTGCCGCGCCAATGCGTCATTAATCCGCGCCACCAGCTCTATCCCCTCGCCCTGGACCGGCTGCAAGGCGTCACCCCGCAGGTAGGTCAGCAGATCGAAATTGCCCCGCAGCTCACCCACGGCACTCGACGACCAGTGCCAGCCGAACGGTATGCTCTTGTCATTGCGCTCCAGCGGAAAAATCAGCGACAGCTCGTTGAGGTCGCGCTCAACCGTGCGTTTGCTGACATTGAAGCCCACATCACGCAGGCGCCAGACCAGCTCGGCGCTGGTGATGCCTGGGGAGCGGCTGGGCAGTTGGCGCAGCAGCGCCCACTGACGGCTGAGGGTGGCGCGAGTGGTGGCGAACGGCAAAAGATAACGTCCTTGTCTAGGCTTGCCGCAATAGGATGGCGGCACGAGCGGGGCATGGCAATTGGCCACAGCCTGCTCAGATCAAGGAAGTCGCATTTGGTTGCCTCGTGCCGAATCGTTCGCGACAGGTTTTGTCGTGACGTCACGCAGAATCACGCCTCATCACAGCCAAGGTTGGGATTGTGTGTCGTTCAATGAGGATGAACATGTCTGCTGCCAGCAATATCCATTCGCTGCTTGCCCGTCTTCTGCCAGAGCGGGTGATCGCTCCTCCAGCCCCTGCCGGGAGACGTCATCGGCTGTTTGCCGGGGTCGGGTTGCCCAGCCAGCGGTCGCTGTTGGTCAGCCGCCTGGATGAGGCCAGTGATTTGCAGGTGGTGTATGCCGACCTGCGCCACCAGGCGCTGCAAGGCAGCGTGGCTGCGCTCAATGACCTCGGCTGGATCTGGCTCAATGGCAAGTACTGGCGTGCCGATACCGTGCTGGCCGGCCACCTGCTGCGCATGGCAGCCTTGCAGGGCAACGCCGCGGCCTGGTTCAACCTGGGCCAACAGCACTACTTCGGTAAAGGGATCGAGACCTCCTACGTGCAGGCGGCCGAGTGTTATCGGCAGGCGTTTGACCGCGGCATGTTGCATGCTGCCGCCGCGCTGGGTGATTTGTATGAAGAAGAAGTGTGCGATGGCGACCTGGACTGGCAGGTCGACCTGGTGCAAGCCTACCAATGGTTTATGCGCGGTGCCGAGCGGGGCGAAGCGCGCTGCCGGTTCGAGGTGGGTTACCGGCTGATGCATGGCCTGTACGTGGAGGCCGATATCAAAGGTGCGCTGTATTGGCTTGAGTTGGCGGCAGCGGCGGGGGTGATGCAGGCTGCCGAGGAGCTGGCGGTGCACTTCAGCAGCCGCGACAGTGCGCGGTACCTGGAGTGGCGCGACCGGGCAGTGCAGATGGGCAGCACGCTGGCGCTGACGATGAAGCTGGAAGACCAGGTACAGCCTTGATCGTTGCATCAAATTCGGGGGAAGACGCAGCCCATGTGTGGCCCTTTCGCGGCGCAAGGCCGCTCCCACAGGTAATACGCCAGTTTTTAGAAATTGAGCAAGACAGTTGCCCCCACAGGGATTTGAGCTGGATTTGATCAAGGCGCAAAGGCCCAAGATGAACAACAATTCACCCACGCTATCCGTCGCCCCCTGTTGACGACAGGGGGAGGGCCAGGCGTATATTGATAGTTAGCAAACTATGAATATCCTTGGTTCCTTTCATGTCCCTTGATCTCCTGCGCCTGCAAGTCAGCAGCGGCATGGTGGTTGCCGCTCGCCATTGGCGGCGCATCTGCCACGCTGCGTTGACCAGCTACGGCATCTCCGAGGCCTGCGCCGCACCGTTGCTGATGATCGTGCGCCTGGGCGATGGCGTGCATCAGGTGGCGGTGGCCCAGGCCGCCGGCCTCGAAAGCCCGTCGCTGGTGCGCCTGCTCGACCAACTGTGCAAAGCCGGGCTGGTGTGCCGCAGCGAGGACCCATTGGACCGTCGCGCCAAGGCCCTGAGCCTAACCGCCGAAGGCCGCGCCCTGGCCGAGTCCATCGAGGCTGAGCTGGTGCGCCTGCGCCGTGATGTACTGCAGGGCATCGACCAGGCCGACCTGGAGGCCGCCTTGCGCGTCCTGCGCGCCTTCGAGGCTGCCGGCCTCGGCACACCCGGCGGTGC
This sequence comes from Pseudomonas sp. E1MeOHC2, assembly GCF_058745025.1. NCBI lineage: Bacteria > Pseudomonadati > Pseudomonadota > Gammaproteobacteria > Pseudomonadales > Pseudomonadaceae > Pseudomonas > Pseudomonas sp. E1MeOHC2. The sequence goes on from NZ_CP196675.1 coordinate 2,579,725, forward strand.
AGCATGAACGGCTTCTTCAGTTCGGTACCCCCGGCCCGCGATTGGTTCTACGGCGTGCGCACCTTCGCCGCGTCGATGATTGCCCTGTACATCGCCCTGCTTATGCAGTTGCCGCGCCCTTACTGGGCGATGGCGACCGTCTACATCGTCTCCAGCCCCTTCGTCGGCCCGACCAGTTCCAAGGCGCTGTACCGTGCCCTCGGCACGTTGCTGGGTGCCGGTGGGGCGATATTCCTGGTGCCGCCTTTGGTACAGTCGCCGCTGTTGCTCAGCGTCGCCATTGCCTTGTGGACCGGCACCTTGCTGTTCCTCTCGCTGAACCTGCGCACCGCCAACAACTATGTGTTGATGCTGGCGGGCTACACGCTACCGATGATTGCCCTGGCCGTGGTCGACAACCCCACCGCGGTATTCGATGTGGCCTCGTCGCGGGCCCAGGAAATCTGCCTGGGCATTGTCTGCGCGGCCGTAGTCGGTGCGATCTTCTGGCCGCGCCGCCTGGCCCCGGTGGTGGTCGGCTCGACCGGTAACTGGTTTGCCGAGGCGATCCGCTACAGCGACACCTACCTGGCCCGCGACATCGCCGCCGACAAGGTGGGCGGCATGCGTGCTTCGATGGTGGCCACGTTCAATACCCTGGAAATGATGATCGGCCAGCTTGGCCACGAAGGCGCCGGCCCCCACACCCTGAAGAATGCCAGCGAACTGCGCGGGCGGATGATCCACCTGCTGCCGGTGATCGACGCCCTGGACGACGCTCTGATCGCCCTTGAGGGCCGTGCGCCTGTGCAGTTCGCCCAGCTGCAACCGTTGCTGGCCGAGGCCCGCGAATGGCTCAAAGGCACCGCCGACGATGCCTCCCTGGCACCCTGGACCGCGCTGCACGAGCAGATCACCCGTCTGCAACCCAGCGCCGCCGCACTGGACCAGCGCGGCGGCCTGCTACTGTCCAACGCCCTGTATCGTCTGACCGAGTGGGTCGACCTCTGGCAAGACTGCTGCACCCTCCAGCACGCCTTGCGCAAGGACGACGCCACGCCCTGGCGCGCGGCCTATCGCCATTGGCGCCTGGGCCGTTTGACGCCCTTCTTCGACCGTGGCCTGATGCTCTACTCGGTGTTCTCCACCGTTACCGCGATCATCGTCGCCAGCGGCCTATGGATTTTGCTCGGCTGGAACGACGGTGGCAGCGCGGTCATTCTCGCTGCCGTGGCCTGCAGCTTCTTTGCCGCCATGGACGACCCGGCGCCGCAGATCTACCGGTTCTTCTTCTGGACGCTGATGTCGGTGATCTTCTCCAGCGTCTACCTGTTCCTGGTGCTGCCCAACCTGCACGACTTCCCGATGCTGGTGCTGGCCTTCGCCGTACCTTTCATCTGCGTCGGCACGTTGACCGTGCAGCCGCGTTTCTACCTTGGCACCTTGCTGACCATCGTCAACACCGCCACGTTCATCAGCATTCAGGGCGTCTACGACGCAGACTTCTTAACCTTCATCAACGCCAACCTGGCCGGCCCGGTCGGGCTGCTGTTCGCCTTCATCTGGACCCTGCTGCTGCGCCCGTTCGGCGTGGAACTGGCCGCCAAGCGCATGACCCGCTTCGCCTGGCGCGACATCGTCGAGATGACCCAGCCCGCCACCCTGGCCGAACACCGCCAGGTCGGCGTACAAATGCTCGACCGCCTGATGCAGCACTTGCCGCGCCTATTGCAGACCGGCCAGGACAGCGGTGTGGCGCTGCGTGACCTGCGTGTGGGCCTGAACCTGCTCGACCTGCTGGCCTACATGCCGCGCGCTAACCCGCAGGCCCGCGAGCGCCTGGCCACGGTCATCGAGGAAGTCGGCGCCCACTACGCCGCTTGCCTGCGCGCCAACCAGCGCCTGCACGCCCCGGCCGCGCTGCTGCGCAACATGGAGCGTGCGCGGCAAGGGCTGGCGCTGGACGATCACAACGACCGTGGCGACGCCCGTGTGCACCTGCTGCACGCCTTGAGCGGCCTGCGCCTGGCATTGCTGCCCGGTGTCGAAGTGATGCTTGAGCCTACCGAACAACCGCAACTGCCCCCCGGCATCGATGGAGCCCCACTGTGATCGGTGATCTGGATATCAGCGGGGTGTTCCTGCCCACGCTGCTGGTGATGATGGTGTTCACCTACTTGCTGTTTCTGGGCGTGCACGCCGTGCTGGTGCGCCTGCATTTCTACCGCCTGGTCTGGCACCGGGCATTGTTCAACGTTGCCCTCTACGCCGTGATGCTGGGCGCGGTCGACCACTTTTGCCGAAACCTGATGCTGCCATGAAAAAACCTTTGCTGACCCTGGGCCGTGTGGTCCTGACCTTGCTGGTCGTGAGTTTCGCCGCCGTGCTCGTGTGGCAGATGGTGGTGTACTACCTGTTCGCCCCCTGGACCCGCGACGGCCACATCCGCGCCGACGTGATCCAGATCGCCCCGGATGTGTCCGGGCTGATCCAAAAGGTCGAGGTGCGTGACAACCAGGTGGTCAAGCGCGGCGACGTGCTGTTCACCATCGACCAGGACCGCTTCAGCCTGGCCCTGCGCCAGGCCCAGGCAACCCTCGCCGAGCGTGAGGAAACCCTGGCCCAGGCCGCCCGCGAGACGCGCCGTAACCGCACGCTGGGCAACCTGGTCGCGGCCGAGCAGTTGGAAGAGAGCCAGTCCCGCGAAGCCCGCGCCCGTTCGGCGGTCAACGAGGCGCAGGTGGCGGTCGATACCGCCCAGCTCAACCTCGACCGCTCGGTGGTGCGCAGCCCGGTGGATGGCTACCTCAACGACCGCGCCCCGCGTAACCATGAGTTCGTCACCGCCGGCCGGCCAGTGCTGTCGGTGGTCGACAGCGCCTCTTACCACGTCGATGGCTACTTCGAAGAAACCAAGCTCGGTGGCATCCACATCGGCGATGCCGTGGACATCCGCGTGATGGGCGACAACACCCGCCTGCGCGGCCACGTACAAAGCTTCGCCGCCGGCATCGAAGACCGCGATCGCAGTAGCGGCGCCAACCTGCTGCCCAACGTCAACCCAGCGTTCAGCTGGGTGCGCCTGGCCCAACGGATACCGGTGCGTATCGCCTTCGACGAAGTGCCACAAGACTTCCGCATGATCGCCGGGCGCACGGCCACGGTGTCGATCATCGAGGACAAGCGCCCATGAAACGCCTGATGCTGGTGGGCATGGCCCTGTCCCTCGGTGCCTGTGCCCTGGTTGGCCCGGATTACGAAGTGCCGAAAGACGCGGCCGTGCAGCGCAGCGACCTCAACGGCCCGCTGCGCCAGGACGCCGACAGTGTGGTGTCGGCGCCGGTGCCCGAAGACTGGTGGCAGCTGTACCAGGATCAACGCCTCAACCAACTGGTGCGCCAGGCGTTGAGCGCCAATACCGAGCTGCGGGTGGCTGCGGCCAACATCGCCAAGGCCCGCGCCCAGGTCGAAGTGGCCGAATCGCAGGGCGGCTTCAGTGGTGGCATCAAGGCCGGCGCCCAGCGCTTGCAGGAGTCCGGCGAGGCCTTTTTGCTGCCCGAGAAGGTGCCTGTGGCCAATATCGGTGAGGCCATCATCAGCGCCTCCTACCAGTTCGACCTGTGGGGCACGTTCAAACGCGGCACCGAGGCGGCCAAGGCCAACGCCGACGCGGTGCAGGCCGCAGCAGACACGGCGCGCATCACCCTGGTGGCGGATGTGGTCAAGGCGTATACCCAGGTGTGCTCGGCCAACGAGGAATACCACATTGCCCGCGAGTCGCTGGACCTGCAGGAGCAAGGTGTAAAGCTGAACCAGCGCCTGCGCGATGCCGGCCGTGGCGACGAAACCCAAGTCACCCGCTCGCAGACCCAATTCAAATCCCTGCGCGCTGAGCTGCCACGCTTCAAGGCCGAGCGCGAGACCGGCCTGTACACCCTGGCCGCACTGCTGGCCAAGCCGGTCGAGCAGTTGCCCGCCGGCACCGCCGATTGCGCCGAACTGCCGCACCTGGCCCAGCTGATCCCGGTGGGCGACGGCGCCGCGCTGCTCAAGCGCCGCCCCGACGTACGCCAGGCCGAGCGCCAATTGGCGGCTGCCACCGCTTACATCGGCGTGGCCACGGGCGCGCTGTACCCGGATATCAGCATCGGCGCCCAAGTTGGCACCATCGGTATCCTCGAGAACCTCGGCGAGCCGGCGACCAACCGCTGGGGCTTTGGCCCACAGATCAGTTGGACCATCCCCACCAACGGCACCCGTGCACGCATCCGCATGGCCGAAGCCTCGACCCAGGCGGCGCTGGCGCATTTCGACGGCGTGGTGCTGAACGCCATCCGCGAGACCCAGACCCGGCTGGCGCAGTACAGCGCCTTGCTCGACCGGCGCGATGCATTGGCCGAGGCGGAGAAGTCGGCCAAGGAAGCGGCGGACCAGACGCACCGGTATTACCAGGCTGGGCGTGAGTCGTTCCTGGCGGACTTGCAGGCGACGCGGACGTATACCGATATGCGGGCGCAGTTGGCGGCGGCGAATAGCCAGGTGGCGGTGGGGCAGATTGGGGTGTTTTTGGCGTTGGGGGGTGGCTGGAAGCCGAGCGCCGATGTGCAGCCGCGTTGATCACATGCCCGGCACATAGAGTATTCAACTCAGCCGGGTGTGAGGCTCTCCTGTCGGTGTCGTCGGTTGCAGCCGAGAGTCTAATGAGGGCTAACCGCTCATAACTCAGCCCTTATGGAGTTTGCTATTACCCTTATTGCAATCTCTTCGTTGTTTAAAGGTTGTTGCTGGGAAGTCTGGAGTATTTTAGATATTATTTTCGGAGGGATGTTGTAACTCTTGAGCATATCTGGTGGATGGGTTGCATGGCGGCTGGCAAATCCCATTGCGATCTCAGATGCATGTATTAGACCGCGATCCTCAAGGTCGCCTCCCAAGACCATAAACTTTCTGGCGGTTAGTTCGTTTTTGTTTTTTAATGGTCCGATTTGGGTTTCAGCAAATGTAAGAACTTGCCTAATGCCTTGTTCTGCTATCAACGAACCCTGGCCGACTACCGAGCCTACGGCCGCGCTAAATGGTTGAGGGGATCTAGGTTGGAGAGGGCGTTGCTGTCCGATAATTGGGCTGGGCGGTCGAGATGGGTCAGGGAGTCCAGCCATTTTGTGCAGCCCTGGGTAGTGTGTTGTACCTCTTCTGCCACTGTAGAACATATGGCCAGTGGGGTCTGTCCGGTTGACCGGGTCGCCCGCACAATAAGCGTAAGCATTGACCCCGCCAGCGCCAAAGGGGCTCAGATTATCCGTTGAACAGAAGCGCCTAAGTGCTGGGCTATATGGGCGATACCCGTTGCCAAGCAGATAATGCCCTGTCAGGTATTGCCGAAGTTCTCCGTTGAAGCCGAGCAGTGAGTATGCTTGATCAAGCAGGGCATTATGTCCGTAAGGAGCATAACTATGTTGTTGGTATTTCGAAGCCTGGGTAGCAAGAACTGAGCGGTTTTGATCCGCTGACAGTAGACGGGGTTCATCTGTCCTTCCCTGTTGCAGTGATTGTTCCCCAAGTGGCATGCCGTGATAATGGAAAAGCGTGCGCTGAACATCTCTGGATAGGGTGAGATGAGGGAAGCCGTGCTGATAAAAAAGCTTGGATGTACAGTTTTTTATATACATATGTTTTGCCCAAGTGCTCGCCTCTATCCACGGATCATGGGCGGAGACCGCGAGTAGCACAACTGGTAAAAATAATAGGCTCTAAGGTCTAGCAAATTTTGTAAGCAATTTCCGAATCTGAAACCAAATGCTTCATCTCTCGTTATCAGGCGAACTATCCTACGCGTCTGTCGGAAGGTGCTGTCTAGGCGGTGAAATGCCCCAGGAATAATGTCCTCGGGTCGCCTCGCAAGGCGATCGGGCGTGAGACACCCGGTTTGCATTCGGTAGCACCGCTTCATGGCGGTCGTGCGCGGGCAGGCTTCGGCCTGGCCGGGGTTACCGTATGTCCCGGGTCTCACTCCGTGCACGACTGCCACCCAATTCCGTGAGACGAGGAGGACGGTAGTTTTTCTTTCCGCATACGGAGCCGCACCATGAAAAAAATCGTCCCCGACTCACCGCCCGCAACCCTCCTTCTGCTCGACCCGCCCATCATCACACTCCAAGACCCTCCCTGCGCCGAAGCGTGCGACTTGCTGATCCGCGCCCTGTGCGACCACACCCGCGCCAGCGCCTGAGCCGAGGAACGATACGATGCGCGACGATCCCACAGCGTCTTCCACCGCAGGCGAGGAAACCTTCGACCTGTTCCGCCTGCAACCTGACGTACCGTTCAACCACGCCTTCTCTCAGCTGTCCGTACTGCTCGGCTGCATCCGCCACCTGACCACGGAAGCGGAAATGGAGAATGACCGCGTGGCCGGCAGTGCAGCGCGGATTCTCAGCGAGATGGCCAAGGCTTTGATCGATGATATGGAACGGGGCATGAACAGGGTGCATTGAGTGCACTAGCGCCAAGGCAGCGAGTGAGTGCGCTCACTCCTGCTTGGCTTCGGCCCGTTGTGCCGCAAGGATGTGTTGCGACTGCTGTTCGATGAAGTCGAATACCTCGACCGGAACGGTGTATTGGAATTGCTTGCGCCGGTTCCTGGATACGATGCCATCATTGGTCAGGCACATCATCACCAGGTTGGCCAAGTCGCTGCCACGGACATCGTACTGATCGTCCACTGCCCGATAGACAGCGTCGTAGCTGGCCAGAAAATCGGCTTCCTTCTGCAGTTCCACTTCAAGGGCTATTCTGGCCATGTCGAGCGTGAAGGCCACGCACGGCGTCGCATCCCAATAGGTGCGCGTAGCCAGCGGCTTCCATTTCAAACCTCCTTCACCAGGTCCAAATTCGCCATTTTATTTTCAGCGGGCTTAGAAAATTTTCAATTGAAGAGACTTTGATCATTTTTTTTTCAAAATCCTAGGTGAAAATTGTAAACGTCACGCCTGATTTCCCCCTGTTTTGTCACAAGATTTTTCATGAAATCCGCCCGCCACCCTTGAGAGAAATAGAGTGGAAGTGAACAATGTTCTCTTTCGCATTCCCTCCGAGACTGGCCATGAAAACCCGTTCCCGTCTGCTAGCTTGGCTGCCTGCTTTATTGCTTGGCCCAGTGCTGGCGCTGTGCAGCACCGTGGTGCTGGCCGAAACCCCCGCCGAGGCCACCAAGGCCTTGCACCTGCTCGATTACCTCGGTGCCGACTACCCGCCGACCGTGCGTGACGGCAAGGTGATCGACGAGGGCGAATACCGCGAGCAACAGGAGTTTAGTGCGGTGCTGGCCGAGCTGGTCAAAGGCTTGCCAGCGCATGCCGAGCAACCTGCACTGGAGCAGGGCGTGCAGGGCTTGCGCCAGGCCATCGAGCAGCGTCAGGACGGCGCCGCCGTTGCCCGCCAGGCCCGCCAGCTGGGCGCGCGCCTGGCGGTGGCCTACGAGGTCAGCCAGGCCCCGGTGATTACCCCGGACCCGGCCCGCGGGGCCTCGCTGTATGCGCAGAACTGCTCGATCTGCCACGGCGACACCGGCGCCGGCGATGGCCCGGCCGGTGTTGGCCTGGAGCCGCCGCCCGCCAACCTGCGCAGCGTCGAGCGGCTTGACCAGTTGAGCCTGTTCGACCTGTACAACACCCTTGGTTTGGGCATTGAAGGCACCGAGATGCCGTCGTTCGCCGATCAGCTTGATGAGCGTCAACGCTGGGACGTCGCCGCCTATGTGGCGAGCTTCACCGCCAAGCCCGACGCCGCCAAGGGCGACAAGGCCTGGAACCTGGCAGACCTTGCCCGCCAGACCCCAGCCGAAGTCGCCGCCAACGAAGGGGCCGGTGCGCTGGAGGCGTTTCGCGCCCAGCGTGCCCAGCCGCCACAGGCCAAACGCGGCCCGGCGCAGTTGCTCGAATACACCGCCAGCACCTTGGACAAAAGCCTGGCTGCCTACCGCGAAGGCGATCACGACCAGGCGTATGACCTGTCGGTAGCCGCGTACCTGGAAGGGTTCGAGTTGGTGGAAAGCTCGCTGGACAACATCGATACCCAGGCGCGCAAGGACACTGAAAAATCCCTTATGGCCTACCGCCAGTCGCTGCAGGACGGCTTGCCAGTGGCCCAGGCCGAGCAACGCCTGGTCGAAGCCAAGGCCAAGCTCGACCAGGCCGCCAAGCTGCTGGGCAGTGATGGCCTGAGCTGGTCGCTGAGCTACATCTCCGGGCTGTTGATTCTGCTGCGTGAAGGCCTTGAGGCGATTCTGGTGCTGGCGGCGATCCTCGCCTTCCTGCGCAACACCGGCCAGCAGTCGGCGGTGCGCAGCGTCAATGTCGGTTGGGGGCTGGCGCTGGTCGCAGGTTTCGCCACCTGGGCCCTGGCGGCCTATGTGATCGATGTGGGCGGTGCCCAGCGCGAGCTACTCGAAGGCTGCACGGCGCTGTTTGCTGCGGTCATGGTGCTGTGGCTGGGGGTATGGATGCACGACCGCCGTCACGCCGCCGCCTGGCAGGACTACATCAAGAGCAGCCTGGTCAGTGGGGGCGGGCGTTTCGGTTTTGCCGTGCTGGCGTTCTTCTCGGTGTACCGCGAGCTGTTCGAAGTGATCCTGTTCTACGAAACCCTGTGGCTGCAGGCAGGGCCTGCCGGGCATCAGGCGGTGCTGGCAGGGGGCGCCACGGCCCTGGTGCTGCTGGTGGGGTTGGCGTGGGTGATATTGCGAGGCTCGGCCAAGCTGCCGCTGTCGCTATTCTTCAGCATCAACGCGGCGCTGTTGTGTGCGCTGTCGGTGGTGTTCGCCGGGCACGGCGTCAAGGCACTGCAAGAGGCCGGGGTACTGGGCACGCGGCCGGTGGCGTTCTTTGAGTTCGACTGGTTGGGCATTCACGCCGATGCCTACTCGCTGGCGGCCCAGGCGGTGGCACTGCTGGCCATCGTGTTCCTGTACGGGCGCTCGCGGTTGGCCGAGAAGCGCAGGGCGGCGGCCAACTGAGGCCGCCCTCCTGGTAACGCTATTTGATCAGGCCGGTTGTGGCGCTTTGAGAATGTTTTGCAGCAGTAGGACACTTTCGACGGCGTCATGACCCAGGCTGGTCAGGTAGCCACCGTCGGGTTGATCGGTCAGCCCCTTTTCGTGCAGGCGCTGTGCGGCCGCGATCAGGGCAGGAGCGGCGTTGCTGTTTATCTTGATGCCTTCTTGGCTGCTGTCGTGTTTGAACAGCGCAAGGACTTCCAGTTCGGCGATCAGATCGGGGGTAAAGGACATGGCGACTCCTGACTTCCAGACGAGGATAGCGGCACCGTCATCGGTGCCTGACCTTCGAGTGTAGTCGGGTTATTCGTCGTCGCCTTGATCCATCTCAGGTGGCAGCTCGGGCAGGGCGCGCAGGGCGTTCTCGTACCATTCGCTGTCGAACGCGCGGTCTTCCACCAGCATGTTGTCGATCTCGAAGGCCAACACATGGGCCATCAGGTTGAGGATGTCCTCGCGCGCGTAGCCGACCAAGGTCAGCTTGTTGAAGGTGGCCTTGGCCGCCGCCGGTTCGCCGCTTTCGATCTGGTTCTCGATGGCCTGGGTCAGCGTTGCCTCGGCGAAGGCTTCGTCGTCATTGTCGATGTCGGTGGGCTCGCTCATGGCGGTACTCCTGTGATGGGGCATACAGTTTGCCACGCCTGTGGTGGCAATGTCCGGTCATCGAGCGGGTGCATGACGCTGGTCAGGCGCAGGCAGAGGGTCTATAAAAGCCGGGCCATCCCCTCACGGCCTGGAGGCTGTTACCCCATGCTCAAGCTTCACGGATTCTCGGTCAGCAACTACTACAACATGGTCAAGCTGGCCCTGCTGGAAAAAGGCCTGCCTTTCGAGGAGGTCACCTTCTATGGCGGCCAAGCGCCCCACGCGCTGGAAGTCAGCCCGCGCGGCAAGGTGCCAGTGCTGGAAACCGAGCACGGCTTTATCAGCGAGACCAGTGTGATCCTCGACTACATCGAGCAGACCCAAGGCGGCAAGGCGCTGATGCCGGCGGACCCGTTCGGGCAGGCCAAAGTGCGTGAACTGCTCAAGGAAATCGAGCTGTACATCGAGTTGCCGGCGCGTACCTGCTATGCCGAGTCGTTCTTTGGCATGTCGGTGGAGCCGCTGATCAAGGAGCGGGCCCACGCCGACCTGCTGGCGGGCTTCGCCACGCTCAAGCGCAATGGGCGCTTTGCCCCCTATGTGGCGGGTGAGCAGCTGACGATTGCCGACCTAATGTTCTGCTTCTCGGTCGATCTGGCTTACGCGGTGGGCAAGAAGGTGCTCGACATCGACTTCCTCGCGGATTTCCCCGAGGCCAAGGCGTTGCTGGAGAAGATGCGCGAGAACCCGCACATGGCGCGGATCATGGCAGACAAGGAGGCGGCGATGCCGGCCTTTATGGAGATGATTCGTAGCGGTAAGCGGTAACTACCGGGGGCTGCTTTGCAGCCCATTCGCGGGGCAAGCCCGCTCCCACAGGTGCCGCACTTTTCCTGAAGCATGCACACATCTGTGGGAGCGGGCTTGCCCCGCGAACGAGGGCGAAGCCCTCGCAATGGCCCTTAGCGCGAAGCCAGCAAGGCTTGACCGCGCACCACCGCCGCACGCACCTGCGCCGGCGCCGTACCACCAATGTGGTCACGGGCATTGACCGACCCTTCCAGGGTCAGCACGGCAAACACATCCTGCTCGATCTGGTCGCTGAACTGGCGCAGTTCGTCCAGGCTCATTTCGGCCAGGTCCTTGCCAGTGTCCACACCATACTTCACCGCGTGGCCGACGATTTCGTGGCAATCACGGAACGGCAGGCCTCGGCGTACCAGGTAGTCAGCCAGGTCGGTGGCGGTGGAGAAGCCGCGCAGGGCCGCTTCGCGCATGATCGCGTGCTTGGGCTTGATGGCCGGGACCATGTCGGCAAAAGCACGCAGCGAATCGCGCAGGGTATCGGCGGCGTCGAACAGCGGTTCCTTGTCTTCCTGGTTGTCCTTGTTGTAGGCCAGCGGTTGGCCTTTCATCAGGGTCAGCAGGCCCATCAGGGCGCCAAACACGCGGCCGCTCTTGCCACGTACCAGCTCCGGCACGTCCGGGTTCTTCTTCTGCGGCATGATCGAGCTGCCGGTGCAGAAGCGATCAGGCAGGTCGATGAACTGGAACTGCGCGCTGGTCCACAGCACCAGCTCTTCGGAGAAGCGCGACAGGTGCATCATCGCAATGCTTGCGGCAGCGCAGAATTCGATGGCGAAGTCACGGTCCGAGACGCCGTCCAGCGAGTTGCCGGATACGTCCTCGAAGCCCAGCAGTTTGCAGGTGAGCTCGCGGTCGATCGGGTAGGTGGTGCCTGCCAGCGCGGCGCTGCCCAGGGGCATGCGGTTGGTGCGCTTGCGGCAGTCGACCAGGCGCTCGTAGTCGCGGCTGAGCATTTCGAACCAGGCCAGCAGGTGGTGGCCGAAGGTGACTGGCTGAGCGGTCTGCAAGTGGGTGAAACCGGGCATGATGGTCTCGGCTTCACGCTCGGCCTGCGCCAGCAGGCCCTGTTGCAGGCGGGTGATCTCGGCCAGGATCAGGTCGATCTCGTCACGCAGCCACAGGCGGATGTCGGTGGCGACCTGGTCGTTGCGGCTGCGGCCGGTGTGCAGCTTCTTGCCGGTGATGCCGATGCGGTCGGTCAGGCGTGCTTCGATGTTCATGTGCACGTCTTCGAGGTCGACGCGCCAGTCGAAGTTGCCGGCCTCGATCTCGCCCTGGATGGTCTTCAGGCCATCGATGATGGTGTCGCGCTCGGCATCGCTGAGCACGCCGACCTGCGCCAGCATGGTGGCGTGGGCGATCGAACCCATGATGTCGTGGCGGTACAGGCGCTTGTCGAAATCGACCGAAGCGGTGAAACGGGCGACGAAGGCGTCGACGGGCTCACTGAAGCGGCCGCCCCAGGACTGATTGGTCTTGTCGGTGCTCATGGATTCACTCATTGCAGGCGTGAACGAAAAAGTGGCGCCGATAATAGCAGGGTTGGGCGCGCTGCCGCAGGACGCCGGTCGAGAGAAATGTCGCCAAAACGCCAGGCAAACGAGCAAGCAAGGATTTGCAGGAATGAACGGCAGTGTTCCACGGACCGTCTACAGTTGGACAGAGGACTGGCAGTGAATCTGCCGGCCGAGTGAATCTTTGGCCATCGCACCGGTCTAGAGCGTGACACGCAGTGTCGCTCGAACCACAGCTGTCTACGCTATAACCTGTGCGAGACTCATTCAGGAATCCAGCGCAATTATGAATGTCCTGATCGTTGATGACGAACCCCAAGGCCGTGAACGCCTCAGTAGGCTACTCGGCGAACTAGAGGGTTATACCGTGCTGGAGCCTAGCGCCACCAACGGCGAGGAGGCCCTGGCGCTGATTGAAAGCCTCAAGCCCGATGTCGTCCTGTTGGACATCGGCATGCCTGGCCTGGATGGCCTGCAGGTTGCCGCTCGCCTGTGCGAGCGCGAGGCGCCGCCGTCGGTGGTGTTTTGCACCGGCGACGATGAATACGGCACCGAAGCTTTCAAGGACAGCACCCTCAGCCATGTGACCAAACCCTTCCAGCCCCAGGCGCTGCGCGATGCCTTGCGCAAGGCCGAGAAGCCCAACCGCGCCCAGTTGGCGGCGCTCACCCGGCCGGCCAATGAAGGCGGAGGCCCGCGCAGCCATATCAGTGCGCGAACGCGAAAGGGCATCGAGCTGATTCCCTTGCCCCAGGTCATCTATTTCATCGCTGACCACAAATACGTGACCTTGCGCCACGAGGGCGGGGAGGTGTTGCTCGATGAGCCCCTCAAGGCCCTGGAAGACGAATTCGGCGAACGCTTTGTGCGCATCCATCGCAATGCGCTGGTGGCTCGCGAGCGTATCGAACGCCTGCAACGCACCCCGCTGGGGCATTTTCAGCTGTTTCTCAAAGGCCTGGACGGTGATGCCCTGACCGTCAGCCGGCGCCACGTGGCCGGCGTGCGCAAGATGATGCAGACGCTCTGACCCTGTCTTTGCGCGGCCACTTCCATGGCCGCGCACAGGCCGCACACCGCCATTGACCCGCATCTGCTAGCGATGCCCCCGGAGCTGTTATCATCGGTGGTATTTCTCTGCATCGGGGCGTTCCATGTCCACTCGCGAAATCCGCATTGCCACCCGTAAAAGTGCCTTGGCCTTGTGGCAGGCCGAATATGTCAAAGCCCGCCTCGAGCAGGCTCACCCTGGGTTGCTGGTGACCTTGGTGCCCATGGTCAGCCGCGGCGACAAGCTGCTTGATGCGCCGCTGGCGAAAATCGGCGGCAAGGGCCTGTTCGTCAAAGAACTGGAAACCGCCCTGCTGGACAACGAAGCCGACATCGCCGTGCATTCGATGAAGGACGTGCCCATGGACTTCCCCGAAGGCCTGGGCCTGTACTGCATCTGCGAGCGTGAAGACCCGCGCGATGCTTTCGTTTCCAACCGTTTCGAAAGCCTCGAAGCCTTGCCCGCTGGCAGCATTGTCGGTACCTCCAGCCTGCGCCGTCAGGCCCAGTTGCTGGCGCGTCGCCCGGACCTTGAAATCCGCTTCTTGCGTGGCAACGTCAATACCCGCCTGGCCAAGCTCGATGCCGGTGAATATGACGCGATCATCCTCGCCGCAGCCGGCTTGATCCGCCTCGGTTTCGAAGACCGCATCACCTCCAGCATTAGTGTCGACGACAGCCTGCCAGCGGGTGGCCAAGGCGCGGTGGGTATCGAATGCCGCAGTGCCGACAGCGAAATCCATGCGCTGCTGGCGCCTTTGCACCATCTCGACACTGCCGACCGGGTGGTGGCCGAACGGGCCCTGAACAAGCGCCTCAATGGCGGCTGCCAGGTGCCGATTGCCTGCTACGCGGTACTTGAAGGCGACCAGCTGTGGCTGCGTGGCCTGGTCGGCCAGCCCAGCGGTGGCACCTTGCTGGTGGCTGAGGCCCGCGCGCCACGCGCGTCGGCTGAAGCGTTGGGCGTGCAGGTTGCCGAAGACCTGCTGAGCCAGGGCGCCGAAGCCATCCTCAAGGAAGTCTATGGCGAGGCCGGGCACCCGTGAGTCGCTGGCGCCTGCTGCTGACCCGGCCTGCCGATGACTGCACAGCACTGGCGCAATACCTGGCGGCGGCGGGGGTGGCTAGCAGCTGTCTGCCGCTGCTGGCGATAGAAGCTGTCGCTGTGGATGACCGGCAACGTCAGTTGCTGGGTGACCTGCAGGGTTTTCAGGCAATCATCGTGGTCAGCAAGCCGGCAGCCAGGTTGCTGCTCGAACGGCTGGCCCAGGCCGGGCTGCAGCCGCCCCCAACAGGTTGGTTCACCGTGGGCGAGGCGACCGCAGCTGTGCTGCAGGGCGCAGGCCTTGAAGTGGCCTGCCCGGCGCACGGCGATGACAGCGAAGCCTTGCTTGCGCTTGCGGCCCTGCGCGCGGCAATCAGCGTGTCTGCGCCGCGTGTCTTGATCGTCCGTGGCGTGGGAGGTCGCGAACTGCTGGCAGAGCGTCTTGCAGAGCAAGGTGCTAGTGTCGATTATCTGGAACTGTATCGTCGCTGCCTGCCGGAGTACCCAGCGGGCACCTTGATGCGCCGCATCGAAGCGGAACGCCTCAATGGCCTGGTGGTCAGCAGTGGGCAGGGTTTCGAACATTTGCAGCAGATCGCCGGCGCCGATTGGCCGCAGGTAGCGCGTCTGCCGCTGTTCGTGCCGAGCCCGCGGGTTGCCGAGCAGGCCAGGGCCGCCGGGGCCCAACAGGTTGTGGATTGCCGTGGCGCCAGTGCCACGGCCTTGCTGGCAGCCGTGCAGCGCAGCGCTGCACCTGCCTCTTAAGGCGCTAAGCTGAACGCCAAGCGCCCCCATGCAAAGGATGGATACGTGAGCGAAACTGTCTTGTCCAACAATGATCAGCCGTCGGCCCAGACGCCGGCGGACCCCGTCACCGCCACACCCGCCAAGCGCTCCGGCAGCGGTCTGGCAGCGCTGGCCCTGCTGCTGGGTGCGGCCGGGGTCGCGATAGGTGGCTGGGGTGTCTGGCAGGTGCGTCAACTGCAGGGCAGCGAGTTTAACCAAGGGCAACACCTTGAAGCACTGAACCAGCGCGCCGAAGCGCTGCAGCAGCGTGAACAGCAAATCAGTGCGCAGCTGGCCAGCCTGCCGGCCGCTAGCGAGCTGGAAGACCGCCGCCGCCTGGTGTCGCAACTGCAGGGTGATCAACAGCGCCTCAGCCAGCGCCTGGAAACCGTGCTTGGCGAGAGCCGCAAGGAATGGCGCCTGGCAGAGGCCGAGCACTTGCTGCGCCTGGCCACCCTGCGCCTCTCGGCCCTGCAGGACATCACCAGTGCCAAGGCCCTGGTCGAAGGCGCTGACGAAATCCTTCGCGAGCAGAGCGACCCGGGCGCCTTCGCCGCCCGCGAGCAGTTGGCGCGCAGCCTGGCAACGCTCAATAGCACGCAGCAACCAGACCGCACTGGCCTGTTCTTGAAGCTTGCCGCGCAACGTGAACTGGTGCAGCAGCTCAGCGCCCAGTCGCCGGAGTTTGACAGCAATGCCGATGCGCTCGGTGCGCTGACCGCCGACGGCGATGGCGCCAGTCGCTGGTCGCAGTGGTGGGCGGAAATC
This sequence comes from Pseudomonas sp. E1MeOHC2, assembly GCF_058745025.1. NCBI lineage: Bacteria > Pseudomonadati > Pseudomonadota > Gammaproteobacteria > Pseudomonadales > Pseudomonadaceae > Pseudomonas > Pseudomonas sp. E1MeOHC2. Next base: position 2,595,371 of record NZ_CP196675.1, read on the forward strand.
TCCAAGTATTTCCAGATCGACTTCAATGCCGATGACAACGTACGGCCACTGCTGGCCGGGCAGTCGCTCAACCAGCTGCGCCTGGCCCTGAGCCTGACCATCGAGCAAGCTCAATGGGCGGCGCTCAATGGTGATGCGAAGGTCTACACCCAGGCACTGGACGATGCACGCAGCGTGCTGCTGGCCAACTTCAACGCCGACAACCCGCAGAGCAAGGCCATGCTCGACAGCCTCAACGCCCTGGCCGAGCAACCGGTGTCTGTCGTTACGCCTGATTTGAGCGAGAGCCTGGCTTCGGTGCAGGCCTACATCCAGCGCCGCCATCTGCCGGCCGAGGGTGAAGGGGGCAAGCCATGAAGCGGGTCTACCTGCTGGCCGTGCTGGCGATCGTGATCGCGGCCGCCTTGGGCATCGCGGTGGCCAAACACAGCGGTTATGTGCTGATCTCCTATGGCAGCTTCCGCTATCAGTCGGGGCTGTGGGCCGCGCTGGCCGGGCTTATCGCCGTGGTTGCCGTGCTCTGGTTGCTGCGCTACCTGGTCGGCCTGGTGCTGACGTCCAGTGGTGTGGTCAACCCGTGGTCGCGACGCAACCGCAGCCGCCGCATCCGCCTGGCCATCGAGCAAGGCCAGTTGGACCTCGCCGAAGGCCGCTGGGCCAGTGCCCAGCGCCATCTGCACCGCGCCGCCGAAGCCGAGCGCCAGCCCTTGCTCTACTACCTCGGTGCCGCCCGTGCCGCCAACGAGCAGGGCCGCAAGGAAGACAGCGACAACCTGCTTGAGCGCGCCCTGGAGCGTCAGCCGCAGGCGGAACTTGCCATTGCCCTTACCCATGCCCAGTTGCAGATGGACCGTGGTGATACCGACGGTGCCCTGGAAACCCTGCTGGCGATGCAGGAGCGGCACCCGCAAAACGGCCAGGTGCTGCGCCTGTTGCAGCGCTTGCACTTGGAGCGAGGCGACTGGTCGGCACTGATTCGCCTGCTGCCTGACCTGCGCAAAGGCAAGGTGTTGCCAGCCGAAGAGCTCGCTGCACTTGAAAAGCGTGCCTGGGGTCAGAACCTGAGCCTGGCGACGACCCGTGGCGAAGATGCGAAAACTGCGCGTCAGGCCCTGGAACGCGCCTGGCAGCAACTCACCGCCGCCCAGCGCCAGGAGCCCCAGCTGGTGCTTGCCTACGCCGAGCAACTGCGCCAGGTGGGCGCCCAGGGTGAAGCAGAGCAGGTGTTGCGCACCGCCCTCAAGCGCGAATACGAAAGCCACCTGGCCCGTTTGTATGGCCTGGTGCGCGGTGATGACCCGGCGCGTCAGTTGCAGGCTGCCGAAAGCTGGCTGAAGGCGCACCCGCAGGACCCGAGCCTGTTGCTGACCCTCGGCCGCCTGAGCTTGCAGAACCGTCTGTGGGGCAAGGCACGGGATTATCTGGAAAGCAGCTTGCGGATGGAGCGCAATCCGGAAACCTGTGCGGAGTTGGCCCGCTTGCTCGCCGGCCTCGGCGAGACCGAACGCAGCAACCAGCTGTTCCAGGAAGGCCTCGGTTTACTGGATGAGCGTTTGCTGGCGCTGCCGTTGCCAGAAGCTGTCCGCGCCTGATCTGAACGACTCCTGAGCTACCCCTGAGACCGTGCCAGCATGCGGGCTCAGGGGGTGGGTAACTTGTCCGGCGTTATAAGTTAGATCTGCAATCCATTTCTTAAGACGTTTCCTACTTCCCGGATGGAAACTTCCTTTGCTATTCAGCGACTTGTCGTTCCTGTAGCGCCTTGAAACAAAGCGGTTCTTTCCTCTACCGTTTCAAGCCACTTCATTCCCCGGGACCACCATCACCCATGCTGCCGGCCCGCTTACGCACCTTTTTTCTCCCTGCCTGCCTTGCCTCACTGGCGGTGCTGGTCGGCTCCTTTCACCTTGAAAGTGCTCTGGGGCTGGTGCCCTGCCCGTTGTGTTTCACCCAGCGCTTGCTGCTTGGGCTGTACGCGGTGCTATGCCTGGGTGCAGTGATGCAGGCGCCAGGTATGCCGGGTATTCGTCGTTATGCGCGGGCAATGCTGGCCTGTTCGCTGGCGGGGGCGCTGCTGGCGGCACGGCATGTCTGGTTGCAGGGGGCGGGCGGGGCGATCCCGCTGTGCCCGGCACCCATCTGGCGGGTATTCGAGCAATCCTGGCGCGAAGCCGCCCGGCAATTGCTGCTGGGTGGCCCGGACTGCAACTCGCTGACCTGGAGCTTTCTTGACCTGACGCTGCCTGAATGGAGCCTGTTGGCGTTCCTGCTATTGGCCGCGCTGCCCTTGAGCCACCTGCTGGCGTATCGTTTCCGCACTCTGGCTGGCGTTTGACCTGGCGCAAGCCTGGTACGCCATCGCGACCAATGGCGATGTGACAGGGTATTAAACACTTGTATGAACTTTGTCTGCTGCGTACCTTGATGGTCAGCACGCGCGGGAATAATCTCCCAGCACGCATACCGAAAATACAACTGCTCGATGCCGTCCTGCTGATGTCACCTTTGTGCTGCGCGGTCGTGGTACGAGGTGCAGCGGCATCTACCCAGAAGGGAAGAGATCGCCATGCTCGATAGTTGTCAGAATGCCCAGGAACGCTGGGGTGGGGTTCACAAGCTGATCGACCGTTGGCTGGAGGAGCGCCAGGAACTGGTGCAGGCTTTCCGCGCATTGCGCGATTTGAAGCCAGCCTTCGCCGATAAGGACACCAACGGGGACTTTTGCGCGCTCCTGGTCGACTACGTTTCGGCGTGGCATTTCGAGGTCAGCGAACAACTGGTCAGCGAAGCCAAGGCCTTCGGTGATACGCGCGGCCTTGAACTGGCTACACAGATCAATCCACGTATCGATGACAGCACCCAGATCGCTCTGGCCTTCAATGACCATTGCGTAAAGGGTGAGTGCACGGACCCAGAACGTTTCGCCGACAAGCTGACGAAGTTGGGTGCCCTGCTGCACGAGCGCTTCGAGCTGGAAGATTGCCTGATTGAGGTGCTGCACAACGCGCACAAGGAAGAGGGCGCGGTCGAAGCCTGAAGCGGGGCGTCAGTCGCCAACCGCCAGCAGTTCGATTTCGAATACCAAGGGTGTATAGGGCGCGATCAGGTCACCTGCGCCCTCTGCGCCGTAGGCTTGGGCCGACGGGATCACCAGGCGCCACTTGGCGCCTGCATGCATCCGAGGCAAGGCCACTTGCCACCCCTCGATCACCGAGCCCAGGCTGAACCACTGTGGCTGTTGGTTTTGATCGAACACCGAGCCATCCGGCAACCTGCCCACGTAGCGTACCTGCACCTTGCCGCCCGCGTTTGGCTGCGCGCCGGCACCGCTTTGCAGTTCGCTGTAGAGCACGCCTTCGGGCAGCTCATGCACACCGGCACGCGCCCGCTCGTTGGCCATGAAGCGTGTTTCCACCGCCTGTTGTTTTTCTGCCTGAGCCTGCTCGGCCGTAGTCGCTGCCTGCGCTTCATGCTGCTGCAGCACGGCCTGCATGCGTGCCTTGTCGAGCGTTAGCGGTTGCCCTTGATAGGACTGGCGCAGGCCTTCGACCAAGGCGTCCAGTTGCAGCCCCGGCATCTCATCTCGCAAACGCTCGCCCAGGCTGGCGCCCAGGCTGTAAGCCAGGTCATGGTCGTCCGCATCGGCCAGGGCAAAGGGCGCCACCAGGCACAAACCTAAAACAAGAAAACGAGGCATGGACAGTTCCTGCGCAATGAGCGGGCCGTTACAGCCAACATCCGGGTTGGCCGGTATCGGCCAAATATGAGCAACGCTTTATTCTGCAACTACACTTTCACGGAGCTGCAAGATAACAACTTTGCCCAGGCATGCAACGCGGCGTAAATATTACTGTCAACATGCCCTAGCGGCGGTAGCAGCAGAAGCATAGTATGAGCCGCAATCTCGTCAGCCAGGAGGTAAACCATGTCGGCCAAAAAGAAGCCAGTAAGTACGCCGTTGCACCTGCTCCAGCAACTTTCGGGCAGCCTGCTCGAACATTTGGAAGATGCCTGCTCGCAAGCGCTGGCTGATGCGGAAAAACTGCTGGCCAAGTTGGAAAAGCAACGTGGCAAGGCACAAGAGAAACTGCATAACGGTCGCCTGAAACTGCAGGACGCGGCCAAGGCAGGTAAGGCCAAGGCGCAGAACAAAGCACAAAAAGCCATCGGTGAACTTGAAGGTTTGCTCGACTCGCTCAAGGGCCGCCAGACCCAGACGCGCACCTATATCCAGCAGCTCAAGCGTGATGCCCAGGACAGCCTGAAGCTGGCCCAGGGCGTGGGTAAAGTGCGTGAAGCCGCCAGCAAGGCACTGGACCAGCGCGCCGTCGCGGCCAAGGCTGCAAAACCGGCCGCTGCCAAAGCCCCGGCGAAAGCCGCCGCTACCAAGCCCGCCGCTCGTTCCGCTGCCGCCAAGCCCGCCGCCAAAGCACCTGCAGCCAAGGCCCCGGCCAAACCCGCTGCGGCCAAAGCGCCCGCCAAAGCCGCCGCCGCCAAACCTGCGGCCAAGCCCGCCGCTAAAGCCGTCGCTGCCAAAGCACCGGCCAAGGCTGGCGCTGCTAAACCCGCCGCCAAACCGGCTGCTGCCAAAGCACCCGCCAAGGCCGCCGCTGCTAAACCTGCAGCCAAACCTGCGGCGACTAAAGCCCCGGCCAAAGCGGCTGCTGCAAAACCGGCTGCGAAACCAGCGGTTGCCGCTAAAGCACCCGCGCGTGCTGCCGCCAAGCCAGCGGCAAAACCGGCGGTGAAGGCTGCGGTCAAACCCGCTGCCGCCAAGCCCGCCGCGAGCAAACCAGCCGAAACCAAAGCGGCCACGGCTGCCACCAGCGCGCCTGCCGCCGCGACCAACTCGGCCTCCCCGGCTGCAGCGCCGTCGGCACCCGCCAGCACCCCGGCTCAGGCGCCGTCTTCGGCATCCTGAAGCGCTGCCGCCGCGACGCGCAACTGATGCAGCGCGCGGTGATCTCGGGCCTGGTCCGGCGCTAGCCGGGCCAGCCAGTCGTCCGCGGGCTCGTGGGAGCCCGCGGGCCACTGTTGCGAACGCGCCTGCAGGCGTTCCAGCAAGGCCTTCTCGGCCTGCAATTCCAACCCCTTTAGTTGCTCACGCAACGCCGCCAACTGCGTATCGGTGTGCGCTGCCGTGCGCCATTGTTGGCGCAGGCCCCGTAACGGGGTCACTACCTCACGCTGCCAAGGCTCGGCAATGTTGCGCAGGGCTTGCGCGCGCTCATCATTTGCGGCCACGCCGCGTGCTTGCAGCCAGGTCGCACAGAGCAACAGGCAAACGTCACCGCCCAGCGCTTGCACGCCAAGGCAGGCCTCTTCAACGCCGGCCCTGGCATACAAGGCCAGGGCGTGATTCCACAGGTCGGTGCACATGATTCCACTCACGCTACGGGCCGAGGAAGCTGGTAGACTCCGCGACCATCATGATCAGACTATCCAACCTCACTTTACAGCGTGGTCCGCAGCGCTTGCTAGAAGGCGCCGAGATGACCTTGCACGCCGGCCACAAGGCCGGTTTGATCGGTGCCAACGGCGCCGGAAAATCCAGCCTGTTCGCCTTGCTGCGCGGTGAGCTTTCGCCCGATTCCGGCGATTGCCTGCTACCCGGCGACTGGCGCATAGCCCACATGCGCCAGGAGGTCGACACCCTCGACCGCCTGGCGGTGGACTATGTACTCGATGGCGACGTGCGCCTGCGCAAGGTGCAGGCCGAGCTTGCGGTGGCCGAAACGGCCCATGACGGCACAGCCCTGGCGCGCCTGCACAGTGAGCTGGAAAGTGCCGATGGCTATACCGCCGATGCCCGTGCGCGCAAGTTGCTGGCCGGCCTTGGCTTCACCAACGAGCAGATGGACCGCCGTGTCGGTGACTTCTCCGGTGGCTGGCGGATGCGCCTGAACCTGGCGCAGGCGCTGATGTGCCCGTCCGACCTGCTGCTGCTCGACGAACCCACCAACCACCTGGACCTGGATGCGATCCTCTGGCTGGAAGACTGGCTCAAGGGCTACCCCGGCACCTTGCTGCTGATTTCCCACGACCGCGATTTCCTTGATGCCGTGGTTGACCACGTGGTGCACGTCGAGCAGCGCAAGCTCAACCTGTACAAGGGCGGCTACAGCGCCTTCGAACGCACCCGCGCCGAGCGCCTGGCGCAACAGCAGCAAGCCTACGAGAAGCAGCAGGCCCAGCGTGCGCACATGGAAAAGTACATCGCCCGCTTCAAGGCACAAGCCACCAAGGCCCGTCAGGCACAGAGCCGGATCAAGGCCCTGGAACGCATGGAAGAATTGTCGGCGGCGCACGTCGATTCGCCATTCGACTTCGTCTTCCGCGAATCGCAGAAAATTTCCAGCCCACTGCTGGACATGTCCGAAGGCCGACTGGGTTATGGCGACAAAGCCATCCTGGAGAAGGTCAAGCTGCAGCTGGTCCCGGGTGCGCGAATCGGCCTGCTCGGCCCCAATGGCGCGGGCAAGTCGACCCTGATCAAGAACCTTGCCGGCGAGCTTGCGCCGCTGTCGGGGCGCCTGGTACGTGGCGAGAACCTGGCGGTGGGTTACTTTGCCCAGCACCAGCTCGACTCCCTCGACGACAAGGCCAGCCCACTGTTGCACCTGCAGCGCATTGCCTCGGCCGAGCGCGAACAAACGTTGCGCGACTTCCTCGGCGGCTTCGACTTCCATGGCAACCGTGTCGACGAACCGGTGGTGAACTTCTCCGGTGGCGAAAAGGCCCGTCTGGCCCTGGCACTGATCGCCTGGGAGCGGCCGAACCTGTTGCTGCTGGACGAACCGACTAACCACCTCGACCTGGAAATGCGCCTGGCCCTGACCATGGCCTTGCAGGAATTCGCCGGTGCCGTGGTCGTGGTGTCCCACGACCGTCACCTGCTCAAGAGCACCACCGACGATTTCCTGCTGGTGGCCGACGGCAAGGTCGATACCTTCGATGGCGATCTTGAGGACTACAGCCGCTGGCTGGTCGAGTACCGTCAGCGCAATGCGCCGGTCAGCAACGCCCCGGCCAACCCGGATAAGACCGACAAGAAAGCCCAGCGCCAGGCGGCAGCGGCGTTGCGTCAGCAACTGGCACCGCACAAGAAAGCGGCTGACAAGCTGGAGGCCGAGCTCAACCAGGTGCATGCGCAGTTGGCCGAGATCGAAACAGCGCTGGGTGACAGTGGCCTGTACGAAGCGGCGCGCAAGGATGAACTGCGTGACCTGCTGGCTCGCCAGAGCAAGCTCAAGCAGCGTGAGGGTGAGCTGGAAGAGGGCTGGATGGAAGCCCTGGAAACCCTCGAAAGCATGCAGGCAGAGCTTGAGGCGCTGTCCTGATGGAGGAACTGCGTTCGCTGCTGCCGGGGCAATGGATGGATACCTTCTGGCTGGGCCTGCAGATTCTGCTGATCCTGGCCATTGCCTTTGTCCTGCAGCGCGTCATCGCCCGTGGTCTGAGCCGCCTGGGCCAGCGCTACCCGTTACCACCCGAGCTGCTGGTGCCGGTGCGTGGCGGCTTGCGCTGGTTGATCATGGGCAGCGCACTGCTGTTCGTGTTGGAGCGCCTGGGGGTTTCCGCAACCGTGCTGTGGACCGCGTTGTCCGGTTTCGTCGCGGTGGCTGCGGTCGCGTTCTTCGCCATGTGGAGCGTGCTGTCCAACCTGCTGTGCGCGGTGCTGATCTTCACGGTCGGGCCGTTTCGCATCGGTGATGTGGTCGAGCTGGTCGATACCCTGGACAAGCCCGGCGTCAAAGGCCGGGTAATTGCCATCAACCTGCTGTTCACCACGCTGATGGAATTGCCCGAGGCGGGCGGGGCGCTGGTGCAGGTGCCGAACAGCCAGTTCTTCCAGAAGTCCGTGCGGCGTTGGCGGGGGGCTGAAGTGCAGGCGCTGAGCAAAGACTTGACGAGCGAGTCGGACTGACATCCTGGTGTTTCCGCCTCCGGCCTCTTCGCGGGCTTGCCCGCGAAGAGGTCGGTACAGCCGCCGCACACTTTCAAAAAATTACTGGTTATTTTTTCGCCATCATCTTAGCTTAACGTTTTGCAACATATGTTAGAGCGAGGTGTGTGATGTCGATGGAAGTGTGGTTGGGCTTCTTTGCCGCCTGTTGGGTGATCAGCCTTTCACCCGGGGCCGGGGCGATTGCCTCGATGTCCAGCGGCCTGCAATACGGTTTCTGGCGCGGTTACTGGAACGCACTAGGCCTGCAGATTGGCCTGATCGTGCAAATCGCCATCATCGCCGCTGGCGTGGGCGCCATCCTGGCGGCTTCCGCCACTGCCTTCACGATTATCAAGTGGTTTGGCGTCGCCTACCTGGTCTACCTGGCCTACAAGCAATGGCGTGCGTTGCCGATGGACATGAGCGAAGAGTCTGCCGTGCGCCCGATCGGCAAACCGCTGAGCCTGGTGTTCCGTGGTTTTCTGGTCAACGTCAGTAACCCCAAGGCGCTGGTGTTCATGCTGGCGGTGCTGCCGCAGTTCATCAACCCCCATGAGGCGCTGCTGCCGCAGTATGTGGCAATCACCGTCACCATGATCACCGTCGACATGCTGGTCATGGCGGGTTACACCGGCCTGGCTTCCCGGGTGCTGCGCCTGCTGCGCACGCCCAAGCAGCAGAAGCGGCTGAACCGCACCTTTGCCGGGTTGTTCCTCGGCGCGGCAACCTTCCTCGCGACCCTGCGTCGCGCGCCTATCTGATAGGGCGGCGGGGGCGCAAGAGCGCCCCCGGCTATTTCGGCTTTTCCACAAAACCCTTGAGCAAATCCAGCGGCAGTGGAAACACAATGGTCGAGCTCTTGTCCCCGGCAATCGCCCCCAGCGTCTGCATATAACGCAACTGCATGGCCCCCGGCTCCTTGCTGAGCATCTGTGCTGCCTGCATCAGTTTTTCGGACGCCTGCAGCTCCCCTTCGGCATGGATCACCTTGGCCCGTCGTTCACGTTCGGCCTCGGCCTGACGAGCGATGGCGCGCACCATCGATTCGTTGAGGTCGACGTGCTTGATCTCGACATTGGCCACTTTGATGCCCCAGGCATCGGTTTGCGCATCCAGCACCTGGCGGATATCGGCATTCAGCTGCTCGCGCTCGGCCAGCAGCTCGTCCAGTTCGTGCTTGCCGAGCACCGCACGCAAGGTGGTTTGGGCCAACTGGCTGGTGGCGACGAGAAAATCCTCGACCTGAATGATCGCTTTTTGTGGATCGAGCACGCGAAAGTACAGCACGGCATTGACCTTCACCGAGACGTTGTCGCGGGTGATCACATCCTGCGGGGGTACATCCAGCACGACGGTGCGCAGGTCGACCCGGACCATCTGCTGGATGACCGGGATCAGCAGAATCAGCCCAGGTCCTTTGACCTGCCAGAAGCGCCCTAGCTGGAATACCACGCCGCGCTCGTATTCGCGCAAGATACGGAACGCCGACAGCAACAGCACGCCCAGCAGCATCAGCAGGGCGCCGAAACCCAATTGCATGAACATCGTCATTCTCCTTGCGCCGAAGGGGCCGCAGCGCTCACCTCCAGCATCACGCCACGACGCGCCGTGACTCGTACGTGTTGGCCGGGTTGCAGCGGCGTCGCGCACTGTACCTGCCACTGTTCGCCTTGCGCCTGTACCGAGCCGCAGTACGGGTTGTCTGCCAGCACCTGGGTAACGGTGACCAGGCTGCCGACCAGGCCGGCATCGCCGCTGACCAGGGCGCGCTTGCGCGCTTTCAGGGCCATGCCCAGTACACCACCGATAAACAGCGCCGAAAGCACCGCCAGGCTGGCGATCAGGGGCAAGGGGATGCCAAACCCTGGGGCGTCGGTGTCCATCAGGATTACCGCGCCGACCACGAAGGCCACGATGCCGCCAAAGCCGACCACGCCAAAGCTGGGCAAGAACGCCTCGGCGATCATGAAGGCCAGCCCCAGCAGGATCAGCGCCACTCCGGCGTAGCTCACCGGCAGCAACTGCAGGGCGTACAGCGCCAGCAGCAGGCAGATACCCCCTATCACACCGCCAACGCCGGAGCCGGGGTTCATGAACTCGAACAGCAGGCCGTACACGCCGATCATGATCAGGATCAGCGCCACGCTGGGGTTGGTGATGACGGCCAGCAGGCGCGTGCGCCAGTCAGGCAAGTGCTCGACCAGGCTGGCACCGTGGGTCTGCAACAGTCGCGGTTGGCCGGCAACGTCCAGCGTCTTGCCATCGAGCTGGCGCAGCAGGTCGGGCAGGTCATTCGCCACCAGGTCGATCACCTTCAGGCGCATCGCCTCGCTGGTAGCCAGGCTGACCGCTTCGCGCACGGCCTTCTCCGCCCAATCGGCATTGCGCCCGCGCAGCTGCGCCAGGCCGCGTATATAGGCAGCGGCGTCATTGACCTGCTTGCGGGCGAGGGTTTCTTCATCGCCACTGGGCCTGGCCTTGTCGTCCTTGGGCACGCCTGGGGGGCCGCCGATCTGCACGGGGGTGGCGGCACCCAGGTTGGTGCCGGGGGCCATGGCCGCGACGTGGCTGGCATAGAGGATGTAAGTGCCAGCGCTGGCAGCCCGGGCCCCGCTGGGGGCGACGAAGCTTGCAACCGGCACCGGGCTGGCGAGTATGGCCTTGATCATCTGGCGCATGGCGCTGTCCAGGCCGCCCGGCGTATCCATGCGGATGACCACCAGTTGCGCGCCTTGCGCATGGGCCTGGTCCAGGCTGCGCACCAGGTAGTCGGCACTGGCCGGGCCGATGGCATCGTCGATGCTCAACACCCAGACAGCACCGGGCGCTGCCTGGCCGCCCGGCGTCAGCCCAAGCAGCATCAACAGCAACAGCCAGCGCCACCAGCGAGCGGCCACCTGTCGTCACCTCGTTAGCATCTATTACACAAGTTTAGTCATGCCTGCCGGGCCAAGGCCTAAAATTGAACATTGGGGGCAACTCCGGAGGTGCATCATGCGTATGGCAAAAACCCTGCAGGCTCGCCTGGACAAGGCCAACTGCGATTACGACATCATTCCCCATCCACATTCGGCCACCAGCCTTGAATCGGCACGCACGGCCGGCGTACCCGCCGAGCGGGTCGCCAAGTCGGTGATGCTCGATGACCGGCATGGCAACTACATCATGGCCGTGCTACCGGCCAACCGGCATCTGGATATGAGCAAGGTGCGCATGTCTGGCGCCTGGCAACTGACCCGCGAAAGTGGCTTGCCGACCCTGTTCGGCGACTGCGAACGTGGCGCGGTACCGGCGCTTGGCGACGCCTACGATATAAAAATGCTGCTCGACCCCACCCTTACCCGGCAAGGTGATGTCTACTTGGAGGCGGGTGACCACGATCACCTGATCCACATGAGCATGGAGCAGTTCATGAAGCTGGTACCGCACGCCGAAGTGCGCGAGCTGTGCTGATGTTCTCAAGCCAACGCCGGGCGGGCGTCGTGGACGGCCTGTCCGGCTTTTAGGAGGAATCATGGAAGCGCCGATCCATCCATTTGCCGAGCTGTTCAAACAGCTGGGCTTACCTGACGATGCCTTGAGTATCGATCAATTCATCACCAGCCACTCGCCGCTGCAAAACGAGATCAAGCTGGTCGATGCCCCGTTCTGGACCGAAGCCCAGCGCAACTTCCTCATCGACAGCATCAACGAAGATGCCGATTGGGCAGTCCCTTTCGATCAACTCAACGAAGCATTGCGCCGCCCCCGAAAATAAAGCGCCGAGCGGCACCTGACGACTGATTGGCCGTTGCTATGCTCAGGAAAACAATAAGGGGATAGCGCGATGAAAGATCCCTACGCACCAGGCTTCTGGTGCTCCGTGACGATCCTGGGCACCCTGACGGCCAGTTACTTCTATGGCATCAGGCAGACGCAACAGATGAACCAGGCGGTGCAGTTTCTGTACGCCGCCGCCGCGGTCACCGTGGCGGTTGCGCTGGTGGCGCTGACCTGGATCGCCTGGCAGCATTTGCACCTGAACAAGCGCGAAGTGGTTCAGGGGCGAACGCTATTGACCATTTGGAACACCAAAGTAGCCCTGCGCCGGGTCGAGACGGTTTTCGACCGTTATTTCTGGGGCAGCTACTGGCATTCCGGGCGCACCTTCGAAGAGGTCATGGGCGAGCTCAAGGGCACACCGCTGGAGCAGAGCCTGGACGCCCTCAAGCGCCAGTGCCGGGCGCTCGACCGCGAAATCCACGATCACCAACACCATTGGCTGGCCAACGCGCGGGATCTATCCAGTGTGGCGACGGCGATGGCCCGTGAGCGCTACCAGCTCGACCTGGGGGAGCCGACGAGCAGTGGCAATGGCACTACCGCCGTGCTCAATCGGGACCTTGAAGTGCTGGTTTACACCTGGTCGGCGCGCCTGCGCAGCTTCGACCACCAACTGGACGAGCTGGAACGCGCCTACCATTGAGGTGGCTCACTCGCCGCGGATGTACTGCTCCAGCTGCAGAATCAAGTTGGCCTGCTCGGCGATGGTTTCCTTCACCAGGTCGCCGATCGACAGCAGGCCCAGCAGCTCGCCGTTGCTGACCACCGGCAGGTGGCGCAGGTGCAGGTTGGTCATCTGGTTCATGCAATACTCCAAGTTGTGCTTGGGTTCCACGGTAATCACCGGGGCGCTCATGATCTCGCGTACCGGCGTTGCCGCTGACGAACGGCCCTTGAGCACCAGCTTGCGGGCGTAGTCGCGTTCACTGACGATGCCCACCACTTGATTGTTCTCCACTACCGGCAGCGCGCCGATATTTTTTTCCGCCAGCAGCTTCAGGGCCTCCAGCACCGAGTCATCAGGGCCGATGGTGTAAACGGTCTGGTGTTTCGACTTGGTTTTGAGGATTTGTTCGACGTTTTTCATACGGGCCTCTGCGGGTGGAAAAAGCGCTGTCTCAATTAAATAAAGCATCCGGCACGGCGCTCTGCACGGCAATGCAGGAAACGGCATCAAGGCCATTGAAAAACGTCATGGTTGAATCAAATGCGGGTCACGCACCGCGTAAGCCGCGTGATCGGTGCTGGAGATGCTTACCTGGGTGGGGCAAAATCCCCGGTAATCTGTGACAATGCATGTCAATTTGCCACCATCCAGACCTCGTTCGGCAAGGAGCCGCAATGCAAAGTATGTTTCGCCTTACAGCGCTAAGCTGCGCCTTCATCACCGCTGCCGGTTGCAGCAGCCAACAGATGGACAATATTTCCAAGAGTGTGAAAGACATTGGCAGGGACTACGGCCTGCCCGTGCTCTGTGGTGTCGGCGCGGTGGCCGGGGGGGCTGCCGGGTATGCCCTCAAAGGCAAGGACGGTATCTTGCCTGGCGCCGCTGCTGGCGGGGCGCTGGGTTGCGCCGTCGGTTATGTCTGGCAGTCGCGTCTGCAGGAGCTTGACCGCATCGCCAAGGAAGAGAACCTGAGGATCACCACCGAGAAACTGACCGTTGCCTCCGCCGCTGTCGTCACCGCTGTGCCAGAGGATGCCGGCCTGGTGACCCAGATCGAAGACACCGGGATGTTCGCCACCGGCTCCGACCAGTTGACCGTGAACGGTCAACGCGCGGTGGCCAAGCTGGCGCAGATGTATGCCAAGCCTGCGGCCACCGACAAGCAGGCCGCTGCCAAGGAATCCCAGGCTCGTCGCTTGCTGATCGTTGGCCACAGCGATGCCGTGGGTAACGCCGATTTCAACCAGAAGCTGTCCGAACGCCGTGCCAAGACCGTCGGCAAGGTCATGCTGCAGGCCGGCATTCCCGCCAATGCGATCTATTACCAAGGGGCCGGTGCGTCCCGCCCGATTGCCGACAACAGCGACCCGCTGCTGCGTGGCAAGAACCGCCGTGTGGAAATCGTCGAGCTGGCCAACGAACAGGCCCTGGTGATGCGCGCCCAGGCTGAAGCGAGCAACACCCGCTACCTGCACTACGGCACCTCGACCGCAACCAAGCCCCGCCAGGCCACCACGACCGCACAAGCGAGCAGCAAGCCTGCGGCGAACAAGCCCACCACCGCGCAGCGTACGCCTGCCGCGACCAGCACCAGCACCAGCACCAGCACCGCGAAGGCCGTTGCTTCCGTGCGCCCGCAGGTCGATTTCGCGGGTACGCCAGTGGCCAGCTACAACTGGACCATGGCGCAGAGCATCAAGCCGAAACAGAGCGGCTTCACGCTGATCAGCAGCGCCTATGCCACGCAGATGCCGATGTCCAGCTGCGAAGCCGACCGGCCGCGTAATGCTGGCGAAGTGCTGAGCATGGTCAACGACCAGCCCTTGCAGCGTCGCGCGACCAAGGATTACCTGCCGGGTTACAACAACCGGGTGTGGGCCAACCTGGTCAACGGGCACCTGGTGACCGTGTCGCCGGTTTCGATCCTGCGTGAGAACGCCATGGTCGACCGCCAGCCAATTCTCCAGCTGGTCGAAGACTACAAACAGCCTACTCAGCACAAGCCACAGACAATGAAAGCCGTGGCCAACACCTATGAAGGCGAAAGCGAAGTGCTGTACCGGGTCTTCGCCAGTGATGCCCAGGCATCGATTTCCTGCATGGATATCGTGTTCAGCAAAGGCAACGCCGAGGTCAGCCAAGGTGCCTTGTTCTATGCCGCTGGCAGTGATGCGTTTGTCGCTTCCTACAAGCCGATCCCGGCCACAAAATAAACCCAGTCAAGGACGTCCTGAATGGAAGACTTTTCGCTTGCTGCACTCAAATCACTGATTCTTGCCAATCAGTTGCTCTCCGCCGGCCTGCTTTCACTACTGATCACCGCGGTGATCGTGCGTAACTACTGGGAAGAGGTTTCCTACTTCCTGATCCGTGTCTGGCACAGCTTCCCGTTGATCGGTACGGTGGCGCGCCTGTCGCGCAAGCCGGCTTCGGTCGACGCTGAAGGCTGGATCAACCACGAAGTCAACCTGTCGAACGTGTACAACAAAAAATTCAAGTTGTACGCCAAGGACGCGAACGCCTACAGCGCCTACCTCGATTACCTGGCCAAGGCCGGTGAGGCCGGGCGTTCCGCGCGCCCGTGGTGGGTGTTGGCGGTCGTCCTGATGCTGGTGGTGGTCGAGGCCATGGGTTTTGCCTATGTGGTCGCAGGCTGGGTGAACATGGATGCCTCGACCAATGACCGTCATTGGCTGACGGCGTTCGTGGCGATTCTGCTGGCCGTCGCTTCGGCGTTTCTTGCCGAGGCTGCCGGGCATGCGGTGCACCACAACAGCCTGGTCGCCCGCGCGCGCCATTGGTGGCAAGGGGAAGAGCCTTCCAAGCGCTCCCGTTCGCTGAAAGCCAACAAAGCGATCAACCTTGAAGACTCCTTCGCCGACTCGGACAAGCCTGACTACGAGCAGCTGCTGGCCCGGGTAAAGGACGTGAACGCCAACGTCTCGCGCAAGTTCTTCTGGTTGATCACCTGCGGTGTGTTCGTGGTCGCCATGGCCATCGGCGCCTTCCTCATCCGCTCGGCCACCCTGGACAGCATCGAGACTGAGATGGTCAACGGCATGCGTGCCGAAGCGTCCACGCAAAGCAGCAGTGCGGGCTCGCCATTCGACCTGCCGGCAGAGTCCCAGGCCATCAACGATGAAGCGGACAACGCCACCATCGACGACAAGATGCAGGCGATCCGCAAGGCGAGCCTGACGACCTATGTCATGCTGTCGCTGATCTACGTGGCGATCCAGGGTATCAGCCTGTGGTTGGCCAGCCGCTACTTCTTCGCCGGTACGCACTCGCATACCGCCTGGCAGCGTACCCACAAGTACGCCACCTCCGAAGAGATGCTCGACGCAATGGATCAGAAACGTTCGGCCATCGCCAGCCATGCCGATGACAAGCTGCGCCGTCTGCAGACCTTGTTGTCCAGCCGCGACCACACCGATGCCAATGTGCTGACGGCGCTGGATGGGGAAAATACCGCACGTCGCAACTTCCTCAGCTTCGTCGAGCACAAGGCTGACAAAGTCTCGGAGCAGCCTGAGAAGCCCGCGCGCCCCGTTGAAACTGTTGCACCAGCACCAGCACCAGCACCAGCTGCCGTAGCCGTCGCCATGCCGCCGGTCGAGCCTCAGCCTGTCGCTGCTCCTGCTGCCCCCGCTGCTGCAGTGGCCGAACCGGTCGCCACAGTCGCTATCAAGGCCTCCGAGTTCCACGATGTCACCGGCCTGCCGGAAGAAAGCCTGGCCGCCGCCAGCCGTGCGCTGAATGTCAGCGAGGCGCAACTGCGCGACATCCGCGAGCAACAGCAGGCGCTCAAGGCGCTTGGCCTGTTCCCGGTGAAGAAGGAGGGCATGCTGTCATGAGGCTTGCCAAGGCCCTGATCCTTGCGCTGGCGCTGCCTTGTGCAGCGCTGGCCGCCGAACGCAACGACCTGCAGAGCTGCTACACGCGCAATGGCCTGGCCGATATCAAGCCAGCAAGTTCCGGCCGCGAGCTGGTGGTGATCATCGATCAGACCATCCCGATGCCTGAAGACTTGCAGCGCAGCAGTTGGGGCCAGATCGACCGGTTCGTCCAGCCGGGCGATCGTGTCCGGCTGTATACCTTCTCGGCGTTTCTGCCGGGTGAGTATCAGCGCCTGGTGTACGCGGGCGAGCTGGACATGCCGTTGCAGGGCGAGGTTCGCGACGATGTGAACATGCGCAAACTGCGTGGCCTGGACCAGTGCCTGGCGACCCAGAAGAAAGCGTTTCAGGCAGGCTTTGGCGGCTTGTTCGTGAAGGGCCTGCGCGAGGCCCGCCAGGACATCCCCAAGAGCGAAATCATGAACACCCTGCGCCGTGTCGGTGAAGACATGGGCAAGGAGCAGGGTGTCCAGGAGCGGGTGGTGTACCTGATTTCGGACATGCTCGAACATTCCGACTACACCAGCTTCTACGCCGCCAACCAGATCAAGCAACTTAACGTTGGCAACGAGCTCAAGCTTGCGCAAAGCAAGGGCTTGTACGCAGACCTGCAAGGCGCCCGGGTGTATGTGACTGGCGCAGGCCTGGTCACCGATGCGGTGAAGCATGCCTATCGCTCTGGCAAGACCATGGATGCGCTGAACGACTTCTGGGCACAGTACCTGAATGCCTCCAACGCGACGCTGGAAGGGTTTGGTACACCGAGCCTGAGTACCGACCTTCGGTAAACCGGGGGCCGCTTTGCGGCCCATCGCCGGCAAGCCAGCTCCTACAGGCCCCTGCAAACCTCAAGGTGCGGGAGCTGGCTTGTCGGCGATGGGCTGCGCAGCAGCCCCGTTTCACGCGGTCTGGCTTACAGCTTCGGCATCTGCCCGATGCGCGCCACCATCTCGCTCACCACCTGCAGATCCAGCATGAACTGCTCCACGGTCTTGAACTCGTTGTCGTTATGCCCGGTGTATTTCACGTTGGGCATGGCCAGCCCGAATTGCACGCCGTTGGGCAGGTCATGCACTGAAGTAGCCCCCGCCGAAGTGCCAAATTCGTGCTTCATGCCCAGGTTCTCGCTGGCCACGGCAAGCAGAGCCTTGACCCATTCGCCCTCCGGGTTGCGGTACATCGGCGCGTCGAGGCTGTAGTCGAAGGCGACCGGAACGTGGCTGGCGCTCTTCCACTTGTCGAGTTTGGCAGCCAGGTCATCCTTGATCGTGGCAATTGCCTTGCCCTTCGGGATACGCAGGTTGACCGCCAGTTTCAGCCCCTTGTCGTCCACACCCACAAAGGTCGGCGATGCCGTCAGTGGCCCCATGAACGCGTCTTCAAAGCCCACACCGAGCTTTTTGCCCAGGTAGTCCAGGCCCCAGTTGTCGTTGGCATAGCGGGCAGCATCGGTGAACTGGTTGTGCTTGAGCGGCACCTGCTTGCCCAGGCCATCGATGAACACCAGCATGCGCGCCACTGGGTTGACCCCGGATTCAGGCTCGGACGAGTGGGCCGAGACGCCTTTCACCGTGAGCAGCACTTCCTTGCCGACCACTTTGGCATCAATGCTGAAATCACCGCCGTTGCCCTTCACATACGCTGCGCCGGCCTTGTTCAGGCTGGCCGCCAGCTTGGCGGGCTTGTCGCCGGTCAGGGTCGCGACCGATGTCGTGGGGATCTGGTTGGTGGCCAGGCCGCCGGTGAGGTGGGTGATTTCGGCGCCCTTGCCGGTGGCGGAGCGCTTGGCGAAGCTGGCCATGACCGTGCCGTAGCCTTTCTCGGCGATCACTACTGGATAGCCGCCATCCAGCGCCAGGTTGTAGTCGGGTGTCGGATTGCGCTCGAAGTAGTAGGGGATGGCATCGCCGCTGGTTTCTTCGGTGGTGTCCACCAGCAGTTTGAGCTGGCGGGCCAGGGGCAGTTTCTCGTCCTTGGCCACTTTCAGCGCATACAGCGCCACGACGATGCCGTTCTTGTCGTCTTCGGTGCCACGGCCGTACATGCGGTCGCCTACCAGCGTGACCTTGAAGGGGTCGAGGCGAGTGCCATCGTCCAGCTTCCAGTTGTCCGGGTTGACCGGCACCACGTCAGCGTGGGCATGGATGCCCACCACTTCCTTGCCTTCGCCGAGGGTGATCTCGTACACCCGATTGTCGATATTGCGGAACGTCAGGCCAAAGCCTTCGGCCAAGGCTTTGATCTTGTCGGCGATCTTCAGGAACTGCGGGTTTTCATGCTGCGGTACGCCCTCGACGTTGAAGGTGGGGATGGCCACCAGTTCGCGCAGGGTCTCGGTGGCGGCTTTGCCGTACTTGATACGGGTATACAGGCCCAGCAGGCGATTGATTTCGTTCTGCTGCTCGTCGGCCAGCGGCGTGTTGGCCAGGTAGGCGCTCAGCGTCTCGCCGAGGTTGTCAGCCTTGGCCAGGTCGCTGCCGTTGAGCTTGCCGATGAATTGCTTGAAGTCCGCCGGATCCGTGCCGTCGTAGGCCTTGATGATGGCCGCGGACTGTTGCTGGGAGAGGTTGGCCTGGGCCGGTACGCTGAACAAGCCGATGCTGGCCAGCAGCAGTGAGGTAGCGGTAAGTTTTTTCAGGTACATGGGCGCGCGCATTCCTTCGCGAGTTGTTGTTAGGGGGCACCCGTTCGAAAAACGGGAAGGTGCCCACGCTAACACCAATGCCATGCAGTACGGGAGTACCAGAAGCGCGACACGTCGCCTTGCGCACTGCGCGTGGGTAAGTGCTGCCCCCGGGCCTCCTGAACACCGCCGGTAGAACCCAGGCGGCCTGACTCATCCGGCGATGTACAGCCCCCCGTTCACGTGCAGCACTTCACCGGTCATGAAGCTTGAGCCGTTGCTGCACAGAAAGGCGATCACCGAGGCGATTTCGATGGGCTGACCCAGGCGTTTGAGCGGGGTCTGTTCCACCGAATCGGTGCCGCGGGTGGCGATCAGGGCCTGGGTCATCGGGGTTTCGATGATCCCCGGAGACACGGCGTTCACCCGGGTCTGTGGGCCCAACTCCCGCGCCAGGGCTCGGGTCAGGCTCAGCAGGCCGCCTTTGGAGGTGCCATAGTGCGCGTTCGCGTATGCCCCCCGGTGTGCGGCTACCGAGGTCAGGTTGACGATTGCGCTGTTGGCGCGCAGTGCCGGGATTGCTCGACGGCAAAGATAGAACACCCCGTCGAGGTTGATCCCCAGGGTCTGGCGCCATTGCTCATCGGTCATCTGGTGAATCGGCTGCGACTGGTACAGGCCGGCTGACGGCACCAGGAAGTCAATGCCACCGAAGCGTTCGATAGCCAACTGCACCGCCTTGGCCGAATCTTCCGGGTCGGCGGCATTCATCTGCAGGGTGGCGATGCGTTGGCCGCTGGCGTCGAGTTGCTGGGCAAAGTCTGCCAAGCCATCGCCGTCCAGGTCAGCGAGTACCATCGAGGCGCCGTATTGATAGAACAGCTTTGCCACCTCGCGGCCAATGCCACCGTTGGCACCCGTCAGCAGCAGGACGCGATTGTTGAAATCGTACATGGTCGGGTTCTCTGAAAAGGTGCCTGGGCTCATTGGCCGAGAATGCGAGCCAGATGCTCGGGTTGCAGGTCAACGCCGAGAAAGCGGCAGATCTGTACGATCTGGCCATAGATCATGTGCTGTCCGTGGTGTACGCGGCAGCCACGCTGGCGTGCTGCAGCCAACAGGGGGGTGTCTCCGGTGCGCATCACGGCTTCGCAGACCAGGGCATCCGCCCGTAGGGTGTCAGGGTCGAGCGGCAGGGCATCGTCGTCGTTGAGGCCCAGGGAGGTGGCGTTGATAATGACGTCGAAGTCCTGCGCATTGCCATCACTGGTGCTCAGGTCAACGCTGGGGAACTGCGCTTTCAGGCGTTCCAGCAGGGCTTCGGCGCGGGCAGGGGAGCGATTGTAAATCGCCAGCCGTGCCGGTTGTTGCCGGGCAATCGCCACGGCAATCGACTTGCCAGCGCCACCGGCCCCTACCAGCAGCACGCGCTTGCCTTGTAACTGATGACCCTGCTGATGCAGGCCGGCGAGCATGCCGTCACCATCGAAGTTGCCGCCAATCAGCCGACCGCTCTCGGGCTCGATCCGCACGGCATTGACCGAGCCAACCTGGCGCGCGATGTCGGTCAGTTCGTCGCAGTATTCAACGATGCTTTCCTTGTAGGGAATGGTTACCACCAAGCCGTTCAGATTGGCGATACCAGATGCGCCGAGCAGTACCTTGTGCAGGTTCGTCCCTTGTACGTGCAGCGGCACGCAGACCAGGTCAAGGCCCTGGTTGGCGGCACTGTGGTTGATCACTTGCGGGGTTTTTACATGGGCGATCGGATCGGCAACGATGCCGATCAGGCGCGTCTGGCCACTGATGTGCATGGGGAACCTCAAAGGCAGGAGTGGGAGCGGACGTTGGCTGTCACGCCGCAATCCACCGCATGAAGTGCAGGCCCGAAAAAGGGATCTAGCGCAAGCAGCAATACCGGTGATCGGGCTGCCGAGTTGAGGGCAGGGGCGGCGCTGGCGGCGCGGATCAATGAAGCCAATAGCTGTAACTGTGCTCTGATACGGCTCATGAGGAGCAACCTGTCTGACATATTTTATTGTTGTCAGACATGATCGTAAGAGGCTTCGCTTTTCGGTGTCAAGCGTACTGCAGGGGATCAGGCCTGCAGGTACATGTTCATACGCTTGGCGGCATTGCGTAGATGGCGCTCGGCGGCTTCGCCAGCCAGCACCGGGTCACGCGCCTGGATGGCCTGGAAGATTGCCTGGTGCTCGTCCTGCACGTCCTGGATCAGCTCGTTGTAGATCTCGGCGGTGTTGCTGCGTGCCTCGCGAATCAGGCGTCGGACGCTGTGGTCGAGGTATTCGTTGAGCGATTTGAAATGCGGGTTGTGGGTGGCCGCGACAATCGCCTGGTGGAAGGCATAGTCTTCGTCGTCGCCCAGTTGATCATTGACCATGGCGTATTCCATACCCACCAGTGCCTGGCGAATCTTCTTCAGGTCTTCGGGCGTATGGCGCAAGGCCGCCAGGCGCGTGGCACCCACTTCAATGGTGATCAAGAATTCGAGGATATGCAGCAACGCACCCTCTTCGCCCAGCGACACCTCTTTCAAGCGAAACGCATGGCGCTCGCCGCGCTTGGCGACGAATGCGCCCTTGCCTTGCTGAGTGGTGATCAGTTCCTCGAACTTGAGCTGCGACAAGGCTTCGCGCACCACCGCCCGGCTTACCGAGAACTGCTCGCATAATTGCCGTTCGCTGGGCAGTTGATCGCCGGTAGCCAGCCGTCCGGACTGTATCTCGCCACTGAGCCAGTTGACGATCTCCATGGGCAGGGGCTGGCTGGGGTGCACGTTATCGCTTTTCATTGTTCAGTCCTCTGCCTTGAGGCAGCACGGTACGCGTTCGAATGATGGGGCTTTGATAGTGAAGTATTGGGCTGTGGTCTTACAAGTTTTTGAAAAAAACAATCTCGGGTGATGTCGGCTATTTTCAAGGGCTGTACGTGACCGGGCAAAAAAAAATTGATAAATCCGGGCTCGGGTGCTTTGACTTCACGGCATGGTTGACGTAGCTTTCGTCAACTGGTCAGACATGTTGCGCCTAATGTTCTACCAGATTGTAGATAACAATAAAAAAGAGGCTCCCCATGCACATCAAGACCACGCTGAGTCTGCTCACCCTCGGCACGACCCTGTTCGCCGGTATCACCTGCGCTGATCCTTTGAAAGTGGCGTTGGTCGAGACCCTGTCGGGGCCGTCCGCCGCCACCGGGCAAATGTTCCGCGCTGCCACGCGCTTTCAGATCGACCGGCTCAATGCCGAGGGCGGCTGGAATGGCGAACCCATCCAACTCCTTGAATTCGATAGCCAGGGGACCCCGGCCGGGGCCTCCGAAAAACTCAAGGCCGCTATTGGCAGCGGCGCGCAAATGATCGTTCAAGGCGCTTCGTCAGTGGCTGCCGGGCAGATCACTGAGGATGTGCGCAAGTACAACCTGCGCAACAAAGGCAAGGAAGTGGTGTTCCTCAACGTGGGGGGCGAGGCACTGGAGCTGACCGGCAGCAAATGCCATTTCTATCATTTCCGTTTCAACGGTAATGCGCCGATCCGGGTCAAGACACTGGTTGCGGCGATGAAAGACGCGGGCACCCTGGGCAGCAAAGTCTATTCCATGAACCAGAATTACAGTTGGGGCCAGGACATGGAAAAAGCCATTACGGAAAACGCTGCGGTAGGCGGCTATGAGCTGGTGGGTAAAAGCCTGCACGATACCCAGAAGGTGCAGGATTTTTCTCCCTACATCGCTCGCATCCAGGCCTCTGGCGCACAAACCGTATTGACCGGCAACTGGGGCAACGACCTGTTGCTGCTGATGAAGGCCAGCCGCGCCGCTGGCCTTAAACTGCGCTTTGGTACCGCCTTCCTCGATCAGCCGGGCAACCTGGCCAACGCGGGCGATGTCGCGCTGGGGCACTATGTTTCCCATCCCTTCAATATCGAGGCGGCAGGTGAGCAGGGCGAACGCTTTGCCACGCAGTACCAGGCCAAGACCGGGCACCTGCCGGCCTACATTGAACCCCAGACCGTATTTGCCTTGCAGATGGTCGGTAATGTGTTGAAGAAGCTGCCAGCAGAAGAAGGCCGCCTCAATACCCGCAGTTTTGCCCTGGCGCTGGAAAAGGCCACAGACAGCAACCCGCTGGGTGAAGTGCGGATGCGCGCTGAAGACCACCAACTGTTGATGCCGTTCGTGGTGTCGGTAGTGTCGAAGAAGGCTCGCTACCCCGTAGACGGCACCGACATGGGCTTCGTACCGATCAAGTCGTTCAGTGCCGATGAAGCCGCAGCGCCTGTCCAGGATGCCTGCCGGATGCAACGGCCCGAGTGACGTCGCGTGGCGTGCCACTCGGCGCGCCTTCCTGTCCATCGCGAATGCTGGAGTCGCTTATGGAATTTCTCACAGTTTCACTGCTTAACGGCGTGATCTACGGCCTGCTGTTGTTCATGGTTTCTGCCGGTCTGACTTTGATTTTCGGCATGATGGGCGTCCTCAACTTTGCCCATGCCTCCTTTTATATGGTGGGTGCCTACCTGGCGTACACCCTGCAGAAGTTTGTCGGCTTTACCAGCGCGGTGCTGCTTTCGACCGTGCTGGTGGGCTTGCTCGGGGTAGTCGTCGAGCGCTTCTTCCTGCGCCGGGTACACAAGCATGGCCACGCCCATGAACTGCTGCTGACCTTCGGCCTGACGTTCATTATTGCCGAACTGATCAAGTTGTTTTACGGCAACTTTTCTGTCGAGTACCGGGTGCCGGAGTTCCTCAACTTTGCTGCATTCCAGGTATTCAGTACCGACTATCCGTTCTATCGCTTGCTGATGGGCGGGGTCTCGCTGCTGGTGTTCGGCCTGATCTATCTGCTGTTGACCCGCACGCGCGTCGGCATCGTCGTGCGGGCGGCGATCCATCGGCCGCAAATGGCCGAGGCCTTGGGGCACAACGTACCGCTGGTGTTCATGACGGTGTTCGGGATCGGCGCTGCATTGGCCGGCCTGGCCGGAGCGTTGGCCGGTGCGTTCTACACCACCAACCCCAATATGGCCCTGGAGCTTGGGGTCATCGTTTTTGTAGTGGTCGTGGTCGGCGGCCTGGGCTCGATGGCCGGGGCAATGATCGCATCGTTGTTGATCGGGCTGATTTCCTCGTTCGCCGTGGGTGTGGATGTCAGCCTGGCGTCGCTCTTGGGCGGGTTGGGTGCTGGCGACTGGGCGCAGCAGATGGGTGGGTTGATGACCCTCAAGGTGTCCAGTGTGGCAGCGACCATTCCGTTCGCGCTGATGCTGCTGATTTTGCTTGTCCGGCCGTCCGGGTTGATGGGTGAGAAGGGGTAGACCATGAAACTGACGAAAATCCTGCTGGCGGTGCTGCTGCTGGCGCTCCTGGTGCTGCCCGCCATCCTGCCAGCGGCGATGGTCAACGCGGCCATCCAGATGCTGATTGCGGCCCTGTTTGCGTGTGCCTTCAACCTGTTGTGCGGCCAAGGCGGCATGCTGTCGTTCGGCCACGCGGCGTACTTCGGCGTCGGTTCGTTCGCCACCTTGCATGCGATGAACGCGCTCAATGGTGAAGGCTTGCTGCCAACGCCGTTGCTGCCGCTGATCGGTGCCATGGGCGGCTTTATCTGTGGCCTCTGCGCCGGCTGGTTCGCCACCAAGCGGGCGGGTGTGTACTTTTCCATGATCACGCTGGCGCTGGCGGAGTTGCTGCATTCTCTGGCCCCACACCTGAGCACGCTGTTCGGGGGCGAGGCGGGTATTTCGTCCATGCGTACACCCGCCTGGGGCCTGGATTTTGGCGACGCCACCCAGGTGTATTACCTGACCCTGGGCTGGGTGGTGCTGTCGATCACCTTGCTCTACGCCTTTACGCTGACGCCCATGGGGCGGCTGACTTTCGCCCTGCGTGAGAACGGCCATCGTCTGCAGTTTCTGGGCTACAACGTGCATCGCTTGCGGGTGCTGGTGTTTGCCTTGTCGGCGATGTTCGCTGGCATTGCCGGTGGCCTGCAGGCCCTGAACCTGGAATCGGCCAACTACGTGTTGTTCGACATGCGCTTTTCCGCCGAGGTGGTGCTCAATACCTATATCGGCGGCGTCAACGTGTTCCTGGGCCCGGTGCTGGGCGCGGCACTGATGACGTTCTTTGGCAATGCCGCCTCTGACCTCACGCAATCCTGGTTGTTGTATCAGGGCCTGCTGTTCATGTTGGTGATGATGTTCATGCCCAGCGGTCTGGCCGGGTTGGTGCTGTGCTGGAGTGCGCAGATCCGGCGGCGCGGTTGGCTGGCAATCATCCCGGCGGCGTTGCCGGCACTGCTCAGTGCAGGGTTGTTGAGCCTGGCGGTAGTGTTTGCGATCGAGACATTGCAGCGGGCGTTCAGCCAGGACTATCAGGCACTGCTGATTGCGGACCAGCCGTGGCCGGCGATCAGCCTGTTCGGCCGCGACTGGCTGCCAGGGGCGCCGCTGACGTGGTCTATGCCGTTGCTGTTGGGGCTGGCCGGGCTGTTGGTATTGAAACTGGCCCGCCGGCAATGGCTGCGCCTGCTGGATGATGAAACAGTGGCCGGTGCCGCTGCACTCGAGCCTCGGGTCGAAGGAGAACAACCATGAGCGGCGCGATCCTGCAGTTGCGTGATGTGCACAAGTCGTTTGGCGAGGCCCATATCATTCGCGGCGCGCAGCTTGAACTGCGCGCCGGCGAACGCCATGCGGTGATCGGCCCCAACGGAGCCGGAAAGTCGACCCTGTTCCATTTGATTTCCGGGCAATTGCAGCCCACTAGCGGGCAGATCCTCTTGGGTGATCAGGCGATCCAAGGCCATTCGCCGCAGCACATCAATCACCTGGGCTTGTCGCGCTCGTTCCAGATCACCAACATTTTCCCAGGGCTTTCGGTGTTCGAGAACCTGCGCATTGCGGTGATGCGCAAACACCGCATGCAATACCACTTCTGGCGCTCGATCCAGCGTTACCCAGAGGTGCGTGCGCAAACCGAACAATTGCTTGAAAAGGTACGGCTACAGGGCAAGAAAACAGTGTGCGCGGCAGAGCTTTCTTACTCGGAACAACGCGCCCTGGAAATTGGCATGACCCTGGCCTGTGACCCGCGGGTAATCCTGCTCGACGAGCCGATGGCGGGCATGTCCCATGAAGAGACCGAGTACGCCCTGAGCCTGATACGTGAGGTGACTCACGGCCGTTCGCTGTTGATCGTCGAGCATGACATGGACGTAGTGTTTTCCCTGTGTGACCGCATCAGCGTGCTGGTCTACGGCGAAGTTATCGCCACCGGTACGCCGGACGAGATCCGTGGTGACCGACGGGTACAGGAAGCCTATCTGGGTGAGGAGCAATGCGCATGAACCCGACCTCGCAAAACCTGCTGTCGATCAGCGACCTGCACGTGCACTACGGCAAGAGCCATGTGTTGCATGGGGTTGACCTGAGCATCGGTCGCAACGAAGTGGTGAGCCTGCTGGGGCGCAATGGCGCCGGGCGCTCGACCACGATGAAAGCCGTGATGGGCCTGGTGCCGGCCAGCGCCGGCAGCATCCAGCTGGCCGGCCGTGAGTTGACGGGGCTGCGGCCGTATCGAATCAGCCGTGCCGGCGTCGGTTTTGTCCCGGAAGAGCGTGAGGTGTTCGCCAACCTCAGTGTTGAAGAAAACCTGCGCATGGGGCAGCAGGCGGCTACCGACGGTGCCACTGCGTGGAACGTCGAGCAGATGTTCGACTACTTTCCGCGGCTGCGTGAGCGGCGCAACACCGGCGCTGGCAACCTCTCCGGTGGTGAGCAACAGATGCTCACCCTGTGCCGTTCGTTGCTGGGTTGCCCCAAGGTGCTGTTGATCGACGAGCCCACCGAGGGGCTGGCGCCGAAGATCGTTGCGGTGGTCGCCGAGGCCATTCGCGACATTCACCAGCGAGGGGTGTCGATCCTGTTGGTGGAACAGAAACTGACCATCGCCCTCAAGGTCTCCACACGGGTCTGTGTGATGGGCCATGGGCGGATCGTCTTCGAAGGCACGCCCCAGGCGCTGACCGATGACCCGAACCTGATGAAGGCGTGGCTGGCGGTCTGAGACTGTCTGCCCTTTCAACCGGCAGGTTCGCCTGCCATTTTCACGCGGATTCTGTGGCGGCGCTGGCGCTCGCCAGGGGCTGCTGCGTGTGCAAACCACTGGGGATAACAATAACAATGAGCCTAACCAAACACTTCACCGCACGACCGCTGCTGTTGCTGAGTACCTTGCCGGGCCTGGCCATGGCCGAGGAGCATGGGTTCATCGAGGACGCGACGGCCCGCGTACAGATGCGCAATTTCTACTTCAACCGCGACTTTCGCGACAGCGGTGCCGCCAAGGCCAAGAGCGAGGAGTGGGCCCAGGGCTTCTTGCTCAATGCCCAGTCTGGCTATACCCAGGGTACCGTGGGCGTTGGGGTCGATTTGATCGGCCGCCTCGGGGTCAAACTCGACAGCGGCGGCGGACGCGCCGGCAGCCTGTTGCTGCCCGACGACGGCGATGGCTCGGCGGATGATTTCTCCAGCCTGGGGGCGGCAGTCAAACTGAAAGTGTCCAACACCGAGTTGAAAGTCGGCGAACTGCTGCCGACCCTGCCGATTCTTCAGTACAACGATGCCCGCCTGCTGCCCCAGACGTTCCAGGGTGCCATGCTGACCTCGAAAGAAATCACCGGGCTGACCCTTAATGCCGGACAGATGCGCTCGTTCACCCAGCGCAACTCCAGCGACCGTCAGGACTTGTTCATTGATGGTCGCGCCTTCGCCACCTCCGATCGCTACAACTACCTGGGCGGCGAGTACCGCTTCAACCAGGAGCGGACGATGGTCGGCTTATGGGGCGCGCAGCTGGAGGACATCTACCGCCAGCGCTATATCCAGTTCACCCACAAACAACCGGTCGGCGCCTGGACGCTGGGTGCCAATGTCGGCTTGCTCGACTCCGAGGAAGAAGGCCAGGCCAAGGCCGGGCAGATCGACAACCGTTCGTTCTACACGGCCCTGAGTGCCGGCATTGGTGGGCATACGCTGATGGCGGCCTGGCAACGCATGTATGGCGACGACGGCACGATCTGGTTGAGCCCGACCACTACCGTGTTGCCCAGCGATATCCAGGTGCGCAATTTTGCCTCGGCCGAGGAGAAAGCCTGGCAATTGCGCTACGACTACAACTTCGCGGCCATGGGTATACCGGGGCTGAGCGCTTTTGTGCGCTACGTCAGTGGCGATAACGTAGCAGTGGCTGGCGGTAACGGCGGCAAGGAGTGGGAGCGGGACTTCGACCTGTCCTACGTCATCCAGAGCGGGCCGTTGAAGAACCTCGGGTTGCGCTGGAGGAATGCCATGGTGCGTTCCAATTTCGGTCCGTCGGTGGACGACAACCGATTGATCGTCAGCTACAGCCTGGCGCTGTTCTGATCGGCGCCTTTTCAGCAAATTGCTTTGACAGACCTTTAGTCGGACGTTAGTTTTTATCAACTGGTCTGACAAGTACAAATAAATGTAGGACCAGACATGACAACAAGTGAGAACACCATGTCCCATCCAGATTACTCTCCCGCGTTGCCCGAGCAGCTACAGCAAGATACAGCCGTTTTCCAGCACAGCGCCTATGCCGGTATCAGTGGCAAAGCCGTGGTCGTTACCGGTGGCGGCAGTGGTATCGGCCTGGCTCTGGCCGAGGGCTTTGCCCGCAACGGCGCGCACTTGCTGCTGATCGACATCAACGCCCAAGCGATGGCGGATGCGAAGGGCGCGCTGCAGCAAAGCTTCCCAACGATTCAGGTTGAATGCTTCCAGGCCTCGGTCACCGACGAAGCCGCTGTCGAGGCCGCCTTTGCTCATGCCAAGGCGTGTTTCGGGCGCATCGACGTGTTGCTCAACAACGCGGGCGTGTCCATCAACAAGCCTTCCCTGGACATCACGCCAACTGAATGGCGCCGAGCCATCGAGATCAATTTCAACAGTGTGTTCTTCTGCGCCCAGGCGGCGGCCCGGCACATGATCGATCAACAGGGCGGCGTGATCATCAATACCTCGTCGATGTGGGGCGTGTCCCATTCTGCGGACCGCACCGCGTACTGCGCGACCAAGGCCGCCGTGGTCTCCATGACCAAATGCCTGGCAGTGGAGTGGGCCCGGCATGGCATCCGCATGAACGCCATCGGCCCTGGCTACACCCGCACTCCGCTGGTGGAAGAGCTGCAACGAGCCGGGCGCCTGGACGTCGAGGCGCTGCGCAAGCGCACGCCGCTGCAACGCCTCGGTGAGCCGGGCGAGATGGCGGAGCTGGCGCTGTTCCTGGCGTCGAGCAGCGCGACCTTCATCACGGGGCAAATTTACGTGTCGGACGGCGGCTGGACCGCCAACGGCTTCTAGATAGCCCTCGCAGCGCCGGCCGCCGTGGCCTGTTGATTGAGTCATTTGTGGAGAAGTGAAATGCCGAAAAGTGTTGCCTTGTCGCCGGCGTCGCCGTGGGTTGAGCTCAGTACCACCGACACCGACTGGAAGCAGGCCGACCCTGCGTTGCTGGGTACTCTGCTCAGCCAGTTGCACCTGATTCGCGCCTTTGAGGAGACCGTGCTGGAACTGGCCGGTGAAGGCCTGGTGCATGGGCCTGCGCATTCGAGCATCGGTCAGGAAGGGGGCGCAGCCGGCTCTATTGTTGCGCTGGGCGCGGCGGATGAAGTCAATGGTTCGCACCGGGGCCACCACCAGTTCCTGGCCAAGGCGCTGGTGTACCTGATGCCCGAGGGTATCGACCCGAAAGCACCGATCAACGCCCCGATTCAGGATTTGCTGCAACGTACCCTGGCGGAAATCCTTGGCTTGGCCCAAGGGTTCTGCAAAGGCCGTGGCGGCTCGATGCACCTGCAGTGGGCCGAGGCTGGCGCCCTGGGTACCAACGCCATCGTCGGCGGCGGTGTGCCGCTGGCGGCCGGGGCAGCCTGGGCCCACCGGCATGCCCAGACCGACACCGTGGCGGTCACCTATTTCGGTGATGGCGCGGTGAACATCGGTTCGGTGCTGGAGACCATGAACCTGGCGGCTGCCTGGAAACTACCGCTGTGCTTCTTTATCGAGAACAACCTGTACGCGGTGTCCACGACGGTTGACGAAGCCACTGCCGAACCGCGCCTGTCGGCGCGTGGGCTGGGCTTCAATATCCCGAGCTGGAAAGTCGACGGCATGGACCCGCTGGCGGTTTACCTGGCCATGCAGCAAGCGCTGGCGCATATGCGTGCCGGTAACGGCCCGACGGTCATCGAGGCGGATGTGTACCGCTTCTTCCATCAGAACGGCCCGTTCCCCGGCAGTGCATTCGGCTATCGCAGCAAGGAGGAGGAGCAGAGCTGGCGTGCCCGTGATCCGCTTGAGCGCCTGGCCCGGGAAATGAAAAAGCGCGAGCTGATTGACGATGCTGGCCTGGCCGACCTGCGCGAAACCATCAAGCTGGCAATGGCCCAGGCGGCTGCGGCATTGCTGGAAGCCGACCCTAACGGCAAGCCGGGCAAGCGCCGAATTCGTCCCGAGTTGTGGCCTTCGCCGGACTTTCGCGACGTCGGTATTCGTGGCGACCTCAGCGAGCTGGCCGACGCCCGCACTTGTGAGCAATCGAGCTACCGCGGAGGCCTGGAGCAACGCAAGTTCATCGATGCCATCGCCGATGTCATGAACCGACGCATGGAAACCGATGACAGCATCGTTGTCATGGGTGAGGACGTACACCGCCTCAAGGGGGGGACCAACGGCGCTACTCGCGGCCTGAAAGAGCGTTTTCCGGAGCGCATCCTCGGCACCCCGATCAGTGAGAACGCCTTCTGCGGGCTCGGTGGCGGCATGGCCCTGGACGGGCGCTTCAAACCGGTGGTCGAGTTCATGTACCCCGACTTCATGTGGGTCGCCGCCGACCAGGTGTTCAACCAGATCGGCAAGGCCCGGCATATGTTCGGCGGGCAAAGTGACGTGCCACTGGTACTGCGCACCAAGATCGCCATGGGCACCGGCTACGGCTCGCAGCACTCCATGGACCCGGCCGGCATCTACGTGACAAACCCAGGCTGGCGCATTGTTGCGGCCTCAACGCCGTTCGACTACATCGGCCTGATGAACACCGCGCTGGCCTGCAAGGACCCGGTGTTGGTGATCGAACACGTCGATCTGTACAGCCAAAGCGGCGAAGTGCCGGTGGATGACCTGGATTATCAGATCCCGTTCGGCACCGCTGCCGTGCGCCGCGAAGGGCGTGACCTGACCATCCTTACCTACTTGAGCATGGTCGGGCATTCCTTGGAGGCGGTGGCGCAGACCGGGATCGATGCCGAGGTCATTGACCTGCGTTTTCTCGACCGTGCCAGCTTTGACTGGGCCACGGTCGAGGCGAGTATTCGCAAGACCAATAACGTGCTGATCGTCGAGCAGGGCGCCCGGGGCACGTCGTACGGCGGCTGGCTGGCGGACGAACTACAGCGCCGGTGTTTCGACTGGCTCGACCAGCCGATCCAGCGTGTGACCGGTGGCGAAGGTTCGCCGAGTATTTCCAAAGTCCTGGAGCGCGCCGCCTGTGCCCGCACCGAGGAAGTGATCGAAGGCCTGCAACAGGTCATCCGTGAAAAAGGTGCACATCAATGAGCCTGAACATGCTGGTTCCCATGGAAGTGGGTATTTGCTGCGTCGATCTGCCGGCACTCAGCCGCTTTTATCAGCAAGTACTGGGTTTTACCTTCGTCGCCCAGGTGCAGATGCCGGCTGCGGCCGCGCAGCGGGTGGGCCTGAGCGAAGGCGGTTACAGCGTGGTGCGTTTGCAGACGCCCTACGGTGAACGCATCAAGCTGCTGGCGCCTGAGCGAACGCCGACCCGGCCTGAGCAGGGGATGATTCTCGACCGGCAGAATGCGAGCTACCTGACGTTCATTGTCGAAGACATCGCCAGCTTGGTAGCCGACCTGAAAAGTGCCGGCGCAACGTTCTGCGCTGGCGACGCCCCGATCCAGCTGCGCCCTGATGTGAAGGCGTTGTTCTGCTGTGACCCCGAGGGCAACGTGCTGGAACTGGTGGAATACGCTGATATCGCCGCCTACCGTCCTGACCTGTTCAACGATCGGAGTGCCTGATGGCCAAGCTCTTACATATGCCAGAGGTATCGGCCAACGCTACCCACGCCGCGATCCAGAACTGGACCCTCAAAGAAGGCGACAGCATTTGCGCCGGTGATTGCATCGCCGAGATCGAGACCGAAAAGGCCCTGGTCGAGCTGGCAGCCGAAGAAGATGCGGTGCTGGGCAAGATCCTGGTCGAGCCGGGGCGCGAAGTGGAGGTAGGGGCACCCATCGGGGTGTTGTTTGCCAGAGGCGAAACGCAAGTCGATATCGCTGCTCTGTTGGCCAAGGCCGGCGCAGCGTTGGCGGCCAACGAACCGGTGGTGGACGACACACCTGCACCTCAAGCGCGGGCTGAACAGGCACCCCCGGTGGCTGCGCAGGACAGTCGGCGTATTTTCGCCAGCCCTCTGGCTCGCCGGCTGGCAGCAGCCAAGGGGCTTGAGCTGGCGTCGCTCAAGGGCAGCGGGCCCAATGGGCGTATCGTCAAGCGCGACGTTGAGTCGGCAACCGTTGCCAGTGCAGTGGCTGCGGCAACGCCGGCAGCACTTGTCGACTTTGCTGAAATCCCCCACAGCAGCATGCGCAAGACCATTGCCCGGCGCCTGGTGGAGAGCAAGGCGACGGTACCGCATTTCTATCTTGAGCTGGAATGCCGGATGGAGCGATTGCTGGCCCTGCGTGAGCAAGCCAACCAGCACGCAACCAAGAAAATCTCGATCAATGATTTTATCGTCAAGGCCGTGGCGGTTGCGCTCAGGCAGGTGCCGGCGATGAATGTGACCTGGACCGACACAGCCTTGCGCCAGTACCACCAGGCGGACGTCTGTGTGGCGGTCGCCACCGCTACTGGCTTGATCACGCCGGTGGTGCGCAATGCCGATGGCAAGGCCCTGTCGCAGATTAGCGCAGAGGTGGCCGAACTCGCCGGGCGTGCCCGAGATGGTCGTCTACGGCCCGAGGAGTACCAGGGCGGGAGCTTCACTATCAGCAACCTGGGGATGCTTGGCGTCGAGCAGTTCAGCGCCATTATCAATCCCCCCCACGCAGCCATTCTGGCAGTGGGGGCAACCCTGCAAAAACCGGTGGTTGAAAACGGGGAGCTGAAGGTGGGTTCGGTACTGCGCTGCACCTTGTCGGTAGATCATCGGGCCGTGGATGGCGCGCTGGCTGCGCAATGGCTGGCCGTGTTCAAGGGCCTGATGGAAAACCCGTTGGGCATGCTGATCTGAGGGAGTTCCCATGAGCGATACGAAATTCGATCTGATCGTCGTGGGGGGCGGCCCCGGCGGTTATGTGGCCGCTATCCGCGCCAGTCAGTTAGGCCTGCGCACCGCATTGGTGGAAAAGGCACAACTGGGCGGGGTTTGCCTGAACTGGGGCTGCATTCCGACCAAGGCCTTGCTGCGCAGCGCCGATGTATTGCGCCTGCTCAACAGTGCGGGCGATTTCGGTATTGAGGTCGGCCCGGCCAGGCCGAACCTGGAGGCTATCGTCAAGCGTTCCCGTGATGTGGCCAGCCAGCTACAGCGGGGTGTCAACGGACTGATGAAAAAGCACCGTGTCCAGGTGTTCAACGGCCACGCACGCCTGGATGGGCCACAGCGACTGAGGGTAAATACAGAGCAGGGCGAGCTCACACTGAGCGCACCGCATATCATTCTTGCAACCGGTGCCCGGGCCCGAGTGCTGCCGAGCATGGAGCCAGACGGCCAGTATTTCTGGACCTATCGGCAAGCGCTGGTGCCGCACAGTGTGCCCAAGCGCCTGGTGATCGTGGGGGCAGGTGCGATCGGCATCGAGTTTGCCAGTTTTTATCATGCCCTGGGTTCACAGGTCAGCGTGGTTGAAATGGCCGATCGGATCTTGCCGGTAGAGGATCAGGAGATCAGTGCCCATGTGGCCCAGGCCCTGACCCGCGACGGTATACGCCTGTACACCGGCTGTGCGCTGCAAGGCAGCAAGGTGGAACGGGGCGCGGTACAACTGCGCCTTGAAGGCAACAGCAATGAGACCCTGCAGGCCGACGTGGTGCTGGTGGCGGCGGGCATTGTCGGCAATGTCGAGGACCTGGGGCTGGAAGGCACTGGGGTCAACGTGCAGCACAGTCATGTAGTGGTGGATGAGTTCTGCCGCACGGGCGAGCCGGGCGTGTACGCCATTGGTGATCTGGCCGGGGCCCCGTGGCTGGCGCACAAGGCCAGCCACGAGGCGCTGATCTGTGTCGAAAAGATCGCTGGCCATAACCCTCGTCCTCTGGATCCTAGAAGCGTGCCGGCCTGCACCTACAGCCACCCGCAAGTCGCCAGCGTCGGCTATACCGAAGCCCAGGCGCGCAGCGCTGGCAAGGCCCTCAAGGTCGGCAAGTTTCCCTTCGCTGCCAATGGCAAGGCGATTGCCATGGGCGCCACGGCGGGCTTCGTCAAGGTGGTTTTCGATGCAGACAGCGGCGAGCTGTTAGGCGCGCACATGGTCGGTGAGGAGGTGACCGAGATGATCCAGGGTTACACCATTGCGCGGGGCCTGGAGACCACGGAGGCTGAACTGATCGAAAGTATCCTGCCACACCCGACGATGTCCGAAGCCATGCATGAAGCGGTGTTGGCAGCGTACGAACGAGCCCTGCATAGCTGAGTGCTGATGCCGCAAGGTACGCGCTGCGCTTGCGGCATGTGTTCTCGGCGCGGTGGCGTAGCTCAACGGGGTGGGCGATCTTCACGGGTGAGTGCGCCTACCCCGTTGGGTGCGTGGGATCGGGTTGGTTTGCAGCTGGTTTAAATTAGTAAATATATTTACCATTGCGCTTTGACAGATGACTTAAGGAGTGAGCCATGACGATCAAAGCGTCCATTGAGATCAGCGCTGAGCCAGAGCGCGTGTTCAGGCTGTACCAGGACGCCGCCCACTGGGTCGATTGGGATACGGAGGTGACTGCCGCCAGTTTGCCCGAAGGCCTCAAACAGGGCGCCAAGGGTTGGCTGAAACCCAAGGGTGGGCCGAAGGCCAGCATCCAGGTCGTCGAAGTGACGCCAGGCAAGTCATTCTCGGTCCAGAGCCGGTTGCCGCTGTGCCGCATGTTGTTCGGCCACAGCCTGTCGGCGACGGGTGGATGGACCGTTGCAACCCATTGGGTCGAGTTCAGCGGCCCTTTGAGTTTTTTGTTTCGTTACTTGATCGGCAAGTCTATTCAGGCTTCGTTGCCCAATACGATGCTTGGCCTCAAGCGCGCCAGCGAAGTTCAGGTCAGTGCATCGTGAGTGCGGACACGTTGGTTGTTGACGAAAATTGGAGTGGCTCTGCCTACGTGGGGCCAAGCAACAGCCCAGGGTTTCGACTCTGGCGCGAATTTCTGGACTGGCAGCGCCAGCTCAATGCGCTCCTGAAGCCCATGGGGCTCACCCAGCCGCAGTTTGCGATCCTGGCTGTGTGCGGTTGGCTGACACGCGACTGTGCGCACATCACTCAACATGGCATCGCGAACTTCACCGGCATGGACCGCATGCACATTTCGCAGATCGTATCCCGCTTGGAAAAGGACGGGCTCATCGAGAAACGGACAGACCCGCAAGATCAGCGGGCGAATCTGCTATCACTCAGCGAGGCGGGGCATCACCAGTTGCGCATCGCCATGCCGGTTGTTGAAGCGTTCGACAGAGCGTTTTTTCTCAAAACCTCAACGCTTCCTCAATGATCCGAGCTGCCTGCGGGCGAGATCGTCAGGACGGATAGCGTTTACTGGCGCAGTTGCTTTGGGGAAGCGTGTAACAGGCGGCGCATAAGCCGCCGTAGGGCCGTGGCATCCTGGTATCCCACCTGCTCAGCGATAGACTCGACGGAGAACCTGCTGGTTTCCAGCAGGACCCGAGCCCGGTTCAACTGCACGCGCTGGATCAAATGCTGGGTCGAAAAACCGGTCGCTTTTCGCACATGTCGGGATAACGTTCGCTCGGGCATTGCAGGAAGTAAACGATTTGCGCGGGGCTGGGCAGCCCGTGCGGCGATTCCCCCGTGTACTACGGGGGAAAGGAAAGAAGATGGCGCACTCGGCGGGATTCGAACCCACGACCCCTGCCTTCGGAGGGCAGTACTCTATCCAGCTGAGCTACGAGTGCAACGCGCACGCATGATACCGATCTGTTTCGGTTGCGTCTATCGCCTTGAACTGTGGCTGTTTTTCCCGGTGGCACAAAGATCAGAGTGCGATCAGCTCGGGTCGCAGCCCTTCTACCCGGCGAGGCGCAGGCGGCAGGTAGCCACCGGTGCCGGTGATCTGGTGCAGCACTTTCTCGCGCAGCCCATGCAGCGCCACGCCTGTGCGCAGGCGCGGGTGCGGCAGGTCGATTTCGACCACCGACTTGATCCGACCTGGGCGCGGCTCCAGCACCACGACCCGGTCGGCCAGGTAGGTGGCCTCTTCTGCGTCGTGGGTCACCAGCAGGGTGGTGATGCCGGCGCGTTCCCGAATGGCCAGCAGCTCATCCTGCAGTTGCTGGCGAGTCAGTGCATCGAGGGCACCGAAGGGCTCGTCGAGTAGCAGGATCCGTGGGCTTGCCACCAACCCGCGGGCGATTGCCACGCGCTGTGCCATGCCGCCCGAGAGCTGGTGCGGGTAAGCCGACTCGAACCCGCTGAGGCCGACCAGCAGCACGAACTCATGCACACGCCTGGCGCGCTCGCCCTGGGTGAGCTGCTCGTTGACCAGCCCCAGGGCGATGTTCTGCTCCACCGTCAGCCAGGGGAACAGGCGGTGCTCCTGAAACACGATGCCGCGTTCGCCACCGATGCCACTGACCGGCTGCCCGTCGACGCGGATGCTGCCGCTGTAGTCGGTGTCGAGCCCCACCAGCAGCCGCAGCAGGGTGGATTTACCACAGCCGGAGGCACCGACGATGGCGATGAACTCACCTTCGTTGATCGACAAGTTGAAGTTGTGAATGGCCTCGAACGGTTGGCCATCGACGCGGAATACTTTACCGACCCCCTCGAAGCTGACCAACGGCGGGGTCACATCGGCCTGGTTGGCGGCGGAAAGGTGCGAGGTGTTGAAGGCGTTCATGCAGTTCTCCAGCGCGTGGCGCGCGATTCGAGGCGTTGTCCGAGGGTGCCGAGCAGGGCGCCGACCAGGCCGATCAGGACCATGGCGGCCATCACCTGGTCCATGCGGAACAGCTGTTGCGCGCCGATCATCAGGCTGGCGATGCCGCCGTCAGAAGGCATGAAGTATTCCGCGCCGATGGTGCCCAGCCAGGCATAAATCAGCGACAGGCGCAGGCCGGCAAAGATCGCCGGGGCGGCGCCCGGCAGCACCAGCAGGCGCAGGCGCTGCAACAGGCCCAGGCGCAAGGTGCGGGCCGCTTCGCCCAGCTGTGGCGACAGCCCGGCGATGCCGCGCTGGGTAGCAATTAACAGCGGGAAGAACGCCGCCAAGGCCACGAACACGGCCTTGGCGCCTTCGCCCAAACCGAACCAGGCCGTAAGCAGCGGCACCCAGGCGAACAGTGCCACCTGGCGCACGGCGGTCAGGCTTGGCCCCAGCACGCGCTCGGCGCGGTGTGAAAGGCCCAGCAAAAGGCCAACCAACAAACCCGCGCCACCCCCCAGCACCAGGCCGGTCAAGGTGCGTTGCAGGCTCAGCAGCAACGCTTCTGACAGCGTGCCGTCGGCCAGCCCGCTGAACAGGGTACGCAGCACGCCCAGCGGCGAGGTGAGGATGTTTGGGTCGACCCAGCCGAGGCTACTGGAGGCCTGCCACAGCGCCAGCAGTGCGATCGGCAGCAACAGGCTTTGCCAACCTTTTGCGAGGGGGCCGCGCTGCTGCTCGCCCGTGGCAGGTTGGGGCCAGAACAGCAGGCGTTTTTCCAGGCGCGAGAAGCCTTGCTCCATCAACGCCCCCACCAGGCCGATCACCAGGATGCACAGCAACACCAGGTCCAGCATGAACAACTGCCGGCCCCACACCATCAGGTAGCCGATACCTTCGCTTGAGGCCAGCAGCTCCACGGCCAGCAACGATGTCCAGCCGGTAGCCAGGGCCAGGCGTACGCCGGTGAGGAAGGCGGGCAGGGCGGCGGGTAACAGCAGGCGCAGGAACAATAAGTGACGTGGCAGGCGCAGCGCTGCTGCAGCTTCACGCAGTTTGGGTTGGGCATCGCGCACACCGACCAGGGTGTGCAGGGTGACCGGGACCACCACGGCCTTGACCAGCACCACCAGCTTGAGCAACTCGCCGATGCCAAAAAACAGCATGAACAGCGGAATCCAAGCCAGGGTGGGGATTTGCGCCAGCGCGACGAAGGTGGGCAGCACCAGCGCCTGGGCCCGCCGCGACGACCCCAGCCAGGTACCCAGCAGCAAGCCGCTGGCAATCCCCGCCGCCAACCCCCAGAACAGCCGCTGCAGGCTTATCCACAGGTGCCCCCAAAGCTCCCCGGAGCCAAACTCCACGGCGCTCTGCCACACCCGCGAAGGCGCCGGCAGAATCTGTTCGCTCATCCAGTGCTGCCGGCTGGCGACCACCCACAACACCGCTATCAGCACCGGCAGTACCCACGAAAGATACGCAGATCCCCTGTAGGAGCGGCCTTGCGTCGCGAAAGAGCCGCGAAGCGGACCCCGCAGCCATCCCCAACTCCGGTTCAAAATTCCATTCATCGGCATCTCTCGAACGAAGCGTTGTTATCTTATGCACTAATGGAATTAAAAAATCATAAGTGCGAACTTCAAGAGATAAAAGCATGCAACCCCTGCAGGCGGAAGCCCTTCACCGTTGCGTTTTCCTCATATTTTCCATGCGTTCTCCGCAAGCGCCCCGCAGGCCCGCAGAACACCTGATTTATGCTTTCTGGTTACTAAAAAATGAAGTTTTGATCTTTGTAGG
Source organism: Pseudomonas sp. E1MeOHC2 (assembly GCF_058745025.1). Lineage (NCBI taxonomy): Bacteria > Pseudomonadati > Pseudomonadota > Gammaproteobacteria > Pseudomonadales > Pseudomonadaceae > Pseudomonas > Pseudomonas sp. E1MeOHC2. Next base: position 2,634,333 of record NZ_CP196675.1, read on the forward strand.
TTCTAACCAGACCTGCCTAGCTTCTGGCCAAAGCGCCGGCCATCGTCGGTGGCAGCCTGCCAAGGAGCCTTGCCATGAAAACCCCATTGCGCCACCTGATCACCGCCCTTGGGCTGGTCTTCACCCTCAACGCCCACGCCGCAGACTCGGCAAAGCCTGAGAGCATCCGCATCGCCGTGCCTGACCTGAGCGCAGGCAGCAAGCACAGCGCAGGCGGTGTGGTCGATGTGTTGCGTGACCAGCAACTGCTGGAGAAGGAATTCGCCAAGGACGGCATCCGCATCGATTGGCACTTCTTCAAGGGCGCCGGGCCGGTGGTAAACGAGGCCCTGGCCAACGGCCAGGCCGACTTTGCCTACCTGGGCGACCTGGCCGCGATCGTCGGCAAGGCCAATGGCCTGGATACCCGCGTGTTGTCGGCCGGCGTGCGCGGGGTGAAAAGCTACCTGGGGGTGGTGCCGGGGTCCGGCATCAAGACCCTGCACGACCTCAAGGGCAAGCGTGTGGCGGTGTTCCGCGGCACCGCCAACCAGCTGTCGTTCGCCAGTGCGCTGGCAAGCCAGGGTTTGTCCGAGCGTGACCTGAAAGTGATCAACCTGGACTTCAACGCTGCCAACGCCGCGCTGGCCGCCAAGCAGATCGACGCCACCTGGGGCTTGTCGAACCTGCTCTCGCTGCGTGAACGCGGGTTGGTCGAGTTGCCCGTCAGCTCGCGTGATCTGCAAGGCGCCGGCAGCACCCAGGCGGTATTGCTGGGCACCGGCGAATTCATCCGCCAGCACCCCGACCTGGTCCAGCGCCTGGTCAATGCCCAGGAGCAGGCCACCGAGTGGCTGCGCGATGAACGCAACCGTGATGCCTTCGTCGAGCTGGTGGCGAATAACGCCAGCTGGCCGCGCAGCATCCTCAGCGACGACCTGGCCAAGGAAAACCTCGCGCACTACTTCGACCCCCGCCTGGATGCCGACTTTCTGGCCCAACTGCAGCAGGGCGTCGACTTGGCCGCCAAAGAGCGCCTGATCCGCCGTGGCTTCCAGGTCGCCGACTGGGTCGAACCCCGCTTCCTCGACGCCGCACTGCAACAACAGCAGGCCGTGCAGGCCGCCCGCTAACCCTTTGAACCGACAACAACCGAAAGGACCACGACCATGAGCAATGCCGCCCTGGCCACCGCGCCACTCGCCCTTGAACTCGACATTCATCCGGTTGCCGGCCGTATCGGCGCCGAGATTCGCGGGTTGAAGCTTTCCGCCGACCTGGATGCCGCCACGATCGAAGCCATTCAGGCGGCGTTGGTCCAGCACAAGGTGATCTTCTTCCGTGGCCAGACGCACCTGGACGACCAGCGCCAGGAAGGCTTCGCCAAGTTACTTGGCGAACCGGTCGCCCACCCCACCGTGGTCGATGGCACCAGCTACCTGTTGCAGCTTGACGGTGCCGAGGGCCAGCGGGCCAACTCCTGGCACACCGATGTGACCTTCGTCGATGCCTACCCCAAGGCTTCGATTCTGCGCAGCGTGGTGGCGCCGGCGTCCGGCGGCGATACCGTCTGGGCCAACACCGCGGCGGCGTACCAGGAGCTGCCCGAGCCGCTGCGCGAGCTGGCCGACACGCTGTGGGCGGTGCACAGCAACGAATACGACTACGCATCCCTCAAGCCGGATGTAGACCCGGCCAAGCTGGAGCGCTATCGCAAGGTGTTCACCTCGACGGTGTACGAGACCGAGCACCCGGTGGTGCGCGTGCACCCGGTCAGCGGTGAGCGGGCGCTGCAATTGGGGCATTTCGTGAAGCGCATCAAGGGGTATTCGCTGGCTGATTCACAGCACCTGTTTGCGGTGCTGCAGGGGCATGTGACGCGCTTGGAAAATACCGTGCGCTGGCGCTGGGAAGCCGGGGATGTGGCGATCTGGGATAACCGCGCGACGCAGCATTATGCGGTGGATGACTATGGCACCCAGCCGCGTGTGGTTCGGCGGGTGACGTTGGCGGGTGAGGTGCCGGTGGGGGTGGATGGGCAACTGAGCCGCACAACCCGTAAAGGCTGATAATTGCGGGGCCGCGTTGCGGCCCAATCGCGAGGCAAGGCCGCTCCCACAGGAGATTGCATACCAAGGTGGGAGCAACTGTCTTGTTCAAATTTCTGGGGGCAAAGCCCCCGCCGATCACGCCTCGGTATCACAGGCAATCAACTGCCTGACCAACCCCTGCGCCAACGGCGACAACCCATACCCCACCCGGCTCACCACCCCATAGCGGGTATAAAACGCCTCTTCCTGCTCCGGCTCCAGGTCCGAAAGCTTCAACGCCACCAGCCCCCCGTCGCGTTGATACGGCCGCAGGTTGGCATTGCAGGCAATGCCGATGGTGTCCGAATGCATCACCACATTCAGCAACGCATAACCGTGCTCGCATTCCACCGAGGGCAGGAAGTCTTGCCGCCCGCTGAGGTCGCTGAGGATCTTGCGGATGTTCGGCGGGCGAAAGGTAGTGGCCAACGGGTACTCGAACAGGTCCCGCGCCTGCACCGTGCTCCGCGTGGTCAGTGGGTGCCCGGCGCGGCAGCAGAAGTGCCAGCGCTGGGGCGCCAGCTTGTGCACGCGGTAATCCGGGTCTGACTCGAACTGGCGGGTGTCAGCGACAAAAAACTCGATCTCCTCGGCAATCAGCTTGCGGTTCAACGCCTGCCAGTTATCCACCTGAAAGCACGTGCGCGCCGCCGGGTATTCGGCGACGAAGCGCGCCACTGCCCGTGGCACCAAGCCGCCGGCCGGGGCAGGGCCGGACCCGAAGCGCACCACACCGGTGGTGGCGCCGTTGAACTGGTGGATCTCATTGACCAGGTTGTGCGCCCCATGCACCAGCCGCCGTGAATGCTCCAGTACCAGCAAACCTTGGCGAGTCGGGGCCAGCTCTTTGCTGGCGCGGTCCACCAAGCGGCAGCCGATGTTGTGCTCAAGGGTCTGGATGCTTCGGCTGAAGGCCGATTGCGACAGGTTCACCGCAGCCGCCGCAGCCACGAAACTGCGGTGCTCGACCAGGGCAATGTAGTGACGCAGCTGACGCAGATCGATATGCATTTTCTACATTAAAACCTTCGGTCAAATGCAATTGCTGACAAGGGTGAGTCCCCTTATAAAGGGTGTTACTTATTCCACTAAATATGAATTACAAATATTTATATCACTTAAAAGAATATAAGCCCGACTGACCGCGATTCGGTTCCGCCAACGGAAATGCTCGCCCAGGGCCCATGCCTCAAGGAGCATCAGCATGTCCCGAGTTTTCCGTTGGCCTGCGCGCGCATCGCGGTTCACCCTGCAACCCTTGGCCGCTGGCGTGTTGCTGGCGGCGTCCAGTGGCAGCTTCGCCGAAGAGCCTGTCAGCACCGCCCCTGCCGTGGAGCAGGACGCCAAGCTCGGCACCGTTACCGTCAATGCTCGCCGTCGTGAGGAAACCGCCCAGAGCGTGCCCACCGCGATCAGCGTACTGAACAGCGAAACCCTGGAAACCCAGCGCATCTACCGCGTGCAGGACCTGCAACAACTGGTGCCCAGCACCAACGTTGCCTATGTGCATGCGCGGCAATCGAGCATCTCGATCCGGGGCCTGGGCAACAACCCGGCCAGCGATGGCCTGGAAGGCAGCGTCGGCATTTACCTGGACAACGTCTACCTCGGTCGCCCCGGCATGGCGGTCTTCGACCTGCTCGATGTCGAGCAGCTGGAAGTGCTGCGCGGCCCGCAAGGCACGCTGTTCGGCAAGAACACCACAGCCGGTGTGCTCAACATCACCACACGCAAGCCGACCTTCCACCGCGAGGGCAGTATCCAGCAGTCGATAGGCGAGGATGGCTACCTGCAGACCCAGGGCAGTTTCTCTGGGCCGATCAGCGAAACCCTGGCCGGGCGCATCAGTGCCTACCGCACCGAAGACGATGGTTATGTGAAAAACATCCACAACGGTGACGACCTCAACGGCGGCAAGCGCCAGGGCTTTCGTACCCAGTTGCTGTTCAAACCCAGTGAAACCTTCAACCTGCGCTGGATCGGCGAGTACAACGAAGAAGACTCCAACAACGGCATCCTCAGCCTGTACAGCACCGGGCCTACCATCAACGGCGTCAACCGCTACGAGAGCCTGGCTGCCCAGGCCGGTGCGACGCTGGTGTCGGGCAAGGACCGCAAGGTCAATTTCGATGCCGACCAGCAGGTGACGGTATTCCAGGGAGGCACCTCGGTAGAGGCCAACTGGACCTTGCCCAACGACTTCACCCTGACCTCGATCACCGCCTACCGCTGGTGGGACTTCACCCCGCGCAACGACGATGGCCTCAACGTGCCGGTGTTCTACAGTGCCGGTGTGTCGGTGCGCGACAAGCAGTACTCGCAGGAGATTCGCCTGGCTTCGCCGACCGGTGGCGCCTTCGACTACGTGCTGGGCGCGTACTACTTCAAACAGGACCTGGACAATAAGTCCTTCACCTATTACGGCCCCCAGGCAGACATCTGGAACCTTACCCCGGCTGGCGCACTGAACAACGTCAATACCGTCGGTGACGGGCACATCGACACCGACAGTTATGCGCTGTTCGCCCAGGGCACCTGGCATGTCACCGACCGCCTGGACTTCACCGCGGGCATTCGCGGTACCTACGAAGAGAAGAGCGCCTGGGTGACCCGGGATGCGCCTACGGGCGGCGCAGCGGTTACTGGCGCTGCAGCTGCGGCGCGCCAAGGCCGGGTGGGGGCGTACGATTCGGGTGACCTCAACCAGTACAGCTTCAGCCCCTCTGGCCTGCTGGGCCTGAGTTACCGCTTCAACGACCAGGTACTGGGTTACGCCACCCTGACCCATGGCGAGAAGTCCGGAGGTATCAACCTTACCGTCGGCGCCGCGCCACGCCTGGGCACCGATTCGCTGCTGGTCGGCACCGAGCGGGTCAACAATGCCGAGGTCGGGGTCAAGAGCACGTTGTTCGATGATCGCCTGCAACTCAACGCCAACCTGTTCTGGGCTGAAGTGCATGGTTACCAGGCCAACGTGTATGACCAGGTCAACCGCGTGCAGTACCTGGCCAACGCCGGGCGCGTGCGTTCGCGCGGCCTGGAGTTCGAGGCCACGGCGCTGCCGGTGCGTGGCCTCACGGTCAACTTCAACGGCTCGTGGAACGACGTGCGCTACACCGAGTACGACGATGCGCCGTGCCCGCCAGAAGTCAGCCTGGCCAATGCCACCGCCACCTGCGACCTGTCGGGCCATCAGGTGGTCGGCGCCTCCAAGTACATCGCCAACCTCAATGCCCAATACAAGTGGCAACTGGCCGAGCGCATCGAGCCGTATGTCACCGCCAGCTATGCCTTCCGCTCCAAGGCGGTGGGCACCATCGACGATTCCGACTTCGGCCAGATCCCCAGCTACGCGCTGGTCAACCTTTCCACCGGCGTGCGCCTGGACCAGGGCGACGGCGTGCTTGACCTGTCGCTGTGGGTGAAAAACGCCGGCGACAAGACCTACTTCACCAGCCTGTGGAACTCCGCCAACGGTGGCTATGCCGGGGTACTCGGCACGCCCCGCACCTTCGGCGCCACCGCCCGTTACGACTTCTGAGCACAAGGAGCTTTGCCATGAATGCCAAAACCGAAACCCCCGCACTGCCTGAAGGCGCCTGCCTTACCGCCAAAGTCCCCGCGCCCGATGAGGCACTGCTGGGCGATGTGGTGGTCAACCCGTACCGCCTGGCACCGCTGACGGCCATCATCCGCGACGGCGGGCGCACACTGAGCGCAGCCCATGTGCGGGTGCTGGGCCGTGGCGAGCGGGGCGTGGACATCGCCTACGAGGTGTCGGACCGCTCGCTGTGGACTTATGGCGGCATCCCGGTGTTCGGGCTTTACCCCGACTACGTCAACCAGGTGGAAGTGACGTACAAACTTGATGGCGAGCGCATCCGTGAGCGGTATCAGGTTTATGCGCCTGCCGTGCGTCTGCCGGTGGTGGCGAAGCAGACCGCAGCGTTGCCGGAGGTCGAGCCGATCAAGGTGGCGCCCGGTTTCGAAAACCGCTTGTACCTGTTCAACCACCTGCAGGGTGATATCCCCGGTGGTCGGGCCTTCAAATGGAATGGCCTGGGGGGCGCGGCCGAGTGGGACCAGGTGGGCAACAACTGGATCGCCGACAGTAATGGCGACGTGCGTTGGTACTTGGATATCGAGCAGATCCACGACGCCAACCGCCGGGACGGCCTGGGCGGCACCATGGGCTTCCAGCAGACCCGTGACGGCAAGTTGATCTGGGGCCAGGGCCAGACCTACTCCAAGTACGACCTGCTTGGCCGACGTATCTGGCAGCGCAGCCTGCCGGACAAGTTTGCCGATTTTTCCCACGAAATCCGCGAGACCACGAACGGCACCTACCTGTTGCGGGTCGGCACCAGCGACTACCGCCGCCCGGACGGCAAGCGCGTGCGCTCGATCCGCGACCACATCATCGAGGTCAATGAAGCGGGGGATGTGCTCGACTTCTGGGACCTGAACCAGATCCTCGACCCGTACCGTGGCGACCTGCTGGAAACCCTCGGCAAGGCAGCGATCCAGTTGCCCGACGGTGTGCACAAGCAGGAAGACCGGCTGGCCAACGAACTGGCCGAAGGCGACCTGCCCTTTGGTGACACCCCAGGCGTGGGCACAGGGCGCAACTGGGCGCACGTCAATGCCATCGATTATGACGCAGATGACGACAGCATCATCGTTTCAGCACGTCATCAAGGCGTGGTGAAGATTGGCCGCGACAAGGCCGTGAAGTGGATTCTCGCCTCGCCTCAGGGGTGGCCGCAGCGGTTGCAGGGCAAAGTGCTGACGCCAGTGCAAAGCGAAGGCTTCGACTGGTCTTGGACCCAGCACACCGCCTGGCTCACGGGCAAAGGCACGCTGACCGTGTTCGATAACGGTTGGGGGCGCGATTTTGCCCCGACCAAGCTGACCGGCAACTACAGCCGCGCGGTGGAGTACAAGGTCGACGAAGCCAAGGGCACGGTCGAGCAGGTGTGGGAGTACGGCAAGGCGCGCGGTGACGAATGGTACAGCCCGGTCACGTCGGTGGTGGCCTACCGACCAGAGACCGATACCCAGTTTATCTACTCGGCCTCGGTGAATTTCCTGACCCCAGAGAAACTGACCACCACCGTGCTCAATGAGGTGCGCCGTGGCACCCAGGAGGTGCTGGTGGAGCTGAAGGTGCACAGCCGGCAGCCGGGCAGTGTCGGCTACCGGGCGCTGGTGATCGACCTGGCCAAGGCCTTCTGACCCATTCCTTCCGGGAGGGCCGTCGGTCCTCCCTTCACATTTCTTTCAGTTCAATCGTCTAACCTGTACCGGCCTCTTCGCGGGCAAGCCCGCTCCCACAGGATCTCCGCATTTTCCAAGGTATGCGCAGCCCCTGTGGGCGCGAGCTTGCCCGCGAAGAGGCCGGCTGCGGTGTAAAAAACCATGAAATTTACCGAGGCTGTTCAACCATTCGTTCTTTTTTTCGAACAGCCTATTGTCCTACACCCCAGCAGCCGCTTAGCATTCGTTTGAGATTTCAAACGCTCGATGCCCTGCTTTGGGCGCTTTTCAACAATCAACAATTCGGGAAGCCGACATGCAGCTCAAAGACGCTCAGTTGTTCCGCCAGCAAGCCTATATCAATGGTGAGTGGCTGGATGCGGACAACGGCCAGACCATCAAGGTGACCAACCCGGCCACCGGCGAAGTCATCGGTACCGTGCCGAAGATGGGCACTGCGGAAACCCGCCGCGCCATCGAAGCCGCCGACAAGGCCCTGCCGGCCTGGCGCGCCCTGACCGCCAAAGAGCGTTCGGCCAAGCTGCGTCGCTGGTTCGAACTGATGATCGAGAACCAGGACGACCTGGCTCGCCTGATGACCACCGAGCAAGGCAAGCCACTGGCCGAAGCCAAGGGCGAAATCGCCTACGCCGCCTCGTTCATCGAGTGGTTCGCCGAAGAAGCCAAGCGCATCTACGGTGACACCATCCCGGGCCACCAGCCCGACAAGCGCCTGATCGTCATCAAGCAGCCAATCGGCGTTACCGCGGCCATCACCCCGTGGAACTTCCCGGCGGCGATGATCACCCGTAAAGCCGGCCCGGCCCTGGCCGCTGGCTGCACCATGGTGCTCAAGCCTGCTTCGCAGACCCCATACTCCGCCCTGGCCCTGGTCGAGCTGGCTCACCGTGCCGGCATCCCGGCTGGCGTGCTGAGCGTCGTTACCGGCAGCGCTGGCGAAGTCGGCGGCGAGCTGACTGGCAACTCCCTGGTACGCAAGCTGTCCTTCACCGGCTCGACCGAAATCGGTCGCCAGCTGATGCAAGAATGCGCCAAGGACATCAAGAAGGTTTCCCTGGAGCTGGGCGGCAACGCGCCGTTCATCGTGTTCGACGACGCTGACCTGGATAAGGCAGTCGAAGGCGCGATCATCTCCAAGTACCGTAACAACGGCCAGACCTGCGTCTGCGCCAACCGTATCTACGTGCAGGACGGCGTCTACGACGCGTTCGCCGAGAAGCTGGCCGCTGCAGTGGCCAAGCTCAAAATCGGTAACGGTCTGGAAGACGGCACCACCACTGGCCCGCTGATCGACGGCAAGGCTGTCGCCAAGGTTCAGGAACACATCGAAGACGCCGTTGCCAAAGGCGCCAAGGTGCTGGCCGGTGGCAAGCTGATCGAAGGCAACTTCTTCGAGCCGACCATTCTGGTCAACGTGCCGAAGACTGCTGCTGTCGCCAAGGAAGAGACCTTCGGCCCACTGGCGCCGCTGTTCCGCTTCCAGGACGAAGCCGAAGTCATCGCCATGTCCAACGACACCGAGTTCGGCCTGGCTTCGTACTTCTACGCCCGTGACATGAGCCGTGTGTTCCGTGTTGCCGAAGCGCTGGAATACGGCATGGTCGGCATCAACACCGGCCTGATTTCCAACGAAGTCGCGCCGTTCGGCGGTATTAAGGCTTCGGGCCTGGGCCGCGAAGGTTCCAAATACGGTATCGAGGACTACCTCGAAATCAAATACCTGTGCATCAGCGTCTGATCACCGGTTAAAAGGCTTTACCTCTGCCAGCGGGGCGCGAGAGCGACGTCTCGCTGGCCTTTTTTACATGCAGTACCTGGTGGCCAGGGTGTTTACGGCAGTCGATCAACGAATACTGTTCGCGAGCACACCAGCTACCCCCGAGTAAAAGCGCCGCTCATCGGCGCACATGAGGGCATTATGAGCAAGACTAACGAATCCTTGATGCAACGCCGTGTAGCTGCCGTCCCACGTGGCGTCGGCCAAATCCACCCGATCTTCGTGGACACCGCGAAGAACTCGACCGTGATCGACGTTGAAGGCCGCGAACTGATCGACTTCGCGGGCGGCATCGCAGTACTGAACACCGGCCACCTGCACCCGAAAGTGGTTGCAGCTGTGCAAGAGCAGCTGACCAAAGTCAGCCACACCTGCTTCCAGGTGCTGGCCTACGAACCCTACGTAGAGCTGTGCGAAAAGATCAACAAGCTGGTCCCAGGCGACTTCGACAAGAAGACCCTGCTGGTCACCACCGGCTCCGAAGCCGTTGAGAACGCCGTCAAGATCGCCCGTGCCGCCACTGGCCGCGCTGGCGTGATCGCCTTCACCGGCGCCTACCACGGCCGTACCATGATGACCCTGGGCCTGACCGGCAAGGTCGTGCCGTACTCCGCTGGCATGGGCCTGATGCCAGGCGGCATCTTCCGCGCACTGTTCCCGAACGAACTGCACGGCGTGAGCGTCGACGACGCCATCGCCTCGGTTGAGCGCATCTTCAAGAACGATGCCGAGCCTAAGGACATCGCCGCGATCATCCTGGAGCCTGTTCAGGGTGAAGGTGGCTTCCTGCCGGCGCCGAAAGAGCTGATGCAGCGCCTGCGCGCCCTGTGCGACCAGCACGGCATCCTGCTGATCGCTGACGAAGTGCAGACCGGCGCTGGCCGTACTGGCACCTTCTTCGCCATGGAACAGATGGGCGTCGCGCCTGACCTGACCACCTTCGCCAAATCCATCGCTGGCGGCTTCCCGCTGGCCGGTGTGTGCGGTAAGGCTGAGTACATGGATGCCATCGCGCCAGGCGGCCTGGGCGGCACCTACGCCGGTTCGCCGATCGCTTGCGCCGCGGCCCTGGCCGTGATCGAAGTGTTCGAAGAAGAAAAACTGCTGGACCGCAGCAAGGCTGTTGGCGAGCACCTGGTTGCTGGCCTGCGCAAGATCCAGGAAAAGAACCCGATCATCGGTGACATCCGTGGTCTGGGCTCGATGATTGCTGTCGAAGTCTTCGAGAAAGGCACTCACACCCCGAATGCCGCTGCCGTTGGCCAAGTGGTTGCCAAGGCACGTGACAAGGGTCTGATCCTGCTGTCTTGCGGCACCTACGGCAACGTCCTGCGTATCCTGGTTCCGCTGACCGCCGAAGACGCGCTGCTGGACAAAGGCCTGGCCATCATCGAAGAGTGCTTCGCTGAACTCGCCTAATGTGACACGCTTCAGAAAAAACCCGCCTCGGCGGGTTTTTTTTATGCCCAGAAAACCTGAGGGACGCTATCGTTGTCCCAGGACTTGCCTTGGAAGCTGCGACGGATTGCGTGTCAGGGATACTCAGGAGTTGGCCATGAGCGCTGTACACCCCACCCCACCTTGCGTACTGATTGCCGAGGGCGACCCGTGGGTGCGTGACATGCTCAAGGAGATGCTGCTCAGCGTGCGTTGCGACGCCCGTCTGCAGGTCTGCGCCGACGGCTCGCAGGCGCTGACCGCGCTGTCGAGCAAGCCCGACCTGATCATCGCTGCGCGTGAGCTGGCGGGCGTCGATGGCCTCGACCTGCTGCGCAAGGTCCGCGCCAAGGGCCCGGGGTTGCCGTTCATCCTCATGAGCAACCGCAGCGACAGTGCCAGCGTGCGCGAGGCGTTGCCCTTGCATCCCACGGCCTATTTGAGCAAACCACTGAACCTGGGCAACCTGCGCAAGCGCCTGGAAGAACTGCTGCTGGCTGTCGGCGAGGAAATCGCCTGCCCGGTGCCGCCTTTGCAGCCGGGGGCCAGCCTGCCGGGTTACCTCGAGCAGCGCCGCGCTACCGCCGATGGCGGGCCGTTGCTGGCCGATTTGCAGGTGGCGATCAAGCGAGCGCTGGACCCTCAGGGCCTGAACCTGAAGGTGCTCGAAGAGGAAGTGCGCAACGACCCGCAGGTCACCGCGGTGCTGATCGCCGCCGCCAACAGCGCCGCCCTGCACCGCGACGCGCCCGTGCAGACCCTGCTGCAGGCGTTGAACAAACTCGGCAGCACCCAGAGCATGAACTTGATCCTGGGCATGACACTCAAGCGCAGCGCACGGCTGAGCGACCCACTGCTGGCTCAGCACGCGGCGCAATACTGGAACCTCTCGCTGCACTGCGCCGAATACGGCCGCAGCCTGGCGCGCATGCTGGAGTTGGACGAAGGGCGTTGCTATTGCGCAGGGCTGTTGCACTGCCTGGGCGACCTGGCGGTGCTGCGTTGCCTGCAGGAGTGGAGCCTGGCCGGAGGCGCGCTGGATGAGGGCACGGTCCGCCAGTCGCTCGATGAGTACGGTGCGGCGTTCGGTTCGGCTTTGCGCACGCGCTGGCGCTTGCCACTGGCGCTGCGTGAGTTGATCGCGGCTATTTACCAACTGGGCGGTGGCGTGTATTCACGGGAGATCCTGGCGATGAACCTGGCCGGGCAGTTGACGCGGCTGCCGGCGGATCACGGGCTGGAACAGGTTGTCAGCAGCAAGACTGCGCGGCTACTCAAGATCGGCTTGCCGGAGATTAGCCGGTTGCGCAAGGTGGAGAACCCTGAGGCACCGCCGCAGCGTGAGGAAATACCTGTGGATGAGAACGGGGCAGATAGCTGACATCCTGGGACCGCTTTGCGGTCCTTTCGCGGGACAAGCCCGCTCCCACAATGACCCATGTTATCTGTGCGACAGCGCATCCCCCCCCGGTCCTTATCCCCGCACGATCTGATTCTTCCCCTGCCGCTTGGCCCGATACATCGCCGCATCGGCGCGGGCGAACAGGCTGTCCAGCGACTCGTCCTCATCGGTCAGCGCCGTCAGCCCCTGGCTCACGGTCACGCCGTACGCCTGGTCGCCATGGCTGAAGCTCAGCCGTTGGATCTCCCGCTGCAAACGCTCGGCGATTTGCTCCGCCACCTGCGCGTTACAGCCAGGGAACACGGCCGCAAACTCCTCGCCACCAATGCGTCCGAACTGGTCTCCACGCCGTAGCACGGCTTTGCCGCTGTCGGCGATACGCTGCAGCACCTGGTCGCCTTCCTGGTGGCCGTAACTGTCATTGACCTGTTTGAAGTCGTCGATGTCCAGCAGCAGGAAGGCCAGCGGCGTGCCGTCCTCGCGTGCACTGTCAAAAGCCTGTTGGGCGCACTCGAAGAAGTGCCGGCGGTTGCTGCTCTGGGTCAGTACGTCGGTGGTAGCCAGACGATGCAGTTCGCCTTCGAGTTGCTTCTTCTCGGTGATGTCCTCGGCGATGCCGACCACGATCACCCGCTGTTCGCCCTCGCGTTGCTGGTTGATGTAGCACTTGTCGCTCAGCCAGCGCACCTGGCCTTCAGCATTGAGGATGCGGTACTCGCGGTCTTCCACCGAACCTTTGAGTAGCACCTGGGCCAGGCTGCGCTCGGCGTATTCCAGGTCGTCGGGGTAGATGCTGTCGCGCCACTCGTTGTAGTCGGCCAGCACCAGGCTGACCGGGCGCCCAAAGATGCGTTCATACGCAGGGCTGACGTACAGCACCTGGCGGGCTTCCCAGTCGAACGCCCAGAGCACGGCGTTGACGCTGTCGAGCAGCGAACTGAAGAGTTGTTCGCGCTCACTCAGGCGGGCGACTTCGCCTTGGGCGTGAAGCAGGGCCAGCAAGGTTTTGGCGGCTTCTGGAGGTGGGGTGCCGGGCAGGGATGTTGGAATGTTCTTGGCCATGTGCACGGAGCGAGTCTCGACAAGGAAGCGTGCGGCCAGCATCAGGCCCGCCACGCGGGCGATGTGGCGGTTTGGAGTGATAATCAGGGCGTGAAGTTCCGGGCGGCACGCCCCGCTGGAAGGGCGTGCCGATCAACGGCGGTCAGGCGCCGGTCGGGCGCAGGGAGTAGGTCTTGAGCTGTGCGGCGAAGTCGTGCAGGGCGTGGATGCCGCTGGCTTCTGCCTCGTGTACCCAGTCCTTCATGGCGGCGAGCATGTCGTGGCCATTGGCGCTGGTGCGTGCCCAGATCTGCTGCAGGGCCAGGCGCTTTTCGTAAATGGTCTTGAGCGCCTGGCTGTGCGCGAGCAGCGTCTCGATGCGTACGTGGTGGCGGTCTTCCAGTAGGCTGGTCTCCCGCGACAGCAGGCGCTTGGCGCGGCGAAAGCGGTGGCGCACCGACGCATCGACCTTGGCCAGCTCCTGCTGGACCAGCGGGCCGATCACCAGCTTGCGGTACTGGGCCATGATCTGGAAGCGGTTATTGAGGATGGCCATGGCGGTGTCCATGTCCAGGTTGGCCTTGCCTTCGACCCGGTGGGCGATCGGTGCCACGCGCTGCACCTTGGCCAGGCGCAGCAGGCAGAACAGGCGGATCCAGGCCCAGCCCATGTCGAACTCCCAGCGCTTGACCGAAAGCTTGGCCGAGTTGGGGTAGGTGTGGTGGTTGTTGTGCAGTTCTTCGCCACCAATGATGATGCCCCACGGCACCAGGTTGGTGGCAGCGTCACGGCATTCGAAATTGCGATAGCCCAGCGCATGGCCCAGGCCGTTGACCACGCCGGCGGCCCAGAACGGAATCCACATCATCTGCACCGCCCAGATGGTGATGCCAATGGTGCCGAACAGCAGCAGGTCGATCACCGCCAGCAGGGCAATGCCGCCCAGCTTGTAGCGCGAGTAGAGGTTGCGCTCGATCCAGTCGTCCGGGCAGTTCTTGCCATAGATGCGCAGGGTCTCGGGGTTGCGTGCCTCTTCGCGGTAGAGCTCGGCGCCTTTGCGCAGGACCGTGCTCAACCCCTTGTGTACCGGGCTGTGCGGGTCGTCCGGGGTTTCGCATTTGGCGTGGTGCTTGCGGTGGACGGCGGTCCACTCGCGGGTGTTCTGCGCCGTGGTCAGCCACAGCCAGAATCGGAAGAAGTGCTTGAGCGCGCCATTGAGCTCCAGGGCCCGGTGCGCGGAGTAGCGATGCAGGTATACCGTGACGCTGACGATGGTCACATGGGTCATCAGCAGAGTGATGCCGACCAGTTGCCAGGCCGACAAGTCGAGCAGGCCGTTGTACCACATAGGTGTTGAAACCCTCGAGAACACAGGGGAAGGGCATGATTATCCCTTGGCAGGGAAATAAAACCAGTCACCCTTTCAGATAGGACGTCACGACATGTTTCACCCTTTATAATGCCCCCTCTTCGTTCATGGGCCATTGCACCCGACATGTCTGTTTCCGTTCGCGACGCCTTGCGCATGGCTGCGCTCTATGTGGTGCTGTCGATCCTCTGGCTGGTGCTGGCGGAGACACTCCTGCATGGCATGACTGACGACCCGCTGGCGCTGACCGTCGGGCGGCAGATCAATGTGGTGATCTGGGTGTTGTTCAGTGCTGTGCTGATCTTCGTTTCGCGGGCGCGGCTGCTCAACTTCATCGGCATCGGTGCGCGGCTGCGCTGCGAAGACCGCGAGCGGCTGCGCATGGCGGCGGCGGTATTCGACAGCACCCTCGAAGGCGTGCTGGTAACCGACCGCCAAGGCTTGATCGTGCACGTCAACCGCGCCTTCATGCGCATCACCGGCTACCAGCAGGACGAGGTCATCGGCCAGCGCCCGAACAAGTTCAAGTCGGGCCGCCATGGCGTGGCGTTCTACCAGCAGATCTTTGCCACCCTGGCCGAGAAGGGCGAGTGGAGCGGCGAGATCTGGAACCGGCGAAAAAGTGGCGAAATCTATCCGCAATGGCAGACGATCTGCGCTATACGCGATGATGCCGGCGAGCTGAGCCATTACGTGGCGGTCTTCAGCGACATCAGCGCGATCAAGCATACCGAACAGGAACTGGCCTACCTGGCTCATCACGACCCGTTGACCGGCTTGCCCAACCGCTTGCTGTTCACCGACCGCGTCGAACAGGCGCTGGTCACGGCGCAAGCCAACAAGCGCGGCTGCGGTTTGCTGCTGCTCGACCTGGACCATTTCCAGAGCATCAATGACGGCCTTGGCCACACCATCGGCGACCAGTTGCTCAAGCTGGTAGGTGAGCGCCTGGGCGACGTGGTGGGCAATGGCGTGACCCTTGCGCGCCTTGGGGGGGACGAGTTCGGCGTGCTGGCGGAGAACTGCCAGCAGGTCGGCCAGGCGGGCAAGCTGGCGCAACGCATCATCGAGCGCATGCGCGAGCCGTTCGTGTTCGATGGCCATCGCCTGTTCATCAGTGTCAGCGTGGGCATCAGCCTGTTCCCCAGCGATGCACTGGGTGCCGAGCAGCTGCTGCGCAATGCCGACGCGGCGCTGTTCAAGGCCAAGAGCAGCGGGCGTGCCTGTTATGCGCTGTACACCGAAGAGCTGACCGCGCACGCCCAGCACCGGGTGGAAACTGCCGGCGAGCTGCGCCGGGCCTTGGAGCAGGATGAATTGCGGGTGTACTTCCAGCCGGTGCACGACCTGGCCACGGCGGAGCGCGTGGGGGTCGAGACCCTGGTGCGTTGGGCGCATCCCCAGCGCGGCCTGGTACCGCCAAGTGAGTTCATTCCGATTGCCGAACGCACCGGGCTGATTGCCGAGATCGACACCTGGGTACTGCGTCAGGCGTGCCGGCAGATGGTGCAGTGGCAGCGCGAAGGCCGGCAGTTGGCGTTCGTGGCGGTGAATATCTCCAGCCGTCTGTTTGGCCAGCACGAGCTGTATCGGCAGGTATCCGAGGTGTTGCACGAGACCGGCCTGGCCCCGGGTTTGCTGGAGCTGGAAGTCACCGAGAGCGCGGTGATGGAAGACCCGGAAGTGGCGCTGGAGCAACTGCATCGCTTGCGTGAGCTGGGCGTGACCTTGGCGATCGATGACTTCGGCACGGGGTATTCGTCGCTGCTGCGGCTCAAGCGCTTGCCGGTGCAGAAGCTGAAGATCGATCAGGGCTTTGTCGCAGGCCTGCCGTTTGACGATGACGATATCGCCATCGTGCGGGTGATCATCGCACTGGCCCGAAGCATGGGCATGCAGGTACATGCCGAAGGCATCGAGCAGCAAGAGCAGGCCAGCTTCCTGCTGCAGGAGCAGTGTCAGTTGGGCCAGGGCTACTGGTTCGGCCGGCCGGTGCCGGCGCAGGATCTGGATTGGGGATGATGGGGCGCCTATAAGAGCCTGGGGCTGCTTTGCAGCCCATTCGCGACGCAAGGCCGCTCCTACAAGAATCGCGATCCCTTGTAGAAGCGGCCTTGCCGGGGCGCCGGACCGGTCGGAAAGGGCCGCAAACGACTCACCGTTTGTTCAACCCCTTCGCCAACCGATCCCCGCCCAGCTGAATCACCGCCACCAACGCCACCAGCATGGCGATCACGGTCAGCATGATCTGGCTGTCGAAGCGCTGGTACCCATACCGATAGGCAATGTCCCCCAGCCCGCCGGCACCAATCGCTCCGGCCATGGCCGACGAGTTGATCAAGGTCACCAGGGTAATGGTGAACCCCCCGACGATGCCGGGTAGCGCCTCGGGCAGCAGCACGTGCCAGACGATGTGCCAGCGCCGGCAGCCCATGGCTTGCGCGGCTTCCACCAGGCCATGGTCCACTTCGCGCAAGCTCACTTCGGCAATCCGTGCAAAGAAGGGTGTGGCAGCGATGGTCAACGGCACCACGGCCGCCCATACGCCATAGGTGGTACCGACCACCAGGCGGGTGAAGGGGATCAGCGCGACCATCAGGATCAGAAAGGGGATCGAGCGGAACAGGTTGACGAACGCCCCCAGCACCCGGTTCAGCAGCGGCGCTTCGAATATCCCGCCTTTGTCGCTGGTGACCAGCAGCACCGCCATCGGCACCCCGACCAGCAGGGCGATCAGCGACGACACGCCGACCATCAGCAGGGTATCGAGCAAGCCTTCAAGCAGGCGATCAAACCACATGGCCCAGTACCTCCACGTCTTCGGCCCAACGGCGGGCGCGTTCCAGCAATTGGTGGGTGTCGTGTGACGAGTGCTGCACCGACAGGATCAACTGCCCAAGCGCATGTTCACCGATAGTTTCAACGCCGCCTTGAAGCAGGCGCACACGGCCGCCCAGGTCGGTGAACAGGGCCGACAGCTCCGGCTCGCCGAGCAGGGTCAGCTTGAGCACCACGGCGCTGTCGCGGCTTACCGGGCTGGCCTTGAGGCTGGCCTGCAAGGCAGCGGGTAACTTGGCCTGCAAGGGTGCAAGCAAGGTCCGTGTCACCTCGTGGTGAGGTGTGCCGAATACTCGCCAGACTTCGCCCTGCTCGACCACTTCGCCGCGCTCCAGTACCACCACGCGGTGGCAGATATCGCGGATCACCGCCATTTCATGGGTGATCAGCACAATGGTCAGGCCCAGGCGCTGGTTGATGTCACGCAGCAGTTCGAGGATCGAGGCCGTGGTTTCAGGGTCGAGTGCCGACGTGGCCTCGTCGCACAAAAGGATCTCGGGATCATGCACCAGCGCCCGGGCGATGCCGACGCGTTGCTTTTGCCCGCCCGACAGCTGCGCCGGGTAGACATGGTGCTTTTCCTGCAGGCCGACCAGCTCCAGCAGCGCGCGTACCTTGCGTTGGCGCTCGGCCTTGGGCACACCGGCCACTTTCAGCGGCAGCTCGACGTTCTGCCACACGGTCTTGGCCGACATCAGGTTGAAGTGCTGGAAGATCATGCCGATGCGACGGCGCAGCGCGACAAGGCGGTCTTCGTCGAAGGGCGCGATGTCTACCTGGTCGATCAGTACTCGGCCCTGGCTCGGTTGTTCCAGGCGGTTGATGGTGCGCAGCAGCGACGACTTGCCGGCGCCGCTACGGCCGATGATGCCAAAAATCTCACCGTGGCGGATGTTCAGGTCGATGCCTTGCAAGGCGGGCTGTGCCTGGCCTGGGTAGGTCTTGCCCAGGCCGATGAAGCGCACGTGGGCTTCGTTGACCTCTGGGCGCAGGGCCTGTTCCTTGGCCGTTGGCGGCAATGGTTGTGGGGTAGGCGCCCTGAGCGCGCTGGCCTGGCTCATGTCAGCCCTCCCAGCCGGCCTGGTAGAGGTTGCCGTGGGCTTTGTTCAAGGCCGCGCGCACCGCTGGCGAATGCTGGTAGATATCGACGAACTTGGCCAGGCGCGGGTCGTCTTTGCTTTGCGGGCGGATGACGAACTGGATCACGTATTCCTTGTTTTCCAGGCCGTCAAACAGCAGCGCCGAAGTAGCATCGAAGCTGTTGGCCAGGCGGATGTAGGCCGGGTAGCCCTGGACCAGGTCGGCATCGTCATAGGCGCGCACCAGCTGCACCGCCTCGACCTGAAGAATTTTCAGCTGCTTGGGGTTGGCGACGATATCGTCTTCGGTCGCCTTGTAGCCGACGCCGGGTTTAAGCGTGATCAGCCCCGCCTTGGCCAGTAGCTGCAGGCCACGGCCGCTGTTGATCGGGTCGTTGGCGATGGCCACGCTGGCGCCTTCGGGCAGCTCGGCGAAGCTTTTGTACTTTTTCGAGTACAGGCCGACGTTGTTGATGATGCCAGGGGCGTAGGGCACCAACTTGAAGCCCGCGGCGGCCTTGGCGTTCTCCAGGAACGGAATGTGCTGGAAGTAGTTCACGTCGATGTCGCCGCTGTTGAGGCTGACATTGGGCGCGATCCAGTCGCTGAACTCGATCAGCTTTACGTCCAGGCCTTGCTTGTGAGCCTCTTCTACTGCGGTTTCCAGGGGGATAGCGAAGGCGGAGGTCGTCCCGATTTTCAATGGCTCGGCAGCGAAGGCGCTGGCGGACAGGCCAAGGGTGAAGGCAATGGCCGCGACGGGCCGGAACAGTTTCTCAAGCATGGTGCAGGGCTCCAGTCGGGGCAGGGGTTGGGGTAAAGCGGTAGCGCGAGCCCGGATGGCCGGCGGGCAGGTGCGGGTGGTCGGTGTCGAACAACTTCTCGCGCAGGGTGCCTTCGGCGTAAGCGGTCTTGTAGCGGCCACGCTGTTGCAACTGCGGGATGACCAGGTCGATGAAGTCTTCAAAGCTTTCCGGGGTGACGGTGCGGGTCAGGTTGAAGCCGTCCAGCCCGGTTTCGTCGATCCAGGCGATCAGGGCATCGGCGACCTGTTCAGGTGTGCCGACCAGGGTCACGTAGCGCCCGCCCAGGGCGTGCTGATCAAGCAGGCGGCGGCGGGTCCAGGCGTTTTCCTGCAACTGGCGCGTGGCCGACTGAATGGCGTTGCCCTTGCTGAAACCGATTGGCTCGTCCAGCCCATAGGCCGCGAAGTCGATGCCGGTGGAGGCGGCGAAGTGCGCGACGCCGGCCTCGGGGCTTGCGTAGCGCAGGTACTCGGCATGCTTGGCCTGGGCCAGTTGCTCGGTGGCGGCAACGATGACCGTGATGCCCATGAACACCTTGATGGCCTGTGGGGCGCGGCCGGCTGCCTTGGCGGCGCTGCGCACCTTGTCGACCTGGGCGCGGGTGGCGGTTTTGTCCTGGCCGCTGATGAACACGCACTCGGCATGGTCGCCGGCGAACGCTAGGCCGCGCGGGGAACTGCCGGCCTGGAACAGCACCGGTGTGCGCTGCGGTGAAGGTTCGCTCAGGTGGTAGCCCTCGACGTTGTAGAACTCGCCGTGGTGGCTGACCTTGCGCACCTTGTCGGGCTGGGCGTAGACACGCTGCTCGCGGTCGGCGACCACCGCATCGTCGGCCCAGCTGCCTTCGAGCAGTTTGTACAGTACTTGCAGGTACTCGTTGGCCTGGTCGTAGCGCCGATCATGCTCGGGTTGTTGCTCAAGGCCCATGGCGCGGGCGGCGCTGTCCAGGTAGCCGGTGACGATGTTCCAGCCGACCCGGCCCTGGGTCAGGTGATCGAGGGTGGAGAGGCGGCGGGCGAACAGGTAGGGCGCCTCGTAAGTGAGGTTGGCGGTGAGGCCGAAACCCAGGTTGCGGGTGACGGCGGCCATGGCCGACACCAGCAGCAAGGGGTCGTTGACCGGTAGCTGGATCGACTCCTTGAGGGTCACATCCAGCGACTGGCCATAGATGTCGTAGGTGCCGACGATGTCGGCGATGAACAGGCCGTCGAACAGCCCCCGCTCCAGCAGGCGTGCCAGGTCGGTCCAGTATTCGAGGGTCTTGTACTGGGTCGAGGTGTCCCGCGGGTGGGTCCACAGGCCATGGTTGATATGCCCGATGCAGTTCATGTTGAAAGCATTGAGCAGGATCTGCTTGGCCATCAGATGGTCCCCCGGCGCGGCGGGTTTTCGTTGTTGAGGTAGTAGTTGCCGATGGCGTGGTATTTCCAGCGCACCGGATCGTGCAGGGTGTGCACCCGAGCGTTGCGCCAGTGGCGGTCGAGGTTGTGCTCGGCGAGGGTGGCCTGGCTGCCCGCCAGCTCGAACAGCGTGGTACCGGCGGCGAGGGAGATTTCGGTGCTGATGGCGCGTGCTTCGGCCACGGCGATGGAGGCGGCGGCGACATTGTCGGCGCTGCTGTCTTGCTGGGCGCGGTCGAGGTATTCGCCGGCGCGTTCGAGCAGGGCTTCGCTGGCGTGCAGGCGGATCGCGAGCTGGCCGAAGCTTTTCAGGGTCAGTGGGTCTTCGCTGGCCTTGTCCAGGCCTGAGTCGACCCAGGGGCGGCTGCGGGTGCGCACGAAGTGCAGGGCATCTTCATAGGCGGCGCGGGCGATGCCGGTGTCGATGGCGGCGTGGAGAATCTGTGCCAGCGGGCCGACCGGGGTCGGGCGTTCGAAGGCGCTCTGGAAGGGGACTACGTCTTGGGCGCTGACCCACACGTTGTCGAACACCACCGAGCCACTGCCGGTGGTGCGCTGGCCGAAGCCGCTCCAGTCGTCGATCACCTGCAGGCCTTGGCTGCCTTCGGAGACGAAGGCCAGTTGCTGCACGCCGTCTTCGTCGATCACCGACGTGGGGATGCGCTGGGCGTAAATGGCACCGGTGGCGTAGAACTTGCGGCCATTGATACGGAACCCGTCGCCGTCGCGGGTCAGGCGGGTGGTGCGGTCGTTGGCGGTTTTGGTGCCCAGCTCGGCCAAGGCATTGCCGAAGCGGCGGCCTGCCAGCACTTCGGCGTAGAGGCGCTGTTGCTGCTCGGGGCTGCCGTTTACCCGCAGTACTTCCAAGGCATAGAAGTGGTTTTGCGGGATTTGCCCCAGGGAGCCGTCAGCCTGGGCGATGCGGGCGATGACCTTGGCCAGCGTGACGTTGGACACACCGGCACCGCCGAAGGCCTTGGGCACACTGATGGCCCACAGGCCAGAGTGGGTGAACAGGTCGAGCTCGGCGTGGGGCAGGCGGCGCTCGCGGTCGCGCAGGGCGCTGTCGCGGCGCAGTTGCTGGGCGATGTCTTCGGCGATGGCCAGGGCTTGGGTGTCGCTGGTGATGATATTTGTGGTCATGGTGTTTCTCCGGGGGCCGCTGTGCGGCCCATTCGCGGGGCAAGCCCGCTCCCACACCTGACATGAGTGCAATGTCTGTGGGAGCGGGCTTGCCCCGCGAATGGGCTGCACAGCAGCCCCAAAGGCTGCAAATCAGATCCAGGAATGCCGCGCAGGCAGGGTGCCGTTGAGGTGGTACGCGCCCACCGCGTGGTACTTCCAGCGCACCGGGTCATGCAGGGTGTGCACGCGGGCGTTGCGCCAGTGGCGGTCGAGATTGAACTCGGCCAAGGTGGCGCGGCTGCCGGCCAGCTCGAACAGCTTCTCGCTGGCCTGCAGGGAGATCTCGGTGGTCAGCACCTTGGCCTCGGCCACCGCGATCGAAGCGCGGGCCGCAGAGGCGGCGTCGATCGGCGCGGCATTGACCTCGTCGAGTACCCGCGCCGCCTTGCGCAGCAGCGCCTCGGCAGCGTGCAGTTCAAGCTTGAGGCGGCCGATATCGGCGATCACATACGGATCGTCACTGGCGCGATCGACCTTGGCCTCGATCCACGGCCGTGATTTGTCGCGTACAAAGCTGATGGCATCTTCGATGGCCGCTTCGGCGATGCCAGCGTCGATGGCCGCCTGGATCAGCTGCGAAGCCGCGCCCTGGATGTTGGGCGTGTCGCGCTGGCGCCAGTTGTCGATCACCAGCTCCGCGTCCACCGGCACCTGGTCGAGCAGCACGGTGCCACTGGCGGTGGTGCGCTGGCCGAACCCGGACCAGTCATCGACGATGCGCAGCCCAGGGCTGCCTCGGCGGACAAACGCCAGGCGTTGGCGGCCCTCGTCATCCAGCGCCTTGACCGCCACCCAGTGGGCATACAGGGCGCCGGTGGAGTAGAACTTTTCACCACTGATGCGATAGCCATCGCCTGCGCGGGTGATCTTCGCTTTCAGGGTCAGGGTGTCCTTGGTGCCGCGCTCGGGGCCGGCATTGCCGATGCGCCAGCCGTCCAACACGCTGCGGAAGATCACCGCCTGCTGTGCCTCGGTGGCGGTCAGGCGCAGCAACTGCAGCATGCCAAATTGATTTTGCGGGATTTGCCCCAGGGCCGGGTCGGCGGCACTGATCAGGCGGAAGACTTCGGCGACAGTTTCGAACGAGACATCGGGGCCGCCATGGGCCTTGGGTACGCTGATGCTGCCCAGGCCGCTACGGGTGAATTGCTCGATCTCTGCCCACGGCAGTTTGCGTTGCTGGTCGCGGCGTGCGGCCTGCTCACGGGCCGCCTCGGCCAGCTCGCGTGCAGCTTGCAGGGCCTCGGCGTCGTTACGCAGCACCTTGGCTGGCAGCAGCAGGGGCGAGCTGTCGACGTCGCTGTGGAAAAGGGTATTTGGCTGGCTGGACATCAGTACCGCTCCTTGGCTGCACTCAATGCCCTGGCGATACGCACTGGGGTGATTGTGATCCTGACCATTCCTAACCTCACAAAAGTAGATGCGTCGCTTCAGCTGATGGCGACTGACGTTTGCTGGTCCGGTGGTCCGGTGTATATACCCTAATGACTTGTTAAAGGTTTATGAACTAACCTTTTGGAATATATATAGAAGTTGAGATTTGCACAGGACGTGCCGGCCTCTTCGCGGGCAAGCCCGCTCCCACAGGTGAGTGTTACATACACACTGTGGGAGCGGGCTTGCCCGCGAAGAGGCCAGTACAGGTTTATTCGGAGGCCGCAGTACCCAGGAACTTGCGCAAGAACTGCCGGGTACGTTCTTCCTTGGGCGCCGCAAACAACGCCTTGGCCTCACCCTGCTCGACGATCACCCCTTTGTCGAAGAAGATCACCCGGTTCGCCACGTCCCGCGCAAAACTCATCTCGTGGGTGACGATGATCATGGTGCGCTTCTCCTCGGCCAGGCCGCGGATGGTGGCGAGTACTTCGCCGACCAGCTCCGGGTCGAGCGCCGAGGTCGGCTCGTCAAACAGAATCACCTCAGGCTCCATCGCCAGGGCTCGGGCAATGGCTACCCGTTGCTGCTGGCCACCGGAAAGGCGCCGGGGGTAGGCGTCTTCCTTGCCCGCCAGGCCCACCTTGGCCAGGAGTTTGCGGCCCAGTTCGATGGCCTGGGCGCGAGGCGTCTTTTTGACGACTACAGGCCCCTCTATGACGTTCTCCAGCGCGGTGCGGTGGGGGAACAGGTTGAAGCTCTGAAACACGAACCCAGCCTGCTGGCGCAACCGGCGAATCGCACTCTGCTGCCCACCCAGCGGGCGATTGGCGTCGATGCTGATGGCACCGATCTGGATCTGCCCGGCGTCGGGGGTTTCCAGCAGGTTGAGGCAGCGCAGGAAGGTGGTCTTGCCCGAGCCGCTGGGGCCGATGATGGCGACCACTTCGCCCGGCTGCACGGTCAGGTCGATGCCGTTGAGCACGGTCTGGCCCTTGAACTGCTTGGACAGGCCTTTAACTACGATCATGCTCAATGCTCCTGGTCATGCTGGTTGACCCGCGCTTCCATGCGGTTCTGGAAGTGCGCGAGGATACTGCAGAGTATCCAGTAGATAACGGCCACAGCCAGGTACATGGTGAAGACTTCGAAGGTGCGTGCGGTAATCAGCTGGGCCTGGCGGAACAGCTCGGGCACCTGGATGGTCGCCGCCAGGGCGGTGTCCTTGACCAGCGAGATGAAGCTGTTGCCCAACGGCGGCAAGGCGGTACGCAGAGCTTGCGGCAGGATCGCCCGGCGCATGGCCTGGGTGCGGGTCATGCCGATACTGGCAGCGGCCTCCCACTGGCCACGGTCGATCGAAGAAATCGCCGCGCGCAGGATTTCGCAGATGTAGGCTGCCATGTTCAGCGACAGGCCGATCAGCGAAGCTGGGATCGGGTCGAGTTCGATGCCGATCTGTGGCATGCCGAAGTAGATCACGAACAGCTGCACCAGCAGCGGCGTGCCACGGAAGAACGACACGTAGATGCGTGCCAGCCAGTTCAGCGGCAGGATCTTCGACAGCCGCATCAGTGCCAGGGCAAACCCCAACACCAGGCCGAAGAACATGCCGCCGACACTGAGCAGCACCGTATAACCCGCGCCCTTCAGCAGGAAGGGCGTGGAATCGACAACGAGTTGCAGGCTTTCAGCGATCATTTAGTGACATCGGCACCGAAGTATTTTTCCGACAGCTTGGCCAGCGTGCCGTCGGCCTTGAGCTTGTCGATGGCCTTGTTGATCGCTGCCAGCAGTTCAGGCTCGCCCTTGCGCAGGGCCACGCCGCTTTCCAGACGCGAGAAGGCGTCGCCGGCAAGCTCGGTGTCCTTGGCTTTTTGCGCGTATTCCAGTGCGGCCAGGCGGTCGATCAGGATGGCGTCGATGCGGCCGTTGCGCAGGTCGGCGAACTTGGTCGGGTCGTCCTCATAAGTGCGAACTTCGGCTTTCGGAACGTCCTGCTTCACCCACTGCTCGTAGTTGGTGCCCAGGCCTACGCCGACTCTCTTGCCAGCCAGGTCAGCGGCTTTGTGGATGTTCAGCTGCTCGGCCTTCTTCTTCAGGATCAGCGCCTGGATGCCGGAGATGGTGTAGGGCTCGGAGAAGTCGTACTTCTTCTTGCGCTCTTCGGAAATGGTCACCTGGTTGATCACCACATCAAGGCGTTTGGACTCCAGCGCGGCAAGGATGCCGTCCCATTTGGTCGGTTGAACCTTGGCCTTGACCCCCAGCTCCTTGGCCAGCAGTTCGGAAAGCTCGACCTCGAAGCCGGCCAGCTTGCCGTTTTCGTCCTGGAAGCTGAACGGTGGGTAGGTGCCTTCCAGGCCGACGTTGATCACGCCCTTTTCCTGAATGGTCTTCAATTGCTCGCCGGCGAAGGCCTGGCTGAGCAGGCCGGCACCCAGCAGGATGGCCAGGCTGGCGTTGAGTAGCGGTTTGGCGAATTTCGACATGTCAGGCCCCGCGCTTGTGGTGGTAGTAGTGGGTGGCGACTATAAAGTTGGCCGCTTAGGCCCGGAAATAATAAAAAATTATTTTATTATTCCATTTTTGTTTTTTGTCGGAATAACACAGCTTTGAGGGTAGGCCAGGATGCTGGCGCCGTCATCGCGGCTTATGCCCGACTTAGCGCAGGATGGAATAAAGCGTTGTTTTTTCCAAGGGATGGATTTGCCGTAAAGTGGATTGCATAACGACAGATTGGCCTCAGGCAGGAGAACACCGTGAGCGAACACCCCACATCCGCGCATTGGCAGTTGCACAGCATTGTCAGTGGTTTGCGCAGCGCCCGTGAGCAGTGGCGCAGTCGCAATGGCCGCAGCATTGGCGAGCAGGGCGGGCGCGAACTGCCCTCTCGCGAGGCCATTCGCCAAGTCCTCGAGCAGTTGTGCGGGGCGCTGTTCCCGATGCGCCTGGGGCCGGTCGACCTGCGCGAAGAGAGCGAGGATTTTTATGTAGGCCACACCCTGGATGCGGCCTTGACCGCGTTGTTGGCTCAGGCTCGCCTGGAGCTGCGCTACGCCGCCCGGCAGAGCCAGGGCGACCTGGCCGCGGTGGATGCCCAGGCCCTGCGCCTGATCCAGGATTTTGCCGCAGCGCTGCCCAACTTGCGCGTGTTGCTCGACACCGACGTGCTGGCCGCCTACCACGGCGACCCGGCGGCGCGCAGTGTCGATGAGGTGCTGCTGTGCTACCCAGGCATCCTGGCCATCATCCATCACCGCCTGGCGCACCACCTGTACCAGGCAGGTTTGCCGCTGTTGGCGCGTATCAGTTCGGAGCTGGCGCATTCGGCCACCGGTATCGACATCCACCCCGGCGCGCAGATCGGCCCGAGCTTCTTTATCGACCACGGTACTGGTGTGGTGATCGGCGAGACCGCGATCATCGGCGAGCGGGTGCGTATCTACCAGGCGGTGACCTTGGGCGCCAAGCGCTTCCCCAGCGATGAGTCGGGGACACTGCACAAAGGCCTGCCGCGCCACCCCATCGTCGAGGACGATGTGGTGATCTATGCGGGGGCGACGATCCTGGGGCGCATTACCATCGGCAAGGGCTCGACCATTGGCGGTAATGTGTGGCTTACCCGCAGTGTGCCGGCCGAGAGCAACATTACCCAGGCGAACCTGCAGCTGGATTGCCAGGACAAGAACTGACCTAAGCTATCTACTGCCTTTGCTGGCCCTTTCGCGGGGCAAGCCCGCTCCCACATACACACTGCACTGAATTCAGGTGTGGGAGCGGGCTTGCCCCGCGAAAGGGCCGGCAAAGGCATGCACCAATCAGCACCCCGGTTCGCATCAAATCCCGATCCATGTTTAACTTGAACGCTTGTTCAATGAAAAAACGCTGGTCCGCTGCCGGTGTTCAACAGGAGGATTCCTTTGCTGAACCCGTTCATTTCGAACCTCACGTCACTTGACGAGGTGCATGCTCGATGAGTGCACCGACCCCCTCCCTTGCCAATGGCAAGATGCGCATGAACCCTCCGGTGTTCTATTTCGCGGCGAGTTTCATCCTTATCTTCGGCCTGATAGTCATCAGCAATCCGCAAACCGCAGGCGACTGGTTGCTGGCGGCGCAGAACTGGGCGGCCAACACGGTCGGCTGGTACTACATGCTGGCGATGACGCTGTACCTGGTCTTCGTGGTGGTCACCGCCTTGTCCGGCTACGGCAAGATCAAGCTCGGTGCCGACCACGACGAACCCGAGTTCAGCTACCTGTCCTGGGCCGGCATGCTGTTTGCCGCCGGTATCAGCATCACGCTGTTCTTCTTCTGCGTGTCCGAACCGCTGACCCACATGCTGCAGCCGCCCCAGGGCGAAGCAGGCACGGCAGAGGCCGGGCGCCAGGCGATGCAGATCCTGTTCCTGCACTGGGGCCTGCACGGCTGGGGTGTGTTTGCCTTCGTCGGCATGGCGCTGGCCTACTTTGCCTACCGGCATAACCTGCCACTGGCCCTGCGCTCGGCGTTGTACCCGCTGATCGGCAAGCGCATCAACGGGCCGATCGGCTACGCAGTGGACGGCTTCGGCATCATCGCCACGGTGTTTGGCCTGGGCGCCGACATGGGCTTTGGCGTGTTGCACCTGAACGCCGGCCTGGACTACCTGTTCGGCATCAGCCACAGCCAGTGGGTACAGGTCGCGCTGATCACCCTGATGATGGGCGCGGCGGTGGCCGTGGCGGTTGCGGGGGTGGAGAAGGGCGTGCGGGTGATGAGCGACATCAACCTGTTCCTGGCCTGCGCGTTGTTGCTGTTCGTGCTGTTCGCCGGCCCTACACAGCACCTGTTCAACACGCTTATCCAGAACCTGGGTGATTACCTCGGCGCCTTGCCCCGCAAGAGTTTCGACGTCTATGCCTATGGCGACAACCGCGACTGGCTGGGCGGCTGGACGGTGTTCTACTGGGCCTGGTGGATTGCCTGGGCGCCTTTCGTGGGCTTGTTCATTGCGCGTATTTCGCGTGGCCGCACCATCCGCGAGTTCGTCTTTGGTGTGTTGCTGATTCCGCTGGGCTTCACCCTGGCGTGGATGTCGATCTTCGGCAACAGCGCCCTGGACCAGGTCATCAACCATGGCATGACCGCGCTTGGCCAGTCGGCGCTGGATAACCCGTCGATGAGCCTGTACCTGCTGCTGGAGACGTACCCTTGGAGCAAGGCGGTGATCGCGACCACGGTGTTCATCAGCTTCGTGTTCTTTGTCACTTCGGCCGACTCGGGCACCGTGGTGCTGTCGACCTTGTCGGCCAAGGGTGGCGACCCGGATGAAGACGGGCCTAACTGGCTGCGGATCTTCTGGGGCGCGATGACCGCGCTGATCACCAGTGCCTTGCTGTTCGCCGGCAGTATCGATTCGTTGAAGTCGGCGGTGGTGCTGACCTCGTTGCCGTTCTCGCTGATCTTGCTGTGCATGATGTGGGGGCTGCACAAGGCGTTCTACCTGGAGTCCCAGCGGCAGATCGCGCAGATGCATTCGCTGGCCCCGTTCGCCCAGTCACGCCGTGGGCGTGGTGGCTGGCGCCAACGCCTGAGCCAGGCCGTGCACTTCCCGTCACGCGATGAGGTGTACCGCTTCATGGACGACGTGGTGCGCCCGGCGATTGCCGATGTGCGTGAGGTGTTCGAGCAGAAGGGCCTGGTGCTGATTACCCAGGACGACCCGAGCCATGACAACGTCAGCCTGAAGATCGGCCATGGTGAAGAACAGCCGTTCATTTATCAGGTGCAGATGCGCGGGTACTTCACACCGTCGTTTGCGCTGGGTGGGCTGGGTGCTCAGGAGTTGAAGAACCGTCGCTATTACCGGGCGGAGGTGCACCTGAGCGAGGGCAGCCAGAACTATGACCTGGTGGGCTATAGCAAGGAGCAGATCATCAACGACATCCTCGACCAGTACGAGCGGCATATGCAGTACTTGCATCTGGTCCGCTAGCCGTCGATTCCTGTACTGGCCTCTTCCCGGGGCAAGCCCGCTCCCGCAAGTACCCCGCTGCCTTCAGGCACTGTGCGGTCTCTGTGGGAGCGGGCTTGCCCCGCGAAGTGCTAGTACAGGCTCCAGAATCACTAGAACGGCGCATCCCCAAGGATCGTCGCCCGGTGCATCACCCGCCGATTCGGCCGGTAATCATCCACCGCAAAATGCTGGGTCACGCGGTTGTCCCAGAACGCCACATCATTCTCCTGCCAACGCCAGCGAATGCTGAACTCAGGCCGGGTCGCATGGGCGAACAGCAGCTTGAGCAATGCTTCGCTCTCATACTCGTTCAATTCGTTGATGCGCGTGGTGAACCCCTCATTGGCGAACAGCGCCTTGCGCCCGCTGACCGGATGCGTGCGGATCACCGGGTGCGACAGTGGCGGGTTGTTGCGTCGGGTTGCCTCCCATCGCGCCAGGTCTTCCGGGGTAGTACCAAACCGCTCCAGCGGGAACGACTTGGTGAAGTTGTGGGTCGCGGTCAGCCCGTCGAGCATCTCGCGCAGGGGCGCCGACAAGGCTTCAAGGGCGGCAATGCCACTGGCCCACAGGGTGTCGCCGCCATACGCCGGCAGCTGCTTGGCGCTGAGCACAGCGCCCAGGGCCGGGGTTGGCAGGAAGGTCACGTCGGTGTGCCATACAGCGTTATCGCGCACATCGGTGACCGCCGTATCGAGCACCAGTACCTCTGGAGTTTCCGGCACGTTGGGGTAGATCGGGTGGATGTGCAGGTCGCCAAAGCGGGCAGCGAAGCGGGCTTGCTGCTCCGGGTTGATCGGTTGATCGCGGAAAAACAGCACCTGGTGCTTGAGCAGCGCCTGCTCGATGGCATCGCGCTGCTCGGCGGTGATGTCGCGGCTGATGTCCACGCCGCTGATCTGGGCGCCGAGCGCCGGGCTGAGAGGGGTGATGGTCAGGCTCATGTCGGTCTCGATCTGTTTGTTCTAGGCGCCGAAATGCCGGCGTGGTCAGTGGCTTTGCCCGTGCCAGGGCACCAGCTTGCGTTGCAGCGCGCGCAGGCTCATCTCCAACGCGAAGGCAATCAGGGCAATCAGCAGGATGCCCAGCACCACCACATCAGTGACCAGAAACTGCGCCGCCGATTGCACCATGAAGCCCAGGCCGCTGGTGGCGGCGATCAGTTCTGCTGCCACCAGGGTCGACCAGCCGACGCCCAGGCCGATGCGGATGCCGGTGAGGATGTCGGGCAGGGCGCTGGGCAGGATCACGTGGCGGATCAGCTGCGCCTTGGTGGCGCCCAGCGATTGCGCGGCGCGCAGCTTGGCTGGGTCGACGGTACGTACGCCGGTGGCGGTGGCGATGGCGATCGGGGCGAAGATCGCCAGGTAGATCAGCAACACTTTCGACAGCTCGCCGATGCCGCACCAGATGACGATAAGCGGCAGATAAGCCAGCGGCGGAATCGGGCGGTAGAACTCGATCAGCGGGTCGAGAATGCCCCGCGCCACGCGGTTGTAACCGATGGCGATGCCGACCGGGATGGCGGTCAGGGTCGCGGCGACCAGTGCCAGGCCGATGCGGCCCAGGCTTGCGCCCAGGTGCTGCCACAGGCTGGCATCCATGTAGCCCTGGGTCAGCAGGGTCCAGGCCCTGGCCAGGATATCGCCGGGTGCCGGTAGAAACAGGGGCTCGATCCAACCGGCCGCAGTCACCAGCCACCAGACCAGCAGCAGGCTGGCCAAGGTCAGGGTGCTGATCCAACGGGTGGACAGCTGACGGCGTGGCTTTTCAGCAGGCCGGGTGGGGGCGTCGCGTTTGCCGGTGACCGGCAGATCCAGGCTGCTCATGCGCGCTCCTGCAGGCTTTGGCGTTGGGAGAAGACCCGCGCCAGCACATGCTCGCGGGTTTCGATGAAGCGTGGGTCGGACTTGATTGCCCGGGCCGGCTCGCCAGCGGCATAGCGCTGGCCGAAGTCCAGTTGCAGGCGTTCGACCACACGGCCCGGGTTGGGCGCCAGCAGCACCAGCTCGCTGGCGAGGAATACGGCTTCTTCGATGTCGTGGGTAATCAGGAATACCGGTTTTGCGGTGCGCTGCCAGACCTGCAGCAGCAGCTCCTGCATCTGCTCGCGGGTGAACGCGTCGAGCGCGCCGAACGGTTCGTCCATCAGCAGTACCCGTGGGTCGGCTGCCAGCGCGCGGGCCAGGCCAACGCGTTGCTTCTGGCCGCCAGACAATTGCCAGATACGCCGCTCGGCAAACCCTTCCAGGTCGACCAGGGCCAGCATCTCGCGGGCCTTGGCTTCACGCTGGGCGCGCGGCACGCCAGCCAGCTCAAGGCCGAAGGCAACGTTGCCCAGCACGTTCTGCCAGGGCAGCAGCGCATCGTCCTGGAACACCACGCCACGCTCGGCGCCTGGGCCTTTGACCGGTACGCCGTCAAGGGTGATGCGCCCACCGCTGGGGCTGACGAAGCCGGCAATCAGGTTGAGCAGCGAGGTCTTGCCGCTGCCCGAGGGGCCCAGGGCCACCAGCAGCTGGCGTGGCCCGAGGCTCAGGTTGATGTCGGCCAGCACCGGGGTGCTGGCGCCGGGGTACTGTGCGCTGATGCGCTCCAGTTCAAGCAAGGCCATGACGGGCTCCGGATCAGTTGGGCAGGAACTTGGCGCTGACGTACGGCGAGTAGTCCGGCAGCACTGCGTCAACCTTGCCTTGCTGCTTGAGGAAGGTGGCTGTGTCGGTCAGCGCTTGAGTGGTCGGTGCACCCAGGGCGTTGGCCTGGTCTGCGGCCAATGGGTAGACGTTGCCTTCCAGCAGTACCGGGATATCGCTGGCCTTGGCGCCGGACAGCTTGACCAGCTTGGCCACGTTGTCCTTGTTGGCCAGCCAGGCTTTCGGGTCTTTGCGGTAATCGGCGTAGGCGTCGAGGGTGACCTTGGCGAAGGCCTTGACCACCTCAGGGTGCTTGTCGGCGAAGTCCTTGCGCACGATCCAGGCGTCGAAGGTGGGTGCCCCTTTCTCGGCCAGCTCACCGGAGGTGATCAGCACTTTGCCGTTTTCCTTGGCCACGCCCAGGGCGGGGTCCCAGACGTAGGTGGCGTCGATGTCACCGCGCTTCCAGGCAGCAATGATGGCCGGTGGCGCGAGGTTGAGGATCTGCACCTTGGACGGGTCGATGTTCCAGGCCTTGAGCGCTGCCAGCAGGCTGTAATGGCCGGTGGAGACAAAGGGCACCGCAACCTTCTTGCCGATCAGGTCTTGCGGGGTCTTGATGCTGTCGCGCGCCACCAGTGCTTCGCCAGCACCGATCTGGGTGGCGATCAGGAAGGTCTCGACCGGCAGCTTGCGGGTAGCCGCGGCGGCCAGCGGGCTGGAGCCGAGGTAGCCGATTTGCACGTCGCCGCTGGCCACGGCGGTGATCACATCGGCGCCGTTGTCGAATTTGCGCCAGTCGATGCTGGCCTTGCTGGCTTTCTCGTAATCGCCATCGACCTGGGCCACTTTGGCTGGGTCAACGGTGGTCTGGTAGGCCACGGTCAGGTCGGCAGCCTGGGCCAACCAGCTGGTGCTGGCGAGAGTCAGGGCGGCGAACAGGCGCAGCGGAGCGTGCGGGATCATGGTGAACCTCTCGTCAGGCAATCGATGTGATGGATGGCGAGAAGACTAGATGATCTAAGAAATCGAAAATAAATAACTTTTTAGAATTAGCTTAGGAGCCAAATGCTTTAAGCCTGCTGGGCCGATTTCGCTCAATGGCGAAATCCGAGACGGCTGCTAGGCTTTTTCGTCCCCATAGAACGGGATGGAATTAGGTTATGAGCAAACGTTTGCAAATAGCCGAAAGTTATGAGTGGTGGTGCTGTCTACAACAAATGGCAGTAAAGGTTCCTAACATATTCCGGAAAAATCTTACGAATTCATAAAACGGTCATTTTGGATTTATAGGATTGTCATTATCCTGTAGCGCAGGTGGCCTTAGACCAAAGTCGCGAAACGTTTAGAAACGATTGACTTCATGGTCACGCTTTGGGACTAAATCGCCAATCCACGGTGAGCGAGGCAGCAGACTTCGCCGCCAGAGATACACAAGAATTAGAACGTAGAGGAGCAAAACATGTACAAGTCCAGCCTGGCTCTGGCCGTGGCACTGGGGGTTCTCGCCCAACAAGCAGGCGCTGCCGGTTTCGTTGAAGACAGCAAACTGTCGCTCAGCTCGCGCACCATGTACTTCAACAACGACAACCGTGACGGCGGCGCTGACAACCGCGAGTCTGGCCAGGGCTTCAAGCTCGACTACCTGTCCGGTTTCACCGAAGGCACCGTTGGTTTCGGCGTCGATGTCCAGGCCCTGTGGGGTATTCACCTGGATGGCGGCCGCGGCAAGCACCCTGACAACAGCAGCTTCTTCCCAAGCGATACCGACGGCTCTGCAGTGAGCCAGTGGGCCCGCGTGGGCGGTAACGCCAAGGCTCGCTTCTCCAAGACCGAGGTTCACTACGGTAGCGCCCTGGCGCCGAACCTGCCGATCCTGGTGGCCAACGATGGTCGTCTGCTGCCGCAGACCTTCGAGGGTGGCACCATCCAGTCGAAGGAAATCGACAACCTGACCGTCAACGCCGGTCAGCTGACCCACGCCATGGGCCGTGCTTCGAGCAACCGTACCGGCCTGTCCGTGGCGGGCGCTAGCCAGGACAGCAACAAGTTCCGCTACGGCGGCCTGGACTACAAGCTCACGCCAGACCTGACCCTGCAGTACTACTACTCGAACCTGGAAGACTTCTACAAGCAGCACTTCCTGGGCGCGACTCACGTGTTCAAGATCGCTGACGACCAGTCGTTCAAGACCGACCTGCGCTACTTCGACAGCAGCAGCGACGGCAAGAACGGTGAAGCCGGCTACCGCTTCAACAACAACGGCGGTTATGCCAAGAACGCTGGCGAGGTCGACAACAAGACCTGGACCGCCATGTTCACCTACACCCTGGGTGGCCATGCGCTGATGCTCGGTCACCAGCGCGTCAACGATGACGGTGGTTTCGTCTGGCTCAACCAGGGCAGCGTCGTTGATGGCAATGGCCGCAACGAAGGCGCCGGTGGCTCCAGCTTCTACCTGTTCACCGACAGCATGATCAACCAGTTCGCCAAGGCCGGTGAGAACACCACCTTCGGTCAGTACTCGTATGATTTCGCGCGTCTGGGCGTACCTGGCCTGAAAGCTTCGGTCTCCTACCTGAAAGGTGAAGACGGCAAGAACGCCAACGGCAACGGTACCTTCAGCGAATGGGAACGTGACGCCCGCGTTGACTACGTCATCCAGGAAGGCACCTTCAAGGGCCTGGGCGCCAGCCTGCGTCACGGTGTCTACCGTGGCACTGGCACCAGCTCGCTGGCTGACCAGGATCAGACCCGTCTGATCTTCAACTACACTTACAACTTCCTGTAAGCCGTAGCTGAACCAGAAGCCTCGCCTAGTGCGAGGCTTTTTTGTGTGTGCGATTAGGTATGCTTTATGGTTATAAATAAATCAGTATTTATTCTTTTTGTTTTTAACTGAATGCAGGCACATTGAACCCAACAAGGCCAGAACACAGCACAGGAGCCGCACCCCATGAGTCTCAAACTCGGCGATATCGCCCCCGACTTCGAACAGGATTCCAGTGAAGGCAAGATCCGCTTCCACGAGTGGCTCGGCAACAGTTGGGGTGTACTGTTTTCTCACCCGGCCGACTTCACCCCTGTGTGCACCACCGAACTGGGCCTGACCGCCAAGCTCAAGGACGACTTCACCCAGCGTGGGGTCAAGGCCATCGCGCTGTCGGTGGACCCGGTCGACTCGCACCACAAGTGGATCGATGACATCAACGAGACCCAGAACACCGTGGTCAACTTCCCGATCATCGCCGACGCTGACCGCAAGGTCTCCGATCTGTACGACCTGATCCACCCGAACGCGAACGACACCCTGACCGTGCGCTCGCTGTTCGTCATCGACCCAAACAAGAAGGTGCGCCTGACCATTACCTATCCGGCCAGTACCGGGCGCAACTTCAACGAGATCCTGCGGGTGATCGATTCGCTGCAGCTGACCGACAACTACAAGGTCGCCACGCCAGGTAACTGGCAAGACGGTGACGACGTGGTGATCGTGCCTTCGCTCAAAGACGAGGAGGAGATCAAGCAGCGTTTCCCCAAAGGGTATCGGGCAGTTAAGCCTTATCTGCGCCTGACGCCGCAACCTAATCGTTAAAGGATCCTCGTTGCATTGCTCTTAGCCATAGCAGGGATTTCGGGCCGTTTCGACGGCCCTTTTTTATGCCTGCAACTCGGCGTTGGACGCTTCGCGGGCAAGCCCGCTCCCACAGGCACAGCGCTACCCTCATGCCCAGTGCGGTCATTGTGGGAGCGGGCTTGCCCGCGAATGGGCGGAAAACGTAACTATCAAAAATGGAATAAACAAATGAAAAAATATGATTTCTAGATATATAAACAGCCTGTTAATGTCACCCCAACAGAACACAAGGAAGCGCTCCAATGTTGGTCGTCTCAATCGGTGGTAGCCCTGGTACCCGTTCACGCTCCGGCGTGCTGCTCGAGCGCTCGCGCCAGTGGCTGCAAAACCGTGGCGTGGAAGTGGTGACCTTCCAGGTGCGTGACTTCGCCGCCGAGGACCTGCTCCATGCGCGCTTCGACAGCCCGCAGGTGCAGCACTTCCAGCAACTGGTAGCCCAGGCCGACGGCCTGATCGTCGCCACCCCGGTGTACAAGGCATCGTTCGCCGGTGCACTGAAGACTTTGCTCGACCTGCTGCCCGAACGCGCCCTGGAGCACAAGATCGTGCTGCCAATCGCTACCGGCGGCAGCATCGCCCACATGCTGGCGGTGGATTACGCGTTAAAACCGGTGCTGTCTGCACTCAAGGCGCAAGAGACCCTGCAAGGGATCTTCGCCGACGACAGCCAGGTCGCCTACGCAGAAGGCGCCAAGGCGGCGCAGCTGGCACCCGCTCTGGATGAGCGCCTGCAGGACTCGCTGGAAACCTTCCACGTTGCCCTGGCCCGTCGGCCACGGCCCGTGGCCCCCGGCGTACTCAACGAACGCCTGATCAGTGCCCGCTGGAGCATCTGACCCGGTTCAACGGCTTTACCGCGTCATTCACCTTACTCGCCCGTCAACGAGGCAAGCAGGTGCAACCCGAACCCTATTCGCACAGGAGAGCGCCATGCGCACAGTCTTCTTGCGTCGTGGTCTGGTCGCCCTGTTTGCGGCGGCTGTGTCCTTCGGCGCCATCACCCAAGCCCAGGCCGAGAGCCTGCGTATCGGTTACCAGAAATACGGCACCCTGGTGCTGCTCAAGGCCAAGGGCACGCTGGAAAAGCGCTTGGCCGAGCAAGGCGTGCAGGTGCAATGGACCGAGTTCCCCGGTGGCCCGCAGCTGCTGGAAGGGCTGAACGTTGGCTCCATCGACTTCGGCGTCACCGGCGAAACGCCACCCGTGTTCGCCCAGGCCGCCGGTGCCGACCTGCTCTACGTCGCCTACGAGCCGCCTGCGCCGCACAGCGAAGCGATCCTGGTGCCGAAGGGCTCGTCGATCCAGTCGGTAAAAGACCTCAAAGGCAAGAAAGTCGTCCTCAACAAAGGCTCCAACGTCCACTACCTGCTGGTGCGTGCCCTGGAAGATGCAGGCCTCAAGTACAGCGACATTCAACCGGTCTACCTGCCACCGGCCGATGCCCGTGCTGCATTCGAGCGTGGCAGCGTCGATGCCTGGGTGATCTGGGACCCGTACCAGGCGGCCGCCGAGAAGCAGCTGCAGGTGCGCACCCTGCGTGACGGTAAAGGCCTGGTCGACAACCATCAGTTCTACCTCGCCACCCGTGACTATGCCACCCAGCACCCTGCCGTGATCAGCACCTTGATCGAGGAAGTGCGCGCCGTGGGCGAATGGTCCCAGGCCAACCCGCAGGAGGTCACCGATCAGGTCGCGCCACTGCTGGGGCTGCCTGCCGACATCACCCTGACCTCGGTCAAGCGCCAAGGCTACGGCGCCGCGCCGCTCACCCCCGAGGTGGTGGCCGCGCAACAGAAGATCGCCGACACGTTCCAGGCGCTGAAGCTTATCCCCAAGCCGCTGAGCATCAAGGACGTGATCTGGACACCCCCGGCCAAGGTCGCCAGTGCGCCTTGATTGATTTGCCTGCGCCGGGGCGCCGCTCCGGCTTGAGCCACCCTTGAGGAGACAACTCCAATGAGCCTTAATATTTTCTGGTTTCTTCCCACTCACGGTGACGGCAAGTACCTGGGCACGTCCGATGGCGCCCGTGCGGTCGATCACGGCTACCTGCAGCAGATTGCCCAGGCTGCCGACCGCCTGGGTTTTGGCGGCGTGCTGATCCCGACCGGGCGTTCCTGCGAGGATTCCTGGCTGGTGGCCGCGTCGCTGATCCCCGTGACCCAGCATCTGAAATTTCTGGTTGCCCTGCGCCCCGGCATCATTTCGCCGACCGTGGCGGCGCGTCAGGCCGCGACCCTGGACCGCCTGTCCAACGGCCGTGCGCTGTTCAACCTGGTAACCGGCGGCGACCCGGACGAACTGGCCGGTGACGGCCTGCACCTGAGCCACGAAGAGCGCTACGAAGCCTCGGTCGAGTTCACCCGTATCTGGCGCAAAGTGCTGGAAGGCGAAAACGTCGATTACGATGGCAAGCACATTCAGGTGAAAGGCGCCAAGCTGCTCTATCCGCCGATTCAGCAACCGCGTCCGCCGCTGTACTTCGGGGGTTCGTCCGAAGCCGCCCAGGACCTGGCTGCCGAGCAGGTCGAGCTGTACCTGACCTGGGGTGAGCCACCTGCCGCCGTTGCCGAAAAAATTGCCCAGGTGCGCGAAAAAGCTGCCGCACAAGGCCGCGAAGTGCGCTTCGGTATCCGCCTGCACGTGATCGTGCGTGAAACCAACGAAGAAGCCTGGGCCGCCGCTGACCGCCTGATCTCGCACCTGGACGATGAGACCATCGCCCGTGCCCAAGCCTCGCTGGCGCGTTTCGACTCGGTGGGCCAGCAGCGCATGGCTGCCCTGCATGGCGGTAACCGCGACAACCTGGAGGTCAGCCCCAACCTGTGGGCGGGTGTCGGCCTGGTACGTGGCGGCGCCGGTACCGCGCTGGTCGGCGATGGCCCGACCGTGGCAGCCCGGGTCAAGGAATACGCCGAGCTGGGTATCGATACCTTCATCTTCTCGGGTTATCCACACCTGGAAGAGTCCTACCGCGTGGCTGAACTGTTGTTCCCGCACCTCGACGTACAGCGCCCGGAGCAGCCGAAAACCGGCGGCTACGTGAGCCCGTTCGGGGAGATGGTGGCCAACGACATCCTGCCCAAGTCCGTGTCGCAGAGCTGAGGGCCGGGCCATGAGTCGTGCAACTTCTTCCACCCTGACCCAGCGCCTGGCGCCGTGGGCACTGCCGGTACTGCTGCTGGCAGTCTGGCAGCTGGCCGTCAGCGCGGGCTGGCTGTCGACCCGCATCCTGCCGGCGCCGAGCGCGGTGGTCAGCGCGGGTGTCGAACTGGTGCGCAGTGGCGAGATCTGGACCCACCTGGCGATCAGTGGCTGGCGTGCCGGGCTTGGTTTTGTCATCGGCGGCAGCATCGGCCTGGTGCTGGGCTTCATCACCGGCCTGTCGAACTGGGGCGAACGCCTGCTCGACAGCTCGGTGCAGATGATCCGCAACGTGCCGCACCTGGCGCTGATTCCGCTGGTAATCCTGTGGTTCGGCATCGACGAGTCGGCGAAGATCTTTTTGGTCGCCCTGGGCACGCTGTTCCCGATCTACCTCAACACCTACCACGGTATCCGCAACGTTGACCCAGCGCTG
Organism: Pseudomonas sp. E1MeOHC2; assembly: GCF_058745025.1. Lineage (NCBI taxonomy): Bacteria > Pseudomonadati > Pseudomonadota > Gammaproteobacteria > Pseudomonadales > Pseudomonadaceae > Pseudomonas > Pseudomonas sp. E1MeOHC2. The sequence goes on from NZ_CP196675.1 coordinate 2,673,238, forward strand.
GTGGAGATGGCGCGCAGCTATGGCTTGTCCGGCTTCGGCCTGTTCCGTCAGGTGATCCTGCCGGGTGCATTGCCCTCGATCCTGGTCGGTGTGCGCTTTGCCTTGGGCTTCATGTGGCTGACCCTGATCGTTGCAGAAACCATTTCGGCCAATGCCGGTATCGGTTACCTGGCGATGAACGCCCGTGAGTTCCTGCAGACCGACGTGGTGGTATTGGCCATCGTCCTGTATGCCGTGCTTGGCAAGCTCGCCGACCTCGCTGCTCGCGGCCTGGAACGTGTTTGGCTGCGCTGGCACCCGGCCTACCAAGTGGCCAAGAAGGAGGGCGCATGACCGTGCTCAAGGAACAGCCGCCACGCCTGTTGCGTGGCATCCCCCTGGCATCCAACGGCCTGCGCAAGACCTTTGGCCAGCGTGAAGTACTCAAAGGCATCGACCTGCACATCCCGGCGGGTCAGTTTGTCGCCATCGTCGGTCGCAGTGGCTGCGGCAAGAGCACCTTGCTGCGCTTGCTGGCCGGCCTCGACCAACCCAGCGCCGGTGAGCTGTTGGCGGGTGCTGCACCGTTGGCCGAAGCCCGCGAAGAAACGCGGCTGATGTTCCAGGACGCGCGCCTGTTGCCCTGGAAGAAAGTGATCGACAACGTTGGCCTGGGCCTGTCGGGCGACTGGCGCCCACGTGCGCTGGACGCGCTGGAGGCGGTCGGCCTTGCCGACCGCGCACACGAATGGCCGGCGGCACTCTCCGGTGGCCAGAAGCAGCGCGTAGCGCTGGCGCGGGCACTGATCCACCAGCCACGCCTGTTGCTGCTGGATGAGCCGCTGGGGGCCCTGGACGCGCTGACTCGTATCGAGATGCAGCAGCTTATTGAACGCCTCTGGCGTCAGCACGGTTTTACCGTGTTGCTGGTCACCCACGATGTCAGCGAGGCGGTTGCCGTGGCTGACCGGGTGATCTTGATTGAAGACGGCGAGGTCGGGCTCGACCTTACTGTTGACCTGGCACGGCCAAGGGCGCGTGGTTCGCACCGTTTGGCAGCGTTGGAAAGCGAAGTGCTCAACCGTGTTCTGTCGGCACCGGGCACTGCGCCCGAGCCGGATCCTGTAGCCCCTTTGCCCACGCAACTGCGTTGGGCGCACTGAACGACTCACTTACCAGACTGAAGCCAAAGAGAAGGAATCAAGCCATGACTATCAAAGCCATCAACGTTCGCAACCAGTTCAAAGGCACCGTGAAAGAAATCCTCGAAGGCCCGGTACTGTCGGAAATCGACGTACAGACCGCCTCCGGCGTCGTCACCTCGGTGATCACCACCCGTTCCGTGCGTGAGCTGGAGCTGCAGGTGGGCAGTGAAGTGATTGCCTTTGTGAAGTCGACTGAAGTGTCCATTGCCAAGCTGTGATGCTGGTGTTGAATGGGGCTGCTCTGCAGCCCTTCGCGGGGCAAGCCCGCTCCTACAGGAGATCGAATTCCCATGTGGGAGCGGGCTTGCCCCGCGAAGGGCCGCAAAGCGGCCCCACTCATTTCAGCCCAAACGCTTAGCCAAAAACGGCGGCAAATAGAGCCCCAGATACGCCTCGAACACCCGCTTGCCTTCTTCGGCCATGCGCGCCGTAATCTGCTCATGCAACTGCACCGACCGCGCATACACCCGGTCGCTCAGCTCCATGGCCAGGGCAAACACATCCACATCCGCCGGCATCACCGGCAAATGAAAATGCTGGTCGAACAGCTTGTGCATCAGGTCGCCCAGCTCCATGTCGTGCTGCCGGTCAGCCTGCACCACCTCGCTCAGACCATGCTGGGCCAGAATCAACTGACGCGCCGCAGCATCCCCGTTGTAGATGTCGAGCATGCGCTGTTCGATCAGCCGCGACAGCTCATGCCAGGTGGCGAACGCGCTGCTGTCGATCGGTGCGCTCAGTGCCTCGCGAAACGCCCGGTGCACATCGGCGGTCAACGCCTCCAGCAAGGCCGGCACGCTGGCGAAGAAGTGGTACACCGACGACGGCGGTATCTGCGCCCGCTCGGCCACGCTGTAAATCGACAACCCCGCCACCCCAAGCTCTGCAAGCAGCTCGCGCGCGGCCACCAGGATCATCTCGATCCTGGCCTGGCTGCTGGCGCGCGGCTTGCGCGGGGAGGCGGTGCGGCTCATCAGTTGCTGATCGCCAGGATACTGGCCTGGTAGGCGCCGACGAACAGGTCGAAGTCACCGACTTCCTCCTGTTCCAGCTCGGACTGCTTGGCGAGCGATTCGCGGGCCAGTGTTTCGAACGCCTGTTGCTGTTCGTTGCTCAGCGGCTGTTCGCGGAATGTTTCGGCGTGGACCCGGCTTTGGCGCAGGGAGAACTGGATAAAGGTTTCGTCGTGCTCGGTCATGCGTGCCAGCACCTGGGCCGACGGGGTCAGCGAGGCATCATCGACCTTGGCCTGCTGGGCATCCAGGGCTTTGGCGTGGGCTTCGCCGCCTTGCGCCTGGTCGAGCAGGTCGGCCAGCGGCCGGATACGTTCGATCAGCTCGCTGGCCCAATCCTTCAGGGAGATCGGCTGGCCATCACGATGCAGCTCCAGGCCCGGGCGACGGCCTTCCTTGACCACGGACAGGAAGTTGTCGGTGCACTGGCCGCATTCGCCGTTGTCCAGCTGCGGGCTGTCTTCGAGTGCGCAGAACAGTAGGAACGCATCGAGGAAGCGCGCCTCGGGCAGGTCGATCCCGACCGGCAGGAAAGGGTTGATGTCCAGGCAGCGCACTTCGACGTATTGCACGCCGCGGGACGTCAACGCCTGGATCGGCCGCTCGCCGGTGTAGGTGACACGCTTGGGGCGGATGTTCGAGTAGTACTCGTTCTCGATCTGCAGGATGTTGGTGTTCAGCTGCACCCACTCGCCATCCACGTGCGTGCCGACTTCAACGTAGGGCGGGTAGGGCGTGCCCACCGCCTTGCGCAGGCTGTCGGTGTAGCTGGCCAGGTTGTTGTAGCAAGGCGTGAGGCCGGCCTGGGCGTTGCTCTGGTAACCCAGGTCGCTCATGCGCAGGCTGGTGGCGTAGGGCAGGAACAACGTTTCGGCGTCCAGCTCTTCGAGCTGGTGCGGGCGGCCTCGTAGGAAGCCTTTGTCCAGCGCTGGCGACGCGCCGAACAGGTACATCAGCAGCCAGCTGTAGCGACGGAAGTTGCGGATCAGGGCAATGTAGGCCGACGACTGGTAGTCGCGGTTGTCTTGCGTGCTGCCTTCGGCTTCGCGCAGCAGAGGCCACAGGGCTTCGGGCAGCGAGAAGTTGTAATGGATACCGGCGATGCACTGCATGGTGCGGCCGTAGCGCAGGGCCAGGCCCTTGCGGTAGACGTGCTTGAGTTTGCCGATGTTCGAGCTGCCGTACTCGGCGATCGGGATGTCCTCCTCGGCCGGCAGCGTGCACGGCATCGACGGGCTCCACAGGTATTCGTCACCCAGCTTGCTGTAGACGAAACGGTGGGTCTGTTCGAGGCTTTCGAGCACCTTGGCCGGGTCGGGCAGGGCCGGGGTGATGAACTCCAGTAGCGACTCGGAATAATCGGTGGTGATCTGCTCGTTGGTCAGCGCCGAACCCAAGGCCTCAGGGTGCGGGGTCTGGGCCAGGCGACCGTCATCGGTCACGCGCAGGCATTCTCGCTCAATACCGTGCAGGCACTGCTTGAGCAGGGGGAGATTTGCGCCGAGCAGGCTCAGGCGGCGGTTGAGGAGGTCGCTCAAGATGGATTCCTTCACGCGTCAGTCGCCCCAATATGGGGGTGGAGATAACGGTCTACAAGGGTAGGAAGAAAGGAACTGGCGTTGTCGCCTGGTTTACGCGGTTCCAGCAGTGCCAGCGCACTGCTGAAAATACCGCAGATACAGCTTGGTGAGCTAGAGAACCGCGAAGGTTCCTTGCGCTTTGGCCACCAGTTTGTCGCCTTGAACTACGTCGGCGTCGACCACCAACGTGCGCCGCCCGGCGTGCAGCACACGGGCCGTGCACACGACCTCGCCGTCACTGACGGCGCGCATGTAGTTGATCTTGCATTCGATGGTCACGCTTTGCTGGTCGAAGCCATGGCTGGCCGAGCAGGCCAGGCCCATGGCGATGTCCACCAGGCTGAAGATCGCCCCGCCGTGCAGTTTCTGGCCACGGTTGCGCAACTGTGGCTCAAGCGCCAGGGCCACCTCGGCAACGCCTGTGTCCAGGCGTTGCAGGCGGCAGCCAAGCAGCTGGCTGAAGGCGCTTTCGACGTATTCGCGGGGGACGTCCATCACTTCTTCTTCAGCTGCTTGGCGTTGGCGAACAACGACGCCATGGCATTGTTGGCCGGGGCCGCCGAAGTGGTTTCACGCGGGCGTGGCGCTTGTTGCTGGCGGTTGCCGCCATTGCCACGGCCGCCGCCACGGTTGCCTTCAACCTTCTCGCCAGGGGTGTCGCCCATGCGCATGGACAGGCCGACCCGTTTGCGCGGGATGTCCACTTCCATGACCTTGACCTTGACCACGTCGCCGGCCTTGACCGCTTCGCGCGGGTCTTTGACGAACTTTTCCGACAGCGCCGAGATGTGCACCAGGCCGTCCTGGTGCACGCCGATATCGACGAACGCACCGAAGTTGGTGACGTTGGTGACCACGCCTTCGAGGATCATGCCGGGCTCCAGGTCCTTGAGGTCTTCGACGCCGTCCTGGAAGGTGGCGGTCTTGAACTCAGGGCGTGGGTCGCGGCCGGGTTTGTCCAGTTCCTGGAGTATGTCGGTGACGGTCGGCAGGCCGAAGGTCTCGTCGGTGAATTTTTTCGGGTCGAGGCGCTTGAGGAAGCTGCTGTCGCCGATCAGCGAGCGGATGTCGCGGTCGGTGCCGGCCGCGATGCGCTGCACCAGCGGGTAGGCTTCAGGGTGCACGGCAGAGGCGTCGAGCGGGTTGTCACCGTTCATGACGCGGAGGAAGCCGGCGGCCTGTTCGAAGGTCTTTTCACCGAGGCGGCTGACCTTTTTCAGCGCCGCGCGGGTGGCGAACGGGCCATTGGCGTCGCGGTGCGCGACGATGTTCTGCGCGAGTGTCGCGTTGAGGCCCGAGATACGGGTCAGCAGCGCCACGGAGGCGGTGTTGACGTCCACGCCCACGGCGTTCACGCAGTCCTCGACCACCGCGTCCAGGCCGCGCGCCAGCTTGAGCTGGGACACGTCATGCTGGTACTGGCCGACGCCGATGGATTTCGGGTCGATCTTCACCAGCTCGGCCAACGGGTCCTGCAGGCGACGGGCGATGGACACGGCGCCACGGATCGACACATCCAGGTCCGGGAATTCGCGTGCGGCCAGCTCCGAGGCCGAGTACACCGAAGCGCCGGCCTCGGAGACCATCACCTTGGTGACCTTCAGGGCTGGGTACTTCTTGACCAGCTCGGCCACCAGCTTGTCGCTCTCGCGGCTGGCGGTGCCGTTGCCGATGGCAACCAGCTCCACCGAGTGCTTGGCGCACAGGGCGGCCAGCACGGAGATCGTGCGGTCCCAGTCGTTGCGCGGTGCGTGCGGGTAGACGGTGGCGGTGTCCAGCAGTTTGCCGGTGGCATCGACCACGGCGATCTTGCAGCCGGTGCGCAGGCCAGGGTCCAGGCCCAGAGTGGCGCGCGGGCCGGCCGGGGCGGCCAGCAACAGGTCGTGCAGGTTGTGGGCGAAGACGTTGATTGCCTCACCCTCGGCGTTGTCGCGCAGCTCACCGAACAGGTCGGTTTCCAGGTGGGTGTACAGCTTGACCTTCCAGGTCCAGCGCACCACCTCGGCCAGCCACTTGTCGGCCGGGCGGCTGCGGTTTTCCAGGCCGAAGTGGCCACCGATCATGACTTCGCACGGGTGCAGGGTGCCGGGCAGTTCTTCACCGACCTTCAGCGATGCGCTCAGGATACCTTCGTTGCGCCCGCGGAAAATCGCCAGGGCACGGTGCGACGGCGCGCTGCGCAGCAGTTCGTCATGGGCGAAGTAGTCGCGGAACTTGGCGCCTTCCTCTTCCTTGCCGGCCACCACGCGGGCGCTGAGTACCGACTCCTGCTTGAGGAAGTTGCGCAGCTTGTCGAGCAGGGCGGCGTCTTCGGCGAAGCGCTCCATGAGGATGTATTTCGCGCCTTCCAGCGCTGCCTTGACATCGGCCACGCCCTTTTCGGCATCGACGAAGCGTGCCGCTTCGGTTTCCGGGGTCAACTGCGGGTCGTTGAACAGGCCGTCGGCCAGCTCGCCGAGGCCGGCTTCCAGGGCGATCTGGCCCTTGGTGCGGCGCTTTTGCTTGTACGGCAGGTAGAGGTCTTCGAGGCGGGTCTTGGTGTCGGCGAGCTTGATCTCGCGGGCCAGTTCCGGGGTCAGTTTGCCCTGTTCCTCGATGCTGGACAGGATGCTGGCGCGGCGCTCGTCGAGTTCGCGCAGGTAGCGCAGGCGCTCTTCCAGGTGGCGCAGTTGGGTGTCGTCCAGGCTGCCGGTCACTTCCTTGCGGTAGCGGGCGATGAAGGGCACGGTCGAGCCTTCGTCCAACAGGCCCACGGCCGCTTCGACCTGTTGTGGGCGTACGCCCAGTTCCTCGGCGATACGGCTGTTGATGCTGTCCATGTAAACCACCTGACAATTGTGAATACGGGGGCCGCGCGCGGGCCTGGAGCCCGACGGCGCTGGATGAAAGCCGCGCATTATACCCATCGTGACTGGCTTGCGGTGATGGCGCCAAGCCAGCCTGAATGGCCCGGAACTGGCGCCGGGGGAAAAATCTGCTAACAATGCTCACGGCACGCGTTGCAATGGCTACGCCATAATGCGCGGCGATACCAGAGGAGTTATTCATGACCGGCACTGCAAACACCGCTGAAGGTGACAAGATTCTCATCGTCGACGACGATCCGGGGCTGAGCAGCCTGCTGGAACGTTTCTTCACCAGCAAGGGCTACCGTGCCCGCGCGGTGCCCAACACCGAGCAGATGGACCGCCTGCTGTCGCGCGAGGTGTTCAACCTGGTCGTGCTCGACCTGATGCTGCCGGGCGAGGACGGCCTGTCCGCGTGCAAGCGCCTGCGCCAGTCGAACAACCAAATCCCGATCATCATGCTCACTGCCAAGGGCGACGAGCTCAGCCGTATCAAGGGCCTGGAGCTGGGCGCTGACGACTACCTGGGCAAGCCGTTCAACCCTGACGAGCTGATGGCCCGGGTCAAGGCCGTGCTGCGCCGCCAGGCACCGAGCGTCCCTGGCGCCCCGGGCAGCGAGGACGAGTCGGTCACCTTCGGTGATTACGAGCTGTCCCTGGCAACCCGTGAACTCAAGCGCGGCGACGAAGTGCACATGCTCACCACCGGTGAGTTTGCCGTGCTCAAGGCGCTGGTCATGCACGCGCGTGAACCGCTGACCCGCGACAAGCTGATGAACCTGGCCCGTGGCCGTGAGTGGGATGCTTTGGAGCGTTCCATCGACGTGCAGATCTCGCGCCTGCGCCGCATGATCGAGCCGGACCCATCCAAGCCACGTTACATCCAGACGGTCTGGGGCGTGGGTTACGTCTTCGTACCGGACGGAAACGCCGGCAAATGATGCCGTGCCGTCGATGAAAACGCCGCTGTGGTTTCCGCAGAGTTTCTTCGCCCGCACGCTGTGGCTGGTGCTGATCGTCGTCCTGTTTTCCAAGGCGCTAACCCTCGTTTACCTTTTGATGAACGAGGATGTGCTGGTCGATCGTCAGTACAGCCACGGTGTGGCACTGACCTTGCGCGCCTATTGGGCTGCCGATGAAGAGAACCGCGACAAGATCGCCGAAGCAGCAGGCCTGATCCGGGTGACCGGTGCTGGTGTGCCGGAAGGCGAGCAGCATTGGCCATACAGTGAGATCTACCAGCGTCAGATGCAGGCCGAATTGGGTGAAGACACCGAAGTGCGTCTGCGCATCCATGCACCACCGGCGTTGTGGGTCAATGCGCCGAGCCTCGGCCCTGGCTGGCTCAAGGTGCCGCTGTACCCGCACCCGCTGCGGGGGCAGAAGATCTGGAACGTGCTCGGCTGGTTCCTGGCCATCGGCCTGTTGTCCACCGCGTCGGCCTGGATTTTCGTGCGCCAACTGAACCAGCCGCTCAAGCGCCTGGTGTTTGCCGCTCGGCAACTGGGTCAGGGGCGCAGCGTGCGCTTGCCGATCAGCGACACGCCCAGTGAAATGACCGAGGTCTATCGGGCGTTCAACCAGATGGCCGAGGATGTCGAACAGGCAGGGCGTGAGCGTGAGCTGATGCTGGCCGGGGTTTCCCACGACCTGCGTACACCGCTGACGCGGCTGCGCCTGTCGCTTTCGTTGCTGGACAGTGACAACGAGTTGAGCGATGACATGGTCCGCGACATCGAGGATATGGACGCGATTCTCGACCAGTTCCTGGCGTTCATCCGCGATGGGCGTGACGAGCCGGTGGAAGAGGTCGACTTGGCCGACCTGGTGCGCGAAGTGGTGGCACCGTACAACCAACCGGAAGAGCGTGTACGGCTGTGCCTTGAGCCTATCCCACCGTTCCCGCTGCGCCGGGTTTCGCTCAAGCGCATGCTGGGCAACCTGATCGGCAACGCCTTGCACCATGCCGGCAAAGGGGTAGAGGTGGCGGCCTATGTGTCGGGCGACGAGAGCGCGCCTTACGTGGTGCTCAGCGTGCTGGACCGGGGGACGGGGATCGACGAGTCGGAGCTGGAGACCATCTTCAACCCGTTCATTCGTGGGGACCGTGCCCGTGGTGGCAAGGGGACCGGGTTGGGCTTGGCGATCGTAAAGCGGATCGCGGCCCAGCATGGCGGGAATGTCGAGTTGCGCAATCGGTCTGGTGGCGGGATCGAGGCGCGGGTGAGGTTGCCGTTGGGGCTTTTGTTGCCGCGTAATGCGGTGTGATCTGTAGCGGCCTCTTCGCGGGGCAAGACCGCTCCCACAGGTATTACGGTGGGAGCGGGCTTGCCCCGCGAAGAGGCCGGCAAGACCAACCCTAGCCTTTCCCCTTGGTCCGGGTCTGATTCGGCCCGCCATTCTTCTCCAGGTGCTCGATGATCATCCCGGCCACGTTCTTGCCGGTGGTCACTTCAATGCCCTCCAGCCCCGGCGATGAGTTCACCTCCATCACCAGCGGCCCATGGTTGGACCGCAGGATATCCACCCCCGCCACACTCAAGCCCATGACCTTGGCCGCACGAATCGCGGTTATCCGCTCTTCCGGCGTGATCTTGATCAGGCTGGCGACGCCGCCCCGATGCAGGTTGGAGCGAAACTCACCCGGCTTGGCCTGACGTTTCATCGAGGCAATGACCTTGTCGCCCACCACGAAGCAGCGAATGTCGGCACCGCCGGCCTCCTTGATGTACTCCTGCACCATGATGTTCTGCTTCAGGCCCATGAACGCTTCGATCACCGACTCGGCCGCCTGGGTGGTCTCGCACAGCACCACGCCAATGCCCTGAGTACCCTCCAGCACTTTGATCACCAGGGGGGCACCATTGACCATCTGGATCAAGTCCGGGATGTCGTCAGGCGAGTGGGCGAAGCCGGTGATCGGCAGGCCGATGCCGCGCCGCGACAGCAACTGCAATGAGCGCAGTTTGTCACGCGAGCGGGCGATGGCCACCGATTCGTTGAGCGGGTAGACGCCCATCATCTCGAACTGACGCAGCACTGCGCAGCCGTAGAACGTGACCGAGGCACCGATGCGCGGGATCACCGCATCGAAGCCTTCCAGCGGTTTGCCGCGGTAGTGGATCTGCGGCTTGTGGCTGGCGATGTTCATGTAGGCCCGCAGGGTATCGATCACCACCATTTCGTGGCCACGCTGGGTACCGGCTTCGACCAGGCGGCGGGTGGAATACAGACGCGGATTGCGCGACAGCACAGCGATCTTCATGCAGCACCTGTGACAGGGGAAAGGGTGGCCGCAAAGGCCGGTTTGTCTTGTACGTACTTCAGGCCAGGGTTGACCACCAACTGGCCGTGAATAAGTGCCTTGGAGCCGAGCAACAGGCGGTAACGCATTTCTTTGCGACAGGCCAGGGTGAACTCTACTTCCCACACGCTATCGCCCAGCGCCAGCGACGTGCGAATCACGTAGCGGGCTTGGGCGTGGCCATTGGAGCTCTTGATGGTCTTCATGGTCACCAGCGGGGCTTCGCAACGGCGGTGACGCAACTGCACCACCGAGCCCAGGTGCGCGGTAAAACGCACCCAGGGCTGGCCGTCACGCTCGAACGGCTCCACCTCGGTAGCGTGCAGGCTGGAGGTGCTGGCGCCGGTGTCGATCTTGGCGCGCAGCCCGGCGACGCCAAGGTCGGGCAGGGCCACCCACTCGCGCAGGCCGATCACAGTCAAATGGTCAAATGTCTTCACGAAACGCGCCCTGGGGATAAGGTGGTGAACTGTAAGCACGGCGTGGACTTTTTGCATCCGCAAGATACGGTAGTACAGTTCGATTAAAGACAGAATTCGAGGTAACGGGATGGCACATAAGGCGGAAGAAGACGACAAGGTTCGCCTGGACAAATGGCTGTGGGCGGCGCGGTTTTACAAAACCCGGGCGCTGGCCAAGGCGGCCATCGAAAGCGGCAAGGTGCACTGCCGGGGTGAACGCTGCAAGCCCGGCAAGGAACCCAGGGTGGGGGATGAATTTGTCCTGCGTACCGGGTTTGACGAGCGCACGGTAGTGGTCAAGGCGCTGTCGGTGGTGCGGCGTGGGGCGCCCGAGGCGCAAGCGCTGTATGCCGAGACGGAAGAAAGCGTACGCCGTCGTGAGCAGGCTGCCGAGATGCGCAAGGCCGGAGCGATGGGCGTGACCACCGATGGCCGGCCAAACAAGAAGCAGCGGCGGCAGATTCACCAACTGCACGGTAGCTTTGACTGAACAGGGGCAAGACAAATGTGGGAGCGGGCTTGCCCCGCGAATGGGCCGCAAAGCGGCCCCCGCTGTTAGCGAACCACCGCCAATCTGCCGACCAACGGTAACCTGGCTGCCAAAGCAAACACCGGCGCTGTCCAGCGCAGCAACGCCGCGCTGCCTTTGGCCGCCAAAGGCGTATAGCAGCTCCACCCCAAGGCCAGTATCGCCATCAGCAACCCGCCGATGTAGTCATCCTGGCCCCAATGGGCGCCTGCCACCAAGCGCGGCAACATGAACACGACCGCCAGCGCCCAGACCACCAGGTAGTGCACCAGGCGGCGGCTGAACAGGCTCATGAACAACGCCCAGATCAGCAGCACCGAGGCGTGATCGCCCGGGAAACTCTTGCTGGAGCGGTCCTTGAGTTCCCAGGCAGCTTCCAGCTTGGGGTAGTAGTCGCTGAGGTGCACGACGCCGTCGAAGATCATCGACGGGCTCTTGTGTTGCCACCCTGCGGCATCCACCCACTTGGAAAACAGCGCGCGAATCACCACTAATAGGATCAGGGTGACCAAAAAGCCGAAAAAGGCCTCACGCACCTGGCAGGCTTTGAACACCCAGTTGCCACGGATCAGCACTGTCAGAAGGATCAGCCCGACCACAATGTCGAACGGGCGCAGGCTGCCAAGGGTCCAGATGTAGCGCCAGGTGGTGTTGTCGGCCAGCGGCGCATTGAGGCTGTGGAACAGCCACTCGTCGAAAGTCAGGCACAGGATCTGGCCAATAGGCCATAACCAGAAACACAGTAGAGCGATGGGCAGCAGCGTGCAGGCTGCCAATGGCCCGAAGGACCACCTTGCTTGGAACAGTGGTCGATTGTCCATAAGATACCTCTATTGCCAACAGAAATCGGAGCGCCTTGTGAGCGCTCTCCCACGGGCTTCGCAACTGTTTCGAAATCCCGTGTAACCATTTTGTCATCATTTTCAGATAGCCAGAACCTATGAGCGAATTGCCGGATACCGATTTCACCCAACGTTTCCTCTTCGACGACCGCGACATCCGCGGTGAGTGGGTGGGGCTCGACCGCAGCTATGCCGAAGTGCTGGCGCGCCACCCGTACCCCCAACCTGTGGCATCGCTGCTCGGTGAATTGATGGCCGCCACCGCATTGCTGGTGGGCGCCCTGAAGTTCGACGGGCTGCTGATCCTGCAGGCGCGCTCCCAGGGGCCGATCCCGTTGCTGATGGTGGAGTGCTCGGGCGACCGTGAGATTCGCGGCGTGGCCCGTTACGAAGCCGATCAGATTCCTGCCGATGCGACATTGGCGCAGCTGATGCCCGACGGCCACCTGACCCTGACCATCGACCCGGTCAAAGGCCAGCGCTACCAGGGCACCGTCGACCTGGACGGCACTAACCTGTCGGAATGCTTCACCAACTACTTCGTTCAGTCGCAGCAGCTCAATACCCGTTTCTGGCTCGATGCCAAAGATGGCAAGGCGCGCGGCCTGCTGTTGCAGCAGTTGCCGGTAGACCGCCAGCGCGACGAAGAAGAACGCGCCGAGAGCTGGCAGCACGTGACGGCCCTCGCCAGTACGCTCAAGGGCGAAGAGTGGGTGCTGGGCAACGAGACCCTACTGCATCGCCTCTACCATGAAGACGCTGTGCGCCTGTTCGATATCGAGCCACTGCGCTTCCGCTGCAGTTGCTCGCGCGAGCGTTCCGGCAATGCGCTGGTCAGCCTCGGCGAGCACGACGCCAAGCAGTTGGTTGAAGAGTGTGGCGGCACAGTAGAAATCGATTGCCAGTTCTGCAACGAGCGCTACTTCTTCGATGCTGGCGATGTGGCGCAACTGTTTGCCGGTGGCGGTACAGACACGGCGTCAGAAACTCGCCACTGAAACGTTTAATTGCAGGGAAATCTCCTGTCGAATTGCGCAAAAGCGCGGTTACGACAGGAGGGGCCTACTTTTTTTGGGCGTTTCTGGCATAATCCGGCCACTTTTTTCGCTGTAGTAGTTTTTTACAGACAACTACAAAACGTTTGGAGCACTCGGCCTCGGGCCGGATGGGGTATCTCATGACGCAAGCCAACAACACCGTGTACACCGACCTGAGCGTCGATGAGCTGGTAAAAGAAGCGCTGCAACGCGGTGAAGGCGTACTAGCCGATACCGGCGCACTGGTCGTTGAGACTGGGCACCGTACAGGCCGTTCGCCGGCTGACCGTTTCATCGTCGAAGAACCTTCCACTCAGGACGCTATTGCCTGGGGCCCGATCAACCGCAAGTTCCCGGCCGACAAGTTCGATGCCCTGTGGGACCGCGTCGAGGCGTTCAACAACGCCCAGGATCACTTCGTTTCCTACGTTCACGTAGGCGCTGCCGCCGAGCACTACCTGCCGGTGAAGATGACCACCCAGACTGCCTGGCAGAACCTGTTTGGCCGTTGCCTGTTCATCAACCCTGAGCAGTTCAACCCGGCTGGCCGTGACCAGTGGCAGGTTCTCAACGTTGCCAACTTCGTGTGCGAACCTGAGCGTGACGGCACCAACTCCGACGGCTGCGTGATCATCAACTTCGCCCAGAAGAAGGTACTGATCGCTGGCATGCGTTACGCCGGTGAAATGAAGAAAGCCATGTTCTCGGTGCAGAACTTCCTGCTGCCGGCTGCCGACGTGCTGCCAATGCACTGCGCCGCCAACATCGGCGAAGCAGGCGATGTGACCCTGTTCTTCGGCCTGTCCGGCACCGGCAAGACCACCCTGTCGGCCGACGAAAGCCGTTACCTGATCGGTGACGACGAGCACGGTTGGGGCGAAGGCGTTGTCTTCAACATTGAAGGCGGCTGCTACGCCAAGTGCATCGACCTGTCCGAGAAGAACGAGCCGGTCATCTGGAAAGCCATCAAGCATGGCGCAGTGCTGGAAAACGTCGTCCTCGACGCCAACAAGCACGCCGACTACACCGACGTCAGCCTGACCCAGAACAGCCGTGCGGCCTACCCGCTGGAGCACGTTGCCAAGCGTTCCGAAAAGAACCTGGGCGGCGAGCCTAACGCGGTCATCTTCCTGACCTGCGACCTGACCGGTGTTCTGCCTCCGGTATCGATCCTGAACAACGAACAGGCTGCTTACCACTTCCTGTCCGGCTACACCGCGCTGGTAGGTTCCACCGAAATGGGTTCGGGCGGCGGCATCAAGTCGACCTTCTCCACCTGCTTCGGCGCGCCGTTCTTCCCGCGCCCGGCTGGCGAGTACGCCGAGCTGCTGATCAAGCGCATCAACGGCTTCAACTCCAAGGTCTACCTGGTCAACACCGGCTGGACTGGCGGTGGCTACGGCGTTGGCAAGCGTTTCAGCATCCCGACCACCCGTGCCGTGATCGCTGCGATCCAGAGCGGTGCTCTGGTAGGTGCCGAGACCGAGCACTTGGACATCATCAACCTGGACGTGCCAAAAGCCGTTGCGGGTGTCGAGACCGAACTGCTCAACCCGCGCACCAACTGGGCTGACAAAGCGGCTTACGACGAAGCTGCAAAAGGCCTGGCCAAGCTGTTCATCGAGAACTTCAAGAAATTCGAAGTTTCCGACGCGATCAAGGCTGCTGGTCCACAGCTGTAAGCTGCTAGCAGTTGCTACGACAGAGCCGCCCTAAGGGCGGCTTTTTCGTATGTGAGTCAAGGCCATTTTTGCCGTGCATGCAGAATTCGAATGATTTCAACGCACTCACCCGAGACGCGGTAAATCATCACATAGTTGGGCCGTACCACGATTTCTCGTGTCTTTGGGTACCTACCCTCTTTGTACAGGGAAGGATTGTGGGCAGCGCGCCTGGCTTTCTCCCTGAAGGATTCGTCCAGCATGATGGCTGCTTCCGGGTTATCTTGCGCAATATGGTCCATGATGCGTAAACGGTCTTTACGTGCCATCTGACGCCATACCAGGCGCATCAGCGGATATTGGCCCTGAGCGCAGCGCGGTGTGCGGCGAACAGTCGTTCCGCTTCTTCATCCTCCATGAGCGGTGAAGTATCGTTCAGGCTTGCCTCGACCTGTTCGGTAAACCAAGCCTCATAGGCTGCGGCCTCATGGGCTTTTTTGAGGGCCTGGGCACGATCAGGCCGTTGATACGTACTCGTTTGGCCAGGATCAAACGTGGATGCATCAACCTCAAAATGCTCGATACCCAGATCGAGCAGGTAAGTCACCAGGGTTTCGAATTTCTTGAACAGCCTCACGTTGCCGCTGCGTTGGGCGGTCAGAATGTGTTCCTGCTGATTGATATCAACCTGGATGGCCCAGCCTCCCGGCTGGCCCACGATGTGAGTGGCGTTGATTCGTCCTGCTTCAGCCAATCGGCTCAGGTTGGCATGATCTAACTGATGAGTGGGCACGGGTGTTTTTCTCGGTTTCATCGGGATAAACCATGCTATGCAATCTATAGTTGATTGCGACTATATGCCTTCCGATATTGTTGTGGGAAGCTTCCTTCTGGTGTCACCAACTGTGGATAACTAATGACCGAATCTCCTCAGCGTTCCTCGTTCACCCACTTCCACCCCATCCTCACCCGCCCGCAGGACAACGATCACAACGGCCATATCGCCGGTGCCACTGTGCATGGCTTTTTCGAAACCGCCATCCAGGCCTTTCTGGTGGAGCAAGCCGAATTCGACCTGCGCGAAGGTGAGCTGGCGGCGTTCGTGGTCAGTTCGGCTGCGGACTTCTTCGCCCTGCCGGGTTTTCCGGATGTGCTTGAGGTAGGCCTGGGCGTGACGCGCCTGGCGGGCAGTACGGTGGAGTACCGGTTGGCCCTGTATCGCCCAGGCGAAGCGGATGCTTGTGCGGCGGGGACGGTGGTGCAGGTGTTCATCCAGCGCGCAAGTGGCCGGCCTGTACCGTTGCCTGAGACGCTGCAGGTAGTCCTCGCCGGCCTTCAGCTCGACCCACAGGCATAAAAAAGCCCCGCCGGTCTGGGCGGGGCTTTTGCTGCCAGGGCTGGGCCCTCAGGCATCAGTCGCGCCAGTGGCGCTTGTGCTTGCGGTGGCCGTAATGGTGACCGCGATCGTAGTGACGACGGTCGTCGTAGCTGCGACGGTAGCGGCGATCGTCATGACGCTCGTCTTCGTCGGCCTTGTTGCCCATGTAGTTACCCAGTGCGCCACCGGCACCACCGCCGGCTGCTGCGCCAATGTAGCTACCGGTGGTGCCGCCCACGGAGCGACCGACCACGTTACCGCCCGCAGCGCCCAGCGCGCCACCGATGGCGGCCTCGCCACGCTGGCGTTTGTCGGCACCCAGGGCACCGCCGGCCGCACCGCCCAGGCCAGCACCAATGGCGCCGCCTGTGCTACCACCGATGGAGTTGCCCACCACGGAGCCGAGTACCCCACCCAATGCGCCGCCAATGCCGGCCTCGGTATTGCCACCGGCCATGGCAACGCCGCTGAGCAAGCTGAAAGACAACAACAGAATCGAGGAGTACTTCTTCATCAAGAGAGCCTCATAGGGATGACGAGGCGAATTTGAGGCTCTGGAGGGCGGCTGGCAATGAAAATCCGACGAGTAGCACGAGTTGTACACAATTCTCTAAGTTACTGTATTTGCTGTGAAACTTAATCGATTTTCGGCTGTCAGAGGTACTTATGACAAAGCCCTGAACCGTTACGGAACAGGGCTTTTTTTGTTTTTAGCGGTGCTGCTCCCGGCGCTTTCGCGGGCAAGCCCGCTCCCACACCATTGGCCCAATGCTCAAGCCTTGTGGAGTACCTGTGGGAGCGGGCTTGCCCGCGAAGAACCCAACACTTTTCTACAGAATGCGCCCGTCGTCCCGTGCCCGCTCAAGCTTGATGGCAATGAACTTGGACGTCGGCGTATGGCTGCCATCGCCAATGCTCTCAAGCGGCACCAGCGGGTTCACCTCTGGGTAGTAAGCCGCCGCCTGCCCGGCGGGGATATCGAAGGCTAGCAAGGTGAAACCGTGCACCCGGCGCACATGCTCATCCCCCCACAATGAGACGATGTCGACCTTCTGCCCTGGCTGGAAGCCGAGGCGGACAATGTCGGCCTCGTTGACGAACAGCACCTCGCGCTGGCCACGCACGCCCCGATAACGGTCATCCAGGCCATAGATGGTGGTGTTGTACTGATCGTGCGAACGCATCGACTGCATGACCAGGTCGGGCAATTGGCCGCTGGCCCGCACCCGTTCATCCAGCAAGGTGTCCGGTAGTTGGTTGGCCTTGAAGTTGGCGCGTCCGGTGCTGGTCTTCCATTCGCGGTTGGCGGCGCTGTTGCCCAGATAGAAGCCGCCCGGTTCACGCAGGCGTTCGTTGAAGCCGCTGAAGCCGGGGAGGGTGTCGCCGATCAGGTCGCGGATACGGTCGTAATCAGCCACCAACCAGTGCCAGTCGACCGGCTGCTTGCCCAGGGTGGCGGCAGCGATGCCAGCGACCACTGCGGGCTCCGAGCGCATTTGCGTCGACAGCGGCTTCAACTGGCCGTTGGACGCGTGGACCATGCTGAACGAGTCTTCCACGGTGACCGCCTGTGGGCCGTCGGCCTGCAGGTCGATGTCGGTACGGCCCAGGCACGGCAGGATCAATGCCTGCTTGCCATGGATCAGGTGGCTGCGGTTGAGTTTGGTGCTGATGTGCACGGTCAGCTCGCAGTTGCGCAGCGCTTGGGCGGTACGCTCGGTGTCTGGGGTGGCTTGGGCGAAGTTGCCGCCCAGGCCGATGAACACCTTGGCGCGGCCGTCGAGCATGGCGTGGATCGCTTCGACGGTGTTGTGGCCGTTGTGCCGCGGCACGGGGAACTGGAAGCGTTTTTCAAGCGCATCGAGCAGCGCCACCGGCGGGCGCTCGTTGATGCCCATGGTGCGGTCGCCCTGGACGTTGCTGTGGCCACGCACCGGGCACAGGCCGGCACCTGGCGCGCCGATGTTGCCACGCAGCATCTGCAGGTTGACGATTTCCTGAATGGTCGGCACCGAGTGGCGATGCTGAGTGATGCCCATCGCCCAGCACATGATCACTCGCTTGCCCCGGCAATACATGCGCGCGGCCAGCTCGATGTCAGCCAGGGTCAGGCCGGATTGCGCCTGGATGTGCGCCCATGAAGTGGCATCCACCACGGCCAGGTATTCATCGACGCCGTGACCATGCTCGGCAATGAAAGCGTGATCGAAGACGGCAGGCTCGCCCTTGGCCTGGGCTTCACGCTCCCACTGCAGGACGAACTTGGCCATGCCACGCAGTAGCGCCATGTCGCCGCCAAGGGCCGGGCGGAAGAACGCGGTGTTGGTCGGCCGGTCGCTGTTGGTCAACATCTCCAGCGGGTTCTGTGGGTGCTGGAAGCGCTCCAGGCCACGCTCTTTCAACGGGTTGACGCACACCACCTGGGCGCCGCGCTTTACCGCATCGCGCAGCGGGTCGAGCATGCGCGGGTGGTTGGTGCCTGGGTTCTGGCCCCAGACGAAGATGGCATCGGCATGCTCGAAATCGTCGTAGGTGACCGTGCCCTTGCCGACGCCGATGCTCTGCCCCAGGGCCACGCCGCTGGCTTCGTGGCACATGTTAGAGCAGTCGGGGAAGTTGTTGGTGCCGTAGGCCCGCACGAACAGCTGATAGAGGTAAGCGGCTTCGTTGCTGGCACGGCCCGAGGTGTAGAACTCGGCCTGGTCAGGGGTGGCGAGGTTGTTCAGTTCGCGGGCGATCAGGGCAAAGGCTGCCTCCCAGCTGATGGGCTGATAGCGGTCGCGTTGTGCGTCGTAGACCATCGGCTCGGTCAGGCGCCCCTGGTACTCCAGCCAGTAATCGCTTTGCTCGCGCAGCGTGCTGACGCTGTAGCGGGCGAAGAAGGCAGCGTCCACACGGCGCTTGGTGGCTTCCCAGTTGACCGCCTTGGCACCGTTCTCGCAGAACTTGACCATGCCGCTTTCCGGCGAATCGCCCCAGGCGCAGCCGGGGCAGTCGAAGCCGCCATTCTGGTTGGTCTTGAGCAGGGCGCGAATGTTCTTCAGCGCGTTATCGCTGCCGACCCAGGCCTTGGCCACACTGCGTAACGCACCCCAGCCTCCGGCCGGGCCGTGGTAGGGCTTGTAGCGAGGGGGGGAGGCTGGGGCGTTGTCCGGAAGGTGCTGGTACGAGGTCACGGCTGTTACGACTCCGCCGCTGGGCTGTAGACCCGCGGTGCGCTGTGCTTGGGCAGGTGGATGAGGTTGAGGTTGTGCTTGCGTGCCCATTGCAGCGCAAGGCCGGTGGGCGCCGAGAGGCTGACCAGGGTCTGGATGCCGGCACGCAGGACCTTCTGGATCAGCTCCAGGCTGCAGCGGCTGGTGACGATGGCCAGGCCGCCGGCACTGTCGATGCCTTGGCGCAGCAGGGCACCGATCAATTTGTCGAGGGCGTTGTGCCGGCCGATGTCTTCGCGGCCAAGCAGCAGCTCGCCGTTGCGGTCCATGAACAGCGCCGCATGCACCGCGCCGCAATGCTGGCCAAGCGGCTGGAAGGCGTCGATGCGCTGACGTAGGCCAGCCAGCCAGTGCGCGGGTGGCAGCGGCGCGCCGGGCAGTTCGGCAAGCTCGGGCAGTGCCTGTTCCAGGGCCTCGACCCCACACAAGCCGCAGCCGCTGGTGCCGGCCAGTTGGCGGCGCTGGTTTTTCAGGTTCCAGAAAGCGCGGCTGGAGATTTCCAGGTCGGCGTACATTGCCGAACCGCTGCCGGAAAGCTTGAGGTCATAGATTTCGTCGGTGCTTTCGACAATCCCGCTACCAACGCTGAACCCCACCGCAAAGTCTTCCAGGTCGGTAGGGCTGACCAGCATCACGGCCTGGTTGAGGCCGTTGAAGGCGATGGCCAGGGCCACCTCTTCGGCCAGGGGCGTGCTGGCGCGCTCGGCGTCGCTGAGCTGGACGTAATCGTAAGTGTTGCTGGCGGCGGGCAAGGCCAAAGGCGATGAGGCCGCGCAGACCGGAGGTTTGCTGTTCATCGGGGCTGGCTACCGGCGGCGATTTGATAGCCCAAGCCTAGGCCTGTGGGCCGGTCACGTCTAATCGCTAGGGTCTATGCCGTGATAGACCGCGTCGATTGGTCGCAGTGGGGCAGGTCGGTCAATCCTGGCCTAGACTCCTGGCTCCGAGGTTTTATCGACAAGGAGAACGCAATGAGCCTGTTCAGTTTTGTGAAGGAAGCCGGCGAGAAGTTGATCGACCTGCTGACCCCCGGCAATGCCAATGCCGAGGAGCAGCTGAAGAAACACGTGCAAGACGTTGGCCTGGGCAACCCGAACATCACCGCCACGGTAGAGGGCGACAAGATCATCCTCACGGGTGAAGTGGCCAGCCAGGAGGAGAAAGAGAAGATCATTCTGGCGGCGGGCAACATCAGTGGTGTGGCCAGCGTTGATGATCAGATCACTGTAACAGGGCCGGTCGTTCAGGCTGCGCGGTTCGTTACCGTGCAAAAGGGTGACACGCTGTCAGCCATTGCCGTCGTCGTGTATGGCAACGCCGGCCAGTACAACAAGATCTTCGAGGCTAACAAGCCGATGCTCAAGCACCCGGACAAGATCTACCCGGGGCAGGTGCTGCGGATTCCGGACTGATAGATCGCTATAGGCTGTGCCGGCCTCTTCGCGGGCAAGCCCGCTCCCACAGGTATCCCGCAACACTGCAGTATGGCGGGATACCTGTGGGAGCGGGCTTGCCCCGCGAAAAGGGCCCTCACAGGCCAGCCAGTAAATCCCGGTAATCCTCAACCGCCGCAAATTCCTGGGTGTCGCGAGGGGCCGCCTGGCTGTCCGGCTGGCGCACCGCCAGCAAATGCCCCACGCCAAACTGCTGGGCACTGCGCAGGATCGCCAGTGTGTCGTCGATAAACAGGCTGCGTCCCGGATCGAAGCCGATATCCGCCTGCAACGCATCCCAGAACTGCGGGCTTTCCTTCGGATAGCCGTAGTCATGCGAGCTGATCAGCCGTTCGAAGTACGGCGCCAGCTCCACCCGCTCAAGCTTGAGCGACAACGAGTCACGATGGGCATTGGTGATCATCACCACGCGTTTGCCTGCCTGGCGGATAGCGGCCAGGAAGGTGTCGGCGTCCGGGCGCAGGGCGATCAGGTCGGCGATCTCGCGTTTGAGCTCACGAATCGGCAGCTTCAGCTCACGGCTCCAGAAGTCCAGGCAGTACCAGTTGAGCGTGCCGGCATTGCGCTCGAACAGGGGCTGCAGCTCCAGTTCCGCCATGGCCCGGCTCACGCCATGCAGCTCGGCATAGCGTTGGGGCAGGTGGTCCAGCCAGAAACGGTTGTCGTAGTGCAGGTCGAGCAGCGTGCCGTCCATGTCCAGCAGGACGGTATCGATGGCAGACCAGGGAAGAACAGGCATGGGAAACTCTCGTTCAGTCGGCTAGCCACGGTATAGTAACCCGTTCACGCCAAGGAGCTGCCCCATGCGCCAGAAACCCACCGTCCTCAACCGCGAAATCGTCGCCAGCAGCCGCTTGTTCCGCGTCGAGGCCGTGCAACTGCGCTTCAGTAACGGCGCCGAGCGCACGTATGAACGCCTGGTCGGCCGGGGCAATGGTTATGGCGCGGTGATGATCGTGGCCATGCTCGACGCTGAGCATGCCGTGCTGGTCGAGGAGTACTGCGGTGGTACTGACGAGTACGAGCTGTCTTTGCCCAAGGGGCTGATCGAGCCGGGTGAAGACGTGCTGGCGGCAGCGGACCGTGAGCTCAAGGAAGAAGCCGGTTTTGGCGCGCGGCAGCTGGAGCACCTGACCGAGCTGTCGTTGTCGCCGGGCTACATGAGCCAGAAGATCCAGGTGGTGCTGGCGACCGAGCTGTATGAAGAACACCTTGAGGGCGATGAGCCAGAGCCCATGCGAGTCGACAAGGTCAACCTGCGCGAGCTGTCGGCCCTGGCCATGCACCCGCAATTCACCGAGGGCCGTGCCCTGGCGGCGCTGTACCTGGCCCGCGACCTGCTGATCCAGCGGGGGCTGCTGGAGCTATGAACGACCTGCAACTGATGCACGAAGTGGTCAAGCTGGCCCATCGGGCGGGCGAGGCGATTCTGCCATTCTGGCGTGCCGACGTGGCCGTGACCAACAAGGCCGACGACTCCCCGGTGACCGCCGCAGACCTGGCAGCCCACCGGATCATCGCCGATGGCTTGCTGGCGCTGGCGCCGCAGATCCCGGTGCTGTCCGAGGAGGACTGCGACATTTCGCTGGCCGAGCGCCAGAGCTGGAGCCGCTGGTGGTTGGTCGACCCGCTGGACGGCACCAAAGAATTCATAGCGGGCAGTGAAGAGTTCACGGTCAACATTGCGCTGATCGAAAACGGTGAGGTGGTGTTTGGTGTGGTTTCGATGCCGACCAACGGGCGCTGCTACTTTGGTGGGCGCCAGTTGGGTGCCTGGCGTGCCGAGGCGGGCGAAGCTGCCCAGCCGATCCAGGTACGCATCGCACCGCCTGGCGATGGCCGTTTCACCGTGGTCGCCAGCCGTCGCCATTCCAGCCCGGAGCAAGAGGCGCTGTTGGCTGGGCTAGGGGCTGCGGTGGGTGACCTGCAGTTGGCCAATATCGGCAGCTCGCTGAAGTTTTGCCTGCTGGCCGAAGGCAGCGCCGATTGTTATCCGCGCCTGGCGCCGACGTCGCAGTGGGATACCGCCGCTGCACAGGGTGTGGTCGAAGGTGCTGGTGGCGAGGTGATCGGGCTGGATGGCCAGCCGTTCCGCTACCCGGCGCGTGAATCCCTGCTCAACCCCTTCTTCCTGGCATTGCCCAGCGCAGCCACCTGGCGCCAAGCCTTGATCGACCTGGCGCGCACTTTGTAGAGACTCAAGTAACACGTAGCTTAACGACTAAGCAGGGAGCAACTGTCTTGCTCAAAATCTAAAATTCTGCGCGATCACTGTGGGAGCGGGCTTGCCCGCGAACACGGGCGAAGCCCGTGCCATCCAACGCGTCGCTTGCTTCGCGGGGCAAGCCCGCTCCCACAGGTGATGCGCCAATTATTAGACATTGAGCAAGACAGTTGCCCTCACAATGACCAAAGGGCTGGGCGATCACCTACAGAACAAGCTAGCGGTGCAGCACGTACTGCCCGCTGAATCTCACGGCAGGCGCGTCGCTACCGGCATTGCTGACGGTGGTTTCCAGCGTCAAACGCGCCCGACCACGGCGCTGGTACATTGTCACGAAGCGCGCCCAGGTCTTCTCATCCGGCGCCGCACAGCGAGCCACCGCGGCACCTGTGACCGGCAGCGGGTAACTGATCTGCCCCTCCTGGATGACGATATGCCCGTCATCGATGCCCAGCTCGCGCAAGCGCAGGTGCAGCCACCCCCAACCCACCAGCACTGCGGCGCAGTACAAGCTGCCGCCGAACATGGTGCTCTTGTGGTTGACGTTGGCTGCCAGCGGCAGTTGCAGGCGCAGGGTGTGCTGCTGCCAGTCGATGACCTCCAGGCCCATTTCGCGGGTCAGGGGGATATCGCTGTGCAGTACGGACTGCAAATACTGGCTGTCGGTGTTCATGGACGGTTGTCCTCCTGGTCGTCGTGGCCGCCGCTGCCGCCGTCAAAACTGAGGCTGTGTTTACGCAGCTTGTCATGCAGGGTCTTGCGGGGAATGCCTAGCGCCTCGGCCAGGCTGCGCATGGAGCTATGCGGCTGGGCGAGCTCGGCTGCAATCAGCGAGCGCTCGAACTGTTCGACCTGCTCGCTGAGGTTGCCGGTCAATACCGCTGCTGTTGGCGTTGCCGCTGCCGGCGCCTGGCCGTCGAGGGCCAGCTCCAGGCCAAGGGCGAAGCGTTCGGCGACGTTCTGCAGCTCGCGCACATTGCCTGGCCAGTCGTGGCGCAGCAGCAAGGCGCGCTGTGCCGGTTGCAGGGTGTGCGGCGCCAAGCCGTGACGCTGGCTGGCTGCATCGGCGAAGTGCTGGAACAACACCAGGATGTCGTCACCGCGCTCACGCAGCGGGGGGATGCGCAGCGGCGCCACGTTCAGGCGGTAATACAGGTCGGCACGGAAGCGCCCCTGGTCGGCGGACTGGCGCAGGTCTTCCTTGGTGGCGGCAATGATGCGGATATCCAGCGGGATCAGCTGGTTGCCACCCAGGCGCTCGACCACTCGCTCCTGCAGCATGCGCAGCAGTTTGACCTGCACATCCAGGCTCATGCTCTCGATTTCGTCGAGGAACAGCGTGCCGCCATTGGCGAACTCGAACTTGCCGATACGCCGCTTCTGCGCCCCGGTGAAGGCGCCGGGTTCATGGCCAAACAGCTCGCTCTCGACCACTGATTCGGCCAGTGCCCCGGCGTTGATGGCCACGAAGGGCCCCTCGCGGCGGCTGGACAAGTCATGCAGGGCGCGGGCCACCACTTCTTTGCCCGCGCCGGTTTCACCCAGAATCAGCACATCGGCGCGGGTGCCGGCCAGGGCGCCGATCTGCTCGCGCAGGCGCAGCATTGCCGGCGACTGGCCCACCAGGCGGGTGGCCAGTTGCTGGCGGTCGCTCAAGGCCAGGCGCAGGCTGCGGTTGTCCAGCACCAGGCGACGCAGGGCCAGGGCACGGCGCACGCTGTCGAGCAGGGCGTCGCTGGCGAACGGCTTTTCGAGAAAGTCATAGGCACCGGCGCGCATGGCCTGTACCGCTAGCGGCACATCGCCGTGGCCGGTAATCAGCAGCACGGGCAGTTCGCTGTCGCGACCGTGCAGTTGCTCCAGCAGCTGTAGGCCATCGATGCCAGGCATGCGGATGTCGCTGACCACCACACCGGGCCAGTCAGCTTCGATACGCTCGGCCAGGCCTTGGGCATCGGCCAGCGCCACCACCTTGAGCCCGGCAAGGTCCAGGGTCTGGCTCAGGGCCTGGCGCAGGTGCGGGTCGTCGTCGACCAGAATGACCTGGGCTTGGCTGTCGATCAGTGTCTCGGGGGTCATGCCGAGGGGTCCTCCGAATTGGGCAGGGTAGCGCCGGGTGCGGCCACGCGCAGTTGCAGGGTGAGCAAGGCGCCGCCTTCAGGGTGGTTGGCCAGCAGCAGTTCGCCGCCAAGGGCGCGCATCAGGCTTTCGCAGATGGCCAGCCCCAGGCCCAGGCCCTGGGTACGGGTCTTGGTGGTGAAGAACGGCTCCTTGGCATGCTCCAGCGCCTGACGGCTGAAACCCGGGCCGTTGTCGCGAATGTACAGGTAGACGTAGCCATCGCGCTGCTCGGCACTCAGCCAGAGGCGGCGCGGGTTGGCTTTTTCGGTGAGGGCGTCGAGGGCGTTGGCCAGCAGGTTGCCGAGCACCTGGCGCAGTCGGGTTTCACCCGCCTGTACCCACAAGGTGGCCTCCGGCAGGTCGCGGATCAGCTCAACGGCCATCGCTCGGCGACGCTTGGCCAGCAGCGCCAGGGCGTCGTCCAGCGCCGGCTGCAGGGCCACGCTTTCCGGGGCGTGGCGGTCGCGGCGGGCGAAGGCGCGCAGGTGGGCGATGATCGAGGCCATGCGCCCGGTCAGCTCACCGATCAGCTTGAGGTTGCCACGGGCGTCATCGGTGCGCTGGTGGTCGAGCAGGATCTCGGCGTTCTCGGCGTAGCTGCGGATGGCCGCCAACGGCTGGTTGAGCTCGTGGCTGATACTCGCCGACATGGTGCCCAGCACCGACAGCTTGCCGGCCTGGACCAGTTCGTCCTGGGCCCGCACCGCTTCCTGCTGGGCATTTTCACGGTCGAGCACGGCACGCTTGAGGCGGGTGTTGAGGCCTTCGAGGTCGGCGGTGCGTTCGGCCACGCGTTTTTCCAGCTCCTGGCGGCCGCGGGCCTCGAAGTCGATGCGGTCGATGTAGTGACGCCGCCGTTGCATCACCAGGCCGGCCAGCAGCACCAGCACCAGCAGCGTGCCGGCGCCGATGGCCATCACGGTCTGCACCGAGCGGTCGACCAGGATGCGCGGGGCAAGGATGCTGACCTGCCAGCCGGTTTCCTTGATGTCGCGGGTCTGGGTGATCCACGCATCGTGGTTGAGCTGCAGCGGTTGCGGGGCCTGGGTCGGGTACGGCTGGATGGCGATGATCGCCTGGCGCTCGGCCTCGGTCAGTGCACGGGTGGCGCGGAAGCGCCAGTCCGGCCGAGAGGTGAGGATCACCACGCCGTTATGGTCGGTCAGCAACAGTTGCTCTGGGGTGCGGCCCCACAGGGTTTCGGTGTGGTCCAAGTCGACCTTGACCACCAGCACGCCCACGATCCGCTCGCGGTCGCGCACGGCGGCGGCGAAGAAGTAGCCACGCTTGGCCGAGGTGGTGCCCTGGCCGAAGAAGCGCCCCAGGTGGCCGGCCATGGCCTCGTTGAAGTAGGGGCGGAAGGCGAAGTTGCGACCGACGAAGCTGTCGTGCTTGTCCCAGTTGGAGGCGGCCAGGGTATTGCCGCTGACGTCCATCAGGTACATCACCTCGGCACCGGTCTGCTGGACGATGTCCTTGAGCAGGCGGTTGGCGTTGGTCACCGCTTCCAGGCGGAACGGGTCGGCCAGCACACCGCGCAGCGCCGGCAGGTCGCCGAGGATCTGCGGCAGGGTTTCGTAGCGGTGCAGGGTGCCTAGCAGGTTGGCGACGTACAGGTCGAGGGTCTGGCGGTTCTGTGAGGCCAGTTCTTCCTGATAGTAGCGCTCGGCCAGGTGATGCAGCGGCCACAGGAGTGGGATCAGGCACAGGGTCAGCAGGGCCAGGCTGCGCCAGCGGGGACGGCGTGGAGGCGTGGGTTTTGCGATCATCACGTAAGTGCGCCAGAAAAGTCTGACGCAATTATGCGCTACTTGAGGCAGTCGATCAGCGCCTGCTGCCAGTGTGGCAGGCGGACGTGCCATTGCTGAGCCAGGCGTGAGCAGTCCAGGCGTGAATTGAGTGGCCTGCGGGCGGGCGTGGGGTATTCGCTGGACGGGATTGGCAGCAGCTCGGCACAAGGCAACCCTTGGGCCCGTAACTGCTCGGCGATCGCCTGCGCGAAGCCGAACCACGACGTCTCACCTTGCGCGGTGAGGTGGTAGGTGCCCCAGGCGCCCGCCTGCCCGGCCTGCCAGCGTTCGATCAGCACACGGGTGCTGGCAGCAAGGGTACCGGCCCAGGTCGGTGCGCCAATCTGGTCGTTCACCACGCGCAGTTGAGGCTTTTCTTGCAGCAGGCGCTGCATGGTCAGCAAAAAATTGTGCCCGTATCGCGAATAGACCCAGCTGGTGCGCAGGATCAGGTGTTGACCGGCCACCGCAGCGATCGCCTGTTCGCCGGCCAGTTTGCTCTGGCCGTAAATCCCCAGGGGGTTGGGGGTGTCGTGTTCGGTGTAGGGGGTGGCTTTGCTGCCGTCGAAAACGTAGTCGGTGGAATAGTGGATGAGTGGCGCGCCGAGCCGTGCTGCTTCCTCGGCAAGCACGCGAGGGCTATGGGCATTGATTGCAAAGGCGCGCTCTGGTTCGCGCTCGGCCTGGTCGACCGCGGTGTAGGCAGCGGCATTTATGATCAGCTCGGGGGCAAGCTGGCGCAGCGGTTCGCGCAGGGCTTCGGGGCGAGCCAGGTCCAGGTGCTCACGGCCAAGAACGTGTAGCTCGCCCAGGCCAGCCAATTGCCCCTGCAGTGCTTGGGCTACTTGGCCATTACGGCCGCAGATGACGATCTTCATGGCAGCAATTGCGCCTCGCTCAGCGGCGCGCCGACCTTATCCTTTTCCGACAGCACCGGCGGCCCTTCGAGTTGCCAGTCGATGGCAAGTTGCGGATCGTCCCAACGGATGCAACGGTCGGCGCCAGGGTTGTAGTAGTCAGTGGTCTTGTAGAGAAACTCGGCCGACTCACTGACCACCGAGAAACCGTGGGCAAACCCCGGTGGAATCCACAGTTGTCGATGATTATCGGCCGACAGGTGCACCGCGACCCATTTGCCGAACGTGGGCGAGCTCTTGCGCACATCCACGGCAATGTCGCGTATCTCGCCCTGCACTACCCGCACCAGTTTGCCCTGGGTGTTTTCCACCTGATAGTGCAGCCCGCGCAGCACGCCCTTGATGGAGCGGGAGTGGTTGTCCTGGACGAAGTCCACGGTGACGCCGGCCTGCTTCGCGAACTCGCGGGCGTTGAAGGCTTCGAAGAAGAAGCCACGGCTGTCACCGTATACCGTCGGTTCGATGATCAGTACGTCAGGGATCTCGGTGGGAATGATGTTCATGCAGACTCGATAGCCAGTTGGATCAGGTACTGACCGTAACCGGTCTTCTTGAGTTTTTCACCCTTGATCATCAACTGCTCACGGGTGATCCAGCCTTTGTTGAAGGCGATTTCTTCCAGGCAGGCCACCTTCAGCCCCTGGCGGTTCTCGATGGTTTGCACATACTGCGAGGCATCCAACAGACTTTCGTGGGTACCGGTGTCGAGCCAGGCGAAGCCGCGGCCAAAGCGCTCCACGCGCAAATCGCCGCGCTTGAGGTAGGCATTGGTGACATCGGTGATCTCAAGCTCGCCGCGCTCGGAGGGGCGAATGCCCTTGGCGATTTCGACCACGTCGTTGTCGTAGAAGTACAGGCCCGTCACCGCATAGCTGGACTTGGGTTTGAGTGGCTTCTCTTCGATGGACAGCGCATTGCCCTGCTCGTCGAACTCGACCACGCCAAAGCGCTCCGGGTCCTTGACCCAGTAGCCGAATACTGTGGCGCCGCTCGGGTAGTTGACCGCGCGCTGCAATTGCTCGGTGAAGCTCTGGCCGTGGAAGATGTTGTCGCCAAGAATGAGGCAGACCGAGTCGTCGCCGATGAACTGCTCGCCTATCAGGAACGCCTGGGCCAGGCCATCGGGTGAAGGCTGCTCGGCATAGCTGATGCGGACGCCGAACTGGCTGCCGTCGCCGAACAGTTGGCGGTACTGTGGCAGGTCATGGGGCGTCGAGATCAGCAGGATATCGCGGATATCGGCGAGCATCAGCACCGAGATCGGGTAATAGATCATCGGCTTGTCATAAATCGGCAGCAGTTGCTTGGATACTCCAAGGGTGATGGGGTGCAGGCGGCTGCCGGATCCTCCGGCCAGAACGATGCCTTTAGTCATGCAATGAGCTCCTTGATGTCGGTATTGCCCAGGCGTTCACCCTGGTAGCTGCCATCCTGGACATGGCGGCACCACTGCAGGTTGTCCAGGTACCACTGCACGGTCTTGCGCAGCCCGCTGGCAAAGGTTTCCTGTGGAACCCAGCCCAGCTCCCGTTCGATTTTGCTGGCATCGATGGCGTAGCGCAGGTCGTGGCCGGGGCGGTCCTGGACGTAGGTGATCAGGTCTGCGTAACGGGCCACGCCTTCTGGATGCTGTGGCGCCAGCTCTTCGAGCAGGGCACAGATGGCGTGTACCACGTCGAGGTTCTTCTGCTCGTTGTGGCCGCCGATATTGTACGTCTCACCCACCTTGCCGTGGCTCACCACTTCGAGCAATGCCCGGGCGTGGTCTTCGACGAACAGCCAGTCGCGCACCTGCTGGCCATTGCCATACACCGGCAGTGGTTTGCCGGCCAGGGCATTGAGGATCATCAGCGGGATCAGTTTTTCGGGGAAATGGTATGGGCCGTAGTTGTTCGAGCAGTTGCTGATCAGCACCGGCAGGCCGTAAGTACGGTGCCAGGCGCGTACCAGGTGGTCCGAAGCGGCCTTGCTCGCCGAGTAAGGCGAACTGGGCGCATACGGCGTGGTCTCGTGGAACAAGTCGTCGGCGCCATGCAGGTCGCCATAGACCTCGTCGGTAGAAATATGATGAAAACGGAACGCACGGCGCTGTTCGGCAGGCAGGCGGCTCCACCAGGCGCGGGTAGTTTCGAGCAGGGCGTAAGTGCCGACGATATTGGTCTGGATGAACGCCGCCGGGCCATCGATCGAACGGTCCACATGGGACTCGGCTGCCAGGTGCATGATCGCTTCGGGCTGGAAGCGCTCAAGCACAGCGCTGACCGTCGCCGAGTCGGCGATATCGGCTTGGACGAATTCATAACGGGTGTTGCTGGCGATGCTCTGCAGTGATTCGAGGTTGCCAGCGTAAGTTAGCTTGTCGAGGTTCAGCACTTCGTGTTCGGTGTTGCTGATCAGGTGACGGACGAGCGCCGAGCCAATGAAGCCGGCGCCGCCTGTGACGAGTATGCGCATCTCAAATCGCCTCTGAAAAATCAAGTTCTATGGCAAGCAGCCTAGCTCGTCGGCTAGGGTGGTGGCAGACAAATATCACTGCGGAGCCCTAAGCGTTAGCGGGTACATCGATTGTTATCGGCATATTATGCGTGATACTTTTCTGTTTCTGTAAGATGTGGTTAAAATGCCGATAAATATCGGTTATAAATGTGCCGCCGCCCCAACCCATCGACCCAACGCCCAGTGCACATCGGCTCAGGGCCTACGCAGAGGTTCACCATGAAAACTCTCAATTCTACCCCCCGTGCCGACGGCTTTCACATGCCCGCTGAATGGGCGCCGCAGACCCAGGTTTGGATGGTCTGGCCGGAGCGTTCGGACAACTGGCGCCTGGGTGGCAAACCGGCGCAGGCTGCCCACGTGACACTGGCCAAAGCCATCGCCCGTTTTGAGCCGGTGACCGTGGGCGTTTCCGCAGGCCAATACGAAAACGCCCGTCGCCAACTCGACCTGCCGAACATCCGCGTCGTGGAAATCAGCAATGACGATGCCTGGGTGCGCGACACCGGCCCTACCTTCGTCATCAACGATCATGGCGAAGTACGCGGCGTTGACTGGGGCTTCAATGCCTGGGGCGGTTTCGATGGCGGCCTCTACGCGCCATGGAACCGTGACGAGGAGTTGGCCGCCAAGGTCCTGGAAATGGAGCGCTGCCAGCGCTACCAGACCGAAGGCTTCGTGCTGGAAGGTGGCTCGATCCACGTGGACGGCGAAGGTACCGTGATCACCACCGAGGAATGCCTGCTCAACCGTAACCGCAACCCGCACCTGGGCCGCGAGCAGATCGAAGCGGTACTGCGCGAGCACCTGGCGGTCGATACCGTGGTCTGGCTGCCGGACGGCCTGTACAACGACGAAACCGACGGCCACGTCGACAACTTCTGCTGTTACGTGCGCCCAGGCGAAGTGTTACTGGCCTGGACCGATGATTCCAACGACCCCAACTACGCACGCTGCCACGCCGCCCTGGAGGTGCTGACAAACACCCGCGACGCCAAAGGCCGTGAGTTCGTGGTGCACAAGATGCCGATTCCGGGCCCACTGTTTGCCACTGCCGAAGAGTGTGACGGTGTCGATCAGGTGGCCGGCAGCCAAGAGCGCGACCCATCGGTGCGCCTGGCTGGATCGTACGTGAACTTCCTGATCGTCAACGGCGGCATCATCGCGCCGAGCTTCGATGACCCGGCCGATGCCCAGGCCAGAGCGATCCTGGCCAAGATCTTCCCGGATCACGAAGTGGTGATGATCCCTGGCCGTGAGTTGCTGCTGGGGGGCGGCAACATCCATTGCCTGACCCAGCAGCAACCGGCACCGGTCAAGCGCTGAAGCCACCCTGAACGAAGAGGCCCGTCATGTGACGGGCCTTTTTTTTCAGGCGACCTCCGGCGGCGTGTTTGGCATACGTTTTGTATTGTTTTTCAAATAGATAGCTCGGCTTGGCGGGGCTCTCGGATCTGTAACAATACCTACGTAAATTAGCCGCTCACGGGCAAGGGAGTACGTGTGGAAATGAACGCAGCAAGTGAGTCGGCTTTGTGCCCATCGGCAGTGAACCACCCATCGCTCGAGGTTCTGGCGCAGTGGTTGAAGCACCATGGAAACATTCAGGTCAGGACGACCGACCCACGACGTCTGCTTGCCGGGCGATACCCCCAAGGGCTGATCAGCGAAGCGGAGATGCAGGCGCTGATGGCGGTGTGGCACTGACATTATCGGGGTAGCCTGCACCGGTCCTGACACCGGTGCAGGCAGGAGCATCAGAACCTGTAAGTGCTCGTGACCACCAGGCTGCGCGGGTCGCCTACCTGGATCTGCGCAGCACTGGTTGCCGAGCTGTAGTAAGTCTTGTCGGCAATGTTGTTCAACGCCGCCCGCACATCCCAGTCGTGGGTGCGGTAGCCGGCCAGCGCATCCCAACGGCCATAGCCTGGCAACACCGTGGTGTTCTGGTTGTCGGCATAACGGTCACCGACCAGCGTCAGCCCGGTCTCGGCGTACCATCCCAGCTCCGGCTTCCAGGTCACGAACAGGCTGGCGTTACGCTTGGCCACGTCGTTGATGCGGTTGCCCTCCTGGTTGTTGTTGTCCTTGACGATGGTTGCATCCTGCAGGCCGATGCCCCCACGCACGTACCAGTTGCCGACAATGTTGCCGGTGGCCGTCAGCTCGATGCCCCGTGAACGTTGCAAACCGGTGAGCACGGTGATTCTCGGGTCGTTGGCGTCACGCGTGCGGCGGTTGTACAGCTCCAGTTCATACACCGCGAGGGTGGTGGTCAGGCGCTGGTCGAGCCAGTCGCTCTTGACCCCGATCTCTTTCTGCCGGGTGAGCTCTGGCCCGGTGTCATTGCTGTTGCCCGGCGCGCCAGGGGTAATGCCAATCAGGCCACCGCCCACCGGCGAGAAGGTCTTGCTCCACGAGGCGTAGAAGGAGTGGTCGCGCCACGGCGTGTAGACCACACCCAGGCGCGGGCTGGTGGTGTTGCTGTCCTGCGGCTCGGTCAGGCCATCCTTGTTGGTGGTCTCTACCTCGAACTGGTCGAATCGCACGCCGGCGAGCAACTGCCATTGATCGTTCAGGCGGACCTGGTCTTGCAGGTAAAGGCCACGGCTTTGAACCACGGTGTGGTTGTCGCTCGACAGCAACATGGGGCCAGTGTGTTGCAGGCCACGGTTGGGGTTGCCGACGTCCAGGCTTGGCACAGAGTTCGGCGCAGCGCTGTAAAGGGTCGGGTCGCGCCGTTGGCTGCCGAACTCCAGGCCCACCAACAGCTTGTGCTCCAGCCCCAAGGTGTTGAAGTCGCCCTCGGCTTCGAGGTTGTTGAACAGGTTGCGGGTGTTCAGGTCCTGCTGCCAGCGCTGGCGAGTAACGGTGTTTTTGCTGGCGTCGTAGCCCACCGCGTAGGTGTTGTCGAACTCGCTGTCGAGCTTGAACAGGCCAAGGGTGTGGCGCAGTTGCCAGGTTTCGTTGAGCTGGTAGTTGAGCCGCGAGCGCAGCGACTGGGCGCGGTCATCGATGTAGTCGCGTTGGGTATCGCCATAGGTGGTGCTGCGGCTGACGTCTGCCGGGCGGCCATTGACCCCGGGGATGCCACGGTCTGGGGTGCGGTTGTAGCGGCTGTACTCGTACTGCACCAGCCAGTTCAGGTCGGGCGAGAGCTGCCAGCTCATCGACGGGGCGAACAACTGGCGGCTGCCATCGATGCCATCGCGGAAGCTGTTGGTGTCCTGGTTGCCCAGGTTCAGGCGCAGGCTGATGGTATCGCTGGGGTCGGCGCTGAGGTCGGCGTACAGGCTGCGCAGATCTTCGCTACCGCCTTGCGCCTCGATGCTCGAGCGGCGGCCGTGCTCCGGCGCCTTGCTGACGCGGTTGACGATGCCACCCTGGCTGCCACGGCCATACAGCACCGCTGCCGGCCCTTTGAGCACTTCGACCCGCTCGATGTTATTGAGGTCGCGGATGTACTGGCTGTCGTCGCGAATGCCGTCCAGGTAGAAGTCGTT
The DNA here is from genome assembly GCF_058745025.1 of Pseudomonas sp. E1MeOHC2. Lineage (NCBI taxonomy): Bacteria > Pseudomonadati > Pseudomonadota > Gammaproteobacteria > Pseudomonadales > Pseudomonadaceae > Pseudomonas > Pseudomonas sp. E1MeOHC2. Next base: position 2,706,793 of record NZ_CP196675.1, read on the forward strand.
GCTGGCCTCGAAACCGCGGATGCGCACGCTGTCGAAGCGGGTGTCGGCGCCGCTGCTGACGTTGGGGATGCCTTCAAGCGCCTTGCCCAGGGTGTTGTTGCCGTAGTCCAGAACGTTGGCGGTCTTTACCGTGTCGATGGCCTGGGGCACGTAGCGCACCGGCGTCGAGGTGCGCGTTGCGGTACTGACCTCCTTGACCCGCGGGTTGTCCTCTTCGCGCTCGCTTTCGGCGGTGACTGACAGTTCCGGCAGGGTGGTGGTGGCGGCATTGGCCAGGCTGGCGCTGAACAGCAGCGACAGGCCAAGCGTCAGGGGAGAAAGGCGGCAGGGTACAAGCATGAATACATCCGGACTGAGGCAGGTGAAAAGAGGGTGCGAATGGTAATGCTTGCTATTTACTGTTGCTTGGGTATTTGTAAAGGCTTGTCTTTACATATGTATCACTTTGTAACTACGCCTTTTGTATACGCCGCTCGCCGAATGTTGGCTGGTTGGTCAAGGCGACATTTCTGACAAAAGAAAAAATGCCCACTGATGGCCTGAACAGGCATGGAAATGCACCAGAGCAGCGGGTGATTTTGGTTATATCAACCTGCATTTCACGACTTTTTGACATTTGTAATCGCACACGGATAGGATTCGGCCAACGCCTGCTGGCCATGACATGGCCATGCTGCTGTTAAAGGCCACCGTGCGATTGCCGGCAAGCCTTCCAGTTTGGATCCGCATAGCGTCGAACCTACGAAGGGGCGTTGGTTCCTGGCGTCATATTGCAGAGCGTTTTTGATTAGGAATAAGGAAAACAACATGTTGAAAACCAGGATCAGCCTGGTCGCCTTGGCGATGATCGCCGCGACCCAGGCACAGGCCAATGAGCAGGCCGACAGCAAGGGCTTTATCGAAGACAGCCACGCCAATGTGCTGCTGCGCAACGCCTACATCAACCGTGACAAGAAGCACGGTACCGATGACCAGATCGAATGGGGCCAAGGCGTCATCGCCAACTTCTCCTCCGGTTTCACCCAGGGCACCGTCGGTGTCGGCGTCGACGCATTCGGCCTGTACGCCCTGCGTCTGGACGGCGGCAAAGGCCACAACGGTGGTGGCGGCGTCGACTTCTTCAAACCGCACGAGACCAAGAACGCCGACGGCAACGCCAGCTCGCCGCATAACCTGGCCCGTGGCGGCGCTGCCGTGAAATTCCGCATCTCCAACACCGTGCTCAAGTACGGTGACCAGATGCCAGCACTGCCAGTGCTGCAGTACGACGACGCACGTCTGCTGCCAGAAAGCTTCACCGGTACCTTGATCACCTCCAAAGAGATCGAGGGCCTGGAACTGAACGCCGGTCGCTTCACCCAGGAAGCGCGCAAGAGTGCCGAGCGTCGTGACGGTGGTGGCCTGAAGTCGATCAACGTCTTCGGCGGTAGCTACAAGTTCACCGACAACTTCACCGCTTCGCTGTACACCGCAGACAACGAAGACGTGATGAAGAAGCACTACCTGGGCTTGAACTACGTCTTCCCGATCGCCAGCGACCAGTCCCTGACCCTGGACTTCAACGGCTACAAGTCGGACATCGACAAGAAGTACGTCCAGGCCGCCGGCCTCAACGGCGACTCCAACACCATCTGGAGCCTGGCAGCCACTTACGCGTACGGTGCACACTCGTTCACCCTCGCGCATCAGCGCAGCACCGGCAGCACCGGCTACAACTACGGCTTCTACCAGAACGCCGGTGGCGTGGGTGACGGTGGTTCGACCATCTACCTGGCCAACTCGTACTGGTCCGACTTCAACGCCGAAGACGAGCGCTCCTGGCAGCTGGGCTACGGCCTGGACTTCGGCGCCTACGGCGTACCGGGCCTGACCTACAAGCTGGCCTACGTGGTGGGTGACAACATCAACACCCGCAACGGCGCCAACCCGCAAGGCTTCGGTGAAGGTAAAGAGCGCGAGATCTTCAACCAGATCCGTTACGTGGTTCAGGACGGCCCGGCCAAAGACCTGTCGATCAAGCTGCGTAGCTCGTTCGTGCGTACCAACAATGCTGTGCAGCAGAACGGCTACAACGACGACGGCAACGAAGTCCGCGTATTCGTCGAGTACCCGATCAGCATCTTCTGATACTGATCCATCTGGGGCTGCTCTGCAGCCCATCGCGGGCAAGCCCGCTCCTGCAGAGATTTGCGTTGTAGTTGTGGGAGCGGCCTTGCGTCGCGAAAGGGGTGCGAAGCACCCCCAGCTTTCAAGCTGGCTCCGCCTGTCTATGGCGCACTACTGTTTTTTGTACAACCTCCCCAGTCTCCGGCGCAAAACTGTCGCTGCGAGCCATCCGCCACATCCGCGCATAAAACTCGCTTTCAATCGAGCCACTGAGCAACTCGCCAGGCTTGAGGAACGTATGCAGGTCCGAGAACAAGCCGATTTCGCTGGCACTGACACGGCGTGCCAAGTGCTTGGGCTTAAGTTCGCAAGGGTGCTCCAGGCCTGCCGCCGCAAGCATCTCGGCCAATGTGTGCAGTGTATTGCGATGGAAACTGGCCACCCGTTGGGCCTTGTCCGGTACCACCAGGGCGCGCTGGCGTAGCGGGTCTTGTGTGGCAACGCCTGTCGGGCACTTGTTGGTGTGGCAACTCTGCGACTGGATGCAGCCGATGGCGAACATGAAGCCACGCGCCGAATTCACCCAGTCGGCGCCAATGGCCAGCACACTGGCGATATCGAAAGCGCTGACGATCTTGCCCGCCGCACCAATGCGAATGCTTGAGCGCAGGTTCAGGCCGACCAACGTGTTGTGCACGAACATCAAGCCTTCGCGCATGGGCACGCCCATGTTGTCGCTGAACTCGCGTGGCGCCGCGCCGGTGCCGCCTTCCTTGCCGTCGACGACGATGAAGTCGGGAGTGATGCCGGTGGCCAGCATGGCTTTGGCAATGCCCATGAATTCCCACGGATGGCCCAGGCAGAACTTGAAACCCACCGGTTTGCCGCCCGACAGTTCGCGCAGGTTGGCAATGAATTGCAGCAGTTCGACCGGGCTGCGAAAAGCGCTGTGCGCAGCAGGTGAAATGCAGTCTTCGCCCTCACGCACGCCACGGGTAGCAGCAATTTCAGGGCTGACCTTGTGCCCCGGCAGGATGCCGCCGTGGCCCGGTTTGGCGCCCTGGCTGAGCTTGATCTCAATCATCTTCACTTGCGCTGAGCGGGCTTGCTCGGCGAAGCGTTGCGGGTCGAAACGGCCTTCTTCGGTGCGGCAGCCAAAGTAACCGCTGCCGATCTCCCAGATCAAGTCGCTGCCATGTTCGCGGTGGTAGGGGCTGATGCTGCCTTCACCGGTGTCATGGGCAAAGCGCCCCAGGCGTGCCCCCTGGTTGAGGGCCGCAATGGCGTTGGCGCTGAGCGCGCCGAAGCTCATGGCCGAGATGTTGAAGATCGATGCCGAGTAGGGTTGCTGGCACTGCGGCCCGCCAATGGCGATGCGGAACGAGGCAGGGTCTGGTGTGGCCACCGGCAGCATCGAATGGCTGATGAACTCAAAGCCGGGCTTGTAGGCATCGTTGAGTGTGCCAAAGGCTTTTTCAGCGCTTTCATTCTTGGCCCGGGCGTACACCAGCGAACGCTGGGAGCGGGAGAACGGCAGCTTGTCGTCGTCACCTTCGATCAGGTATTGGCGGATTTCCGGGCGGATGGTTTCGATCAGGTAGCGGATGTTGCCCAGAATCGGGTAGTTGCGCCGCACCGCGTGGTGGCTTTGGCGCAGGTCATTGAGGCCGACCAGGCTGAGCAGGGTAGTGATCAGTGTGAACGGCCAGAGCCAGGCATGCTGGGCCAGTAACGGGAGGCTGGCAAGGGTGAACAGCAGGCAGATGAACAGGCAGGCGTAGCGGCTGGGCAGAGAGTGTTTCATGGGTCCATCGCAGGCAGGATGACCCGCCTAGGATAGGCAATGGCGGGCTGCGGAAAACCTGGGGAATCGGTAAAAGACTGTTACCTGATTCCGTGCGCAGCTCTTTGTAGGAGCGGTGACAGGTTAATAAGGCAACAGCACACTGGCCCGCAAGCCACCGCCATCCCTGTTGGACAACAGCAACTCGCCGCCATGGCTGGCCGCGATCCGCTCTGCGATGCTCAACCCCAGCCCATACCCCCCAGACTCCTGGTTACGCGACCCTTCACCCCGCACGAACGGGTCGGTGACCGTCGCCAGCAAGCCTGGCGCGATACCCGGCCCTCGGTCATCGACATGGATATAAACCCCCGTGGTCGCACGCTCCAGCGTGACAGAAACCTCTTTGGCGTAACGCAGTGCATTAACCAGCAGGTTTTGCAGGCAGCGCTGCAGCAGCAGGGCATCGACCCGCAGGCTGCCACCCTGGCCATGAACCGGCAGTGGCTCGCTTGCTGTGGACAAGTCGGCACACTGCCGCGCCACCAGCCGGTCCAGGTCCACCTGTTGCAGGTTCTGCTGCTCACCGGCACGCAGGTAATCGAGTACCTGGCCAATCATGTCGTCCATCTGCGTGATGTTCTGCCGCAGGCGCTCACGCTGCTCGTCATCCGGCAGGCGCTCCAGGCGCAGGCGCATGCGCGTCAGTGGGGTGCGCAGGTCGTGGGACACGGCGGCCAGGAAGTAGGCCTTGTCGTTGACCATCGCAATCAGCCGTTGCTGCATCGCATTGAAGGCCTGCGCGGCCTGGCGCACCTCTTCCGGCCCATCCAGCGCCAAGGGCGGCTGCTCCAGATTGCTGCCCAGCCCCCGCGCAGCATCCGCCAGGCGCCGCAGTGGGCGCAGGCACAGGCGCACCGCCAGCAGGCACACCAGCAACACAGCGACGATGCGCAGGGCATAGACGCGAAGCAGGTAGTCGCTGATCAACACCCAGGCGGACTCGCCGCTCCAGCCTTGCAGCTCTTGGCCATCGATGGTCAGCCAATGCCCATCGGCCAGCGGCACGGCAAACTGAATGTGCGCCTGCGTCGTGCGCAAACCGAACAGGCTGCGCCAGACAATCGGCTGGCCCAGTTCATCGGTCAGTTGCACCTTCATCAGCCGAACGTCCTGAGCATGGCCCAGCTCGTACTTCAGGGCCTGATGCAGCAGCAGTTCGATGCGCTTGCGCCCTCTACGTTGGTCCACCTCCTGCACGGGCAGGGACTCGGCGCAGCGCACCTGATAATGGGCCGGCGCCTGCACGGTACCGGCATGGCAGTCGGCCCTGGCGATCAGCGGCGCGCTGCGGGCAGCGATCAGCCGAACGGGGGCTTCGAGCACCTGGGCGAAACGTACATCGAACCAGATGCTGCTCGACAGCAACTGGATCACCACCGTGCCACTGACCATGATCAGCAGCAGTTGGCCAAACAACGTGCGCGGCCACAACCGGCGGAGCCAACGCATGTCAGGCATCAGCCTCGCTGCGGGCAATGCTCAGCAAATAGCCTTCGTTGCGGATGGTGAGGATCTGCGCGACGCCGCCCGGCGCCCGTCGCAGTTGCTGGCGCAGGCGGCTGACGCACATGTCCACCGAGCGGTCGTCGGGCAGGTGGTCACGGCCAAACGCACTGCGGGTCAGCTGATCGCGCGATACCACACGGTTGTTGGCCTCCAGTAGCTCGCGCAACACGCGGTGATCGGAGCGGGGCAGGGTCAACGTTTCGCCGTCAGGGCGGGTGAGCAGGCGTTTGACGTGGTCGAGGCGAAACCCGGCGAACTGCTGCGCTTCGACAGCCGGTTTTGCCACGGGCGTGTCGAGGCGCTGGGGCCGACGCAGCACGGCCTTGATCCGGGCAATCAGCTCGCGTGGCTCGAAGGGCTTGGCCAGGTAATCGTCGGCGCCCACTTCCAAACCGATGATGCGGTCCAGCGTGCTGCCTTTGGCAGACAGCATGATCACCGCCAGGCCAGGCGTCGATTGCAACTGGCGGCACAAGCTCAAGCCATCCTCGCCGGGCAGCATCAGGTCCAGCACCACCAGCTCGACCTTGTGCCCAGCCAGTTGCTGGCGCATCCCATCGCCATCAGCGGCCGCCAGCACGGTGTAGCCGGCATCTGTCAGGTAATCGCAGAGAAGTTCGCGGATTTCGTCGTCATCGTCGACAACCAGCAGGGTTGTGCTCATTTGAAAAAACACCTGTTCGGTGAGGGCCGGGGGCGCTCGTTACGTTCAATTACATCCCCGTACAAGCCGGCTCTGGAGCCCCAAGGGCGGATCCCTAGAATCGTAACAAAAAATCATCTGCGAATACGAAGCCTTCCCAAATGAAACCTCGGAGCATCATGAACGACTTCTCTCCCATCAGCCGAGGCGGAAGTCGCCTCAACCCGCTGGCCTTCTTCATTGCCATGGCCATCAGCGGCGGCGCCATGGCGGCTGACAGCCAGCCACTGGAGCTGGATGCCACGCAGATCGAAGACAGCGCGCTGGTGCCTGCCGATGAAACCGGCCAGCTAGGGTACACGGTCGAGAGCAGCCGCAGTTCCACCGGCCTCAAGCTGACGCCGCGCCAGACGCCGCAGTCGGTGACCACCATTACCCGCCAGCAGATGGATGACCGCGCCATCCACACCATCGAGCAGGCGCTGGAAACCACGCCCGGCGTGACCGCCAGCAAGGCCGAAGTGGGCGGCCGCACCGACTACCGTGCCCGCGGGTACTCCATCACCAACTGGAAGGTCGATGGCCTGCAGTTTCAGGGCGGCTCCGATTTCAGCGGCGGGGGTAATGCCCTGAACATGGACCTGTACGAGCGCATCGATATCGTCCGTGGCGCCAACGGCCTGCTTGGCGGCACCGGCGACCCGTCGGCCACCGTCAACCTGATTCGCAAGGCCCCGACCAAGACCTTTGGCGGCAGCGCTTACGCCACCTACGGCAGTTGGGACAAACGCCGCCTGGGCGCCGACCTGAACCTGCCGCTGTCCGAAGATGGCCGCCTGCGTTCACGCTTCGTGATGACCCAGCAGGACGCCAACTCGTTCCGCGACAACCAGTCCGAGCGCTCCCGCGCCGCGCTGGCCAACTTCGAGTTCGACCTGGACGACGCCACCACCCTGGGCGCCGGTTACCAGTACGAATACAACAAAGTCGTTGGCGGCGGTTGGGGCGCAAACATCCCGATCTGGTACCGCGACGGCAGCAAGACCGACCTGCCCCGCAGCACCAACGTGGTGCCAAGCTGGAGCTTCGGCGAATACACCACCCGCACCGCATTCGGCTCCCTTGAACACCGCTTCGACAACGACTGGACCCTTGACCTCAAAGCCGCACAAAGCACCGCCGAGGCCCTCAACCACCGTGGCCTGGCCAAGGTCAACTCGGCCGGGCGCGGCAGCTTTGGCGGTTACTGGGACCAGGATGGCAGCGGCGCCGTGCTTAACGGCCTGCACAGCTCCAGCGACACCACCCAGCAGTCTGCGCAAATCGACCTGTCCGGCCCGTTCCAGCTGTTTGGCCGCACCCACCAGGCGATGGTCGGTTACAACGACAGCCGCACCGTGGCCTGGTCGCCGGAATACACCTGCAACATGGTCAGCGACGGCCGCGTCAGTGCTGCCGCGCTGGGTTGCCAGTTCCGCGCCAACAACGGCTTCCCGCTGACCGACTGGCGCAATGGCGTGGATGACGATTACGACATGCTCGCCTCGCGCACCGGCCGCCACAGCAAGACCACCACCCGCCTGCAGGGCATGTACGCGGCAACCCGCCTGAGCATCACCGACCCGTTGTCGGTGATCGTCGGCGTGCGTACCAGCAACTACTCGGCCATTACCCGCAGCAATGCCGGCGTGCGTACCAGCCAGGAAGAAAACGGCATCGTTACCCCGTACCTGGGGGCTATTTACGACCTCAACGACACCTACTCGCTGTACGCCAGCTACACCGACATCTTCACCCCGCAGACCGCCGAGACCAGCAGCGGCAGCAAGGTTGAACCGATTCGCGGGCAGAGCTACGAGACTGGCATCAAGGGCGAGTGGTTTGATGGCCGCCTGAATGCCTCGGCGGCGTACTTTCGCACCAAGCAGGAAAACAAAGCCGTGCTGGACGGCGACCTGACCACCCCGACCGGCAATGACGCCTACAAGGCCGGGTCCGGCCAGGAAACCGACGGTATCGACTTGGAGATTGCTGGCGCACTGACCCCGAATTGGAACGTTTACGCCGGCTACACCTACCTGCACTTCCGCCGCATTGACAGTGATGGCCGCAGCGACCCGTCACACCTGTTCAAGGCTTCGACCACCTATCGCCTGTCCGGCCCACTGGACCGCCTGACGCTTGGTGCGGGGGTTACTGCGCAGAGCAACATTCGTGCGGTGTCTAGCCCGGCTGGGCAGCCGAGTAATGGCGTCAGCACGGGCTCGACCGACGTCAACTGGTCGGGGTATGCGATCTGGAATGCCATGGCTAAGTACCAGCTGACGGATGAGACCAGTGTCAGCCTTAATGCCAATAACCTGTTCGACAAGCATTACTACACCCGGTACGGGTTCTATGCCGGGGCGATCTATGGTGACCCCCGCAATCTGTCGCTGACGCTGAGCACGTCATTCTGACGCCGCCTCTGTAGGGGCAGCCTTGTGCTGCGAATGGGCCGCAAAGCGGCCCCTTTGCCGCCCACAATCAACGGGGTTGCCCCCGCCGCACCTCATGAATCGGCTTATCCAGCTGACCCTCAAACCTGTCCCAGTCCTCGCCGAACAACTCCACCGGATGCATGGTCCGATCTGCCCCATTGCCACAGGCTAGCGCCTTGGCAGGGCAATAGAGGTCGCACCCCCAGCAGATACGCTCGGGGTGGCTCGGGTGGGTGGGGAATTTTTTGGCCATGGCGTTCAGTCTCGCAAGCGGGGGCTGATACCAAGCTATGCGTTCTGGCGCTTTTAGCCTTGATAGAAATCAAGGCGGGCTGCGTCTCGGGGTGAGGTTTTCAACTTATCCTTTCCACGATCAGCATGTAATTGCGAGGGTCTGTTCGAGCAGTATCACTGGCAAGCTTCCACAGGCGCTGCCGCAAGGTGGCGCTCCCGCAGCAAGAGAAACAGTGGCAACGCCAATGAAGGCCCGACGGCAAGGCACGACAACGGCAACCACAGCCGGGGGATAGCAAGCCTGCGACCTTCCGCAATCACGAAAAAGACCACCGCTACACCTGAAACGAGTACATCAGCCCAAGCGAACGCAGCAATGTTGCTGGACGTTGCCTGTTGTAACAGGAGCGGTAGGTTGAGGCTATGCGCAGCAAGCCACGGGAAAAATTGTGAGAGAGGCAACGCCGCGCCTGCAAGGCAGAGGAAAAGGTAGATGAATTGCACATTGCCTCCTGTAGGGCTTGAGGGAGCTCGTTAGCGATCACGCCACCCACCGGCCATCTTTGGCGCTGGTGGGTTGAATGGGCATTAAAGCAGCTTGGTGGCCTGGTCAGAAATGTCCAGCTTTGATGCCCCCGAATTGACCGGAATGGGGGCAATCTAAGGAGATTCGCGGATCTGTCTTTGACGTTGATTACGGCGTTTGTTGGGGGCATCTGGGGCTGCTGCGCAGCCCATCGCAGGCAAGCCAGCTCCTACAGGGACCGAGCCGTATTCAAGGGCATTGTTGTCCTTGAGGTGCTGACTTGCCCGGCAAGCGGCCCGCGTTCGCCGCGAATGGGCCCCATATGGTTGCTGATGGCGGCACGCCTTGCGAGCTCGATACGTTCGATTGAGTCCTGATTCGCTCCTGCGGTGGCAGCAAGACAGTCGGTTCCGGTTGGCTCGTAGGAATAAACTAATCGCGCCCGTGACCGGCCAAAGTGGAGCCGGTGGCTATAGCGTGGTCGTGGCCAGTCGGGGGTGGGTATTTGAAGGATTTGGCGAGATTGCATCGATAAAGCGTCCCCGCCTGCGGGCGGTTCAGCCCTTTTCAGGTAGGAGACGTTAGGGGCAGCAGACACCCAAACAAAAAAAGGCCCACCTTTCGGTGAGCCTTTTTTGATACTGCGTATGGTGCCGGCACCAGGAATCGAACCCGGGACCTACTGATTACAAGTCAGTTGCTCTACCATCTGAGCTATACCGGCAATGGGGCGTCATTATAACGATCGTTTGGCGCCTGTAAACCACTTCCTTGCGATTGTTTGCAAATGAGCTAAGTCACCGGCCTAAAAGGAGATTTTTCCTACCAGCCGCGATGGATCGTGTTGACGTTTGGCTCGGTTTTGCCGGGGTTGAAAAACAGCTTGTCGTTGTCGCAGCCGCGCTTGCGGCACGGGGACTCGACGCGCAGGGGCAGGCCTCTGTCGCCGCCCAGCTGCATGCCAGGGGTGTCCCAGCCCAGATTGCTGGAAGGGTGGCTTGAGGTGCCGCTGGCGCACGCGGTCAGGGCCATGGCGAGGGTCAACAGGGCAAGGGTTTTGGCTTGGGTCACGATGAGAAGTCCGTTATTCCATTGTCGGTTCTGGCGCAACGCCAGAAGGTCGCGGGGCTGGCGGTCAGCGCGCGACGTGTCTTTTTAATGATTTGGGTGATGGATGATACACCGTGGAAGGGGAGCGGTGCGTCAGCTGTAAGGCATTTCTGAAGCTGAAACCAAATGCTTCGGGGTTGGCCTGCTTCGGACCTATCCTACGCGCGCTGCCGAAGTATCGCTGTTGTCGGGGAAGTACCTCACGGATACCGTTTTCGGGTCGCTCCGGCGACCGGGTGTGAGAACCCGATTGAGAAATGGCGGCATCGTAATGGTGGCCGTGCGCGGGCAGACTTCGGTCTGGCCGAGTCTTTTCGCGTTTTTCTCCTCGGTTTCTCACCCCGCGTACGGCTGCCACCTTTGATCCGTGAGAAAGATCGGGTGGCAGTTCCTTTTTGAGAAAAATGGAAGTCCGCCATGATCAAGATCGTCCCCGATCCACCCCAGCCCCACATTGAGATCACCACCGCAGGCCTGGAAACCTTCCTCGAAGTCGGCAACCCACCGGTTGGCCTGCTACGCGTACAACCCGGCATCCCCATCGGCGATGCCTACGAGCAGGTCTCGGTCCTGCTCGGTTACATCAAGCACCTGCTCAGGGAGGGTGATATGGAAGACGACCACAAGCTGTTGGGCGCGGCCGATTACCTGACCGCGATGGCCAAGGCACTGATGAACGATATCGAGTTGGCCAACAACAAAAACCGTTGACTCATCGGGCCGCTTTGCGGCCCTGCAGAAAGCACAACAAAAGTTTATGCACAAGTAGCATTGCTAACTTGCGCGAAAGGCATGCCGAATCCATGCGCCGCTGGTCTTTGCGCAAACGCCTGTTTTTGCAGGCCTTGAACTGCCTCAAGGAATAAGCCAAACGCTTGAAATAGCGCTTGGATCCAACCATTCATCAAAAGCTTGTGCACAGACTTATCCACAGGTTGTTCTGCGGCTAACGGTCGCGTTCCGCCAGGATGAGCATGTTGCGAGGTGTGAGCGGGTAGTCGCAGAACAACCCGAGCCGCACGCTGTAACCCTGTTCTTCCATAAAGAGGGCGCGGTCGAGCACCAGCCACAGTTCCAGTGGGCGGCGGAACAGGTTGCGCACGCGTTCCAGGTTGCGTACTTCGGCCAGGCGCTGCCAGCCGGCGGCTTCAAGGGCAGCCCAGTCCGGCGTGCCGCTCAGGGGCAATTGTTTGAGTGCGGCCAGGTCACGGCAGTACGCCTCGAAAGGCTTGTCCAGCCAAGCCACCGGCAGCGAGGGGGTGGGCAGGTACTCATCACAGTGGCGCTGCTGGCGTTGCAGCAGGTCGAAGCCCAGGCGGCGGGCCATCGAGGTGTCGCGCTGGCGACGCACGCGGGCGCCGGCAGTGACGGTTTCACTCAAGGGCAGGCCGAGGTCGTCCAGCGACAATTGCAGGCCGGAAGCTTGTGCGGCTGTGGATAACGGCGGGTAGTGCTGCGCTTCGATGCGGTTGAAGCAGCACGGGGCTACCGCGACTTGCCGGCAACCTTGCTGGCTGGCCAGGCGCAGCAGGCGCACGTGCAGGTCGCCGCAGGCGTGCAGGGCGACCACGGTTTTGTCGCTGTCGAGGTGGCGGGCGCTGTCGGCGGCCATCACGTCTTGATGCACATGGCGTGCGGTCAGATGGTGGTGCTCACTCAGGGCTTGGCCAGCGGCGACGAGCTCGGCGTCGTATTCCAGGCAGGTCAGTTGCTGGCCAGGCTGCAGCAGGCGGCGGCCTAGGTGGCCTTTGCCGGAGCACCAGTCCAGCCAGTGCTGGGGTTGTTCGCTGAAGGCCAGGCGGCGGGTGAAGGCTTCGATCTGCTGCCACTTGCGGCCGGGCACGCCGACGTCGAGGCGGTGGGCGGCGGGTGGCAGGCCGGCATCCGGGAGTGCATCGAGGGCGCTTAGGTGGTGGGCTTGCCGGGCCAGCTGGGGGAAGGGCGCAGGCAGGGTGTTTGGGTCGGGCTCGGCTTCGGCTTCGGCGTCGGCCAGGGTGGCTTGGCGCAGGTGGGCGGCGAGCGCTGGGTGTTCGGCTTCCCAATCCAGGCGCAGGGCGGTAAATGGCCTGGGTTTCCACAGGTGCTGGTGCTCGGTCAGGAACTGGTCCAGGGCCTGGAAGCGGTCGCTTAGGGGGTGGCTGTGGAGGATGGGGGGTTGGGTCATGATTGTGGTCGGCAGGGTTGGGGCTGCTTTGCAGCCCTTCGCGAGCAAGCTCGCTCCTACAGGGGGCACGAGGTCTGAGCCTAGCCTGTGGGAGCGGGCTTGCCCGCGAAGAGGTGGGTGAGGTTTAGCGCCCTTGGCAGGCGTCTACCCGCAACCAGCGCTCCAGCAGTTTGAAGCCTTGCACCAAAACAAACGAGATCGCCAGGTAGAACAACCCGGCGGCAAAGAAGATCTCCACCGGCAGGTAGGTGCGGGCGATGATGGTCCGCGCCATGCCGGTCAGTTCCAGCAGGGTGACGGTACTGGCCAGGGCGCTGGCCTTGAGCATCAGGATCACTTCGTTGCTGTAGGCCGGCAGGCCGATTCGCGCGGCGCGCGGCAGCATGATGTAGAACAGGGTCTTGCCCCGCGACATGCCCAGCGCCCGTGCCGCTTCGATCTCGCCTTTAGGGATCGACTGCAACGCGCCGCGCAAAATCTCGGCGATGTAGGCGGCGGTGTGCAGGGTCATGGTCAGCACGGTGCACCAGAACGGATCGCGCAGGTAAGGCCACAACGAACTGTTGCGCACGGCGTCGAACTGGGCCAGCCCGTAATAGACCAGGAATAGCTGCACCAGCAGCGGCGTACCGCGGAAGAAGAAGATGTAGCTGAACGGCACGGCGCGCACGTACCAGTGGCGCGACGAACGGGCGATGCCCAGTGGGATGGCCAGGATGAGCCCGGCAACCACCGCGATGGCCACCAGCTCAAGGGTCAGGGTCGCGCCCTGGGCCAGGCGTGGCAGCCATTTGATGATGACTTCCCAGTTCATTATTCAGCCCTCGCAAAGCCGCGAGCGGCGCGTTTTTCCATGAAGTGCATGCCGGTCATGGCGACGACGGTCAGGCCCAGGTAGATGCAGGCCGCGACCATGTAGAAGGTGAACGGCTCCTTGGTCATGGTCACGCCGATTTGCGCGTGGCGCATGATTTCTTCCAGGCCGATGACCGAGACCAGCGCGGTGTCTTTCATCAGGATCATGAACAAGTTGCCCAGGCCGGGCAGGGCGATGCGCCACATCTGCGGCAGGATGATCCGCGACAGAATGCGCGCCTTGGACAGGCCCAGCGCCAGGCCAGCTTCGCGGTGGCCCTTGGGGATTGCCAGGATGGCGCCACGGAACACTTCGGTGGCGTACGCGCCGAAGCACAGGCCGAGGGCGATGACGCCGGCGGCGAAGGCACTGAGCTCAAGGCCGGGCATGTTGAGCGCCTCGCCGAGGCTGTTCATCAGGCCGACAGTGCCGAAATAAATAAGCAGGACCCAAAGCAGTTCGGGCACGCCGCGAACCAGGGTCGAGTAGAAGCCACCAAGCCATTGCAGTGGCTTGACCGGGGACGTTTTGGCGAGGGCACCGAGTAGGCCCAGGACTAGCCCCAGCAGCAGGGCGCAAAGCGCCAGTTTTACGGTCATCAAAGTGCCAGCCGCCAGGGCCGGACCGAATCCGTGCAGGTCGATATTCATGGGTAGGGTCGTTCTAGGGACCGGCACGCCACAAGGGCGTGCCGGTCGGGGCGAATCAATAGATGCTGAACGGGAAGTACTTGTCGTTGATCTTTTTGTAGGTGCCGTCGGCGACAATTTCCTTGAGTGCGGCATTGAGCTTGTTGCGCAGCTCATTGTCGCCTTTGCGTACGGCAATGCCGACCTTGTCGCTGTCGTTCACCGGTTCGCCTTTGAACTCGAAGCTTTTGCCGGCGTCGGACTTCAGCCAGTCGTAGTTGGCGTACTTGTCGGCGAGGATGGCGTCGAGGCGGCCGGACGTCAGGTCCAGGTAGGCGTTTTCCTGGCCATCGTACAGGTTGACCTTGAACTCGCCGTCCATGCCGCCGTTGTCGTCCAGCCAGGTCGCTGCCTGGGTGGCGCGCTGGGTACCGATGGTCTTGCCTTTGAGCGAGGCGCGGTCGGTCTTGAAGTCGACGTTTTTCGGTGCGATGAACTGCTGTTTGTTCGAGTAGTACGGGTCGGTGAAGTCGACGGCCTGCTTGCGCTCATCGGTGATCGACAGCGAGGAGATCAGGAAGTCGAACTTCTTGGCGTTCAGCGCCGGGATGATGCCGTCCCAGTCAGAGGTGACCACTTCGCATTCGACTTTCATCTTGGCGCACAGTGCGTCGCCGATGTCTTTGTCAAAGCCGACCACCTGGCCGCTGGCATCCTTGTTGTTGAAGGGCGGGTAGGCCGCCTCGATGCCCATTTTGAGTTTTTCGGCTGCCATGGCATTTGCCGAGAACACCAGGGTGGCGGCAGCGGCCAGGAGGAATTTCTTATAGGTCTGCATTCGTGTTGCTCCGTTAGCGGTGGCTGGACATGAATTGCTTGCAACGCGCCGAGGTCGGGTTCTCGAAGACCTGTTGCGGCGATCCTTGCTCTTCAACCAGGCCCTGGTGCAGGAAAACCACTTCACTGGACACCTGGCGGGCAAAGTTCATCTCGTGCGTCACCAGCAGCATGGTACGGCCTTCTTCGGCCAATGCGCGGATAACGTTTAGCACTTCCTGGACCATTTCCGGATCGAGCGCCGAGGTCGGCTCGTCGAACAGGATGACTTTGGGCTTCATGGCCAGGGTACGGGCAATGGCGGCGCGCTGCTGCTGGCCACCGGAAAGCTGGGCGGGGTAGCTGTGGCGCTTGTCGTAGATGCCGACCTTTTTCAGCAGTGCTTCGGCGGCCTCGATGGCTTCAGCCTTGCTTTGACCAAGCACGCGGCGCGGCGCCTCGATGATGTTGTCGAGGATCGACATGTGCGGCCACAGGTTGAAGTTCTGGAAGACGAAGCCGATCTCGCTGCGCAGGCGATTGATCTGGCGGTTGTCGGCGGCGATCAGGTCACCGTTTTTGGCGGCCTTGAGCTTGAGGGATTCACCAGCGACCAGGATTTCGCCCTGGTGCGGGTTCTCCAACAGGTTGATGCAGCGCAGCAAGGTGGACTTGCCGGAACCGGACGACCCCAGGATGGAGATCACGTCACCATCGCGTGCGGTCAGCGAAATGCCCTTGAGAATTTCCTGCTCGCCGTAGCGTTTGTGCAGATTGCGAATTTCCAGCGCGGGCGTGGCCTGGGCCATGTGCGGTCCTCTTGTGTTCGGGTGCGTTCCCAGCTGTTGGCGGCCTTCCTGGCGTGCGCCAAGCTAGCATAGCGGCATTATGACGGCCAACAGGGTCGCTAGGGGCTCGGGTCGCTGTCGGGGCAGATTGTCGCATCGCTGCAGCGCAACGTCGCGAGGATGACCGCGAAGGTCTAGCCCAACACCAGAGCCTTGATGAAAAAAGGCGCGATGGTGCCAGTTTTGGCCCGCGCTTGGAAGCGCCAATCCTTAACTCGTTCAATGAGCGGGCCCTGAGAGGATCGCTTGTAACGGTGGGAGCGGACTCGACACCTCAACCAATCCGCTCCAATGGTTGTACCTATCGGTTGTACTTTTTTTGCATGGCAATGGTGCGCAGGTGTTACCTAGGGGCACCTTTGGTGCGTTTGTAAGTGGGTATTTCCGTAATCCGGACTTGGCACGGGGATTTGGCGACCTTTCGGTCAAAGCATGGCCGAAAGCCCTGCAAGCCGCGCCCTTTACGGCTGCCAGATTTTTCTGACGAATGCATTCAGCAAATGGCGCGCTTATTGCCAGTAGGAAACCGCCGATTGCAGCGACGCCTAATTAACCCCAGGCGCGCTTCGTTCCCGTAGTCGGAGTGGTCCACTCCTTACAAAGGTAGTTTTATGAGCGGTAACAATTCCAATGACCTCGCTCAGGGGCTCAAATCGCGGCATGTCACCATGCTGTCCATCGCTGGCGTAATTGGCGCCGGTCTGTTCGTGGGTTCCGGTCACGCCATCGCTGCTGCGGGCCCTGCCGTACTGCTGGCCTATGCTGCTGCCGGTACGTTGGTCGTGCTGGTCATGCGCATGCTTGGCGAGATGGCCATCGCTTCACCTGACACGGGGTCTTTTTCGACTTATGCCGACCGCGCCATTGGGCGTTGGGCCGGCTTCACCATCGGCTGGCTGTACTGGTGGTTCTGGGTGCTGGTGATCCCGCTGGAGGCCAACGCGGCCGCAGCCATTCTGCACGCCTGGTTCCCTGCTGTTGACCTGTGGGCCTTCTCCCTGGTCATCACCCTGCTGCTGACCCTGACCAACCTGTGCAGCGTGAAGAACTACGGTGAGTTCGAGTTCTGGTTCGCCTTGCTCAAGGTACTGGCGATCATCGGCTTCATCGTCGTGGGCTGCGTGGCCATGTTCGGCCTGGTGCCGGGCAGCCAGGTGAGCGGTGTCAGCCACCTGTTCGATACCCAAGGCTTCATGCCCAACGGCCTGGGCGCTGTGCTGGCCGCCATGCTGACCACCATGTTCTCGTTCATGGGTACCGAAATCGTCACCATCGCCGCTGCCGAGTCCAAAGACCCAGGCAAGCAGATCAGCCGCGCCACCAATTCGGTGATCTGGCGTATTTGCCTGTTCTACCTGGTGTCGATCTTCCTGGTCGTGGCGTTGGTGCCTTGGAACGATCCGGCCCTGGCTGAGCTGGGCTCCTACCAGACCGTGCTGAGCCGCATCGGTGTGCCGAATGCCAAGCTGATCGTCGACATCGTCGTGCTGATTGCCGTCACCAGCTGCCTGAACTCGGCGCTGTATACCTCTTCGCGCATGCTGTTCTCCCTGGGCAAGCGTGGCGATGCCCCAGCCATGTCGCAACGCACCACCAAGGCGGGTACTCCGCATGTGGCGGTACTGATGTCCACGGCGGCGGCGTTCCTGTGTGTGTTCGCCAACTATGTGGCGCCGGCCCAGGTGTTCGAGTTCCTGCTGGCAAGCTCTGGCGCCATTGCGCTGCTGGTGTACCTGGTGATCGCGGTCTCGCAACTGCGCATGCGCAGCCAGCGTGAAGCGCGTGGCGAGAAAATTGCCTTCAAGATGTGGCTGTTCCCGGGCCTGACCTGGGCGACCATCGCTTTCATCATTGCTGTGCTGGTGGTGATGGGGGTGGGTGAGGATCACCGTGCCGAGATCATCGCCACTGCTTTGCTGAGCATTGGTGTGGTGGCGGCCGGGCTGCTGGTGCATCGCAAGCGCGAAGCGGCTGGGCGGGTGGCGCTGGATAACTGATCTGCGCTGCTTTGAATGAAAAGGCCGCGCCCTGTGTAGGGCGCGGCCTTTTTTATTACATCTGTCGGGCCTCTTCGCGGGGCAAGCCCGCTCCCACTGGTATGGCGCTGCATGTGAGGCCTGCACAGTATCTGTGGGAGCGGGCTTGCCCCGCGAAGAGGTCGGTGATGGCTCAGCCGAACTGCTTCTGCTGCTGTTGCTGCTTGGCCACGACTTCTGAAGCGGCGATATAGGCCTCTTGGAACTCGTCGCTTTCCAGCCAGGCCATGGTGGTGTCTTCGTCGGCGCCATCAAGCCAGGTGCGGTAGGCGTTGAACACCAGCACGATGTAGTCGGTGGCGTGTTCTTCCTTGTGCCCCTTGAGCACCAGTGCCAGCAGCGGGTCGACCAGGAACACCGAGATCATCGCCACCAGGCTGGTTTCCTGTGCCGCCTTCATCTTGTCGAACAGCTCCTTGTAGCTGTCCGACTCCATGGCCTTGTTGAACACCTGCTCGATGCTGGCGCTGTCACCGGCGCTGGCCTTGACCGCCTGGCCGCTGCGCACCATGCGGTTTTGCTTGGCCTTGCTGGCGGCGCGCTTGGCGCGTTTCTGTTGTTTGGTCGTGGTGGCCATGGGTGAATCCTTGGGGGTGCCTAAAAAAGTGCGCGTATTGAATCGCACTTGCCTGCGAAACCCAAGCGACAAGCGATGGTCTCAGGCAGGCGGCCGGATGTCCGGTAACCACTCATGAGGAATTCAGGGATGAAAACAGCAATCTCGCTATGCCTGCTGGCTGTAGCGCTGTCTGGCTGCGGCAACATTGCGGCGGTCAAATCGTTCAACACCCCTTATGGTTCACCGACTTCAGGCGATACCGCTCGCCTGCGGGTGATTGCCGACGGCATGGTGCGCGCGGTGCCGGGCAAGGATTGTGTCGATTGGTACAGCCCAGGAGCAGGGGTGATTGCAGTGCCCAAGGAGGGCTTCGCCGACCGCAATGGCGAAACCCTGGGCATGCCTGCCAGCGCCCCGGTGATGCAGGGGGATGCGGTCAGCGAAGTGCTTGTGCCGGCCGGCAAGCCGTTCACCCTGCACTTTCTCGATGGCGGCCGCGGTAGCTACAACAGCGTCACCAACTGCCTGGGCATGTTCTACTTCGTGCCGCAAAAGGGCGCCGATTACGAAGTGGTGGTGCGCGGCTACAGCGCCTGTGGCGTCAAGCTGCGGCAGCTGGGCGTGGAGCAACCCGTACAGACCACCAAGGCCGAATACTGCAGCGCCATGGCCAACTTCTGATTGCCCTTGTCAGTGGACGGCTGGCGCTTCATCTTCTTCGAAGTCACGAGACGCACGCCCCACCAGTGACGGGTCGGGGGCATACGCCACGGCCGGGTCCTTGCCTGGGTAGTCCAGTGAATGCAGGAAGTGCCGTATGCAGTTGATGCGCGCACGCTTCTTGTCATCGGACTTGATCACCGTCCACGGTGCATCGGCGGTATCGGTATGGAAGAACATCGCCTCTTTGGCTGCGGTGTAGTCGTCCCATTTGTCCAGCGACTTGATGTCGATGGGCGACAGCTTCCAGTGTTTGAGCGGGTCGTCGCGGCGTGAGATGAAGCGCCGTAGCTGCTCCTCGCGGTTCACCGAGAACCAGTACTTGAACAACAGGATGCCGCTGTTGCATAGCATGCGCTCAAGGTCCGGCGCCTGGCGCATGAATTCGAGGTACTGCAGCGGCGTGCAGAACTCCATCACCTTCTCGACCCCGGCGCGGTTGTACCAGGAGCGGTCGAAGAAGACCATTTCACCTGCAGTCGGCAGGTGCTGGACGTAGCGCTGGAAGTACCACTGGCCCTTTTCCTGCTCGGAGGGCTTCTCCAGTGCCACGATCCGTGCACCACGCGGGTTCAGGTGCTCCATGAAGCGCTTGATGGTGCCCCCTTTGCCCGCAGCGTCCCGCCCTTCGAACAAGATCACCACGCGCTGGCCAGTGTCCTTCACCCAGCTCTGCACTTTAAGCAGCTCGATCTGCAACGCGTGCTTGGCCTTTTCGTATTCCTGGCGTTGCAGACGGGTGCGGTATGGGTAGCTGGCTGGCAGGCGTGCGCGGGTGCTGTCTTCGTTGCTGCCTTTGGGGGCGGTGGCCACTTCCAGTGCGGCGGGCTGCTGGCTGATCTGGGTAATGGTCGGTTCGGGCTTGCGCTGACGTGGGCGACGCGTGCGAGGGGGGATTGGGGCGGGTTCGCTGGGGGCGGGGAGCAGGAGGGTGGATTCTTCGCTCATGGAGGTCCTTGCGGGTAGTCGAATGGCCACCTGGTATTTTAAGGACGAGCGGGTAATGGCTTTTTGATGTTGGTCAATGTCGGTTGCTGATTTGTGACCTTGTCGCTGGGGGCGGCTCAATAGTTTGAAACACGTGAAGATTGGATGTAGTGTGAACTGTGGTTTACGTTTTTCCCATGCATATACTCATTCAAACCGAGACGTACAAAGGGTGGTTCGCTGCGTTGCGGGATGCTCGTGCGCAGGCGCGTATCAACGTGAGGCTGCGCCGAATCGAGCTTGGGATGCTGGGTGACTGTAAGCCAGTTGGTGAGGGAGTGTCCGAAGCGCGGATCAACTATGGCCCGGGCCATCGAGTCTACTTCGTTCAACGGGGCTACGAAGTGATCATCCTTTTGGCAGGTGGCGATAAAGCCAGCCAGGCGAGGGATATCAAAGCTGCACTCAAGCTTGCGCGCGATCTTTAGGAGGCCGTCATGACAGATATCAAACTGACCAAATGGGATGCTGTGGACCATTTGAAGACCGAGCAAGACATAGCCTTGTACCTTGAGGCCTGTCTTGAAGAAAACGATCCAGCCTTGCTTGCCGCTGCGTTGGGTGATGTTGCCCGGGCGCGCGGGATGGCTCAGTTGGCCCGGGACACGGGGCTGACGCGCGAAGGCTTGTACAAGGCGCTCTCTGCAGAGGGTAACCCCAGCTTGGCGACCATCATGAAGGTCATGGCGGCGCTTGGAGTAAGGCTGCATGCTGAGGTGGTGCAGCCTCAGGTAGCGGGCTAGAGATTTGGGATATCGACAACGTAATGCAGACTGAAAAATCGCAGACAACAAAAAACCCGCACTAGGCGGGTTTCTTGTTGTCGCTTCGGGTAACTTTGCAACCACCAGAAGCTGAAGGTGGTGCCCAGAGACGGAGTCGAACCGCCGACACGAGGATTTTCAATCCTCTGCTCTACCGACTGAGCTATCTGGGCGACGAGGTGAATTAAATAGATTTCCAGACCGTCCGTCAACGACTTTTTGAAAAAATTTTAAATTAATTCCGTCGCTTACGTTTTTTGGGGTCATTCGGCCGGTGGAACGTAGCCTTCCGCCTGGGCGTACTCTTCGCCGGCGAAAAACTTGTCCATCTCGCCCTGGAGGAATTTGCGGTCCTCGCCATTCATCATGTTCAGGCGCTTTTCGTTGATCAGCATGGTCTGGTGTTTCTGCCAGTCGGCCCAGGCCTTCTGCGAGATGTGATCGAAGATGTCCTGGCCCTTGGCGCCTGGGTAGGGCGGGCGCTCCAGGCCTGGGAGTTCTTCTTTGTACTTGCGGCACATCACGGTGCGGGTCATCGGGCGTCTCCTGCAATCAGTTCGTCGGCCGCGCGTTTGAGCAACTTCTTGACCGGGGCGGCGAGGCCCAGGCGCGGCGGGGTGGCGAGGTTATACCAGAGCCAGTCGGGCTCGGCCACGTGCTGGCCGACCGGGTCGACCCTCACCAGCCAAGGCTCGATCGCCAGCTGGAAGTGGCTAAAGGTGTGGGTCAGGCCGTCTAGTGCGCGGCTATCTGCCAGGCGCAGGCCGTGCTGGTAGACGAGGTCGTCGAGTTGTTCGAGGTTCTCCAGCTCCGGCAAGCTCCACAAACCGCCCCACAAGCCGCTGGAAGGGCGGCGGTAAAGCAGGATCGCGCCTTCGTGGTTGGCCAACAGTGGCATCAGCGTCCGCCGTTGCGGCAGCGCTTTGCGTGGCTTGGGCTCGGGGTAGCGGGTCTCTTCGCCGTGCAGGTGCGCTTCGCAGCCACGTTGCAGCGGGCAGATCAGGCAGCTGGGCTTGCTGCGGGTACACAACGTGGCGCCCATGTCCATCATCGCCTGGGTGTAATGGTTGGCGCGGGTCAGCGGGGTGAAGCGCTCGGCGCTGGCCCACAGCTGGTTGGCCACCTTGGGCTCGCCGGGGTAGCCCGCCTGGGCGGTATAGCGGGCCAGCACGCGCTTGACGTTGCCGTCCAGGATCGGCGCACGGATGCCCATGCTGATGCTGGCGATGGCACCGGCAGTGGAGCGGCCGATGCCAGGCAGTTCGGTGAGTTGCTCGACGCTACGTGGAAACTCGCCGCCATGCTGCTCGACGACGATCTTCGCCGCCTTTTGCAGGTTGCGGGCGCGGGTGTAGTAGCCCAGGCCCGTCCACAGGTGCAGCACTTCGTCCTCCGGCGCTTCGGCCAGGGCCTGCACGGTGGGCAGGGCCTGCATGAAGCGGTCGAAGTAGTTGAGCACGGTGCTGACCTGGGTCTGCTGCAACATGATTTCCGACACCCACACCCGGTACGGGGTGATGCCCTGTTGCCAGGGCAGGTCGTGTCGGCCGTGCTCGTCATACCAGTCGAGCACGGCGCTGGAGAACTGCTCGGGGCTCATCGCTTGAACAGCCCCTTGAGCGCGTCTTTCACTTCCGGGCTCACTTTGTCTCCGAGTTTCTCGTCGAGTTTTTCATCGATCTTGTCTTTGAGGCGGTTGCCGGCCAGTTTGGCGGCAACCTTGCCCATGCCGTCCTGGTCCAGGCGGCAGGCCTTGGCGCCAAGCTCCAGCGGGCCGCGGCAGCGCAGCGGCACTTCAACGCCGACATAGCGCTGGTTGACCTGGCAGGCCGGGTCCGGCATGGCGCGCTGGTCACCCTCGACGATCACGCCGACGTTGTAGTCCATGCCCAGTACGCGCAGGTCGACGTCGCCGTGGCCGTTGACGGTGAGGCCTGGGATGCGTGCCTTGAGGTCTGGGTTGCTGGCCACGCCATTGCGCACCACCAGGCTGCCACGCAGTTCCTGGAAGGGCGTGTCCTTGGCGCGGGGTTCGCCGCTGAGCGACTTGCGGTTGAGCGTGGCGATGGCCTGGCACAGTTGCTGTTCAAGGTTGGCATTGACCAGTACGCCATCGTTGATGGTGAAGTTGGCGTTGCCATTGAGGGTATCGACCAGCGCCTTCTGGCTGTTGCCGGTCGCGGTCAGGTCGCTGGTCAGGGTCAGCAGGCCCTTGACCGGTGGCGTCTGCTCTTTGCCCTCGATCTTGATGAAGTGCTCTACCGGTACCCGCTCGATCCGGGTGTTGACGCCAAGCTGCGGCACAGCAGGGCGTACATCGACGGTGCCCTTGGCCTCGAAGGTGCCGTTGTAGAGCTCGCCGCGCAGGGTCTGCAGGGTCACCAGGCCGCCTTGGCCGATGGCCTTGAGCTGAGCATCTTGGATGGGCAGCTTGTCCAGGGTCAGCGAGCCGAAGCTCAGGTCGGCCTGCAGGTCCAGGGCACGCAGGCGGTCCACCGGCAGCAGCTTGTCGTCACTCCAGGCGACCTGGGTCGGAGCGTTGGGCAGGGGTGAGCTGCCGACACCGGCAACGGCGCTGGCTTCCTGTTGCTTGACCTCGGCCTGGCGCGCGGCGGTAGCGCCCTTGGCTTCTTCGCTCTTGGCCGGCAGGTAGCGGTCGGCGTCGAAGGTATCGGCCTTGAGCTGCAGGCGCAGGGCCTGCTTGGCGAAGTCTTCGACGGCCACGCGGCCGCTGAAGGTGCTGTCGTCCAGCTTCACCGCCAGGTCCGCCAGGGCCAGGCTGTTTGGCGTGCCTTGCAGGCGGGTGACCAGCTCCAGCTTGGTGAATGCGGCCGGGTCGTTGGTCGCCGGCAACGGGCGGCCGATGCCATCGAGGAAGGTGCGCAGATCGAACTGGGCGATGGACAGGCCACCGCTGAGTTGCGGCGCCTTGTCCAGGTCGCGCAGGTTCAGCTCGCCCAGCGCTCGCAGCTGGTTGGCCGAAATTTTCAGGCCGTTCCACGAGGCAACATTGGCCGCCAGGTCTACCAGCAGTTGGCCCTGGGCGGCGAAGGTCACGGTCTTGCCGGCCAGCGGTTCGCCCGAGGTCTCGCCCGACAGGCGCATGTCTTCAAGGTTGTAGCGTTTTAGCTTGCGGTCGAAACGCAGTTCGCCGGCAAGCTCGGTGCGGGCCTTGATGTTCGGCTGGCTGGCACTCAGGAACGCACTGGCCTTGAGCGGAATGTTCGCCCCTTCGTGGACCGGGCCGGTGCTTAGCTGAATGCTTTCGGCGGTGTAGCTCTGGCCGCTTTTGGCATCGGTGTACTGCACACGGGCGTTGTTCACGGTCAGGCTGTCGATGTCGAGTTTGACCGCACGCTCGCTGCCGCTATCGGCTTGCGCCGGGGCCTGCTCGGTTGGTGCCTGGGCCGGTGTTGTGGCAGGCGCGCCGGTGGGTGCCGGCAATGGCTTGCCGATGTCTTCCCAGTTGCCGTGGCCGTGTTCGTCACGGGCCAGGGTCAGGTTCAGGCCCTCGACGCGCACGTCGCTCATCTGCACCTCGCGGCGCAGCAGCGGCAGCACACGCACCGACAGACCGAGCATCTGCAGGTCGGCGAACGGCTCCTTGGGTTTGTTCAAGGTGGCGATGCTTGCTTCGTGCAGCTCCAGGCCCAGCCACGGGAACAGGCTCCAGCCGATGTCACCGTTGAGGGTCAGCTCGACATGAGCCTTGTCGCGCGCCAGCTGGCGAATCTCGTCTTTATAGTCGTTGGGATCGAAGAGGTGGGTCAGGGCGAAGCCCAACGCCACGATGATCAGCAGCAACCCGAGAAGCCCCAGTCCCAGGATTTTGCCGAACGCTTTCATGGGCGAGTCCTTGTAGTCCAGTTTGAAATTCAGCGGCAGAGTATAGCGCCGCAGTGGTTATCTCTGCGTATTCGACTGGCGATACAGCGTATTTCCCTACGAATGGATCAGAGGTTGCGGCTTTCGACAGCCGCAGTACTGGCAGTTCCGTTTGTGTTGCCTGTACCGGTCTCTTCGCGGGCAAGCCCGCTCCCACAGGGTGCTCATCCGATCATGTGGGAGCAACTGTCTTCTTGTGGAAGCTGGCCTTGCCGGCGATGGGGCGCGTAGCGCCCCAGGCCCGGCTGTGCCGGGCATCGCCAGCAAGGCTTGCTCCTACGAATGAGCTATTTGCTCCTTCCAGGGCGTTCCGGTCTTGAGCATCGCATTTAGCCTCACTATCAATACTCGCATACACGCCACCACCGATACTTTCGCGCACTTCCCTTGGGCTCGCAGTGCTTTGTAGCGCTCGCAGAAGTCCTTGTTGTGCCGTATCACCACCCAGCAGGCCATATAGAGCGCCCGCCTGACTTGTGAGCGCCCCCCCCAGATTGAACGCTTGCCCGACTGCTTGCCGCTGTCCTGGTTGAACGGCGCAACACCGACCAAGGCGGCAATTTCCTTCTTATCCACCTGGCCCAGCTCTGGCAGCAAGGCCATCAGCTTTCCGGCAGTAATCAGACCAATTCCTTTGACTTGAGTGAGCTGTTTAACCCGGTCATCAGGCAAAGCTGCTGCCTGCTGTGCGATCTCTTGTTCCAGCGCTCGAATTTCACCCTTCAGATAGGCGATGTGTTGTTCCAACCGCAAACAAACACTGGGAGCCCGCGCCTGCTTCAGGCGCCGCTTGTCATCGTCGCGCTGTTGGACGAAGCGATCCCGCTGCATAAGCAGTTCGCGCAGCAAGGCCCGCTCGGGTGTCATCACCTGGCAAGGCCGTGGGGGCATAACTTCAGCCAGGTGAGCCAAAACCGCTGCGTCAATGGGATCGGTCTTGGCGCGTTTACCCATCGACTTGGCAAAGTCCCGGGCACGACTGGGATTGATCCGGCAAACCGGAAAATCGGCATCCTGCAGCGCTTTGAGGACATTGCACTCGTAGCCACCGGTAGCTTCGAGCAAGACCATTGAAACTGCATACCCGCCAAGCTTTTCGACGAGCAGTTGGAATCCCTTCAAGTCATTGGAAACACTGAAGTTCACCCCCTCAGGGCGGATGTGAACAGCAAGTGTGGCACTGGAAACATCGATGCCGACAGAGGAAGACATGGCCAAACCCTCTTAAACTCAAGGAGTGAGAGCGCTTTGGCTTGGCCCACGCTTGTGATTCGAGATTACGCCCCTCATCCAACTGTTCGGGCTCTCGCCAAAGTGGAACGGTGAATGGCAGCTTTTGCTCCCACACGTGCTCTGGGCACCTCGGGCTATCAGCTTGCCATTCACCGCTCTCACTTCAGATTCTATTCCCTCTCCAAGACACAAGCGGGCTTGCCCCGCGAAGAGGCCGGTACAGGCGAACCGAAATACCGTTTCAGCTACGGAGAAATCCACGATATCAGATTGCTTTCATCCCACCGGGTGCTGGTAACCTTGCGCCGCTTGCGGTGTGCCCGCGACCCATTGTCGCGGTGCGTTGCCCTGTAAAGGCCCTACAAAAAGGATTGAACCCATGAGCAGTACCGTCACGGCAGGCACCTTGGCCGGAGCGCCGAGCTTCCTGTCGAAGGAGCGCATCATTGCCCGTCCGGGCTTCAACCGTTGGCTGGTGCCACCGGCAGCGTTGGCTATCCACTTGTGCATCGGCATGGCCTACGGCTTCTCGGTGTTCTGGTTGCCGCTGTCGCAAGCCATCGGCATCACCGCCCCGGTCGCCTGCTCGGCAGACATGGGTTTCATTGCGCGAATGTTCAGCGCCGAGTGCGACTGGCCGATTTCGATGCTGAGCTGGATCTACACCCTGTTCTTTGTATTCCTCGGTTGCTCGGCCGCGGTACTTGGCGGCTGGTTGGAACACGCCGGGCCGCGCAAGGCCGGGCTGGTGTCGGCGCTGTGCTGGTGCGGCGGCATGCTGATTTCGGCGATTGGCGTGAAGACCCATCAGCTGTGGCTGATGTGGCTGGGCTCTGGCGTGATTGGCGGTATCGGCCTGGGCCTGGGCTACATTTCGCCGGTCTCGACCCTGATCAAGTGGTTCCCGGACAAGCGTGGCATGGCCACGGGCATGGCGATCATGGGCTTTGGCGGTGGCGCGATGGTGGGTGCACCGCTGGCGACCGCGCTGATGGGCCACTTCGGCAACGCGCAGGACGTGGGGGTATGGCAGAGCTTCGTGGTCATGGCGGCGATTTATTTCGTGTTCATGACGGCGGGCGCGCTGGGTTACCGCGTGCCCCCGACCGGCTGGAAGCCTGAGGGCTGGACCGCCCCGGCGAAAAAGGCCGGCAATGGCATGGTCACCGACCGCCATGTGCACGTCAGCGTGGCCTGGAAAACCCCACAGTTCGCGCTGGTGTGGCTGGTGCTGTGCCTGAACGTCTCGGCGGGCATCGGTATTCTGGGCATGGCGTCGCCGCTGTTGCAGGAAGTGTTCGCCGGCAAGCTGCTGGGTAACGAGCTGAGTTTCAGCGAGCTCAATGCCGCGCAGCTGGCGCAGATTGCAGCGATCGCGGCGGGCTTTACCGGCTTGCTGAGCCTGTTCAACATCGGTGGGCGCTTCTTCTGGGCGTCGTTCTCCGACTACATCGGCCGCAAGAACACCTACTTCGCTTTCTTCGCCCTGGGCGTGGGCCTCTACAGCCTGGTGCCGAACATGGGCCACTTGGGCAACGTGGCGCTGTTCGTGGCGGCGTTCTGCATCATTTTGTCGATGTACGGTGGCGGCTTTGCCACGGTGCCGGCGTACCTGGCCGACCTGTTCGGGACGCAGATGGTGGGTGCGATTCATGGGCGTTTGCTGACGGCGTGGGCAGCGGCGGGCGTGCTGGGGCCGGTGCTGATCACCTACCTGCGTGAGTATCAGCTGGCGGCGGGCGTGGAGCGGGCTGCGGCGTACGACATGACCTTGTATATCCTCGCGGGCCTGCTGGTGTTGGGCTTTATCTGCAACTTGCTGATTCGCCCAGTGGCGGACAAGCACTTCATGAGCGACGCGCAATTGGCCGCCGAACGTGCGCTGAGCCACGACAAGGGGGCCGATGGGGCGCGTTCGCTGGAGTGGCATGCCGCGCCGGGTAGCTTGCCGCTGGTGCTGATTGCCTGGGCTGCGGTGGTTGTGCCGTTGGCTTGGGGGGTGTGGATTACGTTGCAGAAGACGGCTGTACTGTTCCATTGAAAGGGGCTTGCGGGGGTTGCAAACCAGCCCCCGAATCACAGCTTGTATAGACCTGTAACTGCATCCACCCCCCGTAATTGCTTGCTCTGCCATATGTCATCCGCGTTTCAAGCTGGCGCGATCTGGGCCTATAATGGAGCCCTTTTCGCCCAATGATTTTGCGGAGCTGGTGATGGTCGAACGTAAGGCTTCCGTCGAGCGCAATACCCTGGAAACCCAGGTCAAGTGCTCGATCAACCTAGATGGCAGCGGCAAGGCCCGATTTGATATCGGTGTGCCTTTCCTTGAACACATGCTCGACCAGATCGCCCGGCATGGGCTGATCGATCTGGACATCGAGTGCAAGGGTGACCTGCACATCGACGATCACCATACCGTCGAAGACGTCGGTATCACCCTGGGCCAAGCATTCGCCCAGGCGATCGGCGACAAGAAAGGCATCTTCCGCTACGGCCATGCCTATGTGCCGCTGGACGAAGCGCTGTCGCGCGTGGTCATCGACTTCTCGGGCCGCCCAGGCCTGCAGATGCACGTGCCGTTCACCCGCGCCACGGTCGGTGGCTTCGATGTCGACCTGTTCCAGGAATTCTTCCAGGGCTTCGTCAACCACGCCCTGGTGAGCCTGCACATCGACAACCTGCGTGGCCACAACACCCACCACCAGATCGAAACCGTTTTCAAGGCGTTCGGCCGCGCGCTGCGCATGGCCATTACCCTGGACGAGCGCATGGCTGGGCAGATGCCTTCCACCAAGGGATGCCTGTAAATGCAGACGGTAGCCGTAATCGACTATGGCATGGGCAATCTGCACTCGGTGGCCAAGGCACTTGAGCATGTCGGCGCCGGCAAGGTGCTGGTCACCAGCGACGCCGCGGTGATCCGCGAGGCTGATCGCGTGGTGTTCCCAGGCGTGGGTGCGATTCGCGACTGCATGGCTGAAATCCGTCGCCTGGGCTTCGACAGCCTGGTGCGTGAGGTTAGCCAGGACCGCCCGTTTCTCGGCATTTGTGTCGGCATGCAAGCGCTGCTCGAGCACAGTGAAGAGAACAACGGCGTCGACTGTATTGGCCTGTTCCCCGGCCAGGTGCGTTTCTTCGGCAAGGGCCTGCAAGAGGATGGCGAGCACCTGAAGGTGCCGCACATGGGCTGGAACGAAGTCAGCCAGGCCAACCAGCATCCGCTGTGGCACGACATCCCTGACCGCGCGCGCTTCTATTTTGTGCACAGCTACTACATCGATGCCGGCAAGCCGGCCCAGGTGGTCGGTCGCGGCCACTATGGCGTCGACTTTGCTGCCGCGCTGGCCGACGGCTCGCGCTTCGCCGTGCAGTTCCACCCGGAGAAAAGCCATACCCATGGCCTGCAACTGCTGCAGAACTTCGTTGCCTGGGACGGGCGCTGGTAAATGAGCAAATCGAAGACCAAGGCCCCGGTCATCACCCTGGCCGCCGAGCAGGAGCGCGAAGCGCTCGACACGCTCAAGCGCTTTCTCGAAGACCGTTTCGAGCTGCAGCTGGGGTCGTTTGAAGTGGCCGAGGTCCTCGACCTGTTCAGCAAAGAGATTGCACCCCATTACTACAACAGGGCGATTGCCGATGTTCAGCTGCACCTCAAGGAGCGGTTCGAGAGCATCGAGAGCGACCTGTGGGCACTCGAGAAGCCCTGAAACCCAACAAATAGACAGGTTCCCAAGATGCTGATTATCCCCGCTATCGATCTGAAGGACGGTGCTTGCGTGCGCCTGCGCCAGGGCCGCATGGAAGACTCCACGGTATTTTCCGACGACCCGGTGAGCATGGCCGCCAAATGGGTCGAAGGTGGCTGCCGCCGCCTGCACCTGGTTGACCTCAACGGCGCCTTCGAAGGCCAGCCGGTCAACGGTGAAGTGGTTACCGCCATCGCCAAGCGCTACCCAACCCTGCCGATCCAGATCGGCGGCGGTATCCGCTCGCTGGAAACCATCGAACACTACGTCAAGGCTGGCGTCAGCTACGTGATCATCGGCACCAAGGCGGTCAAGCAGCCGGAGTTTGTCGCCGAGGCCTGCAAGGCGTTCCCGGGCAAGGTCATCGTCGGCCTGGACGCCAAGGACGGCTTCGTTGCCACCGATGGTTGGGCTGAAGTCAGCACTGTTCAGGTCATCGACCTGGCCAAGCGCTTCGAGGCCGATGGCGTCTCGGCGATCGTCTACACCGACATCGCCAAGGACGGCATGATGCAGGGCTGCAACGTGCCCTTCACCAAGGCCCTGGCCGAAGCCACGCGCATTCCGGTGATCGCCTCGGGCGGCATCCACAACCTGGGCGACATCAAGGCCCTGCTGGACGCCAAGGCCCCCGGCATCATCGGCGCCATCACCGGCCGTGCCATCTACGAAGGCACCCTCGATGTTGCCGAGGCTCAGGCCTTCTGCGACAACTACCAAGGCTGAGGACTGAACCATGGCACTGGCCAAGCGCATCATCCCTTGCCTGGACGTGGACAACGGCCGGGTGGTCAAGGGCGTCAAGTTCGAGAACATCCGTGATGCCGGCGACCCGGTAGAGATTGCCCGTCGCTACAACGAGCAAGGTGCTGACGAAATCACCTTCCTCGACATCACCGCCAGCGTCGATGGCCGCGACACCACGCTGCATACCGTCGAGCGCATGGCCAGCCAGGTGTTCATCCCGCTGACCGTGGGCGGTGGCGTGCGCACCGTGCAGGACATCCGCAACCTGCTCAACGCCGGTGCCGACAAGGTATCGATCAACACGGCTGCGGTGTTCAACCCGGAGTTCGTGGGCGAGGCGGCAGACCGTTTTGGTTCGCAGTGCATCGTCGTCGCCATCGATGCCAAGAAGGTTTCCGCGCCGGGTGAAGAACCGCGCTGGGAGATTTTCACCCATGGCGGGCGCAAGCCGACCGGGTTGGATGCCGTTGAGTGGGCGAAGAAGATGGAAGGCCTGGGTGCCGGTGAGATCCTGCTGACCAGCATGGACCAGGACGGCATGAAGAACGGTTTTGACCTGGGGGTTACTCGGGCCATCAGCGATGCGCTGGGCATTCCGGTGATTGCGTCGGGGGGTGTGGGTAATCTGCAGCACCTGGCTGACGGCATTCTGGAAGGGCATGCCAGCGCGGTGCTGGCGGCCAGTATCTTCCACTTTGGCGAGTACACGGTGCCGGAGGCCAAGGCCTACATGGCTTCGCGCGGGATCGTGGTTCGCTGATTCGGTGATTGGGGCTGCTTTGCAGCCCTTCGCGGGCAAGCCCGCTCCCACAGGGAAAAGTACATAGCTCAGGGCTTGTCATGTACCTGTGGGAGCGGGCTTGTCCCGCGAATGGGCCGCAAAGCGGCCCCAGTTGCATCACCCGTGGTTCTTGCCAAGCAACGCGTGGTAAAGCTCGGTATCCCCAAGAATCCCCACCACCTTGTCGTTATCCTGCAGCACCAGCTTGTTGCCCGTCTGATAACGAATCTGCAGCGCCTCGCGCATGCCGATATCGGCGTGCACCACCGTCGGCCTGCGCTCCAGCAGTTCTACATTCTGCCCCGGCGCCCAATTCTGCATGTCCAGACCGTTCTGGCCTTGGCGTGCACGCTTGAGCGAGCCGCCTTCACCAATGTCCAGCCATGAGTCGATACCCGGGTCCAGGCACACCGAGCCATTGACCCGCTTGCAGTTGTCGAGGCTGCGCATCAGGCTGCGACCGCACAGCACGTTCAGCGGGTTAGTGTGGGCCACGAAGGTGCGCACATAGTCGTCCGCCGGGTTCAGCACGATCTCTTCCGGTTTGCTGTACTGGATGATCCGCCCGTCTTTCATGATTGCAATGCGGCTGCCCAGCTTCAGCGCTTCGTCCAGGTCGTGGCTGACGAACACGATGGTCTTGCTCAACTTGCGTTGCAGCTCCAGCAGCTCATCCTGCAGGCCTTGGCGGATCAGTGGGTCGAGCGCTGAGAACGGCTCGTCCATCAGCAGGATGTCGGCATCCATCGCCAGCGCCCGGGCCAGGCCCACACGCTGCTGCATGCCACCAGAAAGCTCATCGGGCTTTTTGTTGCGCCACTGGGTCAAGCCGACCAGTTCGAGCTTCTCGTCCACCAGCTTGCGCCGCTCTTTCTCCGGGCGGCCCTGCATTTCCAGGCCAAAGCTGATGTTCTCGCGCACGGTCAGCCAGGGCATCAGGGCAAACTTCTGGAACACCATGGCGATGCGCTTGGTGCGCATCATCTTCAGCTCGGCCGGGGTGCAGTGGGCGATGTCGATGTGCTTGCCTTCGTGCTCGACGAACAGCTTGCCACGGCTGACGGTGTTCAGGCCGTTAATGCAGCGCAGCAGGCTCGACTTGCCCGAACCGGACAGGCCCATGAGCACGCAGATCTCGCCTTTTTCGATATCCAGGTTGGCTTTTTCGACGCCCACCACCAGGCCGGTCTGCTTGAGGATCTGCTCGCGGGTCTTGCCTTGGTCGAGCAGCGAGAGTGCCTCGCGCGGTTTGTTGGAGAAGATGACGTCGACGTCTTCGAAACGAATGATGCTCATGCTTCACCCCTTACCGTGACTTCCGGTTGCTTGCAGATACGGTCGAGCATGATTGCCAGCAGCACAATCGCCAGGCCCGCTTCGAAGCCCAGGGAGATATCGGCGGTGTTCAGTGCGTTGACCACAGGTTTGCCCAGGCCGTCAGCACCTACCAGTGCCGCGATCACCACCATCGACAGCGACAGCATGATGCATTGAGTGACACCGGCAGCGATGCTCGGCATCGCGTGGGGCAGTTCGATGCGGGTGAGCAGTTGACGGCGCGAGCAGCCAAAGGCCTTGCCGGCGTCGAGCAGCTCTTGTGGCACATCGCAAATGCCCAGGTAGGTGAGGCGGATCGGCGCGGCAATGGCGAACACCACCGTCGAGATCAGCCCCGGGACCACGCCCAGGCCGAACAGGGTCAGGGTCGGGATCAGGTAAACGAAGGTTGGCACCGTCTGCATCAGGTCGAGTACCGGACGCATGGCGGTATAGAACATCGGTTTATGCGCAGCGACGATGCCCAGCGGCACGCCGATGGCCACGCAGACCACGGTGGCGAAGGTCACCTGCGCCAGGGTTTCCATGGTTTCCTGCCAGTAACCCAGGTTGAAGATAAGCAGGAACGACAGCGCAACGAACGCGGTCAGCCCCCACTTGCGCTGGATCAGGTGCGCCAGGGCGGCAAACAGGGCGATGAGGACGAACGGGTTGAACCAGGTCAGGGTACTGGTGACGCCATGGATCATGAACTCCAGGCCCTGCGCGATGGCGTCGAAGTAATTCGCGCCGTTCTGGGTCAGCCATTCGACGAACGACGCGATGTACTGGCCCAGGGGTATTTTCTGATCGATAAGCATGATAGCGAGCTTCCACCTGCAAAGATTGAAATCAGTCCGGGGCGGGCACGGTCCCGCCCCGAGGTAGCGCTATTGCGTGGTTCGTTATTGCGCCAGCTTGGCCTTGGCCGCCTCAAGGCCGGGTTTGCCATCAACGGTGGTAACGCCGGCCAGCCAGGTATCCAGCTTGCCGGGGTTGTCTTTTAGCCACTTCTTGGCGGCTGCTTCGGGTTTCATCTTGTCGTCCAGGACATAGCCCATCATGGTGCTTTCATCCTTGAGCTCGAACGACAGGTTCTTGAGCAGTTGGCCAACGTTGCTGCATTCCTGCGCGTAGCCCTTGCGGGTATTGGTCAATACGGTTGCTTTGCCGAATTCGGGGCCGAAGAAGTCATCGCCGCCGGTCAGGTACTGCATCTTGAAGCGGGTATTCATCGGGTGCGGTTCCCAGCCCAGGAACACCACCGACTCGCCGCGTTTCTGCGCCCGGTCGACCTGCGACAGCATGCCGGCCTCGCTGGACTGCACGATCTTGAAACCGGCGTCCTTCAGGCCGAAGGCGTTCTTGTCGATCATGCTTTGGATGGTGCGGTTGCCGTCGTTACCCGGTTCGATGCCGTAGATCTTGCCGTCCAGCTCCTGCTTGAACTTGGGGATGTCGGCAAAATCCTTCAGACCCTTGTCGTACAGCGCCTGAGGTACGGCCAGGGTGTACTTGGCGTTTTCCAGGTTGGCGCGCACGGTATCGACAGTGCCGGCGTCGCGGTACTGCTTGATGTCGTTCTCCATGGTCGGCATCCAGTTGCCGAGAAACACGTCCAGGTCCTTGCCGGTTGCCAGCGACTTGTAGGTCACCGGTACCGAGATCATGGTGGTGTGGGTCTTGTAACCCAGGGCTTCGAGCACAACGCTTGTGGTTGCTGTCGTCACAGTGATGTCGGTCCAGCCAACATCGGAGAAGCGTACCGTCTGGCACTGCTCAGGCTCGGCGGCCTGGGCCAGCAGCGGGGTGGACAACAACGCAACCAGCAACAGCGAGGGTGAACCTTTCATGGATGGACTCCTGTGATTTTGTCTTCGGGTTCGCGTGGGTCGCCGGGCTTTCTGAAGGTCCGGTCGACCAGGCCTGCAGAGGGCAGGTTGCGTGGCCGTGCTATACGAGTCGCTTTTGATAATCCTCCAGCGCCGGGCAATCGCCTACTGGTGGGGTCGTATCCAGTACGGAACGGGTCGTATCCAGTACGGGCGATGTCGCATATGGGTTTTTCCACCCCCTCGGCCGCGTTTTTGCGTCACCAGACCGCTGGAAAGCGGCGTATGGCTGGCTGTTCCTCAGGTAAAAACAGCGCGGCGCAGTTGAACAAAAGTACGTCGGTTGCAGACGGCGAAGGGGTAGGCAAAAGCCCGATGATGCGTGCATTCATGGCGGCTCGCAGCTTCAGCCTAGCAGTTGCCCCGCCCTGCGCATGGCGCGCAGAGACAAGCCCAGCAAGAGGTGATTCGACAATGGCCATCAGCGTGTTCGACCTGTTCAAGATCGGTGTCGGGCCTTCCAGCTCCCACACCGTCGGCCCCATGCGGGCTGGCGCTCTGTTCGTTCAGGGGCTGCGTGAGCGCGGCGAGCTGGAGCAGGTAAAACGGATCGAGGTGCGGCTGTATGGTTCGCTCTCGGCCACCGGCATCGGCCACGGTACCGACAACGCCACCATCATGGGCCTGATGGGCGATTGGCCTGACGCCATCGACCCGACCCAGATCGTCCCCCGCATCGCAGACCTGCGCGAAACCAACACGCTGTTGCTGGATGGGCGGTTGCCCATCGAGTTCGTCTGGGCCCGCGACATGCTGCTGCTGGACGAGAACCTGCCGTACCACCCCAACGCCATGACCCTGATCGCCGAAGGCGCGCAGGGCGAGCTGCACCGCGACACCTACTACTCGGTGGGCGGCGGTTTTGTGGTCGATGCCGCGCAGGCCGCCAGCGGTGTGCTGGACGCCGACCAGACCGTGCTGCCCTACGACTTCAACAGTGCCGCTGAGCTGTTGCAACTGTGTAAGCAAAACGACCTCAGCGTGTCGCAATTGATGATGGCCAACGAGAAGGTCTGGCGCAGCGAGGAAGAGATCCACGCCGGCCTGCAGAAGCTCTGGCAAGCCATGCAGGAGTGCGTCACCAATGGCCTTAAATACGAAGGCACGCTGCCCGGTGGCCTCAACGTCCGGCGCCGCGCCGCCAAGTTGCACCGCAGCTTGCAGGAGATCGGCAAGCCCAACGTGATCGGCTCGACCATGAGCGCCATGGAGTGGGTCAACCTGTTCGCCCTGGCGGTCAACGAAGAAAACGCCGCCGGCGGGCGCATGGTCACCGCGCCCACCAACGGCGCTGCGGGCATCATCCCGGCGGTGCTGCATTACTACATGCGCTTCAGTGATGTGGTGGACGAGTCGAACGTGACCGACTTCTTCCTCGCGGCGGCAGCGGTCGGCATCTTGTGCAAGA
Organism: Pseudomonas sp. E1MeOHC2; assembly: GCF_058745025.1. Lineage (NCBI taxonomy): Bacteria > Pseudomonadati > Pseudomonadota > Gammaproteobacteria > Pseudomonadales > Pseudomonadaceae > Pseudomonas > Pseudomonas sp. E1MeOHC2. The sequence goes on from NZ_CP196675.1 coordinate 2,742,632, forward strand.
AGAACGCTTCGATTTCCGGTGCCGAAGTCGGCTGCCAGGGCGAGGTCGGTTCGGCCTGCGCCATGGCGGCGGCTGGCCTTGCGCAAGTGTTGGGGGCCACACCGCCACAACTGGAAAACGCCGCCGAAATCGCCTTGGAACACAACCTTGGCCTGACCTGCGACCCGGTCGGTGGCCTGGTCCAGGTGCCGTGCATCGAGCGCAACGCGATTGCCGCGGTCAAGGCGATCAACGCGGTGCAGATGGCCCTGCGCGGCGACGGCGAACACTTCATCTCCCTCGACCAGGTAATCCGCACCATGCGCGATACCGGCGCCGACATGCACGACAAGTACAAAGAGACTTCGCGCGGCGGCCTGGCGGTCAGTGCTATCGAATGCTGATGCGCTAATCGCGCACGCATTCTCATCACAACGCCCCGTTATGGGGCGTTTGTGTATGACCGGCCGTCAGATGTCGTGATGAGTGTGGGCATTGTCGGTGACACTTAAGAGTGTCGTTTCTGGGCAACCCACAAGGCACGTGTCACCAAAGTGCTCACCAGTTACACGTAGCACGCCTAGCACGGCGGTTCTAGAAGACCAGCCAGCTCGCTCCGAAGGCCCTGATTTGCCGAACAAAGGCGTCGTTTTCAGGTTTTTTCGGATAGCCGTTCAATTTCAGGCACGGCGTTTGCGTTGAGATTGGCAACAAGCCCCTACCTACGAAAAAGGGGCCATAACAAAAAATCAGTGTCCGCCTGAGGCACACCCTGCATTTGTGTGAGGAGAAATCGCGATGACGTCGTACACCTCCGGGAATCCAACCCAGAACCGCACAGCCCCCCAGTCCATCGGGTTTCTTCTACTGGACAACTTCACCCTGATTTCCCTGGCATCGGCCGTCGAGCCGCTGCGCATGGCCAACCAGCTTTCTGGCCGCGAGCTGTACCGTTGGCACACCCTGACCGTTGATGGCGGCCAGGTTTGGGCCAGCGATGGTCTGCAGATCACCCCGGACGCGGCGATGCACAGCGCCCCGCCAATCGACACGGTGATTGTCTGCGGTGGCGTCGGCATTCAGCGCACCGTTACCCGTGAACACGTGACCTGGCTGCAGGCGCAGGCCCGCCAGTCGCGCCGCCTGGGCGCCGTGTGTACCGGCAGTTGGGCGCTGGCCTGTGCCGGGCTGCTCGATGGCTTCGATTGCAGCGTGCACTGGGAATGCCTGGCCGCCATGCAAGAGGCTTACCCGCGGGTGAACATGAGCACCCGCCTGTTCACCCTCGACCGCAACCGCTTCACCAGCTCCGGTGGCACCGCGCCGCTGGACATGATGCTGCACTTGATCAGCCGCGACCACGGCCGTGAGCTGTCGGCGGCGATTTCCGAGATGTTTGTCTACGAGCGTATTCGCAACGAGCAGGATCACCAGCGCGTGCCGCTCAAGCACATGCTCGGCACCAACCAGCCGAAGCTGCAAGAAATCGTCGCGCTGATGGAGGCCAACCTGGAAGAGCCGATCGACCTCGACGAACTGGCGGTGTATGTAGCCGTGTCGCGCCGGCAGCTCGAGCGGTTGTTCCAGAAGTACCTGCACTGCTCGCCGTCACGCTATTACCTCAAGCTGCGCCTGATCCGGGCGCGGCAGCTGCTGAAGCAGACGCCGATGTCGATCATCGAAGTGGCGTCGGTGTGCGGCTTTGTGTCCACACCGCACTTCTCCAAGTGCTACCGCGAGTACTTCGGCATTCCGCCGCGTGACGAGCGTGTGGGCTCCAATACCGCGCAGCAGGTGGCGATGATGCCGATTCCGCAGGCCATGACCTTGTCGCCGCACAGCGGGCCGATGGCGGCCCTGAGCCAGGCGCGTAACGAGTCGACCTTTGCCAGCGTGAGGCTCTGATACCGAGCCGGCCCCTTCGCGGGGCAAGCCCGCTCCCACAGGATCACCGCTGGCTCATGTCCAGCGGATAACCTGTGGGAGCGGGCTTGCCCCGCGAAGAGGCCGGTAGAGGGAAAACCGATCAGGCTCGCTTGCTGAACTGCGCCAGCGCAGGCAAAAGCTGTTTCTCGATCGCCTGGCGCACTGCCGGCAGGATCGTCGCGCTGCCGGTATACATCTGCTCCACCATCCCCTTCAGCGCCCGCGCATTGGGCTCGGTCAGCCCACGCACCACCGCCTCGCAAGCCTGTTCGGCACTGGCCCCGGCCGGAATCTCGAACCCCCGCGCGCGCAGGTGGCCTGCCAGGTCGTCCTGATCAATCAAATCCGCATGCATCATGGCTGTTGTCCCTTTTATCGCTAAGAGAGTGCTGCTGTGATTTACGACCGATTCTGTGACGACCGCGACATGCCCGCAACAACAGAATGTTGGCATGGCTGCATTGGCTAAGAACAGGTCGTTTACGGCTAAATCACCCTGCGCTGAAGTGCGCACACTCAAGCCATCTACCGCAACGGAGGGTTTGGTCACCCTCGTTCGTGCACAGTGGATGTTGCTCGCTCTTGGCCCCGGATGCTCACGGCTTTCCGGGGTTATTTTTTGCCCATAGTTCGCTGTTTTTCACGCGGTTGCCTGACATTTCTGCCAGGTGACGAGTCTGCGCGTTACCTGCTTTGCTAGAGGCGATGGATTTCCACAGGAGCGGGAATGTGAAAGCGATTATCTATAGGACGTGGCTGGCCATTGCAGGGGGCGTGTTGCTAGCGGCCTGCTCGTCATCGACGCCGCCAGAGAGCGGCACTTCAAGGAGCACTTCAAGGGCGGTTACGCAACTGTTCATGCTTGAACCAACCCCTGACCGCAACACATTGCAAAAGACAGCTACCGGATACTTGGCCACGTTACTCGCGGACCCGGCGAACCAGGAAATTACCTTGGTGAAGGTAGACCCGACGGTAGTCAGCAGTAACACTCAAGACCTCGCAGTCACCCTGCCGAATGGCAAGACAGCACAGTTCCATTTGCGCGATTACAACACCATCACCCCTGGCATCGAGGGCTGGGTGGGGTATAAGCCTTCAGCCTGGAAGCAGGCGCATCCCTCTTCCGCTGCGGAAATCGAAAATGACCCGTTCTATTACCTGTCGCTGGCTCGGCAGGGTGACACGTTAGTAGGCGACTTGAGGTTCGAGGGGCAAGCCTACCGAATCGAGTCAGTCAGCCCGGGGCAGCAGGCCTTGATCAAGGTCGATGGAACTAAGCTGCCGCCTGACGCAAAGCCGCTTGAAATCGCGGGCACTGCTCAAGCGGATGAAATGCTCGGCAAGCGGCCGACGTCTGCTTCCAGCATCATTCGGGTGCTGCTTGTGACGACGAACGAATTGCGCCAAAGGAATCCGAATTACAGGGTGAGCCTCGCCAATGCGTTGCAAAATGCCAATCAATACATGATCAATAGTCAGGTTCCCATTACCTTCGAAATCGCTGCTTACTATGATGCAGATCATAATGAGTCAGGCCGCTCCATGAGCGTGCAACTTAGTGAATTTTCCAATACAACCAAAGGGTTTGGTCAACAAGTGTTCACTGAGCGTGGAAAATATCGCGCTGACTTGGCTACCCTGTACGTGGTCGCCAATAATTATTGCGGTCAGGCTCAGCTGAGTGTTAGTAAGCAGACTCAAGGGTATTCCATTATCAACTGCTCAGGTTCGCTGGGTCATGAAATGGGTCATAACCTGGGTGCCATGCATCGTCATAGTGAGCCAGCCAACGTGCCTGAGTATGCGTACGGCTATAAAGATGTTACGGGTAACTTTCATACGCAAATGAGGACCTCGCACGGCGCGCTACCTTACTTTGCCAACCCCCGCCTTAGTTACAACGGCCGCCCGCTCGGTGACCCACAACTTCACGATGTCGCCCGTCGTTTCAATGAGCGCAGAGAAATTGTTGAAAGTCTCTACCCACCACCCCTGCGGCCAAAAATGTTGGTGAACAGTCAACGTGCCCAGCAAGGAAAAGCTTCGTGTTTAAATTTGGTAGCAAGCGGCACCGTTTCGTTCGCTTCTTGCGATGTCGATATTGAAGCAAGCGATCGGCAGTGGAAGTTTTACCGTGTTGGTCTTAGATATGTGCTGGTGAACGATGGTGCGGAAAGTCGGGGGGCTTCTAATGCCTGCCTGCGTGGCAGCACTTCAATGAGCATGAGGATGTATCCATGCCCCAAAGAATCCACGATAGAGCAGATGCTGTACTGGGAGAAAGTCCCCCTAGGTGATGGGAAAAATATGTTAAGAACCTATTGGACGAATATTGACTATTGCCTAAGTGCGGGCGGCGATGATGTAAGATTAGCGCGCTGTAACCGAGCAGACAGTTCTCAGCGATGGGACTGGGAACCTTAATCTTCATCAGCACTTTCTTAGGCTAGCTGACGGTGGGCCCAATAGCGTCTGCGGACCCAGCTACTGGGATCGCAGACCAATAACACGTTGAACATACACTGGGTTCAGCAGATCTTGCTGTTCCTCAGCTAACTGCTTTAGCCGTTCGACACTAGTCGCTCTAAACACAGCAGCTTTTGGCCCGGTCAAGTCTACGTGTAGCAGCAACTGTTCGCTTGCCGCCAGCACCTCGTCGAACCCCGCCCGGTGCAGGCTGTGGTAGACATGCAGGCGCTTGCGATCAAAACCGATGATCTGCGTCTGCACCCACACCTCGGTGCCCAGCTTCACTTCATGCAGGTAGTTGATGTGCGCCTCCAGGGTGAACAGCGAGTTGCCGCTCTGCCCACGGCTGTCGGCATCCAGGCCGATGCGCTCCATCAGCGCATCCGTGGCATAACTGAAAATCAGCAGGTAATAGGCATCGCGCAGATGCCCGTTGTAGTCCACCCAGTCCTCCTGGACTGGGGTGCGATAGGTGATCAGTGCGGGCATTGCAGTCTCCTCAATCGCCAAAGGCCATGCCGTGGTTGGCTTTGCTGGTCTTCACCGCTTCCAGTACGGCCAGCAGGGTGTCATCACGATAGCGCTCCAGCGCGGCGATGCTGCGTTCGCCCAGTTGCTCCGAGGTGCCGTTCACCACATCGTCGATCAGTTTGTCGGTCAGCTCCGGTGCCGGCAGGTAGGTCCAGGGCAGTTTCAGGGCTGGGCCGAATTGCGACATGAAGTGGCGCATGCCGGCGTCGCCACCGGCCAGGGTGTAGGTTAGGAAAGTGCCCATGAACGACCAGCGCAGGCCGGCGCCAAAGCGGATGGCATCGTCGATCTCGCCGGTGGTCGCCACACCGTCGTTGACCAGGTGCAGGGCCTCGCGCCACAGCGCTTCGAGCAGGCGGTCGGCGATGAAGCCGGGGACCTCTTTGCGCACATGCAGCGGGCGCATGCCGAGTGCTGTGTAGATGGTTTTTGCGGCTTCGACCGCTTCAGGCGAAGTGTGATTGCCGCCGACGATCTCTACCAGCGGCAGCAGGTACACCGGGTTGAACGGATGGCCCACCACGCAGCGCTCCGGGTGGGTGGACGATTCGTAGAACTCGCTGGGCAGCAGCCCTGAAGTGCTGCTGCCGATGATGGCGTCGGGCTTGGCTGCAGCGCTGATTTTTGCGTGCAGGTCGAGCTTGAGGTCCAGCCGCTCTGGCGCGCTTTCCTGGATGAAGTCGGCATCGCGCACGCAGGCTTCGATGGTGGTCACGAACTTCAGGCGCTCTTGTGATGCGCCAGGTGCCAGGCCTTGCTTTTCAAGTACCGGCCAGGCGTTGGCGATACGTTTGCGCAGAGCCTGCTCGGCGCCGGGCGCCGGGTCCCAGGCGACCACATCCAGGCCGTGGGCGAGGGCACGGGCGACCCAGCCGCTGCCGATCACGCCGCTACCCAGGGCGGCGAATGTCTTGATCTCGGTAATGAAGGTCATGTTGGTCTCCTGAAAGGATCAGCGGCGCTTGAGATTCATTTTTTCCCGGCCCTCGGCCGGGGTCAGTACGCGGGCGCCGAGGCGCGAGATGATCTCCACCGCGCGCTCGACCAGTTGGCCATTGCTGGCCAGCACACCACGGTCCAGGTACAGGTTGTCTTCCAGGCCCACGCGTACGTTGCCGCCGAGCAGGACCGCCTGGGCTGCCATGGGCATCTGCATGCGACCGATGCCGAAGCCGGCCCAGGTGACGTTGGCGGGTAAGTTGTCGACCATGGCTTTCATGGTGGTGGTGTCGGCCGGTGCGCCCCACGGGATGCCCAGGCACAGTTGGAACAGCGGGTCGTCGAGCAGGCCTTCCTTGATCATCTGCTTGGCGAACCACAGGTGGCCGGTGTCGAAGATTTCCAGTTCGGCTTTAACGCCCAGCTCGGTGATGCGCTTGGCGCCGGCGCGTAGTTGAGCCGGGGTAGAGACGTAGATCGAGTTGCCGTCGCCGAAGTTGAGCGTGCCGCAGTCGAGGGTGCAAATTTCTGGCAGCAGGGCTTCGACATGGGCCAGGCGCTCCAGCGGGCCGATCAGGTCGGTGCCGGGGCCAAATTCCATGGGGGTCTCGCCTGGGCCGATCTCCAGGTCGCCGCCCATGCCGGCGGTAAGGTTGACGATGATGTCCACGTCGGCTTCGCGGATGCGTTCCATGACTTCGCGGTACAGGTTCACGTCGCGGCTGAAGCGGCCGGTTTGCGGGTCGCGGACGTGGCAGTGGACCACGGTGGCGCCGGCTTTGGCGGCTTCGACGGCGGCTTCGGCGATCTGTTTGGGGGTGACCGGGACCAGGTGGCTTTTCGAGGCGGTGTCGCCGGCGCCGGTGAGGGCGCAGGTGATGATGACGTCGTGGTTCATGGCGGTTCCTTGTGGTGTCTGTGCTGGCCTATTCGCGGGCAAGCCCGCTCCCACAGGATCAAGGTGACCCTGAGCTTTGCGCTGTACCTGTAGGAGCAGCCTTGTGCTGCGAAAGGGCCGGGTCAGTTGGCGGTGAGCTTGAGGTTGTCTGCGGCAGGCTTGCCATCGAAGGTAGTCACCCCTTCAAGCCAGCGGGCCTTGTCCTCGGGGTGGTCCTTGAGCCACTGGCGGGCCGATTCCAGCGCATCCTTGTGGTCGAGCAGCGGCTGCATCATGCGGCTCTCGTCCTCGGCGCTGAACTTCAGGTTGGCCAGCAGGCGGTGGGCGTTGGGGCAGCGTTCGGCGTAGTCCGGCGCAGTCACCGTCCACACCGTCGCACGGCCCTCGTCAGGGCCGAGGGCATCCTGGCTGTCACCCAGGTAGGCCATGTCGATGTTGACGTTCATCGGGTGCGGCGCCCAGCCGAAGAACACCACCGCTTCCTTGCGCCGCACGGCACGGTCGACCGCAGCGAGCATGCCGGCCTCGCTGGACTCGACCAGCTGGAACTTGCCCAGGCCGAACTGGTTCTTGGCGATCATCGCCTTGATCTGGGTATTGGCCCCCGAGCCAGGTTCGATGCCGTAAATTTTCCCGCCCAGCTCTTTTTCGAACTTGTGGATATCTGCAAAGGTCTTCAGGCCCTTGTCAGCCAGGTACGTGGGCACTGCCAGGGTGGCGCGGGCATCTTCCAGGCTGGGCTTGTCGAGCACCTTCACCTGCTTGGCGTCGATGAATGGGGTGATGGTCTGGGTCATGATCGGGTTCCAGTAACCCAGGAACATGTCCAGGCGCTTGTCGCGGATGCCGGCAAAGATGATCTGCTGCGAAGCGCTGGTCTGCTTGGTCTGGTAACCCAGGCCGTCGAGCAACACTTGGGCCATGGCGCTGGTGGCGATGACGTCAGTCCAGTTGACCACGCCCAGGCGCACGTTCTGGCAGGCGGCGGGCTCGGCGGCTAGAAGCGGGGTAGAGGCGATGCTGCTCACGGCAAGGGTCAACAGGCTGCGGCGGATCAAGCTGTGCATGGTGGCTCTCCATCGGCAGTGCATATTGTTATGGGGTTCGGTCTCTCTGGGCCGTGTGAACACGCTACGCTGCTGGCGGGGTGGAAAATCGCACCCTGGCGACCAACACTTGCACCCAGGCGACCACCTTCACTGTGGAGCACAGCAATGCCGCAGATCATTCATTTCCTGTTGTTGCCAGGCTTCTCGGCCATGGGCTTTATCAGTGCGCTGGAACCACTGCGCGTGGCCAACCGGTTCAAAGGCCCGTCGTACTGCTGGCAGGTGCTGAGCCTGGATGGCGGCGCGGTGCAGGCCAGCAATGGGATGTCGGTAAACGCCGATGCGGCGTTGGGCGCGGGCGAGGCGAGCGGTATTTTGCTGATCGTCGCCGGTTTCGAGCCGTTGGCCTGTTATGGGCCGCCACTGCAGCAGGCGTTGCGCCGTCTGGATCATGACGGGGTGATACTCGGTGGCATCGATACCGGCGCGGTGGTGCTGGCCGAGGCCGGCTTGCTCGACGGCCACCGCGCTACCGTGCACTGGGAAGCGCTGGAAGCGTTCAAGGAAAACTACCCAGGCTTGCAGGCTACCCAGGAGCTGTTCGAAATCGATCGGCGGCGTATCACCTGCGCGGGCGGCACCGCCTCGATTGATCTGATGCTCGACCTGATTGCGCAAGCCCACGGCAGTGAGCTGGCGGTGCAGGTGTCGGAGCAGTTCGTGCTCGGGCGTATCCGCCCGCGACAGGATCACCAGCGCATGCAGATCGCCAGCCGCTATGGCATCAGCAACAAGAAGCTGGTGAAAGTGATCGGCGAGATGGAGCGCAATACCGAGCAGCCGCTCAATACCCAGGTGCTGGCCGATGCGGTGCAAGTGACGCGGCGGCAGTTGGAGCGGCTGTTTCGCCTGCACCTGGACGACACGCCCAGCGGCTTTTACCTGCGGTTGCGGTTGGACAAGGCGCGGCAGTTGTTGCGCCAAACCGACATGAGTGTGCTGGAGGTGGGGGTTGCTTGTGGGTTCGAGTCAGCGTCGTACTTTACCCGCTGTTACCGGGCGCGGTACCAGCGTTGCCCGCGGGAGGATCGGTTGGCCCGGGCGGTTTGATGTTTGTCAGTGCTGGCCTCTTCGCGGGACAAGCCCGCTCCCACAGATAGGTGTGGTCCCAAGGCATGCGTAGCACCTGTGGGCGCAACTGCCTTGCTCAAACTTTGAAAGCCCGCGCGATCTGTGTGGGAGCGGGCTTGTCCCGCGAAGAGACCAGTACAGGTTTACTGCTGGCCGATGGACTGCAGGTATTCCGAGCGGTCATCACTGCGCTGTGCCACGCAGGTATCCCACGCCGCCTCGAACGCCTTGCTGCCGGGCTTTTCGGCATAGGTCTCGACCTTGCAGTCGGCATCGCGCAGCTGCGTCCACACCTTCTCGGCTGCCTCCATGCGCCCAACCAAGGCCGTGGCCTGGTCGGTTTCGTCGGCATACTGGTCGCGAATACGCTGCATCAAGTCATCGTAAGCCGATTTCAGCTCACGCTCGGCGGTCTGCTTGTTGAACGCCGCGCACGCGTAAGTCTGCTGGTCGGTCTCGACGTTGTCGCACGGGGTGCTTTCTTCCTCGCCGGCCTGGGCGCCCGACACGACGGCCAGCAGTACCAGCCATGCCAATGATTTCATCCTTTTCTCCTCCACAGGCTGACGAATCGCAGGGATTCTCGCTCAGCCGAAGGCAACGCGGTAGCTCCCTGACGAAATGTTCATGAAAGCCTGCAAAATGTCGTTATCGAGACTGTCTCTCATCGCCAAACAGCGGCGCAGAGGGCCTGTTGTCGCGCATTGACGCTTTCGGCAAACCCCCTGTCGTTTTTGCATCGGGGCGCCTCGGGGCACAGGCATATGCTGGCCCCAAAGCGCCGGCACAATGTTCGGCGTGACCCAACTCAATAAAAGGGGACAGCCTGATGAGCCCAGCCGAATTACACGCCGACAGCATCGTCATCGACGGTTTGATCATTGCCAAATGGAACCGCGAGCTGTTCGAAGACATGCGCAAAGGCGGCCTGACCGCGGCCAACTGCACGGTGTCGGTCTGGGAAGGGTTCAAGGCCACGGTCGACAACATCGCTTCCAGCCAGAAGCTGATTCGCGACAACAGCGACCTGGTCATGCCCGTGCGTACCACCGCCGACATTCGCAAGGCCAAAGAGCTGGGCAAGACCGGCATCCTGTTCGGCTTCCAGAACGCCCACGCGTTCGAAGACCAGATTGCTTACGTGGACGTGTTCAAGCAGCTGGGCGTGGGCATCGTGCAGATGTGCTACAACACCCAGAACCTGGTCGGCACCGGCTGCTACGAGCGTGACGGCGGGCTGTCCGGCTTCGGCCGCGAGATCGTCGCCGAAATGAACCGCGTCGGCATCATGTGCGACCTGTCCCACGTCGGCTCCAAGACCTCCGAAGAAGTCATCCTCGAATCGAAAAAGCCGGTCTGCTACTCCCACTGCCTGCCGTCGGGGCTCAAGGAGCACCCGCGCAACAAGTCGGATGAAGAGCTCAAGTTCATCGCCGACCACGGCGGCTTCGTCGGCGTGACCATGTTTGCGCCGTTCCTGGCCAAGGGCATCGATTCGACCATCGACGACTACGCCGAAGCCATCGAATACACCATGAACATCGTCGGTGAAGACGCCATCGGCATCGGCACCGACTTCACCCAGGGCCACGGCCAGGACTTCTTCGAATACCTGACCCACGACAAGGGCTACGCCCGTCGCCTGACCAACTTCGGCAAAATCATCAACCCGCTGGGCATTCGCACCGTTGGCGAGTTCCCCAACCTCACCGAGACCTTGCTCAAGCGCGGCCACTCCGAACGTGTGGTGCGCAAGATCATGGGCGAGAACTGGGTAAACGTCCTCAAGGATGTCTGGGGCGAGTAAGCCGCTCTCCAAGCCTGAAAGCCCCTGCCAGCAACGCCGGGGCATCCCAATAAAAAATTTTATGGAGTTGAGTTTCCATGGCCAAGATCGCCCCGCAATTGCCAATCGAAGTCGACAGCGAGACCGGTGTCTGGACCAGCGACGCCTTGCCGATGCTGTATGTGCCACGCCATTTCTTCGTCAACAACCACATCGGCATCGAAGAAGTGCTGGGCGCTGACGCCTATGCCGAGATCCTCTACAAGGCCGGTTACAAGTCCGCCTGGCACTGGTGCGAGAAGGAAGCCGAATGCCATGGCCTGGAAGGCGTGGCGGTGTTCGAGCACTACATGAAGCGCCTGTCCCAGCGGGGCTGGGGCCTGTTCGAGATCCAGGACATCGACCTGGATAAAGGCACCTGCAGCGTCAAGCTCAAGCATTCGGCGTTCGTGTACGTGTACGGCAAGGTGGGTCGCAAGGTCGATTACATGTTCACCGGCTGGTTCGCCGGCGCAATGGACCAGATTCTCGCTGCCCGCGGCAGCAAGATCCGCACCGTGGCCGAACAGGTCTACGGCGGGTCGGAAGAAGGCCACGAAGATGGCCTGTTCGTTACAAAGCCGTTGTAAGCCGGAGATAGCGTCATGGCATTCGAAGCAATGTTCCAGCCGATCCAGATCGGCAAACTGACCATCCGCAACCGCGTGCTCAGCACCGCGCACGCCGAGGTCTACGCCACTGACGGCGGCATGACTACCGACCGCTATGTGAAGTACTACGAAGAGAAGGCCAAGGGCGGCATCGGCCTGGCGATCTGCGGCGGCTCGTCCGTGGTCGCCATCGACAGCCCGCAAGAGTGGTGGGCGTCGGTCAACCTGTCGACCGACCGCATCATCCCGCACTTCCAGAACCTGGCCGACGCCATGCACAAGCATGGCGCCAAGATCATGATCCAGATTACCCACATGGGCCGTCGCTCGCGCTGGGACGGCTTCAACTGGCCGACCCTGATGTCGCCGTCGGGCATCCGTGAACCGGTGCACCGCGCCACCTGCAAGACCATCGAGGTGGAAGAGATCTGGCGGGTCATCGGCAACTACGCGCAGGCTGCGCGTCGTGCCAAAGAAGGCGGCCTGGACGGCGTCGAACTGTCAGCCGTGCACCAGCACATGATCGACCAGTTCTGGAGCCCACGGGTCAACAAACGTACTGACGAATGGGGCGGTACCTTCGAAGGCCGCATGAAGTTCGGCATGGAAGTGCTCAAGGCGGTACGTGCCGAAGTCGGCGACGACTTCTGCGTGGGCATGCGTATCTGCGGCGACGAATTCCACCCCGATGGCCTGAGCCACGAGGACATGAAGCAGATCGCCGCGTACTACGACGCGACCGGCATGCTCGACTTCTTCGGCGTGGTGGGTTCGGGTTGCGACACCCACAACACCCTGGCCAACGTCATCCCGAACATGAGCTACCCGCCGGAGCCGTTCCTGCACCTGGCGGCCGGCATCAAGGAAGTGGTCAAGGTCCCGGTGCTGCACGCGCAGAACATCAAGGACCCGAACCAGGCGACGCGTATCCTTGAAGGCGGCTATGTGGACATGGTCGGCATGACCCGTGCGCACATGGCCGACCCGCACCTGATCGCCAAGATCAAGATGGGCCAGATCGACCAGATCAAACAGTGCGTCGGTGCCAACTACTGCATCGACCGCCAGTACCAGGGCCTGGATGTGCTGTGCATCCAGAACGCCGCGACCTCCCGTGAATACATGGGCGTGCCGCACATCATCGAGAAGACCACCGGCGTCAAGCGCAAGGTGGTGGTGGTCGGCGCCGGCCCTGCCGGCATGGAAGCCGCCCGCGTGGCTGCCGAGCGCGGCCATGACGTGACCCTGTTCGAGAAGAAAGACCAGATCGGCGGGCAGATCACCATCGCCGCCAAGGCACCGCAGCGTGACCAGATCGCCGGTATCACCCGTTGGTACCAACTGGAACTGGCGCGCCTGAAAGTCGACCTGCGCCTGGGCACTGCTGCCAGCGTGGACGCCATTCAGGACCTGCGCCCGGACGTTATCGTGCTGGCGGTGGGCGGCCATCCGTTCGTCGAGCAGAACGAACACTGGGGCGCCGCCGAAGGGCTGGTGGTCAGCAGCTGGGACGTGCTCGACGGCAAGGTTGCGCCGGGCAAAAACGTGCTGGTGTACGACACCATCTGCGAATTCACCGGCATGTCGGCGGCGGACTACATCGCCGACAAAGGCAGCCAGGTCGAGATCGTCACCGACGACATCAAACCGGGCGTGGCCATGGGCGGTACGACCTTCCCGACTTACTACCGCAGCATGTACCCCAAAGAAGTGATCATGACCGGCGACATGATGCTGGAAAAGGTCTACCGCGAGGGTGACAAGCTGGTGGCGGTGCTGGAGAACGAATACACCGGCGCCAAGGAAGAACGCGTGGTCGATCAGGTGGTGATCGAGAACGGCGTGCGCCCTGACGAAGAGCTGTACTACGCGCTGAAGGATGGCTCGCGCAACAAGGGCCAGATCGATGTGGAGGCGCTGTTCGCCATCAAGCCGCAGCCGATCCTCAGCCAGCCGGGCGAGGGCTACCTGCTGTACCGCATCGGCGACTGCGTGGCCCAGCGCAACGTGCATGCGGCGATCTACGACGCCTTGCGCCTGTGCAAGGATTTCTGATCCAGCAGGCATAAACGCCGTAGACCCCTGTGGGAGCGGGCTTGCCCCGCGAATGCGTCAGCAAGAACAACGATGTTGTCAGGCCGGACGTCTTCGCGGGACAAGCCCGCTCCCACAAGGGGCATAGCGGCGCAAGAATTCAGCTGTTTGTGGGAGCCTCCCATGTTGAACACCCTTCTACCCATCCTGCTGTTCGCTGCCCTTGGCCTGGCGGTGCTCGGCGCCCTGCGCCGGGTGCGCATGTGGCGGCGTGGCCGAGCGTCCAAGGTCAACCTGATCGGCGGCTTGCTGGCCATGCCGCGACGCTACCTGGTGGACCTGCACCACGTGGTCGAACGCGACAAGTACATGTCCAAGACCCACGTCGCCACGGCGGGCGGCTTCGTGCTGTCGGCGGCCTTGGCGATCCTGGTGCACGGCTTCGGCCTGCAGAGCAAGATCCTTGGCTATGCATTGCTGGTCGCGACGGTGATCATGTTCACCGGTGCGATCTTTGTCTTCAAACGCCGCCTTAACCCACCTGCGCGCCTGTCCAAGGGCCCGTGGATGCGCCTGCCGAAGAGCCTGCTGGTATTCGCCGCAAGCTTCTTCATCGCCACCTTGCCGGTGGCCGGCATCCTGCCGGCCAACACCGGTGGCTGGGTGATGGTCGGCGTACTCGGCCTGGGTGTGCTGTGGGGCGTGTCGGAGCTGTTCTTCGGCATGACCTGGGGCGGCCCGATGAAACACGCCTTCGCCGGTGCCTTGCACCTGGCCTGGCACCGCCGTGCCGAACGCTTCGGCGGCGGCCGCTCTACCGGCCTCAAGCCGCTGGACCTGGAAGACCCGAACGCGCCGCTGGGCGTGGAAAAACCGGTGGACTTTACCTGGAACCAGCTGCTCGGGTTCGATGCCTGCGTGCAGTGCGGTAAATGTGAAGCCATGTGCCCGGCCTATGCCGCAGGCCAACCGCTGAACCCGAAAAAACTCATCCAGGACATGGTCATCGGCCTGGCCGGTGGCACTGACGCCAAGTTCGCCGGCAGCCCGTACCCCGGCAAGCCGATCGGCGAGCATGGCGGCCATCCGCACCAGCCGATCGTCAATGGCCTGGTCGACGCCGAGACGCTGTGGTCGTGCACCACCTGCCGCGCCTGCGTCGAGGAATGCCCGATGATGATCGAGCACGTCGATGCCATCGTCGACATGCGCCGCCACCTCACCCTGGAAAAGGGCGCGACCCCCAACAAGGGCGCCGAGGTGCTGGACAATCTGATTGCCACCGACAACCCCGGCGGCTTCGCCCCTGGCGGGCGGATGAACTGGGCGGCCGACCTCAACCTGAAACTGCTGTCGGAGGTGAAAGCCACCGAGGTGCTGTTCTGGGTCGGCGACGGTGCTTTCGACATGCGTAACCAACGCACCCTGCGTTCGTTCGTCAAAGTGCTCAAGGCCTCCGGCGTGGACTTTGCCGTGCTCGGCCTGGAAGAACGCGACAGCGGTGACGTGGCCCGTCGCCTGGGCGATGAAGCAACCTTCCAGCAACTGGCCAAGCGCAACATTCAGACCCTGGCCAAGTACAAGTTCCAGCGCATCGTCACCTGCGACCCGCACAGCTTCCACGTGCTCAAGAACGAGTACGGTGCGTTGGGTGGCGAGTACCAGGTGCAGCACCACAGCACCTACATTGCCGAACTGATCGCAGCCAACAAGCTCAACCTGGGCCAGCACAAGGGCGGCAGCGTCACCTACCACGACCCGTGCTACCTGGGCCGTTACAACGGTGAATACGAAGCGCCCCGCGAAGTGCTCAAGGCGCTGGGTATCGAAGTGCGCGAGATGGAGCGCTCAGGCTTCCGTTCCCGTTGCTGCGGCGGTGGCGGCGGTGCGCCGATTACCGACATCCCGGGCAAGCAACGTATCCCCGACATGCGCATGGACGACATCCGCGAGACCGAGGCCGAACTGGTGGCAGTGGGTTGCCCACAGTGCACCGCGATGCTCGAAGGTGTGGTCGAACCGCGCCCACAGATCAAGGACCTCGCCGAGCTGGTAGCCGATGTGCTGATCGAAGAGGAAACCCCCGCGACCCCAAAGTCGCCAACGGTTAAACGTGAACCTGCGGAGGTGCACTGATGAGCGACATCATCCGCCGCGACCCACGCGCCGAGTGGATCGCCCGTAACCGTCTGCATCCGCTGCATGCGGCGATGCAGACGCAACAGACCAGCTGGATGGGGCCCAACGGCGTCATCCGCAAAAACCCGCATGCGATTGCCGCAGGCTTCATCGGCCCCAGTGGCATCAAGCGTATCGACCGCAGCGGCGCCCAGCAGGGCACCGGTGTGGGCGGGCGGCGCACGGCGGCCGCTGAAGTCCAAC
This sequence comes from Pseudomonas sp. E1MeOHC2, assembly GCF_058745025.1. Lineage (NCBI taxonomy): Bacteria > Pseudomonadati > Pseudomonadota > Gammaproteobacteria > Pseudomonadales > Pseudomonadaceae > Pseudomonas > Pseudomonas sp. E1MeOHC2. The sequence continues at coordinate 2,758,409 of NZ_CP196675.1, forward strand.
TGCCGTTGCACCAGGTGCCGACGCCGGCGTTCTACATTGGCGTGGTGCCGGACATGGTCGGTGGCCGCCTGAGCAGCCACGACCGCGACCTGCTGGGCCTGGCCCACAGCCTGGCTGGCAGCGACGGCGCAGTGTTGGCCGTGGTATTTGGCGAACACAAGGAAAGCAACTTTTCCACAGCCGGCGTCGACCGCTTGCTGGTTATCGAGGGCGAGGCGTTCGAAGGGTACGCGCCAGAACAATTGGTCCAGGGCCTGCGGGCTGTGGATAACCAGTTCACCCCGCGCCACTGGCTGCTGCCCGATAGCCGCACCGGTGGCGGCGAATTGGGCCGGCGGTTCGGGGCGGCGTTGGGCGAACGCCCGGCGACGCGGGTCTGGCAGGTCAAGGATGGCCAGTGCATAGGCCGCGCGGGCGCAGGTCAACAAGACCTGCAACGCGCCGTGCCACGCTTGATCCTGGCAGCGGCGGAATGTGCCGAACCTGTCAGCGAAACCCGTCACGAGGCGCAGCCGGTGGAGTTGTCCACAAGCATCGCCCGCAGCCTGTCGCGTATCGAAGACCTGGGCTCCGTGGCCGTAGACCCTGCCACCATTGCCATGGCCGAGTCCGAGTTCATTGTCTCGGGCGGTAATGGCGTCAAGGACTGGGACCTGTACCACAAGGCAACCGCAGCCCTCGGCGCCACCGAAGGCGCCTCGCGGGTGGCGGTGGATGACGGCTTCATGCCGCGTAACCGCCAGGTGGGGGCCACCGGTACCTGGGTCACTGCACGGGTTTATGTAGCTGTGGGTATCTCTGGCGCGATCCAGCACCTGCAGGGCATTGGTGCCTGCGACAAGGTGGTGGCGATCAACATGGACCCAGGCTGCGACATGATCAAACGGGCCGACCTGTCGGTAATTGGCGACAGTTCGGCGATTCTCAAGGCACTGATCGAGGCTGTGGACAACTACCGCAGCGGCGGCCAGCGCGACGCGGCATAAGGGCACGAGCATGAGTACGAAAGTCATCAGCCTGGTTTCCATCGGTGCCCACCCAAGCTCTGGCCGCGCCCGCCGCGCCGAGCAGGATGCCCGCGCGGTGGAGCTGGGTTTGCAGCTGGCTGGGGATAACTTGCAGGTGGTACATGCCGGCGATCCTCGGGAAGAGGCGCTGCGTGCGTACCTGGGCATGGGGCTGGAGCACCTGGATGTGCTGGAGCAGCCGGCCGGCGCCGATGTGCTGGGCGTGCTCGGGGATTATCTGCGCGATGCTGGCGCCCAGCTGGTGCTGACCGGCAGCCAGGCCGAGACGGGCGAGGGCTCGGGCATGTTGCCGTTCCTGCTGGCCGAGAAGCTGGGTTGGCCGTTGATCGTCGGCCTGGCGGAGGTGGAGTCCATTGAAAACGGCACCGCCCAGGTGCTCCAGGCCCTGCCTCGCGGGCAGCGGCGTCGCCTGAAGGTGCGCCTGCCGTTGCTGGCGACTGTGGATAACGCTGCGCCCAAGCCACGCCAGAGTGCGTTTGGGCCTGCGCGTCGGGGTGTATTGGCAGCGCGTAATGTGGCGATTGTCGAAGACGAGCTGCTGGGCGAAGCTGAGCTGCAACCTGCCCGCCCACGGCCTAAGCGCCTGAAGGTCATCAAGGCCAAGAGCGGTGCCGACCGGATGAAGGCGGCAACGGCCAAGGCCAGTGGCGGCGGGGGCAAAGTGCTCAAGGATGTCTCGCCGCAAGAGGGCGCTGAGGCGATCCTCAAGCTGCTGGTAGAAGAGGGCGTGTTGCGTTGACGCCCCTGTGTAGGAGCGGCCTTGTGTCGCGATGGGCTGCGCAGCAGCCCCGACACTCTTGAGCCAGGTTCGAGATCCTGGGGCCGCGCTGCGACCCATCGCGACACAAGGCCGCTCCTACACTGAATCTTACCCCCGGAATCTGTTCGCCAAGGTGTGGATAAAGTGTTTGTGCATCGCTACAGGCCTCTGGATTCAGGCGTTACGCGGGTTTGATCAAAAAGTGATCATTATCCGTTTACGCTCCACTGTTGTGGCATAAACCGAGGCTTGCGACCGTTATCCACAGCCCTTTTCAGTCGCGCGAAGTTTTGCACACAATCTCTGTTGGTGTCCCTGTGGACAAGGTGTACGGAATTCGCTGCAGACCAGGTTCCATAAGGCCTGCCAAAGATTGATCAAATAATGATCAATGCTCCCTAGTATTTTTGCCAGTACGCACACTTCTAAGCTTTCGCTAAGGTATCCACAAGAACCGGCACCTGTGGGTAAACCATGTCGACGTTATTGTTAAGCACTGATCGGCAACAGTCCGTAATGGGAGGGCTACCTCCTATTCCACGTGCGTACTCGCCTTATGGCGTGATGAAAGCTTCTGTGGAACCCGTAGTGGGCTTTTGCGGCCAATATCGGGATTCGTTGACTGGTCAGTACTTGCTTGGAAAAGGACGTCGCGCCTATAGCCCGTCCCTTATGCGGTTTCTGAGCCCTGACCGGCTAAGCCCGTTCGACAAAGGTGGACTGAATACCTACGCCTATTGCAGCGGTGACCCGATCAACAGAATCGACCCGGATGCGCAGAGTTGGCAGCCTGTGGTCGGCGCGGCGTCAAGTCTTGTTACCGCCGCCGGGGCGATTTTTAGAACGTCGAAGAACGAGGCGTTGCGTTTACAAGACCGGTACCTCATTTCTCAAGGTATGCCTTCCACCTATACTGAACCGCCACTGACGAGCCGTATTGGCAACACTTTATTTGCGGCAACCGGTACGACAGGCATTACAGCCAACTTGCTCGCGGGTGCCGAGAGCGGTTGGGCAGACGGTTCATTGATATCCGTCAGCACTGGATTTGGCCTGGCTAATTCCGGGGGTAATATTGCGGGTGGCATCACGTCCAATTTCAATGCTGCACGAGAGACTTGGGCGCTGATGGGACAGCCAGGCATACCGTCGAGCAGCGTCGTATTCGGTACGTTCGTGGAGGTGACCGGAATCAGGATGATGGGCGAGGCAATGAGCTACGTTGGTCGTACGAGTGCGTATTGGGCAGGCAGGATCGCCAATACGGTGCGGGGCGCTTATCAAGGTTGGCAATCGTCAGGGGACCGTGATATCCAAATGGAGGATGTCCGCCGGTCCTGATGTCTCCTGGCACGTGTAAGAGAACGTGCCAGGAGGTGGTACAAGTTACTGCGCCTGCACTTCCTTCAAATACGGCGCCGGTTCCGCCCCCAGGTTCTCCAGCACCCGCTGGCTATACCAGTCAATAAAGTTCACCACACCAAACTCATAGGTCTTCGAGTAAGGCCCTGGCTGGTAAGCGGTAGAGTTGATCCCGCGCTGGTTCTCTTCCGCCAGGCGGCGGTCCTGGTCGTTGGTGGCGTCCCACACCTTGCGCATCTGCGCGGGGTCGTAGTCAACGCCTTCGACTGCGTCCTTGTGCACCAGCCACTTGGTGGTGACCAAGGTCTCCTGGGCGCTGATCGGCCACACGGTGAAGACGATCATGTGATCGCCCATGCAGTGGTTCCACGAGTGCGGCAGGTGCAGGATGCGCATCGAGCCCAGGTCCGGGTTCTTGATGCGGCCCATCAGCTTCTGGCAGGCCTGCTTGCCGTCCATGGTCATCGACACGGTGCCCTTGAGCAGCGGCATGCGCACGATGCGGTTACGCAGGCCGTGGCTCTTGTGCAGGTACGGGATTTTCTCGGCTTCCCAGGCGGCGGCAGAAGCGGCCACGTGGTCTTTGAATTCCTGGCTGGCACGCGGGTCGTTGGTGTCGTCCCATTCGAGCAGGGTCTTCAGCAGCTCTGGGTGCGAACCGCTGCAGTGGTAGCACTCGCGGTTGTTTTCCAGTACCAGCTTCCAGTTGGCCTTTTCCAGCAACTGGGTCTGCACCGCGATCTTGGTGTTCTCCATGTCGTACGGTTCCATGTAATGGTCCAGAGTGGCCAGGAACTCGTCGATGGCTGGCGGGTTTTCCGCCAGGCTGATGAAGATGTAGCCACCCGCAACCTTCACGTTCACAGGCTTGAGGCCGTATTCCTTCATGTCGAAGTCGGCGCCCATTTCGGTGCCGGCGAACAGCAGGCGGCCGTCCAGCTCGTAGGTCCACTGGTGGTAATGGCAGACCAGCTTGGCCACCTTGCCCTTGTCGCTGGTGCACAGGCGCGAGCCGCGGTGGCGGCAGACGTTGTGGAAGGCATGCACCTTACCTTCGGCGCCACGGATGACGATGATCGGGTTCTTGCCGATCTGCAGGGTGATGAAGTTGCCTTTGGCCGGAATCTCGCAAGTCATGCCGGCGATCAGCCACTCTTTGTGGAAGATCTCCTGCATGTCGATCTGGAACAGACGCTCGTCGGTGTAGAAAGGCTGGGGCAGCGAGTAGGTGCGCTCGCGGGTCTGCAGCATCTCGGCGGTGGCCGTGCGTGCTGCTTCCAGTGGATCGCCCAGGCTCAGGGTTGCGGTGACGTCCATCGTGTGGTCCTCGGGGCCGTGTGCGGCCGGCAAAAGGTGGCTAATCATTGTTGTGGTGCCGCAAGGCTGTCGTAAAAAAAACAGCAGGTTCTTTTGCCGTGGAGTGTGCGTCCGAAGGCGTCGTGAACCGTATCCATGGGCGACATGGCCGATTTGAATAACGACGCCACAGCCCTTGCAGCATGGGCCTGGTCGCGATAAGTACGCCGATGTCGCAGGCAGGAATGTACGTCGCCTTCAGCTTGCGCATTATCGACGCCATAAAAAGGCCAATAGTCGGCTGCTGGAGATGAACATGTCCGATACCTTCCTCAATCCGGTCACCACCCAGACCTGGGCCAACGGCCGCCACATCGTGCGCTGCGTCAAGGTCATCCAGGAGACCTGGGACGTGCGCACGTTCTGCTTCATGGCCGACCAACCGATCATGTTCTTCTTCAAGCCTGGGCAGTTCGTCACCCTGGAGCTGGAGATCGAAGGCAAGCCGGTGATGCGCTCCTACACCATCTCCAGTTCGCCGTCGGTGCCGTACAGCTTCTCGATCACGGTCAAGCGGGTGCCGGGCGGGCATGTCTCCAACTACCTGCACGACACCATGCACGAAGGCGCCGAACTGCCGGTGCACGGGCCGGTGGGGTTGTTCAACGCCATCGACTTCCCGGCGGGCAAGGTGCTGTACCTCTCGGGCGGTGTCGGGATTACCCCGGTGATGTCCATGGCGCGCTGGTTCTACGACACCAACGCCAATGTCGACATGGTCTTCGTGCACAGCGCCCGCTCGCCGAAGGACATCATCTACCACCGCGAGCTGGAGCAGATGGCGTCGCGCATCCCCAACTTCAGCCTGCACATCATTTGTGAGAAGCACGGGCTGGGTGAGCCGTGGGCGGGTTACCGTGGGTATCTGAACCAGCGCCTGATGGAGCTGATTTCGCCCGACTACATGGAACGCACGGTGTTCTGCTGCGGCCCGACGCCGTACATGAGCGCGGTCAAGCGCATGCTTGAAGCCGTCGGCTTCGACATGAAGAACTACCACGAGGAATCGTTCGGTGCCACGCCTGCAGAGGCCAAGGCCGATGCCGTGGAACACGCCGAGCAGGCCGCCGATGCGCCGGAACTGGATGTCTCGGACCTCAACCTGGTGGAGTTCATCGGCAGCGAGAAGAGTATTCGCATCGCCCCGGGCGAGACCGTGCATGCGGCGGCGGCGAAGGTCGGGCTGATGATTCCCAAAGCGTGCGGCATGGGCATTTGTGGCACCTGCAAGGTACTCAAGCTGGGCGGCGAGGTGGAGATGGAGCACAACGGCGGGATTACCGAGGAAGACGAGGCCGAGGGGTACATCCTGTCGTGCTGCAGTGTGCCTAAAGGGGATGTGCGGATCGATTACTGATCCAAAGACCCAAGGGGCCGCTCTGCGGCCCATTCGCGGCACAAGGCCGCTCCCACAGGTTCATCGCGGGCTGAAGGTTACGGGGGACTTGTGGGAGACCCAAGGGGCCGCTCTGCGGCCCATTCGCGGCACAAGGCCGCTCCCACAGGTTCACCGCAGGCTTGAAGGTTACGGGGGGCTTGTGGGAGACCCAAGGGGCCGCTCTGCGGCCCATTCGCGGCACAAGGCCGCTCCCACAGGTTCACCGCGGGCTTGAAGGTTACGGTGGACTTGTGGGAGCGGGCTTGCCCCGCGAAAGGGCCATCAAATCCAGACTGCATCCCAATGTGGATAATCGCCAGCACGGTCTACCAGCCCTGCTCTTACGGGGTTGGCAACGATGTACCTCGCCACCTGCACGACACTCTCCTCCCGACGCAAGGCCCGGTCCTGATAGCCCGGCTGCCATACCTTTGCGCGTGGCATGCCCCGCTTATAAAGTGCATGACTGCTGCATGACTTGAACCTGCGCATCAGGCAACACAACGTGCCACTTCGCAATTCGATCAGCCAATGCACATGGTCAGGCATTACCACCCAGGCCAGGGATCGGCAAAGCCCATCGGTTTCTGTCTGCCTCAGTTGCTGGATCACGCCCCGGGCGAATTGCAGTTGGGTGAAGATCCGCTTTCGCTCATGGGTTGCCGTGGTCAGTAGGTAGAGACCACCGGGCTGTGAGAAACGGCCACGGCGCAGCAGGTGGGATTGGGCACGGTCCATGTGATGTTCCCTGAAGTAAGATTCAGGGAAACACTAGGTTAAGTGGCCGTGTCGTGAGGCGGGGAATGGTTGCTGGATGTTGGGTAGCAGTGTCGGCCCCTTCGCGGGGCAAGCCCGCTTCCACAGGCTTATCACAGGTCTGAAATCAGTGGTCACCTGTGGGAGCGGGCTTGCCCCGCGAATGGGCCGCAAAGCGGCCCCAGCAGTTTTCAGGTACGGAAGCGGGCCACCAGCCCATTCAGGTCCACCGCCAACCGCGACAGCTCCGCACTCGCCGCGCTGGTCTGATGCGCCCCGGTCGCACTCTGCACCGACAGGTCATTGATATTCACCAGGTTGCGGTCCACCTCCCGCGCCACCTGTGCCTGCTCTTCCGCCGCGCTGGCGATCACCAGGTTTCGCTCGTTGATCTGCGCCACGGCACCCGCAATGGTATCAAGCGCCATGCCCGCACCACGGGCGATGTTCAGGGTCGATGCGGCACGTTCGGTGCTGGTGCGCATCGACTCCACCGCCTCTTCGGTACCGCCCTGAATGCTCCCGATCATCCGCTCGATTTCGCTGGTCGACTGCTGGGTACGATGGGCCAGTGCCCGCACCTCATCGGCCACCACGGCAAAGCCACGGCCTGCCTCACCGGCACGGGCCGCTTCGATCGCGGCATTAAGTGCCAGCAGGTTGGTCTGGTCGGCCAGGCCACGGATCACGTCGAGTACCTTGCCGATGTCGCGCGACTGCTCGGCCAAGTGGGTGATCAGCGTGGCAGTGGCCTGCACATCACCGCTCATGCGTTCGATGGCGCCAACAGTCTCCAGTACCAGGTCGCGCCCGTCGCCGGCCGAACGGCTGGCTTCGCCCGAGGCTTCCGAGGTGCTGACCGCATTGCGTGCCACCTCTTCCACGGCGCTGGTCATTTCGGTGACGGCGGTGGCGGCCTGTTCGATTTCGTTGTTCTGCTGTTGCAAACCGCGGGCGCTTTCATCGGTGACGCTATTGAGCTCTTCCGCCGCAGATGCCAGCTGGGTTGCGGAGCCTGCAATCAATTGCAGGGTATCGCGCAGCTTGTCCTGCATGCGGGCCATGGCGCGCAGCAGGCGGGCGGCTTCGTCGGTGCCTTCGGCGCGGATGACGTGGGTCAGGTCACCGTCGGCAACCTGCTCGGCGCATTTGAGCGCGTCTTCAATCGGTTTGACGATGCTGCGGGTCAGCAGGAACGCGCACACCAGCGTCAACAAGGTGGCCGCGATCAACAGACCGATCACCAGCGCGAAAGCAGATGCGTACTGGCCGGCAGCCGTTTCGTTGGTGGCGCGGGTCTGGTCGGTGTTGATGCGCACCAGGGTGTCCATGACCTTGTTGATCTGCTCGGAGTTGGCCAACAGGTCGCGGTTGAGCAGGTCGCGCAGTTCGTCGGTGCGGCCCGCCTGGCTCAGGCTGCGCATGCGCGCCTCCAGCTGGCGGTACTGATTGAGCAGTTGGCTGTATTGATCGTAGGCGGCTTGCTCGTCGGGTGCGCCGATCATGGGCTCGTAGGCGCGGCGCGCCTGGTCGATCTGGGTGTTGCGCTGGTCCAGCAGGTTGAGGGTGTCGCGCTGCGTCTCCGGTTCGCGGTTGAGCAGCAGGCGATAGGAGAGGGTGCGCATACGCAGGTTCAGCGCAGCGAGCTCGTCGAGCGACTTGATGCTGGGCACGCTGATGCTTTCGATGGCGACACCCGCCTGGCGGATGTTGCCCATCTGCATGAGCGAGAAAATGCCGAGGCCGAGCATCAGCAGGCCGATCAGCGCGAAGCCGAGCAGCGCGCGCGGGGCGATGTTCATGTTGCGTAGGGACATGGAAGGAGCAATCCAGGCAAAGGGAAGAGGTCGCAGGGAGCAGCGACGAAATATGACTTGCCTGGCTATCGGTCGTGACGGGTTAGTCTTGAGCGAGCGCAGTGAAAATTGTGAGCGCGCTAACCTTTTCCTGACCGGCGGTTGATCCAGGTCGGAACAAGCGGGCGGTTACCCTGTCAATCTGCGGGTTAGAAACCTTAAGAATCCGATATTTAATGGCGAGGACTCACGCTTTTCTTTATCGTGTGCGGCCTTTGCAACAACCTGAGATAGACCCATGCTGGAAGCCTCCCTGAATCAAATCGAGCAACTGGTCAGCGACCTGATGCAGAAAAACGCTCAACTCACCGAGCAGAACACCACCCTTGGTCAGCAACTGGCCCAGGCCAAGGAAGAAAACGAAACCCTGCAGCTGTCGCTGATGGAGCAGGAAGAAAAGAACGGCGCCACAGCCGCACGTATCCAGGCGCTGGTTGATCGCGCCAATGCGGGTGTCGTCAACGCATGAGTCTGCAAGCGCAGCCGGTCAATGTCGTGTCGATCCTCGGCAGCGACTATTCGATCAAGGCGCCCGAAGGCCAGGAAGAAACCCTGGCGCAGGCAGTGCGGATGCTCAACACCGCCCTGGCTGAGACCAAGGGTTCTTATCCGACCCTGATCGGCGATAAGCTGCTGGTGCTGGCTGCACTGAACCTGTGCTCCAAGCAGGTTGAGCTGCAGAAGGAACACCAGCAGACGCTTGCGCGCACCCAGGCGCAGATCGACGCCACGGTGGATGCGATCGTTCGGACTATCGCCGAACAATAAGCAGCACCCTGCCGAACCCCTGTGGGAGCGGGCTTGCCCGCGAATGCGATGGTGAATTCACCGCTGCATTCGCGGGCAAGCCCGCTCCCACAGTTGTTTTTGGTTGTTCCAAGTCACTGGAATAACTGGATACGCAAGTGTATACACTTCCCCCAAAACAATAATTGGCGGGGAGCAAGGGCATGCGTATCTGGCGTAAGAGCATCCAGTGGCAATTGATCGCAAGCATGGGCGCGGCCCTGCTGGCGAGCATCCTGGTGGTGGTGATCATTTTCACGGTGGCGCTCAACCGCCTGACCGAACGCTACCTGGTCGACACAGCGTTGCCAGCCAGTGTCGAAGCCATCCGTAACGACATCGAGCGTATGCTCGGCCAGCCGTTGGTGGCTGCGGCCGACATTGCTGGCAATACCCTGCTGCGCGATTGGCTCGCCGATGGCGAAGACCCTGCTCAAGCCCCGCGCTTCATCGAGTACCTCGACGCTGCCAAGCAGCGGAACAAAGCCTTTACCACGCTGTTCGCCTCGACCGAGACCGGCCACTACTACAACGAGAATGGCCTGGACCGCACCCTGAGTCGGGCCAACCCCAAGGACAAGTGGTTTTACGGCTACATCGACAGCGGCGCCGAGCGCCTGATCAATATCGATATCGACGGCGCCACCGGCGAGCTGGCGCTGTTCATCGACTACCGCGTGGAAAAGGACGGCAAGCTGGTGGGCGTGGCCGGCATGGGCCTGCGCATGACCCAACTGTCGAAACTGATCCATGACTTCAGCTTTGGCGAGCACGGCAAGGTGTTTCTGGTGCGCAACGATGGCCTGATCCAGGTGCACCCGGACAATGCCTTCAGCGGCAAGCGCCAGCTCGTCGAACAGCTCGATGCGCACGCGGCGAAGGCGGTCATGAGTGGCGACCAGGGCCTGCGCACCAGCCGCTTCCAGCGCGATGGCGAAGACTACCTGGCGTTGGGCCTGCCGCTGCGCGACCTGAACTGGACCCTGGTCGCCGAGGTGCCTGAGGCCGAGATCTTTGCGCAGATGCACCAGGCGGTTTGGCTGACCACCTTGATCGGTGGTGGCGTCGCGCTGCTGTCGCTGCTGTTGGTGGTATTGCTGGCGCGTGGACTGGTGCGGCCTATCCGCCGCGTTACCGCTGCGCTGGTGCAGATTGGCAGTGGCGCGGGTGACCTCAGCCATCGCCTGGATGATTCCCGCCAGGACGAATTAGGCGACCTGGCCCGCGGCTTCAACCGTTTTCTCGACAGCCAGCGCGGGTTGATCGGTGAAGTGCTGCGCACGACCGAGCGGTTGCACCTGGCCGTTGAACAGGTCACTCAGGTGGTGGACAACACAGCTGAACGCTCGGGGCGGCAGCAAGAAATGACCGAGATGGTTGCCACCGCCGTCCACGAAATGGGGCTGACGGTGCAGGACATTGCCCGCAATGCCGGCAATGCAGCCGAGGCTTCACAGTCGGCGCGCGACGAAGCCTTGCAGGCGCGTGATGTGGTTCGGCGCTCGATCCAGGGTATCGAAGGTATGTCGGGTGACATCGGCAAGGCTGCGGATGCGGTAGCGCAGTTGGCCGATGAAGTCGCCTCGATCGATGAAGTATTGGCGGTGATCCGCAGTATTTCCGAGCAAACCAACCTCTTGGCGTTGAATGCTGCCATCGAGGCGGCGCGGGCAGGGGAGATGGGGCGTGGCTTTGCCGTGGTTGCCGATGAAGTACGTACCCTGGCGCGGCGAACCCAGTTGTCCACGGATGAAGTGCAGCAAATGATCCAGCGCCTAAAGCAAGGGGCCGGTTCAGCGGTGACGTCGATGCAGGCCGGGCAGCAGGCGACGGGCTGTGGCGTTGAGTCGAGCCAGCGTACCGGGGCCTCGTTGGGGGCGATTACCGATCAGGTCGAGCACATCAGCGACATGAACCACCAAGTGGCTACAGCGACTGAAGAGCAATCGGCGGTGACTGAGGAGATCAACCGGACTGTGCAGGGGATTTCCGACCTGGCCCGGGAAACGGCGGCGGAGGTGCAGGGGTGCCGGGAGGAGTGTCAGGCGTTGCGTGGCTTGGCTGATGACCTGGCGCGGCAGATGAGTGGGTTCAGGCTTTAGATCGCTGGAGCTGCTGCCATCGCATTCGCGGGCAAGCCCGCCCCTACAGGGGCATGCACAACCCTGTGGGAGCGGGCTTGCCCGCGAATGCGATCTGTCAGGCAGTGATGATCGAGCGGATATCCGCCGCCAGTTCCCGCACCCGCGCTTCCTCGGTATCCCACGAACACATGAACCGCGCCCCACCACTACCAATGAAGGTATAGAACCGCCAGCCCCTGCCACGCAGCGCTTCAATCGCTGGCTCCGGCATCTGCAGGAACACCCCGTTGGCTTCCACCGGGAACATCAGCTCCACCCCCGGCAAGTCACTGACCAACGATGCCAGCAACTGCGCACAGTGGTTGGCGTGGTTGCCATGGCGCAGCCAGGCGCCGTCTTCCAGCAGCCCGACCCAGGGCGCGGACAAGAAACGCATCTTCGACGCCAACTGCCCGGCCTGCTTGCAGCGGTAGTCGAAATCTTCCGCCAGCTGGCGATTGAAGAACAGGATCGCCTCACCCACCGCCATGCCGTTCTTGGTGCCGCCAAAACACAGCACATCGACACCGGCCTTCCAGGTCAGCTCGGCCGGGCTGCAACCGAGGAACGCGCAGGCATTGGTAAAGCGTGCCCCGTCCATGTGCAGGTTCAGGCCCAGCTCCTTGCAGGTGGCACTGATCGCCCTGAGCTCGTCGGGGCGGTACACGGTGCCCACTTCGGTGGCCTGGGTGAGGGTGACGACGCGTGGCTTGGGGTAGTGGATGTCCTGGCGCTTGAGCGCCACTTCGCGGATCGATTGTGGCGTCAGCTTGCCGTTGACGCTGGGCGCAGTCAGCAGCTTGGAGCCGTTAGAGAAGAACTCCGGCGCGCCGCATTCGTCGGTTTCGACGTGGGCGGTCTCGGAGCAGATCACGCTGTGGTAGCTCTGGCACAACGAGGCCAGGGCCAGGGAGTTGGCGGCGGTGCCGTTGAAGGCGAAGAACACCTCGCAGTCGGTTTCGAACAGGTTGCGAAAGTATTCCGAGGCACGCTCGGTCCACTGGTCGTCGCCGTAAGCGCGGTCGTGGCCGTGGTTGGCTTTCTCCATCGCGGCCCAGGCTTCGGGGCAGATGCCGGAATAGTTGTCGCTGGCGAATTGTTGGCTCTTATCTGTCATGGCACGGTCCTGTGAACGACGCAGATCAGCACTCTAAACCATCGATTCAGCAGTTGCCTATACAACTGTGCAACCTCCACTTATGCGTTGTGCATGCCGGCCTCTTCGCGGGGCAAGCCCGCTCCCACAGTGGCCCTGTGCACGCGGCCATTGTGGGAGCGGGCTTGCCCCGCGAAGAGGCCGGCATGCACAACACAAATGCCAATGTCGTAAACGCGCCATTGCAAGGCGTGCGCAGGCATCTGACCCGACCCCGCCAGTCATAACATCGCCATAAAGGGCCACAGTGCCCCACGACAAAAAACGATCGCTGCCGGGAGATACACGATGTTCAGCAAGCAAGACCAGATCCAGGGTTACGACGACGCACTGCTGGCGGCGATGAATGCCGAAGAACAGCGCCAGGAAGATCACATCGAACTGATCGCCTCGGAGAACTACACCAGCAAGCGCGTCATGCAGGCCCAAGGCAGCGGCCTGACCAACAAGTACGCCGAAGGCTACCCAGGCAAGCGCTACTACGGTGGCTGCGAGCACGTGGACAAGGTCGAGGCACTGGCCATCGAGCGCGCCAAGCAGCTGTTCGGTGCTGACTACGCCAACGTCCAGCCGCACTCCGGTTCTTCCGCCAACGGCGCGGTCTACCTGGCCCTGCTGCAGGCCGGTGACACCATCCTGGGCATGAGCCTGGCCCACGGCGGCCACCTGACCCACGGCGCCAAAGTGTCGTCTTCGGGCAAGCTGTACAACGCTGTGCAGTACGGCATCAACACCGACACCGGCCTGATCGACTACGACGAAGTCGAGCGCCTGGCGGTCGAGCACAAACCGAAAATGATCGTGGCCGGCTTCTCGGCCTACTCCAAGACCCTCGACTTCCCACGCTTCCGCGCCATTGCCGACAAGGTCGGTGCGCTGCTGTTCGTCGACATGGCCCACGTTGCCGGCCTGGTTGCCGCTGGCCTGTACCCGAACCCGATCCCGTTCGCCGATGTGGTCACCACCACCACCCACAAGACCCTGCGTGGTCCGCGTGGCGGCCTGATCCTGGCCAAGTCCAACGAAGAGATCGAGAAAAAGCTCAACGCCGCAGTCTTCCCGGGCGCCCAGGGCGGCCCGCTGATGCACGTCATCGCCGCCAAGGCCGTGTGCTTCAAGGAAGCGCTGGAGCCTGGCTTCAAGGCTTACCAGCAACAAGTGATCGAAAACGCCCAGGCCATGGCCCAGGTGTTCATTGACCGCGGCTACGACGTGGTTTCCGGTGGTACCGACAACCACCTGTTCCTGGTCAGCCTGATCCGCCAGGGCCTCACCGGTAAAGATGCCGACGCCGCCCTTGGCCGCGCGCACATCACCGTCAACAAGAACGCCGTGCCGAACGACCCGCAGTCGCCGTTCGTCACCTCGGGCCTGCGCATCGGCACCCCGGCCGTCACCACTCGCGGCTTCAAGGTCGCCCAGTGTGTGGCCCTGGCCGGCTGGATCTGCGACATCCTCGACAACCTCGGTGACGCTGACGTCGAAGCCGATGTGGCGAAGAACGTCGCGGCGCTGTGCGCAGACTTCCCTGTTTACCGCTGAGTGGAGTAAACGACCATGCAACGCTACTCGGGCTTCGGCCTCTTCAAACACTCCCTCAGCCACCACGAAAACTGGCAGCGCATGTGGCGCACGCCGACCCCTAAAAAGGTCTACGACGTGGTCATCGTCGGCGGTGGCGGCCATGGCCTGGCCACGGCCTACTACCTGGCCAAGGAACACGGCATCACCAACGTTGCAGTGATCGAGAAGGGTTACCTGGGCGGCGGCAACACCGCCCGTAACACCACCATCGTGCGCTCCAACTACCTGTGGGACGAATCGGCGCAGTTGTACGAACACGCCATGAAGCTGTGGGAGGGCCTGTCTCAGGACATCAACTACAACGTGATGTTCTCCCAGCGCGGCGTCTACAACCTGTGCCACACCCTGCAGGACATTCGTGACTCCGAGCGCCGTGTCAGCGCCAACCGCCTCAATGGCGTCGATGGCGAACTGCTGAACACCGCCCAGGTCGCGGCCGAAATCCCGTACCTGGACTGCTCGAAGAACACCCGTTATCCGATCCTCGGCGCGACCGTTCAGCGCCGTGGTGGTGTTGCCCGTCACGACGCCGTGGCCTGGGGTTACGCCCGTGCCGCCGACGCCCTGGGCGTGGACCTGATCCAGCAGACCGAAGTGATCGGTTTCCGCAAGGAAAACGGCGCGGTCATCGGTGTCGAAACCAACAAAGGCTTCATCGGCGCCAAGCGCGTCGGCGTGGTCACCGCCGGTAACTCCGGGCACATGGCCAAACTGGCCGGCTTCCGCCTGCCGCTGGAATCGCACCCGTTGCAAGCATTGGTGTCCGAGCCGATCAAGCCGATCATCGACAGCGTGATCATGTCCAACGCCGTGCACGGCTACATCAGCCAGTCCGACAAGGGCGACCTGGTGATCGGTGCCGGTATCGACGGCTGGGTCGGCTACGGCCAACGCGGTTCGTACCCGGTGATCGAGCACACCCTGCAGGCCATCGTCGAGATGTTCCCCAACCTCTCGCGCGTGCGCATGAACCGCCAGTGGGGCGGCATCGTCGACACCTCGCCGGACGCTTGCCCGATCATCTCCAAGACCCCGGTCAAGAACATGTTCTTCAACTGCGGCTGGGGCACCGGCGGCTTCAAGGCGACCCCGGGCTCGGGCAACGTCTTTGCCGCAAGCCTGGCCAAAGGCGAGATGCACCCGCTGGCTGCGCCGTTCTCCATGGACCGTTTCTACAACGGCGCACTGATCGACGAACACGGCGCCGCCGCCGTCGCCCACTAACCGGAGACACCGTCATGTTGCATATTTTTTGTCCCCACTGCGGCGAGCTGCGCTCCGAAGAAGAGTTCCACGCCTCTGGCCAGGCGCACATCGCCCGCCCGCTGGACCCTGCTGCCTGCTCCGACGAGGAGTGGGGTACCTACATGTTCTTCCGCGACAACCCGCGCGGTATTCACCATGAACTGTGGGACCACGTTGCCGGCTGCCGTCAGTACTTCAACGTCACCCGCGACACCGTGACCTACGAGATTCTGGAAACCTACAAGATTGGCGAGAAGCCGCAGGTGACCGCCAACGGCAAGCAAAACAGCGCACCGTCGACCGTCAAAGGCCAAGGGGAAAAAGTATGAGCCAGACCTATCGCCTCGCCAGCGGCGGCCGTATCGACCGCAGCAAGGTCCTGAACTTCACCTTCAACGGCAAGACCTACCAAGGTTATGCCGGTGACAGCCTGGCCGCCGCGCTGCTGGCCAACGGCGTCGACATCGTTGGCCGTAGCTTCAAGTACTCGCGCCCGCGCGGCATCATCGCCGCCGGTACCGAAGAGCCGAACGCCATCCTGCAGATCGGCTCCAGCGAAGCCACCCAGATCCCCAACGTGCGTGCCACCCAGCAGGCGCTGTACGCAGGCCTGGTCGCCACCAGCACCAACGGCTGGCCGAACGTCAACAACGACGTCATGGGCATCCTCGGCAAGGTCGGCGGCAGCATGATGCCGCCGGGCTTCTACTACAAAACCTTCATGTACCCGAAATCGTTCTGGATGACTTACGAGAAGTACATCCGTAAAGCGGCAGGCCTTGGCCGTGCGCCGCTGCAGAACGACCCGGACAGCTACGACTACATGAACCAGCACTGCGACGTGCTGATTGTCGGCGCCGGCCCTGCTGGCCTGGCCGCCGCCCTGGCAGCAGCCCGCAGCGGCGCCCGCGTGATCCTCGCCGATGAACAGGAAGAGTTCGGTGGCAGCCTGCTCGACACCCGCGAAACCCTCGACGGCAAGCCTGCCGCTGACTGGGTGAATGCCGTAGTCAAAGAGCTGGAAAGCCTGCCTGAAGTAACCCTGCTGCCTCGCGCCACGGTCAACGGCTACCACGACCACAACTTCCTGACCATCCACGAGCGCCTTACCGACCACCTCGGCGACCGCGCGCCGATCGGCCAGGTGCGTCACCGCGTGCACCGTGTGCGTGCCGGCCGTGTGGTACTGGCCGCTGGCGCCCACGAGCGCCCGCTGGTGTACGGCAACAACGACGTGCCGGGCAACATGCTGGCCGGTGCTGTGTCTACCTACGTGCGCCGTTACGGCGTGGCCCCAGGCCGCAAGCTGGTGCTGTCGACCAACAACGACCACGCCTACCGCGCCGCGCTGGACTGGCACGACGCAGGCCTGCAAGTGGTCGCCATCGCCGACGCTCGCCACAATCCACGTGGCTCGCTGGTTGAAGAAGCACGTGCCAAGGGCATCCGCATCCTCACCTCCAGCGCCGTGGTCGAGGCCAAAGGCAGCAAGCACGTGACCGGCGCCCGCGTGGCCGCCATCGACGTGCAGGCCCATAAAGTCACCAGCCCAGGCGAAACCCTTGAGTGCGACCTGATCGCCAGCTCCGGTGGTTACAGCCCGATCGTCCACCTGGCATCGCACCTGGGCGGTCGCCCGGTATGGCGCGATGACATCCTCGGCTTCGTGCCGGGCGATGCCCCGCAAAAACGCGTTTGCGTCGGTGGTATCCATGGCGTCTACGCCCTCGGCGACGTGATTGCCGATGGCTTTGAAGGCGGCGTTCGCGCAGCCACTGAAGCCGGTTTCAAGGCCAGCACCGGCACCTTGCCGAAAACCGTGGCGCGTAAGGAAGAAGCCACCGTGGCACTGTTCCAGGTGCCGCACGACAAGGGCAGCAAAGGGCCGAAGCAGTTCGTCGACCAACAGAACGACGTGACCGCTGCCGGTATCGAGCTGGCCACCCGTGAAGGTTTCGAGTCGGTCGAACACGTCAAACGCTACACCGCGCTGGGCTTCGGTACCGACCAGGGCAAACTGGGCAACATCAACGGCCTGGCCATCGCCGCCCGTTCGATCGGCATCACCATTCCGGAAATGGGCACCACCATGTTCCGCCCCAACTACACACCGGTAACCTTCGGTGCAGTAGCGGGCCGCCACTGTGGTCACCTGTTCGAGCCCGTACGCTTCACCGCGCTGCATGGCTGGCACGTGAAGAACGGCGCCGAGTTCGAGGACGTCGGCCAGTGGAAGCGCCCTTGGTACTTCCCGAAAGCCGGTGAAGACATCCACACCGCCGTGGCCCGCGAGTGCAAGGCCGTGCGTGACAGCGTCGGCCTGCTCGACGCCTCGACCCTGGGCAAGATCGACATCCAGGGCCCGGACGCGCGTGAGTTCCTCAACCGCATCTACAGCAACGCCTGGACCAAGCTCGACGTGGGCAAGGCCCGCTACGGCCTGATGTGCAAGGAAGACGGCATGGTCTTCGACGACGGCGTGACCGCCTGCGTCGGCGACAACCACTTCTATATGACCACCACCACCGGCGGCGCCGCCCGCGTGCTGCAGTGGCTGGAGCTGTACCACCAGACCGAATGGCCAGAGATGAAGGTGTACTTCACCTCGGTCACCGACCACTGGGCGACCATGACCCTGTCCGGCCCCAACAGCCGCAAGCTGCTGAGCGCGCTGACCGACGACATCGACCTGGACAAGGACGCCTTCCCGTTCATGACCTGGAAGGAAGGCACCGTCGCTGGCGTACCGGCCCGTGTGTTCCGCATCTCGTTCACCGGTGAGCTGTCGTACGAAGTGAACGTTCAGGCCAACTACGCCATGGGCGTGCTGGAAAAGATCATCGAGGCGGGCAAGCAATACAACCTGACCCCGTATGGCACCGAGACCATGCACGTGCTGCGTGCCGAGAAGGGCTTCATCATCGTGGGCCAGGACACTGACGGCTCGATGAACCCGGACGACCTGAACATGAGCTGGTGTGTGGGCCGCAACAAGCCGTTCTCGTGGATCGGCCTGCGTGGCATGAACCGCGAAGACTGCCTGCGCGACAACCGCAAGCAGCTGGTCGGCCTGAAGCCTGTGGACCCGACCCAGTGGCTGCCTGAGGGCGCGCAACTGGTGTTCGACCCCAAGCAACCGATCCCGATGGACATGGTCGGCCACGTCACCTCCAGCTATGCCTCCAACTCCCTGGGCTATTCGTTCGCCATGGGTGTGGTCAAAGGCGGCCTCAAGCGCATGGGCGAGCGTGTGTACTCGCCGCAGGCCGACGGCAGCGTGATCGAGGCGGAAATCGTGTCTTCGGTGTTCTTCGATCCGAAGGGTGAGCGGCAGAACGTTTAAGGCCCTGAGATAGGTCTGCTTGAAATGCAAGCCCTGTGGGAGCGGGCTTGCCCCGCGAATGCGATGGTGGCTTCACCGCCCTCTTCGCGGGACAAGCCCGCTCCCACAGGCCACAGCTAGCATTCGGGCATTGCATCTGACCTCCGGTCTTACGGACAACAGAATTCAAGGCAGGTAAGAAATGAGCGCTATCAACGTCTTCCAGCAAAACCCCGGCGCCGAAGCCAAGGCTCAGTCGCCGCTGCACCATGCCGACCTGGCCAGCCTGGTTGGCAAAGGCCGCAAGAACGCAGGCGTGACCCTGCGTGAGAAAAAACTCCTCGGTCACCTGACCCTGCGTGGCGACGGCCACAATCCGGAATTCGCCGCAGGCGTGCACAAGGCCTTGGGCCTGGAGCTGCCGGTGGCCCTGACCGTGGTTGCCAACAGCGACATGTCGCTGCAGTGGATGGGCCCCGACGAGTGGCTGCTGATCGTCCCAGGCGGCCAGGAGTTTGCCGTTGAGCAAAAACTGCGCGCGGCCCTTGAAGGCCAGCACATCCAGGTAGTTAACGTCAGCGGCGGGCAAAGCCTGCTGGAACTGCGCGGCCCGAACGTGCGTGAAGTGCTGATGAAGTCCACCAGCTATGATGTTCACCCAAACAACTTCCCAGTGGGCAAGGCCGTCGGCACCGTGTTCGCCAAGTCGCAACTGGTGATCCGCCGCACCGCCGAAGACACCTGGGAACTGGTGATTCGCCGCAGCTTCGCCGACTACTGGTGGCTGTGGCTGCAGGACGCTTCGGCCGAGTTCGGCCTGAGCATCGAGGCCTAAGGAGAGCAGAACATGAGTCGGGCACCGGATACCTGGATTCTCACCGCCGACTGCCCGAGCATGCTCGGTACCGTCGACGTGGTGACGCGTTACCTCTTCGAGCAGCGCTGCTACGTGACGGAGCACCACTCCTTCGATGACCGGCAGTCGGGGCGCTTCTTCATTCGCGTCGAGTTCCGCCAGCCGGACGATTTTGATGAGGTCGGCTTTCGTGCCGGCCTCGCCGAACGCAGTGATGCGTTTGGCATGGCTTTCGAGCTGACCGCGCCGAATCATCGCCCCAAGGTAGTGATCATGGTGTCCAAGGCCGACCACTGCCTGAACGACCTGCTGTATCGCCAGCGCATCGGGCAACTGAGCATGGACGTGGTTGCGGTGGTGTCCAACCACCCAGACCTCGAACCCTTGGCGCACTGGCACAAGATTCCCTACTACCATTTTGCCCTCGACCCCAACGACAAGGCCGGGCAAGAGCGTAAGGTGCTGCAAGTGATCGAGGAGACTGGCGCTGAACTGGTCATCCTTGCCCGTTACATGCAGGTGTTGTCGCCCGAGTTGTGCCGGCGCCTGGACGGTTGGGCGATCAATATTCACCACTCGCTGTTGCCGGGGTTCAAGGGCGCCAAGCCTTACCACCAGGCGTACAACAAGGGCGTGAAGATGGTTGGCGCTACGGCGCACTACATCAACAACGACCTGGATGAAGGGCCGATCATTGCCCAGGGGGTCGAGGTGGTGGATCACAGCCATTATCCCGAGGACCTGATTGCCAAGGGGCGGGATATCGAGTGCCTGACCTTGGCGCGGGCGGTGGGGTATCACATTGAGCGGCGGGTGTTCCTGAACGCCAACAGGACTGTCGTTCTCTGACAGTCTGTTCCGGCCTCTTCGCGGGCTTGCCCGCGAATGGCCCAACACATTTTTCCCTGCCGTAAAAAGGCATCTTTCTGTCGTTTCCAGTCACTGCCCCCCGCCCCATCAGGCCCACAATTCCCTGCATTCCAGTAACACATGCCGCCCATGGATGGCGGCGCTTCAACCAATGCTGCATACATAATAATCAAGCGAGGTAAGAGCATGTCTGGCAATCGTGGAGTGGTATATCTCGGCGCCGGCAAGGTCGAGGTGCAGAAGATCGACTACCCGAAAATGCAGGACCCGCGCGGCAAGAAGATCGAACACGGCGTCATTCTCAAGGTGGTCTCCACCAACATCTGCGGCTCCGACCAGCACATGGTCCGCGGCCGCACCACTGCCCAGGTCGGCCTGGTTCTGGGCCACGAAATCACCGGTGAAATCGTCGAGTTGGGACGTGATGTCGAACGCCTGAAAAAAGGCGACCTGGTGTCGGTACCGTTCAACGTTGCCTGCGGCCGCTGCCGCTCGTGCAAAGAGATGCACACCGGTGTCTGCCTCACCGTCAACCCGGCCCGCGCTGGCGGTGCCTACGGTTACGTCGACATGGGCGACTGGACCGGTGGCCAGGCCGAATATGTGCTGGTGCCGTACGCTGACTTCAACCTGCTGAAACTGCCGGATCGCGACAAGGCCATGGAGAAGATCCGTGACCTGACCTGCCTGTCCGACATTCTGCCGACTGGCTACCACGGCGCCGTGACTGCGGGCGTTGGCCCAGGCAGCACCGTTTACGTCGCGGGTGCTGGCCCGGTTGGTCTGGCCGCTGCTGCCTCGGCGCGTCTGCTGGGCGCCGCCTGCGTGATCGTGGGTGACCTCAACCAGGCCCGCCTGGCACACGCCAAGTCCCAGGGCTTCGAAGTAGTGGACCTGTCCAAGGACACCCCGCTGCACGAGCAGATCATCGACATCCTCGGCGAGCCAGAAGTGGATTGCGCGGTGGATGCTGTCGGTTTCGAGGCCCGCGGCCACGGCCACGAAGGCGCCAAGCATGAAGCCCCGGCCACCGTGCTGAACTCGCTGATGCAGGTTACCCGCGTCGCCGGCAGTATCGGTATCCCGGGCCTGTACGTGACTGAAGACCCGGGCGCCTCCGACGCCGCCGCCAAGATCGGCGCGTTGAGCATCCGCTTCGGCCTGGGCTGGGCGAAGTCGCACAGCTTCCACACCGGCCAGACCCCGACCATGAAGTACAACCGCCAGCTGATGCAGGCGATCATGTGGGATCGGATCAACATCGCTGAAGTGGTGGGCGTGCAGGTGATCAACCTGGATCAGGCGCCGGAAGGGTATGGCGAGTTTGATGCAGGGGTGCCGAAGAAGTTTGTGATCGACCCGCACAAGATGTGGGGTGCTGCGTAAGCATCGTTGAGTAAGAAGAGCCCCTCCTGTCGAGGGGCTTTTCATTTAGGTGCGGTTCTGCGCCAGTTGCATGCCTCAGCCTCGCTTGAGCCGAGTATGAAGACAAGTCGCAAGAGTTCGTGCGGCAGTTGGGGCGTCGCCGCACGTCGCTGTTTTCTAGCTTTCTGCGGTTCTGATCCGTGCGAGCGAGGTTTTGATCTGATCAATTTTCCCGAGGGCATTATCTTCCAGTTCTTTGTGGTGTTTGTATTGTGCTCTAAATTCGTTCTCAGTTTTTTTGTGTAATTTTTTTGTACTAGGCATTTGGAAGAGTTTTTTCGTCTTCTTATGTTCGTTGAAGGCGGCCTGGAGGTATGCTGATTTTTCATTTTTGTGGAATTCAAATATTTTTGTTTGCGAGACTAGATCCTCGCGGAGGAAAGCTTTAGCAGTAGAAAGCTCGCTGGGGTGCTCGGAGAGTACCTTCGCATAGCTGGGAGGCGAGGTGATATAGTCATAATGACCTTGTTCGCCTACATTTTTTTTGTTGGCGTGGGGAAGATGTTTTTTAGAGACTTGTAAAGGGTGGTTGCTCTAGAACGACCTGATGGGTCGAGGAAGTTTATCGGGTCTCCCGAGCAGTAGGCGTAAGCGTTAAGTCCACCAGCGCCGAAAGGGCTGATTTCATCGGGAGAGTAAAAGCGCATGGTCTCTGGTTTGAATAACCTATGACCGTTACCGAGCATGTAACCTTCTAAGAAATTCTCGATTGGTTTCCCGTTAAAACCTGTCGTTGTGAATGCTGTGTGAAAATAGGGTTCGTATCCGTATGGAGAGTAGGCGCGTGCTTCTTGTTTTTCGGCGCTTTTTGTAATCAGTATGGAGTTGCTTTGATTGCCTGCTGTAAGCGCTTGTCCATGGGTTGTGCTCCGCTCGGAAAGCAACTTGGCCATGTGGCGAAAAAGTATTAGACTTTCCTCATTGGTTATAATGGTGCTAAGTTCGCCATTTTGATAGAGAAATTTTCTAGTGCTGGGTCTGGTAAGCATGCGAATACTTCCAATGGTGAGATACATGGCCGATTAATTGGCAGGACTTCTGCTGGATGAGGTGAACGTCTCAAGCATGACTGCCGAAGAATCGACTAGCAACTGGTAAAAATACTAGGGATTTGAAATGCTCCAATTGGTATATGTGCTTTCTTAAGTACCTCCACCGCAGCCTGCCGTCGCGCAGCGCTTATCGATGACCGGCGACATGCGCTTGTGATCGGCTCGGAACAAAGGTTGGTTTTTTTAGTCAAACCATTCGTTTCCGCAGCCATCCCGGCCCACGAGGTCCCTCTCAATGAAAGCATTCACCCTTGCAACCCTGATGACCCTGGCCGCAAGCCCGGTGTTCGCCTTCAACCTCAGCGATGCCGCCAATGCCGTGTCTGCCATGCAAAACCAGAAACAACAGGGCCAGGTGCAGGCGCCTGAGGCGCAGGCCAATTTGCTCAACACGTTGGGCAGTGAACTGAAGATCACCCCGGAACAGGCCGTGGGCGGGGCGGGGGCGATGTTGGGCTTGGCGCGTAATAACCTGAGTTCTGACGACTATGGCCAGCTGACCAAAGCCGTGCCTGGGCTGGACCTGCTGTCGGGTGCCAACGCACTCGGCGGGTTGAGCGGGCTGGGCGATTTGCTGGGCAAGAACAGCGAAAGCCAGTCGGCGCTGAGCAATGCCCTGGGCAACAACGTCGAGAACCGCAACGACCTGGACACTGCGTTCAAGGCGCTGGGGATGGACACCGGGATGATCGGCCAGTTTGCCCCTCTGATTCTGCAGTACCTGGGCCAGCAGGGCATCGCCGGGTCGTTGCTGCAGAACCTGGGGAGCCTGTGGACCACGCCGGCGCCAGTGAATACGCCATCGGTTTGATTGGGCTGGACATGGGGTTGGTCAGGAGTGGAACCACCTGACCATCGCCACGTTCAATCGATCTTGCTGTTTTGGCACTTCACTACGGATGCTGGCGAGATTCGCAAGGTAATTGGCACGCATTTTCGGTTCATGCACGTATGTCAGAAACGCTGGAGCATCTGCAAGGGACCGCTTCGCCCCCGCCAGTTCTTTGGCCAGAGTTACGACCTCACTCAATGGCACGCTTGGATTTCTCCGGTCTTCAAACGGCATTCGACCACCGTTTGCCAGTGGGTTTCTATTGGCGCGTGGCTGCTGAATTTGCGGTGGAGGAGTGAGCGGATCGCTGCGTCCGGTCTGCAAGCCCTGCCTGTTGAGGGAGCGATTGAGATGCTGGGCCGTTTGGGGGGGAGGAACATCGGGCGTCAGTATGGCGGCGTGGCGGCGTAATCGATTGACAACAGCATGCCCATCTGGATCTACATTGTTAATGGAGTCTCCTGCGCAATAGCCATAGGCATTCAGCCCCCCCTTGCCGAACGGGCTCCAGCTGTCAGGCGCAAGGAATCGCATGATTATCGGGTTGTACGGACGATAGCCATTGCCAAGCAGGTACGTTCCAGAGTGCCTTTCTAGCAGTTCGCCATTGAAGCCGAGCAGTTGCTGATTTGAAAGGCTATAGTGAAAATGCCCATAAGGTGTATAAGCGCGAAGCGACGCACGACTCATCAGATATTCCTCATGCTTGACCATTAGACTCGATAGCTTCTGAGTGTGGAGTTAAGGTTTTTCAACCGATCTTGCGCGTCGTCAAGCCATGTGGCGAGTGCCTCCAGCGAAGTCTGGTATCTTTTCTCACTGATGCCAAAACTTTTCGCGAGGTCAGGCGTCGATGGCTCCATGAGAAAATTGAAGTCTTCTGTTTTTCGTTTTACGCGCTGAGTGAACTTGTGAATGTAAACTTGTAATGACTGTTTTTCTTCAATAAGCCTGCCTGTCTGTACGTCGTGTTCGCCCGGATAGATACGGCCAGTTATCTTTCTGTTAAATGTCACTTTCTTTTTTGGCGCTCGTATCAACCGGGTAGTTGAGGATTGGGCCGACTGGCTATGTTCAACCCAGAACTTCCGTAGCTGAGCAAATGTTCGCGCATGACCTGTGTCATCCCAGAAATTGATCGGATCACAGTTGCAGTATGCGTAAGTGTTATATCCGCCCTGCCCAAAGGGGCTGAGGTTATCGGGCTTATGGAAGCGCATCAGGGTTGGACTGTAGCTACGGTAACCTTGTCCTAATGGGTAGATGCTGGTGAGCGGATCGTTCTTTTCGCCATTGAAGCCAAGCAGGGTGGCCAACCAAGCTTGACTGTCGATGTATCCGTATGGGGTGTAGGCCAGGGCGGCTGTTCTCAATGGCGGGTACCTCGCAAAAGACGGTGTTACGTAAGTCTTTGTCTTCGCGAGGCCACGCACAACTGGCAGAATTGTCAGTACTTGCGGCGGACCTCAGCCCGCCTCGGAGAAGTCCGTCAGTAGAACCGGACGACGGAAGCCGGCAGTCAGAACGGCAAGATACGCCAGCCCCAGCGCAAACCAGCACAACCCAATCACCAACGTCAGCGCCGACAGGCTGGTCCACAGCCACAGTGTCAGCCCCAACCCCACCAGCGGCACCACGCCATAACTCAACAACCCCTTGGCATTACGCTGGCTGGCATCGTCCATCAGGTGGGTCTTCACCACTGCCAGGTTCACCGCCGAGAACGCCACCAGCGCGCCGAAACTGATCAGCGAAGCGAGGGTGGACAGGTCGATCACCAGCGCCAGCAGCGAGAACGCCGACACCAGCAAAATGGCGAACACCGGCGTACCAAAGCGCGGTGACAGGTAAGCGAAGCTACGGCGTGGTAGCACGTTGTCACGGCCCATGGTGAACAGAATGCGCGACACCGCCGCCTGCGAGGCCAGTGCTGAACCCAGGCTGCCGGCAACGAACGCTGCGGTGAAGAAGTTGGCCAGGAATTGCCCGCCTGCCTTGAACATCACCTCGTTGGCTGCCGCATCGGCATTGGCAAAGGTGCTGCCTGGCAGCACCAGCTGGCTGACGTAGGCCAGCGCGGTGAACAGCACTCCGGCAAACAGCGTGGTGAGGATGATTGCCCGTGGCACATCGCGGCGGGCATCGCGGCATTCCTCGGCCAGGGTCGAGACGGCATCGAAGCCAAGGAAGGACAGGCACAGCACTGCAGCACCCGCCATCAGCGGGCCGAAGCCAGGTTGGGAGCCGTCACCCATCAGCGGCGAGAGCAGGTCTACCGGTTGGCCGGCCAGGGTCTGGCAGGACAACGCCACGAACACACCGATGAACACGATCTGCGCGCCGACGATCAGGTTGCTGGTCTTAGCCACCGAGTTGATGCCGACCACGTTGAGCACGGTCACCAGGGCGATGGAGGCGAGCACGAAGGCCCAGGCGGGCACCGCTGGGAAGGCGATGTTGAGAAACAGGCCGATCAGCAGGTAGTTGATCATTGGCAGGAACAAGTAATCGAGCAGCAGCGACCAGCCCGCCAGGAAACCAACGTTCTGGCAAAAGGCCATGTTGGTATAGGAATACGCCGAACCCGCGACCGGGAAGCGTTTGACCATGAAGCTGTAGGACGCGGCGGTGAACAACATGGCCACCAGGGTGACCAGGTAGGCGCCTGCGGTGCGGCCACCGGTGAGTTCGGTGACGATGCCGTAAGTGGTGAAGATGGTCAGCGGGACCATGTACACCAGGCCGAAGAACACCAGGGCGGGCAGGCCCAGGACGCGACGAAGTTGGGCGGGGTTGGAGCTGGTTTGGTTGGCCATCGATCGATCCAGGCAATTTTTTGTAATTGTGCTTTGGTCGATTTTTATCCACTTAGGTGGAAGGTGACAAAGAAGTAATCCTTATGCTGATTATTAGCGTCGGTTTTAATCGGATTTGTGCTGTGCATGTGCGGGCCTCTTCGCGGGCAAGCCCGCTCCCACAGTTATCTCACTGCACTCGAAAAGTGTGGACATCCTGTGGGAGCGGGCTTGCCCGCGAAGAGGCCGGAACAGGCGATAGAGATCTCATCTCATTTCAGCCCGCAACTGCTCGATCCGCTGATCCTTCTCCAACCACAGCTGGTTCACCCAAGCCTGCACGGTCTGCCGGAAGGCCGGGTCATTCTCGTAATCCCCCTCCCACAATGCCGGGTCCAGCTCACGCACCTGAATGTCGATAATCACCCGACTGATGCTGCCATTGAGCAAGTCCCAGAACCCAGGCGCCTGGTTGCCGGGGTAGACGATGGTCACGTCCAACAGCGCATCCAGCTGCTCACCCAACGCCGCCAGCACAAAGGCGACGCCGCCGGCTTTGGGCTTCAGCAGGTAGCGGTAAGGCGACTGCTGCTCCTGGCGCTTGGCCTCAGTGAAGCGTGTACCTTCAAGGTAATTGACCACAGTCACCGGCTGGCGCTTGAACAGCTCACAGGCGGCCTTGGTGATTTCCAGGTCCTTGCCCTTGAGCTCGGGGTGCTTGTCCAGAAACGCCTTGCTGTAGCGCTTCATGAACGGGTAATCCAGCCCCCACCAGGCCAGGCCCAGCAGCGGCACCCAGATCAGCTCCTTCTTGAGGAAGAACTTGAAGAACGGCGTGCGGCGGTTGAGGCTTTCGATCAGCGCGGGGATGTCGACCCAGGTCTGGTGGTTGCTCACGGCCAGGTACGAGGTGTCCTTGTGCAGGCGCTCGACGCCGCGGATGTCCCACTGGGTGGGGATGCACAGGGCGAAGATCGCCTTGTCGATCTCCGACCAGGTTTCGGCAAACCACATCACCGCAGCGGAGGCGTAGTCACGGCCACGGCCTGGCAGCACCAGTTTGAGCAGGGCGAAGACCATCAGCGGGCAGATCATCACCACAGTGTTGAGCAGCAGCAGCAGGGTTGTGAGAATGCCGGTCAGCAGGCGACGCATAAAAAAACTCTTGTTGTCAGATAAAAACGGCCGGCAATGATAAGCAGCGATGCGGCCCACGCCAAATGTCCAATGCCCAGCGGCGAGGACAAATGTTTCACATTGTGTTGATTACCGTGTGACGACGAACCTATTCAACTCGTGCAGTCTAAGCACTGTCTGCAATCAAGGAAGCGTAACCCGTGAAATCACTGCTTGCCCTGTTGTCGCTGTTCGCCTTGCCGGTCATGGCCGCCGAGCCGACGATTTATGGCCGTTACGAAAACATTAGCCTGCCGGAAATTGGCGAGACCCTGAAGGCCAAGATGGACACCGGTGCCTTTACCGCATCGCTGTCGGCCAAGGACATCGAGCTGTTCACCCGCGATGGCGATGAGTGGGTGCGCTTCCGCCTGGCGACCAAAGAGTCCGACGGCAAGGTCTACGAGCACAAGGTGTCGCGCATCAGCAAAATCAAAGGCCGTGCCGACGAAGAGGAAGAGGGCGATGCGCCGGAAATCTCCAAGCGCCCGGTGGTGGACCTTGAGCTGTGCCTGGGTGACGTGAAGCGCACTGTAGAAGTGAACCTGGTGGACCGCAGCAGCTTCAACTACCCGCTGTTGATCGGCTCCAAGGCACTGCGTGAATTCAAGGCGGCGGTCAACCCGGCCAAGAAGTTCACCGCTGGTAAGCCAGACTGCTGACCTGGAACCTGACTGGCCCCTTGTAGGTGCGGCCTTGCCGGGGCGCCGGACCGGTCGGAAAGGGCCGCAAAGCGGCCCCACGATTTCAGCGTTGCTGCAGATTTTGCCGGGGCCGCTCTGCGGCCCTTTCGCGACACAAGGCCGCTCCTACACAATAGTGCGTCGCCATCGATCTCTGCACAGGCCGCGCACCATGCCCCATATCCTCATCGTCGAAGACGAAGCCGCCATTGCCGACACCTTGGTCTACGCCCTGCAGGCCGATGGCCACAGCACCGAATGGGTGACCCTGGGCAGCGCCGCCCTCGACCAGCAGCGCCAGCGCCCGGCCGACCTGATCATCCTCGACATCGGCCTGCCCGATATCAGTGGTTTCGAAACCTGCCGCCAACTGCGCCGCTTCAGCGAAGTGCCGGTGATGTTCCTCAGCGCCCGTGATGGCGAAATTGACCGGGTGGTGGGCCTGGAGATCGGTGCCGACGACTACGTGGTCAAACCCTTCAGCCCGCGCGAGGTGGCTGCACGGGTGCGGGCGATCCTCAAACGCATGGCGCCACGTGTTGAGCCCGCCGCAGCGGCAATGCTGTTCCAACTCGACACCCTGCGCATGCAGATCAGCTACCGTAACCAGCCGCTGAGCCTGACCCGCCATGAATTTCGTCTGCTGCAATGCCTGCTGGAACAGCCCCAGCGGGTCTTCAGCCGCGAGCAGTTGCTTGATGCCTTAGGCGTGGCCTCGGACGTGGGCTACGAGCGCACCATCGACAGCCACATCAAGAGCCTGCGCGCCAAGTTGCGCCTGATCGCCAGCGAGGCAGAGCCGATCCAGACCCACCGCGGCCTCGGCTACAGCTACAGCCCGGATCACGCCTGATGCGCCTGGGCATCCGCATCTTCCTGGTGTACTTCCTGTTCGTCGGGCTGGCGGGGTATTTTCTGCTCAACACGGTGCGCGAACAGATCCGCCCGGTGGTGCGCCAATCGTCCGAAGAAACCCTGGTAGACACCGCCAACCTGCTGGCAGAAATCCTGCACGATGACGTCAAGGCCGGCACCCTCGGGCAAAGCCGTTTGCCTGAAGTGCTCAAGGCTTATGGCTCGCGTAGCCCGGGCGCGCAGATCTGGGGCTTGGCGAAAAACCAGGTCAGCCACCGCATCTACGTGACCGACGCCAAAGGCATAGTCCTGCTCGACTCCAGCGGTGAGGGCCTGGGCAAGGATTACTCGAAGTGGAATGACGTTTACCTCACCCTGCGCGGCGAGTACGGCGCCCGCTCCACGCGCAGTGTCGCCGATGACGAAAGCACCTCGGTGATGCACGTGGCCGCGCCGATCATCGATGACGGCCAGATCATCGGCGTGGTTACCGTGGCCAAGCCCAACAGTTCGCTGCAACCCTACATCGACCGCTCCGAGCAGCGTTTGCTCACGTTGGGCCTGGGCTTGATTGGCCTGGGCTTGTTGATTGGCGCAGCGCTGTCGTGGTGGCTGGCGCGTTCGCTGCGCAGGCTGGCCCGTTACGCTCAGGCGGTCAGCGAAGGTGAGCGGGCGGCATTGCCGCATTACAAGGGCGGTGAGCTGGCGCACCTGGCCAATGCAGTGGAGCGCATGCGCACGCAACTGGAAGGCAAGGCCTACGTCGAGCGCTACGTGCACACCTTGACCCACGAGCTGAAAAGCCCGCTGGCGGCCATTCGCGGGGCCTCCGAGCTGCTGCAGGGCGACATGCCGGCCGAGCAGCGGGCGCGTTTTACCAGCAACATCGAGCGCGAGAGCGAGCGCTTGCAGCAGATGATCGAGCGCCTGCTCAACCTGGCCCGGGTCGAGCAGATGCAGGCGCTGGAAGATGAGCAGCAAGTGGCGTTGGCGGCGCTGGTCGACGAGTTGTTGCTGGCCCATGCGGCACGCATCGAAGGGGCGGGCCTGCAAGTGCGACAGCGGGTGCCGGCAGGGCTGCGGTTGTTGTGCGACCCGTTCCTGATGCGCCAGGCATTGGCCAACCTGCTCGACAATGCGCTGGACTTTACTCCGGCCGGTGGCGCGCTGTTGTTCGAGCTGGAGCGCGATGGTGGGCGGGTGGCTTTGAGCCTGTTCAACCAGGGGCAGGCGATACCGGCGTATGCCATCGGGCGGGTGAGTGAGCGGTTTTACTCGCTGCCGCGGCCGGGGAGTGGGCGCAAGAGTACTGGGCTGGGGCTGAATTTTGTGGCCGAGGTGATGCAACTGCATGGCGGTTCGCTGGCAGTGGATAACGTCGATGGCGGGGTGCGGGTACGGTTGTGGCTGCCGGTGCGGCGTATCAGCTGAAAAACACTCAATCTCCACACAGTCTCCCCAAGGCCTCCACGCAAGGCGCAGACACTGCGCCCACTGCCAAAGGAGGCCCCATGAACAAGACCCTTGGATTCAAGCTCGGCATGATTGCCTTGCTGATGTTGTTGTTGCTGATCCCCCTGCTGATGATCAATGGGCTCATCGACGAGCGCCAGAACCTGCGTGACAGCGTGGTGCGGGACATCGCCCAGAGCGCCAGTTTCGAGCAGCAGCTCAGTGGGCCATTGCTGGTGGTGCCCTATCGCAAGTACCAGCGCCGCTGGATCGACAAGGACGGCGAGCGTACCCAGGAGACCAGCACAATTGCCGGCCATCTGTACTTCCTGCCGGAAACCTTCGACGCCGACCTGGGTGTCGATACCGAGCTACGATCTCGCGGCATTTACCAGGCCAGGCTGTTTCACGCCAAAGGCCGTATCAGTGGCCGTTTCAAACTCCCTGAGCGTTGGGGTATCGACAAGGATTACGAAGACTACCGGTTCGACACGCCCTTTCTGGTAGTGGGTATCAGCGACATTCGCGGCATCGAGAATGGCCTGGAGCTGATGCTCGACGAACGTAAGTTGCCGTTCGAAGCCGGGACCGGGCTCGACTGGATGCGCGGTGGCGTGCATGCCAGCCTGCCAGGGCTGGATGGTTTGCAGGCGCGTGCGTTCAGCTACGGCTTCGACCTGGCGCTGCAAGGCACTGGCCAGTTGCATGTATTGCCGGTTGGCCGTACCAGCAGTGTCGATCTGCGCGCCAACTGGCCGCACCCAAGCTTTATCGGCAGCTACCTGCCCAGCCGCCGCGACATCGATGCCCAAGGCTTCACTGCGCACTGGCAGACGTCGTTCTTCGCCACCAACCTTGAAGATGCCCTGCGCCAGTGCGCCACTGCCGGGCAATGCGAGGACTTCAGCGGTCGCACCTTCGGCGTCAGTTTTGTCGATCCGGTGGACCAGTACCTGAAGAGCGAACGGGCGATCAAGTATGCCTTGCTGTTCATTGCCCTGACCTTTGCCGGGTTCTTCCTGTTCGAGGTGCTGAAGAACCTGAGTGTGCACCCGGTGCAGTACATCCTGGTCGGTGTGGCGCTGGCGTTTTTCTATCTGCTGTTGCTGTCGTTGTCCGAGCACATTGGCTTCGGCCCGGCATACGGGCTATCGGCTTCGGCGTGTGTGCTGCTGATCGGCTTCTACCTCAGCCATGTGTTGCACAGCCTGGGGCGTGGGGTTGGGTTTGCGGCGGGGCTGGCAGCGTTGTACGCGATGCTTTATGGGCTGCTCAGTGCAGAAGACTATGCACTGTTGATGGGGTCGTTGCTGTGCTTTGGTTTGCTGGGTGTATTCATGGTGCTGACCCGGCGGCTGGATTGGGCGCGGGTGGGGAGGGCGGCATGAGGGAGGACAGAGAGATCGGGCGGTGGTTGGCCCGCAGGATTGGGCAGTTGTTTCCTGTGATACCGAGGTGGGGCCTGGGGCTGCTGTGCAGCCCATTCGCGGGGCAAGCCCGCTCCCACAGTGCCGGCGGCGCTGCATGGTTTGTGGGAGCGGGCTTGCCCCGCGAAGAGGCCGGTCAGGCCACTGGAGCTGTAGCCACCATCGACGGCCGCTTGATCACCTCGGCATACCAGGCCGCCAACCCAGGTTGGCGCTCACGCCAGCCAAACTCAGGCTGACGCAAATCCAGGTACCCCAGCGCGCACGCCACGCCAATCGCCGCCAGATCAAAGCCCGAGATCAGCTCCGCCAGGTGCTCCTGCTCCAGGTTGGCCAGGCTGCGGCGGATCTTGTCACCTTGCGCCTCAAGCCAACCTTGCCAGCGCTTGTCTTCAGGCCGCAGGAAGCTCTCATAGCGGCTCAACACTGCCGCATCCATGATTGCATCGGCCTGCGACGCCAAGGTCATGCGCCGCCAGCGCGCCGAGCCTTCACGCGGCAGCAATGGCAGGCCGACGTGTTGCAGGTCGAGGTATTCGCAGATCACCCGGCTGTCGTGCAGCACCGTGCCGTCGTCCAGGCGCAGGGCCGGGATCTTGCCGATCGGGTTGTCCTGGTTGAGCTGCTCATCGCCGCTCACCGGGCTGATGTTCACCGGCTGCAGGGTGACGCGGTCAAGCTGGCCGGTCTCGTGCAGCATCACCATGACCTTGCGCACGAAGGGCGACAGCGGCGAGTGGAACAGGGTCATCGTGGCCATGGTTCAGTTGCCCTGCAGGCTGGGTGGCAGGCATACACCGGTACCGCCGATACCGCAGTAGCCGTCCGGGTTCTTGGCCAGGTACTGCTGGTGGTAGGCCTCGGCGAAGTAAACGGTTGGTGCCTGGTCGATCTCGGTGGTAATCGTGCCGAAACCGGCCTTGTTCAGTTCGGCCTGGAAGGCATCGCGGCTGGCCTTGGCTTGTTCAAGCTGCTCGGGGCTGGTGCAGTAGATGGCCGAGCGGTACTGGGTGCCGACGTCGTTGCCCTGGCGCATGCCCTGGGTCGGGTTGTGCAGTTCCCAGAACATCGCCAGCAGCTCGCGGTAGCTGACCTTGTCTTTGTCGAACACGACCAGCACCACTTCGGTGTGGCCGGTCAGGCCCGAGCAGACTTCTTCGTAAGTGGGGTTGGGGGTGGAGCCGCCGGCATAGCCGACCACGGTGCTGACCACGCCCTCACGCTGCCAGAAACGGCGCTCGGCGCCCCAGAAGCAACCCAGGCCGAAGATGGCGAAGTCGATGGCACCTTCGAAGAACGGGCCGAGCAGGGGCGTGTCTTTGAAGACGTAGTGAAATTCAGGCAGGGACATTGGCGTTTCGCGGCCAGGCAGGGCCTGTTCCGCGGTTGGCAGGACGTTTTTGTTCACCAGGATTTCCGAACGCAGGACCATGGCCGTTCCTCTGTATGTCAGGTAGATAGGTGCTGGCCTCTTCGCGGGGCAAGCCCGCTCCCACAGGATTACCGTTCTGGCTGAATGCATGGACGGACTTGTGGGAGCGGGCTTGCCCCGCGAAGGGGCACGAATGGTCTCTATAGTGCCCGAGCTTTAGGCTGCTGTCAGGCCATTGGACCGCGCGGATAACGCTTCAATCGTTCGGCCAGCTCACGCCCGGGAATCGGCCGATCAAACAGATACCCCTGGCCCACATCGCACCGGTGCCTGCGCAGAAACGCCAGCTGCGCCGGGGTCTCGATCCCTTCAGCCACAACCTTGAGCTTGAGGTTGTGGGCCATGGCCACCACCGCCGAGGTGATTTCCATGTCGTCCTGGTTGTCCGGGATTTCGTTGATGAAGCTGCGGTCGATCTTGATGATGTCGATCGGAAACTTCTTCAGGTAGCTCAACGACGAATAGCCCGTGCCGAAATCGTCCATCGCCAGGGTCAGGCCCAGGGCCTTGAGTTCGTCGAGTTGGCGGTGGGTGTCTTCGGTCGCTTCCAGCAGCAGGCCTTCGGTCAGCTCCAGTTCCAGCAGGTGCGGCGGCAGCGCCTCTTCCTTGAGGATCGAGCTGATCGAGGCCACAAGGTCTGGGTCGGAAAACTGCTTGGGCGACAGGTTGATGGCCACGTGCAGGTTGCCCATGCCGGCCTCGCGCAACTGCTGGCTCATGCGGCACGACTGGCGCACCACCCACTTGCCGATGGGGATGATCAGGCCGGTTTCCTCGGCCACGCTGATGAACTGGTCCGGGCGGATCATGCCGCGCTCGGGGTGGTTCCAGCGCAGCAGCGCTTCCAGCCCCAGCAGGCGGCCGCTGCGCAGGCACAGCTTGGGCTGGTAGAACACCTCCAACTCGTTCTGGGTCAGGGCGCGGCGCAGGTTGTTTTCAACGAACAGCTTGTAACTGGCTTCGGCATTGAGCACTTCGGTAAACACCTGCACCTGGTGCTTGCCGTTGGCCTTGGCCTTGTGCAGGGCAAGGCCTGCGTTTTTCATCAGGCTCGCCGGGTCGATGCCGTGCAGCGGCGCGCAGGCAAGGCCCACCGAGGCGGTGACGTTGATCAGCTGGTTGTCGACGAACATCGGTTTGTCGAGGGTGCGCAGCAATTGCAAGGCGACGCCCTGGCCGTCTTCCAGGCGGGTATCGTCGAGCAGCACGGCAAACTCGTTGCTGGCAAAACGCGCCAGGATGCCACCGGCGCTCAGGCTGTTGCGCAGGCGGCGGGCCAGGCTCACCAGCAGCTTGTCGCCGGTCTGGTGGCCGAGGCTGTCGTTGATGCGTTTGAAATTGTCGATGTCCACCAGCAGCAGGCACATCGAGTTTTCGTCGTTGCGGGCAAAGCGTTCGTCGAGGCTGCGGATGAACGCCGGGCGGTTGCCCAGGTTGGTCAGGTTGTCGGTGTAGGCCAGGCGCTCGATACGCTGCTGGGCCAGCTTGGTCTGGGTGACATCCTCGTAGATACCGATGTAGTGGGTCAGCTCACGGTTATCGCCGTACACCTTGGAAATCGACAGCTGGCCCCAGTAAGGCTCGAGGTTTTTGCGTCGGCTCTTGAATTCGCCCTGCCAGCTGTTGCCCATGGCCAGGCTGGAAGGCGAATCGAACAGCAGCTCGCTGAGGTTTTCCAGCGCCGGCAGTTCGGCCAGTTGGCGGCCTTGGACTTCGTCGGTGCTGTACTGGGTGATCGCCGTAAAGCTTGGGTTGACGTATTCCACCACGCCATCGCGGTTGACCAGCAGGAAGGCACTGGCACTCTGTTCTACCGCGCGCTGGAACAGGTGCAGGGCGCTGGCCGCGGTGCGCCGGTTGTGGTTGGTGATGACCTGGGCGAACTGGTCGGCCAGCTCACCGGCAAACGCGATTTCGTCGGACTGCCAGGCCCGCGGCTGGCCGCTCTGTTCCAGGCACAACACGCCGATGACCTGGCCATCGACACGCACGCTGGCATCGAGCATGGCTTTGTTGTCGGGCCGCAGGCTTTGGGTCAGGGCGCGGGTGCGCGGGTCGTGGCTGGCGTTATGCGCGTCGATGGCGCGGCTGGCGTGCAGGGCGTCGAGGTAATCGGGAAAGCGGCTGGCATCGATGGCTTCGGGCAGGCGGTGTTCCTGTTCGTGCCGGTACCAGGCGCTGATCGGCTCCAGGCGCTGGTCTTCCAGGTGCCAGATGCTGGCGCTGTCGACCTTGTAGATTTCGCAGGCGCTCTGGGTAATCAGTTCGGCGGCTTCGAGCAGCGAGTTCTCCGCGCTGTAGCGCTGGCGGGCCAGGCGCAGGATCAGGTCTTGCTGGCCACGCACCCGCTCCAGGTGTTCAAGTTGTTCTTGCTGGGCACGCTGGTTGAGCTTCAGGGCCAGTTGCAGGCGGCTGTTGCGTGATTCCAGGTCGCTGGCATCTGCGTCGCTAGCGTCTTCGGGCGGGTCGTCGAGCACGCTCAGGTAGCCGCGCAGCAGTTGGCGATTGTGTTGCCTGTAGGCTTCCCCGGCCTCCAGCAGGCGTAGCGAAGCGCCAGGGGCATGCAAGGTGTAGCGCACCCGGTAATAGCCGCGCCGGGCCAGCTGCGACTGGATTTCATCGTGCAGCCTGTAACGGGCTTCGGGCTCCATCAGGCTGGCATAGGGTGAATCGATCAGCGCGCAGAGTTCGCCTGCCTGCAGGCCGAACTGGCGCTCGCAGGCAGGGTCCAGGTAGAGCATTGCCCACGTGGCTTCGTTGAGCCTTTCGAAGCGCAGCATGCCGAGCCGCGAGGGCACGGGTAGCTGCGTGACGACCTCGGCCGCCACACGGCTGGCGGCATCGGGTTGGCTTTTCATCGAAGACTCGCTTGAAGAGGGTGACACGGCCTGGTCGGCGGTGTATCTGGCAAGGTTGCATCATGTCCCGAGGGCTGGCAAGCGGCCATGTGTGATGCTGTGTACGGGTTATCGGCGGGTGGGCGGGAAATCTTAGATCGCCTTGATATTTTCGGCGCTCGATCTCACAGGCGCCAAAACCGTATCGGCGAACAAAAAAAAGCCCCGCCAAATGGCGGGGTTGAGGTACGAGCGTGGCAGCTCGAAAAGGGTACTGCCCCTCTTGCGAGGGGCAGCGTGCCGCCTTACAGCAGCAGGGTGCGGATATCCGCCAGCACGTCGCCCAGGCGCTTGGTGAAGCGCGCGGCGGCAGCGCCGTTGATCACACGGTGATCGTAGGACAGCGACAGCGGCAGCATCAGCTTCGGCTGGAAGGCCTTGCCATCCCAGACCGGCTGCATGGTTGCCTTCGAAACGCCGAGGATCGCCACTTCAGGCGCGTTGACGATCGGCGTGAAGCCGGTGCCGCCAATGTGACCGAGGCTGGAGATGGTGAAGCAGGCGCCTTGCATGTCGTCGGCCGACAGCTTTTTGGTGCGCGCCTTCTCGGCCAGTGCAGCGGCTTCGGCAGCCAGTTGCAGCAGGCTCTTCTGGTCGACGTTCTTGATCACAGGGACCAGCAGGCCATCCGGGGTGTCCACGGCAAAGCCGATGTTCACGTACTTCTTGCGGATGATGGCCTTGCCGCTTGGCGCCAGCGAGCTGTTGAAGTCAGGCATTTCCTTGAGCAGGAAGGCGCTGGCCTTGAGCAGCAGCGGCAGCACGGTCAGCTTGACGCCAGCCTTCTCGGCCACGGCTTTCTGCGCTACGCGGAAGGCCTCCAGCTCGGTGATGTCGGCGTTGTCGAACTGGGTTACGTGCGGCACGTTCAGCCAGCTGCGGTGCAGGTTGGCGGCACCGACCTGCATCAGGCGGGTCAGGGCCACTTCTTCCACTTCACCGAACTTGCTGAAGTCCACGGCAGGGATTGGCGGAATGCCAGCGCCGCCGGTTGCGCCAGCGGCTGCTGGCGCGCCCGATGCCTTCTGCATCATGGCCTTGACGTAAACCTGCACGTCTTCTTTCAGGATGCGGCCGTGCGGGCCGGTGGCCGCGACAGCGCCCAGCTCGACACCGAATTCACGGGCCAGCTGACGAACGGCTGGGCCTGCGTGAACCTTGGCGTTGTTGCCGGCAGCCGGTGCGGTAGCGACCGGAGCAGGGGCAGCAGCTGGGGCGGCAGCGGCAGGCGCGGCAGCTTCAGCCTTGGCCGGTGCAGCAGCGGCAGGAGCCGGAGCGGCAGCCGGAGCGGCGCCAGCCACTTTCAGCTTGAAGATCAGGTCGCCAGTGCCGACTTCATCTTCCAGCTTGCACAGGACTTCTTCGACCACGCCAGCAGCAGGCGATGGAATCTCCATGGAGGCCTTGTCGGACTCCAGGGTGATCAGCGACTGGTCGGCTTCGACGGTGTCGCCGACCTTGACCAGCACTTCGATGATCTTAGCCTTGCCCGACGAGCCGATGTCTGGCACGTGGATGTCCTGCACGCTGGCGGCAGCAGGGGCTGCAGCCGGCGCAGGGGCCGCTTCGGCAGCTGGCTTTTCAGCGGCAGCCGGAGCAGCGGCAGGGGCGGCCGGAGCCTCAGGCGCCGCAGCGGCGCCCTCGACTTCCAGCACCAGCAGCTCGTCGCCTTCTTTCAGGCGATCGCCCAGCTTGACCTTCAGTTCCTTGACGATGCCGGCCTTGGGGGCCGGGATCTCCATGGAGGCCTTGTCGGACTCCAGGGTCAGCAGGCTCTGGTCAGCCTCGATACGGTCACCGACCTTGACGAACAGCTCGATGATTTCACCTTCACCGCTGCCGATGTCAGGTACGCGAATGAGTTCGCTCACTTAAAAATACTCCTCAGCAGTCCAGTGGGTTGCGCTTGTCCGGATCGATGCCGAACTTGACGATAGCGTCAGCCACCACTTTCGGTTCGATCTCGCCACGGTCAGCCAAGGCTTCCAGGGCAGCCAGCACCACGAAGTGACGGTCGACTTCGAAGAAGTGACGCAGCTTCTTGCGGCTGTCGCTGCGACCGTAACCATCGGTACCCAGGACTTTGAACTCTTTGCTCGGCACCCACTGGCGAATCTGTTCGGCGAACAGCTTCATGTAGTCGGTGGAAGCGATTACCGGGCCTTTGCGACCGTTCAGGCACTCTTCGACGTAAGTCAGCTGAGGCTTCTGGCCAGGCTTGAGGCGGTTGGCGCGTTCCACGGCCAGGCCGTCGCGGCGCAGTTCGTTGAAGCTGGTGACGCTCCACACGTCGGCACCGACGTTGAACTCTTCACGCAGGATCTTCGCCGCTTCGCGGACTTCGCGCAGGATGGTGCCGGAGCCCATCAGCTGAACGTGGTGCGCGGCTTCGCGGGTGTCTTCTTCGAGCAGGTACATGCCCTTGATGATGCCTTCCTCGACACCGGCCGGCATGGCTGGCTGCTGGTAGGATTCGTTCATCACGGTGATGTAGTAGAAGATGTCCTGTTGCTCTTCGGTCATCTTCTTCATGCCGTCCTGGATGATCACCGCCAGCTCGTAGCCGTAGGTTGGATCATAGGTACGGCAGTTCGGGATGGTGCCCGCCATCATGTGGCTGTGACCGTCTTCGTGCTGCAGGCCTTCACCGTTGAGGGTGGTACGGCCGGCGGTACCGCCGATCAGGAAGCCACGGGTGCGGCTGTCGCCAGCGGCCCAGGCCAGGTCGCCGATACGCTGGAAGCCGAACATCGAGTAGAAGATGTAGAACGGCAGCATCGGCTGGTTGTGGCAGCTGTACGAGGTACCGGCAGCGATGAACGACGACATGGCGCCGGCTTCGTTGATGCCTTCCTCGAGGATCTGGCCCTTCTTGTCTTCGCGGTAGAACATCACCTGGTCTTTATCGACTGGCTCGTAGAGCTGGCCGACCGACGAGTAGATGCCCAACTGGCGGAACATGCCTTCCATACCGAAGGTACGGGCTTCGTCCGGGATGATCGGGACGATGCGCTGGCCGATTTCCTTGTCCTTGACCAGCTGCGCCAGGATGCGCACGAAGGCCATGGTGGTGGAGATTTCGCGGTCGCCCGAGCCGTCCAGGATCGCTTTCAGCGTTTCCAGGGATGGGGTCGGCACGCTGAAGCTCTTGGCACGGCGCTGCGGCACGAAGCCACCCAGGGCTGCGCGGCGCTCGGCCAGGTACTTGGCTTCGGCAGAACCTTCTTCTGGCTTGAAGAACGGCAGGTTCTCGAGGTCGGCATCCTTGACCGGGATGTCGAAGCGGTCACGGAAGTGACGCAGGCTGTCGACGTCGACCTTCTTGGTGTTGTGCGCGGTGTTCTTGGCTTCGCCTGCACCGGTGCCGTAACCCTTGATGGTCTTGGCCAGGATGACAGTCGGCTGCTCTTTGTGGTTCACCGCCTGGTGATAAGCCGCGTAGACCTTGTACGGGTCGTGGCCGCCACGGTTGAGCTTCCAGATCTCTTCGTCGGACAGGTCTTCGACCATGGCCTTGAGCTCTGGGGTGTTGAAGAAGTTCTCACGCACGTACGCGCCGTCTTTGGCTTTGTAGTTCTGGTACTCGCCGTCGATGACTTCGTCCATGCGGCGCTGCAGGGCACCGTTGGTGTCCTTGGCCAGCAGTGGGTCCCAGAAACGGCCCCAGACGACTTTGTTGACGTTCCAGCCACCGCCACGGAACACGCCTTCGAGTTCCTGGATGATCTTGCCGTTGCCGCGAACCGGGCCGTCGAGGCGCTGCAGGTTGCAGTTGATGACGAAGATCAGGTTGTCCAGCTTCTCGCGGCCGGCCAGGGCGATTGCACCCAGGGATTCCGGCTCGTCGCACTCGCCGTCGCCCATGAAGCACCAGACCTTCTGCTTGCCGGCCGGGATGAAGCCACGGGCTTCGAGGTACTTCATGAAGCGCGCCTGGTAGATCGCCTGGATCGGGCCCAGACCCATCGAAACGGTCGGGAACTGCCAGAAGTCAGGCATCAGCCATGGGTGTGGGTACGAAGACAGGCCTTTGCCGTCGACTTCCTGACGGAAGTTGTTCATCTGGTCTTCGCTGATGCGGCCTTCCATGAAGGCACGGGCGTAGACGCCTGGCGAAGCGTGGCCCTGGAAGAACACCAGGTCGCCGCCGTGTTCTTCGGTCGGGGCCTGGAAGAAGTAGTTGAAGCCGATGTCGTACAGGGTGGCGCTGGAGGCGAAGCTGGAGATGTGGCCGCCCAGGTCCGAATCCTTCAGGTTGGTGCGCATGACCATGGCCAGGGCGTTCCAACGCACCAACGAGCGAATGCGGCGTTCCATGAACAGGTCGCCAGGCATGCGTGCTTCGTGGGTGACAGGGATGGTGTTGCGGTATGGCGTGGTGATCGCATACGGCAGCTGGGAGCCACTACGGGTGGCCAGCTCGCCCATACGGGTCATCAGGTAATGAGCGCGGTCTTCGCCTTCTTTGTCGAGGACCGACTCCAGGGCATCCAGCCATTCCTGGGTTTCGATTGGATCGAGGTCTTGCATGGCTTGCTCCAGGGCGGAAAGGCAACCAGAATCGATTTGCCTGAGTTTGCGACTGGCCTTATGGGCAGACGTCGTGAATTCTTGGATTACCGGAGTGTGATCCGGCGCCGTGTAGTTTTACTACAAATGCATTCGTATTTCATGCTTTTAGACAGCCGGGGTAGTAGTAAAACTACACAAATGCGGCTTTTGGTCGCACCCCGGCTTGTGGGGAAAAACGTTCATGTTGGTTGGCGGTGTGTCGCGAACGGGTGATTCTTGATGTTTTTTGCCAGTGATTCGTTTTTTTTAGCTATTTCCAACTTTTGTATGACAGTCCAACCGTGGTCCGCCTTCCATTTGGCCGCCTCTACCCCTCTCTTTCACGCCGATCAAGGATAGTCCATGCGCCTGCCTTTGCCGCTCGATCTGCCCGCCACCCTGCAACCGCTGGTCGCTCGTAATCAGCAGTGCCTCAGCGATGCCGTGGCTGGCCACCCCGAACTTGACCTGAACGCCTGGAGCCCGGCCCATCGGCAACAGTTCGATCAGGTTGCCGCCGCCAGCGACTTCGTCCTCGGCCAGGCCCAGCGCGAACCGGCCATGCTGTTCGCGCTGATGGCCAGTGGTGAGCTGGAGCGCCGCTATGCACCCGGTGAGTTGCGCGGGCAGATCGCCGCCGTGGCCCAGGCAGCGCAGAGCGAGGACGAGTTGGCGCGTAACCTGCGCCGCGAGCGCAATCGCCAGCAGGTGCGCATCATCTGGCGCGACATCACCCGCCAGGCCGAACTGGGCGAAACCTGCCGCGACCTGTCCGACCTTGCCGACGCCGCCATAGATGAAGCCTACCAATGGCTGTACCCGCGTCATTGCCAGCAATTCGGCACGCCCGTCGGCCACCGCAGCGGCCAGCCGCAGCACATGGTGGTGCTGGGCATGGGCAAGCTGGGCGCCGTGGAGCTGAACCTGTCGTCGGACATCGACCTGATCTTCGCCTTCCCCGAGGGCGGCGAGACCGAAGGGGTCAAGCGCTCGCTGGACAACCAGGAATTCTTCACCCGCCTGGGCCAGCGCCTGATCAAGGCCCTGGACCCGGTCACCGTCGACGGTTTCGTGTTCCGCGTCGACATGCGCTTGCGCCCCTACGGTTCGGCAGGTTCCCTGGTGCTGAGCTTCAATGCCCTGGAGCAGTACTACCAGGACCAGGGCCGCGATTGGGAGCGCTACGCCATGATCAAGGCCCGGGTGGTGGCCGGTGACCAGGCGGCAGGGGCCCAGTTGCAACAGATGCTGCGCCCGTTCGTGTATCGCCGTTACCTGGACTTCTCGGCCATCGAAGCCCTGCGCACCATGAAGCAGCTGATTCAGCAGGAAGTGCGGCGCAAGGGCATGTCCGAAAACATCAAGCTGGGCGCCGGCGGCATCCGCGAGGTGGAGTTCATTGCCCAGGCCTTCCAGCTGATCCACGGCGGACGTGACCTGAGCCTGCAGCAACGGCCTTTGCTCAAGGTGCTGGCGACCCTCGAAGGCCAAGGTTACCTGCCGCCCGCGGTGGTGGCCGAGCTGCGCGAAGGCTACGAGTTCCTGCGGTATACCGAGCACGCCATCCAGGCCATCGCCGACCGCCAGACCCAGATGCTGCCGGACAACGAAACCGACCAGGCGCGTGTGGCCTACATCCTGGGCTTTGCCGACTGGCAGGGCTTCCATGACCAGTTGATGTACTGGCGTGGCCGGGTTGACTGGCACTTCCGCCAGGTCATCGCCGACCCAGATGAAGAAGACGGCGAGGGCGAACTGGTGGTCGGTGGCGAATGGTCGCCGCTGTGGGAACAGGCGCAGGATGAAGACGCCGCCTGCAGGCAGCTTGAAGAAGCCGGTTTCAAACAACCCGCCGATGCCCTGCGTCGCCTTGCCGGGTTGCGTGGCAGCCCGCAGTTGCGCTCGATGCAGCGCATTGGCCGCGAGCGCCTGGATGCCTTCATCCCTCGGTTGCTGGCCCAGGCCGTGGAACATGAAAACCCTGACCTGGTGCTTGAACGTGTGCTGCCACTGGTCGAGGCCGTTGCGCGGCGTTCGGCCTACCTGGTGCTGCTCACCGAAAACCCGGGCGCCTTGCGCCGCCTGCTGACGCTGTGCGCGGCCAGCCCCTGGATTGCCGAGCAGATTGCCCGCTACCCGTTGCTGCTCGACGAACTGCTCAACGAAGGCCGGCTGTTCAGCCCGCCACTGGCGCCGGAGCTGGCCAGCGAGTTGCGTGAGCGTTTGACGCGCATCCCCGAGGACGACCTTGAGCAACAGATGGAGGCGCTGCGCCACTTCAAGCTGGCCCACAGCCTGCGCGTGGCCGCCTCGGAAATCAGCGGCAACCTGCCATTGATGAAAGTCAGCGATTACCTGACCTGGCTGGCCGAAGCCATCCTCGACCAGGTGCTGGCGCTGGCCTGGCGCCAGACCGTGGCTCGCCATGGCCAGCCCAAGCGCAGTGACGGCAGCCTGTGCGACCCGGGCTTCATCATCATTGGCTACGGCAAGGTCGGTGGCCTGGAGCTGGGCCATGGCTCGGACCTGGACCTGGTGTTCATCCATGACGGTGACCCGCAGGCCGAAACCGATGGCGACAAGCCCATCGACAGCGCGCAGTTCTTCACTCGCCTAGGCCAGCGCATCATCCACCTGCTGACCACCCAGACCAACTCCGGGCAGCTGTATGACGTGGACATGCGCCTGCGCCCGTCTGGCGCTTCGGGCCTGCTGGTGAGCTCGCTCGGTGCCTTCGAGCGCTATCAGCAGAACGAGGCCTGGACCTGGGAGCACCAGGCCCTGGTGCGGGCCCGCGTGCTGGTCGGCTGCAAGCAGGTGGGCGCGGCGTTCGAAGGTGTGCGCGCCAAGGTCCTGGGCCAGGCCCGTGACCTTGAGAAGTTGCGCACCGAAGTCAGTGAGATGCGCGCCAAGATGCGTGGCAATCTCGGCACCAAGGCCACTGCCGCCGGCACTGCGGCCAATGCGTTCGAAGCGGGTGTACCGTTCGATATCAAGCAGGATGCCGGCGGTATCGTCGATATCGAATTTATGGTGCAATACGCGGCTTTGGCCTGGTCCCACGACCATCCGGCCATACTCCGATGGACCGATAACATCCGCATTCTGGAAGAGCTGGAGCAGGCGGGTTTGATGCCGGCCAGTGACGCGGTGCTGTTGCGTGAAGTGTACAAGGCGTTCCGCTCTGCCTCGCACCGCCAGGCCCTGCAGAAGCAGGCCGGGGTGATCGATGCGGCGCAGTTTGCCGATGAACGCCGTGAGGTGCGGCGGATCTGGGGTGAGCTCGGTTTGACTTGAGAGGGCTGGGGCCGCGTGGCGGCCCTTCGCGGCACAGGGCCGCTCCCACAGGTACCGCGCTGGCTCCCGGTGTTACACTGTCCGCCACATAGCCTGAATATAAAGAGGGGAGGCCAGGCTGTACTGCAGTCTGCAGCCTCCCCGAGCGTTTCTGGACTAAGCATGAGAATACTGATCATTGGCCCCAGCTGGGTCGGCGACATGGTGATGGCGCAGAC
This sequence comes from Pseudomonas sp. E1MeOHC2, assembly GCF_058745025.1. Classification (NCBI taxonomy): domain Bacteria; kingdom Pseudomonadati; phylum Pseudomonadota; class Gammaproteobacteria; order Pseudomonadales; family Pseudomonadaceae; genus Pseudomonas; species Pseudomonas sp. E1MeOHC2. Next base: position 2,802,939 of record NZ_CP196675.1, read on the forward strand.
CCTGTTCCAGAGCCTGAAACAGCAGCACCCCGACTGCGTGATCGACGTGTTGGCGCCCGAGTGGAGCCGGCCGATCCTCGAGCGCATGCCCGAAGTGCGTCAAGCCTTGAGCTTCCCGCTCGGCCACGGCGCGCTGGAGCTGGCCACGCGTCGGCGCATCGGCAAGTCCCTGGCCGGCCAGTACGACCAGGCGATCCTGCTGCCCAACTCGCTGAAATCGGCGTTGGTGCCGTTCTTTGCCGGTATTCCCAAACGCACCGGCTGGCGCGGCGAGCTGCGTTTCGGCCTGCTCAACGACGTGCGCAAGCTGGACAAGGCCCGCTACCCGCTGATGATCGAGCGCTTCATGGCCCTGGCCTATGCGCCGGGCACCGAGCTGCCACAACCTTACCCACGCCCCAGCCTGCAGATCGAAACGCAAAGCCGTGACACCGCCCTGGCCAAATTCGGCCTGGTGCTGGACCGCCCCGTGCTGGCGCTGTGCCCCGGTGCCGAGTTTGGCGAGGCCAAACGCTGGCCGGCCGAGCACTACGCTGCCGTAGCGGAGGCGATGATTCGCCAGGGCTGGCAGGTGTGGTTGTTCGGCTCGAAGAGCGATCATCCGGTCGGTGAGCAGATCCGCGACCGGCTGATCCCCGGCTTGCGTGAAGAATCGTACAACCTGGCGGGTGAAACCTCGTTGGCCGAGGCCATCGACCTGATGTCCTGCGCCGATGCGGTGGTGTCCAACGACTCTGGCCTGATGCACGTGGCCGCCGCGCTGAATCGCCCGCTGGTCGCCGTCTATGGCTCGACCTCGCCGGGCTTCACGCCGCCGCTGGCCGAGCAGGTGGAAGTGGTACGCACCGGCATCGAATGCAGCCCCTGCTTCGACCGCACCTGCCGCTTCGGCCACTACAACTGCCTGCGCCTGCTCGACCCGCAAAAAGTCATCGCCGCCTTGCACAGCCTGGGTGGCCCGAACCTGATCGATACCGTGGCTGAGGTCGACTAAGTGCGGGTACTGATCATCAAGACCTCGTCGCTGGGTGATGTGATTCACACCTTGCCGGCGCTTACCGATGCGGCCCACGCGATCCCGGGCATCCGATTCGACTGGGTGGTGGAAGAAGGCTTCGCCGAAATCCCCAGCTGGCACCCAGCGGTCGACCAGGTGATCCCGGTGGCCATCCGGCGCTGGCGCAAGAATATCTGGCAGACCCTCAAGAGCGGCGAGTGGAAGGCGTTCAAGCAGCGCGTTCGCGCGCGCAAATATGACCTGGTGATCGATGCCCAGGGCCTGGTCAAGTCGGCCTGGCTGACCCGCTACGTCAAGGCACCGGTGGCCGGGTTGGACCGTTACTCGGCGCGCGAAGGGTTGGCCAGCCGCTTCTATGACCGCCCGCTGTCAGTCGCTGTTGGCCAGCACGCCGTTGAGCGCGTGCGGCAACTGTTCGCCATGGCCTTGGCCTACGACCTGCCGGAAGGCATCGGCAACTACGGCCTGGACCTGGACCGCCTGCAACTGCCGCCGGCCGCACCTTACGTGGTGTTCCTGCACGGCACCACCTGGGCCACCAAACACTGGCCCGAAGCCTACTGGCGCGAGCTGGCCGAGCGCATGGGCCGGCGCAAACTTGAGGTGCGCCTGCCGTGGGGCAACCCGGCCGAGAAGGCACGCGCCGAGCGCATCGCCCAGGGCTTGAACAATTGCCAGGTGCTCCCCAAATTGAACCTTGTCGGTGTCGCCCGTGTGCTGGCGGCGGCCAAGGCCTGCGTGGCAGTCGATACTGGCCTGGGCCACCTGGCCGCAGCCCTGGACGTGCCGACCATTTCACTGTTTGGCCCGACCAACCCTGGCCTGACCGGCGCCTATGGCCGCGCCCAGGTTCACCAGGCCAGCGATTTCCCCTGCGCACCCTGCTTGCAGAAAAAGTGCACCTACAAACCGAGCGCCGATGACCTGCGCCGGTTCGATCTCAAACGCGAGTGGCCGCTGTGCTTCACTCGCCTGAATCCCGAGCATGTGGCGAGCCGCTTGAGCGCGTTGCTGCTGGCTGAGGATGTTCGTTGATGCAACTGGCTTTCGTGCTTTACAAATATTTCCCCTTCGGCGGGCTGCAGCGCGACTTTATGCGCATTGCCCTGGAATGCCAGAAGCGGGGCCACCAGATCCGTGTGTACACGCTGATCTGGGAAGGTGACATTCCGCCTGGCTTCGAAGTGCTGGTGGCGCCGGTCAAGGCGCTGTTCAACCACCGCCGCAACGAGAAACTCAGCGCCTGGATGGAAGCCGACCTGGCCAAGCGCCCGGTTGACCGCCTGATCGGCTTCAACAAGATGCCGGGGCTGGACGTGTACTACGCCGCCGACGGCTGCTTCGAGGACAAGGCCCAGACCCTGCGTGGTGGCCTCTACAAACGCTGGGGCCGCTACCGGCACTTTGCCGAGTACGAGCGGGCGGTGTTCGCCAAGGACTCGAAAACCGAGGTGCTAATGATCTCGGAGGTGCAGCAACCGCTGTTCGTCAAACACTACGGCACCCCGGCAGAACGCTTCCACCTGCTGCCGCCGGGCATCTCCCAGGACCGCCGGGCCCCGGCCAATGCTGCCGAGATCCGCGCCGAGTTCCGCAAGGAATTCAACTTGGGCGACGATGACCTGCTGCTGGTGCAGATCGGTTCGGGCTTCAAGACCAAGGGTGTCGACCGTAGCCTCAAGGCGCTGGCCGCGCTGCCATCGGCCCTGCGCAAGCGTACCCGGTTGATGGTCATCGGCCAGGACGACCCCAAGGTGTTCCAGCTGCAAAGCGCCACCCTTGGTCTGGGCGACCAGGTGCAGTTCCTCAAGGGGCGTAGCGATATCCCGCGCTTCCTGCTGGGCGCCGATCTGCTGATCCACCCGGCTTACAACGAGAACACCGGTACCGTGCTGCTCGAAGCCCTGGTGGCAGGCTTGCCGGTGCTGGTTTCCAAGGTGTGTGGCTATGCCCACTACATCGCCGAAGCCGACAGTGGCCTGGTGCTGGACGAGCCGTTCGAGCAGGAACAGCTCAACGGCTACCTGCAACGCATGCTCGAAGACCCGCAGGCCCGTGCCGACTGGTCGCGCAATGGCCTGGCCTTTGCCGATACGGCCGACCTTTACAGCATGCCGCAGCATGCTGCCGACGTGATCCTGGGGCAGGAGACCGCATGAAGCTGATATTGGCCGAACCCTTCAAGCGCCTGTGGGCCGGGCGCGATGCCTTCGAGGCCGTGGAGGCGCTGCAAGGCGAGGTGTACCGCGAGCTGGAAGGGCGCCGCACGTTGCGCACCGAAGTCGAGGGCGAGGGCTTTTTCGTCAAGATCCACCGCGGCATCGGCTGGGGCGAGATCTTCAAGAACCTGTTCAGCGCCAAGCTGCCGGTGCTGGGTGCCGGCCAGGAATGGCAGGCCATCCAGCGCCTGCACGAAGTCGGCGTGCCGACCATGACCGCAGTCGCCTATGGTGAGCGCGGCAGCAACCCGGCCACCCAGCATTCGTTCATCGTCACCCAAGAGCTGGCGCCGACCGTCAGCCTGGAAGATTTCAGCATCAACTGGGTCAAGCAGCCGCCCGCGCCACGCCTCAAGCGCGCGCTGATCGCCGAAGTGGCGAAGATGACCGGCGGCATGCACCGCGCCGGGGTCAACCACCGCGACTGCTACATCTGCCACTTCCTGCTGCACACCGACCGGCCGGTGACGCCCGATGACTTCAGGCTGTCGGTCATTGACCTGCACCGCGCCCAGACCCGGGCAAAAATCAGCCGCCGCTGGCGTGACAAGGACCTGGCCGCGCTGTACTTCTCGGCGCTGGACATTGGCCTGACCCGGCGTGACAAACTGCGCTTCTTGCGTGGCTACTTCCAGCGCCCGTTGCGTCAGGTGCTTGCCGACGAAGCCGCGCTGCTGGCTTGGCTCGAACGCAAGGCGCAGAAACTGTATGACCGCAAACAACGCTATGGGGATGCACTCTGATGGCGGGTTGGACACTGGCGCCGGGCTATGAACACCTGGCGGCGGATTTCGGCAGCCTTGACGCAGTCTTTGCCCTTGAGGGCGAACGCCTGACCCGCGACCCGCTCAGCGAGGTCGTGCGTATCGAGCGTGAGGGTGTCAATTACTACGTCAAGCGTTACACCGGCGCCGGCAAACACATGCGCCGTTACCTCGGCCGCCCGCGCATCAAGGCCGAATGGCAAAACCTCAAGCAGTTCGACAAGTGGGGCATCCCCACTGCTGAAGTGGTCGCCTGGGGCCTGGAGCGCAATGGCCTGGCGTTCGGCCGCGGGGCGATGATCACCCGTGAGCTGCCGCGCACCGAAGACCTCTCGGCCTTGGCCGAACGCAAAGACCCTCGCCTGGCTGACCGGGCATGGGTCGACCATGTCAGCCGCCAACTGGCGCGTCACACCCGGGTCATGCACGAGCACCGTTTTGCCCACAACGACCTGAAGTGGCGCAACCTGCTGGTCGATGACCAGGGCACGCTATTCTTCATCGATTGCCCAACCGGCGACTTCTGGCGCGGCTTCATGTGGCGGCACCGGATGATCAAGGACTTGGCGTGCCTGGACAAGGTCGCCAAATACCACCTGTCGGCGACCCAGCGCCTGCGTTTTTACCTGCAATACCGCGGTCGCGACAGGCTCAATGCCCGCGACAAGAAGCGGATTCGCCAGGTGCTGAGCTTTTTCGAGGGAAGGGAATGACCGATTACCTGGCCGGCGCGGACCTCGCGCTGCTCAAACGCCATGGCTTGAACGACTTCGAGGCGCTGTGGGCACTTCAGCTCGATGCCGTGGACGAGCCCAACACCGGGCGTGGTGGCTGGAGCAGCGTGTTCCGCCTGGAGCTCGAAGGCAAAGGCTATTACCTCAAGCGCCAGAGCGACTACCTCACCCGTACCTTGCACAGGCCCTTTGGCGAGCCCACCTTTGCCCGCGAGTTCCGCAATATCAGCCGTTACCAGAAGCTGCATATTCCGGCCTTGCAGGCGGTGTTCTATGGCGAACGCAAGCAGGCCGGCCAGCACCGGGCGATCCTGATGACCCGCGCCCTGGACGCGTGGGCCGACCTGGACAGCCTGCTGGCCCAGTGGCCGCAGCTGGGCGATGGCGAACGCCAAGGCATCCTTGATGCCTGCGGCCAACTGGCGCGCACGCTGCACAGCGCCGGCCAGGTACATGGCTGCTTTTACCCCAAGCATATTTTCTTGCGCCAACGCCGCGAGGGTTGGGACGCGCAACTGATCGACCTGGAAAAGACCCGGCCGTTGCTGTTTGGCATGCGTGACCGCCTCAAGGACCTGGAGCCGTTGTTGCGGCGTGCCGGTGCCTGGAGCGAGGCGGATGTGCGTCACCTGCTGGCGGCCTATTTGGCGCAGCCGGCGGACAGCGCACTGGTCGACACCTGGCTGCAACGCCTGACGCAACGCCGTCGTGAAAAAGAGGCCCGCTGATGCGTTTGTCTGAATTGAAAGATGCCGGGCGCCACCCGTCATTACCCTTGAGCGTCACCCTGGCCGATGCCGCGGGTAGCGCCGATCTGCAAGTGCTCAGCCTGCTGCGCGTATTGCCCGGCCAGCGCTATGTTGGTGCCGGTGTCTGGCGGGGGACGCCGGTGCTGGCCAAGCTGCTGGTGGGTGGCAACGCTGCACGGCATTTTCAGCGTGAGCTGCAAGGCGTCAAGCTGTTGGCCGAGCAGGGCCTGACCACGCCGAAGCTGCTGGCCGATGGCCTGAAGGAAGGCGAGGGTGGCTGGTTGTTGTTCGCGTTTCTCGATGGCGCCGAAAGCCTGGCCGATGCCTGGGCCGAAGTGGAACACCTGCCGGTACTGGCTGACGAGCAGCATCTGGTGCTGGGCGAGGCGCTCACCGCAGTGGCGCAGATGCACGCCAAGGGCCTGTGGCAGGAAGACCTGCACCTGGACAACCTGCTGCGCCATAACGGCAAGCTGTACCTGATCGATGGCGCCGGCATCAAGGCCGAGACACCGGGCCAGCAGTTGTCGCGCCCGCGTGTGCTGGAAAACCTCGGGGTGTTCTTCGCCCAGTTGCCCAAGCGTCTGGAACCGTTCATCGAAGAGCTGCTGGTGCATTATTTGCTGGCCAATGGCGAGCACGCGTTGCCACTGGAAGCGCTGCAGAAGCAGGTGGACAAGGTGCGCAGCTGGCGCCAGAAGGACTACCTGGAAAAGGCCGGCCGTGAGTGCACGCTGTTCAGCGTCGAGCGCAGCCTCTCGGGCCTGCGGGCGATTCGTCGCGGTGAGGTCCAGGCCATGCTGCCGGTGCTGGAGCACGCTGACGAGCTGATCGACAAAGGCCACCTGTACAAGACCGGTGGCGCCGCCAGCGTGGCCCGCATCGACGTCGATGGCCGCCCGCTGGTGCTCAAGCGCTACAACATCAAAAACACCGCCCATTGGTTCAAACGCTTCTGGCGCCCGAGCCGTGCCTGGCACTCGTGGATCGAAGGCCACCGCCTGGAGTTCCTCGACATCGCCACGCCCAAACCCTTGGCAGTGCTGGAGCAGCGCGTCATGGGCCTGCGCAGCCGTGCGTATCTGGTCACCGAATACGTCGATGGCCCGGACCTGACCGCATGCTTTGCGCCCTATGTGGAAAACGGCGATGCGCCCGAGGAGCAGGTCGATGCGTTGGTGCATGTGATGCAGCAACTGATCCGCGAGCGTATCAGCCATGGCGACTTCAAGGGCCACAACCTGTTCTGGCACAACGGCCAATGGTCACTGATCGACCTGGATGCGATGTGCCAGCATGCCACCCAGCTCAGCTTCGCCCCGGCCTACGCCCGAGACCGTGCGCGGTTGCTGCGCAACTGGCCGCGTGACAGTGCCCTGCATCAACGGCTGGACCGACTGCTGCCGAGGCTGTCCGAGTAATCTGCCGGCAGCGCCAGCCAGTCGCTGCTGCGGCCGGTCTGGCGCACGCGGATGCGCCAGCCATCGTTCTGTTTGCGCAGCACTGCCCAGGCGGGCACCGCGCCGCGCAGGGCCTCAGGCAATATGAGGTGGTAGTGGCCTGCGAGCAGGTGACGGCGCACTGGGAGTTGATGCAGGCCCAGTTGCAGGTACAGCAGGGTGTTGTCGTCGTACAGGTTGCCATCGCCTTCGACAACGTCACCTTGCAGTCGTGCATCCAGGCGGCAGTCGTCCAGCAGCTGCTTGATGTCGGGCATCCCGTCATACCAGAGCGTCGGTGAGTCAACCACCCAGCTGCCATCCACGCGGCGTTTGATGGGCAGTTTCAGGTAGGCATTGGGCAGCTTCGGATCAATGGCGCGCCAGCGCGTACCGTCAAAGGTGACATTGAAATAACGGCCCAGATTGTCCTTCACGTAGTACTGGGACAGGCCGGCATTTGCCGTTTGCAGTTCGTAGACGGCCTCTTCGTGTGAAGCATCGATCCGGTAGCGCAGCTTGGCAACTTCGGGCCTGGCCTCATAATGCTTGGGCACGGGCACGGGCGGTGGTTTGGGCAGCCCCCGCATGACGCGCCGCATCAGCCCTGAACCCGCCATGTCGTTGAGGCCCGCAGTGGCATGCCCGAGCGCGGCGATGGCGTGATGCAGTGCGCGGCCGTGGTCGTCCTGATCGTAGGCTTCCAGGCCATCCCAGATCGAAATGCCCATGCGTCCGAACGCCAGAGCAATCGCGCCAGTCTGCGGCAGTACCAGTGTCACCATGTCCAGCAACAGCCTCAGTGCATTGACCGAATACTCACCGAGTAACTCCTCGTTGCTGCGGGTGACTGCATCGGTTTGCGCTATCAGGGAGTTGACCTCGGCCAGGTAAGCCGCTTCATACAGGTTGCCTGTAATGGTCTGCAGTTTGATGTGCGAGCCCAGGCGGCCTTTGAGCAGGAGTTTTTCGATGTCTTTCGGATTGCTCAGCGGTAACCGCTGAAGCACATAGCTGCGCAGATCCGCATCGGTGCGCACGGCGCGGATAAGCGCCCTTGCGTTCGTGTATTCACGCCAGGGGCGGCGGTCTGGCGCGTCGGGGCAGTAGGCCACAATGCGGTTCGAGTTTTCCGGTGAAACAAGTAGAAAAACACCGTGCAGGGTCTCTCCCTGGACCAGCAGTTGACGTGCAATCACCTGTTGCTCGTTGTAATGCGGGCGCGCATGGCTGTCGGGCGAGTGGATCACCGTGCTGGCCCAGCCATACCCTTGCTCGAACGTGTCCTTTTGAAAATGCCCGGCATAGCGTGCCTTGACCGCTTCGGCGTTCATGCGGGTGCGGTTGAGTTGGGTGTGCGCCCGTTTGCGCCACTCGCCGTGTGGTGAATCGAGCAGGTGCGTGCGCAGATAAGCCTGGTAGCCATTGCCGGCATTCAGGCGGCGAATGATCTGTTTGACGCGCAGCGGGGTGAGGGCGGGAAGCGGTTGGTTGTCGTCAAGGTGCACGCGTGCGGTTACCCAGTAATCGACATCGAACCAGGCGATGTTGAGCAGCGCCAGTTCGTCCAGCCGGTAGGTCTGCTTGACCAATTCGACAGTGCCGCCCACTTGGGGGCGACTGGCCACGGGGATATAGGCGCTGGTGTCGAGCGGGTTGAGGGAGGGGCCGATCTGGCGGGCCAGGGTCACGCTGACGTAGATGGCTTGGGGATCAGTGTCGATGCCTGGGTCGCGCTGCAGGAATTCGCTCAAACGTGCGCGCACCCAGGCCAGTAACGAATGCCGCTGGTTGAATTGCTCAAGGGTCAGAATGCCAGGCGCTGCCGCAGCTTCAATGGCAGCCACCTGCTCTTGCATGGCCTGCATGATATGCGCGACGCCTTGCAGTGAGGTTGAACGCAACCAGTTCGGCAGATGTTTTTCGAGCAACAGGCCGTAGCGGGTTGCCAGCAGGCCCTGGCTTGCGATGTCGGCGCGAAAGTCCCAGATGCTGGCCAGCGCCGTGTCGAGCTGTTCGACATTGCGTTGCAGGCCGCGCTTCCATGCCGCCAGCCAGGTGAGGGACAGGCGCTTGGTGTGAGCATCGCGAATGGCCATTGCCTGGGTCTGCACGATGTCTTCGGTGAACCAGTCATAGCGCAGCTGTTCGGCTCGGCAAGCGCGCAGTTGTTCATCAGGGTCGATCAACAGGCGGGTCAGTGGTTCGTGCTGGTGTGGGTCTTCAAGGCGCTCGCAAAGCTCCTCATGCAGTGCTGCGAGGCTGTCGAACGCTTCGACGCCACGTACAACGCTGTACAAGACCACTCGCCCGACTGGCGCTTGCGGCTCAAGCGGATGCCCCTCCGGGCCTTGCTCGGTCAAAATCAGTACACCTGGCAAGTAACTACGCCAATTGGGTGCCGTGCCGCTAAGCAGTGGGCGATACACCTGGGGGCGATGGGTTGTGGGCAAGTGACGGCGCTGCGAGGGGTGCGGGAATTCAAGGCAGGTGGTCAGCAGTAGGGCATGCTCTGCAGAGAGCGTCTCGTCGTGCCTGCGTAAGCGTATTTCGGTGAACAACTGATCGCGGCGCAAGGACGCCAGGCGCACCAGGCGGCTCAACCCCTTGCTGTCGCGCTCCAGCCAGTAGGCGGCCAGGTCGGCATGCAAGGCTTGGCGAACACTGGCGCAAAAGCGGCCGATACGAACACTGAAATCGCTCGGCAGGATGAGCTGCGGATAAGCATCGTGCCGGGGTTCGGCAGCGGGGGGGAGTTTGAAGGTACCGCCGTCAAACAGGTGAAAACCGACCAGGTCCAACAGGCGAAAGCGGCCAAAGTACAGGGTGCGAGCGGTAACAGCCTGGCCGGGGAAGAGCCCTGCCAGGCTCCGGTCGAGGCTATGTTCCACACCCTGCAAGGGGGGCAGCAGCGCTTTAAGTTGGCTGTCCAGTGACTGCAGTTGCAGCAGCGGTGTCATGGTTCATCTCCGGTTAAGGGGCGGACCATGCTGCACCGCTGCTGCCAGCTGCCAGTGTTAGCCGGCTACCTCAGCGCCCCCATAAGCCGCGCATTACCAGCCATGCCGGAACGCCCAGCCCGACCCAGGACAACCCGTCCCACCCACCGTCGCCAAGCAATGCCGCGAACAGGCCGAGTGCGCTCAGTACGGCGATCAGTACTGGCCAGGCAAAAATACGCCGCGTCGATCGCGAGGTGTGGCTCATGCCTTGGCCTCCCGTGGTTTGCGCTGCTTGCCCCACCACAGGTACAGGCCGCTGCCGAGCACGATGAGGGTCAACACGTCGAGCACCGCCCAAAGGATTTGCATGGGGCGCCCGCCGTAGTCACCAAAGTGCAGCGGCTGCGACAGGCCCATGGCGTCCATGTACCACGGCCGCTCGCCGACAGCGGTCACCTGCAGGGTCTGGGCATCGATCAGCACCGGGGTGAGCAGGTGCGAGGTCAGGTGCGTGGCGCCTTTCATGAACACCGCGTAGTGGTGCTCGCTGGAGAAGCGCGTGCCGGGGAAGGCGATGAAGTCCGGGCGCATGCCGGGCGCGGCCTGCTCGGCGATGGCCAGCAGGCGGCTGGCCGGGGCGCGTTCGGTGAGCGGTGGGGCGTCACGGTAGGGGGCGACCATGGCGGCCAGGCTGTCGTTGCGCCAGGCGGCGATGACCAGGTCGGACAGCGCACTGATCACCCCGGTGACACCGACAGTCAGCGCCCAGGCCAGGGTCACCACGCCGATCAGGTTGTGCAGGTCGAGCCAGCGCAGGCGGCGGGACTTGTCGTGGCGCACGGTGGCGAACTTCAGGCGGCGCATGAACGGCGCATAGAGCACGGTGCCGGAGATGATCGCCACGACAAACAGCACGCCCATGAAGGCCAGCAGCAGCTTGCCAGGCAGCCCGGCGAACATGTCCACATGCAGGCGCAGCATGACCATCATGAAGCCGCCGTTTGCAGCCGGCATGGCGACGGCTTCGCCGGTGCGGGCATCGAGCATGAAGGTGTGCGACGCATTGGGTTCGGTGCCGGCGGTCGCGGCTGTGATTGCCACCACGCCGTTGCGTTCGTCCTCGTCATAGCCAAAGTACTGCATCACCTCGCCGGGGCGGTGTTGTTCGGCCTTGAGCACCAGCTGCTGCAGGTCGAGGTGCGGGGTGCCTGCGGGCATCTCGCGCAGTTCGGGAGCGTCACCGAGCAGGTGTTCCAGCTCGTGGTGGAAGATCAGCGGCAGGCCGGTGAGGGCCAGCAACAGCAGGAACAGAGTACAGACCAGGCTGCTCCAGGTGTGGACCACGGACCAGCGGCGGATGGTTGAGCTTTTCATCACGGAATCGTTTTTATGTTTGAGAAGCATTGGGGCCGCACGGCGGCACCCGCTTCACTCAGAACTTGTAATTGACGCTGGCCACCACGTTGCGTTCGTCGCCGTAGTAGCAGTAGTAACCGTCACAGGTCGACAGGTAGTCTTTGTTGAACAGGTTCTTGGCATCCACCGCTACGGTCACGCCCTTGAGGGTGCCGTTGAGACGCCCCAGGTCGTAGTGCACCGACGCATCGTAGACGGTGTACGAACCGACATGACCCCAATCGGTATTGGTGGTGTTGCCATAGGTGTCACCCACATAGCGCACGCCGACGCCCACACCGAAGCCATCGAGCGGGCCTTCATGCCAGGTGTAATCGGCCCATGCTGTCGCCTGGTTTCGCGGTACTTGTGCCATCCGCTTGCCTTTCTCGCCATCGTTGCCTTTGGTGATCTCGCTGTCGTTGTAGGTGTAGGAGCCAATCAATTTGAGATTCTGGGTCACATCCGAAGTGGCTTCCAGCTCCAGGCCTTTGACCCGGACCTCACCGACCTGGCGGGTTACGCTGGCTTCGGTCACCGACATATTTTCCTGGGTCAGGTCGAACACGGCCGCGCTGAGCAGGGTTCTGCTACCCGGCGGCTGGTACTTGATGCCCAACTCGTACTGCTTGCCTTCAGTGGGTTTGAACGCATCGGTGCTGTTCACCGAAGCGCCAGTCGCCGCCTGGAACGACTCGGCATACGAGAAGTACGGGGTAATGCCATTGTCGAATACATAGCTCAGCGCTGCGTTGCCACTGAATTGCTTATCACGCTGGGTGTTGGTCGCATCGCCCTGATTGTGGAAGGTGGTGCCGGTGTGGACCCAATCTTCGCGACCCCCCAGGGTCAGACGCCAATTGTCCAGGGCCATCTGGTCCTGGATGTACAGGCCGGTCTGCTGGGTTTTCTGATCGTAGTCGTACATGTCGAAGTACTGGACGTTCGAGAAATCCTGGCCGTAGATCGGGTTGTGGATGTTGCTTGACGGCACGCCGGCCGAGCCCCAGCGCCAGCGGGCATTGCTGTCCGAGCGCTGGTGATCGAGGCCCAACAGCACGGTGTGGGCGACCTTGCCGGTCTGGATGTCGGCCTGGAAGTTGTTGTCCACGGCGAACTGCGAGATGTCTTCCTCGACGATACCGGCGGTGCGCTGCACGGTGCCATCGGCGCTGACCGCTTCGTCCGGGCCCGCCGGCCAGATCGAGCCCCCGGCGGTAATGCCCTTGAAGTCCAGTTCGTTGCGCGCGTAGCGCAGGTTCTGGCGGAACTGCCAGGTTTCGTTCAGGCGGGTCTCGAACGCGTAGCCTAGGTGGTAGTAGGTGCGATCGTAGGATTCCCAGTCCGGGTCCCCGAGATTTTTATGGTGGGAGATCTTGCCTGCCGGGCTATCCAGCTTGGTGCCCTGCAGTGGCAGAAACTGGCCGGTGATACCGGTGTCGTCGCGGGTGTATTGGGAAATGAACGTCAGCTTAGTGTCGTCGTTAATGTTCCAGGTCAGGCTGGGGGCGATGTTGTAGCGTTTGTCCGGAATATGGTCGATCGGTGTGCCACTGTCACGTACGGTGCCGCTCACGCGGTACTGGAACAGCCCCGCGTCATCGACCTTGCCGGTGCTGTCGAAGTTGATCTGCCGATGGTTGTTGCTGCCTACCTGCGCTTCGACTTCGTGGCTGCTTTCAAGCTCCGGGCGGCGGCTGGTCATGTCCAGCAGGCCGCCTGGTGGGGTCTGGCCGTAGACGGATGACGCCGGACCACGCAGCACGGCGATTCGCTCCAGGTTCCACGGTTCGATCTTCGGCGAAGCGTAGTTGCCTTTGGGCAATGGCAGGCCATCGAGGAACTGGGTGGGAACAAAGCCACGCACCAACAGCCAGTCGCTGCGCGAGTCCGAGCCGTAACCGCTGCTCTGTACGCCAGCGGTGTAGCGCAGTGCGTCGTTGAGGTTGAGAACGGGGCGGTCTTCCATCTGCTGGCGGGTGATAACGGTCACCGAGCGTGGCAGCTCAGCAATGGCTGTATCGGTCTTGGTGCCTGCGGCAGTGCGGGTGGCGGTATAGCCTTCAACCGGGCCCCATGCGCTTTCGTACGAAGCATTGGCGTTGATTGCTGTTTCCGGCAGGGCCAGTGCACCTTCCTGTGCAGCTATCAGGCTGTAGCTGCCGACGCTGCTCTGCTGCAACTGCAAGCCGGTGCCGCGCAGGGCGGCCTGCAAGGCGCCGATGCCATCGTACTGGCCGTTGACCGGTGCCGAGGTGCGACCGCTGACCAGTGCCGGGTCGATGGCCAGGGCGATGCCCGACTGGCTGGCGATCTGGTTGAGGGTGCTGGCCAGGGGGGCGCTGGGCAAGTCGTAGGCGCGCGGGGCGGATTGCTCGGCGGCGAACAGGGCAGGGCTGGCCAACGGCGCCGCCAGGCCAATGGCGAGGGCCATCAGGCTGGGGCGCAGGATACGATCGACAGTACGGGACATGCAGCGGCTCCTCGACGGATAAGTGCTTACTGCTTCCTTGCCGAGCGAGATTTCAGAAGTGACAGGGGCTGTCAGAAAAAAAGTGAAAAGAATCGAGAGCCGGCGATAGGCCCAAAGAGATCTATCTAGCTTTGATGGTCACCCACCATGGGGTATGCCGCTCGATCTTCACCGGCAGTGCCGGCACCAGCGATTCCAAGGCCAGGTCGGTGTTGGTCAGCGGGAAGCTGCCGGTAACACGCAGGTCGGCCACGTCGTCGGCCACCCCGAGATGGCCGCTGCGGTAGTGGCCGAGGGCGGCCAGCAAATCTGCCAGGCGTACGTTGTCCACCACCAGCATGCCGCGGGTCCAGGCATCGACGCCAGCCGCGACCTGGCCAACCTGGCCGAGGCCGTTGGCATCCATGAGCACTTGCTGGCCTTCGTGCAGTACCTGTTCGTCGCCACTGTTCAGCGGCATGGCGGCGACAGAGGCCTGCAGTACTTCCAGGCGTGTGCCGTGTGCCTCACGGCGTACCAGGAAGCGCGTGCCAAGCGGGCGCAGACGGCCGTCGTCGGTGCGTATCAGCAAAGGGCGGGGGTCTTGGTGACCGGTTTCGACCGAGATTTCGCCTTGGTGCAGCACGATTATCCGTTGCTCGCCTTCATAGTCGATATCCACCGCGGTATGGGTGTTCAGGCTCAGCAGGGTGCCGTCTTCCAGGCGCAGGGTGCGCAACTCGCCGGTGGCGGTGCGCTGATCGGCCAGCCAGTATCCCGGTGACAGCGAAGGGGCGCCGACCCAGGCCAACAAGGAACCCAGCAGGAACATTCCGGCCAGGCCACCGCCCAGCTTGCCGATCCGCCGCCGCATCCCGGCCCGCGACTGCAGCAGCGCCTGGCGCGCGGGCCCGGCAGCGGCGCTCACGCGCTGGTCGAGGCTGCCCAATTGACGCCAGGCGCGGGCATGTTCTTCGCTGGCGGCGTGCCAGCGCATGAATTCGCTGCGCTCGTCGGCTGTGCTGCTGCCTTCATCGATGCTCAGTTTCCAGGCGATGGCTGCTTCCAGCACGCGGGACGATACCGGTGAGCTGTTCACGTCGGCTCCCCGTACAAGGCCACATAGCACTGGCGCATGCCCTGGGCGATGTACTGGCGTACCCGAGAGACCGAAACACCCAGCCGCTCGGCGATTTCGGCGTGGCCCATGCCGTCCAGGCGGTTGTACAGAAAGGCTGCACGGGCTTTGCTCGACAACTTGCTCAGCAAGCGGTCGATGGCCTTTAGGTCTTCGAGAATCAGGTGCTGGGTTTCCGGGGAGGGTTGTTCGGCTGCCGGCAGTTGGGCGAGTTCGGCCAGGTAGGCTTGTTCCAGCGCGGTGCGGCGGAAATGGTCGAACATCAGCCCTTTGGCCACGGCCGCCAGAAAGGCGCGGGGCTCGCGGGGGGTGTCCAGCCGATCGCGGCCGAGCAGGCGCACGAAGGTATCCTGGCTCAGGTCTTCGGCACGCTGACGGCAGGCCATGCTGCGTTGCAGCCAGGCGAGCAGCCAGCCGCGATGGTCGCGGTACAGTGCACCGACCAGCTCGGCGTGTGGGCTCTGTGCAGAAGACAAGCAGCGTCCCCCCGGAACGAATGCATTAACTAACGATAATTATTCGCGATTGTTGCAGAGGCGGGGGGCGGGGCGCAATGGACGCTTATCGGATTGCCACCAGGGAGATGTGTTGCCTGTGCCGGCCTCTTCGCGGGCAAGCGGGGCCATCATGAAAATCACAGGCCGTGATTGTGCAGCTTGCGCCGCCGCCAACCCCGCAACCGTTGCTCCAGCTGCAATGGGCTGTCCAGCTGCTGGCGGCGGGCCTGGCTGAACAGGATCAAGGCCAACTCAGCGGTGACCTGGGCATCGGCACTGGCATGGTGGCGCTCTTCCACTTGCAGGCCAAAACGCGCCACCCAGTCATCCAGCCCCGCCTCGCGCAGCACTGTGTCGGGGTTGAGCATCGGTGCCAGTTCGGCAACATCGAGAAACGGCAACTGCAGGCGATAGCCCAGGCTT
This sequence comes from Pseudomonas sp. E1MeOHC2, assembly GCF_058745025.1. Classification (NCBI taxonomy): domain Bacteria; kingdom Pseudomonadati; phylum Pseudomonadota; class Gammaproteobacteria; order Pseudomonadales; family Pseudomonadaceae; genus Pseudomonas; species Pseudomonas sp. E1MeOHC2. Next base: position 2,818,709 of record NZ_CP196675.1, read on the forward strand.
TCTTTCAGGGCGCGCGCGAGCATGCGCTGATCGAAGGGGGCGTGGAACGCCAGCACCGGGCTGTCGCCAATGAAGTCGAGCAGGTCGATCAACGCCTCGACCGGGTCGCAGCCGGCCGCCAGGGCACTGGGCCCCAACCCGTGAATCAGCACGCTGGCGTTGGTCTTCTGGGTCGGGCGGTACAGGGTGCGTTCGAACTGCTGGGCAAAGTCGATGGCGCCGTCTTCGATGGCCACGGCGCCAATCGACAATACCTGGTCACGGTTAGGGTTAAGGCCGCTGGTTTCCAGGTCCAGCACCACCCAGCGTTGCTCGCGCAACGTGCACACCCCAAGCGGCGCGGGCTTGGGCAACTGCGCCAGGCGCTGGCGCGAGGCCTCGTCCAGGTCGGGCATGCTGGGGCGTAGCCAGGCGAACAGGCTCATAGCTGGTACCGCAGGGCCAGGCTGCTTTGCAGGCGCTGCGCCTGGCGCAGCGATTCACGCAGGATGCGCCGGTCCAGGTGGTTGAGGCTGTCTGGGTCGACGCGGTTGGAGTAGGGCAGGTTATCGCGGGTCTGGCGCTGGTGCTGCTGCATGCGGGTTTGCTGGATGAAGTGGTAAGCCTCTTCATACGCCGCACCGTCGAGTGGTTCGATGACGCCCTTGGTCACCAGCTGACGCAGGCGTTCGAGGGTGTTGCAGGCACCGATGCCATTGGCCAGGGCTAGCAAGCGCGCGCCATCGACGAAGGGCGTCAGGCCCTGCACCTTGAGGTCGAGGGTGGCGGCCTTGTCGTTGCCTTGGCGGGTCAGCACGAACTCGCGCAGGCGGCCAACCGGTGGGCGCTGGCGTAGCGCGTTGTCGGCCATCATGCGCTGGAAAATACGGTTATCGGCAACCTGATCCAGCAGGCTTTGGCGCAGTTGCTCACACCCTTGCTCGTCGCCCCAGACCACACGCAGGTCGAAATAGATGCTCGAACCCAGCAGGTTTTCAGGGCTGGCCTCGCGGACGAAGCCGGCAAAGCGCCGCGCCCATTCGCCGCGTGACAGGCACAACTCGGGGTTGCCGGCCATGACATTGCCTTTGCACAGGGTAAAGCCGCACTGAGCCAGGCACTGGTTGATGTATTGCGCCAGTGGCAGCAAGCGGGCCCGGACCGCATCGGCTTCGGCGCTGTCGCGGGCTTCGAACAGAATGCCGTTGTCCTGGTCGGTGTGCAGGGTCTGCTCGCGCCGCCCTTCGCTACCGAAGCACAACCAGCTGAAGGGCACGCCTGGGTCGCCACGCTCGGCCAGGGCCAGCTCGATCACCCGGCAGACCGTATGATCGTTAAGCAACGTGATGATCTGGGTGATCTGCGTCGACGAGGCGCCGTGAGCAAGCATGCGCTCGACCAGTTGGCTGATTTCACCCCGCAGGGAAACCAGGGTTTCCAGGCGTGGTGCATGACGAATGGTACGCGCCAGGTGCACCAGATCGACCCGTTGCAGGGAGAACAGGTCCCGTTCGGACACCACCCCACACAGGCGCTGGTTGTCTACCAGGCAAACATGGGCGATGTGCCGCTCGGTCATGGCCATGGCGGCGTCGAAGGCGCTGGCTTGCGGGCTGAGGTAGAACGGCTTGGCGGTCATGTGCCGCTCGATCGGCGCCCCCAGGTCGGCATCGGCGGCCGCCACCACCTGGCGCAGGTCGCGCAGGGTGAAGATGCCGATCGGGTAGCGCGTGGGGTCGACCACGACAATGCTGCCGACCTGTTGCTCGTGCATCAGCCGCACAGCATCACGCAGCGGCATGTCGGGGCTGCAGACCACCGGGTGACGCATGGCCAGTTCGCCCAGGGGGGTATTGAGCGAATACTGAGTGCCGAGGGTTTCCACGGCGCGTTGGCGCACCTGCTGATTGACCTGGTCGAGCAAGCTGCTGACCCCGCGCAGGGCGAAGTCGCGGAAGGCTTCCGACAGGGAGAACACGCGGATGAACGCGGCCTTGTTCAGCTGCAGGCAGAAGGTGTCCTCGCCGGCCAGGTGCTCGGTGCGCGTGGCGCGCTCGCCCAGCAGGGCGGCCAGGGGGAAACATTCGCCGCTGGTGATCTCGAAGGTGGTTTCCACACCGGGTTTGACCAGGTGCTGGCGCTCGCCGACGACTCGCCCCTGTTTGACGATGTAGAAGTGCTCGACCGGGCCATCGGCGGGTTTGACGATGCTTTCGCCGCTGGCATAGAAACGCAGCTGGCACTGCTCGACCAGATACGCCAGGTGGCCGTGCTCCATCTGGTTGAACGGTGGGAAGCGCTGCAGAAACTGCAACGTACCTTGTATGTTCTGCAGCACTGCCGTCCTGCCCGCCTGGCTGTAGGCGTCCTTTTTGCTCATGAAACTGACCGTATCGCTACGCCGAACTATATATATCTATATATAGATACCGGCCTTGTTGTTCTCGGTCCCCATGGTCGGCTGGCTGCGCTGTGGTGCCCATTGGACGTAAGTCTATGAATGGCGTGTGATCAATATCGCAAGGTGGGGCCTTACCGTGAGCAAGACTTTTTGACGAGATGACCATGGGTGAGCATGACGACCTCCTGAGTGACGCCGAACGCGAGGCACTGGCTGTGGTGAGTGCGCCTATTGCGCCCCGACCGGTGGTGTTGGTGGTCGATGACAATGCCGTGAACAGCAAGGCGCTGAGCTACTACCTGAAAAGCAGAGGCATCGATTGCATGACGGCCGACGGTGCTCTGGAAGCGCTGTGGAAACTGCACTGGGAGCCCAGAATTGCCCTGATGATTACTGATCTGCGCATGGAACCCAAGGATGGAATGGAGCTGATCCGGCAGATTCGAGAGTCGAGGTGGGCGGCGTTGTCGATCATAGTGGTGTCGGGCGACACCGATGTGAAAGAGGCCGTTGACGTGATGCACTTGGGGGTGGTGGATTTTTTGCTCAAACCTGTGGATTTGGAGAAACTGCTGGGGTTGGTGAAGAAAGAGTTAGGGCTCAAGTAGGGCGGCTGCTTGTGCCATAGCATTCGCGGGCAAGCCCGCTCCCACAGGTACCCCACTAAGCTCGAATGCAGTGGGGTACCTGTGGGAGCGGGCTTGCCCGCGAATGGGCCGCACAGCGGCCCCTTGCGTTTTACAGCCCGTTACGCGCCTTGAACTCGCGACGACGACGGTGCAGTACCGGTTCGGTATAACCGTTCGGCTGCTTGCCACCTTCGATCACCAGCTCCACAGCCGCCTGGAACGCGACGTTGTCGTCGAAGTTCGGCGCCATCGGGCGGTACAGGGCGTCGCTGGCGTTCTGCTGATCAACCACCACCGCCATGCGCTTCAGGCTTTCCAGCACCTGCGCCTCGCTGACGACGCCATGGCGCAGCCAGTTGGCCAGCAACTGGGCCGAGATGCGCAGGGTGGCGCGGTCTTCCATCAGGCCGACGTTGTTGATGTCTGGCACTTTCGAGCAACCCACGCCCTGATCGATCCAGCGCACCACGTAGCCAAGGATGCCCTGGGCGTTGTTGTCCAGCTCGTTGCGGATCTCTTCGTCCGACCAGTTGGTGTCGGCGGCCAGCGGAATGGCCAGGATGTCGTCGACCGAAGCCGGGGTGCGCGTAGCCAGCTCGCGTTGACGTGCCTGCACATCGACCTTGTGGTAGTGCAGGGCATGCAGGGTCGCGGCAGTCGGCGAAGGTACCCAGGCGGTGTTGGCGCCGGCCAGCGGGTGAGCGATCTTCTGCTCGAGCATGGCCGCCATCAGGTCGGGCATGGCCCACATGCCTTTGCCGATTTGCGCGCGGCCTTGCAGGCCAGTGGCCAGGCCCACGTCGACGTTGTTGTTTTCGTAAGCGCCGATCCACTTCTCGTTCTTCATGGCGCCTTTGCGCACCACAGCGCCGGCTTCCATGGAGGTGTGGATTTCGTCGCCGGTGCGGTCGAGGAAGCCGGTGTTGATGAACGCAACGCGCTCGGCGGCTGCCTTGATGCAGGACTTGAGGTTGACCGTGGTGCGGCGTTCCTCGTCCATGATGCCGACCTTGACGGTGTTGCGCGGCATGCCCAGCAGGTCTTCGACCTGGCTGAAAATTTCGGCGGCAAAGGCCACTTCTTCAGGGCCGTGCATCTTCGGCTTGACGATGTAGACGCTGCCGGTGCGGGTGTTTTTGCGGCTGGTGTTGCCGTTGAGGTTGTGCAGGGCGATCAGGTTGGTGAACAGCCCGTCCTGGATACCTTCCGGGATTTCGTTGCCCTGGGCATCGAGGACCGCCGGGTTGGTCATCAGGTGGCCCACGTTGCGCACGAACAACAGCGAACGACCGTGCAAGGTGACGCTGCCGCCGTTAGGCGCGGCGTACTCGCGGTCTGGGTTCATGGTACGGGTGAAGGTCTTGCCACCTTTGTTCACGCTTTCGGCCAGGTCGCCTTTCATCAGGCCCAGCCAATTGCGGTAGACGATGACCTTGTCATCGGCGTCTACGGCCGCGACCGAGTCTTCGCAGTCCATGATGGTGGTCAGTGCCGATTCCATCAGGATGTCTTTGACGCCGGCGGCATCGGTGCTACCCACCGGGGTGCTGGCATCGACCTGGATTTCGAAGTGCAGGCCGTTGTGCTTGAGCAGCACGGCGGTCGGCGCGGCGGCGTCGCCGACGAAGCCGATCAGTTGTGCGTCGTCACGCAGGCCGCTGTTGCTGCCGCCCTTGAGGGCGACGACCAGCTTGCCGTCCTGGATGCTGTAGGCGGTGGAATCGACATGCGAGCCGGCAGCCAGTGGCGCGGCTTCGTCGAGGAAGGCACGGGCAAAGGCAATAACCTTGTCGCCACGCGCTTTGTTGTAGCCCTGGCCTTTTTCGGCGCCGCCTTCATCGCTGATGACATCGGTGCCATACAGCGCGTCGTACAGCGAACCCCAGCGGGCGTTGGCAGCGTTCAGGGCGAAGCGGGCGTTCATCACCGGCACGACCAACTGCGGGCCGGCCATGCGGGCGATTTCTTCGTCCACGTTCTGCGTGGTGGCCTGGAAATCGTCGGCTTGTGGCAGCAGATAGCCGATTTCCTGGAGGAAGCTTTTGTAGGCTACGGCGTCATGGGCCTGGCCTTTGCGTGCCTGGTGCCAGGCGTCGATCTTGGCTTGCAGCTCGTCGCGCTTGGCGAGCAGGGCTTTGTTCTTTGGAGCGAGGTCATTGATGATCTTCTCTGCACCTGCCCAGAACTGCTCGGCGACGATGCCGGTCCCGGGGATGGCTTCGTTGTTCACGAAGTCGTACAGGACCTTGGCGACCTGAAGGCCACCGACTTGAACGTATCCAGTCATTGCTTGCCTCACTCTGCTCAGCTATTTCGCTCATCGTATTAAGCCTGTAGCGCTTCTCTAAACACGGCACCAGTGCGTGCCCTGGGTGAATGAACCCAAGGGCGGCTGGGTGCGGCCTGCCAGACAGGCTGGCGGGCAGTGTGCGTATTTTCACAGGCGCCTTGGCAGACATCCAAACGACGTTTTGTAGTCCGCGCCACGGGATACTACATGAAGCAGTAGGCGGGGCAAAATCAGACTAAAAGCGTCGTTGTGCGACCCGTTGGTCGCGTATGGTCACGCTGGGAGTGGGTATGTTCGCAAAAAACAGGTGGATTGTTCCAGATAAATCTTGAAACAGTACACGATTCGTTATGTCGATTGCCCTGCGGCAGGTTGCCGCGCCTTGCCTATACTGAGTCGATCCCCCGGTTTATTGCCGCCCAGCGCGGTTCGACACAGAGGAAGGGCTTGTGGATCATCTTGTACTCACTGTGATTGCCCCTGACAAGGCCGGCCAGGTCGAGCGCATTGCCCAGTGCATCGCCGACCACAGCGGTAACTGGCTGGAGAGCCGCATGTCACGCATGGCCGGGCAGTTCGCCGGCATCTTGCGGGTGGCTGTGCCGGCGGAAAACTACGCGGAACTGGTCGCGTCGCTGCAGGGCTTGGCGCGGTATGACATTCGTGTGTTGATTGCCGAGAGTGGCATCGAGCCTTCGTGCACCTGGAAGCCGATCGCCATGGAGCTGGTGGGCAATGACCGGCCAGGGATCGTGCGTGATATCACCAGGCTGCTGGCCGAACTTGGGGTTAACCTGGAGCGTTTTACTACCGAAGTGCGGCCTGCACCGATGAGCAGCGAGCCGCTGTTCCATGCCAATGCGTTGCTGGCGCTGCCGTTGACGTTGTCGCTTGAAGAATTGCGGCAGCGGCTGGAGAGCTTGGCGGATGATTTGATGGTGGAGTTGGAGTTGCGGGCGGAGGAGTGATCCTAGATTGCTGGGGCCGCTGTGCGGCCCTTTCGCGACGCAAGGCCGCTCCCACAGGAAAACCGTGATCCCTTGTGGGAGCGGCCTTGTGTCGCGAAAGGGGCGCGCAGCGGCCCCGGGGTTATCCCCTGTTTCACAGGGACGGCCCTGTGGATAACCTGGGGGCGTACCTCTCCAGCCCAGGCGCATCAAGGCTTCCCCAGGTTTGATCAAAAAACATCCAATAATCAGCAGCTTGTGCACAAAGCACGGGGACGAGGGTGTGGATAACCTCTGGAGATGTCTCTGCAGGCCACGAAAGGCGTGCCCTGCAGAGATTTGATCATTATTTGATCAGCGCCGCTTGCGCAAATTCAGCCAGGCATCGACGCTATAGATCGCCAAACCCGCCCAAATGAACATGAACGCCACCAGCGTGCTCGACGACAAATGCTCGTCAAACAGCAACACCGCCTGCAGCAACACCAGGGTCGGCGCCAGGTACTGCAAGAAGCCCAGCGTGGTGTACGGCAGATGGCGCGCGGCGGCGTTGAAACACACCAGCGGCACCAGGGTCACCGGCCCTGCCGCCATCAACCACAGCGCTTCGCTGCTGGTATAGAACGCGCCCTGCGCGCTCATCGCGGCGGGGTGCAGTAACAGCCAGCCAAGGGCCAGTGGCACCAACATCCAGGTTTCCACCACCAGACCCGGCAGCGCCGCCACCGGTGCCTGTTTGCGGATCAACCCATAGAAGCCGAAGCTCAGCGCCAGTACCAGCGAGACCCACGGCAGGCTGCCCACCTGCCACACCTGCTGGGCCACCCCCACCGTTGCCATGGCCACCGCCAGCCATTGCAGGCGGCGCAGGCGCTCGCCGAGGATGAGCATGCCCAGCAAAACGTTGATCAACGGGTTGATGTAGTAGCCCAGGCTGGCTTCGAGCATGCGGCCATTGTTTACCGACCATACGTACGTCAGCCAGTTACCGGCGATCAGCGCCCCGCTCAATGCCAGGATAGCCAGCCTGCGCGGGTTGTCGCGCAGTTCGCGCCACCAGCCGGGGTGCTTCCATACCAGTAGCAGGAGCGATCCGAACAGGGCCGACCAGAGTACCCGGTGGACGATGATCTCCACCGCTGGCACGCTCTGGATCGCTTTGAAGTACAGGGGGAACAGGCCCCAGATGATGTAGGCACTGAGGCCCAGGATGTACCCGCGTTGCGGGTTTGCGGCGTGCATGCAGAATCCTTGCTTAGGTAGCTAAATGAAGCGCCGAGCTATTTCAGCACAGGTTGGTGCGTTGTGCTGACTTGTTCGGGTATTTCCTGCGCGCTTGCGGAGTGTGCTCTCGTGCGGCCGATGCTGCTGAGGTAAAGGAAGGCGGCCCAACTGCGTAGCCAGAAAATGCGATAACCAGGGCTGGGCCCTGGTTATCGGTGTGGACGGCACTGCAAAATCGGGCCGTCAATACGCTCAACCGGTCATTTCTGGTTTAGGCGCAACCTGCGTGCCTTGTCACTGGCTTCTACAGATTCGTAAAGCGACACGAACTGTTCAGCGTCGATAAAGGGAATGGGCACAATCATACTGGCGTATTGAACCAGCATTTGCGATTCGTCTATCGCGACGATGACAATGCAGTCCTCGTCAGGTTTAGACGCATGGGGCGTGTAGACACCGCCTGCGATGGTGCCGTTACCGACGCGCACATACCACGAAGTATCGTCGGCTGGCACTTGCTCTTCTGGCTTGTTCCTGGGCTTTCTCCAGAATTCAAGCTTTACGCCGGCGCCGGCCGTGATGGGCTTCAACCAATAAGCCGCTTCGGTTTCAACAGGCAGGAGTATGTGGACGGTTTTGCTGGAAGCTCCGTTGCTGATCACGACTTGATCAAGGCGCATGACCTCATCAACTGCGGGCATGCCTTCTTCAAACTCTGGAACTTCTGCGGGGGCATAGTACCGTTTAGAGGCTTGTGCCAGAGGGTCGGGCGTCGGGTTATCTTCAATGCGGCCTAGCCCTTTGACTTGCCAGTTGACTGCTTGGCCATTCATCTCACCGCCTATGATATCGCCATAGGCTTTTAAGTTAACTGTCATGACCGTGGGGTAAGCGTTGACGGTGGTCCGGAGCGTACTCACCAAGACATGCGAAGTGTGCTCCGCGGTTTTAGCGGTGACAATGACTTTAATGTGGCTCCCGTTGAACTTGTCTCCCGTGGGAGCGGTGTAAACTCCGGACTGTGGGGTAATGGAACCTTTGGAGTCGTCGTCACCGGGGTAATCAGGAACGTGACTCACGCTCCAGGTAACGCCTGGGGTGGCAGGTTCCGTTTTGAACGTTGTGCTCGAACCGGCCAGCACGCTGATCTCACCGTTGGTGCTCGGTGTTATGGTGAACTTGCTACGGTCAGGAGCAAGTTGGCCCACCGTGATCACATCATTTGGCCAATGGGCGGAATCAAGACTAATTTGCGAGTTGCGGAACAGTAAGGAGGACAGGATGAAGGTATCAATTTCTGAACTTATGCTCCCCAAAGACTCGTTCATGCCAAGTAAGAAATCTTTAAACAGTTCGTTTGTTCGCGCTTCAATGTAATCTCGGATGTGCTGATTTTCTGGGCGCAGGCTTGCCTCTAATTCATCGCTTACATGCCAGGCAATGGTTTCGTGTCCTCCCGTCCTTTTGAGTTCTATTTGTTGCTTGTCTCCCGATGCCTTCACGGAAAACTCATAATCGTGACGGATATCCCAATTGCAATAATACCGGCCTTTTGAATAGCCAGGGTCACCCACTGCCCACCACGCAACATGCGCATATACATCATAACCGCCAATCCAGGAAATTCGCAGTCGTCCATCGCGAAACTCAGCTTTCAGTTTTTTTGTAGCATCTCCTTTTGGAGGGGCGGTGTAGGTAAATGCATCACAATAGAATTGAATGCCTACATCATTTGATGGTCTGCCTGTATCGATTGACGGTACAGGGAATGATCCGTTGGCGGCATATTCGAGATTTACTGTGCCACTGACGTCCGTCCTTTCCCAGTCAAGCAGATTAAGATATGAAGGGCTCGATTTAAGTTGAGGAATAATTAGATTTTCCATCACGTAAACAGAGTTGACCATCACGCTTGAACTATGGCCGTCAGGTATGAGATAAGGTAGCTTGCCGTTTTCATCAGGCGGCACAGCGTCGGCGCTATCGAATCCTTCTATTTCTACAAATAATACGACTGCCCCGTCACCAAAGCTCTCTTCATTTCTAAGCGTTGATCCGGGACCTCCGTGGGTACGAATTGCAAATTTTTCTGGCTTTATGGCTGAGTTTTCTAAATTGGAAAGCTTACCCAATGTATATTGAACTTTTCTAGGTCTCAGTGATGCGAAGTAAATGCCGAAGTGCTCGCCCAGTTTACCTTTTTCAAATTCCGTCACGCCACCGTGGAATGTATAGTTTTTGCTGAGGGCAATATTGAAGTAGACCTCGCCTTCCTCAGATATCTGCGCGTTACTTCCTTTTAATTCAACATCAAACACAAGCGCTGGACCATTGATAGGGGTCGCCTCTGCCAACTTCGTCACCCGTCTGCGTGTGCTGCCGGATGCTTGGCTCAACTGAATTTGCTTTCCCCTGACCGTTCGCATCAACAGTTTTGCTCTAGAATCGCTGAGGTCTGCGTTTTCAAAGGATAGCCTGGGTTCATCCAGGCAAAAATCCAGTAGCTTGTGATAGGAGATGCCTGATTCGAGATCAATTTCGCTAGTCAGAGGGGGGATGAATTCTCCCTCCGTATAATGTTCAATGAACTCCTGTTTCAATACATGGTTTGCGGTGGTTCTATCAAACGCCACGATCACCGGGTAGTTAAAGTTTTTTCGTGCCTTACCCAGCTCTTCCAGGAGGTCTTCAAGCGACTGTTTTGTCGAGTTACTCATGAGCGTCTCATCTCCGGGCATATGTTTAGATTTACACTACGCTTGCGATCGAATGTGTCGCATGCCTACTATTTAAGGGTTTTGAGCACGCGCTAACTGTTTGCGAATGCAAAAAAGAGGGAAACTCAGGGCGACAGACGCCGACACCCGCGCGCGCTCGGTGCCGGGGTAAGTTGTGTTTTCATGACTAAAACTCCCACGCTGACTTGGGAGTTTTTTACACCCAGCCCTCGCCCTTGCCTACTGGCAAAAATACTAGGTCGAGCCGGTGAGAAAGTTCTGTTATTCCAGGCTGAAAGGCTTAGAACAACTTCAGCGGCGGCTCATCCAGTGCAGCCATCTGCTCGCGCAGTGCGAGAATCTGGTCACCCCAGTAGCGAGGTTGGCCAAACCACGGGAAGCTGCGCGGGAAGGCCGGGTCGTCCCAGCGGCGTGCCAGCCAGGCGCTGTGATGCAACTGGCGCAGGGCTCGCAAAGGCTCGATCAGGGGCAGCTCGCGCGGGTCGAAGTCATGGAATTCGTTGTAACCGTCGATCAGCTCTGCCAACTGGCCGAGGCGTTCCTCGCGGCTGCCGGCAAGCATCATCCACAGGTCTTGCACCGCCGGGCCCATGCGGCAGTCGTCGAGGTCGACGACGTGATAGACCTCGTCGCGATGCATCAGGTTGCCCGGGTGCAGGTCGCCGTGCAGGCGGATTGCCTTGTGTGGGGTACGGGCGTAGATATCTTCGACCCGTTTCAGTACGTCGCGGGCAACAGACTCGAAAGCGGGTAGCAATTCTCGCGGTACGAAGTTGCCCTCCAGCAGGGTTTTCAGTGACGCGTGGCCGAAGTTGTCCACAGCCAGCGCTTCGCGATGCTCGAACGGGCGTGTCGCTGCAACGGCGTGCAGGCGGCCGAGCAACTGGCCGAGGCGATACAGCTGGTCGAGGTTGCCGGGCTCCGGCGCATGGCCGCCGCGGCGGGGGAACAGGGTGAAGCGAAAACCCTGGTGTTCGAACAGCGTTCGGCCATCGTGCTGCAGAGGTGCGACCACGGGCACTTCACAATCGGCAAGCTCGGCGGTGAAGCGGTGTTCTTCGAGGATGGCCTCGTCGCTCCAGCGGCCTGGGCGGTAGAACTTGGCGATCAACGGCTGTGAGTCTTCGATGCCCACTTGGTAGACGCGGTTCTCGTAGCTGTTCAGGGCCAGGATACGGGCGTCGCTAAGAAAGCCAATGCTTTCCACGGCGTCCAGGACCAGGTCGGGGGTGAGGGTGTCGAAGGGGTGGGACATGGTGACTCCGGGGATGGGCGGCGTGGGGCCATGGTAGCGCATTCCAACCCGCCCAACCGGTCCTACACCGGCACCCCCAGCAGCACATAAGAAGGATGGAACTGCACCCGCACCGTGCTGGCGGTATCAACGCGATTGCGTGCCAACCAGTCCTGCTCGGCAAACGCGCACAACGTTTGCCCGTTACCCAACGCCAACCGCACCTCGCTGGGCCCGTCGGTTTCGGCCAGCACCTGCTCGACCGTTGCCTTCAGGCCGTTGCTGCCAGCGTCGGCTTCATCGCCATCCCCCAGCAGTTGCACCCATCCTGCCTTGAGCAGCGCCACGACCATTGTCCCCAATGTCAGCTCCAATCGCGCGGTGCTGTCGTGGGTAATCAGCGCCTCGATTTCCAGGCCGCCGCCCAGTGCCAGGCTTACCCGATCATGCCGGCCTTCCCGGCGCAGGCCGCTGACCTTGCCCTGCAGCTGATTGCGCGCACTGGTGCGCAGCATCAGTCGCCCGAGCAGGTCGAGGTCGCTGGAGTGTTCGGCCGCCTCCAGTACCTGCGCCTGCAATGCCTGCAAGCGCTGATACAGCCGCAGCACGCGCTCGCCTTCGGCCGAAAGCCGCGCCCCGCCGCCGCCCCGCCCGCCGGTGCTGCGCTCGACCAAGGGCTGGCTGGCCAGGTTGTTGAGCTCGTCGATGGCGTCCCAGGCAGCTTTGTAGCTGATGCCTGCGGCCTTGGCGGCGCGGGTGATCGAGCCTTGCTCGGCAATGTGCTGCAGCAGCGCGATGCGATGCGGGCGGCGGGCGATGTGTTGGGTAAGGAGGCTGGGCAGGGGCATGGGCAGGGTAGTCAGCAGTTGATCAAGGGACGGTGCCTTCATGGCAACGCATCGTCAAGCCATAGCGCCCCACGCAGATTACATCTGCCCAGGCTTGGGCGTGCGCGCCAGGCAATACACATCCACCCTGCGTGCCCCGGCCCTGGATAGCACCTCGGCAATCGCCTGCGCCGTGGCACCGGTGGTCAGCACGTCGTCAACCACCGCTACATGCCTGCCCTCCAACGCGCCATGGCCGGTGACACAGAACGCCTGGCGCAGGTTGCGCCGCCTGGCCTTGGCATCCAGATGCTGCTGCGCCGGGGTCTCGCGTGTACGCAGCAGCACCCGCTCGTCGCACGCAATGCCCAACTGCGACGACAGCCAGCGCGTCAGCATGCCCGCCTGGTTGAAGCCGCGCTCACGCAGTCGACGCTTGGCCAACGGAACAGGCAACAGCAGGTCAGGTGCTTGCAAGCCTTCTGCATAGCGGTGTTGCAGGCCATGGCCGAGCAATTCGGCCATCAACCGCCCCAAAGGCCACTGGCGGTTGTGCTTGAAACGGCTGATCAGGGTGTCTACCGGAAACCCGTAGTGCCATAGCGCGATGACTTGGTGGAACACCGGTACCCGGCGACAACACTGGGCGCAGGTCAGGTTGGCCATTGGCAAAGGCAGGGCGCAACGCAGGCAATAGTCTGTCAGCCAGGGCAGCTCCTGCTCGCAGGCGATACACAACGGATACGCCTGTTCGGCAGCCGCGTCGCATAGCAAACAGCGCTGGTTGATATTTGTACACTTGTAAACCAGTGCTTTCAGGCTGGGTTGACAGTTCATAGGCCTTCCATGACTATGCGAGCTATCCGTGATGCGCTGGCGGGCAATCCTGTCCCGGCGCCAGTTACAGCCTAAACAAGGAAACGCCGATGAGCGCCAGCACAACTGCAACAACACGTCACGACTGGTCCCTGGCCGAGGTCAAGGCGCTGTTCCAGCAACCGTTCAATGACCTGCTGTTCCAGGCGCAGACTGTGCACCGCGCGCATTTCGACCCAAACCGTGTGCAGGTTTCGACCCTGCTGTCGATCAAGACCGGCGCCTGCCCGGAAGATTGCAAATATTGTCCGCAGTCCGGCCACTACAACACCGGGCTTGAAAAACAGAAGCTGATGGAAGTACAGAAGGTGCTGGAAGAAGCCGCCCGCGCCAAAGCCATTGGTTCAACCCGCTTCTGCATGGGCGCGGCGTGGAAGCACCCGTCGGCCAAAGACATGCCCTACGTGCTGGAAATGGTCAAAGGCGTCAAAGCCATGGGCCTGGAAACCTGCATGACCCTCGGCAAGCTCGATCAGGACCAGACCCTGGCCCTGGCCCAGGCCGGCCTCGATTACTACAACCACAACCTCGACACCTCGCCGGAGTTCTACACCAGCATCATCACTACCCGTACCTACAGCGAGCGTCTGCAGACCCTGGCCTATGTGCGCGATGCGGGGATGAAGATCTGCTCGGGTGGCATCCTCGGCATGGGCGAGTCGCTGGACGACCGCGCCGGCCTGCTGATCCAGCTGGCCAACCTGCCCGAGCACCCAGAGTCGGTACCGATCAACATGCTGGTCAAGGTGGCTGGCACGCCCCTGGCCGAAGAAGAAGATGTCGACCCGTTCGACTTCATCCGCATGCTGGCAGTGGCCCGCCTGCTGATGCCCAAGTCGCATGTGCGCCTGTCCGCCGGCCGCGAGCAGATGAACGAGCAGATGCAGGCCCTGGCCTTCATGGCAGGCGCCAACTCGATCTTCTACGGCGAGAAGCTGCTGACCACCGCCAACCCGCAGGCCGACAAGGACATGCAGCTGTTCGCCCGCCTCGGCATCAAGCCTGAGGCCCGCGAAGAGCATGCCGATGAAGTGCACCAGGCCGCCATCGAACAGGCGCTGGTCGAACAGCGCAGCAGCGAGATGTTCTACAACGCAGCCTCGGCCTGAGATGGCCTTTGACCTGGCGGCGCGCCTGGCCGAACGGCGCGCTGCAGACCTGTATCGGCAACGGCCATTGCTGGAAAGCCCCCAGGGGCCGGAAGTGGTGGTCGATGGCCGGCCGCTGTTGGCGTTCTGCAGCAATGATTACCTTGGCCTTGCCAATCATCCCGACGTGATCGCGGCCTGGCAGGCTGGCGCCGAGCGCTGGGGTGTCGGCGGTGGCGCATCGCACCTGGTGGTCGGCCACAGCACGCCGCACCATCAGGTCGAGGAGGCGTTGGCGGAACTCACCGGGCGCCCGCGTGCATTGCTGTTCTCCACCGGCTACATGGCCAACCTGGGCGCCATCACCGCGCTGGTGGGGCAGGGCGACACGGTGTTGCAGGATCGCCTTAACCACGCCTCCCTGCTCGATGGCGGGCTGCTCAGTGGCGCCCGTTTCAACCGCTACCTGCACAACGACCCGGTCAGCCTGGGCAGCCGCCTGGACAAGGCCGTCGGCAATACCCTGGTGGTGACTGACGGCGTGTTCAGCATGGATGGCGACCTTGCCGATTTGCCGGCCCTGGCCAAGGTCGCCCGTGCCCGCGGCGCCTGGCTGATGGTCGATGATGCCCATGGCCTGGGCACCTTGGGCGCCCAAGGTGGCGGCATCGTCGAGCACTTTGGCCTGGGCGTCGATGACGTGCCGGTGCTGATCGGCACCCTGGGTAAAGCCTGCGGCACCGCAGGCGCCTTCGTTGCCGGCAGCGAGGAACTGATCGAGGCGCTGGTGCAGTTCGCACGCCCTTACATCTACACCACCAGCCAGCCGCCGGCGTTGGCCTGTGCCACGCTCAAGAGCCTGGAGCTGTTGCGCCGCGAAACCTGGCGCCGCGAGCACCTGGCCGCGTTGATCCGCCAGTTTCGCCAGGGCGCGCAGCAGATCGGCCTTGAGTTGATGGACAGCCCGACACCGATCCAGCCGATCATGATCGGTGACAGCGCGCAGGCACTGCGCCTGTCGCAGATGCTGCGCGAGCGTGGCTTGCTGGTGACGGCGATCCGCCCGCCCACCGTGCCCGCCGGCAGCGCCCGTCTGCGGGTGACGCTGAGCGCCGCGCACAGTGAAGCGCAGGTGCAGCTATTGTTGAATGCATTGGCCGAGTGTTATCCACAACTGGAGGCCGCCGATGCGTAACAGACTGATCCTTCTGCCCGGATGGGGGCTGGGTACTGCGGCGCTGGAGCCGTTGGCGGCCAGCCTGCGCGCTCAGGATGCCCGCCTGCAGGTCGAACTGATGCCTCTGCCGGAGCTGGCCGACGCTGATGTTCAAGCCTGGGTCGATCACCTCGATCGCAAGCTGCCCACCGACACCTGGTTGGGCGGTTGGTCGCTCGGCGGGATGCTGGCCAGCGCGTTGGCAAGCCAGCGCGGCGATCACTGCTGTGGCTTGTTGACCCTGGCCAGCAACCCCAGCTTCGTGGCGCGGCCGGACTGGCCCCACGGCATGGCCGAAGACACCTTTGGCACGTTTCTGGACGGTTGCCGCAGCCACACCCAGGTGACGCTCAAGCGCTTTCGCACCCTGTGCAGCGACGGCGCGCTGCAGCCGCGTACATTGCTGCGTCAGCTTGGCGTCGGGGTGCCAGACACCGACCCGCTGTACCTTGCCAGTGGATTGCAGGTGCTGGCGCAACTGGACACCCGCGCTGCGCTGCAACACTACGCCGGGCCGCAATTGCACCTGTTCGCCGGCAGTGATGCGCTGGTACCGGCGGAGGCCGCCAAGGCCCTGAGCGAACTGTTGCCGGACGTGGAAGTCGGCCTGGTCGAAGAGAGTTCCCACGCATTCCTGCTGGAGTACCCACAGGAGCTGGCGGCGGGCATCAAGAGTTTCCTGCATGAGAGTGGCGATGACTGACCTTTCCCGTCCGACCCTGCCCGGCGCGCTGCCGGACAAGCGCCAGGTAGCGGCCTCGTTTTCCCGCGCGGCGGCCAGTTACGACAGTGTCGCGGCCTTGCAGCGTGATGTCGGCATGAGCCTGCTGGGCCAGCTACCGGAGGGCCTGGCACCGTCGCGCTGGCTGGACCTGGGCAGCGGCACCGGGCACTTCAGCCGGGTGTTGGCCGAGCGCTTCGCGCAGGCCAGTGGCGTGGCAGTGGACATCGCCGAAGGCATGCTGCGCCATGCCCGCACTGAACAGCGCGGCGCGCAGTACCACGTGGTCGGCGATGCCGAACGCTTGCCGCTGCGCGATGCCAGCGTCGATCTGGTGTTCTCCAGCCTTGCGGTGCAGTGGTGCGGGCAGTTCGCCAGTGTCCTGGACGAGGCGCGCCGGGTGTTGCGCCCGGGCGGTGTGCTGGCCTTCAGCAGCCTGTGCGTCGGCACTCTCGATGAGCTGCGTGCCAGTTGGCAGGCCGTGGATGGCCTGGTGCATGTCAACCGCTTCCGCCGTTTCGACGATTACCAACGCCTGTGCGCGGGCAGTGGCTTGGAGCAGGTGACGCTGCAGCAGCGCGCGCACGTGCTGCACTACCCCGATGTGCGCAGCCTGACCCACGAGTTGAAGGCCCTGGGCGCGCACAATATCAACCCGGGCCGCCCCTCGGGGCTCACCGGCCGTGCCCGCATGCAGGGTTTGTTGCAGGCATATGAGGCATTTCGCCAGCCCCAGGGGCTGCCCGCCACTTACCAAGTGGTCTATGGTGTGTTGCGCAAGCCACAGGCGTAAGGGGAGTCAGATGAGCCAGGCCTACTTCATTGCCGGTACCGATACCGACGTCGGCAAGACCACCATTGCCGCCGGCCTGCTGCATGCGGCGCGATTGCAGGGCATGAGCACATTGGGCGCCAAGCCGGTGGCGTCAGGTTGCACGGTAACGCCAAAGGGGCTGCGCAACAGCGATGCGCAGGCGCTGATCGATGAAAGCACCATCAAATTGCCGTACGAACAGGTCAACCCGTTCGCCTTCGAGCCTGCGATTGCGCCGCATGTCGCCGCACGCGAGGCGGGCGTCACGCTGGGTGTGCCCGAGCTGCTGGCGGCGATGCGTAACGTACTGCAGCAAAACGCCGACTTCACGCTGATCGAAGGCGCCGGTGGCTGGCGTGTGCCGCTGTCGGGCCAGGCCAACCTGTCCGACCTGGCCATTGCCCTGCAACTGCCGGTAATCCTGGTGGTGGGGGTGCGCCTGGGCTGTATCAACCATGCCTTGCTCAGCGCCGAAGCGATTGCCCGCGATGGGCTGCAACTGGCGGGCTGGGTGGCGAACATTATCGAGCCGCGCACGTCGCGCCTCGAAGAGAACCTGGCCAGCCTCGCTGAGCGGTTGCCGGCGCCTTGCCTGGGCCGGGTACCGAAGTTGAAGTTGGCGAGTGCCGATATGGTGGCTGAGCATTTGCAGCTGGATTTGCTGGACTAACCGGCGCTGTCTATTGACTGGCACTATGCTATTAACGATTTTTACGGGCCTTTTCTGCCGTCGGCTGCTTTAATTAGGCCTGTTCGTCATCCAGCGTCAATGGAGTCCTGACATGGAAATCACCGGTAGCTCCGCCTACTACGCGGGCCTGAGCGCAATCCACACCGGCCAGAACCGCGTCGATCAAGCCGCCAGCCAGATCGCCAACAACACCGCCGAGCGCACCGCCACCAGCCAGTCGAGCGACTTTCAGGCAGAACGCCTGCGCGCTGTCGATCGCAGCCAGCAGATGGACCTGGCGACCAGTACCGTGCAATTGGCACTGGGCAAACATGAAGTCGAGCTTGGTGCGAAGGTGGTCAAGGCATCCGACGAAATGCTCGGCCGGTTCATCGACACCTACGCCTGATTCCAGGCTTCTCGCCTAACGCACCCGTCCAACCTTATGGGAGCGGGCTTGCCCGCGAATGCGTCTGCCCAGACACTTCTGTTATTTGGGCAGGCCTATTCGCGGGCGAGCCCGCTCCCACAGGTGTTTTTGTCGACTTGAAAAGCAGGGTGGCGTAAACGCCATTTTTCGTGGCGCAAATGGCACTATCGTCCCTCCTTGACATCCGGCCGTGCTAAACGTAAGTTTCAAACAACTGTTTGATCGAAGGCCGCCAAGCGCTTCTCGGTAGTACCGATCACCCCCCGAACTCATCACAGAGGTTCATCGCAATGCCTGACTACAAAGCCCCCTTGCGTGATATCCGTTTCGTTCGCGACGAACTGCTCGGCTACGAAGCGCATTATCAGAGCCTGCCGGGTTGCCAGGACGCCACGCCCGACATGGTCGACGCGATCCTCGAAGAAGGCGCGAAATTCTGTGAGCAGGTACTGGCCCCGCTGAACCGTGTTGGCGATCAGGAAGGCTGCACCTGGAGCGAGTCGGGTGTGAAGACGCCGACCGGTTTCAAGGCAGCTTACGAGCAGTTCGTCGAGGGTGGCTGGCCGAGCCTGGCCCATGATGTGGCCCACGGCGGCCAAGGCCTGCCAGAGTCGCTGGGCCTGGCCCTGAGCGAGATGGTCGGTGAGTCGAACTGGTCGTGGGGCATGTACCCTGGCTTGTCCCATGGCGCCATGAACACCATCTCCGAGCACGGCACGCCCGAGCAGCAAGAGACCTACCTGACCAAGCTGGTCTCCGGTGAGTGGACCGGCACCATGTGCCTGACCGAGCCGCACTGCGGCACCGACCTGGGCATGCTGCGCACCAAGGCTGAGCCGCAGGCTGACGGTTCGTACAAGGTGTCTGGCACCAAGATCTTCATTTCTGCTGGCGAGCACGACATGGCCGACAACATCGTCCATATCGTCCTGGCCCGCCTGCCCGATGCACCGGCCGGCACCAAAGGCATCTCGCTGTTCATCGTGCCCAAGTTCCTGCCCAACGCCGAAGGCGCTGCCGGTGAGCGCAACGCGGTGACCTGCGGCTCGATCGAGCACAAGATGGGCATCCACGGTAACGCCACCTGCGTGATGAACTTCGACGGTGCTACCGGCTACCTGATCGGCCCGGCCAACAAAGGCCTGAACTGCATGTTCACCTTCATGAACACCGCTCGCCTGGGCACCGCGCTGCAGGGCCTGGCCCACGCCGAAGTGGCCTTCCAGGGTGGCCTGAAGTACGCCCGTGAGCGCCTGCAGATGCGTTCGCTGACTGGCCCTAAAGCGCCTGAAAAGGCTGCCGACCCGATCATCGTCCACCCAGACGTGCGCCGCATGCTGCTGACCATGAAGGCCTTCGCCGAAGGCAACCGCGCCATGGTCTACTTCACTGCCAAGCAGGTGGACATCGTCAAGTACAGCCAGGACGAGGAAGAGCGCAAAAAAGCCGACGCCCTGCTGGCCTTCATGACCCCGATCGCCAAAGCCTTCATGACCGAAGTCGGCTTCGAAGCCGCCAACCATGGCGTGCAGATCTACGGTGGCCATGGCTTCATCGCCGAGTGGGGCATGGAGCAGAACGTGCGCGACAGCCGTATTTCCATGCTGTACGAAGGCACTACCGGCATCCAGGCCCTCGACCTGCTCGGCCGCAAGGTACTGATGACCCAAGGCGAAGCGCTGAAGGGCTTTACCAAGATCGTGCACAAGTTCTGCCAGGCGCAGGAAGGCAACGCTGCGGTCAAAGAGTTCGTCGAGCCTTTGGCGGCCATCAACAAGGAATGGGGCGAGCTGACCATGAAGGTCGGTATGGCTGCCATGAAAGACCGCGAAGAAGTGGGTGCCGCTTCTGTCGATTACCTGATGTATTCCGGTTACGCCTGCCTGGCCTACTTCTGGGCTGACATCGCCCGCCTGGCGGCCGAGAAGCTGGCTGCCGGTACCGCAGAAGAGGCGTTCTACACCGCCAAGCTGCAGACCGCGCGCTTCTACTTCCAGCGCATCCTGCCGCGTACCCGTACCCACGTGGCGACGATGCTGTCGGGTGCTGGGAACCTGATGGCAATGGATGAAGAGCACTTCGGTCTTTCTTACTGATCCACCACTTGCCCAAAAACCCGCCTGCCTTCATCGGCAGGCGGGTTTTTGCATTTTTGGGCGCCTTGTAGTGCGTGACTGTAAATGACTATGCGGTCTAGTGATGACCCTATGTCTCGTAAAAGTTGTTCGGTTACACTGCCAACAACCCAGTGTCGCGGTTCTCCGAGACCGCCCCGACCCTACTAGCGAGAGGTTGTCATGGCCGACTATAAAGCGCCCCTGCGCGACATGCGCTTCGTTTTGAATGAAGTCTTCAACGTGACCGAGCAATGGGCGCAGTTGCCCGCGCTGGCCGAAGTGGTCGATGCCGAGACCGCCCTGGCCGTGCTGGAAGAGGCCTGCAAGGTGACCGCCAGAACCATCGCCCCGCTCAGCCGCGCTGCCGACGAAGAAGGCTGCCACTGGGACAGCGGCGCGGTGCGCACGCCGGCCGGCTTTATCGAGGCCTACAACACCTATGCCCAAGGCGGCTGGGTGGGCGTTGGCGGTGACCCGCTGTTCGGTGGCATGGGTATGCCCAAGGTCATCTCGGCCCAGGTCGAAGAAATGGTCAACGCGTCGAGCCTGGCCTTCGGCCTGTACCCGATGCTGACCGCTGGCGCTTGCCTGTCGATCAATGCCCACGCCAGTGAAGCGCTCAAGGCAAAGTACCTGCCCAACATGTACGCCGGTGTGTGGGCCGGCTCCATGTGCCTGACCGAGCCCCATGCCGGTACCGACCTGGGCATCATCCGCACCAAAGCAGAACCCCAGGCCGACGGCAGCTACAAGGTCAGTGGCACCAAGATCTTCATCACCGGTGGCGAACACGACCTGACCGAGAACATCATCCACCTGGTGCTGGCCAAGCTGCCTGACGCGCCAGCCGGGCCTAAAGGCATTTCGTTGTTCCTGGTGCCTAAGTTCCTGGTCAATGACGACGGCAGCCTGGGCGCGCGTAACCCGGCCACCTGTGGCTCGATCGAACACAAGATGGGCATCCAGGCTTCGGCCACCTGTGTGATGAACTTCGACGAAGCGGTCGGGTACATCGTCGGTGAGCCCAACAAGGGCCTGGCGGCCATGTTCACCATGATGAACTACGAGCGCCTGGGTGTAGGCATCCAGGGCCTGGCCTCGGCCGAACGTTCCTACCAGAACGCCGTGGAATACGCCCGCGACCGCCTGCAGAGCCGTGCCCCGACCGGCCCGCACGCCAAGGACAAGGCCGCCGACCCGATCATCGTCCACCCCGACGTGCGCCGCATGCTGTTGACCATGAAAGGCTTGATCGAAGGTGGCCGCGCCTTCTCAAGCTACGTGGCGATGCAGCTCGACAGTGCCAAGTACAGCGAAGACGCGACCACGCGCAAGCGCAGCGAAGAGCTGGTGGCGCTGTTGACCCCGGTGGCCAAGGCCTTCCTCACCGACCTTGGCCTGGAGTGCACCGTGCATGGTCAGCAGGTGTTCGGTGGGCATGGCTACATTCGCGAATGGGGGCAGGAGCAATTGGTGCGTGATGTGCGCATCACGCAGATCTACGAAGGCACCAACGGCATCCAGGCCCTCGACCTGGTGGGGCGCAAGGTGGTTGCCAGTGGTGGTGCGTACTACAGGCTGTTCTCGGACGAAATCCGTGGGTTTATCGCCAGTGCTGGCAGTGACCTGGACGAGTTCGCCAAGCCGCTGGGCGCTTACCTCGACCAACTGGACGGGCTGACCGAGTGGGTACTGGAGCAGGCCAAGGGCAACCCCAATGAAATTGGCGCAGCCTCGGTCGAGTACCTGCATGCCTTTGGTTACGTTGCCTATGGCTACATGTGGGCGTTGATGGCTCGGGCTGCCAAGGCCGGCGAGGGTGATGAAGCATTCTATTCGGGCAAGCTGGGGACGGCGCGGTTCTACTTCGCGCGCCTGCTGCCGCGGGTGCAGTCGTTGGTGGCGTCGGTGAAGGCGGGGAGTGAGTCGTTGTACCTGCTGGACGCTGAGCAGTTCTGAGGACGCCGGGGCCGCGTTGCGGCCCTTTCGCGGCGCAAGGCCGCTCCCACAGGGACAGCACCGCCCCCATTGCCTGTATGACTAGCAATGAGTCGCCTTTGTAAGCTTTCTCCTACACGACGTGGTGACTTTTCACCACTGTTCTCAGATTGGATCCACGTGTAATCTTTACCACATGGACGTTGCGCAGGAAGCGCAAAGGACAGATCAAGGATGACGACGAAGGACCACCTGCCAGGATGGCGGGACGATACGGATGTCACAGGGAAACAGTCTGGGAAACCCCGCTTCGGCGGGGTTTTCTTTGTGCGCGTGTTTTGTCAGCCGAGCACATCCAGCGGCGAGCCCCCCAGTTGGCGCGCGTCTGTCTCTTCTTCCAGCAACGTACGCAGCAGCTCGACCGACGCTTGCTGGCGCTGCGCATCGCGGAACACCAGGCCAACCTTGAGCGGTACTCGCGGCTCGCTCAGCGGCTTCCACAGCAGACCCTGGTCATCCTCGGCCGCATCCTTGGCCCGACCCGGCAGAATGGTGGCCAGCGCCGTGTGCGCCAGGCTGTCGAGAATCCCCGCCATGTTATTCATCTCTGCCTGAACCTGTGGCCGACGGCCCTGGCTGGCCAGTTGCGCCTGCCAGATCTGGCGAATCTGGAACTCCTCGCCCAGCATCAGCATGGGCAGCTCGGCGGCCTGGCGGATCGATACCTTCTTGAAATCCTTCAAGGGGTGGGTATCGGGGATGACCAGCTGCAGTTCATCTTCGTACAACAGCAGGCCATGCAGGCCAGGTTGGCGCGGCGGCAGGTAGCTGATGCCGATGTCCAGGCTGCCATTGAGCAGGCGCCGTTCGATTTCCAGCCCCGACAATTCGTAGATCTGCACGACGAGATGCGGCTGCGCCCTGCGCAAGCGTTCGAGCAACTGCGGCACCAGGCTGGGCCGCACGGTCTGCAGCACGCCGATGGCCAAGGTGCGCAGGGACTGGCCCTTGAAGTTGCGCATGGCCTCATGGGCCCGCTGCAGGCCATCGAGTAGCGGCAGGGCATGGTTGTACAGGGTGTGGGCGGCCAAGGTCGGCAGCAGGCGCTTGTTGCTACGTTCGAACAGGCTCAGGTCGAGGCTGTGTTCCAGTTGGCGGATCTGCTGGGAAAGCGCCGGTTGGGACAGTGACAGACGCTCGGCGGCGCGGCCCACATGGCCTTCTTCGTACACCGCGACGAAATAACGCAGTTGGCGGAAATCCATAAGTAACACTTATCGAAAATGCTGGAAAAACGGAATGGTCGAAAACCTTCGCGAAGCCTAGTCTATCGCCGTATTCCAGTGGGTTACAGCGGTTAATCAGCCGATTGTTACCTGGAATGAAAAACACTTTTGATAGGCAAGGCTGAATATCAAGTGCTGGCATCAAGACCGCACGTTGGCCGCCCTTTACCGTGATTGGTTGGAGCCCTGATGAACCTGTTCAACCTGCGCCGCTCGGCTACTGCCGCCGTCGCCGAGGCCGAGCGTGCGCCGGTGATCGTTGCGGATGCGCCGCAGTTGTCCCGTGAGCGCCTGATGCCGAGTACCGAACGTGCTTCGCAGGTTTTCGTGCGCGGCCAGGGGTCGTGGTTGTGGGACAGCGAGGGCCATGCCTTCCTTGACTTCACCCAGGGGGGCGCGGTGAACAGCCTGGGCCACAGCCCCAGCGTGCTGGTCAAGGCGCTGGGTAGCCAGGCCCAGGCGCTGATCAATCCGGGTGCGGGTTACCACAGCCGTGCCCTGCTGGCCCTGGTCGAGCGCCTCTGCCAAAGCACCGGCAGCGACCAGGCCTACCTGCTCAACAGCGGCGCCGAAGCCTGCGAAGGGGCAATCAAGCTGGCGCGCAAATGGGGCCAACTGCACCGCAACGGCGCCTATCACATCATCACCGCCAGCCAGGCTTGTCATGGCCGCAGCCTGGGCGCGCTGTCGGCCTCCGACCCGCTGCCGTGCAATCGCTGCGAGCCCGGCCTACCGGGCTTCAGCAAGGTGCCGTTCAATGACCTGGCGGCGCTGCATGCCGAAGTAGATTCACGCACCGTGGCGATCATGCTTGAGCCGATCCAGGGCGAGGCGGGGGTTATTCCGGCCACGCAGGCGTACCTCAAAGGGGTCGAGAAGCTGTGCCGCGAGCTGGGCATCTTGCTGATTCTGGATGAAGTGCAGACCGGCATCGGCCGTTGTGGCGCATTGCTTGCCGAGCAGACCTACGGTGTGCGTGCCGACATCATCACCCTGGGCAAGGGCCTGGGTGGTGGTGTGCCGCTGGCCGCCTTGCTGGCCCGTGGCAGCGCTTGCTGCGCCGAGCCCGGTGAGCTGGAAGGCAGCCACCATGGCAACGCGCTGATGAGCGCGGCAGGCCTGGCCGTGCTGGACACCGTGCTGGAGCCTGGTTTCTTCGAGCAGGTGCAGGACAACGGCCGCCACCTGCGCGAAGGCCTTAGCCGCTTGGCTGGGCGTTATGGCCAAGGCGAGGTCCGTGGCCAAGGGTTGCTATGGGCCTTGCAATTGCAAGAGCGCGTTGCCCAGGACTTGGTAAAGGCAGCCTTGCACGAAGGCCTGCTGCTTAACGCACCGCAGGCCGATGTGGTGCGCTTCTCGCCGGCGCTGACCGTGAGCAAGGGCAACATCGACGAAATGCTCCTGCGCCTGGCCCGCGCCTTTGCCCGCCTGCATGCACAGCAGCAGGCCCGCCGCGAAATGCCGGCGTAACCGAATTCAACGAACCGTCTGGCGTTCCTGCGCATCGCCCCTGGCCTGTTTCATTTGGTCAGGGGCGTTTTTTTTGCCTGGCATTGGGGGCGTGTGGAACCTCTACGATGCGCGGCTAGTCTCTGTTGAAACCCCTTCAGGAGAGACTTGCATGGACTTCATTCGCATCATCATCGCCATCTTGCTGCCGCCGCTTGGGGTATTTCTGCAGGTGGGGTTCGCCGGGGCGTTCTGGCTGAATATCCTGCTGACGCTATTGGGGTACATTCCGGGGATCGTGCACGCGGTGTATATCATCGCCAAGCGCTGACAACATCGGGGCCGCAACGCGGCCCCCTTGGCTTTACTGCCCCAACACCCGGCAATAGAACTTCCATTCTTCTTCCAACGCATGCGCCAGGTTCTGGGCCTTGCGGAACCCGTGCCGCTCCCCCGCATAGAAGTGCCCTTGCGCATCGATGCCATTTGCCTTGAGTGCATCGAGCATCAGGCGTGTCTGTTCCGGCACCACCACCGCATCCAGCTCACCCTGGAAGAAAATCACCGGCACCTTGATCTGCGCTGCATGCAGCAGTGGCGTGCGGGCGCGATAGCGTTCGGCGTCCTGTAGCGGGTCGCCGATCAACCAGTCCAGGTAATCCCCTTCGAACTTGTGCGTGGCGCGGCCCAGGGCGATGGGGTCACTGACGCCGTAAAGGCTGGCCCCAGCCCGGAACACGTCATGGAATGCCAGGGCACACAGCGTGGTGTATCCCCCCGCGCTGCCGCCCCGAATAAAGGCTTTGCTCGGGTCGATCAGCCCCTGATCCGCCAGGTGCGCGACAACCGCGCAGGCATCCTCGACATCGCTCTCGCCCCAACGTAGGTGCAGTGCCTGGCGATAGTCGCGCCCATAGCCTGTGCTACCCCGGTAGTTGAGGTCAGCGACGGCGAAGCCTCGTTGGGTCCAGTACTGGATGCGTGGGTCGAGTACCGGGTAGCACGCCGAGGTCGGCCCGCCATGGATAAACACCACCAGGGGGGCGGACGCGCCAACGTTCATGGCCGGGTAGAAGAAACCATGGGCGATGCCGTTGCCGCTGGCGTAGCGGATAGCGTGCGGCTGGCTGATGGATTCGGCGGGTAGCACCTCGGCACCACCGGCCAGCACCCGTACCTCATGATTGCTACGGTCGATGGCAATGACTGCCGGTGGGCTGATGGGTGATGCGGCGATGGCATAGAGCTGCTCGGCATCCATGGCCAGGCTGCGAAAGCGCGTGTAGGCGCTGGCGAAGCGCTCTACCGGTTGGTCGGCGGTGCGCAGCCCCAACTGGGCAAAACCGTCCACGAACCAGCTGGCCACATAGCGTTGCGGCCCCAGGGCCAGCCACGTGCAGGTGCCAAGTTGCCAGGGCGCTGCAGCGTGGTCGGCGGCTTCGGCGGGCAGGGCTTGCCAGTGCCCGTCGATTTCGCCCCAGGGTTGCCAGAAGCCGTTGCGATCCGACAGGCAATACAATTGGCCGTCTTCGTCGAAGCGCGGTTGCTGCAAGGATTCTTCCACGCCTGCCAGGCAACGCGCAGCCCCCCAAGCGCCGCTGCTGTCACGCTCGCGAAGCATCAGGCGAGTGTGTGTCCAAGGCTGCGCCGGGCGGTCCCATTCGACCCAGGCCAGGCGCTGACCGTCGTTGCTCAAGGTGGGTGATGCGTAGAAGTCGGCACCTTCTGCCAGCACCTGGCGGGCGCCTTCGCCCAGGGCGATGAGGCGATGCTCCACGGTTTGCCCATGACATTCTTCGACCGCCAGCACCTGGCCGTCATGCCATTGCACATCGCCGTAGCGGCAGTCGTCGGCCTGGGTAAGCGGGCGCGGCATCTCGCCATCCAGCCCTTGGGTGTAAACCTGTTGATCCTTTTCGTTGACGAAGACCACCCCGTCACCGCCGATACAGAAGCTGCCGCCCCCGTATTCGTACACCCGGCTGCGCACGCTGAAGCCATCCGGTGTCAGGCACTGGGCCTGGTGCTGGTGCCAGTGCCAGATTCGGCAAGCACCGTCGGCTGGGCGAAACTCGTTCCAGAACAACCCGGTCGGGTCGACCTTGAGCTCGGCGAAGTCGGTGCCTGCGGCGACTGCCTGGGCCGCGCTGAAATCAGCCGCGGGCGATGACACGGGAGTTTCGTTCATTGCGGAAGGTCATCTGTTCAATGGCGAGTTGGGCGGTTTCTGCCTCCTCGCGGGCCTTGAGGATGATGCCGTGGTCAGCCGATTTTGCGCACACCGGGTCGGCGTTGCTGGCATCGCCAGTGAGCATGAACGCCTGGCAACGGCAGCCGCCGAAGTCCTTTTCTTTCTCGTCGCAGGAGCGGCAAGGCTCAGGCATCCATTGGTAACCGCGGAAGCGGTTGAAACCGAACGAGTCGTACCAGATGTGGTGCAGGTCGTGGTCACGCACGTTGGGGAACTGCACCGGCAGCTGGCGGGCGCCGTGGCAGGGCAGGGCGGTGCCGTCCGGGGTGATGGTCAGGAACAGGTTGCCCCAGCCATTCATGCAGGCCTTTGGGCGCTCTTCGTAGTAGTCCGGGGTGACGAAGATCAGCTTGCAGGGGTTGCCTTCGGCCTTGAGCTTGTCGCGGTACTCGTTGGTGATGCGCTCGGCCCGCTCCAGCTGCGCCTGGGTCGGCAGCAGGCCCAAGCGGTTGAGGTGCGCCCAGCCATAGAACTGGCAGGTGGCGAGCTCGACGAAGTCGGCTTCGAGCGCGATGCACAGCTCGATGATGCGGTCGGTCTTGTCGATGTTGTGCCGATGGGTAACGAAGTTGAGCACCATCGGGTAGCCGTGGGCCTTTACGGCACGGGCCATCTCCAGCTTCTGCGCGAAGGCCTTCTTCGAGCCGGCCAGCAGGTTGTTCACCTGCTCGTCACTGGCCTGGAAGCTGATCTGGATGTGGTCCAGGCCAGCTTTTTTGAACTCGGCGATGCGGGCTTCGGTGAGGCCGATGCCGGAGGTGATCAGGTTGGTGTAGTAGCCCAGCCGACGGGCCTCGCCGATCAGTTCGGCGAGGTCCTGGCGCACCAGCGGTTCGCCACCGGAAAAGCCGATTTGTGCGGCGCCCATTTCGCGCGCTTCGGCCATCACCTTGAACCACTGCGCGGTGCTCAGCTCCTTGCCCTGCTCTGCAAAATCCAGCGGGTTGGAGCAATACGGGCATTGCAGCGGGCAACGGTAGGTCAGCTCGGCCAGCAGCCACAACGGCAAGCCGACCTCGGGCGTGGCCGGCAACTCAGGTGAGGACGATCCAGTGTTCGCCACGGGCCACCTCCATGAACTGCTCAATGTCGTCGGCAACTTCCGGTACATCGGGGAACTGCCGCGCAAGTTCGGCAATGATCGCCGCGACGTCGCGCTGGCCATCAATTAGGCCGCCGATCAGCGCGGCGCTTTCGTTGAGCTTGATCATGCCTTCGGGGTACAGCAACACATGGCCTTTCTGGGCCGGCTCGTACTGGAAGCGGTAGCCGGGGCGCCAGTTCGGCACCTGCTTGCGATCGAAACTCATAGGGCGATCCCCTTGTGCCAGACCCGTTCCTGGGTGACCGAATGATAAGGTGGGCGGTTCAGCTCGTAGGCCATGCTCATGGCATCGAGCATGCTCCAGAGGATATCCAGCTTGAACTGCAGGATCTCCAGCATACGCTCCTGGCCCGCGCGGGTGGTGTAGTGCTGCAAGGTGATCGCCAGCCCGTGCTCGACATCACGCCGGGCCTGGCCCAGGCGAGTGCGGAAGTATTCGTAGCCGGTGGGGTCGATCCAGGGGTAGTGCTGTGGCCAGCTGTCCAGCCGCGACTGGTGGATCTGCGGGGCGAACAGCTCGGTCAGCGAGCTGCTGGCCGCCTCTTGCCAGCTGGCGCGGCGGGCGAAGTTGACGTAGGCATCGACCGCAAAACGCACGCCGGGCAGCACCAGCTCTTGGGAACGCAGTTGATCGGGGTCCAGGCCCACGGCCTGGCCAAGGCGCAGCCAGGCTTCGATGCCACCGTCTTCGCCAGGTGCACCATCATGGTCGAGCAGGCGCTGGATCCACTCGCGGCGTACTTCGCGGTCCGGGCAGTTGGCCAGGATCGCGGCATCCTTCATCGGGATGTTGACCTGGTAGTAGAAGCGGTTGGCTACCCAGCCCTGGATTTGCTCGCGGGTGGCGCGGCCCTGGTACATCGCCACGTGATACGGGTGATGAATGTGGTAGTAGGCGCCTTTGGCGCGCAGGGCCTGCTCGAATTCGGCAGGGGACATCGGCAATGGGTCGCTCATCAGGCCTCCTTAAAGCTCGATGCTCATGCCATCGAAGGCGACTTCGACGCCCCGACGCTGGACCTCGGCCCGCTCTGGCGAATCTTCATCGAGGATCGGGTTGGTGTTGTTGATGTGGATAAGTACCTTGCGCTGGCGCGGGAAGCCATCGAGCACTTCGAGCATGCCGCCTGGGCCGTTCTGCGCCAGGTGGCCCATTTCGCGACCGGTACGGGTGCCGACACCACGGCGCTGCATTTCATCGTCTTCCCACAGGGTGCCATCGACCAGCAGGCAATCAGCGCCGTGCATCATGGTCAGCAGCTTGTCGTCGACCTGGCCCAGGCCTGGGGCGTAGAACAGTTTGCCGCCGGTAGCGGTGTCCTCGACCAGCAGGCCCAGGTTGTCGCCCGGGTGTGGGTCGAAGCGGTGCGGCGAATAGGGCGGTGCGGCGCTGCGCAGCGGGAAGGGCGTGAACCTGAGGTTGGGGCAGGCGTCGATGACGAAGCTGCCTTCCAGTTCGATGCGGTTCCATTGCAGGCCACCGTTCCAGTGGCTGAGCATGGTGAACAGCGGAAAGCCGGTGGTCAGGTCTTGGTGGACCATGTCGGTGCACCAGACCTGATGCGGGCAGCCTTCGCGCAGGCTGAGCAGGCCGGTGGTGTGGTCGATCTGGCTGTCGAGCAGGACGATGGCATTGATGCCGGTATCGCGCAGGGCGCGGGCCGGCTGCATCGGCGCGAAGGCCTGGAGCTGGGCGCGGATGTCGGGCGAGGCATTGCACAGGATCCAGTGCTCGCCGTCGTCAGACAGTGCGATGGACGACTGTGTGCGCGCCGTGGCCCGCAAGCTGCCGTCGCGGTAGCCCTTGCAGTTGACGCAGTTGCAGTTCCACTGGGGGAAGCCGCCGCCAGCGGCAGAACCGAGAATCTGGATGTACATGGCCACTCTCTACCGGAAAACCGTATTCGAAAAACACAAACGCCCCGGCGGGCCGAGGCGTCGAACCGTAAGCAGGGCTTAGCGGTTGGCGAAGTACATGGTGACTTCGAAGCCGATACGCAGATCAGTGTATGCAGGTTTGGTCCACATGGGATGACTCCTTCCGAACAGGGTTGGGTTGGTCAGTTACTTGATTGGGTACCGCCGTGCGGCGGAGGTTCCCTTGACTGAGATTGCGCTATCTTACAAGAAAAACTTGTACCGAAAGGTTAATTATTCGAAAAGTGCCCTTGCAGTTCACGTAACAATCCTCGTTTTGCTCACTGCCATGATGGGTCTGGCGCTGCGGCATTGGCCAGGCAGAGCCAGGGGGCATCAGGGCCTAGAAGGCTGCCGAGCAGCGCGTCCAGATCCGCTTGCCGAGTCATCAGGATAGACCTGTGCAGGTCAGTCAGCCTGTCGGGTTGTGTCGCCAGGTATGTCTGCCACGCCCATTCGGCCACTTCGGCATTGGCCATGGCAGGCTCGACGAACTGTTCGGCCAAGGCGTGCTGGGCCGTGCTGTCCAGTACCACGCCTTGGCTTAGCAAAGGCTGCAGGTGAGCGAGAATATCGGCGTGGCTGGCATGGGGCGATTGCACGCCAAACAGCAGGCCACCACAGCCTTCAATCTGACGGAAGGCGCTGAAAACGGCGTAACCCAGTTGCAGTTCTACCCGCAGGCGTTGATACACCGGCCCCTGCAACAGGTGGGCGAGCAGGCGGCCGCTGGCGTGCTGGTTGGCCGGAACAGGGCAGAACAGCAACAGGGCGTTTTCGCTGCCGGCGACGCCTGCGTCAACCCATCGACGGCCCTTCCACAGGGGCAGCGCAGTCGCGGCGGCGGCTTGCCCTGGGCAGTTGCTCAGCACGCTGCCAAGGGGGGCGGTGTTTTCAAAGCCCAGTGCCAGGCCTTGCCAGCGGGCATTCTGCAACACCTGATCAAGCCGTTGCTGGTCAAGTGTGCAAGGCGGTAGCGGTTCGGGGTTGCTGGCAAGAATGGCATCAGGCAGTTGTTTGAGCAGGGCTCTGATCGGGATCAGCGCGGGCTCTGGGCTCGGCTGGGCTTGCCAACTGTCGGGTGAGGGCGCGTTGAGTATCGCCAGGGCTTCATCGACGGCGTGGATGACCGCTGACGGTTGGCCAGCACAACGTAGCTGCCAGTACTCGCCAGCTTCGCTGAACTGTAAGTGCAATGCGGCGCGTTCGGCACGTTCTTGCAAGGGGCGCAGCGCCCGGCAAAGGATCGGGAAAAACCCACGACGCAGACGCGAGGGCAGGTGCCAGCGTAGAGAGAGGGCGGCGTACTGGCGTGCTGCGGGGAGCAAGTCGCTGAGGGCCAGCGCTTCGGGGAGCGGCGCCTGCGTGGGGCTTGATTCGGCTGTCAGCAGAGGGTCTGCGACGGGTATCTGCCAGTGGCCCTGTTCACCGCCGGGAAGGCTGGCGAGCAGCGCTTTCAGTGCGTTCAGGCCTTGCTCGTCGAGTGCTGCGAAAGGCTGGCCTGAGCTGTCCCGCCGTGCCAGCTCCAGGGGGCTTGCGGCCCACTCGCGGCTGCGCTGCAGTTGCCCGAATTGGGCATTGAGTTGCGCAAGGTCGGTCTGACGGATAAAACCAAACCAGCCGTGCAGCAATGCGATAGCCTCATCTTTACATGCATCGGTACCGAGCTGCAGGTCGATGTGCCAGAGCATCTGCCCGGCGAACGCATACAGCGGTTCGGCTTTGCACCTCTGCAGCCAACCGCGTTGGCGAAGTGCGCCCAGCCATCCGCCCGGGCGGCTGTCATCGAGCAGATCGATCAGCAATCCCAGTGCCTGCTCGGCCCCCTCTGGTAGGCGTTCGTGGGCGAACGTGAGCGGCTGTTCGACGGCCAGCAGTGGCGGCGGCAATGCCTGCGCGACACGGCCACCAGTCGGGAACAGGCTGCCGAACTGTCGGCCCAGGCGCTCCAGCGCTTCCAAAGGTTGTGGGCCGCACAGGCTCAGGGTGATCTGCCCGCCTTGGTAGAAGCGTTGGTGAAACAGCCCGAGTGCCTGTTGGAACGCCGGGTCCTGCAGGGCAAGGGTAAACCGATTGCCCGCATGAAAGCCGCTCAGCGGATGCTGAGGCGCAGCCGATTGCAGCAAGGCGAATTGCTGTTGTGCCTGCGCGTTACGCGACCATGCGATGAATTCGGCATGAATCACCTCACGCTCCCGGCGCTGGCGCTCGATGCCAAGGTCGGGTTCGGCCAGCATCTGGCACAGGCGCTCCAGCCCTCCGGCCAAGGCCGCTGGGGGGACTTCAAAGAAAAAGTCGGTGGTGCGCTCACGGGTGCTGGCGTTGACCTGGCCGCCAAGGGACTGCACATAACGCATCAGGCCGTCTTCCAGTGGGAAGCGCGTTGTGCCCAGGAAGAACAGGTGTTCGAGAAAATGCGCCATCCCCGGCCATTTTGCCGGGGCATCATGGCTGCCTGCATGCACCCGCAACGCGGCCGCCGCACGCTTGAGGCGTGGGGCATGGCGCAGGGTCAGCTGCAGGCCGTTGGCGAGGGCTACGTGGTGCGTGGCGTCAGGCATGGGAGCTCCGGGTAGGCGTTCATGCTAGCGCATTTGCACTGCCATAACCCTTGCCGCTCCTACAAACCCTTGCGCACATGCAACTCCTGGCGCAAATCGGTGAGGTAGGGAAACGCCTTGCGACCTTGTACCACCTGCTCACGCTCAAGCTCTGCCAGCAATTGGCACTCATCCCGCCCGGCCATGGCCAGCAGGCTACCGTCCGGGCCGATGATGCTGCTTTGCCCACAGTACTGGATGTCTTCCTCGGCCCCGCAATAGTTGGCGTACACCAGGTAGCACTGGTTCTCCTGCGCCCGTGCTCGCACCGTCACCTGGCAGATGAAATCGTAAGGCGTCATGTTCGCCGTCGGTACCAGGATCAGTTCAGCGCCATCCAGCGCCAGGCGCCGGGCGTTCTCCGGGAACTCGATGTCGTAGCAGATCAGCATGCCGACCTTCCAGCCCTCCAGTTCCACAACCGGGAAATGATCGGGGCCTGCGCTGAACATCGAGCGGTCCAGCTCACCGAACAAGTGCGTCTTGCGGTAGTTGCACAGGCTGCGACCGTGGGCGTCGATCAGTTGCACGCTGTTGTAGAACGCGCCGTCATCGCCCCGCTCCGGGTAGCCATAGGCGATGGCGATGCGATGGGCTTGGGCGATCTCCACCACGTCCATGGCCGCAGGGCCATCGCTGGGCTCGGCCAGGCGCTCGACCTGGGCCAGGCCAATGTTGTAGCCGGTCAGGAACATCTCCGGGCACACCAGCAGTCGAGCGCCGCGCTCAGCCGCCAGTTGGGCCTGGTGCTGCAGCCGTTGCAGATTGCCGGGCACGTCCAGTGGGTTGGGCGCGCCCTGGAACAGAGCGATGCGCATGGCGCCTCCTTTTCTTAGTCGGCCAGCGCGATCGGGCCGATTTCGTCGAACACATCGCCTGGGCCTGGGTTTTCCGGGTGGGTCTGGCCACCGAAGTGATTCATGATACCCCACACGGCATTGAGCGAGGTCTGCACCGCGCCTTCCACCCAGGCTGGCGTCCACGACACATCGTCACCGGCGATGAACATGCCGCGCTGTTCGGCGGGCATGTCCTGTTGCATGAAGTGCGCGTACATGCGCTGGTTGTAGCGGTAATGGCCCGGCAGCGCGCCCTTGAAGGCGCCGAGGAAGTGCGGGTCGGCCTCCCAGGAAATGGTGATCGGGTCGCCGATGATGTGCCCGGCGATATCGGTCTTCGGGTAGATTTTCTTCAGTGCGTCGAGGGCCAGTTGCACGCGCTTTTCGACGGGGTGCGGGAGCATCTTCAACGCATCGCTCATCCACGCGTAGGACAGGCAGATCACCCCTGGTTTGTCGTCACCGTTGTCGAACAGGTAGGTTCCCCGGGTCAGGCGATCGGTGAGGGTCATGCTCATCAGGTCGCGGCCGGTTTGCGGGTCCTTGTCCTTCCAGAACGGGCGGTCGACCATGACGAAGGTTTTCGACGATTGCATGTAGCGGGTACGGTCCAGGGCCATCCACATCTTCTGCGAGAACAGCGACTCTTCGCAGTCGATCTGCGTGGTCAGCAGCCAGGTCTGGCACGTTGCAAGCACGGCGGCGTATTGGCGGGTGTCGCCCCAATTGTCGGTAACCGCGATGCGGCCATCGGCGGCGCGGGCGATGCGCTTGACCCCGGTGCGCGGCGCGCCCCCGTGCAGCGAGCTGAGGCTGGTGCCTTGCGGCCAATGGGCGCAGCGTTCCGGTACATGACGCCAGATGCCTTGTGGCACCTGCTCGACGCCGCCTACGACCAAGTGCTGGTGATCGTCGCAGTTGGTCATTACCACGCGGAAGATTTCCAGCATCGAGTTGGGGAAGTCCGAGTCCCAGCCGCCGGTGCCGAAGCCGACCTGGCCGAACACCTCCCGGTGCTGGAAGCTCAACTTGGCGAACGAGCGCGAGGTGGCGACGAAATCGTAGAACGTGCGGTCGTCCCACAACGGCACCAGTTCGTTCCACAGCGCCTTGAGGCGCGGCACGTCACGGTCGCGAATCGCCTGCTGGATATCGGCAAATTGCGCGCCGCTTTCCAGGGCGTCGGCCCAGGCGTCGGCCACTTCGTGGAACAGGTCGGGCAGGTCGGCGGCCTTTTCGGCGTAGTAGGTCTGGCCTTCCAGGTCGATCACCGTGCTGCCGGAGGCAGGGGTCAGCGGGTTGGGAAAGGGCTTGGTTTCCAGGCCCAACTTATCCACATAGTGGTAGAAGGCCGTTGAAGAGACCGGAAAGCGCATGCCACCCAGCTCGGCGATGATCCCGTCGGTGCCGTTGAAGGCTTGCGAGCGCAGCCGGCCGCCCAGCTTCGACGCTTCGTAGACCACGGGCTTGAGGCCCAGCTTCATCAGCTCGTAAGCCGCCACCAGGCCGGCGATACCGGCACCGACGATCGCCACTTCCTCGCCATGGCGCTCGGCGGGGATGCTACCCAGGCCAGCGGGGTGTTCCAGCCAGTCGTCGAAGGCGAAGGGGAAGTCCGGGCCGAAGATGGTGATGGGCTTTTTGCCGTCGGCGGGGTGGCGGTTCTTGTTGTTCATGAAGTGACCTTGCCAGAGGGGCTGCGCGGAGAGCGGAGCCTGAGTATAGGAGATGGCTGGGGGTCATTTTAGGGAGTGAAGTATTCGTAATTAAGGTGCAGAGTGTTGTCTTAATGTATGTTTTTTAGTCGAAATGATCAGCTATTGGTTGTTTTTGACGAAACCGGCGGGACGGGCCACAAAATGCAAGCCAGGCACCTCGTGCCCCTCGCGTCAGAGCGGCTGCCCGCGGTCCACCTTGCTGCTCAGAATGATCGACGTGGTGGTCTTCTCGACCCCGTCGACACTGCCGATCTGATCAAGCAACTGGTCCAGTTGTTCCGGCGAGTCGGTGCGCAGCCAAGCCACATAATCGAACTCACCACTCACCGCGCACAGTTGCTGCACCTGCCCCATGGCACTCAGACGCCGCACCACCTCCTTACCGGAACGGGGCTGCACCTTGATCCCGACATACGCCTGCAAGCCACCGCCCATCACGTGTTGGCCCAGGCGTACGCCGTAGCCTGAGATCACCTTGTTCTTCTCCAGCCGCTCCAGCCGCGAGTTGACCGTGGTACGTGCGATACCCAGCAGGCGGGCGAGGGTGGCAACGCTCTCGCGGGCATTGATTTGCAGCAGGGCGATCAGCTGGCGATCGATTTCATCCAGCGTGATGGGGCGGGCATCCGACATGGCAAGTCTCTACAGTGGGCCCGCTAGCCTAGCCAGCCAATGGCAGCCAGGGCAAGGCTGCGTCGCGGGCTTTCTTTCGGCATCATGACAAACCGACCGTACTGGACTCGTGCCGTGAACCTCGCAAACCTGCTCGAATGCTGGCGACTGGAAGTCTCCAACAAGAAAAAGCCCGGACGCCGCATCAGCCTGCTGTTCAACGTGCTGCGCCGCGCCCGCAAGGACAACAAGCTGCGCTTTCTCTTTGCTTTTCGCCTGGCCCAGTACCTCGACGCACGAGGCGGCCTGGCCCAGTGCCACGCCAAGCGCATGCAGCAACGGCTCAATCTGAAGTACGCCGTGGACATCGACATCGGCGCTCAAATCGCCCCAGGGCTGCGCATTGCCCACCTTCCTGGCGTGGTGATTACCCGTCACGTGAGCATCGGGCGTAACTTTTTCATCCGGCAGAATTGCTCGATCGGCATCAAGACCCTTGGGTTGGAGGCGTATGCGTTGCGCATTGGCGATAACGTCAGCGTGGGCGCCAACAGCTGCATCGTGGCGGACCGGATCAGCATTGGCGATGACGTGGTGATTGGTGCGATGTCGCTGGTGATGCGGGATATTCCGGCGGGGACCACGTTTTACAACACGCGGCAGGTTGAGATGCAGCCTCGGGCGAGCTAGGGAGCTGTATTTTTGCGCTGGGCAACAGGCACAAAAAAGCCGCGCTAATGCGCGGCTTTGTCGTATTTGGTGGGCCCACACGGACTCGAACCGTGGACCAAAGGATTATGAGTCCTCTGCTCTAACCAACTGAGCTATAGGCCCTCAGTAAGTGGCCGGATTATAACGAGGGTTTTGAAAGGGTGCCATCCGAAAGATCGGATAGTGCTATACGAAGAAACGCCGCTGCGAACTCCTCCGGCGGCAGGGGCAGGCTGACGATGTAGCCCTGGATCTGTTCGCAGCCCTCGGCGGCCAGGAAGCGTTGCTGGGCCTGGTTCTCCACGCCTTCGGCAATGATCGTCAGCTGCATGCTGCGGCCAAGGGCGATGATCGCGCGGGCGATGGCGGCGTCGTGGGGGTCTTCGGGCAGGCCACGGATGAATGACTTGTCGATCTTGAGGATGTCCAGCGGCAGGCGTTTGAGGTAGCTGAGGGACGAATAGCCGGTGCCGAAGTCGTCGATGGCCAGTTGCACGCCCAGTTTTTTCAGTTGGTGCAGCACGGCCAGGGCTTCCTCGGCTTGGCTCATGATGAAGTTTTCGGTGATCTCCAACTGCAGGTCGCCCGCCTTGAGCTGATAGGTCTTGAGCAACTGCTCAATGCGCCGTGCCAGGTGGGGGTGGCGTAGCTGGGCGCCGGCCAGGTTGATCGACAGTGGGCCAAACACCTCGTAGTGGGTTTTCCAGATGTGCATCTGCTGGCATGCCTGCTCCAGCACCCAGTCACCCAACTGAAGGATGGTGCCGTTTTCTTCCGCGAGGTGGATGAAGTGCTCTGGCGGCACTTCGCCGAAGGTCGGGTGGCTCCAGCGGATAAGCGCTTCGGCGCCGACCAGGCTTTGAGTCTTGAGGCTGAGTTTGGGTTGGAAGCACAGGCTCATCTCGTTGCGTTCGACGGCGCGGCGCAACTCATGTTCAAGCGCGATGCGTTCGCTGGCCTGAGCGGTGAGGTCGCGGGTGTAGGCTTCGACGCGGTTGCGGCCTTTGGCCTTGGAGCGATACATGGCGGCGTCGGCATTGCGGATCAGCGTGGAGACGTCGCTGCCATCCTGCGGGTACAGGCTGATGCCGATGCTGGCACTGGTGAAAAACTCGTGCTCGCCGGCCTGGAAGGGCGCGCTGAAGCACGCCAGCAGTTTGCCGGCGATGCTGTTGGCGTCACTGGGCCTGTGCAGGCCGGGCAGGAGGATGATGAATTCGTCACCGCCCAGGCGGGCCACGGTGTCGACGTCGCGCACCTGCTCTTTAAGGCGCTGGGCGATGCCCTTGAGCAACAGATCGCCGACCGGGTGCCCCAGGCTGTCGTTGATGTGCTTGAAGCGGTCGAGGTCGAGGAACAGCACCGCGCCCTGGCGATTCGAGACTTGGGCGCAGGTGAGCACGGCCTGCAGGCGGTTCTCGAACAGAGCACGGTTGGGCAGGCCGGTGAGTGGGTCGTGGTGTGCCTGGTAGTCAAGCTTGGCCTGGGCGTGCTTGAGGCTGGAAATGTCGGCGAACACGGCAACGAAGTGCGTGATCTCGTACTCGCTGTTGCGCACCGCGCTGATGGTCAGCCAACTGGGGTAGAGCTCACCATTCTTGCGTTTGTTGTAGATCTCGCCCTGCCAATGGCCTTCGTCGGTCAGCTGGTGCCACATGGCGGCATAGAAGGCACTGTCGTGCTGGCCGGAGGCGAGCAGGCGTGGGGTTTGGCCGAGCGCTTCGATCTCGCCGTAGCCCGTGATTTCGCTGAACGCGCGGTTGACCGCGCTGATGCGCTGGTCGATATCGGTGATCAGCACGCCCTCGGCGGTGTTCTCGAACACCGTGGCGGCCAGTTGCAGTTTTTCCTGCATCAGGTGGCGCTCGGTGATATCGCGGGCGATGGTCAGCATGCAGTCGACACCGCCTATCGGCAGGGGCCGGGCAGACAGTTCGCAGAGGCGGATTTGCCCATCGCTGCGGCGGATGTGGCAACTGAAGTCGCGCACGAAACCATCCTGCTTGAGCTGCTCGACCAGCCGTTTGCGTTCGTTGAGGTCAACCCAGATGCCAAGGTCCAGCGAGGTCTGGTCGATACTCGGGTTCAGGTCGTAACCGGTGAGGCGGCAGAAGCCCTCGTTGACTTCGATCAGCAGCCCGTCACTCTGGCGCGACAGCAACAGGCCGTCCGGCGATGCATGGAACGCCTTGGCGAACTTCTCTTCCGAGGTCTGCAGTTGCTCCTGGGTTTCCTTGAGCTGGCTGATGTCACGCACGGCCACCACCAGTGCCGGGGTGCCATCGAGCTCGAACGTTTCTGCCGAGGTCAGCCCTGTGAACAACTGGCCATTGCTGCGCCGGAAGCTCATTTCCAGGTTGCGGATGCCGCCTTGGTGCAGGCGTTCGAGCAGCCGTGGCCCGGTGCCTTCCACGGCCCACAAGTTCAGCTCGGTGGCGGTGCGGCCGATTACTTGGCCTGGCGTCAGGCCGATCTGCTCTTCGAAGGCTTCGTTGACTTCCAGCAGGCAGCCGTCGCTGTGGCGGGCGATCAGCAGGATGTCCGGGCATTGCTGGAACACCGAGGCAAACTTCTGTTCCGACAGGCGCAGGGCATCTTCGGTGCGTTTGGTTTCGCTGATGTCGATCATCAGCCCGCGCATCACCGACCGGTGGCCGTGCTCGATCATGCTGACGATGTTGCGCACCCAGAGGGGTTGGCCATCGGCGCGGATTACCCGGTAATCAAGGCTGTGATCACGCCCGGCGGCGGTTTCACTGTCGCAGTAGGCCTGGGCCCAGAGCGCATCCTCGGGGTGCAGGATGCTGCGCCAGAAGCCGGGCTTGAGCCAGTCGTGCAGAGGATAGCCGAGCAGGTCTTCGGCATGGGGCGAGACATAGCTGTAGTTAAAATCGTTGGCGTCCGCCTCCCAGGCGATTGCTGACAGGCTTTCAACCAGGCCGCGGTAGTGATACTCGCTGCTGCGCAGCTCTTGTTCGAGGGCGATGCGCCGGGAAATTTCCGAGCTGAGCCGGCGATTGATGCGGATGACCACGGCGAGAATCGCCACCAGCAACAGCACCGCAGGCAGGCCATAGACCAGCATGTCGGACCAGAACAGACGCTGGTCCACCACGTTGCCGACCCAGCGTTGTTGAATATGGCTGACTTCGGCGCTGCTCATGTCGGCCATGACTTTGTCGAGAATGCCTACCAGGATTTTCTTGTCCCGTGGTGCGGCCATGGCCAATTGGTAGCGGTAGGGTGTTTCGCCGCTGACGTAGAGGCCGTCGAGCTTGAGCTGACGCAAGCTCCAGATGCTCGAAGCGAGGTCGCCCACCACGGCGTCGACTTCGTCGGTGGCCAGCGCCTGCAGCGCCGAACTGACATTGGGCATGGCCGCCAGGTTGAGGTCCGGGTGGTGGGTGCGCAGCAGTTCGTGTGGTGCGTAGTTCTCGACCACCGCGATCTTCAGGCCGTAAAGGTCCTTTAGTGAGCGTGGTTGCGCACCGCCTTTGTGGGCCAGGATGACAATGGGGAAGTCGAGGTAGGGGCGGGTGAAGGCCAGATAGCCCTGGCGTTCGGGGGTCGACATGATGCCGGGAAGCAGGTCGAGCTGGCTATTGCGCGCCTGCGCCAATACCTCGGTCCAGCTCTTTGGCTCGACCGGTTTGAGCGTCACACCCAGGCGTTCCTGGATCATGGCGATGTAGTCGGCGGCCAATCCCTGGTACCGGCCCTCCTGGTCGCGAAACTCGAACGGTGGCCATGAGGCGTCTACGCCCAAGCTCAACTGCGGATGAGCAGCCAGCCAGGCTTTCTCCTCGTCTGTCAGGGTCAGGGCGCCGGCCGTTGTGTTCCACAGAATAAGGAGCAGCAACAGGATGGCCGGCATCAGGGGCATAGCGGCCTCGCGATCAGAGTGTCTGACGTCGAGTGTAGACGGGCATTGCGCGGGATGTGGGGTAGAAATCAGGCATTGTGTTGCAGCCGTGGCCGCAAAAGAAAAACCCCGGCCTGGGCCGGGGTTTGTCATCACTCGTCGAGGAAGGAGCGCAGATGCTCGCTGCGAGTCGGGTGGCGCAATTTGCGCAACGCCTTCGCTTCGATCTGACGGATCCGTTCACGGGTCACGTCAAACTGCTTGCCTACCTCTTCGAGGGTGTGGTCGGTGTTCATGTCGATGCCGAAGCGCATGCGCAGCACTTTGGCTTCGCGGGCGGTCAGGCCCGAGAGCACGTCACGGGTGGCTTCCTTGAGGCTTTCGACCGTGGCCACGTCGATCGGGGACTGCATGGTCGAGTCCTCGATGAAGTCGCCCAGGTGCGAATCTTCGTCGTCACCGATCGGAGTTTCCATGGAGATCGGCTCTTTGGCGATCTTCAGTACCTTGCGGATCTTGTCCTCAGGCATTTCCATGCGCTCGCCCAGCTCTTCCGGGGTCGGTTCACGACCCATTTCCTGCAACATCTGCCGGGAAATACGGTTGAGCTTGTTGATCGTCTCGATCATGTGCACCGGAATACGGATGGTGCGCGCCTGGTCGGCGATCGAGCGGGTGATCGCCTGGCGAATCCACCAGGTGGCATAAGTCGAGAACTTGTAGCCGCGACGGTACTCGAACTTGTCCACCGCTTTCATCAAGCCGATGTTGCCTTCCTGGATCAGATCGAGGAACTGCAAGCCACGGTTGGTGTACTTCTTGGCGATGGAGATCACCAGACGCAGGTTCGCCTCGACCATTTCTTTCTTGGCGCGGCGGGCCTTGGCTTCACCGATCGACATGCGACGGTTGATTTCCTTGATCTCGGCGACGGTCAGGCCAGTCTCGGTCTCAAGGTCGATCAGCTTCTGTTGGCAGGCGACGATAGCAGCGTCTTTCTCACCCAGGGCGGCAGCCCACTTGGTGTTACGCTTGGCCAGGTCACCGCTCCAGGTCTGGTCGGTTTCGTTGCTTGGGAACATGCGCAGGAAGTCGGCACGCGGCATGCGGGCGTCACGAACGCACAGTTGCATGATGGCGCGTTCTTGCTGACGCAGGCGGCTCAGTGCATCACGCACGCGCTCGACCAGTACCTCGAACTGCTTGGGTACCAGCTTGATCGGCATGAACAGGTCGGCCAGGGCCTGGAGGGCCGCGATGCTTTCCTTGTGGGCACGACCGTTCTTCTTCACGACCTTGAGGGTCGCCTGAAGCTGGTCGGATACCGCACCGAAACGCTGAGCTGCAACGACTGGGTCCGGACCGCTTTCGGCCTCTTCCTCATCGTCGCTCTCTTCGCTTTCTTCTTCGTCGTCCGATTCTTCCTTGGCAGCCGCGGCCTTGGCGCCTGGAACAGGCACTTCTTCGGTCGGGGCAGCGATGTTGTCATCAGGGTCGATATAACCGCTGAGAACATCGGACAGACGGCCACCTTCGGTGGTGACACGGTCGTATTCGCTGAGAATGTGGTCGACAGTACCCGGGAAGTGAGCGATGGCGCCCATGACTTCACGGATGCCTTCCTCGATACGCTTGGCGATTTCGATCTCGCCTTCGCGGGTCAGCAGCTCGACAGTACCCATTTCACGCATGTACATGCGCACTGGGTCGGTCGTGCGGCCGATATCGGTTTCAACGGCCGCCAACGCTGCTGCGGCTTCTTCGGCCGCGGCTTCGTCGGTGTCGGCTTCCGCCAACAGAAGGGCATCCGCATCCGGAGCACTCTCGAATACGTTGATCCCCATGTCGTTGATCATGCGGATGATGTCTTCCACCTGTTCAGGATCTGAAATATCCTCAGGCAGGTGGTCGTTGACCTCCGCGTAAGTCAGGTAGCCCTGCTCACGACCGCGGGTGATCAACTCTTTGATACGAGACTGCTGTTGCGCTTTTCCGGACATAACACCCTATCCACTGAAGGTCTTGGCGGGCAAAAAACAAGCCGAGGATTATACCCGAGCATGGGCCTCACGCGCCAGATGAGGTCGGCGTTTGTGCGGGAACATTCCTGCTAAGCAGGGCGAGAAGCTGCGATTTTTCCTCACTGCTCAACTCGCTTTGACGTGCTTTCCTGAGCAGATGTTCCAGGCTGCGCTCGCGTTGGCGGGCGGACAAGCTAGTTATAGTGTCGAAAAACTGTTGTTCAAGGTTGTCGGCCACGATCAGCCATTCCTTCTCGGCCAGTGCGCGCAGCAAGCGGCCCTGTTCGGTGCCGTGCCAGCGTGCGATCAACTGCATTGAGCTTAGCCCAGGATTCTTCTGAGCGGCTTCGATCAAGGCCACCAGCAACTGGCTGTACAGGTGCTCTTCGTCGGCGAAGTGGCTGGCATCTTCCACCTTGCCGGCCAGCAGCGGGTGGTGCAGCAGGGTGCGCAAAGCCGCCAGGGTCGGGGGCTCCACGGGGGCCGGGGTGCGCGGTGGTGCCTCGTCGCGTTGCTGCCAGGGCTTGCCACCTTTTCGATTCTTATCCCAGGGTTTGTCGCTCCACGGCTTCTTGCCACCGGCCTTGTTCGGCTTCCATTGCTGCTCTTGCTGCGCCGGCGCGTAGTCGTGCTGCGGCATGTCGCCGTAGTCTGGCGTGTAGCTGGCCATGGCATCGTAGTCATAGCCCGGATCGTAGTCCGGTACGCTGCTGCTGGCTGCAGGTTGCTGGGCCAGTTGCTCTACTTGCTGCGGGTCGAGGCCGGTGATTTCCTTCAGGCGGTTACGCATGAGCTGGCGCAGGTTGGCGCCAGGGATTTTTTCGATCAACGGTGCGGCCAGGGTCGCCAAATGCGCCTTGCCTTCCAGCGAGCGCGGGTCGGCCTCGGCGCTCAGTTGCTCGAAAAAGTA
Organism: Pseudomonas sp. E1MeOHC2; assembly: GCF_058745025.1. Taxonomy (NCBI): domain Bacteria; kingdom Pseudomonadati; phylum Pseudomonadota; class Gammaproteobacteria; order Pseudomonadales; family Pseudomonadaceae; genus Pseudomonas; species Pseudomonas sp. E1MeOHC2. Next base: position 2,862,129 of record NZ_CP196675.1, read on the forward strand.
ATCCGCCAGTGGCTGGGCGTGCTGGTTGATGCGTGCCATGAAGGCGTCGGTGCCTTCGGCGCGTACCAGGCTGTCCGGGTCTTCGCCTTCGGGCAGGAACAGAAAGCGTGCTCGGCGGCCATCCTGCAGGGTCGACAGGGTCGACTCCAGCGCGCGCCAGGCAGCCTTGCGCCCGGCCTGGTCGCCGTCGAAGCAGAACAGCACGCTGGGCACCACGCGGAACAGGCGTTTGAGGTGTTCTTCGCTGGTGGCGGTGCCGAGGGTGGCCACGGCGTTGCGCAGGCCCTGCTGGGCGAGTGCGATGACGTCCATGTAGCCCTCGACGACGATGATTTCGTCGAGGTTGCGGTTGTGCTTGCGTGCCTCGTAAAGCCCGTAGAGCTCTTGGCCCTTGTGGAAAACCGGGGTTTCCGGGGAGTTGAGGTACTTGGGCTTGTCGTCGCCCAGCACCCGGCCACCGAAGGCGATCACGCGGCCACGGCTGTCGCGGATCGGGAACATCACGCGGTCGCGGAAGCGGTCATAGCGCTTGCCGCTCTCGGCGTTCTCGATCAGCAGGCCGGCATCGATCATGACCTTTTGCTGCAGGGTGTCGGCGCCCAGGTGCTTGAGCAGGTTGTCCCAGCCGGGTGGCGCGAAGCCCAGGCCGAAGTCGCGGGCAATCTCGCCGGACAGGCCGCGCCCCTTGAGGTAATCCACCGCCGCTTTGCGGGTAGGGTGGTTGCGCAGGGCCTGGCGGTAGAATTCGGTGGCGGCATCCAGTAGCGGGTACAGCGGCGAATCCGTCGGCTGGCGCGGCTTTTGTGCGCGACGGCCCTCTTCGCGTGGGACTTCCATGCCTGCCGCGCGGGCCAGCTCCTCGACCGCCTGGGGGAAGTCCAGGTTGTCGTGGTCCATGACAAAGCCGAGGGCGTTGCCACCGGCGCCGCAGCCGAAGCAGTAATAGAACTGTTTGTCGGGGCTGACCGTGAAGGAGGGGGTTTTTTCCTTGTGGAACGGGCAGCAGGCGGAGTAGTTCTTGCCGGTTTTTTTCAGCTGGACGCGCGAACTCACCACGTCGACAATGTCGAGGCGGTTGATAAGGTCGTCAATGAAACTCTGGGGAATCAGCCCGGCCATGGCAGTCTCGTCATCTGGCAACTGGCAAGTCTAATCGCTCACGCGCCGGTTGGGGCGAATGCTGCAAGGGGAAGTGCGAGGGAAGATGTGCTCGTCGCCAGCCAATGAAGGCTCGTCAGACAGGACGTGCACGACTGGTCAAGGACCAGCTCTGACGTTTCAGGCGGGTTGCCCAATACAGTTCGCATGAGCGAGTGCGTAAGGGCCTTGAGCTAGCTGCCCAAGTTTGAAGCAATTGTGTAGCAACCGCTGCCATCGGCCCGGCGGTGAGCCGGGCAGGGCAGAAGCTTTGCGTAGAACGTCTGTATTAGTACAGACGAACGGCGCGGCGCTGTTCGCGCTGAACTTTCTTGGCGTGGCGCTTAACAGCAGCAGCTGCTTTACGCTTACGCTCGGCGGTCGGCTTCTCGTAAAACTCGCGGCTACGAACTTCAGCCAGTACACCGGCTTTTTCGCAGGAGCGCTTGAAACGACGCAGAGCTACGTCGAAGGGTTCGTTCTCTTTAACTTTGACGGCTGGCATCCAGGGCTACCTTAATTCATTACCGGGGTAGACGTGCTCCTGGCAAAACAAAGGTGTGCTGGAGAACGTCGGTTTTCAAGGGTTGCGGATGTTAACCCTTAGCTGGCCGGAATGCAAAGCCTCTGATCGAAAACCGCTGGTCGGCACCCGACACGGCGACTATCATGCGCGGCTTCGAATTCAGCCCCCACAAGGGACGAACCCATGCTAGTACTGGGATTGGAAACATCCTGCGACGAAACTGGCGTCGCATTATATGACAGTGAGCGCGGTCTGTTGGCCGACGCGCTGTTCAGCCAGATCGACCTGCACCGCGTGTTCGGCGGTGTGGTACCGGAGCTTGCCTCACGCGATCACGTCAAACGCATGCTGCCGCTGATTCGCCAGGTGTTGGACGAGGCTGGCTGCGTGGCCACCGAGATCGACGCCATCGCCTACACCGCGGGTCCTGGGCTGGTCGGCGCGCTGCTGGTCGGCGCTTCCTGCGCCCAGGCCCTGGCGTTTGCCTGGGATATCCCGGCGATTGGCGTGCACCACATGGAAGGCCATCTTCTGGCGCCCATGCTGGAAGAAAACCCACCCGAGTTTCCGTTCGTCGCTTTGTTGGTATCCGGCGGCCATACCCAGCTGGTACGTGTCGATGGCATCGGCCAGTACGAGCTGTTGGGCGAGAGCCTGGACGATGCGGCCGGTGAGGCATTCGACAAGACGGCCAAGCTGATCGGCCTGAACTACCCCGGCGGCCCTGAAATTGCCCGGCTGGCCGAACAGGGTGTGCCGGGGCGCTTTGTCTTCCCGCGGCCGATGACCGATCGACCTGGCCTGGAATTCAGTTTCAGCGGCCTCAAGACGTTCGCTTTGAATACCTGGCAGCAGTGCCGCGATGCTGGCGACGACGGTGAGCAAACCCGTTGCGACGTGTCCCTGGCGTTCCAGCAGGCCGTGGTGGAGACTTTGACCATCAAGTGCAAGCGGGCACTGAAGCAGACTGGCCTCAAGCGGCTGGTGATTGCCGGTGGCGTGAGCGCCAACAAGGCCCTGCGTGCGTCCCTTGAGGACATGCTGGGCAGCATGAAGGGCAACGTCTACTACGCGCGCCCGCAGTTCTGTACCGACAACGGCGCAATGATCGCTTATGCCGGCTGCCAGCGCCTGTTGGCCGGGCAGCAGCAGGACTTGGCGATCAGTGTGCAGGCGCGTTGGCCGATGGAGCAGTTGCCGCCGGTCTGAAACCTGTCAGAAGTGGCGTTCGCGCCCGGCGAACAGGTCGCGCAGGTTGTTGCGATGGCGCCAGACGATCATCACCGTGAGCACGCTGATCGGCAGCAACGCCTCTGGCTCGCGCCAGGCGAGCAGGGGCAGGGTCAGCGGCGTGGCGATGAGCGCCGCCAGCGAGCTGGTACGTGTGAGGTAGAAGGTCAGCAGCCAGGCAGCGATGGCCAGCAGTGCCGCCGGAAAGTACAGGGCCATGAGCATACCGGCCGCGGTCGCCACGCCCTTGCCACCCTGGAAGCGGAAGTACAGCGGGAACAGGTGGCCGAGCACTGCGCATACGCCCACCCAGGCCTGTTCGTGCAAGTCGAGCCCGGCAAGGCGGGCGAGCAATACTGGCAACAAGCCCTTGCACAGGTCGCCAAGCAGGGTCAGGATCGCCAACTTGCGGCCTGCCAGGCGTAGCATGTTGGTGGCCCCGGCATTGCCCGAACCGCTGGAACGAGGGTCCGGGCTACCGGACAGGCGGCTCAGGACAATGGCGAAGGACAGCGAGCCGAGCAGGTAGGCGAGCAGCGCCAATAACCAAAACATGCTAACTATTCCGGGCGAGGACGCCTTGATTCTAACGGCGCCAGTCGCCCTTGTCGTGCTGTGGAGAGAAGTGCTTGGACAGAGTGTTCATCGAAGGCCTGGAAGTCGATACCGTCATCGGTGCCTATGACTGGGAGCGGGATATTCGCCAGTGCTTGCGCCTGGACCTGAGTTTTGCCTGGGATAACCGCCCGGCAGCGGCCGGCGACGATCTGAGCCTGGCGCTGGACTACGCCAGCGTTTCGGCGCGTATCCAGGCATTTTCCGAGCAGGCGCGCTTCGAGTTGGTCGAAACCTTCGCCGAGCGCCTGGTCGCGGTGCTGATGGAGGAATTCAACATCCCGTGGGTACGGTTGAAATTGACCAAGCCAGGCGCGGTCCCCGCTGCCCGTGGCGGTGTTGGCGTGGAGATCGAGCGCGGATGTCTCTGAACACGGTTTACCTGGGCCTTGGCAGCAACATCGACCGCCATGCGCACCTGTGCGCTGGGCTCGATGCCTTGGCGGGCATACTCACCGATATGCGCTGTTCGCCGGCTTTCGAGAGCCAGGCGGTGGGGATCAAGAGTGGTCCGTTCATCAACTTCGTGGTGACGGGCAAGACCGATTTGCCGTTGATCGAGCTGGACCGTCGGCTCAAGTTCATCGAAGCCGACAACGGCCGCTACGCGCCCGAGCGCAAAGGGCTGCCGTTGGATATCGACGTGCTGCTGTATGACGATCTGCATGGCGCATTCGATGGGTTGGTGCTGCCCAGGGCCGAGATTCTGAAAAACGCGTTTGTGCTGTGGCCGTTGTCGCTGCTGGCGCCCGAGCTGGTGCATCCTGGGGTGGGCAAGCCTATGGCGCAGGTGTGGCAGGAGGCGCGGATCGATCAGGTGTTGGCGCCTGTCGCGTTTGAGTGGCGCGGGTTGCAACTGACGCCGGCTTGAGCCGGACTCTCGTATTCCCTGGCCTGGCCCTTTCGCGGGGCAAGCCCGCTCCCACAGTAGTTCACTGATCCATGAGCAGTGGGGTATCTGTTGGAACCACAGTAGTTCACTGATCCATGAGCAGTGGGGTATCTGTGGGAGCGGGCTTGGCCCGCGAAAGGGCCCGACGAGGCAATCGATAAATCAGCCTTCTGCAACGCCTTTGTAGGCAACTAGAGCCTTCAATCGCTCACCTTTCAGCGCCTCCCCAAGTGCCTGCCCGGTCAGCCCAGCCTGTACCAGCGGCTTAACATCCACAGCCCTCGCCGCTGTCGCCGCGCCCCTCAGGTAATCAGCCTGTGGATAAGCCAGACTGCCCTGGCGCGCACGCGCATCCATCTGGCAGGCGTTGATGAAGTCTTCAAAGCGCTGCGGACGGCGGTACACATCAAACTTCTGCAGCAGCTCCAGCAATGCCTGGGGAGGCAATTCCAGGGCCTGGTTGCAGTGTGTCAGGCACTCACCCACAAGCACGGCCAGCTCCTGGCAGTCTCGCGGCGCCTTGAAGCGCTGGCTGACAGCCTTGATCACTGGTGGCTCCAGCTCTCGCAGCAGGCAGGCCCAGCGCACGTGCAGCGGTTGCTCATGCAGGGCGGCCTGCTCCAGGCCTGCCAGGGCGTGGGGGCTATCCTTGAGCTCAGGCAGCAGCTCCTGCAAGGCATCGCACGCGTGCAAAACTTCGAAGAACACCTGGGGCTGTGCCTCCATCAGCGCGCGCTCGATCTCTTTCCAGCTACGCTCGGCGGTGAGCGCTTGCAGCTCGCCGGAGGCACTGATCTGACGCATCAGCGCCAAGGTCTCGTCAGCGACCTTGAAACCTAGCGGCGCATAGCGTGCGGCAAAGCGGGCAACCCTGAGTACCCGTAGGGGATCTTCGGCGAATGCAGGTGAAACATGGCGTAGAAGACGCCTGTCGAGGTCATCTTTGCCGTGGTAGGGGTCGTACAGCGTGCCGTCTTCGTCCTCTGCCATCGCATTGATGGTCAGGTCGCGGCGTATCAGGTCTTCTTCGAGGGTGACGTCGGGGCTGGCATGAAAGGTAAAGCCACCATACCCTCGCCCGCTTTTGCGCTCGGTACGGGCCAAGGCATATTCCTCGCCGGTTTTCGGGTGCAGGAACACCGGAAAATCAGCGCCCACCGGCCGATAGCCCTTAGCGTGCATTTCTTCGACGGTAGCGCCAACCACCAGCCAGTCGATATCGCTGACGGGGCGCCCGAGCAAGCGGTCGCGCACGGCGCCGCCGACTTTGTAGATGTGCATGTACAGCCTCCATAACTGCCCACAGGATAACCTGTTGGCAGTGATGGAGGGGGCTCGGTGCTAGAGGTGGTGGATGACGGCCAGGTCCATGCGGCCATAGTCGGCGCTGTCGCCGTGCTCACCGCGGGGTGGCATGTGGTGGGTCTTCATGATTTGGTCGCCCTGGACGGTCTCCAGGTGGATGTCGAAGCCCCAGAGGCGATGCAGGTGCTTGAGCACTTCCTCGGTCGAGTCGCCCAAGGGTTTGCGGTTGTGCTGCTGGTGGCGCAGGGTCAGTGAGCGGTCGCCACGGCGGTCGATGCTCCAGATCTGCACGTTCGGCTCGCGGTTGCCCAGGTTGTACTGGGCCGCCAGTTGCTCGCGAATGACCCGATAACCGGCTTCGTCATGGATGGCGGGAACCAGCAGGTCATCGCGTTGGTCGTCGTCCAGAATGCTGAACAGCTTGAGGTCGCGGATTACCTTGGGTGACAGGTACTGCAGGATAAAGCTCTCGTCCTTGAAGCTGCTCATGGCGAACTTGATGGTAGACAGCCAGTCACTGCCGGCAATGTCGGGGAACCAGTGGCGATCTTCTTCAGTCGGGTTTTCGCAGATGCGGCGGATGTCGGTGTACATCGCAAAGCCGAGCGCATAGGGGTTGATGCCACTGTAGTAGGGGCTGTCGAAACCTGGCTGAAACACCACGCTGGTGTGCGATTGCAGGAACTCCATGATGAAACCGTCGGTAACCAGGCCTTCGTCGTACAGGTCGTTCATGAGGGTGTAGTGCCAGAAGGTGGCCCAACCTTCGTTCATGACCTGGGTCTGGCGTTGCGGGTAGAAGTACTGGGCGATCTTGCGCACGATGCGCACCACTTCACGCTGCCAAGGCTCTAGCAGGGGGGCGTGCTTTTCGATGAAATAGAGGATGTTTTCCTGAGGTTCGGCGGGGAAGCGCGCATCGTCGCGATCACCCCCTTTATCCGCGCCTTTGGGAATGGTGCGCCAGAGGTCGTTGATCTGCCGCTGCAGGTGTTCTTCACGCTCCTTCTGCCGGCGACGTTCCTCTTCGGCGGAAATCGGGTAAGGGCGCTTGTACCGGTCGACACCGTAGTTCATCAGTGCGTGGCAGGAGTCGATCAGGTCTTCGACGGCATCGATGCCGTGGCGCTCTTCACACTGCGCGATGTACTGCTTGGCAAACACCAGGTAGTCGATGATCGAGCTGGCATCGGTCCAGGTGCGGAACAGGTAGTTGCCCTTGAAGAAGCTGTTGTGGCCATAGCAGGCATGGGCGATCACCAGTGCCTGCATGCACATGGTGTTTTCTTCCATCAGGTAGGCGATGCAGGGATCGGAGTTGATCACGATCTCGTAGGCCAGGCCCATCTGGCCTCGGCTGTAGGACTTTTCGGTACTGAGGAACTGCTTGCCATAAGACCAGTGGTGATAACCCAGCGGCATACCTACCGAGGCGTAGGCATCCATCATCTGCTCGGCGGTAATCACCTCGATCTGGTTGGGATAGGTGTCCAGGGCGTAACGCTCGGCCAGGCGGCTGATTTCCCGGTCATAGGTCTGGATCAAATCGAACGTCCACTCGGACCCGGTGGAAATGGGTTGGCGTTTCTGAGCTCTGGCGGTCATGTGGCTAACCTGCGCTGGAAGAGTTCACGGAAGACCGGGTAGATGTCGCCGGCCGATACCAACTGCTGCTGGGCGAACGTGTCGGGGAAGCCCTCGCCGATTCGCTCGTACTCGTACCACAGCGCCTGATGCTCACGGGGGGTGATCTCAACGTAAGTGTAGTACTGCACATGCGGCATGATCTGCTTGGAGAGGATCTCGCGGCAGATTGGCGAGTCGTCGTTCCAGTTGTCGCCGTCGGAGGCTTGGGCTGCATAGATGTTCCAGTCGCTGGCCGGGTAGCGTTCGGCCATGATTTCCTGCATCAGCTTGAGCGCGCTGGACACGATGGTGCCGCCGGTTTCCCGCGAATAGAAGAACTCTTCCTCGTCCACTTCCCGCGCACTGGTGTGGTGGCGGATGAAGACCACTTCGATGCGGTCGTAATTGCGCTTGAGGAACAGGTACAGCAGGATGAAAAAGCGCTTGGCGATGTCCTTGGTGGCCTGGGTCATGGAGCCGGAAACGTCCATCAGGCAGAACATTACGGCCTTCGAGCTGGGGTTGGGCTGCTTGACCAGCAGGTTGTACTTCAGGTCGAACGTATCGAGGAAGGGCAGGCGGTTGATGCGTGCCTTGAGGCGTTCGATCTCTTGCTCGACTTCCTGGATATCGGTGAAGTTGTCAGGCTCTTCGACCTTCAGGCGGTCGAGTTCTTTCTGCGCTTCGCGTAACAAGGCGCGGCTGCTGCCGGTCAGGGCAATACGCCGGGCATGGGCCGAACGCAGGGTGCGAACGATGTTGATGCGCGATGGGTTGCCTTCGTTGGCGATACCGGCGCGTACGGTCTTGAAGGTGTCGGTACCGGTCAGGTGACGTTTGACCAGGTTGGGCAGTTCAAGGTCTTCGAACATGAACTCGAGAAACTCTTCCTGGGTGATCTGGAAGACGAATTCGTCCATGCCCTCGCCAGAATTGCCGGCCTTGCCACGGCCGCTGCCGCCTCCACCGCCCTGGGGCCTGGCGATGTGTTCGCCGGCGGTGAACTCCTTGTTGCCGGGGTGCACGATGGTCTGCTTGCCGCCACGACCGTGGTGCAACACCGGTTCATCGATGTCCCGTCCCGGAATGCTGATCTGCTCGCCATGCTCCATGTCCATGATGGAGCGGCGGCTCACGGCCTCTTCGACGGCCTTCTTGATGTGTTCACGGTAGCGCCGCAGAAAACGCTGGCGGTTGACCGTGCTCTTGTTCTTGCCGTTCAGGCGTCGGTCGATTACGTAGCTCATGGTCCCTCCGGTAGCTGGGAACAGCTGCACGCTTCAAGCTACGAGCTGCACGTAATAGCAGCCGCCGCCGCCCAAGGCAGGCACTGCAGCCTTGGGCGTGCGGTGTGTAGCTTGCCGCTTTATTGCGATTTCCTGACCCGCAGGTACCATTCCGACAGCAGACGAACCTGCTTGTCGGTGTAGCCACGCTCCACCATCCGGGTGACGAAGTCGTTGTGTTTCTTCTGGTCTTCCTTGCTGGCCTTGGCATTGAAGCTGATGACCGGCAGCAGGTCTTCGGTGTTGGAGAACATTTTCTTCTCGATCACCACCCGCAGTTTTTCATAGCTCAGCCAGCTCGGGTTCTTGCCGTTGTTGTTGGCGCGTGCGCGCAATACGAAGTTGACGATCTCGTTGCGGAAGTCTTTCGGGTTGCTGATACCGGCCGGCTTCTCGATTTTCTCCAGTTCTTCGTTGAGGGCGATGCGGTTGAGGATCTCGCCGGTTTCCGGGTCGCGGTATTCCTGGTCCTGAATCCAGAAGTCGGCGTACAGCACGTAGCGGTCGAAGATGTTCTGGCCGTATTCGCTGTAGGACTCAAGGTAAGCGGTCTGGATTTCCTTGCCGATGAACTCGATGTAGCGCGGCGCCAGGTATTCCTTCAGGTAGCGCAGGTAGCGTTCGCGCACTTCAGCCGGGAACTGTTCCTGCTCGATCTGTTGTTCGAGCACATACAGCAGGTGAACCGGGTTGGCCGCAATCTCGTGCGGGTCGAAGTTGAACACCTTGGAGAGAATCTTGAAGGCGAAGCGGGTGGACAGGCCGTTCATCCCCTCGTCGACACCTGCCGAGTCACGGTACTCCTGGATCGACTTGGCCTTTGGATCGGTGTCCTTGAGATTCTCGCCGTCGTAGACGCGCATCTTCGAGTAGATGTTGGAGTTCTCAGGCTCCTTGAGGCGTGAGAGCACGGTGAACTGGGCCAGCATCTTGAGGGTATCGGGCGCGCAATGGGCCTTGGCCAGGGAGCTGTTGACCAGCAGTTTGTCGTAGATCTTGATTTCGTCACTGACGCGCAGGCAGTAAGGCACCTTGACGATGTAGATCCGGTCGATGAACGCTTCGTTGTTCTTGTTGTTACGGAAGGTGTGCCACTCCGATTCGTTGGAGTGGGCCAGCAGAATACCGGTGTAGGGAATTGCACCCAGCCCCTCGGTACTGTTGTAGTTGCCTTCCTGAGTCGCCGTAAGCAGTGGGTGCAAGACCTTGATCGGCGCCTTGAACATCTCGACGAATTCCATCAGGCCCTGGTTGGCCCGGCACAGCGCACCCGAATAGCTGTAGGCGTCGGCGTCGTTCTGTGGGTATTCCTCAAGCTTGCGGATATCCACCTTGCCGACGAGGGCAGAGATATCCTGGTTGTTCTCATCGCCAGGTTCGGTCTTGGCGATGGCGATCTGGTTAAGGATCGACGGATAGAGTTTGACCACCTTGAACTTGGAGATATCGCCGCCGAACTCCTGCAGGCGCTTGGTGGCCCAGGGCGACATGATGGTGTTCAGGTAGCGCCGTGGGATCCCAAACTCTTCCTCGAGAATGGCCCCATCTTCGGTGGCGTTGAACAAGCCCAGTGGCGATTCGAATACAGGCGAGCCCTTGATGGCGTAGAAGGGCACCTTTTCCATCAGTTGTTTGAGCTTCTCGGCCAGCGATGATTTGCCGCCGCCTACCGGGCCCAGGAGGTAAAGGATCTGTTTCTTCTCTTCCAGGCCCTGCGCCGCATGGCGGAAGTACGAGACGATCTGGTCGATGCATTCTTCCATGCCATGGAAGTCTTCAAAGGCCGGATAGCGCCGAATCACCTTGTTGGAGAAGATCCGCGAAAGTCTGGAATTGTTAGAGGTGTCGACAAGCTCCGGTTCGCCGATGGCCAGCAACAGCCGTTCTGCCGCCGAAGCGTAGGCGCTGCGATCCTGTTTGCACAGTTCCAGGTAATCCTGCAGCGAAAGTTCTTCCTGGCGGGTGGACTCGAAACGTTGTTGGAAGTGGCTAAAAATACTCATGACGTCACCTCGCTCGATACGTGGAGACGACGCCGGATCAGTCAGCTGATGCTGGCATGCAACCGGGTTCGCCGATTGCTGTATACCCCCCAGAACACCCTTGAAACGCTACCGATGACCCGCACGCCGGTGTACCGGCTCTCCCCTTTTTTGGATGGCCTGGGCTTAAGGATAGTTGGTAATACGCAAGGTCAAGGGCGCGAGGCCGAGAAGTTGCTCGCGACCGTTCGTCAGGTGAGCCGCAAGCCCGCACGGGGCGCGGGCTGCAGTAAAAATGAAAAAATTATTCGGCAGAGCCTTGCGCGGTCTGGTCCGGGTAGGTGGCGCGCCACAGCTCAAAGCCGCCATCGACGCTGTACACCTGCGAAAAGCCTTGGCCGGCCAGGTAGGCGGCGGCGCTCTGGCTGGAATTGCCGTGGTAGCAGACCACCAGGGTCGGTGCATCGAGGTCGGCATTGCGGATGAAATCGGCGACCGAATGGTTATCCAGGTGGGTGGCGCCACTGATGTGGCCGGCGGCAAAGGCCTGTGGGTCGCGAATGTCGACCACTACCGCACCTTGCTCGCGCAGGGCCAGGGCCTGCTCGGGAGGGATGCGTTTGAATTCGCTCATGGCTACGGTTTCCTTCAGGGCTGATCGTTGATTCTAGTGGGTTGTTCCGGTGGGCGTACGGTGCCGTCGTCGGAACAGTCGCAGCGATGGTATTCACCGCTGTCGACGTTGTAGAGGGTCATGGCGCCACCCCACACGCAACCGGTGTCCAGGGCAATGATGCCGGGCTCGTCGACGCGCCCTTCAAGGGCGGCCCAGTGGCCGAAGATGATCTTCACGTGGCGCGAGCGCCGGTCCTTGTGCGCATACCAGGGTTTGTAGCCTTTGGGGGCCGTGCCCAGGCCTTCCTTGCTCTTGAGGTCGAGCTTGCCCTCGGGGGTGCAGAAGCGCATGCGCGTGAGGTAGTTGGTGATCACCCGCAGGCGCTCGATGCCTGTGAGGTTCTTGCTCCATTTGTTCGGCTCGTTGCCGTACATGCCATCGAGGTAGAGCTTGAGGCGGCCGTCATCGCGCAATACTTCCTCGACTTCGGCTGCAAGCTCCAGGGCTCTGCCCAAGGTCCATTGAGGCGGTATGCCGGCATGCACCATGGCGATGCCGCGGGGCTCGTCGTAATGCAGCAGTTTTTGCTGGCGCAGCCAGTCGAACAACAGGTCGGCATCCGGCGCTTCGATGATCTCGCGCAGGGTGTCGCTCTTTTTCAGGCGTTCGACGTTGTGCCAGGCGGCCAGCAGGTGCAGGTCATGGTTGCCCAGCACACAGACCAGCGACTGTCGGATCGAGTAGAGAAAACGCAGGGTTTGCAGTGATTCGGGGCCGCGATTGACCAGGTCGCCGACCAGCCACAGGCGGTCGACGGCGGGGTTGAAGCGAACACGTTCGAGCAGGCATTTGAGCGGTTGCAGGCAGCCTTGCAGGTCACCGACGGCGTAGGTTGCCATCAGTGCAGGGCCCCCGGTACCGCGAGGCGGAAGGGCGCGATTTCGGCATCGAAGCGTTTGCCGTCCTCGGCGAACATCTGGTAGCTGCCCTGCATGGTGCCGACACGGGTGCTGATGACCGCGCCGCTGCTGTAGGTATGGCTTTGGCCCGGGTCGATGCTGGGTTGCTGGCCGACCACGCCGGCGCCGCGCACTTCCTCGACTTCGCCGTCACCGTTGGTGATCAGCCAGTGTCGGGACAGCAACTTGGCCATGACTGAGCCGTTGTTTTGCACGGTGATGGTGTAGGCGAAAGCGAAACGACTGTTTTCGGGGTCGGATTGTTCTTTGAGGTAGCGGGTCACGACGCTGACGTCGATCTGATAACGGGGATCGGACATGCAAAGGCCTTGGGGGAACTGACGCAATAATGCAGTCTAGGCCATTGGTGGGGGGGAGGGCCAGCGGTGTGGTCGCGGGCAGGCATGTGCAGGAGGGGTGGGGTGACAGGGCTGGCCCCTTCGCGGGCAAGCCCACCCCCACAGTATTCAAGATCAGTGGAGATCCTGTGGGAGCGGGCTTGCCCGCGAAGAGGCCGTAACAGGCGCTAATCAGGCCTGCTGATCGGCCAATTGGTCAGCCAGGCGCACGAATGCAGCCAGGTCCAGCTGCTCAGGCCTCAGGCTGCCATCAACGCCAGCCGCTTCAATCGCCTGGCTGTCGAGCAGGCCTTTGAGGGTGTTGCGCAGTGTCTTGCGACGCTGGTTGAAGGCTTCGCGAACGACGCGCTCCAGCAACAGGTGGTCCTTGGCCGGGAACGGCAGCACCTCGTGTGGCACCAGGCGCACGATGGCCGAGTCCACTTTCGGCGGCGGGTTGAACGCGCCTGGGCCAACGTTGAACAGGTGTTCGACCCGGCAGTGGTACTGCACCATGATCGACAGACGGCCCCAGTCGCCACCACCTGGGCCTGCGGCCATGCGCTCGACCACTTCCTTCTGCAGCATGAAGTGCATGTCGCGGATCAGCCCGGCGTGGCTGAGCAGGTGGAAGATCAATGGGGTGGAGATGTTGTAGGGCAGGTTGCCGACCACCTTGAGGCTGCGCGGTGGCACACCCAGCTGGTTGAAGTCGAACTTCAGGGCATCGCCCTGGTGCAGGCGGAAGTTGTCGCGGCCGGCGAACTTGTGCTGCAGGATCGGCACCAGGTCCTTGTCCAGCTCCACGACGTCCAGTTGCGCACCGCTGCCTAGCAGGCCCTCGGTGAGGGCGCCCTGGCCTGGGCCGATTTCCAGCAGGTGTTCACCTGCCTTGGCGTTGATGGCGCGCAGGATGCGGTCGATGACGCCGGCGTCGTGCAGGAAGTTCTGGCCGAAGCGCTTGCGCGCCCGGTGTTGGTATTGCTCGTTCATGGTCGGTTCTCGGCCATCTGATAGGCGGTTTCCAGGGCAACCCGCAGGCTGCCGGTATCGACCTTGCCGGTGCCGGCCAGATCCAGGGCGGTGCCGTGGTCGACCGACGTGCGGATGATCGGCAGGCCCAGGGTCACATTGACCGCGGCGCCGAAGCCTTTGTACTTGAGTACGGGCAGGCCCTGGTCGTGGTACATCGCCAGCACTGCGTCGCAGTGCTCCAGATATTTGGGGGTAAACAGGGTATCGGCCGGCAGCGGTCCGCGCAGGTCCATGCCTTCGGAGCGCAGGCGGGCCAGTGTCGGTTCGATGATGTCGATTTCTTCGCGGCCCAGATGGCCGCCTTCTCCGGCGTGCGGGTTGAGGCCGCAGACCAGGATGCGAGGGTGGGCAATGCCGAACTTGTCGCGCATGTCGGCGTGCAGGATGCGGGTGACACGCTCGACGCGTTCGGCCGTGATGGCGTCGGCAATCTCGCGCAGTGGCAGGTGAGTGGTCACCAGGGCCACGCGCAGACCACGGGTCGCCAGCATCATCACCACCTGTGCGGTGTGGGTCAGCTCGGCAAGGAACTCGGTATGCCCGGAAAAGGCAATGCCGCTTTCATTGATCACACCCTTGTGCACAGGGGCGGTGATCATCCCGGCGAAATGCCCATCAAGGCAGCCTTTGCCTGCGCGGGTCAGGGTTTCCAGCACGAAGGCAGCATTGGCCTTGTCCAGTTGCCCTGCCGTGACGGCGGTGGCCAGGGGTGTATCCCAGACATACAGGCTACCCGCAGGCGCTGGCTGGTCGGGCCAGTGATCCGGCGCTACCGGCAGCAGGTTGACGGCCAGCCCCAGCTGCGTGGCCCGCTCGGCGAGCAGGTCACGGCTGGTGATGGCGATCAGGGGGTGGGGCTGGACGTCTGCGGCGAGCAGCAGGCACAGGTCGGGACCTATGCCTGCGGGCTCACCGGGGGTGACGGCGAAGCGCAGAGGCTTCACTGTGCAGCCTGGTCGGCGCCAGGCAGCTTGATTTCAACGTAGGCTTCGTCGCGGATCTGGCGCAGCCAGGTCTGCAGCTCTTCGTCGTACTTGCGGTTGCGCAGCACGTTCAGTGCCTGTTGCTCGCGCGCCTGTTCAGTGCTGTCGGTGGCGCGGCGGCCCAGCACTTCAAGGACGTGCCAGCCGTACTGGGTCTTGAATGGCTTGGTGACTTCACCTTGGGCAGCGTTGGCCATCTGCTCACGGAACTCCGGCACCAGGCTGTTCGGGTCGACCCAGTTGAGGTCACCGCCGTTAAGCGCCGAGCCCGGGTCTTCCGAGAAGCTCTTCGCCAGCTCGCCGAAGTCTTCGCCGTTCTTGATCCGGTCGTACAGGCGCTCGGCCAACTGCTCGGTGGCTGCGTCGCTGCGGATTTCGCTCGGTTTGATCAGAATGTGACGCACATGGACTTCGTCACGCAGCACGTTCTCGCTGCCACCACGCTTCTCCTCGAGCTTGAGGATGATGAAGCCGTTGGGGATGCGGATTGGCTGGGTGATGTCGCCCACGCTCATGCTGCTGAGCATCTTGGCGAAGTCGGGTGGCAACTGGCCGGCTTTACGCCAGCCCATCTCGCCGCCTTCCAGGGCGTTCTCGCTGGCGGAGCGGGCGATGGCCATCTGACCGAAGTCCGCGCCTTGCTTGAGCTGCTGGTACACATCACCGACTTGGCGCGCGGCTGCCTGGATAGCGTCCGAGTTGGCGCTTTCCGGGGTCGGGATGAGGATGTTGGCCAGGCGGTACTCTTCCGAGAGCTGCATCTTGCCCAGGTCGGAGGCGAGGAAGTTTTTCACTTCCTGCTCGGACACCTGGATGCGCTCGGCCACACGGCGCTGGCGCACCCGGCTGATGATCATCTCGCGCTTGACCTGCTCGCGAGCGTCGTCGAACGACAGACCATCGTGGGCGAGGGCGGCGCGGAACTGCTCCAGCGACATACCGTTGCGCTGGGCAATGGTGCCGATGGCCTGGTTCAGCTCTTCATCGGTGATGCGGATGCCGGAGCGATCGCCGATCTGCAGTTGCAGGTTCTCGACGATCAGGCGCTCGAGCACCTGCTGTTCAAGGGCGCTGGTCGGTGGCACGCCGGCGCCACGCTTGGCGATGGTTTGCTGAACTTCGTGGACGCGCTGGTCCAGTTGGCTCTGCATGACCACGTCGTTATCGACGATAGCCACCACGCGGTCCAGGGGTTGTACCGCGGCATGCACCGCGCCACTCAGCAAAGCGGCGCCCAGCAACACTGGGCGCAGACGATCAATAAGCTTGGTCTTCACGTGTACGGTAACCTTGAATGCCTTCGTCGAGGAAAGATTCGACCTTGTTGCCCACTACACCACCGAGGCCTTTCAGCACGATCTGCAGGAAGATACCGTGGTCGCCTTTTTCGTTCGCTGGAAGGGCTTGGCTGAAGTCGTCGTAGTCGATCCAGTAACGGTTGATCAGGCGCAGCTTCCAGCAGCAGTTGTCATACTCGAAACCGCCCATGGCTTCCAGGGTGCGGTTGCGGTTGTAGTCATGCTGCCAGCGAGCGATGACGCTCCACTGCGGAACGATCGGCCAGATGACCGAGAAGTCATGCTGCTGGATCTTGTAGTAGTCCTTGATGTAGTTCGGGCTACCTGGAACGCCGTAGTCACCACCGCCCGTTTTCCAGGTACCGGTCTGGGAATCGTAGGAGATGGTGTCGTTGCGGTAGCGATAACCGAGGTTGACTACCTTGTTCGGGTTGTCTTCAGGCTGGTAGTGGAACATCGCGCTGCCCGAACGGGTGCTGCGGCTGTCCGGGTCCCAGTTGAAGTCCGAATTGAAGCGCCAGTCGCGGTTGAAGGCGTAGTTGTACACCAGGGCGTACGGCGAAACATTGGACTGCGAGTCTTGGCGAGTACGGTAGTCGATACCCGGCAATTGGACCTTGCGATCCTTGAAGTAGTAGGCCTGGCCGATACTGAAGCTCTGGCGCTCGAAGCCATTGTCTTCGATCCAGCGCGTGGTGACACCCAGGGACAGCTTGTTCTCGTCACCGATGCGATCGGTACCGCTGAAGCGGTTGTCGCGGAACAGCGAGTCGTAGCTGAACAGCGTTTCGCCCGAATCGAACAGCGGGATGTCCTTCTGGTCCTTGTATGGGACGTTGAGGTAGAACAGGCGTGGCTCAAGGGTCTGCTTGTAGTTGGTGCCGAACAGCGAAGTATTGCGGTCGAAGTACAGGCCACTGTCTACGCTGAAGATCGGGACGTCGCGGTTCAGCGAGCTCTTGTAGCTGCCGTACGCAGGGTTTGCAGACTGTGCGATGGCCTGAGCTTTGCCCTGGCTATCCAAGTCAAGATCGTAGTGGGTATACGCATACTTCAACTTGGGTGTCAGATAGCCGTAGCTGGCTTCCATTGGCAGACTGATCGACGGAGCAACATTAAAACGATTGCCGTTGGCTCGGGCGATACCGGAAACGTTCTGGTCGAGCCGGCGACCGCCAAGCACTTGACCTGTAACTGGATCTCTCACCACACCTGCGGTTGTGTCTGGTTGCCCATCTTTATTGAACACCAGATCGTTTTTCAGATCGCGATCAAAACGTACTGCCTCGGTTTCGTATCCGAGATTCAGTCCACCCGGCTCAAACGGCAATTTGCCGTTGAAGGTAATCTGCGGCAGGCGGTCATACGGCGTGATCTTCGAAATGGTCGCCATTTCGTAGGCATGCACGTTCAACCGCGCGGTGTAGCTGTCGCCGCGATAGGTCAGGGCGCCCTGCTGGTTGAGCAGGTCCTGGGATTCAACGCCGATCTGGTCGGATTCCAGGTCCTGGAAGTAGAACGGGTCGCTGATGTCGGTGTAGTCCACCTCGGCCATCAGGCGCTCGTCCAGCCCACCCTTGTGCTGCCAGTTGACCATCCAGCGCTGTTCTTTGTAGTCAGTCTGCTCTTTACGGTCGTCGTTCTTGTCGTTCAGGTACGCGCCGCCGAGCTGGCCTTCGCTGGACGGGGTGAGGTAACGGAACTCACCTTCCATCAGCAGGCCGCGCTTGGTCATGTAGCGCGGGTACAACGTGGCGTCATAGTTGGGCGCCAGGTTGAAGTAGTACGGCGTGACCAGCATGAAGCCGGTGTCGCTGCTGGTGCTGAACGATGGCGGCAGGAAGCCGGACTGGCGACGGTCGTCGATCGGGAAGTAGATGTACGGTGTGTAGAACACCGGGAAATCCTTGACCCGCAAGGTAACGTTGGTCGCCGTACCGAAACCGGTCGCCGGGTTTAGGGTGATGTTGTTGCCCTTCAGCTGCCAGGCGTTGCTGCCCGGTTCGCAGGTGGTGTACGTACCGTCCTTGAGACGGATGATGGCGTTTTCGCCACGCTTGGCGTACAGGGCGTTGCCGCGAATGTGCGACTTGTGCATCACGTATTCGGCGTTGTCGACCTGGGCTTCGCCCGTGTCGAGCTGGATCTGCGCCTCGTCACCGACCACCAGCGAGCCGTTGTCACGGATCTTGACGTTGCCTTTGAGCTCGCCACGGTTTTCGGTCTGGTAGAGGTTGGCTTCGTCGGCCTCGGCCTGCATGCTGCCCTGGCGCATCACCACGTCACCGGCGAGGGTAGCGATCTGCTGCTCCTGCTGGTATTTGGAAACCTTGGCATTGATGTAGGTCGGCGATTCGTCCTTGGGCGTGGTGTCAGCCATGCCAGGGCGGGGCGGCTCGATGTACGCGCCACCACAGTACGGGCCGGTTTCGGCCAGTTGGGCGGCGGTGAGCTTGTCACGGGGGACCCAGTCCAGATGGCTGTAGTCTTCGCTGCGCGACTTCAGGCCACGGCCCTTGGCCTCGGTGACCAGCATCGGCTTGTCCGCGGTTTCGGCCTCGGCCGCCTGGGCCTCGGTACCGGAACTGAGGGCAGCACCCTCGTGCACCGGACGCGGCGGCAGGTTATTGACAGGAGCCTTGGGCTTGCAGTCCCAACCACCGGAGGCGGACACTTGGCAGTCGAACTGTTCGGCTGCCACGACGTACGACGTGGCCAGAGGTTGCAGGGCCAGCAAACCGCCGGTTACCAGCAACGGAAACTTTCTACGAAACGCGGGGGATTTCAATGCCATCTTATTAGTCCGGGCTTCCTGCGTGCCATCTGCCCGCGTGTGGGGCCGCACGCCTCTCGATGGTCTGAAAAAGATGCTGGATAATAAAGCATGACCCGCTTGACGGCTAGGGCCGTCGGAGACCCTTGTAATGCCTGATCACGATGTACGCTTGCAACAACTGACTGTCTGGCTCGATGAGCAGCTCAACAATATTTTTCTGGAAAACGCCTGGGGCGAAGTGCCAGCAGTCAGCCTGACTGCCGCCAGCAGCGATGCGAGCTTCCGCCGCTACTTCCGCTGGCAGGGCGCTGGCCGCAGTTTCGTGATCATGGATGCACCGCCACCCCAGGAGAACTGCCGACCATTCGTCGCCATCGATCATCTGCTGGCCAGTGCCGGCGTGCATGTGCCGGTGATCCATGCCCAAGACCTGGAGCGCGGTTTCCTGTTGCTGGGCGATCTGGGCCATCAGACATACCTGGACATCATTGATGCCGACAATGCCGATGGCCTGTTCAGTGATGCCATCGATGCACTGCTGGCGTTCCAGCGCCTGCCGATGGACGCGCCACTGCCAAGCTACGACGATGCGCTGCTGCGTCGTGAAGTCGAACTGTTCCCGGAGTGGTACGTCGGGCGGGAGCTCGGCCTGACCTTCAGCGAAGCCCAGAAGGCCGCCTGGCAACGTGTGAGCCAGCTGCTGATCGACAGTGCCCTGGCCCAGCCCAAGGTGCTGGTGCACCGCGACTACATGCCGCGCAACTTGATGCAGAGCACGCCAAACCCAGGCGTGCTGGACTTCCAGGACGCGGTCTACGGCCCGGTCACCTACGACATCACCTGCCTGTTCAAGGATGCCTTCCTCAGCTGGCCGCAGGCACGGGTGGACGGCTGGCTGCGGGATTATTGGCAAAAGGCGCAGGCGGCGGGTATTCCGGTGCAGGCCGACTTCGAGGCGTTCCAGCGCGCCAGCGACCTGATGGGGGTGCAGCGCCACCTCAAGGTGATCGGCATCTTCGCCCGCATTTGCCACCGTGACGGCAAACCGCGCTACCTGACGGACGTTCCGCGTTTCTTCGCCTATATAAATGAAGTGATCGGGCGCCGCCCCGAGTTGGCGGAGCTGGGCGAGCTGATTGCCGAGCTGAAGGCCGGAGCGCGTGCATGAAGGCGATGATTCTGGCAGCAGGCAAGGGCGAGCGCATGCGCCCTTTGACCCTGCACACGCCCAAGCCTTTGGTGCCGGTGGCAGGCCAGCCGCTGATCGAGTATCACCTGCGGGCCTTGGCGGCTGCCGGTATTACCGAGGTGGTGATCAACCATGCCTGGCTTGGCCAGCAGATCGAGGACCACCTGGGTGATGGCAGCCGTTTCGGCCTGAGCATCCGTTACTCGCCCGAGGGCGAGCCGCTGGAGACCGGCGGCGGTATCTTCAAAGCGTTGCCCCTGCTGGGCGAGGCGCCGTTCCTGCTGATCAATGGGGATGTCTGGACCGACTACGATTTCGCTCGCTTGCAGGCGCCGCTTGCGGGGCTGGCGCATCTGGTGCTGGTCGACAACCCAGGGCATCACGATCGTGGCGACTTCCGCCTTGCCGGCAGGCAAGTCGTGGATGGCGATGAGGCGCCGGGTACCTTGACCTTCAGTGGCCTCTCGGTACTTGACCCGGCATTGTTCGCCGGCTGCCAGCCGGGTGCTTTCAAGCTTGCGCCGTTGCTGCGCCAGGCCATGGCAGATGGCAAAGTCAGTGGTGAGCACTACCGTGGCCATTGGGTCGATGTCGGGACGCTCGAACGCCTGGCGCAAGCCGAGCGGCTGATTGGCGGGCGCGCCTGACATGTGGTGGCCAAGCACGGTGATTGGTGCCGGCGCCGGTTTTGCCGTCGCCAGCATCCCGGGTGCCCTGCTCGGTGCGTTGCTGGGGCAGGCCATGGACCGGCGCCTGCGGGTGCGCGGCTGGGAGGACATGCGCGAGCGTCTGGGCGGGCGCCCGGCCTTGCGCGACGAGGAGTTGCTGTTCGTGCTGCTCGGCAGGCTGGCCAAGTGCGATGGGCGGGTTGCCGAGCAGCATATCCAGCAGGCACGCCAGGAGATGGTACGCCTGGACCTGGCCGATGCGGCCCGGCTACGAGCAATTGCAGCGTTCAACCGCGGCAAGGCCGGCAAGGACCGGCTGGCCGGCCATCTGCGCCGGATCCGCCAGCAGCCGCACGCTGCGGAAGGCACCTTGCGCGCGTGTTGGCGTATGGTCTGGGCCGACGGCAAGGTCGGCGCCAAAGAGCGCGAATTGCTGTTGGACTGGGGGCAAAAGCTGGGTTTGAGCAGGCGCCAGGTGCAAGCCTTGTCGCTGGAGTACGAGCCGCGTAAGACAGGGCTGGACGGTGGCACCATGACGTATGCGGCGGCCTTGCGGCTGTTGGCCGTCGAGGCCGATACCGAGGGCGATAAGGTCAAGCAGGCCTATCGCCGCCTGGTCAGCCGGCATCACCCGGACAAACTGGCGGGCAGCGCTGCTACGGAGGCTCAGGTGCGCGAAGCAACTGAGCGGACCCGTGAGCTGCATCAGGCGTATGCGCTGATTCGCAAGCGCCGGGGGTTGTAGAAAAAACGGGGCGCGATGCGGCCCCGGCGACCTCAGATCAATGCTGCGGGTTCATCCAGCCTCGCACGCGGCGGAACAATTGTTCCTGCTCGGCCGCCTTGTTACCGGGCATGGCAATCAGCGACAACTGCCGATACTGGCTGTCCTTCTGCCGCTTGCTGGCCTGCAGGCGCAGTTCTGCAGCACGGCGGTCGCCCGTGCGGGTGGCGTAATAGAGGTCGGCGGTTGGCACCTTGAGGGTCGGCGCCAGGCTTTCCAGGTCGTGCTCCACCCGTGCCGGCGTCTGCGCGGCGACCATCACCAGCTTTTGCACCTGCGCGGGTTGTTTCTCGCTCAGGTAGCGCGCCGCCCAGTATGCGCCGCTGCCATGGCCGATCAGCACGATGCTGCGCGAATCCTGTTGTTGCGCGTAAGCGAGCGCAGCGTCGAGGCGGGCAAAGATGCGTTCGGCGTCGGCCGGGTCGTTCTGTTCGCTGGCCTGCTCGGCGTCGGTGCTTTCGGCGGCATCGGCGTCGGCGGCGGTCGCCTGGGCGACGTTGGCGTTGGCATCGGCTGGTGTGTCCTTGGCCGGTGCACTTTCGCCCTTGTCTTTGGCGGGCGCCTCAGTGGGCTTGGCTTCGACCCGCGCCTGCGGGCTGTCGGCAAGCAGGTCGGGCAGGCTGACGCTCAGGCTGTGCCAGCCCACGTCGGGGAACTTGCGCCGCAACGGGCCGACCGCGTTCGGCCAGTCGGCCGTTTCACCTGCACCGGGAACAATGATCACCGCGCCTTGCGGGTCGTCGCTGTTGGCCGGTTTCCACAGTGCCAGGAAGCTTTCGGCACCCGCCTGCAGGGTTTGCTGCTCGGCCTTGGGCACCAGGCGTTCCAGGGCCTGGGCGTCTTCCTGGCTGCGCTCCAGCAGGGGAGGCCGGGTAGCCTCGACGGGTGGCGCTTCGGCGGTGGTGGGTGGTGTTTCGGCGTCGGCGGCCAGGGCGCCGAACGGAAGGATCGAGGCTAGGCAGCACATTGCCAGCGTCGTGCGATAAAGTGTGGACATGCGTCAACCCAAGGCCAGAATAATACCGGCAGCCTAATAGTATTTGCCCGTGACGGCCATGCTGCATGGCCGCCCTTGCCAAGACGAGCGTGTAGATGAAGCGAATGCGTCGCCTGTTGGTTATCGGCTGCTTGTGGCTGCCCTTGATCGCGTTGGCAAGGCCTGAGGTAGCGCCGACCGTGGCCCTTGACCCCGCCCAGCAGCAGTGGCTGGAGGCGCACCGCAGCCTGCGGGTTGGCGTGGTGTTGCAGGCACCCTATGCGCAGTTCGACCGGCGTCTGCAGCAACTCTACGGGGCTAATGTCGAGCTGGTGAACTGGCTGGCCCAGGCGCTGGGGCTGGACCTGACCTGGCGCAACTTTGCCGACCAGGCCAGCCTCGAACACGCGTTGCAGGCAGGCGAAATCGATTTTGCCCCCGGCCTTACCCAGACCCCGACGAGCCTGCGGCTATGGCTGTTCAGCGACCCGTACATGCGCGTGCCGCAGCTGGTGGTTGGCCCACGCACGGGCGCGATGGCGGTGGAGCTGGAAAAACTCGAACCTGATCAGCGCGTCGCGGTACGCATGCCCAGCCCGTTGGCGGATTACCTGCGCAGCAATTACGGCAACCTCAACGTGCAGGGGGTGCCCAACGAGCGTGAGGGGCTGCAATTGATTGTGGGTGGCCAGGCCAGCTACGCGGTGCTCGATGAAGCCCAGCTCAGCCGCCTGTCGCGTGAAAGCGAGTTCGGCGAGCTGGCGGTGGTTGGCGATATCGGCCTGCCGCAGTTGCTGCGGGTGGGCTCGCGGCGTGACTGGCCGCTGCTGGCCGACGTGCTCGAACGCGGTTTGCAAGCCATGCCGGCCAAGGTGCTGGAGCAGCTTCACCAGCGCTGGCTGCAGCCCAAGTATCCGCGCTTGAGCGAATCGGCCGGCTTCTGGCAGAACCTCGCCTTGCTGTTCGGCATGTTGTTGCTGTGCGCGCTGGCCACGCTGATTTGGCAACGCCGGCAACAGCGCCAGCTGGAACGTAGCCTGCTGGCAACGCGTGAGAGCCTGGCCGAACGCCAGGTGCGTGAAGAGGCGCTGCGGCTGAGCCAGTTCGCCATCGACCAGAGCACCGTGGGTATTTTGTGGGTCAACTGGGACAGCCATGTGCGTTATGCCAACCATGCCGCAGAGCGCATGCTTGGCTATGGCGAAGGCGAGTTGCTGGAGCGCCCGCTGATCGACTTCGAGCCGAACCTGAACATGGACCGTTGGCTGGAGTTGTGGCGGGGCGCGCGGGCGGGGGAAGGCGGCGTAGGGCAATTCGAAACCCATTGTCAGCGAGCCGACCACAGCTTGTTGCCGGTGGAGCTGTCGTTGAGTTTTCTGCGCTTTCGTGACGCCGAGTACCTGGTGGTGTACATCGCCGATGTCACCGAGCGCCACCGCGCGCTGGCAGCGCTGCGCGAAAGTGAAGCACGGCTCAAAGGGATCGCCGGCAACGTGCCGGGGCTGGTGTTCCGGCTGGAGCGTGACCCTGCCGAGGGCGACCTGGAGTTCCCTTACATCAGCGAGGGCAGCGAGGCGTTGGTTGGCTACGCACCCGCCGAGATCCAGCACCCGCACATGGGCCTGCGCAATCTGGTTCACCCCGAGGACCGCAGCGACTATCACCGGGTGCAGGACCTGGCCCTGGCCAGCAACCAGGACTGGTCGTGGCAAGGGCGTATCCTCACGCGCCAGGGTGAACAGCGTTGGGCCGACATCAAAGCCAGTACCCGGCGCCTGGTCGATGGCCGGGTGGTGTGGGACGGTATTGTCTGGGACATCACCCAAGGCAAGCGTGCAGAGCTGGCGCTGGCGCGTTCCCAGGAGCAACTGCGCGAGTTGTCGGCGCACCTGGAGAGCGTGCGCGAAGAAGAAAAGGCGCGCATCGCCCGTGAGGTGCACGACGAACTGGGGCAGATGCTGACCGTGCTCAAGCTCGAACTGTCGATGTGCGAGCTGGCCTTTGCCGAGTTGGACCCAGGGCTGAACGAGCGCTTGTCGAGCATGAAACGCCTGATCGCGCAGCTGTTCCAGCTAGTGCGTGACGTGGCCACGGCACTGCGCCCGCCCATTCTCGACGCTGGCATCGCCTCGGCCATCGAATGGCAGGCGCGGCGTTTCGAGGCGCGTACACAGATCCCCTGCCTGGTGCAGGTACCGGATAATCTGCCAGCATTGAGTGATGCCAAGGCTACCGGGCTGTTTCGTATCCTTCAGGAGGCGCTGACCAACGTCATGCGCCACGCCCAGGCGCACAGCGTGGAGATCGAGCTGGTGCGTGAAGAGGGGCAACTTCGAATGACCGTCAGCGACGACGGCACCGGTTTTTGCCGCGACCAGACCAGGCCCACGTCGTTCGGCCTGGTAGGTGTGCGCGAACGGGTGCTGATGCTCGGTGGCAGCATGATGCTGGACAGTGAACCGGGCGAGGGCACCAGCCTGAGCGTGGCCATTCCGTTAGAGTAGGAGAGCGATCGTGATTCGAGTGCTGGTGGCGGAAGACCACACCATTGTCCGTGAAGGCATCAAGCAATTGATTGGCCTGGCCAAGGACATGCAAGTGGTGGGTGAGGCCGGTAATGGCGAGCAGTTGCTGGACGCCTTGCGGCATAGTCCCTGTGAGGTGGTGTTGCTGGATATCTCGATGCCAGGCGTCAACGGCCTGGAGGCGATCCCGCGGATCCGCGCCCTGAGCGACGCGCCTGCGATCCTGATGCTGTCGATGCACGACGAAGCGCAGATGGCGGCGCGGGCGCTGAAGGCGGGCGCCGCCGGTTATGCCACCAAGGACAGTGACCCCGCCTTGCTGTTGACCGCCATTCGCCGGGTTGCGGGGGGAGGGCGCTACATCGACCCGGCCCTGGCCGACCGCATGGTCTTCGAGGTCGGCCTGACCGAATCGCGGCCGTTGCATACCTTGCTCTCGGAGCGTGAGTTCTCGGTGTTCGAGCGCCTGGCCCAGGGCGCCAACGTCAACGACATCGCCCAGCAACTGGCGCTGTCCAGCAAGACCATCAGTACCCACAAAGCGCGGCTGATGCAGAAGCTCAAGGTCAACTCGCTGGCGGAGCTGGTGAAGTACGCCATGGAGCACAAGCTGGTCTGAGTGTTCTGGTTGCGACATGGCCTGACGGCTGGCAATGAGCGAGTACTGTGGGAGCGGGCTTGTCCCGCGAAAGGGCCGGCAAGCTCAACCTCATTGCCTAGGGTGGCGCATTCGCGGGGCAAGCCCGCTCCCACAAGGTGAAGTGGTGTGCCTGGGGTCTATTCCAATTCCGCCATTGTTGTAGGGCGATCCCTACAACGAATCTTCCATCTGGATGATGGCATTCTCTCAGCACCCCCGATTTTCGGGCGCTTGCGTCTTGTCTAGTCTTTGCCTACGCAGTCATCCAACAAGAAGGTGCAGGCATGAGCGAGGCGAATTCGAACGCTGCAACCAGCGAAACGCTGGTCAGCTTCCGCGGTGTGCAGAAGAGCTACGACGGCGAGTCGCTGATCGTCAAAGACCTCAACCTGGACATCCGCAAGGGCGAGTTCCTCACCTTGCTTGGCCCGTCCGGCTCGGGCAAGACCACCAGCCTGATGATGCTGGCCGGTTTCGAAACCCCCACCGCAGGTGAAATCCAACTAGCCGGGCGCTCGATCAACAACGTGCCGCCGCACAAGCGCGACATCGGCATGGTGTTCCAGAACTACGCGCTGTTCCCGCACATGACCGTGGCCGAAAACCTCGCTTTCCCGCTGAGCGTGCGCAATTTGAGCAAGACCGACATCAGCGAGCGGGTAAAGCGTGTGCTCAACATGGTTCAGCTCAATGCCTTCGCCAAACGCTACCCCGGCCAGCTGTCTGGCGGCCAGCAGCAGCGGGTGGCCCTGGCGCGTGCCTTGGTGTTCGAGCCGCAGCTGGTGCTGATGGACGAACCGTTGGGCGCGCTCGACAAGCAACTGCGTGAACACATGCAGATGGAGATCAAGCACATCCACCAGCGCCTGGGCGTGACCGTGGTCTACGTGACCCACGATCAGGGCGAGGCGCTGACCATGTCCGACCGGGTGGCTGTGTTCCACCAGGGCGAAATCCAGCAGATCGCCGACCCCCGCACCCTTTATGAGAAACCGTGCAACACCTTCGTCGCCAACTTCATCGGCGAGAACAACCGCATCAACGGCACCCTGTTGGCCAGTGATGGCCATCGTTGCCAGGTGCAGCTGGCGCGGGGCGAGCGGGTCGAAGCACTGGCCGTGAATGTCGGCCAGGCCGGTGAGCCGGTGACCTTGTCGATCCGCCCGGAGCGTGTACGCCTCAACGGCCACAGTGAAAGCTGCGTCAACCGCTTCTCCGGCCGTGTGGCCGAGTTCATTTACCTGGGCGACCACGTACGGGTGCGCCTGGAAGTGTGTGGCAAGGCCGACTTCTTCGTGAAGCAGCCGATCGCCGAGCTCGACCCGGCCCTGGCCGTGGGCGATGTGGTACCGCTGGGCTGGGAGGTGGAGCACGCCCGCGCGCTCGATCCGATTGCCGAAGCCCATTGATGGATTGCTTCACCAACCCTGTACTGTGGAGAGAATAATAATGCGCAAGCAGTTGAAACTGACCGCCCTGGCCCTGGGGCTGTTCGCCGCTGGCCAGGCCCTGGCGGCCGACCTGACCGTGATCTCTTTTGGCGGCGCCAACAAGGCTGCCCAGACCAAGGCGTTCTACGAACCCTGGGAAAAGGCAGGTAACGGCAAGATCGTCGCCGGTGAGTACAACGGTGAAATGGCCAAGGTCAAAGCCATGGTCGATACCAAGAGCGTGTCCTGGAACCTGGTGGAAGTCGAGTCGCCCGAGCTGTCTCGTGGTTGCGACGAGGGCATGTTCGAAGAGCTCGACCCGGCGTTGTTCGGGGATGAAGCCGACTACGTACCCGGCGCCATTCAGCCCTGCGGCGTGGGCTTCTTCGTCTGGTCCACAGTAATGGCCTACAACGCCGACAAACTCAAGACGGCGCCTACCAGTTGGGCCGACTTCTGGGATACCAAGCAGTTCCCTGGCAAGCGTGGCCTGCGCAAAGGCGCCAAGTACACCCTGGAATTCGCCTTGATGGCCGATGGCGTCGCGCCCAAGGACGTCTACAAGGTGCTGGCCACCAAAGAAGGTCAGGACCGCGCCTTCAAGAAACTCGACGAACTCAAGCCCAGCATTCAGTGGTGGGAAGCCGGCGCACAGCCGCCGCAGTTCCTGGCCTCGGGGGACGTGGTCATGAGCTCGGCCTACAACGGCCGGATCGCCGCCGTGCAGAAAGAGAGCAACCTCAAGGTGGTGTGGAACGGCGGCATCTACGACTTCGATGCCTGGGCGATTCCAAAAGGCGCCAAGAACGCCGAAGAGGCGAAGAAATTCATCGCCTACAGCGTCAAGCCCGAGCAGCAGAAAACCTACTCCGAAAACATCGCCTACGGCCCGGCCAACACCAAGGCCGTCAGCCTGCTGACGGACGAGGTGAAAAAGGACATGCCGACCACGCCTGAGAACATCGCCAACCAGGTGCAGATCGACGTGGCCTTCTGGGCCGACAACAGCGAGCAGCTGGAGCAACGCTTCAACGCCTGGGCGGCGAAGAAGTAAAGCGCCTCGTCGGAGCGTCAGGGTTTGCACTGGCGCTTCCCGTTTTCCTGTTTTGCGGAGTTCGCCATGGCCATTGCAGTGCCCCTCAACGAAGGCGCAGGTCCAAGTCTCAAGCAGCGCCTCAAGCACGCCGAGCGGGTCAACCGCTGGAAGGCGCAGGCGTTGATCGCGCCGCTGGCGCTCTTCCTTCTGCTGGTGTTTCTGGTGCCGATCGCCGCGCTGTTGTACAAGAGCGTCGGCAACCCGGAAGTGGTCGCCGGCTTGCCGCGCACCGTCGAAGCGGTGTCCCAGTGGGACGGCAAAAGCTTACCGGGCGAAGCGGTGTACAAGGCACTGAGCCAGGACCTGGCCGAGTCGCGCAAGAACCAGACCTTGGGCGACCTCTCCAAGCGCCTGAACATGGAACTGGCGGGCTACCGCAGCCTGTTGACCAAGACCGCCCGGGCGCTGCCGTTCAAGGCTGAACCGGCCTCTTATAAAGAAGCATTGCAGACCCTCGATGAGCGTTGGGGCGACCCCGCCTACTGGCAGGCGATCCGCCGCAATACCAGCACAGTCACCTCGTTCTACCTGCTGGCGTCGCTCGACCACCGTATCGATGACCTCGGCGAGCTGGCCAAGGCCACGCCCGACCAGGCCATTTACCTGGATATTTTCGCCCGCACCCTGTGGATGGGTGTGGTGATTACCGCCATCTGCCTGGTGCTGGCCTACCCGCTGGCGTACCTGTTGGCCAATCTGCCGGCGCGGCAGAGCAACCTGTTGATGATTCTGGTGTTGCTGCCGTTCTGGACCTCGATTCTGGTGCGGGTGGCGGCGTGGATCGTGCTGCTGCAGTCGGGTGGCCTGATCAACAGTGCGTTGATGGCCATGGGCATCATCGATGAACCGCTGGAGCTGGTGTTCAACCGCACCGGTGTGTACATCTCCATGGTCCATATTTTGCTGCCGTTCATGATCCTGCCGCTGTACAGCGTGATGAAGGGCATTTCGCCCAGCTACATGCGTGCGGCGATTTCGTTGGGTTGCCATCCGTTCGCCAGCTTCTGGCGGGTGTACTTCCCGCAGACCTATGCCGGTGTAGGCGCCGGGTGCTTGCTGGTGTTCATCCTGGCCATCGGCTACTACATCACCCCGGCACTGCTGGGCAGCCCGAACGACCAGATGGTCAGTTACTTCGTGGCCTTCTATACCAACACCAGCATCAACTGGGGCATGGCGACCGCGCTGGGTGGGCTGTTGCTGCTGGCGACCGTGCTGTTGTACTTGATCTATAGCTGGCTGGTCGGCGCCAGCCGCCTGCGCCTGAGCTGAGGAGCCTTGTCATGCTGAGCCCTTACATGTCACCCGTGGAGCGGGTCTGGTTCTACAGCCTGCGCATTCTTTGCGGCTTGATCCTGCTGTTCTTGATCTTGCCGGTGTTGGTCATCGTGCCGTTGTCCTTCAACAGCGGCAGTTTCCTGGTGTATCCGCTGCAGGGCTTTTCGCTGCAGTGGTACCAGGACTTCTTCGGCTCTGCCGAGTGGATGCGGGCACTGAAGAACAGCATCATCGTCGCCCCGGCGGCCACGGTATTGGCCATGGTCTTCGGTACGTTGGCGGCGATTGGCCTGACCCGTGGCGATTTCCCGGGCAAGTCGCTGGTGATGGCGCTGGTCATTTCGCCGATGGTCGTGCCGGTGGTAATCATTGGCGTTGCCAGTTACCTGTTCTTTGCGCCGCTAGGGTTGGGCAACAGTTTCACCTCGCTGATTCTGGTGCATGCGGTGCTGGGTGTGCCGTTCGTCATCATCACCGTGTCGGCGACTTTGCAGGGCTTCAATTACAACCTGGTGCGTGCGGCCGCCAGCCTGGGCGCCTCGCCACTGCTGGCGTTCCGCCGGGTGACCCTGCCGTTGATCGCGCCGGGGGTGATATCGGGGGCGCTGTTTGCCTTTGCCACCTCGTTCGATGAAGTGGTCGTAACGCTGTTCCTCGCCGGGCCTGAGCAGGCGACGCTGCCTCGGCAGATGTTCAGCGGTATCCGCGAGAACCTGAGCCCGACGATTGCGGCGGCAGCGACCTTGCTGATCGCATTTTCGGTGGTGCTGCTGCTGACCCTGGAGTGGTTGCGTGGGCGTAGCGAGAAGCTGAGAACTCAGCAACCGGCTTGATTGAGGTTGCCAGTGCCGGCCTCTTCGCGGGGCAAGCCCGCTCCCACAAGTACAGCGCAGGTTTCGAATGCTGTGCTGATCCAGTGGGAGCGGGCTTGCCCCGCGAAGAGGCCGGCACAGGCAATACAGGGGCACCGGTCGACACCTATTGATACCAATCAGCCTCTATCCGTTCGCCTGAGTTACAATGCGCGCCACCGTGATTCTGCCCTACAGGTGCGCCATGCAGCCCTACGCTATTGCCCCCTCCATTCTCTCCGCCGATTTCGCCCGCCTGGGCGAGGACGTCGACAAGGTGCTGGCCGCTGGTGCCGACATCGTTCACTTCGATGTGATGGACAACCACTACGTACCCAACCTGACCATCGGCCCGATGGTCTGCACGGCCTTGCGCAAGTACGGCGTGACCGCCCCGATCGATGTGCACCTGATGGTCAGCCCGGTTGACCGTATCATCGGCGACTTCATCGAGGCCGGCGCCACCTACATCACCTTCCACCCCGAGGCCAGCCAGCACGTTGACCGTTCGTTGCAGCTGATCCGCGACGGTGGTTGCAAGGCCGGCCTGGTGTTCAACCCGGCGACCAGCCTGGATGCCCTCAAGTACGTGATGGACAAGGTCGACATGGTCCTGCTGATGAGCGTCAACCCAGGCTTTGGCGGGCAGAAGTTCATCCCCGGCACCCTCGACAAGCTGCGTGAGGCGCGCGCGCTGATCGATGCCAGCGGCCGTGATATCCGCCTGGAAATCGACGGTGGCGTCAACGTCAACAATATCCGCGAGATCGCCGCCGCAGGTGCCGACACCTTCGTCGCCGGTTCGGCCATCTTCAATGCGCCGGACTACCAGGAAGTCATCGCCAAAATGCGCGCCGAGCTGGCCCAGGCCCGCCCATGAGCGGCTTCGAGCAGCTGTTCCCGGGGACGCTGCCCAAGCTGGTGATGTTCGATCTGGACGGTACCCTGATCGACTCCGTGCCAGACCTGGCCGCCGCCGTGGACCGCATGCTGCTCGAACTTGGGCGCCCGCCAGCAGGCCTGGACGCCGTGCGCCACTGGGTTGGCAACGGTGCCCAGGTGCTGGTGCGTCGGGCGCTGGCTGGGGGTATCGAGCACGCCTCGGTGGACGATGCGCTTGCCGAGCAGGCGCTTACGCTGTTCATGGAGGCCTATGCCGAAAGCCATGAACTGACCGTGGTCTACCCCGGCGTGCAAGACACCCTGCGCTGGCTGCGCAAGCAAGGCGTGGAGATGGCGCTGATCACCAACAAGCCAGAGCGCTTCGTTGCCCCGCTGCTGGACCAGATGAAGATCGGCCGCTATTTCCGCTGGATCATCGGCGGAGACACCCTGCCTCAAAAGAAACCTGACCCAGCGGCGCTGCTATTCGTCATGCAAATGGCCGGCGTCACGCCGCAGCAGTCGCTGTTCGTCGGTGATTCGCGCAGCGATGTGCTGGCAGCCAAGGCCGCCGGTGTGCAGTGCGTGGGCCTGACGTATGGCTACAACCACGGCCGGCCGATCAACGACGAATCGCCGAACCTGGTGATCGACGACCTGCGTGCGCTGCTGCCCGGTTGCGCAGACCCGGCCACTGGGATAACGTTGGCGGACCTTCAAGCCTCACAAGACAGAGAGTCCACCGTGGCGGTTACTGGCAAATTCTGGATGAAAGTCATCAAGGCCCTGGCCCGTTGGCGTTGGCGCGCCTGACTTCTGCTTGCCGGCACCTGCCGGCCCGTCCGTTTGCCTGACCTTACTGCTGCTTGCCACGAGGCTACTCATGACCCGCGAAGAATTCCTGCGCCTGGCCGCTGCCGGCTACAACCGCATCCCCCTGGCCTGTGAAACCCTGGCCGACTTCGACACGCCACTGTCGATCTACCTGAAACTGGCCGACCAGCCCAACTCCTATCTGCTCGAGTCGGTACAGGGCGGCGAGAAGTGGGGGCGTTACTCGATGATCGGCCTGCCATCGCGTACGGTGATGCGCGTGCATGGCTACCACGTGAGTATCTTGCAGGATGGCGTCGAGGTTGAAAGCCACGACGTCGAAGACCCGCTGGCCTTCGTCGAGTCGTTCAAGGACCGTTACAAGGTCGCCGATATTCCTGGCCTGCCACGTTTCAATGGCGGCTTGGTCGGCTACTTCGGCTATGACTGCGTGCGGTATGTGGAGAAGCGTCTGGGCGCGAGCCCGAACCCGGATCCGCTGGGCGTGCCAGATATCCTGCTGATGGTGTCGGACGCCGTGGTGGTGTTCGACAACCTGGCGGGCAAGATGCACGCCATCGTACTGGTCGACCCGGCCCAGGAGCACGCCTTCGAACAAGGCAAGGCCCGCCTGGCAGGGCTGCTGGAAACACTGCGCCAGCCGATCACCCCGCGCCGTGGCCTGGACCTGAGCGGCCCGCTGGCTGCCGAGCCGGAATTCCGCTCCAGCTATACCCGCGAGGATTACGAAAACGCGGTTGGCCGCATCAAGGAGTACATCCTGGCGGGTGACTGCATGCAGGTGGTGCCGTCCCAGCGCATGTCGATCGACTTCAAGTCTGCGCCCATCGACCTGTACCGTGCTTTGCGCTGTTTCAACCCGACGCCGTACATGTACTTCTTCAATTTTGGCGACTTCCACGTGGTTGGCAGTTCGCCTGAAGTGCTGGTGCGCGTCGAGGACAACCTGGTCACTGTGCGCCCGATTGCCGGCACCCGTCCGCGTGGTGCGACGGAAGAAGCGGACCGTGCGCTGGAAGACGACCTGCTGTCTGACGAGAAAGAGATCGCCGAGCACTTGATGCTGATCGACCTGGGCCGCAACGACGTGGGCCGGGTGTCCTCGACGGGTAGCGTGCGCCTGACCGAGAAGATGGTGATCGAGCGTTACTCCAACGTGATGCACATCGTGTCCAACGTCACTGGGCACCTGCGCGAAGGCCTGACCGCCATGGACGCCTTGCGCGCGATTCTGCCGGCCGGGACCCTGTCGGGTGCGCCGAAGATCCGCGCCATGGAAATCATCGACGAGCTGGAGCCAGTCAAACGTGGCGTTTACGGTGGTGCTGTGGGTTACTTTGCCTGGAACGGCAACATGGATACCGCGATTGCCATTCGTACTGCGGTGATCAAGGACGGCGAGCTGCATGTACAGGCAGGCGGCGGTATCGTGGCCGACTCGGTGCCGGCGCTGGAGTGGGAAGAAACCATCAACAAGCGCCGCGCGATGTTCCGTGCGGTGGCGTTGGCTGAGCAGACGACTGCCAAATAGGGCAGCGAACAGTGGTCATTGTGGGAGCGCCGCACCGCCGCTCCCACAGGGCCCCATAACAGTTCAGAAGTCCACGCTGACCGCCAAGCTCACCCCCTGCTGCGTCAACTCATCACTCTTGCGCCAGTTGTAGTTCCCCCGCACATGTACCCCCGCCATCAACTCGTGGCTCAAACCCAGGCTGGCCCGGGTCAGGTCGCTGTGCGGCGTATACCCGGTCAGAGTGAAATCGTGCGCGGCCAACGTCGTCAGGTGCAAGGTCACATCCTGTTGGTCATCCTCGAATTCGTGCTCCTGGGCAACCTCGGCAAACAGCCGCGTCCCTGTCGCCACCTGCACACTGCCTAAAAGCCCGATACCCAGCCGCCGCGAGGTACGTTCCTGGTCATCGAAGCCCAGCGCGGTCGAGCGCCCGCTCTTCTCGTCATAACCATCGACTTTTACCCGGGCGTAGTCGGCACTGATGAACGGCGCCAGTTGCCATGGGCTGCTCTCGGCGGCCAGGTTGTAACCCAGCCGGCCTGTTACCGCCCACGCCTCGCCGTCGGTATCGCCTTTTTCGCTGCGGTCATTCACGCCGAGGGCGAAGGTGCGCTTGAGGTCGCTGTAGTCCAGATGGCCTGCCGTCAGTGCGGCATCCGCCCACCAGCGGTCCTGGCGGTACTGGGCGAAAGCCGTGGCCAGGTAACTGTCGAGCTTGTAGTCCGAGTCCTGTTCACCGGCCTCCAGTTTCTGCCGGTACACACCACCCGCCAGGCCCATGCGCCAGGCATCGTTCAATCGGTAGCTGCCACCCAGGGTAAGGTTGTAGCCACGACCATCGCCGCTGGCCGCACTGCGTTGGCCGTCAAAGTCCAGGTCCTGGGCGCCGGTGGCGACGAAGGCCTGCCATTGCCCAACCGCTTGCCAGGGTGTTTGCCACTGGTTGCGCAACTCGTCCTGGTGAGCGCGTAGGCTGGCGTGGGCCATTTCCGGCAACAGGGACAGCTCCCACGGCGCGGAGATGATCGAGTAGGCGTAGTCGGCAATCAGTTGCTGGCCGGCAATGGTCGGGTGCACCGAGTCGTTGAACAGCAGCTTGGTGGGGTCGGGTGTGGTGCCGTTGATACCGTATACCGGGTTTGCGACACAGCCTTGACCGCTGTAGCAGGTGCCGACCAGGTTCTGGCCGCTGGCCAGGCCGAATTGGGTCGGGCTGGCCAAGGCCTCGCCCAGCAATACCGGAATGTTCAGCGGGATGATCTCGGCGTCGATCTGCCCGAGCTGATTGAGCAGTGACTGGTTGAAGGCGCCGGACAGCAGTGACAGCGGGTTTTGTTGCGGGGTGCCGCTGAAGTTGGGCGTCTGGCCCAGGTCGGGCAGCAACCAGACCATGATGTAGCGCGCGCCGCCTTGTTGCAGGGCCTGGGCGCTGGCGGCCAGGCGGCCTCCGGCAGCGGCGGCGTCGGCGGGGCTGTTCACCAGGCCCTGGAGGAAGTCGTTACCGCCACCGGTAAGGTAGTAGAGGGCGTTGGGGTCGGCGCGCAGACCATTGGCCAGGTAGCCGGGGCGTTCACGGAAGACAAAGCCTGGTACAGGTCCATTGGGAGGGACGATCACTTTCGACGATTCGGTGATCGAATCGAGAATCTGCTGCGTCGTGTAGCCGCCCACTGCCCAGTTGTTGCCATCAGGCCGAATGCCGACCGATGTGGACGGGTTGAGTTCGTCCTGCACGATGCCCAGCCGACCGCCAAGAATCATCGGCGAAACCGGCGCGAAGTTGCCGTCGGCATCACGGTTGGTGAAGCGCTGGCCTGCCGTACCGCCGGTCAGGTCGGGAAATTGGCCGGCATCACTCAGGCTGTCGCCAAATACGATCAAGCTCGAATAGGGGGAAGGTGCAGCGAACGCCTGGCTGCAGGCCAGGGCCAATGTGGCGAGGGTAAAGCGCAACAATGGAGCTTTTCGCATCAGAGAACATCCTTTTCATTGTTTTTATGAGGACTACCCGATCGACCATAGCAAATCGCGGGGCTTGTCTCCCAAGTCCATTCGTTTCCCCGTGTTTACAGGCATATTGCGCCCATCGCCCCGGTAGGCTACTGTGCCGGGACGTATGAGCGAGACCTATCCTGTGTTGATCGTCAGCAAACTCTTGATGCGCGTAATCAAGGCCCACGCCCGTTGGCGTTGGCGCGCCTGACTTTATCTCCTGCCGGCCAGCCCGGCCCGTTTCTGTTTGCCTTCTTATCCGTTTTCGAATGCCCTTAGTGGCAATGCCGCGCTGCGGGCGGTGTAGGAAGGTTCGTATTCTGAAGTCAGTAGATTCAAGAGGTTTAGCCCGATGTTACTGATGATCGACAACTACGACTCATTCACTTACAACGTTGTTCAGTACCTGGGCGAGCTAGGTGCCGAGGTCAAGGTCATTCGCAATGACGAAATGACTATCGCTGAAATCGAAGCCCTCAATCCGGAGCGCATCGTTGTCTCCCCAGGGCCCTGCACGCCGAGCGAGGCGGGTGTGTCGATCGAGGCGATCCTGCATTTTGCCGGCAAGCTGCCGATCCTGGGCGTCTGCCTGGGCCACCAGTCCATCGGCCAGGCGTTTGGCGGCGACGTCGTGCGGGCCCGTCAGGTCATGCATGGCAAGACCAGCCCGGTGCTGCACCGCGACCTGGGGGTCTTCGCCGGCCTCAACAACCCGCTTACCGTTACCCGCTACCACTCGCTGGTGGTCAAGCGTGAAACCCTGCCCGATTGCCTGGAAGTCACCGCCTGGACTGCGCATGCAGACGGTACGGTCGACGAGATCATGGGCCTGCGCCACAAGACTCTGAACATCGAAGGGGTGCAATTCCACCCCGAGTCCATCCTCACCGAGCAGGGCCACGAGCTGTTCGCCAACTTCCTCAAGCAGACCGGCGGCCGCCGCTAAGGATCGAACATGGATATCAAAAGCGCGCTGAGCCGCATCGTCGGTCATCTGGACCTGTCCACCGAAGAAATGAGCGACGTCATGCGTCAGATCATGACCGGCCAATGCACCGAGACGCAGATCGGTGCCTTCCTGATGGGCATGCGCATGAAAAGCGAGAGCATCGACGAGATCGTCGGTGCGGTCTCGGTGATGCGTGAACTGGCCGACAAGGTCGAGCTGAAGAGCCTCGATGGCGTGGTCGATATCGTCGGCACTGGCGGCGATGGCGCCAACATCTTCAACGTTTCCACCGCTTCTGCGTTTGTCCTGGCCGCAGCCGGTTGCCCGGTGGCCAAGCATGGTAACCGGGCCGTTTCGGGCAAGAGCGGCAGCGCCGACCTGCTGGAAGCTGCCGGCATCTACTTGAGCCTGACCCCGGTGCAGGTTGCCCGTTGCATCGAGAGCCTGGGTATCGGTTTCATGTTTGCCCAGAGCCATCACAAGGCAATGAAGTACGCCGCTGGCCCGCGTCGCGACCTGGGCCTGCGCACCCTGTTCAACATGCTGGGCCCGCTTACGAATCCGGCCGGTGTGAAGCACCAGGTGGTCGGCGTGTTCAACCAAGCGTTGTGCCGCCCGTTGGCCGAAGTGCTGCAGCGGTTGGGCAGCAAGCATGTGCTGGTGGTGCACTCCAAGGATGGCCTGGACGAGTTCAGCCTGGCGGCACCGACCTTTGTTGCCGAGCTGAAAAAGGGCGAGATCACTGAGTATTGGGTAGAGCCTGAAGACCTCGGCATGAAGAGCCAGAGCCTGCACGGCCTGGCAGTCGATGGCCCGCAGGCTTCGTACGAGCTGATTCGTGATGCGCTGGGCCGACGCAAGACCGAGAACGGCCAGAAGGCCGCCGAAATGATCGTGCTCAATGCTGGCGCCGCGCTGTATGCCGCCGATCATGCCATGACCCTGGCACAGGGCGTGGAACTTGCCCATGACGTGCTGCACACTGGCCTTGCCTGGGAAAAACTGCAGGAGCTGGGCGCCTTCACCGCCGTATTCAAGCTGGAGAACGAAGCATGAGCGTACCGACCGTGCTGGAAAAGATTCTCGCCCGCAAAGTCGAGGAAGTGGCCGCGCGTAGTGCCCAGGTCAGCCTGGCCGAGCTGGAGCGCCTGGCCAAGGTCGCCGATGCCCCACGTGGCTTTGCCAATGCGCTGATCGAGCAAGCCCAGCGCAAGCAGCCAGCGGTCATTGCCGAGATCAAGAAGGCGTCGCCGAGCAAGGGTGTGATCCGTGAGCACTTCGTGCCGGCGGACATCGCCGTCAGCTACGAGAAGGGTGGGGCGACCTGCCTGTCGGTGCTGACCGATGTGGATTATTTCCAGGGCGCTGATGTGTACCTGCAGCAGGCCCGCGCCGCGGTGTCGCTGCCGGTGATCCGCAAGGACTTCATGATCGACCCTTACCAGATCGTCGAGGCCCGGGCACTGGGTGCTGACTGCGTGCTGCTGATCGTCTCGGCGCTGGATGACGTGAAGATGGCCGAGCTGGCCGCCACGGCCAAGGACGTCGGCTTGGATGTGCTAGTCGAGGTGCATGATGGCGATGAGCTGGAGCGTGCGCTGAAAACCCTGGATACACCGTTGGTGGGGGTGAACAACCGCAATCTGCACACCTTCGAAGTCAGCCTGGAAACCACCCTTGACCTGCTGCCGCGCATTCCGCGCGATCGCCTGGCGATTACCGAGAGCGGTATTCTCAACCGGGCCGATGTGGAGCTGATGGCAATCAACGAGGTTTACTCGTTCCTGGTGGGGGAGGCGTTCATGCGCGCTGAACAGCCTGGGCTGGAACTGCAGCGGTTGTTCTTCCCGGAGCAGGTGAACCAATAACAACATCAAAGGTGGATCAATGACCGATCAGCCCCTGGCCCTGACCGTTGAACAAGGCCTGCACGCCGAACAAGACCTGCTGGCCGCCGTTTGCCGCGGCGAGCACGATTACGGTGTACTGTTCTGGCGCCCGACCGACCATGCCCTGGTCATGCCGCGCCGCATGAGCCGCCTGGACAACTTCGAAGCCGCCTGTGCTGAGCTGGCGATCGCCGGCTGGCCGGTGCTGTTGCGCGAGACCGGCGGTGAGCCGGTGCCGCAATCGCATGCCACGGTCAATGTGGCACTGGTCTATGTGGCACCGCGCAGCGAAGGTGACCATGGGCGTATCGAAAATGCCTACGAACGCTTGTGCCTGCCGTTGTGCGAGGTACTACGGGAGTGGGGCGGGGTGGCTTCGGTGGGCGAGATCGATGGGGCGTTCTGCGATGGCCGCTACAACGTCAATCTCAATGGCCGCAAGCTGGTCGGCACGGCCCAGCGCTGGCGCCAGGGGCTGGGTGGCAAGCGCCCAGTGGTGCTGGTGCATGGCGCATTGCTGCTGGATAACGAGCGTGAGTCGATGGTCGCGGCGGTCAACCGCTTCAACGAATGCTGCGAGCTGGAGCAGCGTTGCCGCGCCGATGCGCATATCGCCCTGCACGAAGTGGCGCCCGAAGCGCCCTGGTTCGAGCGCCTCTCGCAGGCTTATGCCAAAGTGCTGGCAGATCTGCCCAAGGACTAACGGGTGCCGTAGACCACCATGGTCTTGCCCTTGACCTGCACCAGGCTGCGTTCTTCGAGGTCTTTGAGGACGCGGCCGACCATCTCCCGCGAACAACCGACGATACGGCCAATCTCCTGACGGGTGATCTTGATCTGCATGCCGTCGGGGTGGGTCATCGCATCAGGTTGTTTGCACAGCTCAAGCAGGCAGCGCGCGACCCGCCCAGTAACGTCGAAGAAGGCCAGGTCACCCACCTTGCGCGTGGTGTTACGCAGGCGCTGGGCCATCTGGCCGCCCAGGGCGTAAAGAATGTCTGGGTCCTGCCGTGAGAGTTCGCGAAACTTGTCGTAACTGATCTCTGCCACTTCACATTCAGTCTTGGCGCGTACCCAGGCGCTGCGCTGCTGTTCGCCTTCTACGGGTTCGAAAAGCCCAAGCTCGCCAAAGAAATCACCGTTGTTGAGGTAGGCAATGATCATTTCGTGACCCTCGTCGTCCTCGATGAGGATGGTCACCGAACCCTTGATGATGAACGACAGTGTTTCGGCCTTGTCGCCGGCGCAGATGATATTGCTCTTGGCGGTGTAGCGGCGGCGCTGGCAGTGCACCAGCAATTTGTCGATGTTCTTGATCTTGGCGGGTAGGGCGGAGGCAACCATCACGAAATCCTGTTCGATACGACGCATAGGTTTCTTATAGGAAGTGTCTGACGGCGAGCGCCAGTCATTTGGCGCCAGCTTATCAGACAGAACGGGATGTTTCGGTACTAAACCGACACGTCTCGAGCTTTTCCCACAGCCACACAAGGTCTAAGCTGACACCCTTTTCCGAAAATTAGGAGTCCGGGTAGATGAAGGCACGTATCCAGTGGGCCGGTGACGCGATGTTCCTCGGTGAGTCGGGGAGCGGGCATGTCGTCGTGATGGACGGCCCGCCTGAGGCCGGTGGCCGAAACCTGGGCGTGCGCCCGATGGAAATGCTGTTGCTTGGCCTGGGTGGCTGCAGCAGCTTCGATGTGGTGAGCATCTTGAGAAAGTCGCGCCAGGCAGTGGAAAGCTGCGAGGCATTTCTGGAGGCTGAGCGCGCCAGCGAAGACCCCAAGGTGTTCACCAAGATTCACATGAACTTCGTGGTCAAGGGCCGTGGCTTGAAAGAAGCCCAGGTCAAGCGCGCGGTGGAGCTGTCGGCGGAGAAGTACTGCTCGGCTTCGATCATGCTCGAGCGTGCGGGTGTCGAGATTACCCACGGTTACGAGATTGTAGAGCTGGGTTAAGTTCTGGATTGTTGGGGCCGCAAAGCGGCCCCGGCGTTCTTCAGTTGCGCAATGCCGGAAGGGCTACCCGCAACCATTGCGGTACTACGTTTCTGAACGCCTGGCTCAACCGCTCCCGCCGCTTCTGGTAGACCAGACCCAGCCAGATCACACCCAGCCCGATCAAGGTCAGTACCACCGGGAACAGCAGCGACTCGGCAAACACCTCGTATGACAGATACCCCAGGTACGCCGCCACACCCAATGCCCCGAACACCATGAACACCGGCCTGCGCAACAGCACGGCCATGCCCA
Organism: Pseudomonas sp. E1MeOHC2; assembly: GCF_058745025.1. Classification (NCBI taxonomy): domain Bacteria; kingdom Pseudomonadati; phylum Pseudomonadota; class Gammaproteobacteria; order Pseudomonadales; family Pseudomonadaceae; genus Pseudomonas; species Pseudomonas sp. E1MeOHC2. The sequence continues at coordinate 2,902,481 of NZ_CP196675.1, forward strand.
TCAAGCCGATATTGATCAGGCAGTAGAGGGCTTTGCCCAGCTCGCTGCCGCTGTCCACCAGCGTCAGCCCACCCCAGAACGCAGCGAGCCCAGCCAGATAGCCCCAGTGGGCATAGTCCTCACGGGTACGGCCGTCCACCAGCAGAAATACCAGCAGCATGCCCAGACCGAACCAAAGTGACACCTCGCGTCGTTGCTCCCAGCTGAACGGCGAGCCGTAGAACCATTCGCTGAGGTCCATCGACATGAACCACAGTGCCACGGCAATTGGCATCACGATGAACGGGAAGGGGATCAGCCTTAGCATCAGCAGCCCAGCGACAACCGTTGCCGCCTCCATCAACAGCCAGCCGCCCTGCACATAGATGTAGTACTGGTGATAGGCGCTTTGCCTGTCATCCAATGGCCACCAGCCAACCAGGCGCTCGATGGCGAACACTGCCAGCGGCACGATGCTGACTGCGACCGCAGCCAGTACACCGGCGGCAATCGGCTGGGCGCGCCGTTGCAGAGTGAGGGCGAAGAGGGTCAGCAGGGTGATGTACAAGGTGGCGATGGCCAGCAGCGCCGAGTCGCCGATCTGCATCCACGCTTCGGTAAGCAGCCAGCCCATGGCGCCCATGATGAGCAAGGCGCCGAAATAGAAGGCGACGTGCGCCAGTTGGAAGCTGCCACGCGTTGCCGGTTGCTGGCGTAGAAACTGCAACAGGGCCTGGTCCTGGCCCGGTTGGAGGATACCGGCGTGCACGGCGCGCGCCAGGTCCTTGGCGCTGAAACGTTCCGTCATGGGCGTGCCTTCAGATGCGGTAAGTGCTTTTGGTCATGACCTTGGCCAGCAGGCTCATGCCGAAACGCACCGGGGCAGGGAAGCGATAGCCGCCCGCTTCGAGGGCAGACTCGGCGTGCTGCTCTTCATCGATGCGCATTTGCTCAAGGATGGCGCGGGACTTTTCGTCCTCGTGCGGGATCTGCTCCAGGTGTTCGTCCAGGTGCTTGCACACCTGCTGCTCGGTGGCTGCAACGAAGCCCAGGCTGACCTTGTCGCTGACCAGGCCAGCGAGTGCGCCGATGCCGAACGACATGCCGTAGAACAGCGGGTTGAGTACGCTCGGGTGGCTGTTCAGCTGACGGATACGCTGTTCACACCAGGCCAGGTGGTCGATTTCTTCCTCGGCGGCGTGCTCCATGGCCTTGCGTACCTGGGGCAGCTTGGCAGTCAGTGCCTGGCCCTGGTACAGCGCCTGGGCGCAGACTTCGCCGGTATGGTTGATACGCATCAGGCCAGCAATGTGGCGGCTCTGGGTGTCGTCCAGGTCGGCATCCGGCTGGACGATGGCCGGGGATGGGCGGGACGGTTGGCCGCTGAAGGGCAGCAAGGTGCGCATGGCGGTATCGGCCTGCAGCAACAAGCGGTCGAGCGGCGAGTAGTGACGTTCGGTAGCCATCGGGCACCTCCGCAAGAGTGTGCCCGACAGTTTACCGCAATAGCGCAAGGGTCGCTTGCCCTGGATCAGCCCGGTGGCCAGTGCATCTGGCGCTGGCCAAGCACGTGCATATGGATGTGGTAGACGGTCTGGCCACCTTTCGGATTGCAGTTCATGACTACACGGAAACCTTCTTCGCAGCCTTGCTCGACAGCCAGACGCTGGGCAGTGAACAGGATGTGGCCGGCCAGGGCCTTGTCTTCCTCGGTCAAGTCGTTGAGGGTGCGGATGTGTTTCTTGGGGATAACCAGAAAATGTACCGGCGCCGCTGGGGCAATATCCTTGAAGGCCAGAATCTGGTCATCTTCGTAGATGATCTCTGCCGGGATTTCCCGGTTGATGATTTTGAGGAATAGATCGTCCACAGCACTTGCTCCATGGTGAGGGTCCGGGCCGAGTGTACTCAGCCGAGCGCCGCTCGCCCAGTGGCTATTCCATTCCGACCGGGCAGTAGCGGCGATGGATCACCCCGGCGAGCTTGCGCACCAGCCAGCGGGGTAGCAGGCGTGGCGCGAATGCCAGCCAACGGTTGCGCCGACCGGGGGTGATCAGCATGCGGTTTTTGTCCAGGGCGCGCACGGTGTACAGGGCCACTTCCTCAGGGCTGAGGCAACGTGTGCTGCCTTCGAGCCGGGGAATGCGCCGGCGTGATGAGCGCACCGGGCCAGGGCATAACACCGAGACCTTGATACCGGTACGCTTGAGCTCCTCGCGCAGTGCTTGGGTAAAGCTCATCACATAGGCCTTGCTGGCCGCGTAGGCCGCCATCCAGGGGCCCGGTGCGACAGCGGCCAGGCCGGCGACATTGAGGATCTGCCCGCCACCCTGCACGGCCATCAGGTTGCCGATGGCATGGCAGAGACGGCTCATGGCGAGGATGTTGACCTCCAGCAGGTCCTGTTCGTCGGCCCATTCGTGGGCCAGGAACGGCCCATAGGTGCGCAGGCCCGCGCAGTTGACCAGCAGGTCTATACGCCGCTCACCTTCTTCCAGCTCAAGCACGAAGCCCGACAGGCGAAGCGGCTGGCTGAGGTCGCACGCGCGGAACAACACCTCGACACCGAAGCGTTGGGTCAGCTCGATGGCCACCGGTTCCAGCGTCTCGCGCTGGCGTGCCACCAGGATCAGGTTGCGCCCGCGCCGTGCCAGGGCTTCCGCCAGGGCCAGGCCCAGGCCGCTGGAAGCACCAGTGATCATGGCGTAACGGGTCATGCAAAGGCTCCTGGGGGCTGAAGAGGGCGCCTAGTGTACAGCTTGGCCGGGCAAGGTGTTGCCTTTTGCTACAAGGCCTGGGTGCGAATACCCTGGCAGCGTTCCAGGGCCTCTCGGTACTCGCTTTGCAGGCGTTCGATCAGTACGCGGGCGTCGGGCAGATCATGAATGCCGCCTACTCCCTGGCCGGCCGACCATACGGTTTTCCAGGCCTTGGCTTCGTCGTCGATCGGCTTGAGTTTGCCCGGTGCGTGGCCATTGTTGAGCGCGTTGATGTCGTAGCCCGCCTGCTCCAGGCTCGGGCGCAGGAAGCTGGCCGGCACGCCGGAGACTGCCGGGGTGTGGACGATATCGGCGGCATGAGCATCGAGCAGCATCTGCTTGTAGGCATCCTGGGCCTGGCTTTGCGTGGTGGCGATGAAGCGGGTGCCCATGTACGCCAGGTCCGCGCCCAGCAGTTGTGCCGCGAGAATTTCATGGCCGTGGTTAAGGCAGCCCGCCAGCAGCAGGGTCTTGTCGAAGAACTGCCGGATCTCGGCCACCAGGGCGAACGGGCTCCAGGTGCCGGCATGGCCACCGGCGCCCGCTGCGACTGCAATCAGGCCGTCGACACCCGCCTCGGCAGCCTTCTCGGCATGGCGCCGGGTGGTGACATCGTGGAACACCAGCCCGCCGTAGCTGTGCACGGTGTCGACCACTTCCTTGACCGCCCCCAGGCTGGTGATGACGATCGGCACCTTATGCGCCACGCACAGCGCCAGATCAGCCTGCAAGCGTGGGTTGGTCGGGTGCACGATCAGGTTCACCGCATAGGGTGCCGGTGACTGCAGTTGCGCCAACCCCGCCTCGATTTCTTCAAGCCAGGCCTTGAACCCCGCACTGTCGCGCTGGTTCAGTGCCGGGAAGCTGCCGACTACGCCACTGGCGCAGCAGGCCAGCACCAGCCTGGGGTTGGAAATCAGGAACATCGGTGCTGCGACCACGGGCAGGCGCAGGCGTTGTTCGAGCGAGGCGGGCAATGACATGGCAAGGCTCCTGAATGGGGGTTACCGTCAGAACGGTTTGACCACCACGAGAATTACGATACCCAGCAGGAACAGCACCGGGACTTCGTTGAACCAGCGATAGTAGACATGGCTGCGGGTATTGGCGCCGCTGGCGAAGCGTTTGCGCTGCGCGCCGCACATGTGATGGTAGCCGGTCAGCAGAATCACCAGGGTGAGTTTGGCGTGCAGCCAGCCCTGGCTCAGCCAGCCCGGGGTCAGGTAGAGCATCCAGGCGCCGAATACATAGGTGGCGATCATGGCCGGGTTCATGATGCCGCGGAACAGCTTGCGTTCCATGGTCACGAAGCGTTCTTGGCTGATGCTGTCCTGGCTCTGGGCGTGGTAGACGAACAGCCTGGGCAGGTAGAACAGGCCGGCGAACCAGCAGACCACGCTGACGATGTGCAGCGCTTTGATCCATAGGTAAAGCATGGAGGGAGTTCCTTCAGGTTTTCACGGTCGTCAGATAGTAGTGGTCAAGCGCCCGAAGGGTCACCCGAAGAGTTGTTACAGGCGGCTTGCGCCCCTATTATCGTGCGCTTTCCAGTGGGCTCGTTGATAAGGGGCAAGCGTTATGATCAAGGTCGGTATCGTCGGCGGCACGGGTTACACCGGCGTCGAACTGTTGCGTCTGCTGGCGCAGCATCCACAGGCCGAAGTGGCGGTCATCACTTCGCGCTCCGAGGCGGGTGTGGCGGTAGCTGACATGTACCCGAACCTGCGTGGCCACTACGACGGCCTGGCGTTCAGTGTGCCGGACAGCAAGGCCCTGGCGGCGTGCGACGTGGTGTTTTTCGCAACGCCGCATGGCGTTGCCCACGCCCTGGCGGGCGAACTGCTGGCGGCCGGGACCAAGGTGATCGACCTGTCGGCCGACTTCCGGCTGCAGGACGCCACCGAGTGGGGCAAGTGGTATGGCCAGCCTCATGGCGCGCCAGAGCTGCTCAAGGATGCCGTCTATGGTCTGCCTGAGGTCAATCGCGAAAAAATCCGCCAGGCACGCCTGATTGCAGTACCAGGCTGCTACCCGACAGCAACCCAGCTGGGCTTGCTGCCACTGCTGGAGGCCGGCCTGGCCGACCCGTCGCGCCTGATTGCCGACTGCAAGTCGGGTGTTAGCGGTGCTGGGCGTGGCGCTGCGGTAGGTTCGCTGTTCTGCGAAGCGGGCGAGAGCATGAAGGCCTATGCAGTCAAGGGCCATCGTCACTTGCCGGAAATCAGCCAGGGCTTGCGCCTGGCGGCGGGCAAGGACATCGGCCTGACCTTCGTGCCGCATCTGACGCCAATGATCCGTGGTATCCACGCCACCCTGTACGCAACCGTGGCAGATACGTCGGTCGACCTGCAGGCGCTGTTCGAAAAGCGTTATGCCGATGAGCCGTTCGTCGATGTGATGCCGGCCGGCAGCCACCCGGAAACCCGCAGCGTGCGCGGTGCCAACGTCTGCCGTATTGCCGTTCATCGCCCGCAAGGTGGTGATCTGGTGGTGGTGCTCTCGGTAATCGACAACCTGGTCAAAGGGGCCTCGGGCCAGGCGGTGCAAAACCTCAACATCCTGTTTGGCCTGGATGAGCGTATGGGCCTGTCCCACGCGGGCCTGCTCCCATAACGGGGTAAGCAAGCCAAAGGCCCGCCATGCGCGGGCCTTTTTGTGGGAGCGACTAAAGCCGCACAATTGTTGACCGATTTTCTCGGAGAAGCGGATAATGCGCGTCATCGAGTTTTATGGCGGCAACTGCGCCGGGAGAATCAGCATGAGCGTCGAAACCTTCACCCCTACCGGTCTGGAATTCACCCAAGGGGCAGCCCAAAAGGTGAAGACCCTGGTCAACGAAGAAGGCAATGAGCGTCTGAAGTTGCGAGTGTTCGTGACCGGCGGTGGCTGCTCGGGCTTCCAGTACGGTTTCACCTTCGATGAAGATGTGGCCGAGGATGACACCATCGTCGAGCGTGAAGGCGTATCGCTGGTGGTCGACCCGATGAGCTTCCAGTATCTGGCAGGTGCCGAAGTGGACTATCAGGAAGGTCTGGAAGGCTCGCGCTTCGTCATCAAGAACCCGAACGCCGCCACCACCTGCGGGTGTGGTTCTTCGTTCTCGATCTGATCACGGGCTGTACGAAAACGCCGCGCATTTGCGCGGCGTTTTGCATTCTGCCAGGGCGTTACGCGGGGTAGATGGCGCCAAGCACGCGCAACCCGCGGGCAGCCGTCACACTGGGGCGGTTGGCGGGGATGCCTTCCAGGCAGCAATGGGCAAGCCAGGCGAAAGCCATGGCCTCTACCCAGTCCGGGTCGACGCCATGGGCTGCGGTGCTGTCCACCTGGGCACCTGGCAGCAGCTGGGCAAGCCGGCGCATCAGCGTGCCATTGCGGGCCCCGCCACCGCATACCAGAAGTGCCTCGGTGCCTTGCTGAGCGTTGCACAGTGAGTCGATGATGCTGCGAGCGGTTAGCTCCAGCAGGGTTGCCTGCACATCCTCGGCACGATAGGGCGGCTGGTTGCTCAGGTGGCTGTGCAGCCACGCCAGGTTGAACACTTCGCGGCCTGTGCTTTTGGGGCCGGCGCCGGCAAAAAACGGGTCGCGCAGCATCGCCGCAAGCAGGTCCTCGATCACCACGCCACTCGCCGCCCAGGCACCGTCAGCATCGTAATGCTGGCCGCGCGTGTGCTCGATCCAGGCGTCCAGCAACACGTTGCCGGGCCCACAGTCGAAACCATGCACCGGCGTGTCGCTTGCGATCAGGCTGAGGTTGCTGAACCCCCCCACATTAAGCACGGCGAGCCGTTTGCCCAGGTGGCCGAACAACGTTTCGTGAAAGGCCGGGACCAACGGCGCCCCTTGCCCGCCAGCGGCCACATCGCGGCGGCGGAAGTCGCCGATCACGCTGATCTGAGTGAGTTCGGCAAGCAATGCCGGGTTGCCGATCTGCACGGTGAAGCCGCGGGCAGGCTCGTGGCGGATTGTCTGGCCATGGCTGCCGATGGCGCGAATGGCGCTTGCCGGTAGCCCTTGGCTTACGAGCAAATGGCCAATGCCTTCGGCCGCCAGGCTGGCCCAGCGGTTTTCGGCCAATGCAGCGCGCGCAATCTCGTCAGGCCCGCTGGCGCAAAGGCTCAGCAGGTCCTGGCGAAGGTCGGCAGGCATGGGGATATAGTGAGTGGCGAGCAGTTGCGGCTGCTCGCGCTGTTCGATCAGGGCGATGTCCAGGCCATCGAGGCTGGTACCGGACATGACCCCCAGATAAAGCGCCATATCTCAGCGCTTGTTCGCAGCGAGCATGGTGGCCTTTTCCTGATCCATACGGGCAATCAGTGGCTGGCTCTGCTGCATGAAACGTTGGCGTTCGGCCTTGGCAATCGGGTCGGCCATCGGCACTTTCTGGCTCAGCGGGTCTACGTGAACGCCGTTGACCTGGAACTCGTAATGCAGGTGCGGGCCGGTAGAAAGGCCGGTAGTGCCGATGTAGCCGATGATCTGGCCTTGCTTGACCGAGCCGCCGGTCTTGATGCCTTTGGCAAAGCCCTGCATGTGACCGTAAAGCGTCTTGTAGCGGTTGCCGTGCTGGATGACCACGGTATTGCCGTAGCCGCCACGACGCCCGGCCAGTTCAATGCGACCATCACCTGCAGCCTTGATCGGCGTGCCACGTGGTGCGGCATAGTCGACACCTTTGTGGGCGCGGATCTTGTTCAGAATCGGGTGTTTGCGGCCCGCAGAGAAGCGCGAGCTGATGCGCGCGAAGTCGACTGGGGTGCGGATGAACGCTTTGCGCAGGCTGTTGCCATCGGCAGTGTAGTAGTTGGTATTGCCTTGTTTGTTGGTGTAGCGCACGGCGGTGTAGGTTTTGCCGCGGTTGGTGAAGCGTGCGGACAGGATGTTGCCGGTCCCGACCACCTTGCCATCCATGACTTTCTGCTCGTACACCACGTCGAATTCGTCTCCCGGGCGGATGTCCTGGGCGAAGTCGATGTCGTAGCCCAGCACGCGTGCCATGTCCATGGTCATGCTGTGGGACAGGCCGGCGCGTTGGGCGGAGGCCGAGAGCGAGCTCTTGATCACACCATGGGCGTAGGCCGTGCGGACCACGGGTTTGCTGATTTCGCGGTTGAAGCTGTAGCCCTTGGCGTTCTTGGTCAGGCGAATGGTTTCGAGGTTGCTGACCTTGCTGTGCAGGTTGGTCAGCTGGCCATCCTTGTCGAGCTCGAACTGCAGCACCTGGCCGTGCTTGAGCTGGCTGAACTGCTTGGCCTGCTTGTTGCTGGCCAGCACCTCATGCACCGCAGTGGCAGGCAGGCCGACCTTTGCGAACAGGGTTGAAAGGGTGTCGCCACGCGCTACGGTGACTTCACGGTGGCCGGGCTGTTTGGCGGCTTCGGCTACTGGTGCTACCGCAGGCGCTTGCTGCTCAGCCTTTTGGGTGGCCGTATCGGCCTCTTCGATCTGAGCGAAAGGCGAGCTTTGCTCAGCGTCGGCCTGCACCAGGGGTGCAGCCTTGGACTCTTCTTTCAGTTGCTCGACCGGGCTTTCCAGTTCGAGGTTGAGGGTGGTCTTCTTGGCTTCGACTTCGCTGGAGGGAAACACCAGCAGGGCCAGGCTGAGCAGGGCGGCGATGCCGCTGGCGGCCAACAGATGGCTTTTCGGATAAAGCGGGGGCGCTTTAGGCGGTTCGTTGGTCATAGGTAAGGTGACTTTTTGAAGAAAAGTGAATATGGAAAAGATGAATGACATGATGAAGATGAAATAACTGTATAAAATATAACCAAATCCATTTTCACGCAAGGGCGCGTAGACGCCGCAAGCCTGCGGTCAGGTCACATTCCGTTGCGAAACTTGTATTTGATGGCCGATCTTGTATGGTTGGCTCCCCTTGAATCTGAGCCTTGCGGGTCTGTCTATGAAGTCGGTTGAAGAGCAGCTGGCGCTTATCAAGCGCGGTGCGGAAGAAGTATTGGTCGAGTCGGAACTGGTGGAGAAGCTCAAGCGCGGCCAGCCTCTGCGCATCAAGGCAGGTTTCGATCCGACCGCGCCTGACCTGCACCTGGGGCACACCGTGCTTATTAACAAGCTGCGTCAGTTCCAAGAGCTGGGTCACCAGGTCATCTTCCTGATCGGTGACTTCACCGGCATGATTGGTGACCCGAGCGGCAAGAGCGCCACGCGTCCGCCACTGACCCGCGAGCAGGTCCTGGATAACGCCGAGACCTATAAGCAGCAGGTGTTCAAGATCCTGGATCCGGCCAAGACCGAGGTCGCGTTCAACTCCACTTGGATGGACACGCTGACTCCGGCCGATTTTATCCGCCTGGCGTCGCAGTACACCGTGGCGCGCATGCTTGAGCGCGATGACTTCGACAAGCGTTACACCACCAATCAGCCGATCGCCATTCACGAGTTCCTTTACCCGCTGGTGCAGGGTTATGACTCCGTTGCGCTGAAGGCCGACGTGGAGCTGGGCGGTACCGACCAGAAGTTCAACCTGCTCATGGGGCGCGAGCTGCAGCGCGCTTATGGCCAGGAAGCACAGAACATCGTAACCATGCCGCTGCTCGAAGGGCTCGACGGCGTGAAGAAGATGTCCAAGTCGCTGGGTAACTATGTGGGTATCCAGGAAGCACCGGGGGTGATGTACAGCAAGCTGGTGTCGATCCCGGACACGCTGATGTGGCGTTACTTCGAGCTGCTGAGCTTCCGTTCGATGGAAGAGATCGAGCAGTTCCGTGCCGATGTTGCCAATGGCGCGAACCCGCGTGACATCAAGATCAAGCTGGCGGAAGAGATCGTTGCGCGCTTCCATGGTGAGGAGGCGGCTGCCAACGCTCACCGTGCGGCGGGTAACCGTATGAAAGAGGGCGAGTTGCCGGAAGACCTGCCTGAGATCGAAGTTGGCGCAGCTGAAGACTTGCCGATTGCGGCCGTGCTGAACCGTGCGGGCCTGGTGAAGAACTCGGCGATGGCGCGCGACCTGCTCAATGGTGGCGCGGTCAAGGTTGACGGTGCTGTGGTTGATCGTGACTTCATGTTTGCGCTTGGCTCGACCCATGTGTGCCAGGCGGGCAAGAAGGCGTTTGCCCGGGTCACCCTCAAGGCTGAGTGATCGCTTGCTGGTGTAGCTATATATAGAAGCGGGGAGGTCGGAAGGCCTCCCCGCTTTGTTTTCAGCGATATTAAGGTTTCTTGAAATTAAAGGTTGACGGGGTTTCGAATCCCCTTATAATGCGCCCCACTTCCAGCGTAGTTGGAACGAGAAACTCCTTGAGTATCAAAGAGTTAATCGATTCAGGTGATGATGGAAGTGCTTCGATCGAAAGATCGTCAGCGGTTGAAATGGTGGTTGACAGCGCTTCTAAACGCTGTAGAATTCGCCTCCCGCTACGAGAGATCGCAGCGAGTTAAGTGTTTGAAGCTAAACGAGATTCTCGCGAAAAACTTCAAAATAAACGCTTGACAGGCTCTGAGGAAAGCGTAGAATGCGCGCCTCGGTTGAGACGAAAAGCTCTTAACCAAACGCTCTTTAACAAATTGAATCAAGCAATTCGTGTGGGTGCTTGTGAGTATGGACTGATAGTCACAAAGATTATCAGCATCACAAGTGACCATGCGAGAAATCACATAGTCATTTGAGATTGCTGAGCCAAGTTTAGGGTTTCTTAAAAACCCAAGCAGTATTGAACTGAAGAGTTTGATCATGGCTCAGATTGAACGCTGGCGGCAGGCCTAACACATGCAAGTCGAGCGGATGAGAAGAGCTTGCTCTTCGATTCAGCGGCGGACGGGTGAGTAATGCCTAGGAATCTGCCTGGTAGTGGGGGACAACGTTTCGAAAGGAACGCTAATACCGCATACGTCCTACGGGAGAAAGCAGGGGACCTTCGGGCCTTGCGCTATCAGATGAGCCTAGGTCGGATTAGCTAGTTGGTGGGGTAATGGCTCACCAAGGCGACGATCCGTAACTGGTCTGAGAGGATGATCAGTCACACTGGAACTGAGACACGGTCCAGACTCCTACGGGAGGCAGCAGTGGGGAATATTGGACAATGGGCGAAAGCCTGATCCAGCCATGCCGCGTGTGTGAAGAAGGTCTTCGGATTGTAAAGCACTTTAAGTTGGGAGGAAGGGCAGTAAGCGAATACCTTGCTGTTTTGACGTTACCGACAGAATAAGCACCGGCTAACTCTGTGCCAGCAGCCGCGGTAATACAGAGGGTGCAAGCGTTAATCGGAATTACTGGGCGTAAAGCGCGCGTAGGTGGTTTGTTAAGTTGAATGTGAAAGCCCCGGGCTCAACCTGGGAACTGCATCCAAAACTGGCAAGCTAGAGTACGGTAGAGGGTGGTGGAATTTCCTGTGTAGCGGTGAAATGCGTAGATATAGGAAGGAACACCAGTGGCGAAGGCGACCACCTGGACTGATACTGACACTGAGGTGCGAAAGCGTGGGGAGCAAACAGGATTAGATACCCTGGTAGTCCACGCCGTAAACGATGTCAACTAGCCGTTGGAATCCTTGAGATTTTAGTGGCGCAGCTAACGCATTAAGTTGACCGCCTGGGGAGTACGGCCGCAAGGTTAAAACTCAAATGAATTGACGGGGGCCCGCACAAGCGGTGGAGCATGTGGTTTAATTCGAAGCAACGCGAAGAACCTTACCAGGCCTTGACATGCAGAGAACTTTCTAGAGATAGATTGGTGCCTTCGGGAACTCTGACACAGGTGCTGCATGGCTGTCGTCAGCTCGTGTCGTGAGATGTTGGGTTAAGTCCCGTAACGAGCGCAACCCTTGTCCTTAGTTACCAGCACGTTATGGTGGGCACTCTAAGGAGACTGCCGGTGACAAACCGGAGGAAGGTGGGGATGACGTCAAGTCATCATGGCCCTTACGGCCTGGGCTACACACGTGCTACAATGGTCGGTACAGAGGGTTGCCAAGCCGCGAGGTGGAGCTAATCTCACAAAACCGATCGTAGTCCGGATCGCAGTCTGCAACTCGACTGCGTGAAGTCGGAATCGCTAGTAATCGCGAATCAGAATGTCGCGGTGAATACGTTCCCGGGCCTTGTACACACCGCCCGTCACACCATGGGAGTGGGTTGCACCAGAAGTAGCTAGTCTAACCTTCGGGAGGACGGTTACCACGGTGTGATTCATGACTGGGGTGAAGTCGTAACAAGGTAGCCGTAGGGGAACCTGCGGCTGGATCACCTCCTTAATCGACGACATCAGCCTGCTGATGAGCTCCCACACGAATTGCTTGATTCACTTGTATAAAGACGATGCTGTAACGCGACCCTGTTATAGGTCTGTAGCTCAGTTGGTTAGAGCGCACCCCTGATAAGGGTGAGGTCGGCAGTTCAAATCTGCCCAGACCTACCATTACATGGTGCAGCCTAGACTACGGGGCCATAGCTCAGCTGGGAGAGCGCCTGCCTTGCACGCAGGAGGTCAGCGGTTCGATCCCGCTTGGCTCCACCACTTCCGCAGTATGCAGTAGCTTGTCAGAACTTAGAAATGAACATTCGGTGATGAATGTTGATTTCTGACTTTTGTCAGATCGTTCTTTAAAAATTCGGATATGTGATAGAAATAGACTGAACACTACTTTCACTGGTAGTGGATCAGGCTAAGGTAAAATTTGTGGGCTCGAAAGAGCAAAACGAATTTTCGGCGAATGTCGTCTTCACAGTATAACCAGATTGCTTGGGGTTATATGGTCAAGTGAAGAAGCGCATACGGTGGATGCCTTGGCAGTCAGAGGCGATGAAAGACGTGGTAGCCTGCGATAAGCTTTGGGGAGTCGGCAAACAGACTGTGATCCAGAGATCTCTGAATGGGGGAACCCACTCAGCATAAGCTGAGTATCTTGTACTGAATACATAGGTGCAAGAGGCGAACCAGGGGAACTGAAACATCTAAGTACCCTGAGGAAAAGAAATCAACCGAGATTCCCTTAGTAGTGGCGAGCGAACGGGGACCAGCCCTTAAGTTGGTTTGAGATTAGTGGAACGCTCTGGAAAGTGCGGCCATAGTGGGTGATAGCCCCGTACACGAAAATCTCTTATCAATGAAATCGAGTAGGACGGAGCACGAGAAACTTTGTCTGAATATGGGGGGACCATCCTCCAAGGCTAAATACTACTGACTGACCGATAGTGAACTAGTACCGTGAGGGAAAGGCGAAAAGAACCCCGGAGAGGGGAGTGAAATAGATCCTGAAACCGTATGCGTACAAGCAGTGGGAGCCTACTTGTTAGGTGACTGCGTACCTTTTGTATAATGGGTCAGCGACTTATATTCAGTGGCGAGCTTAACCGAATAGGGGAGGCGTAGCGAAAGCGAGTCTTAATAGGGCGTTTAGTCGCTGGGTATAGACCCGAAACCGGGCGATCTATCCATGGGCAGGTTGAAGGTTAGGTAACACTGACTGGAGGACCGAACCGACTACCGTTGAAAAGTTAGCGGATGACCTGTGGATCGGAGTGAAAGGCTAATCAAGCTCGGAGATAGCTGGTTCTCCTCGAAAGCTATTTAGGTAGCGCCTCATGTATCACTGTAGGGGGTAGAGCACTGTTTCGGCTAGGGGGTCATCCCGACTTACCAAACCGATGCAAACTCCGAATACCTACAAGTGCCGAGCATGGGAGACACACGGCGGGTGCTAACGTCCGTCGTGAAAAGGGAAACAACCCAGACCGTCAGCTAAGGTCCCAAAGTCATGGTTAAGTGGGAAACGATGTGGGAAGGCTTAGACAGCTAGGAGGTTGGCTTAGAAGCAGCCACCCTTTAAAGAAAGCGTAATAGCTCACTAGTCGAGTCGGCCTGCGCGGAAGATGTAACGGGGCTCAAACCATGCACCGAAGCTACGGGTATCATCTTATGATGATGCGGTAGAGGAGCGTTCTGTAAGCCTGTGAAGGTGAGTTGAGAAGCTTGCTGGAGGTATCAGAAGTGCGAATGCTGACATGAGTAACGACAATGGGAGTGAAAAACTCCCACGCCGAAAGACCAAGGTTTCCTGCGCAACGTTAATCGACGCAGGGTTAGTCGGTCCCTAAGGCGAGGCTGAAAAGCGTAGTCGATGGAAAACAGGTTAATATTCCTGTACTTCCAGTTATTGCGATGGAGGGACGGAGAAGGCTAGGCCAGCTTGGCGTTGGTTGTCCAAGTTTAAGGTGGTAGGCTGAGATCTTAGGCAAATCCGGGATCTCAAGGCCGAGAGCTGATGACGAGTTGCCTTTAGGCGACGAAGTGGTTGATGCCATGCTTCCAAGAAAAGCTCCTAAGCTTCAGATAACTGGGAACCGTACCCCAAACCGACACAGGTGGTTAGGTAGAGAATACCAAGGCGCTTGAGAGAACTCGGGTGAAGGAACTAGGCAAAATGGCACCGTAACTTCGGGAGAAGGTGCGCCGGCGAGGGTTAAGGACTTGCTCCGTAAGCCCATGCCGGTCGAAGATACCAGGCCGCTGCGACTGTTTATTAAAAACACAGCACTCTGCAAACACGAAAGTGGACGTATAGGGTGTGACGCCTGCCCGGTGCCGGAAGGTTAATTGATGGGGTTAGCGCAAGCGAAGCTCTTGATCGAAGCCCCGGTAAACGGCGGCCGTAACTATAACGGTCCTAAGGTAGCGAAATTCCTTGTCGGGTAAGTTCCGACCTGCACGAATGGCGTAACGATGGCGGCGCTGTCTCCACCCGAGACTCAGTGAAATTGAAATCGCTGTGAAGATGCAGTGTATCCGCGGCTAGACGGAAAGACCCCGTGAACCTTTACTATAGCTTTGCACTGGACTTTGAATTTGCTTGTGTAGGATAGGTGGGAGGCTTTGAAGTGGGGACGCCAGTTCTCATGGAGCCATCCTTGAAATACCACCCTGGCAACTTTGAGGTTCTAACTCAGGTCCGTTATCCGGATCGAGGACAGTGTATGGTGGGTAGTTTGACTGGGGCGGTCTCCTCCCAAAGAGTAACGGAGGAGTACGAAGGTGCGCTCAGACCGGTCGGAAATCGGTCGTAGAGTATAAAGGCAAAAGCGCGCTTGACTGCGAGACAAACACGTCGAGCAGGTACGAAAGTAGGTCTTAGTGATCCGGTGGTTCTGTATGGAAGGGCCATCGCTCAACGGATAAAAGGTACTCCGGGGATAACAGGCTGATACCGCCCAAGAGTTCATATCGACGGCGGTGTTTGGCACCTCGATGTCGGCTCATCACATCCTGGGGCTGAAGCCGGTCCCAAGGGTATGGCTGTTCGCCATTTAAAGTGGTACGCGAGCTGGGTTTAGAACGTCGTGAGACAGTTCGGTCCCTATCTGCCGTGGACGTTTGAGATTTGAGAGGGGCTGCTCCTAGTACGAGAGGACCGGAGTGGACGAACCTCTGGTGTTCCGGTTGTCACGCCAGTGGCATTGCCGGGTAGCTATGTTCGGAAGAGATAACCGCTGAAAGCATCTAAGCGGGAAACTTGCCTCAAGATGAGATCTCACTGGGATCTTGAATCCCCTAAAGGGCCGTCGAAGACTACGACGTTGATAGGTTGGGTGTGTAAGCGCTGTGAGGCGTTGAGCTAACCAATACTAATTGCCCGTGAGGCTTGACCATATAACACCCAAGCAATTTGAGCGTAAGACGCCGAATTGTGGTGGTGAAGACGAAATAACCGAAAGTTCGTAACCACAAATATCGCATATCCGAATTCGCTGGGCTGTCCATCTGGACATTCTGGCTACAGAATTTCTTGACGACCATAGAGCATTGGAACCACCTGATCCCATCCCGAACTCAGTAGTGAAACGATGCATCGCCGATGGTAGTGTGGGGTTTCCCCATGTGAGAGTAGGTCATCGTCAAGATTCATTTCGCAAAACCCCTATCTGCGCAAGCAGGTAGGGGTTTTGTCTTTTTGGCTGAAAAACTCCCTGTTTGTAGTGTTTCTGGGCGGCCCTTTTCCTATGCAAGCCCACTACCCATAGCTATCATGCCAGCCTTATTCCAAGTCGAGACTGGCATGCTGAAGTTGTTGAATCTCCTCAAGGATGGCCGATTCCATTCCGGAGAAGCCTTGGGGGCAGCCCTCGGGGTGAGTCGCAGCGCCGTTTGGAAGCAGCTGCAGCACCTGGAGAGTGAGCTGAACCTCACCATTCACAAGGTTCGTGGGCGTGGCTACCAGCTAGCCGCTCCTCTTGCTCTGCTCGAAACGAAGGCGATCGCCGAGTTTGCCGAGGGTGAGCAGTGGCCCGTCTTCATCCACGAAACCATCGATTCGACCAACGCTGAAGGGTTGCGGCTTGCGGGCGAGGGGCAGGCTGCTCCTTTTCTGGTCCTGGCCGAGCGCCAGAGCGCTGGGCGTGGCCGCCGCGGTCGCCAATGGGTAAGCCCCTTCGCGGAAAACCTCTATTACAGTCTCGTCCTGCGCGTCGAAGGTGGGATGCGCCAGCTCGAAGGGTTGAGCCTGGTGGTGGGGTTGGCGGTAATGCGTACGCTGCAGGGCTTCGGTGTAAAGGATGTGGGGCTGAAGTGGCCCAATGATGTGCTTGTGCGTGGGAAGAAGATCACTGGCATCTTGCTTGAGTTGGTCGGTGATCCAGCAGATGTCTGCCACGTTGTCCTGGGTATAGGCATCAATGTGAACATGCAGACCAATGATCAGGTCGACCAGGAGTGGACATCGATGCGGCGCGAAGTCGGTACCGCAATTGATCGAAATCGGCTGGTGGCAATGCTCAGTCAGCAGCTGCAACATGAATTGGCACGTCACCGCCGCTATGGTTTTGCTGCGTTCCAGGAGGAGTGGGAGCAGGCGCACCTTTGGCAAGGGCGTAATGTATCGCTGGTAGCCGGCAGCACCCGAATTGATGGGGTGGTGCTAGGTGTGGACGGGCAGGGCGGCTTGCGCCTTGAGGTCGAGGGTGTGGAAAAGAGCTTCAGTGGTGGTGAGCTCAGCCTGAGGTTGCGTGATGATTCTTGAGCTCGATTGCGGAAACAGCTTCATAAAATGGCGGGTGATTCATGCCGCCGACGCTACGATCGTGGGCGGTGGTATTGTCGATACGGACCAAGCGCTGGTAGCTGAGGTCAGTGCGTTGGCGTCGCTGCGTTTGTCGGGCTGTCGTATCGTCAGTGTGCGTAGTGAAGAAGAAACTGCGGCACTTTGCGCGCTTATCGGTCAGGCGTTCTCCGTGGCGGCACGAGTCGCAGAGCCTGCCCTGCAAATGGCTGGGGTGCGTAATGGTTATGAAGACTATCAGCGCCTGGGGATGGACCGTTGGCTCGCAGCGCTGGGGGCATTCCACCTGGCCAAGGGGGCGTGTCTGGTCATTGACCTTGGGACCGCCGCCAAAGCTGACTTCATTGCCGCTGATGGTGAGCACCTGGGTGGTTACATCTGCCCGGGCATGCCGCTGATGCGTAGCCAGTTGCGCACCCATACGCGGCGTATCCGCTATGACGATGCTTCGGCGGCGCGTGCATTGACAAGCCTTGCACCAGGGCGCTCGACCGTCGAGGCTGTGGAGCGTGGTTGTGTGTTGATGCTGCAGGGTTTTGCCCGTACTCAGCTCGAACAAGCGCGTGCGTTGTGGGGGGAGGACTTTACTGTGTTCCTTACCGGAGGGGATGCGCCGTTGGTGCGTGAAGCTGCGCCGCAGGCTCGCGTAGTCCCTGACCTGGTTTTCGTTGGCCTGGCAATGGCCTGTCCACTGGACTGAGGTGCTTTATGCGTTGGTTGTTTCTGCTGTTGCTGGTGCTGAACGTCTTCTATTACGTCTGGCATCAACAGGAAGCCCCGCTCAAGGTCAAGGATGTCGCCCCGCTGTCGCTGTACAAAGGTAATCAACAAGAGATCCGCCTGTTGCGTGAAACGGGCGTGTCTGCGCCGGCCCGTCGTCGTGATGAATGCCTGGTCGTAGGTGGTCTGGCGGGTAGAGAGCAACTCGACGCACTCCGCCAGCGCTTGCTGAGCTTGGATATCGATGCTCTGCCGGTGTTGGGCCAGTTGCCGGGTGCAGAGGGTCTCTGGCTCAAGATTTCCCCGGAAAGCGAGCGTTTGCTGGACCCAGAGGTGCTCGCCACTCTTTCCAGCGATTTCAAAGACTTAAAACATAAAATTATTTTCTGCCAGGGTATTGCAACTGGCGAATAGCTTGATAGAATGGCGCCCGCTTCACAGGGAACACCACTTAGGTGGTAGAGCTGGAGGCGGTGTCAACGCTGCTAAGTTTCAGATTTGATTGAAAAAATTTGAAAAAAAGCTTGACACTAGGGCGGCAGACAAATAGAATGCCGGCCACATCTGGAGGGATTCCCGAGCGGTCAAAGGGGACGGACTGTAAATCCGTTGCGAGAGCTTCGAAGGTTCGAATCCTTCTCCCTCCACCAGTTTTAGCGAGAGCCGCAAGCTCCGCGGGTATAGTTTAGTGGTAGAACCTCAGCCTTCCAAGCTGATGATGCGGGTTCGATTCCCGCTACCCGCTCCAAGTTTGCTGGGTTTTGCGCAATGTGTTTCGCTCTTGTAGCTCAGTTGGTAGAGCACACCCTTGGTAAGGGTGAGGTCAGCGGTTCAAGTCCGCTCAAGAGCTCCATATAAACAAGGCAGATATGAAAATATCTGCCTTTGTTTTATCAGCTTTATCAGCGTAAGACTATTTCTTCTGCGGAGGACTGTATCGATGGCTAAGGAAAAGTTTGATCGTTCCCTACCACACGTGAACGTTGGCACTATCGGCCACGTTGACCATGGTAAAACCACTCTGACTGCAGCTCTGACTCGCGTCTGCTCCGAAGTTTTCGGTTCGGCAGTCGTTGATTTCGACAAGATCGACTCGGCTCCGGAAGAAAAAGCGCGCGGTATCACCATCAACACCGCGCACGTCGAGTACAACTCGAAGATCCGTCACTACGCTCACGTCGACTGCCCAGGTCACGCTGACTACGTGAAGAACATGATCACCGGTGCTGCCCAGATGGACGGCGCGATCCTGGTTTGCTCGGCCGCCGATGGTCCGATGCCACAAACCCGTGAGCACATCCTGCTGTCCCGTCAGGTTGGCGTTCCGTACATCGTGGTCTTCCTGAACAAGGCTGACCTGGTAGACGACGCTGAGCTGCTGGAACTGGTCGAGATGGAAGTTCGCGACCTGCTGTCCACCTACGACTTCCCAGGCGACGACACCCCGATCATCATCGGTTCGGCTCGTATGGCGCTGGAAGGCAAAGACGACAACGAAATGGGCACCACCGCTGTCAAGCGTCTGGTTGAAACTCTGGACAGCTACATCCCAGAGCCAGAGCGTGCTATCGACAAGCCGTTCCTGATGCCAATCGAAGACGTATTCTCGATCTCGGGTCGTGGTACTGTTGTTACCGGCCGTATCGAGCGTGGCATCGTCCGCGTTCAGGATCCGCTGGAAATCGTTGGTCTGCGTGACACCACCACCACCACCTGCACCGGCGTTGAGATGTTCCGCAAGCTGCTGGACGAAGGTCGTGCTGGCGAGAACTGCGGCGTCCTGCTGCGTGGTACCAAGCGTGACGACGTTGAGCGTGGCCAGGTTCTGGTCAAGCCAGGTTCGGTCAAGCCGCACACCAAGTTCACCGCAGAAGTCTACGTTCTGTCGAAAGAAGAAGGCGGTCGTCATACTCCGTTCTTCAAAGGCTACCGTCCTCAGTTCTACTTCCGTACCACTGACGTGACCGGTAACTGCCAGCTGCCGGAAGGCGTTGAGATGGTAATGCCAGGTGACAACATCCAGATGGAAGTCACCCTGATCAAGACCATCGCAATGGAAGACGGTCTGCGCTTCGCTATCCGTGAAGGCGGTCGTACCGTCGGCGCCGGCGTCGTAGCAAAAATTATTGAATAAGTAGTTGATTTACTTGATCAGGCCGGTATAATGGCCGGCCTGATACAGCGTTACAGGTCAGTAGCTCAATTGGCAGAGCGACGGTCTCCAAAACCGTAGGTTGGGGGTTCGATTCCCTCCTGACCTGCCATTCACCTCGGTGTGATTGGCTTTCTTCTCACAGGATCCTCCCCGATGACTCCCAAAACTGAAGCCCAAGAATCGCGTTTTGATCTATTCAAGTGGCTGGCTGTAGTTGCTTTGGTGGTTGTTGGCGTCGTGGGTAATCAGTATTACTCCGCCTCCCCAATCCTGTATCGCGTACTTGCACTGCTCGCCCTGGCTGCGGCTGCTGGCTTTGTTGCCTTGCAGACTGCGAAGGGTAAGTCGTTCTTTACGCTGGCGAAGGAAGCTCGTACCGAGATCCGTAAAGTCGTGTGGCCGACCCGCCAAGAAACCACTCAGACCACGCTGATTGTCGTGGCTGTTGTTCTGGTTATGGCGCTGCTGTTGTGGGGTCTTGATTCCCTGCTCGGTTGGGCGGTCTCCTTGATTGTTGGCTAAGGGTGTCCCGTGGCTAAGCGTTGGTACGTAGTGCATGCTTACTCGGGTTACGAGAAGCATGTGATGCGCTCGCTGATCGAGCGCGTCAAGCTGGCTGGCATGGAAGACGGTTTCGGCGAAATTCTGGTTCCGACCGAAGAAGTCGTTGAAATGCGTAACGGCCAGAAGCGCAAAAGTGAGCGTAAATTCTTCCCTGGCTATGTTCTGGTCCAGATGGAGATGAACGAAGGGACTTGGCACTTGGTCAAGGACACCCCTCGTGTGATGGGCTTTATTGGTGGTACCGCAGACAAGCCTGCGCCAATCACCGATAAGGAAGCTGAAGCTATCCTGCGTCGCGTTGCCGACGGTAGCGACAAGCCGAAGCCTAAGACGCTGTTCGAGCCCGGTGAAGTGGTTCGAGTTATTGATGGTCCGTTCGCTGACTTCAATGGCAGTGTCGAAGAGGTTAACTACGAAAAGAGTCGCCTCCAGGTGGCGGTGCTCATTTTCGGTCGCTCTACCCCGGTAGAGCTCGAGTTCAGTCAGGTCGAAAAGGTCTAGGCGAACGAAGCATCCCATACCCCGCAGCCCTGTGTGCTGCGGGGTTTTGTCGTCACTGGGATAAAACGCAAGTCATCCGGGGAGCCATCTGGCGTTCGTACCCGATTTTGGAGTAGCTCATGGCTAAGAAGATTCAGGCTTACATCAAGCTGCAAGTTAAGGCCGGCCAGGCCAACCCAAGCCCACCCGTTGGTCCAGCACTGGGCCAACACGGTGTGAACATCATGGAATTCTGCAAGGCCTTCAACGCCCGTACTCAGGGTCAAGAAGCCGGCCTGCCGACTCCTGTGATCATCACTGTCTACAGCGACCGTAGCTTCACTTTCGAGACCAAGAGCACCCCTGCCTCGGTTCTGCTGAAGAAAGCTGCTGGCCTGACCAGTGGTTCGGCTCGCCCGAACACCGTCAAAGTCGGTACCGTGACCCGCGCTCAGCTCGAAGAGATCGCCAAGACCAAACAGGCTGATCTGACCGCTGCTGACCTGGACGCTGCTGTACGCACCATCGCTGGCTCTGCCCGCAGCATGGGCCTGAACGTGGAGGGTGTGTAATGGCTAAGCTGACCAAGCGCCAAAAGGCTATTGCTTCGAAAATCGAAGCTGGCAAAGTTTACAACTTCGAAGAAGCAGCAGTGCTGCTGGCCGAACTGTCCACCGTGAAGTTCAGCGAATCCTTCGACGTTGCCGTCAACCTCGGCGTTGACCCGCGTAAATCCGACCAGGTCGTTCGTAGCGCTACCGTGCTGCCACACGGCACTGGCAAGACCGTACGCGTTGCCGTCTTCACCCAGGGTCCAGCTGCTGAGGCCGCTTTGGCTGCCGGCGCTGACCGTGTAGGTATGGACGATCTGGCTGCTGAAATGAAAGCCGGCGACCTGAACTATGACGTTGTCATCGCATCGCCTGATGCCATGCGCGTTGTTGGTCAGCTGGGTCAGGTACTGGGTCCTCGCGGCCTGATGCCTAACCCGAAAGTGGGTACCGTGACTCCAGACGTAGCCGGCGCTGTCAAAAACGCCAAGGCTGGTCAGGTTCGCTACCGTACCGACAAGAACGGTATCATTCACACCTCCGTTGGCAAAGTCGGCTTCGAAGCTGGCAAGCTGAAGGAAAACGTTGAAGCCCTGATCGCTGATCTGAAGCGTATCAAGCCAGCTTCTTCGAAAGGTATTTACGTCAAGCGCGTTACCCTGAGCACCACCATGGGCCCAGGCCTGGTCATCGACCAGGGTTCGCTGAACGCGTAAGACCATGGCGGCACGATTCGTCGTGCTGCCAGCAAAAATTGGGGTCCCTGCCTGGCGGGGGCTATCCAAGACCGTAGGCGGCGCAAGCCTTAAACCATAAGCCTACGCAGATGGTGCTCCCGATTCGTTATCGAATCAGACACCAAAACGACATCCGGCCTCGGCCAGATGAAACGGTAGAAACCAGGAGTAAACCCGTGGCAATTAAACTCGAAGACAAGAAGGCCATCGTCGCTGAAGTCAACGAGGCTGCCAAAGTCGCTCTGTCCGCTGTCGTGGCTGATGCCCGTGGTGTGACTGTAGGCGCAATGACCGGACTCCGTAAAGAGGCTCGTGAAGCTGGCGTTTACGTACGTGTCGTACGTAACACCCTGCTCAAGCGCGCCGTTGCTGATACTGAATTCAGTGTCCTCAACGACGTGTTCACTGGCCCGACCCTGATCGCTTTCTCCAACGAACACCCGGGCGCTGCTGCTCGTCTGTTCAAAGAGTTCGCCAAGGGTCAGGACAAGTTCGAGATCAAGGCAGCTGCGTTTGACGGCAAGTTCATTGCCGCCAACCAGATCGATGTACTGGCTACCTTGCCGACCCGTGACGAAGCTATTGCACGTCTGATGAGCGTGATTCAAGGCGCTACCAGCAAGCTGGCTCGTACTCTGGCGGCCGTTCGCGACCAGAAAGAAGCTGCTGCTGCCTAAGGCGGCGTAACCTCTTTCAAAATCATTTGTTTAATTTGATGGCTGCGAAGGCTGTCACCCCAATACAGGATTTAAGTCATGTCCCTGACTAACGAGCAAATCATCGAAGCAATCGGCCAGAAAACCGTTCTGGAAGTTGTTGAGCTGATCAAAGCTATGGAAGAAACCTTCGGCGTTACCGCTGCTGTTGCCGCTGCTGGCCCAGCTGCTGCTGCTGCCGTTGTTGAAGAGCAAACCGAGTTCAACGTTGTTCTGGTTGAAGCCGGCGAGAAGAAAGTAAACGTGATCAAGGCCGTTCGTGAACTGACCGGTCTGGGCCTGAAAGAAGCCAAAGAGAAAGTCGACGGCGCTCCTCAGGTCGTAGCTGAAGGCGTTTCGAAAGAAGCCGCTGAAGACGCTAAGAAGAAGCTGGAAGAAGCAGGCGCTAAAGTCGAGCTGAAGTAATTTCGACTTTGCGATGCCAGCCTGAGCGTTGAGCAAAAGGCTGATGGCTGGTGGCTTATGCCACCGGCCTTTTTCCGTTATTGGTGGCCGATCAGAACGGCCCCGATAACGAGCTGCAAGACACCCATGTGGGTGGCGCAAACCAAGGGGTTTGCACGATTTTCTGGCTGCTCCCGCCGGGAGAAGCCAAACAAGCAGGTGACCAAGCTGGGGAACGCTGATGGCTTACTCATACACTGAGAAAAAACGTATCCGCAAGGACTTTAGCAAGTTGCCGGACGTCATGGATGTGCCTTACCTCCTGGCCATCCAGCTGGATTCGTATCGCGAATTCCTGCAAGCGGGAGCATCCAAGGATCAGTTCCGCGACGTCGGCCTGCACGCGGCCTTCAAATCGGTATTCCCGATCATCAGCTACTCCGGCAATGCTGCCCTGGAGTACGTAGGCTATCGCCTGGGCGAACCCGCCTTCGATGTGAAGGAATGTGTCCTGCGTGGCGTGACCTTCGCGGTCCCACTGCGGGTCAAGGTGCGCCTGATCATCTTCGACAAGGAATCGTCGAACAAAGCGATCAAGGACATCAAAGAGCAAGAAGTCTACATGGGTGAAATTCCCCTGATGACTGAGAACGGTACCTTCGTAATCAACGGTACCGAGCGTGTGATCGTTTCCCAGCTGCACCGTTCGCCTGGTGTGTTCTTCGACCACGACCGTGGCAAGACGCACAGCTCCGGCAAGCTGCTGTACTCCGCTCGCATCATCCCTTACCGCGGTTCCTGGCTGGACTTCGAGTTCGACCCGAAGGACTGCGTGTTCGTGCGTATCGACCGTCGCCGCAAACTGCCGGCCTCGGTACTGCTGCGCGCACTGGGTTACAGCACCGAAGAAGTTCTGAACACCTTCTACACCACCAACGTGTTCCACGTTTCCGGCGAAAAACTGAGCCTGGAACTGGTACCGCAGCGTCTGCGTGGTGAAGTCGCGGTCATGGACATCCATGACGAAAACGGCAAGGTCATTGTCGAGCAGGGTCGCCGTATCACTGCGCGCCACATCAACCAGCTCGAAAAAGCCGGCGTCAAGCAGCTCGACGTTCCAATGGAATACGTCCTGGGCCGCACCACCGCCAAGGCTATCGTGCATCCGGCTACCGGCGAGATCCTCGCCGAGTGCAACACCGAGATGACCACCGAGCTGCTGATCAAGGTCGCCAAGGCGCAGGTCGTCCGTATCGAGACCCTGTACACCAACGACATCGATTGCGGTCCGTTCATCTCCGACACCCTGAAGATCGACACCACCAGCAACCAACTGGAAGCGCTGGTCGAGATCTATCGCATGATGCGTCCAGGCGAGCCGCCAACCAAGGATGCTGCCGAGACCCTGTTCAACAACCTGTTCTTCAGTGCCGAGCGTTACGACCTGTCTGCCGTAGGCCGCATGAAGTTCAACCGTCGTATCGGTCGTACCGAGATCGAAGGTTCGGGCGTGCTGAGCAAGGAAGACATCGTCGAGGTCCTCAAGACCCTGGTCGATATCCGTAACGGCAAAGGCATCGTCGACGACATCGACCACCTGGGTAACCGTCGTGTACGTTGCGTCGGTGAGATGGCCGAGAACCAGTTCCGTGTTGGCCTGGTGCGCGTCGAGCGTGCGGTCAAGGAACGTCTGTCGATGGCTGAAAGCGAAGGCCTGATGCCGCAAGACCTGATCAACGCCAAGCCGGTTGCGGCGGCGGTGAAAGAGTTCTTCGGTTCTAGCCAGCTGTCGCAGTTCATGGACCAGAACAACCCGCTCTCCGAGATCACCCACAAGCGCCGTGTTTCTGCACTCGGCCCTGGCGGTCTGACCCGTGAGCGTGCTGGCTTCGAAGTCCGTGACGTACACCCGACCCACTACGGCCGTGTGTGCCCGATCGAGACCCCTGAAGGTCCGAACATCGGTCTGATCAACTCCCTGGCAGCCTATGCCCGCACCAACCAGTACGGCTTCCTGGAAAGCCCGTACCGCGTGGTGAAGGAAGGCGTGGTCAGCGACGACATCGTGTTCCTGTCGGCCATTGAAGAAGCGGATCACGTCATCGCCCAGGCTTCGGCCGCGATGAACGAGAAGAAGCAACTGATCGATGAGCTGGTAGCGGTTCGTCACCTGAACGAATTCACCGTCAAGGCGCCGGAAGACGTCACCCTGATGGACGTTTCGCCGAAGCAGGTTGTTTCGGTCGCCGCGTCGCTGATTCCGTTCCTCGAGCACGACGACGCCAACCGTGCGTTGATGGGTTCGAACATGCAGCGTCAGGCTGTACCCACCCTGCGTGCCGACAAGCCGCTGGTAGGTACCGGCATGGAGCGCAACGTAGCCCGTGACTCCGGCGTCTGCGTCGTGGCCCGTCGTGGCGGCGTGATCGACTCGGTCGATGCCAGCCGTATCGTCGTGCGTGTTGCCGATGACGAAGTCGAGACCGGTGAAGCAGGTGTAGATATCTACAACCTGACCAAGTACACCCGCTCGAACCAGAACACCTGCATCAACCAGCGTCCGCTGGTCAGCAAAGGTGATGTGGTCAAGCGTCACGACATCATGGCCGACGGCCCGTCCACCGATATGGGTGAACTGGCACTGGGTCAGAACATGCGCATCGCGTTCATGGCGTGGAACGGCTTCAACTTCGAAGACTCCATCTGCCTGTCCGAGCGTGTGGTTCAAGAAGACCGCTTCACCACGATCCACATCCAGGAACTGACCTGTGTGGCGCGTGACACCAAGCTTGGCCCAGAGGAAATCACCGCGGACATCCCGAACGTGGGTGAAGCTGCGCTGAACAAGCTGGACGAAGCCGGTATCGTCTACGTGGGTGCCGAAGTCGGCGCTGGCGACATTCTGGTCGGTAAGGTCACTCCGAAAGGCGAGACCCAGCTGACGCCGGAAGAGAAGCTGCTGCGCGCCATCTTCGGTGAGAAGGCCAGCGACGTTAAAGACACCTCCCTGCGTGTGCCAACCGGCACCAAAGGTACTGTCATCGACGTCCAGGTCTTCACCCGTGACGGCGTCGAGCGCGACACCCGCGCCCTGGCCATCGAGAAGATGCAGCTGGACGAGATCCGCAAGGACCTCAACGAAGAGTTCCGCATCGTCGAAGGTGCAACCTTCGAGCGTCTGCGTTCCGCCCTGAACGGCCAAGTGGTCGACGGTGGTGCGGGCCTGAAGAAAGGCACCGTGATCACTGACGAAGTACTGGACGGTCTGGAGCACGGCCAGTGGTTCAAACTGCGTATGGCCGAAGATGCTCTGAACGAGCAGCTGGAAAAGGCCCAGGCTTACATCGTCGATCGCCGTCGTCTGCTGGATGACAAGTTCGAAGACAAGAAGCGCAAGCTGCAGCAGGGCGACGACCTGGCACCGGGCGTACTGAAGATCGTCAAGGTCTACCTGGCTATCCGCCGCCGCATTCAGCCGGGCGACAAGATGGCCGGCCGTCACGGTAACAAAGGTGTGGTCTCGGTGATCATGCCGGTCGAAGACATGCCGCACGACGCCAACGGTACTCCGGTCGACGTCGTACTGAACCCGCTGGGCGTACCTTCGCGTATGAACGTCGGTCAGATCCTTGAAACCCACCTGGGCCTCGCGGCCAAGGGCCTGGGCGAGAAGATCGACCGGATGATCGAAGAGCAGCGCAAAGCCGCTGAGCTGCGCGTGTTCCTGACCGAGATCTACAACGAGATCGGCGGTCGTCAGGAAAGCCTGGAAGAGTTCACCGACGAAGAGATTCTCGC
Source organism: Pseudomonas sp. E1MeOHC2 (assembly GCF_058745025.1). Lineage (NCBI taxonomy): Bacteria > Pseudomonadati > Pseudomonadota > Gammaproteobacteria > Pseudomonadales > Pseudomonadaceae > Pseudomonas > Pseudomonas sp. E1MeOHC2. The sequence continues at coordinate 2,929,332 of NZ_CP196675.1, forward strand.
CCTGGCGAACAACCTGAAGAAAGGCGTGCCTATGGCTACCCCGGTCTTCGATGGTGCCAAGGAAAGCGAGATCAAGGCCATGCTGAAACTGGCAGACATGCCAGAAAGCGGCCAGATGGTGCTGTTCGATGGCCGTACCGGCAACAAGTTCGAGCGTCCTGTGACCGTTGGTTACATGTACATGCTCAAGCTGAACCACTTGGTGGACGACAAGATGCACGCGCGTTCCACTGGTTCCTACAGCCTGGTTACCCAGCAGCCGCTGGGTGGTAAGGCGCAGTTCGGTGGTCAGCGTTTCGGGGAGATGGAAGTGTGGGCGCTGGAAGCATACGGCGCGGCATACACCCTGCAAGAAATGCTCACAGTGAAGTCGGACGACGTGAACGGCCGTACCAAGATGTACAAAAACATCGTGGATGGCGATCACCGTATGGAGCCGGGCATGCCCGAGTCCTTCAACGTGTTGATCAAAGAGATTCGTTCGCTCGGTATCGATATCGATCTGGAAACCGAATAACACGTGACGCGAAGGGGAGCGGGGCAGGTATTGCCCGCTTCCTGCTCCGCCAGGAGGAAAGGCCTTGAAAGACCTACTGAATTTGCTGAAAAACCAGGGTCAAGTCGAAGAGTTCGACGCCATCCGCATCGGTCTGGCGTCGCCTGAAATGATCCGTTCGTGGTCGTTCGGTGAAGTTAAGAAGCCGGAAACCATCAACTACCGTACGTTCAAGCCTGAGCGTGACGGCCTGTTCTGCGCCAAGATCTTTGGCCCAGTCAAGGACTACGAGTGCCTGTGCGGCAAGTACAAGCGCCTCAAGCACCGCGGTGTGATCTGCGAGAAGTGCGGCGTTGAAGTTGCCCTGGCCAAGGTTCGTCGTGAGCGCATGGCGCACATCGAACTGGCCTCGCCGGTTGCCCACATCTGGTTCCTGAAGTCGCTGCCGTCCCGTATCGGCCTGCTGATGGACATGACCCTGCGTGATATCGAGCGCGTTCTCTACTTCGAGAGCTACGTCGTTATCGACCCAGGCATGACCACCCTGGAAAAGGGTCAGCTGCTGAACGACGAGCAGTACTTCGAAGCGCTGGAAGAGTTCGGTGACGACTTCGACGCCCGCATGGGTGCCGAGGCTGTCCGCGAGCTGCTGCACGCTATCGACCTGGAGCACGAGATTGGCCGCCTGCGCGAAGAAATTCCGCAGACCAACTCGGAAACCAAGATCAAGAAGCTGTCCAAGCGCCTGAAGCTGATGGAAGCTTTCCAGGGCTCGGGTAACTTGCCTGAGTGGATGGTCCTGACCGTCCTACCAGTATTGCCGCCGGACCTGCGTCCGCTGGTACCGCTGGATGGCGGCCGCTTTGCGACCTCCGACCTGAACGACCTGTATCGTCGGGTGATCAACCGTAACAACCGTCTGAAGCGCCTGCTCGATCTGTCGGCGCCGGACATCATCGTGCGCAACGAAAAGCGCATGCTGCAGGAAGCGGTCGACGCCCTGCTGGACAACGGCCGTCGCGGTCGCGCCATCACTGGCTCGAACAAGCGTCCGCTGAAGTCCCTGGCTGACATGATCAAAGGTAAGCAAGGTCGTTTCCGTCAGAACTTGCTCGGTAAGCGCGTGGACTACTCCGGTCGTTCGGTAATTACCGTAGGCCCGACCCTGCGTCTGCACCAGTGCGGTCTGCCTAAGAAAATGGCCCTCGAGCTGTTCAAGCCGTTCATTTTCGGCAAGCTCGAAATGCGTGGTCTGGCGACCACCATCAAAGCTGCCAAGAAGATGGTCGAGCGTGAGCTGCCAGAGGTATGGGACGTTCTCGCCGAGGTAATCCGCGAACACCCCGTACTGCTCAACCGTGCACCGACCCTTCACCGTCTGGGTATCCAGGCGTTCGAGCCTGTGCTCATCGAAGGTAAGGCGATCCAGCTGCACCCGTTGGTCTGTGCGGCGTACAACGCCGACTTCGACGGTGACCAGATGGCCGTTCACGTGCCGCTGACGCTGGAAGCCCAGCTCGAAGCGCGCGCGCTGATGATGTCGACCAACAACATTCTGTCGCCAGCCAACGGTGAGCCAATCATCGTTCCGTCGCAGGACGTTGTACTGGGTCTGTACTACATGACCCGTGAAGCCATCAACGCCAAGGGCGAAGGTCGCGTATTCGCCGACCTGCAGGAAGTCGACCGCGTATTCCGCGCCGGCGAAGCTGCCCTGCACGCGAAAATCAAGGTCCGTATCAACGAGACCGTGAACGACCGTGATGGCAGCTCCACCAAGAACACCCGTATTGTCGACACCACCGTCGGCCGTGCGCTGTTGTTCCAGGTTGTGCCGGCAGGTCTGCCGTACGACGTGGTCAACCAGCCGATGAAGAAGAAGGCGATCTCCAAGCTGATCAACCAATGCTACCGCGTGGTTGGTCTGAAAGAGACCGTGATCTTCGCTGACCAGCTGATGTACACCGGTTTTGCCTACTCGACCATTTCCGGCGTTTCGATCGGTGTTAACGACTTCGTTATCCCGGACGAGAAAGCCCGCATCATTGGTACTGCTACCGATGAAGTGAAGGAAATCGAGAGCCAGTACGCCTCCGGCCTGGTAACCCAGGGCGAGAAGTACAACAAGGTCATCGACTTGTGGTCGAAGGCGAACGACGAAGTGTCCAAGGCGATGATGGCCAACCTCTCGAAAGAGAAGGTCATCGACCGCGAGGGCAAGGAAGTCGAGCAAGAGTCCTTCAACTCGATGTACATGATGGCTGACTCGGGTGCGCGGGGTTCCGCTGCACAGATCCGTCAGCTGGCCGGTATGCGTGGTCTGATGGCCAAGCCGGACGGCTCGATCATCGAGACGCCGATCACCGCGAACTTCCGTGAAGGTCTGAGCGTACTGCAGTACTTCATCTCGACTCACGGTGCTCGTAAGGGTCTGGCGGATACCGCACTGAAGACTGCGAACTCCGGTTATCTGACGCGTCGTCTGGTAGACGTTGCGCAGGATCTGGTCGTGACCGAGATCGACTGCGGCACCGACCACGGCCTGCTGATGACACCGCACATCGAAGGCGGTGACGTTGTCGAGCCGTTGGGTGAGCGCGTATTGGGTCGTGTCATTGCCCGTGACGTGTTCAAGCCAGGCACCGAGGACGTCATCGTTCCTGCCGGTACCCTGGTTGACGAGCAGTGGGTCGAGTTCATCGAGCTGAACAGCATCGACGAAGTTATCGTGCGTTCGCCGATCAACTGCGAAACTCGCTACGGCATCTGCGCCAAGTGCTACGGTCGCGACCTGGCTCGCGGTCACCAGGTGAACATCGGTGAAGCTGTCGGCGTTATCGCTGCGCAGTCGATCGGTGAGCCGGGTACCCAGCTGACCATGCGTACGTTCCACATCGGTGGTGCTGCAAGCCGGACCTCGGCTGCCGACAGCGTCCAGGTGAAGAACGGCGGTATGGTACGTCTGCACAACCTGAAGCAGGTCGTGCGCGCCGATGGCAACCTGGTTGCCGTATCGCGTTCCGGCGAGCTGGCCATTGCCGATGAATTCGGTCGTGAGCGTGAGCGTTACAAGCTGCCTTACGGTGCGGTCATTTCGGTCAAGGAAGGTGACAAGGTCGAAGCTGGCGCCATCGTCGCCAAGTGGGACCCGCACACCCACCCGATCGTTACCGAGCTGAAAGGTACCGTGACCTTCGTGGGCATGGAAGAAAACATCACCATCAAGCGTCAGACCGACGAACTGACTGGTTTGACCAACATCGAAGTTCTGGACGTCAAGGATCGCCCTGCCGCAGGCAAGGAAATCCGTCCGGCAATCAAGATGGTCGATGCCAATGGCAAGGATCTGTACCTGCCAGGTACCGACGTGCCGGCTCAGTACTTCCTGCCGGCCAACGCCCTTGTCGGTGTGGCTGACGGTGCTCAGATCGGTGTTGGTGACGTTATCGCGCGTATCCCGCAAGAAACGTCCAAGACCCGTGACATCACCGGTGGTCTGCCACGTGTTGCCGACTTGTTCGAAGCACGTCGTCCGAAAGAAGCCTCGATTCTGGCTGAAGTCAGCGGCACCATCGCGTTCGGTAAAGAGACCAAAGGCAAGCGCCGTCTGGTCATTACGCCGACCGACGGTAGCGATCCGTACGAAGAGCTGATTCCGAAGTGGCGCCACCTGAACGTCTTCGAAGGCGAACAGGTAAACCGCGGCGAAGTTATCTCCGACGGCCCGAGCGATCCGCACGACATCCTGCGTCTGCTGGGTGTGAGCGCGCTGGCCAAGTACATCGTCAACGAGATCCAGGACGTTTACCGCCTGCAAGGCGTTAAGATCAACGACAAGCACATCGAGACCATCCTGCGTCAGATGCTGCGTAAGGTCGAGATCGCCGAGTCGGGTGATTCCAGCTTCATCAAGGGCGACCAGATGGAACTGACTCACGTACTGGTCGAGAACGAGCGTCTCGCCAGCGAAGACAAGTTCATCTCGAAGTTCTCGCGTGTGCTGTTGGGTATCACCAAGGCGTCGCTGTCGACCGAATCGTTCATCTCCGCGGCTTCCTTCCAGGAAACCACCCGCGTACTGACCGAAGCGGCCGTCACCGGCAAGCGCGATTACCTGCGCGGCCTGAAAGAGAACGTGGTCGTGGGTCGTCTGATCCCGGCCGGTACCGGTCTGGCCTACCACAGCGAGCGCAAGCGTCGCCGTGATGCCGACAAACCGCTGCGTGTAAGCGCCAGTGAGGTGGAAGCCGCACTGACCGAAGCGCTGAATTCCAGCGGTAACTAAGTACAGGGCAGGGCCCCGGCAAGCCCCGAACGGCCATCGGTGACATGAATTGTTGCCGATGACCGGGCGGGGAGGGCCGGGGCCTCGTCTTGACTGGGTGCAAGATCCTCCGTAGACTTTTGTACCCTTAAATTTGGTGAGGCTCCGTCTCGTCAATTTTTGGCTTTCTTGCAAGACAATAGAGTCGCAAGACAATCAGTGGAGCTAGTAGATGGCAACTATCAACCAGCTGGTACGTCAGCCGCGTAAGCGTTCGGTCGAGAAGTCCGACGTTCCTGCGCTGCAGAACTGCCCGCAACGTCGTGGCGTGTGCACCCGCGTGTACACCACCACGCCGAAAAAACCTAACTCGGCACTGCGTAAAGTTTGCCGTGTGCGTCTGACCAACGGTTTCGAGGTTTCCTCGTACATCGGCGGTGAAGGCCACAACCTGCAAGAGCACAGCGTCGTCCTGATCCGTGGCGGCCGTGTAAAAGACTTGCCAGGTGTTCGTTACCACACCGTTCGCGGCTCTCTGGATACTTCGGGCGTTAAAGGCCGTAACCAGGGTCGTTCGAAGTACGGTACCAAGCGTCCGAAGTAATCGGTCGTTTGCACACATCCATTTTTTTGAGTCGATAAGAGTAAGGTCGGGCAGGGGTCGAAGACCCACGTCCCGGGCTAACCTGAAGACCGTTTGAGGGCTTATCATGCCAAGACGTCGTGTAGCAGCAAAACGTGAGATTCTGGACGATCCTAAATACGGATCCCAAATCCTCGCCAAGTTCATGAACCACGTGATGGAAAGCGGCAAAAAGGCCGTCGCCGAGCGCATCGTTTACGGTGCACTGGACAAGGTCAAAGAGCGCAAGAACAGCGACCCCCTGGAAATCTTCGAGAAAGCTCTCGACGCCATCGCTCCGCTGGTCGAAGTAAAGTCCCGTCGTGTCGGCGGTGCCACTTACCAGGTTCCGGTTGAAGTTCGTCCATCCCGTCGTAATGCTCTGGCAATGCGCTGGCTCGTAGACTACGCCCGCAAGCGTGGCGAGAAGTCGATGGCTCTGCGCCTGGCTGGCGAGCTGCTGGATGCTGCTGAAGGCAAAGGTGCTGCAGTCAAGAAGCGTGAAGACGTTCACCGTATGGCTGAAGCCAACAAAGCGTTCTCGCACTACCGCTTCTAATTCAAGCATCAATCATTTTGCGAGGGCTTTATGGCTCGTACTACAGCAATTAACCGCTACCGTAACATTGGTATCTGTGCCCACGTTGACGCGGGCAAGACCACCACTACCGAGCGGATCCTGTTCTATACAGGCCTGAGCCACAAGATGGGCGAGGTGCACGACGGCGCCGCGACCACCGACTGGATGGTGCAGGAGCAGGAGCGGGGTATCACCATTACCTCCGCTGCCGTTACCACCTTCTGGAAAGGTTCCGTTGGTCAGTACGACAACTACCGCGTAAACGTCATCGATACCCCCGGCCACGTTGACTTCACCATTGAAGTAGAGCGTTCGCTGCGTGTACTCGATGGCGCGGTCGTTGTGTTCTGCGGTACTTCCGGCGTTGAGCCGCAGTCCGAAACCGTATGGCGTCAGGCCAACAAGTACGGTGTTCCACGTGTTGTTTACGTGAACAAGATGGACCGTGCCGGTGCAAACTTCCTGCGCGTCGTAGGTCAGATCAAGAACCGTCTGGGTCACACCCCGGTTCCTGTTCAGCTGGCCATCGGTTCGGAAGATAACTTCCAGGGTCAGGTCGACCTGATCAAGATGAAGGCTATCTACTGGAACGACGACGACAAAGGTACCACCTATCGCGAGGAAGAAATTCCTGCCGATATGCTGGAGCTGGCTGAAGAGTGGCGCTCCAACATGGTTGAGGCGGCTGCCGAGGCCAGCGAAGAGCTGATGAACAAGTACCTGGAAGGCGAAGAGCTGACCGTCGAAGAGATCAAAGCCGGTCTGCGCGCGCGCACCCTGGCCAGCGAGATCGTTCCGGCCGTCTGCGGTTCGTCGTTCAAGAACAAGGGCGTTCCCCTGGTTCTCGACGCCGTCATCGACTTCCTGCCTGCTCCTACCGAGATTCCTGCGATCAAGGGTATCCACCCTGACCTGATCGAGAAGCCGAAGGAAGAGTTGGTTGACGCTGACTTCGACGAGCGTCATGCCGACGACAACGAGCCGTTCTCGGCTCTGGCGTTCAAGATTGCCACCGACCCGTTCGTTGGTACTCTGACTTTCGTCCGTGTTTACTCGGGTATGCTGCAGTCCGGCGACTCGGTGATCAACTCGGTCAAAGGCAAGAAAGAGCGCGTTGGTCGTATGGTGCAGATGCACGCCAACCAGCGTGAAGAAATCAAAGAAGTACTGGCAGGCGACATCGCTGCTCTGATCGGTATGAAGGACGTCACCACCGGTGACACCCTCTGCAACGCCGACAAGCCGATCATCCTCGAGCGTATGGACTTCCCGGAGCCTGTGATCTCGGTAGCTGTAGAACCGAAGACCAAGCAAGACCAGGAAAAGATGGGTATCGCACTGGGCAAGCTGGCTCAGGAAGACCCGTCGTTCCGCGTCAAGACCGACGAAGAAACCGGCCAGACCATCATCTCCGGTATGGGTGAGCTGCACCTGGACATCCTCGTTGACCGCATGAAGCGCGAGTTCAACGTCGAAGCCAACATCGGTAAGCCTCAGGTTTCGTACCGCGAGAAGATCACCAAGTCCAACGTCGAGATCGAAGGCAAGTTCGTTCGTCAGTCGGGCGGTCGTGGTCAGTTCGGTCACTGCTGGATCCGTTTCTCGGAGCCGGACGTCGACGAGAAGGGCAACATCACCGAAGGTCTGGTGTTCACCAACGAAGTCGTTGGTGGTGTGATTCCTAAGGAATTCATCGCCCCGATCCAGAAGGGTATCGAAGAGCAGATGAAGAACGGCGTTGTTGCCGGCTATCCGCTGCTCGGCCTGAAGGCCACGGTATTCGACGGTTCGTACCACGACGTCGACTCCAACGAAATGGCGTTCAAGATCGCCGCTTCGATGGCGACCAAGCAACTGGCCCAGAAGGGTGGTGGCGTGGTGCTTGAGCCGATCATGAAGGTCGAAGTTGTAACCCCGGAAGACTACCTGGGTGACGTGATGGGTGACCTGAGCCGTCGTCGCGGGATGATCCAGGGTAATGAAGACTCGGTGTCCGGCAAGGTAATCACTGCTGAGGTACCGCTCGGAGAGATGTTCGGTTACGCAACCGACGTTCGTTCCATGTCTCAGGGTCGCGCAAGCTACTCCATGGAATTCTCCAAATACGCCGAAGCTCCGTCGAACATCGTCGAAGCACTCGTTAAAAAACAAGGCTAATCCCCTTTAGGCAAGAGGTTCACTGTCGTGGCTAAAGAAAAATTTGATCGTTCCCTTCCCCACGTTAACGTCGGCACCATCGGCCACGTTGACCACGGTAAGACCACTCTGACCGCAGCTCTGACTCGCGTCTGCTCCGAAGTTTTCGGTTCGGCAGTCGTTGATTTCGACAAGATCGACTCGGCTCCGGAAGAAAAAGCGCGCGGTATCACCATCAACACCGCACACGTCGAGTACAACTCGAAGATCCGTCACTACGCTCACGTCGACTGCCCAGGTCACGCTGACTACGTGAAGAACATGATCACCGGTGCTGCCCAGATGGACGGCGCGATCCTGGTTTGCTCGGCCGCCGATGGTCCGATGCCACAAACCCGTGAGCACATCCTGCTGTCCCGTCAGGTTGGCGTTCCGTACATCGTGGTCTTCCTGAACAAGGCTGACCTGGTAGACGACGCTGAGCTGCTGGAACTGGTCGAGATGGAAGTTCGCGACCTGCTGTCCACCTACGACTTCCCAGGCGACGACACCCCGATCATCATCGGTTCGGCTCGTATGGCGCTGGAAGGCAAAGACGACAACGAAATGGGCACCACCGCTGTCAAGCGTCTGGTTGAAACTCTGGACAGCTACATCCCAGAGCCAGAGCGTGCTATCGACAAGCCGTTCCTGATGCCAATCGAAGACGTATTCTCGATCTCGGGTCGTGGTACTGTTGTTACCGGCCGTATCGAGCGTGGCATCGTCCGCGTTCAGGATCCGCTGGAAATCGTTGGTCTGCGTGACACCACCACCACCACCTGCACCGGCGTTGAGATGTTCCGCAAGCTGCTGGACGAAGGTCGTGCTGGCGAGAACTGCGGCGTCCTGCTGCGTGGTACCAAGCGTGACGACGTTGAGCGTGGCCAGGTTCTGGTCAAGCCAGGTTCGGTCAAGCCGCACACCAAGTTCACCGCAGAAGTCTACGTTCTGTCGAAAGAAGAAGGCGGTCGTCACACTCCGTTCTTCAAAGGCTACCGTCCTCAGTTCTACTTCCGTACCACTGACGTGACCGGTAACTGCCAGCTGCCGGAAGGCGTTGAGATGGTAATGCCAGGTGACAACATCCAGATGGAAGTCACCCTGATCAAGACCATCGCAATGGAAGACGGTCTGCGCTTCGCTATCCGTGAAGGCGGTCGTACCGTCGGCGCCGGCGTCGTAGCCAAAATCATCGAGTAATCACTCGATCGATTGAAAAAACCCCCGCTCAGCGGGGGTTTTTTTTATTGGGTTGACACTAAATTGAGCCGTCTATAGAATCACGCCTCCTTTTAGCGGGCGTAGTGCGTCCGTTGGGAACAGCCTGGAGTCTGAAATCCAATGCAAAATCAGCAAATCCGAATCAGGTTGAAGGCTTTCGACCATCGCCTGATCGACCAATCCACCCAGGAAATCGTGGAAACCGCGAAACGTACTGGTGCACAAGTGCGTGGTCCAATTCCACTGCCTACCCGCAAAGAGCGTTTCACCGTTCTGGTCTCCCCGCACGTCAACAAAGACGCGCGTGACCAGTACGAGATTCGCACTCATAAGCGTGTTCTGGACATCGTCCAGCCAACGGATAAAACCGTTGACGCGCTGATGAAGCTTGATCTCGCGGCAGGTGTGGAAGTGCAGATCAGCCTCGGCTAAGACTTCGGTCTTGTCCGTGTAACGCTCTGAAATGGGCGGCCATAGCGGGTGAAAGCCCCGTACACTCATGAGGTTACAACATGACTATTGGTGTAGTCGGTCGTAAATGCGGTATGACCCGCGTTTTCACCGAAGAAGGTGTCTCCATTCCGGTCACGGTCATTGAGATCGAGCCGAATCGCGTCACCCAGTTCAAGACTGAAGAAACCGATGGCTACCGTGCAGTGCAAGTCACTGTCGGCGAGCGTCGTGCTTCGCGTGTGACTGCTGCTCAAGCTGGTCACTTCGCTAAAGCGAACGTTGCCGCTGGTCGCGGTGTCTGGGAGTTCCGCCTTGAAGAAGGCGAGTTCCAGGCTGGCGACTCGATCAAAGCTGAACTCTTCACTGCAGGCCAGCTGGTAGACGTTACTGGTCAGTCCAAAGGTAAAGGCTTCGCCGGTACCATCAAGCGCTGGAACTTCCGTGGTCAGGACAACACCCACGGTAACTCCGTGTCGCACCGTGTCCCAGGCTCCATCGGCCAGTGCCAGACTCCTGGTCGTGTGTTCAAGGGCAAGAAAATGTCCGGTCACATGGGCGCCGAGCGCGTGACTGTTCAGTCCCTGGAAGTAGTTCGCGTAGACGCTGAACGCAACCTGCTGCTGATCAAGGGTGCCGTTCCTGGCGCTACTGGCGGCGACGTGGTTGTACGTCCGGCTGTCAAGGCTCGCGGTTAAGGGGAAACTGACATGCAACTTAATGTAAATGACGCTCAGGCGATCGAAGTTTCCGAACTGACTTTCGGTGGCGAATTCAACGAGACGCTGGTTCACCAAGCAGTCGTGGCCTACATGGCCGGCGGCCGTCAGGGCACCAAGCAGCAAAAGACCCGTTCCGACGTGGCTGGTGGCGGTAAGCGCCCATGGCGTCAGAAGGGTACTGGCCGTGCTCGTGCTGGTACCACTCGTGGTCCGATCTGGCGTGGCGGTGGTGTTACCTTCGCAGCTCGCCCTCAAGATCACTCGCAGAAGCTCAACAAGAAGATGTATCGCGCAGCTCTGCGCTCCATCCTCGCTGAGCTGGTGCGTAGCGACCGTCTGGTCGTGGTTCAGGACTTCGCTGTTGAAGCACCGAAAACCAAAGATCTGCTGAACAAGCTGAACGGCATGGGTCTGAGCGACGTTCTGATCGTTTCGGACGCTGTTGATCAGAACCTGTACCTGGCTGCTCGCAACCTGCCGCACGTCGATGTACGTGACGTTCAAGGTTCCGACCCGGTCAGTCTGATCGCATACGAGAAAGTGTTGATCACTGTCTCGGCCGTGAAGAAATTCGAGGAGCTGCTGGGATGAACCAGGAACGCGTATTCAAAGTCCTCCTTGGCCCGCACGTTTCCGAGAAGGCTACCGTTCTGGCTGAGAAAAAAGGCCAGTTCGTATTCAAGGTTGCTACCGACGCAACCAAGCTGGAAATCAAGAAAGCTGTCGAAGGCCTGTTCAACGTAAAAGTTGAAAACGTGTCGACTGTTAACGTTCTGGGTAAAACCAAGCGTACCGCACGTGGTCTGGGCAAGCGTAATGACTGGAAGAAGGCGATTGTCTCCCTTCAGCCAGGCCAAGATCTCGATTTCAGCAGCAGTGCTGAGTAAGGAAGGGGTGCATCATGGCAATCGTTAAATGCAAACCGACTTCCCCTGGCCGCCGTTTCGTGGTCAAGGTGGTCAACAAGGAGCTCCACAAGGGCGCTCCTCACGCACCGCTGCTCGAGAAGAAATCGAAGTCTGGTGGTCGTAACAACAATGGCCGCATTACCACTCGTCACGTTGGTGGTGGTCACAAGCAGCATTACCGTCTGGTCGACTTCCGTCGCAACGACAAAGATGGCATCCCAGCCACTGTCGAGCGTATCGAATACGATCCAAACCGTACTGCTCACATCGCCCTGCTGTGCTACGCAGACGGTGAGCGTCGCTACATCATCGCCCCTAAAGGCGTGAGCGCTGGCGACCAGCTGATCGCAGGCGCACTGGCCCCAATCAAGGCCGGTAACTCCCTGCAGCTGCGCAACATTCCAGTAGGTAGCACCATTCACGGCGTCGAACTGAAGCCGGGTAAAGGTGCTCAGATCGCTCGTTCCGCTGGTGCTTCGGCTCAGCTGATCGCTCGTGACGGCGTCTACGTGACTCTGCGTCTGCGCTCCGGTGAGATGCGTAAAGTACTGGCTGAGTGCCGTGCGACCCTGGGCGAAGTCTCGAACTCCGAGCACAGCCTGCGCTCGCTGGGTAAAGCTGGTGCCAAACGCTGGCGCGGCGTTCGCCCAACCGTTCGTGGTGTTGCCATGAACCCGGTTGACCACCCACATGGTGGTGGTGAAGGTCGTACCTCCGGTGGTCGTCATCCGGTATCGCCATGGGGCTTCCCAACCAAGGGTGCTAAAACCCGTGGTAATAAGCGTACCGACAACATGATCGTCCGTCGTCGCAAGTAACTAGAGGGATACGACAGTGCCACGTTCTCTGAAAAAAGGTCCTTTTATCGATCTTCACCTGTTGAAGAAGGTCGAAGTGGCGGTGGAGAAGAACGATCGCAAGCCAGTTAAAACCTGGTCGCGTCGCTCGATGATCCTGCCACAAATGGTCGGTCTGACCATCGCGGTTCACAACGGTCGCCAACATGTTCCAGTTCTCGTGAACGAAGACATGGTCGGCCACAAACTGGGCGAGTTCGCCGGTACCCGCACCTATCGCGGGCACGTGGCTGACAAGAAAGCCAAGCGTTAAGGGGTAAGGAAATGGAAGTAGCCGCTAAGTTGTCGGGCGCTCGCATCTCCGCCCAGAAAGCCCGCTTGGTCGCCGACCAGATCCGCGGGAAGAAGGTGGGCGAAGCGCTCAACCTGTTGGCCTTCAGCAGCAAAAAAGCCGCTGAAATCATGAAGAAAGTCCTCGAGTCGGCCGTTGCCAACGCCGAACACAACGAAGGCGCAGACGTTGATGACCTGAAGGTCTCCACCGTCTTCGTCAACGAAGGGCGTTCGCTGAAGCGCATCATGCCACGTGCCAAAGGCCGTGCTGATCGCATCGTCAAGCGGTCTTGCCATATCACTGTCAAGGTTGCGGACAAGTAACGGAGTCGATCAGATGGGTCAGAAAGTACATCCCACTGGCATTCGCCTGGGAATCGTCAAGGAGCACACCTCCGTCTGGTACGCAGACGGTGCTACTTACGCAGATTACCTGTTGAAGGATCTGAAAACGCGTGAGTACCTCCAAGACAAACTAAAAAGCGCGTCCGTAAGCCGTATCGATATTCATCGTCCGGCTCAAACAGCACGCATCACCATCCACACTGCTCGTCCCGGTATCGTTATCGGTAAGAAAGGTGAGGATGTCGAGAAGCTGCGTCAGGACCTGACCAAGCAGATGGGTGTGCCTGTGCACATCAACATCGAAGAGATCCGCAAGCCGGAACTCGACGCTATGCTGGTTGCGCAGAGCGTAGCTCAGCAGCTGGAACGCCGCGTAATGTTCCGTCGCGCCATGAAGCGCGCCGTACAGAACGCCATGCGTATTGGTGCCAAGGGCATCAAGATCCAGGTGAGCGGTCGTCTCGGCGGCGCCGAGATTGCTCGTACCGAGTGGTATCGCGAAGGTCGTGTGCCTCTGCACACCCTGCGTGCCGATATCGACTACAACACCTACGAAGCTCACACCACTTACGGTGTGATCGGTGTGAAGGTTTGGATCTTCAAAGGCGAAGTTATTGGTGGTCGCCAAGAAGAACTGAAACCACAAGCACCAGCGCCTCGTAAAAAAGCTGCTAAGTAAGGGGTACGCCAAATGTTGCAACCAAAGCGTACAAAATTCCGCAAGCAGATGACTGGCCACAACCGTGGTCTGGCACTGCGCGGTAGCAAAGTCAGCTTCGGCGAGTTCGCCCTGAAAGCTGTTGCTCGCGGTCGCCTCACCGCCCGCCAGATCGAGTCGGCACGTCGTGCTCTGACCCGTCACGTTAAACGTGGCGGCAAGATCTGGATCCGTGTCTTCCCGGACAAGCCGATCTCCAAAAAACCTCTCGAGGTTCGTATGGGTAAAGGTAAGGGCTCCGTGGAATACTGGGTTGCCCAGATCCAGCCAGGCAAAGTCCTGTACGAGATCGAGGGTGTTTCTGAAGAGCTGGCGCGCGAAGCTTTCGCCCTGGCTGCTGCAAAGCTGCCTCTCGCCACCTCCTTTGTTAAGCGGACGGTGATGTGATGAAAGCGAATGAACTTCGTGAAAAATCGGCACAGCAGCTGAACGAGCAACTGCTCGGCTTGCTGCGCGACCAGTTCAATCTGCGTATGCAGAAAGCAACTGGCCAGTTGGGGCAGTCGCACCTGCTCTCGCAAGTTAAGCGTGACATCGCTCGCGTGAAAACTGTGCTCAACCAGCAGGCAGGTAAGTGATCATGGCTGAAGCTGAAAAAACCGTCCGTACGCTGACTGGCCGTGTCGTCAGCGACAAAATGGACAAGACCATCACCGTTCTGATCGAGCGTCGCGTAAAGCACCCGATCTACGGTAAATACGTTAAGCGTTCGACTAAGCTGCACGCGCACGACGAAACCAACCAGTGCAAGATCGGCGACAAGGTTTCGATTACCGAAACCCGTCCGCTGGCCAAGACCAAGTCCTGGGCACTGGTTGAAGTCCTCGAACGCGCTGTTGAAGTCTAAGGGCTAGGGGTCGGAGAAATTTTATGATTCAGACTCAATCCATGCTCGATGTGGCCGATAACAGCGGCGCTCGTCGCGTCATGTGCATCAAGGTACTCGGCGGTTCGCACCGCCGTTACGCCGGCATCGGTGACATCATCAAAGTAACCGTCAAGGAAGCAATTCCGCGCGGTAAGGTCAAAAAAGGCCAGGTGATGACTGCTGTTGTCGTCCGTACCCGTCACGGTGTACGTCGCGCTGACGGTTCCATCATTCGTTTCGACGGCAACGCTGCTGTTCTGCTGAACAACAAGCAAGAGCCGATCGGCACTCGCATCTTCGGGCCAGTGACCCGTGAACTTCGTACTGAGAAGTTCATGAAGATCGTCTCGCTCGCCCCTGAAGTGCTGTAAGGAGATCCGACATGCAAAAGATTCGTCGTGACGACGAGATCATCGTGATCGCCGGCAAAGACAAAGGTAAGCGCGGTAAGGTGCTGAAGGTTCTCGCTGATGACCGTCTGGTTATCGGTGGCGTGAACCTGGTCAAGCGTCATACCAAGCCTAACCCGATGGCGGGCGTTCAGGGCGGTATCGTCGAGAAAGAAGCGCCTCTGCACGCTTCCAACGTTGCCATCTTCAACGGCGAAACCAACAAGGCTGACCGCGTTGGTTTCAAAGTAGAAGACGGTAAGAAAATTCGTGTCTTCAAGTCGACCCAAAAAGCGGTTGATGCTTGAACACTGCTAGGTAGAAGACCATGGCACGACTGAAAGAGATTTACCGGAACGAAATCGCTCCCAAGCTTAAGGAAGAACTTAAGCTGTCGAACGTGATGGAAGTTCCGCGCGTTACCAAAATCACCCTGAACATGGGTCTGGGCGAAGCGATCGGCGACAAAAAAGTCATCGAGCACGCTGTTGCCGACCTGGAAAAGATCACCGGTCAAAAGCCGGTCGTGACTTTCGCTCGTAAATCCATCGCGGGCTTCAAAGTCCGTGAAGGATGGCCGATCGGCGTCAAGGTGACCCTGCGTAGCGACAAGATGTACGAATTCCTGGACCGCCTGCTGGCGATCTCCCTGCCTCGGGTTCGCGACTTCCGCGGCCTGAATGCCAAGTCCTTCGATGGCCGTGGCAACTACAGCATGGGCGTGAAAGAGCAGATCATCTTCCCGGAAATCGATTACGACAAGATCGATGCTCTGCGCGGTTTGGACATCACCCTGACCACCACTGCTCGTTCGGATGACGAAGGCCGCGCTCTGCTGCGTGCTTTCAAATTCCCGTTCCGCAACTGATTGGAGTAGGAAAATGGCCAAGAAGAGCATGAAAAACCGCGAGCTGAAGCGTCAGCTCACGGTAGCCAAGTTCGCCAAAAAGCGTGCTGAGCTGAAAGCGACCATCGTCAACCTGAACGCCTCTCCAGAAGAGCGTTTCGCTGCCGTTGTCGCTCTGCAGAAGCAGCCACGTGATGCCAGCGCTGCGCGTCTGCGCAACCGTTGCCGCCTGACCGGTCGTCCTCACGGTGTATACCGTAAGTTCGGCCTGGGCCGTAACATGCTGCGTCAAGCGGCAATGCGTGGTGACGTACCAGGTCTGGTCAAGGCCTCCTGGTAATCGCTGCAGGTGTGATCCCGGCGCAAGGGGAGCAATCTTCCGACCGCCGGTGACCTCACCAACAAACAAGCCCCTATATGGGGCTTGTTTCGTTTCTGCCTTGTGTCTAGAATGACCGGCTCACCTGAGCCTGGGTTTTTTACCCAATCCGCTCGGGTGGTTGTGATAGCCGCAAGGCTAATAATTCTTGTATCAGGAGCATCTAGCCCATGAGTATGCAGGACCCGTTAGCGGACATGCTAACTCGCATCCGTAATGCCCAGATGGCTGAAAAGTCCGTCGTAAGCATGCCTTCCTCTACCCTGAAGGTCGCGGTTGCCAAAGTTCTGAAGGATGAAGGTTACATCGCTGGCTACCAAGTCAGTGGCGAAGCCAAGCCCTCCCTGTCGATCGAACTGAAGTACTTCGAAGGCCGTCCGGTCATCGAGGAACTGAAGCGCTCCAGCCGTCCAGGCCTGCGCCAGTACAAGGCCGTCACCGATCTGCCGAAAGTTCGTGGCGGTCTGGGCGTGTCTATTGTCTCCACCAACAAAGGTGTGATGACTGATCGCGCTGCGCGCGCTGCCGGTGTCGGCGGCGAAGTTCTCTGCACAGTGTTCTAAGGGGGGATAGACATGTCTCGCGTCGCTAAGAACCCCGTTAAGCTGCCATCCGGTGTCGAAGTCAAATTCGCCGGCCAGCAGCTTTCGGTGAAGGGTGCTAAAGGCACTCTCGAACTGAACGTTCACTCGTCTGTTGAAGTTACCGAAGAGTCTGGTGAGCTGCGTTTCGTCGCTCGCAATGGTGACCAGCAAGCTCGCGCCATGGCCGGTACTACCCGCGCTCTGGTCAACAACATGGTCCAGGGCGTAAGCCAAGGCTTCGAGCGCAAGCTCCAGCTGGTCGGTGTTGGTTACAAGGCACAGGCCAAGGGCACCATCCTGAACCTGGCCCTGGGCTTCTCGCACCCAGTGGACTACGAACTGCCAGCCGGTATCACCGCTGAAACGCCTAGCCAGACCGACATCCTGATCAAGGGTATCGACAAGCAGCTGGTAGGTCAGGTGGCCGCTGAAATCCGCGACTTCCGTCCGCCAGAGCCTTACAAAGGTAAAGGTGTGCGTTACGCGGACGAAGTAGTCCGTCGTAAAGAAGCCAAGAAGAAGTAGGGCCTAGCAAATGACCGACAAAAAAGTTACTCGACTGCGTCGCGCTCGCAAAGCACGCCTCAAGATGCACGAACTCGAAGTCGTGCGCCTGTGCGTGTTCCGCTCCTCGCAGCACATCTATGCCCAGGTCATTTCGGCCGACGGCAGCAAGGTTCTGGCAAGCGCCTCGACCTTGGACAAAGACCTGCGTGATGGCGCCACTGGCAACATCGACGCGGCCACTAAGGTTGGCAAGCTGGTAGCTGAGCGTGCGAAAGCCGCCGGTGTATCTCAAGTTGCCTTTGACCGTTCCGGCTTCAAGTACCATGGCCGCGTCAAAGCGCTGGCTGATGCTGCTCGTGAAGGCGGGCTGGAGTTCTAAGTTATGGCAAATAACGATCAAAAGCGCGACGAAGGCTACATCGAGAAGCTGGTTCAAGTTAACCGCGTTGCCAAGACCGTAAAAGGCGGCCGTATCTTCACCTTCACCGCGTTGACCGTGGTTGGTGATGGTAAAGGTCGTGTCGGCTTCGGCCGTGGCAAGTCGCGCGAAGTACCTGCCGCGATCCAGAAAGCCATGGAAGCTGCTCGTCGCAACATGATCCAGGTTGACCTGAAGGGCACCACCCTGCAGTACGCCACCAAGGCTGCCCACGGCGCCTCGAAGGTTTACATGCAGCCTGCTTCGGAAGGTACCGGTATCATCGCCGGCGGCGCCATGCGTGCTGTCCTGGAAGTTGCTGGTGTTCAGAACGTCCTGGCCAAGTGCTACGGTTCGACCAACCCAGTGAACGTGGTTTACGCCACCTTCAAGGGTCTGAAAGCCATGCAATCTCCTGAGTCCATTGCTGCCAAGCGCGGCAAGAGCGTTGAGGAGATCTTCTGATCATGGCAACCGTTAAAGTAACGCTGATCAAGTCCGTCTCGGGCCGCATTCCTAACCACAAACTGTGCGTTAAAGGTCTGGGTCTGCGTCGCATCGGTCACACTGTAGAAGTCCAGGATACTCCCGAGAATCGCGGGATGATCAACAAGGCTTACTACATGCTGCGCGTCGAGGGTTAATCGATGAAACTCAATGATCTGAGTCCAGCGCCGGGTTCCCGTCGCGAAAAGCATCGTCCGGGTCGTGGTATCGGTAGCGGTCTGGGTAAGACCGGCGGCCGTGGCCACAAAGGTCAGACCTCCCGTTCGGGTGGTTCGATCGCTCCGGGCTTCGAAGGCGGTCAACAGCCGCTGCACCGTCGTCTGCCGAAGTTCGGCTTCGTTTCCCTGAAAGCCATGGACCGCGCAGAAGTGCGTCTGTCCGAGCTGGCCAAAGTGGAAGGCGACGTGATCTCCGTGCAGTCCCTGAAGGATGCCAACGTGATCAACCAGCACATTCAGCGTGTGAAAATCATGCTGTCTGGCGAAGTTACTCGCGCAGTCACCATCAAGGGCATCGCAGCCACCAAGGGTGCGCGTGCGGCTATCGAAGCAGCTGGCGGCAAATTCGAGGAATAAATGGCTAAGCAAGGTGCTCTCTCTTCGCTCGGTAAGGGCGGGATGTCGGAACTCTGGGCTCGTCTGCGCTTTCTGTTCATGGCGATCATCGTCTATCGGATAGGTGCGCATATCCCGGTTCCAGGCATCAATCCGGACCGTCTGGCGGATCTGTTTCGGCAGAATGAGGGGACCATTCTTAGCTTGTTCAACATGTTTTCCGGTGGCGCGCTTGAGCGCATGAGCATCTTTGCACTGGGGATCATGCCGTACATTTCGGCATCGATCATCATGCAGCTGATGACGGCGGTCAGCCCGCAACTGGAGCAGTTGAAGAAGGAAGGTGAAGCTGGCCGTCGCAAGATCAGCCAGTACACCCGCTACGGCACCGTTATTCTGGCGCTGGTCCAAGCCATTGGCATGTCCATTGGTCTGGCCAACCAGGGCGTGGCGTTTTCTGTCGGCCTGGGCTTCCATGTCGTCGCGGTTTCCACGTTCGTGGCCGGCGCGATGTTCATGATGTGGCTGGGCGAGCAGATCACCGAGCGCGGTGTGGGCAACGGTATCTCGATGTTGATCTTCGCAGGTATCGTTGCCGGTCTTCCGAGAGCAATCGGGCAGTCTTTCGAGTCTGCGCGCACAGGCGATATCAACATTTTCGCCCTGGTCGCTATCGGTTTGCTGGCAGTAGCGATTATCGGTTTCGTGGTGTTCATTGAGCGTGGTCAGCGTCGTATCGCCGTTCACTACGCCAAGCGTCAGCAGGGCCGCAAGGTCTTCGCTGCGCAGACCAGCCACTTGCCGTTGAAGGTGAACATGGCAGGGGTAATCCCGGCCATTTTCGCCAGCAGCATTTTGCTGTTCCCGGCTTCGCTGGGTGCCTGGTTCGGTCAGTCCGAAGGTATGGGCTGGCTGCAGGACATCTCGCAGTCGATCGCTCCTGGTCAGCCGTTGAACATCTTGCTGTTTAGTGCAGGGATCATTTTCTTCTGCTTCTTCTACACAGCGCTGATGTTCAATCCGAAAGACGTAGCGGAAAACCTGAAGAAGTCCGGTGCCTTTATTCCGGGTATCCGTCCTGGCGAACAGTCGGCGCGCTACATTGATGGCGTTCTGACCCGTTTGACCATGTTCGGTGCTCTTTACATGATGGCCGTCTGCCTTCTGCCCCAGTTCTTGGTGGTGGCAGCAAATGTGCCGTTCTACCTTGGCGGGACCTCGTTGCTGATTGTGGTAGTGGTTGTGATGGACTTCATGTCCCAAGTACAATCGCACCTCGTTTCGCACCAGTACGAATCCCTGATGAAGAAAGCCAACCTGAAAGGCTACGGTGGCAGCGGTTTGCTGCGCTGATACGCCCCTAAGGTTCGAGGAGTCGGTAATGAAAGTTCGTGCATCGGTGAAAAAGCTGTGCCGTAACTGCAAGATCATCCGTCGCGAAGGCGTCGTTCGAGTGATCTGCAGCGCAGAACCGCGTCACAAACAGCGCCAAGGCTGAGTGTGATCGTTGCTTCAAACCCAGCAGCTAGTGTGCTGCTGGGTTGATTATTCGTTTCTACAGCGATATTATCTCGCGCCCTATTTCTTGGCTTCCGGGGCGTAGGTAGCTGTCAATTGGAGTCCCACTGAATGGCCCGTATTGCAGGCGTCAACATTCCAGATAACAAGCATACTGTTATCTCGCTGACCTACATCTATGGTGTCGGTCGCACAACTGCACAGAAGATCTGTGCAGACGCTGGTGTAAACCCAGCCGCTAAGATCAAGGATCTGAGCGACGAGCAAATCGAAACCCTGCGTGGGGAAGTCGCGAAGTTCACCACCGAAGGTGACCTGCGTCGTGACATCAACATGAAGATCAAACGCTTGATGGACCTGGGTTGCTACCGCGGCCTGCGTCATCGTAAAGGTCTGCCGGTTCGCGGTCAGCGCACCAAGACCAACGCACGCACCCGTAAGGGCCCGCGTAAGCCGATCCGCAAGTAACCGCCCAGGAATATAGACATGGCAAAACCTGCTGCTCGTCCTCGTAAGAAAGTCAAAAAGACAGTGGTTGATGGCATCGCCCACATCCATGCGTCTTTCAACAACACCATCGTGACCATCACCGACCGTCAGGGCAATGCTTTGTCCTGGGCGACCTCCGGTGGTTCGGGTTTCCGTGGTTCGCGCAAATCCACCCCGTTCGCAGCCCAGATCGCTGCTGAGCGTGCTGGTCAAGCTGCGCTGGAATACGGTCTGAAAAACCTCGACGTTAACGTCAAGGGTCCAGGTCCAGGTCGTGAGTCCGCCGTTCGTGCATTGAACAGCTGCGGCTACAAGATCGCCAGCATCACCGACGTGACGCCAATCCCGCATAACGGGTGCCGTCCGCCGAAGAAGCGCCGCGTGTAATCAGGAGACAGAAGAATGGCACGTTACATTGGTCCAAAATGCAAACTGTCTCGTCGTGAAGGCACCGATCTGTTCCTGAAGAGCGGCGTTCGCGCTCTGGAATCGAAGTGCAACATCGAAGCAGCCCCAGGTATCCACGGCCAGCGCCGTGGCCGTCAGTCCGACTACGGTACCCAGCTGCGCGAGAAACAAAAAGTCCGTCGTATCTACGGTGTTCTGGAGCGTCAGTTCCGCGGTTACTACCAAGCTGCTGCCTCGAAAAAAGGCGCAACCGGTGAGAACCTGCTGCAACTGCTCGAGTGCCGTCTCGATAACGTCGTTTACCGTATGGGCTTCGGCTCGACTCGTTCCGAGTCCCGTCAGCTGGTTTCGCACAAAGCGATCAGCGTCAACGGTAAGACTGTAAACATTCCATCCTACCAAGTTCGTCCGGGTGACGTGGTCGCGGTTCGCGAGAAGTCGCTGAGCCAGCTGCGCATTGTTCAAGCCCTTGAACTGTGCGCCCAGCGTGGCCGCGTTGAGTGGGTAGACGTTGATACTGCTAAGAAGTCGGGCGTTTTCAAGAACGTTCCTGCTCGTGGCGATCTGTCTGCCGACATCAACGAAAACCTGATTGTCGAGCTCTACTCCAAGTAAGGGCTAGAAAATAGGTGCATCCATGCAGATTTCGGTAAATGAGTTCCTGACTCCCCGCCACATTGATGTGCAGGTAGTCAGTCCGACCCGCGCCAAGATCACGCTCGAGCCTCTCGAGCGTGGCTTCGGCCACACCCTGGGCAACGCGCTGCGCCGCATCCTGTTGTCCTCCATGCCTGGCTGTGCAGTAGTCGAGGCCGAGATCGATGGCGTACTCCATGAGTACTCCGCGATCGAAGGTGTTCAGGAAGACGTAATTGAAATCCTGTTGAACCTGAAAGGCCTGGCTATCAAACTGCACGGTCGTGACGAAGTTACGCTGACCTTGTCGAAAAAGGGTTCGGGGGTGGTTACCGCTGCCGATATTCAGCTGGATCACGATGTCGAGATCGTCAACCCCGATCACGTAATCGCGAACCTGGCGTCGAATGGCGCCCTGAACATGAAGCTCACTGTAGCTCGTGGTCGCGGTTACGAGCCGGCCGACTCCCGTCAGACCGACGAAGACGAAAGCCGTAGCATTGGCCGTCTGCAGTTGGACGCTTCGTTCAGCCCGGTGCGTCGTATCGCCTATGTGGTCGAAAACGCCCGTGTTGAACAGCGTACCAACTTGGACAAGCTGGTCATTGATCTGGAAACCAACGGCACCCTGGATCCTGAAGAGGCTATCCGCCGCGCTGCGACCATCCTGCAACAGCAGCTGGCCGCGTTCGTCGACCTCAAAGGTGACAGTGAGCCTGTCGTAGTCGAGCAGGAAGACGAGATCGATCCGATCCTGCTGCGTCCGGTTGACGACCTGGAACTGACTGTACGTTCGGCCAACTGCCTCAAGGCGGAGAACATCTACTACATCGGCGACCTGATTCAGCGTACCGAAGTAGAGTTGTTGAAGACTCCTAACCTGGGCAAGAAGTCCCTGACCGAAATCAAGGACGTCCTGGCCTCTCGTGGTCTGTCTCTCGGCATGCGCCTCGACAACTGGCCGCCTGCAAGTCTTAAGAAAGACGACAAGGCGACCGCCTGATCGTCGTAATCACCGAACGTAGTGTTTGGTAAGGAATGAATCATGCGTCATCGTAAAAGTGGACGTCACCTGAGCCGTACCAGCTCTCACCGCAAAGCTATGTTCCAGAACATGGCTGTGTCGCTGATCGAGCACGAGCTGATCAAAACCACCCTGCCGAAAGCCAAGGAACTGCGCCGCGTTGCCGAGCCGCTGATCACCCTGGCCAAGGAAGACAGCGTTGCTAACCGTCGTCTGGCCTTCGACCGTACCCGTTCGAAGTCCGCTGTTGGCAAACTGTTCAACGATCTGGGCAAGCGCTACGCCACCCGTCAGGGCGGCTACCTGCGCATCCTGAAGTGCGGTTTCCGCGCTGGCGACAACGCGCCTATGGCGTACGTCGAGCTGGTTGATCGTCCAGTCGGTGGTGCTGTAGAAGCTGCCGAGTAAGACGTTCTGTCTGCTACAAAGAACCGGGCCTTGTGCCCGGTTTTTTGTGTCTGCAGGTATTGTTAATTTCTATTGATACAAGTCATGTAATGAATTTGTTCTGAAACAACCGCTGGTCAATACTCCTATCCAAGCCGATTAGCCGGCAGTTCAAGACCGATAAGGAGAGCCCATGAGCAAGATTCTCACCACCGCCAGCGGTGCACCTGTAGCTGACAATCAGAACTCCCGTTCTGCCGGCCCGCGCGGCCCGCTGCTGCTCGACGATTTCCACCTGATCGAGAAGCTCGCCCACTTCAACCGCGAAAACATTCCAGAGCGTCGTGTTCACGCCAAGGGTTCGGGCGCGTATGGCACCTTCACCGTCACCCGGGACATTACCGCTTACACCAGCGCCAAGCTGTTCGAGCAGGTCGGCAAGCAGACCGAAACGTTCCTGCGCTTCTCCACGGTCGGCGGCGAGCGTGGCTCGGCCGACACCGAGCGTGACCCTCGTGGTTTTGCAGTCAAGTTCTACACAGAGGAAGGCAACTGGGACATCGTTGGCAACAACACGCCGGTGTTCTTCATCCGTGACCCGCTCAAGTTCCCGGACTTTATCCACACCCAGAAGCGCCACCCGCAGTCCAACCTGAAGAACGCGCAAATGATGTGGGACTTCTGGTCGCACTCGCCTGAGGCGCTGCACCAGGTTACCATCCTGTTCTCCGACCGCGGCATTCCGGACGGCTACCGTCACATGCACGGCTTTGGCAGCCACACCTACAGCCTGCTCAGCGCTGCGGGTGAGCGCACCTGGGTCAAATGGCACTTCAAGACCCAGCAAGGCATCAAGAACCTCGCCCCTGCCGACGCTGCGCGTCTGGCCGGCACGGACCCGGATTACGCCCAGCGCGACCTCTTCGAAGCCATCGGGCGTGGCGACTACCCACGTTGGACCGTATGCATCCAAGTGATGAGTGAGGCCGAGGCGGCCAGCCGTGACGAGAACCCGTTCGATGTGACCAAGACCTGGTCGCAGAAGGATTATCCACTGATCGAGGTGGGCGTACTGGAGCTCAACCGCAACCCGCTCAACTACTTCGCTGAGGTCGAGCAAGCGGCGTTCGGCCCGAGCAACATGGTCCCTGGTGTCGGGCTGTCGCCTGACCGCATGCTGCAGGGCCGGGTGTTCGCCTACGCCGATGCGCACCGCTACCGCGTGGGCACCAATCACCAGCAGTTGCCGGTCAACGCACCGCGCTGCCCGGTCAACAGCTACCAGCGTGATGGTTCGATGGCCATTGGCAGCTACGGCAGCGCGCCTAACTACGAGCCAAACAGCTACGTTGACGCACCCAAGCAGTCTCCACGCCATGCCGAGCCTGGGCTGGCCCTGAATGGTTCGGCGGATCGCTACGATCACCGCGAGGACAACGACTACTTCAGCCACGCCGGTGCACTGTTCCGCCTGATGGACGAACAACAGAAGGCGTTGCTGATCAGTAACATCGCCGGCGCCATGGCCGGTGTGAGCGAAGATGTGATCCAGCGCCAGTTGCAGTACTTCTTCAAGGCCGACCCGGCCTACGGTGAGGGCATTGCCAAGGCGCTGGGCGTCTATCTCGCCTAAGTCGAAGTGATAAGAAGAACCGCCCTCATTTGGGCGGTTTTTCAATGAATATCACTACTGTTTAACCGATTTTTTGCATCTAATTGCGCGTTTTTCAGTGACCGCGAGCAAATCGTGGTTCACACTATGTCCATTGATGTTTTCACATGGAGAAGCAGGGCGATGCAAGGTCACCCGGACGTAATCAACTACCTCGTCACGTTGCTGAAGGGCGAACTGGCAGCGCGCGACCAGTACTTCATTCACTCGCGTATGTATGAAGACTGGGGCCTGTCCAAGCTCTATGAGCGCATTAACCACGAGATGGAAGAGGAAACGCAGCACGCCGATGCGCTGATGCGGCGTATCCTCATGCTCGAAGGCACCCCCGACATGCGTGCGGATGACCTCGAAGTGGGTAGCACCGTGCCGGAAATGATCGAAGCTGACCTCAAGCTCGAATACAAGGTGCGTGCCGCGCTGTGCAAAGGCATCGAGCTGTGCGAACTGCACAAGGACTACATCAGCCGCGACATCCTGCGCGTGCAATTGGCCGACACTGAAGAAGATCACACCTACTGGCTGGAGAAGCAGCAGGGTCTGATCAAGGCCATCGGCCTGGAAAACTACCTGCAGTCGCAGATGTAAGTTATCCACAGTCCACGAAAAAGCCCCTGGCACCTTACGGTACCAGGGGCTTTTTCATGCACAGGCAGATCAGGCCCGGTCACGCTCCAACAACGGCTTGAGGTAGTGCCCGGTGTAAGACTGCTTCATCTTGGCCAGTTCTTCCGGCGTACCACTGGCAATGATCTGGCCACCCTTGGAGCCACCCTCCGGCCCCAGGTCCACCAGCCAGTCCGCCGTCTTGATCACGTCCAGGTTGTGCTCGATCACCACCACGGTATTGCCGTGGTCGCGCAGACGGTGCAGCACGTCGAGCAACTGCTGGATATCGGCGAAGTGCAGGCCGGTGGTCGGCTCGTCGAGGATATACAGGGTCTTGCCGGTATCGCGCTTGGACAACTCGCGAGACAGCTTCACCCGCTGTGCCTCACCCCCAGACAAGGTAGTCGCCGACTGCCCCAGCTTGATGTACGACAGGCCCACGTCCATCAGGGTTTGCAGCTTGCGCGCCAGCGCCGGGACCGCGTCGAAGAACTCGCGGGCATCCTCAATGGTCATTTCCAGGACCTCGTGGATGTTCTTGCCCTTGTACTTGATCTCCAGGGTTTCGCGGTTGTAGCGCTTGCTCTTGCACACATCGCACGGCACGTAGATGTCCGGCAGGAAGTGCATCTCGACCTTGATCAGGCCGTCACCCTGGCAGGCCTCGCAACGGCCACCCTTGACGTTGAACGAGAAACGACCGGGGCCATAGCCGCGTGAGCGCGATTCTGGAACCCCCGAGAACAGTTCGCGGATCGGCGTGAAAATGCCGGTATAGGTCGCCGGGTTGGAGCGGGGGGTACGACCGATCGGGCTCTGGTCGATATCCACCACTTTGTCCAAGTGCTGCATGCCATCCATGCTGCTGTGCGGCGCGGCTTCCAGGCTGCTCGCACCGTTGAGCGCGGTAGCGGCGAGGGGGTACAGGGTGTTGTTGATCAGGGTCGATTTGCCCGACCCGGATACGCCCGTGACGCAGGTCAGCAGGCCGATCGGGATTTCCAGGTCGACGTTTTGCAGGTTGTTGCCGCGGGCGCCCTTGAGCTTCAGCGAGAGTTTCTTGTCACGCGGTGTGCGTTTGGCCGGCACGACGATCTTCTTGCGCCCGGACAGGTACTTGCCGGTCAGCGAGTCGGGATGCGCCATGACCTCCTCGGGCGTGCCCTCTGCGACGATCTGGCCGCCATGCACGCCTGCACCCGGGCCGATGTCCACCACATAGTCGGCCAGGCGGATAGCGTCCTCGTCATGCTCGACCACGATCACCGTGTTGCCCAGATCGCGCAGGTGGTTGAGGGTGGCCAGCAGGCGGTCGTTGTCGCGTTGATGAAGACCGATGGACGGTTCATCGAGGATATACATCACCCCGACCAGGCCCGCGCCGATCTGGCTGGCGAGGCGGATGCGCTGGGCTTCACCCCCCGACAGGGTGTCGGCGCTGCGGTCCAGCGTGAGGTAATCCAGGCCAACGTTGACCAAAAACTGCAGGCGCTCGCAGATTTCCTTGAGAATTTTCGACGCAATTTCGCCACGGCGCCCGGTCAGGGTCAGCTCGCCAAAGTAGCTGCTGGCCTCACCGATGGGCAGGTTGGTGACCGCCGGCAGCGTTTTCTCGCCCACCCACACGTGACGCGCTTCGCGCCGCAGGCGGGTGCCGCGGCAGTCGGGGCAGGGCTGGGTGCCGAGCAGCTTGGCCAGTTCTTCACGCACGGTGGCCGACTCGGTCTCACGGTAGCGCCGCTCCAGGTTCGGCACGATGCCCTCGAACGGGTGCGAGCGTTTGACGATGTCGCCGCGGTCGTTGAGGTACTTGAAGTCGACGCTCTGCTTGCCGCTGCCTTGCAGGATCACTTTCTGGTGTTCGGCCGACAGCTCGCCGAACGGCTCCTCCAGGCTGAACCCATAATGCGCAGCCAGCGAACCGAGCATCTGGAAGTAATAGACGTTGCGCCGGTCCCAGCCGCGTATCGCTCCCTCGGCCAGGGTCAGCTCAGTGTTGACCAGGCGTTTGGTATCGAAGAACTGCTTGACCCCCAGGCCATCACAGGTCGGGCAGGCACCTGCCGGGTTGTTGAAGGAGAACAGCTTGGGTTCCAGCTCACTGATCGCATGGCCACAGACCGGGCAGGCGAAGCGGGCGGAGAAGATCATTTCTTCGCCTTCTTCATCGTCCATCGGCGCCACCAGGGCGATGCCGTCGGCCAGCTTGAGTGCGGTCTCGAACGACTCGGCCAGACGCTGTTGCAGGTCGGCGCGGACCTTGAAACGGTCTACCACCACATCGATGCTGTGCTTCTTCTGTTTATCCAGCTTGGGCAGCTCATCGAGCTCGTAGAGCTTGCCGTTGACCCGCGCGCGGACGAAGCCCTGGGCGCGCAGTTCGTCGAACACCGCCAGGTGCTCGCCCTTGCGCTCGCGGATAACCGGGGCCAGCAACATCAGCTTGCTGCCTTCGGGGCGTTCCAGTACCAGGTCGACCATCTGGCTGATGGTCTGCGCCTCCAGCGGGATGTCGTGGTCCGGGCAGCGCGGGGTGCCGACGCGGGCGTAAAGCAGACGCAGGTAGTCGTAGATCTCGGTGATGGTACCGACGGTGGAGCGCGGGTTGTGCGACGTCGACTTCTGCTCGATGGAAATGGCCGGGGAGAGGCCTTCGATAGTATCGACGTCGGGCTTTTCCATCATCGACAGGAACTGCCGGGCATAGGCCGACAGGGATTCCACATAGCGGCGCTGGCCTTCGGCGTACAGCGTGTCGAACGCCAGGGAGGACTTGCCGGATCCGGACAGGCCGGTGATCACGATCAGCTTGTCCCGCGGCAGGGTCAGGTCGATGTTCTTCAGGTTGTGGGTACGTGCCCCACGAATCAGGATCTTGTCCACTGCGGCCTCGCTCGGCGGGCATAAACAAGGAAGTATACGGCGCGCTGCCATTACGCGGCAAAGCGTCGCGTATATGCCGTCAAGCTGTCGGACTGATAGAATCGCCGCCGGTTCACACGAGGTTAATCCATGCACGACACCCACAACGAGCGCATGAGTGGCAGCGAAACCCGCGCCGCAGGCGGCCTGGCCCTGGTCTTTGCTTTTCGTATGCTGGGCATGTTCATGGTCTTGCCGGTGCTGGCCACCTACGGCATGGACCTGGCCGGCGCCACGCCCGCGCTGATCGGCCTGGCCATTGGCGCCTATGGCCTGACCCAGGCGTTCTTGCAGATCCCGTTCGGGATGGTGTCCGACCGCATTGGCCGCCGTCCGGTGATCTACCTGGGGCTGGTGATCTTCGCGCTGGGCAGCGTGCTGGCGGCACAGGCCGACTCTATCTGGGGGGTAATCGCCGGGCGGATTCTGCAGGGCGCGGGGGCGATTTCCGCCGCCGTCATGGCGCTGCTGTCCGACCTTACCCGCGAACAGCACCGCACCAAGGCCATGGCCATGATCGGCATGAGCATCGGCCTGTCGTTCGCCGTAGCCATGGTCGTCGGCCCGCTGTTGACCAGTGCCTTCGGCTTGTCAGGATTGTTCCTGGCCACGGCAGGACTTGCCCTGGTCGGTATTCTGCTGATCGCCTTCGTCGTACCCAACACCCATAGCACCTTGCAGCATCGCGAATCGGGTGTCGCACGCCAGGCGCTCGGCCCAACGCTGCGTCATCCCGACCTTCTGCGCCTGGACATCGGTATCTTCATCCTTCATGCCATCCTCATGGCCAGCTTCGTCGCGTTACCCCTGGCCTTCGTCGAGCGGGGCGGCCTGCCCAAGGAAGAGCATTGGTGGGTGTACCTGACCGCGCTATTCATCTCATTTTTTGCAATGGTCCCGTTCATCATCTACGGCGAAAAAAAGCGCAAGATGAAACGCGTGCTGGCTGGAGCGGTCAGTGTGTTGCTGCTGGTCGAGGTGTTCTTCTGGCAGTGGGCTGACAACTTGCGCGGACTGGTGATTGGCACCGTGGTATTCTTTACTGCATTCAACCTGCTGGAAGCCTCGCTGCCTTCGCTGGTGAGCAAGGTGTCGCCTGCGGGCGGCAAGGGAACGGCAATGGGGGTGTACTCCACTAGCCAGTTCCTGGGTGCTGCCCTTGGAGGAATCCTTGGCGGCTGGTTGTTCCAGCACGGTGGGCTGAACACGGTGTTCCTGGGTTGCGCGGTGCTGTGTGCCGTTTGGCTGGTCGTCGCATTGCGCATGAACGAGCCGCCCTATGTGACCAGCCTGCGCATGCCGCTGACGCCCGAGGCAGTCCGGGAAGCCGGGTTGACCGAACGCCTGATGGCCGTGCCGGGTGTAACCGACGCCGTTGTGGTGGCAGAAGAAGCCGCCATCTATATCAAACTGGATACGAAAATTTTGGACCGTACGACCCTCGAGCGTCTGGTAAACCCAGCCTCATCGGCGTGCGAAGCCTAGGAGAACGTTATGGCCCGTGGGGTTAACAAAGTCATTCTGGTCGGCACCTGTGGCCAGGATCCCGAAGTCCGCTACCTGCCCAACGGTAACGCCGTGACCAACCTGAGCCTGGCTACCAGCGAGCAGTGGACCGACAAGCAGTCGGGCCAGAAGGTCGAGCGTACCGAGTGGCACCGTGTGTCGCTGTTCGGCAAGGTTGCCGAAATCGCCGGTGAATACCTGCGCAAGGGTTCGCAGGTGTACATCGAAGGCAAGCTGCAGACCCGCGAGTGGGAAAAAGACGGCATCAAGCGTTACACCACCGAAATCATCGTCGACATCAACGGCACCATGCAGCTGCTGGGCGGCCGTCCGCAGAACCAGCAAGGTGGCGGCGACCAGTACAACCAGGGTGGTGGCAACAACTACAACCAGGGTGGCCAGCAGCAACAGTACAACCAGGCCCCGCCACGTCAGCAGGCCCAGCGCCCGCAGCAGGCGCCACAGCGTCCTGCGCCGCAGCAGCCAGCGCCGCAGCCGGCTGCTGACTTTGACAGCTTTGATGACGATATTCCGTTCTGACCAGAGCGGTAAACGTTGTTGCTACACCGAAACCCAGGGCATTTGCTCTGGGTTTTTTTATGTGCAAGACATGATCATGGTCGGGAGACGGAGGCGTTGATGTTGCAGGTTCATGCATCGCCATCCAGCGCTGCCTGGGCAAATTGCGCGTCGAGTTCCGGCGTTGCGCCGCTGATACCAATGCCGCCGATATGCTGGCCGTTAGCATCCATGATGGGCAGGCCACCCCCCAGTAATGTGAAGCCTGGCAGTGACGCATAGGGGGTTGCTGGAAGGGCGGCGCTTCGTTCTGCAAGCGTGCTGGACGAAAGCGGGAAGCGGGCGGAAGTCGAGGATTTTTCGGCAACCTAGCAGGCGATTGTTGTTTGTGGATGTAGTCCGCTTCTGAAATTAATGCCGACCCGAGACAGACGGCTGATGCCGCTACGCCAGTAAGCGGGCATGGCGTCATCAGCTATCAAGAATCCGGTGTTGGATATCACCGTCGCTAGTAAAAAAGCCGAGGCTCCGGCGAGTCCAGCAGGCTGACCAGCTTGGTCAGGGCAAAGCCTAGTTCCGCGCGGCTTGGCGTCATCAGGGCGATGCGCACGCCGCAGGTGGCATGGCTGCGCTCCGGCAAGAACTGGCTACCACTGACCACCGTAACGCCATTGTTGCGGGCCAGGTTGGCAAATTCGTCGCTGGTCCAGGCCTCGGGCAGCTCCAGCCAGATATGGAAACTGTTGGGCTGGCTGCGGATCTTGTACTTGCCGAGGATTTCGCGGGCCATTTGCTGGCGCGCGGCTGCTTCGTCCTGCTGCACCTGCACCAGTTGGTCGGCCATGCCGCTGTTGATCAGGTTGCTGGCCAGTTGCGCCATCAACGGCGATGGCATCCAGACGCTGCTGCGCACCATCGACGAGAGCCGCGAGAGGGTCTGTGGCGGGGCATACAGGTAACCGATCCGCAACGCTGGGAGCACGCTCTTGGACAGGCTGGTCAGGTACACCGAGCGCTCAGGTGCATAGGCCGCCAAAGGCTTGTAGCCAGGTGCCGGCTCAAGAAAACCATAGATATCGTCATCGACGATGAACAGGTCGAACTCGCGGGCAATGGCAGCGATGGCTTCACGGCGCGCGTGGGGCATGATCGAGTTGGTCGGGTTCTGGTGGGTGGTCACGCACACCAGCAGGGAAGGGCGGTGCTCCAGGCACGCCGCGCGCAGGGCCTCTGGAATCAGGCCATGTTCGTCCATGGCCACGCCGCGCAGTCGGCGCCCCATGCTATGGGCCAGCGAAATGATGCCTGGGTAGCAGAATGACTCGCACAGTATGACGTCGTCGCTTTTGGACAGGCTGCTGATGGCCACCAACAGGCCGTGCTGGGCACCTGAGGTCAGTACCACCTGCTGCCAGTTGGCTTCGGGTAACCAGCGTTGAATCCACGCCGCTCCGGCCTGCTTGTGCGTCGCATGGCCACCCTCGGTGACGTAGTCGAGCACCTGGCCCAGATCGGGTGAATCGGCCAGCTCGTTTATCGCCCCGCGCAACCAGTCAGTCATGTGAGCGTCATTGGGTTTGATGATCGAAAGGTCGATCTGCCCACTCTCGCGCTCAGCTGGCGCAGGCGCGGGGCGGGCTGCCGAGGCTGGGGCATGTGCCTGGCGTTGCTGCAGCACGAAGGTTCCGCGCCCGACCTCGCCCACCACCAGGCCACGTTTGGCTGCTTCGTCATAGGCTCGCCCGATGGTGCCAGGCGTCACGTTCAATGACTCGGCCAGGTCCTTGAGGGTCGGCAGGCGTTCGCCAGCGACCAGCCGGCCACTGCCGATGTCCTGTTCAAGGGCGTCGGCGATCATCAGATAGACCGGCTGCGCCAGGTCGCTGTAGTGAGGAACCCACATAGAAATGGCACCAAAAGCTGCAAGAACGCGGAAGCCTAGCACGAAAGGTCGGATAGGAGTAATTGTGTTTTCTTGTAGGCAAATTGCATCGATTTAGATGATTTTCGCTCGCAAGCTCAGGGGGCTAAAGGTGTTGTTTTCTGCAGATTTTGGCCTGTTCCTCCAGTATCCAGATTCTGATTGTTAGAAATCTTTTGAAATCAATGAGTTGATTGAATCGATTCAATCGATGATCTTCCTTCTTGATGAAATGGATTGAGTCGATTCTATTTTTGTAATTACAATGATTGAGTCGATGCAATTCGCGGGTGCCTGAGATGCCCCCGCCATTCCCATCGCACAGCTGTGAACGGCTTCAAAAAAAGACAACGTCTGCCGCCTCTGCCCGGCTTAGCACGACACCGAATGGCCTCAAGCTAGCTCAATGGAATATCACTCGAAATGGAAAGCGCACACCTGCAACAAGGAGCCGAGCCTCAGACCTCACTGGAGATCCGCCTGCCTTGGGTTACCTCAAGTGCCTGGCAAACCTTACTGAACAATACCCCCCTCGATTTCGAAACCAGCAAAGAGCTCTACCCTCAGCTCAAGGATCAGGCACAGGAGGTGCTGGGCAAGGCACTCTGTCAGCAGATCCGTGGTTTCGTCGAAGACCCGCAGTTGACCTGCATGATCGTGCGCAACTGCCCACGCGACCGTGACGTTCCCCCCACGCCGTACTCCGGGGTACTCAGCCCGCGCAGCACGCCAATAGCTTGCCTGGTCAGCCTGACCATGCAGAGCCTGATGGGGATAAACCCGATCGTTTATGAAGGGGAGAACGACGGGCGCCTGTTCCGCCATGTCATCCCGGCGCGCACCTCGTCCAGCCACAAGAGCTCCCACGGCTCGCGGCTGCGTTTTTCCTACCACGTCGACAACCCGGACTTGCCGTTGTCATCCGAACCCCTGGGCACGGCATCCTGCTGCCCGGAGTACCTGTCGTTCTTCGGTATGCGCTGCGACCCACGTATCAGCACAACGCTGGTCAACCTCGATGCGGTAGTGGCGTCGCTGCCCTCTGCCACCGTGCGCGAACTTTGCCTGCCACAGTTCGAAATCCGTCGCCCCGACTCGTTCACCGCCAATCGGCGATGCACCGCCGAACTGCCCGTGCTGGCACGTGGCAATGCGGGCGAGTGGTTGTGCCGTTTCGACAGCGAGAACACCCACGGCCTGAACCTGCGTGCCGAGCAAGCCCTGGCTAGCCTGCGCGGCGTGCTTGAGACCCGCCGCTTCGATGAGCCGCACCTGCTGCTGCCGGGCGATTTCATGATTTTCAAGAATCAGCGCGTGTTGCATGCCCGGGATGGCTTCGAGCCGCAGAACGACGGTGCCGACCGCTGGTTGTTGCGCCTGTTCGCGGTCAACGACCTGAACCGTGTGCATTTCGCTCGCGCCGATCACCTCTACGAAGTGCGCTCCTGATCTCACTCAATGACTCGATGGAAGTAACGATATGGAACTGTTAGGCGCTTTCTGGGCGGAACACTGGCTGCTGGCGATCCTGATGCTGGGGGCGATCGCGTTCATTGCAGGTTTCGTCGACAGTATTGCCGGCGGCGGCGGGCTGTTTCTGGTACCTGGTTTTCTGCTGGTAGGCATGCCGCCCCAGGTGGCCCTTGGTCAGGAAAAACTGGTCAGCACCCTCGGCACGCTGGCGGCCATTCGCAACTTCCTGGCCAACAGCAAGATGGTCTGGAAAGTGGCGCTGGTCGGGGTGCCGTTCTCGTTGCTCGGCGCCTACCTGGGGGCGCACCTGATCGTGTCGATCTCCCAGGAGACCGTGGGCAAGATCATCCTGGCGCTGATCCCGTTCGGCATCCTGATCTTCCTCACCCCCAAGGACCGTCCGGTCGAGGAGCGCGAGCTGTCACCGCGCATGCTGTACACCGTGGTGCCGCTGACCTGCCTGACCATCGGCTTCTATGACGGCTTCTTCGGCCCCGGCACCGGCAGCATGTTCATCATCGCCTTCCACTACCTGCTGCGCATGGACCTGGTCTCCAGCTCGGCCAACTCCAAGACCTTCAACTTCGCCTCCAACATCGGCGCGCTGGTGGCTTTCATCATGGCTGGCAAGGTTGTGTACCTGCTCGCCCTGCCACTGGTGGCCTGCAACATTCTCGGCAACCACATGGGCAGTGCCCTGGCCTTGCGCAAAGGCAACGACGTGGTGCGCAAAGTGTTGGTGTTCTCGATGCTGTGCCTGTTCACCAGCCTGGGCGTGAAGTACCTGGTCTGACTTACCCAACCGGAGATAACTGATGAAAACCGCATTCGTAACCGGCGCCTCCTCGGGGTTCGGCCGTGCCATTTGTCGTACCCTGGTTGCCAAGGGCTACCGCGTGATCGGCGGCGCCCGGCGCATGGACAAACTGCTGGCACTGGAAGGTGAACTTGGGGTCAATTTCATCCCCCTGGCCCTCGATGTCACCGACCCTGTGTCGCTTGAGGCGGCGGTCGAGCAGATCCGTGATGCTTCGCTGCAGATCGACTTGCTGGTCAACAACGCCGGGCTGGCGCTGGGCGTCGATCGCGCCCAGGCCAGCAGCGCCGAAAACTGGCAGCGGATGATCGACACCAACGTCACCGGCCTGGCCATGGTCACCCACAAGATCCTGCCGCAGATGGTGGCGGCGGACTGCGGGATGATCATCAACATAGGCTCCATCGCCGGCACTTACCCCTACCCAGGCGGCAACGTGTATGGCGCCAGCAAGGCTTTCGTTCGCCAGTTCAGCCTGAACCTGCGTGCCGACCTGGCCGGTACTCGCGTTCGGGTGAGCAATATCGAACCGGGCCTGTGTTCGGGCACTGACTTCTCGGTGGTGCGCCTCAAAGGCGATCTGGAGGCAGTGCAGGCGCTGTACCGTGACGTAGAGGCCATCCTGCCGGAGGATATCGCTGCCACGGTGGCGTGGATTGCAGACCAGCCCGCGCATGTGAACATCAATACCATCGAGATCATGCCGGTGGCGCAAAGCAGTGGGGCGCTGAATGTGGTGCGCAATCTGCCGCGAGAAGGGGCGTCCGCCGGATAGGCAGGTGTGGGCGTCACTCCTGATCGGGATTCTTTGACTACAGTTATTCATTGGTGGCCAGCTTCTGTGCCACCGCCGTGATGACTTAGAGGCGCCGGCCACGTGCCAGGTGCTCAAAACCTGATCAGGAGTGCACGATGGACCTTAACCGTCGGCAATTCTTCAAGGTCGCCGCCGTCGGCCTTGGAGGCTCGAGCCTGGCGGCGTTGGGCATGGCCCCGACGCCGGCATTCGCCGAGCAGGTGCGTCACTTCAAGCTGGCGCACACCCTCGAAACCCGCAACACCTGCCCCTACTGCTCGGTCGGCTGCGGCCTGATCATGTACAGCCAGGGCGATGCGGGCAAGAACGTCAAGCAGAGCATCATCCATATCGAAGGCGACGCTGACCACCCCGTCAACCGCGGCACCCTGTGCCCGAAAGGCGCGGGCCTGCTGGACTTTATCCACAGCCCGAGCCGCCTGCAGTACCCACAAGTGCGCAAGCCAGGCAGCAACGAGTGGGTGCGGGTGGAGTGGGACGAAGCGCTCGACCGCATCGCTGATCTGATGAAGCAGGACCGCGACGCCAACTTCATCGAGAAAAACGCCCAGGGGCACACCGTCAACCGTTGGCTCACCACCGGTTTTCTCGCTGCCTCCGCCGCCTCCAGCGAGGCTGGCTACCTGACCCACAAGGTCGTCCGCGCAACCGGCATGCTGGGGTTCGATAACCAAGCACGTGTCTGACATGGCCCGACGGTGGCAAGTCTTGCCCCGACGTACGGCCGTGGTGCCATGACCAACCATTGGTCCGATATCGCCAACGCGAATCTGGTCCTGGTGATGGGGGGCAACGCAGCAGAAGCGCATCCGTGCGGCTTCAAGTGGGTGACCGAGGCCAAGGCGCACAACAAGGCGCGGCTGATCGTGGTCGACCCGCGGTTTACCCGTACCGCCTCGGTGGCGGACTACTACGCGCCCATCCGCACCGGCAGCGACATCGCCTTCATGGGCGGGCTGATCAACTACCTGCTCAGCACTGACAAGATCCAGCACGAGTACGTGCGCAACTACACCGACGTGTCGTTCATCGTCAAAGAAAGCTACGGCTTCGAGGACGGGCTGTTCAGCGGCTACGACGCGGCCAAGCGCGTGT
This sequence comes from Pseudomonas sp. E1MeOHC2, assembly GCF_058745025.1. Lineage (NCBI taxonomy): Bacteria > Pseudomonadati > Pseudomonadota > Gammaproteobacteria > Pseudomonadales > Pseudomonadaceae > Pseudomonas > Pseudomonas sp. E1MeOHC2. The sequence continues at coordinate 2,965,832 of NZ_CP196675.1, forward strand.
ACGCCGACAAGTCCGGCTGGGGCTACGAGTTGGGTGAGGACGGCTTCGCCAAGGTCGACCCGACCCTGCAGCACCCGCGTTGCGTGTTCCAGTTGATGAAACAGCACTACAGCCGCTACACCCCGGAACTCGCCAGTATGACCTGTGGCATGCCGCAGGACGCCATGATGAAGATCTGGGAAGAGATCGCCACGTGCTCGGTACCGGGCAAGACCATGACGATCCTCTACGCGCTGGGCTGGACCCAGCATTCGATCGGTGCGCAGATTATCCGCAGTGCGGCGATGGTCCAGCTGCTGCTGGGTAACGTTGGCATGCCGGGCGGCGGGGTCAACGCCTTGCGTGGGCACTCCAACATCCAGGGCCTGACCGACCTCGGCCTGCTGTCCAACTCGCTGCCGGGCTACCTGACCCTGGCCGGCGATGCCGAGCAGGACTACGCCGCCTTCATCGACAAACGCGCCTCCAAGCCCCTGCGGCCTGGGCAACTTTCCTACTGGCAGAACTACGGCAAGTTCCACGTCAGCCTGATGAAGGCCTGGTATGGCGCCAATGCCACGGCGGAAAACAACTGGGGCTACGACTGGCTGCCCAAGCTCGATGTGCCGGCCTACGACGTGCTGCGCATGTTCGAGATGATGAGCCAGGGCAAGGTCAACGGTTACGTCTGCCAGGGCTTCAACCCGATTGCCGCGCTGCCGGACAAGAACCGCGTCACCGCGGCGCTGGGCAAGCTCAAGTGGCTGGTGATCATGGACCCGCTGGCCACCGAAACCTCGGAGTTCTGGCGCAACGCCGGGCCGTTCAACGATGTCGACACGGCCAACATCCAGACCGAAGTGATCCGCCTGCCCACCACCTGCTTCGCCGAGGAGGATGGTTCGCTGGTCAACAGCAGCCGCTGGCTGCAGTGGCACTGGAAGGGCGCTGACGGCCCGGGCCAGACCCGCACCGACGTGCACATCATGAGCGAGCTGTTCCTGCGCCTGCGCCAACGCTACCAGGCCGAGGGTGGCGCCTACCCCGATGCCCTGATGAACATCAGCTGGCCGTACAAGATCCCTGAAGAGCCGTCTCCGGAGGAGCTGGCCAAAGAAATGAACGGCTGGGCCGTGACCGACGTCACCGACCCAACGGGGGCGGTGCTCAAGGCTGGGCAACAGCTGTCGGGCTTCGGCCAGCTCAAGGATGACGGCAGCACCGCGTCGGGCTGCTGGATTTTCGCCGGCAGCTGGACCGAGCAGGGCAACCAGATGGCCCGCCGTGACAACAGCGACCCGTACGGCATGCACCAGGTGCAGAACTGGGCCTGGGCCTGGCCGGCCAACCGCCGCATTCTCTACAACCGTGCCTCCTGCGACCCACAAGGCAAGCCCTGGGACCCAGAGAAAAAGCGCCTGGTGTGGTGGAGCGGCAAGGCCTGGACCGGCACCGACGTGCCCGACTTCAAGGTCGATTCGCCACCGGAAGCCGGGATGAACCCGTTCATCATGAACCCCGAGGGCGTGGCGCGGTTCTTCGCCATCGACAAGATGGCCGAAGGCCCGTTCCCCGAGCATTACGAGCCGTTCGAAACACCGATCGGCATCAACCCGCTGCACCCGCAGAACAAGAAGGCCACCAGCAACCCGGCCGGGCGGATCTTCGATTCGGTGTGGGACACCCTCGGCACCCATGATGAATTCCCCTACGCGGCGACCACCTACCGGCTGACCGAGCACTTCCACTTCTGGAGCAAGCATTGCCGGCTCAACGCCATCGCCCAGCCCGAGCAGTTTGTCGAGATCGGCGAGGTGCTGGCGAACGAGAAGGGCATCAAGGCGGGTGACCGGGTGCGGGTGTCGAGCAAGCGTGGGCATATCGATGCAGTGGCGGTGGTGACCAAGCGGATTCGCCCGCTGCAGGTCAACAACCAGACCGTTCACCAGATCGGCATCCCGCTGCACTGGGGCTTCACCGGGGCGACCCGGCACGGCTACCTGACCAACACCCTGGTGCCGTTCCTGGGTGATGGCAATACCCAGACGCCGGAGTCCAAGTCGTTCCTCGTCAAAGTGGAGAAACTCTGATGGCCAGCCAAGACATCATTGCCCGCTCGGCCACCACCACCGTGCCGCCCTCGGTACGCCAGCAGCAGGAAGTCGCCAAGCTGATCGACACCACCAAGTGCATCGGCTGCAAGGCCTGCCAGGTGGCGTGTTCGGAGTGGAACGAACTGCGTGACGAGGTCGGCCACAACCACGGTACTTACGACAACCCCCAGGACCTCACGGCCGAGACCTGGACCCTGATGCGCTTCACCGAGCACGAGCGCGACGACGGCAACCTGGAGTGGCTGATCCGCAAGGATGGCTGCATGCACTGCGCCGACCCCGGTTGCCTGAAGGCCTGCCCAAGCCCGGGGGCGATCATCAAGCACGCCAACGGCATCGTCGATTTCAACCAGGACCACTGCATCGGCTGCGGCTACTGCATCACCGGTTGCCCGTTCAACATCCCGCGCATCTCGCAGAAGGATCACAAGGCGTACAAATGCACGCTGTGCTCCGACCGGGTGACCGTGGGCCTGGAGCCGGCCTGCGTGAAGACCTGCCCGACCGGGGCGATTGTGTTCGGCAGCAAGGATGAGATGAAGGTGCATGCCGCCGAACGTATCGTCGACCTCAAGTCGCGCGGCTACGACAACGCCGGGCTGTACGACCCCGATGGCGTCGGCGGCACCCACGTGATGTACGTGCTGCACCATGCTGACACGCCCAGGTTGTACGCCGGCCTGCCGGACCAGCCGGTGATCAGCCCGCTGGTGGGCTTGTGGAAGGGCTTTACCAAGCCGCTGGCGTTGCTGGCCATGGGCGCGGCGGTGCTGGCCGGGTTCTTCCACTATGTGCGAGTTGGCCCGCAGCGGGTCGAAGAGGATGAGCACCCCACACCGCCTGATGACAGCGTGCACCAGGTGGACCCGGCGGTGCATGTCTACGATCCGAAGCAGCCCGGTGGGCAAGGGGAGCAGCGGCCATGAACGACAACAAACCCATCTTGCGGTACAACGCCAACGAGCGGACCAACCACTGGATCGTTGCCATTCTGTTCGTCATGGCCGGGCTTTCCGGGCTGGCGCTGTTTCACCCGGCGCTGTTCTGGCTCAGCCACCTGTTCGGCGGCGGGCCGTGGACGCGCATCCTGCACCCGTTCATGGGCGTGGCGATGTTCGTGTTCTTCCTCGGCCTGGTGGTGCGCTTCTGGCGCGCCAACTTCATTACCGCCAATGACCGGCTGTGGCTGCGCCGCATCGATCGGGTGATGGTCAACCGGGAAGACGGTGTGCCGCCCATTGGCAAGTACAACGCGGGGCAGAAGCTGCTGTTCTGGACGCTGCTGTTGTGCATGCTGGTGTTGTTGCTCAGTGGTGTGGTGATCTGGCGCGCGTATTTCAGCCATTTCTTCGATATCGGTTCCATTCGCCTGGCCACCTTGCTCCATGCGCTGGCGGGATTTGTGCTCATCCTCAGCATTATTGTGCACATCTACGCCGGTATCTGGATCAAGGGTTCGATCGGCGCCATGCTGCATGGCTGGGTCAGCCGCGCCTGGGCGCGCAAGCACCATGAGTTGTGGTACCGCGAAGTGACCGGTGACAAAACGCCGGGCGATCACGGACGTAAAAAAGGATGAGCGCGTGAGCACGATACTCCAACCCGGGCAGATCGAAGCGTCGGCGGTGGCGCCGCCGTTTCTGCACCTACCGCCCAAAGACCTGTTCACCCTGCGTGCCGAGCGGCTGGAGCGGTTGGCCGAGGGCAATGCCCTTGGCGATTACTTGCGGCTTATCGCGTGGCTGTGTCGCTGCCAGCAGCAACTTGTGGATAACCCGCCGAGTGGTTTGCCGGTGGCCGAAGCGCGTCAGCGCCTGTGCATAAGCCATGGTTTGCCTCCCCTTGCGGCCGACAGCCTGGTGCGCGAAGGGCCATGGCTGGTCTGGATGCAGGCGTTGATCGAGCAGTTCGATGAAGAGGCCAGCGGCCCACTAGGTACGGCGTTACAGGCACTGCGCGACAGCGACGACAGCCAGCGCAAGGTATGGGGTATCGCGCTGCTCGCCGGGCAGTTCGACGCCGTGCCGGCGGCGTTGGTGCCGTTTCTTGGCGCCGCACTACAGGCCGCGTGGTTCAGCTGGCTGCTGGCGCTGCCGGCAACCGAGCTCAAGCCCTCCGGCAGCCTTGCCCAGTGCCCGGCCTGCGGCTCGCAGGCCATGGCCGGGGTGGTACGTAACCGCGGCAAGCACAACGGCCTACGGTATCTGGCCTGCTCGCTGTGTGCCTGCGAATGGCACGTGGTGCGGGTCAAGTGCGTGTACTGCGCGTCGAGCAAGGGGCTGCGCTATACCAGCCTGGAGGATGACCGCCATGCGCCGGGCAAGGCGCCGCTGCGGGCGGAGTGCTGCCCGGAGTGCGACAGCTACCTGAAGCAGAGTTACCTGGAGAACGATGCGGCAGCCGAGCCGTTGGCTGATGACCTGGCCAGCCTGGCGCTGGATATCCGGCTGGATGAGGAGGGGTTTCACCGGCTGGCGCCGAACCTGATGCTGGCGCCGGGTGGCGGGTGAGTGTCTACACTGCAAGTCGAGTCGCGCCCTTCGCGGGGCAAGCCCGCTCCCACAGGTACACCAGCTTCAAGGCCTGTGCAAAGCCTGTGGCAGCGGGCTTGCCCGCGAAAGGGCCAGAACAGACAACGGATCAGCTGAAGGGTAGTACCTGATGTCTTCAAGCCTCGCCAACGACACCCCACGCCTGCCTTCCATCGACACCCTCCTGCGCCACCCAGCCTGCCTCCCGCTGATCGACCGCCATGGCCGCGACGCCGTGCTCGCCACCCTGCGCCAACTGCTCGACGACCTGCGCGAACCCACCCGCCAGGGCCAACTCAGCTCCGCCGAACTGGCCGCCGAAGTGCTGCTCGGCCGCACCGGCGAGCGCCTGGCCAGCCAGCAACGCAGCCAGGTCCGCCGCGTGTTCAACCTCACCGGCACTGTATTGCACACCAACCTCGGCCGCGCGCTGTTGCCGGAAGAGGCCATCGAAGCCATGCAGACCGCCGCCCGTTACCCGCTCAATCTGGAGTTCGACCTGGCCACCGGCAAGCGCGGCGACCGTGACGACCTGATCGAAGGCCTGATCCGCGAGCTGACCGGCGCCGAAGCCGTCACCGTGGTCAACAACAACGCAGCGGCCGTGCTGCTGGCGCTGAACAGCCTGGGCGCGCGCAAGGAGGGCATCATCTCCCGTGGCGAGCTGATCGAGATCGGCGGTGCTTTTCGCATCCCCGACATCATGGCCCGCGCTGGGGTGCGCCTGCACGAAATCGGCACGACCAACCGCACTCACGCCCGTGACTACGAAGCCGCCATCGGCCCGCGCACTGGCCTGTTGATGCGCGTGCATTGCAGCAACTACAGCATCCAGGGCTTCACCACCCAGGTGCCTACCGCCGAGTTGGCGTGCATCGCCCATCAACATGAACTGCCGCTGCTCGAAGACCTGGGCAGCGGCAGCTTGCTCGACCTGACCCGCTGGGGCCTGCCGGCCGAGCCGACCGTGCGCCAGGCGCTGGCCGACGGCGCCGATATCGTGACCTTCAGCGCCGACAAGCTGCTTGGCGGGCCGCAGGCTGGGATCATCGTTGGGCGCAAAGACCTGATCGCCAAGATCAAGAAGAACCCGCTCAAACGCGCACTGCGCGTCGACAAGCTCACCCTTGCCGCCCTCGAAGCGGTGCTGGCGTTGTACCGCAACCCGGACCGGCTGGCCGAGCGCCTGCCCAGCCTGCGCCTGCTGACCCGCAGCCAGGCCGATATCCAGGCCCAGGCCGAGCGCCTGGCACCCGAACTCAGGGCCCATCTCGACACTCAATGGGCCGTCAGCGTGGAGCCGGCGCTGGGCATGATCGGCAGCGGCAGCCAGCCGGTAGCTCGCCTGCCGAGCGCCGCGCTGTGCCTGCGCCCGCAGGTATCGAAGAAGCTGCGCGGGCGTAGCCTGCATGTGCTGGAGCGCGCCTTGCGCGAGTTGCCGGTGCCGGTGCTGGGGCGTATCGACGGCGATGCGCTGTGGCTCGACCTGCGCCAGTTGGATGACGAAGCCCAGTGGCTGGCGCAACTGCCGGCCCTGCAGCTGGGGCCTGTGCAGTGATTGTCGGCACTGCGGGCCATATCGACCACGGCAAGACCGCTCTGCTCCGGGCCTTGACCGGGCAGGCTGGCGACCATCGCCAGGAAGAGCGCGAGCGCGGCATGACCATCGATCTGGGCTACCGCTATGCAGCGCTGGCCACAGGCGCGCCACTGACTGGCTTTATCGATGTGCCTGGCCACGAGCGTTTTATCCACAACATGCTGGCGGGGGCCCACGGCATCGACCTGGTGTTACTGGTGGTGGCGGCGGACGACGGCGTCATGCCGCAGACCCGTGAGCACCTGGCGATCATCGAGTTACTCGGCATCCCTCAGGCGCTGGTGGCAGTCAGTAAGTGCGACCGGGTAGAGCCGTCGCGCTTGGCCGAGGTGCAGGCGCAGATTGCCGCGCTGCTGGCGCCGGGGCCTTATGCAGGGGCCTCGCAATTTGCACTGTCCAGCATCACGGGCGAGGGGGTGGATGCGTTACGCCAGGCGCTGTTGCAGGCTCAAGGGCGCGTGCGGCAGCGCAGCGTGCGCGGCGGTTTTCGTTTGGCCATCGACCGCGCCTTTGCCGTATCCGGTGCCGGCGTGGTGGTCACCGGCACGGCATTGGCCGGCCAGGTCCGTGCGGGCGATACCTTGTTGTTGGGCAAGGCAGGCAAACCTGTGCGGGTGCGCGGCCTGCATGCGCAGAACCAAGCAGCGCTGATGGCCGAAGCGGGCCAGCGGGTGGCGTTGAACATCGCCGCCGAGCGGTTGGCGGTCGAGCAGGTGCACCGGGGTGACTGGCTGGTGCCCGAGTGGCTGCACGCGCCCAGCGTTCGGGTCGATATCGAACTGACGCTGCTTGCCGGTGAACCCCGCCCGTTCGAGCACTTCAGCGCTGTGCACGTCCATCTTGGCACCCAGGATGTGACCGCCCGCGTGGCGTTGCTCGAAGGTGAGGTGCTGCTGGCAGGCCAGCGCATGTTTGCCCAGTTGTTACTCAACGCGCCGCTGCAAGCCGTGCATGGCGACCGGCTAGTGCTGCGCGATCAGCGCGCCCAGCGCACGCTGGGGGGCGGGCGGGTGCTTGACCCGTTTGCGCCGAGTCGGCAGCGCCGTAGTGAGGCGCGGTTGTGTCAGCTCCAGGTGCTGCGTGATGCCGAGGACCTGGAGCAGGCGTTACCCGCCTTGCTGGACACCGCGCCCGCCGGGCTCGACCCGCAGCGGCTGGAGCGGCAGTTCAATCGCTTGCGTGCGGGCTGGCAGTTGCCGGCGAATGTCGTGGTGATTGCCACGCGTCAGGGGCCGTTGTTGTTTGCTCGCGCGACGTGGGGCGCGCTGAAGCAACAGTTGCTGGAGCAACTGGCGCTGTTTCACCAGCAGGAACCCGACCAGCTCGGCCCGGATCGCGACCGCTTGCGACGCTTTGCGGCCTTGGCGCTGGAGCGTCCGGCGTTCGTCAGCCTGTTGGATGAGTTGCTCGATGAGGGGCAGGTTTCCAGCAGCGGCCCTTGGTTGCATCTACCCGATCACAAGGTGCAGTTGAGTGAGGCCGATAACGCCTTGTGGGCGCGATTGGAGCCACGTTTGCTGGAGGGGCAGTACGATCCACCCTGGGTCAGGACCTTGGCGAACGAAGCGGGCTGCGCCGAGGCGGATATCCGCCTGCTGTTGCGCAAGTTGGCCAGGCTGGGGGTGGTGCACCAGGTGGTGCGTGATCTGTTCTACCCTGCAGCGACGGTGCAGCACATGGCCGCGTTGTTGCTTGGCCAGGCAAGTGAAGCGTCGGTAGTGCAGGTGGCAGCGTTTCGCGATATGTTGGGCATCGGTCGCAAGCGCAGTGTGCAGATTCTCGAGTACTTCGACCGCATCGGCCTGACCCGCAGGGTTGCCGATCAGCGTTACATCCGCGCCGACAGCGCCCTGGCCCAGCAGCAGGCCAGGCACTGAGTTCAAGGAAGGCAATCGCGCCCGGTGGCGCGGCCGGGCTTCAAACCCGGTTGGGGACGGCAGCCGTTCCCGGGCAGGTTCGACTCCCGCTGCCTTCCGCCACTTCCTGCCGCAGTCCAGGCCTCTCTTTTCAAGGATGAACTGCGACACCCACATTGTGGGAGCGGGCTTGCCCGCGAAGAGGCCCGAAAGCGCGACGCTTAAGCCCGCTCACCACACAGATCCAGTGCAAACCACTGCTCTGCAGCTTCTGCCCCCAACCCAGCCCCCAGCAGCGCAAACAATTTGCCCAGCGCCGCCTCACGGGTCATGCCGCCGCCACTGACAAGGCCAGCGCCACGCAGGCGGTTACCTGCTGCATAGGTATCGAACACCACCGACCCTTCCGGGCACTGGCTGATTGCAACCAGCACCACACCCCGCTGGCGAGCGGCCTGCAGCACGTCCAGCAATGCCTGGTCATCCGATGGGCCGGTGCCGCTGCCGTAGCACTCCAGCAGCAACCCTTGCACGCCGCTGTCGAGCAGTGCCCGCAGATGCTCGGCCTGCAAGCCAGGAAACACCGGCATCACCGCCAGGTTGACCGGCTGGCGCGGGTGCGTGTAGCCAAGCTCGGCGGGAAGGGCGCTGGCACGCTCACTGTCGCGATGACGCGGCAGGGCAGCAAAGGCATCGAAGGCCTCGCTGCGCAGTTTCGAAGCCCGGCAGCCGTGCAGCAACTGCCCGTGAAAGTACAGCTGCACGCCGTCTTCCAGGCCCTGCTCGAACTGGCGCAGGGCGCCGCACAGGTTGTCCCAGGCATCACTGCCCGGTGCACCGGCCGGCAACATTGAGCCGGTCAGCAGCACCGGTGCCGGCAAGCCAAGCAGCAGGAACGACAACGCTGCGGCACTGTGCGCCAGGGTGTCGGTGCCATGCAGAACCAGCACGCCATCATGGCCGGCAACGTCCACTGCCTGGACGATGGCATCGCGCATGGCCAGCCAGTTGTGCTGCTGCATGTTGGCGCTGTCGAGCAGCGGGTTCATTTCCTGCAGTGTCCAGTGCAGTTGTGGTGCATCGGTCAGTTGGGCGAAGTGCTCGCGCATCCGCGCATCAAAACCGCCCGCTGGCGCCAGGCCTTCAGGGGTTTCGAGCATGCCGATGGTGCCGCCGGTGTACAGGACGAGAAGATTCTTTACTGCGCGCATGGAGAACATCCGTAGCGGTGAGCGGAGAAAGAAGAGCCGCCCACGGGTGGGGCGGCTGGGCAGGGGAGGATATCAGCGCTGCGGCTGGGCTTGGCCAACGGCTTTGTCAGTGGCTGTTTCCGCCTGCGGATTGGCAGGCCAGGCATCGCGGTCTAGGTCCAGGTCGGCGAACTTCGCAGAATCGAACACAGGCTGCTTGATGCCTGCTTTGCGCTGCTCGTCGTAGTCGCGCATTACGCGCAGGCCGACCTTGAACAGCAAGGCCAGGGCGACCAGGTTGACGAAGGCCAGGCAAGTCATGGTGATGTCGGCGAAGGCGAACACGGTCGACAGGTCCTGTACCGAACCCCATACCACCAGTGCCAGTACTGCAGCGCGGAAGGCCAGCAGGACCACGCGGTTGCGGCTGAGGAACTGCAGGCTGTTTTCGCCCAGGTAGTAGTTGTAGAGGATGCAGGTGAACACGAACAACGACAGGGCGACGCTGACGAACAGGCGGCCCCAGTCACCGACCACGGCGGCCAGCGAGTTCTGGGTCAGGACGATGCCGTCCCCTTCAAAGCCTGGGGTGTAGAAGCCCGACAGCAAGATCAGCAGCGCGGTGCAGGTGCAGATCACGAAGGTGTCGAGGAACACACTGAAGGCCTGTACCACGCCTTGGGCGCCCGGGTGTTTCACCGCAGCCACAGCCGCAACGTTCGGTGCGCTGCCAAGGCCTGCTTCGTTGGCGAACACGCCACGCTTCACGCCCATGACGATGGCGCTGCCAAGCAGGCCGGCGAAGGCTGGGTCAAGGCCGAAGGCGCTCTTGAAGATGGTTTCCAGCATGGCCGGCACGTGCTCGATCTGGGTGCCGATCACGTACAGGGTCACGCCGATGTAGGCCAGGGTCTTGATCGGAACCAGCAGGTCGGACACTGCGGCGATACGCTTGATGCCGCCGATGAACACGACTGCCAGCAGCACCGCCAGGGCGATACCGGTGTGGCTCGGGGCAAAGCCGAAAGCGTTTTGCAGCGAGTGGGTCACGGTGTACGACTGCAGGCCCATGAAGGCGAAGCCGTAGGTGACCAGCAGCAGAATGGAGAACACCACTGCCATGCTTTTCAGCTTCAGGCCGTGCAGAATGTAGTAGGCCGGGCCACCACGGTACAGGCCATCGCCATCGGCGCGCTTGTAGACCTGGGCCAGGGTACATTCGAAGAAGCTGCTGGACATGCCCACCAGTGCGGTGACCCACATCCAGAACACCGCGCCTGGGCCGCCGAGGGTCACGGCGATGCCGACACCGGCGATGTTACCCGCGCCCACGCGGCCGGCAAGGCTCAGCATCAGGGCCTGGAACGAGCTCAACTGGCCTGCCTGGCCGTGCAGCGATTCCTTGAACACGCTGAACATGTGGGCGAAATGACGGAATTGCACGAACCGCGAGCGAATGGTGAAGTAGCTGCCGAGTCCGACGATCAGCACGATGAGTAGTTTCCCCGAGAGGAAATCGTTGAGTGCTTCGAGCATTGGGAAATGACCTCGATTCTTATTCTTCGTGTGGAAAGACAGCGGGCGGCAGGCGCACCGCTATTCGTTGGGGCGCATGGTTGGCCATGACAAGAGTGGTTACAATTTCGCGTTTTGTTCTGAGTTGATGCGACTTGATGCTACACTTGCGTCATTCGCGTCACCTGGAAGTCCCGCATGAGCGATCATTTCGCTACCAACCTCAAACTGGCCTGCAGCCACTACCGCTCTATCTCGGAAGTTTGCCGACAGCTGTCGATCAACCGCGCGCAGTTCAACAAGTACCTCAGCGGCCAGAGCCGTCCGACGGCTTTCAACCTCAAGCGCATCGGCGATTTTTTCGGTGTCGAGGATTACGAACTGAATGTGCCCCCCGAGCAGTTCGCCCGGCTGATCGGTGCCCGCGTGTCGGCAGTGGCCGATCAGCCAACCGACCCGATCAGTGAGCTGTTCCGGCCCTTGCATGAGCACGCCGGCAACCTGTCGCGCTACTGTGGTTACTACTTCGAGTACTCCAACTGCATGTCAGTACCGGGGTCGATCCTGCTGTCGCTGGTGCACCTGCGCGAAGAGCGCGGCCGCTTCCTGTTCGAGCGCCAGGAGCGTCAGGAGCGCAGCAGCGCCACCGATCTGCACGCCGAGGTTCGATGCCGCTATCTGGGTGCGGCGTTCCAGTTGCAGGACCGGATGTTCCTGATCGACTACGAGTCGCTGACCCTCAATGAAATGAGCCAGACCATCCTCATCCCCAGTTTCAAAAGCCGCATCACCCGCCTGAACGGCCTGAAGACGGGGGTTTCCAGCGGCGACCGACGCAACCCGGCCTGCACCCGCGTGGTGTGGGAGTACCTGGGTGAGGAGATCAACCGCATCAATGCCTATCGCCAGGTCAAGCTGTACCGGCCGGATGACCCCCGCATCGATGACGACGTGCGCGAGCGGTTGAGCGTGGGGCCATTGAGTAATGGGCTATTCGAAATCGAGTGAGGGTCAGCCCGTCACGTGTCACGCATCGTCGAGGATGAACGCTTCCACCGCGTCGGCGACCTGGTCCGCGATTGCCGGGGTACTGCGCAGATGGGCGGCGATGCCATGGTCGCAATCTGTAAGAAACAGGCATTGCAAACGCGCCGGTGATACTGCCCGGATCAGGGCTTGGGTGACTTCTTCAGGAATCGGGCTGTAGCGCTCGGTGCCGGCAAGCCACAGGTTACCGGCGCTAGTGCCCGGCCCTTTGCCGAATCGCTGTGAGTTGAGCCCGTCGTATTCGCCAATCACCATCAGTACGCTGCCCTGAAACTGCTTGAGGAAGGCGTAGCTGTCGCAGTCCAGAAAGCCATAGGGCGTGCTGATGGCCGCTGTGAAGGCCGGGCCGAATGGCACCCGTTGCGCGAGGTCTGGATAAACAGCGGGGCAGATCAACACCAGCCTGTCCACTTGCGGCAATTGAGCTGCCAGTTTCAGTGTGATTGCAGCGCCTAGACTATGGCCAATGAGCGTTCGGCATTGAGCCGAAATATGCCGGTGAAAACGCTGCGCCTCTTCGAGGTTGGTCGCGAGTGAGGGCGAAACCGCACCCGGTTCACTGGCGAAACTATGCCCTGACAGATTGCCAGTCAGCGATCCGATACCTGCGGATTGCAAGCGATAGAGCAGTGGGTTGAGCCGAGTGAAGTCCGAGCGCGCGCCCCCGACGACAAACACAGGAGGTGCGCGTTCGCGATCAGGGACCAGTAATCGGGCTTGCTGCTGGTAGTTTCCGAAGGCTTCTTCGATGAATACTTCTTGGCCAGGGGCGGGTTCGTTGAACTGCCATTTCAGACGAAAATCTGTGCCCCACTGTGCTTGCATGTTGGCCTCTATGAATAACAGGTCGTGGAACCATTGGCGGATAAGAACCAGTGATCGGAGTTGAACCACGCAGAGCAGGCTAGTTGAGGTTTAAGCCCTGTGGCTTGCTCATCGAGGTTGAGACTGAAGGTAAGGGAATTATGCTGGTTGTGGTGTTGAAATTTGAAATCATCACCGCCCATGGTATTCACTAGGCCCTGGGTTGGACTTCCCCGCCCGGAAACCGCAAAATGACCCCTTTCCCTCAATCAACCTCTCCGGATCTGCTGACTCTATGCGTATGCGCCTAATGCTGTTGGGTGGTGGCAATGCCCTCGGGCAAGCGCTGATTCGTCTCGGGGCTGAAGAGGACATTGCATTCCTGGCACCGCGCCCGCCCGAGAGCGGCTGGGACCCGGCCAGCCTCACTCAGCTGCTTGACGATCATCGCCCCAATGCCTTGGTCAACCTGGCCTATTACTTCGACTGGTTCCAGGCCGAGTCGGTCAGCGAGCAGCGTCTGGCCCAGCAAGAGCGGGCAGTGGAGCGGCTGGCAGAATTGTGCCAGCACCACCAGATCACCCTGGTGCAGCCTTCGAGCTACCGGGTGTTCGACGGGTCACGGGCCACGGCCTACAGCGAGAAAGACGAGCCGGTGCCGCTGGGCCTGCGTGGTCAGGCCCTGTGGCGTATCGAGCAGAGCGTGCGGGCGACGTGCCCACAACACGTGCTGCTGCGCTTTGGCTGGCTGCTCGATGAAAGCGTCGATGGTGCGCTGGGCCGTTTCCTCACCCGTGCCGAACAACCCCAGGAACTGCTGCTGGCGGACGACCGGCGCGGCAACCCCACGCCAGTCGACGATGCTGCCCGGGTGATCCTGTCGGTGCTCAAGCAGCTCGATTGCAGCGCGCCGCTGTGGGGCACTTACCATTACGCCGGCAACGAGGCGACCACACCGCTGGCGCTGGGGCAGGCGATTCTCACCGAGGCCGGCCAGTACCGTCAGCTGGCGGTGCAGGCGCCCACGCCGCAGGCCCATGCCGCTCGGCCGGATGCCAGCGAAGAGCCACAGCACGCGGTGCTGGCCTGCAAGAAAATTCTTCACACCTTCGGTATCAAGCCGCGCGCCTGGCGCGCCGGCCTGCCGCCCCTACTGGACCGTTTCTACCGCCATGGCTGATGCCCCCATCCTGATCACCGGCGGTGCCGGCTTCATCGGCTCTCACCTGTGCGATGCGCTGTTGGACAAAGGTTACGCCGTACGCATTCTCGACGACCTGTCCACCGGCAGGCGGGACAACCTGCAGATCGCGCATCCACGCCTGGAGCTGATCGAAGGCGATGTCGCCGATGCCGGTCTGGTCACCCGTGCGGCTGCTGGCTGTAGCGCGGTGGTGCATCTGGCGGCCGTGGCGTCGGTGCAGGCTTCGGTCGAGGACCCGGTGAGGACTCACCAGAGCAATTTCATCGGCACCCTCAATGTCTGCGAAGCCATGCGCGTGCACGGCGTGCGTCGGGTGCTGTTCGCCTCCAGCGCCGCAGTGTATGGCAACAACGGCGAGGGCGAGTCGATTGCCGAAGATACGCCCAAGGCGCCGCTGACCCCCTACGCGGTGGATAAGCTGGCCAGTGAGCAGTACCTGGACTTCTACCGCCGCCAGCATGGTCTGGAACCGGTGGTTTTCCGCTTCTTCAATATTTTCGGCCCGCGCCAGGACCCTTCATCACCGTACTCTGGCGTGATCAGTATCTTCAGCGAGCGTGCCACCCAAGGGCTGCCGATCACGGTGTTCGGTGATGGCGAGCAGACCCGCGATTTCCTTTATGTGGGGGACCTGGTGCAAGTGATGATCCAGGCGCTGGAGCAGCCGCAGGTCGAGGAAGGGGCGGTGAATATCGGCCTGAACCAGGCCACTTCACTCAATCAATTGTTGGCCGCCCTGGAAAAGGTAATCGGCAGCCTGCCTGCGATCAGCTATGGCCCGGCACGCTCGGGTGATATTCGCCATTCGCGGGCGGATAACCAGCGTTTGCTGGCGCGGTTCGATTTCCCCGAGGCAACGCCATTGGTCGAAGGTTTGTCCCGTTTGCTGGGCAAGGCCTGAAAACCCCAGGGGCCGCAAAGCGGCCCCTGTTTTACCCGTGTTGCACCACCCTGCGCTGGCAATCGTCAGGCCCTAACACCCGGCCATCCTGCGCGCGCACCTGCAGGGGGGCGATGATTTGCCCCGTCGCCTGCTCCAGCAACGCCGATCGCGTCTCTCCCGCCTCGAACAAAAAGCGCTCCCCCCACTGGCGCAAGGCAATCACTAGCGGAAACACCGAACGCCCTTTTTCGGTCAGCACGTACTCTTTGTAGGCACTGCCATCCGATGCTGGCTGCAGCGCCAACAGCCCACTCTCCACCAATAACTTGAGCCGTGAGGCCAGGATGTTTTTGGCCAGCCCGAGGTTCTTCTGAAACTCGCTGAAGCGGCGCAAGCCATCGAAGGCATCGCGCAAGATCATCAGCGCCCAGCGGTCACCGAGTATTTCAAGGGCTCGGGCTACCGGGCATTGGGCGTTCGTTTCGTCGAGCATTGCACGGCTCTCTCAAGGGTTCTGGTTGCAGATTAAAACCACATTTGCTAAAAATCCACATATGGTTTTAATTTGAAACCAGATTGATGGGGTACGCCATGCACAGCGCGAACACAAAACAACCCGACCTGACCCACGCGATAACCCTTTTACTGGCCCTCACCTGTGCCATGGCGGTTGCCACGGTGTATATCGCCCAGCCCTTGCTTGAGTCGATAGCACGGGACCTGGGGGTAGGCCAGCAGCGCATCGGCTGGGTGGTTGGCGCGACCCAGGCCGGTTATGCGCTGGGCTTGCTGCTGATCGTGCCGTTAGGTGACCTGATCGACCGCAAGCGCCTGATCGTCGGCCAATTACTCGCCTCGGCCGTGGCGTTGGTGGCGGTTGGCATGGCGTGGGACTGGGCGGTGCTGCTGGTGGCGCTGGCGATGGTCGGGTTGATGGCCGTCATGGTGCAGGTGATGGTGGCGCATGCCGCTACCCTGGCCACCCCCGCTCAACAAGGGCAAGCGGTGGGCACGGTCACCAGCGGGGTGGTGCTGGGCATTCTGTTGGCGCGCCTGGTATCCGGCTTTGTTGCCGACGTGGCAGGCTGGCGGGTTGTCTATTTCGCTGCGGCCGGGGTACTGGTGATGATGGCCGGCCTGCTCTGCAAGGGCATGCCTGGCGCCCGGCCTGCGACACATCGGCCCGGTTACCTGGCACTGATTGGTTCGCTGTTCGCCTTGTTCAGGCAGGACCCTCTATTGCGCCAGCGAGGGTTGTACGGCGTGTTGATCTTCGCCGCCTTCAGTGTGCTGTGGAGCGCCATGGTATTGCCTTTGAGTGCGCCATCACTGGCACTCAGCCATACCGAGATCGGTCTGTTTGGCCTGGCGGGTGTGGCGGGGGCGTTGGCGGCTTCCCGCGCGGGTCGTTTGGCCGACCAAGGTCGGGGCGAACGTACCACCGGCCTGGCCCTGGGCGTGCTGACGGTGTCTTGGCTGCCGACGGCGTTCGTCGAGCATTCTCTGCTGGCGTTTCTACTGGGCGTGTTGTTGCTCGATTTTGCCGTGCAGGCGGTGCATGTCACCAACCAAAGCCTGTTGCTGGCGGGGCGCAGCGCGCTGGCGAGCCGGCTGATTGGCGCTTACATGTGCTGTTATTCACTGGGTAGCGGCCTGGGCGCGGTGCTGGCGACCTGGGTCTATGCCCGGTGGGGATGGGCGGCGGTGTGCGGGTTGGGGGCGGGGATCAGCGCGACAGCCCTGGGTTGCTGGCTGTGGTCGAACACAGGGAGCGCGGCCGTGGCCGCACTCCCTGCCAGGGATCAGAACTTGTAGCCAAGGCCGACCATGTAGACCCACGGGTCGACTTCGACGTCGACTTTGGTCTTGCTGTAGCCCAGCGCGGTCGGGCCGTTGACGCTGGCCTTGGTGTCGATGTCGACGTACCAGACCGAGGCGTTGACCAGCAGGTTGTCGGTGAGCATGTAGTCCATGCCCAGCTGGCCGGCGATACCGATCGAATCCTGCAGCTTGAGGTTGCTGAAGCCCTGTTGCTTGCGCGTGCTGCTCAGGTCTTCATCGAAGAACAGGGTGTAGTTGATGCCCACACCGGCATACGGCTGGAACCGGGAGTTTGGCGCCATCGGGTAGTACTGCAGCGACAGGGTCGGTGGCAGTTGCTTGATGTCGGCCAGTTTGCCGTCCAGGCCGCCGCCCAGGCCCTTGACGCCAACGGTGTGCTTGAACGGGGTGGCCGCCAGTAGCTCCAGGCCGATATGGTCGGTGAGCATGTAAGCGAAGGTCAGGCCCAGCTGGGTGTCGCTGTCCAGGGTCGCCTTGGTACCCGACACCTTGTTGCCATCGAACTTGAGGTCGCCGCTGCTTTCGTTCGGCGCGGTAGTGATGGCACCGGCGCGCAGGATCATATCGCCCGCCTGGTAGGCGTGCGCGACAGGGGCGACGAGCGCAAGGGCCACAAGCGAGGCGCCGAGCAAGGACTTGTTCATGGAAGCTCCCAGAGGACATTAGTAATTGAGTAGTCCAATGGTACGGATGCGTCTAAACGGAAAGTTTGACCCAGCTCAAAGAAGCGTCGTAACGAATCCGAAACAGTTCTCACTTGAGCTCATAAGCGTATATTTTCTCGGCTTCCATCTGGTATCCGGCGTCGGCCAGTTCGCTGCTGGAGGCGCTAACCTGCATCTTTCCCTCAATCCAGTAGGGCTGGTAGAGGTCTTCGACGCGCACGCCCATCTCGCTGACAATATGCACAATTTGGTTCGAGGGCGGTGGCGGCACGTGGATACAGGCGCCGTAGTAGGGCACCAGCAGAAACTCGGTGGTGCGGCCTTCTTCGCTGACCTCCAGCGGCACAATGTAGCCGGGCAGCTTGATCTGCTGGCCATCGAGGCTTTTCACCACCGGGGCGTCCGGCGCCTGCTGGCGGGCGGCGGGCGCCGATTCGGCGGCCAGGGCATTGCTGAGCTGCGACAGGTCGTGCAGCGGCGCGAGCTGCGGCGGGATGACCGGCGCGCCTTCCGGGATGAGGGCGGGCCAGTCCAGTTCGCGGGGCTCGGCGGCCCACAATGGCAGCGCCACTGTCAGAAGCAGGATCAGCAGCGTCTGCAGGGCTGGCCTCTTCGCGGGCAAGCCCGCTCCCACAGGTACTCCACAAGGTCTGACGCCTGTGGCGAGCCTTGTGGGAGCGGGGTTGCCCGCGAAGAAGGCGGTGAGGTTCTTGATCATTGCAGGCTCTCAGAGGTGGATCGACAAGCCATCGGCCAGCGACTGCCGATAGGCGCGCCAGGCCGGTACGCTGCCCATCAGCAACGCGGCGCCCAGGATGATAGCCAGCAAGGTCCATTCGTGAGCGCTCGGCAGGGCCAGCGGCAGGTACAAACCGTAGTTGGCCTGTACGTACCCCTGGGCCAAGGCAATACCCGCATATAGCAACCCAAGCCCGGCCGCGATCCCGACTGTAGCCAGCGCCAGCGCTTCCAGTACCAGCAGCCCCGCGATGTGCCACGGCCTGGCGCCGACCGACCGCAGTATCGCCATTTCCCGCCGGCGCTCGTTGAGGCTGGTGAGAATCGCCGTGAGCATGCCGATCAACCCGGTCAGCACCACGAACAGCGAGACCACGAACAGCGCCTGCTCTGCGGTACCCATCAGGCTCCAAAGCTCCTGCAGGGCGACCCCCGGCAAGATCGCCAGCAAGGGTTCGTTGCGGTACTCGTTGATTTCCCGTTGCAGGCTGAAAGTGGCGATTTTGCTGTTCAGGCCAAGCATGAACGCGGTGATGGCGGCAGGTTGCAGGTCCATGCTGCGGGCCTGTTCGGCGCTGATGCGTCCCGCGCCACGGGCGGGCACGCCGTTGTGCCAGTCGATATGGATGGCCTCCATACCCCCCAGGCTGATATGCAGGGTGCGGTCGACCGGTGTACCCGTACGCTTGAGCACACCGACCACGGTGAACGGCTTGTCGTCGTGCTTGACCAGGCTGATCGCCGCCACACCATGGGCCAGCACCAGTTTGTCGCCCAATTTGTAGTGCAATGCCTCGGCCACTTCGGCGCCGAGTACCACCTCGAACGGGTCATCGGCGAAGGCACGGCCCTGGCTCAGTTCCAGGTGCTGCCTACGGCCATATTGGTAGTGGTTGAAGTAGTCGCCCGTGGTGCCCATCACGCGATAGCCGCGGTGCGAGTCGCCCAGCGAGATGGGGATGGCCCACTTTACCCGTGGGTCCTGGGCGTAGTGCTGGTAACTGTCCCAGCGAATGTTATTGGTGGCGTTGCCGATGCGGAACACCGAATACAACAACAGGTTCACCGAGCCAGAGCGGGCGCCAACGATCAGGTCGGTACCGCTGATGGTGCTGGCGAAGCTGGCGCGGGCCTCGGTGCGAACCCGCTCCACGGCCAGCAGCAGGCACACCGACAGGGCGATGGCAAAGGCGGTGAGAAACGCGGTGAAACGGCGGTTGGCCAGGCTGGCCAGGGCAAGACGAAGCAGGTACATCAGGCCTCCCGGGGCTTGGCGGCGCGGTTGAGTTCGGTCAGGGAAAGGTGACGGTCGAACAGCGGTGCCAAGCTCTGGTCGTGGCTCACGAACAACAGGCTGGCGCCGGCTGCCCGGCACTCGTCGAACAACAGGCGGATGAACGCTTCACGGGTGTCGGCATCGAGTGCCGAGGTCGGCTCGTCGGCAATCACCAGTTCCGGCTGGCCGATCAATGCCCGCGCAGCGGCAACCCGTTGCTGCTGGCCGATCGACAGGCTGTCGGCGCGGCGGGCAAGCAGGGCGGGGTCGCCCAGGCCCAGGTGGGCGAGCAGTGTGGCGGCCGCCTGGTCGACACTGCCATGGCGTTCGGCCGCACGTGTGGCTCGGCTGGGCGAAAAGCGGCACGGCAGTTCGACGTTCTCGCGCACCGACAGAAACGGCAGCAGATTGAACTGCTGGAAGATGTAACCGGTGTGGTCGACCCGGAAGCGATCGCGCGCGCCTTGGCCGAGGCCACTGAGGTCGTGGCCGAGCAGGCGGATGCTGCCCTGCCCAGGCAGGTTCACGCCGCCCAGCAGGCCCAGCAGCGTGGTCTTGCCGCTGCCGCTTGGGCCTTTGAGAAACACTGCCTCGCCGGCCTCCAGTTGGAAGGTGGGAATATCCAGCAGGGCCGGCTGGCCTGGCCAGGCGAAGACCACGTCATGCAGTTCGATCAGCGGTTGGCCCATTCAGAACGCGACCGCAGCCTTGGCGGGCGTCGCTTCAACACCTTTCTGACTTTTCGGGCCGATCAGCTGAACGTTGATCTTCTGGGTTGCTGGGAAGGCCTTGAACAGGGGGGCAAGGTCGACCTGGGCGAGCTTGTCCGGGTTCGCGCAGGTCAGTTGATAATGCGCACCGATGTCGCTGTGTTCATGGCCGTGCTCATGTTCGTCGCCATCGTCGTCGGCTTTCGGGGCAGCGCCGAACAAGGGGCTTTCCAGCGCCTGCGCATCGTCCTTGCAGCCTGCGGCCGCTGCCAGGCCGAACAGTTGCAACGGTTGTTCGAGCTGCTGGCGCACGGCGGCAACCTTGGCTTTGTCGGCATCGCTGCTGGCGGCATGTTCGAAGCCGACCAGGTTCATCGCCGGGCTGTCCAGCTCCAGCTCCAGGGTATTGCCATCGAGCACGGCATTGAGTTTGGCCACGCCGTGCTCGTGGGCGCCGAGGGTGCCGTGGGCGTGATCATGGTCGTGCTCATCGTGGGCATGGGCCATGGAAAGGGGCAGCAGGGCGAAGGGCAGGGCGAGCAGCAGGCGACGCATGGATGACTCCAGGAGCGGGCTGGGAATGATTTGGTAATGTTATAACAACTTTTCTCTGCGCCGCCAGCCTGTGTGGCGCAGGTTTCATGTTGCTGTAGCATGGCCACATTGACCTGTGCTCAAGGAAAACATCGTGAGAATTCGTGGACAGATTGGTGACTGGCCAGTGGACCTGACTGTCGAGCTGGAGCCGGCCGAGTGGGCGCAGTTGGGGCGCCAGATCGAGGTGCCGGCTGCGGCTGAAGCTGCGGCGACCACATCAGCTGCGCCGAGGCAGGATGACGGGCAATGGTCGGCAGCGCGTGAGGTGTTGCGCCAGGCCGGGCAGATGAATGGGCCGGAGTTGCTGGACCGCCTGGAAGGGCTGGCGGGGAGTACCGCAGCGGGCAAGCGACTGCTGGTGCGGTTGCGCCACAGCAGTGAGGTGAAGGTGGAGAGCGGCACGGATGCGCCGGTGTATCACTGGGTCGGGTGATGTTCCCACAGGATTTTGAGGTGTCTCTGAGAGTAGCGAGGTACCTGTGGGAGCGGGCTTGCCCGCGAACGAGGGCGACGCCCTCGCAGCAACAATCAGCTCAGAACAGGGCGGCAGAGAGCTTGCGGCGGTACACACCCACCAACGGATGATCACCGCCCAGCAACTCGAACACCTGCAACAGCGTCTTCTGCGGCAGCCCGTTCTCGTAGCCACGGTTACGCTTGAACAGCTTCAACAGCCCCTCCAGCGCCGCCTCATACTGCTGGCGGGCCAGCTGCTGAATACTCAACTGGTAGGCCGCTTCATCATCCTCCGGGTTCTGTGCCAGGCGGCTTTTCAGGTCGGCGACTTCCGGCAGGCTGGCAGCCTGGCGCAGGAAGGTCAGCTGCGCCTTGGCACCGGCCAGGGCCGCCTTGTGCTCGTCGGTGTTGACTGCATCCAGCACCACCTGGGCTTCACCCAGTTCACCGCGCTCGGCCAGGCAGCGGGCGTAAAGGATCAGCGCCTCGGCATTGCTGTTGTCTTCACTCAACAACTGCTGCAGCGCGGCTTCGGCCTCGGCGAAGCGGCTTTCGGCGAACAGCGCCTTGGCCTGTTCCAGCGGCGAAGCTTCAGGGGCGGCAGGCATCTGCACGTGCGGTTCGAGCATGGCGCGGATCGCCGACTCCGGCTGCGCACCGGCAAAGCCGTCGACCGGCTGGCCGTCCTTGAACAGCACCACGGTCGGCAGGCTGCGAATGCCGAACTGGGCGACAACCTGCTGCTCCACGTCGCAGTTGATCTTGGCCAGCAGCAGTTCGCCCTGATAACCCTCGGCGATCTTCGCCAGCAATGGCATCAGCGCTTTGCACGGCGCGCACCACTCGGCCCAGAAGTCCACCAGAACGGGCTTGTGGAAGGAGTTTTCGATGACCAGTTGCTGGAAGCTGGCATCAGTGGCATCGAAGATGTATGGCGTTTCCTGACTCATCTTGACTCTCGCAAAACCGTGAATGGCACCACTATAAAGGCTCGCGGCTCGCGTGGTACAGGCTGACCCGGCGGAATTCGTGAGGCTCGGCCAAGTCTGGCAGGGTCAGGGCGTCGAGCACGCCCAGTTGCCGGTACAGCGGGTGGCTGAAGTCGCGAACCCGAGAGTCGGCTACCAGGGCCTGACGGCCACGGCCGAGGAAGGCATCGAGCAGTGGCAGGTTGGCGCGGTCATACAGCACATCGGCGACCAGAATCAGGTCGAAGCGGTCGTCCTCGGCGAAAAAATCGCTGCTGTAGCCAAGCTCCACGCCGTTCAGCGCAGCGTTGGCGCGGCAGGCGTCGAGGGCCAGCGGGTCGAGGTCGCAGGCCACCACTTCAAGGGCGCCAGCGCGTGCTGCGGCAATCCCGGCGATACCGGAGCCGGCGCCAAAATCGAGCACGCGCTTGCCGGCCACCCATTCCGGGTGCGCGGCCAGGTAGCGGGCCATGGCCAGGCCGCTGGCCCAGCAAAAGCTCCAGTACGGCGGTTCTTCAAGAATGCGCCGGGTTTCTTCACTGCTGAACGCGCGGTCCATGTTCTGGTCGTCGATCAACCAGAGTTTCAGTGCGCATTCAGGCAGCTCGCTGACCACCAGGCGCGCTTCGCCGATCAGGCCGCTGAGGGCCTGTTGCAGTGCCAGTGGTGCCACTTAGGGTGCCTTCTCGAAACGCAGCGGGCCGGTGGCCTGAGTTTGCGCCTGGGTGATGCGCACGGGGGGCAGGTGCATGATCAACTGGCCGGAATTGCTGGCGCGGCCGCGCAGCTCGACGCGGGCGCCGGGCGGGAAGGCCTCGGGGTTGAAGCGCAACTGATAAGGCAGCGCCTGCCCGGTGCCGGTCAGGTTGCTGCTGGCCAGCAGGCGTTGCGGGCGGTCGCGCTCGTCGATGACCAGCAAGGCCAGCTCCACATCGGCTCCGGCCGGGATTTGTAGCAAGGTACCGCTCAGTTCGCGCTGGTAAGCGGGCAAGGGGCCAAGGGGTTGTGCCTTTTTGGCCGATTTTGCTGGCGCGGGCGCCTGGGCTTGATCGGGCTTGGGCCGGTCGCTACCGCAAGCGGCGAGCAAGGCGGCGCAGCACAGCACGACGAGCGCTCGATAGTGCATTGGGTCATCCTTCACGGGCAGATTTCCCTGGATGTTAACCCCTTTGGCTTGTCTTGCCAGTGGGATGCGCTACCATGGCCCTCCCTTTTTTTGTTGCCTGCCACCATGCACTGTCCCTTTTGCGGTGCCAACGACACCAAGGTCATCGACTCTCGTCTTGTCGCCGAGGGCGAGCAAGTGCGCCGCCGTCGCGAGTGTGTCGCCTGCGGCGAGCGTTTCACCACCTTCGAAACCGCCGAACTGGTGCTGCCGCGGCTGATCAAGCAAGACGGCACGCGCCAGCCCTTCGACGAAGACAAGTTGCGTGCAGGCATGCAGCGGGCACTGGAAAAACGCCCAGTCAGCGTCGAGCGCCTGGAAGCTGCGCTGGCGCACATCAAGAGCCGGCTGCGCGCCACCGGCGAGCGCGAGGTCAAGTCACTGGTGGTGGGTGAAATGGTCATGGCCGAGCTGCGCAAGCTCGACGAAGTGGCTTACATCCGCTTCGCCTCGGTCTACCGACGCTTCCAGGACCTCGACGAATTCCGCGAAGAAATCGACCGCCTGGCCCGTGAGCCAGCTAAAGAGTGAGCATGCCCAGCCAGACCGCGATCCTCGATGCCCACTACATGGCCCGCGCCTTGGAGCTGGCCCGCAAGGGTGTCTACAGCACCCACCCCAACCCGCGCGTGGGCTGTGTGATCGTGCGTGATGGCGAAGTGGTCGGCGAGGGCTGGCACGTGCGCGCCGGCGAGCCGCACGCCGAGGTGCACGCCCTGCGCCAGGCCGGTGAACGTGCCCGCGGCGCCTGCGCCTATGTGACCCTTGAACCCTGCAGCCACCATGGCCGCACGCCGCCGTGCGCCGAAGCGCTGGTCAAGGCCGGCGTGGCCCGCGTGGTGGCTGCCATGCAGGACCCCAACCCGCAGGTGGCGGGGCAGGGGCTGCGGCGCCTGGCAGAGGTGGGTATCGAGGTCAGCAGCGGCGTGCTCGAAGCCGAGGCCCGCGCCCTCAACCCAGGTTTTCTCAAGCGCATGGAACACGGCCTGCCGTTTGTCAGGGCCAAGCTGGCCATGAGCCTGGACGGCCGCACCGCCATGGCCAGCGGCGAAAGCCAGTGGATCACCGGCCCTGCCGCCCGTGCTGCCGTTCAGCGTCTGCGCGCCCGCTCCAGTGTGGTGCTCACCAGCGCCGCCAGCGTGCTGGCCGACAATGCGCGCATGACCGTGCGTGGCGCAGAGCTTGGCCTGGATGACGAAACCCGCGCCCTGGCCCTGAGCCGCACGCCTTTGCGCGTGCTGGTCGATGGCCGCCTGCGGCTGCCACTGGACGCGCCATTCTTCCAGGCCGGCCCGGCCCTGGTGGTGACTGCCGCTGCTACAGATGCGCGTTATGCCGAGGCGGGCCATGAGCTGCTGAACCTGCCAGGCACCGATGGCCAGGTCGATCTGCCTGCGCTGATGCGTGTGCTGGCCGAGCGTGGGGTCAACGAGATTTTGCTGGAAGCCGGCGCAGGCCTTGTCGGCGCGTTCGCCCGGCAAGGGCTGATCGACGAATACCAGTTGTTCGTCGCCGGCACCTTCCTTGGCTCCCAGGCCCGCCCGCTGCTGGACTGGCCTCTGGCGAAGATGAGCGAAGCGCCGCGACTGAAAATTACCGAAATGCGCGCAGTAGGCGATGACTGGCGGGTCACGGCCATCCCCCTGCCGGCGCCCGGCGTATAATGCCAGGCTTGCCCTGCGCAACCCGTTCTTGAGGAAGACCCCATGTTCACCGGCATCATCGAATCCATCGGCACCATCCGCAGCATGACCCCCAAGGGTGGCGACGTGCGCGTCTACGTCGAGACCGGCAAGCTCGACCTGGGTGACGTCAAGCTCGGCGACAGCATCGCCGTCAACGGCGTCTGCCTGACCGCTGTCGAGTTGCCGGGTAACGGGTTCTGGGCCGACGTCAGCGTCGAGACCCTCAAGCGCACCGCCTTCATCGACCTCAAGAGCGGCAGCAAGGTCAACCTGGAAAAGGCCCTGACCCCCACCACCCGCCTGGGCGGTCATCTGGTCAGCGGCCACGTCGACGGTGTCGGCGAAATCATCTCGCGCAGCGATAACGCCCGCGCCATCCAGTTCCGCGTGCGTGCACCCAAGGAGCTGGCCAAGTACATCGCCCACAAGGGTTCGATCACCGTCGACGGCACCAGCCTGACGGTCAATGAGGTCAATGGCGCCGAATTCGAGCTGACCATTGTCCCGCACACCCTGTCCGAAACCATCATGGCCGACTACCGCGCAGGTCGTCGGGTAAACCTTGAGGTCGACCTGCTGGCCCGTTACCTGGAGCGTCTGCTGCTGGGCGACAAGGCTGCCGAACCGAGCAAGGGCAGTGGCATTACCGAAAGCTTCCTGGCCGCCAACGGCTTCTTGAAATCCTGATTGAGAAGGGGGTGCCGAGTGGCGCTCAACAGCATCGAAGAACTGGTCGAAGACATCCGCCAGGGCAAAATGGTCATCCTCATGGATGACGAAGACCGCGAAAACGAAGGCGATATCATCATGGCCGCCGAGTGCTGCCTGCCTGAGCACATCAACTTCATGGCCAAGCACGCCCGTGGCCTGATCTGCATGCCGATGACCCGTGAGCGCTGCGAAACGCTCAAGCTGCCGCTGATGGCGCCGCGCAACGGTTCCGGCTTTGGCACCAAGTTCACGGTGTCGATCGAAGCCGCCGAAGGCGTCACCACCGGTATCTCCGCTGCCGACCGCGCGCGTACCGTGCAAGCTGCCGCCGCCAAGGAAGCCAAGGCCGAGGACATCGTCAGTCCAGGCCACATCTTCCCGTTGATGGCCCAGCCTGGCGGTACCCTGGCCCGCGCCGGCCACACCGAAGCCGCGTGCGACCTGGCGCGTATGGCCGGCTTCGAGCCGAGCGGCGTGATCTGCGAAGTGATGAACGATGACGGCACCATGTCGCGCCGCGCCGAGCTGGAAGTGTTCGCCGCCGAGCACGGCCTGAAGATCGGCACCATCGCCGACCTGATCCACTACCGCATGATCCACGAACGTACCGTGCAGCGCGTCTCCGAGCAGCCAGTGGAGAGCGAGCTGGGCGAGTTCAACCTGGTCACCTACCGCGACGCGGTGGAAGGCGACGTGCACATGGCACTGACCCTGGGCAAGATCTGCGCCGAAGAGCCGACCCTGGTGCGCGTGCACAACATGGACCCACTGCGCGACCTGCTGCTGGTCAAGCAGCCGGGCCGCTGGAGCCTGCGTGCGGCCATGGCTGCCGTGGCCGAGGCCGGCAGTGGCGTGGTGCTGCTGCTGGGCCACCCGCTGGACGGTGACGTGCTGCTGGCGCACATCCGCGAAAGCGCGGGCGATGCACCGACCAAGGCACCGACCACCTACAGCACCGTCGGCGCCGGTTCGCAGATCCTGCGTGACCTCGGTGTGCGCAAGATGCGCCTGATGAGTTCGCCGATGAAGTTCAATGCGATATCCGGATTCGATCTGGAAGTTGTAGAATACGTGCCCTCCGAGTGACTTGAGACGGCGCCCGCGCCCTCACGCTCGAGTCCAAACCCTCCCGAGGCCGCCAGCGAGCGGCCTCGCTCTTGAAGATGAGAACATCGGAATGACCCTGAAGACCATCGAAGGTACCTTCATCGCCCCCAAAGGTCGCTATGCTTTGGTGGTTGGCCGCTTCAACAGCTTCGTCGTCGAAAGCCTGGTAAGCGGTGCCGTTGATGCCCTGGTACGCCACGGTGTCAGCGAAAGCGACATCACCATCATCCGTGCCCCGGGCGCGTTCGAAATCCCGCTGGTGGCACAGAAGGTCGCCCAGCAAGGCGCGTACGACGCGATCATCGCCCTGGGCGCCGTGATCCGCGGTGGTACCCCGCACTTCGAATACGTGGCGGGCGAATGCACCAAGGGCCTGGCCCAGGTGTCCATGGAGTTCGGTGTTCCGGTGGCCTTCGGCGTTCTGACCGTCGACTCCATCGAGCAGGCCATCGAGCGTTCCGGCACCAAGGCTGGCAACAAAGGTGCTGAAGCTGCCCTGTCCGCTCTGGAAATGGTCAGCCTGCTGGCGCAGTTGGAGGCCAAGTGATTAGCGACGAAAGCGATCGTTTCAACCCGCGCGATCCAAAACCTGCGGATGCCGGCAAGCCCTCGAAGAGCGCCAAGCGCCGCGAAGCCCGCAAGCTCGCGACCCAGGCACTGTACCAGTGGCACATGGCCCGTCAGTCGGTGAACGAGATCGAAGCGCAGTTCCGGGTCGATAACGATTTCACCGATGTCGATGGCGCCTACTTCCGCGAGATCCTGCATGGGGTTCCGGCGAAGAAGGACGAGATCGACGCGGCCCTGAAGCCTTGCCTGGCGCTCGCGCTGGAAGAACTCGACCCGGTTGAACTGGCTGTGCTGCGGCTGTCCACCTGGGAACTGATGATGCGCGTCGATGTGCCTTACCGCGTCGTGATCAACGAAGGTGTCGAGCTGGCCAAGGTCTTCGGTGCCACCGATGGCCACAAGTTCGTCAACGGCGTGCTGGACAAGCTCGCCCCTTCGCTGCGCGAAGCGGAAGTCAAGGCGAACAAGCGCTGATCCCGGCGCTGGCGGACCATGGGTGAGTTCGAGCTGATCAGCCATTACTTTGCCGCCGCGCCCTGCGCGCAAGGCGGTGAAGGCGTGGCTCTGGGTATCGGTGACGACTGCGCGTTGCTGGACTTGCCCGCTGGCGAGCAGCTGGCGGTGTCCACCGACACCCTGGTGACCGGCGTGCATTTCCCCGCTGCCTGCGACCCCCTGCTGCTCGGCCAGCGCTCGCTGGCCGTGGCGGCCAGTGACCTGGCGGCGATGGGTGCCACGCCCATCGGTTTCACCCTTGCCCTGACCTTGCCCGAGGTCAGCGCCGACTGGCTGCAAGCCTACGCTGACGGCCTCAACCGCATGGCCCGGCGTTGCCAGCTGAGCCTTATAGGCGGCGACACCACCCGCGGCCCCTTGAGTATCACCATGACCGTGTTCGGCCGCGTGCCGGCCGGCCAGGCGTTGCGCCGTGGCGGTGCCCGCCCGGGTGATCTGTTGTGCGTGGGCGGTGAGCTGGGCAACGCGGCGGGTGCCTTGCCGTTGGTCCTTGGCCAGCGCCAGGCCGATGCCGCCCTTGCCCAGCCGTTGCTGGATCACTACTGGTCACCCTCGCCGCAGTTTGCCCTGGGCCAGCTGTTGCGCGGGCGTGCTACGGCTGCACTGGATATTTCCGACGGCCTGCTGGCCGACTGCGGGCATATCGCCAAGGCCTCCCGCGTGGCGCTTGAGGTGAACCTGGACCAGGTGCCGGTGTCATCCGCTCTGCAGGGCTTCCTCGGTCATGAGGCTGCCGTGCAGGCTGCCTTGACCGGGGGGGACGACTATGTGCTGGCGTTCACCTTGCCGCCGGCTCAGCTTTCATCCCTGCAGGCCCAAGGCCTGGCGGCGTTCCATGTCATCGGGCGGGTGCTCGATGGCCAGGGCGTCTGCCTGCGTGACCGGCAGGGTCAGGACATCACCCCGCGGCAACGCGGCTATCAACATTTTAGGGAGACACCGTGACCGATCACCCCAATCAGGTGCCTGCGGAGTTCGTTCCGCCCTCGGTCTGGCGCAACCCGTGGCACTTCATCGCCTTCGGCTTCGGCTCCGGCACCTTGCCCAAGGCGCCGGGTACCTGGGGCTCGCTGGTAGCCATACCCTTCATTCCGCTGTGGCAGATGCTGCCGGACTGGGGTTATTGGCTGTTGCTGGGCGTTACCATGCTGTTTGGCTTCTGGCTGTGCGGCAAAGTCGCCAATGACTTGCGCGTGCACGATCATGAAGGCATTGTCTGGGACGAGATGGTCGGCATGTGGATCACCCTCTGGCTGGTGCCGGAGGGCTGGCAATGGTTGCTGGCAGGGTTCCTGATGTTCCGCTTCTTCGACATCCTCAAGCCGTGGCCGATCCGCTGGATCGACCGCCATGTGCATGGCGGGGTCGGGATCATGCTCGACGATATCCTGGCCGGCGTATTTGCCTGGCTGGGCATGCAGGTTCTGGTGTGGGCGGTTGCCTGAGACAGGGAGCGCGTGAATGGCCATAAGGACTGTGCTGTTGGCAATACTGCTGGGTTTTGCTCCCTGGGTGGGGGCGGCCGAAGGTGTGCCGAAGCAGGTCCATCTGGTCAGCGAAGAATGGCTCGACTACACCAACGCCGACGGTACCGGGGTTGCCTGGGATGTACTGCGCAAGGTGTTCGAGCCTGCCGGGGTCAAGGTCGTCACCCAGAGCGCGCCCTACAGCCGTGCGGTGGGGCTGGTCAAACGTGGCGAGGCCGATGCCTGGGTAGGCTCCTACAAGGACGAGAGTGACGACAACCTCTACCCGCGTTGGCACTTCGACATGGACCATATCTATGCCTTGGGGCTTGCCGGCAAGCCTGTGCCTACCCCGAGCACGGTCGGCCAGTATCGCCTGGCCTGGGTGCGTGGCTACGATTACGCCAGCTACTTGCCCAATGTGCACAACTTCCGCGAGATCCAGCGCCGCGAAGGCATTCTGCCGATGCTTGAGCATGACCGCGTGGACTTCTACATCGATGCGCTGACCGAGGTCGAGTACGTGCTTGGCCAGGCTTCTGACCCCGCGCGCTTTCGTATAACCCACGTAGCCGAATTACCGCTGTACCTGGCGTTCGCCCACAATGATCAGTCCAAGGCGCTGCGAGATCTGTTCGACAAGCGCATGGCCGAGCTGGTGCGCAGTGGTGAATTGAAGCCGATTTTCGAGCACTGGAAGCAGCCGTATCCATTCGCTGCCGACAGCCAGTCGCGGTGATGTCGCGCTGCTAAGCATCGAACTTTTCGATCTTAACCGTCGGTATTCAACGAGCGCGCAGGCGCCGACCTGCTGATACAATCGCCTCACGAGAAATTTCCAACTTATTCAGGAGCACAACGTGCCCGTCGTCTTTGTTGCCGCCTCTAAACTTCCGACTCCCTTTGCGACCTTCACCATGCATGGTTTCCTCGAAGAAGCCACCGGCCGTGAGCACGTGGTGCTCAGCCTGGGTGATATTGCCGATGGCGAGCCGGTGCTGGGGCGTCTGCACTCCGAGTGCCTGACCGGCGATGCCCTGTTCAGCCAGCGTTGCGACTGTGGTTCGCAACTGGAAGCCGCCCTGCAGGCCATCGCCCGCGAAGGCCGTGGCGTGCTGCTGTACCTGCGCCAGGAAGGCCGTGGCATCGGCCTGTTGAACAAGATCCGCGCTTATGAGCTGCAAGATGGTGGCGCCGATACCGTCGAAGCTAACGAACGCCTGGGCTTCGCTGCCGACCAGCGAGACTACGCGATCTGCCTGCCGATGCTTGAGCACCTGGGCGTGAAATCGCTGCGCCTGATGACCAACAACCCGCGCAAGGTCAAGGCACTGACCGACATGAATATCGTCGTTGCCGAACGCGTGCCGCTGCATACCGGCCACAACCCGCACAACCGCTACTACCTGGCGACCAAAGCCGGCAAGCTCGGGCACATGCTGGGCAACGAACACCAAGGCGAGGTGCCCCAGGCGTGACTCGCGCCGAGGTCAAGCGACGCCTGGCGCTGGCCTGGTGGCAATACCTGGCGGTGGGCCTGGTGCCGCTGCCGGTGATGGCCTGGGCATTTGGTGGCGGTGATGGGTTGATCCCGGTGCTGGCCATGCCACTGTTCATCGCCGGTGCGGCGACCATGTTCCTCAGCCTGCCGCGTTTTGGTGCCTACAAGCGTGCGCTGATCGCCACCTCCAAGGTGCTCGGCAGCGCCGAAGAGCCGGCAGCCTGGATCGAATTGGCGCGGGTGCGGCGCATGGCCATGCTGTATGCCTGCTTCCCTGCCTGGGTCGCCGCGCTGTCCGTGTTGGTGGGGCTTGAGGCTGTGCCGCAGATCCTCCTGGCAGTATCGACTGTGGTGGTGCTCTACCTGTACCGCATCCCGCGTCAGCTGGGCTGATGCGCGTCTTCCTCTGGCTGCTGGCGCTGTGCGCCTGTACCGCCAGTGCCGGTGAGCGGCTGCGGGTCGTGAGCCTGGCGCCTTCGATGAGCGAAATCATGCTTGAGCTGCACGCCGATGACCTGCTGGTCGGCGTGCTCGACGGCGGTGATCGCCCGTCAGCGTTGCGTGATGTGCCTTCGGTCGGCCGCCAAGGGCAACTGAACATGGAGCGCCTGCTCAGCTTGCAGCCTGATCTGTTGCTGCTTTGGCCCGGCAGTGTGGCGCCTGCACAGTGGGATCAGCTCAAGCGCCTGGGCATTGCCACCTTCAGTGCCGAACCTCACGACATCAACCAGTTGATCGATCAGATCGAGGCCATCGCCCGGCGCGTTGGCCGTGACGAGCAGGGTCGGCACTATGCGCAAGCCCTGCGCGAGAGGCTGCGGCAACTGCGCGAGCAGTATCGGCGTGAGCAGCCGCTGCGGGTGTTTTACCAGGTTTGGGACCGGCCGTTGTACACCCTCGGGGGCAGGCAGGTGGTCAGTGATGCCCTGGCCGTGTGCGGCGCGCGCAATGTCTTCGCCGACCTGAGCCAGCCGGCACCACAGGTGAGCGTGGAATCGGTGCTGCTGCAAAACCCCCAGGTGATTCTGGCGGGTGATCAGGCCCAGCTGGACACCTGGAGGGCCTGGCCACGCCTCGCTGCGGTGGCCGATGATCGTTTGCTGGTCGTGCCGGACAAGGGGTTGGAGCGGCCCAGTGGGCAGATGATCGAGGCCACCGCCCGCCTGTGCGCGTTGCTCGACGCTAGAGCGCCGGCGTCCAGGTGACGCTGAACAACAGCGTGCGGCCTTCTTCGCGGTAGCGGTGGCTGGCGCCTTCATAGCTGTACAGGGCGCGGCTGTGGCTGTGATCCAACAGGTTGTCCAGCTTCGCTTCCAGTTTCAGTTCATCCGTTGCCGCCCAGCTACCGCGCAGGCCAAGCAGGCCGAAGCCGGCGAGCCGGTTGCGGTTGGCTTCGTCATCGTAGCTGGCGCTGACGGCCTGCCAGCTCCCGCCCACGCTGAACGGTCCAAATGCTCGGTCCAGGTCCAGGCTCAAGGTACGGCGAGCTCGGCGGGCGAGGGTATGGCCACTGTCGCGGTCACGTGGGTCGATCAGCGCCAGGCCAAGTTGGCTGCGCCAAGCGCCCCATTGCTGGTCCAGCGACAGTTCAAGGCCGTTGATGCGCGCCGAGGCGACATTGCGTGGGATCGAGTCCTGGCCAAAGATGATCGCGTCGCGCAGGTCGGTGCGGTACAGCGAAGTCTCCAGGCGGCTGTCTGCGGTGAGCTGGCTGCGCCATTGCAATTCGTAGCTTTTAGAGTGCTCCGGGCTCAGGTCTGGGTTGCTGAACTGTGGGTAATACAGGTCGTTGAACGTCGGTGCCCGGAAGCCTTCGCTGTAGGACAGCAGCACATCGTTGTGCGCGTTCAGTGGCAGGGTAAGGCTACCGCTCCAGGTGGTCTGGCCGCCGAACTGCTGGTTCTGGTCGCGGCGTACGCCCAGTTCGGTGGAGAACCGCTCACCTTTGTAACGATGTTGAACGAAGGCGGCGCGGTTCCAGCGGCTGTCCTCGGTGAAGTCGGTGCTGCCGTGCACCCGGTCTTGGTACCAGTCGCCGCCGATCAGCAGCGTGTGCCGGTCGTTCAAGGCCAGGTCGTTTTGCCAGGTAACTTGATCGCGATACGTGTTGAACACGGAGCGCTCATCGCTGAGCTTGTCGCGTTTGTCGTCACGGTTTTCGCTGTGGGCAAGTTCCAGGCGTGAATGCCAGGTGTCGCTGAGCTGGGCATCGAAGTAGGTGCCCAGGCTGCTGACGCTGAAGTCGGTGTAGGGCTTTTGCCCGAAACTCTCGAAGGTAACCGGGTCGAAGCGCCCGTACGGGTTGTCGTATTCACTGCGCCCATGGCTGTCGAGCAGGTTGAGGCCGGCCTCGAAGCGTTCGCCGAAGGTGTGACTGAGGCTGAGGTTGAATGACCTGTTGCGGTACGCGTCATGGTCGCCATCGCTGGCGAAGGACGGGCCGGTGGCGTCGATGCCGGCAGTCTCGTCCAGGCTGGCGCCCAGGTTGAAGCGAGTGGCGTCGTCGCCACCGGCCAGGCCCAGGCTACGTTGCCAGGTCTGGTTGCTGCCGGCGGCCAGGCGCAGGCGCGGTTGCAGGCCAGGGCCGCTACTGCGCCGGGTGAAGATCTGGATCACGCCGCCGATGGCGTCGCTGCCGTAGATGGCCGAGCGGGAGCCGCGCAGCACTTCGACACGCTCGATCTGATCGACGGTAAGAAATTGCAGGCCACTGTCGCCAGAGGTGGCATTGGCGATGCGTACGCCATCGACCAGTACCAGGCTCTGCGCCGCCTTGGTGCCGCGGATGAAAATGCCGGGCAGGCTGCCGCGACCCCCGGTGGGCGCGACTTGCACGCCTGGGACGCGGGCCAGCAGGTCGGTGACGTTGGTGGGTTGCAGGCGGTCGATGTCGGCGCGGGTGAAGACGGTGTTGGCCGCGCTGGTGGCGGTGCGTGACTCGACTTGGCGGTTGGCGCTGATCAATACGTCGGGGAGTTTTAGGGCGTTGTCGCGTTCAGTGGCCAGAAGCGGCAGCGGCAGGCACAGGAGGGTGGCGGTGAGGCTCGGGATTTTCATGGGCAGTTCCATTTTGCGAGGGCTGTGCCCTCGATCGCGACGCAAGGCCGCTCCTACAAAGATCAGCGCGGTCCCTGTAGGAGCGGCCTTGCGTCGCGATGGGCCGCAAAGCGGCCCCAAGGATCTAAAGGCCCAGCTTTGCCATCCGGCCTTTCACCGAAGCTTCGATGCCAGCAGCATCCAGCCCACACTCAGCCAGCATCTGCGCAGGCTTGGCATGCTCGACATAGATGTCCGGCAAGCCCAGGTGCAGCAGCGGCTTGACCACGGCCTGGCTGGCCAGGAACTCACCCACTGCAGCCCCCGCACCGCCCATGATGGCGTTCTCTTCGAGGGTCACCAGCAGCTCATGGCTGGCAGCCAGTTCGAGTACCAGTGCTTCGTCCAGCGGCTTGACGAAGCGCATGTCGACCACGGTGGCATTGATCTGCTCGGCAACTTGCAAGGCCTCGCTCAACTGCACGCCAAACACCAGCAGGGCGACTTTTTCACCCTGGCGGCGGATGACGCCCTTGCCAATTTCCAGGGGTTCGAGGCCGCCACTGATCGGGGCGTTGGGGCCGGTACCACGCGGGTAGCGCACTGCCGCCGGGCCGTTGTACAGGTGGCCGGTAGTGAGCATCTGGCGCAGCTCGTTTTCGTCGCTCGGGGTCATCACCAGCATGCCGGGGATGCAGCGCAGGTACGACAGGTCGTAGCTGCCGGCGTGGGTCGGGCCGTCTTCGCCAACCAGGCCGGCGCGGTCGATGGCGAACAGCACATCAAGGTTCTGCACCGCCACGTCGTGGATCAGTTGGTCATAGGCGCGCTGCAGGAATGTCGAATAGATCGCCACCACCGGCTTGCTGCCTTCGCAGGCCATGCCCGCCGCCAGCGTGACGGCGTGCTGCTCGGCGATCGCTACGTCGAAGTAGCGCTCCGGGTAGCGTTCGCTGAAGTCGACCAGGTCAGAGCCTTCCTTCATCGCCGGGGTGATACCGACCAGGCGCTTGTCGCTGGCCGCCATGTCGCACAGCCACTGGCCGAACACGGCGGAATACTTTGGCCCGCTGGCCTTCTTCGGCGCGGCGGGCTTGTCGGCAGGTTCGAGCTTGGTGATGGCGTGGTAGCCAATCGGGTCGACCTCGGCGGGGGCGAAGCCCTTGCCCTTTTTGGTCACCACGTGCAAGAACTGCGGGCCTTTGAGGTCACGCATGTTGCGCAGGGTGGCGATCATGGTCGGCAGGTCGTGGCCGTCGATTGGGCCAATGTAGTTCCAGCCCAGCTCTTCGAACAGGGTGCCGGGGACCAACATGCCTTTGGCGTATTCCTCGGTGCGACGGGCAATTTCCCAGGCGCCCGGCAGGCGCGAGAGCACCTTCTTGCTGCCCTCGCGCATGCTTGCGTAGGTGCGGCTGGAGAGGATCTTGGCCAGGTAGTTGGACAGGCCGCCGACATTGCGCGAAATCGACATGTCGTTGTCGTTGAGGATCACCAGCATGTCGGCGTTGACTTCCTGGGCGTGGTTCAACGCCTCGAAGGCCATGCCGGCGGTCAGGGCGCCGTCGCCGATCACCGCGATCGATTTGCGCGCGCTGTTCTGCAGGCGGGCGGCGATGGCCATGCCCAGCGCTGCACTGATCGAGGTGCTGGAGTGGCCGACGCCGAAGGTGTCGTACTCGCTCTCGCTGCGCCGCGGGAAGGCGGCGATGCCGTCCTTCTGGCGCAGGCTGAGCATGCGCTGGCGACGGCCAGTGAGGATCTTGTGCGGGTAGGCCTGGTGGCCGACGTCCCATACCAGCCGGTCGTCCGGGGTATCGAAGACGTAGTGCAGGGCGATCGTCAGCTCGATCACGCCCAGACCGGCGCCAAAATGCCCACCGGTCTGACCCACGGTGTAGAGCAGTTCCTGGCGCAACTCGTCGGCCAGGGTCTCCAGGTCGGCTTCGGCCAGCCGGCGCAGGCCGGCAGGCGTGTCAGCGCGGTCGAGCAACGGCGTGACCGGGCGTTCGCGGGGGATCTCTTGAAACGTCGTGGGCATCAGGCGAGTCGTTATAGGTGTGAAGACGCGGCAGTTTACCCCATTGTGGGAAAAGTGCCCATTCAGAGGGGGGAGCATGGGGCCGCTCGGCGGCCCTGATGAATCAGTTGCGGCGTTCGACGATATAGCGCGCCAGCGCCCGCAACGGCTCGGCATTTTCACCAAAGCCTTGCAATGCGAACAGCGCCTGGTCGCGCAGTTCGATGGCATAGGCCTTGGCGGCTTCCAGGCCCAGCAGGGCCGGGTAGGTCGGTTTGTCACGGGCGATGTCGGCGCCCTGGCGCTTGCCCAGGGTGGCGGTGTCGCTTTCTACGTCGAGGATGTCGTCCTGCACCTGGAACGCCAGGCCGATGGCCTGTGCGTAGGTCTGCAAGGCATCCAGTTGCACCTGCTCGGCGCGGGCGCTGGCCAGGGCGCCCAGGCGCACGCTGGCTTCGATCAGCGCGCCGGTCTTGTGCCGGTGCATGAATTCCAGTGCTTGCTGGTCCAGCTTGATGCCAACCGAACCCAGGTCGATGGCCTGGCCGCCCACCATGCCCGCCGGGCCGGCAGCCTTGGCCAGGGCCTGGACCATGGCCAAGCGAAGGGTGTCGGACTGCGGGCTCAGGCGCGGGTCGAGCAGGGCGCTGAAGGCCAGGCTCTGCAGGCCGTCGCCGGCGAGGATGGCGCAGGCTTCGTCGAAAGCTTTGTGGGTGGTGGGCTGGCCGCGACGCAGGTCGTCGTCGTCCATGGCCGGCAGGTCGTCATGCACCAGCGAATAGGCGTGGATCAGCTCGACCGCGCAGGCCGCGCCATTGGCCTGTTCGGCAGGCGCACCCAGCGCCTCGCAGGCGGCGTAGGCGAGCAGCGGACGAACACGTTTGCCGCCGTTCATCACGCTGTAGCGCATGGCGGCGTAGAGCCGTTCGAGTTCTTTGGTGGGTGCCTCGAACAGCGGTTCGAGAGCGGCGTCGACGCGGGCCTGGCAGCTGGCCTGATAAGTGCTGATCATGCTTGCGGCTCGGCGTCGAAGGGCTGGGCTGCCAGCTCACCGTCGCGTTCCAGAAGGATTTGCACTTTCTGCTCAGCCTGGGCCAGTGCGCCCTGGCAATCGCGAGTCAGGGCGATGCCTTGCTCGAAGGCGGCCAGCGAATCTTCCAGCGACAACTCGCCGTTCTCCAGGCGCTCGACCAGGGCTTGCAGGTCTGCGAGGGATTGCTCGAAATCGAGGGAGGCTTTTTTGCGGGCCATGGCGACTGTCTCGGTGGCGTTCTGAACGGCGCGACACTAGCAGAGCAGGGCAGGGGGAGCAAACTTTCGGGATGCCGAGGCTGGGTGTGCCGGCCTATTCGCGGGGCAAGCCCGCACACAGAAATAATGTTGGCTGCAAGGCTGAGGTGATCCTGTGGGAGCGGGCTTGCCCCGCGAATGGGCCGCAAAGCGGCCCCGGGGATTCATCAAGCTGTCACAGCTTCCAGCTCCACCATCGACTCGCGATACCGCGCCAGCTCTTCAATGGTCAGCACCGGCAAATTGTACTGCCGCGCATAAACCATCACCTGCTCCCCGCGCGCCATGCTGCCATCGGGGTTCATCAGCTCGCACAGCACTGCTGCCGGCCGCAGCCCGGCCAGGCGCGCCAGGTCTACTGAACCTTCGGTATGGCCACGACGGGTCAGCACCCCGCCATTGCGCGCGCGCAACGGGAACACGTGCCCGGGGCTGACGATATGGCGCTGCTCGGCCGTCGAGCTGAGCGCCGCCGCGATGGTGGTAATACGGTCTTGTGCCGACACGCCAGTGGTGATGCCGTCCGCCGCTTCGATGGTGACGGTGAACCCGGTGCCATGGCGCGCCTGGTTGTTCTGCACCATCGGCGCCAGTTGCAGGGCGTCCACGGTGGTCTCGTCCAGGCACAGGCAAACGATGCCGCTGCAGTCGCGAATCATCATGGCCATGGTCTGCAACGAGATGTTTTCAGCGGCGGCGATGATGTCCGCTTCGTCCTCGCGGTCGTCGTCGTCCAGCAGCAGGACAGGGCGCCCGGCCTGGAAGGCGGCAATGGCGGCAGAAATGTTGGGGAATTGCTTTTGCAGCATAGGGGACATGAAACGCTCCTCGTGAATGATCGATGAACGTCTCGGGGCGAACAAAACGCGCGCGCAGAGGCGCCCGAATGGCCCCTGCCTGACGCCTTCTTTCATCCGGACTATGACCGTCGGCTCTGGAGTCTCACCAGATCTGCTGACCCCCGGCATGGCCGGGGCGCTCGCGGGCTCATCTTTCGATTTACCGCCGGTGGGGACTTACACCCCGCCCTGAAGACCCGGCAAGCATACAGCACAGTGCCTCCCTGCTGGCAAGCCTGTGATCTACGACGTTCGCTGATATGAACTGCCAGGCAGCAGTGTCCAGGGGCGAATGTATTAGATATTTACGCGCTGTGCGGCTTATCGCCGCTTTATGTTAATGGCCTTCATACCCCGCTGATGAAAGGAAACTTCTGCCATGACCGAAACCTATTCGTTTACAGACAGAGATGTGCATGCTGCGTTCAGTTCATTGACTCAAGAGCTATTCGATAATAAGGAACGTAATTACGTGGGGGATGGGGTATTTAAACCCCAGATGCTTATTGTTGCCGGCGCTCAAGGGGCGGGCAAGACGTTCTTGCTGGAAAACGTACTGCTCAAAGACGGCAAATATGCCAATCATGTACGTCTGTACAAGCCGCACTACCGCGAACTGCACCCCCACTATGAAAAGATGAAGGACAAGGGCGTGTTGCACGTTTATGACAATACGGAGCGCTTCATCTGGCGTTTGGGGGAAATGATCTGTACGTACGCAATGGACAACCACTACAGCCTCATTATGGAAACCGCGCTCGATAACCTTGGGTTTGCAGCATTTCCTCCAGAAGCAGCCAAAAAAGGCTATCAGGCCGAAGTTCACCTGATCGCGTGCCAGAAAGAGTTCAGTCACTGGTCTACCCTCGATCGCGCAGTCACCAGCGTCGCCGATGAACAGCTTGAGCGGGTGGTAAGCCTCACGCAAATAGAAGAGGCGCAAATCAATGCCAGATCAATCATTGATGCGTTCGAGAATGCCTGTACGCAAGTGCTGAACTCCGAGATTGTCATTTATCAGCGGGGACTGGAGACTGACAAATCAAGCCGGCCTGTATGCTACAGCGTTTGTACCGAGAAGGGCGTGCTCACCCCTCAGGGTGATTACAAGGGGACGCCGTTCTTCAAGGCCCCGCATTTGAAGGTCGACTTCAAGGTCTTGCGAAGCCCTGCGTCTGACTTTCCCTGCTCGTATATTCAATATGCGCAGGTCGTCCATGCCGGTTTACTTGGGACGGTTCATCGCCGAGCGATGGCCGAACTCAACTGCAAGACCCTCGGTCTGGCGCACAGTTTGATGACAAAGCTCCCCGT
The DNA here is from genome assembly GCF_058745025.1 of Pseudomonas sp. E1MeOHC2. Taxonomy (NCBI): domain Bacteria; kingdom Pseudomonadati; phylum Pseudomonadota; class Gammaproteobacteria; order Pseudomonadales; family Pseudomonadaceae; genus Pseudomonas; species Pseudomonas sp. E1MeOHC2. The sequence continues at coordinate 3,005,027 of NZ_CP196675.1, forward strand.
CGATGTGTATCGGGAGTTGTGTCTGTACGTGCTCAAGTACGCGCAGTTGTGATTGAGTCGTATGTTTGCGGTCGCAGTCCTGATCAACGGCTGATGAACACCTGCCTGTCGGCCTCATGAACCTGCAGCGTGTAGGTCTTCGCGAGCATGGCCAAGGCCAGCGGCAGGTCATCGAGGGGGAACGTGCCAGACACCCGCAGTTCGGCCAAGGCGGGGGCGTATTCAAGGCGCTGGTGGGTGTAGCGCATCAACGCTTGCGCCCACTCACCCAGGGGCATGTCGTCTGCCACCAGCAAACCGCTGCGCCAAGCCAGCGTGGTTTCACGCACCGCTTCGATGCTGCCCAGGCGCTCGCGGCTGAAGCGCACTTGCTGGCCAGCACGGATAATGTTCTCGCCCGGTGCCACGCTGGCGAGCTCCGGGTTTACCTGCACGGCGCCTTCGTACACGGCGAGCAAGGTTTCATCGCCCAGTTGGCGCACGCTGAACCGTGTGCCCAGGGCCAGCAGTTGGCCCTGTCGGGTCTGTGCCATGAGCGGGCGTGGGTCGGCGGCGGTAACGATGTATACCTCGCCACGGCGCACGTGCAGCAAGCGTTGCGCGCTGTTGAAAAGCACGTCCACGGCGCTGTCGCTATTGAGGGTGATTTGTGTGCCGTCGGCGAGCCGTGCGTGTTGGCGCTCGCCCACCGACGTCTGGTAATCGCTGCCAGCGCCTGAGCGCCATGCCAACCAACTGAGCGGTGCGGCACCGATCAACACGAGCAGGCTGCGCAATACAGCGCGCCTGCCTGTCGGGCGATCCAGGGTCTGCTTTGCCAGCATTGGCGGCAGGCTACCGAGGCGAATAAGCAGGCGCTGCGCCCGCTTCCAGGCCCGCTCGTGCTCGGCACTGGCATGCCGCCAGCGCTCCAGTTCGAGCTGTTGGGCCGGCAGCAGTGGCCCTTCCTGCATCAGCATCAGCCATGAGGCCGCCTGGGCTAACACCTGCTGAGAAATGGCATCGTCAAACGTCGCCGTGCTGTTATTCATCGGGCATCTGCGTCAGGCAGGTCAGGTAGGCCTCGTGGATGTATTTTTTGACTGTCGGCAATGCGATGTTCAGGGCGGCGGCAATGTCCTTTTGTTTCATGCCGTCCAGCGTTGCCATCAGAAACGCCTGCCTTACGCGTGGGCGCAGGGTGTCGAGCACCCTGTCGATCTCGTGCAGGGTTTCAAGGATCACGCTTTGCAGCTCAGGCGAAGGGTGCTCGGGTTCTGGCAGCAGCAGCAAGGCTTCGAGCCAGGCACGTTCCAGCGACTGCCGACGCCGCCAACTGACCAGCACACAGTTGGCGATGCGGGTCAGGTAGGCGCGTGGTTGCCGGATCGGTTCGACCCGCGCGCCCTCTCGGCTGGTCAGTACCCGCAGGAAAATATCATGCGCCAGATCGTCGGCCACCCCGCGTCCCCACGACCTCAGCCGGTAGGCGAGCCAGTTGCGTAACCAGGCGTGATTCTCGATGTACAACGTCTCGACGCTGCACGGCTCGGTACTGTTCGGCGGGGAGAAGGGCGCATTCATCGTAGGTCGAATAGGTGCAAGACTGTCGCAAATGAAAACCATTATCACTAGAATTGCTCAGATCACAAGGCCGAATCGGTAAATTCAGCCGGTGCCCGTGCACACATATCCTTTTTTCGATCTCGTGCGACAGAAGAGGTAACAGCCCGCAGCCAGTGGTGGGCGCAAACCCTACGAGCGAGAAAAGCATGCTCCCAGTCCGTTGTCCTACACCTGCTCTGCGCCCTCGGCCTTGCCTGTCGCCAATCACCTTCGCCCTGCGTTGCACGATGATCAGCTGCTGCGGTGCCGGCCTGCTGAACAGCAGCCTGGCCCTGGCCCAGGACACCCGCGCGGCTGCAACCGTCGCGACCCGCCTGGACGATGCCACGCCGCGTGACTACAACATTGCTCAAGGGCCGTTGGGCGCAGCCCTGGGCAGTTTCACCAGCCAGTCCGGGTTACTGGTGTCCTATGACCCTGAATTGACCCGAGGCCGCACGGCACCCGCCTTGAAGGGCCGGTATACGGTCAGCCAGGGCATCCAGCGATTGCTGGCCAATACCGGTCTGCAACTGGTGGCGAACTCGACAGGGAGCTACGTGCTGATAGCGCAGGGCGTTGCATCGAATGCTGCGGCAGAGCTATCGCCGACGCTGGTCGATGCCGCTGCACAGGGGCCTCAGGCGGACACTTACAGAGCACCACGCTCATCGGTGCATTTGAACAGCGAGCAGATCGACCGCTTCGGCCGGGTTTCGGTAGGCGATCTGCTCAACGGCGTGCCCGGTGTGCAGGTCGGCGATACCCGCAACGGCGGCGCCCTGGACGTCAACATCCGTGGTATCCAGGGGCAGAGCCGGGTGGCGGTGAAGGTCGATGGGTCGGAGCAGGCTCTGGATGTTTATCGCGGCTATGGCGGTACCCAGCAACGCAGCTACATCGACCCCGACCTGATCAGCAGCGTAACCGTGAACAAAGGGCCGTCAACCAAGTCTGGGGCCATTGGTGGCACGGTGGAAATGCAGACGATCGGCGTGCAAGACATCCTGGTTGACGGTAACCAGGTCGGCGTGCGCCTGAAAGGCGACTTCTGGGACAACGGCGTAGACCCCGCTCATCGTAGTGCCAGCGCCAAGGATGAACGCCTGTCGGCGCCACCGCGCGACAATCGCGGCAGCCTGTTCGGCTCCGAAGCCGACTCTGGCAGCGCCGCGTTTGCCTTTACCACCGAGCGGCTGGATGTGGTGGCAGCGTATGCGCACCGCAACCAAGGCAACTACTTCTCCGGCAAGAAAGGCCAGGACCGATACCGCCTCTATAACGACTACGGCAGCGAACAGCCCAGCGTGGCGATGACCTACAACGCCGGCGAGGAAGTGCTCAACTCCTCATCGAAAACCGACTCGTATCTGCTCAAGGCAACCTGGCGGATAGCCGACGATCACACCCTGGACCTGGGCTACCGCCGCTACGACGGGCGTAGCGCCGAGATCATGCCTTCTGACATCTACCGCTTCGGTACAGCCGGTATCTACCAGTACCCCCTGGGCGAGGTGAAGATCGATACCTACACCGCCCGCTACCACTACCTGCCCGTCGGCAACCCGTGGGTGGACCTGACCAGCAACCTGTGGATGACCGATGCCAAGACCAGCTCGTTGAGTTCGGCATGGACTGCGCCTGTTTCCCAGCTGTTCCGTTCTGATCGCAGTTGGACACGCCAGGACAACCGCCGCATCGGCGGCGACCTGAACAACGTCTCTAGGTTCGAGACGGCCCATGGCGACTTCAAGCTGGACCTGGGCGGCTCGTTCCAGCTGGAAGACCTGCAACCGCAGAAAAGAGTGCTCATCACCCAGCACGACATCGATGCCAACCGCACCCTGCGCGACGCTTCCAGGCAGGAATTCAGCTTCAACGGCAAGCTTGAGTATCAGCCGATCGAGCAACTGACCCTGTGGGGCGGTGGCCGTTACAGCCACTTCCGCACCAAGGACAATACCGTGCTGGCCACCGCCCGGCGTGAAAATCGCGAGGTGCGCTATGTGTCGGCGAGTGGCCCCAAGGGCTGGGGCAGCATGACCTGGTTCCCCGACCAGAACGGCCAGTACACCGACGCCACCGACCCCCGGCTGAACAACGGCATCGTCTTCGGCAACAGCAACGAGCCCTTCAACGGCGTGCGCTTCAACGACTTCGGTGCAACCAGCGTTCGGGTCGACCCCGAAGGCATCAGCAGTGTGGTCACAGGCTACGACCATACCCCGCAGGGCAGCAGCAGCGGCGGCGGCTTTTCGCCGGCATTCGGCATCAATGTCGAGCTGATGCCGGACACGTTCTTCTACGTAACCTACACCCAAGGCCTGCGCCTGCCTTCTCTGTTCGAGACCAGCCAGGGCACCCAGCAAGTCGCCCCCGGCAAAAGCCTCAAGCCTGAGCGCTCGCAGAGCTGGGAAATCGGCGTCAGCGCCTTGCGCGACAACCTCTTTACCGACCACGACTCGGCGGCGATCAAACTTGCCTACTTCGATAACAAGATCAACAACTACATCACCCGCTACTACGACCCAAGCCCTGGCCTGTGGGGCCTGATGACCTTCAGCAACACTGACAGCTTCAGCACCCGCGGCCTTGAGCTGCAGTCAAACTACGACGCTGGCCGCGTGTTCGCCGACCTGTCGGCCACCTACTACCTCAAGACCGAAACCTGCGACTCGGACTTTGCCGGTAAGCTGCGCGCCACGGCCAACCCGTACCAGAAGACCCAAGACACGCCAAACTGCACACCGGGCAGCTTCATGGGCTCCTACACCAACACCCAGAACCCACCACGCTTTTCAGCCAACCTGACCACCGGCCTGCGCTTCTTCGACGAAGCACTGACGGTGGGCGGCCGCGTGACCTACACCTCGGGGCCTACCAGCACCCTCGACAAACCCTGGCAGTCCGGCGCTACCACACCGCAAATCGAATACCGTTCGGTGGCGCTGTTCGATCTGTTCCTCAAGTACAAGTTGCTTGAGAACACCGAGGTGAATGTTTCGCTGCAGAACCTGACCGATCGCTATTACCTGGACCCGCTGGCGCAGAGCTTCATGCCGGCACCGGGGCGGACGGTGCGGATGGGGGTGGTGACGCGGTTCTGAAGGTGGGTGAGGGCGGTGGCATAGCGAGTTTTTGCCGCCGCCGTTTTGGGTGCCTAGAATTTGCTGCGCACGGTCAGGGCCAAGCTGCGAGGCTCGCCATAGAAGTTACCCGAGGCACTGCTGCCGAAGGTCTCGTAGTAGCGCTTGTCAAAGAGATTGTTGGCGATGATGGTTGCTGACCAGTTTTCGTCAATCTTGTAGTCCACACTGGTGCTCCAAATGGCACGACCGGGTTCAATGAACTTGAAGTCTTGTTCGGCCCCATCGAATTCGCCACTGACGGGATTGTATTCACGCACCGTGCCACTGACATAGGTCGCGCTTTGAGCCACCACCCCGCCGCCAACCTTCCAGTTGTGCAGCATCCCGGGCAGTTGATAGGTCGTCCAGAGCTTGACCATATGCTTGGGCGTAATGGCACGGTACTCTGCGTTCTGTGTGTCGGCATCGCGACTGTGGTTGTAGGTGTAGCCCGCACTCATTTGCCAGCCTGGTTGCAGTTCGCCGCTGATCTCGGCATCTAGCCCCTGGCTGATGGTTTCGCCCTGATTGATGAAGCAGCACTGCTTGCCCTGGTTCCACCCCTGGGATGGGCCGTCCGCCGCGGCATCGCCTGTCTGTTCTACGCGGTAGAGCGCAAAAGAGGTGTTGAGCCGGCCCGAAAACAGCTCGCCCTTGAGTCCTACTTCATAGCTTTTGGCTTCGGATGGATCCAGTGGGCTGCCAGGGTACGGACCTTTCAGCTGCATGTACTGCGGCCGGTAGGTTTCGGCGTAGCTGGTGTAGGCTGTCCATTGATCGGTGAGGTCATACGTGACGCCGACATAAGGCGTCACGACACCGTTGTCCTCCAGGGCGCGTTTGCCCTGACTGCCTGCCGAAGTGCCATCAGCGTTCTTGTAGAAGCTGTCATCGGCGTGTTTGTAGTTGGCCACGCGTGCCCCGAGAATCACGTTCATCGGATCGGTGATGCTCATGCGCAGCATGCCTGACAGGCCCGTTTTAGTAGAGGTGTAGTAATCGTCCTTTACTGGGAAGTCGCCGTTATCCGCTGGCATGACCGGGTTGAAAATGTTGATTGGCGCTTCCATGAAGTTGCTCATGCGTTGCCGGCTGTAAGCTTTGCCTTTTTGATAGTCACCCACGATCACCAGTTCGTGGTGGCGTGCAAACAAGTCGAAGCCACCCTTCAGGGTCGCACTGTAGGCGTCCCGGTCCATCCCTGTCTTGGCAGGATACCCAGTGATGAAATGACCGTTGCCGGTGATCGGGTTGACGGCGCCATAGCCGAAGATGCCCTTGGCGTCCCGGTCCATTTCCATGCGCATGGCATCAAGCGTCATTGCCCAGTCTTCGCTGAAACTGTGTTGCAGGCGAATGTAACCCTGCGCGGTCTTCTCGTGGCTGGTGTTCCAGTCTGTGGTCAATGCGTGCTTACGCGACAGTTTCAGGTCGTCGCCGTTGATGGCGCGCGGCAACCCCGCGAAGTTGATGACACCTTGTGCTTCCTGATAACTGCCGCCGACGGTCAACAATGTGTCGGGACTAAGGTCGAACTCCAAAGATCCATACGCCACTTTGGTGGTCATGTTACCGGGGTCGTAGAAATACTTGCGATCTTGATAGGCAATGCCCAGCCGCCCGCGCACATTGCCTTGTTCTGTCAGCGGGCCGGTGATATCCGCCTCGGAGCGATAGTTGTCCCAGCTGCCGGCAGACGTGGAAAAGGCCAACTGGTTGTGTGCCAGTGCACGTTTGCGCACCATGTTGATAGTGCCGCCGGGATCACCGGCCCCTGAGTACAGGCCATCGACGCCACGCAGGAACTCGACATGGTCGAACTGTGCCATGTCGAGTTGGCTGACCGAACCGAATCCGCTCATCGACGGGTCCATCGGGGCGCCCCCATCGAGTTGTACGTTAGATACCTCGAAACCGCGCGAATAGAAGTTGCTGTCGTTACCGAAGGATGAACCCGCCCGCTGCGTGGCCTTGCGCGAGGTGACCCCTGGGGTCTTGTCCATCACGTCGGTGAGGTTATGAAGGTTCTGGTCTTCTATCTGCTGACGGGTAATGACTGAAACTGAATGCGGCACTTCACGCAGCGACTTGGCGACCTTGCTGCCCACCGCGACCGAGCCTGTAGTGTACGACCCAGTGTTCTCTGTACTGTCATCCAGTGTCTGGGCAATGACCGACGTTGCGCTCAGCTCCAGTGCACTGCTGTCGGCAGGGCGTTTGTACAGCGTCACACTGGCGGCACCGACGCTGCGCCAGGCCAGGCCGCTGCCGCTGAGTAGATGTTCAAGCGCTGCTTGCGGCTCTTGGAGGCCGTTCACGCCGGGACTTTGCAAGCCTTGGACCAGTTCGCCGTTGTAGATCACCTGCAAGCCGCTCTGTTCGGCAAGGTGATCAAGGGCGCTGGCCAGCGGTTGGGCGCCGATTTTGAACGACATGGGTTCGGCAAAGGCCGCAGCTGGCAGCAGTGCAATTATCAGCGCAGCGGGTAGCGGTCGAAGGCGAAAGGCAGCAACAGCATTGAACATCATGTCCCCCAAAATAAAACGCAAATGGTTATCGTTAATTTTGAGAGGAAGACGATGGGCGCCGCTGAACCCGTAAATTTAATGCACGCAACCTTCGTGACAGCTTCACTGCTGCCGGGTGAGTACCAGCAGGTAATGGGTATAGCGCTGGCTTTTCAGGCCAAACGCCTGCGCCAACGTGTCGATCCCTTCGTCCAAGCGGTCAAGGCGCAAGGTACCGCTGACGGTGAGGGTGTGAAGCGCGGCGTCGCCCAGCAGCACGTAGCCTGGGCGATAGTGCTGCAATTGTGTGAGTACATCGCCCAGCGGCATGTTGTCGAACACCAATCGCCCCTTCTGCCAGGCCAATTCCCGCTGGGGGTCGATGCTGTGCACGGCCGACAGTTGCCTGTGTGTCCAGGCCACCTGTTCACCTGCTTGCAGAGTCGCCGTGGCACCGGGGCCGGCGACGGCGACGCGGCCTTGTGCCACGGTGACTTCGCTGGTGTCCGAGCGTCGGCTTACGCTGTACACCGTGCCCAATGCCGTGGCACTCAGGTCACCGGCCTCGACGCGAAATGGGCGCGATGGGTCATGGGCCACGTCGAACAGCGCCGTGCCCTTGCGCAAGGTGATCTGCCTGCCTGTGGCCAGCCACTGCACATCCAGCGCCGAGTCGGCGTCCAGGGTAATGCGCGAACCATCTGCCAATTCCACCCACTTTTGTTCGCCGATAGCGGTGCGATAATCGGCGTCCCAGTCGTTGTAACGGGCAGTGGACAGCCCAAGACCGAGCAGCAGCATGGCCGCAACGCCCCAGCGCACGCCCTTGTTGCGCCGACGGATGCGGGCAGGCTTTGGCAGGTGACCGCTGAGATGCCACAGGCGCCGTGCAGCGACAAATGCAGCGTGATGTGCCGGATGTTGCGCACACCATTCGCGGGCAGCGGCAATGTCGTCGGGGCTTGCGTCACCCGAGGTCAGCCGCACCACCCATTCATGGGCAGCCTTGTCGATAAGCGCTTGCGGGTTTTGGTCGGGCGACATTGGGTTCAACGTTGCAGGCATTGGCGTAGAAAGTCGAGTGCGCTCGCCAGGTGTTTCTCCACGGTACTGACCGACACGGCGAGTTCGCGGGCGATGTCCTTGTGGTTCATGCCCTGCAGGCGCCCCATCAGAAAAATCTGCCGGGTGAGTGGAGGTAGTTGCTGCAGCACACGTTCAAGCAATTCCAGCTCCTGGCGAGCGGCCACCTTGTCGATCAGTCCGGGGCTTTCGCCGGTGACTTCGTAAAGGTATTCCAGCCCCTGGTCATTACGCTCGCGCATGCCGCGATTGCGTATGTGGTCGATGGCCAAATTGCGCCCGATGCGGAATATGAAGGCGCGCAGGTTGCCGACGGGCTTGTGTGGACGCTGGCGCAACAGGCGCAAGTAGGTTTCCTGCGCCAGGTCGGAGGCCGCCTCGGGGTTGTTCAACTGCCGATAGAGGAACAGGCGAAGCTCACGCGCATGGGCCTTGTAGGCCTGTTCGAGCTCTTCGGTGGTCATGCTTGACATGAGGATAGCCGCAGCGGAAGGGGGCAAGTGGAAAGCGGCAGACTCTAGCGAGAACACTTCCTATTTGCAATGCGGCGATGGCGGGATTCGGCTTGCGTAGCAGGCGATGCGCCGCGAAATATGTTTTGGAGGGGGACGATCAAGCTACGTCCAAGCAAGGTAATGCGTGAGCTTATGTGTCTAGTCCTGAAATAGGTTTACACCTGTTCAGGTAGGCCGACAGGCCTCAAAACGCCCGATGCACTGCATCGGGCGTTTTATTTTTCAGGGCCATATGGGGCCGTTCTGTGTTGTAGATCTGCACTGCCTCGTCAACCATCTGCCTCGCCTGCTCAAGATCTTCAGGGCTGCTCAACAGCAGCTCCATCTTGAGGATTCCGTTGATTCGCTCGGCCAGCGCGTTCTGGTAGCAGTCATACCCATCAGTCATGGAGCACTGAACATCGTGCCGTTGGTGCAGTGACTGGTACAGCGCCGAGCAATATTGGATGCCTCGATCCGAATGGTGGACTAATGGCTGGCGACGACGTCGCTTTCGTAATGCCTGCTTGAAGGCTTGCGCCACTGACTCGGCATGCAGGCTTTCATGGACGTGGTGGCCAACAATTTTCCTGGAGTACGCATCCGTTACCAGGCTCAGGTATAGCGGGCCGTTACGTGCGGGCAGGTAAGTAATATCGGCAACCCAGACGTGCTCCGGTCTTGTCGGAACGACTTGGCTTGGGCCCGGCTTGAGTAAGTTGGGATGGCGGTAGAAGCGATGAAAGCTTTGTGTTGTCTTGTGGTAAGCCCGCTTAGGCAGCACTAGCAGACGGCGCTCTCCCAAGACCTGGAACAGCCTATCTCGGCCGACTTGGAATCGTTTGTCCGGTTGGCAATGCAGCAGATAGTGCAGCTTGCGTGTACCCAGACGAGGCTGGCGCATCCGGACTTGCTGAACAAACTCAACCACCCGATCTGCCTGGCGCTCTTTGCCATCAGCAGCTCGGTTGCGCTTGTAGTAAGCCTGTCGACTGATGCCTAGAAACTGACAAGCCCTGGCAATGCTCAGTCCTGCGACTTGACCTTGCGAGAGGACTTGCCGGATCGCTTTTTTACGACCGAGACACCATAGTCATTTTTCAGAACATCAACGACCGTTTCAAAAAACTGGGCCTTCTGGCTCATCAGCTCAAGCTGTTGCTCAAGCTCCTTGATCCGCTGCTCTGGAGTAAGCGTTTTGGGGTCAGACATCGCGCAGCTCCTCTCGTCGCGGATCGAGGCCCCCTGGCTCCAATCCTGCCGACCGTGCTTACGCAACCATACCAGACCCGTCGACCGACCCTGGATGCCATACCGCGCCTGGGCCTGCTTGTAGGTCAGTTCGCCTTTTTCAATCTGATCAACCACCGCCAATTTAAAAGACAGTGAGTAATCCCGCTGTGTGCGCTTTACACCTTGCTCCATCTGACTCTCCGGAAATTCGGGATGGGAGGTGTAAACCTTATTCAGGACGGGAAAATGGAAATTAAAAAGCCGGCTTGTGGCCGGCTTCTCGGGGACGCTTCCGACTAATTTATGGTAAGCCGCAACCGCCTTAACTGTGTGGCCACAAGGGCCTGATAGAGATGGTCAACGCCCGTATGGGGTGTTGCCGAGCCCTCTGGAACGCGGCTTGCGCCGGTCGGGGCTAAATGTGCCGCGTAGCATACAAGGGCTCGCGCAGGTTGCCCAGCAAAAAATGGCACAGCGTGTTTCAACTGGGGCGATGCCGGCGGAAATGCGACCAATGAAAGACCCAGCCGAGAATCTCCAGGCCCTGGGCCTGGCGTTGGGCGCGGGTGTAGCGCTCGACGGCGTAGTTGCGCCGGTCATGGCTGTGCAGGTACAGGGTGCCGTGCTGGCCGAGGCTGAGGTTGTTCACCCTGAGGGTGCCATTGTGCAGCAGGGCGTAGGTTTCGCCCTCGATCACTTCGGTCATGCCCAGGTCCACGGCCAAGGTGGCCTCCAGTGGGATCAGCGGGGCCATGTTGGCGGCAGGCATGGCCAGGCAGATGGCACAGTCCGGCGCAACGCCCAGCGCTTTCAATGCTTTGGAGGGCAGGCGCAGGTGTTTGCTGGCGATGGGGGTAAGTAGGCCGTGCTGCAGTGCGTGGAAGGGCACCTGCAACATGCGGCCGCCGTGTGCTGACAGCGGGGTGGGCGGGTTGTCCTGGGCTGGCCGTGGCGGGCCGCTGCGCAAGATCGGGTTGGGGTGTTTGGGGCCTTCACCACTGCGTAGCCAGCGGCGATGCACGCAGAACAGGTCGGCCATTTCGTCGAGACGAGCCAGCGGAACACCGCGTCTAAACCAATTGTTGACGTGCTGGGGTGTGACGCTGCGCTGGGCGGCGAAATCGGAAGGGGTCAAGCCACATTCGTGGAGCAGGGCTTTGAGGCGGTCACCGGATGTGTTCATGGCCGGGAGTGTAGCGGCCGGGTGCCAGCAGGCATATGAACCGGGTGTTGATGCGGCTTGTGCGAAAAGTACTTCGATGTAGGGCGATGGCGTAGGGTGGTGTAGGAGTTTTTACCTGCAGGACGTTCGCTCGGGCATAAAAAACCCCGCCTGGGCGGGGTTTTTCAGCAACCGGTATCAGCCCTTGTAGGCAGCGACCGATTTGGTGATCGCGGCGCGGGCGGCGTCGGCGCCGTCCCAGCCTTCGATCTTGACCCACTTGCCCTTCTCGAGATCTTTGTAGTTCGCGAAGAAGTGCTCGATCTGCTGGATCAGCAGGGCTGGCAGGTCGGTGTATTCTTTGACGTCGACATACAGCTGCGACAGCTTGTCGTGCGGCACAGCGATGACCTTGGCGTCGCCGCCGCCGTCGTCGGTCATGTTCAGGATGCCGACCGGGCGGGCACGGATGACCGAACCTGGCGCTACCGGGTACGGGGTCACGACCAGCACGTCCAGCGGATCACCGTCGTCGGCCAGGGTGTTCGGGATGAAGCCGTAGTTGGCTGGGTAGAACATCGGGGTGGCCATGAAACGGTCGACGAACAGGGTGTCGCTGTCCTTGTCGATCTCGTATTTGATCGGCGCGTGGTTGGCCGGGATCTCGATGGCGACGTAGATGTCGTTCGGCAGGTCTTTGCCCGCCGGAATCTTGCTGTAGCTCATTGGGCAGTGCCCCCGTAGTTGACCAAAAAGTGGCGGCGATTATAGGCACATTCCGCATGGGCTTGCCACGCCCGGCCTGATGTGCGGCCGCGTCAGGCGTGGCCTTCGCGGTAATCGGGGTGTTCGGCCTGCAACTGGCTCAGGCGCGCCAGTGGGTCTTGGCGGTAAAACAGCGACAGTTGCTGGTACACCTGTGGATACGCCTGCTGCAACAGGTCGGGGGCGCTGAAGAAGTATTCGCTGGTGACAGCGAAGAATTCCGCAGGGTTTTCCGCGGCGTAGGGGTCGATGGCGGTTTCGGCGTCGGGGTTCAGGTCCAACTGACGGTTGAGGTCGTCATAGGCCTGCTGCATGGCCGTCGCCCACTCATCCACTGGCATGCCACTGTGCAGCGGCGGCAGGCCATTGGCATCGCCATTGAGCATGTCGAGCTTGTGCGCCAACTCATGGATGACCAGGTTATAGGCCTCCCACCCACCACTGGCCAGCACGCCGTTCCAGGCCAGGATCACCGGGCCCTGTTGCCAGGCTTCACCGCTGTGTTCGCCGTCCCACACATGCTCCACGCCACTGGCATCGCGGTGGCGCTGAGGGCTTTTGAAGTCGTCGGGGTAAAGGATGATCTCGTGGAAACCCTGGTACCAGTTGAGGTCACCGAGGTGCAGCAGTGGCAGCTGCGCCTGGGCGGCCAGGAACAGGCGCTGCTCATCGCTCAGCTCGACACCGGGCAGAGTGGTCAGGTGCTTTTCAAGCAAAAACAGGATGCAGGCTTCGCGCAACCAGCGATCTTCGTCATCACTGATGCCATCGAGCAAAGGCAGGTGTTGGCGAACTGCCTGCCATTGCTTGGGGGTGATCGGGTAGCGCTTCAGGGTGCGCCGACGCCGCCAGGCGCTGAAAGACCACATGGCGGTGATCAGTGAGCCTTGGCCGCGCGGCCCAGGCGACCGCGCAGCAGGCCGAGGACCATCGGCACCAGCGACAGGAAGATGATACCCACCACCATCAGCGACAGGTGCTGCTTGATGAACGGCACGTTGCCGAAGAAGTAGCCCAACGTCACCAGGCCACCGACCCACAGCAGCGAACCGGCGACGCTGAAGCCGAGGAAGCGCGGGTAGTGCATGTGGGCGATACCCGCGACGAACGGCGCGAAGGTGCGCAAGATCGGCAGGAAGCGCGCCAGGGTCACGGTCTTGCCGCCATGGCGCTCGTAGAATTCGTGGGTGCGCTGCAGGTAGTCGCGGCGGAAGATTTTCGAGTTGGGGTTGTTGAACAAGCGTTCGCCGGCCGTTCGGCCAATCACGTAATTGGTGCTGTCGCCCAGGATTGCCGCCGCCATCAGCAGGCCCGCCAGCAGTACCGGGTCCATGCCGCCACCGGCCGCCACGGCGCCAGCGATGAACAGCAGCGAATCACCAGGCAGAAATGGCATTACCACCAGGCCGGTTTCGCAGAAGATCACGGTGAACAGGATGGCGTAGATCCAGGGACCGTAATTGGTGACCAGCAGATCGAGGTAGGCATCGAGATGCAGGATAAGGTCCAGCGGGTTGAAATCCATGTACAGCACCTGTGTTCTGGGGCGTAGGCTCGGTTACCAGGGGAGGGGTAAATTTTCACACATGACAAGTGGGGCATTATACGGCGAAGTGAGCATCATGCCCGGGGAGTTTGTAGCGGGGGGTTACGGCAGGTTTTTTTCCTGTGCAGGCCTCTTCGCGGGCAAGCCCGCTCCTACAGGTACAGCGCCAACTTCAGAAGCGCTGCTATCCCTGTGGGAGCGGGCTTGCCCGCGAAGAGGCCGGCCCAGTCAATCCTGATGGATCGGCAGGATGTAGCTCTCGAACTCGGTGTCCTTGCGAAACCCGATGGACTCGTACGTCTTTTGCGCTGCCTCATTGTTGGCGCTGGTCGACACCCGCATCCGCACGGCATTGGTCTCTTTGGCCATCTTCTTGGCCTCGCGCATCAAGTGGTCGGCCACCAGCATGCGTCGCGAATCTTCGGCCACATAGATATCGTTGAGAATCCACACGCGCTTGAGCGACAGCGACGAAAAGCTTGGATACAGCTGGCAGAAGCCCAGCAATTTGCTGTCGTCTTCATCTGCCAGAGCCAGGTAGATCACCGACTCGTCCCGCTTCAGGCGCTTCTCCAGAAAACTGCGTGAGCTGTCCGGGTAGGGCAATTGCCCATAGAACTCGCGGTATTTGACGAACAGTGGGGTCAGCAGGTCGAGGTGTTCCAGGGTTGCCTTGATGATACGCATGTGCGGCCCTCAGGATCCATTTGGGGAAACAGCGGATTGCCAACCGCTCTCAACAGCATGCTGCCCAATGCGGGCGAGAAGCGCAATCCGCCTTCCGTGACATGATTTTTACCCTTTTCCGAGCAGAAAGTTTCCTTTTTGGCTGGCGGGGGTATCGCTGTCGAGGGTATGGACCTCGGCTTCATCCTTCAGATTCACCCCAGAAAGCTGCCGCCGACAGGCTTCACGCATCAGGTACAGCAAGCGGTGGGCTGCCATGCCATAGCTCAGGCCCTCAAGGCGTACGTTGGAGATGCAGTTGCGGTAGGCGTCGGTCAGGCCGACCCGTGGCGCGTAGGTGAAGTACAGGCCGAGGCTGTCGGGTGAACTCAACCCCGGGCGTTCGCCGATCAGCATCACGGTCATCCGGGCGCCGAGCAGCTCGCCCACCTCGTCGGCCACGGCCACGCGGCCCTGCTCTACCAACACCACCGGGGCGCTGGTCCAGCCGTCGGCCGCGGCCTGCTCTTCGAAACGGGTCAGAAAAGGCAGGGTATGGCGGTGTACGGCGAGGGCCGAGAGGCCATCGGCGACCACGATGGCCAGGTCGACACCGCCCGGATTGGCCTGGGCATGCTGGCGCAGGGTCGCGATCGAGTCGTCGTTCAGCCGTCGCCCCAGGTCGGGGCGCTGCAGGTATTGGTCGCGGTCGTGGGCGGCGCTGTGCAACACCAGGCTGTCACGCCCACGGTCATTGAGCTGGGCCGTAAGCCCGGCATGGTCGAACGGCAGGTGCACGGCATCGCGGGCCTGGGCATGGGCGAACTGGAAGTCCAGTTGCGCACCAGTCGGCAGGCTGGTGCCCGTGCGCCCCAGGGCGATACGCGCAGGTGTCAGGGTGCGCAGGGCCAGCCAGGGGTTGTCGGGGGTTACTGTGCGAGGGTCCATGGTCATCCCTATGCAAGCTGTGCCAATGCCTGGCGGAAGGCCGGCGGCAGGTTTTCACCGAAGCGCACCCGGCCATCGGCCTGGGTGAAGATGCCGGTACGTGCCAGCCACGCCTCGAATTCCGGGCCGGGCTTGAGGCCCAGGGTCTGGCGTGCATACAGCGCGTCATGGAACGATGTGGTCTGGTAATTGAGCATGATGTCGTCGGAGCCGGGGATGCCCATGATGAAGTTGATCCCGGCCACACCCAGCAGGGTCAGCAGGGTATCCATGTCGTCCTGGTCGGCTTCGGCGTGGTTGGTGTAGCAGATGTCACAGCCCATCGGCACGCCAAGCAGCTTGCCGCAAAAGTGGTCCTCAAGGCCGGCGCGGATGATCTGCTTGCCGTTGTACAGGTACTCCGGGCCGATGAAACCGACCACGGTGTTGACCAGAAACGGCTTGAAATGCCTGGCCACGGCGTAGGCGCGGGTCTCGCAGGTTTGCTGGTCGACGCCGTGGTGGGCGTTGGCCGACAGGGCGCTGCCCTGGCCGGTCTCGAAGTACATCAGGTTTTGCCCGAGGGTGCCGCGCTTGAGCGACAGGCCCGCCTCGTAGCCTTCCTGCAATACGTTGAGGTTGATGCCAAAGCTTGCGTTGGCGGCCTCGGTACCGGCGATCGACTGGAACACCAGGTCCAGCTGTACGCCACGGTTGATCGCTTCGATCGAGGTGGTGACGTGGGTCAGCACGCAGGCCTGGGTGGGGATGTCGTAGCGCTGGATGATGGCGTCCAGCATTTCCAGCATGGCGCAGATCGAGGCGATGCTGTCGGTGGCCGGGTTGATGCCGATCATGGCGTCGCCGTTGCCGTACAGCAAACCGTCGAGAATGCTGGCGGCGATACCCGCCGGCTCGTCGGTTGGGTGGTTGGGCTGAAGACGGGTCGACAGGCGACCGCGCAGGCCCATGGTGCCGCGAAAACGGGTGACCACACGGATCTTCTGCGCCACCAGGATCAAGTCTTGAACCCGCATGATCTTCGATACCGCCGCCGCCATTTCCGGTATCAGGCCCGGTGCCAGCGCGCGCAGGCTGTCTTCGTCGGCCGCTTCGCTGAGCAGCCAGTCACGCAGGCCGCCCACGGTGAGGTGGCTGACCGGCGCAAAGGCCTGGGCGTCATGGGTGTCGATGATCAGGCGGGTGACCTCGTCCTCTTCGTAGGGGATCAACGCTTCGCTCAGAAAGTGCGTGAGCGGGATGTTGGCCAGGGCCATTTGCGCGGCGACCCGCTCACCGTCGTTGCTGGCGGCGACACCCGCCAGGAAGTCCCCCGAACGTGCGGGGCTGGCCTTGGCCATCACGTCCTTGAGGCTGTCGAAGCGGTAGACCAGGTGGCCTACCGTGTGTACGAAACTTGCCATACAGATTCTCCAGAGCGCCGCGGGGCTGGCCCGCGGCGGGTGTCGGCGATCAGTGCAGGGCCTCTTCGGCCTTTTGGATCGCGGCGAATTCCTCTTCCGGTGTGCCCGCTACCAGGTGGTGGCGGCTGTAGAACGCAAAGTAGGCAATTAATACTCCATAGATCACCGCCGCGCCAATCACAACCCGCGGGTCGACCAGGAAGCCCGCCACCACGGCAATGCACGCCAGCACCAGCGCTACGCCCGAGGTGAAGATGCCGCCAGGGGTGCGATACGGCCGTTCCATCTTCGGCCTGCGGATGCGCAGGGTGATGTGCGCCGCCATCATCAGCACGTAGGACAGCGTTGCGCCGAACACTGCGACCAGAATCAGCAAGTCACCCTGGCCGGTCAGCGACAGCCCGAAACCGATGATGCCGGGGATGATCAGGGCCAGTACCGGCGCCTTGCTCTTGTTGGTCTGGGAGAGTTTGCGCGGCAGGTAGCCTGCGCGGGACAGCGCGAAGATCTGCCGCGAGTAGGCATAGATGATCGAGAAGAAGCTGGCAATCAGGCCGGCCAGGCCCACCAGGTTGACGAAGCTGCCCATCCAGGTGGAGCCGCCATAGGCCTTGGACAGCGCCTCGACCAGCGGGTTACCGGAGGCCTTGAGTGCCTCAGAGCCTGCAGCGCCAGGGCCGATCACCAGAATCAGCAGGGCGAAGGCCAGCAATACCAGCATCGCGCCGATCAGGCCGCGTGGCAGGTCGCGTTTCGGGTTCTTGGTTTCTTCGGCGGCCAGGGGCACGCCTTCGACGGCGAGGAAGAACCAGATCGCATAGGGGATCGCGGCCCACACACCGACATAACCGAACGGCAGGAAGCTGCTGGCGCCGACGGCGTCCGTCTTGGCGATGTCGAACAGGTTGGCTGCATCAAAATGGGGCACCATGCTCACCAGGAACACGCCCAGGGCAATGGCGGCGATAGCGGTGATGATGAACATCAGCTTCAGCGCTTCACCGACACCGAATATGTGGATGCCGATAAACACGATGTAGAAGGCCAGGTAGATGACCCACCCACCGATGCCGAACAGTGATTCACAGTAGGCGCCGATGAACACGGCGATGGCTGCTGGGGCGATGGCGTATTCGATGAGAATCGCCGTACCGGTGAGAAAACCGCCCCAGGGGCCGAAGGCGCTGCGGGCGAAGCCGTAGCCGCCGCCTGCGGTGGGGATCATCGACGACAGCTCGGCCAGCGAGAAGCACATGCACAGGTACATGGTGGCCATCAGCAAGGTGGCGAGGAACATGCCGCCCCAGCCGCCCTGGGCCAGGCCGAAGTTCCACCCGGCGTAGTCGCCGGAGATCACATAGGCGACCCCGAGGCCGACCAGCAGCACCCAGCCGGCTGCGCCTTTTTTCAGTTCACGTTGCTGGAAATAGTCCGAGCCGACTTTTTCGAAGTCTACGGAAGAGCCTGCCGGCGCATTGCCGGAATGATCGCTTGGCATAGTTTCACCTGTTGTTTTTCTTGGTGGCCGGAGGGACTTCCAGCCCATGGTGATAGGTACTGCAGGAAGCGAGCCAGAGCGGTTCGTGCACGGGAACCGCTGTGGATGTGTGTCTGTCAGTGCCGCCTTCTTCGCGGGTAAATCCGCGAAGAAGGCGATGTGGTTTAGAAGAAGCCCAACGGATTGATGTCGTAGCTCACCAGCAGGTTTTTAGTTTGCTGGTAATGATCGAGCATCATCTTGTGCGTCTCACGCCCAACGCCGGACTTCTTGTACCCGCCGAACGCGGCATGCGCCGGGTACAGGTGGTAGCAGTTGGTCCATACGCGGCCCGCCTTGATGCCACGGCCCATGCGGTAGGCGCGGTTGATGTCGCGGGTCCACACGCCGGCACCGAGGCCGAACTCGGTGTCGTTGGCAATCGCCAGGGCTTCGGCTTCGTCCTTGAAGGTGGTGACACTGACCACCGGGCCGAAGATTTCTTCCTGGAACACGCGCATCTTGTTGTTGCCCTTGAGCAGGGTCGGCTGGATGTAGTAACCGGTGGCCAACGCGCCTTCGAGTTTTTCCACCTTGCCGCCGGTCAGCAGCTCGGCGCCTTCTTCCTTGGCGATTTCCAGGTACGACAGGATCTTCTCGAACTGCTGTTGCGACGCCTGGGCGCCGACCATGGTGTCGGTGTCCAGCGGATCGCCACGCTTGATCTGCAGGACCTTCTTCATCACCACTTCCATGAACTGGTCGTAAATCGACTCCTGCACCAGAGCACGCGACGGGCAAGTGCACACTTCACCCTGGTTGAAGAACGCCAGCACCATGCCTTCGGCGGCCTTCTCGATGAAGCTCGGCTCGGCCTGCATGATGTCTTCGAAGTACACGTTAGGCGACTTGCCGCCCAGCTCGACGGTGGACGGGATGATGTTCTCGGCGGCGCATTTCATGATGTGCGAGCCGACCGGGGTCGAGCCGGTAAAGGCGATCTTGGCGATACGTTTGCTGGTAGCCAGGGCTTCGCCTGCTTCGCGGCCATAACCCTGGACGACGTTGAGCACGCCTTTGGGCAGCAGGTCGCCGATCAGTTCCATCAGCACGGTGATACCCAGCGGTGTCTGCTCGGCGGGTTTGAGCACCACGCAGTTGCCGGCGGCCAGGGCCGGGGCCAGCTTCCAGGCGGCCATCAGCAGCGGGAAGTTCCACGGGATGATCTGGCCGACCACGCCCAGTGGCTCGTGGATGTGATAAGCGACGGTGCCTTCGTTGATTTCGGCGGCGCCGCCCTCTTGGGCGCGGATGCAACCGGCGAAGTAACGGAAGTGATCGACCGCCAGCGGGATGTCGGCGTTAAGGGTTTCGCGGATCGGCTTGCCGTTGTCCCAGGTTTCGGCAATGGCCAGGACTTCAAGGTTCTGCTCGATGCGGTCGGCGATCTTCAGCAGCACGTTGGAGCGGTCCTGGACAGACGTGCGGCCCCAGGCGTCGGCGGCGGCGTGGGCGGCATCCAGGGCTTTCTCGATGTCTTCGGCAGTGGAGCGGGGAAACTCTGCGATCAGCTTGCCATTCACCGGGGAGGTGTTTTCGAAGTACTGCCCCTTGACCGGAGCTACGAATTCACCGCCGATGTAGTTGCCGTAGCGGTTCTTGAAGGAAACCTTCGCGCCTTCGGTACCGGGATGTGCGTAACGCATGGTGTGTCTCCTGGCTATTGTGTTTGTTAGGGAGTTGAAAAGCGTAGAGCAAAGGTTGGGCCAGTGTTTTGAGGTTGAGGTAAATCAAGCGCTTGGCGCGGTTTTCAGGGGCTTTTGAAATCGCGCTGTGCCAGCGGTGGCACGGCCTGGGTGACACTTTGTACCGTTTGCGACACGCTGCGGTACGGTGCATTGCAAAGCCCCGTCGGGTGGAGGATGCTGGCTGCACGCGTCATCTGCGGAGAACGACAACAAATGCAGAGCAATCACTTGAATCGCCATGCCCAGCAAGTTCACACCGTTGCCCACGGTGAAGCCGGGGAGAGCGGCAGTGACCCGGCGATCGCCCGTTCCTGGCTGCGCTGCCTTGAGGATTACCACCTCGACCCGACGCTGATCGAAGCCCCCGTGGTGCTTGAACACGGGCGGCTGCTGGAAACCCGCGAGCGCCTGCATCAGGTGCTGAAAATTGCCGACTCCGAGATGAACAGCCTGCATCAGCAGCTCTCTGGCGCTGGCCATGCGGTGCTGCTGACCGATGCCCGCGGGGTGATCCTCAACTGTGTCAGCGCCCCCAGCGAGCGGCGCATCTTCGAGCGGGCAGGGCTGTGGCTGGGCGCCGACTGGAGCGAGGCGCGCGAGGGCACCAACGGGATCGGTACCTGCCTGGTCGAGCGCCAGGCCCTGACCATCCATCAACACGAACATTTCCGTGGCCGCCACACCGGCCTGACCTGCTCGGCAAGCCCCGTGTTCGACCCGCATGGCGAGCTGCTGGCGGTGCTCGACGTGTCGTCGGCGCGCCCCGATGTCTCGCGGCAGAGCCAGTTCCACACCATGGCCCTGGTCAATCTGTCGGCGAAGATGATCGAGAGCTGTTACTTCCTGCGGCATTTCCAGCAGCAGTGGCTGCTGCGCTTTCATCTGCAGGCCGAATCGGTCGGCTTGTTCAGCGAGGGCTTGTTGGCCTTCGAGGGTGATGGGCGGATTTGCGCTGCCAACCAGAGCGCGCTCAACCTGCTGGGCACCGTTCGCGGTGGCGTGCTGGGCAAACCGGTGGACCGTTTTTTTGCCTGCAGCCCTGACGAGTTGTTCAGCCGCGCCGTACCCGGCGGCAGCACCGTCTGGCCCTTGCTCACGCGCGACGGCCGCCAGGTATTTGCCAGCCTGCGCGGCCAGGCGCGTGCACCCGTCTGGTCGGTACCGCTTGGCCAACCTCGGCCCCAGCGCGAACCAGAACCGGGTATCTGCCTGCTCGACCCGGCCTTGCAAAACGACTTCCGCCGCTGCGTGCGGGTGTTCGAACGTGATGTGCCACTGCTGCTGCGCGGCGAGACTGGGTGCGGCAAGGAGGCATTTGCCCAGGCCGTGCACCAGGCCAGCCAACGTCGCGGCAAGCCGTTCGTGGCAATCAACTGCGCCTCGATCCCGGAGAGCCTGATCGAAAGCGAGCTGTTCGGTTATCGCGGTGGCAGCTTTACCGGCGCGCGCAAGGAAGGCATGCGCGGCAAGTTGTTACAGGCCGATGGCGGCACGCTGTTGCTGGACGAGATCGGTGACATGCCACTGGCCTTGCAGACGCGCTTGTTGCGCGTACTGGAAGAGCGCCAGGTGGTGCCGATTGGCGGCGAGCCCCAGGCCGTGGACGTGCGCATCGTCAGCGCGACCCACCGCGACCTGCTGGAGCGGGTGGCGCAGGGGAGTTTCCGCGAAGACCTGTATTACCGGTTGAACGGGCTGGAAGTGGCCTTGCCAGCAGTGCGTGAGCGCAGTGACAAGGGCCCGTTGCTGGACTTTCTGCTGCGTCAGGAAGCGCAGGGGCAACGGGTCGAACTGGAGCCCAGTGCACGTCAGGCACTGCTGGACTTTGCCTGGCCGGGGAACGTGCGGCAGATGCGCAATGTATTGCGCACGCTCGTGGCGCTTTGCGATAACACTTTCATCGGGTTCTCCGACCTGCCCGCGACTTTCCGGAGTAATGCGGCCCCTGTGGGAGCGGGCTTGCCCCGCGAAGCAGGCAACGCGGTGGATGGCACCGGCTATGTCGGTGTTCGCGGGGCAAGCCCGCTCCCACACGGGTTTAGCACTAGCCTTCGAGATGATGAGCAAAACAGTCTCTCCCACAAGAGCGCGCCAGTGCGCCTTGAGGACGCTGAGTGCGAAGCTCTGCTGTCAGTGCTGGAGGCAAAACACTGGCACTTGACCCGCGTTGCCGAGCATCTGGGCATCAGCCGCAATACCTTGTATCGAAAACTGCGCAAACACGGCATCGCACGGGCCGGCTGAGCGAAACAGCGGGTGCGATTTCCCGCGCCCTGGGCTACCCTGCCTCGATGTTTTGCGAGGTCGACCATGCATATTCACATTCTCGGTATTTGCGGCACGTTCATGGGTTCCCTGGCGGTATTGGCCAAAGAGCTTGGCCACCGTGTCACCGGCTCCGACGCCAATGTCTATCCCCCGATGAGCACCCAGCTCGAAGCCCAGGGCATCGAACTGACCCAGGGCTACGACCCGGCTCAGCTAGACCCGGCACCCGACCTGGTGGTGGTCGGCAACGCCATGTCGCGGGGCAACCCGGCGGTGGAGTACGTGCTGAACAAGGGCCTGCCCTATGTCTCTGGCCCGCAATGGCTGGCCGACCATGTGCTGCAGGGCCGCTGGGTACTGGCCGTCGCCGGTACCCATGGCAAGACCACCACCAGCAGCATGCTGGCCTGGGTGCTGGAGCACGCGGGCATGAGCCCGGGGTTCCTGATCGGCGGTGTGCCGCAGAACTTCTCGGTGTCGGCGCGTCTGGGCGACACCCCGTTCTTCGTGGTTGAGGCCGATGAATACGACAGTGCGTTCTTCGATAAACGCTCGAAGTTTGTTCACTACCACCCACGCACTGCGATCCTCAACAACCTTGAGTTCGATCACGCAGATATTTTCCCCGATCTGGCGTCCATCGAGCGGCAGTTCCACCATTTGGTGCGTACTATTCCGAGCGAAGGCCTGGTGATTCATCCGACCACCGAGCAGGCGCTGGAGCGGGTCATCGGCATGGGCTGCTGGACCCCGGTGCAAACCACCGGTGAAGGCGGGCAGTGGCAGGCGCGCCTGCTCAGCCCCGACGGTTCGCGCTTCGAAGTGCTGTTCGAGGGCGAAGCCCAGGGCGTGGTCGATTGGGCGCTAACCGGTCAGCACAACGTTGCCAACGCCTTGGCCACCCTGGCCGCCGCTCGCCATGTTGGCGTGGTGCCGGCCATGGGCATCGCCGGGCTGAGCGCCTTCAAGAGCGTCAAACGGCGTATGGAGACGGTCGCCGAGGTTCAGGGCGTGACCATTTATGATGACTTCGCCCACCACCCGACGGCTATTGCCACCACCCTCGACGGCCTGCGCAAGCGCGTCGGTGAAGCGCCAGTGATCGCGGTGATCGAGCCACGCTCCAATTCGATGAAGCTCGGCGCCCACCGTGATGGCCTGCCAGAGAGCGTCAACGATGCCGACCAGGTCATCTGGTACGCCCCGGCCAACCTGGGCTGGGACCTGGCCGCCACGGCAGCGCAGTGCAAGGTGCCGAGCGTGGTCGCCGACAGCCTGGAGGCGATCATCGAGCGCATCAAGGGTCAGGCGCGCCCAGGCACCCACGTGGTGATCATGAGCAACGGCGGCTTCGGCGGCCTGCACGGCAAGTTGGCCGAGGCGCTGAAGTGAGCGGGCCGGCGCGCATCACCCTGGCCATGACGGGCGCTTCGGGCGCCCAATATGGCCTGCGCCTGCTCGACTGCCTGGTACGTGAGGACCGCGAGGTGCACTTCCTCATCTCCAAGGCCGCGCAGTTGGTGATGTCCACCGAAACCGACGTGCTGTTGCCCCCAAAGCCCCAGGCGATGCAGGCGTTTCTGACCGAATACACCGGCGCTGCCGATGGGCAGATCCGCGTGTATGGCAAGGAAGACTGGATGTCGCCGGTGGCCTCGGGCTCTGGCGCGCCGGCGGCGATGGTGGTGGTGCCGTGTTCCACGGGTACCTTGTCGGCGATTGCCACCGGCGCTTGCAACAACCTGATCGAGCGTGCCGCTGACGTCACGCTCAAAGAGCGTCGCCAGCTGATCCTGGTACCGCGCGAGGCGCCGTTTTCGACGATCCACCTGGAGAACATGCTCAAGCTGTCGCAGATGGGTGCGGTTATTCTGCCGGCGGCCCCAGGCTTCTACCATCAGCCGCAGACCATCGACGACCTGATCGATTTCGTCGTTGCGCGCATTCTCAACCTGCTGGACATTCCCCAGGACATGCTGCCGCGTTGGGGTGAGCATCACTTCGGGGTGGATGATTGAAGCGAGCGCTGTCGGGGTTGATGGTGCTGACGCTGCTCAGTGGCTGCGCCACGGTGCGCACCCTGGATGCCAACAAGCCGGGCGCGCCGGTGGTGTATGCCGGGACCCGGCTGGACCTGTATGTGATGAACGGCGGGTGCTGCCCCAAGGATCACTTCGGGGCGCTGGCACCGGCTTATCCTGGGCTGGATCTGCCCGGCAGCCTGTTGCTTGATACCCTGCTGTTGCCGTTGTCGTTGCTGACGGCGGCGGGGGTCGGCTTCCAAGCTACCGGCGGCCTGTGATGACGGTATCGACGCCCCTGTGGGAGCGGGCTTGCCCCGCGAGCACGGGCGAAGCCCGTGCCACCCACCGCGATGCTAGTTTTTGCCCAGCCGGCGCAGCTCATCCGACTCGATAACCCGCACCCCGTCTTCTTCTTCCAGCGCCAAGCGCCACAGCGCCCGCGCCAGGGTGCACGCCTCGATACCCCGATACTTCCCAGGTATCAGCTTGGAAAGCGGCGAAATCAGTTGTTCGCCAAAGCGCGGCTTAATGCGATCACCCAGCAACAGCGAGGGCCGGACAATGGTCAACTGCGGCCAGTCCTGGGCTTTGAGCGCCTCTTCCATTTCGCCTTTGACCCGGTTGTAGAAGATCGACGACTTAGGGTCGGCGCCGAGTGCGCTGACCACCAGCAGGTGCCGTGCTCCCAGTTCCCTGGCACGTTTGCTGAAGGCCACGACCATGTCCAGGTCCACGGCGCGGAACGCCGATTCGGAGCCTGCCTGCTTGAGCGTGGTGCCCAGGCAGCAATAGGCGATATCGACACGCCCCGCCAGCTGCGGGAGGAACACCGCCGGGTCGCCCACTGGGTTTTCCAGGTGCGGGTGTTCGGCCAGTGGCCGGCGAGTAGGCGCCAGCACCCGGCTGATGGTCGGTTCGTTGAGTAGGCGGTCGAGCAGGTGTTCACCCGTCAGACCCGTGGCACCGGCAAGCAAGACATGCTGAGGCGTCAAATACATGATGTCTCTCCCTTGTTACACACAAGCTTAGTGGTTGCGGGGCTTTTTTGCCTGCTCCTCCACGGTGGCCTGTGCAGCATTGCGTAGCGCTTCTTCGGCCTGTTGCCGCCTTAGGTGCTGCCAGTGTGCCAGTACTGCTGGCGGCGCCCAAAGCTGCGGTTCAGAGGCTTCGAAACCTTCCTTTAGTTCTCTTTCGGCAACGCTGGCGCGCGCCAGTTCAAACGCTTGTTTCAGGTCGTCGGTCTGGTTGAGCGCTTCGGCGAACAGGGCATCGCCAAAGTAGGTGAAGTCAGCTTCTTCGGAGCATCCGAAAGACACCCGATCGGCGCGCGCGGCCGTCATGATCAGCGTGCGATCGTCCTTGAGCGGTGCAATATAGCCCCCGGAATAGCAGGCAGAGATGACGATTACCTTGTCGCGATCTTTCAGCGGTGCCAGGGCACTGGCCAGTTCGTCGGCGGGCAGGTCGGCCAGTTGCAGGCGTGGTTGGTCGAGTACCAATTGGTGGTCGTGGCTGCCGTGGCTGGTGAGGTAGATGAACACCAGGTCCTCGGGGCCGCTGCGCTCGGCCAGGGTGCGAGCGGCGCGGGTGAGGTTTTCGCGGGTGGCCATGGGGCGGCTGGCCATGTGGTCACGGTGATTGACCAGGGTGACCTGGCCACGGGCGCCAAAACGTACCTTGAGCATGTTGCTGACATAGTCGGCTTCACGCAGGAACACGCTTTGCTGGCCATCGCCAGCCACTACCAGGCTGTAAAGCTGGATCGCCGGTGCGCTGTGCGGTACGCGTGCCAGCGCGTCTTCCAGCAGGCGGCCCTGATTGAGCAGGGCCAGGTCCAGCGGGTCGGGCAACAGCGTGCCTTTTGCGTCCCGCACGCGTACGCCGTTGACCCAGGTGCCGCCCTCGACCTTGCCGTTGGCCAGGGTCAGTCGGCCCTGGCCATGGTAGGCATCGTTTTCGAAGCCGCCGATGTACTGGCTGCCGTCGGCCAGTTTCAGGTTGCCTTGGCCAGCAAGGTGCCAGTCAACGAAACCGCCTTTGTAGTGGCTGCCATCGCTGCCGAGCAGTTCGCCTTCGCCAATGAGTGAGCCGTCCTTGAACTCGCCGATCCATACGTCGCCGTCGGCGCTTTCATAGCGGCCGCGGCCCTCCAGGCGGTTGTCCTTGAATTCGCCGATGTACTGCTCGCCGTCGACGCTGTTGTAGGTACCGCTGCCTTGCAGCTGGCCATCGACGAAACGGCCGCTGAACTGGTTGCCGCTGGCATCGCTGCGCACCCCGGCGCCGTTCGGCTTGCCCTTGGCGAACAGGCCCTGGTAGCGGCTGCCGTCGGCAAGCGCCAACTCGCCCGCGCCCTCGTACTGGTCGTCTTTGAACTGGCCACGGTAAGTCTGGTCGGTTTGCTTGAGGGTGCCCTCACCGTCGCGGCGGCCGTGCTTGAAGGTACCGGCATAGTGGCTGCCCGGTGTGGTCAGGTCGCCCAGCCCCTGGAACAGGCCTTCGGCGAACTGGCCACGGTAGACTTCACCATTTCGACCGTGCCACTCGCCCTGACCATGCCACTGGCCATCCTTGAAACCACCGGCGTACCAACTGCCGTTGGGGTAGTCGATGCGGCCCTCGCCCTGCAGCAGGCCGTCGACCACCTCACCCCGGTAACGCCCGCCGTCAGGCAGGCGCGCGTCCGGAGGTAATAGCGATTCGCCATCTCCGCACGCGGCGAGCAACAGGATCAAGGTGATAGGGAGCAGTGGACGCATGGTGGAGACCGGGCAATAGGTCTGCCGAGTATGACGCAGAATGGGATCCTGAGACAGCGAGCGCATTGGGGGAATCTGTGGGTGATTGCCCAGCCTCTTGGGGCAGTTCACATTGTGGGAGCGGGCTTGCCCCGCGAATGAGGCCACGCGGAGCATGGCACCGGCTTCGCCGGTGTTCGCGGGACAAGCCCGCTCCCACAGAGTTGCTGCTAACTCAGTGAGTTGAGTTTGCTCTATGAGAGATTGCCCAGCCTCTTGGGGGCAGTCCACATTGTGGGAGCGGGCTTGCCCCGCGAATGAGGCCGCGCGGAGCATGGCACCGGCTTCGCCGGTGTTCGCGGGACAAGCCCGCTCCCACAGGGGGCGACAGGCTTTGAGCTTTTGTTACATCAACGCACGCCCGGCGAAACGATAATCTTCACGTTCTCCTCCTTGTTGTTCACCAGTTCTTCGAAGCCCAGTTCGACGATCTGCTCAAGCCCGATCCGGCCCGTCACCAGCGGGCGGATATCCAGCCTTCCGTCAGCGATGAAGGCGATTACATCGGCAAACTCCCCGTTGTACGCCAGGGCCCCGAGCACCTGTTTCTCGGTGGACACCAGTTCGAAGAAGTTGAACTCGCTGGGTTCTTCGAAGATACCCACCAGCACGCATTTACCCGCCTTGCGAATCGTGTCGATGGCAAGCTTCGCGGTGTGCTTGTTGCCGATGCACTCGAAGCTCACGTCCGCACCAAGCCCGGCAGTCAGTGCGCGGATTTCTGCCAGGGCATCGCATTGGCTAGGGTCCAGCACCACGTTGGCACCCACTTCGCGCGCCTTGGCCTTGCGCGCCGAGGACATTTCCAGGGCAATGACCTGCGCCGCGCCAGCGGCCTTGGCGCACATGATGGTGCACAGCCCAATGGTGCCAGCGCCCACCACCACCACGGTTTGCCCAAGCAGGCTGCCGGCCTTTTTCACCGCGTGCATGCCTACCGCCAGCGGCTCGATCAGCGCGCCGGCTTCTGCCGGAAACCCCTGGGGCAGCCGGTACAGCAGGTTGGCGGGGACGTTGACCAACTCTGCGAAGGCGCCATTGTTCATCAGGCCGGTGAAGGCCAGTCGCTCGCAGATGTTGTACAGCCCATGGGTGCAGTAGTAGCAGGTGCCGCAATGCTGGCAGGCGTCCGCCGCCACCGGGTCGCCGACCGCGAAGCCCTCGACGCCTTCGCCGAGTTTGGCGATTTCGCCGCAGAATTCGTGGCCAAGGATGCACTGGCCCTGAATGCCGGTCAGCGGGTGGGGCGCCTCTACCGGGATGAACACCGGCCCTGCGACGTATTCATGCAGGTCGGAGCCGCAGATCCCGCACCAGTCCACTTTGATTTGCACCCAGCCAGGCGCAGGGTCGGCAGGCAAGGGCACCTGTTCGACGCGGATATCATGGCGGCCATGCCAGACGGCAGCGCGCATGTGAGTGTGGCTCAGGTCATTCATTTTTATTGTCTCCAGGCTCACGCGTAAGGGTCAGTGCTTGCGCAGGAAGGCGAGCAATTGTTGGTTGACCTGTTCGGCCGCCTCCATCTGCACCATGTGGCCGGCGTCTGGCAGCACCAGCACTTCGGCTTCCAGCCCTTCGGCATGGCTGGCCGGGATGATCGCGTCCTTGGCGCCCCAGATCACCAGCGCCGGATGCTGCCCCAGCACACCGCGCAGGTCGTGGCGCTGCTGGTCGCCTTCGGCGATGGCCGACGCCAGCTGGCGCAACGCTGCGTCGACGCCCTCCAGCCGCTTGAACTTGAGCATGTCCTCAAGCAACTGCCGGGTGACCAGCGCCGGGTCGGCAAACAGCTGCACCATCTGCGGCTTGAGTGCGTTGCGGTTTGCCGCGGCCACGAAACCTTGCAAGTACTGCCCGTTGATCGCCGCCCCCAGGCCTGCACTGGCCACCAGGCTCAGGCTGGCCACCCGCTGCGGCGCCAGGCGCGCCACGTTCAGGCTGACCGCGCCGCCCATCGAATGCCCCGCCAGGTGGGCCCGGGGAATCTCCAGGTGGTCGAGCAGCGCCAGCACGCTTTCGCTCAGTTCATCCAGGTCGCCGCGTTGCAGGGCCTTGGCCGATTCACCATGCCCCGGCAGGTCGAGCGCGATGACGCGGCGTTCGGCCGCCAATGCCGGGTGGTTGAACAACCAGTTGTTCAAGTCACCGCCAAAGCCATGCACCAGCACCAGCGGCGTTCCGCCTTCGCCCAGTTCGAACCAGCGCAACAGGCGGCCGCCCACTTCGGCTTTTTGCGGGGCAGGCCCTTGCACTTGGTCCGCGCCACCTTCGGCGACGAATTCGGCCTGGAAGCGCTGCACCACGGCATCGATCTCGGCCTCGTCGGCTTCGCCTTCGACTACCACGGCCAGCAATGCGCCGACCGGCAATGTTTCATCCGGCTGGGCCACCAGGCGGCGCAGCACACCGCTGAAGGGGGCTTCGACGCTGCTGCTGATCTTGTCGGTCTCGACGTCCAGCACTTCGTCGCCTTTGTTGATGGGGTCGCCTTCCTGCTTGAGCCAGGTGTCCACCCGGCCCTCGGTCATCGACAAGCCCCACTTGGGCATGGTCAGCGTATGGATCTGGCTCATGCGGCGCTCCTTGCAGCTTCGATCACCTTGCGCACGGCGGCCTCGATCTTCGCCGCGTCGGGGATGTACAGGTCTTCCAGGGCATCGGAGAACGGCACCGGCGTGTGTGGCGCAGTGACCATCTCGATCGGGCCCTTGAGGGCGCCGAAGGCCTTCTGCGCCACCAGTGCGCTGATGTCGGTGGCCATGGAGCAGCGCGGGTTGGCCTCGTCGATCACCACCAGGCGGCCGGTTTTCTCCACGCTTTCCAGAATGCTGCCTTCATCCAGCGGGCTGGTGGTGCGCAGGTCCAGTACTTCGCAGTCGATGCCTTGGCGGGCCAGGTTGTTGGCGGCTTCCAGGGCGATGTGGACCATGCGGCCGTAGGTCACCAAGGTTACGTCGTCGCCATCACGCAGGAAGTTGGCTTCGCCGAACGGCACGGTGTAAACCTCTTCCGGCACCTCGCCCTGCATGCTGTAGAGCAGCTTGTGCTCGCAGAAGATCACCGGGTCGTTGTCGCGAATCGCCTGAATCAACAGGCCCTTGGCATCGTACGGCGAGGACGGGCAGACCACCTTCAGGCCGGGGATGTGCGTCCATAGCGAAGTGAGCATCTGCGAGTGCTGGGCGGCCGCGCGCAGCCCGGCGCCGTACATGGTGCGCATCACCAGCGGGGTGACCGCCTTGCCGCCGAACATGTAGCGGAATTTGGCGGCCTGGTTGAGGATCTGGTCCAGGCAGCAGCCGGCGAAGTCGACGAACATCAGTTCGCACACCGGGCGCAGGCCCTGGGTGGCGGCACCGACGGCGGCGCCGACATAGCCGATTTCGGACAGCGGCGCATCGAGCACCCGCCCTGGGAACTGGTGATAGAGGCCTTTGGTCACGCCCAGCACGCCGCCCCAGGCATCTTCCTCGCCGGGCGCACCCGCGCCACCGGCCACGTCTTCACCGATGATGAACACCGTGCTGTCGCGGCGCATTTCCTGGGCCAGGGCTTCGTTGATGGCCTGCTGGTAGCTGATCTTTCTTGCCATGGTGATTCTCCTCTTGTTCTTGTAATCCGCGGCTCAGGGGTAGCTGACGTAGACGTCGCTGAGCAGGTCGGCGGGCTGTGGCTTGGGATCGGACTTGGCGCGGCGCACGGCGTCTTCGATCAGGTCTTCGACACGCGCGTCGATGGCGTCCAGCTGTTCGGCGCTGAGCAGGCCGGCCCGGGTGGTCTTGTTGCGGAACTGCATCAGGCAATCGCGGGACTCGCGCAGGTTCTTCACTTCGTCCGGGGCGCGGTAGGTTTGCGCGTCCCCTTCGAAGTGGCCGTAGTAGCGGCTGAGCTTGACCTCGATCAGCGACGGGCCTTGCCCGGAGCGCGCCCGCTCGATGGCCGCGCCAGCGGCTTCGTACACCGCGAAGAAGTCGAAGCCATCGATGGTCACGCCAGGCATGCCGAAGCCGGCGGCGCGGTCGGCAATATGGTCGCAGGCCACCGACCAGTTCGAGGCGGTGGCTTCGGCATAGCCATTGTTCTCGGCGACGAAGATGCACGGCAGGTTCATGATCGAGGCCATGTTCATGGCTTCGAACACCGCACCTTCGTTGGAGGCGCCGTCGCCGAAGAAGGCCACCGACACGTCATCGCGGCCCTTGAGCTTGGCGGCCAGGGCGGCGCCGGCAACCAGTGGCGCACCGGCGCCGACGATGCCGTTGGCGCCGAGCATGCCTTTTTCCAGGTCGGCAATGTGCATCGAACCCCCTTTGCCACCGCACACACCGGTCTTCTTGCCGTAGATCTCGGCCATCATGCCGTACACATCCACGCCCTTGGCGATGCAGTGGCCATGCCCGCGGTGGGTCGAGGCAATGCAGTCGCTGTCGCGCAGGTGGGCCATGACGCCTGCGGCGGACGCTTCTTCACCGGCATAAAGGTGGACGAAGCCGGGAATCTCGCCGGTGGCGAACTCCACGTGCAGACGCTCTTCGAATGCGCGGATGGTGCGCATCACTTCATAGGCATGCAGCAATTGTTCTGTACTGAGTTGATTGGACATCTTGTTGTTCTCCAGGGTTGTCTCAACACGCGGTTGCAGGGTGTAGCCGGTGGCCGCGGGCAACGGCCAGCAGGTGATGGCGGGCGGCGTGGGCCAGCACGGCCTCGACGTCCACGGTGAGCGGGCCCTGGTGGTCCAGGGTGATGGTGGGCGTGTCGTGTTCGGCGAATTCGATCTCGCGTTCGCCGTCCAGCGCCAGGGTGCCGCTGGCCAGGCTCAGGCGATGGGCGACGCCTGGCGTCAACGGGCCGCTGGCGGTGATGCCGCAGCCTTGCAGCAGGCCAGGTGCCAGGGGGGCGAGCAGGGCCTGTTCGGCGCCGGGGTTCAGGCGTACCCAGGCGCCGTTGGCGTCCTGGCGAGACACCGGGCACCACAGGCCGCACAAGGCGGACAGGCCAATGGCGTGGGGTTCGGCGAAGCAGGCGAACACTTCGCTGAGGTCTTCGCTGCGGCTCAGGGCGCGGGCGCCGATGAAGCGCTGGGGCGACACGGCGACCTCCACCAGGGCCCACTCGGCCAGCTGCTGCTCGGGCACCTTCACCAGCAAGCGCTTGTTGCGGCGCAGGCCGATGCTGGCGGGCACCCGGCCGCTGGCGAGCAAGCCACCTGCCAGGCCGGCGCTGGTGGCTTCGCGCAGTTCAGGGAAGGCATTGTTGGTGCCGGTGGACAAGGTCAGCAGTGGAATGTCACCGGCCTCGGCAGCGACTGCCTTGTGGGTGCCGTCGCCGCCGAGCACTGCGATCATCGCCACGCCGTGCTCGACCATGCGCCGGGTGGCCAAGCGGGTATCGGCAACGGTCTGGGTCAGCGGCAGGTCGATAATCTCGATGTTCGGCCAGTGCTGGTCGCGGGCGCCGGGGCCTTGGCTGGCCTTGAGCACGGCGGCAGCGATGCCGGTCATGTCGGTCGGCAGCAGCACCCGGCCAATGCCGGAGGCACCGAAGGCGGCGAGCAGGCGCTGGATCGCCGAGGCCTTGTCGGTGCTCGAATAGAGCCCGGCACTGGCGGTCAGGCGGCGCAGGTCGCGGCCGGAGGCAGGGTTGGCAATGATCCCGACAGTCGGGGTGGGTTGCGGCATGGCGCACCTCATGTTCTTGTTTGTCAGGGTCAGAGCAAGGGCGGTGCCAGCTTTCTTCGAGCTGCCTGAAGTGGCCGTGCCAGAGCGGTTTCTCGATAGGGTTTGGTGTGTCCCGGGCAGGGCCGGCGAGACGCGGGGTGCCACCGCGCGGCTGCGTTTGCCGAGACGCTGAGACGCTGCGTCTCAAGCGAGCCGGTAATCACACAGTGCTTGTCGGGGCTTGTGCGCAAGTGCTTAATGGCCGCACAACGATAAAAACAGCAATGAGAACCGGAGGGCCTGAATGCTTGCCGCGAACTCCCGAGCCCATGTCGACTGCGTCAGCCGGGTGCTGAAAAACGCCGATCGCCTGCCACAGGCGCCGGTGCCGCCACTGATCCTCGACTCCTGGCGCCGCTCCATGGACCTGTATCGCCTCGATCCAGGCTCCCAGCAGGGGCCACGTATCCTTTCCCAAAGCCTGCTTAACGAGTGCCGCGAGCGCGCGGAGCTGTTTTTGCGCATTGCCAGCGATGCCGTGGCGCGGCTGCATGAGCAGGTGCGCGGCGCCGACTATTGCGTGCTGCTTACCGATGCCCAGGGGCAGACCATCGATTACCGGGTCGAGTCAGCCATCCGCAATGACTGCCGCAAGGCGGGGTTGTACCTGGGCACCTGTTGGTCGGAAGGCGAGGAGGGCACCTGTGGGGTGGCGGCGGTGCTGACCAGCAAGGCGCCCGTCACGGTGCACAAGCGCGATCATTTTCGCGCCGCCTTCATTGGCCTGACCTGCACGGCGGCGCCGGTGTTCGACCCGCTTGGCGAGCTGCTTGGCGTGGTGGATGTGTCGGCCTTGCAGTCCCCGGACGATCGCCGCAGCCAGCACTTGATTCGGCAGTTGGTCGAGCAGACCGCACGCGAGATAGAAAACGCGTTCTTTATGCACAGTGCCCAGGGCCATTGGGTCATGCGCGCGCACGGCACGCCGGGCTACGTCGAGAGCCAGCCGGACTACCTGCTGGCCTGGGATGCCGACGGCCGCCTGCAGGCGATCAACAGCCTGGCCCGCCAGCGGCTGGTTGAGCGCCTGGGCCGCTTGCCTGAGCACATCGGCGAGCTGTTCGACCTGGGCCAACTGCGCTACATCAACGCGGCCTCGGCGCAACGCCTGCCAGGCTGGGGCGAGCTGTATGGCCGGGTCAGCGCGCCGCAACGGCGCCAGCGGCCGCAGCCGCTGCGCCAAACGCAGGACGCGCGCATCGAGCAGCATTTACGCCTGGCCACGCGGGTCAAGGACTGCAACCTGGCGGTGCTGGTGCAAGGCGAGACGGGTTCGGGCAAAGAAGTCTTCGCCCGTCAGTTGCATTTGCAGAGCCAGCGGCGTGAGGGGCCCTTCGTCACCTTGAATTGCGCAGCCATCCCCGAAAGCCTGATCGAGAGCGAGCTGTTCGGCTATGTGGCCGGGGCATTTACCGGTGCCTCCAGCAAAGGCATGCAAGGGCTTTTGCAGCAGGCCGATGGCGGCACCCTGTTTCTCGACGAAATCGGCGACATGCCGCTGAACCTGCAAACCCGCCTGCTGCGCGTGCTGGCCGAGGGCGAGGTGGCACCCTTGGGGGCGGCCCGGCGTGAGCGGGTGGACATCCAGGTGATTTGCGCGACGCACCGGGACCTGGTGGCGATGGTGGCGGACGGGCGCTTTCGCGAGGACCTGTACTTCCGCTTGGCCAACGCCAGGTTCGAATTGCCGCCGTTGCGTGAGCGGGAGGATCGGCTGGGCTTGATTCATCGGTTGCTGGTCGAAGAAGCCGAGGCCTGCGGGGTCGAGGTGGTGCTGGCCGACGATGCGCTGCAGGCGCTGTTGCTGTACCGCTGGCCGGGCAATTTGCGGCAACTGCGCCAGGTGTTGCGCTATGCCTGCGCGGTGAGTGAGGGCGGGTGGGTGCGGCTTGGAGATTTACCGCAGGAGGTGCGTGGCGATGCCGTGGCTTCTGCCGAAGTGGATGCCTGCAGCCCGGCTCGGCAACTGTTGCTCGATGCGTTGATCCGGCACCGCTGGAAGCCGGCTGATGCGGCGCGGGCGTTGGGGATATCGCGGGCGACGCTGTACAGGCGGGTGCATGAGCACCGGATCGAGATGCCTAGAATGAAGGGGTGATGGGCTTGCCTCAGGATTTTCAGCGCCTGTGAGATCGAGCGCCGCCCGCGCGGCGCTTCGCGGGGCAAGCCCGCTCCCACATTTGTTTCGGGCCCGAAGCAGATGTGTGGGCTTGTCCCGCGAACACCGGCGAAGCCGGTGCCATGCACGGTATCCCAGCCAATAAAAAACCCCGGAACTCGTCCGGGGTTTTTGGTACATCACACTACGCGATCACTCCTGGCTGGCCAGTTTGTGCTCGAGGTAGTGAATGTTGACGCCGCCTTTGCAGAAACCTTCATCACGCACCAGGTCGCGGTGCAGAGGGATGTTGGTCTTGATGCCGTCGACGACGATCTCGTCCAGGGCATTGCGCATGCGCGCCATGGCTTCTTCGCGGTCCTTGCCGTAGGTGATCAGCTTGCCGATCAGCGAGTCGTAGTTCGGCGGAACCGAATAACCGCTGTACAGGTGCGAATCGACGCGAACGCCGTTGCCACCTGGGGCGTGGAAGTGCTTGACCTTGCCTGGGCTCGGGATGAACTTCTTCGGGTCTTCGGCGTTGATCCGGCACTCCAGGGAGTGACCACGAATCACCACGTCTTCCTGGCGGAACGACAGCTTGTTGCCAGCGGCGATGCTGAGCATCTCCTTGACGATGTCGATGCCAGTGACCATTTCCGACACCGGATGCTCAACCTGTACGCGGGTGTTCATCTCGATGAAGTAGAAGTTACCGTTCTCGTACAGGAACTCGAAAGTACCCGCACCGCGGTAGCCGATTTCGATGCACGCATCGACGCAACGCTTGAAGACTTCCTGACGGGCCTTCTCGTCGATGCCCGGTGCCGGCGCTTCTTCCAGCACCTTCTGGTGGCGGCGCTGCAGCGAGCAGTCACGGTCGCCCAGGTGGATGGCGTTGCCCTGGCCGTCGGACAGTACCTGAACTTCCACGTGACGTGGGTTGGTCAGGAACTTCTCCAGGTAGACCATCGGGTTGCCGAACGCAGCACCGGCTTCGGTACGGGTCAGCTTGGCCGAAGAGATCAGGTCCTCTTCCTTGTGCACCACACGCATGCCGCGACCACCACCGCCACCGGCGGCTTTGATGATCACCGGGTAGCCGACGTCGCGGGCAATCGCCAGGGCGACTTCTTCGTCTTCCGGCAGCGGGCCGTCAGAGCCTGGTACGGTCGGTACGCCCGACTTGATCATCGCGTCCTTGGCCGAAACCTTGTCGCCCATCAGGCGAATGGTGTCGGCTTTCGGGCCGATGAAGGCGAAACCGGATTTCTCTACCTGCTCGGCAAAGTCGGCGTTTTCGGCCAGGAAGCCGTAGCCCGGGTGGATCGCGGTGGCGCCAGTCACTTCGGCGGCAGCGATGATCGCCGGGATGTGCAGGTAGGAACCTTTGGATGGCGCAGGACCGATGCAGACCGATTCGTCTGCCAGGCCCAGGTGCATCAGTTCGCGGTCAGCCGTGGAGTGCACGGCGACGGTCTTGATGCCCAGCTCTTTGCAGGCACGCAGGATCCGCAGGGCAATTTCCCCGCGGTTGGCGATCAGGACTTTTTCGAGCTTCGCAGACATCGTTGGCTCTCCGCGGTTCAAACGATGGTGAACAGCGGCTGGTCGAACTCAACCGGCTGGCCGTCTTCTACCAGGATGGCGTCGATGACACCGCCGAACTCGGCTTCGATGTGGTTCATCATCTTCATGGCTTCGACGATGCACAGGGTGTCGCCTTTTTTCACCGACTGGCCAACTTCAGCGAAGTTAGGCGAGGTCGGCGATGGCTTGCGGTAGAAGGTACCGACCATTGGCGAGCGAACCACGGTGCCTTTCAGGGCAGGTGCAGCGGCAGCGGCTTCGGCGGCAGGTGCAGCGGCGGCAGCGGCTGGAGCCGCTACAGGTGCGGCAGCCATCGGGGCCGGTGCGTAGAACTGTTGAGCAGCTGGGGTCTTGCTGTGACGGCTGATACGGACCGACTCTTCGCCTTCCTTGATCTCCAGTTCGTCGATGCCAGACTCTTCCAGCAGTTCGATCAGTTTCTTGACTTTACGGATATCCATTAATCATCAACTCCCAAAGGTTCGGTCAGGGGGCGTAATTGAAAACGTGTCTAAAACGTTTCTCTCTAACCCCGGCCCACTTAGGCCAGGGTCTCTGTCATCAGGGCTGTGCGTTGGCAGCCAGTTGTTCCAGCGCGTACTCCAGGGCCAGGCGATAACCGCTGGCGCCCAAGCCGCAAATCACCCCTACGGCTACATCGGAAAAGTAGGAGTGGTGACGGAACGGTTCGCGTTTGTGCACGTTGGACAGGTGCACTTCGATGAATGGGATGCTCACCGCAAGCAATGCGTCACGTAATGCGACACTTGTGTGGGTGAAAGCAGCCGGATTGATCAGGATGAAGTCCACACCCTCGTTGCGTGCGGCGTGAATGCGGTCGATCAGTTCGTATTCGGCATTGCTCTGCAGGTATTGCAGATGGTGGCCTGCGGCGCGGGCACGTTGCTCCAGGTCCTGGTTGATCTGGGCCAGGGTCACGGCGCCGTAGTGGCCCGGCTCGCGGGTCCCGAGCAGGTTGAGGTTGGGGCCGTGGAGCACCAGTA
The DNA here is from genome assembly GCF_058745025.1 of Pseudomonas sp. E1MeOHC2. Lineage (NCBI taxonomy): Bacteria > Pseudomonadati > Pseudomonadota > Gammaproteobacteria > Pseudomonadales > Pseudomonadaceae > Pseudomonas > Pseudomonas sp. E1MeOHC2. The sequence goes on from NZ_CP196675.1 coordinate 3,042,276, forward strand.
GCGTAGCCATCTGCGGATTCCTTGGATTTGTAGGGCAATTCGACACAGCGCGGCGAGTGTGCCGCAAAGCGACTGCAAGTGTCCAGTTCCCTGCAATAGCCAGCACGATGTCCGAGATTCGCGCGAAGTATGTGACCGGATGATTAAATCCGGTCACTCTATTGAGGATTTTTCGTGGCCCGCGGGAAGTTATAGACCGAGTTTGCCGCGCACGCGCGTCACAACCCCGGCAAAATCGCCGGCGTTTATCTCGCCAATCACCCGATCAGTGGTCATTTCGCTGCCGTTCGGTGCAAAGAACAACAGCGCAGGCGGGCCGAACAGTTGATAGCGGTCCAGCAGGGTGCGTTGCTCGGCGTTGCTTTCGGTGATGTCGAAGCGCAGCAAGGTGAAGGCGCTCAGTTGCGATTGCACCTGGGGTGCATTGAGCACTTCGTGCTCGATCACCTTGCAACTGATGCACCAGTCGGCGTACCAGTCGAGCAGCACCGGCTGGCCGGCGGCCTTGGCCTGGGCCAGGGCGGCGTCGAGCGCGGCGGGGGTGGTGATGGTTTGCCAGGCATCGGCCGTGGCGGCGGGGCTGGTGCCGCCTGCGGCCAGGGTGGGTGCAGGCAATGGACGCAGGGGGTCGCCCTGGCCGTTCAGGGCGCCGTACCAGCAGGCGAGGGCGTAGACCAGCAAGGCCAGGCCGAGCAGTTGCGCCAGGCGCTGGCGCGGGGTCTTGATGACGAATTCCAGGGCGCCAAGGAATAACGCCACGCCGGCCGCCAGGAAGCCGACCAGCAGCAAGGTCAGCGGCCCCGGCAGCACGCGGCTGAGCAGGCCGATGGCCAGGCCCAGCAGCAACACACCGATGGCGTTTTTCACCGTGTTCAGCCAAGGCCCGCTCTTTGGCAGCCAGGCCGCCCCGCCGGTGGCCACCAGCAGCAACGGCGCACCCATGCCCAGGCCCAGGGCGAACAGCTTCAGCGCGCCCCCCAAGGCATCGCCGCTGGCGCTGATATAAAGCAGCGCACCGGCCAGTGGCGCCGACACGCAAGGCGACACCAGCAGGCTGGAGAGCACACCCAGTACCGCCGCACCTACTAGCGAGCCACCTTTGGTGCGGTGGGCGAGCGTGTCCAGGCGACTGTTCAAGGCGTGCGGCAGCTTCAGTTCGAACAGGCCGAACATGGCCAGGGCGAACACCACGAAGAACAGCGCGAAAGGCACCAGAATCCACGCCGACTGCAGCCGCGCCTGCAGGTTCAGGCCCGCGCCGAACAGGCCCATCAGCGCGCCCAGCACGGCGAAGCTGGCAGCCATCGAAATGACGTAAGCAAGCGACAGCGCAAGGCCGCGCAGGCCGCCGGCCTGGCCGCGCAGGACCACGCCAGAGAGGATCGGCAGCATCGGCAGTACACAGGGGGTGAAGGTTAGGCCGACGCCGGCGAGGAAGAACAGCAGCAGGGATTTCCAGCTCCAGGCCTGTTCACCTGTGGCAGGTGCCGCGCTGCGGGTGCCACCTTCGCCATCGATGCTCAGGCGCTCGGTTTCCGGCGGGTAACACAGGCCCTTGTCGGCGCAACCTTGGTACCCCACCAACAGGGTGAATGCGCGTGGGTCGGTGCGTGGCAGTTCGATGTCGAGCACACCGTGATACACCTCGACGTCACCGAAGAACTCGTCGTGCTTGGCTTCGCCCTTGGGGATGACGGGCGTGCCCAAGGCCACGTCGGCCGGTTCCGTGCGGAACTGGAAACGGTGGCGGTAAAGGTAATAGCCGTCGGTGGCGACGAAGCGCAGCTTGATGGTTTGGGCGTCGGCCTGGATCAGGCTGAGCTTGAACGCTTCGTGCACGGGCAGGAAATCGGCGGTGTTGGACAGCGAAGCGGCGCCGAGGGTGGCGCTGGGGCGATTGTCGAGCAGGCCCGTGGCGAAGGCAGGGCTGGCCAGCAGCAGGAACAGCAGGAGAAACAGGCGGCGCATGGCGGACTCGCGAGGTGGAACGTGCTGGGCATGATAGCGGAGTTGGTCTTGGTTTGGCGTGTGGCGTCTGGGAGGGCGACACATGGCCGATGGCTGATTCGCCTGTACTGGCCCTTTCGCGGGGCAAGCCCGCTCCCACAGGTTTACCGCCAACCTCGAACGCAGAGAAGATCCTGTGGGAGCGGGCTTGCCCCGCGAAAGGGCCGGCACAGGCAAACAATCAAACCCTGAACGCCCGCACAGCCGTACTCAGCTCGCTGCCCAGGTTCAGCAATTGCTCCCCTTGCTCACGCCCCTCGCCAATGCGCTGCAAGTTGTCCTCGCCCAACGCATGAATCCGTTCACTGTGGTCGCGAATCTCGCTCACCGCGCCGCTCTGTTGCGCCGTGACATCGGCAATTCGCACGGCGGTATCGGCAATGGTCCGAATGGCGCGGACGATTTCATCCAGCGCGCCATCTGCAGCCTGGGCCTGGTTGGCGGTGGCTTCGGCATGTTCGAGTTGGGCCCGCATGCCCGCCACCGAGCCTCTAGCCGCTTGTTGCAAACGGTCGATCAGCGCCTGGATCTCGCCGGTCGCGCCCGTAGTGCGCTGTGCCAGCGAGCGCACCTCATCAGCCACCACGGCGAAGCCACGGCCCATCTCGCCCGCGCGGGCGGCCTCGATCGCGGCGTTGAGGGCCAGCAGGTTGGTCTGCTCGGCAATCGAGCGGATCACCGTCAACACACCGCCAATGGTGGCGGACTCTTCAGCCAGCTGTTCGATCATGCGGGCATTGCCCTGCACCTCGTCGACCAGCTCACGCAAACCCGACAAGCTCTGGCCGATCACCGCCTGGCCGTGTTCCACCGCCCGCCCTGCATCGCGGCTGGCGTCGGCGGCCGCGCTGGCATCGCCGGCCACTTGCTGAATGGTCGCTTCCAACTCACCCAGCGCGTCGCGGATCTGCCCGGTGTCGCCGGCCTGGCGCTCGGCACCGTCGTGCAGGGCGGCGCTCATGCCGGCCAGGGCGTGGCTGCTGCCAGCCACTTGCTCGGCATTGTGGCGCAGGGTGCCGACCAGCTCCACCAGGTACTGGCGCAGGCGGTTGAGCGATGCCTGGATGTCGTGCAGCTCGCGGTTGGTCTTGCCCAGGCTGATGGGGGCGGCGAAGTCGCCCTCGGCCCAGTGCGACAGGGCCGGGGCCAGGCTGGTCAAGGTGCGCGCCAAGCGCCTTTGCAGGGTGTCGATGAGCAGGGCGATCAGCAGGATCAGGCCGATCATCAGGCCTTGGCTGATACGCACTTCGGCGGCAATGTTGGCGTGCTCGCCACGGACTTCCGGCTCCAGCCCGGCGATGGCCTGTTGCACCGCGTCGAGGCGCTGGCCAGTGCTGGCGGCCAGGGCGGCGCGGCGCTCGATCTGCTCGCGGGTGCGTTGCAGTTCGGCCGGGTAGCGATTGAGCAGGCTCTGCAGTTCGCGCTTCAGGCCCACGGCGATGTCTTCCTGCTGCTCGCTGGCCTGGGTTTGAAGGCCCATCATGGCGGCGAAATCGTCGGCATTGGACTCGGCCGCACGGGTAATGCCCAACAACGGCAAGCTGTCGAGGGCCTGAGCTTGGGTGCGGATCAGTTGCAGCTCGCGCTCCACTTCGTCGGCCAGTTCCGGGCGGCCGCTGCTGACCAGCTTGTCGCGGGCCAGCGACAGGCGCCCCAGGTGCACGCTGGCATCAAGCAAGGGCACCAGGTAACGGTTGGCCTCGGCACTGCCGCTGTCGCGGGCGTAACCGGCCAGTTGTTCGAAGTTGGCCCCCAGTTCGCGCTCGGCCTGCAACAGCAGTGCTTGCGGGTCGCCGGCCAACTTGCCGGCCGCCAGCAGTTCTTCGGCGGTAAAGGCCTGCAGGCTGTCGAGGCTGGGGCGCAGTTTGTTGGCCAGCGCGTCGGGCCATTCGGCCAATGCCGCCTGCAACTGTTGGTTGGCCTCCATGGCGGCGGCATGGCGCAAGGCATCACCGCTGGCCAAATAGGCCTGAATGTTGCGCGCCGCCTGGTTCTGGAACTGCTGGGACAGGCCCAGGTAGCGCTCCATCATCTGATAGGGGCGCTCCAGGGCACGCTGTGACCACCACAAGGTCACGCCGAGGGCGATACAGACAGTCACCAGCAACAGGGTGTTGAAATTGGTCAGCCACTTCAGGCGCATAGCCGCGAACTTCCTGCGGGGAGGGGGCGAGGTAAGCGCCTGAAGTTATTGCGGTTTTGTTACGCAGTGATGACGTCTGTGTCCTGGCGTCAAAAAAAAGATGGCACTTTGCCTGCCTAGGGCTCCACGCGCACCACGCAGTTACGCCCCGCGTGCTTGGCCCGGTACAACGCCTCGTCCGCTGCGCTGGCCATGGTCAGTGCATCCAGTTCGTCGTCCAGCTGCACCACGCCGGCACTGAACGTGCAGTTCAGGTCACGCGGCTGCGCCGGATAAAGGATCTCGGCAAAACGCCGGCGGATTTCGTCCAGCACCTTGTGCGCAGCGTCCAGTGCGGTATTAGGCATGACGATGGCAAACTCTTCGCCGCCATAACGGCCGATGAAGTCGGTCTTGCGCAGCCGTTGCTTGAGGAACAATGCCAGGCTCTTGATCACCCGGTCGCCCATGGGGTGGCCATGGCGGTCGTTGATTTGCTTGAAGCGGTCGATATCGAGCATGGCGAAGCTCAACGGCTGCTGCTCGCGCCGGGCGCGGAAGCTGCAATCTTCGAGCAGTTGCAGAATATGAGTGTGGTTGTACAGCCCGGTGAGGCTGTCACGCACCATGCGTGCCTTGAGGTGGCGGGCGCGGGCGGCGCGGTTGCGCACGGTGGTGATCAGGTGGCGCGAACGAAACGGCTTGGTCAGGAAATCATCACCGCCTTCGCTCATGGCATCGAGTTGCTTGTCCAGGTCGTCCTCGGCCGACAGGTAGATGATCGGCACACTGACGTAGCGGTCGTTGTGGCGGATCACCTTGGCCAGCTCCGGGCCGGTGCAGGCGGGCATGTACAGGTCGAGGATGATCAGGTCGGGCTGGAAGTCGGCCAGTTCCGCCATGGTGCCGATCGGGTCGGTCAGGCTGCGGGTGATCATGCCTGCGCTGCTGAGCACCCGCTCAGTGTGCAGCGCCTGGGTGCGCGAGTCGTCGATGATCAGCACCCGCAGCGGGTCGTGCGGGGTCGCGTTGGTCAGCAGTTCGACCTTCTCCAGCAGGCTGGACGCCTCTAGAGTGCCGGTCAGGAACTCCTTGCCGCCAGCACGCACGGCGGCAAGCCGGGTGGGGGTGTCGGTTTCGTGATGGCTAAAGAACAGCAGCGGAATCGGCTGCTGCACACGTTGCTGAGCTTGGGCGGCCAAAAGCAGGCCCTGGCCGGCGCCGGTGAAGTCGACGTCCATGACGATGGCCGATGGCGGGCATTCAGCGAGCGATGCGCGAAACGCATCGGCACTGAACAGGGCCTGTACGCCGAGGCCGAAAAACTCCAGCTGCTGGGCCAGACGCTGGGCGCGCTCATGGTCCTGCAGCAGGATGTACACCGGCTTGCGCAGGGGCGGCAACGGCACCTGGTTGAGCTGGTCATCCTTGCGCAGGCCGGTACGCGACAGGTGCTGGGCGGGGCTCTGCTGGCTCGGATCGACTGCTTCGCTCATGTCCTGGCTACTTATGGGTGGGGGGGTATGCAGGTTCGATGATGGCTCTATGCTAGCAGCTCTTTTCCTTTGGGTGAGTGCCCTCAGTCAACAAAGGGTTTAGAACGAATATTCAGTTACTGACTGCTTGGTCGCTTATGCGTACGGCCATGTCTGCTTTATAGTGCTGCGACGCGGGCTTGCCGTGGCACCCTGGCGCACGCCTGTGGTCCAAGCCCCTGAACCGTCGAGACTGATTAAGGACAATGCCATGCTGGACTGGAAAAACCGCGAGGCCAAAGCCGAACCCCGCGAGCGTGTTGATGGCCGTGGCGCCGCCGCCCGTAGCTACCTTGGCGGCCTCTGGAGCCGTGCCCTGGGTACCCTGATCGGTCTGTACCTGCTGGTCTGCATCGGCCTGGGCTGGTACTGGAGCCAGGAGCCGGAGCTGTTCCCGGTGCAGCAGAACGCCCAGGCCGCGGCCGAGCGTAACGGCCAGCAGATGGTAGTTGGCTACACCACCATCGAAACCCTCAAGACTGTCGCCGGTACCTTGCTGGACAAGCCAGGTGGCTACATTTCCAACGACCGCTTCCCGCCGGGGCTGTGGATGGACAACATGCCGAGCTGGGAATACGGCGTGCTGGTTCAGGTCCGCGACCTGTCCCGCGCACTGCGCAAGGACTTCGCCCGCTCGCAGTCGCAGTCCACTGAAGACGCCGACCTGGCCAAGGCCGAACCGCGCTTCAACTTTGACAACAAAAGCTGGATCCTGCCGTCGAGCGAGTCGGAATTCGAGGAAGGCATCAAGTCGCTTAACCGCTACCAGACACGCCTTGCCGCAGGCGACAAGGGCGCGATCTTCTACACCCGCGCCGACAACCTGAACAACTGGCTGGGCGATGTGGCTACCCGTCTGGGTTCGCTGTCTCAGCGCCTGTCGGCCAGCGTTGGCCGGGTCAAGCTCAACACGACCCTCAAGACCGAGTCGGTACAGCCTGGCCAGGCGCCGCAGGTTGACGAGGAACTGGTCGAAACCCCATGGCTGCAGATCGACAACGTGTTCTACGAAGCCCGTGGCCAGGCCTGGGCGCTGTCGCACCTGCTGCGGGCCATCGAGGTGGACTTCGCCGACGTACTGGCCAAGAAGAACGCCACGGTGAGCGTGCGCCAGATCATCCGTGAGCTGGAAGCCTCGCAGGAAGCGCTGTGGAGCCCGATGGTGCTCAACGGCAGCGGCTTCGGCATGTGGGCTAACCACTCGCTGGTCATGGCCAACTACATCTCCCGGGCCAACGCTGCGGTCATCGACCTGCGTCAGCTGCTGTCGCAGGGCTGATCGTGGCCATCAGCACCAAGGAGGCCGCCCACCGGGCGGCTTCCGACCGTGAGCTGGTCGCCTGGGTCGATGAGGCCGACCAGGTCCTTGGCGCCCTGCCCAGGGCAGACCTGCGCGAGCGCGGCCTGATTGGCCGCTGCACGTTCATCCTGCTGTTCAACAGCGCCGGTGAGTTGTGCGTGCACCGGCGTACCTTGAGCAAGGCGCTGTACCCAGGCTTTTGGGATGTGGCGGCGGGCGGCATGGTGACGGCGGGCGAGGGGTATGCCGAATCGGCTGCGCGTGAGTTGGCCGAGGAACTGGGGATCGACGGCGTCGAGCTGCGCTTTCATGAACGCTTCTACTTCGACCAACCCGACAACCGCTTGTGGTGTGCGGTGTATTCGGCGGTGTCCGATGCGCCGTTGCGCTTGCAGCCGGAAGAGGTGAGCGAGGCGCGGTTCATCAGCCTGGAGCAGGCGGAGGAAGAAAGCCTGGGCAAGCCGTATTGCCCGGACTCACTGGCGGCGTTGCAGCGGTACAAAGCCAGCTTGTCCTAGTTGCACGGCGTTGCAGCCTATTCGCGGGCACAGGTTTACCGGAGTCTTTAAGAACGGTGCAGTACCTGTAGGAGCGGGCTTGCCCGCGAAGGGTCGCAAAACATTCGCAAAATGGCGCATTCCAGTACTTAGCAATCCCCTGATTTATCGTTACACTGCGCGCCCTTTTCGGGCTGTCGCAGCATCTTGCGGCAGTAGCGCCGCCCCTGCCAGAGTGGGGCTTCGCGGTCGGCTCCCGCCGACCAGTTTTTGTCCTCAGCACAGAGGAACAAAAGTGGCCAAGAAAGCTTCTTCCTTTTCCGCCCTTGGCGGTCTCGTGTTCTCCACCGATGCCGGTCGGCACTGCCCTGACTGTAGCCAGCCGGTGGATGCCTGCATCTGCAAGCAGCAAATCATCCCGCAAGGCGATGGCATTGCCCGTGTGCGCCGTGAAAGCAAAGGCCGCGGTGGCAAGACCGTGACCACTGTCACCGGCGTGCCGCTGCCCCTCGATCAGCTCAAGGAGCTGGCCACAACGCTCAAGCGCCGCTGCGGTACCGGTGGCGCCTTGAAGGACGGGGTTATCGAGATTCAGGGCGACCATGTCGAGCTGTTGATCGACGAGCTGACCAAACAGGGTTTCAAGGCTAAAAAGTCCGGCGGCTGAGGCCAGTGCGCGAATTTTTGCCCAGTGCTTTCTAAACTCGTTCCTGTTGGAAGGGTCTACCCCTGAACTGGACGAATCGTCATTTTCAGCTTCTACACTGCGCCGGCCCTTTTGTTGGGGCAGTGTCTTGGACTTATTTATAGGGGACTTGAATGTCCGTACGACGCACACGCAAAGACGATGGTAGCCAATGGACCGTGGCCGACAGCCGCAGTGTTTACGGCATCCGCCATTGGGGCGCTGGTTATTTCGCCATCAATGAAGCCGGGCGCGTCGAAGTGCGCCCTAACGGCCCCCAGAGCGCGCCGATCGACCTGTTCGAACAGGTCGACGAACTGCGCCAGAGCGGGTTGTCGCTGCCGCTGCTGGTGCGCTTCCCCGACATTCTGCAAGACCGCGTGCGCCAGCTGACCGGAGCCTTCGACGCCAACATCGCGCGTCTTGAGTACCAGAGCCAGTACACCGCGCTGTACCCGATCAAGGTCAACCAGCAGGAAGCGGTGGTGGAAAACATCATCGCCACCCAGAACGTCTCGATTGGCCTGGAGGCCGGTTCCAAGCCCGAGCTGCTGGCAGTGCTGGCGCTGGCGCCGAAGGGCGGCACCATCGTCTGCAACGGTTACAAGGACCGGGAGTTCATCCGCCTGGCGCTGATGGGCCAGAAGCTGGGCCACAACGTGTTCATCGTCATCGAGAAGGAATCCGAGGTCGCCCTGGTGATCGACGAGGCCGCCGAACTCAAGGTCAAGCCGCAGGTTGGCTTGCGCGTGCGCCTGTCGTCGCTGGCGTCGAGCAAGTGGGCCGACACCGGTGGTGAGAAGTCCAAGTTCGGGTTGTCTGCCGCGCAGCTTATTTCGGTGGTGCAGCGCTTCCGCGATGCAGGCCTTGACCAGGGTATCCGCCTGCTGCACTTCCACATGGGCTCGCAGATCGCCAACCTGGCCGACTACCAGCACGGCTTCAAGGAAGCCATCCGTTACTACGGCGAGCTGCGTGCGTTGGGCCTGCCGGTCGATCACATCGACGTCGGTGGTGGCCTGGGTGTGGACTACGACGGCACCCACTCGCGCAATGCCAGCTCGATCAACTACGACATGGATGACTATGCCGGCGTAGTGGTGGGCATGCTCAAGGAGTTCTGCGACGCGCAGGGCCTGCCGCACCCGCACATCTTCTCCGAGAGTGGCCGTTCGCTGACCGCGCACCATGCCATGCTGGTGATCCAGGTGACCGACGTCGAGAAACACAACGACGACGTACCGACCATTGAAAACAAGGAAAGCCTGCCCCAGACCGTGCAGTGGCTGGCCGACCTGCTTGGCCCGACCGACATCGAGATGGTCACCGAGACCTACTGGCGCGCCACCCACTACATGGGTGACGTGGCCGCGCAGTACGCCGATGGCAAGATCAGCCTGGCCGAGAAGGCCCTGGCCGAGCAGTGCTATTTCGCCGTGTGCCGTCGCCTGCACAACTCGCTGAAGGCGCGCCAGCGTTCGCACCGCCAGGTGCTGGACGAGCTCAACGACAAGCTGGCCGACAAGTACATCTGCAACTTCTCGGTGTTCCAGAGCCTGCCGGATACCTGGGCCATCGGCCAGGTGCTGCCGATCATCCCGCTGCACCGTCTGGACGAAGAGCCGATGCGCCGCGCGGTACTGCAGGACCTGACCTGCGACTCTGACGGCAAGATCAACCAGTACGTCGACGAGCAGAGCATCGAGACCAGCATGCCGGTGCATGCGCTGAAGGAAGGCGAGGACTACCTGCTGGGTGTGTTCCTGGTCGGTGCCTACCAGGAAATCCTGGGTGACATGCACAACCTGTTCGGTGACACCGACTCGGTGAACATCTACCAGAACGCCGATGGCAGCGTGTACCACGCCGGTATCGAGACCCACGACACCATCGAAGACATGCTGCGTTACGTGCACTTGTCGCCGGAGGAGTTGATGACCCACTACCGTGACAAGGTGGCCAGCGCCAAGATCACTGCGCGTGAGCGGACTCAGTTCCTGGATGCGCTGCGCCTTGGGCTGACGCGTTCTTCCTATCTGTCCTCCTGAGAATCAAAGGGGCCGTTATGCGGCCCCTTTTAGTTTTTACTTTTGTCGAGCCGTTGCGGTGAGCTCGACTGTAACAGGCAAGACTGCGCCATTTTCTCTGAGGGCTGTGGTACTCGAATAGCTGTAGACCTGTTCCTCTGTGCGAGCCGATATTCTCAAACCCTCAACGTATTTCACTGCTCCCGATTGTCGAGTGACGAGGAAGGGCGTAAGCGTCCGAAGGCTCTGCAATGCCCGATCATCTGGCTGTTTTTTTTCAGCTACAAAGTACAGGTAGGTCATCGGCACCGTTGCACCGCCAGCATCGCTGAGCACTTCATAAACGGCACTGTGTTTGCTAATTGGCGTTACCGATACGATCTTGGTCAGTGCTGGAGTTGAGCCTGCGGAGAAAATCCATAGGGCTTGCCCAAGGGTGAGTACAAACAACCCTCCTATCAGCCACCTAGTAGCCGTGTGACTTGGCATATTCGATACCTTTCCTGATCCATTCCTGGTCTTCAGGATCATCACCGTAAGGAGACTCACCCCACCATGATCCAAAGGATGAGTTACTGGTGCCCGCTCGGCTTTGTGCCCATCCGGCACCCCGCAATAGGAACGCTTCGGAAAGACCCGCAGCAGTTCCAGTTGCTCCATAGTTGAAGTTACCTAAGGCCTCGTACTCTCTTCCCTGTTGCTTGTAGTCCCATTCGCCTCGATTTCTAACCTTTGAATAGAACCATGACACTAGGAAAGCACTGCCGCCATTCTTGAAGTAGTTACGCTCTCGGCTTGCAGCATGCATGTTGCTTAGAACAGATATACCTGATGGCGCGGGTGGAGGGTACAGGATGGCTCCTTGCTCGTAGGCAGTTAAGATAAGCCCCCCTCCTTGGGTGCTGCATTTATCGGCCTGAGGCTTGGAAACAGTCAACCAAACATCTTTTTCATATTGTGTTTCCTTGCCCGCTGATCCACTGATCTTTTAACTTCCATCCCACCCACCCCAACGTCACCGCCCGCAACCCCATGAACCCGAGAAACGCCAACCACAGGCCATGGTTGCCGAACCCGCTCATGCCCACCGCCACCGGCAGTGCAATCAGCACCGACACCAACATCGCATTGCGCATCTCCCGTGCCCGCGTCGCGCCGATGAACAACCCGTCCAGCAGGTAACTCCACACCGCAATCAACGGCAACACCGCCAGGTAGGGCAAATACGGATAGGCCGCCGCCCGCACACTGTCGATGTCGGTCTGCAAGTCAATGAACAAGTGCCCACCCAGCAGGAACAACCCGGCAAACCCCAGGCTGGTGATCAGCGACCAGCCACAGGCGACCACCAGCGAGCGGCGCAGGGTGTCGCGATCACGGGCGCCAATGGCATGGCCGCACAGTGCCTCCACCGCATGCGCCAGCCCGTCGAGGGCGTAGGCGGTCAGCAGCAGGCCGTTGAGTAGCAGGGCGTTGGCCGCCACGGTGGACTCGCCCAGACGCGCGCCCTGCACTGTAATCAACAGGAACACCAGTTGTAGCGCCAGGCTACGCAGGAAGATATCGCGGTTGACCGCCAGCAGCGGCCGCCAGGCCTGCCAGCGTTTGAGTGCCACCCACACGACATGCCCCGGGTAGGCCCGCAGGGCCGGGCGGGTCAGGGCCAGGCCCAGCAGGGCGGCACTCCACTCGGCAATCACCGATGCCCGCGCCGAACCCAATACCCCCCAATCCAGGCCCAGGACGAACCATAGGTTCAAGACGATGTTCAGCAGGTTGGTTGTCAGCAGAATGGCCAACGGTGCCCGCGCGTTCTGGGTGCCCAGAAACCAGCCAACCAGTGCGTAGCTGGCCAGTGCTGCGGGCAGGCCAAGCAGGCGGGTGTGGAAGAAGTCTTCGGTGGATTGCTGCAGGGCTGCGCTGGGTTGCATCGCATGAAGTGCAAGCTGGCTGAACGGCAGGGCCAGCAGGCCAATCAACACGGCGAAGCCGACCGCCAGCAGCAGCCCTTGCACCAGCACTTGGCGCAACGCCGCACCGTCGCCACGGCCGGCAGCCTGGGCGGCGAAGCCGGTGGAACCCATGCGCAGGAAGCCCATCAGGCCGACCATGAAGGTGAACAACGTGGCGCCCACGGCCACGGCACCCAACTGGTGGGCGTGGGGGAGGTGGCCGATGACGGTGCTATCGACCAGCGCCACGAGCGGCACGGAGATATTGGACAGGATCATCGGCGCGGCCAGCGCCCAGACCTTGTGGTGGGTGGGGCGATGGCGCCAGTCGGCAGTCAGTGAGGTCATTGGTGGTCCTGGGGATCTGGGGCCGCTTTCCTGAAGGGCCACAGTGTAACGGCCAGGCAACCAATTCGCGCGACCATGGTCTCACCTGACGCGCAACGCCGGGTGCTGCACCTGACCTTGCGCTATAGTTGCTGCCCTCACGTACACGCTGCCAAAGAGTTCCTACTCCATGTTCAACAAAGGATTGTTGCTGGCCTGCGCGCTGGCTTTGCTCAGTGCCTGTGACTCTTCCACGCCGGATAAGCCGGCGCCGGCCGAGAAACCCGCTGCCACCGCGCTCGCCGAAGCCCCCGCGCCCAAGCGCGAAGACCCGGCTGCGCTCGCCAAGCGCTACGAGGGCCGTGAGCTCACGGTGCTGGATGTCTCGGAAGTGCAGCTCGATGGCGCCAGTGCGCTGTCGATCAGCTTCTCCGCACCGCTGGATGCGAAGCAGGACTTCGCCACCAAAGTGCACTTGGTCGACACCGTCAAAGGTAAGCTCGATGGCGCCTGGGAACTCTCCGACAACCAGATGGAACTGCGCCTGCGCCACCTGGAGCCACAGCGCAAGCTGGTACTGACCGTCGATAAAGGCCTGCTGGCAGTCAATGGCAAGCAGCTGGACAGCGAATCAGTGACCCGCCTGGAAACCCGCGACATGCAGCCGACCATCGGCTTCGCCAGCCGTGGCTCGCTGCTGCCCACACGCCTGGCCGAAGGCCTGCCGGTGATCGCGCTCAACGTCGACAAGGTCGATGTCGAGTTCTTCCGCGTGAAGCCCGAGATGCTTTCGACGTTCCTGGTCAACTGGGGACGCAACAGCAGCCTGTACTACTACCAGTCCAAGGAAACCCTGGACATGGCCGAGCTGGTCTACAGCGGCCGCTTCGACCTCAACCCTGCGCGCAACACCCGCGAGACCGTGCTGCTGCCGATCGCCGGGATCAAGCCGCTGCAGGCACCGGGCGTGTACCTGGCGGTGATGCGTGCCTCGGGTACCTACGACTACTCGCAGCCGGCGACCTTGTTCAGCCTCAGCGACATTGGCGTCTCTGCGCACCGTTACCGCGACCGCCTCGACGTGTTCGCCCAGGCCTTGGAAGGGGGCAAGGCGATCAAGGACGTCAACCTTGAGGTGCATGACGAGAAGGGCAAGCTGCTGGCCCAGGCCAAGACGGATGGCGACGGCCACGCGCAACTGCCGATCACGCCCAAGGCCGATACCCTGATTGCCACGCAAGGCGTGCACACCACATTGCTGCGCCTGAACACCGCCGCCCTGGACCTGGCCGAATTCGATATCACCGGCCCTCAATCCAACCCTTTGCAGTTGTTCATCTTCGGCCCCCGCGACCTGTATCGTCCGGGCGAGACGGTGCTGCTCAACGGCCTGTTGCGCGATCAAGATGGCAAGCCGGTCAAGGCTCAGCCGGTCAGCGTGGAAGTGCGTCGCCCCGATGAGCAGGTCAGTCGCAAGTTCGTCTGGGAGGCGGATGGCAGTGGCCTGTATCAGTACCAGCTGCAACTGGCCAGCGAAGCACCGACCGGTCGCTGGCAATTGCTGCTCGACCTGGGGGGCGGGCGCAAGCAGGTCTACGAGTTTCTGGTCGAAGACTTCCTCCCCGAGCGTCTGGCGCTGGAGCTCAAAGGCAGCAGCACGCCGCTTGCGCCAGATCAGGACGCCCACATCCAGGTCAATGGCCGCTACCTCTACGGCGCGCCCGCTGCGGGTAACCGCCTGAGTGGCCAAGCCTACGTGCGCCCGCTGCGCGAAGCGGTGCCGGCGCTGCCGGGCTACCAGTTCGGCTCGGTCACCGAAACTGAACTGAACCAGGACCTGGAGCTGGACGAAGTCACCCTCGACCAGGCCGGCAAGGCGGTGGTCGATATCGAAAGCCGCTGGGCCGAAGCCCGCTCGCCGCTGCAACTGACCGTGCAGGCGAGCCTGCAGGAGTCTGGCGGCCGGCCGATCACCCGTCGTCTGGAACAGCCGATCTGGCCTGCCGAGCGCTTGCCGGGCCTGCGCGGCCTGTTCGAGGGTGAGGAAACCGACAGTGACGGCCCCGTGGAATTCGAGTTCCTGGTGGCCGACCGTGACGGCAAGAAGCTGGCAGCCAACGACCTCAAGGTGCGGTTGATCCGCGAGCGCCGTGACTACTACTGGAACTACTCGCAGAGCGACGGCTGGAGCTACAACTACAACGAGAAATTCCTCACCCAGAACGAGGAGACCGTCAGTGTCAAGGCCGGCTCGACGGCCAAGTTGTCGTTCCAGGTCGAGTGGGGCCCTTACCGGGTCGAGGTCGAAGACCCAGAAACCGGCCTGGTCTCCAGCGAGCGCTTCTGGGCCGGCTACCGCGCCCAGGACAACGCCGAAGGCGGCGCGGTGCGCCCGGACCAGGTCAAGCTGGCCCTGGACAAACCGTCCTACGCCGATGGTGCGTCGGCCAAGGTCACGGTGACACCGCCTGCCGCCGGCAATGGCTACCTGATGATCGAATCCAGTGATGGCCCCCTGTGGTGGCAAGAAATCGAGGTGCCGGCCGAAGGCAAGACCTTCGACGTGCAACTGGACAAAAAGTGGGCACGCCACGATTTGTATATCAGTGCCCTGGTGATCCGCCCCGGTGAGCGCAAGGCCAATGCCACACCGAAACGCGCGGTGGGCGTGCTGCACCTGCCGCTGGACCGTGCCGAGCGCAAGCTGGCGGTCAGCTTGCAGGCGCCGGAGAAAATGCGGCCCAAGCAGCCGTTGACGGTGAAGTTCAAGGTGGCCAATGCCGATGGCAGCGCAGCGGCTGCGGGGCAGCAGGTGCATGTGCTGTTGTCTGCGGTTGATGTGGGCATCCTCAACATCACCGATTTCAAAACCCCCGATCCGTTCGCCAGCCTGTTCGGCCGCAAAGCCTATGGCGCCGATCAACTGGACATCTACGGCCAGTTGATCGAGGCCGGCCAGGGCCGCCTGGCCAGCCTGGCATTTGGTGGTGACGCGGCCATGGCCAAGGGGGGCAAGCGCCCCAACACCACGGTGACCATCGTCGCTCAGCAGAGCCTGCCGGTGACCCTGGATGAGAAGGGCGAAGGGCAGGCCACTGTCGATATCCCCGACTTCAACGGTGAACTGCGGCTGATGGCGCAGGCCTGGACCGAGGATCACTTCGGCATGGCCGAGGGCAAGACCGTGGTGGCTGCACCGCTGATCGCCGAGCTTTCGGCGCCGCGCTTCCTCGCCGGTGGTGACCGCACCAGCCTGGCGCTGGACCTGGCCAACCTGTCGGGCCGTGCCCAGCAACTGAATGTCGAAATCAGCACCGAAGGCCAGTTGAGCCTTGCCGCGAGCGCGGTACAAAGCGTCGCGCTGGATGAGGGCCAGCGCCGCACGCTGATGATTCCGGTGCAGGCCCAGGGCGGCCTGGGGCAGGGTAAGGTGCGCGTGCGGGTCAATGGCCTGCAACTGCCAAACGAGCCGGCCACTGCCTTCGAGCGAGAGTGGACTTTGGGTGTGCGCCCGGCTTATCCCGCGATGCTCAAGCACTACCGGGTTGCCTTGAAGGACCAGCCCTGGTCGTTGCCCGACGCTGACCTGGCGGCCTTCGAACCGGCGGGCCTTGAAGCCAGCCTGGTTTTGTCGAGCCGACCGCCGCTGAACCTGGCCGAACAGATTCGCGCCCTCGAAGCCTACCCCTATGGCTGCCTGGAGCAGACCACCAGCGGCCTTTACCCGTCGCTGTACGCCGATGCCGAAAGCCTCAAGCGTTTGGGGATCAAGGGCGAGCCGGCCGACGTGCGCAAACGCAAGATCGAGATGGGCATCGAGCACCTGCTGGGCATGCAGCGCTACAACGGCAGCTTCGGCCTGTGGAGTTCGGACAGCGAAGAGGAGTACTGGCTGACCGCCTATGTCACCGACTTCCTGCTGCGCGCCCGTGACCAGGGCTACGGCGTGCCGGCCGAGGCGCTGAAGAAGGCCAATGAACGCCTGCTGCGCTACCTGCAGGAACGTAACCTGATCGAGGTCGACTACAGCGAGAACGCCGACCATACCCGCTTCGCCGTGCAGGCTTATGCCGCCCTGGTATTGTCGCGCAGCCAGCAGGCGCCGTTGGGCGCATTGCGCGGGCTGTTCGAGCGCCGTGCCGATGCCCGCTCCGGCTTGCCGCTGGTGCAATTGGCGGTGGCGCTGGAGAAGATGGGTGACAAACCACGCGCCGAGCAGGCCTTGCAAGCTGGGCTGGGTGTTGGCCGCAGCAAAGGCTGGATGGCCGACTACGGCAGCACGCTGCGTGACCAGGCATTGATTTTGGCGCTGTTGCAGGAGAGCAACCTGGCCGGTAACCAGGTTGACCAACGCCTGTTTGCGCTGTCTGACGAGTTGGCGGCCAACCGTTGGCTTTCGACCCAAGAGCGCAACGCGCTGTTCCTCGCTGGCCGTGGTTTGCTCGGCA
This sequence comes from Pseudomonas sp. E1MeOHC2, assembly GCF_058745025.1. NCBI lineage: Bacteria > Pseudomonadati > Pseudomonadota > Gammaproteobacteria > Pseudomonadales > Pseudomonadaceae > Pseudomonas > Pseudomonas sp. E1MeOHC2. Next base: position 3,059,176 of record NZ_CP196675.1, read on the forward strand.
AGCCGGAAGGCAAGTGGCAGGCGCGCCTGGACAGCGCAGGCGAGATCCGCGAATTCAACAATGCCGAAACGGGCCTGAAGCTTGAAGGCCCGCTGCTGGCGTCGCCCTTGACTGTGAAGAACGAAGGCAGCGAAACGCTCTACCAGCAGCTGACGCTTTCTGGTTATCCACGCCAGGCTCCCTCGGCTGGCGGCAATGGCATGGAAATTCGTCGTGAATACCTGGGCATGAACGGCCAGCCGCTGGACCTGCACAACCTGCGCAGCGGCGATCTGGTGCTGGTGCACTTGGCCCTCAAGGCCGAAGCGCGTGTGCCGGATGCGCTGGTGGTTGATCTGCTGCCAGCCGGCCTTGAGCTGGAAAACCAGAACCTGGCACAGAGTGCGGCCAGCCTGGACAACGCCAGCAGCGCGGTGAAGGCGTGGCGTGAGTCGATGCAAAATGCCAGCGTGGTGCACCAGGAGTACCGTGATGACCGGTATGTGGCCGCGCTCAAACTGGATGGCTATGGCACCACGCACCTGCTGTACCTGGCACGGGCAGTGACGCCGGGCACCTACCGTGTGCCACCGCCGCAGGTCGAGTCGATGTATAGGCCGAACCTGCAGGCAGTGGGCGATGGGCAAGGCGAGATGACTGTCAAAGCCCGCTGAGCCACTGCCGTCGCGGCATTGCTAATGTGTTCTCGGGCGCGCGTGTAGGAGCGGCCTTGCCGGGGCGCCGGACCGGTCGGAAAGGGCTGCGTAGCAGCCCTTTCGCGACGCAAGCACACACACGCACCCATAGCACGATGCGGCGATGCCCTCAGTGAATCACCCAGCTCATCACCCACAACCCCAGCACCAACCAGATGATCCCGAGAATGATCGAAGCGCGCATGAAGGCGCGGATGGCCGAGTACAGCAGCATCAAGCCGACGACCAGGGCGAGGATGCTGACCAGCGAGGTGTCCATGCCCAGCGTGCGCGCCAAGCCATCGATGAAATTGCCCCCGGCATTGGCCAGCAGGTTGAACAGCCCGCTCAATGCGTCAACGATAAAGCGGATCAACGAACCGAGTGCGTGGCCCAGCCACCCGAAAAAATCTTCTACATGCATAGTTGCTTCCTGATCAACACACCGGCGAGGTTGCCGTTCCCAAGCCTTTGGCCATCAGTTGGCCAAGTCGGTTCCCGATGCCAAGCTTAGCGCGGCCGCGCACGCGCGCGGGCAGGATTCTACGTGGCGGGGTCATCACCCTGGTGCTGGCTGTTGGCCTGTTGTGGCTGGCCGACCGGATCTGGCCGTTGCCCCTGCCAGGCGACGACCTGGCGCGGGTGGTGCTGGCCGAAGATGGCACGCCGTTGTGGCGCTTTGCCGACGCCGAGGGCGTGTGGCGCTATCCGGTCAGCCCGGATGAGGTTTCGCCGCTGTACCTGCAAGCATTGCTGACCTACGAGGACCGTTGGTTCTATCGCCATCCAGGGGTCAACCCGCTGGCTCTGGCTCGCGCTGCCTGGCTGAACCTGCGCGGTGGGCGCGTGGTGTCGGGCGGCAGTACGCTGTCGATGCAGGTGGCGCGCCTGCTCGATCCGCATGACCGGACGCTGGCCGGCAAACTGCGCCAGCTATGGCGCACGGCACAGCTGGAGTGGCACCTGTCGAAGCGCGAAATCCTGCAGATCTACCTCGACCGCGCGCCCTTTGGCGGCACCCTGCAGGGCGTGGCGGCTGCCAGCTGGGCGTATCTGGGCAAGTCGCCCAAACACCTGACGCCGTCCGAAGCGGCACTGCTTGCGGTGCTGCCCCAGGCACCCAGCCGCTTGCGCCCGGACCGCCACCCCGAACGTGCCCAGCGCGCCCGCGACAAGGTGCTGCAACGTCTGGGCGAATACCAGGTGTGGCCAACCCAACAACTCAAGGAGGCCGCCGAAGAACCCTTGCTGCTGGCACCGCGCCAGGAGCCGGCCCTGGCGCCATTGCTGGCGCGGCGGCTGAATACGGCCGATAGCCCACCGCTGATTCGCACCACGCTCGACGCCGCCTTGCAACGGCGCCTCGAAGACCTGTTGCTGGGCTGGCGCGCACGGCTGCCGGAGCGCACGTCGGCGGCGATTCTGGTGGTGGATGCGCAGACCATGGCAGTGCGCGCCTACCTGGGCTCGATCGACCTGGCCGATGAGCGACGCTTCGGCCATGTCGACATGGTGCGTTCGTTGCGTTCGCCCGGTTCGACGCTCAAACCGTTCCTCTACGGCATGGCTTTGGACGACGGGCTTATCCACTCCGAATCGCTGCTGCAGGATGTGCCCAGGCGTTACGGCGACTATCGGCCGGGCAACTTCTCCATGGGCTTCAGCGGGCCGGTGTCGGCCAGTTCGGCGTTGGCCCTGTCGCTCAACTTGCCAGCGGTTCAACTGCTTGAAGCCTATGGCCCGAAGCGCTTTGCGGCGCAGCTGCGCATGGCCGGTATGCCGCTGATGCTACCGCCCTTGGCCGAGCCTAACCTTTCGCTGATCCTCGGTGGCGCGGGCAGCCGCCTGGAAGAACTGGTCGGCGGCTATGCGGCGCTGGCCCGGGCCGGCAACAGTGCACGCATCCGCCTGCAGCCCCAGGACCCGCTGGTGGAGCGACGCCTGCTGTCGCCAGGGGCGGCGTGGATTATCCGGCGTATTCTCAGCGGCCAAGCGCGCCCGGACCGTGACCCGCATGCCGAACTGGTGCAGCGCCCGCAACTGGCCTGGAAAACCGGTACCAGCTACGGCTTTCGTGACGCCTGGTCGATTGGCGTTGGCCCGCGCTACCTGATCGGTGTATGGATCGGCCGCCCCGACGGCACGCCCGTACCTGGGCAGTTCGGCCTGGCCTCTGCGGCCCCCTTGATGCTTCAGGTGCATGACCTGTTGAGCAACCGCGATGCCCAGCGCGGTATCAGCGTGCCGGTCGAGCGGGTGCCCGATACCATCGGCGTGGCAGCCATTTGCTGGCCGCTGGGCCAGCCGATGAACCGGCAAGACCCCAACTGCCGCCGCCAGCGTTTTGCCTGGACCCTCGACGGCACCACGCCGCCGACCTTGCAGGCGGCCGACCAACCGCTCGGGATGGGTTTGCGCGAGCGCGTCTGGGTCAATGCTCAAGGGCTGCGCGTCGATGGCAGTTGCCCTGGGGCCAAGGTGCGCGACATCGCCCTCTGGCCAGCCCCGCTGGAGCCTTGGCTGCCGCGTATCGAGCGGCGTGCGGCACGGCTGCCGGCAGTGGACCCGGCCTGCCCACCGCAGGCGCCCGCCAGTGCGCCGCCGCTGTCGATCGTTGGTGTGCGCCCGGGTGACAACCTGCGCCGACCGGCAACCAGCAGCGAGCCATTGCAGGTGTACGTGTCGGCCCTCGGTGGCGGCGGCCGACGCTGGTGGTTCCTCAATGGCCAGCCGTTGGGCGAAACCCAGGGCCAGGACAGCCTGCTGGTGCGCTTCGAACGCGCCGGGCAGATCGAACTCAGCGCGCTGGACGAAAGTGGCGAGACCGCGCGGGTGGTATTTCAGGTCAGCGAGTAGCCGTTCGACGATTGCCGGGCCAGCACCTACGCTTTGCAAAAGACGGGTGTGACCGGCCGGCGCCCCGGTACCCAAGGGATCATGGAGCGTCCTATGCGTCCTCTGGTCGTGCCCCTGTTATTGCTGCCTTGGGCCCTCTTGGCCCAGGCAGAGCCGTTACCGGGCTTTCTCGACAGCCATGAAAACGAGCGTCGCCTGCCCGCCGTCAACCTGCCAGTAGACGCCTACCGCCCCGTCACCCCCAGCCTGCGGCTGGCGCTGCCAACTGCCCGTACTGTTGGCTGGGCGCCCATGGATTCCAGGCTGGTGTTGCGCAAGGTGCGCTTCGAGGGTGGGACGGTGTTCCCTTTGAGTGAGCTGCGCGAACACTTCCAGCCGTTGATCGGGCGCGAAACAACACCGGGTGAGTTGCAAGCGTTCACCGAGCGCCTCACCCAGCGCTACCGGCAGGACGGTTACCTGTTGTCCTACGCTTACCTGCCGCCGCAGGATTTTGCCGACGGCCGTGTCCATGTGGTGCTGGTAGAGGGCTATATCCAGGGCTACCGGCTCGAAGGCGACATCGGCCCGGCCCGCGCTTACCTGGAGCAGTTGTTGCAGCGGCTTCCGGCCGAACGCCCGTTGACCCAGGAAACGCTCGATCGCTACATCGGCCTTGCCGAACGTATCCCGGGCGTGGCAATGGACGCCGAATTGACAGCGGCGCAGTCGCCTGAGGGCGCCGCACGCCTGAGGGTGCATGCTCGGCGTACGCCGTTTGCTGCCGGTTTGACTGTGAACGATGGCAGCCGTGAGGACGCCCAGGCACTGTTTACCCTCTTCAGCAATGCCCAGACCCGCTATGGCGAACAATTTACGGCAAGCCTGTTGCTACCTCCCGGGGATGATCAGGCCCATTACCAACGACTGGATTACAGCCAGTACCTGGATGCCGAAGGCAGCCAGTTGCTGGTCTCTGCTTCGCGCTATCGCAGTACGCCGGGCACCCGTATTCGCTTGGATGACGGCAGCGATCTCACGCAGAAGCGTGAAAGCGAGCGTTACTCGGTTGGCCTTGGCCAGCCGCTGATCGTCAAGGCGGATGAGTGGATGACGGTGGCGGGGCGTTTCTATGCGGTCAGCGAGCATATCGAAGATCGGCCGGCGGGGCTTTTGCGGGCACACGAGTACGACAGTTATGTCCGCGCGCTGTCCTTCGAGGGCAATTGGCGCAAGGCTGACGCTCACCGCTTGCGTATCGTCAGTGCCGGGGTCTATCAAGGCCTGGATTACCTGGGGGCGCGCAGCGACGTGGACTATGACCTCGATTTTTTGCGTCTGCGCCTGGCGGGGTTACAGAGTGATCAGCTGTTCGACGGTTGGCAGGGGGTAGTGTCGGGTGCCCTGTTCTGGAGTGACGACAAACTGCCCGACAGCGAGCGGGCGGTGTTCGGCGGGCAGAGCTTCGGCCGCGGTTATCCTCGGGACCAGGCGGCGGGGGACAAGGGCTGGGGTGTGGCGTATGAGTTCAACTACAGCGTTCGGCACAACGGCAACTGGCTGAAGGTAGTGCAGCCCTATGCGGTACTCGATGCTGCCCGCGCCTGGTACAACGCAGGCAGGGTCGAGGATGCGCGGATGACGTCAGTCGCGCTTGGGCTACGCCTGGGGGATGGGCGCTACTTCAATGGTGCTGTAGAGGTGGCGAAGCCTTTGGCGGATGTTGCCCTGGATAGCATGAGCCGGGGGCCACGCTTGACGCTTAGCCTGACCTATCAGATGGAATGAGGCCTACCGCCGGCAAGTCGGCTGCCGATGACAGGGCCAGCATTTCAATGAGCGGTAAACCGCTGATGCACCGGTGAAGTACTCGGCGTCAACGCGAGCGCCAGTTGCGTGCGGTTGTGCATGCGGGTCAGGCGCAGCACCTGGGAAACGTAGAGTTTCACGGTGTTTTCGGTAATGCCCAATTCGCAGGCAATCTGGTAGTTGGTTTTGCCTGTGCTCACCAGGCGGGCCACTTCCAGTTGGCGCGGCGACAGCTTCTCGAACACCGCTGGCAGCTCGCTTTCGCTTTCCTCGACATCGCTGGCACGGCGATGTACACCTTGGCCACGGGCCTTTTCAAGGTCCTGGTAGAGCTCGTCAACGGATGATGCCAAATCCTGCAGGCGCTGGTTCAGGCCGCCGAGCTCCTTGATGTTGCGCTGGCGTTCGAGCAATGCCTGCTCCTGACGGCGCACGCCCTCGAGCAGTTCGTCGAGGTTCATCGGCTTCTGATAATAATCGGCAAAACCTGCGCGTAACGCGCGGATTACATCCTGTTTTTCAGCACGGCCGGTCAGCATGATCGCTTCGAACATGCGCTGGGTGCCGGCGAGCGCCTTCAATGCGTTGACCAGCTCGATACCATCGCGCTGCGGCATGTGCAGGTCGCACAGCACCAGGCCAATGCTTTTGTCGGCCAGGTAGCGCTCGATGGCCTGGTCGGTGGAGTGGGCCGGGACGCAACGGTGGCCCTGGCTTTCGAGGAATTCACACAGTTGTTCGACGATTGATGGCTGGTCATCGACCACCAGTACCTTCACTTCACTGGACGGCTTGTTCACGATCAACTCCCTGTTCGTAATCGGCCCTGCTCCCGGGCCAGACACTCTGGCAGCTTAAAAGTAGTCGTACTTGGCGATTCTGTACAAGGCCTGTACAAGTTATAGGACCACAGGGCTGATTATTGGATCCATACAGCGGTGAGAAGAAAGCCCGCCAGCACGTACGGCACGAAGGCCTGTTTGTCGCCCATTTCCTCCGTCAGGGCCTGCAAGCGCTTCTTCACCTTGGGGTTGAGCAGGGTCCACAACCGGCGACGCGTGAGCAGCCACAGCAGCACCGTGACACCGGCCCCGATGAAGGTGCCGAGCACATACTGAGGGCTGGTTGCCAGGGCCAGGGCGCCCATCAGCTTGACGTCGTCGGCGCCGAAACGCCCGAGCATGTAGCCGGGCAGCGTCAGCAGCATGACGATGGCCAGTGCCCAGCCGGCGTCGCTGGCATCGGCGCCGATCCAGCTGTGGCCGGTGGCGAACAGCCAGGCCAGCGCGCAGGCCGCGACGCCGAGGGTTAGCAGGTTGGAGATCTGGCGTTGACGCACATCCTGTTCGGAGCACAAGGCAAGCCACATCAAGAGAACAATGCTTTGCATTGGCAGGTCGCCTTCCCCAATTGTTGAACACATCTACCCGGTCAGTCAGGTTTCCTTGAGTTGAGGGTAGACGCGAACTTGCAAGCGGGCGCGGCCGGATGGGAAAAAGGCGTGACGGGAATGGACGATGTCGCAGGTAGTGCTGGCCGGTTTCGGCCCATCGCCGGCAAGCCGGGGATGGGCCGCGAACCCTTACTTCTTGCTACCCGGTGGGTAGTTGCTCAGCACATTGGTCACTGTCTTTTGGATGGCGCTGTTACGTTCTTCCGGGCTTGGCGGGTAATTGTTCATGATCTGTTCGGCGCTGCCACGCCAGACCAGCTTGTCGTCACGCCCATCGAACATGTCGACCTGGATGGTGGCAACCTTGTAGTCCACGCTGCGGGTTTCGTTGTACATCGGCCCGCCCCAGTAGCCGCCCCAGTACCCCCCCCAGCCACCGCCGTAGTTGGTGGTGATCTGCTGCTGACGCTGTTCGACGATGAGGTAGGCGCGCACCTTGAGATCAGGTCGCGCATTGCCCTGTGCCGGGCGCAGGCCGCGCTGGTCGAGCTGGTCGGCAACGGCCTGGCGAATGCGTTGTTCGGTCAGGTCGCTTTTGATGCGGGGGTCGTCCGGGCGGTATTGCAAGCCTGGCTCCTGCCACGCCCAGGTGCGGTAGGCGGCAAAATCGCGGCTGGCGTCGAAATCCTGCTGGACGTTGTTGCTCGAGCAGGCCGCGAGCACTAGCGCGAATGACAGTAAAACGAGACGGCGCAACATGATGGTTCTCCGTTAGACGTTAACTGGGAGGATAGCCGCTGAGCGCCTTGTGCACAGAATCGCGCAAGGCGCTTTCGCGATCACGCGGCGAGTCCTTGTCGCTGTTGCTTTCAGCACTGGCGCTCCACACCGGCTGGCCGTTGCGTGCGTCGTACAGGTCGATGCGTACCACCATCACCTCGACCTCGTAGGTGCGCACGATCGGCGCGCTGGCGTAAGCACCGTAGCCATTGCGGTAGCCGCCATAACCAACACCGCCATAGGGGTATGGGCCGTAGTAGGGGTCGTAGGTGTCGTAGTCACGCACCTGGCGCAGCCGCTTTTCCAGGCGCATGTCGGCGCTTACCAGCAAATCGCCGGCGCTGCCCCTGGCAGGGCGCAGGCCATGCTGGTCGAGCGCACCGCTGATGGCATCGGCCAGTTGTGCCGGGTCAGCATTGGCTGTGCCGCTGGGCAACTGCCCGCCGCGCCAGCTCCAGCTGCGATAGTGCCCGTAGTCACGGGCGGGTGCTGGGTAGGCACTGGCATCGAACGTAGTGGCCGCCTGCGCAGGGGCGGGGGGGATCGGGCGGCCACTGGCGACATAGGGGTTGCTGCCCTGGCAGGCAGCCAGGGCGAGGGGCAGCAAGGCCAGGCACAACAGACGGTACGGCATGTATTCCTCCCGGCGGGCGGGGTCAGCGGGGGCGGCAGATCCAGTGCAGGTAGCGACCGAGCCCGGCAAAGCTTGGGTGTCGGCGGTGTGCCAGCTCCATTTCCAGCAGGTCGAGCAGTTCGGCCTTGGCCTGGAACTCCTTGGGCATGTAGTCGTGGAACACCCTGACGCCACTCTGGCTTTCGACCTGCCACATAGGATCAAGTTGCGCCTTGAGTTCACGTGGATCAAGGGGTTTCTGCGGGGTCAGGCTCTGTTTTTCACCTTCCAGGCGGTTGCTGCGCAATTTTCGGAAATGGCCCTTGAGCAGGTTGCGATAGACCAGCGCGTCGCGGTTGTAGAACGCCAGCGAAAGCCACCCGGAAGGGGCGGTGAGCTGGTGCAGCACCGGCAGGATGCTTTCGGGTTCGGCCAGCCATTCGAGCACGGCGTGGCACAGCACCAGGTCGTAGGGTTCGGTCAGTTGCCCGAGCAGGTCCTGCCACGGCGCCTGGATGAAGGTGGCCGTCTGGCCCGCCTCGGCAAAGCGCGCACGGGCCCCGTCGAGCATGGGCGCGGCGGGCTCTGCCAGGGTCAAGTGATGGCCACGCTGCGCCAGCCACAGGGCCATGTGGCCCAAGCCTGCACCGATGTCGAGTATGCGCAGCGGGCGGTCGGGCAAGGTTTCGGCGAGGTCGGCCTGCAGCACGGCCAGGCGAATGGCGCCCTTGGCGCCGCCGTAGATTTTCTCGGCGAAGCGGGTGGCCAGCTCATCGAAGTGACGGTCGTTCATCGGGCGAAGCGCCTTTCGCTGTCGGCCAGTTTGGCCCTTACCACCTGGTCCATGTCCAGGCCCAGCTCGCTGCACAGCAGCAACAGGTAGAGGACGATATCGCCCACCTCCTGGCCGGCGTGGGCGAGTGTGTCGGCAGGCAACTGGCGGGATTGGTCCTCGCTCAGCCACTGGAAGATTTCTACCAGTTCGGCCATTTCAACGCTGGCGGCCATGGCCAGGTTCTTCGGGCTGTGAAAGCCGCGCCAGTCGTTATTGTCGCGGATCCGGTGTAGGCGTTCGGTGAGTTCTTGCAGGTTCATCGGGGGTCTCCTAATGCCGCATAGCTTCGGCGCAGGCTCGATGCAAAGCAAGAGGGCCGCTCCTACAGGCCACCCCAGCGGCCAACCATGTGCAGCAACTCGCCATGCCCATCCAGCCGTAGCTCACCTTCGCCCCCGGCTTCAGTGGCACTGAGCACCACCTCTGAAGGCAAGCGCACCGGCTTGCGGAACTCCACTTCGAAGCCATAGCCACTGCTTGGCAAGTGCCCGCGCAGCGCCGCCAGTGCCATGGCCTTGCTCCACATGCCATGGGCAATGGCTTTGGGGAACCCGAACAGTCGCGCACTGGCGGCGCTCAGGTGGATCGGGTTGTAGTCCCCGCAGACCTTGGCGTAACGCCGGCCGATATCGCTGTCGGCATACCAGCGGCTCGCCTCTACCAATGCTTCAGGCTCGCTGTCTGCCTGCTCGATGGCCTGGCCTTCCAGGCGTAGCCCGCGCACCAGCATGCGGCTGCTTTCGCGCCAGAGCAGGCCCAGGCCATCTTCGGCTTCGGTAATAAGGTCGAAAGTAGCGCCCTTGGCATGGGGTTGCAGGTTGTCGGCGTAGACGGCGAAACGTAGCCCGTCGATGCCGCCCAGTGGCCGCCGCACCTCGATGCGGTTGTGCAGGTGCACCAGCCCGAGCAAGGGGAAGGGGAAGTCGTGGGCCGTCAGCAGTTGCAACTGCAAGGGGAAGGCCATGACATGGGGATAAGTGCCTGGCAGACGACCATCGTCGGTGAAGTGGCAGAGCCGGCGGTAGGCTGCCAGGTTGTCGGGCTGGACCCGAATGACACAGCGCAGGCCGTATGCTGGCAGCCTGTCGCCGCTGATCTTGCGCTTGCTGGCCGCGCGCAGGTAAAGGCTGGCGCGGGAGTCTGGGGCGTGCAGGTCGTGCCAGTGTCGGGTCATGGTCAGGCTCCCATCAGCGCTTGGCCACAGACCCGCAGCACCTGGCCATTGACCGCGCCGGAGCCGGGCTGGCTGAGCCAGGCGATGGCTTCGGCGACGTCTTGCGCCCGCCCGCCCTGGCCCAGTGAACTTAAACGGCGCCCGGCCTCGCGCAGCCCCATGGGCATGGCGGCGGTCATGTGCGTTTCGATGAAACCGGGGGCCACGGCATTGATGCTGGCACCCTGCGCTGAGAGCTTTGCGGCCCAGGCCTGGGCGAAGCCGATCAACCCGGCCTTGCTCGCGGCATAATTGGCCTGCCCTCGGTTACCGGCGATGCCACTGACCGAAGCCAACAGCGTGATGCGCGCGCTCTCGCCGAGTGCGCCAGCGTCATACAGCGCCTGGGTTAGCACTTGCGGCGCCTTGAGGTTCACCGCCATCACCGCATCCCAGTACTCCGGTGTCATGTTGGCGAGGGTTTTGTCGCGGGTGATGCCGGCGTTGTGCACCACGATGTCGATACCCCCGGGCAACGCTTCGAGCAACTGCGCCGCAGCGTCATTGGCGCAGATGTCCAGGCCCAGCGCCTTGCCGCCTAACCGCGCGGCGAGGGCTTCGAGGTCTTGCCGAGCTTGCGGCACATCCAGCAGCACCACCTCGGCACCGTCGCGCGCGAGGGTTTCGGCAATCGCCGCGCCGATACCGCGAGCGGCACCCGTTACCAGGGCGCGTCGTCCGCCCAGTGGGCGGGTCCAGTCCTCGACCTGGCTGGCGCAGGCCTCAAGTCGCAGGACCTGGCCCGAAATGAACGCGCTCTTGGGCGAGAGGAAAAAGCGCAGGGCACCTTCCAGCTGGTCTTCGGCGCCATGGCCGACATACAGCAACTGCGCAGTCGCCCCATTGCGAAGCTCTTTGCCCAGTGAGCGGCTGAAGCCTTCAAGTGCCCGTTGCGCAACACTGGCCAGTGGCTCGTCGAGGCTTTCCGGGGCGCGGCCGAGGATCACCACATGGGCGCAAGCCGCCAGGCTGCGCAGCAATGGCTGGAAAAATTCGCGCAACTGCTTGAGTTCGTCGCTGTCGGAAAGGTGAGTGGCATCGAACACCACAGCTTTGAGCTTGGGCCCCAGCCCCGCGACCCAGGCTGGTGCTTGCAAACCTTCGGTATTGAAGCTGTAGAGCGCGTCGGTGAGGCGCGGGGCGATGGCCTCGACCTGGCGCGTCAGGGGCCCGCCACCCACGACCAAGGCACCTTCCACCGGGCGCAGGCGGCCAGCCTGCCAGCGCTCCAGCGGGGCCGGGTGGGGCAGGCCAAGGGCATCCACAAGGCGGCGGCCGAGGTTGGAGTTGGCAAAGCCGAGGTAGCGATCGCTCATGAGTGGGTCTCCCTGAAGGCAAGCTTGAAAGTGTGGACCAACTTTGTGGCAAGGTCGTTCGAATGCGGTAAAAACACCTAGGCTGTACGGTTTAAAGTGTTTCAGGAGGAACATGCGCATGCGTTCACCTCGCCGGGTCGCGATCCTGGGCGGCAATCGAATCCCCTTCGCCCGTTCCAACGGCGCCTACGCCACCGCCAGCAACCAAGCGATGCTGACCGCTGCCCTTGAGGGCCTGATCGAGCGTTACCGCTTGCATGGGCTACGGCTAGGGGAAGTGGTGGCGGGCGCGGTGCTCAAGCATTCCCGTGACATGAGCCTGGCCCGCGAATGCGTGCTCGGTTCACGCCTGTCACCGCGCACACCGGCCTACGACATCCAGCAGGCCTGCGGCACGGGGCTGGAGGCAGCACTGTTGGTGGCCAACAAGATTGCCCTGGGGCAGATCGACAGCGGTGTCGCCGGCGGTGTGGATACCACCTCCGATGCCCCGATTGCGGTCAGTGAAGGGCTGCGCCACATTCTGCTGGAGGCCAACCGCGGCAAAAGCCTGGGTGAGCGGCTGAAACCGTTCCTCAAGTTGCGCCCCAGCCACCTGATACCTGAGTTGCCGCGCAATGGCGAACCGCGCACAGGCCTGTCGATGGGCGAGCATTGCGAGCGCATGGCGCAGGCCTGGCGGATCGATCGCGCCGAGCAGGATGCGCTGACCTTGCTTAGCCATCAGCGGCTGGACGCCTCCTATGCCGAAGGCTGGCAGGATGACCTGCTCACGCCATTTCTGGCCCTCAGCCGCGACAACAACCTACGCCCGGACCTGACCCTGGAACAACTGGCCAAGCTTGCGCCGGCATTCGACCGCAGTGGCCTGGGCACGCTTACGGCTGGCAACTCCACACCGTTGACCGATGGTGCTTCGCTGGTGCTGCTGGGGACGGAGCAATGGGCGCAGGAGCAAGGGCTTGCGGTGCTGGCCTATCTGGTTGACGGCGAGACGGCGGCGGTCGATTTCGTCACCGGCCGTGAAGGGCTGCTGATGGCACCGGTGTATGCGGTGCCGCGCTTGTTGGCCCGCAATGGCCTGAGCCTGCAGGACTTTGACTACTACGAAATCCACGAAGCGTTCGCCGCCCAGGTGCTGTGTACGCTCAAGGCGTGGGAGGACGCAGGCTACTGCCGTGATCGCCTGGGGCTGGATGCACCGCTCGGGGCCATCGACCGGAGCAAGCTCAACGTCAAGGGCAGTTCGCTGGCGGCGGGGCATCCGTTTGCGGCGACCGGGGGGCGGATACTGGCCAACATGGCCAAACTGCTGGCCACAGCGGGGAAGGGGCGCGGTTTGATATCGATCTGTGCGGCAGGCGGGCAAGGGGTGACGGTCATCGTCGAGCGGTGATCAGCCTGCATACCGCGAAGCTGGCGACTCAGATGTCACGGTCATACCCACCAGCTGTTAGGCTTGTCCGATCAGAACTACAAGAAACCGCTATGCCGATCATCGGACAACCCCGGCCCATCCCCGCCTTGGATCACCTGCCAAGGCCTCTGTATGCCCGCGCCGAAAGCCTCGGCGCCGGCTCCTGGACGACGCGCCATCAGCACGATTGGGTGCAGTTTTCCTACGCCATCAGTGGCGTACTGGGTGTGTACACCCGCGATGGCAGCTATTTTGCGCCCCCCCAGTGGGGCGTATGGATTCCGGCGGATGCCGAACACGAAGTGGTGACGTCGATGCAGGCCGAAATGCGCAGCCTGTACGTACGCCGCGACGCCTGCCCGTGGGCTGCGGAGCAATGCCGGGTGCTGGAAGTGACGCCGCTGGCGCGGGAGTTGATCAAGCAGTTCTGCCTGTTCCCGGCGCACTACCCGGAAAGTGACAGCGCCGAATCGCGCTTGGTCGCGGTGCTGCTCGACCAGTTGCGCACGTTGCCTGAAGTCGGCTTCTCGTTGCCACTACCGCGCCATCCGGGGTTGCTGGCGTTGTGCAATGGCCTGATTGCGGCGCCAGACCAGCCGCAGACCCTGCAGCAATGGGCCCGGCAACTGGAGTGTTCGGAGAAGACGCTGATGCGGCTGTTTCAGCGCGAGACCGGGTTGAGCTTTCGCAACTGGCGTCAGCGTATGCGCTTGCTGTCATCGCTGGCGTTGCTGGAGGCGGGGGAGAATGTGACGGAGGCGGCGTTGGGCTGTGGTTATGACTCGACCTCGGCTTACATCGCGGCGTTCAAGCAGTTGTTTGGGGCGACGCCTGGGGAGCTGAAGCTTTAGCGGTAGGTAGCCTGTACCGACCTCTTCGCGGGCAAGCCCGCTCCCACAGGGATCGAGCTTGCCCGCGCAGTGGCCGCTAGGGCAATCAGGTGCGGAAGCGTCGTACCAGCGAGTCCAGCTCGTTGGACAGCCCTGCCAGGCTCTCCGAGTCCTGGCGCGCAGCCTGGGCCAGCTCGGCCACCAGTTGCGCATCGCCGTGGATCTGGCTGATGTGCCGGTTGATGTCCTCGGCCACCTGATGCTGCTCTTCGGCCGCCGTGGCAATCTGCGTGTTCATGTCGCGAATCACGTCCACCGACTCACGGATCTGGCCAAAGCTGTCGCGGGCCAGGCCAATGCGGCTGACCGACTGCTGCGACACTTCCAGGCTGGCGTGCATCTGCTCGGCGACGTCGGCGGTGCGGCTGGCCAGGTTGCCCAGCAGGCCGTCGATCTCGGCGGTGGAGTCAGCGGTACGCTTGGCCAGGGCCCGTACTTCATCGGCGACCACGGCAAAGCCCCGACCCTGTTCACCGGCACGGGCGGCCTCGATCGCGGCATTGAGGGCCAGCAGGTTGGTCTGTTCGGCAATCGAGCGGATGGTGCCGAGGATCGACTGGATAGCGTTGCTGTCGCGTTCCAGCTGCTGGATTGACTGGGCTGACTGCTCGATTTCCTGGCTCAAGCGATCGACGCTGTGGACTGCGGCATCGATCTGCTGCTGGCCTTCACGGGCCTGCTGCTGGCCGCTGTCGGCCGACTGTGCGGCCTGGCTGCAGGAGCGGGCGACTTCGTTGGCGGTGGCGACCATTTCGTGGAAGGCAGTGGAGACCATGTCCACGGCTTCGCGCTGGCGCCCCGCAGCCTCGGCCATGTCGCTGGAAACACGGGTCGAGCTGGTAGAGGTGGTTAAGATCTTGCTGGCCGCAGAGCCGATGTGCTGGATCAGGCTGCGAATCGCGCCAAGGAACTGGTTGAACCAGCTGGCCAGTTGGGCGGTTTCGTCGCGGCCGCGAACGTCCAGGTTGCGGGTCAGGTCGCCTTCGCCCTGGGCGATGTCTTCCAGGCCGCTGGTCACGCTGTTGATCGGGCGCACGATCAGCTTGGCGAAGGCTGCACCGACCACGGCGAACAGCGCGGCCAGCGCCAGCGCGATGGTGCCGATCAGCCAGGTCAGGCGGGTGGTGGTCTGCATCACCTCGCTCTGCTCGATCAGGCCGATGAAGGTCCAGCCCAGTTGCTCGTCAGGGTAGATGTTGGCCATGTAGCGCACGCCGTTGAGTTCGACTTCGACCAGGCCTTTACCTGCCTTGGCCAGGTCGGCATAGCCGTCGCCGAAGCTGCCCAGCTGCTTGAAGTTGTGGCTCGCATCACGCGGGTCGACCATCACGTTGCCGTTGTTTTCCACCAGCAGCAGGTAGCCGCTATCGCCCAGCTTGATCTGCCTGACGATCTCGGTCAGGCCCTTGAGCGACACGTCGATGTTGACCACGCCCCCGGGGTTGCCAAGCTGGTTGGCCACGGCGCGTACGGTGCTGACCAACACGGCGTCGTCGGCGGCCCAGTAGTAGGCGCCGGTGCGCAGGGTCTTGCCTGGGTTGGCCACGGCCAACTGGTACCACGGGCGAGTACGCGGGTCGTAGTTGACGAACTTCTGCCCTGCCGGCCAGCCGACATAACCGCCGTCACTGACGCCGTAGGAAAGGTAGGCGTAGCCGGGGTGCGAATCGGCTAGGCGAGTGAAGAATTCAAGTACCTGCTTGTCCTGCTCGCCCAGTTCATACGAGGGGTTGGCGCTCATGAACTTGTTCAGGTTGTTGCCTGTGGCCGCAATCATGGGTTGCGAGGCCAGGTATTCGACGTTCTGGTTGATGCCCTGGAAGAAGATGCTCATCGCGTTGCTGACCTGGCGAATTTCCCGGCTGCTGCTGTCGAGGAATCCGTCGCGGGCTTCGCCGCGCAGGTTGAGGACCACCAAGGTGGCCACGAGGACGATGGGCAAGCCGGCGATGACCGCGAATGCCCAGGTCAGTTTCTGTTTGATGCTCATCGACGCTCCCGGAATTTTTTATTGTCGACACACGAGGCAGGTAGTAACTGCATCGGCAGCGTCCGGGATTAGATGAAGGAAAATGCCCGTATTTGTTAGGGCATGTCGCACCAGGCGATGATTCGGTCGTGTTTAGGCGAATATGGCATACCAATGTGCCCTGACAAGGTTCAGTGGCAACATCCGCCCACATTTCCCTTTGCCAGATCTTTCAGAATGGGGCAGTCCGGCCGCTCATCGCCTTGGCAGTGGGAGACCAGGTCCCCGAGGGTGTCGCGCAGGCTCACCAGCTCCTCGATGCGCCGGTTCAGCGCATCGATGTGCTGCATGGCCAGCGCCTTGACGTCGGCACTGGCACGCTGGCGGTCTTGCCAGAGGGTCAGCAACTTGCCGACCTCTTCCAGGGAAAAGCCCAGGTCGCGGGACCGCTTGATGAAGGCCAGGCTGTGCAGGTCCTCCGGCTGGTACAGGCGGTAGCCGCTGTCGCTGCGGGTGGCGGGCTTGAGCAGGCCGATGGACTCGTAGTAGCGGATCATCTTGGTGCTGAGCCCGCTGCGGCGGGCGGCCTGGCCGATGTTCATGGGGCCTCCTGGGAGCTGCTGGTGGGTTTCCAGGTTTTGAGCCACAGCGCGTTGCTGACCACGCTGACACTGGACAGGGCCATGGCGGCACCGGCCAGTACCGGGTTGAGGTAGCCCAGCGCGGCCAGGGGGATACCGACCAGGTTGTAGATGAACGCCCAGAACAGGTTCTGGCGGATTTTTGCATAGGTCTTGCGGCTGATCTCCAGGGCTGCCGGTACCAGGCGTGGATCGCCGCGCATCAGGGTGATGCCGGCAGCCTGCATGGCCACGTCGGTGCCGCCACCCATGGCGATGCCGATGTCTGCAGCGGCAAGGGCCGGGGCATCGTTGATGCCGTCGCCCACCATTGCCACCACGCCGTCCTGTTTGAGTGCCGTCACGGTGGCGGCCTTGTCTGCAGGCAGCACTTCGGCATGCACATCGTCGATCCCGAGGGCATCGGCAACGACCTTGGCACTGCCACGGTTGTCGCCGGTCAGCAGGTGGCTGCTGATGTGTCGGGCATGCAGGCTATCGATAGCCTGCGCAGCGCCCGGTTTGAGGCTGTCGCCGAAGGCGAACAGGCCCAGCACACGCGGTTGCGCGCCGCGCTCGATCAGCCAGGACAACGTACGCCCTTCGGCCTCCCAGGCATGGGCCTTGGCGGCCAGGCCGCCGGGTTGCAGCGTGCTCTCGTCAAGCAGGCGGCGATTGCCCAGGGCCAGATCACGGCCTTCCACCCGCCCGGCGATACCACGCCCGGTCAGTGACTGGCTGTCGATGACCGCTGGTACATCCAACTGCTGCTCGGCGCACGCATCCAGTACAGCCTTGGCCAAGGGGTGCTCACTGCCGCGCTGCAGGGCGCCGGCCAAGCGGTGCAGTTCGGCGGTGCTGCCGACCAGCGCCTGGCTGTGAACCACCCGTGGGCTGCCGGAGGTCAGGGTACCGGTCTTGTCGAACACGACCCGGTTGACCGCATGGGCTCGCTCCAGGGCTTCGGCATCTTTGATCAGGATGCCGTGGCGGGCAGCGACACCGGTGCCGGCCATGATCGCCGCCGGCGTGGCCAGGCCCAGTGCACAGGGGCAAGCGATCACCAGGACGGCGACCGCATTGATCAGGGCGGTTTCCAGCGGGGCACCGGCCAGCCACCAGCCGATCAGCGTGATCAGCGCGATCACCAGCACGGCGGGGACGAACACCTGGCTGACGCGGTCTACCAGTTTCTGAATGGGCGCCTTGGCCGCTTGGGCATCTTCGACCAGGCGAATGATCCGGGCCAGCACGGTTTCGGTACCCAATGCCTGGGTGCGTACCAGCAGCCGACCTTCGCCATTGATGGCACCACCGGTGACGGGGTCGCCAGGTTGCTTGGGCACTGGCAGGCTCTCGCCGCTGATCAGGGCCTCGTCGGCATGGCTGCTGCCTTCTTCGACTTGGCCATCGACCGGGAATCGCTCACCGGGCTTGACCACGACCAGGTCACCCAGACGCAACTGGGCGATGGCGACGTCTTCCTCGCGGCCATCGACCACGCGCACCGCACGTTCGGGGCGCAGCGCCTCAAGGGCACGGATGGCGCTGGCGGTCTGACGTTTGGCGCGGCTTTCGAGGTATTTGCCCAGCAGGACCAGGGCAATGACCACCGCCGAGGCTTCAAAGTACAGGTGTGGCTCCATGCCGGCAGGGGCTTGTGCCCATTGGTACAGGCTTAGGCCGTAACCGGCGCTGGTGCCAAGGGCCACCAGCAGGTCCATGTTGCCGGCAGCGGCACGCACGGCCTTCCAGGCGGCCACATAGAAGCGCGCACCGAGAATGAACTGCACGGGCGTTGCCAGCAGAAACTGCGCCCAGGCAGGCAGCATCCAGTGCAGGCCGAAGGGCTGTACCAGCATCGGCAGCACGAGTGGCAGGGCCAGCAGCAGGGCAGCACCGACGGCCAGGCGCTCGTTGCGCAGGCGGCGCTGGGCATCGCGCTGATCATCGTTGCCCGCGTGCGGCAGGCTGGCGCTGTAGCCGGCCTTTTGCACGGCGTCTATCAGCAGGCTGTCGTCGAGGGCTGCAAGCACTTCGAGGTGCGCGCGTTCGCTGGCCAGGTTGACGCTGACCTGCTCGACGCCGGGCAGTTTGCCCAGTGCGCGTTCGACACGGCCCACGCAGCTGGCGCAGGTCATGCCGCCGATCTGCAGCTCGACAGTACGGGTGGGTACGCCATAGCCGGCTTCACGCACGGCGTCGAGCAAGGCCGGCAGGCTGCTGGCCGGAGCCTGGACCCGGGCCTGTTCGGTGGCGAGGTTGACGCTGACCTGTTCAGCGCCATCGACCTTGCGCAGGGCGCGCTCGACCCGGCCAGCACAGCTGGCGCAGGTCATGCCGGAAATCGGCAGGTCGAACGTGGTGGATGCGGGCATGGCTCTCCTCCTTGGATTAGCCTTCAGCATCAACCTTGCCACGTAGGTAAGGTCAATAGCCGAGGCCAGCGCGCTTCAATTCCAGCCCATTGTGGCCCATGGCAATTCGGTATTTGTTGATCTGGCCCGCCTGCAAGCTCAAACGCGTGCTGCGCTGGTCTTCGATACCCGGCGCGCAACCGGGTGCCTGCCCTGGCAGTAGGCGCAGGCGTACATCCACAGGGCCGGGTGGCAGGTTGAAGGAGGTTGATTGCTCCTGGAACACGCGACCGGAGAGCTGATCGTTGAGGTAGACGCCGATTTCGCAGCTGGTGGCCACTTCCAGGCGCTCCCGGGAAATAATCAGTACGCTGTAGTCCGAATTGCCCTCGGCGCTGGCCGGTGGCACCGCAGCCAGCGCGCTCAAAAGCCCGACGACGCCCAATGCTGCCCTGAACATGAATAATCTCCTGTTTGCCTGATCGTCAAAGGCGCAGCTTGGCCGACGTGAGCGCGGATTTCCAGCCCGGACGCTTGCAAGGGCTTGACCTTGACCCGATGGCAAGCTTGAAGCTGCATCAAAACCTGAAGGAGTTAACCCCATGCAAGTGTTCAACGTACAAGGCATGACCTGTGGCCATTGTGTCAAAGCGGTGACCCGGGCTGTGCAGGCGCAAGATGCCACGGCCCAGGTGGAGGTGGATCTGGCTGGCAAGCAGGTGCGGGTTCAGAGTGCGATGGCGGTGGAGCAGATCCTCACTGCGATCCGTGACGAGGGCTACCAGGCCGAAGTGGCGTGATAGCCGGTGGGGTCGCAACGCGGCCCCGTTTGTTGCAAATGTTTTCATGCTGATGGGGTCCTTAGCAGGTAGAATCACGCACTTGCTTAGCCTGCTATGGATTCCTGATGAACCTGCGAATGGTGCTGATCTTGGGCGCATTGAGTGCGTTCGGGCCTTTGGCGATCGATTTTTACCTGCCCGCCTTCCCGGCCATGGCGCAGGCTTTCGCCACCGATGAAAAACACGTCCAGACCACCTTGGCCGCCTACTTCCTTGGCCTGTCCATCGGCCAGTTGGCCTATGGCCCGGTGGCCGACCGCTTCGGGCGGCGCAAACCGCTGTTGTTCGGCGTGGCGCTGTTTACCCTGGCTTCTCTGGCGTGTGCCTATGCGCCCAACCTCGACACCCTGGTCCTGGCACGATTCGTCCAGGCCTTGGGCGGATGCGCCGGGATGGTGCTGTCGCGGGCGATTGTCAGTGACAAGTGCGACCCGGTGGCATCGGCCAAGGTGTTCTCGCAGTTGATGCTGGTAATGGGCCTGGCGCCGATCCTTGCGCCGATGCTGGGTGGGGTGCTGGTGAACCTGGCAGGCTGGCAGTCGATCTTCCTGGTGTTGAGCCTGTTCAGCGCGGCCTGCCTGCTGGCAGTCAGCCTGGGCCTGCCCGAGAGCTTGCCGGCGAACATGCCGCGCCAGCCGCTGTCCGGGGCGCTGCGCCAGTACCTGCGCCTGCTCAATGACCGGGTGTTTCTCGGCCATGCCTTGACCGGGGGCATCGCCATTGCCGGTATGTTTGCCTACATCGCCGGGTCGCCATTCGTCTTCATCAAGTTGTATGGCGTACCTGCCGAGCACTATGGCTGGCTGTTCGGTACCAACGCGGCGGGCTTTATCCTCGTGGCGCAGGTCAATGCGCGCTTGCTGGCCAAGCGTGGCCCGGCCTTCCTGTTGGTGCGCGCAGTGTGGATGTACCTGGCCGCAGGCCTGGTGCTGCTGGGTGTTGCTGCACTGCGGCCGAGCCAGTTGTGGCCGCTGTTGGTACCGTTGTTCGTGTGTATCGCCAGCCTGGGTTGCATCATCCCCAATGCCTCGGCCTGCGCCATGAGCGGGCAGGGCGCACGAGCAGGCAGCGCCTCGGCACTGATGGGCTGCCTGCAGTTCAGCGTCGCCGCAGGCGCGGCGGCGTTGGTCGGGTTGTTGCACGATGGCAGTGCGGTGCCGATGACACTGGTGATCAGCTTGTGCGGGGTGCTGGTGGTCAGTGTCGCGCTGCTGACCCGGCGCTTGCAGGCCAGGCGTCCCGCATAAGCGGGTGCGGCGCCTGCAGGCGGGTTTCCAAGGTGGCGACGAAGGCCCGCGCTTCGGCCTCGCTGCGGAAACTCACCACGTGTTGGTCGAGCTGAACCTGCCAGGGGCAGATCGGGTTCCGGCTCGACGCACTGACGACAATTTTCATCGCGGCATACCTCCAATGGGCTGAGAGCGGATGAAGTGTAGCGCTGTGTTCTGTGCATGCCATGACCGCCGTCTGCGCGCTGACTGACGGTCAACAACCCTCTTAGTTCACCCTCACGTCATGCTGCCCCAGGAGTAATGCCTGGAAGCATGTAGAAGCTTCGCTTTTGTTTGCGCTACTTATGGAAGCCCGCTGTCGGCCGCATCCGAACGTACGCTGGGCGACTTTTCCTCATGCCCTGTCTGTGCCCCGCTGAGATCTGGGGCACTGTTCATTTGCGCGGTTCCGACGGGATTGGCGAACCTGCACATCATCTCTCATGGGTAGGCATACCCAGTGGACTTCAGACAGGCGGGCTGCGTCGGCTAGCTGCCTGAGTGGGGTTTTCTGCGGCTTATACTGGCCACCAGAGCCAGTGCCAGCGAGCGGGAGTTCCCTGTCGCGGCCGGTCATTCATAAGGCAGGCGATCCGCATTGCCAGGGTTGGCCATTGCATCCACATGTGAACGTGCAGGGAGTTACAGGAACATGAACGCAGTCAGCAGTATCAGCCAGATCGCCAGCCTGATGGCCGACCCCAAACGCAGTGCCATGCTGTGGGCGTTGATCGACGGCACACCGCGACTGGCGAACGAGCTCGCGATGATGACCGGGTTGACATCATCTTCGGCCTGCGCCCACCTTTCTTTGCTGTCTTCGGCCGGTTTGCTCAGGCATGAAGCGCGCGGTCGCAAACGCTACTTCCGCCTGGCTACCCCTCAGGTAGGGGCCGCAGTGGAAGCATTGGCAAGCGTGCAGTTGGGCAGTGCCAAAGAGAACCCGTCCGAGGCGACAGCGATGCAACTCCCCATGTCGATACGCAGAGCGCGGCGATGCGGTGACCATCTTGGCGGGGAGCTGGCCGGTGAGTTGTATCACCGCCTGGTGGTGGCGGGTTGGCTGGAGGGCACTGATCGCCACCTGATGGTCAGTGAGCTGGGGCGGGCAGAGCTGGCGCTGGTCGGTGTCTACATTGATGCCTTGGCGCCGCATCAGCAACGGGCTTGCGTGATCTGCCGCTGCACCGACTGGAACAACCAGGGCGCTCACTTGGGGGGCATACTCGGGCAGGCCTTGTTCAGGCTGTTTCTGCAGTCCGGCTGGATGCGCGAGTCCGAGGATACGCGGGCATTGCATATCTCGGCGCTGGGCATCCAGCACATCAATCGCATTGCCCGCGTGACGACGTTGCAGGTCGGGTAACCGCAACGTCACTTGCCGATCAGACCAGCCGCGCGTCCAGGCTGTTTTGCGCCAGGCGACGGGCCTGGCCTTCGGTCATGCCCAGATGGGTATGCAGGGCATGGAAGTTTTCGGTGACGTAGCCGCCGAAGTAGGCAGGGTCGTCCGAATTGACGGTAACTTTCACGCCGCGCTCGAGCATGTCCAGGATGTTGTGCTGGCTCATGTGATCGAACACGCAGAGCTTGGTGTTCGACAGTGGGCACACAGTAAGGGGGATCTGCTCGTCGATGATGCGCTGCATCAGGCGCTCGTCTTCGATGGCGCGCACGCCGTGGTCGATACGCTTGATGTGCAGCAGGTCCAGGGCTTCCCAGATGTATTCGGGCGGGCCTTCTTCACCGGCGTGCGCAACGGCGACGAAGCCTTCGCTGCGGGCGCGGTCGAATACACGCTGGAACTTGCTCGGAGGGTGGCCCATTTCGGAGCTGTCCAGGCCTACGGCGATGAAGGCATCGCGGAAGGGCAGGGCTTGGTCGAGGGTCTTTTGCGCTTCTTCTTCACTGAGGTGGCGCAAGAAACTCAGGATCAGGCCACTGCTGATCCCCAGTTGCTCGCGGCCATCCTTGAGCGCCTGGTTGATGCCGTTGAGCACCACTTCGAAGGGGATACCACGGTCAGTGTGGGTTTGTGGGTCGAAGAACGGTTCGGTGTGGATGACGTTCTGCGCTTTGCAGCGTTGCAGGTAAGCCCAGGTCAGGTCGTAGAAATCCTGTTCGGTACGCAGTACATCCGCGCCCTGGTAATAGAGGTCGAGAAACTCCTGCAGGTTATTGAAGGCGTAGGCGCCGCGCAGGGCTTCGACATCGGCCCAAGGCAGGGCGATCTTGTTGCGCTCGGCCAGGGCAAACAGCAGCTCAGGCTCCAGCGAGCCCTCCAGGTGCAGGTGCAGTTCGGCCTTTGGCAAGGCGTTCAACCAGTCATACATAGTTGGTTATCTCGATCAGGTACGGTTGCCGCCATTCTACAGGGCCTGGCCAGGCAATGCGCCGGGCCAGGCCCTGTGTGGCATCAACCGGCGATCAGTTGCGCGGCTGCCTGGCGGTGATCGGCGATCAGGCCCTGGATATCCAGGCCTTCGATCTGGCCATCAATGACCCGCCATTGGCCGCCGACCATGACCCGGTCGGCGCGATCGGCCCCGCACAGCAGCAACGCCGACAGTGGGTCATGGCTGCCGGAGAAGCGCAGCTCGTCGAGTTTGAACAAGGCAAGGTCAGCTTGCATGCCGACGGCCAGCTCGCCGATGTCCTGGCGCCCGAGCAGGCGTGCCGAGCCGCGTGTCGCCCAACCCAGGGCACGTTCTGGGGTGATCTGCTCGGCGCCATAGCGCAGGCGCTGCAGGTACAGGGCCTGGCGGGCTTCGAGGATCATGTTGGAGGCATCGTTGGAGGCCGAACCATCAACGCCCAGGCCCACGGGAGCGCCAGCAGCTTCGAGATCGACGGTTGGGCAGATGCCCGAGGCCAGGCGCATGTTTGAGCTGGGGCAGTGGCAGATGCCGGTGCCAGCCGTGCCGAGGCGGGCGATTTCGTCGCCATTGAAGTGGATGCCGTGAGCCAGCCAGGTGCGCGGGCCGAGCCAGCCGACGCTGTCCAGGTAGTCGACGGTGCGCAGGCCGAAACGCTGCAGGCAGAAATCTTCCTCATCAAGGGTTTCCGCCAGGTGCGTGTGCAGCCGCACATCGAGTTCTTCGGCCAGCGTGGCACTGGCCCGCATGATCTCGGGCGTGACCGAGAAGGGCGAGCAGGGCGCCAGGGCAATCTGGATCTGCGCGCCTTCGCCGCGTTCATGGTAGCTGTGGATAAGTCGCTGGCTATCAGCCAGGATCACCTCACCCTGTTGCACCGTTTGCTGCGGTGGCAGGCCACCATCGTCTTCGCCCAGGCTCATGGAGCCGCGGGTCAGCATCGCACGCATGCCCAGCTTGCGTACCACCTCGACTTGCACGTCGATGGCATTGTCCAGGCCTTGGGGGAACAGGTAGTGGTGATCGGCGGCGGTCGTGCAGCCCGACAGTAGCAGTTCGGCCAGTGCTACCTGGCTGGCCAACGCCAGTTTGGAGGGGGTAAGGCGTGCCCATACGGGGTAGAGCGTTTTCAGCCAAGGGAACAGCGGTTGGTTGACCACAGGTGCCCAGGCACGGGTGAGGGTCTGGTAGAAGTGATGGTGGGTGTTGATCAGGCCAGGTGTGACCACATGCTCGCGGGCATCGAACACTTGGTCGCAAGGTTGGCTAGGGCTTTCGCCGAGGGCAAGAAGTTGGGTGATGCGGCCGTCTTCGATGACCAGCCCGCCACGGGCGTCGGTGCCGTTGGCGGTGAAGATGGCGAGGGGGGATTTTAACCAGATACGGGTCGCAGGCATGGTGCCGGCTCCTCTGAAAGTGGGTTCAGGTTAGCCAGCTCAGTGTTGCCCTGTCTGCTGATCCAGGTCCGCCACGGGGGCGAGGCATTGAGTCTACTGCCTCGCCACGCGGCTTTCAATTCACCAGATCAGTGGTTCGCCCTTGTAGTTGATGAAGCGCAGGCCGCCATTGCCGCTTTGCGCTTTGATCTGCTCGAGCATGCCGCGGGTGCTGGTCAGCACGTCGATCTCGGCGTTCTCGCCGCCCATGTCGGTCTTCACCCAGCCAGGGTGCATGGCCAGCACGCAGAGGTCGGGGCGCTGTTGTTCGACGACGAAGCTGTTGATCATCGAGTTCAGGGCCGCCTTGCTGGCTTTGTACAAGCAGACCTCACCGCCGTCCGGGATGGTTACGCTGCCCAGGATCGAGCTCATGAAGGCCAGCACGCCGCTGCCCTCGCGCACCTGGCCGACCAAGCGGCGGGCGACGCGGATGGGGGCCACTGCGTTGGTCATGAACAGGTCGCCGATGTCCTGGTTGCGGACGGCCTCCAGGTCTTGTGGCAGGGGGCCCATGACGCCCGCGTTGACGAACACCAGGTCGAACACCTCGCCTTGCAGGCGTTGCTTCAAGCCATCGAGCTGAGCGGTGTCGTTCATCTCCAGCTGCTCGATGCGTACACCGGGAACGTTGGCCAGGGCCCCGGCCTTGTTTGGGTCGCGCACGGTGGCGATGACGTTCCAGCCATCCTCTTGCAAGCGTTGCACCAGCCCCAGGCCAAGGCCGCGTGAGGCGCCGATGATGAGGGCAGTTCTTGAGTTAGCCATAGGAACATTCCTTTATCGGTGTAGGAAAAGGAATTGAGCATACTGCAGAGTCGCTGGCTGTGCCTGCGTTGCGCTTGGTTAAAAAATGATCGATGGCGCCAGGCCGTGTGTAGACGGGCGCTTCGCCTGTTGGCTAACGGGTTATCCACAGGCTGTTCCACAGTTATTGTGTGCAAGCTGAACGGTCTGGCAGGTTTGTCTCAGCCACAAGGATTGGGGATAACTCCCAGGCTTTCAGTTATTTACGGCTGTCATCAAATAGTGATCAAAATATGATCAAAGCTCTGCAGGCCTTGAAACGACTAGCCTGCAAGAGAGTGCCCCAAGCTTATCCACAGGCAGGCCCACAGTTCTTGTGAGCAATGTTCAGCGGGCTTCGAGCAGAATGCGCCCCCGGCTCAGGTCGGCCAGCTGCTGCTGCAGCGGTGCCAGGTGGGTTGCCCCCACCGCAATGCGCAGGTCTACGCCATTGGCAGTGAATTGTTCATCCAGCACCAGGCCGTCAACGTCTGCCAGGCGCAGTTTCACCAGCGCCAGCTCGCTGAAGCTGCAACTGCAGGTGAATTCGCTGCGCTGCACCAGCAGGCGCTTGGGAGCCTGTTGCAGGCATTTGTTGGCCCCGCCGCCATAGGCCCTGGCCAGGCCACCGGTACCCAACTGGATACCGCCGTACCAGCGGATCACCAGCACTACCACCTGATCGCAGTCTTGCGCTTCGATGGCGGCCAGAATGGGGCGCCCGGCGGTACCGCCCGGCTCGCCATCGTCATTGCTGCGGTACTGCCCGCCGAGCTTCCAGGCCCAGCAGTTGTGGGTGGCGGCCAGATCGCTGTGGCGTTCGATGAAGCTCATCGCCTCGGCAGCACTGGTAATCGGGCCGGCGAGGGTGATGAAGCGGCTTTTGCGGATTTCTTCGCGAAATTCACAGAGGTCGAGCAGGGTAGAAGGCATAAATGGCTGTCAGGCGCTCGGCTTGATGCCGCACCCCTTGAGAATGATGTGGATAAGATTGCTGCTCGCGTCTTCCATGTCCTGCTTGGTCAGGCGGCTGCGGCCGGTGACCTGGCAGATCTGCGTGGCGAAGTCGGCATAGTGCTGGGTGCTGCCCCACAGCAGGAATATCAGGTGCACCGGGTCGACCGGGTCCATCTTGCCTGCTGCGATCCAGGCCTGGAATACCGCTGCCCGGCCACGGAACCATTCACGGTAGTCGGCGCTGAAGTATTCGTTCAGGCAACTGCCGCCGCTGATCACTTCCATGGCGAAAATCCGCGAGGCTTGCGGGTTGCGCCGCGAGAACTCCATCTTGGTCCGAATGTACTGGCTCAGCGCTTCACCTGGGTCGTCCTCGACGCTCAAGGCGTTGAAGGTGCTGTCCCACAACTCGATGATGTTGCTGAGCACGGCAATGTACAGGCCCAGCTTGTTGGTGAAGTAATAATGCAGGTTGGCCTTGGGCAAACCGGCCTTCAGGGCGATGGTGTTCATGCTGGTGCCCTTGAAGCCATGGCGGGCGAATTCGTCTTCGGCGGCCTGGATGATGGCCTGTTCGTTCTTCTGGCGGATGCGGCCGGCGGGCTTGCCCGAGGCGGAGAGGCGATGCGCTGGGACTTCAAGGGTCATGGACGATTCCGTACGGGTCAGTGGCAGCGGCTGTCGGACAAGATTACCTTCCTGCGCCGAAGTGACAAGCGTTTGCGTCACAGACAGGCATCAGCGTGTCGCTGCCAGGCTATCCAGGAAGCTTTCCAGCACCAGGTTTGGCCGCCGCCCTTTGCGTGTGACCCAGCTCAGACTCAGGTCATAGAAGCGCTGCCGGGGCTTGAGGGCACGCAGCCGACCTTGCTGCACCCAGAAGCTGGCGTAGTGGTCTGGCAGGTAGCCGATGTAGCGCCCCGTGAGAATGAGGAACGCCATCCCCTCGCGGTCCGAAGCGCTGGCCGTGCAGTGCAGGGCTTGGTAATGGGCCTGGATATCGGCGGGCAAGCGGAAGGTGGGGGTAATGGCTTCCTGGCTGTTGAGCCGCTCGTCATCTACCTGTTGATCGTCGGCGTAGAACAGCGGGTGGCCCACTGCGCAATACAGCAGCGAGCGCTCGCTATACAGCGGTTGATATTCAAGGCCTGAAAGCGCGATGGTCTGCGGCACCACGCCGACGTGCAGGCTGCCGTCGAGCACGCCGTGCTCGACCTGGCTGGGGGCGATCATGCGGATGTTGATACGCACATCTGGGCCACGGTCCTTGAGCTCGGCAAGGGCATGGGTGATGCGCATGTGCGGCAGGGTCACCAGGTTGTCGGTAAGGCCGATGTTCAGCTCGCCACGCAAGTGCTGGTGCAGCCCGTTGACTTCCGTGCGGAAGCTCTCCAGGGCACTGAGCAACTGCAAGGCCGAATGGTAGACCTCACGGCCTTCCTCGGTCAGCGAGAAACCGGCCCGGCCGCGCTGGCACAGGCGCAGGCCGAGGCGCTGCTCCAGGTCATTCATCTGCTGGCTGATGGCCGAGCGGCCGATCCCGAGCACGTTCTCGGCTGCCGAGAAGCCGCCGCACTCGACTACGCTGCGGTAGATCTTCAACAGGCGAATGTCAAAATCGCTGACTTGGGCGAGTGGGTCGGGGCGTCGGCTCATTAGTTTAGTGTTGCCCTATCTGAAGATTAGAAATGCAGGCTTTTTCAGACTTTATCGCCGTGCCAATTTAGTCGCAACAACATCCATCGTTGCCTATTCGTCTTCCGAGGAACCGCCGATGAACATGCCCGAAACCGCCACCACCGGTATCGCCAGCCAGCTGAAGCTGGATGCCCACTGGATGCCCTACACCGCCAACCGCAATTTCCATCGCGACCCACGCCTGATTGTGGCGGCGGAAGGTAACTACCTTGTGGATGACAAGGGGCGCAAGATTTTCGACGCCCTGTCTGGCTTGTGGACCTGCGGCGCCGGGCATACCCGCAAGGAAATCACCGAGGCGGTAGCCCGCCAGCTGGGTACCTTGGACTATTCCCCTGCGTTCCAGTTTGGCCACCCGCTGTCGTTCCAGCTGGCAGAAAAGATTGCCGATCTGGTTCCAGGCGACCTGAATCACGTCTTCTATACCAACTCCGGTTCCGAGTGCGCCGACACCGCGCTGAAGATGGTGCGTGCCTACTGGCGTCTGAAAGGCCAGGCGACCAAGACCAAGATCATCGGCCGTGCCCGTGGCTACCATGGCGTGAACATCGCCGGTACCAGCCTGGGTGGCGTGAACGGTAACCGCAAGATGTTCGGCCAGTTGCTGGACGTCGACCACTTGCCTCACACCGTGCTGCCGGTGAACGCCTTCTCCAAGGGCATGCCGGAGGAGGGCGGTATTGCCCTCGCTGACGAAATGCTCAAGCTGATCGAGCTGCACGATGCTTCCAACATCGCTGCGGTGATCGTCGAGCCGCTGGCGGGTTCCGCCGGTGTACTGCCGCCGCCGAAGGGTTACCTGAAGCGCCTGCGTGAAATCTGCACCCAGCACAACATCCTGCTGATCTTCGACGAAGTGATCACCGGCTTTGGCCGCATGGGCGCGATGACCGGCGCTGAAGCCTTCGGCGTGACCCCGGACCTGATGTGCATCGCCAAGCAGGTAACCAATGGCGCCATTCCGATGGGTGCGGTGATTGCCAGCAGCGAGATCTACCAGACCTTCATGAACCAGCCGACGCCGGAATACGCTGTGGAGTTCCCGCACGGTTACACCTATTCGGCCCACCCGGTAGCCTGTGCCGCCGGTATCGCCGCGCTGGACCTGCTGCAGAAGGAAAACCTGGTGCAGTCTGCCGCCGAGCTGGCGCCGCACTTCGAGAAGCTGTTGCACGGCGTGAAGGGCACCAAGAACGTCGTCGATATTCGTAACTACGGCTTGGCCGGCGCCATCCAGATCGCCGCCCGTGACGGTGATGCCATCGTCCGCCCTTACGAAGTGGCGATGAAACTGTGGAAGGCAGGCTTCTATGTACGCTTCGGTGGCGACACCCTGCAGTTCGGCCCAACGTTCAACACCACGCCGCAGGAACTGGATCGCCTGTTCGACGCCGTCGGCGAAAACCTGAACCTGATCGACTGATCTTTCCGATTTCGATGCCAGGCGCGTGCATATATATGCGCGCCTGCTTCTACCTTCTATATCTGGAGTTTTGCATGAGCATTGTTCAGCACCTGATCCATGGCGAGCTGGTTTCCAAGGGTGAGCGCACCGCCGATGTCTTTAACCCGTCCACCGGCCAGGCTGTACGCAAGGTCGAGCTGGCCAGTCGTGCGACCGTACAGGAAGCGATCGACTCGGCCAAGGCGGCCTTCCCGGCCTGGCGCAATACCCCACCAGCCAAGCGCGCCCAGGTGATGTTCCGCTTCAAGCAACTGCTGGAGCAGAACGAAGCCAAGATTTCGCAGATGATCAGCGAAGAGCATGGCAAGACCGTCGAAGACGCAGCCGGCGAACTGAAGCGCGGCATCGAGAACGTCGAGTTTGCCTGCGCAGCGCCAGAAGTGTTGAAAGGCGAGTACAGCCGCAACGTCGGCCCTAACATCGATGCCTGGTCCGACTTCCAGCCGCTGGGCGTGGTCGCTGGCATTACCCCGTTCAACTTCCCGGCCATGGTCCCGCTGTGGATGTATCCGCTGGCCATCGCCTGCGGTAACGCGTTCATCCTCAAGCCTTCCGAGCGTGACCCGAGCTCGACCTTGTACATTGCCCAGCTGCTGCTGGAAGCCGGTCTGCCGAAGGGCATCCTTAATGTGGTGCATGGCGACAAGGAAGCCGTGGACGCGCTGATCGAAGCCCCGGAAGTGAAAGCGCTGAGTTTTGTCGGCTCGACCCCGATCGCCGAGTACATCTATGCCGAGGGCACCAAACGCGGCAAACGCGTACAGGCCCTGGGGGGGGCGAAGAACCATGCCGTGCTGATGCCCGATGCCGACCTGGACAACGCCGTCAGCGCCCTGATGGGGGCCGCCTACGGTTCGTGCGGTGAGCGCTGCATGGCGATTTCGGTGGCGGTGTGCGTGGGTGACCAGGTCGCTGATGCACTGATCGCCAAGCTGGAGCCGCAGATCAAAGCACTGAAGATTGGTGCCGGTACCTCGTGTGGCCTGGATATGGGGCCGCTGGTTACTGCTGCTGCCCGCGACAAGGTGGTTGGCTACATCGACGACGGTGTGGCTGCTGGCGCCAAGCTGGTGGTAGATGGCCGTGGCTTGCGGGTTGCAGGTAATGAAGATGGTTACTTCGTGGGTGGCACCCTGTTCGACAAGGTCACCCCGCAGATGCGCATCTATAAAGAAGAGATCTTCGGCCCTGTGCTGTGCGTGGTCCGGGTTAACAGCCTGGAACAAGCCATGCAGCTGATCAACGATCACGAATATGGCAACGGCACCTGCATCTTTACCCGTGATGGTGAGGCAGCGCGCCTGTTCTGTGACGAGATCGAAGTGGGCATGGTCGGTGTAAACGTGCCGCTGCCGGTACCGGTGGCGTACCACAGCTTCGGCGGTTGGAAGCGTTCGCTGTTTGGTGACCTGCATGCTTATGGTCCGGATGGGGTGCGTTTCTATACTCGTCGCAAGGCGATCACCCAGCGGTGGCCGCAGCGGGCTAGCCATGAAGCGTCGCAGTTCGCCTTCCCTAGCCTTTAAGGGATGAAGAGAAGCGGGGAGGCCGGAAGGCCTCCCCGCTTTGTTTTCAGCGATATTAAGGTTTCTTGAAATTAAAGGTTGACGGGGTTTCGAATCCCCTTATAATGCGCCCCACTTCCAGCGTAGTTGGAACGAGAAACTCCTTGAGTATCAAAGAGTTAATCGATTCAGGTGATGATGGAAGTGCTTCGATCGAAAGATCGTCAGCGGTTGAAATGGTGGTTGACAGCGCTTCTAAACGCTGTAGAATTCGCCTCCCGCTACGAGAGGTCGCAGCGAGTTAAGTGTTTGAAGCTAAACGAGATTCTCGCGAAAAACTTCAAAATAAACGCTTGACAGGCTCTGAGGAAAGCGTAGAATGCGCGCCTCGGTTGAGACGAAAAGCTCTTAACCAAACGCTCTTTAACAAATTGAATCAAGCAATTCGTGTGGGTGCTTGTGAGTATGGACTGATAGTCACAAAGATTATCAGCATCACAAGTGACCATGCGAGAAATCACATAGTCATTTGAGATTGCTGAGCCAAGTTTAGGGTTTCTTAAAAACCCAAGCAGTATTGAACTGAAGAGTTTGATCATGGCTCAGATTGAACGCTGGCGGCAGGCCTAACACATGCAAGTCGAGCGGATGAGAAGAGCTTGCTCTTCGATTCAGCGGCGGACGGGTGAGTAATGCCTAGGAATCTGCCTGGTAGTGGGGGACAACGTTTCGAAAGGAACGCTAATACCGCATACGTCCTACGGGAGAAAGCAGGGGACCTTCGGGCCTTGCGCTATCAGATGAGCCTAGGTCGGATTAGCTAGTTGGTGGGGTAATGGCTCACCAAGGCGACGATCCGTAACTGGTCTGAGAGGATGATCAGTCACACTGGAACTGAGACACGGTCCAGACTCCTACGGGAGGCAGCAGTGGGGAATATTGGACAATGGGCGAAAGCCTGATCCAGCCATGCCGCGTGTGTGAAGAAGGTCTTCGGATTGTAAAGCACTTTAAGTTGGGAGGAAGGGCAGTAAGCGAATACCTTGCTGTTTTGACGTTACCGACAGAATAAGCACCGGCTAACTCTGTGCCAGCAGCCGCGGTAATACAGAGGGTGCAAGCGTTAATCGGAATTACTGGGCGTAAAGCGCGCGTAGGTGGTTTGTTAAGTTGAATGTGAAAGCCCCGGGCTCAACCTGGGAACTGCATCCAAAACTGGCAAGCTAGAGTACGGTAGAGGGTGGTGGAATTTCCTGTGTAGCGGTGAAATGCGTAGATATAGGAAGGAACACCAGTGGCGAAGGCGACCACCTGGACTGATACTGACACTGAGGTGCGAAAGCGTGGGGAGCAAACAGGATTAGATACCCTGGTAGTCCACGCCGTAAACGATGTCAACTAGCCGTTGGAATCCTTGAGATTTTAGTGGCGCAGCTAACGCATTAAGTTGACCGCCTGGGGAGTACGGCCGCAAGGTTAAAACTCAAATGAATTGACGGGGGCCCGCACAAGCGGTGGAGCATGTGGTTTAATTCGAAGCAACGCGAAGAACCTTACCAGGCCTTGACATGCAGAGAACTTTCTAGAGATAGATTGGTGCCTTCGGGAACTCTGACACAGGTGCTGCATGGCTGTCGTCAGCTCGTGTCGTGAGATGTTGGGTTAAGTCCCGTAACGAGCGCAACCCTTGTCCTTAGTTACCAGCACGTTATGGTGGGCACTCTAAGGAGACTGCCGGTGACAAACCGGAGGAAGGTGGGGATGACGTCAAGTCATCATGGCCCTTACGGCCTGGGCTACACACGTGCTACAATGGTCGGTACAGAGGGTTGCCAAGCCGCGAGGTGGAGCTAATCTCACAAAACCGATCGTAGTCCGGATCGCAGTCTGCAACTCGACTGCGTGAAGTCGGAATCGCTAGTAATCGCGAATCAGAATGTCGCGGTGAATACGTTCCCGGGCCTTGTACACACCGCCCGTCACACCATGGGAGTGGGTTGCACCAGAAGTAGCTAGTCTAACCTTCGGGAGGACGGTTACCACGGTGTGATTCATGACTGGGGTGAAGTCGTAACAAGGTAGCCGTAGGGGAACCTGCGGCTGGATCACCTCCTTAATCGACGACATCAGCCTGCTGATGAGCTCCCACACGAATTGCTTGATTCACTTGTATAAAGACGATGCTGTAACGCGACCCTGTTATAGGTCTGTAGCTCAGTTGGTTAGAGCGCACCCCTGATAAGGGTGAGGTCGGCAGTTCAAATCTGCCCAGACCTACCATTACATGGTGCAGCCTAGACTACGGGGCCATAGCTCAGCTGGGAGAGCGCCTGCCTTGCACGCAGGAGGTCAGCGGTTCGATCCCGCTTGGCTCCACCACTTCCGCAGTATGCAGTAGCTTGTCAGAACTTAGAAATGAACATTCGGTGATGAATGTTGATTTCTGACTTTTGTCGGATCGTTCTTTAAAAATTCGGATATGTGATAGAAATAGACTGAACACTACTTTCACTGGTAGTGGATCAGGCTAAGGTAAAATTTGTGGGCTCGAAAGAGCAAAACGAATTTTCGGCGAATGTCGTCTTCACAGTATAACCAGATTGCTTGGGGTTATATGGTCAAGTGAAGAAGCGCATACGGTGGATGCCTTGGCAGTCAGAGGCGATGAAAGACGTGGTAGCCTGCGATAAGCTTTGGGGAGTCGGCAAACAGACTGTGATCCAGAGATCTCTGAATGGGGGAACCCACTCAGCATAAGCTGAGTATCTTGTACTGAATACATAGGTGCAAGAGGCGAACCAGGGGAACTGAAACATCTAAGTACCCTGAGGAAAAGAAATCAACCGAGATTCCCTTAGTAGTGGCGAGCGAACGGGGACCAGCCCTTAAGTTGGTTTGAGATTAGTGGAACGCTCTGGAAAGTGCGGCCATAGTGGGTGATAGCCCCGTACACGAAAATCTCTTATCAATGAAATCGAGTAGGACGGAGCACGAGAAACTTTGTCTGAATATGGGGGGACCATCCTCCAAGGCTAAATACTACTGACTGACCGATAGTGAACTAGTACCGTGAGGGAAAGGCGAAAAGAACCCCGGAGAGGGGAGTGAAATAGATCCTGAAACCGTATGCGTACAAGCAGTGGGAGCCTACTTGTTAGGTGACTGCGTACCTTTTGTATAATGGGTCAGCGACTTATATTCAGTGGCGAGCTTAACCGAATAGGGGAGGCGTAGCGAAAGCGAGTCTTAATAGGGCGTTTAGTCGCTGGGTATAGACCCGAAACCGGGCGATCTATCCATGGGCAGGTTGAAGGTTAGGTAACACTGACTGGAGGACCGAACCGACTACCGTTGAAAAGTTAGCGGATGACCTGTGGATCGGAGTGAAAGGCTAATCAAGCTCGGAGATAGCTGGTTCTCCTCGAAAGCTATTTAGGTAGCGCCTCATGTATCACTGTAGGGGGTAGAGCACTGTTTCGGCTAGGGGGTCATCCCGACTTACCAAACCGATGCAAACTCCGAATACCTACAAGTGCCGAGCATGGGAGACACACGGCGGGTGCTAACGTCCGTCGTGAAAAGGGAAACAACCCAGACCGTCAGCTAAGGTCCCAAAGTCATGGTTAAGTGGGAAACGATGTGGGAAGGCTTAGACAGCTAGGAGGTTGGCTTAGAAGCAGCCACCCTTTAAAGAAAGCGTAATAGCTCACTAGTCGAGTCGGCCTGCGCGGAAGATGTAACGGGGCTCAAACCATGCACCGAAGCTACGGGTATCATCTTATGATGATGCGGTAGAGGAGCGTTCTGTAAGCCTGTGAAGGTGAGTTGAGAAGCTTGCTGGAGGTATCAGAAGTGCGAATGCTGACATGAGTAACGACAATGGGAGTGAAAAACTCCCACGCCGAAAGACCAAGGTTTCCTGCGCAACGTTAATCGACGCAGGGTTAGTCGGTCCCTAAGGCGAGGCTGAAAAGCGTAGTCGATGGAAAACAGGTTAATATTCCTGTACTTCCAGTTATTGCGATGGAGGGACGGAGAAGGCTAGGCCAGCTTGGCGTTGGTTGTCCAAGTTTAAGGTGGTAGGCTGAGATCTTAGGCAAATCCGGGATCTCAAGGCCGAGAGCTGATGACGAGTTGCCTTTAGGCGACGAAGTGGTTGATGCCATGCTTCCAAGAAAAGCTCCTAAGCTTCAGATAACTGGGAACCGTACCCCAAACCGACACAGGTGGTTAGGTAGAGAATACCAAGGCGCTTGAGAGAACTCGGGTGAAGGAACTAGGCAAAATGGCACCGTAACTTCGGGAGAAGGTGCGCCGGCGAGGGTTAAGGACTTGCTCCGTAAGCCCATGCCGGTCGAAGATACCAGGCCGCTGCGACTGTTTATTAAAAACACAGCACTCTGCAAACACGAAAGTGGACGTATAGGGTGTGACGCCTGCCCGGTGCCGGAAGGTTAATTGATGGGGTTAGCGCAAGCGAAGCTCTTGATCGAAGCCCCGGTAAACGGCGGCCGTAACTATAACGGTCCTAAGGTAGCGAAATTCCTTGTCGGGTAAGTTCCGACCTGCACGAATGGCGTAACGATGGCGGCGCTGTCTCCACCCGAGACTCAGTGAAATTGAAATCGCTGTGAAGATGCAGTGTATCCGCGGCTAGACGGAAAGACCCCGTGAACCTTTACTATAGCTTTGCACTGGACTTTGAATTTGCTTGTGTAGGATAGGTGGGAGGCTTTGAAGTGGGGACGCCAGTTCTCATGGAGCCATCCTTGAAATACCACCCTGGCAACTTTGAGGTTCTAACTCAGGTCCGTTATCCGGATCGAGGACAGTGTATGGTGGGTAGTTTGACTGGGGCGGTCTCCTCCCAAAGAGTAACGGAGGAGTACGAAGGTGCGCTCAGACCGGTCGGAAATCGGTCGTAGAGTATAAAGGCAAAAGCGCGCTTGACTGCGAGACAAACACGTCGAGCAGGTACGAAAGTAGGTCTTAGTGATCCGGTGGTTCTGTATGGAAGGGCCATCGCTCAACGGATAAAAGGTACTCCGGGGATAACAGGCTGATACCGCCCAAGAGTTCATATCGACGGCGGTGTTTGGCACCTCGATGTCGGCTCATCACATCCTGGGGCTGAAGCCGGTCCCAAGGGTATGGCTGTTCGCCATTTAAAGTGGTACGCGAGCTGGGTTTAGAACGTCGTGAGACAGTTCGGTCCCTATCTGCCGTGGACGTTTGAGATTTGAGAGGGGCTGCTCCTAGTACGAGAGGACCGGAGTGGACGAACCTCTGGTGTTCCGGTTGTCACGCCAGTGGCATTGCCGGGTAGCTATGTTCGGAAGAGATAACCGCTGAAAGCATCTAAGCGGGAAACTTGCCTCAAGATGAGATCTCACTGGGATCTTGAATCCCCTAAAGGGCCGTCGAAGACTACGACGTTGATAGGTTGGGTGTGTAAGCGCTGTGAGGCGTTGAGCTAACCAATACTAATTGCCCGTGAGGCTTGACCATATAACACCCAAGCAATTTGAGCGTAAGACGCCGAATTGTGGTGGTGAAGACGAAATAACCGAAAGTTCGTAACCACAAATATCGCATATCCGAATTCGCTGGGCTGTTCATCTGGACATTCTGGCTACAGAATTTCTTGACGACCATAGAGCATTGGAACCACCTGATCCCATCCCGAACTCAGTAGTGAAACGATGCATCGCCGATGGTAGTGTGGGGTTTCCCCATGTGAGAGTAGGTCATCGTCAAGATTCATTTCGCAAAACCCCTATCTGCGCGAGCAGGTAGGGGTTTTGTCTTTTCCTGGAACAAAAACCGCTCGCGAACCGGTCAATAGTCGCCTCCCACATTTCGAGTCAGATCACTAGAATAGAGCCCACGCATCCATTCAGAAGCTCGATATGCCCAACCCTGTCGAACCCGAAGCACTGGCCCAATTGCCGCTGGACGAACTCGTGGCTTGCCACGAATGCGACCTGCTGATGCGCAAGCCCGTGCTGCAGCACGATGAAAAAGCCCAGTGCCCGCGCTGTGGCTATGAGCTTTACGCCCACCGGCACAATGTGGTCAACCGCAGCCTGGCTTTGGTGCTCACCGCCCTGCTACTTTTCGTGCCTGCCAACTTTCTGCCGATCATGCAGTTACACCTGCTTGGCCAGACGTCGGACGATACGGTCTGGAGCGGCGTGGTGGGCCTGTATAACTCACAAATGCGCGGCGTAGCCGTCGTAGTCTTCCTGTGCAGCATGGCCATTCCCTTGGCGAAGCTGTTGTGCCAGTTGGCGGTACTGCTGAGCATTCGGCTGGACGTGGGGCGCAGCTATGGCTTGTTGTTCTATCGCATCTATCACCACTTGCGCGACTGGGGCATGCTCGAGGTCTATTTCATGGGCGTGCTGGTGGCGATCGTCAAGCTGGTGGACCTGGCTGAACTGACCGTGGGGTTGGGGCTGTTCTGCTTTATCAGCTTGTTGTTGATTCAGGTGTGGCTTGAGGTGGTGATGTCACCGCATCAGATCTGGAGTGCGCTTTCGGGGGAGGATCTCCATGCGGGCGATTGATGCAGGCATCCTTGTCTGCAATGAGTGTCACGAACTGAACAGGCAGGAGGCCGACAGCGCCTCGCAGACGTGCACACGCTGCGGTGCCATCGTGCATGGCCGCCGGCCGAACAGTATCGTGCGTACCTGGGCGTTGCTGATTGCGGCGTCCATTTTGTACATCCCTGCCAATCTGTTGCCGATCATGACTGTAAGCACACTGGGCCAGGGTAGCCCCGATACCATCATGTCGGGCGTCATTACCCTGCTCAAGCACGGCATGGTGCCAATCGCTGCGGTGGTATTCATTGCCAGTATTCTGGTGCCTACCTTCAAGCTGGTGGGTATTGGTTTGCTGCTGTACTCCGTTCAGCGTCGCCAGCCACTTTCGGCGCGCCAGCGGATCCTGATGTACCGCTTTATCGAATTCATCGGACGCTGGTCCATGCTCGATATCTTCGTCATCGCCATTCTGGTGGCGGTGGTGAATTTTGGGCGAATAGCCAGTGTCGAAGCCAACCTGGGCGCTGTCGCCTTCGCCAGTGTGGTGATTCTGACGATGCTCGCTGCTTTAACTTTCGATCCCCGACTGATTTGGGATAACACGGAGTCGGATGACGACCATGAGTGACCTGCCAACGGCAAAAACCCGCCCAGCTTCGAACTGGTCGGCCATCTGGATCCTGCCGCTGATCGCGTTAATGATCGGTGGCTGGTTGGCATGGCAGGCTTATCGTGATGCGGGTGTGGAAATCGAGGTTCGCTTCACCACGGGTGAAGGGATCGTCGCCAACAAGACCGAAGTCATCTACAAAGGCATGCCGGTCGGCAAGGTGACGGCTTTGGTGCTGGATGCCAAAGGTGCCAACCAGGGTGTAATTGCCACCATTGAGATGAACAAGGCTGCTCAGTCGCACCTGACCACCGGGACGCGCTTCTGGCTGGTCAAGCCAAGCGTCAGCCTGGCGGGTATTACCGGCCTGGAGACGTTGGTCTCAGGTAACTACATCGCCGTCAGCCCGGGTGAAGGGGAGAAGGCCAAGCGCTTCACTGCCTTGTCCACAGCGCCGCCTTTGTCGGAC
The DNA here is from genome assembly GCF_058745025.1 of Pseudomonas sp. E1MeOHC2. NCBI lineage: Bacteria > Pseudomonadati > Pseudomonadota > Gammaproteobacteria > Pseudomonadales > Pseudomonadaceae > Pseudomonas > Pseudomonas sp. E1MeOHC2. The sequence continues at coordinate 3,097,862 of NZ_CP196675.1, forward strand.
AGTGAGCCGGGCTTGCACCTGATACTCAAAGCCGATCGACTGGGTTCGCTCAATCGCGACAGCCCAGTGTTCTACAAGCAGATCCAGGTCGGCCGGGTGAAGAGCTACCGGCTTTCTGACGATCAGGACACGGTCGAGATCAAGGTGTTCATCCAGCCGGCCTACGCCAGCCTGGTGCGCAAACACACGCGATTCTGGAACGCCAGCGGTATCAGTATCGATGCAAGCCTGTCGGGGGTGAAGGTGCGTAGCGAGTCCCTGTCGAGCATCGTCGCCGGCGGTATTGCCTTCGCGACCCCGGAATACCGCAAGGACAGCCCGCCAACCGACCCCAGCCTGCCGTTTCGCCTGTATGAGGACTTCGATGCAGCCCAGGCCGGGATCCGTATCAAGGTCAAGCTGAGTGACTACGAAGGCCTGCAGGCCGGTCGCACGCCGGTGATGTACAAGGGGATTCAGGTCGGCTCGCTGAAAGCGCTGAAAATGGAGGATAACCTCGGCAGCGCCATGGCTGAGCTCACCCTTGACCCGCTGACCGAGGACTACCTGGTCGAAGGGACGCAGTTCTGGGTGGTCAAGCCGTCCATTTCCCTGGCCGGCATCACAGGCTTGGAGGCCTTGGTAAAAGGTAACTACATTGCCATTCGCCCCGGCGAGAAAGGCGCCAAGCCGCTGCGTGAGTTCGAAGCCCGACCCAAGGCGCCGCCGCTGGATCTCAAGGCCCCGGGCCTGCACATGGTGCTGTTCGCCGATACCCTGGGCTCGCTGGAAATCGGTAGCCCGGTGATGTATCGCCAGGTGAAAGTGGGCAGCGTGCAGAGCTACCAGTTCGCCCGCAATAGCAATCGCATCCTGATCGGTGTGCATATCGAGAAGGAATACGAGAACCTGGTCAACGGCTCGTCGCGCTTCTGGAACGTCAGCGGCATTACCCTGACCGGTGGCCTGTCGGGCATCAAGATCAAGAGCGAGTCACTGCAGACGCTCATGGCTGGCGGCATCGCCTTCGATACGCCAAGGCCTGATGTAGCGCTCAAGCGTCATATTCCACGGTTCCGTCTGCATGAGAGCCAGGAGGCGGTCAATCGTGCGGGTACGTTGGTCACGATTCGTGTGGACCGTGCCGATGGCCTGAAGCCGGGTACGCCAATTCGCTTCCGTGGCCTGGACGTTGGCAGTATCGAGAGCGTCGACCTCACCGCAGACTTGCAGGCCGTGCTGCTGCGGGCGCGTATCACCGAAGCTGCAGAGCGAATTGCGCGCGTCGGTACGCAGTTCTGGGTGGTCAAGCCTGCCTTAGGCCTGGTGCGCACTGAGAATCTCGACACCTTGATTGGCGGCCAATACCTGGAAGTGCAGCCGGCGGCCAAGGACAAGGGCACGCAACGTGATTTCATCGCCCTGGCCGATGCCCCGCAGATTGCCGGGCCTGAGGTCGGCCTGCCATTGACGCTCAGTGCACCGCGGCGCGGCTCGATCAAGCCGGGTGTGCCGGTGACCTACCGTGAGGTCGCGGTAGGCAAGGTGACGGGCTTCGAGTTGGGCCAGAGTGCCGATCGCGTGCTGATCCATATCCTTATCGAGCCGCGCTATGCAGCCTTGGTGCGCAGTGGCAGCCGTTTCTGGAACAGCAGTGGCTTTGGCTTTGATTGGGGGCTGTTCAAGGGGGCGACGGTGCGTACCGAATCGCTGGAGACACTCATCGATGGCGGTATTGCCTTTGCCACACCGGATGGCGAGCAGATGGGCAACCCGGCGCGGCCGCAGCAGACCTTTGCCCTGTTCGACAAGGCAGAGGACCAATGGCTGCAGTGGGCGCCTAAGATCCAGATAGCCAAGTGATCTTTCTATCAGCAGGGCCCTTGTAGCCCCGGTTTTGACTTCGCCATAGATAACGCTGGGGCTGCTACGCAGCCCCTTTCCCCGGCAAGGCCGCTCCTACAGAAGCGCGTGAGCGGTTAAATTGCAGGCAACAAAAAACCGACCCTAGGGCCGGTTTTTTGACAAGCATGTCGCTTAGGCAGCTGCAGCTTCTTTCAGCGCCTTGATGTGGCCATTCAGACGGCCTTTGTGGCGAGCAGCTTTGTTCTTGTGGATGATACCTTTATCGGCCATACGGTCGATTACAGGTACAGCCAGAACGTAAGCGGCTTGCGCTTTTTCAGCGTCTTTTGCGTCGATGGCTTTAACTACATTCTTGATGTAGGTGCGGACCATGGAACGCAGGCTGGCGTTGTGGCTGCGACGCTTCTCAGCCTGTTTTGCACGTTTCTTGGCGGAAGGTGTGTTGGCCACCGTCGAGCTCCTCGAAAGACTTTAGGTAAATAGCAAACAAAATAGGCCGCGAATCATGCCGATCAGTCGAACGGATGTCAAGGCCACCTGCAAGGTTCCGCCGAGCGGTGCGCCAACAAGAGGGAAAGATTCCTTTCTGCTGCGCGACCTGTAAACTCGGGAATTTTTGGCTCCCCTGCGAAGGCGCGGGAGTATCGCACATTCGAACGCTGTCTGCAGCGTCCTCTGTCTCTGACGTGAATCTTTTCGATGAATTTGCTCAAATCCCTGGCTGCGGTCAGCTCGATTACCATGATTTCCAGGGTGTTGGGCTTTGTGCGCGACACCATTCTGGCGCGTGTGTTTGGTGCCGGCATCGCCACTGATGCCTTTTTCATCGCGTTCAAGTTGCCCAACCTGCTGCGACGGATCTTTGCCGAAGGCGCGTTTTCGCAAGCCTTCGTGCCGATTCTGGCCGAGTACAAGACCCAGCAGGGCGACGAAGCGACCCGCACCTTCATCGCTTATGTCAGCGGCTTGCTGACCCTGGTCCTGGCCCTGGTCACGGCCGTTGGTATCTTCGCGGCACCCTGGGTGGTGTGGGCCACCGCGCCAGGTTTTGTCGACAGTGCCGAAAAATACGCGCTCACCACCGACCTGTTGCGGGTGACCTTTCCTTATATATTGCTGATCTCGCTGTCGTCCCTGGCGGGTGCGATCCTCAATACCTGGAACCGTTTCTCCGTCCCGGCGTTCACCCCGACCTTGCTGAACGTGGCGATGATCATCTTCGCCGTGGCGCTCACGCCGTATTTCGACCCGCCGATCATGGCGCTGGCCTGGGGCGTACTGGCGGGTGGCCTGGCGCAACTGCTGTACCAGCTGCCGGCATTGAAAAAGATCGGCATGCTCGTGCTGCCCCGCCTGAACCTGCGCGACACCGGTGTATGGCGCGTGCTCAAACAGATGCTGCCGGCGATCCTCGGGGTCTCGGTCAGCCAGATATCACTGATCATCAACACCATCTTCGCCTCGTTCCTGGTGGCCGGCTCGGTGTCGTGGATGTACTACGCCGATCGGCTCATGGAGTTGCCGTCCGGCGTGCTGGGCGTGGCGCTGGGCACTATCTTGCTGCCAACGTTGGCCAAGACCTATGCCAACAAGGACCGCGAAGAGTATTCACGCATCCTCGACTGGGGCCTGCGCCTGTGCTTCCTGCTGGTGTTGCCCTGCACCCTGGCCATGGCCATTCTGGCCGAGCCGATGACCGTGGCGCTGTTCCAGTACGGCAAGTTCAGCGCGTTCGATGCGGCGATGACCCAGCGCGCGTTGATGGCCTATTCTGTGGGCCTGTTGGCGATCATTCTGGTCAAGGTGCTGGCACCAGGCTTCTATGCGCAGCAGAATATCCGTACCCCAGTGAAGATCGCGGTGTTCACGCTGGTGTGCACCCAGTTGTTGAACCTGGCCCTGGTTGGCCCGCTTGCGCATGCCGGGCTGGCCCTGGCGATCAGCCTCGGTGCCTGCCTCAATGCCGGCCTGCTGTTCTGGAAACTGCGCAGCCAAGGGCTGTTCGAACCGCAACCGGGGTGGACCCGCTTCCTGTTTAAACTGGTGTTGGCGGTGACATTGATGTCGGCGGTTTTGCTGGCGGGCATGCACTATATGCCGGCCTGGGAGCAGGGCGGCATGCTCGAGCGCTTCGCGCGTCTCGGGGCGCTGATCCTGGCGGGTGTCGTAACCTATTTCGGCTGCCTGTACCTGTGTGGCTTCCGGCCTCGGCATTTCGCCCGCAAGGCCCTGCACTGAAGCCCAGAGCACGTCAGGCGTCGGTTTTTCGCATTCCACGCCACACCCGGGCGCTGCTGCCTGTCACCGGCGCCCGGGTGTGGTTATAATCGGCCACTTTATGAGCAAGAAGCGCGTTATGCAGCTGGTTCGAGGTCTTCACAACCTGCGCCCCGAGCACCGGGGCTGTGTCGCCACCATTGGCAACTTCGACGGGGTTCACCGTGGCCACCAGGCAATCCTGGCGCGTCTGCGTGAGCGCGGCCAGGCACTTGGCCTGCCGACTTGCGTGGTGATCTTCGAGCCACAGCCGCGCGAATACTTTGCCCCCGATACCGCGCCGGCGCGTCTGGCACGGTTGCGTGACAAGGTCGAACTGCTGGCCGCCGAGGGTATCGACCGGGTGCTGTGCCTGGCATTCAACCAGCGCCTGAGCAAGCTTGGCGCCGATGAATTTGTCAAAGCCATCCTGGTAGACGGCCTGGGCGTGCGTCACCTTGAAGTGGGCGACGACTTCCGCTTTGGCTGCGACCGCGCAGGCGATTTTGCCTTCCTGGTCGAGGCCGGCGACAAGTACGGGTTCACCGTCGAAGCCGCCAACACCGTGATCCAGGACGGCCTGCGGGTCAGCAGCACCGAAGTGCGCAAGGCCTTGTCCGAAGGTAACTTCGAACTGGCCGAGCACCTGCTGGGCCGCCCGTACCGCATCACTGGCCGCGTCCTGCACGGCCAGAAACTGGCGCGCCAACTCGGCACGCCCACCGCCAACATCCAGCTCAAGCGCCGCCGCGTGCCGCTGTCCGGGGTTTACCTGGCCAGCATCGAAATCGACGGCAAGGCCTGGCCGGGTGTTGGCAATATCGGCGTGCGCCCCACCGTTGCCGGTGATGGGCGCCCGCACCTGGAGATTCATCTTCTGGATTATGCCGGCGACCTGTATGGCCGGCGTCTGACGGTGGAGTTCCACCACAAGCTGCGTGAAGAGCAGCGATTCGCCTCCCTGGAGGCGCTGAAGTCGGCGATCGACGCGGACATCGCCGCCGCACGTGCACATTGGCACGCTCAACCGCTAACGAAGAGCCTGAAATGACCGACTACAAAGCCACGCTTAACCTTCCGGACACCGCCTTCCCCATGAAGGCCGGCCTGCCTCAGCGCGAACCGCAGATCCTGCAGCGCTGGGACAGCATTGGCCTGTACCAGAAGCTGCGCGAAATTGGCAAGGATCGTCCGAAGTTCGTCCTGCACGACGGCCCGCCCTATGCCAACGGCAAGATTCACATCGGTCATGCGCTGAACAAGATTCTCAAGGACATGATCGTCCGCTCCAAGACCCTGTCCGGTTTCGACGCGCCGTACGTGCCGGGTTGGGACTGCCACGGCCTGCCGATCGAGCACAAGGTCGAAGTCACCCATGGCAAGCACCTGTCGGCCGACCGCACCCGTGAGCTGTGCCGCGAATACGCCGCCGAGCAGATCGAAGGGCAGAAGACCGAGTTCATCCGCTTGGGTGTGCTGGGTGACTGGGACAACCCGTACAAGACCATGAACTTCGCCAACGAGGCCGGTGAGATCCGTGCCCTGGCCGAGATGGTCAAGCAAGGCTTCGTGTTCAAGGGCCTCAAGCCTGTGAACTGGTGCTTCGATTGCGGCTCGGCCCTGGCTGAAGCCGAGGTTGAATACGCCGACAAAAAATCCCAGACCATCGATGTGGCCTTCCCGGTCGCCGACGCCGACAAGCTGGCCGCTGCCTTTGGCCTGGCCTCGCTGGCCAAGCCCGCCGCCATCGTGATCTGGACCACCACCCCGTGGACCATCCCCGCCAACCAGGCGCTGAACATCCACCCGGAGTTCAAGTACGCCCTGGTCGATACCGGCGAGCGCCTGCTGGTGCTGGCCGAAGAGCTGGTCGAGTCGTGCCTCAAGCGCTACAACCTGGAAGGCTCGGTTATCGCCACCGCCCAGGGTTCGGCCCTGGAGCTGATCAACTTCCGCCACCCGTTCTACGACCGCCTGTCGCCACTCTACCTGGCAGACTACGTCGAGTTGGGCGCCGGTACCGGTGTGGTTCACTCCGCGCCTGCCTACGGTGAAGACGACTTCGTCACCTGCAAGCGCTACGGCATGGTCAACGACGACATCCTCACCCCGGTGCAGAGCAACGGTGTGTACGTCGAGTCACTGGAATTCTTCGGCGGCCAGTTCATCTGGAAGGCCAACCCGGCCATCGTCGAGAAGCTCAGCGAAGTCGGTGCGCTGATGCATACCGAAACCATCAGCCACAGCTACATGCACTGCTGGCGCCACAAGACCCCGCTGATCTACCGCGCCACCGCGCAGTGGTTCGTCGGCATGGACAAGCAGCCAACCACCGGCGAGCCGCTGCGTGAGCGCGCGCTCAAGGCCATCGAAGACACCAAGTTCGTCCCGGCCTGGGGCCAGGCGCGCCTGCACTCGATGATCGCCAACCGCCCGGACTGGTGCATCTCGCGTCAGCGCAACTGGGGCGTGCCGATCCCGTTCTTCCTGCACAAGCAGACCGGCGAGCTGCACCCGCGTACCGTCGAACTGATGGAAGCGGTGGCCAAGCGCGTCGAGCAAGAGGGCATCGAGGCCTGGTTCAAGCTGGACGCCACTGAACTGCTCGGCGACGAAGCCGGCCAGTACGACAAGATCACCGACACCCTGGACGTGTGGTTCGACTCCGGTACCACCCACTGGCACGTGCTGCGTGGCTCGCACGACATCGGCCACGCCACCGGTCCGGTCGCCGACCTGTACCTGGAAGGCTCCGACCAGCACCGCGGCTGGTTCCACTCGTCCTTGCTGACCGGTTGCGCCGTTGACAACCACGCGCCGTACCGCGAGCTGCTGACCCACGGCTTCACCGTGGACGAGAACGGCCGCAAGATGTCCAAGTCGCTGGGCAACACCATCGAGCCGGAAAAGGTCAACAACACCCTGGGTGCCGACATCCTGCGCCTGTGGGTTTCGGCCACCGACTACTCCGGTGAAATGGCCGTTTCCGAGCAGATCCTGCAGCGCAGCGCCGACGCCTACCGCCGTATCCGCAACACCGCGCGCTTCCTGCTCTCCAACCTGTCCGGCTTCGACCCGGCCCGCGACCTGCTGGCCCCAGAGGACATGCTGGCCCTGGACCGTTGGGCAGTGGACCGCACGCTGCTGCTGCAGCGCGAGCTGGAAGAGCACTACAGCGAGTACCGTTTCTGGAACGTCTACTCGAAGATCCACAACTTCTGCGTGCAGGAGCTGGGTGGCTTCTACCTCGACATCATCAAGGACCGCCAGTACACCACCGGCGCCAACAGTGTCGCCCGCCGTTCGTGCCAGTCCGCGCTGTACCACATCAGTGAGGCGCTGGTGCGCTGGATCGCGCCGATCCTGTCCTTCACCGCCGACGAAATCTGGCAGTACCTGCCGGGCGAGCGCAACGAGTCGGTGATGCTCAACGGCTGGTACCAGGGCCTGAGCGAGCTGCCAGAAGGCATCGAGCTGGACCGTGCCTACTGGGATCGGGTCATGGCGGTCAAGGCATCGGTCAACAAGGAGCTGGAAAACCAGCGTACCGCCAAGGTCATCGGCGGCAACCTGCAGGCCGAAGTTACCCTGTACGCCGAGGAAGGCCTGAGCGCCGACCTGAGCAAGCTGGGCGACGAGCTGCGCTTCGTGCTGATCACCTCGGCTGCCAGCGTGGTGCCGTTTGTGCAGGCACCGGCTGACGCCGTGGCGACCGAAGTCGAAGGCCTCAAGCTGAAAGTGGTCAAGTCCGGCCACGCCAAGTGCGGCCGCTGCTGGCACTTCCGCGCCGACGTCGGCAGCCACCCGGAGCACCCGGAAATCTGCAGCCGTTGCGTCGACAACCTGAGCGGTTCGGGTGAGGTGCGCCACTATGCCTAACCCTGCAGCGGGGCGCTTCGGGCGCCTTGCCTGGCTCTGGCTGAGCCTGGTGGTCCTGGTCCTTGACCAGGTCACCAAGGTTTACTTCGAAGGCAAATTGAGCCTGTACCAGCAGATCGTGGTCATCCCGGACTACTTCAGCTGGACCCTGGCCTACAACACCGGGGCGGCTTTCAGCTTCCTCGCCGATGGCGCCGGCTGGCAGCGCTGGCTGTTTGCCGTGATCGCCGTGGTGGTCAGTGCGGTGCTGGTGGTCTGGCTCAAGCGCCTTGGGCGCAGCGAGACCTGGCTGGCCATCGCGCTGGCGCTGGTGCTGGGTGGTGCGCTGGGGAACCTGTACGACCGCATCGTGCTTGGCCACGTAGTCGATTTCATCCTGGTGCACTGGCAGAACCGCCATTACTTCCCGGCCTTCAACCTGGCCGACAGTGCGATTTGCGTTGGCGCGGTAATGCTGGCGCTGGATATGTTCAAGAGCAAGAAGTCCGAGGAGCCTGTCCATGACTGACATCCGTATTGGCCAGAACACCGAAGTCACCTTGCACTTCGCGCTGCACCTGGAAAACGGCGATACTGTCGACAGCACCTTCGACAAGTCGCCAGCCGTGTTCAAGGTCGGTGATGGCAACCTGTTGCCAGGTTTCGAAGCCGCGCTGTTCGGCTTCAAGGCCGGCGACAAGCGCACCGTCACTGTGGCCCCTGAGAGCGCCTTCGGCCAGCCGAACCCGCAGAATGTGCAAGTGATGCCGCGTTCGCAGTTCACCGACATGGAGTTGTCCGAAGGCCTGTTGGTGATCTTCAATGACGCCGCCAACGCCGAGCTGCCGGGCGTGGTCAAGGCGTTCGATGACGCGCAAGTGACCATCGACTTCAATCACCCACTGGCTGGCAAGACCCTGAGCTTCGAGGTGCAGATCCTCGACGTGAAGGCCTTGTAAGCCTGGAGCCGAGCATGCAAATCAAACTCGCCAACCCTCGCGGTTTTTGCGCGGGGGTCGACCGGGCGATCGAGATCGTCAACCGTGCCCTGGAAGTCTTTGGCCCGCCGATCTACGTGCGTCACGAAGTGGTGCACAACAAGTTCGTGGTCGAAGACCTGCGCAACCGCGGTGCCATCTTCGTCGAAGAGCTGGAGCAGGTACCTGACGACGTCATCGTCATCTTCAGCGCCCACGGTGTTTCCCAGGCCGTGCGCCAGGAAGCGGCCGGGCGTGGTCTTAAGGTGTTCGATGCCACCTGCCCGCTGGTCACCAAGGTGCACATCGAGGTGGCCAAGTACAGCCGCGACGGCCGTGAATGCATCCTCATCGGCCACGCAGGCCACCCTGAAGTCGAAGGCACCATGGGGCAGTACGACGCCAGCAACGGCGGCGCCATCTACCTCGTCGAAGACGAGCAGGATGTCGCCAAGCTGCAGGTGCGCGACCCGGACCACTTGGCCTTCGTGACCCAGACCACGCTGTCGATGGATGACACCAGCCGTGTCATCGATGCCCTGCGTGCGCGCTTCCCGAACATCGGTGGCCCGCGCAAGGACGACATCTGCTACGCCACCCAGAACCGCCAGGATGCCGTCAAGCAACTGGCCGGCGAATGTGACGTGGTACTGGTGGTCGGCAGCCCGAACAGCTCCAACTCCAACCGCCTGCGTGAACTGGCCGAGCGCATGGGTACCCCTGCGTACCTGATCGATGGTGCCGAGGACCTGCAGCGCAGCTGGTTTGGTGACGCGGCCCGCATCGGCATCACTGCGGGCGCTTCTGCACCGGAAGTGCTGGTGCGTGGCGTGATCGAGCAGCTCAAGGCGTGGGGCGCTTCTGGCGCCGAAGAGCTCGATGGGCGCGAGGAGAACATCACGTTCTCGATGCCTAAAGAGCTGCGGGTTCGTTCGCTGATCTGATCAGGCACGTGCGCACAGTGAGCCCCTCTCGGGCTCACCCGTGCGCAGGCTGACCCTGCCGCTGGTTGACAGCACTACGTGATGCTGGCCGGTGGGGGAGGAGCGCTCGCATATTTCCAGGGTTGCATTGTTGAGCCCCAGCGGAACCCCCAATGCACTGAACCTCACTTGCCCCCGGGTGTTGTGGGCAATTTTCAGCGGTCGCGACAAACGGTGTTCACGCAGCACCTGCTGATTGTGCTCAAGCACCGCACGCCACCCCTTTCCCCAATCGCCTTCTATGGGTTGCACCAGCACCGCCTGGCCTTGCAGCAATGCGTGGCTGCGCGCACTGCGCAGCGCCTGCGCGAGGTCCCGTGCTGCGGCTGCGCTGTGTAAGTCGTCAGAGATGCCAGTGTAGGCAGGCATCCCCAGCTGTGTCAGAACGGCCGCCATGGCCAGCGCCAACATCATTTGTATCAGTGTTGCACCCTGTTGCCGCACCGTGCATTTCTCCCTGGAAGTGCTTCGCTTCAGCTTCAACGTCGCAGGGCAATTGATCCAGTCGCCCGGCGAGTAATCAGCTGCAGGAAAAGTCGTAGGGGCGCAGGGATGCGAACGATGGAACGGGGCATGACGCTTCTGGAGGTACTGCTGGCCATGGTGGTGGTGGCCGTGGGCATGTTTGCCGCAGCAGCCCTGCAGGTGCGCGCATTGCAGGCAACCGAGGCCGCACGGCACGACGCGCAGGCCGCCTTGTTGGTGCACACACAGCGAGAGCAAACCAGGGCAGCAGGCGAGCGGCAGGTGCAGCGATGAACCACGCACAGCGCGGTTTTGGCTTGCTCGAAGTGGTGCTGGCGCTCGCCATCGGTTTGCTGCTGCTGGCAGCAGCCAGCCAGCTGTTTGTGTCTGCCCATGAAACCTGGCGTCTGCAGGGTGTGGCCGCACGGCTGCAGGGTGATGCCCGGTTGGCCTTGCAACGCATGGCCCAGGACATTCGCATGGCCGGCATGTTCGGTTGCCTGCGTTTGCAGCCCGGCGATTTCAAAGACCCGGCAGCGCGCCAAGCCTTCGCCCACCCACTGCAAGTAGGCCCCACCAGCCTGAGTCTGGTGGTTGCTGAGCTGCCTGGGCATACCGGTGCTCCAGGCTGGACGCTGCTGACCAACTGCACTGACGAGGCCCACGTGTACAAGGGACGAGCTGAAAGCAGCGGACAGCTGTTGGCGTTCCCTATCAGCCGGCACGTCTATGTACTGGAGGAGGGCACGTTGAAGTTCCGGCGACGAGGTAGCCCGCAACCGTTGGTCGACCATGTGCGCGAGATGCGTGTGGCGCTTGTCGAGACACCGCAAGGCGGGCGGGTGGATGTGCACTTGACCCTGTACGAACCCACCCTGGGCATCGAACAGCAGCATGTGCTGAGTGTGGCGCTGCGCAACCCAGTGGCCGAGTTATGAAGCGCCAACGCGGCGTGGTGTTGCTGTTAGCGCTGGTACTGAGCGCGCTGCTTGGCCTGCTCGCGGCCTCGGCCCTGCGCGATGCGTTGGTGGAAACACGCATGACCGGCTACTGGCGTGATGGGCTCAAGGCACTTGAGCAAGCCGAACAGACACTGCTGCTGGCTGCTGCGCAGCTAACGCAGGCAACGCCCCCGGTGTGCAAGCCCTGCCAACCACCACAACGCCCGCACGCCTTGCAGGGCGGCTGGCAGGGCAGCGAAAGCGGCTTCTTCCACGTGCAGAACCTTGGCACAAGCGAGCGCGTCGTGCACTTGCCCGAGGGCCAGCAGGCCACCTTGTTCAGGGTGACTGCCGTCAGCCGGCAAGCCGAGTCGCGGCATGTACTGGAAGCGGTGTATGCCCTGTCGGGCGGTGAGGTGCGGCGCATCCTCTGGCGACAAAGATTGAGGGAACCCTGACATGCAGCAAGGCCTGAGCCTGATCGAATTGTTGATTGTCGTGGCCGTGACCGGCATTCTGGCAGCCATTGCCTACCCCAGTTACAGCGACCAGCTCAAGCGAGCCGCACGCAGCGAAGTGGTTGGCCTGCTGCATGACGCCGCCTTGCGCCTGGAGCGCCACCGCGTGCGCACGGGCCAATACGCCGAGGGCGAGCTGGCATTGCCCACTGCCAACCGTCATTACAGCCTGCAGGCCCAACGTGGCAGCGATACCTTCACGCTGAGCGCGAGGCGGCTGCCCAATGGCCTGATGGCCGATGATCGCTGCGGTGATTTTCAGCTTGATCAAAGCGGCGTGCGCAGGAATCCGGGCCGCCTGGACGGCAGCGAGCAGTGTTGGGGAAGCTGAAGCATGAATGATGCCCGGCGCATCGCGGTTTTACTTCAGGTGTTTGGATCGACAGATGAGCAAGCAAGTAGTGGTGGTCGGCGGTGGGGTTATTGGCCTGCTGACGGCGTTCAACCTGGCGGCGAACGTCGGGCAGGTAGTGGTCTGCGACCAAGGTGAGGTTGGCCGCGAGTCGTCCTGGGCCGGTGGCGGCATCGTCTCGCCGTTGTACCCATGGCGCTACAGCCCGGCGGTAACCGCCCTGGCGCACTGGTCCCAGGATTTTTATCCACAGCTGGGCGAGCACCTGTTCGCTGCTACGGGCATCGATCCGCAGGTGCATACCACCGGGCTGTATTGGCTGGACCTGGACGATGAAGCCGAGGCGCTGGCCTGGGCCGAGCGCGAGCGGCGCCCGCTCAGTGCTGTGGATATCTCGGCCGCCTATGACGCGGTGCCGGTGCTGGGGCCTGGTTTCAAGCGCGCCATTTACATGGCGGGCGTGGCCAACGTGCGCAATCCGCGCTTGGTGAAGTCGCTCAAAGCGGCCTTGCTGGCGCTCCCTAACGTGAGCCTGCGTGAACACTGCCAGGTCACTGGCTTCCGCCATGAGGGTGAGCGCGTCACCGGCGTGCAGACGGCAGACGGCGTGATCGATGCCGATGAAGTGGTATTGAGCGCAGGTGCCTGGAGCGGCGATCTGCTGCGCACGCTTGGCCTGGAGCTGCCGGTGGAGCCGGTGAAGGGCCAGATGATTCTGTTCAAGTGTGCCGAAGACTTCTTGCCGAGCATGGTGCTGGCGAAGGGGCGCTACGCGATTCCGCGCCGCGACGGGCACATTCTAGTGGGCAGTACGCTGGAGCATGCCGGCTACGACAAGACCCCAACCGAGCAGGCGCTGGAGAGCCTCAAGGCTTCGGCGGTCGAGCTGCTGCCGGAGCTGGCACGGGCCACGGTGGTGGGGCATTGGGCGGGGCTGCGACCTGGCTCGCCGGAAGGCATCCCGTACATAGGGCCAGTGCCTGGGCATGAAGGGTTGTGGCTCAATTGCGGGCATTACCGCAATGGCCTGGTGCTGGCGCCAGCGTCTTGCCAGCTGTTTGTCGATTTGCTGATCGGGGCTGAGCCGATCATCGACCCGGCGCCGTATGCGCCGGCAGGGCGTTTGGGCTGAGAGTGCCGGGCCCGCTTTGCGGGCCTTTCGCGACACAAGGCCGCTCCTACCGGCGATTACGCTGTGCATGTAGGCGCGGCCTTGCGTCGCGATTGGGGCGCGCAGCGCCCCCCCTTCACCGAATCCCGCCTCAGCGCGATTGCCCCGGCCCCTGTTCAAGGTGCGCTTGGCTGCAATACCAATCCTTGCCCAGCTTCAACGCCCGGTCATTAGGCAGGTGCACGCCGCAATGGGCGCAGCGCACCATCTTCAGCGGGTCGTCGAGCTTCGGCTCAGAGTGCGATTGCTGGCTGATCTTGAACTTGCGCCACAGCCAGAACGCGGCGGCGATCAGGGCGATCCAGAAAAGTAGGCGAACCATGGTGTCCAGCTTGTCGAATGAAGAAGGCGACAGTCTAGGGCGCAGTCAATAAAAAAGGGAGGCCTCAGGCCTCCCTTTCTATTTATCCACACACTCAGTCAAACAGGCCAAAGGTCATGTAGCTGAACCACGAACGGTCCTGCTCGGCTTCTTTCGGGCCTTCCGGCAGGATCACATCGCCATTTTCGTCCTTCGGCAGCAGCTCTTGCGGCATCTCGGCGCGAGCGTCCTGGAACTGCTTGACCACGTCCTGGTTGGCGCGGGTCTCGCCCGGTGGCAACGGGGTCTCGGTTTCGATCAAGCCCAGGGTCGCCTTGGACAGCCAGCCACGGCCGTCAGACTCGGTCTGCTTGGGCTGGAACTCGCCATCGACCAGGCTTGGGTGGTCAGGGTAGTTGAGCTTGAGGGTTTCCAGGCTGGTGGCAGCCAGCTCGTCCAGGTGCATCTTCTGGTACGCCTCGACCATGATCGCCAGGCCGTCGCCGACCGACGGCGTTTCCTGGAAGTTTTCGACCACGTAGCGGCCACGGTTGGCGGCTGCTACATAAGCCTGGCGGCCCAGGTAGTAGTCGGCCACGTGGATTTCATAGGAGGCCAGCAGGTTGCGCAGGTAGATCATGCGCTGCTTGGCGTCCGGCGCGTAGCGGCTGTTCGGGAAGCGGCTGGTCAGCTGGGCGAACTCGTTGTACGAGTCGCGGGCGGCACCCGGGTCACGCTTGGTCATGTCCAGCGGCAGGAAGCGCGCCAGCAAGCCACGGTCCTGGTCAAACGACGTCAGGCCCTTGAGGTAGTAGGCGTAGTCGACGTTCGGGTGCTGCGGGTGCAGGCGGATGAAACGCTCGGCGGCGGACTTGGCGGCCTCCGGCTCGGTGTTCTTGTAGTTGGCGTAGATCAGCTCGAGCTGCGCCTGGTCGGCGTAGCGGCCGAACGGGTAGCGCGATTCCAGGGCCTTGAGCTTGTTCACGGCGCTGGTGTAGCTGGAATTGTCCAGGTCAGCCTGAGCCTGCTGGTAAAGCTCGGCTTCGCTGAGGTTCTCGTCAATGACTTCCTTATTAGAGGAACAGGCCGCGGTAAGCCCGAGGATGGCGATCAGCAGCAGGTGTTTCACTCGCATGGCGGCTTGCGTCCCTTTGACGGCCGCTGTCTTGGGCGGTGCCGTCCTGTTATGATGAGCGCCCCGGCCAACCCCGGGACAAAAGAAGCCGTATTTAACCACAAGCTCGCAGCCGAAACCAAAGGCTGTGCGCCCGCCGAATCGAGCATGTCCGAGATCATTCAACTTAGCGCAGAGGTACCGTCCGATCTGGGCGGTCAACGCCTCGACCAGGTCGCCGCCCAATTGTTCGCCGAGTACTCGCGTTCGCGGCTTACTACGTGGATCAAAGAGGGCCGCCTGACGGTCGATGGTGCCGTGGTGCGCCCTCGAGACACCGTCTATGGTGGCTCTGTGCTTGTCCTGGAGGCCGAACAAGAGGCCCAGGGCGAGTGGATCGCAGAAGACATCGACCTGGATATCGTCTACGAAGACGACCATATCATGGTGATCAACAAGCCTGCCGGGCTGGTTGTGCACCCGGCTGCCGGCCATGCCAGCGGTACCTTGCTCAATGCACTGCTGCACCACGTGCCAGACATCATCAATGTGCCGCGCGCCGGTATTGTCCACCGCTTGGACAAGGACACCACCGGTCTGATGGTGGTGGCCAAGACGTTGCAAGCGCAGACCAGGCTGGTCGAGCAAATGCAAAGTCGCAAAGTCAGCCGCATTTATGAGTGCATCGTGATTGGTGTGGTGACCTCCGGCGGCAAGATCGACGCCCCGATCGGTCGCCACGGCGGCATGCGCCAGCGCATGGCGGTCACCGACGGCGGCAAGCCGGCGGTCAGCCACTACCGTGTGCTCAAGCGCTTCCGCTCGCACACCCACGTGCGGGTCAAGCTGGAAACCGGCCGGACCCACCAGATTCGTGTGCACATGGCCCATGTTGGTTTCCCACTGGTCGGCGACCAGACGTACGGTGGGCGCTTCCGCATTCCGCCGGCTGCCAGCCCAACCATGGTCGAGGCGGTCAAGACCTTCCCGCGTCAGGCGCTGCATGCGCGTTTCCTCGCGTTGGCCCACCCGATTACCGGTGAAGTCATGAAGTGGGAATCGCCGTTGCCGGATGACTTCCTCTGGTTGCTGACGTTGTTGAACGAAGACCGCGAGAGCTTTATCGGATGAAGGGTCTGACGCAGGCGCTGCTGTTTCCTGACTGGCCGGCCCCGGCCTCGGTTCGCGCTTGTGTCACCACGCGTCAGGGCGGCGTCAGCCTGCCGCCCTATGAAGCGTTCAACCTGGGTGATCACGTCGGTGATGACCCAGTCGCGGTTGCCGAGAACCGCCGCCGTCTGAGCGACGAGTTCGCGATCCAGCCTGCCTGGCTCAAGCAAGTGCATGGCCTGGTGGTGGCGGATGCCGACCCGGCCGTGGTGGCCGAGGCCGACGCCAGCTGGACCGACCAGCCTGGCATTGCCTGTACTGTGATGACTGCCGATTGCCTCCCCGCGCTGTTCTGTGACCGAGCGGGTACCCGTGTGGCCGCCGCCCACGCCGGCTGGCGCGGGTTGGCGGGCGGGGTGCTGGAAGCCACCCTCGACCGTTTGGCCCTGCCACCTGAAGAGGTATTGGTCTGGTTGGGACCGGCCATTGGCCCGCAGGCGTTCGAAGTGGGGCTGGAAGTGCGTGATGCCTTTACCGCCGTGCACCCGGAGGCCGCCAATGCCTTTGTCGAGGGCGCGCGGCCGGGCAAGCTGATGGCCGACATCTATGCGCTGGCGCGAATTCGCCTGGCTGCCCGTGGCGTTACTGCCGTTTATGGCGGTGGCTTTTGCACGGTCAGCGATCAGCGGTTCTTCTCCTATCGCCGTACACCGCAGGGTGGGCGGTTTGTTTCACTGGTGTGGCTGCAACCTCGCTGAATTCAAGAAACTGGGGCCGCACAGCGCCCCCAGCATTCCAAAGGCTGACCCCGGTCAACCCCGCTACGCTTGAATCTTCCAGAATCACCCTTATCTATTGGTCATCTCTGGCAGGTTTCTTCATTAAAGGCGCTGTCCATCGCTCCGACCTGCCCTAACAGGAAGGTACTCTCATGCGAATAGACCGTTTAACCAGCAAGCTTCAATTAGCCATATCCGACGCTCAGTCCCTCGCCGTAGGCATGGACCACCCTGCCATCGAGCCCCTGCACCTGGTGCAGGCACTGATTGAACAGCAGGGCGGGTCGATCAAGCCGCTGCTGATGCAGGTCGGCTTCGACATCAACAGCCTGCGTCAGGCACTGGTGAAAGAACTCGACCAACTGCCGAAAATCCAGAACCCCACTGGCGACGTGAACATGTCCCAGGACCTGGCGCGCCTGCTCAACCAGGCCGACCGCCTGGCCCAGCAGAAGGGCGACCAGTTCATCTCCAGCGAGCTGGTGCTGCTCGCCGCCATGGACGAGAACAGCAAGCTCGGCAAACTGCTGTTGAGCCAGGGCGTGACCAAGAAGGCCCTGGAAAACGCCATCAATAACCTGCGTGGCGGCGCGGCGGTCAACGACCCCAACGCCGAAGAGTCGCGCCAGGCCCTGGACAAGTACACGGTCGACCTGACCAAGCGTGCCGAAGAGGGCAAGCTCGACCCGGTGATCGGCCGCGACGACGAAATCCGCCGTACCGTGCAGGTGCTGCAACGGCGTACCAAGAACAACCCGGTGCTGATCGGTGAACCTGGCGTGGGTAAAACCGCCATCGCCGAAGGCCTGGCCCAGCGCATCATCAACGGCGAAGTGCCCGACGGCCTTAAAGGCAAGCGCCTGCTGGCGCTGGACATGGGGGCCCTGATCGCCGGTGCCAAGTACCGAGGCGAGTTCGAAGAGCGCCTGAAGTCGCTGCTTAACGAGCTGTCCAAGCAGGAAGGCCAGATCATCCTGTTCATCGACGAACTGCACACCATGGTCGGCGCCGGTAAAGGCGAGGGCGCCATGGACGCGGGCAACATGCTCAAGCCGGCCCTGGCCCGTGGCGAGCTGCACTGCGTTGGCGCCACCACGCTCAACGAGTACCGCCAGTACATCGAGAAGGACGCCGCCCTGGAGCGGCGCTTCCAGAAGGTACTGGTGGAGGAGCCGAGCGAGGAAGACACCATCGCCATCCTGCGCGGCCTGAAAGAACGCTACGAAGTGCACCACAAGGTGGCCATCACCGACGGCGCGATTATTGCGGCGGCCAAGCTCAGCCATCGCTACATCACTGACCGCCAGTTGCCGGACAAGGCCATTGACCTGATCGACGAAGCGGCCAGCCGCATTCGGATGGAAATCGACTCCAAGCCCGAGGTGCTCGACCGTCTGGACCGTCGCCTGATCCAGTTGAAGGTGGAATCCCAGGCACTGAAGAAAGAAGAAGACGAAGCCGCGAAGAAGCGCCTGGAAAAACTGCACGAGGAAATCGAGCGGCTGGAGCGTGAGTATTCCGACCTCGAAGAGATCTGGGCCTCCGAGAAAGCCGAAGTGCAAGGCTCGGCGCAGATTCAGCAAAAGATCGAGCAGGCCCGCCAGGAGCTGGAAGCCGCCCGTCGTAAAGGCGACCTGAGCCGCATGGCCGAGCTGCAGTACGGGGTAATCCCGGACCTGGAGCGCAGCCTGCAGATGGTCGACCAGCACGGCAAGTCGGAAAACCAGCTGCTGCGCAACAAGGTCACCGAGGAAGAGATTGCCGAAGTGGTGTCCAAGTGGACCGGCATCCCGGTTGCCAAGATGCTCGAAGGCGAGCGCGAGAAGCTGCTGAAGATGGAAGACTTGCTGCACCAGCGCGTGATCGGTCAGCACGAAGCCGTCACCGCCGTGGCCAACGCCGTACGCCGCTCCCGCGCCGGGTTGTCCGACCCGAACCGGCCAAGTGGTTCGTTCATGTTCCTCGGCCCGACCGGTGTGGGTAAGACCGAGCTGTGCAAGGCCTTGGCCGAGTTCCTGTTCGACACGGAAGAGGCGATGGTGCGCATCGACATGTCCGAGTTCATGGAGAAGCACTCCGTGGCTCGCCTGATCGGCGCACCACCAGGCTATGTAGGGTACGAGGAGGGCGGTTACCTGACCGAAGCGGTACGGCGCAAGCCTTATTCGGTGGTGCTGCTCGACGAGGTGGAGAAGGCGCACCCGGACGTGTTCAACGTGCTGCTGCAGGTGCTTGAGGATGGCCGATTGACTGACAGCCACGGCCGTACCGTGGACTTCCGCAACACGGTGATCGTGATGACCTCCAACCTGGGCTCCGCGCAGATCCAGGAACTGGTCGGTGATCGTGAGGCACAGCGTGCGGCGGTGATGGATGCGGTGGGTTCGCACTTCCGTCCGGAGTTCATCAACCGGGTCGACGAAGTGGTGGTGTTCGAGCCATTGGGCCGTGACCAGATCGCCGGCATCACTGAGATCCAGCTGGGACGCCTGCGTAGCCGCCTGCTGGAGCGCGAACTGTCGCTTAGCTTGAGCCCAGAGGCGTTGGACAAGCTGATCGCGGTGGGTTACGACCCGGTGTATGGCGCACGGCCACTGAAGCGTGCGATTCAGCGCTGGATCGAGAACCCGCTGGCGCAAATGATCCTGGCCGGCAAATTCATGCCGGGTTCGGCGATCACTGCCGAAGTAGAAGGCGAAGAAATCGTGTTTGCCTGATCCATCCGCTGCAAAAACTAGCCCCGCATCTGCGGGGCTTTTTTATGGGCGCAGCGTTTCTGCCGCCACCATAGAGCCCCGTAGGAGCGGGTTTACCCGCGAAGAGACCCGCCCAAACCCCGTAAAATCGGGGCCTCGCCAGTTTTTTTCATAACTTGCTGAAATTTTTGAAAAAAACGCTTGCACGGATTTAAGAGTGCCCCTAATATACGCCGCGTTGTCAGGCACTAAGCGAATCACCAGGAACATCGGTGTTAGCAAAACAACTTAGAAATCAGTAAGTTGAATGAAAAAAAGTGGTTGACAAGCAAAACGAAGAATGTAGAATAGCCGGCCTCAGCAGCGACAAAGCGAAAGCGAAGAAGCTAAAGAGTTCGAAGCTAACACAGGCTTCGAAGCAGTAAAGATGTACCGAAGTTCAGTTCCGCGATAGCTCAGTCGGTAGAGCAAATGACTGTTAATCATTGGGTCCCTGGTTCGAGTCCAGGTCGCGGAGCCAATCTCGGGGTGTAGCGCAGTCCGGTAGCGCGCCTGCTTTGGGAGCAGGATGTCAGGAGTTCGAATCCCCTCACCCCGACCATTTTCAGGGTCGTTAGCTCAGTTGGTAGAGCAGTTGGCTTTTAACCAATTGGTCGTAGGTTCGAATCCTACACGACCCACCATGTAAAGAGGGCATCTCGACTGAGATGCCCTTTTTCTTTTGTCTCGGTTTTATCTGAACAATCTCTGGGCCTGCTGTGCAGGCCTTTCGCGGCACAAGGCCGCTCCCACAGGAACCGCAATCATCTGAAATGGTGGGCTCTTGTGGGAGCGGCCTTGTGCCGCGAAAGGGGCGCAAAGCGCCCCCCAGCATTCTTCAGTGCAGCTTCAACCGCGGCTCTGTACCGCGCCCAATCTTGCTACCCAGCATCATCATCGCCGTGCGGAAGAACCCGTACAGCGCCATCTGGTGCATCCGGTACAGCGACACATAGAACATTCGCGCCAACCAGCCCTCCAGCTTCACGCTCCCCATCAGGTTGCCCATCAGGTTACCCACCGCCGAGAAGCGCGACAGCGACACCAACGAACCGTAGTCCTTGTACGCGTAAGTCGGCAGCGCCTTGTTCTCCAGCCGCGCCTTCAGGCTTTGCGCCAGCATCGACGCCTGTTGATGTGCAGCCTGGGCCCGTGGCGGCACATTGCGATCGCTACCCGGTTGCGGGCACGCGGCGCAGTCACCGAAGGCAAAGATGTTGTCATCGCGGGTGGTCTGCAGGGTAGGGCGCACCACCAGTTGGTTGATGCGGTTGGTTTCCAGGCCATCGATGTCCTTGAGGAAGCCGGGCGCACGGATACCGGCCGCCCACACCTTGAGGCTGGCCTGGATCACTTCACCGTCCTTGGTTTTCATCCCATCCTCGGTCACTTCGCTGACCGCCGCATTGGTCATCACCTTCACCCCAAGTTTTTCCAGGGTCTTGTGCACCGGCACGCTGATGCGCTCAGGCAGTGCAGGCAAAACCCGTGGGCCCGCCTCGATCAGGGTGATGTGCATGTCCTTGGGCTGGATGCGGTCCAGGCCATAGGCTGCCAGCTCGTGCGCGGCGTGGTGCAGCTCGGCCGCAAGCTCCACGCCAGTGGCACCGGCGCCGACGATGGCCACGCTGATTTTCTCGCTGGCCACGTCACCGGCGTGGGCGCGCAAGTAGTGGTTGAGCAGTTGCTGGTGGAAGCGCTCGGCTTGCTTGCGGGTGTCCAGGAACAGGCAGTGCTGCGCCGCGCCCAGGGTGCCGAAGTCGTTGGTGTTGCTGCCCACGGCGATGACCAGGGTGTCGTAGCTCAGGGTGCGCGCAGGCACCAGCTCGCGGCCCTCTTCATCGAGGGTGGCGGCCAGTTGGATCTGCTTGCCTTCACGGTCCAGGCCGCTCATGCGCCCCAGTTGGAAGTTGAAGTGGTTCCACTTGGCCTGGGCCACGTAGTTCAGTTCATCTTCCGAGGAGTTCAGCGAGCCGGCCGCCACTTCGTGCAGCAGCGGCTTCCAGATGTGCGTCAGGTTGGCGTCGACCAGGGTGATGTCGGCGTGCTTGCGCTTGCCCAGGCTTTTACCCAGGCGGGTCGCCAGTTCCAGGCCGCCGGCGCCGCCGCCGACAATCACGATGCGATGAGTCATGGGGATATCTCATAAGGTTTACGGAATTCGTGGCCCTTGGGGCCGGCCGCACACGGTATGAGGGGAGGGCGAGCGCGAGGCGGCTCATAGCACCAGTCCACTCAACAGGCGGCTTATGAGGCCCAGACCAATGGTCACGGCCACCACCAGTACAAGGAGCAGCCATGGCCGGAAGGGCCTGCGCTCGACTTGGTGCTGGGGGGCGCGTAGATACTCATCGACACGACGCTGATCTTCTGGATTCAGGCGGCTGGTCATGGTGGGCCTCGTCAGATAGACGTTTGTGACTGCGCAAACGCTACAGCGTTCAGGCAAGCGCTTGAAACAAATGATAATGCTTTCTATCTCTGGCGCCGAGTGTACGCCATCGCAAAGACTCTCGGCACTGGATCAAAGACTGATGCCTACATCGAAGACAATGCTGCGCCCTAGGTTGGCGCGCAGGAAGTCTGGCGCATCGGGGTGGGCGAACAACACACGGGCGAATGTCGGGCCGACCAGCGACAGCGAGCGCCAACCCTGGCGCAGGTATTCGGTGGGCGGCGGGAAGTGGGTGTTGAGGTCGAGCACTTCGCGCTTGAGGCTGGCGAACGCGATGATGTCCAGCTCGTTCAGCTCCAGCCCACGTTCCCTATAGTTGTGCGCCTTCTTGCGCAAGGTCGGGGCCAGGCGCACCAGCAATTCGGTGGCACTGATCCGCCGCGGGCGTGCCTCGCGGCGCACCAGTTGGGCCAGGGAAAACGCGCTGCGCCGGCGTTGCAGCTCTTCGCGCCACTCATCGTTCAGGCGACGGCCTTCGTCCAGTACGAAAAACACCTCGAATGCCGCATCGCGGAACAGCACGTCCGGCGGCTCCTGCCCGGCCGGGGTGAAGTCTTCGCTGCGGTAGGGAATGTTCAACCCTTGCAGTAGGCGTTGGCATACCCAACGCTCACGCTCCCATTTGCGTGCATTGGAGAGAAAGGCATTGGCTTGTTCGGCCTGGATGGTAAGCAGGCGCAGGTAGTCTGAGTCATCCATGCAGACAAGCTTAGACGCTAATCGATGACGGTAAGATGCTGTTTGTGCGTAGAAATCAGCCCAGCACCGGCCATTGCTGCACCACACCCAGTAGATGCACCAAGCCAAACCCCAGGCAGATCAGCGAGCTGACCACGATAAAGCGCCGCGTACGCCCGGTGCCAGCCAACAGCCACGGCCCAAGCAGCCCCCGCGCCAGGTAGACCAGGGTGATCAGGCAGATGGCCGGAAGCAGCAACGGCAGGCGCCCGATCAAGCCGGCTGCGGACAGTGCGTAAGCCGACCAGATCAGCAACACCACTGCGATGGCCGCTGTAATCAGTGCCGGATACCAACGCCCTTTTTCCGCCGCCACGGCCATACGCTCGCCTGCACCGAACAAGCGGTACCAACGCGGGCCGACCACGATAATAGCCAGGTGCAAAAGGCCGATCACAGCGTTGAGCACTGCTGCGAGCAGCAGGGTGAGGTTGATTCCTTCCGACATTTTGAATGCGTCCTGCATTGCGGGGAGGCGCCAGCCTACAGCAGCCGGATGAAACGGAGAATGGGTGTAGACTCACTTTTATCCACAGGGGAGAGAGGGGTATTCGTCAGGTGATCAGTGCACAGGTGTTGTCCAGCACCAGCCTCACGCTGGGCTGGCTTGGTTACGTGCCACTGTTGCTCTGGGCCGCCAGCCGCGCCCGCTGGGTGGAGCTGTTCAGCGACCGGCGTCGTCAGCATCTGCTGTTTGGTACGGTGTTCTGCCTGTTTGCCCTGTGGCTGGTCAGGCGCGATTTTGACACCGGCGTGTCGTATCACTTCATTGGCATGACGGCCGTCACTCTGCTGCTGGACTGGCCGCTGGCGGTGCTGGGGGGCTTTCTTGCGCAGCTGGGGTTGCTGGCGCTGGGGCGCCAGGACCTGGCGGCTTTAGGCGTCAACGGCCTGCTGTTGATTGGCTTGCCGGTGCTGATTACCGAACTGTGCGCCCTCGCGGTCGAGCGCGCGCAACCGCGAAACCTGTTTGTGTATATCTTTTGTTCAGGGTTTTTTCCGGCGGCGCTGACGGTGCTGGTGTGTGTGTTGGCCGGGTTGGGGATTTTGTGGCTGGACGGGCGTTTTGCCATGCCCGAGTGGCTGAGTGATTTTGTGGGCTACCTGTGGCTGATGATGTTCCCCGAGGCGTTCATCAACGGCATGGTGATCAGTGCGCTGGTGGTGTTTTGCCCGGAGTGGCTGGAAACGTTCAACCGTACACGGTATCTGCAGGCGCCGTGGAAGGATGACCAGTGAGTGGTGGTGAGGCCCCTGTGGCAGTAACTGGCTTCTATTGATTGTTCCGGCCTCATCGCCGGCAAGCCAGCTCCCACAGGTGTGGCGCTAACTTTTGGGTCTGCGCAAATCATGTGGGAGCGGGCTTGCCCGCGAATGGGCCTCACAGCAACCCAGGGATCAGCTTAGTGCCGCGGCTCCAGGTCCCCGGAATACAGCTCATCTTCGGACTCTTCCGAACCCGCGATCTTGTGCTCCTCGGCCGCCCAGGCCCCCAGGTCGATCAGCTTGCAGCGATCAGAGCAAAACGGCCGGAACGCGCTTTTCTCGTTCCATTCCACAGGTGCGCCACAGGTCGGGCAATCGACGGTCAATGGCTGGCTCATGGCTGGCCTCCTCGTAAAGTCAGGTAAAAGTGATGCAGACGGTCGATCTGCTCGTGCAACGCGGCAAGGTCGCGGTCATTGACCACTACATCGTCGGCATGGCGCAGGCGCTCGTCGCGGGCCAACTGGGCCTGCAGAATGGCCTGCACCTGCTCAGGGCTGGTGTTGTCCCGTTGCAGGGTGCGTTGCACCTGCAACGCCTGCGGTGCATCAATCACCAACACGCGTTGGGTCTTGCGATATTGGCCAGACTCGATCAGCAAGGGTGACACATACACGGCATAAGGCGATTGCGCCTTGGCCAGGTAGCTAAAGATTTCCTGCCCGATCAGTGGGTGCAGCAGCGCTTCCAGCCATTGGCGCTGGGCGGGGTCGGCGAAAATCAGCTGGCGCAAGGCGGCGCGGTCGAGCTGGCCGTCGTCCAGCAGCACGCCGGGGCCGAAGCGCTCGACAATACTCGCCAGCGCCGGGCGACCAGGCTCAACCACCCAACGCGCGGCCTGGTCGGCATCGACCAGGTGCACGCCAAGCTCGACGAAGCGCTCGGCGGCGGCACTCTTGCCGCTGCCGATGCCGCCGGTCAGGCCGAGAATCCAGGGGGTGAAAGCTGCAGTGGTCATCAGAATCCAAGCAGTTGCATGTAAGAGGCGTATATTTCATCACCCCAGAGCACGGCAATCCACCCCGCAATGGCCAGATAAGGGCCAAACGGCATGGCGGTACCGATGGAATGCTTGCGTACACGCAGCAGACACACGCCCACCAACGCCCCCACCACCGACGACAGCAGCAATGTCAGCGGCAGCACCTGCCAGCCACCCCAGGCGCCGATCAGTGCCAACAGCTTGAAATCGCCATAGCCCATGCCTTCTTTGCCGGTCACCAGTTTGAACAGCCAGTACACCGTCCACAGGGTGAGGTAGCCGACCACGGCGCCGCACACCGCATCGGGCAAGGGCACCACTACCCCGAAATAATTGACGATCAACCCAAGCCAGAGCTCTGGCAGCACGATAGCGTCGGGCAGCAGTTGTTGGTCATAGTCAATCAGGCTCAGGGCCAGCAACCCCCACGTCAGCGGCAGAAGCGTCAATGCCTCGACGCTGGCCCCGCAGCGCCAGGCCACCACCATCGACAGCAGCGCACAGCCCAACTCGACCAACGGGTAACGCGCGCTGATGCGGTGTTTGCAGGCAGAACAGCGCCCGCGCAACGCCAAGTAGCTGAGGACCGGGACGTTTTCCCACGCCCGAATCCGATGCCCGCACTGCGTGCACTGCGAGGCCGGCAGGCACAGGTCGAAACGCGCGTGCTCGGCCACCGGCAACCCCAGCACTTCTTGTGCCTCACGCTGCCACTGGCGGTCCAGCATGATCGGCAGGCGATACACCACCACATTGAGAAAACTGCCCACCAACAGCCCGAGCACCGTCGCCAGGATGATGAAGTAAGCCGGCTGCATTGCCAGGAAGGTCCATAAAGTCATGTTCAGATCAAACTACCCAGCTGGAAGATCGGCAGGTACATCGCCACCACCAGGCCGCCAACCAACAGGCCCAGGATCAGCACGATGGCGGGCTCCAGCAGGCTGGTCAACTGCTCCAGCGCCTGGCTGACCTGTTCTTCGTAATGGCTGGCGGCTTTTTCCAGCATCGTGTCCAGCGTGCCACTGGACTCACCAATGGCCACCAGCTGCACCAGCAGCGGCGGGAACAGCGGCTCGGCTGCCATCGCCTGGTTCAGCCCCTGCCCATTGGCCATGCCTTGGCGTAACCGCAAAATCGCCTGCTCATGCAGCTCGCCACCACTCACCTTGGCCACCGTCCCCATGGCATCCAGCAGCGGCACCCCAGCGGCATACGACGTAGCCAGGCTGCGCGCAAAGCGCGCCATCGCCGCCTGCGCCAAAAGCTTGCCGAACACCGGCAGGCCCAACACCTGCTGAGATATCCACAGACGCGCCGGCGCATGCTGGCGGTAAAGCTGGCGCCCCGCCAAACCCAGCAGCGCCATACTGATCAGCAACAGCGGCGCATAACGCCCCAGCCCTGTGGACAAGTCGATGACCCACTGCGTAAAAGCCGGCAGCGCCGTATCAAACCCCGCGAACAGATTCTGAAACTGCGGGATCACCTCCAGTAACAAAACCGCCGAAACCCCCAGCCCGGTCAACAACAACAGCAGCGGATAGATCATCGCCTTGCGCACCTTCTTGTGCAGGGCCAAACGCTGCTCCAGCATCCCCGCCAACTGCTCAAGCTGCCGATCGAGCGTGCCGGACTGTTCACCCACCCGCACCAAGTTGCAGTACAACGTATCGAACCACCCCGGGTGGCGCTGCAGCGCATCCGCCAGCCCCAGCCCCGACGCCACATCCTGTTTCAATCGCACCAGCAACGCCGCCTGCCCCGCATCACACCCACTGCGCCCCATCACCTCGAACGCCTGCAGCAACGGCACCCCGGCTTTGAGCAAGGTCGCCAGTTGCCGGCTGAAGCCCGCCGAGTCGGTTTTCTCAGGCCGCTTCGGCCACCGCCACACCAGGCCACCGGCCGGCCGCAAGCTGGCCACCAGAATGCCCTGGCGCAGCAACCCCGCGCGCACATAAGCCGGGCTACGCCCAGGCGTTTGCCCGTTAACAGCCAGGCCATTGGCGTCGGTGCCCTGCCAGGCGTAGAGGCGTATCGAATGGTTCATGCAAAGGTCCTTTTTTGCCCGAGCGACAAGCTTGGAAACAGCTTGCCGTGCCCATGAGAGGGCGTGCTTCCCTGATGCTCACTAGAGTAGTTCAGCGAAGGTGACGCCCAGGCGGGGAGGGGTGACAAAAGGTGTCTGTTCAGGCCTACTGCGCCGCTGCCAGCCTGGGGTCGAGAGTGACCCCAAATGTGTATGCGTATAAACAAGGAAAACGTTCATGAAAGGGCAACGCGGTATCACCCTGATCGAACTGATGATCGTCGTCGCGATCATTGGCATTCTGGCGACCATCGCCATACCGATGTACACCAACCACCAGTCCCGCACCAAGGCGGCGGCCGGGCTGTTGGAGATCTCGTCACTCAAGCCCCCCATGGACCTGCGCTTGAACGAAGGCAAGGACGTGCTGGATGTAGGGTCGCTGGGCGGGCAGCCGGCGACGGCGCATTGCGCGATTACGGCTGAAGGCAAGGCTGCAGATGGCACCGGGAAGATTGAATGCACCCTGGTCGATGCCCCGGCCACCGTGGTTGGCAAAGCCATTACCCTGACCCGCACCGCGACCGGGTGGAGTTGCACCACCAACATCGAGGAAGACCTGGCGCCGCGGGGTTGCAAAGGGGCGTGAGGGTAGGGGAATAAGCGAAGGGAAACAGGGGTTTGCGTAACGGCTGCGGCAGTGGTACGTTGCGCTACACGCCGGTGTAGCTCAGTCGGTAGAGCAGCGCACTCGTAACGCGAAGGTCGCAGGTTCGATTCCTGTCTCCGGCACCAGAGACTAGTTTCCAGAAGTCTATGACTGTCTACGAAACACCCAGCAAAGCCCGCCTAGTGCGGGCTTTGTTGTTTCTGTCTGTCTCATTTTGTCTCTGGGCATCTACGCGATTTAGGGATATGGTTAGGGATATCTCGGTTCGACAAGGAAACGTATCCCTATGGCGCGCACAGTGGTGCCTCTCACCGATCCCAAATGTGATGCGGCCAAGCCTCGGGAGAAGGATTACAAGCTGTTCGATGGCAAAGGCCTCTACCTGCTGGTTAAGCCGACAGGGGTCAAGACCTGGCGTATGAAGTACACCAAACCTGATGGCCGTGATGGTTTAGCTACGTTCGGCAACTATCCGGCGCTCGGCTTGAAAGCGGCCAGGGAGCGACGCGCTCAGGCGCTTGAACTCCTTGCTGCTGGGAAAGACCCCATCGAGCAGGCGCGCTTGGACAAACAGGAAGCGGCTAACGCCCGGGCGAATACATTCCGTTTGCTTGCTCAGGAATGGCATGCGGCTTGCGCTCGTAAGTGGACACCTAGTCATGCCTCCACCGTTTGGCGACGCATTGAATCCCACCTGTTGCCCACTCTCGGTGATCGCCCTGTCGCGGAGTTGAAAACACGAGATCTGCTCGTTCCGCTTAAAGCGGCAGAAAAGCGGGATACTTTGGATACTGCTGCACGCCTACGTCAGTACATGACAGGCATCCTCCGCATGGCGGTTCAGCATGGCCATCTGGATTTCAACCCTGCAATCGATCTGCAAGGCGCCACGGCCACCCGCAAAACAGCGCACCGGCCTGCTTTGCCCTTCGAACGCTTACCTGAGCTTCTTCAGCGGATAGATGCCGACAGCGGGCGCGGCCTGACCAAGCTTGCGGTGCAGCTGACCATGTTGGTATTCATCCGCTCCAGTGAGCTCCGATTCGCTCGCTGGGGAGAGATCGACATGGGGAGGTTGATGTGGGAAATCCCTGGTGAGCGAGCGCCTATCGAGGGCGTAAAGAATTCCCATCGCGGTTCGAAGATGAGCACACCACACCTGGTCCCGCTCAGTCGCCAGTCAGTTAGTGTCCTGGAGCGAATCCGTGATCTCACCGGCCGATTCGACTTGGTATTTGCAGGTGATCACCATCACTGGAAACCCATGAGCGAAAACACCGTCAATAAGGCCCTTCGACGCATGGGGTATGACACGAAGTCAGAGGTGTGCGGCCACGGCTTCAGGACGATGGCTTGTTCAGCACTGGTTGAGTCGGGGTTGTGGAGTAAAGACGCCGTCGAACGACAGATGAGCCATCAGGAGCGAAACACAGTGCGCGCAGCGTATATCCACAAAGCAGAACACATTCAGGAGCGCAGGCTCATGGTGCAGTGGTGGGCAGATTATTTGGACGCCAATCGAGTGGAAGCGATCACCCCGTACGACTTTGCCCACCGAGATGCTATCGCGAGCGAAATTTGAGACTTCAAGAAACGCATGAGGCATCGAGAGCCAGCGATGCGTTACGGTCGTCAATGCTCGTGGATCGTAGCCACCAATTGGGTGTTTCATGTGTAACTCGTGTTTCGAGGCTGGTGGAACCGTTGAAAATCCTAGCCTCCGGACTGGTAACACATCGCTGGCCCACGCGGACAAGCAGGTGTATCAACGCTATATGGTGTTTCGCACCACTGTTGCCTGTCGGCCCTGTCGGCAGCTTATCGATCATCTATCGCGCAGGCTCATTTTTCGATCAAGGGGGCATGGGGTGTGATCTGGTCCGAAACTGAGCTGGAGCAATTCACGTTCGAGCTCGCGAATACTGACATCAGTAGCCTGCTCGATGAGATCCAAATGATGGAGGATGCTGTAGCGGAAGCTGCACTTTTCCCTGAGTTTCGTGAGTACTTTCGCCAGGCATTTGATGTGATAAACCAGGCAGCTTCATATTGGCTCGAAGAAGGCTTGGGGTATTCCAGTCAAGCAAGGCGGGTAATCCATGAGACGTTCAGGCAGCGAGATCTCATTTACGAGCGATTGTGCTTTGCCCAGTCGTTTTCGCTGCCGGATGTAGTGCGTGAGGTGCTAGGTCAAGTTGAAGCTATTCCTAGCTCTCGAATGGCGGCGAGCTACGCCTTCCCGCTGCCAGTGAAGCTGAGCAACAGCACCGCCCGAGGTGCCCCCGTAGCCTGGGTTCTTTCAGAGGTTCAAGCATGGACGCGTAGTCGCTAGGAATTTCCAACGATCCCCGCTTCAAAGCACAGACCCTTCCCCGTCCCAGGCGACCGATGAAATACCCAAGCTCCAAAATCACGTTCTGGCGAGCACGGGGTGAAGGCGTACCACCTTTGACGCAACCCTCATCATCGGGGGTGAGAAGTACTACAGCAAATCCCACCCCACCGTATCTCTCCACCTTCTCGATCACGGTCCGGCCTTGGTTGGCCTGCTCATGCAAGATGATGGCGTCAAAGCCGATTCTCTCTAGGAAGCGGGCTACCATCTCGCGAGACCCATCGTCGTGGCCGTGCACTACAAAAACTTGTCTGGACAGCGCTGTCGGTGCGCTATGGTCTGAAAGGGGAGCGGCCTCTTCCTGCTGGTAGTCGGCTAAGTCTTCCTCGAGCGACCGCTGACCTTGGGTGAGTAGCGCTATAGACCGTTCGAAGTTTTTTCTCATCCGACCTTCATAGTCTGGGGACGGCGCGCCTCTCCTGACAATGCCTGGTCGCCACGAGAGAACGGCAGCACTTTCTAAGTCCCTGTAAGTCGTAGAGCTCTCACCAAAACACCGCTCCAGAGTCTGTCTGATCGACACCTCTAACCCTTTAAGCGCAGCGGTTGGACCCTGGCGAAGGCTACTCAGATCGAAAGCTTGAAGCTCATTGATGCGTTCACCTAACCGCTCAATTCCTTTCTGGATGTTCTGAACACGAATAGGAGGAGCGGAAGCTTGGTTCGTTGAGGGGTTGGTTCGGGCCATCGAATAAGGACTCCATGTGGGGGAGCAAAACACTATCCGATCCAACACAATCGCGCAGCATTCGTGAGCTGAAGGTAGTGGCATGAGTCTTTTTCCCCAGTGGGACTGGCAACTGGTGGATCAGGGTCTAGGTGATGCATGGGGGAGTAGATTTATGTTTAGGGATACGTTTAGGGATACATTTTATCGTTGTGAGTCTTGTATCCCAGGTTTTACTGGGATAGTTCCACCATGTTAGGTTCCTGTCTCCGCACCACATCCAGCTCCATTGCATTCCGCTGAATGCTTTGGAAGCTCTCTAAACCGGCCTTCTGGCCGGTTTTTCGTTTCCACGACCCTCCGTCGGGAACCAACAAAATCCCCAATAACCGGGGGTATTTTTGGGGTACAGCGTCTTTCCTGAATGGAGAACGTACCCCTATGCCACGGCTAGCCATTCCGCTCAGCGACCTCAAATGCCGTACGGCCAAACTGCGTGATCGCGCCTACAAATTGTTCGATGGCGGGGCATGTACTTGTACGTCACGCCCAGTGGCTCGAAGACTTGGCGGCTGCGGTATTTCAAACCCAACGGCAAGGAAGGCACGCTGATCATCGGCAAGTACCCCATCGTTTCGTTGGCTGTCGCGAGAACCAAGCGCGATGAAGCCAAGGCTCTGTTGCTCGACAACCTTGATCCGATGGAAGAAAAGCAGAAGGCCAAGATTGCTGCCCAGCGGGCGAGTCTTCTCTTTGAAACCGTCGCTTTGGAGTGGCACGTCGAAATGTCCCGGCGCTGGACTGAGGGGCACGCGAAAACGGTCCTGAGCAGGTTGCGCACCCATGTGTTTCCACTGATTGGTCAGCGGCCTATCGCTGAACTCGACACCCACGATCTGCTTGAGGTCACTCAGCGGATCAAGGATCGCGGCACCATGGATGTAGCGCTGCGTGTGCAGAACTATCTATCCACGATCATGCGGGGTGCGAAGCGGGCGCGGCAGATCACTCAAAATCCGGCGCTCGATCTGGCCGGCTCGATTCAAGCGCCGCGCACCGTGCACCGTCCTGCACTCTCGCTGAACCGCCTTCCTGAACTGTTGGATCGAATCGACAACTACACCGGTCGCGAGCTGACTCGGCTCGCAGTGCTGCTGACGTTGCATGTGTTTGTGCGCTCCAGCGAACTGCGCTTTGCACGGTGGGATGAATTCGATCTGCAAAGGGCAATGTGGGAGATCCCCGATACCCGCAAGCCGATTGAAGGCGTCCGCTATTCCACACGCGGGACCAAGATGAGTGGGGACATTCAGATAGTGCCGCTGTCGCCTCAAGTGATCGAAATCCTTGAACAGCTGCGCAGCTTGAATCGCTTCTCTCAACTCGTATTGCCCGGTGATCACAGGTACTGGAAGCCCTTGTCGGAGAATACGGTTAACCAGGTACTGCGCAATATGGGGTACGACACCACTAAGGACGTCTGCGGGCATGGTTTCAGGACCATGGCTTGTAGTGCCTTGCTCGAATCAGGGCTGTGGACGGACGCGGCAATTGAACGGCAGATGAGCCATCAGGAGTGTAATCGCGTGCGCGCTGCATACATCCACAAGGCCCAGTTTCTGGAGCAGCGTCGGTTGATCATGGCGTGGTGGAGTAACTACATTGACGCCAACAGATCGGGCCATATCACTCCGCATGAGTTTTCCCGTCCGGTAGGCGACAACGTCACGGCCTTGCCAAATGGTCATGGCGCATTCAATCGCGGGTAAGCCTGCAAGATCGGCGCTGGCTGCTCTTTCACGCGGGTCCATCCAAACAGGGCTGCAAAGCCGCCGTTGCAAGTCAACCTCGACAAGGATGCCTTACCGGAATACACCGCTACCAATTCCTGTTTCCCCGAATCGCCAATCAACCGGCCACTCATCCGACGGACGAGCTAGCGTTTTGATGGCGCGCAGATATTCTCAGACTCACAAGTCTCCCGGTCTCTCGTCATCTTGCAGAAGGACTGTGTCATGCCAAATTTTGGTGAAACTCTGATTAACACCACGACTGCAGGCAATCAGGAGGATCCGAATATCTATGGGTTGATCGACGGTGGTTTTGTCATCGTCTGGCAGGGCAATGGTCTTGGCGAGACCACTGGAATATTTACCCAGCGCTATAACGCCAGCGGTGCCAAGGTGGGGGGCGAGACGCTGGTCAATACCACGCTTGCGGGCGAGCAGTTTCAGCCTTCGGTGGTCGGGCTGCTTAACGGCGGCTACGTTGTGACCTGGTCCGGTCTCAATACCGGGGGGCAGCAATGCATTTTTACTCAGCAGTACAACGCCAACGGCACCAGGCTCGGCGGCGAAACTGTTGTCAATACAACCCTGGCGGGCTTGCGCGATTCCCCTGAAATTACTGCCCTGGCCGACGGTGGTTATGTGGTGGCATGGGGGGCCGAGGAAGCCAGTGGCAACTTCGGGTCTTTTCTGCAGCGCTTCAATGCCAGCGGGGTCAAGGTCGGTGGGGAAGTTCACGTCAACACCACTACCCTGGGGGCGCAGGATTTTCCGCAGATTTTTGGTGTTCCCGACGGTGGTTACCTGGCGGTGTGGGAAGGGAATGGCCCGGGTGATGACTATGGCATCATCACCCAGCGCTTTAACTCGGCGGGCGCCAAGGTGGGTTCGGAAACCCTGGTCAATACACCGTCAGTGGATACCCAGACCGAGCATATGGTCGCGGTGCAGGCCAACGGCAATTACCTGGTCGTCTGGGAGTCTTACCCTGAAACCATCAACGGCCCGGGCCAGATAGACGTATTTGCCCAGCTCTATAACTCCGCCGGCACCAAGGTGGGTGTGCAGACCCGGGTCAATACGACTATCGCCGGTGATCAGTCGGAGCCTCATGTTTCGGCCATGTTCGATGGTGGCTACCTGGTCACCTGGGTGGGTAACGGTCCGGGTGATGCTTCCGGTGTCTTCACCCAGCGTCTGAATGCCAGCGGCGCTCCGGTCGGTGCGGAAACCCGTGTCAATACGACGGTAGTGGGCGACCAGGTCATCACGCGGGTGACCACTCTGGCCGATGGTGGTTATGTGGTTGTCTGGGAGTCCACCGGCCAGGACGGGGCAGGTGAAGGTACTTACTTCCAGCGGTTCGATGCAAACGGCAATAAACTCACCGGCCTGGCGGGCGATGCCGCGGCCAACGTGCTGACCTGGGCGGGTGTCGGAAGCGTCGTCATCGATGCCGGCGCGGGTGACGACACCCTCACGGGCGGCAGCGCAAACGACCATCTCAACGGCGATGCCGGCAACGACACCCTCAATGGTGGTGCTGGCAGAGACAGGATGACTGGCGGTGACGGCTCGGACACCTACTTCGTCGATAACCTGTTCGATGTCGTCAGCGAAACCAATGCCGTTGCTGCTACCGGTGGTATCGATACGGTCAACAGCACCCTGGCGAACCACGTCCTTGGCGCCAACGTGGAAAACCTGCGGCTGCTGGCAACCACGGCCGCCAACGGTACCGGCAATACCTTGAACAACACCATCTTTGCCGGGGCCGGCAACAATATCCTCAATGGCGGCGACGGTATCGATACGGCGTCCTATGCCTTTGCCGCCAGTGCAGTGGTGGCCAGTCTGGCTGTCACCACCGCCCAGGCCACGGGTGGTTCAGGCAGCGATACGCTGCTGGGTTTCGAAAGCCTGACCGGCAGTAACTTCAACGACACCCTGACCGGCAATGCCGCCGCCAATACCCTCAGCGGGGGCGCGGGCAACGATGTCCTCAATGGCGGTGCCGGCAATGACACCCTCGATGGTGGTGCCGGCAATGACACCATGGAGGGGGGCGACGGTTCGGACATCTACATCGTCAATAGCGTCAGCGATGTGGTCAGTGAAACCAATGCGGTCGACGCCACCGGCGGTACGGATGCTGTCTACAGCTCCCTGGGTGGTTACATCCTTGGCGCCAATGTGGAGAACCTGCGCCTGTTGGCAACCACGGCCGCCAACGGTACCGGCAATGCCTTGAACAACACCATCTTTGCCGGGGCCGGCAACAATATCCTCAATGGCGGCGACGGTATCGATACGGCGTCCTATGCCTTTGCCGCCAGTGCAGTGGTGGCCAGTCTGGCTGTCACCACCGCCCAGGCCACGGGTGGTTCAGGCAGCGATACGCTGCTGGGTTTCGAAAGCCTGACCGGCAGTAACTTCAACGACACCCTGACCGGCAATGCCGCCGCCAATACCCTCAGCGGGGGCGCGGGCAACGATGTCCTCAATGGCGGTGCCGGCAATGACACCCTCGATGGTGGTGCCGGCAATGACACCATGGAGGGGGGCGACGGTTCGGACATCTACATCGTCAATAGCGTCAGCGATGTGGTCAGTGAAACCAATGCGGTCGTCGCCACCGGCGGTACGGATGCTGTCTACAGCTCCCTGGGTGGTTACATCCTTGGCGCCAACGTGGAAAACCTGCGCCTGTTGGCAACCACGGCCGCCAACGGTACCGGCAATGCCTTGAACAACACGCTGTTTGCCGGCGCCGGCAACAACATCCTCAACGGCGGCGACGGCATCGACACCGCGTCCTATGCCTTTGCCGCGAGCGCAGTGGTGGCCAGTCTGGCTGTCACCACCGCCCAGGCCACGGGTGGTTCAGGCAGCGATACGCTGCTGGGTTTCGAAAGCCTGACCGGCAGTAACTTCAACGACACCCTGACCGGCAATGCCGCCGCCAATACCCTCAGCGGGGGCGCGGGCAACGATGTCCTCAATGGCGGTGCCGGCAATGACACCCTCGATGGTGGTGCCGGCAATGACACCATGGAGGGGGGCGACGGTTCGGACATCTACATCGTCAATAGCGTCAGCGATGTGGTCAGTGAAACCAATGCGGTTGCCGCCACCGGCGGCACGGATGCTGTCTACAGCTCCCTGGCCGGTTATACGCTGGGCGCTAACGTGGAGAACCTGCGGCTGCTGGCAACCACGGCAGCCAACGGCACCGGCAATACCTTGAACAACACGCTGTTTGCCGGGACCGGCAACAATATCCTCAATGGCGGCGACGGCATCGACACCGCGTCCTATGCCTTTGCCACGAGTGCGGTGGTGGCCAGTCTGGCTGTGACCACCGCTCAGGCCACGGGTGGCTCAGGCAGCGATACGCTGCTGTCCTTCGAGAACCTGACCGGCAGCAACTTCAACGACACCCTGACCGGCAATGCGGCCGCCAACACCCTCACGGGGGGCGCGGGCAATGATGTCCTCAACGGCGGTGCCGGTAATGACCTGCTGATAGGCGGGGTGGGTGTTGACCAGCTCAATGGCGGTGTCGGAGCCGATCGTTTCGACTTCGATGCCTTGAGTGAAATGGGCCTGGGCACATTGCGCGATGTGATCGGGGATTTCAAAACCGCCGAGGGCGACAAAATCGACCTGTCGACCCTGGACGCGAACGTGGCCACCGCCATCAATGAAGCTTTCAGTTTTATCGGGGCGAGCGCCTTCAGCGCTAACGCGACCGGGCAGGTGCGCTTCGCTGGCGGCATCCTGTTCGGCAGCACCGATGCCGACACGGCGGCGGAATTCGAGATTTCCCTGGTCGGTGTTACCACACTCGTCAACGCCGACATTATTGCCTGATTGTCGTCGCCGCAGCTCTGTGGAAGGGGCGGATATCACCGGGCGCACAGCGTTCCTGAACCAACGCTGTCGCTCCGCAAAACTTCATGATGTCCGGCACGGGCGAGGCATAGGATGGCAACTGAATGTCACGTCCTCCTCACCTCAATCCACAGGAATAAAAAGATGATCGCAAACCTGATCAAGGTCTCGTTGATCGCGGGTGCCGTGCTGTTGAGCGCCTGTTCGAGTGTGAGTTCTCCTCGCGATTATTCGGTCGACTCCGTGCAGCCGTCCGGCTTTGGCCCAGGGCCTGCCAACAGCAACGCCAACAGGATGAATTTTCATGGCAGCGCGCTAGGCAATAGCTTTGGCGAGTACAGCTCCGGTTTGTTGCACGGCGACTGATACGCGGTCGGCAATGAAGAAGGGCGCTCCTGTGGGAGCGCCCTCTGAAGACGACTCATTCCACTTCCGGGCTCAACGTCCCCAACCACGCCACCAACCCCACAATCAATAACGCGACGACCATTTCCACCACCACACTGCGCCGAAGAGCACGGGCCGCCACGTGATGTTGGCTTTCTCGCAACGACCGCTCCAGCAATGGCCCAAGATGAAAACGGTTCAACGCCGCCAGTACCAGCATCCCGGCAAACAGCAGCACTTTGAGCGCCAGCAGTATTCCGTAGTGGCTGAGCAGAGCGCCATCCAGCCGCGGCCCGACGATGAACAGGTAGTTCACTACCCCGGTCACAGTGATGATCACAACGATCAGCGCACCGACCCCTTCGAATCGTTTAACGGCGCGAGCCAGCAAGCGAATATGCACTTCGGATTGCAGCACGCGGTTTTGCGCCATCAATCCAAACGCCAGCAACGCGCCAAGCCAGGCGCCCGCCACCAGCAGGTGCAGGATGTCTGCCGTGAAGTGCCAGTAACGGCGATTGCCTTCATCCATGGCGCCATGCCCGCTCCAGGCCTGACTGGCGAGGGCAATGCCGCCGGCCGTGGCGGCGATCACCAGGCTGATGCCAGGGGCACGTGAATTTGGTATCACCGCCAAGCCTGCGACCGCCAGCGCTATCATCCGCACGGCCCAGGCCATCCCGACGTCCGTCTCGAGCAACATCATCTCGAGGTGAGGGCGCAGTTCGGTAACGTCCGGTTCGCCACTCATGGCGCGAACCATCAGGACCATGCCGGCGATGGACAGCAGCGCACCGAGGCCGGCAGTTCCCGTCAGCAATCGGCGAAAGGGCAGTACCTTCCCGGATAGCTGACCAGTTGTTCGGGTTAAGGACTCAAGCAGGGCAGGTGCCCGGCTCGAATACCTGATTTCCCCGCCCTTCATGCAACGGGTGGGGTTTATGGATCGCTTACATTTGAAGTGGGTGGGAGGAGCCTCCGCAATTCCCGATTCGATTCCACTGAAAGCCATAACTAGCTGATTTTTTTTATAGATACCCAATGAGGTACGCCAAAAAATCCACCAAATTCCAGTCCCGCGAAAACCGGGACCTCACGGCCAACAACCGTCCGTCTGTCTCCGCACCAGTAGAGCGTTTGGGAGCAGTCTCGGGGCCTTGGCCATAAGAATTCGGATTGAGGCAGTAGGAAGTGGACGATTCACTTGTCCCATTCAAGAAAAGGAAAACACCATGGCCAAACCACACAACTGGAATGACTGGGCTGGTGGACTGACGCTGGTCCTTCAGACAATTGTCTATGTTCCACTGCTTTACGTCATCCTCATGCCTTGGCTTTGCCTTGTGCTTGTGAAACTTGAGAAAAGGCCATTCATTCCTGGTTTTTTCCACGCGATGGCTTCGACGGGCTGGCTAGTTGCCTCTGGGGTTGTTGGCTTGGCAGTTATTTTGTTGTGATTCGTAGCTTGGTCCGCTAAATGTCTGCACTTAATGTACCGAGAACCGGCAAACGATTGCCCGAGGCTGCTTATAAGCTCATCACGTCCTCGCTCCGTTTCGCCGACGGTGTCCTACTCAGACGTGGGTGACGCCTCGGCTGTCTTAGGCAGGCTAATCGACATGCAGACCATATCGATTAGGCTAGAGATAAACTAAAGTGCGTCAGCCTCTGCATCCATGGTCACACAGTTCAAATGGCCATTGAATGCCCGGATATCATACTGAGCTGCGTATAAAGGTTGAGTATTGTTGAGCCTATTTTGACACATCGCCGAGGCGTGATCCCCATAGAATGTCGCGATGTCTTGTGCTTCGCATTCTGCGCTACCTTGTTTCTTGAAACGACCACTTCGTTCATCGAAAGGGCATGTTTCTATAAACATAACGGTCTGGGGCGCGTCGGAGATGTAAAGCTGGCGCCCCGCATTTTTGGGGTCATCGTTGTCCAGGCAACGGAATAACGCGTCTCGCTCTTTATCTTGCGGTGAGCGCGCTAACATTAACGTATTGGCGAGTGCAGCGCACATGCTGCTTGCATAGTTCTTGTTGTAAAACTCGGCAACTTTATACTCGTTGTAGTCACAGCCTGAGCCAGCTGAGCAGGCAATCGATAAAATGAGGGTAAGCACGGTGGTCCTTCCAATAATTACTCTGGTGTGGCGGTTTGCTTCGCATCAGTCGAATGGCCGATGAGGGGGGAGAGCTATTCGCCACCGTTCCTTGATAGCCAGACGAGGTCGTCGGCTCGTTTCTTCGTCATACTGAGTGTGCAGTCGGCGCCGTTGAGCAGGTCCATTGTTCCGCCCGACAGGGTGTAATATAAATTGCAATCGGCATCCCTGAATTTTATCCAAAGACGCTGAGCCGTTAGCACCTTCTGCTTATTCTCCGGTGAGAAAGCGGTCATTACATTTTTATAGGCGTTATTCAGGCGTGCGTCTTCTTTTTCTAGCTCTTCGTTATAGCACTCTACCATTGCACTTGTAACGCCCTCGGCCTTGTTCATGCAGGCGCCGAACTGAGGCGAATACTCATTGCTTGCGAGTGCTAGCGGGGATAAGGAGAGTAGTGCGGTGGTGATGGCTCGCATAGTTCGAATCACTTATAAATTCCTTTTATGGCTGTCGAAAGTTAGTTGGCGGATCGAGGTGATTGTTAGTGGGAGCTTTAAGTGGCTTCAAATTCTATCTATGTTGCCGCTTAGCTGCCATCTCTGATCGCAAAAATACGCCGACCACATGTTCTGTTGCTTAGGGAATCCCATGCCTCTGGAGTCAAATTCACAGTTCAAGTAGTAAAATGAGTGATTCTTTCGTGGCCGCTGGGTGCGGCGGCAATTTGGCGGCAATTGCTGGGTGCCCTACGCCGCTGGGCGAACATTCACACAGCCCCGAACCTTGCAATAGCCCCCTCACAGGGATAAATTGCCCCAGTCGCCGAAGCATCGGCGACGCGACCTTGGCCGGTCGGAATCGAAAGGCGCATCAGCGCCCAGTCTTCATCGCAGGCGCTTTTTTTGTGCCCGCGATGTCGCGTTATGGCGGTGGTGCGCGGGACACCTTCGGGTGTGCCGGGCTCCTTTCGTCCCGGTCGGCCAACCCGCGTACTGCTGCCACCCCAACTTGCTTGGCCGCGAGCGGTGGCAGTTCCATAACGAAAGGAACTCATGCATGACCACCAGAAGGCCATTACAGATCCTCGCATCCGCTCTCCGCCGTCACCCCACCTCCAAACCCCTGGAGGCCCCCCATGACTGACCACGAACGCCTCTCCACCCTCCAAAGCTACGCCTGGACCCTGGAACTGCTCGGCGAAGCCCTGGTCCAGCACGACGAAATGCTGGAATGCGAGCACAACCCGCGCCTGAGCTTCCGCAACACAGCCGGCATCCATCAAGCGATCCAGATCATCAGCCGCCTGGCCAGCGAACAGTGCGGAAAGGTGATGTCTCAGCGCGATCAGAGCTCGGCCGACTAACCGGCGTACTTCCTCAAAGCTAACCGTCCCCCCATAAAACGACCACTGGCCACCTCAGGGTGGCCTTTGGGCATTAGCAGGCAATACTTCTCTCTATAACGCAGGCGTGTTCCTGGTGGCACGCGCCGCTGGGAGGTGTCAGGTGAACAAACTATCAATCGTGGGTGCCGGCATGGTGGGCGAGGCGGCGGCGCAGATCATCGCCCGGGATGAGTTCTGCCGTGAGTTGATGCTGATCGATGTGCAAGGCGAGCTGGCGCAGGGCAAGGCGCTGGATGTGTGGCAGGCAGCAGTCGAGTCTGGCTCCGATACCCGGGTTTACGGCGGGTCCAAGGCCGAAATGCTGGAGGGGTCTGAGCTGGTGGTGATCACGGCAGGTGTGCCGCGCAAGCCGGGGCAGTCACGGCAGGATGTGCTGAGTATCAACCTGCCGATTATCGATGGCGTCATGCGGGATATCGAACGCCATGCGCCAACGGCGACGGTGCTGGTGGTGTCGAACCCCGTCGATGTGCTGACCTATCGGGCATGGTCGCTCAGCGGGCAGGGCCGTAACAAGGTGTTCGGGCAGGCGGGGGTGCTGGATACCGCGCGCATGAAGTGTTTCATCGCGGAGGAGACGGGGTTTTCTGCTCGGGATATCACAGCGCTGGTGCTGGGCGGGCATGGCGATAGCATGGTGCCGTTGATGCGCTACTGCCAGGTAGGGTCGGTGCCGTTGTCTCACTTTCTGTCCAGCGAACAGATTGAGCGGATTGTGGAACGTACACGCAAGGGTGGCGGCGAGATTCTGGGCTTGAAGAAGCTGGGCAGTGCCTGTGATGCGCCGGGGGTGGCTATTGCGCAGATGGTGGATGCGATCGCCAATGGGCGAAACCGGATTTTGCCGGCGGTCGTGGTGCTGGAGGGTGAGTATGGGCGAACCGATATCGCCATGGGGGTGCCGTGTGTGCTGGCGGAGGAGGGGATTGTGCGGGTGATCGAGTTGCCGCTGGATGTGCAGGAGCAGGCGATGTTCGACCACTCTGCGGATCAGGTGGTGCGGGATATTGCTGAGATGAATACGTTGTAAGCGGGGAGGGCGTTCTATCGCCGACGCTGCGGTCGGCGATAGGGGAAAGGGCCTCGCGGTGTATGGCACCGGCTTTGCCGGTGTTCGCGGGGCAAGCCCGCTCCCACATCGGCCCTGGTAAATCAGTAGATGGCGAAAGGCACCGCCGACTAGAAGCTGTACCGCGCCGTCAGTTTCACGTTCCGTGGATCACCATAAATGTCATACGGGCTCCAGCCGCCATTGGCCACGCTGCTGTAGTAGGTGCGGTCGAACAGGTTGTTGACGTTGACCTGCAGGTCCAGCTGCTCGCTGGCCTTGTAGCCTGCCACCAGGCCGACCACGGTGTACGAGCCTTGCTGGTTTTCCCATGCAGTAGCACCGGCGCCGCCCGAGGTGCGGATGCGGCTTTGCTGGTAGATGTCACCACCAACGCGCCAGCGTTGCAGCTCGCCGGGCAGGGTGTAGAGGGTGGACAGTTTGAACAGCTGACGCGGTTTGGCGCGGTCAAAATCTTCACCTTCGCGGGCTTTGTTGGCGTCGCTGACGTATTTGGTCTGGGTGTAGGTGTAGCCGGCAGCCAGCTGCCAGTTGTCGGTCAGGGCGCCCTGGATCTCCAGGTCGATGCCTTTGCTGCGCACCAGGCCGGCTGCTTCGTAACAGGCACTGGCGGCGCCTGAGCCGCAACCTTTGACGTCAGGCAGTTCCTGGGCGCGGTTTTTCTGGTCGATCTGGAAGACCGCCAAGCTGGCGTTCAGTGCGCCACCAAAGTATTCACCCTTGATGCCCACTTCGTAGTTCTCACCCATCACAGGGTCGAGCACTTTGCTGTCTATGCCTTTGCTGGTCTGTGGCTTGAAAATATCGGTGTAGCTGACATAGACCGAGTGATTGGCGTTCAGGTCGTAGATCAGGCCGGCATAGCGGGTCAGATTACGGGTGATCTTGTAGTTGTTTTCGCTGTTCTCGCTGTCGTCGAAGTCGTACCAGTCAAGGCGGCCACCAAGAATCAGCGACAGCGGGTCGGTCAAGCGCAGGCGGCTGCTGGCATAGACGCTGTCCTGGGTGGTGGTCTCGGGGAGGCCGTTGGGGCCCGTGACGTAATCCGGCTTGGCATGCCCACGGGGGTTCCATTCGAAGGGGTTGCTGCCGGTGTCGATGAAATCGCTCCAGGCCTTGCCGGAACGGTAATCCAGCTGGCGCTTGCTGACGCCCACGGTCAGGTCATGGGTTTGGCCGAGCAGCTGGAAGGGGCCGCTGAGGGCCAGGTCGTAGCCTTTTTCCTTTTGTTCCATGGCCTCGGTCCACAGATAGTGGCGATCGTATTCCCAGGCCGAAGAGGCCAGCACGTCGGTGTCAGTCTTGGTCTGCA
Organism: Pseudomonas sp. E1MeOHC2; assembly: GCF_058745025.1. Taxonomy (NCBI): domain Bacteria; kingdom Pseudomonadati; phylum Pseudomonadota; class Gammaproteobacteria; order Pseudomonadales; family Pseudomonadaceae; genus Pseudomonas; species Pseudomonas sp. E1MeOHC2. The sequence goes on from NZ_CP196675.1 coordinate 3,140,439, forward strand.
TGGCCGCCAGGCGCAGAGACCAGTCATTGGCGAAGGCATGTTCGAGGGTGGCGAAATAGCCGGTGGTGCGATTGTCCGAATATTCCCAGTCATGGCCGAGGAAGGTGTCCCGTGGCAGCCCCAGGTGACCACCGCCACGGGCCATGGGCAACCCGCCCCAGATGTAGTTGGTGTGGTTTTTCTGCCGGTAGGCACCGAGGGTGAGGGTGGTGCTTTCAGTCAGGTCGGCGTCGACCACGCCGTAGAACAGATCGTGGTCACTCTCCACCGAGTCGCGGAAGCTTTTGGCGTCCTGCTTGGAGACCACGGTGCGGGCGCGCAGGGTGCCGTTTTCATTGAGCGGGCCGCCGACATCCAGCGTGCCGGTGTAATCGTCCCAACTGCCGGCACTGCCGGTGAGCGTGCCCTGGAACTCACGGGTGGGGCGTTTGCGCACCAGGTTGATGGCACCACCGGGGTTACCGGCGCCTTGGGCCAGGCCCGTGGCGCCGCGCACGATCTCTACCCGGTCGTACATGGCCAGGTTGGCTTCGCCACTGGGCAGGTAGGTCAGGAAGCTGGTGGGGAAGCCGTCGTACATGATGTTGTCGACGTCGAAACCACGAGCGCTGAAAGACGGCCGCCCAGCGCCACCGGAGTTACTGAGGAAAATCCCCGGCGCACTTTTGACCACATCGCTGATGGTGGTCATGGCCTTGTCGTCCATCCGCTTGCGCGTGACCACGCTGACCGATTGCGGCGTTTCGCGCAGGCTCAAGGGCAGCTTGGTGGCCGTCTGCATAGTGCCGGTGGTGTAGGAACCGCTGTTCTCGGTGGTGGCCGCCAGGCCTTGCCCGGTGATGCTGGTAGCGCCTAGCTCCAGGCCCGTGCCCGCCGCTACCTGCGGTGTCAGCAGGTAGAGGCCATTGCCCTGCGGTGAGGCTTGCAGACCGGTGCCTTGCAGCAATTGCTGCAGGCCGTCTTGCACGCTGGTGGCGGCGTTCAGGCCGGGGCTGCGCAAACCTTCCACCAGGCCCGGTTCGATGGGCAGGGTGATATTGGCCTGGCTGGCGAATTCGGAGAGGGCGCTGCTCAGGTTGCCGGCGGGCACCTGATAGGCACGGCGCTGCTGCGTGCTGTGCTCTGCGGCTTGCGACACGGCTGCAGTCAGGCCGCCACCTGTGATGATCAGGCCCAATGCAGCAGCGTGTACTGCCCGCGCCAATGGTTGCATGCCCTGCGTCGTCGCCATGTATCTGTCCCCGCCCTGTGAAAGTGATGTGCTTACGGAAGGGACACGCAACGTGCGCAAAACACGACAATGATTCTTGTTACGTATTCGCGCGCGCCGTGAGGGTGACCCAGTAGGGCGTCCGGTAGTGGACGTTCACCGGCAGCGTCTGGCTCAGGGCGCGCAGAACCTGATCGGTGTCGCGCAACTGGAAAGTGCCGGAAATCAGCAGCCCTGCCACGGCGCGGTCACACCGCAACAGGCCGGGTCGATAGCGGCCCAGCTCGCGGATGAAATCATCGAGGCGGGTCTTTTCTACCCGCAGCACATTGTTGAGCCAGTCGAGACGATCCTGCGCCAGTGCCATGGGGGCCTGCGCAGCCTGGAGGCTGACATGGGTTTGTTGGCCGGCCGCCAGGTGCACCAGGCCGTCATTACCCCGTAAAAGGCGCGGGCGCACTTCGACAGCGCCTTCCAGCGCGGCGAGGAACGTGCTGCCTGGGTACTGACGCACCAGCAAGCGGCTGCCGAGCGGGGTGATATGGGCTTCGGCGGTATCGACGATAAAGGGGCGCCTGGCGGGCTCGTGGGGCACCTCGACCAGCATCTCGCCGGCGATCAGGCGCACGCGGCGAACGCTGTCGTCGTAGGTGATATCGACCGCACTGCCGGTGTTCAGGCGAATCTGCCCGCCATCTGGCAGGGGCACGCTGCGCTGCTCGCCCGTGGCCGTGCGCGCGTCCGCCTGCCACTCGCGCCACGGCAGCCCCCGGTAGGCTGCGAGGCCAAGCGGGGCGGCGGCAATCAGCAACGCAAGGGTTTTGAGCGCCTGCCGGCGTTCCAGGTTGCGCGGGCGCTCCAGCGCCGCCCGTGCGGGTTCACCGGCAAGCTGCTGGGCGCGGCTGCTAAAGCGCTCGGCCAGTTGCCAGGCGCGTTCGTGGTCAGCATGCCGCGCCCGCCACTCGGCGCCGGCGGCATGCTCGGCGGCGCCGGCGCTACTGTGCTGCAAGCGCACGAACCAACTGGCCGCTTCACGGGCAATGCGCCGGTCGATGGGGGTGTTACTCATGCTGCGCACACTGGCTGGCGAGCACGATGCATTCCTCAAACGCCCGCGCAAGGTGGCGTTGCACGGTGCGCACACTGAGGTTGAGCCGGCTGGCGATCTCTTCCTGGGTGTAACCCTCCAATTGTGCCATCAAGAACGCCTGCCGGGTTTTAGCCGGCAACAGGGCAAGCACCTGGTCAATTTCGTCGAGGGCTTCGAGCACCAGCGCCTGTTGCTCCAGCGAAGGTGCCAGCGCTTCCGGCGTTTGCGCCAGCGCGTCCAGGTAGGCTTGCTCCAGCGAGCGGCGGCGATAGAAGTTGAGGGCCAGGCGATTGGCGATGGTGGCCAGATAGGCGCGCGGCGTCGTGCAGTTCAGTGGCTCGCCAGTGGCACTGCAAAGCAGCCGCATGAACGTATCCTGGGCCAGGTCCGCTGCATCGGCAGCACTGCCCAAGCGCCTGCGCAGCCAGCTCTGCAGCCAGCTGTGGTGGTGGCTGTAGAGCTGATCGATGGCGTGATGCCGAGGGTGGTTTGCCGATGAAGTGGACTGCACGGGATAGAATAGATGTTAATGAGAATTCATCGCATTCTATCAGCATAAGCTCGGGCGGGTACAAGCAAAAGTTCAGGCCTCACTGAGCGTTCATGAGCGGCTCAGCCTCGCACGAATGCGGGCACGACCCGCACGTAAATCAACTCCCCCAGCAACTCCACCAGGGTCTGGGTAATCACCGCCGCCGCCGCCAACCCGCGCAGCTCTTCCGGCAATGCCAATGCCAGTGGCAACACCACCAGCGAGTTGCGGGTCGCAGCACTGAACGTCACCGACCTCACCTCGGCTACCGGTAAGCGCAGCAGCCGCGCGGTGGCAAAACCGATCACCGGCGCGAGCAGCATGAAGCCGATGTACACCGGGATCACCGGCAGCAAACGCTCGAAATCGCGTAGCACCACGGCAATCTGTGAACCGATCACCACCACCAGCACCAGTGCCATCGCTGGCACCGGCATCCACGCCCAGGCGTCGTTCCACTTCGATACCACGCGTGAGCGACGGGCGCTGGCGCTGGTCAGCACGGCGAGGATCATCGGCAACACGATCAACAGGGCAAACGCTTGCACGAAGGGGGTGATGGAAATCGCCACTTCGTTGCCATCGCCCAGCATCAACGCCAGGTACACCGGTAGCAGCACCAGTTGCATCAATAGCAGCACTGGCGTGGCGGCGAGGGTCTGGCGTGAGTCGCCTTTGCCGATGTGGGTGAACACCACCACGTAGTCGATGCAGGGTGTCAGCAGCACCAGCAGGGCACCGATCAGGATTGCCGGGTGCGCGACCAAGCCGCGGGTGATTGCCCACACCAGCAGTGGGATAAGGACGAAGTTGGCCAGTAGCAGTGCACTGATGAACCGGCGGTTGCCCAGGCCTTGGCGCAGGTCGAGGAAGGGGATCTGCAGGAACATCGCGTACATCAGCACGGCAATGGCTGGGGTGATCAGGGCTTGCAGGTGGTGTGCGGCGTCGTGGGCCAGCAGGCCGAAGGCAGCGGCTGCGAGCACGGCAGCGAAGTAGACCGGAATCTGGTGGGTTTCGAGTTGCTCTCTGGTCAAGGCAGGGTCCTGTGCGCGCTCGGTTGTGTTGGAGCGGCACAGGGTAATACGTGAGGGCAGTACAGGCGACATCAGGTGTTGAGCCAATCCACCCCGCGTTGTTTGATCAACAGGCTCAAGGTGCACGGTTGGGCAGCGGCGTAGCACGCCAGAAAGCCACCCACTGGATAGAGATTGTGAATCTCCAGCGCATGGCCGTTGCTGCTGTTCATCTGGATTTCTCGGCGGTTGTCTTCGAGTTGCGTCAGGTCGAAAGGGTTGCCTGTTTGCGCATCGGTCAGCGTCCACACCGTGGGGTCTTGCGACGTGATGGGCTGAATGGCCAGCTGGCCATCACTGGTCGTGAACACGCCTTGACCGAAGTGCGGGCCGCTGCGCACATACAGCCGATAACCTGCATCGCTGTGGCGAAAATACAGCAGCAGGGCACAGGGATCGGCGCCTTTGTCGAACGTGATCAGCCCCAGCTCCTGGCCGTGCTGCCAGTCTTCGTCCGTGCCGTTGAGCATGCCGAGTGCTTTGGCTCCGTCAACGCCGGGGCCCGTTAAGTGGTTGGGTGTCGCAACAATCACGGGCCCTGTGCTCAGGCAGTCCAGGCTGTTTACGGGTGATTCGGCAATTTGCAGGGCAGCAATAAAAGAATGCGCTTTGTGATCCGCCATTGACGGCCTCCGGTTTGGTGTAGGGGAGGCTGCAGGCTAGGGTGTCTTGCGCAGCGGGCCCATTTGGAACAGGTTCCGCAAAGCAGGCAAAAACGAAAAAGCCCGGCACAAGGCCGGGCTTTTTCACATCAGGCTGGCGCCTATCAGTTGCCGTAAACCGGCAGCTTCTTGCAGATAGCCTTGACCTTCTCACGCACGGCATCGATCACCGCTTCGTTGTTCAGGTCAGCCAGGATGTCGCAGATCCAGCCGGCCAGCTCTTTGCACTCGGCTTCCTTGAAGCCACGAGTGGTCACAGCCGGGGTGCCGAAACGCAGGCCCGAGGTGACGAACGGGGAACGTGGGTCGTTCGGGACCGAGTTCTTGTTGACGGTGATGAAGGCTTTGCCCAGAGCGGCGTCAGCGTCCTTACCGGAGATTTCCTGCTTGATCAGCGACAGCAGGAACAGGTGGTTTTCGGTACCGCCGGAAACGACGTCGAAACCACGCTCGATGAACACGCTGGCCATGGCCTGGGCGTTTTTCACCACTTGCTGCTGGTAAGCTTTGAACTCAGGCTGCAGGGCTTCTTTGAAGCAGATCGCCTTGGCCGCGATGACGTGCTCCAGCGGGCCGCCCTGGGCGCCTGGGAACACGGCGGAGTTCAGCTTCTTCTCGATGTCGGCGTTGGCACGGGCCAGGATCAGGCCGCCACGTGGACCGCGCAGGGTCTTGTGGGTGGTGGTGGTGACCACGTCGGCGAACGGCACAGGGTTCGGGTACACGCCTGCGGCAACCAGGCCAGCAACGTGGGCCATGTCGACGAACAGGTAGGCACCGACCTTGTCGGCGATGGCGCGGAAGCGTGGGAAGTCCAGCACCTGCGAGTAGGCCGAGAAGCCGGCAACGATCATTTTTGGCTTGTGCTCTACAGCCAGGCGCTCGACTTCGTCGTAGTCGATCAGGCCGTTGGCGTCGATGCCGTATTGGATGGCGTTGTACAGCTTGCCCGAGGAGCTTACGGAAGCACCGTGGGTCAGGTGGCCACCGTGGGCCAGGCTCATGCCCAGAATGGTGTCACCGGCCGACAGCAGGGCCAGGTAAACGGCGGAGTTGGCTTGCGAACCGGCGTGTGGCTGAACGTTGGCGTAGTCGGCGCCGAACAGCTCTTTGGCGCGGTCGATGGCCAGTTGCTCGACCACGTCGACGTACTCGCAACCACCGTAGTAGCGCTTGCCTGGGTAGCCTTCGGCGTACTTGTTGGTCAGTACCGAACCCTGGGCTTCCATTACCGCCGGGCTGGTGTAGTTTTCCGAAGCGATCAGCTCGATATGCTCTTCCTGGCGCAAAGCTTCTTGCTGCATGGCTTCGAAGAGCTCGGCGTCGTACTTGGCAATGGTCAAATCACGGCTGAACATGGCGGTCCTCAAGGATCGGGCTGAATTGGGTGGGCATTCTAACCGATTGCTTCGCGCCTGGCATATGAAGTGACGTCAAGTCGCGGACCAAAGGCCTTCATGTTGCATCCCGCGCCCTGCCTGGGCTGGAGTTGACTTCAAGGTCCGTTTTTTGCGGCGCCAAAAGACCGCACTGGCCCGCTACTGGAACATGAACAGCGTCTCGTTGGCGAACTGCGCCTCGAACTGATGCGCCGGCATCGGCCGCCCGAACAGGTAGCCCTGCACCTCGTCGCAACCATGCTCACGCAAGAACTCCAGCTGCTCGTGGGTTTCCACGCCTTCGGCGATCACCGCCAGGTTCAGGCTGTGGGCCATGGCAATGATCGCCCGGGCAATCTGCGCGTCCTGCTCGCCCTCGGGCAAACCATCGACGAAGGTGCGGTCGATTTTCAGCACGTCGATGGGGAACTGCTTGAGGTAGTTGAGCGACGAGTAACCCGTGCCAAAGTCGTCGACCGCGATGCTCAGGCCGAGGTTTTTCAGGCTGGCCAGAATCTGCAAGGCCTCGTTGACCTCGCGCATCAGGATGCTTTCGGTCAGCTCCAGCTCCAGGCACGCCGGTGGCAGCCCGCTTTCCTCCAGAATGTTGGCGATGCGCGTGCCCAGCTGGCCGTCGGAGAACTGCCGCGCCGAGATGTTCACCGACACCTTCGGCACCCGCACCTTGGCCTTGTGCCAGGCCTTGAGCTGGCGGCTGGCTTCGCGCAGCACCCAGTCGCCGACATCCACCACCAGGCCCAGCTCTTCGATCACCGGGATGAAATCGCCCGGCGGCACCAGGCCGCGGGTTGGGTGGCGCCAGCGCAACAGGGCTTCGGCACCGGTCAGGCGCTTGCCATCGCCGCTGAACTGCGGCTGGTAGTAAAGGATGAACTCGTTCTGCTCCATGGCATGGCGCAGGTCGCTTTCAAGCTCCAGGCGCTCCAGGGCGCTGGCGTTCATTTCGGCCTGGTAGAACTGGAAGTTGTTCTTGCCGCGCTCTTTGGCGTGGTACATCGCGGTGTCGGCGTTTTTCATCAGCTGGCTCAACTCGCTGCCATCCTGCGGGCTGAGGGCGATGCCGATACTGGCGGTGACGAAGAATTCGCGGTTTTCCAGCACGAAGGGCCGTACCAGGCTGGCGAGGATGTTCTCGGCCACGTGGATGGCGCGGTTGAGCGCCATCTCGCGGGTTGAGCGCGGCTGCAGCAGCAAGGTGAATTCATCGCCGCCCATGCGCGCCACGGTGTCGTCGTCATCCACGCAGGCCAGCAGGCGCAGGGCCATGTCCTTGAGCATGCGATCGCCCGCAGCATGGCCGAGGGAGTCGTTGATCGGTTTGAACCGGTCCAGGTCGAGGAACATCAACACCACCCAGGCCTTTTGCCGTTCGGCCTGTTGCAGGGCCGTGTGCAGGCGGTCCTGGAACAGCGTGCGGTTAGGCAGGTGGGTGAGGGCATCGTAGTAGGCCAGGCGGTGGATGCGCTGCTCGCTGGCCTTGCGCTCGCTGATGTCGGTGAAGAAGCACACGTAGCTGGCCAGGTCGCCCTCGTCGTCCAGCACCGCAGTGATTCCGACCCAAGCCGGGTAGTGGTCGCCGTCGCGGCGCTTGAGCCACACTTCGCCTTCCCAGCTGCCGCGTTGGTGCAGTTGCTTGACCACGTAGCGCAGGTGGCCTTCCTGCTGTTGCTCGACGGTGAGCATGCCGGGCAACTGGTCGAGCACGTCGCTGACCGCATAGCCGCTGACCCGGCTGAACGCCTCGTTGGCCTGGACGATGTAGCCGGCCGGGTCGGTGATGAGGATGGCCGAGGTCGAGTGCTCGAATACCGTGGCGGCCATGCGCAGGTCTTTTTCGGCGCGGCGTTGCTGGCTGATGTCGCGGCCAACCCCGAGCACGCCTTCGAAGCGCTCCTGGTCGTCCCACACCAACACCAGGCGCAGTTCGATCGGGATCTTGCGGCCATCGGCGCGCAAGCAGTCGAACAGGAACAATTGGGTGGGCAACTGGCTACGCAACTGGGCCAGTTGTTCGCAGTCGCCCATGGCATTGCTGACGCGTTCCATCAGGCTGTAGATGCCGGTCAGCTGGGCCGGGTTGGCGATGATCGATTGCCAGCCGTTGTTGAAGATCCACTCGGCCTGGTAACCCAGTACCGTTTTGACCGAGGGGCTGACGTAGTTGAGCTGCAGTTGGCTGTCGGTGGAGAAAATCACGTCGCTGATGCTTTCGGCCAGCATGCGGTAGCGCTGTTCGCTGTCGCGCAGCGACTGGCTGGCCTCGATTTGCACGGTGACGTCTTTGCCCACGCCGATGATGCGGGTCACCTGGCCATCGTTGTCGCGGGTCAGCACCTGTTCGCGGATGTCGTAGCAACGCCAGCCACCGTCGTGGTGACGGAAGCGCAGTTGGCAATGCAGCGGCTGGGCGTGGCCGGTTTCACGCTGATGCTGGCGCAGTGCCTCGAAGTGCGTGGCGTCTTCAGGGTGCAGCAGCAATTCCCAGAACCGGTCGCCCATCTGCGCCAGCTCTGTGCGGTTGTAGCCCAGGGTCTGGCCGAGGTGGCGGTTGCTGAAGATCATGCGCTGGGTGGGCACGTCCTGCACGTAGAGCTGGTCGGGCACGGTACGCACCACGTCCGACCAGAAGCTCTCGCGTTCGAGCAACGACAACTCCACCTGCTTGCGGCTGGTGATGTCGCTGATGCTGAGGATCACCGCCTGGTAGTCACGGCGCTGCAGCGGCAGGCGGGCCATCAGCCACAGGTGCAATTCACCGCCCAGTGGTGCCGGCAGGCGGACTTCCAGCTCCAGCAGCGAGCGTTGTTCGATCAGTGCATCAATCAGCTGCATGCCGATGCTGTCGCGGCCATCGCCGCTGCCATCGATCAGTCGCCGCCAGGCACCTTCGTGGCACTCGACGTTGAGCAACTGGCGCGCCACCTGGTTGATCTCGGTGATCTTCAGTTCTTGCAGCAGCGCGCGGCGCAGGTTCGGGTCCAGGGCCAGGCTGTGCTTGAGTGCTGCGCGATTGCGCAGGTGGTAGCGGTCGAGCTGGCCGGGCAGGCTGGAGAGGTCGAGCACGCACAGGGCGACGCCGGTGCCCTCGAAGATTTCCTGATAGCGCCGGCGGTCTTCTTGCAGCGCGCGTTGGCGGCGGCGCATGTTGATCAGCGCCAGCACCGGCAGCAGGGCGCAGAACAACACCAGCAGGCACTTGCCGATCAGTGCCGGCAGCAACTTCTGTTGGGCCCGCTCGGCGTCGAACAGGCCGCGCAGTTGCCAGGTGCTGTTGTCGATAAAGGCCAGCATCACGCTCTGCAGCGGCGCCGGGCTGGCCTGGGCGGTGGCATGGCGGTCCAGCACCGCGCCGCTGCGGCTGTTTTCCAGCAGCCACAACGGGTGGCCTGGGCTGTCCAGGTGCACGGTGAGGGTGCGGTAGTAGGCTGGCGACAGGCGCAACAGCCAATAGCCGCGGTCTTGCTCGGCGGATTGGCGCAGCAACAGGTAAATGGTGCTGTTGTCCGCCGCATTGGCGAAGAAGTAAGGGCGCCCTTGGTTCAGCGTGAGCAGCTCGTCAATCAGTTGGCGGTCTGGGCTGTTGGTGAGGCTGTCGGCGCGGATCTGCCCGGAGGGGTCCAGCCAGGCCATGTCGCGCAGGGCGGGCAGGCGTTGGCGCAGGGTGTCGAGCAAGCTGGGCAGGGCCGCAGGCGTCGGTGCATTGACGTAGGGCTGCACCACATTCACGGCCTGCTGGGCCTTCAGCGCCATGTTCAGGCCGAGGTGGTCGGCCAGCTCGGCGGTGGCTTCCAGGCTCTGCTTGCGCAGGTCGGCCTGGGTATGGCGGAACTGGGCGAACAGCTGCCACAAAAGCAGCCCCAGCAGAATCAGGGCCAACAGGGCCAGCGCACCCTTGATCGACCCGCGCAGGGACGCGACGGGAGCCATTGGCGTGGGACGCAGCGACGACGGTTGAGAGAGATTGGTCAAGCGTTGGTCCTGCGATTGGGCTGGCGATGGCAGGGATTGATCATGCACCTGGGTGCCGGTGTCTGGTTGCCAGACCGCGGTGGCGCACTATAAGGCCGGACACCCGAAACGGGCTAGCATGCCTAGGATTGTGGCAAAGTGCCAGTCCAGTTGTGCGGTGGTGCTCGCCCTGCCGACGGTCGTGGTGGCGGCCCGTGGTTCTGCAAGCCCCTGCAACCTGTGCGAGAATGCCGCCCGCTTCAATGACAACGCTTCGGAGATGTTCGGTTTTGGTTACTCACTTTTCCTCCAATGGCCTCGATTCCGCCTGTGGGCGCAGCAGTCAGACCCTTGTCAGCACTGCCGTGACCACGGACGTATCCTGTAAGTCGTGCCAGCGTTCGCTGGTCAAACCCGAGGCGGCAGCCGCCTCGAAAAGCAAGGCCCCGTCGCTGGCCGAACTGCGCAAGACCGCCAAGGCGGCGGCAGCACCGGCAGAGGCGGCAGTGACAGCGGTCGCGGCCAAGCCGGCTGCCAAGGTTGTCAGTGCGCCTGCTGCGCAGCCGGCCAAGGCCGTTGAACAGCCTGCCCGCAAAGGCGGGATGAGCGTCAAGGCTGCCTGGGCCGCGCGCCTGGCCGAGCAGGGCGACCGTTGCCGGTTGCCGCGGGGCAAGGCTAAACAGCGTCACGTCTGAGCTTTTTAAGGTCAGTTCTGGCCTCTTCGCGGGCAAGCCCGCTCCCACAGGTACTGTGCGAACTTACGGACCAGTGGGAGCGGGCTTGCCCCGCGAATGGGCCGCACAGCGGCCCCTGTTGATCCCCCCACCCGACCCTCCTATGCAACGCCGTGCGTTGGCGTAGAATGGTCGACTTTGTTCAATGACACCCCGTAAACACATCCCCCTGGCCCACTGCCGGGCGTTCGTCGATGTCTTTACCTATTTAGAGGGCTTGGTTTTGGCTCAATACGTCTACACCATGCATCGGCTGAGCAAGGTCGTGCCGCCGAAGCGCGAAATTCTCAAGAACATTTCCCTGTCGTTCTTCCCAGGCGCCAAGATCGGCGTACTCGGCCTGAACGGCGCGGGTAAATCGACCCTGCTGCGCATCATGGCGGGCGTCGACAAGGAATTCGACGGCGAAGCCCGTCCGATGCCCGACATCAACGTCGGTTACCTGCCGCAGGAACCACAACTCGACCCAGCCAAGACCGTGCGTGAAGTGGTCGAGGAAGCGGTCAGTGTGATCAAGGACGCCCAGGCTCGCCTGGACGAGGTCTACGCCGCCTACGCAGAACCCGATGCCGACTTCGACAAGCTGGCCGCCGAGCAGGCCAAGCTTGAGTCGATCCTGCAGGCTGCCGATGGCCACAACCTCGAGCGCCAACTGGACGTCGCCGCCGACGCCCTGCGCCTGCCGGCCTGGGACGCGAAAATCGAACACCTGTCCGGTGGTGAAAAGCGCCGTGTGGCCCTGTGCCGCCTGCTGCTGTCGGCCCCCGACATGCTGCTGCTCGACGAACCGACCAACCACCTGGATGCCGACTCGGTGGCCTGGCTGGAGCGCTTCCTGCACGACTTCCCCGGCACCGTGGTAGCGATTACCCACGACCGTTACTTCCTCGACAACGTCGCCGGCTGGATCCTCGAACTGGACCGCGGCGCCGGTATCCCGTACGAAGGCAACTACTCGGGCTGGCTGGAGGCCAAGTCGGACCGTCTGGCGCAGGAATCCAAGCAGCAGAGCGCCCACGAAAAAGCCATGAAAGAGGAACTGGAGTGGGTGCGCAAAGGGGCCAAGGCCCGCCAGTCCAAATCCAAGGCCCGTCTGCAGCGCTTTGAAGAACTGCAATCGCAGGAATTCCAGAAGCGCAGCGAGACCAACGAGATCTACATCCCGGCCGGCCCGCGCCTGGGTGACAAGGTCATCGAGTTCAAGAACGTTTCCAAAGGCTATGGCGACCGCGTGCTGATCGACAACCTGTCGTTCGCCATGCCTAAAGGCGCCATCGTCGGCGTGATCGGTGGTAACGGCGCCGGTAAGTCGACCCTGTTCCGCATGCTGATGGGCAAAGAGCAGCCGGACTCGGGCAGCATCGAAATCGGCGAAACCGTGCAACTGGCCTGCGTCGACCAGAGCCGCGAAGACCTGGACGGTTCCAAGACCGTGTTCCAGCAGATCTCCGACGGTTCCGACCAGATCCGTATCGGTAACTACGAGATCCCGTCGCGCACCTATGTGGGTCGCTTCAACTTCAAGGGCGGCGATCAGCAGAAGTTCGTCAAGGACCTGTCCGGTGGTGAGCGTGGTCGTCTGCACCTGGCCCTGACCCTGAAGGAGGGCGGTAACGTCCTGCTGCTCGACGAACCGTCCAACGACCTTGACGTCGAAACCTTGCGTTCCCTGGAAGAAGCCCTGCTGGACTTCCCGGGCGCCGCCATTGTGATTTCCCACGACCGTTGGTTCCTGGACCGTGTGGCCACTCACATCCTGGCGTACGAAGACGACTCGAACGTGATGTTCTTCGAAGGCAACTACACCGAGTACGAAGCCGACCGCAAGAAGCGCCTCGGCGATGCTGCTGCCCAGCCGCACCGTGTACGGCACAAGAAGCTGGCCCAGTAAGCGGGTTTAGCGTTGCACAAGAATGGGGCCCTCAGGGGCCCCATTTTTGTGCCTGGCATAAAATCGGTGTTAGCCGCTTCGCGGGGCAAGCCCGCTCCCACAGAATCACCCGTATGCACAGGGCCCTGTGGGAGCGGGCTTGCCCCGCGAAGAGGCCATTCCTGCTAACAAATTTATTGATGGTTTGTATACACTTATATAAAACGCACCAAATAATTTCAAAAAAACGACATTCCGCCCTGTTCTCGTGCGATTGCTTCTTGGTACATTCGAAAAAAAACCAATAAGTCCAATCCTCTTGGTGAGATGTCTACCATGATCGAATCTGTCGATAATTTCCTCGCGCGCCTCAAACAACGCGATCCTGCCCAGCCCGAGTTCCACCAGGCAGTGGAAGAAGTCTTGCGCACCCTCTGGCCGTTCCTCGAAGCCAATCCCCACTACCTGCAGGCCGGTATCCTGGAGCGCATGGTCGAACCCGAGCGCGCCGTGCTGTTCCGCGTTTCGTGGGTCGATGACCAGGGCAAGGTCCAGGTCAACCGCGGCTATCGCATCCAGATGAGCAGCGCCATCGGCCCTTACAAGGGCGGCCTGCGCTTCCACCCGTCGGTGAACCTGGGTGTGCTCAAGTTCCTGGCCTTCGAGCAGGTGTTCAAAAACTCGCTGACCTCGCTGCCCATGGGCGGCGGTAAAGGCGGCTCGGACTTCGACCCCAAGGGCAAGAGCGACGCGGAAGTCATGCGCTTCTGCCAGGCATTCATGAGCGAGCTGTACCGCCACATTGGTGCCGACATCGACGTACCTGCCGGTGACATCGGCGTGGGTGCCCGCGAGATCGGCTTCATGTTCGGCCAGTACAAGCGCCTGGCCAACCAGTTCACCTCGGTGCTGACCGGCAAGGGCATGACCTACGGCGGTAGCCTGATCCGCCCGGAAGCCACCGGCTACGGCTGTGTGTACTTTGCTGAAGAAATGCTCAAGCGCCGTGACCTGCGTATCGATGGCCGCCGTGTGGCGGTTTCCGGCTCTGGCAACGTGGCCCAGTATGCCGCGCGCAAGGTCATGGACCTGGGCGGCAAGGTCATCTCGCTGTCCGATTCCGAAGGTACGCTGTACGCCGAAGCCGGCCTGACCGACGCCCAGTGGGACGCCGTGATGGAGCTGAAAAACGTCAAGCGTGGCCGCCTCAGCACGCTGGCGGGCGAGTTCGGCCTGGAGTTCCGCAAGGGCCAGACCCCGTGGAGCCTGCCGTGCGACATCGCCCTGCCATGCGCCACGCAAAACGAGCTGGACACCGAAGACGCCCGCACGCTGCTGCGCAACGGCTGCTTCTGCGTCGCCGAAGGCGCCAACATGCCGACCACTCTCGAAGCTGTGGATATCTTCCTGGACGCGGGCATCCTGTACGCCCCGGGCAAAGCATCCAACGCCGGTGGCGTGGCCGTGTCGGGCCTGGAGATGTCGCAGAACGCCATGCGCCTGCTGTGGACGGCCGGTGAAGTGGACAGCAAGCTGCACAACATCATGCAGTCGATCCACCATGCGTGTGTTCACTACGGTGAAGAGGCGGATGGCACGATCAACTACGTCAAGGGCGCGAACATCGCCGGCTTTGTGAAAGTGGCGGATGCCATGCTGGCGCAGGGCGTGGTCTGATTCAAGATTGTTGGGGCCGCTTTGCGGCCCATTCGCGGCGCAAGGCCGCTCCCACAACCTGTGGACTGCCCCCAAGGGTTGGATTGGTGTCCAACTTCTTGGGGGCAGTCCAACCTGTGTGGGAGCGGCCTTGTGCCGCGAATGGGCTGCAGAGCAGCCCCAAGGCCCTCAAACCTCACCCTCGATGGCGACCACCTCGATCATCTGATCCCCCACCGGCCGCCGCCAAACCACTTCATCCCCCGGCCCCGCGCCTAACAACGCCCGCCCCAGTGGCGAGCCCCAGTTGATCAACCCGCGGCCCGCATCGGCCTGATCTTCGCCCACCAGTTGCACCTCATGCGCCTGGCCCTGTTCATCCACAAACCTCACCCGGCTACCAATCTGCACCTTGTCTTGCGAGGTTGCGGCAGGCACCACCTGGGCGCTCTGCACCCGTGCGCTGAAGTAGCGCAGGTCGCGTTCGGCATCGGCCAGGCGCTGCTTGTCTGCATGCTCGCCCTGGGCCTGCAACTGGCTGCGCACTGTGTTGAGTTCGGCCACCCGTTGCTGCAATTGCGCCAGGCCCAGGGCGGTGACGTAGTTGGGTTGCTCGCTGACACGCCGCTCCACCGGCTGGTCGGCCTGGGCGGCGGCCTGGTCTTCGTTGACGAACGCTCGGCTCATGGTGGCCTCCTTGTGCAGGAGACCATGATGGCAGGCCGCCGGTTTCAAGGGATGTCAGTTTACGACCTACTTGTGGCGATAGGCCCGTGCGGCATCGCGGTCCTTCTCGTGCTCCCAGTCACGGTCGCGTTGGTCCCAGTAGCGGTCGCGGTATTCACGCTGGTCTTCGCTGTTCTGCAGGGCGTGGCACTGGCGAAAACCATCGTCCCAGCCGCTTTCGTACTGGCGGTTGTGCAGGTAACGCGGCACGTCCTTGCGAAAGTCCCCGACCATCAGCCCAGCCGCCTGGCGGCCACTGCTGCAGCCATCCTGGAAGCCATCGGCGTAGGCGGGGGGGTAACCGTGGTTGAGCATCTGTTCGTGGGTGGTTTCGCACCCTGACAGCAAAAAGGCAATGCACAGGCCTAACCAGTACCGCGACATGACCACTAGACCCTCCGGTTGATGCTGGAGAGTCTAGGTGGCGATTTGTCGGCGAGCTGTCAAAACAGTGTCAAAGAGTCAGTAGTGGTACCACTTCAGCTCCAGCATCACCTCGTTCTGCGCCGTCGCCAGGTGGCTGAATTCGCGCGAAGCGCTTAACCGCAGGCCAAGGTTGCGGCTGATTTCCCATTGCTGGTTCAGGCTCACGCTGCGCCGCACCTCGCCATTGGTGAAGAAGTCCCCCTTCGCCTCCAGCGTCAGGTTGCCCAGCCCGTTGCGCCACAGCAGCCCGCTGTTGAACCCCGCTGCCGGGGCGATGAACTCGGCGAAGTCGTTGTGGTGCTCGACCCGCACTGTGCCCAGAGCAAAGCCCAGCAGGCCATCGGCCAGTTGCCAGGTACCGCCGGCGCCGCCATTCACATGGCTCACCAGCACCTCGTCGTCATGCTTGCCGGGTACCCGCTCCAGGCCGCCGGTCACCTGCCATGACCAGGGTTTGAGCAATTCGTTACGCGGCGTCAGGGAGCGGATGGTGGCAAGGTCAAGGCGCTGTACCTGCCAGTCATTGCCTTCGTACTGGCGCACTTTAAGCTGCAGAATCTCGATCTGCGCACCCAGCGGGAAACCGTAGGCGTTGTCGTTGAGGTCGTGATAGGCCATGCGCAGGCCGTACTCGGCGTAGGCACGGTCTTCCCGCGTACCGACACCCAGCTGCCAGGTGCGTGAGTCATGGCCATCCTCGGGCAGCCCCGGGCGCTCGATATCCAGCGCAGGCGGCGGGTTGCGGTTGATCGCCCGCAGCAGCTCGAAGCTGCGCGTGGCCTGGCCCGGATCGCGCGCCTGGCCGTTGGCGCGGTAACGCTCCAGGCGGTAGGCGGCATCTTGCACCAGCGCCTGGCGCTCGCGGGGCAGGGCGGTGAATTCGGGGCTTTGTAGCCGTGCGGTATCGGCGCTGACAGCCAGCACCTGCTGCTTTTCGTGATGATCGAGCGGTTCGGCGCGGGCCAGCAGTTCGCGCTCGCGTGAAGGCCGGTAGTTGACGCTGGACACCAGGCCAGACTGGCGCACGGCCTTGACCGTGTCGGTAGGGATCGCGGTCAGCGGAAACTGCGAGGTCAGGTCCAGGCTGGGCCGGGCCACCTGCAGCAGTTCCAGCAGGCGGTAGGAGCAGTTCTCGTCGAAGAAGAAGTAGTCGAACTGGATCTGCTTGAGCTCCCACACATGCTCGACCATGCGCCCGGTCTCTTGCGGGGTGAGGTCCAGCTGGTACTCCCACAGGTCGCGGTTTTCCAGGCTGCGGTACTCGGACAGCTTCTCCTGGTAAGGCATCAACGCGAACAGGCCTGGGTAGCCGCCCATCAGGCCCTTCCAGGCATACAGGATGCTGTTGTCGCTGCCTTCGATATAGGCACCGAAGTTGATCGCGTAGCTCAGCAGCGTGGTGTCGTCGCTGCGGGTGTTGGACTGGTCGATGCGCAGCAGTGTGTGGCCGAACATCGACGACGGGCTGTTCAGGTAGGCCGCCGGGAAGATCAGCGCGGCGCTGTGCGGGTCGATCGAGGCGTACCAGGTCTTGAATTCCTGGCAGTCGGGCTGTGGCAGGTCAGTCAGCCCCAGTTGCTCCTTGAGCCAGCGGGTGCGGGCCGGAAAGACGCATTGGGCATGCTTGTCGCCCAGGCTGGCCGGCGCATACAGCGCCTGCACCGTGGCCCGTAACTCCTGGTCCGGGTGGTGCGCGCCATCCTCGGCGAGAAAGAACTGGGTGTCGTCCACATAGCTTCGCCAGCCACCGAGCTTGGCGGTCTCGTAGTGGCCCAGGGCGATCCAGTAGGGGGTACTGGCCAGTTGCTGAATACGGCCTTCATCCAGCGCAGGCGCAGCATGAACAGGGGCGCAGGCACACAGCGCCAGGTAAGCGAGGCGTTTGAGCATATCGGGCAACTACTTCTTTACGATGCCGAAAGAAAGGGCGAAACCCGCCCCGACAGGGGGGCGGGGATGCTGCGCTTAAGCCTCGGTGGCGTATTTGGCCAGGCGTGGATCGTTCTTCAGAACGGCCAGGGTATTGCTGTGCACGGTTTCGGCCGTCACGTCGGCGCTGCTGAAGATCTGGCTGAAGTGCTGGTGGGTGACCGACTCGAAGTAGGTGCGGTCTTCAGGCGCCACACCCAGTACCACGGCATAGGTGGTCAGCGCCTCGCCCTTGCCCATGGCCATGTCTTCGGACAGCTCGTTCATCATGCCGTTCATGGCGAACCAGGACTTGCCGCCATAGGTCAGCGAAGCCTTGGTGGAGCAGCCGTTGGTGCCAGAGGTCATGCCGAAGGTGGCGTTGCCGGAGGTGCCGTTGGTGGTGGAAGCCAGGAAGTGGGCCGGAGTACCGCGTTGGCCTTCGAACAGCATGTTGCCCCAGCCGCAGTTCGGGCCGCCAGGCGCTTCGGCCATGGCGTTGAGAGAGACCACGGTGAACAGAGTACCCAGAAGAATCCGTTTCATAGCATTTGTTCTCTATTTGTCTTAACCAAGGGTCAGGGTTTCTGGCAACTCGGTTGCCAGGTCGGGAAAGCATTTCACCCACCCGCGCAGTTTGGAGTTTAGGCACGATCTAAAGGTTGCGTTGTTGATTGCGAAAAATTTGCCCGAAGGCCTGCGTTATCGCGACTGCGACATAAAGTCCCGCCCGGCCTTGCAAGGCGCGCGCGGGCAGCGCCAGAATGCTGCGTATCCGCCCCGCCGAAGTAAGGAAACCCAATGCCCGATCCTGTCGCTGCGCGCCTGCGTCTTGCGCCTGAAGCCCTGACCCGGCGTTTTTCCCCCGAGCAGTTTGCTTTTACCCACACCGACGATCTGGAGCCGTTTCGAGGCGTCCTGGGCCAGGAGCGAGCAGTCGAGGCCCTGCAATTCGGCGTGGCCATGCCTCGCCCTGGTTACAACGTGTATGTGATGGGCGAGCCTGGCACGGGCCGCTTCTCGTTCGTCAAGCGCTACCTCAAGGCCGAGGGCAAGCGCCAGCACACCCCAGCCGACTGGGTTTACGTCAACCATTACGAGGACACCCGCGAACCGCGTGCCCTGGAACTGCCCTCGGGCAGCGCCGGTGAGTTCATCGCCGACATGAACGGGCTGATCGACAACCTGTTGTCGACCTTCCCGGCGGTGTTCGAGCACCCGTCGTACCAGCAGAAGAAGGGCGCCATCGACCGCACCTTCAACCAGCGCTATGACCGCGCCCTGGATGTGATCGAGCGGGCCTCGCTGGAGAAAGACGTGGCCCTGTACCGCGACGCCAGCAACGTCGCCTTCACCCCGATGGCCGAAGGCAAGGCGCTGGACGAGGCCGAGTTCGCGCAACTGCCCGAAGAAGTCCGTGAAAGGTTCCACGAGGATATCGCCGAGCTTGAGGAGCGCCTCAACGAAGAGCTGGCCAGCCTGCCACAGTGGAAGCGTGAGTCGAACAACCAGCTGCGTCATCTCAACGAAGAAACCATTACCCTGGCCCTGCAGCCGCTGCTGGCGCCGCTGTCGGAAAAGTACGCCGAGAACGCGGCCGTTTGCGCCTACCTGCAGTCGGTGCAGTTGAACCTGCTGCGCACCGTGGTCGAGCAACTGGTCGATGACAGCAAGACCGACGCCGTGGCGCGCAAGATGCTCGAAGAGCAGTACGCGCCGAGCCTGGTGGTCGGTCATCACCACGATGGTGGTGCGCCAGTGGTGTTCGAGCCGCACCCGACCTACGACAACCTGTTCGGCCGGATCGAATACAGCACCGACCAGGGCGCGCTGTACACCTCCTACCGCCAGTTGCGTCCGGGGGCCTTGCACCGGGCCAACGGTGGCTTCCTGATCCTGGAAGCCGAGAAGATGCTCGGCGAGCCCTTCGTCTGGGATGCCCTCAAGCGTGCGCTGCAGTCGCGCAAGCTGAAGATGGAGTCGCCGCTGGGTGAGCTGGGCCGGGTGGCGAGCGTCAGCCTGACGCCGCAAATGATCCCGCTTAACGTCAAACTGGTGATCATTGGCTCGCGTCAGCTCTACTACGCGCTGCAGGACCACGATTCGGACTTCCAGGAAATGTTCCGGGTGCTGGTGGACTTCGACGAAGACATGCCCATGGTCGACGAGAACCTGGAGCAATTCGCCCAGCTCTTGCGCACCCGCACCAACGAAGAAGGCATGGCGCCGCTGACCAGCGACGCCGTGGCGCGCCTGGCCACCTACAGCGCCCGGCTGGCGGAGAACCAGTCGCGGCTGTCGGCACGCATCGGTGACCTGTTCCAGCTGGTCAGCGAGGCCGACTTCATCCGCCAGCTGGCCAGCGACGAGATGACCGACGCCGGGCACATCGAGCGCGCGCTCAAGGCCAAGGCCACCCGCACCGGGCGTGTTTCGCAGCGGGTGCTGGACGACATGCTCGCCGGCATCATCCTGATCGACACCGAAGGTGCGGCCATCGGCAAGTGCAACGGTCTGACGGTGCTGGAAGTGGGTGATTCGGCATTCGGCATGCCGGCGCGTATCTCTGCCACCGTCTACCCCGGCGGCAGCGGCATCGTCGACATCGAGCGTGAGGTCAACCTGGGCCAGCCAATCCACTCCAAGGGGGTGATGATTCTCACGGGCTACCTGGGTAGCCGCTACGCCCAGGAATTCCCGCTGGCGATTTCGGCGAGCATCGCCCTGGAACAGTCCTACGGCTACGTGGACGGTGACAGTGCGTCGCTGGGCGAAGCATGCACGCTGATCTCGGCGTTGTCGCGCACGCCACTCAAGCAGTGCTTCGCCATCACCGGCTCGATCAACCAGTTCGGCGAAGTGCAGGCGGTGGGTGGGGTCAACGAGAAGATCGAAGGCTTCTTCCGCCTGTGCGAGGCCCGCGGCCTGACCGGCGAGCAGGGGGTGATCATTCCGCGCGCCAACGTCGCTACGTTGATGCTCGACGAGCGGGTGCTGCAGGCGGTCGAAAATGGGCAGTTCCACGTCTACGCGGTCAGCCAGGCTGACGAGGCGCTGAGCCTGCTGGTGGGCGAGGAGGCCGGGGTGGCGGACGACAAGGGCGAGTTCACCGAGGGCAGCGTCAATGCTCGCGTGGTGGAACGCCTGCGTGAAATCGCCGAAATGATCAGCGAAGAAGACATCAAAGAGGCGGAAAAGGAGCGCCTGGAGGAGATAATTGCGCAGGCCAAACCCGCCTGAGTCAATAAATCGGCGCTGGCGGCGATGTGCTACCGTTCAGCGCCGGTTTTCCATCTTTCTGGGCTGTTCTTCTATGCTGGAGCCTATATGCTAGTACTTAGGACGGTATCAGGGTTCAGGATGGAAACAGCCTGAGGGTTTCGGGCTGAACAGGGCTCATTGGAGGGGACGCGGCCATGCGCAACCTCAGCCTTACTCGCCAGTGCCTGGGCCTGGTGACCCGCATCGAATGCAGCATTCGCCCACTGGCCGGTGACAACGGTATGTGGACGCTGCTGTTCGCCGCCGGCATGGCCGGTGAACAACCTTCGGCCATCAAGGCCCAGGGGCCTTTTCACGGGCCGCTGGTAGCCGAGTCGGTGCTCAATGCCATCGTCGACAGCCTCACGTTACATGGCTATCAGGTTGCCGAAGACCCGCAGATCTGGTGCCTGCACCTGCAGGCGCAGCTACGTCGGATCAATGGCGAGCGCTGCCGCAACCTGGGGGACTATCAGTTTCATCCTGAAAGTTGATTGGGGGTTGGGGCCGCCAAGCGGCCCCCATTCGATTCAGCTTTTGCTGTAACAGGTGGCTGGCTATACTCGCCGTCGCTTTTTTAGTCACCTGACGAGTCCCTTACCCTCCATGGAACGTATTCTCGAAAACGCGATGTATGCCTCGCGCTGGCTGCTCGCCCCTATCTATTTCGGCTTGTCCCTCGGCTTGCTGGCCCTGGCCCTGAAGTTCTTCCAGGAAGTCGTTCACGTTCTGCCCAACGTGTTTGCCCTGAGCGAAGCCGACCTGATCCTGGTGATCCTGTCGTTGATCGACATGTCGCTGGTGGGCGGCCTGCTGGTGATGGTGATGATTTCCGGCTACGAGAACTTCGTCTCGCAACTGGACATCGACGACAGCAAAGAGAAGCTCAACTGGCTCGGCAAGATGGACTCTTCTTCGCTGAAGATGAAGGTTGCCGCCTCGATCGTGGCCATTTCGTCCATTCACCTGCTGCGGGTGTTCATGGATGCACAGAACATCTCCACCGACTACCTGATGTGGTACGTGATCATCCACATGACCTTCGTGGTGTCGGCCTTCTGCATGGGCTACCTGGACAAGCTCACCAAGCACTGAGTCCGCCAAGGGGTAAAACTGACGAGTGGCGTCAGTTTTACCTTGTGTATTCCTAGCCGCTGTACAAAAAATGAGCACTCATGCGCGGTTCCCGCTGCGAGGTGTTCTCATGAACCTGCATCAGCTCAATACCGAGGCCAGGGTTGGCCATGTCGACGAACTCAATTTGATCGCCATCGAAGGTGGTGATTATCTTCTGGAGGCCCGGGTCAAGGGCCGTGCGCACCCGCTTTCCGACAGCCATGGGCAACGCTTGCGCGTGCATTCCGTGGAGGAGGCACGTGACCTGCTCAAAGCCCTGCCATTGCTGTCGCTGAACCTGTTGCACTGGTCAGTGCAGGACGAAATGTGCGGCATGGGCACGCACCCGGAAGAAGACCTGAAAGTGCCGATTTCTCACCGCTCGGCCTGGTAGCTGCTCCCGGCGCCCCAGTGTGCTAGGCTGCTCGCCCTTTTCATCAAGGGCGCGGCTTCACTGCGCCCTGCAGTGGAGCACGACCATGTCCGAACTCAACCTGTCTACCGACGAAACGCGCGTCAGCTACGGCATCGGCCGTCAGCTGGGCGGCCAACTGCGTGACAACCCGCCACCAGGCGTTAGCCTGGACGCCATCCTGGCCGGCCTGACCGACGCCTTCAACGGCGCCGACAGCCGCGTCAGCGAAGCCGACCTGTCGGCCAGCTTCAAGGTCATCCGCGACATCATGCAAGCCGAGGCTGCTGCCAAGGCTGAAGCTGCTGCTGGCGCTGGCAAGGAATTCCTCGCCGAAAACGCCAAGCGCGAAGGCATCACCACCCTGGCTTCGGGCCTGCAGTTCGAAGTGCTGACCGCCGGTGCTGGCGCCAAGCCGACCCGCGAAAGCAACGTGCGCACCCACTACCACGGCACCCTGATCGACGGCACCGTGTTCGACAGCTCCTACGACCGTGGCCAACCGGCTGAATTCCCGGTAGGTGGCGTGATTGCTGGCTGGACCGAAGCCCTGCAGCTGATGAACGCTGGCAGCAAATGGCGCCTGTACGTGCCGAGCGAGCTGGCCTACGGCGCCCAAGGCGTCGGCAGCATCCCGCCGCACAGCGTCCTGGTGTTCGACGTCGAGCTGCTCGACGTTCTGTAAGACCTGCTCTAGCCCATTCGCGGGCAAGCCCGCTCCCACAGGATCGCCACGGCACTCAAGGCCAGTGATGAACCTGTGGGAGCGGGCTTGCCCGCGAAGAGGCCGGGCCTGCAAACATCAATTCCAGTCTGTCCCCCCAGGGCGCAATGCCCGCGCATAGCAGAACAGAAACAAATTCCGCACCAGCTCCTTGAGCACCCCAGGTTCACTCGAATTCAGCCCGCTCATGTCCAGGTCGCCCTGGTCTCGCAGTTCATCGAGCGCTTCTTCTTCGAGCACGGCACAGACTTCGCCAGTCTCGCGATGCAGGATGCGCAGGTAAGGGTGAGGGCGGTCTAGCCAGGCGTCGATCAGATAAGTCATGGCTATTCTCCTTGGATAGCGGTTCCAATGAGAATAATTCTTATTATCAAAATAGCAAGGGTCTATTGGCGTATTTTTGCCGGACGGTGCATTGACCCTGTTGCAGGATCTGTCAGGGCCACCCGGAAGGTAGCCCCGTCGCACAGTGTAATCAGACCTTACGCACGAACTCGGACTTCAGCTTCATGGCGCCGATGCCGTCGATCTTGCAGTCGATGTCGTGGTCGCCGTCGCACAGGCGGATGTTCTTGACCTTAGTGCCGACCTTGACCACCAGGGACGAGCCCTTGACCTTGAGGTCCTTGATCACGGTGACGGTATCGCCGTCCTGCAGGACGTTGCCGACCGAATCCTTTTTCACCACGTCATCGCTGGCGGCTTCGGCCTCGCCGTTGGCCGACCACTCGTGGGCGCACTCGGGGCAGATCAGCTGGCTGCCATCCTCATAGGTGTATTCGGAATTGCATTTGGGGCAGGGCGGCAAAGTGCTCACTTCGGTTCCTTAAACAGACAGGCGGTTAAAGGCGCATATTGTATAAGGTTTTGTCCCGGAAGTGTTTTGTCCTTGCAAAAGCATCGCGGGCAAGCCCGCTCCTACAGGAATCGGCGAAAATCCTGTGGGAGCGGGCTTGCCCGCGAAGAAGGCGACTTGGTCTGTCAGTGCGTACGCGCTACCGCAAATTCGCTCAGCTCAACCAGGGCATCGCGGTATTCACTGGCCGGCAGCACTTCCAGGCACTCGATGGCCTTGGCCACGTAATCACGTGCCATCTGCGCGGTGTAGTCCAGCGCGCCCGAGGCTTCGACCGCTGCACGGATCTGCTCGAGGTCTTCAAGGCCACCTTTCTGGATGGCCTTGCGCACCAGTGCAGCCTGCTCAGGCGTGCCTTCGCGCATGGTGTAGATCAGCGGCAGGGTCGGCTTGCCTTCGGCCAGGTCGTCACCGACGTTCTTGCCCAAGGTCTGCGAGTCGCCCTTGTAGTCCAGCAGGTCGTCGACCAGTTGGAAGGCCACGCCCAGGTGGTCGCCGAAGGTCCGCAGGGCCTCGCGCTGCGCTTCGCTGGCGCCGGCCAGCGCGGCGGCGCTGTGGGTCGAGGCTTCGAACAGCATGGCGGTCTTGCCGCGGATGACCTCCATGTACACCTCTTCGGTGGTGCTGGCATCGCGAACACGCGACAGTTGCAGCACTTCACCCTCGGCGATGACGCGGGTGGCCTTGGAGAGGATCTGCATGACCGGCATCGAACCCAGTTCGACCATCATTTCGAACGAGCGCGAATAAAGGAAGTCACCCACCAGCACGCTTGGCGCGTTGCCCCACAGCGCGTTGGCGGTGGAACGACCACGGCGCATGCCCGACATGTCGACGACGTCGTCGTGCAGCAGGGTGGCGGTGTGCAGGAACTCGATGGTCGCTGCCAGCAGGCGCAGGTCATCGCCTTCGCGGCCCAGGGCCTTGCCACAGAGCAGGACCAGCAGGGGACGCAGGCGCTTGCCACCGGCCGACGTGATATAGTCGCCGATCTTCGATACCAGCGGCACGCGCGAGGTCAGCTGCTTCTTGATGATCTCGTCGACGGCGCTGAAATCATCAGCCACCGCGCGGTAGAAGGTTTGGGGTTGCATCGGCTGCTCCATTGACGTTGCGCGGCATGCTAGGTCGCGGGTCCCGGTGTGTCAAGGCGCGGTGCCCGCACCGCCGGGGCGGTACTTGCAAGCAAAACCGGGGTTGCGTACAATCGCGCACCCTAACTTCCTGGGCAGCACCTGCCTTACGCAATTGCACCGGGCCGTTCCAGCCCCATGCAGCCATGCCAGCCAATACTCAATATATAAAGCGCTGGGTGAGCAGGATTATCGGAGAAATACCATGTCTTACGCAGTAATCGTTACCGGCGGCAAGCAGTACAAAGTCGCTGAAGGTGAATTCCTCAAGATCGAAAAGCTGGAAGTCGCCACTGGCGAATCCGTGACTTTCGATCGCGTTCTGCTGGTTGCCAACGGTGAAGAAGTCACCATCGGCGCACCAGTTGTCGCTGGCGCTAAAGTTGTTGCAGAAGTCGTTTCGCAAGGCCGTCACGATAAAGTCCGCATCATCAAGTTCCGTCGCCGTAAGCACCACATGAAGCGTATGGGCCACCGCCAGTGGTTCACCGAGATCAAAATCACCGGCATCCAGGCTTAATCCCCTAGATCCCCTGAATTTATTTGGAGAATTGAACCATGGCTCACAAGAAGGCTGGTGGTAGTACCCGTAACGGTCGCGACTCAGAATCGAAACGCCTTGGCGTGAAGATGTATGGCAGCCAGGTCGTCAAGGCCGGCAACATCATCGTCCGTCAGCGCGGCACCCAGTTCCACGCCGGCTACGGCGTTGGCATGGGCAAGGATCACACCCTGTTCGCCAAGATCGAAGGCGTGATCAAGTTCGAGAAGAAAGGCGAGTTCAACCGCCGTTACGTGAGCATCGTCGCCGCTTAATCGCGACCTCGCTCCAGAAGCCCCGTCATGCGACGGGGCTTTTTCGTTTGTGGTGAGCCTCTTGCAAAGCTGTTTGTATGGGCTGCCGGCGTTGGTTTCTACGGTCGTACGGGGCCGCCGCGCTCATTTTTGCAAGAGCCTCAGGTTTTTTAAGTATTCAGCTCGTCGGAAGGCGAGAGGCGGTTTTAATGAAGTTTGTTGACGAAGTATCGATTCGAGTCAAAGCCGGTGACGGCGGTAACGGTTGCATGAGCTTCCGTCGCGAAAAATTCATCGAAAACGGCGGCCCCAATGGTGGTGACGGCGGCGACGGTGGCTCGGTGTTCATGGTTGCCGACGAAAACCTCAACACCCTGGTCGACTACCGCTACACCCGTCACCACGAGGCCCAGCGTGGCGCCAACGGTGGCAGCACCGATTGCACCGGCAAGAAGGGTGAAGACCTGTTCCTGCGCGTGCCAGTCGGCACCACGGTGATCGACGCCACCACCCAGGAAGTGATCGGTGACCTGATCACCCCTGGCCAAAAGCTGATGGTCGCCCAAGGCGGCTGGCACGGCCTGGGTAACACCCGTTTCAAGTCCAGCACCAACCGTGCGCCACGCCAGACCACCCCGGGCAAGCCAGGTGATCAGCGCGACCTGAAAATGGAAATGAAGGTGTTGGCCGACGTCGGCCTGCTCGGCCTGCCGAACGCAGGCAAGAGCACTTTCATCCGTTCGGTATCGGCCGCCAAGCCGAAAGTTGCCGACTACCCGTTCACCACCCTGGTGCCGAACCTGGGTGTGGTCAGCGTCGACCGCTGGAAGAGCTTCGTCATTGCCGACATCCCCGGCCTGATCGAAGGCGCTTCCGACGGTGCCGGCCTGGGTATCCGTTTCCTCAAGCACCTGGCGCGTACCCGTGTGCTGCTGCACCTGGTCGACATGGCGCCGCTGGACGAAAGCAGCCCGGCCGATGCCGCCGAAGTGATTGTCAACGAACTGACCCGCTTCAGCCCGTCGCTGGCCGAGCGCGAGCGCTGGCTGGTGCTGAACAAGTCCGACATGGTCATGGACGACGAGCGTGACGAGCGGGTCAAGGAAGTGGTCGAGCGTCTGCAGTGGGAAGGCCCGGTCTACGTGATCTCGGCCATTTCCAAGCAGGGCACCGACAAGCTCAGCCACGACCTCATGCGCTACCTCGAAGACCGCGCCGACCGCCTGGCCAACGACCCGGCCTACGCCGCAGAGCTGGCCGACCTCGACCAGCGCATCGAAGACGAAGCCCGTGCCCAGCTGCAGGCCTTGGACGACGCGCGTACCCTGCGTCGTACTGGCGTCAAGAGCGTCCACGACATCGGCGACGATGACGGTTGGGACGATGATTTCGAGGACGACGAAGACGGCCCAGAAATCATTTACGTGCGCGACTGACCGGTTGCAGTACACTAAACGCCGCTCTCTGGAGCGGCGTTTTTGTATCTACGGTATCTACAGATTCGACATAGGTTGGAAGAAGATGCGAAGCAAGGTGACGGGCGCCAAGCGCTGGGTCGTGAAGATTGGCAGCGCGCTGCTGACCGCTGATGGCAAGGGCCTCGATCGCGGCGCAATGGCCGTTTGGGTCGAGCAGATGGTCGCACTGCGTGAGGCAGGCGTGGAGTTGGTGCTGGTCTCTTCCGGGGCCGTGGCCGCTGGCATGAGCCAGCTGGGCTGGACCTCGCGACCGAGCGCGATGAACGAGCTGCAGGCGGCCGCCTCGATCGGCCAGATGCGCCTGGTACAGGCCTGGGAGTCGAGCTTCGGCGAGCACGGCAAGCACACCGCGCAGATCCTTCTGACCCATGACGACCTGTCCGACCGCAAACGTTACCTCAACGCCCGCAGCACCTTGCGCACGCTGGTCGACCTGGGCGTGGTGCCGGTGATCAACGAAAACGACACCGTGGTCACCGACGAAATCCGTTTCGGCGACAACGACACCCTGGCTGCGCTGGTGGCCAACCTGGTGGAGGCCGACCTGCTGGTGATCCTCACCGACCGCGACGGCATGTTCGATGCCGACCCGCGTAACAACCCCGAAGCCCAGCTGATCTATGAAGCCCGCGCAGACGACCCGGCGCTGGACGCCGTGGCCGGTGGTACTGGCGGCGCCTTGGGCCGTGGCGGCATGCAGACCAAACTGCGCGCGGCTCGCCTGGCGGCACGTTCGGGTGCCCACACCATCATCATCGGTGGCCGTATCGAGCGCGTGCTTGACCGCCTCAAGACAGGCGAGCGCCTGGGTACCTTGCTGTCGCCTGAGCGCGGCATGCTTGCAGCGCGCAAGCAGTGGTTGGCCGGGCACCTGCAGACCCGCGGCACGCTGGTGCTCGACGCCGGTGCCGTGCAGGCGCTGCGCCAGGCCAACAAGAGCCTGCTACCTGTGGGTGTGAAGACCGTGCAGGGCAGTTTCCGCCGTGGCGAGATGGTGGTGTGCGTCGGCCCGGACGGCCTGGAAGTGGCCCGCGGTCTGGCCAACTACAGTGCGCTTGAAGCGCAGAAGATCATCGGCCAGTCGTCCGATGCCATCGAATCCCTGCTCGGTTACAGCGCGGAACCCGAGCTGGTGCACCGTGACAACCTGGTTCTGGTCTGAGGAAGTGCACATGTTGAAAAGGATGATTGCTGTGGCGGCGTTGGCGTTGCCGATGCTGGCCGGTGCCGAGGAGATCGGCCAGGTGTCCACCGTGTTCAAGTTCGTTGGACCCAACGACCGCATCGTGGTCGAGGCGTTCGATGACCCTAAGGTCGAGGGCGTGACCTGTTACCTGTCGCGGGCCAAGACGGGCGGTGTGAAGGGTGGTCTGGGCCTGGCTGAGGACCGTGCAGAGGCGTCGATCGCCTGCCGTCAGGTGGGGCCGATCAACTTCAAGGGTGAGTTGAAAGACGGCGAGGAAGTGTTCAAGGAACGCACCTCGTTGGTGTTCAAGACCATGCAGGTGGTGCGCTTTCTCGACAAGAAGCGCAATACCTTGGTTTACCTGGTGTACAGCGACCGCATGATCGAGGGCAGCCCGCAGAATGCGGTGACGGCGATTCCGATCTTGCCTTGGGCTCACTGATAGCCTGATAGATGCTGGGAGGCCTTTGGCCTCCATTCGCGGGGCAAGCCCGCTCCCACAGATACTCCGCTGGCGCAAAACTTGTGGGAGCGGGCTTGCCCCGCGAATGGGCTGCAAAGCAGCCCCAATTCACAACAATCAGGCGAGTTCTTCGGCCTGATCCTCACGCACGTCCACCTGCACCTCATCCAGCCGGCTGATGAACTTCCAGTCCGCCTCATCGATGTAGATGCCATTCGGCCCGCTGCCACCTTCCAGGTCGATCGCCACCTTGGCCGACACCTGCGGCTTTACACTCGCCAGAATCGGTACGAAGCCCAGCTGCAGGCTGGTTTCCAGCAGTGCTGTCTGGTTGCGTTCGTCGATGTCTGCCGCTTCGTCGAGGTAGTACGGCAGGCGAATGCGCCCGGCCAGGTCACGGTCCATCAGGTGCAGCAACAAGTACATGTTGGTCAGCGCTTTGATGGTCATGGTGGTGCCGTTGGACGCAGCGCCGTCGATGTCGGCGTGGATCACCGGCTGGCCATTGACCTTGGTGATCTCGAACGCCAGTTCGAACAGGTCCTTGAGGCCCAGTTGGTTGTGGTTGGCCGCCACCAGCCGTGCCAGGTACTCCTTGGCCTCTTCGTTCTTGTGGTCCTGGTCGGAGTTCTGGGTCAGGTCGAACACCGACAGGGTCTCGCCTTCTTCGTACTGGCCGGCGCTGTGGATGATCTGGTCGATGTGCTTGAGCGCTTCCTTGTTCGGTGCCAGCACCACGCGGAAGCTCTGAAGGTTGGATACCTGGCGCTTGTTGATCTCACGGTTGAACAAGGCCAGCTGGTGCTCAAGGCTGTCGTAGTCGCTGCGGATGTTGCGCAGGGTCCGGGCGATGTCGGTGACTGCGGCGCGGCGCGCCTTGGCCAGGGTCAAGGCCTCATCGGTGCGGTGCGCATAGGCGTTGACCAGTAACTGGAGGCGGCGCTCCATGTCGTCTTCGCTGTCGAACTTGGCCACGCCCTTGAGGCGCACCTGGGCGTACAGCGCCTCGATCTGGTTGTCCACCCGCTGCAAACCCTGCCAGCTGTCCTGGTAGTCGTTGAGCATCGGCAGCAGGTTGTCCATGGTGTCGTCGACTGCTTCCATGAATGGCGTGCCGTAGGGCAGGTCCGCCGGCAACAACTGGCGGCGGCGCAGGGCGTCTTCCAGGGTGCGTTGCTTGGACTCCAGGTCACCGAGCTGGCGGCCGACCAGTTGCAGCTTGGCCGACAGCTGCTGGACGCGCTCGGTGAAGGCATCGCTGGAGCGCTTGAGCTCGTCCTGAGCGGCTTCCAGTTGCGACAGGTGCTCCAGTTTTTCGGGTTCTTCGGCCGCCAGGGTTTCGCTGCGGCGGAAGTCTTCCAATGCCTTCTGCGCATCCAGTACCGCTTGGTACAGGGTCTCGGTCTGTGCCTTGGAGGCGGAGCGGTCGGCGGCTACGGCCTGCTGGGTCTTGAGCTGCTTGAGCTCTTTTTCCAGGCGCTCTTTCTGGTCGCGCAGGGCGGCGCGGTCGGCCAGGGCCTGCAGTGCTGGAGGGTCGATGTGGGTGAGGTCGATGGACAGGCCGGGCGCTTCGAAGCGCTCGCCTTTGAAACCGTCGAGCACCGCTTCCAGCGACTTTACCCACAGGTCGCTGTCGTCCAGCTCGATGCCGCGCTCGCCCAGTGGCAGGCTGAACAGCGCACCGTTGAACAGGCGCATCAGGCGGTCGACATCCTGTTGGGAGAACTCTTCGCGCAGGCGGGCATAGCTGTTGTTGTCGGCGTGGTCGAGCTGCTGACGGACCTGCTTGAGGCGTTTTTCCAGGTCGCGTACGCGCTCGTCCAGGTCTTCGGCAGAGAACTGCCGCGACTGGGCCAGGGCGCCGGCCAGTTCGTCGTGGGCGTCTTTGGCGGCCAGCAACTGCTGCTCCAGCACCTTGACGTCATCGACCAGGGCGAAGCGGTGTTTGAGCACCGACAGCTCGCCGAGCCAGCGCTGAATGCCAGTGATCTCACGCTCCAGGCGCATCAGCTCCTGGGTGCCGCCACGTTGGTCGTTCTGCAGCCGGTCTTGTTCGCCGCGGTAATGCTCGGACTGGATAACCAACTCTTCCTTGCGCGCCATGGCGTATTCCTGCCAGGTGCCCAGCAGGTTGTCGAGCAGCGGCGAAAGGCGGTGCAGCTTGCCGCGCAGGATGTCGCGCTGGGCCACGCCACCGGCCAGGGCTTCGACCAACGGGCCGGCGGCGACCAGGGCGTTGTAGTCCTGCTCCATGCGCCGTACGTCGCGGAAGGCTTCTTCACAGGCCGCGATGTAGTCGACGCTGCCCGAGCGCAGGCTGTGCTCGAAGGCGTCGAGGAACAGTTGCTTGAGCTTGGCAGCGGTGATTTCGCGCATGTGCAGCAGGTTGATGAACAGCGCGCGGAAGGTTTTCAGGCTTTGCTCGCTGGTCGAGCGCAGCGGAATCATGGTCAGGTCCAGCGGCACCGAAGTGTGGCCACCGACCAGCAGGCGGCGCAGTTCGTCGGGCTTGAGCTCGTAGGCCTTCAGGCCCAGGCGCTCCAGGTTGGTGAACAGCTCTTTCTGGCGCAGGCAGGTGTCGTTCTTCTGGTAGTGGGCCAGGTCCAGCTCGCCTTTGTAGGCGAAGAACTGGTGGCCGAAACCGCCACCTGGGCCGCGCCCGACCACGCCGATCACGTGCGGGCCGTGAGGCAGGTTCAGTTCGCAGAGAATGTAGGACGTGTCGCTGGCGAAGTAGAAGCGACGCGACTGCTCCAGGCTGTACTTGCCGAAGCTCATGTCGGACATGCGCGCCAGGATCGGGAACTGCAGGGCGTTGATCGATGCCGATTTACCCAGGTTGTTGGCGCCGTAGACCGACAACGGGTGTTCCAGCGGGAACAGGCCGAGGCTGTAACCGGCGGTGTTGAGCAATGCAAAGCGGCGGATGCCGTAGCGTTCCTGGCTCATGCGTCAATCTCCTGTTGCTCTTCGCGGATGGCCCTGGCCAGGGCGTCCTCTTCGCTCTCGTCGCCGTCGAAGGGTGAAAGGTCGAGCGGGTCGTCGGTGCGGTTGAGTTGCTCCGGGCTTTCTTCCTCGACCAGTACCGGCGTGGGCAAAGGCAGGTCACTGTGCAGGGTGGCGGCCAGGTCGCGGTCCTGCTGGACCGACAGGCAGACGTCGAGGAAACGGTGCATCGGCGGCAGGAAGCGGTAGATGCCGCCTTCCTCATGGGCGAAGCCGAGCTGGGTCATGCGGCGCAGGATTTTTTCTTCGAGCTCTTCGACGGTTTGCACTTCGGCCTGCAGGAACAGGTCGCGGTACTTGTCCAGCAGCGAGGGCAGTTCATCGCGGCCGATGCTGCCGCCGTCGAGCACGGCCATCGGGTCACGGCCCTGGTCGGCCAGGTGCTCGACCAGGATGAAGGTGAACAACGACAGGCGCTGGGCGGTTTTGTTGACCTGCGCGGCGGCAAGCTCGGGCACGAAGTAATAGAAACCACGGGTGTCGCATACCAGCTCGAAGCCCAGGGCCTTGAACAAGGTACGGTACTGGTCCTGGAAGTTCGACAGCTGAGCGTACAGCTCCGGGTCACGGCGGCTGACGTGGAAACCTTTGAACAGCTCGCGGAAGATCGGCGCGAGCTGGGACAGTTCGGAAAGATCAAGATGCATTGGCTGGGCTCGCGTTGGATTCGGCAGTCGTTCTGGCGACGTCTTCACGGCTGGACGTCAGGGCGAACGAGCGCAGGCTGACCAGGTGTTCGTGGGTGGTGTAGTCGCGGCGGTCGAGGCGCTCGCGCTTGAAGCGCTTCTCACGGGACAGGCGCGAGAACCAGTACAGCAGTTCGTCGGTGGCGCCTTCGGGCTCCTGGTCCAGCAGCCAGACCATCAGGTCTGGCAGTGGCAGGGCCTGCTCGCAGCGTTCGAGCATTTCCTTCACCGTACGGGGTGCGCGCGGCAATGGGTCTTTGTCGGTCTTGTGCGCCTTGGGGAAGCGCGCGGGCTTGGGCTCGAAACGGGCCAAGGCGTAAACATAGGCCTCGACCTGGCTGGCGCTGCCAAGGAAGGTGCTTTGCGGCCGGGTGAACATCGGCATGGCCGCTTGCGGCACGGCATCGATGCCCTTGCGGCGGATCACCGACAGCGCCAGCGCGGCGCCACGGGTCACGGCGTTGTGCCGGCGCGCTTCTTCGCGCAAGGGCAGCAGCAGTTCACGGGCGTGGCGCAAGGTCAGCTGGGCGCTGGTTTGCATTTCCAGAATACGCGCGTGGGTGCGCAGCAGCATGTCGTCGTCGACCAGGTGGCCCAGGCGCGCCTGTTCGCCCAGCAGGCGCAGCAGCACGGTTTCGACCTTGCGCACGCCTTGTTCGAAGGCGCCATCGGCGTTTACCAGCTGGATCATCGGCTCGACGTATTCGTCCCAGGTCGCGAGGACTTCGGCATAGCGCTGGCGCAGCGGGATCTGGCGGTTGCTGGTCTTGGCCCGCTCGGCCACGGCCACCAGCGCCTGCTCGTCGTTGTCGAGCTTCTTGAGCACATCGCGCACGCGCATGTCGAGCAGGCGCAGCTGGCGTGCCAGGTCGTCGCTGTCGCGGTTGTCGAAGGCGTCCTGGATATGCCCGGCGAGGCGCTCCAGGTGGCGCAGGTAGGCTTCGATCTCCAGGCACAGGCCCAAGCGGTGCTCGCGGCGCAGGTAGGCGAGGAAGTCGTGGATCTGGGCGTTGAGCTCGAAGCGGTTCGGGCTCTTGGCTACCGGGACCAGGATATCCAGGCGGATCCACACGTCGAGTAGTTGGGTGATGTCCTGCGGGGTGCTTTCGACCTGCTGGCGGGCCACATGCTGGCGCAGTTCGACCAGGCTCAGGGTGCCCTGGTCGAAACGTTCGCACAGCGGCTCGATCAGGGCCCAGTGTTCGGCTAGGGCGCGCAGGACGCGCTTGGGTTCGATCATTGGCTTCGACTCGTTGCCAAGAAAAAGGGGGCGATTGTACTGCATCCAGGGGGGAGGATTTCACCCCTTGGTCTGTAATGAGAAATGTCCCTTATTTTGCTGGGGGCATCTCGGCGCCTGCCGCCGGTATTGTCAGCGACGCAGCCCCTGTAGGAGCGGGCTTGCCCGCGAAAGGGCCGGTACAGCCAATAAAAATCCGCCGACCAGTTGCGGCACGCGAATGCTAACGGCGTTAGAATGCTTGATTGATTTAGCCCCTCGGATACCCGTCCCTTGCTGACCGAACCCCGTCGCCGCGCCTACCTTTCCGCCATGCAAGTGGTGCACTGGCTGCCGCGCGCCGAACTGCCGTTCGCCGCACCGTCACGCCCCGAACTGCTGTTGCCGGTGGGGCCGGTCGAAGACATCGACTTCGACGTCAAGCCGGCGCCGGCCGCCAACGCGGCGCCCATCGCGCCCCAGGCACGCGCCGGCGAACGCCCGAAAATCGAAATTCCACGTCCTGGCAGCACTCCAAAACCTGCGGCCAAGGCCGTCGAGGCAGAAGAGCCGGCCCCGGCCCCGCGCCCGGTGCCGGTGCCACCACCACGCTTCGCGTTGCAGCTGCTGCGCGCCGGCAGCTGCCTGCTGCTGGTGGAGCTGGCCACGGGCCAGCCGTTCCAGAGCCGCGACCCGTCCTACCTGCTACTCAAGGACATGTTGCGCGCCGCCGGCCTGCCCGACGCCCCGCAGATCATCGGCGAACCGGTGCGCTGGCCGCTGCTGGTGCGCGGCAACATGGACCAGGGCCCGGACGCTGCACGTGATTTCGTCCAGGGGTTCATCCAGGCGCGCCTGGAAGAAGCCCCTTGCAGTTGCTTGTGGCTGATCGGGCTGCCTGCGCTGCGTTTTGCCGGCAATACCGATGCGCAAACCTACTACCAAACACTGAAGCTCGACGGCCTGGGCGATGCCTGGGCCTTGCCGGGCCTTGAACTGTTGATGGACGAGCCGCAACGCAAGGCGGACGTCTGGCAAGCCATGCGCCAGCTGATGGCGCGCTGGAAGAGCGTTGAATGAGTGACTCGATCAGTTTCCGCCCGATGACCGAGGCGGATCTGGATGCCGTGCTTAAGATCGAATATGCCGCGTTCAGTCATCCCTGGACCCGGGGAATCTTTCAGGATGCGCTTAAGTCCTACGAAGTGTGGCTGATGTTCGATGGCCAGCAGCAGGTCGGCCATGGCGTTATCAATGTGATCATTGATGAAGCGCACCTGCTCAACATCACCGTCAAACCCGAGAATCAGGGTTGCGGCCTGGGCCTGTGTCTGCTCGAACACCTGATGGCGCGGGCCTATCAGCTCAATGGCCGCGAGTGCTTTTTGGAAGTGCGTGCCAGCAACCAGTCGGCCTATCGGTTGTACGAGCGCTACGGATTCAACGAAATCGGCCGCCGCCGCGACTACTACCCTATCGCCGGCGGCCGCGAAGATGCCCTGGTGATGGCCTGCACCCTGTTCGAAGAGTGACCCTGCAGGGGCAGGTCCAGTCACACAGGTACAACCTGATGAGGCAAGACCATGCACGACCTGCAGGAACTGATCGACAACAACGCGCGCTGGGCCGATGCCATCACCCAGCGTGACCCCGATTTCTTCGCCAAGCTGGCCCGTCAGCAAACCCCGGAATTCCTCTGGATCGGTTGCTCCGACGCCCGCGTGCCGGCCAACGAGATCGTTGGCATGCTGCCCGGCGACCTGTTCGTCCACCGCAATGTCGCCAACGTGGTGCTGCACACCGACCTTAACTGCCTGTCGGTGATCCAGTACGCCGTCGAAGTGCTTAAGGTCAAACACATCCTGGTCACCGGCCACTACGGCTGCGGCGGTGTGCGCGCAGCCATGCAGGACCGCCAGCTAGGCTTGATCGACGGCTGGCTGCGTTCGATCCGCGACTTGTACTACGAAAAGCGCGGCGAGCTGGCCAAGCTGGAAACCGAAGAGGCGCAAGTCGATCGCCTGTGCGAGCTGAACGTGATCCAGCAGGTCGCCAACGTGGCCCACACCAGCATCGTGCAGAACGCCTGGCACCGTGGGCAGGAGCTGTCGGTGCATGGCTGCATCTATGGCATCAAGGACGGGCGTTGGAAGAGCCTGGACACCACCATCAGCGGGTTTGCCCAACTGCCGCCGCAGTATCGGTTGCGGGCGTTGGAGTAATTGGTAAAGGGGGCGGTGCGAGTCTTTAAAGAACTGCACTATACCTGTGGGAGCGGGTTTGTCGTGGCGACGAACCGCAGTGATGGGCTGCAAAACGGCCCTAATTGCAGGTCTTGAGGCTTGAGCCGGGGGCAGGGATGACAAGGGCGAAGTGGCTACTGCTGGCGGCGGGCATGTGGGTGATCAATGCGGCGCACGCCGATGACCGCGACCTGTGGATGTTCGCCCAATGGGCTGGCGATCATCAGACGCGCCCGTTCCGCGAAATGCTGGTGGATGCGCGCCTGTACGGGGTGGTGCCTATCCATCAACTGCTTCGCTCGGCCTCGGACTGGCGGCTGTGCCGGGCTTCACCTTTCGCAGTGCCACCTGCCAGCCAATGGCCAGCGGTACGCTCGACCCTCTCACTGCTCAAAAGCCTTGACGGCCAAGGCATCCTGCGCCAGTTCGAAGTGGTCTCGGCCTACCGTGATCCTGGCCTCAACCGATGTGCTGGTGGCGCCGCCAACAGCGCCCATACCCGCGCATTCGCCGTCGATATCCTGTTGCCGGCCTGGGCCGACCCCAATCCACTGTGCCGTTTCTGGCAACAACATGGCCAGGCCTGGAACATGGGCCTGGGTCGCTACCCGTCAGGTCGCATTCATATCGACACCGCCGGCTACCGCACCTGGGGTGGCGACGGCAGTGCGGGCTCGTCGTTCTGTATCAAGCCCAAGTGAGCCAAACAGGCCTGGCATTCGCCGATCACCCATTCGGCGAAACGCTGGCGTTTGCCGCCATCGTCCAGCGGATGTGGGCTGAGCAGATGGTAGGCAGAGCCGTCGCGCAAGAAGCCGAAGGGGGCCTGCAGTTGGCCGCTGTCGATTTCGTCGCGCACCATCAAGGCTGACCCCATGGCCAGGCCGAGGCCCGCACTGGCGGCCTGGATCGACAGGTAGAAGTGCTCATAGTCGCTACGCTCGGTGTGGCTGGCCAGTTGCTCGCTCAGGCGCAGCCAGGTGGGCCAGGCACTGGGCCGCGTGCGGCTGTGCAGCAGGCGCTGGCCATCGAGGCCGGTGACGGCGCCAGGGCGGCAGACCGGGCCGATCCATTCGTCGCAGATCTTGCGGTGATGGAGTTGGCGGTCCCAGTGGAAGTCGTCGCGGCGCAGTGCCAGATCGACGCCGCTGCGCGTGAAGTCCAGTGGCCCGCCAGCGGCCACCAGGTGCAGTTGCAGGTCGGGGTGGGCGGTGTGGAAGCGGGGCAGGCGCGGTATCAGCCAGCGCATGGCGATGGTGGGTTCGCAGGAGAGGACCAGCACATTGTCGCGCGCCTGCTGTTGCAGGCGCTGCACGGCGCCTTCGAGCTGTTCGAACATGGCCTGGGTGGTGCCCTGCAGCGCGCGGCCGGCGGCGGTGAGAAAAATGGCCCGGTTGCGGCGCTCGAACAGTTCGATGCCGAGGCTTTCCTCAAGCAGCCGAACCTGGCGGCTGACCGCGCCGTGAGTGACATGCAGGCGCTTGGCGGCGCGCACGAAGCTTTCGGTTTCGGCGGCGATGTCGAAGTAGCGGAAGGCGTTGAGGGGAGGCAGTTTCATGGTTTTGTGGTGCCTGTTCTGGCCTCTTCGCGGGGCAAGCCCGCGCCCACCGATAACAGACATGCACTGTGGGAGCGGGCTTGCCCCGCAAAGAGGCCAGACCAGGCACTGCACCTCTGTGAGGAAAACTATCGAATAACCGCCACTATAAATCGATTTTTCGCTGCCCATAAGCCCAGGATAATCGGCGTGTCTGTGCATTTTCATCGCCAATCGAGACCCGCCAATGACTGAACTCATCGCTGTAGCCCTGTTCACTATCCTCGCCGTCATCAGCCCTGGGGCCGACTTCGCCATGGTCACTCGCAGCAGTTATGCACAGGGTCGCAAGGCCGGGCTGGCGGCTGCCGTGGGGATCGCCTTGGGCGTGCAGGTGCATGTGCTGTACACGGTGCTGGGCATCGCCGTGATCATCAGCCAGAGCCCATCGCTGTTCCTGTTCATGAAGGTGGTAGGCGCGGGTTACCTGATCTACTTGGGCTACAAATCGCTGACCAACGCCACGCGAATCAGCCTCGACGGTATCGGTCAGCACACCGGCGCCAGCGTGTGGGCGGCACTGCGCACAGGTTTTCTAACCAATGCCCTGAACCCCAAGACCATGCTCTTCGTCATCAGCGCCTACACCCAGGTGGTCCAGCCGGGTAGCCCGCTGGCGCTGGACTTCGCTTATGGCGCGTTCATGTCCTTTGCCCATTGGGTGTGGTTCAGCCTGGTAGCGGTGTTCTTCTCCAGCACGGCACTGCGCAAGGCGATGATCGAGCGGCAGCGGCTGGTAGACCGGGTGATCGGCGTGGCACTGATCGGGCTGGGTCTGGCTGTGGCCGTGACGGGTGTTCGTTGATGTGACGCGGCCCTGTAAGGCTGCCCCCACAGGCCGTACTTTTTCGCAGGCAAAGAAAAAGGGCCTACCTTTCGGTAAGCCCTTTATCATGTTTGGTGGCTACACAGGGACTTGAACCCCGGACCCCAGCATTATGAATGCTATGCTCTAACCAACTGAGCTATGTAGCCAATGGCGCGCATTATTCCCTTGTGATGCCCCTCTGTCAACACTCATTTCAAAAAAAATTTGCACGCTTTCAAAAACTTAGCCGCCAGGGGCGCCCTTAGCGAACGATCAGCCAATGCCCGAGCACGCCCTGCAGCTGTAATTGCTGGGTGCTGGCCAGTGCGGCAAGGCTTTCGGCAGGGCGGTCGAGGTTGAAATCGCCGCTTACACGCCGATGGACGGTTTGCTCGTCGAGTATCCACAGGCGTTCCCCCTGATACCCCGCCAGGCGTTCCAGCACCTGCCCCAGTGGCATGTCGGTGGCACGCAGTCGGCCGTTGCGCCAACTGTCGGCGGTCTTCAGATCAGCCTTTTGCACGCTATCGATCCGCGTGCCATCGAACGTCACCCGCTCGCCGGCCGAGACCAGGCGCTGCTCGCCGCCCTGGACCACCATTGCCTTGCCACTGACCACTACCAGTTCGTCATGGTGTGCATAGCGTGCGATTTGCAGGCGGGTACCAAATACCTGGATGCGCGCATCGCCCACTTCCACTTCCATGGCCCGGCCATCGAGCAGCACCTCCAGGTACACCTGGCCTTGGACCAGGTGCAACTGACGGGTACGCCCACGCAGGTCCACGTTCATCGCGCTGGCGCTGTCCAGGTGCACGGTCGAACCGTCGGCCAGGCGCAGGCTGCGGCGTTCGCCAACGTCGGTGTGCATCTCGCTGCCCAGGCGCTGCATCAGCGGCCAGTACAGGTAAGCCAAAGCGCCCAGCACCAGCAAAAACAGCAGGGCCAGCCATTTGCCCAGGTGGCTGCGGCGGGCCGTTATCTGCCGCGGGCGGGGGCGAGCCGGTGGGGGTTGCAGTTGTTGCCAGAAGGTTTCCAGCTCAGCGTAGGCCTGGGCGTTTTGCGGCGCCTGGCACCAAGCGGCGAATACCTGGCGTTCGCCTTCGTCACAGCCGGTTTGACGCAAACGCGAGAACCACTCCAGGGCTTCCTGCTGTGGATCGGGCTGGAATTGCTTGGCGGGCATCGGGCTCATGGGATCGGTCTGCTCACGATAGGGGCCGTTTTGCCCAACGATGACAGGGGAATGAGTCGAGGATGCTAATTATATTGAGAACCATTTACAAGTACGTTTCGACAGAGGGATAAAAAAGGTAGCTATGTATCTATTTGTTTCCCGATAATCGGATCCCAAATCTGCGCACGGAGATTCAGGCACATGGCCATCAGTAGCACCTCCACGGCGTCCACCAACGCTGCGGCGAACCCAGCCAACCCGTTGGTGATGCGCATCATCGGCTTCTGCGCCTTGGCGCACCTGATCAATGACCTGATCCAGTCGGTGTTGCCGGCGATCTACCCGATGCTCAAAGCCAACTACGACCTGAGCTTCGCCCAGATCGGCATGATCACCCTGACCTTCCAGATCACGGCCTCGCTGCTGCAACCCTGGGTTGGCTTCTTTACCGACCGTCGGCCCGCGCCGAACCTGTTGCCGCTGGGTACCCTGTGCACGCTGGTGGGCATCGTCATGCTGGCCTTCGTCGGCAGCTTCCCGATGATTCTGCTGGCGTCGGCCTTGGTGGGTATCGGTTCGTCCACCTTCCACCCAGAGACTTCACGCATCGCGCGGCTGGCATCGGGCGGGCGCTTTGGCCTGGCTCAATCGACCTTCCAGGTGGGTGGTAACACCGGCTCGGCGCTGGGGCCGCTGTTGGCTGCGGCGATCGTGATTCCGTTCGGGCAGACGCACGTGGCCTGGTTCGGTCTGGCAGGGCTGTTCTTCTTCGCCGTGACCTTGATGCTGCGCAGTTGGTACAAGGAGCACCTGAACCAGGCCAAGGCCCGCAAGGCCGTGCAGGCCACCCATGGCATCTCGCGCAAGCGGGTGATTGCGGCGCTGATCGTGCTGGGCCTGCTGGTGTTCTCCAAGTACTTCTACATGGCCAGTTTCACCAGCTACTTCACCTTCTACCTGATCGAGAAGTTCGACGTCTCGGTGGCCAGCTCGCAACTGCACCTGTTCCTGTTCCTCGGCGCAGTCGCGGCCGGTACCTTCTTTGGTGGCCCGATCGGTGACCGTATCGGGCGCAAGGCGGTGATCTGGTTCTCGATTCTGGGCGTGACGCCGTTCACCCTGGCACTGCCGTATGCCGACCTGTTCTGGACCACGGTGTTGAGCGTGGTGATCGGCTTCATCCTGGCCTCAGCGTTTTCGGCCATCGTGGTGTATGCACAGGAGCTGGTGCCGGGTAGCGTGGGCATGATTGCCGGGATCTTCTTCGGGCTGATGTTCGGCTTTGGCGGGATCGGCGCGGCGCTGCTGGGGTATGTCGCTGACCTGCGCGGTATCGAGTATGTGTATGGTGTGTGCTCGTTCCTGCCGTTGTTCGGGTTGTTGGCGGTGTTGCTGCCGTCTACCGGCAAGCGTTGAGCCTGCAGGGGGCCGCGCTGCTGCGGCCCCTGATGATTGACGGCCCGACCACCGTTAGCCTAGAGTGCCGCCTCTTTTCACCAACCTGCGTAGTCAAAGCAATGCGCCGTAACCCGTCCCTCCCACATGCTCGCCAGCCTGCACTCCAGGCCCTGCGTCGTGCATGGCCGAGCGACACGGTGCTCAAGCGTCGGCGCAGCGTGCTGTTTGCCTTCACCTTCTCGCCACACCTCGCCCTGAACTGATCCGCGCTTTTGCGTCGTCCGCCGTCCCGGCGTACGCGCTCGTGTTTGCTCGTCTTTTCGGTTTGCAAGGAGTGGTAAATGAACATGCGTTTGCTGGCGGGCTTGTTGTTCGCCGTGTCGGTGGTGGGCTTCAGCCTGGGGGCCAGCCTGCCGTTGGTGTCGTTGCGTCTGCATGAGGCCGGCGCAGGCACGCTTGAAATCGGCATCATTTCGGCCATCCCAGCGGCAGGGATGATGCTCTCGGCGTTCATGGTCGATGCCTGCTGCCGGCTGCTGACCCGGCGCACCATCTACCTGCTGTGCTTCAGCTTGTGCACCGTCAGCATTGCCTTGCTGGAGTCCGCCTTCGACTCGATCTGGCTGCTGGCATTGCTGCGCCTGGGCCTGGGCGTCGGCATGGGTATCGCCATCATTCTGGGCGAGTCCTGGGTCAACGAGCTGTGCCCCGAGCACAACCGCGGCAAGATCATGGCCCTGTACGCCACCAGCTTCACCGGTTTCCAGGTCCTTGGCCCGGCGATGCTGGCCGTGCTGGGGGCTAACAGCCCTTGGATCACCGGTGTGGTCACCGCCTGCTATGGCCTGGCCCTGCTGTGCATCGTGCTGACCGTGCCCAACGATTACGTCGAGCATGAAGAAGGCGACAAAAGCTTCGGCCTGGCCGGCTTCTTCCGCGTGGCGCCGGCCTTGTGCGTGGCGGTATTGTTCTTCTCCTTCTTCGACGCCGTGGTGCTGTCGCTGCTGCCGGTATATGCCACCAGCCACGGGTTTGCCGTGGGTGTGGCGGCGCTGATGGTGACGGTGGTGTTTGCCGGCGACATGTTGTTCCAGCTGCCCTTGGGCTGGTTGGCCGACCGGGTCGAGCGCACTGGGCTGCACCTGGTGTGCGGCCTGGTGGCGATGCTGATTGGCATCGGCTTGCCGTGGCTGCTGCAGATGACCTGGTTGCTGTGGCCGCTGCTGGTGGTGCTGGGCGCTGTGGCGGGGGGCATCTATACCTTGGCGCTGGTGCTGATCGG
Organism: Pseudomonas sp. E1MeOHC2; assembly: GCF_058745025.1. Taxonomy (NCBI): domain Bacteria; kingdom Pseudomonadati; phylum Pseudomonadota; class Gammaproteobacteria; order Pseudomonadales; family Pseudomonadaceae; genus Pseudomonas; species Pseudomonas sp. E1MeOHC2. The sequence goes on from NZ_CP196675.1 coordinate 3,182,517, forward strand.
GCAGCGCTTCAAAGGGCAGGACCTGGTCACGGCCAATGCCAGCGTCGGCTTGCTGTGGGGCGTGGGTAGCCTGGTCGGGCCGCTGGTCAGTGGCGCGGCGATGGATGTGGCACCGCACGGGCTGCCGATGGCGCTGGCGATCATGGCAGGGCTGTTCGTCTGCTTTGCCCGGCAGTCGTACCGGCGGGCAGGGCGCTTGCGAGCGGTGGCGGACTGATCACACGGTGTTCAGACGGCGCCGATGCTCACCCAATAGCGTGTGCGGTAGTCGATCCGCACCGGCAGGCTGCGTGCAAGCAGTTTCAGAATGTGTTCGGTGTCGGCCAGCTGATACGTGCCGGAGACCTTCAGATTTGCCACTTCGTCGGCACAGCGCAGCAGGCCCGGGCGGTAGCGGGCGAGTTCGGCGGTAAATTCACCCAGCGGCATCTGCTGCACGCTGAGCACGCCGTCGGTCCAGCCCCAGGGGTCGCTGTGCAGGCTCACGGCCTGCAAGCTGCCGTTGGCCAGCACTTGCAACGTTTCGCCGGCCTGCACCCCTCGCGCTGAGGCAGACGCGGGGAACAGCGTGACCTCGCCACGGCGTACTGCCAGCAACAAGCCATTGTCGTTTTCGCGCAGCAGCAACTGGCCGTCGAGTGTGGCCAGGGTGGCGACACGCGTATCGATACGGAATGGGCGGCTGTCGTTGGCGTTGCTGTCCAGGCTGACCTCGCCCCGTATCAGTTCAAGCTGACGTTGTTCGTTGCTGTAGCGCAGGTCGATGGCGCTGGCGGTGTTGAGCTGGATACGGCTGCCATCGCTGCCTTGTAACTGCCGGCGCTCACCTGCGGCGGTGCTGCTGTCAGCCAGTAGCTGCGGCAGGCCCAATGGCTCGCGCGCAGCCCAGCCCAGGCTGCCCCCGACGGCCAGCAGCGCCAGCAGCTTGAGGTGGTCACGGCGGCTGGTGTGCTGACGTTGGCGGGCGTCGAGGGTGCGTCGGCTCAGTGCCTTGGGTAGCCCCGCCAGCTCGTCGCTAAGGCTACTGACGCGCTGCCAGGCCTGAGGGTTTTGTGGGTGGCTGGCCAGCCATTGCTGAAATTGCCGCTCGGTACGCGGGCTGGGGGTGTCGAAGCGCAACTTCACCAGCCAGTCGATGGCCTGGTCGACCTGGGCCTGCGCGGGCGTGCTGTCAGAGCTCGACATAACGCAACCGATAGCAGACACCCAGGGCCCTGGCCAGGTCGCGCTCGACAGTCGCGCGGGAGACATCGAGGCGTTGGGCGATCTGCGCGATGCTCAGCCCGTCGATCTGGGCCAGCAAGAAGGCCTGCCGCACACGTGGCTTCAGCGCGTGCAGGGCGCGGTCGAGGCGCTCCAAGGTATCGAGGATGACCAGCCGGTGTTCCTCGCTGGGCACGTCGGCCTCAGGTAGATGGGCCAGGCTTTCCTGATAGGCGCGCTCCAGGGCGCGGCGGCGGAACTGGTCGATCATCAGCCCACGGGCGATGGCGCTCAGATAAGCACGAGGCTCCTTGAGCGGCGAGACCTGGCGGGCACGCAACAGCCGTACGAAGGTATCCTGGGCCAGGTCGGCGGCATGCTCATGGCACCCGACCCGGCTGCGCAACCAGCCGCTGAGCCAGGCGTGGTGGGACTGATAGAGCAGAGCGAGCTCGGTTGGCTTGAGCGTGTCGTTGATCTGCATCGTATCGGAGGCCTGATCCCGTGGGGGTGTGCGATTGTGAATAGTTCTCAATTCTATGCGCGGAGCGCGGCACAGAGCAATGGTATGCCAGGAATTAGCCCCGCAAGATCCGGCGTTTCGCCGATGAACGGCTGGGCTAAGCTAGGTCTCTAGTCAACATGTTGGAACCGCCATGATCCTGGCTGACCTTTCGCCCGAAACCTACCGCGAAGCGACCCGATACCTTGCCGGCGCGGACCCGGACTGGGCGCGGCATATTGCTGCAATTGGGCCGTGCCTGCACCAGGCGACGCCGGGACGCGAGCCTTATGAGGCGCTGGTTAGGGCGATTGCCTACCAGCAGTTGCATGCCCGCGCTGCCGAGTCGATTCTGGGGCGGCTGTTGGCGCTGTTCCCCGAGGGCAGCTTTCCTGCACCGGACCAACTGCTGGCTGTAACGCCAGAGGCGATGCGCGCATGCGGCTTTTCGGCGAGCAAGGCAGCTACCATCCAGGGCATTGCCCAGGCCCGCCTCGCGGGCGTGGTGCCCAGCCGCGAGGAGGCGCTGGGCATGCCCGATGAAGCGTTGATCGAGCGTCTGGTGGCCCTGCGTGGGGTAGGGCGGTGGACGGTGGAGATGTTGCTGATCTACAGCCTTGAACGCTCGGACATTCTGCCGGTGGACGATTTCGGGGTGCGCGAGGGGTATCGTCGGCTCAAGGGGCTGGAGAAGGCGCCAACACCGGCGCAGATGCGCTCGCTGGGCGGTGGCTGGCACCCGTACCGGACTGTGGCGGCCTGGTACCTGTGGCGGCCTGGTACCTGTGGCGGGCCTGAGGGCGTTGCAGTGCCTGTACCGGCCTCTTCGCGGGCAAGCCCGCTCCCACAGATTGCCACTGTGCTCGTGACCAGTGGGGTACTTGTGGGAGCGGGCTTGCCCGCGAAGAGGCCGCTACAGGTGTAAACCGAATGGGAGGCGCGATGAAACCCTACACCACCCCCGAACAACGTTGGCAGGCCGTGCAGGCCCGCGACGGCAACGCCGCCGGCCACTTCGTCTACGCCGTACGCACCACCGGTATCTATTGCCGCCCAGGTTGCAAAGCGCGTATGGCCAAGCGCGAAAACATCGAGTTCTACAACGATGCCAACGCCGCCGAATGTGCGGGTTACCGGGCCTGCAAGCGTTGCACGAGCGCAAGCCGTGCCACTGCAACCCGGCGTAGTGAGCTGGTCACACGCGCCTGCCGCCTGATCGAGGGCGATGAGTTTTCGTCGAACCTCGACCAGCTCAGCGCACAACTGGCGGTCAGCCCCTTTCACCTGCACCGTCTGTTCAAGGCCGAAACCGGCTTGACCCCCAAGGCCTACGCCTCGGCATTCCGCGCCCGGCGCCTGCGCGAGCACCTGGAAAAGGGCCAGCGCTCGGTGACTGACGCCATCTACGACGCTGGCTACACCTCCAACAGCCGCTTCTACGAAAGTGCCGAGCAACGCCTGGGCATGCGCCCCAAGGCCTACCGTGCCGGTGGGCTGGGGGCGACCATTCGCTTTGCACTTGGCCAGTGTTCGCTGGGTGCGATTCTGGTGGCCCAGAGCGAGAAGGGCATCTGCGCGATCCTGCTGGGCGATGACCCCGAGGCACTGCTGCACGGGTTGCAGGACCAGTTCCCCAACGCCCGGCTGATCGGCGGCGACAGCGAATACGAGCGCGTGGTCGCCGAGGTGGTGGGTTTCGTGGAAGCCCCCGCACTGGGCCTGGCGCTGCCCCTTGATGTGCAAGGCACGGCATTTCAGGAGCGAGTCTGGCAGGCCTTGCGCGAGGTACCTGCCGGCTGTCGGGTCAGCTACACCGACATCGCCGAGCGTATCGGCGCGCCCAAAGCGGTGCGCGCGGTGGCCATGGCGTGCGCGGCCAACTGCATTGCCGTGGCCATCCCTTGCCACCGGGTGGTACGCCGCGACGGCGATATCAGCGGCTACCGTTGGGGCGTCGAGCGCAAGCAGCAACTGCTCAAGCGAGAAACGGCACTCTCCTGATCGCTTCAAGCCGCGTAGAATCCCCCGCCAAATCGAAATGTATAGAGGAATGTTCGATGAGGCGTGTCAGCCTTGCCCGTTATTGCCTAGGCGTATTGGCCCTGATGGTGGCGTTGGCCACCCCGGCCTGGTCCGCCCCGGCCACGCCAGTCTCCAGCCTGGCGGCTGCCGAGCTGCCGGTTCTCGACGAGAACGCGAGCCTTGAGCAGTTGAATGATCGACTCGACCTGATCCGTCAGGGGGTGACCAGCAACGCCAATGACGACGTGCTCTCACAGCTGCGCCTGGCGGCCATGCAGGTGCAGCGTCAGGCCGATGCCCTCAGTGCGCTGCGCGCCACTGACGTGCAAGGCCTGGACGACAAACTCAAGGTGCTGGGCCCGCTGCAGAAGGATGAGGCCACGAGCATCACCCTTCAGCGCAAAGACCTTGAGGCACAGAAAAAGACCGTACTGGCTGAGCAGGAACAGGCGACCAAGCTGACCCAGTCGGCTCGCGATCTGTCCACGCAGATCGTCAACCTGCGCCGCAGCCAGTTCAACTCGCAGGTCACCAGCCGCGCCACCAGCCCGCTGACTCCGGCGTTCTGGCAGTCACTGATCCGCCCCACCGATGAAGACCTGGCGCGCCTGCGCGACCTGCGTGGCGAGGCTGCCGATGCCGTGGCCAGCGCATTCAGTGCCGAGCATCGCTGGTTGTTCCTCACCAGCCTGGTAGCGGCGATTCTGGTGTGGACGCTGGTCCGCCGGCTGCTCGAACGTTTGCTGGCGGACGCCATGATCCGCTGGCTGCCGGAAGGCCGACTGCGTCGCAGCGCCTTGGCTCTGAGCGTCAGCCTGGCGACGCTGGGCACCATTGCCGGCTCCGTGTCGCTGCTGCGCTGGGGCCTGGAAAGCAGCGCCGAGCTGGGCTCGGATATCGCCAGCCTGACCAACCACATCCTCACCCTGGTGGTGTTCAGCGCCTTCATTTCCGGCCTGGGCCGCGCCATGTTGATGCTGCAACGCCCGTCCTGGCGCCTGCCGCCGATCCATGATGAGGTGGCTAGCGCCCTGGGTTGGTTCCCGAAACTGCTGGCGCTGGCGCTGATGGTGCTGCTGACCCAGGAGCGCATCAACAGCGTGATCGGCACCAGCCTGGCGCTGACCGTGGCCACCAACGGCCTGACCGCACTGGTGGTGGCGGTGATCTTCTCGGTGGCCTTGCTGCGCTACCGCCGCACCTTGCGCAAGCACGACCTGGAGCGCCCGACCGGCCTGGCGGGCCTGATCCCCTTCGTCATCGTGGTGTGGGTGGGGCTGATCTTGCTGGCACTGCTGGCCGGTTTCCTGACCCTGGCCTACTTCCTGACCGCCAAGTTGCTGTGGATCAGCGTGGTGGCCACCTGTGCCTACCTGTTGACCACCTTCCTGGGCGACCTGTGCGAAACGTTGTTGTCGCCGCGTCAGCCCGGTGGCCTGGCCTTGGCATCGACCTTGGGCCTGGCGCCACGCCACCAGGCCCAGGCCAGCACGATACTGGCCGGTATTGGCCGTACTGTGTTGCTGTTCCTGGCTGTACTGCTGGCCTTCACCCCTTCGGGCACCAGCCCCGGTGAATTGCTGCTCAGCCTAGGTGATTGGGACGACACCGGCGGCAAGATGCTCGGCAACCTGAACATCGTGCCGCAGGACATCCTGCTGGCGGTGGTGATGTTCTTCGGCGGTATGTTCGGCATCCGTGTGCTCAAGCGCTGGTTGAGCGAGCGCCTGCTGCCGGAAACCGACATGGACGCCGGCATGCGTGCCTCGCTGGTAACGCTGGTGGGTTACCTGGGCTTCCTGTTCCTGGCCATGCTGGTGATGTCGACCTTGCGCATCAACCTGACCAGCCTGACCTGGGTGGTGAGTGCGCTGTCGGTCGGTATTGGTTTTGGCTTGCAGCAGATCGTGCAGAACTTCATCTCCGGCCTGATCCTGCTCACCGAACGCCCAGTGAAGGTGGGCGACTGGGTCAGCTTGGCGGGTGTCGAGGGTGATATCCGTCGCATCAACGTGCGCGCCACCGAAATTCAGATGTCCGACCGCTCGACGGTGATCGTGCCCAACTCGCAGTTCATTTCCCAGAACGTGCGCAACGTGACCATGGGCAATGCCCTGGGGGTCGTCAGCATTACCCTGACCCTGCCACTGGAGACCGATGCCAACCATGTGCGGGAGCTGCTGCTGGCGGCGTACCACGAGCACGAGGCGATCCTGGATGCACCCGCGACTTCGGTGTCGTTCAAGGACCTGACGACCAGTGGCATGGTGATTGCGGTCAGTGGTTACGTGGCCGGGCCGCGGCAGGTGTCCAGCACACGCAGTGACCTGCTGTTCACCATTCTTGGTCGGTTGCGCGATGAGGGCATTCCGCTGTCGTCGCCGCAAAGCATGGTGTTGGTGCAAGAGACCGCGCGCCCGGCTGACGAGTCGGTGTGAAGCGGGGGCCGCTGTGCGGCCCATTCGCGGGGCAAGCCCGCTCCCACAGATTTTGCTTGATCTGAAGGCAGCAGGGGGCCTGTGGGAGCGGGCTTGCCCCGCGAATGGGCTGCACAGCAGCCCCGGCTTCAATGCTGCTTGGCCTGCCTGATCCTCACCAGAATCACCAGCAGCACCAACAGCACTGGCGGCGCCATCGCCAACAACCCATCCCGCGCCGTCAGCCCCACCCCCAGCACATTCAGCCCCCCGTACAGCAGCTTGAACAGGTTCAGCAGGTAATAGGTGATGGCAATGATCGACAGCCCCTCCACTGCCCGCTGAATCTTCACCTGGGCGTCGGCGCGGGCATTGAGGCTGCGCAGGATCTCCGCATTCTGCTCTTCCATTTCCACCTGCACCCGCGCTTGCAGCAGGTCGCCCAGGTTGGCGACATTCTTCGCCAGCTGTTCCAGCCGTTGCTCGGTGGCTGCGCAATAACGCACGGTGGGCTTGAAGCGACGTTCGATGAACACGCCCAAACGCTGGCAATCACCCACGTGGCTTTCGCGCAGTTCGCCCAAGCGCTCGAACACCAGTTGCGCATACGCCTGGGTTGCACCGAAGCGGTGACGGGTCTTCACCGTGTGGCTGACCACCTGGCGCGAGAGGTGGGCGATGGCGTCAAGCAACCCCTTGGAGTCATGGCCATCGCCCCCGGTGCTGCGTTCGGACAGGCTCACCAGGGTTTTGTCGAAGGCGTCGAGCTCCTGGCTCAGGGCCTTGGCCGTGGTCAAAGTCAGCGAAGCCATCATGCGGTAAGTCTCGATCTCCAGCAGGCGCCGGATCATCCGGCCCTGGCGGTAGGCATTGAGGCGGCGGTTGATGAACAGGAAGCGGTTGGTGCCGTCCTCGGTCAGGCGAAAATCGCTCCACACCGACGCATCGCCACCGCCCACACAGGAACCGCACGGGTCCTTGAAACCATAGCGGGGCAGGTCCAGGTCCTGTTCGTCACGCACCAGCACCTGCACCGCGTTGATCACCTGCGCCGTTTGCGGGGCGATGGCTTCGGCCAGTACCTGCGGCAGGGCTTGCCACTCGGTGTTGGCGGTGGCGCAGGGCACGACCAGGGTCAGGGTGAAGAACTCGGTGTGCCGTTCCCACTTGAACGGGTGCCCGTCCAGGCGGGTGATGCCCTGCGCTGCGTTGGTGTCCTGCGCCTCTGGGCAGCAGCGTTGCAGCAGCGCGGCACACGCGGCATCGCCGCCGAGTAGGGCGAGGTGGAAGACATGGGCCGGGCCGTCGAAATACAGCGACGGGCGAGCGTGCAGTTCGTTGTGCAAGGCGGTGCGTTGAGGGTGCATGGTGGTCCGGCCTGGTGTTGTGATTGTGGGGGTACCAGGGAGTGGGACTTTGTGGGATGACTGGAAAGTCACGTGACCATGAGGGCGTTTGTGAAACGGAATCAAGCGTAAAGCAAAAGCCCCTTGTGACAACCGTCAGCAAGGGGCTTCTTTACCAGCGCTGGGGTTAACCCAGGCAGCGCGTCACATGCTTCACCGACAGGTACCCCGACAAACCCCAAGGCCCAAGCTCGCGCCCAATCCCGCTGCCTTTGGTCCCGCCCCACGAGGTCTCGACGAACACGGCCTGCACCGAGTTGATCCACACGTGGCCAACCTCCAGCGCATCGGCAACCCGTTCGGCGCGTTCCAGGTCGGCCGAGCAGACCGTGGCCACCAGGCCGAAGCGGCTGTCATTGGCTTCAGCGATTGCCTGCGCTTCAGTGGTGAAGCGCCGTGCGCACAGCACCGGGCCGAAGATTTCTTCAGTCCACAGGCGGCTGTGGGCTGGTACGTCCACATACAGCGTGGGGCTGACGAACCAGCCTTCACGGTCCAGCGCCTTGCCGCCAGCCAGGCATTGCAGGCCTTCTTCGCGTGCGGTAGCAAAGTAGCTGGCAACCTTCAGCCATTGCGCCTGGCTGGTCAGCGGGCCCATGTCCACTTCTTCGTTCAACGGGTTGCCCACCCGCAGGTTCTCCAGTGCTGCCTGCAAGCGCGGCAGCAGCGTATCGGCAATGCCGTCCTGCACCAGTAGGCGCGAGGTGGCCGAGCACATCTGACCGGCGTTCCAGCTGATGCCGGCGACAATCCATTCCACGGCCTGGTCGATATCGCAATCATCGAACACCACGATTGCTGACTTGCCGCCCAGCTCCAGCGTCACGGGCCGGCATTGGGTAGAGGCGCTGCGCATCACCTGGCTGCCGACACTGTTGCTGCCGGTGAACGACAGCTTGTCCAGGCCCGCGTGGTTGCTCAGCGCCGCGCCGGTTTCGGCCTTGCCGTTGACGATGTTCAGCACACCGGCGGGCAGCCCGAGGGTATCGGCGATCTGGCCGTAAGCCTGCTCGACCAGCGGGGTGACCTCCGAGGGTTTGAGCACCACGGTGCAGCCTGCGGCCAAGGCGGGCGCGAGCTTCCAGGCGCTGGTCACCAGCGGGAAGTTCCACGGCACGATCAGGCCGACTACGCCGACGGGCTCCAGGCGAGTACGGGCGGTAAAGCCGGGTGCGGCCAGGGGCACGTTGCGGTTCTTTTCCGGCAGTTGTTCAGCCAGCTCGGCGTAGTAGCTGAACGTGGCAATCGCGTCGTCCAGGTCGATTTCGGCTTCGTGGCGGGGCTTGCCGTTGTTGCGCATCTGCAGGGTGATCAACGCTTCACGGCGCTGCCCGAGTTGCTCTGCAAAACCGCGCAGGTACGCTGCACGCTCGCTGGCGCTGGTCTGTTTCCAGGCAGGTAGGGCTTGGCGCGCAGCAGCCACGGCCTGGTCGACCTGGGCAACGCTGGCGGCCATTAGTTCGGCGAAGGGCAGGCCCAATGCAGGGTCATTGACGCTAATGCAGTCGCTGCCTTGGCCTTCGACCCAGCGGCCGTTGATGTAGTGAGAAGTGGTCATGGGCGGATTCCAGTCAGGCCATTTGGGCAGTGATTACCGGCGTGTGGGTGATGCTTTTCAGCACACCCAGCGCGGGCCATTGGGCCCCTACACGCCAGCACGGTAAAACCCTTGGCCTGCCGCACCTGGAGTGTTTGGTCCACGGGAGTGGCCTCACGGTTTTTGTGATTGTGGTGAGCGATTCTGGTGGCGGTGGGTGGGGGGAAAAATCGCTGGGGGCAAATAATCAGTTCAGGAAAGTGTGAACTTTTTGACTAACTGCCGGCTTCACGCAGGTGCGTAAGGGCACCTGGGCCGGTCAGCGCTTGGGGCCGTGCCAGGACGACTGATCCTTAGGTAGATCGCCACGCGGGTCGTTCACAGTGAGGGAACCGTGCGCGGGAAGTTGGTCGGTGTAGAGCACAAGATTCTTACCACCGGGGTGCGCAACGGACTCAAAAACGATCCCTGCACAATCGACTTCAAGAACGAGGTCACCAATGAGCCAACTGGGCGGTTCGACACCTTCGTTGAAGCGAATCTTTCGCCAGTCGCAGAAAAAGTCTTTCCAGATTGCCGGCCAGTCTTCTTGGTAGCCACCGGTAAAATCGATCACTCGGTCCAGCGTGAGCGAGTAGCTCACCAGAAGGCCAGGAGGTAGAAACGAGCTACCTTGCTGGAACTCTGCCACCGCCGTTACTGGCTCCAGGGACAGGTAGAGAGCCTCCAGCCCCTTGCGATTGGCCCGACCGCCCTGAGTAGCTGCACCCGCTCCGGACATTGGCGCTACCGCCCACTTCGGTGTGTGCAGGCGGTAACAGGCCAAGTTTAGATAAGAGGTGATCTTCATCCTTGAGCGCCGGCTTCCCACGACTGGAGGAAGGCGATCAACTGTTCAGTCCGGCCTTCGCTGACAACCTCTTCTGCGGTCTTGTAATCGAAGGTGGAAAGGGGTTCGTTCTTGAACCAGAAAATGGCCTTGGTCATTTCGGTACCCATGTCGGTCACAGCGCGCAGGACCCGTACAGCATCGCGAATGTATGCCTGGATCTTTTCCGACTCGGGGGCGTTACGCACCGTATTGCGATGGACGTGGGCACGGGCCGCGAATGTCTGCTGGTCCATCGAGAACACTTTCAAGAACCGCTCAGGGGAAAACATGACCCGGTTAACTTCGCGAAGCGCTTCCATCAACCCTTCGAAAGTGGTGGGGTGAAGTTCCAATACTGCATTACTGGCCATGGTTGACCTCCTGGCGATTTTTGCTTCTCACGTGCACAATATTTGCACAAATTCAGCATATATCAAGCTTGCTCGACAGGTGGGCAGGCTATCCGCGAAGTGATCGGCACAAGCCGATCCTGCTGTCATCGAACTGCAACTTACATCCCGCAACATTTCTGCCATCAACCCCAATGCCTCATTGCGAGTTCGAATGGGTCATCCCGCGCTGCACCCGCAACAGGACCACGACCTGTTCGGCCTGCTCTATGCTTTTGCCTTCCGCCCAGGCCAACCCGGTCGCGAGATCGATTCGGCGCAGCTGCTGCGCAAGCTCGGCGAGCCGCCCGAGCCCGACGAGTTTCTGTGGCTGCACCTGAACCTGGCCCATGCCGCCTGTGAGCGTTGGCTGCGCGCCCACCTGACGCTGCCCGAGGCCTTCTTCGAAACCTTGCGCGAGGGTTCTCGTTCGACCCGTATCGAGCATGCCGATTCGGCACTGTTGGCGGTGGTCAACGACGTGGTCTTCAACTTCGGCCTGGTGTCTTCGGACATCTCCACGTTGTGGGCCTGCGCCAGCAGCCAACTGCTGGTGAGCGCACGTTTGCAGCCGTTGCATTCGGTGGACAAGCTGCGCTCGTCGGTCAAGCGTGGCGAGCGTTTTCATTCGTCCATCGAACTGCTGGTGCATCTGCTGCGCGACCAGGGTGATGTGTTGACCCAGATCGTGCGCGAAACCACCACCAGCGTTGATCGCATCGAAGACCAGTTGCTGTCCCAGCGCCTGAGTGACAACCGCGCCGAACTCAGCAGCATGCGCCGGGTACTGGTGCGCCTGCAGCGCCTGCTGGCGCTCGAACCCGGGGCCCTGTTGCGACTGCTCAACCGCCCACCGGAATGGCTGCAGGAGCAGGACATGCGTCAGCTGCGCGCGGCCACCGAAGAGTTCACCCTGGTGATCAGTGACCTCACCGCCTTGGGCGAGCGGATCAAGTTGCTGCAGGAAGAGATCGCCGCCAAGCTCAACGAGCAAACCAACCGAACCCTGTTCACCCTCACCGTGGTAACTGTGCTGGCGCTGCCGATCAACATCATCGCCGGCTTCTTCGGCATGAACGTCGGGGGCGTGCCGCTGTCGGACGACCCGCACGGCTTCTGGGTGCTGGTGGCACTGGTGGCGACCTTCACCGTGCTGGTGGGGCGCTGGGCGTTTCGCAAGCGCCGTGAGTACTGATGGCGTGATGCGCCCCGACTGACGGTTCCCGCCATCGCTCATCCTTGCCTACGCTGATACTCCCAATCCGCTGATGCAAGGAGCTCCACCATGGCCTTCCAATACAAGCGTCTGGACAAGGACAACGCTGCAGTGCTGCTGGTCGATCACCAGGCCGGCCTGCTTTCGCTGGTACGCGACATCGACCCGGATCGCTTCAAAAACAACGTCCTGGCCCTGGCAGACCTGGCCAAGTACTTCAAGCTACCGACCATCCTCACCACCAGCTTCGAAACCGGCCCCAATGGCCCGCTGGTCCCCGAGCTCAAGGCGCAATTCCCCGATGCCCCCTACATTGCGCGCCCCGGCAACATCAATGCCTGGGACAACGAAGATTTCGTCAAAGCCGTCAAAGCCACGGGCAAGAAGCAACTGCTGATTGCCGGCGTGGTGACCGAAGTCTGCGTGGCGTTCCCGGCACTTTCGGCGCTGGAGGAGGGCTTCGAGGTCTTCGTCGTCACTGATGCTTCTGGCACCTTCAACGAACTGACCCGTGATTCGGCCTGGCGGCGCATGGAGGCTGCCGGGGCGCAACTGATGACCTGGTTCGGCGTGGCCTGCGAGCTGCACCGGGACTGGCGTAACGACGTCGAAGGGCTGGGGACGCTGTTTTCCAATCACATTCCCGACTACCGCAACCTGATGACCAGCTACGACAAACTGGCCAAGTAGCGCACTTCCCCACACGCCGGGCGATCCTGTGTAGGAGCGGCCTTGCCGGGGCGCTCCTACACACACACAGACCGAGCAAACCACGCACCAGCAAGGGACAGTGCGGGCGTAATAAGCGAAGCGGCAAACCGCCATGGATCGACCATACTGAATCTTCATTCGCCAGCAGGAGCGCGCCATGTCGAAGTCAGCCAAGAACAAGGACCCCCAGGCACAGCCCGAAAAACTGGGCGGCAAGGCCTACGAGAAGGCGCTCAAGCAACTTCACGTCGAGTTGGTAAAGCTGCAGGAATGGGTCGTGGCCAAAGGCCTGAAGGTGTGCATCGTCTTTGAAGGCCGCGATGGCGCGGGCAAGGGCGGGACCATCAAGGCCCTTACCGAGCGGGTCAGCCCTCGGGTGTTCCGTGTGGTGGCGCTGCCTGCGCCGACCGAGCGGGAAAAGACCCAGATGTACGTGCAACGCTACCTGGGCCATCTGCCCGCCGCGGGTGAAGTGGTGATCTTCGACCGCAGTTGGTACAACCGCGCCGGCGTCGAGCGCGTCATGGGCTTTTGCAGCGATGAACAGGCCAACAAGTTCCTCACCGTGGTGCCGCTGTTCGAGAAGATGATGGTCGAGTCGGGGATCATCCTCATCAAGTACTGGCTGGAGGTCAGTGCCGAAGAGCAGACCCGACGCCTGCAGGACCGCATAAACGACGGCCGCAAGCTGTGGAAGCTGTCACCGATGGACTTGAAGTCGTACACCCGCTGGGACGACTACACCAAAGCCCGCGATGACATGTTCGCCGCGTCGGATTCCTCCTGGGCACCGTGGTTCATGGCGCACTCCAACGACAAGCGGCGCGCGCGGCTGAACATCATCAGCCACCTGCTCGGCCGCATCCCCTACAAGGACATCACCCGCGACCAGGTCGTGAAGTTGCCCAAGCGCGGCAAGGTCGGCAAGTACAAGGCAGTGAACTACCCGTTCAAGGTTGTCGAAGCGCGTTACTGACCCCCTCCCTGCGGGGAGCCTACAGGGTGTAGACCTATGCCACATGACGGCAGCTTGCTTCAGGCAACGGTGGTGTTCCTGCTGGCCGTGGTACTGCTGGTGCCACTGGCGCAACGCTTGAAACTGGGCGCCGTGCCGGGGTATCTGCTGGCCGGCATCCTGATCGGCCCCTCGGTGCTCGGTTTGCTGGGTAACCCGGACAACGTCGCACGCCTGTCAGAGATGGGCGTGGTGATGCTGCTGTTCGTGATCGGCCTGGAGCTTTCGCCACGCCGTCTGTGGACCATGCGCCGCGCGCTGTTCGGCATTGGCTCGTTGCAGGTCGGGCTGACCGCCACAGTGCTTGGCCTGCTCGCGTACTGGCTGTTCGGCCAGTCGAAGGCGGCGGCCATCGTGCTGGGGCTGGGGCTGGCCCTGTCGTCCACGGCGTTCGGTTTGCAGGTGCTGGCGGAGCGCAAGGACCTGGGCAAGCCGCACGGGCGCCTGGCCGTGGCGATTCTGTTGTTCCAGGACATTGCCGCCATCCCCCTGATTGCCGTGGTGCCCTTGCTTGGCGGTGATGTCAGCCGCGCCGATGAGGGCACGTGGCCGCTGGTGGGCGTGGCGGTCGGCATTGGCGTGATCATTGTTGGCGGCCGCTACCTGATGACCCCGGTATTCAAATGGACGGTCGGCTCCGGGTTGCCGGAGCTGTCCACCGCTACCGCCTTGCTGGTGGTGCTAGGTACCGCCTGGGTGATGGAGCATGTCGGCGTCTCGATGGCCCTCGGCGCGTTCCTTGCCGGTGTGTTGATGGCCGAGTCACCGTTTCGCCACGAGCTTGAGACCCAGATCGAGCCGCTTAAAGGGCTGCTGCTTGGGCTGTTCTTCGTCGGTGTGGGCATGAGCGCCGACTTGCGCTTGTTGTTCGGCATGCCCTTGGCGGTGCTGGGGCTCACGCTGTTGCTGGTGGGCGTCAAGCTGCCGCTGTTGGTTGCCTTGGGCCGCACGGCCGGCGGGCTGAATCGCCCCCAGGCGCTGTGCCTGGGGGTGGTACTGGCGTCTGGCGGTGAGTTTGCTTTCGTGGTGTTCAAACTGGCGCTTGAGCACCAGGTGCTTGAGCAGCAGGTCCACGACTTGCTGGTGCTGGCCATCACCCTGTCGATGGCGGTGGTGCCGCTGGTGATGATGGGCCTCTCACGGCAGTTGCGCGACGCCGACGCCACCCGTCCCGCGTCTGAAACCGACCACTGACTCGCGCCTGACGGCGTACCGACTGTTCGGAGGTGAAGCATGCAGCCGAGTTTCAAGCTGGACAGCGCCCTGTCGCAGGGCTTGCTTGATGTCTTGATCAAGGCAGGCTTGGTGGCTGCCCTGGTAATCTTCTCCTTTCAGGTGTTCCAGCCCTTCCTGGAACTGATGCTATGGGCGGTGATCCTGGCGGTCACGCTGTACCCGCTGCACTGCCGTATCACGCGGCGCTGGGGGCTCAAGGACGGCTATGCGGCGACACTGGTGGTGTTGCTGGTGCTGGTGGTGTTGCTGGTGCCGATCTACCTGGTGGTGGTGTCGATCACCGAGTCGGTGGACGGCATGCTGACACTGCTCAAGAGCGGCGCCTGGAGCGTGCCGGCGCCTCCCGAGTCGGTGGCTTCCTGGCCGTTGCTCGGGCCGCGTCTGTATGCCTTATGGCTGGCGGCTTCCGAGAGCCTCAGCGAGGTGCTAAACAGCATGATGCCGCAGCTCAAGGACACCGGGCGTGTGCTGTTGGGGGCAGCGGCCAGTGCCGGGGGGGCGTTTCTGATGTTCATCGCGGCGATCATCATCTCGGGGGTAATCATGGCCTTCGGCGCGCGTGGCGAGCTGGCGGCGCAGCGCATTGCCATGCGGGTATCCGGCGAGCAGCGCGGCAGGTCGATTGCCAAGCTGTGTACCGCTACCATTCGCGCCGTCGCCCAGGGCGTGATCGGCATTGCCTTCATCCAGATGCTGTTGATTGGCGTAGGTTTTGTCATCAAGGGCGTGCCGGCGGCGGGGATGCTGGCGATTGCCATCCTCATGCTGGGTATCGCCCAGGCGCCAGCCACGCTGATCACGCTGCCGGTCATCGCCTACGTGTTCCATGCCGAGGGCTTCACCGTGGCGACCATCGTGTTTGCCGTCTACACCTTCGTCGCCGGCCTTGCCGACAACGTGCTCAAGCCGCTGCTGCTGGGGCGCGGGGTGGATGTACCGATGCCTGTGGTGCTGATCGGTGCGTTGGGCGGCATGGTGGTCAAAGGCATTATCGGCCTGTTTATCGGCCCGGTGATTCTGGGTGTGACCTACGTGCTGTTCTGGCAATGGGTCGCGCTGCAGGTACCCGAAAACCCTGTCGAACCGTCGGCCTGAGCCGGGGCCTGGCATGCCTGCACCTACCTGGCGTCGCGCCTTGGGCCTGGTTGCCTTGCTGTCAGGCTGCACCCAGGTCGGGCCAGACTTTCACCCCCAACAAACGGCCTGGCTGGACCCGTGGAGCACACCCCTGCTGGAGCAGGCCGGGCGGCGCGACGCCACGGTGGACTTTCGCCAGTGGTGGGCGGTGTTCGCCGACCCGACACTGGATGCGCTGATCGCCGAAGCCGACGCCCACAACAGCAACCTGCGCGTGGCCGGCCTGCGCATCGCCGAGGCACGTGCGCAGTTGGCCATCGTGCAGACTGGGCGCTACCCGCAGTTGCAGCAGGTGCGGGCGCAAAGCCTCTATCTCAAGCAAGACCAATCCGGCACCGACACTGCCCGCGACTCGGTGTTCTGGCAATCCAGCGCAGGCTTCGACATCGCCTGGGAAATCGACTTCTGGGGGCGGTTCAGCCGCGCCATCGAGTCTGCCGATGCGCTTTATTTCGCCTCCCAGGCCAACTACGCCGATGCCCTGTTGCTATTGCGTGCACAGGTCGCCGACACCTACTTTGCATTGCGTACCGCCGAGGCGCGCCTGGCCATTGCCGAGGAAAACGCCAAGCGCCAGGCGCGCAGCCTGGAGATCACCGAGCGGCTGTTCCGCCATGGCGAGCATGACGAACTCGATTGGCAGCAGGCCCGTACGCAATACCTGGCGACTCAGGCGACCATCCCCGAGTTCGAGAACCAGCTCAACGCTCTGCGCAACGTGCTCTGCTCGCTGCTCGGGCGGCCCCCCGGCCCACTGCCGGAGCTGCAGTCGCATTACGGGCAGTTGCCACTGCCGGACCGCGCATTGTTGCAGGACGTGCCTGCCCGCCTGCTGCAACGTCGCCCGGACATCCGCGCCGCAGAGCAGGCCGTGGCGGCGCAATCGGCACTGGTCGGGGTGGCCGAAGCCGATCTTTATCCACAGCTGAGCCTGTTGGGCAGCCTCGGCTGGACGTTCGTCTCGGCCAGTCACCTGCCCAACACGTTCGACCTGGCTGCCGGGCCCAGCCTGATCTGGAACCCGTTCGACTACGGCCGGCGCAAGAACGCCGTACGCGTCGAGGATGCGCGTTTGCAGCAACTGATCGAGCTGTATCAGCAAAGTGTGCGCGAAGCCGCCCGCGAGGCCGACGACGCCGCCAGCGGCTTGGTGCGCTCGCTGCAGAGCGCGAGTATTCGCGACCAAGCCTCGCAAGCCGCGCAGCGCTCGTTGAGCCTGGCCATGTCGCAATACCGCGAAGGTTTCGCCGACTTTCAGCGGGTGCTCGACGCGCAACAGTTACTGCTACAACAACAGGACGGCTACTTGGTCAGCCGCGGTAATGCCGTCAGTAGCCTGGTGACCTTGTACAAGGCCCTGGGCGGCGGTTGGGACCCAAGCCGTGCACCGATCGACCCGGCCACGCGTCGACAGATGCAGCAACGCACCGATTGGGGCGACTTGCTGGATGAACCTGCCCCCAGCGCACAGCAACCCGGTGAGCAAAAATGACCGACACCCCGCAAACACCCCCCGCGCAAGCGCCCGACCGTGGCTTGCGTTGGGTATTGCTGCTGATTGCCGTGAGCCTGTTCTGGTACCTGCTGGCCGACCGCTTCACGCCCTATACCCAACAGGCCCGCCTGCAAGCCTACGTGGTGCCGGTGAGCGCCGAAGTGGCCGGCCAGGTCAAGCGCGTGGCCGTGGGCAACAACCAAGAGGTGCGCAAGGGCGAGGTGCTGTTCGAGCTGGACCAGGAGCAGTACCGCATTGCCCTGGCCCGCGCCGAGGCCGACTTCGATACGGTGGGCAGGCAGATCGGTGCCCACACCGCCGGCATCGATTCGGCCCAGGCGGCATTGCTGGCGGCCCAGGCCAACGAGCGCAAGGCCAGGCAGGACGCCGAGCGGCTCAAGCGGCTGATCGAGGAAGACCCCGGCACGGTTTCACAGCGCCGCCTGGAAGGCGCGCAGGCCACGCGCGATCAGGCCATTAGCCAGGTCGCGGCAGCGCGTGCCGAAGTGGTGCGGGCACGCGAGCAGCAGGGTGGGGCACAAGCGGACAATGCCCAGCTGCGCAGCGCCGCGGCGAATGTGCAAAAGGCCCGCCTGGACCTGGCGCGAACGGTGGTGCGCGCCGATGCCAACGGGTTGATCACCGACCTGCGCACTGACGTTGGCCACTATGTGGGCGCCGGCAGCCCGATGATGACCTTGATCGCGATCCATGACGTGTGGATCAGCGCTGACCTGACCGAGAACAACCTCGGCCGCCTGCGCCCCGGTACACCGGTGCTGGTGGTGCTCGATGCGTTGCCTGGGGCTGTGCTGAAAGGGCGCATACGCAGCATCGGTTATGGCGTCAGCGTGGGCCAGAGCAACCCGCCGGGTACGCTGCCGAGCGTCCAGAACAGCCGTGAGTGGCTGCGTTCGGCCCAACGCTTTCCGGTGATCATTGAACTTGAGCGTGACCAGTTGCAGGACAAGGCGGGGTTGCGGGTGGGTGGCCAGGCCGAGGTCATGGCGCTGCCCAGCGAGGGCAACCCGTTGAACGTGCTGGGCCGTGCGTTCATGTGGTTGATGGGCTGGCTCTCGTATGCCTATTGAACTGCGGCGCCAGCGCGCACTACGCCTGGCCTGGGGCGTGGCGCTGTGCCTGGCGGTCAGCTTCGGCATTGGCCTGCCTGTGCCGATTTTGGCACCGGTGTTCGCGGTCCTGCTGTTGGCCATGCGCAGCCAGCCGCTGCCGTTGCGCGCGGCACCGGCGCTGGCGGTGCTGGTGCTGCTGAGTTGTGGCAGTGGCCTGTTGCTGATTCCCTTACTGCGCCATGCACCGGTGAGCGGGGTACTGCTGGTTGGCGTGGGTGTGTTTCTGGTGCTGCGTTATGCCCTGAAAGGCGGCAACGGCCTGTTGGCCAACTTGCTGGTGATCGGCCTGACCATGATCGCCGCAGCGGGCACCAGCGATTTCACCCTGGCGCTGTCGGTGGTCGAGGCCTTGTCCAAAGGCATGCTCCTGGCAACCTTGGGCACGGCGCTGGCGCATGTGATGTTCCCGGAACCTGCCGATGCCCCCGCGCAGCCAGCACCGCCGCCGCTCGCCGCCGAGCGTGCCAGCTGGGTTGCGCTGCGCGCCACACTCATCGTCATGCCCGCGTTTTTGCTGGCGCTGATTGCACCCGACGCGTTCATGCCGCTGATCATGAAGTCGGTGAGCCTCGGTCAGCAGGCCAGCGAGACCCATGCCCGTAATGCCAGCCGAGAGCTGATTGGTTCGACCTTGCTGGCCGGGTTGCTGGCGATCCTGCTGTGGAGCGCACTGAGCCTGTTCGTGCACCTGTGGATGTTTTTTTTGTGGGTGTTGCTGTTCTCGCTTTGGCAGGCCCGGCGGCTCTACCGTGCTGTGGCGACGCGGCACAGCACGGCCTACTGGGTCAGTTGCCTGACGACCATGCTGATACTGCTGGGGCAGTCTGTGCAGGACAGCGCGGCGGGGCAGGATGTTTACCGCGCGTTCGCGGTGCGCATGGCGCTGTTTCTGGCGGTATCGGTGTATGCCAGTGCCCTGCTGATCTGGATCGACCGGCGCAGGGCACAGCAGTGGGTGCATTAGGGTTGCCAGTCGACCCCAGTGTCCTCCAGGTAGGCATCCACCGCAGCGCCGACGGTGGGGTGAAACGCCTTTTCCCCCATGTGCTGGAACAGTTCAAAGCGCTTCATCTTGTCTTTTACCGGGTCTTTCATTTCGGCGAACTGCAACTCCATACCGCGCGCCTCCAGCGCCCGGTCCAGCTCGGCGAGCATGTCCGCAGAGGTAATGTCGATGCTGGTCACAGGCTCCGCGGCAATTATCAACCGCTGCACCGCGGTAGGGGACTGATCCACGGCGGCCAGCACGGTGCTCTGAAACTGTTCGGCATTGGCAAAGAACAGCGGCGCATCCCAGCGCAGCAGCACCAGCCCGGGAATGCGCCGGGCATGCGGGTAGCGCTGCACATCATGGTAGCCACGGGTGCCATCCACCCGGCCAAGGACCGCAAAGTGCGGCCTCCAGCCATCCCACAGAAACTCGACCACTGAAATCGCCACGGCAATGCAGATACCGGGAATGGCACCAAACACCGCCACGCCGACGAAGCAGGTGAACGACAACCAGAACTCCCACTGCTGCATGTGGAAGATGCGCTTGAGGTCGGCGAACTCGAACAGGCCCAGTGCGGCGGCGATCACCACGGCGGCGAGTGCACTGTTGGGCAGGTAATGCATCAGGTTGGGCGCCACCAGCAGCAGTACGGTCACGGCCAGCGCACCGATGATGCCGGTGAGCTGGGTCTTGGCACCGGCGGCTTCGGCGACAGGTGTACGTGACGAACTGCTGCTGATCGGGATGCCCTGGAACAGCCCACTGGCAAGGTTCGCCACACCCAGGCCAAACATCTCCTGGTTGGGGTTGACCGGCGTCTTCAGGCGGGCCGCGTAGGAGCGTGACAGCACGCTGGTGTCGGCGAACGACACCAGCGCCACCGCGATGCCGCCGAGCAGCACCTCCACCAGGTCGATATCGCTCAACCAGGGGAACACCAGGTCCGGCAGCCCTTGGGGCAGTTGGCCAAGGACTTTGACGCCCATTTGGTCGAGGTCGAGCAGGCTCACCGCCAGTGTCGCCAGCACCACGGCGATCAAAATGCCCGGCAAGCGCTTGAAGGGTTTGAGCAGCAGGATCAGCGCCAGGCTACCGGCGCCGATGATGAAGCTGGGCCAGTGGCCCTGGCCTGCGAGCAGGGCCTGGGTCAGGTTCCAGACGTCACGCAATGGGCCTTGGCTGTCGACGGACAACCCGAACAGTTTGGGCAATTGGCTGATCAGCACGGTCAGGGCGATGCCGTTCATGTAGCCGTAGCGGATCGGCTTGGACAGCAATTCGGTGATGAAGCCCAGGCGCAATAACCCGGCGACCATGCAGAACACGCCAGCGACCAGGGCCATCATGCTGGCGATGGTGATGGCGCGTTGCGGGTCGCTGGCGGCGTACTGCACGACCACCGCCAGAATAGGCGCGGCCAGTGCCGAATCTGGGCCGAGCACCAGGATGCGGCTGGGGCCGAACAGGGCATAGGCCAGCAGCGGAATGATGGTGGCGTAGAGGCCGTAGATGCCGGGTACGCCCGAGGCTTCGGCGTAGGCGATGCCCACGGGCACCAGCATGCTGGTGAGTACCAGCCCGGCAGCGATGTCCCTGGGCAGCCAGGCCCGCTGATAGTGCAGCAGGGTGACCACGCCAGGTAGCCAGCGTTGCCAGTCGAAGCGTGGGGGAGGGGGTGTTTCGGGCATGGTGCAGGCTCCAGGGGGCGGGCGTATTTACCGCTTGAGGTCCCGTTGGAGACAGCTTAGTTGGTGCCTGCGGGCGCGGGCCCTGTGGGAGCGGGTTTACCCGCGAACACCGGCGAAGCCGGTGCCATAAACCGCGTTGCATGCTTCGCGGGCAAGCCCGCTCCCACAGAGTCCGTAACTCTGCAGAAACACAAAAGCCCCCGTTCGGAGGCTTTTGTCGGCAGGCAAACGCTGAACGTCAGACGTTGAAGCGGAAGTGCATCACGTCACCGTCTTTGACGATGTAGTCTTTGCCTTCCAGACGCCATTTACCGGCTTCCTTGGCGCCGCTTTCACCCTTGAACTGGATGAAGTCGTCATACGCGACCACTTCGGCGCGGATGAAGCCTTTTTCGAAGTCGGTGTGGATCACGCCGGCTGCCTGTGGCGCAGTGGCGCCAACGCGGACGGTCCAGGCGCGGACTTCCTGCACGCCGGCAGTGAAGTAGGTCTGCAGGTTCAGCAGCTCGTAACCGGCGCGGATCACGCGGTTCAGGCCAGGCTCTTCCAGGCCCAGGGCCTCAAGGAACATGTCCTTCTCTTCACCGTCGTCGAGTTCGGCGATTTCGGCTTCGATCTTGTTGCACACCGGCACCACGACCGCGCCTTCTTCTTCGGCGATGGCACGGACCACGTCCAAGTGCGGGTTGTTGTCGAAACCGTCTTCAGCGACGTTGGCGATGTACATCACCGGCTTGCTGGTCAGCAGGTGGAAGCCACGGATGACGGCCTTTTCGTCGTCAGCCATGTGCTTCATCAGGCTGCGCGCCGGTTTGCCTTCGGTGAAGTGCGGGATCAGCTTTTCCAGAATGGCCTTTTGCGCCAGGGCTTCCTTGTCGCCGCCCTTGGCGTTGCGGGCAACCTTCTGCAGTTGCTTCTCGCAGCTGTCGAGGTCGGCGAAGATCAGCTCGAGGTCGATGATCTCGATGTCACGCTTGGGGTCGACGCTGTTGGAAACGTGGATCACGTTCTCGTCTTCGAAGCAGCGCACCACGTGAGCGATGGCGTCGGTCTCGCGGATGTTGGCGAGGAACTTGTTGCCCAGGCCTTCACCTTTCGACGCGCCCGCCACCAGGCCTGCGATGTCGACGAATTCCATGGTGGTCGGCAGGATGCGGTTAGGCTTGACGATTTCCGCCAGTGCAGCCAGACGCGCGTCGGGCATCGGCACGATGCCGCTGTTCGGCTCGATGGTGCAGAAAGGGAAGTTCTCCGCCGCGATGCCAGACTTGGTCAGGGCGTTGAACAGGGTGGACTTGCCGACGTTGGGCAGGCCGACGATGCCGCAATTGAAACCCATGGGTATTCCCTCTCTAGGAAATCAGGCCTTCTGGCTGTGCAGCTCGCGCATCGCCTTGGCGAAATCGCCAGCGAGGACATCTGGCAGCACGCCGAGGGCAAAATCGATGCTGGCATCGAGCTTCTCCTGCTCGGCGCGCGGCGCGCGGCCCAGGACGAAGTTGGAGACCAGTTTGGCGTCACCCGGGTGGCCGATGCCAAGCCGCAGGCGGTGGAAGTCGTTCTGGTTGCCGAGCTGCGCGATGATGTCGCGCAGGCCGTTGTGCCCACCATGGCCGCCGCCGCGTTTAAGCTTGGCGACGCCTGGAGGCAGGTCGAGTTCGTCATGTGCCACCAAAATCGCTTCCGGCTTGATGCGGAAGAAATTGGCCAAGGCCGCCACGGACTGGCCGCTACGGTTCATGTAGGTGGTGGGGATGAGCAGACGAACGTCGTTGCCCTGATGGCTGAATTTAGCCGTCAGGCCGAAATACTTGCGGTCAGCGGTCAAGGAGACGCGCTGGGCGCTGGCAATGCGTTCAACGAAAAGAGCCCCTGCGTTATGCCGGGTCTGTTCGTATTCGGGGCCGGGGTTACCCAGGCCAACGATCAACTGGATGGCGGTCACGTCAGGGGCTCTTCCTTGGAGTTGGTGGGTTACAGGGCGCGGGGCACTGTAACCCGATCAACACCGGCGTGCGAGTGGATTACTCGGCAGCGCCTTCAGCTTCTGGAGCAACGCGTGGCGCGTGAACGTTGGCAACAGCTTTGTCATCACCGTGGGCCAGAGCGACGAACTCTACGCCTTTCGGAGCTTTCAGGTCCGACAGGTGGATGATGCTGCCGACTTCGGCGTTAGCCAGGTCAACTTCGATGAACTCAGGCAGGTCTTTGGCTTCGCAAGACACTTCGATCTCGGAAACAACGTGCGAGATCTCGCCGCCTTTCTTGATCGGGGCTTCTTCGCCGATGAAGTGAACCGGAACCTTGGCGGTCAGCTTCTGGCCAGCAACGACGCGAACGAAGTCAGCGTGCATGATGAATTGCTTGGCAGGGTGACGCTGCATGGCTTTGACGATGACGTTTTGCTTGACGCCGTCAACGTTCAGTTCGATCACGTGGCTGTAGGCAGCTTCGTTTTCGAACAGCTTGGCGATTTCTTTCGACACGATGGTCAGGGATTGAGCTTCTTTATCGCCACCGTAGACAACGGCAGGGATGCTCAGCGAGTGACGCAGGCGGCGGCTCGCACCTTTCCCCAGGTCAGTACGCGCTTGGGCGTTCAGGATGAAATCAGTCATTTTGCTTCTCCAAAATAGCCATCTCCCGCAGGCGTTTGCGACCAGCGCCAAACGGGGTGGGCAAAAAAGCCCCGCCCCAACACATGCTGGGGCGGGGCGCTTCACATCAATACGTATTCCGCTTAGCGGAACATCGCACTGATCGATTCTTCATTGCTGATGCGGCGTACCGCTTCAGCGACAACCGGTGCGATATCCAACTGGCGGATACGGTCACAGGCTTGAGCAGCGGCGGACAGCGGAACGGTGTTGGTCACCACCAGCTCGTCCAGTACCGACTTCTCGATGTTCTCGATCGCGCGGCCCGACAGGACAGGGTGCGTGCAGTAGGCGTAAACCTTGGCAGCGCCGTGTTCTTTCAGGGCTTTGGCCGCGTGGCACAGGGTGCCGGCGGTGTCGACCATGTCGTCTACCAGGATGCAAGTGCGCCCTTCGACGTCGCCGATGATGTGCATAACCTCGGAGTGGTTAGCCTTCTCGCGGCGTTTATCGATGATACCCAGATCGACGCCCAGGGACTTGGCGACGGCACGTGCGCGCACGACACCACCGATGTCCGGGGAAACGATCATCAGGTTCTCGAAACGCTGGTCTTCGATATCGTCGACCAGTACGGGCGAGCCGTAGATGTTGTCGACAGGAATATCGAAGAAACCCTGGATCTGGTCAGCGTGCAGGTCGACGGTGAGTACACGGTCGATACCTACGACAGTGAGCATGTCAGCGACGACTTTGGCGCTGATGGCTACACGTGCCGAACGCGGACGGCGGTCCTGGCGGGCGTATCCGAAGTAGGGAATCACGGCGGTGATTCGGGATGCTGAGGAGCGGCGGAAGGCGTCGGCCATCACTACCAGTTCCATCAGGTTATCGTTGGTCGGGGCACAGGTCGGCTGAATAATGAAAACGTCTTTACCGCGAACATTTTCATTGATCTCAGTGCTGATCTCGCCGTCGGAGAATTTACCGACAGAGACGTCACCGAGAGGGATATGCAGCTGACGTACGACACGCCGAGCCAGATCGGGGTTAGCGTTCCCCGTAAAGACCATCATCTTGGACACGCGCAGTACCTGAAGGCTGAGGGTATACCTGGATGAGTATAAGGAAAATGGCAGGGGCGGCTGGATTCGAACCAACGCATGGCAGGATCAAAACCTGCTGCCTTACCGCTTGGCGACGCCCCTGTATCTGTTGCTGCGAGCACTAGGCACTCGACTTCTTGACCAGACTTTGCAGCTTGCGATGCAACATCGAAACATTGCTTCCTTTCGCCACAAACCCTGTTTGGGTCGCTGAAAGAAGGGCCAGAACTTTATCAGCTTCGGCTTTGTTTGGGAAGGCCCCAAACACACAACTTCCAGTTCCGGTTAGCCGAGCTTCAGTGAATTTACCCAGAGAATTCAATGCGTTTCGAACTTCTGGATAACTCTGCTCAACCACCCGTTGGCAGTCATTTCGACTGTTTCCCTCGGGAACGGGGCGCATCTTAAGGGGGAGGGAATCACGTGTCAACTGCGGATGTGAAAAAATTTCTACAGTACTGACAGACACTTGCGGCACCAGCACGACATACCAGGGTTCGTCAGGGTCGACCGGGGTCAGTTGCTCGCCGACACCCTGGGCAAATGCCGCGTGGCCGCGAACGAATACCGGCACGTCCGCGCCCAGGCTCAGGCCCAGGCTGGCCAGGCGATCCTCATCCCAGTCCAGTTGCCACAAATGCGCCAGCGCCAGTAGCGTGGTCGCGGCATCCGAGCTGCCGCCGCCGATACCACCGCCCATGGGCAAGACCTTGGTCAGCCAGATGTCGGCGCCAAGGCCCGTGCCGGAGTGTTCCTGTAATTGGCGTGCGGCGCGCACGATCAGGTTGCTGTCGTGGGGCACGGCCTCGATTTCGGTATGCAGGCGGATCACGCCGTCTTCACGCAGGGCGAAGCTCAGCTCGTCACCGTGGTCGAGGAACTGGAACACCGTCTCCAGCTCGTGGTAACCATCCGGGCGGCGGCCGATGATGTGCAGCCACAGGTTGAGCTTGGCTGGGGCGGGCAGGGTAAGGGTGCTCATAAATCAGTGCCCCAGCTGGCGTGGCTGCCAGTCCTTGACCACCAAGGTGACGTCGATGTCCTTGCCGTGCAGTTTCAGGCGCTCGGGCAACCAGTAGCCGTTCTGCTCGGTATAACTCAGGTACTGCACCTGCCAGCCATCCTGCCGCAGGCTGGCCAAGCGGCTGTCGCCGTCCAGGGTCAGCTGGCTCTTGCTGTCGGGTGCGGGCAGGCCGCGTACCCACCAGACCAGGTGCGAAACCGGCAGTTGCCAGCCCAGCTGTTCTTCCAGCAGCGCCTCGGGGCTGCTGGCTTCATAGCGGCCCTGGTTGGCCACTTCCAGCACCACGCCACCGGGGCGGCCGGTCAGGCGGGCAGCGCCACGGCCCAGCGGGCCTGCCAGGCGGATGTCGTAATAGTCCTGGCGCTGCAGCCAGAACAGCGTGCCGCTGCCGGAATCGCGCGGGGCGCGGATGCCGACCTTGCCGTTGATCTGCCAGCCATCAAGGGTGCTCAACTGCGCTTTGTGCTGGCGCCACTGTTGCGGGTTGCCTTGGCCCTGCAGGGCTTCGCGGCTACCAAAGCCGGCACAGCCCGCGAGCAGGGCGATCAGGGTGAAGGTGATGCAATGGCGCAGGAACATGGCGTTAAAGAGTCTCTGATCCGGTCAGGCGCAGTACGGTCTTGCGCAGGATGGGGCTGTCGGGCTGGGCTTCGAAGGCTTTGGCCCAGACCTGGCGGGCTTCGCGGCGTTTGCCGTTGGCCCACAGGACTTCGCCCAGGTGAGCGGCCACTTCATGGTCGGGGAAGCGTTCGAGTGCCTGGCGCAGGTAGCCTTCGGCTTCGTCCAGGTTGCCCAGGCGGTAGGCGACCCAGCCCAGGCTGTCGAGCACCGCCGGGTCGTCTGGGGTGAGCTGGTGGGCCTTGTCGATCAGCGCCTTGGCTTCGGCGTAGCGGGTGGTGCGGTCGGCCAGTGTGTAACCCAGGGCGTTGAGGGCCATGGCGTTTTCTGGCTCGCGGGCGATGATGGCGCGCAGGTCTTTTTCCATCTGCGGCAGGTCATCACGTTTTTCGGCCAGCATGGCGCGGGTGTACAGCAGGTTTAGGTCGTCCGGGTAGCGTTGGATAGCCTGCTGCAGCACCTGGTTGGCCTGGGCGTCCTTGTTGTTGTTGCTGTAGCTTTCCGATTCGATCAGGTACAGCTGGATGGCGATGTCCGGCTGCGCTTCGCGGGCTTCGGCGAGCAAGCGCGAAGCCTCGGTGCCGCGGCCGTTGGCAATCAGGATGTCGGCCTGGCGCAGTTGCGCCGGCAGGTAGTCGGGGCCCGGGCCGACCAGGGCGTATTCGCGCAAGGCGCCTTCGGGGTCGTGGCGCTCCTCGCGGATGCGGGCCAGGTTCAGGTGGGCGGCGTCGACGTTGCTGTCACGCTCGATCAGCTCCTGCAGGTAGCCTTCGGCTTCGTCCCAGTCTTTGTTTTCCAGGCAGACCAGGGCCAGGGAGTAGCGCAGCTCGTCATCCTCGGGGTACTGCTGGACCAGGCTGATGAACTCGCCCTTGGCATCGGCGATGCGGTCCTGCTCGACCAGGGTGCGGGCGTAGGTCAGGCGCAGGCGTTTGTCATCCGGGTTGTCACGGATTGCGCCACGCAACAGGGGCAGAGCCTCTTTGCCGCGGTCGAGGGCTTGCAGCAGGCGGGCACGCAGCAGAATCGGGGCAATCTCGCCGTTTTGCGGCGGATGTGCCTCGAGCAGTTCGAGCGCTTCTTCGGTCTTGCCGTCCTGGTTGAGCAGCAGCGCCTTGCCAAACACCAGCTGGCTGTTGTCCGGGTACTTGACCAGCAGGCGTTCGAAGCTCTGCAGCAAGCCATCGCGGGTGCTCTGGTCAGTCTCGGCGGCCGACAAGGCAAGGAAGTCGAAATGGGTATCGCCCTGGCCCTGCAGGACTTTCTCCATGTAGACCATGGCATCGTCGTAGCGGCCGGCGCGGGCCAGCTGGATGGCGCTGGCGCGCTGGGCGTCGAGGTTGTCCGGGTCGTTGCGGGCCCAGATCAGTGCGTTTTCCAGGGCGGGCTCGTCGGCGCCGAGGTATTCGGCGATGCGGTAGGCGCGTTCGGAAACCCCAGGGTCCTGGGTTTTCTCGGCCTGGTCGGTGTAGTTGGCCAGGGCGATGTCGAAGCGGTTGCGCTGGCCGGCCAGCTCCGCCACCAGCAGGCTGTAAAGGGTGTCTTGCTTGAACGATCCGTACACCACGGGTTTTTCGGCTTCGCCCGCGCCGGCCTCGGCAACGGGAGGGTCGGCCTTTTGCGGGGCCAGGCTCTGGCAACCCTGAAGCAGGGCGAAGGCAAGCAGCAGTGCGTAGGGTCTGTTCATAGAAGGGCTTAAAAGGACTCACCGGCGGTCGGGGCATGATGACACAAGCGCGGTGGCAAACCCACCTGCGAAGCATTTGGTTAACTGCGACCATGGCAGGGGCGGGCAGGTTCCGACGCTCCTGCACGACAATAGCGAACGGTGGTTGTTCTGGAACCTGCGAAAGAGGACAATTATCGGCTTCTCGTCACAACCAGCGACCTTGCATGGCCTTTCTTGCACTTGGTATCAACCATAAGACTGCCTCGGTAGACGTACGCGAGCGCGTGGCGTTTACCCCAGAGCAGCTGGTGGACGCCCTGCAGCAGCTCTGCCGACTGACCGCCAGCCGTGAGGCGGCGATCCTGTCGACCTGCAACCGTAGCGAGCTTTATATAGAGCAGGACCACCTGTCTGCCGAGGCCGTACTGCTTTGGCTGGCCGATTATCACCGCCTGAGCCTGGATGAGCTGCGCGCCAGCGCCTACATCCATGAAGAGCACGATGCGGTGCGGCACATGATGCGCGTGGCCTCGGGCCTCGATTCGCTGGTGCTCGGCGAGCCGCAGATTCTCGGCCAGATGAAGTCCGCCTACGCCGTAGCGCGTGAGGCCGGCACGGTCGGCCCGCTGCTCGGGCGTCTGTTCCAGGCTACCTTCAGCGCTGCCAAACAGGTGCGCACCGACACCGCGATCGGTGAAAACCCGGTGTCGGTGGCGTTTGCTGCGGTGAGCCTGGCGCGGCAGATCTTCAGTGACCTGGGCCGCAGCCAGGCCCTGCTGATCGGTGCCGGCGAGACCATTACCCTGGTCGCCCGTCACCTCCACGAGCAAGGCGTGCGCCGTATCGTGGTGGCCAACCGCACCCTGGAGCGCGCCAGCATTCTGGCCGAGCAGTTCGGTGCGCATGCCGTGCTGCTGGCCGACATCCCGCAGGAGCTGGCCAACAGCGACATCGTCATCAGTTCCACCGCCAGCCAGTT
The DNA here is from genome assembly GCF_058745025.1 of Pseudomonas sp. E1MeOHC2. Taxonomy (NCBI): domain Bacteria; kingdom Pseudomonadati; phylum Pseudomonadota; class Gammaproteobacteria; order Pseudomonadales; family Pseudomonadaceae; genus Pseudomonas; species Pseudomonas sp. E1MeOHC2. The sequence goes on from NZ_CP196675.1 coordinate 3,211,482, forward strand.
GCCGATCCTTGGCAAGGGCGCGGTCGAGAGTGCGCTGAAGCAGCGCCGGCACAAGCCGATCTTCATGGTCGACATCGCCGTCCCGCGTGACATCGAACCGGAAGTCGGCGAGCTCGACGACGTCTACTTGTATACCGTCGATGACCTGCACGATGTGGTCGCGGAAAACCTCAAGAGCCGCCAGGGCGCCGCCCAGGCTGCCGAAGAGCTGGTGTCGGTGGGTGCCGAAGATTTCATGGTGCGCCTGCGCGAGCTGGCCGCGGTGGACGTGCTCAAGGCTTACCGCCAGCAGAGCGAGCGCCTGCGCGATGAAGAGCTGCAAAAAGCCCAGCGCCTGCTGGCCAACGGCGGTAACCCCGAGGATGTGCTGGCCCAACTGGCCCGGGGCCTGACCAACAAACTCCTGCACGCGCCAAGCGTGCAGCTGAAAAAGCTCTCGGCCGAGGGCCGCCTCGATGCGCTGGCCATGGCCCAGGAACTCTTTGCCCTCAACGAGGGCTCGACGGACAAATCCTTGCAATGAAAGCGTCGCTGCTGAACAAACTGGATATTATCCAGGACCGCTTCGAAGAACTGACCGCACTGCTCGGTGACGCTGAGGTCATTTCCGACCAGACGCGTTTCCGTGCCTATTCCCGCGAATACGCCGAAGTCGAACCGGTCTACGTTGCCTACAAAGAGTGGCGCAAAGTCCAGGGCGACCTTGAAGGAGCCCAGGCGCTGCTCAAGGACAGCGACCCGGACCTGCGCGAAATGGCCGTGGAGGAAGTGCGCGAAGCCAAGGAGCAACTGCAGGTGCTGGAGTCGCAGCTGCAACGCATGCTGCTGCCTAAAGACCCCAACGACGGGCGCAACGTGTTCCTCGAAATCCGCGCTGGCACGGGTGGCGACGAGGCAGCGATCTTCTCGGGCGACCTGTTCCGCATGTATTCACGTTACGCCGAAAAACGCGGCTGGCGCCTGGAGATTCTCTCCGAGAACGAAGGCGAACACGGCGGCTACAAGGAAATCATTGCCCGCGTCGAAGGCGAAAGCGTCTACGGCAAACTTAAGTTCGAGTCGGGTGCGCACCGCGTACAGCGGGTACCTGAGACCGAGTCCCAGGGGCGCATCCACACGTCCGCGTGCACTGTGGCTGTGTTGCCCGAGCCGGATGAGCAGGCGGTGATCGAGATCAACCCGGCCGACCTGCGCGTGGACACCTACCGCGCCTCCGGCGCCGGCGGTCAGCACATCAACAAGACCGACTCGGCGGTCCGCATCACCCACTTGCCCACCGGTATGGTGGTCGAGTGCCAGGAAGAACGCTCGCAGCACAAAAACCGTGCCCGTGCCATGTCCTGGCTGTCGGCCAAGCTCAACGACATGCAGACCAGCGCCGCACAGAACGCGATTGCCAGCGAGCGCAAGCTGCTGGTGGGTTCCGGTGACCGCTCCGAGCGAATCCGCACCTACAATTATCCACAGGGCCGGGTCACCGATCACCGCATCAACCTGACCCTGTATTCGCTGGACGACATCCTCGCCGGTGGCGTAGACGCCGTGATCGAACCGCTGTTGGCCGAGTACCAGGCCGATCAATTGGCCGCCCTGGGGGACTGATGACCATCATCGCCAGCTTGCTGCGCAATGCGCAGTTGCCCGAATCGCCCACCGAGCGGCTGGATGCCGAACTGTTGTTGGCCGCGGCCATCGGCAAATCGCGCAGCTACCTGCACACCTGGCCCGAGCGCATCGTCAGCAGCGAAGCTGCCGAAACCTATGCCGGTTATCTGCAACGCCGCCGCAGTGGCGAGCCGGTCGCCTATATCCTCGGGCAGCAGGGGTTCTGGAAGATCGACCTGGAAGTGGCGCCGCACACGCTGATCCCGCGTCCAGACACCGAGCTGCTGGTCGAAACCGCCCTTGAGCTTCAGCCTGCGACACCGGCCAAGGTGCTCGACCTGGGCACCGGTACCGGCGCCATCGCCCTGGCCCTGGCCGGCGATCGCCCGGCCTGGCAGGTGACGGCGGTGGACCGGGTGGAGGAGGCTGTTGCATTGGCCGAGCGCAACCGCCAGCGCCTGGGCCTGGGTAATGTCCAGGTGCGTGTCAGCCATTGGTTCGACAGCCTCGGCGATGAGCGTTTCGACCTGATTGTCAGCAACCCGCCCTACATTGCCGACGCAGACCCGCACCTGGTCGCGGGCGACGTGCGCTTCGAACCCAGCAGCGCGCTGGTGGCGGGTGCCGATGGCCTGGACGACCTGCGCGTGATCATCGCCCAGGCGCCGCAGCACCTGCAGCCCGGTGGCTGGTTGTTATTGGAACATGGCTACGATCAGGCAGCGGCGGTACGCGCCCTGCTGGCTGACCAAGGCTTTGACGAGGTTGCCAGCCGCAAGGACCTGGGCAGCCATGAACGCATCACCCTGGGGCGCCTGCCATGCTGAGTGATCAGGAACTGTTGCGCTACAGCCGGCAGGTGCTGCTGGCTCAGATCGATATCGACGGCCAGCTGCGGCTCAAGCAGAGCAAGGCACTGATCGTCGGCCTCGGTGGGTTGGGCTCGCCTGTGGCGCTGTACCTTGCCGCGGCGGGTGTGGGTGAGCTGCACCTGGCTGACTTCGACACCGTCGACCTGACCAATTTGCAGCGCCAGGTGATCCACGACAGCGCCAGCGTCGGCATGAGCAAGGTGGACTCGGCGCTACAGCGCCTGGAGGCGATCAACCCTGAGATCAGCCTGGTCGCTCACCGCCAGGCGCTGGACGAGGATTCGCTGGCCGCCGCAGTGGCTGCAGTCGACCTGGTACTCGACTGCTCCGACAATTTTTCCACGCGCGAGGCGGTCAACGCCGCCTGTGTCGCTGCCGGCAAGCCGTTGGTGAGTGGGGCGGCGATCCGTCTCGAAGGCCAGCTTTCGGTGTTCGACCCGCGACGTGACTACAGCCCTTGCTACCACTGCCTGTATGGCCATGGCAGCGAGGATGAACTGACCTGCAGCGAAGCCGGCGTCATCGGCCCGCTGGTGGGGCTGGTAGGCAGCCTGCAGGCGCTGGAAGCCATGAAGCTGCTGGCCGGGTTCGGCGAGCCGTTGGTGGGCCGCCTGCTGCTGATCGATGCCCTCGGCACGCGCATACGTGAGCTGCGGGTCAAGCGCGACCCGGCCTGCGCAGTCTGCGGCAAGCGCGATGGCTGAGCGTTCGGCGCCGATTGGCGTGATGGACTCGGGGGTCGGCGGTTTGTCGGTGCTTGCCGAGATCCAGCGCCTGCTGCCCAATGAATCACTGCTGTATGTGGCCGATTGCGGGCATATACCTTACGGTGAAAAGTCGGCGGATTACATCCGCCAGCGCTGCCGGCGTATTGCCGAGTTCTTCCAGCAGCAAGGGGCCAAGGCCTTTGTCCTGGCCTGTAATACCGCTACCGTGGCGGCCGTTGCCGACCTGCGCGAACTGTACCCGCACTGGCCGCTGGTGGGCATGGAGCCTGCGGTCAAGCCCGCTGCCGAAGCTACCCGCTCCGGTGTGGTTGGGGTGCTGGCCACTACCGGCACCTTGCAAAGTGCCAAGTTCGCGGCGTTGCTCGACCGCTTCGCCAGCGATGTGCGTGTGGTCACCCAGCCTTGCCCAGGGCTGGTCGAGCGGATCGAAAGCGGCGACCTGGGCAGCCCTGCATTGCGCCAGTTGTTGCTTGGCTACGTGCAGCCGCTGTTGGCGGCTGGCTGCGATACGCTGATTCTCGGCTGCACCCATTACCCCTTCCTGCGCCCACTGCTGGCCGACATGGTGCCGGCAGATGTGGCCATCATCGATACCGGCGCCGCCGTGGCACGCCAACTTCAGCGGCTGCTGAGCGCGAGCGATTTGCTGGCCGAGGGGCCGGCACTGGATACCCGCTTCTGGACCAGCGCTGACCCGCAATCCCTAAGAGAAATCCTACCGTTGCTGTGGCATAAGTCCGACAGTGTGCAAAGCTTTACGTTGTGAAAAAAACGTGAAAAGCAACTGAACTATCGTACCACTGCCGATTTCTACCGGTTTGCCTGGCATGAGGCGAACACTAATAACAGCATCAGAAAGAAGGATGTTTCTTATGAGGAAACTGCTCGGCTTGGCGGCGGCTGCCGTCTTTACCTTGGGGCAAGCACTGTCGGCACAGGCTGCCGATGTTTCGTTTTCGGTGGGGCAGACCGGTGACTCGACCATGGTCTACCGGCTGGGGCTGCAGTCTAACTGGGACGCGAGTTGGTGGCAGAGCAGCGTTGGCCGCCTGACCGGTTACTGGGATGGCGCTTACAGCTACTGGGATGGCGACAAGACGGCCAGTAATCACAGCCTCTCGTTTGCACCGGTATTCGTCTACGAGTTCGCAGGCGAATCAGTAAAGCCCTACATCGAAGCAGGGATTGGCGTCGCAGCGTTTTCCAGTACCGAGGTTGAAAGCAACGAACTGGGTTCGGCGTTCCAGTTCGAAGATCGGATTGGTTTCGGTTTGCGCTTTGCAGGTGGGCATGAAATTGGCGTGCGCGCCATTCACTATTCCAATGCCGGCATCACGCAGCCCAACGATGGTGTAGAGAGCTACAGCCTGCATTACCGTATGGCGCTTTGAAGCACGGCGCCTACACGGTCAATGTGACAATGGCCACAAGCTGTTCAGGTCCAGCGTCTCCAGCACCAGTTCCGGTTCGCGTTGCGGTAATCGGCGCAGCAGTTCCTCGGCAGCACTCTGCGCCGTCCATGCCTCTGGTATCGCTTGCGCCGCAGTCACGGGTGCTTTCAATGATTGCGGCCCCACCACCGTCAGCGCGATCTGCAGATTGTCGAGCACCAGGCGTTGCTCGCGAAGCCACTGTGCAGTGCTGTTGAAGCCGCTGGCAACCTGGGTGGGTGCAAACAGCTGCGAGGCCGAGTAGCGATTGAGGATTGCCATCACTTGAGGCGCATCACCCTTCGCCAGCAGCGGCAAGGCACTGGCCAGGCAGTGTTCGCTGGCCAGCAGGTTGCTGGAGGCGATAGCCTCGAATAGCTCGTGGTCGGGGATGTCGTCGGCGAGGTAATCACCGGTACCGGCATTGATGATCAGGCAGTCCAGCGAACCCCAGGTGTTCAATAGCAACTGGCTGGCTGCATCGACCTGATCCAACACCTGTAACTGGCCCGGTAGGCGCAACAAGTGCGGGGCGAACTGTTCGCCCAGTGCATCCAGTGCTTCACATTCCCTGCCACTGGCGGCCACCCGGTACCCGTGTTCGAGCAACTGCTGGACCAGTGCCAGCCCCAACCCGTTACTAGCCCCTGTTACCCAGAAACTACGCGCTTTGATCACGATACTGCCCTCTGGTCCTGCCGGCGCGGAAGGCCTTTGAAGGCTTCCAAGGCACGTTGGCGACTGCTGCCGAGATCGACAATTGGATTGTGATACGAATTAGTAGCAAAAAGATCTGCAGACTTCACGGGCTGATGAATGGCTTTCTCATCCAGTGCCTGCAATTCCGGCACCCAGTGACGAATGAAACGCCCTTGCGGGTCGAAGCGCTGAGACTGCGAGACCGGGTTGAAGATGCGGAAATAGGGCACGGCATCGGTCCCGGTGGACGCGCTCCACTGCCAGCCACCATTGTTGGCTGCCAGGTCACCGTCTATCAGGTGGCGCATGAAATGCCGTTCGCCCTTGCGCCAGTCGATCAGCAGGTTCTTGCTGAGAAACATGGCGACGATCATGCGCAGGCGGTTGTGCATCCAGCCGGTGTGCAGCAATTGGCGCATGGCCGCGTCGATGATCGGAAAGCCGGTGCGCCCCTGTTCCCAGGCCGCGAGGTCTTCAGGCGCATCGCGCCAGGGCAAGGCTTCGGTCTGGGCGCGGAAGGCGCGGTGCCGGGAAACCTGTGGATAACCCGTCAGGATGTGCTTGTAGAACTCCCGCCAGAGCAACTCGTTGATCCAGGTCTGGATGCCGGTGCTGCCGCTGTCGAACTCGCCACGGTTGCAGGCCAAGGCGCCGTGCAGGCATTGCCGGGGCGAGATCACGCCAGCAGCCAGGTAAGCGGAAAGCTGGCTGGTGCCGGGCTTGGCCGGGAGGTCACGCAGGTGCTGGTAGTCGTCTACTGTTTCATCGAGAAAGCGCGACAGACGGCCTTGTGCCTCGGTTTCGCCAGCCGGCCAGTAGTCGCGCAAGGTGCGCGAGGGTGTGTCGAAGCCGTCCACGTGTTCGGGTATTGGGTCGCTTGCGATCGCCACAGGCGCCTGGGGCTTTACCCGTCGGGCTAGCGCCGGGAGGCTGCGGTGCAAGTGTTCCAGGCAGTTTTTCTTGAACTGGCTGAAGACCTGAAAGTAATCACCACTGCGGGTCAGGATCGTGCCCGGACGGAAGAACAGTTGGTCGAGATAACTGTGCGCCTGAATTGCGGATCGTTGCAAAAGCACACGCACAGCCTGGTCCCGACGCTGTTCGTTGATGCCGTATTCGTCATTCCAGTGCACGCTTTCGATCCGATACTGATGGCATAGCGACATTATCGCGACTGGCGCTTGCTCCCAAGTGTCAATCGAGCGGATCAGCAGTGGAATGTTGAGCGCGTCCAATGAATGGCGTATTTCGCGCAGGTTACGCAACCAGAAGTCGACTTTGCAGGCGGCGTCGTCGTGCGCTTGCCACTGGCCGGGGCTGAGCAGCCACAGGGCGAGGGTCGGGCCGCGTTCACAGGCGGCGCTCAAGGCGGTGTTGTCTTCGATGCGCAGGTCGCTGCGCAGCCAGATCAATTGCATGGCGCATTCATCTCTACAGGCCGGCGGCCATTGCCTTGAAGCACACGCAATGCCGCCTGCGGGGTATCGAACAGGAAGAGGTGGGGGAGGTCGAGGGCGGTCAGTTGCGTTTCATGCAGGGCGAGCGTGGCACCGCCTAGCAGTTTCGTCCCTGACATTCCCTGCAGCGTGCGCTGCAAGGCCTTGATGTCGATGCGTGGTCCCAGGTGCAGGAGCAGGGCGCGGGGTTGCAGCGCGGTAATCGCCCGTTGCAGTTGCGGCCCACCCACCGGTTGTTCCAGCACTTCAACAGGGATGCCGTTGCTGCTGAGCAACCAGGCACACAGCCACAGACCTGGGTCGAAGGCACGCTCGCTGTCTTCGGCCAGCAGCACTGCCGCGCCTTGCAGCAGTTGGTTGTCGTGATACACACGGGCGCCGAGCTTGCTGCGCAGCCAGCTGTGGAAAAACACCTGTTCGAGCCGTGCATTGAAATAGTTGCGCCAGCGCAGGTCCAGGCTATCGAGCAGGGGGAGCAGCAGCTGTTCGCACAACGTGATGGCGGGGTAGAGCGCCATGGCCTGGTTGAGTTGCTGGTCGAGTGCGCGTTGCGAGAGGTTGGCGATGGCCTCGATCAACTGCGCCTGTCGCGCCTGCCAATCGCTTTGTGGGGCGGTGTTGGCCGGTTTGTCGAGCAGCTCGCGCACTTGCCCCACCGATGCGCCGCGCTGCAGCCAGGCCAGGATCGCTTCGACCCGTTCGACCTGCGCGATGGAATACAAACGATGCCCTTTGGCGGTGCGTTGCGGTTTGAGCAGGCCATAACGACGTTCCCAGGCACGCAGGGTGACCGGGTTGACGCCGGTGCGGCGGGCGAGTTCGCCGATGGGCAGCAGGCTTTCAGACGGCATTGCGCAGCCCCAGGCTTTCGGGGTGTGGCTGCAGGTAGGCCTGCTGCATCAGATAAGGGTCGGGGTGTTTGCGCAGGTGATGCTTGAGCAGGGTCAGCGGTACGATCAGCGGTACCACGCCCTGCTGGTACTGGCTGATGATGGCCTGCAGTTCGGTTTTGTCCTGCTGGGTCAGTGCATCCTTGAAGTAACCGCTCAGGTGCTGCAGCACGTTGCAATGCGTGCCACGGCTGGCGCAGCGGCGCAGGGCCTGCATCAACTGGCTGAAATAGCGTGGGCCGATGAGCCGTGGGTCGTCATCCCGGCTCATGCTGCCGAGCAGTCGCCCCAGTGTACGGTAGGCATCAGGGTTGTTGGCCATCAGCAGGTACTTGTAGCGCGAGTGAAAGCGCACCAGTGCGCCGCGGCTCAGGCCCTCGGCCAGCAGGCGCTGCCAATCGGCATAGGCGTAGACGCGGCTGATGAAGTTCTCGCGCAACACCGCATCGTGAAGGCGGCCTTCTTCCTCCACCGGCAGGTCTGGGCGAAGGCTGCAGAAGGCCTGGGCATACACACCGCGCCCGGCATGGAAAGCGGGGTGGCCGTTGTCCTGATAGACCTTGACCCGCTCCAGCCCGCAGGAGGGCGATTTTTGCATGAAGATGTAGCCGCAGATATCGTCGAGCTCGCCGGCCATCTGCTCGCCATAGAGGCGCAGCGGCCCGGTGAGGTCCATGCCGGGGTTGCGGGTGCCGACCACTTCCGGTTGCTCAGGGTCGCCCACCAGGCGAATAGGATCGCGCGGGACACCGAGGCCAATAGCGACTTCAGGGCAAACCGGTAGCCATTCGAAATGTGCTTCGAGTTGCGTGCGGCACAGGTCGGATGCCTTGTGCCCGCCGTTGTAGCGCACACTGTGGCCAGTCAGACAGGCGCTGATAGCGATGCGAGGCTTGCTGTGGGCGGAAGGGGCTTGCATGGCTGTCTCCGAAAAAACCTGTACGCATAAACTATCTTGTACAAGTTTATTCCAGCACAGCCGTGACGTTATGCAAACTAGTTTTTTTAGAGCCTCAAGGCCCGGTCAATCGAGATGCTCCAGTAGCCGTCGGGCTGCTTCCTGGCCACTCAGCCAGGCGCCTTCGACGCGCCCGGACAAGCACCAGTCGCCACAGGCGTACAGGCCTTGGTCGGCATCCGCCAAAGCGCCCCACTCGTGGTTGCTTGTCGGGCGTGCATACAGCCAGCGGTGGGCGAGGGCGAAGGTGGGGGCCGGCACCACGCAGCCGACCAGTTCGGCGAATTCGCCCCACAACTGCTCGATCACCTCTTCCTTGGACAGGTCGATATGCTGCCTGCTCCAGTTCGAGGTGGCATGCAGCACCCAGGTATCGAGTTGCTCGTCACGCCCAGGCTTGCTGCGGTTGCGGGCTAGCCAGTCGAGCGGGTTGTCTTGTACGAAGCAGCCTTGCATCGGGGTGTCCAGTGGCGTCTTGAAGCCCAGGGCAACGGCCCAGGTGGGCTCCATCTGCACGCCGGCGGCCACGGCGGCGAGTTTGGGCGTCGAGGCCAGCAACGGGGTGGCCTGGGGCGCGGGCACGGCAATCACCACGCGGCTGAACGGGCCGTGGCTGCAGCCTTCGGTGTCTTGCAGGTGCCAGTACTGTTTGCCGCGGAACACTTCAGCGATACGGCAGCCAAAATTGACCGTCACATCCTTGAGCAGGCCACGGGTGATGGCGCTCATGCGGGGCACCCCAACCCAGCGAGTCTGCTCGTCAGGAGACGGTGTGAGTTCGCCGTCACGGTAGTTGTACAGTTGCGGCTTCCATTGCGCTGCCCATCCCGCAGCGACCCATTGCTGGACCTGATCGACGAAGCGCCGGTCACGGGCAGTGAAGTACTGGGCGCCAAGGTCCAGCGCGCCAGCATCGCTGCGCTTGCTGGCCATGCGCCCGCCACTGCCGTGGCCTTTGTCGAACAAGTGCACGGATTGCCCGGCCTTTTGCAGCGCCTGGGCGGCGGACAGACCGGCGATACCGGCACCGATGATGGCAATAGGTACTGTCATGATGGCCTCTTCAAACCTTGCTGTGAGCAGACTACGCTGTCAGGCAAACCTGTACAATGCACAACTTTTGTATAAGGTTATTCCGCTTTATAGAGCAGGTTGGCCTATGTTTATCCGAGAGCGTCGGGTCAAAAAAGTGCCTTGTTTTAAAAATAGACCACAGCCGCATTCTGCGAGGACACAGCCATGCATATATTGCTGACAGGCGGCACCGGTTTGATAGGCCAGCACCTGTGCCAGCGCTGGCTCGGCCAGGGCCATCGCCTCACGGTATGGAGCCGCCGGCCTGAGCAGGTGCCAAAACGTTGCGGTAGCGGGGTGCGTGGCATTGCCCGGCTGGACGAGTTGGACGCGGACGATCATCTCGACGCGGTCATCAACCTGGCCGGCGCGCCGATTGCCGATCGGCCCTGGACGGCGGCCCGGCGCAACCTGCTGTGGGCCAGCCGGGTCACGCTCACCGAGCAGTTGCTGGCGTGGCTGGGCAGCCGGGAGCAGCGCCCGGAGGTGCTCATCTCCGGTTCTGCGGTGGGCTGGTATGGGGACGGCGGCGAGCGCGAACTGACCGAGGCGTCTCAACCGGTACGCGAAGATTTTGCCAGCCAGTTGTGCATCGCCTGGGAGGAAACCGCCCAGCGTTCGCAGGCGCAAGGCATCCGTGTGGTACTGGTGCGGACCGGCTTGGTACTGGCCAGCGATGGCGGCTTTTTGTCGCGCCTGCGGTTGCCCTTCAAGCTGGGGCTGGGCGGGCCGTTGGGTGATGGTCGGCAGTGGATGCCCTGGATCCATATAGACGACCAGGTCGCCCTGATTGATTTTCTCTTGCAGCACAAGGACGCCAGCGGTCCTTATAATGCCTGCGCCCCAGAGCCTGTGCGCAACCGCGAGTTCGCCAAGCGACTGGGCCGGGCCCTGCACCGGCCGGCAGTGCTGCCCGTGCCTGCGCTGCTGCTCAAGGCGGGCCTTGGCGAGCTGTCGACTTTGCTGCTGGGTGGCCAGCGGGCGCGCCCGGTGCGCTTGCTGGCGGCAGGTTTCACCTTCCGTTTCAACGATCTGCAATCGGCCCTGGACGACGTGTCCAGCCGCCTCTGACATAGGACGCTGCATGACCGATCATGCCCTGCTGCTGGTCAACCTGGGTTCCCCGGCCTCCACTTCGGTGGCCGATGTGCGCCGTTACCTCAACCAGTTCCTCATGGACCCGTACGTGATCGACCTGCCCTGGCCGGTGCGGCGCTTGCTGGTGTCGCTGATCCTGGTCAAGCGCCCGGAACAGTCGGCCCACGCCTACGCGTCTATCTGGTGGGACGAAGGCTCGCCGCTGGTGGTGCTGACCCGTCGGCTGCAGGCTGCGATGGTCAAGCACTGGCCCCATGGCCCGGTGGAGATTGCCATGCGCTATGGCCAGCCGGCGTTGCCCGAGGTGCTGGAGCGCCTGGCCGCACAGGGCGTGCGCAAGGTCACCCTGGCACCGCTTTATCCACAGTTTGCCGACAGCACGGTGACCACCGTGGTGAAGCTGGCGCAGCAGACCGTCAGCGAGCGCCAGTTGCCGCTGCAGATGCGCGTACTGCAGCCATTCTACGAGCACCCGGAATACATCGAGGCGTTGGCCGCGAGCGCCAGGCCTTACCTGCAGCAGGACTATGACCACCTGCTGCTGAGCTTCCATGGGTTGCCCGAGCGGCACCTGAAAAAGCTCGACCCCACTGGCAAGCACGATTTCCAGGCGGCCGATTGCTGCAAGGACGCCAGTGCCGACATGCGTGCCGTGTGTTATCGCGGGCAGTGCCTGGCCACGGCCAAGGCCTTTGCACAGAAAATGGGCATCCCAGATGGCAAGTGGTCGGTGTCGTTCCAGTCGCGGTTGGGGCGCGCCAAGTGGATCGAACCCTACACCGAGGCGCGGCTGGATGAGCTGGGCAGGGCGGGGGTGAAGAAGCTGCTGGTGATGTGCCCAGCGTTTGTTGCCGATTGCATCGAGACGCTAGAAGAGATTGGCATGCGCGGCAGCGAGCAGTTTGTCGAGGCAGGTGGGCAAGAGCTGGTGCTGGTGCCTTGCCTGAATGATCACCCGGAGTGGGTGAGGGTGCTGGCGGGGATGTGCGAGAAGGCTTGAATCCTGCCTCGGCTTCTTCGCGGGGCAAGCCCGCTCCCACAGTTCACCGCTTGGCGGTGTTGCCTGTGGGAGCGGGCTTGCCCCGCGAAGAGGCCGGTTCAGGCTACCGCTGGCTCAAGGCAACTGGTCATCCAGCTTCTTGTTCTTCCAGCCGTCATTGCCCGGCAGGATCAGGTTCAGGGCAATGGCCACCACGGCGCACAGGGCGATGCCCTTCAGGCCCCAGTCGTCCGGGCCGTCACCGCTGCCGATCAACACGCCGCCAATACCGAATACCAGGGTCACCGAAACGATCACCAGGTTGCGCGCTTCGGCCAAGTCGATCTTGTGGCGGATCATGGTGTTCATGCCCACCGCCGCGATCGAACCGAACAACAGGCACAGAATGCCGCCCATGACCGGTACCGGAATGCTCTGCAGCAGCGCGCCGAACTTGCCGATGAAGGCCAGGGTGATGGCAAACACCGCCGCCCAGGTCATGATCTTCGGGTTGTAGTTCTTGGTCAGCATCACCGCGCCGGTTACTTCGGCGTAGGTGGTGTTGGGCGGGCCGCCGAACAGGCCGGCAGCCGTGGTTGCCAGGCCGTCACCCAGCAGGGTGCGGTGCAGGCCGGGCTTTTTCAGGTAGTCGCGCCCGGTGACGCTGCCCACTGCAATCACGCCGCCGATGTGCTCGATCGCAGGTGCCAGTGCTACCGGCACGATGAACAGGATGGCCTGCCAGTTGAACGCCGGCGCGGTGAAATTGGGGATCTCCAGCCACGGCGCGGCAGCAATCTTGGCGGTATCGACCACACCGAAGGCGAACGCCAGGGCAAAGCCCACCAGCACCCCTGAGATGATCGGTACCAGGCGGAAGATGCCCTTGCCGAAGACCGCGACGATCAAGGTCGTCAGCAGTGCCGGCATCGAGATCAGCATGGCGGTCTTGTAAGGCATCAGTGCAGCACCGTCACCTCCCTTGCCCATGGCCATGTTGGCGGCGATCGGCGCCATGGCCAGGCCAATGGAGATGATCACCGGGCCAATGACCACGGGCGGCAGCATGCGGTCGATGAAGCCGGTGCCTTTGATTTTTACCATCAGCCCCATGAAGGTGTAGACGAAGCCTGCGGCCATGACGCCGCCCATGGTCTCAGCCAGGCCGAACTGGCCCTTGGCAAGGATGATCGGGGTGATGAAGGCAAAGCTCGACGCCAGAAACACCGGTACCTGACGGCCGGTGACCAGCTGGAACAGCAGCGTGCCGATGCCGGCGGTGAACAGCGCGACGTTCGGATCGAGGCCGGTGATCAGTGGCATCAGCACCAGCGCGCCGAATGCCACGAACAGCATCTGCGCGCCCGAAACGACCTGGCGCCAGAGCGGGTCGTTGAAGCCGTCCTGCATGGTCAGGCGTCCTTTTGCTTGGTGCCGAAGATCTTGTCGCCGGCATCACCCAGGCCCGGCACGATGTAGCCGTGCTCGTTCAGGCGCTGGTCGATCGACGCGGTGTAGATCTGTACGTCCGGGTGGGCTTTTGCCACCGTGTCGATACCTTCCGGTGCTGCAACCAGGACCATGGCGCGAATCTCTTTGCAGCCGGCCTTTTTCAGCAGGTCGATGGTGGCGACCATCGAGGCGCCGGTGGCCAGCATCGGGTCGATGATCAGGGCCAGGCGCTGGTTGATGTCCGGCGCGAGCTTTTCCAGGTAGGTGTGGGCTTCGAGGGTTTCCTCGTTGCGCGCGACGCCAACGGCACTGACCTTGGCACCTGGGATCAGGCTAAGTACGCCGTCGAGCATGCCGATGCCGGCGCGCAGGATCGGGACGACGGTGATCTTCTTACCGGCGATTTTTTCGACCTGCACCTTGCCACACCAGCCGTCGATCTCGTAGGTTTCCAGCGGCAGGTCCTGGGTGGCTTCATAGGTCAGAAGCGCGCCGACTTCCTGGGCGAGTTCGCGAAAATTCTTGGTGCTGATGTCGGCACGGCGCATGAGGCCGAGCTTGTGGCGGATCAGCGGATGGCGGATCTCACGAATGGGCATAGGGGGCTCCGAAAGGCGGGCAAAAAAACCGCGCTAGGTTAATCTATTCAACCTGTGCTGTCGTGTAGTCCTTTTGCACGTTAGTCCATAAACGCTTGATCTGTGACGAGCGGATGCGTACCTTTGCCCGCTTTTCCAAAATACCCCCCTGGAGAGCGCAATGCCCGCCGATCTCGAGCACATCCGTCAAGTCATGCGCGAAGCTGACTGTCTGTACAACGAAGCCGAAGTCGAAGCGGCCATCGCCAAGGTCGGCGAGCAGATCTGCAACGACCTGCACGACAAGAACCCGGTGGTCTTCTGTGTGATGAACGGTGGCCTTATCTTCGCCGGCAAGCTGCTGACCCACCTGCAGTTCCCGCTGGAAGCGTCGTACCTGCACGCCACTCGCTACCGCAACCAGACCAGCGGCGGCGAGCTGTTCTGGAAAGCCAAGCCGGAAGTGTCGTTCATCGACCGTGACGTGCTGATCGTCGACGACATTCTCGACGAAGGCCACACCCTCAGCGCCATCATCGAGTTCTGCAAGCACGCCGGTGCGCGCTCGGTGCACACCGCCGTGCTGATCGACAAGGACCACGACCGCAAGGCCAGCCCGGACCTTAAAGCCAACTACGTCGGCCTGCCGTGCGTCGATCGCTACATCTTCGGCTATGGCATGGATTACAAAGGTTACTGGCGCAACGCCAACGGCATCTTCGCCGTCAAGGGGATGTGACCATGCGCCAGCCTGCGTTCATCGACCAATCGCTGTTCGCTGGGCTGGCGCAGAAGGCTGCCGCCAACCCTCGTGGGCGGCAGCACCACAACTTCCATGAGATGGAAGAGCCCTGCCACCGCATGGCGGTCGGGTTGCAACCGACGACCTATATTCCGCCCCATCGGCATCTGAGTGACGACAAGGCCGAAGCACTGATCGTGCTCAGGGGGCGCCTTGGCTTGCTGATCTTCGATGAGCAGGGCGCGGTGACTGACAAGCGGGTGCTGCAGGCGGGCGGCGACTGCCTGGGTGTGGACCTGGCGCCGGGTACCTACCACGGGTTGGTGGTACTTGAGCCCGACAGCATGTTGTTCGAGTGCAAGGCCGGGCCGTACCGGCCGGTGGGTGAGGGCGAACATGCCCACTGGGCGCCGCGCGAAGGCGAGGCGGGCGTGGACGAATACCAGGCCTGGATGCGCGCGCAGTTCGATTGACCGCGGGCTGCCGGTACAGGCTGAACACAGCATGCTAGAGTGCCTGTTCAAGCCAAGGAGCCCCACATGCGTGCGATTCTTCCCCTCCTGCTGGCGGTCAGCCTGCCGATCTGTGCAGCACCGCTGCACAGCCAGTTTCTGCCGCCTGATGACCTGTCGCTACGCCAGGAAGCGCCGACCGGTCAGCAACTGCTGCAAGTGACCGATTATTCGGTGGTGGTCGGTGCCCAGCGCCAGTCCGACCAGCAACCGATCCCGATCACCGCTTCATTGCAGATGCGCCTCAAAGGCAAGCCGCTGAGCAAGGGGGCCACCCTCGCTCAGGTGCTGCTGACCTTTGATGGCGAGCCCGGCAAGAGTTTGAAGAAACCGGTCTATGACGAGAAAACCCGCACCTTGAGCCTCAACTACCCGGTCAGCGATTACCGCGTGATCATGGACCTGCTGCGCAACGAAACGCTGTATGTGCAGTTTCTGACCTATGGCAACGGCCATGTCTGGGCCGACCTGCACACCGGGACCGTACGTACGCGTTGAGGCGTGCGCCCTGCGGGGGGTAAACTGCCGGCCTTCGAAATCCCGTGATGGTCCAGTTGGAGTCGGCAATGCGTAAAGACAAGAAACAGGTAATCGGTGACGAAATCAGCGACGACTACATCAAGTCGTACCTTCAGTTCGAGCCGGCCGATGGCGTCACTTCGCCGTCGCTGCACAAGCTGGTCAAGGCTTACCGTGGCCTGCGTGTCGACGACTTCGAGCGTTTCGTCGGCTTCTTCGTCGAGGCAGGGCTGGACCTGGATGGCAAGGACGAGCACGGCAAGACCTTCGTCGAGCAGATCGCTGACCAGCGCAATGCCCCCGAGTACATCGAGATCATCGATAAAGCCCGCAGTTGATTGTTAAGCCTGTACCGGCCTCTTCGCGGGCAAGCCCGCTCCCACAGGTGCTCCACCGCCCTTGAAAGTGATGCAGTTCGCGAAGAGGCCGGTACAGGCCAAAATGCAGGCACAAAAAAACGCCCCGAGGGGCGTTTTTTCGTTTCAGCCGGTTCAGGCGTAATGCTTGGCCGGGCTGTCTTCCACCAACTCCAACGCGGCATCGTTGTCGGCACTGATCTTGTTGTACAGCGCGGCATCGGTTGCCAGGACCTTCTCGCGAGCCGGGAAGATTTCCTTGAGCTTGGCAGCCCAGGCACCTTTGGCCTGCTCGGGGAAGCAGCGCTCGATCAGTTCAAGCATGATCGAAACGGTCACCGAAGCGCCTGGCGATGCGCCGAGCAGCGCCGCCAGGCTGCCGTCCTGAGCCGAAACCAGCTCGGTACCGAACTGCAGGATGCCGCCTTTTTTCGGGTCTTTCTTGATGATCTGCACGCGTTGGCCGGCCACTTCCAGGCGCCAGTCTTCGGCTTTTGCCTGCGGATAGAAGCGGCGCAGGGCCTCCAGACGTTGCTCCATCGACTGCATCACTTCGCTGACCAGGTACTTGGTCAGGTCCATGTTGTCGCGGGCCACGGCCAGCATCGGGCCGATGTTGCCCATGCGTACCGACAGCGGCAGGTCCATCAACGAACCGTGCTTGAGGAACTTGGTGGTAAAGCCTGCGTATGGGCCGAACAGCAGCGAAGTCTTGCCGTCCACCACGCGGGTGTCCAGGTGCGGCACCGACATCGGTGGCGCGCCGACTGCGGCCTGGCTGTAGACCTTGGCCTGGTGCAGCTTGACGATTTCTGGGTTGTCGCAGCGCAGCCATTGGCCGCTGACTGGGAAGCCGCCGAAGCCTTTGCTCTCGGGGATGCCGGAAACCTGCAGCAGTGGCAGGGCCGCGCCGCCAGCGCCCAGGAACACGAAGCGAGCGTCGACTTCACGGCTGCCGCCGCTGTTGACGTCCTTGATGCTCACGGTCCAGCCGTTGCCGTTGCGGCGCAGGCCGACGACTTTCTTGCTGTACTTGACCTGCGTGTCCGGTGAGTCGCCCAGCAGCTTGAGCAGCTTGTTGGTCAGCGCGCCGAAGTTGACGTCGGTGCCTTTCGCCACGCGCGTGGCGGCGATCTGCTGGTCGGCCGGGCGGCCCGGCATCATCAGCGGCATCCAGTCCTTCATCACGGCCTTGTCTTCGGTGTATTCCATCTCGGCGAAGGCGTGATGCTGCTTGAGCAGCTCGAAGCGCTTCTTGAGGAAGGAAACACCCTTGTCACCTTCGACGTAGCTCAGGTGCGGGACAGGGTTGATGAAAGCACGCGCCGAGCCGAAGTTGCTCTTCTTGCTCAGGTAGGCCCAGAACTGGCGCGAGACCTCGAACTGGGTGTTGATGTGCACGGCCTTTTTGATGTCGATGCTGCCATCGGCGGCCTGGGGCGTGTAGTTAAGCTCGCACAGGCCTGCGTGGCCGGTACCTGCGTTGTTCCAGGGGTTGGAGCTTTCCGCGGCCCCGGAGTCCATCGCCTCGACGACCTCAAGCTTCAGGGTCGGGTCGAGCTCCTTCAGCAGTACGGCCAGGGTGGCACTCATGATGCCCGCGCCTACCAGTACTACATCAACCGATTCGTTCTGCGCCATTTAACGCGTCTCCACAATCTACAGCTACCTAATTGACAGCATAGGATCCCTGGGTTTGCCAGGATCGCCATGTCCGACTTTTCGCAGTTCTTGCAACTTCCGCGGACACCGCCAATCAGTCTTCGGGTTCAGGTATTGAACCCCGTTTGCCACAGGTGCGGCAATTCGACTTATGGTCAAGGTGTCGAGCGTGCGTTATGGAACGGCCTCAGTCACTCATTCGGGATGAGCTCAGTTGCCGCCTGTTCAGGGCTGTTCGGGACACATCTGCCGCTTTTGCACATGCCAGACTGTTCATTTGCTCGCCACACTCTCGTGAAGTTGTGAAAAACCGTTTTTTCACGCTCTTTTGGAGACGTGAACCTCAAAAGGGGACTGCGCGATGGCAACCCACAGGTTCATGCAGTGCGAAGGGCCGGAAAAGCAGGCACGACAGCCGATGCAAGACCTGAGTGGAAGGCTCTCTGTGGGCGAAGCGGTGAAGGTGCCGGGGTCAAGCGGCAAATGCGGGGCCCGATCAGGAGACGTCCTTATAATCGGGGGGAGATTATAGCGATGTCGCGGGCAGAAAGGTCGTTATTCGTGGTTTTTATTGCAGCGTTTGTCAGGCCGGCAGGCTGCGTTGTTGCCAACGGTTGTTTGCGCGAGTGCAAACCCGGGCGCTGGCGGGCAATTGGCGGCCCAGCCAGGCGAGCTGCACTTCACTGACCTGAACCCAGCCACTGCCGCTTGGCGGCTGGCTGCAGTGCTTGAACGCCAGGCATCTGCCCTCGGCGTCGAGGTGGGCGTAGGCGAGGTGGCGCGGGCGTTGGAAGAGCAGGGTCCAGAGCGAGGCCATGGCGGCGAGTCCTGTGTGTTAGGGCTGGGCCAAGGATAACGGCAGGGGCATGAAACGATTGTGACAGCGCAGCCTTGGCGATGACTGGTCTGTATGAGGCTGGGTATACTGTGCGCCTTAGCCGCATTTTCTGGAGAAACGCGCATGTTGCAACGTCTGTTGTTCGGTTTGATCGCCGTGGCCAGCCTTAGCCTGGTCGGTTGTGCCCACAGCCCGCAACAACTCAGCCCGCAACCCAAGCTCACCGCCCAGCTCGCACCTGTCGGCCATGGTCAGCCGGTCGTGGTCAAGGTTGTTGATGGTCGGGCTTCGCAGTCCCTGGGCACGCGTGGTGGCATGTACCCCGAGACCAGCACCATCAGTGTCAGTGGCAATGATGTGCTGCCCAAGTTGCAGGCCCAGGCCGAAGCCGCTGTGCGCCTGCTCGGTTTCACCCCGACGCCTAGCGCCTACAATGCGCCGCAGCTGACCGTGACCCTGGCCGAACTGAAGTACCAGTCGCCCAAAGACAACCTGTACGTGACCGAGGCCACCATCGGCGCCACCTTCCGTGCTGACGTGTCCAATGCCAACCGCCGCTACAGTGGCCGTTACGGCGCTTCGCTGGATCAGCGTTTTGGCATGGCGCCGAACCAGGAAACCAACACCAAGCTGGTCAGCGATGTGCTGAGCGACGCGCTGACCCGCCTGTTCAAAGACCCGACCATCGGGCAGGTGCTGGGCCAATAACCGTTCAGTTGCACTAAAAAACCCGCTGCCTGGCTGTCAGGCAGCGGGTTTTTTATTGGTGGCTTCAGCCCGCCTGGATATGAAAATCCAGCACGCTGAAGCCGGTGGCCACATCCACCTCCGGCAAATCCTGGTGGGCATGCCCGCCCAGTGCGCAGTAGACCAGCCACTGACGGTCCTGCACATTGATGGCAAAACCATCGATCAACGCCTGCTGTTCGTCGCTCTGGGCAACAAGATAGAGGCGGTCCTGGTTTTCGGCATGCAGCATGAACAAGCTCCGGATCGGGAAAAGGCCGACAGGGTGGCCTGTTCTGATGACGAGCCGATGACAGATGAAATTAAGTGACACTTTGTCGCCAAGGCCGGGCGCCCAGGCCGGACTTGGGTAGAATGCCGGCCTTCGCTGACGTTCAAACCGAGGTTGCGTGATGTCCTTGCAAGTGCTCTGGGGGGTTCTGGCCGCCCATCCCACCAAGCTGATCAATCTGCTGGCATTGCTGATGACCTGCCCAGGCGGGATGCTGCTGCACAACGCGCGGCGGCGCGAGGCGGTCACGCGTGAGAGCCTGGCGGTGGATGAAGGGCGGGTGGATGCGTTTGACCTGAGGGTGCCGCGTTACTTCTACATCCTCGGTTTTTCGTGCCTGGCCATGGCACTGCTGCTGTCCTGGTTCAGCACCTGGGTGTGAACCACTGGGGCTGCAAGGCAGCCCCACCATCGATCAGGCAACCGGTGTCTGCTGCTTGACCTGGTACTGGTTACGCACCGGCGTCGCATACTGCAATACCAGGTACGGCCGTTGTTCTTCAGGGCAGGCATCCAGGCGACGCTGCCATTCTTCCTTGGCCCGTGCCAGCTCTTCGCCTGGGAACAGCTTCTCGGCGCTCGGCACTTGCAGTGCCTCATCCTTCTTGTCCCACATCGCGTAGGCCAGGTAGTGCACCGGGAACAGCCGGTAGCCACCGAGGATCTGCCGGTCTGTTTCTGCTGCCAACTGCTTGGTGTCTTCGAAGTATTCGGTCACCGGCGGGGCAAAGTTGATGTGCACCCGGCCCTTGTAGCCCGTGATGCCTTTGGCGATGCTGTTGTCGTCCTCGCCCGGCGCCTTCTTGTAGGTACCGGTAGTGGCGCGGATGTACAGCTCGCGGGCCTTGGCCTGGTCGCAGGGGTCGTATTCGTAGCTGATTGAAACCGGCGTCAGGTTCAGGCTCTGGATGACCGCGCCGAACGGTTCGTCCTTGCGGCTCATGTGGAACATCTTGAGGATCGCTGAATCGGTGCGGTCGTCACCGTCCTTGGCGCGGCCTTCGGCCTGGGCAATCCAGATTGACGTGCCATCGTTGCGGATCGAGTGGCTGATGTAAGCCGAGAGCAGTTGGTAGGCCGCCAGCTTTTCGCGACGACCGCTGAGCGAGCGGTGCACGATGAAGCTCTTGTTCAGGCGCATCATGTCGCTGACGAAGGGCTTTTGCAGCAGGTTGTCACCGATGGCAATGCGTGGCGTCGGCAGGCCGGCGTGGTACACGGCGTAGTTGACGAAGGCCGGGTCCATGACGATGTCGCGGTGGTTGGCCAGGAACAGGTACGCGGTGCCGGCCTTGAGTTGCTCGACGCCAGAATAGGTGACGCCATCGGTGGCGCGTTCGATGGTTTGATCGACGTAGTACTCGACTTTGTCCTGCAAGGTCGAAACGCAGGTGACGCCGGCGAATTCCTTGCGCAGGCGACGGGCGATCAGCGGCTTGAGCAGCCATCCGAGGGGGCCGGCCGCACGCGGGAAGCGGAAGTGGGTGAGGATATCGAGGAATGCCGGGTCGCTGAGCAGGCGTGCCAGCACGGCAGGGACCTCAGCGTCGTCGTACGGTCGGATGGCATCGAATTCGCCCATCATGCTCTCTTGTTGGAAACGGCTAGGGTAGTAAGGTAGGGGCGGGGTTCGAAAAACGGCTCGAACACGCACAGGCCCTGTAATCAGACCGGCAATTATACGCATAAGTCACTGCGGAGGCCGCGATGCTGGAAACCGACTTCTATGATTGCCCTTATTGTGGCGAACGCGTGGAAACCACTGTCGATATTTCCGGTGGCGACCAGGTCTACACCGAGGATTGCCAGGTCTGTTGCCAGCCTGTGGTGTTCATTTTGCAGGTGCACGGTGACGAATGGATGCTTGAGGTCAGACGCGAGGACGATGCCTGATGCAGCGGATCTACGAACCGGAGAGTCTGCTGGAGGCTGAAATGCTGATGGGCATGCTCGTCAGCGAAGGGGTTTCGGTGCACCTGGTGGGGCGTGACCTGGTCGGTGCTGCGGGTGAGCTGCCGATGCAGGGCTTGCTGGCGCTCGCCGTGCCCGACGAGCAGGCCGAGTACGCACGGCAGCTGATCGATGCGTACAATGACGCCCAGCCACTGGTTGGTGACGAACCGGAAAGTTATCCCGGTACCTTGATCTGCTAGGTTCAGAATTCGCCCATGTGTGGACGTTACGCCCTGTTTCGCTGGCCCCAGGCCCTTGCCAGTCTGCCGGGCTTTCCGGTTGGCCAGCCGGCTCAATGGAATATCTCGCCCGGTGCCTCGGTGCTGATTCAGCGTCAGATCGACGGCCAGCAGCAACTGGCCAAGGCCCGTTGGGGGTTGACCCCGGCCTGGCTCACCGACCTTTCCCGTACGCCTGCCCATGCCCGTGCCGAAACCCTCGCCGAGCAACCGATGTTCCGCGAAGCCTTTCGCCAGCGCCGCTGCCTGATGCCGGCCAACGGCTTTTACGAATGGCGCGGCACAGTGCGCAAACGCCCCTACTGGCTGACGCCGGGGGAGGGTTCTTCGCTGTATTTTGCGGCGGTGTGGGAGGCCTACCCGGTACAGGACCAGGTCTGGTTGAGCTGCGCGGTGGTGACCCAGGCGGCCATGAACCAGCGCCGGCCGTTGATTCTGGACGAGGCGGGGCAGGCGGCGTGGCTGGACCCTGACACGCCGATGACACGTTTGCATGAGCTGCTGGCCAGCCCCCCGGCGGCGCTGCGTGAGCGGGCATTGGCCAATTTCGTCAATGACCCGAAACTGGATGCACCGGAGTGCCTGACGCCGGCCTGATTGCGCGGTTGCACCGTCGGTAAAATTCTTCCCTGCGGCTATGGCGGGTCCTGGCGACTAGGCCTAGGATACGCCGCATGTAAAAGGGAGTGTTTTCATGCGTAAGTCATTTGTTGTCAGTATGTTGAGTGCCGGTATCCTGCTGGCAGGCTGCCAGGCGGTGAATACCACCAGCGGCGGTGCCGTCGGTGTCGAGCGCAAGCAGTACATGTTCAGCATGCTCTCGACCGATGAGGTCAACCAGATGTACGCCCAGTCCTACCAGCAGACCCTCGGTGAGGCGTCGAACAAAGGCGTGCTGGACAAGTCCAGCGCCGACGCCAAGCGCGTGCAGGTCATCGCCGACCGGCTGATCGCCCAGGCGCCGAAGTTTCGCCCGGATGCCGCCCAGTGGAACTGGGAGGTCAACGTGATCAAGAGCGATGAGCTCAACGCCAACTGCGGCCCCGGTGGCAAGATCATCGTTTATACCGGCCTGATCGACCAGCTCAAGCTGACCGATGCCGAGATCGCAGCCGTGGTCGGCCATGAAATTGCCCACGCCTTGCGTGAGCACAGCCGCGAAGCGATGTCCAAGGCCTATGGCGTGGAAATGGCCCGCCAGGGCGCCGGCGCTATCTTCGGCCTGGGCCAGGGCAGCATGGCCATGGCCGACACCGTGGTGAACTACGCCATGACCCTGCCCAACAGCCGTTCCAACGAGAACGAGGCGGACCTGATCGGCCTGGAGCTGTCGGCACGTGCCGGTTACGACCCGAATGCCGCAATCACCTTGTGGAACAAGATGAGCAAGGCTTCCGAAGGCGCACCGCCTGAGTTCATGAGCACTCACCCGGCGTCCGAGAGCCGCATTGCCTCGTTGCAGGCAGCCATTCCGAAGGTGATGCCGCTGTATCAGGCTGCCAAGAAGTAATCACTGACATGGGGGCCGCTTTGCGGCCCTTTCGCGGCGCAAGGCCGCTCCCACGGGTGCAGCGACCGGCTTGTGGGAGCGGCCTTGCGCCGCGAAAGGGGCGCAACGCGCCCCCAGCTTTCCGTTAGCCCACCCAGCCACTGGCCTTCATCGCCGAATACACCGCCACCACCGCCAGCACGGCAAACGCGGTAGCCGCCAGTCGACGAATCAGTGTCAACGGCAGCTTGTCCGCCGCAAAGTTACCCGCCAGTACCACCGGCACGTTGGCAATCAGCATGCCCAGGGTGGTGCCAATGATGACCATGATCAGGTGCGGGTACTGTGCTGCGAGCATCACCGTTGCCACCTGGGTCTTGTCGCCGATCTCAGCCAGGAAGAACGCAATCAGCGTGGTGAGGAACGGGCCGAAGCGGCGCGCAGGGTTTTCATCGTCATCCATCTTGTCCGGCACCAGCGTCCACAGTGCCGTGGCGGTGAAGCTGGCGGCCAGGATCCAGTGCAGAGCCGAGTCGCTGAAGAACCCGCCGACCCACGCACCTACGGCGCCAGCCGCAGCATGGTTGGCCAGGGTAGCGGCGATAATACCGGCGATGATCGGCCACGGCTTGCGAAAGCGGGCAGCGAGAATGAGCGCGAGCAGTTGCGTCTTGTCGCCGATTTCGGCGAGGGCAACGATGGCGGTGGGGACCAGCAGAGATTCCAGCATCAGGTTTCCTACGGGGGCGGGTCGACACGGCTATGACACGTACAGCCTTCCCGCCCCGGGTAAGGTGTGCGTGTCATAGGTCTTGTCAAACCGCGGATCCGTCTGTGCGGATCTCTCTATGCAGGCTCTGCATAGTGGGTCGCACGCGCCATGGCCTGTGGGCCAAGTATGTTGACGCGTGCCGGGCGAGCTGGGTGCTCGCGGGAGACTACTCCCCTAGGACGGTGCGGATTCTGCCTAGCCGAATCGGTTTCGGCAAGTGCTGTTTTTAACCGCGTGTTGCCTGATAGATACGAAAACCATCGGCCTCGGCACGTACCTGGCAGTTGCCCAGCGCCCCCTCGATCAGCGGCTGGTAACGCAGGAAGCTATTTGCCACCAGGCGCATTTCGCCGCCTTTTCGCAGATGTAAGCCGGATTTTTTCAGCAAGTTCTCCGAAGCCTGATAATGGGTGTGCACCCCGGTATGAAACGGCGGGTTGCTCAGGATCACGCTCAGGTCGGCAGGGGCCGCATCGATGCCATCACCGCTGATCACTTCGCCTTCCAGGCCGTTGGCGGCCAAGGTCAGGCGGCTGGCGGCCACGGCAAACGCGTCTACGTCGAGCAGGGTCAGCCGGCTTTGTGGATAGCGGCGTTTTACCGTGGCGCCCAGCACCCCGGCGCCGCAGCCGAAGTCCAGCACATGCCCGCTCGGCAGGCCATCGAGGTGCTTGAGCAGCAGTGCGCTGCCGCGATCGAGGCGGCCATGGCAGAACACGCCCGGCAGGCTGACCACCTGCAGTGGGCCATCTTCGAGGTCAAGTTCGAAGCGCTCGGCCAGGCTTTCCAGCGGCGTGGCCGTAGGCGCGTGGTCGACGGTCACCTGCCACAACTGGCAATGCCGGGCGCTGTCGAGCTTGCGCGGTTTGCCAAAGGCCTGCAGTTGCTTCGCCGCGCCTTCGATGCCGCCGCGTTTCTCGCCGACCAGGTACAGTTCGCGCCCGGCCAGGCGCGAGGCCAGGGCGTTGAGCAGGTAGGCGGCCAGCTCGCGGGACTTGGGCAGGAACAGCACGGCGCTGTCGAAGGCCACCGCAGGGGTTTCGACACCGTAATGGCTGCGGCCAGCAAAGCGGCCTTCGAGCATGGCCTGGTCACCGGCATGCCAGGTCCAGCCATGGGCCATGGGCAGGTGGCCGAGCAGGTCGTCGGCGGGCGCGCCGGCGAGCAGCAGCGGGCCTTGGAACAGGTCCGCCTGGCGGAGCAACACTTCACTGCGCGGGTCCATGGACGACGCCTCCTGTAAAAAAAGTCGCGCAGTGTAGCAGAGGCTAACGCTGCGCTCAGCTGACCACGCGGCGTGGCTGACCGGCGAAATAGGCCTGGGCATTCTCGCTGAGCTGGCCGACGATGCGCTGGCGCGACTCCACTGCGCCCCAGGCACTGTGCGGGGTGATGATCAGGCGCGGGATATCGCCTGCCAGCAGCGGGTTGCCGTTGACCGGTGGCTCGACGCTCAGCACGTCAGTAGCGGCGCCACCCAGGCGGCCCTGGCGCAGGGCGTCGGCCAGGGCCTGTTCGTCGATCAAGCCACCCCGTGCAGTATTCACCACCAGGGCGCCGGGTTTGAGCAGGGCCAGCTCACGGGCCCCGATCATGTGCCGGGTATGCTCGTTCAGTGGGCAGTGCAGGGTCAGCGCGTCCACTTGCGGCAGCAGGTCTTCCAGGGCCATGCGGTCGGCGCGCTCCGGGCGACCGGGGATCTGCCCGCTCAAGACGCGCATGCCGAAGGCTTCTGCCAGCCGTGCTACCGCGCCGCCCAGTTCGCCATGACCGAGCAGGCCCAGGGTCTTGCCCTCCAGCTCGACGATGGGGTAGTCCAGCAGGCAGAACTGGCTGGCCTCTGCCCAGCGGCCGTCGGCCACTGCCTGGTTGTAGTCGCACAGGCGCGTGGCCAGGGCCAGCAGCAGGGCGAGGGTATGCTGGGCGACCGACGGCGTGCCATAGCCTTGGCAGTTGCACACCGTGATGCCCTGGGCGCGGGCCGCCGCGAGGTCGACATTGTTGGTGCCGGTGGCGGCCACCAGGATCAGCTTGAGCTGCGGGTTGGCCGCAAGGGCCGCGGCATCGAGCATG
This sequence comes from Pseudomonas sp. E1MeOHC2, assembly GCF_058745025.1. NCBI lineage: Bacteria > Pseudomonadati > Pseudomonadota > Gammaproteobacteria > Pseudomonadales > Pseudomonadaceae > Pseudomonas > Pseudomonas sp. E1MeOHC2. The sequence continues at coordinate 3,237,475 of NZ_CP196675.1, forward strand.
ACCTTGTTGCTGACCACCGCGACGGCGCCCTGCAGGCGCTCGGCGACCTGCTCCGGACGGGTGGCGGCAAACAGCTCGAACGCATCGAACTGCGATTGCAAGGGGGACAGGTCGAGATCACCCAGGTCCAGGGATTGGTGATCGAGGAACACGGCGCGACGCGGGCTGGGCATGGGGGTCTCCGGTGGCGGGGCGGGAAAAGGGCCATCAGCTTCGGCGCAGTGTCCGAAGCGGCTAGCCGCAGTGTCTAGCCCGCAGTTGCTGCACGTCAACGCCTGCCACTCATACCTCGCTCGTCCAAATCATTCCTTCGGCTGATTTGACCGTCACATTCAGCTACTACAGTAGATCCAGACTTGTCCGGCTCGCTTTTCAGAAAAGGGATACCCATGTTGCAGACCCGCATCATCAAACCCGCCGAAGGTGCCTACGCCTATCCCCTGTTGATCAAGCGCCTGCTGATGTCTGGCAGCCGCTACGAGAGAACCCGCGAGATCGTCTATCGCGACCAGTTGCGCCTGACGTATCCACAGCTCAACGAGCGTATCGCACGCCTGGCCAATGTGCTGACCGAAGCCGGCGTCAAGGCCGGTGACACGGTGGCGGTGATGGACTGGGACAGCCATCGCTACCTGGAATGCATGTTCGCCATCCCGATGATCGGTGCGGTGGTGCATACCATCAACGTGCGCCTGTCACCGGAGCAGATCCTCTACACCATGAACCACGCCGAAGACCGCGTGGTGCTGGTCAACAGTGACTTCGTCGGCCTCTACCAGGCCATCGCCGGGCAGTTGACGACCGTCGATAAGACCGTGCTGCTGACCGACGGCCCAGACAAGACCGCCGACCTGCCCGACCTGGTCGGCGAGTACGAGCAACTGCTTGCCGCCGCCAGCCCGCGTTACGACTTCCCGGATTTTGACGAGAATTCGGTGGCCACCACCTTCTACACCACCGGTACCACCGGCAACCCCAAGGGCGTGTACTTCACCCATCGGCAGCTGGTGTTGCACACCCTGGCCGAAACCTCGGTGACCGGCAGCATCGACAGCGTGCGCCTGCTTGGCAGCAACGATGTGTACATGCCCATTACCCCGATGTTCCACGTGCATGCCTGGGGCATCCCTTACGCCGCCACCATGCTTGGCATGAAGCAGGTGTACCCGGGGCGCTACGAGCCGGACATGCTGGTCAAGCTGTGGCGCGAAGAGAAGGTCACCTTTTCCCATTGCGTGCCGACCATTCTGCAGATGCTGCTCAATTGCCCGACCGCTCAAGGCCAGGACTTCGCCGGCTGGAAGATCATCATCGGCGGCAGTGCGCTCAACCGCTCGCTCTACCAGGCGGCCCTGGCGCGCGGCATCCAGTTGACTGCGGCGTATGGCATGTCCGAGACCTGCCCGCTGATCGGGGCTGCGCACCTGAACGATGAATTGCAGGCGGGCAGTGAGGATGAGCGTGTCACCTACCGGATCAAGGCCGGTGTGCCGGTACCCCTGGTCGAAGCGGCGATCGTCGACGGCGAGGGTAATTTCCTCCCAGCCGATGGCGAGACCCAGGGCGAACTGGTGCTGCGTGCCCCCTGGCTGACGATGGGCTACTTCAAAGAGCCGGAAAAGAGCAAAGAGCTGTGGCAGGGCGGCTGGCTGCACACCGGAGACGTCGCGACCCTCGATGGCATGGGCTACATCGATATCCGCGATCGCATCAAGGATGTGATCAAGACCGGCGGTGAGTGGGTCTCCTCGCTCGACCTCGAAGACCTGATCAGCCGTCATCCCGCGGTGCGCGAAGTGGCGGTGGTGGGCATCGCCGACCCGCAGTGGGGCGAGCGGCCCTTCGCCTTGCTGGTGGTGCGCGATGGGCAGGCCATCGATGCCAAGTCGCTCAAGGAGCACCTCAAGCCTTTTGTCGAGCAAGGGCACATCAACAAATGGGCGATTCCCAGCCAGATCGCCGTTGTTACTGAAGTTCCCAAGACCAGTGTCGGTAAACTCGACAAGAAACGCATCCGCCAGGACATCGTCCAGTGGCAGGCCAGTAACAGCACGTTTCTTTCGACGCTGTAAGCACCATGCGGGTCGTGCACGCCAGAGCACGACCCGCATGCTAGAGAGCTCGTTGCCTTGCCAAACAGCTAAAATGCGCCATGCTTCAGCCTTGCCAGCGCGTAACCAGAAAAACAGCGGAGCGAGTTGGCGGCACGGAGCGCAAATCACACTTTAGAGGGATCAAGCGCCTGTGCCTTGCTGGCTATAGTCGGGGCCAGGGGATTTTCAGGAATGGGGGAGGGCGACACGCGCAAGCCGTGTTGCCGCAGGCGCAAGCCTGCATACCGGTCCCACGGACCGTTTCTGAAAGGACTCACTGCCATAACAAAAAAGTACATGGAGTAGCGTCGATGAAATCTGCAAACCTGTTCTGGCGCCGGGCCAAGTTGCCCTTGGCCGTCAGCCTTGCTTCCACGCTCGCAAGCCCTGCTTTCGCTGTCAGCTTCAACATTGGGGAAATCGAAGGGCAGTTCGACTCGTCGCTCTCCGTCGGCGCCAGCTGGTCGACCGCCAGCCCGAACAAGAACCTGATCGGGGTCAACAATGGCGGCAAGGGGTTGTCGCAGACCTCCGATGACGGCCACCTCAACTTCAAGCGTGGCGAGACCTTCTCCAAGATCTTCAAGGGCATCCACGACCTGGAGCTCAAGTACGGCGACACCGGGGTGTTCGTACGTGGCAAGTACTGGTACGACTTCGAACTCAAGGACGAGGGCCGTGAGTTCAAGGACATCAGCGACTCCAACCGCAAGGAAGGCGCCAAGTCTTCCGGCGCCGAACTGCTCGATGCGTTCGTCTACCACAACTATTCGATTGGCGACATGCCAGGCTCGGTGCGCCTGGGCAAGCAGGTTGTCAGCTGGGGTGAGAGTACCTTCATCGGCGGTGGCATCAACTCGATCAACCCGATCGACGTGTCCGCGTTCCGCCGCCCAGGGGCCGAGGTCAAGGAAGGCCTGATCCCGGTCAACATGTTCTACATCTCCCAGAGCCTGACCGACAACCTGTCGGCCGAGGCCTTCTACCAGATCGAATGGGACCAGACCGTCGTCGACAACTGCGGCACGTTCTTCTCCCAGCCAGACATCATCGCCGACGGCTGTACCGACAACCTGCGCGTGCTCAACAGCAGCCGCACGGTGCCGGGCGCGGCCCAGCAGTTCCTCGCCACCCGGGGCGTGGACATCAACGAGGAAGGGGTGATGGTGCGCCGCGGCGCCGACCGTGATGCCCGCGACAGCGGCCAGTTCGGCGTGGCACTGCGCTACATGTTCGACCCGCTGGACACCGAGTTCGGTGCCTACTTCATGAACTACCACAGCCGCGCGCCGATCTTCAGCGCCACCGGCGCCCCACCGTCGGTGTTCGCCGGCCTGAGCGCGCTGCCTGCACAGTTGCGGGCGCTGGCACCGCTGATCGTGGCCGGCAACTCCGAGTACTTCGTCGAGTACCCCGAGGACATCCGCCTGTATGGCCTGAGCTTCTCCACCACGCTGCCTACGGGTACGGCCTGGAGTGGTGAAGTCAGCTATCGCCCGAATGCGCCCGTGCAATTGAATACCACCGACATCCTGTTCTCCGGTGTGCGTCCGATTGGTGGTGCCCTGAGCAACGCTTCGCTGCTCTCCGGTACCCCAGGCCAGGACCTGCACGGCTACCGTCGCAAGGAAATCACCCAGTTCCAGACCACCTTGACGCACTTCTTCGACCAGGTAATGGGCGCCAGCCGCATGACCGTGGTGGGCGAGGTTGGGGTCACCCACGTCGGCGGCCTGGAAAACGCACGCGAGACCCGCTACGGCCGTGACCCGGTCTTCGGGCCTGGCCCGCTGCCTGCCACCGGCGGTGCGGATACCTGCCAGGCACTCAATGGCAGCACCATCGCTGGCGCAGGTGCCGGGGCATCCACCACCAACCTGAATCGCAAATGCGAGAACGACGGCTACACCACCAGCACGTCCTGGGGTTACCGCGCCCGGGTCATCTGGGACTACAACGACGTCTTCGCCGGGGTCAACCTCAAGCCCAGCGTGGCCTGGTCGCATGACGTTTCCGGCTACTCGCCTGGCCCTGGCGCCAACTTCGAGGAAGGCCGCAAGGCCGTCAGCCTGGGCCTGGACGCCGAGTACCAGAACACCTACACGGCGAGCCTGTCGTACACCAACTTCTTCGACGGCAAGTACAGCACCGTGGATGACCGCGACTTCGTCGCCCTCAGCTTCGGCGTGAACTTCTAAGAATACTGATCCAGGACGACACGACATGAACAAGACCAGAAGTCTGCTGCAAGCCGGTGTGCTGGGGCTGTCCCTGCTGGCGACCAGCGTCATGGCAGCGGTGTCTGCCGATGAGGCGGCCAAGTTGGGCGGCACCCTTACCCCGATGGGCGCCGAAAAGGCCGGTAACGCCGATGGCTCGATCAGTGCCTGGCAACCGCTGTCGAAGACGGCGGGCAGTGCTGATGCCAAAGGGTTCCTTTCCGACCCTTATGGCAGCGAAAAGCCGCTGTTCACCATCACTGCGCAGAACGTCGACCAGTACAAGGACAAGCTCTCGCCGGGCCAGGTGGCGATGTTCAAGCGCTACCCGGATACCTTCAAGATCCCAGTGTTCAAGACCCACCGCGGCTCCTCGGTACCTGACGACGTCTTCGCTGCCATCAAGGAAAACGCCACCAAGACCACGCTGGTCGAAGGCGGCAACGGCCTGAACAACTTCCGCACCGCCGTGCCGTTCCCGATCCCCCACAGCGGCCTTGAGGTGATCTGGAACCACATCACCCGCTACCGTGGCGGCAGCGTCAGCCGCCTGGTAACTCAGGCCACACCGCAGCAGAACGGTTCTTACAGCCTGGTGTACTTCTCGGACCAGTTCGTCTTCCGCGACAAGATGAAGGACTACGACCCGAACAACCCAGGCAACATCCTCTTCTACTTCAAGCAGGAAGTGACCGCCCCAGCGCGTCTGGCCGGTACGGTGCTGCTGGTACACGAGACCCTGGACCAGGTGAAGGAGCCACGCAAGGCGTGGATCTACAACGCCGGCCAGCGCCGCGTGCGCCAGGCGCCGCAAGTGTCGTACGACGGCCCAGGCACCGCTGCCGACGGCCTGCGTACCTCGGACAACCTGGACATGTTCAACGGCGCGCCAGACCGCTACGACTGGAAGCTCGAGGGCAAAAAGGAGCTGTACATCGCTTCCAACAGCTACAAACTCGACTCGCCGAGCCTGAAGTACGCCGACATCCTCAAGGCCGGGCACATCAACCAGGACCTGGCCCGCTACGAGCTGCGCCGGGTGTGGCATGTGGTCGCGACGCTCAAGCCTGGCCAGCGGCACATCTATGCCAAGCGTGACTTCTACATCGACGAAGACACCTGGCAGGCTGCCGTGATCGACCAGTATGACGGGCGTGGCCAGTTGTGGCGGGTGTCCGAAGCGCACTCCCAGGACTACTACAACATGCAGGTACCGTGGTACACCCTGGAAACCATCTACGACCTGCAGTCGGGTCGTTACCTGGCGCTGGGCATGAAAAACGAAGAGAAGCGTGCCTATGACTTCGGCTTCAGTGCCAGCAAGGCCGATTTCCAGCCAGCGGCGCTGCGTCAGTCAGGCGTTCGTTGAACCGTTGAGTGCCACCTCCGTGTGATCCCCAGAACGCCCCGGCTTGCCGGGGCGTTTCTGTTCAGGTCCAACATTGCGCGGCCCTGCAAAACCGGTGATAAAGCCGGTGAATATTCCGCCAAAGCCCCGATCCAGCCCGCGTCTATCAGTGTTGTTGCTTTTTGTCGTAGTCTTTTGCGGCCTAATTGTGCCCATCATCTTCAAATGCGCTGCGTTACCCGCTAGTCTCGCAAGCATCCGTATCGCCGTTGTCTTCCACCCAGAACGAGCCGGCCATGACAGATCTGTCCCGTACGCATGGATTCGCCAGCCAGGCCCTGGGCCTGCTGGACGGGCGTTTCTTCCGGCCGCCGCTGCCGGATGGCCATGTGCCGCGTGCGCGGCTGTGCCAGCGCCTGCATGCCGGCCTCAGCGGGCGGTTGCTGCTGGTCAACGCGCCGGCGGGTTTTGGCAAGAGCTCGCTGGCCATCGAATTCTGCGAAGCACTGCCTGAGCACTGGCGCAGCCTCTGGCTTGGCCTGAGCCAGCGCGATGCCGACCCTGGCCGTTTTCTTGAGCGGCTGCTCGAAGGCCTGCAGCAGTATTGCCCTGCATTGGGTGGCCAGGCCATGGGCCTGCTGAAAATGCGCCAGCGCCACCAGCCATTCGCCTTCGAGGAGTGGATCGACGGCCTGCTCGACGAACTTGCCCAGTACCTGCAAGCCGATACCCCCCTCTTATTGGTGCTGGACGACTACCACCTGGCCCAGGGGCCGGTGCTCGACCGCTGCCTGCAGTTTTTCCTCAATCACTTGCCCAGTGGCCTGGTGCTGTTGATCACCAGTCGCCAGCGCCCGGATTGGCACTTGGCGCGGCTGCGCCTGTCGCGGCAACTGACCGAGCTCAACGAGCAGGACCTGCGGCTGACCCCCGACGAGTCGCTGGCGGTGATCGGCCGGCAACCCACCGGCCTGCGTGGCCAGGCGCTGGACAACCTGATCCAGCGCAGTGACGGTTGGGTGGCAGGTTTGCGCTTCTGGCAATTGGCGGCTAGCGAATCAGGCGATGAGCATGCCTTGCCCCACGCCTTGCACGGCGGCGAAGGGCTGATACGCGACTACTTGCTGGAAGAAGTCATCGAAATCCTGCCGGCGGACGTACAGGCTTTTCTCTTCGACACGGCGTGCCAGGAGCGCTTCTGCGCGCCGCTCTGCGATGCCCTGCGTGACCGCCAGGACAGCGCCGACATCCTGCGCTTTCTGCAGGCTCATCAGGTGTTTCTGGTGCCCCTGGACGAACACGGCCACTGGTTTCGTTACCATCACCTGTTCTCCGACCTGCTGCGTAGCCGCCAGGCCAGCGAACCGCTGGCGCGTCTGTATTTGCGTGCCTGTCGCTGGTTCGAGGCCCAGGGTTTGCTGGACGAGGCGGTTGAACAGGCGCTGCGTGCCGGCCACCTAGATGTCGCTGCCGACCTGGTGCAGAGCCTCTCCGAGGAGCAACTGCTGGCCGAGCAGAACGTCGGCATGCTGCTGCGCTGGAAAATGGACCTGCCCGAGAGCTTGCTGATCAGCACGCCGCGCCTGATCGTGCTGTACAGCTGGGCGTTGGGGTTGGCTTGTCAGCTGGATGCGGCCGAAGAGCTGGCAGGCTACCTCAGCCGTTTTCTGCCTGCGCCGTCGGCGACCGCGCAGAAGTCCATGCTGGCCCAGTGGCTGGCCCTGAGCGGGGTGATTGCGCGCGGTCGGGGTGATCGTGAACGCACCCTGGCCTACTGCGGTGAAGCGTTGCAGAGCCTGCCGTGCAAACGGTATGGCCAGCGCCTGGTGTGCCTGTCGACACTGTCTAACCTGGCCATTGCCGATGCCGACTTCTGGCACGCGCGGGGCTGGAACCGCGAAGCCCTGGAGCTGGCCCAGCGCGTCGGTAACCCGCTGTTCGAGGCTTTGGCGCATTATGACCGGGCACGGGTGCTGCACGCCCGCGGCGAAGTGTTGCGGGCATTGGACGAAGTGCGCCAGGGCTTGCAGCGCCTGCAAGGGCTTTCGGGGCAGCGGTTGTATGCAGTGCGGGCGCGGCTGACCCTATACGAAGGCTACCTGCTGGTCTCGCGGCTGCAAGCGGCCCAGGGCCGTGCGCGCTTGCGTGCGGGGCTTGGTGAGGCGCGGGCTTGTCGAGACATCAGCGTGCTGATCGGCCACTGTGTCATTGCTACGCTTGATGGCCGGGAGGGCCACTTCGCCGAAGCGTTCGCTGAGTTAGCCGAGGCGGAACGGCTGATGCACATCTGGGATGTTCCGCCGATTTACTATCTGGCCATGATTACCCTGGTGAAGTGCGAGCTGTGGCTGGCACAGGGGCGCACCGATCTTGCCGAGCCCTGGTTGCTGCGACTGGGGCAGACCTACGGTGGCGAGCAGCCTGCGGCAGCGCCGGAGTTCCACCCGTTATTACCCCTGCACATCGAACTGCAGCAGGCATTGCTGGAGCGTATCCAGCTACGCACTGATGCGTCGGTTCAACGCCTGTCGGGGCTGGTCGAACGAGGCTTGGTCAGTGGCGGGATGCTGCTGGCCGTCAGCGCCCTGTGCCAGTGGATCGCCCTGCTGCTCGCGCAAGGCTGTGACGCGCAGGCTGCCGGGCTGCTGCCTAAGGCGCTCGAAGCCGCGCAGGGCGGCGTTCTGCAACCGTTCCAACCCTTGCTCGAAAAACACCCACAGTGGCTGCACGAGCAGCTCGCGGCGCGCTCGGCTTGCCCGGTTCAAGTAGAGCTGCTCAAACGGTTGCCCCAGTTGCCTGTGCTCAGCAGTGGCAGTGGCGAGGCATTGAGCGGCCGCGAACGGGCTGTGCTTGAGCTGATCGCCCAGGGCTGCTCCAACCAGCAGATCAGCGAACGGTTGTTCATCTCGCTGCATACCGTCAAGACCCATGCCAGCCACATCAACAGCAAGCTGGGCGTCGAGCGCCGGACTCAAGCGGTGGCCAAGGCCAAATCACTGGGCTTGCTGGCCTGAGGCAGTGCCCGCTAAAGTGATGGCTTGAGGCCATTGCCCGCCATCGTTCAGCGCGCTGCATGCTCTATCCTCATCTTTCCCGACTGGCTGCCGATACAGCATTCGGTGGTATGCATCGCCTTGCGCGATTTTTCAATCATCCCAATACAGGTCGTGTTGATGCTGCAGTACGGGCAAAAGAGCTTTCTGATCGTCGACGACTTCACCGACTTTCGTACGTCGACCCGGTCCATGCTGCGCGAACTGGGTGTGCGCGACGTGGACACCGCCGACAGCGGCGAGCAGGCCCTGCGCATGTGTGCGCAGAAACGTTATGACTTCATCCTGCAGGACTTCCACCTGGGCGACGGCAAGAAGAACGGCCAGCAGGTGCTCGAAGACCTGATCCTCGACAAGCACATCAGCCATGAGTGCGTGTTCATCATGGTGACGGCAGAGAGCAGCCAGGCCATTGTCCTCAGTGCCATCGAGCATGAGCCCGATGCCTACCTGACCAAGCCGTTCAACCGGGTTGGGCTGGCCCAGCGTGTCGAGAAGCTGTTCCAGCGCAAGACCTTGCTCAAGCCCATCCTCCAGGCGCTGGACCGTGGGCGCCCGGCTGAAGTCCTGGCGGCCTGCGCTGAACTGTGCAAGAAGGACCCGCGCTTTGCACCCCTGTGCCTGCGCTATCGGGCCGATGCGCTGCGCAACCTCAATCGCTTCGATGAGCTGGAAAAGTTCCTCAAGGCCATTCTCGCCAGCCGTCCGCAGCCGTGGGTGTATTCGGCGCTGGGCAGCCTGATGCACAAGCGTGGCCAGCATGCACAGGCCCAGGGCGTGTACGAACAGGCACTCAAGGCCTTCCCGATCATGCCGGGCCTGTACGATGGCATGGCCGAGGCCCTGGTGGCGCAAGGCGAGAACAAGCGCGCCCAGAACATGCTTGAAGAAGCGGTACGCCTGTCGCCGCTGTCGGTACGCCGACAGGCCACGCTGGGCAAGCTGGCGCTGGGCAACGAAGATTTTGAAACCGCCTCGAAAGCGTTCCGCCATGCGGTGAACCAGGGGCAAAGTTCGCGCTACAAGGATGCCGAGAACAACCTTGGCCTGGTTCAGGCGTTGATGAACAAGAACGCAGGCTTCGGCCTGGACGCCCGTACCCGCGTCGAGATCAACACCGTGCTCAGTGAAGTGGCCAAGGAAAACCCTGAGGATCAGGGCCTGCAGGTACGCGCCCGCATGATGAAGGCCGCCAGCCTGCAGCAGGCCGGGGATGCCGAGACCGCCGCCAAGCTCACCGAGCAGGCCATGCAGCGTCTGGACAAGATGGAGCAGTTCTTCTCGGTCGATGCCGCGTTGACGGTGGCTGCTCAGTTGCAGGCCTCAGGGCAGGAAGCGGCCGCTATCGGCGTGCTCAAAAGCTGCGTTGAAAGTTACGGCGACGACCCCAAAGTGATGCAGAGGGTGGCCAAGCTGACGGATGATCCGGCCGTACTCAATGCAATCACCGAGGCAGTCACCCTTAACCGCCAAGGAGTGCGCAGTTACCAGGGAGGTCAGCTCAACGAAGCGTTGCAGTTGTTCCGCAAGGCCTTGGCCTTGCAACCCAAGAACATCAGCATCGCCCTCAACACCGCCCAGGCGCTGCTGCGCATCGGGGGGGATGACCCACAGCCTGCGATCATGCAGGAATGCCGCGACGCCTTGACCCGCGTGGCCGGCATCCCTGCCAGCGACAACCGCTATGACCGCTATGGCAAACTGCACATCCGAGTGTTCGGCGCATGAATCAAGACAATCAGGGGCTGGATTTTTCCACGGTGATCGCCTCCACCGTGCACGACCTCAAAAACTCCCTGTCAGCGCTGATCCAGTCCCATGACCAGTGGCTGGCGCGTTTGCCCGAAGAGTTGCGCGGCGGTACCGAGCAAGGGGTGATGGAACACGAGTTCCGTCACCTCAACGGTATGCTGGTGCAACTGCTGGGGCTGTACAAACTGGGCGTGAACCAGCTGCCGGTCTGCCCGGACTACCATGAGCTGGACGACTTCATCGAAGCCCAGTTGGCCGCCCATCAAGAAGTGCTCAAGCACAATGACATCCTTGCCACCTGGCGCATCGACACCGATAACCCGCTGGGCTTCTTCGACCGCGAGCTGGTGGCATCAGTGATTGCCAACGTGATCACCAACGCCACCCGGTTTGCCGGGCATGCGTTGTTGATCAGCATCGAGGAAGAGGCGAATCAGCTGGTTATCTGCGTCAACGATGACGGCCCAGGTTATCCACAGCGCATGCTCGAACGCCAGGAAGAGTTCATCCAGGGCATCGACTCACACAGCGGCAGTACCGGCCTGGGCCTGTATTTCGCCGCGCGGATCGCAGCGTTGCATGAGAGCGATGGGGTGAAGGGGCGGATCGAAATTTCCAATGGTGGGGCGCTGGGAGGCGGGTTGTTCAGGTTGTTCTTGCCCTGAGCCTTGTCGTGGCCATTGCACCTGACTAGATAGTTTCTGGTATTGCTCCCGAGAGTCGATTCCCAAGGCGATGTAAGGCATTTCCTTCTAGTGATTACAGGGCTTTTGTTAAAGCCAAGCGAGTGACAGTGTAGATACGACGTTTCTACATTTCACTTGCAATCACTTGGAGGGTTTCTACTATGTATCTACCTTGGGAGATACTTATGCAGATCAAGATTCAGCAGTGGGGCAACAGTGCAGCGATTCGTCTGCCGGCAGCGGTGCTCAAGCAGCTGCAACTGGGTGTCGGCTCAACGCTGAGCCTGGATACGGCGGGCGAAACGATGGTGCTCAAGCCCCTCAGAACAAAACCCAAATACACCCTTGAAGAATTGATGGCACAGTGTGATCTGAGCGCACCGGAGCCAGAGGATATGGCCGACTGGAACGCGATGCGTCCAGTGGGGCGGGAAGTGTGAAGCGGGCCAAGTTCGCCAGAGGCGACATCGTTCGCGTCAATCTTGACCCTACCGTCGGTCGAGCGCAGCAGGGGGCAGGGCGACCTGCATTGGTGCTCACGCCTGCAGCCTTCAATGCTGCGGGGCTCGCGGTCATTGTCCCTATCTCCCAAGGTGGCGATTTTGCAAGGCATGCAGGGTTTGCCGTTACCCTCAGTGGTGCGGGCACGCAGACGCAAGGTGTAATGCTCTGCAACCAGATCCGCACTGTGGATCTCGAAGCCAGAAGTGCCAAACGTGTTGAAACCGTTCCCGAGGTAGTCGTCCTCGACGCGCTGGCTCGGGTGCAAACCCTCTTCGATTAATTGGTTCCTGTGTTCACCCATGGAAATGACACCGTCAGCACTCATCCGTGAAACCTTCCCCGTAGGCCCGTTGCAATGCAATTGCACCCTGATCGGCGACCCATTGACCAAAAAGGCCATCGTCGTCGACCCAGGCGGTGACCCGGAGAAAATCCTCGCCCGCCTGCAGGCCCACGGCCTGACCCTGGTGAGCATCATCCACACCCATGCGCACTTCGATCACTTCCTCGCCTCAGGCAAGCTCAAGGCGCTGACTGGCGCGACGTTGCACCTGCACAAAGATGACCAGTCGCTGTGGGACAACCTTGAGATGCAATGCCAGATGTTCGGCGTGCCTTACACCCCGGTGCCACCGCCAGATCGCTGGTTGGGCGATGACGAGGAGCTGGCCTGCGGTTGTGGCGTAGCCTTGCACACCCCGGGGCATACGCCGGGGTCGATGAGTTTCTGGTTCGCTGATGCCAAGCTGCTGATTGCCGGCGATACCTTGTTCCGTCGCGGTATCGGCCGCACCGATTTGTGGGGCGGCGATCAGCGGGCTATCGTTCGTTCGATCAAGGAGCGGCTGTACCGGCTGGATGAAGAGGCCATCGTGGTCACAGGTCACGGGCCCGATACCCGCCTGGGTGACGAGATGCGCGAGAACCCGTTTGTGCGGGCATGAACCTCGGTGAAAACACGTTCATGGAATTTTTTGCCATCTTGGCAATCCAAGGCTGGCATAGAGCCATTCGCGGCCTGCCGCATTTATGAATTTCAGTAGGAGCTTGTCCATGTTCACCATGCGTCGTCTGATTATCGTCGCAACCGCCGCCGCCCTGATGACGGGCTGCGCCAGCCAGAACCCGTACGACAACCAGGGTCAGGCGCAGGGCTCCACGGGGATGAGCAAGACCGCCAAGTACGGCGGCCTGGGCGCGCTGGCCGGTGCCATCGCCGGCGCCGCCATCGACCACAACAACCGGGGTAAAGGCGCACTGATCGGCGCTGCCGCAGTGGGTGCCGCCGCTGCGGGTTACGGCTACTACGCCGACAAGCAGGAAGCCGAGCTGCGCGCGCAAATGGCCAACACCGGCGTCGAGGTGCAGCGCCAGGGCGACCAGATCAAGCTGATCATGCCAGGCAACATCACCTTCGCCACCGACTCGGCCAACATCGCGCCAAGCTTCTACTCGCCGCTGAACAACCTGGCCGGTTCGTTCAAGCAGTTCAACCAGAACACCATCGAAGTGGTTGGCTTCACCGACAGCACCGGCAGCCGCCAGCACAACATGGACCTGTCCCTGCGCCGTGCGCAAGCGGTCAGCACCTACCTGACTTCGCAGGGTGTCGATGCTTCGCGCATTTCCGCACGTGGCCTGGGCCCGGACCAGCCAATCGCCAGCAACGCCGACGCCAACGGCCGCGCGCAGAACCGTCGTGTAGAGGTCAACCTGAAGCCAATTCCCGGCCAGCAGTATGACCAGCAGGGGCAGGTTCAGCAGTACCCGTAAAAGCGAGACGGGGGCGCCAGGCGCCCCCTGACGTTCAACGCACGACGCTGGCCTGAATCGCCGTCAGGGCGATGGTATGCACGATGTCGTCAACCTGAGCCCCTCGCGGCAAATCGTTCACCGGTTTGCGCAAGCCCTGCAGCATCGGCCCCAGGCTGACACCATCGGCGCTGCGCTGCACCGCTTTGTGAGTGGTGTTGCCGGTATTCAGATCCGGGAAAACGAACACCGTGGCACGCCCAGCAACCGGGCTGTTCGGTGCCAGTTCCCGGGCGATGGCCGGGTTGGCTGCGGCGTCATACTGCAACGGCCCGTCGATCAGCAGATCATGCGCGGCGGCCTGTGCCAGGCGTGTCGCTTCACGCACCTTGTCGACTTCTTCATCGCTCGCCGAATCACTTGAATAACTGATCATCGCCACCCGTGGCGCGATGCCGAAGGCGTGTGCCGATTCGGCGCTCTGCTGGGCAATTTCTGCCAGTTCTGCAGCACTTGGGTGCGGGTTCATCACGCAGTCGCCGTACACCAGCACCTGCTCGGGGAACAGCATGAAGAACACCGACGACACCAGGCTGGCGCCTGGTGCTGTCTTGATCAGCTGCAGGGCAGGGCGGATGGTGTTGGCGGTGGAGTGCACCAGGCCCGAGACCAGGCCGTCGACCTCATCCAGGGCCAGCATCATGGTGCCGATCACCACCGGGTCTTCCAGTTGCTGCTCGGCCATGGGGGCATTGAGGTTCTTGCTCTTGCGCAAATCGACCATCGCGTCGACATAGCGCCCGCGAATCAACTCAGGGTCGAGTATTTCCAGGTCTGCAGGCAGGGTGATGCCCTGGGCACGGGCGACCGCTTCGACTTCCTCGGGCTTGGCCAGCAGTACGCAACGCGCGATGCCACGGGCCTGGCAGATTGCCGCTGCCTGCACCAACAGTGGCTCGGCGCCTTCTGGCAGGACGATGCGCTTGTTGGCCTGCTGCGCGCGCTGGATCAGTTGATAGCGGAACACCGCTGGCGACAGGCGCAGCTCGCGTGGCGTGCCGCAGCGCTGATGCAGCCAGGCAGCGTCGAGATGGCTGGCGACAAAATCGGTGATGAACTCGGCACGCTCGCGGTCATCCACTGGGATCTCGCGGTTCAGCGAATTGAGCTGATTAGCCGTGTCGTACGAACCCGTACTCACCGAAAGAATCGGCAGGCCGGCCTGCAAGGCGCCACGGCACAGCCCCAGGATGCGTGCATCGGGCTTGCTGTCGCTGGTCAGCAGCAGGCCGGCGAGGGGCACGCCGTTGATTGCCGCCAGGCTTACCGCAAGGATGATGTCGTCCCGGTCGCCTGGGGTCACCACCAGGGTGCCGGATGTAAGCAGCGGCACGGTGTTGGCCACCGTACGCGCACAGATGATGATCTTGCTCATGCGCCGCTGCTCGTAGTCCCCCGCGTTGAGCACCTGGGCGCCGAGCAGGTCGGCCACGTCGCGGGTGCGCGGGGCGTTCAGTTCGGGCTGATAGGGGATGCAGCCGAGCAGGCGGAAGTCGTTGCCGCGCAGCAATGGCGAATGTTCGCGCAGGCGCGTGGCGAAGTCCGCCATGCTTTCGTCGGTACGCACCTTGTTGAGGATGACCCCAAGCACTTTCGGGTCGCGAGGGCCGCCGAACAGCTGGGCCTGCAGTTCGACGCGCCCGGACAGCTCGCTGAGCACCTCGTTTTCGGGGGCCGATACCAGGATCACCTCGGCATCCAGGCTCTTGGCCAGGTGCAGGTTGACCCGCGCCGCATAGCTGGCGTGGCGGGTTGGCACCATGCCTTCGACCACGACCACGTCATTGCCGATGCAGGCTTGTTGGTAGAGGCGGATGATTTCCTCCAGCAACTCATCCAGTTGGCCATCGCCGAGCATCCGCTCGACGTGGGCCAGGCTCAGCGGCATGGGCGGCTTGATGCCGTGCGTGCGTGCGATCAGTTCGGTGGAGCGCTCAGGGCCGGTATCACCCGGGTGGGGCTGGGCGATCGGCTTGAAAAAGCCGACCTTCAGGCCTGCGCGTTCGAGGGTGCGAACCAGGCCCAGGCTGATCGATGTCAGGCCGACACCAAAGTCGGTCGGCGCAATGAAAAATGTTTGCATGCGTGCTTCTCGAATTAAAGCGGTGCAAGGAGTCAACGGCCAAGGGTAGCGCTATCGGCTGCCTGTGCACACCAGCCACACGCGAAAGCCTCGCCGATGCGCTGCTGGCGCTGTTCGGCATCGAGCACCCACGGGCGCGCCTGCCAAGGAGGTTGGTGACGAAGGTGCTGGGTGTGGCCGCACGACAACTCGACCACCCAGTGGCCTTCTTGGTCCTGATGGAAGCCTGTGATCCGACTGATGGACCGTTCCTCAGCCGAGGCACGTTCGCAATCGGGCGATGGCTTGGTTACACTTGTCCGCTCTACATACTTTTGCAAAAGGTCTTGCCCCATGCTGATCGCCGCCAACAAGGCTGTCTCCATCGACTATACCCTGACCAACGACGCCGGGGAGACCATCGACAGCTCCGCCGGTGGCGCGCCGCTGGTTTACCTGCACGGTGCCGGCAACATCATCCCGGGCCTGGAAAAGGCGCTGGAAGGCAAGCAGGCCGGTGACGAGCTGAACGTCTCCATCGAGCCGGAAGACGCCTACGGTGAATACCTGGCCGAGCTGGTCAGCACCCTGAACCGCAGCCTGTTCGAAGGCGTTGACGAGCTGGAAGTCGGCATGCAGTTCCACGCTTCGGCACCGGATGGCCAGATGCAGATCGTCACCATTCGCGACCTCGACGGCGACGACGTCACCGTTGACGGCAACCACCCGCTGGCCGGCCAGCGCCTGACCTTCCAGGTCAAGGTTGTCGACGTGCGTGACGCCAGCGAAGAAGAAATCGCGCACCGTCACATCCACGGTGAAGGTGGCCATCACCACTGATTTTCTGCGCTAAGCTCAGAGAGTCGCCAGGCGCTCGGGCAAGCCGATTTGCCTTCCCAACGGGAGGTGGACGGCTTGGACGAGCGCCTTTTTATTGGGCGGATTTCGCCCCCCGCGGCAATCGGGAACCTGAGAGGGGATTACAACATGAGTGCATTTCACGACCTGAAGTTGGAGGCACTGAACGGCGGGGAGCTGCCCCTCGCACCGTTCAAGGGCCAAGTGGTGCTGGTGGTCAACGTTGCCTCCAAGTGTGGCCTGACGCCGCAATACGCTTCGCTGGAGAAGCTGCAACAGCAGTTTAAGGGCAAGGGGTTCAGTGTGCTGGGGCTGCCGTGCAACCAGTTTGCCGGCCAGGAGCCAGGCAGCGAGAAAGAGATCCAGGAATTCTGCAGCCTCAACTACGGTGTGAGCTTCCCGCTGGGCGCCAAGCTTGAGGTCAACGGGCCGCACCGCCATTCGCTGTATCGCCTGCTGGCGGGGGAAGGGGCTGAATTTCCCGGCGACATCACCTGGAACTTCGAAAAGTTTCTGGTGGGCAAGGATGGGCGCGTGCTGGCGCGTTTCTCGCCAAGGACTGCGCCGGACGACCCTGCGGTGGTGCAGGCTATCGAGAAAGCGCTGGGCTGAACACACGGGCCGCTTTGCGGCCCATCGCCGATATGAACTGATATTTTTGCCAGTAGCGGCAATAGTAGGTGCGCTGTCAAACTTCAACCTCGCGAACCGCATCACGAGGTTTGGCAAATGGCGCTTATGTATTTTTATCAAGGGCATCGCCTGACGCTGCTACATCATGAGCAAGAGCAGCGACGTGTCTTCGATGTGGCAGAGCACGCACATGCAGTCGTGATTAAAAGCGCCGATGCACAGACATCGATACTGCTGGTCAATGATGCTTTATCACCGGCCATGCAATCCCACCCCAAACAGCCAGTAGAGTTTCGCCTCTACGCCCCCTACGGTTACCAGGCCCCCCATCCTTTACTGCCTGGGTTTACCGGTCAGGTACCCGAGTCTTTGACGGAAGGCTATCTGCTAGGCAAGGGTTACCGCCTTTACAGCCCTGTCTTGATGCGGTTTACCGCACCTGATGACTGGAGCCCCTTCGGTGCCGCCGGCATGAACACCTACGCGTATTGCAAAGGTGATCCTGTCAATCACAGCGATCCGTCAGGCCATATGCTGAAGGCGCTCAAAGGGATGCTGAGAAATGCGGGGGAACGAGTGCTCAAGGCAACAGACTCAATTATGTATGAGTATGTTAAAGCCAAGCACGGGAAGCGGATTTTTGACGAGATTTACCCGATCGAATCATCGGCGGGCAAGCCTATGCCGCATACCGCTTTAACACCTGCAGAAAGAAAAGTAGGCAAGATGATGTTGAGCGAAAGCCTTGAATATCATAAGAATAACTATGCGTTATTGACGAAGCGTCATTCAAATGCAGTGCAAGGGAAAGAAGGTAGCAAGATCATTTTCGACGAATCACCAGAGTATATCGCTGATGTACTTTCAGTAGAAATCGAGAAAGTTCGTGTTCGGATCGCCAATACAGAAAAAGCCTTGCTGGCCGTGAATGAGTCCGCGCAAGCCATAAGGGGCTCACGGTAGCTGGCGATCTCCGCTCATCCTTGCGTCTGAGATGACTCAGGTTTGACCTCGACCACTGAGCTGGTGCTCCCCGGCTGTGCGCTATTCTCTCTTGTAGCAACACTCAGATAATTCTCGAACTGCTCGACAATCCCCGGCCAACCCTGGCGGCTGGCGTGTTGACGCGCATTCAAGCGTACCCTTCGCAGGGTTTCCTCCTCTTCCAGCAACCAGCACGCTGCATCGATAAACGCCGCCTGATCCCCTGGCATCGCCAGCGCGCCGCTGTGCCCATGACGAATATGTTGCGCGGCGGCTGCCTCATCGTAGGCGACCACTGCCAGCCCTGAAGCCATGCCTTCAAGCACCACGTTGCCAAAAGTCTCGGTCAGGCTTGGGAACAGGAACAGGTCGCCGCTGGCATAGTGCTCGGCCAGTACCTCACCGCGCTGGGCACCACAGAACACGGCATCAGGCACCTGCTGTTGGAGGTTGGCGCGCTGCGGGCCATCACCGACCACGATCAGGCGCAGGCGCTTGTGTGGATAACTCTTCTGCAGGGCGTCCAGGCACGGGCGCAGCACGCCAAGGTTCTTTTCTGCCGCCAACCGCCCGACATGCAGCACGGCGATATCATCCGGGCCAAGCCCCCAGCTTTCGCGCAGCACCTGGCTGCGCCGCGCAGGGTTGAACAGGCAGGCATCGACCCCGCGAGCCAATAGCTCCAGGCGCTCGAAACCACGGCGCTCCAGTTCCAGGCGCTGGCTGACGCTGGGCACCAGGGTGATTGCCGTGCGGCGATGGAACCAGCGCAGGTAATGGGTGAGCAGCCGTGCCAGCAGACCCAGGCCATACTGGCCGGAATACTGCGGGAAGTTGGTATGAAAGCCGCTGACCACCGGCACCCCCAGGCGCCGCGCCGCACGCAGTGCACTCAGCCCCAGCGGCCCCTCGGTGGCGATGTACAGCACATCCGGGCGTTGCCTGCGCCAGCGCCGCAGCAGCTTGTGCATGGACACTTCGCCCCATTGCAGGCCGGGGTAGCCGGGCAAGCCCCAACCGCGGCACAGCAGCACATGCGGATCGTTGTGCACAGGCGCTTCGCCGGCCTGGCGGGGGCGTACGATCTCGATGTCATGCCCACGTTGGCGCAGCCCTTCGCAGAGGCGGCCAAGGGTGTTGGCTACACCGTTGATCTCGGGTGGGAAGGTTTCGCTGACGAGGGTGATGCGTAGGGCGGGTGTATTCATGACAAAAAGTTTCCGCTTGCATCATTGCGCCCATGTGACGGCCTCGTGACGTGCAGGTGACGCCTGATTGCCGGTTGTTGCAACTTTATGAATATTTGCGTGGAGGGCACTCAAGAAGCGAGTACCGGCAGCCGATGAAGATGCATTCGATTACGTGCTGCGCTCCAGGAGAGCGGTAATGTTCAACAACAAGCTCAAGCAAGAAATCCAGCAACTGCGTGAAGACCTGATGTCCGTCGAGCAGGTCAAGAGCAGCCTCGACAGCGAGATGCTGGTGCTCCAGCTCGACCCCCAGGGACGGATCGAGATGGTCAACGGTAACTTCGAGAGCGAGATGCTCTACCGTGCCGACCAATTGCTTGGGCGCAAGCTCGAGGACATTGTCCCGGCCCATGTGAAGACGCTCGACTTCTATCAGCGCATGAAAACCGCGATCAGCCGTGGCGAGCATCTTAACGGGGCCTTCCGCCTGCTGCGCGGCAATGGTCAGGAAGCCTGGCTGCGCTCCATCCTGCAGCCGGTCAAGAACAGCGAAGGGCGCATCAAGTATTTCAGCCTGCACTCCAGCGACCTTACCCGCACCATCGAAACATCGCGTGAGCATGAAAGCCTGATCAAGGCGCTGATGCGCTCCACCGCAGTGATCGAATTCAACCTCGACGGCACCATCCTGACCGCCAACGAACGGTTTCTGACATCGGTCGGCTACCGCCTGGAGCAGATCCGTGGCAAGCATCACCGCATCTTCTGCGAACCGGCCGAGGCCAATTCGGCGGGCTATCAGGCGTTCTGGGACAAGCTGCGCCGGGGCGAGTACGTGGCTGAACGGTTCAAGCGTATCGATGCCCATGGCCGGGTCATCTGGCTGGAGGCCTCCTATAACCCGATCTTTGATGCCCATGATGTGCTGTACAAAGTGGTCAAGTTTGCCACTGTGATCACCGACCAGGTCAACCAGGAGCAAGCGGTTGCCGAGGCGGCGGACATCGCCTTTAACACCTCCCTCAGTACTGACGCCAGTGCGCGCAAGGCCACCGACGTGGTCACACAGACCGTAAGCGTCATGCGGGGGCTGGAGTCGTCGATGCAGGAAGCGGCCGAAGGCATTCAGGCGCTGGATACCCAGTCGCGAGTGATCGGCTCGATCATCAAGACCATCAGCGACATTGCTGGGCAGACCAACTTGCTGGCGCTTAACGCCGCCATCGAAGCGGCCCGGGCGGGCGAGCAGGGGCGTGGTTTTGCCGTGGTCGCTGATGAAGTACGCCAGCTCGCCTCGCGTACCAGCACTGCTACCGAAGAAATTGCCAGGGTGGTGCAGCAGAACGAGCAATTGGCCCAGGCTGCGGTAGCGATTATCGACACCAGCAAGCGTCAGGCTGAGCAGGGGCTGTCGCTGGCCGATGAAACTGGCCATGTGATCGTCGAAATCCAGGACGGCGCGAAGCGGGTGGTGGATGTAGTCGGGCAGTTCTCCAGCCGGCTCGGGTAGGAGCGGCCTTGCGTCGCGAAAGGGCTGCGTAGCAGCCTCGGCAATGTCTGCGGCGATGCTAAAAACCTGGGGCCGCTACGCGGCCCTTTCGCGACGCAAGGCCGCTCCCACACAAGGCCGCGCCTGGCGTTAGTCGCGCTCACGCACCCAGAACAACGTAGCCCCCGCCACCGCCGCCGGCATCATCAGCACGTTCACCACCGGCACCATCAGCGCCAGGTAGGTGATGCCGCCAAAGCCCAGCGACTGCCAGCGCTTCTGGCGCAACCACGCCAGCATGTCCTGCCAGCTCATCTTGTTGTTGTCCGCCGGGTAGTCGATGTACTGGATAGCCATCATCCAGACACCAAAGATCAGCCACAGCGGCGCGGCAACCACGTTGACCACCGGGATCAGCGACAGGATGAACAGGCCGATGGCCCGTGGCAGGAAGTAGCCCAGCTTGCGCATCTCGCGGCCGAAGGTGCGCGGCACCATGGCCACCAGCTCAGCCCAGCTGAAGGCGGGGAAATTGTCTTCGCCACGCACCACCACCTCGACCTTTTCGGCCAGAAAACCGTTGAACGGCGCCGCAATGACGTTGGCCACCAGGGTGAAGGTGAAGAACACCATCAGCACCACCAGCGCGACGAACAGTGGCCAGAGAATGTACGTGAGGAAGTTCAACCAGCTGGGCAGGGTTGGCATCAGCGCGTCGACCCACACACTGAACTGATGGCCGGCAAAGTAGATCAGGCCGCCGAACAGCAGCAGGTTGACTGCCAGGGGCAGCAGCACGAACAACCGCAGGTTCGGGCTCAGCACCAGTTTCAGGCCTTCGCGCAGATACTGGGGGCCAGAGAGGACAGGGGCTTGCATCGAGACACTCCGAACATAAGGAAAACGCGCTGACCTTACCGAGTTTGTTGCGCCGACGAAAGGCGGGCGATGCCGGAGAAACCGGCTGTAACAAAAGCATCAGGGCGTTTTTGGTGAATGAAATTGCTGGATAGACGATGCCTATGAGGTGGATTGTCGAAGGATATTTCCTTAATCTTTGCGACCTCGCTACAGTGCGCTCAACTTTTAGGTTTTGGACCAACGCGTTGTAGCCTTCCCCAAGGTTGCGTGGGTCCTTTTTAAATTCCAGCTGGCACCGCCGGCACACCGATGCTGGCCCCGTGCGGCCGGCTCGACAGGAGTTCGACATGTCTGAAGTACGTCATTCGCGCGTCATCATCCTCGGTTCCGGCCCTGCCGGTTACAGCGCCGCAGTCTATGCTGCCCGTGCCAACCTCAAGCCGCTGCTGATCACCGGCATGCAGGCCGGTGGCCAGCTGACCACCACTACCGAAGTCGACAACTGGCCGGGCGACCCCCATGGCCTGACCGGCCCAGCCCTGATGCAGCGCATGCAGGAGCACGCCGAGCGCTTCGAGACCGAGATCGTCTTCGACCACATCAACGCTGTAGATCTGGCCAGCAAGCCGTTCACCCTGAAGGGTGACAGTGGCACCTACACCTGTGATGCCCTGATCGTCGCCACCGGCGCCAGCGCCCGCTACCTGGGCCTGCCGTCGGAAGAAACCTTCATGGGCAAGGGTGTTTCGGCCTGCGCCACCTGTGACGGCTTCTTCTACCGCAACAAGCCGGTAGCGGTTGTCGGCGGCGGCAACACCGCCGTTGAAGAGGCGCTGTACCTGGCCAACATTGCCAGCAAGGTGACCCTGGTGCACCGTCGCGAAACCTTCCGCGCCGAAAAAATCCTGGTCGACAAGCTCAACGCCCGCGTGGCCGAAGGCAAGATCGAGCTCAAGCTCAACGCCACCCTGGACGAAGTGCTGGGTGACAACATGGGTGTGACCGGTGCACGCCTGAAGAACAACGATGGCAGCAGCGACGAAATCAAGGTCGACGGTGTGTTCATCGCCATTGGCCACACGCCGAACACCTCGCTGTTCGAAGGCCAGCTGACCCTCAAGGACGGCTACCTGGTGGTCAACGGCGGCCGCGAAGGCAATGCCACTGCCACCAATGTCGAAGGTGTGTTCGCAGCCGGCGACGTGGCAGACCACGTTTACCGTCAGGCCATCACCTCGGCCGGTGCTGGCTGCATGGCCGCGCTGGACGTCGAGCGTTATCTGGACGGCCTGGCCAACGCCGCGTTCTGATCCAAGCCCGAAAAAAAACCGGCCATCTGGCCGGTTTTTTTATGCCTGGAATTTTCTGCGCCTGTTCGGGCCGCTTCGCGGGCAAGCCCGCTCCCACAATGACCCATGTTATCCGGGGTACAAGCGCCGCGCGCCCTCAGAGGCTCAAGCGCATCGACAGGTCAACGGCTTTCACATCCTTGGTCATGGCACCAATGGAGATGTAATCGACGCCAGTCTCGGCAATAACCCGCAAAGTGCTCTCGTTGACGCCGCCGCTGGCCTCAAGTTTGGCCTTGCCTGCGGTGATGCGCACCGCTTCGCGCATTTCATCCAGGGTCAGCTCGTCGAGCATGACGATATCTGCACCCGCATTCAGGGCCTGGCGCAGTTCGTCCAGGCTTTCCACCTCGATTTCCACCGGCTTGCCAGGGGCGATACGGTGCGCCGCCGCCACTGCCTCGGCCACGCCACCGCTGGCGGCGATGTGGTTTTCCTTGATCAGGAAGGCGTCGTAAAGGCCGATACGGTGGTTGTCGCAACCGCCGCAGGTGACCGCATACTTTTGCGCCAGGCGCAGGCCTGGGAGGGTCTTGCGGGTGTCGAGAAGGCGTACCTGGGTCCCTTCGACCATGTCGGCCAGAAAGCGCGCGCGCGTGGCGACACCAGACAACATCTGCAGGAAGTTCAGCGCGCTACGCTCACCACTGAGCAGCGAGCGTGCCGGGCCTTCCAGGTGGAACAGCGGCTGGTTGGCCACCGCCCTCTCGCCGTCGGCTACCTGCCAGTGCACGGCCACCCGTGGGTCGAGCTGGCGGAACACGGCATCGACCCAGGCGGTGCCAGCGATCACGCAGTCCTCGCGGGTAATGATGGTCGCCTTGGCCAGGCGCTCGGCCGGGATCAGCTGCGCGGTGATATCGCCACTGCCGATGTCCTCCAGCAGCGCGCGGCGCACGTTGGCTTCGATTTCAGCGGTCAGGTCGGCGAGGCGTAGGTTCGGCATGGTCGGCTCCACAAGCTAGATGCCGGCGATTATAGGGCAGGGGGCCGGTGTGTACAGCCGCATAGCGAGTGACCTTTGGTCGGTCGGTGTGAGCGTCTGACCCAGAACAGGGTCATTTTCCTGCAAGCGATACGGCGCTGGCAGCTATCAGAATTTTTGCCGATACTGGTGCCCAGTATTTGGCGTCATGGTTTTGACGATTCATTGCACTGACGGGCAAGCGAACCTGCAAGGAGTTCAGGATGCATAAAGAAGGCAAGGTGGTGCCGCTGGCGGCAGCCATCGACCGGGGCGCGCGCACGCCTCTGCCTTGCCTTCCGGTGGTGCTCCTGCAAGTGCGGGACAAAGCTGCACTGCAATTGCGTCAAGGCCTGCAAGGCTTGTTCGACAACGCCGACGACACCCTTTTCGAGATGGCCGACAAGGCCTTTGAACGCTGCGACCAAAACCTGTATTTCGAAGCGATGCGTGATTTGCGTCTGAAGCGCAAAAGCATCGAGCGCGGCTTTCTCGATACGTTCTATGGCACCTTCGCCAGCATCGGCAAGCTCGACCCCTTGGGCGGCCTGGATGGCGGGGAAAGCACCGGCAACAAGAGCCAACGAGAGCGTGCGTCGGCCCTCGATGGCATGGTCGCGCGGGTGCTGTCGCGCGATGGCGTTGCCCTGCAGCAACTGGGCCTGCGCTTGCAGGCATTGCTTGATCGCCCTGTGGGCGAGCAGCAGAACCCAGTTGGGCCCGCCGCCCTGTGCGGCTATTTCCTCGAAGCCGGCCGCAACCTGGGGGTTGGTCTACGGGTGAAGCTGGTCCTGCTCAAGCTTTTCGAACGCTACGTGCTGCGCGATGTGGATGTGCTCTATGCCGAGGCCAACCAGTTGCTCGCCGCAGCCGGCGTGCTGCCCGAGCTGCAACCGGCCCCACGGCGGCGCGCCGAGGACCGGCGCATGAGCGCCGGGCGTCGGCCGGCAAGCCTGGAGGCACAGGTGCAGGTGGGCGCCGACAGTGCGGGGCAAGCGTATTTTGCTTCGCTGCAAACACTCCTGGCCCCGGCGCGGGGGCAGATCGCGCCGCGTTTGCAGGCCGTGGCCGCTGCCCGGCCGATCAGCACCGCCGACCTGCTACGCCTGCTCTCACACCTGCAGCACTATGTACCCGCCACGCAGGCGGCAGATGACTTCGAGCTCGGCCAGCAGCTTGAACAACTGCTGTTGCGCGTAAGTGTGCGCAGTGGCACACGCCGGCGCATCGCCACGGCCGATGAAGACATGATCAATCTGGTCGGCCTGCTGTTCGAGTACATCCACAACGACGACAACCTTCCGGCCAGCCTCAGGGCGCTGATCGCGCGTCTGCATATTCCGCTGCTCAAGGTCGCGCTGCTCGACAAAGGGCTGTTCAGCCGTGCCAGCCACCCGGCCCGCCGCTTGCTCAACGAGATTGCGGGTGCTGCGATCGGTTGGGAGAAGGGGGGTGAAGGATTGCGCGACAGTTTGCATGTGCGGGTGGAGCGAATCATTCAGCGCCTGCTCAACGACTTTACCGAAGACCCGAGCCTGTTCGCCGAGTTGCTCGACGATTTTATCGCTTTCAGCCAGGACGAACGCCGCCGCAACGAGCTGCTCGAACAACGCACGCGCGACGCCGAAGAGGGCCGGGCGCGCACCTTGCAAGCTCGCCAGCAGGTGCAGCACGTGCTCAACCAGCGTCTACGTGGACGGGTGTTGCCGCAGGTGGTGGTACAGATGCTGGTGCAGGCCTGGAGCCAGGTGATGTTGCTGGCGTGGCTCAAGCAGGGCGAGGGCTCCCAGGCCTGGCACAACGCCTTGGCCACCCTGGACGCGCTGCTTGCCAGCATCGCCCCGCACCACGGCCCACAGGCGTGTGAGCAATTGCTGCAAGCGCTGCCTGGGCTGCTCAAGGCACTGCGCGAAGGCCTGGCTGGCGTGGCGCTGGACTCGACCGCTACCCGCGACTTCTTTTTGCAGTTGGAGCAGTTGCACCTGCGCGCCTGCTCCACGTCGCAAGGGCCCCTGGCCGATGACCACCCGGAGCTTGAGGCGGTGCTTGTGGCCGAGGACATCGTGCTGGCACTGGCCGAAGAGCCGGCTTGTGCGCCCCTGCACGTGGCCGACGGCCACGCCTCGGAGCAGCGCCAGGTGCAGCGTTTGCGTATCGGCACCTGGGTCGAGGTGTTCGATGAAGACCAGCCACTGCGCTGTAAGCTGGTGGCGCGTATCGACAGCAGCGATCGGCTGGTCTTCGCCAATCGCACGGGCATGAAAGTGCGTGAGTGGAACATTGGCAGCCTTGCCCTGGCGATGCAGCGGGGGGAAGTGCGGGTGCTCGATGACGGCTTGCTGTTCGAGCGGGCGCTGGAGGCGGTGCTCGAAGGGCTGCGGCAACGGCAGGTCCGCTGAACCACCATTACAATGATTCACATGCAAACGGCCTCGGACGCAGGGCATACTGCTGCTCTGTACCCGGCGTTTTTTCAGGATCTACCCCATGCAATTGGACCGTGCCACCGGCTGGTTCCACGGAATCACCCACTGCCCTTCGCCGAACTTCAATGCACGCCCCGAGGGCGAGTCGATCTCCTTGCTGGTGATCCACAACATCAGCCTGCCGCCAGCGTGTTTCGGCACCGGCAAGGTTCAGGAATTCTTCCAGAACCGCCTGGACGCCAATGAACACCCCTATTTTGCGAGCATCAGTCACCTGACGGTATCGGCGCATCTGTTTGTCGAGCGCAATGGCGCCGTGACCCAGTTCGTGTCGTTGCTCGACCGCGCCTGGCATGCCGGGGTGTCGAGTTTCGACGGGCGCGAGGGCTGCAATGACTTTTCCATCGGCATCGAGCTCGAAGGCACTGACGACCTGCCTTACACCGATGCCCAGTACGCCACGCTGGAGCAGCTCACCCGGCAGATCCGTAACGCCTGGCCGGTCATCAGCCTTGCGCGCATCCAGGGCCACAGCGACATTGCGCCAGTGCGCAAGACCGACCCAGGCCCGGCATTCGACTGGCATCGCTATCGCCAAACCGTGAAGGATAACGAGGACAACCCATGAGTTTTCTGGTTTTGCTGCTGGCACTGTGGGTCGAGAAATTCTCGGCATTGCGCCATCAAGTACAGCGCGACGGTTTTTTCCTGGGTGAGCTGGTGCGCCTGGAGCGTAGCGGCAAGGTGCACCCCTGGTGGACCTTGGCCATTCTGGTGCTGGCGCCGGTGGCGGTGCTGGTCCTGCTGCTGCATGTGCTGGAGCCGGTGGCCTATGGGCTGCTGGCGTTGCCGGTGCACTTGCTGGTGCTGATCTACAGCCTGGGCCGTGGCGACGCCAAGGCGGCACTGGGGCCTTTTCGCGATGCCTGGCGGCGCGGTGATGATCAGGCTGCCCTGCACGTTGCCGAGCGCGACCTGGGCCTGGTGGCCGACGAACCCCATAGCCTGCTGGTGCGCGTGCAAGGCTACCTGCTGTGGCAGGCCTATCAGAGCTTCTTTGCCGTGATCTTCTGGTATTTCGTGCTCGGCCCAGGTGCGGCATTGGCCTATCGCCTGCTGGCGCTGTGCGGTGAGCACAGCAAGCAACCCGCGCTCAAGGCGCGTGCCGAGCAACTGCGGCACATCATGGACTGGCTGCCGGTGCGGGTAATGACCTTGAGCTTCGCGCTGGTTGGCAACTTCGTCGCCGTGACCCGCGTCATGCTGCACGAGCTGCTCAACTGGCACATCAGCGCCGGGCACCTGGTGGCCCGTGTTGGCCGGATTGCCGACGATATTCCCGAGCAGGAGGACAGCCAGCGTGGCCTGAGCCGGTTAGACAGCCTGTGGGAGTTGCTGCTGCGCTGTGCGGTGCTGTGGTATGCCGGGTTTGCGTTGTGGACCGTGCTGGTCTGACCTGCCACGCGGAGCATGGCACCGGCTTCGCCGGTGTTCGCGGGGCAAGCCCGCTCCCACAGCGTCGGTGTTAAATCACTGAGTCAAGTTTTGTTCTATGGGCGAAAGGGCCTGCACTACCAGCCAAATAACTCACAGGCATTCTTGCTGCTGGCGTTAGCCAACAGGTCCACCTCTATGCCAATCACCTCAGCCAACGCCACGGCAATCTCCGGCAGGTGCTCCGGGCTATTGCGCTGCCCGGGGTACATTACCGGGGCCATGTCCGGCGCATCGGTCTCCAGCACGACACTGTCCAGCGGCAGCCGTGCCAGTGTCTTGCGCAACCGCAACGCCTGCGGCCAGGTAGCCGCCCCGCCAAGGCCAAGGCGGAAACCGAGCTTGATGTATTCGCGCGCCTCTTCGTAGCTGCCCGCGAATGCATGGATGACCCCGGCCCGGGCCGGCTTGTAGCGCTTGAGCGTGGCGATCACCTGGGCATGGCTGCGGCGTACGTGCAGCAGCGCGGGCAGCTCGAAGTCGCAGGCGAGCTGCAACTGGGCCTCGAACAGGTCCTGTTGGCGGCCCTTGTCCAGCGTTTCCAGGTAGTAGTCCAGCCCGAACTCGCCCACGGCGCACAGGCGTGGGTCGCCGCGCAGGCGCTCCAGCCAGTCGCGCAGTTGGGCAAGGTGTTCCGGGCGATGCTGGTCGAGATAAACCGGATGCAGCCCAAGGGCTGCAAACACGTGCGTTTCGGCGCAGGCCAGGTCCCATACCCGCTGGAAATTCGCCTGATACACCCCCAGCACCACCATGCGTTCCACCCCGCGCGCCGCCGCGTTGGCCAGCAGGCGCGAGCGGTCGGCGTCGAAGTCGGGGAAGTCGAGGTGGGTGTGGGTGTCGATCAGGCGCATGCTCAGCCCGCTGTAATGCGTTGCTTGAAGGTTCGACCGATGGCGTGCACGCCGGGTTCGTAACGCTCCTCCTCGATGGCTGCCAGGGCCAGCTCCAGCGCCGTGGCAGCAATCAGCCCGTGCTGCTGGGCCATGGCGTTGACCGGAAGTGGCAGGAAGTCGAGCAACTGGTTGTCACCGAAGGTGCCCAGCTGCAGCTGGCGCGAGTCGGCGGGGCGCGCCTGCAGGGTGTCGAACACGCCTTGCAGCAGCACGTAGGAGGTGGTCACCAGGGCATCTGGCAAACCACCCTGTTCGTCGATCAGTTGCTGCATCAGGCGCTGACCGCATTCGCGGCTGAACGCCTCGCCCTGGTAGCGACGTACCTCACCGGCATAGCCTTGCAGGGCCTCGTCGAACCCGCCGGCACGGGCCTGGCTGACCGAAAGCTCCGGGCGCGCGCCGATCAGCGCGATGCTGCGCGGGGCCGCGCTCAGCAGGCTGGCGGCCAACTGGCGGCTGGCGTCGCGATCATCGCTGATGACCGAGCAGAAGTGCGCGGGGTCCAGGCGGCGGTCGATGGCGATCACCGGCAGGCCCTTGTCCTGCAGTTCACGGTAGCTGTCGTCTTCGGCTGGCAGGCAGCTGGCGACGAACAGTGCATCGCAACGACGGGCGCGGAACAACTGCTGCAATTGGCGCTCGCTGTCCGGTTGGTCATCGCTGCTGGCAATCAGCAACTGGTAGCCGCGGGCGCGGGCGCCTTGTTCGAGCTGTTTGGCAATGCGCGCGTAGCTGGGGTTCTCCAGATCCGGGAGAATGAAGCCCAACGTACGGGTATGCCGGCTGCGCAGGCCAGCGGCTTGCGGGTTGGGCGTAAAGCCATGGGCCTCGACCACTGCGCGCACGCGCTCGACAGTGCTGCTGCTGATGCGCTGCTGTTCGGCCTTGCCATTGATGACGTAGCTGGCAGTGGTCACGGACACACCGGCCAGACGGGCGATATCGCTGAGTTTCACCGAATTTTCCTTGTTATTACCGGGGCTGGCTGCGAGGCCAGACCGGATAGTTTGACCCGGAGCTGCGCTCACGCGCAGACGACCATTGTCGCAATTGTCCGACAGGATGGGGCTTTTTCCTCGGGAGATTATCGAGTAACGTGGCCGCCTGGTCAGATTAAACGATTCAGCTGCCAAATTTTCTGCCTCGGCGGCTATCTGTGCAAGGCGGTTGAACTGGCCGTTTTCGTGAATTTCACAACAATACCTCAGTACCCGACCTGGGCACTGCAAAAGGAGAAGGTCATGCTCGAGCTCGCCACAGGGCAAATAGCCATGGGCCAGAAGGCCGCGGACAAGGCCGAGGCATTGCGCCTGCTGGCGGATCAGCTGGTTGCCGACGGCCTGGTCGCCGAGGGCTACCTGCAAGGCCTGCAGGCCCGCGAGGCGCAAGGCTCGACGTTCCTCGGCCAGGGCATTGCCATCCCCCACGGCACACCGCAGACCCGGGACCTGGTCCACACCACTGGTGTGCGCCTGCTGCAGTTCCCCGAAGGCGTGGACTGGGGTGATGGCCAAAGGGTCTACCTGGCCATCGGCATTGCCGCCCGCTCCGATGAACACCTGCGCTTGCTGCAATTGCTGACCCGCGCCCTGGGCGAGACGGACCTTGCCGAAGCGCTGCGTCGGGCCAGCTCGGCCGAGGCCTTGCTCAAACTGTTGCAAGGCGCGCCGCAGGCGTTGGCGCTGGATGCGCAACTGGTCGGTCTGAACCTGCCAGCTGAAGATTTCGATGAGTTGGCCTGGCGCGGTGCGCGCCTGCTGCAGCGCGCCGGTTGCGTCGACAGTGGCTTTGCTGCCGTGCTGCAGCAGGCCGAGCCGTTGCCATTGGGCGAGGGCCTGTGGTGGCTGCACAGCGAACGCCAGGTGCGCCAGCCTGGCCTGGCGTTCATTACCCCGCAGCAACCCCTGCGCTATCGCGATCAGCCGCTTAACGGCCTGTTCTGCCTGGCCAGCCTTGGCGCCGCTCATCAGGCCTTGCTTGAGCGCTTGTGCGAGGTGCTGATCGAAGGGCGCGGGCAGATGCTCTACCAGGCCACCAACAGCCGTGCGGTCCTGCAGGTGCTGGGCGGCGAGGCGCCGGTGGATTGGCCGAGTGCGCGCATCGTGCTGGCCAACCCGCATGGTTTGCATGCCCGCCCGGCCAAGGTGCTGGCGCAGTTGGCCAAGGGCTTCGAGGGTGAAGTCCGGGTGCGGCTTACCGACAGCGCGCAGCCGGCGGTGTCGGTCAAAAGCCTGAGCAAGCTGCTCAGCCTCGGCGCCCGGCGTGGTCAGGAACTGGAGCTGATAGCCGAACCCGGCATCGCCGCTGATGCGTTGCCGGTGCTACTGGCGGCCATCGAAGCAGGCCTGGGCGAGGACGTCGAGCCGCTGCCGCAAAGCCCTGCACCGCTTGCCTGCACGCCGCTGGAAGTGCTTCAGGCACCCGCTGCGGGCAGTCGGATCCAGGGTGTTGGCGCGGCGCCTGGCATCGCCCATGGGCCGGCCCACGTCTGCGTCGAGCGCGCCATCGATTACCCCCTGCGCGGTGAATCCCTCGCCCAGGAACGGGTCAAGCTGCGCGATGCCTTGGCAACGGTGAACAGCGAGCTGCACACCTTGGTGCAGCGCAGCGACAAGGCCATTGGCGAGATCTTTGTCACTCACCAGGAAATGCTCGCCGACCCGGCGTTGGCCGACGATGTCGAGCAGCGCCTGGCCCAGGGCGAAAGCGCCCCGGCGGCGTGGATGGCAGTGATTGAGGCGGCAGCGAGGCAGCAGGAGTCGCTGCACGACGCTTTGCTCGCCGAACGTGCCGCCGACCTGCGCGACATCGGCCGCCGCGTGCTGGCCCAATTGTGCGGCGTGCAGGCGCACGTTGAACCTGAGCAGCCTTATGTGCTGGTGATGACCGAGGTCGGCCCTTCCGATGTGGCCCGGCTGGACCCGAGCCGGGTTGCCGGTATCGTCACCGCTCAGGGCGGCGCGACGGCCCATAGCGCCATCGTCGCCCGCGCCCTTGGCATCCCCGCTGTAGTCGGCGCCGGTGCGGCGATTTTGCTGCTCGATGCCGGCACGCCATTGCTGCTCGATGGGCAACGCGGCGTGGTCAGTGTTGCCCCAGCGGCCGCTGAACTGCACCGCGCCCTGGCCGAGCGCGACCAGCGCGAGCAGCGCCTGCAGGCGGCCTGGGCCGACCGGCATGAGCCTGCAGTCACCCGCGATGGCCATGCCGTCGAGGTGTTCGCCAACATCGGCGAGAGCAGCGGTATCGACAAGGTCGTGGAGCAGGGCGCCGAAGGCGTCGGCTTGCTGCGCACCGAACTGATTTTCATGGCCCACCCCCAGGCGCCGGACGTGGCCACCCAGGAAGCCGAATACCGCCGCGTGCTCGATGGCCTCGGTGGGCGGCCCCTGGTGGTGCGCACCCTGGATGTGGGTGGTGACAAACCGCTGCCTTACTGGCCGATCGCTGCCGAAGACAACCCCTTCCTCGGCGTGCGCGGTGTGCGCCTGACCTTGCAGCAACCGCAGATCATGGAAGACCAGTTGCGCGCACTGCTGCGCGCTGCCGACCAGCGCCCGCTGCGGATCATGTTCCCGATGGTCGGCCAGGTGCACGAATGGCGCGAAGCGCGGGCCATGGTCGAGCGCTTGCGTGAGGAAATCCCGGTGGCAGACCTGCAACTGGGCATCATGGTCGAAGTGCCCTCGGCAGCCTTGCTGGCGCCGCAGTTGGCCCGCGAAGTGGACTTCTTCAGCATCGGCACCAACGACCTGACCCAATACACCCTGGCCATCGACCGTGGCCACCCGAGCCTTTCGGCCCAGGCCGACGGCCTGCACCCGGCGGTGTTGAGCCTGATCGACATGACCGTGCGCGCTGCCCATGCCGAAGGCAAGTGGGTGGGCGTGTGCGGCGAGCTGGCCGCCGACCCGCAGGCGGTGGCCGTGTTGCTTGGCCTGGATGTGGACGAATTGAGCGTCGCCGCCCGCAGCATTGCCGAAGTCAAAGCCCTGGTCCGCCAGGCCGATCACCAGACGGCCCGCGCCCTGGCGCGCGAAGCCTTGCAACAGGACAGCGCCGCGGCGGTTCGCGCGCTGGTGGAGCGTTACTGATGGCCAAGATCCTCACCCTTACCCTGAACCCGGCGCTGGATATCACTATCGGCCTCGATACCTTGCGCCCCGGGCACGTCAACCGCAGCCAGGCCCAACACAGCCATGCGGCGGGCAAAGGGTTGAACGTTGCCCAGGTACTGGCCGACCTTGGTCACAGCGTCACTGTTGGTGGCTTTCTCGGGCAGGACAACCTGCAGCCGTTCGAGGCCTTGATCGACTGGCGTGGCTTTGCCGATTGTTTTGTCCGCGTACCCGGCGAGACGCGCAGCAACATCAAGCTGGTCGAAGCCGATGGCCGCGTGACCGATATCAACGGCGAGGGGCCAGAGGTCGATGAGGCCGCCCGCTCTGCGTTGTTGCGGCGGCTGGAACAGATCGCCCCAGGGCATGATGCAGTGGTGGTGGCGGGCAGCCTGCCCCGGGGTATCAGCCCCGAGTGGTTCCGCCAGTTGCTCGAACAACTGAAGGCCCAAGGCCTCAAGGTCGCCCTCGACAGCAGCGGCGAAGCCCTGCGTGCCGGCCTGCAAAGCGCGCCGTGGCTGGTCAAACCCAATACCGAGGAACTGGGCGAGGTGCTTGGCCTGGACGTGCAAAGCCCAGCGCAGCAACGCGCTGCGGCCGAGCGGCTGTTGGCCAGCGGTGTCGAGCATGTGGTGGTGTCCGCCGGCGAGCAGGGCGTCAGCTGGTTTGCCCGCGACCTCGCCCTGCAGGCCCAGCCACCTAAGGTGCAGGTTGCCAGCACCGTGGGGGCGGGGGACTCGCTGGTGGCCGGCATGGTCCATGGCCTGTTGCTGGGCGAGACGCCTGCCCAGACCTTGTGCCGGGCTACTGCCATCGCAGCCCAAGCCGTGACCCAGGTCGGCTTTGGCATTCGTGACCGCGAGCAACTGATACGCCTTGAAGCCGGTGTGCAACTGACAGAACAACAAGAGGGTTGCCGATGAACATTGCCATTGTCACCGCCTGCCCCAACGGCCAGGTGTCCAGTGTCTTGAGCGCGCGCTTGCTGGCCGCAGCTGCCCAGCGTCGCGGCTGGAGCACCAGCGTCGAGGTGCAGGATGCCGAGCACCCTGAGCGGCAGCTGACGCCGGCGCAGATCAGCGAAGCCGATTGGGTGTTGGTGGTCAGCACCGGGCCGGTGGACCTGGCCCGTTTCGTTGGCAAGCGCGTGTACCAGAGCACGCCGTCCCAGGCGCTGGCCGACCGCGAGGGTTTCCTCGACGAGGCGGCGGCCAAGGCTCAGCTGTTGGTGGATGTGCCCAACAGCCCTGTAGCGGCAACGGCCGCTGGCGCACGGATCGTGGCGGTCACGGCCTGCCCGACCGGTGTCGCGCACACCTTCATGGCCGCGGAGGCCTTGCAGCAGGCCGCGCAGCAGAAGGGCTACCAACTCACCGTGGAAACTCAAGGTTCGGTGGGGGCACGCAACCCATTGTCCGCCCAAGCCATCGCCGAGGCCGACGTGGTGCTGCTGGCCGCCGACATCGAAGTCCCCACGGCGCGTTTTGCCGGCAAGCGCATCTACCGCTGCGGCACCGGCATTGCCCTCAAGCAGGCGCACACCACCTTGGACAAGGCCCTGGCCGAAGCCAAGGTGGAAAACGCTGCTGATGCCGCTGCGGCTTCCAGCACAGGCAAGGGCGAGAAGACCGGCGTGTACAAGCACCTGCTCACCGGGGTGTCGTTCATGCTGCCGATGGTGGTGGCGGGCGGTCTGCTGATCGCCTTGTCGTTCGTCTTCGGTATCGAGGCCTACAAAGAGCCAGGCACCTTGCCGGCGGCGTTGATGCAAATTGGCGGCGAAGCGGCGTTCAAGCTGATGGTGCCGTTGTTGGCCGGCTATATCGCCTGGTCGATCGCCGACCGCCCGGGCCTGGCGCCCGGCATGATCGGCGGGCTGCTGGCCAGCACCCTGGGCGCGGGCTTCATCGGTGGCATCATCGCCGGGTTTCTGGCCGGCTACAGCGCTAAGGCCATTGCCCGTTGGGCACGGCTGCCGAGCAGCCTGGAAGCGCTCAAGCCGATCCTGATCATTCCACTGCTGGCCAGCCTATTCACCGGCCTGGTGATGATCTACGTGGTCGGCCAGCCGGTGGCGGCCATGCTCGAAGGGCTGACGCACTTCCTCGACAGCATGGGCACCACCAACGCCATCCTGTTGGGGCTGGTGCTCGGCGGCATGATGTGCGTCGATCTGGGCGGCCCGATCAACAAGGCGGCCTATGCCTTCTCGGTGGGCCTGCTGGCTTCGTCGAGCTACGCGCCCATGGCGGCGACCATGGCCGCTGGCATGGTGCCGCCGATCGGCCTGGGCATTGCCAGCTTCCTTGCCCGGCGCAAGTTCGCCCAGAGTGAACGCGAGGCGGGCAAGGCCGCGCTGGCTCTCGGGCTGTGCTTTATCTCTGAAGGTGCGATCCCGTTTGCCGCCAAGGACCCGCTGCGGGTGATCCCGGCGAGCGTGGCTGGGGGGGCCTTGACCGGTGCTCTGTCGATGTACTTCGGCTGCAAGCTGATGGCGCCGCACGGTGGCCTGTTCGTGCTGCTGATCCCTAATGCCATCAACCATGCGTTGCTGTACTTGCTGGCGATCGTGGCGGGGAGCCTGCTGACGGCTGTGGTGTATGCGGTGATCAAGAAGAGCGAGCAAGTGGAGCTGGCAGTGGCGCCGGTGAAGGGGTGAGGTAGAGGGGCGCCAAGCGCCCCTGGCTAGCGCCGATGCTTCTGGCGCAAAGGCTCCAGCAAGTCCATCAAGCCGTTGTGATCGACTTCATGCATCAGCGCCAGCAACCCGCCCAGCTCCCCGGCCGGGAAGCCCTTGCGCGCGAACCAGGCCAGGTAGTCACCTGGCAGGTCGGCAATGATCCGGCCTTGGTATTTGCCAAAGGGCATGGTCCGGGTGACCAGCAGTTCGAGGGTTTCCGGTTTCATCGGCGCACCTGGCTGTGGGAAAGCGCCGACCATACTGCAATCTGCACGAAGGCCAAAGCGCCAATCATGCAGAACGCCGCTTTCGTCGGCTTCAATCAAAAATTAACTCATTGATTTTAAAGAATTTATTTTTACTGCAAGGGTTGGCACGAACGCTGCTCCATTACAGATG
The DNA here is from genome assembly GCF_058745025.1 of Pseudomonas sp. E1MeOHC2. Taxonomy (NCBI): domain Bacteria; kingdom Pseudomonadati; phylum Pseudomonadota; class Gammaproteobacteria; order Pseudomonadales; family Pseudomonadaceae; genus Pseudomonas; species Pseudomonas sp. E1MeOHC2. Next base: position 3,273,345 of record NZ_CP196675.1, read on the forward strand.
ACTATCACCTGCCAAGGAGTTCGTGACATGAGCAACCCCAACAAAGACGTAATCGATGTGCTCAACGACCTGATCGAATACAGCAAGGATGGCGAAAAAGGTTTCAAGGCCTCGGCCGATGATGTGAAAAACCCAGAGCTCAAAGCCTTCTTCGTCCAGCGTGCTGGTGAGTGCGCCAATGCCGCCGGTGAGCTGCAAAGTGAAGTGCGCCGCCTGGGGGGTGACCCGGAGACCTCCACCAGCATCAGCGGCGACCTGCACCGTGGCTGGGTCAACCTCAAGGCAATGGTCACCGGCAAGGATGAGGAGGCCGTGCTCAATGAGGTTGAGCGAGGCGAGGACCATGCCCTGAAAGCCTACAAGGAAGCGCGCGAAAAACTGGTCAAGCTTGGCCGCACCGCCAGTGATCAGACCTACACCCTGGTAGAAAAACAACTGCAAGGTGTGCAGCGTAACCACGACCAGGTCAAGGCCCTGCGTAACGCAGCCCGCGCCCGCTCCTAAAGGGTAGGCCCCTCTACCCGGTTACGGCCATTGGCCTTGGCCCGGTAGAGCGCCTCGTCCGCAGCCCCCAGTACGCTCGCCAGATCGTGCTGAGGGCCTGCTTCGTACAGGCCGATGCCGATGCTTACCGTGACTGCACGGGTGTCATTGGCAAAGGGCGCCAGCGCCGCGACGCTGGCCCGAATGCGCTCGGCCAGCAGCCGTGCGCCGGCCAGGTCGGTCTCCGGCAATATCACCTGAAACTCCTCGCCGCCATAGCGTGCCGCCAGGTCCGCCGGGCGCCTGATACACCCCTCGATGCACTTCGCCACTTCCCGTAAGGCATGGTCGCCACCCGCATGGCCATGGCGCTGGTTGAACGCCTTGAAATGGTCCACATCCACCATCAGCACCGCCAACGGTTTGTGGTTGCGTTGGGCGCGTGCCCACTCCTGGCGCAGCACCTGATCCAGCCGGCGGCGGTTGGCCAGGCCGGTCAGGCTGTCGGTGGCGGCCAGCGTGGCCAGGCCCTGTTCGGCCTCGTGGCGACGACGCAGCTCGCGGCCCAGCAGCAAGGACAGCCAAAGGATACCGATGCACAGCACACCGGTGGCAACACCCACCAGAATCACGGTACGCCGCCATGACTGGAACACTTCATCGGCCGAATGCACCACCAACACGATCAGCGGCAGGTCGGCCACTCGGGCGAAGGTGTACATGCGTGGGGTGCCATGTGTGGCTGAGCGGGCGGTGAAGCTGCCACTGCGCTCGCCCAGGATGCGTTTGAAATTGGCGCGTTCGGCATAGTTGGTGCCAATCGGCGGGTCTTGCTGGCGGGTAGGCTGGCGGGCCAGCAGCTGGCCGTCGGTATTGAACAAGTTGATGCTGCTGTCATCGCCGATGTCCAGGCGCTTGAACAGTTCGCTGAAGTAAGAGAGGCGCAGGGCACCCACGGCCAGGCCGGCGAACTGGCCGTCGGGGCCAGCGATGCGCCGGCTGAAACTGATGCACCAGTCCAGGTCGCCCAGCCTGGCCTTGAAGGGCGGGCCGACCAGCAAACCGAGGTTGGCGTCGCGTACATGCGCCCTGAACACCCCGGTGTCGGCGAAGTTGGCCTTGCGTGGAATAGCGCTGGTGGAATCGCCCACCACGTTACCTTGCTTGTCGAGCCAGAGCACGTCACCGCGTTTACGGTCGACGAACGCTTCATTGAACAACAGGCGCTGGCGCAACGCGCCGGGCACTTCTGGCAACTCCTTGCGCCCGACCGCCCAAATCAGCCCTTGCAACGACTGATCGTAGAGTTCGGCGTTGCGCACGATGTCGCTTTCGATCAACTGGACGATGTTGTTGGAGGAGCGGATGGCGGACAGCTCAACGCTGTCGCGCTCACGGGCGAGCAGGTAGCTGACGATGGCCACGATGGCGAGCACGGCGAGGCAACTGCCCAGGTTGAGGATCAGCTCGGGGTGCGACCTGTAGAGTGCAAAACGCGGTGATCGGGTGAGCATGCTCGCTACTGCTGAGGCAGGGCCATTCGCGGCGGCGACATTCTAGGGAAGTGGTGATTGTCGGACAAGATTTGTCCGACGGAATCACGCGGTGGTGCAGAGAACAGTGGTCGCAAGCCTGCCTTCAATCCGGTGGGAGCGGGCTTGCCCTGCGAATGGCCTCATGCGGTGCCTGGCACCGGCTGCGCCGGTGTTCGCGGGGCAAGCCCGCTCCCACTGGGTCTGCGTTAAGTCAATGAAATCTAGGAGCGGGTCAGAACACGTTCAACGGATAATCAACGATCACGCGCAGTTCATCGTTGTCACTGTTGCTGTCGATCGACGCATAACCCTGGCTGCCACGGTGTGCGGCATAACGCACCAGCACCGAAAGGTCCTTGAAGTCGCCTTCCTGGAACACGTATTTCACGTCCAGGTCACGTTCCCAGTGCTTGGCATTCTTGCCGTCGGCGCGGTAGTAGTCGTAGTGCGTGTTGCCCTGGTCAGCCTTGGTCAGGTCTGCCTCACCACGCGAATACGACAGTGTCGTGCTCAGGCCAGGGATGCCCAGGCCTGCGAAATCATAGCCGTACTGCAGCTTCCACGAGCGCTCATTGGGCGCGTTGAAGTCCGAGTACATGCGCGAGTTGTCCAGGTACACGCTGTCGCCCAGGTTGATGTAGTCGAACGGCGTATCGCCATTGACCCGCTGGTAGGCGGCCGTGACGCTGTGGAACCCGGCGTTGACGGTGAAGTGCACGCTGTAGGTGTTGTTGTCGATCTTGCCCAGCAGGGCCTGGCCGGTGTCCTGGGTGTGGTAGAAGTGCACGCCCGGGTTGAGGCTGACCAGGTCGTTGACCACATAGGTGTAGTCGAAGTCGGCGTAGTACTGGTTCCAGATGTCCTTCAGCTCGGCGGCGTAAAGGTTGGCGGTGATGTTCTCGGTACCGCTCCACGATGCGCCGGCCCAGTTCAGGTGCTTGCTCTTGTCGTGTTCGTCCAGCGAGCCGTAGTAGGTGTCGATGCGGCGGTGGCCGCTCTGGTTGTACGGCTTGGTGAAGCTGACCTGGCCGCCTTCGAGCAGCAGGCCGTCGATGCTGGTGTTGGTCAGGCTCACACCGCGGAAGGTCTGCGGCAGCATGCGGCTTTCGCCGCCCGCGATCACCGGGTTGGTGAGGAACAGGTCACCCGCCTTGAGCACGGTGTCAAAGGCCTTGAGCTTGACCGCCGCGCCAGCGGTAGAGAACGAATGCGGGGCCGCGCCCAACTCGCCATCGTCCTTGACATGCGCCGGCAGAATGCTGGTGCCGGCATGGCCGCCACCGCCGTCGAGCTTGAGGCCCAGCATGGCATGGGCGTCCACGCCAACGCCGATCACGCCAGGGGTATAGCCGGACTCGAAGCGCGCAACCGCGCCCTGGCCCCACTCGCGGGTGTCGCGCGCGCCGGCGTTGTGGTTGTCGCGGTTGAAATAGGCATTACGAAAATGCAGCTTGAAAGAAGAACCTTCGATGAAGCCATCAGCCTTGTCTTCATCTGCCTGAGCGGCGATAGGCATCATTGCAGTCAATGCAATGAACAACGGGGTAAAACGAAACGCGGAAGGCACCGGTACTAGCTCCTTTGGTCTGACGGTGGGGCAGTTTTTATTTTTGAATGTGCAACTTTTTTATTGGGGAAATTACAGCGGGGCTGAGAGTTAAAGCACATAAAAAAAGCCGCTGATCGGCAGCGGCTTTAAAAGGCTAACATATCGGCACCGGCGGTGCCCATGGCGTAGCCAAGGGAAATCGGGAGCAGGTACAGCGGCTGATCAGCTGTCGGCGTTAGCGTCTCTGTTGACCTTGGAAGCGTTCTGCTTCGCGTCTTTTACGGCATCGGCCTGGTGTGCGGCTACAGCGTCGCGGGCCTCTTGATGGACGGCGGCGAGCTCTGCATTACGGGCGACGAAAGCCTGGGATTCTTCGGCCATGGCCAGGGGCGACAACAACAGGGAAGACAGAACGAAGACGCTGGCAATACCCATACTGTTGGACATTTGAAACTACCTTCTTGCGATGCAAGTGCTAATGAGGACAGGGCTAAAGTTAGTCCCTTGAAGGCACTTGAAACAGAGCGAAGTACGATAAGCACTATTGCGCAAAAGGTAACGATCGTGCGGCGATTGCTCAGGTTTTTGCTGGAAACCCGCGTAGTTGAGCGCTTGGCAGGCGAATGCCAAAGGTGTTGGCGCCGGCCTCACTGTGCACAAAAACCTCTCCGCCATGCATCAATGCAATCGCCTTGACGATCGCCAAGCCCAACCCATGGTTGCCACCGCCACTGTTGCTGCGCGCCGCATCCACCCGATAGAAGCGTTCGAACAGCAGTGGCAGGTGCGCATCATCGATCGCCGGCCCCGGGTTGCTCACGGCGATGCTGACCTGCTCCGGCCCGCTGTCGATCCGCACCTGGATCTGCTGGTTGGGCGCGGTGTGCTGCACCGCGTTGTTCAGCAGGTTGATCAGCGCGCGGCGCAGCTGGGCTTTCTCGATCGGCGCCTGGGCATCGCCACTGACCGTCACGCTGACGTGCGCGTCTTCGAGGATGTAGTCCAGGTAGTCCAGCGTGGTCGCCACTTCCTCGGCCAGCGAGGCCTCGGTCAGTGCGGTGGCCTTGCTGCCTTGGTCGGCGCTGGCCAGGAACAGCATGTCGTTGATGATGCTGCGCAAGCGCTCGAGCTCTTCGAGGTTCGATTGCAGCACTTCGAAGTAATGCTCGGCGCTGCGGCCGCGGGTCAGTGCCACCTGGGTCTGGCCGATCAGGTTGGTCAGCGGCGAGCGCAGCTCGTGGGCGACGTCGGCGTTGAACGCCTCCAGTCGCGAGTAGGCCTGGCTGACCCGGTCGAGTGCGGCGTTGAAGGCCCCGGCGAACTGCGCCAGCTCCGGGGCCAGGTCGTGGGTCTGCAGGCGCCCGTTCAGGCGTGGCGGTGCCAGCGCCTGGGCTTCATTGGACAGCGCCAGTAACGGGCGCAGGCCGATGCGGGCTACCCAGTAACCGAGCACAGACGCCAGCAGCACACCGAGCACCGCTAGGCCGACGATGGCCACCAGCAGGCTGTGCTGCGCCTGCCAGAAGGTTTCGGTGTCGATGCCGATCAGAAAGCGCAGCGGCGGGCGGTCGGCCAGTGCCGGCAGCTCGCTGACCAGCACCTTGTAGGGGTAGGGCTGGTCGGGCAGACGCAGGTCGCGCATGCCCTGCGGGCCTTCGGCAAACGCACGGACCCGCTCGCTGGGGTGGCCATACTCGTATGCCGGGTCGCTGCTGACTACCCAGAAGCGGATGCGTTTGTCCTCTTCGCTGAGCAGGTTGAGCTTGTTGCTGACCTTGGCCCAGTGATCGGCCGTGCCGAAGCGGTTGAGGGTGGATTCGAGCACACTGAAGCGCGCATCCAGCTCGGCGGCCGGCAGCAGGTCGAGGCTGTGGTCGACCTGGCGATACAACGCCGAGCCGATCAGCAGGAACACCCCCACCGCCACCAGGATGAACAGCGCCGACAGGCGCAGCGCGATGGAGTTAGCCCGCACGGCTTTCCAGGACATAGCCCATGCCTCGGATGGTGTGCAGCAGCTTGTTGTCGAAGGGCCCATCGAGCTTGGCCCGCAGGCGCTTGATGGCCACCTCGACGACATTGGCGTCACTGTCGAAGTTGATGTCCCAGACCAGCTCGGCAATCGCCGTCTTGGACAGGATTTCGCCTTGGCGGCGCGCCAGTACGCTGAGCAGCGAGAACTCCTTGGCGGTCAGGTCCAGGCGCTGGCCGGCCCGGCTGGCCTTGCGCGCCATCAGGTCGATCCACAGGTCGGCAACCTGGATCTGCAGCGGTTCGTGGCTGCTGCTGCGACGGGTCAGGGCCTGCAGGCGGGCGACCAGTTCGAGGAACGAAAAGGGTTTGCCCAGGTAGTCGTCGGCGCCCTCGCGCAGGCCATGGATGCGGTCTTCGACCCGCTCACGGGCGGTCAGCATGATCACTGGCGTCTGCTTGCGTGCGCGCAAGGCGCGCAGCACGCCATAGCCGTCCAGGCCTGGCAGCATCACATCGAGCACGATCACCGCGTAGTCACCTTCCAGGGCCAGGTGCAGGCCGTCGATACCGTCACGCGCCAGGTCCACGGTAAAGCCTTGCTCGCTCAGCCCACGGTGCAGGTAGTCGGCGGTTTTTTCTTCGTCTTCGATGATCAGCACACGCATGGTCTTGTCTCAACTGGCACTTGGCGCGGTCGCATTGGCGGCTCGGCGGCGGTGGAACAGGCGCTCCAGGGCCAAGTATATGACCGGGGTGGTGAACAGCGTCAGGGCCTGGCTCACCAACAGCCCGCCCACCACCGCAATGCCCAGCGGCTGGCGCAGCTCGGCACCGGTGCCAAAGCCGAACATCAGCGGCACCGCGCCGAGCAAGGCGGCCAGGGTGGTCATGATGATCGGCCGGAAGCGCGTCAGGCAGGCCTGGTGGATCGCCTGCTCGGGTGTCAGGCCGTGATGACGCTGGGCTTCAAGGGCGAAGTCGATCAGCAGGATGCCGTTTTTCTTGACGATGCCGATCAGCAGCACCACGCCGATCAGCCCCATGATGCTGAAGTCCTGGCCCATGGCCCAGAGCAGCATCAGCGCACCCAAGCCCGCCGAGGGCAGGGTGGAGATGATGGTCAGCGGGTGGACGAAGCTCTCGTAGAGCACACCCAGGATGATGTACACCGCCACCAGCGCGGCCAGGATCAGCCAAGGCTGGCTCGACAGCGAGCTCTGGAAGGCCTGGGCCGCACCCTGGAAGTTGCCGCTGATCGAGTCCGGCATGCCCAGCTCGCGCTGGGTGCGCTCAAGGATGCTCACCGCATCGCCCAAGGCCACGCCGGGGGCCAGGTTGAACGACAGGTTGGCGGCCGGGAACAGGCCATCGTGGCTGATCGACAAGGGCCCGGTGCTCGGCGGCGCCACATGGGCCACCGCCGACAACGGCACCATCTCGTTGCTCAAGGGCGAGCGCAGGTAGAAGTAGTTGAGGCTCTCGGCCTTGCCGCGTTGGCGGGCGTCCAGTTCGAGGATGACCTTGTACTGGTTGGTCTCGGTCTGGAACTCGCTGATCTGGCGCTGGCCGAAGGCGTCGTACAGCGCCTGATCGACGTCAGTGGTGGTCAGGCCGAAGCGCGCAGCGGCCTGGCGGTCGATGTCGATGCGGGTGACGCTGGCCCCCAGCTGCAGGTCGTTGGACAGGTCACGCAACGCCGGGTTTTCGCGCAGGCGGTCGGTCAGGCGCTGGGTCCACAGGTTCAGCGCCACGCCGTCGTTGCTCTTGAGCACGTACTGGTACTGGGTGCGTGACGGGCCTGAACTGAGGTTGATGTCCTGGCCGGCGCGCATGTACAGGACGATGCCCGGCACCTGAGCGAGCTTGGGCCGCAGCCGGTCGATCAGCTCGCTGGCCGACACATCCCGGTCGCCGCGAGGCTTGAGGGCAATCCAGAAGCGGCCATTGGCGATGGTCTGGTTGCTGCCGGTGACGCCGACCGAGTGGGAAAACGCCCGCACCGCCGGGTCGGCCTCGATGATCTTGGCCAAGGCCTGGTGCTTTTCGATCATGGCCGGGTACGACACGTCCGCTGCTGCTTCGCTGGTGCCGAGGATGAAGCCGGTGTCCTGCAACGGGAAGAAGCCCTTGGGGATGGCCACATAACCCACTACCGCCAGGGCCAGGGTCAGGCCGAACACGCCCAGGGTCAGGCGCTGGTGGGCAAGGGCGCGGTTCAGGCCTTTTTCGTACCACTTGACCAGGCGCTCACCGAAGCCGCCGTGCTGCGCGCCGGTCGGGCGGCGCATGAACAGCGCGCACAGGGTGGGCGCCAGGGTCAGCGAGACCACCACCGAAATCAGGATGGTGGCCGTGGCGGTCAGGGCGAACTCCTTGAACAGCCGCCCGACCACACCGCCCATGAACAACAGCGGGATAAAGGCGGCGATCAGCGAGAAACTGATCGAGACCACGGTGAAGCCGATTTCACCGGCGCCCTTGAGTGCAGCGGTGCGGCTGTCATCGCCCGCTTCCAGGTGGCGATGGATGTTCTCCACCACGACGATGGCATCGTCCACCACGAACCCCACCGAAATGACGATGGCCACCAGGGTCAGGTTGTTCAGGCTGAAGCCGAACACGTACATCAGCGCGCAGCTGGCAATCAGCGACACCCCGAGCACGCTCGACACCACCAGGGTCGCCGACCACTGGCGCAGGAACAACGCCATCACCCCGATCACCAGGGCCACGGCGATCATCAAGGTCAGCTCCACCTCGTGCAACGAGGCGCGGATGGTCTGGGTGCGGTCCTGCAGTACCGACACCTCGATCGACGCCGGGAGCATTTCCTGCAGCTTGGGCAACGCGGCCAGCACCCGGTCCACGGTGTCGACGATGTTGGCACCGGGCTGGCGGAAGATCACCAGGTTCAGCCCCGGCAGGTCACCGGACCAGGCCTTGACGTAGGCGTTCTCGGCGCCGTTGATGACCTTGGCCACGTCCTGCAGGTGTACGGGTGCACCGTCGCGGTACGAGACGATCAGCTGGGCATAGTCTTCGGGGTGGAACAGCTGGTCGTTGGCGGCGAGGGTCGACACGCTGTGCTCGCCGTACAGCGCGCCTTTGGCCAGGTTGAGGCTGGTCTGCTGGATGGCCAGGCGCAGGTCGGCGAGGGTCAGGCCGATGGCCGCCAGCTTTTCCGGTTGCGCCTGCACGCGGATGGCCGGGCGCAGTTGCCCGGTAATGTTGATCAGGCCAACCCCGTCGATCTGGCTCAGCTGGCGAGCCAGCAGGGTTTCGGCATAGTCGCTCAGGTCATTGCCGGGCATTTGGTTCGAGCTGACGGTCATCACCAGCACCGGGCTGTCGGCCGGGTTGACCTTGCGCCAGGTCGGCGGGTTGGGCAGGTCTTGTGGCAGGCGCGCGGTGGCGGTGTTGATGGCGGCCTGCACTTCCTGGGCTGCGGTGTCGATGTTCTTGTCGAGGGTGAACTGCAGGATCAGGGTGGTCGAGCCCAGCGCGCTGCTGCTGGTCATCTGGGTCATCCCGGGGATGGCGCTGAACTGCACTTCAAGCGGCGTGGCGACCGACGAGGCCATGGTCTCCGGGCTGGCACCCGGCAATTGGGCAGTGACCTGGATGGTCGGGAAGTCGGCCTCTGGCAGCGGTGCCACCGGCAGGCGGGGGAAGGCGATGGCGCCCAGCAGCACCAGGGCGAACGTCAGCAGCAGGGTGGCGATGGGGTGGTCGATGCACCACGCCGAAACCCCGTTGCGCGTGTTCATGGCTGGCTCCGACGGTCGGCCATTTCCGAAGAGGCGGGCGCATCGGCGGTGACCTCTACCCGCGAGCCCGGCTTGAGCCGCGACTGGCCATCGAGCACCAGGCGATCACCCGCCTTGACCCCGGCGATGATGTTCAGCCCGCTGTCCTGGTACAGCACCTTGACCGGCACGCTGGTGACCTTGTCACCGTCCAGGCGGTAGACGAAATGGCCGTCGAGACCGCGCTGCACCACCGGCGGCGGTACCACCAGGGCATTCTCTTGCATGGCCGTGCGCAAGCGAAGGGTGACCAGTTGGCCGGGCCACAGGCGCCCGTCCTTGTTGTCGAACTCGGCCTTGACCCGTACCGTGCCGGTGGTCGCGGAAATCTGGTTGTCGATCAACGCCAAGTGGCCCTCACCCAGCAGGCTGCGTTCACCGTCGGCGTCCATGTAGGCCTGCACCAGCGCCGGGGTGGGTGCTTTGAGCAGGCTTTGCAGGGTGGGCAGCATCTGTTGCGGCAGGGCGAACTCGACGGCGATGGGGCCGATCTGGGTCACACTGAACAGGCCCTGGGTGTCGCTGCTGCGCACCAGGTTGCCGGGGTCGACGTTGCGGATGCCGACCCGGCCGGTCACCGGTGAGCGGATCTGCGTATAGGACAGCTGCACTTCGGCATTGGCGATGGCCGCCTGGTTGCCCTTGACCGTGGCCTGCAACTGGTTGACCAGCGCCTGCTGCTGGTCGAGGGTCTGCTTTGACACCCCGTCATCGGTGCTCAGCAGGCGATAGCGCTTGAGGTCGACACCGGCTACCTGGATTTGCGCCTGGCTCTGCCCGAGTTGCGCGCGCGCCTGGTCGAGGCTGGCGCGGATGGCGCGGTCGTCGAGGGTCGCGAGCAGGTCGCCTTCCTTCACCCACTGGCCTTCCTTGACCAGCACCTGGGTCAACACCCCCTCTACCTGTGCGCGGATTTCGACGCTGTGCAGCGACAGCACCGAGCCGATGGCGCTGGCATAGCGTGGCACGTCCTGCTCGGCGACGCTGACCACGCGCACCGGAATAGCGGCCTGCGTACGGGGGGCGGGGGCCTCCTTACGCTGGCTGAGCCAAACGCCCAGCGCTACCAGGATGAGCAGCGCCAACGCGGCGAGGAAGACAGAACGGGACGGACGTCGCATCGGAGCGGGCACCTGGGCCAGAAGGGTGGGGACGGTTGTCTGTATTCAAGCTTATAGCCCCAGGACCGGGTCGGCAGCATGACGCCTGGCTGACAGGCCTGTCAGTTTCGGGTTTGCCGAAGGGTTTGCCGAAGGTTTTGCGGTGGTTTCGAGATCGAGCGCCGCTACACCACAAGGCTCAAACCATGCACCTGGGCCCACCCCGCAATCCCATCAAAAACCAATAAAAGCGTAATAAACCGGCGTGTCGCAGGTGGTATGCAGGCCATGGCCCTGCAAACTGGCCGTTAGCTCTTCATCCTGCACATGCAGCGTCCACCGCGCACCGTTGTCCGCCGGCACCTGCGCCAGCGCGGCAGCAAAGGCTCCCATGTCCGGCAGATAAGCGGTAAACCCATTCCCTTTCAGCGCACTGGTGGTCATGCCTAGCGCCTGGCATACGGCAACCTTCGCCGCGATGTCATCACGGTCTGCCTGGCGCGACGCCTGCACCAGCGCCGCCAGCTGTGGGTCGGCCAGTTGCGTGCCGTGAATCAGCTCAGGCCCTTGTTGCCAGGCTTCGGGCGGGCAGTCTTTGCTCTCTGGCCGCAGTGGGATATGCGGGTTGATCTCCACCGGGTAGATACGGCACACCAGTGGGCGCTCGTCGTAGATGGTGCACAGGTCGTTATCGTCGAGGTTGCGACAGCGCCCCGGGTTGAATGCCGCGAAGGTTACCGAAACGCGGGCTTCAGTGTCGCCGCAGGCCACCGGGTAAGAGCGGCGCAGCACATGCTCGCGCTGCTCGACTGGCATGCCTGGGCCATCGGCCACGAAGGCCTCGTTCAAGACAATTACCTGGCCAGCGGAGGCCGCCCACTGGCGGGCTTCGTCGAGGGTCAGTGGCACATGGTGGCCGGTGCAGCACTTGCCGCAGCCGGTGCAGGCGAATTGCACGCTGTCGGTCACTTGGCTTCCGGGTTCCATTCGCTGACGAAAGCACGCTGGTGCTGGCGGTCGTACAGGCACAGTTCGGTGCCGGTGCGTTGCTGCATGTGTTTTTGCGGGTAGACGCCTTCGATCAGCAGGGCACTCATGCCGACCTGGTCATCGAACTCGGCGGGCTTGCCTCGCGCGTGGGCGTCCTTGAACTGGCTGGCGGCAAGGCACGCCTTGAGCATCTGCTGGCGCTGCTCGTTCCAGGCCTGGCTGCTGGAGGCCTGGGCAACACCGCTGAAGAGCGCGCAAACGACAAGGAGGGAGCTGAGAAACTTCATACGCGATTCCGGCAAAAATCTTCCGAGGGGAGCGAATTATGCCCGAGTCACCCCTGACGGCAAGCCGGGGAGTTTGTCGCTTAATATATCAACGCTCGGCAAACACCACCGCCCGCGCCGCCACCACCAGACAATCGGTCAGCTCCGGCGAGGAGAACTTGGTAAGGATGGCGTTGGCCCCTGCGAGTTTGGCTTTCTCACCGCTCATGGCGCTGTCCAGCGAGGTGTGCAGCAGTACATACAGGTGCTGAAAGTCTGGCGTTTCGCGCAGGGTACGGGTGAAGGCGTAGCCGTCCATCTCGGACATCTCGATATCCGAGACGATGATGTTGATCTCCTGCTCGGTGCCCTGCAATTCCAGCAACACGTTGATCGCATCCTTGGCGCTGCGCGCGGTGTGGCATTCGATGCCGAGGTTGCGCAGGGTGTGCACCGACTGCTGCAAGGCTACCAGGCTGTCGTCCACCACCAGGATGTTGGCGGCGGCCAGCAGGCTTGCGTCTTCTTCGGTCAGGGTGCCGTGCTGTGGCTCGGCTGCGGGTGGGGCAATGGCATGAATGACTTTCTCGATGTCCAGCACCTGCACCAGTGCGTTGTCGACCCGCGTCACGCCCGTGATGAACGAGCGGTTGCCCGAGCCGAAGGGCGGCGGTTTGATATCGGTGCTCAGGCAATGAACGATGCGGCTCACGGCCTGAACATGCAGGCCCTGGCGTGAGCGGCTTATTTCGGTGACGATCAGGCAGCCGCCCTGCGGGTCGGCCAGCGGGCGCTCGCCGATGGCGCGGGACAGGTCGATGACCGACAGCGAGTTGCCACGCAAGGTCGCCACGCCCTTCACGTGGGGGTGCGATTCAGGCAACTTGGTCAGTGCAGGGCAGGGGATGATCTCGCTGACCTTGAGCAGGTTGATTGCCATCAGCTTGCCGCTGCGCAGCGTGAACAGCAGCAGGGACAGCGAATCCGCGCGAGCTTTTTGCGTGGCCATGGTGACCTTCGTGGGGAATAGAGGGATAACGGGTTATCGGCGTGTTCGTGCTGCGCTTTAGTCCACAAGCAATGCCGCCTATCGAGAAGGCGCCGACATGGCACCGGCTTCGCCGGTGTTCGCGGGTAAACCCGCTCCCACAGGAGGATGTGACCGGGCCTTTTTCAGCGTTCGCGCAGGGCTTTCTTGGCCCGGTTCAATGTGCAGAGGGTGCCGTCTGGCAAGAAGGCCCTAGCGAAGCCCTAGCCGACGCGCCAGCCGACTGAGGTTGGCGCGGTCCAGGCCCAGTTCGCGCGCGGCGGCTGCCCAGTTTTCCGAGTGCCGTTGCAGGCAGCTTTCGATCACCTGGCGTTGGTAGCCGTCAATCGCTTCACGCAGCCCGCCTTCGGGCAGTGTCGCCTCCTGCAGAGGCGTGGGGGAGGGCAGAGGGTTCGCCGGGGTGACGGCACGCAGGTCCAGATCGATGGCTTCCAGGGTGAGGATGCGTGGTCGGTCGGGGTGCTGGCCCAGCGCCTTGAGTGCCGAGCGGCCGATCAGGTGTTCCAGTTCTCGCACATTGCCTGGCCAGTCGTAGGCCAGCAGCGCGGCCTGGGCTTCGCTGCTCAGGCGCAGGCTGTTAAGGCCCAGGCGCGAGCGGTTCTGTTCGAGGAAGTAGCCCGCCAATAGCAGCACATCGCGCCCGCGTTCACGCAGCGGGGGAACATGCAGTGGGTACACGCTCAGGCGATGGTAGAAGTCGGCGCGGTAGTTGCCATTGCGTACTTCTGCTGCCAGGTCGCGGTTGGTTGCTGCGATCAGGCGGACGTCGACCCGGTGTTCACGGTCCGAACCCAGGCGTTGCAACTGGCCGCTCTGCAGTACGCGCAGCAGCTTGGCTTGTACGGTCAGTGGCAACTCGCCGACTTCGTCGAGGAACAGCGTGCCGCCGTTGGCCAGTTCGAACTTGCCAAGGCGTTCGCCATGGGCGCCGGTGAAGGCGCCGCGCACGTGGCCGAACAGCTCGCTTTCCACCAGGGTGTCGGGCAGTGCCGCACAGTTGAGACTGACCAGCGGTTTGTCGGCACGGTTGCTGGCCTGGTGCAGGGCCTGGGCCACCAGCTCTTTGCCGACGCCGGTCTCGCCGGTGATCAGCACGGTCAGTTCGCTGCCGCCGACCAGGCGTATCTCCTCCACCAGGCGCTTGTGCGCGGCGCTCTGGCCAATCAGCTCCTTGTCCTGGGTACTGGCCTGGCGGTAGATCTCGGCGCGGTGGTGTTCATCCTCTGCGCGCAGGGCCAGGTGCTCGATGCGCTCGGCCACGGTCACCGTGGCGGCGGCCAGGCTGGCGAAGGCCTGCAGGGCATCGAGTTCCAGGCTCTGGAACTGCCCAGGGCTGAGTGCATCCAGGGTCAGCAGGCCCCAGGGGCGCTCATCGACCATCAATGGGCAGCCCATGCAGTCGTGCACTTCAAGGTCGGCATCCGGGGCGTTGACCAGGCCGTCGTATGGGTCGGGCAGTTCCGAATCGCTGGCAAAGCGGGTGGGGTGCGGGCGGCTGAGCAGGATCTGGAAGCGCGGGTGCTCGCTGACCCGGAAGCGTCGGCCCAGGGTGTCGGGGCTCAACCCATCCACCGCCAGCGGCACCAGCCACTCTCCGTCCAGGCGCAGCAGCGCGGCGGCGTCGCACGGCAACAGCCCGCGCATGGCCTGAAGCAGGCGGCGGTAACGTTCCTGGTCGCTCAGGTCGCGGGACAGGTCGCTGACCAAAGGGAGGAGGGCGGTGAGCAGAGGTTTTGCAGTCATAGGGACTCCTGTTGGTCAATATGACTATACGCCGGGGTGGGTCTTTTTGACATGACCTGCGTCAACCCCCTGATTTTGCTGGCTGTAAAAGTTGGCACGAATGGTGAAGTAGCTAAAGCCATCATTTGAAGCCACAGGCTCAGGAGTTGTTGCAATGCTCAATGCCGAACAACGTGCAATCGTCAAAGCCACTGTCCCCCTGCTGGAAAGCGGCGGTGAAGCGCTGACTACTCACTTCTACCAGATGATGCTCAACGAGTACCCTGAGGTACGACCGCTGTTCAACCAGGCCCACCAGGCCAGCGGCGACCAGCCACGTGCGTTGGCTAACGGCGTGTTGATGTATGCCCGCCATATCGACCAGCTCGAACAACTCGGCGGCCTGGTCGGTCAGATCATCAACAAGCACGTCGCCCTGCAGATTCTGCCGGAGCACTACCCGATCGTGGGCAGCTGCCTGCTGCGTGCCATCGAAGAAGTGCTCGGCAAGGAAATCGCCACCCCTGAGGTGATCGCTGCCTGGGGCGCCGCGTATGGTCAGCTCGCCGACATCCTCATCGGCGCCGAAGAAAGCCTCTATAAAGAGAAAGAAGAAGCCGCCGGTGGCTGGCGTGGTACCCGCGAGTTTCGCCTGGTACGCCGCGAGCAGGAGAGCAGCGAGATCGTCTCGTTCTATTTTGCTCCGGTGGATGGCAAGCCGGTGCTCAAAGCCGAGCCTGGGCAGTACATTGGCCTGCAATTGTTCATCGACGGTGCCGAGCAGCGTCGCAACTACTCCCTGTCGGCCCTGTGCGATGGCAAGGAATACCGCATCAGCGTCAAGCGCGAAGCCGGTGGCAAGGTCTCCAACTTCCTGCATGACGAACTGGTCGTGGGCCAGACCCTGCAGCTGTTCCCGCCCGCCGGCGATTTCACCTTGGCCGCCAGTGAAAAACCCTTGGTGCTGATCAGTGGCGGTGTGGGTATCACCCCGACCTTGGCGATGTTGCAAGCGGCGCTGCAGACTCAGCGTGAAGTGCATTTCATCCACTGTGCGCGTAACGGCGCCGTGCATGCCTTCCGTGATTGGATCGACGGCCTGGCCGCGCGTCATCCACAGCTCAAGCGCTTCTACTGCTATGCCGAGCCGCAAGGTGGTGCTGCGGCCGATGCCGTAGGCCTGTTGAGCGAAGACCTGCTGGCCGAGTGGCTGCCGCGTGAACGTGACGTCGATGCCTACTTCCTTGGGCCCAAGGGCTTCATGGCAGCGGTCAAACGCCAGTTGAAGGGCCTGGGTGTGCCTGAGCAGCAGAGCCGCTACGAGTTCTTCGGGCCGGCGGCGGCGCTGGAGTAAACGCCTCTGGTTCGCGCAGGTTTCAGTGCAGGGGCAGCACAAGGCTGCTCCTGCCTGCTTATATAAAGGAAAGATGAAACAGGCGTCCAAGCTTTCATCTTTAATCCTCCTTTAATCACGGTATCCTTCACTCCCGGGTGTCGAGGGGCTTGCCCCTGCACGGCACCCGGGTAGCCGCTTTTTTGCCTCGCGACGTTGAACCGATGTCGCTACGGCCGGTCTCAGCCATCTCCGGATAGCCCCGCGCAGTGCTGTCACGTTGCCTCCTCGGCACGCTCAAAGGCCCTGCCCAGCGTGTAGAATTGCGCTCAGGCAGGCGGACCACGCGGCCACTATCCATCGAAGGAACCGGCAATGAACGAACAAACATCGCGCCTGAATCGGGAACGGCGCTTTCTGGTGCTGCTGGGGCTGATCTGCCTGTCGCTGATCGGTGGCGCCCTCTACATGCAAATCGTGCTTGGCGAGGCGCCTTGCCCGCTGTGCATCCTGCAGCGCTATGCCCTTCTGTTTATTGCCGTGTTCGCGTTCATCGCCGCCGCGATGCCTGGGCGCCGCAGCCTGACCTTCTTCGAAGGCCTGGTGGTGCTCAGTGCCGTTGGCGGAATCGTTGCGGCCGGCAACCATGTGTATATACTCGCCAACCCCATGGTCAGTTGCGGCATCGATACCCTGCAGCCGATCGTCGACGACCTGCCCCTGGCCAAGCTGTGGCCACTGGCATTCCAGGTCGATGGCTTCTGCAGCACGCCGTACCCACCGATCCTCGGCCTGTCGCTGGCGCAATGGGCGCTTGTCGCGTTCGTGCTCACCGCTATCCTGGTGCCGCTGGGTATCTACCGCAACCGACGTCAGGCTTAGACAAAAGTCCCGAATTACATCGGGGCTTTTGCACCGCACCTGATGCGCAGAAAGTTGCTCCCCGCTTGATCCAGATCAATGACAAAGCCTTGTAGAATGCGGCTTTGAGGGCTACCCGGCGGGGTGCGACAAACTGTCGCGAAGTTGATCCATCGCGTCGCATTGTTGCAGATTCTGTAAAAGACTGTTGCTCAATAAGTCATAGTCAAGGGTTGGCGACCTATCTACAATCGCCCCCAATTTCCGTTCGGCACTGCTTGCGAGTCGCAGGATTGAAGGAAGCCTCAGCGCTCCCTTTTGCTGACTTCGTCAAGTTTCGCCCAGCGGCGATACCGAGCGGACACCCCTCCGCGTTTTCCCGCACCAAATGGACTTGGTCTGAAGTACAGGCCTGTTGCCTACGAAACCATAAGCACCGTTAAACCGCTTTAGCCAAGGTCCTGCAGTCGGACCCCTGGCAGGAGTGACTACGGGCGCGAAATGCCGCACTTGGCAGGACGAAGTGTTGGCTACCAAAACACAAATTGCATTGAAGCAAGCTGATCTAGAGGTCGTGAGATGAGTAAAAAGCGTTACCCCAGACTGTTTGGCATATTGCCCTTTTTAGGCATGCTTTTACTCAGTGGGTGCAACTGGACCCTGCTCGACCCGAAAGGTCAGGTCGGCATTGAGCAAAAGAACCTCATCCTCATCGCTACCGGCCTGATGCTGCTGGTGGTGGTGCCGGTCATCATCATGACCCTGGTGTTCGCCTGGAAGTACCGTGCTTCCAACAAGGCCGCCACCTACACGCCTGACTGGTCGCACTCGACCAAGATCGAGGCCGCGGTGTGGATCATCCCGATCCTGATCATCATTGCCCTGGGTTACTTCACCTACCACTCCACCCACAAGCTGGACCCTTACCGTCCGCTGGATTCCGACGTGAAGCCGATCCAGATCGACGTGGTCGCGCTGGACTGGAAATGGCTGTTCATCTACCCGGAACAGGGCATTGCCACGGTCAACAAGATCAACTTCCCGGCCAATACCCCGATCAACTTCCGCGTCACCTCTGACGCCGTGATGAACTCGTTCTTCATCCCGGGTCTGGGCGGCCAGATCTACGCCATGGCCGGCATGACCACCAAACTGCACCTGATCGCCAACGAGAACGGTGTGTTTGACGGTATCAGCGCCAACTACAGCGGTGCTGGTTTCACCGGCATGAAATTCAAGGCTACTGCCACTTCCCAGGCCGACTTCGATGCATGGGTCGCCGAGGTCAAGCAGTCGCCGCTGAAACTGGGCAAAGCCGAGTACGACGCTCTGGCCAAACCTAGCGAATACAACCCAGTCGCGCTGTACAGCGAGGCCCCGGCAGAGCTGTTCCAGTCCATCGTCGACAAGTACGAAGGCATGAACCGCGGCAAGCCGGTCCACGAAGAAGCAGGCAGCAAAGATCTGGCCACTACCAAGGGTGTGGAATCGAGTATGCAACCAGCTGCCGGTGCAGAGGAGTAAGAGATGTTCGGTAAACTAAGCCTGGAGGCGATACCCTATCACGAGCCGATAGTCATGGTGACGCTTGCCATGATCGCGCTCGGCGGTATCGCTGTCGTCGGTCTTATCACCTATTTCCGCAAGTGGACCTACTTGTGGAGCGAGTGGCTGACGACTGTCGACCACAAGAAAATCGGGGTGATGTACATCATCGTCGCGATGATCATGCTGCTGCGCGGCTTTGCCGACGCCATCATGATGCGTACCCAGCTGGCTGCCGCCACTGGTGGATCCGAAGGCTACCTGCCGCCTGAACACTATGACCAGATCTTCACCGCTCACGGTGTGATCATGATCATCTTCATGGCGATGCCGTTCTTCACCGGCCTGATGAACCTGGCCCTGCCTCTGCAGATCGGTGCACGTGACGTTGCCTTCCCGTTCCTGAACTCCCTGAGCTTCTACCTGCTGCTGGCAGGCGTGCTGCTGGTCAACATCTCCCTGGGCGTCGGCGAATTCGCCAAGACCGGTTGGGTTGCCTATCCGCCGCTCGCGGGCATTCAGTACAGCCCTGGCGTGGGTGTCGACTACTACATCTGGGCGCTACAGCTATCCGGATTGGGTACGACGCTTACCGGTGTGAACTTCCTCGTCACCGTGATGAAGATGCGCGCACCTGGCATGAAACTGATGGACATGCCGATCTTCACCTGGACCTGCACCTGGGCCAACGTGCTGATCGTTGCTTCCTTCCCGATTCTGACCGCTGCACTCGCTCTGCTGACTGTTGACCGTTATCTGGACTTCCACATTTTCACCAACGAGCTTGGTGGGAACCCGATGATGTACGTCAACCTGTTCTGGGCGTGGGGTCACCCTGAGGTTTACATCCTGATCCTGCCGGCCTTCGGCGTGTTCTCGGAAGTGACTTCGACCTTCGCAGGCAAGCGCCTGTTCGGTCACCACTCGATGATCTATGCATCGGGCGCGATCGCCATTCTTGGCTTTGCGGTATGGCTGCACCACTTCTTCACCATGGGTGCCGGCGCGAGCGTCAACACCTTCTTCGGTCTGGCGACGATGCTGATTTCGATCCCGACCGGTGTGAAGTTGTTCAACTGGCTGTTCACCATCTACCAGGGCCGCCTGCGCTTCACCGCGCCAGTACTCTGGACCCTGGGCTTCATGGTCACCTTCTCCATCGGTGGCATGACCGGCGTTCTGCTGGCCGTTCCAGGTGCTGACTTCGTTCTGCACAACAGCCTGTTCGTAATTGCTCACTTCCACAACGTGATCATCGGTGGCGCGGTATTCGGCTACATCGCCGGTTTCGCCTTCTGGTTCCCGAAAGCCTTCGGTTTCACCCTGAACGAGAAGTGGGGCAAAGCTGCCTTCTGGTTCTGGATCTCGGGCTTCTACGTTGCGTTCATGCCGCTGTACGCCCTGGGCTTCATGGGCATGACCCGTCGTCTGAACCACTCCGACAACCCACTGTGGGAACCCTACCTGTGGGTAGCTGTTGTCGGCGCCGTGCTGATCCTGTTCGGTATCGCTTGCCAGCTGATCCAGATCTTCGTTTCGGTCCGCGACCGCAACCAGAACCTGGACGTGACCGGCGACCCATGGGGCGGCCGTACCCTGGAATGGTCGACTTCTTCGCCACCTCCGTTCTACAACTTCGCTCACATGCCTGAGAAAGTTGGTCTGGACGCCTGGCACGAAGCCAAAGAAGCCGGTGTTGCCTACAAGGTGCCGGGCAAGTACGAAGCGATCCACATGCCGAGCAACACCTCTACCGGTTTGTTCATGGGCCTGCTGCTGACCGTCTTCGGCTTTGCCTTCATCTGGCACATCTGGTGGCTGGTAGGTGCGAGCCTGGTTGCAACCATCGCTGTCTTCGTTCGCCACGCTGCGCGTGACGACCAGGGCTACATGGTGCCTGCCGAGGAAGTGGCGCGTATCGAAGGCGAGCGCTTGAAAGCCCTGGCCAAGGCCGGTGCACTGCCTGCTGGCGGCGCACGTGTCGAATCGTTTGAACGGGTGTAATCAATGTCCAGTCAAGTAATCCACGGCGCTGCTCATGGTCACGACCATGGGCACGACGATCACCACCACGACTCGGGCCAGATGACCGTACTCGGTTTCTGGCTGTACCTGATGACCGACTGCATCTTGTTTGCGTCGCTCTTCGCCACCTACGCGGTGCTGTCCGGCAGTTTTGCCGGCGGCCCGTCGGGTCATGACATTTTCCAGCTCGACTTCGTAGCGGTCGAAACTGCCTTCCTGCTGCTGTCCTCGATCACCTTCGGCTTCGCCATGCTGAAGCTGTTCGATGGCAAGAAAGCAGGCGTACTGGGCTGGTTGGCTGTGACCTTCCTGTTCGGTGCTGCGTTCATCGCGATGGAAATCTATGAATTCCATCACCTGATCGCCGAAGGCTTCGGCCCGCAGCGCAGTGGCTTCCTGTCGGCGTTCTTCGCGCTGGTCGGTACCCACGGTCTGCACGTGACTGCAGGTCTGATCTGGATGGCAATCCTGATGTATCAGATCAGCACCAAGGGCATTACCCCGACTGCCAAGACCCGCATGAGCTGCCTGAGCCTGTTCTGGCACTTCCTGGACGTGGTCTGGATCTGCGTATTCACCGTCGTCTACCTGCTGGGGGTTCTGTAATGGCTAACGCACACGACACTCATCACGAAGGTAATCACGGCAGCGTGAAGTCCTACATGATCGGCTTTGTACTGTCGATCATCCTGACCGCGATCCCGTTCGGCCTGGTGATGTTCCCAAGCCTGCCTAAGAACCTGACCGTTCTGGTCGTGGTCGCGATGGCTGTGATTCAGGTAGTAGTGCACCTCGTGTACTTCCTGCACATGGACCGCTCGAAAGAGCAGCGTTCCAACGTGTCGACGTTCCTGTTTACCGCCATGGTAATTGCACTGCTGGTCGGCCTGTCGCTGTGGATCATGTTCAACATCCACATCGAAATGATGGCCAAGTGAGGTAAGACTGCATGTCCGTTAAGCACTTTATCCAAATCACCAAACCGGGGATCATTTTCGGTAACGTGCTTTCCGTGGCAGGCGGTTTCTTCCTTGCCGCGAAGGGCCATGTGGACTTCGCCCTGTTCCTGGCGGTGGTGGTAGGTACTTCTCTGGTGGTGGCGTCGGGTTGTGTGTTCAACAACTGCATCGACCGCGACATCGACATCAAGATGGAACGTACCAAGAACCGCGTCATGGTCCAGGGCGGCATGTCGCTGCCCCTCGCGCTGATCTACGCCACCCTGCTTGGGGTGGCGGGTTTCAGCCTGCTGTATGTCCAGGCCAACCCACTGTCGGCGTTCTGTGCGCTGATCGGCTTCATCGTCTACGTCGGTTTCTACAGCCTCTGGCTGAAGCGTAAATCGGTGCACGGCACCTTGGTCGGCAGCCTTTCGGGTGCCATGCCTCCGGTGATCGGCTACTGCGCCGTGAGCAACAGCTTCGACTTGGCTGCAGTGACCCTGCTGGTGATGTTCAGCCTGTGGCAGATGCCGCACAGCTTTGCGATCGCCATCTTCCGCTTCAAGGATTACAGCGCTGCCAACATCCCGGTCCTGCCGGTGGCGCGCGGTATTCTTGCAGCCAAGAAGCAGATCGTGCTGTACGTGCTGGCCTTCGTGCTCGCGACCCTGATGCTCACCCTCGGCGGTTACGCCGGCCTCGGTTACATGGCCGTGGCTGCTGCCATGGGCCTGTACTGGCTGTACATGGCATGGGGTGGCTACAAGGCCGAGGACGACAGCAAGTGGGCCCGCAAGGTGTTCGGCTTCTCGATCCTCACCGTCACTGCCCTGAGCGTGATGATGTCGGTAGACAGCCAGACCGCTGCGGACGTGCTGATGACCTACGCACGCTGATACCGCTGCCTGTTACACGAAAACCCCGGCCATGTGCCGGGGTTTTTTTATGGGTGTTCTCCTGTGCCGGCCTCTTCGCGGGGCAAGCCCGCTCCCACCGGTGCGATCCCTGTGGGAGCGGGCTTGCCCCGCGAAGAGGCCGCCCCTGAAAACATAATTCTCTAATTTTCAAAAAATACATCTGAAAAATTCTAACAAAACAGGATTTTGTCCTTTACACGAATCCTGTTTCGGCACTATCTTCTGATCCAGGCCGCCACATCGGCCAACGTCGCTCGGACGGTTCCGGGCGCTTACGTACTCAGAGGAAACCATGGCCAACCCAGGTTCGCCGCGCCGCTTCGCGCGCATTGATCGTCTCCCCCCTTATGTCTTCAACATCACCGCCGAGCTCAAGATGGCCGCCCGACGCCGTGGCGAAGACATCATCGACCTGAGCATGGGCAACCCCGATGGCGCGACCCCGCCGCACATCGTCGAGAAACTGGTTCAGGTCGCTCAACGCGAAGACACTCACGGCTACTCCACCTCCCGCGGCATCCCACGCCTGCGCCGGGCCATCTCCAACTGGTACAAGGACCGCTACGAGGTCGACATCGACCCGGAAAGCGAAGCCATCGTCACCATCGGCTCCAAGGAAGGCCTGGCCCACCTGATGCTCGCCACCCTCGACCAGGGCGACACGGTGCTGGTGCCCAACCCCAGCTACCCGATCCACATCTACGGCGCCGTGATCGCCGGCGCCCAGGTGCGTTCGGTGCCACTGGTGCCGGGTGTGGACTTCTTCAATGAGCTTGAGCGGGCCATCCGCGAGTCCATCCCCAAGCCAAAGATGATGATCCTCGGCTTCCCGTCCAACCCTACCGCGCAGTGCGTGGAACTGGACTTCTTCGAGCGCGTGGTGGCACTGGCCAAGCAGTATGGTGTGCTGGTGATCCACGACCTGGCCTACGCCGATATCGTCTACGACGGCTGGAAAGCACCTTCGATCATGCAGGTGCCAGGCGCCAAGGACATTGCGGTGGAGTTCTTCACGCTGTCCAAAAGCTACAACATGGCCGGCTGGCGTATTGGCTTCATGGTGGGCAACCCAGAGCTGGTCAATGCCCTGGCGCGCATCAAGAGCTACCACGACTACGGTACCTTTACGCCCTTGCAGGTGGCAGCCATCGCGGCGCTTGAAGGCGACCAACAGTGCGTGCGCGATATCGCCGAGCAGTACCGCCAGCGCCGCAACCTGTTGGTGAAGGGTTTGCACGAACTGGGCTGGATGGTCGAGAACCCCAAGGCATCGATGTACGTGTGGGCGAAGATCCCGCCGGAGTATGCGCACCTTGGCTCGCTGGAGTTTTCCAAGAAGCTGTTGGCCGAGGCCAAGGTTTGCGTGTCGCCGGGTATCGGCTTTGGCGATTATGGCGACGACCACGTGCGTTTTGCGCTGATCGAGAACCAGGACCGTATTCGCCAGGCTATCCGGGGTATCCGCCAGATGTTCAGGGCCGATGGCCTGACCCAGAAGTAAGCAGCAAGGGGCCGCTCGGCGGCCCCAGTTCTGTCGATGGGGGTGGCCTTCCGACTGCCTGCCGATTATTCGCACGACTACCTTGAGCACTCATTTTTCCTTTTCGGGTATCCAAATGAGTGTATTTACAGCCTATTTCTGCGGTACGGGTTCCCACCGCTTCGATGCTGCCAACCCCAATTTCTGGAACGGTGAACTGGTCTCGACATTGGCCGGCAATGATCAGGGGCGCGAGTTCGCCCACTGGGTTGCGGTTGATGGGCCGGGCAGTGGCAACCTTCAGGACGATGATTTGTTCGTCGAGCCGGGTGGCTACTTCAACTGGAGTGGTCAGTTGTTCGGTCGTGGTTGGGAAGAGAATGTGGGCCATGTACTGCAGGTGATAAAGGGCGAATGCAGCTGGCAGCGCACCAAACTCACCGAGCAAGATTACGCACGGCTCAAAGACGCAGGCGTACCGATCCCGGATGCATCCGCCACGGCGTCCTGGTTTTGGCGAACCTATGACTACGGCGATCGCCACCCAACCCCGCAGGCACTGCAAGAGCAGATCATCACGATGTTCCGCAAGCCGCGCCTGCCGACCCAGGTCAACCTGGTGGGCTGGAGCCGGGGCGGTGTCAGCTGCCATATGCTGGCCAATGCGATGGCCGAGGACCCGATGCTGCGGGATATCCCGGTCAACATCTTTGCCATCGACCCAGTGCCGGGTGTAGGCAACATCCAGGCGCAACGGGTAACGCTGGCGGGCAATGTCAGGGAATACGTCGGTTTCTATTCGCGGGATGAACGCTCCAAAGGGTTTGCCTGCGTGATTCCTTCTGTCGAGAGTGGCACACGCATGTGCATTTACCCCATGCCCGGCCGCCATGCCACGCTGGTAGGTAATGCTTCAGCCGATGGCGCAGGCGATGGAAAGGTGCTGATCGAGCCCGGGCTGATCGTGCGGCATTTCGCCGAAGTCTGCCTGAGCCGTTGGGGTGTCGAGCTGGACAAGCAGTTGGTGCTGGATGACAACCAGCTGATGCAGCATCACCTGGCCATGGCGGCCGCCGATGAGGACTACCAGGCCATGCGCAGCCAGTCGTATACCGTCATCACCGAGGGTGAAAGGGACGACCGACTGGTGCACTGCGGTGAAGCCCGTACGCGCTTCAGCCAGGTGAGCGGCGACAGCTATGACCCTAGCGAAGGCCTTGGCCTGCAGCACTGGGATGCCAACACCTACAAGGCCTTGCGTTAACCCAGTCGGGCGGGTGGCAGGTGTGCTGTCCGCCCGTTTTGCGGGCCTTGAGGCTTGCCGGATCAGCGGCAATTTTTTTTGCATTCCCCCTCTATCCAGCCAGCCCCGGTTGGAATGAAAATGGCGCCGCGGGCCCAGCCCCGATAACAACAACCTTCCCTCCGTGGTCTCATGTCCGAATATAACCCTTGCCTTGACTGCGGCGCCTGCTGCGGGTACTTCCGTGTGTCTTTCTTCTGGGGCGAATGCCAGTCTGCCGGGGGTGTTGTGCCTGACGACCTGGTGGTGCAGATCAACCCGACCCGGGTCGCGATGATCGGCACCGATGCCAAGCCTTGCCGCTGCGTCAGCCTTGCCGGCGAGATCGGCAAAGAGGTGGCGTGCACCATCTACGCCAACCGCTCGAGCCCTTGCCGGGAGTTCGAAGCGTCGTGGGAGGGTGGGGTGCATAACCCCAGCTGCGACGATGCGCGCGCGGCTTATGGGCTGCCGCCGTTGACCCCGCCTGGGGCCAACGAGCCGCATTGGCCGGATGATGATGGGGCTGAGGTGGCCTGACTGTTTTTGGGTCGTCTGTGCCGGCCCTTTCGCGGGCAAGCCCGCTCCCACAGGCTCTCCACTGCTCTTGATGGCACCGGAGATACTGGTGGGAGCGGGCTTGCCCGCGAAAGGGCCATCAGCTGTAAGAAAATTCTGAACTTGAAACCAAGTGCTTCAGATTGGCAAGCGCGTGGAATTATCCTACGACTTGTGTCGGACGCCGTCTGATAGTCTGGCAAGTACCTCAGGGTTAACGTCTCGCCGTCGCTGCTATTGGCGATCGGGTGTGAGAAGCCCGCTGATGAGGTGGCTTGCCAGTTATGGCAGCCGTGCGCGTGCAGACTTCGGTCTGGCCGTGGTGCCTCCAGACACGGTCTTCTCACCTCGCGTACGGCTGCCACCCAATCTGTGAGAAGGATGAGTGGTTGCTTCTGAAAATTATTCTGAGGTGACTATGAAGAAGCTCGTTCCAGACCCACCCACTTTCCCAATCCCATACATCTCGATAACCGCCGACCTGTCTCAAAAAGACGCGAAGTGCCAAACAGTCAGGCTCATGGGCAGCCTTTCCCAAACCATCGAGCTGTACCTCAAAGCCGAAGACCGCGCTCAACGCTGCATCCTCCTCGAAAACATGTCGATCCATACCGAACTGCTGTATGCGCTGTTCGCCCACATGAAGGCGCAGGAGGCAGTGCTATGAGCAATCACCTGAAAACCCACACCACTGCTGGCGTGGAGACGTTTCTCGAACTGTTTCGTATCGAGCCGGGCATCCCTCTTGATCACGCGTTCGACGAATTGTCCGTGCTGCTTGGGTGCATACGCCACCTCAGCGAAGAGGCCGAGATGGAGGGCAACAAGGTTGCAGGCAGCGCCGCGCGGATTCTCAGTGCCATGGCCAAGGCGCTGATCAATGACATGGAAATGGGGTTGAACCGGGGCGGTTGAGCCATTTTTAAACGGCGAGTAACGGCTGATAGGCGCATGGCGAAAGTGCTGCAGCGTCCTTGAGATCGAGCGCCGCCCGCGCGGCGCTCGATTTGCGCCCCAACGCAAAACCCCCGCCAGGCACCTACTGGCCATGACGCAGTCCCCGCACCGAGTCACCCACTCTCAAACACACGATAAAACCCAACGCATCCCCCAGCCGCCCCGCTTGACGTTAAACTGTCATCTCCCCAGCAATGGACAGGAGATCCGGCGTGACCCCACCCCGCAGTTTCCCCAGTGACCTCTGCCTCGACAGCCCCCGCCTGCAGTTGCGCCCGATGCGCCATGGCGATGCCGCGCAATGGCTGGCGATCATGGCCGACCCCGAGGTCATGCGTTATTGGCACCATGCCCCCTGGCACAACCTGGCCGAAGCCGAAAGCGCCCTGGCCGCCGACCGCGAAGCCTACGCCAATGGCGACCAGCTTAAGCTCGGCATGTACCGCCGTGACAACGGCGAATTGATCGGCATGGTCCAGCTGTTCAATATTGACGACGTCTCGCGCCGTGGCGAGATCGGCTATTGCCTGGCCAGCGCGGTACAGGGCAGGGGCTACATGGACGAGGCGCTGACCTGCTTCATCGACTACCTCGCCCACACCCTGCACATGCGCCGCCTGGAGGGCGAGATAGCCCCCCGTAACCAAGGCTCGGCGCGCACGCTCGAACGCCAGGGCTTCGTGCTCGAAGGCACCCTGCGGGCGCGCTGGTGCGTGGCCGGTGAGCTGTCCGACTCGGGCCTTTATGGGCTGCTGCTGGAACCACCGGTTGCATAGTGTTGCGGCGAGCGGAGACTTCTGAAGCTCTGGAAGCGGGGCAGGGCCTGGGTTATGGTCGCAGCCTGTCCCGTGTTCTCCAGGTGCGCCCTTTGCCCGTTTTCTATCTCAGCGCCAGCTTGCTGCTGTTTCTATTCAGCCTCTGTTTCGATGGCGCCCTGATGGCTGCCGACCGCCATATGCCCGCCCTGCAGATGTTGCTGTACGGGCCATGGGGCATGCCCTTCGGGTTGTACCAGTGGTTTGCCAACCCGCTGCTGGCCGTGGCGATTCTTGCCCATCGTCGGTTCCGCCGGCTGGCGTTGGTCTGCGGGCTGGCGGCGCTGTACCTGGCCGCCAGCAGCTTCGGCATCGACCGCTTGCCAGACAGCCAGAGCTACGCGTTCCACGAGCGCACCGGCTTTGGCGCGGGCTTCTATCTGTGGCTGACAGCGATGCTGGTGTTCTGCGCAGGCCAGGCCTGGCACTGCTGGAAGGCCCGCAGTGCCGACGACATGCCCGGCTGGCGCTGGTTTGATGTGGCCTTGATAGCGGCATTGGGTGTCGCGTTGTATGCCGCGACCCAGATGCCGTCATTGCGTTTCGAACCGGGCAAGGTGCTGATGCCGCCGGAACAACCGCAGACGTTTTGACACCCACAGGGAGCATTTTGATGAACAGGTATTACCTGACTGGCTTGGCGTTGGCCTGTGTGCTGCCGCTGGCGATGGCCGAAGACTATTCGCCGGGCTACGGGCAGTGCATGGACCAGGCGTCCAGCACAGTGGCCATGAGCAACTGCATCCAGGCCGAAACCCAGTTGCAGGACCAGCGCTTGAACCGGGTGTACAAACAGTTGATGGGCAAGCTGGAGGCTGGGCAGCAGAAACGCCTGCGCGAGGTGCAGCGTAAGTGGATCGCTTACCGCGATGATAACTGCACGTTCCACGTACAGGCCAGTGGCGGCACCATGGCGCAGCTGGAAGGCGGCGTGTGCGGGATGGACATGACCCGGGACCGGGCAGCCGAGCTTGAGCGGGTGCTCAGCCCGGGGCAGTGAGATGGCCGCTCCTACAGACGACATCGGTGCAAGGTGTTTGGCGGTTGGTTAAGCGGCCTTAGTGTTTCTGCCTTTGCGCGCGGGCCTTGAGGTACTCCCGAACCTCAATGGCATCCCCCGCAAACTCGATACGTTCAGCCTTGGCCTCGCGCTGATAGGCATACATCGGGTCGTAATACTCCTTCAGCAACCCTTCGATCCAGCCCCGGTGCAGGTCCACCGCGCCGCTGCGCTGCTGTTCTTCCAGTGCTTGCTGCAAGATGGCGGACAAGCGCTGGCAGCGTTCGCCACCCAGGCGCTTGTGGATATTGGCCATGCTCGACAGCATGCGTTCGGCAAACAGTCGGCGGCCGGCTTCGCCCCCGTGCACATCGACGAACTCTGCGCTCAGGTTGACCACGTAATCGCGCAGGATGCGTTCAACACGGTTGTCGAAGCTCTCCTCCAGCCATACCAACGGGTACTGCTGCATGCCTTGGTACAACGCCAGCGGCACGGTGCAGCTGCCGACGATACGGCCTTCATCCTCAAGCACGAATTGCTCGATGCCACGCGCGCGCTTTTTCAGTACATCGATGGCCAGCTTGTTTTCGAAGCCGATTTGCGCCGGTTGCGCGGTGGCCCGTTTACCGAAGCTGGAGCCGCGGTGGTTGGCGTGGCCTTCCAGATCCAGGCCGTTGCCCAGCTGATGCAGTACATCGGTCTTGCCGGTGCCGGTGAGGCCGCCGATCAGGACGAAATCGCAGTGCTCCACGGCCTGCTGGGTGGTGTCCAGCAGGAAGGTGCGCATCGCTTTGTAGCCGCCCTTGACCCGTGGGTAGTCGATGCCCGCTTCATCGCGCAGCCACTGCTGAACGATCAGCGAGCGCAGGCCACCGCGAAAGCAATAAAGGTAGCCATCGGGATGCGCCTTGGCGAAGCTGGCCCAGGCATGCAGGCGTTCGCCCTTGATCGCGCCACTGACCAGTTGGTGGCCAAGCGTGATGGCGGCGGCCTGGCCTTGCTGTTTGAAACAGGTGCCGACCTTCTGCCGTTCCTGGTCGTTCATCAGCGGCAGGTTGACGACGCCGGGGAAGGCGCCCTTGGCGAATTCGACCGGTGCGCGGATGTCCATCATCGGCACGTCGTTCAAAAATAGCTGGCGATAATCGCTACAGTCGGGGCGCATCAAAGCACCTCGACTGCGTGGCCCTGTCGCTCGACCAGTGTGCCGATAGGTGACAGTTGCAGGCCCAGTTCGGCCGCCACGGCAAGGAATTGCGCGTCACCCTCAGGGCTGACCGCCACCAGCAGGCCACCGCTGGTTTGCGGGTCGCACAGCAGGTGCTTCTGGTCCTCGCTCAGGGCGCCGATCTTGTGGCCGTAGCTTTCGTAATTGCGCAAGGTGCCGCCGGGGATGCAGCCCTCGGCCAGGTAATGCTCGACACTGGGCAGGCGCGGTACTGCGGCGTAGTCCAGGTGCGCGGTGAGGCCGCTGCCCTCGGCCAGCTCCACCAGGTGGCCCAGCAGGCCGAAACCGGTGACGTCGGTCATCGCCATCACGCCTTCGAGTTTGCCAAAGCGGCTGCCGGGGGTGTTGAGGGTGCACATCCAGTCGCGCGCCAGGCCCTGGTCCTGCTCGCGCAGCTTGGCTTTTTTCTCGGCGGTGGTGAGGATGCCGATGCCCAGCGGCTTGGTCAGGTACAGGCGGCAACCGGCGGTGGCGGTGTCGTTGCGTTTGAGATGACGCTTGCTGACCACGCCGGTGACGGCCAGGCCGAAGATCGGTTCCGGGGCGTCGATGGAATGGCCGCCGGCCAGCGGGATGCCCGCTTCGGCGCAGACCGCGCGCCCCCCACGGATCACTTCGCGGGCCACTTCTGGCGCCAGCACGTTGATCGGCCAGCCAAGGATGGCAATGGCCATCAATGGGTCGCCGCCCATGGCGTAAATGTCGCTGATGGCATTGGTGGCGGCGATACGGCCGAAGTCATACGGGTCATCGACGATCGGCATGAAGAAGTCGGTGGTCGAGACCACGCCGCGTTCCTCGTCCAGGGCATACACGGCGGCGTCGTCGCGCGAAGCGTTGCCGACCCAGAGTTTCGGGTCCAGGGCCTGGACGCCGCTTTCGGCAAGGATCACGTCCAGTACCTTGGGGGAGATCTTGCAGCCACAACCGGCGCCGTGGCTGTACTGGGTCAGGCGGATTGGCTCGCTCATACGTACCTCAGCAGATCAAATTGTTGCGCGATTGTAGCAAAGCTGGCCATTGCGCCATGGGCACATATACTTTTCACGGTCGGCGCGGCTGCCGACTCAATACCCGCCAATGACCCGGAGAATGCCCATGCTCAAACGCCCTCTGGCGCTCGCCGCCGGCCTCGTGCTGTCCTGCTGTGCCGTTGTCGCCCAGGCTGCAGAAACCCTTCGGGTCAGTGCCATCCCCGACGAAGCGCCAACCGAGCTGCAGCGTAAATTCAAGCCGTTGGGGGAGTATCTGTCCAAGCAACTGGGCATGGAGGTGAAATTCGTGCCGGTCGCCGACTACCCGGCGGTGGTCGAATCATTGGCCTCCGACCGCCTCGACCTGGCCTGGTTGGGCGGTTTCACCTTTGTCCAGGTGCACTTGAAAGACCCGACCGCCACGCCACTGGTGCAGCGTGAGCAGGACGCGCAGTTCACGTCCAAGTTCATCACCGCCAACCCCAATGTGAAGAGCCTGGCCGACCTCAAGGGCAAGTCGTTCGCCTTCGGCTCCATCTCGTCCACCTCGGGCAGCCTGATGCCGCGTTACTTCATGCTCAAAGAGGACAACATCAAGCCTGAGGACTACTTCAGCCGGGTGGCCTACTCCGGTGCCCATGACGCCACTGCGGCCTGGGTGCAAGCTGGCAAGGTCGATGCAGGGGTGCTCAATGCCAGCGTCTGGCAAAAGCTGGTGGATGCCGGCAAGGTCGATACCAGCAAGGTGAGGGTGTTTGCCACCACCCCGACCTATTACGACTACAACTGGACCGTGCGCGGCAACATGGCGCCGGCACTCAAGGCGAAGATCAAGCAGGCGTTCCTCGACCTGGACCCGGCCAACCCCGAGCACAAGGCGATCCTCGACCTGCAGGCCGCCAGCCGCTTCATCGAGACCAAGCCTGAGAACTACAAGGGCACCGAACAAGCCGCGCGCGAGGCCGGCCTGCTCAAGTGACTGACCTTCGGGTGGCCATTCAGTTGCACGATGCCAGCCTGCACCACGGCCAGGTCCGCGCCCTGGACGCGCTCAACCTGCGTATCGAGCGGGGCGAGCGGGTCGCGATCATCGGCCCCTCTGGCGCGGGCAAGTCGAGCCTGCTGCACTTGATGGCCACGGCCATCCAGCCCAGTGCCGGGCGCCTGGAGCTGTTTGCTGAGCAACCCTGGCAGTTATCTGGTAGGGCGCGTCAGCGCTTGCGGGCGCGGGTCGGCTTGGTGCATCAGGCACCGCCCTTGCCGCCGCGCCAGCGGGTTGTGACGGCGGTGCTGGCGGGGCGGCTGGGGCAGTGGGGCATCTTGCGTGGCCTGTTCAACCTGCTGTACCCGACCGATGTGCCTGGCGTGCGTCAGGCATTGGCCGAGCTGGGGCTGGCAGACAAATTGTTCGTCCAGTGCGGGCAACTGTCCGGCGGCCAACTGCAGCGGGTGGGTATTGCACGGGTGTTGTATCAGCGCCCGCAATTGCTGCTGACCGACGAGCCTGTCTCGGCCATGGACCCGGTTCTAGCCGACCACAGCTTGGCATTGCTCAACCGCCACGCCCAGGCCAACGGTGTAACGCTGGTGGCCAGCCTGCATGCGGTCGAGCTGGCGCTGGCGCACTTTCCACGGGTGATCGGCATTCGTGAGGGGCAGGTGGTGTTCGACAGCCCGGCCGAGGCGGTCAGCCCGCAAATGCTCGATGCACTCTATGCCAACGAACACTTGTCTTCGCCCCCCTTGCAAGGGCCTGCAGCGGTGCTGACGGTGCAGATACCACGATGCTGAGGGCCCGCGACCCGGCGGCGCTGCCACGGTTGCTGCTGACCCTGCTGGCAGTAGCGGTGTTATGGCCGGGCCTGCAGTTGAGCGAGCTGAACCCAGGTGTGCTGTGGCAGGCAGAGAACCGCCAGCAGATCGCCAGTTTCACTCAGGCTTTCTGGCCGCCGGCGCATGATTCGGCATTTTTGCAACTGCTGTACGAGGCCACCTTGCAGACGCTCGCCGTGGCCACGGCCGGCATGACGCTGGCGCTGTTGTTGGCGGTGCCGGCGAGCCTGCTGGCCAGCCGTGCCTTGTCGCTGCGGGCGGCTTCACGAGGCGGGCGGGCAGGATGGTGGTCGCGGGTGCTGCGGTTGCCGGTACGCGGGCTGCTGATCTTTCTGCGCAGCGTGCCGGAGATCGTCTGGGCCTTGCTGTTCGTGCGTGCCGTGGGGCTTGGGCCAACGGCAGGAGTGCTGGCCATCGCCATTACTTACAGCGGCATGCTCGGCAAGGTCTACGCCGAAATCTTCGAGTCGGTCGACCAACGCCCGGCCCATGCCCTGTTGCAGGCGGGCAGTGGTCGGCTGATGGCCTTTTTCTACGGCATTTTGCCCAATGCCGTGTCGGAGGTGGTGTCGTACACCGTGTACCGCTGGGAGTGCGCAGTGCGTGCCTCGGTGGTGATGGGGTTTGTCGGCGCTGGCGGGCTGGGGCAGCAGATCGACCTGTCGATGCGTATGTTTGCCGGCGCGGAAGTGGCGAGCATGCTGCTGACGTTTCTGCTGCTGGTATCGCTGGCTGACCTGCTCAGCCGCTTTCTGCGAGCAAGGCTGGCATGAACCGGGCGATCAACTTGCTGGTGCTCGGCGTGATCATCGCCGCAGTGGTGGCCTCGTTCGCCTATCTGGAGCTGGACCTGCACGCGCTGGTCGGCGATGGCGGCTTAGGGCAGATGGGCGAGTACGCGGGGCGATTCCTGCACCCGGACCTGTCCGTCGAGCATTTGCGCGCGGTGTGGCATGGCGCCTTGGAGACCCTGGCGATGTCGGGCTTGGGGACCTTGTTGGCGGTGATGCTGGGGATGCTGCTGGCGTTGCCGGCGGCGGGCCGCTTCGGCTGGCCGCTGCAGGCAGCGGCGCGTGTACTGCTCAATGCCTTGCGGGCCATCCCCGAGTTGGTCTGGGCGGCGCTCACCGTGCTGGCCGCAGGGCTTGGCCCGAATGCCGGGACCCTGGCCTTGGGGTTACACACAGCCGGCGTGTTGGGCCGCTTGTTTGCCGAGGCGTTGGAGAACGCGCCGGCAGAGCCTGCTGCAGCTATTCGCTTGCAGGGCGGCAGTCAGGTGGCGGCATTCTGCTTTGGCACCTTGCCTAACCTGTGGCCGCAGTTGCTGGCCTACAGCCTGTACCGCTGGGAGAACAACATCCGCATGGCCAGCGTGTTGGGGTTTGTCGGGGCGGGTGGGTTGGGGCAGATGCTCTACACCACCTTGAGCCTGTTCCAGGAGGCGCAAGCCAGCACGGTGATCATCGCCATGCTGGTGCTGGTGTTGCTGGTGGATGCCTTGAGTGATGTGCTGCGCCAGCGGTATGTGCGCGCCTGACTGGGGCTGCTGGGCAGCCCGCGCATGCATCAGGTGGTCAGTTCGCCATGCTGCGCTTCCCGTTGCATCGACTCCAGGTTGCGCTCGATCGTCTCGCAGATGGTGTCCATCTGGATCTGGTGCTCACTGAAACGGAAGGGGCTTTGCAGGTCGGTGCCGATCCGCTCGATGGCCAGCAACATGAACCCCACCACCGTCGATGCCAATGGCGTGAACCACCCCAACGACTCGACCAGGCCCACCGGCACGATCAGGCAGAACAGCGTGATGAACAGCCGTGGAAAGTACACATAAGGGTAGGGTAGTGGTGTATTGGCAATCCGTTCCATGCCGCCCTGGGCATTGGACAGGTCCACTAGCGTGGATTCCAGCCGCGCCAGGCGAATGCTGTCCAGGCGCCCGGCCTGGTATTCCCGCGCCAGCAGGGCTGCCGAGCCACTGAGGATGTCGTTGGCGAAGTTGTTCGAGCGGTTGCGCCGTTCGAACTCCGCTTGCGGGATGAACGCTATCAGTTCATCCGCGCAGTGGTTGCCCTTCAAGTGCGCGGCCAGGCAGTTCACATAGGCGATATGCCGGCGCAGCAAGGTCGCCTTGATCGGGTTCAGCCCGTCATCCGGGTCATCGATCAGCGTCAGCGTCTGCCGGGCAAAACTGCGCGAACTGTTGACCAATGCGCCCCATAACGTGCGCGCCTCCCACCAGCGGTTGTAGGCGCTGCTGTTGCGAAAGCTCACCAGCACCACCAGCGCCGAACCTAGCAAGGT
The DNA here is from genome assembly GCF_058745025.1 of Pseudomonas sp. E1MeOHC2. Classification (NCBI taxonomy): domain Bacteria; kingdom Pseudomonadati; phylum Pseudomonadota; class Gammaproteobacteria; order Pseudomonadales; family Pseudomonadaceae; genus Pseudomonas; species Pseudomonas sp. E1MeOHC2. The sequence continues at coordinate 3,307,871 of NZ_CP196675.1, forward strand.
CAAGGGAATCAACGGCAGGGTGAACTTGCTGTTGAAGAACAGCATGAAGTCGATGGTGACCAGCACATCCCAGATCAGCAGCCAGAACAGCGACCAGCCGATGTAACCGATGGTCTTCACCACCAGGCGGTACTTGCGGGCGATGATCTCTTTCACACGGGGTACCTCGAAACGCGGGGGATGCAGGATCGGACGTCGAGGGATGGGTATGGTTCGGCAGCTGATGTTGCAAGACATTTTTTTGGGCGTGTTTGAAAGAAAAAACTGACTGAGGTATCGGACGCTACTGAATTCTCTTCGCAAAGGTGAGGCGGCACGGTTAGGTCGAGAAAGCCTCTATAAAGCACTTAGCCCAGGCGCTAAGCGCCGCTTTGATACAGTGCTTAAAGTCATACGTGCCCTAGGCGTGGAGCTTTTTGTTCAGCCCCACACGTCGTCAGTCATCCATCGCTGTGGGAGCGGGCTTGCACCGCGATCTGCCGCAACGCGGCAGCAAAGCCTGAGTTCGCGGCGTCTTTGACACTATTTGATATCAGGTACAGGAGCGCTTCGCACTCCATCGCGGGGCAAGCCCGCTCCCACAAAACTTTTCGTACAGAGCCTAGATTTCGCAGGCTAGGCCAGCACCTGCCTCATCTGCACCAACGCCACCCGCTTCCCATCTGGCGCCTGGCGTTCTTCGATGCCGAACGGCACAAAGCCCAGCTGTGGATAAAGCAGCAACCCCGCCGTGTTGTGATTGAAGCACGACACCCAAATCTCTCGCGCCGCAAACTGCTCGCGGGCCAGCTCGATCATGGCGGTTACCAGGTAGCTCGCCACCCCACGGCCGCGGGCGGCTGGCGCCACTACCACGTTGCCCAGGGCGCACACGCCGCCGTGCTCGGCTTTGTAGAAGTTGGCGAAGCCCAGCACCGTGCCGTCGCCTTCTGCCACCGTAGAACCGTTGCGCTGGGCGATGGCCTCGGTGAGTTGCGCAGGTGTGAGCGGGTAGGTTGCTTTGGGGAACATGTAGAACAGTTCGTCCGGGCCCTGGGGGAAGCAGCAGATGGCAGGGATGTCGCTGGGCTGAACAGGGCGGTGGTGCAGGTGCATGGCAGGTCCTTTTGCAGTGGTTTGGCTGGCCGTTTGCGGCCAAGCCCCGCTCACAGGCTAGCACTGCCTCAGTTGGAGATCACCGCCGACTGCTCAAGGTTCGGCAGCCACCGCCACAACCCCCCCATTCGAGGTGAGCTCAATTGAGCTGTATTGAGCTACATTGAGCTGCTTTCAAAGTGCCATGACCTCGCCAATCAAAATCCTGAGCGCAGTTCGAGCCGTTGTTGCAGGCTGAGCTGGATATGGGTCGAGGCTGGGCGGTGACATTGAGTGGGCATTGCCACACATTGCTCGAGCCTGTTTGCAGATCACAATTGAAAGGAGTCAATAATGCTGAAGCTTAATTCCCTTGTCCCCGAGCTCATCGTTTCCGACCTTACGCGAAGCCTTGCCTTCTACTGCGACATCCTTGGTTTCAAGATCGAGTATGAGCGCCCAGAAGACCATTTCGCCTTCCTGTCCTTCGGCGGCAGCCAGCTGATGCTGGAGCAGGACTGGCACAGTGAATCGCCCTGGCGGGTCGGCCCGCTTGAACCGCCCTATGGGCGAGGGATCAACTTGTCTATCGCATGCCCGGACGCATCAGCGCTGGTTTCGGCACTGGAGGCGGCTGGGCATCCGCTTAGAAACCCGGTTGAAGAGCGTTGGTACCGCAGCGGTGAATCTCTGTTCGGGCAGCGCAATTTTCTGGTGCTCGACCCTGACGGTTACTTGCTGCGCTTTGCAGAAGATATTGGTAGCAAACCCTGCTGACTGTTCTTGGCGAAGGCAAAGCCCGCCTGGATTGATTTGATAATCGTTATCATCTAAGGTGCCATCCTCGCCTCGGAGGGATACCCGTGATGAACGATGATCTGAGTCAGGTCTACGCAGAGCACAACGGATGGCTCAAGCAGTGGCTTTACCGTCGGCTGGGTTGCTCTGCCCAGGCCGCTGACCTGGCACAGGACACTTTTCTGCGGATCCTTCAGGCGCAGCAGAAAGCGGGGGCAAGCCTAAGCCTGCAAAGGCCGCGTGCCTATCTCGCAACGGTAAGCCGACGTCTGGTATACGACCATTTTCGCCGCCAGTCGCTGGAGCGCGCCTACCTCGAAATGCTCGCGCAACTGCCAGAACTGTTTGCGCTATCTGCCGAGGAACAGTGGTCAATGCGCGAAACGCTGCAGCAGTTGGACGCATTGCTCGACACCTTCAAACCGGTCGTGCGCTCGGTGTTCCTGTTGGTGCAACTGGAGGGCCTGACCTATGTCGAGGTGGCGCGCCGCCTGGGCATCGGCGAGCGCACGGTCAAGCGGCACATGGCCAACGCCCTGGAAGCCTGCATCCTGTTCGACGACGACTTCTGATGCTCAGCCAGCAAAACCGAATCACCCCGGAAGTGGCACGGCAAGCGGCCCACTGGCACATGCTGATGCTCGACGAAGCGATCAGCGTGGCCCAGCGTGATGCCTGTGCCCGCTGGCGCGCGGCGGCGCCCGAGCACGAGCGGGCCTGGCAGAAGGCGCAGCGGGTGCGGGCACAGTTGGGGCTGCTGCCGCAGCAGTTGGCCATGGGTACCCTGAACCGTGAACGTCGACAAATGATCAAGCAACTGCTGGCGCTGGCTATCGTTGCCCCGCTTGGTTATGCAGGTTACCGCCAGCTTGTGCCTCAGCAGGCCTATGCCACCCGCGTTGGCCAACGCAAGCAGCTGACACTGGCCGACGGTACGGTTCTGGACCTGAACACCGACACCGCAGTGGATGTAGATTTCGATGCGCATCAACGCCTGATAAGCCTGCGCCGTGGCGAAATTCTGGTGGACAGTGGGCCCGATACCCTCAGCGCTCATCACCGGCCATTGCGCGTAGCCAGCGAGCAAGGCCTGATGGAAGCCCTGGGTACTCGCTTCGTGGTCCGCCAGCGAGAGGGCGCTACTCAACTGTCCGTGCTTGAGGGGGCGGTGCGGGTAATACCGACTCATGGTCCAGAACCAACCCTCGATGCCGGTCAGCAGATTACCTTCGACGCCTGGGGCCAGGGCGCCCTGGCGGTTGCACGTGAACAAGACAGCCAGTGGACGCGTGGCCAATTGGTGGTCGACGAAATGCCGCTGCGCGAATTCCTCAGCGAGCTGGGCCGGTATCGACCGGGCTGGCTTCGCTGCCAGGCCGATGTAGGGCAGCTGCTGCTCAGCGGTGCGTTCCAGTTGGACAATACCGACGCCATCCTGGCCGCATTGCCCGCCACGTTGCCGGTTCAGGTCGATTACCGGACCCGGTACTGGGTGACCGTCACCGCGCGTTAATGAGAATTGGCCCGTTTTGCCAATTCGTCAGTCCTTACCTGTGGAACTGCCACATACATAGGGACAATTTCTCAATGATCCGCTCTAGTTCAACGCGTTTAACGACCGATCCGATCATGGGTAAACCGCGTGCATCCAGCTATCGACGCGTCCTCGCCCTCAGTGCCCTGGCCATTGCCCTGCAGGGCAGCGGTGCATCAGCATTGGCTGCGCCTGAAAAGGCGCAGCACGGCTACAGCATCGCCTCCGGGAGCCTGGCCCAGGTACTTGGCCGGTTTGCCAGTGAAGGGGGAATTACCCTGCAATACACCTCGGAACTGACGCGAGGGCTTACCAGCCCTGGTCTACAGGGGCAATACGGAATTGAAGAAGGGTTTCAAAGGCTGCTTGCCGGGACCGGCCTGCAGGCCATACCTCGCGGGGGCAACGTGTACGGCCTGCAGCCGTTGCCGCAGGACGGTACGGCCCTGGAGCTTGGGGCGACTAATGTAAACGCACAGGGCGAGTCAGCTTACGGCCCGGTGGACGGGTATGTCGCCAAGCGCACTGCCACAGCCACCAAGACCGATACGTCTATCCTGGAAACCCCGCAGACCATCAACGTCATCACCCAGGACGAAATGAAGGCGCGTGGCTCACTCTCGGTCAGCGAGGCCTTGCGCTATACACCCGGCATACAAGTCGATGGCTTCTCGGCACGGGTCAAGGCGTTTGACGAACCCACCTCGCGGGGGTTCAACGCTACGCCCATGTATCTGGACGGCTTGCACCTGCCCTACGGCGGCGGCAGTACCGGCGGCGCCCTGCAGATCGACCCCTACCTGCTCGAACGCGTCGAAGTACTCAAAGGGCCGGCTTCCGTGCTGTATGGCCAAAACCAGCCGGGGGGCATCGTCAACATGGTATCAAAGCGCCCCACAGCCGAAACCTTGCGCTCGGTCAAACTGGGGGCGGGTAGCCATGATCGCAAGTATGGTGCCTTCGACCTTGGCGGCCCGCTCGACGAACAGGGTACTTTTCTGTATCGCCTTACCGGGGTGGTCAGCGACGTGAATTCGGAAGTCGACTATGCCGACCAGAAACGCATGACCCTTGCTCCAAGTTTCACCTGGAACGTCAACGACCGCACCACCCTGACGTTCTACGGCCATTTTCAGAAGGATAACGACACACCCGAGCCGCAGGGTCTCCCTGTGTGGGGCACGGTATTGGCCAACCCCAACGGCACTATCGACCGCGACCGCTTCATTGGTGAGCCCAACTATGCGTCCTACGACCGAGATCAGTACACCCTCGGCTATGAGGTTGCCCACGAGCTGAACGAGGTCTGGACGCTCAAGCAGAACGCGCGCTATGCCTATGTCGACGACCGCTTTGTATCCTTGCTGCACGGCTACGAGTTCATCCCCAACCAGGTCAGTGGTGCAAACGACCTGAGCTCGATTGGCCGCTACGCCATCGACTGGGCGCAGACCAACAAGGTCTATGGCATCGACAACACCGCCCAGGCCGTATTCAAAACGGGCGAGGTCGACCACACGCTGCTGTTGGGGGCCGACTACTACCACTTCAATTCCAGGTTCCTCGGCCGCTACCAGAACAACCCGCCCGGTATTGATCTGTACAACCCGGTTTATGGTCAGCCAGTCGATTTCAGCCTGGTTGCCGAGAATACCTGGGATAACACCATCCGCCAGACCGGGTTGTACCTGCAGGACCAGATCAAGTGGGAACGCTGGTTCCTGACCATCGGTGGCCGTTATGACTGGGCTGTAACTGAAAACAAGCAACCTCTGTACAAAGTCGACAACAGCATCAAGGATGAGAAGTTCTCTGGTCGTGTCGGCTTCGGCTACCTGTTCGACAACGGTATCACCCCATACTTCAGCTATTCCGAGTCATTCCAGCCCAATACCGGCACTGACTTTCACCACAATACCTTCGATGCATCGACTGGCAAGCAATACGAAGTGGGTATCAAGTATCAGCCGCCAGGTTCCAACAGTTTCGTGCAGGTGTCGGCTTATCAGATTGACCGCAGGAATGTCCTGACGGCGGACTCGGTTCATTTGGGCTACAGCAACCAATCGGGTGAATTGCGCTCGACTGGCCTGGAGATCGAAGGCAAAGCTGAGCTGACCCGCAACCTCAATCTTATCGCCTCGGTCTCGCGTGTCGACACCGAGTACACCAAGGACAACGACGAGATGAAAGGTCGCCATCCGGTAGGTATATCGCCACTGACTGCTGCTACATGGCTGGATTACAAGATGCCAGAGAGCAGCAGCCTGCGCGGCCTGGGTTTTGGGGTTGGCGTTCGTTACGTGCGTAGCAGCCCCGGGACGAGCAGGGCCTACCGTGAATTCGATGTCCCGTCGTACTCGGTCTATGACGGCATGATCGCTTACGACCTGGAGAAATCACCTTTGGCAATCAAGGGCGTGCGTATTCAGGCCAATGTCGAGAACATCGATGACAAACGTTACGTAAGCCGGTGCTCCGGTGTGTGGGAGTGCACCTATGGGCAGGGAAGAACGGTCACCGCAAACCTGACCTATGACTGGTGAAACGAGATCGGCCCTTGGTAAACATGGCGACCAGAGCACAAAGCCAGGTCATAGCGAGTGACTGGCTGGCCTGGGCATTTTCGTCGTTGGCAGCCTGAGTTGTGGGCCTGAGAAGTGCTTGCCGCGGCTCTAGTAGTGCATTTTAGATCGAGCGCCGCGCGGGCGGCGCTCGTTCTTGAGAACGCTGCAGATCTGAAGGCATGCGCCTGTTAGCCATAATGCAATGCCATGGCGCGTACCTGATGCCGACCCGGAACAAAATCAAACACCGCGCAGCCAGCCAAAATTCAGGCGAAAAAAAACCGACCATAAGGTCGGTTTTTTCCGGATCTTGGTGCCCCGAGGGAGACTCGAACTCCCACTCCTTTCGAAAACGGATTTTGAATCCGCCGCGTCTACCAATTCCGCCATCAGGGCAGTGGCGCGCAGTATAGAGAGGTGCCTTCGGTCGGTCAATCGGGTTTCATGGTCAATTTTCACACATTGGGCTAAACTTCCCGGCCCTGCCGAACCGAACATCATCATGCGCGTCGCCGATTTTTCCTTCGAACTCCCCGATTCCCTGATCGCCCGCCACCCTTTGGCCGAGCGCCATGGCAGCCGTCTGCTGGTCCTCGATGGGCCGAGCGGCGCGTTGGTACATCAGCAATTCACCGATTTGCTCGACTACCTGCGCCCCGGCGACCTGATGGTCTTCAACAACACCCGGGTGATCCCGGCGCGGTTGTTTGGCCAGAAAGCCTCCGGCGGCAAGCTGGAAGTGCTGGTCGAGCGCGTGCTCGACAGCCACCGGGTGCTGGCGCATGTGCGCTCCAGCAAGGCACCCAAGGTCGGTGCGCAGATTCTCATCGATGGCGGTGGCGAGGCCGAAATGGTCGCGCGCCACGACACGCTGTTCGAGCTGCGCTTCACCGAAGAGGTGCTGCCACTGCTCGAACGCGTCGGGCACATGCCGCTGCCACCTTACATCGACCGCCCCGACGAAGGCGCCGACCGTGAGCGTTACCAGACCGTCTACGCCGAGCGTGCCGGTGCTGTAGCTGCACCAACGGCCGGCCTGCACTTCGACGAAGCGCTGCTGGAAAAGATCGCCGCCAAGGGCGTGGAGCGGGCCTTCGTGACCCTGCACGTCGGCGCGGGCACCTTCCAGCCGGTGCGGGTCGACAAGATCGAAGACCATCACATGCATAAAGAGTGGCTCGAAGTGAGCCAGGATGTGGTGGATGCCGTCGAGGCCTGCCGTGCCCGTGGCGGGCGCGTGGTTGCCGTGGGCACCACCAGCGTGCGTTCGCTGGAAAGCGCGGCGCGCGATGGCGTGCTCAAGGCGTTCAGTGGCGATACCGATATTTTCATCTTCCCGGGCCGGCCGTTCCATGTGGTCGATGCCCTGGTCACCAATTTCCACCTGCCGGAGTCCACGCTGCTGATGCTGGTCTCGGCCTTCGCCGGCTACCCCGAGACCATGGCCGCCTACGCGGCGGCGGTCGAGCAGGGGTACCGCTTCTTCAGTTACGGTGATGCCATGTTCATCACCCGCAATCCGGCGCCACGCGGGCCCGAGGATCAAGCATGAGTCGCACCTGTCGAATGTCCTTCGAACTGCTGGCCACCGACGGCAAGGCCCGTCGTGGTCGCATCACCTTCCCTCGTGGCACCGTGGAAACCCCGGCGTTCATGCCGGTCGGCACCTATGGCACGGTCAAGGGCATGCTGCCGCGCGACATCGAGGCCATCGGCGCCGAGATGATCCTGGGCAACACCTTCCACCTGTGGCTGCGCCCGGGTACCGAGGTGATCAAGAAGCACAACGGCCTGCACGACTTCATGCAGTGGAAAGGCCCGATCCTCACCGACTCCGGTGGCTTCCAGGTATTCAGCCTGGGCGCCATGCGCAAGATCAAAGAGGAAGGCGTGACCTTCGCCTCGCCCGTCGACGGCTCCAAGGTGTTCATGGGCCCAGAAGAGTCCATGCAGGTCCAGCGTGACCTGGGCTCGGACGTGGTGATGATTTTCGACGAGTGCACCCCTTACCCGGCCGAGCACGACGTGGCGCGCACCTCCATGGAGCTGTCGCTGCGTTGGGCCCAGCGCTCGAAAAACGCCCATGCCGACAACACCGCGGCGCTGTTCGGCATCGTCCAGGGCGGCATGTACCAGGACCTGCGCATGCGCTCGCTGGAAGGCCTGGAAAACATCGGCTTCGACGGCCTGGCCATCGGCGGCCTGTCGGTGGGTGAGCCCAAGCACGAGATGATCAAGGTGCTGGACTACCTGCCGGATCAGATGCCCGCTGACAAACCTCGTTACCTTATGGGGGTAGGCAAACCGGAAGATCTCGTTGAGGGTGTGCGCCGCGGCGTCGACATGTTCGATTGCGTGATGCCGACGCGTAACGCGCGCAACGGCCATCTGTTCGTCGATACAGGGGTAATCAAGATCCGCAACGCGTTCCATCGCCACGATGAATCGCCGCTGGATCCGACCTGTGATTGCTACACCTGCACCAACTTCTCCCGCGCGTATCTCCATCACCTGGACAAATGCGGCGAAATGTTGAGCAGCATGCTGAATACCATCCACAACTTGCGCCATTACCAGCGCTTGATGGCCGGTTTACGCGAGGCTATTCAACAGGGTAAATTGGCCGCCTTTGTCGACGCCTTCTACGCCAAGCGCGGGCTGCCTGTGCCGCCCTTGGGCTGACTGTCAGCACTTAAATATTAAAATTCAGTAATGGAGTGCCTCATGAGCTTTCTGATTCCCGCCGCTTACGCGGACGCAGCTGCACCCGCCGCCGGCCCAGCCGGTACCGGTTTCGAGTGGATCTTCCTGGTCGGCTTCCTGGTCATCTTCTACCTGATGATCTGGCGCCCTCAGGCCAAGCGCGCCAAAGAGCAGAAGAACCTGCTGGGCAACTTGCAAAAAGGTGACGAAGTTGTCACCAACGGCGGCATCGCCGGCAAGATCGTCAAAGTTACCGATGACTTCGTGGTGCTGGAAGTTTCCGACACCGTCGAGCTGAAGTTCCAGAAGGGCGCCATCGCCGCGACCCTGCCAAAAGGTACGCTCAAGGCTATCTGAGTTACCGGTTTTATTTTTCCAGTCGGGGCGCGCAACGCGCCCCGCGTCTTGAACGGGCGGCGTGATGCTGAACAAATACCCTCTGTGGAAATACGCACTGATCTTGCTGGTACTGGCGATCGGTTTTATTTATTCCGCTCCCAACCTCTACCCAGATGATCCGGCGGTGCAAGTCAGTGGTGCCAGTTCGGCGCTGCAGGTAAGCCAGGCCGACCTCGATCGCGTTACCAAGGCGCTGACCGATGCGGGTATCACCGTCAAGGGCGGTAGCCTGGGTGAGAAGGGCAGTGCGCTGATTCGCCTGACCAACCAGGAAGACCAGCTTCCGGCCAAGGATGTAGTGCGCAAGGCACTGGGCGATGATTACGTCGTGGCCCTGAACCTGGCTCAGACCACTCCGCAATGGCTGCGCAACCTGGGTGCAAGCCCGATGAAACTGGGCCTGGACCTGTCCGGTGGTGTGCACTTCCTGCTGGAAGTGGACATGGACAAGGCCATGACCGCCCGCATGAAAGTCTATGAAGGCGAGGTCAAGACCCTCCTGCGCAAAGAGCGCATCCGCTACCGCAGCCTGCCTCAGCAGGATGGCGGCATCATGCTGGGCTTCTCTGACGATGCAACCCGCGAACAGGCACGCGCCCTGATCCGCAAGAATTTCAATGATTTCGACCTGACCGCCACCGAGCGCAATGACCTCGCCGTGCTGCGTCTGGCGCTGACTCAGGCGAAAGTTGCCGAGATCCGCGAATACTCGATCAAGCAGAACCTGACCACCGTCCGTAACCGTGTCAACGAGCTGGGCGTGGCCGAGCCGCTGGTTCAACGCCAGGGCGCCAACCGTATCGTGGTCGAGCTGCCAGGCGTGCAGGACACTGCCGAAGCCAAGCGTATCCTCGGCAAGACTGCCAACCTGGAGTTCCGCTTCGGCGCCGAACCGGGTGCGTCCAAGGCGACCACCGAGGTCTTCGAGTTCCGTGAGGGCGGCCGTTCCGCCCCGGTCGAGCGTGGCCTGATCATCACCGGTGACCAGGTCACCGACGCCCAGGCCAGCTTCGACGAGCATGGCCGCCCGCAGGTGAATATCCGCCTGGATGGCCACGGCGGCGAGCTGATGAGCCGCGCCACGCGCAGCAACGTCGGCCGCAGCATGGCGGTGATCTTCATCGAGCAGAAGCCGGTTACCCGCTACGTCAAGCAGACCGTCGACGGCGTCGAGAAGGAAGTGGCGGTACAGAGCTTCCAGGAAGAGAAGAAGATCATCAGCCTGGCGACCATCCAGTCGCCACTGGGCAGCCAGTTCCGCATCACCGGCCTGAACGGCCAGGGCGAATCGTCCGAACTGGCGCTGCTGCTGCGTGCCGGTGGTCTGGCCGCACCGATGTACTTCGCTGAAGAACGTACCATTGGCCCAAGCCTGGGTGCGGACAACATCACCAAGGGTATTGATGCGTCGCTGTGGGGCATGCTGTTCGTCTCGCTGTTCATCATCGCCATCTACCGCGGCTTCGGCGTGATCGCCACCATCGCCCTGGCGGGCAACATGGTCTTGCTGCTGGCATTGATGTCGCTGCTGGGTGCGACCCTGACCCTGCCGGGTATCGCCGGTATCGTGTTGACCATGGGTATGGCGGTGGACGCCAACGTGCTGATCTTCTCGCGGATTCGTGAGGAGCTCAAAGCCGGCATGTCGGTGCAGCGCGCCATCCATGAAGGTTTCAACCGCGCCTATACCGCGATCATCGACGCCAACCTGACCAGCCTGCTGGTCGGCGGCATCCTGTTCGCCATGGGTACCGGCCCGGTCAAGGGCTTTGCGGTCACCATGTCCCTCGGGATTTTCACCTCGATGTTCACCGCCGTCATGGTGACCCGTGCAATGGTCAACCTGACCTGCGGCGGGCGTGACATCAAGAAGCTGTGGGTTTGAGGGAGCTGCGATGAAAACCATCAACTTCATGGGCGTGCGCAATGTCGCGTTCGCCATCACTGTGCTCCTCACCGTCCTGGCGTTGTTCAGCTGGTGGCAGAAGGGCCTGAACTTCGGTTTGGACTTCACCGGCGGTACGCTCATCGAGCTGACCTACGAGCGCCCGGCCGACCTCAAGGCGGTCCGTGCCGAGCTGGTTGACTCCGGTTTCCACGAAGCCGTGGTGCAGAGCTTTGGCGCTACCACCGACCTGCTGGTGCGGATGCCGGGCGATGACCCGCAGCTGGGCAGCAAGGTAGCCGCGGCACTGCAAAAAGCCGGCGGCGACAACCCGGCCACACTCAAGCGCGTCGAGTTCGTTGGCCCGCAGGTGGGTGAAGAGCTGCGTGACCAGGGTGGCATGGGCATGCTCCTGGCCTTGGGCGGTATCCTTATCTACCTGGCCTTCCGCTTCCAGTGGAAGTTCGCCGTCGGCGCGATCATCTCGCTGATCCACGACGTGGTGGTGACCCTGGGCATTCTGTCGTTCTTCCAGATCACCTTCGACCTGACGGTGCTGGCGGCGGTGCTGGCGATCATCGGTTACTCGCTCAACGACACCATCGTCGTGTTCGACCGGGTGCGTGAGAACTTCCGCGTGATGCGCAAGGCCTCGCTGATCGAGAACATCAACGTCTCCACCACCCAGACCCTGCTGCGTACCATCGCCACCTCGGTTTCGACCCTGTTGGCCATTGCTGCGCTGCTGTTCTTCGGCGGTGACAACCTGTTCGGCTTCTCGCTGGCACTGTTCATTGGTGTCATGGCCGGTACCTACTCGTCGATCTACATCGCCAACGTGGTACTGATCTGGCTGAACCTGAACAGCGAAGACCTGATTCCGCCAGCCAAGGCTGAGGGTGTGGACGAGCGTCCGTAAGGGCTTTTCCTACGCCGTTTGGCGAATCAAGAGGCGCGAGTATTGAACTCGCGCCTTTTTTTTTGCTCCAAGGCAGGGCGAAGGCGGGCCAAGCCCCGCGGGTATGATCAGGAGGTTCACGTGAATAAATCAATGCTGGTGGGTGCGGTGCTGGGTGCTGTCGGTGTGACTGCCGGAGGTGCTGTGGCGACCTACAGCTTGGTGAACAAAGGGCCGGAGTACGCCCAGGTCACCGACGTGCAGCCAATCAAGCAGCAGGTCAAGACGCCGCGTGAGGTCTGCAAGGATGTCACTGTGACGCGTCAGGCGCCGGTCAAGGACCAGCACCAAATCGCAGGTACCGTAGTGGGCGCCCTGGCCGGTGGCCTGCTGGGTAACCAGATTGGTGGCGGCACCGGCAAGAAGATCGCCACGGTGGCCGGTGCGGTCGGTGGTGGTTATGCCGGTAACAAGGTGCAGGAAGGCATGCAGGAGCGTGACACCTACACCACGACGCAAACCCGCTGCAACACGGTCAATGACATCAGTGACAAAGTCGTTGGCTACAACGTGAAGTACACCATCGGCGACCAGGTGGGGCAGGTGAAGATGGACCACGAGCCAGGCTCGACCATCCCCCTGGACAAGAATGGCAAGCTGATTCTCAGTGAGAACCAGGCGGGGCAGTGATCGCGCTCTGGTTAAACGCGATCCTACGGTCGATCGCCTACAGCACTGCTTGAGCGGCTAACAGCTTGCGAAGCCGCACACGGTCCGGCTTACCGGTGGGCGTCAATGGAATCCGCTCAAGCACTGCGATACCGGCACAGATGCCGAGTCGCTCCAGCCCCCCGGTCAGATCGGCCAACCGCTCATGGGCGTCAGCCGTACTGGCCTGCACCACCACCTGGGCGCGACGACGATCCTGCTCGTCCACCAGTATCACCACCCCTTCGAACTTCATGGCCTGTGCAATCTGCGCTTCGAGGGCGGGTGCGAACTGGGTACCTTGTTTCGTCAGCAGCGCATCGCTTGCGCGGCCCATGGGCATCAAGCTGCCGTCGGCCAGGCGCCGGGCGATATCACCGGTGGCATAGGCGTGGTCTTCGCAGGGAATGGGCGCTGGCGGGAAGTACCCAGAGCCACGGTGCGAGGAGCGAGCGATCACTTCACCCACCTCCGGTTGTGCAGGGTCCAGGGGCTCCAGCGTCACCTCGACATCGCCCACCGGGCGCATGCCGCAGCCGACCTGCAGTTTTGGCGCGAAGTTGGCCAGGATCATGCCGAACTCCGTTGAGCCATAGATCCGCCTGAGGTGCACGCCCAGGTGGCGCTCGCATTCAAGCACCACATGATCATCCAGGTAGGTGCCGCCGCAGAAGGGTTTGCTCAGCGCCGGCAGGCGGATGCCACGGCTCTGCGCGGTACGGGCCAGTTCCAGGTATTGCGACGGCAGTGCACTCATCACACTGATGCGCTGTTCGTGCAGAGTGCGCAGGGTGTTCTCCACCTGCGCCGCATCGCCCAGATACAGCGTGGCGCCCGTCAGCAAGGCCGGGAATACATGCAGGTCCACTGCGTGCCCGCCATCCAGGGTATGAATGTTCAGGTAGCGCGCGCCGGCGTCGAGGCCGGCGCTCTCGACCCAGTGCATGATTTCTCGGTACAGCCGGTCCTGGCGCCACAGCGCAAGCTTTGGGGTGCCGGTGCTACCTGAGGTTTCCTGCATGCGCATCAGCCCGGCGCAGTCCCGCCAGGCTGGAGTCTTGATGTTTACAGGTGTTGGCGATTGCAGGGTGAAGCCTGGCACGCCAAGGCCAGCGGGCACGATGCCGGCTTCGGTAATCAGTAGGGAGGCACCGACCTGGCCCAGGCGCATGGCCCGCTGATGAATGCTGCTGGTCACGCTCACAGGGCAATGAATGAGCCCAAGGCTGGCCATGGCAAACAGCAGCGCGACATAACCCGTGCTGTTTTCCAGTTGCGTGGCCACCACGTCGCCTTCACGCAGGCCTGCGGCGTGCAGCCTGGCGCGCAATTGGTCGATGTCCTGCAGCAATTCGCCATAGCTGCGGGTTTTGCCATGGCTGTCGACGACCGCCGGATAGTCACGATGGCGCGCAACCATGCTAAAGAACTGTTGCTGGAACATGCAGGGGTCTCCTTGAGGGTCAGCCGAAATACAGCTTCAGGTGTCTTCCCGTGCCGTCCATGTGCAAAGTAGTGCCGCCTGCCGGTGCAGGCTGGTGCCACGCTAGTAAATAGGTTGCGCGCGCTGCCTGGTACCTCCCAGAACAGGGAGGTTGTGGCCGCGCCGGCAACTGAATAGTGTCTGCGACCGTTTGCGTCGCGCGTGTATCTCGTCGGCGGACATTACTCGCACGTTGATTTCAAAGTGCCATGTAACTATCTTATCGACCCACCTGAATGAGGGAGTCGATATTCCCTCGCGTGTTGTCTCGACATGAGACCACCGTCAAACGGTGTCTACGAGGAAGGGAATGGCCCTACTGGTGATGGATGAGCTGCTGCAACTCAGCGAAATGGAGCGCTTTGAGGACTGGCTGGCTCACCTGAAAATCTTGACCCGCAAGCTGGGATATTCGAACTTTCTGATCGGTCTCAAGCCTGCGCCCACTGACGCCAATCAGCAGGTGCTGATTTACAGCGATTACCCTGATGCGTGGCGTACCCGTTACGATGCCGAGTCTTACGCTGCGGTTGACCCGGTCGTTCAGCATTGCCTGAATGCAAACCGGCCCTTGCTGTGGGACCGGGAAAACTACTGCCGTCCCTCTGAATCGGAATTCTTCGAGGAAGCCGCGGCGCATGGCTTGGAGCAAGGGCTTGCGCTGCCCTTGCATGGCCCGCGAGGCGAGGCAGGCATGCTCTGTCTCAAGCCAGACGAGAGCGGCGCGCAGGCGGCGGTCGCGATGATCCAGTCCTTGCCCATGGCGACCCTGCTGCGCGATTACGCGATGGAGGGGATGCTCAGGGCGCGCATTGAGTGCTCCACGCCGGTACACCTGACGAGCCGGGAAAAAGAAGTGCTGCAGTGGAGCGCGGCAGGCAAGACGACCTGGGAAATCTCGATGATCCTGTCGTGCACGACCTCGGCCATCGACTTCCACTTCAAGAACATCCGCCGCAAGTTTCAGGTCAGCTCGCGTCAGATGGCGGTGCTCAAGGCCATCCAGCAAAAATCGATCACGCCTTGAGTGCTACTTCGGGCGTTGCGCCAGGTCGCTTTCCTCAAGGCGGCCGCTGAGGTACAGGCGCAGCAGGATGTATACCGGGGCGGGGACTTGGCTGGTGCATTCGATGCGGCTGGCGCAGGCCTGGCTGATGCCGAATCTTGACCAGAACTCGGTCTGGCTCTGCTTGAGCCCCAGGCGCAGGCTGATGGCTTGATGGGCGACCTCGCGCACAGCTGAGGTATTGAGTAGCTTCATCGGGAATCCATCCTGCAAAAGCCGAAAAATTAACAAGCCTGATTAACTTCGGCCACCTCCCAAATTAGGTAGGATTTTATTTATTCAGCGTGAATATACCGTGGGCGGCAACTCCAACCCCTGCCGGTATTTGCCACTATGCTTATCTCCATTGATCGCCGCACGAACATCGACCCACAAGCGCTGAATGCCATGCATAAACTTCGGGCGCGTATTTTCAAAGTTAAGAAGATGTGGGACATTCCGCTGATCAATGACATGGAGATCGATGGTTACGATGCACTCGACCCCTATTACATGATCATCAACCGCAATGACGATGAGGGCTATGTGTGTGGTTGCTGGCGGATACTGCCGACCACCGGCCCGAACATGCTGGCGCATACGTTCCCTGAGCTGCTGCATGGGCATCCTGCGCCTTGCTCCGACACAATCTGGGAGCTTAGCCGCTTTGCCATCGAGCTGCCTGACGGCAATCGGTTCGGTTTCTCGCAGGGCACCACGCAGGCCATTCATGCCATCGTCAACTATGCCGTAGATTGTGGTGTAAAACAGTTTGTCACAGTGACCACGGTAGGGGTCGAGAAGATGTTGATTCGTCTGGGCCTGGATATCAGCCGCTTCGGCCCAGCGTTGCAAATTGGCGTTGAGCGGGCGGTAGCGCTGCGCATCGAGTTGAATGAGAAGACCACGGCAGCCTTGGAAACAGCAATTAATAGCAACTGCCATTGAGTGGCTGTTTGCTGGGATCCGGTGTTTTATCAATACGTTGCACAGTCAGCTAAATGCCAAGCGCTCTGCGTGCCCATAAAAAAGCACCCCAAGGGGTGCTTCTTTAAATGCAATTCGCGCTTAGCGCTTCATGCTCTCTGGCAGGTGCGGCTGGATAGCCGTCAGTACCGCTTTGAAACACTTGATGTTGCCAGCGACGATGTGGCCCTTGTCGAGGAAGTCATGGCCACCGTTGAAGTCGCTTACCAGGCCGCCTGCTTCCTGAATCAGCAGTACGCCTGCAGCCATGTCCCACTCGGACAGGCCCGACTCCCAGAAGGCATCGAAACGGCCAGCGGCGACGTAAGCCAGGTCCAGGCTGGCGGAGCCCGCGCGGCGGATGCCGGCAGTTTGGCCAGTCAGGGCGCGGAACATGCCCAGGTAGTTGTCCAGGCCGTCCATCTGGCTGTCACGGAACGGGAAGCCGGTACCCAGCAGGGCGCCGTCCAGGCTGGTGCGCGAGCTGACGCGCAGGCGACGACCATTGAGCTGGGCGCCACGGCCACGGCTGGCGGTGAATTCTTCCTGGCGAACCGGGTCGAGAACCACAGCGTGCTCAAGGCGGCCACGGTATTTGCAGGCGATGCTGACGGCGAAGTGAGGGATGCCACGCAGGAAGTTGGTGGTACCGTCCAGTGGGTCGATGATCCACAGGTAGTCCTTGCCTTCTTCGCCGGTGCCCGCGTGCATGCCGGTCTCTTCACCCTGAATGGAGTGGTTCGGGTAGGCCTTGCGCAGGGCGTCGACGATTTTCTGTTCGGCGGCGCGATCGACTTCGGAAACGTAGTCCTTGGCCTCTTTCTCATCGACCTTGATGCTATCCAGGCGTTCGATGGAGCGGAAAATCAGTTCACTGGCGCTGCGAGCGGCGCGCAGGGCGATATTCAGCATAGGCTGCATGGGCGGGTCACCTGGAGATGTTAAAGAAGAAAGCCGATCATTCTAGCAGAAATCTTTGACGGCAGAAGTGTCACATTTGCTTTCATGGCGTTACGTCTGTCGGTTCTGTAAGATCGAAGGCCCTGATATCTGCCTCTGAGAGCACAACACCGTGCTGCAAAATATTCGTGTTGTTCTGGTCAATACCAGCCACCCCGGCAACATCGGCGGCGCTGCGCGTGCCATGAAAAACATGGGCTTGTCGCGTCTGGTGCTGGTGCAGCCGAAAGAGTTTCCCGCTGCCGAAGCCAGTGCGCGTGCCTCGGGCGCCGACGATGTGCTGGGCAACGCCCAGGTCGTCGACAGCCTGGAGCAGGCGCTGGTCGGCTGTAACCTGGTGATGGGCACCAGTGCCCGCGAGCGCAGTATTCCCTGGCCGCTGATCGACCCTCGCGAATGCGGGGCCAAGGCTGTGGGGCATGCGCTGGGCGGCGAGGAAATCGCCCTGGTGTTCGGTCGCGAGCACGCCGGCCTGACCAACGAAGAACTGCAGCGATGTCACTTCCACGTGCACATTCCCTCGAACCCCGACTTCAGCTCGCTGAATCTGGCTGCCGCTGTCCAGGTGCTCTCTTATGAGGTGCGCATGGCCTGGCTGGCGGCCGAGGATGCACCGGCCAAAGTCGAGAAGGTCGACGCCAGCGAGCTGGCGACCATGGACGAAATGGAGCTGTTCTACGACCACCTGGAAAAGACCCTGGTGGACATCGGCTTCCTTGACCCCGAGAAGCCCAAGCACCTGATGGCGCGCCTGCGCCGTTTGTATGGGCGAAGCTCCGTCGAGCGTCCGGAAATGAGCATTTTGCGCGGTATCCTCACCGAGACCCAGAAAGTGGCTCGGGGCGAACCGCATAAAAGGAAGGGCTGACAGATGTTCGAACGTCTGCGTGAAGATATTCAAAGCGTATTCCACCGTGACCCCGCTGCGCGCAACGCCTTTGAGGTGCTGACCTGCTACCCCGGCATGCACGCCATCTGGCTGCACCGGCTTGGCAATGCCTTGTGGACGCGTGATTTCAAATGGCTGGCCCGGCTGGTGTCGAACTTCGGGCGCTGGATGACCGGGATCGAAATCCACCCCGGCGCCACCATTGGCCGGCGCTTCTTCATCGACCACGGCATGGGCATCGTCATTGGCGAGACCGCCGAGATTGGCGACGATGTCACGCTTTATCAGGGCGTGACCCTGGGTGGTACCAGCTGGAATAAAGGCAAGCGCCATCCGACCCTGGAAAACGGCGTGGTGGTGGGGGCGGGGGCCAAAGTGCTGGGCCCGTTCACGGTCGGTGCCGGGGCCAAGATCGGCTCCAACGCCGTGGTCACCAAGGCGGTGCCGGCAGGGGCGACCGCCGTCGGCATCCCAGGCCGCATTATCGTCAAGAGCGAAGAGACCGAAGTCGAAGCCCGGCGCAAAGCCATGGCCGAGAAGATCGGCTTCGATGCCTATGGCGTCAGTGGCGACATGCCCGACCCGGTTGCGCGCGCCATCGGCCAGATGCTCGACCATCTGCAAGCGGTCGATGAGCGCCTGGAAGGCATGTGCGGTGCGCTGACCAAGATGGGCAGTGACTACTGCGCCAAGGAGTTGCCGGCACTGCCGGAAGACGATTTCACCGAAGTTGCCCAGGGCGCCCAGCGCGACACTCAGTCGCATTGATCGCGCCGCGCTGAAATCATAGTGACATACGGGGCGTGTGCTCACGCCCCTCGTCTGCTACAATCGCGCCCGCCTCCCGACGCAAAACCCGACTAAAGCAGTAGGTCTAATAGTTGACTTAAATGCTCGGGAATCGCATACTCGCTCACATCCTGTAACTCCCGTGGTACCCAATAGCCATGCGACTGACTACCAAAGGCCGATACGCCGTGACAGCCATGCTTGACTTGGCGTTGCACGCGCAGCATGGGCCGGTGTCTTTGGCCGACATTTCCGAGCGCCAGGGCATTTCCCTCTCTTATCTGGAACAGCTGTTCGCCAAGCTGCGCCGCAGCAGCCTGGTATCCAGTGTGCGCGGTCCAGGCGGTGGCTATCAGCTGTCGCGGGGCATGGAAACCATCCAGGTGGCGCAGGTCATCGACGCGGTCAACGAATCGGTCGATGCCACCCGTTGCCAGGGCCTTGGGGATTGCCATGCCGGTGACACCTGCCTGACCCACCACTTGTGGTGCGATCTCAGCCAGCAGATCCATGAATTCCTCAGCGGCATCAGCCTGGCCGACCTCGTCAAGCGCCGTGAGGTGCAGGAAGTCGCCCAGCGCCAGGACCTGCGTCGTGTCGCAGGCCGATCCGCCCAGTTGGACAAGATTGAGACGTCCGCCGTCGACTGACCTTTATGAAAGCGACGAGCGACGCCACCGCCTGATAGGAGATATCCATGAAGTTGCCGATCTACCTCGATTACTCCGCGACCACCCCGGTCGATCCCCGCGTCGCCCAGAAAATGGCCGACTGCCTGCTGGTCGACGGGAACTTCGGTAACCCGGCTTCGCGCTCCCACGTCTTCGGCTGGAAAGCCGAAGAAGCGGTCGAGAACGGTCGTCGCCAGGTCGCCGAACTGATCAACGCCGATCCGCGCGAAATCGTCTGGACCAGCGGTGCCACCGAGTCCGACAACCTCGCACTCAAAGGTGTCGCGCACTTCTATCAGACCAAGGGCAAGCACATCATCACCTCCAAGATCGAGCACAAGGCGGTCCTGGACACCGCTCGCCAGCTCGAGCGTGAAGGTTTCGAAGTCACCTACCTGGAGCCAGGCGAAGACGGCATCGTCACCCCGGCCCAAGTCGAGGCCGTGCTGCGCGACGACACCATTCTGGTCTCGCTGATGCACGTCAACAACGAAGTCGGCTCGATCAACGACATCGCCGCCATCGGTGAGCTGACCCGCTCCCGCGGCGTGCTGTTCCACGTCGATGCCGCCCAGTCGGCTGGCAAGGTCGAAATCGACCTGCAGAAGCTCAAGGTCGACCTGATGTCGTTCTCGGCGCACAAGGTCTACGGCCCTAAAGGCATCGGCGCGCTGTACGTCAGCCGCAAGCCGCGTGTCCGTCTGGAAGCGATCATCCACGGTGGTGGCCATGAGCGCGGCATGCGTTCGGGCACTCTGCCGACTCACCAGATCGTCGGTATGGGCGAAGCCTTCGCCATTGCCAAGCAGGAAATGGCCAGCGAGAACGCGCGCATCAAGGCCCTGAGCGACCGCTTCTTCAAGCAGGTCTCGGACCTTGAAGAGCTGTACGTCAACGGCAGCCAGACTGCCCGCGTGCCGCACAACCTGAACCTGAGCTTCAACTACGTCGAAGGCGAGTCGCTGCTGATGTCCCTGAAAGACATCGCCGTATCGTCCGGTTCGGCCTGTACCTCCGCTTCGCTCGAGCCGTCGTACGTACTGCGTGCTCTGGGCCGCAACGACGAGCTGGCGCACAGCTCGATCCGCTTCTCCTTCGGCCGCTTCACCACTGAAGAAGAAGTCGACTACGCCGCGCAGAAAGTCTGCGAGGCCGTTAACAAACTGCGTGAGCTGTCGCCGCTGTGGGATATGTACAAAGACGGCGTTGACATCTCCAAGATCGAGTGGGCCGCCCACTAAGCAGTCGCCGGCAAGAGCGGCTCCCTGATGAGGAAGGAATTGCACCATGGCATACAGTGAAAAGGTCATCGACCACTACGAAAACCCACGTAACGTCGGCAAGATGAACGCCGAAGACCCGGATGTCGGTACCGGCATGGTCGGCGCGCCGGCCTGCGGTGACGTGATGCGTCTGCAGATCAAGGTCAACGAGCAGGGCGTCATCGAAGACGCCAAATTCAAGACCTACGGCTGCGGTTCGGCCATCGCCTCCAGCTCCCTCGCCACTGAGTGGATGAAGGGCAAGACCTTGGACGAAGCCGAAACCATCAAGAACACCCAGCTGGCCGAAGAACTGGCGTTGCCGCCGGTCAAGATCCACTGCTCGGTACTCGCCGAAGATGCCATCAAGGCAGCCGTACGCGATTACAAGCAGAAGAAAGGCTTGATCTAAGTCGCCTGTTGCGAGGTAAGGAGTTTCGATGGCTATCAGCATGACAGAAGCCGCCGCCAACCATGTGCGGCGTTCCCTCGAAGGGCGCGGCAAGGGCGAAGGTATTCGCCTGGGCGTGCGCACCACCGGTTGCTCGGGCCTGGCCTATGTGCTGGAGTTCGTCGACGAATTGGCTGACGAAGACACGGTCTTCGAGAACCACGGCGTCAAGGTGATCATCGATCCCAAGAGCCTGGTGTACCTCGACGGTACCGAGCTGGACTTCGTCAAGGAAGGGTTGAACGAAGGCTTCAAGTTCAACAACCCCAACGTGCGCGGTGAGTGTGGCTGCGGCGAAAGCTTCAACGTCTGAGGCTGGCTGTGGGTACTCCTTGTCATTTCGCACTGTTTGACCTCCAGCCAAGCTTCCGCCTGGATCTCGACAAGCTGGCCACTCGCTATCGCGAGCTGGCCCGCGAAGTCCATCCCGATCGCTTTGCCGACGCTTCCGAGCGTGAGCAGCGCGTTGCGCTGGAAAAATCCGCGGCCCTCAACGACGCCTACCAGACCCTGCGCAGTGCGCCGCGCCGAGCCCGCTACCTGCTGGCCATCGGTGGCCACGAAGTGCCCCAGGAAGTCACGGTCCACGACCCCGACTTCCTGTTGCAGCAGATGCAGTGGCGTGAAGAGCTCGAAGAGCTGCAGGACGAAGCCGACCTTGATGGTGTTGGCGTGTTCAAGAAGCGCCTCAAGGTCGCTCAGGACACGCTGAACGAGGATTTCGCCGCCTGCTGGGATGTCGCAGACGAGCGCGAGAAGGCTGAACGCCTGATGCGCCGCATGCAGTTCCTCGACAAGCTCGCCCAAGAAGTGCGCCAACTGGAAGAGCGCCTCGACGATTAACCCGGTGTCTCCCGTGATGACGCCTAAGGTATTCAGATAAGCATGGCCCTACTGCAGATCGCCGAACCCGGTCAGACCCCTCAGCCGCACCAGCGCCGCCTGGCGGTGGGTATCGACCTGGGTACCACCAATTCTCTGGTCGCTGCCTTGCGCAGCGGTCGTAGCGAGCCCCTGCCCGATGCGCAGGGTAATGTCATTCTGCCGTCTGCGGTGCGCTACCTCGAAGGGCGCAGCGAAGTCGGGCAGGCTGCGCGCGATGCCGCTTCCAGCGACCCACTGAACACCGTGCTGTCGGTAAAGCGCCTGATGGGGCGTGGTCTGGCCGACGTCAAGCAGTTGGGCGAACAGCTGCCGTACCGCTTCATTGGCGGTGAGTCGCACATGCCGTTCATCGACACCGTCCAGGGGCCGAAAAGCCCGGTGGAAGTGTCCGCCGACATCCTCAAGGTACTGCGTGAGCGCGCCGAGCAAACACTCGGTGGCGATCTGGTGGGGGCGGTGATCACCGTGCCGGCCTATTTCGACGACGCTCAGCGCCAGGCCACCAAGGACGCCGCGCGCCTGGCAGGCCTCAATGTGCTGCGCCTGCTCAACGAGCCGACCGCAGCGGCCGTGGCCTATGGCCTGGACCAGAACGCCGAAGGCGTGGTGGCCATCTATGACCTGGGCGGCGGTACCTTCGATATCTCCATTCTGCGCCTGACTGCCGGCGTCTTCGAAGTCCTGGCCACCGGCGGCGATACCGCCCTGGGCGGTGATGATTTCGACCACGCCATCGCTGGCTGGATCATCGAGCAGGCAGGCCTTTCCTCCGACCTGGACCCGGCGACTCAGCGCCAGTTGCTGCAGGCCGCGTGCGCCGCCAAAGAGGCCCTGACCGATGCCGACGTGGTCAGCGTCAGTCACGGCGCCTGGCAGGGCGAGCTGAGCCGCGCAGCCTTCGAAGCCATGATCGAGCCCTTGATCGCCCGCAGCCTCAAGGCCTGCCGCCGCGCTGTGCGCGACAGCGGCGTCGAGCTGGAAGAAGTCGGTGCGGTGGTCATGGTTGGCGGTTCGACCCGCGTGCCGCGCGTACGCGACGCCGTCGGCACGCTGTTCGGCCGTACCCCACTGACCTCAATCGACCCCGATCAGGTGGTGGCCATCGGTGCTGCCATCCAGGCCGACACCCTGGCTGGCAACCGCCGCGAAGGTGGTGAGCTGTTGCTGCTCGACGTCATCCCGCTGTCCCTGGGGCTTGAGACCATGGGCGGGTTGATGGAGAAGGTGATCCCGCGCAACACCACCATTCCGGTGGCGCGCGCGCAGGAGTTCACCACGTACAAAGATGGCCAGTCGGCCATGATGATCCACGTCCTGCAGGGTGAGCGCGAGCTGATCAGCGACTGCCGCTCCCTGGCGCGCTTCGAGCTGCGCGGCATTCCGGCGATGGTTGCCGGCGCCGCGAAGATCCGCGTGACCTTCCAGGTCGATGCCGATGGCCTGCTCAGTGTCGCTGCCCGCGAACTGGGGTCGGGCGTCGAGGCCAGCATTCAGGTCAAGCCGTCCTACGGCCTGACCGACGGTGAGATCGCCCGCATGCTCAAGGATTCCTTCGAGCACGCAGGCAGTGACAAGCAGGCGCGTCAGCTGCGTGAACACCAGGTTGACGGCGAACGCCTGCTCGAAGCGGTACAGGGCGCCTTGGACGCCGACGGCGAACGCTTGCTCAGCAGCGAAGAGCGCGAAGCCATCGAATTCCAGATGCAAGAACTACGTGATTTGCTGACCGGCACCGATGGCCCCGCCATCGAGCAACAGACCAAGCGTCTGTCGCAGGTGACCGATGCATTTGCCGCCCGTCGCCTTGATTCGACGGTCAAAGCCGCACTGGCCGGGCGCAACCTGAATGAGATCGAGGAGTAACCGATGCCGCTGGTGACATTCCTGCCGCACGAGAAGTTCTGCCCAGAAGGGCTGACCGTGGAGGTACCGACCGGGACCAACATCCTGGAGCTGGCCCACGATCATCACATCGAGATGGAAAGCGCCTGCGGTGGCGTCAAGGCCTGCACTACTTGCCACTGCATTGTTCGCAAAGGTTTCGACTCGCTCGAGGAAGCCGACGAGCTCGAAGAGGACATGCTGGACAAGGCCTGGGGCCTGGAGGCCCAGTCGCGCCTCGGCTGCCAGGTGGTCGTCGGTGATGAAGACCTGACCATCGAGATCCCCAAGTATTCGCTTAACCACGCTGCCGAAGCGCCCCACTGAGGATTTTTGCATGAGTCTGAAATGGGTTGATGTACTTGAGATCGCCATCCAGCTTGCAGAAAGCAAGCCGGACGTCGATCCTCGTTATGTGAATTTCGTCGATCTGCACCGCTGGGTGCTGGCATTGCCTGACTTCAGCGACGATCCGTCACGCGGCGGTGAGAAAGTGCTCGAGGCCATCCAGGCGGCCTGGATTGATGAAGCCGACTAAGTGCGACGCTGCAGGTTAGGCAATCCCCTTGAACCCGCGTATAATTCGCGGGTTTAATTTTTCGCAACACTCATATTTCTGGAGTTTTCCATGGCTGTTCAACGTACTTTCTCGATCATCAAGCCTGACGCAGTTGCCAAAAACGTCATCGGCAAGATCACCACTCGCTTCGAAGACGCCGGCCTGAAAATCGTTGCTTCGAAAATCAAGCAACTGTCCAAAGCCGAAGCCGAAGGCTTCTACGCTGAGCACAGCGAGCGCGGCTTCTTCGGCGACCTGGTTGCCTTCATGACTTCCGGCCCGGTTGTTGTTCAGGTTCTGGAAGGCGAAAACGCCATCGCACTGAACCGTGAGCTGATGGGCGCTACCAACCCTAAAGAAGCTGCTGCCGGCACCATCCGCGCTGACTTCGCCGAGTCGATCGACGCCAACGCCGTTCACGGTTCGGACTCCGAAGCTGCTGCTGCTCGCGAAATCGCTTACTTCTTCGCTGCTACCGAGGTAACCACTCGCTAAGCGAAAGCTTACGGGTGAGGGTGAATCCATGACGACATCTACTGGCAAAATCAACCTGTTGGGCCTGACCCAGCCGGAAATGGAACAATTCTTCGACTCTATCGGGGAGAAGCGCTTCCGTGCCGGCCAGGTGATGAAATGGATTCACCATTTTGGCGTCGATGATTTCGCCGCCATGACGAACGTCGGCAAGGCCTTGCGCGAAAAGCTCGAGGCTGTTGCTGAAATTCGCCCTCCGGAAGTGGTCAGTGAAGACATTTCCGCCGACGGCACCCGTAAATGGGTGATCCGCGTTGCCTCCGGCAGCTGCGTCGAGACCGTCTACATTCCAACCGACGACCGCGGTACCCTCTGCGTCTCGTCGCAAGCCGGCTGCGCCCTGGACTGCAGTTTCTGCTCCACAGGCAAGCAAGGCTTCAACAGCAACCTCACCGCCGCCGAAGTAATCGGCCAGGTGTGGCTTGCCAACAAATCCTTCGGGACCGTCCCGGCCAAAGTCGACCGCGCGATTACCAACGTGGTCATGATGGGCATGGGCGAGCCTCTGCTGAATTTCGACAATGTCATCGCCGCCATGAAGATCATGATGGATGATCTGGGCTATGGCATTTCCAAGCGTCGCGTCACCTTGTCCACCTCGGGCGTGGTGCCGATGATCGACGAACTGGCCAAGCACATCGACGTGTCGCTGGCGTTGTCGCTGCACGCGCCGAACGACGAGCTGCGCAACCAGCTGGTGCCGATCAACAAGAAGTACCCGCTCAAAGTGCTGCTGGAATCGTGCATGGGCTACATGGCCACCCTGGGTGGCAAGCGCGTGCTCACCGTCGAGTACACCCTGCTCAAGGACGTCAACGACCAGCCCGAGCACGCCGCACAGATGATCGAACTGCTGCGCGACGTGCCGTGCAAGATCAACCTGATCCCGTTCAACCCGTTCCCGCATTCCGGTTACGAGCGCCCTAGCAATAACGCTATCCGCCGCTTCCAGGACCTGCTGCACCATGGTGGCTTCAACGTCACCACCCGCACCACCCGTGGCGAAGACATCGACGCCGCCTGTGGTCAGCTGGTCGGTCAGGTCAACGACCGCACCCGCCGCAGCGAGCGCTACATCGCCGTGCGCCAGCTGTCTGCCGACGCCGAGCTGCAAGACAGCGCTGCGCGCCACTGACCGAGAACCCCGCCATGAGCCTGCGCGCCGCGCTGTCGATCCTTGCGCTTTTGCTGCTGGCCGGCTGCGTGTCGGGTGGCGCGAACGACCCACTGGCCAGCCGCCAAGGGCGGGTAGAGGCGGGTAGGGCGTATGTGCAGCTTGGTCTTGGGTATTTGCAACAAGGTTTGACCGAGCAGGCGAAGGCGCCGCTGGGCAAAGCCCTTGCCCTGGACGGCAGTGATGCCGGTGCACATGCTGCGCTGGCACTGCTGTTCCAGGCTGAAGGTGAGCCGGCCCTGGCCGAGCAGCACTTTCAAAAAGCCCTGCAAGTCCGCCCGGGTGACACGCGAATTCGCAACAATTACGGCAGTTTCCTTTATGCTCAGGGGCGTTTTGCCGAGGCCAAGCAGATGTTTCGCCTGGCCAGCGCCGATACCCTGTATCCTGAACGCTCCCGCGTGTACGAGAACCTTGGTTTGACCGCCCTGAAGCTCGAGCGTCGAGACCAGGCGCACGCGTATCTGTTCAAAGCGTTGCAACTCAACCCACGGCAACCCAAGGCGTTGCTGGAAATGGCTGAGTTGTCCTACGAAAACAGGCATTATGTGCCTGCCCTGGACTACTACGATCGTTTCAGCCGGTTGAGCGACCCTGACGCCCGTAGCCTTCTGCTGGGTAGCCGCCTTGCCCGGGTATTCGACGAGCAGGGCACAGTGGCCGACCTGGGCCAGCAATTACAACGACTTTATCCCGGTACGCCGGAATATCAGCAATACCTGTCGGAGCAACGATGAACGCCGCGCATCCCGAAGTAGCAGTAGCGCCTGGCCAGAACCCCGGTGAGCTTTTGCGCCAGGCCCGTGAGAAGCGGGACTGGTCACAAGCCGAGGTAGCCCGCAAGCTCAACCTCACTGTGAGTTCGTTGAACCACGTGGAAACCGGCGCCTTCGACAAGCTGCCTGGGCATACTTTCGCCCGCGGCTATATCCGCGCCTATGCCAAACTGATGGACCTGGACCAGGCCGCTCTGGTCGAGGCTTTCGACCGTTACACTGGCACCCACGCCAAGGGCAGCGAAGTGCATTCGCTGGGCCGCATCGAAGAGCCCGTGCGTCTGTCGCACAACATCCTGCGCGGCGTCAGCCTGTTGCTGCTGGTGGCGGTGGTCGGCGGCGGTTTCGTCTGGTGGCAGGACCAGGGCAGCCTGCGTGGCAAGGACCTGGCCAAGATTGCCCTGGAGCACGTCGAGGTCGAAAGCGCCGACGGCACCACGCAGATCCACCCGCTGGACGAGCCTGAAGACCAGGCCGTGAGCGCAGGCCAGCAACCCGAGAGCGCACCGTTGCCGCTGGAGCAGGCCGCTGGCGAACAGCCGGCTCCCGCTGCCGAGCAAGCACCCGCCAGCCCTGCGCAAACCCCGGCTGCAACGCCCGCGCCGGCGCCGCAAGTACAAGCGCCAGTGGCAGCCATAGCGCCAACGCCAACGCCAACGCCCGCTCCGGTAGCACCTGTGGCCGCGGCCCCCGTTGCTGTTGCACCGGTGGTAGCCGCCGCTCAGCCGGCTGCGCCTGTCGCAGTGCCAGCCGGTAGCGCCAAGGTCGCGATCCAGTTCGTTGCCGATTGCTGGACCCAGGTCAGCGACGGCAACGGCAAGGTGCTGTTCAGCGCCGTCAAGCGCAAGGGCGACAACCTGGAACTGACCGGCAAGCCGCCATTCTCGGTGCGCCTGGGCTTTGCCCGTGGCGCCCAGGTCAGCTACAACGGCCAGGCCGTCGATGTTGCTCCGTTCACCAGTGGCGAGACCGCTCGCCTGAAGTTGGGACAGTAAGTCATGCACGGCGAATCTCCGATCAAACGTCGCGAATCCCGCAAAATCTGGGTCGGCAATGTGCCGGTGGGTGGTGATGCGCCCATCGCGGTGCAAAGCATGACCAACACCGACACCAACGATGTCGACGCCACCGTGGGGCAGATCCAGCGTCTGGTCGATGCCGGTGTCGATATCGTGCGCGTCTCGGTGCCGGACATGGACGCCGCCGAGGCGTTCGGCCGTATCAAGCAACGGGTGAGCGTGCCGCTGGTCGCCGATATTCACTTCGACTACAAGATCGCCTTGCGTGTAGCCGAACTGGGCGTTGACTGCCTGCGCATCAACCCGGGCAACATCGGCCGTGAAGACCGTGTACGCGCTGTGGTCGATGCGGCCCGTGACCGCGGTATCCCGATCCGTATCGGCGTCAACGCAGGCTCCCTGGAAAAGGACCTGCAGAAGAAGTACGGCGAGCCAACCCCAGCTGCGCTGGTCGAGTCGGCGTTGCGCCATGTCGAGCACCTGGACCGCCTGGATTTCCAGGACTTCAAGGTCAGCGTCAAGGCCTCGGACGTGTTCATGGCCGTCGAAGCCTACCGCCTGCTGGCCAAGCAGATCATCCAGCCTCTGCACCTGGGCATCACCGAAGCCGGTGGCCTGCGTTCGGGGACAGTGAAATCCGCCGTCGGCCTCGGTATGCTGCTGGCCGAAGGCATTGGCGATACCATTCGTATCTCCCTGGCCGCCGACCCGGTCGAGGAAGTGAAAGTCGGCTACGACATCCTCAAGTCGCTGCACCTGCGTTCGCGTGGCATCAACTTCATCGCCTGCCCGAGCTGCTCGCGGCAGAACTTCGATGTGGTCAAGACCATGAACGAGCTGGAAGGGCGCCTGGAGGACCTGCTGGTGCCGCTGGACGTCGCGGTGATCGGTTGTGTGGTTAACGGCCCCGGTGAAGCCAAGGAAGCCCATGTGGGGCTGACCGGCGGTACGCCGAACTTGATCTACATCGACGGCAAGCCAGCGCAGAAGCTGACCAATGACAACCTGGTCGATGAGCTGGAAAAGCTCATCCGCCAGAAAGCGGCCGAGAAGGTCGAGGCCGACGCGGCGCTGATCGCCCGTGGCTGACACACAGCATTCGTAAGGACTTTTCGTGAGCAAATCGCTGCAAGCCATCCGTGGCATGAACGACATCCTGCCAGAACAGTCGCCTCTGTGGCGCTACTTCGAGGGCACCGTGGCCGGCCTGCTGGACACCTACGGGTACAGCCAGATCCGCACGCCGATCGTGGAGTTCACCGAGCTGTTCAAGCGCTCCATCGGTGAAGTGACCGACATCGTCGAAAAAGAGATGTACACCTTCGAGGACCGCAACGGCGATTCGCTCACCCTGCGCCCCGAAGGCACCGCCGCCTGCGTGCGTGCCGTGCTAGAGCATGGCATCACTGGCAATGGCCAGGTGCAGAAGCTTTGGTACATCGGCCAGATGTTCCGCCACGAGCGCCCGCAGAAGGGCCGCTACCGCCAGTTCCACCAGATCGGCGTGGAAGTGTTCAACCTCGACGGGCCGGACATCGACGCCGAGCTGATCATGCTGACCTGGCGCCTGTGGGGCCTGCTGGGCATCCAGGACGCGGTCAAGCTCGAGCTCAACAGCCTGGGCACCAGCGAAGCGCGTGCGCGCTACCGTGATGCGCTGGTCGAGTTCCTCTCGGCACGCCTTGAGCAGCTGGACGAAGACAGCCAGCGTCGCCTCAAAAGCAACCCGCTGCGCATCCTCGACAGCAAGGACCAGAACACCCAGGCGGTGCTGGTCGGCGCGCCGAAACTCGAAGACTACCTGGACGAAGCGTCCCGCGTGCACTTCGAAGGCCTCAAGGCCCGCCTTGATGCTGCCGGCATCCCGTTCGTGATCAACACCAAGCTGGTGCGTGGCCTGGACTACTACAGCAAGACCGTGTTCGAGTGGGTCACCGACAAGCTCGGCGCCCAGGGCACCGTCTGTGCTGGTGGCCGCTACGATGGCCTGGTCGAGCAGATGGGCGGCAAGCCTACCACCGGCGTCGGTTTCGCCATGGGTATCGAGCGCCTGATCCTGCTGCTGGAAACCCTCGGCAAGGTGCCTGAGTCGATCAGCCGTCAGGTCGATGTCTACCTGTGCGCCTTCGGCGAGCAGGCAGAACTGGCGGGCCTGCGCTTGTCCGAAAGCCTGCGTGATCGCCTGCCGGGCCTGCGCCTGGTGGTCAACGCCGGTGGCGGCAGCTTCAAGAGCCAGTTCAAGAAAGCCGACAAGAGCGGCGCGCTGTTCGCCCTGATTCTGGGCGACGACGAACTGGCCAAGCAAGAGATCGGCTTGAAGCCCCTGCGTGGCCAAGGCGAACAACAGAACATTGCCTGGGATGCTCTGGCTGAGCACCTGGAAACCGCGGTCGCTCAGGCGTAACGCGGTTCAACAAGCGAATAGGCGAAAAGGAGTATTGGGGTGTCGAGTACCGATGATGATGACCTGGCAGGGGTCAAGGACTGGTGGAACCGCAACGGCAAGCCGCTGCTGACCGGTGCCCTGCTGGCCGGCGTGGTGGTGTTGGGCTGGAATACCTGGCACAAGTACCAGAACAACCAGTCGCAAGGTGCCTCGCAGCTGTACCAGGCGTTGCTTGAGACCAGCCTGACGCCGAGCGGCCAGCCCGACGCGACCAAGGTCGCCGAACTGGCCGGCAAGCTCAAGAGCGAGTTCGGCGGTACCGCCTACGCCCAGTACGGCAGCCTGTTCGTGGCCAAGGTCGCGGTCGAGAGCGGCAAGCTCGACGACGCCGCCGCCGAGCTCAAGGGTGTGCTGGACAAGCCTGCCGATGCCACCCTGGGCGAAATTTCGCGTCAGCGTCTGGCCCGTGTACTGGCAGCCCAGGACAAGGCCGAAGAGGCCCTCAAGCTGCTCGACGGCGACGCCGACAAGGCGTTCCTGGCCAGCCGCGAAGAATTGAAGGGCGACCTGCTGGTGCAGCTGGGCCGCACCGACGATGCTCACAGCGCTTATGAGAAAGCCAAGGCCGCACTGTCCGATGAAGCGGCGGTCGGTGGCCTGCAACTGAAGCTGGATGACTTGGCCAAAGGGGACGCGTGACGTGATCGGTTGGAAACAAGCAGCAGTGCTGACCCTGGCCGTACTGGCCGCGGGTTGCAGCAGCAACAGCAAGAAGGAACTGCCCCCGGCCGAGCTGACCAAGTTCACCGAGGAAGTGGTACTCAAGAAGCAGTGGAGCCGCTCGATCGGTGACGGCCAGGGCGAGACGTACAACACCCTGGTTCCGGCCATCGAAAACGACCGTATCTACGCCTCCGACGTCAACGGCGAAGTCTTCGCCCTTGACCGTATCACCGGCGACGTGGCGTGGAAGAAAGACCTGGATCTGCAGGTGTCGGGCGCCGTCGGCGTGGGTTACGGGCTGGTCATGCTCGGTACCCTCAAGGGCGAAGTCATCGCGCTGGACTCCAGCACCGGTGAAGAGCGCTGGCGCTCGCGCGTGACCAGCGAAGTGCTGGCACCACCCGCCAACAATGGTGACGTGGTGGTGGTGCAAACCCAGGACGACCGCCTGATCGGCCTCGATGCCGCGACCGGCGACCGCCGCTGGATCTACGAAAGCACCCCGGCCGTACTGACCCTGCGTGGCACCGGTGCGCCGATCGTGACCAACCGCATGGCGGTTGCCGGGCTGTCCACCGGCAAAGTGATCGCGGTGGATATCAACAACGGCGTGCCAGTGTGGGAGAGCCGTGTGGCCATCCCGCAGGGGCGTTCCGAGCTGGATCGCGTGGTGGATATCGACGGCGGCCTGCTGCTGTCCGGTGGTACTCTGTACGTCAGCACCTACCAGGGCCGCGTAGCGGGCCTGGACCTGGAAAGCGGCCGCGTGCTGTGGCAGCGTGATGCTTCCAGCTACGTGGGTGTCGCCCAGGGTTACGGTAACGTCTATGTCAGCGAAGCCTCGGGTACCGTTGAAAGCGTCGACGAGCGCTCTTCCAGCGCCCTGTGGACCAACGATTCCATGGCTCGCCGTCAACTGTCGGCACCGGAAGTGTTCTCCAGCTACGTGGCGGTGGGTGACTTCGAGGGTTACCTGCACCTGCTCAGCCAGGTCGATGGTCGCTTTGTCGGCCGTGAGCGCATCGACAGCGATGGCCTGCGCGCCCGGCCCCTGGTGGTCGGCGACACCATCTACGTCTTCGGCAACAGCGGCAAGCTCGAGGCACTGACCGTCCGCTGAAGCTAAGCTCAAGACCGCCAACGGTCTTGAGCCGCGGTGTAGGAAACGCCGCACAAACTCCGGCCGCTGCCTTGCAGCGGCCTTTGCATTTTCAAGAATTCAAGAGTGGAGAGCCGCATGGTTCCCGTAATAGCCCTGGTGGGACGGCCGAACGTCGGTAAATCCACCATGTTCAACCGCCTGACCAAAACCCGCGATGCCATCGTCGGTGACCTGTCGGGCCTGACCCGTGACCGCCAGTATGGTGATGCCTCCTGGCAGGGTCGCTCCTTCATCCTGATCGACACCGGTGGTATCACCGGTGACGAAGTGGGCATGGACGAGAAAATGGCCGAGCAGTCGCTCATGGCCATCGAAGAAGCCGACTATGTGCTGTTCCTGGTCGATGCCCGTGCGGGCATGACCGCGGCAGACCAGATGATCGCCGAGCACCTGCGCAAGCGGAACAAATCGGCGATTCTGGTTGCCAACAAGATCGACAACATCGACCCCGATGTTGCCCGCGCCGAGTTCTCGCCGATGGGCATGGGCAATGCCATTCCGGTGGCGGGTTCCCAGGGCCGTGGTATCAACGCCTTGATGGAAGCCGTGCTCGGCCACCTGCCGCGCGATGCCGAGGACGAAGCCCTCGACCAGGACGTCGCCGAAGGTGAGGAAGCCGTGCGCATTCCTGGCCCAAGCGAGAAGGATGGCATCAAGATCGCCATCATCGGCCGCCCGAACGTCGGCAAGTCGACCTTGGTCAACCGCATGCTCGGTGAAGAGCGCGTGGTGGTCTACGACGAGCCGGGTACTACCCGTGACAGTATCTACATCCCGTTCGAGCGCGATGGCGAGAAGTACACCTTCATCGACACCGCCGGGGTGCGCAAGCGCGGCAAGATCCACGAGGAAGTCGAGAAGTTCTCGGTGGTCAAGACGCTGCAGGCGATCAAGGATGCCAACGTGGTCATCTTCGTCATGGATGCCCGCGAAGGTGTGGTCGACCATGACCTGAACCTGCTGGGCTTCGCCCTCGAAGCCGGCCGCGCCATCGTCATCGCCCTGAACAAGTGGGATGGCATGGAGTCGGGTGAGCGCGCCTACGTGAAGACCGAGCTGGAACGCCGGCTGTTCTTCGTCGATTTTGCCGACATCCACTTCATTTCCGCGCTGCACGGCACGGGCGTGGGCAACCTGTACAAGTCGGTGCAGGCCGCCTTCATGTCGGCGGTGACCCGCTGGCCGACCAGCCGCCTGACGCAGATCCTCGAAGATGCCGTGAGCGAGCACCAGCCGCCGCTGGTCAATGGCCGCCGCATCAAGCTGCGTTATGCCCACCTGGGGGGTGCCAACCCGCCGCTGATCGTGATCCACGGCAACCAGACCGACAGCATTCCCAAGTCGTACTCGCGTTACCTGGAAAACACCTACCGCCGTGTGCTGAAACTGGTCGGTACGCCGATCCGTATCGAGTACAAGGGCGGTGAGAACCCGTATGAGGGCAAGAAAAACACCCTCACCGATCGCCAGGTCAACAAGAAGCGCCGCTTGATGTCGCACCACAAGAAGGCCGAGAAGAAGCGCCGCGACAAGCGCTGATTTCGCGTCAGCTTCTTCGCGGGCAAGCCCGCTCCCACAGCGATCGCACATCCTTAAGGACAGCGCGGTACCTGTGGGGGCGGGCTTGCCCGCGAATAGGCCCTTGATCCAAAGCAATCCCCCTATTGTTTCAACCTTTTTCCTGACTGCTTGATCCGCTATGCTCGGGCTCCACCCCCGTGCCGGATAAACCCCAGGAAAGAGGGCTCCATGATCCGCAGCAAACTGCCGAATGTCGGCACGACCATCTTCACCACCATGTCCCAGCTCGCCGTGCAGACTGGCGCGCTCAATCTCTCCCAAGGCTTCCCCGACTTCAACGGCCCGCAGGCGTTGCTCGATGCAGTGGGCCGGCATGTGGCCGCCGGGCATAACCAGTACGCACCGATGACCGGCCTGCCGGCCCTGCGCCAACAGGTAGCGGCCAAGGTCGCGCGGCTGTATGGCGCCCTGGTGGATGCCGACCAGGAGGTGACCATCACCCCCGGTGCCACCGAGGCGATCTTCTGCGCTATTCAGGCGGTGATCCACGCCGGTGACGAGGTGATCGTCTTCGACCCGTGCTACGACAGCTACGAGCCTTCCGTGGCACTGGCCGGTGGCCGCTGCGTGCATGTGCAACTGAGCGACGGCGATTTCCGCATCGACTGGCAGAAGTTCAGCGATGCCTTGAGCCCGCGTACGCGCATGGTCATCCTCAACTCGCCGCACAACCCCAGCGGCGCGCTGATCACCCGTGAAGACCTCGACCAGCTTGCGCGGTTGATCGCTGATCGCGATATCTACCTGGTCAGTGACGAAGTCTACGAACATCTGGTCTACGACGGCGTACGCCACGCCAGTGTGCTGGCCCATGCCGAGCTTTACAGCCGTGCCTTCGTGGTCAGTTCGTTCGGCAAGACCTACCATGTCACTGGCTGGAAGACCGGCTACGTGATCGCACCCCCGGCCCTGAGCGCCGAGCTGCGCAAGGTGCACCAGTACGTCAACTTCTGTGGCGTCACGCCCTTGCAGTGCGCGCTGGCCGATTTCATGGCCGAGCACCCGCAGCACCTTGACGAACTGCCAGGCTTCTACCAGGCCAAGCGCGACCTGTTCTGCGGCTTGCTCGAAGGTTCGCGCTTCAGCTTGCGCCGCACGGCCGGCACCTACTTCCAACTGGTGGACTATTCGCAGATCCGCCCGGACCTGAACGACGTTGACATGGCGCTATGGCTGACCCGCGAGCACGGCGTGGCGACCATTCCGGTGTCGGTGTTCTACCAGCAACCCATCCCCGAGCAACGCCTGGTGCGCCTGTGCTTTGCCAAACGTGAGGAGACGCTGCGTCAGGCAGCGGAAAAACTATGCGCGATCTGAGCACACTGCCCGACCTGAAAATCGCCCTGGTGCAAACCACCCTGGCCTGGCACGACCGCGAGGCCAACTATGCGCACTTCGAGGAATTGCTCAAGCAAGTGGGGGAGGTGGACCTGGTGATCCTGCCGGAGATGTTCACCACCGGCTTCTCGATGCAATCTGAAACCCTGGCCGAACCCGAGAACGGCCCGACCTACAAATGGCTCAAGGCCCAGGCGAAGAAGTACAACGCGGTGATCACCGGCAGCGTGATCATCCAGGCCGCCGATGGCAGCCACCGCAACCGCTTGCTCTGGGCGCGCCCGGATGGCGAGATTCTGCATTACGACAAGCGCCACCTGTTCCGCATGGCGGGCGAGCACAAGCATTACACCCCCGGCGAGCGCCAGGTGCAGTTCGAAATCAAAGGCTGGCGGGTGCGCCCATTGATCTGCTACGACCTGCGCTTCCCGGTGTGGAGCCGTGATGCCCAGGACACCGACCTGCTGCTGTACACCGCCAACTGGCCGGCCGCGCGCCGCCAGCACTGGAACCGCTTGCTACCGGCGCGGGGCATCGAAAACCTGTGCTTTGTGGCGGCGGTGAACCGCGTGGGCACCGATGGCAAGGGCTTTGCCTATTCTGGCGACAGCCAGGTGCTGGACTTCCAGGGTGAGAGCCTGCTCAGTGCAGGCGAGGCGGACGGGGTGTTCACGGTGGTGCTCAGGGCGGCGGAGCTGGCGGCGTACCGGGCCAAGTTCCCCGCCAACCTGGATGCCGATACCTTCGACTTGCACTGAATCCTTACCGGCCTCTTCGCGGGGCAAGCCCGCTCCCACAGGAACCTCGTTGGACATGAGTACGGCAGGGAACCTGTGGGAGCGGGCTTGTCCCGCGAAAAGGCCGGTACTGTTTACATCAATAGGCGATCAGTAAACATCCCTGCGATACCGCCCATCTTCGATCAACTGCTCGACCACTTCATCGCCGAGAATGCCCTTCAGCGCCGCATCAACGCCGGCCGCCATGCCCTGCAAACTGCCGCAGACATACACACAGGCGCCATCCGCCACCCAGCGCTTGAACTCATCAGCCTGCTGCTGCAACACATCCTGCACATACACCTTCTCTGCCTGATCCCGCGAAAACGCCAGGTCCAGGCGTGCCAGGTCGCCGCTGTCGAGCCAACCCTGCAGCTCGTCGCCGCACAGCAGGTCATGCGCCCGATTGCGCTCACCGAACAGCAGCCAGTTGCGTTGTTCGCCCGCGTTGACCCGCGCGCGCAAAAGGCTGCGCAAGCCGGCCAGGCCAGTACCATTGCCGATCAGGATCATCGGCACCGGCGACTCGGGCAGGTGGAAGCCACTGTTGCGGCGCAGGCGCAGGCCAAGCACGCCATTCACCGGCAGGTACTCGGTCAGCCAACCGGATCCCAGGCCGAGGTTGCCATCTGGGTGACGCTCCTGGCGCACGATCAGTTGCAGTACACCGTCACTGGCGATCGAGGCGATGGAGTATTCACGCGTGCCGATTGGCACCAACGCATCGACCAGCGCCTGTGCGTGCAGGCCCACCAGTTGATCGCGGCGGCTGGGCAGTTGGCGACTGGCTAGCGCCTGGCCGAGGGTTTCGCTCAGGCCGTCCAGTTGCACGGTCGTGTTGGCATTCAGGCCCAGGCCGTCAAGGAAGGCATCCACCCGCGGCTGGCCATTGCGCGGCAGGATTTCCACCAGGTCGCCGGCCTGCCAGCTGGCAGGTGCTTCGGCGCGCAGGCCGATCAGGTAAACCGGCAGGCCCTGGCTGCCAGGGTTCATCAACTCACGCTGTACCAGGGCCCAGTTGCCGAAACTCGGCGGCTGCCAGGCCGTTACCGGTTGTGCGCCGGTCAGCTGCGCCAGTTCCTGCTGCCATTGCTGCAGGGCCGCCTGGTCGGCGTTGTCCACCTCCACCGGGCTGAACGCAGTGCTGGCACCGCGCTCACCCAACCAGGCTTGCAGGCGACGGGCAAAGCCGCAGAAGTGCGGGTATTGACGGTCGCCCAGGGCGAGCACGGCATAGTGAAGGTTGTGCAGCGCCCAGGGTTGGCCAAGCACCTTGCGTTCGAACGCGCGGGCACTGTCAGGGGCTTCGCCGTCGCCGAAGGTACTGACCACGAACAAGGCGCGGCGGGCCTGGCGCAAGTCATTTTCGCCCAGCTCGGCCAAGGCGCGGACCTGCACGGGCAGGCCTGCCGCCTGAAGTTGCCCGGCACTCTGCCAGGCCAGCTGTTCGGCGAAACCGCTCTGGCTGGCGAAGCCGATCAGCCAGCTGTCGCTGCCTGTACTGGCACTGTCAACGCTGCCACGGGCGGCGCGAACCTGGCGTTTCTTGCGGCGGCGGTCGAGGTACAGCAGCCAGCCGGTGACGAAGAACAGCGGCATGGTCAGGCTGGCGAGGGTGACGATGATCCGCCCCGGCAGGCCAAAGTATTCGCCCACGTGCAGGGCGTAAACGCTCTGTAGCAGTTGCGCCTTGAAGGATTTGTCGGTGTAACGGTCGTGGTTTTTCACCTGGCCGGTGGCCGGGTCCAGCACCAGGGTGTTGAACGCACGCGGGTGCGCGGCATCGTCGAGGAGGTAGAACAGGTTGGCCGGCTGGCCGCCCGCAGGTGGCAGGCGAAGGTTGTACATGGCTAGGCCTGGGCCGGCGGCATCCTTGAGGTTGGCCCAGATGGCATCGTAGTCGACCACCAGCGGCGGGGCATTCTTGTCGACTTTCTGCGGCCCGTGGCGGCCCCGGCCTTCGCCGCGTTTTTGCTGCTGGCCAGCGGCCGGCGCGTCGGCCAGCAACTTGTTCAGGCCCTCGCGGTACCATTCATACGACCAGAACAGGCCGGTGAGGGCGAACAGCAGATAGAACAGCAGGCACCAGGTACCGGCCACGGCGTGCAGGTCCCAGTTGAAGGCGCGGCCTTTCTTGGCCCACTCGAAGGTCAGCCAGGTGCGCCAGTTGAGCGCCTTGCGCGGCCAGCGCAGGTACAGGCCGGAAAGGCAGAAGAAAATCAGCATCAGGGTGCAGGCACCGGTGATCTGCCGGCCACTGTCACCCATGGCCAGGAAACGGTGCAGGTTGAGCATGAGGTTGAAGAAGTCTTGCCCGGCCACTTCACCCTTGAGCTCGCCGGTGTACGGGTCGGCATAGCGCAGTTCGCCACGGCGCTGGCCCGGCGGCGGGGTGAAGAAGACCCGCGCAGCGTTGCCTTCGTGCAGGT
The DNA here is from genome assembly GCF_058745025.1 of Pseudomonas sp. E1MeOHC2. Classification (NCBI taxonomy): domain Bacteria; kingdom Pseudomonadati; phylum Pseudomonadota; class Gammaproteobacteria; order Pseudomonadales; family Pseudomonadaceae; genus Pseudomonas; species Pseudomonas sp. E1MeOHC2. The sequence goes on from NZ_CP196675.1 coordinate 3,346,179, forward strand.
CGACCCACAGCATCGACACCTTGTCGCCTTGCGCGGCCTCGACCCGCTGCACCAGCTCGGCGGGCGGCAACACGCCCTCCGGGCGTACTTCGACCTTGAGCACATCGGCATTGAATGCGCGCAGCAGTTCTTCCTGAAACGAGTAGAGCGCGCCGGTGATGCCCATCAAGGCCAGCACCAGGCCAGCGGTGATGCCAAAGAACCAGTGCAATTGGAACAGCGTCTTCTTCACCACATCGATCACCTTGTGTTGCCGTTTCAGTTCAGGCGGCGAGCATTATGCCTTGGTATGGGCGAATCATTGATACACACAAACCCTGTGGGAGCGGGCTTGCCCGCGAATGCGTCGGTGAATCCACCAACCCATTCGCGGGCAAGTCCGCTCCCACAGGGTCCTCGTTTGCAACCAAGATTGCAGGTGCATGCGCCGGTATCGGTCGGCGCATGCACCTTCACATCAGAAGTGAACGCTGGTGGTCAGCAGTGCGGTCCGGCCCGCCGCCTGGTTGGCGAAGTGGGTGGAGAACGCCTTGTCGTAGTACACCTCGTTGGTCAGGTTCTGCACGTTCAGCTGCAGGTCAACGTTTTTGGTCAGCTTGTAGGCGGCCATGGCGTCGTAGCGCACGTAGCTGTCGACCATGGTGGTGTTGGCCACGCTGCCGTACACGTCATCCACATAGAACGCGCCACCACCGATGGTCAGCTTCGGCGTGATCGAGTAGGTGGTCCACAGGCTTGCGCTGTTGTTTGGCGTGTTCGGCAGCTGGTTGCCATCGTTGGCCTTGCCCAGCGCGCCGCCGTCGATCTGGCGCGCCTGCATGTAGGTGTAGCCCGCGAATACTTGCCACTTATCGGTCAGCTTGCCGCTGGCCGACAGTTCGATGCCCTGCACGCGGGTTTCGCCGACGTTTTCGTAGGTGGTGGTGTCCACCTGGACGCGGGCGTTTTCCTTCTCGGTGCGGAACAGCGCGGCGGCCAGGGACAGGCGCTGGTCGAGCAGGTCCCACTTGGTGCCGATCTCGTAGTTGGTGGTTTCTTCCGGCTCCATGTCGCTGCTCAGCAGGTTGCCGGCGCGGTCGCTGGTGTTGCCCAGCGGGTTGCCTTCGGTACCTTCACCCAACATTGCGCCTGGTGGCGTAGCGGAGGTGGCATAGGAAACGTAGATGCTGCCGTTTTCAGCCGGCTTCCAGACCAGGCCCAGTTGGCCGGTGATGAACTCGCTGGTGTCACGGCCCTTGGAGGCAACGCCCTTGGTGTTCACCACGGTGGCGCCGGAGGCGTCGTAGGTGCGGTACTGGGTGTCGAAGTGGTCGTAACGCAGGCCCATGTTCAGCAGCCAGTCAGGCGTCAGCTCCAGGGTGTCGAAGACGTACAGGGCGCGGGTGTTGCTCTTGGTGTCGGTGCCCGCGTAGTTGCGTGCAATGCTGCCGTTCCAAGGATCGTCCGGGTTCGGGTTGCTCAGCGAGGTGCAGTTGTAGCCGCTGCTGGCGCCGATCATGCTCGGGGTGCAGTTGGTGTTTGCAGTACCGCCAGGCACGGTATCGGTATCGACGGTGTACGACGAACGCTTGCTCTCTTCCCGGCTCAGTTCGATGCCGGTGGAGAAGCTGTTCTTCATGCCGCCCACATAGAACTCGCCAAACAGGTCGGTCTGGTTGGTGGTGGTCGCAGTGTTACCCACACGGCTGTTGGCGCGGCGCCAGACGCTGCCGTTGTTGACGTTGCCCTTGCTGTCGTCAGGCTGGGTCAGGATGTAGTCCTGCATGCTGTTGCCGTGACGCAGGGTGTTCTTGATGGTCAGCGAGTCGGTCAGGTCGTGCTCGATCGCGAAGGTGGCGATGTCGACACGGCTCTTGCGGAAGTCACGGCCGGTCAGGCCGTAGAAGTTGTCGCTGTCGCCACCGTCGTTCGGCTTGCTTGGGTGCGCCGAAGTACGCGCGCCGCTGCCACCAGCAGGAATGGTGTACGGAATGCCCGAGTCTGGCAGGTCGTCGCTTTCCAAGTGGTAGTAGTCGAGGTTGACGCGGGTTGGGGTACCGAGGCCGAAGGCCAGGGACGGGGCGATGCCCCAGCGGTCGTAGTTGACCTTGTCGCGGCCGGCGACGTTGCTCTCGTGGGTCATCAGGTTGAGACGACCGGCAACCGTGTCGCTGAACTGGTAGTTGCCATCGAAGGTGTAGCGTTGGGTCTGGTCACTGCCCCAGGTCCAGGCGCCGTCGAGCGAGTTGCCCAGGTGCGCGCGCTTGCTCACCAGGTTGATGGTGCCGCCGGCGGCGCCGCGGCCACCGATGGCCGAGTTCGGGCCCTTGGCCACTTCCACCGACTCGATGGCGAAGATTTCGCGGGTTTGCGCGCCGGTATCACGCACGCCATCCAGGTAGGTGTCACCCTGGGCATCGAAGCCGCGGATGAACGGACGGTCACCTTGCGGGTTGCCGCCTTCACCGGCGCCAAAGGTGATGCCAGGTACAGTACGCAGGGCGTCCTGCAGGCTGAGGGCGTTGGTGTCCTTGATGACCTGCTGCGGGATCACCGTGACCGAGCGCGGTGTGTCTACCAGCGGCGCGGTGTACTTTTGCGACGAAGCCTTCTCGACCTTGTAATCGGTGCTGGCCTGTTCGGCCTTGCCGTTGACGCTGGTGGCGTCCAGGGTGACGGCGCTGTTGGCGGCAGGCTCGGCAGCGTAGGCGGTCGAGGCAGTGATGGCGACGCCGATGGCGGTCACGATCAGGCGTGGTGAACTCACAGCAGATGGCACGTAGTGACGCATTGGTAAGGACCTTCCCCAAGGTGATAAGGCGCCGGATCTTAATGTAAGCAATTGTGACTAACAATTGAGAGTCGTTACCATTCGTGAAGAATTTACAATCTTTACAGTTTGCCCTTACGGTTTTCGACGGCTGAAACGTCTTAAGCGGCAAATGGGGCTTGTGGTATGTAAAAGGGAATCAATATCATTGACGCCTTTACAGTTGCCCAGGTGCCGCCGCCATGCTGCTTCACATCCCCGGCCTGTTCGATGCCGACGAACTCACGCGTATCCGCGAGGCCCTGGAGCAGGCCGACTGGGCCGACGGCAAGGTCACGGCGGGCTATCAATCGGCCAAGGCCAAGCACAACCTGCAGTTGCCAGAAGGCCATGCGCTGGCCAAAGAACTGGGTAGCGCGCTGATCGACCGCCTGTGGAACACCCCGCGCTTCATGTCGGCAGCGTTGCCACACAAGGTCTTTCCACCGCTGATCAACTGCTACCGCGAAGGTGGCAACTTCGGCTTCCACATCGACAATGCCCTGCGCCAGCCCAAGGGCAGCCCGGAGCGCGTGCGTACCGACCTGTCCTCGACGCTGTTCCTCAGCGACCCGGACAGTTACGACGGCGGCGAACTGGTGATCCAGGACACCTACGGCGTGCAGCAGGTGAAGCTGGCGGCCGGTGACCTGGTGCTGTACCCCGGCACCAGTTTGCACAAGGTCAACCCGGTAACCCGCGGCCAGCGCTATGCTGCGTTTTTCTGGACACAAAGCCTGGTGCGCGAGGACAGCCAGCGGGCGCTGTTGTTCGAGATGGACAATGCCATCCAGCAACTCACCGCCGATGTGCCTGATCACCCCTCGCTGCTGCAGTTGACGGGGACCTACCACAACCTGCTGCGCCGCTGGGCCGAGGTCTGAACCGTGTCATACCCGTTGCGTCGTGAGGAAGTGGTGGATGTTGCAGGCCTCAAGGCCATGCTCGAAGACAGCCCCGGCAAGGCCGCCCAGGCGATTCTGGCCGCGGCGGGGCAGGGTGCGCTCGAGGCGCAGTTGTTGCTTGGGCAGATCCTGCTGGATGGGCGTGGAATCCAAGAGGATGCCACCGTCGCCCGGCGTTGGTTCGGCATCGCTGCACAAGGTGGCAGTGCCATGGCGCACAACATGCTCGGGCGTTGCCTGGAGCATGGTTGGGGCGGCGAGGTGAGTTTGCCGCAGGCTGCCGTTCACTATGCCCGCGCGGCCGATGCCGGGTTGGATTGGGGCCTGTATAACCTGGGCAACCTGCTGGCGACCGGGCGTGGGGTGCCAGCCAATCAGGTGCAGGCACTGATGTGCTACGAGAAGGCTGCGCAGTTGGGGCATGCTAAGTCGATGAACCTGTATGGGCGTTATCTGGAGCAGGGCATTGCTACGGCGCCCAGCCCGGCGCGGGCGGTGCGCTGGTATCGGCGCTCGGCCGAGGCGGGGGATTTCCGTGGAATGTTCAGCCTGGCGCTGGTGCTGGTCGAGCGCGGGCAGACGGCCGAGGCGGGGCCTTGGCTGGAGCGGGCGCGGGTTGAGGGGAATGTGAATTTTCTGCGCAGTGCAGTGGCTACATTGCGGGGGGCTGGGCCTTTGCTGGCGGGGTATGCAGCGGGGTATGCCGAGGAGCTCGAACAGCGCGAGGATTGATCACTACAGTGCTGGCTTCTTCGCGGGCAAGCCCGCTCCCACAGGATTTTTGACAGGCCTGAGAGTCGCGCCATACCTGTGGGAGCGGGCTTGCCCGCGAAGAGCGGCACAAGCCAGCACACATGAAAACGGGGCCTTGCGGCCCCGTTGTTCATTACAGGTAGTAAGCCTTCAGCGGCGGGAAGCCGTTGAATTCCACCGCGCTGTAGCTGGTGGTGTAGGCACCGGTGGACAGCCAGTACAGGCGGTCACCGATGGCCAGGTTCAGCGGCAGGCCATACTTGTAGTGCTCGTACATGATGTCGGCGCTGTCGCAAGTCGGGCCGGCGATGACCACTTCTTCCATCTCGCCCTTCTTTTCGGTCCAGATCGGGAACTTGATGGACTCGTCCATGGTTTCGATCAGGCCGGAGAACTTGCCCACGTCGGTGTACACCCAACGCTCGACCGCAGTGCGCGACTTGCGCGCCACCAGCACCACTTCACTGACCAGGATACCGGCGTTGGCGATCAGCGAACGGCCAGGTTCCAGGATGATTTCCGGCAGGTCGTCACCGAAGTCTTCCTTCAGGAAGCGGATGATCTCTTCGGCGTAGGTTTCGAGGCTGTTGGTACGGGTGATGTAGTTGGCCGGGAAGCCACCACCCATGTTGATCAGCTTCAGCTCGATGCCGTCTTCTTCCTTCAGGCGCTCGAAGATCACTTTGACCTTGGCGATGGCCGCGTCCCAGACGCTGATGTCGCGCTGCTGGGAACCGACGTGGAAGGAAATACCGTATGGCACCAGGCCCAGGTCGCGGGCGAGGATCAGCAGGTCCATGGCCATGTCGGTCTGGCAGCCGAACTTGCGCGACAGAGGCCAGTCGGCAGTGGTGGAGCCTTCGGTGAGGATACGCACGTAAACCTTGGAGCCCGGCGCTGCCTTGGCGATGTTGCGCAGGTCGGCTTCCGAGTCGGTGGCAAACAGGCGCACGCCCTTCTCATAGAAGTAGCGGATGTCCTTGGACTTCTTGATGGTGTTGCCGTAGCTGATGCGGTCGGCGCTGACACCACGGTCCATCACTTTGTCCAGCTCGTAGATCGAGGCGATGTCGAAGCTCGAACCTTTCTCTTTGAGCAGGTCGATGATCTCGACCGCCGGGTTGGCCTTGACCGCGTAGTAAACCTTGGCAAATTCGAAACCGGCGCGCAGGTCGTCATAGGCCTGGCTGATCATCTGGGTATCGATGAGTACGAACGGGGTTTCTTGCTTGTCGGCGAACGCCTTCATTTTCTGGAAGGTGTCACGTGCGAAATAGTCTTCGACCTGGATCGACATGCTCAGGGACTCCATGGGCAAACTGAAAAGATAAGTGGCTGCAAACTGAACGTCCTCCGTATCCCCACTTTGGTTCGCCTACTCAGTACTTGAGCCGGATGGATCGTTTCCAGCATGGACGTTCGGCGCGCACTTTAGGGCGTGAAGAATGCAAGATCAACAGGCAATCCGGGCGTGTTCGTCGTGGATTGAGGCCCCATCGTTTGAATAACCGACTCGTGTGACCGGCAGATGTTCCCTGGGATGTTTCAAGCGTTAAATATTGTGGAAGGACCCTGTCGGCCTCTTCGCGGGCAAGCCCGCTCCCACAGGCTTTGCATGGCTTATGTGGGAGCGGGCTTGCCCGCGAAAAGGCGCAAGGTGTTCATATTTATGGCCACACGCTTCAGGTACTTCCGTCCATGAAATCCGCAAAAATTTTTTGTTACCGACTGGCGGATTTGCCGATTTTGATGAGAAACATTACTATTCGCACCCATCTCTGCCTCCCTGACGACCCCGACCGTGTCTGGACCCAAAGGCTTCCTCGACCACTACCATGAGCTGATCGGCACCTGGACGCGCAAGCTGCGCAGTCGTCAGCAGGCCGAGGACCTCACCCACGATGCCTTCGTCAGGGTTCTGGAAAACCCCCGCGAGCAGGTCGAGCAGCCACGCGCCTACCTTCACCAGACGGCGCGCAACATTGCCGTGGACGGTTTTCGCCGCGAAGACCGGCGCCAGGCGCTGGAGCTGGAAGCCTTTGACCAAAGCGCCGCCAGCAACGGCGACCCTGAAGCCTACGTCCATGCCCTGGAACTTGCTGACAGCGTGGAGCGGGCGCTGGCCGAGCTGCCACTCAACTGCCGTCGAGTGTTCATCTGGCAGAAGCTCGAAGGCCTGACCCAGGCCGAGATTGCCGAGCGGATGGGGTTGAGCAAGAACATGGTCGAAAAGTATATGATCCGCACGCTCCGACACCTGCGTGAACAGCTGGACGTGTCGGCATGATGAGTCAGGAGACCTTTTCGATGAAACAGCACGGGGCCGATACCGTCCGCGAGCAGGCGGCCGAATGGTTCGCCCGCGTGCAGGATGCGCCGCGGGATGCCGGGCTGCTGGCGCGCTTGCAAGGGTGGCTGGAGGCAGACCCTCGACATCGTGAAGAATATGAGCAGCTTTCCAGCCTTTGGCGCGCCGCCGACTTCATTCCGCGCCAGCGCCTCGACGCGCTGTGCCAACCTGAGCCGGTCCAGCAATTGCCACGGCGGCGCGTCATGCGCCAGGCGCTGGCGGCCGGGGTGGCGGTGGTTGCCCTGGGGTTGGGGTGGAGTGGCTGGCAGTACCAGCGCCTCAACCACCAAGACCAGTTGCAGACCGCCTTCGGCGAGCGCCGCCAGGTCGAACTGCCGGACGGCTCGCAGCTGGCGCTCAACGGTGGTACGCAACTGCAGGTCGATTTCAGCGCCGGGCGGCGGCACATTCAGCTTGATGCGGGCGAAGCGATGTTCATCGTCGCCCATGACAGCAGCCGCCCGTTCGTGGTCGATACCGCCCAGGGCAGCGTGACCGTCACCGGTACCCGCTTCGATGTGCGCCTGGACCCTGGTGCCACCCGCGTGGCAGTGGAGCAAGGTTCGGTACGTGTGCAGGGCAAGGATACTTCGCTGGCGCAACTGACGGCCGGCCTGGGCGCGCATATAGATGCACAAGGTAACGTGGCGGCGCCTTACGCGGTGAACGCCGCTGCGCTGACCGCCTGGCGCCAGGGCAAGCTGGTGTTCGACAACGCAACGCTGGCCGATGTGGTGACCGAAGCTTCGCGCTACCGCACCCAGCCACTGCGCGTAGCCCCCGGCAAGGTGGCGCAAATGCGCCTGTCCAGTACCTTCAGCACCGACGACACCGATGCGCTGCTGCGGGCCTTGCCGAGCATCCTGCCGGTGGCCATCAAGGCCCATGCAGACGGCTCTCGCGAAATTATCGCGAAATAGATTCAGGTTTTTTTCAGCTCGTTCGTCTTCCTCGCCAGCTGCAACTGCCAAGCATTTACATTTGCATGCGGTTGGCGTTTATCCCGAACTTCAGGATGTCTTGACGACGTGAATAACAACAAGCCCTTCCCACGCTTGCGCGCCCTGGCGCTGGCCCTCGCGGTCAGTGCCGTGGCCGTCAACAGCCACGCCGAACAGGCAGGCGCTGCAATCCAGATCCAGGCGCAACCGTTGGCTTCGGCGCTGAGCCAACTGGGCCAGCAGACCAACCTGCAGCTGTTCTACAGCCCAGAGCTGGTAGCCGGCAAACAGGCGCCGGCGGTGTCCGGCAACCTGGCGCCGGTGCAGGCGCTGCAGCAGTTGCTGCAAGGCAGCGGGCTGACCTTCGAGATGTCCCAGGACACCGTAGTGGTAAAGCCGCTGCCGACCACCCTTGACCTGGGCAGCGGTAGCCTGGAACTGGCGCCAACCGACATCAAGGTGGTCGGCGACTGGCTGGGCGATGCCGACCAGGCCGTGGTGCAGAACCACCCGGGTGCGCGCACCGTGGTACGTCGCGAGGCCATGGTGGAAAAGGGCGCGATGAATGTGCGCGACGTGCTGCGTGGCATCCCCGGCGTGCAGGTGCAGGACTCCAACGGCACCGGTGGCAGTGACCTGTCGCTGAACGTTGGCGTGCGTGGCCTGACCTCGCGGCTGTCGCCACGCTCGACCGTGCTGATTGACGGCATTCCTGCCGCCTTCGCCCCCTATGGCCAACCGCAGCTGTCGATGGCGCCGATCTCCTCGGGTAACCTCGACAGCATCGACGTGGTGCGCGGCGCCGGTTCCGTACGCTATGGCCCGCAGAACGTCGGCGGGGTGATCAACTTCGTCACCCGGGCCATCCCGCAGAAAGCCTCGGCAGCGCTTTCCACCACCCTGGAAACCTCGCAGCACGGTGGTTGGAAACACACCGAATCGGCCTTCGTCGGCGGCACCGCCGACAACGGCATGGGCGTCGCGCTGTTGTATACCGGGGTGAACGGCAACGGCTACCGCGAGAGCAATAACGGCAACGACATCGACGACGTCATCCTCAAGACCCACTGGGCGCCGACCGACGTCGATGAGTTCTGGCTCAACTTCCATTACTACGATGGCCGTGCCGACATGCCCGGTGGCCTGACCCAGGCGCAGTACGACAGCAATCCGTACCAGTCGCTGCGTGACTACGACTACTTCGCTGGCCGGCGCAAGGATGTGTCGTTCAAATGGCAACGCCAGCTCGACGACGCTACCCAGTTCGAAGTGCTGACCTACTACACCGACAGCTTTCGCGGCAGCGCCATCGCCTCGCGGGACATGAAGACCCTGTCGTCGTACCCGCGCAACTACCACACCTTCGCCATCGAGCCACGGGTGTCGCGGATCTTCTTCGCCGGCCCGACCACCCAGGAAGTCAGTGTTGGCTACCGCTACCTCAAAGAAGCCATGCGCGAGCAGTCCACTCGCCTGGCGTTGATCGACAACGTACCGACGCCCACCCCGACCTCCGACGGCCATGTGTTCCAGGACCGCAGCGGCGGCACCGAGGCCAGCGCCTACTACATCGATGACAAGATCGATGTCGGCAACTGGACCATCACCCCGGGCATCCGCTTCGAGCACATCAACACCGACTGGCGCGACCGCCCGGTGCTGGACGCCAACAACCGTCCGGTGGCGGAGAAGAAACGCAGCATCACCAGCAACGAGCCGTTGCCAGCGCTGAGTGTGATGTACCACATTTCCGATGCCTGGAAGGTGTTCGCCAACTACGAGACCTCGTTTGGCAGCCTGCAGTACTTCCAGTTGGGCCAGGGCGGCACCGGCAACAGCACGGCCAACGGCCTGGAGCCGGAAAAGGCCAAGACCTACGAAATTGGTACGCGGTATGACAACGGCGGCTTCGCCGGTGAGCTGACGGCGTTCTACATCGACTTCGATGATGAGCTGCAGTACATCAGCAACGATGTCGGCTGGACCAACCTGGGCGCCACCCAGCACCAGGGCATCGAGGCCTCGGTGCGCTATGACCTGGCCGGGCTGGACCCGCGTCTGGAAGGCCTGTCGGTCAATGGCGGCTACACCTACACCCGCGCTACGTACGAAGGCGAGATTCCAGGCTTCAAGGGCCGCGATTTGCCGTTCTACTCACGCCAGGTGGCCACTGCCGGTGTGCGCTATGAGATCAACCACTGGACCTGGAACCTGGACGCCTACGCCCAATCCAAGCAGCGCGCGCCGGGTACCGGGATCAATGCCGATGGCAGCTTCAACGGCGACTACATCACCGAGCCGAGCGCCGATGGGCAGTATGGCGACATTCCGGGTTACGTGACCTGGCATGCCCGTGGCGGGTATGACTTCGGGCCGAAGCTGTCCAACCTGAAGCTGGCGGCGGGGGTGAAGAACCTGTTCGACAAGCAGTACTTCACCCGCTCCAGTGATAACAATGCCGGCATTTATGTGGGTGAGCCGCGGACCTTCTATGTGCAGGCCAGTGTAGGGTTCTGATACCGCATCCCCTTCTTCGCGGGCAAGCCCGCTCCCACAGGCTTTGCGCTGCGCAGAACCTGTGGGAGCGGGCTTGCCCCGCGAATGGGGCGCAAAGCGCCCCCAGCTTTCTAGGAAACCACCGCCTCAGCCGGCGAAACGATACTGGTCTTCGCCCCCCGCGATCGCCCCGAGCTCAAGTAAGCCGCAATCGACTCCTGCGTCACCTCGCCCAAAAACACCTGCTCGGCATCCAGCACCGGCAACCACGCCCGATTGAACTCGTACATCCGCGACAACAGGATGCGCAAATGCTCATCGTGCGAAGCCGTGGCATTGAACGGGCGCAGGAAGTCGCCACAGGTCCCTTGCTGGCGATGCATGTCGCGCCGGCGCACATACCCCAGCGCCTTGTTCTGCGCGTCGGTTACTACCACATAGCGGCGGTCGTGCTCGTCCAGCAGCTCCAGCGCATCGCTCACCGGTGTTTCCGGGCTCACCGACGGCGCGTTGTCCGCCGCATCTTCGGCGCGTACCAGCAGCAGGCGTTTCAGCGTGCTGTCCTGGCCGACGAAGTTGCTCACGAAATCATCCACCGGGTGTGCCAGCAAGGTGTCCGGGTGGTCCAGCTGCAGCAGCTTGCCGGCGCGGAAGATGGCGATCTTGTCGCCTAGCTTGATCGCTTCGTCGATGTCGTGGCTGACCATGATCACGGTCTTGTTCAACGCCCGCTGCATCTCGAAGAACTCGTTCTGGATCATCTCGCGGTTGATCGGGTCGACCGCACCGAACGGCTCGTCCATCAACAGCACCGGGGCCTCGGCCGCCAGCGCGCGGATCACGCCGATGCGCTGCTGCTGGCCGCCGGACAGCTCGCGCGGGTAGCGCTGCAAGTACTGCTTGGGTTCGAGCTTGATCATGTGCATCAGCTCACGGGCGCGGTCGTGGCACTTCTGCTTGTCCCAGCCGAGCAGGCGCGGGACCACGGTGATGTTCTCTTCGATGGTCATGTTGGGGAACAGGCCGATCTGCTGGATCACATAGCCGATGTGGCGGCGAAGGGTCACTTCGTCCAGCGCGCTGGTGTCTTCGCCATTGATGAACACCTGGCCGGAGGTCGGCGTGATCAGGCGGTTGATCATCTTCAGCGTGGTGCTTTTGCCACAGCCCGAGGGGCCGAGGAACACGCAGATTTCGCCTTCGTTGACAGTCAGGCTGACGGCGTCCACGGCTTTGACATCCTTGCCGTTGACGTTGAAGGTTTTGCTGAGGTTCTTGAGTTCGATCATGAGCGCAGTCCTTCTGGAGTCAGGGCACGTTGCAGGGTTTGCAGGAGCAGGTCGGCGATGATCGCCAGGAGGCTGACCAGCACGGCGCCGACCAGCAGCATCGACATGTCGCTGCGGCTGATGGAGGTGAGGATAAGCACACCCAGGCCGCCGGCACCGATGGTCGCGGCAATGGTCATCACGCCGATGTTCATCACCACGGCAGTGCGCACACCGGCAAGGATCACCGGCACCGCGATGGGCAGCTCGACCATGCGCAGGCGCTGGCCGAAGGTCATGCCGATGCCGCGTGCGGCTTCACGGATGCCGGGCTCGACGTTGGTCAGCGCCAGGTAGGTGTTGCGCAGGATCGGCAGCAGCGAATAAAGGAACACCGCAGTGATCGCCGGCAGCGGGCCAAGGCCCTGGCCGAACTTGGAATAGAACGGCAGCAGCAGGCCGAACAGGGCGATCGACGGGATGGTCAACAGCACCGTGGCACTGGCTTGCAGGGGGCCGGCGACGGCCGGAAAGCGGGTCATCAGGATGCCCAGTGGCACGCCGACGAGGATCGCCAGGCTGACGGCGATGCCCACCAGCATGATGTGCTGCCAGGTCAGCTGCAGGACCTGGGCCCAGTCGAGGTGGGCGAAGGTGTCGAGCAGGCTCATGGCTGTACCTCCTTCAGAGGGTGTTCACGCAGGAAGGCTGCGGCCACCGCGGTCGGGTTCTGGTGTTCGACGTCGACCTTGGCGTTGAGCTGGCGCATGGTCTCGTCATCGAGTTGCTCGGCCAGCGGTTTGAGCAGGGGGGCCAGTTGCGGGTTGGCGTCGAGCACGGCCTTGCGCACCACCGGGGCGGCGGTGTAGTCGGGGAAGTAGTGCTTGTCGTCGTTCAGCAGCTTGAGGTTGAACGCGCTCAGACGGCCGTCGGTGGTGTAGACCAGGCCGGCGAATACCTGGTTGTTGCGCATGGCGGTGTACACCAGGCCGCCGTCCATCTGGCGGATGTTGCGCCGGTCCAGCGGCAACCCGTACAGCTCACGCAGGCCTACCAGGCCATCGGGGCGGTTGGCGAACTCGGTGTCCAGGGCCACCAGATGGGGGCGGTCGCTCTCGTCACGTAGCACCCGGTTGAGGTCGCTGATCGAGTTGACCTGTGGGTAGGCTTCGGCAACGTGCGGGGGCAGGCCCAGGGCATAGGTGTTGCTGAAGTTCGATGGCGTCAGCCAGATCAGGCCCTTCTTCGCATCCAGTGCCTTGACCTTGGCGTAGGTGGCCTCGGCGTTGGGCATGCGCTCGTCGATGTGGTTGTAGGACACCAGCGACACACCGGTGTATTCCCACATCAGGTCGAGCTGGCCGGTTTCCTGGGCCTGGCGGGCGATGCTGCTGCCAAGGCCGGTGGTCACGCGCACGTCAAAGCCGTTGGCGCGCAGGTACTGGGCGGTGATTTCGGCGAGCACGGTCTGTTCGGTGAACACCCGCGCACCGATGCGAATCAGCGGTTTGTCCGCTGCCTGGGCAAAACCTGCGAACAGCAGGGCCGCGCCCAGCAGCAAGGCGATTCTCTTTTTCATACGTTCCCTCGTTTTATTGGGCCAGGCCACGTTCCAGCCAGCGCTTGCTGGAGAAGCTCACCAGGGCGTCGAGCAACAGTGCCAGCAGCGCCGTACAGGCGGCGCCCAGCAGTAGCTGTGGCTGGTTGTTCAGGGCAATGCCAGGGAAAATCAGGCTGCCCAGGCTGTTGGCGCCGATCAAAAACGCCAGGGGCGCAGTACCCACGTTCAGCGCCAGTGCAACGCGCACGCCGCCGACGATGATCGGTACGGCATTGGGCAGCTCCACTTGCCACAGTTGCTGGCGCGGGGTCATGCCGATGCCGGTGGCGGCTTCCTTGAGCGAGGCGGGGACGTTTTTAAGGCCCTCGTAGGTGTTGCGCACGATGGGCAGGAGGGAGGCGAGGAACAGCGCGAAGATCGCGGGCCCGGCGCCGATGCCCAGGATACTGAGCGCGATGGCCAGAACGGCCAGAGGGGGGATGGTGTTGCCAACGTTGAAAAACTGCATGAAGCGTTCGGCTTTGTCGACCCGGTGCGGTCGACTTAACGCAATGCCAGCGGGGATGCCCACGGCCAACGCCGCCGCCATCGAAGCCAGCACCAGTACCAGGTGCGCTTGCAGGTAGAACCCAAGATCGTCGCGGTAACGCGCGATTGTGTCAGTGCCGATCCAGTGGATCAGCAGGGCCAGGATGACGAGCACGGTGGCGCATCCCAACAGCCCTTTTCCGTAGCGTGTAGCCACAGGCGGACTCCTTGTGTAGTCGGCGAGCACACTCTCTTTTTGGCCGGCCATACCTGGCAGCGAGTGGTGTGTTCGCGAGTAGCAGCGTGAAGCAACCGAAGGCTGCGATCAGGCCATGAGCCGAACCCCGTCGGGCCCGAAAATGCTGATGAAACCAGTCCCCAAGCGAAGCGGGTTGCAGGGGAGTGGACGTCTCCGTGGGCGTAAAGGTTCCCATCTGAGGCGGCATTTGGCCAGTGTTAATCACTGGAGGTATCGAATGTTCGTACGAAAAAACAGCGCAATTCCTCGCTAAAGGCGTTGGATTACCTGCTATCAAGCGATTTGCACGAGAGGCAATATCTCCGCTGAAATTAACTCAATATTCACTTGAGGGAATATTCCTTCGGAGGTATGTTGGCCGTGTGGTCTATAGGGATGTGCATGGAATTCATGGTCGAGTTCGAGCAATTGGCCGATGAAGTACAGGACGAATTGCTGTCCCAACTTCAACTGCTTGAACGCCGAGGCCCTGCTCTTGGGAGACCTCGTGTGGATACCCTGAATGGCTCGAAGCACTCGAACATGAAGAGTTGCGTTTCAGCGCCGATGGCGGTGTTTGGCGAGTCGCGTTCGCGTTCGACAAGACACGTTGTGCGCTTCTGTTGGTTGCGGGTGATAAAGCCGGCATCAGTCAGCATAGGTTTTACCGAAGCCTGATCGAGCGTGCCGATGAGCGCTTTGATCGACACCTGTCCAGAGGTTGAAAACATGTACAAGACACTTGAAGAGGTGATGAGCGAGCTTTCTCCTGAGCGCAGAGCGAGAGTCGAAAAGCGCGGCCGTGAACTTATCCGCGAAGAAATGACGCTTCAGGCGCTGCGCAAGCAGCTTGAGATCACTCAGGAAGGGATGGCGGAGCGTCTCGACGTGCGTCAGGGGAACGTTTCGAAGGTTGAAAATCGCAGTGATATGTTGATCTCCACCCTGCGAACGTATCTGGAAGCCATGGGCGGTAGGCTGGAGTTGGTGGTTCATTTGCCGGGACGCGCGCCGGTCACAATCGAGGGTTTTACTGAGGACCCGGTTTCACACGTCTGATTTTCCAGCGGCGCGATAAGAGGGGGGCACGTCCGGTCGGCACGCATTTTGGTCTCGCGTGCTACTTCAGGTATGATACTGCCCCTTTTCGATCCCCAGTCAGGCGATTTCCCATGACCAACCAGGCCGCCGAAGTCGCGAAGCGCCGCACTTTCGCCATTATTTCCCACCCCGACGCCGGTAAGACCACCATCACCGAGAAGCTCCTGCTGATGGGCAAGGCCATTGCCGTCGCCGGTACCGTGAAGTCGCGCAAGTCCGACCGCCACGCCACCTCCGACTGGATGGAAATGGAGAAGCAGCGCGGCATCTCCATCACCACCTCGGTGATGCAGTTCCCGTACCGCGAGCACATGATCAACCTGCTCGACACCCCCGGTCACGAAGACTTCTCGGAAGACACCTACCGCACCCTGACCGCAGTGGACTCGGCGTTGATGGTGCTCGACGGCGGTAAAGGTGTAGAGCCGCGGACCATCGCGCTGATGGACGTCTGCCGCCTGCGCGACACGCCCATCGTCAGCTTCATCAACAAACTCGACCGTGACATCCGCGACCCGATCGAACTGCTCGACGAAATCGAGGCGGTCCTCAAGATCAAGGCCGCGCCAATTACCTGGCCGATCGGTTGCTACCGCGACTTCAAGGGTGTGTACCACCTGGCCGGCGACTACATCATCGTTTACACCCCAGGCCACGGCCATGAGCGTACCGAGGTAAAAATCATCGAGAAGCTCGATTCCGATGAAGCCCGTTCGCACCTGGGGGACGAATATGATCGCTTCCTCGAACAACTCGAACTGGTACAGGGCGCCTGCCATGAATTCGATCAGGACGAGTTCATCAACGGCCAGCTGACGCCGGTGTTCTTCGGTACCGCACTGGGCAACTTCGGGGTCGACCATGTGCTCGACGCTGTTGTCGACTGGGCGCCGCGCCCGCTGGCCCGTGTGGCCCACGAGCGTACCGTGGAGCCGGTGGAAGAGAAGTTCACAGGCTTCGTGTTCAAGATCCAGGCGAACATGGACCCGAAACACCGCGACCGTATCGCCTTCATGCGTATCTGCTCGGGCAAATACGAGAAGGGCATGAAGATGCGCCACGTGCGTACCGGCAAGGACCTGCGCATCGGTGACGCGCTGACGTTCTTCTCGTCCGAACGTGAGCAACTGGAAGAGGCCTTTGCCGGCGACATCATCGGCCTGCACAACCACGGCACCATCCAGATCGGCGACACCTTCACCGAGGGCGAAGCGCTGGGCTTCACCGGTATTCCGCACTTCGCCCCGGAGCTGTTCCGCCGCGTGCGCCTGAAGGACCCGCTCAAGTCCAAGCAGCTGCGCCAGGGCCTGCAGCAGCTGGCAGAAGAGGGCGCGACCCAGGTGTTCTTCCCAGAGCGCAGCAACGACATCATCCTCGGTGCGGTCGGTGTGCTGCAGTTCGATGTGGTCGCCAGCCGTCTGAAGGAAGAGTACAAGGTCGAGTGCGCCTACGAGCCGATCACCGTCTGGTCGGCGCGTTGGATCAGCTGTGACGACAAGAAGAAACTCGAGGAATTCCAGGTCAAGGCCATGGAAAACCTGGCCATCGACGGTGGCGGCCACCTGACCTACCTGGCCCCGACCCGGGTCAACCTGGCGCTGATGGAAGAGCGCTGGCCAGACGTCAAGTTCCGCGCTACTCGCGAACACCACTGATCGTCGAGTTGACCTAGAGCCCTGTAGGAGCAGCGCAAGGCTGCTCCTACGCCAGTTTCCGGCTTTGATACGGGGCCTGGCGGGGTCGATCTCTCGGGCGCCGTCTCTCTACCGCCTTCTCAATGCATGAAACCTTCCATGAAGTCCGCAAGCGAGCTGGCCAGGCGCCGTCTCCAGGGCGCGCTGGCGGGGTTGGCGAGGGTGCGGTCCTCGTGGACGAAGCTCTGGATGATCGCGTTGTAGCCCAGCCAGCGGCAGGGCTCGGGCGGCCAACTGGCCAGGCTCGACAATGGGCGGTTGTCGAGTACCCAGGGTTGGCCGGTCAGTTCGTTCTGCTGGCCGAGGATCAGTGCGGCCAAGGTCCGCCCGCCGAGGTTGGTGGCACCAACCCCTTCGCCGCCATAACCACCGGCCAGTGCAATACCACGCTGACGGTCGCACAGCATGTGCGGGCGGAAGCGCCGGGCCATGCCCAGGTTGCCGCCCCAGGAGTGGGTGATGCGCACATGCCTGAGTTGTGGGAACAGCTCGCTGAACAGGTAGCGACGCAGCTCGACTTCGGCCTCGTTCAGGGTGAAGTCTTCGCGTAGCCGGCCGCCGAAGCGGTAGCCGCCGCGAGCGCCGAACACCAGGCGATTGTCGGCGGTGCGCTGGCCGTAGGTGACCTGACGGCTGCTTTCGCTGAACGCCTGGCCTTGGCTCAGGCCGATCTGCTCCCAGGTCGACTCTGGCAGTGGTTCGGTGGCGACCAGCAAGCTCTGCACCGGCAGTTGATGCTTGCCCAGCGGTGGCAGGCTGGCGGCATACCCTTCTACGGCGGGCACCATCCATTGGCAGCGGATGCGCGCCTGGGGGGTACGCACTTCACCAGGCTGCCAGTCGATGGCGGGGGAATTTTCGTAGAGGGGCACACCCAGGCGCTCAACCGCCCGGGCCAGGCCGCGTGCCAGCTTGGCGGGCTGGATGGTTGCAGTGTGCGGGCTGTAGATCGCGCCGTAGGCGTTGCTCACCCGCAGGTGCCCATCCAACTGCTCGGGCCGCAGCCAGCGGTAGTCCTCCTCGGTCATGCCCTGGCGGTACAGGTCGTCGAGGTAGGCGCGCAGGCTGCGCTCCTGTTCCGGGTAGCGGGCGGCGCAATACAGCACGCCGCCTTTGCGGTAGTCGCAGTCGATGGCTTCGCGCTGCAGCACGGCGTGGACGTGGTCGGGGATGCCCTGCAGCAGGTCGATGCTGGCGCGGCGTTGTTGCGGCGACAGGGTGGCGAGCAGGCGGTCTTCGCCGAGCATATTGCCCATCAGCCAGCCGCCGTTGCGCCCGGAGGCACCGAAACCGGCGATGTTGGCTTCGATCACGGCAATGCTCAGGTGTGGCGCCTGGCGCTTGAGGTAATACGCAGTCCATAGGCCGGTGTAGCCGGCACCGATGATGCACACGTCTACGTCGAGGTCTTCGCGCAGCGCCGGGCGGGCACACAGCGGCTCGTCGAGCTGGTCCATCCACAGGCTGAGGGTTCGCAGGGGTTGCATCAGGTTCGGCTCCACAATCGGTCAATGTGAGCGCGAGCACCCGGTCGAGGTCGCGGTGTTTCCAGCACAGGTGTAGCGCATCACAACTTCGGCGGTGATGGCGTCTGCTTAGGGCCGTCAGTTGGGCGCAGGGTGCTCATGTACAGATAGTGCCAGATCGACCGGCATTGCAGAACACGGCGTCGGTAAGCCTTTAATCCCGCATTTTGCACGGTCAATGAGTAGCTCTGCGCATTAAGTGATTGATTTCGCTGAATGTCATTCTTTGACACAACTGGCACATCCCGTGCACCGGCTACAGGGCGAACGGACTTGTTGATCACTACAAAGGCGAAAACACCATGATCCCCTCTGCCGATTACCCCTATGTAGATACACAGCAACGCTCAGGCGTGTCCTGGGCGGCCATCTTCGCGGGGGCCGCAGCGGCTGCCGCGTTGTCATTGATCCTTGTGGTGCTGGGTGCGGGCCTGGGCTTCGCGGCCACTTCGCCCTGGGCCGATGAAGGCGCCAGCGCCCAGACCCTGGGCGTGTCGGCGATCATCTGGTTGCTGTTGACGCAGATTCTCGCTTCAGGCCTGGGCGGCTATATCGCCGGCCGGCTGCGGGTGAAGTGGGCCAATCTGCACGGCGATGAAGTGTATTTCCGCGATACGGCCCATGGCTTCCTGGCGTGGGCAGTGGCCACGCTGGTTGCCGCCCTGTTGATCGTGGGCACCGTCGGTGGCTTGGCCGGCGCAGGCGTGCAGGCGGGTGCGACTGCGGTCGGGGCTGCTGCGAGCATGGCGCCCAAGCCTGATGCCCATGGGTATTTCGTCGACAGCCTGTTCCGTAGCGATGGCCCGGCAGCGGTCAGCGACGATGCTGCCAACGGTGTAGCGGCGCGGATCCTGGCCAAGTCGATCGCACAGGGTGGCGCAATGGCCGAAGGTGATCGCGCCTACCTCGCACAATTGGTCGCGCAGCGTACTCGCTTGAGCCAGGCGCAAGCCGAAGCGCGGGTGGACGAAGTGTACGCTCAGGTGCAGCAGGCCAAGGTGCAAGCCAAACAGGCGGCTGATACGGCGGCCAAAGTGGCGGCCTGGACCGCGCTGTGGACCTTCGTTGCGCTGCTCTGCGGGGCGTTCTTTGCCAGCCTGGCTGCATTGTTCGGTGGCCGTCAGCGCGACCGCGTGGTGTGGCTGGAAGGGGACGGCGTGGGTTACACGACCCATCGAAGCATTCAACGTTAAGGAAGGAGAAACATCATGCGCTCATTACTGCTGTGGATGCTTGGGGTGCCGATTCCGGTGATTATCCTGATCGCGATATTCATGCATTGAGACGATGGGGCCGCTTTGCGGCCCTTCGCGGGGCAAGCCCGCCCCCACAGATATCCCACTGCTCTCAAGAACAGTGAGATATCTGTGGGAGCGGGCTTGCCCCGCGAAGAATGTCACACCGACCTAGAGAAATTGCTCCGCATAATGGCAGGCGACTTGCCGGGTCCCCACCTGCCTGAAGGCCGGCACTTCAACAGCACACCGCTCCGTCGCATACGGGCAGCGCTTGTGAAACGCACACCCATCCGGCGGGTTCAGCGGGTTAGGCAGCTCCCCCACAATGCGGATCTTCGGCTTCAACGGGTCCGGGTGAATCGCCGGCGTCGCCGACAGCAATGCCTGGGTATACGGATGCAGCGGCTTCTCGTAAATATCCGCCTTCGGCCCCATCTCCGCCGGCCTTCCCAAGTACATCACCAACACCTGATCCGCCACATGCCGCACCACCGCCAGGTTGTGCGAGATGAACACATAGGCCGTGTTGAATTCTTTCTGCAGGTCCATGAACAGGTTCAGCACCTGCGCCTGGATCGACACGTCCAGCGCCGAAGTGGGTTCGTCCGCCACCAGCACCTTGGGTTGCAGCATCATCGCCCGGGCCAGGGCGATACGCTGGCGCTGGCCGCCCGAGAACATGTGCGGGTAGCGCTGGTAATGCTCGGGGCGCAGGCCGACCTGCTCCATCATCTTCTGCACTTTTTCGCGCCGCTCGGCCTTGCTCAGCGAGGTGTTGATCAGCAGTGGCTCGGCCAACTGGTCGCCGATCTTCTGGCGCGGGTTGAGCGAGGCATACGGGCTCTGGAAGACCATCTGCACATCGCGGCGCAACTGCTTGCGCTCGGCCTTGCTGGCGCCTTTGACTTCGGTGCCGGCGATCTGCAGTGAGCCGGAAGATGGCTCTTCGATCAGGGTCAAGGCGCGTGCCAGGGTCGATTTGCCACAGCCGGACTCGCCGACCACGGCCAGGGTCTTGCCCGCCTCCAGTTCGAACGATACGCCATTGAGTGCGCGCACCAGGGCGTGGCCCTTGAACAGGCCACGGGAGACTTCGTAATGCCGGGTCAGCTCCCGTGCGGTAAGTACGACGGCCATCACGCCACCTCCTGGTTCAGCGGGTAGAAGCACCGCACCAGGCTGTGGGCCTGGGGGGCGAGGGGCGGGCGTTGTTGCCGGCAATTGTCCTGCACGTACGGGCAGCGCGGTGACAGCAGGCAACCTTGCGGCCGGTCATAACGGCCAGGGACGATGCCGGGCAGGGTGGCCAGGCGCTCAGCGCCGATGCTGTGCTCGGGGATCGCCGCCAGCAGTGCTTCGCTGTAGGGGTGGGCTGGGACGTCGAACAGCTCGGGCACCTGGCCCACTTCCACGGCTTGCCCGGCATACATCACACAGACACGCTTGGCGGTTTCGGCCACCACGGCCAGGTCATGGGTAATCAGGATGAGCGCCATGTTGCGCTCCTTCTGCAAGTTGACCAGCAGCTCCATGATCTGTGCCTGGATGGTCACATCGAGGGCGGTGGTCGGCTCATCGGCGATCAGCAGCTTGGGTTCGCCGGCAATCGCCATGGCGATCGCCACGCGCTGGCTCATGCCGCCGGACAGTTGGTGCGGGTAGGCGTCCAGGCGGCTTTCCGCAGCCGGGATCTCGACCTTCTTCAACAGCTCCAAGGCACGCTGGCGCGCAGCTTTGCCCTTCAGGCCCAGGTGCTGGCGCAGCACTTCCTCGATCTGGTAGCCCACGGTGAAGCTGGGGTTGAGCGCGGTCATCGGGTCCTGGAAGACCATGGCGATGTCCTTGCCCACCACTTTGCGCCGCTGACGGCCGCTGAGCCTGAGCATGTCGGTGCCGTTGAACGTCATGGCATCGGCGGTGATGCGCCCAGGGGCGTCGATCAGGCCCATCAGGGCCATCATAGTGACGGATTTGCCCGAGCCGGATTCGCCGACGATGGCCAGGATCTCGCCGGCATCCACCGCCAGGTCCAGGCCGTCCACCACCGGTACCGCGTTGGCGTCGCCGAAGCGCACGTTCAGGTTGTTGATCTGCAACAGTGACATGGCGTTCTCCTCAGGCGGCGTTCTTGAGTTTCGGGTCCAGCGCATCGCGCAGTCCGTCGCCCATCAGGTTGATTGCCAGCACGCTGAGCAGAATGGTCACCCCCGGCAGGCTCACCACCCACCAGGCCCGCTCGATGTAGTCGCGGGCCGAGGCCAGCATGGTGCCCCACTCGGGGGTCGGCGGTTGCACACCCAGGCCGAGGAAGCCCAGGGCCGCGGCGTCGAGGATCGCCGAAGAGAAACTCAAGGTGGCCTGCACGATCAACGGCGCCATGCAGTTGGGCAGCACGGTGACGAACATCAGGCGCGGCAAGCTGGCACCCGCCAGGCGGGCGGCGGTGACGTAGTCACGGTTGAGTTCGCCCATCACTGCGGCGCGGGTCAGGCGCACATAGGCGGGCAGCGAGACGATGGCGATGGCGATCACGGTGTTGATCAGGCCAGGGCCGAGGATGGCGACGATGGCCACGGCTAGCAGCAGCGACGGCAGGGCCAGCATCACGTCCATCAGGCGCATGATCGATGGGCCGAGGAAGCTCGGGAAGAAGCCGGCCAGCAGGCCCAGCAGAATCCCTGGGATCAGCGACATCACCACCGACGACAGGCCGATCAGCAATGACAGCCGGGCGCCCTGGATCAAGCGCGACAGCAGGTCGCGGCCCAGTTCGTCGGTGCCGAGGATGAATTGCCAGGTACCGCCTTCGAGCCACACCGGAGGGGTCAGCAGGAAGTCGCGGTACTGCTCGCTTGGGTCATGTGGCGCGACCCACGGCGCGAACAGCGCGCAGAACACCACCAGGCACATGAAGGCCAGGCCCATCACCGCGCCCTTGTTTTGCGCGAAGGCGTGCCAGAATTCCTTGTACGGCGAGGGGTAGAGCAGGCTCTGGTCCACCGGGCTTGCCGGTGTGACGGGTTTTGTAATCGGGCTAGTCATGACGAAGGCCTCAGCGCTGATGACGGATGCGTGGGTTGGCCAGGCCGTAGAGGATGTCCACGACGAAGTTGACCAGAATCACCAGGCAGGCGATCAACAGGATGCCGTTCTGGACCACGGGGTAGTCACGGGCACCGATGGCTTCGATCAGCCATTTGCCGATGCCCGGCCAGGAAAAGATGGTTTCGGTCAGCACGGCACCGGCCAGCAGCGTGCCGACCTGCAGGCCGAACACGGTGAGCACCGGGATCAGCGCATTGCGCAGGCCGTGCACGAACACCACGCGGGCCGGCGACAGGCCTTTGGCGCGGGCAGTGCGGATGTAGTCTTCGCGCAGCACTTCGAGCATCGACGAGCGGGTCATGCGGGCAATCACCGCCAGCGGAATGGTGCCCAGCACGATGGCCGGCAGGATCAGGTGCATCACCGCGTCCTTGAACGCGCCTTCTTCGTCGCTGAGCAGGGTATCGATCAACATGAAACCGGTTTTCGGCTCGATGTCGTAAAGTAGGTCGATTCGCCCGGACACGGGCGTCCAGCCCAGGCTTACCGAGAAGAACATGATCAGGATCAGGCCCCACCAGAAGATCGGCATGGAGTAACCGGCGAGTGAAATCCCCATCACCCCATGATCGAACAACGAGCCGCGCTTGAGCGCGGCGATCACCCCGGCCAACAGGCCGACGATGCCGGCGAACAGCAGGGCGGCGAAGGCCAGCTCCAGGGTGGCGGGGAACAGGGTGAGGAACTCGGTCCACACGCTTTCGCGGGTGCGCAGCGATTCGCCCAGGTCACCCTGGGCGAGCTTGCCCACATAGTCCAGGTACTGGACCGGCAGCGGCTTGTTCAGGCCCAGGCGCTCCATGGCCTGGGCGTGCATTTCGGGGTCGACCCTGCGCTCGCCCATCATCACTTCCACCGGGTCGCCGGGGATCAGGCGTATGAGCGCAAAGGTCAGCAAGGTGATACCGAAGAAGGTCGGGATCAGCAGGCCCAGGCGCCGGGCAATAAAACTCAACATTGTCGGGGTTACCTCTTCAGGCCATGCGGCAGTCAGCGCGTCACGGCAGTGCCGCCGGTCCCCGTGTGGGCTGCCGGCGGTCGTTGTTTTTCTACTTCACCCGAGTGGTGGCGAAGTTGTTGTTGGTCAGAGGGTTGATCACGTAACCCTCCACATTGTCACGCATGGCGGTAAACATCTTCGGATGGGCCATGCTGATCCAGGGCTGGTCGTCATCGTACACCTTCAATGCCTCGCTATAGAGCCTTGCACGCTCGCCGTTGTCGGTCACTTCACGGGCCTGGGTGATCAGCGCCTGGAATTTCGAGTTGCACCAGCGTGCGTAGTTCTCGCCATTTTTCGCCGCCTCGCAACTGAGCAGCGGGGTGAGGAAGTTGTCTGGGTCGCCGTTGTCGCTGGCCCAACCGGTGGAAACCAGGTCGGCTTCGCCTTTTTTGGCCCGGCGCAGCATCTCTGCCCACTCCATGACACGGATATCGAGCTTGATGCCGACCTTGGCCAGGTCCGCCTGGAGCATTTCGGCCGACAGCCGAGGGTTGGGGTTGGTTGGGCCGCCGCCGTTGCGGGTGAACAGCGTGATGACGGTACCCTCCGGCACGCCGGCCTCTTTGAGCAGTGCACGTGCCTTGTCGAGGTCGCGGGGCGGGTTTTTGTTGCTGCTGTTGAAGCCGATCATGGCAGGCGGGTAGGGGTTGATGCCGACCACGGCGTTGCCTTTGCCGAACAACTGGTCGACGTGGGTCTGGCGGTCGAACGCCATGTCGATGGCTTTGCGCACCCGCACATCGCTGAGGTATTTGTGCTCGGTGTTCATGGCGATGTAGCCGGTGACCAGCGCTTCGATTTCGGCGACCTTGAGCTTAGGGTCGGCTTTGATCGACGGCACGTCGTCGGGCTTGGGGTACAGCGCTACCTGGCATTCGTTGGCGCGAAGCTTTTGCAGGCGCACATTGCTGTCGTTGGCGATGGCAAAAATCAGGGCATCGGCCGGTGGCTTGCCGCGGAAATAGTCCGGGTTGGGCTTGTAGCGGACCTGGGCGTCCTTGTTGTAGCGCTGGAAAATGAACGGGCCGGTGCCGATCGGCTTGCTGTTGAGGTCACCGGTTTTGCCGGCCTTGAGCAGTTGGTCGCCGTATTCGGCCGAGTAGATTGAAGTGAAGGCCATGGCCATGTCGCGCAGAAACGGCGCTTCTGGCCGGGTCAGGGTGATCACCACGGTGTGTGCGTCGGTCTTGTCCACCGACTTGAGCAATTTGCCAAAGGCCATGCTTTCAAAATACGGGTAGCCGACGCTGGTCTTGGCGTGCCAGGGGTGTTGCGGGTCGAGCTGGCGGCGCAGGCTCCACAGTACATCGTCGGCATTGAAGTCGCGGGTTGGGGTGAAGTAGTCGGTGGTGTGGAACTTCACCCCCTGGCGCAGGTGGAAGGTGTAGGTCAGGCCATCGGCGGAAATGTCCCAGCGTTCGGCCAGGGCCGGCTCGATGTCGGTGGTGCCGGGTTTGAAATCGACCAGGCGGTTGAACACCGTTTCGGCCGAGGCGTCGGCGGTAACCGCAGTGGTGTACTGGACGATATCGAAGCCTTCGGGGCTGGCTTCGGTGCACACCACCAGCGGCTTGGCCGCAAGGTGCGTGGCGCTGCCCAGGATGAGCGCTGCCAGGGCAGCGCGAAGCGGTAGCGATTTCATGAGTACTCCCTGCAAGCATTGATTCCAGCGTAGCCGCCACGGCCTGTTTTTTTCAGTTTGGCGAAGCAGGCCGTGGCGTCATGGGTCAGAGGATGTTGAACGGAATGGTGGTCACCACCCGGAACTCGTCCAGGCTGCCATCGGCCTGGGCCTTGCTCGCGCGGTGCGCGGTGTAGGTGGCGCGGATGCTGGTGTCCTTCAGCGGGCCGCTCTGCACTGCGTAGCTGGTGCCGATGCCCCACTCGTAGTGGGTCTCGCCGTCCATGCCAGCGACGTCATAGGCGGTGCCACGGTAATGCGTGCCATCGATACCCCAGCCGCGCGCGTTGTACAGGTTGAACTTCAGGCCCGGCACGCCGTACGGCGCCATGTTCAGCACATAGGAAATCTGCAGCGATTTCTCGTTCGGGCCGTTGAAGTCCGAAAGCAGCGAGTTGGCCAGGTAGATGCCGTTGGTTTCGTGCAGGTAGTCGAAGTACTCGTTGCCGTTGACCTGCTGCCAGGCGGCCGAAAGGGTGTGGGCCTGGTGTGTCAGGGCAAGCGACAGGCTGTAGGTGTCGTTGTCGATCTCGCCCATCTTCTTGCTGCCTGCGTCCACGGTCTTGTAGTAGTTCAGGCCGGTGGAAAGGCTCAGCACGCCACTGTCGCCGAGTACATGGTTGGCGCCGAAGTAGTACTGGTTCCAGAAGTCGTCGACCTTGGTGGCGTACAGGCTGGTGTTCAAACTCCGCAACGGCTGGTAGTTGACCCCGGCGGTGCTGGCGCGGTCGGTCTCGACGCCAGCGGCGCCGTACTCGCTGCGGAACTTGCTGAGGCTTTGCTCGGTGCGCGGTGAGACGCGGTCGAAGGTGCCCAGGTCGAACGACAGGTTGTCGAATTCGGCGCTGTGCAGGAAGGCGCCCTGGAAGCTCGAAGGCAGGGCGCGATTGCCGATGTAGGCGATCATCGGTGTGTCCACCGGCTGGCGGCCGACGGTCAGGGTGGTGTTGGACACACGGGCCTTGATGTTGCCCAGGCCCAGTTTGCTCCACTGGCCGATGGGGTCGCCGTCGCTGTGGGTCAGTGTCCGGTTGTTGGGGCCAGCGATGGCCTGGCGGTCCTGCAGCAGGGCAACGGCGTTGTAGCCGGCCGCTTCGACAGCGAAGCCCACGGTGCCTTGGGTAAAGCCCGAGCTGTAATTCAGAATGGTGCCTTGCAGCCAGTTCTCGCGGCTGTGGGTGTCGTGGCGGGTGCCGTCGCTTTTGTAGTACTTCCACAGCGGGGCGCGGGTGGCGCGCTCGCGGGCATACCAGTTGCGGGTGGAGCCGGTCAGGCTCTGGCCGTCGACGAAGCCTTTAGCCTGGTCTTGTTCGCTGCTGGTTTTGAGGCTGAAGGGGACGTAGTCCTGGCTCTGGGGTTCGGCCTCGGCCACGGAGCAGAAGCTGCCGATGGTCAAGGCCAGTGCGGTTGAGGTGAATATTCTCAAGGTGAAAGCTCCCTTTCCTTTTTCTAGTTATTACCGGCCTTGTGAGCCGGGCGTGTTGCTGCGGTGTTGCCAGGGTTGCCTGGGGGTGCCGGGCTAATCAGGGGGAGAGTGTGTTGCCAGCACTGGCCTCTTTGCGGGCTTGCCCGCGAAGAGGCCAGTGCAGGTTTAAAAATCAATCAACACTCACACCGGAAAAATCATTGCGGCCAAAGGGGCTGACCTTGAAGTCGGAAACCTTTGCACTGATCGGTTGGTTCACCGTGGAATGCGCCACCGGGGTAATCGGCACCTGCTGCTTGAGCCGCTGCTGGGCCTGCTGGTAGAGGGCTGTGCGTTGTGCGCGGTCGGTCACTTGCTTGGCTTGTTTGACCAGGTTGTCGTACTGCGGGTCGCACCACAGGGAGTAGTTGTTGCTGCCGATGGCGTCGCAGTTGTAGAGGGTGCCGAGCCAGTTGTCCGGGTCGCCGTTGTCACCGGTCCAGCCGATCAGGGCAATGTCGTGCTCGCCGCTTTTCATGCGCTTGAGGTATTCACCCCATTCGTAACTGACGATCCGCACCTTGAAGCCCAACTTGCTCCAGTCGGCCTGAAGCATTTCGGCCATGAGCTTGGCGTTTGGGTTGTACGGGCGCTGTACCGGCATGGCCCAAAGGGTGACTTCGGTGCCTTCCTTGACCCCGGCCTGCTTGAGCAACTGCTTGGCTTTATCCGGGTCGAAGGGGGCGTCCTTGAGGCTGTCGTCATAGGACCACTGGGTGGGGGGCATGGCGTTCACCGCCAACTGCCCGGAATACTGATACACCGCCTGGAGGATCGCCTGCTTGTTCACCGCCATGTCCATCGCCTGGCGTACTTCCAGGCGGTCGAAGGGGGGGTGCTGGGTGTTGTAGGCGATATAACCGAGGTTGAAGCCGGGTTGTTGCAGCACGTCGAGTTTTGTATCGGCCTTGAGCGCCGGCAAGTCAGCCGGTCGCGGGTGCAAGGTGACCTGGCATTCGTTGCGGCGCAGTTTCTGGATGCGCACCGAGGGGTCGATGTTGATCGAGAACACCAGGTTATCGATCTTTACCTCTTCCGGTGCCCAGTAGTCTTTGTTGCCCTTGAAGCGGATTTGCGAATCCTTCTGGTAGCGCTGGAACACGAACGGGCCGGTGCCGATGGGCTGTTGGTTGATGTCGCTGGGTCGCCCACTGGCCATCAGGTGCTCGGCGTACTCGGCGGAAAGGATGGAGGCGAAGCTCATGGCAATGTTCTGGATGAACGCGGCGTCGACCGTGTTCAGGGTGAACACCACGGTCAGTGGGCCAGCCTTCTCGATGCGGGCGATGTTCTTGTCCAGGCCCATGCTGATGAAGTAGGGGAATTCGGTGGGGTAGGCCAACCGGAACGGGTGGCCCTTGTCGAGCATGCGGTTGAAGGTGAACAGCACGTCGTCGGCATTGAAGTCGCGGCTTGGGGTGAACGCCTTGTTGGCGTGGAACTTGACGCCCTCGCGCAGGTGGAAGGTGTAGCGCAGGCCATCTTCGGAGATGTCCCATTTCGTGGCCAGGGCCGGGTGCACGGCGGTGCCGCCGCGTTCGAATTCGGCCAGGCGGTTGTAGATCGGTTCGGCAGCATCGTTGTCGGTGGCGCTGGTGTACTGGGCGGTGTCGAACCCGGCCGGGCTGCCTTCGGAGCAGAACACCAGGTTTTTTGCGAGCAACGCAGGGGATTGGCTCATCAGGCCCAGCGCAAGCAGGGTCGAAAGGGCGGTGGCATGGCGCATGGCAAGTCCTTGTTCGTCTGTTTGGCCGCCTCGGGGTACGAATGGCGGCAACAGGGTGCCTATCCCGCTGCGGGTAGCAGCGGGCGGCGGGAGGGTTAAGGCTGTGGTGGGGCAGGCACCCGCTGCGCGGCGGGTGCCGGGGGCTACCCTATTTGTCCACGCTGACGCCGTAGAAGGCGTTCAGCGCAAATGGGCTGATCTTGAAGTCCTTCACCTTGGCACTCATGGGTTGGTAGACGGTGGAGTGGGCGATCGGGGTGATCGGTACCTGCTCCTTGAGGATGTGCTGCGCCTGCTTGTACAGCTCGGTGCGCTTGGCCTGGTCCGAGGTGGCTTTGGCCTGTTTGATCAGGTCGTCGTAGGGCTTGTAGCACCACTTGGAGAAGTTGTTGCCGTCAACGGCATCGCAGCCGTACAGGGTGCCCAGCCAGTTGTCCGGGTCACCGTTGTCGCCGCTCCAGCCGATCAGCATGGCGCCCTGTTCGCCACCTTTGGAGCGCTTGATGTACTCGCCCCATTCATAGCTGACGATCTTCGCCTTGATGCCGATCTTGGCCCAGTCCGCTTGCAGCATCTCGGCCATCAGCTTGGCATTGGGGTTGTACGGGCGTTGCACCGGCATGGCCCACAGGGTGATCTCGGTGCCTTCCTTGATGCCGGCTTGCTTGAGCAGCTGCTTGGCCTTCTCCGGATCAAAGGCGGCGTCCTTGATGGTGTCGTCATAGGACCACTGGGTGGGCGGCATGCCGTTCACTGCCAGTTGGCCGGCACCCTGGTAAACCGACTCGATGATCTTTTTTTTGTCCACTGCCATGTCCAGTGCCTGACGCACTTCGAGTTTGGCCATGGGGTTGGGCTCGTTGCTGCCCTTGATCTTGTCCATTACGTTGTAGGCGATGTAGCCGAGGTTGAAGCCGGCCTGCTGCGGCATTTGCAGGTTCTTGTCAGCCTTGAGCGGCTCGATATCGGCCGGGCGCGGGAACAGCGTGACCTGGCACTCGCCCTTCTTCAGCTTTTGCATGCGCACCGAGGCATCGGTGGTGATGGCGAAGATCAGGTTGTCGATCTTCACGTCCTCGGGTTTCCAGTAGTCCTTGTTGCCCTTGAAGCGGATCTGCGCGTCTTTCTGGTACTTGCTGAACACGAACGGGCCGGTGCCGATCGGTTTTTGATTGAGGTCGGCGGCCTTGCCGCCCTTGAGCAACTGGTCGGCGTACTCGGCGGACTGGATGGAGGCAAAGCTCATCGCCAGGTTCTGGATGAACGCGGCATCCACTTCGTTGAGGCCGAACTTGACGGTGTGGTCGTCGACTTTCTCCACCTTGGCGATGTTGTTGTCCATGCCCATGTCGGTGAAGTAGGGGAATTCGGTGGGGTAGGCCTTACGGAACGGGTGGTTCTTGTCGAGCATGCGGTTGAACGTGAATAGCACGTCGTCGGCATTGAATTCGCGGCTGGGCTTGAAGTAGTCGGTGGTGTGGAACTTGACCCCTTCGCGTAGGTGGAAGGTGTACGTCTTGCCGTCGTCGGACACTTCCCATTTTGTCGCCAGGCCCGGGATCACAGCGGTACCGCCGCGCTCGAACTGGGTCAGGCGGTTGAACACGGTCTCGGCCGAGGCGTCGAAGTCGGTTCCCGTCGTGTACTGCCCTGGGTCGAAGCCTGCCGGGCTGCCTTCGGAGCAGAACACCAGGTTGGACGCCGCGTGGGCGAGCGGTGCGCCAGCGAGCAAACCTGCGCCGAGCAGGAACGGAATGACTGCGTGTTTGAGCATGGTGGCCTCATTGTTGTCATTTTTCGATTGAGGCGGCCTCGTGAGCCGACCTGAGGATACTTATGCAGGGGCTATTCCCAATGCAACACTCACAAGGATAGTTGGCGCCAGAAAGGTGGTACGGGCGTACATGGATGTCGCATCGGTATAACTTTCGGCGAAGTTGAACGTTTGCGCGGGCAAAATGATGGCAATTGCGGGATGTTTCGAAGAGGCGGGGTTTGTAAGCTGCACCTTAAAAGTGCGTAGGAAATATCTTAAGTTGCGTAATTGGGGCTGCCTTGCAGCCCATCGCGGCGCAAAGCGCCCCCAGCGTCATCAGGGCATCTGAATTTCGATCAAGCCATCGGCATTCATGCTCACTTCGCTGGTACCTGCCTCGATATCCGGCGCTGGCGCCGCTTCGTCAGCGCCCATGGCTTTCATGGCCATCGGCGCGCTGCGCAGGTAAGGGCGTGGATAACCGCTGCTGTTGAGGTTCAGGTTGACCACTTTATAGCCCTTGCCACCCAGCGCCTCGGTGGCCAACTGGGCGCGTGCCTTGAAGGCATTGACAGCGTCCTTGAGCAAGTCGTCCTCGCTGGCCTTGCGCGTGGCCGGGGCAATGGAGAAGTCCATGCCGCCCATTTTCAGGTCTTGCAGCAGGTCGGCGGTCAGTTGCGACAGGGCCGGGAAGTTGGCGCTTTCCAGGCGCAGCTCGGCGCGTTCACGCCAGCCGGTGATCTTCTGCCCTTTGCTGTCGTAGACCGGGTAGCTGTTGCGGCTGCCCTGGCTGATCTTCACATCCTTGACCTGACGCGACTGTTGCACAGCCTTGTTCATGGTCTCGGTGATCTCTTTGGCGAGTTTGCCCGGGTCGGTGTTCTGCGCTTCGCTGTAGAGGGTCACGACCATCAGGTCGCGCGGCACTTCTTTGCTGACTTCGGCACGCAGCGACACCTGGTTGAAGCGCGGCTCATCGGCCGCTAGCGCGGGCAGGCTGGCGAGCAGGCCGCAAGACAGGATCAGGGCAGTGCCGCGACGAGGGATTTGCATGTAAGACTCCTTGGCAATAAAAGGGCGTGGGTTTTGGTCATCCATTCCACGCATGGCCCATCAGACCGGGAACAGTGTAGTGGGTTCAAAAGTGCCACTATGCACCTGTGACAAAGTGTGGCGCTTTGCCGCATCGCTGCAGCGAGGCGCCCGGCTTCGGTATACTCCAGCCGATTTTCTGGAGCACTCATCAGGAGAGCTCATGCTCGCTGCCGTACAACCGTTGTCCGCTACCCGTCAGAACCTCTGGCGCCTGACTGTCATCCGCGTGCTGGTCCTGGCTGCCCAGGCAGGCTCCGTGGGCGTCGCCTACTGGACCGACCTGCTGCCCCTGCCGTGGTTTTCGCTGGCGGCGACGCTGGCCCTGTCGTCGATCCTGTGCGCGTTCACCGCATTGCGCCTGCGCCTGTCGCTGCCCGTCACCGAACTGGAATATGCGCTGCAGCTTGCCTGTGACCTGCTGATCCACAGTGCCTTGCTGTATTACTCCGGCGGTTCGACCAACCCGTTCGTTTCTTATTACCTGGTGCCGCTGGCCATTGCTGCGGTGACCTTGCCGTGGCTCTATTCGCTGATTCTCTCGGGCATTGCCCTGACCGCCTACAGCCTGCTGCTGGTGCAGTTCTACCCGCTTGAGGGGCTGCCGATGGCGCGGGACAAGATGCAGGTCTACGGCATGTGGCTGAGCATCGCCCTGGCGGCTGCGGTGATCACCTTCTTTGCCGCGCGCATGGCCGAAGAGCTGCGACGCCAGGAGCAACTGCGGTCCGAGCGCCGCGAAGAGAGCCTGCGCGATGAGCAGTTGCTGGCCGTGGCCACCCAGGCCGCTGGCGCTGCCCATGAGCTGGGTACTCCGCTGGCGACCATGAGCGTGCTGCTCAACGAAATGCGCCAGGACCACCCCGACCCGCTGTTGCAGGAAGACCTGCAGATCCTTCAGGACCAGGTCAAACTGTGCAAGGAAACCTTGCAGCAACTGGTGCGTGCCGCCGAGGCCAACCGCCGCCTGGCCATGGTCGAGCAGGACGTCACTGCCTGGCTGGACGAGGCGCTCAACCGTTGGCACCTGATGCGGCCCGAGGCCAGCTACCGCTTCCAGCGGCTCAGAGACGGCCAGGTACCGCGCCTAACGCCGCCGCCTGACCTGACCCAGGCCCTGCTGAACCTGTTGAACAATGCAGCCGACGCGTGCCCGGACGATCTCGAGGTGCGCCTGGACTGGGATGCCCAGGACATTGTCATCAGTATCCGTGACCATGGCCCCGGTGTACCCCCGTCTATCGCCGAAGCGATTGGCAAACCCTTTATTACCACCAAGGGCAAAGGCTTCGGCCTGGGCCTGTTCTTGAGCAAGGCCAGCGTGACGCGTGCGGGCGGTTCGGTGAAACTCTATAGTCATGAGCAGGGTGGCACCCTGACCGAACTGCGCCTGCCCCATGGCAAGCGAGGAGATGAATGATGAGCGAAGAATCCCAGGTTGAAAGCGAAGAGCTGCCGCACCTGCTGCTGGTGGATGACGATGCCACCTTTACCCGAGTCATGGCGCGCGCCATGAGCCGTCGGGGCTTTCGCGTGAGCACCGCAGGCTCCGCCGAGGAGGGGCTGATCCTGGCCCAGCAGGACTTGCCGGACTACGCCACGCTGGACCTGAAGATGGAAGGCGACTCGGGGCTTGTGTTGCTGCCCAAGCTGCTGGAGCTGGACCCGGAGATGCGCGTGGTGATCCTGACGGGTTACTCCAGCATCGCCACGGCGGTGGAGGCGGTCAAGCGCGGTGCCTGCAATTACCTGTGCAAGCCGGCCGATGCTGACGATGTACTCGCTGCTCTGCTGTCCGAGCATGCCGACCTGGACGCCTTGGTGCCGGAAAACCCGATGTCGGTCGACCGCCTGCAGTGGGAGCACATCCAGCGCGTGCTGACCGAGCACGAGGGCAATATCTCGGCAACGGCGCGTGCGCTGGGCATGCACCGGCGGACCTTGCAGCGCAAACTGCAGAAGCGGCCGGTTCGGCGCTGAATCGGCGTTGACCCTTTCGCGGGACAAGCCCGCTCCCACAGAAAAGCGCCGCACAAACCGGCGACAGTGTTCTTGTGGGAGCGGGCTTGCCCCGCGAAAGGGCCTTACCTGTCGGAGACTTCCCTTAATCACACCCCGATCCCCGCAACTCGCAGCCGTTGACGTATCATTAGCCCCCTGACGGCAACTCCCTGCAGGATCGCTTGCGCATGCTCGCCCTTCTTATCCAGACGCTGAACATCACGGCACCAGTCTTCGCCATGTTGTTCATGGGCGTACTGCTCAAACGCATCCACCTGATCGACGACAACTTCAACCGTGTTGCGTCGCAGCTGGTATTCAATGTCTGCATGCCGGCCCTGCTGTTCCTGGGCATCTATCACGCCGACCTGGCAACAGCGGTCAAACCTGGCGTGCTCCTGTATTTCGTCGTTGCCACCTTGGTCGGTTTCGGCGTGGCCTGGGGCCTGGCCATCTGGCGTTGCCCGCCAGCGGATCGCGGCATCTACACCCAAGGCGCGTTTCGCGGCAACAACGGCGTGATTGGCCTGGCCCTGGCCGCCAGCTTGTACGGCGACTACGGTATCTCGTTAGGCGCGGTCCTGGCAGGCCTGGTGATCCTCCTGTACAACTCGCTGTCTGCGGTGGTGCTGGCGGTGTACAGCCCGGACCTCAAGTCCGACCCGTGGAGTATCTGCAAGAGCATCTTCAGCAACCCGTTGATCATCAGCGTGCTGGTGGCTACACCCATGGCCTATGGGCAGGTGCCGTTGCCCAACTGGTTGCTCACCTCGGGCGACTACCTGGCGCAGATGACCCTGCCGCTGGCGCTGATGTGCATCGGTGGCACCTTGTCACTGGCGGCGCTGCGTGACAGTGGCAGGCTGGCCATCGATGCCAGCCTGGTGAAGATGGTCTGGTTGCCGCTGGTCGGCACGTTGGGTGCCTGGCTCTGCGGTTTTCGCGGTGCCGAGTTGGGCATCCTGTTCCTGTACATCGGTAGCCCCACAGCGGCGGCCAGCTACGTCATGGCGCGGGCGGCCAACGGCAACCATGAATTGGCGGCATCGATCATCGTGATCACTACGCTAATGGCGGCGATCACCACCAATATCGGTATTTTCATATTGCAGTGGGGCGGATGGATCTAGATCCTTGACTGCAAATAACAGCAATAACACTGCCTCACTGAGCTAAAGGACACTTCATGCAAGACCAGAGCACGCCCGAGCGTTTGCAGCGAGGGTTGAAGAACCGCCATATCCAGCTGATCGCGCTGGGTGGGGCCATCGGCACCGGGCTGTTCCTGGGCATCGCCCAGACCATTCAGCTGGCTGGCCCCTCCGTTTTGCTGGGCTACGCCATTGCCGGCCTGATGGCTTTCTTCATCATGCGCCAGCTTGGCGAAATGGTGGTCGAAGAGCCGGTCGCCGGCAGCTTCAGCCACTTCGCTCACCAGTACTGGAGCGAGTTCGCAGGTTTTGTTTCGGGTTGGAACTACTGGGTGGTGTATGTGCTGGTGGGCATGGCCGAGCTGACGGCCGTGGGCATCTATGTGCAGTACTGGTGGCCAGACTTCCCCACCTGGGCGACGGCGGCGATCTTCTTCGTGGTGATCAACCTCATCAACCTGACGCAGGTGAAGGTCTACGGTGAGATGGAGTTCTGGTTCGCCTTGATCAAGGTGGTGGCCATCGTCAGCATGATCGGCTTTGGTGCCTGGCTGCTGAGCAGTGGCCATGGCGGCCCGGATGCCAGCGTGGCCAACCTGTGGCAGTACGGCGGCTTCTTCCCGAATGGGGTTACCGGGCTGGTCATGGCCCTGGCGGTGATCATGTTCTCCTTCGGCGGGCTGGAGCTGGTGGGTATTACCGCAGCCGAGGCGGACAATCCGCGCCAGAGCATTCCCAAAGCCACCAACCAGGTGGTCTACCGCATCCTGATTTTCTACATCGGTGCCCTGGCGGTGCTGTTGTCGCTGTACCCGTGGCAGAAGGTGGTGCAGGGGGGCAGCCCGTTCGTGATGATCTTCCACGAGCTGGACAGCGACCTGGTGGCGACCATCCTCAACATCGTGGTGCTGACGGCTGCGTTGTCGGTCTACAACAGCTGCGTGTACGCCAACAGCCGCATGCTGTTCGGCCTGGCCAGCCAGGGCGATGCGCCGCGTCAGTTGCTCAAGGTCAGCCGCAGTGGCGTACCGCTGACGGCGCTGGGTGTTTCGGCGTTCGCCACGGGCATGTGCGTACTGATTAACTATTTGATGCCGGGTGAAGCCTTCGGCTTGCTGATGGCCCTGGCGGTGTCGGCGCTGGTGATCAACTGGGCGAGCATCAGTATCACCCACCTCAAGTTCCGCAAAGCCAAGCTGGCGGCGGGCATTGCGCCGTTCTACCAGAGCTGGGGGCACCCGGTGACCAACTACCTGTGCCTGGCGTTCATCGTGCTGATTCTGGTGGTGATGTACCTGACGCCGCCGATTCGCATCTCGGTGATGCTGATTCCGGGCTGGATTGCGGTGCTGTGGGTGGCGTTCCGCTTGAAGAAGGCTCGGCAGGCCAGGGGCTAAGGCGTACCCTAGCGCCCTCTACCGACCTCAGTGCTGCCGCCGCCAGGCGCGCACGGTGGTGTACAGCAACACCACCGCGAGCACTGGCAGTGCGTAGAACAGCATGAGCCGCTCCAGGCGGCCGGCCAAGGGCATGCCGGTGGTAAAGGCCACCACATGCAGCCCATAGGCCAGGTACAGGCAGAGAAACACCAGGCCTTCGGCGCGGGTGATTCGGTAGCCCGAATAGAACACCGGCAGGCTCAAGACGGCGACGCCCAGCATCACGGGCAGGTCGAAGGCCAGTGCGTTGGGTGAGATCGACAGCGGTTCAGGGGTGATCAGTGCGGTCAGGCCCAGCACACCCAGCAGGTTGAACAGGTTGCTGCCGATTACCGTGCCCACGGCGATTTCCCGCTCGCCACGAAGGGCGGCGATCATCGCGGCGGCCAGCTCTGGCAGTGACGTGCACACCGCGACCACGGTCAGGCCGATGATGCGTTCGGACAGGCCCAGGTCGGTGGCCACCTCGACGGCGGCCTCCAGCAGCAGGTG
This sequence comes from Pseudomonas sp. E1MeOHC2, assembly GCF_058745025.1. Lineage (NCBI taxonomy): Bacteria > Pseudomonadati > Pseudomonadota > Gammaproteobacteria > Pseudomonadales > Pseudomonadaceae > Pseudomonas > Pseudomonas sp. E1MeOHC2. The sequence continues at coordinate 3,382,477 of NZ_CP196675.1, forward strand.
CCCGGCCAGGCTCAATAGACCCAGGCCGAGGGCAATCTGCAGCAGCGTGCCTGACCAGAAGCGTGCGCCACTGATCATGATGCCGCTGGGGGCAGGGTAGGTGCGGGCGTAATGACGCGATTGATGCCAGAGCATCGCCAGATAGCCCAGCAGCGCCAGCAACAGCAGCAAACCCGCCCAGCGGCTCAAGTGGCCATTGGCGGCAAGTGCGTACACCAGTGCGCTGGCGACGATCATCAGGGGAAGGTCCAGGCGCACCAGCTGGCGTGATACGCGCAGCGGGATGATCAGCGCGGCCAGGCCGAGAATCACCAACACGTTGAAGATGTTGCTGCCGATCACACTGCCGACCGCGACATCCGGTGCCCCCTGATAGGCGGCCTGCAGGCTCACGGTGAGCTGCGGTGCGGTGCTGCCGAAGGCCACCAGGCTCAGGCCGATGATGAGAGGGCGCACGTGCAAGCGCAGGGCCAGGCGCAGGGCCATGCGTACCAGCAGCTCGGCACCGCAGACCAGCAGCAGCAAGGCGACGCCCAGTTGCAGGAGGCTGAAGGTGGGAAGGGTGGCCAGGTCGAAAATGGTCGGGGCTCCAGTCGGTCAGTCGCTCAGACCTTGTACCCGGACGCGCGCCGTTCCGCTACGGAGCATGCCGATTTTTTCTGCTGCAGCGCGTGACAGGTCGATCAGCCGGCCACGTGTGTGCGGGCCGCGGTCGTTGATGCGCACCACCACGCTGCGTTGGTTGGCGAGGTTGGTGACCAGCACGCGGCTGCCGAACGGCAGGCTGCGGTGGGCGGCGGTAAGGCCGTGCTGGTTGAAGGGCTCGCCACTGGCGGTGCGTTTGCCGTGGTGACGGGAGCCGTAATAGGACGCGGTGCCGGTCTTGTCGTAACCGCGGGGGTCGATATCGTGGCTGGCACAGCCGGCCAGCAGGGAGAAAAGAGCGAGGGTGCTGAGGGATCGTTTTAGCAAGTCTGATGCTCCGGTGCTGCCATTGGGGCCGCTGCGCGGCCCTTCGCGGGGCAAGCCCGCTCCCACAGGTATTTTACTGGCTTTGAAGCTGTGGAATAGCTGCCATTGGGGCCGCTGTGCGGCCCTTCGCGGGGCAAGCCCGCTCCCACAGGTATTTCACTGGCTTTGAAGCTGTGGAATACCTGTGGGAGCGGGCTTGCCCCGCGAACGAGGGCGCAGCCCTCGCCGCATTTTTCAGCTCAACCTTCGAGCTTGGCCTTGAGCAATTGGTTCACTTGCCCAGGGTTGGCCTTGCCCTTCGACGCCTTCATCGCCTGGCCGACAAAGAAGCCAAACATCTTGCCGCGCTTGGCCTCGTCGGCGGCGCGGTACTGTTCGACCTGCTCGGCGTTGGCTGCCAGCATCTCGTCGAGCATCTTCTCGATTGCACCGGTATCGGTAACCTGTTTCAGGCCTTTGCTCTCGATGATGCTGTCGGCATCGCCTTCACCGGCGGCCATGGCCTCGAACACGGTCTTGGCAATCTTGCCACTGATGGTGTTGTCGCGAATACGCAGCAACATGCCACCAAGCTGCTCTGCGCTCACCGGCGCCTGGTCGATCTCGATGCCCAGCTTGTTCAGCAGGCTGCCCAGCTCGACCATGACCCAGTTGGCTGCCAGCTTGGCATCGCCACCGATTTTCACCACTTCTTCGAAGTAGTTCGCCTGTTCGCGGCTGGAGGCCAGCACGTTGGCGTCGTAGGCCGACAGGCCGTACTGGCTCTGGAAGCGTTCGACCTTCTGTGGCGGCAGCTCCGGCAGGCCGGCGCGGATGGTTTCGAGGAAGCTGTCCTCGATGACCACCGGCAGCAGGTCCGGGTCGGGGAAGTAACGGTAGTCGTTGGCTTCCTCCTTGCTGCGCATGGAACGGGTCTCGTCCTTGTTCGGGTCGTACAGGCGGGTTTCCTGGATGACCTTGCCGCCGTCCTCGATCAGGTCGATCTGGCGCTGGATCTCGCTGTTGATCGCACGTTCGATGAAGCGGAACGAGTTGACGTTCTTGATCTCGCAGCGGGTACCGAACTCGGTTTGGCCTTTGGGCCGGATCGACACGTTGCAGTCGCAACGCAGCGAACCTTCGGCCATGTTGCCGTCGCAGATGCCCAGGTAGCGCACCAGGGCGTGGATGGCCTTGACGTAGGCCACGGCCTCCTTGGCGCTGCGCATGTCCGGCTCGGAGACGATTTCCAGCAGTGGCGTGCCGGCACGGTTCAGGTCGATGCCGGTGGAGCCGCTGAAGTCTTCGTGCAGGCTCTTGCCGGCGTCTTCTTCCAAGTGCGCACGGGTTACCCCGATGCGCTTGATGGTGCCGTCTTCCAGGGCGATGTCCAGGTGGCCCTTGCCGACGATCGGCAACTCCATCTGGCTGATCTGGTAGCCCTTGGGCAGGTCGGGGTAGAAGTAGTTCTTGCGCGCGAACACGTTGCGCTTGCCGATCTCGGCATCGATCGCCAGGCCGAACATGCAGGCCATGCGCACGGCTTCCTGGTTCAGCACCGGCAGTACACCGGGCATGCCCAGATCAACCAGGCTGGCCTGGGTGTTCGGCTCGGAGCCGAAGGTGGTGGCGCTGCCGGAGAAGATCTTCGACTGGGTGGCGAGCTGAGTATGAATTTCCAGCCCGATCACAACTTCCCATTGCATGTGTGAACTCCTCAGAAGCCGTTGGGGGCACGGGTGTGCCAGTCGGTCACTTGCTGGTAGCGGTGCGCGACGTTGAGCAGGCGGCCTTCCTGGAAGTATGGCGCCAGCAGCTGCACGCCGACCGGCAGGCCATCGACAAAGCCAGCAGGCATCGACAGGCCCGGCAGGCCCGCCAGGTTGGCGGTGATGGTGTACACGTCTTCAAGGTAGGCGGCGACTGGGTCGCTGCTCTTGGCACCAAGCTTCCAGGCCGGGTTAGGCGTGGTCGGGCCGAGGATCAGGTCGACGCCTTCGAAGGCGGCCATGAAGTCGTTTTTGATCAGGCGGCGGATCTGCTGCGCCTTCACGTAGTAGGCGTCGTAGTAGCCGGCCGACAGGGCGTAGGTGCCGACCATGATACGGCGCTGCACTTCGGCGCCGAAGCCTTCGCCACGGGAACGCTTGTACAGGTCGGTCAGGTCTTTCGGGTCTTCGCAGCGGTAGCCAAAGCGCACGCCGTCGAAGCGCGACAGGTTGGAGGAGGCTTCAGCCGGCGCGATCACGTAGTACGCCGGGATGGCGTGCTGCATGTTCGGCAGGCTGATTTCCTTGACCACGGCGCCGAGCTTTTCCAGCTCCTTGACGCTGGCTTGCACCAGCTCAGCGATGCGTGGGTCGAGGCCGGCGCCGAAGTATTCCTTCGGCAGGCCGATGCGCAGACCTTGCAGCGAAGCGTTGAGGTTGGCGCTGTAGTCCGGCACCGGCTCTTCGATGCTGGTGGAGTCCTTGGCGTCGAAACCGGCCATGCCTTGCAGCAGCAGCGCGCAGTCTTCAGCGGTGCGGGCCAGGGGGCCGCCCTGGTCGAGGCTGGAGGCGTAAGCGATCATGCCCCAGCGCGAAACACGACCGTACGTCGGTTTTAGGCCGGTGAGGTTGGTCAGCGCTGCCGGCTGTCGGATCGAGCCGCCAGTGTCGGTGCCGGTGGCGGCCGGCAGCAGGCGACCGGCGACTGCCGCAGCCGAGCCACCCGACGAGCCGCCAGGGACGTGCTCGAGGTTCCACGGGTTCTTCACTGGGCCATAGTGGCTGGATTCGTTGGCCGAACCCATGGCGAATTCGTCCATGTTGGTCTTGCCCAGGGTGACCATGCCGGCTTCGGCCAGCTTGGCGACCACGGTGGCGTCATACGGCGCCTTGAAGTTGTCGAGCATCTTCGAGCCGCAGCTGGTGCGTACGCCGTTGGTGCAGAACAGGTCTTTGTGGGCGATGGGGGCGCCCAGCAGTGCACCGCTCTCGCCTGCGGCGCGACGGGCGTCAGCGGCACGGGCCTGGCTCAGGGCCAGCTCCTCGGTGACGCTGATGAAGCTGTTGATTTGTGGGTCGAGCTGTTTGATGCGCGCCAGCAGGGCGCCGGTCAGCTCTTCGGAGGAAAACGACTTGTCGGCGAGTCCGCGGGCGATCTCGGCCAGGGTCAATTGATGCATGGCAGGCTCTATCCCTTACTCGATGACTTTGGGAACCAGGTACAGACCGCTTTCGGTCGAGGGTGCGATGGCCTGGTAGGCCTCGCGCTGGTTGCGTTCGGTGACCTGGTCAGGACGCAGTCGCTGGCTGGCCTCCAGGGGGTGGGCCAGGGGCTCGATGCCCGTGGTGTCGACCGCTTGCATCTGGTCGACCAGCCCGAGAATGCTGTTCAGTGCATCGGTAATACGTGGCAGTTCGCCATCATTCAGCCCCAGACGGGCCAGATGGGCGATCTTTTCCACGTCGCAGCGTTCAAGCGCCATGGGGATCTCCAAGGGAAACAAAGAACGGAATTAGGGTCCGTGATGAGGAACATGTCGGCATTCTGGCGGTCATACGGCCGCGATCATCTGCTGGCGTGCTCGGAAAAACGACCAATTTAACATATTGGCTCCTTGCCCAAAATCCCTGCCATTGTTAGAGTTTGCCGCACTTTTTTACCCACGCTTTCCCCAGGGTCACTTTCCCATGTTCAAGAAACTGCGTGGCATGTTTTCCAGCGATCTTTCCATCGACCTGGGTACTGCCAACACCCTTATTTACGTGCGTGAGCGCGGTATCGTCCTGAATGAGCCCTCGGTTGTTGCCATCCGTACCCATGGCAATCAGAAAAGCGTCGTCGCCGTCGGTACCGAAGCCAAACGCATGCTGGGCCGTACGCCCGGCAACATTGCTGCCATTCGTCCGATGAAGGACGGCGTCATTGCCGACTTCAGCGTTTGTGAAAAAATGTTGCAGTATTTCATCAACAAGGTTCACGAAAACAGCTTCCTGCAGCCCAGCCCACGCGTGCTGATCTGTGTGCCGTGCAAGTCGACCCAGGTAGAGCGCCGCGCAATTCGCGAGTCGGCCCTGGGTGCCGGTGCCCGTGAAGTGTTCCTGATCGAAGAGCCAATGGCCGCCGCCATCGGTGCCGGCCTGCCGGTCGAAGAGGCCCGTGGCTCGATGGTCGTCGATATCGGTGGTGGTACCACTGAAATCGCCCTGATCTCGTTGAACGGCGTGGTCTACGCCGAATCCGTTCGCGTCGGCGGCGACCGTTTCGACGAAGCCATCGTCACCTACGTGCGCCGCAACTACGGCAGCTTGATCGGCGAATCTACTGCCGAACGTATCAAGCAGGAAATCGGCACCGCCTACCCGGGCGGCGAAGTGCGCGAAGTCGATGTCCGTGGCCGTAACCTGGCCGAGGGCGTGCCGCGTGCCTTCACCCTGAACTCCAACGAAGTCCTCGAAGCCCTGCAGGAATCCCTGGCGACCATCGTCCAGGCGGTCAAGAGCGCCCTGGAGCAATCGCCACCGGAGCTGGCCTCCGACATCGCCGAGCGCGGCCTGGTGCTGACCGGTGGTGGCGCACTGCTGCGCGACCTCGACAAACTGCTGGCCCAGGAAACCGGCCTGCCGGTGATCGTCGCCGAGGACCCGCTGACCTGTGTCGCCCGTGGCGGCGGTCGCGCCCTGGAGATGATGGACAAGCACGCGATGGACCTGCTCTCCAGCGAGTGATACCCGCTGCATCTGAGCGCCCGGTTTACAGGTAGCACGCGCAGTGCTACCTGTATGCGCTGGGCTGGCGTCCGTTCGGGCGTCGTTTCCGTCAACCCGCAACCAGGCTGGTGCGTTGTCCCATGTCCAATGACCTCCTGAGTCGTCCACGAGGAACGGCCCATTAAACCGCTTTTCTCCAAGGGCCCTTCGCTGGGCGTTCGCCTGCTCGTATTGGTAGTGCTGTCGGTCGCGCTGATGGTGGTCGACGCGCGCTTTGACATGCTCAAGCCCGTGCGCAGCCAGATGGGCATGGTGCTGATGGAGTCGTACTGGATCACCGACCTGCCACAGCGCATGTGGCAAGGTGTGGCCGGCCAGTTCGGCAGCCGTACCGAACTGATCGCTGAAAACGAGAAGCTCAAGACCGAGGCCCTGCTGTTGCAGGGGCGCCTGCAGAAGCTGGCGGCCCTGACCGAGCAGAACGTGCGCTTGCGTGAGTTGCTCAATTCTTCGGCCCTGGTCAACGAGAAGGTCGAAGTGGCCGAGCTGATCGGCGTCGACCCCAACCCGTTCACCCACCGCATCCTGATCAACAAGGGTGAGCGCGATGGCGTGTTCCTTGGCCAGCCGGTGCTCGATGCCCGTGGCCTGATGGGCCAGGTGGTCGAATTGATGCCCTACACCTCGCGGGTATTGTTGCTGACCGACACCACCCACAGCATTCCGGTGCAGGTCAACCGCAACGGCCTGCGCGCCATCGCCAGCGGTACCGGTAATCCGGAGCGCCTGGAGCTGCGCCATGTGGCCGACACCGCCGACATCAAAGAAGGCGACCTGCTGGTCAGCTCCGGCATGGGTCAGCGCTTCCCGGCCGGTTACCCGGTGGCCACGGTCAACGAAGTGATTCACGACTCCGGCCAGCCGTTTGCCATTGTCCGCGCCATCCCCACTGCCGCACTCAACCGCAGCCGCTACATGCTGCTGGTGTTCAGTGACCGGCGCAGCCCGGAGCAGCGCGCCACGGACGCTGCGATTGCGCAGGAAGAGGCCGATCGCAAGGGCACGTCGATCGCTGCTCAGCCTGGCGCCAATGGCGTGCCAGGCGTCCCAGCTGCCACGGCACCTGCCTCTGTCGCCCCTGCAGCGCCGACGGTACCTGCCACGCCGCCCGCTGCTGCACCTGTAGCGCCAGCGGCACCCGTTGTACCGGCGGCAGCGCCCGCCCAACCCCGGAGGCAATGATGGCTGCATCACGCCGCAACAACGGCTGGGTCATCTGGCTGACTTTCGCCATTGGCCTGTTGCTCAGCGTCTCGCCGATGCCCCAGTTCATGGAAGTGTTCCGGCCCATGTGGCTGGCGTTGCTGGTGTCGTTCTGGACGCTCGCGGTGCCGAGCAAGGTCGGCATGACCACGGCCTTCGTGCTGGGGCTGGCCGAGGATGTGCTGTATGGCACGTTGCTCGGGCAGAATGCGTTGATCCTGACCTTGATCACCTTCCTGGTGTTGTCCCTGCAGCAGCGCCTGCGCATGTTCCCCATGTGGCAGCAGAGCCTGGTGATCTTGGTGATCTTCGGCATTGCCCAGTTGATCCAGCTGTGGCTCAGCGCGCTGACCGGCAACCGCCTGCCGACCCTGGCGCTGGTGTGGTCGGCGGTTATCAGCGCCTTGCTCTGGCCATGGATCAGTTTTGCCCTGCGCGACCTGCGCCGACGCTTGCATATAAATTGACGGCGTTGCCGCGACTGACAGGGAGATGTCTACATGAACCCGCTTTACCTGGCCTCTGGCTCGCCACGTCGTCGTGAATTGCTGACCCAGATCGGCGTACCGTTCACCACGCTCAGCGCCCCCATCGATGAAACGCCGCTCGCCGCTGAAGGCGCTCAAGCCTATGTCGAGCGCCTTGCCCGGGCCAAGGCGCAGGCTGGCCTTGCCGGCCTCCAGGGCCCGGCTGTGGTGCTTGGCGCAGACACGGCGGTGGTCCTCGATGGTCGTATTCTCGGAAAACCGGAAAACCGCGAACATGCCTTGGCCATGCTGGCTGAGCTGTCTGGCCGCGAGCATCAGGTGCTGACCGCTGTCGCCCTGAGCGACGGCGTGCGTACGCAAAGCCTGTGCGTCTCCAGCAGCGTGCGCTTTCGCGCCATCAGTGCCGATGAAGCAGCACGCTACTGGGCCAGCGGCGAACCTGCGGACAAAGCCGGTGGCTATGCGATCCAGGGGTTGGGCGCGGTGTTCGTCACCGGCCTGACAGGCAGTTACTCCGCCGTGGTCGGTTTGCCGCTGAGCGAAACCGCCGAACTGCTCGCTGCGTTCGGCATCGCCTGCTGGCAACTGCCCGCGTGTTCTCCAGAGGTAACAAAGCAGCGGTAGCCAGCGCTGCCTGCGCGATCCATCATTATCCAAGACCTTTGACGAGAGCCTGCCATGAGTGAAGAGATCCTGATCAACATCACCCCGATGGAGTCACGTGTGGCGGTGGTGGAAAACGGGGTGCTGCAGGAAGTGCACGTCGAACGCACCCTGCGTCGTGGCATCGTCGGCAATATCTACAAGGGCAAGGTGGTGCGCGTGCTGCCGGGCATGCAGGCGGCGTTCGTCGACATCGGCCTGGAACGGGCCGCGTTCATCCATGCCTCGGAGATCTCCCAGCGTGAAGGCTCGGCGGTAGAGAACATCACCGCGCTGGTGCATGAAGGCCAAGCCCTGGTGGTGCAGGTGACCAAGGACCCGATCGGCACCAAGGGCGCTCGCCTGACCACCCAGCTGTCGATCCCTTCGCGCTACCTGGTGTACATGCCGCGCAGTAGCCATGTGGGTATTTCCCTGAAGATCGAAGACGAAGCCGAGCGTGACCGCCTCAAACAGGTGGTCAGCAGCTGCATGGACAGCGAGAACATCAAGGACGCTGGCGGCTTCATCCTGCGCACTGCCGCCGAGGGCGCCCGTGCCGAAGAGATCCTGCAAGACATTCGCTACCTGCGCCGCCTGTGGGAGCAGATCGGCAGCCAGATCCAGAGCTGCGGCGCGCCCACGGTGATCTACGAAGACCTCGGGCTGGCCCTGCGTACCCTGCGCGACCTGGTCAACCCGAAGATCGAGAAAATCCGCATCGACTCGCGGGAAACGTTCCAGAAAACCACGCAGTTCGTCGGCGAATTGATGCCGGAGATTGCCGACCGCCTAGAGCATTACCCAGGAGAACGGCCGATCTTTGACCTGTACGGTGTCGAAGACGAAATCCAGCGCGCCCTGGAGCGCAAGGTGCCGCTCAAGTCCGGTGGCTATCTGGTGGTCGACCCCGCTGAAGCGATGACCACCATCGACGTCAACACCGGTGCCTTCGTCGGCCATCGCAACCTTGAAGAGACCATCTTCAAGACCAACCTTGAGGCCGCCACCGCCATTGCCCGGCAACTGCGCCTGCGCAACATCGGCGGCATCATCATCATCGACTTCATCGACATGGAAGATGAAGAGCATCAGCGCCAGGTGCTGCGCACCCTGGAAAAACAGCTCGAACGTGATCACGCCAAGACCAACATCATCGGCATCACCGAGCTGGGCCTGGTGCAGATGACCCGCAAGCGCACGCGCGAGAGCCTCGAACAGGTGCTGTGCGAACCCTGCCTGGCGTGCCAGGGCCGTGGCAAGCTGAAAACACCCGAGACCATCTGCTACGAAATCTTCCGTGAGATCCTCCGCGAGGCCCGTGCCTACCAGGCCGAGGGTTACCGCGTGCTGGCCAACCAGAAGGTGGTCGATCGGCTGCTAGACGAGGAGTCCGGCAACGTGGCGGAGCTTGAAACCTTCATCGGTCGAACTATTCGCTTCCAGGTCGAGTCGATGTACTCGCAGGAACAATACGATGTGGTGCTGCTCTGAGGCATTCCAAAACGCATCACAGGATGGTCGGGCTGGCAAAACCGGTACTTGGGGCCATCATGGATAAACGACCTGGAGGGCCATGGCCATGGGACGTCTGAACCGCGTTCTTGTCGCCTTGACCCGCTGGGGGTTGGGCTTGTGCGCACTGCTGGCGGTTCTGGTGGCGCTGTATGTCAGCCTCGGCCGGCAACTGGTGCCGCTGGTGGCCGAATACCGCGCCGATGTCCAAAGCAAGGCCGAGCAGGCGCTGGGCCTGCCGGTGCATGTCGGTGCTTTGGAGGGGCGTTGGAGCGGGCTGGCGCCTGTGTTGCGCGTGCGCGACCTGCAAGTGGGCGAAGGCGCCACCGCATTGCGCCTGGACGACGTCAAGCTGGTGCCGGACCTCTGGGCCAGCCTGACCTCCCGCCAGGTACGTCTGGCCCGTATTCAACTGGGCGGCTTGCAACTGATCCTGCGCGAAGACGCCCAAGGCGCCTGGAACCTCGAAGGCCTGCCGAAGAAGGACGATGCCCCGCTCGACCCCGCCGAGTTGTTGCAGCGTTTGCGCCAACTGGGGCGTATCGATGTCTTCGACAGCCAGGTTACCTTGCACCCCTGGCAGCGCGACCCTTTGACCTTGACCTATGTGAGCGCGGGCCTGCAGGCCGGTGCTTCGCGTCAGGCCCTGGACCTGCGCGCAACCCTGCCTGACGGCCAGCCCCTGGCATTGAACCTGCGCAGCCGCGCGTCGGCCGAAGCCTGGCGCGACGGTGAGGTTGCAGCCTACCTGAGCCTGCCACAGAGTGATTGGGCACGCTGGCTGCCGCCGCGCCTGCTAGGCCAGTGGCATGCCGAGGCGCTGCGTGCGGGGGGCGAGTTCTGGGTCGATTGGCGCAAAGGCCAATTGCAACAAGCGGTGGTCCGGCTCAATGCTCCCCAGCTTAAAGGGGCCTATGCCGAGCGCAAGGCCGCCACCCTGGACAACCTGGCGCTGGCCGCCTGGTTCCAGCGCAACGAACAAGGTTTTGACGTGGTGGTCGATTCCCTGGCCATGAATATCGGCAAGACCCGATGGGAATCCCACCTTCAGTTGCGTCAGCGCCCAGGCCAGAATCCCGCGGAAGAACGCTGGGAAGTGCAGGCCGACCGCCTCGACCTCACCCCTTTGACCCCGGTGATCGATGCCCTGGCGCCGCTGCCGGACAACCTCATGGCGGTGGTCGATGGCCTGAAGGTCACCGGTGCGCTGCGCAACGTACGCCTGGAGGCGCGGCCCAAGGCCGAGGGCGACCAGCGTCTGCAATTTGCCGCCAACCTGGAAAAGGTCGGTTTCAATGCCTATCACGGTGCCCCGGCGGCCGGTAACGTCAGTGGCAGCATCAGTGGCGACCTGGGCCATGGAGAACTGCGGCTCGATACTGACGCCTTCATGCTGCACCTGTACCCGATTTTCGCCAAACCTTGGCATTACCTGCAGGCCAATGCCCGCCTGACCTGGGCCCTCGACAAGGAAGGCTTCACCCTCGTCGCGCCCTACCTCAAGGTGCTGGGCGAGGAGGGCAAGATCGCCGGTGACTTCCTTATCCGCCTGCTGTTCGAAGAGGGCCGCGAGGACTACATGGACCTGCGGGTCGGCTTGACCGACGGCGATGGTCGCTACACGGCTAAGTACTTGCCCGAAGTGCTGAGCCCGGCCCTCGACGAATGGCTGCGCAGTGCGATCGTCAAGGGCACCGTGGATGAGGGCTACTTCCAGTACCAGGGTTCGCTGAACCACGGCGCCGCCCCGCAGGCCCGCAGTATCAGCCTGTTCTTCAAGGTGCGCGATGCGGCGCTGGACTTCCAGCCCGGCTGGCCGCAAGTGCAGCAGGTTGATGGCGATGTGCTGATTGAGGACAGCGGTGTGCGCATCAAGGCCCACCATGGCCTGTTGCTCGACACCAAGGTCAGTGACGTCAGTGTCGATATCCCCCACGTCGACGGCGACCAGCACAGCCACCTGTACCTCGATGGCGATTTCGACGGCAGCCTGGGTGATGGCCTGAAAATTCTCAAGGAAGCCCCGATTGGCACGGGCGAAATCTTCGCTGGCTGGGAGGGCGAGGGCCCGCTCAAGGGCAAGGTCAAGCTCGATATCCCCCTGGCACACGGGGAGCGGCCCAAGGTTGAGGTGGCGTTCGCCACCGCTGACGCCCGCCTCAAGGTGGCCCCCCCGAGCCTGGAACTGAGCCGCCTGAAGGGGGACTTCAACTTCGATTTCGACAAGGGCCTGAGCGGCAAGGGCATCAGCCTGCAGGCATTCGGCAAGCCGGTAACCGCGCAGATCGTCGCCGAGGGCGGGCCTGGGCAGATGCAGACCCGGATCAACGCCAATGGCCAGGTTGCGTTGAAAGCGCTGACCGACTGGCTGCAGTTCAAGCAGGCGTTGCCTGCCTCGGGCGAGCTGCCCTATCAGTTGCAGGTCAACCTGGGTAGCCGGGACAACAGCCTCAGCGTCAACTCGTCGCTCAAGGGCTTGGCCATCGACTTGCCGGCACCTTTCGGCAAGGCCGCGGCGGATACCCGCGACAGCCGTTTCAGCATGAACCTCGAAGGCCAGGAGCGGCGTTTCGACGCCAGCTATGCCGGCCTTGCGCGCTTCGCCTATGCCGCGCCCGCCGACAAACTGGCCCAAGGCCGTGGTGAGCTGCTGCTGGGTGCAGGCCAGGCGCAAGTGCCGGCGGGCCAGGGGCTGCGGGTGCGCGGTCGCCTGGAAACCCTGGACCTCGCGCCTTGGCAGGCGCAAATGGCCAGCCTGGGCGGCGATGACCCCGGAGGCAGTGCCCGGCAGAACCTGCAAAGCGTTGACCTGAGCATTGGTCAGCTCAAGGCCTTCGGCATGGACCTGAACCAGGCGGTGGTGCGCCTGGCCCGTGGTGGCCCGGCGTGGGACCTGCGCCTGGACAGCAAGGAAGTCATCGGCAATGCGCGCGTGCCTGACGCCAAGGCCGCGCCTATGTCGGTTCGCTTGCAGACCTTGCGCCTGCCGGCGGCCGACCCGGCCCAGGCGCAGGCCGAGGAGGGGCCCGACCCGCTGGCATCGTTCGACCCCCGCAAGGTGCCTGCCCTGGACCTGACCATTGACAAGCTTTATCGCGGCGACGACTTGTTCGGTAGTGCATCGATCAAGCTGCGCCCGACCGCACGTGGCGTTTCGGCAGATGATATCGACCTTGATTTCAAAGGCCTGCGTATTGACGGCGGGGGTGGCTGGGAAGGCGAGCCAGGCAGCAGCAGCAGTTGGTACAAAGGGCGCCTGGACGGCAAGAATCTGGCCGATGTGCTCAAGGCCTGGGGCTTCGCGCCTACCGTGACCAGCCGCGATTTCCGCCTGGATGTCGATGGCCGCTGGCCCGGCTCGCCTGCCTGGGTGGGCCTGAACCGCTTCTCCGGGAGCATGGACGCCGCATTGCGTACCGGCCAGTTCGTCGAGGTCGAGGGCAGTGCCCAGGCCTTGCGTGTGTTCGGCCTGCTCAACTTCAACTCCATTGGCCGCCGCCTGCGCCTGGACTTCTCCGACCTGTTCGACAAAGGCCTGGCCTATGACCGGGTCAAGGGCCTGCTGGTGGCCAGCAATGGTGTGTACGTGACCCGCGAGCCGATTACCGTAACCGGCCCTTCGAGCAATTTTGAGCTCGACGGCACCCTGGACCTGGTCCGTGACCGGGTGGATGCCAACTTGCAGGTTAGCCTGCCGGTGACCAACAACCTGCCCCTGGCGGCGTTGATCGTCGGGGCGCCAGCGGTGGGGGGCGCGCTGTTTCTGGTCGATCGGTTGATCGGTGACCGGGTATCGCGCTTTGCCAGTGTGCACTACCGCGTCGAAGGGCCGTGGAAAGAGCCTAGAATCACATTTGTGAAACCTTTCGAGAAATCGCGCTAGGAGTCTCCATGAAGGCAGCGGTGATCCAGATGGTCAGCCAGGACGACGTGCTGGCCAACCTCCAGCGTGCCGGCGCCCTGCTTGAGCAGGCGGCGTTCGGTGGCGCGCGGCTGGCCGTGCTGCCAGAAAACTTCGCCGCGATGGGGCGCAAGGATGCCGCCGCGATCGGGCGGGCCGAAGCGTTGGGAGAGGGGCCGATCCTGCCCTGGTTGAAACGCACCGCTCGTGACCTCAGGTTATGGATTGTTGCCGGCACCTTGCCTCTGCCACCGGTCGGCCAGCCTGATGCCAAGGCCCATGCCTGCTCGCTGCTGATCGATGAACAGGGTGAAGTGGCGGCGCGCTACGACAAATTGCACCTGTTCGACGTGGACGTCGCCGACAACCGGGGGCGCTACCGTGAGTCCGACGACTATGCCCATGGCGCGCAGGTGGTCGTGGCCGATACCCCGGTGGGGCGCCTGGGCCTGAGCGTATGCTATGACCTGCGCTTCCCCGAGCTGTACAGTGCATTGCGCGCAGCTGGGGCAGAGCTGATCACCGCGCCTGCCGCGTTTACCGCGGTGACGGGTGCGGCGCACTGGGACGTGCTGATTCGCGCGCGTGCCATCGAGACCCAGTGTTACCTGTTGGCCGCAGCGCAGGGCGGCACCCATCCAGGGCCACGGGAAACCCACGGCCATGCAGCGATCGTCGACCCCTGGGGGCGGATCGTTGCGCAACAGGCGCAGGGCGAAGCGGTATTGCTCGCCGAGCGCGACATTGATGAACAAGCGTCCATTCGGGCGCGCATGCCGGTGGTTTCGCACCGGCGCTTTTTCTCGCAGGACGCCTTGCGGCCTGCGCACACCTCGGAGTGACTATGAGCCAGATGTTATCCACCGTCAGCGAGCAGCTCCTGGCCCCAGGCGGATTGACCCTGGACAGCCTGCAGGCTGTGCTGGGTGAGTTGGCAGGCCCAGGCATCGATGCCGCCGACCTGTATTTCCAGGGCCAGATCTCGGAAACCTGGGCGCTGGAGGACGGCATCGTCAAAGAGGGCAGCTTCAACCTCGACCAAGGCGTGGGCGTGCGTGCCCAGTCCGGTGAAAAGACCGGCTTCGCCTACAGCAACGCCATCAACCTGGAAGCCCTGACCTCGGCGGCCCGCGCCGCGCGTTCCATCTCGCGTGCCGGGCAGAACGGTAAAGTCCAGGCGTTCCGCAGCCAGGATGTGACGGCCCTGTATGCGCCGGACAACCCCTTGGACGTGCTCAGCCGCGCTGAAAAGGTCGACCTGCTCAAGCGTGTCGACGCCGCAACCCGCGCGTTGGACCCGCGTATCCAGCAGGTCAGCGTGAGCATGGCCGGGGTCTGGGAGCGGATTCTCATCGCCGCCGCCGATGGCAGCCTGGCCGCCGACGTGCGCCCGCTGGTGCGCTTCAACGTCAGCGTCATCGTCGAACAGAATGGCCGCCGCGAGCGCGGTGGTCAGGGGGGCGGTGGGCGTACCGACTACCGCTTCTTCACTGAAGAGAAAGTCATGGGCTATGCCCGTGAAGCGTTGCGTCAGGCGCTGGTGAACCTGGAGGCGATCCCTGCGCCGGCGGGCACCTTGCCAGTGGTGCTGGGGTCAGGCTGGTCGGGCGTGCTGTTGCATGAGGCGGTTGGCCATGGCCTGGAAGGCGACTTCAACCGCAAGGGCAGCTCGGCGTTCAGTGGCCGCATGGGTGAGCTCGTGGCGTCGAAGCTGTGCACCATCGTCGACGACGGCACCCTTGAGGGCCGCCGTGGTTCGCTGAGCGTGGATGACGAAGGCACCCCGACCGAGTGCACCACCCTGATCGAGAATGGCGTGCTCAAAGGCTACATGCAGGACAAATTGAACGCCCGCCTGATGGGCATGGCCGTGACAGGTAACGGCCGCCGCGAATCCTACGCCCATCTGCCGATGCCACGCATGACCAACACCTACATGCGCGCCGGTGAAAGTGACCCGCAGGAAATCATCGCCTCGGTGAAAAAAGGCATCTACTGCGCCAACCTGGGTGGTGGTCAGGTGGATATCACCAGCGGCAAATTCGTGTTCTCAACCAGTGAGGCCTACCTGATCGAGGACGGCAAGATCACCGCGCCGGTCAAGGGTGCGACCCTGATTGGCAACGGGCCGGAGGCCATGAGCCGGGTGTCGATGGTCGGTAACGACCTGGCATTGGACAGTGGCGTGGGCACGTGTGGCAAGGATGGGCAGTCGGTACCGGTAGGGGTAGGGCAGCCGACATTGAAGCTGGACGCGATCACGGTTGGCGGTACCGGGGCGTGATGGCTTTGGGGACCGCGTGCGGTCCTTTCGCAGCACTAGGCTGCTCCTACAGGTGCACACGCTCCTTGTGGGAGCAGCCTTGCGCTGCGAATGGGCCGCAAAGCGGCCCCAGGCCGATCAACGTAGCCCGCGCTGTAACTCGTCGAGGTCGCGGATGTACTTGAACACCTTGCGCGCAGCAGCAGGCGGTTTGTTCCGCGCTTTTTCGTGCTGGGCATGGCGGATCAGCGAGCGCAGTTGCTGGCGATCGGTATCGGGGTATTCATTGACGAAACGCTCGAGGTCTTCGTCATTACCGTCGATGAGCCGGTCGCGCCAGCGTTCCAGGCCGTGGAAACGCTCGTTGTACTGGCGGGTCGAGCTGTCCATCTGTTCGAGCAGGGCATGGATAGCGTCCAGGTCCTGGACACGCATCAGCTTGCCGACGAACGACATGTGGCGTTTACGGGCGCCGTGAGCGGTGTGCTTGCTGGCCTCGGCCAGCGCCTTGCGTAGCTCGTCGGTCAACGGCAGACGCGCCAGAGTGTCGGCCTTGAGCGTCGTGAGGCGCTCGCCGAGTTCAACCAGCTCATGCAGTTCGCGCTTGATCTGGGTTTTGCTTTTTTCGCCGTCGTAGGCGTCGTTTGAATCAACCATGGTGGCAGTCCGCTAGAAATCGCCGCCATGATAACCAGTCGGGGGCCGCTTGTCCGGCCCGGTCGTAGAATGACCCTCGCCGAACGCAGAATTTGAGTGGAGAGAACCATGAGTGCAGTCCAGAGCGTAGGCCCCAAAGACCTGCCAGCATTGCAGGAGCAGGTCGAAGCGATCATCGCCGAAGCGCGTCGCCAGGGGGCCAGTGCCTGCGAAGTGGCGGTGTCGCTGGAGCAGGGCCTGTCCACCACGGTGCGCCAGCGCGAGGTCGAAACGGTCGAGTTCAACCGTGACCAGGGCTTTGGCATCACCCTCTATGTCGGCCAGCGCAAAGGCTCGGCCAGTACCTCGGCGAGTGGCCCCGAGGCGATCCGCGAGACCGTTGCCGCAGCCCTGGCTATCGCCAAACACACGTCTGAAGACGAATGCTCCGGTCTGGCCGACGCGGCGCTGATGGCCCGCGACATCCCGGACCTGGACCTTTACCACGACTGGGATATCGAACCCGAGAAGGCGATCGAGATGGCCCTGGCCTGCGAGGCTGCGGCGTTCGACGCCGATCCGCGCATCCTCAACGCCGATGGCACTACGCTCAACACCCATCAAGGGTGCCGGGTGTATGGCAACAGCCACGGTTTCATCGGTGGCTATGCATCGACCCGACACAGCCTGAGCTGCGTGATGATCGCCGAGGGCGAAGGGCAGATGCAGCGCGACTACTGGTATGACGTGAACCGTCAGGGCAACTTGCTGGCCGATCCGCGCAGTATCGGCCAGCGTGCAGCCCAGCGTGCGGCCAGCCGCCTCGGGGCGCGCCCGGTGCCAACGTGCGAAGTGCCGGTGCTGTTCTCTGCAGAGCTCGCCGGCGGCCTGTTCGGCAGCTTCCTGTCGGCCATTTCCGGCGGCAATCTGTACCGCAAGTCGTCGTTCCTTGAAGGCACCCTTGGCCAGCGCCTGTTCCCAAGCTGGCTGACGCTGGATGAGCGCCCACTTATTCCTCGCGCGTTGGGCAGTGCTGCGTTCGACGGTGACGGCTTGGCGACTTACGCCAAGCCGTTCGTCGACAAAGGCGAGCTGGTGTCGTACCTGCTGGGCACTTATTCTGGGCGCAAGCTCGGCCTGCCGAGCACAGCCAACTCCGGCGGCGTGCACAACCTGTATGTTACCCACGGCATCGAAGACCAGGCTGCCTTGATCCGCCGCATGGGGCGTGGCTTGCTGGTGACCGAGCTGATGGGGCATGGCCTGAACATGGTGACGGGCGATTACTCACGCGGTGCCGCAGGCTTCTGGGTCGAAAATGGCGAGATCCAGCATGCGGTTCAGGAAGTGACCATCGCCGGGAACATGAAGGACATGTTCCAGCAAATTGTCGCGATCGGTAACGATCTTGAGACGCGAAGCAACATTCACACAGGCTCTGTGTTGATCGAGCGGATGACCGTTGCCGGGAGCTGACAGGTAACCTGCGCTGGCCGCTTGCGGGTACTGCACATTTTTCGCATGTGGTGCGATCCCTGTGGGAGCGGGCTTGCCCGCGAAGAGGGCGGTATAGCCACCGTTTGTTTCAAACTGATTGAGAGAACCCGGCCCTAGCGCCGGGTTTTTTTATGCGCCATACCTCCCTGCTTTGGTCGATGCCCACTTGAAGTGATTCTATTTATCACTTAATAATGAATATCATTACCCAGTTGCTTGGCGATGGTGTTCATGAAATCTGTCCTCCACGAGTTGCCCTACCTGGAAAACTGGCGCTGGCTCAGCCGGCGCATTCGCTGCGCGCTCGAGCCCGATGAGCCACGTCTGATCGAGCATTACCTGGCCGAAGGCCGCTACCTGGTGTGCTGCACCGAAACCTCGCCATGGACGGTGGCCCTGACCGCCTTCCGCCTGCTGCTGGATACCGCCTGCGATCGCATGTTGCCCTGGCACTGGCGCTGCTTGTGCCTGGACCAGGCCTGGCGACCATTACTGGACCTGCGCAACCTCGACCGCCGCGAACAAAACCAGCGCTGGCAGCCCTACGCCCTGCAATTGGCCAACTGCGTGCTGCTGCCTTCGATTTCTCCCGATGAACTGATGCAAGGATTAGACGATGAGTAATACCCGTATCGAGCGTGACAGCATGGGTGAGCTGCAGGTGCCTGCCGAGGCCCTGTATGGCGCCCAGACCCAGCGCGCGGTCGACAACTTCCCGATCAGCGGCCAGCGCATGCCGGCCCAGTTCATTCGCGCATTGCTGCTGGCCAAGGCCGCAGCGGCCAAGGCCAACATCGAGCTGGAGCAGGTGACCGCCGAGCAGGGCCAAGCCATCGTCAAGGCGGTCGAACAACTGCTGGCGCAAGATTTCATCCAGCACTTCCCGGTGGATGTGTTCCAGACCGGTTCCGGCACCAGCTCGAACATGAACGCCAACGAGGTGATTGCCACCCTGGCCAGCCGAGTGCTCGGTGATACGGTCAATGCCAACGACCATGTGAACTGTGGCCAAAGCAGCAACGACATCATCCCGACCACCATCCACGTCAGTGCTGCCCTGGCGCTGCATGAGCAGCTGCTGCCGGCTTTGCGTCATCTGGTGCAAGTGATCGAGGCCAAGTCGGCGCAGGTGCACCCGTTTGTGAAGACCGGCCGCACCCACCTGATGGACGCCATGCCCGTGCGCATGAGCCAGGTACTCGACGGCTGGGCAGCGCAAATCAACGGTGCGCAGGCGCACATCGAGGCAACCCTGCCGAGCCTGCAGGCGCTGGCCCAGGGCGGCACCGCCGTGGGTACCGGCATCAATGCCCATCCGCAATTCGCTGCCGGTTTCGCGCGTCAGCTGAGTGGCCTGACCCAGGTTGAGTTCACCCCCGGGCACAACCTGTTTGCTCTGATCGGTTCGCAGGACACTGCAGTAGCCCTTTCGGGACAGCTCAAGACCACCGCCGTGGCGCTGATGAAAATTGCCAACGACCTGCGCTGGATGAACTCCGGTCCGTTGGCCGGCCTCGGCGAGATCGAACTGCAGGGCCTGCAACCAGGCTCTTCGATCATGCCAGGCAAGGTCAACCCGGTGATCCCGGAAGCCACTGCCATGGTTGCCGCGCAGGTGATCGGCAATGACGCGACCATCGCGATCGCCGGCCAGTCGGGCAACTTCGAGCTGAACGTGATGTTGCCGGTGATCGCCCGCAACCTGCTGGAAAGCATCGAGTTGATGGCCAACGTCAGCCGTCTGCTGGCCGACAAGGCCATCGCCACCTTCAAGGTTAATGAAAGCAAGCTCAAGGAGGCCCTGGCGCGCAACCCGATCCTGGTCACTGCGCTGAACCCGATCATCGGCTACCTCAAGGCCGCCGAAATCGCCAAGACCGCGTACAAGCAGGGCCGCCCGATCATCGACGTGGCACTGGAGCATACCGACTTGTCGCGCGACCAGTTGGAAGCGCTGCTGGACCCGGAGAAACTCACCGCTGGCGGCATCTGACCCTGCGTCACCGCCCAGGAGATAAGCCATGCAGCACTGGAAACGTACCACGGAAACTGCCAATCGCCTGTTCGAGCAGGGTGAGTGGGTCGATGCACGGGAACACTACCTGCAGGCCTTGGCGTTGGCCCAGGTGCTGTTCGAGCGCTGGCATGACGTCGACGAAGCGGTGGCGGTGTTTGTCATCGCCCATCACAACCTGGCCGACCTGCACCTGCGCCTGAACCAGCCGCACGAGAGCGCCGACTACCTGTGCGCTGCGCATCAGCGCTTGCTTCAGGCCAGCCAGGAGGCTCGCCTGCCCCAGGCGCTGCGGGATGCGGCGCTGCGCCACAGTGGGCGCACCTACACCGAATTGCTGAATTTTATCGACGAGTACGGTCAGTACCCGCGTACCGAGCGCCTGCTCAACCGTCACGCACCCGAGGCCAGCGAACTGGCCGCCAAGGCAGACGTGACGCCCAGAACCCATGCTTACGGAATCCACTGACATGCCACATACCTTGCCCGCATTGCCCTATGCCTACGATGCGCTGGAACCGCACATTGATGCCCAGACCATGGAGATTCACCACAGCAAGCATCACCAGACCTACATCAACAACCTCAACGCCGCCATCGAAGGCAGCGAATGGGCCGAGTGGCCAGTGGAGCAGTTGGTAGCCGCGGTCAAGCAATTGCCGGAGAAACTGCAGGCTGCCGTGATCAACCAGGGGGGCGGCCACGCCAATCACTCGCTGTTCTGGACCGTGATGGCGCCACAGGGTGGCGGCGAGCCGCAAGGTCAGGTAGCCAAGGCGATCGAGGCCGAGCTCGGTGGTTTCGACGCCTTCAAGGATGCGTTCACCAAGGCTGCGCTGACCCGCTTTGGCAGCGGCTGGGCCTGGCTCAGCGTCACCCCGGACAACAAGCTGGTGGTTGAAAGCAGCGGCAACCAGGACAGCCCGCTGATGCACGGCAACACGCCGATCCTGGGGCTGGATGTGTGGGAGCACGCCTACTACCTCAAATACCAGAACCGTCGCCCTGAATACATCGGTGCCTTCTACAACGTCGTCGACTGGGCGGAAGTGGAACGTCGTTATCTCGAAGCCTTGAAGTGAGTCGATCCGGTATGCGTTCACAGGTGTTGTCCGTCAGCAGCGTGCGTCTGTTTCGCCTGGCGATAGGAACCTTGCTGCTGCTGGTTGGCACAGCATTGCTGCTGGCGCAGGGCATTGCCTGGCTGGGCCTGGAACCACGTATGCTGCGCGCCCTCGAGGGGGGCGCACTGTGCGCGTTGGGGACAGCCCTGGGCGCGGTACCGGTGTTGGTCATTCGTAACATGCCGGTGGCTTTGGCCGACACGCTGCTGGGTTTTGGCGCGGGTGTGATGCTGGCGGCTACCGCATTCTCCCTGATCATTCCTGGGCTGGAAGCGGCCCAGGGCATCGGCTTCAGCCCCTGGGGCGCGGGAGGGCTGATCAGCTTTGGCCTGATGTTCGGCGCCTTGTGCCTGTTTCTGGTCGACCTCAAGGTCTCCGGCGCCTCGCCGGAAGCCTTGGTCGGCACGGATAACCAGCCAGTGATCGCCGCGCGAATCTGGCTGTTCGTCATCGCCATCATCGCCCACAACATTCCTGAAGGCATGGCCATTGGCGTGTCAGCGGGTGGTGGCATGGCCGATGCCGACAGCCTGGCCATGGGCATCGCCTTACAGGATGTGCCCGAGGGCCTGGTGATTGCGCTGGTGTTGGCGGGGGCGGGCATGCCGCGATTCAAGGCATTCCTGATCGGTGCCGCCTCAGGCCTGGTCGAACCCGTGGCGGCGGTGATCTGCGCTTGGCTGGTCAACATTGCCGAGCTGCTGCTGCCGTTGGGTTTGGCGTGTGCCGCAGGGGCGATGCTGCTGGTGGTGACCCAGGAAATCATCCCCGAGTCGCGCAGCAATGGGCATCACCGCTTGGCCAGTCTGGGGCTATGTATCGGCTTTTGCCTGATGATGGTGATGGATACGGCGATGTCTTGAATTTATCGCACCGATACCGATCGCGGCGTGGTCGCAATGGCTCGGCGGGAGATTGTCTGCGCCTGTAAGACCGAGCGCCGCCCGCGCGGCGCATCGCGAGCAAGCTCGCTCCTACATCCGTTTCGGGCCAGTTACGCCTACGCCAACGTGCGCGACCGCCTTGTTTTCACGACACGATATTCGTGCCATACGCCAAGGGCGCGCGCGCCAATGCCACAGGAATAATTGGCCCGAAACGGATGTAGGAGCGAGCTTGCTCGCGATGCGCCGCGCGGGCGGTGCTCGGTCTCACAGGCGCTGAACGTGTTGTGGCGAGCCCCAGCGTTCCCTACTCGCCTTCGTCGAAGTAGTTGTTGATCAGTTCAACCAATGCGTCCAGCGCGTCATTGTCCTGTTCGCCTTCGGTTAGCAGGTGCACCTGGGTGCCTTTACCCGCCGCGAGCATCATCACCGCCATGATGCTCTTGCCGTCCACCAGCTTGTCTGGCGCACGGCCTACCCGGACCTGGCAAGGAAAACGCCCGGCCACGCCGACGAACTTGGCCGCCGCCCGGGCATGCAGGCCCAGCTTGTTGATGATGGTGATTTCGCGGGCGGGCATCGTGAGGCAGATCCTGTGGGCTAGAGGTCGCGGTGGCGGACCTGGACGTTTTTCAGTGATTGCTGCAGCAACTGGCCAAGGCGTTCGGTCAGGTACACCGACCGGTGATGGCCGCCGGTGCAGCCGATGGCGATGGTGACATAGGCGCGGTTGCTGGCGGCGAAGCGGGGTAGCCATTTGAGCAGGTAGCTGGAAATGTCGTTGAACATGTCTTCGACATCCGGCTGGGCGGCGAGGTAGTCGATCACGGGTTGATCGAGGCCGGAGTGCTCGCGCAGCTCGGGCTTCCAGTACGGGTTGGGCAGGCAGCGCACGTCGAACACCAGGTCAGCATCGACCGGCATGCCACGCTTGAAGCCGAACGATTCGACCAGGAACGCGGTACCGGGCTCGGGCTGGTTGAGCAGGCGCAGCTTGATCGAATCACGCAGTTGATAAAGATTGAGGCTGGTGGTGTCGATCTTCAGGTCAGCCAGGTCCGAGATCGGCCCCAGCATATCGCTTTCCACACGGATCGCTTCTGCCAGGGAGCGGTTGGCATTGGTCAGCGGGTGGCGCCGACGGGTCTCGGAGAAGCGTTTGAGCAGCGTGTCTTCGTCGGCGTCCAGGTACAGAACGTCGCACTTGATATGCCGGGCACGCGCTCCTTCGAGCAGCTCGGGGAAACGCGTCAGGTGGCTGGGCAGGTTGCGCGCGTCAATCGACACGGCCACCTTGGGTTGCAGCAATTCGGTATTGATCAACGCATTTTCCGCCAACTGCGGTAGCAACCCGGCGGGCAGGTTGTCGATGCAATAGAAACCGTTGTCTTCCAGGACATCGAGGGCGGTGCTCTTGCCGGAGCCGGACCGGCCGCTGACGATGATCAGGCGCATGTTCAGTGCTCGTTCTGTACGTCCAGGACAACCTGGTACAGGGCCTCGTTACTGCTGGCGGCACGCAGACGATCACGAACCTCTTTGCGATCGAGCATGCTGGCGATCTGGCGCAGCAGTTCCAGGTGCGCATCGGTGGCAGCTTCGGGCACCAGCAGGACAAACAGCAGGTCCACAGGCGCGCCATCGATGGCGTCGTATTCGATCGGCGCTTCCAGGTGCAGCAATGCGCTGACCGGAGCGGTACATCCGTGGAGACGGCAGTGGGGGATGGCGATGCCGTTGCCGAACCCGGTCGAACCGAGTTTTTCACGGGCGACCAGTTTTTCGAAGACGTCTTGCATCTCCAACTCTGGCACTTGTTCGGCGATGACGGTGGCGACCTTTTCGAGGGCGCGCTTCTTACTGCCGCCCGGCACGTTCACGAGGGAACGGCCGGGGGTCAGGATGGTTTCAAGTCGGATCATGGATGAGGGGGATCAGCGAGCAGCTGCACCTTGCAGCAGGCTTTGCTGTTTTTCCTTGTGTTTTTTCAGTTGGCGGTCGAGCTTGTCGGTCAAGGCGTCAATTGCTGCATACATGTCTTCGTGTTCGGCGTTGGCAACCACTTCGCCGCCTGGAATCTGCAGGGTCGCTTCGACCTTTTGCTGCAGCTTCTCGACTTTCATGATGACAGTCACATTGGTGATCTTGTCGAAGTGACCCTCCAAGCGGGCGAGCTTTTCAAGCACGTATTCGCGCAGCGGCTGGGTGACTTCTACATGCTGTCCACTGATATTGACTTGCATACAGCTTCTCCTTTATTGCCCGTGCATAAAGAGGCAAGTCTTGCACCTGCCCCAAAAACGCTGTGGCACACCCCAGGGGCTACATCAGTCGCTTGCGCTCGCTCGACGGTGCAATGCCGAGAGACTCGCGGTACTTGGCGACGGTGCGACGGGCTACCTGGATGCCTTGTGCCTCCAGTAAACCAGCGATCTTGCTGTCACTCAATGGCTTTTTCTGATTTTCCGCCGCAACCAGTTTCTTGATGATCGCGCGGATCGCCGTGGACGAGCATTCTCCGCCTTCGGCGGTGCTGACGTGGCTTGAGAAAAAGTATTTCAGTTCGTAGATGCCGCGAGGCGTGTGCATGTATTTCTGCGTGGTAACCCGCGAAATGGTCGACTCGTGCATGCCCACGGCTTCGGCAATGTCATGCAGGACCAAAGGCTTCATCGCTTCGTCGCCATGGTCGAGGAAGCCGCGTTGATGCTCGACGATCTGCGTGGCGACCTTCATCAGGGTTTCGTTGCGGCTCTGCAGGCTCTTGATGAACCAGCGCGCTTCCTGCAGTTGGTTGCGCATGAAGGTGTTGTCGGCGCTGGTGTCGGCGCGCCTGACAAAGCCTGCGTACTGCGGGTTGACGCGCAGCCGCGGGATGGCTTCCTGGTTCAGTTCCACCAGCCAGCGGTCACTGTCCTTGCGCACGATGACGTCGGGCACCACGTACTCGGGCTCGCTCGATTCGATCTGTGAGCCGGGGCGCGGGTTGAGGCTTTGCACCAGTTCGATGACTTGGCGCAGCTCGTCTTCCTTGATCTTCATGCGCCGCATCAGTTGGCTGTAATCGCGGCTGCCAAGCAAGTCGATGAAGTCGGTGACCAGGCGTTTGGCCTCGGCCATCCAAGGTGTGCTGGCCGGTAGCTGGCGCAGTTGCAGTAGCAGGCATTCGCCAAGGTTGCGTGCAGCAATGCCGGCAGGCTCGAATTGCTGGATGCGGTGCAGCACCGCTTCGACCTCGTCCTGCTCGATATCCAGTTCAGGGTCGAAACCGGCGCAGATTTCTTCGAGGGTGTCTTCCAGGTAGCCCTGGCCATTGATGCTGTCGATCAGGGTGACGGCGATCAGGCGATCGGTGTCGGACATCGGTGCCAGGTTCAGTTGCCACAACAGGTGGCTTTGCAGGCTCTCGCCGGCCGATGTGCGGGTGGTGAAGTCCCACTCGTCATCATCGTTGCTTGGCAGGCTGCTGGCGCTGGTCTGGTAGATGTCTTCCCAGGCGGTATCGACCGGTAGCTCGTTGGGGATTCGCTCGCTCCACTCACCGTCCTCCAGGTTTTCGGCACTTGAAGTGCTTTCCTGGAAGCTGTTGTCCTGGACTTCGGCGGCCGGCTTGTTTTCGGCGTTGTCCGCCATCGGATCGCTGTTGTCGAAGTCTTCGCCGTCTTCCTGACGTTCGAGCATCGGATTGGACTCCAGCGCTTCCTGGATTTCCTGTTGGAGGTCCAGGGTGGAGAGCTGGAGGAGGCGGATGGCCTGTTGCAACTGAGGAGTCATCGTCAGTTGCTGGCCCATTTTTAGGACGAGCGATGGTTTCATGGCAGGGGCTTAATACCTTGTTCGCCGGCGCGCATGCGCCATCCACTACACGAGGGCGCCGGAGCGCCATTTCAAGCAAGTTTTATGCCTTAAATTGTAGCGTTTGCCTAGAGCACCGTAACAACTTAAACCCCAATACGGGCGATTTGCCAGTGCTCCAGGTGCGTCCCGGGGTCAGAGTCGGAACTCGTGACCCAGGTAAACCTCTTTGACCAGGTCGTTGGCCAGGATGGTTTCGGCATCGCCTTCGGCGATCAGTCGGCCATCATTGACGATATAGGCGGTTTCGCAAATATCCAGCGTCTCACGCACGTTGTGGTCGGTGATCAGTACGCCGATGCCCTTGGTCTTGAGGTGGTGGATGATCTGCTTGATGTCGCCGACGGAAATCGGGTCGACGCCGGCGAAGGGTTCGTCCAGCAGGATGAACTTGGGTGCGGTCGCCAGGGCTCGGGCGATCTCGACACGGCGGCGTTCGCCACCCGAGAGGCTCATGCCGAGGTTGTCGCGAATGTGGCTGATGTGGAACTCCTGCAGCAGGCTCTCCAGCTCCTTGCGGCGGCCATCGCGGTCGAGCTCCTTGCGGGTCTCGAGGATCGCCATGATGTTATCGGCTACCGACAGCTTGCGGAAGATCGAGGCTTCCTGCGGCAGGTAGCCGATACCGGCGCGAGCACGACCATGCATGGGCTGGTGGCTGACATCGAGGTTGTCGATCAGCACGCGCCCTTGCTCAGCCTGGACCAGGCCGACGATCATGTAGAAGCAGGTGGTCTTGCCGGCGCCGTTGGGGCCGAGCAGGCCGACGATCTGGCCACTGTCGATCGACAGGCTGACATCGCGCACGACCTGCCGACCCTTGTAGCTCTTGGCCAGGTGCTGGGCTTTGAGGGTTGCCATTTACTCGGCCTTCTTCTTGGGCTGGATCACCATGTCGATACGCTGACGCGGTGTAGTCACGTTGCCACCACGGCCGGCGGTTGCCACCTGGGTCTGGGTGTTGTAGACGATCTTCTCGCCTTCGGTGGTGTTGCCTTCGTTCTCGACCTTGGCGCGGTCGGTGAGAATCACCAGGTCCTTCTGCGACTGGTACTGAATAGTCACGCCCCAGCCTTTCATCTTGTCTGGCTTGGCTGCGCTCTGCTGCTGCTCGAAGTAGGCCAGGTTGCCCACCGAGGTCACCACATCGATGTCGCCGGAGGCGGAGCGGGTGATGGTCACGGTGTTGCCTTTGATCATCATCGAGCCCTGAGTAATGACCACGTCGCCGGTGTAGGTGGCTACGCCTTGCTTGTCATCCAGGTGGGCCTGGTCGGCCTGGATGCGGATCGGCTGATCACGGTCGTTCGGCAGTGCGAAGGCGCTCGCGCTTCCCAGTGCTGCGCTCAGGCTGAGCAAAAGGGGGAGGGTTTTAACGAGCCTCATACTGTCCTCTTACGTTAGAGAGCAGGTCCATCCTGCTTTCTTTCAAATACGCTTTCATTCCTTTGCCCGTAGTTGTGCCACCGGCGCCGTCGATTCTAACGGCTTGCTCGGTCTGCGCATATTGCTTCTGCGGGAACACAGTCATGCGTGAGCTGGTAATGATGGTCTCACGCTGCTTTTCGTCGATGCGGGCAACGCGGACCTTATCGATCAGTTCGACCTCGGTGCCGTCCGGGTTGACCTCGGCGCGGGCGCTCTGCACGTGCCACGGGTACTCGGTGCCACGGTACATGTGCAGGTCGGGGGTGGTCAGCAGGGTGATCTCGCTGGCCTTGAGGTGCTCGACCTTGTCGGCGGTCATTTCATACTGCAGCTTGCCATCGGGCAGAAATTGCAGGCTGTGGGCGTTGGTCGCGTAGTAGTCGATGGCGCTGTCATCGACCTGGCTCACCGGCTTGTCGAGGAAGCTCTCCGGGCTGACGTTCCAGTAGCCGATCGCCACCAGCAGGGCGGCGATGACCCCGAGCAGCGCAACGTTGCGGACTTTCTTGCTGAACATGGGCAGCCTTACAGGTAGTTGGCGTTGGCAGCGTCCAGGGTGCCCTGGGCCTGCATGATCAGTTCGCAGAATTCACGGGCGGCGCCTTCGCCGCCGCGAGCCTGGGTTACGCCTTGGGCGTGCTGGCGAACGAACGGCGCGGCATTGGCCACCGCCATGCCCAGGCCCACGCGACGAATCACCGGCAGGTCAGGCAGGTCGTCGCCCAGGTAGGCGACTTGATCATAGCTTAGGCCCAGTTCGGCGAGCAGGCCGTCAAGCACCACCAATTTGTCCTCGCGGCCCTGGTAAAGGTGAGGAATACCGAGGTTCTTCGCCCGGCGCTCGACCACTGGCGTCTTGCGCCCGCTGATGATCGCCGTCGTCACACCCGAGGCCATGAGCATCTTGATGCCCTGGCCGTCGAGGGTGTTGAAGGTCTTGAACTCGCTGCCATCTTCGAGGAAATACAGGCGACCGTCGGTGAGCACGCCATCGACGTCGAATACGGCGAGCTTGATGGCCTTGCCGCGTTGCATCAGGTTCTGGTTCATTTACATCACTCCGGCGCGCAGCAGGTCATGCATGTTGAGGGCACCGGTCGGCCGGTCGTCGCGGTCCACCACCACCAGGGCGCCGATCTTGTGGTCTTCCATGATTTTCAGGGCCTCGGCGGCGAGCATTTCGGCGCGGGCAGTCTTGCCATGCACGGTCATCACCTCGTCGATCAGGGTGGTGTGCACGTCGATGTTGCGATCAAGGCTGCGGCGCAGGTCGCCGTCGGTGAAAATCCCGGCCAGTGTGCCGTTCGGCTCCACGATCACGGTCATGCCCAGGCCTTTGCGAGACATCTCAAGGAGGGCGTCCTTGAGCAGGGTGCCGCGTGGCACCTGAGGCAGCTCGTCGCCGCTGTGCATGACATTCTCGACCTTGAGCAGCAAGCGACGGCCCAGCGCGCCACCGGGGTGCGAGAAGGCAAAGTCCTCGGCGGTGAAGCCGCGGGCTTCGAGCAGGGCGATCGCCAGGGCATCGCCCAGTACCAGCGATGCCGTGGTGGAGGAGGTCGGCGCCAGGTTCAGCGGGCAGGCTTCCTGGGCCACACGGGCGTCGAGGTTGACCTCGGCGGCCTGGGCCAGGGGCGAGTCCGGGTTGCCGGTGAGGCTGATCAGCTTGATGCCCAGGCGTTTGATCAAGGGCAGCAGGGTGACGATTTCGGCAGTGCTACCGGAATTCGACAGGGCCAGGATGACATCGTCGCGGGTGATCATGCCCATATCGCCATGGCTGGCCTCGGCCGGATGTACGAAAAACGCAGGCGTGCCAGTGCTGGCCAGGGTGGCGGCGATCTTGTTGCCGATGTGCCCGGACTTGCCCATGCCAACCACGACGACCCGGCCCTTGCTTGCCAGGATCAGTTCGCAGGCCTTGACGAAATTGTCGTCGATGCGCGCAAGCAGGGCCTCTACGGCCTCGAGTTCCAGGCGCAGGGTGCGTTGGGCGGATTGGATCAGCTCGCTGGATTGGCTCATGTCGAAAAAGCAATGCCTGATGAAAAGGCGGCGATTATAGCCGCAATGAAAGAAACCCTCACCCTTTCGATTGCTGTGACGAATGTCATCAAAGCCTGTCTGAGGGCTGAACGACTCGTTCCCCGGCCTTGGGGCGGCGCTGTCAGCGGTGCTATAGTTCGCCGCTATTCGGCCTGCCAGGGGCGCGTGTGCCTTCAAGAAGAGGGCCGGCGTCAATTAGGACGAGGCTGCACTAGCAAGGAGTCTAGATGAGTGTGGATAGCGCCTACGCGGTCGAGTTGAAGGGGCTTACCTTCAAGCGCGGTTCGCGCAGCATTTTCAGCAATGTCGACATACGTATCCCGCGCGGCAAGGTCACCGGCATCATGGGGCCATCGGGTTGCGGCAAGACCACCTTGCTACGCCTGATGGGCGCGCAGCTGCGCCCGTCCGGTGGTGAGGTATGGGTCGCCGGGCAGAACCTGCCGACGCTGTCGCGCAGCGATCTGTTCGATGCGCGCAAGCAGATGGGCGTGCTGTTCCAGAGTGGCGCGCTGTTCACCGACCTTGATGTGTTCGAGAACGTCGCCTTCCCGTTGCGCGTGCATACCCAGCTGTCGGAAGAAATGATCCGTGACATCGTGTTGATGAAACTGCAGGCCGTCGGCCTGCGCGGCGCCATCGACCTGATGCCCGACGAGCTGTCCGGCGGCATGAAGCGCCGGGTGGCGCTCGCCCGTGCGATTGCCCTGGACCCGCAGATCCTCATGTACGACGAACCGTTCGTCGGCCAGGACCCGATCGCCATGGGTGTGCTGGTGCGCCTGATCCGCCTGCTCAACGATGCGTTGGGCATCACCAGCATTGTGGTTTCCCACGACCTGGCCGAAACCGCCAGCATTGCCGACTACATTTACGTGGTCGGTGATGGCCAGGTGCTGGGGCAGGGCACCCCCGACGAACTGATGGGCTCGGACAACCCGCGTATTCGCCAGTTCATGAAGGGCGATCCGGACGGCCCGGTTCCCTTCCACTTTCCTGCGCCTGATTACCGCGCCGACCTGCTGGGAGCGCGTTGATGCGCAGAAAATCCTTACTCGAACGGGTTCGCCTGCTCGGTCGCTCGGCGATCGACGTGCTGGCAGTGCTCGGGCGTTCCTGTCTGTTCCTGTTCCACGCGCTGATCGGGCGTGGCGGCATTGGCGGTGGTTTCCAGCTGCTGACCAAGCAGTTGTACTCGGTGGGCGTGCTGTCGCTGGCGATTATCGTCGTCTCCGGCGTGTTCATTGGCATGGTGCTGGCCCTGCAGGGTTACAGCATCCTGACCAAATACGGCTCCGAGCAGGCGGTCGGGCAGATGGTTGCCCTGACCCTGCTGCGAGAACTCGGGCCGGTGGTGACCGCCTTGCTGTTTGCCGGCCGCGCGGGTTCTGCGCTGACCGCCGAGATCGGCAACATGAAATCCACTGAACAGCTGTCGAGCCTGGAAATGATCGGCGTCGACCCGCTCAAGTACATCGTCGCGCCGCGCCTGTGGGCCGGGTTCATCTCGCTGCCGCTGCTGGCGCTGATCTTCAGCGTGGTCGGTATCTGGGGTGGTTCCTGGGTTGCAGTGGACTGGCTGGGCGTCTACGAAGGCTCGTTCTGGGCCAATATGCAGAACAGTGTTTCCTTTACCGACGACGTGTTGAACGGGTTGATCAAGAGCCTGGTGTTCGCCTTCGTCACGACCTGGATCGCCGTATTCCAGGGGTACGACTGTGAGCCCACCTCAGAAGGGATCAGCCGTGCCACCACCAAGACCGTGGTCTACGCCTCGTTGGCAGTCCTGGGTCTGGACTTTATTCTGACCGCCTTGATGTTTGGAGATTTCTGATGCAAAACCGCACCCTGGAAATCGGTGTCGGCCTGTTCCTCCTGGCCGGGATCCTGGCGCTGTTGCTGCTGGCCCTGCGTGTCAGCGGGCTGTCGGCCAGCCCGAGCAGCGACACCTATAAAGTTTATGCGTACTTCGACAATATCGCCGGTTTGACGGTCAGAGCTAAAGTGACCATGGCCGGTGTGACCATCGGCAAGGTCACCGCCATCGATCTGGACCGTGATTCCTACACCGGTCGGGTGACGTTGCAGCTGGACAAGACCGTCGACAACCTGCCGACCGACTCCACTGCCTCGATCCTGACCGCCGGGTTGCTCGGCGAGAAGTACATCGGCATCAGCGTGGGCGGTGAAGATCAGGTGCTCAAGGACGGCGCGACCATCCACGACACCCAATCGGCTCTGGTGCTGGAAGATCTGATTGGCAAGTTCCTGCTCAACTCCGTTGGCAAGGAACCGAAAGAAGCGCAACCGGCTAATTAAGGAGTTTCCATGATTTCGATCCTGCGACGTGGCCTGCTGGTCCTGCTGGCGGCCTTCCCCCTGCTGACCGTGGCGGCGCAGACGCCTCACGATGTGGTTCAGGGTACGACCAACGAATTGCTTGGCGACCTCAAGGCCAACAAGGATCAGTACAAGTCCAACCCCAACGCCTTCTACGATGCGCTCAACCGCATCCTGGGCCCGGTGGTGGACGCTGACGGCATTTCCCGCAGCATCATGACCGTCAAGTACTCGCGCAAAGCCACGCCTGAGCAGATGCAGCGCTTTCAGGACAACTTCAAGCGCAGCCTGATGCAGTTCTATGGCAATGCCTTGCTGGAGTACAACAACCAGGGCATCGTCGTCGATCCGGCCAAGGCCGATGACGGCAAGCGTGCCAGCGTCGGCATGAAGGTGACCGGCAACAATGGTGCCGTGTACCCGGTGCAGTACACCCTGGAGAACATTGCCGGCGAGTGGAAGGTGCGTAACGTCATCGTCAACGGCATCAACATCGGCAAGCTGTTCCGTGACCAGTTCGCCGATGCCATGCAGCGCAACGGCAACAACCTGGACAAGACCATCGACGGCTGGGCCGGCGAAGTGGCCAAGGCCAAGCAGGCCGCCGACAGCTCGCCTGACAAGGAAGTGAAATGAGCGAGGCGGGGGTAAGCATGGCCGAACCGGGCGTACTGCGCCTGGCTGGCGTGCTGGACTATCGCAGTGGCCCGGCCTTGCGCAAGCAAGGCAAGGCATTGATCGACGCCTCGCGCGAGCCGCAGATGGTGCTCGATTGCTCGGCTGTTGCGAAATCGTCCAGCGTCGGCCTGTCGCTGCTGCTGGCGTTCATGCGTGACGCCCAGGCGGCCGGCAAGGCCTGCCAGGTACGCGGTATGCCTGACGATATGCGGGAAATTGCCGAGGTCTACGACCTCGATGAAGTGCTGGCCAGTTGATGGCCTCGCACTGAAAGATGGCCCCTCGGTCAGCGCACGCCCTCAGTGGGCTTCGCAGGCGAGGGGCTTTTTTGTATGATGGCCGACCCGTGCGCATCGGGCGCCGATTGAGGTTGAGCATGCAGGCCGTAGAAGTTAAAAGCTTCCTTGAAGAAAAATTGCCGGGATCCCGGGTCGAAGTTGAAGGCGAAGGCTGCAACTTCCAGTTGAACGTGATCAGCGACGAGTTGGCTGGCCTGAGCCCGGTCAAGCGTCAGCAGGCGATCTATGCTCACCTTAATCCCTGGATCGCCAATGGCAGCATCCATGCGGTAACCATGAAATTTTTCAGCAGCGCAGCCTGGGCTGAGCGCACCTGAGCCAACTTGGCGGCGAGACTCCAATGGACAAACTGATTATTACTGGCGGCGCTCGCCTTGACGGCGAGATCCGCATTTCGGGCGCGAAGAACGCGGCCCTGCCGATTCTGGCGGCGACCCTGCTGGCTGACGGCCCGGTCACCGTGGGCAACCTGCCGCACCTGCACGACATCACCACCATGATCGAGCTGTTCGGGCGCATGGGCATCGAGCCTGTGATCGACGAAAAGCTGTCGGTGGAAATCGACCCGCGTACCATCAAGACGCTGGTCGCACCGTACGAGCTGGTCAAGACCATGCGCGCCTCGATTCTGGTACTGGGCCCGATGGTCGCTCGCTTCGGTGAGGCCGAAGTGGCCCTGCCTGGCGGTTGCGCCATCGGTTCGCGCCCTGTCGACCTGCACATCCGTGGCCTGGAAGCCATGGGCGCGAAGATCGAGGTCGAAGGCGGCTACATCAAGGCCAAGGCGCCTGAAGGTGGCCTGCGCGGTGCGCACTTCTTCTTCGACACGGTCAGCGTGACCGGTACCGAGAACATCATGATGGCCGCTGCCCTGGCCAACGGCCGCAGCGTGCTGCAGAACGCCGCGCGTGAACCTGAAGTGGTCGACCTGGCCAACTTCATCAACGCCATGGGCGGCAAGGTTCAGGGCGCCGGCACCGACACCATCACCATCGATGGCGTCGAGCGCCTGCACTCGGCCACCTACCGGGTCATGCCCGACCGTATCGAAACCGGCACCTACCTGGTCGCCGCTGCCGTCACCGGTGGCCGCGTCAAGGTCAAGGACACCGACCCGACCATCCTTGAAGCGGTACTGGAAAAGCTCAAGGAATCGGGCGCCGACATCAACACCGGCGAAGACTGGATCGAGCTGGACATGCACGGCAAGCGGCCCAAGGCTGTGAACCTGCGTACGGCTCCGTACCCGGCGTTCCCGACCGACATGCAGGCGCAGTTCATCTCGCTCAACGCCATCGCCGAAGGCACTGGTGCGGTAATCGAGACGATCTTCGAGAACCGTTTCATGCATGTTTACGAGATGCACCGCATGGGCGCGCAGATCCAGGTCGAAGGCAACACTGCCATCGTCACTGGCGTCAAGGCGCTCAAAGGTGCTCCGGTAATGGCCACCGACCTGCGTGCTTCCGCAAGCCTGGTGTTGTCGGCGCTGGTTGCCGAGGGCGATACCCTGATCGATCGCATCTACCACATCGACCGTGGTTACGAGTGCATCGAGGAAAAACTGCAGATGCTGGGCGCGAAGATTCGTCGCGTACCGGGCTAATCATCTGTTGTGGGAGCGGGCTTGCCCGCTCCCACATAAAGAATTGAATGCGGCCAGGTCGATGACCTGGCCGGCAGTAGCCGCTTAAGGACCGACGTTTCCCATGTTGACCATCGCGCTATCCAAAGGCCGAATTCTCGACGATACCCTGCCATTGCTGGCCGAGGCCGGTATCGTGCCGACCGAGAACCCGGACAAGAGCCGTAAACTGATCATCCCCACCACGCAGGACGACGTGCGCCTGCTGATCGTGCGTGCCACCGACGTGCCGACCTATGTCGAGCATGGCGCCGCCGACCTCGGTGTGGCTGGCAAGGACGTGCTGATGGAGTACGGCGGCCAAGGCCTGTACGAGCCGCTGGACCTGCAGATTGCCTGCTGCAAGCTGATGACCGCTGGCGTGGTTGGCGCACCGGAGCCCAAGGGCCGTCTGCGTGTGGCCACCAAGTTCGTCAACGTTGCCAAGCGTTACTACGCCGAACAGGGCCGTCAGGTCGATATCATCAAGCTGTACGGCTCGATGGAACTTGCCCCGCTGATCAACCTTGCTGACAAGATCATCGACGTCGTCGACACCGGCAACACCCTGCGCGCCAATGGCCTTGAGCCACAAGACATGATCGCCACGATCAGCTCGCGTCTGGTGGTCAACAAGGCCTCCATGAAGATGCAGCATGCCCGCATCCAAAGCCTGATCGACACCTTGCGCAAGGCCGTCGAATCGCGACACCGCGGCTAAGACTCTACCTCCTGCGCGCGACCTCCGCTGTCGCGCCCGTCTATCCGCGTCATAGCCACTTTTCTCGGGTGCCCGCGCGGATGGACTGGTAGCCTAGGGCGCCTGAGCATTCGCTAATAATCGAGGCCCTCGCCATGACCGTGTCCACTGCAATTGCCCGTCTCAACGCTGCTGACCCGGATTTCGCCCGACATCTGGATCATCTGCTGAGCTGGGAAAGTGTGTCCGATGACGCGGTCAACCAGCGCGTGCTCGACATCATCAAAGCCGTCCGCGAACGCGGCGATGCGGCGCTGGTCGAGTTCACCCAGCGTTTCGATGGCGTCGATGCCAAGTCCATCGATGACCTGATTCTGGGGCGTGAGCGCCTTGAGCTTGCCCTGACGCGCATTACCGACGCCCAGCGTGCCGCCCTGGAAAAAGCCGCCGAGCGCGTGCGCATCTACCACGAGCGGCAGAAGCAGGATTCCTGGCAATACACCGAAGCCGATGGCACCGTGCTGGGCCAGAAGGTCACGCCGCTGGACCGCGCCGGCCTGTATGTGCCCGGTGGCAAGGCGTCGTACCCGTCCTCGGTGCTGATGAACGCCATTCCGGCCAAGGTCGCCGGCGTGACTGAAGTGGTGATGGTGGTGCCGACCCCGCGTGGCGAGGTCAATGAACTGGTACTGGCCGCCGCCTGCATTGCCGGTGTAGACCGTGTGTTCACCGTGGGCGGTGCCCAGGCCGTCGCCGCCCTGGCCTATGGCACCGAGAGCGTGCCGCAGGTGGACAAGATTGTCGGCCCAGGCAACATCTACGTGGCTACCGCCAAGCGCCACGTGTTTGGCCAGGTCGGTATCGACATGATTGCCGGCCCTTCGGAAATTCTCGTGGTGTGTGACGGCCAGACCGATCCGGACTGGATCGCCATGGACCTGTTCTCCCAGGCCGAGCATGACGAAGACGCCCAGGCCATCCTGGTCAGCCCGGACGCCGAGTTCCTCGACCGCGTTGCCGCCAGCATCGACAAGCTGCTGCCGACCATGGAACGTGCCGAGATCATCGAGAAGTCGGTCAACGCCCGTGGTGCGCTGATTCAGGTGCGTGACATGCAGCAGGCCATTGAAGTGGCCAACCGGATTGCCCCCGAGCACCTGGAACTGTCGGTCGCCGACCCGCAGGCCTGGCTGCCGCAGATCCGCCACGCCGGCGCCATTTTCATGGGCCGCCACACCAGCGAAGCGCTGGGTGATTACTGCGCAGGCCCCAACCATGTGTTGCCGACCTCTGGCACCGCGCGTTTTTCCTCGCCACTGGGGGTGTATGACTTCCAGAAGCGTTCGTCGATCATCTTCTGCTCCGAGCAGGGCGCATCCGAGCTGGGTCACACCGCCTCGGTCCTGGCCCGTGGCGAGTCGCTGACCGCCCACGCCCGCAGCGCCGAATACCGTATCCTGACCCAAGACAAGGGGAACTGAGCATGAGTCGATTCTGGAGCCCCTTCGTCAAGGACCTGGTCCCTTACGTGCCGGGCGAGCAACCCAAGCTGGCCCGCCTGGTCAAGCTCAACACCAACGAAAACCCCTATGGCCCATCGCCCAAGGCGCTGGAGGCCATGCGCGGCGAGCTGAGCGACAACCTGCGCCTGTACCCGGACCCGAATGGTGACCGGCTCAAGCAGGCGGTGGCCGAGTACTATGGCGTAACCCCTGGGCAGGTCTTTGTCGGCAACGGTTCGGACGAGGTGCTGGCGCACATCTTCCATGGCCTGTTCCAGCACGACGCGCCGCTGTTGTTCCCGGACATCAGCTACAGCTTCTACCCGGTCTACTGCGGCCTGTATGGTATTGCCTTCGAGCAGGTGGCGTTGGACGAGCAGTTTCAGATCCGTATCGAGGACTACAAAAAGCCTAACGCCGGGATCATCTTCCCTAACCCGAATGCGCCGACCGGCTGCCTGATGCCGTTGCAGGCAGTCGAGCAACTGCTGCAGGCCAACCGT
Source organism: Pseudomonas sp. E1MeOHC2 (assembly GCF_058745025.1). Classification (NCBI taxonomy): domain Bacteria; kingdom Pseudomonadati; phylum Pseudomonadota; class Gammaproteobacteria; order Pseudomonadales; family Pseudomonadaceae; genus Pseudomonas; species Pseudomonas sp. E1MeOHC2. The sequence goes on from NZ_CP196675.1 coordinate 3,419,327, forward strand.
GATTCGGTGGTGGTGGTGGATGAGGCCTACATCGACTTTGGTGGCGAGACCGCCATCAGCCTGGTGGACCGCTACGACAACCTGCTGGTGACCCAGACCCTGTCCAAGTCGCGCTCGCTGGCCGGCTTGCGCGTTGGCCTGGCGGTTGGCCACCCGGACCTGATCGAGGCGCTGGAGCGGATCAAGAACAGCTTCAACTCTTACCCGCTGGACCGTGCGGCGATCGTCGGCGCGGCCGTGGCGTTCGAAGACCGTGCCTACTTCGAAGAAACCTGCCGCAAGGTGATCGCCAGCCGTGAAGTGCTGGTCGAGCAACTGACGGCCAAAGGCTTCGAAGTGCTGCCGTCGGCGGCCAACTTCATCTTCGCCCGTCACCCGCAGCAGGATGCGGCCGAGTTGGCGGCTCGCCTGCGTGAGCAGGGTGTGATCGTGCGGCACTTCAAGCAGGCGCGGATTGCCCAGTTCCTGCGCATTACCATCGGTACGCCAGACATGAACCAGGCATTGCTCGATGCGCTGAACTGATCAAGGAGTGGCTCACGCAGCCACGCGCTTCGATCCGACCCCGTCTGGCACTGGTTGCCAGGCGGGGTTTTTGCTTTCAGGGTTGAAAGACGGACCTCAGTAGGCCACTTCCTCGATGCTGTAGGGTTTTCCGGCTGGCCTGTTGCGCACTGCTGCAGGGGTGCCATCGAGTATCAGCACATAATCGTTGATGTCATCCATGCCATCCGGGTCGGTCCATTGCTCGGCAGCGGCCGGTACTTGTGCAACCACATGCCCATTCTTGAGGATGGTCAGGTAACCCTTGGCGGTACTGTGCCAGCGCAGTCGGGCATTGGCTTCATCGGCCCTGGCTTTGCGAACACCCGTACCCCCCAGCAGGGGTGTGCCGTCCAGAAGCCATTGCGGTTGCAGTGCCAGGCCCATATGGCGCAGGACAGTGGGCGCCACAGAAGTCTGCGCGGCAAGGCGATACAGGTTGTTCGGCCCTGGTTTTTCCTCCGGGATGCTGGGCTGGGTCAGTTCTTCGTTCAACGGTTTGTTGCTGGCGATGAAGATGGTCTTTTCCTGCTCCGTGACGCCTCCGTGGCCTTTGCCCCAATAGTCGCGGCCATGATCGGTACTGACGATTACCAGCCAGTCTTCTCGCGGATGGTTGCGGCGCCGCTCGTCGATCTTGTCCAGCAGTTGCCCTAATTGGCTGTCGGCTTCGCGCAGCGCCTCTTGGTAGTGCGCGTCGAACCCCCCGTCATGGCCTGCCTTATCCGGTTCGCCCAGTTGGATGAAGGTGAAGTCGCCGGGTGTGTTACCGAGAATTTCCAGCGCGCGCTCGGTGACCTGCACATCGGATAAGCCGCTTTCGCGCACATCATTGCCATGGGCATCTTCGAGCAGGAACGCGGTATTGATCGGCGACCAGTTGACCACGCTGGACAGGTAGGCGGTCGGCAGCGCCTGGCGAAGCCGCTTGAACAGGCTTGGAAAAGCCGGGTCGACCCGCAGTGACTCGGCATTCGAATCAACGCCATGTTTGTTGCTCCAGACCCCGGTCAGCAAGGTGATCCAGCCTGGCCCGCTGACTGTTGGCTGTTCGCTGGCCAGGCCAGTGATGCCGCCGGTGTAGGCGCTGGCGTAATACAGGCGTTGCTTCAGATTGGTGGCGTCACCCAGCGCTTCGTAGTGGTCGAGCTGCACGCCTTCCATGGCGACGATCAAGGTTTTCGGTTGGGGGGCGTTAGATGCGTGGTCGCAACCTGCCAGCAGCACCCATGTCATCAGTAGCAAGCGTGATAGTGGCATGGAGAGGTATCCGGGAATGTTGCGGCGAGCGTTGCAATAAAGCGCTCTGCTCACAACTGGCAGAAATAACAGGTGGTTTGCCGTCCAGAAGGCTATCCATTAAGCTGCGTCAATTCATCGGATGATTGGTTGAATGTGATGAGCGTAGAGTTGACCAAGCGTTCCCTGGTCGAACTCGCCGTAGAGCGCATGCGCGAGCGCATCCTCAAGGGCGACTGGCAGGTTGGGCAGCGCCTTCCGACCGAGCCGGAGCTGGCCCAGGAACTGGGCATAAGCCGCAACACCGTGCGCGAGGCCATGCGCGTGCTGGCGTTCAGTGGCCTGGTGGAAATCAGGCAGGGCGATGGCAGTTATCTGCGTACCGCCCAGGACCCGTTGATGGCTGTGCAGGCGATGGCCCGTTGCACGCCGGAGCAGGCACGGGAGACCCGCCATATCCTCGAAACCGAGGCCATCGGCCTGGCGGCGCTGCGCCGCACCGACGCAGACCTGCAAGCCCTGCGCGAAGCCCTTGAAGGCAGTGCCGGGCACTTTCACGGTGACATCGATACCTATGTGGCCTGCGACCTGGTGTTTCACCAGCGCCTGGTGGATGCCGCCCACAACCCTGCATTGAGTGAGTTGTACCGGTATTTTTCCGGCGTGGTGGCCGCCGCGCTGCAACGCAACATGAGCACTGTGCCGCGCTGCCAGTCCACGTTCGATCTGCACGGGGAGATCCTCGACGCCATCGAACAACGTGATTCGGAGCGGGCCAAGCGCCTGAGCCGAACCCTCATCGAATCCTGAACACGAGAAGGCCCATGGCGGAATCAATCACCCGTAGCACCCACACCGGCGAGCGGGAACTCGAAGAACTGTTGATCGACGCCGAAGCCGATGACGAGCAGGTTCAACAGCAGCCCGTGGTGCTGCGCCGGCCCTGGTTGCTGCTGCTGGGCCTGGTGCTGGTGGCGCTGAACCTGCGCCCGGCCTTGTCGAGCATGGCCCCGGTATTGGGCCTGGTCTCCGAGGGCCTGGGCCTGAGCGCCTCGCAGGCAGGCTTGCTGACCACCTTGCCGGTGCTGTGTCTGGGCCTGTTCGCGCCGTTGGCGCCAATCCTGGCACGGCGTTTTGGCAGTGAGCGGGTAATCCTCGGCATTCTCGTGACCTTGGCATTGGGCATTGCGGTGCGCAGTGCCTTTGGGGCGGTCGGGGTGTTCCTCGGCAGCCTCATGGCCGGTGCCAGTATCGGCATCATCGGCGTGCTGTTACCGGGCATCGTCAAGCGCGACTTCCCGCAATACGCCGGTACGTTGACCGGTGTGTACACCATGGCCCTGTGCCTGGGGGCGGCCATGGCGGCCGGCGCCACGGTGCCGTTGGCTCAACACTACGACGGCAACTGGGCGCTGGGGCTGGGCTTCTGGGCGGTGCCGGCACTGCTGGCCATGCTGGTGTGGCTGCCGCAGGCGCGGCAGGGGCATGGCCTGCACAAGGTTGCCTATCGGGTGCGTGGCCTTTGGCGCGACCCTTTGGCCTGGCAGGTGACCTTGTACATGGGCCTGCAATCCTCGCTGGCCTATATCGTCTTCGGTTGGTTGCCTTCGATTCTGATTGGCCGCGGCCTGAGCCCTACCGAGGCGGGGTTGGTGCTGTCGGGGTCGGTGATCGTGCAATTGATCAGCTCGCTCAGTGCACCTTGGCTGGCAACGCGCGGCAAGGATCAGCGGTTGGCCATCGTGATTGTCATGCTGGTTACCCTGGCCGGTTTGTTTGGTTGCTTGTATGCGCCCGTTTCAGGGCTGTGGGGGTGGGCGGTGCTGCTGGGCCTGGGGCAGGGCGGGACGTTTGCCCTGGCGCTGACGTTGATCGTGCTGCGTTCGAAAGACGCGCATGTGGCCGCGAACCTGTCGAGCATGGCGCAGGGGGTCGGGTACACCCTGGCGTCCATGGGGCCATTTGCGGTGGGGCTGGTACACGACCTCACCGGTGGCTGGGCGGCAGTGGGGTGGATCTTTGCTGTGCTGGGCATTGGCGCCATTTGTTTTGGGCTTGGGGCTGGGCGCGCGTTGCATGTGCAGGTGACCTGCGAAAAAGTCTGAGACTGGGTTTGCCAGTGTTGGCCCATTCGCGGGGCAAGCCCGCTCCCACAGGAGCCCGCAGTGCCTGAAAGCCCCACCATCCTGTGGGAGCGGGCTTGCCCCGCGAATGGGCCGGCACTGGCGCAAGTGCATCGAGCAGATTATCGTGCACCTTTCGACTCCCAGGATGGACCTGCCCCCATGAGCGACGCCAACCGCGACCTGATCACCCGCTTCTACCAGGCCTTCCAGCGGCTGGATGCCGAGGCCATGGTGGCCTGTTACAGCGCCGACATCGTCTTCAGCGACCCGGTTTTCGGCACCCTGCGCGGCAAGGATGCGGGCGACATGTGGCGGATGCTCACCACGCGCGCCAAAGACTTCACTCTGACCTTCGACAACGTGCGTGCGGACGAACGCGGAGGCAGCGCGCACTGGGTCGCGTCCTACCTGTTCAGCCAGACTGGCCGTACCGTGGTCAACGACATCCAGGCACGTTTCGTCATCCGCGATGGCTTGATCTGCCAGCATGACGACAGCTTTGACCTGTGGCGCTGGTCGCGCCAGGCCCTCGGCGCGCCCGGGGTGCTCCTGGGCTGGTCGCCGTTGATTCAGAACAAGGTACGCCAGCAGGCATTCAAGGGCCTGCGGGCGTACCAGCACAGTCAAGGCAATGCCACGGCCTGATCGCTGTCGTGGTAGCTGAACGTTGCACGTTCTTCGAGGGTGCGCGGTAGGCGGACACGGATCACGGGTATGAAGGTGCCGTTGGTCGTGTGCCAGTCTTGCTGGTCGGCCTGCGCCTGCTGCAAGGCGCCGTATTCGCCTTCGATATGGAAGAACGACTGGATCGGCAGGCTAGCCGCGTCTGCCTCATTCCATGCGCCGATCACCACTTCGTTCCAAGGGAATGGCAGTTCGGAGGCGTACAGCTGCTTTGCCCGCACGCTCTGGTGGAACGCCTCGGCGCGTTCGGGAACGCGCGCGCGGCGGATATCAAAGGCGCATTGGCGCTTGTAATCACCGCTTTGCCTGTATTGCTCCATCCATTGCTCGGCGGTAAAGATACCTTGCGCATGGCAAGCAGCTTCGGTTTCGGCAGTCTGCCGATTGTCGCCACAACCTCGGGCATCGCGCTCCCAGGTATCGCCGTCGGTGGGCGAGGCGCACAGCATCTCGTAACGCAGCGAATCTTTGGGCCGTTGCAGCAGGGGGAACAGCGTGAAGCCACTGCGGGCATCGGCTGCCAGGCGGGTCGTGGGAATGTCGGCGCGCAGGTAGGAGAACGATACGCCGCCCTTGTCCTTGCTGTTCTGGCTATGATGCCAGGTGTGATAATGCGGTGAAGGCTTGGTTGACCTGATCAGCACGCCCGAGCAGGCGTGGGCAGGTACCGCATTGCCTTTGCAGTACGCGGGGGTGGCATCGTAGTTCCTCTGCATTTGATCGGCGGTTTGTGCGCCAATCGAACCGTGGGCGTTGAATGCGGTTGTCAGTAGCGTTGCATAGAGCAGGGTACCGCTCAGTTTATTGAACATGATGAAGCCCTCAATGAGTGGGCTCACCAACTTAATGATGGAAAGAGCAGGCGTCGTGAGTGAAGCAGTGCCGGATCAGGCAGTGAAACCCTGGTATGTCTACCTGGTACGGGCGGCCAACGGGTCGCTGTACTGCGGGATCAGTGATGACCCGCAGCGGCGTTTTCTGGTGCATCAGAAGGGGCAGGGCGCGCGCTATTTCAAGACCAGCCCGGCGCAGGCGCTGGTGTATGTCGAGCAATGGCCCGACAAAGGCGAAGCGCTGCGCCAGGAGCGGCTGGTAAAGCGGCTGCGGAAATCGGCCAAGGAGGCGCTGGTGGCCTCGTTCAACAACCCCTAGGCCGCACTGGCGGTATCAGTCCTTGCGCCGCTTCAGCTGATCGATCAATTGCGTCGGCAGCCCTTTGATGATCAAGGTGCCCGCCACCTCGTCATACTCCACCTTGTCGCCCAGCAGGTGTGCCTCGAAGCTGATCGACAGCCCCTCGGCGCGGCCCGTGAAGCGGCGGAACTGGTTGAGGGTGCGTTTGTCCGCGGGGATCTCCGGCGACAGGCCGTAGTCCTTGTTGCGGATGTGATCGTAGAACGCCTTCGGGCGGTCCTCATCGATCAGGCTGGACAGCTCTTCGAGGGTAACCGGCTCGCCCAGCTTGGTTTGGGTGGTGGCGTAGTCGACCAGGGTCTGAGTCTTCTCGCGTGCCGATGCCTCGGGCAGGTCTTCGCTCTCGACGAAGTCGCTGAAGGCCTTGAGCAGGGTGCGGGTTTCCCCGGGGCCGTCGACGCCCTCCTGGCAACCGATGAAATCACGGAAGTAGTCGGAGACCTTCTTGCCGTTCTTGCCCTTGATGAACGAGATGTACTGCTTGGAGTTCTGGTTGTTCTTCCATTCGGACAAGTTGATGCGCGCAGCCAGGTGCAGTTGGCCGAGGTCCAGATGGCGCGATGGCGTCACGTCCAGATCGGCGTTCACCGCCACGCCTTCACTGTGGTGCAGCAGGGCGATCGCCAGGTAGTCGGTCATGCCTTGCTGGTAATGGGCAAACAGGATGTGGCCGCCGGTGGAGAGGTTGGACTCTTCCATCAGCTTTTGCAGGTGTTCGACGGCAGTGCGGCTGAACGCGGCGAAGTCCTTTTCCGCTTCCAGGTATTGCTTCAGCCAGCCACTCAGGGGGTAGGCGCCCGATTCGCCATGGAAGAAGCCCCAGGCCTTGCCTTGCTTGGCGTTGTAGCTGTCGTTGAGGTCGGCCAGCAGGTTTTCGATGGCATCGGATGCGCCGAGCTCGGTATCACGTGCATGCAGCACGGCGGGGCTGCCATCGGGCTTCTTGTCGATCAGGTGAACGATACAGTGACGGATTGGCATGAAGTCCTCGGCGAGTCTGGGGCGGTGCACGGCCGCCGCTGCAAAAGTCGTCCAGTTTACCCCAGAGACAAGGCGATGCAGTGGCCGGATGTTGGCAGAAATGCCGGTTGTTCGTTTTTTGTTCAGATTTGTGCGTTTTAAGCTAAAACCCCCGAAAAACCTGCATTAAATCGAAGTGCGCAGCGGATATTTATCCATTCCTGTGGTAGCTTTGCGCGGTCTTGCGCCCCTTGCGTGGCGCATTGCTGGCAGCACGCTAACGTCGTGTCGAACCAAACGCCGATTTACGTATCTACATACGCGATTGGCGCGGCCCTCCAAAATTCAGGGGCTGGCCCGATAACGTCGTAGCTCGCTGCATAACCACTGAATTTGATAGGGAAGGAACATCACCATGGCATTGACCAAAGACCAACTGATTGCCGACATCGCCGAAGCTATCGACGCACCGAAAACCACCGCGCGTAACGCACTGGAGCAACTGGGCCAGATCGTTGCTGACCAACTGGAAAACGGCGCTGAAATCACCCTGCCAGGCATCGGCAAGCTGAAAGTCACCGAGCGTCCTGCCCGCACCGGCCGCAACCCTTCGACTGGCGCTGCCATCGAAATCGCTGCCAAGAAAGTCGTCAAGTTCGTTCCAGCCAAAGTGCTGACCGACGCCATCAACAAGTAATTGTTGAAGCGTTGACGAAACCGCGCCCGGCTTGCCCGGGCGCGGTTTTTTTCAGCCTTGGGTTTTACGTCGCGCGTGCCAGGCCTGGCGCGCGGTGTCGTCCTGGAAGCTCCAGGCGACCATGCGGCTCTGCTTCTGCCCTTGGCCCATTTCGATAATGCGCACGGCCTTGGCGCCCGCTTTTTTCAGCGCAGCCTCGATGCCTGGCAGGTTGCTGGCCTTTGACACCAGGCTGGTGAACCACAGCACGCTTTCGGCGTACTGCGCGCTTTCCCCGACCAGTTGGGTCACGAAGCGGATCTCGCCGCCCTCACACCACAGTTCGTTGTTCTGGCCACCAAAATTGAGCACGGGCAGTTTGCGCTTGGGGTCCTGCTTGCCCAGGTTTTTCCATTTGCGCTGGCTGCCGCGGGTGGCTTCCTCGCGTGAGGCATGGAAGGGCGGGTTGCACAGGGTCAGGTCGAAGCGCTCGTCTGCCTGCAGCAGGCCGCTGAGGATGTGCGTGCGGTTGGCCTGTTGGCGCAGGGTGATGGCTTTGTTCAGGCCGTTGGCCTGGACGATGGCCTTGGCCGAGGCCAGTGCCACAGGGTCGATGTCCGAGCCCAGGAAGCGCCAGCGGTAGTCGCTGTAGCCGATCAGCGGGTAGATGCAGTTGGCACCCACGCCGATGTCCAGTGCACGCACCTGGGCGCCCTTGGGAATCTCGCCGGCATTGTCTTCGCCTAGTAGGTCGGCGAGCACATGGATGTAGTCGGCGCGTCCGGGGATGGGCGGGCACAGGTAGTCGGCGGGGATGTCCCAGTGCTGGATGCCGTACTGGGCCTTGAGCAGGGCGCGGTTGAACACCCGAACGGCCTCGGGGTTGGCGAAGTCGATGCTGGGTTTACCGTGCGGGTTGGTGATGGTGAAGCGGGCCAGGTCGGGGTGCGCCTTGATCAGGCTGGGGAAGTCGTAGCGACCCTGGTGGCGGTTGCGCGGGTGCAGGGTGGGTTTGTTTTGGGTCATGCTCGGGTCCGGTGCTGCATGTGCTGGCCAGGGGGCCGCTGTGCGGCCCATTCGCGGCACAAGGCCGCTCCCACAGGATAGTGGGGCTCCTTGAAGGCAGCCCAATTCCTGTGGGAGCGGCCTTGTGCCGCGAACGAGGGCGAGGCCCTCGCTGGTCAGGTCAGCATTGTCAGGTTACAGCGCTGCAATCCGCGCATGCTGCTCGGTGAAGTTGGCCAGGGCCTGTTCGGACTCGGCCAGCTTGGCGCGTTCTTTCTCGATCACCGCAGGCGGTGCCTTGTCGACGAAGGCGGCGTTGGACAGCTTGCCGCCCACGCGCTGGACTTCACCTTGCAGACGCTGGATTTCCTTGTTCAGGCGAGCCAGCTCGGCGTCTTTGTCGATCAGGCCTGCCATCGGCACCAGTACCTGCAGATCGCCCACCAGTGCGGTGGCCGACAGCGGCGCTTCGTCGGCATCGCCGAGCACGGTGAACGACTCGACCTTGGCCAGTTTCTTCAGCAGGGCTTCGTTTTCCTGCAGGCGGCGCTGGTCATCGGCATTGGCGTTTTTCAGGAACAATGGCAGCGGCTTGCCCGGGCCGATGTTCATCTCGGCGCGGATGTTGCGCAGGCCGACCATCAGCTCCTTGAGCCACTCGATGTCGCCTTCGGCAGCAGCATCGATGCGGCTTTCATTGGCCACCGGCCACGGCTGCAGCATGATGGTCTTGCCCTGAATGCCAGCCAGCGGCGCGATGCGCTGCCAGATTTCTTCAGTGATGAACGGCATGAACGGATGCGCCAGGCGCAGGGCCACTTCCAGCACGCGCACCAGGGTGCGGCGGGTGCCACGGGCGCGCTCGACCGGGGCGTTCTCGTCCCACAGTACGGGCTTGGACAGTTCCAGGTACCAGTCGCAGTACTGGTTCCAGATGAACTCGTACAGGGCCTGGCTGGCCAGGTCGAAGCGGAACTGCTCCAGCTGGCGGGTCACTTCGGCTTCGGTACGCTGCAGCTGCGAGATGATCCAGCGGTCTGCCAGCGAAAGCTCGCAGGCCTCGCCGTTCTGGCCGCAGTCCTCGCCCTTGTCCAGCACGTAGCGGGCGGCGTTCCAGATCTTGTTGCAGAAGTTGCGGTAGCCTTCGACGCGGCCCATGTCGAACTTGATGTCACGGCCGGTGGAGGCCAGCGAGCAGAAGGTGAAGCGCAGGGCGTCGGTGCCGTAGCTGGCGATGCCGTCCGGGAACTCGGCCTTGGTCTGCTTGGCGATCTTCTCGGCAAGCTTTGGCTGCATCATGCCGCTGGTGCGTTTTTCCAGCAGGGCGTCGAGGGTGATGCCGTCGACGATGTCCAGCGGGTCCAGGACGTTGCCCTTGGACTTGGACATTTTCTGGCCCTGGCCATCGCGCACCAAGCCGTGCACGTACACGGTCTTGAACGGAACCTGCGGCGTGCCGTCCTCGTTCTTGATCAGGTGCATGGTCAGCATGATCATGCGCGCAACCCAGAAGAAGATGATGTCAAAGCCGGTGACCAGCACATCGGTGGAGTGGAACTTCTTGAGGAACTCGGTCTGTTCCGGCCAGCCCAGCGTGGAGAAGGTCCACAGGCCCGAGCTGAACCAGGTGTCGAGTACGTCGTCGTCCTGGCGCAGAGTGACGTCGGCACCCAGGTTGTGCTTGGTGCGTACTTCGGCCTCGTCACGGCCGACATAGACCTGGCCGGCCTCGTCGTACCATGCCGGAATACGGTGGCCCCACCACAGCTGGCGGCTGATGCACCAGTCCTGGATGTCGCGCATCCAGGAGAAATACATGTTCTCGTACTGCTTGGGCACGAACTGGATACGGCCATCTTCCACGGCGGCGATGGCAGGCTCTGCCAGCGGCTTGGTGGAAACGTACCACTGGTCGGTCAGCCACGGCTCGATGACGGTGCCCGAACGGTCGCCCTTCGGCACTTTCAGGGCGTGGTCGTCGATGCTGACCAGCAGGCCCTGGGCGTCCAGGTCGGCGACGATCTGCTTGCGCGCGACAAAACGGTCGAGGGTGGCGTACTGGGCGGGCAGGGTGGTATCGACCTGCTCGTTGACGCTGCCGTCGAGGTTGAAGGCCTGGGCATTGGCCAGCACCATCGCGTTCTTGTCGAAGATGTTCAGCAGCGGCAGGTTGTGGCGCTTGCCGACTTCGTAGTCGTTGAAGTCGTGAGCCGGGGTGATCTTCACGCAGCCGGTGCCGAATTCCGGGTCGCAATAGTCGTCGGCGATGATCGGGATACGGCGGCCGACCAGCGGCAGCTCGACGAACTTGCCGATCAGGGCCTGGTAGCGCTCGTCGTTCGGGTTGACCGCGACGGCAGCGTCACCCAGCAGGGTTTCCGGACGCGTGGTGGCAACCACCAGGTAGTCCTTGCCTTCGGCGGTCTTGGCGCCGTCGGCCAGCGGATAACGCAGGTTCCACAGGTGGCCCTTCTCGTCGTGGTTTTCCACTTCGAGGTCAGAGATGGCCGTGTGCAGCTTGGTGTCCCAGTTGACCAGGCGCTTGCCACGGTAGATCAGGCCATCCTCGTGCAGGCGCACGAAGGCTTCCTTGACCGCCTCGGACAGGCCGTCGTCCATGGTGAAGCGTTCGCGGCTCCAGTCGACCGACGAGCCGAGGCGGCGGATCTGGCGGCTGATGTTGCCACCGGACTGGTCCTTCCACTCCCAGACTTTTTCCAGGAACTGTTCGCGACCCAGGTCATGGCGGTTCTGGCCTTTGGCTTCGAGCTGACGCTCGACCAGCATTTGCGTGGCGATGCCCGCGTGGTCGGTGCCCGGTTGCCACAGGGTGTCGCGACCCTGCATGCGGCGGAAGCGGATCAGGGCGTCCATGATCGCGTTGTTGAACCCGTGGCCCATGTGCAGGCTGCCGGTCACGTTCGGCGGCGGGATCATGATGGTGTAGGACTCGCCTGCACCTTGTGGGGCGAAATAGTTCTCGGACTCCCAGGTGTTGTACCAGGAGGTTTCGATGGCGTGCGGCTGGTAGGTCTTATCCATGCGCGGCGGGACCCTGTGCATTTATTCGGGAAAGCCGGGCAGTATAACCAAGGTGGGGGCCGCAGGCGACAAGCTGCTGACAACTGTCGGGACAGTGTCGCCTGCTTCGCGGGCAAGCCCGCTCCCACAGGGTAAGCACAGTACCTGTGGGAGCGGGCTTGCCCGCGAAGCAGGCGACTTGGAGGTAGGCTTCTACTCGGCGCGCTTGATCAAGCGCTCGATACGCGCATCCAGCCGACGCTTGATTTCGTTCTCGATGTGCGGCGTGAAGTCATTGATCACGTCTTGCATGATCGCCTGCGCCGCTGCGCGCAGCTCGCTTTCCAGGTGCAGCAGGGTGTCCTGGCGGCGGGTTTGCGAATCTTCCTCGGGTTCGCTGGCTGCTGGCTCGACGGCAGGCGTGGCGTTACCACCTGGCTCATCCAGCAATAACGGAATCTGCTCGACGGTCTCGGTCAGCAGCGGCGGTTGTAGGTCGGCATCGCCCAGCAGCTGGCGGATCGACTCGAGGTCATCGAGCAGGTGGGCGGAGTCGGGCAAAGGGGAGGGCTTGTCCATCGTCGTCAAAGTCGCTGTAAGCGGTGGTCTTGCAGAGCATAGCCCTGTTCGCGGTAGAAACGGAACCGCTCACGGGCCGATTGGCGGATGCTCGGTTCCTCGACGACGATTTCGGCAACCCGTTCGAACTGGCCGACGAACGCGGGTACGCCAGCGCCCAGGTTGATCAGCAGGTCGCGGTGAAGGCCGGCATCCTCGGCGATGCCCAGTGCCACGGTGGCATCAGCGTGCAACTCCGCGAGGTCATGGGGCACGAACGCCTCGCCCTTGAAGCGCCATAGACGTTGGTCCAGTTCGCTGCGTTGCTCGGCGTCCTGGCAGTGCAGGTAGACCCGGTGGCCAAGGCGCCAGGCTTTGTCGCACAGCTTGCAGGCGAAATCGAGCCGCGCCGACAAGGAATCGGTGGGCAGGATGTAGAAATCGACTTTGCTCATGGTGGTGTCTGCCGGCCGGTGGCGCACAAGGCGCCACCGGTCTCACGGCATCAGGCGCCAGCGCGGTCCAGCAGGTACTGGGTCAGCAGCGGGACCGGGCGGCCAGTGGCCCCCTTGTCCTTGCCACCGCTGATCCAGGCCGTGCCGGCGATGTCCATGTGCGCCCAGTTGTAGGCCTTGGCGAAGCGCGACAAGAAGCAGCCTGCGGTGATGGTGCCGGCCTTCGGCCCACCGATGTTGCCCATGTCGGCGAACGGGCTGTCCAGTTGCTCCTGGTATTCGTCGAACAGCGGCAGCTGCCAGGCGCGGTCGTCGGCGCGTTTACCGGCATCGAGCAATTGGCCGACCAGGTCGTCGTTGTTGCCCATCAGGCCCGAAGTGTGGCTGCCCAGGGCAACGATGCAGGCGCCGGTCAGGGTAGCGATGTCGATCACTGCCTGGGGCTTGAAGCGTTCGGCGTAGGTCAGGGTATCGCACAGCACCAGACGGCCTTCGGCATCGGTGTTGAGGATTTCGACGGTCTGGCCGCTCATGGTGGTGACGATGTCACCAGGGCGGGTAGCACCGCCGCTCGGCATGTTCTCGGCGCAGGCCAGCAGGCACACCAGGTTGATCGGCAGCTGCAGTTCGAGTACCGCACGCAAGGTGCCGAACACGCTGGCGGCGCCACACATGTCGTACTTCATTTCGTCCATGCCGGCGCCTGGCTTGAGGCTGATGCCGCCGGTGTCGAAGGTGATGCCCTTGCCCACCAGCACGAACGGTTTGTCGGCCTTCTTGGCGCCCTGGTAGTTGAGCACGATCAGACGTGGCGGCTGGTCGCTGCCCTGGCCCACGGCGTAGAACGCGCCCATGCCCAGGTCCTTGATCTTTTTCTCGTCGAGCACTTCAACCTTGAGGCCTTTGTGCGCTTTGCCCAGCTCCTTGGCCTGCTCGGCGAGGAAGCTTGGGTGGCACAGGTTTGGCGGCAGGTTGCCCAGGTCGCGGGTGAAGGCCATGCCGGTGGCGATGGCGTTGGCGTGCTTGACCGCGCGCTCGACTTCGGCCAGGCCGGCTTTGTCGGCCAGCAGGGTGACCTTTTTCAGGGCGCGCGGCTCGGCTTTCTGGCTTTTGAAACGGTCGAACGCGTATTCGCCGTCGAGCAGGGTCTCGGCCAGCAGGCGGTACTTACCGTAGTGGGCGTCGCGGTTGCTGACGGCGATGTCGTCCAGGGCCAGCACCGCATCACCACCGTTGAGGCCTTTGAGTACGCCAGCGACGCTGGCGACCAGTTTGCGCCAGGCGCGATCGCCCAGGGCTTCGTCCTTGCCGCTGCCGACCAGCAACACACGCTCGGCCTTGAGGCCAGGCAGGCTTTGCAGCAGCAGGGTCTGCCCTGGCTTGCCGGCCAGGTCGCCACGCTTGAGCACGGCGCTGATGGCCCCCTCGCAGGCTTGGTCGACGGCCTTGGCAACAGCGCCGAGCTTGCGGCCTTCACCAACCGGTACCACCAGCGTGGCGGTTTTTACGGATGCAGCAGCTACGCTTTTTACAACCAGTTCCATGTCAGGGTCCCCGAATGATCAATACAGTTGGCGCTTTGTGTTCCAGCGCTCTGGGCGGGCCAGGCCGCGTGGTCGCGTACCCGTGGAAAAGCTGCCAGTTTGAGCCTGCGGCAAGCCTGCTGACAACCCTGTTTTGCGGCTTCATGCGCGGCCAAGTGACAGGGGCGGTCAATCACAGGATAATGCGCGCACTTTACATGGAGGTTCGCCTATGGCGAACCGACATTGGTCTTGGCTGTACTAAGTCATTGTTTGGCGCCAATGTTTGGCAGTCCGCCCTGACAACCCAGGAGTGTCTGGTTTGATCGTCTTTCGTTATCTCTCCCGCGAGGTCCTGGTGACCTTGAGCGCCGTCAGCGCAGTGCTGCTGGTGATCATCATGAGCGGGCGCTTCATCAAGTACCTGGCCCAGGCCGCCCAGGGCGTGCTCGACCCGAGCGTGCTGTTCCTGATCATGGGCTTTCGCCTGCCAGGCTTTCTGCAACTGATCCTGCCGTTGGGGCTGTTTCTCGGCATTCTCCTGGCGTATGGCCGTTTGTACCTTGAAAGCGAGATGACCGTGCTTTCGGCCACGGGCATGAGCCAGCAGCGCCTGCTTGGCATGACCATGGCGCCGGCTGCCCTGGTGGCCTTGCTGGTGGCTTGGCTGAGCCTGAGCCTGGCGCCCCTGGGCGTGGCCCAGGTGCAGCAGATCATCAGCCAGCAGGATGCCCTGACCGAGTTCGATACCCTGGTGCCAGGGCGCTTCCAGACCCTGCGTGATGGCTCGCGGGTGACCTACACCGAAGAGCTGTCGGACGATCGCATCAACCTGGGCGGGGTGTTCATCTCCGAAAAACGCTTCAACCAAGACAAGACCAAGGACCGGGCACCCTCCGTGCTGGTCGCCGAAAAGGGCCACCAGGAAATCCAGGCCGACGGCAACCGCTACCTGATTCTCGAAAACGGCTACCGCTACGACGGCAACCCAGGCCAGGCCGATTACCGCGCGATCAAGTACGACACCTACGGTGTACTGCTGCCCAAGCCTGAAGTCAGCGAGGAAGTGACCGATCGCGAAGCCATCCCCACCTCGCAACTGTTCGGCCAGAAGCGCTTGCGTGAACGTGCCGAGCTGCAATGGCGCTTGTCGTTGCCGATTCTGGTTTTCGTCGTGACCCTGCTGGCGGTGCCGCTGTCCCGGGTCAACCCACGCCAGGGCCGCTTCCTCAAATTGCTGCCGGCGATTCTTCTGTACATGGCCTACCTGACAATGCTGATTTCCGTACGCGGCGCCCTCGAGAAGGGCAAATTGCCGATCGCCCTGGGCATGTGGTGGGTACATGGCCTGTTCCTGCTGATCGGCCTTGGGCTGATGTATTGGGAGCCGATGCGCCTCAAGCGTGCCGCACGTCGTGCGGAGGTGGCCCATGGTTAAGCTGGATCGTTACATCGGCATGAGTGTGCTGATGGCCATTCTGGCCGTGCTGGGGATCATCCTCGGTCTGGCTTCGTTGTTCGCCTTCATCGATGAGATGAGCGACCTGAGCGACACCTACACGGTAATGGACGCTGGCTGGTTCACGCTGCTCACCGCGCCGCGCCGTCTGTACGACATGTTGCCAATGGCGGCACTGATTGGCTGCCTGATCGGCCTTGGCAGCCTGGCCAGCAGCAGTGAACTGACCATCATGCGTGCGGCGGGGGTTTCCATCGGGCGCATCGTCTGGGCGGTCATGAAGCCGATGCTGGTGCTGATGCTGGTGGGTGTGCTGATTGGCGAGTACGTGGCCCCGGTCACCGAAAACAAAGCCCAGGCGGACCGTTCCCTGGCCCAGGGTGGTGGTGAGGCGCAGAGCTCCAAGCGCGGTATGTGGCACCGCCAGGGCGAAGAGTTCGTGCACATCAACGCCGTGCAGCCTAATGGCCTGTTGCTGGGTGTGACCCGCTATCGCTTCGACAGCGAACGCAAGATCGTCACCTCCAGCTTCGCCCGCCGGGCGCAGTACAATGACGACCATTGGATGCTCAGCGATGTGCGCACCACGTATTTCCGTGGCGACCACACCGAAGTGGTGAAAACACCAGAAGAACGTTGGGACGTTTCGGTCACCCCGCAACTGCTCAACACGGTAATCCTGGCGCCGGAATCGCTGTCCATCACCGGGCTGTGGGATTACATCCACTATTTGTCCGACCAGGGCTTGAACAATGCCCGCTACTGGCTGGCGTTCTGGACCAAGGTGCTGCAGCCTGCGGTGACTGCGGCGCTGGTGTTGATGGCGATTTCCTTCATCTTCGGCCCGTTGCGCTCGGTGACCCTGGGCCAGCGGGTATTCACCGGTGTGCTGGTGGGCTTCGTGTTCCGCATCGCCCAGGACTTGCTTGGCCCTTCGAGCCAGGTGTTCGGCTTCCCGCCGCTGCTGGCCGTGGTGATACCGGCTGCGATATGTGCGTTGGCAGGGTTGTGGTTATTGCGCCGGGCGGGTTGATGGCCTGAGCGATGTACAAAAGCCGACCCCAGGGTCGGCTTTTTTATTTCTTCTGCTTCGGCACCCGCACCAGCTGTGTCTCGGAATAGATGTCATGCCAGCCGCGTTTGCGCTTGTCGATCAACGCCCAGAAAAACCCCAGCCCCAGGCATAGCCACGAAGCGATCGAGACCACGAAGCGCAACAGCGCCTGCCACAGGCTGATGGCACTGCCATCGGCGTTCTGCACCCGCAGGCCCCACACCTGCATCCCCAGGGTCTGCCCGCCGTGGGTCCAGAACTTGGCAAAAAAACCGAACAGCGCAAACAGCAGGATCGTCGACAGCAACGGGTCGCCATCGAGTGCCCCGGCATCGGTCAGCGTACGCATGCGGGCCTCGCCGATGATCGCCATCTGGATCATCTTGTAAGCGCCGGCCGTCACGATCAGCAGCGCGGTGCACAGCAGGAAGTCATAGAACATCGCCGCCAGCCGGCGGCCTAGTCCAGCAGGTGGGAAGTTACCCTGAGGCATGAGGGGGGGCTTGGACATTACGCTGCAGCTCCAGATGGCAAAGGCTCATTTTAGGGAACTGCAGGCAAAAAAAAGCCCCTGCGCGTCAACGCAGGGGCTCTTTTTTATGGATTATCAGGCTTCTGGCTGTACTTCGTCAGCCTGCATGCCTTTTTGGCCTTGAACGGCTACGAAGGTAACCTTCTGGCCTTCTTTCAGGCTTTTGAAGCCGTTGCCCTGAATGGCACGGAAGTGTACGAACAGATCCGGACCGCTCTCTGGGGTGATGAAGCCGTAACCTTTTTCGTCATTGAACCACTTGACGGTACCGTTCTGACGCTGTGCCATTTTCTTATTTCCTATGAATCTATTAATTTGATAACAGTTACTTTCACATTGTATTGGGTGAAAGCTTACTGGGCTGGGTTGCTGGAAAGTAAGAGACGTCGAACGGGTTGTAGCAGATCGCGGCTACTGGCCCAGGTCACGAACTGTTGCGACCCATGCAAACACAGTGCAGTGACTCTACGCCAACTCCAGCGCGAAAAACAAGCCCTTGGTCGTATGGAAAACAGGCCTTTCGCCGATAGCCGAACGGTTTGTCTTAAACGGCATGGCGCCTGGGCTGGCGCCATGTTCATTCGTTATTACACAGGTTCGAAATCGAATATGGCAAAGCTGTTCGCACACTTCATGTCATGCATTCAGCCGCGATAGTAACGCTGTGCCACGAAAGGCATTTTGCTGACTTTCAAGCCAACCTTCTTGCCGCGCACCAATGCAAACAGTGGTGTGTCTAGCGCGCCATGTTCGATATCGACATAACCCATTGCAACCGGTGCGCCAAGTGTTGGGCCAAAGCCACCACTGCAGACTTTGCCCACAGGGATATCGGATGCATCGACAATCTCTGCGCCTTCTCGTACAGGTGTGCGCTCTTGTGGCAGCAAGCCGACGCGCTTGCGTTTAACACCTTGCTGTTGCTGGCCAAAGATGATGTCAGCACCTGGGAAGCCGCCAGCGCGTTCACCGTCGGCGCGGCGCACTTTGGAGATGGCCCAGAGCAGGCTGGCCTGGATCGGCGTGGTCTCGGTGTCCATGTCGTGGCCATACAGGCACAAGCCGGCTTCCAGGCGCAGCGAGTCGCGGGCACCCAGGCCGATCGGTTGCACTTCGGGCTCTGCCAGCAGGCGGCGGGCCAGGGTGTCGGCAGCGTTGGCCGGCACGGAAATTTCATAGCCGTCTTCACCGGTGTAACCCGAACGGCTGACGTAGCACTCTTCACCGAGCAGGGTCACCGGGCGCAACTGCATGAAGGTCATACCGGCCACTTCCGGGGCCAGGCGTTCCAGCACCTTGACCGCCGCCGGGCCTTGCAGGGCCAGCAGGGCGCGGGCTTCGAACAGTGGCTGAATCTCGCAGCGGCTGCCAATGTGCTTTTGCAGGTGAGCCAGGTCCTGGTCTTTGCAGGCGGCGTTGACCACCAGGAACAGCACGTCATCGCCGAGGTTGGCGACCATCAGGTCGTCGAGGATGCCGCCCTGCTCGTTGGTGAACATGGCATAGCGCTGCATGCCCACTGGCAAGTCGATGATGTCTACCGGCACCAGGCTTTCCAGCGCCTGGGCAGCGTCGCTGCCGCGCAGGATGATCTGGCCCATGTGCGAGACGTCGAACAGGCCAGCCTGCTCGCGGGTGTGCAGGTGCTCCTTGAGCACGCCCAACGGGTACTGCACCGGCATGTCATAGCCGGCGAATGGCACCATGCGCGCACCCAGCTCGAGGTGCAGGGCGTGCAGCGGGGTCTTGAGCAGTGTTTCGGACATCGGTGACTCCTTGGTGTTGTTATCGGGTCAACATTCGATGATGTTGACGGCCAGACCGCCGCGGGCGGTCTCCTTGTATTTGCTTTTCATGTCGGCGCCGGTCTGGCGCATGGTACGGATGACTTTGTCGAGCGACACAAAGTGCTGCCCATCGCCGCGCAGGGCCATGCGCACGGCGTTGATCGCTTTCACCGAGCCCATGGCGTTGCGCTCGATGCAGGGTACCTGGACCAGCCCGCCGATCGGGTCGCAGGTCAGACCCAGGTTGTGTTCCATGCCGATCTCGGCGGCGTTCTCCACCTGTTGCACGGTGCCGCCCATGACTTCGCACAGGGCGCCGGCAGCCATCGAGCAGGCCACGCCCACCTCGCCTTGGCAGCCGACTTCGGCGCCGGAGATGGAGGCGTTTTCCTTGTAGAGAATGCCGATTGCCGCCGCCGTGAGCAGAAACCGCACCACCCCGTCTTCGCTGGCGCCCGGTACAAAGCGCATGTAGTAGTGCAGCACCGCCGGGACGATGCCAGCGGCGCCATTGGTAGGCGCGGTGACCACACGCCCGCCGTAGGCGTTTTCCTCGTTTACCGCCAATGCGTAGAGATTGACCCAGTCGAGCACCGACAGGGCATCGCGCAGGCTGGCTTCCGGGTGTTGGCTGAGCTGTCGATACAATGCCGGTGCCCGGCGCTTGACCTTGAGCCCACCCGGCAGGATGCCTTCATGGCGGTAACCGGCCTCGACACAATCCTGCATCACCTGCCAGATACGCAGCAGGCCGGCGCGGGTCTCGGCCTCTGGGCGCCAGGCCGCCTCGTTGGCGAGCATCACCTGGCTGACTGACAGGTGCTGCGCGGTGCAGTGCCCAAGGAGTGCCTTGGCGGTCTTGAACGGGTAGGTGAGCGGTGTGCTGTCCTCGACGATCCGGTCGTGGCCGGCAGCGTCCTCGTCGACCACGAAACCGCCGCCAACCGAGTAGTACTCGCGGCTGCGAATCTGCAGGCCGGCTTGGTCGAAGGCGCGGAAGATCATGCCATTGGGGTGGTAAGCCAGTGGCTTGCGAATCATTGCCAGGTGCTGTTTTTCAACGAAGACGATGTCGTGTTCGCCGAGCAGGCGCAGGTGGCCGCTGTCGCGGATGGCCTGCAGGCGGGCGGGGATGGCTTCGGTGTCGACGGTGTCGGGGTGCTCGCCTTCCAGGCCGAGCAACACCGCTTTGTCGCTGCCGTGGCCTTTACCCGTGGCGCCGAGCGAGCCATACAGCTCGGCCTTGACGCTGACCGTGCTGGCCAGCAGGCCGTCGCGGCGCAGGCCTTCGGCAAAACGTGCGGCGGCGCGCATCGGGCCGACCGTGTGGGAGCTGGAGGGGCCGATGCCGATCTTGAACAGGTCGAAGACGCTCAGTGACATGATGGACCTCCTACCAGATTCTGCAGGTAGACACTGAACCTGTGGGAGCGGGCTTGCCCGCGAATGCGGCGGCGAATTCACTGTCGCATTCGCGGGCAAGCCCGTTCCCACAGGGAACGAGCTGCCATTGAAAAGCTATCAGGCGTCCTGGTAGCTCTCGATCGACGGGCAGGCGCAGACCAGGTTACGGTCGCCGAACACGTTGTCGACGCGGCCGACGGGTGGCCAGTACTTGCTTTCCACCAGGCTCGGCAGCGGGTACACCGCCTGCTCACGGCTGTAGCCGTGGGCCCATTCGCCCACCAGCTCCGCTGCCGTGTGCGGTGCGTTTTTCAGCGGGTTGTCGTCCTTGTCCAGGCTGCCGTTTTCGACGGCGCGAATTTCTTCGCGGATCTGGATCATCGCGTCACAGAAGCGGTCCAGCTCTTGCTTGGACTCGCTTTCGGTCGGCTCGATCATCAGCGTGCCGGCCACCGGGAACGACATGGTCGGGGCGTGGAAGCCGAAGTCGATCAGGCGCTTGGCCACATCGTCGACGCTGATGCCGCTGGTGTCCTTGAGCGGGCGCAGGTCGAGGATGCACTCGTGGGCAACCAGGCCATTGCTACCGGTGTATAGAACAGGATAGTGCTCTTCCAGGCGGCGGGCGATGTAATTGGCGTTGAGGATGGCCATTTGCGAGGCGCGCTTGAGGCCGGCACCGCCCATCATGCGGATGTACATCCAGGTGATCGGCAGGATGCTGGCGCTGCCGAAGGGTGCGGCGCACACCGCGCCCTGGTGGTTCTCCAACTGCGCATGGCCTGGCAGGAACGGCGCCAGGTGCGACTTGACGCCGATCGGGCCGACGCCCGGGCCGCCACCCCCATGGGGGATGCAGAAGGTCTTGTGCAGGTTCAGGTGCGAAACGTCGCCGCCGAACTTGCCTGGGGCACACAGGCCGACCATGGCGTTCATGTTAGCGCCGTCGATGTAAACCTGGCCGCCGTTGTCGTGGATGATCGCGCAGATTTCGCCGATCGCTTCCTCGAACACGCCGTGGGTCGACGGGTAGGTGATCATGATGGCCGCCAGGCGCTCGCGGTGTTCGAGGGCTTTGGCACGCAGGTCCTCGACATCGACGTTGCCACGGGCATCACACGCGGTGACGACCACGCGCATGCCTGCCATGTTCGCGGTCGCAGGGTTGGTGCCGTGGGCCGAAGAGGGAATCAGGCAGATATCGCGATGGCCTTCGCCGCGGCTACGGTGGTAGGCGCGAATGGCCAGCAGGCCTGCGTACTCGCCTTGGGAGCCGGCGTTGGGTTGCAGCGATACCGCGTCGTAGCCAGTGGCGGCGCACAGCATGGCTTCCAGCTCGGTGGTCATCTGCAGGTAGCCCTGGCTCTGTTCGGCCGGGGCAAACGGGTGCAGGTTGCCGAACTCGGCCCAGGTGACCGGGATCATTTCACTGGCAGCGTTGAGCTTCATGGTGCACGACCCCAGCGGGATCATGCTGCGATCCAGCGCCAGGTCCTTGTCGGCCAGGCGGCGCAGGTAACGCATCAGCTCGGTTTCGCTGTGGTAGCGGTTGAATACCGGGTGTTCGAGGATCGCCGACTGACGCAGCAGGCCGGTTGGCAGCAGCGAGCCAGTGCTGGCGGCGAGGGCGGCGAAGTCCGGTTGCGGCTGGTCGCCGGCCAGCAGTTGCCAGAGCGCTTCCACGTCAGCCTGGGCGGTGGTCTCGTCGAGCGACAGGCCAACATGGCCAGCATCGATCTGGCGCAGGTTGATGCGCTGGGCGCGGGCGTTGGCATGCAGGCCGGCGGTGGCCTCGCCGGTCGCCAGGGTCAGGGTATCGAACGCGCTGTCGCCGACGACCTGAACGCCCATGGCCTTGAGGCCAGCGGCGAGGATAGCGGTCAGTGCGTGGGTGCGCTGGGCGATGCGCTTGAGGCCGACTGGGCCGTGGTACACGGCGAACATGCTGGCGATGTTGGCCAGCAGCACCTGGGCGGTACAGATGTTGCTGGTGGCCTTTTCACGGCGGATGTGCTGTTCGCGGGTTTGCATGGCCAGGCGCAGGGCGGTCTTGCCAAAGCGGTCGATCGACACGCCGACCAGGCGGCCCGGCATGTCGCGCTTGAACGCGTCACGGGTGGCGAAGTAGGCCGCATGCGGGCCGCCGAAGCCCAACGGCACGCCGAAGCGCTGGGCGCTGCCGATGGCCACGTCGGCCTCGAACTCGCCCGGTGGGGTCAGCAGGGTCAGGGCCAGCAGGTCGGCAGCGACGGCAACCAGGGCATTGGCGGCGTGGAAGCGCTGTACCAGTTCGCGGTAGTCGAACACCTCGCCATTGCTGGCCGGGTATTGCAGCAGCGCACCGAAGAAGGCGCTGACATCGGTCAGTTCACGTTCGTCGCCGACCACGACGTTGATACCCAGCGGCTCGGCGCGGGTGCGCAGCACGTCGAGGGTCTGCGGGTGGCAATGGCTGGAGGCGAAGAAGGCATGGCTGGCCTTGTTCTTCGACAGGCGCTTGCAGAAGGTCATGGCCTCGGCAGCGGCGGTGGCTTCGTCGAGCAGGGAGGCGTTGGCGATCGGCAGGCCGGTCAGGTCGCTGATCAGGGTCTGGAAGTTCAGCAGTGCTTCCAGACGGCCTTGGGAAATCTCTGGCTGGTAAGGGGTGTAGGCGGTGTACCAGGCCGGGTTTTCCAACAGGTTGCGCAGGATCGGTGCCGGGGTGTGGGTGTTGTAGTAGCCCTGGCCAATGTAGCTCTTGAACAACTGGTTGGTGCCGGCGATGGCTTTCAGCGCAGCGAGGGCGTCGGCTTCGCTCTGGCCGTCTTCGGCACCGAGCACGCTGGTGCCCTTGATGCTGTCGGGGATGACCGCAGCGGTCATGGCGTCCAGGGAATCGAAGCCCAGGGCGGCGAGCATGGCCTGTTCGTCAGCCGCGCGTGGGCCGATGTGACGGGCGATGAATTCGTTGGCGGTGCCGAGGTTGATGGTCATGGTGCGGTTCCTCAGGCGTCGTCGTTGGCTTTGAGCAGGCGGTCGTAAGCGTCCTGGTCGAGCAGGGCGGTGACTTCGCTCATGTCGGCCGGGGTGAAGCGGAAGAACCAGCCTTCGCCCATCGGGTCTTCGTTGACCAGTTCCGGGCTGTCTTCGAGCTGGCCGTTGACTTCGACCACTTCGCCGGTCAGCGGCATGTACACGCCGCTGGCGGCCTTGACCGATTCGACGGTGGAGGCTTCGGCACCTTTTTCGTACTGCTGCAGCTCAGGCAGTTGCACGAAGACCACATCGCCGAGGGCGTTCTGGGCGTAGGCGGTGATGCCCACGGTGACGCTGCCGTCGGCTTCGACGCGCAGCCATTCGTGATCTTCGGTGAAACGCAACTCGCTCATGGGAATTCCTCGGGAAGCAGGGCGTTGGGCGCGGTGGCTCCGCGCTCTTGGGTTGGAATATCCCTAGCAATAATGCGGCCAGTAGGAAAAAGTTCTTATAAATCAATGACTTGATTATATTTTGTGAGAAGGCTTTCATTCTTATGGAATGAAATCGATACAGAAGGCGGGGGGAGGAAAAGGGTTTGAGGATCAAACCCTTGTGTAGACGCACTCGAGAGGGGTTGTATCGAAATCAGTACGGTGTAGTGATTTCGATACGTCGTTAAAGCTTCAGCCAGCCGTGAAGAACGGCAAGGCCAAATACAACTTGATCACGATCACATTGATGATATCGATGAAGAACGCACCCACCATCGGTACTACCAGAAAGGCGATATGCGAAGGCCCGTAGCGTTGCGTCACGGCTTGCATGTTGGCAATGGCGGTCGGCGTGGCCCCCAGGCCAAAACCGCAATGCCCAGCCGCTAATACAGCTGCGTCATAGTTACTGCCCATGACCCTGAACGTAATGAAGATGGCAAACAATGCCATGACCAGTGCTTGCGTAGCCAAAAGAATAAAGAACGGGAACGCCAGTGCCGCCAAGTCCCATAATTTAAGCGACATCAACGCAATCGCCAAAAACAGTGAAAGACTGACATTACCCAGCACTGAAACTTCACGCTCGAACACACGATACGCGCCCAAGGCTGAAAGCCCATTGCGCAACACTACGCCGACGAACAACACACAAACGAAGGTTGGCAATTCAAGTGCAGTGCCCTTTAACAGGCCATTCAACAGTGAGCCCGCCAGCAAGCTGACGGCAATCAGCGCGAGGGTTTCGATAAAGCTGGCTGAGGTGATCAGGCGCTCTTCGTTCGGTTGTTCAAAGCCCCTGGGCTGTTGTGGCTGCGCTTGCGCTATGCCGCTGGTTTGTACGCGCTTGACCAGCAAGCGCGCGACCGGGCCACCGATCAGGCCGCCCAATACCAGGCCGAACGTTGCAGCGGCCAGTGCCAGCTCGGAGGCAGAGGCCAGGCCAAACTGCTCACTGAACGTTGCGCCCCAGGCGGCGCCTGTGCCATGGCCACCGGACAGGGTAACCGAACCGGCCAGTAGGCCCATCAGCGGGTCGAGGCCCAATGCCGTGGCCAGCCCGATGCCCATGGCATTCTGAACCAGCAGCAGGCCAGTCACCACCAGCAGGAAGATGGCAACGACACGCCCACCCTTTTTCAGGCTGGCAAAGTCTGCACTCAAACCAATGGTGGCGAAAAACGCCAGCATCAAGGGTGTTTGCAGGGAAGTATCGAACTGCACGTGGATATCAAAGTGCCGCAGCCCTAACAGGCAAAACGCAACAACCAAACCGCCGGCGACGGGCTCTGGTATGTTGTAGGCGCGCAATAAACCCACGCGTGCGACCAGGCCGCGGCCTAATAAAAGTACTAAAGAAGCCGCTACCAAGGTGCCGTAAAAGTCGAGTTCAAACATCAGGGTGCTCTTTTTATATCCACAGGCGAGCGGCCATTCTACGCAAGCACAGTTGGGTAGTATCGGTGCACCCTGTAGGACAATACTGAAGCGCTTCCGGACTTTTCAACAACCTTCATGGCTTTTGGGGAATACCGTACTTGCGCAGCCGCTGCGCAATGGCGGTATGCGAAGTTTGCAGCCTGCCTGCCAATTGCCGTGTCGAGGGGTAGCTTGCATACAAACGCTGCAACAGCTCCCGTTCGAAATCCCCCACGGCCTGCTCCAGGCTTGCCACTTCGCCATCCTGGCCACGGGCCACCGAGGTGCCTGCAATATCCAGGTCGCCAATGTCCACCAGGTTGCTCTCGCAAATTGCCGCAGCGCGGAAAATCACGTTCTGCAGCTGGCGCACGTTGCCCGGCCAGGGGTTGGCCAACAGCGCCGAGTGGGTGGCTGGCGTGAGGCGGCAAGGCGGGCGCTGAATTTGCGTGCAGGCCTGCTGCATGAAGAAATGCGCCAGCATCAGGATGTCCTGGCCACGGTCGCGCAGCGGCGGCACCTGCAGGTTGAGCACGTTGAGGCGGTAGAACAGGTCTTCACGGAAGGTGCCTTCGGCCACCATGTGCTCCAGGTCGCGGTGGGTGGCGCTGATGATGCGTACATCCACCTTCACCTCGCGGTCGCCACCTACGCGGCGGAAGCTGCCGTCGCTGAGAAAACGCAGCAACTTGGCCTGCAGGTAGGGTGACATTTCGCCGATTTCGTCGAGAAACACCGTGCCTTGGTTGGCCAGCTCCATCAACCCCGGTTTGCCACCCCGCTGCGCGCCGGTAAAGGCGCCTGGGGCATAGCCGAACAGCTCGCTTTCGGCCAGGCTTTCGGGTAGCGCGGCGCAGTTCAGGGCAAGGAACGGCGCTGCGTGTCGGCTGCTGATGGCATGGCAGGCCCGGGCCACGAGCTCCTTGCCGGTGCCGGTTTCACCGTGCACCAGCAAGGGGGCATCGAGGGCTGCCACACGCAAGGCGCGGGCCTTGAGGGTACGGATGGCTGGCGATTCACCCAGCAGGGCGTCGAACCCTTCGGCGTGGTCGTGGTGCAAGGCCGACAGGCGCTCACCCATGCGTGTCGGTGGATACAGGGTCAGCAGGCCGCCAGCGTTGGTGATCGGCGTGGCGTCGAGCAGCAGGCTCTGGCCGTTGAGTTGCATCTCACGCATCGGCAGGTGGAAGTTGTTGTCCTGCAGGGCCTGTAGCAGGCCGTTGTCGCCGAACAGTTCGCCCACCGAGCGCCCGGCCGACTCGCGCCCGCACAGGGCGATCAGCGCCGGGTTGGCCAGCAGCACCAGGCCTGCGCTGTCCACGGCCAGTACCGGGTCGCTCATGGCAGCGAGCAGGGCGTCGAGTTGCAGGTGGCGGCGTTGGCCAGGGAGGATGTCGACCACATCCACCGACTGCACGCCGTGCACTTCGAACAAGGCATCGTGCAGCTCTTCGAGCACGGCGGGGCTGAGGGTCGGGGCGTCGATGTAGACGTTCGGCGGGACCATCTCCACGGCGTCCAGGTTGAGGTTGCGGGCACCGAGCAGGGCGAGGACTTCCTGGGTGATGCCGACGCGGTCGATGAAGCTGACGTGGATGCGCATGGGGAGGGTTGGGGTGGTGGCCGGGGAGGGCGGTAGTATGCCTTAACATTGCCGGGGCCGCTTTGCGGCCCTTTCGCGACACAAGGCCGCTCCCACAAAGTTGACGCATTCTCCTGTGGGAGCGGCCTTGTGTCGCGATAGGGCTGCAAAGCAGCCCCAAAATTCTGAGCTCACTCCAGATGTTCAGGCTTGATCGCGTCGCCTGATTTCACGTCCAGCTTTTCGCGAATGTCCGCGAACATATAGTCGTAGAGTTTGTGCGGTGAACTCAGGTTCTCGAATTTCTTCGGCGGGGCCAGGTAAGACTGAGCCTTGCGGGTCAACAGCATGAGGAAGCTGGGCAACACCTGGTCCTTGGGCAGGAAGAACTTCTCCTCCACCGTCTTGCCTTCGATGCTGCCATGCATGTGGAACTGAATGCCTCTGCCTTCCCTGGGATCCGACACTGCCTCGTATTCGATGTTCAGGTCATAGCTGTGGTCATTGGTGTTCAGCGCGGTGCGCTCGATGTGTACATGACCGGGGTGGTACTGGGCCATGGCAAGCTCCTTTGGAAGGTCGAAAATGGCGGGCGCCAGGCGCCCGCCCACTGCATTCAACGGTAGCTGATCCCAGGCTTGGCGGTGGAAACCCGGGTGCCGGCGGTGCCTTTGACGATGTCTTCGATGTTCTCCAGCGAGCTGATCACCGCCACTTTGCCGGTGTTGCGGGCAAAGTCACTGGCAGCTTGCACCTTCGGCCCCATGGAGCCGGCGGCGAAGCCCAGGCGCTCGAGTTCGTCAGGGTGGGCCTGGGCAATGGCTTTTTGCGTAGGCTTGCCCCAGTCAATGTAGGCCGCATCGACGTCGGTGGCGATTATCAGAAGGTCGGCTTCCAGTTGCTCGGCCAGCAGTGCCGAGCACAGGTCCTTGTCGATGACCGCTTCGATGCCTTTGAGCTTGCGGTTTTCATCGTACATGGTGGGGATGCCACCGCCGCCGGCGCAGATCACGATGCTGCTCTTTTCCAGCAGCCACTTGATCGGGCGGATTTCGAAGATGCGCTTGGGTTTGGGGCTGGCCACCACACGGCGGTATTTGTCGCCGTCGGGCTTGACCACCCAGCCTTTTTCCTTGGCCAGGCGCTCGGCTTCTTCCTTGCTGTAGACCGGGCCGATGAACTTGGTCGGGTCTTTGAAGGCCGGGTCGTTGGCGTCCACTTCGACCTGGGTGAGCAGGGTGGCGAACGGCACTTCGAACGCCAGCAGGTTGCCCAGCTCCTGTTCGATCATGTAGCCGATCATGCCTTCGGTCTCGGCGCCGAGCACGTCCAGCGGGTAGGCTTCGTCCGGCTTGTATGACAGCGCCTGCAGCGACAGCAGGCCCACCTGGGGGCCGTTGCCGTGGGCGATGACCAGTTCGTTGCCGGGGTGAATCTTGGCGATCTGTTCGGTGGCGGTGCGGATATTGGCGCGCTGGTTGTCAGCGGTCATGGGCTCGCCGCGACGCAGCAGGGCGTTGCCGCCCAATGCAACAACGATACGCATGGGGAATGTCCTTTATCGGAAATGTTGACGATCGACGCCGACCCTGTGGGAGCGGGCTTGCCCGCGAAGGCGTCAGCTCGGGCAACGAGGTGTTGCGGCTGGCCTATTCGCGGGCAAGCCCGCTCCCACAGAGATCAGGCGTGGCCTTTAAAGGTCAGCCAGGGTCGAAACCAGGATCGCCTTGATGGTATGCATGCGGTTTTCCGCCTGCTCGAAGGCGATGCAGGCCGGCGACTCGAACACGTCATCGGTCACTTCAATGCCATTGGCCAGGTCCGGGTACTGTTCGGCGATCTGTTTGCCGACCTTGGTGTCGGAGTTGTGGAAGGCCGGCAGGCAGTGCATGAACTTGCTGCGCGGGTTGCCGGTGGCCTTCATTAGCTCGGCATTCACCTGATAAGGCTTGAGCTGCTTGATGCGCTCGCCCCAGGCTTCGATCGGCTCGCCCATCGATACCCAGACGTCGGTGTGCACGAAGTCCACGCCCTTGACGGCGGCTTTCGGGTCTTCGGTGAGGGTGATGCGTGCGCCGCTTTCTTCAGCGTACTTCTTGCAGCGCTCGACCAGGTCGTCATGCGGCCACAGCGCCTTGGGCGCGGCGATGCGCACGTCCATGCCGAGCTTGGCGCCGATCAGCAGCAGCGAGTTGCCCATGTTGTTGCGGGCATCGCCTAGGTAGGCGTAGCTGATGTCGTGCAGCGGCTTGTCGCTGTTTTCACGCATGGTCAGCACGTCGGCGATCATCTGGGTTGGGTGGTATTCGTCGGTCAGGCCGTTGAACACCGGCACACCGGCGAACTTGGCCAGTTCTTCGACGATTTCCTGCTTGAAGCCACGGTACTCGATGGCATCGTACATGCGCCCAAGTACGCGGGCGGTGTCCTTCATGCTTTCTTTGTGGCCGATCTGCGAAGAATTGGGGTCGATGTAGGTGACGTTGGCGCCCTGGTCATAGGCGGCGACTTCGAAGGCGCAGCGGGTGCGGGTCGAGGTCTTCTCGAAGATCAGGGCGATGTTGTTGCCCTTCAGGTGCTGCTGTTCGGTACCGGTGTACTTGGCGCGCTTGAGGTCGCGGGACAGGTCCAGCAGGTAGCGCAGCTCGCGCGTGGTGTGATGTTCGAGGCTGAGCAGGTTGCGGTTGTGGATGTTGAACGCCATGACGATTTCTCCTTGAGTTCGGTGATGTGCCCGGCCGCGGTCTTGTGGAGGCGGCCGGGTGTGATGGTCGTTAGTAGTCGATCGGGTCGCGCACGATCGGGCAGGTCATGCAGTGGCCGCCGCCACGGCCTCGGCCCAGTTCGCCGGCGCTGATGGTGATGACCTCGATCCCTGCCTTGCGCAGCAGGGTGTTGGTGTAGGTGTTGCGGTCGTAGCCGATGACCACACCCGGCTCGATGGCCACCACGTTGTTGCCGTCATCCCACTGTTCGCGCTCGGCGGCAAAGCTGTTGCCGCCGGTCTCGACCACGCGCAGCTTGTCTTTCTTGCCCAGCAACTGCTCGGATACCACCTCGAGGAACGAGGCATCCTGCGGCGCGATATTCATGCCATAGGGCTTGCTGGAGTCTGGGGTGATGATGAATGGCTTGATCTCTTTCACCACCTCCGGGAATACCGTTACCAGGTCGCGGTCGCAGAAGCTGAACACGGTGTCCAGGTGCATCGCTGCGCGGGACTTCGGCAGGCCTGCGACGATGACTTTCTCGGCCGCGCCTTTCTCGAACAGGTTCTGAGCCAGTTGGCCGATGGCATGGCGCGAGCTGCGCTCGCCCATGCCGATGAGTACGATGCCCTTGCCGATCGGCATCACGTCGCCGCCTTCAAGGGTGGCGTTGCCATGATCCTTGTCCGGGTCGCCATACCAGACCTGGAAGTCGGCACCGGTGAACTCCTTGTGGAACTTGTAAATGGCTGTGGTCAGCAGCGTTTCCTGGCGTCGCGCAGGCCAGTACATCGGGTTGAGCGTCACGCCACCGTAGATCCAGCAGGTGGTGTCACGAGTGAATTGGGTGTTGGGCAGCGGCGGCAGAATGAAGCTGGAGTGACCCAGGTACTTGTTGTACATCTTGATCACTTCGGCGCCTTCGCTTACTGGAAGGTCCTGGCCCGCCACGCCGCCAATCAGGAACTCCGCCAGGTGGCGTGGTTCCAGCCCTTCGAGCCAGTTACGCACCTCGTTGGTCAGGCCGACACCCACGGTGTCAGAGGTGATCTTGCGGTCCAGGATCCACTTGAGGGCTTCTGGTTGCTGCACGATGTCGGTCAGCAGGTTGTGCATTTCCAGCACATCGACGCCGCGCTCGCGCATCTTGGTGACGAAGTCGAAATGGTCGCGCTTGGCCTGGTCGACCCAGATCACGTCGTCGAACAGCAGTTCATCGCAGTTGCTCGGGGTCAGGCGCTTGTGCGCCAGCCCAGGGGAGCAGACCATCACTTTGCGCAATTTGCCGGCTTCGGAGTGGACACCGTACTTCTGTTTTTCAGCGGACATTGTTCATTCCTCCATGTGTGCGAAGACGTGGGTCAAAGGGTCAGGAAGCCGTCGTACAGGCCATAGGCAGCCACCAGGGCGCCGACGACCACGGCCGCGAAGATCAGTTTTTCCACGTTGGTGAAGATAGGTTGGCCAACCTCGCGCTTGGCCTTGGCGAACAGAATGGCCCCAGGGGCGTACAGCAGGGCCGAGAGCAACAGGTACTTCACGCCGCCGGCGTACAGCAGCCAGATGGCGTACAGCAAGGCGATGGCGCCGATGAACAGGTCCTTCTTGCGTTCGGCCAAGGCTTGCTCGTAGGTTTCGCTGCGCAGTGCCAGCAGGAAGGCATAGGCCGCCGACCACAGGTAGGGCACCAGGATCATCGAGGTGGCGAGGTAGATCAGCGACAGGTAGGTACTGCTGGAGAACAGCGTGATGACCAGGAAGATCTGCACCATGGCGTTGGTCAGCCACAGGGCGTTGGCCGGCACCTGATTGGCATTTTCGCGGCGCAGGAACTCCGGCATGGTGTGGTCTTTGGCGGCGGCGAACATGATCTCGGCGCACAGCAGCACCCACGACAGCAGGGCCCCGAGCAGCGAGATGATCAGGCCGACGCTGATGAGCACTGCGCCCCAGTGGCCGACCACGTGTTCAAGCACGGCGGCCATCGACGGGTTCTGCAGCTTGGCCAGTTCCGGTTGGGTCATGATGCCCAGCGACAGCACGTTGACCAGCACCAGGAACAGCAGCACGGTGACGAAGCCGATGACGGTGGCCTTGCCCACGTCAGAGCGTTTTTCCGCCCGTGACGAGAAGATGCTTGCACCCTCGATACCGATGAACACCCAGACGGTGACCAGCATCATGTTGCGCACCTGGTTCATGACGCTGCCCAGTTCCGGCGTGCCCAAGCCCCAGATATCGGCGGTGAACACGTCGAGTTTGAAGGCGAACAGGCAGATCAGGGCGAACAGCACCAGCGGCACAATCTTGGCTACCGTGGTGACCAGGTTGATGAACGCCGCTTCCTTGATCCCGCGCAGTACCAGGAAGTGCACGGCCCAGAGCAGGATCGAGGCGCCAATGATCGCAGCGGGGGTGTTGCCCTCGCCGAAGATCGGGAAGAAGTAACCGAGGGTGCTGAACAGCAGCACGAAGTAACCGACGTTGCCGAGCCAGGCGCTGATCCAGTAACCCCAGGCCGAAGAGAAGCCCATGTAGTCACCGAAACCGGCCTTGGCGTAGGCGTACACCCCGCCGTCCAGGTCAGGTTTGCGGTTGGCCAGGGTCTGGAACACGAACGCCAGGGTCAGCATGCCGACCGCAGTGATCGCCCAGCCAATCAGCACCGCGCCAACCCCCGCGCTGGCCGCCATGTTTTGCGGCAGCGAGAAGATCCCGCCGCCAATCATTGAACCGACTACAAGTGCAACTAACGCACCGAGCTTTAGTTTTCCGGATGAATCAGACATTTAACAACTCCTGCCAGGAGAAAGTTGACGACAGAGTAAATCCGACGCCTGCGCCATTCGCTGACTTGGGTCAGTTCATGGGCACGTAAAGTAGGAAAATTCCTTCACGTGGCTCCTGGAGAGTGCCGACAGCTCTGCTGCAGGCCTTGCACGCTGGCACCTCCATGTCCTTCTAGAGCAAACGCTCTGTTCGGCCTGCGATGCTTGAAGCTAGCTGTTTTTGCTGCTTTCGCAAATTTTTCACAAAAAAATCGAGTTTTAACAGTTTCTTCCCTAGTTGCTGGGCAGCTGCTAGTTTTTAACAGATTGCTGGCATAGACAAAGCAGTTATGAGTGCTATAGCTTTTAGGGCACTTATCAATATAAGTCACAGCGTTTATATAGCCTTCACGGCTATTTCAAACGCATGACAGGGTGTGAAAAAAGGGAGGCACATGAGCGAACCGGGACAGAAGCTGCGCCTGGGCGCGCTGATCGCACTGGTGGTGGGCTCGATGATCGGTGGCGGGATCTTCTCGCTGCCGCAGAACATGGCAGCACGCGCCGATGTCGGTGCGGTGCTGATCGGCTGGGGCATCACTGCGGTCGGCATGTTGGCCCTGGCGTTCGTGTTCCAGACCCTGGCCAACCGCAAACCTGAGCTGGACTCGGGGGTGTATGCCTACGCCAAGGCGGGCTTTGGCGACTACATGGGCTTCTCTTCGGCCTGGGGATACTGGATCAGCGCCTGGCTCGGCAACGTCGGTTACTTCGTGCTGCTGTTCAGTACCCTGGGTTTTTATTTTCCGGTATTCGGCGAAGGCAACACGCCCATCGCCATCGGTTGCGCTTCGCTGCTGCTGTGGGCGGTGCACTTTCTGGTGCTGCGCGGGATCAAGGAAGCCGCCTTCATCAACCAGGTGACCACCGTGGCCAAGGTGGTGCCGTTGCTGATTTTTATCGTTATCGCGGCCTTCGCCTTCCGTGCCGATATCTTCACCCGTGATATCTGGGGCTTGAGCAACCCGCAGTTCGGCAATGTGCTGGATCAGGTGCGCAACATGATGCTGGTGACTGTGTTCGTGTTCATCGGCATCGAAGGCGCGAGCGTGTATTCCGGGCGTGCGCAGCGCCGCTCGGATGTGGGCAAGGCCACGGTGATCGGCTTTCTGGGCGTGCTGGCGCTGCTGGTGCTGGTCAACGTCCTGTCGCTGGGGGTGATGACCCAACCGGAGCTTGCCGGCTTGCAGAACCCGTCGTTGGCGTCGGTGCTGGAGCACATCGTCGGCCCGTGGGGCGCGTTGCTGATCAGTATCGGCCTGGCCGTTTCGCTGCTCGGCGCCTTGCTTTCATGGGCTTTGCTGTGCGCAGAAATCCTCTTTGCCACCGCACGCGACAAGACCATGCCGCGCTTTCTGGCCAAGGAAAACGCCAACCATGTACCGGCCAATGCCTTATGGCTGACCAACTGCATGATCCAGGGTTTCCTGCTGATCACGCTGTTTTCGGCAGGGACCTACACCAGCCTGATCTACCTGGCCTCGTCGATGATCCTGGTGCCCTACCTGTGGTCGGCGGCTTATGCGGTGCTGTTGGCGCTGCGCGCAGAAACCTACGCAGGGCAAGTGGCCCTGCGGCGCAAGGACCTGCTGGTGGCGATGGTTGCCTTGTTGTATGCGGTCTGGTTGCTGTACGCCGGTGGGCTGAAGTACCTGCTGCTGTCGGCATTGTTGTATGCCCCGGGGGTGATCCTGTTCGCCAGGGCCAAGCACGAGCAAGGGCAGACCCTGTTCACCACATGGGAAAAGCTGATTTTTGCCGCGGTGCTGGCAGGTGCTGCGCTGGCGGCGTACGCGCTGTATTCAGGGCTGTTGAGCTTGTGACCCGGCAGGGCATGCCTGTTCGGGGCGCGACCAGATCCACAGGTTGCCCAGGGCCATGCCGCCGATTGCCAGAAACACCGGCCAGTGATGGTCGAGAAAGGTCAGCATCAGGCCCGCGCACAGCAGCATGCTGATC
The DNA here is from genome assembly GCF_058745025.1 of Pseudomonas sp. E1MeOHC2. Classification (NCBI taxonomy): domain Bacteria; kingdom Pseudomonadati; phylum Pseudomonadota; class Gammaproteobacteria; order Pseudomonadales; family Pseudomonadaceae; genus Pseudomonas; species Pseudomonas sp. E1MeOHC2. The sequence goes on from NZ_CP196675.1 coordinate 3,453,492, forward strand.
GTCGCGCTGACTTTGGCACGGCGCTGGATCACCTTGCCATTGCGCCAGTTGAACAGAATCGGCCCGAACAACCGATGGCTCTCCAGCCAGGCCGAAAGGCGCGGTGAACTGCGGGTGGCTGCCCAGGCTGCCAGCAGGATGAATTCGGTGGTCGGCAAGCCGGGAATGACGATCGCGACCAGGCCTATGCCCAAGCTTAAGTAAGCCAGGATTCCATACAGCAGGCGGGCAAGTTTCGAGCGGGCAGGTTGGGTCATGGTCTCACTGCGAAAAACGGTTCGGCCACCGGTGGGGTGGCCGGGCAGAGCGTGTCAGACCAGCGCGGCATTCGCAGCATAGGCGTGTTTGAGCAGCTCGGTGAAGCGCTCGAAGGCGGCGACCGCACCCCGTTCTGCAGCGGCCTCTTCTTCGGCCGACAGCGCCAGGCCATCGAGGATACGGGTGAACTGTTTCCAGCCTTCGGCACGGCCGCCGGCCGGTTCGCCCAGGTGGCGGGCACCGAAGCTGTCGGACAGTTCCAGGGCCACGGCACGCTTGATCAGAAACGCAGCGCCCAGTTTGGAGCCTTCGGAGACGAAGATCCAGCCCATGGCCTCGCCCAGGCTCGGATTTTGTACCGCGCCGGCTACGGGGCCGGGCACGTCGGTGTCGAGGTCGGCGAGGTCCAGGCGGGCCTGCTCGGCGCGGCAGCGCTCGGCCAGGTCGGGGACGATGGCGATCAGTTGTGGGTCGTTGTACAAGGCCTTGAGTTCGGACTGGAACAGGTACTGGGCGACCACGAAGCGGGCAAAGCTTTCACGGCTGTCAAAGGGGGCGTGGGACTTGACCAGGGCATCCAGCTCGGCGTGCGGGGCGTGGGTGATCTGGTTGAGGCGCTGGGAGCGCAGGGCTGGGCGTTCGGTCATGGGGGCAGTCCTTGGAAAAAGGGGCATCTAGATACAAGACGAAATAGCGCGGGCGGGACAGTAAAAAAACTGGGTTTTTGTGTTGAATGTGCCGGCCTCTTTGTGGGGCTACCCGCGAAGAAGCCGGCGGTGGCCAGCTCAGGTCAGATATCCCACACCACATTGATGCCAAAGTTACGCCCCGGCATGGTCAAACGGTCCATGTTGGCTGGCTGGGTCACAGCCGCCTCACCCTGGCCGTCGTAGCTGCGTACCGAATCCCACTGCCAGTATTTCTTGTCGGTGAGGTTGTACAGGCCCGCGTTGATGGTGACGTCGTCGGTCACCTTGTAGAAACCGGTCAGGTCCAGCACGCCATAGCCCGGGGTGCGGAACTTGCTGCTCGAACCGTCGGGTGCGTAGAAGTGGGTGTCGTCCACGCGGGTCTTGCGCTTGACCAGCGTCCAGCTCAGCAGGCCGCCGTAGTTTTGCTGCTCGTAACCCAGGCCGAACACGCCCTTGAGCGGGTTGACGGTGTTCAACGGCTGGCCGGTGTCATCGTTGCGGCCGTAGGCGTAGGCAATCGAGCCTTGGGTGTACAGGCCTTGCGGGGCACCGAAGTGGTCCAGGTTCAGGCGGCCCTTGACCTCAGCGCCCTTGATGGTGGCGTGCTTGATGTTGTTGGCCTGGAAGGTCTGTTCCAGGTTGGCGCTCTGCACGGCGTCTTCATCGATGAAGTCGCGGTACTTGTTGTAGAACACCGCCACATCGAAGTTGCCGGCGTCGAAGTTGCCACGCAGGCCGGTTTCGTAGCTTTTGCTCTTTTCAGGCTCAAGCCCTGGGTTGCCCTCTACGCGGTAGCCTTGCTCCAGGTTCTGGAAGCGGCCGTACATGGACTTGGCAGTGGGCGTGCGGAAGCCTTCGGCGTACTGGCCGTACCAGGTGTAGTTGTCGTTGAACGCGTAGGTCAGGCCAAACTTGGGCGAGACGCGGTGCCACTTCTTGTCCGAGTCGTCCTGGGAGGTGGGCGCGGTGCCGGTGGACTCCAGGCCACGCAGGAAGGCGTCGGTGAACTTGGGCTCCATGTGCGTGTAGTCATAGCGGGCGCCTGGCAGGAAGGTCCAGTTGTTCCAGCGGATCTCGTCCTGGACGAACAGGCTGTAGGTGTTCACGGTCGGGTCCGGGAAATCGCTGACCAGGGCCTGGCCATCGCGGGCGCTGTCCTGGCCGATGGCTGTGCAGCTGCCGCCAACGTTCACGCAGGTGCCCGAGCCACTGCGGGATCCGGTGACTTTTTCATGCTTGAGCGTGGTGCCGTAGGTCAGCAGGTGATCGGTCTCACCGATGCTGAAGGCTTTGTCCAGCTGGGCGTCGAATACCCATTGGCGGTCCTTGTAGGTGGTCTGGCGGTCCCGAAGTACCTGGCGACCTGAGGCGACATACAACTCATCGGTGGTCTGATCGGTCTTGGCAATCTGGTAGTTGAGGCTCCATTTGACATGGTCGGCAACCATGCTATCGAGACCGAACTCATGATTGATACCGAAGCGCTCGCGGGTCACCGTATCGTTGCCTTGGCGCATGCGATAGGAGTTCATAGCGCCGAAACCTGGAATGAACGGCCCACCCACCGCACTGAGAATGTTCTGGTCGCGGTCATCCTTGTAACGCTCGTAGGTGAACCCCAGGCGCGCGTCGTCGGCGTAGTTCCAGCCCAGTTTGGCCAGCACGTTGGTGGTGCGTACGTCTTGCGGGTTGGCTTCGGTGCGGGCCAGGCCGTCACCGCTGTGGCCACCGTAGGACTCGTTCTCATGGCCGTTGCGTTGGCTCAGGTGCAGCAAACCGTCGACGTCGCCTTGGCGGCCGGCCACGGTGGCGGAGGTCAGCCAGCTTTCGTCGGCCGAGCTGTAGCCGGTCTTCAGGCGGGCGCCGACGTCCTTGCCGGGTTTGATGATGTCGTCCGGGTCGAGGGTGAAATAGCTCACCGCACCGCCGATGGCGTTGCTGCCGTACAACACCGACGCCGGGCCGCGCAGGATCTCCACGCGCTTGACGATCTCGGGGTCGACGTAGTTGCGCTGGGTCTGGGCGTAGGGGCCGTAGAAGAAGCTGTCGGGGATCGACACACCGTCGATCTGGGTGAGGATCCGCTCACCGTCGATACCGCGGATGTTGTAGCCGTTCAGGCCGCTGCGCTGGCCGGTGCCGGCCACGGAAACGCCCGGTTCGTAACGCACCAGGTCCTGGATGTTATTGACGTTCTGGCGGTCCAGTTGCTCGCGGGTCTGCACGCTGACGGTGCTCGGCACCTGGCTGACGTCTTGCGCGCTGCGGGTGGCGCTGACGGTCACCTGCTGCAGGGCGATGACTTTGCCGGTGGTCTGGCGTTCGAGCACCACGTTGCCGTTACCGATCTTGCGATAACTAAGGCCGGTGCCCTGCAGCAGGCGCTTGAGCGCCGCGTCCGGTGGCAGCGAGCCCTGCACCCCTGGCGAGGCCACGCCATCGGCCAGTTCGGCACTGAAGCCGACTTGCCAGCCGGTGACCTGGCTGAAGGCATTGATGGCCGATACCAGTGGTTGCTGGCCGATGCTGAAGCGGTAGTCGCCCATGCGCGGGCTGCTGGCCTGGGCCGGTTCGGCGGCCAGGGCCGGCAGGCTGCAGGCGCCGCAGGCGAGCAGGGCCAGGCTCAGCAGGGACAATTGCCCTGTACGGCGGGAAAGTGTGGACGGGCGAGTTGGACCTGTGGACATCGAAAGCGCTCCCAGACGCGCGAACTGTTATAGGTGATGACTGTTCTTGTTATCAAACAAGAATCAGTTGCATTGGCTATAACGAGACGGGCGGCGTAGCGCGATCGCGTAAAAATAAATGATCGCAGTCGCAGCATCTGCAGCGGCAATCAGTTGAGGATGACCACAGCGGGGTATTCGTGCAGCCGGGCAGAGGTGATGTGCGCAAGGGCGCGCAGGGTTTCCAGGGGTTGGTCGAGGCGATAGTTGCCGGTGACCGCGACGTCTTCCAGGCCGGCGTTGCGGTTGATGATCCAGCCCGGGTAGTAGCGCCTGACCTCGGCCAGCACCTGGCTCAACGGGCAGTTCTCGAACACCAGGCGGCCGTCGACCCAGGCCAGGTCCTTTTGCATGTCTGCGCGCTGGCGTTGGCCGAAGCCCTGGGGGCCGACGCTGATGCTGTCGCCGGCACTGAGGCGGATGCGCTGGTCGCTGGCGGCTTGCAGGTCGACATCACCGCGCTGTACCCGCACCTGGGCTTCGCCGTCGAGGTAACGTACGGCGAAGTCGGTGTCACGCACCTGTGCTCGGAGTGGGCCAGCCTGGACCTCAAGCGGCACTTGCGCGCCTTCGGGGACCTGGAAGTAGGCCTCGCCCTGGAGCAGGCGGGCGACCTGGCGCCCTTCGCGCAGGTCGCTGGCGAACGCTGAATTGGTGTTGAGCAACACTTTCGCGCCGTCGTCCAGTTGCAGGCGCTGACGTTCGCCCACCACGGTCAGGTGATCGGCCTGCAGTCGCATGGGGAGGTTGCCGAGGGTGAACAGGCCAACCACCAGCACCGCAGCGGTAGCCAGCGGTTTCCAGTGGCGGCGCAGGCGCCCGCGCAAGGAACGACGCTGGCCCTGATGCATCTGCACGGCCGCCTGGTGCAGCGGCATGCCATTCCACAGCGCTTCTGCTTCGACATAGGCTTCGGCGTTTTCCGCTGCGGCACTGAGCCAGGCTTCGAAGGCCTGGGTGTCGTGGGCATCGGCGCATTGCAGGCGTACCAGCCAGTCCAGTGCCTCGTCCATGGCACGGGCACGGGCGTTGGGCCCTGCAGGTGTCGGGGGAGGGACGGGGCGGTGGGTCACGGTGAATCCTTGAAAGGGTTATTCACGAATGATCAAGGCTAAGGCGGGGTGTGGCAAGCGCTTTGCGTTGCCCAGGTGGCCGGCGGTCACATCACTTGAGCCGGTCGGCGACGCCCATGCAGATGGCCATGATCAGTTTCAGTTCCTTCTGTACCGTGCTGGCCGAGACGTTCAATTGTTCGGCGATTTCCAGGTAGGTGGCGCCATGCAGGCGGCTGAGGATGAAGATGCGCTGTTGGCGCTCGCTCAGTTGGTTGAGGCTGACACTCAGGTGCTTGAGCAATTGTTCGGCGTGGGCGGCGTCTTCGCTGCTGCTGGTGGGCGCAGCGACACTGTGCAGAACCTCGTCGGGCACGTCGTCGACCAGCATGCGCGATTGCACCCGGCGCGCGCGCAAATGGTCGAGGGCAAGGTTGCGGGCGGTCTGGAACACGAAGGGTTCGATATGCTCGATGGGCCGTTCGCTCAAGGCGCGGGAAACCCGCAGGTAGGTTTCCTGCAGCAGGTCCTCGGCTGTGCTGTGGTTACCCACCATGCGTTGCAAGGTACGCAGCAGGGTCAGGCGCTGGACGAGGAAAACGGAGTTGAACCGGGACTGACTCACGGGGGGACCTGGCCGACGAAAGGTTAATGATAATGCTTATCATCTGTACCAAAGGTCAAGTCTGGAAGTGTTTAGAAACGGTAAAGATTGTCGTGCGGCCCCATCGTCGGCAAGCCGGCGATGGGGCCGAAGGGCTCAACGCGCGCTGCACAACGCCAGGCAGTTATCCAGCATCCGGTTGGAGAACCCCCACTCGTTGTCGTACCAGGCCAGCACCTTGAGCATCCGCCCGGTGGCCCGGGTATGGTTGGCATCGAAGATCGACGACAGTGGGTTGTGGTTGAAATCGCAGGAAACCAATGGCAAGGCGTTGTAGCCCAATACCTTGGAATGTCGGCTGGCCTCCAGGAACAGCTGGTTGACCTCGTCAGCAGTGGCTTCGCGTTTGAGGTTGACGGTGAGGTCCACCAGCGACACGTTGATCACAGGCACCCGTACCGCCATGCCGGTCAGCTTGCCGGCCAGGTCCGGCAATACCAGGCCCACGGCTTCGGCGGCGCCGGTCTTGCTGGGGATCATCGACTGGGTGGCCGAGCGCGCACGGTACGGGTCGCTGTGGTAGACGTCGGTCAGCGCCTGGTCGTTGGTGTAGGCATGGATGGTGGTCATCAGGCCCTGTTCGATGCCGAACTCGCGGTGCAGCACCTGGGCGATCGGCGCCAGGCAGTTGGTGGTGCAGGAGGCGTTGGAAATGATCTGGTGCGAAGCGCGCAGCACGTCGTGGTTAACCCCATAGACCACGGTGGCGTCAGCGCCCTTGGCGGGTGCCGAGATGATCACTTTGCCTGCGCCTGCAGCCAGGTGCGCAGCAGCCTTGGCACGCTCGGTGAACAGCCCGGTGCACTCGAACACCACGTCGATCGCCTCGGCCTTCCAGGGCAGTTCGGCCGGGTTGCGGATGGCACTGACCGCGATACGGTCACCATTGACCGTGAGGCTTTCATGATCGGCTTCGACGCTGGCGTCGAAAGTGCCGTGCACGCTGTCGTACTTGAGCAGATGGGCGTTCATGGCGCTGTCGCCCAGGTCGTTGATGGCGACGACCTGCAGGTCCTGGCGGTAGCCTTGGGTATACAGTGCGCGAAGGACATTGCGCCCAATGCGGCCGAATCCATTGATGGCGATGCGAAGGGTCATGGCATTACCTCTGGCGGTTCGAGTGAGGCCTGTGGCACAAAGGGGCTTCACTGAAACGGTTTTGTTGTTGGAATTACAAGATTATTCACTATCAGATAGAAAACAAGCCTTTTTAGTGGCAGTATTTTGTTTAAACATACAACGAGTGGTTGGGTTGACCTCTCAGCGTTGCATCCAAGGCCCTTTTCTTGAGCCTAGGTCTCAATCGTTTGGAGGGGAAATGCCCGCTAAGCCGCCCATACAGTTAGCCTGGAGTCCAGTACATGCACCCGCGCATCCTTGAGGTCACCCAACGGCTGGTCGAACGCAGCCGTGCCACCCGTGAACGCTACCTGCAGCTGATTCGCGGCGCGGCCAGTGACGGACCCATGCGTGCCAGCCTGCAGTGCGCCAACTTCGCCCATGGCGTGGCCGGTTGCGGCACCCAGGACAAGCAAAGCCTGCGCCTGATGAACGCGGCCAACGTGGCCATCGTCTCGGCCTACAACGACATGCTCTCGGCGCACCAGCCGTACCAGCACTTCCCCGAACAGATCAAGCAGGCCCTGCGCGAGGTTGGCTCGGTCGGCCAGTTCGCCGGCGGCGTGCCGGCCATGTGCGATGGCGTGACCCAGGGCGAGCCGGGCATGGAACTGGCCATCGCCAGCCGTGAAGTGATCGCCATGTCCACCGCCGTCGCCCTGTCGCACAACATGTTCGACGCCGCGCTGATGCTTGGCATCTGCGACAAGATCGTCCCCGGCTTGATGATGGGCGCGTTGCGCTTCGGGCACTTGCCGACCATTTTCGTGCCGGGTGGCCCGATGCTTTCGGGTATCTCCAACAAGCAGAAGGCCGACGTACGCCAGCGCTATGCCGAAGGCAAGGCCAGCCGTGAAGAGCTGCTGGAGTCAGAGATGAACTCCTACCACAGCCCAGGCACCTGCACCTTCTACGGCACTGCCAACACCAACCAGCTGGTGATGGAAGTGATGGGGCTGCACCTGCCGGGCGCTTCGTTCGTCAACCCTTACACTCCCTTGCGTGACGCATTGACCGCCGAGGCGGCGCAGCAGGTCACGCGCATGACCAAGGCCAGTGGCAGTTTCATGCCGCTGGGCGAGATCGTCGACGAGAAGGCACTGGTCAACTCGATCGTCGCCCTGCACGCCACGGGTGGCTCCACCAACCACACCTTGCACATGCCGGCGATCGCCCAGGCGGCAGGCATCCAGTTGACCTGGCAAGACATGGCCGACCTGTCCGAAGTGGTGCCGACGTTGTCCCACGTCTACCCCAACGGCAAAGCCGACATCAACCATTTCCAGGCGGCGGGTGGCATGGCCTTCCTGATCCGCGAGCTGCTCGATGCCGGGTTGCTGCACGAAGACGTCAACACCGTGGCAGGCCACGGCTTGCGCCGCTATACCCAAGAGCCATTCCTCGACAACGGCAAGCTGGTCTGGCGTGAAGGGCCAGAGCAGAGCCTGGACGAAAGCATCCTGCGCCCGGTGGCGCGGCCGTTCTCGGCCGAAGGTGGCCTGCGGGTGATGGAAGGCAACCTGGGGCGCGGGGTGATGAAAGTCTCCGCCGTCGCCCCCGAACACCAGGTGGTGGAAGCCCCGGCGCGGATCTTCCACGACCAGCAGTCGCTGGCCGATGCCTTCAAGGCCGGTGAGCTGGAGCGCGACTTCGTCGCCGTGGTGCGTTTCCAGGGGCCGCGTTGCAACGGCATGCCCGAGCTGCACAAGCTGACACCGTTTCTGGGTGTGCTGCAGGACCGTGGCTACAAGGTTGCGCTGGTCACCGATGGGCGCATGTCTGGCGCCTCGGGCAAGATCCCGGCCGCCATCCATGTTTGCCCCGAGGCCTATGACGGCGGCCCGCTGGCGCGCGTGCGCGAGGGTGATATCGTGCGGGTCGATGGTGTCGCCGGCACGCTGCAGGTGAAAGTGTCGGCCGAAGAACTGGCCAGCCGTGACCTGCCGCCGGCGCCTCAGGGCAACGACCTGGGCTGCGGGCGCGAACTGTTCGGTTTCATGCGCATGGCGTTCAGCCCGGCCGAGCAGGGCGCCAGCGCCTTTACCTCGGCTTTGGAGAACCTCAAATGAAGGACCTGCTGGTTGGCGACATCGGTGGCACCAATGCCCGTTTTGCGTTGTGGCGTGACAACCAGCTGTATCAGGTGAAGGTCTTCGCAACCGCTGACTACACAAGCCCCGAGCAGGCCATCGAGGCCTATCTGAACGATCAGGGCATCGTCCGTGGTGGCCTGTCGGCGGTGTGCCTGGCGGTGGCGGGGCCGGTTGATGGTGATGAGTTCCGTTTCACCAACAACCATTGGCGCCTGAGCCGTAGTGCGTTTTGCAACACGCTGCAGGTCGAGCGATTGATGCTGATCAACGACTTTTCGGCCATGGCGCTGGGCATGACCCGCCTGCAAGAAGGGGAGTTTCGCGAGGTGTGCCCTGGCCATGCCGACCCGCTGCGGCCTGCGCTGGTGATCGGGCCCGGTACCGGCCTTGGCGTCGGTAGCCTGTTGCGCCTGGGCGAGCAGCACTGGCAGGCGCTGCCGGGCGAGGGTGGGCATGTCGACCTGCCGGTGGGCAATGCCCGCGAGGCGGCGATCCATCAGCAGATTCACGGCCAGATCGGTCATGTCAGTGCCGAAACCGTGCTCAGCGGCGGTGGCCTCGTGCGTTTGTATCAGGCCATGTGCGCGCTGGATGGCGACATACCGCGACACAAGACCCCGGCACAGATTACCGATGCCGCGCTGGGCGGTGAGCCACGGGCGCTGGCGGTGGTCGAGCAGTTTTGCCGGTTCCTTGGGCGCGTGGCAGGTAACAATGTGCTGACCCTGGGCGCGAGGGGTGGGGTTTACATTGTCGGAGGCGTGATCCCGCGGTTCGTCGAGCTGTTCCTGCGCAGCGGGTTTGCTGCAAGCTTTGCCGACAAGGGTTGCATGAGTGGGTATTTTGCCGGGGTGCCGGTGTGGTTGGTGACGGCGGAGTTTTCGGGTTTGCTGGGGGCCGGGGTGGCCTTGCAGCAGGCGCTGGATCACTGATGTGTGAATGGGGCCGCTTTGCGGCCCTTTCGCGACACAAGGCCGCTCCTACAGAAGGGCGCGTACTTCTGTAGGAGCGGCCTTGCCGGGGCGCCGGACCGGTCGGAATGGGGCGCGAAGCGGCCCCCTCAGCAGGCAAAAGACCTGCGACTAAACAAGAGGGCGGAACACCTTGAGCACTGCCGGAAAATCGATCCTGATGGTCGACGACGATCAGGAAATTCGCGAGCTGTTGCAAACCTACCTGAGCCGTTCCGGTTTTCAGGTCCACGCCGAGGCCGATGGGCAGGGCTTTCGTCAGGCCCTGGAAAACACCCCCTGCGACCTGGTGATCCTCGACGTGATGCTGCCCGACGAAGACGGTTTCAGCCTGTGCCGCTGGGTGCGTCAGCACCCACGTCAAGCGCGGGTGCCGATCATCATGCTCACCGCCAGTTCTGACGAAGCCGACCGGGTCATCGGCCTGGAGCTGGGCGCCGACGATTACCTCGGCAAACCCTTCAGCCCGCGTGAACTGCAGGCGCGGATAAAAGCCTTGCTGCGCCGTGCCGAGTTCGGCCAGGCGGCGCCGAGCAGTGCCGTGCTGGCGTTCGACGACTGGCGCCTGGACACGGTCAGCCACCGGCTGTTCCACCGTGATGGCGAAGAGGTGATCCTGTCGGGCGCCGATTTCGCCCTGCTGAAACTGTTTCTCGATCACCCCCAGCAGATCCTCGACCGCGACACCATCGGCAATGCCACCCGTGGCCGTGAACCCATGCCGCTGGACCGTATCGTCGACATGGCGGTCAGCCGCCTGCGCCAGCGTCTGCGCGACACCGAAAAACCACCACGGCTGATCCGCACCGTGCGTGGCAGTGGCTACCTGCTGGCTGCCCATGTCTGCTGCGCTTCCTGAGCGGCGCTGGCGCCTGCTGCCGCGCTCGCTGCTGGGGCGCATGCTGCTGCTGACCTTGCTGGTGGTGCTGCTGGCGCAAGGCCTGTCCAGCGTCATCTGGGTCGCCCAGTTGCGGGCCAGCCAGCTGCAAGGGCTGCGTGCCAGTGCCAGCAGCCTGGCCCATTCGATGACAGCCAGTGTCAGTTACTTCCGGTCGCTGCCGGTGGCCTATCGGCCGATGGTTCTGGACCAGCTGCGCAGCATGGGCGGCACGCGCTTTTTCGTGTCGCTCAACGACAAGCCGCTGGACATGCCGGTGCTGCCCATCACCCCGCGCAAGCAGGCGGTGATCGAGGTGTTCCAAGCGGTGCTGCACGAGCGCTTGGGGCCGCAGATGGAAGTCTCGGTGGCATTCGTCGCCCCGGATGACCTGCGGATTTTCAACAGTGGCTTGAAGCTCGATGAGCTGCCGCGCTCCTGGGCGCATTATTCACTGACCCTGGAGCCGCTCAATCCCCCAGTGCTGGTGACACAAATCCGCCTGGGCGAGGGCGAGTGGCTGTACATCGCCTCGCTGCTGCCCGAACCCTACACCAGCCTTGAGGCCGAGCGCCTGCCACGTCAGCAGATCGGTTTCATCGTGCTCACCACGGCTTTGCTGTTGTTGTTCATCGGCCTGCTGGTGCACTGGCAAAGTTGGCCGCTCAAGCGCCTGGCACGGGCCGCGCGGGAGATGTCGCTAGGTGCCGACGTGGCGCCCGTGGCCGAAGGCGGCGGCAGCGAGGTGGTCGAAGTGGGGCGGGCCTTCAACAGCATGCGCGAGCGCATCAGCCGCTACCTGACCGAGCGCAGCCAACTGTTCAGCGCCATTTCCCACGACCTGCGCACGCCGATCACGCGCCTGCGCTTGCGCGTCGAACTGCTGGAGGACGAACGCCTGCAGGCCAAGTTCAGCCAGGACCTGGACGAGCTGGAGCTGTTGGTCAAAGGGGCGCTGCAGTGTGTGAAAGACACCGACATCCACGAGAACATCGAGCCGGTAGACCTCAACCAGGTGCTGGAAATCCTTGCCGAGCCTTATCTGAGGGATGGCCGTATCACCGTGGATGGGCAGGCATTGGCACCCTACTTGGGCAAGCCGCTGGCGTTGCGCCGCTGTATCGGCAACCTGATCGACAACGCCCTCAAGTACGGCGAGCGGGCACGCTTGCGGGTCATCGACAGTGCCGAGGGGTTTGTCTTGCAGGTCGATGACCAAGGGCCGGGTGTACCGCAGCAGCAGATGGAACAGGTATTCGAGCCGCACTTCAGGCTGGCCGGGCAGCAGCAGGGGTATGGGCTGGGCCTGGGCATTGCACGCAACATTGCCCATAGCCATGGCGGTGAAGTGAGCTTGCTCAACCTGCGCGAGGGTGGCTTGCGGGTGACCCTGTATCTGCCGCGAGGGCTGGATTGAGTGCGCTGTCGTTGGTGCCGGCAATGTCACCAAACGATGACATTCACGCATCGCTTCGTTACCTGGCGAGTCGAGCTTGCTGATTAGACTGCAGGTAACGCAAGCGACCGACTTGCACGGCATAACAACAAGAAAGGTGCTTCGATGAATTCCACGCTCCGTCTCGCTGCCGCGATCTCCCTCGCTTCCCTTTTCCCCCTCAGCGCCCTGGCCGCCGATGCCAAAGGCAGCGTCGAGGTCGTGCACTGGTGGACCTCCGGTGGTGAAAAAGCCGCCGTCGATGTGCTCAAGGCGCAAGTCGAGAAAGACGGTTTCACCTGGAAGGACGGCGCTGTCGCCGGTGGCGGCGGTGCCACGGCCATGACCGTGCTCAAGAGCCGCGCGGTGGCTGGCAACCCGCCAGGCGTCGCTCAGATCAAGGGCCCGGACATCCAGGACTGGGCGGCTACCGGGCTGCTCGACAACGACGTGCTCAAGGACGTGGCCATCCAGGAAAAGTGGGACTCGCTGCTCGACAAGAAAGTCGCTGACGTTGTGAAGTACGACGGTGACTACGTCGCCGTGCCGGTCAACATCCACCGCACCAACTGGCTGTGGATCAACCCCGACGTCTTCAAGAAAGCCGGTATCGAAAAGGCCCCCGCGACCCTCGACGAATTCTACGCTGCCGCCGACAAACTCAAGGCCGCCGGCTTCATCGCGCTCGCCCACGGTGGCCAGCCGTGGCAGGACAGCACCGTGTTCGAAAGCGTGGCGCTCTCGGTGATGGGCGTGGAGGGCTACAAGAAGGCCCTGGTCGATCTGGACGGCGCCGCACTGACCGGCCCGGCAATGATCAAGGCGTTGACCGAGCTGAAGAAGATCGCCACCTACATGGACCCGGACGGCAAGGGCCAGGACTGGAACCTGGAAGCGAACAAGGTCATCAACGGCAAGGCCGGCATGCAGATCATGGGCGATTGGGCCAAGAGCGAGTGGACTTTGGCCAACAAAGTCGCCGGCAAGGATTACCAGTGCGTACCGTTCCCCGGTACGGGCAATGGCTTCCTGTACAACATCGACTCACTGGTGGTGTTCAAACAGAACGATGCCGGCACGTCAGCCGGCCAGCAGGACATCGCCCGCAAGGTATTGGGCACGGAATTCCAGAAGGTGTTCAGCAGCAACAAGGGCTCGATCCCGGTGCGCAACGACATGCTTGCTGACATGAGCAAGTACGGCTTCGACGCCTGCGCCCAGACCTCCGCCAAGGACTTTTTGGCCGATGCCAAGACGGGCGGCCTGCAGCCGAGCATGGCGCACAACATGGCCACCACGCTTGCCGTACAGGGCGCCTTCTTCGATGTGGTGACCAACTACATCAACGACCCCAAGGCCGATCCGGCCGATGCGGCGAAGAAACTGGCAGCGGCGATCAAAGCCGCCCAATAACCCCCTTCGCGGGCAAGCCCGCTCCCACCGGTTGGGCGCTCTGTCCATGACCTGCGGTGAGCTGGGCCTGTGTGGGAGCGGGCTTGCCCGCGAAGCGGTGCGCAGCGCCGCCCAGACTTCGGGATCATTTTCATGACCACAACTACCGCCCAACTGCGGGCCTCACCCCTGGACGCTCTACAGCGCTGGCTACCCAAATTGGTACTGGCCCCGAGCATGTTCATCGTCCTGGTGGGCTTCTACGGCTACATCCTGTGGACCTTCGTCCTGTCCTTCACCACCTCGACCTTCCTGCCCACCTACAAATGGGCGGGCCTGGCGCAATACGCCCGGCTGTTCGACAACGACCGCTGGTGGGTGGCGAGCAAGAACCTGCTGGTGTTCGGCGGCCTGTTCATCGCCATCAGCCTGGCCATCGGCGTGTTGCTGGCGGTGCTGCTGGACCAGCGCATTCGCCGCGAAGGCTTCATCCGCACCATTTACCTTTACCCCATGGCCCTGTCGATGATCGTCACCGGCACCGCCTGGAAATGGCTGCTCAACCCCGGCATGGGCCTGGACAAACTGCTGCGTGATTGGGGCTGGGAAGGTTTTCGCCTGGATTGGCTGATCGACCCCGACCGGGTGGTGTATTGCCTGGTGATCGCTGCCGTGTGGCAGGCCTCGGGCTTCATCATGGCGATGTTCCTCGCCGGCCTGCGCGGCGTCGATCAGTCGATCATCCGCGCGGCGCAAATGGATGGCGCCAGCCTCCCGCGCATCTACTGGACCGTGGTGCTGCCGAGCCTGCGCCCGGTGTTCTTCAGCGCGCTGATGATTCTCTCGCACATTGCCATCAAGAGCTTCGACCTGGTGGCGGCGATGACCGCCGGCGGCCCTGGGTACTCGTCGGACCTGCCGGCGATGTTCATGTACTCGTTCACCTTCAGCCGTGGCCAGATGGGCATGGGCTCGGCCAGCGCCATCCTCATGCTCGGGGCGATCCTGGCGATCCTCGTGCCTTACCTGTACTCGGAGCTGCGGAGCAAACGCCATGCATAGCCCTGTCGACAAACCGGCGCTGAGCATCAGCCGCCTCGCCATCCACGCGGTACTGCTGCTTGCCGTGCTGCTGTATCTGGTACCGCTGGTGGTGATGCTGCTGACCAGCTTCAAGACCCCGGAAGACATCAGCACCGGCAACCTGCTGAGCTGGCCGACGGTGGTCAGTGGCATTGGCTGGGTCAAGGCCTGGGGTACGGTAAACGGGTATTTCTGGAACTCGATCATGATCACCGTGCCGGCGGTGCTGATCTCCACCACCCTCGGCGCGCTGAACGGCTATGTGCTGTCGATGTGGCGCTTTCGCGGTTCGCAGCTGTTCTTCGGCCTGCTGCTGTTCGGCTGCTTCCTGCCGTTCCAGACCGTGCTGCTGCCAGCCTCGTTCACCCTCGGCAAACTCGGCCTGGCCAGCACCACTGGCGGCCTGGTGCTGGTGCATGTGGTCTACGGTCTGGCCTTCACCACGCTGTTTTTCCGCAACTTCTACGTGAGCATCCCTGATGCGCTGGTCAAGGCCGCGCGCCTGGACGGTGCCGGGTTCTTCACCATCTTCCGGCGCATCATCCTGCCGATGTCGACACCGATCATCATGGTCTGCCTGATCTGGCAGTTCACTCAGATCTGGAACGACTTCCTGTTCGGCGTGGTGTTCTCCAGTGGCGACTCGCAACCGATCACCGTGGCCCTCAACAACCTGGTCAACACCAGCACCGGGGCCAAGGAATACAACGTCGATATGGCGGCGGCGATGATCGCCGGCCTGCCAACCCTGCTGGTCTATGTGGTAGCAGGCAAGTATTTCGTCCGCGGCCTCACGGCCGGCGCCGTCAAGGGGTAAGTCATGGCAACGCTTGAACTTCGCAATGTGAACAAGACCTACGGCAGCGGCCTGCCGGACACCCTCAAGGACATCCAGCTGTCGATCAAGGACGGCGAGTTCCTGATCCTGGTCGGCCCCTCGGGTTGTGGCAAATCGACCTTGATGAACTGCATCGCCGGCCTTGAGCACATCACCGGCGGCGCGATCCTTATTGATGATCAGGACGTCAGCGGCATGAGCCCCAAGGACCGGGACATCGCCATGGTGTTCCAGTCCTACGCGCTGTACCCGACCATGAGCGTGCGCGAGAACATCGAATTCGGCTTGAAGATCCGCAAGATGCCGCAGGCTGCCATCGACGAGGAAGTGGCGCGTGTGGCCAAGCTGCTGCAGATCGAGCACCTGCTTGCCCGCAAGCCTGCGCAGTTGTCCGGTGGCCAGCAACAGCGCGTGGCCATGGGCCGGGCGCTGGCGCGGCGGCCGAAGATCTACCTGTTCGACGAGCCGCTTTCCAACCTCGACGCCAAGCTGCGGGTCGAGATGCGCACCGAAATGAAACTGATGCACCAGCGCCTGAAAACCACCACGGTGTACGTCACCCACGACCAGATCGAGGCCATGACCCTGGGCGACAAAGTGGCGGTGATGAAGGACGGCATCATCCAGCAGTTCGGCACACCGCAGCAGATCTACAACGACCCGGCCAACCAGTTCGTCGCCAGTTTCATCGGTTCGCCACCGATGAACTTCATTCCGGTGCGCCTGACCCGTCAGGACGGGCGCCTGCTGGCGCTGCTCGACAGCGGCCAGGCCCGTTGCGAGCTGCCCTTGGGCGTGGTCGACGATGAGTTGGAAGGGCGCGAGATCATCCTTGGCATCCGCCCGGAACAGATTGCCCTGGGCACGGGGGAGGGCAATGGCCTGCCTGGCATTCGCGCCGAGGTGCAGGTGACCGAGCCTACCGGGCCTGACCTGCTGGTGTTCGTCACCCTCAACCAGACCAAGGTCTGCTGCCGTCTGGCACCGGATGTGGCGTGCCGGGTTGGCGACAGCCTCAACCTGCAGTTCGACCCGGCGCGGGTGCTGTTGTTCGACGCAGCCAGCGGCGAGCGCCTGGACGTCAGTACTGCCAACGCTTCTGTGAAAGACAACGTGACTCACCTCAAGAGCCGTTGAATCGTCTACACCATCAATAAGAAAAAAGAGGACGCAAAGGGATGGAACAGCGCAATCGCATCAGGACCTTGGGCTCGTTGGCCTTACTTGCCTTGGTTGGCAGCAGTGGGGCGCAGGCCGCCGAGGCCTTCTCCAGCGAGTCGAAATGGATGACCGGCGACTGGGGCGGCAGCCGCACCGAACTGCTGGAGAAAGGCTACGACTTCACCCTCGACTACGTGGGTGAAGTGGCCGGTAACCTCAACGGTGGCTATAACGACGACAAGACCGCGCGCTACAGCGACCAGTTCGCCCTTGGCGCGCATTTGGACCTGCAGAAGATCTTTGGCTGGCACGATGCCGAATTCAAATTGGCGATCACCGAACGCAGCGGCCGCAACCTGTCCAACGACCGCATCAGCGACCCGCGTGCCGGGCAGTTCAGCTCGGTGCAGGAAGTGTGGGGGCGCGGCCAGACCTGGCGGCTGACCCAGATGTGGGTCAAGCAGAAGTACTTCGACGGGGCGCTGGACGTCAAATTCGGCCGCTTCGGCGAGGGCGAGGACTTCAACAGCTTCCCTTGCGATTTCCAGAACCTGGCGTTCTGCGGCTCGCAGGTGGGCAACTGGGTCGGCGGCATCTGGTACAACTGGCCGGTCAGCCAGTGGGCGCTGCGGGTCAAGTACAACATCATGCCGGAATTCTTCGTTCAGGTCGGCGCCTTCGAGCAGAACCCCTCGAACCTGGAGACCGGCAACGGCTTCAAGCTCAGCGGCAGCGGCACCAAGGGCGCGATCCTGCCGGTGGAGGCGGTGTGGTCGCCCAAAGTTAATGGCCTGCCGGGTGAGTACCGCCTGGGTTACTACTACAGCACGGCCAAGGCCGACGACGTGTTCGATGATGTCAACGGCAACCCCCAGGCATTGAGCGGTGGGGCGTTTAAATCGCATTCGAGCAAACACGGCTGGTGGGTGGTGGCGCAGCAGCAGGTCACGGCCCATGGCGGCGACGTCAACCGGGGCCTTAGCCTGTTCGCCAACTTCACCGTGCACGACAAGGCCACCAATGTGGTCGACAACTACCAGCAGGTCGGCCTGGTGTACAAGGGCGCCTTCGATGCCCGGCCCAAGGACGACATCGGCTTTGGCGTCGCGCGGATCCACGTCAACGACGACGTGAAAAAGCGTGCCGAGCTGCTCAATGGCCAAAGCGGCATCAACGACTACGACAACCCAGGCTTCGTGCCGCTGCAGCGCACCGAGTACAACGCCGAGCTTTATTACGGCTTCCACGTCACCAACTGGCTGACCGTGCGGCCCAACCTTCAGTACATCAAGAGCCCCGGCGGGGTGGATGAGGTGGACAACGCGCTGGTCGCGGGGTTGAAGATTCAGTCGTCATTCTGAGCCTGTTTGTTGTAAATTTACGCCAATCCATTTTCGGCTCCCGGCATCCACTGGCTTGCAGTGGTTGTCGGGGATAGGCCGAGACAGCGCTATCTCAAACAACAAGAGCTCTGAACCATGCCCGAACATCCGCTCCATCGCTTCTTTGCCTCGCAACGGCCCAGGCCGACATTCGAGTGGGAGCGTTACCAGCAGCGCGATGTGCTGATCATCGACCATCCCCGTTGCCAGGCGGTGTTCAGCCGGCAGGGCGGACAACTGCTGCACTTTCAACCGGCCGGCGAACGGCCCTGGCTATGGTGCGCCGAGCAGTGGCCGCAGGTAGGGGCGATTCGCGGTGGCGTACCGGTGTGTTGGCCGTGGTATGGCCGCCATCCCAGCGAAGACCTGTGGCCGGCCCATGGCTGGGCGCGCCTGCTCGACTGGAAGCTGGTCGACAGCCGGGAGGATGAGGAGGGCGTGACGCTGAAGTGGCGCCTGGACCTGTGCGATTGGCAGGTTGACCTGCATGCGCGGCTAGGCAGCCGTATGGAGCTGAGCTTGAGTACCGAGCACCAAGACAGCGAGCCGTGCCAACTGAGCCATGCGCTGCTGGCCTACTGGCGTATCAGTGACGTGTCCGAGATAGCGCTGTCTGGGCTTGAGGATATCGAAGGTTACGACCGCCTGAACCGGCAGGCCTGCCGCGAGGAAGGTGCGCTGAAGCTCAAGGGCGGGTGCCAGAAAGTCTACCCGGGTACCCCGCGGGTGCAGCTGCAAGACCCGGCTTGGCAGCGCGAATTGTGCATCGACACCGGTGACAGCGATGACACTGTGGTCTGGCACCCCGGCAATCGACCGCTGATGGGGGTGACCGGCCGCGAATGTCAGGGCTTCGTCTGTGTCGAAGCCGCCAGCGGCAGTGGCGAGTTCCTGAGCCTGGCGCCGGGCCAACGTGCCCATTTGCGCTTGCAGGCGCACCGGCTCAGTTGAGTTCGTCGTCCTCGATCGGGTAGCGGCTGGCGTTGAGGCTTTCTTTGATTTTGCGCAGGTGCGGCTGGAAGTCCACGCCCCGGCGCAGGGTCATGCCGGTGGCCAGCACGTCGAGCACGGTCAGCTGGATGATCCGCGAGGTCATCGGCATGTAGATGTCGGTGTCTTCGGGCAGCGGAATGTGCAGGCTCAGGCTGCAGGCTTGGGCCAGTGGCGAACCCGCTGCGGTCAGGCCGAGCACCGAGGCACCGTTTTCACGGGCCACGCGTGCCACTTCGACCAGCTCGCGGGTGCGGCCGGTGTAGGAGATGATCACGAACAGGTCGCCGGTGTGGGCAACCGAGGCCAGCATGCGTTGCATCAGCACGTCGGCGTGGGCCGACACCGCCAGGTTGAAGCGGAAGAACTTGTGCTGGGCATCCAGCGCCACCGGGGCCGAGGCGCCGAGGCCGAAAAAGTGGATCTGTCGGGCCTGGATCATCATGTCCACGGCGCGGCTGACCTGCTGCGGGTCGAGTTGCTGGCAGGCGCTGTCGAGCGAGGCGATGGCGCTGCCGAAAATCTTCTGGGTG
Source organism: Pseudomonas sp. E1MeOHC2 (assembly GCF_058745025.1). Lineage (NCBI taxonomy): Bacteria > Pseudomonadati > Pseudomonadota > Gammaproteobacteria > Pseudomonadales > Pseudomonadaceae > Pseudomonas > Pseudomonas sp. E1MeOHC2. The sequence goes on from NZ_CP196675.1 coordinate 3,472,758, forward strand.
TAGGCTGCAGGGTCATCGTCGGCCTCGACGGCGCGGCTGACATAGGCAGCGCCACTGGCCAGGCTCTGCGCCAGTTGCAGCTTGAGCTCGGGGTAGCCGCTGACGCCGAACGAACGGCAGAAGCGGTTGACGGTCGGTTCGCTGACCTTGGCCGCCTGGGCCAGCGCAGCAATGCTGAAGCGGGTGGCTTGTTGCGGGTTGAGCAGGATGACTTCGGCGACTTTGCGTTCGGCCTTGTTCAGCTCGTCGAGGCGTCCCTGGATCTGTTCCAGGAGGTTTCGCACGCGGTCCATGGGTGTGTCCTTGGGTCGGGAAGGCAGCCGGCTGACGGAGCAGCGGGCCTTTTGCACGGTCGTCTATCGTACTGTCGGTGCGGGTGGCGCACCACTTATCTGTAATACTCGTCGGTAATGTTGTTAGTTTTACTACATTACCCCTTGAAAACCGTATGTGAAAGCGGTATTCCTAGACCAACTTTAGGAAAGAACCAACATCATGGCTGCGATCAGTGTCGAACCTTGCACCTTTGCCCTGTTTGGCGCCCTGGGCGACCTGGCATTGCGCAAGCTGTTTCCTGCCCTCTATCAGCTCGACCGTGCCAATCTGTTGCACCCGGACACACGCCTGCTGGCGCTGGCCCGTGAGAGCGGCAGTGCGCAGGACCATCTGCACACCATCGAGGCGCACCTGCGTCGGCATGTCGCCGACGCAGACATCGAGCCCGCTGCGCTGGGCCGCTTCTTGGGCCGACTGAGCTACCAGCATCTGGATTTCCTCCAACCTGAGGGTTACCAGGCGCTGGCCGAGCAGTTACCCGGCGAGCTGCCATTGATTGCCTACTTCGCCACGGCGGCTGCGGTATACGGCGCTATTTGCGAAAACCTTGAGCGGGCCGGCCTGGCACCGCGTACCCGTGTGGTGCTGGAAAAGCCGATCGGCCACGACCTGGAGTCGTCGCGTCGGGTCAACGATGCCGTGGCACGGTTCTTCCCCGAGAGCCGGGTCTATCGCATCGACCACTACCTGGGCAAGGAGACCGTGCAGAACCTGATCGCGCTGCGCTTTGCCAACAGCCTGTTCGAAACCCAGTGGAACCAGAATTCGATCTCCCATGTGGAGATCACCGTGGCCGAAAAAGTCGGCATCGAGGGCCGCTGGGGCTATTTCGACAAGGCCGGCCAGCTGCGCGACATGATTCAGAACCACCTGTTGCAGCTGTTGTGCCTGATTGCCATGGACCCGCCCAGCGAGCTCTCGGCCGACAGCATTCGCGACGAGAAGGTCAAGGTACTCAAGGCCCTCGCGCCGATCACCGGCGAAGGGCTGAGCACCCGTGTGGTGCGCGGTCAGTACATCGCAGGCTACAGCGACGGTAAGCCCGTACCCGGCTACCTCGAAGAAGACAATGCCAACGCCCAGAGCGACACCGAGACCTTCGTCGCCCTGCGCGCCGATATCCGCAACTGGCGCTGGTCTGGCGTGCCGTTCTACCTGCGCACCGGCAAGCGCATGCCGCAGAAGCTCTCGCAGATCGTCATCCACTTCAAGGAAACGCCGCACTATATCTTCGCCCCGGAACAACGTTTGCAGGTCGGTAACAAGTTGATCATCCGCCTGCAACCGGACGAAGGCATTTCTTTAAGGGTGATGACCAAGGAGCAAGGCCTGGACAAGGGCATGCAACTGCGCAGCGGCCCGCTACAACTGAATTTTTCCGATGCCTGGCGCAGCGCGCGGATTCCGGATGCTTACGAACGCCTGTTGCTTGAGGTGATGCGTGGCAACCAGAACCTGTTCGTGCGCAAGGATGAAATCGAATATGCCTGGAAATGGTGCGACCAGTTGATCGCCGGTTGGCAAAGCGCAGGTGATGCGCCCAAGCCTTACGCGGCAGGGTCCTGGGGGCCGATGAGCTCAATCGCACTGATTACACGAGATGGGAGGGCGTGGTATGGCGATATCTAAACTGCAACTGCCAGCGGCGGTGAAAGCGCATGAACTGGCAGATGCCAGGGCCCTGGCGGCGACCTTGGCCCGTGACGTGGCCGAGCGGCTGCGGGCGGCGATTGCCGCCAAAGGCCAGGCCTGTGTGGTGTTGTCCGGTGGGCGCAGCCCGGTGCCGTTTCTTGAGCGGTTAGCCGCCGAGGCGCTGGACTGGTCGAAGGTCACCGTGAGCCTGGCCGATGAGCGCTGGGTGCCGGTGGAGCATGCCGACAGCAATGCCGGCTTGCTGGCCCGTCACCTGCTCAAGGGCGCGGCGGCCAAAGCGCGCTTCATTGGCTTGTATCAGCAGGCCGAGAACCTTGAGCGCGCCGCGGCCAGCGCCGACCAGGCACTGGCAGATCTTCCAGCCATCGACGTGTTGGTGCTGGGCATGGGCGACGATGGCCATACCGCCTCGCTGTTCCCTAACAGCCCTAATCTGGACGAAGGCCTGGACCCGAACACCCCACGCCGCTGCCTGCCAATGCTGGCGCCCAGTGTGCCGCACCAGCGCCTGTCGATGACCCGCGCGTTGCTGGCCTGTGCCGCGTTTACCGCGCTGGCCGTGCAAGGCCAGGGCAAACTCGCTACCCTGCGCGCCGCGCTGGCGGGCAACGACCTTACCGAAATGCCGATACGCGCCTTTCTTCACGACCCCCTGGACATCTACTGGTGCCCATGAGCCAAGGATCCACTGTCATGACCACCCTTGAACGCCCACAGACTCTGCTCTCGATGGCCGACAAAGCCGCCCGGATCGACGCGATCTGCAACAAGGCGCGCATCCTGCCGGTGATCACCATCGCCCGTGAGGAAGACATCCTGCCCCTGGCCGATGCTTTGGCTGCAGGCGGTATTCGTACCCTTGAGGTGACCCTGCGTTCACAGCACGGCCTGAAGGCCATTCAGGTGCTGCGCGAGCAGCGCCCAGAGCTGTGCATCGGTGCCGGTACCGTGCTCGATCGCAGCATGTTCGCGGCGGTCGAAGCGGCTGGTGCGCAGTTCGTGGTCACCCCAGGCATCACCCAGGACATCCTCGAAGCCGGTGTGGACAGCAACATTCCGCTGCTACCGGGTATCAGCACACCGTCCGAGATCATGATGGGCTACGCCTTGGGGTATCGCCGGTTCAAGCTGTTCCCGGCGGAAATCAGCGGTGGCGTGGCGGCGATCAAGGCGTTTGGCGGCCCGTTTGGCGACATCCGCTTTTGCCCGACTGGTGGGGTCAACCCGGCCAATGTGCGCAACTACATGGCGTTGCCCAATGTGATGTGCGTGGGCGGGACCTGGATGCTCGACAGCAGTTGGATCAAAAACGGCGATTGGGCGCGGATCGAGGCGTGCAGTGCCGAGGCGATGGCGTTGCTGGACGCCAACTGAATTTGTTGTGTGCTTTACGGCTTATGGGGCGCTTGGTCGGCGCCCTTTTTTTTTGCCTGCAGGTTTTGTGTTGATGGTAATGGCCTCTTCGCGGGCAAGCCCGCTCCCACAGTAAACCTCCGTAGATCCACCATTCCTGTGGGAGCGGGCTTGCCCCGCGAAGAGGCCAGTACAGGCATAAAAAAGCCCGCATCAGGATGCGGGCTTGTGACCATCAAACTACTGCTTACGCCGCTTTAGCATCTTGCTGGCTCAGCGACCGGTTCAGCGCGCTGAACAGTGCCTTGAAGCTGGCGGTGGTGATGTTTTCATCGATACCCACGCCATGTACCGGACGGCCACCGGCCACACGCAGCTCGATGTACGCCGCCGCCTTGGCATTGGTGCCGGCACCAATGGCGTGTTCGTTGTAGTCCATGATTTCCACGGCAATCGGCAGGCCGGCCACCAGGGCTTCCAGGGCACCGTTACCCTTGCCGCGCCAGTGCAGGGTGGTCTCGCCTTCACCGGCGACTTCCACTTCCACGGCGCTGTGGCCGTTTTCTTCCTGCAGGCGGTGGCTGACCAGCGCATACGGGGCGTTGGCCTGCAGGTATTCCTTCTGCAGCAAGCTGTAGATCTGCTTGGCGGTCATTTCCAGGCCCAGGCGGTCGGTTTCACCCTGTACCACCTGGCTGAACTCGATCTGCATGCGGCGTGGCAGGCTGATGCCGTACTCCTGTTCGAGCAGGTAGGTGATGCCGCCTTTGCCCGACTGGCTGTTGACGCGGATCACCGCCTCGTAGCTGCGGCCGATGTCGGCCGGGTCGATCGGCAGGTACGGCACTTCCCACAGCTCGCCTTCCTGCTGCTTGGCGAAACCTTTGCGGATGGCGTCCTGGTGCGAGCCGGAGAACGCGGTGTGGACCAGGTCGCCCACGTACGGGTGACGCGGGTGCACCGGCAGCTGGTTGCACTCTTCGACGACCTTGCGCACGCCATCGATATCAGAGAAGTCCAGCTGCGGGTCGATGCCCTGGGTGTAGAGGTTCAGCGCCAAGGTCACCAGGTCGACGTTGCCGGTGCGCTCGCCATTGCCGAACAGGCAGCCTTCGGCGCGGTCGGCGCCGGCCATCAGGCCCAGCTCGGTGGCGGCGATGCCGGTGCCGCGGTCGTTGTGGCAGTGCAGGCTGATGATCACGCTGTCACGGCGGCTGATGTTGCGGCAGAACCACTCGATCTGGTCGGCGTAGATGTTCGGTGTGGCGACTTCCACGGTGGCCGGCAGGTTGAGGATGAGCTTGTGCTCAGGGGTTGGGTTCCACACCTCAATGACGGCGTCGCAGACTTCTTTGGCGAACTCAAGCTCAGTGGCGCTGAAGGTCTCTGGCGAGTACTGGAAGGTCCAGTGAGTTTCTGGCTGCTGGGCGGCGTACTTGACGAACAGCTTGGCCGCGTTCACCGCGATGTCCTTCACGCCTTGCTTGTCCTGGTTGAAGACGATGCGGCGGAACGACGGGCTGGTGGCGTTGTACAGGTGGACGATGGCTTTTTTGGCACCGCGCAGCGATTCGAAGGTGCGGGCGATGAGGTCTTCACGGGCCTGGGTCAGCACCTGAATGGTGGTGTCGTCCGGGATGTGGCCGTCTTCGATCAAGGTACGCACGAAGTCGAAATCGGTCTGCGAAGCGGAGGGGAACGAGGCTTCGATTTCTTTTACGCCGACCTGCACCAGAGTCTTCCAGAAACGCAGCTTCTTCTCCGCATCCATCGGCTCGATCAGCGACTGGTTGCCATCACGCAGGTCCGAGCTGCACCAGATCGGCGCTGCAGTGATGCTTTTCGACGGCCAGGTGCGGTCAGGCAGGTCGATGGTCGGGAAGGCGCGGTATTTCTTCGAAGGGTCTTTGAGCATGGTCATGGAAGCAATCCTTTTGTATGCGGCCGAGATCGGGCCTGCCGAGCAGTAACGAGATGAAAAGGCGAGGCGACGCGATTCACCCTGGTAGTCGGGCACTGACCAGGCAGAGGCTGCGATGTTGTCGGAGCAGAATGAGGGTGCTGGAGGTTTTCATGCCTCAACCCTAACCAGTGGGGTGAGGGATGGCAAGTGTTCGTAGAAAATTGAGAGGAATGCTTAAAAAAAGTGGGATGGCGAGATTTTGTAGCGCTTTTTACTGCAAGGCTTTGAGGTTTTTGCGCGGTACTTTTTGATGGCGCAAGACAAGGGAAGTCAGGGTGTTTGTGCCAGCCTCTTCGCGGGCAAGCCCGCTCCCACAGGGATCTGCGGCGTCGCCAGCCCTGTGAGAGCGGGCTTGCCCGCGAAGAGGCTGGCGCCGATCTCAGGGTTGAAACGCGCCAATGAAGATGGCTGGATCTACCCGCGCATCATTCAAGCTGACATTCCAATGCATGTGCGGCCTGGTCGCCCGCCCGGTCGAGCCAACCCGGCCCACCACATCCCCGCGACGCAGCGCCTGCCCCACCTTCGCATCGATCTTCGACATGTGGCAGAACATGCTGATAAAACCCTGGCCATGGTCGACAAACACGGTACGGCCATTGAAGAAGTAATCACCCACCAGGATCACCTTGCCATTGGCCGGGGTCTTGATCGGCGTGCCGGCGGGCACGGCGAAGTCCAGCCCGGCATGCGGGTTGCGCTCTTCGCCGTTGAAGAAGCGGCGCACGCCGAACTTGCTCGACAGCGGGCCTGTGACCGGCTTGTCGAGTATCAGGTTGCTTGGCAGGGTCGGGCTGAAGCTGCGGTAGGCCTTGATCTGCTCGGCCAGTTCGCGGTCGATGCGCTTGAGGTCGGCCGGGTTCGGGTTGACCTGGCGCGTGTTCTTCAGGGTGATGCGCTGCTCGGGGTACTGCTTGCTGCCGACTGTGAAGGGCAGGCTGCGGCCACCTTGGCTCAGCACCGCGGTGCCGGGTTTTTGGGTCAGCGGGATGCCGACGATCGCCAGCCAGTTGTCCTGCTCCTTGACCACCAGCACCGGCTTGCCGTCAAAGCGCGCGTTTGGCGCTGTGCTGCCGGGGCCTAGATCGACCACCGCCACACCGCCGGGCACCGGTTTGTTCAAGGCGCGGGTGATATAGCTGGCCTGGGCGCCGCTGGCCAGCAACAGCAGGGAAAGGGCGAGCAGGGGCGCGAACAGGCGGGGCATGAGTCAGTCCAGTAGTGAGAGGGTGACGGGCGTCAGGTGGTTGTCTTCGACGCGCACCTGCAGTTCGCCCTCATTGAGGCGGGCGGTCAGGCGCTGGCCGTTGTGGGTTTGCTCGGCGCTGCGGATGGCCTGGCCACGCTCATCGAGCAGGATGCTGTAGCCGCGGGCAAGGGTGGCCAGCGGGCTGACCACTTGCAGCGTCTGCAGTTGCGCCTGGAAGCGCTGGCGGCGGTCCTTGAGGACCTCGCGCATGGCCCGCGGCAGGCGTTCGGCGAGGCTGTCCAGGCGCTGGTTCAGGAGCTTCAGGGTACGGCCCGGGTGTTGCGCGGCCAGGCGGGTGTCGAGGCGCCCCAAGCGCTCGCGGCGCTGGTTGAGGTTGAGCATGAAGGCACGGCGCAAGCGCATGTCCAGGTCGTCCAGGCGCTGGGCTTGCTGGCGTAGCCGCTCACCCGGATGGCGCAGGCGTCGGGCCAGCGATTCCACGCGCAGGCGGTCGTGGCTCAGGCGGTTTTGCATGCGCAGCAGCAGGCGCCGTTGCAGGCCGTCGAGGCGCTGCTGCAGGCCACTGTTGTCAGGGGCCAGCAGTTCGGCGGCGGCCGATGGCGTGGGGGCGCGTACGTCGGCGACAAAATCGCAGATCGACACATCGGTCTCATGGCCGACGGCACTGACGATGGGCGTGACGCAAGCGGCCACGGCACGTGCCACGGCTTCCTCGTTGAAGCTCCACAGGTCTTCCAGCGAGCCGCCGCCACGGGCCAGGATCAGCGCATCGAAACCAAGGCTGTCGGCCAGTTGTACAGCGCGCACGATCTGCGCGATGGACTCGCGGCCCTGTACCGCCGTGGGGATCAGGTTCAGTTCAACCTGCGGGGCACGGCGGCCGAATACGCTGATGATGTCGCGGATCACCGCACCGGTGGGCGAGGTGATGATGCCGATGCGCTGCGGGTGGGCCGGCAGCGGCTTCTTGCGCTCGGCGCTGAATAGGCCCTCGGCGCCAAGTTTTTCTTTCAGTGCCTCGAACGCCAGGCGCAGGGCGCCATCCCCGGCAGGTTCGACACTGTCGAGAATCAGCTGATAGTCGCCACGGCCTTCGAACAGCGAGACCTTGCCGCGTACGCGCACCGCCAGGCCGTCGCGCAGGGCCTGGCGGACGCGGGTGGCGTTCTGGCGGAACAGCGCGCAGCGCACCTGGGCGCCGCTGTCCTTGAGGGTGAAGTACATGTGGCCGGAGGCCGGGCGGGCGAGGTTGGATATCTCGCCTTCCACCCAGACACTGCGGAACACGTCCTCCAGCAGCACACGAGCGCGGCCGTTGAGCTGGCTGACGGTAAGGACCTCGCGGTCCAGGCCGAGTCGTTCGAAGGGGTCTTTGATCATGGCGGGCATCATAAAGGACATCGGGTGGTGGCGGGAATTGGGTTGGGGCTGGCAGGTGTAGGGCGGTGGATTTTTAGCGCCTTTGAGATCGAGCGCCGCCCGCGCGGCGCAAGGCCGCTCCCACATTTGTTTCGGGCCAGTCAGGCCTGTGGCATGGGCGCGCGACCGCCTTGTTTGTCCAACTCGATATTGAGGTGGGCGCCAAGGGGCCGCGCGCGAATTTGTCAGGAATAATTGGCCCGAAACAAATGTGGGAGCGGCCTTGCGTCGCGATGCGCCGCGCGGGCGGCGCTCGATCTCAAGAGCGCAGAAGATCTACCGTCATGCACCACTGCCTCCCATCACGCCCCCTGCATCGCCGCCAAAAACTGCCGCACCATCACCCCCGCATCCCGCCGACACGCCAGTGCCACAGTACTCTCACAAACCTCCCCCAGCGCCACGAACCTGACCGATGCCGGCGCAATCTCGCGCATGCATGCCGGCAACAACGCCACCCCGAACCCCGCCTGAATCAACTGCAACTGCGTGGTCTTGCGTGAAACCACCTGGGCCGCCTGCGGAAAGAACCCCGCATTCATGCACAGCGAGGCCGACAAGTAGCTCAACCCGCCGCGATCGCGGTGAGGAATGGAAATGAACCGTTCCCCACGCAGTTGCTCCAGTTGCACGACCGGCGCTTCAGCCAAGGGGTGCCCGGCGGCGACGGCCAACAATAAAGGCTCGCTGAACAATTCATGCAGCACCACGCCCTCATGCTGGCGCAGCACCGGCAGGCGCAGCAGGCCGATATCCAGCCGCCCAGCAGCGATATCCTCCAACTGCGCCTCCGAGGATTGCTGCGCGATCTCCAGTGCAATCCCTGGGTTGCCTTGCAGGTAGCTGCCCAGGCGAGCCAGCAGTGGCCCGGTCAGCGGCACGGTGCTGGAGTGGTTCAGGCGCAGGCTGCCTTGCAGGCCGTCGCCCATGTCGCGGGTGATGCGCTCGGCCTGTGCCAGGTCGGCCAGCAAGCGGCGGGCACGCTGCAAAAAGGCGTCCCCCGCGAGCGTCAGACGCGGCAGGCGTGCGGTCCGCTCGAACAGCGGCGTGCCCAGGTGCTGCTCCAGCTCCTTGATCTGCCGGCTCAGCGCCGACTGGGCGATGTACAGCCGCTCGGCGGCGGCGCTGAAACTGCCGCTCTCGGCGATTTCCACGAAGTAACGCAACTGGCGGATCGACGTCATGTCATGCCTTTTCGAGATGGGTGATGGCGCAAACGCATATTAGTCGGCATGGCTCATGGCTGGCTAACCTTTGCATGACTTTTCAGGAACACACGCCATGCTCACCCAATTGTCCTTTTCCGGCCTCGACTGGCTGCCCATCCTGCTCGGTGTTGGCCTGGCCTACATCGTCTTCGGTATTGCCGGTTTCGGCACTGCACTGGTCGCAGCCCCGGTGCTGATCCACTTCATGCCGCTGTCCCGGATCATCCCGCTGTTGGTGCTGCTGGACTTCGTTGCGGCATTCGGCAACCTGCTGCCGTCGCGCCGGGATGTGGTGCGCGGTGAGTTGATGCGCCTGCTGCCCTTCATGGCGATAGGGTGCACCCTGGGGGTGGTGTTTTTGCTGCGGCTCAAGTCCGACCTGCTGCTGTTGCTGATGGGTTTGTTCGTCAGCGCCTATGCGTTCTATAACCTGGCGGTGAAGGTGCGCCCGGCGAACCTGTCCGGCGTCTGGGCGGTGCCCATGGGTACGGTAGGGGGCTTGTTCGGCGCGTTGTTCGGCAGTGGTGGTTTTCTTTATGCGCTGTATCTGAGCGCCCGCCTGGAGGCGAAAGAGCAGGTGCGGGCTACCCAGAGCGCGCTGATCAGTTGCAGCACGGTCGTACGCCTGTCGCTGTTCCTGCTCGCCGGGGTTTACGCCGACAGCAGCCTGCTGCTGCTCGCGGCCTGCCTGTTACCGGTAATGTTCATCGGGCTGTGGGTGGGGCGCCGGCTGACCCTGAAACTGTCCCGCGAGGCCTTTGTGCGCCTGGTCACCTGGCTGGTGCTGGCCAGCGGCTTGGCCATGATCGGTCGCTACCTGAGCCTGTGAGCGGTAGAATTGTTTCATTACCGCAGTTCGCAGGCTTGCTTCCTTAATGAACACCCAGTGCATCATCGTCCCCAAGCTTTCCACCGTCCCGGCCCACGAAGCCCGCGCCCGGGCGATCGTGCGCTGGCTGGTGCGCGAGAAAATCGTCGAAGAGCAACTGACCACCTGTGGCCGCACCGGCAACCGCATGGGCCATGCCTTGGCCGAAGGTGCACGCAAGGTGGCCCTGCATCCCGAGAAGCTGCCATTCGGTGAGCAGGCCAACGGCCTGGAGATCATGCTCAAGCGCTGCATCTACACCCCGACCGACGGTTTTCTTGAAGAAGCCGGTTGCCCGGAGTGCCGCCGTGAAGTCGGCGAGCCGCTGTTCGAGAGCCTCGAAGAGTGGATGCCAAGGGTCAGTGACAATTTCACCTGCCCGCTGTGCGGCTTCGAAGACGACATCAATGGCTTTCTTTACCTGCAGCCATGTGCCTTTTCCAACCTGGGGTTCATCTTCAACAACTGGGGCGAGGCCGGATTTACTCAGGCCTTTCTCGACAGCTTCGCCGACTGGTTGGATCAGCCAGTGGCCGTGGTGCAGGTAAAAGTGCCACAAGGCTGACCGAAGGCCCTTATTTTGCATTGAGCGGCGCGCCGTGGATGAGTATAATGGCGCGCTTCCATTTTTCCCGCCCGGGAGCCCCCGCGATGCTGCGTATCAGCCAAGAAGCCCTGACTTTCGACGATATCCTCCTTGTACCTGGCTACTCCGAGGTACTGCCCAATGAAGTCAGTCTCAAGACCCGTTTGACTCGTGGCATCGAGCTGAACATCCCTCTGGTTTCCGCCGCCATGGATACCGTGACCGAAGCGCGTCTGGCCATTGCCATGGCTCAGGAAGGCGGCATCGGCATCATCCACAAGAACATGACCATCGAACAGCAGGCCGGCGAAGTGCGCAAGGTCAAGAAGTTCGAGGCTGGCGTGGTCAAGGACCCGATCACCATCGAAGCCGACGCCACCGTGCGTGACCTGTTCGACCTGACCCGCCTGAACAACATCTCGGGTGTTCCGGTGCTGGAGAACGGTGACCTGGTCGGTATCGTCACTTCCCGTGACGTGCGCTTCGAAACCCGTCTGGATGCCAAGGTTCGCGACGTGATGACGCCTAAAGAGCGTCTGGTCACCGTGCGCGAAGGCGCCAACAAGAACGAAGTCCGCGAGCTGCTGCACAAGCACCGCCTGGAAAAAGTCCTGATCGTCGACGACAAGTTCAGCCTCAAGGGCATGATGACCGTCAAGGACATCGAAAAAGCCAAGGCCTACCCGCTGGCCAGCAAAGACGACCAAGGTCGTCTGCGCGTCGGCGCGGCAGTCGGCACCGGCAAGGACACCGGCGAGCGCGTAGCCGCGCTGGTTGCCGCCGGCGTTGACGTGGTGGTGGTCGACACCGCCCACGGTCACTCCAAAGGCGTGATCGACCGCGTACGCTGGGTCAAAGAGACCTACCCGCAAGTGCAGGTGATTGGCGGCAACATCGCCACCGGCGCTGCGGCCAAGGCCCTGGCTGAAGCTGGCGCTGACGCCGTCAAGGTCGGTATCGGCCCAGGCTCGATCTGCACCACCCGCATCGTCGCCGGTGTCGGCGTGCCGCAAATCAGCGCCATCGCCAACGTCGCCGCCGCACTGGAAGGCACGGGCGTGCCGCTGATCGCCGACGGTGGCATCCGCTTCTCGGGTGACCTGTCCAAGGCCATCGTTGCCGGTGCTTCCTGCGTGATGATGGGTTCGATGTTCGCCGGTACCGAAGAGGCCCCGGGTGAAGTCGAGCTGTTCCAGGGCCGTTCCTACAAGGCCTACCGCGGCATGGGCTCGCTGGGTGCCATGGCACAGGCGCAGGGCTCTTCCGACCGTTACTTCCAGGACTCCTCGGCCGGCGCCGAGAAGCTGGTACCGGAAGGCATTGAAGGCCGCGTACCGTACAAAGGTGCCTTGGCTGCGATCATCCACCAGCTGATGGGCGGCCTGCGTTCGTCCATGGGCTACACCGGCAGCGCGACCATCGAAGAGATGCGCACCAAGCCGGAATTCGTACGCATCACCGGTGCCGGCATGGCCGAGTCCCACGTGCATGACGTGCAGATCACCAAAGAAGCCCCTAACTACCGCGTAGGCTGAGGCTTCCAGCAACAGTTGCACGCGGGGCTGTCACGACAGCCCCGCGTCGTTTCCGATTTCCACTGACGAGATTGAGTCATGGCCCTCGACATTCACGCTCACCGCATCCTGATCCTCGATTTCGGTTCCCAGTACACCCAACTGATCGCCCGCCGCGTGCGCGAGATCGGTGTCTACTGCGAACTGCATCCGTTCGACATGGACGATGAAGCGATCCGCGAATTCAACCCGCGCGGCATCATCCTCGCTGGCGGCCCCGAGTCGGTCCACGAAGCCAACAGCCCGCGTGCACCGCAGGCGGTGTTCGACCTGAACGTACCGCTGCTGGGCATCTGCTACGGCATGCAGACCATGGCCGAACAGCTGGGCGGCAAGGTTACCGGGTCCGACCTGCGCGAATTCGGTTATGCCCGCGTTGACGTGGTCGGCAAGAGCCGCCTGCTCGACGGCATCGAAGACCATGTGGACGCCGATGGCGTACTGGGCCTGGACGTCTGGATGAGCCACGGTGACAAGGTCACCCAGATGCCTGGCGACTTCCACGTGCTGGCCAGCACCCCGAGCTGCCCAATTGCCGGCATGTTCGATGACGCGCGCGGCTACTACGGCGTGCAGTTCCACCCAGAAGTGACCCACACCAAGCAGGGCGGCCGTATCCTCTCGCGCTTCGTGCAGGACATCTGCGGCTGCGAAGCCTTGTGGACCCCGTCCAACATCGTCGAAGACGCCATCGCCCAGGTGCGTGAGCAAGTCGGTTCGGCAAACGTCCTGCTGGGCCTGTCCGGCGGCGTTGACTCCTCCGTGGTTGCCGCGCTGCTGCACCGCGCCATCGGCGACCAGCTGACCTGCGTATTCGTCGACAACGGCCTGCTGCGCCTGCACGAAGGCGACCAGGTGATGGCCATGTTCAAAGAGAACATGGGCGTCAAGGTGATCCGTGCCGATGCCGAGGAGCAGTTCCTGGGTAACCTGGAAGGCGAAGCGGACCCGGAGAAGAAGCGCAAGATCATCGGCCGCACCTTCATCGACATCTTCGATGCCGAAGCCAGCAAGCTGGACAACATCCAGTTCCTCGCCCAGGGCACCATCTACCCTGACGTGATCGAGTCGGCCGGCGCCAAGAGCGGCAAGGCCCACGTGATCAAGTCGCACCACAACGTCGGTGGCCTGCCAGAGGAAATGAACCTCAAGCTGGTCGAGCCGCTGCGCGAGCTGTTCAAGGACGAAGTCCGCAAGATCGGCTTGGAACTGGGCCTGCCGTACGACATGGTCTACCGCCACCCGTTCCCAGGCCCAGGCCTGGGCGTGCGGATTCTCGGTGAAGTGAAGAAGGAATACGCCGACATCCTGCGTCGCGCTGACCACATCTTCATCGAAGAATTGCGCAAAGCCGACTGGTACCACAAGACCAGCCAGGCCTTCGTGGTGTTCCAGCCGGTCAAATCGGTTGGCGTCGTTGGCGACGGCCGTCGTTACGCCTGGGTCGTGGCCCTGCGTGCCGTCGAGACCGTGGACTTCATGACCGCGCGTTGGGCACACCTGCCGTACGAGCTGTTGGAGACCGTCAGCGGCCGCATCATCAACGAAATCGAAGGCATCTCGCGCGTTACTTACGACGTATCGAGCAAGCCGCCGGCCACGATCGAGTGGGAATGATCCCGCGTCCGGCACTGCCCGGCACGATCTAGCAAAATATGCCCTAGAGCCCGCGTAATTGCGGGCTTTTGGCTTTTTGGGTCTGGCAAATTCGGGTAGCTTTCTGCATCGCCAAGCACGGTGTTTATGTGGCATGGTACGGGGTATTGAATGCATCCAATGCCATGCATGACGCTCAATACCATGTCCCTTGTCCCTGTGTTGGCATGGTATCGAGTTGGCCTAAAGGCCCGGTTTTACTGGGGTATACCCCATTTTCCCGCGCTTTTCGGGGCATGGTATTTTTTCATGGAAATAGTGGAAGCCATGCTCACCGATACCAAGCTTCGAAATCTAAAGTCCCAAGACAAGCTCTACAAAGTGATTGATCGTGATGGCTTGTACGTGGCTGTCACCCCGGCCGGCTCCATCTCCTTTCGCTACAACTACTCCATCAACGGCCGGCAGGAGACCATCACCTTCGGTCGCTATGGCTTAGGGGGGATCACCTTGGCAGAGGCGCGTGAGCGGCTAGGTGAGGCGAAGAAGATGGTCGCCGCCGGTAAGTCTCCAGCAAAGGAAAAAGCACGTGCGAAGGCCCGCACAAAGGGCGCTGAGACCTTTGACGCTTGGGCTGAAAAATGGCTGCGCGGCTATCAGATGGCTGACTCGACACGAGACATGCGCCGATCAGTCTATGAGCGCGAGTTAAAGCCTAAGTTTGGCAATCAGAAGCTGATCGAAATCACTCACGAGGATCTGCGAGCTCTGACGGACACGATTGTGGAGCGGGGCGCGCCTGCAACAGCCGTTCACGCACGTGAGATCGTGCTTCAAGTCTTCCGTTGGGCCATTGAGCGTGGCCAGAAAGTTGAAAATCCGGCAGATCTGGTACGGCCTGCCAGCATCGCGAAATTTGAGCCACGCGACCGGGCGTTGACGCCTGACGAGATTGCGCTGATGTACCAGTACATGGACAGAATTGGTACCGCGGCTTCGGTTCGTGCAGCGGCCAAACTCCTCCTGCTGACGATGGTGCGCAAGAGCGAGCTGACCAATGCGACGTGGAGTGAAATCAATTTCAGCGAGGCACTATGGACCATCCCCAAAGATCGCATGAAGCGCCGAAACCCTCATTTGGTGTTTCTGTCCCGGCAAGCATTGGATTTCTTCATCGCCTTGAAAACCTTGGCTGGGGGTTCAGACTACGTTCTGCCATCACGCTACGACTCCGATTTGCCAATGAGTGCAGCCACGATCAATCAGGTACTGACACTCACCTATCGCCTTGCCCTGAAGGAAGGGGTGCCACTAGGCAAATTCGGACCTCACGACCTGCGACGCACGGCCAGCACGCTGTTGCATGAGGCAGGCTATAACTCCGACTGGATCGAGAAATGTTTAGCCCACGAGCAGAAAGGGGTTCGTGCGGTCTACAACAAGGCTGAGTATCGGGATCAGCGTCGTGCGATGTTGCAGGATTGGGCTGATATGATTGATGAATGGACGCTTAAGAAACCTCGAAAAGCAAATGGGTAGCTTGATCGCTCCTCGTTTCAGCAATCGTTTGGAGGGGTACTGCCTTGCACTTTAGCCGCCATATCCATGGTCAATGATGTCTCAAGGCATACCTTTTCTTTGAGATCGCCATCACCTCAGAAACAGGAAAGCCGAAACGGAGCCGGCTTTCCTCTCAAGGTATTATGGCTATAGGTTTTTAAGCAATTCACAGGCATCAGCCCACGAATACGCACCTTCCAAGGGGCTATGCTCGAAGACCATCAGGTAGCGGTAATCCCGCCCAGCACACCTTTCCCAATACTTCCCAAGCTCGATTTTCGCGCTGGAGTCCGAGTTGTCCCGGTCACTGCCCTTTGTCTCCAAAAGGATGATGAGACCTGAGCGCAATTTCAGAACGAAATCAGGGTAGTGGTTGATCGGACCATTCAACACGAAGCCACGACCGCTTGAGTTCCTATGCCACCACCGGACGTTTTCACAGTCCGACAGGAATTCGGACATGCGCTCTTCAAGACCATTGCCCTTCTCTTCACGAACGTACAGAGAATTCTCTGCCGCGAGTGGGGCTTTCTGCCGTGGAGCAATCTCCATTGGTAGTTGGTAGGAAGGTCGTGTGTCCACCTTGTTCAGGTCGATCCACTGCTTGAAGCGCCTGCGCGAGAAGCCCAGCATTTCACTTCGCACGCGCTGCTTGATGCTCTCAACATAGGCATGCTGCTGTTCAAGCACTTCATCCAACTGACCGGCACTCAGCCGTGCCAGAATCTTGCGGATGTACGCCTGCAAATCAGCCTCAGCCAACGGCGGCATCTTGCCCAGCCAGTTACCCACCAGCCCTGTGAGCTGACGACGCTTACCCTCTGAATCCAAGCTGGAGAGGTAGTCCTTCAGCTTGCGAATCTCGTTGTCCTTCAACTGAATCTTCGTAGGTTCGTAGTCACCCTGCGCACTACCCACACGAAGCAGATCGAGCTTCACCAAATCGCCGCTCACAGGAGCAACGGAAAAATCGTTCACGTCGCAATCTGCCAGACGAAACTCTTGGTCAAGCAACTGAGATTTGTCGAGAAGCACCCCGCCGTCTTCGTCAGCGAAAATCAACCCAGCAGGCGCTTTCCGGTAGAACTGGGGTAGCTTGAGTTCTTTTATCTCATCGACGAATTCAGGTCGGAGGGAGAACAGTTCCATTGCGCCTCTCACGTCATTGGGGATGTGCTTGCCGCCGTTGGTAGCCGTAGCAGCTACCAGCTCTGCATTGGCTTGGCGCGCAGCCTCCAACGTCGATTCAAGGAAGTCGTCGCCACTCGATTCACTGCCGTTACTCAGTTCACCGCCGCCGCTCGATGACAACTCAAAAGGTTCTGAATCACCCTCAGAAGTGTTCGTGACGAATAGCCCCGGCTGAGGTTTTGTTGGCTCAGGCGTAACTGTTTTCGAGGACTGATTATCTGGCTTGGAATCGTTCGAAACGAGGTCAGGAGTCCTGAAATCCGCACGGCTAAAACCAGCTCTGTTCAGACCGATAACGATCCTTTCCAACGTCTGACTGAAGACACTAGAAGCCGTCAGCACGTAGCTCATGTTGAGTGGTTCATGACCATGAGCGCGAACGTATGGCTGTCGCAAAATCCGACCAAGAATTTGCTCCACATCAACCGCAGACGACCTGTCAGCCAAGGTCGCGAGGATGTAGGCAAACGGGCAATCCCAACCTTCTTTCAAGGCGTTCACGGTGATGATGAACCGAACCGGGCAGGACGGGGACATGAGGTCCAAACCGCTCAGCTCATCCTTGTCAGCAGTCTTGATCTTGATCCAGTCTTCGGCAATCCCATGTTCCAGCAGTTCAGCCTTCACCAGCTCGAAGGTTTTGGCATCTGCCTTGGTTTTGCTTTCAGCCTGCAGCAACACGATGGGTCGGATGTAAGCACCACCAGTCTGCTCTTCTGCCTTCGCCTCAGCTTCGAGACGTGCCCTCAAATCAATCGCATGAGCAATGACAGAGTTACGACTTGGAAGGTTTCTCACGATGACTGGCAACTTGACCATGTGCTGGTCACGCATAACCAGAGCATCAACGAAGCTGATAATATTCGCCCCGGTTCGCGGGGTAGCGGTCAATTCAAATACAAAGCTTGGATTGAGGTTGCGAAGCATGTCTTGAGACAGGCTACTGGTCACGTTGTGGCTTTCATCAACGATGATGACTGGCTTCAAACCTGCCATCGATGCGACCAGAGAGTAAGGGTCAACACCCTCACCTACCGCCACAGCCGTGGACGCCAAGTCATCCAGCGCACTGTTCTCTTGGTAAAGCTTTCGGTCATCCTTGTTGCGCGCTTTCAAGCTGTCATACGTCAGCACAGCTACGACAAGACCGTCTTCCACCTCATCCCGAGACAGGAATCCAGACAGCAAATCGCGCTTATCCATGATGCTCACACGACCTTCAAACAGACGGTTCAGCGCCTGTCGGTAAGGATGTGTCGGATTACGCAGCGCCCTCAGAACCTGATCCAGAATAGACAGCGAAGGAACGAGCCACAGGCACAAACGAGCATCACCTTGGCGCTTCTGCAGCGCACTGAAAATGCTCGAAACGGCATGGAGTCCGATGAAAGTTTTACCACCGGCAGTCGGCACCTTCGCACACACTTGTGGAGCGCCGTGCGGAGCTGGCTGATAACCGGGCATCTTGGTCGCGCCCAGTGCATCCCAATGAGCGCGATAGGCTAACTGAGGGTCATCACACGCGGTCCAGCGACGAAGGAACAGCTCAAGATCTTCAACGACCTGACTCTGATAGGTGTTCAATTGCATTTTATAAATCCTCAGAGTCGAGCAATGTCGCGTGGAATTTTCTTGAAGCCAATGCCGTGCCGACGCATGAAGTCCTCACCAAGAGCCAACTGGTCAGCGTAAACCAGTACAGGTCCAGCGACCTTCACCAGCTCTGCCAGAAGCTCAAGGTCGAGCGTGGTTACAGAGTGTTCCTCATAAGCGAAGAAGACTCGCAGACCATTTGCTTCGCCAAGCCAGTAGCGGTGCTGACTTTCAGCAGATGACGAACCAGTGCCCTGAACGACTCCTTCCTGCCATGCGACATAGCTTCGGATTGCATCGATTCCGGCAGCGGGGTTCAGGTTGCCGTATTCCACAAACAAAGGCTCACCCAATGCGTAATAGGTGAAACCGCCACCCAGCCCCGCCACTGCCTTGCTCTCTTCGCCATAGCCATTCGCAACCCGCTTGATGCGTTCAGCGGTAAGCGATTCGGCGTAATCCATCATCTCAATCAGGATGAAGCGTCTAGTCCCTTCGTCTTGGGCGTTCGCCTTCAAAACGGCGTGTCCGGTCGTACCAGACCCGGCATAGGAATCGAGG
This sequence comes from Pseudomonas sp. E1MeOHC2, assembly GCF_058745025.1. Lineage (NCBI taxonomy): Bacteria > Pseudomonadati > Pseudomonadota > Gammaproteobacteria > Pseudomonadales > Pseudomonadaceae > Pseudomonas > Pseudomonas sp. E1MeOHC2. Next base: position 3,491,429 of record NZ_CP196675.1, read on the forward strand.
ATGATGGAGTCGCTATCAGCAGCAATGTCCAAAATTCGACCAATCAGGCTACTAGGCTTTGGCGTATCGAAAGACGAAGAACCGGAGAAGATAGCCCGCATTTCGTTCTTGGAGCTGCGATTGCTGCCCACGTCCTTTTTCCACAACGTGCGGGGCACCAAGTCACCCACCTCGTTGAGATACCGCTTGATGCTTGGACGGGCATCGCCGGTTGGGCCCCACCAGACACGACCCTCAGCATCGAGAGCGCGCAGCTTTTCCTCAGAGACACGCCAGAAGCGCCCCGGAGGTGGAGAGAAATCACGCCCGGTCGGACCTGTGATGGTGAACAGCCCCTTGGAATAAGGCTTGTTGGCAAAAGGATCGCCCGCAATCCAAGGACCGTTGGGGTCGTCATCTGGATTGTCGTAGATGGAATCCGACTCAGCAGTACGAGGCAGCCGAGCAGGAACCCAATTGGGACGTTTCGAGTAGACCAAAATGTAGTCATGGTCTGTAGAGAATTGGCTCGCGGAATTCCGAGGCGAATCCGCTTTTTCCCAAATCACGCAGGTCACGAAATTCCCAACGCCGAATATCTCATCTAGAACCGGACGAAGAATACCCACCGCGTTGTCATCAATCGAAACCCAAATTGATCCGTCTTCGGAAAGCAGTCGATGAAGAAGCTTTAGACGTGGATACATCATGCAGAGCCATTTGTCTTGACGGCTCATATCCTCGTTTTCTTTACCGACTACTTTTCCAAGCCATTTTCTGATTCGTGGATCATTAACGTTGTCGTTGTAGACCCAGTTTTCATTGCCGGTATTATAGGGCGGATCGATGTAAACACATTTCACTTTTCCCTCATATTCAGGCAGCAAACTTTTGAGAGCTTCCAGATTATCGCCGTGGATAATCTTGTTATCGAAGCTGTTCTTCGGCAGGCTCTCTTGAGCTGAAAAGGTGAATTGCTCGCGCAAAACGCGATAGGTTACATCCCGATGATGGTTTCGGACTTGATCCTTTCCCACCCAGTGCAATGTAGGCATGGTGCTAGCCTTGTCCTCGAAAAATGAAGCAGAAACCTGCCTCCCAAGGCAGCCGGTGATTTGACACCATGATCCTCTCCAAGGCAAGCAGGGACTGGCTCTCTAGGCACTGTCAATCAGCCTCACATTGGACGCGACGTGCTTGGAACCGTAGGGTTCACGCCCTAAGATGGCTGTATGACATACCCCAACGGTTCAGGGCATTCCTATGCATCCTTTGTCAGAAGAAGCAGAAGCTCTCCAGCACATGCTGGTCTCGCAGGCTACAGGCGGTAGTGAAGACGATACGGCGTACCTGATGCTCAGGCGCACGATTCTCGACGATCCCACCCTCGCGACGATGGTCCCTCGGTGCGTGAACACATGCCGCAGTCTCAGTCAGTTCTGGCAGTTCATCAAGAATAAGTACGGCACCTATGCCGAACGCCGAACCTACTTGTGGGATGAATTTCGCCCATTGCTGGACTACGTAGAGAAAGGTGGATCGTCACCAGCAGACCACGTTGTCACTGGAGCGATTGAACGGTTTGATTCGGAGCATGTGAGGGTTGCTTGGACGAAATCCTTGGAGCGCCGCACCACTGATCCAGAAGGCGCAATCACGATGGCGCGCACGCTTCTGGAATCCGTCTGCAAACACATTCTTGAAGAAGCTGGGATCGACTACGACGATACCCCGGACCTCAACAAGCTCTACCGCCAAACCGCTGAATTGCTCAACCTTGCCCCCTCTCAACACACAGAAAAAGTCTTCAAGCAGATCCTCGGCGGCTGCACGTCAGTGGTAGAAGGCCTAGGCGCGCTGAGGAACCGCCTGAGCGACTCCCACGGCACTGGAAAAGGAGGGGTGAAACCAGCTCCACGGCATGCTGAATTGGCGGTGAACCTTGCTGGCTCTCTCGCTCTGTACCTGCTCAGCACCTGGGAAGCAAAACCGCCTACCATGACATGAGGATTGGTACACGCAGTTTTCTACAATAACCGTGGAGTAAACCTGTTTAGCTCCATTCCGAGAATCGCTTCACCAATGACTGCTACGGGTCTTCATTTGCCGTTCGTGGATGGTTGCTTTCGCCCCCTTCGCTATGCAAAAGGCTGTTCAGATCGATGCAAGTTGTTGGATACGTAGAAAGCAAAGGTGCGGTCATGCTATGTGCTATTACGCACCTTGGGGCACTCACCTTGTCGGAAGTCGAAAGCAGTCAGGAATTGAGCGAAGAGCTTTGGATACTGCTTGGCGCTCAATCTCCAATCTGCGGGCGATTTCAGACTGGTTGAAACCGAATTTTTGAAGCACGAGAATTTGCTTTCTTCGGTCTGTCAGCTTCATGTCCACCATTAGTCGAGCGAGATTTCTTAGCTCCGCTTCGTCCGTTAGGTGTAGGGTTTGGCTGAGCATGTATCGAAAGATATACGCGTCGACTAGTTCATCACCTGACTTTGCATGAGGCTCTGCTCGTATTGCGCATTGTCTGCTCAATCTGGCCAACTCTAGGTCGAATTGCGCTACCGATCTCATTGCTTGCCTGTAAGCCGGGTTCCAGCGCCCATCTGGTGTCTTGGGGCGGTGGGTGGTGCAGTACAGGTTGCTCAGGCGTAGATGTTCGTCAAGGTCGCGCTGGCCTTCACCTTCAGCGAACAATGCAAGCTCTGCTCGTGTGCCACAGAACCTACAAAATCCCTTCAAGCGTTGACCGTTCAAACCGCCCATATCCTTGTTAGACGGTTGCTTGCGCTTACATGCCAGTACCAGTTCTATCAACGTCTCAAGTGTCGCAATGAAGCAGCGATCATCTCCCGACTGTTTGTCATGCGTCAGAACAAAAGCCCTTAGCAGTTGACGCTGTAGGCGAACCATGGCGGCAATACCAACCAGCTGCATAATCGCGCTGAACGCTACATTCGTGCCCGCTCCGGGTATATGACCCTGATAACGCGATGGAAGCGTTTCGGCGTATGCCGCCACGGCAGGGTCGATAAGCTCTTCGACCAGGCGAACGATCGAATAGCGTTTAGATGCTGTGGAGTAGGGCTCCCAGCGATCAAGGAATCGGTGTAGGGCGTCTGTGACGGTGGCGTCACACCCCTCCCAGATAGCTATGGTCGATTGTTTTTTCATGTCAACCATTCTAGCCAACCATTCCGTCGAAGCAATAGGCACCTAGAGGCACGATCAGGCACACATTCGTTGTGACTGATAGGGCCTAGCTATGCATCCATCGAGCAAAAAACTCATCGACAAAAAAACACTCCTGGCGATGATCCCACTGTGTGAGCGCACGATCTATAACTTTGAAATGAAGGGTAAATTCCCACGTCGAATTGCGGTCAGCAGCCGCAAGGTTGTGTGGGATTTGGCCGAAGTAGAGGAATGGATTGATACATGCAGGGAGGCTGGCCCCGCTCCTAGGCCAGGAGTGGCAGTCTGAGCGGTGCGGGCCGAGCCTGAGGCAAGGTCTATATCGCGTCCTTGCTCAGACACTGCAAACGCTCTGGTAGAGCTGACTAGCGCCAGTTCACAGCTTGCGCTTTTCAGTGCTCAAGACGAAGCGGAGATGTACCACGATAGGACGAGAGCCGGTTTTTTTTCGTTGCTCGTCGATTCCCGAGGTGAAAAGCGCCAGTCTTCTCATCGTTTGGCTGATATGCCAAAAGTGCTCAGTGTATTGGACAAAAAACGTGACACGTGGATGTCGCAAGCAGAGTTTATCCGACCCAATAGGCGAGTCGTTAATCTTCTGCGGCTGGGCCTGCTGTTCGCCGACCTCGACACCTACCGCGTGCCCGCGCTGGCCGGGCGCTTGCCTGACCAACTGGCCGCATCTGTCCTGTACTTCTGCGCCGACGACGGTTTGCCGCCGCCGTCCGTGCTGATCTACAGCGGCCGGGGCATACAGGCCAAGTGGCTTCTGGAGGGCACGATTCCACGACAAGCCCTGCCCCGCTGGAACGCCTGCCAACGCTACCTTGTGGATCGCCTAGCGCACGTTGGCGCCGATCCGATGGCCAAGGACGCCAGCCGCGTGCTCCGCACCGTCGAGACGGTCAACAGCAAGAGCGGCGAGGTCTGCCGCGTGGTTCATGTTCAGAGCGGCCAAGATGGCCAACCGATCCGCTACAACTTCGAGTATCTTGCCGAGGCCCTGCTACCGGCGGCCCGCTGGACTATCGAGCAGCAACGGCAGGAGCAACAGAAGCAGGCCGAGCAACGCGCAACGAGAAAGCCTTTCCTTTTGGTGTCCGGCGGCAAAGCCGACAATCTGCGCGGGTTCTCCGGCCGACAGCTCGCGTGGGATCGCCTCGAAGACCTGCGCAAGCTGGCCGAGCTGCGCGGCGGCGTTGGGGAAGGTAGCCGGATGCAGCACCTGTTCTGGCGGTTGAACTTCCTGCTGCTGTCCGGGGCTACCAACAGCAAGCAGATGTACCACGAAGCGGCGGCGCTGGCCCGCGAGCTCGATCCACAGTGGAATAGCCGCTCGAAAGAGCTTATGACCCTGTTCAGCAAGGCCAAAGCCTACGAGGCCGGGGAGAAAGTCAGCTTTGGCGGCAGGGACTACGCGCCGCTGTACACGCCGAAGAACGACACCCTTATCAACCTGTTCGGGATCACCGTCGACGAACAACGCCAACTCAAGACCATTGTCAGCCGGGTCGAGGCTGCAGATCGAGATAGGAGGCGGCACGAGCTTCGTAGGCGAGCTGCCGGATCTGTAGACCGAGAAACCTACCTTGAGGCTGCCAACGCTAAGCAGGCGCAGGCGCAGGCCCTCAGACGCGAAGGCTTGAGCGTGCGAGCCATCGCTAAGCAAATGGGGGTGTCCGTGGGGGCCATCTCGGGCTACCTCAAAGCTCCGGCCGTAGAGTGTTCAGAGTCCGTCCGTATTACTAATGGCGAAGCCCCCGCGCTTTTGACGGCGGCCCATCCAAGCTGATAGTCCAGGTGTTCAAAGTCCGTGCGTATTACTAATGGCAGAGCCTTCCGGGCTATAGATCAAGGCTGTCTGGGGTTGTCGTTCTGATTGCGTACCAGTAGGGCGCTGATCCGAAGTAATAAGGCGGCTCAGATTTTGAGCTCAGGGGGATAGTACGCGTACGTGCGGGATGTCTCGCGGCGTGAGCTGAGACAAGTCTGTGCGTAATACTTAGATTTGGTGTCTCCGGGAAAACAATCCCCCACACTCTGGCGGGGGATTGTAGGGTCAGCGCTTGCCGGGTGAGTCGAGCCTTTGGGCTTCCTGCTCCGTTCGGATCGCCGTCAGAATTTGCTGGGCTTGAGCAGCATTGCGCTTGCTACCAAGCAGCGGGAGGCGATTCAGATGCTGCACTCCAGAAAACATGTGAAAGGAAGCCGAAAGGGCCAGCGGGCTAACTCGAAGCTGCAACGCGGTACATTGTCGATCCAGTCTATCGAGCAATGGCCCATAGCCTTTGCTTCGTAGCCAACGGCCGAGCGCCCACATGCCAATGGCTAAAGTGGAGGCGAGTACTACGAATCCAGCGAATATTAGAATGCTATTCATGGCTATTTTTCCGGTTGGTGGTTGCTTGAGGTTATGCTCGAAACGTCGAGGCGGCCGGAATTCGAGCTGGTGTTCGTATCTGGTCGAATGACGTTGGGCTCTATACCTGCGGCTTCCGCAGCTGGCTCTGCGGGCGTGGTCGAACTGGAGTCACTGGGAGCTGACAGCGGAAGACCAGCACCAAGAGACGCTGAGTGCGCATTCTCCATGCCGGGCACTGACAGCGAGGCGATCACACCGAGTGCTTTTGCCCCACCATTGGCCGCTTGGGACAGTGCGCTGCCGGAACTGACAGCTCCACCTTTTGGTATCGCTTCTTGATCATTGTCACCGCCGCTCCGCGCGGCCTTCCCTGCCTGCTTAGCGGCCTGATGAACGCCGTGGCTGGGCGTAGCCGATGGGGTAGCTGCACCACCGCTAGTCTTCGCACCTGCGAAGCTTGCCTCCTTGGTCGCTGCGCCGCCGCCAGTGCTGGTCCCCACGCCGGAGGATGTTGCGCCACCTACAGACGAAGCGGCACCACCGGCGGAGCTTGCACCGGCAAAGCTAGAGTTGATAGCCCCTGCCAGACCGCCGCTGCTGATGCCACCGGCACCCGCTGCACCTGCAGCACCACTGCTACCAGCAGAGCCGAGAGCACCGGCAGCGGCAGGAGCGGCCGTCCCGGCGGTGGCGATGGTCGCGATTGCCGCCGCTGCACCGGCAGCACCAGCCGCCGCCATACCACCGATGGCTGATCCACCACCCATCGAGGTGCCACTTATCATGCCGCCGATGAGGTCAGGAATGGTCTTTGTCAGATAGCAGCACACCAAGGCCAGACCAACCATCGTCATCAACGACGCTTCGTCATTGGTGTAGGCGGCCAACCACTGCTTGGCCGACTGAACGATCAGGCCGACGATCAGCGTTAAGACGAACAGCTTGGCTCCGATTGCGACGGTGAAACGCATTGGGGCGACTGCAAAGTCACGCGTCCATTGTGAGCCGCCAAAGCCAAAGAACAGCACCGAAGCATTGATGATGACGTAAGACTCTACGAGAGTTACGAACATGAATGCAGCGATGAAGGCGAAACACGCCAATACAAGGATTGCGCAAACTGCGATCAGAAGTCCTTTGGCCGGCGAAAACACTGATATGCCCTTCACCATGGTGCGGCCAAAATCCAGTGCAACCGCCAGCATATCGCCGGGTTCTAACGCACGCCCGAGACCGCTCGCAGATGCCGCCGCATCGCGGAAACTATCGACAATGGCAGATGACCACTCCACCGAGTACTTCATAACGGCAAGGAAGAAACCGACCACCAGGACGAAGCGCATCAGCTCGCCGACAATCTCGCCGAAGTCGGCTTGCTTCATGACCAGAGGCATGAACGTCCAGATGAACTGAATCGAGGCCAACAGCCAGAATAATCTGATCGCGTAGTCATACAGCTTTCCTGACCACTGGTGCGACTGCTGTAAAACGAGGTCGAGTAGGCCCTGCACCGATGTGTCAGCATGGGAAAGGTCGGTCGCGGCCATAGCATTTCCGCTCACGAATGCACTCGCTAAGGCGAGGAACAACAGTAGGCGAGTATCCATAGCTAGTACCCCTTAACACCGCCGCGAGTGTTCGGGCGTGCTTCAAACGAGGTATCAGCGTCACGCTGTTGCCGTTGGTGCTCAGTCACCGAGGTACATTCGCTGTTGCTTTGAACTGCCACGGTGACCATAAAACCGGTTAGTGCTGAGCCGGAGCAGATCAACGCGATGAGCCATTTCGAAATAGTCATTCTCAGTACCCCTTCACGCCGCCGCGTGTGTTTTTGCGCGCTTCAAACTGCTGTTCGGTAGCTTCGCTGGCTGCTGTACGGTCACCCTGCTGAGCCAGATAGTTGCCCTGCATGTTGATTTGCGTAGCCAACAGATCGCGCAGCTTTTGCAACTGGTGTACGTTCTGTGAGGCTATTTCGTTGCCCGCCTGAAGTACTTGCATCCGGCCCACAGCCGACAGTGAGCGGGTCATCATGCGGTCAAGCTGCTCGCCCTCAGACTCAAAGGTGCTGGTATTGAGGTTCGCCGCTTCTAGCGCAGCTTTCACGTTATCGCGGCCTTGCTTAGACCACGTCTGATAGCGATCTTGTGCCGGTGACTCAGCCGAGTTGGCAGCTTGATTCAGGTACGAATTGAAACCGGGGAAAGCCGTGTTGAACTGCGAATCCATGTTCTGGATTTGGCGGCCCAACGCCTGCGAGCGCTCGTAGATGTTCATAATGTTTTTAAGATCAGCCGCGATACTGCCGAACATCGAATCAGGCAAGCCCGTGCCCTGCGTGATCATGCTTTGATACTGCTGCACCTGGGTTTGCAGTTGCTCGGCGGTGTTCAGAGCCGTGTTAACCGCCTCAGCGTACTCAAACATTTGCTGATAGAACGTGGAGCAATTTGCGCAGTAGATGGCGTAAGCCGTGGCAGGTGCAATGTATAAGGTCCCGCCAACTAAGCTGGTTCCGGCCATCGCAATGCTCAAAGCCGCATGACGCCCGGCTTTGCGTACACGGGACGACGCTTTTATGAGTAATTCCCTTTCCATGCCGAATACCTCATTTCTAACCTTGGTGGCTCGATTATTTACCGATATTGGTCTGTTTAAAATATGCGGATAACTATGCTATCCGCATAAAGTTCTCGAGGTCTGCCCGTACACTGTCCGGTATCTGGGCGAGAGATAACAACTATCGGTCTGATTTATAAGGCGTTAATTGTGAGGAGGGGAGGGGTTAGGTTTGTCCGGTTTTATACGTTTTACGGACACAAAAAAGTCCACCGGAGTGGACTTTTTAACGAGAGCGGCAGAGTCAATGTGCTGAATAGTATGGATTCTGCGCTCGGTAGGGGGCACGCTCCGCCTTAGGTATGCGCAGCGCGTCGAGATGCCAGTCTTCGAGGGATAAAGCCAGCTCAGCCGCGATGCGCTGGGCTTCAGTAACATTTTCGGTAGCCCGGTTACTGGCTCGACCGAGGCAGGCTTGCAATTCGTCGAGTCGACTGGCAAATGCGCTGATGCGGTGAGCTGTCTTCATGGTCAATTCCCCTTGCTGATCTTTTCCACTATTCGGTCGAATGCTTCCCGGACTTGATCGTCCGTAAGCTTCAGATTAACCAATCCTGACTTTATTGCAATTCTGCCGATTCTCTCAGCGGCCTCATTGTCGAGTTTTGCCAGTCGTGCTTTAGCGGTTTCCAGTTCGGAAATGGCGTCAGAACGGCGCTCAGCGAGAGTTTTGCGTGCCATTGATTGCTCCGATATATCTGATGATTTTCTTCGGTAAAGGGGCGTAAGCCTATGAATGCTCTCATTCGCGATGCGTAATTTTCAAGATGCAAGCTTTGCAATATTAGTCGTGCTCGCCACCAATCAGTCTGTTTTGGTGCCCGATGTTAGATAATTCAATTGACCTAGTTCGCTGTGGCGGCTTTATGCGATTCTGCGCGACTCTATGCGATTGAGACCATTTATTAACGCGGCGGTATGCGAATGTATGCGAATGTATGCGAACTTACGCGAATCTACACGATTAGACGAAATGCAAATGGCATTTCTGCTCCAGTTGCATAGAATCGCATAGGAATAGACGGCAAGATATGTGTTGTACGGGTACGGGCAAGCCCGTCCCCATCCAACACCGCCCCTTATTCGCCTTAGGCTCAACGGCATCTTGCTCTGCGAGGCGTACGTTCGCTGCCGCGTCTAAAGGGAGAGCACAGCAACATCAGGAGCAGCCATGACTGACGGCACCAAAGGAAAATCACCGGCTCGACGGCGCGGAAAACCCATAGAGGTTTGGGTCACCGATGAAGAAAAGGCGACGATTACTGCGCGGGCTAAGGAAGCAGGTATGGCACGCTCAGCCTATCTGCGAGCTCTGAGTTTGAATACACCTGTAAAGTCAGTCGTTGACCTGGGCGCAGTGACTGACTTGGCGAAGTTGAATGGCGACCTCGGACGGGTTGCCGGTCTATTGAAACTCTGGCTTGCTGATAAGCGTGGAGAAGGCGCAAGCGCCATTGATGTGGAAAGCGTAATGATGGAATTTCGGAGGTTACAGGTGGCCATCGGAATGAAGATGGGAGCGATTATTAAATCTCATAGGTAAACTCACTGCTCTGAACAGTTTTTGGATTGTGCAATCCACAAAGACCGATGGCCGGTTGGCTGTCCCTCTGACTGACTTGAGCTCGATGCCGTCGCTCAATTCTTCGGCGTATGCTAACGGTGTCTCTTGATGAGAGGAGGGAGGATCGAATGAGGGATCGACCGCACAGTGAGGCAATGTCCGAGCAGCTTCGTGCTGATCCTGCATATGCGGCTGAATTACTTGCCGATGTGTTACGCGAAGGCGACCCAGCAGAGCTGGCTATTTTGTTACAACAGCTAACCCTCGCGTTTGGAACGCAGAGCCAGGCCCCGCATGCCCGATCCCGGTGAGTCATCGCACGGGGGGCTCAGGGGGGCTTTGCAAGCTGTCGGATTGCTTCCGACTGCTTGATCACGACATGCCGGGATAGATAACCCAGCACCTACCCCGCCCGACCGCGACCGAGACTGCGAAGGTATTGGTGGCACGCCCTAGATACTCCGTGTTACAGAACGCGATGGCAGCTGCCATAAATTTGAGGCCACTGGCGCGGTACAGCTATTGTTCGAAGTTGTGATCCCGGATTTCGCCTAAACGGTTGAATAAGACTGCAATCGTCAGCGAATTCTGTTGTGACAAAGCCCCCAACCCTTACGGAAGGACCCATATGACAAACCCATTCCAGGACCGTGAGCCACACATCGAGAATAACGAACGTATCCGCACTCCCCAGAAAGGCGTGTTCCTAGCGCTGAACGAGGTTTTCGCGGCGGGTGGCGAAGAGCGTGAGTTCGCAGTAATACTGCCGGTCGGATGTGGCAAGTCCGGGAGCATCACGATATCGCCTTTTGCCTTCCGCTCGCGGCGGACGCTGGTGGTCGCGCCAGGCGTGGCCATCGCTCAGCAGTTAGCCGGTGATTTCGACCCGTCCAATCCCAACATGTTCTACCAGAAGTGCGCGGTGCTCGTCGGCGCGCCCTATCCTGAGCCTGTCGAAATCCGAGGGACGACGACCAACCGGGCTGATTTGGACGAGGCGCACGTCGTCATTACTAATATTCAGCAGCTCCAAGGCGGCGACTCGAACCGCTGGCTGCGCCAACTGCCGGCCGACTACTTCGACCTGATTCTCGTCGATGAGGGTCACCATGGTTTAGCCGACAGCTGGCAGGCTCTCAAGGCGCAGTTTCCCGAAGCGCAGATCGTCAACTTCAGCGCGACACCGATGCGCGCTGATGGCCAGCTCATGGAGGGGCGCGTCATCTATACGTACCCTATTTTCGAAGCTATCCGCGAAGGCTATGTCAAACGCCTTAAGGCCGTGCAGCTGAACCCTCGCACGCTCCGGTACGTGCGCCGTGAAGACGGTCAGGAGATCGAGGTAGGGCTTGACGAGGTGCGCAGGCTGGGTGAGGAGGACGCCGATTTCCGCCGTAGCATCGTAACTTCTACCGAAACGCTGAACACTATTGTGGATGCTTCAATCCGAGAGCTGCGCCGGCTGCGCGGGGAGACTGGCGAGGCCCGACTGAAGATTATCGCCTCGGCTCTAAACTACGAACACTGCCGGCAAGTCGTCGAAGCCTACGTCGCACGTGGTCTGCGTGCTAGTTACGTGCATTCGCGAGAGAACGCGCCGGCGAACCAGAGAGTGATGCAGCGGCTGGAAAGCCATGAGCTCGATGTGATCGTCCAGGTGCGCAAGCTCGGCGAAGGGTTTGACCATCCGTACCTGTCCGTGGCCGCCGTGTTCAGCATCTTTAGTAACCTGTCTCCGTTCGTTCAGTTCGTCGGCCGCATCATGCGCGTAATACGGCAGAACGCTCCCGGCGACGTCCTCAACCAGGGCGTCGTCGTGTTCCATGCTGGTGCGAACATCGCCAGACGTTGGGCTGACTTCCAGGAGTTTAGCGAGGCCGACCGGGACTATTTCGAACAGTTGCTGCCGGTGGAGGAAGTCGATCCAGATCATGCCCCCGTCGAGCGACAGGTGGAGCCTGTGCCCCATGATTTGGACGGCGTGGAGGTGCGCAGTCAGTCCGATATACACGTCGAGGAGATTCCACTACTGCTGGACGATGAGGCCCTGGCGGCTCTTCGCGTGCTGCAGGAGCGCGGATATACCGCGAACGATGTTGCGGCTGCTTACCAGACCTTGCAGCCACTCCCGACAACTCGTGTACGCGAGCGGCAGGCGATGCGTGATGGACTTCCGATTCGAGTTCGAACGGCAGCTGGACGGATTCTCGGCGAGCGGGACATCAACCCGAATGGTCGCGAGCTCGATACGCGACATCTTGGTAGGACGAACTTGATCGTGATGATTGCTGCCATAAACAGTCAGATAAATACCTTTGTCGGTATGGGAACGGGACAACGGCACGAGTTCACGCGCGAGATGCACGACCGGATTGACCAAGGGTTCGACGGCATCCTCGCGGCAGCCGTAAGGGAGGTGTTCGGTGGCAATTAAGTCGCTCGTTACCCATGTCGAAATAGATACCGCTGGCAAGGCCCATAACTGTCAAGCCAGTGCCAAGCACCGTATCGAGAAGGGCGATGTGCGCCTGAAGGTCAGAAACGGCCGGAGTTGGGATCACTACTGCCTAGACTGTGCGAAGAAAATAATTGGACGGGATATAGAGAAGCTCCAGGCGATCCAAGACATGCGGCCTCCTGCCTAGCTATCATCGAAAGGGGCCGGTTGGAATCGGGACAACACATATGGCCTATGACGACAACGAAACGGGCGCTAACGGCATCGAGTTGGTCCGGCCGGGAACGGGCTGATCCGAAGCGACATGACTAGGTTGTCATACCGCCCAAGTCTGCAGCCTCATCCGCCTACGCGACGAATAGGGGCGCATGTACGATATCCAACTAGCATTGCAGCCGGGCGAGATCGCTACCAAGAGTGATATCGCTGACGGACCAAGTCGTGTTCAATCTCATAATCTGGTCATGGCAAGGTCGGCTTAGTTCCGACTGATAGCCACGGAATTTTGGATGACTGAATCCGCTCTTGACGGTTTCAGTTGTCCGCTACTTGGCAAACTGTCTCGTAAATGGAGGAATGATGACGCATGATATTGACGCAATTGGTGAGTTCGATCCCGAGTCCTCTATTCTCTTCTTAGGCTCTGGGTTCAGTCTCGGCGCGAGCAACATCGCGAATGGAACACCGCCCAACGGCAGGGGGTTGCGGCGCCATTTTATCGAGCAACTCAACCTCCCAGCGGATACGGACTACGATCTACAAGTCCTCAGCGAGGAATTTGCCGAGCATGACTCTGAGAAGCTTCGTGACGAGCTCTATAGGATTTTTCGGCTGACCGAGCTAACTGCAGGACAAACGGCTGTTTTGAATGAGCCTTGGCGACGCATCTACTCGACGAACTACGATGACGCGGTTGAGTTGCATCGGTTAAAAAAGAAACTGCCGCCGAACGCTTACGATGTCTCGGAGCCAGTTCCGAACAAACTGCCACACGGCGCAGTAGTGCATCTCCACGGTAGCATCCGACTGATCACGTCTGATAATGTGATGAAAAGCTTGGTTCTCGGCGAGGGATCTTACGTGAACCAGCATGTCGTGCGCTCACGCTGGTACGACCAATTTCAGCGTGATCTAGCTTTCGCAAGCACCCTGTATATCGTTGGATACAGTCTCGCCGATTATCATATTGCCGGCCTTCTGATGGCCAATCCTAAGCTTGCCGAGCGAACTATCTTCATTCAGGGGCCCTCCGTCGACAAAACGTTCCTGCGACGTACTGCACAGTACGGGCGCACAATGTTTATAGGCACAGACGGCTTCGCTGAGATTCTTGCGCGCGCTCCACGCTCAGTTGCTCCTTCACTGGATAATCTGCGTTCGTTCCGCTCGCTGTCACCCATACGTGATAAGAAGGCAGTCGCTCGTCCGACCGCTACCGAAGTCTTTGATCTTCTTGTCTATGGCGATTTCGATCCTGGACGCCTTGCTCGCTCGCAACCCAGTGAGGAGTACGCGATCGCTCGGGGGGATTCGGTGCAAGCGGCGGCGGATGCTGTTGAGAGCAAGGCATCGCTCGTTGTAGATGGTCGCCTTGGTAACGGCAAATCGATTTTTCTTCACCTACTTGCGTTCGAGCTTTCATCGAGAGGATGGATCTGTCTACAGCTCCAGCTTGGTCATCCAGATCTTCAGCGCGAGGTTGCGGCACTGGCCGGGGTCGATCGATTGGTCGTGTTTGTCGACCAATATTCGGCCGCGCAAGACAGTTTGCGTGGTCTGCGCGAAGCTCTACCGCAAGCTAAGCTCGTGGTGGAAGTGCGGACGGGAACGTTCGAGGTCCGCTTTCACGAGTTCGTAAAGCTTCTGCCCAAGCCGTTTGACCGGGTGAGCCTTAACGGCCTCTCGCGATCCGAAATGGCCGCGTTTGGCCGGTTGTGCGAGAGTGCGGGGCTTCGTGCACCTGATCTCGATCACCGCGGCGACCTGCGTGACCTTTTGCTTGATCTTTTCGAAAATGCCGCAGTCCGCGACCGCGTGAAGGAGGCTCTAGCCCCCCTTTTTGAAAATAGGGCTACTCGGCGAATTTTGACTATGACTATGTTGATCGCCACTCATCAAGGCTCAGTCGGTCCCGCATTCGTGAGAAACGTAGTCGGCGAGGATCCATTTATGGCGCTCAAACCGTTGGAGGATCTCTCGCATGAAATTTTCGAGACGTCAGCTGACGGTTTCAGGGCACGATCGTCTGTCTTCTCATCTTTTGTGATCTCAGCGTTCATTGCGCCGGAGGAGATCGCTGACGCTGTTGTCGAGGTAACGCTGGCCGCGGCTCAGCGGCGAAGCGAGCGGCCATATAGAATTCTCATGTCGAATATGATGGCGTATTCGAGCTTGCGGAGAACCCTGCGCGGCAAGGGAGATCCGGATACCGTTATTGCCAGCATCTATGAGCGCCTACGATACGACGAGCGGGTGAATGGTGAACCCCTCTTTTGGCTTCAGTATGCGATCGCGATGGCGGAAAAGTCTCGGCTCGATGCGGCCGACGAATTCATCGCTACGGCCTACAGAAAGGCCGAAGAGCTTCCCGGTTTCCAAACCTACCAGATTGATACCCAGGCTTTCCGCATCGCTCTGATGCGTGCCATGGAGCAGAGCGCGGGTCAGGCGATTTTCAACATTGAAGCGGTTCTTCTTGGGATTGAGCGAATTGATGCCATGCTCGGCGACGGGAGCCATCGGTCCTACGCTGTGAAAGTGCTTGAATACGTTCAACCGTTTGTGACGGCACGGCTTGGTGATTTGGTAAATGGCGAGCGGACCGCCTTGCAGTTCTGGCTTCTAAAGGTCGAAAAGTCGCTCTCTTTGCTGCCTGACGATTTTAAGGCAACAGCTGGCTCTGAGGCGGTCCGCAAGAGCGTTGAGGCGGCCGCCAAGATGTTTATCGACCAACGTTAATACGTATGCGCGTCCGGTGACCTCATGTTTTCTATCGCCTCGCGCCGGACGCGCTTTCTCGTACCAGCGGCGAGGCTGATCAAAAGCTAACTCGATTGGATCGCAATGACCAAGGTTTTCCAGCATGGTATTTTTCATGGGTTTAAGATTTGTAATATTGTTAAACCATTGAAAATACTGAGTAAATTTCCTTTGTTGATAATAGAGTGGTAATGATTTCGCGCCCGGCCACGGCCGGCGTCCGATAGCAGGAAGCTAGCAAAAGCCCGCATGATTGCGGGCTTTTGCGTTTTACCGAGCGCTGCTATCGATCCCGAGCTGCAAGATCTCATCGCCCGCTTCATCGTGCTCGCCTGTCGACGTCCACCCCAGGTGGCGATAGAACCCATAAGAGCGCGCGTTCGGGTCGCTGGAGCACGCCAGGAACAATCGCTCGAACCCCAGTTCCCCCAGGTGATCGACGACCATCTGGAGCAAGCGTTTGCCGATCCCTTGGTCCTCATATGCCGGCAACAGTGCGAGCACGGTGACCTCGCCGCTGTCCTTGTCAGCGAAGCAGTAGCCCACCATTTGGTCGTCCTTGCAAGCCACGAAGCCTGGGCCGCTGCCATCGCGAATGCTGCTGCTCCAGGAATCGACGGTGATGCCCAGGGCGCGCAGGTCTTCTTCGGTGAACGCGTTTTCTCGGGTCAATGCCCGGAGGGTCATACAGGTTGCGGCATCTTCAGGTGCTGCGGGGCGAAAGGTTATGGCGGTCATACGTCTGGCCTCACGTTGAAAACGCCATTGTGCGTAGACGACTGTCTGCGCGTCTGTGAGCAAACGTAAGCCGCCGGCCGCCATTGAGTGTGAATACGATTGTTCACAGACGTTAAGGCTGCCATTGCGCACACTACGCTTCCTCGGATTTGCGCAAGGACAAACGCAATGGCACGCAACGTTCCTCATGTAGTGGTGGTGGGCGGCGGTATCATCGGCGCCTCCATCGCCTGGCACCTGGCCCGGCGGGGTGCTCCGGTCACCGTGCTTGAACGCGAGCGGGCCATTGCCCGGGGTGTCACCGGGCACTCGTATGGTTGGGTGGGCACCGGCAGCCGCCTCCCTTCCGAGCACCCGGCAGGCTTTGCCCTGGAGCAGCGTGCCCTGGCTCAATTTGCGCAGCTGACGCAAGCGCTCGGGCCGCTGCCGGTGGCAGCGCAAGGTGGTTTGATCTGGCTCGACAGCGAGCAGGAGACCTTGGCCATGCTTGCCGAGCAGCAGGCGGCCGGGGTGTCGATGATGGCGGTGGGGCGCGAGCGCATCCGCGAGCTGGAGCCCGGCTTGGTGCAGCCTCCGGACATGGCAATTTGGTCACCGGACGATTTTGCGGTCGAGCCTGATGCACTGGCTGAGCGTTTGTTGGCGGCAGCCCAGGGCGAAGGCGCCAAGGTGCTTGAGGCGTGCGAGGTACTGGCGCTGGAGGTGCAGGGTGCGCGCATTACCGGTGTGCGTACCCACGCGGGCATCGTGCCGGCGGATGTCGTCGTACTGGCCAATGCCATGGGCGCCCAGAGCCTGGCCCGGCAACTGGGGCAGGCTCTGCCCATCCACGAAGCGCCTGCGGTGCTGCTGCGGTTCGATGCCGCACAGGTGCCGCTGCGCCATCTGCTGTACGGGCAGTCGCTGGAAGTGCGGCCCGGTCGGGGTGGTGGGCTGCTGTCGGCAGCTGACTTCCCGGGTGAAGCGGGGATGGCCGAGCTCGGTCGTAGCAGCCTGCAAGCGGTTGCCAGTTTGTTTCACCCCAGTTGCGAACTGTCGCTGCGATCAATCCAGGCAGTGTACCGGCCAAAAACCGACAGTGGCCTGCCACTGCGTACGTTCCTTGAGGGGTTCGAAGGGCTGTACGTCACGGTCGCTCACCCAGGCGTTATTCTGGCGCCACTCATGGGCAGCGAGGCCTGCGAAGACATCCTCAAAGGGCAGATGCCATGACGAGCCTGCCAGCAGGCTGGCGAGAGGCCCATGGCGTTGTGGCGATGGAGGTTCAGGCGCTTGGCGAGTCTGGGGCCAGTGTCTTGCGCCTGCGCCGGCAATGCGCCGACGATCTGTTCCTCAAGTCCGAGCCCGTTGCGGCGCTGGCGGAGCTCCCAGGGGAGGTCAGCCGCCTGCGCTGGATGGCGGGGCAGGGCATGCCGGCGCCTCGGGTCGTCGATGCCGTTACTGAACAGGGACGGCACTGGTTGTTGATGACGGCAGTGCCAGGCCAGAGCTTGGCCGAGTCGGCTAAGCGTACGCCAGCGGCCACGGTTGCCCTGATGGCCGAGGCACTGCGCCAGCTGCACCAGCGACCGGCCGGGGATTGCCCGTTCGATCATGCGCTGGCGGCGCGGGTGAGGTTGGCGCAAGCGCGCATGACGGCTGGCCTGGTCGATGAGGCAGACTTCGATGAAGAGCAACTTGGGCGCACGGCCAGTGACGTGTTCGCCGACCTGTTGGCGGCGCGCCCGGCGAAGGAGGACCGGGTGGTGACCCATGGCGATGCCTGTCTACCGAACCTGATGGCCGAGGGTGCACACTTCAGCGGTTTCATCGACTGTGGCCGCCTGGGTGTGGCCGACCGTTGGCAGGACTTGGCGTTGGCAACCCGGGATATCGCCGCTGACCTGGGGGATGAGTGGGTGGCGCCCTTTCTGGCAAGCTATGGGGTTGAAGCGGATCCTGCCCGGATCCGCTTTTATCGATTGCTGGACGAATTCTTTTGACGCTGCGCGCAGGTATCAGGCCCAGACCTCCCTGCGACAAGACTTCACTTAATCTTTCCCATTTGCAGGTGTATCGTATTCGCCCTTCATCGCCAGCCCTGCTGGCAGCTTGATTGCGCCGAAACGAGGTACCCGCACCGATGTCCTTCACCCGTCGACAAATGCTCAAAGGCCTCACCGGCCTGGTTGTAGTAGGCCTGGGCGCCGGAGGCGCGGCGCGGTACTGGCTGGGCAAGGTCGAGGACGAGAATGCCGGGCATGACTACGAGCTGATCGCCGCACCGCTGGAGGTCGAGCTGGTGCCGGGCTTCAAGACCGAAGCTTGGGCGTTCGGCCCGTCGGCGCCGGGCACCGAGCTGCGGGTACGCCAAGGCACCTGGCTGCGGGTGCGTTTCATCAACCACCTGCCGGTCGAAACCACCATCCACTGGCACGGCATCCGCCTGCCGCTGGAAATGGACGGCGTGCCATATGTGTCGCAACTGCCGGTCAAGCCGGGCGAGTACTTCGACTACAAGTTCCGTGTGCCGGATGCCGGCAGCTACTGGTACCACCCGCATGTCAGCAGTTCCGAAGAGCTCGGCCGCGGGCTGGTCGGGCCGTTGATCGTCGAGGAGCGCGAGCCTACTGGGTTCCTGCATGAGCGCACGATGAGCCTGAAAAACTGGCACGTGGATGAGCAGGGCGCTTGGCTGCCGTTCAGCATCCCCCGTGAGGCTGCGCGTAACGGCACGGCCGGGCGGCTGATCACCATCAACGGCCAGGCCGACTCAGTGACCGAGTTGCCAGCTGGCCAGGTGGTGCGCTTGCGCCTGCTCAACCTGGACAACACCTGGACCTATCGCCTGAACCTTAAGGGCAACTGCGAGGCCCGGATCTACGCGCTCGACGGCAACCCGGTCACCCCGCGCCCGCTGGACGAGGATTACTGGCTGGGGCCTGGCATGCGCATCTGCCTGGCGATTCGCATCCCCGAGGCGGGTGAGGAAATCTCCCTGCGCGACGGTTTCGTGCGCCTGGGCACTTTACGTTCGGTCGCCAGCAGTGACGCCCCCAGCGACTGGCCGCCCGCATTGCCGCCAAACCCAGTGGCCGAGCCGGACCTGGAGAACGCCGAGAAGCTCAACTTCAATTTCGAATGGGTGGGCAAGGTTTCGGTCAACACCGAGAACGGCAAGCCACCAAGCTTGTGGCAAATCAATGGCCAGGCCTGGGACATTACCGACAAGACCTGCGCCGACCGGCCCATCGCCACACTGCAGAAGGGCAAGAGCTACATCTTCGAGCTGAAGAATATGACCCAATACCAGCACCCGATCCATTTGCACGGGATGAGCTTCAAGGTGATCGCCTCCAACCGCCGGGAGATCGTCGAGCCGTGGTTCACCGACACTTACTTGCTGGGCAAGAACGAACGCGCCCAGGTGGCGTTGGTCGCCGATAACCCAGGCACCTGGATGTTCCACTGCCACGTTATCGACCACATGGAAACCGGCCTGATGGCCGCGATCACGGTGGTCTGATGCGCCCGCAGATCATCGATCGCAGCCGCGATCAGGAATTCATGCGCCTGGCCCTGGCACTGGCCGCTGAGGGTGCGGCTATGGGCGAGGTGCCGGTGGGGGCGGTGCTGGTGCAGCATGGCCAGGTGATCGGGCAGGGGTTCAACCGGCCGATTTTCGACAGCGACCCCAGCGCCCATGCCGAAATGGTCGCCATCCGGGCTGCGGCCAAGGCAGCGAGCAATTATCGGCTGCCGGGCAGCACGCTGTACGTGACCCTGGAACCGTGCAGCATGTGCGCGGGGTTGATCGTACATTCGCGGGTGGCGCGGGTGGTGTATGGGGCGCTGGAGCCCAAGGCGGGGATTGTGCAGAGCCAGGGGCAGTTCTTTGGTCAGGCTTTTTTGAATCATCGGGTGATGGTGGAGGGCGGGGTGCTGGCCGAGGAGTGCGGGCAGATCCTCAGTGACTTTTTCAAGGCTCGGCGGGCCAAGGGTTAGCCTGTACCGGCCCCTTCGCGGGGCAAGCCCGCTCCCACAGATACCCTATAACCTCCAGGAAGTCGGGATCCTGTGGGAGCCAGGGGCAGTTCTTTGGCCAGGCTTTTTTGAATCATCGGGTGATGGTGGAGGGCGGGGTGCTGGCCGAGGAGTGCGGGCAGATCCTCAGTGACTTTTTCAAGGCTCGGCGGGCCAAGGGTTAGCCTGTACCGGCCCCTTCGCGGGCAAGCCCGCTCCCACAGATACCCTATAACCTCCAGGAAGTCGGGATCCTGGACTGCCCCCAGAAAGTTGGACAGTTTAGCTAGCCGCCTGGGCCCTGTAATCGACAGGGCTCAGGCCTTTGAGTCTTAGCTTGATGCGGTCATGGTTGTAGTAGTGAATGTACTCATCCAGACCTGCTTTCAGTTCTTCGACGGTTTCAAATCGCTTCAGGTGGAAAAACTCAGACTTGAGTGTGCCGAAGAAGCTTTCCATAGCTGCATTGTCCAGGCAATTACCTTTGCGCGACATGCTCTGCTTTACGCCGCGCTGGTAGAGCTTGTGGCGATATTGAGGTTGTTGGTAGTGCCACCCTTGGTCTGAGTGGATCACCAGTTTTGGCTTCTCGCCCAGGCCATCAAGCGCCTTGTCCAGCATGTTCCCAACCAGGCTGTAGCATGGCCGGCTGGCCGTTTCGTAAGCCACGATCTCAGCGTTGTACAGGTCCATCACGGGTGAGAGATAGAGCTTCTGCTCGGCGACCTTGAACTCGGTTACGTCGGTCACCCATTTTTGGTTGGGCCGTTGGGCGACGAAGTTGCGCTCCAAGAGGTTCGCTGCCAGTTTGCCGACAACGCCCCGGTAGGAGCGGTATTTCTTGGGGCGCACGACCGATTTCAGACCGAGTTCAACCATCAGTCGCTCAACGACCTTCTTGTTGACCAAGGTCCCGCTATTTCTGATCGCGAGCGCCACGCGTCGATAGCCGTAGAGCTTTTTCTGCTCGTAATAGATACGCTGTATCTGCTCTTTGAGCGCAGCATGCTTGTCCGGCTGCTGCTGGCTTTTGACCTGGTAGCAGAAGGTGCTGCGCGCCAATCTGACCAACCGCAAAAGGTCAGGTAAAGGGAATCTGTGCTTGAGTTTGCAGACGATCAGGACTTTTTCGTCTGTATTCGCTCCTTCTCCTCCCGCATAGCCTTTAACTCCTTTAGGACAGCGTTCTCCATACGCAGAAACTCGAGCTCAGCCATCAGCTGCTCTCGGGGCTTTTGCGCGTCGTCGGTATCGGTGGGCTTGGCTGGCTTAATCTTCTTTGGCACGGGTCTAGGCTTTCTTGGTTTGGCGGCAGTAGGCGCTGCGGGCCTACCACTGTAGTACTGCCGCTGCCAAATGCCTATCTGAGAAGACTGTCCGAGATCAAAGTGTGCCGCAGTTTGGCGCAAAGAGAGCCGATGTTCATGCATGTACTTCAGCACCTGGCGCTTGAACTCTTCGCTGTAGCGCTGTCTGTGCGAACGTAGACCGACGCTGGAGCCGGCCTGATGACTGGCAACCCACCGTCGCAGCAGGCTGAAATCAAGGCCAAAGTGGCGAGCCACTTTTCGGAAGCCATTGCTGCCATCAAGGTAGGCTGCAATCGCGGTGAGCTTGAACTGCTCGGTGTACTTGCCCATAGATCCCCCAAGGGTTGGATTGATGTCCAACTTCTTGGGGGCAGTCCAACCTGTGGGAGCGGGCTTGCCCCGCGAAGAGGCCAGTACAGGCTTACATCGGCGGCGACTGCTCCGCCGGCTTGTCCTTGTTCACGCCGGGTACATGCAAATTGCCCTCGGCCATCTGGCCTTCGAGCTGCGGCTGGGTCACCCAGGTGAGGATGTCGTAGTAACGGCGGATGTTGGCCACAAAGTGCACCGGCTCACCACCGCGGGCATAGCCGTACTTGGTCTTGCTGTACCACTGCTTCTGCGCCAGGCGCGGCAGCATCTTCTTCACGTCCAGCCACTTGTTCGGGTTGAGCTTCTCGCGCTTGGCCAGGGTGCGGGCGTCTTCCAGGTGGCCGCTGCCGACGTTGTAGGCGGCCAGGGCGAACCAGGTGCGGTCGGGTTCCTGGATGCTGTCGTCAAGCTGCTGCTTGATCAGCATGAAGTACTTGGCGCCACCCTGGATGCTCTGTTTCGGGTCCAGGCGATTGGACACGCCCATGGCCTGCGCGGTGCGCTGGGTAAGCATCATCAGGCCGCGCACGCCGGTCTTGGAGGTGACTTCCGGCTGCCACATGGATTCCTGATAGCCGATGGCCGCCAGCAGACGCCAATCAACCTGTTCAACCTTGGCGTAGCTCTTGAAGTGCTTCTCGTACTTGGGCAGGCGCTGCTGCAGGTGCTGGGCGAAGGTGTAGGCGCCGACGTAGCCCAGTACATCGACATGGCCGTAGTAGCGGTCTTTCAGGCGCTGCAGGGTGCCGTTCTTCTGCGCTTTGTCGAGGAACTCGTTAACCTCGTTGAGCAGGCTGTTGTCCTCGCCGGCAGCCACTGCCCAGCGCTGGTCGCGGGTGTCGCCCAGGTCGAAGGCGACCCGTACGTTGGGGAAATACACCTGGTTCATCGCCAATTCGTTGGAATCGACCAGGGTCAGGTCGATCTGCCCTTCATCGACCATGCGCAGCAGGTCGACCACCTCGACGGCGTCGGATTCTTCGTATTCCAGGCCCGGGTACTGTTTTTTCAGCGCGGCCAGTTGGTCGGCATGGCTGCTGCCCTGGAGCACCATGATCTTCTTGCCGACCAGGCCCTTGGCTTCGGTGGGGCGGGAGCGGCCGTTGCGGTAGATGACCTGAGGGGTGACTTCCAGGTACGGGTGGGAGAATTTTGCCTGGGTCTTGCGCCGCTCGCTGCTCACAAGGCCCGCGGCCGCCAGCACCGGGCCGGAGGGCTTGCCCAGTTCGTCGAACAGTTGGTCGAGGTTGTCGGCCGTCTCGATCTCCAGCTTCACGCCGAGATCATCGGCGAAATGCTTGACCAGTTCGTACTCGAAACCGGTTTCGCCGTTACGGTCCTGGAAATAGGTCGCCGGGCTGTTGCGGGTGATGACGCGCAGCACGCCATCCTCCTTCACGCGCTCTAGGGTGCTGGGTTTTTCAACACAGGCACCGAGCATCAGAAAGAGTCCGGTTGCGATGAGCCATCTGGCGCAGCGCTGGCGCAAAGCAGTGTGGGCGAACATAGCTTGCAGTATACGCAAAGGACAGGCGGCGCCATATCTCGACAACAGATAGCTTGTCTGGTAGCGGTTTTTTCGCTAGGCGCCTCAGGGCGCCATGGACAGGCTGAAAAACCGGCAATTTTTTTGACCCCGAAGTCCGGTTCCGCCGCCCGGCAGCATTGCCCTCTGGCGGGTGCCGAAAGCCGCGGAATTAGGCTAGAATGCACGGCCTCTAAGCACACCCCTTCCTGAGGCTGTCCCGACGATGTTGATCCTGCGCGGCGCTCCTGCCCTTTCTGCCTTTCGCCACGGTAAATTACTCGAGCAACTGAGCCAGAAAGTCCCCGCTGTTACTGGTTTGTATGCCGAATTCGCCCACTTCGCCGATGTCGACGGCGAGCTGACCGCCGACCAGCAGCAGGTGCTGGGCCGTCTGCTCAAGTACGGCCCGAGCGTCCCGGTACAGGAGCCGACCGGCCGCCTGTTCCTGGTCGTACCGCGCCTGGGCACCATTTCGCCCTGGGCCAGCAAGGCCAGCGACATCGCCCACAACTGCGGCCTGCAGTCGATCCAGCGCCTGGAGCGCGGCATCGCCTACTACGTTGCCGGTAACCTGAGCGAAGCCGATGCCCTGGCCGTCGCCGCCGAGTTGCACGACCGCATGACCCAGCGCGTGCTGGCCCAGCTGGAACAGGCATCCGACCTGTTCAGCCACGCCCAGCCCAAGCCGATGACCTCGGTCGACATCCTGGGCGGTGGCCGCGATGCGCTGGCCAAGGCCAACGTCGACCTGGGCTTGGCCCTGGCCGAAGACGAGATTGACTACCTGGTCGCCGCTTTCCAGAACCTTGCGCGCAACCCGAACGACATCGAACTGATGATGTTCGCCCAGGCCAACTCCGAGCACTGCCGCCACAAGATCTTCAACGCCAGTTGGGACATCGACGGCCAGGCTCAGGAAAAGAGCCTGTTCGGCATGATCAAGAACACCTACCAGATGCACAGCGAAGGCGTATTGTCGGCTTACAAAGACAACGCCTCGGTGATCGTCGGTAACGTTGCCGGCCGCTTCTTCCCGAACCCTGAGACCCGCCAGTACGGCGCGGTGCAGGAGCCGGTGCACATCCTGATGAAGGTCGAGACGCACAACCACCCGACCGCCATCGCGCCGTTCTCCGGTGCATCTACCGGCTCCGGCGGCGAAATCCGTGACGAAGGCGCCACCGGTCGCGGCGCCAAGCCCAAGGCTGGCCTGACCGGCTTCACCGTGTCCAACCTACGCATCCCAGGCTTCGAACAGCCGTGGGAGCAGGCATACGGCAAGCCTGAGCGCATCGTCGACGCACTCGACATCATGGTCGAAGGTCCACTGGGTGGTGCTGCGTTCAACAACGAATTCGGTCGCCCGGCACTGACCGGCTACTTCCGTACCTTCGAGCAGGCGATCAACACCCCGCACGGCGAAGAAGTGCGCGGCTACCACAAGCCGATCATGCTCGCAGGCGGCATGGGCAACATCCGTGAAGAGCATGTGCAGAAGGCCGAAATCACCGTCGGTGCCAAGCTGATCGTGCTCGGCGGCCCGGCCATGCTCATCGGCCTGGGTGGCGGTGCGGCTTCGTCGGTCGCCACCGGCGCCAGCTCCGCCGACCTGGACTTCGCGTCGGTACAGCGCGAAAACCCGGAAATGGAGCGCCGTTGCCAAGAGGTCATCGACCGCTGCTGGCAGCTGGGTGACAAGAACCCGATCGCCTTCATCCACGACGTCGGCGCCGGTGGTATCTCCAACGCCTTCCCTGAGCTGGTCAACGACGGTGGCCGCGGTGGCCGCTTCGAACTGCGCAACGTGCCCAACGACGAGCCGGGCATGGCCCCGCACGAAATTTGGAGCAACGAGTCGCAGGAACGTTACGTGCTGGCCGTCAGCGCCGTCGATTTCGACCGCTTCCAGGCCATCTGTGAGCGTGAGCGCTGCCCGTTCGCCGTGGTCGGCGAGGCGACTGAAGAGCCGCACCTGACCGTCACCGACAGTCACTTCGGCAATACGCCGGTGGACATGCCGCTGGACGTGCTGCTGGGCAAGCCGCCGCGCATGCACCGTTCGGTCACCCGTGAAGCCGAGCTTGGCGATGAGTTCGACCCAAGCACCCTGTCGCTGGCCGATTCGGTCAAGCGCGTGCTGCACCACCCTGCGGTGGCCAGCAAGAGCTTCCTGATCACCATCGGCGACCGCACCATCACTGGCCTGGTGGCCCGTGACCAAATGGTCGGCCCATGGCAGGTGCCGGTGGCCGACTGCGCCGTCACCGCCACCAGCTTCGACGTCTACACCGGTGAAGCCATGGCCATGGGTGAGCGCACCCCGCTGGCCCTGCTCGACGCCCCGGCGTCTGGCCGCATGGCCATCGGCGAAACCCTGACCAACCTGGCGGCTTCGCGGATCGAAAAGCTGTCCGACATCAAACTGTCGGCCAACTGGATGTCCGCTGCCGGCCACCCAGGTGAAGATGCCCGCCTGTACGACACGGTCAAGGCCGTGGGCATGGAACTGTGCCCTGAGCTGGGTATCACCATTCCGGTCGGCAAAGACTCGATGTCGATGAAGACCAAGTGGAGTGAAGAGGGCGTCGAGAAGAGCGTGACCTCGCCAATGTCGCTGATCATCACCGGCTTTGCCCCGGTCACCGACATCCGCAAGACGCTCACCCCTGAACTGCGCATGGACAAGGGCGAAACCGACCTGATCCTGATCGACCTGGGCCGTGGCAAGAACCGCATGGGCGCCTCGATCCTGGCACAGACCCACGGCAAGCTGGCCAATGCTGCACCGGACGTCGACGATGCCGAAGACCTCAAGGCCTTCTTCGCCGTGATCCAGGGCCTCAACGCCGACGGCCACCTGCTGGCTTACCACGACCGTTCCGATGGTGGCCTGATGACCACCGTGCTGGAAATGGCCTTCGCCGGCCATTGCGGCTTTGACCTGGAACTGGACACCCTGACCAGCAAGCCAGAAAAAGTCGCCGCCATCCTCTTCAACGAAGAGCTGGGTGCGGTGATCCAGGTTCGCCAAGATGCCACCCCGGACGTACTGGCTCAGTTCAGCGCCGCTGGCCTGGGTGAAGACTGCGTCGCGGTGATCGGCCAGCCGATCAACAACAGCGAAGTGGTCGTGCGCCTGAACGGTGAAGAACTGTTCAAGGGCGACCGTCGCCTGCTGCAACGCCAGTGGGCCGAGACCAGCTACCAGGTTCAGCGCCTGCGTGACAACGCCGAATGCGCCGACCAGGAATTCGACGCGCTGCTGGAAGAAGACAACCCTGGCCTGTCGGTCAAGCTGGGCTTTGACGTCAACGACGACATTGCCGCGCCGTACATCAAGAAAGGCGTGCGCCCGCAAGTGGCGATCCTGCGTGAGCAGGGCGTCAATGGCCAGGTCGAGATGGCTGCCGCCTTCGACCGCGCAGGCTTCGCCGCCATCGACGTGCACATGAGCGACATCCTCGCTGGCCGTGTCGATTTCGAAGCCTTCAAGGGCCTGGTTGCCTGCGGTGGGTTCTCCTACGGTGACGTGCTGGGTGCTGGTGAGGGCTGGGCCAAGTCGGC
The DNA here is from genome assembly GCF_058745025.1 of Pseudomonas sp. E1MeOHC2. Taxonomy (NCBI): domain Bacteria; kingdom Pseudomonadati; phylum Pseudomonadota; class Gammaproteobacteria; order Pseudomonadales; family Pseudomonadaceae; genus Pseudomonas; species Pseudomonas sp. E1MeOHC2. The sequence goes on from NZ_CP196675.1 coordinate 3,518,099, forward strand.
GCTGTTCAACGCCCGTGCCCGCGATGCCTTCCAGGCCTTCTTCGAGCGTACCGACAGCTTCGCCCTGGGCGTGTGCAACGGTTGCCAGATGATGTCCAACCTGCACGAGCTGATCCCGGGCACCGAGTTCTGGCCGCACTTCGTGCGTAACCGTTCCGAGCAGTTCGAAGCCCGTGTGGCCATGGTCGAGGTGCAGAAGTCCAACTCGATCTTCCTGCAGGGCATGGCCGGTTCGCGCATGCCGATCGCCATCGCCCACGGCGAAGGCCATGCCGAGTTCGCCAACGAAGCGGCACTGCTGGAAGCCGACGTGTCTGGTTGCGTGGCCCTGCGCTACGTCGACAACCACGGCAAGGTCACCGAAACTTACCCGGCCAACCCGAACGGCTCGCCGCGTGGTATCACCGGCCTCACCAGCCGCGACGGCCGCGTGACCATCATGATGCCGCACCCGGAGCGTATGTTCCGCGCTGTGCAGAACTCCTGGCGCCCGGATGAGTGGCAGGAAGATGCCGCGCTGATGCGTATGTTCCGCAACGCGCGGGTTTGGGTGAACTAAGGCGTGTACAAGCTCGCCTTCTTCGTCCCGGCCAGCCATGTCGATGTGGTCAAGGCCGCCGTGTTCGCCGCCGGTGGCGGGCGTATCGGCGACTACGACCACTGCGCCTGGCAAACCCTGGGCCAAGGCCAGTTTCGCCCGTTGGACGGCAGCCAGCCGTTTCTCGGGCAAACCGGCCAGGTCGAGGTGGTCGAGGAATGGAAGGTGGAGCTGGTGGTGGCTGACGACCTGATTGCTCAGGTCGTTGCTGCGCTCAAGCAGAGCCACCCGTATGAAACGCCAGCCTATGAGGTCTGGCGGCTCGCCGAGTTCTAGACCGCATCACGGCCTTCGCGGGCAAGCCCGCTCCCACAGGGATATCACAGGGCTTGAAGCTTGTGATATCCCTGTGGGAGCGGGCTTGCCCGCGAAGTGGCCCTACACTCCAGTCACCATTTCTTTGCCAGGCTCGGGCCGCTTCAACCCGCCACACGCCAACAACCCCACCTCGAACAGCACCCACATCGGCACCGCCAGCATCGTCTGCGAAAACACGTCCGGTGGCGTCAGAATCATCCCCACCACAAAGCACCCGACGATCACGTAGGGCCGGCTACGGCGCAGTGTCGCCACATCCGCCAACCCCACCCAGACCACGATGAACGTCGCCACCGGGATCTCGAACGCCAGCCCGAACGCCAGGAACAGCGCCATGATGAAGTCCAGGTACTGGCTGATGTCGGTCATCATCGCCACGCCATCGGGCGTCACGCTGGCGAAGAAGCCGAACATCATCGGGAATACCAGAAAGAACGCGAACGCCATGCCGGCATAAAACAGCAGGATGCTCGACACCAGCAGCGGCAGGGCAATCCGCCGTTCGCGGCGATACAGGCCCGGCGCCAGAAACCCCCAGGCCTGGTGCAACAACAGTGGCATGGCGACAAACAGCGCGCACATCGCGGTCAGCTTGAAGGGTGTCAGAAAGGGTGAGGTGACACTGGTCGCGATCATGCTGGCGCCTTCCGGCAGGAAGCGGCGCAGGGGTTCGGAGATCAGTGTGTAGAGGGTCTGGGCGAAGGGGAACAGGCCGGCGAAAACCAGTGCGATCAACCCCAGGCAACGCACCAGGCGCTTGCGCAGCTCACGCAGGTGCTCGGTCAGCGGCATGCCCGCCGCAGGGTCCATGGCAAGGCTCATGAAACACTCTCCCTGGGTACTGCGACGGTTGCCGCGTCATTGGCCGAGGGTGCGGCAAGGCTGATGCCCTGACGAATCTCCTGTTCCAGGCGCTGCAAGGGCGCGCTGTCGAGGTTGGGCAATTCGATCTCCCGCTCCATCTGCGTGCGCAGGCCATGCATGGCCCTGCGCGCCTGGCCCAGGCCGCGCCCAAGCGTACGTGCCGCTACCGGCAGCCGCTCGGGGCCCAGCACCAGCAGTGCGACGATGCCGACCAGCAGCAACTCGCTGAAGCCTACCTCGAACATCAGGCCTGACGGTCCGGTGGCGTAGCCTGGCCGGCCAGCGGTGCCTGCTGTTGTACGTGAGCCGGGCCGGGCGAGCTGGCGTCGTTGTCACCGCCCATGGACTTGCGAAACCCCTGGATCGCCTCGCCCACATCGCTGCCCAGGCCCTTGAGGCGCTTGGTACCAAACAGCAGGAATACGATCATCAATACGATCACCAGTTGCCAGATTCCAATACCACCCATTGCGACCACTCCTGTAAGGCCATGAAAAGGAAGGGCAATCCTGCCTCGTGCAGATGACGTGAACATGACGGAACGTGCCATTGCCATCTGCCTGCAACACCCGGCGTGTTGACTGGCGCTTTTACGGGCCATGAGAGGCGCCTGCAGATGGGCGGTAAACGACAGCAGGGTGCGGCCTTGCTGATGGTGATGGTGGTGTTGGCGATGCTCGCGGCAGGCATGGCCTGGCTGGTGGAGGATGGCCGGCGTCAGGTCGATGAAGTGCGCCTGTTGCAGCAGCGGGTGCAGGTCAGGGCCATGGAGCAGGCCGGCTTGGCTTATGCCGAACAGGCGCTGCGCGACCCGGCCTGGCGGCTTAGCCCGTTGTTCTGGCAGGCCTTGCGCGGGCAACCGTTGGACTACGATTTTGGTGCAGGCCAGGCGCAACTGCGGGTGCGCGACCAGCACACGTGCTTCAACGTCAACGCCTTGCTCGGGGCTGATGGCGAGCGCGCCGAGCGCCAGCTGCGCCGCCTGTTGGGCGACGACATGGCGGCAGAGCGCCTGGTCGATGCCCTGGCCGATTGGCTCGACACTGACAGCGATACCCGCCTGCAAGGGGCCGAAAGTGCCCAGTACCTGCGCCAGCAACCAGCGCGCCTGGCGGCTAACCAACCGATGCTCGACACCAGCGAGCTGAACCTGCTGCTGGAGCCGGATGCCACGCGTCAGGCCCGCTACCCGATGCTGTGCGCCCTGCCGCAAACAACCGGCTGGCGCTTGAACGCCAATGCCTTGGGGCTGGAGCATCTGCCCATGCTCGAGGCGTTGTACGAGGGGCGCTACCCACGTGCGCTGCTCAGCCGCATCGTCAGTGGCCGGCCGGCGTCGGGGTATGTGGATGCCGCAGCGCTGCGCCAGGCGTTGGGGGCGGTGGATGATGAGACGTTCGAACGGTTGAGCGAAGGATTGCTGCTCAACAGTGGGCATTTTCTGTTGCAGCTGTCGTTCGAGGAAGAGGGGCGGGTGATGCGCAGCGCGTTTCAGGTCGAGGCGCTGGGGGTGGTGCAGTGGCATGCGCGGGTGCCGGCGCAGCAGGTGCGGGTGAAGAGTCGTGAGCCGATACTCTGGTAAACCTCGCCGGCCTCTTCGCGGGGCAAGCCCGCTCCCACAGGTACCCCACTGCCCTTGAGACTAGCGGGGTGCCTCCCACAGGTCCCCCACTGCCCTTGAGACTAGTGGGGTACCTCCCACAGGTCCCCCACTGCCCTTGAGACTAGTGGGGTGCCTGTGGGAGCGGGCTTGCCCCGCGAAGAGGCCGGTACAGCCAGCGCAAGGCTGGCTGACCAGCGCCCGGTCAGACCGTCCCGATCTCCCCGCCATCATCACGCTGAATCACCACTGTCGAAGCCCGCGGCCTTACCGTGCCCCCTGCCGGGGTAGCATCGGTAGCCTTGTCGGTATACGGCCAGTTCTCCGGATGCTGGATGTTCACGAACATCGACTTGTTGTCTGGGCTGAAGGCAATCCCGGTCACCTCGCAGCCGTTCGGCCCGACAAAGAAGCGCCGCAAATCCACCTGGTTTTGCGCGTTGACCGGCACTTGCTTGCCCGTGGCATCCACCAGATCGGTAGGGATCACCGCCAGTAACTGGTCATTGGTGTAATCGGTCAGGGTGGTTTCGCCGTTGTCGGTCTCGAACCACAACACCCCACGGCTATCGAAACTCATGCCATCGGGGCTGGCGAACTGGTTCAGCTCGGTCAGGCCGGAACGGTTGATGTCAGCAGTACCGGCGGCATTGGCGCCAAACACGAAAATGTCCCAGGTGAAACTCAGCTGATCGTCGCTTTCGTGCCAGCGGATAATGTGGCCGTGACGGTTCGGGCCACGCGGGTTGGCGGCGTCGACTTTTTCCGGGGTACGCGCACTGTTGTTGGTCAGGGTCAGGTAGACATCGCCATTGAGCGGATTGACTGTGGTCCATTCCGGGCGGTCCATTGGGGTCGCGCCCACGGCATCGCCAGCACCACGGGTGTTGAGGATGATGCCCGGCAGGTCACCGTACAGCGCGCCAAGGGTGCTGCCGGCGCTGGTGGCGGTGGCCACGTCGAGCAACAGCCATACACCCGTGCCGTCGGCATTGAAGCGGGCCACGTAGAGCTTGCCCTGGTCCATGTATTTGGCACCGGTGGCCAGGCGGTCGGCTGGGCTTGCATCGGCGGCATCCCACACGGCGGTGGAGACGAACTTGTACAGGTACTCGTTGTTCGAGTCGTCGCCCATGTACCAGACCAGCGGCTTGCCGGCCACTGGCAGGCCTGGGCAGCAGCCTTCGTGGCGGAAGCGGCCTAGCGCCGTGCGCTTGGTGGCCAGGGTGGCGCTGTTGTAGGGGTCGATCTCGACGATGTAACCATAGGTGCTGGCTTCGTTGCGGTAGTCGTCGGCGGCGCTGGCGCCTTTGACGGTCACATCGAAACGGGCGAATTCGTCATTCACCTCGGTGCTGTCACCGGCGGCGCTTTCCCATTTGTACTGGCCGTTGGAAGTGCCGACACCAATACGGCGCTGGTCTTCAGGGCGGGTGCCTTTGTTGACGAAAATGCCCGGCCAGTTCTCTTCGCAGGTCAGGTAAGTGCCCCAGGGGGTGTAGCCGTTGCCGCAGTTGTTGTTGGTGCCGCGGCAGTGAGTGCCGCCAGTGGAGTACTTGGTCTTGACGTGGTCGGTACCGCGCAGCGGGCCGGTGATCTCCATGCGCGAGGCGGTGGTGAAGCGGCGGTTCAGTGGGTCGTTGTCGACCACCTGCCAGCGCCCACTGACTTTTTGCAGGCGTACTACGCCGGCGCCGTGGGCGTTGATCTCTTTGCGGATCTCTTCGGCCGGGCGCTTGCCGTTGACGTCAGTGGTCGGGCCAGCCGGGTGCAGGGCGGCCGCGTCGATGTACTCGAAGTTGATGGCCAGCAAACCGTCTTCGGAGCTGCCATTGATAGGGAAGAAGTGCATGCCGTCGTGGTGCATGCCCATGGCATTGGCCTGGTCGGTCGAGGTGTTGCTGCCATCGGACTTCCACGGGTTGGCATTGCTGTTCAGCGGCGTGCCCCATGGCGCCAGCACGTAGGCGCTGTAGCCTGCCGCGACGACACAGGCATCGGTACGCGAGCCTGGGATGGACTGGAAACCCAGTGCCAGTTTCGGGACTTCCGGTTCGGTTACAGGTGGCTCGGTCACCGGCGGTTCGGTGACAGGATCATCGTGATCGGAACCGCCACCACCGTCGAAGCAGCCTGTCAGGCCGGTACCGGCGATCATGGCGATGGCGGCGCCCAGGCTGCCGCGCATCACGCTGCGGCGGCTCAGGTAAGCGTCCATGACGCTGGCCATCGGCAGATTGCCGCTGTGGTTCCGGTCCAGGTTGTCGCCGGTATCTCGACTCATCAGGGTGTCCTTATGTTGGCTGAGTTGAAAGAAACCGCGACTTTAGAGCGCAAGTATGATGATTCCTTGGCAGAAATGTGAAAGCGCGCTTAAAACTGCACGTTCTTACGTTCGTGCCCGACAGATCGATTTGGAATCGTTGTCGGATTTCTGCCATCAAACTGTCATGCGAACGCCGCAACATCCGGGGCCCAACGTGAACTTGGATAAGGATGGCGGGCTCGATGGCAAGCAGTGTGAACAGGCGCGAAGTGATCAGCTGGATGGGTGTCGGTGCCTTGGCACCGTTGCTCGGCGCCTGTTCCGCCTTGCCAGGGCAGCGCGGTGGCAACGCCAGCCTGGATTTGCTTTATGTCGCTGACACCCTCGATGCCCGCCAGCCCGGCCTGGCCGTAGTCCCGGCGACGCGCCTGGGGCCGGTCAGCCACCTCGGGCGTGCGCCGTGGATGACCGGTACCAGCGCCAGCACCGCTTTCCCGCAACTGGCGCCGCTGCTCGATGCCGGCCGGGCCGATGAGGCCAACCTGGGCGGCTATGCGGTATTGGCAGCGCTGCTGGAACAGTTGCGTGGCGAGGCCGGGGCGGGCAACAGCCTGACCCTGGAGAACGGCCAAGGCTGGAACGGCAGTGGCCTGGCCTACCTGACCCAAGGTGAAAGTGGCGTGCAGGGCAGCCAACTGCTGGGCAGCGAAGTGCGCGTCAGCAGCGACGAGCGGGTGCTCTGGCCGCAGCGCAGCACGGCACTCTACGCTCAGTCTCCTGCCATTACGCTTGGCGCAGGGCTCGCCGATGAACAACGCCAAGGCCTCGGCCTTGAACCCCTGCACTTGTTCGAGCGGGGCGGTGCGCGCATTGCCGTGGTCGGTGTGACCGACCCTTACGCCCAGGACCAGAAAGCCTCCCTTAAACAGTGGTATCAATCTTTGCTGCCGGTGTTCGAACAGGCCCGGCGCGAGGCGGACCTGGTCGTGGCCATGGCCGATGTCGGTACCGGGCCGGGTCTGTGGCTGGCTGAACGGCTGCCGGCAATTGACGTGTTGCTGTGCGCGCGCGGCCAAGACCTATGGCCGGCGCCAGTGCTGGCCACCCAGGCCAGCGGCCGCCGCGTGCCGGTGTTGTTCGCCGGGTGCCGGGGCAGCGGGGCGTTTCGCTTGCGCTGTCAGCAGGTGGCTGGTCAATGGCAGTTCGAGGGTCGGTTCTTCCCGGCGTTCGAACACCAGCTGGCACCGGCTGCGCAGGTGCGTGCCGGGCAGTTGCAGGCGCAGTTGCGCCAACAGCGCGCTGGCCATGCGGCGTGGCTCGATCAACCGCTGGCCCGGGCGCCCCAGAACTTGTGGCGGCGTGACACCCGTGGCGGCAGCTGGGACCGCCTGCTGCATCAGGCTCTGGCCGATGACGGCAGCATGCCCGTGCTATTGCCGGGCCTGCGTTACGACTGCCCGTTGGCCGCAGGTGCAGCGATTACCCGCGAGCACTTGATCAGCCTGACTGGGAGTTACCCGGCCCCGGTGGTCGAGGCCCCGGCCCGGCAGGTCGAGCAAGTGCTGGAAAATGCCGCTGAACAGCTGTTCGGCGACCCGCTGCTGCTGGATAACAGCCAGGACCTGCCGCGCTGGCAAACCCAAGCCTGGGGCGTCAGCTACAGCCCGCAAGGCAAGCGCATCACCGGCCTGGAGCCGGTCCAGGGGCTGTGCCGCACGTTCGGCCTGCAGTTCGAGTCGCAGGCTGGCGAACCGCTGTGGCAACGGGTAGAAGCCTGGCTGGCGCGTCAGCAGCCGGACTGGCAACTGGCACCGCTGCAATTGCCCCAGGTGCGCTATGTACAGGGCCACCCCGGTTGGCATCCCCGGCAGATGGCCTCGTGAACTTCGCTTCACGGCTGCTCACCGGCGCTTGCTTGACCCTGGCCGGCTGGCTCGCTGCACAGTGCGTGCTGCAACTGGGCCGCCAGCCACAACCGGCCAGCCCCTCCAAGGCGGTTGAAGTTCAACTGCCTGGGTTGATGGTTGGCCTCTGGCAGGCGCCCGCCGACGACGGCGCGATCGCCATGACCCGTTTGCCGCTGCACTACCTCGGCGGCCTCAAGGCCCAGCCGTTGTCGGCCAGCGTGGTGGTACTGCGCTACGGCCAGCAGGTGCGCACCCTGGCTCGCGGCCAGCGCCTGGCGCCAGGGATCGTGCTGCAGGACATCGACAGCGATGGCCTGATTTTCAACAACCAGGGGCGGCGTGAACGCCTGCCCTGGCCGCCACGCCCCGCCGTGACCGGCTTCAAGCGGCAAGGATGAACGATGCCTGTTAGATACTGCATGGCGGCTGCACTGAGCCTGGCCCTGGCCGTGGGCCTGCCCAGCGCTTGCGCTGAAGAGCCGGTGTTCGATGACAACGGCACGCCGATGTACGAGGTGAACTTCGTCGACACCGAACTGGGCGAGTTCATCGACAGTGTGTCGCGCATCACCGGCACCACGTTCATCGTCGACCCGCGGGTCAAGGGCAAGGTCACCGTGCGCACGGTCGATCTGCACGACGCCGATGCCATCTATGACATCTTCCTCGCGCAGCTGCGTGCCCAGGGCTACGCCACGGTCGATCTGCCCAACGGCAGCGTGAAGATCGTTCCCGACCAGGCTGCGCGCCTGGAACCGGTGCCGGTGGAGCCTACCGGGCAGCAGGGCGCGGGCAGCGACAGCGTAGCCACGCGGGTATTCGACTTACGCAACGCCGCCACCGAGCAGGTGCTGGGCATCCTCAAGCCCCTGATCGACCCACGGGTAGGGGTGATCACCCCGTACCCGGCAGCGCACCAGTTGGTGGTTACCGACTGGCGCAGTAACCTCGAACGCATCGCCAGCCTGCTGCGTCAGCTCGACCGCCCCAGCGAAGCAGTGGGCAGCGTCAGCACCCAGGTCATCTACCTGCGGCACGCCACTGCCAGTGAAGTGGTCAAGGTGTTGCGCGGGCTCAGCCAGGAAGGCGTGGCGCCGGCTGAAAGCGCGGGCGAAGGGGAGGTGAAGGACAGGCCGGTGATGGCCACCGCCGGTGGCTCGGGTATTCGCCTGGAGTACGAAGAGGGTACCAACGCCGTGGTCATGGTCGGCCCCGACAGCGAGCTGGCTGCCTACCGTGCCATCGTCGAGCAACTGGACATCCGCCGTGCCCAGGTGGTGGTCGAGGCGATCATCGCCGAGGTGTCCGACAGCAGTGCCCAGGAGCTGGGTGTGCAGTGGCTGTTCGCCGATGAGAAATTCGGGGCCGGTATCGTCAACTTCGGCAGCAATGGGGTGAACATCGCCAATATCGCGGGGGCGGCTGCCAGCGACGACAATGAGGCACTGGGCAAGCTGCTGTCTGCCACCACCGGTGCCACCGCCGGCATTGGCCACTTTGGTGGCGGTTTCAACTTCGCCATGCTGGTCAATGCGCTCAAGGGCAAGAGCGGTTTCAACCTGCTGTCCACTCCGACCTTGCTGACCCTGGACAACGCCGAGGCGTCAATCCTGGTCGGCCAGGAAGTGCCCTTCGTCACAGGCTCCGTAACGCAGAACAACGCCAACCCCTACCAGACCATCGAGCGCAAGGAGGTGGGGGTAAAGCTGCGGATCAAACCGCAGATCAACATCGACAACAGCGTGCGCCTGGACATTGTTCAGGAGGTCTCGTCGATTGCCGAATCCAGCGCTGCCAGCGATGTGATCACCAACAAGCGCGAGATCAAGACCAAGGTCATGGTCGAAGACAACGGCCTGGTGATTCTGGGCGGGCTGATCAGCGACGAGCTGAGCACCAGCAACCAGCGGGTACCGCTGCTCGGTGACATCCCGTATCTGGGCCGCCTGTTCCGCTCCGATGCCAGCAAGAACACCAAGCAGAACCTGATGGTCTTCATCCGCCCGCGCATCCTGCGCGAAGGGCCGAGCCTGGCCGGGCTCAGCGAAGACAAGTACCGCACCCTGCAACAGACCACCCCGCTGCAGTTGCCGGACCTTGCTGGCGCTGAAGGCGGCACGCCGCTGCTGCAGGTGTTCCCCGCAAGCAGGGCGCGCCTGGAAGGAGGCACCTGGTGATGCTGCCCTATCGGCTGGCACGCCAGGCGGGCCTGGCCATGACCCCGATGCAGGGCGGCTGGCAATTGTGGCTGCGCCGCGACGCCGACAGCGACCAGTTGCAGGAGCTGCTGCGGGTGCATGGCCAGCCCAGTGCGCTGACCTACCTGGAGCCTGCGGCCTTCGACGAGCAACTGGGCCAGCTCTATCAGGCAGGCGATGCGGCCACCGAAGCGCTGATCGAAGGGATTGGCGACCAGGTTGACCTGGACAGCCTGATGAGCGAAATGCCGCGCATCGAGGACTTGCTCGAAAGCGATGACGAGGCGCCGGTGATCCGCCTGATCAACGGCCTGTTCGGCCAGGCCCTGCGCCTGCGTGCCTCGGACATTCATATCGAGACCTTCGAGCAGAGCCTGGTGGTGCGCCTGCGCGTCGACGGCCACCTGCGCGAGGTGCTGCGCCCGCCACGGGCGCTGTCGGCGATGCTGGTGTCGCGGATCAAGGTCATGGCCCGGCTGGACATCGCCGAAAAACGCCAGCCCCAGGACGGTCGCATCACCTTGCGGGCGGCCGGACGTGAGGTGGACGTGCGCGTCTCGACCCTGCCTGGCATCCACGGCGAGCGGGTGGTGATGCGTGTGCTCGACAAGCAGGCCAGCCTGCTGGCGCTGGACAACCTGGGTATGCCGGCAGCGGTGCTCAATGGCCTGCGCAATTGCCTGGCGCGGCCCAATGGCATCGTGCTGTCCACCGGCCCGACCGGCTCTGGTAAGACCACCACGCTGTACGCCAGCCTCAACAGCCTCAATGATGGCAGCCGCAACATCCTTACCGTCGAAGACCCGGTGGAGTACGCCATCGCCGGTATCGGCCAGACCGCGATCAACCCCCGCGCAGGGCTGACGTTTGCCACTGGCCTGCGCGCCATCCTGCGCCAGGACCCGGATGTGATCATGCTGGGTGAAATCCGCGACCAGGAGACCGCCCAGATTGCCGTGCAGGCCAGCCTTACCGGCCACCTGGTGCTGTCGACCCTGCACACCAACAGTGCCGTGGGCGCGGTGACCCGCTTGCGCGACATGGGCATCGAACCCTTCCTGATCGCATCGTGCCTGCGCGGTGTGCTTGCGCAGCGCCTGGTGCGGCGGCTGTGCCAGTGCGCGGTGGCGCAGCCGCTACAAGCGGCCGAGCGTGACCTGTGGCCTGAACTGTGCGCGCTGGGCAGCAGCTATCACGCCGTGGGTTGCGAGCAGTGCCAAGGCAGCGGCTATGTCGGGCGCCTGGGCCTGTACGAATTCGTCGAGCTGGACGCGGGCCTGATCGCGCTGCTGTACGACGGCGCCAGTGAACAAGCCATGCAGGATTACCTGGCTGATCGTCGGCGCAGCCTGGTCGCCATGGCCAGCGATTGCCTGGCGCGTGGCGAGACCAGCCTGGCCGAAGTGCTGCGCGTGGTGCAGGGCTGAGCCATGCCGACCTATCGTTATCAAGCCATCGACCTGGCCGGCAAGGCCCACAAGGCCAGCTTGCAGGCCGACAGCGAGCGCCATGCGCGCCAGCTGTTACGTGAGCAGGGCCTGTTCGCCCGCCAGTTGCAGCGCCAAGAGGCAGGTACCCGGCAACCCCGCCGCCAGCGCTTGAACCGCGCACAGCTGTGCGAACTGACCCGCCAGTTGGCGACCCTGACCGGTGCGGGCATTCCGTTGGTCGATGCCTTGGCCACCCTCGAACGGCAACTGCGCCAGCCGGCCTTGCACAGCGTGCTGGTGGCCTTGCGCGGCTCGCTCGCCGAAGGCCTGGGGCTGGCACGTAGCTTGGCGCGCCAGGGGGCGCCGTTCAGCGGCCTTTACTGTGCGCTGGTCGAAGCAGGCGAGCGGTCCGGGCGCCTGGCCCAGGTGCTCACGCGGCTGGCCGATCACCTGGAGCAGGTGCAACGGCAACAGCACAAGGCGCGTACCGCGTTGATCTACCCCTGTGTGCTGATGGGCGTGTCGCTTGCCGTGGTGATCGGCCTGATGACCTTCGTGGTGCCCAAGCTCACCGAACAGTTCGCCCACGCCGGGCAGAGCCTGCCGCTGATTACCGCATTGCTGATCGGCGTGAGCCAAGGGCTGGTACACGCTGGGCCCTGGCTGCTGGGGTTGGCGCTGGCAAGTGCGCTGCTTGCCAGCTGGCTGCTGCGCAAGCCGCAGTGGTGCCTGCGACGTGACGCGTGGCTGTTGCGCCTGCCCCGTATCGGCGGCCTGTTGCAGGTGCTGGAAAGCGCGCGCTTGGCGCGCAGCCTGGCGATTCTTAGCGGCAGCGGCGTGGCCCTGCTCGAAGCCCTGCAAGTGGCCACCGAGACGGTCGTCAACCGGCGCATCCGCCTGGCCATGGAGCACGTGCGCCAGCAGGTGCAGGGCGGCACCAGCCTGCACCGTGCGCTGGATGCCTGCCAGCAGTTTCCGCCGTTGCTGGTGAACATGGTTGGCAGCGGCGAGGCCAGCGGCACCTTGGCCGACATGCTCGAACGCGTGGCCGACGACCAGGAGCGCGGTTTCGCCCGCCAGGTGGACACCGCCATGGCGCTTTTCGAACCGCTGATGATCCTGGTGATGGGCGCCGTGGTGCTGTTCATCGTACTGGCGGTGCTGCTACCGATCATGCAACTCAATCAGGGCCTGCAACTGTGAACACAAGGAGTACTTCCATGCAGCATCGACGTAACCGTCAGCGTGGCTTCACCCTCATGGAGATCATGGTGGTGATCTTCATCATCGGCCTGCTGATCGCCGTGGTCGCCCCCAGCGTGCTGGGCAACCAGGACAAGGCCATGCGGCAGAAGGTCATGGCCGACCTTGCCACCCTCGAACAGGCGCTGGACATGTACCGGCTGGATAACCTGCGGTTTCCGAGCAGCGAGCAGGGCTTGGCCGCGCTGGTGAAAAAGCCGACCCAGGAGCCATTGCCGCGTTCGTGGCGCAGCGATGGTTATGTACGCCGCTTGCCGGAAGATCCGTGGGGTACTCCCTATCAGTACCGCATGCTGGGTGAGCATGGGCGGGTGGATGTTTATTCGTTAGGCGCCGATGGTGTGCCGGGCGGTGAAGGCCAGGATGCCGACCTGGGTAACTGGGCGCTGTAAAGCATGTTAGATAAGCCTGATATGGCCCTTCGCGGGCAAGCCCGCTCCCACAGGATACATACAGGCTTGAAGACCTGTGCCGAACCTGTGGGAGCGGGCTTGCCCGCGAAGGACCGCATAGCGGTCCCAATAGCACCCGGTCATCAGCAAGGCTTCAGCCTGATCGAACTGCTGGTGGTGCTGGCCATCGCCGGGCTCATGACCGGGCTCGCCGTGGCGTCGCTCGACAGCGGCAAGGCCAGCGCCGATCAGGCCTTGCAGCGGCTGGCTGCGCACATGCACGCGCAGGCCGCCGAGGCGCGGCACGCCGGGCAGTTGCGCGGGCTGCGCTGGACCGGCCAACGCCCGGAGTTCGTGCGGCGTGAGCGCGATGGCTGGGTTGTCGAACAGGTCAGCCTGGGCGAGTGGCCCAAGGGCTTGCAGCCCGACTGGCCAGCCAGCCAGCAGCCGCGCCTTGTGTTCACGCCGCAGGGTTGGGCGCAGCCGGGTTCCGTGCGCTGGCGCTGGGCCGAGGGCAGTCAGCACTGGGCCTGGCGCCGTGATGGCCGCCTGCAGACGGCGGCTGTGCCATGAAACGCCAGCAGCGTGGTTTCACCCTGCTGGAAGTGACCGTTGCCCTGGCCATTGCCGCAGTGTTGGCGGTGATCACCAGCCAGGTCCTGCGCCAGCGTCTGGCGGTGCAGGACAACCTGCAGCAGCACCGCCTTGGCCTGCTCTGCGCCCGCGAACTGCAGGCCCGTTTCACCGTCGAGCAGTACTGGCCGGCCAGCAATCAAGTGGGCGGCGAACTGAGCCAGGGCGGCCAGGTGTGCCATTGGCAACTGAAACTGCGCCGCACCGGCGTGCGCGACCTGCGCAGGGGTGAACTGTTGCTGTTCGGCGACCGCGACCAGCGGCTGCCGCTTGGCCAATACAGTGTGTTTCTGGAGCGCCCATGAAGCGGCAGCAGGCAGGCCTGACCCTGATCGAACTGATGGTGGCTCTGGCCCTCACCGCGCTGCTCGGCGTCATGCTGGCAGCGTTGGTCAATGGCTGGCTGAAGGTGCGTGAGCGGTTGCAGGTGAGCAGCCAGGAAACCTCGGTGCTGGACTTTTGCCTGGCGCTGGAGCGGCGCTTCGACAGCCCGGTCCTGCGCCGTGTGTATGAGCAGCGGCTGCCCTTGGCCAGCCGTTGGTTGGACTGGCAACCGGCGAGCCGGCAACTGCTGTGGGTGGCCGCGACAGGCCTGCCGGAAGCCGAAGGCGGGTCGCGTTTGCAGCGCCAGCGCTTGCGCTTCGAGGCGCGGGAGCAACGCTTGCTGCTGGAAAGCTCGGCGGACTTGTATGCCGCCTCGGCGCCGCGCTGGGTGCTGCGCGAACAGCTTGGGCGGGTGAGCGCGATGAACATTCTTTACCACCAGAGTGGCCGCTGGCTGCCTTGGCCTTCCGATCAACCCGCGCACCCCGGCCGTGGCGTGCGCCTGGAACTGCAACGTGATGGAGCACCGTATGCCTGCACCTTCGTTCTTCCCTGGGGGCGCTCATGAACGTTGACTGGCGTCGACGCTCACCGGCACGACCTTGGCTGCTGTTGCGTCCAGGCAGCCCTTGGGACTGGTTACTGGTCGGGGGCGATGGCGCGCAACGCCAGGGGCAGGGCGAACCGCCGGCGAATCTACAAGCGCGGGTGGCGTTGATCGTGCCTGCCGAGCGCTGCAGCCATTTCCAGTTGGCCGCGCCGCCAGGGCTCAAGCGTGAAGAGTGGCCGCTGCTGCTTGAAGACCGTTTGCTGCAAGGCGCGGATGAGGTGGTGTGTGGGTATCTGGGCCGTGCGGCCGGGCAAGCCCGGTTACTGGCCGTGGCGCGTGAGCAGTTGGACGGCTGGCGTGGGCAATGTGCCGAGTGGGGGCTGATGGTCGAGCGGTGCTGGGCCGAATTCCAGTTGCTGCCTGTACCCGAGCCGGGCGCAGCCTGGTGGTGGCAGAAAGAAGGTGGGGTCAGCCTGCTCAAGGGGCTGAGCGAAGACGCTGCTGAGCACTGGCTGGCCTGGCCTGAGTCGATGGGCGAGGTGTTGCTCGAACCCTGGCCCCAGCTACGCAGGCTCCCCCTGGAAGGCAGGTGGCCGGCAGCATTGGCCGCGCTGGACAGCGTGCCTGGCCTGTTCGAGCAGAGGCGGCGCCGTTCGCTGGCGGGGCCGTCGCGGCAGCAGTGCCAGCTTATTGCTGCATGCCTGCTGCTAGCGTGCACCTGGGGCGGCTTGTGGTTGGCCCAGCAATGGCGCCAGGCCCAGCTTTGGCAGGCCCAGGTGATTGCCGTGACAGGTGAGCAGGCGGGGCCCAGGCAGGCCGCTCAGTCGCTCAAGCGCCTGCGCGAGGCCGACCTGCAGCAGCAAGTGCGCCTGCGTCAGCTCGACGACTTACAGCAACGCTTGCACGCCTGGCTGCGTGAGCATCCCGGCTGGCGCCTGCAAGCGGTGCGCTTTGATGGCCAGCGTTGGCATGTGCGGCTGGAGGGGGAGGGCGCCGCACCACCCTGGCGCGAGATGGCCAGCGCTGTAGGGGCTCAGGTGCAGGTCAGTGGCGGCGAGTCGTCGCCAAACGTGGTGTTCGACCTGGAGGTGGCGGCATGAGCAGGGCCTGGATGCAGCGGCACCGTTTGCCGTTGGCCGTGTGCCTCATCGCGCTGCTGTCGAGCGTGCTGGTGGTGCGCGAAGGTGTGGCGCAATGGCGCGTGCTGAGCCAATGGCGGGCGCTGGCGGAAGCTGCGGTGGGTTTGCAGGGTGGCGCGACGTTGAACCTTGAGCGCCTGCGCGCGTCGGCACAGGCCCGGCGGATCGAGTTGCTGGAGGTGGTCACGCAGGGCGAGGCCTGGCAAATGCGCGGTCAGGTAGGCGATGAGCAGGCCCTGCTGGATTGGGTGCGCGCGCTGCAGGCCGAAGGCGCGCTGCCCTTGCAGTGGGGGTTGGAGCAAGACCCTCAGGGGATGCGCTTCGACCTGGTGCTTCGACCATGAGCCGGGGCGGCGTGGCGTGGTTGCTACTGGTGTTTGGCCTGACCTTGCTGGTGCACTTGCCGGCCAGTTGGCTGGTGCGTGGCTTTGGATTACCGGCGGCGGGTGTGAGCGGCAGCCTGTGGCAAGGGCAGGCTGCCCAGTTGGGGCCGTTCGGGCCCTTGCAGTGGGCCGTGCAGCCTTGGCGTTTGCAGGGGCAGGGCGCGCTGGGGTTTCAGGGGCAGGCGTGGCACGTGCACGTTCACGGCTGGCCCTGGCGCTGGGCGCTAGAAGTGCGGCCGGCAGCGGCGCAGGCGACTGTGCCTGCAGCGTATCGTCTGGATGGACAGTGGCAGGGTTCGGTGCGGGTGCAGGGTTCGGGGCTGCAATGCCTGGCCAGCGATGGACGCCTCACAGTGGCGGACCTGGCATTGAGTGAGCCTTGGTCGCTGGGGTTGGGGCAAGGCTGGGTCGAGGTGCAGTGCCGAGGGGGCTGGCGCCTGCTGGGGCAGTTGCTGCAGCCAGGGCAGCATCAGCTCGATATGGATGCAGATGTGCGCGGGCGGCAGGCGCAAATCGCCATCGCGTTGCAACCCGATGCTGCCCTGACCCCGCTGCTGCGCGGCGCGCAGTGGCTGGGGCCGGAGGCAACGACAGGGCAGCGGCGGGTCAGTTGGTGATCAGGTCAGTCCGCCTTGCCGCCTTTGGCCGACTGCAACCGCGCGCCCACCTGGCGAGCGTCAGCATCGGTACGCCGCCTATGCGGATGTCAGGCGGGTTAGCATTTGAATGTGCGAAAGCTCCTACACGGTGAGTGGGTTTGTAGGACGTCAGGGACGAATCTCGATCAACGTCCCGTCCTTGACCAGTTCCCAGACTTCCTGCATGTCGCGGTTACGCATGGCGATGCAACCATCCGTCCAGTCCAGGGTATGGAAGTACCACTCCGGGTAGTTGTCGTTGATCGGCGTTCCATGGATCATGATCATGCTGCCGGCGCTCACGCCCTCGCGGGTGGCGCGGGCGGCGTCGCTGATGTTCGGGTAGTCGATGTGCATGGCCAGGTTGAAACGGTCGCTCTGCTTGCGCCAGTCCAGCCAGTAGAGGCCCTCTGGGGTTTTCTTGTCGCCTTCGCGCTCCTTGGCGCCCTTGGGCTGCTTGCCCAGGGAAATTCGGTAGGTCTTCAGCGGTTCGCCACGGCTGATCAGTTGCAGGCGGCGCTCGGACTTGATCACCAGCACCTTGTCGATGAGTGGCTGCATGGCGGCCTGCGATTGCGATTGCGCAGGCACCGGTGGTTGCGGCTTGCGAATGATGGTCTCGGTGAAGGCAGCCTGGGACACCGAGGTAACGCAAAGGCAGAAAAAGGCAAACAACCAGCGCATGAAGCAGCACCTGCAGGCTTAAGTAGTGGGCGAGACGTTCATCGGCGGCAGGTACTCATGGCCTATGGGGTAGTGCTGCCCGATGCGGTCGCGATAGTAGCATTCTAGTGTGCGTGTGACGGTGCGGAAAGCCAGCTCGCCCCACGGTATCTCATGTTCTTCGAACAGCCGCACTTCCAGGCTTTCGACGCCCACATCGAAGCGCAGGTCGGCAAGTTCGGCGCGGAAGAACACATGCACCTGGTTGATGTGCGGCAGGTCGAACAATTGGTAGAGGCTCATTGGCCCGACCTGGGCACAGGCTTCCTCGACAGTTTCACGACGGGCGGCCTGATCGAGGGTCTCGCCGTTCTCCATGAACCCGGCGGGCAGGGTCCAGTAGCCACGGCGTGGCTCGATGGCGCGGCGGCACAGCAGCACCTGGCTGCCCCAGGTCGGCAGCACCCCGGCGACGATGTTTGGGTTCTGGTAGTGGATGGTCTGGCAATACGCGCAGACATACCGCAGGCGGCTGTCGCCCTCGGGGATCTGCTGAATGACCGGCTGGCCGCACGCGCTGCAGAATTTCATGCTTAGCTTCCCTTATGACAGGGCTATCTTGGCGCGATGGCCCGGTGGCCGCAAGCGTACGGGGCTTGGGTGCTTCGCGGCTTTGGTGCATCATGCAAGACAGGCCTTGGATACGAGAGTGCGCAATGCTGGACGAGCTTCTTCGCCGAATGAGCAACCATGAACCCGCATCACTGGAAACCGACCGAAGGTTTCCCGAAGCGGCGGTACTCTTGCCCATTACCCGCAGCGAAGCGCCCGAACTGGTCTTGACCCTGCGCGCCAAGGGGCTGTCGACCCACGGTGGCGAAGTGGCCTTCCCGGGTGGCCGCCGCGACCCCGAAGACCCGGACCTGGTGTTTACCGCCCTGCGCGAGGCCGAAGAAGAAATCGGCCTGCCGCCAGGGCTGGTGGAAGTGATCGGCCCGCTGAGCCCGCTGATCTCGCTGCATGGCCTGAAAGTGACGCCATTCGTCGGGCTTATTCCCGATTACGTCGAATACCGCGCCAACGATGCGGAGATCGCGGCAGTATTCACCGTGCCGCTGGAATTCTTTCGCCAAGACCCGCGTGACCACACCCACCGTATCGATTACCAGGGGCGTAGCTGGTACGTGCCCAGTTACCGTTACGGCGAATACAAGATCTGGGGGCTGTCGGCGATCATGATCGTCGAGCTGGTCAACCTGCTATACGACGCCGGCATCAGCCTGCATCAACCCCCGGAGCGTTACATCGAAATCTGAGCGGGGCCCACCCTGCCGTCTGCTTCAAACCGCCGCCGTTTATCCTGAGGAGCGAGCATGAAATATCGCCTGGGCGACCTGCGGGTCGACAGCCATCCCACCAGTTGGATCGCACCCAACGCCACTGTGATCGGCAATGTGCGCCTGCAGGCCCGTGCCAGCGTATGGTTTGGTGCTGTATTGCGGGGTGACAACGAACTGATCGACATCGGCGAGGACAGCAATGTCCAGGACGGCACTGTGATGCACACCGACATGGGTTCGCCGTTGACCTTGGGCAAGGGGGTGACGGTCGGCCATAACGCCATGCTGCATGGTTGTACGGTCGGCGATTACAGCCTGATCGGCATCAACGCGGTGATCCTGAACGGGGCACGCATCGGCAAGCATTGCATCATCGGCGCCAACGCGCTTATCCCCGAGGGCAAGGAAATCCCCGACGGGTCGTTGGTGATGGGTTCGCCAGGCAAGGTGGTGCGCGAGTTGAGCGAGCAGCAGATGCGCATGATCGAGGCCGGCGCCGCGCACTATGTGCACAATGCCCAGCGTTATGCGCGTGACCTGGTGGTGGATGATGAGTGAGGCGGTCAAGGTCGAGCGCCCGGTGGCGTCGCCGTGTGTGAGCATCTGCGCGCTGGACGAGCAGGATATCTGCACGGGTTGCCAGCGCACGGTGGCCGAGATTGGCCGCTGGGGGCGGATGGATAACACTGAACGCCGCGCGGTGTTGAAGCTGTGCCATGAACGGGCAGTGGCTGCCGGCATGATTTTGTAGGAGCGGCTGCCGCTGACCCCAAAATCAAGTAACCTGTGCGGCTTGTCTGACGGTTACTGCTCATGTTCTTTCTCATCGCCTATATCAGCAGCGTAGTGCTGATCAACTACGCCTTTTCCAGTGCCCCACACCTGGACATCATCTGGTCCGCCTGGGGCGGCCTGGTGTTCATCCTGCGCGACATGGTCCAGACCCGCTTCGGGCATGGCGCCCTGATCGCCATGCTGGTGGCCCTGGTGCTGTCATACGTCACCTCGGAACCGGCCATCGCACTGGCTAGCGCCACCGCCTTCTTCATCTCCGAACTGATCGACTGGCTGGTGTTCAGTGTCACACGCCGGCCCCTGCGTGACCGCCTGTGGCTGAGCTCGGCGCTGAGCATTCCGGTCGATACCTTCATTTTCTTCGGCATGATCGGTGCCCTGACCCCAGCTGTGATCGGCACGGCAATGGCCTCGAAGTTCGCCGGCGTCACCGCGGTGTGGCTGGCCATGGCATTTCGCGCCCGGCGGGCTGCTGCGGTCGGTTGATGGTGTAGAATACGGGTCCTTTTTCAGCGGGCGGCGCTTAGCCTGGCGCAGCCCCGGACGCCTTCGAGGACCTGAAATGACCCGTATCGGAACCCCATTGTCGCCCACCGCCACCCGTGTACTGCTCTGCGGCTGCGGTGAGTTGGGCAAGGAAGTGGTGATCGAGCTGCAGCGCCTGGGCGTCGAAGTGATCGCCGTGGACCGCTACGCCAATGCCCCGGCCATGCAGGTGGCGCACCGCAGCCATGTGGTCAACATGCTCGATGGCGTCGCCCTGCGCGCAGTGATCGAGGCCGAGAAGCCGCATTACATCGTCCCTGAAATCGAAGCCATTGCCACCGCGACCCTGGTCGAGCTGGAAAACGAAGGCTTCACCGTAGTGCCCACCGCCCGTGCCACCCAGCTGACCATGAACCGTGAAGGCATTCGTCGTCTGGCCGCCGAAGAACTGGACCTGCCGACCTCGCCGTATCATTTCGCCGACACCTATGAAGACTACGCCAAGGCCGTGGCTGACGTCGGCTACCCGTGCGTGGTCAAGCCGGTGATGAGCTCGTCGGGCAAAGGCCAGAGCCTGCTGCGCAGCGATGCCGACCTGCAGAAGTCCTGGGACTACGCCCAGGAAGGCGGCCGCGCCGGCAAGGGCCGAGTGATCATCGAAGGCTTCATCGATTTCGACTACGAAATCACCCTGCTGACCGTGCGTCACGTCGGTGGCACCACTTTCCTGGAGCCAGTCGGCCATCGTCAGGAGAAAGGTGATTATCAGGAGTCATGGCAGCCTCAGGCCATGAGCCCCAAGGCCTTGGCCGAGTCGCAGCGAGTGGCCAAGGCGGTCACCGATGCCTTGGGCGGTCGCGGTCTGTTCGGGGTGGAGCTGTTCGTTAAAGGCGATCAGGTGTGGTTCAGCGAAGTTTCGCCGCGCCCGCACGATACCGGCCTGGTGACGTTGATCTCCCAGGACCTGTCGCAGTTTGCCTTGCATGCCCGCGCTATTCTTGGCCTGCCGATCCCTGTGGTGCGTCAGTTTGGGCCGTCGGCGTCGGCGGTGATTCTGCCGGAAGGCCAGTCGCAACAGACCAGCTTCGCTAACTTGGGGGCCGCGCTGAGCGAGCCGGACACAGCCATTCGTCTGTTCGGCAAGCCGGAAATCAACGGTACCCGTCGGATGGGCGTATGCCTGGCGCGTGATGAGTCGATCGAAGCGGCGCGGGCCAAGGCGACCCGGGCTTCGCAGGCGGTCAAGGTCGAGTTTTGATCTGATTGTGTAAGGGGCTGCTGTGCAGCCCATTCGCGGGGCAAGCCCGCTCCCACAGGAAAGTCCGTACCCTCGGGTTCAGCGCTGTGGGAGCAACTGTCTTCTTGTGGAAGCTGGCCTTGCCGGCGATGGGGCGCGTAGCGCCCCAGGCCCGGCTGTGCCGGGCATCGCCAGCAAGGCTTGCTCCTACGAATGAGCTATTTGCTCCTTCCAGGGCGTTCCGGTCTTGAGCATCGCATTTAGCCTCACTATCAATACTCGCATACACGCCACCACCGATACTTTCGCGCACTTCCCTTGGGCTCGCAGTGCTTTGTAGCGCTCGCAGAAGTCCTTGTTGTGCCGTATCACCACCCAGCAGGCCATATAGAGCGCCCGCCTGACTTGTGAGCGCCCCCCCCAGATTGAACGCTTGCCCGACTGCTTGCCGCTGTCCTGGTTGAACGGCGCAACACCGACCAAGGCGGCAATTTCCTTCTTATCCACCTGGCCCAGCTCTGGCAGCAAGGCCATCAGCTTTCCGGCAGTAATCAGACCAATTCCTTTGACTTGAGTGAGCTGTTTAACCCGGTCATCAGGCAAAGCTGCTGCCTGCTGTGCGATCTCTTGTTCCAGCGCTCGAATTTCACCCTTCAGATAGGCGATGTGTTGTTCCAACCGCAAACAAACACTGGGAGCCCGCGCCTGCTTCAGGCGCCGCTTGTCATCGTCGCGCTGTTGGACGAAGCGATCCCGCTGCATAAGCAGTTCGCGCAGCAAGGCCCGCTCGGGTGTCATCACCTGGCAAGGCCGTGGGGGCATAACTTCAGCCAGGTGAGCCAAAACCGCTGCGTCAATGGGATCGGTCTTGGCGCGTTTACCCATCGACTTGGCAAAGTCCCGGGCACGACTGGGATTGATCCGGCAAACCGGAAAATCGGCATCCTGCAGCGCTTTGAGGACATTGCACTCGTAGCCACCGGTAGCTTCGAGCAAGACCATTGAAACTGCATGCCCGCCAAGCTTTTCGACGAGCAGTTGGAATCCCTTCAAGTCATTGGAAACACTGAAGTTCACCCCCTCAGGGCGGATGTGAACAGCAAGTGTGGCACTGGAAACATCGATGCCGACAGAGGAAGACATGGCCAAACCCTCTTAAACTCAAGGAGTGAGAGCGCTTTGGCTTGGCCCACGCTTGTGATTCGAGATTACGCCCCTCATCCAACTGTTCGGGCTCTCGCCAAAGTGGAACGGTGAATGGCAGCTTTTGCTCCCACACGTGCTCTGGGCACCTCGGGCTATCAGCTTGCCATTCACCGCTCTCACTTCAGATTCTATTCCCTCTCCAAGACACAAGCGGGCTTGCCCCGCGAATGGGCCGCAAAGCGGCCCCAGAGTCTCACAGCTCTGTATTGCGGGTCTCTTTCAAGCACAGCACCGCAATCAAACTGATCACCGCCGCCACCGACACATACCCGCCCACCCAACTCAAGCCGCCCATGCTCACCAGCTTCTGAGCAAAGAACGGCGCCGCCGAAGCCCCCACGATTCCCCCCAGGTTGTACGCCGCCGACGCACCGGTGTAGCGCACGTGTGTGGGGAACAACTCGGGCAGCAACGCGCCCATCGGGGCGAAGGTCACACCCATCAGGAACAGCTCGATGGCCAGGAACAGCGCCACACCCGTGGTCGAGCCCGAGGTCAGCAGCGGCTCCATGGTAAAGCCCGACGCCACGGCCAGCAGGCCGCCGACGATCAGCACCGGCTTGCGCCCGTATCGGTCGCTGAGCCAGGCCGACAGAGGCGTGGCCAGGGCCATGAACACCACCGCGAAGCACAGCAGGCCGAGGAACGTTTCCCGGCTGTAGCCCAGGGTGGTCACGCCGTAGCTCAGCGAGAACACTGTCGAGATGTAGAACAGGGCGTAGCACACCACCATCGCCGCGGCGCCCAGCAGGGTGGGCATCCAGTATTTGGAGAACAGGTCGACCACCGGCATCTTCACGCGCTCATGGCGGGCGATGGCCTTGGCGAATACCGGGCTTTCCTCAAGCTTGAGGCGCACATACAGGCCGACCAGTACCAGTGCGGCGCTGAGCAGGAACGGGATGCGCCAGCCCCACTCACGGAACTGCTCGTCGCTGAGCACCAGGGCCAGGGTCAGGAACAGGCCATTGGCCGCCAGGAAGCCGATCGAGGGGCCCAGTTGCGGGAACATGCCAAACCAGGCGCGCTTGCCCGGCGGTGCGTTCTCGGTGGCCAGTAGCGCCGCACCGCCCCATTCGCCACCCAGGCCCAGGCCTTGGCCGAAGCGCAGCAGGCAGAGAATGATCGGCGCCCAGACGCCAATGCTGTCATAGCCGGGCAGCACGCCGATAGCCGTGGTAGAGACGCCCATCAGTAGCAGCGACGCCACCAGGGTCGATTTACGGCCGATGCGGTCGCCAAAATGGCCGAACAGCGCTGAGCCCAGCGGGCGGGCGAGGAAGGCGATACCGAACGTCAGAAAGGCCGCAAGCATTTGCGCGGTGCCCGACCCGGACGGGAAGAACACCGGGCCGATCACCAGCGCGGCGGCAGTGGCGTAAACGTAGAAGTCGTAGAACTCGATGGCCGTGCCGATGAAGCTGGCGGTGGCCACCCGCGCGGGCGAGTTGACCGGCGCGGCAGGCGCTTGGGCATAGGTGCTGCTGGTGGTCATTAATTAGGTCCCTAACAGTCTGGTCGTGCTCCATGGGCTTGATCCGCGACTGCGCGCGCCATCCAAGGGCAGGCACGGTTGCGCGGACGCCGGAGCGTATTGTTCTTTTGCTCGCCCGACTGACGATAGCCCAAGGGGGATAGGGGCGGGAGCGGGCACTGTTCGGGGTGTTGAAGCAGGACCGCGGGGCGTGTCAGTGGAGCGGACTGGCCGTGTGGCGCCGGGTGCGGGTAGCAGGCGGGACGGCGGGGCTGGGTAAGCGTGACCCGAGTATAGCTATCGGGTCACGGTCCACACCAGTACCTTGCTGGCGCAATTGTCCTCTGTTTCGAGGATTTCCAGGCGATATCGGCCGATCTTCAGGCAAACAGCGCTTTCCGGGATGCTTTCCAGCGCTTCGGTGACCAGCCCGTTGAGGGTCTTCGGCCCGCCATCGCAAGGCAGGTGCCAGCCCAGGGTGCGGTTGATCTCGCGCAGCGAGGCGGTGCCTTCGATGACGAAGGTGCCGTCGCCCTGGGGGTGTACGTGCGGGTTGTCCAGCCCCTGTTCGTCTTCGAATTCGCCGACGATTTCTTCGAGGATGTCTTCCAGTGTGACGATACCCAGCACTTCGCCGTATTCGTCCACCACCACGCCCAGGCGCCGTTGCTGCTTGTGAAAGTTCAGCAACTGCAACTGCAGGGGCGTGCTTTCTGGGACGAAATAGGGTTCGTAACAGGCGCCGTGGAGATTCTCCAGGGTCAACTCTGCCTTGGGCAGCAGGTGGCTGATCAGTTTGGTGTTGAGGATCGCTTCAACCTGGTTGATATCGTTGTGATAGACCGGCAGGCGCGTGTGGCGGCTGACGATCAGCTGCTCAATGATGCGTTCGATCGGGTCATCCAGGTTGATGCCATCGACTTCGTTGCGCGGCACCAGGATGTCGTTGACGGTGATTTTGTCCAGCGACTGCAAGCCGTCGAGCAGGCCATGGCGTGCAGGCTCGTGCTCCTCGTCTTCGTCGAAGTCGTCATCCTGCTCCGGGTGCAGGGCCACCGCCGTAGGTTGTGCGCGGAACGGGCGCAGAATCAGCTTGGCGCAACCGTCGAGCAGGCAGGCCAGTGGCTGCAACAGGGCAAGGGGCACCTTGAGCAGGCTGGCACCCAGGCTGACGAACGCCTGCGGGTTGCGCCGCGCCAGGCGTCGCGGCAGGAACTCGGCAAACACCAGCAAGGCCAGGGTGGCACCCAGGCCGGCCAGCCAGAAGCCGTGTTCGCCGCTGTAGCGCTGGCCGATCAGGCAGGCAAGGCCCAGCACCAGCAGCTTGCCCAGGCTGGCGCACAGCACCAGCGCCTGGGCGGGCAGGGGGGCTTGCCCGTCATCGCCAGAGCGCAACGAACCGTTGAGCTGCAGGCGGGCGGCATCCACGGCGCTGAAAAGCGCCGACCAGAGCAGTGCCAGTGCCAGAGTGCCGAGTAGCGGTGCGTACGGCAGGGTGTCCATGGGCGGCCGTCAGATATGCAAGATGAATTCGCGAACCAGCTTGCTGCCGAAATAGGCCAGCATCAGCAGGCAGAAACCGGCCAGCGTCCAGCGGATCGCCTTGTGGCCACGCCAGCCTAGGCGGGTGCGGCCCCACAGCAGAACACTGAACACCACCCAGGCGACGCAGGCCAGCAAGGTCTTGTGCACCAGGTGCTGGGCGAACAGGTTGTCGAGGAACAGCCAGCCAGAAATCAGGGACAGCGACAGCAGGCACCAACCGGCCCAGAGAAAGCCGAACAGCAGGCTTTCCATGGTTTGCAGCGGCGGGAAGTTGCGGATCAAGCCGGACGGGTGCTTGTTTTTCAGCTGACGGTCCTGCAGCAACAGCAGCAGCGACTGGAACACGGCAATGGTGAACAGGCCGTAGGCGAGGATCGACAGCAGGATATGCGCAAGGATGCCGGGTTCTTCGTTGACCAGCGGCACGGTACCGGGGGGCGCGAACTGGGCCAGCAACGCGGTGACCGCGCCCAGCGGGAACAGCAGCACCAGCAGGTTTTCTACCGGGATGCGCAGGCAGGCCAGCAGCGTCAGGGTAATGACCGCAACGGCGATCAGGCTGGCGGCGCTGAAAAAGTCCAGGCTCAGGCCCAGCGGGGTGATCAGCTGGAAGAACAGGGCACCGCCCTGGGCGATCACCGCGAGGGCGCCGAGCAGGCCGAGCAAGCGTTTGTCGGCTTTGCGGCCCTGGGCCAGGTGCGAACCCTGGTAGAGGGTCGCGGCTATATAAAGGCCGGCGGCGATCAGGTTGGGGATGAGGCTGGGTGAGGAGAACATAAGTCCTGGTTGGCGAGCCTTAAAGAGACGGAGTTTGGCATAGATCGCGCTGCTCTAGGAAGACTGCGGGACAGTACCTGCGAAGCGGCGGGTTTGGTCACCGACTATCCACCAAGGTGTGCGCCGTCGCTGCACTTCGCTATAATCGCCGCCTTGCTGTGCCCAGGGTGTGTACATTTCCCCCTTGGGCGCCTGACAAACCTCGGCTTTTACTGGGCCTGAAAGGATCACCATGTTCGAAAACCTGACCGACCGCCTGTCACAGACGCTGCGCCATGTCACCGGCAAGGCCAAGCTGACTGAAGACAACATCAAGGACACGCTGCGCGAAGTGCGCATGGCGTTGCTCGAGGCCGACGTTGCCTTGCCGGTGGTCAAGGATTTCGTCAACAGCGTCAAGGAACGTGCAGTCGGTACCGAGGTGTCGCGCAGCCTGACACCAGGCCAGGCCTTCGTGAAGATCGTCCAGGCCGAGCTCGAAAGCCTGATGGGCGCGGCCAACGAAGACCTCGCACTGAATGCCGCACCGCCTGCCGTGGTGTTGATGGCTGGCTTGCAGGGCGCGGGCAAGACCACCACCGCTGGCAAGCTCGCGCGCTTCCTCAAGGAGCGCAAGAAGAAGAGCGTGATGGTGGTGTCGGCCGACGTCTACCGCCCGGCGGCGATCAAGCAGCTGGAAACCCTGGCCAACGACATTGGCGTGACCTTCTTCCCGTCCGACATCAGCCAGAAGCCGGTCGCCATCGCTGAAGCGGCGATTCGCGAAGCCAAGCTCAAGTTCATCGACGTGGTCATCGTCGACACCGCCGGCCGTCTGCACATCGACACCGACATGATGGCCGAGATCAAGGCGCTGCATGCCGCGGTCAAGCCGGTCGAGACCCTGTTCGTGGTCGACGCCATGACCGGCCAGGACGCCGCCAACACCGCCAAGGCCTTCGGTGAAGCCCTGCCGCTGACCGGTGTGGTACTGACCAAGGTCGACGGTGATGCCCGTGGTGGTGCGGCCCTGTCGGTACGCGCCATTACCGGTAAGCCGATCAAGTTCATCGGTATGGGTGAGAAGACCGAGGCCCTCGAGCCGTTCCACCCCGACCGCGTCGCCTCGCGCATCCTCGGCATGGGCGACGTGCTCAGCCTGATCGAGCAGGCCGAGCAGACCATCGACAAGGCCAAGGCCGACAAGCTGGCCAAGAAGCTGAAGAAGGGCAAGGGCTTCGACCTCGAAGACTTCCGCGACCAGCTGCAACAGATGAAGAACATGGGCGGCCTGGGCGGCCTGATGGACAAGCTGCCGAGCATCGGCGGGGTCAACCTGTCGCAGATGGGCAATGCCCAGGGCGCGGCCGAGAAGCAGTTCAAGCAGATGGAGGCGATCATCAACTCCATGACCCCGGCCGAGCGCCGTGACCCAGAGCTGCTCAGCGGTTCGCGCAAGCGCCGCATCGCCATTGGCTCCGGCACCCAGGTGCAGGACGTCGGCCGGCTGATCAAGCAGCACAAGCAAATGCAGAAGATGATGAAAAAATTCTCTGCCAAAGGCGGCATGGCCAAGATGATGCGCGGCCTTGGCGGCATGATGCCAGGCGGCGGCATGCCGAAGCTGTAATCCCTATTCCGAGCGCTTGTCTTTTATCGGATAGGCGCTCAGAACCCCCGCCTAGGCGGGGAGCGGCCACGAAAACCGTGGCTTAACCGGCAGATCTGGACGGCATGGCGAGGCCTTGCCGAAAAAGTCATTTGCAAATGTCCGTGTATTCCCCGAGAATATGCGGCCTTTTGGGCACGCATGTGCCTATTTGGCTTTCAGATTTGCAGCACCGACTGCAGTACCAACTGCAGCACCGACTATAGGAACGATGTTCACATGGTAACCATTCGTCTGGCCCGTGGCGGCTCGAAAAAGCGCCCTTTCTACCACCTGACCGTGACCAACTCGCGTAACGCCCGTGACGGCCGTTTCGTTGAGCGCGTTGGCTTCTTCAACCCGATCGCATCGGGCGCCGAAGTCAAGCTGTCGGTCAACCAAGAACGCGTCACCTACTGGCTGAGCCAGGGCGCGCAGCCGTCTGAGCGTGTTGCTCAGCTGCTGAAGGACGCTGCCAAGGCCGCTGCCTAAGATATATGAACGCGACGCCAGAAAAGGCTGACGACCTCATCGTCGTTGGCAAGATTTTTTCGGTTCACGGCGTTCGCGGCGAGGTGAAGGTGTATTCCTTTACCGATCCGATTGAAAACCTGTTGGATTATCCACGCTGGACGCTCAAGCACGAAGGCAAGGTAAAACAGGTAGAGCTGGTCAGCGGTCGTGGCTCCCAAAAGGGCCTGGTCGTGAAACTGAAAGGCCTCGATGATCGTGATGAAGCCCGTCTTCTGAGTGGTTACGAGATCTGCATACCGCGGAGCCTTTTGCCCAACCTGCCCGTCGACGAGTACTACTGGTACCAGTTGCAGGGTTTGAAGGTCATCAACCAGGACGAACAACTGTTCGGCAAGGTCGATCACCTGTTGGAGACCGGTGCGAACGATGTAATGGTGGTCAAGCCGTGCGCAGGCAGCCTGGATGATCGCGAGCGTCTGTTGCCCTATACGGAGCAATGTGTGCTGGCAATCGACCTGGAAGCAGGCGTGATGCGGGTTGAATGGGACGCGGACTTCTAAACGATGGGTAACCTTCGCGTAGACGTCATCACGTTGTTCCCCGAGATGTTCTCGGCCATCACGGAGTACGGCATTACCAGCCGCGCGGTGAAACAGGGGTTGCTTCAGGTGACCTGCTGGAATCCGCGGGACTACACCACAGATCGCCACCATACCGTGGATGATCGGCCGTTTGGCGGTGGTCCGGGCATGGTGATGAAAATCAAGCCTCTGGAAGACGCCCTGGTTAGCGCCAGGCAAGCGACCGGAGCATCGGCAAAGGTGATCTACCTTTCGCCGCAAGGCCGCAAGCTGACTCAGCAGGCGGTCAAAGGCCTGGCCGAACAGGAGTCGTTGATCCTGATCGCCGGTCGTTATGAAGGCATCGACGAGCGCTTTATCGAGGCTCATGTCGATGAGGAGTGGTCGATTGGCGACTATGTGCTTTCCGGTGGCGAGCTGCCGGCCATGGTACTGATCGATGCGGTTACGCGGCTGCTGCCCGGAGCTTTAGGGCATGTGGACTCGGCGGAGGAAGATTCTTTCACCGACGGTCTGCTCGATTGCCCGCACTACACCCGACCTGAGGTGTATGCGGATCAGCGTGTTCCCGACGTGTTGCTAAGTGGCAACCATGCACATATCCGGCGTTGGAGGATGAAGCAGTCCCTTGGTAGGACCTTCGAACGACGCGCCGATCTTCTGGAAAGTCGCTCGCTTTCTGGAGAAGAGAAGAAGCTGCTCGAGGAATATCTCCGCGAGCGGGACGATAGTTAAACGTATCGATGGTGGATCACGTATCCATCTTAGGAGCACAGCATGACCAACAAGATCATCCAGCAGCTCGAAGCCGAGCAGATGAGCAAGGAAATCCCAACCTTCGCACCGGGCGACACCGTTATCGTCCAGGTTAAAGTGAAGGAAGGTGAGCGTTCCCGTCTGCAGGCGTTCGAAGGCGTCGTTATCGCCAAGCGTAACCGCGGTCTGAACAGCGCCTTCACCGTGCGCAAAATCTCCAGCGGCGTTGGCGTAGAGCGTACCTTCCAGACCTACAGCCCGCAGATCGACAGCCTGGCCGTGAAACGTCGTGGTGACGTGCGTAAAGCCAAGCTGTACTACCTGCGCGACCTGTCCGGCAAAGCCGCTCGCATCAAGGAAAAACTGTCCTGAGTGCAGTTTGACCGGTGGCCCAGGCCGCCTTGCGAGAAAAAAAGCAGCCTTCGGGCTGCTTTTTTGCGTTTTGAAACCCAAGCAAAGCGATGTGACCAGACATGACAACCCGAGACCAGGAAATCCAGCGCCGCACCGAACTGTCGGTAACCCGCGTGACCAAGGCGGTGTTCCCCAACACCACCAACCACCACAACACCCTGTTTGGCGGCACCGCGCTGGCCTGGATGGACGAAGTGTCGTTCATCGCTGCCACGCGTTTCTGCCGGTTGCCACTGGTGACCGTGTCTACCGACCGAATCGACTTCAAGCACCCGATCCCGGCAGGCTCGATCGTCGAGCTGGTGGGTACGGTGATCAAGGTGGGCAACACCAGCTTGCAGGTGCAGGTGGATGTGTTCGTCGAGAACATGTACCTGGATGGCCGTGAACGGGCGATCCATGGCGTGTTCAGCTTTGTCGCCATCGACGAAGACAAGCGCCCGGTGCCGGTGCTGCCTGCAGCCTGAGTTTCACCCCTGCGAGGTGACCGTGTCCGTGACCGGTGCTGGTTCGATCAACGCCACCAAGGTCCAGCCGGGTTGCGGGGTGAGCGGGATGTCAGGGCTCGATACATGCACCCAGCCATGGCTGTCACGGGCGAACAGCAGGTGCGCGCGCTCGCCATGCAGCGCCTGGTAGTTCTCCCAGTCAAAGCCCTCAGTCAGGTTTGTGCTGTAAAGCTCGGCGCCGTGGTGTAGGCGACCGGCCAGTTGCTGATAGGTCATCGGGCTTGCTCCCAGCAATTGACCACGGTGCTCCTCGCTGGCGCGATGCTTGTCGCTACGCTGCTTCTCCAGGCCGCTGGCCAGCACGTACAGCCGGCCGTGACCGAAATCATGGCGAAAGCGGGCACAGGCCAGCGCATTGATCTCGCCGGCTGGGGATAGCCCCAGCAAATGACCGAGGCCGACCAGATCCAGGTGTGCATCGGCATGCTGCGACGCCGGGTTGCCAAAATAGGTCGGCAGCCCGTCCATGCGCGCGGCGCGGATGTTTTCCCAGCTCGAATCGGTCAGCAACACCCGGCAACCCAATTGCTGCAGGGCTTTGCCTAGGGTGCGAGCAGGCCCATTGGCACCGACGATGAGAAAGCCGCTGGGCGCGGGCTCCGCTACCTTGAGCAGGCGCGCCAGGGGCCTGGCCGTGGCGCTCTGCAGCACCACAGTGCCAATGATCACGGCGAAGGTCAGCGGCACCAGCAGCAACGCATCCTGGTGGCCAGCCTCATGCAGCCGGATGGCGAAGATCGCTGAAACGGCTGCGGCGACGATGCCGCGGGGGGCGATCCAGGCCAGCAGGGCCCGTTCGCGCCAGTTGAGTGAGGAACCCAGCGTTGACAGAAACACATTAAGCGGCCGCGCCAGCAACTGGATCACCAGCAGCAGTGCCAGTACGGCCGGGCCCAGGCCGAGCAAGGCATGCAGGTCGAGGCGTGCGGCCAGCAGGATGAACAGGCCAGAGATCAGCAAGACGCTGAGGTTTTCCTTGAAATGCAGGATCTGCCGCACATCGACCCCGCGCATGTTGGCCAGCCACATGCCCATTACCGTCACTGCCAGCAACCCCGACTCGTGGACGATCTGGTTGGCAGCGATGAAGATGCCCAATACGGCTGCCAGCGAAGCCAGGTTGTGCAGGTACTCCGGTAGCCACTGCTCACGCATGATCTGCCCCAGCAACCAGCCCCCGGCGGCGCCCAGGGCACTGCCGCAGAAGATCACCCCGGCAAAGGTGCTCAGGCTCTGGCTCAGGCCGTTGCCATCGGCACTGGCGATGATGAAGCTGTAGACCACCACGGCCAGCAGGGCGCCAATCGGGTCGATGACAATGCCTTCCCAGCGCAGGATATTGGCGATCGTTGCCTTTGGGCGCACCACGCGCAGCATGGGCACAATCACCGTCGGGCCGGTCACCAGCGTCAAGGTGCCGAAGAGGATTGCCAGCGGCCAGTCAAAACTCAGCAACCAGTGAGTCGCCAGCGCGATCACCAACCAGGTCGACAGCGCACCGAGGGTGACCAGCCGGTGCACCACACTGCCGATTTCGCGCCACTGCGATAGGTGCAGGGTCAGGCTGCCCTCGAACAGGATCAGCGCCACTGCCAGCGATACCAGCGGCATGAGCAGCGGGCCGAACAGGGCTTGCGGGTCGAGCCAGCCGAGCAGTGGCCCGACGGTGATGCCGGTCAGCAGCAGAAAGAGGATTGCCGGAAGCTTCAGGCGCCAGGCCAGCCACTGGCAGGCGAGGGCGGCGGCACCGATGCCGCCAACGCTGAGAAGGATCTGCTGTTCGTTCATGCGGGCTCCCTATGCCAGCGTTGTTATGAAAGACTAAGCGTCATTTCGTCGTTTGCCACCGAGTTTTCATGCCTGCCCTTGACCACCCCTTGATCGACCAATTTCTTGATGCCCTGTGGCTGGAAAAAGGCCTGTCCGATAACACGCGTGTTTCTTACCGCAGCGACCTGGCGCTGTTCAACGGCTGGCTGCAGGAGCAGGGCGTGGCCTTGCCCGACGCGGGGCGCGAGTTGATCCTCGATCACCTGGCCTGGCGCCTCGACCAAGCCTACAAACCGCGTTCCACTGCGCGCTTTCTCTCTGGTTTGCGTGGTTTCTTTCGCTACCTGCTGCGGGAAAAGATGATCGCTGTCGACCCGACGTTGCAGGTGGAAATGCCTCAACTGGGGCGGCCTTTGCCCAAATCCCTGTCGGAAGCCGACGTCGAGGCACTGCTGCTGGCCCCGGACCTTGGCGAAGCCATCGGCCAGCGCGACCGCGCCATGCTCGAAGTCCTGTACGCCTGTGGTCTGCGCGTCACCGAGCTGGTCAGCCTGACGCTGGACCAGGTCAACCTGCGCCAGGGCGTGCTGCGGGTGATGGGCAAGGGCAGCAAGGAGCGCCTGGTGCCGATGGGGGAGGAAGCCGTGGTGTGGCTGGAGCGCTACCTGCGCGATGGCCGCCCCGAGCTGCTGAACGGGCGCCCGAGCGACGTACTGTTCCCCAGCCTGCGCGGCGAACAGATGACCCGCCAGACCTTCTGGCACCGTATCAAGCATCAGGCACAGGTGGCCGGGATCGACAAATCACTGTCGCCGCACACCCTGCGCCACGCCTTCGCGACTCATCTGCTCAACCATGGCGCCGACCTGCGCGTGGTGCAAATGCTGCTGGGCCACAGCGACTTGTCGACCACGCAGATCTACACCCATGTGGCCAAGGCCCGTCTGCAACAGCTGCACGCCCAGCATCACCCGCGTGGATGAATGATTTTCATGTTCCGCCGACCGGTACTCGCAGACCCCTTCACGGCTAGCGTGTTGTGGTAGGCTTGGGCGGTTTGCACCAAGGGCCGCACGGTCGCCGCGTTTTTTCCGCAGGCGACGCCCTCCGGCCCCTGTCCGCCTTCAGGAGTTCCCATGCGCGTGACCCAGATGTTCGCCGCCGCCGCGTTGGCGCTGGCCAGTACTTTTGCCGTTGCCGCGGCAACCGACAGCAATGCCGGTGCCGAGCAGGCCATTCGCAAGTCGTTGCAGAACCTCGAACTGGAAGTGCCGGTAGAAAGCGTTGCCAGTAGCCCGCTCAACGGCCTTTATGAGGTCAAGCTGCAGGGCGGCCGTGTGCTGTACGCCAGTGCTGACGGCCAGTTCGTCATGCAGGGTTACCTGTACCAGATGCAGGACGGCAAGCCGGTCAACCTGACCGAGAAAACCGAGCGCCAGGGTGTTGCCAAGCTCATCAATGGCATTCCAGCCGCCGAGATGGTGGTTTATCCTGCCAAGGGCGAGACCAAGTCGCACATCACCGTGTTCACCGACACCACCTGCCCGTACTGCCACAAGCTGCACGCCGAAGTGCCGGAGCTGAACCGCCGCGGTATCGAAGTGCGCTATGTCGCCTTCCCGCGTCAGGGCCTCGGCTCGCCGGGTGATGAGCAGTTGCAGGCCGTGTGGTGCTCCAGCGACCGCCGTGCGGCGCTGGACAAGATGGTCGAGGGCAAGGAAATCAAGGCTGCCAAGTGCGCCAACCCGGTCAGCAAGCAGTTCCAGCTGGGCCAGTCGATCGGCGTCAACGGCACGCCGGC
Organism: Pseudomonas sp. E1MeOHC2; assembly: GCF_058745025.1. Lineage (NCBI taxonomy): Bacteria > Pseudomonadati > Pseudomonadota > Gammaproteobacteria > Pseudomonadales > Pseudomonadaceae > Pseudomonas > Pseudomonas sp. E1MeOHC2. The sequence goes on from NZ_CP196675.1 coordinate 3,552,057, forward strand.
GATTGTCCTCGAAAGTGGCCAGGTGATCCCGGGCTACCAGCCGGCGCCGCAAGTGGCCAAGCTGGCCCTGGCCGGCCAGCAGCAAGCAGCCAAGTAATCAATTCAGTACGCCGTCGTCATGGGGTGACGGCATGTTTCACGGTCGGCGCAGGTGCCGGCCGTTCAATGGGGAGTTCACAGTGAAACCGGTCAAAGTAGGCATCTGTGGGTTGGGGACCGTCGGTGGCGGAACCTTCAATGTACTTCAGCGCAACGCCGAGGAGATTGCCCGCCGTGCCGGGCGCGGTATTGAAGTGGCACAGATCGCCATGCGCTCGCAGAACCCGAACTGCCAGATTACCGGTACCCCCATTACCGCTGATGTGTTCGACGTTGCGACCAACCCGGAAATCGACATCGTCATCGAGCTGATTGGTGGCTACACCATCGCCCGCGACCTGGTGCTCAAGGCCATTGAGAACGGCAAGCACGTCGTCACCGCCAACAAGGCGCTGATCGCCGTGCACGGCAACGAAATCTTTGCCAAGGCCCGCGAGAAGGGCGTGATCGTCGCCTTTGAAGCCGCGGTTGCCGGTGGTATCCCGGTGATCAAGGCCATCCGCGAAGGCTTGTCGGCCAACCGTATCAACTGGCTGGCCGGCATCATCAACGGCACCGGTAACTTCATCCTTACCGAAATGCGCGAAAAGGGCCGTGCCTTCCCCGACGTCCTGGCCGAGGCCCAGGCCCTGGGGTATGCCGAAGCCGACCCGACCTTCGACGTCGAAGGGATCGACGCTGCACACAAGCTGACCATTCTGGCGTCCATCGCCTTTGGCATCCCGCTGCAGTTCGACAAGGCCTACACCGAGGGCATCACCCAACTGACCACCGCTGACGTGAACTACGCCGAGGCCTTGGGCTACCGCATCAAGCACCTGGGCGTGGCACGTCGCACTGCTGAAGGTATCGAGCTGCGCGTGCACCCGACGCTGATCCCGAGCGACCGTCTGATCGCCAACGTCAACGGCGTGATGAACGCGGTCATGGTCAACGGCGATGCTGCGGGCTCGACCTTGTACTACGGCGCCGGTGCCGGCATGGAGCCGACCGCATCGTCGGTGGTGGCCGACCTGGTCGATGTGGTCCGTGCGATGACGTCCGACCCGGAGAACCGTGTGCCGCACCTGGCCTTCCAGCCGGACTCGCTGTCGTCGCACCCGATCCTGCCGATCGAGGCGTGCGAAAGCGCCTACTATCTGCGCATCCAGGCCAAGGACCACCCCGGTGTTCTGGCCCAGGTGGCCAGCATCCTCTCGGAGCGTGGCATCAACATCGAGTCGATCATGCAGAAGGAAGCCGAGGAACAGGACGGCCTGGTGCCGATGATCCTGCTGACCCATCGTGTGGTCGAGCAAGGCATCAACGACGCCATCGTTGCCCTGGAAGCCCTGCAGGATGTGATCGGCAAGGTCGTGCGCATCCGCGTTGAACAGCTCAATTAACGAATAATGCCGTCGGGCCGCGCACGCGGCTCCGGCCCCAGCATCGAAGGTTTGCACCATGCGCTATATCAGCACCCGTGGCCAGGCACCGGCCCTGAATTTCGAAGATGTCCTGCTGGCTGGCCTGGCCAGCGACGGCGGCCTGTACGTCCCTGAAAACCTGCCACGCTTCACCCAGGAAGAAATCGCCTCCTGGGCTGGCCTGCCGTATCACGAACTGGCCTTCCGCGTGATGCGCCCGTTCGTGGCTGGCAGCATCGCCGATGCCGACTTCAAGAAGATCCTCGAAGAAACCTACGGTGAGTTCGCCCATGCCGCAGTCGCCCCGCTGCGTCAGCTGAACAGCAACGAGTGGGTCCTGGAGTTGTTCCACGGCCCGACCCTGGCCTTCAAGGACTTTGCCCTGCAACTGCTCGGGCGCCTGCTCGACCACGTGCTGGCCAAGCGTAACGAGCGCGTGGTGATCGTTGGCGCCACCAGTGGTGACACCGGCTCGGCCGCCATCGAAGGCTGCCGCCGTTGTGACAACGTCGACATCTTCATTCTCCACCCGCACCAACGCGTGTCGGAAGTTCAGCGCCGCCAGATGACCACCATCTTCGGCGACAACATCCACAACATCGCCATCGACGGCAACTTCGACGACTGCCAGGAGATGGTCAAGGCCAGCTTCGCCGACCAGTCGTTCCTCAAGGGCACCCGCCTGGTGGCGGTCAACTCGATCAACTGGGCGCGGATCATGGCCCAGATCGTCTACTACTTCCACGCAGCCCTGCAGTTGGGCGGCCCGGCCCGTTCGGTGGCGTTCTCGGTGCCAACCGGCAACTTCGGCGACATTTTTGCCGGTTACCTGGCGCGCAACATGGGCCTGCCGATCAGCCAGCTGGTAGTGGCTACCAACCGTAACGACATCCTGCACCGCTTCATGAGCGGCAACCAGTACGTCAAGGACACCCTGCACGCGACCCTGTCGCCGTCGATGGACATCATGGTGTCGTCCAACTTCGAGCGCCTGCTGTTCGACCTGCACGGGCGCAATGGCGCCGCCATCGCCGAATTGATGGCCAACTTCAAGCAGGGTGGCGGTTTCAGCGTCGACGAAGACCGCTGGACCGAAGCACGCAAGCTGTTCGACTCGCTGGCAGTCAGTGACGAGCAGACCTGCGAGACCATCGCCGAAGTGTTCGCCAGCACCGGCGAAGTGCTCGACCCGCACACCGCAATCGGCGTCAAGGCCGCTCGCGAGTGCCGCCGCAGCCTGGACACGCCGATGGTGGTGCTGGGTACCGCGCATCCGGTCAAGTTCCCGGAAGCGGTAGAGAAAGCAGGCGTTGGCAAAGCCCTGGAATTGCCTGCGCACTTGGCCGACCTGTTCAGCCGCGAAGAGCGCTGCACAGTGCTGGCCAATGACCTGAAGACCGTGCAGAACTTTGTCAGCCAACACGGTAATCGCGGTAAGCCGCTTTAAGCGCGTTGATATCCGGGGCCGCTTGGCGGCCCTGGATTATCGAAATTTCCACCAGATTTTTCAGATGTTTCCTATTTAAGCGTTTTGGAATGTTGCCTAGATTTGCCAGTCCTTCCCTCAGGAGTGGCTCATGTCCAGGCCCTACGTGTTGATTCACCAGGCACGCCCTTCCCATCAAATCCTCCTGCACCAGGCATTCAATGCCCAAGGTATTTTCGATGTGCGCATCACCGAAGAGGCTGTTGGCCTGCACGCGTGCCTGAACGCAGACCGTTGCCCTGACTTGCTCATCCTCGACCACGCAATGCCCACAAGAGCGGGGCTTGCGCTCCTGAAAAAGCTTACCGGTACGCGCCCTTTGCGGGGTTTGTTGTTCGTCGGCCAGGCAGCTCCCGGCCAGCAGAACCTTGCTCAGGAAGCGAAACAGCGGGGCTTCTGGGTAGTTGCCGAGCTCCCCTGGCCGTTGTCCATGGCGCAACTGCAGCGTGCGCTTGGGCGCCTGGGCGGGCGTATTCAAACTGTCACGTCTGCCCCGCATGCTCACTGAAACAGCTGCGGCGTCTCGAACTTTGCGCTGCGCTTGTTGGTCAGTACCTCCATAGCCCACCACGCAGCGAGTGATCCGGATGGAAAGAATCTGCAGACTGCTGAACGAAGCCCTGACCCCTTACCAAACCCACCTTGGCATCGCCGATGCCAGTGGCAATCGCCAATTGACCGTCTTTGACAAGCTGGCAGGCATCACCCTGCAGCGCACGGTCAGCCTGCGCCAGTTACAGGAACAAAGCCTGCTCATTGACGTGGTGGACGGTTTGCACCGTGATCTGCAGATTGCCGAAGGGCGCTTGCAGCCCTGTGTGATTGCAGCGTTGCAGCAGCGACAGCAACCCCAGGGAACCTTTGCCTGAGTGAGTTATCAGACACCGTAAGGGCAGCCAGCCAGCACTTTGCTCCGGTGGTGGCAGGCTGTCACGGGAAGCCCTCCAGGGCTTTCGATTGGCCCCGGGCGTCCTCCCCAGCGTTCCGGGGTTTCTTTTTTCTGGAGCGCTACGGTTGTTTGAAAAACTGCTTGCTCTGTTCCAGATACTCTTCCTGCAACGCAGGGTCCAGCCACCGTGCATACAGCCCCGGCAAGGTGTCCCGTCGCAGCGCGGGCAACAGTTGGTCGATATGGGCAATGGCCTCGCGCCCCAGTGCCGAGGCCGAGCAGCCCACATGCAGAAACTGATAGCGCTTCACCCCCTGCACAGGATGAAAATGGTAGTCAGCCAGTGATCCACCTTGCTGCTGGATCAGGTAACGCACTTCTGGCCAGTACCCCATCACCATGGGCAGGCGTCCCAGTTGCTGCATCTGCAACTGGTTGGCGGTGGCATCGTTGCCGTAGTGGCGGCTGAGCACCGACTCTGGCAACTGGCGCAGGATGTCGTCAATCTGCGTACCATAGCTGCGCTCGGCGACGATACCGAGCTTCAACGGGGTATGGCTCATCAGGCCGTGCAGATCGACCTCGTTGTCGGTAAGAAACGGCGCAACCAGTGCCTCACCTTCTTTGCGCACCACCAGGCCGCCGCTCACCACACCCAACGACGGCATGGAAAAGTGCACGTATCGGGCCCGTTCCGGCGTCCATAGCAGGGTCGGGTCGCAGGTGAAGCTGCTCTGGTCCTGAAGCATCTGGATGCCGCGGGCACGGTTCACCCGCACGATACTGTGATCGTACTCAGGCATCTGTTCGATCAGCAGCGGCAGCAGGCGATCAACGACCCCCTGGCCTTTTTCCGGGCCTTCGAAAATGGTGAAGGGCGGCAGGTCTCGAACCAGCCACAATATGCGCTCTTTGGCAGTGACGTGCGGCACGGCCAGTGCAGGCAGCAGCCCGCACAGCAAAAGCAGGGTGCGTGACCAGCGGGCAGTTCGCATCGGCGGCGGCAGGCGTCAGACCGCGCCTGCTTCGCGCAGGCCGGCAATGGCGGCCGCGTCGTAGCCCAGGGCGGTGAGCAGTGCGTCGGTGTGTTCTCCTAGCGCGGGCCCGACCCATTCGGCAGACCCGGGTGTTTCAGAAAGCTTGGGCACGATACCCGGCATCTTGAACGGTTTGCCGTCTGGCAGGCGGGCCTGCAGGAACATCTCCCGCGCCAGGTATTGCGGGTCGTTGAACATGTCCTCGGCCGAATAAATGCGGCTGGCCGGCACTTCGGCGGCGGTGAGCACCTGCATGAGCTGCTCCAGCGGCAGGCTGTTGGCCCAGCGGTCGATTACCCCGTAGAGCTCGTCTCGGCGCAGGTCGCGGCCATCGTTGGTGGCCAGTGTGGGGTCATCGGCCAGGTCGGCGCGGCCAATGGCCTGCATGAAGCGTTTGAAAATCGCATCGCCGTTGGCGCCGATCTGCACATGTTTGCCATCGGCACTGGTGTGGATGGAGGAGGGCGTGATGCCCGGCATGATGTTGCCAGTGCGCTCGCGGATGAAACCGAAGACATCGAACTCCGGGACCATGCTTTCCATCATGGCGAAGATGGCCTCGTACAGCGCCACATCCACCACCTGGCCCTGGCCACCATTGACTTCACGATGACGCAAGGCCATCAAGGCACCGATCACGCCCCACAACGCGGCGATCGAGTCACCGATGGAGATGCCCGTGCGCACGGGCGGGCGGTCGTCGAAGCCGGTGATGTAGCGCAGGCCGCCCATGGACTCACCCACGGCGCCAAAGCCTGGCTGGTCCTTCATCGGCCCGGTCTGGCCGAAGCCCGACAGGCGCACCATCACCAGGCGCGGGTTGAGGGCGTGCAGCACATCCCAGCCCAGGCCGAGTTTTTCCAGCACGCCGGGGCGGAAGTTCTCGATCAGGATGTCGGCCTCGGCCAGCAGGCGCTTGAGGATCTCGCGGCCGTCCGGGTGCTTGAGGTTGAGGGTGAGAGACTGTTTGTTGCGAGCCTGCACGAACCACCACAGCGACGTGCCTTCGTACATCTTGCGCCATTTACGCAGCGGGTCGCCGCCGTCAGGGGACTCGACCTTGATCACCTCGGCGCCGAATTCGGCACAGATGCGCGACGCGAACGGGCCAGCGATCAGGGTCCCGAGTTCGATGACTTTCAGGCCGGCGAGGGGTTTGCTGGGCGTAGACATGGGGCATCCGTGGCAACTGGGCAGAGCCGTGGTTTTATCATAGCTCCGAAGCGGCAGATACTGCCGCGGCGCAACGAGGGGCAGGATCGGTTAGACTGTGTCACTTTTCTTTGCGCAAGAAGCCCGTCGACATGGCCCAGCCGTCCACTACCTACAAATTCGAACTGAATCTGACCGACCTCGATCGCAACGTTTACGAAAGCGTCAAGCAGACCATCGCTCGTCATCCTTCGGAAACCGAAGAGCGCATGGCCGTTCGTCTGTTGGCCTACGCGCTTTGGTACAACGAGAACCTGTCGTTTGGTCGCGGTCTGTCGGATGTCGATGAGCCGGCGTTGTGGGAAAAGAGCCTCGACGACCGTGTGCTGCACTGGATCGAAGTCGGCCAACCCGACGCCGACCGCCTGACCTGGTGCTCCCGTCGCACCGAGCGCACCAGCCTGCTGGCCTATGGCAGCCTGCGTGTGTGGGAAGGCAAGGTGGTGCCAGCGGTCAAGGGCCTGAAAAACCTGAACATCGCCGCAGTCCCCCAGGAGGTGCTGGAGACCCTGGCCACCGACATGCCGCGCAGCATCAAGTGGGACGTGATGATCAGCGAAGGCACGGTGTTCGTCACCGACGACCGCGGCCAGCACGAAGTGCAGCTGGAGTGGCTGCTCGGTGAGCGTGGCTGACCTTACCCTTTCCTGATTGCCGAAGACCTCATGCGTATCGAACCTCGCCCCCTGCCGTCGACCCTGCCATTGCTGGGTAACCTGCCACCCTTGCTGACCCGCCTGTATGCCGCCCGTGGTGTGCAGAGCGAGGCCGAGCTGGACAAGAGCCTGGCGCGGTTGTTGCCGTACCAGCAGCTCAAAGGCATCGAGGCGGGGGTGGACCTGCTGGTCGAAGCCCTCGACCAGCGCCAGCGCATCCTCATCGTCGGCGACTTCGACGCCGATGGCGCCACCGCCAGTACCGTTGGCGTGCTGGGCCTGCGCTTGCTGGGTGCTGCCCACGTCGACTACCTGGTGCCCAACCGCTTTGAGTTCGGTTATGGCCTGACGCCGGAGATCGTCGAGGTCGCGTTGCAGCGCCAGCCGCAGTTGCTGATCACCGTCGACAACGGCATCTCCAGTGTCGATGGAGTGGCGGCAGCCAAGGCGGCCGGGCTCAAGGTGCTGGTCACCGACCACCACTTGCCGGGTGAGCAGTTGCCCGACGCCGATGCGATCATCAACCCGAACCAGCCGGGCTGTGACTTCCCGAGCAAGTCGCTGGCCGGGGTCGGGGTGATCTTCTATGTACTTATGGCCTTGCGCGCACGCCTGCGCAGCCTGGGGCGCTACGACACGCAAGCACAGCCGAACATCGGCGAACTGCTCGACCTGGTCGCGCTGGGCAGTGTCGCCGACGTGGTGCCGCTGGACGCCAACAACCGCATTCTGGTGCACCAGGGGCTTGAACGTATTCGCGCCGGCCGCGCTCGGCCGGGGCTCAAGGCGATTCTTGAAGTGGCCCGCCGTGATCACCGGCGTATCACCTCGACCGACCTGGGTTTCATCCTTGGCCCGCGTTTGAACGCGGCGGGGCGCTTGGACGACATGAGCCTGGGCATCGAGTGCCTGCTGTGCGAGGACGCGACCCTGGCCCAGGACATGGCCCAGCAGTTGGATGACCTTAACCAGGATCGCAAGTCCATCGAGCAGGGCATGCAACGTGAGGCGCTGGCCCAGCTCAAGGACCTGCCGGTCGAATCCATGCCCTACGGCTTGTGCTTGTTCGATGCCGACTGGCACCAGGGCGTGATCGGGATCCTCGCTTCACGCCTGAAGGAGCGTTACCACCGGCCGACCATCGCCTTTGCCGATGCCGGCGATGGCATGCTCAAAGGTTCGGCACGTTCGGTGCCAGGGTTTCATATTCGTGATGCGCTGGATGCGGTAGCGGCGCGCCATCCGCAACTGATCAGCAAGTTCGGCGGTCATGCCATGGCGGCAGGGTTGTCGCTGCCTGAGGGCAACTTCCCGGCCTTTGCCGAGGCGTTTGACCAGGAAGTGCGGCGTCAGCTGCGCGAAGAAGACCTTACCGGGCGCCTTCTGTCGGATGGCAGCCTGGCCGTGGAGGAGTTCCACCTCGACCTGGCCAAAGCCCTGCGCCAAGCCGGGCCATGGGGGCAGCATTTCCCTGAGCCGCTGTTCCATGGTGTGTTCCAGCTGGTCGAGCAGCGTGTCGTCGGTGAGCGGCACCTGAAGGTGGTGCTCAAGAGCGAGTGTGGTTCGGTCCGGCTTGATGGCATTGCCTTCGGCATCGACCGCGAGGTGTGGCCGAATCCGACGGTTCGCTGGGTGGAACTGGCCTACAAGCTGGATGTGAACGAGTTTCGTGGCAATGAAAGTGTGCAGTTGATGATTGCCCACATGGAGCCGCGCTGAGGGTCTCGCGGGGTTCGCCTTGATTTTTGTGGTGTGGCGGAAATCGAGCGCCGCCCGCGCGGCGCTCGATCTCACAGGCGCCGCTCCATCAAGCCAAACCCCAGGGAACCTTCCCCCCTACCAATCTGGTCTAGTCTGATTAATGACCGGTACCGGGCCACGGACGTGCAATTGAGTGTTCGGGCCGGATCACCATTGGAGTCCTTGGGAGGTGCCCTCATGAGCCTGCTGCTCGAGCCTTACACCCTGCGTAAGCTGACGTTGCCCAACCGCATCGCGGTCTCGCCGATGTGCCAGTATTCCGCAGTCGATGGCCTGGCCAACGACTGGCATCTTGTCCATTTGGGGTGCCGCGCCGTCGGTGGTGCCGGCTTGGTGATCACAGAAGCCGTGGCGGTGACCGCCGATGGCCGCATTACCGCCGAAGACCTTGGCCTGTGGAACGACGGGCAGATCGCCCCGTTGCAACGTATCACCCGTTTCATCACCGCCCAGGGGGCCGTGCCGGGCATCCAGCTGGCGCACGCCGGGCGCAAAGCCAGCACTTATCGCCCATGGCTGGGCAAACAGGGCAGTGTGAAGTTCGAAGACGGAGGCTGGCAGCCAGTAGGCCCTTCTAAGATCGCTTTCGACCCGCAACACACACCGCCACACGAGCTGACCCAGGACGAGATCCAGGGCGTGATCGCGGCCTTCGTCGCCTCGACCGAACGCGCCTTGAAGGCCGGTTTCAAGGTGGTCGAAATCCATGCCGCCCATGGCTACCTGTTGCACCAGTTCCTGTCACCGTTAAGCAACCAGCGCCGCGACGAGTACGGCAGTTGCTTCGAAAACCGCATCCGCCTGACCCTGCAGGTGGTCGAGGCGGTGCGCAATGTCTGGCCTGCCGAGTTGCCGCTGTTGGTGCGGGTATCGGCAACCGATTGGGTCGAGGACGGTTGGAACCCGGATGAAACCGTCGAACTGGCCCGTCGCCTGAGAGGGTTAGGTGTGGACCTCATCGATGTGTCCTCTGGCGGTACCTCGGTAAACGCCGAGATCCCCACCGGCCCCGGCTACCAGACCCGCTTCGCCGAACGCGTGCGCAAGGAATCGGAAATCGCTACCGGTACTGTGGGCATGATCACCGAGCCGGCCCAGGCCGAGCACATCTTGCGTACCGGCCAGGCCGACGTCATTTTCCTCGCCCGCGAACTGCTGCGCGACCCGTACTGGCCGCTGCATGCCGACGACGACCTGGGCGGCAACAAGGCCACCTGGCCGGCGCAGTATCAACGGGCTACCAGCCGGGCTAACCCGATTCATGAGTCGGATTTGCGGGATTGACGTGCAGCTTCAGCTGTAAGCGGCATTGCTGAGGATGTCGCTTACCCATTGATTGATGCTTTTCTCCGCAAGCTCGGCTTTTGCTGCCACGCTGGCATGAAGAGAGGGCTCCAGGCGCAAGCTGAGCTTACCGGAGTAGGTTTTCTGCGGTTCGCGGCCGAGGCGTTCGCAAGTTTCAAGATAGTCGTCAACGGCCTCTTCGAATGCCTGGCGCAACTCGTGGATCGATTCGCCATGAAAACCGATTACGTCGCGTATGCCTGCAACGTGGCCGATCAGCAACTGGTCTTCGTCGCTATATTCGATGCGAGCGGCATAGCCGCGGTAGGTCATGACATTCATGGTATTACTCCTGCCTGCTCAAGGAACTGGCGGGCGCCTCTTAATTGATAGGGCTTGGCGTGCTTGTCCGGGTGAGGGCGGTGGAAGGTCGCAACCGCTCCATTGAGTTCAAAACGAACGCGTGAGCCCCTTCCCTCAATCACTCGAGCGCCAAGCGAGATCAACAGTGATTCCAGGCGGGCCCACTCCAGTGTCTTGGAGACCGGTTTTTTGAGAACCGTCTCGAGCGTACTTTTTTGATGGTTATTCATGGTATCAGGCTGTGATACCACTAGGCCAGGTTCAACGGATGGGATGTAGGAGCGGGGAGATCGCCATTGAAGGAAAATTCTGTATGTGACTATTGGCATTGATCGAGGGAGCGGTGAGGCCACCCCGATCAACGCATCAGTTCAATGCTTGATCATCACATGCCGCACACAGGTGTAGTCCTCCAGCCCATACACCGACATATCCTTCCCATACCCCGAATGCTTCTGCCCGCCATGGGGCATTTCGCTGACCAGCATGAAGTGGGTGTTCACCCAGGTGCAGCCATACTGCAGGCGCGCCGCCAGGCGATGGGCGCGGCCCGTGTCGCGGGTCCACACTGATGACGCCAGGCCATAGTTGGAGTCGTTGGCCCACTCCAGTGCCTGGGCCTCGTCGGTGAAGCGGGTTACTGAGACCACCGGGCCAAATACTTCGTTGCGCACGATCTCGTCATCCTGCAGGGCATCGGCCAGTACCGTCGGCTCGAAAAAGAACCCGTCGCCAGCAATCGGCTTGCCGCCGGTCACCAGGCGAATATGCGCTTGGGCAATGGCGCGTTGCACCAGGCCGGCGACCTTGTCGCGGTGCTGCGCGCTGATCAGTGGGCCCAGTTCAGTGTCTTCGGCATCCTGCAGCCCAGGCTTGAGGCTGGCCACCGCTTCGCCCAGGCGCTGCACGAATTGCTCATAGATGCCGTCCTGCACATACAGGCGGCAGGCTGCGGTGCAGTCTTGGCCTGCGTTGTAGAAACCGAACGTGCGGATGCCGTCGATGGCGGCGTCGATGTCGGCATCGTCGAACACCAGCACCGGTGCTTTGCCGCCTAGTTCCATGTGCATGCGCTTCACGCTGTCGGCGGTGGCGCTGATGATGTGCGCGCCGGTGGGGATCGAGCCGGTCAGTGACACCATGCGCACTTTCGGGTGAGTGATCAGTGGGGTGCCGACGGTTTGGCCACGGCCGAAGAGGATGTTGAGCACACCGGGTGGCAGCACGCCTTGGGCCAGCTCGCCCAGACGCAACGCGGTCAGCGGCGTCAGTTCGGACGGTTTGATCACCACGGTGTTACCGGCTGCCAGCGCGGGTGCGACCTTCCAGGCCAGCATCATCAGCGGGTAGTTCCACGGCGCGATCGAGGCGACCACGCCCAGCGGGTCGCGGCGGATCATTGAGGTGTGCCCCGGCAGGTACTCGCCGGCCGCCGAACCGCCCAGGCAGCGCGCCGCGCCGGCGAAAAAGCGGAAGACATCGGCGATCGCCGGGATTTCGTCATTCAGCGCAGCGCTGTAGGGCTTGCCACAATTCTGCGATTCGAGCCGGGCCAGTTCCTCGCCATGTTGCTCGATGGTGTCGGCCAGTGCCAACAGTGCCTGGGCGCGGTCCTTGGGGCTGGCCTGCGACCAGCTGTCGAAGGCCAGATCGGCGGCGCGCACGGCGCTGTCGACCTGCGCTTCGGTGGCTTCGTTAATCTGCGCCAGGGCGCTGCCCAGGGCGGGGTTGAGTACGGTCCAGGCTGGCCCGTCGCCAGCGACCAGATGACCGTTGATCAGCATGTGCGTTTGCATGGGGGACTCCTCCAGGGTCATTTGCCACTGCCCGCCACGCTTTCTCCGCCGCGGGTCAGGTAATAGGCGCCAAGGATCGGCAGCATGGTCACCAGCATCACCAGCATGGCGACCACATTGGTCACGGGCACGTCGCGTGGTCGGCTGAGCTGGTTGAGCAACCAGATCGGCAGCGTGCGTTCGTGGCCGGCGGTAAAGGTGGTGACGATGATTTCGTCGAACGACAGGGCAAAGGCCAGCATGCCGCCCGCCAGCAACGCCGAGCCGAGATTGGGCAGGATGATGTAGCGGAAGGTCTGCCAGCCATCCGCTCCAAGGTCCATCGAGGCTTCGATCAGGCTCTGCGAGGTCCGCCGCAGGCGGGCGATGACGTTGTTGTAGACGATCACCACGCAAAAGGTCGCGTGGCCGACCACGATGGTGAACAGGCCAGGCTCGATGCCCAGGCTCTTGAACGCCGAGAGCAGGGCGATACCGGTGATGATGCCGGGCAGGGCAATCGGTAGGATCAGCATCAGCGAAATGCCCTCCTTGCCAAAAAAGCTGCGCCGGTACAGCGCCGCCGAGGCCAGGGTGCCGAGCACCAGGGCAATCAACGTGGCCAGGCAGGCGACCTGCAGCGACAGCTTGATGGATTCGAGCACATCCGGGCGCGCGAAGGCCACGGCGAACCAGTTGAGGGTAAACCCTTTGGGGGGGAAGCTGAACGCCGCATCTTCGGTATTGAACGCGTAGAGGACGATGATCAGGATCGGGAAGTGCAGGAACAGCAACCCGCCCCAGGCCGCCAGGCGCAGGCCCGTTGATGCTTTTTCAGAGTGCATCGAATGCCCCCAGGCGCTTGACGATGGACAGGTAGACCGCAATCAGCACGATGGGCACCAGGGTGAACGCAGCGGCCATCGGCATGTTGCCGATCGCCCCCTGTTGGGCGTAGACCATGCTGCCGATGAAGTAACCGGGCGGGCCGACCAGCTGTGGCACGATGAAGTCGCCCAAGGTCAGGGAGAAGGTGAAGATCGAGCCTGCGGCAATGCCTGGGATCGACAGCGGCAGGATCACCTGCCAGAACGTTTGCCCAGGCCTCGCCCCCAGGTCCGCCGACGCCTGCAGCAGGGACGGTGGCAGGCGTTCGAGCGAGGCCTGGATCGGCAGGATCATGAACGGCAGCCAGATGTACACGAACACCATGAAGCGCCCCAGGTGCGATGTCGACAGGGTGCTGCCACCTACGCCTGGCACCGTCAGCACCGCTTGCAGCAGGCCATCCAGGTGCAGCACCTGGACGAACCACTGGGCCACGCCGCCCTTGGCCAGCAGCAGGGTCCAGGCATAGGTCTTGACGATGTAGCTGGCCCACATCGGCATCATCACCGCGATGTAGAAAAATGCCTTGGTCTTGCCGCTGGTATAGCGCGCCATGTAGTAGGCGATAGGGAAGGCCAGTACCGCGCTGGCCAGCGACACCGCCACTGCCATGCCCAAGGTGCGCAGGATGATGTCGAAGTTCGACGGGTTGAACAGCGCCGCAAAGTTGCCCAGGGTCAGGTCCGGGGTCACCGCCATGGTGAAGTCGTCGAAGGTATAGAAACCCTGCCACAGCAGGTTCAGCAACGAGCCCAGATAGATCGCCCCGAACCAGGTCAGCGGCGGGATCAGCAACAGCATCAGGTAGAGGTTGGGGCGCCGGTACAACAGGTTGGAAAACCGGCGCAGCGGACCTGGGTTGGCACGGGGCGCGGTCATCTTAGCGGCCCTCGTCGAGCACGGTTTCCTGGAGTGCCGTCATTGCTTCACGGGGCCAGCGCGCCAACACCCGCTGGCCGGCCTGCCAGGTGTGCGCCTGTGCCTGCCAGCGGTCGTTGGCCTGGCTCACCGTCAGCAGTTGGCCGCTGTCCAGCAGCAGTTCGAAGCGGGTGGCACTGCCTTGGTACTGCACATCGTGCAGCAGGCCGCTGACCTGCACCTCATGGTTGGCGGCGGCCTGTTCGCCCAGGCGGATATGTTCGGGGCGGATGGAAAACGGTGCGCAGCTGCCGTTGAGTTGCTCGGCCAGCTCGCCACGCACCACGTTCGAGGTGCCGACGAACTCGGCAACGAAGGTAGTGGCCGGCTTCATGTACAGGTTACGCGGGGTGTCGACCTGTTCGATGCGGCCGCGGTTGAACACCGCGACCCGGTCGGACATCGACAGCGCTTCGGTCTGGTCGTGGGTGACGAAGATGAAGGTGATACCCAGCTGGCGCTGGAGCTTTTTCAGTTCGCCCTGCATCTGCTCGCGAAGTTTCAGGTCCAGCGCCCCGAGCGGTTCGTCGAGCAGCAGCACCCGTGGGCGGTTGACCAGGGCGCGGGCGAGGGCGACGCGCTGGCGCTGGCCGCCGGACAGCTGCGCCGGTTTGCGCGCACCGTAACCGGCCAGCGCCACCATCGCCAGAGCCTCGTCGGCGCGGGCATGGCGCTCGGCCTTGGCCACGCCCTTGACCTTGAGGCCATAAGCGATGTTGTCGCGCACGTTCATGTGCGGGAACAGGGCGTAGTCCTGGAACACGGTGTTGACGTCACGCTGGTAGGGCGGCACACCTGCGGCTTCGACGCCATGGATGCGGATCGAACCACTGTTGGGTTGCTCGAAGCCTGCGATCAGGCGCAGGCAGGTGGTCTTGCCCGAGCCGGAAGGGCCGAGCATGGAGAAGAACTCGCCATCTTCGATGTCGATGCTGACCTGATCGACGGCCTTGACCTCGCCGAAGGTGCGCGAGACTTGGGTGAACTGGACGGCTAGGGGCATGGGCGGTACTCAGCTGTGCTTGTAGTGCCTGCACCGGCCCCTTCGCGGGGCAAGCCCGCTCCCACATGGACCGTAGCGACGCTGCCCTTGTGGGAGCGGGCTTGCCCCGCGAAGGGGCCGGGACAGGCTCATTCGACCTTAGCGCCCGCCCATGATCGCAATATAATCCTGCGTCCAGCGGCTGTACGGCACGAACTTGCCGCCCTGGGCCTGCGGGGTCTTCCAGAAAGCGATCTTGTCGAAGTTGTCGAAGCCATTGGTCCTGCACCCTTCGGCACCCAGCAGTTCGCTGCCGGTGCATGCTGCAGGCACTGCCGGCAACGAGCCGAACCAGGCGGCCACATCGCCCTGCACCTTCGGTTGCAGCGACCAGTCCATCCATTTGTAGGCACAGTTGGGGTGTTTGGCCTCGCTGTGCAGCATGGTGGTGTCGGCCCAGCCCGTGGCGCCTTCCTTGGGAATGGTCGAGGCCACCGGCTGGTTCTCGGCTTTCAGGCCGTTGACCATGTAGCCCCAGGAGCTGGAAGCGACCACGCCTTCGTTCTTCACATCGCTCATCTGCACCGTGGCGTCATGCCAGTAGCGGTGGATCAGCGGCTGTTGCTGGCGCAGCAGTTCGAGCACGGCCTTGTACTGGGCCTCGTTCAGTTCGTAAGGGTCCTGGATGCCCAGTTCCGGCTTGGCCGATTTCAGGTACAGCGCCGCATCGGCGATGTAGATCGGCCCGTCATAGGCTTGCACGCGGCCCTTGTTGGGCTTGCCGTCGGGCAGGTTTTGCGGTTCGAAGACCACGCCCCAGCTGGTCGGCGCCTGGTTGAATACGGTGGTGTTGTACAGCAGCACGTTCGGCCCCCACTGGTACGGGGTGCCGTAGGCCTGCTTGTCGACCACGTACCAGCCGCCGTTCTGCAGGCGCGGGTCGATGTTTTTCCAGTTGGGAATCAACGCGGTGTTGATCGGCTGTACCCGCTTGCCGGCGATCAGCCGCAGCGACGCATCGCCCGAGGCGGTGACCAGGTCGTAGCCGCCCTTGGTCATCAGGCTGACCATCTCGTCCGAGGTGGCGGCCGTCTTGACGCTGACCTTGCAGCCGGTTTCCTTTTCAAAACCGGTGACCCAATCGTAGGCCTTGTCGCTTTCACCGCGCTCGATGTAGCCGGGCCAGGCGACGATATCCAGGCGCCCTTCGCCGGCCCCCAGGGCTTTTAGCGGTTCGGCGGCCTGCAGGCTGGCGCTGGCCAGCAACGCGCCGGTCACGGCGCCGAGCAATGCGGTCTTGTGCGCTGACATGGTGTTCCCTCTTCGTGGAGATCGGGCAGTCATCAAGAAAGCAGTGAAGCGAGTGTTATAAGCGTAGTGCGATTGCGCGAGGTATTGGCGAAATCGAGTCTAGTTGGCTTTTTGCTGGCCAATGCAACATCCGGAAGCAAATCCCCCCGTGGCGATCCCTTGAGCAAGGCTTAATCTGGCCGCTCCTTTGCAACGTCTGGAGGCACCTGAATGAACACCCGCGGATTGCTCGACCAACTGCTCAAGTCCGGCCAGCAACTGCTTGAAAAACAGGCCGGTAAAGGCGGCTCAAACAAGCCAGGCACCAGTGCCGGTGGCCTTGGCGGGCTGCTTTCTGGCGTGGGTGGCGGCGCGTTGGGGGCTGGGGCACTGGGCCTGTTGCTGGGTAGCAAGAAGGCCCGCAAGTACGGCGGCAAAGCCCTGACTTACGGCGGCCTTGCCGCACTCGGCGTGCTGGCCTACAAGGCCTATGGCAACTGGCAGGCGCGCCAGCAGGGGGCAGGGCAGGCGTCAGAGCCGCAGACCCTCGACCGTCTGCCGCCGGCCCAGGCCGAGCAGCACAGCCAGGCGGTGCTGCGCGCACTGGTGGCTGCGGCCAAGTCCGATGGCCATATCGATGAGCGCGAGCGTGCCTTGATCGAAGGCGAATTCACCCGCCTGGACACGGATCGCGAACTGCAACACTGGCTGCACGCCGAACTCAACAAACCGTTGGACCCGGCAGAGGTGGCGCGTGCCGCGCAAACGCCGGAAATGGCCGCCGAGATGTACCTGGCCAGTGTGATGATGGTCGATCAGGAGAACTTCATGGAGCGCGCCTACCTGGACGAACTGGCCCGCCAGCTGCGCCTGGACCCCGCCTTGCGCCAGGAACTGGAGAGCCAGGTCCGGCTGGCTGCAGGCCAATAGCACGCTACTTGGCTTGTCCATCAGGCAAGGATGCCTGAATACCCGCATTTCAGCCGCAAAAGCGTAGGATGCCTGGGCTATACTTCGGCGATTTTTCCCGCTCGTTGTGAATTCCTGAGGGCTGAATGTGAAAAACTGGACCTTGCGCCAACGGATCCTGGCAAGTTTCGCCGTGATCATCGCCATCATGCTGCTGATGATCGTGGCCGCCTACTCGCGGTTGGTGGCGATCGAAAGTGCCGAGGAGGCAGTGGGGACCGACAGCATCCCTGGGGTCTACTACAGCTCGATGATCCGCAGTGCGTGGGTCGACAGCTACGTTACCAGCCAGCAGCTGGTGGGCCTGTCCAACCGTCGCGACATCACGTCGGCGGACATGGAGCTGTTCAAGAGCTTCGAGGACCGCCTCAAGCAACACATGGCCAGCTACCAGAGCACTATCAAGGACAGCGCGGACCAGACCCGTTTCGACAGCTTCGTGCAGCTGGAAGAGAACTACATCAAGATCGTCGGCCAGGTGCTGGAGACCTACCGTCAGCACAACTATGTCGAAGCCGAACGGCTGATCAACGAGGTGCTGACCCCGGCCTGGATCGATGGCCGCAAGCACCTGAACGAGGTGATCGAGAACAACCGAGCCTCCGCCGATGCCGCCACCCACGACATCGTCAGCGCCGTGAGCACGGCCAAGGGCAGCATGATGGTGTCGCTGCTGCTGGCAATCGTGGCCGCCGGGGTCTGCGGGTTGCTGCTGATGCGTGCCATCAGTGCGCCCATGCAGCGCATCGTCCACGCCCTCGACCGGTTGCGTTCGGGTGACCTGAGCATGCGCCTGAGCCTGGACCGCAAGGACGAGTTCGGCGCCATTGAAAGCGGTTTCAATGAAATGGCCGAGGCACTGGCCAACCTGGTGTCCCAGGCCCAGCGTTCGTCGGTGCAGGTAACCACCTCGGTGACTGAGATCGCCGCCACGTCCAAGCAGCAGCAGGCCACCGCCACCGAGACCGCCGCGACCACCACCGAAATTGGCGCTACCTCGCGGGAAATCGCCGCCACCTCGCGTGACCTGGTACGCACCATGACCGAGGTCACGTCTGCCGCCGATCAGGCCTCGAGCCTGGCCGGCTCCGGCCAGCAAGGCCTGGCCCGCATGGAAGAGACCATGCACCAGGTGATGGGCGCCGCCGACCTGGTCAATGCCAAGCTTGGCATCCTCAATGAAAAGGCCAGCAATATCACCCAGATGGTGGTGACCATCGTCAAGGTCGCCGACCAGACCAACCTGTTGTCGCTCAATGCCGCCATCGAAGCCGAAAAGGCCGGCGAGTATGGCCGGGGCTTCGCCGTGGTGGCGACCGAGGTACGGCGCCTGGCCGACCAGACTGCCGTGGCCACCTACGACATCGAGCAGATGGTGCGTGAGATCCAGTCGGCCGTGTCGGCCGGGGTCATGGGCATGGACAAGTTTTCCGAAGAAGTGCGCCGCGGCATGTTCGAGGTGCAGCAGGTGGGCGAGCAGCTCAGCCAGATCATCAATCAGGTGCAGGCCCTGGCGCCGCGTGTGCTGATGGTCAACGAAGGCATGCAGGCCCAGGCCACCGGCGCCGAGCAGATCAACCAGGCGCTGGCCCAGCTCAGCGATGCCAGTACCCAGACGGTAGAATCGCTGCGCCAGGCCAGTTTTGCCATTGACGAGCTCAGCCAAGTGGCAGCAGGCCTGCGCGGCGGCGTGTCGCGCTTCAAAGTCTGACGGCGATGAACGACTTGCAACCCCACGCAGCGCAGGCGGGCGACGTCAAGGGCACGTTGTACCTGCTGTTTCGCATCGCAGACCAGCGTTTCGCCCTGGACGTGCACGAAGTGATCGAGGTGCTGCCGCGCCGGGCGCTCAAGCCGATCGCCCAGGCGCCGTCGTGGGTCGCGGGCATTCTCGCGCACCGTGGCGCGCTGGTGCCGGTGGTCGACCTGTCGGCGCTGAGCTTTGGCCAGGCAGCGGCGCAACGTACCAGTACGCGCCTGGTGCTGGTGCGCTACAGGGGCAACCTGCAACTCGGGCTGATCCTTGAGCAGGCGACCGAGACCTTGCGCTGCCGCCCCGAAGAATTCCAACCGTATGGCCTGGACAACGCCGACGCCCCCTACCTGGGCCCCGTGCGCCAGGATGCCCAGGGCCTGTTGCAGCGAATCGAAGTCGATGACCTGCTGACGGATGCCGTGCGCGAGCTGTTGTTTGCCGAACACTGCGGTGCCCCTGAGCAAGGACTGCCGACATGAATGAACAGCGTTTCTTCCGCTACCTGCGCGAGCGTATCGGCCTGGACGTGGAGTCGGTGGGGGCGCCCATGGTCGAGCGCGCCTTGCGCCAGCGTTGCACGGCCGTGAACGCGGTGGACCTGGACGATTACTGGCTGCGCCTGCAGCAGTCGGCGGGCGAGCAACAGGCACTGATCGAGGCGGTCATCGTCCCGGAGACCTGGTTCTTCCGTTACCCCGAATCCTTCACGGCCCTGGTCGGCCTGGCCCAGAAACGCCTCGCGGAACTGGCCGGCGCGCGTCCGGTGCGGCTGCTCAGCCTGCCGTGCTCGACTGGTGAGGAGCCCTATTCATTGGCCATGGCGCTGCTTGACGGCGGCATGAGCCCTGGCTCGTTCATCATCGACGGTATCGACATCAGCCCCATTTCGGTAGCCAAAGGTGAGCAGGCGGTTTACGGGCGCAATGCCTTTCGCGGCAGCAACCTGAGTTTTCGCGAGCGCTTTTTCGATGCGCTCGATGACGGCCACCGCTTGCATGACCGAGTCCGCCAGCAAGTCAGCCTGCAGGTAGGCAATGTGCTGGACCCGGCGCTTGCCAGCCGTGATGGCCTGTACGATTTTGTGTTCTGTCGCAACCTGTTGATCTATTTCGACGTGCCCACCCAGCAGCGCGTCTTCGAAGTGCTCAAGCGCCTGGCCCACGCCCAGGGCGTGCTGTTCATCGGGCCTGCCGAAGGCAGCTTGCTGGCCCGGCTGGGGATGCGTCCGCTGGGTATTGCGCAGTCGTTTGCCTATGTGCGCCAGGAGGGCGGCATCGCGCCGGCCGCCACGACGCCCGAGCCAGCCAGGCGCGCGCTGCCGCCTCTGGCCATGCCCGCGTACCCACCGCCGACCCCGCCACTGGCGCGGCCACTGCGAGCGCTGCCGGCCACTGCCAAGGCGCCGCTGCCGCGCGAAAGCCAGGCTGAGCATGCAGCCGAGCTGCTGGCCAGCATTGCCCAGCATGCCAATGCAGGGGCCAGTGCGCAGGCGCGCGCCGCCTGCCAGCGCTACTTGAGCCAGTTCGCGCCGACCGCGCAGGTTTACTACTGGCTGGGGTTGCTCAGCGACACCGAAGGCGATGCCGGCGAGGCGCTGACCCATTATCGCAAGGCTTTGTATCTTGAGCCGCAGCATCCCGAGGCCCTGGTGCATCTGGCCGCTTTGCTCGCGGCCCAGGGCGACCTGGCCGGTGCCCAGCGTTTGCAGGCGCGTGCTGCGCGGGCGAGTCGGGAGTCTGAACGATGAGGGGTAAATCTGCGATGCAGCTGCTTGCCCAGGCCGACGAGGGCATCGACGACTGCTGGAACCGCATCGGCGTGCACGGTGACAAACAGTGCCCGCTGCTGGAGCGGCACATCCACTGCCGCAATTGTGAAGTCTATGCCAGCGCCGCCACGCGCCTGCTCGACCGTTATGCCCTGCTACAGGATGACCAGGCCGTGGTGGCTGAGGCTGCCGAGGAAGCGCTCGGCCACTCCATGCTGTTGTTCAGGCTCGGCGAAGAATGGCTGGCCCTGGCGACCGCCTGCCTGGCGGAAATCGCGCCCTTGCAGGCAGTACACTCGCTACCGCACCAGCGTTCCCGAGTGTTGCAAGGCGTCGCCAACGTTCGCGGTGCCTTGGTGCCGTGCCTTTCGCTGGCTGACCTGCTGGGGGTGCAGCCGACCGCCGGCCAGCAGCGCAGCGGCCGCGAGATGCCGCGCATGCTGATTCTGGCTGCCGAAGGGGGGCCAGTGGTGATGGCGGTCGAAGAGATCGACGGCATTCATCGGCTTGACCCGGCACTGCTGAACAGTGGCCAGGACGCTAGGCACTTCACCGCAGCGGTGCTGCAGTGGCGTGGTCGCAGCGTGCGGGTGCTGGACGATCAACAATTACTGTCTGCGGTGCAGCGGAGCCTGACATGACCCCAGAGCAAATGCGCGACGCATCGTTGCTCGAGCTGTTCAGCCTGGAAGCCGAGGCGCAGACCCAGGTACTCAGCGCTGGCCTGATGGCGCTGGAGCGCAACCCCACCCAGGCCGACCAGCTGGAGGCCTGCATGCGTGCGGCCCACTCCCTGAAGGGGGCGGCGCGCATTGTCGGGGTCGACGCTGGCGTCAGTGTTGCCCACGTCATGGAAGACTGCCTGGTGGCTGCCCAGGAAGGCCGCTTGCGGCTGAACGCCGAGCATATCGATGCGCTGCTGCAGGGCACCGACCTGTTGATGCGAATCGCAACGCCAGGCGACACTGCCGCGCAAGCGACGCTGCCAGTGTTTCTCGCGCAGATGGCCAGCTTGCTGGACCCAGGCGCTGCGCCTGTGCCTTTGGCCCCGATTCTGCCGGCAGCACCCGTGCAAGCCATCCCGGTCGAAGCCATGCGGGTGCAAGCCATGCCGATGGCCCCCGAGGCCGTGGAGGCGGAATTCGAGCTTGAGCCCGCGCCACGGCGCAAGGCTGGCAAACGCGCTGGCGAAGGCGCGGAGCGTGTGCTGCGGGTCACCGCCGACCGCCTCAACAGCTTGCTCGACCTGTCCAGCAAGTCGCTGGTGGAGACCCAGCGGCTCAAGCCTTACCTGGCCACTTTGCAGCGCCTCAAGCGCATGCACGGCCAGGGCATGCAGGCTCTCGATGGTTTGCGTATGCAACTGGAAGACAGTGGCCAGAGCAGTGAAGTGCTCGAAGCCCTGGCCCAGACCCAGCGTCTGCTGGCAGAAACCCAGCAGATCCTGCAGCAGCAGGCCGCCGACCTTGACGAATTCGGCTGGCAGGCCAGCCAACGCGCACAATTGCTTTACGACACGGCCCTGGCCTGCCGGATGCGGCCTTTCGCCGACGTACTGGCCGGGCAAAGCCGCATGGTCCGTGATCTGGGGCGGTCCCTGAACAAGCCGGTGCGCTTGGTCATCGAAGGGGAAAAAACCCAGGTTGACCGCGATGTGCTGGAAAAACTCGAAGCACCGCTGACCCACCTGCTGCGCAATGCGGTCGACCATGGCATCGAACTGCCAGAGCGGCGCCTGCTGGCAGGCAAGGCGCAGGAGGGCGTGATTCGCCTGCGCGCCTCGCACCAAGCCGGCATGCTCAGCCTTGAGCTGATCGACGATGGCGCCGGCATCGACCTGGAACGCCTGCGTAGCGCCATCGTCGAGCGTGCCATGTCGCCTGCCGACACCGTGGCGCGGATGAGCGAGGCGGAGCTGATGACGTTCCTGTTCCTGCCCGGTTTCAGCCTGCGCGACAAGGTGACCGAGGTGTCGGGGCGCGGGGTTGGCCTGGACGCTGTGCAACACATGATCCGCGAGCTGCGTGGGTCGATCGAATTGACGCAGGTCGCCGGGCAGGGTTGCCGTTTCCATCTGCAAGTACCGCTGACCCTGTCGGTGGTGCGCAGCCTGGTGGTGGAGGTGGGCGGCGAAGCGTATGCCTTCCCGCTTGCGCATATCGAACGCACCCTGGAGGTTACCGCCGAGCAGATCGTGCAGATCGAAGGGCGCCAGCACTTCTGGCACGAAGGTCGGCATATCGGCCTGGTGGCGGCAAGCCAGTTGCTCAACCGCCCGGCAGGGCAGGACGATGAGCGCAGCCTGCGGGTGGTGGTGATTCGTGAGCGCGAGCAACTTTATGGGGTTGCCGTGGAGCGCTTGATCGGTGAGCGGGTGCTGGTGGTGATGCCGCTGGATCAGCGCCTGGGCAAGGTTCAGGACATCTCCTCCGGCGCCTTGCTCGATGACGGTTCGGTGGTGTTGATCGTCGACGTCGAAGACTTGCTGCGCTCGGTTGAAAAACTGCTCAGTACCGGCAGCCTGGAACGCATCGAGCGGGGTAGCAGTGGCGCCCGTGGCGTGGTCCGCAAACGTATCCTGGTGGTCGACGACTCGCTCACCGTGCGCGAGCTGCAGCGCAAACTGCTGAGCAACCGTGGTTACGACGTGGCCGTGGCGGTGGATGGCATGGACGGCTGGAATGCCTTGCGCGGCGATGATTTCGATTTGTTGATCACCGACATCGACATGCCCCGCATGGATGGCATCGAGCTGGTCACCCTGGTGCGCCGGGACCAGCGCTTGCAATCGCTGCCGGTGATGGTGGTGTCGTACAAGGACCGTGAGGAAGACCGACGGCGTGGCCTGGATGCTGGCGCCGACTATTATTTGGCAAAGGCCAGTTTCCACGACGATGCGTTGCTGGATGCGGTGGTGGAGCTGATTGGGGGTGCTCAGGGATGAAGATCGCCATTGTCAACGATATGCCCATGGCGGTGGAGGCGTTGCGCCGGGCGCTGGCTTTCGAGCCCGCGCACCAAGTGATCTGGGTGGCAGGCAACGGCGCCGAGGCGGTGCAACTGTGCGCTGAGCAGCAGCCTGACTTGATCCTGATGGACCTGATCATGCCGGTGATGGACGGGGTCGAGGCGACGCGGCGGATCATGGCCGAAACCCCCTGCGCCATCGTGATCGTCACGGTCGATCGCAAGCAGAACGTGCACCGGGTGTTCGAGGCCATGGGCCATGGCGCTCTGGATGTAGTCGATACCCCGGCCCTGGGGGCGGGTGATGCCCGAGAGGCGGCGGCACCCTTGCTGCGCAAGATCCTCAATATCGGCTGGCTGATCGGCCAGCAGCGCACGCCTGCCGAGCGCCCGGTCGCCACGCCATTGCGCGAAGCGTCGCAGCGTCGTGGGCTGGTGGCAATCGGTTCGTCGGCGGGCGGCCCGGCTGCGCTCGAGCTCCTGCTCAAGGGCTTGCCCCCGGCGTTTCCGGCGGCCATCGTGCTGGTCCAGCATGTTGACCAGGTGTTTGCCGCTGGCATGGCTGAATGGCTCAGCAGTGCGGCCGGCCTGCCGGTGCGCCTGGCCCGTGAAGGTGAGCCGCCGCAACCGGGGCAGGTGTTACTGGCGGGTACCAACCACCATATTCGCCTGCTGCAAAACGGCCAACTGGCCTACACTGCCGAACCCGTCAACGAAATCTACCGGCCCTCGATCGATGTGTTCTTTGAGAGCGTGGCGCGCTACTGGCGCGGCGATGCCGTGGGCGTGCTGCTCACGGGCATGGGCCGCGACGGCGCCCAGGGCCTGAAACTGATGCGCCAGCAGGGCTTTCTGACCATCGCCCAGGACCAGGCCAGCAGCGCCGTCTACGGCATGCCCAAGGCCGCCGCGGCGATCGACGCAGCGGTGGAAATCCGCCCGCTGGAGCGAATAGCTGGGCGCTTGATGGAATTCTTTGCAAAATGACGATATGTATTGAATCACGCCGCCTGGCCGGTAGTGATCGGGTGAACAGGTATGAATGATTTACCGATCGAAGGTTTCGCGACCGCCCACCAAAATTCGGCGATGGTTTTGTTGGTCGACGATCAGGCAATGATCGGCGAAGCGGTGCGTCGTGGCCTGGCCCATGAAGACAACATCGACTTCCATTTTTGCGCCGACCCGCACCAGGCGGTAGCCCAGGCCATGCGCATCAAGCCGACGGTCATCCTGCAGGATCTGATCATGCCGGGCCTGGATGGGCTGACCCTGGTGCGTGAGTATCGGAACAATCCGGCTACGCAGGATATTCCGATCATCGTCCTGTCTACCAAGGAAGACCCGCTGGTCAAGAGTGCGGCGTTTGCTGCGGGGGCCAACGACTACTTGGTCAAGTTGCCGGACAACATCGAACTGGTTGCGCGTATCCGCTACCACTCGCGCTCGTACTTGACTTTGCTCCAGCGTGACGAGGCGTACCGCGCCTTGCGGGTCAGTCAGCAACAGTTGCTTGATTCCAATCTGATGCTGCAGCGGTTGATGAATTCCGATGGCCTGACTGGGCTTTCCAACCGGCGTCATTTCGATGAGTACCTGGAGTTGGAGTGGCGTCGGGCGATGCGTGAGCAGCAGCAGTTGTCGTTGCTGATGATCGATGTCGACTACTTCAAGGCTTATAACGACAGCTTCGGGCATCTGGCGGGGGATGAGGCGTTGCGTCAGGTGGCTGAAGCGATCCGTGGTTCGTGCTCGCGGCCGACTGATTTGCCGGCGCGCTATGGGGGCGAGGAGTTTGCCTTGGTGTTGCCCAATACGTCCCCGGGTGGGGCGCGGCTGATTGCTGAGAAACTGCGCCAGACGGTGTTGGGGGTGGGGATTCCGCATAATGCGCCGGTGGCGGATTCGCGGTTGACCGTGAGCATTGGTTTGGCGACCCAGACGCCGGCTGTTGGTGGGCATTGTCGGCAGCTGATTTCGGCGGCGGATAAGGGGTTGTATCAGGCCAAGGACAGCGGGCGTAACCAGGTGGGTATTGCCTGAACTAGCTGCTGCATCAGCTTTTGATCTTGTTTTTGATCTTGATCTTGATCTTCTGCGACTTCAGGAGGCCGAGTGGAGGTGACTGGAGGGCCAGGTGCGCAGCACCCTTCGGCGTAGCCGAAGGCGCGAGATGTAGGTTTGCGGAGCAAACCGTAGGCCGCGCGGGCCCGGAAGGCACCGGAGCGAGGGGACCCCGAAGCGCAGCGTAGGGGCCGTATGATGGAGCAAGCGGTTTTTGGTTACTTTTTTCCAAGAAAAAAAGTGACCCGCCGTAAGGGCGGAAAGGTGAGTGTGCGCCGCTATCGTAAATGAATGTCTACGCGGTGTGTCCGCCCATAGTTGTGCTTTGTGCTTTGTGCTTTGTGCTCCAACCGCTGGTATTGAGATCTGGCAAAGTCCATTTGCGATGGCGACGCTTAATCACCTTTCCGCTCTTACAGCGGGTCACTTTTTGGCAAACGCCCCAAAAAGTAACCCAAAAGGTCTGCGCTCCATCATACGGCCCCTACGCTGCGCTTCGGGGTCCCCTCGCTCCGGCGTCTTACGGGCCCGCGCGGCCTACGGTTTGCTACGCAAACCTACATCTCGCGCCTTCGGCTACGCCGAAGGGTGCTGCGCACCTGGCCCTACAGACGCCTACGCTCGGCCTCCTGAGTCGCTGAAGATCAAAAGCCAGATCAAGATCAAGATCAAAAGCCAAATCAAAAGCCGGATCAAGAGCATGAGTGTGGGTTTGGTTTTTAGGCGGTATTGGGGCCACCACACAGGACAGGTGGGGCTGGGCCCCACCGCGCCGACTCAGTTATACTCGCAGGCTTTTCACCGAATTCGCACGAGAACCCCCGCCCATGGAAATCCAACCGATCCTGAACACCATCAAGGACCTCACCGAGCGTTCCCAGTCCATTCGGGGGTATCTTTGACTACGATCACAAGCATGACCGCCTGATCGAAGTTAATCGCGAGCTGGAAGATCCAAACGTCTGGAACAAGCCCGAATATGCCCAGGAACTGGGCCGCGAGCTCGCTACCCTCAAGCAGATCGTCGAGACCCTGGATGAACTGTCCGGTGGCCTGAACGACTGCCGCGACCTGCTGGACATGGCCGTCGAAGAGAACGACGAAGGCGCCGTTGACGACGTGATCGCCGAGCTGCAGCGCCTCGAAGAATCCCTGGCCAAGCTCGAATTCCGCCGCATGTTCAGCGGTGAGATGGACATGAACAACGCCTACCTGGACATCCAGGCCGGCTCTGGCGGCACCGAAGCCCAGGACTGGGCCAACATCCTGCTGCGCATGTACCTGCGCTGGGCGGACAAGCGCGGTTTCGACGCCACCATCATGGAACTCTCCGAAGGTGAAGTCGCCGGCATCAAGGGCGCTACCGTGCACATCAAGGGCGAATACGCCTTCGGCTGGCTGCGTACCGAAATCGGCGTGCATCGCCTGGTGCGCAAGAGCCCGTTCGACTCCGGTGCCCGTCGCCACACTTCGTTCTCGGCCGTCTTCGTATCGCCCGAGATCGACGACAAGGTCGAGATCGAGATCAACCCGTCCGACCTGCGTATCGACACCTACCGCTCCTCCGGCGCCGGCGGCCAGCACGTCAACACCACCGACTCCGCGGTGCGTATCACCCACGTGCCGACCAATACCGTAGTCAGCTGCCAGAACGAACGTTCCCAGCACGCCAACAAAGACACCGCCATGAAAATGCTGCGGGCCAAGTTGTACGAGCTGGAAATGCAGAAGCGTAGCGCCGCCTCCCAAGCCTTGGAAGACAGCAAATCGGACATCGGCTGGGGCCACCAGATTCGCTCGTACGTGCTCGACGCGTCGCGGATCAAGGACCTGCGCACCAACGTTGAACGCAGCGACTGCAACAAGGTGCTCGACGGCGATATCGACGAATATCTGGAAGCCAGCCTGAAACAGGGCTTGTAAGCTTCACACCTGCTGAGAAGACCCTCGCCTGCGGGCGAGGGCAATGAATTCCCTGATGGAAGATGTGACCACATGAGCGACCTCAATAGCGCACCGCAAGACCTGCAACAGGAAGAAAACACCCTGATCGCCCTGCGCAAGGAAAAACTTGCCGCTGAGCGCGCCAAGGGCAATGCCTTCCCCAATGACTTCCGTCGCGACAGCTACTGCAACGACCTGCAGAAGCAGTACGCCGACAAGACCAAGGAAGAACTGGAAGCTGCAGCGATTCCGGTCAAGGTTGCCGGGCGCATCATGCTCAATCGTGGCTCGTTCATGGTCATCCAGGACATGACCGGTCGCATCCAGGTCTACGTCAACCGCAAGACCCTGCCGGAAGAAACCCTGGCCGCCGTCAAGACCTGGGACCTGGGCGACATCATCAGCGCCGAGGGCACCCTGGCCCGCTCCGGCAAAGGCGACCTGTACGTCGAGATGACCAACGTGCGCCTGCTGACCAAGTCGCTGCGCCCGCTGCCTGACAAGCACCACGGCCTGACCGACACCGAGCAGCGCTACCGTCAGCGTTACGTCGACCTGATGGTCAACGAAGAAACCCGCCACACCTTCCGCGTCCGCTCGCAGGTGATCTCGCACATTCGCAAGTTCCTGATCGAGCGTGACTTCCTCGAAGTCGAAACGCCGATGCTGCAGACCATCCCCGGCGGCGCCGCGGCCAAGCCGTTCGAAACCCACCACAACGCCCTGGACATGGCCATGTTCCTGCGTATCGCGCCGGAGCTGTACCTCAAGCGCCTGGTGGTCGGTGGTTTCGAGAAAGTCTTCGAGATCAACCGCAACTTCCGTAACGAAGGTGTATCGACCCGGCACAACCCCGAGTTCACCATGCTCGAGTTCTACCAGGCCTACGCCGACTACAACGACAACATGGACCTCACCGAAGAGCTGTTCCGCGAGCTGGCGCAGCTGGTGCTGGGCAGCACCGACGTGCCGTACGGCGACAAGGTGTTCCACTTCGGCGAGCCGTTCGTGCGCCTGTCGGTGTTCGACTCGATCCTCAAGTACAACCCCGAGCTGACCGCCGCCGACCTGCAGGACGTCGACAAGGCCCGTGACATCGCCAAGAAAGCCGGTGCCAAGGTGCTGGGCCACGAAGGCCTGGGCAAGCTGCAGGTGATGATTTTCGAAGAGCTGGTCGAGCACAAGCTGGAGCAGCCGCACTTCATCACCGAGTACCCGTTCGAAGTGTCGCCGCTGGCCCGTCGCAACGACGACAACCCGGCTGTGACCGACCGCTTCGAGCTGTTCATCGGTGGCCGCGAAATCGCCAACGCCTACTCCGAGCTTAACGATGCCGAAGACCAGGCCGAGCGCTTCCTGGCCCAGGTGGCCGAGAAGGATGCCGGTGACGACGAAGCCATGCACTACGATGCCGACTTCGTCCGCGCCCTGGAATACGGCATGCCGCCGACAGCCGGTGAAGGCATCGGTATCGACCGCCTGGTAATGCTGCTGACCAACTCGCCGTCGATCCGCGATGTGATCCTGTTCCCACATATGCGTCCGCAGGCCTGAGCCAATTGAACAAGCCGCCTTTCGAGGCGGCTTTTTCTTGCCTGAAGCCTGATGTTGTCTGTACCGGCCCTTTCGCGGGCAAGCCCGCTCCCACAGGTACTCCTCAGCCCTCAGCGCCTGTGCCAAACCCTGTGGGAGCGGGCTTGCCCGCGAAGAGGCCGGTGCTGCCACCCCTGTTCATGAGGTACCCCCGTGACCCCTGCAATCGCCGAGCAAGGCGCCGCCGGCATCGCCACCGCCGTCGCCGAAAGTGTGCAGTACCAAGGCCGCAAGACTGCCCGTCAAGGCAGCGAACAGCGTCGCCAGCTGATCCTCGACGCCGCCATGCGCATCGTCGTGCGCGACGGTGTGCGCGGTGTGCGCCACCGTGCCGTGGCCGCCGAGGCGGGTGTGCCCCTGTCGGCCACCACCTATTACTTCAAGGACATCGAGGACCTGCTCACCGATACCTTCGCCCAGTACGTCGAGCGCAGTGCCGCCTACATGGCCAAGCTCTGGGCCAACACCGAGGTGGTTCTGCGCCAGCTGCTCGCCCAGGGTGATGGCAGCCCGCAGGCCAGGGCGCGGCTGGCCGACGAGGTGGCGCGCATGACGGCGGATTATGTATCCCGTCAGTTGCTCAATCGCCGCGACTTTCTCATGGCCGAACAAGCCTTCCGCCAGGAGGCACTGTTGTGCCCGCGCCTGGCCGAACTGGTATGCGCCCACGAGCAGATCCTGCTGCACGGGACCCGACAGTTACTGCAGGTAGTCGGATCGCGGCAACCGGAACAAGACGCGCAAATGTTGACGGCGATTATCGAGCAGATGGAATATCAGGGCCTGCTCAAGGATGCGAACGTGCAAGCCGATGGGCAGATGCTCGCTATGCTTACCCGTTACCTGCACCTGGTGCTGGCATCGGCCTGAGCCGAGACCTGAATTTTCAAGGAGAACCTGATGAAAGCCTGGCGTGTGGTGTTGTTGACGCTGTCATTCCTGCTGCTGGGCGGTTGTCTGGTGACCTTTCATGAGCCATTGCCGAGCAACCAGGCCGCGCCCAAGGCCCTGCTCGGCAAGTGGAGCAGCAAGGATGCCTGGGGCGAGCCGCTGAAGCTGGTCATCAGCCGCAGCGGCGGCGATGCCTACAAGGCGGTGGCCACGGCCAAGGGCAAGGCCCCGGAAGAGTACGTCTTCACCGTGTCGCGCCACGGCAATCGCTGGTACCTCTCAGCCGGCGTGCCCAAGCGCCTGGGCGGCAATTTCCTGATTGGCGGTTTCGAAGTCGTCGATGGCAAGGAACTGGTGGTATACAACCTCGATGTCGAACAGGTGCAGCAGGCGGTGAAGAACAAAGAGCTGACCGGGCGCAATACCGAAGTGCCGGAAGACAACGGCGAGGGCGTGCTGATCGACAGCCCCTCGGCGCGGGTGCTGGCGTACCTGGACGACCCGGCCAACTCCGACCTGTTCGTCGAGGTGGCACGCTTCCAGCGCAGCGGCAAGTAGTTGCCTGTACTGGCCTCTTCGCGGGCTAGCCCGCTCCCACAGGGGTGGCACCGTACCTGAGGGCAGCGCAGTACCTGTAGGAGCGGGCTTGCCCGCGAAGAGGCCCTTGAGTAAGGATTCGAAGTGGACGAGTACCAGCAAACCATACGCGCACTGTCAGACCGCATCGTCGCGGCGCAGACCCCCATTCGTGTGCTCGATGCGGTGAAATGGGACGACAACATCCGCCACGGCTTCCTCAAGGCCAAGGGCAAGGAGCCACCCGCCGTAGACCGCGCCTATTACCAGTCGCGCCCGCTGTCGTTCGACTCCAATGCCGTAAAGGCCGAATTCCAGAACATCGAGCGCGACATCACCCGCCAGTTGGGCCAGTTCAACCCGGTCGGGCAGATCATGCGGCGTATGTGCAAGGAATACCGCATGGTGGTGCGCATGCTCGAAGCGCGCGGCACCGAGGACTTCGGGCTGATCTCGCAGGAGCTCTACGGCGCGGCGTCCGACGCCTTCCACGCCGGTGACCCGACCCTGGCCGACCTGGGTCTGATGCTCTCGGACTACCTGAACAACATCGATGGCCGTGGCGACCTCAAGGACGAGCCAAAGAACCTGACCGCCAAGGAGGCCGTGGACATCCTCCAGCGCCGCCTGAACAAGGTGTTCGGCGAGGCCGAGGAAACCATCCGCGTGTTCGAGTCCGACGGCATCGTCGCCGATGCGGCGGCAGGTGCCGACTACATCAAGGTGCGCGCCGATGCCATGTTCAACAGCCGCGATGTGCGTGCGCTGGAGGTGCATGAGGGGCTGGTGCATGTGGGGACTACGTTGAACGGCCTCAATCAGCCGATCTGCACCTTCCTGGCCAAAGGGCCACCCTCGTCAACGGTGACTCAGGAAGGGCTGGCGATTCTCATGGAGGTGATCGCCTTCGCGTCCTACCCTAGCCGGCTGCGCAAGCTCACCAACCGTACACGCGCCATCCACATGGTCGAGGAGGGCGCCGATTTCCTCCAGGTGTTCGAGTTTTTCCGTGCCCAGGGCTTTGAAATGGCGCAGAGCTACAGCAACGCCAGCCGGGTATTCCGCGGCTCGGTGCCCAACGGGTTGCCATTCACCAAGGACTTGTCCTACCTCAAGGGCTTCATCATGGTTTACAACTATATTCAGTTGGCCGTGAAGAAGGGCAAGCTCGAGCAGATCCCGCTGCTGTTCTGTGGCAAGACCACCCTGGAAGACATGCGCACCCTTCGCCAACTGGTCGAGGAAGGGCTGGTCGAGCCACCCAAGTACCTGCCCGAACAGTTCCGTGACCTCAACGCGCTGTCGGCCTGGATGTGTTTCTCCAACTTCCTCAACCACCTGAGCCTGGATCGCATTGAAGCCGACTACGCGAACATTCTCTGAATGCTGCCGCCTGCTGGCCCTCGGGGTACTCCTGCTGGGCCTGGCCGGTTGCAGTAGCCTGCTGTTCTACCCTGAGCCCGGCCAACCCTTTACCCCGGAACGGGCCAAGCTCGACTACCGTGACGTCGCCCTGACCACCGCCGATGGCGTGCGCCTGCATGGTTGGTGGCTGCCGGCCAAGGCCGGCGTCGAGCTCAAGGGCACCGTGCTGCACTTGCATGGTAACGGCGGCAACCTGGCGGGCCATCTGGGGGGCAGCTACTGGCTGCCGGAGCAGGGCTACCAGGTGCTGATGATCGATTACCGGGGCTATGGGCTGTCCCACGGCAAGCCGAGCTTGCCCGAGGTCTATGAAGACATCGCGGCGGCCATAGCCTGGTTGGACAAAGCGCCCGAGGTCCAGGGCAAGCCGCTGGTGCTGCTGGGGCAGAGCCTGGGCGGCGCCATGGCTATTCACTACCTGGCGGCCCACCCCGAGCAGCGCCAGCGCTTCAGTGCGCTGGTGTTCGATGGCGTGCCGGCCAGTTACCGTGCGGTCGGGCGCTTTGCCCTGAGTACCTCGTGGATGACCTGGCCACTGCAAGTGCCCCTGTCGTGGCTGGTGCCGGACGGCGACAGCGCGATTGGTTCGGTCGAGCGACTGGACAGCCCGCCGAAGCTGTTCTTCCACAGCATCGACGACCGCCTGGTGCCACTGGACAACGGCATCCGCCTGTACCAGCACGCACCGCCGCCGCGGGTCCTGCAACTGACCCGTGGTGGCCATGTGCAGACCTTCGCCGACCCGGTGTGGCGCCAGGTGATGCTGCGCTTTCTTGATGACCCGAGTCATTTCAACGGCCTGCGGCGGCTTGCCGAAGTGCCCAATTACCCTGACGAGAAGAACAAGCAATGAGTGAAGAACGCAACGCCATCCCGCTGATCCTGACCGGCGTCGGCAGCATCATCGTGACGGTGGGGGCTTTGTGGTACTACGGTTACCTGCATTTCGCCAAGCCTGAAGACGCCCTGTTGCTGCAGGATTTCACCATGCTCAAGACCGTGCCGGGCGAGGATTACAAGGTTTCCCTGGAGCCTGCGCCGCAGGTGGCCCAGTGCGTGGATGGCGTGCTGGTGTTGTTCGACATGCAACAGAAAGGCCTGACCGGCGTGTTGGTCGACAACCGCAAGCGTGCGGTGCGCTGCATGGGGGAGGAGACGCCGCAGCAGGTGCAGTAACCTGAATTCTGTCGTTGCCGTTCCGGCCCTTTCGCGGGCAAGCCCGCTCCCACAGGTACCCCGTTGATCTCACGAACGACGCATAGCCCGCGAAAGGGCCGGAACAGTCAAAACATCACATCAAGCGAGACTTTGCCGCATCGTACACATCGCTTCTTTCTCGCTTGCCTACAGCGATGACGATGACCACCACTCGCTCATCGATAACCTGATAAACCAGGCGATAGCCCGATGACCTCAGCTTGATCTTGTAGCAGTCGGGCATGCTGGACAATTTGTCCTTGTCCACCCTGGGCTGCGCCAAGCGCTCTTTGAGCTTTCGCGCAAACTGGATTTGCAGTTGGCTATCCAGTTTTCTGAATTCCCTCTGTGCCCGAATATTGAATTCAAGGCTGTGGTTTTTTGCTGCCTTGGGCTTGGGCGATGAGCTCATCAATATCCACTTTCACGGTGGGCTCGCCACGTCGCTGGCGTACCAGCTCAGCCAGTTGCATGTCGTCGATCAACTCCATCATCGCTTCGTAACGTTCTGGTGGTACTGCATAGAACGCCGGCTCGTTGCGATTTAGGATGACCACCGTTTCACCAGCCGCTTCACGGATCGTGCCCATGGGGTCCTTTTTCAGGTCAGTGATGGATGCTGCCAGATCGGCTAGAACCGGG
The DNA here is from genome assembly GCF_058745025.1 of Pseudomonas sp. E1MeOHC2. Taxonomy (NCBI): domain Bacteria; kingdom Pseudomonadati; phylum Pseudomonadota; class Gammaproteobacteria; order Pseudomonadales; family Pseudomonadaceae; genus Pseudomonas; species Pseudomonas sp. E1MeOHC2. Next base: position 3,585,895 of record NZ_CP196675.1, read on the forward strand.
TAGGTCATAGTTGTATCAACCCGTGAATGCAGTTATTGATGACACGACTATAGATCTTTAAAGAGTGCTTTTAAAGGTGCCTTTTATTTTGCCGACAAATGAAAAACCCCGCCATCACGGCGGGGTTTTTCTTTGAATCGAGTCAGCTTACTGCACCTGGCTCACCGAACGCGGTGCCACTGGCTGGTTGTCATTGGAGATGGTCACCTCCACCCGACGGTTCTGCGCACGGCCCGAGTTGCTGCCGTTGTCAGCCACCGGGTACTCCTTGCCATAACCCTGGGCGACGATCCGCGCCGGGTCGACACCCGCGCGTACCAGTGCCATGCGCACCGCACCGGCGCGACGCTCGGAGAGGGTCTGGTTGTAGTTGGACGAGCCGACGCTGTCGGTGTAGCCCTCTACGATCACCTTGCGTTCCGGGTTTTCCTGAAGGAACTGGGCCAGCTTGGTGACGTTGGGGTAGGCGTTGCTCTTGAGCTCGGCCTTGTTGAAGTCGAACAGGACGTCGCCGAAGGTCACCAGCGTACCGCGGTCGGTCTGCTTGGCATTGAGGCTGTCCTGCAGCTTGGCGATCTGCGCATCACGGGCATCCAGTTTGGCCTGGGCGCGCTGGGCAGAGGCGTTTTTCAGTTCGCCTTCGGCGGTGCGCAGGGCAATGGTCTGCTTGGCGACTTCAACACGCTGGTTGGTCAGGTAGGCGAGTTGATCGACCTTTTTCTGGTCCTCGCGATCCATGTAGGCCTTGTCGGCCTTGTTCAGCCAGTCCTGGGCATCCTTGGTCTCCAGCGCGGCGACCTTGCTCGACTGCGGGTCGCTCTGCAGCGCGGAGAAGTTGGTGCGGGCCGACTCAAGGTTGGCGTTCGGGTCGTGCGAGCAGGCTGCAAGACCGACGCTCAGGGCCAGCAGGGCGGGAATCATGACGTGTTTGCGCATAGTGTTCATCCTTTGATCGAGTGCGAAGGCTAAGGGTGGCGGGGCAGGGCTCACTGAGCGCTGCGCAGGCCTTCCTCACGTACGTCCTGAACGCCCTGGCGGGCATCCTGCACAGCCTTCTGGGCCTTGGCCGCCTGAGCCTTGCGTTCCGCGAGGCGGGCGTCCCATTCAGCCTGTTCGGCCAGACGCTTGGCGTCGTCGTACTGCTTGTCGTGCATGGCGATTTCGGCTTGCTTGAACTTGTCCTGGGCCGCTTTCATCTCCACGGCGGCGTACTCGGTACCGCCAGCACTGACGGCAGAGTTCACGGCGGATTGGGTAACGGCATACTGCTCGGTGGGCGGGTTGCCCGCACAGCCGGCCAGGACCAGGCTACTGCCCAGGGCCAGCGCGGCCAGCTTGAACCCGCGCACATGAGTGGATGACGGTTTGAAAGTGCGGGTCTTCATGGTGGTCAGCTCCATTGGATCACTCCTGATAACGACGATGTCCGTAGCAGTCCATCGCTCAATCCCTGACAGTTGCCGTTGCTTCAGCTGAACGGTGCACGAGGGCAGTGTGCAGGGTTTTAGCGTGATGGCTATTTGCTCGGACTGGGGCGTTTTTCGAATAGTTCAGAAAAAAATGCCGTAAACGGATAAGTTTTTCTGACTGATTGGTCAGTGAGTTTTGCCCGGAACTTTCAGCGTCATGCGGGGTATTCCGGGCCTTGCAGGCCCGGAATAATGTGCTGGGTGGTTATTTTTCGCTGTCGCCAGCGGTGCTGCTCAGGTCGTGCAGGTGGCGGCGGGACAAGGACAGAAAGCGCGGGGTAGGGCCAATGTCTTCGAACAGAGGGTCGCCCTCTTCATCGGTGGCGATGACCTGGCGCCCCTGCACATAAGGGAAGCTGGCTTCCAGTTCCTCCAGGGCCGCCGCCACCAGTTCGCCAAGCAATTCTTCGGCGGTACGCTTGGGGTACATGTCGATCAGCGCGGCCAGGCGCGCCTCGGACTCCAAGTCCAGATGCAGCACATGGCCGGTGCGGCTCAGGGTACCTGCGGCATTCTGTTCCCAGTGCTGGGCGAGTTCACGGATTTTCATGATGACCTCTGTCAACGCCTCGAAAGGCTGCATTGCATCGGAGTGCTCTGCTTGCACTTTAGTTTGCTTTGCCGATCACGGCTTGCCATGGCCGCTCGGCTGGGGGCACTCTTGGCCCAGTGCTGTTTCCTGAACGGGTGCGCCAAAGCTGCGCGACAGAGAGGGCCAATGACCGATATCGATGTGCGTTTGCGTGAAGATGTCCATGTGTTGGGGGAGCTGCTCGGCGAGACCATTCGTCAGCAGCATGGCGATGCGTTTTTGCAGAAGATCGAGGACATCCGGCACAGCGCCAAGGCCGACCGCCGCGTCGCCGGCGAGCAATTGAGCTCGACCTTGGCGGACCTGGCCGATGAAGACTTGCTGCCGGTGGCCAGGGCGTTCAACCAGTTTCTCAACCTGGCCAACATGGCCGAGCAGTATCAGTTGATCCGCCGTCGCGATGCCGACCAGCCAGAGCCCTTCGAGGCACGCGTGCTGCCTGAGCTGCTGGCACGCCTGAAGCAGGCCGGGCATGGCAACGACGCCCTGGCCCGGCAACTGGCCAAGCTGGACATCCAACTGGTACTGACCGCGCACCCCACCGAGGTTGCGCGGCGCACCTTGATCCAGAAATACGACGCCATCGCCGCGCAGTTGGCGGCCCAGGACCATCGCGACCTGACCCCCGCCGAACGCCAGCAGGTGCGTGAACGCCTGCGCCGGCTGATCGCCGAAGCCTGGCACACCGAAGAGATCCGCCGCACCCGGCCAACCCCCGTGGACGAGGCCAAGTGGGGCTTCGCGGTGATCGAACACTCCTTGTGGCAGGCCATCCCCAACCACCTGCGCAAGGTCGATAAGGCGCTGCACGACGCCACCGGTCTGCGCCTGCCGCTGGAGGCCGCGCCCATCCGCTTTGCCTCGTGGATGGGCGGCGACCGGGACGGCAACCCCAATGTCACGGCGGCGGTAACCCGTGAAGTCCTGTTGCTGGCGCGCTGGATGGCTGCCGACCTGTTCCTGCGTGATATCGACGCCCTGGCTGCTGAGCTGTCCATGCAACAGGCCAGCAGCGCGCTGCGCGAGCGTGTCGGCGACAGCGCCGAACCCTACCGCGCCGTGCTCAAGCAATTGCGCGAGCGCCTGCGCGCGACCCGTGCCTGGGCGCAGCTCGCCTTGACCAGCAGCCAGCCCGCCAGTGCCGACGTGTTGGTGGACAACCGCGACCTGATCGCACCGTTGGAGCTGTGTTACCAGTCGCTGCATGAATGCGGCATGGGCGTGATCGCTGAAGGCCCGCTACTCGACTGCCTGCGCCGTGCTGTGACGTTCGGCCTGTACCTGGGGCGCCTGGACGTGCGCCAGGACGCCGCCCGCCACCGTGATGCGCTGACCGAGATCACCGATTACCTGGGCTTGGGGCGCTATGCCGATTGGGATGAAGAGCAACGCATCGCGTTTCTCCTGGCCGAACTGAAAAACCGTCGGCCGTTGCTGCCTGGGCATTTCCAGCCCCAGGCGGAAACTGCCGAAGTGCTGGCCACCTGCCGGGAAATTGCCGCTGCCCCGGCGGCTTCGCTGGGCTCTTATGTCATCTCCATGGCCGGTGCTGCTTCGGATGTGCTGGCCGTGCAGCTGCTGCTCAAGGAAGCCGGGTTGACCCGGCCGATGCGCGTGGTGCCGCTGTTCGAGACCTTGGCCGACCTGGATAACGCAGGCCCGGTGATGCAGCGCCTGCTTGGCCTGCCGGGCTATCGCGCCGGGCTGCGCGGGCCGCAGGAAGTGATGATCGGCTATTCCGACTCGGCCAAGGACGCCGGCACCACGGCGGCAGCCTGGGCGCAGTACCGGGCTCAGGAAACCCTGGTACGCATCTGCCGCGAGCATCAGGTCGAGCTGCTGCTGTTCCACGGCCGTGGTGGCACCGTTGGCCGTGGCGGCGGCCCAGCCCACGCGGCGATCCTGTCACAGCCTCCAGGTTCGGTGGCCGGGCGTTTCCGTACCACTGAGCAGGGCGAAATGATCCGCTTCAAGTTCGGTTTGCCTGGCATCGCTGAGCAAAACCTCAACTTGTATTTGGCAGCGGTGCTTGAGGCCACCTTGTTACCGCCGCCGCCACCGCAGCCTGCCTGGCGTGAGGTCATGGACCAACTGGCAGGCGATGGCGTGCAGGCGTACCGCAGCGTGGTGCGGGACAACCCCGATTTCGTCGAGTATTTCCGCCAGTCGACGCCGGAGCAGGAGTTGGGCCGCCTGCCGCTGGGTAGCCGCCCGGCCAAGCGCCGCGCTGGCGGTATCGAGAGCTTGCGGGCCATTCCGTGGATCTTCGGCTGGACCCAGACGCGCCTGATGCTACCCGCCTGGCTGGGCTGGGAAACCGCCTTGAACAATGCCTTGCAACGCGGCCAGGGCGAGCTGTTGGCGCAGATGCGCGAGCAATGGCCGTTCTTCCGTACCCGCATCGATATGCTGGAGATGGTACTGGCCAAGGCCGATGCACAAATCGCCGAGGCCTACGACGAACGTCTAGTGCAACCGGATCTGCTTCCTTTAGGTGTGCATCTGCGCGACCTATTGTCGCAGTCTTGCCAAGTGGTACTGGGCTTGACCGGGCAGCCGGTGCTACTGGCGCACAGCCCCGAGACCCTGGAATTCATCAGCCTGCGCAACACTTACCTGGACCCGCTGCACCGCCTTCAGGCCGAGCTGCTGGCGCGCTCGCGCAGCCGCGAAGCCGCTCTGGACAGCCCGTTGGAACAGGCCTTGCTGGTTACCGTGGCGGGCATTGCCGCAGGCCTGCGCAACACAGGCTAAGGCTACCCGTGGCTCGCTTAGGGTGGCTGCAGCCAGGGAGGTAACAAAGGACGGGCAGGGCGGTTGCGCCGAGCGCAACCGCCTGCCGCGCAGGTCGCAAGTGGCGCATTCCTGCAACTTTGGGACGCTTGTATGGCTGCCGGGCGCTGTGTATCTTGAGCAGCCTTCTGACCGATTTATGGTCATACCCGATTTTCCGGACTTGGCCCTGTTTGCCGAATCCATTGAATTTCATAAAAAAATTTGAGGAGCACGAGATGCGCGTAATTCTGCTGGGAGCTCCCGGGGCCGGTAAAGGTACTCAGGCAAAGTTCATCACCGAAAAGTTCGGTATTCCCCAGATCTCCACCGGTGACATGCTGCGTGCTGCCGTCAAGGCCGGCACCCCCCTGGGCCTGGAACTGAAGAAAGTCATGGATGCTGGCCAGCTGGTCTCCGACGAGCTGATCATCAGCCTGGTCAAGGAGCGCATCGCCCAGCCGGATTGCGCCAACGGCTGCCTGTTCGACGGTTTCCCACGCACCATTCCGCAGGCCGAAGCGATGGTCGCCGCCGGTGTCGACATTGATGCCGTGGTCGAAATCGCTGTTGACGATGAAGAAATCGTCGGCCGTATGGCCGGTCGCCGCGTGCACCTGGCCTCGGGCCGCACCTACCACATTCAGTACAACCCGCCGAAAGTGGAAGGCAAGGACGATGTGACGGGCGAAGACCTGATCCAGCGCGACGACGACAAGGAAGAAACCGTGCGTCATCGCCTGTCGGTCTACCACACCCAGACCAAACCGCTGGTCGAGTTCTACCAGACGCTGTCGGCTGCCAATGCTGGCAAGCCCAAGTACAGCCACATCGAAGGTGTCGGCTCGGTCGACGCCATCACTGCCAAGGTGCTGGCAGCCCTGAGCTGATCCACGCCTTGCATCACAACGGCCCGCTTGCGGGCCGTTGTCGTTTATACTGGCGCTCTTTTCCCTGCACCTGGAAACCCGTTCGATGACCACCCTGCTGGCCCTGGATACCGCCACCGAAGCCTGTTCCGTCGCCCTGTTGCATGACGGCAAGGTAACCAGCCATTACGAGGTGATCCCGCGTCAGCATGCGCAAAAGCTGCTGCCGATGATCAAGCAACTGCTGGCTGATTCGGGCGTAGGTTTGAATGCACTGGATGCCATCGCATTTGGCCGTGGCCCAGGCGCCTTCACTGGTGTGCGGATCGCCATCGGTGTGGTTCAGGGCCTGGCGTTCGCGCTTGAGCGCCCGGTACTGCCGGTATCCAACCTGGCCGCGTTGGCGCAAGGGGCATTTCGTGAACAGGGCGTGCAGCAGGTGGCTGCCGCCATCGATGCGCGCATGGATGAGGTGTACTGGGGCTGCTACCAGGCAACCGCCGGCGAAATGCGCCTGATCGGCCAGGAAGCGGTACTGCCGCCCGAGCGCGTGGCGTTGCCCGACGCCAGCACGGGCGAGTGGTTCGGTGCAGGCACCGGCTGGGGGTATGCCGAGCGACTGGCAGTGCAGGTCGCTGCCAGCAATGCCGCGGCCTTGCCCAATGCTCTGGACATCCTCAGCCTGGCCTGCTTTGCCTGGGCGCGCGGCGAGGCAATCAGCGCCGAACAGGCGCAACCGGTGTACTTGCGCGATAATGTCGCCACACCCAAGAAGCGCTGAGTGTTGTTCGTCGGTTATCGCCACTGACGATAAAACCTTTCGCGCGAACTGTGGTCCAGTTATCACTCGAGCATTAGCGACGGAACTCTGATGCTGCTAAATTGCCATCATTGGTCCTGAGTGTTCACGCCATGCGTATCGACGGTTTCTCATCGCAGTCCTATCCGGTCAAGCGCACACCGCGCAAAGCGGCGGTGCGCGACGAGGCAATCGAAGATGCCGACGTTATCGAAAACGTCGAGCAAGGCGAAGTTGCCCATGAGGCCGCCATTCGCCGTCGCAGCGGTGGCCTGCCAGCCCGTCAGCAAGACATGATCTTCCCTCGCGCCCGTGACCGGCGCACTGCAACCGCACTGGCCAGCTACCTGAGCACAGCCGGTTTCAACGATTGGGACATGGAAGTACTGGGGCTCGACCTGTACATTTGAGGGATGAATCCCTCACCTCTGCCTTATTTTCTGGGTTGTCCGTCGTGGAGCGAAAACGCCTGGCGCGATTACCTGTACCCCGCCGATGCCCGAGCCAGTGAATACCTGGGTCTCTACAGCCAGGTGTTCAACGCGGTCGAGGGCAACACCACCTTCTACGCCAGCCCAGCCCCGGCCACCGTGGCGCGCTGGGCACAGGCCATGCCGGCGCACTTTCGTTTCACCGCCAAGTTCCCCCGCGAGGTCAGCCACGCAGCGGACCTGCGCGATCAACTGGACGCGGCGATCACCTTCACGCGTTTGATGGCGCCGCTGGGTGCGCGGGTATCGCCCTACTGGTTGCAACTGCCTGCCGTGTTCGGGCCTTCGCGTTTGGCAGAACTCAGCCACTTCCTGGATGAAGTACGCGTACCTGTGGCCGTTGAAGTGCGTAACGACGCCTTTTTTGCGCGGGGAGAGGAGGAGCGGCTGCTGAATCGGCTACTGCTCGAACGGGGTGTCGAGCGCATCTGCCTCGACCCACGGGCCTTGTTCAGTTGCACATCGCGCGAACCCGCCGTGCTGCATGCCCAGGCCAAGAAACCCAAGGTGCCGCCGCGCCCGGCCGCGTTCAGCCAACATCCCCAGGTTCGTTTCATCGGCCACCCGCAACTTGAAGCCAACGAAGCCTTTCTGACGCCCTGGGTAGCCAAGGTGGCCAGCTGGATCGAGGAAGGCCGCAGCCCCTACATCTTTCTGCACACCTCGGATAACCGCCTGGCTGCGGCCTTGGCCCAGCGTTTTCACCAGCGTCTGATGCAGCGCCTGCCTGGCCTTGCACCGTTACCGGAATTGCCACGCGCCCCCGAGGTCGAACAACTGGGACTACTCTGACCACTCCTGACTGCCTGAGGTTGAGACCATGGATGTGCAAACCCTGCGAGCCGAAGCCTTCAAGGCCCTGCACGAGCGCGATAGCGCCTTCGTCATCCCCAATCCGTGGGATGCCGGTTCTGCCAAGCTGCTGGCCAGCCTGGGCTTCGAGGCGCTGGCCACGACCAGCGCGGGCTTGGCGTTCTGCTTGGGCCGGCCGGATGCCGAAGGTGCCTTGAGCCTGGACGAAACCCTGGATAACGCCGGGGCAATCGTCGATGCCACGGCCCTGCCGGTTGCCGCCGACCTTGAGAACGGCTTTGGCGACCTGCCTGAAGACTGTGCACAGACCATCCTGCGGGCCGCCGAGGCGGGTCTTGTGGGGGGCTCTATCGAGGACGCCACCGGGCGCAACGACGCGCCTATCTACGACCACGGCCTGGCGGTCGAGCGCGTTCGCGCGGCGGTTCAGGCTGCGCGCAGCCTGCCTTTTCCGTTCACCCTCTGCGCCCGTGCAGAAAACCTGCTGCATGGGCGCCTGGACCTGGACGACACCATCCTGCGCCTGCAAGCCTATGCCGAGGCGGGTGCTGATGTGCTCTACGCGCCTGGGCTGCGCACCGTCGAAGAGATCCGCGCGGTGGTGCAGGCGGTGGCGCCTAAACCGGTTAACGTGCTGATGGGGATGGCAGGCGTGACGCTGAGCGTCAATCAGTTGCAGGACCTGGGTGTTCGGCGCATCAGCGTCGGCTCGTCGCTGGCCCGTGCGGCACTGGGGGCCTTCCATCGGGCCGCGCTGGAGATTCGCGATGAGGGCACGTTCGGCTATGGCGAACAGGCGCTGCCCTTCGCTCAGCTCAACGACCTGTTCCGCCGCTGATTCGCCGTGCGTGCCTTGCTGGCGCTGCTACTGGGCCTGGCAGATCTGCCGCTGAGCCCCTGCAGCTTCACGCGTACGCGCGAACGTTGTTCAGCACCACCGGGCGCGCCCAGTGGATGTCGAACTCCAGGTCGTTTTGCTGCTTGGCCAGGGTGGTTTCGTCGAAGGGTTCGGGGGCCGGGTCCAGCAGGTTGCTCTCGAACTCGGCGATAGGCAGGAACAGCGGGCGCGGGGAGGGGCCTGGGCCAGGCTCGGCAAGTGGGTGGCCCTGGCTCATGACCACCGGGCGCAACCAGCTGTTGCTCAGGTCCAGGTCGCGCTGTTGTTCGATCAGTTCGATGGCGCTGAACGGTTCGGCGGCGGGCTCCAGCAAATGCGCTTCCAGCTCGGCCTTGGGCAGGAACAACGGCTCGGGCGGTGCGACTTCGGTGTCCTGCACTTTGCAGGCGCGCTGGGCATCGATCAGCGCCAGCGCTCTGGCACCGCCAATTGGCTCGCCGCTGTCCTGATCGTACTGGACGAACGACTGGCTGATAGTGTCTGCGGGCTCTTCCTGCTGCTCGGCCATGGCGCGGGCAAAGAAATCCTGCCACAGGTGGCTGACGCCCCCGAGTGTCTGGGTATTCTGTTGACCGTAGTGGCCGACAGGCGACAGGTAGGTCAAACCGATGGGAAGAGTATCTGTCATGGCAGTCGCGCGCGTTGTGCTCTGGCAGAATAGCGGGATATTGCCTGTATCGGCCGTGGTTGCCGATTCATTAAGGCTTGGTTTGATTTTTTAGGTGTGGACGATGGAAGAGCAAGGCGCAGGTATCAGGGTCGAAGCGATGTCGGCTGAGTATGCGGAAAAAGCCACGGCGTGGGCCGAGCGCCTGGGCCTGCCGCTGCAGGACGATGCCGCCGGCTTTGCCGTGCAGGTGGGCGCTGAAGGCTTGCAGGTCCAGCAGTTGGGCCCACAGGCGCCTGGGCCGGTGCGTGTCGACTTCGTCGAAGGCCAGGCCGCGCACCGGCGCCAGTTTGGCGGTGGCAACGGGCAGATGATCGCCAAGGCGGTCGGTATTGCCCAAGGTGTTCGGCCGCAAGTGCTCGACGCGACTGCGGGGCTTGGCAAGGATGCCTTCGTGCTGGCCAGCCTGGGCTGCCAGATGACCCTGATCGAGCGCCAGCCGCTGATTGCTGCGTTGTTGGAAGACGGCCTGGCGCGGGGTCGTGCGGATGAAGAGGTGGGCCCGATCGTCGGGCGCATGCGCCTGCTGACCGGCAATGCCATCGAGCGCATGCGCACCTGGGAAGGGGAGCCGCCGCAGGTGATCTACCTCGACCCGATGTTCCCGCACAGGGACAAAAGCGCACTGGTGAAGAAGGAGATGCGCGTATTCCGGCCATTGGTCGGTGATGACCTGGATGCCCCGGCGTTGCTCGAAGCCGCCCTGGCGCTGGCCAGCCATCGGGTAGTGGTGAAGCGGCCGCGCAAGGCGCCGATCATCGACGGGCCGAAGCCGAGCCACAGCCTGGAAGGCAAGTCGAGCCGGTATGACATTTATCCGAAGAAAACGCTGAAGGCCTAAGGCCGGAACGCCCGCATGAACACCCCCACTACCTCACGCACATGCGCCTCGGCCTCATCCCCTTCCAACGGCCCGGCGCACCCCAGCAGCAACCGGTAATCCGGCGCGCCCTTGACCAGGCAGAAGAAGTGCTCCGCGGCGCGCAACGGGTTGTCGATGTGTAGCAATCCGCGCTGATCCACCCCGCGCAGCAGCGCTTCCATCCCCGCCAGCACGCGCTTGGGCCCGGCTTCGTAGAAGTACTCGCCAAACCCTGGGTCCTGGCTGCCAAGCGCGAAGATCAGCCGGCTCAGCTTGACTGACTCGTCGCTGCTGATCAGCGCCTGGAAGCCGCGGGCGATGGTCAGCAGCACATCCTCCAGCGCAGCACCCTCGGGGTACTCGAACAACAGGTCCGGCAGTTGGCCCTGGCAGGTCGCCATGACCGCCGAGCCGAACAACGTCTGCTTGTCGTTGAAGTGGCTGTAGACCGTAAGTTTTGAAACACCTGCCGCCGCAGCGACCGCATCCATGCTGGTGTTGGCGTAGCCAAGGCTGAGGAACAGCGTCTTGGCCGCTTCGAGGATCGCCTCGCGCTTGGCCAGGTCCTTGGGGCGACCTGGTCCGATGGGTGCGTCGTTGTGCATTGGAGTCTGTATCTGGTTGAAGAGTCGCTCATCTTAGCGGGTCGGACGCGTTGGGGCGAAAGCCTCCATGCAATACGTGCTGTCTGTCACTGGACAGTTGATCAGCAGTGATGTCGTCATACGGCCACACGATCCGCTTATGTTCGGCCTAAATCATTGAAATTAAACAAATATTTTATTGGCATGAATTGTGTTGATAGCCCCTCAAGGGCGCCGGACAGGTGCCAAGCCTATCGAACAGGAGTGACCATGCCACGCGAAATCCGTTTCAACGCCTTCGAGATGAACTGTGTCGGCCACCAGTCCCCCGGCCTTTGGCGACACCCCAAGGACCGTGCGTGGGAGTACAAGGACCTGGACTACTGGACCGACCTTGCAAAGCTGCTGGAGCGCGGCAAGTTCGACGGTATCTTCATTGCCGATGTCATCGGCATCTACGATGTGCTTGGCGGCAATGGCGACGCGGCCATTCGCCAGGCCGCCCAGGTACCGGTCAACGATCCGCTGGCGCTGATCACGCCAATGGCGCTGGTTACCGAGCACCTCGGGTTTGGCCTGACCGCCTCGCTGACTTTCGAGCACCCTTACCCCTTCGCTCGCCGTCTTTCGACGTTGGACCACCTCACCAAGGGCCGCATCGGTTGGAACATCGTCACCTCCTACCTCGACAGCGGCGCCCGCAACCTGGGGCAGAAGGCACTGAGCGACCACGATGCGCGCTACGACTACGCCGACGAATACCTGCAAGTGCTGTACAAGCTGTTTGAAGGCAGCTGGGAGGACGACGCCGTGCTGCGCGACCGTGAGCGCGGTGTGTTCAGCGATCCGCGCAAAGTCCACGAGATCCGCCACCACGGCAAGCATTTTCAGGTCCCTGGTATCCACCTCTGCGAGCCATCGCCCCAGCGTACACCGGTGCTCTACCAGGCCGGCGCATCGAGCCGTGGCAAGGGTTTTGCCGCCGGTCATGCCGAATGCGTGTTTGTCGCCGCGCCTTCCAAGGTGACCTTGAAAAAGACCGTGGCCGACATCCGCCGTCGCGCGGCTGAGGCGGGGCGCGACCCGCGCAAGGTGCTGATCTTCAACTTGCAGACGGTAATCGTAGACGAAACCGATGCCAAGGCGCAGGCCAAGTGGCAGGAGCTCAAGTCGTACACCAGTTACGAAGGCGCGCTGGCACTGATCTCCGGCTGGACCGGCATCGACTTCAGCCAGTACCAGCCCGACCAGGTGCTCAAGCATATCCATACCAACGCCATCCAGTCGGCGGTTGAAACGTTCTCCACCGCCGACCCGAACAAGCAGTGGACGGTGCAGGAGCTGGCCGACTGGGTGGGCATCGGTGGCTTCGGCCCGTTGATCGTCGGCAGTGCGCAAACGGTCGCCGACGCGTTGCAAGCCTGGGTCGAGGAAACCGACGTCGATGGGTTCAACCTGGCGTATGCCCTGGCCCACGAGACCTTCCGCGACGTGGTCGACCTGCTGGTGCCCGAGCTGCAGCAGCGAGGCGCCTACAAGACCGAATACCGCCCGGGTACGCTGCGCGAAAAACTGTTTGGCGATGGCCCGCGCCTGCCTGCCAGTCACCCGGCTGCCGGTTATCGCGACCTGAGCCGCCTGGCCGAACAGGCCAGCATCAGCGAACCGGCCTGAGCAAACAGTACCCTGGGTTGCACTGTTACGCAGAGAGCAGTGGTCATTGTGGGAGCGGCGATGCGGCGGTCCGACTTGCCCCGCGAATGAGGCCACGCGGTGCATGGCACCGGCTTCGCCGGTGTTCGCGGGCCAAGCCCGCTCCCACAGAGTCTCTACATTTGTTTCGGGCCAGTTACGCCTGTGAAGGCGGCGCGCGACCGCCTTGTTGGCCCGACGCGATATTGAGGCGGGTGCCAAGGGACCGCGCGCCCATGCCCCAGGAAGAATTGGCCCGAAACAAATGTAGGCGCGACGGTTCGGCGCCCCGACTTGCTCGCGATGCGCCGCGCGGGCGGCGCTCGATCTCACAGGCGCAACAAGCCTCAAACCCTACCCTGGAAAAACCACCGCACACCCTTCCCGGCACCGAATCCCTGATTTAATATACCCGCCAGTATAAATATTCGACGTGCTCTTCGCGAAAGGATTCATCATGTTGCGCCATGCCTTGTCCATCGCTCTGCCTGCTGCCCTCGCCGTGTTCCTGGCGGCGTGCGGCCAGGAAGCCGCAGCCCCTGCCGCGCCGCGCCCGGCACTGGTGATTCAGCCGCAGCCGGCCGAAGCGGCAGCCGACAGTTACCCCGGCGAAGTGCGTGCGCGCTTCGAGCCGGAGCTGGCCTTCCGCATTGCTGGCAAGGTCAGCAAGCGCCTGGTCGAAGAAGGGCAGCGGGTCAAGGCCGGGCAGCCGCTGGCCGAGCTGGACCCACAGGATGTGCGCTTGCAACTGGAAGCCAATCGCGCCCAACTGGCCGCCGCCGAAGCCAATCTTTCGCTGGTGCGCGCCGAGCGTGATCGCTACCAGAAGCTGCTGGACCGGCAGATGGTCAGCCACTCCCAGTACGATAATGCCGAGAACCTTTACCGCGCCGGCATGGCCCGCCTGAAGCAAGCCAAGGCCGAGTTCGATGTGGCCGGCAACCAGGCCGAGTACGCGGTGCTGCGTGCACCGCAGGCTGGGGTGATCGCCAAGCGCCAGGTCGAAGTCGGCCAGGTCGTCGCCACCGGGCAAACCGTGTTCACCCTGGCCGCAGATGGCGAGCGTGAGGTGGTCATCGGCCTGCCGGAGCAGCAATTCGCCCGTTTCGCCGTGGGCCAGGCCGTCAGCGTGGAGCTGTGGTCGCACCCTGGCGAGCGCTTCGACGGGCGCATCCGTGAACTCTCGCCCGCTGCCGACCCACGTTCGCGCACCTTCGCAGCGCGCATCGCGTTCACCTCGGCCAAGGCGCCGGCCGAACTCGGCCAGAGCGCACGCATTTTCATCGCCCATGAGGGGCTGATCCCCCTGGCTGTGCCGCTGTCTGCGGTCACTGCAGAAAACGGCCAGGCCTATGTCTGGCGGGTCAACCAGGACAGCCGCCTGGAGCGCACGGTGGTACGCCTGGGGCCTTATGGCACCGACAGCGTCCCAGTGCTCGAAGGCTTGAAACCCGGCGACTGGGTGGTCGCCGCCGGTGGCCATGTGCTGCGCGAGGGGCAGGCGGTGCGCCCCGTGGACCGCACCAACCGTGTAGTGAACCTGACGGCCAAGGAGTAAGTCCCGATGGGTTTCAACCTTTCCGCCTGGGCGCTGCGCAATCGCCAGATCGTACTGTTCCTGATGATCCTGCTGGCTGCCATTGGCGCCATGTCCTACACCAAGCTGGGCCAGAGCGAGGACCCGCCGTTTACCTTCAAGGCCATGGTCGTTCGCACCGTATGGCCCGGCGCCACGGCCGAGGAAGTGTCGCGCCAGGTCACCGAACGCATCGAGAAGAAGCTGATGGAAACCGGCGAGTACGAGAAGATCGTCTCGTTCTCCCGCCCAGGCGAGTCGCAGGTGACCTTCATGGCCCGCGATTCGCTACATTCCAAGGATATCCCCGAGCTGTGGTATCAGATTCGCAAGAAAGTCGCGGACATCCGCCACACGCTGCCACCGGAAATCCAGGGCCCGTTCTTCAATGACGAATTCGGCACTACGTTCGGCAATATCTATGCGCTGACCGGCGCGGGCTTCGACTATGCGGTGCTCAAGGACTACGCCGACCGCATCCAGATCCAGCTGCAACGGGTCAAGGACGTCGGCAAGGTCGAGCTGGTTGGGCTGCAGGACGAGAAAATCTGGATCGAGCTGTCCAACCTCAAGCTGGCGACCCTTGGCGTGCCACTGGAGGCCGTCCAGCAGGCGCTGCAAGAGCAGAACGCGGTGAGCACCGCCGGCTTCTTCGAGACGCCTAGCGAGCGCCTGCAACTGCGGGTGAGCGGGCGCTTCGACAGTGTCGAGCAGATCCGCCAGTTCCCGATTCGGGTAGGCGATCGCACCTTCCGTATTGGTGACGTGGCCGAGGTGCACCGGGGCTTCAACGACCCACCCGCACCGCGCATGCGCTTCATGGGTGAGGACGCCATCGGCCTGGCGGTCTCGATGAAGGACGGCGGCGATATCCTGGTGCTGGGTAAGGCCTTGGAGGGCGAGTTCGAGCGCCTGGCGCACAACCTGCCGGCCGGTATGGAACTGCGCAAGGTCTCGGACCAGCCTGCGGCGGTCAAGGCTGGCGTTGGCGAGTTCGTCCAGGTGCTGGTCGAGGCGTTGATCATCGTGCTGCTGGTGAGCTTCTTCTCCCTGGGCCTGCGCACCGGGTTGGTCGTGGCGTTGGCCATCCCGCTGGTATTGGCCATGACCTTTGCCGCCATGCACTACTTCGGCATCGGTTTGCACAAGATCTCGCTCGGTGCCCTGGTACTGGCGCTGGGCTTGCTGGTGGACGACGCGATCATTGCCGTGGAAATGATGGCGATCAAGATGGAGCAAGGCTACGACCGGTTCAAGGCCGCGAGCTATGCCTGGAGCAGCACGGCCTTCCCGATGCTCACCGGCACCCTGATCACGGCGGCGGGCTTCCTGCCTATCGCCACGGCGGCCTCCAGTACGGGCGAGTACACCCGCTCGATCTTCCAAGTGGTGACCATCGCGCTGCTGACCTCATGGGTTGCCGCGGTGGTGTTCGTGCCGTACCTGGGCGAGCGGCTGCTGCCGGACCTGGCCAAGCTGCATGCAGCGCGCCATGGCAGTGACGGGCACGCGCCAGACCCCTATGCCACGCCGTTTTACCAGCGCGTGCGGCGTGTGGTGGAGTGGTGCGTACGGCGACGCAAGACGGTCATCCTGCTGACCATCGCGGCGTTTGTCGGCAGCATTCTGCTGTTCCGTTTCGTGCCGCAACAGTTCTTCCCGGCCTCCGGGCGCCCAGAGCTGATGGTCGACCTGAAACTGGCCGAAGGTGCATCGCTGGCCAACACCGCCGAACGGGTCAAGCAACTTGAGGCCCTGCTCAAGCAGCAGGAGGGCATCGACAATTACGTGGCCTACGTCGGTACCGGTTCCCCGCGCTTCTACCTGCCTCTGGACCAGCAACTGCCGGCCGCCAGCTTTGCCCAGTTCGTCGTACTGGCCAAGTCGATGGAAGACCGTGAGCGCCTGCGCAGTTGGCTGATCAACACCATGGACCAGCAGTTCCCCGACTTGCGGGGCCGTGTCACGCGCTTGGAGAACGGCCCACCGGTGGGCTACCCAGTGCAGTTCAGGGTGACCGGCGAGCACATCGAGGTAGCCCGTGCCCTGGCCCGCGAAGTGGCGGACAAGGTGCGTGAAAACCCGCATGTGGTGAACGTGCACCTGGATTGGGAAGAGCCAAGCAAGGCGGTGTTCCTGGAAATCGACCAGGACCGTGCGCGCGCCCTCGGGGTGAGCACCACGCAGTTGTCGACCTTCCTGCAGAGCTCGCTGACCGGCACCACGGTCAGCCAGTACCGCGAAGACAACGAATTGATCGAGATCCTGCTGCGTGGCACCCACAAGGAACGCAGCGAGCTGGCTAACCTCGGCAGCCTGGCGTTGCCCACCGACAATGGTCAGAGCGTGGCGCTGTCACAGGTGGCGACGCTGGAGTACGGCTTCGAGGAAGGCATCATCTGGCATCGCAACCGCTTGCCAACCGTGACCGTGCGCGCCGACATCTATGACAAGGAGCAGCCCGCGACGCTGGTACGCCAGATCGAACCGACGCTGCAGGCCATCAAGGCCAAACTGCCGGATGGCTACCTGCTTGAGGTGGGCGGCACGGTGGAGGACTCCGAGCGCGGGCAGAAATCGGTGAACGCCGGCATGCCGCTGTTCATCGTGGTGGTGTTGAGTTTGCTGATGATCCAGCTGCGCAGCTTCTCGCGCACGGTGATGGTGTTCCTGACCGCGCCCCTGGGCTTGATTGGCGTGACCTTGTTCCTGCTGGTGTTCCGCCAGCCGTTCGGCTTCGTCGCCATGCTCGGCACCATTGCCCTGGCGGGGATGATCATGCGCAACTCGGTGATTCTGGTGGACCAGATCGAACAGGACATCGCGGCGGGGATGGAGCGTTGGCAGGCGATCATCGAGGCCACGGTGCGGCGTTTCCGCCCGATCGTGCTGACCGCGCTGGCGGCAGTGCTGGCGATGATTCCGCTGTCGCGCAGTGTGTTCTACGGGCCGATGGCGGTGGCGATCATGGGCGGGTTGATTGTGGCGACCGCGTTGACCCTGCTGTTCTTGCCGGCGTTGTATGCGGCGTGGTTCAGGGTCAGGAAAGACTGAAGATCGCAGGGGAGGGCGTTGCCCTCCATTCGCGGGACAAGCCCGCTCCCACAGATATCCCACTGCTCTCAGGAACAGTGGGATATCTGTGGGCTTGTCCCGCGAATGGGCTGCAAAGCAGCCCCTTGGCCATCACAGCACGCCAAATACCTTCTTGGCCAAGCTGGTAGCCGCCTCGGCCGGGTTCTGGCGAATGCTCTGCTCCTGCTTGCCAATCATCTCGAACAGGCCGTCCAGCGCCTTCTCGGTCACGTAGTTTTCGATGCTGGCGCTTTTGGCGTCGACCACGCCCAATGCCACCGCCTGCCCGGCAAAGCTGTTGTACTGCTGGGCCAGGCCCACCTTGTCGGTGGCTTGCTTGACGATGGGCAGGAACTTGGCGCGGATCTGTTCGCGGCTGCTCTTGTTCAGGTACTGGGTGGCCGAGTCGTCGCCACCGCTGAGGATGCCCTTGGCATCGGTCACGCTCATCTTCTTGACGGCATCGACCAGGATTGCCTGTGCTTGTGGCACGGCAGCCTCAGCGGCTTTGTTCATGCTGGTTTCCAGCGCGTCGACCTGATCACCCTTGCCGAACATCTTCATGGCCTTGGCGGCCTTGCCGAGGTTGCCCGGCAGTTCGATGCGCACATCCGGGTTGTTGTTGAAGCCGCCAGGGGTGCTCAGTTGCTTGACGGCAATTTGCGCGCCTTGGGTCAGGGCGTCTTTCAGGCCACCGGTGGCGTCCTTCTGGGTCAGGTCGCCCAGCGACAGGGCCAGGGCGCTGGCCGACAGCAGCAGGCCGGCGCAGAGGGTGGTGAAGCGCAGGGAGGAGCGGATCATGAAGCGTTCCTTGTGAACAGAAATGTACGGGTGTCAGCGAACCGGATCGACTTTGATCCGCACGGGCTGCGGGTCGCTGCCGTCGAGCTTCACGCCGTGGTGTTCGGTGTTGATGAACAGCAGTTTGCCGTCCAGCTCGATACGCGCGCTGACCGCATAGCGGTGGCCGGGCTTGACCTGGGCTGGGTCGTAGGTGAGGTGGAACGGCAGCGGCACGTTGCCTTTGATCGGGCCGGCCTGGCTGGCCAGGGTCACTGCCGGTGCGTCCATCAGCGACACGTCCTGCAAGCTCACGCTCAGGGTGGCGGCAGGGGGCAGGGCGATGCGCTGCAGGTAGAAGACTTCGCCATCCAGGCTAGCCTGGGTCGACGGGGTGTGGCTGGAGCAGGCTGCGAGCAGGGATGCACAACACAGCATAAAGAGCTTTTTCATGGATTCTCCGTAGTCCTTGGCGCTGGCTTGTGGCCAACCCCAGGGACTTTAGCGGATTTGCGCGGCAGATGAAGCCTCAGAGCGTGGAAGTTTCCAGGGAGTCGTCGCGGTGCAAGGCCACCTGGCGGATCGACAGGCGCAGTTCCGCCGACAGCACGCGTTTGGCCACGCCTTCGGCCAGCTCGGCAAGTTTGTCGTGGTAGCCCAGCTTGCCCTGCGCGTCCGCTTGCAGCACACCTTGCTCGATCAACGTCTGGATGAAGTGGCGGAACAGGGCCTTGTCGAAGAATTCCGGGGCATTCAGGCCATGCAGAATCGACAGGCGCTGGGCCATCATCACGCAGAGGTCTTCCAGTTCTTCGGCACTCAAGGTGTGCTGGCCGCTGTTGAGCAGCAGCGAGGTGGCCATGTAGAACCGCTGCAAGGTCTGGGTGATGTTGCGGGCCAGCAAGGTCAGCAACACGAACGGGCGCGAGCTGGGAGCCGGGCGCAGGTACATATCGTTTTCCTGGCGCAACAAGCCTTGTTCGACCAGTGCCGCGAGCCACTGGTCGATCACCTCGTCCAGCTGTTCTGGTGTCCAGCGCAGGAACAGCTCGGTCTGCAAGTACGGGTACAGCGCCTTGACATACTGGCCCAGCAGTTCGCGGCTCATGCGTGAGCTGCTGAGGAAGAAGCTGGCCAGCAGGGCTGGCAGGGCGAAGATGTGCAAGACGTTGTTGCGGTAATAGGTCATCAGCACTGCATCGGCTTCATCCAGATAAAGGATGCGGCCCAGGGCGTCCTTCTGTTCGGCCAGCAGCTTCATGCCTTTCACATGCTCGATCAGCGCCAGGCCGTCACCTTCCGGCAAGGTGGTATGGGGCGAGTAGGGCACCTTGCGCAACAGCGCCAGGTACAGGTCCAGTACGCGGCTCAGAGCGCGTTCGTCGAGGGCGTGGCGGCTGGTGGACAGCAGTGCCAGGGCCACCAGGTTGACCGGGTTGATCGCCGCGGCCTCATTGAGGCGACGGGCCACGGTTTCGCCCAGACGTGTGGTGGTTTCGTTCAGCCAGGCCGGGCGGAACTGTGGGCCGTGCTCTTGCTCACGCCAGCCGGGTTGCTGTTCGTCGAGGAAACCGGCCAGGCGGATGGGCTCGCCGAAGTTGACGTAGACCTGGCCGAACCGCTGTTTGAGCGCACTGAAGACCTTGAAGATGTCGAAGATCGATTCCTTCTTCTTGCTCGCGCCGCGCAATTCGCCCAGGTAGGTGCGGCCTTCGAGTACGCGCTCATAGCCGATGTACACCGGCACGAAGACGATAGGCGTGCGTGATGAGCGCAAGAAGCTGCGCAAGGTGATCGCCAGCATGCCGGTGCGCGGTTGCAGCATGCGCCCGGTACGCGAGCGGCCGCCTTCGACGAAGTACTCCACCGGGAACCCTTTGCTGAACAACGTGTGCAGGTATTCGTTGAACACGGCGGTATAGAGCGGGTTGCCCTTGAAGGTGCGGCGCATGAAAAAGGCCCCGCCCCGGCGTAGCAGGCTGCCGACCACCGGCATGTTGAGGTTGATGCCGGCAGCCACGTGTGGAGGGGTGAGGCCATTGCGGAACAGCAGGTACGACAGCAGCAAGTAATCGATATGGCTACGGTGGCAGGGTACGTAGATCACTTCGTGGCCAGGGGCGATGCCTTGCACCTGCTCGATGTGGTTGACCTTGATGCCGTCGTAGATCTTGTTCCAGAACCAGCTCAGTACCACTTCGAGGAAGCGGATCGCGGTGTAGGTGTAGTCCGAGGCGATTTCATTGCCATAGCGCAGCGCTTGGGCCTCGGCCTTGGCCAGCGGGATGCCCTCGCGCTCGGCCTCGTCGCTGATGGCTTGGCGCACTTGTGGCGCATGCACCAGGCCCTTGACCAGGTTGCGTCGGTGCGAGATGTCCGGGCCGATCACTGCCGTCTTGAGGTTACGGAAGTGCACGCGCATCAGGCGCTGGGCCATGCGCACGGTGCGCTCATGGCCTTTGTTGTGCTGCACGAGTTCACGCAGGTGGATGGGTGCGGAGAACTGTACCCGGGTCTTGCGCCCCAGAATCAGCACGGTCAGTAGCCGGCGCAGGCGCCCGGTGACTGCCCAGCTGTCGGCGAACAGCAACTTCCACGGGCTGGACTCACTGGCCGGGCTCTGGCCCCAGAACACGCTCACCGGGATGATCTGCGCATCTTCCTCGGCATGCTGGGTCACGGCCGCGACCAGGCGTTCTAGGGTGGGTGGGGCACCGCTTTTGTCCTGACGGCCTAGCCAATCGGGGTCGGGTGTCAGGTAGAAGAACCCGGCCGGCTCGTGCAGGGTGCCCACGGCGACCGGCAGCACGGGGCGTGGCAGCCCTGCTTTGGTGCATTCGCGGTCGAGTACCGCCAGGTCGGTCAACGAGGGCGAGGGCAGGGCATAGAACACTGGGCGGCTGCGGTCGAGCTTGAGCGTCAGCGACGACTGGTTGATGGTCTCGGAGCGCACCCACAGGTACAACAGGCGACGCAGGGCGCCGAAGATCAGGCGGCGCAGGGGGGAACGGGTCATGAGGTGTGTGCCCTGGGAATGATTTTCAGGTGAGTATCCAGCCATTTAGTCTGCTGTATGTGCGTAAGTTCAGCAAAAACCGGCAAAAAGCGGGAGCGTCATCAATTTTTTTTAATCTGTGTCATATACTCGGCCTGCCACTTGCAGGATATTTCGGCAAGCGGCGTCGGCACGTGGTGATGACTGCGTGCCTACAAGGCGATCTTCACAATAAAAATCCGGAGTAGTTCAGATGTCGTCTCGTGAGACTGGGAATGTAAAGTGGTTCAACGATGCCAAGGGCTATGGCTTCATTCAGCGCGAAGGTGGTGCGGATGTGTTCGTCCACTATCGGGCGATCCGCGGTGAGGGGCATCGTACCCTGGTCGAAGGGCAGCAGGTCGAGTACGCCTGCGTGCAGGGCCAGAAAGGCCTGCAAGCCGAGGACGTAGTAGGGCTCTGAGCCTCATGTGGTAAGCCTCAAGCTGCAAGTCCGTGTCACTTGCAGCCTGATGCGATCTTTCCAGCCCGTTCAGCTGGTGCGCCAGGTGATTTCCTCTTCACCGTCGGCGCTGATGCGGATCCAGCGATCGGCATCTTCTTCACCGTCTTCCTCGACCCAGCCACCCGGTGCGCAGCGTACTTCGACGCCAAGTGCGGCATGGGCGGCGCGGGCGCAGGCAACGTCATCAGCCCAGGGCGTCTGGTCGCTTTCCAAATAAAGGCTGTTCCATTTCCCTACAGCCTTGGGTAACCAGGTGACTGGAATGTTACCGGCCTTGCACTTGAAGGTCTGGCCTTTCTGCTGCCATTCGCTGCAAGGGCCGACGGCCTGGGTGAGCCACTCGGCAATCTGCTTGTGGTCGACGTCGGCGTCCTTCAGGTAAATCTCGATATCAGGTTGGCGCATAAGGGCTCCGGGTGTACTCAGTCTTGGCGCACGAAATAGTCATAACGCATGGAAACCGTGACCTCGAACGGCTCGGGCTGGTCGATCACCTGTGCCCGTTTTTCGGCGCTGGCGCGCCAGCCGTGTGGGGTCATGGCCAGCAGGTCGGCACGTGCCTTGGGCGCAACCAGGCTCAGGCGGAACTCGAGGGTTTCGCTGTGCGCATGGGCCATGCCTTCCGGCACCAGGGCAAGGTGCTTGTCGTCGGCGTACGGACGCACTTCATCGTAGAGCACTTCGCGCAGCTCCATCAGGTGGCCGCTGGTCGGGCCGACCCGCATCAGGCCACCGCCGGGGCTGAGCAGCCGTTTGGCTTCGTCCCAGTCCAGCGGGCTGAACACGCTGGCGATGAACTGGCAGCTGGCGTCTGCCAGGGGGACGCGGGCCATGCTGGCGACCATCCAGGTCACCGACGAATCACGCCGACACGCGCGTTTGACCGCTTCGCGCGAGATGTCCAGGGCGTAGCCGTCGGCGTCGGGCAGGGCGTGGGCGAGCTGCGCGGTGTAATAACCTTCACCGCAGCCGATGTCCAGCCAGGCGCCAGGCTGGCGCTCGGCGGCCAGCTCGGCCAGGCGACGGGCCACCGGGGCGTAGTGGCCGGCGTCGAGGAAGTCGCGTCGGGCCTCGACCATGGCCTGATTGTCACCGGGGTCACGGCTGTTCTTGTGCTGCACTGGCAGCAGGTTCAGGTAACCCTGGCGGGCGCGGTCGAAGCGGTGGCCGGCAGGGCACACCACGCCGTTGTCGAGCCGCGACAGGGCTGCCTGGCAGAGAGGGCAGGCAAGCATCAGGCGAGCAACCGGACCAGGGTCTGGTAGTAGATCTCGGTCAGCAGGTCGAGGTCACTGGCCAGGATCCGCTCATCGACCTGGTGAATGGTGGCGTTGACCGGGCCGAGCTCAACCACCTGGGTGCCCATGGTGGCGATGAAACGGCCGTCCGAGGTACCGCCGCTGGTGGACGGCTGTGTATCACGGTCGGTGACCGCCTTGATGCTGGCCGCCACGGCATCGAGCAACTCGCCCGGCTCGGTGAGGAAGGGCAAGCCGGACAGCGCCCAGTCAACGCTCCAGTCAAGCTGGTGCTTGTCGAGGATCGCCGCCACCCGCTGCTGCAAGCCTTCGACGGTCGACTCGGTGGAGAAGCGGAAGTTGAATAGCGCGGTCAGCTCGCCGGGCACCACATTGGTGGCGCCAGTGCCGGAATTGAGGTTGGAGATCTGGAAGCTGGTCGGTGGGAAGAACGCGTTGCCTTCGTCCCAGTGCTCGGCTGCCAGCTCTGCCAGAGCAGGGGCGGCCAGGTGGATCGGGTTGCGCGCCAGGTGCGGGTAGGCCACATGGCCTTGCTTGCCACGCACGGTCAGCTTGGCGCCCAGCGAGCCACGGCGGCCGTTCTTGACCACATCGCCGAGCAGAGTAGTGCTCGATGGCTCGCCGACGATGCACCAGTCCAGGCGCTCGTTGCGCGCTTTCAGGCGCTCTACCACAGCCTTGGTGCCATGGTGGGCCGGGCCTTCTTCGTCGCTGGTGATCAGGAACGCGACCTTGCCACGGTGATCAGGGTAATCACGTACGAAGCGCTCGCTGGCCACCACCATCGACGCCAGGCTGCCTTTCATGTCGGCAGCGCCACGGCCGCAAAGCATGCCATCGGCATCGATCAGTGCTTCAAACGGCTCGTGTTGCCACTGCTGCACCGGGCCGGTCGGCACTACGTCGGTGTGGCCGGCGAAGCACAGCACCGGACCGTCCTGGTGGCCATGGGTGGCCCAGAAGTTGTCGACGTCCTCGATGCGCATGGGTTCGAGCTGGAAACCTACGGCGCCCAGGCGGTTCATCATCTGCGCCTGGCAGTCGGCATCGACGGGGGTGACCGAGGGGCGACGGATCAGGTCGCAGGCCAGTTGAAGGGTAGGCGAGAGCTCGGCAGGGGCCGTCATGGGGAACTCCGGAAGCGGGCAAGGCTGGCAAAGGGGCGATAGTTTAAAGCAAAACCTTCAATGAAGAGTGCTGAGTCGACGCATTCACTTCGCCAGGGCAGTGCTTGGGGAACATGGATGGATTTCTCTCTGAGATTGTGGCCGGTGAGCCGCTAAGTTCTGCTCCGCCCTTGCGGGCTTACCTAAACATAGAGAGCAGAAATCAACCATGAGCATCAAACAGTGGATTGTCCTTACGGCGGCCTTGAGTTCAAGTAGCGTTGCGCTTGCGACCACGACCGACATCATCGTCACCGGGGTTATCAAACCGGGGGCCTGCACGCCGTCATTGAGTGGGGGTGGAGTTTTTGATTTCGGCGTCATTACGCCCGACCAGCTTGCCCAGTTACGTCAAACGCAGTTCAGGTCGCCGACTCAGCAATTGAACGTGAACTGTGATGCGCCTACCCGGTTCGCCTTGCGTGCTATCGACAACCGTGCTGGCAGTGCGAGCTGGACCGAAGGCGACCCCCGTGCCTTCGGCCTGGGGCTAAACGATGGGCAACGGATCGGTACGTACTTCATACAAACCCTAGCCAACAGCTATATCGCCGATGGCAGCAGCTCAGTACGGCGACTGGTTACCTCGGACAGTGGCGCCACCTGGCAGCCTGATAGCAACACTTCGTTTTCCCACATCTATAACGGTAGTGAGGGCCGATTTCATGGCTTTGCGGTAGGCGCTGAAGTGCCTACTGCCATTCGCCATTTGAGTGCAGATCTGCAAATCGACATGCGTGTAAATGGTTTGGCCGCTCTCTCTCTGGCGGACGATATCCACATCGATGGCGCTTCGACCCTCGAAGTAACCTACCTCTAGCGGGCGTCCAGGCCTTGCGCCTGCCGATCCGTTGGTAGGCGTTTATGTCTGTTGCCAAAAACAGAGCATGACCATGAGTTTGCCAACGAGTTTGTCACTTTGTCTGTGCGCCATGCTGATGGCCGCCGCCGGTGCGGTGCATGCCGATGGCATGATCCCTGAGACTTCCGTGGTGATCGTCAATGAGGCCGATGGCGAGGCGTCGATCACCGTGCGCAACGACGACCCATTCCCTGCGCTGTTGTTGGTGACGCTGCAGAACCTACCCGAAGACGAGGAACCGCTGCTGTTTCTGACTCAGCCTGTATGGCGTGTGGAGGCCGGCCAGGAACAGCGCGTGCGGTTTTTGCTGCGTTCAGGCGTGCCCCTGCAGACACAGCGGCTGAAACGCGTGGTATTCGAAGGCGTACGCCAGCAACCGGGCGGCAGCAACGAGGTGGCCCGTGTTGGCGTAAGCGTGCGGCAAAACTTGCCGGTGATCATTCACCCCAAAGGCCTTGCGCGCCATCGTTCCCCCTGGGAGGGCTTGCAGTGGCGCGTTGGTCCAGAGACGTTGCAGGTCAAAAACCCCACGTCCTACGTGGTACGCCTGGCCCAGGAAGTCAGGCTGATGCCGGGCAACCAGCCGGGATACCTGCCGCGAACCTACGTGCTGCCCGGTGAGTCGCTCGACGTGCGGCTGGCGTCGCCAATCGACGCAGGCACCGATCAGGTTCGCTTGTTCCCCGCCACGGTCTACGGCTACGCGGTTGACGATTTCCATGCCCCGGTACTCAGGGGCGATCAGTGAATGGGGGCATTCATGCGGCCGTCAGACGTTGCCTGTTGACACTCTGTTGCGCTTTGCCGATAGCTGATAGCAGGGCCAGTGCCGGCGCCACTTTTGACCCTGAACTGTTGCGCCAGCGAGGTTTGAGCGCCGAGCTGGCAGCCTACTTTCAGGATGCGCCTCGCTTTACGCCAGGCCAGCACAAGGTGAGCCTGCAGGTGAATGGCAAACGTGCTGGGCAGGTTTACGCAGCGTTTCTCGAAGAGGGCGACCTGTGCCTTGATGCAGCCCTGTTCGAAGCGGCCGGCATGCAAGCACCGCCAGTGGGGAGCGAGCACTCGCCATCACGCTGCATCGACTTGGCCGGCCTTTATCCGCAAAGCGAGCTGCAGGTAAACCCGCAGACCGCCACCGTCAGCCTGATCGTGCCCACGCAGGCGTTGTTGCCGATCGGTCGGGATGCTGGCCTTGCACCTTATGACACCGGGGGCGTGGCAGGCCTTGTTAATTATGATGTCTCGCTGCTGGACAGCCGCGCTGCGGGTGCCAAGCACCAGGCCTGGACGGCGCGCACCGAACTGGGGGCCAACATGGGTGACTGGATAGTGCGAAGCCGCCAGCTGGGCAGTTACAACAGCCAAACCAGGCAGTTCGTTGCACTGGATGCCTATGCCCAGCGTACCCTCGCAACGCACGCTGCCGTGTTGCAGGCCGGCCAGATTCACTTGTTCAACCCTGTGCTCTCGGGGGTATCGGTACAGGGTGTGCAGGTGTTTTCCGAGAAAGCGTTGAGCCACCTGCGTCAGCGGCGCGAAATCCAGGGTATTGCGCGGACCCAGGCACGGGTGGAGGTCCGTCAACGCAACCGCCTGGTTTACACAAGCGTGGTTCCGCCAGGGCCATTCTCTTTCGAGAGCCCCGAACAGGCCGATGCGTTCGCAGACCTGGAAATGACCGTGCACGAAGCCGACGGTGAGCAACGTCATGTCACCCTGCCTGCCACGCCCCTGAGTGACGGCCTGTCTGACGGCTTCCAGTTCGGGGCTGGGCAGTTGCGAGACAGCGAGCGTTCGCCTGGGCCTTGGGCCCTGGGTGCGGGGTGGAGCGGGGGCCTGTTCAAGGGGGTGACCGTGGCCAGTGGCCTGTTGGCGACCGAGCAGTATCATGCCAGCGGTTTTGCCCTTGGCATGCAACCGTGGCCGCAAACGCAGGCACAGTGGACCTTGCGCCATTCGCGGGCCGCCAATGGCGGAACAGGTCTTCAAGGCCAGTTCGCAGTCACCCAGCGAGTGAGCGATGGCGTACGGGCCAACGTTGCTTATGGGGTGCAGGGCCGTGCCTACCGCGATATCCTCGAGACGGCGGAAGGGACCAGCGAGTCCGCTCGACAGCGCGACCAGGTCAGTGTCGGGTTTTCCTGGAGCGGGACCAGGGCAGGTGCCTTCAGTACCGGCATCAGCCAGTCGCGCGTTCGAAATGGTCAACCTGTCGGCCGTGGTTACCTCAATTGGGCAGGGGGTATTGGCCAACTGTCGCTGTCGGCAGGTGTCGACTGGCAACTGAAGGGGGCTGGGCATGATGGCCGACTCGCCTACCTGAGCATGAGCCTGCCGCTGGGAGGGAACCGTAGGCTGCATACCTCGTCAAGGGGTGCGCGAGGTGACTACCGTTCGTCCGCGGTGTTGCGGGAGCGTGTCAACGAGCGCTTTTCCTATCGAGTGGGTGGGAACCACGACAGCCGCCATCAGGCTGTGCAATCGGCCGTGGGTGCATCGTTGACGACAGGCTTCAATCAGGCGCAAGTGGATTACTCAAGCCGTGGCGAAGGTGCCCGTGTCTTCAGTGCCAACCTGCGCGGTGGGGCGCTCGCGCACGAACAAGGGGTGACTTTTTCTCCCTACCCACTTCAGGACACGTTCGCATTGATAAACGTCGGTGGGCTGGCGGGGGTGCAACTGGATACACCTGGCGGGCCTGTGCAAACCGATGGCAAGGGCCGGGCAGTGGCCGCGCAGGTGCGGCCTTATTCCGACAGCCGGGTGCAGGTGCGCACCCAAAGCCTGCCACGCAACGTAGAAATAGCGAACAGCCTGGGCATCATTCGGGCCGGGCGCGGCGCTGTCGCCCAGCTGGACTTCCAGGTCGAGCAGACGCGTAGGGCCTTGTTGCAGGCGATGCGCACCGACGGCCAGGCCCTGCGGGATGGGGCGTCGGTAGTGAACGCGGCGGGCAGTTTCGTCACCACGGTTCAGTCAGGCGGGCTGATCTTCTTGCATGACTACCAGGCCGATGAGCGTTATCACGTCACGTTGGCGGATGATGCGGGCTGCGCCTTGGAGTTCGAGCTCAGCGACCGCCCGGACCCGGATCAGTACTACGAATCCGTCTCGGCACTTTGCCATGTGACCTGAGGCGTAACCAGGGCCGCAAGGCGGCCCCGGCCTGTTTCACGTGGCTTGTGCTTCGACGTTGTTCTCGGCAGGTTTTGGCAACGACGACAGCAATGCCATCACCAATGCCGCCAGGTACGGCAACGATTGCACCAGCAGCATCGCGACCCAGAAGCGCATGTCCGAGCTTGGCAGCCCTTGCACCAGATAGATGCCCAGCGCCGCGCCCCACAACAGCAGCATGATGAACAGTTCTTCGCGTGCTTCGGAGAGCGCCACCAGCACACCATGGCTGTCGGCATTCTTGGGCGTGCGGAAGAATGGCATGCTGCTGGTGAAGAACCCGTACAACACCGCCTTGGCAATGGTGTGCGACAACGCCAGCCCCGCCAGCGCGGCGGCGAAGGCATCCTTGAGGTTGACCCCGACCGCCCGGCGGTACAGGAAGATGATCTTGCCGACCTTGAAGAAGAACAGCGCCAGCGGCGGGATGGCGAAGATCATCAGCGGCGGGTCGACCCGGTGTGGGACGATGATCATCGCCGCCGACCACAGCAGTGCGCCGACGGTGAAGAAGATGTTCATGCCGTCGGCGATCCACGGCAGCCAGCCGGCCAGGAAGTGGTAGCGCTGGCCGCGAGTCAGTTCGCTGCCCTTGCCACGCAGCAGGGCGCCGGCATGGTGCTTGATGATCTGGATGGCGCCGTAGGCCCAGCGGAAGCGCTGCTTCTTGAAGTCGATGAAGGTGTCGGGCATAAGGCCCTTGCCGTAGCTGTTGTGGGCGTAGGCGGCCGACAGGCCTTTTTCGAACACCCGCAGGCCCAGCTCGGCATCCTCGCAGATGCACCACTCGGCCCAGCCGAGCTCTTCCAGGACCGAGCGCCGGGTCATGGTCATGGTGCCGTGCTGGATGATCGCGTCACGGTCGTTGCGGGTGACCATGCCGATGTGGAAAAAGCCCTTGTACTCGCTGTAGCACAGCTTCTTGAAGGCACTTTCGTGCTGGTCGCGGTAGTCCTGCGGTGACTGCACCACCGCGATCTTCGGGTCGGCGAAATGCGGCACCATGTGCTTGAGCCAGTTGCGGTCGACGCAGTAGTCCGAGTCGATCACCGCGATCACTTCGGCGTCCTTGGCAGTGTGTGGGATCAGGTAATTGAGCGCACCCCCCTTGAAGCCGGCCAGGGGCGCGACATGGAAGAACTTGAAACGCTCGCCGAGCTTCTCGCAGTGCGCCTTCAGTGGCTCCCACACGGCCGGGTCTTTGGTGTTGTTGTCGATCACCAGCACTTCATAGTCGGGGTAGTCCAGCGCGGCCAGGGCGTCGAGGGTCTGCTTGACCATTTCCGGTGGCTCGTTGTAGCACGGTACATGCACCGACACTTTGGGCCGGTAGGCGCTGTCGGTCTGCACGGGCAGGAATTCACGACGGCGTTTGTGTATCCATACCGCCTCGGCCAGTTCGTGGGCCTCTGTGAGCAGGACGATGAACACGCCCAACGCACCCAGGGCCAGTAGCACGCCCACGGTCAGGCTGAACCAGGTGCTGTATTGCTGGCTGTAGTCGTAGGCAATCCACACCAGCACCGATCCGCACAGGAAGGTGATGAAGGTCAGGAAGGTCCGGCCGCGTTGGCGCAAGGCCGAGCCGTCGATGAACAGCACCATCAGGGCAATCATCGCCAGCACCACCGAAGCGACCGCCAGGGCACGCCACTGTGGGATGGCGACCACCGGCCCATCGAAGTTGAACTTCTGCTGGCGTTCGGCGTTGAACACGCCCCAGTACGCCCCCACCGAACCTTCGTCACTGGCTTTCCAGGGCTGGTCGTAGGCCTCGATGACAAAGTAGTTGTAGCCACGGCGGTTGAGGGTGTTGACCAGGGTGCGCAGGTAGATGGCCTGGTCGGCCTGGGTGGCATCGGCGCCACCGCGCATGCGGCCGTTGCTCGGCCAGCCGACTTCCGAGAGCAGCAGTGGCTTGCGTGGGAACTGCTGCTTGAGGTCGCGGGCGCGGTCGAGCACGAACTCCACCGAGTCCTGCATCGGCACGAACTCCCAGTAAGGCAGAATGTGCGCGGCGATCAGGTCGACGTGCTTGGCCAACTCCGGGTGTTCCTTCCAGATATGCCATTGCTCACTGGTGGTGACCGGGACCTTGACGGCTGCGCGTACCCGGTCCAGGTACTGAATCAGCGCTTCGGGGGTGACTTCTTCGCGGAACAGGGCCTCGTTGCCAACCACCACCCGCACCACACTGCGCGAGGTGTTGGCCAGTTCGATGGCGGTGGCGATTTCACGCTCGTTGCGTTCAAGGTCGGGGCTGATCCAGATACCCAAGGTCACCCGCAGGCCGAATTCCTCGGCCAGGCGCGGGATGTCCGACTGGGTGCCTTCCACGGTATAGATGCGGATGCTGTCGGTCAGCTTGCTCATCTGTTCCAGGTCTTGGCGCATCTCGTCGTCGCTGGGGTATTGGCCCTTTTGCGGGCTTTCCCCCAGGCGGAACGGCGAGTACGAGAAGCCGGAGATCTGTTCCGGCCAGGCTGGCGCGGAAACGGGGCGGTTGATCAGCGCCCAGAACCCGGTGAACAGCGCAGCGATGGCCAGGACCACAACCAGGTTGAGGCCGAATTTGCGTGATGACATTGTCTTCCAGATCTGTCGAATTGATTGAATA
The DNA here is from genome assembly GCF_058745025.1 of Pseudomonas sp. E1MeOHC2. Classification (NCBI taxonomy): domain Bacteria; kingdom Pseudomonadati; phylum Pseudomonadota; class Gammaproteobacteria; order Pseudomonadales; family Pseudomonadaceae; genus Pseudomonas; species Pseudomonas sp. E1MeOHC2. The sequence continues at coordinate 3,616,418 of NZ_CP196675.1, forward strand.
TTAAAGCAGGATTGGCCGGCACTTTCCTAACGATGGAGGCCACTGGCGCCGTTGGCATATAATGCGCGCCGATTTTTGAGGTATGAGCTTCGGGGTAGCAAGATGAGCACAGAAGATCCACGCTTTGCCGGCGTTGCCCGGTTGTATGGCGACGATGGCCTGCAACGGCTGAAACAGGCCCATGTAGCGATCGTCGGTATCGGCGGGGTGGGCTCGTGGGCGGCCGAGGCGTTGGCGCGCAGTGGCGTGGGCGAGATTACCCTGTTCGACCTTGACGATGTCTGCGTCAGCAATACCAATCGTCAGGCCCATGCCTTGGAAGGGCAAGTGGGTCGGCCCAAGGTCGAGGTCATGGCCGAGCGCCTGCGGGCGATCAACCCGGCTTGCACGGTGCATGCGGTAGCTGACTTCGTTACCCGCGATACCATGGCCGAGTACATCACCGAGGAGCTCGACTTCGTCATCGACTGCATCGACAGTGTGATGGCCAAGGCTGCACTGATTGGCTGGTGCAAGCGGCGCAAGATCGGCATCGTCACCACCGGTGGCGCAGGTGGGCAGATCGACCCGACGCAAATCCAGGTCGGTGACCTCAACAAGACCTTCAACGACCCGCTGGCCTCGCGGGTGCGCTCTACCTTGCGCCGCGACTACAACTTTTCGCGTAATGTCAGCCGTAACTACGCCGTGCCGTGTGTGTTTTCCAGCGAGCAGCTGCGATACCCCAAGGGCGATGGCAGCGTTTGCCTGCAGAAGAGCTTCGTCGGTGAGGGCGTGCGCTTGGACTGCTCGGGTGGTTTTGGCGCGGTGATGATGGTGACCGCGACATTTGGCATGGTCGCGGCGAGCAAGGCGGTGGAAAAACTGGTGGCGGGGGCCAGGCGGCCTTCGGAGCGGGTCAAAGCCGAGTAAACCGGTTCCCTTTTCGCGGGCAAGCTCGCTCCCACAGAGGCTGTGCACTACTCAGGGCCTGTGCAGTTCCTGTAGGAGCGGGCTTGCCCGCGAAGAAAGTCCCACCGTTCAGTGGCTGGAAGTGAGTTCTGCCATCCGCAGCAACACCGCATGCAGCCCATTGCTGCGCGAGGGTGACAGTTGCCGCTCCAGCCCTAGCTGGTTGAACCAGTCGCGCAAATCCAGATCAGCCAGCTCGCTAGTGGCCAAGCCTTGCACCCGTATCAGCAGCAATGCCAGCAGCCCGCGCAGCAACCGCGCATCGCTGCTGGCCTTGAACTGCCACTGGCCGTCATGCTGTTCAGCCACCAGCCACACCAAGCTTTCGCAGCCATGTACGCGGTTGCTGTCGCATTTGTCGGCGTCGCTCAGCGGTTCAAGACGATCACCCCACTGCATCAGTAGACGCGCACGTTGCTCCCAGCCACGGGCCTGTTCGAAACTGTCCAGCGCCGCTTGGGCGGCCACGGGCAGGTTCACCGCAGCAACTCCAGGCCTTGATCGAGGGCGACGAAGAAACGCTGCAGGTCGTCGCTGTCGTTGTACAGCCCCAGCGACACCCGAATCGCCCCTTCCAGCCCCAGCCCTTTGAGCAATGGCATGGCGCAGTGATGGCCGGCGCGCACCGCAATGCCCTGTTCGGTCAGCAGATGAGCGATGTCGGCATTGTGCACGCCGTCGATGACGAAGCTGGCCAGGGCCGCCTGGGGTGAGCCTAGCACCCGCACACCCTCACGGTCGGCCAACCCGCGCAACAGGTGCTGATGAAGGCTGGATTCATGATTGTTGACCGCTATGGCATCCAGGCTGGCCAGGTAATCAAGGGTCGCGCCCAGGCCGATCACACCAGCGATGGGCGGAGTACCTGCCTCGAAGCCCAGCGGGGCCGGGCGGAAGCTGGCGTTGTGGTAGTCGGCCAGTTGCACCATTTCGCCGCCGAACTGCCAGTGGCGCAGCAGCTCCAGCGCCTGCGGGCGGCCATAGAGCACGCCGACGCCTTCAGGGCCGTACAACTTATGGCTGGAGAACACGTAGAAGTCACAGCCCAACTGCTGCACATCGTGGCGCCCGTGCACCACACCCTGGGCGCCATCGACCACGGTCAGCGCGCCTTGCGCGCGAGCATGGGCGAGCAAAGCTGGCAGCGGCTGCCAGGTGCCCAGCACATTGGACAACTGGCTGACGGCAAGCACGCGCGTGCGCGGGCCAATCAGCTGCAAGGCCTGGTCGAGGTCGATGCGGCCATGCGCGTCCACTGGCAGCACAACCAGACGCATGTTGCGCCGCTGCGCCAGTTGCTGCCAGGGCAGTAGGTTGGCGTGGTGCTCCAGGGCGCTGACGGCAATTTCTTCGCCTGCTTCGAAACGGTGTTCAAGGCCATAGGCCAGCAGGTTCAGCGCCGAGGTGGCGCCGTGGGTGAAGATGATCTGCCGCGATTCGGCGGCATTGAGCCAGGCGGCAACCTTGTCACGGCTGGTTTCGAACGCCTGGGTTGCCAGCGCGCCGGGCAGGTGCTGGGTACGGTGTACGTTGGCGGCGCCGTGGCCGTAGTAGTGGCTCAAGGCATCGAGCAGGGCCTGGGGCTTCTGGGTGGTGGCGGCGCTGTCCAGGTAGGTCTGGTGCTGCCGTTGCAGGGCGGCGATGGCGGGGAAGTCGGCACGCCAGGGGGAGGGCTGGAACATGATCACGGGGCCTGGAATGAAAATCGGGTCTGGCGTGAGTGCGCCAGACCCGATCTTAACACTTCGAACCCGTGGGGAGTTCTCAGTTGTGGGCGTGCAACGCCTCGTTCAGCTCGATGGCCGACTTGTGGGTCTTGCATTCCACCGCGCCGTTCAGCGAGTTGCGGCGGAACAGCAGGTCGGTCTGGCCGGCCAGGTCGCGGGCCTTGACCACTTTAACCAGCTCGTTGTTTTCGTCGAGCAGGTTCACCTTGGTGCCAGCAGTGATGTACAGGCCGGCTTCGACGGTGTTGCGGTCGCCCAGCGGGATGCCGATACCGGCGTTGGCGCCGATCAGGCAGCCTTCGCCGACCTTGATGACGATGTTGCCGCCGCCGGACAGGGTGCCCATGGTCGAGCAGCCGCCGCCCAGGTCCGAACCCTTGCCGACGAACACGCCCGCCGAGACACGGCCTTCGATCATGCCTGGGCCTTCGGTGCCGGCGTTAAAGTTGACGAAGCCCTCGTGCATGATGGTGGTGCCTTCGCCGATATAGGCGCCCAGGCGCACACGGGCGGTGTCGGCGATACGCACGCCAGCCGGGACCACGTAGTCGGTCATCTTCGGGAACTTGTCCACCGAGAACACTTCCAGCAGCTCGCCTTTCAGGCGCGCTTCCAGTTGCAGCTCGGCCAGCTCGGCCAGGTCGACGGCGCCCTGGTTGGTCCAGGCAACGTTTGGCAGCAGTGGGAAGATACCGGCCAGGCTCACACCGTGCGGCTTGACCAGGCGGTGCGACAGCAGGTGCAGCTTGAGGTAGGCCTCTGGGGTCGAGGTCAGGGCCGCGTCATCGGCCAGCAGGGTGGCGACCAGCGGCTTGTGGCTTTCGGCCAGGCGGGTCAGCAGGGCAGCCTGGGCGGCATCGATTCCTTTCACGGCTTCGGCCAGTTGCGCCGCTTGAGCGTTGCTGAACGCAATGGCCTGGTTGCCGCCTTCGTAGCCGAGGATCGGGGCAACGGCCGCGATCAGTTCGGCGCTCGGGTTGACCAGCGGTTGTGCGTAGAAGACTTCAAGCCAGGTGCCCTGGCGGTTCTGGGAGCCGACACCGAAGGCCAGGCTGAACAGGGTATTGGACATGTGATTACCTCGTGCGAAATAGGGTGGAGGCGCAGGCGGGCTCAGGCCAGTGCTGCGGCATACAATTCAGGTTTGAAACCAACCAGGGTGCGCTCGCCCAGGTCGAGTACCGGGCGCTTGATCATCGAGGGCTGGGCAAGCATCAACTCGACAGCCTTGGCCTGGTCGATATCGGCCTTGCTGGCATCGTCGAGCTTGCGGAAGGTGGTACCGGCACGGTTGAGGATGACTTCCCAGCCGTGCTCGTCGCACCAGCGGTTCAGGCTGTCACGGTCGATGCCCTGGGTCTTGTAGTCGTGGAATTCGTAGCCGATGGCTTTGTCTTCTAGCCAGGTGCGCGCCTTTTTCATGGTGTCACAGGCTTTGATGCCGTAGAGCGTGTAAGTCATTGTGCACATTGGGGCAAAGGTTCCCCAATTTCTCCATTTTTCGAAGGTCAGTCGCGGGATTATGCGGGAACGATTCGGTGAGCGCCACGGGGTGTGGGCGAATGGGTAGGGCTTGGGAGGTGTAGCGCCTATGAGATCGAGCGCCGCGCGGGCGGCGCTCGATCTCATAGGCGCCGGAGCGCTTCAGCCATGCTCCCCGTCACTCAAACACATGCATCATTGTGTTACATATTCACGCCGGGCCTGCGACTATCGTGCAGCGGCCCTACGTTGCCATACGCCGCTAACATATTGTTTCAATGGCGATGTTTCGCCCCGCTATGGTTATTGATTCACAAAGGAAGCTTTCACGGATGCAGTCAGCCTATACCGTCCTCATTCTGCTCACGCTGGTCAGCGTGTCGAAGCTGGTCGGGCGGATGATCCCGCTGCCCCTGCCACTGGTGCAGATCGCCGCCGGTGCGCTGTTGGCCTGGCCGACCCTGGGGCTGCACGTGGCCCTGGACCCGGAGCTGTTCCTCTTCCTGTTCCTGCCACCGCTGCTGTTCGCCGATGGCTGGCGTATTCCCAAGCGCGAACTTTGGCGCATTCGCGGGCCGGTGGTCGCGCTGGCGGTGGGGCTGGTGCTGTTTACCGTGGTCGGCGCCGGATACTTCATTCACTGGCTGCTGCCAAGCATCCCGCTGCCGGTGGCCTTCGCCCTGGCGGCGGTGCTGTCGCCTACCGACGCCGTTGCGGTGTCGGCCATCACCCAGGACCGTTTGCCCACGCCGCTGATGCACATGCTGCAGGGCGAAGCGCTGATGAACGACGCCTCGGGCCTGGTGACGTTCAAGTTTGCCCTGGCAGCGGCGATCACCGGTGTGTTCTCGTTGGCTGATGCCAGCTTCAGTTTCGTCCTGGTGGCCCTAGGCGGCCTGGCGGTTGGCGTGGCGCTGAGCTGGCTGATTGGCCGTCTGCGCGCCTGGATGATCGCCCGAGGTTGGGACGACCCCGCCACGCACGTGGTCTTCATGCTGTTGCTGCCCTTTGCCGCCTACGTGCTGGCCGAGCGCCTGGGGGTGTCTGGCATCCTTTCGGCGGTGGCTGCCGGCATGATGCAGAGCTGGCTCGACCTGCTGCCGCGCCAGACCAGTACCCGCTTGCTCAACCGCAGTGTGTGGTCGTTGCTGGAGTTTGCCTTCAATGGCCTGATTTTCCTGCTGCTCGGCCTGCAGTTGCCGGACATCATCAAGGCTGTCGTGAGCCACGAAGCCACTGTGTGGCCGACGCTGGCCTGGCGTTGCCTGGATGTGCTGGCGATCTTCGCGGCGTTGATCCTGCTGCGCTTCATCTGGGTGCAGAGCATCTGGCGGGCAATTGGTGTGGTGCGCCGTTGGCGAGGCAAGCCTGCGCTGGTGCTGATGCCCACGGCGCGTTCCTGCTGGCTACTGACCCTCGGCGGCGTGCGAGGTGCGGTTACGTTGGCCGGTGTGATGTCGGTGCCACTGTTGATGGGGGCCGGCAAGGCGTTTCCCGAACGCGACTTGCTGATTTTCATTGCAGCCGGTGTGATCCTGTTGTCGCTGATCAGTGCTTGTATCGCCCTGCCTATCTTGCTTCGCGGGATTACCAAGAGCCCGGACGAGCGACTGCATCAGGAGGTACAGGAAGCCTGGCGGCGTACGGCGGAGGCCGCGATTCATGCTTTGGAAGCTGAAGAAGTGATCGATGCCAATGCACCCCAGGATGCCGCGCAGGCGACCTTGGCGACCGAGCTAAAGGCGCGCTTGATGGCTGAATACCGGGACGAGTTGGACAGTTACAACGATACAGCGGAGGCAAGGGCATTGGCCGAGCAGATGGATTTGCTTGAGCGGCGTTTGCGCTTGCGCGCGCTGCGGGCGCAGCGGCTGGAGCTGTATAACCTGCATCGCCAGCACCTGGTGGGCGATGAAGTGGTGCGTCAGGTGCTGGGGGAACTGGACATGAGCGAGGCGAACCTGGGCGCGGTCCGCTAGAACGCGAGGGGCCGCCAAGCGGCCCCGCGGCGCTATCAGCGGTTTTGCAGAAACGCGCGAATCCGCTCGGCCGCCTCGATGCACTCGGCCAGCGGCGCAACCAACGCCATGCGCACGCGGCCAGCGCCTGGGTTCACGCCATCCACTTCACGCGACAGGTACGACCCCGGCACTACGGTCACATGCTGGGCTTCGAACAGGTCACGGGTGAACTCGGCATCGCAGCCCGGCACCTTGGCCCACAGGTAAAAGCTGCCATCCGGGCGTTGCACATCCATCACCGGCTGCAGGATATCCAGCACGGCATCGTACTTGGCGCGGTACTGGTCACGGTTTTCGCGCACGTGCGCTTCGTCCTGCCAGGCGGCGATGCTGGCCAACTGGGTCTGCACCGGCATGGCGCAGCCGTGGTAGGTGCGGTACAGCAGGAAGGGTTTGATGATTTCGGCATCACCTGCGACAAAGCCCGAACGCAGGCCCGGCAGGTTGGAGCGCTTGGACAGGCTGTGGAACACCACGCAACGTTTGAAGTCGCTGCGGCCAAGCTCGGCGCAGGCGCTAAGCAGGCCCGGTGGTGGCGCGTCTTCGTCGAAGTACAGCTCGCTGTAGCACTCGTCGGCGGCAATCACGAAATCGTGCTCGTCGGCCAGGGCGATCAGTTTCTTCAGGGTGTCCATCGGCACCAGCGCGCCGGTGGGGTTGCCCGGCGAGCACAGGAACAGGATCTGGCAGCGCTTCCAGACGTCAGCGGGTACCGCATCGAAATCCGGGTTGAAGCCGTTGTTTTCCAGGCACGGCAGGTAATGCGGGGTGGCACCTGCGAGCAGGGCCGCACCTTCGTAGATCTGGTAGAAGGGGTTGGGGCTGACCACCAGGCCGTTATCGGCGCGGTTGACCACGGCCTGGGTGAAGGCGAACAGCGCTTCACGGGTACCGTTGACCGGCAGGATGTGGCGGTCGGCATCCAGCCAGCCGGTTGGCACGCCGAAACGGCGCTCGCACCACTGGCCGATGGCCTGGCGCAAGGCTGGCAGGCCGATGGTGCTGGGGTACACCGCCAGCTTGTCGAGGTTGTCGGTCATGGCCTGGGCGACGAACGCCGGCGAGGCGTGCTTCGGCTCACCGATCGACAGGGCGATGGCGCGTTTGTCCGCCGCAGGCTTTACGCTGCCCAGCAGGGCACGGAGTTTCTCGAACGGGTAGGGCTGAAGCTGGGTCAGGGCATGGTTCATCGGCGCAAGGTCTCGTCAATCGTCTAATCGTTAAAAGGTCACGCGGGTCGGGCTGGTGTCGCTCGCCTGGCCTGCCTGCAGTTGTTGCACGATGGCTTCCTGCAGGCGGCTGCATAATTGCGGGTCTGACAGCGGCTGGTTGTCGGCGTCGGTGATGAAGAACACGTCTTCCACGCGCTCGCCTAGGGTGGCGATCTTGGCGTTTTGCAGCGACAGGTCGAACTCCAGGAAGATGCGCCCGATCCTGGCCAGCAGGCCCGGGCGGTCAGGCGCGGTGATCTCAAGGATGGTCACCGGCCGCTGGGCATCGTTGAGGATGGTCACCTGGGGCGGGAAATTGAAGTGCTTGAGCTGGCGCGGTACCCGGCGCTGAATGATCGTCGGGTAGTCCTCGGGGTTGCGCAGCGCTTCGGTGAGGCCATCGCGAATCTGCTTGACCCGCTGCGGGTTGTCGCCGATAGAGCCGCCGTCGTTGTCGAGCACGATGTAGGTGTCGAGGGTGAACTGGCTGCTTGAAGTGATGATCCGCGCGTCATGGATGTTCAGGTTGAGCTGCGACATGGCCGCCACGGTCACGGCGAAGAAGTCGTGCTGGTCAGGGGCATAGATGAAGATCTGCGTACCGCCCTCGAACTCGCGCTGGGTGGTTTCCTTGATCAGTACCAGCGGCCCGCCGTCGGCGGGCTGCTGGAGGATGGCATCCGTGTGCCAGGCCACATCGGCAGCGTTGTGCTTGAGGAAGTAGTCGTCGCCCAGCTGAGACCAGAGTTGCTCGACGTCGTCCGGGTCGATGCCTTCGCGCACGAGAATGTCCAGCGCGGCGCTTTGCGTCTGGCGGATCTGCTCTTCGCGGTCCAACGGGTTTTCCAGGCCACGGCGCAGGGCGCGCTTGGTCTCGGTGTACAGCTGGCGCAGCAGGCTGGCGCGCCAGGAGTTCCACAGGCTGGGGTTGGTCGCGTTGATGTCGGCCACGGTCAGCACGTAGAGGTAGTCCAGGCGCGTCTCGTCACCCACGTGCAGGGCAAAGTCGTTGATCACCTGCGGGTCGGACAGGTCCTTGCGCTGGGCGGTGGTGGACATCACCAGGTGGTTCAGCACCAGCCAGACGATCAGGCGGCTGTCCCAGGCGGGCAGCTGGTGGCGTTCGCAGAACGTTTGCGCGTCCACCGCGCCCAGCTCCGAATGGTCGCCCTGGCGGCCCTTGCCGATGTCATGGTAAAGCCCGGCCAGGTAGATCAGCTCGGGTTTGGGCAGGCGGCCCATGAGCTTGCTGGCCAGCGGGAATTTTTCGGAAACCGGCGTGTATTGCAGTTTGCGCAGGTGCTTGATCAGGTTGAGCGTGTGCGCATCGACGGTATAGATGTGGAACAGGTCATGCTGCATTTGCCCGACGATCAGGCCGAACTCGGGCAAGTAGCGACCAAGGATGCCGTAGCGGTTCATCCGGCGTAGGTTGCGGTGGATGCCGATCTCGCACTTGAACAGCTCGATGAACAGGCTGGTGTTGCGGATGTCATGGCGGAAGGTTTCGTCGATCAGGTGCCGGTGTTCGCGCAGCAAGCGCACGGTATCGGCGCGTACCCCTTTGATCTCTGGGTGCTGGGCCATCAGCACGAAGATCTCCAGCATGGCGAACGGCGTGCGTTTGAACACGTTCGGCGTGGCCGCTTCTATGTAGCCGTCATGCAGGCGAAAGCGCGCATTCAAGGGTTGGGTGGTGCCACTGTCCTCGTCGGCGAGGATGACTTCCTCGAAGTGCTGGATGATCAGGTCGCACAGTTGGCTGATGCTCATCACCACCCGGTAGTACTGCTGCATGAACTGCTCGATCGCGCGCTTGGGGTTCTCGTCGCTGTAGCCCAGCAGGGCGGCGATGCTGCGCTGGTGATCGAACAGCAAGCGGTCTTCGGAGCGCCCGGCCAGCATGTGCAGGGCATAGCGCACCTTCCACAGGAAGTCCTGGGAGGAGGCCAGCAGTTCGTTCTCGCTTTCTAGCAAAAAACCTTCGCCGGCCAGGGCGTGCAGGTTCAGGGTGCCGTATTGGCGGCGGGCCACCCAGAGCACGGTCTGGATGTCGCGAAGGCCACCGGGCGAGCCCTTGACGTTGGGTTCAAGGTTGTATTCGGTGTCGTTGTACTTGTGGTGGCGCGCCTTGAGTTCGGCGCGCTTGGCCAGGAAGAACTCCTTGCTCGGCCACATGTGCTCGGTGCTGGTAACTTCCAGCATGCGCTGGCGCAAGGCTTCGGGGCCGGCGACGGTGCGGCTTTCCATCATGTTGGTAATAACCGTCAGGTCGGCACGCGCCTGTTCGGCACATTCGTCGACGGTGCGCACGCTCTGGCCCACTTCCAGGCCGATGTCCCAGAGCAGGGTGAGAAAGCGTTCGATGGCCTCTCGGTAGTGTTCGTGCTCGGCGGCGCCCAGCAAAATCAGCAGGTCGATGTCCGAGTGTGGGTGCAGTTCACCGCGCCCGTAGCCGCCCACCGCGACCAGGGCGATGCCGCTCTGGTCGCCCCAGTCGAACTGGTTCCAGGCTTGTTGCAGGATGTTGTCGACGAGCCAGGCGCGGTCCTCGATCAGTCGGCGGATTTCGCGGCCATCGCGAAAACGCTTGTCGAGCACCTCGCCCGCCTGGCGGATGGCTTTCTTGAAGGCGGCGATGGGGCTCGCCTTGAGGGCCAGTTCCGCCTGGAACTGGCCGCGGTCGAACAGCTCGGGATCCACCTGGGGCATTGCGTCGCGTTCCTGTCGTGGGGTGCCTGGCGCGGACTCAGGCCGAGGTGCGCGCGATGGTGTCGTCCTTGCGCAGGGTGAAGATCTCGTAGCCGGTCGCGGTCACCACCAGGGTGTGCTCCCACTGGGCCGAGAGCTTGCGGTCCTTGGTGATGGCGGTCCAGCCGTCGCCCAGGACCTTGGTGTCGGCCTTGCCCTGGTTGATCATCGGCTCGATGGTGAAGGTCATGCCTTCTTTGAGTTCCATGCCGGTGCCGGCGCGGCCGTAGTGCAGAATCTGCGGCTCTTCGTGGAACACCTTGCCGATGCCGTGGCCGCAGAACTCGCGCACCACCGAGAAGCCGTTCTTTTCAGCATGCTTCTGGATTACTTCGCCGATGTCGCCCAGGCGGCAGCCAGGCTTGACCAGTTCGATGGCCTTGTACATGCATTCCTGGGTGACCTTGGACAGGCGCTCGGCCCAGACCGGCACGTTGCCGACGTGGAACATGCGGCTGGTGTCGCCGTGGTAGCCGTCCTTGATCACGGTGACGTCGATGTTGAGCGTGTCACCGTCCTTGAGCGGCTTGTCGTTGGGGATGCCGTGGCAGACCACATGGTTGATCGAGGTGCAGATCGACTTGGGGTAGCCCTTGTAGTTGAGCGGCGCCGGGATGGCCTGCTGGACGTTGACGATGTAGTCATGGCACAGGCGGTCCAGTTCTTCGGTGGTGACACCGGGCTTGACGTGCTCTTCGATCATTTCCAGCACGTCGGCGGCCAGGCGGCCGGCGATGCGCATCTTCTCGATGTCTTCTGCGGTCTTGATGGTGACGGTCATTACAGGCTCTCTACGGCGCCGTGCACGGCGCGAACAAACGGGAAAGGCCGGATTCTAGCAGAGCAGGGCGGCAATCGGTCGGGATAAAGCCGGCCAAGCTGCTGTCTATAGAGGGCATTCTGGCCTGAAAGCTTGGGTGCTGCAAAAGCCGCTGACGGACGCGACAGTATTCGGGTTCCGTTCGCTCGCGGTCTGTGGTATAAAATGCGCCGCTTTCGGGGACGACCCCGTAAGCCTAAACCCACACACGTGTCGACACGATGACCTGGGTGCCCCGAATTGCAAAATTTGTGGGTTGGTCATTGGGATGCGTGGAGGCCCAACCCGACTTATCAAGGAACTATCATGTCCCAAGTCAACATGCGCGATATGCTGAAGGCCGGTGTGCACTTCGGCCACCAGACCCGTTACTGGAACCCGAAAATGGGCAAGTACATTTTCGGCGCGCGTAACAAGATCCACATCATCAACCTGGAAAAAACCCTGCCAATGTTCAACGAGGCTCTGGCCTTCGTAGAGCGTCTGGCCCAGGGCAAGAACAAGATCATGTTCGTCGGCACCAAGCGTTCCGCCGGCAAGATCGTTGCCGAGCAAGCTGCTCGTGCCGGTTCGCCATACGTTGACCACCGCTGGTTGGGCGGCATGCTGACCAACTACAAAACCATCCGTGCTTCGATCAAGCGTCTGCGCGACCTGGAAACTCAGGCCGAAGATGGCACCTTTGCCAAGCTGACCAAGAAAGAAGCCCTGATGCGTTCGCGCGATCTGGAAAAGCTGGACCGCAGCCTGGGTGGTATCAAGGACATGGGCGGCCTGCCTGATGCCCTGTTCGTGATCGACGTTGACCACGAGCGCATTGCTATCACCGAAGCCAACAAGCTGGGCATCCCGGTTATCGGCGTTGTCGATACCAACAGCAGCCCGGAAGGTGTTGACTACATCATCCCAGGTAACGATGACGCCATTCGCGCTATCGAGCTGTACATGACTTCGATGGCCGACGCCATCATCCGCGGCCGCAACAACGTTGCTGGCGGCACCGAAGTCTACGCTGAAGAAGCGGCTGCACCTGCTGCTGAGTAATAGGCGCTAGCGTCTACTTGGCACGCGAAAAGGGGGCTTTGCCCCCTTTTTGCCACCTTGAAATCCTGCTGTCAGCTACCGCCCCGCATTATGGGCTGGCTGAGATAACAACAGCGGATTTGCAGAATTGAACGCCCGTGACGAGCGGGTGGAATGGTTGAAAAACTTTCCAAGAGGATTTTGAAATGGCAGCAATTACTGCAGCGCTGGTCAAAGAACTGCGCGAGCGTACCGGCGAAGGCATGATGGATTGCAAAAAGGCCCTGGAAAAGGCCGGCGGCGACATCGAAAAAGCCATTGACGACATGCGTGCCTCGGGCGCCATCAAGGCCGCCAAAAAGGCTGGCAACGTCGCTGCTGAAGGCGCTATCGCCGTCAAGACCGACGGCAAAACCGCCGTCCTGCTGGAAGTCAACTCGCAGACCGACTTCCTGGCCCTGCAAGACGACTTCAAGAACTTCGTAGCCGAAAGCCTGGAAGAAGCCTTCGCTCAGAAGCTGACCGACGCAGCCCCGCTGATCGCTTCGCGCGAAACTGCTCGTGAAGCCCTGGTCGCCAAGTGCGGCGAAAACGTCAACATCCGCCGCCTGGCGCGCGTTGAAGGTGACGTTGTTGGTGCTTACCTGCACGGCAACAAGATCGGTGCCGTTGTTGTCCTGAAAGGCGGCGACGTCGAGCTGGCCAAGAACATCGCCATGCACGTTGCAGCTTCGAACCCGGAGTTCCTGGATGCATCGGAAATCTCCGCCGAGGCCATCGAGCGCGAGAAGAATGTCTTCCTGCAACTGAACGCCGACAAGATCGCCGGCAAGCCGGAAAACATCGTTGAGAACATGATCAACGGCCGTATCACCAAGTTCAAGGCCGAAGCCTCGCTGAAAGAGCAAGCCTTCGTCATGAACCCGGAAGTCAAGGTTGGCGAGCTGGCCAAGAAAGCCGGTGCTGAAATCGTTTCCTTCACCTACTTCAAGGTCGGCGAAGGCATCGAGAAGCCAGTCGACAACTTCGCTGAAGAAGTTGCCGCTCAGGTAGCTGCTGCCAAGCAGTAAGACAGACACGTCTGTCGCCCCAAAGAGGCTGCCCGCTCACGCGCGCAGCCTCTTTGTCAAAGCGGGAGCGGTTTTCGAAGCCGTTACTCGCTGACGCAGTCGCTGCGTCACGTTAGAGTTACACGCAGGCTCAAGCAGCCCGCCAGAATTTTACAAACGCCGCAGGAGAGATTCGCAATGGCTCAGCAGGGCAGTGGTTATCAGGCTCGCTATAAACGCATTCTACTCAAACTTAGCGGCGAGGCCCTGATGGGCTCGGAAGAGTTCGGGATCGACCCCAAGGTCCTGGATCGCATGGCGCTGGAAGTCGGCCAACTGGTCGGCATCGGTGTTCAGGTCGGTTTGGTGATCGGCGGTGGCAACCTGTTCCGTGGTGCGGCGCTCAGTGCAGCCGGCATGGACCGCGTCACCGGTGACCACATGGGCATGCTGGCGACCGTAATGAATGCCCTGGCCATGCGCGATGCGCTGGAGCGGGCGAACATTACCGCCATTGTCATGTCGGCCATCTCCATGGTTGGCGTGACCGATCACTATGATCGCCGCAAAGCCATGCGCCACCTGAATGCTAAAGAAGTCGTAATCTTCGCTGCCGGTACCGGCAACCCGTTCTTCACCACCGATTCCGCCGCTTGCCTGCGCGCCATCGAAATCGATGCCGACGTGGTATTGAAGGCAACCAAGGTCGATGGTGTATACACTGCAGATCCATTCAAGGACCCGCATGCCGAGAAGTTCGATCATCTGACCTACGATGAAGTGCTGGATCGCAAGCTGGGAGTGATGGACCTGACGGCAATCTGTCTGTGCCGCGACCACAAGATGCCGCTGCGCGTCTTCAACATGAACAAGCCCGGCGCCCTGCTGAACATCGTGCATGGCGGCGCGGAAGGAACTCTGATCGAGGAAGTTCAAAAATGATCAACGCTATCAAGAAAGATGCCCAGGATCGCATGGGTAAGTCCATCGAGGCGCTGGGTCGCCACCTGGCTGCCATCCGCACCGGTCGTGCCCACCCGAGCATCCTGGACAGCGTCAAGGTCTCTGCCTGGGGTAGCGACATGCCGCTGAACCAGGTAGCCGCGATTACTGTCGAGGACGCGCGTACCCTGAAGATCGTTGCGCACGACAAGAACCTCAGCGCAGCCATCGAGAAGGCCATCCTGACCTCTGATCTGGGCCTGAACCCGTCCAGCGCCGGTACCACCATCCGTGTACCGATGCCTGCCCTGACCGAGGAAACCCGCAAGGGTTACACCAAGCAGGCCAGCGGCGTTGCCGAAGATGCCAAGGTTGCCGTGCGTAACGTGCGCCGTGACGCGCTCGCCGACCTCAAGAAGCTGACCAAGGACAAGGAAATCAGCGAAGACGAAGAACGTCGCGCCGCTGACGAAATCCAGAAGCTGACCGACAAGTTCGTCGCCGAAATCGACGCTGCGTTCAAGGCCAAGGAAAAGGACCTGTTGGCCGTCTAAGGCCGAGGTTTTTTAATGGAAAAGACCAAGCCAGCGGCGCCGTCCTCGGTGCCGCGACACGTCGCGATCATCATGGATGGCAACAACCGCTGGGCGAAGAAGCGCCTGCTGCCCGGCGTTGCCGGGCACAAGGCTGGCGTCGATGCCGTTCGCGCGGTTATCGAAGTCTGCGCCGAATCCGGGGTCGAGGTACTGACCCTGTTCGCCTTCTCCAGCGAGAACTGGCAGCGCCCCGCCGAAGAGGTCGGTGCGCTGATGGAACTGTTCTTCTCGGCCCTGCGCCGTGAGGCGCGTCGCCTCAACGAGAACAACATCAGTTTGCGCATCATCGGCGATCGTTCACGTTTCCATCCCGAGCTGCAGGCTGCCATGCGTGAGGCCGAAGCGCTGACCGCCGGCAATAACCGCTTCATCCTGCAGATCGCGGCCAACTACGGTGGCCAGTGGGATATCGCCCAGGCTGCCCAGCGCCTGGCGCGGGAAGTACAGGCAGGCCATCTGCGTCCGGACGATATTACGCCGGGGCTGCTGCAAACGTGCCTGTCCACCGGCGAGTTGCCGTTGCCGGACCTGTGCATCCGCACCGGTGGCGAGCGGCGCATCAGCAATTTCCTGCTGTGGCAGCTGGCCTACGCCGAGCTGTATTTCTCCGACCTGTACTGGCCGGACTTCAAACACGAGGCCATGCGCAATGCCCTGGCCGATTTCGCTTCGCGCCAGCGCCGCTTCGGTAAGACCAGCGAGCAGGTCGAGGCTGGAGCTCGTGCTTAATGCTTAAACAACGCATCATTACTGCGCTGATCCTGCTGCCGGTCGCGCTGGGTGGCTTTTTCCTGCTCAACGGTGGGGATTTCGCCCTGTTCATCGGCTTCGTGGTCACCCTCGGCGCCTGGGAGTGGGCGCGCCTGGCTGGGTTGATGACCCAGCCACTGCGCATTGCCTACGCCGCGGTCGTCGCCGGAGCGCTGATGCTGCTGCACCTGATGCCCGACCTGGCACCCTGGGTGCTCGGTGCATCGGTGATCTGGTGGGGGCTTGCCACCTGGCTGGTGCTGACCTATCCGCGCAGCAGTGAACTGTGGGCCAGTGCGGCCTGCCGCTTGCTGATCGGCCTGCTGGTATTGCTGCCAGCGTGGCAGGGGCTGGTGCTGCTCAAGCACTGGCCGCTGGGCAACTGGCTGATTCTGTCGGTCATGGTGCTGGTATGGGCTGCCGACATCGGTGCCTACTTCTCCGGGCGTGCCTTCGGCAAGCGCAAGCTGGCCCCGCAGGTCAGTCCGGGCAAGAGTTGGGAGGGCGTCTACGGCGGCCTGGCTGTCAGCCTGATCATCACGCTGGCGGTCGGTATCAGTCGCGAGTGGGGCTTCGGTCAGATTCTGCTGGGCCTGCTGGGCGCCGCGTTGGTGGTGATGGCCTCGGTGATCGGTGACCTGACCGAAAGCATGTTCAAGCGCCGTTCCGGCATCAAGGACAGCAGCAACCTGCTGCCCGGCCATGGTGGTGTGCTTGACCGCATCGACAGCCTGACCGCAGCCATCCCGCTCTTTGCGGTGCTGTTGTGGGCTGCCGAATGGGGTGTGATGTGAGTGCGGTCCAGCGCATTACCGTGCTGGGTGCCACGGGCTCCATTGGCCTGAGCACGCTGGATGTGATTGCACGTCACCCTGAGCGTTATTCGGTATTCGCCCTGAGCGGTTACTCGCGCATCGATGAGCTGCTGGCGCTGTGCGTCCAGCATCGCCCCGAGTACGCGGTAGTGCCAAACGCCGAAGGGGCTGCGCGCTTGCGCGAAGGCCTGGCGGCAGCCGCTTGCGCCACTCAGGTGCTGGAAGGTGAGGCGGGGCTTTGCCAGGTTGCCGCAGCGCCCGAGGTGGATGCGGTGATGGCTGCTATCGTTGGTGCGGCAGGGTTGCGCCCGACCTTGGCTGCCGTCGAGGCGGGCAAGAAGGTGCTGCTGGCCAATAAAGAGGCGCTGGTGATGTCCGGCGCGCTGTTCATGGAGGCTGTGCGGCGCAGCGGTGCGGTGCTGCTGCCGATCGACAGCGAGCACAATGCGATCTTCCAGTGCCTGCCCGGCGACTATGCCCGTGGCCTGAGCCAGGTAGGGGTGCGCCGCATCCTGCTGACGGCATCGGGTGGCCCGTTTCGCGAAACACCGTCCGCAGCGCTGGCCGATGTCACCCCGGAGCAGGCGTGCGCGCACCCCAACTGGTCCATGGGGCGCAAGATCTCCGTGGATTCGGCAAGCATGATGAACAAGGGCCTTGAGTTGATCGAGGCCTGCTGGTTGTTCGATGCCTCGCCCGCCAAGGTCGAGGTGGTGGTGCACCCGCAGAGCGTGATCCATTCGTTGGTGGACTACGTGGACGGTTCGGTGCTTGCCCAGCTGGGTAACCCGGACATGCGTACGCCTATCGCCAATGCCCTGGCCTGGCCGGAGCGCATTGATTCCGGGGTTGCTCCGCTGGACCTGTTCGCCATCGCGCGCCTGGATTTCCAGGCACCCGACGAACAGCGCTTCCCGTGTCTGCGCCTGGCGCGCGAGGCTGCCGAGGCTGGCAACAGCGCGCCCGCCGTGCTCAACGCGGCCAACGAAGTGGCGGTCGAGGCATTTCTCCAGCGGCGTATCCGCTTCCCGGAGATCGCGGGTATGATCGAACAGGTGCTCGATCAGGAGCCTGTAGTGCCACTGGCGTCGCTGGATGCGGTATTTGCCGCCGACCAGCGTGCCCGGGAGCTGTCCCGTGAGTGGTTGAGGCGTCACGGCCGTTGATGCAGGCCTGCCAGGGCTTGTGCGAAAAGTCGTTCTGCTGAACGTCATCTGGAGAAAGATATGACTGCGCTCTACATGATTGTCGGCACCCTGGTGGCCTTGGGTGTTCTGGTCACGTTTCACGAATTCGGCCACTTCTGGGTAGCCCGCCGTTGCGGCGTCAAGGTGCTGCGTTTTTCGGTGGGTTTCGGCACGCCGTTGTTGCGTTGGCATGACCGCCATGGCACCGAGTTCGTGATCGCAGCGCTCCCGCTGGGCGGCTACGTCAAGATGCTCGATGAGCGCGAAGGCGATGTACCGCCAGCGCTGCTTGATCAGTCGTTCACCCGCAAGACCGTGCGTCAGCGCATCGCCATCGTCGCTGCCGGCCCGATTGCCAACTTCTTGCTGGCCATCGTGTTCTTCTGGCTGCTGGCCATGCTCGGCACCCAGCAGATCCGCCCGGTCATCGGTGGGGTCGAAGCGGGCAGTCTGGCAGCCTCGGCCGGCCTGACCGCAGGTCAGGAAATTGTTTCCATCGATGGCAAACCGACCAGCGGTTGGTCAGCAGTCAACCTGCAACTGGTTCGCCGCCTGGGCGAGAGCGGCACGCTGCAGGTGGGCGTGCGCGACGACGGCGCCAGCGCCGAGCACCAGTTGCAGATCAAGCTGGACCGCTGGCTGAAAAACGCCGATGAGCCGGACCCTATCCAGTCCCTGGGCTTGCGCCCATGGCGGCCGGTGATCACCCCGGTACTGGCCGAGATTGATTCGAAAGGGCCGGCCGCCGCTGCCGGCCTCAAGACGGGCGACAAGCTGCTGGCCCTTGACGGTGTGTCTGTGACCGACTGGCAGCAGGTGGTCGACACCGTGCGTGCCCATCCGCAAACCAAGGTCGTGGTACGTGTCGAGCGCGATGGTGCTGCGCTGGATGTGCCGGTAACCCTGGCCCGCAAGGGTGAGGGCAAGGCTGCGGGCGGTTACCTGGGTGCAGGGGTAAAAGGTGGCGAATGGCCTGCCAACATGCTCCGCGAAGTCAGCTTTGGCCCGCTGGAAGCGGTGGGCGAGGCCTTGTCGCGCACCTGGAACATGAGCGTCCTGACCCTCGAGTCGCTGAAGAAAATGCTGTTCGGAGAGCTCTCGGTAAAAAACTTGAGCGGACCGATAACCATTGCTAAAGTGGCGGGCGCTTCAGCCCAGTCCGGCGTGGGGGATTTCCTGAATTTCCTGGCCTACCTGAGCATTAGCCTGGGGGTTCTTAACCTGCTGCCCATTCCAGTACTGGATGGGGGGCATTTGCTGTTTTACCTGGTCGAGTGGGCGCGCGGTCGTCCGCTCTCGGATCGGGTGCAAGGTTGGGGGGTCCAGATCGGTATCAGTTTGGTCATAGGGGTGATGTTGCTCGCCCTGATCAACGATCTGGGTCGACTTTAAAAGCTTCGCTCAATTGCGAACCTGCCGTCTTTTCGCGGCGGGTTGTTTATTGCCAGTTGGAATAAAAGGACTTCATGAAACGTCTGCTGCTAACTGCGGTCCTCTCCGCACTGATGATCGCTGAAGTTCACGCCGAGTCCTTCACCATCTCCGATATTCGTGTCAACGGCCTGCAGCGGGTATCCGCTGGCAGCGTCTTCGGTGCCTTGCCCCTGAACGTGGGTGACCAGGCCGACGATCGGCGCCTCGTGGATTCGACCCGTTCCCTGTTCAAGACTGGCTTCTTCCAGGACATCCAGCTCAACCGCGATGGCAATGTCCTGATCATCAACGTGGTCGAGCGCCCGTCGGTGTCGAGCATCGAGATCGAAGGCAACAAGGCGATCAGCACCGAAGACCTGATGAAAGGCCTGAAGCAGTCGGGCCTGGCCGAAGGTGAAATTTTCCAGCGCGCCACCCTCGAAGGTGTGCGTAACGAGCTGCAGCGCCAGTACGTGGCCCAGGGCCGCTACTCGGCCGAGGTTGACGCTGAAGTCGTGCCGCAGCCGCGCAACCGCGTCGCGCTGAAAATCAAGATCAACGAAGGCACCGTCGCCGCCATCCAGCACATCAACGTGGTGGGCAACAACGTCTTCGACGACGAAGAGCTGTCGCAGCTGTTCGAGCTGAAAACCACCAACTGGCTGTCGTTCTTCAAGAACGACGACAAGTACGCCCGTGAAAAACTCTCCGGTGACCTGGAGCGTCTGCGTTCCTACTACCTGGACCGCGGCTACATCAACATGGATATCGCCTCCACCCAGGTATCCATCACGCCGGACAAGAAGCACGTCTACATCACCGTCAACATCAACGAAGGCGAGAAGTACACTGTCCGTGACGTGAAGCTCTCCGGCGACCTCAAGGTACCGGAAGACCAGGTCAAGTCGCTGCTGCTGGTGCAGCCGGGCCAGGTATTCTCGCGCAAGGTGATGACCACCACGTCCGAGCTGATCACCCGTCGTCTGGGTAACGAAGGCTATACCTTCGCCAACGTCAACGGCGTGCCACAGCCGAACGACCAGGATCACACCGTCGATATCATGTTCGTGGTCGACCCGGGCAAGCGTGCCTACGTCAACCGCATCAACTATCGCGGCAACACCAAGACCGAAGACGAAGTGCTGCGTCGCGAGATGCGTCAGATGGAAGGCGGCTGGGCTTCGACCTACCTGATCGACCAGTCCAAGACCCGTCTGGAGCGTCTGGGCTTCTTCAAGGAAGTCAACGTCGAGACCCCACCGGTGCCAGGCACCGATGACCAGGTCGACGTCAACTACAGCGTCGAGGAGCAAGCCTCCGGTTCGATCACCGCCAGCGTCGGTTTCGCCCAGAGCGCCGGTCTGATCCTCGGTGGCTCGATCAGCCAGAGCAACTTCCTGGGTACCGGTAACAAGGTCTCCATCGGCCTGACCCGCTCCGAATACCAGACCCGATACAACTTCGGCTTCGTGGACCCCTACTTCACCGCCGACGGCGTCAGCCTGGGCTACAACGCCTTCTACCGTAGCACCGACTATGACGACCTCGATGTCGACGTTGCCAGCTATGCGGTCGACAGCCTTGGTGCCGGTGTCAGCCTTGGTTACCCGATCAGCGAAACCTCGCGCCTGACCTATGGCCTGAGCGTTCAGCAGGACAAGATCAAGACCGGTAAATACACCGTCGACGAGATCTTCAACTTCCTGAAAGATGAGGGCGACAACTTCCTGAACTTCAAGGCGTCCATCGGCTGGTCCGAATCGACCTTGAACAAAGGCGTACTGGCAACCCGTGGTCACTCCCAGAGCCTGACCCTTGAGTCGACCATTCCAGGCAGCGACTTGTCGTTCTACAAGCTCGACTACCGTGGCCAGCTGTTCAAGCCAATCAATAACGACTACACCCTGCGCCTGCACACCGAACTGGGCTATGGTGATGGTTTCGGTGGCACTTCCGGCCTGCCGTTCTACGAGAACTACTACGCGGGTGGCTTCAACTCTGTCCGTGGTTTCAAGGACAGCAGCCTGGGCCCGCGCAGCACGCCGAGTCAGGGCACTAACCCGGGTACCATCCGCGACCCGGACCAGGATCCGCTGCCGTTCGGTGGCAACGTGTTGGTCCAAGGTGGTGTCGAATTGCTGTTCCCGCTGCCGTTCGTCAAGGACCAGCGTTCGCTGCGCACTTCCGTGTTCTGGGACGTGGGTAACGTGTTTGACACCAATTGTGGCAGCAAACCCGATTGCGAGAAGGTCGGTTTCTCGGGCATGGCCAGCTCGGTGGGTCTGGGTGTGACCTGGATCACTGCGCTGGGCCCACTGAGCTTCAGCCTGGCAATGCCGATCAAGAAGCCGGACGACGCCGATACCCAGGTGTTCCAATTCTCTCTGGGCCAGACCTTCTAAGGTCGGCCCTTGCATAACGACAACGGTTTATCCAGGAGTGCATCGTGCGTAAGTTGACTCAACTGGCCATCTTGGCCGCGGCGCTGGTCGCCACCCCGGCTTTCGCCGAAATGAAGGTTGCCGTCCTGAACTATCAGATGGCCCTGCTTGAATCGGATGCCGCCAAGAAGTACGCGGTCGATGCCGAGAAGAAGTTCGGCCCGCAACTGACCAAGCTCAAGAGCCTGGAAAGCAGCGCCAAGGGCATCCAGGACCGCCTGATCAAGGGCGGCGACAAGATGCAGCAGCAGGAGCGTGAGCGCCTGGAGCTCGAATTCAAGCAAAAGGCCCGCGACTTCCAGTTCCAGTCCAAGGAACTCAACGAAGCCAAGGCCGTTGCTGACCGCGACATGCTCAAGCAGCTCAAGCCGAAGCTGGATGGCGCTGTCGAGGAAGTGATCAAGAAGGGCGGTTTCGACCTGGTTCTCGAGCGTGGCGCGGTCATCGATGTCAAACCTCAGTACGACATCACCCGCCAAGTTATCGAGCGTATGAACCAAGCCCGTTGATATGACCTTGACCATGACGCTTGGCCAGCTGGCCGAAGCCCTCGGTGCCACCCTCAAGGGGCCCGAGACGCTGAAAATTACCGGACTGGCCACCTTGCAGGAGGCCGGGCCCGGTCAATTGAGCTTCCTCGCCAACCCGCAGTACCGCAAATTCCTGGATAACAGCCAGGCGGCAGCGGTGCTGCTCAAGGCGGCGGATGCCGAAGGCTTTGCGGGCAACGCACTGATCGTCGCTGATCCGTACTTGGCCTATGCACGCATTTCCCACCTGTTCGATCCCAAGCCCAAGGCTGTGGCGGGAATTCATCCCAGCGCCGTAGTGGCTGAAGATGCACAAGTGGATGCCAGTGCGAGCATCGGCCCGTTCGTCGTCATCGAAAGTGGTGCGCAGATTGCTGCCAACGTCAGCATCGGTGCCCACTGCGTTGTCGGTGCCCGCTGCGTCATCGGTGAGGGTGGCTGGCTGGCGCCACGGGTCACCCTGTACCATGACGTGACCATCGGCAAGCGTGTCGTCATCCAGTCGGGTGCGGTGATCGGTGGCGAGGGCTTCGGCTTCGCCAACGAGAAGGGCATTTGGCGCAAGATCGCCCAGATCGGCGGTGTGACCATCGGCGATGATGTGGAAATCGGCGTCAACACGGCAGTGGACCGTGGTGCGCTGTCGGACACGCGTATTGCCGACGGGGTCAAACTCGACAACCAGATCCAGATCGCCCATAACGTCCAGATCGGTGAGCACACCGCCATGGCTGCCTGTGTCGGTATTTCCGGCAGCACGCGCATTGGCAAGCATTGCACCATCGCGGGCGGTGTCGGCATGGTCGGTCATATTGATGTCTGTGATAACGTTTTCGTGTCCGGGATGACCATGGTGACCCGATCGATCACCGAACCGGGTGCCTATTCTTCCGGCACAGCCATGCAGCCGTTGGCTGATTGGCGCAAGAGCGCCGCGCGTATCCGCCACCTGGACGACATCGCCAAGCGTCTCCAGCAGGTGGAAAAGCGCATCGATACCGTGACCTCAGGCGGCCAGCCGGCATCAGAAGGCTGATACCATTCCCTGAGCAAGAGTGAACAGACGCTAGCTGGCTCTCTTTGGACTGCAAAAGGAGCGCGTGGTCAGCACCTGCGCTCCCTATTCTTATTACAGGCTTCCCCCCGAAATGATGGACATCAACGAGATTCGCGAATACCTGCCTCACCGTTACCCGTTCCTGCTGGTGGATCGCGTGACGGATCTGGACTTCGAGGCCCAGAGCATTCGTGCCTACAAGAATGTCAGCATCAACGAGCCGTTCTTCAATGGCCATTTCCCGGCCCACCCGATCATGCCGGGCGTTCTGATCATCGAGGCCATGGCCCAGGCGGCCGGTATCCTCGGTTTCAAGATGCTCGATGCCAAGCCGGCTGATGGCACCCTGTACTACTTTGTCGGTTCCGACAAACTGCGTTTCCGTCAGCCGGTATTGCCGGGTGACCAGCTTGTGCTGGAAGCTAAGTTCCTCAGCCGCAAGAGCATGATCTGGAAATTCGAATGCCGCGCCCTGGTCGACGGCAAACCGGTCTGCTCGGCACAGATCACTTGCGCGGAACGCTCCCTATGAATTCGATTGATCCTCGGGCCATCATCGACCCCTCGGCCAAGCTGGCCGAGGGCGTCGAGGTCGGCCCGTGGTCGATCGTTGGCCCCGACGTCGAAGTCGGGGAGGGCACCATCATTGGCCCGCATGTGGTGCTCAAAGGGCCGACCCGTATCGGCAAGCACAACCGCATCTACCAGTTTTCCTCGATTGGCGAAGATACCCCTGACCTCAAGTACAAGGGGGAACCGACCCGTCTGGTGATCGGCGATCACAACGTGATCCGCGAAGGCGTGACCATTCACCGCGGGACCGTTCAGGACCGTGCCGAAACCACCCTCGGCGATCACAACCTGATCATGGCCTACGCGCACATCGGTCACGACAGTGTCATCGGCAATCATTGCATTCTGGTGAACAACACCGCGCTGGCCGGGCATGTTCACGTGGGCGACTGGGCGATTCTGTCCGGGTACACCCTGGTGCACCAGTACTGCCACATCGGTGCTCATGCGTTTTCTGGCATGGGTACGGCGATCGGCAAGGATGTGCCTGCCTTCGTCACGGTGTTTGGCAGCCCGGCCGAAGCCCGTAGCATGAACTTCGAAGGCATGCGCCGCCGAGGGTTCAGCGACGAGGTCATTCATATCCTGCGTCGTTGCTACAAGATCGTCTACCGTCAGGGCCTGACCGTCGAAGACGCGATCAAGGCGTTGGACGAACTGGCAGCCCAACACCCTGAGGTCGATTTGTTCCGTCAGTCGATCCTGAATTCCGCACGCGGCATCACGCGCTGACATGGCCCAGCTTTGCGTAGCCCTGGTCGCGGGTGAGGCCAGCGGCGATATTCTCGGTTCCGGCTTGATGCGCGCCCTCAAGGCGCGCCATCCCGACGTACGTTTCATCGGCGTTGGCGGCCCCTTGATGGAAGCCGAAGGCCTGCAATCCTATTTCCCCATGGAACGTCTGGCCGTCATGGGCCTGGTCGAGGTGCTGGGGCGCCTGCGTGAGCTGCTCAAGCGCCGCAAGCTGCTGATCCAGACCCTGATCGCCGAAAAACCCGACGTGTTCATCGGCATCGATGCCCCTGATTTCACCCTCAATATCGAATTGAAGCTGCGTCAGGCCGGCATCAAGACCGTGCACTACGTCAGCCCATCCGTGTGGGCCTGGCGGCAGAAGCGCGTGCTGAAGATCCGCGAAGGTTGCGACCTGATGCTGACGCTGCTGCCTTTCGAGGCGCGGTTCTACGAAGAGCAGGGCGTACCGGTGCGGTTCGTCGGCCATCCGCTGGCGGACACCATCCCCCTTGAGGCGGATCGACAAGCGGCGCGCAGTGCGCTTGGCCTGGGTCAAGGCCCGGTGGTGGCGCTGATGCCAGGAAGCCGTGGCGGTGAGGTTGGGCGCCTGGGGGCGCTGTTCCTCGATGCCGCCGAGCGTTTGCGCGAGCGGGTGCCCGGTGTGCGCTTCGTGCTGCCTTGTGCCAATGCCACGCGACGCGCCCAGCTCGAGCAGATGCTCGAAGGGCGCGAGCTGCCGCTGACGCTGCTCGATGGCCAGTCGCACCAGGCCCTGGCGGCCTGCGATGCAGTACTGATTGCTTCGGGTACCGCCACCTTGGAAGCACTGCTGTACAAGCGGCCCATGGTGGTGGCCTACCGCCTGGCCCCGTTGACCTACTGGATTCTCAAGCGTCTGGTGAAAAGCCCTTACGTGTCGCTGCCCAACCTGCTGGCCCAGCGCGAGCTGGTGCCCGAGCTGCTGCAGGATGACGCCACCAGCGAAGCCTTGGCGCAGACCTTGGCCCCCTTGGTGGCCGATGGCAGCCAGCAGACCGAACGTTTCGACGAGATTCACCGCACCCTGCGCCGGGATGCTTCCAACCAGGCCGCCGAGGCGGT
Source organism: Pseudomonas sp. E1MeOHC2 (assembly GCF_058745025.1). NCBI lineage: Bacteria > Pseudomonadati > Pseudomonadota > Gammaproteobacteria > Pseudomonadales > Pseudomonadaceae > Pseudomonas > Pseudomonas sp. E1MeOHC2. The sequence goes on from NZ_CP196675.1 coordinate 3,641,593, forward strand.
ACTGGCCTTGCTCAAGGACCGCTGACATGCAAATAGGACTGGATTTCAACCTGGTCGAAGACCTGGTCGCCGGTGTCGATGAAGTCGGCCGTGGCCCGCTGTGCGGCGCGGTGGTCACTGCTGCGGTGATCCTCGACCCGGCACGGCCGATCCTGGGCCTCAACGATTCGAAGAAACTCACCGAAGCCAAGCGCGAAGCGCTGTTCGACGAAATCTGCGAGAAGGCGCTGAGCTTTTGCATTGCCCGCGCCGAGGTCGAGGAAATCGACCGCCTGAACATTCTTCAGGCCACCATGCTGGCCATGCAGCGTGCGGTTGAGGGTTTGCATGTCACGCCCAAGCTTGCCCTGATCGATGGCAACCGTTGCCCCAAGCTGGCGGTACCTGCGGCGCCGGTGATCAAGGGTGATAGCCAGGTACCGGCCATTGCGGCGGCATCGATCCTGGCCAAGGTGACGCGTGATCGGGAGATGAGCGCGTTCGAGCTGATCTATCCAGGCTACGGCATGGGTGGGCACAAGGGCTACCCGACGCCGGTGCACCTTGAAGCCCTGGCACGGCTTGGGCCTACGCCCATTCATCGGCGCTCCTTTGCGCCTGTGCGGGCGGCTTGGGAGGCCCGTGAGGGCGTTGTTGACTCCTTGATTTAGCCTAATTGGGCCGCTGTGCGGCCCATTCGCGGGGCAAGCCCGCTCCCACAGGTCTGACACAGTATTCAAGCTGGGCACAGAACCTGTGGGAGTGGGCTTGCCCCGCGAATGGGCTGCACAGCAGCCCCAAAATCCCCTCGCTTTTACGCTACAATCCCGCCCTTGTCGTTCTGCTACAGGATCATCCATGTCGGTTCCCTTCGTTCACCTTCGCGTGCACTCCGAATTCTCGCTGGTCGACGGTCTGGTGCGGATCAAGCCGCTGGCCAAGGCGTTGGCGGGGATGAACATGCCGGCGGTGGCGATCACCGACCAGAGCAACATGTGCTCGCTGGTGAAGTTCTACAAGACCGCCATGGGTGCCGGCATCAAGCCGATCTGTGGTGCCGACTTGTGGCTGGCCGGGGCCGACCCGGAAGCACCGTTGTCGCGCATCTGCTTCCTGGCGATGAACCCCAAGGGGTATCGCAACCTCACCGAGCTGATTTCGCGTGGCTGGGTCGAAGGCCAGCGTAACGGCCTGGTGATTCTGCAGCGTGAATGGATCGCCCCTGCCAGCGAAGGCCTAATCGCGTTGTCCGCAGGCAAGGAAGGCGACATCGGCGCGGCGCTGCTGGGCGGCAGGATGGAGGAGGCCGAAGCCCTGCTGCGCGACTGGCTGGGCATGTTCCCCGAGCGCTTTTACGTAGAAGTGCAGCGCACCAACCGTGCCCGCGACGAAGAATACGTGCACGCCGCCGTGGCCCTGGCCGACAAGGTCGGCGCGCCGCTGGTGGCGACCAACGATGTGCGCTTCATCAAGCAGTCCGACTACGACGCCCACGAAACCCGTGTCTGCATCGGCGAAGGCTGGACCCTGGATGACCCGCGTCGCCCGCGTAACTACAGCGACCAGCAATACCTCAAGAGCTCGGACGAAATGGCCGAGCTGTTCAGCGACGTGCCCGACGCCATCGCCAACACCGTCGAGATTGCCAAGCGCTGCAACATTCAAGTGCAACTGGGCAAGCACTTCCTGCCTGACTTTCCGACGCCCAATGGCATGGGCATCGACGATTACCTGCGCCATGTCTCCCATGAAGGCCTGGAAGAGCGCCTGGCGGTGCTCTGGCCCAAGGAGACCACCCCGGACTATGAAGAGAAGCGCCAGACCTACCTGGACCGCCTGAAGTTCGAGCTGGACATCATCATCCAGATGGGCTTCCCCGGCTACTTCCTGATCGTTATGGACTTCATCAAGTGGGCCAAGAACAACGGTGTGCCGGTAGGCCCAGGCCGAGGCTCGGGTGCTGGTTCCCTGGTGGCCTACGTGCTGAAGATCACCGACCTCGATCCGCTGGCCTACGACCTGCTGTTCGAGCGCTTCCTCAACCCTGAACGTGTATCCATGCCCGACTTCGACGTCGACTTCTGCATGGATGGCCGTGACCGGGTCATCGAATACGTGGCCGATGCCTACGGGCGTAACGCGGTCAGCCAGATCATCACCTTCGGCACCATGGCTGCCAAGGCGGTGGTGCGTGACGTGGCGCGGGTGCAGGGCAAGTCCTACGGCCTGGCCGACCGTCTGTCGAAGATGATTCCCTTCGAAGTCGGCATGACCCTGGAAAAGGCGTACGAGCAGGAAGAAATCCTGCGCGACTTCCTCAAGGGCGACGAAGATGGCCGCGAGATCTGGGACATGGCCCTCAAGCTCGAGGGTGTCACGCGGGGTACCGGCAAGCACGCCGGTGGCGTGGTAATCGCGCCGACCAAACTGACTGACTTCTCGCCGATCGCCTGTGACGAAGAGGGCGGCGGCCTGGTAACCCAGTTCGACAAGGACGATGTCGAGGCCGCCGGGCTGGTCAAGTTCGACTTCCTCGGCCTGCGCACGCTGACCATCATCAAATGGGCGATGGAGACGATCAACCGTGAGCAGGCCAAGCAGGACCTGCCGGACCTGAACATCGACTTCATTCCGCTGGATGACCGCAAGACCTACGAGTTGCTACAAAAAGCCGAGACCACGGCGGTGTTCCAGCTCGAATCGCGCGGCATGAAGGAGCTGATCAAAAAGCTCAAGCCGGACTGCCTGGAAGACCTCATCGCACTGGTGGCGCTGTTCCGCCCAGGCCCGTTGCAGTCGGGCATGGTGGACGACTTCATCAACCGCAAGCACGGCCGCGCCGAGCTGGCCTATCCGCACCCCGACTACCAGTATGACGGCCTGCAGCCGGTACTGGCGCCCACCTACGGCATCATCTTGTATCAAGAGCAGGTGATGCAGATTGCCCAGGTCATGGCCGGCTATACCCTGGGTGGTGCCGACATGCTGCGTCGCGCCATGGGTAAGAAAAAACCCGAAGAGATGGCCAAGCAGCGTGGCGGTTTCATCGAAGGGTGTGCCAATAACGGCATCGATGGCGATCTTGCAGGCAACATCTTTGACCTGGTAGAGAAATTTGCCGGTTACGGCTTCAACAAATCTCACTCTGCCGCCTACGGTCTGGTGTCCTACCAGACTGCCTGGCTGAAAACCCACTACCCGGCGCCGTTCATGGCCGCGGTACTGTCGGCGGATATGCACAACACCGACAAGGTGGTGGTGCTGATCGAGGAAGTGCGCAGCATGAAGCTGCGCCTCGACGCGCCCGATGTGAACACCTCCGACTTCAAGTTCACCGTCAATGACGATGGCCGTATTGTCTATGGCTTGGGTGCGATCAAGGGCGTGGGCGAGGGGCCGGTGGAGGCCATCGTCGAAGTGCGTGCCCAGGGCGGCCCGTTCAAGGACTTGTTCGATTTCTGCGATCGCGTCGACCTCAAGCGCGTCAACAAGCGCACCCTCGATGCACTGATCCGCAGTGGTGCGCTGGACCGCCTCGGCCCGTATTTCCATGACGAAATCAAGGCGTACCAAGCCAACATCGACCGCAACCGTGCGACTTTGCTGGCGGCGCTGGAAGAGGCGATCAAGTCGGCAGAGCAGACCGCACGTACCGCCGACAGCGGCCATGTCGATCTGTTTGGCGGCTTGTTCGTCGAGGCAGACTCGGACGTCTATGCCAACCACCGCAAGGTCCGCGAGCTGACCCTCAAAGAGCGGCTCAAAGGCGAGAAAGACACGCTGGGCCTGTACCTGACCGGTCACCCGATCGACGAATACGAAAGCGAGATTCGCCGTTTTGCCCGTCAGCGCATCATCGACCTGAAGCCGTCCCGAGAGTCTCAGACGATCGCTGGCATGATCGTTGCGTTGCGGGTCATGAAGAACAAAAAGGGTGACAAGATGGGCTTCGTCACCCTCGATGACCGCTCCGGGCGTATCGAGGCTTCGCTGTTTGCCGACTCCTTCATGGCGGCTCAGTCACTGCTGCAGAACGATGCCATGGTGGTGGTCGAAGGTGAGGTCAGTAACGATGACTTCTCTGGTGGCCTGCGCCTGCGGGTCAAGCAGGTAATGACCATGGAGGATGCACGCACGCGCCTGGCCGAAAGCCTGCGCCTGAAAGTCGCCCATGACGCGCTCAAGGGCGACCGCCTGAACTGGCTGGGTGAGCTGATCACCCGTCACCGCGGCGGCTGCCCGATCACCCTGGAATACACCGGCAGTGACGCCAAGGCCATGCTGCAGTTTGCCGATGAGTGGTCGATCGACCCGGCCGACGGCCTGATTCAGGCGCTGCGTGACCAGTTCGGGCGTGAGAACGTCTTCCTGCAATATCGTTGAATCGACGAATTTTAATCTCGACCTGAATGCGCCCGATCCCTTAAGGTAGGGCGCCAAACGGATCAACCGGCCGGCCGCCTGGCCGTAGACCCAAGACGGATGCCTATGAACCCGAATTTCCTCGATTTCGAACAGCCGATTGCCGACCTGCAAGCCAAGATCGAAGGCCTGCGCCTGGTGGGTAACGACAACTCGCTGAACATCAGCGATGAAATTGCCCGTCTGCAAGACAAGAGCAATACCCTGACCGAAAGCATCTTCGGCAACCTGACCAGCTGGCAGATCGCCCGCCTGGCCCGTCACCCGCGTCGTCCTTACACCCTGGACTACCTGCAGCACATCTTCACCGAATTCGAAGAGCTGCACGGTGACCGTCACTTCTCCGACGACGCTGCGATCGTGGGCGGTACCGCCCGTCTGGATGGTAAGGCGGTCATGGTCATCGGCCACCAGAAGGGCCGTGAAGTGCGCGAGAAAGTACGCCGCAACTTTGGCATGCCGCGCCCTGAGGGCTACCGCAAGGCGTGCCGCCTGATGGAAATGGCCGAACGCTTCAAGATGCCGATCCTGACCTTCATCGACACCCCGGGTGCTTACCCAGGTATCGATGCCGAAGAGCGCAACCAGAGTGAGGCTATCGCCTGGAACCTGCGCGTAATGGCGCGCCTGAAAACGCCAATCATCGCCACCGTGATCGGTGAGGGTGGTTCTGGCGGTGCGCTGGCCATTGGTGTGTGCGATCAGCTGAACATGCTGCAGTACTCCACCTACTCGGTAATCTCGCCGGAAGGTTGCGCCTCGATCCTGTGGAAGACCGCCGACAAGGCTGCCGATGCTGCCGAGGCCATGGGCATCACGGCCGAGCGCCTGAAGAGCCTGAACATCGTCGACAAGGTCATCCCGGAGCCGCTGGGCGGCGCCCACCGCGACCCGGCCGCCATGGCTGAAAGCATCCGTGCCGACTTGGTGCAGCAGCTGGACATGCTGGGCAAGCTCGACAATGACGCGCTGTTGGCCCGTCGTTACGAGCGCCTGATGAGCTACGGCCTCTGATACACACCGGGGCCGCTTTGCGGCCCCTGTGGGAGCGGGCTCGCCCCGCGAAGAGGCCGGCTCTGGCAACGGAGTCGTATGGCAAGGGCTTCGCCCTTGTTCGCGGGGCAAGCCCGCTCCCACAGTGCCCCGGCGATTCCGAATCATGTGAGGCGCCCTTGATCAACCTCACCCCCTGGCTCCAAGCCCCTGCCTGGCACATCGCCTTCTCTGGCGGCCTGGACTCTACCGTCCTGCTGCACCTGCTGGCCGATTACGCCCGTACCCACCCCGCACCCCCGCTGCGCGCCATCCATATCCATCACGGCCTGCAGCCCGCCGCTGACGCCTGGCCATCCCATTGCCGGCACATCTGCGCCAACCTAGGCATCGAACTGCGTGTGATCCACGTCCAGGTCGCGCCCGGCGCCAGCCTCGAACAAGCTGCCCGCGATGCCCGTTACACGGCATTCAAGGAGGTGCTCGGCCCCGGTGAAGTACTCTTCACTGGCCAACACCGCGAAGACCAGGCCGAAACCTTGCTCTTCCGCCTGCTGCGCGGCGCCGGGTTGCGTGGCTTGGCCGCGATGCCGGTACAGCGTCCGCTGGGGCAGGGCTGCCTGGCCAGGCCGTTGCTGGCCACTGCGCAGCAACAGTTGCAAGCTTACGCCCAAGCCCAGGGCCTGACCTGGATCGAAGACCCCTCCAACCGCGACACCGCCTTTGCCCGTAACTATTTGCGCGGCGAAGTGTTCCCTGTGTTGCAGCAGCGCTGGCCGCAGGCCAGCCAGAACCTGGCCCGTTGCGCAGAGCACCTGGGCGAAGCACAGGGTTTGCTGGATGAGGTGGCTCAGGCCGATCTGGCCCTGGCCGAGGAGGGCGCTGCTGCGGCTTGGGTGGGGCTCGATTCCTTAGCGCTTGCGGTGCTCGCGGCGTTGTCACCCGCTCGTCAGCGCAATGCCCTGCAATACTGGCTCAGCCGCCGCACTCGGCTGCCGGATACGCGCCACTGGGCTGGCTGGGCCGACCTGCGCGATGCCGCAGCCGACGCGCAGCCGAGCTGGCGTCTGGCCGACGGCCGGTTGGTGCGCAGCAACGGCCGTATCTGGTGGCTGAGCGGTGACTGGCTGCAGACGCCGCAAGGTGAGTTCGCCTGGGCAGACTCGGCCTGCGAGCTGGCGTTACCGGGCAACGGCAGCGTTCGGTTGACTGCGCCCAAGCCCCTGGCGGGCCTGACTATTCGCTATCGCCAGGGTGGTGAAGTGCTTGAGTTTGCAGGGCGCGGCCGACGCGACCTCAAGCGCCTGCTCAACGAGCTGCAGGTGCCGCATTTCGTGCGTTCACGCCTGCCATTGCTGTACCAAGGCGAGCGTTTGCTGGCAGTGGCCAGTCTGCCCGAGCTCGGGCAGGCAAATTGCCAACTGCACTGGCAGCCTCCGACGAACGCGCAAGGTTTGAGCTGAAGGGTACATTCCGGTAGACTACCCTCCCTTCTTGATACAACTTCTGTGCGTTCCTCGGAAACACGGCAGTTGCCGATTACCACGCAGTTTTTTGCTGGGCTGATTCTGGAAATGACGAGCGAGCTCCATGCCGGGGATACCCCTGGTTTGTACAGACGCGGCAGTTTTTCGAGATGCACTGTGATTGACGCAGGTGATCGGGGGCTTCGGCCTTCCTTCGCTTTCTCCGGCGGCGCTGGCCGCCTTAACGCAGACTTCTAGGGTTTTTCATGACGCGCTACATATTCGTCACGGGCGGTGTTGTTTCTTCATTGGGGAAAGGCATTGCCTCGGCTTCCCTGGCGGCCATCCTGGAAGCGCGGGGACTCAAGGTCACCATGCTCAAGCTGGATCCGTACATCAACGTCGATCCTGGCACCATGAGTCCGTTCCAGCACGGTGAAGTCTTCGTCACCCATGACGGCGCCGAGACTGACCTTGACCTGGGCCACTACGAGCGGTTCATCCGCACGACCATGACCCAGAACAACAACTTCACCACCGGCCGTATCTACGAGCACGTGCTGCGCAAGGAGCGCCGTGGTGACTACCTGGGCGCGACCATCCAGGTCATCCCGCACATCACCGACGAGATCAAGCGTCGCATCATCAAGGGCGCCGGCGATGCCGACGTGGCCCTGGTTGAAATCGGCGGCACCGTCGGCGACATCGAGTCGCAGCCGTTCCTCGAGGCCATCCGCCAGTTGCGTTTCGAAGTTGGCGCCAAGCGCGCGATGCTGATGCACCTGACCCTGGTCCCATACATCGCCACCGCGGGCGAGACCAAGACCAAGCCAACCCAGCACTCGGTCAAGGAGCTGCGCTCCATCGGCCTGCAGCCTGACGTGCTGGTATGCCGCTCCGATCACCCGATCGACAGCTCGTCGCGCCGCAAGATCGCCCAGTTCACCAACGTTGAAGAGCGTGCGGTGATTGCGCTGGAAGACGCCGATACCATCTACAAGATCCCAGGCATCCTGCATGCTCAGGGCCTGGATGATTTCGTCACCGAGCGCTTCGGTTTGCAGTGCGATAGCGCCGACCTGTCCGAGTGGGACAAGGTCGTCGACGCTAAGCTCAACCCAGAGCACGAAGTGACCATCGCCATGGTCGGCAAGTACATGGAGCTGCTGGATGCGTACAAGTCGCTGATCGAAGCGATGAGCCACGCCGGCATCACCAACCGCACCAAGGTCAACCTGCGCTACATCGATTCCGAAGACATCGAGAACCAGGGCACCAGCCTGCTCGAAGGCGCCGATGCCATTCTGGTACCGGGCGGTTTCGGCCTGCGCGGCGTCGAAGGCAAGATCACCGCGGTGCAGTACGCCCGTGAGAACAAGGTGCCATACCTGGGTATCTGCCTGGGCATGCAGGTTGCCGTGATCGAATTCGCCCGTAACGTGATGGGCTGGAAAGACGCCAACTCCACCGAGTTCGACCGCAGCAGCGGCCACCCGGTCGTTGGCCTGATCACCGAGTGGGCGGATGCCACCGGTGCCGTCGAGACCCGTACCGAAGCTTCCGACCTGGGCGGTACCATGCGCCTGGGCGCACAGGACTGCCAGATCGTCTCGGGTTCCAAGGTTCACGACTGCTACGGCAAGGACGTGATCACCGAGCGTCACCGCCACCGTTACGAAGTGAACAACAACCTGCTGCCACAGATGCTCGACGCAGGCCTGGTGGTCTCCGGTCGTTCCGAAGACGGCGCGCTGGTAGAAGTGGTCGAGTCCAAGGACCACCCATGGTTCGTCGCCTGCCAGTTCCACCCGGAGTTCACCTCGACCCCGCGTGACGGCCACCCGCTGTTCAGTGGTTTCGTCAAGGCAGCCCTGGCTCAGAAGAACAAGGCCTGATCAATGACCCAGAAGATCATTCGCGTCGGTAACATCGAGATCGCCAACGACAAGCCGTTCGTCCTGTTCGGCGGCATGAACGTTCTGGAGTCCCGTGACCTGGCAATGAAGGTCTGCGAAGAGTACGTGCGGGTGACCGAGAAGCTCGGCATCCCGTACGTGTTCAAGGCCAGCTTCGACAAGGCTAACCGTTCGTCGGTGTCGTCCTACCGTGGCCCAGGCATGGAAGAGGGGCTGAAGATCTTCGAAGAGATCAAGCGTACCTTCAACGTGCCGGTGATCACCGATGTGCACGAGCCCTACCAGGCCGAGCCGGTGGCCAAGGTCTGCGACATCATCCAGTTGCCGGCCTTCCTGTCGCGCCAGACCGACCTGGTGGTGGCCATGGCCAAGACCGGCGCGGTGATCAACATCAAGAAGGCCCAGTTCCTCGCGCCCCAGGAAATGAAACACATCCTGGCCAAGTGCGAAGAGGCCGGTAACGATCAGTTGATCCTCTGCGAGCGTGGTTCGAGCTTCGGCTACAACAACCTGGTAGTGGACATGCTCGGCTTCGGCATCATGAAGCAGTTCGAGTACCCGGTATTCTTCGATGTGACCCACGCCCTGCAGATGCCGGGCGGTCGCTCGGACTCTGCCGGTGGCCGCCGCGCCCAGGTTACCGACCTGGCCAAGGCCGGCATGAGCCAGGGCCTGGCCGGTCTGTTCCTCGAGGCCCACCCCGATCCGGACAACGCCAAGTGCGATGGTCCATGCGCCCTGCGCCTGGACAAGCTGGAGCCGTTCCTGGCTCAGCTCAAGCAATTGGACGACCTGGTGAAAAGTTTTCCGACGGTAGAAACCGCGTAAAGCTCATTTCTCGGGTAAAGTACCGCCCGTTCTCTCCCTGACCGTTTGGTCAGGGAGTGCTTCATCAGGCCTGCCTGCTGCATACCCCGCCTGGTGAAGTGCAAGGATTTCCTAAGCTGCGTTGTTTTCGTCAATTCTGGAGTGCTTACAACAATGGCAAAAATCGTCGACATCAAAGGTCGTGAAGTTCTCGATTCGCGTGGCAACCCCACCGTGGAAGCCGATGTACTGCTCGACAACGGCATCATCGGTAGCGCTTGCGCGCCGTCCGGTGCTTCCACCGGCTCGCGCGAAGCGCTGGAGCTGCGTGATGGCGACAAGAGCCGTTACCTGGGCAAGGGCGTGCTCAAAGCCGTCGCCAACATCAACGGCCCGATCCGTGACCTGCTGCTGGGCAAGGATCCTTCTGACCAGAAGGCCCTGGACCATGCCATGATCGCCTTGGACGGTACCGAAAACAAAGCCAAGCTGGGTGCAAACGCCATCCTGGCCGTTTCCCTGGCTGCTGCCAAGGCCGCTGCCCAGGACCAGGACCTGCCGCTGTACGCGCACATCGCCAACCTGAACGGCACTCCGGGCCAGTACTCGATGCCGGTCCCGATGATGAACATCATCAACGGTGGCGAGCACGCCGACAATAACGTCGACATCCAGGAGTTCATGGTGCAGCCGGTTGGCGCCAAGACCTTCTCTGATGGCCTGCGCATGGGCACCGAAATCTTCCATCACCTGAAGGCTGTACTGAAGGCTCGCGGCCTGAACACTGCCGTGGGTGACGAAGGTGGCTTCGCGCCGAACCTGGCGTCCAACGAAGACGCGCTGGCCGCCATCGCCGAAGCTGTTGAAAAAGCCGGCTACAAGCTGGGCACCGACGTGACCCTGGCCCTGGACTGCGCGGCTTCCGAGTTCTATGAAGACGGCAAGTACAACCTGTCTGGCGAAGGCAAGTCGTTTGACGCCGAAGGCTTTGCCGAGTACCTGAAAGGCCTGACCGAGCGCTTCCCGATCATCTCGATCGAAGACGGCCTGGACGAGTCCGACTGGGCTGGCTGGAAGATCCTCACCGACAAGATCGGCGAGAAGGTGCAACTGGTCGGTGACGACCTGTTCGTGACCAACACCAAGATCCTCAAGGAAGGCATCGAGAAGGGCATCGGTAACTCGATCCTGATCAAGTTCAACCAGATCGGCTCGCTGACCGAAACCCTGGAAGCCATCCAGATGGCCAAGGCTGCCGGCTACACCGCGGTGATTTCGCACCGTTCCGGTGAAACCGAAGACTCGACCATCGCCGACCTGGCCGTGGGTACCGCTGCTGGCCAGATCAAGACCGGCTCGCTGTGCCGTTCCGACCGCGTATCCAAGTACAACCAACTGCTGCGCATCGAAGAGCAACTGGGTGCCAAGGCGGTTTACCGTGGCCGTACCGAGTTTCGCGGTTAAGCAAGAGATGGTAAAAAGACAGCAGCCGGAGCTGTCGGAACATTCGTACTGAATGTTCCTACACTTCCAACGGGTTTCTGTCGACGAAGCCTGGCCTCGGCCAGGCTTCGTGCTATTCGAGGCCCCGAAGTAAACAGTACGCGGCGGTCTTTTTAACCTGGATACCTTGATGCGCAGTCCCTATTGGTTGTTCCTCGTTCTGCTTCTGCTGTTGGGTGGCCTGCAGTACCGCCTTTGGGTGGGTAACGGCAGCCTGGCGCAAGTGACCGAGCTCAAGCAGCAGATCGCCGAGCAGCATGCCGAAAACGAGCGTCTGCTTGAGCGTAACCGCGTGCTTGACGCAGAAGTCCTGGAGTTGAAGAAAGGTATGGAGACCGTGGAAGAACGGGCTCGTCATGAATTGGGGATGGTCAAAGAGGGCGAAACCCTCTTCCAGTTGCCGCAAAAATGACTGACACATTACCGGCCTTCTGGGCCGTGATTCCTGCTGCGGGCGTAGGTGCCCGCATGGCTGCCGACCGCCCCAAGCAGTACTTGCAATTGGGTGGGCAGACCCTTCTCGAGCATAGCCTCGACTGTTTTCTTGGCCATCCGTCGCTCAAGGGCGTGGTGGTCAGCGTTGCCGAGCACGACCCTTACTGGCCAGGCCTGCGCTGTGCCAGCGACCCGCGTATCCAGCGCGCGGCGGGTGGTCGTGAGCGAGCTGACTCGGTGCTCAACGCCTTGCTGCTGCTGCATGCCCAAGGGGCTGCAGACAGCGATTGGGTGCTGGTTCACGATGCGGCGCGGCCGAACCTTGCGCGTACCGACCTGGACAAGCTGTTGACGGAGTTGGCCAATGACCCGGTGGGTGGCCTGCTGGCGGTGCCGGCGCGCGATACCCTCAAGCGAGCCGACAGCAAGGGGCGGGTCAGCGCTACTGTGGATCGCAGCACCATCTGGCAGGCGTATACGCCGCAGATGTTTCGCCTGGGGGCCTTGCACCGGGCGCTGGCCGAATGCCTGGTTTCCGATGTGGTGGTCACCGACGAGGCGTCAGCCATCGAATGGTCCGGCCAGGCGCCGAGGTTGGTCGAAGGGCGTAGCGACAACATCAAGGTGACCCGGCCGGAAGACCTTGAGTGGTTGCGTCAGCGCTGGGCCGGGCGCCGCTGACACAGTACTTCTGTACTGGCATCTTCGCGGGCAAGCCCGCACCCACAGGTAAAGCACAAGTTTCAAGCCCTGTGCAGTACCTGTGGGGGCGGGCTTGCCCGCGAAGAGGCCAGCACAACCAGCTCATCCCCTCAGCCCAGTCGATACTCCGGCAACCCCGCCAACCCTTCCTTCAGATAATCCACCAGCCGCCGCACCTTCGGCGACAGATGCCGCTGCTGCGGATACAACGCCCACACCGCCGTATTCGGCGGCTGATGCCCTTCCAGCAGCGATACCAGTGCCCCGGTGTTCAGGTGCTCCAGCACGTAATAGTCCGGCAGCTGGCACAAGCCCATCCCCTGCAATGCCGCGTCGAGCACGGCCTGCCCGCTGTTGCAGCGCCAGTTGCCCTGCACCCGCTGACTGATCTCGCGACCGTCCTGCTGTAGCGCCCACAGGTCCGAACTCCCCACCAGGCAATTGTGCCGTGCCAGTTCCGACAGGCTGTGCGGCCGACCGTAACGTTCCAGATAAGCCGGCGAGGCGCACAGATACATGCGCCGTGGCGCCAGGCGGGCGGCAACCAGCCTGGAATCGGCGAGCCGGCCGAGGCGAATGGCCAGGTCCATGCCTTCGTGCAGCAAGTCCAGCGTGCGGTTGCTCAACTCCACTTCCACCCTCAGTTGCGGGTACAACGCCATGAAGCGCGTCACCAGTGGCACGATGAAGCGCTCGCCATAGGCCACCGCACACGTCATGCGCAGCAACCCCTTGGGTTCGCTGGCCAGGTCGCCCATCGCCCGCAGGGCTTCTTCACGGCCATCCTGCAGGCGCTGGCAATGCTGCAAAAACGTCTGCCCGGCCTCGCTCAAGGTGACGCGCCGGGTACTGCGGTACAGCAGGCGGGTCTGCAGGCGCTCCTCCAGCCGGGCGATCTGGCGGCTGATATGCGATGACGACACGCCCAGGCGCTCGGCCGCCGCAGTGAACTGGCCAGACTCGGCCACCGCGACGAATTCGTCGATGCCTTCCCAGCGGCTGCTCATTGATTATCCCTGAGTGGCAATAATGTTTTGTCTTCGCCTTGATTATTCATCAAAAAAGCATGAATTACACTGTCAGCCTGAACTGACCCTCTGTCTGGAGACCTTTGATGATCAAGTCCCGTGCTGCTGTAGCCTTCGAAGCCAAGAAACCCCTGGAAATCGTCGAAGTGGACGTAGCCATGCCCAAGGCCGGCGAAGTGCTGCTGCGGGTGGTTGCCAGCGGTGTCTGCCACACCGACGCCTACACCCTGTCCGGCGCCGACCCAGAGGGCATCTTCCCTTCGATCCTGGGTCATGAAGGCGGCGCGATCGTCGAGGCAGTGGGCGAGGGCGTGACCTCGGTGGCCGTGGGTGACCATGTCATTCCGCTGTACACCCCTGAATGCGGCCAGTGCAAATTCTGCCGCTCCGGCAAAACCAACCTGTGCCAGGCCATCCGCGCCACCCAGGGCAAGGGCCTGATGCCCGACGGCACCACGCGCTTCTCCTATAAAGGCCAGCAGCTGTTCCACTACATGGGAACTTCGACCTTCTCCGAGTACACCGTGCTGCCGGAAATCTCCGTGGCCAAGATCCAGAAGGAAGCCCCGCTGGAGAAGGTCTGCCTGCTCGGCTGCGGCGTTACCACCGGTATCGGTGCGGTCATCAATACCGCCAAAGTCAAACCGGGGGACACCGTGGCCATCTTCGGCCTCGGCGGCATCGGCCTGTCGGCGATCATTGGTGCAGTCAAGGCCAAGGCCTCGCGCATCATTGCCATCGACATCAACCCGGCCAAGTTCGAGATCGCCCGTCAGCTGGGTGCCACCGATTGCATCAACCCGAAAGAGTACGACCGCCCGATCCAGGACGTGATCGTCGACCTCACCGACGGTGGCGTGGACTTCTCCTTCGAGTGCATCGGCAACGTTCAGCTGATGCGTGCGGCGCTGGAATGCTGCCACAAGGGTTGGGGTGAGTCGGTCATCATCGGTGTTGCCGGTGCTGGCCAGGAAATCGCCACCCGTCCGTTCCAGCTGGTCACCGGCCGCGTCTGGCGCGGTTCGGCGTTCGGTGGTGTGCGGGGCCGCAGCGAGCTGCCAAGCTACGTCGAAATGGCCGAGAAGGGCGAGATCCCGCTGGATACGTTCATCACCCACACCATGGGCCTGGAAGACATCAACAAAGCTTTCGACCTGATGCACGAAGGCAAGAGTATCCGCAGCGTGATCCACTTCTGAGGTCTGCCATGAGCCTGGACAACATCTCTTGCCAGAAGAGCTTCGGCGGCTGGCACAAGCGGTACCGGCATCACTCCAAGGTGCTCGGCTGCGACATGGTGTTCGCCGTGTATCTGCCGCCACAGGCCGAACAGGGCGCGAAGCTGCCGGTGCTGTACTGGCTCAGCGGCCTGACCTGCACCGACGAGAACTTCATGCAGAAGGCCGGTGCCCAACGCCTGGCTGCCGAGCTTGGGCTGATCATTGTCGCGCCAGACACCAGCCCGCGTGGCGAGCAGGTGCCGGGCGACCCCGATGGCGCTTGGGACTTCGGCCTGGGTGCCGGCTTCTACCTCAATGCCACCCAGCAACCCTGGGCGCAGCACTACCGTATGCATGATTACGTGGTGGAGGAGCTGCCAGCTCTGATCGAAGCGCACTTCCCAGCGTCTGATCAGCGCAGCATCAGTGGCCATTCGATGGGCGGGCATGGCGCGTTGGTGTGCGCCTTGCGTAACCCTGGGCGCTACCGCTCGATATCGGCGTTCTCGCCCATCAGCAATCCAATGGACTGCCCATGGGGCGAAAAGGCATTCAGCCGCTACCTGGGTGACGACCGTGCACGCTGGCGCGAGTGGGATGCCAGCGTACTGCTGGCCGAAACGCCAGCGGGCAGCTGCCCACCGTTGCTGGTCGACCAGGGCGACCGTGATGATTTCCTCGAGAAGCAGCTCAAGCCCGAGGCGCTGGAGCAAGCCGCACGCAAAGGGGGGCATGCACTGACCCTGCGCCTGCAGCCGGGTTATGACCACAGCTACTACTTCATCGCCAGCTTCATCGAAGACCACTTGCGCCATCACGCGGTGGCGTTGGGCCGGGTGTAAGGCGCAGCCCCAATACCGCACAAAGCAGGTAGAATCACGCCCTGACTCAATCAGGGCGTTTTTCTATGCGTATTGGCCATGGCTACGATGTGCACCGTTTCTGCGACGGTGATTTCATTACCCTGGGCGGGGTCCGTATCCCCCACAAACATGGCCTTCTGGCCCATTCCGACGGTGACGTGCTGCTGCACGCCCTGAGCGATGCCTTGCTTGGCGCCGCAGCGCTGGGCGACATCGGCAAACACTTCCCTGACACCGATCCGCAATTCAAGGGTGCCGACAGCCGTGCCTTGTTGCGCCATGTGGTCGGTATCGTCCAGGCCAAGGGTTGGAAGGTCGGCAATGTCGACGCCACCATCGTCGCCCAGGCGCCGAAAATGGCCCCGCACATCGAGACCATGCGCCAGCTGATTGCCGAAGACCTGCAGGCTGAGCTCGACCAGGTCAACGTCAAGGCCACCACCACCGAAAAGCTGGGCTTCACCGGCCGTGAGGAGGGTATCGCCGTGCACGCGGTGGCCCTGTTGCTGCCAGCATGACCGAACTGGAACTGCTGGGCCCGCGCGTATCGGGTGAACCACTGGGAACGGCGGTGCTCAAGGCCGTGGCTGAAGATTTCCAGGTCGACGAAGTCCTGGATATTCCGTTGTCGGGCCAGGGTGAGCACCTGTGGTTGTGGGTCGAAAAACGCGATCTCAACACCGAAGAGGCGGCCCGCCGGCTGGCTCGCGCCGCAGGCGTGCCTGCCCGCTCGATCAGCTACGCCGGGCTCAAGGATCGCCAGGCCCTGACTCGGCAGTGGTTCAGCCTGCACCTGCCCGGCAAGGCCGACCCGGACCTGTCGCGAGCCGAGGATGAGAGCCTGCGCGTGCTCAAGCAGGTACGCCACCAGCGCAAACTGCAGCGTGGCGCGCATTCGGCCAACGGTTTTACCCTGCGTCTTACCGCCCTTGCCGCCGATCACCAGGCACTGGACGCACGCCTGGAGGCGCTCAAGCAGCATGGCGTGCCGAACTATTTCGGCAGTCAGCGTTTTGGCCATGCTGGCGGTAATGTTCACGACGCGCTCGACTGGGCCGCCCGCAAGGCCCTGCCTGAACAGCGCAACGTGCGCTCGCGCCTGCTCTCGGCAGGGCGCAGCTACCTGTTCAACCAGATTCTCGCCGCACGAGTTGCTGACGGCAGCTGGGCGCGTGCCCAGGTGGGAGATCTGCTGGCATTCACCGATAGCCGTAGTTTCTTTCCCGCTACCGAGCAGGAATGTTCCGATCCGCGGCTGGCCATTCTCGACCTGCACCCCACCGGTGCGCTATGGGGCGAGGGGCAAACCCCTGCTACCGGTGCCACTGGCGAACTGGAAGCGGCAGTCGGCGCACGGCAGCCAGCACTTTGCCATTGGCTGGCCCAGGCGGGCATGGATCACGAACGGCGCATTCTGCGGCTCCCTATTGGCGGCCTGACGTGGCATTATCCCGAGCCTGATATCCTGCAACTGGAATTCGTCCTTCCGGCCGGATGCTTCGCCACCGTGGTGGTGCGCGAAGTCGTGGATCTGGTGCCGGCAGGGCAGACGGACAGCCCATGCGTATTCTGATTTCGAACGACGACGGTGTCACCGCACCCGGCCTCGCCGCGCTGCATGCTGCGTTGGTGGATTATGCCGAGTGCGTGGTGATTGCCCCGGATCAAGACAAGAGCGGCGCCAGCAGTTCGCTGACGCTGGACCGGCCCCTGCATCCGCAGACCCTGGCCAACGGTTTCATCAGCCTCAACGGTACGCCGACCGACTGCGTGCACCTGGGGCTCAACGGGCTGTTGCCGCAGACCCCTGACATGGTGGTGTCCGGGATCAACCTGGGGGCCAACCTGGGCGATGACGTGCTCTATTCGGGCACCGTCGCCGCTGCATTGGAAGGCCGCTTCCTGGGCAACACGTCGCTGGCGTTTTCGTTGCTGTCGCGCCAGCCGGACAACCTGCCCGCCGCCGCCTACATCGCCCGTCGCCTGGTGGAGGCGCAGTCGCGCCTCGTGTTGCCGCCGCGTACCGTGCTCAACGTCAATATCCCCAACCTGCCGCTGGAACACATCCGTGGCATCCAGCTCACCCGCCTGGGTCACCGGGCGCGGGCGGCGGCGCCGACCAAGGTGGTCAACCCGCGTGGCAAGGAAGGGTACTGGATTGCCGTGGCCGGCGACGCCGAGGACGGTGGCCCAGGCACGGACTTCCACGCGGTGATGCAAGGCTACGTATCGATCACCCCGCTGCAGCTCGACCGCACCTTCAACGATGCTTTCGAACAGCTCGACGGTTGGCTGGAGGGCCTGCTCTGATGCGCGAGGACGATATGCTGCGCCGGGGTATCGGCATGACCTCCCAGCGGACCCGGGAGCGGCTGATCCAGCGCCTGTGCGAAGAGGGCGTGGCGAACACCAAGGTGCTCGACGCGATCCGCCGCACCCCGCGCCACCTGTTCGTCGACGAGGCCCTGGCGCATCGCGCCTACGAAGACACTGCACTGCCGATCGGTCATAACCAGACCATCTCGCAGCCGTTCATGGTGGCGCACATGAGCGAGCTGCTGCTTGAGGCCGGGCCGCTGGACAAGGTGCTGGAGATCGGCACCGGCTCCGGTTACCAGACGGCGATACTTGCCCAGCTGGTCGAGCGGGTGTTCTCGGTGGAGCGAATCAAGGTGCTGCAGGACCGCGCCAAGGAGCGCCTGGTGGAACTGAACCTGCGTAACGTGGTGTTCCGCTGGGGGGACGGTTGCGAGGGCTGGCAGGCGCTGGCACCCTACAACGGCATCATTGTCACCGCCGTGGCGCCAGAGGTGCCGCAAGCATTGCTCGACCAGCTGGCGCCAGGGGGGCGCATGGTGATCCCGGTGGGCCCGGCAGGCGAGACGCAGCAGTTGATGCTGATCGTGCGTGAGGAGCATGGATTCTCCCGGCGCGTGCTTGGGGCCGTGCGCTTCGTGCCGTTGCTCAATGGTCCGTTGGCCTGAGCCACGGAATATTTACGGCAGCGACGAATTCTTGCGCCATCGCCCTGTCTATCTGGCGGGGGGATCCACTGCAGCACTGGCCGTGGTGGGCGTTCTTGCCGCCGTCCACCCAATGCGGGTGGGCTCGGTTATAATTGCAACAATATTGCATTTCTTATCGTTATTTCGGTATTCGGCACCATGAGGGGAGCGCGGGTGGGTCACACAGGCATTCGGCAGCGCAAGGATTGGGCGGGTTTCAAGCTTCTGGTGATTGCACTGGCCATGGGCACCCTGCTGGCGGGTTGCTCCAGCACCAGCTCGACGAGCGCTCGCGTGGTCGACCGTAACGCTGCAGCGCCCAAGCGGCCGGCGGTAACCTCCGGTCAATACATCGTCAAGCCGGGCGATACGCTGTTCTCCATCGCCTTCCGTTACGGCTGGGACTACAAGGAACTGGCTGCGCGTAACGGCATCCCGGCGCCTTACACCATTCGCCCTGGTCAGCCGATTCGTTTCAGCAGCGGCTCCACGGGCACCACCACGGTGGTGTCCAGCCCGTCCTCTTCGAGCAAGACAACGGTCATCCGTCGCCCTGTCGGTAGCACCGGCACCGCGCCTGTCAGTAATACCAAGCCGGCGACCACGGCCCCGGCAACCCGTGCGCCGGTGGTGGCTACTGTGCCGGCCGCAGAGCGTGCGGTGGGGGGCTGGACCTGGCCGGCCAACGGCGTGCTGATTGGAAAATTTGCTTCAAACGGTAGTTTGAATAAAGGCATTGATATCGCCGGTGATTTGGGACAGCCTGTTTTTGCTGCGTCTGATGGTGCAGTGGTCTACGCCGGGAGTGGCTTGAGGGGCTACGGCGAGCTGATCATCATCAAGCACAGCGATACCTACGTCAGTGCCTACGGTCACAACCGCAGGCTGTTGGTTCGGGAGGGGCAGCAGGTCAAGGCAGGGCAGTCGATTGCTGAAATGGGGTCCACGGGCACTGATCGGGTGAAGCTGCATTTCGAGATTCGCCGCCAGGGTAAACCCGTCGATCCACTCCAGTTCCTGCCACGCCGTTGATTGTTGTACCCGGCCTGTTCCTGTGATGTAGAGGGGACAGGCTCCAGCGCTGCCAGGGATATAGGTGCCGCTCGAGTCTGAGTTCGAACTCAGCAAAGGACTATAACAATGGCTCTCAATAAAGAAGCGCCGGAGTTTGACATCGACGATGACGTCCTCCTGATGGAGACGGGCATCGTTTTGGAAACGGATGTGGTGTCAGACGAACCTGCTGTACCTTCGGTTCGGACCAGGGCCAAGTCCGGCTCTTCGCTCAAGCAGCACAAGTACATCGATTACACTCGGGCACTTGATGCTACGCAGTTGTACCTTAACGAAATCGGTTTCTCGCCACTGCTGTCGCCGGAAGAGGAAGTTCATTTTGCGCGTCTGTCGCAAAAAGGTGATCCCGCCGGCCGTAAGCGCATGATCGAAAGCAACCTGCGTCTGGTTGTAAAAATTGCCCGTCGTTACGTGAATCGCGGCCTGTCGTTGCTCGACCTGATCGAGGAGGGCAACCTGGGGCTGATCCGTGCGGTCGAGAAGTTCGACCCGGAGCGTGGTTTCCGTTTCTCGACCTATGCGACCTGGTGGATTCGCCAGACCATCGAGCGGGCGATCATGAACCAGACCCGCACCATTCGCCTGCCGATCCATGTGGTCAAGGAGCTCAACGTCTACCTGCGTGCCGCGCGGGAGCTGACCCAAAAGCTCGATCACGAGCCGTCGCCAGAGGAAATCGCCACGCTGCTGGAGAAGCCTGTCGCTGAGGTCAAGCGCATGCTGGGGCTCAATGAGCGGGTCTCTTCGGTGGACGTTTCGCTCGGGCCGGACTCGGACAAGACCCTCCTCGATACCCTCACCGATGACCGCCCGACCGACCCGTGTGAGCTGCTGCAGGATGACGACCTGTCGCAGAGCATCGATCAGTGGCTGGGCGAGCTGACCGACAAGCAGCGTGAGGTGGTGGTACGCCGCTTTGGCCTGCGCGGTCACGAGAGTAGCACCCTGGAGGATGTTGGCCTGGAGATTGGCCTAACCCGTGAGCGTGTGCGGCAGATCCAGGTAGAAGGGCTCAAGCGCTTGCGTGAGATCCTTGAGAAGAACGGCCTGTCCAGTGAGTCGTTGTTCCAGTAGTCAGCTGTTCGCTAGCACAAGACGCCCCGATAGCCTCGGGGCGTTTTTGTGTGTGCGCGTCGCAGCGCTGCCGTTGTGGGGTGCACCTCGCATTGTGTAATGCGCCACCCCAGTAACATTGCGTGTAAGAGATCGCTTACTGGTTTTGTAAGCTATCTATGCAACCAACAGTAAATCATTGTCGTTTTCAGATTCGGTGTAGTCTTAACTCACTGAAAATCATAGGTTATTCGGGCATGAGGAAATGTGTCCGCGGCAATATCTTGTGATATGGGTCGGTTGTCTGGCCCGCTGAAGTCGCTAGTATTCGAACTGTGCACACGGACATGCACAGGCTTTCAAGGAGAAGGCCAAGGACATCGCAAAGACGCGATTTCATCAGGATGATGTTTGGGACAATCAGGGACTACGGAAAAAAATGTGGGCGGGTCATACCGCCCCTTTTTTTTGCCTGCCGAAAATGAAAAAAGGCCCGAATGGGCCTTTTTCGTATCTGGGCGCTATCAGCGCTCCAGATCTGCAATCTTGCCGGTCTTGCCATCCCACTCTTCAGCGTCGGGCAGGGCGTCCTTACGCTCGGTGATGTTTGGCCAGATTTCCGCCAACTCGGCGTTCAGCTCGATGAAGTTCTCCATGCCCGATGGCACTTCGTCTTCCGAGAAGATGGCTTGCGCTGGGCATTCTGGCTCGCACAGTGCGCAGTCGATGCACTCGTCCGGGTGGATGACCAGGAAGTTCGGGCCTTCGTAGAAGCAGTCCACCGGACAGACTTCCACGCAGTCGGTGTATTTGCATTTGATGCAGTTGTCGGTGACGACGAAGGTCATTTCTAGTTCTCTCCTCAGGCGACGGCGGCGGCCCTTCCTCTCGGGGCCGCGCGATTTGCGGGTATGTGGCTGCAGGCCAGGCTAATAACCTGCAGCACCAGCAAACCGCGGCGGATTCTACCAGCTTGTAGTGGGCGCCGTTATAACAGGTTCTTTAGTTGATATAGCATTTCGATAGCTTGGCGCGGGGTCATGTCGTCCAGGTCCAGCTTGCCCAGCCTCTCGATGGCCGGGTGCGGCAAGCTGGCGAACAGATCGCTCTGGTGCGGGACGTGTGGCTCGTCCTTGGCCTTTTTGCCCAGCGGCTGCTCGTGTGGCAGGCTCGCGGTTTCCAGGCGGCCCAGGTGTTCGCGGGCACGCTGGATGACTGCGCTGGGCACGCCGGCCAGTTGCGCCACGGCCAGGCCGTAGCTTTGGCTGGCAGGGCCTGGCAGCACGTGGTGCAGGAAGACGATACGCTCGTTGTGTTCGGTGGCGTTCAGGTGAACGTTGGCCACCAGCGGCTCGTTTTCCGGCAGTACGGTGAGCTCGAAGTAGTGCGTGGCGAACAGCGTGTAGGCACGCAGCTGGGCCAGGCGCTCGGCGGCGGCCCAGGCTAGCGACAGGCCGTCGAAGGTGCTGGTGCCGCGGCCGACTTCGTCCATCAACACCAAGCTGCGGTCGGTGGCGTTGTGCAGGATGTTGGCGGTTTCACTCATCTCGACCATGAAGGTCGAGCGCCCGCCCGCCAGGTCATCGCTGGAGCCGATACGGGTGAAGATACGGTCGACCAGCGACAGCTCGCATTGCGCTGCCGGCACGAAGCTGCCGATGTGCGCCATCAGCACGATCAGTGCGGTCTGACGCATGTAGGTGGACTTACCGCCCATGTTCGGGCCGGTGATGATCAGCATGCGGGTGCTGTTGTCCAGGCTCAGGTCGTTGGCCACGAACGGCGTGGTCAGCACCTGCTCGACCACCGGATGTCGGCCTTGGTCGATGCGCAGGCACGGCTCGTCGACGAAGCGTGGGCAATTCAGGTCGAGGTTCAGTGCGCGCTCGGCGAGGTTGCTCAGCACGTCCAGCTCGGCCAGGGCGGCGGCGCTGTCCTGCAGCGGTGCCAGGTGGCTGATCAAGGTTTCGAGTAGGGCATCGTAGAGCATCTTCTCGCGGGCCAGGGCACGGCTCTTGGCCGACAGCGCCTTGTCCTCGAATGCCTTGAGCTCCGGGGTGATGAAGCGCTCCGCACCTTTGAGGGTCTGGCGGCGAATGTAGTCGCCCGGAGCCTGCTCGGCCTGCTTGGTCGGCAGCTCGATGAAGTAGCCGTGAACGCGGTTGTAGCCAACCTTGAGGTTGGCGAGGCCGGTACGGGCCTTTTCGCGGGCTTCCAGGTCGATCAGGAACTGGCCGGCGTTCTCGCTGATCGCCAGCAGCTCGTCCAGCTCGTTGTCGTAGCCGGCCTTGAGCACGCCGCCGTCACGGATCACCGCTGGCGGGTTGTCGATGACTGCCCGCTCCAGCAGGCTGCTCAGCTCCGGGTAAGTACCGGTAATGGCCGCCAGGCGCGCCAGGTGCGGGGCTTCCAGCTCGGCCATGGCGTTTTGCAATTCGGGCAGGGCGCCGAGGGCATCACGCAGGCGCGCGAGGTCGCGTGGGCGGGCATTGCGCAGGCCGATACGGGCGAGGATCCGCTCGATATCGCCAATTTCTTTGAGCTGCGGCTGTAGTTTTTCGAAACGATAGCCATCGAGCAGGCAGCGGATCGAGTCCTGGCGCGCCTGCAAAACTTTGAGGTCACGCAGCGGGCGGTTCAGCCAGCGGGTCAGCAAACGGCTGGCCATGGCGGTCTGGCAGCGGTCGATCACTGACTGCAGGGTGTTGTCGCGCCCGCCTGCCAGGTTGATGTCCAGCTCCAGGTTGCGACGGCTGGCGCCGTCGAGGATGACCGTGTCGTCCAGGCGTTCGTGGCGCAGGCTGCGCAGGTGCGGCAGGGC
Organism: Pseudomonas sp. E1MeOHC2; assembly: GCF_058745025.1. Classification (NCBI taxonomy): domain Bacteria; kingdom Pseudomonadati; phylum Pseudomonadota; class Gammaproteobacteria; order Pseudomonadales; family Pseudomonadaceae; genus Pseudomonas; species Pseudomonas sp. E1MeOHC2. The sequence continues at coordinate 3,664,880 of NZ_CP196675.1, forward strand.
AGTGCGCTGGGTTTCCTTGGCGTAGGTCAGCAGGCAACCGGCGGCGCCGATGGCCAGGGTCAGCTTGTCGCAGCCAAAGCCCTTGAGGTCCTTGGTTGCGAACTGCTGGCACAGGGCCTTGCGTGCCGAGTCCCGGTCGAAGTCCCAAGGGGCACGGCGGCGTGCGCCCGGGCGCTTCTCGGCGGGCAGGTCGCGTGGCCAGTCATCGGGGATCAGCAGCTCGACCGGGTTGATGCGTTCGAGCTCGGCCAGCAGGTTTTCCCAGCCCTTGATTTCCTGCACGCTGAAGTTGCCACTGGTGATATCCAGCACCGCCAGGCCAAACAGGCGCTCATCGCCCAGTAGCGCGGCGATCAGGTTGTCGCGGCGCTCGTCGAGCAGCGCTTCGTCGCTGACCGTGCCGGGGGTGATGATGCGCACCACCTGGCGTTCCACCGGGCCTTTGCTGGTAGCGGGGTCGCCAATCTGTTCGCAGATCACCACCGATTCGCCGAGCTTGACCAGTTTGGCCAGGTAGCCTTCGAGCGAATGGAACGGAATGCCGCACATGGGGATGGACTGGCCGGCTGACTGACCGCGCGCGGTCAGGGTGATATCCAGCAGTTTCGCGGCTTTCTTCGCATCTTCGTAGAAGATCTCGTAGAAATCGCCCATGCGGTAGAACATCAGCTGGTCCGGGTGCTGGTTCTTCAGCCTCCAGTACTGCTGCATCATCGGGGTGTGTGCGGAGAGATCGGAGATTGCTTTATTCATCAATGACTTAAAGAGTAGGTCTCAACATTGTGGGGCAAACTTAGGGCGTTCTGTGTTGCGTTCCTGACGCCGAGACCCACCTGATTTTTCAAGCTGGGTAGGTTACCACGCCTGCGGACCACGCAGTACCTGTCCGTCACAAGGGCCGGGCCAGGTAGGCTGGATTGGTTAGAGGCGGATTGACACTACCTCGTCCCTATGGACAATTGCGTACTTTTGACCTCATGGCAGCTCTCACCTGTGGTGATGCGTAGCCCAGTAAATATGTATTGCAATCAGGCTGATTAGTGCAGTGAGCGGAATTCGTTTTGATGTAGATGCCGTGTATTGCATTTCGCTCGACACGCGAAATGACAGGCGCAAGCTGTTCACGGAAACCATTGGCCGACAGCTCGACAATGAAGTCGTCTTCCATGTCGTCGAGAAAGACAGTGACCCGAAACGCGGTTGCTACGAGTCGCACCAGCAGCTAGCGCGCCATGCGCTGGACAATGGTCTGGGTAGGATCCTCATTTTCGAGGACGATGCAAAGGCCTATGAATTAAAGGCTTCGCGGGTCCGCTGGATCAATCGTTTCATGCAGTCTCGACGCTTTGAGGCCTTGCACCTGGGCTATTCCATGGGGCGCACCTGGCTCACCTGGTTCCCATTCGTCGCTCGCGGCCGGGTGGTGGCATTGCACGCCTACGTGCTGTCGCGCGAAGGTTGCCGGATCCTGGCCCAGACGCCCTACGACGGTACACCCGTGGACGTGATGTTCAAGCACAGGATTCGCCAGCATTGCGCGTTCCCCATGATGTTCAGGCAACATGCAGCGGCTGTGACGGGCAGTGACCTCGAACAGGTGGTTTGCAATGAGGACGAGTGGTGGGAGCGCAATTGGGCCAAGCACTGCCGCTCGCCGCTGAAAAACATCTGGCGTACCCTGCTGCGCCTGAACTTCTGAGCCGACGTTGTATCCATGACCAGTGACCGCGCTCGCCCCTTTGTTAAGCCTTCTTTACTAAAGCGTATGGTGTGTCGGCTTTTCAGGCACAAGCCTGTGGCGCTTGAGCGTATTTTCACCGGGGAGATCGTTGTCTCGCGAAACGCCTGCAGCCGCTGTGGGCGAGCCCTGCGCGATACTGCCGAATATCAGTGAGGGTAGGGGGTACCGGTGAGGGTGCCGGGTGGTGAGCTCGGGTGGTAGGGTGTAGCCAGTCTTCAAGGAGCCTGACATGGACCCGATCACCACGCTTTCCGCCCGCCTGGGCGAACACCTGCGCGGCCTCAATGCCCAGGTGACCACCGCTGAGTCCTGCACGGGCGGTGGTATCGCTGAAGCCATCACCCGCATCCCCGGCAGTTCGGCCTGGTTCGAGGCCGGGTACGTGACGTATTCCAATGCCCAGAAGACCCGCCAACTGGGGGTGCCCGAGGCACTGTTCGGCGAGGTGGGTGCGGTCAGCCAGGAAGTGGTCGAAGCCATGGCCCGGGGCGCCCAGGCCGCCAGCGGCGCACGGTTTGCCGTGGCGGTGAGTGGCGTGGCCGGGCCGGATGGCGGCTCGCCGGCCAAGCCGGTGGGCACCGTATGGCTGGCCTGGGCCGATGGCAGCCGCGTCATCAGCGAGCGCCGCCAGTTCGCTGGCGACCGTGATGCAGTGCGCCGACAAACGGTGATCGCCGCGTTAGACGGCTTGTTACAGCTTGGTGCCGAGTAAATCGACGACAGGGGTTTGCTCGCGCGCTTCGCTGTGGAATAATACTGGCTACTTATACAGGTATTCCGGCCATCAGGGCCAAGTCGAACACGTGAGGATTTCAATGGACGACAACAAGAAGCGCGCCTTGGCTGCGGCCCTGGGTCAAATCGAACGCCAATTCGGCAAGGGCGCGGTCATGCGCATGGGCGACCATGAGCGCACAGGCATCCCGGCGATCTCCACCGGTTCCCTGGGCCTGGACATCGCCCTCGGCATCGGCGGCCTGCCAAAAGGCCGTATCGTCGAAATCTACGGCCCGGAGTCCTCGGGTAAAACTACCCTGACCCTGTCGGTCATCGCCGAAGCCCAGAAAAATGGCGCCACGTGCGCCTTCGTCGACGCCGAGCACGCCCTCGATCCGGAATACGCCGGCAAGCTGGGCGTCAACGTCGACGACCTGCTGGTTTCGCAGCCAGATACCGGTGAACAGGCCCTGGAAATCACCGACATGCTGGTGCGTTCCAACGCGGTTGACGTGATTATCGTCGACTCCGTGGCAGCACTGGTGCCCAAGGCCGAGATCGAAGGCGAGATGGGTGACATGCACGTGGGCCTGCAGGCTCGTCTGATGTCGCAAGCGCTGCGCAAGATCACCGGTAACATCAAGAACGCCAACTGCCTGGTCATCTTCATCAACCAGATCCGCATGAAGATCGGCGTGATGTTCGGCAGCCCGGAAACCACCACCGGTGGTAACGCCCTGAAGTTCTACGCCTCTGTGCGCCTGGACATCCGCCGTACCGGCGCGGTCAAGGAAGGCGACGAAGTGGTCGGCAGCGAAACCCGCGTCAAGATCGTCAAGAACAAGGTCTCGCCTCCGTTCCGTCAGGCCGAGTTCCAGATTCTCTACGGCAAGGGTATCTACCGTAACGGCGAAATCATCGACCTGGGTGTTTCTCAGGGGCTGGTGGAGAAGTCCGGTGCCTGGTACGCCTACCAGGGCAACAAGATCGGCCAGGGCAAAGCCAACGCCGCCAAGTACCTGGCTGAGAACCCGGCCATTGGTGCCGAGATCGAGAAGCAGATCCGCGAGAAGCTGCTCAAGGCCGGTGCTGCCGCCGAAGCGGGCAAGGCTGCCGCAGCTGAGGCCAGTGCCGACGACGTGGCTGATGCCGACGCCGGTTATTGATCACTGTTTTAGATAGCGACTATGTCCGCCGTACTCGACACCCCCGTCGCCATTCGGCGGACAGCCATGGACCTGCTCGCGCGACGTGAGCATGGTCGCGTCGAGCTGACGCGCAAGTTGCGTCAGCGCGGCGCTTCGGATGAGTTGATTGAGCCCGAGCTCGATCGGCTCGCCGAAGAAGGGTTGCTCAGCGAAGCCCGCTACCTTGAAAGCTTTATCAGGTACCGCTCCAATTCCGGCTATGGCCCTGCGCGTATACGCGAGGAACTTGGCCAGCGTGGCCTGGATCGTGGCGATATCGATCAGGCGTTGCGTGAAAGCGGTGTGGATTGGGCGCAGCGGCTGAGGGATGTGTGGCAGCGCAAGTTTGCCGGGCAACGCCCCGCTGACCCCCGCAGCCGTGCCCAACAGACCCGATTCCTTGCCTACCGTGGGTTCTCCATGGAAATGATCGGCCGCCTGCTCAGTGGTCGAGATCTCGACGACTATTGAAACCGTGCGCGCCTACGCGGCCGCGTTATGCACGCACAGTGGTGGTTCATCTCAACTGACCTTCAACGCCTCCCTGGCCCGCTGGGTGGTGTGCATGGGCTGAGGCTTGGCCCAGTTCTCCGGCAGGTTGATAAAGTCCACCAGTTCGCGCAGGCGGCCCTGGTCACGGCCGTTGAAGGCAAACGACAGCCGGGTCAGATGGCTGAAATTACCTACCTCGTGCTCCGCGCCGCTGTCGGCATGCTGGTGGTATTTGCCACTTAGGCGCAAATCGGCGAAGCCTTCCTGAATGTCGTAGAGCGCAGCATCGCTGAGGGGGTGATGCATGCGGATCACGAACTGGTTCTTCAGCCAGCGGCTGGAGTGGTAGTTGCTGTAGAACTGGTTGATTTCCGCCACGGCTTCATCGGCGCTGTGCACCAGGCGCAGCAGCTTGAGGTCGCTGGGCAGGATGTAGCGGTTCTCTTCGAGCTGACGGCCGATGAAGTCCAGGCAGTCGCGCCAGAAGCTGCCACCGGGGGAGTCGAGCAATACCACCGGCACCAATGGGCTCTTGCCGGTCTGGATCAGGGTGAGCACTTCGAGCGCTTCATCCAGCGTGCCGAAGCCACCAGGGCAGAGCACCAGCCCATCGGCCTCCTTGACGAAAAACAGTTTGCGAATGAAGAAAAAGTGGAAAGGCAGGAGTTTGTCAGTGCCGTCCACCGTGGGGTTGGCATGCTGTTCAAACGGCAGGGTGATGTTGAAGCCCAGGCTGTGATCGCTACCGGCCCCTTCATGCGCTGCAGCCATGATGCCGCCACCTGCGCCTGTGATGACCATCAGGTCGGAGCGTGCCAGGGTGGCGCCCAGCTCACGGGCGAGGGCGTACATCGGGTGTTCCAATGGCGTTCGGGCCGAGCCGAACACCGTCACCTTGCGACGGCCCTTGTAGCGCTCCAGGGTGCGGAACGAGTGGTCCAGCTCGCGCAGGGCCTGCAGGGTGATCTTGGCGCTCCAGCGGTCCGTGTCGTCGTGGGCCATGCGCAGGATGGTTAGCATCATGTCGCGGTACAGGGGTAGGTTGGGGCTGTTCGGTGCAACAAGTTGCAGCTGTTGGTCGATCTTGCTCAGGTCGATGTTGTTGTCCCTGAAGTGATTGAACAACAGCTCATTGGGTTGGTAAGGCATTCAACGTCTCCTTCTGCAGCAAAACCTCTGACCGGGTCGATGGTATGTCCCGGCCGCGACGCTGCGTGCGTCGCTGGCTGCTGATGCTCGAGTATGCAGTTCGAGCGTTGCAGTAGGCCTTCAAGGCCATGGTGCAGTGGCAATCAATCCATCTCGTCGATTCGGGTGTGCTCGATATCAATCTAGACCCTCGCGCCAGATCGTGCCGCAGTCATTGCTGCAGCCGCTGGTCGGCGCGCAGCCAATAGCGCTGAGGGTTTGATTAACTGGGAGAGCGAAACGTATCGATGCAGGAGGTGGCGGTATGCATCGCTTGATCATCGAGGTGGACCGGCAGCTCTATCAACTGCTGGAAAATGCGGCGCAGGTGCATCACCTGAGCCTTGAGGCAGAGTGCCGTCGCAGGCTTTCGGGGCTGGAGTGCCAGTCGCGCTACCTGCAGGCGCTACTGGCAGAGTTGCGCGCTGATGCCGAGGAAGAGCAGTGGCGCGCCCCTGATGACGAACGGGTCGTCTAGATCATTTGCTTACTTTTTCTTGTTACCGGCGACACAGCTGGCGGCGTCGAATGCCTGGTCCATCACCGGCCGATTGGTCTTGTACTCTGTGAAGCGATAGACCATGACAGCGCCTTTGGACATCAGGTTGCGGTAACCGTTGTTACGGCAAACGCTGGCGCCCAACTGGTCGCGGACCTGTTCGGGGTTGGCCTGCATGCGCTCAGCATGGCTTTGGCGCACGCTGAGGTGGTTGACCAGTGCCTTGCCCTCGACGGTGTAACCCTGGTCGAGGATGTCTTCGTTGATGGCGCGGGGCGTGCCGACGCTGCTCTCTTTGGCGACCTTCTGCAGCATCCTGTTCAGATCGTAATCCTGCTTGGACGCCGCCTGGGCCGCCAGGGGCAGGGTGAGCAGAAGGCTCAGGGTCGGGACGATAAGACGCAGCATGTATCTCTCCTGGTTCAATGACTGGCGGTTTGACATGCGCCGGCAGGTGACGTTCCCTGAGTGCAGCTTCACGGTGGCTCAGGTTCGCCAAAGTGTCGATTATACGGGGCCGGCCGGCCCCGCTGCACGGCAAATGACGCCCGCTCTGGTAGACTTGCGTTTTGTGTTTCCGAGCCGTCGCAGTGTCCATCTCCAATCTGTTCAAAGGCCTGCCAGCATGAGCCACGCGGTAGCGCGCTTACGCGCCGAACGCCTGGCCCGCAGCAACAAGCCGTTCATTGCCCGTGGTTCACGGGCCGTCCGTTGCCCGCAATGCCGGGTCATCGCCAGCCATTGCCTGTGTGCCTGGAGGCCCCGCGTGCCGGCAGAGTCGGGTGTGTGCCTGTTGATGCACGACACCGAGCCGCTCAAGCCGACCAACACCGGCTGGCTGATTGCCGACCTGGTCGAGGATACCTCGGCCTTTGGCTGGCAGCGCACAGCGGTGGACGACAACCTGCTGGCGCTGCTTGAACAACCCCAGTGGCAGCCCTACATCGTTTTCCCTGGCGAGTTCGTCGCCCAGGAGCGGGTGGTCAACCAGGTAGAACGCGAGCCAGGCAAGCGCCCGTTGTTCATCCTGCTCGACGCCACCTGGACCGAGGCGCGCAAGATGTTCCGCAAGAGCCCCTACCTGGACCGCTTCCCGGTGTTGAGCCTGGAGGCCGAGCAGATGTCGCGCTACCGCCTGCGCCGTTCCAAGCGTGACGACCACTTCTGCACAGCGGAAGTGGCGGCCATGTGCCTGGAGTTGGCCGGCGACCAGCGCGCCTCCCAGGCCCTGGATGCCTACCTGGATGTATTCAGCCTGCACTACCTGAGCGCCAAGCGGCATTTGCCGCTGGATGAGCAGGACGCTGCGCATCAGCGTTTGCATACCTTCCTATAGTCCAAGGGGCAGTTGCGCGGGATTGGTTCATAATGACGGGGCTGGCAGCCAGGGTGGGCGAGGACGGCAGGGCAATTGGCTTGACCACCCCGACCGTGCTCGGCATCCTTGGCGCCGATTCGGGCACGCCGAAGGTGCCGTTACCCCGGCTTCGCCGTGCCTTTCCGCCAAGCGCCCTTACTACCTCGCACGCGCCTGGCACAGAACAGGATCCTTAGATCGATGGCCACTTACGAAATCCTGATTGCCGATGACCACCCGCTGTTTCGTGGCGCCCTGCGCCAGGCTGTTACCCTGGGCCTTGGCGCCGATGTGCGCCTGGTTGAGGTCGCGAGCATTGCCGAGCTGGAAACCCGTCTGAGCGAAAAAGCCGACTGGGATCTGGTCCTGCTGGACCTGAACATGCCGGGCGCCTACGGGTTCTCCGGGTTGGTCCTGCTGCGTGGGCAATACCCGCAGATCCCCGTGGTGATGGTATCGGCGCAGGAAGAGGCAGCAGTCGTGGTCAAGTCCCGCGAGTTTGGTGCCAGTGGTTTCATCCCCAAGTCCAGCCCGCTGGAAGTGATTCAGGACGCCGTGCGCAAGGTGCTGGACGGCGAGGTCTGGTGGCCACCGCAAGCGTTCGAGAAAGTCGATGTTTCGGCCGAAGCCAAGGCTGCCAGCGAAGGGCTGGCCAGCCTCACACCGCAGCAGTTCCGGGTGCTGACCATGGTCTGTGAAGGCTTGTTGAACAAGCAGATCGCCTATGAGCTGAGTGTCTCGGAGGCCACCATCAAGGCCCACGTGACGGCGATCTTCCGCAAGCTGGGCGTGCGTACGCGTACCCAGGCAGCCTTGCTGCTGCAACAACTTGAATCGGTAGCCAGCAACTAACTACCTGCTTCTTCACGCTTTTTTGACCCACGCTGGATTAGTCTGCCGGCCTTTCTTCGGTGAAGTGACGCACATGTCGCCATTCAAAGGCCAGACCGGCCTCAAACGCATCTTCAACGCCGCCGGCTACTCGCTGGACGGCTTGCGCGCCGCCTTCAAGGGCGAGGCCGCGTTCCGTCAACTGGTGCTGCTCAACGTGCTGCTGATCCCGACTGCCTTCTGGCTGCCGGTCAGCCGCGCGGAGCGGGCGATCATGATTGCGGTGTGTCTGCTGGGCTTGATCGTCGAGTTGTTCAACTCGGCGGTGGAAGCCGCCATCGACCGTATTTCGCTGGAACGCCACCCCTTGTCGAAAAACGCCAAGGACATGGGCAGCGCCGCGCAACTGGTGGCGCTGACCATGGTTGCGCTGGTCTGGGGCGTGATTCTGCTCTAGGCGATTGCCGGCAGCACGATTTCATCACTGCGGGTGAAGCCTGCGGTGAAGTTGCGGCATAGCTCAAGAAACTCGCGCATGGCCGAGGTTTGGTATTTCTGTTTGTGCCAGATGAAGTAGAACTGGCGCATCAAATCCAGCTCCGGGGTTTCGACCGGTACCAGGCTGCCACGGCGGAAGGCATCGCGCAGGGCCAGGCGCGAGATGCAGCCGATGCCCAGGCCCGACTCCACCGCCCGCTTGATCGCCTCGGTGTGTTCGAGCTCCAGGCGGATGTTGAGGTTGGCGCGATGATGACGCATGGCCTGGTCAAAGGTCAGGCGCGTGCCGGAGCCTTGCTCGCGAAGAATCCAGGCTTCCTGGGACAATGTCTGAATGTCTGCGTGGCCCAGCGTGGCCAGTGGGTGCTGTGGCGCGCAGAACACGACCAGTTCGTCCTCGACCCAGGGCTGAACCTCCAGGTCTGGGTGGTTGCAATCGCCTTCGATCAGACCCAGATCAATTTCGTAGTGAGCGACTTGTTGCACAATGTGCGCCGTGTTCTGCACGTGCAGCTTGACCTGGCTTTCCGGGTGTACCTGCATGAAGCTGCCGATCAGCAGGGTCGCCAGGTAGTTGCCAATGGTCAGCGTGGCGCCGACCGCCAGCGAGCCGAAGGCCGACTTGCCATTGAGCAGGTCTTCGATTTCCTTGGCCTGGTCGAGCAAGGCGACAGCCTGTGGCAGCAGTTGATGGCCCAGGGCGTTGAGGCTCAGGCGCTTGCCGGCGCGATCGAACAGCTGGCAGCTGGATTGGCGCTCAAGCTCGGTGATGGAAGTGCTGGCAGCCGACTGCGACAGCGACAGCAGGCCGGCGGCCCGAGAGACGCTTTGATGCTGGGCCACGGCGACGAAGACCTGGAGCTGACGAAGTGTGAATCGCATATCTATATAACCGATAACACATATCTTGATAATTCAGTTAACAGATATTGTCGCTGCCCCTAAACTATCGCGCAACTGCGCGTTTTGCGCGCGCTGCGTCTTTCTTCAGGAGCCCCATCGATGAGCAACATGAACCACGAACGTGTCCTCAGTGTGCACCACTGGAACGACACCCTGTTCAGCTTCAAGTGCACCCGGGATCCGGGCCTGCGCTTCGAGAACGGTCAGTTCGTGATGATCGGCCTGCAGCAGGAAAGCGGCCGCCCGCTCATGCGCGCCTATTCCATCGCCTCGCCGAACTGGGAAGAGCACCTGGAATTCTTCAGCATCAAGGTGCCGGACGGCCCGCTGACTTCCCAGTTGCAGCACCTGAAGGAAGGCGACGAGATCATCATCAGCAAGAAGCCTACCGGCACCCTGGTGCTCGATGACCTGAACCCGGGCAAGCACCTGTACCTGCTGAGCACTGGCACTGGCCTGGCGCCCTTCATGAGCGTCATCCAGGACCCGGAAACCTACGAGCGCTTCGAGAAAGTGATCCTGGTTCACGGCGTGCGTTATGTGAACGAAGTGGCTTACCGCGAGTTCATCACCGAGCACCTGCCGCAGAACGAGTTCTTCGGTGAGTCGGTACGCGACAAGCTGATCTACTACCCGACCGTGACGCGCGAGCCGTTCGAGAACCAGGGCCGCCTGACCGACCTGATGCGCAGCGGCAAGCTGTTCAGCGACATCGGCCTGCCACCGATCAACCCGCAGGACGACCGCGCGATGATCTGCGGCAGCCCAAGCATGCTGGACGAGACCAGCGAAGTGCTCGACAGCTTCGGCCTGAAAGTCTCCGCCCGCATGCGCGAGCCGGGTGACTACCTGATCGAGCGCGCCTTCGTCGAGAAATAAGGCGCAGGCTGCTACGAGAAAGGCGACCCTTGGGTCGCCTTTCTAATGCCTGGGATCACTCAACGCGCGTCTCACCGCTGTATTCCAGAATCGCCCGGCACCGCCTGCACAGGTAGCGCCGCCCCTGGCGCACCAGCTTGTGCCGCTGCGCGGTAAACGCAAAGTCACTTTGCGGGCAGGGGCAGCGATAGATGTAGCGCGTCACCACCCGCCGTTGCACTTCGTAGTTGTGGCAGCGATTGGGTGGCAATTCGTACACACCCCGCATGATCAATTGCCATTCCTCGCCATGGGCCTGGATGCGCTCGCCAAACAGCTGGTGAGCCACCAGGTGCGCCACCTCGTGGGCCACGGTCTGGCGCAGGAAGTCTTCCTGGTTTTCGCGGTACAGCTGCAGGTTGAAGCGCAGCAGGTTCTCGTGCAGGTGAGCGACGCCGGCCTTTTGGCCGCGCAGCTTGAAGCTGACTTCCGGGCGCGGGAAGGGGCGTTTGAAGAAGGTTTCGGCTTGCTGGTAACAGGTTTCGACGCGTTGTCTGAGCAGCTCGGGCATGGCGGGGTAATTCTCCTGACCCGGCATTATGCCGCAAGCCTTGGCGGCTTGCCGAGCCACCGGTCAGCGCACAGCCAGAGGCCGCCTTGCGGCGGCCTCTGGTTGATGCCCCTGTGTTGGTAGGATCTCGTTGGACTGCTCTAGTTGGTGTAAACGGGCCCCACGCCCAGTCCCCAGATGATCACGGTTGCGGCCATGATCGCCACCAGTACCACAAGGCCCACTGCCAGCACCGAGCTGGAAAACAGGAAGCCTTCATCGGGTGGAATGTTCATGAACGTCGGCAAGCCGACATACAACAGGTACACCGTGTAGCAGATCGCTGCAGTGCCGATCAGCATGCCCAGCCACAGGTGCGGGTAAAGCGCCGCCAGGCCGCCGAGGAACAGCGGGGTGGCGGTGTAGGTGGCAAAGGCAATGCATTGCGCCATGGAGGGGTTGGCGTCGTAGGTGCGTGCCATCCAGTGGATGAACGCGCCCATCACCGCCACCCCGGCGAGCATCGCCAGGTAAGACATGATGCTCATCCAGATTGCGCTTTCCATGGTCAGCATCACCGCTGGCCGGTCGCCAATCACCCAGCCGACCTGGGTCGTACCGATAAATGCGGAAACGGCAGGGATCGCCGCCAGGATCAAGGTGTGCGTCAGGTACATGTGGCTGATGGATTCTTCTTCGCCACGAATTTCCCGCCATTCCTGATCGGGATGGGTAAACAGCCCCACAACGTGATGAATCATGCCGATCACTCCTCTCAATGTTGCCAAACGCCCCCCAGATGGAGCGCAAGCGGCCCGAGGCCCGAACCTTGATGCAAGCGGTAATGTGGCCTTATGTCGCAGTATAGGAAGCCGTTACCTGCACAAACGGCGCTTTTTAGAGCAAATTGCGCTGTCAGGCGTACTGTTGATTACCTTGAAGTCTTTATCGGAATGCCTACAGCGCCGCGCGGTTTGTGCGTAAAATAGCCGGCTTTTGTCACACCTCGCGGATCCAAGCGCTATGGGCACCCTCTCGGTCAACCAGAACAAACTGCAAAAACGCCTGCGTCGTCTCGCCGGCGAAGCCATCACCGACTACAACATGATCGAGGATGGCGACAAGGTCATGGTCTGCCTGTCTGGCGGCAAGGACAGCTACACCATGCTCGACGTTCTGTTGCACCTGCAGAAGGTGGCACCGATCCAGTTCGAGATCGTGGCGGTGAACATGGACCAGAAGCAGCCCGGCTTCCCCGAGCACGTGCTGCCGGCCTACCTCAAAGAGCTGGGCGTCGAGTATCACATCGTCGAGAAAGACACCTACTCGGTGGTCAAGGAGCTGGTGCCCGAGGGCAAGACCACCTGCTCGCTGTGCTCGCGCCTGCGCCGTGGCACCCTGTACACCTTCGCCGACGAAATCGGCGCGACCAAGATGGCCCTAGGGCACCACCGCGACGATATCGTCGAGACGTTCTTCCTCAACATGTTCTTCAACGGCTCGCTCAAGGGCATGCCGCCCAAGCTGCGTGCCGACGATGGCCGTAACGTGGTGATTCGCCCGCTGGCCTATTGCAGCGAGAAGGACATCCAGGCTTATTCGGACATGCGCGAATTCCCGATCATTCCGTGCAACCTGTGCGGCTCGCAGGAGAACCTGCAGCGCCAGGTGGTCAAGGACATGCTGGTGGAGTGGGAGCGCAAGCACCCGGGCCGTACCGAGAGCATTTTCCGCGCGCTGCAGAATGTCGCGCCGTCGCAGTTGGCAGACCGCAATCTGTTTGACTTCACCAGCCTGAAGATCGACGAAAACGCCACCCCGCGTTTCCTCGACGTGCTGAACATCTGACCCCCATGCGCGATTACCAGTGGCTGCATGAGTACTGCCTGAACCGCTTCGGCTCGGCGCAGGCCCTTGAGGCCTTTCTGCCGCAGCCGCGCACGCCTGCGCAACTGCGCGACATCAGCGATGATCGCTACCTGTCGACCCTGGCCTTGCGCGTGTTCCGCGCAGGGCTCAAGCACAGCCTGGTGGATGCCAAGTGGCCGGCGTTCGAGCAGGTGTTCTTCGGTTTCGACCCCGAGAAGGTGGTGCTGATGGGGGCCGAGCACCTGGAGCGGTTGATGCAGGACGAGCGCATCATCCGCCACCTGGGCAAACTCAAGAGCGTGCCGCGCAATGCGCAGATGGTGCTGGATGTGGCGAAGGAGAAGGGCAGTTTCGGCGCGTTCATCGCCGACTGGCCGGTGACCGATATCGTCGGCTTGTGGAAGTACCTGGCCAAGCATGGCAACCAGTTGGGTGGGCTGTCGGCGCCGCGGTTCTTGCGCATGGTCGGCAAGGATACGTTTATCCCGACCGACGACATGGCGGCTGCGTTGATTGCGCAGAAAGTGATCGACAAGCAGCCAACCAGTCAGCGTGACCTGGCGTTGGTGCAGCAGGCGTTCAACCAGTGGCATGCCGAGAGTGGGCGGCCGTTGTGCCAGTTGTCGGTGATGCTGGCGCATACCGTCAACCATTGAGATTGGCGCTGTTGCATTCGCGGGGCAAGCCCGCTCCCACAGGTATGTCACCGATCTAAGGTGCCTTGCAATACCTGTGGGAGCGGGCTTGCCCCGCGAAAGGGCTGCAATGCAGCCCCGCATTCAACTACCTTCGCCCGCCATGCGCCGCTCATGCTGGAACTTCCAGCGCACAAACAGCAGCCCGCTGACGAACAACCCCAGGCTCACCAGCACTTCAACCCAGCCAAACACCGCCCGTGCCGGGTCGAATGCCGCCAACACCCCCTTGATGAAATAGATATTCACCACAAAGCAGGTCCAGGCATGTGCCCGGGCACTGCCTGTCAGCATGCCCGGCAGCAGCAACAGCAGCGGTACCAGCTCGATCGCCAGAATCACTTCGACCCGCGCTCCGTGCAGGTTGGCGAACCACAGGTTGTTCGCCACCAGCAGTGCGATCAGGCCAAAAAAGCACGCCAGGCTCAACGCCCGCGTCAGGCGCAGGCGGGGTGTCAGCCATTCCAGCGGCGGCAACACCTTCGGCTTTTTAGCCACGCGCGGCCTCCAGGGCCTTGGCGGTGCTCGCCAGGCGTTGGCCGAGTGCACGGCACAGGGTGATTTCGTGCGGGTCGAGCTCGCGCTTGCCGTCGGCACCGGCATGGTGGCTGGCGCCATAGGGTGTGCCGCCGCCGCGCGTTTCGAGCAAGGCCGATTCGCTGTAGGGCAGGCCCATCACCAGCATGCCGTGGTGCATCAGCGGCAGCATCATCGACAGCAGGGTGGTTTCCTGGCCGCCATGCAGGCTGGCGGTGGAGGTGAATACCCCGGCCGGCTTGCCCACCAGCTCTCCGCCCAGCCACAGGCTGCTGGTGCCGTCGAGGAAGTATTTCAACGGCGCGGCCATGTTGCCGAAGCGGGTCGGGCTGCCCAGCACCAGGCCGGCACAATGGCGCAGGTCGTCAAGGGTGGCGTACAGGGCGCCGCTGGCCGGGATATCCGGGGCCACGGCTTCGCATTCGGTGGAAATCGCCGGCACGGTGCGCAGGCGTGCTTCCATGCCGGCCATCTCGATGCCACGGGCAATGTGCCGGGCCATCTCGCTGGTGGCGCCATGGCGGCTGTAATACAACACCAGGATGAAGGGCTGGCTCACGGCAGAATCTCCAGCACTTTCTCGGGTGGGCGCCCGATCACGGCTTTATCGCCAGCCACCAGGATCGGACGTTCGATCAGCTTGGGGTGTTGGGCCATGGCTTCGATCAGTTGTGCGTCGGTCAGGGCCGGGTCGGCCAGGTTCAGGTCTTTGTATTCGTCTTCACCGGTGCGCAGCAGCTGGCGCGGGGCGAGCCCCAGCTTGCCAAGCAGCGCCGCCAGGGTGGCGGTGTCCGGAGGGGTTTCGAGGTAGCGCACGATGGTGGGTGCCAGGCCGCGTGCCTCGAGCAGTTCCAGCGCGCCGCGGGATTTCGAGCAGCGCGGGTTATGATAGAGCGTCAGGTCAGTCATGTCGGGTCGCATCCAGCTGGTTGTGGCGGCTATTCTAACCGCAGCGACTGAACCATTTGCTTGAAACTTCGAGAAGGATTGACCCATGGCAAGGCGTCTGGCAGCAGTACTGGCCATCACCGCGAGCCTTTTGCTCGGTGGTTGCGGTGCCGATTACGGCGTGGACCAACACGGCAATACAGTAAAGGCCGAACAGATCGAAGGGCACTGGCTGGTGCTCAACTACTGGGCAGAATGGTGCGGGCCGTGCCGTACCGAAATCCCTGAACTGAACGCGGCGGCCAAGCAATGGGCGGCCGAGGGTATCAAGGTGGTTGGGGTGAACTTCGATGGCTTGCAAGGCGCGGACCTCAAGCAGGCATCCGAGACCTTGGGCATCGGGTTTACCGTGCTGGCGCAGGACCCGGCCGAGCGCTATGAGCTGCCGCGCAGCGAGGCGCTGCCGGTGACCTACATCATCGATGACAAGGGCAAGGTGCGTGAGCAGTTGATGGGCGAGCAGACGCTGGAAGGGCTACAGGCCAAGATCAAGGCCCTGAAGGGCGCTTGATGTAACAGGAGGCCCTTTCGCGGGTAAGCCCGCTTCCACAGAATCACCGCAGCATCGAATACTGCGGGATTCCTGTGGGAGCGGGCTGCGCAGTCCTCAGCCTTCCTCGGGCCAGAACCGCAACGGCTTGCCCTCGGCCGGCCAGAAGCGCATCTGCTCCACCGGCGACACATCCCAGCGCTGCACCGTCTCCAGTGCCTGCAAGAAGCGTTTTTCCTGCTCCATCAATGCCGGTGCGCACAGCTTGCGGGTCTTGCCGACCTTGCCGAAGCTCAGTTGCTCGCCCTCCAGCGTATACGGGGCAAACCAGTGGTTGCAGCCGCCATTGCCATAAGCGCGGCCATCGCTGGCCAAGGTCAAGGTGAGGTGGCTGTAGTCAATCAGCGGGCGTTCGCCAATCCACTCCAGCACATAACTGCGCTCCTGCTGCAGCTTCGACGGTTGCGCGGCGCAGCCGAGCAGGCCGGTGGCAATCAGCACGCCGGTCAGCAGATTTTTCACGCAGCGCTCTCCTGGCAACGCGGGCACAGGTGCTTCTCGCCACGGCTGGCCCAGCCCAGTTCAGCGATACGTGCGCTGGCCGCCGGCTGACGGGCTTTCTTGCCCAGTTTGGCGTCCACCGCGAATTCGAAATCCAGCACCGCGTCGCACTGGTCGCATTCGACCTGCCAGGTGAGGATCTCCAGTTCGTTGAATACCGGGCCGCTAGCCACGGCGACCCATTGGCCGCGTGGGTTGATCAGGTGTCGCACGCTTTCCACGGCCAAGCGCATGGACAAATCCTTGCTGCCCTTCAGGGTTACCAGCAGGGTATCGCCCTTGTGCATCGAACCGCCGTTGCCGGTCACCTGATAGCGGCCGGGTACCAGGGCGCGGCACTCGATCAGGGTGTGTTGCGGGTTGAATAGGGTGTAGCGGAAATCGTGCTCGACCATGGGTCCTCCAGAAATGCCGCGTATCCTAGCATTAACCCAATACCAGATTCTGTGGATTGCCTGCCATCCAGCGGTTGATGTTGTCCAGCGTGGTGGTGGCGATGGCGTCCAGGGCTTCGCGGGTTAGAAAGGCCTGGTGGGCGGTGATGATCACGTTGGGGAAGGTCAGCAGCCGGGCCAGCACATCGTCTTGCAGTGGCAGGTCTGAGCGGTCTTCAAAAAACAGTTGCGCTTCTTCTTCGTAAACATCCAGACCCAGGTAGCCGAGCTGCCCGCTCTTGAGTGCGTCGATCAGTGCCGGGGTGTCGACCAGGGCGCCACGGCCAGTGTTGATCAGCATCGCCCCAGGTTGCAGTTGGGCGAGGCTCTGCGCGTTGATCAGGTGCCGGGTATGCTCGGTCAGCGGGCAATGCAGGCTGATGATGCGCGCCTCGCGCAGCAGCTCGGGCAGGGGCAGGTAGCGGGCGCCGAGGGCCAGCAGTTCCGGGTTGGGGTAGGGGTCGTAGGCCAGCAACTGGCAGCCGAAGCCGGCCATGATGCGGGCGAAGGCAGCGCCGATCTGGCCGGTGCCGACCACGCCCACGGTCTTGCCGTGCAGGTCGAAGCCGGTCAGGCCATGCAGGGTGAAATCGCCTTCGCGGGTGCGGTTGTAGGCCCGGTGCAGGCGCCGGTTGAGGGCGAGGATCAGTGCCACGGCGTGCTCGGCCACGGCGTGTGGCGAATAGGCCGGTACCCGCACCACGGCCAGGCCCAGGCGTTGGGCGGCGTTGAGGTCGACATGGTTATAGCCTGCCGAACGCAGGGCGATCAGGCGTGTGCCGCCTGCGGCCAGGCGCGTCAGCACCTGGGCGTCGAGCTCATCGTTGATGAAGGCGCAGACGACCTCGTAGCCACTGGCAAGGGGCGCGGTGTCCTGGGTAAGCCGCGCCGGCTGGAAGTGCAGTTCCAGCGCGTTGCCGGCGGCGGCCTGGGTGAAGCTTTCCTGGTCGTAGTGCTGGCTGCTGAACAACAGGGCGCGCATGGTCGGGCTTCCTTTGCGAGGGTCTGGGGATTGTAGTCGGGGGCCTGTCAGGCGTTGATGTGCGCCTGTGATGCGAGCCGGCTGATCGCGCCGTCCAGCTCATCCAGTGCCTGCTGCGCATGCGGATGCTCCTGTTTGAGCAAGGTCTCGCTACGCTGGCACGCTGCCCGCAGTTGCGGCACGCCGCAGTAGCGTGAGGCACCGTTGAGGCGGTGTACCTGTTCGATCAGCGTGGTGCTATCGCCTGCCGCGCGCGCGGTGCGTATCGCCTCGCGGTCGGATTCAAGCGACGCCAACAGCATGGCCAGCATGTCGGCAGCCAGGTCGGGCTTGCCGGCGGCCAGGCGCAAGCCTTCCTCGGGGTCGAGTACCTTGAGTTCGTCGCCGTTGGCCAGTTGCTCCGACAGGCGCTCCTGCTGTGGCATGCCAAGGCTCAGGCCGGTCCACTTCATCACCACCTGGGCCAACTGCCGCTCGCTGATCGGTTTGGTCAGGTAGTCGTCCATGCCGGCATGCAGCAGGGCGCGTTTTTCATTGGCCATGGCATGGGCGGTGAGGGCGACGATCGGCAGCGGGCTGCCGCTCTGGGCGCTTTCCCACAGGCGAATCTGCTCGGTGCAGGCGCGGCCGTCCATGCCTGGCATCTGCACATCCATCAGCACCAGGTCGAAAGGCTCGTCCTGCACCGCTTGTACCGCTGCATGGCCGTTGTCGACGGCCAGCACCTCGGCACCGAGGTCTTCGAGCAGGGTCTGTACCAGCAGCAGGTTGGCCGCATTGTCATCGACGCACAGAATCTTGGGCTGGCGCTGGCCGCTCTGGGTGTTCGGCTCGCCCAGCGGGCGACGCGGCTGGACCAGCTCCAGCAACAGCCGGCGCAACTTGCGCGTACAGGTCGGTTTGGACAGTAACTGGCCATGCCCATTGGGCAGGTACGGGTGGTACAGCGCCTGCTCGGTGGTCGGGCACAGCACCACGCATTGGCATTGGTAGCGCTCCAGTTGCTGGTGGTACTCGCCGAGCTGCTCTGGGGTCAGGTTGCCCAGGTTGGCGCCGAGCACTGCGAAGTCGAACGGGTGGCCGACCTGGTGGGCGGCCTGCACGGCATGCAGCAACTGATCGAAAGAAGCGAACAGGCTGACGCTCAGGCCGCAGTCTTCAAGCTGGTGCTCCAGCGCCTGGCGCGCCAGTTCATGGCTGTCGACGATGGCGGCGCGGCGCCCCAGCAGCGGTTGCAGCGGCAGCTCCTCGGCATCGTCGTGCGCCTTGGGCAGGTTGAGGCTGATCCAGAACTGCGAGCCTTCGCCCGGCGTGCTGTCGACGCCAATCTCACCGCCCATCTGCTCGATCAGGCGCTTGGAAATCACCAGGCCCAGGCCGGTGCCGCCGGGCTGGCGCGCCAGCGAGTTGTCGGCCTGGCTGAACGCCTGGAACAGCGTGCGCACATCCTGCGGTGACAGGCCGATACCGGTGTCCTGCACGCTGATGCGAAGCTGCGCGCTGTCTTCGTGTTCGTCCTCAAGCATGGCACGCACGACGATGGTGCCTTCGCGGGTGAACTTGATGGCGTTGCTCACCAGGTTGGTGAGGATCTGCTTGAGCCGCAGCGGGTCGCCGACCAGCGAGGACGGGGTGTCACGGTAGATCAGGCTGAGCAGTTCGAGCTGCTTGGCGTGCGCGGCAGGCGCGAGGATGGTCAGGGTGTCCTGGACCAGGTCGCGCAGGTTGAACGGAATGCTGTCGAGCACCAGCTTGCCGGCCTCGATCTTGGAGAAATCGAGGATCTCGTTGATGATCCCCAGCAGGTTGTCGGCGGACTTCTCGATGGTGCTCAGGTAGTCCAGCTGGCGCGGCGTCAGCTCGCTTTTCTGCAGCAGGTGGGTGAAGCCGAGGATGCCGTTGAGCGGGGTGCGGATCTCGTGGCTCATGTTGGCCAGGAACTCGGACTTGATCCGGCTGGCCTCCAGGGCTTCCTTGCGGGCCATGTCCAGCTCGATGTTCTGGATCTCGATGGTCTCCAGGTTCTGGCGCACGTCCTCGGTAGCCTGGTCGATGCTGTGCTGCAGTTCTTCGTGGGCGCTGTGCAGGGTCTCGGCCATGCGGTTGATGCCGCGGCCCAGTTCGTCCAGTTCATGGCTGCCCATGGCCGGCAGGCGTTCGTCCAGGTGGCCGTCCTTGAGCTGATTGACCGCATGCTTGATGCGTTTAATCGGGTCATTGATGGCGCGGCTCATGCGCAGTGCAAGCAGGCCACTGAGGGCCAGGCAGGCGAGAATCAGCAGCAGGCTGGTGAACAGGTTACGGTAGCCGCGCAGCAGAGTGCCGTCATGCGACAGTTCGATTTCGACCCAGCCCAGCAGGCGCTCGGCCTCGGCCGGCACGGCGTCGGTGGCCAGGTCGCGGTGGTGGCCGAAGACCGGCATCAGGTAGCGGGTGGCATCATTGCCGGAGCGTTGCAACAGTTGCGTGCCGGTGCCGCCGCTTGGCGGCTGGTTGAGCATGCTGGGGCCGGCATGGGCCAGGCGCGTGCGGTCCGGGGCAAGAAAGGCGACGGCGCGCACATCTGTCTGCTCCAGAGTCTGCGCGGCAATCCGTTCCAGCTGTGCGGGGGCCAACTTGGCCATGGCAGGCGCGGCCAGTGGCGCCAACTGCTCGGCGATCATTTTGCCCCGTTGCAGTAACTGGGTACGCAAATCGCTTTGCTGCAACCAGGTGAAATAACTGCCCAGTACCAGCGCCATCAGGCCGGCAGGCAGCAGGGCCAGTAGCAGGACCCGGCTTCTGATTCCCAAACGATCGAGCACACTTGCCTCCTGTCATGTGCCTGGACGCCGTCAACCGCGTGACGGACCAAGCCGGAAAGTTACTCCGCCTGCTCGGCTATTGCACCCATTTGTCAGTCTTTTCGTGGCCTTGTCGTGGCCTTGTCGTGGCCTTGTCGAGGCATTGGTCGCAGGGCGGTTGCTTAGAGCGGAGCGGATGCTCAATAATTGCGCAATTGAGAATGCATGGCAGTTGCCAATGAATCCCGTAGCTATTCACACCTCCACTATCCTCGCCATCGAGGATGACCCGGTACTGGGCGCTTATCTGTACGAAGAGCTGCAGCGTGGCGGCTTCCAGGTGACCTGGTGCCGCAATGGGCTTGAAGGCCTGGAAACGGCCGGCCGTCAGGCATTCGATGTGGTGCTCATGGACATTCTGCTACCAGGGCTCAATGGCCTGGATGCACTGGCCCAGCTACGCCAGCGCAGTGCCACACCGGTGATCCTGATGTCGGCGCTGGGCGCCGAGGCCGACCGCATCAGCGGTTTTCAGCGCGGCGCCGACGACTACCTGCCCAAGCCCTTCAGCATGGCCGAACTGCAGGTGCGCATCGAGGCTATCCTGCGGCGCGTGGCCCTGGAACGGCGTCATCAGCCGCAGCAGGACGCCGCTGCCGGGGAGTTGCAGTTCGACGAAGGGCTCAGCGATGTCAGGCTCGAGGGGCGGCTGGCAGGCCTTACGCCCAGCGAATATCGCTTGCTCGAGATCCTCAACCGCAACCTGGAGGAGGTGCTGAGCAAGCCCTTCCTTTATCAGCAGGTTTTGCAGCGTGGTTACTCGCGCCATGATCGCAGCCTGGACATGCACGTCAGCCAGATCCGCCGCAAGCTCAAGGGCATCGGCTACCAGGAGCGGCAGATCCGCACGGTCTGGGGCAAGGGCTACGTGCTCAGCGCCAGCGAGATAGAGTAAGCCATGCTCGACCGTCATTCGCTGTTCTGGAAGCTGGCCATCCTGCTGGTGGGCTTCTGCCTGCTGATGATCGGCCTGAGCTACACCTGGGGCCGGCACATGGAAACCCAGAACGCCTTTCTTTCCGAGCCGGCGCGCCAGTTGCTGCGCGGTTACGCGGCTGAGGCCGAGCAGGCCTGGCGCAGCGACGGGCAAGTGGGGCTGGACCGCTGGGTGCAGGCCATGCATCAGCGCGAGCGCGGTTGGGTGGGGGTGCTGGACAGCAACTTGCGCCCGCTCGATAGCGCCACCCTGCACCCCGACATCATGCGGCGTCTGACGCGCCTGCGCGGTGTCGACTGGCCCATGAGCCGACGTAGCGTCGACCAGCCTTGGGTGCGTATCCCATTCCCGGGGGCGCCAGAGCAGGGCATGCTGGTGATCGAGCTGCCCGAGCGCCTCAACCCAGGGCAATACCGCGTGCTGTGGCGGGTGGTGACCAACGGCATCATCCCCGGCCTGTTCACCTTGCTGTTGTGCGTGGGCCTGTACCGCATGTTGATCGTGCCGCTCAACCAGTTGCGTGAGCAGGCCAATGCCTGGCGCGCCGACCAGCTGTCGGCCCGCCTCGATTCGCGCACCATTGCTCGGCATGACGAACTTGGTGAGCTGGCCCGCGCGTTCGACCAGATGGCCGAGCGGTTGCAGGGTACGGTGGCCATGCAACAGCAGATGTTGCGCGACCTGTCCCACGAAATGCGCACGCCGCTGAGCCGGCTGCGCGTGGCCTGCGATGGCGAAACTGACTTGCAGTGCCTGCGCGAACGCCTGGCGCGTGAGGTGGATTGCATGCAGCAGTTGGTCGAGGGCACCTTGCAGTTGGCCTGGCAGGACGCCGAGCGCGCGCCGATGAACCTTGAGCCCATCCAGGTTCAGGCGTTATGGGACCTGCTCGCCGAGGACGCCAGTTACGAAAGCGGCTGGTCACCCGAGCGCCTGCGCTGCGAACTGCCCGCCAGTTGTTGGGTGCAGGGCAACCTCAATCACCTGGCCCAAGCGCTGGAGAACATGCTGCGCAATGCCATCCGTCACTCGCCGGCCAACGGGCTGGTGCGGCTCGGCGGGCAGCGTGAGGGCAACCATTGGTGGCTATGGTTGGAAGATGAAGGCGGTGGCGTGGCAGAAGAGGACCTGGAGCGGATCTTCGCGCCGTTCTCGCGGCTGGACGGTTCGCGGCCGGGGGATGGTGGTTTCGGGCTGGGCTTGAGCATTGCGCGCAGCGCTATCCAACGCCAGGGCGGGACGCTGTGGGCGGAGAATGGCAAGCGTGGGCTGCGCTTGTGGATGCGCCTGCCGGTGCATGAGCCCGCGGCGCGCGAACAGGGCGGCAATGAGCTGAAATCGGCCACTTATAGCTTGTAGCTATATGCACCACAGATTGCGTGATATGGCCGGGAAAGGATTGCCGGTATGATAGGCGCCCCTGCCGTCCGGATTGTGAAATACGCCATGACCTTGCAGTACCCAACCATCGCCGATTGCGTCGGCAATACGCCCCTGGTTCGCCTGCAGCGCATTGCCGGAGACACCAGCAACACGCTCTTGCTCAAGCTCGAAGGCAACAATCCCGCCGGTTCGGTCAAGGACCGCCCGGCGCTGTCGATGATCACCCGCGCCGAACTGCGCGGCCAGATCAAGCCCGGTGACACGTTGATCGAGGCGACCTCCGGCAACACCGGCATTGCCTTGGCGATGGCGGCAGCGATCAAAGGTTACAAAATGATCCTGATCATGCCGGACAACGCCACCGCCGAACGCAAGTCCGCCATGACGGCCTACGGCGCCGAGTTGATCCTGGTGACCAAGGAAGAAGGCATGGAAGGTGCCCGTGACCTGGCCGAGAAGCTGCAGGCCGAGGGCCGCGGTCTGGTGCTCGACCAGTTCGCCAATGGCGACAACCCGATCGCCCATTACAACAGCACAGGCCCGGAGATCTGGCAGCAGACCCAGGGCACCATCACCCATTTCGTCAGCTCCATGGGGACCACCGGCACCATCATGGGCTGCTCGCAGTACCTCAAAGAGCAGAACCCAGCGGTGCAGATCGTCGGCCTGCAGCCGATGGAAGGCTCGGCCATTCCGGGCATCCGCCGCTGGCCGGAGGAATACCTGCCGAAAATCTTCGACGCCAGCCGCGTGGATCGCGTGGTCGACATGTCGCAGCAGGAAGCCGAAGACATCACCCGCCGCCTTGCCCGCGAAGAGGGCATTTTCTGTGGCGTGTCTTCCGGTGGTGCGGTTGCGGCGATGCTGCGCCTGTCCCAAGAGGTGGAAAACGCGGTAATGGTCGCAATCATCTGCGACCGTGGTGACCGATACCTGTCCACTGGCCTGTTTGATCCGAGCTAAATGTCCAAAAAGAAAAGCAACAGCGGCCTGCGCTTCCAGCCAGCCGGTGGCAACCGTAGCCCCCAGGTTCCCGTGGGCAAGAAACAGCGCCTGGATATCGAGCGCCTGGCCGGTGACGGCCGTGGCATCGCCTTCCATGAAGGGCGTACCTGGTTCGTCAGCGGCGCGTTGGCCGGTGAAGCGGTCGAGGCCCGCGTGCTCAATGCCCGTGGCAAGGTGGTGGAGGCGCGCCTGGAGCGCGTCCTGCAGGCCAGCCCCGAGCGGCGCGAGGCACCGTGCCGGCACTATGCCCGTTGTGGTGGCTGCAACCTGCAGCATGTGCCCCACGAAGGGCAGCTGGCGCTCAAGCAGCGCACCCTGGCCGAACAGCTGCAACGGGTCGCGGGGATACAGCCCGAAGAGTGGGCCGCGCCCCTGAGTGGGCCGGAATTCGGCTATCGGCGCCGGGCACGGGTAGCCGTGCGCTGGGACATCAAGGCACGTCAGCTGGAGGTCGGCTTCCGTGCCGAAGCCAGCCAAGACATCATTGCCATCGACGATTGCGCGGTGCTGGTACAGCCCTTGCAGTCGATTCTGCGTCACTTGCCAACTGCGCTGCGTGCGTTAAGCAAGCCGCAGGTGATTGGCCATGTGGAGCTGTTCAGCGGTACCGCCGATGCCGTGCTGGTGCGCCATGTCGCGCCGCTGCCGGCCGATGATCTGGCCCGCCTGCAGGCATTTTGCGACGAGGCCAAGGCGCAGCTCTGGTTGCAGGGCGAAGGCGAGCCTGCGCCGGTGGATTCGGCCGCGAAACTGGGCTTTGCCTTGGAGCCCTGGCAGTTGGAGCTGGCCTGGCGCCCTGGCGACTTCGTGCAGGTCAACGCCCAGGTCAACACGGCGATGATCGAGCAGGCCCTGGCCTGGCTCGCACCGCAGGCCGACGAGCGTGTGCTGGACCTGTTCTGCGGCCTGGGCAACTTTGCCCTGCCGCTGGCGCGCCAGGCACGTGAAGTGGTGGCGGTGGAAGGCGTGCAGGCCATGGTCGATCGGGCTGCGGCCAATGCCCGAAACAACAATGTGCATAACGCACGGTTTTTTCAGGCCG
This sequence comes from Pseudomonas sp. E1MeOHC2, assembly GCF_058745025.1. Lineage (NCBI taxonomy): Bacteria > Pseudomonadati > Pseudomonadota > Gammaproteobacteria > Pseudomonadales > Pseudomonadaceae > Pseudomonas > Pseudomonas sp. E1MeOHC2. The sequence goes on from NZ_CP196675.1 coordinate 3,689,427, forward strand.
ATTTATCGCAGCCTTTGGCAGGTGCCGAATGGGCCGCCGAAGGCTTTTCTGCGGTACTCTTGGATCCACCGCGCGACGGTGCTTACGAGGTGGTGCAAGACATCGCCCGCCTCAAGGCCAGGCGGCTGGTCTACGTATCGTGCAACCCGGCCACGCTGGCGCGAGACGCCCAGGTGCTGGTCGGTCAGGGGTACCGGTTAAAAAGGGCCGGGATTCTCGACATGTTTCCTCAGACGGCGCATGTCGAGGCCATGGCGTTATTCGAAGCGGGCTAGCAGACTGGCCCGTTGGTGCGGCTGCCAAGGAATGGCGGCCACACGGTGGAAGCCTGCGCACCCGCGTGGTGCGCTGTATGGAAAGGTAAAACAAAGATGGTACAGGTGAGAGTGCACCAGCCGGTCAACACCGACGGCAGTATCAATCTCGAAGCATGGCTGGATCATGTGGTAAGCGTCGATTCGGCACTGAATCGCGCGGAGCTCAAAGAGGCCTGCGAGTTCGCTCACGAAGTCGAGAAAAAGGGTAATCCTGCCAAGCATTCCTGGGCCGACGGTACGTCCAGCTTCCAGGCGGGCCTGGAGATCGCCGAAATTCTCGCCGACCTCAAGCTCGACCAGGATTCGCTGGTAGCGGCCGTCATCTACCGCTCGGTACGTGAAGGCAAGGTGACCTTGGCCGAAGTCAGTCAGCGCTTTGGGCCGGTGGTGTCCAAGCTGATCGACGGCGTGCTGCGCATGGCGGCGATCAGCGCCAGCCTCAGCCCGCGCCAGTCGTTGGTGCTGGGCTCCCAGGCGCAGGTCGAGAACCTGCGCAAGATGCTCGTGGCCATGGTCGACGACGTGCGTGTGGCACTCATCAAGCTGGCCGAGCGTACCTGCGCGATCCGTGCGGTGAAGTCTGCCGACGACGAGAAACGCCTGCGTGTCGCGCGCGAGGTGTTCGACATTTATGCCCCACTGGCGCATCGCCTGGGCATCGGTCACATCAAGTGGGAGCTGGAAGACCTGTCTTTCCGCTACCTTGAGCCCGATCAGTACAAGCAGATCGCCAAGCTCCTGCACGAGCGCCGGCTGGACCGCGAGCGCTTTATCAGCGACGTGATGAACCAGCTGCAGAACGAGCTGCTGGCGACCGGCGTCAACGCTGACATCAGCGGCCGGGCGAAACACATCTATTCGATCTGGCGCAAGATGCAGCGCAAAGGCCTGGAATTCAGCCAGATCTACGACGTGCGTGCGGTTCGCGTGCTGGTGCCGGAAGTGCGCGACTGCTACACCGCGCTGGGTATCGTCCACACCCTCTGGCGGCACATCCCCAAAGAGTTCGACGATTACATCGCCAACCCCAAGGAAAACGGCTACCGCTCGCTGCACACGGCGGTGATCGGCCCCGAGGGCAAGGTGCTGGAAGTGCAGATTCGCACCCACGGCATGCACGAGGAAGCCGAGCTTGGCGTTTGCGCCCACTGGCGTTACAAGGGCACCGACGTCAAGCCCAGCTCCAATCACTATGAAGAGAAGATCTCCTGGCTGCGCCAGGTGCTCGAATGGCACGAGGAACTGGGCGACATCGGCGGCCTGGCCGAACAGCTGCGGGTCGATATCGAGCCGGACCGGGTGTACATCTTCACCCCCGACGGCCACGCCATCGACCTGCCCAAGGGTGCCACGCCGCTGGACTTCGCCTACCGCGTGCACACCGAGATCGGCCACAACTGCCGTGGCGCCAAGATCAACGGGCGCATCGTGCCGCTCAACTACAGCCTGCAGACCGGCGAGCAGGTGGAGATCATCACCAGCAAGCACGGTAGCCCGAGCCGTGACTGGCTGAACTCCAACCTGGGCTACGTCACCACCTCGCGGGCACGGGCCAAGATCGTCCACTGGTTCAAGCTGCAGGCACGTGACCAGAACGTCGCCGCCGGCAAGACCTTGCTCGAACGTGAACTCAGCCGCCTGGGCCTGCCACAGGTGGACTTCGAGCGCCTGGCCGAGAAGACCAACGTCAAGACCGCCGAGGACATGTTCGCCTCGCTTGGCGCGGGTGATCTGCGCCTGGCCCATCTGGTCAACGCCGCTCAGCAGTTGCTCGAACCCGAGCGTATCGAGCAGATCGAGCTGGTGTCACGCAAGCCCACGGGGCCGCGTACCGGCAAGCGCGGCGATATCCAGATCCAAGGTGTCGGCAACCTGCTGACGCAGATGGCGGGTTGCTGCCAGCCGCTGCCGGGCGATGCCATCGTCGGCTACATCACCCAGGGCCGTGGTGTGAGCATCCACCGTCAGGACTGCGCTTCGGTGCTGCAACTGTCAGGCAAAGAGCCAGAGCGGATGATCCAGGTCAGTTGGGGGCCGATCCCGGTGCAGACCTACCCGGTCGACATCGTCATCCGTGCCTACGACCGCCCAGGCTTGTTGCGTGACGTGTCGCAGGTGCTGCTCAACGAGAAGATCAACGTGCTGGCGGTCAACACCCGCTCGAACAAGGAAGACAACACTGCGTTGATGTCGCTGACCATCGAGATTCCTGGCCTGGATGCGCTTGGGCGCTTGCTGGGGCGGATTTCGCAGTTGCCCAACATCATCGAGACGCGGCGTAACCGTACCCCTTGAGCGCGAGGTGGCTGCTTCGCGGGCAAGACCGCTCCCCCAGGTTGAGTGCAAACCTCAAGATAAGCACTGTGCCTGTGGGAGCGGGCTTGCCCGCGAAGGGCGCACCACCGAAGGACCTGTTCAGATGACTTACACCCTCGAAGACCTGCTGCACCTCATGGCCCGCCTGCGCGACCCGCAGTACGGCTGCCCGTGGGACTTGAAGCAGGACTACGCCAGTATCGTTCCGCACACCATCGAGGAAGCCTACGAGGTCGCCGACACCATCGAACGCGGCGATTTCGAGCACTTGCAGGGTGAGCTGGGCGATCTGTTGTTCCAGGTGGTCTACTACAGCCAGCTGGCCCGGGAAGAGGGGCGTTTCGAGTTTGACGGGGTGGTCGACAGCATCACCCGCAAGCTGATCCGCCGCCACCCGCATGTATTCCCCACTGGCGAGCTGTACGCACCGGTGGACACACCCAGCCTGAGCGAGGCCCAGGTCAAGTCGCGCTGGGAAGAGATCAAAGCCGAGGAGCGCGCCGAAGCAAGCGAACCCGAACAGCTGTCGTTGCTCGATGATGTGCCAGCGGCATTGCCGGCGCTGTCGCGGGCAGCCAAACTGCAGAGGCGTGCGGCCACGGTCGGTTTCGACTGGCCCGACGCATTGCCGGTGCTGGACAAGGTGCGCGAGGAGCTGGATGAAGTCCTGCAGGCCATGGCCGACGGTGATGCCGATGCGCTGGAAGATGAAGTGGGTGATCTGCTATTTGCCACCGTCAACCTGGCTCGCCACCTCAAGCACGACCCGGAGCACGCCCTGCGCCGCGCCAACCGCAAGTTCGAGCGACGTTTTCGTTTTATCGAACAGGCGTTGCGCGACAGCGGTCGACCCATCGAAGATTGTAGCCTTGACGAGCTGGATACCCTTTGGGGTGAAGCCAAACGTCAGGAAAAGAACCTGCCCAGCTGCGGCTGAGCTGTTGCATAAGTGAGTGAACATTCATGAGCCTTTCCCTTCGCGACCAATTGCTCAAAGCCGGTCTGGTCAACCAGAAACAGGTCTCGCAGACCAACAAAGCCCAGAAGAAACAAAAGCGCCTGGAGCACAAAGGCCAGGTCGAGGTGGACGACACCCAACAGCGCCTGGCCAAGGAAGCCATGGCCGAGAAGGCCAAGCGTGACCAGGAGCTGAACCGTCAGCAGCAGGAAAAGGCCGAGCAGAAGGCCCGTGCCGCGCAGATCAAGCAGTTGATCGAAGCGACCCGCCTGCCCAAGCTCAACAGTGAGGACTACTACAACTTCGTCGACGACAAGAAGGTCAAGCGCATTGCCGTCAATGCCCTGATGCGCAGCAAGCTGAGCAATGGCTCGCTGGCGGTGGTCTCGTTTGCTGGCGGCTACGAAGTAATTCCACGTGAGGCGGCGGTGAAGATCCAGGAGCGCGACCCTCATCGCGTGCTGCTGCTCAACACCCATGTCGAGGAAGCCGACGAGGATGACCCGTATGCGGCTTATAAGATCCCTGACGACCTGATGTGGTAAGCAGCAAAAACCCCGCCTAGGCGGGGTTTTTTTATTCAAAGACTGTGGCATTGCTGGCTCATTGTGTAGCGCGCTGACTTTCCAAGTCTTCAAGCTCTACACGGTAGAGGTGGGCTTCGTGTTCATTGTGGAACATCCCCACCAGTTGGCCTTGCTGGTGCACATCCCAGATCCGCACGCCAGCGGCCAGGCCTTCGTGGGACATTTTCGATTCGTCGCGTTCGGTTACTTGGACTGTCATCGGTAAACTCCACTTTTCAGTTAGCTGCGGCACTGTGTCGCAGGTCTTCTTTATAGAGTTTGTTAGCAGGCTAAGTAAATAAAACGGCCATGAAACAAGTTTCATGAAACGTAAATGCCAGGCAAAAAGAAGCCCCGCACAAGGCGGGGCTTTGGATGCATCTGGCAGTGCCGGATCAGTTTCCCTTCACCGACTTGCCATCGACCGTACCTTCCTGCAGCACGATCACGTACTCCTTGCCATCGGTTTCGACCTGGCGCAGTTGCACCAGCAGGTAGTCCCAGTTCTTGGCGAACCACAGCTCGGTGATGCGCTTGCTCTGGCTTGGGTCGCGCACGCGCTCGACCTTGACCGCATCGACCTGGCCAGTCTTGGTGGTGACCTTCTCGGTGCCCAGTACGCGGAAATCGTAGGTGTCGATCTCGTCACCGTCGACCACCTGGTAGGTCATGCTCTTCTTGCCGGCCGCCACGTCATGCTGCAGCGCCAGTTGATAAGACGACTTGTCCAGCACGCCGCGGTTGAGCGGCAGGCTGACGGCATCGCCACGGTCGCTACCGGTGACTTTCTTGCTGTTCCAGTCAAAGTTCAGGTCGACCTTCTTCGCCTTGCCCAGGCCGCCACGTTCGAAGTGATACTTCTGCGGCAGCAGGGTGTCGTTTTCCAAGCGCAGGGTGCTTTGCTCGGTCAGGCTGGCGATCATCATGGAGGCCCTGAAATTAAGGTTCCAAGTACCGTTGGCATTTTTGACCAGGCTGCGTTCGGCGGTGCCGCTCATGGGCAGTTGCTTCCAGTCGGCGGTGTAGCTGGCCGAGAAAGGCTTCAGATCAGCTGCCTGGAGGGGCAGGGCGAGCACGGCGAGAGCCAAGAGCAGGGCGCGACGCATAAAATCTCCTAGGGTCGAATCAAATGACCGCTGGCCGCCAGAGGCTGGCCATCCAGTAACGCACCGTGCTCACCCAGACGCAAGCGTCCTTCGGCGAACCAGTGCACCGCCAGCGGGTAAATCTGGTGTTCCTGGTGGTGAACCCGATGGGCCAGGCTTTCAGCAGTGTCGTCCGACGTCACCGGTACCACAGCCTGTACGACCAGTGGGCCGCCATCGAGTTCCTCGGTGACGAAGTGTACGCTGCAGCCGTGCTCGGCGTCGCCTGCCTCCAGGGCCCGGCGGTGGGTATGCAAGCCCTTGTACTTGGGCAGCAGCGACGGGTGGATATTGAGCAGGCGGCCCTGATAGTGGCGCACGAAGTCGCCACTGAGGATGCGCATGAAACCGGCCAGCACCACCAGGTCGGGCGCAAAGCTGTCGATGCGCGCCATCAGCGCCGCATCAAAGGCTTCGCGACCGTCGAAAGCGGTGTGGTCCAGTACGGCGGTGTCGATGCCCGCTGCTGCGGCGCGTTGCAGGCCGTAGGCGTCGGCACGGTTGGAAACCACCGCGCGGATGCGCACCGGGCTGTCGTCACGGCGGCAGCTGTCGATCAGGGCTTGCAGGTTGCTGCCGGAGCCCGACAGCAATACCACTACATTACAGGTCTTGCTCGGCATCAGTGTGCCTTGAGGTTTTGCAGCTCGACCTGGGCGGCGCCTTCGGCGGCTTCGGCGATATGGCCGATCACCCATGGCTGCTCACCGGCGGCGCGCAGTTCGTTCAGGGCGGTTTCGACCTGGTCCTGGGCCACGCAGATGACCATGCCCACGCCGCAGTTCAGTACGCGGTGCATTTCGTGCTCGTCGACGTTGCCTTTTTCCTGCAGGAAGTCGAACACTACAGGGCGCTGCCAGCTGGCCACGTCAACCACGGCCTGGGCGTTTTTCGGCAGTACGCGCGGGATGTTGTCCAGCAGGCCGCCACCGGTGATGTGGGCCATGGCCTTGACCGCGCCAGTGTTCTTGATCAGTTGCAGCAGCGGTTTGACGTAAATGCGGGTTGGCGCCATCAGCAGGTCGGTCAGTGGCTTGCCGTCGAGCTGGGTGTTCTCGATGTCGGTGCCGGACACTTCGAGGATCTTGCGGATCAGCGAGTAGCCGTTGGAGTGCGGGCCGGAAGACGGCAGGGCGATCAGCGCGTCGCCGGTGGCAACCTTGGAGCCGTCGATGATCTCGGCCTTTTCCACCACGCCGACGCAGAAACCGGCCAGGTCGTAGTCTTCGCCTTCGTACATGCCAGGCATCTCGGCGGTTTCGCCGCCGACCAGCGAGCAGCCAGCCAGTTCACAGCCGGCACCGATGCCGGTAACCACCGTAGCGGCGACGTCGACGTTGAGCTTGCCGGTGGCGTAGTAGTCGAGGAAGAACAGCGGCTCGGCGCCGCACACCACCAGGTCGTTGACGCACATGGCGACCAGGTCCTGGCCGATGCTGTCGTGTTTGTTCAGGTTCAGCGCCAGGCGCAGCTTGGTGCCGACGCCGTCGGTGCCGGAGACCAGAACCGGCTGCTTGTAGCCGGCCGGGATCTCGCAGAGGGCGCCGAAGCCACCCAGGCCACCCATGACTTCAGGGCGTGCGGTGCGTTTTGCCACGCCCTTGATGCGTTCGACCAGTGCTTCGCCGGCGTCGATGTCTACACCGGCGTCCTTGTAGCTCAGGGAGGGTTGCTTGCTCATTGATCCAGGCCTTTAGGAGGGAGGGATTCTTAAAAACGACCATGACGGCCAAGGCCGGCTTGGAAGCGACGGCTGCCTGAAACGTCAGAGGTCTGCGAAGGCGCGCGATTTTATCAGGGTTGCCGTGCAGCGGCCATCCTCAGGCCGACGGGCAGGGCGGTAAATTGCTGAAAAACGCTGATCGAGCCATGCGGGTGGTTGATACTGCTGCTTCTGTATAAGCTGCAAACAGCGAGCCTCACGCGCCGGGCATTGCAGGTGGGTGCTCGGCCTGCTTTTTTCTTGCAGCTTGAAGCTTGTGGCTTGAAGCTCGACTGGACAGGAATCCTTCATGCGTTTTCTTAATTATCTGGCAGCAGGTTGCCTTGCCCTGGTGGCTGTCACCGCGCAAGCCGAAACCGTCTCCGGGCTTTATCAAGTGCGTGAGCCGCTCCAAGGCCAGGGCGCAGAAGCCCGTACTCAGGCCACTGGCAAGGCCCTCGAAACCTTGGTCCAGCGCCTGACCGGCGACCCGAAGGCGGCGCAAAGCCCAGCATTGGCCGAACTGCGCAAGGATCCGCAGCAAATCATCAATCAGGTCGGCACCGAAGCCGGCCCGCCCGAGTCTGTGCTGGTCGAGTTCGACCCCGGCAGTACCGAGCGTGCACTGCGCAAGGCCGGCCTGGCCCTGTGGGGCAGCAACCGGCCGTCGATCCTTGGCTGGTGGCTCAACGACAGCGTCGAGGGCAGCAACCTGGTGGGTGACGGTCAGGCCGCTGCCCAGCCTCTGCGTCGTGCGGCCCAACACCGAGGCTTGCCATTGCGCCTGCCGTTGGCCGACCTGCAGGAGCAGTTGGTGGCCAACGCCAAGCAAATCGAAGGCAATGACCCAAAACCGCTACGCGAAGCCTCCGAACGCTACGCGGCGGACGCCTTGCTGGCGGTCCACGCCCAAGAGGCGGAGGGCAAATGGCAAGGCAAATGGCAGTTGTGGGTGGGCGACCAGCACGAGCAGGGCAATGCCGAGGGCGCCGACCAGGCTGCCTTGGCCGACGCGGTGATGCAGGCGGTGAGCAGCCGCCTGGCGCCGCGTTATGTGACCCGCCCGGGCGCCAGCAGCCAGCTGCAGCTTCAGGTGCAGGGGATGAACCTGCAGCGCTATGCCGAATTGAGCCGGGTGCTTGAACCTTACGGCCCGCGGCTGAAGATGGCCGAAGGCAGCACGCTGACTTACGGCGTCACTGCCAATCGCGAACAATTGCGTGCCCAGCTTGGCCTGGCCAAGCTGCAGGAAGTACCGGTCGAGGCAGCCCCTGTCGCTCCGGCGGCCCCGGCACCTGCCCCTGGCGTCAACCCGGAGCAGCCCGCAGCGCCCAAGCCGTTCGACGGCCTGCGTTTTCGCTGGTAAGGAGTAGCGACCGTGACCGATATGCGCCGTTGGATCTGGCTGGGTGCGGCACTACTGATCGCCGTGCTGTTATATAGCCTGCACAACATCCTTACCCCCTTTTTGATCGGCATTCTGCTGGCTTATCTGGCAGACCCGCTGGTTGACCGTCTGGAACGTTTGGGGCTGTCTCGTACCTGGGGCGTGGTGGTGGTATTCAGCCTTTTCACCCTGGTGTTCATGGCCTTGCTGTTGGTGCTGGTGCCGATGCTGGCCAAGCAGCTGGTGCGCCTGTACGAGCTGGCACCGCAGATGCTTGACTGGCTGCAGCACGTGGCGCTGCCTTGGGTGCAGCACCGCCTTGGCCTGGCCGATGGCTTCTGGAAGTTCGACAAGATCAAGGCCGCCATTGGCGAGCACATGGGCCAGACCACCGACATCGTCGGCATCGTACTGTCCCAGGCGACCGCTTCGAGCCTGGCCTTGATCGGCTGGCTGGCCAACCTGGTACTGATCCCGGTGGTGGGCTTCTACCTGCTGCGTGACTGGGACCTGATGATGGCCAAGCTGCGCAGCCTGTTGCCACGCCAGCGCGAGTCGCAGGTCGTGGGGTTGGCGGAAGAATGCCATGAAGTGCTGGGCGCGTTCGTCCGTGGCCAACTGATGGTGATGCTCGCGCTGGGCGTCATCTACTCGGCCGGGCTGATGCTGGTGGGGCTCGAACTTGGCCTGTTGATAGGCATGCTGGCGGGGTTGGCTGCCATTGTGCCGTACATGGGCTTCATCATTGGTATTGGCGCGGCGTTGGTTGCCGGGCTGTTTCAGTTCGGTGGCGACCTGTACCCGATGCTGGGCATCGTTGCGGTGTTCATGGTGGGCCAGGTGCTTGAGGGTACGGTGCTGACGCCGTTGCTGGTGGGTGACCGCATCGGCCTGCACCCGGTGGCGGTGATTTTCGCCATTCTTGCCGGCGGCGAACTGTTCGGCTTTACCGGTGTGCTGCTGGCGCTGCCGGTGGCGGCGGTGATCATGGTGCTGCTGCGGCATGTGCATGATCTGTACAAAGAGTCGGACATGTATGACGCCGATGTCGATCCGCAGCTGTAAGTTGGCCGGGCAGGGCAGCCAGAACATGACGCAACCTGTTGATTTTGCTTGTGCTCTTCTGCTCCCTGATTGTGCCGCCCGCGTTGCGGGTATAGACTTTGCACACTGTCCAGCAAAGGCCCCCTGTGGTCCCAGCGACCACCCGTGAGCATGAAACCACCGATCCAGTTGCCCCTGGGTGTGCGCCTGCGCGATGACGCCACCTTCATCAACTACTATCCGGGCGCCAATGCCGCGGCATTGGGCTACGTCGAGCGTCTTTGCGAAGCCGACGCCGGCTGGACCGAGAGCCTCATCTACCTGTGGGGCAAGCAGGGTGTTGGCCGCACCCACCTGTTGCAGGCCGCCACCCACCGTTTCCAGCAATTGGGCGAGCCCGCCGTCTACCTGCCGTTGGCGCAGTTGGTCGAGCGCGGTGTCGAGTTGCTCGATCACCTCGAACAATACGAGCTGGTGTGCATCGACGACCTCCATGTGATTGCCGGCAAGGCCGATTGGGAAGAGGCCATGTTCCACCTGTTCAACCGCCTGCGCGACAGTGGCCGTCGTTTGCTGCTGGCGGCCTCCAGCTCGCCCCGCGAGTTGCCCATCAAGCTGGCAGACCTCAAGTCGCGGCTGACCCTGGCGCTGATCTTCCAGATGCGTGGCATGTCCGATGAGGACAAGCTGCGTGCCCTGCAGCTGCGTGCGTCGCGCCGTGGCCTGCACCTCACCGATGAGGTCGGCCACTTTATCCTGACCCGCGGTACCCGCAGCATGAGCGCACTGTTCGATCTGCTCGAGCGCCTCGATCAGGCTTCGCTGCAGGCACAGCGCAAGCTGACCATTCCTTTTCTCAAGGAAACCCTGGGCTGGTAAGCCCCTGAAAATCCTGGGCCAGAGCGGTAAAACGAAAAAGTCACATCTTTTTCGATAAAATTTGCAAATGGCCATGATAGAGGGCATAGTTTCACCCCTCTAAAGGATTACAGACACGGTCGTGCCCATGCTAAAGCGCTTCGCACCCCTCGTGCCCCTCGCACTCGTGACCCTGCTTTTTGGCTGCGCGGCCCAAGGCCCGGTATCCCAGCCCCAGGATCACACCCCGATCTCCGCACAATCGGCGTTCAAGGCCAAAGCCTCGTCTTCGTCCGTATTCGGCGAACCGGAAGAGCTGGCCACTGAAGATGACCTGGAGGCGTTCTCCAGCAACAGCAAGCCTTATCAGCTGCCGGTTCTGGCTGACAGCATTCTCGAGCGCGGCATGGCCCTGATCGGCACCCGCTACCGCTTCGGTGGTACCTCGGAGAAGTCCGGCTTCGACTGCAGCGGCTTCATTGGTTACCTGTTCCGCGAAGAAGCCGGCATGACCTTGCCGCGTTCGACGCGTGAAATGATCAACGTCGATGCCCCGAAAGTGGCCCGCAACAAGCTCAAGCCAGGCGACCTGCTGTTCTTCAGCACCAATGGCCGCGGCCGCGTCAGCCATGCCGGTATCTACCTGGGTGACAATCAGTTCATCCACTCCAGCAGCCGCCGCAGCGGTGGCGTGCGCATCGACAGCCTCGGTGATCGCTACTGGAGCAAGACCTTCATCGAAGCCAAGCGTGCCTTGGCGATGGCGCCGACTAACATCGCGCGCAACTGATACCAAAACGAAATACCCCGCCGCGGCGGCGATGCTTTGAAAAAAGCTCGCCGCCGTGCGCATTTACAGAAAGCGTCTAATCTAAATTCTCAACTCTTTTCGGCCGCAGCGCAGCGGTCTCAGACAGGATGTTCTGGCCATGGCAATGATGGCGCGCTTCGCATTCCTTTCCCTGGTGGCATTGCTTGCTGCCTGCTCCAGTCGCGCCCCTGCGCCGGCTCCTACGGTTCAGCAGCCGAAGGTTACCTACAGCCAGCCTGATGGTTCGCCGATCGCCGACGACGTGTTGATCCGCGCGATCGGGCTGGTGGGTACGCCTTATCGATGGGGCGGCAATACGCCCGACTCCGGTTTCGATTGCAGCGGCCTGATCAAGTATGTCTATCGTGATGCCGCCGGCATCAGCTTGCCGCGCTCGACCCGGGAGATGATTGTCATGCGTGCGCCGACCGTGGATGCGAAGGCGCTGCAATCGGGCGACCTGGTGTTCTTTGCCACCAGTGGCGGCTCGCAGGTCAGCCATGCCGGCATCTACGTGGGGGAGGGGCGTTTTGTGCACGCACCGTCCACGGGTGGGACGGTGCGCCTGGACTACCTGTCCAACAGCTATTGGGCCAAAGCGTATCTGCAAGCCAAGCGCGTGATTGTTCAGGGGCACCTGGCGCAGAACCCCTGAGGTACTGCGCCTACCGGGCCTTGCTCACTCGCCAGATGACGTTCCCCACGTCATCGGCCACCAGCAGCCCACCGCGCTGATCGTTGGCCACGCCTACCGGACGCCCCATGGCCTTGCCATCGGTATTCAGGAACCCCGTCAGCAGGTCGACCGGTTTGCCGGCAGGTTCGCCTGCCGTGTTGAACGGCACAAAAATCACTTTGTAGCCACTGTGCGGCTTGCGATTCCACGACCCGTGCTGGCCCACGAATGCCCCTTGCCCGAACGGCGGTGGCAACACGCCAGGTTCAGCGAATGTCAGCCCCAGCGATGCCGTGTGCGGGCCGACTGCGTAGTCCGGCACAAGTGCCTGGGCGACTTTCTGCGGGGCTTGCGGTTCGACGCGCTGGTCGACGTGTTGCCCGTAATAGCTGTAGGGCCACCCATAGAAACCGCCGTCCTTGACTGACGTGATGTAGTCCGGCACCAGGTCGCTACCGATCTCGTCACGCTCGTTGACCGCCGTCCACAGCGCTCCGCTGTGTGGCTCCCAGGCCAGGCCGTTAGGGTTGCGCAGGCCGGTGGCAAACAAACGCTGCTGGCCGCTCGCAGGGTCCACCTCCCAGATCGCCGCACGCCCTTGTTCCTTGTCTAGGCCGTTTTCCCCCACATTGCTGTTGGAGCCAACTGTCACGTAGAGCTTCTTGCCATCGGGGCTGGCTATCACGTTCTTGGTCCAGTGATGGTTAAGCGGCCCGCCTGGCAGCTCGACCACCTGCTGGCCATCATCGCGGATCTGCATGGCCCCAGGCTCGTAGTGAAAGCGCAGCAGCTTGTCGGTGTCGGCGACGTAGAAGTCCTTGCCCACCAATGCCATGCCAAAGGGCGAATTGAGCCCTTCGATGAAGGTTGTGCGTATTTCTGCGACGCCATCATGGTCGGCATCGCGCAGCAAGGTGATGCGGTTGGCGCTGGGCACGCCAGCGCCGGCGCGTTTCATCGCCTTGCCCATCACCCAGCCACGGATGCCTTTGCCATCTTCAGGCTTGGCTGGTGCATTGGTCTCGGCCACCAGAACGTCGCCGTTGGGCAGTACATAGAGCCAGCGCGGGTGGTCGAGCTTGTCGGCGAAGGCCCTGACTTGTGTGCCTGTTGCTGCCTTGGGTTTGCCGCCGTCCGGCCAGCCGATGGCGGGTGCGATGTTGACGGTCGGGATCAGCGTCTTGTTGGGCGCGGGCAGTTGCGGCGAGGGGCCACTGCCATCCATCACGTCAAGGTGGGCGGTGTCGCTACAGCCCGCCAGGCAGGCGCCAAGCGCCCAGGGTAAGAGGATACCGATGCGTTTCATGTGCGCCGCGCTCCGAAGTTGCTTTCTCACTATTCAGAGCACGGCTGAACAGCAGTGGTTCAGCCTGCGGCGGCACACATCTACCACTCTGCGCGGGCTCAGGCAGCAACGATGGTTGCCCGACAATCAAGGTTTGGAGTGGAGCATGGGCGATATCAACGATAAAGCGCGCCGCAGCCTGGCAGCAATGGACGCAGCCGCGCCTCTGGTACAACTGATGAGTACCATTTTAGATGATTTCCCTGACCCGTATGCGCTGGCCGGCAAGCATGCAGCGCGTCTCCTGCTCAAGCACACGGGGAGGGCGATGGACCCTCGGTTCGTTTGGTGGCATCAGTTCAACACCGAAAGCTCCAGCCCCCGGGCATTCACCGGCTGGCAGCACAGCGGGCCACCCCAGAAGTCCATGGTGCTGGACGAGTTGGTGATCAATCGATTCGATGCATACTTCCAGGACGCCAGCGACGAACTCGACCTGCGCGGTGGTTTCTACCGTCAGGGGCCGCATGCAATAACCTTTGATGAGCGCAATGAAGTACCCATGCTCGGCAGTGAAGTGCAAAAAGACTTGTGGGCGCTGGATTTCGCGGTGCTCTACCGTGCTGACGTCGAGCGTTATTGGTCGAACTATGGCGCCAATTTTCACATTGTTGCCAAGTTCAATCTGCTAGGGCAGGCGGCTACTGCGCTGAACCGGGGCAAAATCTTGCTGCTCGACTGGGAGCGCTTGCGGGCAATGATAAGCGACACATTAGCCAATGAAGCGTTGCCAACACTGACGGGGCTGCAGCAGGGGGCGACGCGTAGCGTGTTGACGGTCAACCGCTACGTCTTCGGTGACGGTGACAGGTGGTGCCTGTTCAGTTTGGTCGCACCGGATGGCCGGGTACTGGCGTTCATGCCCTGGTCCGACGAAGCGCTACAAGGCTTCGATTCCGAGGCGGCGATGGCCAGTTGGCTGTGCTGGCAACTGCAATCGAGCGCCAAGCTCGATGCGTTTGTCAGCGGCGCGCACAGCAACCACCGCGATGCTGACGCAAAGCGCCTGATCAGGGTGCACCTGCAAGGCATTGCTGGGAGCCGCTCGGATGAAGCCGCATTGATTGCCTTGTCCTTGTTCAAAAGGCCGCTGGCTTCGGAGCTTTTCACCTACCTGGTCGACCAAGCGAAGCTCGATATGCAAGGTAATGCTCGGCTGATGCAGGACAATGCCAGCTTGCGCAAAGGCATGCTCAGCGGCTATCTGTCGGCCTTTCTTGGGGTCTTTGGTGGCCTTGCGCCCTTGGGCTGGCCCCTTTCTCTCATGCTGCTCGGTGCCAGTGCTGGCAAGGTGGCACTCGATGTGGATGAAGCCCTGCATGCAACTGACGAGCGCAGCCGCAAGCAGGCGCTGCGCGCGGCAATGCTGGAAAGCGTGTTCGCGAGCATGAACCTGCTGGATATCAGCTTTCAGTCGAGTTTTGCCTCACTGTCTTATGAGACGCCGCCCCATGAAACCGGCGTTTCACTCCAGCATTGGCAATGGGCGGATGCGTCGACCCTGCCCGTGGAGGTGCGCGACGCCAATACCGTGCTCATTGGCGAGCCGGACCAAGCAGGCCGCTTGCGTGGTATTCAGGTCAATGACGATGGCAGTTGCTGGATCACCCTGCAGGGCCTGCCTTACCGTGTGCGTTACAGCCATGGGTTGGCGGTGTGGCTGGTGGTGTCGGCGGATAATCCGTTCGCTTTCAGTCCGCTGCACCCTGTGCGCTTGAACGAAGCGGGCGAATGGGAACTGCTGGCACCCCCACGCTTGCTCGGCGGTGCTCCCCCGACAGTGGAGGGTATGCAGAGCTTGGTTTCACCGTTCTGGGATACCTACACGCAGGCGAACGCTGTGCAAAGCAAGAAGCTGTCCGGTTTTGCGCTGGAGCGGCAGAAGGGCTTGTTGAAATCCTGGCCAATCGCTGAGCTGCCACGCGGGCGGGCGCCGGACCTCGATGTGCGAAACCTGGATTGCGTGAAAATCGCGGGGCGCACGCACTATTCCTACCGCTATGGGCCTGAGTACTTCAATGCGGTGATTGACTACTACACCAGCGATGAGTCGAAGGTGAACGATGTGTTCCGTTCCGGGAGCTATCGATATGGTGATGAGGATGACTACATCGTCGACCTGGCCGATAGCCTCGAACAGTTGCCCAAAAGCAACCAGGTCAGGCTTTACCGGGGTGGCCATCGTTCTCGGGGTACCGGCGGTGAAGGTTATCGACGCGGTGAGCTGCAGGTTGGCGATGTGCTGGTCAATACCGACTTTACCTCGTTTACCGAGAACCCTTACATGGCTACAGAGTTCGCCTGCTTGCCTTACCCGAACGTGCCAGGAGGCCTGCCTGGGCTATTTGATGACAGTTCGGTAGTGTTCGAACTCCCTGCAGGTGAGTACCACGGCGCGACACCGGTCAGCGCCTTTTCGTCTTTCCCGGAAGAGGCCGAAACGCTGTTCCTACCGGGTAATTACTTTCGCATCGATGCCTTGCAGCAGGTCTATGGTGAGTACTATCGCTTCATCAAGGTCACCTTGAAGCAGACGATCAAGCCTGCTTTGGGGCCGGTATACGATTTGCGTACCGGGCTTGCCTTCGACATGGCGGCTTATCGTGAACAGATTCGAACACCGGGACTGGTACAGCGCTTCTTTCCCGCTTGAAGCCGCGAGCGCCGCTCCGTTGGGCTATTCCAGGCTCAGGGGGCGGCGCTCGATAGGTGCACTGCCACTGCTCAGAAGGCAAGCGTGTTCGATTGACGCTCCCGCCCCAACCCTCTAACCTTCGCGCGTGTTTCAGGTGCCCTGCCGGCCTCGACTGTGCAGGGTGAAACTGGGAAGCCGGTGGGCGCCTGCCAAGGTGCGATTCCGGCGCTGCCCCCGCAACGGTAGGTGAGTCAAAGGTCGCGCACAGCCACTGGATGCCAGCATCCGGGAAGGCGCGTAGGCCGGGGCCAAGGCCCGCTCACAAGCCCGGAGACCGGCCTGATACAGCCAACGGCATCACGGAGGGTGATGCGCGGTGCACCGTGGCGTCCAGCCGCGGCTCCTGCGCGCTCTCCGTCTGCCTGCCTATCGACCTGTCGCTGCGCTTCGCGTGGCCTCAGCCTGCGGAGACCCCTGATGAGCGAACCCACCGAACGCGACGAACGCCACCTGGCGCGCATGCAGCGCAAAAAGGCGATCATCGACGAACGCATCGCCAATTCCCCCAATGAATGCGGCCTGTTGTTGGTGCTGACCGGCAATGGCAAGGGCAAGAGCAGCTCGGCCTTCGGCATGCTCGCCCGCGCCCTGGGCCATGGCATGCAGTGCGGCGTGGTGCAGTTCATCAAAGGCCGCAACAGCACCGGTGAAGAGCTGTTCTTCCGGCGCTTCCCCGAGCAGGTGCGCTATCACGTGATGGGCGAAGGTTTTACCTGGGAGACCCAGGACCGCCAGCGCGACATCGCCGCCGCCGAAGCCGCCTGGGCGGTTTCGCGCCAGCTACTGCAGGACCCGACGGTGCAGTTCGTGGTGCTCGATGAATTGAACATCGCCCTCAAGCATGGCTACCTCGACCTCGACCAGGTGCTTAGCGACATCCAGGCCCGCCCGCCGATGCAGCATGTGATCGTCACCGGCCGCGCCGCCAAGCCCGAAATGATCGAGCTGGCCGATACGGTCACCGAGATGGGCATGCTCAAGCACGCATTCCAAGCGGGTATCCGTGCGCAAAAGGGCGTTGAATTGTGAGTGAGCTGCGACATTGCCCGGCCGTACTGATCGCGGCGCCGGCTTCCGGCCAGGGCAAGACCACCGTTACCGCGGCCTTGGCCCGCCTGCACCGCAACCTCGGGCGCAAGGTGCGGGTGTTCAAGTGTGGGCCTGATTTTCTCGACCCGATGATCCTGGAGCGTGCCAGCGGTGCGCCGGTCTACCAGCTCGACCTGTGGATGATCGGCGCGCAGGAAAGCCGCCGCCTGCTGTGGGACGCAGCCGGGGAGGCCGACCTGATCCTGATCGAAGGGGTCATGGGGCTGTTCGACGGTACCCCGTCGAGCGCCGACCTGGCGCGCCACTTCGGCGTGCCGGTGCTGGCGGTGATTGACGGCACGGCCATGGCCCAGACCTTCGGCGCCCTGGCCCTGGGGCTGGCGCGCTACCAGGCCGACCTGCCGTTCGCCGGTGTGCTGGCCAACCGGGTCGGCAGCCTGCGCCATGCGCAACTGCTCGAAGGCAGCCTGACCGAGGGGTTGCGCTGGTACGGCGGTCTGTCGCGTGAGCGCGGTATCGAACTGCCCAGCCGCCACCTGGGCTTGGTCCAGGCCAGTGAACTGAACGACCTGGATGCCCGCCTGGATGCCGCGGCCGAGGCGTTGGGCGCCAGTTGCGATGCTGCGTTACCACCGCCTGTGGCGTTTGCCGAGCCTGAACCGCAGCCGGCCTATGCTTCATTGGCCGGTGTACGCATTGGCGTGGCTCGGGACGAGGCGTTTGCTTTTACTTATGGTGCCAACCTCGACCTCCTGAACAACCTGGGGGCAGAGCTGGTGTTTTTCTCGCCGTTGCACGACCGTGAATTGCCAGCCGTGGACAGCCTGTACTTGCCAGGTGGTTACCCCGAGTTGCACCACCACGCGCTGGCGGCCAATACGCCAATGTGCGCGGCGATCCGTGACCATCATGCGCAGGGCAAGCCATTGCTGGCTGAGTGTGGCGGCATGCTCTACCTGCTCGACGCACTGACCGACGTGGCGGGTGAGCGTGCTGAGCTGCTCGGCCTGCTGGCGGGCGAGGCGACCATGCAGAAACGCCTGGCGGCCCTGGCGCTGCAGGCGGTAGAGCTGCCGGAAGGCACCCTGCGCGGCCATACCTACCACCACTCCCTGACCAGCACCGATCTGACGCCGATCGCTCGCGGGCTGAGCCCCAACGGCGGGCGCGGCAACGAGGCGGTCTATCGCCTGGGGCGCCTGACAGCTTCCTACGTGCACTTCTACTTCCCCTCCAACCCTGACGCGGCGGCGGCGCTGTTGCGACCATGAGCGAGCACGCTTTCAGCGACGCCGAGCGCGCCGCGCTCTACCGGGCCATCGGCGAGCGCCGCGACATGCGGCATTTTGCCGGTGGCGAGGTGGCCCCAGCGCTGCTCGGCCGCCTGTTGGCCGCAGCACATCAGGCACCGAGCGTGGGGCTGATGCAGCCCTGGCGTTTCATCCGCATCACCCAGCGTGGCCTACGTGCGCGCATCCAGGCACTGGTCGAGCAGGAGCGGGTACGCACCGCCGATGCCCTGGGCGAACGGGCCGATGAATTCATGACCCTCAAGGTCGAAGGCATCAACGATTGCGCCGAAGTGCTGGTGGCCGCCCTGATGGACCAGCGCGAGTCGCACATCTTTGGCCGTCGCACCTTGCCGGAAATGGACCTCGCCTCCTTGGCCTGCGCCATCCAGAACCTGTGGCTGGCGGCGCGTGCCGAAGGCTTGGGGATGGGCTGGGTGTCACTGTTCGACCCCGTGGCACTGGGGGAACTGCTAGGCATGCCTGCCGGGGCAAAGCCTGTGGCCGTGCTGTGCCTGGGGCCTGTGACCGAATTCTATCCGGCACCGATGCTGGTGATGGAAAACTGGGCCCAAGAGCGCCCCTTGAGTGACCTGCTGTATCACGACCAATGGGGAGAGCGGCCATGAGCGTTGCCTTGCTGACCGTGGCCGGGGTGGCCCTGGATGCCTTGCTGGGCGAGCCGCAACGGCGTCATCCGCTGGTGGCCTTCGGCAACATGGCCGCCAACCTGGAACGCCGGCTGAATGCCGGAGGGCGCGGTTGGCGCAGCCATGGGGTGAGCGCCTGGTTCCTCGCCGTGGTGCCGTTGACCCTGGGTGTATTGATCCTGTCGTGGTTGCCCTACATCGGCTGGCTGGTGGATGTGCTGGCGCTGTACTGCGCCCTGGGGCTGCGTAGCCTTGGCGAGCACGTGCTGCCGGTGGCCAACGCGTTGCGCCAGGGCGACCTGGAAGAGGCGCGGCGGCGGGTAGGCTACCTGGTTAGTCGCGAAACCCGCGAGCTGGACGAGCCCGCCGTGGCCAGGGCGGCTACCGAGTCGGTGCTGGAAAACGGCAGTGATGCGGTGTTCGCCGCGCTGTTCTGGTTTGTCGTGGCTGGCGCGCCCGGCGTGGTGTTGTACCGGCTGAGCAATACCTTGGATGCCATGTGGGGGTATCGCAACGAACGTTTCGAACGGTTCGGCTGGTGCGCGGCGCGCATCGACGATGTTCTTAACTATATTCCCGCAAGGCTGGTGGCGCTGACCTACGCGCTGCTCGGCAAGACCCGCCTGGCCCTGGCCTGCTGGCGCAATCAGGGGCCACTGTGGGACAGCCCCAACGCAGGCCCGGTGATGGCGGCGGGGGCCGGCGCGCTGGCGGTCGAGCTTGGCGGCCCGGCGGTGTATCACGGTGAGCTGCACGAACGGCCGCGCCTGGGCGAAGGGCCGATGGCCGATGCCGACGCCATCGAGCGCGGCTGGAGCCTGGTGCAGCGGGGTGTGTGGCTGTGGGTGCTGCTGATTTGCCTGGGAGCCTACTGCAATGCTTGAACACGGTGGTCGTCTACTGCGTGCGGTGCATCAATACGGTATCGCGCGGGAACATTGGCTCGACCTGTCCAGTGGCATTGCCCCTTGGCCTTACTCGATCCCGCCCATTCCACTCGACGCCTGGGCGCGCCTGCCAGAGACCGAAGACGGTCTGGAAGAAGCCGCCCGGCAGTATTACGGCACTCGCCAGCTACTGCCGGTAGCCGGCTCGCAGGCGGCGATCCAGGCCTTGCCGTTGCTGCGTCCGGCTGGCCGGGTCGGGGTGCTGACCCCTTGCTACGCCGAGCACCCGCACGCCTGGCAGCGGGCCGGGCATCAGCTGGTCGAACTGGATGAAACCGAGGTCGAAGGCGTGCTCGACAGCCTCGATGTGCTGGTGCTGGTCAACCCCAACAACCCGACCGGCCGCCAGGTCAGCCGCGAGCGTCTGCTCGACTGGCATGGCCGCTTGGCGGCCCGTGGCGGCTGGCTGCTGGTCGACGAAGCGTTCATGGACAACACCCCCGTTCACAGCGTGGTCGAGTGCACCGAAAAGCCTGGGTTTATCGTGCTGCGTTCGTTCGGCAAGTTCTTTGGCCTGGCCGGGGTACGGCTGGGTTTCGTCGCGGCTGAACCCAGCCTGTTGCAGCGTCTGGCAGAGCTGCTCGGCCCCTGGACAGTCAGTGGGCCGACGCGGGTGCTGGCCCAGGCCTGTTTTGCCGACCACACCGCCCATCAGTCGCAGATCGAACGCTGCGCCGCCAGTAGCCAGCGGCTCGCCGCGCTGCTGCGCAGTACCGGCCTGGCCCCGAGCGGCGGCTGCGACCTGTTCCAGTACGTGCGCAGCGAACGCGCCGCGCACCTGCATGACTTTCTGGCCCGGCGCGGCATCCTGGTGCGCCTGTTCGAGCGGCCAGCGGCTGTGCGCCTGGGGTTGCCTGCCTGTAGGGCAGACGAACAGCGCCTGGCTCAGGCGCTGGCGGACTATCAAAAGGAAACGGCATGACCACGCTCATGGTGCAAGGCACCACCTCCGATGCCGGCAAGAGCACGCTGGTCACCGCGCTGTGCCGTTGGCTGTTGCGCCAGGGTGTCGGCGTGGTGCCGTTCAAGCCGCAGAACATGGCACTGAACAGTGCGGTGACCGCCGACGGTGGCGAAATTGGCCGGGCCCAGGCCGTGCAGGCCCAAGCGTGCCGACTGGCGCCGCACACCGACATGAACCCGGTGCTGCTCAAACCCAACAGCGACACCGGCGCCCAGGTGATTATCCACGGGCGCGCGGTCACCAGCATGAATGCAGTGGCCTATCACGACTACAAGGCCATCGCCATGCAGGCGGTGCTGGCCTCGCACCAGCGCCTGAGCGCCGCGTACCCAGTAGTCATGGTCGAAGGCGCAGGCTCGCCGGCGGAGATCAACCTGCGTGCCGGCGACATCGCCAACATGGGCTTTGCCGAGGCGGTGGACTGCCCGGTGATTCTGATGGCCGATATCAATCGCGGCGGGGTTTTCGCTCACCTTGTGGGCACGCTCGAATTGCTCTCGCCGAGTGAGCAGGCGCGGGTCAAAGGCTTCGTCATCAATCGCTTTCGCGGTGACATCGCCTTGCTGCAGCCTGGGCTGGACTGGCTGGAGGCGCGCACCGGCAAGCCAGTGCTGGGTGTGTTGCCGTATGTCACCGACCTGCACCTGGAGGCCGAGGACGGCATCGATGTGCGCCAGGTGGCCAAGGGTGAACGCGTACTGAAGGTGATCGTCCCGGTGTTGCCGCGCATCAGCAACCACACCGACTTCGACCCGCTGCGCCTGCACCCGCAGGTGGATCTGCAGTTCATCGGGCCGGGCCAGCCGATACCGCCTGCCGACCTGATCATCCTGCCCGGTTCGAAAAGCGTGCGTGGCGACCTGGCGCAACTGCGCGAGCGTGGCTGGGATACTGCCATTGCCCGCCACCTGCGCTATGGCGGCAAGCTCATTGGCATCTGCGGCGGCCTGCAGATGCTGGGTACTGACGTGCACGACCCGCTGGGCCTTGAAGGGCCGGCGGGCTCCAGCCCTGGGCTGGGGCTATTGGATTACGCCACGGTGCTGGAGGCCGACAAGCAACTGCGCAACGTCGCAGGTACTGTGACCCTGGAGCACGCGCCGGTTTGCGGCTACGAGATTCATGCCGGCGTCACTCAGGGCCCGGCCCTGGAGTGCCCCGCCGTGCAGCTGGACGATGGCCGCTGCGACGGCGCCATCAGCGCCGACGGGCAGATTTTCGCCACCTACCTGCATGGCCTGTTCGAAGGCAGCCAGTCGTGCGCCGCGCTGTTGCGCTGGGCGGGGCTGGCCGATGCACAGACCATCGATTACCAGGCCCTGCGCGAGCGTGATATCGAACGCCTGGCGGACCTGGTGGAAAAACACCTGGACACCGCGCACCTGCGCACCCTGTGTGGAGTCGCCTGAGATGCGCAACCTGATCCTCGGAGGCGCTCGCTCCGGCAAGAGCCGCCTGGCCGAACAGTTGGCCAGCGACAGCGGCCTGCCCGTGACCTACATCGCCACCAGCGAGCCGCTGGACGGTGAAATGAACGAACGCGTGCGCCTGCATCGTCAGCGCCGGCCCGCTGAGTGGGGGCTTATCGAAGAACCTCTGGCGCTGGCCACGGTGCTGCGCCGCGAAGCCGCCGAAGGGCGCTGCCTGTTGGTGGATTGCCTGACCCTGTGGCTGACCAACCTGTTGATGCTCGATAACGAGCAGCGCCTGGCCGAGGAGCGCGATGCGCTGCTCGACTGCCTTGAGCAGTTGCCGGGCACCGTTATCCTGGTCAGTAACGAAACCGGCTTGGGCGTGGTACCCATGGGTGAACTGACCCGGCGCTATGTTGACCAGGCCGGCTGGTTGCACCAGGCCGTGGCCGTACGCTGTCAGCGTGTGGTGCTGACCGTGGCTGGCCTGCCCCTTATGCTCAAAGGACCTGCACTATGACTCAAGCCTGGTGGCGTGACGCCTGCCAACCTCTCGACAACGCCGCCATGGACCAGGCCCGCGCCCGTCAGCAACAGCTGACCAAACCTGCAGGTTCGCTCGGCCAGCTGGAAGGCCTGGCCGTGCACCTGGCGGGCCTGCAAGGCCGTGAGCGGCCCGTGGTGGACCAACTGGCGATCACAATTTTCGCCGGTGACCACGGCGTGGTCGAGGAGGGCATTTCGGCCTACCCGCAAGCCGTGACCGGGCAAATGCTGCGCAACTTCGTGGGTGGCGGTGCGGCGATCAGCGTGCTGGCGCGGCAGCTGCAAGCCAGCCTTGAAGTGGTTGACCTCGGCACCATTGACCTTGCTCTGACGCTGCCTGGCGTGCGGCATCTACGCCTGGGCGCCGGCACCGCCAACTTCGCCCGCCAGCCGGCGATGACCGAGCGCCAACTGCAGGCCGCCTTGCAGGCCGGCCGTGACAGCGCCCAGAGGGCTGCCGAACAGGGTGCGCAGTTGTTCATCGGTGGCGAGATGGGCATCGGTAACACCACCGCTGCCGCCGCGTTGGCCAGCACCCTGCTGGGCTGCCCGGCCCTTGAGTTGAGCGGCCCTGGCACTGGCCTGGATACCGCCGGTGTGCGGCACAAGGCTGAAGTCATCGAGCGTGCGCTGATCGTGCATGGCCTGCGTGCTGACGACCCGTTGCAGGCGCTGGCGTGTGTCGGTGGTTTCGAGATCGCCGCCCTGGTTGGCGCTTACATCGCGTGTGCGCAACAGGGCGTCGCGGTGCTGGTGGACGGTTTCATCTGCAGTGTCGCCGCGCTGGTGGCCGTGCGCCTCAATCCGCAGAGCCGGGCATGGTTGCTGTTTGCCCACCAGGGCGCCGAGCCTGGGCACAAGGCCCTGCTCGAAGCGCTGCAAGCCGAGCCGTTGCTGGCGCTGGGCCTGCGCCTGGGCGAGGGCAGCGGTGCCGCCCTGGCGGTCCCGCTGTTGCGCCTGGCCTGCGCACTGCACGGGCAGATGGCGACGTTTGCCGAAGCCGCAGTGGCGGACCGCCCGGCATGATCCTCGACCTGTTGCGCCACGGCGAAACGGAGCAGGGCGGGCTGCGTGGCAGCCTTGACGATGCCCTGACTGAAAAAGGCTGGGCGCAAATGCGTGGCGCCGTCGCCGAGGCCGGCCCATGGGAGGTGCTGGTCAGTTCGCCGTTGCAGCGCTGTGCACGTTTTGCCGACGAACTAGGGGCAAGGCTGCACGTGCCAGTACAGCGTGAGGCCGCCCTGCAAGAGCTGCACTTCGGTGACTGGGAAGGCCGCAGTGCGGCGCAGATCATGGAAGACCAGGCTGACGCCTTGGGGCGTTTCTGGGCCGATCCTTACGGCTATACGCCGCCCAACGGTGAACCGGTCAGTGCGTTCGCCGAACGTGTCCTGGCTGGCGTCGAGCGCCTGGGCCAGCAGCATGCCGGCAAGCGCGTGCTGCTGGTCACTCACGGCGGGGTGATGCGCCTGCTGTTGGCCCGTGCACGTGGCCTGCCCAGGGAGCAATTGCTCCAGGTGGAGGTTGCCCACGGTGCTCTGGTGCGCCTGGTGCTGCGTGACGACGGCCAATTGGGCGAGGCGCACTGACATGCTGCCGTTCTGGATTGCCCTGCAGTTTCTAAGCAGCCTGCCGGTGCGCTTGCCGGGCATGCCGGAACCGCAGCAAGTAGGCCGCTCGCTGTTGTGCTACCCACTGGTGGGGCTGCTGTTCGGCCTGCTGCTGTGGCTGGCCAGCCATCTGATGCACGGTACGCCCACGGCCCTGCATGCGGCGTTGCTGCTGACCCTGTGGGTGTTGCTCAGCGGCGCCCTGCACCTGGACGGGCTGGCCGACAGCGCCGATGCCTGGCTCGGTGGCTTCGGCGACCGTGAGCGCACGCTGCAGATCATGAAGGACCCGCGCAGTGGGCCGATTGCCGTGGTGACCTTGATGCTGGTGTTGTTGCTGAAGTTCTGTGCCTTGTGGGTGCTGGTCGCGCGTGGCGTGGGTGTTGAACTGGTGCTGGCGCCGGTGGTTGGACGGGCTGCGATGCTTGGCCTGTTCCTCTGTACGCCTTATGTAAGGGCCGGTGGCTTGGGGCAGGCACTGGCCGAGCATCTGCCACGGTCTGCTGCCCAGTGGGTATTGCTTGGTAGCACCGCCTTGTGTATTGCAGTTGGCGGTTGGAGCGCGACTTGGGTGCTGGTGGCAGCCGGGGGCGTGTTCGCCTGGTTAAGGCACATTATGTGCCGACGTTTGGATGGAACAACCGGTGACACCGCTGGAGCGATGCTGGAGTTGTTGGAGCTGACGGTGGTGGTGGGGTTGGCATTAGGCCTATGAGGTGTCGTCTGTTGCGCAAGGCGAGCGTGTGTCTGAATGAAATCTCTTGCAACACTCATGACGCGGGTATATACACGTATCCATGTTGACCAGCGAATGCATCTGCACCCATCTACGCCGTGCCGCCCGTGGGGTGAGCCGGCATTATGACGAGGCCCTTGTCGGCTTCGGCATCAATGTCGCCCAGTTTTCCCTGTTGCGGCACTTGCAGCGGCTCGACCGCCCCAGCATCACCACCTTGGCCGAAGCCATGGGCCTGGAACGCAGTACCTTGGGGCGCAACCTGCGGGTGCTGGAAGCCGAAGGCCTGGTGGCCTTGGCTGACGGTGACGACCAGCGCAACCGCGTGGTGCTGCTGACCGAGGCAGGCAAAGCGCTGCTGCAAGCGGCTTACCCGGCATGGGAGCAGGCCCAGAGGCTGCTGGTCGAGCGTTTGGGTGCGGGGCAGCGCGATGAGTTGGTGCGTCTGCTGGAGCAACTGGCCTGATTTGATACGACATTAAGCGGGTATATACCCGCAAAACCTTGCGATGTGCTGGAGATAACGACAATGACTTCGGTGTGGCGAACCAGCGGGTGGGTACTGGTGGGGGCAGCGCTGATTCTGGCGTTGTCCTTGGGTGTGCGACACGGCTTTGGCCTGTTCTTAGGGCCGATGAGCGCCGACTTTGGCTGGGGGCGTGGCGTGTTTGCCTTCGCCATTGCCTTGCAGAACCTCATCTGGGGGCTGGCGCAACCGTTCGCCGGCGCCTTGGCTGACCGCCTGGGGGCGGTGCGCGTGGTGATCATCGGCGGCATCCTGTACGCCGCCGGGTTGATGTTCATGGGGCTGGCCGACTCCGCCTGGTCATTGTCGTTGAGCGCTGGCCTGCTGATTGGTATCGGCCTTTCCGGCACTTCGTTCTCGGTCATCCTGGGTGTGGTCGGGCGCGCCGTGCCGGCGGAAAAACGTAGTATGGCAATGGGTATTGCCAGTGCGGCCGGTTCGTTCGGCCAGTTCGCCATGCTGCCAGGCACGCTGGGCCTGATCGAGTGGCTGGGCTGGTCCGCCGCGTTGCTGGTACTAGGCCTGGTGGTGGCGCTGATAGTGCCCTTGGTTGGCCTTCTGCGCGACCGCCCGCTGCCCAGCCATGGCGCCGAGCAGACCCTGGCCCAGGCCTTGCGTGAAGCCTGCTCGCATTCGGGGTTCTGGTTGTTGGCGCTGGGTTTCTTCGTCTGTGGATTCCAGGTGGTGTTCATCGGTGTGCACCTGCCGGCCTATCTGGTTGACCAGCACCTTACTGCTGCCACGGGCACCACGGTGCTGGCACTGGTCGGCCTGTTCAACATCGTCGGCACCTTCACTGCGGGTTGGCTGGGCGGGCGCATGTCCAAGCCGCGGCTGCTCACCGGGCTCTATCTGTTGCGCGCGGTGGTGATCGTGCTGTTCCTGTGGGCGCCTGTGACCCAGGTCAGTGCCTACGTGTTTGGCATCGCCATGGGCTTGCTGTGGCTTTCCACCGTGCCGCTGACCAACGGCACGGTGGCGACGCTCTTCGGCGTGCGCAACCTGTCGATGCTGGGCGGTATCGTGTTCCTCTTCCACCAGGTTGGCGCCTTCCTGGGTGGCTGGTTGGGTGGGGTGGTGTATGAGCGTACGGGCAGCTACGACCTGGTCTGGCAGATCTCGATCCTGCTCAGCCTGCTGGCTGCAGCCCTCAACTGGCCGGTGCGTGAACGCCCGGTCGCCCGCCTGCAGGCCCAGGCCGCATGAACCGCTACCTGGCTCAGGGGTTGCTGGCCGCTGCCGCGATCGGGCTGTTGGCGCTGGTGTGGTGGGGGTGGCACAAGGGTGGGCTGGCGTTGATGCAGCTGGGCATGGGGGTTTGTTGAGCCGCGGTGTCAAGTGATAGGGGCACCGATGCAGCGCCTGAAAATGGCTGTCAGGGGTGCGAGTTCGCAGTGGTAAGCCGCGATATTGGCAGCTAACCACTGATCCGGCTCAACCTCCCACCAGCTGATGTCATAACCCGCGTTGTAAACAATGTGCTCGAAGAGTAAGCGCTGCGCGCGACCGTTGCCTTCCCTAAAGGGGTGAACGACGTTGAGCTCTGAGTATTCATTGGCCACTGAAGTAATCAGGTCATCCCGCGACAGGTGTTCGAACCATTGATCCGCCCTCATACGGCCGAATACGAGGGAAGCCTGTTTCTCCATGAACTCAGGCTGTCAGAATCGGGTTTCTTGCTTGGATATTGCGACGGTCCTGAGTTGGCCGGCCCAGTCGTAGAGGTCGGAAAACAGGGTCGCATGAATTTTGCGCAAATAGGCTAGATCGTAAGGGGGTGGTTCGAATTCGATTTGCTCTACTGCAATCGCAGAAAGCAAGCGCTCGGCTTGATCTAGCTGGGCGTCGTCTCGGATGCCCAGTTTGTTGCGCATTATGTGACTGCCGGCATAGCAGTAAGGGTCTTGGTCAATGCCATATTTGTCGCGCATCAGCGGGTGCGTTTGAGTAGAGCTCTGAGCACGTCCTCTTTGGGCGGCAAAGGTTTCTCGGCATCTGCTAGAGAGGTTGCGAACCCTTCAAGTCGCAGGCTAGCGGCATAGTTTGACCGGCGCTTGCTGGCTGCATGGGCTTTCTTGGCTTGCAGGCTGATCGGGGCCATCGTTCGATTCGCTCTGAGCTGGAATGCAGGCATTATAACCCAATCCATAATCGACGAGGTTGTCTCACTGGCTGGGCATGGGGCTTTGTTAAGCGCTACCCTGCAAGTTCAAGGATTGTCTTGCGGGAGAAACGAACGATGCGTGCACACTGGTTGACGGTGCCTCTGCTGGCCCTGCTTGCTGCCACGTCGAGCTGGGCTGCGGATTGCCCGGCCTTGTTGCAGGGCAGCCTGCCCGAACTGCGTGGCAAGGGGCAGGTGGATCTGTGCCAGCTCTTTGCCGGCAAGCCGCTGGTGGTGGTCAACACGGCGAGCTATTGCGGGTTTGCGCCGCAGTTCGAGGGGCTTGAGGCAACGTACAAGGAGTACCACAAGCAGGGCTTGGAGATGCTCGGTGTACCCTCTAATGATTTCAAGCAGGAAGACGCCGATAGCGAGAAGATCGCCAAGGTCTGCTACGCCAATTACGGGGTGACCTTCACCATGACCAAGGCTCAGCCCGTGCGTGGCAAGGATGCAATACCACTGTTCAGCGAACTGGCGAGCCAGAGCAGTGCGCCGAAGTGGAACTTCTACAAATATGTGGTGGACCGCAAGGGCAAGGTGATCGGTAATTTCTCCAGCCTGACCAAGCCGGATGATCCTGACTTCCGGGCTGCGATCGAGAAGGCTATCGCGTCGCAGCCGTAACGCCTGCAGGTGCCTGTTCAGTGAGGGTGAACGGTGATCGCCACCAGTCGCACCACCATCGGCCTGACCATCAGCACGCAGACAAACGCCACCGGCATGGCCAGTTGGTAAGCCTTTAGCACGTTGCTCAGATACTGCGAGTTCACGCCGGCATTGGCTGCTGTGATTACAAAGCACATCAACAACGCCATGATCGACGACATGTAAAACGCGAACACGTAGGGCGTGGCACTGGGGCGCAGTTTGCGCCGGCTGCGGGCCTGGGACAGGTTGTTCATGCAAGCTCCTGAATGATGAGTGAAGGCGCAGGTTAGCAATCACCCAGGCCGGGGCTGTAGACCACTGTGATTGAGTTCTTTATAAAGAGATTCTTACGAATCCAAAGGGCTCGACATGGACCTGCTCAATGCCATCCGCAGCTTCATCAAGGTGGTCGAGGCTGGCAGCATCGCCGCAGGTGCGCGCAACCTGGGGTTAACCCCAGCGGCAGTGAGCCAGAACATCGCACGTCTTGAAGGGCATCTTCAGGTGCGTTTGCTTAGCCGCACCACGCGCAGCATGGCGCTAACGCCTGCTGGTACGCTTTACTACGAGCGGGTCAGGCAGGTGGAGCGTGACCTTGCCCAGGCCGAGCTGGCTGTTACCACGCCCGACAGCGAGCCCCAGGGCCGCCTGTGCATTGCATCGACATCGGCCTTTGGCCGCCATGTGCTGGCGCCCTTGATCCCGGCATTCAGTGCCCGTTATCCCCAACTTTCGATAGAGTTGGTAATGACTGATCGACGGGTCAACCATGCGCGTGAGGATGTGGATGTCAGCCTGCGCATTGCTCCGCAGTTGGAGGAACACCTGCTGGCGAGGCACATAGCCAGGATCCCGTTCATCTGCTGCGCCTCGCCGGGTTACCTGGCAAGCGCCGGCGTGCCTGCTACGCCTGAGGCCTTGCGCGAGCACCGCTGCCTGGTGTTCCGCTATCCGGTCGACGGCCGCTTCCTGCGTTGGGGCTTCATGCGCGACGGCATGCGTTTCGAGCCAGAGTTTGGCACCGTGCTGATCAGCGACGATATCGATGCCCTGACCCAGATGGCCCTTCACGATGGCGGCATCACCCGGCTGGCAGCGTTTATCGTTCGACCTTACCTGGCCTCGGGCGAACTGGTGCCCTTGTTCGAATACAGCGACACCGGCCAGGCCTATGCCCAGACCGAGCCGATGGACATCTACCTGTGTGTGGCCGATCGTTTCGCCATGACCGCGAAGGTGCGTGCCTTCATGGACTACCTGCGTGAATGCCTGGGTGACAGCTGGGAGGTCCAGACGTGAAAAAACCGCCACAAGGGCGGTTTTTAAGGTGCGAGGCTGACTCAGAAGCGGTAGGTGAGGGAGGCACCGACGCCGTGAGCGCTGTTCTCGTACTTGGCCTGGTAACTGCCTTTGGTCGCGCTGACCTGGTTGACCTTGGTGTCTTCCTCCCACAGGTAGGAGTAGGCCACGTCGATGGTCATGTCCTCGCTCGGGCTCCAACCGGCGCCCAGGCTGAACACCTTGCGATCGCCCGTCGGGATGCGCGGTGAACGGTCGTGGTTGTTGGTTGGCGACTGGTCGACGGTGAAGCCGGTGCGCAGCACCCACTCCTTGTTGACCTTGTAGGACGCGCCAATGGCGTGTGCCCAGGTGTCGTGCCAGTTCTGCTCTTCGCTGATGGTCTGGAATGCCGAACCTGCCAGTGGCGCCGGTACATCGTTCTGCACGGTGATGGCTTCCAGGCGGCTCCAGCGGGTCCAGGTGCTGCCTGCGTACAGGGTCCACTGGTCGTCGAGTTCGTGGGTGACCGAAAGGTCGACGGACTCTGGCGTCTTGATCTTCAGGGTCGCATCGAACTTGTTGCCGTTGAACGGCCCGATCAACGGGGTGCTGACGCGGGTCTTGCCTTCGAGCTTGTAGTCGACCATCGAGTGATAGGTCAGGCCGACGCGGGTGCTGTCGGTGGCCTGTACCAGGATGCCGATGTTGTAGCCCACGGCGGTGTCATCGCCCTTGATCTTGACTTCGCCGTCGTTGCGGCCAGGGGTGAACGGGTTGATCAGGCTCGAACCCAGCTCGCCCTTGATGCGGTTGATGGTTGGACCGAAACCGATCGAGACCTTGTCGTTGAAGGCGTAGCTGACGGTTGGCTGGAAGGTGACGACTTCGACGTGGCTCTTTTTGCCCCAGTAGCGGGCGGCATCGTCGCTGCCGTAGTCGGTGACCAGGCCGAAGGGCACGTAGACGCCGAAACCGACGCTCCAGTGATCATCGATCGGCTTGACGTAGTAACCCATCGGTACGCCAACGACTGGCACCATGTCACCGTCGGTTTCCCCCCCGAGGTTGCTGCCACGGCCCGAGATGTCGGACTTGGCGATGACGGCGGCGCCGCCCACGGTGATTTGTTCGCGCTTGAGGCGGGACATGCCGGCTGGGTTGCCAAACACGGTGCTGGCATCTTCGGCAGAAGAAGAACGTCCCGCGAAACCTGTCCCCATGCTGCTGATGCTCTGTTCGTTCAGGGCAAAGCCGCTGGCGAGCAGTTGGCTGGAAGCAAGCGCAACGGCTACGCCGAGGGAGGTTTTGAGCATTACTTTTTTCATTATTAGAAACTCCTTGGGATCTCCGGGGCGAAAAGCTACCAACAAATTGCCCGCCGCGCTATAGCCTCAATCACAGGAGATAGAGCGGTTTTGTAGGACAATCCGACCAAAATTCCATTTTTTCCGGTAAAGTTGTAGGACGCTTCCTAAGATGCCTGTGGCAATCTCTGATCGATGCAGGTATGCCAAGCTTGAGTGAAGTCGCGTAGGCGCCCCTGAGGGTGGAAAACCTGTCGCCAGATGCGCGCCAGCCCCAGCAAGTCGTCAGCTGCAGGCAGCGCTGTGCATTGTGCTTCCACAAGCATCCAGGCAATGGCGGTGGAATAGCGCAGGTTTACGGTGAGTTCCAGGTGAGGGCCGCCGAGAAAGGCGTGTTGGCTGGCCAGGCCGCGGATCAGGCTGGCGAGGTCGGGATCACGAGCAAGGTACTCGTCCCAGAGCGCCTGGTGGCGCGTTTCGCCGATGCGGTAGAGGCCATGGCCACGTCGGTCGTGCAAGGCCGAGCCGAGTGCCGACTGGCTGGCGGCAATGCCCAGTAACAGTGCTTCGGCGCTAGGGCAGTGACGGTTAAGGTAGACCAGGGTTGGTCGGATCACATACAGACACAATTCATTCGCCGCGATACCCATGATGCCCTCGAGCAAGTAAGGGCCGGACGGGCGCTGGAGCTTGGCAGCTGGTGAATGATCAGGCCCGCCGGAAGCGGTTAGCACCGCTCGAGTTGAAGTGTAGTGTGATAATCGTGGTGTAAAGAGCTGTTTTTAAATCGATTGCTGCCTGACGTTCAGGGCTATATGCCTTGCGGCAATTACGCCAAGAACGATCAGGCAGGCTTCCCGAGCAGTGATTCAGCGCCTGAATGCCGCGGTATTCGCCACTCACGCGGTGAGCGATTGGCGGGTCCGGGCGATCACTGCCTGCAGGGGTTCCTTACGGCTGTACTGTTCGGGGTACAAGCGTTCGGTGTGGCAGGCGACGCCGTGTTCGTCCACCAGGGTAAAGCTGAAGCTGCCCTTGCGAGGGGCAACGATAAGGCACTTCAGCGGCGAGAAGGCCTGGGAAAGGGTGCCAATGGCAGCCTGAATTTGATGATGAGTTTGCATATTGTTGGAGGTTCCTGCTTTAAACACGGAGGTTATGATCCGTGCATGATAGAAACGTTCCAGTGACGCCTTTATTAAGGGACGAACGAACCTGACTGGAACAAAGCAGCCAGAGAGAGCGCAATCAAAGGTGGGCGCTTGGGCTGACTGGTAGGTACTTCAGAGGGCAGGCAGCACGCCGGGGCCAAGGTTCTAGGCCGTCGGGGTGGAATCCTGATCAATTGGCTAGGTGATTCGCGCTTGGGCAGCGTATGGCTGGCGAGGGAATCATCGAGTGTGGCCGGTCCTGGTTTCAGCAGTGTCTGCTCTTGGGGGGAGCAACGCTGCAAGGACGCTTCTGCCTGAATTGACTTTCAGCTTGGTACTAACGAGGGGCACCATACCGAAAAAAAAGCAGCTTGGCAAGTGTTGCTGCAACTGGCCAGGTTAGCCGAGCAGTATGGCGCTTCTTTCGCGGGCTGGGAAGAGGGGCAAAAGGCTGGCATCGACGGGGATGTACTCGTTTTGTGCATTCAAACGAGGTCTTGCGATGCACTTGTTCACATTTGGCGCGCAAGCTGTAACGCGGCCGCAACAGGCTTCGATAGCCTCGCCAATGCCTTGACTGGGGGGTTAAGTCAATGAAAAAAAACACTAATTTTTGCTGGTGAAAAAATCGACAGTTTGACTGGAGGCCCCAAATCACGGGGGTTTTAGGTCCCCTGGAGGGGGTTGTCCACCGAGTTATCCACAGGAACTGTGGATTGTCCGGAGCGCTTGCTCTAGGACGGGCGTGCCAGCAAACCGGAGAACTGTCGGACAATCTTCGGGCGCCCGTAGACCGGTTGGTCATCCACTCGAAAACGTCAAGAAAAGATCATCGAAAAAATTTTTCAATCCTCCGGAAATCGACAGGTCATGCCGGGAAAAATGGAGTAGAGTGGCGCGCCTTTCGAGTTGCCTTTTCCTGTTGCTCATGAAGTTTCGCGGTAAACACCTCGCCAACCCTGTTGATCCCTCGTCAGCGCCCCCACCCAAACGCTTTTCCCTGAAAGTGGCCCTGTGGCTGCTCGACAGCCCGCGCCTGGGTGACAAGCCTCAGGTCAAGCACCTGGCTGGGCGCTTGCTGAAACAACCGGCACGCCAGGGCGTGGTGGTGGCCCAAAGCCGGCTGGGGCAGATGCTGTGCCGGGATTGTGGCAACGCCCGGGATCGGCGTATCGGCCACGAATTGCTGCGCCAGGCTGCCCGCGCCGGTGATCGGCGTGCGCAGCTGGAGTATGCCCGGCTGTGCCAGGCCAACGAGCCGGACCAGGCCCGCTACTGGTTGGAGCTGGCTGCAGCGCAGGGCTCGCAGGAAGCGCGGCGGCTGCTGGGGCAGTGTTTTTCGGGTTGATCGTGGCGTGTGAAAAGGCGCAAACCCTGATCCCAGACTGATAAGCTGCGCAGCATTCATCACGGTTTGATCGGGGTAACCATGGCAGTGGATCTGGCCAGCATTCTGCTGGGCTTGGTGGCGGGTGCGTTGCCCTGCCTGGTGTGGGTCATGCAGGTGCAGCGTCGTCAGGGCGCCCGCCAGGGTGAACAGGCCCTGCTCGAAGAGCGCCTCAACGCTGCCCAGTTGTCCCAGGCCGGGTTGCAGGCGCAGCTGGACGCCAGCCGCGACGAAGTCAGCGACCTCAATGAAGCCAACACCGTCAAGCAAGCCCAGCTTGCGGCCCAGGGCCGTGAGCTGGAGTTGCTGCAGATCGACCGTGACAATGCCCGCGATGCCGCCCATGCCTGGAGCCTCGAACGCGCCAACCGTGAAGCCGAGCTGCGCCGCCTGGAAGCCCAAGCTGCACGCCTGGAGGCGGAACTGCGCGAGCAGCAGGAGAACCACCAGCAGCGCCTCGAAGACCTGCAAGAGGCCCGCGATACTCTGCGTGCCCAGTTCTCCGACTTGGCCACGAAGATCTTCGACGAGCGCGAGCAGCGCTTTGCCCAGACCAGCCAGCAGCACCTGGGCCAGTTGCTCGACCCGCTCAAGGATCGCATTCAGGCCTTTGAAAAGCGTGTAGAAGAAAGCTACCAGCAGGAAGCGCGCGAGCGTTTCTCCCTCGGCAAGGAGCTGGAGCGTTTGCAGCAGCTCAACCAGCGCCTGTCCGATGAAGCCACCAACCTCACCCAGGCCCTGAAGGGCCAGAAAACCCAGGGCAACTGGGGTGAGATGATCCTTGAGCGGGTACTGGAGCACGCGGGCCTTGAGAAGGGCCGCGAATACCAGACCCAGGTCAGCCTCAAGAGCGCCGATGGCGAGCGCTTCCAGCCTGATGTGCTGATCATGTTGCCCGGCGACAAGCAGGTGGTGGTTGACGCCAAGGTCAGCCTCACGGCTTACCAGCAGTTTGTCGGCAGCAATGACGAGGCGGCGCTCAAGCAGCACGTGCAGTCATTGCGCAGCCACGTCAAAGGCCTTTCGAGCAAGGATTACAACCGCCTGGAAGGCCTGCACAGCCTCGACTTCGTGCTGCTTTTCGTACCCATCGAGGCGGCATTCTCGGCCGCCCTGCAGGCTGAGCCCAACCTGTTCCAGGAAGCCTTCGACCGGCACATCGTGATTGTCAGCCCGACCACGCTGCTGGCTACCCTGCGGGTGATTGACAGCCTGTGGAAGCAGGAGCGCCAAGGCCAGAACGCCCGCGAGATTGCCGAGCGCGCCGGCTGGCTGTACGACAAGTTTGTGCTGTTCATCCAGGACCTGGACGAGCTGGGCAACCGCTTGCAGCAGGTGGACAAGGCCTACGCCGCAGCGCGCAACAAGCTGTGCGAAGGGCGTGGCAACCTGGTCAGCCGCAGCGAGCAGCTCAAGTTGCTTGGCGCCCGTGCCAGCAAGAGCCTGCCGGCAGACCTGCTGGAGCGGGCCCTGTCCGATGAGGCCCTGCCGGACGAAGCGGTTACTGAGCCAGGCTCAGATGCCGATTGAGCAGGGCGCGCAAGGCTGCCGGCTTGACCGGTTTGGCCAGGTAGTCCAGGCCTGCGGCATGCACCAGGGCGATGGTTTCTTTGCTGCCGTCGGCGCTGATCACAACCCCAGGCACCGGCTCACCCAGCCGGGTGCGTAGCCAGCCCATCAGTTCGGTACCGGTCTCGCCGTCGTCCAGGTGGTAGTCCACCAGTGCCAGGTGCGGGCGCATGCCCTTGGCCAGCAAGGCCTCGCATTCGGCGCGGTTGCGTGCGGTCCAGACCTGGCAGCCCCAGCGGCTGAGCAGGCTGTTCATGCCGATCAGGATGCTGTCTTCGTTGTCGATGCACAGCACGTTCAGCCCGGCCAGCGGCTGGCCCGTCTGCTCCACTGGCGCGCTTGGTGCAGGTGCCGCCTGTCGGGCAATCGGGACGCTGACCCGGAACACCGTGCCCTTGCCGGGCCACGAGCGCACTTCGAGGCTATGGCCAAGTACCCGGCACAGGCCATCGGCGATCGCCAGGCCCAGGCCCAGGCCTTTCTCGGCGCGGGTCTGGTGGCTGTCCAGGCGTTTGAATTCCTGGAAAATCTCCTGCAGCTTGTTGTCGGCGATGCCCGGGCCGCGATCCCACACTTCCAGCCACAGGCGTTCACCCTGGCGGCGGGCGCCGAGCAGAATCGGGCTTTTGCCATAGCGCAGGGCGTTGGTCAGGAAGTTCTGCAGCACCCGGCGCAGCAGTTTCATGTCGCTTTCGACCCGCAGGCGGCTGCCGCGCAGGCGGAATTCCAGCCCTTTTTCGGCGGCCAGCACTTTGAATTCGGCGCCCAGGGTGTCGAACAGCTCATTGAGGGCGAACGGCTTGGCGTCCGGGGTGATCTTGTTGTTCTCCAGGCGCGAGATGTCCAGCAGGTCGCTGATCAGTTCTTCGGCCGAGCGCAGCGAGCTGTCCATGTGCTGCACCAGTTGCTGGGCCTCCTCGTTCATGCCCTCGGCCTGTTGCGACAGGGCGGCGGAGAACAGCCGCGCGGCGTTCAGCGGTTGCATCAGGTCGTGGCTGACCGCGGCAAGGAAGCGGGTCTTGGACTTGCTCACCGCCTCGGCCTGGCTCTTGGCTTCTGACAGTGCCTGGTTGAGCTGGGACAACTCGTGGGTACGTTCCGCCACCCGCTGCTCCAGGCCTTCGTTGGCATCGCGCAGCGCCTGTTCGGCTTCGCGGAACGGGGTGATGTCGGTGAAACTCATGACGAAGCCGCCGCCGGGCATCGGGTTGCCGATCAGCTCGATGACCCGGCCGTTGGGGAACAGCCGCTCGGAAGAGTGCGCGCGCCCCTGGCGCATCCAGTGCAGGCGCCGGGCCACGTGCACCTGCGCCTCGCCAGGGCCGCACAGGCCGCGCTCGGCGTTGTAGCGGATGATGTCGGCAATTGGCCGGCCAACGCTGATCAGCCCGTCGGGGTAGTTGAACAGTTCCAGGTAACGGCGGTTCCAGGCGACCAGGTGCAGGTTCTGGTCGACCACGCTGATGCCCTGGTTGATGTTCTCGATAGCGCCTTGCAGCAGTGCACGGTTGAACTGCAGCACCTCGCTGGCTTCGTCGGCGATGCGCACCACGTCCTCAAGCTGCATGTCGCGGCCTTCGATGGCGGCCTTGACCACAGCGCGAGTCGACGAGGTGCCGAGCACGCCGGCGAGCAGGCGTTCGGTGTGCTCGATCCAGTCGCCGTCGGCGTTCTGGTTGGGGTTGAAGCCTTTGCCCTGGCGGTAGGCGAAGCGGATGAAGCTCTGCCGGGCACGCTCTTCGCCGACGAAGCGCGAGGCCAGGGTCAGCAGGTCGTCGATCTGTACCGCCAGCAGCGGTTTGCTGCTGGGGCGGGCGCTGGTCTGCTGGCCGATGAAACGGCCAGCCTGCCAGTGTTCCGACACCCGCGTGCGCGACAACACCGACACCCAGGCGAACAAGGTGAAGTTACCCGCCAGTGACAGCACCACGCCTTGGGTCAGCGGGCTGATCGGCAGGTTCAGCGGGTTGCCATGCAGCCACGCAAGGCCTGGGAACAGCTCAAGCGACCAGCCCACGCTGTGGGCGGCAATCGGCAGTACCAGGGTGTAGAACCACAGAAAGATGCCGGCGGCGAGGCCGGCGAACACGCCGCGCCGGTTGGCCTGCTTCCAGTACAGCGCGCCAAGCATGGCCGGGGTGAGCTGGGTCACGGCGGCGAAGGCGATCTGGCCGATGGTCGCCAGGCTCGCCGTTGAACCGAGCAGGCGGTAGCTGACGTACGCCAGCAGCAGGATCACCACGATGGTCACCCGGCGTACCGAGAGCATCCAATGGCGGAACGCCTCAAACGGCCGCTCGGCATTGTTGCGGCGCAGTAGCCAGGGCAGCAGCATGTCGTTGGAGACCATGGTCGACAGCGCCACGGCTTCGACGATGACCATGCCGGTGGCGGCCGAGGCACCGCCGATGAAGGCCAACAGGGCCAGGCTCGGGTGGGCCTCGGCCAGGGGCAGGCTGATGACGAACGAATCGGACATCACCGTGCCCGGCAACAGCATCTGCCCGGCCAGGGCGATCGGCACCACGAACAGCGCGGCCAGCGCCAGGTACATCGGGAACACCCAGCGGGCCAGGCGCATGTCCTGTGGCTCGATATTCTCCACCACGGTGACATGGAACTGCCGTGGCAGGCAGATGATCGCCATCATGGCCACTGCCGTCTGCACCACCATCGATGGCCAGTTGATGGTCTCTTTCCAGTAGCTTTCCAGTTGAATCGACTGACGCGCCTGGCTGAACAGGTCGTCGAAGCCGTCGTACAGGTTGAACACCACGAAGATGCCCACGGCAAGGAATGCCAACAGCTTGATCAGCGACTCAAAGGCAATTGCCAGAACCATGCCGCGGTGGTGCTCGGTCACGTCAAGGCTGCGCGTGCCGAACACGATGGCGAACAAGGCCAGCACCAGCGACACCACGAGTGCGGTGTCCTGTACGCGGGTGCCCGTGGCATCGGCATTGGCACCGATCAGCAGGTTGACGCCCAGCACGATGCCTTTGAGCTGCAAGGCAATATAAGGCAGCACGCCGACCAGGCAGATCAGTGCCACTACCACCGCCAGGGTCTGCGATTTGCCATAGCGCGCG
Organism: Pseudomonas sp. E1MeOHC2; assembly: GCF_058745025.1. Classification (NCBI taxonomy): domain Bacteria; kingdom Pseudomonadati; phylum Pseudomonadota; class Gammaproteobacteria; order Pseudomonadales; family Pseudomonadaceae; genus Pseudomonas; species Pseudomonas sp. E1MeOHC2. The sequence goes on from NZ_CP196675.1 coordinate 3,727,573, forward strand.
GCAATGAAGTCGGCGATCGAGGTGATGTTCTGCTGCTTGCTGATCAGCACCATCTTCTGCAGCACCCAGGGTGCGAAAATCAGCAGCAGCACCGGGCCCAGGTAGATCGGCAGGAACGCCCAGAGTTGTTCGGCCGCCTGGCCGACGGCGCCAAAGAACGTCCAGCTGGTGCAGTAGACGGCCAGCGACAGGCTGTACACCCAGGCACGCAGCTTCGGCGGCAACGGTGTGCTGCGGCGGTCGCCGTAGAAGGCGATGGCGAACATGATGGCCATATAGGCCAGGGCGACCACGGCGATCAGCCCACTGGACAACGACATGCAAACTCCGGAGCAAAAAAGGTAACGCGGTCCCGATCAATCAGTCTGGCACGCAGGCGGGCGTTCGTCAGCGCAGACGATGGTCGCAGTGGCGAGTCGTCGCAGGCATCATCAGTACCTGCGGGTACCCCGCCAATAAAACACCCCCGCCAGTATCACCGACAACACCAGCAGGTAGAAGATCGCCCCCGGCCACCATTGCCCCAGCACAAACCCCACCATCACCGGCCCCAGTGCCGCGCCCAGGTTCGACAGGTTCTGCGCGCCGTAATACACCCCGCGCAGGTGCTCCGGGGCGATCAGGTCGATGAACATGTACTCGGCGGGTATCACGATGATTTCCCCCAGGGTGAACACCAGCATCGCCAGGCACCACATCGGCACCGTGTCTGCCCAGGAAAAGCCCAGCAGCCCGGCAATGAACAGGCCCATACCGGCCAGCAGCCAGGGCATCAGGCGCTGGCGGCTGATACGCCGGCCGATCAGGTACTGCAGGGCAATCACCGTGATGGCGTTGGTGGTCACCAGGTAGCCGACCAGGCGCGCGGCCTCGCTCGGGCTGGTGGTCACCACCAGGTACTGCGACAAATAAGCAGTGAATTGGCCGAACACTACGGCGCTCAGCACCCCGCCCAGGGTGAAGCACACCAGCCGCCGGTCACGCGCCAGGCCCAAGGCCACCTGCCCAAAACCCGCACCTGATTGCGCCGGCGCACCGGCCAGCAGGCCCCGGTCGCCGAGGTGCTGGTAGGCCAGGCCCATCCCCAGGCCAATCAATGCAGAGGCAATGAACGGCAGGTGGTCGTTCAGCTCCAGCAGGGCCACGCCCAGCAGTGGGCCGGCGGCATAGCCAACGTTGCTCAAGGTGTACTTGATGGCAAATACTTCCGCCCGTTCCTCTACCGGCAACAGTGCGCAAAAACCGGCCTTGGCCGCGATGTCGACCACCGCCAGGGCCAGGTTGATCAGTACCAGGCACAGAAAGAACAGCGCTGCCGAGTGGCTGGCGATGGCGCCGATGAAGGCCAGGGCAAACACCAGGGTGCTGGCGATCACCAGCGTGTGATTGCGCACGGTGTCCACCAGGTGGCCGCCGTACAGGCTCAGCAGCGAGGCGATGATCAGGGCGCCGCCGATCACCAGGCCGATCTGGCTCATCGGGAGCTGAAAGTTGTCCGCCAGGTACACCACCAGGTAGGGCAGGGTAAGGGCGCGCGCCAGGGTCAGGGTGAAGGTGGTGGTGAGCAGCAGGCGTACGGCCGGTGGGTAGCGCTTGAGGGCGGCGAGCATTGCCACGTCCTTGTTGTTGTGGTTTGCCGGTTTCCAGCATAAGCCAGCAAGGGGCTGCTGCGCAGCCTCGCTTTAATCGATGTGGCGGGCTTGCCAGCAGCAGGTTTTCCCATGCAGATTTGTGGCTTGTCGCTTCTGGCGCGCCTCCAATGAAAAATGCCCCTCAGGTACAAGGACGATGAGTCATCCCTCGCAATTCACCTTGCTCGGCAAGCGGCGCTTCTTGCCGTTCTTCATCACCCAATCGCTGGGTGCATTCAACGACAACCTGTTCAAGCAGTCGCTGATCCTGGCGATCCTGTTCAAGCTGAGCCTGGGCGATGGTGACCGTTCGATCTGGGTCAACCTTTGCGCATTGCTGTTCATCTTGCCGTTCTTTCTGTTTTCGGCGCTGGGTGGGCAGTTTGGCGAGAAGTTCGCCAAGGACGCACTGATCCGGGCGATCAAGCTGGCCGAGATCGGCATCATGGCCATTGGGGCCTTGGGCTTTATGACCAACCACTTGGCGTTGATGCTGGTGGCACTGTTCGGCATGGGTACCCATTCGGCGCTGTTCGGGCCGGTTAAGTACTCGATCCTGCCCCAGGCCCTGCGTGAAGAAGAACTGGTGGGCGGTAACGGGCTGGTCGAGATGGGCACCTTCCTGGCTATCCTGGCTGGCACTATCGGCGCCGGGGTGATGATGTCGTCGGCCAGCTATGCCACGGTGGTGGCGGGAGGCGTGGTGGGCACCGCAGTTCTGGGCTACCTGGCCAGCCGCTGGATCCCACGCGCCGCAGCCGTAGCGCCGCAGATGCAACTGGACTGGAACATCTTCAAGCAATCCTGGGCGATCCTGCGCATGGGCCTGGGGCAGACGCCTGCGGTGTCGCGCTCGATCGTCGGCAACTCGTGGTTCTGGTTCGTCGGCGCCATCTACCTGACCCAGATCCCGGCGTACGCCAAGGACTGGCTGCACGGCGACGGCACCGTGGTGACCCTGGTGCTGACCCTGTTCTCGGTAGGCATCGCCCTCGGCTCGCTACTGTGCGAGCGGCTGAGCGGGCGCAAGGTGGAGATCGGCCTGGTGCCGTTCGGCTCGTTTGGCCTGACCCTGTTCGGCCTGCTTTGGTGGTGGCACTCCGGCGACGTGCCAGCGGCGCCCGTGCCGCATGACTGGCTGGCGTTGCTGGGCATGAGCCAGGCCTGGTGGATTCTGATGTCAATCGTCGGGCTCGGGGTGTTTGGCGGGTTCTACATCGTGCCGCTGTATGCCTTGATCCAGGCGCGCACGGCCGAGGATCAGCGGGCCCGGGTGATCGCCGCCAACAACATCCTCAATGCCTTGTTCATGGTGGTTTCGGCGATCCTCACCATCGTTCTACTGGGGCTGGCCGAACTGACCATCCCGCAGCTGTTCTTGGTGGTGTCGTTGCTCAACATCGCGGTCAACGCCTACATCTTCAGGATCGTGCCTGAGTTCACCATGCGCTTCCTGATCTGGCTGCTCAGCCACTCGATGTACCGCGTAAAGCACCGCGACCTTGAGCGCATCCCGGACGAAGGCGCGGCGCTGCTGGTGTGTAACCATGTCTCGTTCGTCGATGCCCTGTTGCTCGGCGGTGCGATCCGTCGGCCGATCCGTTTCGTCATGTACTACAAGATCTACAACCTGCCGGTACTCAACTTCGTGTTCCGCACCGCAGGCGCCATCCCGATTGCTGGGCGTGGTGAGGACGAGGCCACGTACGAGCGGGCGTTCGCCCGTATCGCCGAGTACCTGGCGGCGGGTGAGCTGGTGTGTATCTTCCCGGAGGGCAAGTTGACCGCTGATGGCGAGATCGATGTGTTCAAAGGTGGGGTGAACCGCATTCTCAGCGAAACCCCGGTGCCGGTGATTCCCTTGGCGTTGCAGGGGCTGTGGGGCAGTTTCTTCAGCCGGGATCCGGCCAAGGGTTTTTTCAAGCGCTTGTGGTCGCGGGTGACCATCGTGGCTGGCACCGCCATCCCGGTGGAGGCGGCGCAGCCGGATGCGTTGCGTGAGCAGGTGAGCCGCTTGCGCGGCGACTTGCGTTAAAGAGGGCGTGTCAGCTGGCGCTGACTTTCAGGCCGATCAGGCCGCAGACGATCAGCGCCACACTGACCAGTCGCACCAGGGCCATGGATTCGCCAAACAGGATAATCCCGGCGATTACCGTGCCCACGGCGCCGACACCGGTCCAGATGGCATAAGCGGTGCCTAACGGCAGCTCCTTCATGGCCAGGCCCAGCAGGCCAAGGCTGATGACCATGGCGCCGACGGTGAGTACGGTGGGCAGTGGGCGGGTGAAGCCATCGGTGTATTTCAGGCCGACGGCCCAGCCGACCTCGAACAGGCCGGCGAAGAACAGGATGATCCAGGACATAGGTGCCTCCATTGTTGCCAATGATGGGGCCGTCCCCGGAATGGTCACGCGGTGCGTCGTGAGGCCGTCCTCACAGTGGGCACTAGGGTGCACATTTTCTGATTGCTGGGCAAGTCTGTGCTGGCCTCTTCGCGGGGCAAGCCCGCTCCCCAGGTACTCCACGGCTTTCAGGAGTGTGGAGTACTTGTGGGAGCGGGCTTGCCCGCGAAGAGGCCGGGTCAGGCAACATCAATCCCTGGCAGGCTCGCCATTCTCAACAGCTGACGAAGACTCTTCCATTCGCCGGAACCAGGTCGACAGCAACGCCCCGGAAATATTGTGCCAAACGCTGAACAGCGCACTTGGCACCGCTGCCAATGGCGAGAAGTGCGCCGCTGCCAATGCCGCCCCTAGCCCTGAGTTCTGCATACCCACCTCCAGCGCCAGCGACTTGCGCTGGGCCAGGGGCAACTTGCAGAGCTTGCCGGTCAGGTACCCCAGCAAATAGCCGAAGCTGTTGTGCAGCATCACCACCGCCATGATCAGCAGCCCCGATTCGGCGATCTTCGCCTGGCTGGCCGCCACCACCGCGCAGACGATCATGACGATGCTCACTACCGACACCAGCGGCAATACCTGCACGGCCGCCTGCACCCGCGCGCCAAGCAGGCGCTGGGCCAGCACGCCGAGCACGATCGGCAGCATGACCAGCTGCAGAATCGACCAGAACATGTCCATGAACGAGACCGGCAGCCAGGCCGAGGCCAGGAACCAGATCAGTGCCGGAGTCAGCAGCGGGGCGAGCAGGGTGGTGACTGCGGCAATCGCCACCGCCAGCGCCAGGTCGCCCTTGGACAGCCAGACCATCACGTTCGAAGCCGTACCGCTTGGGCAGCAACCGACCAGAATCACCCCTACGGCGATCTCGGCGGGCAAGTGGAACAATTGGCACAGCAACCAGGCCATGCCCGGCATGATCACGAAGTGTGCTACCACCCCCAGCATCACCCGCCAGGGTTGGCGGGCGAGGGCGGCGAAGTCGTCGAGCTTGAGGGTCAGGCCCATGCCGAACATCACCAGCCCAAGCAACGGCACGATGGCCACTTTCAGGGCGATAAACCACTGCGGTTGCAGGAAGGCCAGCACGGCGAACACCAGCACCCAGAGGGCAAAGGTGTTGCCGACGAAGCGGCTGAGGGCGGCGAGGGCGCGCATGGGGAAGTCCTTGTACTTATATATAGAGGCGATTTTTGAAGGGCCATTCGCAGGCAAGCCCGCTCCCACAGGCTGAGCAAACACCGGTGGGAGCGGGCTTGCCCGCGAAAGGGCCGGTACTGGTCAACGATTAACTGTCAGGCCAGCACCGGCAAATCATAAAGGTTAGACCCCTTGCGGAATCTCCTCCCCACCCAAGGCCTCGAACAGCACGGGGAGGAACTCGGTAAAGGTCATCATCATCAGCAGGAAGCTCGCATCGAACTGCTGCTGGGCTTCATCGCCACCATCCTGTTCAGCCTGCTCCTGCAGCAGCTCCTCGAACTTCAGGCGCTTGATCACCATCTTGTCGTCCAGCACGAACGACAGTTTGTCTTGCCAGGCCAGGGCCAACTGAGTGACCACCTTGCCGGTGCTCAGGTGCAGCTGGATTTCCTCGCTGGTCAGGTCCTGGCGCTTGCAGCGCACGATGCCACCGTCTTCGGCGGTGTCGCGCAGCTCGCACTCGTCCAGTACATAGAAGCCTTCGGCCGCTTGCTGCGACTTGACCCAGTCGGTCATGGTGGCAACCGGCGCGATCTTCACGGTAGCGGGGCGCACCGGCAGCGAGCCCATGACTTCACGCAGGGTCGACAGCAGGTCTTCGGCGCGCTTGGCGCTGGCCGAGTTGACCAGGATCACGCCCAGGCGCGGCGCGATGGCGGCGAAGATCATCGAACGACGAATGAACGCGCGCGGCAGGAAGGCCTGGATGATTTCATCCTTGATCTGATCGCGTTCCTTTTTATAGACCTTGCGCATCTGCTCGGTCTCGATCTCTTCGACCTTCTCCTTGACGGCGTCATTGACCACACTGCTCGGGAGGATACGTTCTTCCTTGCGTGCGGCGATCAGCAGGAATTCACCGCTGACGTGCACCAGGGGAGCGTCTTCGCCTTTGCCGAACGGCGCGACGAAGCCATAGGTGGTCAGCTCCTGGCTGGCGCACGGACGGGCCGGCTTGCTGGCCAGGGCAGTTTCCAGTGCGTCGGCTTCGAATGAAACATCCTGGGTCAGGCGGTAGGTCAGCAGGTTCTTGAACCACATGAGGGGCAATCTCTCCTTAATGCATAAGGCGGGCATTATTCTCCGAGCGGTGGTTCCCGTCCAACCCTGTCAGAGGGCCAGTACCTCTCTATAAAGGAAGAAAAGCCCTGGGTTGCTAGGTCTTTGAAAGCCTTCGAAAATTTTTTTAAAAAAGTCGAAAAAAGTGCTTGCCAGGGTAGGGGCTCATCCGTAGAATGCGCGCCACACCGAGACGAAAGGGTGATTAGCTCAGCCGGGAGAGCATCTGCCTTACAAGCAGAGGGTCGGCGGTTCGATCCCGTCATCACCCACCACTCGATGTATAGCGCAGCGGTAGTTCAGTCGGTTAGAATACCGGCCTGTCACGCCGGGGGTCGCGGGTTCGAGTCCCGTCCGCTGCGCCATATTCAACTTCCAGGGCCCACTGAACACCCGGAAGTTACAGAAAAAGCGACCTTAGGGTCGCTTTTTTTGTTTCTGCATGCTGAAAAGTTTTGTGGTACAGCACGGCCTATGTGGGAGCGGGCTTGCCCCGCGAATATTGCCACGCGGTGCATGGCACCGGCTTTGCCAGTATTCGCGGGCAAGCCCGCTTGTGTCTTGGAGAGGGAATAGAATCTGAAGTGAGAGCGGTGAATGGCAAGCTGATAGCCCGAGGTGCCCAGAGCACGTGTGGGAGCAAAAGCTGCCATTCACCGTTCCACTTTGGCGAGAGCCCGAACAGTTGGATGAGGGGCGTAATCTCGAATCACAAGCGTGGGCCAAGCCAAAGCGCTCTCACTCCTTGAGTTTAAGAGGGTTTGGCCATGTCTTCCTCTGTCGGCATCGATGTTTCCAGTGCCACACTTGCTGTTCACATCCGCCCTGAGGGGGTGAACTTCAGTGTTTCCAATGACTTGAAGGGATTCCAACTGCTCGTCGAAAAGCTTGGCGGGTATGCAGTTTCAATGGTCTTGCTCGAAGCTACCGGTGGCTACGAGTGCAATGTCCTCAAAGCGCTGCAGGATGCCGATTTTCCGGTTTGCCGGATCAATCCCAGTCGTGCCCGGGACTTTGCCAAGTCGATGGGTAAACGCGCCAAGACCGATCCCATTGACGCAGCTGTTTTGGCTCACCTGGCTGAAGTTATGCCCCCACGGCCTTGCCAGGTGATGACACCCGAGCGGGCCTTGCTGCGCGAACTGCTTATGCAGCGGGATCGCTTCGTCCAACAGCGCGACGATGACAAGCGGCGCCTGAAGCAGGCGCGGGCTCCCAGTGTTTGTTTGCGGTTGGAACAACACATCGCCTATCTGAAGGGTGAAATTCGAGCGCTGGAACAAGAGATCGCACAGCAGGCAGCAGCTTTGCCTGATGACCGGGTTAAACAGCTCACTCAAGTCAAAGGAATTGGTCTGATTACTGCCGGAAAGCTGATGGCCTTGCTGCCAGAGCTGGGCCAGGTGGATAAGAAGGAAATTGCCGCCTTGGTCGGTGTTGCGCCGTTCAACCAGGACAGCGGCAAGCAGTCGGGCAAGCGTTCAATCTGGGGGGGGCGCTCACAAGTCAGGCGGGCGCTCTATATGGCCTGCTGGGTGGTGATACGGCACAACAAGGACTTCTGCGAGCGCTACAAAGCACTGCGAGCCCAAGGGAAGTGCGCGAAAGTATCGGTGGTGGCGTGTATGCGAGTATTGATAGTGAGGCTAAATGCGATGCTCAAGACCGGAACGCCCTGGAAGGAGCAAATAGCTCATTCGTAGGAGCAAGCCTTGCTGGCGATGCCCGGCACAGCCGGGCCTGGGGCGCTACGCGCCCCATCGCCGGCAAGGCCAGCTTCCACAAGAAGACAGTTGCTCCCACATGTTCGATGGCGCCTCAACGCTGGCGTTCTTCCTCCCGCAACGTCAGCACCTCAACCCCGTCCTCCGTCACCGCCACGGTATGTTCCCACTGCGCTGACAGCGCATGATCGCGGGTAATCACCGTCCACCCGTCTTTCAATGTCCGTGTTCCACGCCCGCCCTGGTTGATCATCGGCTCGATGGTAAACACCATGCCAGGCGTGAGCTTCATGCCCATGCCACGCTGGCCGTAGTGCAGCACTTCCGGCCCCTCATGCATCTGCTGGCCAATGCCATGGCCGCAGTACTCACGCACGACGCTGTAGCCCGCTGCTTCGACATGGGCCTGGATGGCATGGCCAATATCGCCAAGCGTCGCGCCGGGGCGCACCTGCTCGATGCCTTTCCATAGCGCATCATAGGTGGTGTCGACCAGCCGCCGGGCCTCATCGCTGATCGCGCCAAGGCAGTACATTTTCGACGAGTCGGCGATGTAGCCGCCCTGTTCCAGGGTGATATCGACATTGATGATCGACCCTTCCTTCAGCACTTCATCAGCCTTCGGCATGCCGTGGCAGACCACATGGTCCACGGAAGTATTGAGCGCGTAAGGGAAGCCGTATTGGCCTTTGCTCGCCGGGCGTGCCTTCAGGCTGTCGACGATGAACGCCTCGGCAAGGTCGTTGATCTGCATCGTGGTCACGCCAGGGCGTATGAAACGGTCGAGCTCGGCAAACACTTGGGCCAGTAATTGGCCGGCGTTGCGCATCAGGTCGAGTTGGGCGGGGGTTTTGAGGATCACCTGGGACATGGGGGGAGGGCAGTAACTCTGGCTGAAATGTGCCCCAGCATAGCGCCATGGGCCTTTGCGGTGCCACCGCATGGTGCGGCAAACCGGCCCTGCAAGCGCTTGAACCTGTACCAGGGCTTTCTCACGAAGCGGCCTGCACAGCTGGCCCGGTAATTGCTGACCTGCTCCTATCAAGGGCAATCAATGCCGATTGCCCGCACATTCTCACGACAAAGGCGCCGTGTTGCCCTGCTTGCCATGCAAGCCGGAGCAGCCGGCGCCTTTTGCGTTTCCAAACAGGAGACCGGCCCATGAGCAGCAGCGAAATACGCAGTGTCTGCCCGTATTGCGGTGTCGGCTGCGGCATTGTCATGAGCGTTGCCGATGGCAAGGTCGTCAAGATCAGCGGCGACAAGCAGCACCCCAGCAACTTCGGCCGCCTGTGCACCAAGGGCCTCACCGCGCACGTACCGCTGACCGCCGCCGGGCGCATGGAGGATGCCTACCTGCGCCAGCAGCGCAGCCAGCAACCGGCGCGCACGGGCCTGGACCAGGCCATCAGCCAGGCCGCCGAGCGCCTGCGCGGCATCATCGAGCAGCACGGCGCCGATGCCGTGGCGTTGTATGTGTCCGGGCAGATGTCGCTGGAGGCCCAGTACCTGGCCAACAAACTGGCCAAGGGCTTTATCCGCACTCGTCATATCGAGTCCAACTCGCGGCTGTGCATGGCCAGTGCCGGTAGCGGCTACAAGCTGTCGTTGGGCGCCGATGGCCCGCCCGGTAGCTATCAGGATTTCGAGCGTGCCGACGTGTTTCTGGTGATCGGCGCGAACATGGCCGACTGTCATCCGATCCTGTTCCTACGCCTGCTGGACCGGCTCAAGGCCGGGGCCAGGCTGATCGTCGTCGATCCACGGCGCACGGCCACCGCTGACAAGGCCGACTTGTTCCTGCAGGTGCGCCCAGGCACCGACATGGCCTTGCTCAATGGCCTGCTGTACCTGCTGCACCAGAACGGCCAGACCAACGCTGACTTCATCGCCCGGCATACCGAGGGCTGGGAAGATCTGCCGCCTTTTCTAGAGGACTACTGCCCCGAGCGCGTCGCTGCCATCACCGGCCTGAGCGAAGCCGACATCCGCACCGCCGCCCAATGGCTCGGCGGCGCCAGGGACTGGATGAGCTGCTGGACCATGGGCCTTAACCAGAGCATTCATGGCACTTGGCACAGCAACGCCATCTGCAACCTGCACCTGGCCACCGGCGCCATTTGCCGCCCTGGCAGCGGCCCGTTCTCCCTGACAGGCCAACCCAACGCCATGGGTGGCCGCGAGATGGGCTACATGGGGTCGGGCCTGCCGGGCCAGCGCTCGGCGCTGGTGGAGGCCGACCGCGCTTTTGTCGAGAACCAGTGGAACCTGGCCCCTGGCAGCCTGCGAAGCGAAGGTGGCGAGGGCACCGTGGCGCTGTTCGAGCAGATGAAGGCCGGTGAGGTGAAGGCCTGTTGGATCATCTGCAGCAACCCAGTGGCCAGTGTCGCCAACCGCCAGCAGGTGATCGACGGCCTGCGCCAGGCTGAACTGGTGATCACCCAGGACGCGTTTCTCGACACCGAAACCAATCGTTACGCCGACATCATTCTGCCGGCAGCGCTCTGGGCCGAAGGCGAGGGGGTGATGATCAACAGCGAGCGCAACCTGACCTTGATGCCCCGCGCCGTGGAGCCTCCAGGCCAGAGCCTACCGGACTGGCAGATCATCGCCCGGGTCGCTTGTGCCATGGGCTATGCCGACGCCTTCGACTACCCCGATGCCGAAACGGTGTACGAAGAGATTCGGCGCTTCCATAACCCCGCTACCGGCTACGACCTGCGCGGCATCGGCTACCCCGAACTGCGCGCGCAACCGCGCCAGTGGCCCTGCGCGCCAGGCCATGAAGCGCCGCGCAGCCCGCTGCGTTATCAGAACGACGGCAGCAGCCAACAGCTGCTGAAGGACGCCGAGGGCAACCGCCCGGCGCTGGCATTCCCTACGGCCAGTGGCAAGGCGCGGTTTTTCGCCCGGCCCTGGCTGCCCGCGTCAGAGCTGCCCGATGCTGACTACCCGATAGTGCTCAACACCGGCCGCGTGCAGCACCAATGGCACACCTTGACCAAGACTGGCAAGGTGCCTGCGCTGAACAAGCTCGAACCTGGCCCTTTTGTCGAACTTCACCCTGACGATGCCGCGCGCCTGGGTATCCGCGACAAGGACCAGGTGGCCATCCGCTCGCGGCGTGGGCAGGCGCTGTTACCCGCACGCATCACTGATCGGGTCATGCCGGGTAACTGCTTTGCCCCCTTTCACTGGAACGATGTGATCGGCGAGCAGTTGGCCATCAATGCCGTGACCTGCGATGCGGTCGACCCACTGTCGCTGCAGCCCGCCTTCAAACACTGCGCCGTGGCCCTTGAGCGGGTTGCCGGCGAACGTATCGACGCCCTTGACCTGAGCGCCGCCACTGCCAACCCGGAGCCTGCCCGCATGCCGACCGCCACCCTGTCCCGTCTGCTTGGCCTGGACACCTTGCCGGCCCCGGTTCTGGCCGAGGAAGAGCGTCTTTACCTGCAGGGTTTTTTGCTCGGCCTGGACCAGGGCCGCGCTGAGGGTGTACCCAGCCTGCCGGCCAGTGCGCCGCTGGCCGCAAGCCGGCGGCTGTTTGTCGATGGGCTGTTGGCTGGCGTGTTCGCGCAGCCTTCGGTAGTGCCCAGCCTGACGCTGGCGGCGCCGCAGCACCAGGTGCTGTGGGCCTCGCAAACCGGTAACGGCGAGGCACTGGCCGAGCGCTGTGCCGAGCGCCTGCGTGGCGCCGGCCTTGCCGTGCAGCTCAGTTGCATGGAAGCGGTCAGCCCGCAGCACTTGCACGGCGCCGCCAGTGTTGTGCTGATCGCCAGCACCTTCGGCGATGGCGATGCGCCCGACAGTGCGACGGCGTTCTGGCAAGCGCTGCAAGGCGAGGAGGGCGCTCACTGTGCCGACGTGCCCTATGCCGTGTTGGCTTTGGGCGACTCCAGTTACGACCAGTTTTGCGGGTTTGGCCGCAAGCTCGATCAGCGCCTGGCCGAACTGGGTGGGCGCAGGCTGCTGCAACGGGTGGATTGCGAGCCGGACTTCGATGAAGCGTTCGCCACTTGGCTCGACGCCTTGTCATCGCAGTTGGGTAGCGCCGCCGCGCCCCAGGCAAGCAGTGCGCCCTTGCCCGTGGAGGCCTACAGCAGGCAGCAACCCTGGTCGGCCACCTTGCTGGAAAACCGCGTGCTCAACGCCCCAGGTGCCAGCAAGGAGACCCGCCAATTGGTATTCGATCTGTCTGGTAGCACGTTTACCTACCAGGCGGGCGACGCCTTGGGCGTATGGCCGCGCAACTGCCCGGCACTGGTCGAAGAGTTGTTGGCGTTGATGCGCCTCGATGGCCAGGCCTTGGTTCACATCAAGGGCCAGCCTGCGCTTCCGCTGGCCGTTGCCTTGGAAGCGCACCTGGAAATCGCCCAAGTCACCCCTGCACAGTTGCAGGTGTTCAGCCAGCGTGCCGAGGGCCTGCGCCGGTTGCTTGAGCCTGAGCACAAGGCCGAACTGCAAGGCTGGTTGTGGGGGCGGCAGTTGGCCGACGTCCTGCGCGAGTTCCCGCAGGACCTGCCCTTGGCCACTTGGCTCGACCTGCTCAAACCCTTGCAACCGCGCCTGTACTCGATCAGCTCCAGCCCGTTGGCGCACCCCGGCCAGGTTCATCTGACCGTCTCCACGGTGCGTTACGGGCAGCGCAAAGGTACCTGCTCGACCTTCCTCGCCGACCGCGCGCAAGGCATCAAGGTGGCGATCTTCCCGCAGGCATCGAAGCACTTTCGCCTGCCTGAAGACGACAACGTAGCGCTGATCATGGTCGGTCCGGGCACTGGCATCGCGCCGTTTCGGGCGTTTCTGGAAGAGCGCGAAGCGCGTGGGGCCAGCGGGCAGAACTGGCTGTTCTTCGGTGAGCAGTATGCTGCCAGCGACTTCTATTACCAGCAGCAGTTGCAGGCCTGGCAGGCGACCGGCCACGTGCGCCTGGAGACTGCTTTCTCCCGAGACCAGACCGAGAAAATCTATGTGCAGCAGCGCATGCACGAGCAGGGCGCTGACCTTTGGCGGTGGCTGGAAGCGGGGGCGTTCTTTTATGTGTGCGGCGATGCTCAGCGCATGGCCAAGGATGTGGACAGTGCCTTGCGCGCGATCGTCGCCGAGCATGGCGGTATGAGCGCGGCGGCGGCGGATGCTTATGTGGCGGCGCTGAGCAAGGCCAAGCGCTATCGGCGCGATGTGTATTGAGTGCACCGGGATGGTGAGGTGTGCACCTTGGCTGTGCGGTGTGTGTTGCTTGTGCCGGCCTCTTCGCGGGCAAGCCCGCTCCCACAGGATCTCTACTGATCCTGAAAGCAGTGGGGATCCTGTGGGGGCGGGCTTACCCGCGAAGAGGGCCTAACAGGCGCTGCAGCATTTGGCACATTCCCTGCTTTACCAGATTCACAAACACGCCCCACTGATCAACGGCGATCAACCAGGGGCACACCCTGATGAGTACAGGCAAAGGCGCCTGGAGCTTCGGCTCCAGGCGTTTTTTTTTGATCGAGGATCGGCTATGAAGGCAACAGCGAACGGCGGACAACGAGAGAAACTGGTCATTGTCGGCAACGGCATGGTCGGCCACCACTGCGTCGAACAACTGATCGAGCGTGGCGCCTTGCAGCACTTCGAGGTGCGGGTGTTCGGCGAAGAGCGCCAGCGGGCCTACGACCGTGTGCACCTGTCCGAGTACTTTGGCGGCAGCTGCGCCGAAACCCTGGCCATGTGCGAGCAGGGCTTCTACACAAGCCAAGGTGTGCACCTGCACTTGGGCGAAGCCGTGCAGGAGATCGACCGCACGCGCCGCGAAGTGGTCACCGCCGCAGGCCGCTATGGCTACGATCAGTTGATTCTGGCCACTGGTTCCTACCCGTTCGTGCCCCCGATCGAAGGCTCCAGCGGCAATGCCCGCCTGGTCTACCGCACCCTTGACGACCTCGACGCGATCCGCGCCGCCGCCCACGATGCCCGCCGAGGCGTGGTGGTTGGCGGGGGCTTGTTGGGCCTTGAAGCGGCCAATGCACTCAAGTCGCTAGGCCTGGAAGCCCATGTGGTGGAGTTCGCCCCACGCTTGATGCCGGTGCAGCTGGACAGCGAAGGCGGGACGGCACTCAAGGCCCAGATCGAGGCGCTGGGTGTGGGTGTGCACCTGTCCCGTGCTACTCAGTCGATCAGTGCCGGCGAGGGCTATCGCTACCGCATGAACTTCGACGGCGGCGAGCACCTGGAAACCGACCTGATCGTGTTCTCCGCCGGTATTCGCCCGCAGGATGCCCTGGGGCGTGCCTGCGGCCTGGAAATTGCCGCACGCGGTGGGGTGGTGATCGACAATCACTGCCGCACCAGCGACGCGCGCATCTTCGCCATCGGTGAATGCGCTTCGTGGAACGGCAGCGTGTTCGGCCTGGTTGCGCCGGGCTACAGCATGGCGCGCAACCTCGCGGCGTTGCTGGTAGGGGACGCGGCGGTCGCGTTCACCGGCGCCGACATGTCGACCAAGCTCAAGCTGCTGGGCGTGGATGTCGGCTCGATCGGCGATGCCCATGGCGCCACGCCGGGCTCGCGCAGCTATCGCTTCATCGACGAAGCCAACGCGGCTTACCGCCGGCTGGTGGTGGATGCCAGCGGCAAGCATGTGCTGGGCGCGGTACTGGTCGGTGACAACAGCTACTACGACACCCTGCTGCAATACGCGCAGAACGGTATCGCCCTGCCTGCCGACCCGGCCGCACTGATTTTGCCGCAGACGGGCGGCGCACCCGCCCTGGGCGCCGATGCCCTGCCCGACAGCGCGACCATCTGCTCGTGCCACAACGTCAGCAAGGGCGCGGTGTGCGCTGCCATCGACAGTGGCTGCAGCGACCTCGCTGCAGTCAAGGGCTGCACCAAGGCCGCCAGTGGCTGTGGCGGCTGCGCGGCCCTGCTTAAGCAGGTGTTCGAGCACGAACTCACTGCACGCGGCGTGACGGTCGACAAGAGCCTGTGCGAGCACTTCGCCTACACCCGCCAGGAGCTGTACGGCTTGGTGCGGGTCGGGGGGATCCGCACTTTCCATGATCTGCTGGTTCGCCATGGCAAAGGCCACGTCGGTTGCGATATCTGCAAGCCGGCAGTGGGCAATATCCTCGCCTCGTGCTGGAACCAGCCGATCATGGACCCGGCGCTGGTGCCGCTGCAGGATACCAACGACACCTTCATGGCCAACATGCAGAAGAACGGCACGTATTCGGTGGTGCCGCGCATCCCCGGTGGCGAAATTACCCCGGACAAGCTCATCGTCATCGGCCAGGTGGCGAAAAAATACGACCTCTACACCAAGATCACCGGCGGCCAACGCATTGACCTGTTCGGCGCCCAACTGCACGAATTGCCGCTGATCTGGGGTGAGTTGATCGAGGCCGGCTTCGAGACGGGCCATGCCTACGGCAAGTCGACGCGCACGGTGAAGTCGTGCGTGGGCAGCACTTGGTGCCGCTATGGCGTGCAAGACAGCGTCGCCATGGCCTTGCGCCTGGAAGACCGCTACAAGGGCCTGCGCAGCCCGCACAAGCTCAAGTTCGCGGTCTCTGGCTGCACCCGCGAATGCGCCGAAGCGCAGAGCAAGGACATCGGCGTGATCGCCACCGACAAGGGCTGGAACCTGTATGTGTGCGGCAACGGCGGCATGCGCCCGCGCCACGCCGAGCTGTTCGCCACCGACCTGGACGACGAGACCTTGGTCCGCCTGATCGACCGCGTGCTGATGTTCTACATCCGCACTGCCGACAAGCTGCAACGCACCTCGGTGTGGCGCGAAGGCCTGGAGGGCGGGCTGGATTACCTCAAGCAGGTCATCCTCGACGACAGCCTGGGCCTGGCCACTGAGCTTGAGGCGCAGATGCAGCATGTGGTCGATCACTATGAATGCGAATGGGCCAATGCCCTCAACGACCCGGAGAAGCTCAAGCGCTTCCGCACCTTCGTCAACGACCACCGCGCCGACCCGGACGTGCACTTCGTCCGCGAGCGCGAACAACGTCGCCCTGCTGCACCCTTGCACCTGATCCCCACTGTCGAGGAGGCTGTCTGATGAACCTGTCCAATACCGCTGTAGCGCACCAACCCAACTGGCAAACGGTCTGCCAGGCCCATGACCTGGTTGCTGATTCCGGCGTGGTGGTCTGGCACGCGGGTGTCCAGGTGGCGCTGTTTTATCTGCCAGGGCAGGAGCAGGCGTTGTATGCGCTGGACAACCGTGACCCGCGCTCTGGCGCCAACATCATCGGCCGCGGGTTGGTGGGGAGTGTGCAAGGGCAGTTGGTGGTGGCGGCGCCGCTCTACAAGCAGCATTTCAGCTTGCACAGCGGGCATTGCCTGGAGGATGCGGGGCAACGGCTGCGGGTGTGGCCGGTGCGGATGAATGGCGACGCGATAGAGTTGGCGGTGGCCTGAGCGGTAGCGCGCTGCATGGGGCCTGCGATGCGGTAAGCTTGGGGCCATGAACCTCGACACCCGCATCAAGTACCGCCACCTGCTGTGTTTCCTGGAGATTGCCCGGCAGGGCAGTCTGGCCAGGGCTGCAGACATCCTTGCGATCAGCCAGCCCGCGATTTCCAAGACCCTCAAGGAACTCGAAGCGCTGCTTGAAACACGCCTGTTCGAGCGCAGCCGGCAGGGCGTCGAGCTGACCCCGGCCGGCACCCGCTTCATGCGCTACGCCGGGCCCAGCGTACAGGCCCTGCGCGATGGCGTGAGCAGCCTGCGCGGCGAGGCACGTGCGCCGTCTCAGGTGCGCATCGGCGTGCTATCCACGGTCGAGGGCTTGTTGATGCCCGAGGTGCTGTGCCGCCTGCATCAACGCCATGAGGCGTTGCTGATCAGCGTGGTGACCGGCGCCAGTGCGCAGTTGCTCGGGCAGTTGCGCCTGGGTGAGCTGGAACTGGTGGTTGGGCGCATGACCGACAGCCCGCAGATTCAGGGGCTGTCGTTCGAGCACTTGTACAGCGAGTCGATGAGCCTGGTCGTGCGGCCGGGGCACCCGCTGCTGGCGAGTCACCCCGTGGAGCGGGCGCAGGTAGGGCGTTATCCGCTGGTCTTGCCACCCCCTGGCACCACCATTCGCCAGCACGCTGATAGCCTGTTCGTCCAATGTGGTATCCAGATGCCTGCGCAGCGGCTGGAGACCTTGTCGCTGGCCTTGAGCCGCCGCTACCTGCTGGGCAGTGATGCGGTGTGGGTGGCACCGCGTGACGCCGTGCTGATCGACCTTGGTCGCGGTGAGCTGGTCGAGCTCGACCTGGGCGTGCGCGAGCCGGGCGGCTCGGTGGGCATCTGCCGCAATGCGGCGTTGGCGCAGAGCCTGCCGGGGCAGTGGGTGTGCGAGGTGCTGCGCGAGGTGGCGGGGCAGTACCGGGAAGGCCAATACCCCTGACGCTTCAGAACACTGTGAAATAAACAGCCCTTAAACCCAGGCGAATTCGGCCCAAAGGGTCAATACTGGCCAGTGGCTGTAATGCGTCAGATGAATCATCGTTTAACTACTGAACTTCCTTAGCAAAACCCGCTCCTATGCCGGTAGCCATTGGTCATGGCCGCCTGCTAAGCTCGCGGCTTTACCCTGATTGCCCTTATGGCGCATGAACAAGGAAATAGCATGAAACAGCATCGTTTGGCGGCTGCGGTTGCCCTGGTAGGCCTGGTATTGGCTGGCTGCGACCAACAGGCCAGCAGCCCCGAGCTGAAGACTCCGGCACAGAAAGCCTCCTACGGTATCGGCCTGAACATGGGCAAGAGCCTGGCTCAGGAAGGCATGGAAGACCTTGATTCGAAAGCGGTCGCCCTCGGCATCGAAGACGCCGTCAGCAAGAAAGAGCAACGCATCAAGGACGAAGAGCTGGTAGAAGCCTTCACCTCGCTGCAGAAGCGCGCCGAAGAGCGTCTGGCCAAGGCCAGCGAAGAAGCCGCCTCCGCCGGCAAGAAGTTCCTTGAAGACAATGCCAAGAAGCCAGGCGTGGTCACTACCGCCTCGGGCCTGCAGTACGAAGTGATCAAGAAGGCCGACGGCCCGCAGCCTAAGCCGACTGACGTCGTCACCGTTCATTACGAAGGCAAGTTGACCGATGGCAAGGTGTTCGACAGTTCCGTCGAGCGCGGCAGCCCGATCGACCTGCCCGTCAGCGGCGTCATCCCAGGTTGGGTTGAAGGCCTGCAGCTGATGCACGTCGGCGAGAAATACAAGCTGTTCATCCCGGCCGAACTGGCCTACGGCGCCCAGAGCCCGAGCCCGCTGATTCCGGCCAACTCGGTATTGGTGTTCGACCTTGAGCTGATCGCCATCAAGGACCCGGCACAACTGCAAGGTGCAGAGCCGGAAGCCGAAGCACCGGCGCAAGCGCCAGCAGAAGCTCCAGCTGAAGCGCCAGCAGAAGAACCTGCCAAGTAATATTGGCTGGTTTGCGTAAAACGCCCCGTCTTGACGGGGCGTTTTCGTTTTGGCGCCAGATGCTTGGAAGAACCTCTGTCGGCTGGTACTGTCCGAGCAATAGCAGCGTGATGAAGTAGGATGCTTCTGACGCAAATCGTTTGCGGAACTGAAACGACTGTGTAAAAAACGCCCGATCTGACCGGGGCCCTTGCTTCGTGGGCACCTGACGTCAGAAACTTCGCCCTGTTCACAAGGTTATCCACAATAAATGTGGATAACCCTCCCTCTCGGAGGCTCCATGAGCGCACCCTGGAATTTCGCCCGTTTCCTGCCGCTGGCCGAGCGCCTGCTCAGCCGCGGACGGTTGCCGGCCCTGCTGTTCGCCGTGGCCCGCAAAGGCCCGCGGATCGGCCAGCTGCGCGAGGATGTAAAGCTGCTGCAGTCGCTGTGCCTGGCCTGGTGGCGTGGCGAATACCGCGCCATCAGCCCCAAGGCGTTGGTGACCATCGTTGCCGGCCTGTTGTACTTCGTCAGCCCTATCGATGCCATCCCCGACTGGTTGCTGGGCGTGGGTTTTCTTGACGACATCGCCGTGCTTGGCTGGGTACTGAAGACTGTCGCCGATGAGCTGGCGCGTTTCAAAGCCTGGCGCGACAGCCAGGCCCCAGAGCGGTTGCGGGTGGTCGAGCGGTTGCCGGATACCCCAGAAGCGTTGCGCTTGGAACGCAATACGCAGTGAAATCAGCCTGAGCTGCACAGACTCCCGTACTTGGTAATATAATTGGCATAAGGATTATGCCTACGGATTACATGCCGTAATCCTACGTAAGGGGGTTGTAATGGGTATTCAGGTTATTAGCAGGGACGGTCAGCCCGAGTACGCCGTCGTTCCCTGGGAGCAGTACCAGGCACTGCTCAAGGCAGCGGGGCAGGCGCCCGTCGAAGCGAATCTGAGTGAAGCGCAGGACAGTACCGCCAGTGCACCTTTGCCAGCTTTTGGCGAGGTTGCGCAGATCCGTCAGGCCAAGGGCATCGCCCCAGAGCTATTGGCGCGCAATGTGGGTGTAAGCCCAGCGTACCTGGCCATGATCGAGTCAGGCGAGCGACTGCCGGACGCCGCTATCCGCCGCGCCCTGGCCTGGCACCTGGGTGTGGCGGGTTGGAGTGAGCCATCATGAGCCAGGTCAGGATCAGCCGCCAGCATTGGCAGAGCCTGCTGGACGAGCTTGACCTGGCCCGTCGTCAACGTCATTTGCTGACGTATCGCGCGCTCATCGAGCGCTTGCAATTGCCCAGCCCGGCCATGCAGACGCTGACCGCCGCGCTGGAGTACCTGGCGGTGCTCGACGCTCGCGCCGAGCAGCCGTTGCGCAGTTCGCTGGTGATCAGCCAGGGCGCCAGCCGCCTGCCACGCACCGGCTTTTTCGAATGTGTCGAGCGATTGGGCCGCTTTGCCGGGCCAGTTGATGGCATGGAGGCGGCGTCGTGGCATGCCTCGGAAGTCGTCAGGGTATTTGAATACAGTTATCCGGAAACCGCCTGACACCCACCGCGCTCCTGTGCTGCGCGTTTTCAAACGGGTTGATAACAGAAGGGCCGGGTGCTTTCGCACCCGGCCCTTCTGTTTAACCCACGCCTAGCCTCAGTGCTTGGCCACCTGCGAGCTTGCGCTCAGGTAGTCGAGCAGAATGCGCCCTGTCTCGGACAAGTAAGCGTCGTCTTCCGGCTTGGTGTTTTCATCTTCAGCCGGCAGAGCGTCTTCGTCTTCCTTCTTCAGCTCTTTGAGCGGCTCTTCGCCCTTGGCCTTGCGACGGATGTTCTCCAGGGCCAACTGTTTGCCCTCGATCTCATCGTGGCGGGCACGACGTTCCTGTTCGTTGAGGCTGACGGTTTTCTCGTTCATCAGCTTCTGGGCCAGGGCCAGGCGGTCGCGGATGTAAGTGAATTCGGCATCCTTGGCGCTGCGCGCTTCATGCTGTGCCTTGAGCTGGCTCAGGTACGGCTTGAACGGGTCGGCGGCCGGCTTGACCACCGGGCGGATGGTGTCCCACGGCATGGCCTCGGGCAAGGCGCTCTCACCGATTTCCTTGGTGTCGATGATCGACGGGTAGTCGATGTCTGGCAGCACGCCCTGGTGCTGGGTGCTCTGCCCAGACACCCGGTAGAACTTGGCCAGGGTCAGTTTCAGCTCACCATGGTTGAGCGGCTGGATGGTCTGCACGGTGCCTTTGCCGAAGGTCTGGCCACCGATGATCAGTGCGCGGTGGTAGTCCTGCATCGCGCCGGCGAAAATCTCCGAGGCCGAGGCCGAGAGACGGTTGACCAGCAGTGCCAGCGGGCCTTTGTAGAAGGCACCTGGGTTTTCGTCCTCAAGCACATCGACACGGCCGTCACTGTTGCGTACCAGCACGGTCGGGCCCTTGTCGATGAACAGGCTGGTCAGCTCGGTGGCTTCCTGCAGGGAGCCGCCGCCGTTGTTGCGCAGGTCGATGACCACGCCATCGACTTTCTCTTTCTGCAGTTCGGTGAGCAGTTTCTTCACGTCACGCGTGGTGCTCTTGTACTCCGGGTCACCGGCACGGTAGGCCTTGAAGTCCAGGTAGAAAGCCGGGATCTCGATGATGCCCAGCTTGTAGTCACGGCCATCCTGCTTGAGCTTGAGCACCGACTTTTTCGCGGCCTGCTCTTCAAGCTTGACGGCTTCGCGGGTGATCGAAACGATCTTGCTGGTCTGGTCGCTCGGGGCATTGCTCGCCGGGATGATTTCCAGGCGCACGACCGAGCCTTTCGGGCCACGGATCAGCTTGACCACTTCGTCCAGGCGCCAGCCGACCACATCGACCATTTCCTTGTTGCCCTGGGCCACGCCGATGATCTTGTCGGCCGGGGCTACCTGCTTGGTCTTGGCCGCAGGGCCTGCCGGCACCAGGCGCACGATCTTGACCTGGTCGTTGTCGCTTTGCAGCACTGCGCCGATGCCTTCGAGCGACAGGCTCATGTTGATGTCGAAGTTTTCCGCGTTGTCCGGCGACAGGTAGTTGGTGTGCGGGTCGTAGGACTGGGCGAAGGTGTTGATGTAGGCCTGGAAGATATCCTCGGCACGGGTCTGGTCCAGGCGCGCCAGTTGGTTCTTGTAGCGCTTGGTCAGGGTTTCCTGGATCTGCTTGGGCTCTTTGCCAGCGATCTTCTGGCGCAAGACTTCGTCTTTGACGCGTTTGCGCCAGAGGTCGTCGAGCTCGGCCTGGCTCTTCATCCACGGGGCGTCCTTGCGGTCGATCAGCAGGGTTTCCTTGGCGGTGAAGTCGATCTTGTCGACGCCCTTGTTCAGCTCGGCCAGGGCAAAGTCCAAGCGCTGCTTGACGCGGTCAAGGTAGCGTTTGTAGATGATGAAGCCAGGGTCGAGGTTGCCGCTCTTGAGGAAATCGTCGAACTGCGTCTTCCACTTGTCGAACTCGGCGATGTCGGCTGCGGTGAAGTAGCTGCGCGCAGGGTCCAGCAGCTTGATGTAGCTGTCGTAGATGATCACCGAGCGGGCGTCATTGAGCGGCGGCTTGCTGTAATGGTGGCGCTTGAGCAGCTCTACCACATTAAGGCTGGCAACGATCTCGTCGCGGTCCGGTTGCAGGCTGTCCCATTTATTGGCGGCCGCCGCATTGCCGCCGAGCGTGAGGCTACCCAGGCCAATCATCAGGGCCAGGGCGGTGCTTGGAAGGAAATGCTTCATGCTGATTCGACGTGGGGGCAATTGATCACGCATAGTAGGCCGTCTATTCCGTTGCCGGTTCCATGGAGCCGGACAAATACTGCAAAAAGCCTGGGGTAAGCGCCCCAGGCTCAGTCATGATTCAACTATGGAGGCACTGTGAAGGCATTGCAAGGCGAAGACGGACATGTGGAGTGGGTCGAGGCCGAGCGCCCGGCCCTTGACGCCGGCCAGGTACGCATTCGCGTGGCGGCTGCAGGGCTGAACCGCGCCGACCTGTTGCAAATGAAGGGCCTGTACCCGCCGCCGCCTGGCGCCAGCCCTTATATGGGCCTGGAATGCGCCGGTGTTATCGCCGAAGTGGGGCCGGGTGCCGACTGGCGTGTGGGCGAGCGAGTATGCGCGCTACTGGCCAGCGGCGCGATGGCCGAGGAAGTGGTGGTCGATGCCCGCCATGTGCTGCCGGTGCCGGAAGGCCTGAGCCTGCAAGAGGCGGCGGCGCTGCCCGAGGTGTATGCCACGGCGTGGTTGAACATCTTCCAGTTGGGCGCCGTTAAAGCCGGTGAGAAGGTATTGGTACACGC
This sequence comes from Pseudomonas sp. E1MeOHC2, assembly GCF_058745025.1. Lineage (NCBI taxonomy): Bacteria > Pseudomonadati > Pseudomonadota > Gammaproteobacteria > Pseudomonadales > Pseudomonadaceae > Pseudomonas > Pseudomonas sp. E1MeOHC2. Next base: position 3,750,266 of record NZ_CP196675.1, read on the forward strand.
GGGGGCCAGCGGCGTTGGCTCGGCGGCGATCCAGCTGTGCAAGGCGTTTGGCAACCCGGTGTATGTCAGTGTTGGCTCGCAGGATCGCCTGGCGTATTGCCAGGCGCTGGGCGCTGCCGGCGGTGTGGTGCGTAACGAGAACCTTGAAGCGCTGGAAGGCCTTGGGCCGTTCGACGTGATTCTAGACCCGGTCGGTGCCAGCTACGGGGCGCTCAACCTCCAGCTGCTGGCACGTGACGGGCGCTGGGTGATCATTGGCCTGATGGGCGGGCGCAAGTTTGAACTGGACCTCGCGCTGGTGCTGGGCAAGCGCCTGGAGATCACCGGGTCTACGCTGCGCAACCGTGACGATGGCTTCAAGGCCGAGTTGCTGCGTGAGTTGCTGCAGCAGGTGTGGCCGCTGTTCGCCGAAGGGCGGTTGTCCCCGCAACTGGTGGATACCTACCCGGTGGCGTTCGCCCAGGCAGCGTATGCCGCGCTTGAGAGCAATCAGGTGTCGGGCAAGTTGGTGATGGTTATCGATTCAAGCCTGGTATAAGCAGGCCCGGCCTCTTCGCGGGCCAAGCCCGCTCCCACAGGATCACTGCAATCCTTGAAGGTTGCGGTGATCCTGTGGGAGCGGGCTTGCCCCGCGAAGAGGCCAGTATGTTCAGCGCAATGATCAGCGCCAATTCAGAATCGGCCAGCCATTGATCTCTGCATGCTCCCTCAGCACCGAGTCAGGGTTCACCGCATGGGGATGATCCACCTTCAACAACAACGGCAGATCGTTCCGCGAATCGGAATAAAAACTCGCCCCCTCGAGGTTCTCCTGCTCCTGATCCAGCCATTCCAGCAAGCGGGTGATCTTGCCTTCACGGTAGGTCAGCACCCCATGGGTCTTGCCGGTGTACACCCCGTTCACCGGCTCCAGCTCGATCGCCAGGTACTCGTCCACGCCCAACCGCGCCGCAATCGGCCCGACCAGGTGCGTACCTGAGGCGGAAATGATCAGAATACGGTCACCGCGCTTGCGATGCTCGGCGATGCAGCGGCAAGCATCGCCGAAGATGATCGGCTCGATAACATCCTCTACCCACGGCTCCACCAGATGCTCGACCTCTTCCAGAGTACGCCCGGCAATCGGCTCCAGGCTGAAGGCCATGTAGTCCTCCATCGCGAGGTGGCCTTTGCCATAGGCTTCCATCAATTCATGGTCGCGACGCAGGAAAGCTTTGCCATCGACCCAGCCCAGCCGGGCCATCTGCTCGCTCCACAGTGACGCGCAGTCACCGTGGATCAGGGTTTCATCCAGATCGAAAATTGCCAGTGCCATTGTTGCTGTCTCCTAGGCCACTTCACGTAGCGCCGTGGGATCGATCGACAAGGATACCCGCTGGCCGTCCGCATGCAGGTCGGCAGACGAGCGGTTGAGCACGTCGACCACCAGCTCCACATCGCGCACCCGCACCCGGTAACGGATGACGTTGCCCAGCAGGCTGTGGCTGCGCACTTCACCGTCCAGTTCGCCATTGCGGCCCAGTGTGATGGATTCCGGGCGGATGGCCAGGCGGTTGGCCACCGGGCGTTGCAGCAGGCGGCTGGCGCTCTCTGGGTCGAGCAGGTTGTAGTTGCCGATAAAGCCTGCGGCGAACAGGTCCACAGGGGCGGTATAGAGGGTTTCGGCGTCGCCGCTCTGCACGATACGGCCCTGGTTCATCAGGAAGATGCGGTCTGACATGGTCAGCGCTTCTTCCTGGTCATGGGTGACGAAAATAGTGGTCAGCCCCAGTTCACGCTGGATCGCGCGAATCTGCTCGCGCAGGTGCTTGCGGATGCGCGCATCCAGCGCCGACAGTGGCTCGTCCAGCAGCAGCAGGCGCGGGCGGGTCACCAACGAACGGGCCAGGGCCACGCGCTGGCACTGGCCACCCGACAGTTGGTGCGGGTAGCGCCCGGCGAAGCTGCCCAGCTCCACCAGGTCGAGCACCTCACGCACCCGCGTCTGGCTCTCGTCGGCCTTGACCTTTTGCATGCGCAAGCCAAAGGCGACGTTCTGTTCCACGGTCATGTTGGGGAACAGCGCGTAGCTCTGGAACACCATGCCGATGCCGCGCTTCTGTGGGCTCAGCGGCACGATGTCCTGGCCATCGAGCAGGATGCGCCCGCTGTCCACCGGGGTCAGCCCGGCGATGCAGCGCAGCAGGGTGGACTTGCCGCAACCGGAAGGGCCGAGCAGGGTGACGAACTCGCCGCGTTCGATCTGGCAGTCGATGTTGTCGAAAACCGGCGTGCCGGCATAGCGTTTGTGCAGTTGCTGTACGCTGACGAAGCTCATGTCAGGTCTTGTCCTTGTTCAGGCGGTTGGCGACCCAGGTGAGTACCAGCACGAAGGCGAAGTAGGAGATCACCAGCGCGCTGTTGAAGTGGCCGCTGCTGTTGCGCATGTTGTTCAGGTACACCTGCAAGGTCTCGTAGCGGGTGCCGACCAGCAGGTTGGCGAACACGAACTCGCCGAACAGGAACGAGAACGACAGCAGCAGGGCCACCATCAGGCCTTTGCGCAGGTTCGGCAGCACCACCAGAAACGCCGCCTGCCAGGTGCTGGCCCCGAGCAGTTGGGCGGCGTCCATCAGGTCGCGCAGGTTGATCGCCTGCAGGTTGTTGGTGATCGCCCGGTACATGAATGGCAGGGCGATGGTGAAGTAGCAGCCGATCAGAATCCACGGCGTGCCAACCATGGCCATCGGCCCGCTGCCATACAGCTGCAGCAGCCCCACCGCAGATACCACCGGCGGCACCGCGAAGGGCAGCAGGATGAGGATGTTCATCAGCGCGTCGAGCTTGGGGAAGTGGTAGTGCACCACGAACAACAGCGGCAGAATCAGCACCACCGACAGCAGCAGCGCCCCCACGCACACCAGCAGCGACTGGCCGAAGGCCGCCAGAAAGCGCGGCTCGCTCCACAGCGCCACGTACCACTTCAGGGTCAGGCCGCTGGGCAGCAGGGTGGCCGACCAGCTGGTGGCCAGGGAGTAGAGCAAGGTGCCGGCCAGGGGCAGCAGCAGGATCAGGAACAGCAGGTACACCACCAGGCGGTGGTAGAGGCTGCTGGCGTTGGATTCAGCGCGCATGGTAGCTCCTTTTCAGCAGCCATTGATGAACCACCGTGACCAGCGTCATCAGGCCCACCAGTACCATGGCCAGGGCACTCGCAAGGTTCGGGTCGAGGCTGATGTCACCCGCGACCAGGCCGGCGATGCGGATCGGCAGCACGTTGAAGTTACCGGTAGTCAGCGCATACACCGTGGCATAGGCGCCCAGGGCATTGGCCAGCAGGATGACGAAGGTGCCGAGCAGCGCCGGGGTCAGCACGGGCAGGCCGATATGGCGCCAGAACTGCCAGTGGTTGGCACCAAGCAAGGCGGCCGACTCACGCCAGTCTTCACGCAAGGCGTCGAAGGCCGGATAGAGCAGCAGTACCCCCAGGGGGATCTGGAAGTAGGTGTACACCAGGATCAGGCCGCTTTTGGAATAGATGCTGAAGTCTTCCAGCAGGCCGATCTGCTTGAGCAGCAGTGTCAGGGCGCCGTTGAAACCGAGCAGGATGATAAAGGCAAAAGCCAGCGGCACACCGGCAAAGTTGCTGGTCATGTTGGCGAAGGCGCTGACGAAGTCGCGCAGGCGTGAATCCACCTGGCGCAGCGAGTAGGCGCCGAGGGTGGCGATGACAATGCCGAACAGGCTCGACCAGAAGCTGATTTCCAGGCTGCGTTGCAAGGCCTGCAGGTAGAACTTGGAGGCAAACACCTTGCTGAAGTTTTCCAGCCCCCAACCTGCCTCGGACTGCACGCTGTTGATCGCCACCCAGGCCAGTGGGGCGATCTGGAAGACGATGAAGAACACAGCGAACGGCAACAGGCAGAGCAGGGCAAGGTAACGGCCGCGATGGCTGGCATTCACGTGAGCAGCTCCCGGCACACGGTCTTGTCGTGGGCCACACCGAGCAGTTCGCAGATGGTCCCGCACAGCTCGGTCTGCAGCGGTTTGGCGGCAGGGTCGAGGCTGAAGCCATCGCCAAAGACGAACAGCGGGACCTCGCGCTCCTCGGCCAGCAGGCCATTGTGCGAGCGGTCGTTGTTCATGCCGTGGTCGGCGGTGACCAGTACCTGATAGCCCTCTTCGAGCCAGCGCGGCAGGTAGTCGGCCAGGAGGATATCGGCACTGCGTGCGGCGTTGCGGTACTGGCTGCTGTCCAGGCCGTGGCGGTGGCCGACGTCGTCGATGCTCATCGGGTGCACCAACAGGAAGTTCGGTGCATGCCGGCGGCGCAGGTATTCGGCGTCGGCCAGCAAGTGCGAATCGGGGTAGCGGTCGTCCCAGTAGAACAGGCCATGCTGGATCGGCAGCTTCGGCGCATGGGTATGGCGGTCTCGCTGCGCATCGAAGGGGGAGCGGTTATACAGCTCGCTCATCCAGTGATAGGCCGCCGCCGCCGTGCCCAGCCCGGCCTCGCGAGCGTAGTGGAACACGCTGCGCTGGTTGGACAGGCGGTTGACGTTGTTGTGCACGATGCCACTGTCGATCGGCGATACGCCGGTGAGGATGCATTCGTACAACGGGCGCGACAGTGACGGTAGCTCGCACTCAACGCGGTACAGCGCGGCGCGATCGGCCTCGACGTAGGCGTGCAGGTGGCCCATGGCGTGGTGGGCGACCTGGTGGTTAAGGCCGTCGAGCAGGACCAGGATGACGTTGTGTTGCATGGTGGCTCCAGTCATTACCGCGTTGTTCTCTTCGCGGGCAAGCCCGCTCCCACAGGACCTCCATAGCGCTCAAGGCTATTGTGGGAGCGGGCTTGCCCCGCGAAGAGGCCGGATCAGGCACTAGAAAATCCAGGCCGTTATTCCATCTCGATGATCACTTGTTCCTGCCACATCTGTGGCAGTTTCTTCGAGGTCGCTTCCCAGGCCTCGGCGTTCTTGATCGGCTGCGCAGCGCCGTACTGCTCGTTGGGCAGCAGCTTGGCCTGCACATCGGCCGGCAGCTTCAGGTGCTCGGCGCGGATCGGCCGGGCGTGGCCGATGGCCAGGTTGGTCTGCCCGGCATCACTGAAGATGTACTCACGCGCAAGCTTGGCCGCGTTCGGGTGCTTGGCGTATTTGTTGATGATGGTGGTATAGCCCGAGATCACCGAACCGTCCGACGGGATCAGTACTTCGAAGCGCTTGGGGTCGATCTGTTGACGGTAGCTCAGGCCGTTGAAGTCCCACACCACGCCCACTTCAACCTCGCCCTTCTCCAGGGTCTGGATGGTCGGGTTGGCCAGCGACAGGCGCTTCTGCTGGGCCAGTTTGGTGAACAACTGCAGGCCCGGCGCAATATTGGTTTCGTCGCCCTTGTAGGCGATGGCGGCAGCCAGCACGCCGTTGGCGGCCTGGGCAGCGGTGCCGACGTCGCCGATCGCGACCTTGTACTTGCCCTTTTCCAGGTCATGCCAGGTTTTAGGGCGTTCCTCTTCCTTCACCAGGTCCTTGTTGATGATGAAAGCGATGGTGCCGGTATAGGCCAGCGCCCAGTGGCCGTCCTTGTCCTTGGCCCACGCTGGCACCTGGTCCCAGGTGCTCGGTTTGTACGGTTGGCTCACACCCTTGGTGACGGCAATCGGGCCGAAGGCGGCGCCGACGTCACCGATGTCGGCGCTGGCGTTGTCCTTTTCGGCATCGAACTTGGCCAGCTCCTGGGCCGAGCTCATGTCGGTGTCGCTGTGCTTGAGGCCATACTTGCTGGCCAGGTCTTCCCAGGTACCTTTCCAGTTGGCCCAGGCATCAGGCATGCCCACGCTGTTGACGGTGCCTTCCTTGCGGGCGGCGTCTTCCAGGGCCTTGAGGTCGGTACCGGCGGCCATGGCCGTGGTACACAAGGCGATGGCCGAACCGAGCAGTGACGCCATGAAGAACTTTTTCATCCGAAGCTCCTTGGGTGGGTGCCGTTTGCGATCGTTGTCATGAATGAAGTGGTAGCCAGCGACCTTTGGTCTAGGTCAGCAAACCTTGAGCCAAGGTAGGCCGCTTGCGTGACAGTTTGATGTAGGGGAAGGCTTCAACCGATGGATCCGGCTGCCTGAAAATACAGCGTAGACCAGATCACAAGCCCTGATTTAGCGGGCCTGGCCCGATTCTGGCAAAGCCCTTGTGGCGCCTTTGTCACAGGATGTTCATCAGCCCTGCCTAGGCTTGCACTACGCTCCAAGTGCCCCGTCATGGGGCTGGACTAGTCCAGATAGGTAACCTTTGATGCAACCGATGCCACCGCGTGCGGTAACAGCCATCTGCCACGCCCTGCAGGAGCAGATCGAACACGGCCTGCTGGCGCCGGGTGGCAAGCTGCCGGCCGAACGCAAGCTCAGCGAGGTGTTCGACACCACGCGCATCACCCTGCGCGAGGCCCTGGCACAGTTGGAGGCCCAGGGTCTGATCTATCGGGAGGAGCGCCGTGGCTGGTTCGTCGCGCCCGAGCGGCTGACCTATGACCTGATCGAGCGTAGCCACTTTCATGCCATGGTGCGTGACCAGGGGCGGGTACCGAGTACCGAGTTGTTGTCGGCGCGGCTGCAGCCTGCGTCGGCGGTTGTCTGTGCGCGGTTACAAATGCCGGCGTTGTCCAGTGTGGTGCGGATCTGCCGGTTGCGGCGGATTGACGGGCGGGCCGTGCTGTATGCCGAGCACTACCTCAACCCACGGTATTTTCCCGGCATTCTCGAACAGGACCTGGCGCAGTCGCTGACTGAGATCTATGGCCGGGTCTATGGCATTGGCTATGGACAGGTGTGCTTCGAGATCCTACCGACTGCCTTGCCGATCGAGGCAGCAGCTGCTTTGAAGGTTTCGGTCGGCAGCCCAGGGCTGCACATCACCCGGGTCAACAGTGACCAGCAGGGGCATCTGATCGACTGTGACCTGGAGTATTGGCGGCACGATGCGATCCGCATTCGCGCCCAGGCCGGGTAATGGGGCGGCGTCTTCGCGGGCAAGCCCGCTCCCACAGGATCACCACAGCTGTGGGAGCGGGCTTGCCCGCGAAGAGGCCCTAACTGGAGGAACCGGTTTCGCTCATACCGCCACCGCCCGCCGTCACCACCTGCACCGACAGCCGCGGCGTCGCCAGGTCCAGCCCCGCTTCATCCAGCTGGCGCTTCAACGCCAGGTTGAACGCCCGCGACACTTCCCACTGCTTGATCGGCGCGGTCTTGAACCGCGCCCGCAGGATCGCCGAGCCCGACTCGAAGCTCTCTACCCCCTGCAGTTCCAGCGGCGACCAGATATTGCGGCGCATCAACGGGTCGTTACGCAGTTTCTGCCCCACCTCGCGGATCAGCGTGATGGCCTGGTCGATGTTCATGCTGTGCGGGATCGCCACGCGGAAAATCGCGTAACCGAACTCGCGCGAGTAGTTTTTGATGCTCTTGATCTCGCTGAACGGGATGGTATGCACGATGCCGTCGATGTCGCGCAGGCGCACGGTGCGGATGGTCAGCCCTTCGACCGTCCCCAGATGCCCGCCGACATCCACGTAATCGTCGATGGCCAGCGAATCCTCGATGATGATGAACAACCCGGTGATCAGATCGGCCACCAGGGACTGCGCGCCAAAACCGATGGCCAGGCCAATCACACCGGCACCGGCCAGCAGCGGGGTGACGTTCATGCCCATGTTGGCCAGGGCGACGATCACCGCGATGATGAAAATGGCCACGAACATCACGTTGCGGATCAGCGGCATCATGGTTTGCGCACGGGCGTTGGCCAGGCCCCGTCGCGAACGCACCAATGCATGGTGCACGGCCGTGTCGGCCAGGATCCACACCAGCCAGGCGGCGATCAGCGTGCCGGCCAGGCCCAGCAGGCGCAGGCTCACTTCATGGCCCTCACCCTCGGCGAAGGTGATCATCGACAGGCCCCACACGCGCAGCCCCAGCTCGATGAACAGCAGCCAGATGAGCAGGTGCACCAGGGCGTAGGCGAAGTTGCGCAGGCGTTCGGTGTACACCGCCTGGCGCTTGTTGGCGCGCTTGGGGTTGGCGGCGTGGCGGCGTACCAGGCCGTTGAGCACCATGCACACCACCACCAGCACCGTGCACATCAGCGACTGGCGCAGGGCGGTACTGGTGTCGCCAGCCGAGACGAAGGTGGCGAACAACGAAATGCCCACCAGGATCAATGCGGGCGCGAACCAGAAGCTGCCGAGAATCTCGATGGTGTCACTCAGGGTGCGCCGCGTCAGGCGCCGGTCCAACGGCTGGTTGCGGATCAGGTGAGCGATCGGGCGGCGGAAACGCAGGATGAACAGCCCGGTGCAGATCGCCGCGATGACGTTGGCCAGGGTGGCCAGGGCATGTGCCAGGTGGGTGCCGAGGGCGACGGTCAGGCGCGGGTCGCTCATGGCCTCGCCGAAGGCGGCGAAGCTGCCGATCAGCCACAGGGGGCGGAAGGCCTGGTGCCGCAGGATGTGCAGGGCGCGGTGGCGGTGGGGGCCGTCGAGCAGCGAGAAGGCGATCACGCAAATGGCCGAGAAGCAGGTGCCGACCACCAGCGCGTACGCCAGCACCATGGCCATCGATTTGCCCAGCGAAGAGGGCAGGGCAAAGCTCAAGTACACGGTGAACACCAGGGCCACCAGCCAGGGCCCGAGTTTGCGCAGGGCAAAACGCACCAGGTCCCAGGTACGGGGGTGCTGGGGCAGTTCCTCGGTGAGGCCGAAGCGCACCCGTACCCGGTGGCCGATCCAGTTGAAGGCATACGCCAGCAGGCTCCAGACGGCGATGATCGCGGCAAAGCCGAACAGGATCGCCGGCCACTGGTGCACGGGTACCATCAGTTCGGTCAGTTCCGCCTGGGCCTGGTCGATCTCCATTGCCCAGCGGTGGAACGGGCTGGCATCGCCGCTGAACTGCTGCTCCAGATCATGCAGCGCACCCCCGATCAGGCCCAGCACGCCTTGTTCGACGGTGGGTTGCGATTGCTGGGTGGCATCACGCAGTTTTTTCAGGTCGGCCAGCAGCTTTGCGCGCTGCTGGTCGTTTTCCAGGTTCTTGATTACTTCGTCCAGTGACTTGCCCAGCGGCTCGGTGGCTTGGGGCTGGGCAGGCGTACTGGAGCCGAGCAGGCTCGGTAGGCCTGCGGCCTGAACCGGGGCGATGAGTAAAAGCAGCAGCAGGGACAGGCAACGCAGGAGGGCAGGCACCGGGAAATCTACCTCAGGTCAAACGATTGACCGAGTGTAGAGGTTTATGTGGGCAGTTTCTCCAGGATCTTCCAGCAGGTGAGGCCGAAGATGCCCAGCGTGCCGATCCACATCATCAGCACGCCGATATTGCGCTCGCGCAGGCTGAAACCGATGGTCAGCAGCATCAGGAACAAAAACACCGGCACGAACAGGGACAGAAAGGGGGACATGAACAGCAATCCTTTTGCAGTGGGGCCATGTAACAAGCATAGCGGGTAGCAGACGAAGCGGGATTGATCCCGGACAGCTGTGGTGTCAGCGCCGGCCGCTTCGCGGGGCAAGCCCGCTCCCACAGGGAACTTCCGCCAGATTCAGAACAGCGAGGTTCTTGTGGGAGCGGGCTTGCCCCGCGAAGAGGCCGGTGCTTACAACTGCAATCTCAAGGCAATTCGCGGCTGCGGTAGAACGCCGTCAGCACCTTCACCAGGTGCGCCAGGTCATGGCTGCCGCACAACTCGCGGATCGAGTGCATGGCAAAGGTCGGCAAGCCGATATCGACCGTGCGCACGCCCAGGTGGCTGGCGGTGATCGGGCCGATGGTCGAGCCGCAACCCATGTCGCTGCGCACCACAAAGCTCTGCACCGGGACTTCCTCGGCCATGCACAGGTGACGGAAGAACCCGGCGGTTTCGCTGTTGGTGGCGTAGCGCTGGTTGTTGTTGACCTTGATCACCGGCCCTGCGTTGAGTTTGGGCCCGTGGTTGCCGTCGTGCTTGTCGGCGTAGTTGGGGTGCACACCGTGGGCGTTGTCGGCCGATACCATCAGCGAGCGCTGGATAGTGCGCACGTAGCTGTCACCCTCGGGCAGCAGGCGCTGCAGGGTCTGTTCGAGCATCGGGCCGTCGGCGCCACAGGCCGAGCACGAGCCGACCTCTTCGTGGTCGTTGCACACCAGCACACAGGTCTCGTCGCTGTCGGCAGCCAGCAGCGCCTGCAGGCCGGCGTAGCACGACAACAGGTTGTCCAGGCGGGCACCGGCGATGAAGTCGCGGTTGAGGCCGATCAGCGCGGCATCCTGGGTGTCGTAGAAACTCAGTTCGTAGTCCAGCACCACGTCGGCGTTGAGCTCGTGCTCACGCGCCAGCTGCTCGGTGAGCAGGGCGCGGAAGTCGATACGCTCGTCGCCTGCGACCTGGGCCAGGATGGGCGGCAGTTCGTTCTGCGGGTTGATCTGCCAGCCTTCGTTGGCGGTGCGGTTGAGGTGAATCGCCAGGTTGGGGATGACCGCGATGGGCAACTTGAAGTCGATCAGCTGGCTCTCGACCTTGCCGTCCCGGCGGAAGGTGACGCGGCCGGCCAACGACAGGTCGCGGTCGAACCAGGGCGCCAGCAGCGCACCACCGTAAACCTCGACGCCCAACTGCAGGAAGCCTTGGCGCTGCAGTTCGGGTTGCGGCTTGACCCGCAGGCACGGGCTGTCGGTGTGGGCGCCGACCATGCGGATACCGCCAAGCAGAGGCGATTGCCTGCCTAGTTTGATGGCGATGATCGAGGAGTCGTTGCGGGTGACGTAATAGCGACCACCCGGCACCGTGGCCCAGCTGTCGCGTTCGTCCAGGCGCTGGTAGCCGGCCGCCTCAAGGCGCTGGGCCAGGCTGGCGGTGGCGTGGAAGGGCGTGGGGGAGGCCTTGAGGAAATCGATCAGGCCAGTGTTCAGTGCTTCGCGCATAACTCACTCCAGACAGCAGTGGCGCGAGTTTAACGCAGATAGATCACAAATTGTGTCGACCTCTTCGCGGGCAAGCCCGCTCCCACAGAGACCTCGCAAACCCTGTGGGAGCGGGCTTGCCCGCGAAGAGGCCGGAACTGCCACCCATCAATCAGAACGGTGCCGGGCACTCGAACTTCAACCGCTCCCCGCTGACCGGGTGAGTAAAGCTCAGCATCGCGGCATGCAGGCACAACCGCTCATGCGCCGCCAAGGCCTCAGGGTTGGCATACAACCGGTCGCCCAGCAGCGGGTGCCCGATCGACAGCATGTGCACACGCAACTGGTGCGAACGCCCGGTAATCGGCGTCAGCTCGACCCGGCAGTAGTCGCCGCAGCGTTCCAGGACGCGCCAGAAGGTCAGGGCATGCTTGCCCTGCTCGTGGTCCACCACATGCCGTGGCTTGGTCGGCGGGTCGTAGCGCAAGGGCAGGTCGATGCTGCCGCTGTCCAACGTCGGCTGGCCCCAGCACAGGGCGGTATAAGCCTTCTCGGTCTCGCGGTCGTGAAACTGGCGCGACAGCTCGCGGTGGCTGTCGGCATCGCGGGCCAGCAGGATGATGCCGGAGGTTTCCCAGTCCAGGCGGTGCACGATCAGCGCATCGGGGTAGCCGTTTTCCTGCAGGCGGGTGATCAGGCAGTCCTTGTTGTCGTCGGCACGGCCGGGCACGGACAGCAGCAGGGTCGGCTTGTTGACCACCAGGATGGCGGCGTCTTCGTGAAGGATCTGGACGTTTGACAGCGGCATTGCGTGGTCTCGGTTAAATCGGGGGAAACCATTGGGGCCGCCTTGCGGCCCTTCGCGGGCAAGCCCGCTCTCACAGGATCAACACAATACCTGTGGGAGCGGGCTTGCCCGCGAAGGGCTGCAAAGCAGCCCCAATGATCCAAGCCAGAACGCTGAATCAGCGATCAGGCAAGGTGATGTTCAGCTCCAGAATCGAGCAGCTACCCTGGTTTTCCAGCTCGATGTGCACATCATCGTTGCCGATGTTCACATACTTGCGGATCACTTCGAGCAGTTCTTTCTGCAGTGCCGGCAGATAGTCCGGTTCGCTGCGTTGGCCGCGCTCATGCGCCACGATGATCTGTAGACGCTCTTTCGCCACCGACGCGCTGGTCTGTTTCTGTCTGCCACGAAAGAAGTCAAAAAGGTTCATGGTTTACTTGCCTCCAAACAGGCGCGCGAAGAATCCTTGCTTCGGCACTTCAATGAACCGCAGGGGCTTGTCTTTGCCCAGCAGACGGTCGACGGTGTCGCTATAGGCCTGGCCGGCATCGCTCTGGTCGTCGAGGATGACCGGGATGCCCTGGTTGGACGCCTTGAGCACTGCCTGGGACTCGGGGATCACGCCCTTGAGCTTGATCGCGAGGATGTCGGTGACGTCGTCGATGCTCAGCATCTCGCCTTTCTCGACGCGTTCAGGGTGGTAACGGGTGATCAGCAGGTGTTCCTTGATCGGCTCCTCGCCTTTCTCGGAACGGCGCGACTTGCTCGACAGAATGCCCAGCATGCGGTCCGAGTCACGTACCGAGGAAACTTCAGGGTTGGTCACGACGATGGCTTCGTCGGCGAAATACATCGCCAGGTGCGCGCCTTTCTCGATACCGGCCGGGGAGTCGCAGATGACGTACTCGAAGTCATTCTTGAGTTCCATCAGCACTTTTTCGACCCCTTCCAGGGTCAGCGCATCTTTGTCGCGGGTCTGGCTGGCGGCCAAAACGTACAGATTCTCGAGACGCTTGTCCTTGATCAGGGCCTGCTGCAGGTTGGCTTCGCCGTTGACCACGTTGACGAAGTCATACACCACGCGGCGCTCGCAGCCCATGATCAGGTCGAGGTTACGCAGGCCGACGTCGAAGTCGACGATGACTGTCTTGTGGCCGCGCAGTGCGAGGCCGGTGCCGATGGCGGCGCTGGTGGTGGTCTTGCCCACACCCCCCTTGCCGGAAGTAACGACGAGAATCTTGGCCAAGGTGTTTCACCCCTAAATAAGTCGGGACAGATGTCCCAGCAATATGCAAAAAAACGGCAACAGGTAAAAAAGTTGCTCTAAAAATGACGGCAAGTATCCGTTAAAGACGGGTGATGTTCAACACGTCACCAGACAAGCTGACTTGCACGCCGGAGCCCCACAGCGGGTCGCGGCGCAGGTCTTCGCAGACCTTGTACTGGCCAGCGATCGAGACCATTTCGGCAGTCATTTGCTGGCAGAAAATGCGCGCTTTGGTGTTGCCTTTGATGCCCGCCAGGGCGCGGCCACGCATGGCGCCGTACACATGGATGTTGCCATCGGCCAGAAGTTCCGCCCCCGGGCTGACCGAAGCGGTCACCACCAGGTCGCCACCCTGAGCATAGATCTGTTGGCCACCACGCACGGGCGCTGTGATGATGCGGGTCGGGCGGATTTCAGGCTCAAGTGCGGGCGCCGGGGCTGGCTCGGGCTTTTTCACCTCGGGTTCCGGCTCCAGCGGGCGCTCGCGGGCGCCAGACGGCGGCAGTACCGGCAGGTCGATGGCGATCGCCGCCGCGATGTCTTCGATGCGGTTGGCGCGGATTGCCAGGGTACGCAGGCCGTGATGGCGGCAGATACGCATCAGGCCGGGCAGGTCGATCGCGCCTTCACTGGCCGGCAGTTTGTCCAGCGCCAGCACCAGCGGCGTGTTGCTGAAGAAGTTGGGTGCCTGAGCGACTTTGGCCGCCAATTGGCGGTCGAGGGCTTCAAGGTCATTGCGCGCCAGTTCCAGCACTGTGATGGCGAGCATGCTGCCCTTGAGCTGGAACACGGAGGCGGTGTCGGGGGTCTGGTTTGGGCTCATGGTCTGCATAGACGGCTTGTTGCGAGAAAAGTGCCCTGACTTATAACGAGAACACCCGTTGCCCGCAACATGCGCTGATCCGTTGTAGAATGCGCGGCCTTTGTCTTTCCGGAAGCTTCAATGGAACGCCCGCGTTTTCGTCCCTATTTCCTCCACCCACGATTCTGGGGCCTGTGGCTGGGCCTGGGCCTGTTGTGGCTGGTGGTCCAGCTGCCGTACCGGGCCCTGTTGTGGCTCGGCACCGTCCTGGGCGCGCTGATGTACCGGGTGGCCGGTGAGCGTCGACGCATTGCCGCACGCAACCTGGAACTGTGCTTCCCGGAACTGTCTGTCGACGAACGGCAGCGTTTGTTGAAGGCCAACTTCGCCTCCACCGGTATCGCCTTCTTCGAAATGGCCATGAGCTGGTGGTGGCCCAAGGCCAGGCTTGCGCGCCTGGCCCATATCGAGGGCCTTGAGCACCTGCAGGCCGCCCAGCAGGCGGGGCAGGGCGCGATTCTGATGGCCGTGCACTTCACCACCCTGGAAATCGGCGCCGCGTTGCTGGGCCAGCAACACACCATCGATGGCATGTACCGCGAGCACGGCAACCCGCTGTTCGACTTCATCCAGCGCAGCGGCCGTGAGCGGCATAACCTCGACTCGCTGGCGGTGGAACGCGAAGACGTGCGCGGCATGCTCAAGTTGCTGCGTTCCGGCCGGGCGATCTGGTATGCGCCCGACCAGGATTACGGCGCCAAGCAGAGCCTGTTCGTACCGCTGTTCGGCATCCCGGCGGCGACCGTGACGGCCACCACCAAGTTTGCCCGCCTGGGCAAGGCGCAGGTCATCCCCTTCACGCAGAAGCGCCTGGAGGATGGCAGCGGCTATCGTTTGGTGATCCATCCGCCGCTGGCGGACTTCCCTGGGGAAAGCGAAGAGGCGGATTGCCTGCGCATCAACCAGTGGATCGAAGGCGTGTTGCGTGAGTGCCCCGAGCAGTACCTGTGGGCGCACCGGCGCTTCAAGTCACGGCCCGAGGGGGCGCCTAGGCTGTATGACAAGAAGAAGCGCTGATCTTTGTGTTGTCAGTACTGGCCTCTTCGCGGAGCAAGCCCGCTCCCACAGGATCTCCACTGGCTTCTGGCATTTTAGAGATCCTGTGGGCGCGGGCTTGCCCCGCGAAGAGGCCGGGCCAGCCGATAACCTAGGGAGCAATACATGGCACCCGCCCCAGTAACTGGCCTGATTCTCTCTGGCGGCGGCGCCCGTGCCGCCTATCAGGTCGGCGTATTGGCCGGCATTGCCGAGTTGCTGCCACCCGGCGCACCCAACCCCTTTCCGGTCATTGTCGGCACGTCGGCCGGCGCCATCAATGCGGTCACCCTCGCCAGCGGCGCTACCCGCTTCACTGAAACCGTGCGCAACCTCACTGCGTTCTGGCAGAACTTTCGCAGCCACCTGGTGCTGCGCAGCGACTGGCCGGGGGTGATACGCCAGGCCAGCCGCTTCGTCAGCCATAGCCTGCTGGGCCTGGGGGGCCACGCGCCAGTGGCGCTGCTCGACAGCAGCCCCTTGCGCGGCCTGTTGCAGGCGCACCTGGACCTGGATGGCATCGGCCACGCCCTGGCCACCGAACAACTGCGCGCCGTCGCGGTGACTGCATTCGGCTACGAGTCCGGGCAGGCTGTGACCTTCTACCAGGGCCGCGGCACCATTGAAGCCTGGTTGCGCCACCGCCGTATCGGCGTACCCACGCCGTTGACCATCGATCACCTGCTGGCCAGTGCGGCGATCCCGCTGTTGTTCGCGCCGGTCAGGCTGGGTGATGAATACTACGGTGACGGCGCGGTTCGCCAGTCGGCACCGATCAGCCCGGCGTTGCACCTGGGGGCCAGCCGGGTGCTGGTGGTCGGGGTCAGCGGCAACCCGCAGCGGCCATCGCCACCTTTGCCAACCCAGCGTGTGTTCAGTGGGCAGCAGCCGAGCCTGGCGCAGATCGGTGGGCACATGCTCAACAGCACCTTTATCGACAGCCTGGAGGATGACATCGAGCTGCTCCAGCGCCTCAATCACCTGAGCCATTTGCTGCCTGCCCACCTCGATGCACGGCGCTTGGGGCTCGCGCCGGTGGACGTCCTGGTGGTGGCGCCCAGCCAGCCGCTGGACGAAATCGCGGCACGCCACCGGCGTGAATTGCCGGCGGCGTTGCGGTTGTTCTTGCGCGGGCCGGGGGCGACGCGGACCAGTGGGGCGGGGGTGTTGAGCTATCTGCTGTTCGAGGCGAGTTATTGCAGTGAGCTGATCGAGCTGGGGCGGCGCGATGCTCTGGTCAAGCGGCGGGAGCTGGAGCAGTTTCTGGGGATTTGAGCCCACCTGTGCTGGCCTCTTCGCGGGCAAGCCCGCTCCCACAAGTCCCCCACTGCCCTCAGACCCAATGATATCCCTGTGGGAGCGGGCTTGCCCGCGAAGAAGCCGGCAGCTATTTACTCAGCAATCTGCAGCTTACGCGCCTGGGTATACACATACCGCACCTTCTCATACTCGAATGGCGAGTTGAGCTGGCCATAGCGGAAGTTGGTGGTGTAGCGCTTGTCCACTACCCGCAGGGCAAAGATTTCCGGGTGGTCGGTACTGGCTTCGGCGACATTCAGGAAGTTGACCGCTTGCTCGCCCGCATAATCCACCACCAGCCCGGTGGTATCACGCAGGTTCGATGGCCCCAGCACCGGCAGCATCAGGAATGGCCCGTCTGGCACGCCGTAAAAGCCCAGGGTCTGGCCGAAGTCTTCGCTCTGCCGGGGCAGGCCCATCTTGGTGGCTGGGTCCCACAGCCCACCCACGCCGATCAGGGTGTTGAACATCAACCGCGCGGTGATTTCTGCCGAGCGCTTGGCCTTGAGTTGCAACACACTGTTGAACAGGTTTGGCACATCACCCAGGTTGTTGAAGAAGTTGCTCACCCCGGTTCGCACGAAACGCGGTGTTACATATTGATAGCCGCTCACCACCGGCAGCAGCACCCATTGGTCGAGGCGGTAGTTGAAGTGGTAGATGCGCCGGTTGATCGATTCCAGTGGGTCGTAGACGTTCAGCGCCTCCAGGGTGGAACGTTCGAATTCGCGTTGGTCCAGGCCTGGGTTGAATTTCAGTGCACGCAGCGGGTCGAGGAAGCCATCGGGCTCCGGTGCCAGCGGCGCGGCGGTGACCTGCGGGTCGGCCTCGATCACGCTGGCCCGCGGTGCGGTCTCTGCGGCCAGGGCGTTGCCAGCGACGAGCAGGGCAGTGGCGAAGAGGAGTTTGTTAACCACGGAAGAACTCCAGCATGGCGTCGCTGTTGACGCGGTAATTGAGGTTGCCGCAATGGCCGCCATGGGGGTAAAGGGTCAGGCGATCGCCGAACACCTTGCGCAAGAAACCGATATCGCCCGGGCCGAGGATGACGTCGTCGGCGTTGTGCATCACGGCGATCTTGGGGCTGTCGCGCAGGTAGTCTTCCAGCGCATACAGGCTGACCTGGTTGACCAGTTGCAGGATGCTGTTGCCATCGGTGCGGGCGCGCCACATGGGGATCACCTGCTCGGTCATGTAGCAGTCGAAGTCGCACTGCAGGGCCCGCTTGAAGAACGGCGTGAGGCTGCTGCCCTCCGTGATCGGAAACTTCGGCGGAATGATCAGGCCACGGCGGTTGATCAGGTCGGAGGTAAAGGCGATGTCAGCGGCCGAGAAGCGGAACGACGTGCCGATCAGCATGGCCATCTGCTCGTTGGACAGGTGCTGGCGCGACTGCTGGAAGTCGTACAGCAGGGCTTCGTTGAGGTCGATATAGCCCTTGTCCTGGAAGTAACGGGTCAGCTTGCTCAGCATCAGTTCGTAGAACGTGGTGCTGCGGTCGATGCCCTTGACCTGGGTCTGCACCAGTTTGTCGAGGTTGTTGATCGAGGTGTACAGGTTGACCGGCGGGTTGAGCAGCAGCACGCGCTTGAAGTTGAAGCTGCGCCGGGTTTCGTCCAGGTGGCTGACAAACGCTGCGTCCAGCGCGCCGAGGCTGTAGCCGGTGAGGTAGAAGTCGCTGATTGGCAGGCGTGGGTGCTGGGCACGCACGGCCTGCATCACCCGGTACATGTCTTCGGCGTCTTCCTGGCTGATGCCCGGGGTGGCGAAGCGCGAGGCCGCACTTATGAAGTCGTAGCTGGTGGGCGAGGACAGTTGCACCACGTGGTAGCCGGCCTGGTAGTACAGCTTTTTCAGGTATTCGTTGATGCTGCTCGAATACGGCGCACCGGTGCCGGCGATTAGAAAGATGAGCGGCGCTTCGCGGTCCTGGCGGGCCAGGCGGTACTTGAGCTTTTTCACTGACCAGAAGTTGTCGGGCAAGGTGAATTCACGTTCGGGGCGCAGGTTGAGGCTGTAGTCGGCCTGGTTGATTTCATCGTCGCTGGGCAAGGTCGGGCGTTGCTCTGGCGGCGTGGTGGCGATGGTTGCCTCGAACGGGTTGGTCAAGGGGTAGCCATAGCTCGCGGCGTCGATGTCCCGCGCCGAAGCGGCCACAGCCATGAGCAGGCCGCCGAGCAGGGCAGCGAGGCGCAAAGATCGAAGCATGTAATCCCCCAAAAGAAACACAAGGTGGTGCAGTGTGCGAGCTAGGACCACGGCTGCATGGGCAAAGTTGCCAGATGCGCTGGCCTTTGCTGTGCTCGTTATCTGCAACATAGCTGCAGGATTGTGATTTTGCCTTAGAACAGGCCTTGGGCGATCATGCACGATTTCGATTACCGCTATTGGAGAACTGGATGTCTCGTTCGCTGCCGGTCATTGCCCTGCTGCTGTTCCTGCCCTTGTGGCTGGCCGCCAGCTATGGCGTGCGTTATGGGCTGATGGAGGATGCGCAGTGGGTGGGGCTGTGCGCGGCGCCTGGGGCGTATTGGCAGTGCCAGGTGAGAGCGCTGCTGGGGCTCGGTATCCACTTTCAGGTGATCGCCTGGGGAGGGCTCGGCCTGGCGCTGTTGGCGCAGGTGGTTGCAGGACGGGTTGGCTGGTGGCTGGCAGGCTTGGCGCTGGTGTTCGCGATACCGGCGTTGGTTTTGTATACCGCAAGCATCGCGGTGTTTGCTGTGGTGCTGGCGGGGTTGCGCCTGGTGCGGCAACCGCAGCGCGGCTGACAGGGGCTGCGATGGGCCGCACAGCGGCCCCAGTGATATCAACCCGTGCGCAGTCTCAAACTCCGCCACAGCGCCGCAGTCATCAACACACTTACCACCGCCCAGCCCCAGGCTTGCTGGTTCTCCAGCCCTTCCAGGTACAGCTGCGGCGCCACCCCCGCCCCCACGATAAACGCCAGCAACCCCACTTCGGCCCGTCGTGCCAGCACCGGCCGCACCAGGTAAACCACCGCCGGCAACGCCAGTGCAGCCGTGGGGAAACTGCGATAACGCGGGTCGAACACCAGCGCCAGCATGCTCACCGCCGCCGCAAAGCCCGCCGCGAGCAACAGCCAGCCCGCACGCACCTCAAGCCAGGCGAACAGCCGCTCACGCCACCCTTCACGGCGTGCCAGCGCCAACGCAGCGTGGGCCAGCACCAACAGGTTGAGCCCCACCAGCAGCCCGGCCCACAGCCATTCGCCGGCGAAGCGTGCATGGCTGCGCATCAGCTCGCCCCACAACCCCAGGCAGCCCGCACCGAACGCCGCCAGCACCGGCAACAGCAGGGCCGCGACGGTAGTCGCGGGGCGCCCGGCCAGCAGTAGCACAACCAGCATCAACGCCGCGCTGGCCAGCAGCCACTGCGGCCAGTAGTGCAGGTTGCTGACCGGCCCTTCGAGCACGCCCTTGTCCTGCCGGTCGGCGTCGTAAAGCCCCCAATAGCCGCCCACGGCGCCTTCACTGGTGCGTTTCCAAGGCTGGTCGAATGCCTCGATCAGGTTGTACTGCCAGCCATTGTGTTCGGCCAGGCTGACGAAGCCGCGGATGAAGCGCGCTTCGTTGGCGCGGCTGGGCACGGCGGTTTCCCGCTGACGGCCTTCGCTGGGCCAGCCGGTCTCGCCGATCAAAATGCCCTTGGGCGCAAAGCGCGTACCGAATACGCGGCGCACGTCGGCGACGTGGGCCAGGGCATCGTCAATGCCGCGCGGGTCGTCTTCCCAGTAAGGCAGCAGGTGAATGGTCAGGAAGTCGACCTCCGGGGCCACCTGTGGATGCTGCAGCCAGAACTCCCAGACGTCGGCATACGTGACCGGTACCGTGACCTGGCGTTTGACCTTGGCGATCAACCCGGCCAGGCGCGTGCCGGTGACCTCCTTGCGCAGCAGCGCCTCGTTGCCGACGATCACCGCGCTGACCACATCGGGGTAGGCGTTGGCGGCGGCGATCAGCAAGTCCACTTCCTTTTCGGTGTCCACCGGGTTGGCGTTGACCCAGGCGCCGAGCATCACCTTCAGGCCATGCTTGCGTGCCAGCAGCGGGATCGCCTCAAGCCCGCTCATCGAGTAGGTGCGAATGCACTGAAAGCGTTCAGCCAGCAAGGCCAGGTCGGCGTCCATGCGCGCCGGGCGCAGGCGCAACGGTTGGTCGAAGGGCGACTGATCCTTGTCGAACGGTGTGTACGAAGCACACTGCAGTTTATGCGTGGGGCTGGCCGCATCGGGCAGGTGTACCGGCTTGCCAAGCCCGTACCAGAGCGCCCCCAGCCCAATCAGGGCAAGCAGGCAGGCTAACAGGTACAGGGGGCGGTGCAGGCGGGCAGGGCTGGGCATCGGGCGGTCCATCGTCAGGCGCAAAAGGGTAGATAGTAGCCCGGCGCCAATCCTTTGGCATGCAAGGATCGCGCAGACTGGCGTGAGCCGATGACGCTAATGGCACAGTGCTGTCGCACATGAGTGGTTACAGGTCGTACACGGAGCAGGTCGCTGTTTGTTGCAGGAAGATGATGCAATCTCCGAGACCTGACGAGGGGATGCTTTGATGGCGACTTTGAAGAAAGTGCGACGTTTCCTGGGTGTGGGCACCGCCCTGGTAATGGCCATGAGCGCTGCACAGGCAATGGCCAAAGAAGTAAGCATTGGTTACGTGGATGGTTGGTCCGACAGCGTGGCGACCACTAACGTGGCCGCCGAAGTGATCAAGCAGAAACTCGGCTACGACGTGAAGCTGCAAGCCGTGGCCACGGGCATCATGTGGCAGGGCGTGGCGACCGGCAAGCTCGATGCGATGTTGTCGGCCTGGCTGCCGGTAACCCACGGCGAGTACTGGACCAAGAACAAGGACAACGTGGTTGATTACGGTGCCAACTTCAAGGATGCCAAGATCGGCCTGATCGTGCCTGAGTACGTGAAGGCTGCGAGTATCGCCGACCTCAAGACCGACACCAGCTTCAAGCAGAAGATCGTTGGCATCGATGCCGGCTCAGGGGTCATGCTCAAGACCGATCAGGCCATCAAGGACTACGACCTGACGGGTTACAAGCTGCAGGCCAGTTCCGGCGCCGCGATGACGGCCGAGCTGGGCCGTGCCTATGCCAAGCAGCAGTCGATTGCTGTGACCGGTTGGGTACCGCACTGGATGTTCGCCAAGTGGAAGCTGAAGTTCCTCGAAGACCCGAAAGGTGTGTATGGCGCGGCTGAAACCGTCAACAGCATCGGCAGCAAAGAGTTGGCGACCAAGGCGCCGGAAGTGGCGGAATTCCTCAAGAAGTTCAGCTGGCAGTCCAAGGACGAGATTGGCGAGGTGATGCTGGCGATTCAGGAAGGTGCCAAGCCTGAAGCGGCGGCCAAGGATTGGGTGGCCAAGCATCCGGACCGGGTCAAAGAGTGGACCGGTAAGTAACTGATTTAGTGTTTCCAAAGCGGGGCCGCTTGGCGGCCCTCTCGCGACACAAGGCCGCTCCTACAGGCGTTACGCAATTCCCTGTAGAAGCGGCCTTGTGTCGCGAGAGGGCTGCAAAGCAGCCCCGCTTTGTTACTTAATCGGTAAAACACTGTTGCATCTAAGACTAAGGTCGTCTGGTTGGCGTCCAGCGGCAGCATAAAGTGAGGGTGTGGGTTTCATCCCCTATCTGTGCTGCTAGGACAAAAACAATGAACGACAGCATTTACCTCTCGATACAAAACAGCCCGCGCTTCAAGGAGCTGGTTACCAAACGCGAACGGTTCGCCTGGATTCTCTCGGCGATCATGCTCGGCCTGTACTGCGCCTTCATTCTCCTGATCGCCTACGGTCCTCATCTGCTGGGCACCAAGCTCAGCCCTGAGTCGTCGATTACCTGGGGCATTCCCCTGGGCGTCGGCCTGATCGTTTCGGCATTCGTCCTGACCGCCATCTACGTGCGCCGCGCCAACGGCGAGTTCGATGAGCTGAACAAGGCCATCCTCAAGGAGGCGCAACAATGATTCGCCACGCCAAAGCCCTGGCCGTACTGGCCTGCGGCGTTTTCGCACCCGCCGTGTGGGCCGCCGATGCCCTGACCGGCGAGGTGCAGAAACAGCCGCTTAACGTGTCTGCGATCGCCATGTTCGTGGCCTTCGTCGCCTTCACCCTCGGCATCACCTACTGGGCTTCCAAACGCAACAAGTCGGCGGCGGACTACTACGCTGCCGGGGGCAAGATCACAGGCTTCCAGAACGGCCTGGCGATTGCCGGTGACTACATGTCGGCTGCCTCGTTCCTGGGTATTTCCGCCCTGGTGTTCACCTCGGGCTACGACGGCCTGATCTACTCGATCGGTTTTCTGGTCGGCTGGCCGATCATCCTCTTCCTGATCGCCGAACGCCTGCGCAACCTGGGCAAATACACCTTCGCCGACGTGGCTTCGTACCGCCTCGGGCAGAAGGAAATCCGCACCCTGTCGGCGTCCGGTTCGCTGGTCGTGGTGGCGTTCTACTTGATCGCGCAGATGGTCGGCGCTGGTAAGCTGATCGAGCTGCTGTTCGGCCTCGACTACCACGTGGCGGTGATCCTGGTCGGCATCTTGATGTGCCTGTACGTCCTGTTTGGCGGCATGCTCGCCACCACCTGGGTACAGATCATCAAGGCCGTGCTGCTGCTGTCCGGTGCCAGCTTCATGGCGCTGATGGTGATGAAGCACGTCAACTTCGACTTCAACACCCTGTTCTCCGAGGCGATCAAGGTGCACGCCAAAGGCGAGGCGATCATGAGCCCGGGCGGCCTGGTCAAGGACCCGATCTCGGCCTTCTCGCTGGGCCTTGCGCTGATGTTCGGTACCGCTGGCCTGCCGCACATCCTGATGCGCTTCTTCACCGTCAGCGACGCCAAGGAAGCGCGCAAGAGCGTGCTCTATGCCACAGGCTTCATCGGTTACTTCTACATCCTGACCTTCATCATCGGCTTTGGCGCGATCCTGCTGGTCAGCACCAACCCGGAGTTCAAGGACGCCGCAGGCGCCCTGCTGGGCGGCAACAACATGGCGGCGGTGCACCTGGCCAATGCCGTGGGTGGCAGCGTGTTCCTCGGCTTCATCTCGGCGGTGGCCTTCGCCACCATCCTGGCGGTGGTTGCTGGCCTGACCCTGGCCGGTGCCTCGGCGGTGTCCCATGACCTGTATGCCAGTGTATGGCGCAAGGGCAAGGCCAACGACAAGGACGAGATCCGCGTGTCGAAGATCACCACCATCGCCCTGGGCGTGCTGGCGATCGGCCTGGGGATTCTGTTCGAGAAGCAGAACATCGCCTTCATGGTCGGCTTGGCATTCTCGATTGCTGCCAGCTGCAACTTCCCGGTACTGCTGCTTTCGATGTACTGGAAGAAACTGACCACCCGCGGCGCCATGATCGGTGGCTGGCTGGGCCTGGTGAGTGCAGTGGGCCTGATGATCCTTGGCCCGACCATCTGGGTGCAGATCCTCGGTCACGAGAAGGCGATCTACCCGTACGAGTACCCGGCGCTGTTCTCGATGCTGATTGCCTTCGTCGGTATCTGGTTCTTCTCGGTCACCGACAAGTCCAAGGCGGCTGAGAATGAACGTGCGCTGTTCTTCCCGCAGTTTGTGCGTTCGCAGACTGGCTTGGGGGCGAGTGGGGCGGTTTCTCACTAACGTTTGAGCAGTTGAGCACAACGCCCCGCCTGTCGGGGCGTTGTCATGTCTGGGTGACTGCACTTTCACGCCGCTGGGAAATTTCCCAAGCCCGCTCGGAACGGTCCTGGTCATCTCGACGGCTCGACGCTGAATAATCTCCTTGCTCGCCGGGAAACCCCAGCAGGCATTAGCCTTTCAAGGAGATCAGATTCGTGAAACGTTCGTTACTTGCCCTTCCTCTGGCCATGGTATTTACCGGTGCTGCCTTTGCCATCGACCCGATCGAGAAACAGGTGCTGGTTACCGCTGTTGTGCCAACGGCGGCGTTCTATGTCGAGCCCATTGGCAGCGATTGGATGAATGATCCGCAAGAGCTGCCTTGGAACCCGACGAAATCCAGCTTTGGCGAGATCCGCCATCAGTTGCAAGCCAAAAGCACCGTTGGGCCGATTACAGGCTACCTGCTGAATGCACCCATCATCACCAGCGGCCTGGATGCCATCGACCTGAACGTCAAAGTCGGCAAGACCGACCTGCAAACCACGCCGAATGAAATCCTGACTGCCGCCCAGGCCCTGCCCGGTGCGGTCATGGACTTCGTGATTACCGCCAAGACGCCTGCTACCGGGGGCTACATCCCCGGCAACTACCAAGGCTTGGTCAGCATGATGTTCGAAACCGCCGCACCCTGATCTACCCGCCAAAGCACGCCTTTTCATCCCATGTGTCCAACCCTGCCCGCAAGCCTGTCATTGGGCGGGGGAGGGCATTGCTTGCAGGCAGGGTCATGAGCAAATTCTCCCCTTTTTTTTCAACAGGCGGCGCGTTGCTGGCCGCCCTCATGAGCGCGTACTCCATCAGCGCCGCAGGCGATGCATTACCCGCAACGCTCGGCACACTGGCCCAGGCCCAGGGGCTGCCTCGCGAGTTTGAAGCACACTTTTTCGACGTGCCCCTGGCCGTGCGCGTTGAGCTCGACGGCCGTTTTCTGGGCGATGCCATGGTGGTGCTGAGTCGGGATGAGCGTGTGCAGTTGCTGGAGTTCACAGATATTCAAGACAGTCGTGAGCCCGTCGCCGTACGTCGGCGCTGGCAGGCACGCCTGGCAGAAGACCGACCGCTTGGCGACTGCCAGGCCGACTGCGCAGAGGGCTTGCGCGCGATTCACTACAGCCTGGTCAATTCGCAACTCTCCGTGCTGACCTCCGATGCCGAACAAAAGGGGGCGGCGAGCCTCTATCACGGCCTGCCGGAACACGGCAGCTACGGCCTACTCCTGCGAAATCAGCTCAATCTGGTCGGCAATGGCAGTGAAACCAGCGGGCGCTATGCCGTGCAGGGGCAGGGTAGCCTGGGCAATTGGACAACCTTGGCTGATGCCCAGCTCGATCGTGGCAGCGATCAACGCGAGGGTACCCGCTACCGTCTGGATCAGCTCTATGCCGAGCGGCTGGTCGACGAGCATTTTTATCGCTTGGGCTACTTTACGCCGAGCGCCCAAGGCCTTACCCGGCAACCGCGCCTGCTTGGCAATAGCCCCGATACCACCCTGGGGCTCATGTTCGGCAGCAGTGACAGTTTGCTGGTGGACAGCGGCCAGGCAAGTTCCACGCCGGTTTACGTCACGCCCAATCGTCAGGGCATCGCCGAGATTTACCGCAATGGCGTGCTGATCAATAGCCAGCCGGTTCAGCCAGGCTTGCAGACCCTCGACACCCGTGTGCTGCCTGGCGGCATCTATCAGGTCGAAGTGCGCCTGATAGAAGACGGCCAGGAAACGTCGCGAAGCGAAGCATTCATCTACAAGCCCTCGAATTGGGGCAACAGCCAGAGCCGCTGGCGATACAACCTTTTCCTTGGCCAGCAGACCAGTGCCTTGAGCAACTGGGACGACGAGCACGATGACAGCCTTAGCGGTGGCGTCATGTTCAATTACCTGGTGCACCCGCGTGCGGTGGTCGGCGTGTCGGCCCAGCAAGTCGATGAGGCGATGCAGTACGCCACGTCACTGGACTGGGATGTACGCGACCGCCTGAAACTGTACGCCAACCTCAACCAGACCCCGGGCCTGGGCAATGGCTACGACCTGCAGGGTATCTTCAACCATGACGCAGGTTCGATGGTGTTCAGCCATAGCCGTGCCTGGACGTTCCCCAGCCACAGCGTGCGCGGCCCGCTGGCGCGCCAGGAGGAAATCAGCCAGACGTCACTGTCGCTCAGCCACCGTGTGACCTCGCGCAGCACTGCCACCTTGCGTCTGTCGCACAGCACGGGTGCGGCCAGCGGCTTGGGTGTCGACCTTGGTTGGACGCAGTTCGGCAAGCTGGCAGGTTCGGATGCCAACTGGCGCTTTTCGCTTTTCGACCGCCCCGGCACCGCCAGCACCGGCGAGGCCCGCAATCGCGGCGTCAACCTGAGCGTGAGCATGAGCCTGGGTAGCCCAGGCCGGCGTTTGGCCGCCACCTTGGGCAGCCGCACCTCGCGCGATGGCGGGCGCGATCAGAATGTCTCGGTCGCCTATCAGCAGGATGTGGATTACGGCGCGCTGCGCACCCTGGGGGCCACAGCCAGTGTTGACCGCTATGGCACAGGCATTGGTGCAAATGCGCAGTTCGAAAGCCGCCAGCTCAATGGTGATGCTTATGGCCAGACCTCCTCCTACAACGGTGAGCTCAGTGCCGGCCTCAACCTGCAGAGCGTGGTCGCATTGGGCGCCGGCAAACTGGCAGCCAGCGGGCAGTTTCTTGCCCACGAAGCGGGGCTGATCGTCGATGTGGAATCCGATATCGACGGGCTGGAATTACGCGCTGATGACTTCCAGGGCATGAGCGCAAGCTTGCGCCCCGGGCGCAACGTGCTGCCCGTCATGCCCTACCGGCCGGGCCATGTGCAGGTGGACTTTCGCGACAGCCATGCACCATCGGCCGTGATCCAGCCCAACGGTTTCGAGTACCACCTCAACCGCGGCGGCATTGAATACCGCCAGTTGCGGGTGATGCGCACGGTCACGGTGCTCGGGCGCCTGCTCGATAACGACGGCGCGGGCATCAGCGGTGCACAGGTGATCAACCACGCCAGCCGCAGTGTGACCGAAGCCGACGGTTACTTCACCGTGGAGATGAGCGAGTCCACACCAGTGCTCGAAGTACGCCTGGCTGGCCAGGCCGTTTGCCTGCTGAGCCTGCAGCCTGAGCGGCTGACCCGGGAAAGCGATGTCCTGTTGGCCGGTGACCAGCGCTGTCGCTCCGAGAGCTTGGCCGGAACTGGTACCTCCCGGCAGGGCAGTGGCTCATGAGGGCAATTTGTCGGGAAAACGCTGTAGGAAATGTCTGCATTAGCACTGGGAAGCGTACTGAAGTTTCTGGACCCGGTTTTTGTGTGCTTTCAACGGCTAATACTGTTTGGCTATCTCGCGAAGAACAAGGAGTCAGGATGATCAGATGTCTCTGTTGCACAGTAGTGATGGCATTGCTGTTGCCGCTGCAACTACAGGCTGCGCCCGAGCTGAATATCGGCGGCCTGTACGATTACATCGACGCGGGCAAGAGCACGTTGCTCAAGCGCGTGCGCAATGGTGGCGACACCACCGCTTTCGTCAAGGTCAGCGCCGCAGAGCTGGTGTATGACGAAGAGGGCACGGCACGTGAAATCAGCCTGGAATCGCTGCCGCTGGAACAGCGCGGCCTGGTGGTAAGCCCTGCACGGCTTATCGTGCCGGCGCGCGGGTTGCAGTCGGTGCGGTTGTTGTACCGTGGGGCGCGCGACCGCGAGCGGTATTTCCGCGTGCGTTTTATTCCGGTGCTGCCGGAGGTCAATGACGGCTTCACAGTAGATGAGGCCGAGGTAGACGCTTACCGCAATAGCCTGAAGGCCGGGGTCAACTTGCTGGCCGGCTATGGCTCGTTACTGTTCGTGCGGCCGGCTGATACTCGCTTTGCGACCAGTGCCCAAGCTGAGGGGGGCAAGTTGACCGTCGTTAACAAAGGCAACAGCACCTTGGTGCTCGATCATTTTCGTGTATGTCAGGCGGGGAATGGACAGTGCGAGCAGGCCACCAAGCACCACTTGCTGCCGGGGCGCACCCGGCAGTTCGAGGCGGAACAGGGTCGGGTCTTCCACTTCGAGCTGCAGGAAGGCGAGCGGCGCCAGCAGATGACGGTGCAAGGATGAGCAGGGCCGCAGGTTTACGTGCTCGACGGCTATGGCTGGCGGCTGTGCTCGTCCTCGCCGCGCCGGTGCAGGCACTGGAGGTTACGCTCAGTGCGCAGTATCGCGGTGAGAGCTCGGCGCAGTTTGAACACACTACGCCACCAGCTTCCGCGTGTGCGATTTTACCTACCATGTGCAGGAACAAGTTATCGGTCACGTTGCCTGTCACTTACACCAAACTCACCCAGGTCACGACTGTACCGCGTGAGAACTTCTATGTCAGAACGCCAGCGCCTAAGCAGGTGGACATCTACCACGATCAGTCTGGCGAAACACATCAAGTTCAGCTCAACTTTCCGACCATTTCGCAACGGGTCGCGAGCCCCCGCAGGGACCGTAATCCTGCTGCTACTCCGTACAGAGCAGGGGGCGACTGCCAAGTTCAGAGTGGAGCGTGGATCTCCCAAACTGAATTTCTCACGCGGTGGAATATGCCGCGTGCTCCGGGGGAATGCTGGACTCGAGCTCAGTCGAGCATTGTGGGCCAGCGAGAAACAGTTACCACGTCGGAACTCAGTGTTGTTTATACCCTCGGCCTGCCACCCCCTTATAGGCTCAAGCCTGGCATCTACCGCGGCAGTGTCACCTACACCCTAGGCGCCGGGGGCGATTTCGACTTCGGCAATGACGTGACTGCGCTGAACAGTAACGACATCACCGTCAATATCGTCATCGACGTGCAGCACAGTTTTCGGCTGGAATTCCCCCTCGGTTTCGACCACGCGGTGCTGGAGCCGCCAGGTGGCTGGGCCGCCTGGCTCGATGGCGGGCGAGTGCCGCCGCGGCTGTTCAACGACCTGTCGATGCGGCTGTGGTCGACAGGCCCGTTCAAAGTCTACAAACAGTGTGAATTCGATGTCGGCGATGGCTGCGGTATTCGCAACCGCCGTGGTGAGGAGGTTGCCCTGAAGGTGGCGATTACTATGCCGTATGGCGTCCTCTATCAAGGCTGGCAGTCGGTCACCAAAAAACCGCTGCCAACTGGGCGCGCTGCTGCATTGGGGCTCGAGGCATTTTTGCCGACAGCCAACGGCCCCAGCCAACTGCATTTTGAAGTGGCCCAGGCTGATCTGCGGCCCATGCTGGACCGCGCTGGCGAAAAGTACAGCGGCAAGGTCACCGTGATTTTCGATGCAGAAATCTAGGGCGCATTTGCCAGTAAGGAGGGGGCATGTACAAAGCAGTCGTGGTTGACGACCATCCCTTCATCCGCGCCACGGTCTGCATGCTGCTGCGTCAGGACCGCGTGGAGGTACTCGGCCAGGCCGACAATGGCATTGATGCGCTGCGCCTGGCGCGTGAGCAGGCGCCCGACCTGATCATTCTCGATATCGCCATGCCAGACCTCGACGGCCTGCAAGTGATCGCCCGGCTCAAAGCCTTGCAGCACCCAGGCAAGATCATCGTGTTGACTTCGTTGCTGCCAGAGGCCTATTCGCTGCGTTGCCTGCAGGCGGGCGCTGCGGGTTATGTGTCGAAAACCGATGACCTTGGCGAGCTGAGCAAGGCCGTGCGGGCAGTGCTCTCGGGTTATACCTACTTCCCCGAGGTGGCGCTCAGTTCGGTCAATTGCCAGGACCTGCGCACCAGCGAGGCGCAATGCATCGCCAGCCTCACCGACCGCGAACTGATGGTGCTGCAGTATCTGGCCCGTGGCCTGAGCAACAAAGTGATCGGCGAGGCCATGCTGCTGAGCAACAAGACCATCAGCACCTACAAGACCCGCCTGCTGGAAAAGCTCAGGCTCAGTTCGTTGATTGACCTGGCGGACTTCGCCCGTCGCAATCAACTCATCTAACCCAGTTTTCGCGTGCCGCTGCGTGCCTTACTGTTGGCGTTGGCCTGTGCTCTGCTGGCGTTCCCCTGTGCTCTGCTGGCGTTGCCCGTACAGCCCGCCCCGCAGTTGCATGCTCGGGCAACCCTGGACGGGCCCCGCCATGAACCCGACGATGCTGGCATACGCTGGTTGTGGCAGCGCAGGCAGTTGCGCCTGGGCGTATTGGCGCGGGACAACCCGCCGTTCGATATCCTCGGTACGGGCAATGCCTACGAAGGCATAACCGCCGATTATGCCGGGCTGCTGGGCGAACAGTTGAACCTGGACGTTCGCGTTCAAGTCTACGCGTCCTTCACCGAGGCGGCCGCAGCGCTGCGTGACGGCACGCTCGACCTGCTGGGGTCGGTGACCGCCCAGCAGGCCCAGAAAGCCGGCCTGCTGCTCTCGCGGCCCTACGCCCAGGACTGGCCCATGCTATTGGGCCAGGAAGCGCTGAGCAGCGAGCAGGTCGACAGTGCGCAGGGCTTCGACCTGGTGATGGTCGAGGGTTACCGCAACGCGCGACAGGTTCGCCAAACATACCCCCAGGCGCGTGTGCAACTGCACCCCTCGCCATTCAGCGCCCTGGCCACCCTCGCGCTGGGTCAGGCCGACCTGTATCTGGGCAATGGCCTGGTTGCACGCTACGTGCTGGGCCGCAGCCAGCTGGGTGGCGTCGAGGAGGTTGGCCACGCGGGCTTACCCCAGCAGGGTATCGGCTTTGCCATGTTCGATGGCGACACGCCGCTACCGCGCCTGGTGGATGCCGCCCTGGCCGGCCTGAGCGAGCGTCAGCACCTGGGTATCGAGCAACGCTGGAGCCCGGTTGCTGGCGCGGCGCACAAGCTCGAGCCCCTGCAGTTGACTGATGCTCAGCAGCGCTGGCTGCACGCCAACCCGGTCATCCGGGTAGGGGTGGATGAGCATTTGCTGCCCTTGAGTTTTACCGATGGCAAGGGGCAACTGCGAGGCCTGAGCCTTGATGTGCTGCAACTGATCAGCCGGCGTACCGGCCTGCAGTTTGAGGTGCAGGCCGGTGGCAAGCTGCAGCGCATGCTTGAACAACTGCAACAGGGGCAGGTCCAGTTGATTGCCGGGGTGCCGCGTAGTGCGGCACTGGAACGCCAGGTGAGCTTCAGCCGGGCCTACCTCAGTGCCTCGCGGGTGCTGGTGACGCGTGACAGCGCTGAGGCACCGACTCGCCTCGCGCAGTTGGCCGGCCAATCGCTTGCAGTGATTTGGGGCAGCGCGGTGCAGGAAGAACTCACCCGGCATCGCTCGCAGGTCGTGCCGCTGATAGTGCCCGGCCCGGTCCAAGCGCTGCATGCAGTGGCTCGCGGTCAGGCGGCTGCTGCCGTGCTGACATTCGATGATGCCCGGCCACTGATCGCCCGCTGGTATCCAGGGCGCCTGAAAATCAGCGCCAGCCTGCCCTTGCCACCTGCTCATTTTGCCCTGGCCAGCACGCACGGGGCGGTGGAGCTGCAGGGGATTCTCGACACAGCATTGCTCAGCCTCTCGCCGCGCGAAACCGACCTGCTGGTACGCCGCTGGCGCAACCCGATGATCGTCGCTGATGGCGCCTGGCCACGTTATCGGGCAAGCATTCTGCTCGGCTTTGGCACGGCCTTTTCATTACTGGGCCTGGCCCTGTTGTGGATCCGCTACCAGCGCCGCCAGCACGTGCAACTGCAGCAGGCCAAGCGCGAGGCCGAGGCCGCGAACCAGGCCAAGACCCAATTCCTTACCACCATGAGCCATGAAATCCGCACACCGCTGCATGCCGTGCAGGGCATGCTTGAACTGGCCCGGCGCAAGGCCGAGCAGGGCGTGCTCGACCACCTGGCTCTGGAAGTAGCCGATGACGCGGCGCGCGGCCTGCTGGAACTGATCGGTGACATCCTTGACATCACCCGCATCGAGTCGGGGCACCTGCACATGGCCCCGCAACGGGTGTGCCTGCGCGAGCAGGTGGTGCGGGTGCTGCAGTTGTTTGAACAGCAGGCACGCGGCAAGGGCCTGGAGCTGCGCTTGCACACCCTGGGTGAGGTGGACGCCCAGGTCATGCTGGACCCTTTGCGCTTCAAGCAGGTGCTGGCCAACCTGCTGAGCAATGCCATCAAGTTTACCGAACAGGGCGGGGTGACCGTCACGCTGTCGGCAACCCCCGCCGATGGCTACCTGGCGATGGCGCTGAAGGTGAGCGATACCGGTGTCGGTATCGACCCAGGCGAGCTGTCGCAGTTGGGCCAACCGTATCGCCAGGCCAGCAACCAGCAGCACTCACCGCGTTGTAGCACTGGCCTGGGCCTGGGCATCAGCCGCAGCTTGTGCGAGATGATGGGCGGCAGCCTACGCCTGCATAGCGTGCTGGGGCAGGGCACCGAAGTGGATGTGCGCCTGAGCGTGCCGCAGTTGAGTGCCGCGCACGCTATACCTGCCTGCGCTGGCGATGATGCCCGGTACTCGGTGATGCCGCTGCGCCTGCTGGTGGTCGATGATTACCCCGCCAATCGCCTGCTGCTGGCCCAGCAGCTGGATTATCTCGGGCACCAGGTGCGGGTCACCGAAGACGGTGCCCAGGCCTTGCGCTTATGGCTGGCCGAACACTTCGATGGGGTGATCAGCGACTGCAACATGCCCCGGCTCAATGGTTACGCCCTGGCCCGCGCTATCAGGGAGCACGAACGGCGCAGCGGCAGGCCACGCTGCCAGCTGATCGGCCTGACGGCCAGTGCCACCGAAGTGGAGCGCCAGCGCTGCCGTGCGGCGGGCATGGATGATTGCCTGTTCAAGCCCCTGGGGTTGGACAGCCTGGTTCAGGCATTGGCCCGTGCTCGGCCGGCGATGCTCGACCTCGTGCATATGCGACGGCTGGTGGCCAACGATGAACCGGCGTTACGCGCGTTGCTGGCCGACCTGCGTACCAGCACGCTGCAGGACCTGCAGCAGCTTGAGCAGTCAATGGCAAACCCAGCGGCTTTGGCCATGCTGGCGCATCGTATCAAAGGCGGCGCGCGCATTGCCCGGGCTAAGCGTGTGGTGGAGCTGTGCGAGCGGTTAGAGCGCAGCTGTAACGAAAAACCGCTCGCACGGGAGGGTGTGAAGAACGATGTGAAGGCATTGTGCGAAGCCATGGTGCAGCTGGAGCGGCAATTGGCTTTGTATGCCCTGCAGTCAAATCATGCCAAGTAACAACAACACCAGCAGAATCACCAACACCACGCCGATAATGCCGGAAGGGCCATAGCCCCAACTGCGCGAGTGTGGGAAGACGGGTAAGCCACCGATCAGCAGCAGGATCAGGATGATGATGAGGATCGTGGTCATGGCGGAGTCCTTGCGTGGTTAGGGGTCAAGGGCCTCGGACTGCTGGCCTCTTGTTAAATCGGACCAATGCGCTTGGCTAAAGATTCCATTTGCTCGGTACTGACCGCTTGGTCATGCCCATTCATTCACTGCCCTGATGAACCCTCCCTCACGGCAACGCCTTGATTAGACTCGCCTGACAACCCATCAGAACAAGGCCTGCCACCATGCAAAACCGCATCATGATTACCGGCGCCGGGTCCGGCCTGGGCCGCGAAATGGCCCTGCGTTGGGCACGCGAAGGCTGGCGCCTGGCGTTGGCCGACGTCAATGAGGCAGGCCTGCGCGAGACGCTGGAAATGGCCCGTGAGGTTGGTGGCGAAGGGTTTGCCCAGCGCTGCGATGTGCGCGACTACAGCCAACTTACCGCCTTGGCCCAGGCGTGCGAGGAGCGGTTCGGCGGCATCGATGTGGTCGTCAACAACGCTGGCGTCGCCTCAGGCGGTTTCTTCGCCGAACTGTCGCTTGAAGACTGGGACTGGCAGATCGCGGTCAACCTGATGGGGGTGGTCAAGGGCTGCAAGGCTTTCCTGCCGTTGCTGGAGCGTAGCAAGGGGCGAATCATCAACATTGCCTCGATGGCCGCCCTGATGCAGGGCCCAGGCATGAGCAATTACAACGTGGCCAAGGCCGGTGTGCTGGCCCTGTCGGAAAGCCTGCTGGTCGAGTTGCGCCAGGTGCAGGTGGCGGTGCATGTGGTGTGCCCGTCGTTCTTCCAGACCAACCTGCTGGATTCGTTCCGAGGGCCGAACCCGGCCATGAAGGCCCAGGTGGGCAAGCTGCTGGAAGGCTCGCCGATCAGCGCGGTCGATATCGCTGAGTATATCCACCGGCAAGTGGCGGCTGGCGAGTTCCTGATTTTGCCGCACGAGGCCGGGCGCCAGGCCTGGCAGCTCAAGCGCGAGGCGCCCGCGCGGCTGTATGACGAGATGGCCGAAATGGCGGTAAAAATGCGTGCCAAGGCCCCTGCGCGATGATCGGTCTGTAGGGGGAATTACCTATGAATGTAAGGTGCTTCTGAATTGCCGTGGAGCTATTGAGTAGCCTTATGTACCCGAGGCAGTCTCCGGTTTTCCCTTACGCTGGAGGATCGGATCATGCTGGTAATAGGGCGCGCAGTTGGCGAAGTCATCACCATTGGCGATGACATCCGCATCATGGTGGTAGAGACACGGGACGGGATGGTGCGTTTCGGGGTGAGTGCGCCCCGCGAGGTGCCGGTGCACCGCGCCGAGGTATACAAGCGCATCAAGGAGGGGGAGGAGCGCAAGGGGTGTGGCGCGTGAGGGCGTCAGTCGAGCAGCTCGCGTGGCACATCATGTTTGGCCAGGAGCTGGCATTGCTGGCTTTCCGGGTCAAACAGGATGAACGCCTGGCCCTTGGCCAACGCCTGGCGCACCCGCAACACGCGGGTTTCCAGGGGGGTATCGTCGCCGTTGTCGGTGCCGTCGCGGGTGACGAAGTCTTCGATCAGCAGGGTCAGGGTTTCGGCTTGCAGTTGGTCGTAGGGGATTAGCATGGTGGGCGATTCTGGGGAGTTGAGTGTGGGCATGCTACGCGAAACGTTCGAGAATTTGGGGCCGCTGTGCGGCCCCAAAATATCAGCCTTTATTCCCAACCAGGCTATCCACCGCCGGCACCCGTGTATCGCTCTCCATCTGCGCATCGTGCTCAAGCTGATGGCTGAAACGCTCGAGTGAGGCGTTGGCCGGCTGCGAGTCGCTGGCAAACACCGGTGGGCTCAGCAGGTACGCCGACAGCAACCGGCTGAGCGCCGCCAGGCTGTCTATATGGGTGCGCTCGTAGCCGTGCGTGGCATCGCAACCGAATGCCACCAGCGCGGTACGGATGTCATGCCCGGCCGTCACCGCTGAGTGGGCGTCGCTGAAGTAGTAGCGGAACAGGTCGCGTCTGACCGGCAAATCGTGGTCGCCCGCCAGTTTTAGCAGATGACGTGACAGGTGGTAGTCATAAGGCCCCGAGGAGTCCTGCATGGCCACGCTCACCGCATGCTCGCTGGAGGCTTGCCCTGGCGCCACCGGGGCAATGTCGATGCCGACGAACTCGCTGACGTCCCAGGGCAAGGCCCCTGCGGCGCCAGAGCCGGTTTCTTCGGTGATGGTGAACAGCGGGTGGCAGTCGATCAGCGGCTGTCGGCCACTTTCCACCACCGCCTTGAGCGCCGCCAGCAACGCGGCCACACCGGCCTTGTCGTCCAGGTGGCGGGCACTGATGTGGCCGCTTTCGGTGAACTCCGGCAACGGGTCGAACGCCACGAAATCGCCGATCGATACCCCCAGGGCTTCGCAGTCGGCGCGGGTCGCGCAGTAGGCGTCCAGGCGCACCTCGACGTGGTCCCAGCTGACCGGCATCTGGTCGATGGCGGTGTTGAAGGCATGCCCGCTGGCCATCAGCGGCAACACGCTGCCACGCAACACACCGGTGTCGGTGAACACACTGACCCGGCTGCCCTCGGCAAAACGGCTTGACCAGCAGCCTACCGGTGCCAGGGCCAGGCGGCCGTTGTCCTGCAACTGACGCACGCTGGCGCCGATGGTATCCAGGTGCGCGGAGACGGCGCGGTCGGGTGAGGTTTGCCGCCCCTTGAGGGTGGCGCGGATGGTGCCACGGCGCGTTAGCTCGAAGGGGATGCCCAGTTCATCCAGGCGTTCGGCCACGTAACGCACGATGGTGTCGGTGAAGCCGGTGGGGCTGGGGATGGCGAGCATCTCCAGCAGCACGCGTTTGAGGTAGTCGAGGTCGGGTTCGGGGTATTTTTCGGACATGGGTACTCCTTACTGGCCTCTTCGCGGGCAAGCCCGCTCCCACTGGTTTACCGCTGCTTTCAGGTTAAGCGGCCAACCTGTGGGAGCGGGCTTGCCCGCGAAGAGGCCGTCATGGTTTCACGCCAATCCCCGGCTATGCGGGAACAACAGGTCGATAAACCGCTCAGCCGTCGGCTGCGGTTCATGATTGGCCAGGCCGGCGCGTTCGTTGGCCTCGATGATCACGTAATCCGCCTGTTCGACATCACGCACCATGAAGTCCAACCCCACCACCGGGATCTCCAGCGCCCGTGCAGCCCGTACTGCGGCATCGGCCAGCACCGGGTGCAGGCGTTCAGTAACATCCTCCAGGGTGCCGCCGGTGTGCAAGTTGGCGGTACGCCGCACCGCCAGGCGTTGGCCGACAGGCAATACGTCGTCATAGCCCAGCCCCGCCGCGCGCAGGGTGCGCTCGGTTTCATCGTCGAGCGGGATGCGGCTCTCGCCACCGGTCGCTGCCTGGCGCCTGCGGCTTTGGGCTTCGATCAGCGCGCGGATGTCGTGCTTGCCATCACCCACCACTTGGGCCGGGTGGCGTATGGCAGCCGCCACCACTTCAAAGCCGATCACCACGATGCGCAGGTCCAGGCCTGCGTGGAAGCTCTCCAGCAGCACACGGCTGTCGAACTGCCGAGCGTGCTCCACCGCCTGGGTGATGTCTTCGAGGGTGGTGAGGTTCACCGCCACCCCTTGGCCTTGTTCGCCATCCACCGGTTTGACCACGACCGCGCCATGCTCGTCGAGAAACGCCAGGTTGTCGTCGGCATTGCCCGCCAGTTGCTGGGCCGGTACACGCAGCCCGGCGTTGCTCAACGCATGCTGGGTCAGGCGCTTGTCCTGGCACAGGGTCATGGTCACGGCGCTGGTCAGGTCGCTCAAAGACTCGCGGCAGCGAATGCGGCGCCCGCCCAGGTTCAAGGTGAACAGCCCGCCTGCGGCGTCGTCGACCTGCACCTCGATACCACGGCGCAGTGCCTCGTCGACGATGATCCGCGCATAGGGGTTGAGCCCCGCCTCGGGGCCTGGGCCGAGGAACAAGCGTTCGTTGATGCCGTTCTTGCGCTTGACGGCGAAGGTCGGCAGGTTGCGAAACCCGAGTTTTTCGTACAAGCGCTTGGCCTGGCGGTTGTCATGCAGCACCGACAGGTCCAGGTAGGCCAGGCCACGGCTCATGCAGTGCTCAATCAGGTGACGCACCAGCACTTCACCCACGCCCGGGCGGGTGCAGTGCGGGTCGACGGCCAGGCACCACAGGCTGCTGCCGTGCTCGGGGTCGTCGAACGCCTTGCAATGGTTCAGGCCCATCACGCTGCCGATCACCGCGCCACTGTCTTCATCCTCGGCCAGCCAGTACACCGGCCCACCCAGGTGACGTGGGGTGAGCCGCTCGGGGTCGACCGGCAACATGCCGCGTGCCTGGTAGAGGGTGTTGATCGCCTGCCAGTCCGCCGGGTTTTGCGCCCGTCGCACGCGAAAACCACGGAACACCCGCTGCGCTGGGCGGTAGTCGGTAAACCACAGGCGCAGGGTGTCGGAGGGGTCGAGAAACAACTGCTGCGGCGCCTGGGCCAGCAACTGCTGCGGCGCGGCCACGTACAGGGCGATGTCGCGCTCGCCAGGCCGCTCGTCGAGCAGGGCTTCGGCGAGCGTGACCGGGTCGGGGTAGGTGTGACCGATCAGCAGCCGCCCCCAGCCACAGTGCACGGCACGTGGCTGGTCGTGGGGCTCGCTGCCATCGCCGGCCAGGCGCGCCTGCAAGCGCTCGTAGGACGGTGCCTGGCCGCGCAACAAGCGCTGGCCGTAGGCGATTTCGTGGGCTTTCATCGGTCAGATTCCTTGTTCGCTCAGCCACAGGTTGAGCGCCGCCAGCTGCCATAACTTGGAGCCCCGCAAGGGGGTCAACTGGCCATGCGGATTGCTCAGCAGGCGGTCGAGCATGGCCGGGTTGAACAGCCCTCGGTCCTGGCTGGGGTCGGTCAGCAGTTCGCGCACCCAATCCAGCGTCGCGCCTTCCAGGTGCTTGAGGCCAGGGACCGGGAAGTAACCCTTCTTGCGGTCGATCACCTCATGTGGGATCACCCGCCGGGCAGCCTGTTTGAGCACCTGCTTGCCACCGTCGGGCAGCTTGAAGCGTGCCGGGATGCGGGCCGACAGTTCCACCAGGCGGTAATCGAGGAACGGCGTACGCGCTTCCAGGCCCCAGGCCATGGTCATGTTGTCGACGCGTTTGACCGGGTCGTCGACCAGCATCACCGTGCTGTCCAGGCGCAGGGCCTTGTCTACCGGGTGGCGGGCGCCAGGGCGGGCGAAGTGCTCGCGGACAAAGTCGCCGGCCGCGTCGGTTTCCAGCAGCCAGGGTGCTTGCACGGTGTCCTGGTACTCGGCGTGGCTGCGGTCGAAGAACGCGTCGCGGTAAGCGCCAAAGGCATCCTCGGCGCCATCGACCTGCGGGTACCAGTGGTAGCCGGCGAACAGCTCGTCCGCGCCCTGGCCGCTTTGCACGCCTTTGCAGTGCTTGGCCACTTCCCGCGACAGCAGGTAGAAGGCAATGCAGTCATGGCTGACCATGGGCTCGCTCATGGCGCGGAACGCAGCCGGCAGTTGCTCGATGATTTCGTGCTCGGCAATGCGCAGCTGGTGGTGGCGGGTGCCGTAGTGGCGGGCGATGAGGTCGGAATACTCGAACTCGTTGCCACGCTCGCCGCCGGCATCCTCGAAGCCGATGGAGAAGGTCGACAAGTCGTCCACACCAGCTTCACGCAGCAGGCCGACCAGCAAGCTGGAGTCGACACCGCCGGACAACAGTACCCCGACATCCACCGCGGCGCGCTGGCGGATCGCCACGGCATCGCGCGTCGCGTCGAGCACGCGGGTGGTCCAGTCTTCCAGGTCCAGTTCACGCTCGTCCGGGTGGGTGCCGTACTGCAGTTGCCACCAGGTCTGGCGTTCGACTTCGCCGTGGCGGTCGACGCGCATCCAGGTGCCGGGCTCAAGCTTTTGCACATTGGCCAGCAGGGTGCGCGGGGCGGGTACCACGGCGTGGAAGTTCAAGTAGTGGTTGAGCGCCACCGGGTCGATCACCGGGTCAATGTCGCCGCCCTTGAGCAGCGCCGGCAGCGTTGAGGCGAAGCGCAGGCGCTCACCGTTGCGCGACAGGTAAAGGGGTTTGACGCCGAGGCGGTCGCGGGCCAGGAACAGGCGCTGGTTGTCGCGCTCCCAGATGGCCAGGGCGAACATGCCGTTGAGCTTGGGCAGCAAGGCCGCGCCCCAGGCGTGGTAGCCCTTGAGCAGCACTTCGGTGTCGCCGTCGGACCAGAAGGTGTAGCCCAGGTCCTGCAGCTCCTGGCGCAGTTCAGGGAAGTTGTAGATGGCGCCGTTGAAGGCCAGCGAGAGGCCCAGGGTATTGTCGACCATCGGCTGAGCCGAGCCGTCGGACAAATCCATGATTTTCAGCCGGCGGTGGCCGAGGGCGATCGGCCCCTGGCTATGAAAGCCCCAGGCGTCTGGGCCGCGAGGCGCCAGATGGTGGGTGATGCGCTCCACCGCAGCCAGGTCGGCCGGGCGTGGGGCTTGGTCGATGGGGGTGAAACGTAACTCTCCTGCTAATCCGCACATAAGTCCTTACCGGTTTTTCCGTTGGGGAGGCGGTGCCCAGAATCAGGGCGCCGTAAGGAACTGACCGGTGAGGTTTGCAGGAGTTTTAGAACGATCTGTTATATGGGGCGCTTGGCTGGGGGGGCGCTCGATCTCACAGCCGCAATCTATCTCCCGCCATGCCCCCAGCCCTCTCACTTCCCCCGAATCAGCTTGCGCAAGGCAAACCGGTTCGGATGGCAAGCCTCAGCCACTGCCCGAGGTACCGGCAAAGGCTCCCCGCACACCCAGGCCGCAATCAATTCACCCGCCAGCGGCGCCGTGATCAACCCCCGCGACCCATGCCCGCTGTTCACATACAGCCCGTCGAGCCAAGGGCACTCCACCTCCGGTACCTGCCGCGCATCCTTGCCCAGTGCGGCGTAGGCTTCGATAAACGCCTGCGGGTCGGCCATCGGCCCGACGATCGGCAGGTAATCCGGGCTGGTGCAGCGAAACGCTGCGCGGCCCTGCAACTGCTCAGGGTCGAGCGCGGCAGTACTCAGGCGCTGCGCCAGGTCCGTGGAGATTTCATCCAGCAGCGCCAGGTTGCCCTTGTGCTCGGCAACGGTCGGCGCCAGGTCTTCGCTGTGGAAATCGAAGCTTGCGCCCAGCGTGTGTTCGCCTTCCCGAGGCGGTGCCACATAACCGTCCGCGCACACCACGGTGCGCAGGGCGCGGCTGCTGGCGGTCGCCGGCAAGCGGGTGATTTGCCCACGGATGCGTTTGAGCGGCAGCTGTGCACAGGGTGCGAAACGCCGTACATCGGCGGCGCCTGCCAGCACCACCAGGGGGGCGCTGGCCAGCAGGCGCTCGCCATCCCAGGCCTGCCACAGGTCATCGACCTTGCGCAGTTCCACCACCTCATGGTGCCCCAGCAGTTGAATCCCGGGGTGCTGCAACTGCGCCTGGCACAAGGCCGGTGGATGTACCCAGCCGCCTTGCGGATAGAACAGGCCGCCCGCCGGCAATGCCACACCGGCAATGGCCTCGGCCTCTTCACGTTCCAGCGAGCGCAACAGGTCAGGGTCAAAGGCTGCGGCCAGCTTGCCCTGGCGTTCGGCCTCCTTGCTGTCGAACGCCAACTGCAGCACGCCGCAGGCATCCCAGTCGCGGCCACGCTGCAGGCGCTCAAGCTGGCGCCTGGTATAACCAAAGCCGGCCAGGATCATCTGCGAAAGGGCCGTGCCATGGGCGGACAGCTTGAGGTACAGCACCCCTTGCGGGTTGCCCGAGGCTTCGCGGGCGGGGGCATCGTGACGCTCCAGTACCGTGACCTGCCAGCCACGCCTGGCCAGGCTGGCGGCAGTGGCGCTGCCGGCGAGCCCGGCCCCGATCACCAGGGCCTGGCGTGGCCCCGCCTCACAGTGCGGGCGGCCATACCAGGGCACGTACTGACGTGTGGCTGCCGGCCCGGTGTAGGCGCCGCTCATTACCTCCCATTTCTTGCCGATGCCCGGCACCTTCTTCATGGCGAAGCCGGCTTCGACCAGGCTGCGTCGCACCCAGCCGGTGGTGGTGAAGGTGCCCAGCACGGTACCCGCGTGCGACAGCCGCGCCAGTTGCGCGAACAGCGCTGGGGTCCACATGTCGGGGTTCTTGGCCGGGGCGAAGCCATCGAGGAACCACACATCGATCTGTGCATCGAGCTGCGGCAGTTGTTCGAGCACGTCGCCGATCAACAGCGTCAGGGTGACCCGACCGTTGTCGAAGGTGAACTGCTGGAACCCCGGGTGCACGGCCACGTACTGCTCCAGCAGCGGCTCGGTATAGGCCGCCAGTTCTGGCCACAGGCGCACTGCGCGGGCCATGTCATCGTGGCCGAGGGGGTACTTCTCGACGCTGACGAAATGCAGGCGGGCGTCGCTAGGCGCTTGTTCGTTGAACAACTGCCAGGCGCAGAAAAAGTTCATGCCGGTGCCAAAACCGGTCTCGCCGATGACCAGGCAGGCGTGCGGCGCCAGCTCGGCGAAGCGTTCGCCCAGACGGGTCTGGCCGAGGAAGACGTGTTTGGTTTCTTCGATGCCTTCGTTGACGGCGAAGTACACATCGTCGTACTGCCGCGAATGGGGGCGGCCCTGGTCGTCCCAGTCGATCTGGGCATGCTGGAGGAGGGTGGACATGGTGGGCTCGGTTGCAGCGGATGCCGGGATTTTATGCCATCTGCGCTTTTTGCGCTGGTCGCTCGGACACAGCCACGGCACAAATCCGCTAGTCTTGTTTATCCATTGAAGGAGCCACTGCATGTTCGAATCCGCTGAAATCGGTCACAGCATCGACAAGGAGGCTTACGACGCCGAGGTACCCGCTTTACGCGAGGCCCTGCTCGAAGCCCAGTACGAACTCAAGCAGCAGGCGCGCTTTCCGGTGATCGTGCTGATCAACGGCATCGAAGGCGCTGGCAAGGGCGAGACGGTCAAGCTGCTCAACGAGTGGATGGACCCGCGCATGATTGATGTACTCACCTTCGACCAGCAGACCGACGAGGAGCTCGCCCGGCCGCCGGCCTGGCGCTACTGGCGGGCCTTGCCACCGAAGGGGCGGATGGGGGTTTTCTTTGGCAACTGGTACAGCCAGATGCTGCAGGGGCGTGTGCATGGGGTGTTCAAGGACGCCGTGCTCGATCAGGCCATTACCGGTGCCGAACGGCTGGAGCAGATGCTGTGTGACGAAGGTGCGCTGATTATCAAGTTCTGGTTTCACCTGTCCAAAAAACAGATGAAAGCCCGTCTCAAGGCGCTCAAGGATGACCCGCTGCACAGCTGGCGCATCAGCCCGCTGGACTGGCAACAGTCCGAGACCTACGACCGCTTCGTGCGCTTTGGCGAGCGTGTGCTGCGCCGCACCAGCCGTGACTACGCGCCCTGGCACGTGATCGAGGGGGCCGACCCGCATTACCGCAGCCTGGCGGTAGGGCGTATTCTGCTGGACGGCCTGCAAGCAGCCCTCGCCAACAACCCCAAGGGCAAGCACCAAGGTAACGTCGCGCCGCTGGGGCGCAGCATCGACCAACGCAGCCTGATCGGTGCCCTGGACATGACCCTGCGCCTGGACAAGCAGGATTACCAGGAGCAACTGGTGACCGAGCAGGCGCGCCTGGCCGGCCTGCTGCGCCACAAGCACATGCGTCGGCATGCGCTGGTGGCGGTGTTCGAAGGCAACGACGCGGCCGGCAAGGGCGGTGCCATCCGCCGCGTGGCGGCCGCGCTGGACCCGCGCCAATACCGTATCGTACCGATTGCCGCGCCCAGCGAAGACGAGCGTGCGCAACCGTACCTGTGGCGTTTCTGGCGGCAGATTCCGGCGCGGGGCAAGTTCACCATCTTCGATCGGTCCTGGTATGGCCGGGTGCTGGTGGAGCGGGTCGAGGGGTTCTGCAGCCCGGCCGACTGGATGCGTGCCTACAGCGAGATCAATGATTTCGAAGAGCAGTTGGTGAATGCGGGCGTGGTGGTGGTCAAGTTCTGGCTGGCGATCGACCAGCAGACCCAACTGGAACGCTTCGAAGAGCGTGAACAGATCCCCTTCAAACGCTACAAGATCACCGAAGACGACTGGCGCAACCGCGAGAAGTGGGACCTGTATACCGAGGCGGTGGGCGACATGGTCGACCGTACCAGCAGCGAGATCGCGCCGTGGACACTGGTCGAGGCCAATGACAAACGCTGGGCGCGGGTGAAGGTCTTGCGCACCATCAACGAGGCGCTGGAAGCGGCGTTTGCCAAAGACAAGAAATAGTTGCCTGTTCAGCCATGCCACGGGGGAATGACCTGATGAATTCTTTTCCCGGC
This sequence comes from Pseudomonas sp. E1MeOHC2, assembly GCF_058745025.1. Taxonomy (NCBI): domain Bacteria; kingdom Pseudomonadati; phylum Pseudomonadota; class Gammaproteobacteria; order Pseudomonadales; family Pseudomonadaceae; genus Pseudomonas; species Pseudomonas sp. E1MeOHC2. The sequence continues at coordinate 3,793,709 of NZ_CP196675.1, forward strand.
TTATCCCCCCGCTGCCAGCCGCCAAGCCCGTAGAATCCAACCACCCCCACCACGGGCTTGATCGAGGGCTTTATGCACACCACTTCCGGACGCTGGGTCTATGGCCTGTTCCTGGCACTTCTGACCGCGCTGCTGTGGGGCATCCTGCCGATCAAGCTCAAACAGGTGCTGCAGGTGATGGACCCAGTCACCGTCACCTGGTACCGCCTGCTGGTGTCCGGCGGGCTGTTGTCCGCCTGGCTGGCGGCCAATCGCCGGCTGCCATCGTTCGGCAAGCTCGGGCGCAAGGGCAAAGGGCTGGTGGCCGTGGCCGTACTTGGCCTGATGGGCAACTACGTGCTGTACCTGATTGGCCTCAAGCTGCTCAGCCCGGGCACCGCGCAACTGGTGGTACAGGTCGGCCCGGTGTTGCTGCTGGTGGCCAGCGTACTCGTGTTCAAGGAGCGTTTCAGCCTGGGGCAGGGGCTGGGCCTGGTGATTCTGGTCGGCGGTTTCGGCCTGTTCTTCAACCAGCGCCTGGAAGAGCTGCTGACCTCGCTCGGCACGTACACCACCGGGGTTTTGACCATTTTGCTGGCGACCAGCATCTGGGTCTTCTACGCCCTGAGCCAGAAACAGCTACTGACGGTATGGCACTCGCAGCAGGTGATGATGGTGATCTACCTGTGCTGCGCCGCGCTGCTGACGCCTTGGGTGCATCCATTGGAAGCGCTGCAATTGACGCCGCTGCAAGGCTGGCTGCTGCTGGCCTGTTGCCTGAATACCCTGGTGGCCTATGGCGCCTTTGCCGAGGCACTGGCGCATTGGGAAGCCTCGCGGGTGAGCGCGACGTTGGCGCTGACCCCACTGGTGACCTTTGTGGCGGTGGCGCTGGCGGCTTGGATGTGGCCGGCGTATGTGCATGCCGAGGACATCAATGCCCTGGGGTATGTTGGTGCGCTGACGGTGGTGCTGGGGTCGGCGCTGGTGGCGCTGGGGCCTTCGTTGGTTGCGGGGTGGCGCGCAAGAAAGGCGCGGTTGGCACAGGTTAATTGATGGCCTGTTCCGGCCTCTTCGCGGGGCAAGCCCGCTCCCACAGGTTGACCGCAGCATTCGAGCCTGTGGTGATAGTGGGAGCGGGCTTGCCCCGCGAAGAGGCCGGAACAGGCACCCGCTAAATCAGCCCTTGCCACCCGGTGCCAGCATGTTCTCCGGCCTGACCCACTGATCGAACTGCTCATTGGTCAGGTACTTCAACTCCAACGCCGCCTCGCGCAGGGTCTTGCCTTCGGCATAGGCCTTTTTGGCAATTTCCGCCGCCTTGTCATAGCCAATGTGCGGGTTCAGTGCCGTTACCAGCATCAACCCCTGTTCCAGGTGCGCCGCCATCTGCTTGGCATCCGGCTCGATCCCGGCCACGCAGTGCTGCTGGAAGTTGCGGCAGCCGTCGGCCAGCAATTCCACCGACTGCAACAGGTTGTGGATGATCACCGGCTTGAACACGTTCAATTGCAAGTGACCCTGGCTTGCGGCAAAACCGATCGCAGCATCGTTGCCCAGCACCTGGCAGGCCAGCATGGACAGCGCCTCGCACTGGGTCGGGTTGACCTTGCCAGGCATGATCGAGCTGCCCGGCTCGTTGGCCGGCAGGCGTACTTCTGCCAGCCCCGTGCGCGGGCCAGAGCCAAGCAGGCGCAAGTCGTTGGCGATTTTCATCAAGGCAACAGCCAGGGTCTTCAGCGCCCCCGCCAGGCTGGTCAGCGGTTCATGGCCGGCAAGGGCGGCGAACTTGTTGGGCGCGGTGATGAAAGGTAGCCCGGAAAGCGCGGCCAGCTCGGCGGCGATGGCTTCGGCGAAGCCGTGTGGCGCGTTCAGCCCGGTGCCGACGGCCGTGCCGCCCTGGGCCAGCTCGCAGACCGGCGGCAGGGTAGCGCGGATGGCGCGCTGGGCGTAATCAAGCTGGGCGACGAAGGCGGAAACTTCCTGGCCGAAGGTGATCGGCGTGGCGTCCATCATGTGTGTGCGGCCGGTCTTGACCAGTTTTTGGTGGCGCGCTGACAGTTCGGACAGCCCCGCGGACAGCTCGGCGATCGCCGGCAGCAGTCTTTCATGTACCGCCTGGGCAGCGGCAATGTGCATGGCAGTGGGGAAGCAGTCGTTGGAACTCTGCGAGCGGTTGACGTGATCGTTGGGGTGTACGGGCGCCTTGCCGCCACGGCCTTGGCCGGCCAGCTCGTTGGCGCGGCCGGCGATGACTTCGTTGACGTTCATGTTGCTCTGGGTGCCACTGCCGGTCTGCCAGACCACCAGCGGGAACTGATCGTCATGCTGGCCGTCGAGCACTTCGTCGGCGGCCTGCTCGATCAACCGGGCGATTTCAGCCGGCAGGTCGCCGTTGCGATCATTGACCCGTGCCGCGGCTTTCTTGATCAGTGCCAGGGCGTGCAGCACCGCGAGCGGCATGCGTTCCTTGCCAATGGCGAAGTTGATCAGCGACCGCTGGGTCTGCGCACCCCAGTAGGCGTCGTCAGGAACTTCGACCGGGCCCAGGCTGTCTGTCTCGATACGGCTCATTCTGCGCTCACTCCTTTGTGGTTCGAAATCGCAGTTTAGGCCCTGATTCGACAGAGCGGTTCCATCGCTCGTCGTACCCACTTGAGCACATCGCCACCACAGCGCAGAATGCTCTACTCTGAGGTACCCGCCTCCCTCTTTTGAAGGAAATGCAATGACCCGTCTCCGTGTCCTCTGTGCCGCCGTCGCCCTGGCCTGTGCCAGCGGCCAGGTACTCGCTGCCACCCCAGCCCACAACGCTGCCGCCGAGAAATTCCTGACCCTGGCCAACGCCGACAAACTGGGCACTCCGGTCTATATGCAAGTCCAACAGATGTTCGCCCAGCGCTTCGCCCAGACCAAGGCACCTGCCGCCAAGCAGCCGGTGCTGCAAAGCTACCAGGCCAAGGCCAACGCCGCCCTGGACAGCGCCATCGGCTGGAACAAGCTGAAGCCGAAAATGGTCGACCTGTACACCGCGACCTTCACCGAGGCCGAGCTCAAGGACCTGGTCAAGTTCTACGAGTCGCCGCTGGGCAAGAAAGTCCTGCGCGAAATGCCCAAGGTTACTCAGCAGTCGGCCCAGCTGACCCAGCAGAGCCTGGAGCCTGCGGTACCGGTGGTGAACAAGCTGCTCGAAGACATGACCAAAGAGCTTGACCCGAACGCTGGCAAGGCCGCCCCCGCCAAAAAGTGAGTAACGCGAGATGAGCATGCAGCACCGCATCGAGCAGCAACTGGCAACGCTGGCGCCGCAACACCTGGAAGTGCTCAATGAAAGTCACATGCACAGTCGTGGTCAGGAGACCCACTACAAGGCAGTGATCGTCAGCGAGCAGTTTGCCGGGCTGAACAGCGTCAAGCGTCACCAGAAGGTCTACGCCACCATGGGCGAGCTGATGGGCCAGATCCATGCCCTGGCCATTCACACCTACACCGCTGAAGAGTGGGCCAAGGTCGGTGTCGCACCGGCCTCGCCGGTGTGTGCAGGCGGCGGGCACTGATTCCTTTTTGCCGTTCTGGTAGAATCCGCAAAAATCCCAAAAGGGGGCCGCTTTGCGGCCCATCGCAGGCAAGCCAGCTCCCACACCCTGTACCTGTGGGAGCTGGCTTGCCTGCGATGGGCTGCAAAGCAGCCCCCTGTTTTTGTTACCCCGGTCCGCCCCTTACGAGGGCAACCACCTGGAGATTCACGTTCATGTCACAACCGATCGTCGTCGCGGCGCTGTACAAATTCGTCACCCTGCAAGACTACGTCGAGCTGCGCGAGCCGCTGCTCAAGGCCATGCTCGACAATGACGTCAAAGGCACCCTGCTGCTGGCCAACGAAGGCATCAATGGCACCGTGTCGGCCACCCGCGAAGGCATCGACGGCCTGCTCGCCTGGCTGCGCAATGACCCGCGCCTGGTGGATGTCGACCACAAGGAATCCTACTGCGACGAGCAGCCGTTCTACCGCACCAAGGTCAAGCTCAAGAAAGAGATCGTCACCCTCGGTGTGGCGGGCGTGGACCCCAACCAGCAGGTGGGCACCTACGTCGAGCCCAAGGACTGGAACGCCCTGATCAGTGACCCTGAAGTGCTGCTGATCGATACCCGTAACGACTACGAAGTGGCCATTGGCACCTTCAAGGGCGCCCTCGACCCCAAGACCGAGACCTTCCGCGAGTTCCCCGAGTACATCAAGGCCAACTTCGACCCGAGCAAGCACAAGAAGGTGGCGATGTTCTGCACCGGTGGCATCCGTTGCGAAAAAGCCTCCAGCTACATGCTCGGTGAAGGCTTCGAGGCGGTCTATCATCTTAAAGGAGGCGTGCTGAAGTACTTCGAGGAAGTGCCTCAGGAAGAAAGCCTGTGGGATGGCGACTGCTTCGTGTTCGACAACCGCGTCACGGTGCGTCATGACCTGAGCGAGGGCGAGTACGACCAGTGCCACGCTTGCCGCCACCCGATCAACGCACAAGAGCGTGCGTCCGAGCACTACTCGCCAGGTGTGAGCTGCCCGCACTGCTGGGACAGCCTGAGCGAGAAGACTCGCCGCAGCGCCATTGACCGGCAGAAGCAGATCGAGCTGGCCAAGGCGCGCAACTTGCCGCACCCGATCGGTTACAACTACAAAGCCGAGGCCTGATGCATGTCTGCACGCCTGCTTTATGTGATGGACCCGATGTGCTCCTGGTGCTGGGGTTTCGCGCCGGTGGCCGCGGCCCTGATCGCCCAGGCACGTGAAGCCGGCGTGCCGACCCGCCTGGTGCCGGGTGGCCTGCGCACCGGCGGCAGCGCCCTGGATGCGTCGACCCGCAAGTACATCCTCGAGCATTGGCAAGCGGTGGCCGACGCCACCGGTCAGCCGTTTCGTTTCGAGGGCGCCATGCCCGAAGGCTTTGTCTACGACACCGAGCCTGCCTGCCGCGCCCTGGTCACTGCCCGCGAGCTGGATGCCGAGCGCGTCTGGCCCCTGCTGGCGCTGATCCAGCGCTCGTTCTACGAGGCCGGTGTCGACGTCACCACCGCGCCGCACCTGGTTGAACTGGCCGAACAGGCAGGCTTTGACCGTGCTGCATTCGCTGAGGCCTTTACCCGCGCCGACACGCGTACGGCCACCGCCGCCGATTTCGGTTGGGCGCAGGGCCTGGGCATCGCCGGGTTCCCCACCCTGCTGGCCGAGCGCAATGGCCAGTTGGCCTTGCTGACCAACGGCTACCAGCCGCTGGAGCGCCTGCAACCCTTGCTCGGCCGTTGGCTGCAGCAGGCCGCCTGTGCTTGATGTGCCTGGGTCGCCCGACCCTGTGCCAGGGAAGCCTCACAGTGCGGCCGATCGACTGAGCTGGGCGGAAATCCGCCGCCTGGCGTTGCATCACAAGAAAAACCTCTGGTCCGCCAACCTGATTGCCGTGCTCGCGGCCTGCTGCAGCGTGCCGATTCCCTTGCTGCTGCCGCTGTTGGTGGACGAAGTGCTGCTCGGCCACGGCGATGCCGCGCTGAAGTGGATGAACCAGCTGCTGCCGGCCAACTGGCAGGTCGCGGCGGGCTACATCGGCCTGATGCTGGCACTGACGCTTTGCCTGCGCCTGGCCGCCCTGGCCTTCAACGTGGTGCAGGCCAAGCTGTTCGCCGGGCTGGCCAAGGACATCGTCTACCGCCTGCGCATCCGCCTGATCGAACGGCTCAAGCGGATTTCCCTCAAGGAGTACGAAAGCCTGGGCAGCGGCACGGTGACGACGCACCTAGTCACCGACCTGGACACCCTCGACAAGTTCGTCGGTGAAACCCTCAGCCGCTTCCTCGTGGCCATGCTGACCCTGACCGGCACGGCGGCGATCCTGATCTGGATGCACTGGCAGCTGGCGTTGCTGATCCTGTTGTTCAACCCGCTGGTGATCTACTTCACCGTGCAGTTGGGCAAGCGGGTCAAGCACCTGAAGAAGCTTGAAAACGACAGCACCGCACGCTTTACCCAGGCGCTGTCGGAAACCCTCGATGCGATCCAGGAGATCCGTGCCAGCAACCGCCAGGGCTACTTCCTCGGTCGGCTTGGCTTGCGCGCGCGGGAAGTGCGCGACTACGCCGTGGACTCGCAATGGAAGAGCGATGCCAGTGGCCGCGCCAGTGGGTTGTTGTTCCAGTTCGGCATTGACATCTTCCGCGCCGCGGCAATGCTCACCGTGCTGTTCTCCGACCTGTCGATTGGCCAGATGCTGGCCGTGTTCAGCTACCTGTGGTTCATGATCGGGCCGGTTGAGCAACTGCTCAACCTGCAATACGCCTACTATGCCGCTGGCGGTGCCCTGAGCCGGCTCAACGAGTTGCTGGCGCGGGCGGACGAGCCACAGTACCCGGCGGCCAGTGACCCGTTCGCGGGCCGCGAGACAGTGGGCATCGAGGTGCGCGACCTGCGGTTCGCCTATGCTGACGAGCCGGTGCTCGAACACCTCGACCTGTCCATCGCCCCAGGTGAGAAGGTGGCCATCGTGGGCGCCAGCGGGGGCGGCAAGAGCACCCTGGTGCAGTTGCTGCTGGGCCTGTACAGCGCCCAGGCGGGGACCATCCGCTTTGGCGGTGCCAGCCTGCAGGAGATCGGCCTGGAGACCCTGCGCGAAAACGTCGCGGTTGTGCTGCAGCATCCGTCGCTGTTCAACGACAGCGTGCGCGCCAACCTGGCCATGGGCCGCGAGTGCAGCGACGAAGCCTGCTGGCAGGCGCTGCGCATTGCCCAGCTAGACGCCACCATTGCCGCCTTGCCACAAGGCCTGGACAGCGTGGTCGGGCGTTCCGGTGTGCGCTTGTCCGGTGGTCAGCGGCAACGGCTGGCCATTGCCCGGATGGTGTTGGCCGAACCCAAGGTGGTGATCCTCGACGAAGCCACTTCGGCGCTTGATGCCGCCACCGAATACAACCTGCACAAAGCCCTGGCACGCTTCCTCAATGGCCGCACCACGCTGATCATCGCCCACCGTCTATCGGCGGTGAAGCAAGCGGACCGGGTGCTGGTGTTCGACGGTGGGCATGTGGCTGAAGATGGCGACCATCAACAGCTGATTGCCGAGGGTGGGTTGTACGCAAAACTGTACGGGCACCTGCAGCAGACCTGAGGCGCTTGGTGGCGGTGCAAACCGCCCGATTCCTTGTCATAAAAAACCCCTCCGCACAGATGGCAAATGGCCTACGCTGTGCTTGTCTGGGTTGATTCGAGCCTTATCTGCTCTGTGACAGGGAATCCATGAAGGGACATCGCACTCTAGAAGCGCCGAAGCTGCTCGGTATCATCTGGCCCTTCATCGCCGTCGTGGTTTTCCAGGCGGCGCTGGGCAGTCTCAGCCTTTATACGCTATCGGCGGTGCGGGCTTATGTGGCGGGCGAGAGCTTGTGGTCCAAGGCTCAAAAGGATGCCATCTACTACCTCAACCTATACGCCGACAACCGCGATGAGGGCACGTACCAGCGCTACCGCCAGGCCATCACCGTGCCCCGCGGCGATCATCAACTGCGCGTGGTGCTCGATCAGCCCAACCCCGACCTGAACGCCGCACGCGAAGCCGTGCTGCAAGGCGGCAACCACCCCGACGACGTCGAACGCATCATCTGGTTTTATCGCAATTTCCGCAGCATCAGCTACATGCAGACGGCCATCGACTATTGGGACATTGGCGACAGGTACCTGGGCCAGCTGGACGTGCTTGCGGGTGAAATGCGCAAAGGGTTTGCCCGTGGCCAGGTCGATGACCGCACGATCGCCGATTGGCAGGCCCGCATCGTCACCATCAACGAAGGTGTCACCCCGGCCGCCAAGGCCTTCAGCGATGCGCTGGGAGAGGGGTCGCGCATGGTGCTGCGGGTGCTAATGATCACCAACCTGCTCACCGCGCTGTTTCTCATCACCATCGCCTGGCGCCGTTCCAGCAAGCTGCTGGCGCAGCGCCAGGCGTTCGCCAATGCCCTGCAAGAAGAAAAGGAGCGGGCGCAGATCACCTTGCAGGCGATTGGCGATGCGGTCATTACCGCCGATGTAGAGGGTTGCATCGGCTATATGAACCCGGCCGCCGAACAGCTTACCCACTGGCAGGCGGGCCAGGCCCAGGGCCTTTCGCTTTCCGCGTTATTCAACCTGGTGGACGAGCAGGCCGAAGAGGATGGCCGAAGCTTGGTCGAGCAGGTGCTCAGTGGCAGTCTGAGGGGCGGCGCCGAGCACGCCAGGCTGATCCAGCGCCTGGATGGCAGCACCGTGTCGATCAACCTGGTGGGGTCGCCCATTCTCAATGACGGGCAGGTCAGCGGTATCGTGCTGGTGCTGCACGACATGACCCAGGAGCGCCAGTACATCGCCAACCTGTCCTGGCAGGCGACCCATGATGCCTTGACCGGCCTGGCCAACCGCCGCGAATTCGAGTACCGCCTGGAACAAGCGCTCAATGGCCTGGCGCGCCAGGCTGGGCGGCATTCGTTGATGTTTCTGGACCTGGACCAGTTCAAGCTGGTCAATGACACCTGTGGCCATGCCGCCGGCGATGAGCTGCTACGCCATATCTGCGCCGTGTTGCAGTCGGGCCTGCGCGAAGGCGATACCCTGGCACGGCTGGGCGGTGACGAATTCGGCGTGCTGCTGGAAAACTGCCCGCCGGATCAGGCCGAGCGTATTGCCGAGCAGTTGCGTCAGATGGTTCAGAGCCTGCATTTTGTGTGGAAGGGGCGGCCGTTCGTCACCACCGTGAGCATTGGCCTGGTGAACCTGGCGCAGGCCCCCGCCACGCTGGAAGCCTCGTTGCGCGCTGCCGACATGGCCTGCTACATGGCCAAGGAAAAAGGCCGCAACCGGGTTCAGGTGTATCACGCCGACGACAGCGAGCTGTCCATGCGCTTTGGCGAGATGGCCTGGATCCAGCGCTTGCATGTGGCGCTGGAAGAAAACCGCTTCTGCCTGTATGCCCAGGAAATCGCCGCACTGAAGGTCATCGAAGGCCCTGGCCATATCGAGATCCTGCTGCGCCTGCATGACGAGAGCGGCCGTACCATCCTGCCCAGCAGTTTCATCCCGGCAGCCGAGCGCTATGGCTTGATGACCGCCCTCGACCGCTGGGTGGTGCGCAATGTGTTTCAGGTCATTCGCCAGTGCCTGGACGAAGGGCGTGAAGGCCCGCTGTCCATGTGCGCGATCAACTTGTCGGGGTCGAGTATCGGTGACGACAAGTTCCTCGAGTACCTGCAGCGCTTGTTCGTCGAGTACGCTATCCCGCCGCGGATGATCTGTTTCGAGATCACCGAAACCAGCGCCATTGCCAACCTTGGCAGTGCCATTCGCTTTATCAATGAGCTGAAAGGGCTGGGTTGCCGCTTCTCGCTCGACGACTTCTGTGCCGGCATGTCGTCGTTCGCCTATTTGAAGCATTTACCTGTGGATTTTCTGAAGATCGACGGCAGTTTCGTCAAAGACATGCTAGATGACCCGATCAATCGAGCCATGGTCGAGGTCATCAACCATATCGGCCATGTGATGGGTAAACGGACCATTGCCGAGTTTGTCGAAACCCCTTTGATCGAGCAGGCCCTGCAGGAAATCGGTGTGGATTACGCCCAGGGCTATCTGATCGAGCGCCCTCAGGTGTTCACCTGTGACAGTCTGCAGCGCCAGCGGATCGCCGCAAGGCCTCTGTTGCAACGGGCACCTGGCACGTTTCGCTAGCTAGACAGCGGCTTTCGCTGACACAAACGTCCGAAAAATCACAAGGATCAAGGAGCTCAAAGTGATTGATGCATTCGTTCGTATCGGGCCATTGATGGACCCCGCCAGTTACCCTCAATGGGCCCAGCAACTGATTGAAGAGTGCCGTGAGAGCAAGCGCCGGGTGGTGGAGCATGAGCTTTACGAACGCCTGCGCGATGGTCAGCTCAAACCCTCGACCATTCGTCAGTACCTGATCGGTGGCTGGCCGGTGGTCGAGCAATTCTCGCTGTACATGGCCCACAACCTGACCAAAACCCGCTATGGCCGGCACCCTGGCGAAGACATGGCGCGGCGCTGGTTGATGCGCAACATCCGCGTCGAACTCAACCATGCCGACTACTGGGTGCATTGGTGTCATGCCCATGGCGTTCATTTGCACCAGTTGCAGGCTCAGGAAGTGCCGCCTGAATTGAACGGGCTCAATGACTGGTGCTGGCGGGTGTGCGCCACCGAGAACCTGGCGATTTCCATGGCGGCCACCAACTACGCCATCGAAGGCGCGACCGGAGAATGGTCGGCGGTGGTGTGCGCGAGTGAGACCTACGCCATGGGCTTCCCTGAGGATCAGCGCAAGCGCGCCATGAAGTGGCTGAAAATGCATGCGCAGTATGACGATGCGCATCCGTGGGAAGCGCTGGAAATCATCTGTACCTTGGCGGGGGAGAACCCGACGCTGGGGCTGCGTACCGAATTGCGCCGGGCGATCTGCAAGAGTTACGACTGCATGTACCTGTTTCTGGAACGCTGCATGCAGCTGGAGGGGCGTCAGCAGGGGCGGGTGCGGCCGGCGTTGGTAGCTGGCTGAGGGTTCACCGGTACCGGCCTCTTGGCGGGCCCGCTCCCACAGGGTTGTCACTGCCTTCTGGCATCGTGCAAATCCTGTGGGGGCGGGCTTGCCCGTGAAGAGGCCAGCACCGGCAACCCACAAATCACTGCGCGTTGAACGCCTGCCCATTCACCCCGGTACTGTCCGGCCCCATCAGGTACAGGTACACCGGCAAGATCTCCTCAGGCAGCGGGTTGTTCAGCGGGTTCTCGCTGGGGTAGGCCTGGGCCCGCATCGCCGTGCGCGTGGCGCCTGGGTTGATGCTGTTCGAGCGCACCGGCGCAACCCCTTCCAATTCGTCGGCCAAGGTCTGCATCAGGCCTTCGGTGGCGAACTTCGAGACACCGTAGGCACCCCAGTAGGCCCGGCCTTTACGCCCGACACTGCTGGAGGTGAACACCACTGAGGCATCCTCCGACAGCTTGAGCAGCGGTAGCAGGGTGCTGGTGAGCATGAAGGTGGCATCGACGTTGATGTGCATCACACGCATGAAGTTGTCACCCGACAACTGCTCCAGGGGTGTGCGCGGGCCGATGATCGAGGCGTTGTTGAGCAAGCCGTCGAGGCGCCCGAACTGGTCTTCGATCATGACCGCCAGCTCGTCGTACTGGTGGGGCAGGGCGGTTTCCAGGTTGAACGGGATGACCACCGGTTGTGGGTGCCCGGCGGCCTCGATCTGGTCGTAGACCTCGTTGAGGTTGGCCTCGGTCTTGCCCAGCAGCAGCACGGTGGCACCCAGTGCAGCGTAGGCCTTGGCGGCAGCGGCACCGATGCCGCGGCCGGCACCGGTGATCAGGATGACCCGGCCTTGCAGCAGGTCGGGACGGGCGGTGTAGTCGAACATCAGATTTTTCCCTTGTTCATTGGGCTGTGCCGTTCCTTGTGGGAGCGGGCTTGCCCCGCGAAGCAGGCGGCGCGGAGGATGGCACGGGCTTCGCCCGTGTTCGCGGGGCAAGCCCGCTCCCACAGGCCCTGCTGACTCCAGGTCTCGATCAGCAGCCGCACAGCGCGCTGTCGATCACCTTGCGCAGTTCCAGCGGGTGGTCCACCACCACGTCGGCACCCCAGTTGTTCGGGTTGTCTTCTGGATGAATATAGCCGTAGCGCACCGCCGCCGTGCGGGTGCCGGCGTCGCGGCCAGACTCAATGTCGCGCAGGTCGTCGCCGACGAACAATACGCTGGCCGGGTCCAGGTTCAGCGTCTTGCAGGCCAGGATCAGCGGCTCGGGGTCAGGCTTGCTGTTCTTCACGTGGTCCGGGCAGATCAACAGTGCCGAACGCTCGGCCAGGCCCAGGCGCTGCATGATCGGCTCAGCGAAGCGCACTGGCTTGTTGGTGACCACGCCCCACAGCAGATTGCCTTTCTCGATGTCGGCCAAGAGCTCGGCCATGCCGTCGAACAGCTTGCTGTGCACCGCGCAGTCGCGCTGGTAGCGCTCCAGAAACTCCAGGCGCAGGGCCTCGAAGCCTTCGGCCTCCGGGTCCATGGCAAAGGTGACGGCGACCATGGCACGGGCACCGCCGGAAATCACCCCACGAATCAGGTTGTCGTCGATTGCTGGCAAGCCGCGTTCGGCAAGCATGGCCTGGCAGATGGCGATGAAGTCCGGCGCCGTGTCGAGCAGGGTGCCGTCCATGTCGAAGAGTACTGCTCGCAAACGCATGCTCATTCCTCGCGCAGGGTCTGGATCATGTAGTTGACGTCCACATCGCCGCAGAGCTTGTAGTGCTTGGTCAGCGGGTTGTAGGTCAGGCCAATGATGTCCTTGACTTCAAGGCCGGCAGCGCGGCTCCAGGCGCCAAGCTCCGAGGGGCGGATGAACTTCTTGAAGTCGTGGGTGCCGCGCGGCAGCATCTTGAGGATGTACTCGGCGCCGACGATGGCCAGCAGGTAGGCCTTGGGGTTGCGGTTGATGGTCGAGAAGAACACCTGCCCGCCAGGCTTGACCATGCGGTAGCAGGCACGGATCACCGACGACGGGTCGGGGACGTGTTCGAGCATTTCCAGGCAGGTGACCACGTCGAACTGCTCGGGCATCTCTTCGGCCAGGGCTTCGGCGGTGATCTGCCGGTACTCCACTTCGACGCCGGATTCCAGCTGGTGCAGTTGGGCAACCGCCAGCGGTGCCTCGCCCATGTCGATGCCGGTCACCGTGGCGCCGCGCAGGGCCATGGATTCGCTGAGAATGCCGCCACCGCAACCTACGTCCAGTACCTTCTTGCCAGCCAGGCCGACCCGCTCGTCGATCCAGTTGACGCGCAACGGGTTGATTTCATGCAGCGGCTTGAACTCGCTTTCACGGTCCCACCAGCGGTGGGCCAAGGCTTCGAACTTGGCAATTTCGGCGTGGTCGACGTTGCTCATTTAAGAGTCCTCTGAAACTTCGCTAAATTGGGCCGGAGTATACCCGAGCGCTCAAGGCCGAGGGTCGCTATAATCGCCGGCTTTTGATATCCGAACGACGGGGAGAGGCGATGCGCGAGCGACTTTTGGCGGCGGAGAAGGTGACCGCGATCCGCTGGCAAGGCGGCGTCCTGCATCTGCTCGACCAGCGTCTGCTGCCGTCGCAGGAGGTTTGGCTGGCCTGCGACAATGTCGCGCAGGTAGTGGCCGCGATCCGTGACATGGCCGTACGTGGCGCTTCGGCCATCGGCATTGCCGCGGCCTACGGCCTGGTCCTGGCCCTGGAAGAGCGCCTGGCCGAGGGTGGCGACTGGGAGCTGGACCTGGAAGAAGACTTCCTCAGCCTGGCCGAGGCGCGCCCCACCGCTGCCAACCTGTTCTGGGCACTGAACCGCATGCGCGAGCGCCTGCAGCGTCTGCGCCCGGAAGACGACGTGCTGGCGATGCTGGAGGCCGAGGCGGTGGCGATCCATGAAAGCGATCGCGAAGCCAACCTGACCATGGCCCAGCACGGCATCGAACTGATTCGCCGTCATCAGGGCAATGCCCAGACCCTGCTTACCTACGGCAATGCCGGTGCCCTGGCCAGCGGCGGTTTTGGCACCGCGCTGGGGGTGATCCGCGCGGGGTACCTGGAGGGCATGGTCGAGCGCGTATACGCCGGCGAAACCCGGCCCTGGCTCCAAGGCGCGCGCCTGACCGCCTGGGAGCTGGCCAACGAAGGCATTCCGGTGACTCTGTGTGCCGATTCGGCCCTGGCCCACTTGATGAAGAGCAAAGGCATTACCTGGGTGGTGGTCGGTGCCGACTGCATCGCCGCCAATGGCGATGTGGCCAGCAAGATCGGCACTTACCAGCTGGCGGTCAGTGCCATGCACCACGGTGTGCGCTTTATGGTGGTGGCGCCGAGCACCAGCATCGACCTGAACCTGGCCACGGGCGAGGACATTCCGCTCGAAGAGCGCGATGCTGACGAGCTGCTGGATTACGCCGGAACCCGTGTGGCGCCGGATGTCGAGGTATTCAACCCGGTATTCGACGTGACCCCGGCTGACCTGATCGACGTGATCGTGACCGAAAGGGGCGTGGTCGAGCGCCCGGATGCCGCCAAGCTGGCCCAGCTGATGTGTCGCAAGCGTTTGCATTGATTTCTGTAGGAGCGGCCTTGCCGGGGCGCCGGACCGGTCGGAAAGGGGCGCGCAAGGCCCCAGCAATCTATGTCGCAACACAAATCCTGGGGCCGCTGCGGCGCCCCTTTCCGACCGGTCCGGCGCCCGGCTAGGCCGCTCCTACACATCTCCCCACCAGCACCGCCTTTGTGATAACATCCGGCAGTTTCCAAGACCGCCCATCACGGCGGCCAAATTTGCGCAGATCCATGGCACAACTCATTGATTTGTCGTAAGTCGTCGCACCACTGCGCGTCGCGGCGGCGAGCTTCGTTCGGCCCTTGATGGCGCTGCGAAGTTTCACCAGAAAAAGGAATCAGGCTTCTCATGGGCGAACTGGCCAAAGAAATCCTCCCGGTCAATATCGAAGACGAACTGAGACAGTCTTACCTCGACTACGCGATGAGCGTGATTGTCGGGCGAGCGCTGCCCGATGCACGTGACGGCTTGAAGCCCGTGCATCGTCGCGTTCTCTATGCGATGAGCGAACTGGGCAACGACTGGAACAAACCGTACAAGAAGTCCGCCCGTGTGGTCGGTGACGTGATCGGTAAGTACCACCCGCACGGCGACACTGCGGTCTACGACACCATCGTGCGTATGGCCCAGCCGTTCTCGCTGCGCTACCTGCTGGTCGATGGTCAGGGCAACTTCGGTTCGGTCGACGGCGACAACGCTGCGGCCATGCGATACACCGAAGTGCGCATGTCCAAGCTGGCCCACGAGCTGCTGGCCGACCTGCATAAAGAGACCGTCGACTGGGTGCCCAACTATGACGGCACCGAGCAGATCCCGGCGGTCATGCCGACCCGGATCCCCAACCTGCTGGTCAACGGCTCCAGCGGTATCGCCGTGGGCATGGCGACCAACATTCCGCCGCACAACCTCGGTGAAGTCATCGATGGCTGCCTGGCGCTGATCGACAACCCGGAAGTCACCATCGATGAACTGATGCAGTTCATCCCTGGGCCGGACTTCCCGACTGCCGGTATCATCAACGGCCGTCAGGGCATCATCGAGGCCTACCGTACCGGCCGTGGCCGCATCTACATGCGCGCCCGCTCCGAGATCGAAGACATCGACAAGGTCGGTGGTCGTCAGCAGATCGTCGTCACCGAGCTGCCGTACCAGCTGAACAAGGCGCGTCTGATCGAGAAGATCGCCGAGCTGGTCAAAGAGAAGAAGATCGAAGGCATCACCGAGCTGCGCGACGAGTCCGACAAGGACGGTATGCGCATCGTCATCGAGCTGCGTCGCGGCGAGGTGCCGGAGGTGGTGCTCAACAACCTCTACCAGCAAACCCAGCTGCAGAGCGTGTTCGGTATCAACGTCGTGGCGCTGATCGATGGTCGCCCGCGTCTGCTCAACCTCAAGGACCTGCTCGAAGCGTTCGTCCGTCACCGTCGTGAAGTGGTCACGCGCCGTACCGTGTTCGAGCTGCGCAAGGCCCGCGAACGTGGCCACATCCTTGAAGGTCAGGCGGTTGCGCTGTCCAACATCGACCCGGTCATCGCCCTGATCAAGGCCTCGCCGACGCCATCGGAAGCCAGGGAAGCGTTGATTGCCACTGCCTGGGAATCCAGCGCCGTGCAGGTCATGGTCGAGCGCGCAGGCGCCGATTCCTGCCGCCCTGAAGACCTGCCAGAGCAATACGGCCTGCGCGACGGCAAGTATTACCTGTCGCCGGAACAGGCCCAGGCGATCCTCGACCTGCGTCTGCACCGCCTGACTGGCCTGGAGCATGAGAAGCTGCTGGCCGAGTACCAGGAGATTCTCGAGCAGATCGGCGAACTGATCCGCATCCTCAGCAGCGCCGAGCGCCTGATGGAAGTGATCCGCGAAGAGCTTGAAGCGATCCGCGCCGAATACGGCGATGTTCGCCGTACCGAAATCCTCAACGCCAGCCATGACCTCAACTACGGCGACATGATCCCGGAAGAAGAGCGCGTGGTGACCATCTCCCACGGTGGCTACGCCAAGACCCAGCCGCTGTCCGCCTACCAGGCCCAGCGCCGTGGCGGCAAGGGCAAGTCGGCGACTGGCGTGAAGGACGAAGACTACATCGAGCACCTGTTGGTCGCCAACAGCCACGCCACCCTGTTGCTGTTCTCCAGCAAGGGCAAGGTGTACTGGAAGAAGACCTACGAGATCCCCGAGGCCTCCCGTGCCGCCCGTGGCCGCCCGTTGGTCAACCTGCTGCCGCTGGAGGAAGGTGAGCGCATCACCGCCATGCTGCAGATCGACCTCGAAGCCTTGCAGCAAAGCGCCGATCCGGATGAAGAGCTGGAAGACGGCGACGAGGGTGTGATCGAAGGTGAAGTGGTAGAGGTCGAAGAAGTCGACGAAGAAGACGGCGACACCCCAGAGTGGGTGGCTGAGCCGACTGGCGCGTACATCTTCATGGCGACTGCGTCCGGTACCGTCAAGAAAACCCCGCTGGTGCAGTTCGCCCGTCCGCGCTCCAACGGCCTGATCGCCCTGAAGCTGAAAGAAGGAGACACCCTGATTGCTGCGGCCATCACCGATGGTGCCAAAGAAGTCATGATGTTCTCCGACGCCGGCAAGGTGATCCGCTTCGCCGAGAGCGTGGTGCGCGAAATGGGCCGTACCGCCCGTGGTGTGCGCGGCATGAAGCTGGGCAAGGGGCAGCAGATCATTTCGATGCTGATCCCGGAATCCGGCGCGCAGATCCTCACCGCCTCCGAGCGTGGCTTCGGCAAGCGTACGCCGCTGTCCAAGTTCCCGCGTCGCGGCCGTGGTGGCCAGGGCGTGATCGCCATGGGTACCAAGGGTCGCAACGGTCTGTTGATCGGTGCCATCCAGGTCCAGGAAGGCGAAGAGATCATGCTCATCTCGGACCAGGGCACCTTGGTGCGGACACGGGTTGGCGAAGTTTCCAGCCTGAGCCGTAACACCCAGGGTGTTACGCTGATCAAGCTGGCGGCTGACGAAACGCTGGTAGGCCTGGAGCGTATCCAGGAGCCATCCGAGGACGAACTCGATGAGGTGATCGAGACGGACGAGGAGGGCGTCGAGGCTGAAGCGCCAGACAATGAAGACGCTGCGGGTGCCGAAGAGGCCCCGCAGGAGTAAGCAAGCGTAAACCCGAACGGGGCGACCAAGGTCGCCCCGTTTGACTGATTAGGCCGGGCAATGCCTGGCCCTGTGGGAGCGGGCTTGCCCGTGACCAGGCGGCGCGGTGTTTGGCACCGGCTTCGCCGGTGTTCGCGGGGCAAGCCCGCTCCCACAGGGTTCCCGCAGAACTAGCTGTTTAGATCTATTAGAGCGAGAGTGGATGTGAGCAAACGAGCCTTTAACTTCTGCGCAGGCCCTGCCGCGCTTCCTGACGCTGTCCTGCAGCGCGCCCAGGCCGAAATGCTGGACTGGCGTGGCAAGGGTTTGTCGGTGATGGAAATGAGCCATCGCAGCGACGATTACGTTGCCATCGCCGAGAAGGCCGAGCAGGACCTGCGTGACCTGCTGTCCGTCCCCTCCAACTACAAGGTCCTGTTCCTGCAGGGCGGCGCCAGCCAGCAGTTCGCTGAAATTCCGCTGAACCTGCTGCCGGAAAACGGTACCGCCGACTATATCGAGACCGGTATCTGGTCGAAGAAGGCCATCGAGGAAGGGCGTCGTTTCGGCAATATCAATGTTGCCGCCAGCGCCAAGCCCTACGACTACCTGGCCATCCCGGGGCAGAATGACTGGAACCTGACCAAGAACGCAGCCTACGTTCACTATGCGTCTAACGAGACCATTGGTGGCCTGCAGTTCGACTGGGTGCCAGAGACCGGTGATGTTCCGCTGGTGGTCGACATGTCGTCCGATATCCTCTCCCGCCCGATCGACGTGTCGCAGTTCGGCCTGATCTACGCCGGCGCGCAGAAGAACATCGGCCCAAGCGGCTTGGTGGTGGTGATCGTTCGCGAAGACCTGCTGGGCCATGCCCGCAGCAGCTGCCCGACCATGCTCGACTACAAGGTCTCGGCTGACAACGGCTCGATGTACAACACCCCGGCTACCTATTCCTGGTACCTCTCGGGCCTGGTCTTCGAGTGGCTCAAGGAGCAGGGTGGCGTCGAGGCCATGGAGCAGCGCAACCGCGCCAAGAAAGACCGCCTGTACAGCTTCATCGATGCCAGCGACTTCTACACCAACCCGATCAGCCTCAACGCCCGGTCGTGGATGAACGTGCCGTTCCGCCTGGCCGACGAGCGCCTGGACAAGGCCTTCCTGGCCGGTGCCGACGCCCGTGGCTTGCTCAACCTCAAGGGCCATCGTTCGGTCGGCGGCATGCGTGCCTCGATCTACAACGCCCTGGGCCTGGAAGCGGTTGAGGCGCTGGTTGGCTACATGGCCGAATTCGAGAAGGAGCACGGCTGATGTCCGAACACGAGCTCAAGGCGCTGCGCGTACGCATCGACAGCCTCGACGAGAAGATCCTCGAGCTGATCAGCGAGCGTGCCCGTTGCGCCCAGGAAGTGGCCAGGGTCAAGACCGCCTCGCTCGCCGAGGGTGAAAAGCCGGTGTTCTATCGCCCTGAGCGTGAAGCAGCCGTGCTCAAGCGGGTGATGGAGCGCAACAAGGGGCCGCTGGGCAACGAAGAGATGGCGCGGCTGTTCCGCGAGATCATGTCGTCCTGCCTGGCCCTGGAAGAGCCGCTGAAAATCGCCTACCTGGGGCCTGAAGGTACCTTCACCCAGGCAGCAGCGATGAAGCACTTCGGCCATGCCGTGATCAGCCGCCCGATGGCGGCCATCGACGAAGTGTTCCGCGAAGTGGCGGCCGGTGCCGTCAACTTCGGCGTGGTGCCGGTGGAAAACTCCACCGAGGGTGCGGTCAGCCACACCCTGGATAGCTTCCTCGAACACGATATGGTGATTTGCGGTGAGGTCGAGCTGCGCATCCACCACCATTTGCTGGTGGGCGAGAACACCAAGACCGACAGCATCACCCGCATCTACTCCCACGCCCAGTCCCTGGCCCAGTGCCGCAAGTGGCTGGATGCGCATTACCCGAACGTCGAGCGTGTCGCGGTTTCGAGCAACGCCGAGGCGGCCAAACGGGTCAAGGGTGAATGGAATTCGGCAGCGATCGCCGGCGACATGGCGGCAAACCTGTACGGCCTGACCCGTCTGGCCGAGAAGATCGAAGACCGCCCGGACAACTCGACGCGCTTCTTGATGATCGGCAGCCAGGAAGTGCCACCGACCGGCGACGACAAGACTTCGATCATCGTCTCGATGAGCAACAAGCCGGGTGCCTTGCACGAGCTGTTGGTGCCGTTCCACGAGAACGGTATCGACCTCACCCGCATCGAGACCCGTCCGTCGCGCAGCGGCAAGTGGACCTACGTGTTCTTCATTGACTTCGTTGGTCACCACCGTGACCCGCTGATCAAGGCGGTGCTGGAGGCGATCAGCCAGGAGGCTGTGGGGCTGAAGGTGTTGGGGTCTTATCCGAAGGCGGTGCTTTGACTGAAGGCCGCTGGGGCTGCTGCGTACCCCTTCGCGGGGGCATTGTTGTACCTGTGGGAGCGGGCTTGCCCCGCGAAGGGGTACGCAGCAGCCCTTGCGGTCTCAAAGACTGTCTTGATTTCTGAACAGGGTTCGCACAAGTGGTAGATGCAGTAATAACCAAACCCGCACCGCTCATCGGTCGCCTCGTCGTCGTAGGCCTGGGCCTGATCGGCGGCTCCTTTGCCAAGGGCCTGCGCGAAAGCGGCCTGTGCCGCGAAGTGGTCGGTGTCGATCTGGATGCCCCTTCGCGCAAGCAGGCCGTGGCCCTGGGTGTGGTCGATCGCTGCGAAGAAGATCTTGCCGCCGCCTGTGTCGGTGCCGACGTTATCCAGCTGGCCGTACCCATCCTGGCCATGGAAAAACTCCTTGCACGCCTGGCCCAGCTCGACCTCGGTGATGCTGTCATCACTGACGTCGGCAGCGCCAAGGGCAATGTGGTGCGTGCCGCGCGCGAGGTCTTTGGTGCGCGCCTGTCGCGCTTCGTTCCCGGTCACCCGATCGCCGGTTCCGAGCAAAGCGGGGTAGAGGCCTCCAATGCCACCCTGTTCCGCCGCCACAAGGTCATTCTCACGCCGCTGCCGGAAACCGACCCGGACGCCTTGGCCAAGGTCGACCGCCTGTGGCGTGCATTGGATGCCGATGTCGAGCACATGCCGGTCGAGCGGCACGACGAAGTGCTGGCCGCCACCAGCCATCTGCCACACCTGCTGGCCTTCGGCCTGGTCGATTCGCTGGCCAAGCGCAATGAAAACCTCGAGATCTTCCGGTACGCTGCGGGAGGCTTCCGCGATTTCACGAGAATCGCCGGCAGCGACCCGACCATGTGGCACGACATCTTCCTCGCCAACCGCGAAGCTGTCCTGCGCACGTTAGATACATATCGCAGCGATCTCGACGCCTTGCGCGACGCGATCGATGCAGGGGACGGGCACCAGCTGCTGGGTGTGTTCACCCGCGCGCGTGTTGCCCGCGAGCATTTCAGTAAAATCCTGGCCCGCCGGGCCTATGTGGACGCTATGAACGCCAACGATCTGATTTTCCTGGCCCAACCGGGTGGCCGCCTGTCCGGGCGAATCCGTGTACCGGGCGACAAGTCGATTTCCCACCGCTCGATCATGCTCGGCTCGCTGGCCGAAGGCACGACCGAGGTCGAAGGCTTCCTTGAAGGTGAGGATGCGCTGGCGACCTTGCAGGCTTTCCGTGACATGGGGGTGGTCATCGAAGGCCCGAACCACGGTCGCGTGACCATCCACGGCGTTGGCCTGCACGGCCTCAAGCCGCCACCTGGGCCAATCTACGTGGGCAACTCCGGCACCTCGATGCGCCTGCTCTCCGGCCTGCTGGCCGGTCAGTCGTTCGACGTGACCATGACCGGTGACGCCTCGCTGTCCAAGCGCCCGATGAACCGTGTGGCCAACCCGCTGCGCGAAATGGGTGCAGTGGTCGAGACCGGCCCTGAAGGCCGTCCGCCGCTGACCATTCGCGGTGGCCATCCGCTCAAGGCGCTCACCTACACGCTGCCGATGGCCAGTGCCCAGGTCAAATCCTGCCTGCTGCTGGCTGGCCTGTATGCCGAAGGCAAGACCACGGTCACCGAGCCTGCGCCGACCCGTGATCACACCGAGCGCATGCTGCGCGGCTTTGGTTATTCGGTCGAGTCCAACGGCCCGGTGGCTTCGCTGCAGTCCGGCGGCAAGCTCACTGCAACCCGCATCGAAGTGCCGGCCGACATCTCGTCGGCGGCATTCTTCCTGGTGGCGGCCTCGATCGCCCAAGGCTCGGAGCTGGTGCTTGAGCATGTCGGCATCAACCCGACCCGTACCGGCGTGATTGACATCCTGCGCCTGATGGGCGGCGACATCACCCTGGAGAACCAGCGTGAAGTCGGCGGCGAACCTGTGGCCGACCTGCGTGTGCGCGGCGCCCAGCTCAAGGGTATCGACATCCCTGAGCACCTGGTGCCGCTGGCTATCGACGAATTCCCGGTGCTGTTCGTTGCTGCTGCCTGCGCCGAAGGGCGCACCGTGCTGCGCGGGGCTGAGGAGTTGCGGGTCAAGGAATCCGACCGCATCCAGGTGATGGCCGATGGCCTGATCAGCCTGGGCGTGAAGTGCGAACCGACCCCGGATGGCATCATCATCGACGGTGGCCAGATCGGCGGCGGTGAGGTGCATGGCCACGGTGATCACCGTATCGCCATGGCGTTCAGCGTTGCCTCGCTGCGCGCCAGTGCGCCGATCCGCATCCATGACTGCGCCAACGTCGCCACCTCGTTCCCCAACTTCCTGGCGCTGTGCGCCGAGGTCGGCATTCGTGTGGCTGAAGAGGGCAAGTCGTGAGTGCCCAGGCGCCAGTCATCACCATCGACGGGCCAAGCGGCTCGGGTAAAGGCACGGTTGCCGGCCTGCTGGCCCGCGAGCTGGGCTGGCGGTTGCTGGATTCCGGCGCGCTTTATCGTTTGCTGGCCTTCAATGCCAGCAATCACGGCGTCGACCTGACCAACGAAGAGCTGCTCAAGCAGCTTGCCGCCCATCTGGATGTGCAGTTCATCGCGGCCGAGCCCGGTAAGCTGCAACAAATCATCCTCGAAGGCGAGGACGTCAGTAACGTCATCCGTACCGAAACCGTCGGTGCGGGCGCCTCGATGGTGGCTTCGCTGCCTGCCGTGCGCGATGCCTTGCTGATGCGCCAGCGCGCATTCCGCGAAGCGCCGGGCCTAATCGCCGATGGTCGCGACATGGGTACCGTGGTGTTCCCGGACGCGCCTTTGAAGGTGTTTCTCACCGCCAGTGCGGAGGAGCGGGCACGTCGCCGTTACCTGCAGTTGAAGGGCAAGGGGGAAGATGTTAGTCTGTCGAGTCTGCTGGATGAGATTCGTGCACGCGATGAGCGTGACACCCAGCGTGCAGTGGCCCCGCTGAAACCAGCGGCTGATGCCATTCAGTTGGACTCTACCGAGTTGTCCATCGAGCAGGTGTTGGAACGTATCAGGAGTGAGATCGCGCTTCGCGACCTTTAACTGATAGCCAGGAGAGCAGGCAGGTGCACCAGTCAACGTCCTGCCGGCTTTCCTTTACATAACGAAACCCACATTGTCTGGAATGTGGCGAGGGGCGTCTGTTTCGCCCAAATCTACAGGAATTAAAATGAGCGAAAGCTTTGCAGAACTCTTTGAAGAAAGCCTGAAAACCCTCAATCTTCAGCCGGGTGCGATCATCACCGGTATCGTTGTCGACATCGACGGCGACTGGGTTACCGTACACGCTGGCCTGAAGTCCGAGGGCGTCATCCCGCTCGAGCAGTTCTACAACGAAGCTGGCGAGCTGACCATCAAGGTCGGTGACGAAGTTCACGTTGCGCTGGACGCGGTCGAAGACGGCTTTGGCGAAACCAAACTGTCCCGTGAAAAAGCCAAGCGCGCCGAGTGCTGGATTGTTCTGGAAGCAGCTTTCGCCGCCGAAGAAGTGGTCAAGGGCGTTATCAACGGTAAGGTTAAAGGCGGCTTCACTGTCGACGTTAACGGCATCCGTGCGTTCCTGCCGGGCTCCCTGGTTGATGTCCGCCCTGTGCGCGACACCACCCACCTGGAAGGCAAAGAGCTGGAATTCAAGGTCATCAAGCTGGACCAGAAGCGCAACAACGTTGTCGTTTCCCGTCGCAGCGTGCTGGAAGCCGAGAACAGCGCCGAGCGCGAAGCCCTGCTGGAGACCCTGCAGGAAGGCCAACAAGTCAAAGGTATCGTCAAGAACCTCACCGACTACGGCGCCTTCGTGGACCTGGGCGGTATCGACGGCCTGCTGCACATCACCGACATGGCCTGGAAGCGCATCAAGCATCCTTCCGAAATCGTTAACGTTGGCGACGAAGTCGACGTTCGCGTTCTGAAGTTCGACCGTGAGCGCAACCGCGTTTCGCTGGGTCTGAAGCAGATGGGCGAAGATCCGTGGGTTGCTATCACTGCCCGCTACCCAGAAGGTACTCGCGTACAAGCTCGCGTTACCAACCTGACCGACTACGGCTGCTTCGCTGAGCTGGAAGAAGGCGTTGAAGGTCTGGTACACGTTTCCGAAATGGACTGGACCAACAAGAACATCCACCCGTCGAAAGTCGTTCAGGTTGGCGACGAAGTGGAAGTCATGGTTCTGGACATCGACGAAGAGCGTCGTCGTATCTCCCTGGGCATCAAGCAGTGCAAGTCCAACCCATGGGAAGACTTCTCCGGCCAGTTCAACAAGGGTGACAAGATCACCGGTACCATCAAGTCGATCACCGACTTCGGTATCTTCATTGGTCTGGACGGCGGCATCGACGGCCTGGTTCACCTGTCCGACATCTCCTGGAACGAAACCGGCGAAGAAGCCGTACGTCGTTTCAAGAAGGGCGACGAGCTGGAAACCGTCATCCTGTCGGTCGACCCAGAGCGCGAGCGCATCTCCCTGGGCATCAAGCAGCTGGAAGACGATCCGTTCTCCAACTTCGTTGCTGTCAATGACAAGGGCGCTATCGTCAAGGGCATCGTGAAAGAAGTTGACGCCAAAGGCGCCATCGTCACCCTGGCCGACGACATCGAAGCTACTCTGAAAGCTTCCGAAATCAGCCGTGACCGCGTTGAAGACGCGCGTAACGTTCTGAAGGAAGGCGAAGAGATCGAAGCCAAGATCATCAGCGTTGACCGCAAGTCCCGCGTTATCAGCCTGTCGATCAAATCGAAAGACGACGCTGAAGAGCGCGAAGCCATCCAGAGCCTGAAAAACGCTCCGGAAGCGGCTGCCGACACCACCATGGCTGCGCTGCTGCGCGAAGCAATGGCCAAGCAGAACTGAGTTCTGTTTGATCGGTAAAAAAGGGCGACCCTCGGGTCGCCCTTTTTTTGTGTCTGTAATTTGCAGGGCCCAGCGGCGGTGGGGGCGGCTACTGATCACTCATGCCCTAGACCCATTTAGTATAACTTCAATCTTGAATTTTTTTATTAAGTCAAGAACCGGCCTGTTCAAATCGCGCAGGGCGTGCTACAAACTGGTTAAGCAATGATCTAGCTGCTTGATAACGAAGGGAAAAATATGACGAAGTCGGAGCTGATCGAACGTATTGTCACCCATCAGGGGCTGCTCTCCTCGAAAGATGTAGAGTTGGCCATCAAGACCATGCTTGAGCAGATGTCACAATGCCTGGCTACGGGCGATCGCATCGAGATTCGCGGTTTTGGCAGCTTCTCGCTGCACTATCGTGCGCCCCGCGTCGGCCGTAATCCGAAAACTGGCCAGTCGGTCAGCCTCGAAGGCAAATTCGTGCCGCACTTCAAACCGGGTAAGGAGCTGCGCGACCGGGTCAATGAAGAAGATGAGGCCGAGGCCTGATCATAAAGGAGCAGTCTGATGCGTAACCTCAAGCGCGCCCTGGCGGCGTTGTTCGTGCTGCTGTTGGCGGCTGTGGTGTTGTTCTTCGTGCTGGAGAATCAGCAAACGGTCTCGCTGGTCCTGTTTGGCTGGGCGGCACCGGCAATGCCGGTTGCGGTGCTGGTGCTGGCGGCGCTGGTCATCGGCTTGGCTGTCGGCCCGTTATTGGGCGCCTACGGCTTACAGCGAAGCAAGCGCAAGATTCGCGCTTCGGCCCGTCAGGCTGCATTAAGCGGTAATTGAGGATATTTCCTACCACTGCTTGGGAAGGTATCACCTATGCCCGGCGTGGCTGCCATGAGGTAATAGTGCACTTCGTTGTCGGCCAGGCGAGTGTGTAGCAGTATGGAATTCCCGTTCCTCTCTCACCACGGCGGTACCCAAGGTGTAACCGGGTCTTGTCATCAGCTTCACCTTGACCACGCTACCAGCCTGCTGATCGATTGTGGCCTGGAGCAGGGTGCTGATGCATCGCCGGGTGCAGGCGCCGCCCCCCTGGCTTTTGGGGTGAGCGGCGTTCAAGTGCTCATTCTCACCCATGTGCATCTCGACCATGTTGGCCGCATCCCTGCGTTGCTGGCAGCCGGTTACAGAGGCCCGATCCTTTGTAGTGAGCCCTCTGCCAAGCTTCTTCCGCTGGTGTTGGAGGATGCCTACAAGTTGAGCGTCAGCCGCGAGCCGACACATGTGGCGCGTTATCTCGACATTCTCGCTGAGCTGATCGTGCCGGTGCCGTTCGGGCATTGGCACGATGTCGTCCTACGTCCTGGCCTCGAGTGCCGTATTCGTTTGCAGCGCGCAGGCCATTTGCTGGGCTCCGCTTATGTCGAGTGTGATGTGCGCGTGGGTGAAGGTGAGCGCGATAGCCGTTGGGTGTTCTCGGGGGATCTGGGCAGTGGCGGTAATCCTCTGTTGCGCGCCGTGCAGCCGCCGGAGCGTGCCGACGTGCTGGTGCTCGAAAGCACCTATGGTGATCGGCTGCACACCGAGCGTAGCGAGCGCCGGCAAAAGTTGGCGGCGGCGATCGATCACGCCATGGCCGACAACGGCACGGTTCTGATTCCGGCTTTCAGTCTCGGTCGCACCCAGGAGTTGCTCTATGAGCTTGAAGATATCCTTCATCAGAAGGCGCTGCTGGGGGCCTCGGCTGGGGTTCGAGGGGCTGAGCCGTTCGATTGGTTGCAACTGCCGATCATCCTCGACTCACCCTTGGCACAGCGTGTCACTAGTGTCTACCGTGACCTTCACGATTACTGGAATGCCGAGGTCAGGGCAAGACTGGCGAAAGGGCGCGATCCGCTCGACTTCAGTCAGCTCGTTTGTGTGGATAGCCACGGCCGGCATCAACAAGTGGTCAATTACCTGAAGAGTACCGCACGCCCGGCGATCGTCATCGCTGGCAATGGCATGTGCTCGGGCGGGCGGATCGTTAATTATCTCAAGGCCATGCTCGGCGATTCGCGGCATGAGGTCATTTTCGTGGGTTACCAGGCCAAAGGCACGGCAGGGGCGGCAATTCAGGCTAGTGAGGGGGTGCCGGGCTTCGTGCAGATCGACCTGGGCGGTCAGCTGTATGAGGTCCGTCTGAAGGTCATGACGGTTGCTGGGTTCTCTGCTCATGCCGACCAGGCGGAGCTTGTGCGATTCGCCCTGGAGGGTCGGGCGGCTGCAGGTCGGGTCTTGTTGGTTCACGGGGAGCCAAAGGCAAAGCGGGCACTGGCGTTGGCCCTCGAGCATAGCGCTAGTGCACGGGGTATTCCCCTTCAGGTCCAGGTTCCCTGAATCAGTCGACAAGACTAACGGCTGCCTCATTGTGGAACTTTTGCAATCACTCGGTTTCTACCTAGCCTCTGGGTGCGTTGCCTGGAGAAACGGCCTTCAGGTTGCCGCTGTTTGACAGGTCTAGGGGCTTTTTAGCTGCTATTGATTTTCATTCGTGAGCAAAATGGGGGTATGTTGCCATCACTCTTGCTATTACTATCGTATGAGATATTCTTAGCGGTGAGCAGCTTTCGGGCATGAAGATGCTCGCGCTCGGGGCTTTTCCGGGTTGCACACTCCCGCCTTGCGGATGCCGTTCGGTGTCCTCTGCATCAATTATCTCTCCCGGGTTCTCGTCGCTCAACCAGCGTCCGGAAAGCGGAGTTGAAAGTAGCAGTGCTGGTTGAAGAAGGATCGGAAAACAAATGGTTAGCGAGCAATACCGCAGTGGTGAGGAAGTTGATCTGCGTGAGCTGTTCTACAGCTTGTGGAGTCAGAAGTTCATGATAGTTGGCGTGACCTTGGCTTTCCTGCTGGCGGCGTCGCTGTATGCTTTTACGCGTGAACCTGTGTATCAGGCAGATCTTGCAATTGTTGCCCCTTCTCATAATGACATTGCCGCTTTGAACTACGGGCGCGGTGAAAGTACGGGACTTCCTGCGATTTCGGTAAGAGAGGTCTACGATATATACGCGCGTCACCTTCAGTCGGAGGGCGTGCGCAGGAAAGTATTTGAAGAAGTCTATCTTCCGGCGCTTTCTGACGGCCAGAAACAGCTAGCTGACAATGTGCTGTACAAGATATTTTCTCGCGCAGTGGTCGTAACCAAGTCGGGAGATGATGCAGCGGCACGTTATGCGGTCAGTGTCACCGATCGCGATCCGCAAACGGCGGTAAAATGGAGTAACGCAGTTGCCAATGCAGCAGGCTTGATCGCCAGGGATGAACTGGTGAAGAACGTGGTGTCGGATGCGCGGATGCGCGCGAGCATGTTGAATCAGGAAATTTCGGGTAAGCGTGATGCGGCTCGCAAAGAACGGGAAGATCGGACTGCAAAGTTGAAGGAGGCGCTGACTGTGGCATTGGCGATCGGTTTGAAGAAGCCACCGATCATCACCGGTAGTGTATCCGAGCTTTCTGCGCGGATGGATGAAGACCTGACCTACATGCGCGGTAGTGATGCTATTCAGGCAGAAATCGAAAACTTGGCCAAGCGTCAGTCAGATGATCCGTTTATCCGCAATCTGCGTGACCTTGAAGAGCGTATGGCATTTTATAGTGACCTGAAGATAGATGAATCCAATGTGCGTGTTTATCGCCAGGATGGAGTGATGGCGGTTCCCGATCAGCCGATCAAGCCGAGAAAGGTATTGATCCTGGCGGGCGGGCTGGTGGTCGGCGGCGCAATAGGTGTATTCGTGGCGTTGGTTCGTTTCTTTGTGCGTGGCAAGAAAGCACGGTTTACTTGAGGTGGGTCTGTCGATCCAGTGTTGATCAAGGGCTCCATGAGGTGAATTTTGAATCTGGTTCAGGTTAAAAAATTATATAACGACAACCTGAAAGTCATTAGTAACTACCTGCACATGACGGTGTTGCAGGTAATGAACTCGTTTTTCTATTTACTTATCTACCCTTATGTCATTCATCAATTGGGGGTCGACACGTACGGCTTGTTCGTCTTTGCCTCCGGAATTGCTATGTACTTCATGGTGGTTATCAATTTCGGATTCGATATTCATGCCGCAAAATTGGTGTCGTTGGACCAGGATGACAGGGCCGCGCACGGCGCCTTGATGGCAAGGGTGTTGCTGGCGAAGAGCTGGCTGTTGCTGGCTGCGACGTTGATTTTCGCCATCCTGATGGCGGTCTTCGAGTTCATGAGGGCGCACTGGCTGGTCTTCGTGTTGGCGTACGCCAACGTGTTGTCCAGTGTGTTCCTGCCGCTGTGGTATTTCCACGGCATGCAGAAGATGAAAGTGCTGACGACCATCCAGTTGGTGTTGAAGCTGCTGTCGCTGCCGTTCATTTTCCTCTTGGTCACCCATCAAGATGATGTGGGGGTCTACACGATAATCGTCGTGGGGGTGAACGTATTGGCGAGTATGGCGGCTTTTGCTGTTGCCATGCGAGGGTGTGAGCGTGCCGCGTTGCCGGCGTTCCGGGAGGTCAAGTCACTGTTGCTTGAAGTGCAACCTTTCTTCTGGTCCTCTGCAGCGAACACGCTGAAGCAAAAAAGCATCGAAGTCATTATTGGCAGTTTGTTCGGGATGCGCGAAGTTGCGATTTATGATCTGGCTAACAAGATATTCTCGGTGCCCAGTTTGTTGGCGTCGAATATCAATGCAGCGTTGTTCCCGGCGTTAGTGCGGCGCGCGCGGCGCGACCTGGTCGCCAAGATTATCAAGATTGAACTGGTCGTGGGTGTGCTTTGTATTCTGTCGGTTGTAGTGGGTGGCTACTGGGTGGTGGCGTGGATTGCTCCACCAGGTATGGAACAAGCGTATTACCTTTCGGTCTTGCTGAGTCTCAGTATTTTGACTTATCTGATCGTGGGTAGTCACATTTATTTTATCTACGTTCCGAATCAGTGCTACAATCTAGTGCTGAAAAATCAGATTGTATCAATCATTTCCTTCTATTGTTTCTGTGCGCTTTACCTTGCGTTGAACTGGGATATCAGTTCCGTTGTGCTTGGCTTGGTCAGTTCGGCTATGCTCGAGATCGTATACAGTTACAGTCTTGTCAGAAAAGTTCCCGGATATCAGTAAGTTGTCAGGGTTTTTGACGCCCCGGTAATGAAGTGTAAGGTAGGCGATTGTATGGATAGATTCGAAGTTCCGGTAGCCTTGTTCTTGTTCAAGCGTATCGACAAGCCTCTGGAAATCATGAAGCAACTTGCCAGGGTCGCCCCTTCACGCTTGTATTTGCTTTCCGATGGAGGCCGAAGCGAAGAGGAGTGTCGCCAGGTGGCGGCGTGCCGTGAAGCGATTGAGCAGGCGATCACCTGGGATTGCGAGGTCGTCAGGAAGTACGAAGAGCACAACGTCGGGGTCTATGAAAATATTGCGGGTGGCGCTAAATGGGTGCTGCAGCGTGAAGAATTTGCCATCTTCCTGGAAGATGACAATTTCCCCGAAATCACCTTCTTCCCGTTCTGTCAGGAGCTGTTGGAAAAGTATAAAGATGATACCCGTGTACTGTGGATTTGCGGTACCAATTACCTGAAGCATTATGCACCGGCAGACGGTTCCAGTTACGTATTCACCAAAAACATGATGCCCTGTGGCTGGGCGTCGTGGTCGAAAAAGTTTATCCCGTTCTATGATGGTGAGCTGCAGCTTTGGCAAGATCCTTATATACGCGAGCGTATTCGCCAAGAGTATGCCTATGAAAAGCTGTACTTTCAGGATAAGTACAATGTGGAATATGAGCTGGATGCCAAGGCTGCGACAGGGCGGTTCTACTCCTGGGATTACCAGATGAGTTTTTCGATCCGTGCCAACAATCTATATGGTATCGTTCCGGCGTTCAATCAGATCACCAACATTGGTGTGGACAATGACTCCACGCATGGTGGGACGTCCATGCAGGATGTCATGACCGAACGTTTCTGTGGTCTGCCAACCCAGCCGATGCAGTTCCCCCTGAAGCACCCCAAGGCGCTGTTGATTGATAACGCCTTCGAGGTTGCGGTGGCCAAGATCATTCTGCACCCGAAGTTTTTCTCTGTGAAATCCAGGCTTTCGCGGGCTATTCGCCAACTGCTCGGTATTGGCAAGACCGAAAGCATTGTCGGCCACCTCAAGAAGATGATTGCCTGAGGTATGGCCCGGGTGCATAGCAGGTATCTGTCGGTACTCCTGACCTTCCCGGTCTTTTTACTGATGTGGGCGCTGTATGGCTGGAATACCTGGAATGGTGATCGCGCGGGCTACGAGCTTTACTACAATACGCGTGTCACCTTGGCCAGTTGGGGCAAGGAGGTCGGATATGGTTACATCAACATACTGGCCAACCAGTCTGGAATACCGTTCGCCTACTTTCAGATTGCCTTGTCCCTGATTACGCTGGCTTTCCTTTATCGCTACGTACTCAAGAAAACCATCGCGCCGCTGGCCTCGCTGCTGGCCTATTTCGTGTGCTTTTTTGCACTGGACTTCGTCCTGATGCGAAATTTCCTGGCTTTCGCGATCTGTCTGCAGGCCATGCTCTACCTGTCCGAGGGAGGGTGGAGGGGGCGCCTTGGCTACGCACTGCTGATCCTGCTGGCGACCACCATTCACCAGTCATCTCTGATCTACATGGTGTTCATCGTGATGCCGCTGGGGCGGGCACTGCCGTTGGGTCGGTTCCTTGCATTCTTTATTACCTGCATCAGCGCCTATGTGTTGGTGCGCTATCTGGTGCCGTTGCCCGATTCGATTGCCGCTCACTTCAATTATTACTCGACGTCGTGGAAAAGCTCGATTTTCAACTCAGTGGTCCATCTGCTGTCGGTCATGTTTCTGACTTTGGTGGTGGTCACCGAGCGCAAGGGTATTCTGCGGGTCGCAGCGACAGATGCCCGTGACAGGGAACTCCAGTTCATTTACAACCTGAACGTGTTGTCGCTGTTTTTCATTCCGCTGTACTTTGAGTCGGAAATCTTTATCCGGCTGCTGCGCTTTGTCCTGTTCTTCAATTTGCTGCACTGTGTCAATGCGTTGTTCGTGTGGCGTAAGACGCACTTGTTCGTTCTGTCCTATCTGGTATTCCTGATGGCGTACCTGATTCTGTTTTTTCTGCTTCCAGTTGCGGAGTATTCAGTGATTCCGTTGTTTAAAAATAATGCACTGCTGGGGCTGGGTTGATGCAAACACATTTTATGCATTCGGAATTCGATGTCATGGTGGCTGAGGTTCTTTCATGAAGGTGGTGTTCCTTGGCGGCGTTTTTACCGATGCTGATCGCGCGTCGATCGTCAGGTATTCGCGCGGTGGCATTCAGTTCGCGGCTGATACCTTGCAGAAAAACTATATCCAAGGCTTTTCCGAGTGCCCTGAAGTCAGCGAGGTGACGGTCGTCAATCTGCCGTTCATCGGCGCTTATCCTCGCCGTTACGACAAATTGTTTCATTCACCAGCGAAGGATCGGGAAACGCTCAACGGCGCGTCTGTCAGGAACCTGGCATTCTTCAACCTGACGCTGATCAAGAACCTGCACAAGGTGCTGGTCGCCTACCGCGGTATACGGGCCAGTCTTGCGCCTGTGCGGGGTGAGCGGGTACTGATGGTGTGCTATTCGATGCACTTGCCATTCCTGCTTGCCTGTCGGCTGGTGAAGCTGGTACGCAGGGACGTGGATTTCTGTGTGATCGTTCCGGACCTTCCCGAATACATGGCGGTACGTACCGGCTTGGCCAAGCAGGTGTTTCACCTGTTTGCGCGACTGTCGTATCGGATTGTCAACGGTGCCGACAGCGTGGTCGCGATCACCGATGCGATGCTTGACGTGTTTTCCCCTAGACTCAAGAAAGTGGTGGTAGAGGGGATCGCCGACAGTCAGTACGTTTCCCTGCCGACGTCAGCGGTTCGCAAGCGCTATTTCCTCTACAGCGGCACCCTGGATCGACGCTATGGGATCCGCAAGCTGCTGGATGCGTTTGTCTCCGCGAGGATAGAAAACTACGAGCTGTACATTTGTGGTGCTGGCGACGATCAGGCCTACGTGGAAAGCGTAGCGGCATCCGCAGCACCGGTGAAATACCTCGGCCAACTGGACAGGAACGCCGTGCTGCAGTTGCAACGAGAAGCGGCGCTGCTGATCAATCCGCGGGATAACGAGTCGGCGTTTACCAAATATTCTTTTCCGTCGAAAACTATCGAGTACATGTCGTCGGGCGTACCCGTCATGATGTACGCGCTTGACGGTATACCCACTGAATATTATCGTTTTTGCTATCTGGTTCCCCCCGGTGCAGATGGACTCAAAGCGATGCTGGCCAAGGTGGCCTCGTTCGATACCGATGACCTCGTCGAGAAGGGGCGGTCGGCTAAACAATTTATTGCAAATCATAAGATGCCTAGCACTCAAGTCGCGAAAGTGCTGGATGCCATAAAAGGGAAAACCCATGTTTAAAGGCAAGAAACTGCTGATTACCGGCGGAACCGGATCGTTTGGCAATGCTGTCCTGAAACGTTTCTTGGATACAGATATCTCCGAAATTCGAATCTTCAGTCGTGATGAGAAGAAACAGGATGACATGCGTAAACGCTACGCCAGCCCCAAATTGAAGTTTTACATTGGCGACGTGCGCGACTACCAGAGTGTTCTGAATGCGACACGTGGTGTGGACTACATTTTCCATGCGGCCGCGCTGAAACAGGTGCCTTCCTGCGAGTTTCACCCCATGGAAGCGGTGAAAACCAACGTAATCGGCACCGAAAACGTACTGGAAGCCGCAATTCAGAACGAAGTCCGCCGTGTCGTTTGCCTGAGCACCGACAAGGCGGTCTATCCCATCAACGCCATGGGTATTTCCAAGGCGATGATGGAAAAGGTCATGGTCGCCAAGTCGCGCAATGTCGATGAGAAGAAGACCGTTGTCTGTGGCACCCGCTACGGTAACGTCATGGCCTCCCGTGGGTCGGTCATCCCGCTGTTCATCGAGCAGATCCGGGCCGGTCAGGCACTGACGCTGACCGACCCCAACATGACCCGCTTCATGATGACCTTGTCTGATGCCGTCGACCTGGTGCTGTATGCCTTCGAGCATGGCAACAACGGCGACCTGTTCGTGCAGAAGGCACCTGCGGCGACCATCGAAGTCCTGGCCAAGGCCTTGACCGAACTGGTCGGCAAGCCGGAGCACCCGATTCAGGTCATCGGCACCCGCCATGGTGAGAAACTCTACGAGGCGCTCCTGAGCCGCGAGGAGATGGTCTGTGCCGAGGACATGGGCGACTACTACCGCGTACCGCCTGACCTGCGCGACCTGAACTACGCCAAGTTCGTCGAAGAAGGCGAAGCGCGCATTTCCATCACCGAAGACTACAACTCGCATAACACCCAGCGCCTGGATGTTGCCGGCATGCAACAACTGCTGCTGAAGCTCGATTTCATCCGCGCCATCCAGCGCGGCGAGCATGCTGATCCGGAGGAGTGAGTTGATGAAAGTTCTTGTCACTGGGGCCAACGGCTTCGTCGGACGCAACCTACTGGTGCACCTGGGCGAGCGCCAGGACATCGAGGTGGTGCCGTTCACGCGGGAGCATGCGCTGGAGTCGCTCACAGGCAAGGTCCGCGACGTCGATTTCGTATTCCACCTGGCGGGTATCAACCGTCCGCAGGATCCCGAAGAGTTTAAGGTCGGCAACGCCGACCTGACCGTCGAACTGTGCCGGGCCATCCAGGCGAGCGGGCGCACGATTCCGGTGCTGTATACCTCGTCGAGCCAGGCCGAACTGGACAATGCCTATGGCACCAGCAAGCGCTCCGCCGAACAGGCCCTGGCTGATCTGCAGGCCCAGCACGGCTCTGCCGTTCATCTTTTCCGTCTGCCCAACGTCTTTGGCAAATGGGCGCGGCCGAACTACAACTCGGCGGTAGCCACGTTCTGCCACAACATTGTCCATGGCCTGGAAATTACCATCAACGACCCACAGGCGCGCATCAACCTGGTCTACATCGACGATGTGGTGCAAGCGTTCGTGCAGGTGATGGATGGCGTGAAGTCCGGAACGCCGTTCGCACAGGTCGAGCCGCAGTACAGCATCAGCGTCGGTGAGCTGGCGGATCTGCTGCGCACCTTCCGTGACAGCCGCGAGAGCATGATCACCGAAGCGGTTGGCACCGGGCTGGTACGTGCCCTGTACTCGACCTACCTCAGTTATGTGCCGCCCGAGAAGTTCACTTACACGGTGCCCAAGCATGGTGACCCGCGTGGTGTCTTCGTGGAGATGCTCAAGACCAAGGACAGCGGTCAGTTCTCCTACTTCACCGCGCACCCCGGGATTACCCGTGGCGGCCATTACCACCACACCAAGACCGAAAAGTTCCTGGTGATCAAGGGCAAGGCCTGCTTCCGTTTCCGCCATGTCGTTTCTGGCGCCTTCCATGAATTGTTCACCTCCGGTGAAGAACCGGAGATTGTCGAGACTGTCCCAGGTTGGACCCACGACATTACCAACGTGGGTGACGACGAAATGATCGTCATGCTCTGGGCCAATGAAATCTTCGACCGTGAAAACCCCGATACCTACGCTCGGCCAGTCGGCACCGAAGCCTGATCTGAGTCGAGAGGATAATTCGATGAAAAAACTGAAAGTTGTCACTGTTGTCGGAACGCGCCCGGAGATCATCCGCTTGTCTCGGGTGATGGCGCGTCTGGACGAGCACTGCGAACACATCCTGGTGCACACCGGGCAGAACTACGACTACGAGCTGAACGAGATCTTCTTCCAGGACCTGGGCATCCGCAAACCGGATCATTTCCTGAATGCCGCCGGCGCAAGTGGTGCGGAAACCATCGGTAACGTGATCATCGCCGTCGACAAGGTGCTCGCCGAGGTCAAGCCAGAGGCTTTGCTGGTGTTGGGTGATACCAACAGCTGCATGGCAGTTCTGCCGGCCAAGCGTCGCAAGATCCCGACATTCCACATGGAAGCGGGCAATCGTTGCTTCGACATGCGCGTGCCTGAAGAAATCAACCGCCGGATTGTCGACCACACGGCGGACATCAACCTGACCTACAGCACCATTGCGCGTGACTACCTGCTACGTGAAGGGTTGCCGGCCGACCAGATCATCAAGACCGGCAGCCCGATGTTCGAGGTGCTCGAGCACTACCGTGCCGGGATCGATGCCTCCGACGTGTTGCAACGTCTCGCGCTGGAGCCTGGCAAGTTCTTCGTGGTCAGCGCCCACCGAGAAGAGAACATCGACTCCGACAAGCACTTCCTCAAGCTGGTCGATGTGCTCAACACCGTGGCCGCCGAATTCGACCTGCCGGTGATTGTCTCCACGCACCCGCGCACCCAGAAGCGTGTCGATGCCATGGGCGTTGTCTTCCACGCCAATGTCCGCCTGCTCAAACCCCTCGGGTTCAAGGACTACAACAAACTGCAGTCCGAAGCGCGTGCCGTGCTTTCCGACAGCGGCACCATCAATGAAGAAGCGTCGATCCTGAACTTCCCGGCGTTGAACATCCGCGAAGCCCACGAGCGGCCGGAAGGGATGGAAGAAGCGGCAGCGATGATGGTCGGTCTTGAGGTCGAGCGTGTGCTGCAAGGCTTGAGCATCCTTGAGCAGCAGGCGCGTGGTGATACCCGCAGTCTGCGTCTGGTCGCCGACTACAGCATGCCGAATGTCTCCGACAAGGTTGTGCGCATCCTCCACAGTTATACCGACTATGTGAATCGCGTGGTCTGGAAGCGCTACTGAATCGGAAGGTATCGATGCCCGCTGAAAAAATGCGCGTACTGGTCGTCACACAGTACTTCTGGCCGGAAAACATGCGGATCAATGACATGGTCCGCGACTTTACCTCGAGGGGTCACGAAGTCACGGTGTTGACCGGACGTCCCAACTATCCGGAAGGGCGTATCTACCAGGCGTACAAAGACGATCCGCAAGCGTTCTCGTGCTACGAAGGTGCACAAGTCGTTCGTGTTCCGCTGGTGCCTCGCGGCAAGCGCAGCGTGCAGTTGGTGCTCAACTACCTGTCGTTCTGTGTGCTGGCGACCTTGCTGGGCGCGTTCAAGCTTCGCGGGCGCAAGTTCGACGCGGTGTTCGTCTATGCCGTTTCGCCAATTCTGGCGGCCATCCCTGCGGTGGTGATCGGGAAGCTCAAGCGGGCGCCAGTGTTTGTCTGGGTCCTTGACCTGTGGCCTGAGACGTTGCGGGCCGTCAACGTCATCCATGACCGCCGCTTGCTGGGTCTGGTGGGCAAAGTGGTGTCGTGGATCTACAACCGCACCGACTACTTGCTGTTGCAATCCCGAGGCTTCTTCGAGAACGTTCGCGGTTACTGCACGCGCAAGATCGACAGCGAGCGGTTGGTGTACTTCCCGAGCTGGGCCGAGGACGATTTCTCGGTTCCGATGGACAAACCCTGCGCATTGATCCAGCCGGATCCGTCGGTGTTCACCGTGGTGTTCGCAGGCAACATCGGGGAAGCCCAGGACTTTCCGGCCATCATTGATGCAGCTCAGGCGCTGCGCGGTGATGTTTCAGTACGCTGGGTCATCGTGGGAGACGGGCGGATGAGCCCTTGGCTTGCCGAGGAAGTACGCAACCGCGGGCTGGAGAATGTCCATCTGCTCGGCCGCCACCCGCTGGAAGAAATGCCCCCGCTGTTTGCCCAAGCGGATGCGTTGCTGGTGTCGCTGCGTACCAACGATGTCTTCGAGCAGACCATCCCAGGCAAAGTGCAGGCCTATCTCGCTTCGGGCCGGCCGGTGCTGGGCATGATCAATGGCGAGGCTGCCCGGGTCATCGATGCATCGGGTGCCGGATTCGCTTGTGCCTCGGGGGACGGCGAAGGCTTGGCAAGCATTACCCGCAGGATGGCCACGCTTGCGCCCGAGCAGCGACAGGCGATGGGCAACAGCGGTCGTCGTTACTACGAACAGGAGTTCGCCCGCCAGGTCTTGCTGTCGCGACTGGAACAACTGTTTGGCGACGCCACTTTACGAAGGACAAGTCGATGAACCACAGCGTATTTCTCACTGGAGCCAGCGGCTTCGTGGGCAGTGCCGTATTGCGCCGGTTGCAGGCTGATGGTGTGCCTACGGTCGCCACGGTGCGTGGTGCCGACGCATCATTGCCGGCACCGGTGAAGACCGTTCGCTTCAAATCGTTCGAAGAGGCAGGCACTTGGGGCGACGCACTGGAAGGTTGTGAGGTGGTCATTCATTGCGCGGCTCGCGTTCATGTCATGAACGATGCCGAAGCCGATCCGCTGAGCGCCTTCCGCAAGGTCAATGTCGATGGAACTCTGGCACTCGCACGGCAGGCCGTCGCCGCCGGGGTCAAGCGCTTCATCTTCGTCAGTTCGATCAAGGTCAATGGCGAAGGCACGGAACCCGGGCGGC
The DNA here is from genome assembly GCF_058745025.1 of Pseudomonas sp. E1MeOHC2. Classification (NCBI taxonomy): domain Bacteria; kingdom Pseudomonadati; phylum Pseudomonadota; class Gammaproteobacteria; order Pseudomonadales; family Pseudomonadaceae; genus Pseudomonas; species Pseudomonas sp. E1MeOHC2. The sequence goes on from NZ_CP196675.1 coordinate 3,831,607, forward strand.
CTTATACCGCTGACGACCAGCCTCAACCTCAGGATCCCTACGGCATCTCCAAGCTCGAAGCCGAAGTTGCACTGCAGGCGCTGGCCAGGGAATTGGGTCTGGAAGTGGTGATCATTCGCCCGGTACTGGTCTATGGTCCCGGGGTCAAAGCCAATTTCGAGTCGATGATGCGCTGGTTGAGCAAAGGGGTTCCGTTGCCGTTCGGTGCGCTGCAGAACAGTCGCAGTCTGGTTGCACTCGACAACCTGGTCGATCTGGTGGTGACCTGCATCGGCCACCCTGCAGCGGCCAACGAAGTGTTCCTGGTCAGTGATGGCGAGGATCTCTCTACCACCGCGCTGCTGCAACGCATGGCACGGGCGCTGGGTAAGCCGGCACGCCTGTTGCCAGTGCCGGCCTGGATCCTCAGCGGCACGGCAAATCTGCTCGGTCGTCAGGCGTTGTCCAAACGGTTGTGCGGCTCGTTGCAGGTAGATATCGAAAAAACACGCAAGGTGCTTGGCTGGCAGCCACCAATGGGTGTGGATGCCGCGCTCGGAGCGACTGCCCGACACTTTCAGGAAACGTCGAATAAATGATGCTCTTGTGGCTTTTACCCGCTGTCCTGCTGTGCTCGCTGATCATGACTGGAATGTTGCGACGTTATGCATTGGCCAAAAACATTATTGATGTACCGAATGCCCGCAGCTCGCATTCGATCCCCACGCCACGCGGCGGCGGGGTGTCGATCGTTCTCGCGTTCATCGCTGCACTGGCAGTGATGGCCTTCCAGCCGGGCGATCAGGCTGACGCTTTGATTGCCTTGGGCGGTGCTGGTGCGGTGATCGCCGTGCTGGGTTTCATGGATGATCATGGCCATATCGCCGCACGTTGGCGGTTGCTCGGGCACTTTGTCGCCGCTGCTTGGATTCTGGGTTGGCTGGGAGGCCTGCCAGCCCTGCAGGTATTCGGCTGGACGCTCGACCTGGGCTGGTTGGGGGCGGTGCTGGCGGCGGTCTACCTGGTCTGGCTGCTTAACTTGTACAACTTCATGGATGGTATCGATGGCATTGCCAGCATCGAGGCAATCACCGTCTGCCTCGGAGCTAGTCTGCTTTACTGGTTGAACGGGCAACCGAGCCTGATGACTCTGCCGCTGTTGCTGGCGGCGGCGGTGGCAGGGTTCCTGTTCTGGAATTTCCCGCCGGCGAAGATCTTCATGGGCGATGCGGGTAGCGGATTCCTTGGGATCGTCCTGGGCGGCCTGTCGCTGCAGGCCGCCTGGATGTCCTCCCAACTGTTTTGGTGCTGGCTGATTCTGCTGGGTGTGTTCATCGTCGATGCCAGCTACACACTGATTCGCCGACTGTTGCGGGGCGACAAGGTATACGAGGCGCATCGCAGTCATGCTTATCAGTACGCCTCTCGCCGACAGGGCAGGCACCTGCCCGTGACCCTGGCGGTTGCGGCATTGAATGTCTGCTGGCTGCTGCCGGTTGCCTTGAGCGTGCTGCTGCTCGACGTCGACGGTGTGTTGGGGCTGGTTATTGCCTACGTGCCTTTGGTGCTGATTGGGGCCTATTACCGCGCCGGTAGTCTGGAACAGTGACTGCGCGATGAAATGGACGAAGAGTCAGTCAATGAGAATCACAGCAAAAGTCTGGGAGCCTATGAACAAAGTGCGCAAAAAACTGCTCGGATTGCCACGTCGGCACAAGCGCATGTTGCAGGTGATGACTGACGTCATCCTGGTATGGATCGCGTTGTGGTTGGCATTCGTGGTCCGACTGGGCATCGATGAGCTGGCCAACCCGCTGATCGACCACACCTGGTTGTTCCTTTGCGCGCCCGTCGTCTCCATCCCGCTGTTCATCCGCTTTGGGCTGTATCGTGCAGTGATGCGCTATTTCGGCAACGACGCCCTGATTGCCATCATCAAGGCAGTGACGCTTTCCGCGTTGATCCTCGGTTTCATCATCTACTGGGCCAGTAACCACCAGAACGTCGTGCCACGCTCGATCACCTTCAACTACTGGTGGTTGAGCCTGATCATGATCGGCGGGTTGCGCCTGGCCATGCGTCAGTACTTCCTGGGTGACTGGTTCGCCACGGCGGTCCAGCATGTGCCGTTTGCCCATCGCGACGACGGCCTGCCGAAGGTCGCTATCTACGGCGCCGGCGCGGCGGGTAACCAACTGGTGGCGGCCTTGCGGATGGACAGGGCGATGCGCCCGGTCGCGTTCATCGATGACGATGCCAGCATCACTGACCGTGTCATTGCCGGGCTGCAGGTCTATCGCCCTGAACAGTTGGAGCAGATGATCGATGTAACCGGAGCCCAAGAGATTCTTCTCGCCATCCCTTCATCGACGCGTACCCGCCGCCGTGAAATTCTTAATTTCCTTGAGGGTTACCCGCTGCATGTGCGCAGTGTGCCCGGCATCATGGACCTGGCCAGTGGCCGGGTGAAGGTCGATGATATTCAGGAAGTCGATATCGCTGACTTGCTTGGGCGAGATACAGTGCCAGCTCAAGGCGATCTGCTCGAGCGTTGCATCGCCGAACAGACGGTGCTGGTCACCGGCGCAGGCGGCTCGATCGGTTCGGAGCTTTGCCGGCAGATCCTCGGTCAGGGGCCGAAGACATTGCTGTTGTTCGACCACAGTGAATTCAACCTCTACAGCATCCTCTCCGAGCTGGAGCAGCGTGTTGCCCGCGAAGCGTTATCCGTCTGCCTGCTGCCGATCCTCGGCTCCGTACGAAACCAGGCACAGATGCTCGACATCATGAAAACCTGGCGCGTCGACACCGTGTACCACGCCGCAGCCTACAAACACGTGCCGATGGTCGAGCACAACATCGCCGAAGGCTTGCTGAACAACGTGATCGGCACGTTGCACACGGCCCAGGCTGCGTTGCAGGCTGGCGTGTCGAATTTTGTGCTGATCTCGACCGACAAGGCCGTGCGCCCGACCAACGTGATGGGCAGTACCAAGCGTCTGGCTGAAATGACCCTGCAAGCGCTAAGCCGTAACGTGGCGCCGGTGCTGTTCGGTGACAGTGGCAACGTCTCGCAGGTTAACAAGACCCGTTTCACCATGGTGCGTTTCGGCAATGTGCTGGGCTCATCGGGCTCTGTGATTCCGCTGTTCCACAAGCAGATCAAGGCCGGTGGCCCGCTGACCGTCACCCACCCCAAGATCACCCGTTATTTCATGACCATCCCAGAAGCGGCGCAGTTGGTGATCCAGGCCGGCTCCATGGGCAGGGGCGGCGACGTGTTCGTCCTCGACATGGGCGAGCCGGTGCGGATTGTCGAGCTGGCAGAAAAGATGATTCACCTGTCCGGGTTCAGCGTCCGCTCCGAGCGTAACCCGCTGGGTGACATCGCTATCCAGTTCACCGGGCTGCGTCCGGGCGAGAAGCTCTATGAAGAACTGCTGATTGGCGATAACGTGATCGCAACCCGGCACCCCATGATCATGAGTGCCAGCGAAGACTTTCTGCAGTGGGACGAGCTCAAACATGCGTTGAGCCAGTTGCTGGAGGCTGCGGCCAATGACGACTTCGTGCGGGTTCGTCAGTTGCTGCGCGAGACGGTGATCGGCTATACGCCGGATGGGGAAATCGTCGATTGGATCTACCAGCAGCGGCGGATCGAGCCATGAGCAAGGTACGGTTTTTGTTATGATATTGCGCTAGCGACTTCAGGATGGCAGTTGAATTGGCCTGCGCGAAGGTTGTGCGTATTAGACGTTTTTGAGGTGTTTTAGTTTCAGCGAGCCAATAAGGACGATGGTCAGGGAACATTGGTTTTCGCTGGGCTTTTGCATCGCTTTAAAAGGCTGGTAATGGTGATCAAGAATTTATTCATATATGGTAGTTGTGTCTCCAGGGATATCTTCAACCTCGAAGAGAGTCGAGTGTTCAGGATAACCGATTACTATGCCCGGTCCTCGATGGCCTCGTTGTGTAGCACGCCCTACCTCGACACAGAGGCGCTGGACCGCATCCCCTCGGCATTCCGCAGGCGAATGGTCAAGAACGACTTCACAAAAAGGTTGCTGGCTGAAACGGACAGGCTTCAAGCAGCTGACGTCATTCTGATTGACTTGATCGATGAACGCTTCGATCTGGTGGTCCTGCCGTCGGGCCAGATGATCACTCGCTCGAATGAGCTGGATGAAAGTGGCTTCCTGAACGGGAGTGAGGTAAGACGCTATCGAGTAATTCCGCACGGCTCTGACGAACATCGCAAAATATGGCTGAAGGGCGTGCGAACGTTTTTGGCATTGTTGAAAACGCTGAACAAGCTCGACTGTGTGATCGTCAACGAGGTGTTTTGGGCTTCTCGATTCGATTTCGAAACTCGAACGGCCTTCCCGGTGGCTGCTGCAGTCGTGGAGAAAGCGAACAAGGAGCTTGCGTGGATGTACGCGGCACTGGAAAAGGAGCTGGATAGAAACCAGTTCATCAGCTTTTATCCTGCGCTTTTAACGGCTGACCCGGAGCACCGCTGGGGCGTCTCGCCGTTCCATTACAGTGAACAATATTACCAGTCGGCGCTTGAACAGATATTGGTAAAGGCAGGGCTTGGCAAAGGATCAAGCGCCTATTGCGAAACACAGGAACTTATTCGAGCACCGCGGGTTTCTTCAGGAGTGAGGCTTACACTGGACGCTTACATGGCCGGGGAAGAGATATTCGCGCACTGTACGCTGGACAGGGGCGGCCAGGCCTGTGAGGGTGGGGACTACGCGTTTTACCTGATGATAGACGGTGTGCGTCATGACATGCGCTGGTATGAAGTGTCACCGAATGCGCGATTTGATAGACCTGGGGTGCTTGGGGAGTTGCAGGTTGTCGCATTCTACAAGGATGACTTGGATGAAAAACTCATTGCAAAGTCGAGGGTGATCTCGGAAGGCGAAGTCTAGACCCTGTTGAAGGGCGTGCGCCGACTCATTTGTTCAAACAGTCCATTGAGCAAATGAGGGAGGCAGCGATCGCATTACTGGAGCGGTTCAGGGGCAGCGGCTTCGATGCGTTGAGTGCGCCCGAGAATATCAGGTATCAAGCTCAGCGCAGCGTGGTAGTCGCGTCGGTTGATGTGCCGCTCAAAGGAGAACATGAACGACGCCAAGACAGTGCCGTCCCCGCTCAAGTCCTGTGCGTCAGCCCTCACGTCGAGTACTTCACGGGTGACGTCAAGGAGCTTCGCGTGATCGTTCAGTGGCCAGTAGGTGCCGGCGGGCTCCAGGATCCAATTGCCCCAATGCAATAGCGATAGCTCGCCATTTTCATTCTTCACCAAGGTGTCAGTATTGGTGTCCAGGGCAATCAATTGGCGCGGAAGCTTGCTGAGGTGGCGCTTGATTATTTCAAGATTGTCGGCGAGCAAACGGATTTTTTCTTGATCCTCCGACGTGATCGCGTAGAGCTTCAAGTGATCCAGCATTTCAGTATTTAGGCGATCCTCCAGATAGCTCTTGGAACGCTCATATTTGTTGAGGAGCGCTTTCGGCGGAGTAAGCTTCATTAGACTGCCCAGCAGCTCCAGCGTGCTGAGCGTGTATTCCCGACCTGCCAACTTGTTAATCTGCGACCATTCGAAGATATGGTAGCTGACATCGTTGAGTGCCCCGGTCTTCTTCAGCGGTGGGCAAGGCAGATTTTTGAACTGGGTAATAAGCGCATGCTCTTGCGAGGCGGGGTACGTGCGGCTGGCGTCGAACAGCTTGATGATAAAGGCTTGCTCGACGAGGTCCGTTTTGCAATGAACTTCATAGCAATAGATATCGGGATGACCCAGCTGAAAATTCCTGACATCGGTAACGGTGAACGGACCATTGAACAGCGAAGTGAGGATCTCGGGTATCCATTGCTCTCGCTGTTCAGGCGAGAACAGCGAATGAATACTTTCATTGGCTTGATTCTGCAGCAGAACCAGCGGTTGGTTATGGAAGAAGAGGGCGCTGACGCGCAGGTGTTGCGAGCGTAGCATTATCCATTTTATAACAAACCCGACCAGTCGTTGCAGCGCTTGCCTGACCAGCAGGAGCGAAAGCATCGCGACAAAAGCTGATGGCGGGGTGAAGTACAGGAAGTCACCAATAACGCCAAAGAAAATAGTCAGGAAAACAAAGCCGGATACTGCGTTGAGTATCGCTTGATAATGATTGATCAAGGCCCTGCGCAGTCGCGTAGAAAAGCGATAGGCTAAACAGGCCGCCGTGTAGAAGAGTAAGGTGCTGGCCGTTACCAGGGTGAAGACGAGCGGGTAGACGAGGCAGAGGATTGCACCCGACATGAAGAAGAACAGCAACTCCGAAAGCCCACGCGTAAACCGTGAGTAGGCATGGATGGCAATGGAGTCCTGGTTGTCGAACAAGACAATTTTTTTGGTTCTGGATATCAGTAGGCGAGCGCCGTTGGCAGTAATTTTGGTAGCGGCGAGTTCGAATGCCAGATGCGCCGCAAATGAAAACAACGCGCTGATGCTCAGCCAAATTACAACAGCGTCCAGCGAGTAGGCCTTCAACTGCTCTGGAAAATAAGAAGGGATACTGCCTGAGCCGAGGACGATGACCGCTTTGATAGGAAGAAAAAAGGCCAACAGCAGAAGTAATTGGCTAAAGATATACAGAAATTGAACGGACGTGGTGTGAAGCGGTGCCGTCCTCAGGAATTTTTTGCCCAGTGAATAGGACCAGCGCATGCAGTGATTGAGTTCGGTGTTCAGATGCGGTGTCATAAGGCTTGGCAAATAAAAAAATGCGAAACCGAATTTAGCATTCGATGCCGTGAGCGTCAAGTTTTTGCGTATTTAAAGCGACCGGGCGGAGGGGGAGTGGCTCAGGCTTTGGTAGTTTGCTTGGTTGCTTTGCGCATTTTCAGAAGGTCGAGTGCCATGTTTTTGACAATGTATTTTCGGGAGAACTTGTTGACGAAGTCGCGCCGATCGGTTGTCCCAATGTGCAAGTTATCCAGCGCGGTAAGTGCAGACTCAACATCGCAAGGTGAGAAAATTCCCACATTGGAAATGTGTTCCGAAGCAAACTTCGCAGAGTAGCCGCTGAGCCCGCCGAGAATCGGCTTCTGTGTGGCCGCGTATTCGAACAGCTTTGACGGTATTACATTTCTCAGTGATGGCAGGTCATTCAAGTGGAGGAACAGCACGTCCGCCTTCTGATAATGAGCAAGCAGTTCGGTACGCTTCATCGGCTCGATGATTTCAACATTCTTGACTTCCTGTTGAGCGAGCGCGAGTTTCAGCGGTTTGACCGCACTGCCGCCGCCGACAATGACAAACTTTGCCTTGCAGGACAGTCGGTTGGCCAGTTGCGGGATGATATGGTGCAAGCCTTGGCCCGTGCCGATGTTGCCAGCATAGAGGATATTGATATGGCGTTGTGTGTGTCTTTCTACCGTCACGGAATTTTCAATGAAGATGTCATCGACACCGTTGGTGTAAACCGTGATGGGCTTGTTGGGGTAGCGTGACTTGAAGTACGTCACAAATCCCGGAGATGCCAGATTGACCGAGTAGGCCTGTTTAACGGTCCATCGCTCAATGTGTCGGAAGAACCAGGCAGCCGAAGTACCCAGGGGCGAAGGCAATAGATCGGGCAGCGTATCGGTCAGGAGATCCCTGAGGTCCAGAAAAAGCTTGGCGTGGACTTTCTTCGCGACCCAGGCTCCCAGTGTGGCGGTCATCATGCGTGATGAAGTGGCGAACACCAGGTCATATTCCTGGGCTTTTATGGCTTGAGCGACGCCCCGTGCGTACTGGGCAAACAAGGCCGCCTGAGCGAGTACACCGCTGCCGCATGAAGCGACGGGGATTCGCTTGATGGTAACGGGGCCATTGTGTTCCAGGGCTGACGCCTGCGGGGAAAAGCTGTTGTACCGGCTCGGCTGGGTTGTGAACACGGTGATCGTGACGTTTTCCTGGGTGTTCTGCAGCAGAGAGTTAACCAGTGCTTTTGTCCGGAAAGAGCCGGCGGACAGGTCAGGCGGGTAGTAGAACGTCAGGATCAGGATCTTCACGGTTATGCCGCTTCAGGTTTTGCGTGGGAGGTTGCTGCTTTGTAGATGTCCAGCAAAAGGCTCTCCTGACTTTCCCAGGTCAGGTATTTTGCTGCCTTTTTCGAGTTCTGCGCTAGGCGCTTGCGCAACGTGGGGTCCTCGATAAGCCTGTTCAAGCAGTCGACGAAAGCGTCATCGTTATCAGCAGGGGCCAACAGCCCAACTTGATAATGATTTACGATCTTCCTGATTTCCGGGAAGTTGGTAGCGACCGAGGGAATGCCGGCAATAATGTACTCGAACAGCTTGTTCGAATCGGTACTGAAGTGATTGAAGCAGGTGTTCTCGATCGGTTGTACAGCGATATCAGCGGACGCCGTATATTTGGGAAGTTCAGCCAGTGCCACCGTCGGGATAAAGTGCACCCGATCCTGAAGGCCAAGGCTGTCACGCAGGTCGATCAAGCTCTGAGTGAGACGGCCACCGCCGATCAATACCACATGGGCTTGCTTGAGGCGAGCCGTGCAACGAACCAGTTTCTCCAGGCCTCTACCGCTTTGAATACCACCTTGGTACAGAACGATCGGGCAGTCGTCGGCGATGCCCAGTTCCTGGTGAAGTCGGCGGCTGCTGGCGCATGCCTGGTAGCGGGGGCGATTCTGAAGAACGACGGGTCGTTCGATATTGTACAGTCGGGCAAGGTATTTGGCTCGAGTTTCCGTCGTCGTGATGACGGCGAACGCCCGAGGTATCAAGAATTTTTCGACCTGCGCTACAACTTTTGCAAGTCTGCGATAGCCCTCTCTGCTTGTGCTGATTTCGTGCGCGTCATAAACCAGTTTGGCGCGGGTTATGACGGAGGCCAGCCAGGCGGTAGGCAAGGTATTCACGTCGTGCGAATGAATAATGTCGGGTCGAAAACGGACGATCTTCAACAGTAACACCAAATGTGTCCATGCACGGGTGACCACCCGGAGCGCAGAAACATGGGCTGGGCTTGGCGTCATTTTAGCGGGCGCCGGCGCCAGTGTTGGCGTAGAGGTCAACGGCTGGCGGGAAGCTTTAGGCTTTCTCCAGCGCCACAGCGGTGAACGATCGACACGGCACACATCCAAGTTCTTCTGCAGTATCTCGGTTCTTGAGGTCTTTCCGGGTGTATGCAGAGCAAAAACCCTAACAGAATAATCTGAGGTCGCGAGTGTTTGTGCTTCTTTTAATACGCGTGCGTCATTGACGAATTCATTCCACACAATCATCGCGACCTTTGTCACTGCTTTACCTACTTCTCGATTATATCCATTAGGTGCCATGTGGCCTGACTCAGAAATGAATCAGCTCTCGGTCCAGTAGATATTTACCTTGGTGGAGTTGGCGTTATTTTCGCTGGACTCTTTGAAGGTAGCGCCGATGGTGGAAAAGCCGGTTTTCTTGTAGTGGACCTTGAACAAATCTGCAGTGTCTTCCATTACGCTGCGCTGGAAGCCCTGGTTCTTCAGCTGCGTGTAGATGTCGTTCTCGGCCACTTTGGCGAGCACGTTGGCTTTCATTTGATATTGCTTCATTTTACCGTTGGCGGTGTCTTTTGCGTACTCTTTGAAGTCATCACCGGTGGCGTTCAGCTTTTCGCCAGTCTGCAGGACGATGGTGTGGCCCGCTGCGCTGGTGGCGCTTTGTGCGGCAGGTGCTTGGGCTGCTTTTTTCTCGCTTTCAGCGCCACAGCCGAAAAGGGCCAGGGACATCAGGACTGCTGCAGCTGCTTTGATTTTCATGTTCATAACTGTGCTATTCATCATTAAGGGTGAGTTGAGGGTTGCTTATTGGGCAATGAGTGCCAATTCTTTGTCGATGATGCTGGCCTTCGCGGTCTGATTGATCACGCGTTGGTGAGCAGCGGCCGACATCTTGTTGAACAGTTCCGCAGACTCGATGATCTTTTTCATGCCGTCTGCCATGCCTTGGGCATCATCAGCGCCGGCGAGAACACCACAATCTTTGCTGACGAATTCCGGAATGGCGGTCACGCCATTGGTAATTGCAATCAGACCGGATGACATGGCCTCGTCTCGGGACACGCCCTGGGCATCCATACGGGTCGGGCAGAGGAACATGCCGTAGTCTTTGTGCAACGCTGCGATCTGATCGTGCTTGAGGAAGCCACGCTCGATCTTGACGTTGGGGAACTCGCGCAACGGTGCCAAGGTGTCTTCAAACAGCGTGCCGTCACCGATCATGCGGAACTCAAGCTTCTCGAAGAAGGGTTCGCTCGCGAGCAGCTTGATAGCAGCCACGCTGAGGTCGTTCGCATACTTCGCCGACGCATAAGGACGGATGGACAAGATCTTGAAGCGCTGGTCTTCCGATTTCTTCTGATACTTGAACATATCAGTGTCAATCGGGTTATGGATGATCTCGTAGCTGCCTTCCGGCAGTCGGAAACCGATGTCTTCCATCACTTCTTCGGCGAAGTAGCGAGACACGAACACCAGCTTCAGATTGGCAGGCATGTTGCCGAGCGTTTCGCGCCAGAAGGTCATGCGCTTCTCGCTCTCGATCTTGGCCACCGCCAGCTGGGCTGCATCGGAGTAGTTGTACTCTCGGCGCCACCACGGCTGCACTTCTGCACCGTGTACCCATACCACCACTTTGACCTTGTGCGTGAAGCGCTTGAGCACTTCCCACATGTCCGGATCAAGGAAGTGCACGAGCACACTCTTGTACTGCCCGCTTTCCAGCATCTTGCTGAGCGTGGACTGGCAACCGGTCACCACATCGACATTCTGGAACTCGTAGTAACTGACCGCTTCGTTTTTACGAAGGCGGAAGATGTCAACGCTGAGGCCTTGCTCCTGGTAAGCCATGGCGCGGCTGTGGACAAACCCGTTGCGATACAGGTCGGTATACGCAGGGTAATGGTTGGTCACCACCAGGTGCTTGGATCGACCCAGCATTTCCGAAGGTTGCAGGTCGCGATGGCCCAGTACCAGCGCCTTGATCTCAGTATTGCCAGCCGCATAAGCGCGCAGGCCGAAACGTACGAAGCTGGCTTCAGGCGGAACGTCGGAAGTCTGGTTGCGGTTGGCATGCTGCATGACGTGGGTGATCCGCTGTTTCTCGGCGTCGAGGAACAGCACTACCAATTGCAGGTTCAGGCCAGGCGTGCAGTCGAGGTACAGCTTGAGCTGGCGGTCCTGGATGTTCAGCTGATCGAGGCTGACTTCTTTTAGGGCATAGACATATTCATGCTTGCCGTCTGCAAGTTTGGAGCTGATACGCCAGTCATCAGCGTCGACCTGCAAGTCGAGGAACTTGTTGTGCTTGACCCCGAAGATTTCCGCCAGGCCTCGGCCGGAGATTTCCGGCGAGTCATGGCTGACTTCCAGCGGTGCGATGGCTTGGGCGCGGGCCTGCAGCTGATCGATGGTCATGCCCAGGTTCAGTTCCAAGTCATCGACCTTGCTGCTAATGCGATCGTGTTGCGCTGCGCCGTTTTCGCAATAGTTGAACGGGTCGATGGCCAAGCCTTGCTCGTGGTTGTACTGCAGCGACGGCAAGCTCTTCAACCAGCTGCGCAGCGGCTGGGCGGCAATGATTTCGGTCGCGACTAGCGAGCGACGCGCGCTGAGCGATTGCGTCGGGCGGTAGGCCTGTTCGTTCGACTGCAGTTCAACCTGCTGGCCTTTGCTGGTGAAGTGCGAAGCCTTGCCAATCACCTGTGCGCGGCTGTAGCGGGTTGCCAGTGCCAGGTCGAGCAGGTAGTTGGGGCCGTAGTAGTCGCCAGGCACAAATGCAGCAACCCAAGGGGAATTGCCTACCAGTTCTCCGAGGCTGGTTTTCTTTAGCTGAGCAGGCTTGAGCACCAGGATGCGCGGGTCTTCGGCCACGATGCTGCTCTGATAGGCATCACTGATGATGACCATCCGCACTTGGCTGTAGACCTGGCGATCTAGGTGAGCGCGCAGCATGTCGAATTGCTTGCGGTCCTGAGCTTCGCAGATGACCACGATCTCAGGCAGGCGCTGTACTTTCGCGTTGCCACTGACTTTGCTGAGGATGTAGTCCAGGCGCTGGGTGTAGGTGTGCTCCTGCATTACTTTGCGCAGGGCTGCCAGACGCAGTTTGTCGCTGTTCAGCGGATCCTGGGCCAGCAGTTCCAGGCGACGGTGCATTTCTTCGCCGTTGTCGGTGGTGATGACCAGGTCGCCGAACAATAGGCGCACGCCGCGCGAGAAGTTGCTCACGGTCAGGGTATTGCAGCCGAGTAGCTCGAAGACCCGACGGGCGAACATCGATTGCGACTGCTTGATCGAGTTGAGGTTGATCGCGTAGCGATAACCCTTGTACGCGGTGTCGATCTTCTCGAAGGGCAGGGTGCCGACGATGTACGGCTGGTATTCCTCAGGGAACTGATAGTTCGCGTCGTTCTTGCCGAAGTTACGGTCAAAGATCTCCAACGGACGGAATTTCGGCAGCTCGCAGACAAAGTTGCCCAGGTCGCGGGTGCGCTCTGGATAACGTGCGTAGTAGGCGCCGGCGAAGCAGAAGGCGTCCTTGCGCTCGTACAACTCGATCGGGTTGTGCAGCGCAGGCTGGCAGGCGAACGGCAGCAGGTAGACGCGGTCGTGACCGAGCGCGCCCTTGTAGCGGTGAATGCAGTCGATGTCGGTAGTGAACACGTGGTCGAACTGCTTGGCGGTGGTCAGGAAGGTCTCGAAGTGGACCGGGTCTTCCTTGTTCCAGAACACGGTCGGCACTTTGTTCTGACGGCACCAGTTGAGGATGTCCTGCAGCTCCTGGCTGTTATGGCCGACTTTGCTGCCCCACAGGTCATCTTTACCGCGCCAGGCGGATTCGATGAACAGCAGTTCGGGGCCGAAGCCTTCGATCTCCGCTTTCCAGTTGGAAGGGGTGAGCGGCAACAGGTCGCATTCGTAGCGATAGGAGCCGAAGGTGAACTCATCCATCACGCACGCCATTTTCAGGCGGCTGGCAGGCTGGTCGACCTGGCGCAGCAGCGTCTGGCGGCTTTGTTCACTGGTTGCCAGGGCGGCCGGCAGTTTCAGGTAGTTCTCGTCCTGCACGACCGGTGCTGGCGGCAGCAGTGCCTTGAGCGGTTCGTTGGCCAGGAGCTTTTGCTCGTTCTGCTGGCGTTGCTGGCTGGCTTTGCGGTAGAGGCGCAGCAGGCGAACCGGCAGCTTGACCAGGCCACCCAGGGAGCTGGCGCTGTTCTTGATCTGGTAACCCAGTTGATATGTCATGCTCGCGCGGGTCTTGACCAGGCGTTGCTCGGCCAGGTGGCGCTGGGTATTGGCCCGGTCCAGGTTTTCGTTGAGCTCGTCGATCTTGCGCTGCTGCGCCGCGCTGCGTTCGAGCAGCTCGTTTAGGTTGGCCTTCAGTTGCGGAATCTGCTCGCCGGTCACGGCGCGGTATTTCATGTTGGCAGCGCCCAGGCCTGCTTTGGAGGAGTTGAGCTGGTTCTCCAGCTGGCGACGCAGCGCTTGCCACTGCTCGTTGGTGGCGGCCAGGCTGGCCTCGGCGGCCTGCCGGCTGACGCTTTCGAGCATCAGTTGTTCTTCGAGGGCTTCTTTGGCAGAACTCAGGGCAGCGATGGCTTCTGCCTGCTCGGCACGTGCCTGCGCTGCCTGGGTGTTGGCATCGCCCTGTGCGCGCAACTGCGCTTCCAGTTCACTGCGGTGTTCAACCAGCGAGTGGATGGTGCTGGCTTGGGCCGCGTGCTCACGCTGGCTCTGTGCCTGTAGCTCATTCATGACCTGCAGATGAACTTCCAGTTCGACCTGACGTCCTTCCAGAGCGGAAATGATTTCGGATTGATCGACGTTGGCCTGCTGATTGCGAATCTGAAGTTCGTTCATGGCCTGTCGCTGGTTGACCAGGTCGCCCTCCAGTTCGGCTTGACGTGCTTTCAACAGGGCAATGGTTTCGGCCTGAGCGGCGTCGGCTCGTTGGCTTTGGGCCTGCAATTCGTTCATATACTCCAACTCGCTTTCAAGTTCGGCTTCCAGTTCCGCTTGGCGCATACGCAGCGTAGTGATCATCTCGGTCTGTTCGGCCATGACCTGCTGGCTTTGAGCCTGCAGCGTGTGCATGGCTTGCATCTGGTCTTGCAGTTCGGTTTGCAGAACTGCCTGGCGTTCGCGCAGGGCAGTAATGGTTTCAAGCTGTTCAGCATTGACTTGCAGGGTCAGGTCCTGGAAGTCGACGGCTTCTTGCAGTTGGCCTTCCAGGTCGGCCTGCCGTGATTGCAGGTTGGTAATGGTGGCGAGGTGGGCAGCGTCGGCTTGTTGAGCCTGGGCCTGGAACTCGCTCATTGCCTGTGCCTGGTTTTGCAGCTCGGCTTCAATGGCTGTCTGGTGGGTGCGCAAGGCCGTAATGGTGTCGACATGCTCGGCGTTGGCCTGTTGCGCCTGATCCTGCAGGGCTGCGGCCTCTTCGAGTTGACGCTCAAGTTCGGCTTGCAGTGCCGTCTGGTGTACGCGCAGATCGGCAATGGTTTCGACGTGCGCAGTGTTGGCCTGCTGGGTCTGCTCTTGCAGGTCGACAGCTTCGTGCAGTTGGTTTTCCAGGTTGGCCTGGTACGCCTGCAGGGCTGCAATGGTATCGAGGTGCGCTGCGTCGGCCTGACGGGCTTCGGCCTGGAATGCGCTCATGGCCTGCAACTGATTCTGCAGATCGGCGTCCAGGGCTGCCAGCTGTTCGCGCAAGGCGGCAAGGGTATCGAGGTGCGCCGCGTCGGCTTGCTCGGCTGCCGCTTGGAATTGGTCCATGGTGTGCTGCTGGCTTTGCAGCTCGGTCTCAAGCACAGCCTGTTGTTCGCGCAGGGCAGCGATGGTATCGAGGTGGGCGGCATCGGCTTGTTGTGCAGCAGCCTGGAACTCGGCCATGGTGTGCTGCTGGCTTTGCAGCTCGGTCTCAAGCACAGCCTGTTGTTCGCGCAGGGCAGCGATGGTATCGAGGTGGGCGGCATCGGCTTGTTGTGCACCAGCCTGGAACTCGGCCATGGCGTGCTGCTGGCTTTGCAGCTCGGTTTCAAGCGCAGCCTGTTGTTCGCGCAGGGCAGCGATGGTGTCGAGGTGGGCGGCATCGGCTTGTTGTGCAGTGGCCTGGAACTCGGCCATGGCGTGCTGCCGGCTTTGCAGCTCGGTTTCAAGCGCAGCCTGTTGTTCGCGCAGGGCAGCGATGGTATCGAGGTGGGCGGCATCGGCTTGTTGTGCAGTGGCCTGGAACTCGGCCATGGCGTGCTGCTGGCTTTGCAGCTCGGTTTCAAGCGCAGCCTGTTGTTCGCGCAGGGCAGCGATGGTATCGAGGTGGGCGGCATCGGCTTGTTGTGCAGTGGCCTGGAACTCGGCCATGGCGTGCTGCTGGCTTTGCAGCTCGGTCTCAAGCGCAGCGTGTTGTTTGCGCAAGGCAGCCATGCTGTCGGCTTGCGCAGCACTGGCCTGCAGGGCGTGCTCCTGCTGGGCAGCGGCCTCTTGCAGGTGGTTTTCCAGCTCGGACTCGATGGCCGCTTGGCGCGCGCGCAAGTAGGTAATGGTATCGATGTGAGTGGCGTTGTCTTGCAGAATCTGGGTTTGCTGCTCGCTCAGCGCCTGTAGTTGGCCGTCCAGGGCTTCTTGCTGGGCCTGAAGCTCGGCGATTTTTGCCGCTTTTTCGCTAGCCCGTGTCTCTGCGGCTGTGCGCAGTTGTACTGTCGCCTGCAGTTGCTCATCGGTGGTTCGTTGCACTTGCTGCAGGGTTTCCAGCTCACCCTCGCGCTGGCTCAGCGATGCGCTGATATGCTCGAGACGGTTCGCTTGCTCATCGGCGTTCTGTTGCGCCGCTTGCAATTGAGCCTGGGTGGCGAGCAATTGCTCTTCAAGTGCCAGCGATTTGTTGCCAGCGACGTGCAAGTCGTCTTGCAGTACGCGCTTCTGTTCAGTGAGCTGTTCCAGATCGTCACTGGCTGCGCTCAGCGCCTCGCGGGTCTGGTCGTGCTGGCCCTGCAACTCGCTGAGCCGTTGCTCGGCTTCAGTAAGGCTCTGCAGATGAGCGTCTTCAAGGGCAGCGAACTGCTGCTCAAGCTGTGCGTACTGCTCGGCGGCCGTCAGGCAGTTCTGGTTGGCTTCGCCCAGGGCCGACTTGAGCGAGTCGAGTTCTTCGCTGAGCGCCTGAATGTTGTGGGCGCTGGCATGCAGCGATTCCCGGCTCGAGGCCTCAAGGGCGGCGAAATCGGTTTCGCGCGCCTGCAACTGATGCGCAAGGGCTTCAGCCTTCTGCGTTTCGGTTCTGAGCGCAGCGGCCTGTTCGGTCACCACGCGGTACTTCTTGTTGGCGTCATCCAGGCGCAAGCGGATGTCCTCGAGCTCCTGGGCGTTCTTGCTCTTGGCTTCGAGGATTTCGCGATTGGCATTGCGCAGGGTCGCAATGTCTGCATCACGGGTCTGCAGCTGGCGTGACAACGCTTCGGCTTTCTGAGCCTCTGGCTTGAGCTGGGTAATCTGCTCGGTGGCGGCGCGATACTTCTTGTTCGCCTCTTCCAGGCGCTTGCTGATGGCACCCAGGTTCTCGCGCAGATTGCGCTCGATGTATTCGAAGGCTTTCTCGAGTTCGAGCACGCGCTCGATGGCCAGCGACTCGACGATGCCTGGCTGATGGTTCTCGGTTTTCTGGGCGACGATACCTAGCCACTTGCCGAGCATCTTGATCTCGGTGATCTGCAAGTGTTCGGCCAGCAGCCGGAACGGTTCCATCAGGTAGAACGTGTGCTTGTGGTCGATGAAGTCATTGACCCCAAACGGCACGGTGATCACCAGCCGGCCACCTTGCTTGAGCAGGTCGTTGGCCTTTTCCACGAACAGCTCTGGACGAACCAGGTGCTCGAGGACTTCGCTGATGACAATGGTGTCTGGCTCGACTTCAAGTTTGTCCAGCAAGAGGAAGTCAGAGTTGATGTAAGTGACGTTCTGCTGAACGTGGGCAGGCTCGGTCGACAGGTACCCCTTGGCCTCTTCAATGGCCTGGGGGCTGGTGTCCACACCCGTAACCTGGCAGCCCTCGCGCGCCAGCAGCAGGGGAACGATCCCCTGCGAACAGCCGACATCGAGGATCTTGCGCCCTTTGATCTGGGCGCAGATCCAATGGATCCGGGCTTGGGTCTCTCGCATGAACTGCTCCCCCAGCTTGCCGTAATAGGCCTCCATCACGCGGTCATGTATATCGGCCAAAGGTGACAGCAGCCCATTGTTCACGGTAGGTTTCTCAAGCGTGGTGTTGTTCATGCGGAGTGTTCCATCAACCCTGGGTAACGCCAGCGGCGTCGATCACGAAGGCAGCATCACGGACGGTGAAGGTGCCGCGGAATTCGCGGTGCTTGACCAGCAGTACGTGAATGTCGGCGCTGTCTTGGGCAAAGTCGAAGTCCACGTGCTCGTGGTGCGCCAGGCGCTGAGGCAGGGCTTCGATGTTCGGCTCAACAAGGTGCAGGGTGGCTTCCAGCTCGTTACCCAGGCGCTCGGCGATGCTCAGGGCCGGGCTTTCGCGCAGGTCGTCGATGTCGGCCTTGAAGGCCAGGCCGTAGCAGGCGATCTTGACTTGCTGGGCCGATTTGCCCGGGTTCTTGATCAGGAAGTTGGCGAGGGCCATCTTGACCTTGTCGATCACCCACTCAGGCTTGCTGTCGTTGACCACACGGGCGGTGCGGATCAGGCGCGCTTGCTCTGGGGTCTGGCTGACGATGAACCATGGGTCAACGGCGATGCAGTGGCCGCCTACGCCTGGGCCTGGCTGCAGGATGTTGACGCGCGGGTGGTGGTTGGCCAGGCGGATCAGTTCCCAGACGTCGATTTCCAGCTTGTCGCAGATGATCGACAGTTCGTTGGCGAACGCGATGTTCACGTCACGGAAGCTGTTTTCGGTCAGTTTGCACATCTCGGCGGTGCGGGCGTTGGTGACGATGCACTCGCCCTCGACGAAGGTGCGGTACAGGCGTACGGCAGCTTCCGAGCACTTTTTGGTCATGCCGCCGATGATGCGGTCGTTCTCGACCAGCTCACGCAGCACGTGGCCTGGCAGTACGCGCTCAGGGCAGTGGGCGATGCGGATGTCCGAGGCTTCGCCGTGGGTCTGCGGGAAGCTCAGGTCTGGGCGAGCCTGGGCCAGCCAGAAGGCCATCTGCTCGGTGGCGCCGACCGGGGAGGTCGATTCCAGAATGACCAGGTCGCCCTGTTTCAGTACTGGGGCGATGGCTTTGCTCGCGGACTCGATGTAGCTCAGGTCCGGCTGGTGGTCGTCCATGAACGGCGTCGGCACGGCGATCAGGAAGGCGTCAGCGGCTTCCGGTACGGTGGAGGCACGCAGGAACCCTTCGGTCACAGCGGCGTGAACGACCATGTCCAGCTCAGGCTCGACGATGTGGATCTCACCGCGGTTGATGGTGTCGACCGCGTGCTGGTTAACGTCGATGCCGATAACATGCTTCTTGCGGGCGGCAAAAACGGCGGCCGTTGGCAGGCCGATATAGCCCAGACCTACGACAGAAATCTTGTTGAAGCTCATGCTGCGTCCTTGGAGTTAGAGAACACGGAAAGGGCGTCGAGGATTCGCGCGCACGCTTTTCCGTCGCCGTAGGGGTTGTGGGCAACGCTCATCTCGCGATAGGTCGCGTCATCGGTGAGCAGTTGCACCAAGTGTTCTTTGATCGAGTCGACGTCGGTGCCAACCAGCTTGACGGTGCCCGCCGCGACCGCTTCCGGGCGCTCGGTGGTGTCACGCATGACCAGTACCGGCTTGCCCAGGGCAGGGGCTTCTTCCTGGATGCCACCGGAGTCGGTGAGGATCAGGTACGAGCGGCTCATCAGGTAGACGAACGGCAGGTAGTCCAGTGGCTCGATCAGGTGAATATTGTCGACCCCGGCCAGCAGGCGGTTGACCGGCTCGCGCACGTTAGGGTTGAGGTGGACCGGGTACACCACGTCCACATCCGGGAACTGGCGGGCGGTCTGCACCAGCGCCTGGCAGATGCGTTCGAAGCCATCGCCAAAGTTTTCGCGGCGGTGGCCGGTCACCAGCACCATGCGGCGGCTGGCGTCGAGGAATTCGAACTGTTTTTCGAAGTGGCTCTTGAGCGCTGGGCTTTCCAGCTTGCGGACCACTTCCAGCAGCGCATCGATCACGGTGTTGCCGGTGGTGTAAATGGTCGCGGCGTCGGTGCCTTCCTTGAGCAGGTTGTCACGCGAGGTCGAGGTCGGCGCGAAGTGCAACGCTGCCAGCGTGCCGGTCAGGCGACGGTTGCCTTCTTCAGGCCATGGCGAATACAGGTTGTTGGTGCGCAGGCCGGCTTCGACGTGGGCGATTGGAATCTGCTGGTAGTAGGCCGCAAGGCTGGTCGCCAGGGTCGTTGCGGTGTCGCCGTGAACTAGCACCACGTCCGGCTTGAACTCGGCCAGCACGGGCTTGAGCCCCTGCAGGATGGCCGTGGTCACGTCAGTCAGGTCCTGGCCTGGCTTCATGATGTTCAGGTCATAATCGGGCGTGATCTCGAACAGTTCCAGTACCTGGTCAAGCATCTGGCGGTGCTGGCCAGTAACGCAGACGCGGGACTCGAAACGGTCGTCCTGGGCAAGGTTGAGGGCCAGAGGTGCCATTTTGATGGCCTCTGGGCGGGTGCCAAATACGATGAGGGTCTTGAGGGACACGGCGACGGTCTTCTTTGTGTTAATGAAGGCGGTTAGAACGGGTGCTGGGTGAGGATCTCAGGTACTACGAAATTCGGCCGGGGGGTTGGCCTGGCTGGCACACCGCGCTTTGAATCGAACGGGTCCAGTGGAGGTAGTGAAAAAAATTTCATATTGCTCGGATCCTTCAAGCACAGCAGTTGTCCAATTGCCGCAAATTTATCACTTAGTCATCAGAATGGCATCCCATCTGGCACGTTTTTTTCCCCTGATTCAGGGAATTGGCCTCTTGATATCGAATTATTGGATCCTATTTACTGAAAAGCAATCGATAAAAACGATTGTTTGATGTTATTCAGGCATCATGCCAATTAAATCAATGTAACTGGCGGATGCGACGAACGGGCGGGGCCACAGACGGCAAGCTTCGTGGGAAAAGCAACATCGTTTGGTCTGAATGAAACCAAGTTAAACTGGAATTTACCTAATGGCCCTTTGCCTGTCGCGCGAGTTTCATCAAGGTAGCGCGAAATATGGCATTGCGCCATTATTTTTGGGTCCATGAAGTTGCCTTTGGTGCTGTTCTATTCGGTAACGATTCACTGGGGCGAGTGCCTGTTGCGAAAACAGGCGAACCGCTAGGGTTAGGACGCAGCCACAGGAAAACGGCTGTTCGATTAGACCAACCCAAGGAATATTCATAATGCGTAATACGATTCTGTCCTACCTGCTGATACCGCTGTTCGCCAGCCTGTCCTTCACCCTCAGCGCCGCACCGGCAAGTACCACTGCGGTGCAGGACCCGGTGCCGGTGGTCAGTCAGATGACAGCCCAGCCGTCGCGGCTGGACCTGAACAAGGCCGATGCCGTGACCCTGCAAAAAGAGCTCAACGGGATTGGCAAGACCAAGGCTGAAGCCATCGTTGCCTATCGGGAGGCCAATGGGCCGTTTGCTTCGGTGGATGAGCTGCTGGAGATAAGGGGCATTGGCAGCGCCTTGCTGGAGCGCAACCGGGACAAGGTGATGGTGGAGTAAGGGGAGGGGGCTTGCCCTGCCTCATCGCGGGGCAAGCCAGTACCAGAGGCTAGCGGTCCTGCGCATCCTTGGCATCCGCCTCGGCATTGCGCTCATGCACCTTGCGCAGTTCCTCCTCGGTCAGCGGCAGTTTTTTCGCTGTATCACGTAGCAGCATCAACCCGCCGACAATCGAGCCGAGGGCTAAAATGAGTATCAGCCAGGCATACCAGGGCATTGTCGTTCTCCTTCGATCGTCAGTGGGCGGCACTTGTACAGATTTTGAGCAATTGCCGGATCCTTTGGTTCAATTATAGGAGCCACGCACTGCGGGGCCAATTCCATGACCCGCGGCCCCCAAAGCCTGTGCCACTTCGTTTACAATGCGCGCCGTTTTCGACTTGCCAAGAGACCCTGACCATGTCCGCCTGCCAGACGCCCCTGATCGTCGCCCTCGACTTCCCAACCCGTGAGGCCGCCTTGAAGCTGGCTGACCAGCTCGACCCTGCGCTGTGCCGGGTAAAGGTTGGCAAGGAATTGTTCACCAGCAGTGCCTCGGGCATCGTTGAGACCCTGTGCGCCAAGGGCTTTGAAGTGTTCCTCGACCTCAAATTCCACGATATCCCCAATACCACAGCAATGGCGGTCAAGGCCGCTGCCGAGATGGGAGTGTGGATGGTCAACGTGCATTGCTCCGGTGGCCTGCGCATGATGTCGGCCTGCCGTGAAGAGCTGGCCAAGCGCAGCGGCCCCCAGCCATTGCTGATTGGCGTGACCGTGCTGACCAGCATGGAGCGTGAGGACCTGGCCGGTATCGGCCTTGATGTCGATCCGCAAGAGCAGGTGCTGCGCCTGGCGGCGTTGGCCGAGAAGGCAGGCATGGACGGCCTGGTGTGCTCGGCGCTGGAGGCCACGGCGCTGAAGGCTGCGCACCCTTCGCTGCAACTGGTAACCCCAGGCATTCGCCCTGCCGGTAGCGCGCAGGACGACCAGCGCCGGATTCTGACCCCGCGCCAGGCGCTGGATGCGGGCTCGGACTACCTGGTGATCGGGCGTCCGATCAGCCAGGCGGCAGACCCGGCCAAGGCATTGGCAGCAGTCGTGGCCGAGATCCGCGGCTGATACCGACGCCCCTCGCAAGGCAGCTGCTGCCTTGCGAGGGGCGTATCCATCAAACCTTCAATACCAGCTTGCCAAAATTCTCCCCGCTGAACAGCTTGAGCAGCGTCTCTGGGAAGGTTTCCAACCCTTCCACCACATCTTCCTTGCTCTTCACCTGGCCGCTGGCCAGCCAGCCGGCGATCTCCTGCGCGGCCTTGCCATAGTCCTTGGCGTGGTCGAATACCACAAAGCCTTCCATGCGCGCACGGTTCACCAGTAGCGCCAGGTAATTGGCCGGGCCTTTCACGGCTTCTTTGTTGTTGTACTGGCTGATTGCGCCGCAGATGACGATACGGGCCCTGAGGTTGATGCGGGTGAGCACGGCATCAAGGATGTCGCCACCGACGTTGTCGAAGTACACGTCCACCCCTTTGGGGCATTCGCGCTTGAGGCCGGCCAGCACGTCCTCGGCCTTGTAGTCGATGACGCCGTCGAAGCCGAGTTCGTCCTTGAGGTAGTGGCATTTTTCGGCGCCGCCGGCGATGCCGACTACGCGGCAGCCTTTGAGTTTGGCGATCTGCCCGACGATGCTGCCCACCGCCCCGGCGGCGCCGGAAATGACCACGGTGTCACCGGCTTTGGGCTGGCCTACTTCGAGCAGGGCGAAGTAGGCGGTCATGCCGGTCATGCCTAGGGCCGAGAGGTAGCGGGGCAGGGGCGCGAGGTTAGGGTCTATCTTGTGCAGGCCCTGGGGCTCGCCGGTGAAGTAGTCCTGTACGCCGAGGGCGCCGCTGACGTGGTCGCCAGGCTTGAAGTCGGGGTGGTTCGAGGCCACCACTTCGCCGACGCCGAGGGCGCGCATCACCTGGCCGAGGGCCACCGGAGGAATGTAGGACTTGCCCTCGTTCATCCAGCCGCGCATGGCAGGGTCGAGGGACAGGTACAGGTTGCGCACCAGGATCTGGCCGTCGACGGGCTGTTCGGCAGGTACTCGCTCGAAGCTGAAGTCGTCACGGCGCACGGCGCCGACCGGGCGTTTGGCGAGCAGGAAGCGGCGATTGGTCTGGGTCATGGCGGGTCCTTGTGGGCAGTTGAGGGTGGGCTGTGTTCAATTTACCTTGCTGATGCAGCCAGGTGCATAACATCACTGGTAAGCATGGTAGACCAACCGTTGGCCTGATGATGCTGCCCAGCCGGTCAGCTGGCTGACTATGCTTGGCTGCGATGTCCACGACCTTCCTTGTTCAGGAGCAAACGATGAGCATGACCTTTTCCGGCCAGGTCGCCCTGGTCACCGGCGGTGCTGCAGGTATTGGCCGGGCGACGGCGCTGGCCTTTGCCCGTGAAGGCTTGAAGGTGGTGGTCGCCGACCTCGACCCGGTCGGCGGCGAGGCCACAGTGGCGTTGATCCACGATGCAGGCGGCGAGGCCATGTTCATCGCCTGCGACGTGACCCGGGAGGCTGAGGTGCGCCAGCTGCATGAGCGGATCGTTGCCGCCTATGGCCGGCTGGACTACGCCTACAACAATGCCGGCATCGAGATTGAGCAGGGCCGCTTGGCCGAGGGCAGCGAGGCTCAGTTCGACGCCATCATGGGCGTCAACGTCAAAGGTGTGTGGCTGTGCATGAAGTACCAGCTGCCGTTGCTGCTGGCCCAGGGCGGTGGGGCGATCGTCAATACCGCGTCGGTGGCGGGGCTGGGGGCGGCGCCGAAGATGAGCATCTACAGTGCCTCAAAGCATGCCGTGATCGGCCTGACCAAGTCGGCAGCCATCGAGTATGCCAAGAAAGGCATCCGGGTTAATGCGGTATGCCCGGCCGTGATCGATACCGACATGTTCCGCCGTGCCTACGAAGCCGACCCGCGCAAAGCGGAGTTCGCGGCGGCGATGCACCCGGTGGGGCGCATCGGCAAGGTCGAGGAAATTGCCAGTGCGGTGTTGTACCTGTGCAGTGATGGCGCGGCCTTCACCACGGGGCATAGCCTGACAGTGGACGGTGGGGCGACGGCTATCTGATCGGCCCGAGCGCTGGCGAGGCGGCACGCGCAGACACCGCCAGTGCCAGGCCAACCAGCGCACACCCCAGCAGCAAGCCCCCACCAAACACCAGCAAGGCCATCCGCGACCCCAGTCGGTCGCTCAGCAAGCCGGTAAAAATCACCGGCAAGCTGAACCCCAGGTACGCCAACAGGAAGAACCCGGCACTGGCCCGGGTCTTCTCGCTGCCGGCCAGTTGGTTCACCGCCGCCAGGCCGCCCAGGTAGATAAACCCATAACACGCACTGCTGGCCGCCACGGCGCCCAGCAGTACCGCACCCAGCTGCCCGCTATCGGCGCCCCAGGCCAGCACCGCGTAGCTGCACGGCAGAATCGCCAGCCCCAGCAGCGTGGCTTTGAGGCTCGACAGGCGACGTGCCATCGGCTGGAACAACACACCGCAGCTGATCACGCAGAAGGTCGAGAACCCCGACCAGGCGCTCAAGCCATGCTGGCGCAGGATCCCCGGCAGCAGTGCGATGACCAGGCCGACGCAGGCCCAGGCCAGCAAGATGGCCAGGCCATACGCAACGCTGCCGCGCGGGTAGCAAGGCAGCCGCAGCATGGCGCTTCGCTGTGCCGGGCGAGGGTCGGGCAAGCGCCAGACCAGCACCAGTGCAGCGGTGGCCAGCAGCAGGTGCAGGTGGAAGCTGCCAGGGGTCAGGCTTGGGCCGCGCAGCAGGAACAGGCTCGTGAGTGCCGCGCCCAGGCCAAAGCCCAGCGAGGTGCTGGCGGTGACCCAGTTGGCGGCGCGGGCGCTGCCGTCGCTGCCCATCAGCTCGCCCATGTAAGCGGTGGCCGTGGCCGAGGCAAGGCCGGTGCCCAGGCCCAGGAACAGGCGTGCCAGGCCGAGGGTTTGCAGGTTGGGGGCCAGTAGCATGAGCACGGTGGCGATCATCGACAGCAACAGCGCGGCGACGATCAGCGGGCGGCGCCCGACTCGGTCAGCCAGGCCGCCCAAGGCCAGGAGTACGGGCAGTACGCCCAGGACGTAGCCGGAGAAGGCCACCGCAGTGGCAGCGGCCCCTTGGCCGGAGAGGTCGGCGTAGGTGATGTAGAGCGGGGCCTGGAGGTTGACCGCGAGGGTGATCAGGCACAGGGCGAAGGCCAGTCGGGTGGGGGCGCGGGGCATGGGTAGGATCCTGGGTTTTTAGATGTCAGTGCCGGCCTCTTCGCGGGCAAGCCCGCTCCCACAGAGAAATATCACTAGGTCTGAGACAGCGAGTGGGGCATTTGTGGGAGTGGGCTTGCCCGCGAAGAGGCCGGCACTGCCATCATTGATTCCAATCACTCCGCGCAACCAGACACACCGCTTTCCCATTTATGCTTAACTGTTCGCTCAAAATCAGCGAACACTCCCCATGCACTTCCCTCTAGACCGCACCAGCAGCACCCCCCTGGTGCAGCAACTCACCGACCACCTGCAAGCCTGGATCGACCACCAACGCCTGCGCCCCGGTGCCCGTCTGCCGTCGATCCGTGCGTTGGCGCGCAGCCAGGCGGTCAGCGCGTCCTGTGTAATCGAGGCTTATGATCGGCTGGTCGCCAGCGGCTGGCTGGAGGCGCGTCACGGCACCGGCTTCTTCGTCGCTGAGCGCAAAGCGGGGGGTGAGACAGATGATGGTCTGCCCTGGGGCGAGGCCGGTGATGGCAACTGGCGGCAATTTCGCGAAGGCCATGACGAACTGCTCAAGCTTGGTTGCGGCTGGTTGCCCACTACCTGGCGTGCGGCTACCGAGCTGGCCCAGGCAATACGCCAGGTCAGC
This sequence comes from Pseudomonas sp. E1MeOHC2, assembly GCF_058745025.1. Taxonomy (NCBI): domain Bacteria; kingdom Pseudomonadati; phylum Pseudomonadota; class Gammaproteobacteria; order Pseudomonadales; family Pseudomonadaceae; genus Pseudomonas; species Pseudomonas sp. E1MeOHC2. The sequence continues at coordinate 3,857,202 of NZ_CP196675.1, forward strand.
CGCGGCAACCCGCAAGACCTGTTCGACTACTGCCCACCCCTTGGCTTGGCCAGCCTGCGTCAGCAGTTGCACAAGCGCCTGGCGCGCCTGGACATCGCCGCCGGCCCCGAGCGCATTCTCACCACCCAGGGTGCCAGCCATGGCCTCGACTTGTTGGTCCGCACCCTGCTGCGCCCGGGCGATACGGTGCTGGTGGAAAACCCCGGTTACTACAACTTGTACAACCTGCTGCGTCAGCACCAGGTGCGCATGCTGCCCGTGCCGCGCCTGGCCGAAGGCCCGGACCTGGCCATCCTTGAGCGGCTGCTTGCCGAACACCGACCGCGCTGCCTGTTCATCAACAGCCTCTACCACAACCCGACGGGCACCAGCCTTACCCCCAAGGTTGCCTACCGCCTGCTGGAGCTGGCCCGCGAGCACGACCTGCGCATCGTCGAAGACGATATCTACGCCGACTTCCAGGAGGGCCCGGCAACGCGCTTGGCTACCCTCGACAGCGAGCAGCGGGTGATCTACATGGCCAGCTTCTCCAAGACCCTGAGCAGTTCGTTGCGGGTGGGTTACCTGGTCGCCGACCCGGCGCTGCTGGCGCGGCTGGCCGAGCTGAAGATGGTCAGTGGCATCGGCACGTCGCGGTTCGCCGAGCAGGTGGTGGGGCAGATGCTGGCCAACGGCAGCTACCGCAAAACCGTGCAACGCCTGCGCGTACGGCTTGGCCAGCACATGGCCAAGCTGCTCGGGCAGCTGGAGCAGGCAGGCTGGGAGGTGTTCTGTGAGCCCTATGGCGGCATGTTCGTCTGGGCGCGGGTGCCGGGGCGTGACGTTGCCAGCCTCGAACAGTTGGCCCTGGAGCATGCAGTGCTGCTCACCCCCGGCAGTGCCTTCGATTACCAGGGCGCCGCCAGCGACTGGCTGCGCATCAATGTCGCGTATGGGCAGGATTCTCGCGCTCAGGCCTTCCTGAAACACGCAGGGCGACCTTCAGCACGCTGATAGCGACACGCTCATAGCTATTTGACACTATTCTGGCGTCAGGCCCTTGTGAGCGGACTGGCATCGTTGCCACGCTTGGCCTTCGGCAAAACCTGACAAGGTGAAGGGGAATCGGCGATGGGCGCGACCAAGCACGGTGTTCTGGCCAACCTGGGCATGGCCCGCAAACTCGGCCTGGGCTTTGCCTTGGTGCTGTTGCTGACCCTGGCCGTGGCGGCCATTGGCATCGCCGCGCTGCACAGTGTCGGCCAACGCTTTGACGGCTTGCGCCAGCTGGCCCAGTTCAATACTGACCTGCTCAGGTTGCGCCAGCACGAACAAACCTTTGCCGTGAGTTCCGATATCATGCAGGCCGAAGCCTTGCGCAGCGGTTTGCAGGGGTTGGCCGAACGCGCCCGTGGTTTGCCGGCGCTGGCGGCGGCCCAGGCCGAGTTGAGCGCCTACGGCCAGGCGTTCGAGGCCTTTGTCGAGGCGGTGCAGGCCAAGGAGCTTGCGCTGGACATGGCCAGTTGGTCGGTGTCCAGCGTTGCCAATAACCTTGATGTACTGCAGGCGGGGTTGGCCGATGATGGCACCTATACCCTCAAACAATCCCAAGGCCAGCAGGGCGGCGAGTTTCTTGAGCAGGCCGCGCAGGTGTCGCAGGTGTCGCGGTTAATGCTGCAGGCGATGGACGAAGCACGTGTGCGCCTGGACAAGAGCCGCAAGGGTGAGCAAGACGTCGGCCAGACGCGCATCGCCCAGACGGTCGAAGCCGCGAGCCTGGTCGAACAGCTCAAGGGCGCCGTCAGCGATGCCGGCTACCAGAGTGTGCTGGGTGAAGTGGCCGGGCACATCGGCAGTTTCTCCGACAAGCTCAACGAATACACCGACCTGCTGGCCAAGGAGCAAGGGCTCAAGGCCCAGTTGCAGGCGCGGGCCGAGCAGGTCACCGGTCGCGTCGACCAGGCCTACCTTGGCCAGGAGCAGGCCTTGCAGGGTGAGCTGTCGCGCAATGCCCTGGCCATTGCCCTGGCCACGGGGTTGGCGCTGTTGGTGGGTGTGCTGGCTGCGTGGCTGATCACCCGCGCGGTGGTGGGCCCGCTCAAGCGCGTCATCGCCCGCGCCCAGCGCATTGCAGCAGGGGAGTTGAGCCTGGAGGCAGAAGCACCGCGTCGCGATGAGGTCGGGCAGTTGATGCAGGCCATGCAGCAAATGGCGGCCGGCCTGTCGGGCATCGTCAGCGGCCTGCAGCAGGGCATCGAGCAACTGGCGGGTAGCGCTCAGGCATTGTCGGCGGTGACCGAGCAGACCAATCGCGAGGTCGGCAGCCAGAAGGACGAAACCGAACAGGTAGCGACCGCCATGCAGCAGATGACGGCCACCGTGCACGATGTGGCGCGCAATGCCGAGGAGGCCGCGCAGGCGGCTCAGTCTGCCGACGACAAGGTCGAGTCCGGGCAGTTGGTGGTACGTCAGAGCATGCAGCGTATCGAGCAGTTGGCGGTGGCTGCGGAGACGGCCAGTGCCGGTATCGACAGCCTCAGTGCCGAGATCCACACCATTGGCGATGTGCTCGAAGTGATCAAGAGCGTTGCCGAGCAGACCAACCTGTTGGCGCTCAACGCCGCGATCGAGGCGGCCCGTGCCGGCGAGCAGGGGCGTGGTTTTGCCGTGGTGGCCGATGAGGTGCGGGCGCTGGCGCGGCGTACCCGGCAATCGACCGAACAGATCGAGACGCTGGTCGCCAGCCTGCGCGGCAATGCCCAGCAGTCGGTGGCGCAGATCCGTGGCAGCACCGAGCTGGTGCGCTTGGCGGTGGCTGATGCCTTGCAGACCGAAAGTGCGTTGGGCAGCATCGCCGTGGCGGTTTCATTGATTCAGCAGATGAACCAGCAGATTGCCGCCGCGGCCGAGCAGCAGAGCTCGGTGGCCGAAGAGATCAGCCGCAGCGTCACGCAGATCCGCGGCAGTGCCGATCAGGCGGCGTTGGCGATGCAGGACAATGCCAGGTCGAGTGTCGAGCTGGCGCAGTTGGGGACGGACCTGAAGGGGATGGTGGGGCATTTCAGGCTCTGAGCCTTGTATTGCCTACACCGGCCTCTTCGCGGGCAAGCCCGCTTCCACAGGGGTATCACTAAGCCTGAGGGTAACGAGGAACCTGTGGGAGCGGGCTTGCCCGCGAAGAGGCCGGTACAGGCTATAAAAACTCAGCCCTTGCGTGGATTGAGGATCATCAAGGTCAAAACCCCCGCCACAATCCCCCAGAACGCCGACCCGATCGAGAATAGCGTCAACCCAGAAGCCGTCACCATGAAGGTGATCAACGCCGCCTCCCGCTCACGCGCCTCGCTCATCGCCACCGTCAGCCCATTCATGATCGAACCGAACAGCGCCAAGGCCGCAATCGACAGCACCAGCTCTTTTGGCAGCGCAGCAAACAACGCCGCCAAGGTCGCCCCGAATACCCCGGCAATGCCATAGAAAATCCCGCACCACACCGCTGCGGTGTAGCGTTTGCTTGGGTCTTCATGGGCATGTGGCCCGGTGCAGATCGCCGCGCTGATCGCCGCCAGGTTGACCCCGTGCGAGCCAAACGGTGCCAGCAGCAATGAGGCAAACCCGGTCGCCGAAATCAGCGGTGAGGCCGGTACCTGGTAGCCATCGGCACGCAGTACCGCCACGCCGGGCATGTTTTGCGAGGTCATCGCCACCACGAACAGCGGAATACCGATGCTGATGGTGGCCGCCAGCGAGAAGCTTGGCGTGGTCCACACAGGTGTAGCCACTTCCAGGTGGAAGCCGCTGAAGTCCAGCAGGCCAAGGGCGCCGGACAGCGCCGTGCCGACCAGCAACGCCGCCAGCACGCAGTAGCGCGGCGACAGGCGCTTGACTAGCAGGTAGCTGAAGAACATGCCCAGCACCAGCAAGGTGCGGTGCTGGGCGGCGACGAAGATCTCGCTGCCGATCTTGAACAGGATGCCTGCCAGCAGCGCCGAGGCCAGCGATGCTGGAATGCGCTTGACCAGGCGCTCGAAACTGCCGGTCAGGCCGCAGATAAGCACCAGCACCGCGCAGGTGATGTAAGCGCCAATGGCTTCGCCATAGCTGACACCGCCGAGGCTGGTGATCAGCAGTGCGGCGCCCGGCGTCGACCAGGCCACGGTGATCGGCGTGCGGTAGCGCAGCGAAAGGCCAATGCTGCACACCGCCATGCCGATCGACAGCGCCCAGATCCATGATGAGATCTGCGCGGTGGTCAGCCCGGCCGCCTGGCCGGCCTGAAACATCAGCACCAGCGAACTGGTATAGCCGGTGAGCATGGCGATGAAGCCGGCGACTACCGCCGACGGGGAGCTGTCTGCCAGGGGCCGCAGGCGTGCGGAAGTGGCATCGGTCATGAACAAAATCCTTGTAAAGGTGTAAGCAGTTTTTTCAGACTAACGCGAGCAAGGTTGATCTTTGCCATACAGCGGCCATTGCTTTTAGCCGTACAGTCACCAACTATTGGGCACGAATGCACAACTGCATGGGGGGAGGGCGATGTACAAGGTCTATGGCGATTACCAGTCGGGCAACTGCTACAAGGTCAAGCTGATGTTGAGCCTGCTGGGCCGACCGTATGAGTGGCACTCGGTGGATATTCTCAAGGGGGAGACCGAGACGCCTGAGTTTTTGGCGATGAACCCCAATGGCAAGGTGCCGGTGCTGGAGTTGGAAGACGGCACGTACCTGTGGGAGTCCAACGCCATTCTCAACTTCCTTGCCGACGGCAGCGAGTTCCTGCCCAGCGAGCCGCGCTTGCGCACGCAGGTGCTGCAGTGGCAGTTCTTCGAGCAGTACAGCCATGAGCCGTACATCGCCGTGGCGCGATTCATCCAGTTCTACCTCGGGCTGCCGGATGATCGGCTGGAGGAATACCGCAGGCTGCACAAAGGCGGGTACAAGGCGCTGAGGGTGATGGAGCGGCAGTTGCAGATGACGCCGTATCTGGTCGGCGAGCAGTATTCGATTGCCGATGTGGCGCTGTATGCCTACACCCATGTGGCGCAGCAGGGTGGGTTCGACCTGGCGGATTACCCGGCGGTCAGGGCCTGGCTGGAGCGCGTGGCCAGCCATCCGCGGCATGTGCCGATGGTGGGTTGAACCCGGTACATCTGTAGCCTGTACCGGCCCTTTCGCGGGGCAAGCCCGCTCCCACAGCGTGAAGTGTCATTCCTGTGGGAGCGGGCTTGCCCCGCGAACACAGGCGAAGCCTGTGCCGTCCACCTCAGGCCGAGGCGAAGCGCTTGTCCAGGTAGGCAATGATGGCCTTGGACTCGTACATCCAGCTCACCTTGCCGTCTTCTTCGATGCGCAGGCACGGCACTTTCACCCGGCCACCGCCTTCGAGCAGTGCCTGGCGATGCACGGGGTCGTTTTTGGCGTCACGCAGCGCCACCGGCACGTTCAGACGGTGCAGGGTGCGGCGGGTCTTGACGCAGAATGGGCAGGCATGGAACTGGTACAGCGCAAGGCCACTGGCCGCTTGCTCGACGCGCGCCTGGGCGGCGGCATCGCGCTTGCGCTTGGCCGGGCGGCTGATCCAGTCGCCGAACACGATGAGCTGGCCGAGGCCGACCCGCAGGGCTTTGACGATCATGGGCAACTCCTGAAAAGAAAAAGCCGACCCCGCAGGATCGGCTCGGGGTCTTCAGCCGATCACTTGATCAGGCTGAGGAACTCGCTGCGGGTGGCGGCGTTTTCGCGGAACTCGCCCAGCATCACCGACGTGATCATGCTCGAGTTCTGCTTCTCGACACCGCGCATCATCATGCACATGTGCTTGGCTTCGATGACCACGGCCACGCCAGCAGCGCCGGTCACTTGCTCGACGGCTTCGGCGATCTGACGGCTGAGGTTTTCCTGAATCTGCAGGCGACGGGCGTACATGTCGACGATACGCGCCACCTTCGACAGGCCCAGGACCTTGCCCTTGGGCAGGTAGGCGACGTGAGCCTTGCCGATGAAGGGCAGCATGTGGTGCTCGCACATCGAGTACAGCTCGATGTCCCGGACCAGTACCATCTCGCTGTTGTCGGAGGTGAACAGCGCGCCGTTGGTGACTTCTTCCAGCGTCTGCTCATAACCGCGGCAAAGGTACTTCATGGCCTTTGCAGCCCGCTTGGGCGTGTCGAGCAGGCCCTCACGGGAGACGTCCTCGCCGATCTGGCTGAGAATCTCGGTGTAGTTCTGTTCCAGGGACATGTATCTACCTGTGGGAAAAATCGCAAAAACGAAGGGTACGGCGGCAAGGGCGGCGCTGCAAGCGCGGCGTTACTCGTCGCGTCCTTCAAGCATGGTTCGTTTGAGCATCACATAGACTGCGCCGGTACCGCCATGGCGCGCGTTGCACGAGGCGAAACCGAGCACCTGCGGGTGCTGGCGCAGCCAGGTGTTGACGTGACTCTTGATCATCGGGCGCTTGCCGTCCAGGCGTGCAGCCTTGCCATGGGTGACGCGCACACAGCGGACTTCCAGCTTGGTGGCCTCGGCGATGAAGTCCCAGAGTGTCTCTCGGGCTTTCTCGACGGTCATGCCGTGCAGGTCGAGGCTGCCCTCGAAAGCGATCTGGCCGAGCTTGAGTTTGCGCAGCTGGCCTTCCTGCACGCCGTCACGGCGCCACATCAGTTCGTCTTCGGCGCCGACGTCGATGACGAACTGGTCGGACATGCCGTCGATCACCAGTGCCTTGTCGCTGCGCACGGTCGCCGCCTGCCGCAGGCCGGCCAGCTGCTTGCGATCGGCCTTGGGTTTGCCGACCTCGGCACGGTCGTGCTTGATCGGTTTGACGCCACGCACTTCGGCATGGAACAGGGAAAAGTCGTCGTCTTGCATGATGCCTCCACGTGGGCGGCGTAGTTTACGCGACTGTGGCCGGCTGTGCAGCCATGGCTAGCCTGTGCGGGCCTCTTCGCGGGGCAAGCCCGCTCCCACAGGGTTAGCGCTGGGCTTGCCCCGCGAAGAGGCCGGCGGCATCAGTAGAAAAACTCAGTCGTGTTTTTTCATCAAATGCGGCGACAGGTTCAACTCCCGCCCACGGCGCAGGCGAATACGGCTGCGCCGCCAGAAGCGCACGCCCAACCACAGCAGCAGCAAGCCAGCCCCGGTGAGGATGCTGGCCAGTGGTTTGTTGGCGTTGAGTTCGGCCAGGGCCGGGTAATTGCCCAGCAGGCCGGCGATACCGGCCATGGCCAGCAGCACACCCAGCGTTGCCAGCAGGGCCGACAGGCCGGCAGCCAGGCGTGCGCCCCAGTTGCGCGGTTCGCGCGTGCGCAGGCGTCTGGCGTCGAAACTGCCTTTGAGCTTCATTCCGATTTCCTCTGTGGATATCCGGAATTCGACCTGTGCTCGCCCTTTGGGTTCCGCCCGGCTGCCGGGCGGTAGTCACTGGCCTTGGAATCAGATCAGGCTGGCGGTTGGGGCGACACAGGCGAAGTTGTCGGCCATCACGGCCATTTCACACTGGTGAATCTGTGCGGCCGGGATGACCCCGTCCTTGAACGCCAGGTCGCGGGTCGCCGAGGCGTCCTCCACCAGGGTGCAACGATAACCATAGTCCTTGGCGCGGCGCACGGTGGTGCTGACGCTGGAGTGGCTCATGAAACCGCAGACGATCAGGTCCAGGTGGCCCAGCTCCTGCAGGGTGTCGTGCAGCTGGGTGTTCTTGAAGGCGTTGGGCATGCGCTTTTCGATGACGATTTCGCCGTCATGCGGCTCAAGCCCCGGGATGAACTGGCCGCCGCTGCCTTGCGGGTCGAAGCGGCCACCGACAGTGCCCAGGTGGCGTACGTGGATGATCGGACGGCCGCTCTTGCGCGCAGCGTCGAGCAACCGGGCGATGTTGGCCACAGCCTCGTCCATGCCCGACAGCGCCAGGGGACCACTGAGGTACTCCTTTTGCGCATCGATGATGATCAGGCTGGCGTGGCTCAGCTTGGCCGGCGGGTAGTCGCGACCAGTGAGGCGGAACATCGTGGTTGGAACGGACATCAAGGGCTCCTTGGAAGGGCTTTTGTATACCTATTGTCCCTTGCCTTGGCGTCAATGGGAATGGTTGACATCGCAGACAGCGTGGTTACTGGCCTGTGGCTAGCCATTAAGGCATGCGGAGGAACATTTGTGCGGGTTGGGCTGGTAGACTTTTGTCAGGTCTGAATTAGGAGTACCCCGTGATCACATCCCGTCTGCGCACGCTGCGCGACTACATCCGCTGGGCGGTCAGCCGCTTCCATGAGCGCGAGCTGTTCTTCGGCCACGGTGCCGACAACGCCTGGGACGAAGCCCGCCTGCTGGTGCTGGGCGCCGTGCACCTGCCGTGGGAGGTGGCCGACAGCTACCTGGACTGCATGCTCGAAGACGACGAGCGCGTGCGCCTGCAGCATTTGCTTAAGCGGCGCATCGAAGAACGTGTGCCAACTGCCTACCTGCTGGGCGAGGCGTGGTTCTGCGGCATGTCGTTCATCGTCGACGAGCGGGTGCTGGTGCCCCGTTCACCGATTGGCGAGCTGCTCGAAAAACGTTTCGAGCCGTGGCTGGCGTCAGAGCCCGCACGCATTCTCGACCTGTGCACGGGCTCCGGGTGCATCGGCATCGTGGCGGCCGATGTGTTCCCCGAGGCCGAAGTGGTGCTGGGCGACCTGTCGTTCGATGCCCTTGAGGTGGCGAACCAGAACATTGAACGGCACGGCCTGGACATGCGCGTCTACACCGTGCAGGGCGACGGCTTCGATGGCCTGCCGGGGCAGCGCTTTGACCTGATCCTGTCCAACCCGCCGTACGTCGATGCCGAGGACTTCGGCGACATGCCGGCCGAGTACCACCATGAGCCCGAGCTGGGCCTGGCCTGCGGTAACGATGGCCTGGATTTGGTGCGGCGCATGCTCGCCGAGGCCGCTGACCACCTGAACGACAAGGGCTTGCTGATTGTCGAGGTGGGCAACAGCCAGGTGCATGTCGAGTCGCTGTACCCCGAGGTGGATTTTGCCTGGCTGGAATTCGAGCGTGGCGGGCATGGGGTGTTCATGCTGACGGCCGAGCAGTGCCGCCAGCATCAGGAGCTGTTCAAAGCCCGCGTTTGAGCTACGTGTTTGAAACTGGGGCCGCTTTGCGGCCCTTTTCGACCGGTCCGTCGCCCCGGCAAGGCCGCTCCTACAGGTTAGTGCTGCCCTTGAGTCAGGCGCTGTTCAGCGGGTGGCAATCCAGATCAGCAACCCGGCCTGAAACACCGCAAATGCCACCAGGCAGGTGATGGTAAAGCGCAAGCCGCTGTCTTCGCGCCGGTACTTGGACACCCGCTCATCCCGCTCGCGCAGTTGGCCTTCCATTTCTTGCAACTGCTGATCGGCCTGCTGCAGCAGGTTGGCCGCATCGAGGATCTCGACCCGCTGCAGCCGCTCGTTGCTCCAGGCGCCCTTGAGCTGGCCTACCGTGATTTCCACGGTACGGCCCTTCAGGTGCTGAGGGTCTTCATATTCGACCTCGATACCCACGCCACGCAGAAACTGATCGCGGCGCAGGCGTGAATCCTCGCTCAGGGCGTCCTTGCTCGGCAATGCCATGCCTTCGACCCGGTAATGCGACCACTTGCGCTGCAACCATTGCACGGCCTGGGCCAGCATGAAGCGGCCGATGCCGCGGTTCAGCGGTTCCAGCTGCAGGCCCTGGTCATGGCCAATGCGGACCAGGCGCTCGGCATGATCGACGCGGATATCCAGATGGTTCTGTTCTTTGCGCACTTTTTGCCCAGGCAGCTGGATTTCCATGCGCAGCAGGCTGTGTGCCTTGTCGTGGCGCTCGGCATAGCCGAACTGCACGAACCGCAGGGGGCGGGCACCTGTGGATCGGTCGGTGGGCAGGGGCGCCAGGCGCAGCAACTGGAAGTGTTCGGCGGCAAGGTCTGCCCAAGGCAGCGTGGCGCCGTCCTGGGGGTGTGGCTCTTCGGCCGGCTCTACGGCAGCGGGGGCAATTGTCATGGGGGCTGTCCTTATGTGCGTGCTGGCAGCCAGAGGGGGCGCAGCGGCCCCAATTCTTGCCGCCATCTACTCTATCGGCAGCCCCGGCCAAGACCTGAGGGTCAGGCCGATGGCAAATGCTGGATGAAGGTAACGATCCGCTCCCCCAGTTCGCGGGCCAGCGGCAGTTCCGGGTTGAGGTAGCTGTCACGTTGCTGGCTCATGTCCTTGGGGCTGATGCGCAGCATGTGGTTCATGCCATCGATCAGGACCAGTTGCGCATCGGGTTTCGCGGCCTTGAGGCGTTCGGCGTCGGTCACGTTTACCTGCACGTCATTGCGGCCCTGGACGATCAGCGCCGGCATCGGCAGCTGCGCGAACGCCGCTGCCGGGTTCTGCCGAAACAGCGAAATCAGGTAGGGCTGCACGCTGGGCCGGAACACCTGGCGCAGCGGGGCGGGTACATCCAGGCTGGTCTGCCCGGCCTGCAGGCGGTCGAGCAAGGCACTGCTTCGGGCCAGTTGGGCGGGCGGTAGGCGCTGGGCCAGCTGTTCGTGCAGCACCTCGGCCAGTGGGCGGCCGCTGCCGGCCAGGGTGATCACCGCACTGGCACCCGCTTGCTCGGCGGCGAGGCTTGCGATCAGCGCGCCTTCGCTGTGGCCAACCAGGATCAGCGGCCCGAAACGTGGGTCGGCCTTGAGCTTGCGACTCCAGGCGACCACATCGGCGACATAGCGCTCGACGCTGAGGTCACGCTCATCGGGCGTGGCCGGCTGGCTGGCGGCCACGCCGCGTTTGTCGAAGCGCACGCTGGCAATGTGGTCGTTGGCCAGCAGCAGGGCCAGCCGTTTGAGGATGTCGATACGTCCCGAGGCCGGGTTGTTGCCGTCGCGGTCGGTGGGGCCGGAACCTGCGATGATCAACACCACCGGTGGCGGGGTGGACTGTTGCGGCAACAGCAGGCTGCCATGCAGCACACCTTGGCCTGTGTCCAGGTCGATGGGGCGTTGCAGTACGGTGGGGGAGGCGGCCTGGGCAAGGCCGGCGCAGAGCATGAAAAGCAAGGCGACGAGGCGCGGCATCATGGGGTACTACGGTGGTGAGATGTCGGTTTGACCCAATGTTTGCGGGAAGGTTCGGTGCCTGGTTACCTGTGTGGGCCTCTTCGCGGGCAAGCCCGCTCCCACAGCAACATCTGTGCTTTCAGGCTCTGGGTAATCCGGTGGGAGCGGGCTTGCCCGCGAAGAGGCCCGCACAGACAACCAATCCCTCTGGATTTTTCCGTATACTGCCGCTTTCGTTCACCTCAGGCAGACTCGCGGAGCGTCCATGTCCGGCAATACCTACGGCAAGCTGTTCACTGTCACCACCGCTGGCGAAAGCCATGGCCCGGCGTTGGTCGCCATTGTCGATGGATGCCCGCCGGGCCTGGAGATCTCCCTGGCCGATCTGCAGCATGACCTCGACCGGCGCAAGCCCGGCACCAGCCGGCACACTACCCAGCGCCAGGAGCCGGACGAGGTCGAAATCCTCTCCGGCGTGTTCGAAGGCCGCACCACCGGCTGCTCGATTGGCCTGCTGATCCGCAACACTGATCAGAAGTCCAAGGACTACTCGGCGATCAAGGACCTGTTCCGCCCGGCTCACGCGGACTACACCTACCACCACAAGTACGGTGTGCGTGACTACCGCGGCGGCGGCCGCAGCTCGGCCCGCGAAACCGCCATGCGCGTGGCGGCGGGGGCCATCGCCAAGAAGTACCTGGCCACCCAGGGCATCACCGTGCGTGGCTACATGAGCCAGCTCGGCCCGATCGAGATCCCGTTCAAGACCTGGGAGTCGGTAGAGCAGAATGCCTTCTTCAGCCCGGACGCGGACAAGGTGCCGGAGCTTGAGGCCTACATGGACCAACTGCGCCGTGACCAGGACTCGGTCGGGGCGAAGATCACCGTGGTGGCCGAAGGCGTGATGCCTGGCCTGGGCGAGCCTATCTTCGACCGCCTCGATGCGGAACTGGCCCATGCGCTGATGAGCATCAACGCGGTCAAGGGCGTGGAAATCGGCGCCGGTTTTGCCAGCGTCGCCCAGCGCGGTACCGAGCACCGTGACGAACTGACCCCGGAAGGGTTCCTCAGCAATAACGCTGGCGGCATTCTCGGCGGTATTTCCTCTGGTCAGCCGATCGTTGCCCACCTGGCGCTGAAACCGACCTCAAGCATCACCACGCCGGGCCGCTCCATCGACGTGGAGGGCAACCCGGTTGAAGTGGTCACCAAGGGGCGTCATGACCCTTGCGTCGGCATCCGTGCCACGCCGATCGCCGAGGCGATGATGGCCATCGCCCTGATGGACCACCTGCTGCGTCACCGTGCACAGAATGCCGAGGTGAAGGTCAGTACTCCGGTGCTGGGCCAGCTCTGATCCGTCTGTGCCGGCCGTTTCGCGGGGCAAGCCCGCTCCCACAGACCCGTGTGATCCTGTGGGAGCGGGCTTGCCCCGCGAAGAGGCCGGTACAGGCAACAACAAAACCGGCTGAGCCCCCATGCCCCCAATTCCCTACTGGCGCCTGTCCAGCTTCTACCTCTTCTACTTCGCCCTGCTAGGCTCTACGGCCCCCTTCCTGGCGCTGTACTTCGACCACCTGGGTTTCTCCCCGGCGCGCATCGGCGAGCTGGTGGCCATCCCCATGCTGATGCGCTGCATCGCCCCGAACCTGTGGGGCTGGTTGGGCGACCGTACCGGCCAACGCCTGCTGATCGTGCGCCTGGGTGCGCTGTCGACCCTGGCCAGCTTCGCCCTGATCTTCTTCGGCAAGAGCTACGCCTGGCTGGCGCTAGTGATGGCCCTGCACGCGTTCTTCTGGCACGCGGTGCTGCCGCAGTTCGAGGTCATCACCCTGGCGCATCTGCACGGGCAAACGGCCCGTTACAGCCAGGTACGTCTGTGGGGGTCGATCGGTTTCATCCTCACGGTGGTGGGCTTGGGGCGGCTGTTCGAATGGCTTAGCCTGGACATCTACCCGGTTGCCCTGGTGACGATCATGGCGGGCATCGTTCTCGCCAGCCTGTGGGTGCCCAATGCCCAGCCGGTGGAGCAGGGCGAGCGCAGCGCTGCAGGCGGCTTTGTGCAGCAGCTGCGGGCACCTGGGGTGATCGCGTTCTATGTGTGCGTGGCCTTGATGCAGCTCAGCCACGGGCCGTATTACACCTTCCTCACCCTGCACCTGGAACACCTGGGCTACAGCCGCGGCGCCATCGGCCTTTTGTGGGCGTTGGGGGTGGTGGCCGAGGTGCTGGTGTTCATGGCCATGAGCCGGATCTTCGCGCGGTTTAGCGTGCAGCGGGTGCTGCTGGCCAGCTTCCTGCTGGCGGCACTGCGTTGGCTGTTGCTTGGCAACCTGGCCGATGACCCAGCGGTGCTGGTGCTGGCCCAGGTGCTGCACGCGGCCACCTTCGGCTGCTTCCATGCCGCCTGCATCGCGTTTGTCCAGGCCAGCTTCGGTGCTCGTCAGCAAGGCCAGGGCCAGGCGTTGTACGCGGCGTTGTCGGGCACCGGCGGTGCGCTCGGCGCCTTGTACTCGGGTTACAGCTGGAAACTGCTGGGCCCGGCCTTCACCTTTGGTATGGCCAGCGCCGCAGCCTTGGCCGCAGCCGTTATCATTGCCCTTTGTTCGCAATCGACCAGGACCCGCCACTGATGAGTATCCTCAGCGTTTTTCACCCGTCCAGCCCAGGCCTGCCGAACAAGCTGCTGACCCACCACGACGATATCGCCGCGACCCTGGCTGAACAGGGCGTGCGTTTTGTCCATCGTCCGCTGGAGCTGCGGGTTCGCCCTGGCAGCGCAGCCGACGAGGTCATGGCGGCGTGCCGGGGGTACCTCGATCAGTTGATGACTGGCCATGGCAGCGCAGCCTTCGCGGTCCTCAACCGTGAGGGTGCGGACCCGGCGCAGGTCGATGTACGTGACGAGCATGTGCATGACGCCGAAGAGGTGTTTGCTGTCGTCAGCGGCCGGGCACAGGTTGGCCTGCGTTTGGGCGAATTCGTGTATTCGGTGCTGTGCGAGAAGGGCGACCAGCTGGTCGTGCCGGCCGGGACGCGGCGCTGGGTGGAGTTGGGGGAGACGCCGTTCTGCCTGGCCTTGCGCTTGTTCGGGAGTGAGCAGGGGATGCAGGCGCGGTTTACCGGGGATGAGACTGCACGGGCGTTTCTGGGCATCGACGAGCTGTAATACCTATATCGGCCTCTTCGCGGGGCAAGCCCGCGAAGAGGCCCGTTCAGCAAGTCAGCGATAGGTCGGCAAAGCAAACCGCTGCTGGCTCTGCAGCATCGAAATCACCGGCAACTCGCTGGCCTGTTCGGCCAGGTCACGGCGAATGGCGCTGATCGCCCAGGACAGCTGCTCGGCGCTGTGCAGTTGGCCGTAGGTCAAGACGCGACGGGTAACCTTGCCATCAGCGGCGCGCAGGGTCAGCAAGACACCACCATCGGGGCGGGGCTGGGTGGCGACCTGGTAGGCCGAAAACACCGAGACGAACTTTTCCTGGATGAGGTCCATATCAACTCCTGACTGTTGTGTGGCAGACGTGAGTTGATGGTTGCAGTGACCGTGCCAAAACGGCTTATAAGTAAAAAGCCTTTAAATTCAATGAGTTGAATACATTTAAGTGAGTCGGCTTCGTGCAGTTTGCATGGTCATGCATTTTGCACAGTGCATTTTGCACGGGTCAAACACACGCTATCGGCCCGATAGAATCTGAACCTTTGACCCGGCAGCCTTGCCTGACAAAGACTTGGGCAACACTTTTTGCCAGGAGGTTCAACATGTCTACCCAACCAGCGCCCGCTGCCATGACCGATGACGAAACCGCTGCCTTCGCCGAGCAGGTCTTCGAACGCGCCCGCCAAGGCGATGCCCAGATGCTCGGGCGTCTGCTTGCCAGTGGCCTGCCGGCCAACCTGCGCAACCACAAGGGCGATACCCTGCTGATGCTGGCCAGCTATCACGGCCACCATGATGCCGTTCGCGTGCTGCTGGAGCACGGCGCCGACCCGTTGATCGCCAATGACAACGGCCAGTTGCCGATCGCCGGCGCTGCGTTCAAAGGCGACCTGGCGATGATCCGCCTGCTGCTGGAGCATGGCGTGCCAGTGGATGCCGCCGCGCAGGACGGGCGTACCGCGCTGATGTTGGCGGCCATGTTCAACCGCCGCGAGATCCTCGACTACCTGCTGGCCCAAGGCGCCGACCCGACCCAGCAGGATGCCCGTGGCGCCACCGCTCTGATGGCCGCGCAGACCATGGGCGCGGCAGACGCCGTGGCGCGTTTGCAGGCGCTGGTCGGCTAACGGTAAGGGGGCGTTTGCGGCTATCCTTGGCGACTTTTTCACCCGCCGCAGGCCCCCTTTCATGAAAAACCAATTGCTCGAACTCATCACCCTCATCGGCGCCGGTTGCATGCGCGATGAAGACATCGAGCGCATCGCCGACGAGGCCGCCCAGGCCTACGCCGATCCGGCTGCCTTCCTGGCGGCCAACCCGGACATCAACTACGACGACAGCTTCCCCATCCCGCTGGGCGAATGGGTCGTGCTTGGCAGCCTGCCGGATACCGTGCTGTTTCAGGCAGACAGCTATCAGGAACTGTTCCAGAACATCAGCGATTCGTTCGACAAGAGCGTCCCATTCACCCTCAAGCCCAAGCAACTGGCGCGCACCGAGCCACTGACCGCGCTCAATCGCATTCAGGTGCAGATGGGGGCGTTGAACAAAGAAGCGGGGGGGTATGTGCTGCTGAACTTCAGCCAGTTGCTGGATGATGAATTGCAGATGGTGATGGTCGGCCAGCATGACCTGGCACGGGTGCTGGAGCTGGGGGCAGCGGTTGGGATCAAGACCGAGCCGGCGTTGGAGGCTTTGAAGGTCGCGGTACACGTTTGATTTGATCGGTTGGCTGTACCGGCCTCTTCGCGGGGCAAGCCCGCTCCCACAGGAATACCACTGGCCTCTGAGCGGTGGTATTCCTGTGGGAGCGGGCTTGCCCCGCGAAAAGGCCGCTACAGGCAGTAGAAGAACTCAGCCCAGCGCCGTATCCAGAAACATCATCACCCCGAACCCACCCATCAAGCCCAGGGTCGCCGCCGTCTGGTGGCCATTGCGATGGGTTTCGGGAATCACCTCGTGGGACACCACGAAGATCATCGCCCCCGCCGCCAACCCCATGCTCACCGGGTAGGCCAGGGCAAAGCCAGTGGAGATGCCCAGGCCGATCACCGCGCCAAGCGGTTCCATCAACCCTGAACCCACCGCCACCAACGCCGCCTTCATGTTCGAAAGCCCTGTGGCGCGCAACGCCAAGGCCACGGCCAGGCCTTCAGGAATGTCCTGGATGGCGATTGCGCTGGTCAGCGGCAGGCCGATGTTCATGTCGCCGTTGGCGAAGCTCACGCCAATCGCCATGCCTTCGGGCAGGTTGTGCAGGGTAATCGCCAGCACGAACAGCCATACCCGGTTGATGCGTTCTGCCTCCGGGCCGCAGGGGCCGGTGCTTTCATGCTCATGCGGGGTGAAGCGGTCCAGGCCCAGCATCAGCAGCACGCCCAGGCCCATGCCCAGGACCACGGTGAAGGCCGCTGCCGGGCCGTTGCCGGTGATCTCACGGGCAGCATCCAGGCCCGGCAGAATCAGCGAGAACGAACTGGCCGCGAGCATCATGCCTGCGGCAAAGCCAAGCATCACATCCTGGGTGCGCGCGTTCACATCACGCAGCACCACGGCCAATACCGCCCCCAGGGCGGTAGCGCCGAAGCCGGACAACCCGCCAAGCAACGCCAGGTGCAGGTTGTCGGCATGGTCGCCGTTGACCGCGTTCCACAGGCTCGCCGCCAGCAGCACGACGACCGCCAGTAAGCTCAGCCCCAGGCCGGCGCTAAGCCAGGGGGTACTGACCACCTGTTGGCGCCAGGCGTTTCGCAGCGAGGGTGGAGTGGCCGTGTCGGTATGGGCTGGGGGCATGCGAACCTCTAATCAGTGAATGCAGGCAGTCTAAGCAAGGACCTGCGCGATCGGCCAAGGATTCCCTTCTATTGACGCGATAGCTGGCTATGCTGTGCTGCAACGTCTTTGCATGGGAGTAACGGACATGGGGTCCACATTCAATAGCCTGGTTGGCCTGATCATTCTGGCGCTGGATATCTGGGCGATCCTCAATGTGATCAAGAGCGGCCGCGAAGTGGGGGTCAAGGTGCTGTGGATTCTGCTGATCGCGTTGCTGCCGGTGATCGGGCTGGTGATCTGGGCGATTGCCGGGCCCAGGGGCAATATCCGTATCTGAAGCCCCTACAAGGGCACGCTTGCGACATAAGCAGAAATGCGGCCGTGACAAAATTTTCACATTGGTTTAAACAGAATCCGCACCCGCACAATGCTGCGTTGGTATTAACCTTCGCCATCTCCGCAAACCCGCAATCCTAGGACTTTCCCATTCATGGCTAACACGGATGCCTTGAAACAGGGCGCGCGAGCTTCGCTCGCGCCGACCCTGAAATCCCACCTGGCCTACACGCTGCTCAGCGCTCTGGTCATCATGCTGATGCTCAGCCTCGTGCGCCTGGCGCTGTTGGTCTACAACAGCGACATGATCGGCGATACGCCCTATGCGACCGTCGCCGAGGGCTTCCTCAACGGATTGCGCTTCGATTTGCGGGTGGTGGTGTACATCAGCATTCCGCTGCTGCTGGCCATTCTCAGCCCCTGGGCCATGGCCCGGCGTGGCGTGTTCCGGTTGTGGCTAACCATCGCTTCGAGCGTGGTGATGTTCCTCGGCCTGATGGAGATGGACTTCTACCGCGAGTTCCACCAGCGCCTCAATGGCCTGGTGTTCCAGTACATCAAGGAAGACCCCAAGACCGTCATGAGCATGCTCTGGTACGGCTTCCCGGTGGTCCGCTACCTGCTGGCCTGGGTCGTCGGCACCTGGCTGCTGAGCCTGCTGTTCAAGGGCATCGACCGCATGACCCGTGGCGGTCAGTCGGGCAGTGCTACCCTGCAGCGCCGCGCCGCGCCCTGGTACAACCGCCTGGCGGTGTTCATGGTGATCCTGCTGGTGGCCGTGGTCGCCGCCCGTGGCACCCTGCGCCAGGGCCCGCCGATGCGTTGGGGGGATGCCTTCACCACTGACTCCAACTTCGTCAACCAGCTTGGCCTGAACGGCACCCTGACCCTGATCGATGCCGCCAAGAGCCGCTTCGGCGAAGACCGCGCCAACATCTGGAAGCCTGTGCTGGACCAGCCGCTGGCCACGCAGACCGTGCGTGAACAACTGCTGACCGCCCACGATACCCTGGTCGACGCCGACGAAGCCGCGATCCGCCGTGACTTCGTGCCGCCAGCCGACCGTACCCTGCCGATCAAGAACGTCGTGGTGATCCTCATGGAGAGCTTCGCCGGCCACTCGGTGGGCGCCCTGGGCAGCCCCAATAACATCACTCCGTACTTCGACAAGCTGGCCAAGGAAGGGTTGCTGTTCGACCGCTTCTTCTCCAACGGCACCCATACCCACCAGGGCATGTTCGCCACCATGGCCTGCTTCCCCAACCTGCCAGGTTTCGAATACCTGATGCAGACCCCGGAAGGCGGCCACAAGCTGTCCGGCCTGCCCGCGCTGCTCAGCGCCCGCGACTATGACGATGTGTACGTCTACAACGGTGATTTTGCCTGGGACAACCAGTCTGGTTTCTTCGGCAACCAGGGCATGACCACCTTCATCGGCCGTAACGACTTCGTCAACCCGGTGTTCTCCGACCCGACCTGGGGTGTATCCGACCAGGACATGTTCGACCGTGGCGCTGAAGAACTGGCCAAGCACGATGGCAAGAAGCCGATCTATGCGCTGCTGCAGACCCTGTCCAACCACACGCCTTACGCGCTGCCCAAGGACCTGCCGGTAGCGCCTGTCACCGGCCAGGGCCGCCTGGACGAGCACCTCACCGCCATGCGCTATTCCGACTGGGCGCTGGGCCAGTTCTTCGAGAAGGCGCGCAAAGAGCCGTACTTCAAGGAGACGCTGTTCGTCATCGTGGGCGACCACGGCTTTGGCAACCACCAACAGGTCACCGAACTGGACCTGGGCCGCTTCAACGTGCCGCTGCTGCTGATTGCCCCGGGCATTCAGGAGAAGTTTGGTGCGGTTGACCACACCGTGGGTACCCAGGTCGACATCGTGCCGACCATCATGGGCCGCCTGGGTGGCCAGACCCGTCACCAGTGCTGGGGGCGCGACCTGCTCAACCTGCCTGAAGGCGACCAGGGCATGGGCATGATCAAACCGTCGGGTAGCGAGCAGATCGTTGGCCTGGTGCAGGGTGACCGCATCCTCATCGAGTCCAAGGACATGACCCCGCGCATGTACCGCTACCAGTTGGGCAGCGAGTTCAAGGCCGAGCTGATCGAAAGCCCGGACCAGCCGCAAATGCTGAAAACGCTCGAAGCGTACATCCAGACGGCGACCAAGAGCCTGCTGGATAACACCGCTGGCGTTGTACACGGCACGCCCAAGTAACCCCGCCCTGCACGATCGTTGTAGGCGCAGCCTTGTGCTGCGCCTACCCCAATCAAGGGCTACCGCAAGGCCCCGCCAACTGAACAAATACCCCCGCCCAAGGTCAAGGTATACAGGCGCCACACACCCGGCGTTCTTTGATTGAGGGCTCGTTCCATGAAAGAGTGGGAAGTCATCTTTGCCGACCAGAAAGGCGAACCGACGTCATTGCGGCTGCGGGCAGAGCATTGCCCCAGTGAGGAAGACGCGGCACGCGCCATTCGCTCGCACCTGTTTCCGGTCATGGATGAGCTGGACCTCAACGACTTCCAGGACCGCGCGGTATCCCCAACGGCACGCTGGCTCAAAGAGCAAAGTGGCGTGACCATCACCGCTATTCACGAAGCGCCCTGATCCGTGCGTTGACGTGGTGCCTGCGCAGGCACTACGCTGGAGCCAGGTGCCTGCCTTTTCTGCGGGCCGGTACCTGTTCAATTCGTGTCTTGCATCAGCTCTATACAACTCGACTTGCCCGGCCCAGCCGGCAGGTACGTAGTGCCCGGAAAGTCTATCCATAGCTTTGCAGGAGGACGATTCATGAGCAGCCAGAACGACGATATCAGCAGCAACGTCCTGCGCCAGATGAAAGCAGGCGGTTTCGATTTCACCCGTATCCATCCCATCGAGTTCTACGCAATATTCCCTGACGAAGCCGGCGCGCGACGGGCAGCCGGGCAATTTCGTGGTGAGTCCCTCAACGCCCAGGTGCGTGAGATGAAAGACGGCGCCTGGCACCTTGAACTGAGCAAGGTCATGTATGCCACTTACGGAGGGATTGGCGACTTTGAAGAAGCGTTTGAACAGCTCGTTTCACCTTACGGCGGCGAGGTCGAAGGGTGGGGGGTCAAGCACGAGCGGCTATGTGCCTGACGCTCATGGACCGGGGTCGCAGCGCGGCCCCAACATTTCAAGGCTTACGCCCAGCCATATGCCCCAGATAAGCCAGCAGCGCATCCAGCTCCTGCTCGCTTAGCACATTCTTTGTAAACCCCGGCATCTTCGCCTGCGGCCACTTTCGAAGGCTTTGCGGGTCTCGTATCAGCTGGCGCAGAAACGCCGGTTGGAAATACTCGGTAGGGTTGTGCGGCAGGTTCAGGTCCGGCCCTAGCTGGGCATCACCCGCACCATTGAGGCGGTGGCAGGCCAGGCAGTTTTGCTGGAACAGCGCAAACCCTTGGCGCACCGGGTCATCGGCCGAGAGCTTGGGGTCTGGCAGCAGCGCCGGAAATCGCTGTTCGACCGAGGCCAAGCGGCGAATTGAGGCGATCTGAAACGGCCACTGCTCCGGGCGGATGCCGCTGGCTTGCGGTGCGGTCCACACCAGGTAGAAGGGCCCTGCACTTGGCTTGCCTTTGCCCAGTGCGGGCCACGGCTTGGCCGGGTCCTCGATCGCCAACCAGGCACGTGCCGGCGCTTCCTGCAACAGTGGGGCGGCGGGCATTTCGGCGGCAAAACCATCCAGGGCCACCGCTTGCAGATGGTCGCTTGCACCCACGCCCTGCAGCAGCGCAGCCAGGGGGACGGCCCGATAGTGCATGGGGCGCTTATAGGAAACGTCCTGCTCGATGCTGATGGTCTGGGCCTGAGGATGGTTAAGCAGCTCGGCGCTGTCCCACTGGCGCGACGTGTCGCCCAACTGCAGGTGCAACTGCGCCGCCGACACGGGCAGGCTAAAAAGCAAGGCGAGTAGGGCAAGGCAGTGGCGCATGGGGAGTCTCCGACCTTCAAGGCCGGCAGGTTACATGCGTGCTGCCTGTTAGCGCCACAGCCACCGTCAGCCGAATAAACGTGTCAGGTTCGGCAAGATCAGCAGTAAAGTCGTGGCGAAGAGAATGAGCCCCGCTTGGCGTATTTTTGATTGTCTGAACATGGCGGACCGCCTTCTTGTTGTTATTCCTGAATACCCGTTGGCTTCCGTGTCGCGTTTCGGGTCGATCGCAGTGGCGTATGTTGACGCCTGTTCTGCTTGCCTCTTGAAAGTGGATATACAACCAACAGTAGGGTGTGCGTCATCCATGTTTGAGAACCCTTTGTTCTAATTATAAGGTCGATTAATTTCATTGGGTTATGAGGCCAATTGCCAGCTGGCTGGCATGCTCTCACTAGACAGCTGCGTTACTGCAAACGACACGCCGACCAAATACGACCGTTCGTCAGTGCGGCCTACTTGCTTGTACGTGCCTTTCGCGGCAGTCTCTACAGCAGATTCCCACCCATGTCGTTCAGGACTATCCCTATGTCGTTACGCATCTGCATCCTGGAAACCGATGTCCTGCGGCCGGAGTTGACGGCGCAGTACCACGGCTATGGCAGGATGTTCGAGCAGCTGTTCTCGCGTCAGCCGATCGCCGCCGAGTTTTGTGTGTACAACGTGATGAACGGCGACTATCCCGCCGACAATGAAAAGTTCGATGCCTATCTGGTGACCGGCAGCAAGGCCGACTCGTTCGGTTCCGACCCCTGGATCCAGACGCTCAAGGCTTACCTGTTGAAACTCTACGAACGTGGCGAAAAGCTGCTGGGCGTGTGTTTTGGTCATCAGTTGCTGGCCTTGACCCTGGGTGGCAAGGCCGAGCGCGCCGATAAGGGCTGGGGTGTGGGTATTCACCGTTACTCATTGGCGGCCCATGCACCATGGATGGACCCGGAGGTTTCCGAGCTGACCTTGCTGATCAGCCACCAGGACCAGGTCACCGAGTTGCCGGACGGCGCTACGGTGATTGCCTCCAGCGATTTTTGCCCGAACGCCGCCTACCACATTCGTGATCAGGTGCTGTGCTTCCAGGGGCACCCGGAGTTTGTGCATGACTACTCCCGGGCCTTGCTGGATGCGCGCCAGACGTCTCTGGGCGATGAGGTGTACCACAAGGCCATTGCCAGCCTGGCCACCGAGCACCAGGGGGACCTGGTGGGCAAGTGGATGTTGCGGTTCATTGGGCAGGCGGGGGAGTAAAGACAGCGTCGCGAAGGGCCGCACAGCGGCCCCGGTCATCTCAAAGCCAGCCCGACTTCTTGAAGCTGGCATACAACCCCGTGCACCCCAACCCAATCACCCCCAGCACGCCAAAATACCCGTACTGCCACGCCAGCTCCGGCATGTTCTGAAAGTTCATCCCATAGATCCCGGCAATCGCCGTGGGGAAGGCCAGGATTGCCGCCCAAGCCGCGAACTTGCGCTGCACGATGCTCTGGCGCGACGACTCCAGCAACATGCCGATCTCGATGGTTTGACTGGCGATATCGCGGATGCCGGCCAGGTCTTCCATCTGCCGCGTGACGTGAATCTGTACGTCGCGAAAATACGGCCGCATGTTCTTGTCGATGAACGGAAAGCTCAAGCGCTGCAGCTCTTCGCTCACTTCCACCATCGGCGCCACATAGCGGCGCAGGCGCAGGATGTCGCGACGCAGGCTGTGCAGGCGGCGGATGTCATCTTCCTGCAGCGAGCCGCCAAGCACGCTCTGCTCCAGCTCTTCGATTTCGCCATGAATCGCTTCGCTGACCGGTTGGTAGTTCTCGGTCACGAAGTCGAGTAGCGCGTACAGCACAAAATCCTCGCCATGCTCCAGCAGCAGCGGCCGCGCCTCGCAGCGTTGGCGCACCAGGGCGTAGGATTTTGAGTGGCCGTTGCGGCAGGTGATGATGTAGCCATTACCCGCGAAGATGTGGGTTTCGATGAACTCCAGCTTGCCCTCATGCCGCACCGGTGAATAGGTGACGATGAACAGGGCGTCGCCGAAGGTTTCAAGTTTGGGCCGGCTGTGTTTTTCCAGGGCATCTTCGATGGCCAGTTCGTGCAGGTTGAACTGGCGCTGCAGGTTGGCCAGCTCCTCGGCGTTAGGCTCTTCGAGCCCAATCCATACGAAGTGCCCAGGCTTGCGCGCCCATTCGCTGCCTTCGTCGATGCTGATATTGGTGACTTTTCTGCCGGCGCTGTACACCGCCGATGCCACGACTCGACCCATGGTTGTCCACTTATTCGGTTGAACACGGGTTACAGCTTGGGCTGTAAGGGGCGCGAGGGCAACCTAGCGGCTTGCCAGTTCATCTTCCATGCGATCGATGCAGTGCTGCATCTGGCTGCGGCACTGCTCGATCAGTGCGGGGATGTCCCGTTGGCTCAAGCCTGCCGTGGCAATCGGTGGCAGCGAGCGCACGATCACCGTTCGCTGCCGCCAGCTGTTCAGGCTCAGGCGCCGGGCATAGCGGCTGACGCACACCGGCACGATCGGCACACCGGCTTCGATGGCCATGTGGAACGCGCCTTTCTTGAAGGCCAGCAAATGGTCAGCAGGGTTGCGGGTGCCTTCCGGGAAAATCCAGATCGAGGTGTCGTCCTGCAGCACCTGCGTGGTCTTCTGCAGCGCCCTGCGCGCCTGGTAGGCGTTGTTGCGGTCGATCAATACATTGCCACCGAGCCAGAACAGCTGGCCGAACAGCGGGATCCAGCCCAGGCTTTTCTTGCCGATGGCCACGGTGCGCTGCGGCACCACCTGGCCGATGACGAACAGGTCGAAATTGGACTGGTGATTGGCAACGATGACGCAACCGGGAGGGTGATCGAACAGCGGGCCGACTTCGGCCTTGACCTTGATACCCATCAACCAGGTGGCCGGCACGCTGTAGAGCCGGGCAAACACCCGGCTGTTGTCGGGGTTGAAGGGGCGGCACAGGCCGATGATCAGGCCTACGGCGCCCACCAGCAGAAAGTGCAGGGCCAGCAGGAGCATGCGCAACGAATAAAGCATGGTATGACTCACACCAGATAGTCGCATTCCAGTGTACGAGTGTGCACTGAAAGAGGCAATTGCTGTGTGAGTCTGTCGCTCAGGCAGGGTTAGCCCATATGGCTTTGATCGAGCTCGATAGCCTTGTCGAGCGTTTCCAGCAGGCCTTTGCGCACTTTCAGCTTGGTGTTCTTGTGCGCCAGCATGTTCAGCTTCTTCAGTTCACGGGCAGCGGCCAGGGCAGCTTCGTGCAGTTGCTCGGCCGGTACTACCTTGTCGAGGAAGCCGGCGTCCAGCGCGCCCTGTGGGTCGAAGATCTCGGCATTGATCACCGAGCGGTGGAAGGCCGAACGACGCAAGCGGTCGCGGGCCAGCTCGATGCCGGCATGGTGCATGGTCATGCCGATCTGCACTTCGTTCAGGCAAACTTTGTACGGCCCGTCGACACCGATGCGGTAGTCAGCCGACAGCAGCAGGAAGGCACCTTTGGCCACGGCATTGCCGGGGCAGGCGACAATCACCGGGAATGGGTGCGACAGCAGGCGGCGGGCGAGGGTGGAGCCGGCGGTGACCAGAGCGACTGCTTCCTTGGGGCCGCTGGTCATCACCTTCAGGTCGTAGCCACCCGAAAGTATGCCCGGCTGCCCGGTGATGATCACCACCGCGCGTTCCTCCACGGCGCGGTCGAGGGCGGCGTTGAAGGCGGTGATGACATCCGGCGAGATGGCGTTGACCTTGCCGTTGTTCAGGGTCAGGGTGGCGATGCCGTCTTCGGCGTGGTAGGTAATCAGCTCGCTCATGGCAGAGTCCTTTTGTTGGCGTGGCGACGACGTTACCCAGCGCCGTCGGCCAGGTAAAGCAGCAAGGCTGACTGGTCGGTCAGCGTTTGCCGGGCCTCAAATGCAAATGCATGAAAAATTTGAAAAAAATGCTTGCCAAAGGAAGGACCTTCCACTAAATTAGCGCGCCTCGACAGGCTGAAAGGCTTGAAGAGAAAACGGTGAAGTGTCCGAGTGGTCGAAGGAGCACGCCTGGAAAGTGTGTATACGAGAAATCGTATCAAGGGTTCAAATCCCTTCTTCACCGCCACATTCTACAAAAAGCCCCCGCGCTGAAAAGCTCGGGGGCTTTTTGTTTTTTCGGCTTCCGCGAGCTCTGTGTAGGCGCGGCCTTGCGTCGCGAAAGGGGCGCGTAGCGGCCCCAGCAATAGGGGTAGCGGCGCTGAAACCTGGGGCCGCTACGCAGCCCTTTCGCGACGCAAGGCCGCTCCTACAGGGCCTCAGAAGTTCACGGACGCCGACAAACGTGCCGTGCGCGGCGCCCCCTGGAACAGGTAGTTATCCCCCAGGTAATCCCCCACATCGCGCCAGTAACGCTTGTTGAATACGTTATCCACGGTCAACCGCAGCACCGTGTCATACCCCCCGATGCGCGTGCGGTAACGGCTACCCACGTCGAACACGGTATAACCCCCTACCTCGACATTGCCCGCCTGGCTGGCATATTTGCTGGCGCTGTAGCGCGCGCCGCCCAGCAGCGCCAGGCCTGGCACTGGCAGGTTGTATTCGGCCTGCAGGGCCGCACGCAGGTTGGGCACGTTGATTGCCTGATGGCCTTCGTAATCATCGGTCCCGCTGTTTTTTACCCGCGCGCGAAGGGCGGCGGCGCTGGCCTGGATCTGCAGGTTCGAGGTCACCCAGCCACTGGCACCCAGCTCCAGGCCGATGTTCTTCTGCTGGCCTTGCTGGACGTAGGTGGAGCTGCCCTCGCTATCCGGGCGTGCGTATTGATACGCCTGGCGGATCTGGAACAGGGCAGCACTCAAGCTCATGCCCTGCCAGTCGCGCTTGATGCCCAGCTCCAGCTGGCGTGACAAGGTTGGGGCAAGGATTTCGGATTGGTTAAGGGTGAACCAAGGTGCCGTACCCCCTGCCGAAAGCCCTTTCGAGTAGCTTGCGTACAGCGTGGTATCCGGGCGCGGTTTGTAAATGAGCGCAGCATTAGGAAGCAGCTGATACTGCTGGGTATGGCGCCCGGCCACACCGTCCTCATTCCATGTTTTCTCGTCGAGGCGTACCTCGCGAGCGCCAATCACGGTTTGCCACTGTTCGTTGAACGTGATGCGATCGCTGATGAGCAGGCCATATTGGCGGCTGTCGAGGCGACGCTCGC
Organism: Pseudomonas sp. E1MeOHC2; assembly: GCF_058745025.1. NCBI lineage: Bacteria > Pseudomonadati > Pseudomonadota > Gammaproteobacteria > Pseudomonadales > Pseudomonadaceae > Pseudomonas > Pseudomonas sp. E1MeOHC2. The sequence goes on from NZ_CP196675.1 coordinate 3,883,667, forward strand.
TTGAACCAATCGGCTTGTCGGAGGGTGGTTGAGCTGGCGATCCGTTGTAGATGTTTCCACCTTGCTCCAGCAACTCGTTGTAGTAACTGCGCTGATCGACGGTCCGCCGTTGAGCGCTGGTGCCCAACGTCAGCTCGTGGCTGACGCCCATGGCGTCGAAGCGGCCATTGAGCATGGCCTGTGCTTCATCTATGCGACGCGTATCGTCGGGGCTGCGGAAGTCGTAGATGTCGTAGTCACCCTCCGGGCTGAAATGCGACTGCCAGCCCTCTTCGCTGCCCCACGCAAACGCGCTGTAATCGTCGATCACCACCTTGCTGCGTGACGCACTCAACGTCCCGGTCCAGGCCTCGCTGAAGCGGTACTCGAAACGCCCGCCGAGGTTCAGCGAATCGTTCTGCACAGGCTTTGCCCACTGCTGGTAAGCCAGGCGATCATGCGGGTCGATACCATGGGGCACCTCGGTGCCGCCGAGCAACTGGTAACCGGGGACCGAGCGCTGTTCGCGGTGCTGATACTCGGCGTCCAGTTGCAGTGTGGCATCCGGGTTGACCTGCCAGTCGAAGGCCAGCGAGGCGAAGTCGCGCTTGCCGTCGGCATGGTCGACATAACTGCGGATGTCTTCATGGGCCAGGTTGGCGCGCAGGCCGAACTGCCGCTCGCTGCCGAACCAGCCGCCCAGGTCGGTGGCCAGGTAGCGCTCGCCTTGTTCATTGGTCGATACCGTCACGCTGCGCACGTCTTCGGCGCGTTTGGTCACGTAGTTGATCAGGCCGCCCGGCTCTGAAACGCCGCTTTGCAGCCCGGACAAGCCCTTGAGCAACTCTACCTGCTGCTTGTTTTCCAACGCCACGTTCTGCTCGCCGACGAGGGTCTGGCCATTGATTCGGTAGCTGCTGGCGGCATTCAGCTCGAAGCCGCGCACGTTGAAGTTTTCGTAATAGCCGATGGGCGCATAGCTTTCGCCCACTGAGGCGTCGCTTTGCAGCACTTCGCTGAGTTTGCGTACTTGGCGGTCTTCCAGCAGTTGTTGGCTGAACACGCTGATCGAGGCCGGGGTGTCGAGCAGTGGCGCGGCGTGGAAGCCACCCACCGAGGCTTCGCGTGCCTGATAGCCGTCGTTGCCGAAGCTGTCGGAGACCTGCAGCGGGTCAAGCACGACGCTGTCTTCGGCAAGAACGTGAGGGCAATGCAGGGCCAGGCCCAGGCTGAGCAAGCTCAGGGGCAGGTGGGGCGAAGCGGGGGCATGCGGGGCTCCTGGATACGCGACACCTGTGCGGGCCTCTTCGCGGGGCAAGCCCGCTCCCACAGATTTGCGCCAACTTCAGGCGAGCTGCAATCTCTGTGGGAGCGGGCTTGCCCCGCGAAGAGGCCCGCACAGGCCATGAAAAAGGCGGCATCTTAACAGCCGCCTTCAACATAAAACGATCAGGCCCGCGCGATATTCAATCGTTGCTGGCCGGGCGCTTATGCTGGCGCCAACTGTCGTCGATCTTCGACCAGGTTTTGCCATCGGTGACGGCCAACAGCTTGCGCCCGTCCTTGAAGGTGGCAAGGAAGGTGGCTTCTTCCTCCTTGCCACCCAGCCAGAGCCCGGCCAGCAACCCCACCGGCCCGGCCACCAGAGCGCCGGCCACGCCCCAGCCAAGGGCAGTGCCCAGGCTGCGGCTGGACTCAAGGCTCGCCAGCCTGAGGTCGCTGATGCGTGTGAGTGAGATCCGCTCGCCAGGCGAGGGGCTGCGCGGGGTCTTGAGTGTGAGCGATCCGTTGCGATACTCGCCTTCACCTTGCAAGAAATCGCCGGATTGCACCGTGAGTCTTGTCATAAAGTCGTCCTGTCAGGGATAGGGCATTGTCCAGCGTCTACTGAGCGCTGCCCGGTCTGGCAAGTCAACGGCCAAGCGACGGAGGGTAGTGCGTTGCAGTGTCGCGGCCCACGCGCTTGCGCTCGGCCAGTGCCCAGGCCAGCAGCGCCAACGTACCGATCACCAGCCCGGCCACCACGATGCCCATCCAGCCCTGGCGCTGGAACAATTGCGTGCCCAGCAGCGACCCCAGCGCACCGCCGATGAAGTAGCAGGTGATGTAGCCGGCATTGAGCCGCGTGCGTGCCTCGGGTCGCAGCGCGATCACCGCATTCTGGTTGCTGACATGCACCAGTTGCACGGCCAGGTCGAGCATCAGCACCCCCAGCAGCAGGGCCAGCAGCGAGTATTCGGCAAAGCCCAGCGGCACCCACGACAGCAGCAGTACCACCAGCCCGACCGTGGTGCCCAGCGAGCCCTTGCCACGGTCGGCCAGGCGCCCGGCCCAGTTGGCCGACAATGCCCCCGCCGCGCCCGCCAGGCCGAACAGGCCGATCACCGCATCCGAGTAGTGGTAGGGGCCTTGAGCCAGCAGGAAGGCCAGTGGCGTCCAGAACAGCGCGAACAGGCTGAACGCCAGCAGGCCGAGCAACGAGCGCAGGCGCAGCACCGGCTCCTCGATGAACAGGCGGAACACCGAGCCGATCAGCGCCGGGTACTTCAGCCCGGCATGGCTGTGGTGCTGCGGCAGGCTGCGGTACAGGGCCAGGGCGGTGATGGCCATCAGCACCGCCGCCAGCACGTAGATGCTGCGCCAGCCACCCAGTTCAGCCATGAAACCGGCCGCCGTACGCGCCAGCAGAATGCCCAGCAGTAAACCGCTCATCAGCGTGCCAACTGCGCGCCCGCGCTGATGCGGCTCGCTCAAGCTCGCGGCCATTGGCACCAGGATTTGCGCCACTACCGAGAACAGGCCAGTCAGCGCGGTGCCGAGGAGCAACCATGGCAGGCTCGGTGCGCAGGCGCTGATGACCAGGCCGAGGGTGGCAATGACGGTCATTACGGTGATCAGGCGGCGCTGTTCGAACAGATCACCCAGCGGCGCCAGCAGCAGCAGGCCGGCGCCATAGCTGAGCTGGGCGGCGATGACGATGCTGCCGGCGCTGGCCGTGCTTAGGCCGAATTGCTGGGCGATGCTGTGCAGCAAGGGTTGGGCGTAGTAGTTGCTGGCCACGGCCAGGCCGGTGGCGGTTGCCATCAGCAGGATCAGGGCGCGACTGAGGGTCGGGGCGTTCATGGGGATCTCGGGGCGGGCAGTGGTAAGTGGTGGTGATTATCGAGAAGTGTCAGGCATGACACCAATGTATAGTTTTCAGCTAATCCATCTTGAAAACAGATCAATCGATGAACCTCAAGCAACTGGAATATGCCTTGGCCGTGGCCGACACCGGCAGTTTCACCCGTGCCGCCGAGCGCTGCCACGTCGTGCAGTCGGCGCTCAGCCATCAGGTGGCACGGCTGGAGGCGCAGCTGGGTGTCAGCTTGTTCGAGCGCACGTCGCGGCGGGTACGGCTGACCCCCGCAGGCGAGGCGTTCGTGCTCAGTGCCCGGCCGGCGGTGGAGGCAGCCCGGCGTATTGCCGACGATGTGGCCGCCGCCTGCGGCCAGGTGCGCGGGCGGCTGTCGATTGGTGAAATCAGTTCGCTGACTGCGCTGGATCTGGTTGACCTGCTGGCGGTGTTCCACGATCGCTACCCGGATGTGGACGTGCGCTGGCTGACGGCCAAGAGCGAGCTGTTGATCGCCGATGTCTGCGAGCGGCGCCTGGATGTGGGCTTCATCGGGCTGTGGCAGGGCGAGCACGTGCAGGGCGTGCAGCACCGGCTGTTGGCCAAAGAAGCGCTGGTGGCGTTGCTGCCGGCCACCCATCGGCTGGCGGGCAGGGCGCAGCTGGCGCTGGCGGATCTGGCGGGTGAGGTGTTGGTCGACTTCCCCGAGGGGACTGGCGCGCGGCGGCAGACTGACGAGGCGTTTCAGGCGGCGGGCTTGCAGCGTCGGGTGCAGTTCGAGATCGGGCATATTCGTCTGGTAGAGAAATTCGTTCGGCGCGGCATGGCGGTCGGCCTGGTGCCGGAGCGGGTTGCCCAGGGGGTCGAGGGGGTGGCGGTGGCGCGCTTGGTCGATGCGCCGGTACGGCATCTGTATGCCGTTTGGTCGCCAAGCCCGACGCCTGCGGCCAGGGCGTTTCTGGAGGTCATGGAGCAGGTCCTGAAGGTGGGTGAGGGCTGATACGCCGGCCCCATTGCCAGCAAGCCAGCAACGGGGTTGCTACCGCGTGTCAGGCCGCAAAGCCACCATCGGCCGTCAAACTGGCGCCCGTGATGTACCCCGCCTCAGGTCCCGCCAGGTAAGCCACGAAACTGGCAATTTCGTCCACCTGGCCATAGCGCCCGATCGCCATCAGCGGTATCAGGCTCTCGGCAAATTCACCGCTGGCCGGGTTCATGTCGGTGTCCACCGGGCCGGGCTGCACGTTGTTGACGGTGATGCCTTGTGGGCCAAGGTCGCGTGCCATGCCGCGTGTCAGGCCAACCAGTGCCGACTTGCTCATGGCATAGGGTGCGCCCCCGGCGAACGGCATGCGCTCGGCGTTGGTGCTGCCAATGTTGATGATGCGCCCGCCCTGGCCCATGTAGCGCACTGCCGCTTGGCTGGCGACGAACACACTGCGCACGTTCACCGCCAGGATGCGGTCGAAGTCCGCCAGGTCGAACTCGGCGATGGGGGCCACAGCGAGTACGCCGGCGTTGTTGACCAGGATGTCGAGCCCCCCGAAGGCCTTGGCGGTGTCATCCACCGCCAGTTGCACGGCCGAGGCGTCGGCACTGTCGGCGCGCAGGGCGAGGGCCTGGCCGCCGTTGCCGATGATTTCCTGTGCCAGCTGTTCTGCCGGGCCGGCGGAGCTTACGTAGGTAAAGGCAACCCGTGCGCCGTCGCGGGCCAGGCGGCGGACGATGGCCGCGCCAATGCCGCGGGAGCCCCCTTGTACCAGGGCTACTTTACCTTCGAGTGGAAGTGGCTTGGACATACTGATCTCCTGCTGGAAAGCAAGGCCGAATGCCTTGGATGGGCGCAGTATCGGTGGCTAATTGCCTGCTGATAAGATGGCAATCACTATTAGCAGAGTAAACCTTTGGTTGTTAATCGTGGCCATGGAATCGTTTAACGCCCTCGAATGCTTTATCCGCAGCGCCGAGGTCGGCAGCTTCGCCGAGGCCGCTCGCCGCCTGAGACTGACGCCTGCCGCCGTCGGCAAGCATGTGGCCCAGTTGGAAGCCCGGTTGGGTGTGCGACTGTTCCAGCGTAGTACCCGTAAGCTGACCTTGACCGAAGCGGGCCAGCGTTTTCTGGGCGAGGTGAGTGACAGTTTCCGTACCATCCAGTATGCGGTGGCCAACCTGGCCAGTGCCGAAGGCCAGCCGGCCGGGTTGCTGCGGGTCAGCATGGGTACGGTGTTCGGGCGGCTGTACGTGTTGCCCTTGTTGGGTGAATTCTTGCGCCGCTACCCTGCCATTACCCCGGACTGGCATTTCGACAATCGCCAGGTCGACCTGATTGGCCAGGGGTTCGATGCGGCCATCGGTGGGGGGTTCGAATTGCCGCCGGGTGTGGTGGCGCGCAAGCTGACGCCGGCGCACAGGGTGCTGGTGGCAGCGCCTGGCTACCTGGCCCAGCAGCCACCGATCGAGGACCCGCAAGCGCTGCAGCGCCATGCCGGTATTCTGATTCGCTCACCGCAGACTGGCCGGGTGCGCTCCTGGCCGCTGACCAGTCGCTGGCAGGAGCAACAGCCGTTGTTGCTGCGCCAGGCGATGACCATGAGCGATTCGGATGCGGCCTGCGCGGTGGCGCAGCAAGGCTTGGGGATCGCCCTGGTCAGCCTGCCGTTTGCGGTGCCCTACTTGCAGGCCGGGCAGTTGCGGCGGGTGTTGCCCGACTGGTATGTGGACGATGGGCATATCAGCTTGTATTACGCCCAGCACAAGCTGTTGCCTGGGAAGACGCGGGCGTTTATCGATTTTGTCGTGGAGCAGTTTGCGCAGCAGGGGTTGGCGGGGCAGTTCGATGCGTTGCAGGGCCTGTGGATTGATGGTGCCTGAACCGGCCTCTTCGCGGGCAAGCCCGCTCCCACAGGGGCTGCGCCGCACTTACGAGCAGTAATTATCCGGCGGGAGCGGGCTTGCCCCGCGAAGAGGCCGGGTCAAGCAACATCAACAATGAAGAATACCTGCGCCCCCAGGCTCACCTCATCATCCACCCGCTTGCCAGCCAATTGCTGCCCCAGCGGCGAGCGCGGTGTAATCACGGTCACCAGCTCATCCCCTTCGCCAATCTTCAATCCCGCCGCCTCAGGCCCGAGGAACAGCCGGCGCTGCTGGCCATCCTCGTCCTCAAGGGTGACCAGGTTGCTCACCTGCACGCCACGCGCCGGGTCGTAGTCACGCAGCAGCAGTTGCTGGTAGATCTGCAGCGCCTGGCGAATTTCGGCAGTGCGGCGCGCTTGGCCGGTGGCCAGGTACGAAGCCTCCAGGCCCAGGGTGTCATACTTGTTCTCGGCGATGTTCTCTTCGGCGGTGGCGGTTTCGTACGCGGTCTGCGCCGCGCGGCTCAGTACGTCGATGTCATGTTCGAGGGCCGCGACGATGCGCGCGAGGAGCAGGGGCTTGTCCATCTTCAGTAACAGAACTCCAGCACATTGGCCTGGCTTTTTTCGGTGGGCGCGGTGCGGTTCTGTTGGAGCCAGAACTGGCACTTGGGGCTGTTGAGGTTGCGCGGGTTGCCTTGGGCAGCCTCGGCGGCTTGTTGCAGTTGCTGCTGGTGCAGGATGTCTTTGTAGCGCTCGAACATCTCGCCCTGCGCATCCGCAGGCGGCGTGGCGGGCTGGCCGAGGGCAGGGGCCACAGCCTGGGCAACCGGTTGCACCTGCTCAGGCCACAGCTGCAACGCCAACCACAGGCTCACGGCGATGGCCACGGCGCCCAGCCACAGGCCAAAGGCCACGCACAGGATCAACTGCAACGGCTTGAGGGTGATCTTGAGTTCACGGTGGCGGGGCATGGCGGCCTCCTGGCAGGGCGGGTCGAAGTGCATTGTCGCACGCCGCCGGCAAATTTTACCCGCCGGTGCTTTTGTCGGCGACAATTTATCCGCAGAATCCGCGGTTTTGGGCACCATGAGGGGGAGGGCGCATGAAGGCCACCTGGGACATCTTTTGCACCGTCGTCGACAACTATGGCGACATCGGCGTGACCTGGCGCCTGGCGCGGCAACTGGTGGACGAGCACGATCTGGCGGTGCGCCTGTGGGTGGACGACCTGAACGCCTTCGTGCCGATGTGCCCCGAGGCCGATGCCGCAGCGTTGCAACAATGGCTGCAGGGGGTCGATGTGCGCCAGTGGCCTGCCAAATGGGTGCCGGTGGAACCTGCGGATGTGGTGATCGGTGCCTTCGCCTGCCTGCTGCCGGTGTACTATGTCGAGGCCATGCGCGCCCGGCCTAGGCCGCCGTTGTGGCTGAACCTTGAGTACCTGAGCGCCGAGGACTGGGTGGAGGGTTGCCATGGTTTGCCGTCACCCCAGCCAAATGGCTTGCGCAAGGTGTTCTTCTTCCCAGGCTTTACCGAGAAAACCGGGGGGCTGTTGCGTGAGGGCAATCTGCTGGCGCGGCGCGAAGCCTTCGAGCAGTCTGCCGAGGCCCGACAGGCATTCTTGCAGCGCCTTGGTGTGTACCCCGAGCCGCAGGCACGGCTGATCTCGCTGTTTGCTTATGAAAATACCCAGCTGGGCAACTGGCTGGATGCCCTGGCGGCAGGTACGCAGCCAACCCATCTGTTGGTGCCGCAAGGGCGCATTCTGACTGACGTTGCCAGATGGCTAGGCGCGGCGGGGCTTGAGGTGGGCGATGTGCGCCTGCGCGGGGCGCTGACCGTGCAGATTTTGCCGTTCGTCAGTCAAGACGATTATGATCGGCTGCTGTGGAGCTGCGATTTCAACGCCGTGCGCGGCGAAGACTCGTTCGTGCGTGCGCAATGGGCCGGGCGGCCAATGCTGTGGCACATCTACGTGCAGGACGAGAACGCCCACTGGGAAAAGCTCGACGCATTCCTTGAGCATTATCGACACGGCCTGTCAGCCGATGCCGCTGCCGCACTGGTTGCGTTGTGGCGTGCGTGGAACATGGACCGTGACGTCGGCCAGGCGTGGCAAGCGGCCCAGCCGCACTGGCCAGAACTGCAGCAGCATGCCCGAAATTGGGCGGCGCGGCAGGCCGCTCGGCCGGACCTTGCCATGACGCTGGTACAGTTTTACCGAAATTGGCTATGATATGCGGCCTCGATTTTTATAAATCCATCCAGATTCGGATACTTCGTAATGAAAACTGGTAAAGAACTGAAACCCGGTACCGTACTGCGGATCGACAACGACCCGTGGCTGGTTCAAAAAGCTGAGTTCACCAAATCGGGCCGTAACAGCGCGATCATGAAAACCAAGCTGAAGAACCTGCTGACCGGCTACAAGACCGAAACCGTATACGGTGCGGACGACAAGCTGGACGACGTGATCCTGGATCGCAAAGAAGCGACCCTGTCGTTCATCAGCGGTGACTCGTACACCTTCATGGACACCACCGACTACACCATGTACGAACTGAACGCCGAAGACATCGAGGCTGTTCTGCCGTACATCGAAGAAGGCATGGAAGACATCTGCGAAGCCGTCTTCTTCGAAGACCGCCTGGTATCGGTAGAACTGCCGACCACCATCAGCCGTAAAGTTGCCTACACCGAGAACGCTGCTCGCGGTGACACCTCCGGCAAAGTGATGAAGCCTGCCAAACTGGCGAACGGTACCGAGATCTCGGTTGCCGACTTCATCCAGATCGACGAGTGGATCGACATCGACACTCGCGACAACAGCTTCAAGGGCCGTTCCAAGAAGTAATTCTTCTTGCGATGAGCACAAAAAACCCGGCCTCGGCCGGGTTTTTTTATGCCTGCACTCAGACCGTCACATGCAGCCTGACATCCACATTGCCGCGGGTGGCATTGGAGTAAGGGCAGACTTGGTGCGCCTTTTCCACCAGGCTTTCGGCCTCAGCCTGGGCCAGGCCCGGCAGCTTGATGTGCAGGTCGATGTCCAGGCCGAAACCACCCGGGATCTGACCAATGCCCACGTTTGCGGTGATCGAGAAATCTGCCGGCAGGGCTTTTTTCTCTTGCCCGGCGACAAATTTCAGTGCGCCGATGAAGCAGGCCGAGTAACCGGCAGCGAACATCTGTTCAGGGTTGGTGCCCTCACCACCTGCGCCGCCCAGTTCCTTGGGGGTGCTCAGCTTGACGTCCAGCTTGCCGTCGCTGGAGCGGGATTTACCGTCGCGTCCGCCCGTGGAAGTGGCTTCTGCGATGTACAGCGGAGTGACCTTTTGCATCTTGAGCCTCGCTAATGTGCTGTGCGCGACCGTGTTGGGGTGGCGCTGGGTAGGTGTGGGATTTAAATTAGCGCGCAATTAGTTAGCGCGCAAGATAAATCATCACCGCTCATCCGAACGGCCATGTCACAGCATAGCGTTCAGAGGTTTTTTTGCAGGTTGTCGCGCAGTTCGAGCAGGTCGGCTTGCAGCTGTTGCAGGCGTTCCAGGCTGCGCCCACTGGCCTTGAGGATGCACGGTGGCACCTGCTTGGCCTGTTGTTGCAGGTCGCGGCCCTTGTCGGTCAACTGCACCAGTACCACCCGTTCGTCCTCGCGGCTGCGGGTGCGCTTTAGCAAGCCTTCGCTTTCCAGGCGCTTGAGCAGCGGGGTCAGCGAGCCAGGGTCGGTGAGCAGGTGCTGGCTGATCTCACCCACGGTCAGGCCGTCCCGCTGCCACAGCACGAGCATGGCCAGGTACTGCGGGTAGGTCAGGCCCAGTGCCTGCAGCAGCGGTTTGTAGACCTTGGTCATCAGCAACGAGGTCGAATGCAGGGCGAAGCAGACCTGGTTGTCCAGCAGCAGCTCGTCACAGGAGGCTTGGGTGTCGGCGTTCATGCAGGTCCTTGGAATAATCAATGGGAACATCTGGCGCGCTGATCATTAGTGCGATCACTGCCAGCGCAGTTCACTGCGCAAGGCCAGGTCCCAGGGTGGAATTGGGCTGAAACGGCTCTTGAGAAATTCGAGCAGCAAACGGCTGCGAGAGTTCGTTTCATGTGCAAGGCGCAGCGCATAAATACCACTGGTCTCGGCGGCGGGCAGGCCACCGTCGCAAAACAACGGGACCAGTTCGCCGCGCAATAGGTAGTCGCTGATCAGCCAGGTGGGCAGGTGGGCGATACCTAAGCCTGCGAGGGCGCCGAACAGCAGGGTTTCGGCATTGTTGGCGGCCATGCGCATGCGCGATGGCCGGTACAGGCGGGCTTGGCCGGCCACGGTGAAGCGCCAGGCAAAAGGCGGCGCCAGGCCGTCCCAGTCGAGGCCGTCGTGCTCAGGCAGTTCGCTGGGGCACGCCGGTACACCGCGGCTGGCCAGGTAGGCTGGGCTGGCGCAGGCGATGCGCACCATGTAGGCCAGCGGCGTGGCGACCAGGCGCGTATCGGCCAGGGGGCCTGCGCGCAACACCAGGTCGACCTCGCCCAGGTGGCTGCCCTGCAGGTCGACGAAGCTGTCGATCAGGCGCAGTTGCACGTCCAGCCCAGGGTAGGTCACCAGGAAGTCGGCGATGGCCGGTGCCAGGTGGCGACGGCCGAATGCGGCGGGGGCGTCGATGCGGATCAAACCCTCCGGGGCGCTGCTTAGCGAGACGGCCTCGGCGCGCGCCAGGCGCAGTTCCTCGATGATGCGCCGTGCGCGCTCGGCAAAGGCATTGCCGGCCGGCGTGGCGCGTACCGCGTGGGTGCTGCGGGTAAACAGGCGGCTGCCTACAGCGCTTTCCAGGTTGTCGATGCGCCGGGCCACGGCCGAGGGTGTCAGCGGGTGGCGCCGCGCGGCGGCGGAAAAGCTGCCGGTTTCCAGTACATCGAGAAACAGGCTGAGTTGGTCGGTGAGGATGTCAGGGCTCATGGCGGCTCGGCTTTGCATGAAACGCATAGCCATTGTGCGCTGCTGTGCGTTTCCCCACCAGCCCCGACTGGGTAGCATGCCTTCATTGTTTGAGACCGGCACAAGAGGCCCTGATGATCGAGTGGTTGTTGTATATCGCGCTGGGCGCAGCCCTGGGCACCATGGGTGGTTTGTTCGGTATTGGCGGTGGGTTGATTGCAATCCCGGCGCTGGGCGTGTTGTTCGGCCTGGACCAACAGCTGGCACAGGGCACTGCGCTGGTGATGGTGGTGCCGAATGTGTTGCTGGCGCTGTGGCGCTATCACCAGCGAAACCGCATCGAGCTGCGCCATGCACTGCCGTTGGCGCTGTGCAGTTTCCTGTTCGCCTGGCTGGGTTCGATCTGGGCGGTGGGCATCGATGCCCAGTCCATGCGCCTGGGCTTTGTCGGTTTTCTGGTGGCGCTGGCGATCTGGAACGTGGCGCGGATGTTTCTCAAGGTGGCGCCGCCAAGCCCCGAGTTGCGCTATGGGTGGCCATGGCTGGGCGTGCTGGGCAGTTTTGCCGGGACCATGGGCGGGCTGTTCGGGGTAGGGGGTGCAGTGGTGGCGACGCCGATCCTGACCAGTGTGTTTGGTACCACGCAGGTGGTGGCGCAAGGGTTGTCGCTGGCGTTGGCGGCACCCAGTACCACGGTGACGCTGCTGACGTATGGCGTGCATCAGAGTGTCGACTGGGGGGTAGGGATCCCCTTGGCGGTGGGTGGGCTGCTTAGCATCAGTTGGGGGGTGAGGTTGGCCCATGCCTTGCCAGAGAAAGTGTTGCGGGCGATGTTTTGTGCGTTTCTGGTGGTGTGTGCGGTGATGTTGGGGTTTGAACTTTGAGATTTTGGGGCCGCTCCGCAGCCCCGGCTCACTTGAACCCTTCGACGATGTAATCGGCCATGCAATCGGTGATCGGTGACGGATTCTGCGTACTGCGCACCAGCATCACATTGGCCACCGGCAACTGCGGCAGCCCGTCGCTCTCGCCCAAAATCCGTATGTTGCCGCCGATCAGGCTCTGCAACTGCGCCGTCACCGCCAACCCGGCAGTGACGATGGCAAAGATCGCCGCCAGGCTTGGGCTGGTATAGGCAATGCGGTAATCGATGCCCTGTGCCTCCAGCGCATTGCAGGTCCAGGCGCGGCAGAAGCAGTCGGTATTGAACAGCGCCACCGGAATGGGCCGTTGCTCCTGCGGGCAGAACCCTTCGGCTGCGGCCCACACCAGGCGTTCCTGGCGCAGCAACTGGCCGATCTCGTTGCCAGGTTCGCGGGTAACGATGGTCAGGTCCAGGTCCTGGCGCAGCATCAACTGCTTCGACGAGTCGCAATGCACCTCCACCTGCACCAGCGGATAAGCCTGGGCGAAACTCGACAGAATGGTCGGCAGAAAGCGCATGGCATAGTCGTCCGGTGTGCCGATGCGGACCACCCCGACCATGTGCGGCATGCGCAAGGTATTAAACACTTCCCCATGCAGTTTGAGGATGCGCCTGGCATAGCCGAGCAGCACCTGCCCTTCGGCAGTAAGGCGTACCTGGCGGCCGTCGCGCTCGAACAGTTGGCGCTGCAGGATGTCTTCCTCCAGCCGTTTCATCTGCATGCTCACCGCCGACTGGGTGCGGTTGACCACCTCGCCGGCGCGGGTAAAGCCGCCTTGTTCGGCAATGGCGACGAAGGTGCGCAGTACATCGGCATCGAGGCTTTGATACTGGGACATTGCATCAATCTCCGAGATGCATGGCATCAGAAACATTCGTTGGATTGATCTTAAGCCCGGCGTGAGACTGGAGCCATCAACACGGAGGGCTTCACGATGAAAGGTCAAGTCAGCAGCATTCAGCAACCTGCCTTCTCCCTGAACCACCTGTGGCATGCAGCCCTGGAACGCCCGGTGCGTTGGTGGGAGCTGCACCGTCAGCGGCGGGAACTGGCCAGCCTTAGCGATGCGACATTGCATGACCTGGGCTTGAGCCGGGCGGATATCCAGCAAGAGGCCGAGCGGCCTTTTTGGGATGATCCGCTGCGTAAATAGGCCGCTCTAGCGGGCGCTTTAGCGGCGCACCTGCTTGAGGGTTTCGGCAATCAGAAACGCCAGTTCCAGCGACTGATCGGCGTTCATCCGCGGGTCGCAGTGGGTGTGGTAGCGGTCCGACAGGCCGTCTTCGGTAATCGGGCGGGCGCCGCCGATGCACTCGGTGACGTTCTGCCCGGTCATTTCGATGTGGATGCCGCCAGCGTGGCTGCCTTCGGCCTGGTGCACCTGGAAGAACTGCTTGACCTCATCGAGGATCTGCGCGAAGTCGCGGGTCTTGTAGCCGCTGCTGGCCTTGATGGTGTTGCCGTGCATCGGGTCGGAGCTCCACAGCACCTTGCGCCCCTCGCGCTCGACGGTGCGGATCAGCCCTGGCAGATGCTCGCCAACCTTGTTGGCGCCCATGCGCACGATCAGGTTCAGGCGGCCTGGGTCGTTGCTCGGGTTGAGGGTGTCGATCAGGCGGATCAGCTCCTCGGGGTTCATGCTCGGGCCGACCTTGACCCCGATCGGGTTGTGCACCCCACGCAGGAACTCCACATGGGCGCCGTCGAGCTGGCGTGTGCGGTCACCGATCCACAGCATGTGCGCCGAACAGTCGTAGTAGTCGCCGGTCAGGCTGTCCTGGCGCACAAAGGCTTCTTCATAGTTGAGCAGCAAGGCTTCGTGGGCGGTGAAGAAGCTGGTCTCGCGCAGTTGCGGTGCGCTGTCCAACCCGCAGGCGCGCATGAAGGCCAGGGTTTCGTCGATGCGGTTGGCCAGTTGATGGTACTTGTCGGCCAGCGCCGAGTTGGCGATGAAGTCCAGGTTCCATTTGTGCACCTGGTGCAGGTCGGCAAAGCCGCCCTGGGCAAAGGCGCGCAGCAGGTTGAGGCTGGCGGTGGCCTGGTGGTAGGCCTGCAGCAGGCGATCCGGGTCGGGGATGCGGCTTTTTTCGTCAAAGCCAATGCCATTGACGATGTCGCCACGGTAGGCGGGCAGGGTAACGTTGCCAATGGTCTCGTCGCCCGAGGAGCGCGGCTTGGCAAATTGCCCGGCCATGCGCCCGACCTTGACCACCGGGCAGCCGGCAGCGAAGGTCATGACGATGGCCATTTGCAGCAGCACCTTGAAGGTGTCGCGGATTTTCGCCGCCGAGAACTCGGCAAAACTCTCGGCGCAGTCGCCGCCCTGCAGCAGGAAGGCGCGGCCTTCGGTGACCTCGGCGAACTGCCGGCGCAGCTCACGCGCCTCGCCAGCGAACACCAGCGGCGGGTAGCTGGCCAGGGTCTGCTCGACCTTGAGCAAGTGCGCAGCGTCGGGGTAGGTCGGTTGCTGCTGGATAGGCAGGGCGCGCCAGCTGTCAGGGCTCCACGGTGCGTTCATTTCGGGCTCGATCTTGTCGGTTGTAGGCTTTGGGCCATGGTAACAGTTGCTGCCCTGCTTGTTGCATCGGGGGTGTTGGCGGACAATGCGCGTTTTTGCACGGGCGAGTGGCGAACATGACGGCGGAACGGGAAGAGCGGCTACTGGCACGGGTCGAAGATGCCTTTGGCGTCATCAGCGTGTACGAGGTGGACGACTACCGTTTTCTCGAATTCGGTGATGCGATCGAGCAGAGCTGCGTTTTCACGGCAGACCCCAGCTGGCTGGAATATGACTACACACGCGCCATGCTGGTCGGTGCGCTGTGCCACGAGCAACCCGAGAGCGCGCTGTTTCTGGGGCTTGGGGCGGGTACCTTGACCCAGGCCTGCATGAGGTTCCTGCCGCTGGAAGACATCGAGGCCATCGAGCTGCGCCCAGATGTGCCGCGCCTGGCCATGCAGTACCTGGGGCTGGACGACGACCCGCGCCTTTATGTGCGCGTAGGCGATGCCTTGGAGCTGCTGACCACGGCGGAGAAAACCGACCTGCTGTTCGTTGACCTGTACACCGACCACGGGCCGGGTGTCGGGCACTTGGCCTGGACATTCCTGGATAACTGCCAGAAGCAGCTCAACCCAGGCGGCTGGCTGGTGATCAACCAGTGGGCCACCGACGATGGCAGGCCGCTGGGCGCGGCGCTGTTGCGCGGCTTGTACCATCGGCATTACTGGGAGCTGCCGGTGAAGGAGGGCAATGTGATCCTGCTGGTGCCGGCAGACCTGGAGCAGACGCTGGACATGGTAGGGCTGCGGGCGCGGGCCGAGGCGCTGGCGCCGCAATTGGGGTATAGCCTTGACGGCCTGATCAAGGAAATACGGCCTGCTACCTGAAGGCCTGTTGGCCTCTTCGCAGCCCACAGGAGCACCGCTAGCCCCAATGCTGCGCCGTAGCTGTGGGAGCGGGCTTGCCCGCGAAAAGGGCGACGCGGTAATGCAGACAGGAATCGATTCAGCCAGCCATCCACTGATGGCCCGGTACTGGCCCTGACCTGCGAAAATTTTCCTCACGTAACCCGTTAATTCGGGTATAGTACGCGCCGGTCTTTTAGCGGACCTCAAAATCAGGTGGTGCAAATCCTCCGAGTCCAGCTTCGGCTGCACGTCCGCTAGGCGGACCTTCCCAAGTTTTTATTTTTCAATCGTTTTCGCAAATCCCCGCCGCCAAAGCTGCCTGGGTGACCTTTTGGTCTTTCAAGGCATGTGCAGCTTTGGAGCATGGGTCTTTGCGGATGCACCTAGAGGCAGACCCATGACCCAGGAAACCGGCGGATTCGCCGCTCTCGATCTCAATCCGAATATTGTTGCTGCTGTGCTGGCTACCGGCTACGAAGAGCCGTCCGCCATTCAGCATCAGTCGATCCCGATCATCCTCGCCGGTCACGACATGATCGGCCAGGCGCAGACTGGCACCGGCAAGACCGCTGCCTTCGCCCTGCCGATCCTCAACAAGATCGACGTGAGCAAGCGCGAACCGCAAGCCCTGATCCTGGCGCCAACCCGTGAGTTGGCGCTGCAAGTTGCTACCGCTTTCGAAACCTACGCCAAGCAGATGCCGGGCGTTAACGTGGTCGCTGTTTACGGTGGTGCCCCGATGGGCCCACAGCTGCGCGCCATCCGTAACGGCGCACAAATCGTCGTCGCTACCCCAGGCCGTCTGTGCGACCACCTGCGTCGTGACGAAAAAGTCCTGTCGACTGTGCAGTACCTGGTACTGGACGAAGCCGACGAGATGCTCAAGCTGGGCTTCATGGATGACCTCGAAGTGATCTTCGACGCAATCCCGGCTAGCCGTCAGACCGTACTGTTCTCCGCAACCCTGCCGTCGTCGATCCGTTCGATCGCCGAGCGTCACCTGCGTGAACCCAAGCACGTCAAGATCCAGAGCAAGACCCAGACCGTTACCGCGATCGACCAGGCCCACCTGATGGTCCATGCCGACCAGAAGATCCCGGCTGTTCTGCGTCTGCTGGAAGTCGAAGAGTTCGACGCGCTGATCGCCTTCGTGCGTACCAAGCAAGCCACCCTGGACCTGGCCGCCGCGCTGGAAGCCAAAGGCTACAAGGCTGCCGCACTGAACGGTGACATTGCCCAGAACCAGCGTGAGCGCGTTATCGACTCGCTCAAGGATGGCCGCCTGGACATCGTCGTCGCCACCGACGTCGCTGCCCGTGGTCTGGACGTACCGCGCATCACTCACGTGTTCAACGTTGACATGCCGTACGACCCAGAGTCCTACGTTCACCGTATCGGCCGTACTGGGCGTGCCGGTCGCGAAGGCCGTGCACTGCTGCTGGTCACCCCGCGTGAGCGCCGCATGCTGCAGGTGATCGAGCGTGTGACCGGGCAGAAGGTTGCCGAAGCACGTCTGCCGAATGCTCAGGCCGTTCTCGATGCTCGCATCAAGAAGCTGACCTCGAGCCTGGCGCCGCTGGTAGCCGAATCGGAAGCCAGCCATGGCGAGCTGCTCGACCGTCTGACCGCTGACCTGGGTTGCAGCCCGCGTGCCCTGGCTTCGGCCTTGCTGCGCAAAGCAACCAATGGTCAGGCGCTGGACCTGGCTGCGGTAGAGCGCGAACAGCCGCTGGTGCCGGGCGTGGGTGCCCCGCGTGAGCGTAGCGGTGAGCGCACCGAGCGTGGCGAGCGCAGTGACCGTGGCGATCGCGGTGACCGTGAGCGTCGTGCGCCGATGCCGCTGGCTGAAGGCCGCGTGCGTTGCCGTACTGCCCTGGGTGCCCGTGACGGTATCGCTGCCAAGAACCTGTTGGGTGCGATCCTCAACGAAGGCGGCCTGGCCCGTGACGCTATCGGCCGTATTCAGGTACGCGACAGCTTCAGCCTGGTCGAGCTGCCGGAAGATGGCCTGGAGAAGCTGCTGTCCAAGCTCAAGGACACCCGCGTGGCTGGCAAGCAGCTGAAGCTGCGTCGCTACCGCGAAGATTGATCCTGGCGTAATAAAAAAATCCCCGGCCTGTGCTGGGGATTTTTTTTGCCCGTGCCGGCCTCTTCGCGGGGCAAGTCGGACCGCGAAAAGGCCCTTCAGTCGAACCTGTAAATGTCCATCCCCAGTGCCCCCAGGGTGAACCCCTGGTGCACCACCCCGAACTTGCTTCCAGCCCCCAAGGCAAAGTACAGCGGCAGCAAATGCTCATCGCTGGGATGGTTACGCACCGCAAACGGTGCCTGCTGCCGGTAATCCACCAGCGCATCCCGGTCATCGTCCTGCAGCCGCGCCACCACCCAATCCCGAAACGCCAGTGCCCAAGGTTCTATCACGTCCGGCCCGGCGTGCCAGTTCAGCTCCCCCAGGTTATGGGTAATGCTCCCCGAGCCCACCAGCAGTACCCCCTGCGCGCGCAACCCTGCCAGCGCCTGGCCGACCTTGAGTTGCAAGGCAGGCCCCCTCTGGCTGGGCAGCGAGACCTGTATCACCGGGATGTTGGCGCTCGGGTACATCAGGCTCAGCGGTACCCAGGCGCCATGATCGAACGGGCGGTGCGCATCGGTACGTGCGGGCAGGCCGGCAGCGCCCAGCAATGCACACACCTCTTCGGCCAGCGCAGGCTCACCCGGCGCCGGGTACTGCACGGCATATAGCGCCGGAGGGAAGCCGTGGAAGTCATGCCAGGTCTCGGGTTGCTGGCTGCCGGTCACCAGCAGCTCACGGCTTTCCCAGTGCGCCGACACCACCACGATTGCCTTGGGCTGCGGCAGGGCGTTGGCCAGCCCGGCGAGGGCCGGCCCGCTAGCGCCTGGGTGTAGGGCAAGCATGGGTGATCCATGGGAAATGAACAGGCTGGGCAGCATGGTGGGGTCCTGAGGGTTAAGATGCTGTCATCTTCGATCAGTTACCGATCGAAATCCAAACCAAGTTTTCTGCGCTATCTATCGAAGCGCTTGATGAGTATAGGAGCAGTTATGGAGCCAGCGTTCTGGCACAAGCGATGGGCCGATAACCAGATCGGCTTCCATCAAATGCAGGTCAACCCTTACTTGCAGGCGCACTGGCCCGCGCTGGCGTTGGCGCCTGGTAGCCGGGTGCTGGTGCCGTTGTGCGGCAAGAGCCTGGACTTGGCCTGGTTGGCAGGGCAGGGCTATCGCGTGCTGGGGGTGGAGCTGTCGCGCCGGGCAGTGGAGGGGTTTTTCCGCGAGCACGGGCTTGAGCCCGAAGTGTCGCAAAGGGGCGGCTTCGAGGTTTGGCGATGTGCTGAAGTGGAAGTGTGGTGCGGGGATTTCTTTGCCTTGCAGGCGCAGGATCTGGCTGATTGTGCGGGGGTCTATGACCGCGCCGCGTTGATTGCATTGCCGCCCGAGATGCGCCTGCGGTACATGCGGCTGCTGGCTGAATTGTTGCCGACGGGTTGCCAAGGGCTGTTGGTGACGCTGGATTATGACCAGGCGCTGTTGGCCGGGCCGCCATTTTCGGTGGCCGATGATGAGGTGCGGCAGGGGTTTGCGGCGTGGCGGGTGGAGGTGTTGGAGGTGCTAGAGATCATTCAGGAGAGCCCCAAGTTTGCCCAGGCCGGTGCTGCCAGCCTGTTGGAGCGGGTGTATCGCATCAGTCGCTGATCGGCAGGCAGGCACAAAAAAGGGCGACCGAAGTCGCCCTTTTTTGTTTTTACCGGGTGGATCAACCGCGGCGACGCAGCGCTTCGATACGGTCTTCCAGCGGCGGGTGGCTCATCAGCAGCCCGGCCAGGCCGTGCTTGAGGCCGCCATTGATACCGAAGGCCTTCATGGTGTCCGGCATGTGCACCGGCAAGCCTTGTTCCACGCGCAGGCGCTGCAGGGCGCCGATCATTGCAGCGGTGCCGGCCAATTGCGCACCGGCTTCGTCGGCGCGGTATTCGCGGCGGCGCGAGAACCACATGACGATCATGCTGGCCAGGATGCCCAGGATCAGCTCGGCAACGATAGTCGCCACGTAGTAGGCGATGCCCTGGCCTTCTTCATTCTTGAAGATGACCTTGTCGACGAAGTTGCCGATGATGCGGGCGAAGAACATCACGAAGGTGTTCACCACGCCCTGCACCAGTGCCAGGGTGACCATGTCACCGTTGGCCACGTGGCCGATCTCGTGGGCCAGCACCGCACGCACTTCATCGGGCGAGAATCGCTCCAGCAAGCCTTGGGAGACAGCTACCAGGGCGTCGTTGCGGTTCCAGCCGGTGGCGAAGGCGTTGGCCTCGTACGCCGGGAAGATACCCACTTCGGGCATCTTGATACCGGCCTCGCGCGACAGCTCTTCGACCGTTTGCAACAGCCACTGCTCGTGGCGGGTGCGCGGCTGGGAGATGATCTGGGTGCCGGTGGTCATCTTCGCCATCCACTTGGAGATGAACAGCGAGACGAGGGAGCCGGCAAAACCGAACACGGCGCAGAACACCAGCAGGCTGCTGAGGTTGAGGTCGACCCCGTTGGCGGCCATGAACCCGTTGAAACCGAACAGGCTCAGGGTAATGCTTGCAACCAGCACCACCGCGAGGTTGGTGGCTACAAACAACAGAATGCGCATCATGGTTGTTACGTTCTCCTGACGGATGAGAGTGTTGCTTACTGCGGGGTATATAAGGGGCAAGCCGTGCCGATTCAATCGGGCGACTATTTCAAACTGTGTACGGCGGAGTATGGCAGAGGAAAGGGCGGGGGCTGTGAGGTAGAGCGTTGCAGGATGTAAGAAACATTGTGTGGGATTGTGCGGGGCTGCTTCGCAGCCCAATCGCGGGGCAAGCCCGCTCCCACAGGAGTTCTGCAACCCTCAGGTGCAGCGCTGCAGCTGTGGGAGCGGGCGTGCCCCGCGAATGGGCCGGAACTTACTGCGAATAAGTCCGCAGGAAACTCCCGATCCGCCCGATCGCCGCTTCCAGGTCATCCACCCGCGGCAAGGTCACCACGCGGAAGTGGTCCGGCCACGGCCAGTTGAACGCCGTGCCCTGAACGATCAGCAGCTTCTCCGACAACAGCAGGTCGAGCACGAATTTCTCGTCGTTGTGAATCGGGCAGACCTTGGGGTCGATCTTTGGGAACGCATACAGGGCGCCCATCGGTTTCACACAGCTGACGCCGGGGATCGAGTTGAGCAGCTCGTAGGTGCGGTTGCGCTGCTCCAGCAGGCGGCCTTGTGGCAGTACCAGGTCGTTGATGCTCTGGTAGCCACCCAGGGCGGTCTGGATGGCATGCTGGGCCGGCACGTTGGCGCACAGGCGCATGTTGGCCAGCATGTCGATGCCTTCGATGTAGCTCTTGGCGTGGTGCTTGGGCCCGGAGATGATCAGCCAGCCGGAACGGAAGCCCGCCACCCGGTACGACTTGGACAGGCCGTTGAAGGTCAGGCACAGCAGGTCGGGTGCCAGCGAGGCGGTGCTGATGTGCACGGCTTCGTCGTACAGGATCTTGTCGTAGATCTCGTCGGAGAACACCACCAGGTTGTGCTGGCGTGCCAGCTCCAGCATGCCCAGCAGCAGCTCCCTGGAATACACCGCGCCGGTCGGGTTGTTCGGGTTGATGATCACCAGGGCCTTGGTGTTCGAGGTGATTTTGGCCTTGATGTCCTCAAGGTCCGGGAACCAGTCTGCCTGCTCGTCGCACAGGTAGTGCACCGGCTTGCCGCCGGCCAGGCTCACCGCAGCAGTCCACAGCGGGTAGTCGGGGGCCGGGATCAGTACTTCGTCGCCGTTGTTGAGCAGCGCCTGCATCGACATGACGATCAGTTCGGACACGCCGTTGCCGAGGTAGATGTCCTCGATGGTGACGCCTTCGATGTCTTTCTGCTGGCAGTACTGCATCACCGCCTTGCGTGCGCTGAACAGCCCTTTGGAGTCGCTGTAGCCCTGGGCGGTGGGCAGGTTGCGGATCACATCCTGAAGGATTTCGTCCGGCGCCTCGAAGCCAAACGGCGCCGGGTTGCCGATGTTCAGCTTGAGGATGCGGTGGCCTTCCTCCTCCAGGCGTTTGGCGTGCTTGAGCACTGGGCCGCGAATGTCGTAGCAGACATTGGCGAGCTTGTTCGATTTGCTGAACTGCATGATGGGGTCCCGGTTGAGAATACGCACCGCGCCCCTTCGAAAGGTTTGAAAGGGCAGGAAGCGGGTGCCAGACTGAACGCCTGGCACACGAAGCCAACTAATATACGTGCCACCCGCGCTACGGAAAAGACGGCGCGGGGTGAAATTAAGCCTGCCGAGGTGCTTACATGCAAAAGATCGAGAAGACACTAGAACAATGGCGGTCGATGCTCGACCCCGAGCAGTACCAGGTGTGCCGCCTCAAAGGCACCGAGCGCCCGTTCAGTGGCAAGTACAACAGCGAGCGCCGCGACGGTATCTACCACTGCATCTGCTGCCACCTGCCGCTGTTCGATGCCCAGACCAAGTTCGACTCCGGCTGCGGCTGGCCGAGCTTCTACGCGCCGATCGAAGACAGCGCGATGATCGAGATTCGCGACACCTCCCACGGCATGGTCCGCACCGAAGTCACCTGCGCCCGCTGCGATGCACACCTGGGCCACGTGTTCCCCGACGGCCCGCCACCGAGCGGCCTGCGCTATTGCATCAACTCGGTGTGCATCGACCTTCAACCGCGCGACTGACCGGAGCCCGAACATGGCTGGATCGATGCTGGACATTCCCTGCGTGACCCTGGGCGGCGAGCACAAGAAGCTCGGCGACTTTCCGGGCAAGGCCTTGCTGGTGGTCAACACCGCCAGCCAGTGCGGCTTCACCCCCCAATACAAGGGCCTGGAGCAGCTGTGGCAGCACTATCGCGAGCGCGGCCTGGTGGTGCTGGGCTTCCCCTGCAACCAGTTCGGCAAGCAAGAGCCAGGCGATGCGCGGGACATCGCGCAGTTCTGCGAGCGCAATTTCGGCGTGAGCTTCCCGCTGTTTCGCAAGGTAGAGGTCAACGGGCCCGGTGCGCACCCGCTGTTCGTCGAGCTCAAGCAGCGTGCTCCGGGGCTGCTGGGCAGCCAGAAGATCAAGTGGAATTTCACCAAGTTTCTGGTCGACCCGGCCAGCGGCCACGTCACGCGCTATGCGCCGACCACCAAGCCGCAGGCCCTGGAAGGGGATATCGAGCGTCTGCTTAGCCGCTGATCGGTACCCAGTGATCGACCAGTGCCAGTAGCTCTTCGCGGCGGAACGGCTTGGCCAGGTAGTCGTTCATGCCGGCTGCGCGGCAGCGCTCGCGCTCCTCGGGCATGGCATTGGCGGTCAGGGCGACGATGGGCAGTTCAGGCCAGCGGCCGCTCTGGCGGATGCGTCGGCTGGCTTCGTAGCCGTCCATCACCGGCATGTTGCAGTCCATCAACACCAGGTCGAAATCTTCCTGTTCGAGGCACTCCAGGGCCTCGGCGCCTTGGCTGGCCACTTGTACCTGGCAGCCGAGCTTGGCCAGCATGCCTTTGGCCACCAGTTGGTTTACCGGGTTGTCCTCCACCAGCAGAATCCGCGCGCGGCGTGCTTCCAGGGTCGTGCTCGGGTTGGCCAGCGGGTGCTCGGGCTCATGGCCTTGCAGGGTGCGCCGCAGGGTCTGGTACAAGGCGTTGCGCGCCAGTGGCCGGGCCAGTTGATGCAAGGGCGCCAGGCTGACGGACTGCTCGCTGGGGAGGAAATTGCCATAGGCGGTCACCAGCAGGATGGGCGTTTTCAGCGCGGGACGCAGCTCGAACAGGTGCTCCAGGTCGTCGGTGATCAGCAGGTCGAACTGCGTGGCGTCCAGGCCTGCGCTGCTGTCTTGGCGCTGGTACGCCAGGCCCCAGGTGGGTAGCAGGTCTTGCAGCAGTTCATGCAGCCCGCTGCCGGCATTGCTCAAGGCCACCACGCGCCCCTGCAGCGGCGCGGGCGGGATGGCCTCGGTGTGAACGGTCAGCGGCAACTCTGCGCTGAAGCGGCTGCCGAACCCAGGCTCGGACTGAATATGCAGATGCCCCTGCATGGCCTTGCACAGGTTACGCGTCAGGGCCAGGCCCAGGCCGGTGCCGCCGTACTGGCGGGTGATGCCGGCGCCGGCCTGGGTGAACGGTTGGAAAATCCGCGCCTGGGCTTCTTCGGGGATGCCGATGCCGGTATCGCGAACCTCCAGGCGCACGCCGCCGACTATCGTTGCCAGGCGAATGTCGACGCGGCCGAAACGGGTGAACTTGAGGGCATTGGACAACAGGTTGCTGACGATCTGGCGCACCCGCGTAGGGTCGCCGAGCACGCTGCTGGGGAAGTCACGGGCGATCAGGCAGGTCAGTTCGACGCTCTGCGCAGTGTTCTGCGACAGCAGGTTGGCGGTGTCCTCGACCATCGAGCCCATGTCGAACGCAATGCGTTCGAGCTCCAGCTGGCCGGCATCGAACTTGGACAGGTCGAGGATGTCGTTGAGCAGCTCCACCAGCACTTTGCCCGAGTCGTGGGCGATGGTCATCTGCTGGCGCTGCTCGCTGGGCAGCGGGCTGTCCAGGGCCAGGGCGATCATGCCGAGCATGCCGTTGAGCGGGGTACGGATCTCGTGGCTCATGTTGGCCAGGAAGGCCGCGCGCGCCTGGGCCATGTCGAGGGCGCGGCGGCGGGCTTGTTCGAGCTCCTGGTTGGACAGGCTCAGGCTGCTGTTGCTGGCCTTGAGCTGGTCGGTGCGTGCCGACACGATGTCTTCCAGCTCGTTGAGGTACTGGGTCAGGCGGTTTTCGGCGGTACGCCGCTGCTCGATCTCGGTGGCCATGCTGACGAACTGCTGGTTGGCGACCTTGACCAGTACGCCGATCTCGTCGAGCTCATGACCGTGGGGGCATTCCAGGCGGGTTTGCCGCGGCTTGCGCGGGTCGCTGCCGCTGAGCGCACCGATCACGGTGACCAAGGGTTTGGTCAGCATCATGTAGAACAGCGCCAGCAGAATGCCGGTCAACACTAAGCTGCGGGCGAAGCCGTTGAACAGGGTGATGCCGGCGCGGTCGAGAAAGCGGCTGCCGAAGGCGTAGGTGTCGACATCCAGGTACAGGGTGCCGAGGTATTCATCGGGCAGGTGGGCGAGGAACAGGCGGTCCTCAAGCTGGCGCTGCTCGCCGAACAGAAAGTCGCTCAGGGGGCGGTAGCGGTCTTCCAGGCGCGGACGCTCGACATCGGCCAGCACGGTGTCATTGTTGTCGATCAGCCGTGCGCGGATCACCGCCGGCGATTGCAGCAGGCCGCGGGTCAGCTCCAGGGCCAGCTCGGCATCGATGTTGTAGGCGATGCGTGAGGCCGGGTTGTGGCTGATTTGCAGCAGCGCACGCACTTCGCGGTTGATGGATGCGTCTTCGCTGGCATAATCGATGCCGATCTGGATGAGACTGAGCAATGTTCCCAGGATGAAGCCGACCAGGACTGTCAGCCGGGCTTGCTTGTATGACAGGCGATTGGTGAACTTGATATCCATGAGTCCCGAGCCGGTTTCACGTCCCTTGCGCTGCGCAAGCATAGCCGAATAGCCCCGGCTGCTGGCGGGTCTGTCTGTTCATTTCAGTTGATCGCCAAGCGGGGGCCGCTGTGCAGCGCTTCGCGGGGCAAGCCCGCTCCCACAGGTACAGCGTAGCCCCAGGCTCTGCGCGGTCCCTGTGGGAGCGGGCTTGCCCCGCGAAGGGGCGCGCAGCGGCCCCCAAAAAACTGAAATCTGTAGGAGTCGTCATGGACGCTCGCTTGATTGCTTTCCTGGACCGCGCCGAATCGGTAATGGCGCGCCTTGAACCGCTGTTGCCCGCCCCACGCCCGGACATCGACTGGCACACCACCCTGGCCGCCCGCTGGCAGCGCGATGGCCGCACCGGTTACCTGATGCCGCTTGAAGTCAGCCTGGACATCCGCCTCAGCGACCTGATCGGGGTCGACCAGCAACGTGACCAGCTGGGCCGCAACACCCACCAGTTCATCAATGGCCTGCCTGCCAACCACGCGTTGCTGTGGGGCTCGCGTGGCACCGGCAAGTCGTCGCTGGTGCGCGCCTTGCTGGCCGAGCACGCCGGTGCCGGCCTGCGCCTGATCGAAATCGAGCGCGACCACCTGGCCGACCTGCCGCGGGTGGTCGAGCAACTGCAAAAACTGCCGCAGCGCTTCATCCTGTTCTGCGACGACCTGTCGTTCGAAGCCGGGGAGGGCGACTACCGGGTGCTCAAGAGCGTACTCGACGGCTCGCTGGAGCAGGCCCCTGACAATGTCTTGCTGTACGCCACCTCCAACCGCCGCCACCTGGTGCCGGAGAAAGAGAGCGACAACGAGAACTGGAAGCGCGTCGACGGCGAGCTGCACCCCAGCGAAGCCGTGGAAGACAAGATCGCCTTGTCGGACCGTTTTGGCCTGTGGCTGTCGTTCTACCCCTTCACCCAGGACCACTTCCTCAACGTGGTCGAACACTGGATCGGCCAGTTGGCGCGCTCTGCCGGGTTAAAATGGCAGCGTGACGAAGCGCTGGACATCCTTGCCGTGCGCTGGGCCACCGGCCGCGGCAACCGTAATGGCCGTTGTGCCTATCAGTTCGCCCGCTACTGGGTCGGGCTGCAATTGCTGGAGCAAAAGTAAATGATCGACCTCAATGCCAGTGGCACCGGCCTCGATGGCTATGACCTGCTGGCGGCGCAAGTGCAGGCACTGTTTGCCGACGAGCGCGACTTCATTGCCAACGCCGCGCAGTTTTCGGCGTTTCTCTTCCATCAGGTGGATGACCTGAACTGGGCGGGCTTTTACCTCAACCGCAACGAAGAGCTGGTGCTCGGCCCGTTTCAGGGGCAGGTGGCCTGTGTGCGCATTCCGTTCAGCAAGGGTGTGTGCGGCGCGGCGGCGGCCACCCGGCAGACCCAGCGGGTCGAGGACGTGCATGCATTCCCGGGGCACATTGCCTGTGACAGTGCGTCCAACAGTGAATTGGTGATTCCACTGGTGAAGGAGGGCAGGTTGATTGGGGTGCTGGACCTGGACAGCCCGAAGGTTGGGCGGTTCAGTGAGGTGGATCAGCTGGGGGTGGAGCGGTTGGTGGCGATCTTCCTGGCATTGACCGACTGCTGATTATTGGGTTGCCTGAACTGGCCCTTTCGCGGGCAAGCCCGCTCCCACTGGATAATCACAAACCTTAAAGGCAGTGATATACCTGTGGGAGCGGGCTTGCCCGCGAAGAGGCCAGTGCAGGTTAAGCAATCAGTCGTACATCGCCTTCTTCTTCCAGGTCTCTTCCTCGTCGGTCTTGAGCCCGTCGGTCAGTTCATTGTGCTCGTCTTCCGCCGGTGCCATGCGGTCCAGCACCTGGGCATTGGCCCGTGCCAGCAGTTTTTCCAGGTACGTCAGCTGCTCTTCAAACACCTTGGGCTCAGGCTGCTTGCGCAGGTACTGCACGCCACGCTCGAAAGCCAGGCGTGCCTGGCCCGGCTGGCCCTTCTGCAGGGCCTGCTGGCCGAGGTTGTTGAAGAACTCAATGTGCAGCAGCACCAGGATATGGCGGATCTCCTTGACCCACTGCTTGGCCTCGCTGGCGGGCAGGAAGCCTTCCTGGGCGGCGCGGGCGACCTGGGTGTGCAGCGCTTCGAGCAGAAAACGCACGTCCTTGGCTTTGACCTCGGTCTGGATCGGGTTAGGGGGGTTGTTCACCGGGATCTTTTCGCCCAGGGCGATCAGGCCCTCCAGCTCGGCGATACGTGCCTTGAGTTCGGCATTGTGCTTGTCCACCGCCAGCTGGCGCTGGTTGAGGTTCAGCTCCAGGCGGGTCAGCAGCAGCTTGAGTGCCGGGGTCATGAATTGGCCGGGGAAGGTCTCGGTGATTTCGCCACAGCGGCGCAAGCGATCGGCAAGCTCGACCTTCAGTCGCGCACGTTCGAGCTTGCTGTTCTCGACCACATTGTTGAGGTAGCCGATCACGATCAGCAACGCGATACCCGCCACGATGAGCAGAGTGATCAGAAGTGGTGTCACCGTTAATGCCTCATGAATAGGTTTGCATTATTGAGTGTAGGAGCGAGCTTGCTCGCGAGAGGCCCTCACAGGCATTCTCTTTTTCTATCGGCAAACTGTGCCATGGCTGGATGCTGGCACATTAATGCTGCCTTGACGCCAGAAAATCAACGCCAAACCCCTGCGGGTTGCCTGAAACAGCGCTCGGCACACCCGGAAGTCATTGATTTAAATAAATTTCTACAAAGGGGTTGACGATCTTACGCAGCATCCATAGAATGCGCGCCACTTGCAGCGTAAAGCACACAGCGAAACGCGGCAGGGAGTGAAAGCAGCATGTAAATGCTTGCAGCGTGTCCCCTTCGTCTAGTGGCCTAGGACACCGCCCTTTCACGGCGGTAACAGGGGTTCGAGTCCCCTAGGGGACGCCATATTGCGGGAATAGCTCAGTTGGTAGAGCACGACCTTGCCAAGGTCGGGGTCGCGAGTTCGAGTCTCGTTTCCCGCTCCAGTTTCTCCGGCACTGCTTAACGGCGGGGCAGGAAAAGAAAGTCCAGTTTGAGTCGTGAGGTTCAATATCTGGCGCACTGAAAAGTGTTGTGTGTCCCCTTCGTCTAGTGGCCTAGGACACCGCCCTTTCACGGCGGTAACAGGGGTTCGAGTCCCCTAGGGGACGCCATTTGCGGGAATAGCTCAGTTGGTAGAGCACGACCTTGCCAAGGTCGGGGTCGCGAGTTCGAGTCTCGTTTCCCGCTCCAGTTTAAATACTGTGGCGTCTATGCGGTGCAGTGGTGGTGAAGGTCGTAAAGGCGCTTCACGCCGAAAGTGGTAAAGCTTCACATTGCGGGAATAGCTCAGTTGGTAGAGCACGACCTTGCCAAGGTCGGGGTCGCGAGTTCGAGTCTCGTTTCCCGCTCCAAATCGAAAAAACGCAAAAAGGGACGAAAGTCCCTTTTTGCGTTTCTGTTCGTCCGTTTTTTGATGTCGGTGCCGGCCCGAACATCACTGTTCGGGCCGGCACCCTGCGGGTTAACGGTAGCTGATGGTGAAATCCAGCGCCCCTTTGGCCATGCCAGGGGTAAGGATGCATATAAACTCACTCGCAAGCCTGTAAAAGGTTGGGCGGGGGAGGATCCAGAAGACTTCGGTAATGTGTGGGATACAACGGATTAGTGTTTTTTTCATTGAATGATCCCTGTGTGTTAGAGCGCTGCGAACTCGTCTCTCAGCGCGCTGGCAGAGTACGCAGGGCAACACAGGGGCGCTGTAGGTAAAGGCTGCAAGCTCCAGGGAAAAAGGCCACTTGAAGTTTCGTTCAGCACCCTTAGCGAGGCAGCGAAGGATCAGTGGCGAGTATCGGCCGCCCTCGAAGCCAGCAGCTGCTTTTGTTCAAACCAATCGAAGGCCTCGCCACGCTGTTCGCATTCGTAGCGGCGCTCTTCCAGTGCCTGGTACAGGCTCAGTTCTTCATCGGGCATGAAGTGCAGGCAGTCGCCGGCGAAGAACCACAGCAGGTCCCGTGGCACCAGGTGGGCGATTTGCGGGTAGCGCTGGATGACCTGGCACATCAGGTCCTGGCCCAGGTACTGGCTTTGCAGTGGATCTTGCGGCAACAGCGCCAACAGTTCGTCGAAACGTTCGAGAAACAGGGCGTGGTTTTCTTCCGGTACCTGCTCGGCTTCACCCAGTGCCACCAGGATGGTACGCAGGTGGTTCAGCAGTTGCAGGTGGTATTCCAGGTGGGGGTTGGCCATTGAGCGGTCCTTGGGGTGGTTGAAACGGGGGCGGAGTATACGCCGGTGGGGAAGGGGCCGCAAAACGGCCCCCTGGCTCAACGTACTTTGCCTTGTTCAGGCCGCAACTGCGCCTTGTCGAAGGCATCCACATCGATCACCGCCCGGCGGGCTTGCTCAGCCGCTTGCAGCCGTTGCCCTTCACCCGGCTGCAGTGCGCCACTTGCGACTGCTGCATCGATCACCGATTGCTCGGAGGCCGGGTGAACCTTGTCTTCCTTGATCGCCCGCTGCAGCGCCTTGCGCAGGGGGGCGGTTTCGTCCAGCAGGTCGCAGGCCCGTTGCAATGCGGCCACGGGGTCACCGTCTGCTTTTGGCCTGAAGCAGCCGCTGAGCAGTTCTTCCAACGCCGGGTCGCCTTTGCAACGGCCAATCAGCGCCGCCACTTCGGCATCCAGCTCATCGCTCGGGCCGGTGTGGCGACGGCCAAAGGGGAATACCAGCACGCGCAGCGCACAGCCGACAAAGCGGTTGGGGAAGTTGTCGAGCAGTCGGTCCAGGGCATTTTCCGCCTGCCCCAGGCTTTCTTCCATGGCCCAGCGCAACAGCGGCTGCATGTGCTCGGGTGAGCCCAAGTCGTGATAGCGTTTGAGCGCGGCGCTGGACAGGTACAGGTAGCTCAGCACGTCGCCCAGGCGCGCACTCAGGCGTTCGCGGCGCTTGAGCGCGCCGCCTAGCAGCATCATTGACAGGTCGGCCAGCAGGGCGAAGGCGGCAGCCTGGCGGTTGAGGGCGCGGAAGTAGCCTTGGCTCAAGGCATCTCCCGGTACGCTCTCCCAGCGACCCAAGCCCAGGTTGAACACCAGCGTGCTTGCCGCGTTACCGGCGGCAAACATGATGTGCTTCATCAACAGGTCGTCGAATTCCTTGAGGGCCTGGTCGCGGTCTTCGCGGCCGGCCAAGGCCATCTCCTTGAGCACGAACGGATGGCAGCGGATCGCCCCTTGCCCGAAGATCATCAGGTTGCGCGAGAGGATGTTGGCGCCCTCGACGGTGATGAAGATCGGCGCACCTTGCCAGTTGCGGCCGAGGTAGTTGTTAGGGCCCATGATGATGCCCTTGCCGCCATGCACGTCCATGGCATGCTGAATGCACTCGCGGCCACGCTCGGTCAGGTGGTACTTGAGGATCGCTGACAGCACCGAGGGTTTTTCACCCAGGTCCACGGCCTTGGCGGTCAGTAGCCGGGCGCTGTCCATCAGCCACGCGTTGCCGCCGATGCGCGCGAGGGACTCCTGAATGCCTTCGAAGGCGGCCAGTGGTACGTTGAATTGCTCGCGAATGTTGGCGTACTGGCCGGTGACCAGGCTGGTGTACTTGGCCGCGCCGGTGCCGACCGCAGGCAGGGAGATGGACCTGCCCACCGACAGGCAGTTCATCAGCATCATCCAGCCCTTGCCGAGCATGGCCTGGCCGCCAATCAGAAAGTCCAGCGGCACGAATACGTCCTTACCGCTGTTGGGGCCGTTCATGAACGCCGCGCCCAGCGGCAGGTGACGCTTGCCGATATCCACGCCAGGGGTGTCGGTGGGGATCAGTGCCAGGCTGATGCCCAGTTCCTCTTCATCACCCAGTAGGTGGTCTGGATCGTAGGCCTTGAAGGCCAGGCCGAGCAGGGTGGCGACCGGGCCGAGGGTGATGTAGCGTTTCTCCCAGTTCAGGCGCAGGCCGAGCACCTCTTCGCCGTTCCACTGGCCTTTGCAGATCACGCCGGTGTCGGGCATCGCACCGGCGTCGGAGCCTGCCAAGGGGCCGGTAAGGGCGAAGCAGGGGATCTCCTGGGCGCTGGCCAGCCGCGGCAGGTAGTGGTTACGTTGTTCATCAGTGCCGTAGTGCAGCAGCAGTTCGGCCGGGCCCAAGGAGTTGGGCACCATCACCGTGGACGCCAGGTCTCCGCTGCGTGTGGCGAGTTTCATTGCCACCTGGGAGTGGGCGTAGGCAGAAAAACCTTTACCGCCGTATTCTTTGGGAATGATCAGGGCGAAGAAGCCATTGTGCTTGATATGCGTCCAGGCTTCGGGCGGCAGGTCGAGGTCCTGGCCGATCTGCCAGTCGCTGACCATCGCGCAGAGTTCCTCGGTGGGGCCATCGAGGAAGGCCTGCTCTTCGTCGGTGAGTTTGGGTGCCGGGTAGGCGATCAGGGTGCGCCAGTCGGGGCGGCCACTGAACAGCTCGCCGTCCCACCACACCGTCCCTGCGTCGATCGCTTCGCGTTCGGTTTGCGACATGGGCGGGAGGGTGCGCTGGAACCAGTTGAATACCGGGCCGGTGAACACCTTGCGCCGCCAGTCGGGCAGTGCCACCAGGGCAACCTTCAGTGCCAGTACGCCCCAGATCAGTGCCAGCAGCCAGCTGGGTGCACGGCTGAATATGCCCATCAACAGCACGTAGGCTGCCATGAGGCCCAGTATCTGCAAGGGTGCCATGCGCCGATGCGTCAAAAACGCCGCGCCTATTACCAACCCCACCAACCACAACAGCCACATAGTCTTTCCTCCATGGAACTGGGTGTTCGCAACCGTTGCCAAGAGCTTAGCCTGCCGCTTCGCAAAGGCCTGACCTGAACAGTGACAGGTTGTGGCTGGAGGAGTTCGCTTTCAGATGCTTCAGAGCGGCTAATCAGGCCTTGTTCCACTGGGCCACGAATGCTTCGGCCGTCATCAAAGGCACAGGTACGATGATGTAGGCCCAGTACCAGTCAGTCTGGCCTTCCATCATGGCCTGGACGACGGCGAACCGGCTGAGCAGGTTTGGCGTGAAGATGCCTGCCTGATTTACGTAGCCCCCGCCCGCCAGTACCGTCCATTTTGTCTGGTCAGGTGGCACCTCGATTTCTTTGCCTTTTTGGATGTAGAAGAAGCGCAGTTTCAAACGGCCCTGGGCCAGTTCGGTCTTGATGAACAGGTTAGGGACGTCGTTCAGTATTACGAAAGTGGAGGTGAGTGGGAGCGAACCAGTACCGGTCAGGACCCGGTCGATCCTAATAGGCGTATCGAAGGACGCTTTTGTCGC
The DNA here is from genome assembly GCF_058745025.1 of Pseudomonas sp. E1MeOHC2. NCBI lineage: Bacteria > Pseudomonadati > Pseudomonadota > Gammaproteobacteria > Pseudomonadales > Pseudomonadaceae > Pseudomonas > Pseudomonas sp. E1MeOHC2. The sequence continues at coordinate 3,915,723 of NZ_CP196675.1, forward strand.
TGTTGGCTCGTCGCACAGGCTGTTATCTGCCCGGTGGATCTGCGGCTTGGACGGTGCGCTGTAGTCACACAGGTAACCTTTGGGTTTCAAGGTGCCGTGGCCAACGCCTTCAAAACCCCAATTCAGGGGGGCAGTGCCTAATGGGGCAACCTCAATCTGGTGTGCAGTGCTGCCGGCACCTACTACGGCTACCAGTGGGTCTGGGTGAAGAATCAGCGGCTCATCGGCTGGCGGCCTGCTCTCGCGGTTGAATGTATATGACGCCTTGAAAGCGTTGTCACCACTCCAGTCATATTGGTTACACAGTACATAGCCCCAAGGCAAGAGCAGGCCTGCAAGGTCTGTGAAGGTGTAGAGCAGATCTACGTCGTGCACTTCGGTTGCCAGGATATAGGCCGCCAATTCATCCCAGGGCGTGCTGTCTTGGGGGGGGAGCGGGTCTCCTGTATTGCCATCCTTTTTCATGACCTGGAGAACGTGCGCGCCTGAGTTTGGGTGCTTGCGCACTTGAAACTGAAGATTCGTCAAAAGCCAGTCGGCCTCTTTACGGGCGTCGACCACATGAGGTTGGACGATGCGCTGCTCGGCCGGCAAACCGTTGAACCGTTGGCGGAAAGCGTCCCCTAGCTCGGTGTCGCGCGCTTGTGACCCAGCTGCCTGTACGTAGAATTCGGCGTTCTTTGTGATTTTTAATGTGAGGGGTGTATCGGGGCCTGCGCAATGCCCGACAAACCCATCCAGTGGAAATTCCTGATAGAGGAACTGCGGTTCGTCTTTAGTAAACGCTACGACGCTGTCCAGATTTGCCCTGGGCTTACCGCCAAACATGTGCGTGGACCAAATGAAGTTGGCGTAGGACATCATGCGTGATTTGAGCTGCACGCGGTCCTCAAGGTACTTCACAACGGGTTTGGCCAGTTTACTGATGATGACTTCGCGGGTTGTACTCTTGAGCCTTTCATAATGAATGGTCTCATGCAGAACCGGGACGGGTCGTAGTGACATTTCACGCAACGCATTGATTTTGGCGGCGTCGAAGATGATATGCATGCGCCAGCCCCGCATGTCGTGATTGGGCTGGATGGGCGTATCGGTGCTTGCCGGTGTTTGTTCCATGATGACGCCTCGCGTTATCTCGTTGAGAGGCGATTTCAGCATTGGCGCAGCCCGGTCGCTACTGGCAGTTTTATCAGGTGGGCGAGCCATGGCGGCGCTTGGCGCGGTTTAGGCTGCAAGCTGGAGAGTGCGGGGGTAGACTCTCCCTTCTCGTACATTCAGGGATGTCGACATGTTGAAGATTTGGGGTCGCAAGAATTCGAGCAACGTGCGCAAGGCGCTGTGGATCGCCCATGAACTGGGCCTGGACTTCGAGTCCATCGACGCCGGCGGCGCCTTCGGCGTGGTCAACGAGCCGCACTACCGCGCCCGCAACCCCAACGGCCTGGTGCCGATGCTCGAAGACGGCGACCTGACGCTGTGGGAGTCCAATACCATCGTCCGCTACCTCTGCGCCGAGTACGGCCAGGAGCAGGGTTGGTATCTGGAAGACCCGCGCCAGCGGGCCCTGGCCGACAAGTGGATGGACTGGACGACCTCGTCCTTCGCCACCCCGTTCCGCCCACTGTTCTGGGGCCTGCTACGCACGCAAGAAGACCAGCGCGACTGGGTCGCGATCAACGCCGCGCACAAGCAGTGCGCCCAGTTGCTGACCATCGCCGACGAAACCCTGGCCAAGCAGCCGTACCTGTCCGGTGACCAGATCGGCATGGGTGACATCCCACTGGGTAGCTTCATCTATGCCTGGTTCGAAATGCCCATCGAGCGCCCGGCCATGTATCACCTGCAAGCCTGGTACGCGCGCCTGAAGCAGCGCCCGGCCTATCAGGCAGCGGTGATGACCGCGCTGACTTGAACCTGCCTCGATAGTCATTATCAATACATCTGACTGTACTTGTGCGGCCAGGCCTTGCACCATGGCCGCACTCACTGCGCCAGTGACTTTGCCTGGCGTGTCCTGAACCTTTTTTTCGGTAAATGACCCGCTATGAGTTCCGCCCTGTCCATCCGACAGCTGACCAAGACCTACGGCAATGGCTTCCAGGCCCTCAAAGGCATCGACCTTGATGTTGCCGAAGGCGACTTCTTCGCCTTGCTCGGCCCCAACGGCGCCGGCAAATCCACCACCATCGGTATTCTGTCGACCCTGGTCAACAAGACCAGCGGCACGGTGAACGTGTTCGGCCACGACCTGGACCGCGAGCCGTCGGCGCTCAAGCGCTGCCTGGGCGTGGTGCCGCAAGAGTTCAACTTCAACCAGTTCGAAAAGACCTTCGACATCGTCGTCACCCAGGCCGGCTACTACGGCATCCCGCCCAAGCTGGCCAAGGAGCGCGCCGAGCAGTACCTGACCCAGCTTGGGCTGTGGGACAAGCGCGACGTACAGTCGCGTTCGCTGTCCGGCGGAATGAAGCGCCGGTTGATGATCGCCCGTGCCTTGATCCACGAGCCGCGCCTGCTGATTCTCGATGAACCCACCGCAGGCGTGGACATCGAGTTGCGCCGTTCGATGTGGAGCTTCCTCACCGAGCTTAACCAGAAGGGCATCACCATCATCCTCACCACGCACTACCTCGAAGAGGCCGAGCAGCTGTGCCGCAACATCGGCATCATCGACCACGGCACCATCGTCGAGAACACCAGCATGCGCCAGCTGCTGGGCAAGCTGCATGTCGAAACCTTCGTACTCGACCTCAAACAGGACCTGCCGGCAGCGCCTGCGCTGCAAGGCTACCCGTGCCGCCTGATCACCCCGCATACCCTGGAGGTGCAGGTGGACAAGGACATCGGTATCACCGCGCTGTTCGGCCAGCTGGCGCTGCAAAATATCGAAGTGCAAAGCCTGCGTAACAAGACCAACCGACTCGAGGAGCTGTTTGTGTCCCTGGTGGAAAAAAACCTGTCGAAGGTGGCCGTATGAGTGTGGAACTGCGCACCAATTGGGTGGCCCTCAACACCATCGTCTACCGTGAAGTCCGGCGTTTTTTGCGCATCTGGCCACAGACCCTGCTGCCGCCAGCGATCACCATGGTCCTGTACTTCGTCATCTTCGGTAACCTGATCGGCCGGCAGATCGGCGACATGGGCGGCTTCACCTACATGGAGTACATCGTGCCGGGGCTGATCATGATGTCGGTGATCACCAACTCCTACGGCAACGTGGTGTCGAGCTTCTTCGGCAGCAAGTTCCAGCGTTCGATCGAGGAGCTGATGGTATCGCCGGTATCGCCGCACACCATCCTCGTCGGCTATGTGCTGGGCGGCGTGTTGCGCGGGCTGGCGGTGGGGGTGATCGTTACGATCCTGTCGATGTTCTTTACCCACTTGCAGGTACATCACCTGGGTGTGACCGTCGTTGTGGTGCTGCTGACGGCCACCATCTTCTCGTTGCTGGGCTTCGTCAATGCGGTGTTCGCCCGCAACTTCGACGACATCTCGATCATTCCGACCTTCGTGCTGACGCCGCTGACCTACCTGGGTGGGGTGTTCTACTCAATCAACCTGCTGCCGCCGTTCTGGCAGGTGGTGTCACTGGCCAACCCGGTGCTGCACATGGTCAACTCGTTCCGCTACGGCATCCTAGGGGTGTCGGATATCAGCATTGGCACGGCGATCACCTTCATGCTCGTCGCCACTGCGCTGCTGTACATGCTGTGCATTCGTCTGCTGGTCAGCGGTCGCGGCATGCGTGCATGAGCATTTGAGTTTGCGCCGGCGCCACTGCCGGCCAACCCACCAGCGCCAGTACAGCAAGGTGGTGAAGTAGGCGAGGATGCCCAGCACTACGCCGCACACCACCGAGCCCAGCAGGAAGGGCTGCCACAGGGTCGACAGCTGGTCGGTGATCCATTCGAAGGTCAGATCGTCAGGCAGGGTGCGCGGCGGAATCTGCAACAGCCAGGCGCCGGTCATGTAGGTGACGAAGAACACCGGTGGCATGGTCAGCGGGTTGGTCAGCCACACCAGGCTTACCGCGATCGGCAGGTTGCCGCGTACCGGGATCGCCAGCGCAGCAGCCAGCAGCATCTGCATGGGGATAGGGATGAGCGCCGCGAACAGGCCCACGCCCATGGCCCTGGCCACCGAGTGCCGGTTCAGGTGCCAGAGGTTCGGGTCGTGCAGCAACTTGCCGAAAAAGCGTAAGGACTTGTGTTCCCGAATGCTGGTCGGATCCGGCATGTAGCGTTTGAAGAGGCGGCGCGGCATGTAGGCTCCCGGGGCGTTGATCGGGGCAGTATGCCTTGAATCCCTAACAGCCTCGTTTAGAGTTTGTGACAATTGTTGAGCAAGCTTTGCCGGCATTTGCGCTATGCCTCAGGAGGTCATTTCGCTTCTGGGGCTCTACCTTATGCGCACAGGGATGTTTGCGCTCGCGCTCGGGCTGTTGTGCCTGGGCTTTCTCCCGATGCTGCCATCGGTCGGATGGCTTCTTCTGCTGTCGCTGGGCGCTGTCGTCAGCCTGTTCACACGGCTCTGGCCGTTGGGCTGCTTTCTTTTGGGGATGTGCTGGGCTTGCTGGTCGGCCAAGCAAGCGCTGGATGACCGACTTGCGCCTGGGCTCGATGGCCGCACGTTGTGGCTGGAGGGCAGGGTGGCTGGCCTGCCGAGCCGCACCGCGCAAGGCGTGCGTTTCGAGCTGGAACAGGCCTCTTCACGGCGTGCCGAATTGCCACGGCGCTTGCAACTGAGCTGGTTCGACGGGCCGCAGGTGAGGGCGGGCGAGCATTGGCGGTTGGCGGTGACCTTGCAGCGTCCTGCCGGGCTGCTCAACCCGCATGGGCCTGATCGGGAGGCGCAGTTGCTGGCCCGGCGGATTGGCGCCACCGGCACGGTGAAAGCAGGGCAGGTGTTGACCGCTGTAGGTGGGGGCTGGCGTGACCAACTGCGCCAACGCCTGTTGGCGGTGGAGGCCCATGGCCGGCAGGCGGCGCTGGTGGCCTTGGTGCTGGGGGATGGCGGGGGCCTGGCACGTGCCGATTGGCAGACGCTGCAGGCCACCGGTACGGTGCACCTGCTGGTGATCTCCGGCCAGCATATCGGCCTGGTTGCGGGCTTGCTGTATGGCCTGGTCGCCGGGCTGGCACGTTGGGGGCTCTGGCCCGCACGGTTGCCCTGGTTGCCCTCGGCCTGCGCCCTGGCAATGACGGCTGCGCTCGCCTACGGCTGGCTCGCCGGTGGCGGTGTGCCGGTGCAGCGGGCCTGCCTGATGCTGGCCGTGGTGTTGCTGTGGCGCCTGCGTTTTCGTCATCTTGGCGCGACGCTGCCATTGCTGCTGGCGCTGGTCGCGGTGCTCTTATTTGAACCCTTGGCGGCGCTGTTGCCGGGATTCTGGCTGTCTTTCTCCGCCGTGGCGACCTTGATCTACTGCTTCAGTGCCCGCCTGGGTGGCTGGCGGCCCTGGCAGGCCTGGACGCGTGCGCAGTGGGTGATCGCCATCGGCTTGCTGCCGGTGCTGCTGGCCACTGGCTTGCCGGTGAGTTTGAGTGCACCGTTGGCCAACCTGCTGGCCGTGCCGTGGGTCAGCCTTGCGGTGTTGCCGTTGGCCCTGCTGGGCACCCTACTGTTGCCCGTGGCGGGTGTAGGTGAGGCGTTGCTGTGGCTGGCCGGGGGCTTGCTGGAGGTGCTGTTCAGGGTCTTGGCCTGGGCCGCGAGCTGGCGCCCGGCGTGGGTGCCGCCGGCCTTGCCGCTGTGGGCCTGGTTAGTGGTGTGCCTGGGTGCGCTGCTGGTGTTGCTGCCCCGTGGCGTGCCCTTGCGCGGGCTGGGCGGGGCCATGCTGCTGGCGTTGTGGGTGCCCAGAGAGTCGGTGCCGTCGGGGCAGGTGGAAATCTGGCAGTTGGACGTCGGCCAGGGGTGGCAGTGTTGTTGCGTACCCGTCATCACAGCTTGCTTTACGACGCCGGGCCGGCCAAAGGTGAGTACGACGCGGGGGAGCGGGTAGTGTTGCCGACCTTGCAAAAGTTGGGCGTAAGCCGCCTGGATACGCTGTTGATCAGCCATGCCCATGCCGACCATGCCGGGGGCGCGCCGGCCATTGTGCGGGGCATGCCGGTCGCGCGGGTGCTCGGTGGCGAAGCGCTGGAGGGCATTGGGCTGCAGCCTTGTGTCAGTGGTGAGCATTGGGAGTGGGATGGTGTGCGCTTTTCGCTCTGGCATTGGGCGCAAGGGCAAAGCAGCAATGATCGCTCTTGCGTGTTGCTGGTCGAGGCGCAAGGGGAGCGATTGCTGTTGGCGGGTGATCTGGAGGCCGCTGCCGAACGGGCCTGGCTGGCGTCCACTGAAGCGCCTCGCATCGACTGGCTGCAGTCCCCGCACCATGGCAGCCGCAGTTCGTCCACGGAGGCGTTCATCCGCGCTACGGCGCCCCGTGGGGTACTGATTTCGCGGGGGCGCAACAATGGTTTTGGCCATCCGCATGCACAGGTGGTGGAGCGTTATCGGCGGCACGGGCTGGCGATTCACGATACGGCAGTGGAGGGGGCCTTGCGGCTGGTGCTGGGCACTCAGGGTGAAGTGGAGGGTATAAAAGGGCGGCGGCGTTTCTGGCGTGAGGCTGGCGATGGTTGATAGGGCCCCTTCGCGGGCAAGCCCGCTCCCACCGGTGCAGCACTCCTTTCAGGTTTGGTGCTGTATCTGTGGGAGCGGGCTTGCCCGCGAAGGGGCCCGACAAGGCAACCGAGAACCCAAGGTGGCAACTGGGGCAGGCCAATTCCCTGACCTTCGGCAGATGAGCCGCCTGCGCGCCTATGGTAGAGTGGCGGCCTTTTTCCGAAGGGGCGTTTACTGTGTGGGAATTGGTCAAGTCCGGTGGTTGGATGATGCTGCCGATCATTCTGAGTTCCATCGTTGCCATGGCTATCGTCGTCGAGCGCCTGTGGACCCTGCGCGCCAGTCGCGTGACCCCGCCGCACCTGCTGGGCCAGGTGTGGATGTGGATCAAAGACAAGCAACTCACCAGTGACAAGCTCAAGGCGCTGCGCGCCGATTCGCCGCTGGGCGAAATCCTTGCTGCGGGCCTTGCCAACTCGCGCCATGGCCGCGAAATCATGAAAGAGTGCATCGAGGAGGCCGCCTCGCGCGTCATCCACGAACTGGAGCGCTACATCGGTACCCTCGGCACCATTGCCGCGATGGCACCGCTGCTGGGGCTGCTGGGCACCGTGCTGGGCATGATCGACATCTTCAGCGCCTTCATGGGGTCGCAGATGACCGCCAACGCCGCCGTGCTGGCCGGGGGTATCTCCAAGGCCCTGGTTACCACTGCGGCGGGTTTGATGATCGGTATTCCGGCGGTGTTCTTCCACCGTTTCCTGCTGCGCCGCATCGATGAGCTGGTGGTCGGCATGGAGCAGGAGGCGATCAAGCTGGTCGAAGTGATCCAGGGCGACCGCGAAGTCGAAGTGGCCGGAGGCAAGGCGTGAAGTTTCGGCGCAATCGCCAGCGGGAGAACGTCGACATCAACCTGGCGTCGCTGATCGACGTGGTGTTCGTCCTGCTGCTGTTTTTCGTGGTTACCACCACCTTCACCCGCGAGACGCAACTGCGCGTCGAACTGCCCGAAGCCGCCAGCGCCGAGCAGCCACCGGCCGATGAAGGCAAGCGGGTAGAAATCACCATCAGCGCCGAGGGCGTGTATTCGGTCAACAACAACCTGCTGCCCAAAAGCGACCTGGCCACCTTGAGCGAGGCCATCGAGCGTGTGTCGGAGGGCGATCACACATTACCGCTGGCAATCAGCGCCGATGGCAAAACCCCGCACCAGGCAGTGGTTACCGCGATGGATGCGGCCGGCAAGCTCGGTTTCAGCCAGCTGCGCATGACCACCGTCGAGGCGGCTCAGGGGACGCCTTGATGGCCTTCGCCGACCGCTTGCTCGCGGCCTGGTACACCGGGCATCCGGCTCTGGCGCTGCTGCGCCCCCTCGAAGCCCTTTACCGCCGTGTGGTGACGCGCAAGCGTGCGCGTTTTCTGAGTGGTGAAAGTGCCAGCTACCGTGCCCCGGTGCCGGTCATTGTGGTGGGCAACATCACCGTGGGTGGTACCGGCAAGACGCCGATGATCCTCTGGCTTATCGAACACTGTCGTAAACAGGGGATCAAGGTGGGTGTGGTCAGCCGTGGTTATGGCGCCCAGCCGGCGCAGTTGCCTTGGCGCGTCGAGGCCGATCAACGCGCCGACCAGGCCGGTGATGAGCCGCTGCTGATCGTCCAGCGCACGGGCGTACCGCTGATGATCGACCCCGACCGGTCCCGTGCCGTGCAAGGGCTATTGGCCAGCGAGCCGCTCGACCTCATTCTGTGCGATGACGGCATGCAGCACTACCGCCTGGCGCGTGACCTGGAGCTGGTGCTGATCGACGCCGCCCGTGGCCTTGGCAATGGCCGCTGCCTGCCGGCCGGGCCGCTGCGTGAGCCGGCCGAACGCCTGCAAGAGGCCGACGCCGTGCTGTTCAACGGTGCCAGCGCTGACATTGATGCAGGTTTTGCCTTTCGTCTGCAGCCCTCGGCGCTGGTCAACGTGCGCAGCGGCGAGCGGCGCGGCCTTGATCTTTTTCCAGCTGGCCAGCGTCTGCACGCGGTGGCGGGCATCGGTAACCCGCAACGTTTCTTCAATACCCTGCAAGGGCTAAACTGGCAGCCGGTGCCGCACCCGTTCGCCGACCACGCGCAATTCAGCGCCGAGCGCCTGTCGTTCACGCCACCGTTGCCGCTGGTGATGACCGAGAAGGATGCGGTCAAATGCCGTGCCTTCGCCGCCGACGATTGGTGGTACCTGGCCGTCGAGGCGCAGCCGTCGCCTGCGTTCAGCGCCTGGTTCGACAGCCAACTGCAACGCTTGCTGCCTGGGCACTGCAAGCCCTGAGCCCCTTTTCAATTTCCGGCCACCTGGCCTCAAGGAAGCTTCCATGGACACCAAACTGCTCGACATCCTGGCCTGCCCGATCACCAAAGGCCCGCTCAAGCTCAGCGCCGACAAGACCGAGCTGATCAGCAAGGGCGCGGGCCTGGCTTACCCGATCCGCGACGGCATCCCGGTGATGCTGGAAAGCGAGGCTCGTACCCTGACCGACGACGAGCGTCTGGACAAATGAGCCTGGACTACACCGTGGTGATCCCGGCCCGCCTGCGCTCCACGCGCCTGCCGGGCAAGCCGCTGTTGCAGATCGCCGGCAAGCCGATGGTCCAGCACGTGTGGGAACAAGCGCGTAAAAGTGCTGCCAGCCGTGTGGTCATCGCCACCGACGATGCCAGCATCGTCGAGGCCTGCCAGGCGTTTGGCGCCGAAGTGCTGCTGACCCGCGACGACCACGAGTCCGGTACCGATCGCCTGGCTGAAGTGGCTGCGCGTCTTGGGCTCCCTGCCGAGGCCATCGTGGTCAACGTGCAGGGCGACGAGCCGCTGATCCCGCCGGTGATCATCGACCAGGTGGCGGCCAACCTGGCGGCCCACCCGGAAGCCGGCATCGCCACCCTGGCCGAGCCGATTCACGAACCTCAGGCGGTGTTCAACCCTAATGCGGTCAAGGTCGTCAGCGACAAGAACGGCCTGGCCTTGAGCTTCAGCCGTGCGCCGCTGCCCTGGGCGCGTGATGCCTTCGCCAAGGGCCGCGAGCAGTTGCCGGAAGGCGTGCCGTACCGGCGTCACATCGGCATGTATGCCTACCGTGTGGGCTTTTTACAGGACTTCGTCGGTTGGGGCCCGTGCTGGCTTGAGCAGACCGAGGCGCTGGAGCAGTTGCGCGCCCTGTGGCATGGCGTACGCATCCATGTCGAAGACGCCATCGAGGCGCCCGCCGTGGGTGTCGATACCCCTGAAGACCTGGAGCGCGTACGGCGCTTGCTGGAGGCCTGATGCGCGTCCTGTTCGTTTGCCTGGGCAACATCTGCCGCTCGCCTACCGCCGAAGGCGTGTTGCGTCATCAATTGCAGGCCGCAGGGCTTGCCGAGCAGGTGCACGTGGCGTCTGCCGGTACCGGTGACTGGCACGTCGGCAAGGCGCCCGACAGCCGTACCTGCAAGGCGGCACTGGCGCGTGGGTATGACCTTTCGCAGCAGCGTGCCCAGCAGGTGAAGGTGGCGCACTTTGCCGAGTACGACCTGATTCTGGCCATGGATGAGAGCAACCTGAGCCACTTGCGTGCCATGCGCCCGCATTCGGCGTCGGGTGAGCTCGACCTGTTCCTGCGTCGCTATGAAGCGCCTCTGGATGAAGTGCCAGACCCGTACTACGGCGGTGCTGACGGTTTCGAGCAAGTGCTGGACCTGATCGAGGCGGCGTGCCAGGCGTTGGTCGTGGAAATCAAGGGGCGGTTATGACGGCGCGGTGGCACGAGCAGGTTTCGCTCAAGCCTTACAACACGTTTGGTATTGACGTTAAGGCACGGCATTTCAGCCAGGCGCATGATGATGGCGAGGTGCGTGAGGCGTTGGCCGAGGCGCAGCGACGGGGCCTGCCGGTGCTGGTCATTGGTGGTGGCAGCAACCTGCTGTTAACCGGTGATGTCGAAGCGCTGGTGCTGCACATGGCCAGCCGTGGCCGCCGCGTTGTCAGCGATGACGGTGATCGCGTCGTGGTCGAAGCCGAGGCGGGTGAGCCCTGGCCTGCGTTCGTGCAGTGGACGCTGGCGCAGGGGTACTGCGGGCTGGAAAACCTCAGCCTGATCCCGGGCACCGTGGGCGCTGCGCCGATGCAGAATGTGGGCGCCTATGGCGTCGAGATCAAGAACGTGTTCGCCGGTTTGACCGCGCTGGACCGCCAGACCGGCGAGCTGCGTGATTTTGGGCTGGACGAGTGCGCCTTTGGCTATCGCGACAGCCTGTTCAAGCGTAACCCTGGGCGTTGGTTGATCTTGCGCGTGCGCTTTGCGCTGAGCCATACGCTGCAAGCCCATCTGGATTATGGCCCGGTGCGCCAGCGGTTGATGGAGCAGGGCGTTGAGCACCCCAGTGCGCAGGCGATCAGCGATGCCATCTGCAGCATTCGCCGCGAGAAGTTGCCGGACCCGGCGGAGCTGGGCAATGCCGGCAGTTTTTTCAAGAACCCGGTGGTGCCTGCCGAGCTTGTCGAGGGTATTCGAGGGCGCTTCCCCGGTGTTGTGGCTTACCTTCAGGCCGATGGCCAGGTGAAGCTGGCGGCAGGGTGGTTGATCGAGCAGGCGGGCTGGAAAGGGTATCGCGATGGCGATGCGGGTGTGCACCGGTTGCAGTCGTTGGTGCTGGTCAATTATGGCCAGGCGAGCGGGGCGCAGTTGCATGACCTGGCGCGGCGTATCCAGGCGGATATCCGCGAACGGTTTGGGGTTGAGCTTGAGATGGAGCCTAACCTGTACTGACAGCACCAGGACGGCGCAAATCTTGGAGCAGCCTTGTGCTGCGAAGAGGCCCGTAATGGCTACAGAGATGCATTGCCGATAACACCGCCTTCGCAGCGCAAGGCTGCTGCTGCCGGAACCTGGTTGAAACTACGTTACAGCAAGCAAGAAAAAGCCCCGCCAGTTCGCACTGGCGGGGCTTTTTCATTCAGCCGTGCCTATCAACCGTGATGAGGCTTGTGCTCATCAGCGGTTTCCAAGGCAGTTTCCTGCGTCGATGCAGCTGCTTCCTGCGCGGCTTTGGCAGCAGCCTCGGCCTCACGCTTGCGGCGACGCACTTCACGTGGGTCGTTAGGTGCGCGGCCGTTGGCCAGCATGACAGTGGCGGCTTCGACCACTGCAGGTGCTTCGACCGGTGCAGGCTCGGCAGCAACTGGGGCGAGCTCGGCGACCACTTCCGGCTGGGCTTCGGCAACCGGAGCAGGTTGCTCGATTACCGATGCCTGCTCGACGAAGGCAGGGGCCTTCTCGACCTCACCGGCTTCGACCGCAGGTGCTTGCGCAGGGGCTTCGGCAACCACTGCCGGCTTAGCCGCAGGGGTTTCTTCGACTGCCGGCTGTGGCGCAACTTCTACCACAGGTTCAGCAGTAGCCTCGACCACCACTGGCTCGCTGACGGGTTGTTCGACCACTGGAGCAATGGCGACTTCCTCGGCTTGCGCAACGGCTTCGGCCTGATCGGCCGGCTTGGCGGCTTCGCTGTTGTCGGTTTCAGCGACTTCGGCGGTTGCGCGCTCGGCTTGCTGGTTGGCTTGCGCTTCGGCGTCGGCGCTGATGTTGCTGCTGGCGACAGCGGCTGTGACGGCAAGGCCCGCAGCCAATTCGGCACCCAGCTCGGTGGCCTGGTGCTGCTCTGGCTGCTCTTCGCTACCTTCGTCTTCGCTGCCTTCGATCAGCTCACCGTTGGCATTGCGCTGACGCTCGCGACGGTTGCTGCGACGACGCTGGCCGCGGGAACGGCGGCGCGGGCGCTCGCCATCTGCACCTTCCTGCTCGTCCTGCAACAGCTCGTCGTTCGGCAGTTGCTCTTCGGCAAGCTCAGCAGCCTGCTCGGCGGCTTCTTCGGTTGCACGTGGCTGGCGCTCTTCACGTGGTGGGCGTGGGGCACGCTCTTCACGTGGAGCACGCTCTTCGCGAGGGGTGCGTTCTTCACGCGGCGCACGTTCTTCACGTGGGGCGCGCTCTTCACGCGGTGCACGTTCTTCACGGGCTACACGCTCTTCACGCGGCTGGCGTTCTTCGCGTGGAGCTGGGGCTGGAGTGGCTTCCAGAGGCTCGCGCAGTTCACGTACCGGGCGTTCTTCACGGTTGCCGCGACGGTCTTCGCGTGGCTGGCGTGGTTGACGCTCTTCGCGAGGCGCGCGTTCTTCACGTGGGGCACGTTCTTCACGCGGGGCGCGTTCTTCGCGAGGCTGGCGCTCTTCGCGTGGGGCGCGCTCGGCACGCTCTTCGCGTGGCTTGCGCTCTTCATCGCGGCGGCCGTTGCGGTTGCGGCTCTGCTGGCGGCCGTTGCGACGCTCTTCGTTGCGCGGGGTGCGTTCAGCGGCTGGCTTTTCGGCCGTGACGGCCGGTGCAGCTACAGGCTCGTCCTTGCCGGCGAACAGGCTGACCAGCGACTTGACCAGGCCTTTGAACAGGCTCGGCTCCGGGGCGCTTGGTGCCGGGGCTACCGGCGCGGCTGGCTGCTGCGACTCTTCGACAGTGCTCGGCACTGGCGCGTTGGCGCGGGCAGGGGCAGTCTTGACCGCGGCTTCCTGGCGAACCAGGGTGCGTGTGGCGGTCTGCTGCGGCGCTTCTTCGGTCTCGGTCGCGGCGATTTCGTAGCTGGACTGGTTGTTCAGCACTTCCGGGTTGTCGTCGCGCAGGCGCTGGACTTCGAAGTGCGGGGTTTCCAGGTGATCGTTCGGCAGGATGATGATGCGTGCGCGAGTGCGCAGTTCGATCTTGGTGATCGAATTGCGTTTCTCGTTGAGCAGGAACGCGGCCACCGGGATCGGCACCTGGGCGCGCACTTCGGCGGTGCGGTCCTTCAGTGCTTCTTCTTCGATCAGGCGCAAAATGGCCAGCGACAGCGATTCGACGTCGCGGATGATGCCGGTGCCCGAGCAGCGTGGGCAGACGATGCCGCTGCTTTCGCCCAGCGATGGACGCAGGCGCTGACGGGACATTTCCAGCAGGCCGAAGCGCGAGATGCGGCCAACCTGAACGCGGGCACGGTCGGCTTCAAGGCACTCGCGCACACGCTCTTCAACGGCGCGCTGGTTCTTGGCCGGGGTCATGTCGATGAAGTCGATGACGATCAGGCCGCCGATATCGCGCAGACGCAGTTGGCGGGCGATTTCCTCGGCCGCTTCCAGGTTGGTCTGCAGGGCGGTTTCCTCGATGTCGCTGCCCTTGGTGGCGCGCGCCGAGTTGATGTCGATGGAGACCAGGGCCTCGGTCGGGTCAATCACGATCGAACCGCCGGACGGCAGGTCGACGACGCGCTGGAAGGCGGTCTCGATCTGGCTTTCGATCTGGAAGCGGTTGAACAGCGGTACGCTGTCTTCGTACAGCTTGACCTTGCTGGCGTACTGCGGCATCACCTGGCGGATGAAGGTCAGGGCTTCTTCCTGGGCGTCGATGCTGTCGATCAGCACTTCGCCGATGTCCTGGCGCAGGTAGTCGCGGATGGCGCGGATGATGACGTTGCTTTCCTGGTAGATCAGGAATGGCGCGGCGCGGTCAAGGGAGGCTTCCTTGATGGCGGTCCACAGCTGCAGCAGGTAGTCGAGGTCCCACTGCATCTCTTCGCTGCTGCGGCCAAGGCCGGCAGTGCGCACGATCAGGCCCATGTCGCCCGGCACGGTCAGGCCGTTCAGGGCTTCGCGCAGTTCGTTGCGCTCTTCGCCTTCGATGCGGCGGGAGATGCCGCCAGCACGTGGGTTGTTGGGCATCAGCACCAGGTAGCGACCGGCCAGGCTGATGAAGGTGGTGAGGGCGGCGCCTTTGTTGCCGCGCTCTTCCTTCTCGACCTGGACAATGACTTCCTGGCCTTCGCTGAGGACGTCCTTGATGTTGACGCGGCCTTCGGGGGACTTCTTGAAGTACTCGCGGGAGATTTCTTTCAGCGGCAAGAAGCCGTGACGTTCGGAGCCGAAGTCGACGAAGGCGGCTTCGAGGCTAGGTTCGATGCGGGTGATCTTGCCTTTGTAGATGTTGGCCTTTTTCTGCTCACGCGCGCCGGACTCGATGTCCAGGTCGTAGAGGCGTTGGCCATCCACCAGGGCTACACGCAACTCTTCGGGTTGAGTCGCGTTAATCAGCATTCTTTTCATGTTGTACCGTCGGTTTCCGGGCTGCCGGAAACGGCGTTCGGCACACACGACGTCTCATGGTCGGTGCCAAGGTGCGCAAAGGGTGGCGGGGCCACCCCCGTGTCGAGCGACGTTCGGCACCAGCCGGTTGCCCAGCCTGCCGTTGTCACGACGACGCGTCCTGTTTGCTGCGGTGCCTACCAGGCCTTTGTGGCTTTCGAATAGGTATCCGAATCAACCAAGCGGGCCAAGTGCACTCAGTCAGGAGGAGGAATCAACCTTCAGCCGTGGACGCCCGGAGGCATCTGTTTCAGGACCTTATCCGCTCGCCGGCCATGTCAGTGGGCCGGTGGCCGGACGCGGTGCTACACGGTCCGAGGGCTGTGCATCTCCACCCTGCACGTATCCCTGATAATTCGGGTGCTGCCGCGCGCTGAATCCGCAACGGGTTGCATTTTTCGCCAGCGCGGGTTCCGCGCTGGCGCCATTCATGTCCAAGGCAGGTATTTCCGGAGTATTCGCCGTGCGTTGCGTGGAAGCGACGAGGCGGGCAGAGGTGCAGCGAAAAGAATCGGGTAAGCAGGTGAAACACCGCACTTGTCGTTTTTTTTCGGTCTTCTCTACACAGCGCTGGTGGCGATTCCAGGCAATTCGGTAAACTGGCGAAAACCCCGTAGGACGGCCTCGCGTCCTGGAGAATTGCGAAGGTCAGGAACCGGCGAAGAGCCTGGTGCCGCTGGCCTGCCGCTTTTGGCGGCGTTCGCGACTATAGCAGCAATGATTAAGTGCTTCAATTCCATAAAAAATTGTTATGATCCCTTGATGACGACCAATACCCCTCCGACTTCCGGCGTTCAGCTGATCGAAGTCGCGCCGGAGCTTGCCGGCCAACGCATCGACAATTTCCTCATCACGGCCCTCAAGGGCGTGCCCAAGACGCTTGTCTACCGCATCCTGCGCAAGGGTGAAGTGCGGGTGAACAAGGGGCGGGTCAAGCCTGAATACAAGATTCAGGCCGGCGATATCGTACGGGTGCCGCCCGTCCGCTTGCCTGAGCGTGACGAGCCTGCGCCGGTGGCCCAAGGGCTGCTGCAGCGCCTTGAGGCGGCGATTGTCTACGAAGATAAAGCGCTGATCGTGATGAACAAGCCGTCCGGTATCGCCGTGCACGGCGGCAGTGGCCTGAGTTTCGGGGTGATCGAGGCGCTGCGCCAGCTGCGCCCGGACGCCAAGGAGCTTGAGCTGGTGCACCGCCTGGATCGCGACACCTCCGGCCTGCTGATGATCGCCAAGAAGCGCAGCATGTTGCGCCACCTGCATGCCGCACTGCGCGGCGATGGTGTCGACAAGCGCTACATGGCCCTGGTACGTGGCCATTGGCCGACCGCCAAGAAGCAAGTCAATGCGCCGTTGCTCAAGAGCAACCTGCGTTCCGGCGAGCGTATGGTCGAGGTCAACGACGAGGGCAAGGAAGCGCTGACCCTGTTCCGTGTGCTGCGTCGTTTTGGCGAGTTCGCCACCATTGTCGAGGCGCGCCCGATTACGGGTCGCACCCACCAGATCCGCGTCCACGCCTTGCATGCCGGGCACATGATCGCGGGCGACAGCAAGTACGGCGACGAAGATTTCAGCCGCGAAATCCGCGAGCTGGGTGGCAAGCGCCTGTTCCTGCATGCCTATGCCCTGACCGTGCCGCTGCCTGACGGTGGCGAGCTCAAGCTCGAGGCACCGGTGGATGAGGTGTGGGCGAAGACGGTAGAGCGTTTGAGTGCGTCCTGAGTGATGAAAAAACCTTATGAACTGCTGATCTTCGACTGGGATGGCACCTTGGCTGACTCCATTGGCCGCATCGTCGAGGCCATGAATGCTGCCGCCGAGCGTGCCGGTGAGGCGCCGAGTTGCGATGAGGCGGTCAAAGGCATCATCGGCCTGGCTCTGGGCGAGGCGATCCATACCCTGTACCCACACCTGGCAGCAGCAGAGCTAGAGCGCTTCCGTCAGCACTATGCCGAGATTTACATGGCCCTCGATCAGCAGCCCTCGCCGTTGTTCGAGGGTGTGGTCGAGTCGCTGGATGCCTTCCGTGCCGAGGGCTACCGCCTGGCGGTGGCCACCGGCAAGGCGCGTCGTGGCCTGGATCGTGTGCTTAAAGCCAATGGTTGGGAGCAGTTCTTCGATATCACGCGTGCCGCCGACGAGACCCGCGGCAAGCCGCACCCGCTCATGCTCGAGGAAATTCTCGGCCATTGCGGTGTCGAGCCAGGGCGCGCGCTGATGGTGGGCGATTCGGCGTTCGACCTGCAGATGGCCAGCAATGCGGGCATGCATTCGGTGGCTGTCGGCTATGGCGCGATGCCGCTGCAGGCGCTGGCCGAGTTCGGCCCGCAGGTGTGCATCGATCATTTTTCCCAGTTGCGCGAGTGGCTGGGCGGTTCCGCGTAATTACTTCCAAGGCAGGTGAGCATGGCAGACGAATGGAAAGCCCCTGAGTCCGAACCCGAGGAGCGCGAAGAGCGCAAAAGCTGGAAGCTGTTGGAGAAGACCCTGCTGGCGGGCGTTCAGGAGCAGCGCCGCGCGCGGCGCTGGGGGATTTTCTTCAAGCTGCTGACCTTCGTCTACCTGTTTGGCATGCTGGTGCTGTTCACGCCGCTGATGGACATGGACAAGGCTGCTTCGCGCAGTGCCAGCCATACGGCGTTGATCGAGGTGCGCGGTGTGATCGCCGATCAGGAGGCTGCCAGTGCCGACAATCTCGTCAAGAGCCTGCGTGAGGCGTTCAAGGATGCCAAGACCAAGGCGGTGGTGCTGCGGATCAACAGTCCGGGTGGCAGCCCGGTGCAGTCGGGTTACGTCTATGACGAGATTCGTCGGCTGCGGGCCGAGTACCCGGCTATCAAACTGTATGCGGTGATTACCGACCTTGGCGCTTCCGGTGCCTACTACATCGCCAGTGCGGCGGACGAGATCTATGCCGACAAGGCCAGCCTGGTTGGCTCCATTGGGGTGACGGCTGCGGGTTACGGGTTTGTCGGTTCGATGGAGAAGCTGGGGGTCGAGCGGCGCACCTATACCGCAGGTGAGCACAAGGCGTTCCTGGATCCGTTCTCGCCCGAGAAGCCCGAAGAGCGGGCGTTCTGGCAGGGTGTGTTGAATACAACGCACCAGCAGTTCATCGCCATGGTCAAGCAGGGGCGGGGTGAGCGGCTGAAGGACAAGGAACACCCAGAGCTGTTCAGTGGGCTGATCTGGACTGGCGAGCAGGCTAAGGCGCTTGGGCTGGTGGATGGTCTTGGCAGTGCCAGCTACGTGGCGCGGGAGATTGTCGGCGAGAAGGAGTTGGTAGATTTCACGGTTGAGGAATCGCCGTTTGATCGTTTCTCGAAGCGTTTGGGTGCCAGCGTGGCGGAGCATCTGGCCATGTATATGGGCTTTAAGGGGCCTTCGCTGCGTTAAGTGTTCGTCGCAGCAGTTTCGGTGTCTGTGAAATCGAGCGCCGCCCGCGCGGCGCTCGATCTCGCAGGCACCACAAATGCTGGGTCTGGCTCTAGCTCTAGGGTATCTCCACACCTTCCTTCATCAGCATATCCACCAGCCGTATCAGCGGCAGCCCGACCAGGCTGGTCGCATCGCACCCGTGCGTGCTTTGGAACAGGCTCACCCCCAACCCCTCCGCCTTGAAGCTCCCGGCGCAGTCCAGCGGCTGTTCTGCCGTTACATAGCGCTCGACCCGTTTACGGTCCAGTTCGCGCAGGGTGACGGTAAATGGCACGCAATCGACCTGGCAGTGCCCTGTGGCGCTGTTCAGCAGTGCCAGCCCGGTCAGGAAGGTCACCTGCTGCCCACTTGCCTCCAAAAGCTGTTCGCAGGCGCGGGCGAATGTGTGGGGCTTGCCCAGGATCTGCTCACCCAGCACGGCAACCTGATCGGAGCCGATAATCAGGTGCCCAGGATGGCTGCCTGCCAGTGCCTCGGCCTTTTGCCTGGCCAGGCGGCGCACCAGCTCCACGGCCGGCTCTTCATTCAGACGCTGCTCGTCTATATCGGGGCTTTCCCAGGTGAACGGCAAGCGCAGGCGGGCGAGCAGTTCGCGTCGATAAGGGGAGCTGGAAGCCAGTAATAAGGGAAGCATGGTAGACTCCTGGTCAGTTGAACCAATTCTAACATGCACGATGCCGCCGAATTTCCTTTGACAGGTGCGGGGGGCATCCCTAGAATGCTGCGCCTATGTTGAATGACCCGATTCCACCTCACGTTGACCCGCGCAAATTAGCCGATCGTGGCGTAACCCTTAACGGTTCGCTGCAACTCGCTGATTTGGAAAGACTCTGCGACCCGCTTTCCGACAATGTCGGTACGGTGCAGGCGAAGTTAAATTTTGAACGAGATGAACAGCACGTGGTGGTTATCCACAGCGAGCTTGACGTCGAGGTCAAGATGGTTTGCCAGCGTTGTCTTGAGCTGGTCACCCTGCCGATCCACAGCGAATGTACTTACGCCGTGGTGAAGGAGGGTGCGAATACCCAGTCGTTGCCGAAAGGCTATGACGTGCTGGAACTGGGCGAAGATCCATTGGATCTGCAGGCATTTATCGAGGAGGAGCTTCTGCTCGCCTTGCCTATTGTGCCTGCTCATCATCCGGAAGAATGCCAGCAGCCGGCGGGCGCAGACGAGCCCGATTCGAGCAAGGACGAGGTATCGCGGTCCAACCCGTTCAGTGTTTTGGCGCAGTTAAAGCGTGACCCAAACGTTTAGGAGTTAATCAATTATGGCTGTTCAGCAGAACAAAAAATCCCGCTCTGCCCGTGACATGCGCCGTTCGCACGACGCCCTGTCGGAAAACGCGCTGTCGGTAGAGAAAACCACCGGTGAAATTCACCTGCGCCACCACGTATCGCCTGAAGGCGTATACCGTGGTCGCAAAGTGGTCGACAAGGGCGCTGACGAGTAATCCTTGTCCGCTCAGATCATCGCGATCGACGCAATGGGCGGGGACTTCGGTCCCCGCAGCATTGTCCAGGCTAGCATTGCCTGCCTTTCGGCTACACCCTCGCTGCACCTGACCCTCGTCGGTCAACCCTCCCTCCTTGAAGATCTCGTCAGCGGCCTTGCAGCTGCGGATCGCGCGCGCCTGCAGATTGTCGCGGCCAGCGAGGTGATCGGCATGGACGAGCGGCCATCCCAGGCGTTGCGTGGCAAGCCCGACTCGTCGATGCGCATCGCCCTCGAATTAGTGCGTGACGGCAAGGCCCAGGCCTGCGTGAGTGCCGGCAATACCGGGGCGCTGATGGCGTTGTCGCGTTTCGTGCTCAAGACCCTGCCAGGTATCGATCGGCCGGCCATGGTGGCGGCGATCCCGACCCAGGCGGGGTATTGCCAGTTGCTCGACCTGGGCGCCAATGTCGATTGCAGTGCAGAGAACCTGTACCAGTTCGCCGTGATGGGCTCGGTGGCGGCCCAGGCCTTGGGTGTTCATCGGCCGCGTGTGGCGCTGCTGAACATCGGCACCGAAGACATCAAGGGCAATCAGCAGGTCAAGCTGGCGGCCACGCTGCTGCAGAACGCGCGCGGCTTGAACTATGTCGGTTTCGTCGAAGGCGATGGCCTGTACCGGGGCGAGGCCGACGTGGTGGTGTGCGACGGTTTCGTCGGCAATATCCTGCTCAAGTCCAGCGAAGGCCTGGCGACGATGATCGCTGCGCGGATCGAGAAGCTGTTCAAGGGCGGTGTGTTGTCGCGGGCCGCCGGGGCTTTGGCCATGCCATTGCTCAAGCGCCTGCAGGCCGACCTGGCGCCAGCGCGTCACAACGGTGCGAGTTTCCTGGGGTTGCAGGGGATCGTCATCAAGAGCCATGGTTCGGCAGGGGTGCAGGGTTTTCAGAGTGCGATTCAGCGAGCGCTGATCGAAATTCAGGAAAACCTGCCGCAGCGGCTGCATGGTCGCCTTGAAGACCTGTTGCCTTAGGCATTTTGCCGATGAAGTGCTTAAATGTGACCGCTTGGTCCGCGTCTTCATCCAAGTTTTCAGATTCCGCGTCAGGCTAATGCCTGGCGCACCCTATCCGACGACAAGATCATAAGGGCTTGTTCAATGTCTGCATCCCTCGCATTCGTCTTTCCCGGTCAAGGTTCCCAGTCGCTGGGTATGCTCAAAGAACTGGGCGCCGAGAAGCCGGTGATCGTCGAGACCTTCAAGGAAGCTTCCGACGCTTTGGGCTACGACCTGTGGAAGCTGGTCCAGGAAGGTCCGGAAGAGCAACTGAACCAAACCGACAAGACTCAGCCGGCAATCCTTACCGCCTCAATCGCCCTGTGGCGCCTGTGGTTGGAAGAGGGCGGCGCGCAGCCGGCCTTTGTTTCCGGCCACAGCCTGGGTGAATACAGCGCTCTGGTTGCCGCTGGCAGCCTGTCGCTCAAAGATGCAGTGAAGCTGGTCAAGCGCCGTGGCGAACTGATGCAGGAGGCCGTGCCTGCCGGTCACGGAGCCATGGCCGCGATTCTCGGCCTGGACGACGCCGTGGTGGTCGATATCTGTGCTAAGGCCGCCGAAGATGAAGTGGTCAGCGCGGTGAACTTCAACTCGCCAGGCCAGGTCGTGATCGCTGGCAACAAGGCTGCCGTGGACCGTGCCATGGCGCTGTGCAAAGAGGCCGGTGCCAAGCGCGCCCTGCCGTTGGCGGTCAGTGTGCCATCGCACTGCGCCTTGATGAAGCCTGCCGCCGAGCGCTTCGCTGAATCGGTCAATGCCATTGAATGGAAGGCCCCGCAGATCCCGGTGGTGCAGAACGTCACCGCCGCCGTCGCCGCCGACCTCGATGCGCTCAAGCACGACCTGCTGGCGCAGTTGTACCAGCCCGTACGCTGGGTTGAATGCGTGCAGGCCCTGGCGGCGAACGGCGCGGTCAATCTCGTCGAGTGCGGCCCGGGCAAAGTCCTTGCCGGCCTCAACAAGCGTTGCGCCGACGGCGTGACCACTTACAACCTCAATACCCCTGACGCCGTCGCCGCCACCCGCGCGGCGCTGGCCTGAATTGGAGAAGCTTGCATGAGCCTGCAAGGTAAAGTTGCACTGGTCACCGGCGCCAGCCGTGGCATCGGCCAGGCCATTGCCCTCGAGCTGGGCCGCCAGGGCGCGACCGTGATCGGCACCGCCACTTCGGCCTCTGGCGCCGAGCGCATTGCCGCCACCCTGAAAGAGCACGGCATCACCGGTACCGGCATGGAGTTGAACGTGACCAGCGCCGAGTCCGTGGAAGCGGTGCTGGGCGCCATTGGCGCGCAGTTCGGTGCGCCGACCATTCTGGTCAACAACGCCGGCATTACTCGCGACAACCTTATGCTGCGCATGAAGGACGACGAGTGGTTCGACGTGATCGACACCAACCTGAACAGCCTCTACCGTCTGTCCAAGGGCGTGCTGCGTGGCATGACCAAGGCGCGTTGGGGTCGTATCATCAGCATCGGCTCGGTCGTCGGTGCCATGGGCAACGCCGGTCAAGCCAACTACGCGGCCGCCAAGGCCGGCCTGGAAGGCTTCAGCCGCGCGCTGGCGCGTGAAGTGGGCTCGCGTGGCATCACCGTCAACTCGGTGACCCCGGGCTTCATCGACACCGACATGACCCGTGAGCTGCCAGAAGCGCAGCGTGAAGCCTTGCAGACCCAGATTCCGCTGGGCCGCCTGGGCCAGGCCGAGGAAATCGCCAAGGTGGTTTCCTTCCTGGCGTCCGACGGCGCAGCCTATGTAACCGGCGCTACCGTGCCGGTCAACGGCGGGATGTACATGTAACACTGCAACTCAATGTGACGGATTTCGTAAAAAAAGAGTCATACTGCGAGCCTAAAATCCGTTATAAAGCTGCATCCAGATTCCAGGCAGAGGGTCGGGTGACTAATCCGAAGGTGCGTTTAGCTTGAAAAGCGAACGTCTTTCTATAAAATTGGTCACCGGCCAGCTGCCTGACATATGTCCATTAGGAGTGAAAACTAGGTATGAGCACCATCGAAGAACGCGTCAAGAAAATCGTCGCCGAGCAACTGGGCGTCAAGGAAGAGGAAGTGACCAACGAGAAGTCCTTCGTCGATGACCTGGGTGCCGATTCGCTTGACACCGTTGAGCTGGTGATGGCTCTGGAAGAGGAATTCGAAACCGAAATCCCTGACGAAGAAGCCGAGAAGATCACTACCGTTCAAGCCGCTATCGACTACGTCAACAGCCACAAGGCCTAAGACGTTTTCGTCGACGCTACTTGTCGGGAAAAACCGCACTGCCTTTGCTGGCGTGCGGTTTTTTCTTTGCGAGCCCCCCTTGGCTCAAGGGTATCGTTCACCGCGCACCGAGAGCCTGTTGTCATTTCATTCCATCGTATGAATGCAATGCCAAGAGACTCTGTTATTAGAAAAGGAGAGTACTGTGTCGCGTAGACGCGTCGTGGTCACCGGTATGGGTATGCTGTCGCCGCTGGGTACCGATGTACCGAGCACCTGGCAGGGCATTCTGGCTGGCCGCAGTGGCATCGGTCCGATCGAACATACGGATCTGTCTGCCTACTCCACCCGTTTCGGCGGCTCGGTGAAAGGCTTTGAGGTTGAGCAGTACCTGTCGGCCAAAGAGGCCCGCAAGCTTGACCTGTTCATCCAGTACGGCCTGGCGGCCGGTTTCCAGGCGGTGCGTAATGCAGGCCTTGAAGTCACCGACGCCAACCGTGAGCGTATTGGCGTGGCCATGGGCTCGGGTATCGGCGGCCTGACCAACATCGAAGAAACCAGCCGGACCTTGCATGAGCAAGGCCCGCGGCGTATTTCGCCGTTCTTCGTGCCAGGTTCGATCATCAACATGATCTCCGGCTTCCTGTCGATTCACCTGGGGCTGCAGGGGCCGAATTACGCCATTGCCACCGCCTGCACCACCGGCACCCACTGCATCGGCATGGCCGCGCGCAACATCGCTTACGGTGAAGCCGACGTGATGATCGCCGGTGGCGCCGAGATGGCCGCCTGCGGCCTGGGCATGGGGGGCTTCGGTGCTTCGCGCGCGCTGTCGACGCGCAACGACGAGCCAAGCCGTGCCAGCCGACCATGGGACAAGGGCCGTGACGGCTTTGTGCTGTCCGACGGTGCCGGTGCCCTGGTGCTCGAAGAGCTCGAGCACGCTAAGGCCCGTGGCGCGACCATCTATGCCGAACTGGTCGGTTTCGGCATGAGCGGCGACGCCTACCACATGACTTCTCCACCCGATTCCGGCGAAGGCGCTGCCCGCTGCATGGCCAATGCCCTGCGCGATGCTGGCGTCCAGCCAGAGGAAGTCAGCTACATCAACGCCCACGGCACCTCGACCCCAGCGGGCGATATCGCCGAAGTGGCCGCGATCAAGCGCGTGTTCGGTGATCATGCTTACAAGCTGGCGGTCAGTTCGACCAAGTCGATGACCGGCCACCTGCTGGGTGCAGCGGGCGCGGTGGAAGCGATCTTCAGCGTGCTGGCGATCAACAGCCAGATGGCGCCCCCGACCATCAACCTGGATGAGCCGGACGAAGGGTGTGACCTGGACTTCGTGCCGCACCAGGCGCGCAGCATGCCGATCGACGTAGTGCTGTCCAACTCGTTCGGCTTTGGTGGCACCAACGGCTCGCTGGTGTTCCGCCGGTTCGCCGGTTGATGCACAGCTGGATCGACGGCCAGCCGGCGGATGCAGTCAACCTGCAAAACCGCGGCCTGGCCTACGGCGATGGTCTGTTCGAGACCATTGCCGTGCGAGGTGGCCGCCCCAGTTTGCTGGGCGGCCACCTCGCACGCCTGGCGCTGGGTTGCCAGCGCCTGGCAATCGATGCCGACCTGGCGCTGATTGAAGATGAAATCCGGCGTTATGCCTGCCAGTTGGGTGATGGTGTCGCCAAATTCATCCTGACCCGTGGCGACAGCCAGCGCGGCTATGCCCCGGTCGCGGGTGTTGCGCCACGGCGTATCCTTCAGGGCAGCCCGCTGCCCAGCTATCCTGTCGAACATGCTGAACTCGGCGTACGATTGTTCCCTTGCCAGACCCGGCTTGGGGAACAACCGCTGCTGGCCGGGCTCAAACACCTCAATCGCCTGGAGCAGGTGCTGGCGCGTGCCGAATGGCAGGACAGCGAACATGCCGAAGGCCTGATGCGTGATGGGCAGGGCAGGGTGGTCGAAGGGGTGTACAGCAATCTGTTCCTGGTGCGTGACGGTGTGCTGCTGACCGCAGAGCTCAGCCGCTGCGGCGTGGCAGGCGTGATGCGCGCCGCGTTGCTGCAGCAGGCCCAGGCACTGGCTATCCCGGTGCAGGTCCGTGACCTGACGTTCGACGAACTGCACCAGGCGGATGAAGTATTCGTTTGCAACAGTGTCTATGGTGTCTGGCCGGTGCGGGGTTTTGCCGCGCTGAACTGGTCGCCGGGCCCACTCACCCGTAAACTGCAGGCCGTTGCCCGTACGTTACTGGATACCTGAATTCGTGAGACGCAAATTCCTGCTGCTGCTGGAAATGGGGTTGATTCTGGCTGGGCTGGCATTGGGCTGGTCGGCCTGGAAGGTCAACTCGGTCCTGGAGCAGCCCTTGCACGTGACGCAGGAGCGCCTGCTCGACGTGCCCAATGGCACCAACCCTAACCGCATGTTCTACCGCATGCAGCATGAGGGGCTGCTCGATGACGCCTTCTGGTTGCGGCTTTACTGGCGCTTCAACATGGCCGGCACACCCCTGCATACAGGTGAGTACCGCCTGACCCCCGGCATGACGGTCGAGCAACTGTTCGACGCGTGGCGCCGCGCCGATGTGGTGCAGTACAACCTGACCTTGGTCGAAGGCTGGAACTTCCGCCAAGTGCGTTCGGCGGTCGCCAGGCACGAGAAGATCAAGCACACGCTTGACGGCCTGAGCGACGCCGAGGTCATGGACAAGCTTGGCCACACCGGGGTGTTCCCTGAGGGGCGCTTCTTCCCGGACACCTATCGCTTCGTGCGCGGCATGAGCGATATCGAGTTGTTGCAGCAGGCCTACCAACGCCTGGACGAAGTGCTGGCCAAGGAGTGGTCGGAGCGCACCACCGACCTGCCTTATCGCGACCCCTACCAGGCGCTGATCATGGCCTCGCTGGTCGAGAAAGAAACCGGCATCCCTCAGGAACGCGGGCAGATTGCCGGCGTGTTCGTGCGGCGCTTGCGCTTGGGCATGATGTTGCAGACCGACCCGACGGTGATCTATGGCATGGGCGAGCGCTACAACGGCAGAATCACCCGTGCCGACCTGCGTGAGCCAACGCCCTATAACACTTACACCATAACCGGCCTGCCGCCGACGCCGATTGCCATGGTCGGCCGCGAAGCGATTCACGCCGCGCTCAATCCGTCCGATGGCACCAGCCTGTATTTCGTCGCGCGCGGCGATGGCAGCCATGTGTTCTCCGACGACCTGGATGATCACAACTCGGCTGTGCGCGAGTTCCAGCTCAAGCGGCGGGCGGATTACCGCTCCAGCCCGGCACCGCAGGCCCAACCGGCTGCGAGCGAAGCGGTGGAGCCCGATGCGTCCGAGGCGCAGCAGCCGGCTGAGCAGCCAGAGCCAGACGAGGCGTCGGCTCCGGCCAGTGACCCTGCGCCGGCCGATGCGCCGACGCCCGACGAACAACATTAAGGACTGCCTGTGAGCGGCTTGTTTATTACCCTGGAAGGCCCCGAAGGCGCGGGCAAGAGCACCAACCGTGAATACCTGGCGGCGCGCCTGCGCGAGCAAGGCCTGGACGTGCTGCTGAGCCGCGAACCGGGCGGTACGCCGCTGGCTGAAAAGGTACGCGAGTTGTTGCTGGCACCGAGCGATGAAACCATGGCAGCCGATACCGAGCTGTTGCTGGTGTTCGCTGCGCGTGCCCAGCACCTGGCGCAGGTGATCCGTCCCGCCCTGGCCCGTGGCGCGGTGGTGTTGTGCGACCGATTTACCGATGCCACCTATGCCTATCAGGGAGGGGGGCGTGGTTTGTCTGTCGAGCGTATCGCCACATTGGAGCAGTTTGTCCAGGGCGACCTGCGCCCTGACCTGACCCTGGTCTTTGACCTGCCGGTCGAAGTGGGCCTTGCCCGTGCCGCCGCGCGGGGTCGCCTGGACCGTTTCGAACAGGAAGGCCAGGCGTTCTTCGAAGCGGTGCGCCAAGCCTACCTGCAGCGCGCCCGTCGCGAGCCGCAGCGTTACAGCCTGCTGGACGCCGCGCAGCCGCTGGAGGCCGTGCAGCGCGCCATCGATGCACTGCTGCCGGGCATTCTGGAGCGTTGCCGTGGCTGAGGCCTATCCCTGGCAGCAGGCCATTTGGCAGCAACTGGCGGGTCGCAGTCAGCACGCCCACGCCTACCTGCTGCATGGGCCGCAAGGCATTGGCAAGCGGGCCCTCGCCGAGCGGCTGATGGCGCGCCTGCTGTGTCAGCAGCCCCAGGGCCTGGATGCCTGCGGCGTGTGCAAGTCCTGCCTGTTGCTCAAGGCCGGTAGCCACCCGGACAACTACGTACTGGAGCCGGAGGAGGCCGATAAGCCGATCAAGGTCGATCAAGTGCGCGAGCTGGTGGCTTTTGTGGTGCAGACTGCACAGTTGGGTGGGCGTAAGGTCGTGTTGATCGAGCCGGTTGAGGCGATGAACGTCAACGCTTCCAACGCGCTACTCAAAAGCCTCGAAGAGCCTTCCGGCGATACGGTCCTGCTGTTGGTCACTCACCAGCCTAGCCGTCTGCTGCCGACCATCAAGAGTCGCTGCCAGCAGGTTGCCTGCCCGCAGCCCAGCCTGGCCCAGAGCCAGGCCTGGCTGGCCGATGCACTGGCTGACAGCGACGACGCTGAGCGCGACGAACTGTTGACCCTGGCCGCGGGTTCGCCCCTCATGGCCGTAAGCTTGCAGGCGCAGGGCGTTCGTGAGCAGCGAGCGTTGGTCACTGAAGGGGTGAAGAAACTGCTCAAGCAGCAGCAATCGCCCAGCCAGTTGGCGGATGCCTGGAATGGCGTGCCACTGCTGCTCTTGTTCGACTGGTTCTGCGACTGGTCGCACCTGATCCTGCGCTATCAATTGACCCAGGACGAAGAAGGGTTAGGCTTGGCCGATATGCGCAAGGTCGTGCAGTATCTGGCGCAAAAGAGCCGCCAGGCGAAGGTGCTGGCGGTTCAGGCGTGGATCCTGGAGCAGCGCCAGAAGGTGCTGGGCAAGGCCAACCTCAATCGTGCGCTGCTGCTTGAAGCGCTGCTGGCTCACTGGCAACAGTTGCCAGGCGCCCGCTGACTCTCCCTTTTCTTCATGTGTGCCGTTATCCCATGCTCGTAGATTCCCATTGCCACCTTGACCGTCTTGACCTGAGCGCCCACCAGGGCTCCCTCGATGCTGCCCTGCAGGCTGCGCGGGAGCGCGGGGTCGGGCATTTTCTGTGCATCGGCGTCAGTGCCGAGAACGCCGGGGCGGTCAAGGCCCTGAGTGAGCGGTACGCCGATGTCGATTGTTCGGTAGGGGTGCACCCGCTCGATCTGGCACCGGGCGAGACCCCGGCGCTGGAGTGGCTGCTGCGTGAATTGGCCCATCCGCATGTGGTGGCGATCGGCGAAACCGGTCTGGATTACCACTACGAACCGGAAGCGGCTGAATTGCAGCAGGCATCGTTTCGCCTGCACCTGGAGGCATCGCGTCAGACCGGCAAGCCGGTGATCGTGCACACCCGCGCCGCGCGGGCCGATACCCTGGCGCTGCTGCGCGAGGCGAAGCTGCCCCAGGCGGGTGTGTTGCACTGCTTCACCGAAGACTGGGAGATGGCCAAGGCGGCGCTGGACCTGGGCTATTACATCTCCTTGTCGGGCATCGTGACCTTCCGCAATGCCGATGCCTTGCGTGAGGTGGCGCGTCAGGTGCCGGTTGATCGCCTGCTGGTGGAGACCGATTCACCGTATCTGGCGCCGATTCCGTATCGGGGCAAGCCGAACCTGCCGCAATATGTGCGTGAGGTGGCCGAGTACGTGGCCTCGTTGCGCGGGGCCAGCTATGAGCAGTTGGCCGAGCAGACCACAGCCAACTTCAAGCGGTTGTTCCCGCTGGCTCGCGTGGCCTGATATTGCGCAGCCCTGGCGGGCAGCGTGAAAGGCAAAAAAAACCCGGGTTCTGGGGGAGGGAATCCGGGTTAAGACCATTAGGAGTAAAACAAAGGTACGCGGTCCCTGAGCACCTTTATCGGCGCGCCACTTGGGGGGGATGCGCCGCGCCAACACTTCAAGTATTGGTCAGGTTTGGCGCAGTGCCAGTGTCTGTTGGTCGTTTTTTAAACAGATTTGGAATACGCCGGGGATCCATCCCACTCTCAGCGCATGGCCAGGCGCCGGACCTGTTGCACAGTTTCGTCGATCATCTGTTCGTTGGTGTAGAAATGCGGCGAAAACCGCACACCACCGCCACGTAAGGCGCAAATCGTGCGTTCGGCCATCAACGC
The DNA here is from genome assembly GCF_058745025.1 of Pseudomonas sp. E1MeOHC2. NCBI lineage: Bacteria > Pseudomonadati > Pseudomonadota > Gammaproteobacteria > Pseudomonadales > Pseudomonadaceae > Pseudomonas > Pseudomonas sp. E1MeOHC2. Next base: position 3,944,904 of record NZ_CP196675.1, read on the forward strand.
CTTGTGGATCTGCACGCTGTCCTGCCCTTTGATACTGAATGTGACGATGCCTGCCCGTTTGTCGGGATCGGCGGGTGTTAGCAGTGAAATGCCGGGTATCGATGCCAAGCCCTGATACATCTGCGTGACACGTTGCTGCAATCGCTGCGCGACTGTTTTGATCCCGATTTCCTCCAGCAGCGAAAGGCTCGCCTCCAGTGCGCAGGCACCGAGCATGTTCGGGCTGCCGCATTCGAAGCGCCGCGCGCTGTGTGCCGGCTGCCATTGGCGTCGCTCGAAGTCGCCCAGGTGTTCCAGCATGTGCCAGCCATAGGCATTGAGCTCAAGCTGCGGGCGCATCGCGGCGCGACAATAGAACATCCCAAGGCCCTCGGGGCCGAGCATCCACTTGTGGCCATCGGCCACGGCGAAATCACATTGAAAACGCTGCACATCGAAGGGCAGGGCGCCGATCTGCTGGATAGCGTCGATGCAAAACAGCACATTACGCACCCGGCAGCCTTCACCCAGGCGCACCAGGTCAAGGCGCAGGCCGCTGCCAAACTGCACGGCGCTGACGGCCAGCAAACGCGTGCGGGGGCCGCAGGCCGCGAGCAGCGTAGCTTCGGGGTCCGGCCCGGCCAGGCTGGCCTGGATCACCTGCACACCACGGTTGGCCAGGGCCTCCCATACGACGCGGTTGGAGGGGAACTCCTCATCGCTGATCACCACCTGGTCGCCGTGTGCCCAGTCCAGGCCGAAGGCCACCAGTGACAGCCCTTCGGAGGTGTTCTTGACCAGGGCGATGTCACCCGCCGAGGGTGCGTGGATCAACCGCGCCAGCCGCTCGCGCAGGCGCCGCTCGGTAGCGAGCCATGTCGGGTACTCGCTGGCGCCGTGGCAAACGTTGTCGCGGGCGAAGCGTGCCACCGCCTCGGCAGCCCGGCGTGGCCAAGGAGCGATGGCGGCGTGGTTCAGGTAGCGCAGCCCTGGGGTTTGATCGAACTCATCGTGAAACATAGACATGGTTGGATGATCCGTGCAATTTCCCGCAAGTTAGGCATAATAAACCGCTTCGATTGTCATCCAGTCCTTCCTATGCAGAAAGAACCTCGTAAGGTCCGTGAGTTTCGCCGTCGCGAACAGGAAATCCTCGATACGGCGCTCAAGCTGTTTCTCGAACAGGGTGAAGACAGTGTCACCGTCGAGATGATCGCTGACGCGGTAGGTATCGGCAAAGGCACGATCTACAAGCACTTCAAGTCCAAGGCGGAGATCTATCTGCGCCTGATGCTCGACTACGAGCGCGATTTGAACGAGCTGTTGCATTCGGCCGACGTCGATCGTGACAAGGAAGCCCTGTCGCGCGCCTACTTCGAGTTCCGCATGCGCGATCCGCAGCGCTACCGCCTGTTCGACCGCCTGGAAGAAAAGGTGGTCAAGGGTAACCAGGTGCCGGAGATGGTCGAGCAGTTGCACAGCATCCGCGCCTCCAACTTCGATCGCCTGACCCAGTTGATCAAGGGCCGTATCAGCGAAGGCAAACTCGAAGACGTACCGCCGTACTTCCACTACTGCGCGGCTTGGGCGCTGGTGCACGGCGCCGTGGCCCTGTACCACTCGCCGTTCTGGAGCAATGTGCTTGAAGATCAGGAAGGTTTCTTCCAGTTCCTCATGGATATCGGCGTGCGCATGGGCAACAAGCGCAAACGCGACCCGGAACCCGCCAACTGACACGTCGGGGCTGCGGTGCGGCCCTTGCAGTTGGCCCGGCATGAACAAGGTGCTTGCAAAAACCTGATTTATGAGTCAGGTTTTGCCAGCCCCGCTTCATCCATGCCGGAGTCATTCATGATCGTCGATCGTCAAGGCAGGCGTTTTCGCAACCTGCGTGTCAGCCTGACGGCTGCCTGTAACTACGCGTGTACCTACTGCGTGCCCGATGGCAAACGCCTGGTGGCAGCGCAGGACGAGTTGTCGGCTGAGGCCCTGGCCCGGGGCGTTGCCTATCTGATTGAAGCCGCTGGCATCGAGCGCTTGCGCATTACCGGTGGCGAGCCGCTCGTAAGCCCTCGCCTGGAGGGTTTTCTGGCCGCGGTGGCCAAGCTGCCCCTCGACGATATCTCGCTGACCACCAATGGCCAGTTGCTTGCGCGCAAGTTGCCACAGCTTCACGCAGCGGGCATCCGCCGCCTGAATATTTCCCTCGATACCCTCGACCCGCAGGCGTTTCGCCGCATCGCGCGTGGTGGCGACCTTGCCAGTGTGCTGGCTGGCATGCAGCAGGCCAGTGCGCAGGGTATGCGAATCAAGGTGAACATGGTGCCAATGCGTGGCCAGAACCTCGACCAGGTCTTGCCGATGCTGGAATACTGCCTGGAGCGGGGCTTTGAACTGCGCTTCATCGAGCTCATGCGCATGGGCCATCTGGCCCGTGATCAAAATGCATTCCTGCAACAGTTTGTTGGCCTAGATCACGTGCTCGGCCTGATTGGTGGCAAGCATGCGTTTGAGCAGGTAGACGCGGCGGTGGATGCCACAGCCCTGCGTTACCAGATTCCGGGTGCCGGCCATTTCGGCGTGATTGCCAACGAGAGCGTGCCGTTTTGCCGCAGTTGCTCGCGGTTGCGCCTGTCATCCACGGGGTGGCTGCATGGCTGCCTGTCGTCGAGCAACCGTCACTATGTCGGCGACCTGCTGGAAAAGCCGCGTCATCAAGCGCTTCCCGCCTTGCAGCGACTGCTGGTCAAAGCCCTGGCGGACAAGCAGGATGTGGCGTTTTCCGGCGGCGTCATGGTGATGAAGGTGATCGGCGGCTGAGTCTGGCGCAAAAGCTGCATCCGCCGGCTATTCGCCGGTTTTTCGTCGCCGGCCACTGGAGGAAAGATGCGTAGCCTGGTCTTGCTGCTGGCGCTGATGGCGCTGGGCGGCTGCATGAATGTCAGCGATATGGGCGAAGGCGTCCGTTACCACATGAGCGACGCGGGTCTGCTCGATCACAGCGACACCCGCCGGACCCTGTCTATCCGCCTGCAACCCGACTCGTTCATTTTCATTGGCCAGGGCGCGTTCGTGCCGCCCGGTAAAGGCCCTGTGCCGCGCCAGAATGTGGTTGCCGACCAAGCCTTCAAGAGCTTCGTCGAGTATTTCCCGCTGGTGCGCCGCGCCCAAGGCCCGCTCGGCCTGGAGGAGGCAATCGCACAGGCGCGCTCGGTGGGCGCGGACTACGTGCTGTACACCCGTTTCGCGCGTACCGACGACCGCATCGGCAATGGCGATGAATGGTACGACGAACAGGCCGTCGACCGCCTGGGTTGGGACACCGGGGTGGTACAGATGATGCTCATCGAAACCAATACCCGCTACCTGATCGACACGGCACGCATCAAAAGCCGTGGCGGTTTGTTGACGTTCCACGACAACACGCCGGAAGATTTGCTTGCAGCGCCGATGCGCGAGTACGCTCGTAGCCTTCTGGGCATGAGCGAATGAGGCACGTGTGATGACCGATTCCGGCAAGGCCAATGACCTTCTGGCGCAGATCCCCAAGGCGAAGGGCCTGCCGCCCGTGCACCTGTGGAACCCAGATTTCTGCGGCGACATCGACATGCGCATCGCCCGTGATGGCACCTGGTACTACCTGGGCACGCCAATCGGGCGCAAGCCGATGGTGCGGCTGTTTTCCACGATCATTCGCCGCGACGGGGATGACTACTTCCTGATAACCCCGGTGGAAAAGGTCGGCATCCGTGTCGACGATGCGCCCTTTGTCGCGGTTGCCCTGGAGGTACAGGGCGAGGGTGAGCAACAGGTGTTGCGCTTCACCAGCAATGTCGATGACCAGGTTGAGGCGGGCCCGGACAACCCATTGCGGGTCGAGCTCGACCCTGTCACGCAAGAGCCATCCCCGTACGTGCTGATGCGCAGCAACCTCGAAGCGCTGATCCATCGCAATGTCTTCTACCAACTGGTCGAGCTGGCGGTACCGCGCATTATCGACGGTGAAGAGTGGCTGGGGGTATGGAGCCGGGGCGAGTTCTATCCGATCGGGCGTACCTGCTGAAAACAGAGGCCGCGACCTCGTTACTTGTCCAGGTAACTTTGAAGGGTATCCAGATACCAGTTGACGAAGTCGATGACCTTTTTCTCATCATTCGAAGAATACGGACCCGGAACGTAGCCCGCTCCCTGCACGCCACGGAAGTTGTTCTCCGCCAGCCATTTGTCTTGATCGTTGGTAGCACTCCACAGCGCGGTTAGATGCGCCAGTTCGTAGTCACGGCCTTCCACCGCGTCCTTGTGCACCAGCCACTTTGCTCGCACGTGCGTGGTGCCGACGTCGATTGGCCAGGCCTCGAAGGTGAAGGCGTGGTCTCGCAGCGCGTGGCTGAACGCGCTCGGCTCGGTGGCCCATCGCAACGTGCCAATATTGCCTTCCCCGGAAGGAATCAGCAGATTCGAGCAGGCGTAGCGTCCATCCAGCGTGAGGGATTGGACGTCGTCCTTGATCGGGAAGCGCAGGATGTCGTACCACGCACCTTCGGCCGGCCCATTGATCAGTCCGTTGTCGCGGCAGACGGCCTCAAAGTGCTTCATCCATTCTGGCTGGCCTTCAAAGTAGTCATCCTCGGTAGGGTCGCGGAATGACGACAGCAGTTCGGGGTGCCGTGCGCTGCAGTGATAGCACTCCCGACCGTTCTCCATCACCAGTTTCCAGTTTGCATATTCTGGAAGTACCGCGGCGTGAGCGATCTTGGCGTTTTCTAGATCATGGGGTGCCAGCATCGGTTCGAGATGTCGGCGGAATTCGCCGAAGTCAGGCACGTCATCAGACAGTGCGATAAAGATCACTCCCGCCACCACTTCGCAACGAAGCGGGATAAGGTTGTGCCGATGTGGCTCGAAATCGGCCGGCATGTTTTTGGCGAAAATCAGGTCGCCTTTAAGGTCGTAGGTCCACTGGTGATAAGGGCAGACCAGCCGTCGTGCCGAGCCTTTTTCGCTGGTACAAATCATGGATCCGCGATGCCGGCAGGCATTGAAATAGGCGCGCACCGAACTTTCTGATTCGCGGATGATGACAACGGATGTTTTTCCCAGTTGTACGGTTATGTAGTCGCCGACTTTGACCACTTCTGCCAGGTGCCCGGCCTGTAGCCAAGAACGTGCGAAGACCGCTTTCATCTCGAAATCGAACACAGCCCCGGACGTGTAAAGTTGTTGTGGCAGGGTGTAACCACGTTCGCATTGACCCAATAGATCGGCCATTGCCTGGTTTGAAAAAGTGCTTTTAGTGCTGTTGTGGCTGCTGCCTGTCATCTCCATTCCTCATCATGTATCGCCCGCGCAGGCGTTCGTTGTTTTTATTCCGCCGGTTGTCTGTTTGAGCGCCCGGCTTAGTTCGACGCTCGCTTTTTATAAGGCATACACCTGCCGACGCCCAACGAAAATACGGCATGGCGATCATTCCTTTTTTCATGGGTTCGCCAGGTTATTCCACGAAGGCATCGGCACATGTCGAACCTTCCTTTGCGGTGAGCGTGCGGGCATTCAATACTGGATGTGCAGCGTGATCAGAAGAACAACAATGATGAGCGGAATCGATATGAATACCTTCGTGCAATCCACTACTACGACGCAGGCTTGGAGCAATGGCCGGCATATCGTCCGTTGTGTCAGGACTGTTCAAGAAACACATGACGTCCGCACGTTCTGCTTCATAGCCGAACAGCCGCTGATGTTCTTTTTTAAACCGGGCCAGTTTGTCACCCTGGAGCTCGAGATCGACGGCGAACGCGTCATGCGCTCCTACACGCTATCCAGTTCGCCATCGCTGCCCTATAGCTTCTCTCTGACCATCAAGCGCGTGCCGGGTGGCAAGGTTTCCAACTGGTTGCACGATAACTTCGGGGAAGGCGATCAATTGGCGGTGCACGGCCCGTTGGGTCAGTTCAATGCCATCGACTTTCCGGCGGGCAAGGTGTTGTTGCTCTCCGGTGGTGTCGGCATCACCCCGGTAATGTCCATGGCGCGGTGGTTCTTCGATACCAATGACGCGGTGGACATGATTTTTGTGCACAGCGCACGCACGCCGAAGGACATCATCTATCACCACGAACTGCGCCATATGGCATCGCGCAGCGAAAAGTTCAAACTGCATCTGGTCTGCGAAAGGTACGAGACTGGCGAGGCCTGGGCCGGTTATCGCGGCTACTTTGGGCGAGCGATGCTCGACTTGATGGCGCCAGATTTTTTTGAGCGGGAGATCTTCTGCTGTGGCCCGACGCCCTACATGGCGGCGGTCAGGCAACTTCTGGAAATGGCCGGTTTTGATAGGCTTCGCTATCACGAAGAAGCGTTCGCAGCCCCCCCCGCCAAGGTGTGCAAGCTGATCGCAGAAGTCCCGGACCAGGTGACGCACTTGGTGGAATTTTCCCGCACTGGAAAAAGCGTGCGTGTGACGCCGGGCGAAACGTTGCACGCGGCGGCGGGCAGGCTGGGGCTGCATATTCCAAAAGCCTGTGGCATGGGCATTTGCGGCACCTGCCGGGTACTGAAAAGCTCGGGTGAGGTGGTGTTAGAGCATAAGGGTGGCATCAGTGACGAAGAGTTGGCGCAGGGCTATGTCCTGTCCTGCTGCAGCAGTCCCAAAGGCGATGTGACTATCGATTATTGAACCCTGCAACAAATTGCCCGGGTGAATGTTTGGCAGTACCCTCGCACGCTTGCGATAAAGCGCCTGATCGATAGGGATCTGTCCATGAGCTCGAAGAAGTTACCGCCCTTGAGTGCCATCGTGGCCTTCGATGCAGTCGTACGGCTCGGAACGTTCACCCGGGCTGCCAGCGAACTCCATCTCACCCAAAGCGCTGTCAGCAAGCAGATAAAACGCCTGGAACTGAGCCTCGGTACGCCCCTTTTCGAACGCAAGGGCAACGATGTAATGCTCACCGCCAGTGGCGCCGTGCTTTATCGGGCGGTGACCCAGAGTCTTCAGTGCATCAAGGAAGCGGTACAGCAGATCGATGACGCCCAGGCGCCGAGCCTGTCCATCAGTGCCAGCTCAGGCATCGCCAGTTATTTGGTCATTCCTATGATTTCGCGTTTCCGCAAATCTCATGCTCAGATCGATGTGCGGGTGGTTGGCGCGCAAGACCGCTTGAACATGAATGTTGCCGACACCGATTTCACCATCTTATACGGCGATGGCAACTGGAAGGACCTGCGGGCGCACCGTGTAGCCGAGGAAGAAATTTTTGCCATTTGCACGCCGCAATACCGAGACAACAACGGTATTCGTTGCCTGGCCGACCTGTCCCACAGCGACTTGATCGAATTAGAGGTCAATGACCCGGCAACCCTCTCCACGCGCCAGTGGATGCGTCTGGTGGGTTATCAGGGGCAGCACAAGGGCTCGATCATCCGCGTATCCAGCTATGACCTGGCGATCAAGGCGGCGCTCGCCGGCGAAGGTGTGGCACTTGCCTGGGCCGAAGCGCTTCCCGACGAATTGCGCACCCAGCAGCTGTGCCGGGTTTGCGACGAAACATTGAAGACCGGGCTGGGTGAATACATCACCTGTCCGGCGTCGCGTGAGCTAACGCCAATGGCGCAGACGCTGTGGGACTGGGTTGTCGCCAGCTCAACGTGACGGCTTTTGCGCGACGGATAGCCCTATTTAGCTCGAAAACCATTGCACCCTGACGGGTTTTGCATGCGCCAAACGCATGCACTGCAAAAGGAAAATGCGCTTTTGCCAATCCTCTGGCGCGGGTAGTTTGGACCTGCACACGGACGCTGTCGTCCATCCCTTCCAACAAGAATAACGTCCGAGGGAACACCATGAAAGCGCACCCTCCTTGCAGCCAGGCTGCAGCCGAACGCAGCAAGCGATCAGGCTGACGCCGTTGCCTTCACAGATACCCCATCGCACCTAAAAACAATAATAGAGCTCGGCGCGCTACCCAGCGCGGCGAGCGGCTGGAGGTAGACATGTCCATACCGTCGAACAGCATCAGCGGCGCCTTTTCGCCCAGTGCTTCGTCCGTGGTCGCCAGTTCCGGCGCCTGGACCACGCTTTTCATCCTCACTGCGGTGTACGCGATCAATATCGCCGACCGTTATGTCCTTTCCACGCTGATCGAGCCGATCAAACACGAGTTTCAGCTTAGTGACGCCTCGGTCGGCTTTCTCACCGGTGTGTCGCTGGCACTCTTCTATGTCGCCGCTGGCCTGCCGCTGGGCGCGCTGGCAGACAGGACCAACCGCAAGCGCATGATCGGCACGGCGGTTGCGGTCTGGTCGACCATGACCGTGTTCTGTGGTCTGAGCAGCAGCTTCTGGCAACTGCTACTGGCCCGTATCGGGGTTGGCGTCGGCGAGGCGGGTGGCACCCCGCCCAGTCATTCGATCATCGCCGACAAGTTTCGCCCCAAACTGCGTGCCTTCGCCCTGTCGGTTTACGGCATCGGTGCGAGTGTCGGGGCCTGGTTCGGTGCGTCGGGCGCCGGTTACCTGAATGACGCCTATGGCTGGCGTACCACGTTGCTGGTCTTCGGGCTGTGCGGGCTGCCGTTCGCCCTGTTGGTATGGGCGTTTATCCGCGAACCGAAGCGGGTTCACGATGAGGGCGATAGCCGCGACATCCACCGCGACAGCATCAGTTTCAAGGAGACCTTACATTTCACACTTCAGAGCCGGGCCCTGTTCCACCTGATCGCCGGGGCTACGGTCGTGACCTTCTGGGGGTGGGGTATTCTCTGGTGGGCGACCTCCTTTCTGGTGCGCACCTACTCGATGTCGGTGGGCGAGGCGGGCGCCATGCTCGGGCCGATCCATGGGATTGCCGGTACCGCGATGATGGTGATCACCGTGCTGGTGATGCTGCTATTGCGCAGCAAGCCGATGTACCAGCAATCGAGCTTCGTGGCCTGGACGACGCTGCTCGGTACGCTTTTTTCCATCGGCCTGTTCGCCACCAAACAGATGCAGATCGCGCACGTCCTGCTCTGGCTCTTCATACCGATCACTTACATTTACATCGGCCCCTCCATCGGTCTTTTGCAAAACCTCTACCCTGCGGGCATGCGCGCCAAAGGCTCGGCAATCCTGCTGTTCACCGCCAACATCGCCAACCTCGCGATTGCGCCACAGCTCGTTGGCCTGATGTCTGACTTCGTCGCGCCACGCATCAGTAATCCGGCCGAGTCGTTGCGCTACGTGCTGCTGGGCTGTGCGTTCACTGGCCTCTGGGCGACTTACCACTATTGGGCCTGTGCCCGGCACATGAAAAGGAAATCACTATGAACCAGCCACTAAGTGTCAACGAAGCGAAGGTGCTCTATAGCCAGCGACCGCTTTCCGGCAACGCTCGTGTCGAAATGGGTTGGTCGATTCCTCAAGGTGATGATGGGCCGCTGCTCGCCGGGTTTGCGAAGTGGGACGGGGATGAGTCGCCGTACAAGACGCTGAACTACGACGAGGTGCTCATCGTGCTCGAGGGGACTTTCGGCTTCGAGCTGGAGTCCGGTGAGCGTTTTGAAGGCGGACCTGAGACCACCCTGCGGATCCCAAAAAAAACAGCGGTGAAGTATTTCGGATCGAAGGCAAAAGTCTTCTTCGTCATCACACCGCCAAGCGAGTGACGAATCATGGATGCAGTGCAGATGGACATAAAACTCAGGCCTCAGGATGACCGCACCAACGGCTGGTCGGCGATTCTTCCAGCGCGGCGTGCGCATGCGACCCTGCGTCAGCGGGTGGACGCCGACTGGCTGATCATTGGCGCCGGTTACGCCGGGCTCGCCGCTGCCCGGCGGCTGGCGCACAACCGACCGAACGACAGCATCGTGGTGCTTGAGGCGGGCGAGGCGGGGGATAATGCGTCCGGACGTAACTCCGGATTCGCCATCGATGTGCCGCACAACGTCGGGAGCTCCGTTGCCGAACTGGAAAAGGCTGGCAACTACAAGCGCCTGATGAAAGCGGGTATCGCCAGCCTCGACGAGATCGTCAAGGCGCACAACATCCAGTGCGACTGGAGCGTGAAGGGCAAGTATCACTGCGCCGCCGCGCCGCAGTTGGCCGAGACGTTGCTCAGGCATCATGCCCACGAACTGCAGTCGCTTGGTGAACCTTACGAATGGCTGGAGCAGCCGGCCCTTGCCAAGCGCCTGGGTACTTTATTTTTCCATGCCGCGATCTACACGCCGGGCTGCATCTTGCTCAACCCTTCGGCGTTGACCCGCGGGCTGGCGGATTGCTTGCCGGAAAATGTCTCGGTCTTCGAGAACAGTGCAGTCACTCGTTTGGACTGTGGCCGGATGATTTATGCCAGCACCGACCAAGGTTCGGTCAGCGCACGCAAGCTGATCCTTGCCAACAATGGGAGTGCCTCGCAGTTCCCAGGCTTCGAACGGCAAATGTTCAACGTCGCCTCCTATGGCACCCTGACCCGGCCATTGACGCCGGAGCAGCGTGCGCGAATAGGCGATGTCGAAGAGTGGGGCGTGACACCCGCGAATGCGGTCAGCGGCGCGACCATGCGCTATACCCGCGATCACCGCATCCTGATCCGTCAGCAGTTCGATTTCACCCCGACCCTGGCAGTCAATGAGAGCACGCGCTCGCGGGTACGCGAACAACACAGGGCGGTGTTCCTGACGCGTTTCCCTGACCTCATGGACGTGGCTGCGGAGCACTTCTGGATGGGCTTTTTCAGCATTACGCGCAATGGCGCGCCGCGGTGGGGCAAAATTGACGATAATGTTTTTGCGGCGGTGGGGTGCAACGGCGTCGGTATTGCCAAGCAGACCATTGCTGGCCTAACGCTGGCCGACCTCGCCTGCGGCGTGGAGAACGCGTTGATAGCCGATATGCAGGACCTGGGCGAACCGCAAAAATTGCCGCCCAGACCCTTGCTGGATATCGGCGTTAAAGCGTACCTGGCCAAGGAGCGATGGGTCGGGAGGCACGAATACTAGACAGGCGATTTTCCTCAGGATGGCCATGGGCAATTCACGAAAACGACTTCCTCCGCTGCAGAACCTTGAAGCGTTCGAATCCTCCGCGAGGCATCTGAGTTTTACCAAGGCGGCGGAGGAGGTAAACCTGTCGCAAAGTGCGGTCAGCCGTCAGATCAAGCATCTGGAAGAGTGCATGGACGTGCAGTTGTTCACTCGCACGCACAAGACCCTCAACCTGACCAAGGCCGGCAGGACGTTGCTGGGCGGTATTGAGCGAAGCCTGTCGGAGCTGCGCCGCACGCTGGATACCATCGAGAACGACAGAAGCCCCACCGTCACCATCAGTTCCAGTATGGCGATCGCCAGTTTCTGGTTGCTGCCTGGGATCGCTGAGTTCAAGGACCAGCATCCGGATATTCGGGTCCGGGTGATTGCCGGTGACGGTGAGGATTATGCCGCGGTCCAAAACAATGAAACGGACTTCACGATACTCTACGACCAGGGACAGCGGAGCGGTTATGTGTCCGCTGGCCTGTTCGAGGAAGTGATCTTTCCCGCCTGTACTCCGCACTATCTGAAAGGCCGCAGCATCGGCAGTATCGAAGACCTTTCCCGGGAAAAGCTGATCGATTTCGAGGTCAAGCACCTGCGAACAGTCAAGGGCTGGCCGGACTGGTTCAGCCGCGCGGGTTGCGAAACCGGCGGCATCAATTACACCATCTCGGTGTCCAACTATGACCTCGCCTGTCGTGCGGCCCTGGCCGGGCAGGGCGTGGTGCTGATGTGGGCCTACGTTGCGCCGTTGGTGGAGTTCAGCAACGGTACGCTGTTGCGACCGGTCGCTGACGTGGTCAATACCGGGCACGTCGAGCATCTCGTTTATGCCAGGGCGTTGGAGAATTCTCGCCCGCACATGGTGTTCAAGGACTGGATCCTCGGCTACGCAAAGCGCACCAACGAGGCGACCCAAAGCCTTCTGGGGCTGGCTTCGGGCAGCTGATTGTCGCGCTTACTCCAGCATGCAGATAGCGCATGCAATGCACTGAAAATGATCGTTTGTCCGGCTTTGGCCGACAAAGCAACACTTGCGCCTCCTCATACAAAAACAATTAGAGGTTGGCCAACGTGTCCCATCCTGTTCGTACTCCACGCCTGCTTCATGCATGCACCCTGATGCTGTTCAGCCTGCCCCTGATGGCCGCCGCCGATACCGCGCGGCAGCAGGGTTTTTTTGACGGCAGTTCGCTGCAACTGATCAACCGCAACTTCTACTTCAACCGGGATTTTCGCAGCCGCGGCGATGGCGTTTTCAACGCGCGCCAGCAGAGCTATCGCGAAGAGTGGGCACAGGGTTTCCAGGCTTTTTTCAACTCCGGCTACACCTCGGGGACCGTTGGTATCGGCTTTGATGCCCACGCCTTGCTAGGGCTGAAGCTCGACAGTGGCGGGGGAACCTCAGGTACCAATCTGCTGCCTTTGGACAGCCAGCGCCGCGCCGAGGATGACTACTCCGCAGGTGGCGGGGCGCTGAAGCTGCGAGCGTTCGATACCGAGTTGAAAGTGGGCGATCTGTTTCCCATTACACCGGTGTTCCAGCGCGGTGATGGGCGTCTGCTGCCACAGAGTTTTCGTGGCGTCTCGCTGCAGAACACGTCCATCGATGGCCTGACCCTGCAAGGCGGCCATCTGCATGCGGCGCGCAACAAAGCCAGCAGTAATCATGACGACGAGATGACCACGGAATACGGCGGTACCCGCTACGGTTCCGCCAGCTACTTGGGCGGCGATTACAGCTTCGCTGGCGGCACGCTGCTGAGTGTGTACCAGGCTCGTTTCGAGGATGTCTGGGACCAGACCTATATCAATCTTGGCAAGACCTTTAGCCTCGATGAAGACAAGTCCCTGGCGCTGGGTGCCAATCTTTATAGCACCCGCGATCAGGGCAGTGCCCGGGCGGGGGAGATCCATACCGACAGTTGGAGCAGCTTTGCCCGCCTGCGTGTCGGCGCGCATTCGATGATGCTGGCGCACCAGCGTATCAAGGGTGGCCAGCCCTTCGATTACCTTGGCGATGGCGATTCCATTTACCTCGCCAACTCGGTGCTCTATTCCGATTTCAACTCACCTAACGAGCGCTCCTGGCAACTGCGATACGACTTCGACCTCGCCGCCTTCGGCTTCCCAGGCTTAAACTTCATGACCCGTTACGTGCGTGGCTCCGGCATCGACAACACTAAGGTCGACCCCACGGGGGCCTATGCCTACTACGCACCGTTGGGTGATGGGGGCAAGCACTGGGAGCGCGATATCCAGTTGCAGTATTTGATCCAGAGCGGTCCGGCCAAGAACCTTTCCTTTACGGTTCAACAAACCATCCACCGCGCAAATTCTGCTCAGGCTGATGGCGATGTGGATCAAGTGCGGATCATTACTAATTACCCGTTAGAGCTCTTCTGATCAGGGCAGGAAGGGATATGAACTGGCGCAACGAAAAAACCCGCCAGAAGGCGGGTTTTCGGGGGGCAGAGATTTTGAAAGCCTTCTCTGGAACCTTATTTGGCTCCGCGACCTGGACTCGAACCAGGGACCCAATGATTAACAGTCATTTGCTCTACCGACTGAGCTATCGCGGAATCTGCACGTATCTTACTGATCACCAGGGGGAAGTCAACCCGCCCCCTGATAAATCAGAATCGAATCAAGCAGTTACAGCACTTCCACGATGGCCTTGGTGACCACGTGGATGTTGCTCTGGTTCAGCGCGGCAACCGCGATGCGGCCAGTGTCCAGCGCATAGATGCCGAACTCGTTCTTCAGGCGTGCCACTTGCTCAACGGTCAGGCCCGAGTAAGAGAACATGCCAACCTGGCGGCCAACGAAGCTGAAGTCGCGCTTGGCACCATAGGTTGCCAGCAGCTCGACCATCTGCTTGCGCATGCCATGGATGCGCTGGCGCATTTCGCCAAGCTCGGCTTCCCACATCTGGCGCAGCTCGTCGTTGTTGAGCACGGTGGCGACGATGGTCGCGCCATGGGTCGGCGGGTTGGAGTAGGTGGTGCGGATCACGCGCTTGACCTGGGACAGCACGCGGGTGCTTTCGTCCTTGGAGCCGGTCACGATCGACAGTGCGCCAACGCGCTCGCCATACAGCGAGAACGACTTGGAGAACGAGCTGGAGACGAAGAAGTCCAGGCCCGATTCGGCGAACAGGCGCACGGCGAAGGCGTCTTCGGCGATGCCGTCACCAAAGCCCTGGTAAGCCATGTCGAGGAATGGCACGTGGCCTTTGGCCTTGACCACTTCCAGGACGTTTTTCCAGTCGTCCAGGGTCAGGTCGACACCGGTCGGGTTGTGGCAGCAGGCGTGCAGCACGACGATGGAACCGGACGGCAGGGCGTTCAGGTCTTCGAGCATGCCGGCGCGGTTTACGCCGTTGCTTGGTGCGTCGTAGTAGCGGTAGTTCTGTACCGGGAAGCCAGCGGTCTCGAACAGGGCGCGATGGTTTTCCCAGCTTGGGTCGCTGATGGCCACCACGGCGTTGGGCGACAGGCGCTTGAGGAAGTCGGCGCCAATCTTCAGCGCGCCGGTGCCGCCTACGGCTTGCACGGTGACAACACGGCCAGCGGCCAGCAGTGGCGACTCGGCGCCGAACAGCAGTTTTTGCACGGCCTGGTCGTAGGTGGCGATGCCGTCGATCGGCAAGTAGCCGCGCGAGGCGTGCTGTGCGGCACGCTGGGTCTCGGCTTCGATCACGGCGCGCAGCAGCGGAATGCGGCCATCCTCATTGCAGTAGACGCCCACGCCCAGGTTGACCTTGTCGGTACGTGGATCGGCGTTGAATGCTTCGTTGAGGCCCAGAATAGGGTCGCGGGGTGCCAGCTCGACAGCGGAAAACAGGCTCATTGTTACCTTGGCTCTGAATGGAGAGTGATAGGACGTACACGCTCCAGCCGAATGCACTGAAGCGGTGCACAAACGGGGAGTCAGTATAGTGATACCGACCGGTCACTGCGACACTCTGGCGCAGCTTTTCCCGCCATTTGCGCAAATATTTTTTGACCATTGGTCTTTTTGCCGGGTCCACAGCAATAAGCGTTCACACCTGGGGCTTGAAACCGGCCCCGAATGCGCGCATTTGGGTATAGACTACTGGCTAAATTTACAGTTGCTGCGACACCGCGAGGTTCCTCATGTCCGAGTTCCAGCTCGTCACCCGTTTCCAGCCGGCCGGCGATCAGCCCGAAGCCATTCGCCAACTGGTCGAAGGCATCGAGGCGGGGTTGTCGCACCAGACGCTGCTCGGGGTGACCGGGTCGGGCAAGACCTTCAGCATCGCCAACGTCATCCAGCAGGTGCAGCGCCCGACCCTGGTGCTGGCGCCGAACAAGACCCTGGCTGCGCAGTTGTATGGCGAGTTCAAGGCGTTTTTCCCCAACAACGCGGTCGAGTACTTCGTTTCCTACTACGACTACTACCAGCCCGAGGCCTATGTGCCGTCGTCCGACACCTTCATCGAGAAGGACGCGTCGATCAACGACCACATCGAGCAGATGCGCCTGTCGGCAACCAAGGCCTTGCTGGAGCGGCGCGACGCGATCATCGTCACCACGGTGTCATGCATCTACGGCCTGGGCAGCCCCGAGACCTACCTGAAGATGGTCCTGCACGTCGACCGCGGCGACAAACTCGACCAGCGTGCCTTGCTGCGCCGTCTGGCCGACCTGCAGTACACCCGCAACGAGATGGATTTCGCCCGCGCCACCTTCCGCGTGCGGGGTGACGTGATCGACGTGTTCCCGGCTGAATCCGACCTTGAAGCCATCCGTATCGAGCTCTTCGATGACGAAGTGGAGAACATCGCCGCCTTCGACCCGCTCACCGGCGAGGTCTTTCGCAAGCTGCCGCGTTTCACCTTCTACCCCAAGAGCCACTACGTCACCCCGCGCGAGACGCTGCTCGAGGCCGTCGAAGGCATCAAGGAAGAACTTAAAGACCGCCTCGAATACCTGCACAAGAACAACAAGCTGGTGGAGGCACAGCGGCTTGAGCAACGTACCCGCTTCGACCTGGAGATGATCCTCGAGCTGGGTTACTGCAACGGCATCGAAAACTACTCTCGTTATTTGTCCGGGCGCCCGGCTGGCGCACCGCCGCCCACCCTCTACGATTACCTGCCGGCAAATGCGCTGCTGGTGATTGACGAGTCGCACGTCAGCGTTCCCCAGGTTGGCGCCATGTACAAGGGCGACCGCTCGCGCAAGGAAACGCTGGTCGAATATGGCTTCCGCATGCCCTCGGCGCTGGACAACCGGCCGATGCGTTTCGATGAGTGGGAGTCAGTCAGCCCGCAGACCATATTCGTTTCTGCAACCCCCGGCCCGTATGAAGCCGAGCATGCCGGGCGGGTGGTCGAGCAGGTGGTGCGGCCGACCGGCCTGGTCGACCCGCAAGTGGAGATCCGCCCCGCGCTGACCCAGGTCGACGATTTGCTGTCGGAAATCCGCAAGCGTGTCGATGCCGGCGAGCGGGTATTGGCTACCACGCTGACCAAGCGCATGGCCGAGGACCTTAGCGATTACCTGGCCGATCACGATGTGCGGGTGCGTTACCTGCACTCGGACATCGACACGGTCGAACGGGTGGAAATCATCCGCGACCTGCGTTTGGGTACCTTCGATGTGCTGGTAGGCATCAACCTGCTGCGTGAGGGGTTGGACATGCCCGAGGTGTCGCTGGTGGCGATTCTCGATGCCGACAAGGAAGGCTTCCTGCGTTCCGAGCGCTCGCTGATCCAGACCATTGGCCGGGCGGCGCGTAACCTCAATGGCCGCGCCATCCTGTACGCCGATCAGATGACCGGTTCCATGCAGCGGGCCATCGACGAGACCGAGCGGCGCCGGGAGAAGCAGATTGCCTTCAACCTGGCCAACGGTATCGTGCCTAAAGGCGTGGTCAAGGACATCACCGACATCATGGAAGGCGCCACTGTGCCTGGCTCGCGTAGCAAGAAGCGCAAAGGCATGGCCAAGGCTGCAGAAGAGAGCGCCCGTTACGAAGCGGAGCTGCGCACGCCGGGCGAGATCACCAAGCGTATCAAGCAGCTGGAGGAGAAGATGATGCAGTTTGCCCGGGACCTGGAGTTCGAGGCGGCGGCGCAGATGCGCGACGAGATTACCCAGTTGCGCGAGCGGCTGATTACCAGTTGATCCGTTACTGCCTGTACCGGCCTCTTCGCGGGGCAAGCCCGCTCCCACAGGAATACCACTGGCCTCTGAGCGGTGGTATTCCTGTGGGAGCGGGCTTGCCCCGCGAAGAGGCCGGTACAGGCAACAAACAATCAGCTCAATGAGCCTCCCCAGCCTTCAACCCCTCTGGCAGCTTGCGCGTCAACAGCACCGCCACCATGCTCACCGCCAACCCAATCCCGACAAAATGGAAGGCATCGTTGTACGCCATGATCTGCGCCTGTTGATGGGTAATCTCGCTTAGCTTGCCAAGCGCCGCAGTCTCGCTGCCCAGTCGCTCCGCCAACTGCGCCAGGCGCTCTGCCACTTGTGGATTGCTGGGTACCACTGATTCGCGCAGGTAGTCGAAGTACACCTTGGTGCGGGCGTCCAGCAAGGTGGCAAGCAAGGCAATGCCGATTGCACCCCCCAGGTTGCGCAGGATGTTGAACAGGCTTGACGCCGACCCGGCATCCTGCTGCTGAATGTAGGCGGTGGCGATCAGTGAAATGGTCACCATGATCATTGGTTGCCCCAGCGCCCGAATGATCTGGATGTGGTTGAACTGCGGCCCCGCAAAGTCCGGGTTAAGCACCCCCGATCCAAAGCTGGCGGCACCGAACAGGCAGAAACCGACGGCGCACAGTATCTTCGGCGAGACTACCTTCATCAGTTGTGGCACCAACGGAATCAGAAACAGCTGCGGCACGCCCATCCACATGATCACTTCGCCGATCTGCAAGGCGTTGTAGCCCTGGATCTGCGCCAGGTACAGCGGCAACAAGTAGATCGAACCGTACAACCCGACCCCCATGCCCAGGCTGGCGATGCTCGACAGCCCGAAGTTGCGATTGCCCAGGATGCGCAGGTTGATCAAAGGGTGCGGCTTGGAAAACTGCAGGATGACGAAGGTGATCAAGCTGATCAGGGCGACCGTGCCCAGGCTGACGATCAGGTTCGATTCCAGCCAATCCTTGCGATGGCCCTCTTCGAGAAAGACCTGCAGGCAGCCCAGGCCCAGGCCGAGCGTGACGATGCCAGCATAGTCGGTGCTCTTCAGCAGTTCCCAGTGCGCTTGCTTTTTTTCCAGCCCGTACAGCAGGCCCGCAATCATCACCAAGCCTGGCGGGATGTTGATGTAGAAGATGTATTCCCAGCCCCAGTTCTCGGTCAGCCAGCCACCCAAGGTGGGGCCGATCGAAGGCGCGAAGGTGGCGGTCATGGCGAACATGGCCATGCCCTTGGCGCGGTGGTGTTCGGGCAGTTTGATCAAGGTCAGGGTGAAGGCCAGAGGGATAAGGGCGCCGCCGGTAAAGCCCTGCAAGGCGCGGAACATGATCATGCTCTCCAGGTTCCAGGCCATCGAGCAAAGCAGCGACGACAGCAGGAAACCGGCCGAAACCCAAACGGCCAGGCGTCGAGCCGACAGCAGCTGCACCAGCCAGGCGGTCAGCGGGATCATGATGATTTCCGCAACCAGATAGGACGTGGAGATCCACGAGCCTTCTTCCAGGGTCGCGGAAAGCGCGCCCTGGATGTCCTTGAGCGAGGAGTTGGTGATCTGGATGTCCAGCACGGCCATGAAGGCGCCGAGCATCACGCTCATCACCGCAATCCAGTCGCGACGGCTCGGCTCGGCGATGGGCCTGAGCAGTTGATCACCGGCCATTGCGGCCATCATCTTCGGCGCGGATATCGACGGTGGCGGTGACCGACATGCCGGGGCGTATGCGGCCACGCAACGGGTTGTCGGCGCTGAAGGTCAGCTTCACTGGGATGCGCTGCACCACCTTGGTGAAGTTGCCCGTGGCGTTGTCCGGTGGCAGCAGGCTGAACTGGGCGCCGGAGGCTGCGAACAAGCTGTTGACCCTGCCTTCGATGGGGGTGTCCGGGTAGCTGTCGAACAGCAGCTCGGCGCGCTGACCGGGTTGCATGCGGCCAATCTGTGTTTCTTTGAAGTTGGCCTGCACCCAGATGTCTTCGTCGGGCACGATCGACAGCAGGTAGGCGCCGGCCTGCACCACTTGGCCATTGCGCGCATTGCGCTGGCCGATGGTGCCGCTGATCGGCGCGCGGATCTCGCAGCGGGTCAGGTTCAGTTCGGCCTGGGCAAGGTCCGCACGGGCATTGGCGATCTGCGCATCGAGGCGCTTGAGCTCGGCGGCAAGCGCATTGACCTGCTGGCGCTGGCTTTGCAGGTCGGCACGGGCCTTGTCGACCTGGGAGCTGGCTACGTGGCTTTCCGCCGAAAGGGTAGTCACCCGCTCCTCGGACACGAAGCCAGGCTTGCGCAGGGCCTCTGCGCGGTTCAAGTCCAGGCGTGAGCGGTTGAGCGTGGCTTGGTTGGCAGCGACCTGGGCCTGGCCCGCTGCGATCAGGCTGCCCTGTTGCGTCAGGCGGCTTTCGGCCTGCACGTGTTCGGCTTCACGGGTGGCCAGGGTTGCTCGGGCGCGTTCGACGGCAAGTTGGAAGTCGGCGGCTTCCAGGCGCACCAGCAGTTCGCCTTTGACGACGTGCTGGTTGTCCTGGACCCGTACATCATCGATGCGGGCGCCAAGTTGGCTCGAAATGCGGGTGATTTCGCCTTGAACGTAGGCGTTGTCGGTGCTTTCGTAAAAGCGCCCTTTGAAATACCAGTGGGCCAGGAAGGCGAGGGCGATGGCCGCGACCACGACAAAGAAGATCAGCAGGCGGCGTTTGAGTTGAGCAGGCATGAGGACTATGGTTCCAGAAGTGTAAGCAAATTTAACAGTGACCGACGGCAGTTCGACAAGTGTCGTTCGCGCCATTGCTGGAGCCGGGTGCCTGCTCCCTGCTAACATCCCGCCTTTGTTTCATCTTTCGTTCGAGACCTTCCATGACCACCGTACGCACGCGTATCGCGCCATCGCCCACGGGCGACCCCCATGTTGGCACCGCCTACATCGCCCTGTTCAACTACTGCTTTGCCAAGCAGCACGGCGGTGAGTTCATCCTGCGCATCGAAGATACCGACCAGCTGCGCTCGACCCGCGAGTCGGAACAGCAGATCTTCGACGCCCTGCGCTGGCTTGGCATCGAATGGAACGAAGGCCCGGACGTCGGCGGCCCGCACGGCCCTTACCGGCAGAGCGAGCGTGGCGAGATCTACGCCAAGTACGCCAAGCAGCTGGTGGATGCCGGCCATGCGTTCTACTGCTTCTGCACCGCCGAAGAGCTGGAGCAAATGCGCGCCGAGCAGATGGCCCGTGGCGAGACCCCGCGCTACGACGGCCGTGCGCTGTTGCTGAGCGCCGAAGAAGTGCAGCGCCGCCTGGACGCCGGCGAGCCCCACGTGATCCGCATGAAAGTGCCGAGCGAAGGCATCTGCGTAGTGCCGGACATGCTGCGCGGCGATGTCGAGATCCCGTGGGACCGCATGGACATGCAGGTGCTGATGAAGAACGACGGCCTGCCGACCTACTTCCTGGCCAACGTGGTTGATGACCATCTGATGGGTATCACCCACGTCCTGCGTGGCGAAGAGTGGCTGCCGTCGGCGCCCAAGCTGATCAAGCTGTACGAGTACTTCGGCTGGGAGCAGCCCAAGCTGTGCTACATGCCGCTGCTGCGTAACCCCGACAAGTCCAAGCTGTCCAAGCGCAAGAACCCGACCTCGGTGACGTTCTATGAGCGCATGGGTTTCATGCCCGAGGCGATGCTCAACTACCTCGGCCGCATGGGCTGGTCGATGCCGGACGAGCGCGAGAAGTTCTCCCTGGCCGAAATGGTCGAGCACTTCGACCTGTCGCGCATCTCCCTGGGTGGGCCGATTTTCGACATCGAGAAACTGTCCTGGCTCAATGGCCAGTGGCTGCGTGAGCTGCCGGTCGAAGAATTCGCCGCTCGCCTGCAGAAATGGGCGTTCAACAGCGACTACATGATGAAGATCGCCCCGCACGTTCAGGGCCGGGTCGAAACCTTCAGCCAGGTTGCACCTCTGGGTGGCTTCTTCTTCGAAGGCGCGCTGAAGCTCGATGCCAAGCTGTTCGAGAGCAAGAAGCTGTCTGGCGACCAAGTGCGCCAGGTCATTCAGCTGATCCTGTGGAAGCTCGAAAGCCTGCGTCAGTGGGAGAAGGACCGCATCACCGGTTGCATCCAGGCGGTAGTCGAATCGCTGGAGCTGAAGCTGCGTGACGCCATGCCGCTGATGTTCGCCGCCATTACTGGCCAGGCGAGCTCGGTATCGGTGCTCGATGCCATGGAAATCCTCGGCCCGGACCTGACCCGCTATCGCTTGCGCCAGGCCCTGGACCTGCTGGGTGGTGTGTCGAAGAAAGAAAACAAAGAGTGGGAAAAGCTGCTGGCGAACATCGCCTGACACAGCAACCCATAGCGGTGTAGGGGCAGTCTTGTGCTGCTCCTGCAAGGGGTAGGGCGGTAAGTGATTGTTATCTGTGAAAAAACTTTTGAATATTTTCAAAAATTCGTTTGACAGCCGTGCAATCCGATCTTAATATGCGCCCCGTCCACAGCGATGAGCGAAATGAAACGCCAGGCACCCAGCCAGCGATTCTGCTTTGAGCGACATTGTGGGGCTATAGCTCAGCTGGGAGAGCGCCTGCATGGCATGCAGGAGGTCAGCGGTTCGATCCCGCTTAGCTCCACCAAATTCCGCTTAACAGCCAAGGCTGGTAAGCAAGACCGGGTCCAGCAACCGGGTCTTGAAGGTAAGAAGGTTCGTCCCCTTCGTCTAGTGGCCTAGGACACCGCCCTTTCACGGCGGTAACAGGGGTTCGAGTCCCCTAGGGGACGCCAGTTTTACAGAAGCGATGTTTCACGATATCGCTGGGCCGCGAGGCTAAAAATCTGGGGCTATAGCTCAGCTGGGAGAGCGCCTGCATGGCATGCAGGAGGTCAGCGGTTCGATCCCGCTTAGCTCCACCAATTTTGCCGCGGTACGTGAAAACGGACCGGCACGAAGGTTACGTCCCCTTCGTCTAGTGGCCTAGGACACCGCCCTTTCACGGCGGTAACAGGGGTTCGAGTCCCCTAGGGGACGCCACTTTTACCCGCGTTTTGCGGGGCTTAAAGAGGCTCATTCGTATATTGGATGAGCCTTTTGTTTTCGGGGCTATAGCTCAGCTGGGAGAGCGCCTGCATGGCATGCAGGAGGTCAGCGGTTCGATCCCGCTTAGCTCCACCAATTTTGCCGCGGTTTGTGAAAATGAACCGGCACGAAGGTTACGTCCCCTTCGTCTAGTGGCCTAGGACACCGCCCTTTCACGGCGGTAACAGGGGTTCGAGTCCCCTAGGGGACGCCATGTTTACCCGCGTTTTGCGGGACTTTAAAGGCTCATTCGCTTATTGAATGGGCCTTTTGTTTTTCTCCCTTTCTCATTTTTCGGCGCCGACAGGTGGTCGCGAATTTCGCTTGCCAAAAAATATTATGCTTATAATATTACAAGCATCATATTCGAGGTGGCCATGAACGACAAAAAGAGCAAAACCCGCGAACGGATTCTTGAGGCTGCGCGCAATGCCTTGATCCAGCAGGGGCCGGCTGAGCCGAGCGTCAGCCAGGTCATGGGGGCGGCGGGGCTGACCGTGGGGGGGTTCTATGCCCACTTCGAGAGCAAGGACGAACTCATGCTGGAGGCGTTCCGCCAGTTGCTGGGCGAGCGGCGGGCCTTGCTGGCCCAGGTAGACCCTAGCCTGGATGGCGAGGCGCGCCGAGCCTTGGTTTCGGCGTTCTATCTTTCGCGTAAGCACCGCGACGCTGAAGTGCATGCCTGCCCGCTGCCCAATGCCCTTGGCGAAATGCAGCGCCTGCCTGAGGTGTTCCGCGAAGTGTTAGCCGAGCACATCGAGCTGATGACCGCGAAAATGGTCGATCGCCCCGAAGACATCGACAAGGCCCTGGCCGACCTTGCGCTGATGGTTGGCGGCCTGGCCTTGGCGCGTGCCTTGGGTACCGGTGAGCTGTCCGACCGTGTGTTGCGTGCCGCCAAGTCGGCGGTTATCTGAGTCCCCACCCCTGGAGCAAGGCGATGACTACCCTGAGCTGGATTCGTGGCGTCAATGGCACCCTGGGCCACCTGGCCCCTGAGCATGTGGCGGGCAAGATGCGCCGCGCCTTCATGACCCCGCGCACACTGCCCCCCAAAGCGTGGGAGTTGCCGCTGCTGGCCAAGGCCGAGCGCATCACCCTGCGTTTTGGGCTTTCGGCATTGCGCTGGGGCAAGGGGCCGACGGTATTGCTGATGCACGGTTGGGAAGGGCGCCCCACCCAGTTTGCCGCGTTGATCGAGACGCTGGTGCAGGCAGGGCATACGGTGGTGTCGCTGGAGGGGCCGGGGCATGGCCGCTCGCCAGGGCATCAGGCGCATGTGGTGCTGTTCGCCCGGGCACTGCTGGAAGCGGCTGCCGAACTGCCGCCGTTGCGTGCGGTGATAGGCCATTCCATGGGTGGGGCGAGTGTGTTGCTGGCGTTGCAGATGGGCTTGCGCGCCGAGGCGGCGGTGAGCATCGCCGCACCTGCCCGCTTGCTCGGCGTGTTGCGCGGCTTTGCCCATCACCTGGGCCTGCCGGCGCGGGCGCGGGCAGCGTTCATTCGCCAGGTGGAGCGGGATGTCGGCATGCAGATCACGCGCCTGGATGTCAGTGGGTACCAACTGGAGCTGCCAGGCTTGGTGGTGCATGCTGCTGACGATGGCCTGGTGGCTGCCGATGAGGCTCATGTCATCCACAAGGCCTGGTTCGATAGCCGTTTGATGCTGCTGGAGGAGGGCGGGCACCAGCGGGTGCTGGCCGACCCGCGCCTGAGCGAGGCGGTGCTCGAACTGTTGAGCCGCGCCAGTGCGCCGGCCCGGCAAAGCGCCTGAGCATCCGTTACACTCGCTAGAACCTACAGCCTTGCGCGGTCTCTGTAGGAGCGGCCTCGCGTCGCGAAAGGGGCGCAAAGCGCCCCCAGCAATCTTGAATAATGCCCAATGTTTACAGGAGCGTGCATGAGCTGGGACCTGGCAACACCCTTCGTCATCGATCTGCGCGTCGGCAGCGAGGACATCGACGGCCTCGGCCATGCCAACAACGCCACCTACGTCACGTGGCTCGAACGCTGCGCCTGGCGCCATTCTCAGCGCCTGGGCCTGGACCTCGCCGAGTACCGGCGCCTGGACCGGGCCATGGCCGTGGTGCGCCACGAAATCGACTACCTGGCCGCAGGCTATGAAGATGACGAGCTGCAACTGGCGACCTGGATCATCGACTGGGATCAACGCCTGCGCATGACCCGCCGCTTCCAGCTCAAGCGTCCGCGCGATGGCGTGACGCTGCTGCGCGCGCAGACCACCTTCGCCTGTATCGAATTGTCCAGCGGCAAGCCCAAGCGCATGCCTGCGGAGTTCATCGAGGGGTACGGCCAAGCGCTGATCGGTGCCTGAATGGGTGTGGTTTTTTGTTAGACTGCCGCCTTTTCCCGCCGAGACCCACACATGCAAATTGCCCTGGCCCCCATGGAGGGGCTGGTCGACAACATCCTGCGCGACGTCCTGACCCGAGTGGGTGGCATCGATTGGTGCGTCACCGAGTTCATCCGCGTGTGCGACCGGCTGCTGCCGCCTTCCTCGTTCGACAAGCTGGCGCCTGAGTTGCGCCAAGGGGCGCGAACCGCGGCGGGCGTACCGATGCGTGTGCAACTGCTGGGCTCCGACCCGGTCTGCCTGGCCGAAAACGCAGCGCTGGCCTGTGAGCTGGGTGCCCCTGTGATTGATCTGAACTTTGGTTGCCCGGCCAAGACCGTGAACAAGTCGCGCGGCGGCGCGGTGCTGCTCAAAGAGCCTGAGTTGTTGCATGCCATCGTCCGGGAAGTGCGCCGTGCGGTGCCTGCGGACATCCCGGTGACCGCGAAGATGCGCCTGGGCTTCGACAGCCCCGATGGTGCGCTGGAGTGCGCCACGGCCTTGGCCGAAGGGGGTTCTGCGCATCTGGTGGTGCACGCCCGGACCAAGGTCGAGGGGTACAAGCCACCAGCGCATTGGGAGTGGGTGGCGCGGGTGCAGGATGTGGTCAAGGTCCCGGTGTTCGCCAATGGCGAGATCTGGACCGTGGACGACTGGCGGCGCTGCCGCGAGGTCAGTGGTGCCGAGCACATCATGTTGGGCCGTGGGCTGGTGTCGCGGCCCGATCTGGGCCTGCAGATTGCCGCTGCCCGCGATGGCCGCGCGTATCAGCCCATGAGCTGGGACGATCTGCTGCCGTTGCTGCGCGAGTTCTGGCGCCAGGCACAGGCCAAGCTGTCGCCGCGCTATGCCCCAGGGCGGATGAAACAGTGGCTGGCGATGCTGACCCGGAGCTACCCGGAGGCGGTGGTGCTGTTTGCCGAACTGCGTCGCGAGGATGATTGCGGGCGGATCAGTCGCTTGCTGGGGGTTGAGGTACAGGCGTTCGAGGTTTGTGTTGCCTGAGGTGGCGTCTTCGCGGGCAAGTCGGACCGCCGCACCGCCGCTCCCACAGGGATCATTAAGCGGCTTCAAAAAAAATTCGTGGTCCCTCTTGAAAGCCATTTCACCGGCCATATCTTTTGAGTACGCGATGCCGAAGTCGGGTCGCGGAGTGACTTACTTGCTGAATCTCAGGAGTTTATGACCATGACTACCGCTTTCTCCCTCGCTCCACTGTTCCGTCATTCTGTTGGTTTCGACCGTTTCAACGACCTGTTCGAATCCGCAGCACGCAACGAGGCCGGTAGCAGCTACCCGCCCTACAACGTGGAAAAACATGGCGAAGACCACTATCGCATCGTGGTTGCCGCAGCGGGTTTCCAGGAGCAAGACCTCGACCTGCAGGTCGAAAAAGGCGTCCTGACCGTCTCCGGTGGCAAGCGCGACGGCGGCGCCGCTGAGGTGACCTATCTGCACCAGGGTATTGCCCAGCGCGCTTTCAAACTGTCGTTCCGCCTGGCCGACCATATCGAGGTCAAGGCTGCGGGCCTGGCCAATGGCCTGCTCAGCATCGACCTGCTGCGCATCGTGCCTGAAGAAGCCAAGGCCAAGCGCATCCCGATCAATGGCGACAAGCCAGCGCTGAACTGAGTGTAAGGCTGTAACGAGAAGGGCACCTTCGGGTGCCCTTTTTGCGTCTCTGGCCTCAGTAATCCGCAGGTGCTTCCAGCAACATCTGGCGGAACTCCGGCAATGGCAGCGGCCGGCTGTGCAGGTAGCCCTGGTACAAGTGGCAGCCCAGTTTTTCAAGAAACTCCAGCTGCTCGGTGAGCTCTACACCTTCGGCGATCACCGTCAGGTCAAGGCTGTGGGCCATGGCGACGATGGCGCGGACGATCTCGGCGTCATTGGGGTCTATCGGTGCATCGCGCACAAAGGTCTGGTCGATCTTCAGTGCATCCACCGGCAACCGCTTGAGGTAGGTCAGCGACGAATAGCCTGTGCCAAAGTCGTCCATGGCAAAGCTCACCCCGTAGCGCTTGAGCTCGCGCATCTTGCTGATGGTGTCTTCCAGGTTCTGGATGACGATGCCTTCGGTGATCTCAAGCTTCAGCATGCGCCGTGGCAAGCGGTAGTCGTCCAGGCTACGCAGGACCCGCCCGACAAAATCGTTCTGGCGAAATTGCCGCGGGCTGATGTTCACGCACAGGCTGAAGTCATCCGCGTCAATCAACCCATCCATGAGCATGCGCGCGCAGGCATCGCAGGCTTCATCGAGAATCCAGCTGCCCACTTCCAGGATCAGCCCGCTTTCTTCCAGCACCTGGATGAATTGCGCCGGTGGCTGCTGGCCGAGTTGCGGGTGGTGCCAGCGCAGCAGCACCTCGGCGCCGACGATACGGTTGTCGCGGGCATCCACCTGGGGCTGGAAGTGCAAGGCCAGCTCACCCCGTGCGAGCGCCAGGCGCAGGTCGTTTTCCATGCGCAAGCGCTCGCTGGCGGCCTTCTGCATGGTGGTGTGGAACAATTGAGTGGTATTGCGCCCGGAGTCCTTGGCCCGGTACAGGGCGATATCGGCGCGTTTGAGCAGGTCGGCGGGGGTGGTGCCGTGGTCGGGGATCAGCGCCACGCCGATGCTGGGGGTCACCTGCAGGCGTTGGCCATCCAGCGACATCGGTTCGGCCAGCAGTTCGCGCAGGGTGTCGGCCAATTCGCGTACCTTGCTTTCGACCAGTTCGCGGCTGCCTTCCAGGCCACTGAGCAGCACCACGAATTCGTCGCCGCCCAGGCGCGCCACGGTGTCTTCCAGGCGCACGCTGGCCTCCAGGCGCGCGGTGATGATCTTCAGCACGGTATCGCCCACCGGGTGGCCAAGCGAATCGTTGATGTGCTTGAAGTGGTCGAGGTCGAGGAACAGCAGCGCGCCACGCAGGTTGTGGCGCTTGAGCAGGGCGATCTGCTGGCTCAGGCGATCCATCAGCAGGGCGCGGTTGGGCAGGTTGGTCAGGGGGTCGTGGTACGCCAGGTGGCGGATCTGCGCCTGGGCATTCTTCAACTGGCTGACATCGCGGGCGGTCAGCAGCAGGCAGTCCGTTTCGTTGAGGGTGATGGGCTCCACCGACACTTCGACGGTGAGGATATCGCCGCGCTTGTTGCGCCCGAGCATCTCCCGATGGTGCACCCGGCCACGCTCCTTGAGCTCAGCGAGCAGCGCGCTGCGTTGTTTGTCGTCGGCCCAGATGCCCAGCTCATATACGCTGCGCCCGACCACTTCGGCTGCGCTGTAGCCGGTCAGCCGGCAGAAACCGTCGTTGATTTCCAGGTAGCGACCGCTGTAGCGCTCGGTGATGGTGATGGCGTCGGGGCTGGAGTGGAAGGCCTTGGCGAATTTTTCTTCGCTGGATTTCAGTGCCGCCTCGGCCCGTTGCTGCTGGGTGATGTCGCGCAGGGTGGTGACGCTGCAGGGTTGGTCATCGACACTGATCAGGCGGCTGGAAATCACGCAGGTCAAGGGGGCGCCGTTGCGGTGATTGACCACCACCGCCACGTTGCTCAAGGCCTGTTCACGGATCACCCGCTCGATGCGTTGCGCACGTTCGATGGACTCGGCCCACAGGCCGATTTCTTCGGCGGTGCGGCCGATCACCTGGTCGGCGCTCCAGCCGAAGGTCTGGGTAAAGGCCGGGTTGATCTCGATGAACTGGCCGGTGTCCTGGCGGGTCACGCAGATGGGGTCGGGGCTGACCTGGAACAGGCTGGCAAATTTCTCTTCCGAGGCACTCAGGCGTTGCTCGCGCTCGACCTGGTCGGTGATGTCCAGCAGGGTGCCGGCCATGCGCAGGGGGGTGCCCTGGTCGTCCCGGTACAGCCGTGCACGGCTTTCGATATAGCGCGATGCGCCGTTCTCCAGTTGCACCCGGTAAGTGATCTGGTAATTGCCGGCAGGCCCTTCGCGCAGGCTGCGGTAGGCCTGGCGCATGACATTGCGCTCTTGCTCCGGCACGCCTTCGAAAAAGGCATCGAATGATTCGTGGAAGGGGATCGGGTCAAGGCCATGCAATTGTGCGGCGCGGGCCGAGCCGTAGAGCATGCCACTGGGGATGTGCCAGTCCCAGGTGCCCAACTGCGCTGAATCCAGGGCCAGGTCGAGGCGCTCCTGGCTGTCCTTGAGGGCCTGCTCGGCGCGCTTGCGCTCGGTGGTGTCGACGAAGGTGCTGAGCAGGAACGTCACACCGTCCATCTCGATGCCCTGGGTACAGAGGATGCCGTCGTGCACCTTGTCGTTGCTGGCCCGGAACTGCACTTCCATGGTCAGCGGGCCACCGCTGGCGCGGGTGGCGTCCAGTATCTGGTGGCGTTGCTCGGGGTGCACCCACAGGCCCAGCTCCAGGCTGGTCTTGCCAATCACCTGGCTGCCGGGCCAGCCGAACATGTCTTCGAAGTGCTGGTTGACCTCGAAGATCATGCCGTCGTGGCGCCGGGTCAGGAGGATGGCATTGGGGCTCAGGTGAAACAGCGTGGCAAAGCGTTTTTCCGAGTTGATCAGCGCCGTTTCGCGCTCGCGTTGGCGGGTGATCTCACGGATCACCCCGATCATCTGCGGTCGGCCGTGGCGGTCGTGGGTCAGGCTGCCGTTTATCTCCAGCCAGTGCAGGCTGCCATCTGGCCAGCGGATGCGGTGGCGCATGGCTTGCTCCACGGGCTCGCCGTTGACGACTGCCTGGAACAGCTGGCGGGTGCGCGCGCGGTCTTCTTCGGGCAGCAGGTCTAGGTAGTCGATGTCGTTGGGCAGCGGGCGTTGCGGGTCGAAGCCGAACAGTGCCTGGGTACCACGTGACCAGCTGACCCGGCCGGTTTCGATGTCCCACAGCCAGGCGCCCAGGCGGGCACCGTTGAGCGCGGCGAGCAATTGCGGGGCGCTCTGCCAGGCCTGTTCGGACTCCTGTGGGTCGGCCGCAGGGATACGCGGCAGGCGCGGAAAGCGGTTAGCTGATTTGGGCATTGGTACCAGACCTTTGGCGTTTGACGCGTCCTTGAGTTGGAAATGCCGAACTGACGACCGGTCAGGCGGACCCTGCATGGCTGTCGAGCAGGGCCATGAAGGCCCTCGCCGCATTCGATAGCGTTCGCTCCGTGTGCAGAATGTAGCCTAGCTGGCGCGACAGCTGTATGCCGGGTAAAGCGATGGGTGCAACCTGATCATCGAGCATGGTGCGCGGCAGCACGCTCCAGGCCAGGCCAATGGAAACCATCATCTTGATGGTTTCCAGGTAGTTGGTGCTCATGGCGATGTTCGGCGTCAGGCCCTGGCTTTCGAACAGGCGCTGGACGATGTGGTGGGTGAAGGTGTTGCCACCCGGGAATACCGCCGGGTGGCGGGCGACATCGGCCAGGCTGACCGCGTGGTTGTTGGCCAGCGGGTGTTCCGGGGCGGCGACGAAGTCCAGGGCGTCGTCCCAGACCGGGATCGCCTTGACCAGGTGATGGGGCTCTGGAGCCAGGGTAATGACGGCAATTTCGGCGCGGCCATGGAGAATCTCGTCGTAGGCCGCCTCTGAGTCCATGAACTGAATATCCAACGCAACCGAAGGGTACTGCCGGGTGAACGCCCGTAACAGCGGGGGCAAACGGTGCAAACCGATATGGTGGCTGGTGGCCAGGGTCAGCCGACCACTCACTTCCCCCGTCAAATTGGTCAGCGCGCGGCGGGTATCATCGAGCACGTTGAGAATCTGATAAGCCCTTGGCAGCAACGCCCGCCCAGCTTCGGTCAGGGTCACTTCACGGCCCAGGCGGTCGAACAGGCGCACGTCCAGTTGCTGCTCAAGGCCGGCGATGCGTTTGCTGATAGCGGGCTGTGTCAGGTGCAGCCGTTCGCCGGCGCCGGAAAAGCTGCCGGTTTCGGCGATGGCGATAAAAGCACTGAGGTTGGCCAGGTCCATCTCTCTGATTCCTGATGGTTATGCAAAGCATGAAAAATATGAATTTGAGTTATTCAATCTATCGCCATAGCATCGTCCGTACAAGCCAAGGGGTCTTTGGCATAGAAAGACGCTGATGAGGAACAGTCTGATGGCTGGCAAAACGCTCTACGACAAACTCTGGGAAGCCCATGAGGTCAAGCGCCGTGATGACGGCTCGTCCTTGATCTACATCGACCGCCACATCATCCACGAAGTGACGTCGCCCCAGGCCTTCGAAGGCCTGCGCCTGGCGCAGCGCAAGCCATGGCGCATCGACACCAACATCGCCACCCCCGATCACAACGTGCCGACCACGCCAGAGCGCAAGGGCGGTATCGAAGCCATCGTCGACCAGGTGTCGCGCCTGCAGGTGCAGACCCTCGATGAGAACTGTGACGAGTACGGCATCGTCGAATTCAAGATGAATGACGAACGCCAGGGCATCGTCCACGTCATCAGCCCGGAGCAGGGCGCCACCTTGCCTGGCATGACCGTGGTCTGCGGCGACTCGCACACCTCCACCCACGGCGCATTCGGCGCCTTGGCCCACGGCATCGGCACCTCCGAGGTCGAGCACGTGCTCGCCACCCAGTGCCTGGTCGCCAAAAAGATGAAGAACATGCTGGTGCGCGTCGAAGGCGAACTGCCTGCCGGTGTCACCGCCAAGGACATCGTCCTCGCCGTCATCGGCAAGATCGGCACCGCCGGTGGCAACGGCCACGCCATGGAATTCGCCGGCAGCGCTATCCGTGGCTTGTCCATGGAAGGCCGCATGACCATCTGCAACATGTCGATCGAGGCCGGTGCCCGTGTGGGCCTGGTGGCGACCGATGCCACCACCGTCGCCTACGTTGAAGGCCGCCCCTATGCGCCGAAGGGCGAGCAGTGGGAGCAGGCCGTCGAGTCGTGGAAAGACCTGGTTTCCGATGCTGATGCCGTGTTCGACACTGTGGTCGAACTGGACGCCGCGCAGATCAAGCCGCAAGTCAGCTGGGGCACTTCGCCCGAGATGGTACTGGCGGTAGACCAGCGTGTGCCGGACCCGGCTGCCGAGGCCGACCTGGTCAAGCGTGGTTCGATCGAACGTGCCTTGAAGTACATGGGCCTGACCGCCAATCAGGCGATCACCGATATCCAGCTCGACCGCGTATTCATTGGCTCCTGCACCAACTCGCGGATCGAAGACCTGCGCGCCGCAGCAGAAATCGCCAAGGGCCGCAAAGTCGCCGCCACGGTCAAGCAGGCCATCGTCGTCCCGGGTTCGGGCCTGGTGAAGGCGCAGGCCGAACGTGAAGGCCTCGACAAGATTTTCCTCGAAGCCGGTTTCGAGTGGCGTGAACCGGGTTGCTCGATGTGCCTGGCGATGAACCCGGACCGCCTGGAAAGCGGCGAGCACTGTGCCTCCACGTCCAACCGTAACTTCGAAGGCCGCCAGGGTGCCGGTGGTCGTACCCACCTGGTCAGCCCGGCCATGGCCGCCGCCGCTGCGGTGACGGGCCACTTCATCGATGTCCGCGAGTTGATCCAAGGGAGCGCAGCATGAAAGCCTTTACCCAGCACACTGGCCTTGTCGCGCCATTGGACCGTGCCAACGTCGACACCGACCAGATCATTCCCAAGCAGTTTCTCAAGTCGATCAAGCGTACCGGCTTTGGCCCCAACCTGTTCGACGAGTGGCGCTACCTGGACGTGGGCCAGCCCTACCAGGACAACAGCAAGCGCCCGCTGAACCAGGAGTTCGTGCTCAACCACGCGCGCTACCAGGGTGCCAGCGTGTTGCTGGCGCGAGAGAACTTCGGTTGCGGTTCGAGCCGCGAGCACGCGCCATGGGCGCTGGACGAATACGGCTTCCGCAGCGTGATCGCGCCAAGCTTTGCCGACATTTTCTTCAACAACAGCTTCAAGAACGGCTTGCTGCCGATCATCCTGAGCGATGAAGAAGTCGACGAATTGTTCAAGCAGGTCGAAGCCAACCCTGGCTATCAGCTGACCATCGACCTGCAAGCGCAGGCCGTTACCCGTCCTGATGGCAAGGTGCTGCACTTCGAGATCGACGCGTTTCGCAAGCACTGCCTGCTCAACGGCCTCGACGACATCGGCCTGACCTTGCAGGACAGCGATTCGATCAAAGCCTTCGAAGGCAAGCACCGCGCCAGCCAGCCTTGGCTGTTTCGCGACGCCTGATAGGTGTAGGTGACAGGGCTGGCCCCTTCGCGGGGCAAGCCCGCTCCCACAGGAACTCCTCTGCCCTAAAGGCCTTGTGCAGTAGCTGTGGGAGTGGGCTTGCCCCGCGAAGAGGCCGGCGCAGGCAAAAAAACCAAAAGGATTGCCCCATGACCAGCACCACCCACACCGACGTGGTCCAACGCCAGTTCGGCGAACAGGCCAGCGCCTACCTCAGCAGCGCCGTACACGCCCAGGGCACCGAGTTCGCCCTGCTGCAAGCCGAACTGGCAGGCAAGGCCGAGGCCCGCGTGCTGGACCTGGGCTGTGGTGCCGGTCACGTCAGTTTCCACGTTGCGCCACTGGTTGCCGAAGTGGTCGCCTACGACCTGTCGCAATCCATGCTCGATGTGGTTGCCAGCGCCGCCGCCGAGCGCGGCCTGGGCAATATCACCACGCAACGAGGCGCCGCCGAACGCCTGCCGTTCGCCGACGCCTCGTTCGACTTCGTCTTCAGCCGCTACTCGGCGCACCACTGGAGCGACCTGGGCCTGGCCCTGCGCGAAGTGCGCCGCGTACTGAAGCCGGGTGGGGTGGCGGCCTTCATCGATGTCATGTCGCCGGGCAGCCCGTTGCTCGACACCTACCTGCAAACCGTCGAGGTGCTGCGCGACACGAGCCACGTGCGTGACTATTCTGCCGCCGAATGGCAGCGCCAGGTCAGCGAAGCCGGCCTGCATGTGCGCAGCCACACCCGGCAGCCGCTGCGCCTGGAGTTTGGCACCTGGGTCGAGCGTATGCGTACCCCCGAACCGATGCGCGTGGCCATTCGCCAATTGCAGCAAGCCATGGGCGAGGAAGTGCGGCAGTATTACCAGATTGAAGCCGATGGTTCGTTCAGCACCGATGTGTTGGTACTGTGGGCCGAGCGCTGAGTTTTGTTCGGTGTGGCCGAGCTGGCCGCACCGCTTGAATGGATAGAGGAAAGCATGAGCAAGCAGATTCTGATTCTCCCAGGTGATGGCATCGGCCCGGAAATCATGGCCGAGGCGGTCAAGGTGCTGGAGCTGGCCAACGACAAGTTCCAGCTCGGCTTCAGCCTGGCGCACGATGTGATCGGTGGCGCGGCCATCGACAAGCACGGCGTGCCGCTGGCCGACGAGACCCTGGAACGTGCGCGTCAGGCCGATGCCGTGCTGCTCGGCGCCGTGGGTGGCCCGAAATGGGACAAGATCGAGCGTGACATCCGCCCTGAGCGCGGCCTGCTGAAAATCCGCTCGCAACTGGGCCTGTTCGCTAACCTGCGCCCGGCCATCCTCTACCCGCAATTGGCCGATGCCTCCTCGCTCAAGCCAGAGATCGTCTCGGGCCTGGATATCCTCATCGTCCGCGAGCTGACCGGTGGTATCTATTTCGGTGCACCACGTGGCCAGCGTGAACTCGAAGGTGGCGAGCGCCAGGCCTACGACACACTGCCCTACAGCGAAAGCGAAGTGCGCCGCATCGCCCGCGTCGGTTTCGACATGGCCCGTGTGCGCGGCAAGAAGCTGTGCTCGGTGGACAAGGCCAACGTCCTGGCTTCCAGCCAGCTGTGGCGCGAAGTGGTCGAAGACGTGGCCAAGGACTACCCGGACGTCGAACTGAGCCACATGTACGTCGACAACGCCGCCATGCAGCTGGTGCGCGCGCCCAAGCAGTTCGACGTGGTCGTGACCGACAACATGTTTGGTGACATCCTGTCGGATGAAGCTTCCATGCTGACCGGTTCCATCGGCATGCTGCCTTCGGCGTCGCTGGATGCCAACAACAAGGGCATGTACGAGCCGTGCCACGGCTCGGCACCGGACATCGCAGGCAAGGGCATCGCCAACCCGCTGGCGACCATCTTGTCGGTGTCGATGATGCTGCGTTACAGCTTCAACCAGCACGCTGCCGCCGAGGCCATCGAGCAAGCCGTCAGCCTGGTGCTGGACCAAGGGTTGCGCACCGGTGACATCTGGTCGGCTGGCTGCGACAAAGTAGGCACGCAGGAAATGGGCGACGCAGTAGTCGCAGCGCTGCGGAATCTGTAATCTCTCTGGCCCGCCACCGTTTTTGGTCGGTGGCGGCCCACTTTTAGCAAAGGTGTAGTTGCGATGAAACGTGTAGGTCTGATCGGTTGGCGCGGTATGGTCGGTTCCGTGCTCATGCAGCGGATGCTGGAGGAGCAGGATTTCGACCTTATCGAGCCGGTGTTCTTCACCACCTCCAATGTCGGTGGCCAAGGCCCGAACGTGGGCAAGGATACGGGTCCGCTCAAGGACGCTTATTCGATTGAAGAACTCAAGACCCTCGACGTGATCCTGACCTGCCAGGGCGGCGACTACACCAACGAGGTCTTCCCCAAGCTGCGCGAAGCCGGCTGGCAGGGTTACTGGATCGATGCCGCCTCGTCCCTGCGCATGCAGGATGACGCAGTGATCATCCTCGATCCGGTCAACCGCAAGGTCATCGACCAGCAGCTCGATGCCGGTACCAAGAACTACATTGGCGGCAACTGCACGGTCAGCCTGATGCTGATGGGCCTGGGCGGTCTGTTCGAAGCCGGCCTGGTTGAGTGGATGAGTGCCATGACCTATCAGGCGGCCTCCGGTGCCGGCGCGCAGAACATGCGTGAGCTGATCAAGCAGATGGGCGCTACCCACGCGGCCGTGGCCGATGACCTGGCCAACCCGGCCAGCGCCATTCTCGACATCGACCGCAAGGTTGCCGAGGCCATGCGTGGCGAAGCCTTCCCCACCGAGAACTTCGGCGTGCCGCTGGCCGGCAGCCTGATTCCGTGGATCGACAAGGAGCTGCCGAACGGGCAGAGCCGTGAAGAGTGGAAGGCCCAGGCCGAGACCAACAAGATCCTCGGTCGTTTCAAGAGCCCGATCCCGGTCGACGGTATCTGCGTGCGCATTGGCGCCATGCGTTGCCACAGCCAGGCGCTGACCATCAAGCTGAACAAGGATGTGCCGCTCGCCGACATCGAAGGCATGATCAGCCAGCACAACCCGTGGGTGAAACTGGTGCCGAACCAGCGTGAGATCAGCATGCAAGAGCTGACCCCGACCAAGGTTACCGGCACCTTGAACATTCCGGTGGGCCGTCTGCGCAAGCTGAACATGGGTTCGCACTACCTGGGCGCGTTCACCGTGGGTGACCAGCTGCTGTGGGGTGCCGCCGAGCCGCTGCGCCGCATGCTACGGATTCTGCTGGAGCGTTGATCGCTCTGGTTTAATCGAAAACCCGCGCGGGTGACTGCGCGGGTTTTTTTATGCCTGCCAATCTTCAGAGCAGCATTAGCCTCACGCGTGAGAAGCCGTTCTGACGGCCTTTGCGTCGGCTGCGTTGGCCACGCCTGAGCAATGCGAGTAAAGTGCCGCTCCCGTTTCGCCTGAGGCAGCCCGCAGCATGAACCCTTCTATCGATATCGCCGTCGTCGGCGCCACCGGCAGCGTCGGTGAAACCCTTGTACAGATTCTCGAAGAACTGGCGTTCCCGGTCGCCACCTTGCACCTTTTGGCCAGCATGGAATCTGCGGGCAGCAGCGTGATGTTTGCCGGCAAGAAGCTCAAGGTTCGCGAAGTGGACAGCTTCGATTTCGCCCAGGTCAAACTGGCGTTCTTCGCCGCTGGCGCCGCGGTCAGCCGCAGCTTCGCCAGCAAGGCCCTGCAGGCTGGCTGCACGGTCATCGACCTGTCCGCCGGCCTGGACGATGCCCTTGCCCTGGTCCCTGAGGCCAACGCCGAACGCCTTGCCGGCCTGGCGCTGCCCGCGCGCATTGCCAGCCCCAGTTCCGCCGCCGTCGCGCTGGCCGTTGCGCTGGCGCCGCTCAAAGGCCTGCTGGACATCGAACGGGTCCAGGTGATGGCCTCGCTGGCGGTTTCGGCGCAGGGGCGCGAAGCGGTCAGCGAGCTGGCCCGCCAGACCGCCGAGCTGCTCAACGCCCGCCCACTTGAGCCGCGCTTCTTTGACCGCCAGGTAGCCTTCAACCTGCTGGCCCAGGTCGGCGCCGCCGACGAACAGGGCCATACCGCGCTGGAGCGGCGCCTGGTCAGCGAGTTGCGGGTGCTGCTTGGCCAGCCTGAACTGAAGATTTCCGTGAGCTGCGTTCAAGTACCAGTGTTTTTCGGCGATAGCTTCAGTGTGGCTGTGCAAAGCCGTCGCCCGGTCGACCTGGCAGCGGTCAATCAGGCCCTTGAGTCTGCCGACAGTGTCGAACTGGTGGAACGCGACGATTATCCGACGCCGGTTGGTGACGCAGTGGGCCAAGACGTGGTCTATGTTGGTCGTGTACGCCATGGTGTCGATGAAGACCAGCAGCTCAACCTCTGGCTGACCACCGACAACCTGCGCAAAGGCGCCGCGCTCAATGCTGTGCAGGTGGCGCAATTGTTGATTAAACACATGCCGTAAAAGATACTGCGAGCACTTTTGTCCTGCTCTGCATGCAGGTTTCGGGACGATTCATACAAGGGAAGAGGTCATGCTTCGAATTCGCAAACTGGTTCTGGCCATGGCGGCTGCCTCGGCGCTGTCGTCGGGCATGGCCAATGCGTTGGGCTTGGGGGAGCTGACCCTTAAGTCGGCACAGAATCAGCCGCTGGACGCCGAGATCGAATTGCTCGACGTACGCGACCTCACTGCCGCCGAAGTGGCGCCGAGCCTGGCGCCGCCGGAAGAGTTCAGCAAGGCGGGGGTAGCCTTTCCAACTTACCTCGAAGACCTGACGTTCACGCCGGTGATCAACCCCAACGGCAAGAGCGTGCTGCGCGTCACGTCCAGCCAACCGCTGCCGGGGTCCGTAGTCAAGTTCCTGGTGCAGGTGATGTGGCCGCAGGGGCGGCTGCTGCGTGACTACAGCGTGCTGCTTGACCAGGCCAAGGCTCAGGGCAAGCAACCTGCGGCGGCCAATGTCGCACCGGCTGTGACGGGCGCGAGCAACTACACCACCCAGCGTCGCGACACCTTGTGGCAAATTGCTGCGCGCAACAGCCAGGGCGGCTCGATTCAGCAAACCATGATCGCGATCCAGGCGTTGAACCCGGACGCTTTCATTGGCAACAACATCAACCAGTTGAAGGTTGGCCAGGTACTGCGCCTGCCCGATCAGCAACAGATCCAGAACATTGCCCAGGGCGAGGCGGTTCGCGACGTGGCCGAGCAGTATGCGGCCTGGCGTGAAGGCCGGCGCCTGGGGCCGCGTGCCCGCCAGCTCGACGCCACCCGCCGCGGTGCCGCCGAGGCGGCGCCGGAGCGCATTGCCCAAGGTGACAACCTGCGCCTGGTCAGCCCCGGCAACCGGGCGGGTGCTGGGCAGGCCAAGGCGCTCAACGACAAGCTGGCCGTGGCCCAGGAAAGCCTCGACACCAGCCGCCGCGACAACGATGAGCTCAAGAGCCGCATGGCCGACCTGCAGAGCCAGCTGGATAAGCTGCAGCGTCTGATCGCGTTGAAAAACGACCAACTGGCCCGGCTTGAAGCCCAGGGCGCAGCCGGCAAGGCAGCGGTCGCCGCTGCACTGCCAGGCGAGCCTGCGCCGGCTAAACCTGCGGCAAATGCTCAGCCTGTGGTGAAGCCTGCGCCGGCCGCCAAGGCGGCACCCGCCGCCCAGCCGCGTGGCACCTTTGACGATGTGCTCGGCAACCCCTGGCTGCTGTGGCTGATCGCAGGGTCTACGTTCCTCGTGCTACTGCTTTTGCTGGTGTTGCTGATGCGCAAGCGCAAGGCCCAGGAAGAGGCAGAGAAACACCTGCGCATGGCGCGGGCCTTGGCTGAAGAAGAGCCGGTCGAGGGGCTGGAGATGGCCTCCGACAGCTTTGAAGGGCTGGAGGTCTCGGCGCCGAGCGTAACGCTGTCGCCAGCAGTAGTCGCGGCCTCTGCCGCCGCCGCCGCTGCCGCGGAAAAAACCGCAGCGCCGGTCGGCGACACAGAGCCTCAGCCAGATGCCACCGCCGCGCTGTTGGCGGAAGTCGAGCAGAGCCTGGAGAGTGGTCGTCTGAATCATGCCGCCGAGTTGCTCGAAACAGCGCTCGCTGCAGAACCCGGTCGTGACGCGCTGCGCCTGAAGCTGATGGAAGTGTATGCCCGCCAGGGTGATCACAGTGCTTTCGTCGAGCAGGAGCGCGTCCTGCCGGCCACCGAGCACAACGCCACGCAGGTCGAGGAGCTCAAAGGGCGCTACCCAGCCATGCTGGGTGTGGCCGCCGCCGGTGTGGGCGCGGCAGCGCTGGCTGCTCAGATGGATGAGCAGTACGTGCAGGGCCTGCTGCAGGATCAGCCTGAGGCACCGGTGGTTGAAGACATCGTTGCCGAGGAAGTGGCAGAGCAAGCGCCTGAGGCCGAGCCAGAAGTTGAACCAGAGTTGCAGGATGAGCCCGACACTGTCGCAGAGGCAGAACCCGAGCTGGATGACATCCCCGAGTCTGAAATCGACGCCTTCACCGAGGTTCCGTCGCTTGATGAGTCGGACTTGGACAACGCCTTCGATCTGAGCCTGGGTGAAGACCTGCCCGGCGAAGATCCGCTGGCAGCACCGCTGCTGGACGAGCCAGTCGAGCCAGTATTGGACGAGGCTGTGCTGGATGAACCGGTACTGGATGAACCCGTACTGGACGATGTGCAGGTAGAGGAACAGCCGGCAGCCGTGGAGGCTGAGCTGCAAGCCGAAGCTGAAGTCGAAGCAGAAGCAGAAGCAGAAGCAGAAGCAGAAGCAGAAGCAGAAGCAGAAGCAGAAGCAGAAGCAGAAGCAGAAGCAGAAGCAGAAGCAGAAGCAGAAGCAGAAGCAGATGCCGATTTCGAGGCGATGCTGGCGCAGGCTGAGCCACAGCCGGTGGCGGGCCTGGACGATTTCGACCTTGATGTCAGCGAGCCGGTTGCCCCGGCTGTCGCCGAAGAGGCGCCGGTAGATGTCGCCGCTGAACTGGCAGCCTTCGACAGCGTGCCGGAGTTCGAGCCGATCACCGAGCTCGACCTGCCGTCGGATTTCGATCTGTCGCTGTCGCTGGAAGACGATTCGCCGGCTGCCAAGAGCTTCGCTTCGGAGCTGGAGGACGTCAACGCGGAACTGGACAAGCTGTCGCAGAACCTCGAATCGCCTTCGCTGGAACCGCACTTCACCACTGAAGATGCAGTTGCGCAGCCCGAACCCGAGCCTCTGGACGACCTGGACTTCGACTTCTTCTCTGGCAGTGATGAAGTGGCCACCAAGCTCGATCTGGCGCGTGCCTACATTGACATGGGTGATCACCAGGGGGCGCGGGACATCCTTGATGAAGTGGTCAAGGACGGTGACGGGGCCCAGCGTCAGGAAGCCGAGACGATGCTGTCGCGGCTGATCTGATCCGGGTTCACAACGCGTTGTCGCCGGCTTGCCGGCGATAGGCCCCATACCGCAGTACCCACAACGGCAGCCCAACAGGGCTGCCGTTGTCGTTATAATCCCGCCATTGCGTATTCATCACAGGTTTCATGCTCTTGGACATCATCGACATCGCCGCCGAATCTGCGGCTGAAGGCTACTCTCGCATCGCCCTGGGCGTGGAATACAAAGGCTCGCGCTATCGCGGCTGGCAGCGCCAGGCCAGCGGTGTGCCCAGTGTCCAGCAAGCCCTCGAGCAGGCGTTGTCGAAGGTGGCGAACGAGCCCATCACCGTGATCTGCGCCGGGCGCACCGATGCCGGGGTGCACGGCTGCGGGCAGATCGTGCACTTCGATACCCGCGCCATACGCGACGAGCGCGCCTGGACCCTGGGTACCAATTTCAACCTGCCTCACGACATCAGCGTGGTCTGGTCGCGCCCGATGCCGGCGGACTTCCATGCCCGCTTCAAGGCCACGGCCCGGCGTTACCGCTACGTTATCTACAACGACCCGATCCGCCCTGCGCATCTGGCCGAGGAAGTGACCTGGAACCACCGTCCGCTGGATGTCGAGCGCATGGCCGAAGCGGCCGGGTTTCTGCTGGGTACCCACGATTTCAGCGCCTTCCGCGCCAGCCAGTGCCAGGCCAAGTCGCCGATCAAGCACATCCATCACCTGCGCGTCACCCGCCATGGCCAGATGATCGTGCTGGACGTACGTGCCACGGCGTTCCTGCACCACATGGTGCGTAACATCGCCGGTGTATTGATGACCATCGGCGCTGGCGAGCGCCCAGCGAGCTGGGCGCGGGAAGTGCTGGAGGGGCGTAACCGTCGCGAAGGCGGAGTGACCGCGCACCCGTATGGCTTGTACCTGGTGCAGGTGGAATACCCCGACGCCTTCCAACTGCCCCAGCGTTACATCGGCCCACACTTTTTGACCGGCTATGAGGCATTGGCTGACTGACGGACGAAAAGTCATTTGCTAACATCCGGCCTTTCACCGAAACAGCAGGGTACGCAGTCCATGAGCAACGTTCGCAGCAAGATCTGCGGGATTACCCGCATCGAAGACGCGCTGGCTGCCGCCGAGGCGGGGGCCGATGCCATCGGCTTGGTTTTCTATGCCAAGAGCCCGCGTGCCGTGGACGTGCACCAGGCCCGCGCGATCATTGCCCAGCTGCCGCCGTTCGTGACCACCGTCGGGCTGTTCGTCAACGCTTCGCGGTGCGAGCTGAACGAG
This sequence comes from Pseudomonas sp. E1MeOHC2, assembly GCF_058745025.1. NCBI lineage: Bacteria > Pseudomonadati > Pseudomonadota > Gammaproteobacteria > Pseudomonadales > Pseudomonadaceae > Pseudomonas > Pseudomonas sp. E1MeOHC2. Next base: position 3,986,228 of record NZ_CP196675.1, read on the forward strand.
ATCCTCGAAGTGGTTCCACTGGACCTGCTACAGTTCCACGGCGACGAAACCCCGCAAGACTGTGAAGGTTACCATCGCCCCTGGATCAAGGCCCTGCGAGTGCGCCCCGGCGACGACCTGGAAGCGGCCTGCAGGCTTTATGCCGGCGCCCGGGGTATTTTGCTGGACACCTACGTACCCGGCGTGCCCGGGGGCACGGGTGAGGCCTTTGACTGGTCACTGGTGCCGGCCCGTCTGAGCAAGCCGATCATCCTTGCCGGTGGGCTGAATGCGCAAAATGTCGGCCAGGCCATCGCCCAGGTGCGGCCTTATGCGGTGGATGTCAGCGGCGGTGTGGAGCAGGCCAAGGGCATCAAGGATGCGGCGAAAATCGAGGCCTTCATGCGTGCGGTGAAGCAGGCGTGACGGTGGATGTGACGGTTGGCGGCGCACCATCGTCCATAGCTATCGCAGCCCCTGCGGGGCGCCCGTCGATGCGGTGGGCGAACAACACATTAACGGTGGAGCGGCGCGCAGGAAGCCCCGGCGGCCGGTCCATCATCGTTTCATAAAAGATTTTGAGCTCAAGGGCAGGGCAGGCCGGTCACGCTGGCCCCCGCTCGCCGATACTGGAGAAAGAAAGCATGAGCAACTGGTTAGTCGACAAACTGATCCCTTCGATCATGCGTTCCGAGGTGAAAAAGAGCTCGGTGCCTGAAGGCCTGTGGCACAAGTGCCCGGCTTGCGAGGCCGTGCTGTATCGTCCGGAGCTGGAAAAAACCCTGGATGTCTGCCCCAAGTGCAACCACCACATGCGCATCGGCGCACGTGCGCGTATCGACATCTTCCTCGACGCCGAAGGCCGTGCCGAACTGGGCGCCGAGCTGGAGCCGGTCGACCGCCTGAAGTTCCGCGATGGCAAGAAGTACAAGGACCGCCTCACCGGTGCGCAGAAGCAGACCGGCGAGAAAGACGCACTGATTTCCATGAGCGGTACCCTGATGGGCATGCCGATCGTGGTCAGCGCGTTCGAGTTCTCCTTCATGGGCGGTTCCATGGGTGCCATCGTCGGTGAGCGTTTCGTTCGCGCCGCCAACTACGCCCTGGAAAACCGCTGCCCGATGGTCTGTTTCTCGGCCTCCGGCGGTGCGCGCATGCAGGAAGCGCTGATCTCGCTGATGCAGATGGCGAAGACGTCGGCCGTGCTGGCGCGCCTGCGTGAAGAAGGCATCCCGTTCATCTCGGTGCTGACCGACCCGGTCTACGGCGGCGTTTCTGCCAGCCTGGCGATGCTGGGCGACGTCATCGTCGGCGAGCCCAAGGCGCTGATTGGCTTTGCCGGCCCACGCGTGATCGAGCAGACCGTACGCGAGAAGCTGCCAGAAGGCTTCCAGCGCAGCGAGTTCCTGCTGGAGCATGGCGCCATCGACCTGATCATCTCCCGTGGCGAGCTGCGCCCACGTCTGGCCCGCCTGCTGGCGCAGATGACCGGCCAGGACACCCCAGAGCAGGCGCTTGAGGCGGCTGCGGTCGCGTGATGAAACAACGATCCCTGGGCGAATGGCTCGCCTACCTCGAGCAGTTGCACCCATCGGCCATCGACATGGGCCTGGAGCGTTCGCAGAACGTGCTTGCCCGCCTGGCGCTGGGCAAGCTGGCACCGCGCGTGGTGACCGTCACCGGCACTAACGGCAAAGGGTCCACCTGCGCCTTCGTCGCGGCGATGCTGCGAGCCCAGGGGCTCAAGGTTGGCGTGTACAGCTCGCCGCACCTGTTGCGTTACAACGAGCGGGTGCTCATCGACGGCCATGAGGCCAGTGATGAGCGCCTGTGCGAAGCCTTCGCCGCCGTCGAGGCGGCACGGGGCGACATTTCTCTGACCTATTTCGAGATGGGCACCCTGGCGGCGTTCTGGTTGTTCTACCAGTCGAAGCTGGATGCGGTGGTGCTCGAAGTGGGGCTCGGTGGCCGTCTGGACACCGTGAACGTGGTGGATGCCGACCTGGCCCTGGTGACCAGCATCGGCGTCGACCATGTCGATTATCTAGGTGATACCCGTGAACTGGTCGCCTTCGAGAAGGCTGGCATCTTCCGCGCCGGCAAGCCGGCGCTGTGTGGCGACCTCGACCCGCCGCAGCCTTTGCTCGACAAGGCGCAAGAACTGGCGGCGCCGTTGTTCTTGCGTGGGCGTGACTTCGACCTGGAAAGCACGGGTGAAGCCTGGCACTGGCGTGGGACCACAGCCGAGGGTAGGCCAGTGGAGCTGCGCGATCTGCCGTTGCTCGACCTGCCCATGGAAAACGCCACCCTGGCGTTGCAGGCCTACCTGTTGTCGGGCCTGCCCTGGGATGCCGGGCAAATTCGTCAGGCGCTGCTCGCTACCCACATCACTGGCCGCCTTGACCGCCGCCTGCTGCACTGGCAGGGCAAGCCCGTTGAACTGCTGCTGGATGTGGGGCACAACCCGCATGCGGCGCAGTACCTGGCCCGGCGCCTGGCGGCCCGGCCGCTCAAGGGGCGTCGTCTGGCCGTGTTCGGCCTGCTCGCCGACAAAGACCTGGAGGGTGTTGTCGCGCCGTTGCAGGGGCTGGTCGATGACTGGGCAGTAGCCCCGCTGGATACCCCACGCAGCCGTCCGGCCGCAGAATTGGCTGATGCCTTGACGAACCTCGGCGCCTCGGTGAAGTCTTATGCCAGTGTCGACGCCGCCCTCGAAGGGCAATGCGCGCAGGCGACGGCGGATGACCAGATCCTGCTGTTCGGTTCGTTTTTCTGTGTCGCCCAGGCCCTGGAGTGGTTGGCGCGGCAGGCCCCGGAGGGTTGAGTAGATGGCAGTGCTGGATAAAGGGATGAAACAGCGCATGGTGGGTGCGTTGGTGCTGGTGGCGCTGGCGGTGATTTTTCTGCCGATGCTGTTCACCCGCGAGGACGAGATGCGCCAGGTACAGGTCGAAGCTCCGCAGGCGCCGGCCATGCCGACCCTGCCTGAGGTGCAGGTAGAGCCGGTTGCCGTGCCGGAACCCCAGGTTATCCCGGAGGAGCCTCAGCAGCCACCGGTGGTGATTGACGAGTCTACCGCGCCAGCCAGCACGCCTAGCCAGCCGATTACGCCATCCCCGCAGACCCAGCCCCAGGCTGCCAAGTCGCCAGCACCCGCCCCGGCGGCAAAGGTTGAAACCAAGCCCGCCGCTGCCCCCACGCCTGCTGTCGCGGCTGCCAAACCCGTGGCGCCGTCGAAGATCGACGTCAATGGGCTACCGGTCAGTTGGTCCATCCAGCTGGCCAGTCTGTCCAACCGGGCTGGGGCAGAAAGCCTGCAGCAGACCTTGCGTAGCCAGGGCTACAACGCCTATATCCGCTCTGCGGGCGGTATGAACCGGGTGTACGTCGGGCCGTTGATCGAGCGCGCCGAGGCCGAGCGTGTGCGTGATGCGATCAATCGCAAGCACAGCCTCAAGGGCTTTGTGGTGCGCTTCCAGCCCGAACGCGGCTAATAGCGCTGCCTTTGTGTAGGAACGGCCTTGCCGGGGCGCCGGACCGGTCGGAAAGGGCCGCTCCTACAGGTATCGCGCAGTTGCTAATCCCCCCGACATTCCGCTTACCCCCAGCCCGCTGCTCTGGTAAAATGCGCCGCCTCAAACGTCTGCAGGCAGCACCGTGGCATTTACCTGGGTTGATTGGGCGATCATCGCGATCATCGCCGTCTCCACACTGATCAGTCTCAAGCGCGGCTTCGTCAAGGAAGCCTTGTCCTTGCTCATCTGGATCATTGCCGGTGCGGTTGCCTGGATGTTCGGTGGCTCGCTCTCGGTGTATCTTGAAAGCTATATCCAGACACCGTCGATGCGTACCATCGCCGGTTGCGCCATTCTGTTCGTCGCCACCCTGCTGGTGGGGGCCATGGTCAATTTCCTTGTCGGTGAGCTGATCCGCGTGACCGGGCTGTCCGGCACTGATCGTTTTCTCGGCATGGCCTTCGGCGCCGCGCGTGGGGCCTTGCTGGTGGTGGTGGCCGTCGGGCTGCTTAGCCTGGGGCCGGTTCAACAAGACACCTGGTGGCAGGAATCACGCCTGATACCACAATTTCTCTTGGTCGCTGACTGGTCGAAAAACCTGATTCTGGGTTTCTCCAGCCAGTGGATGTCCAGTGGGGTGATCAGCACACCGGCTGATCTCCCGTTCAAGGAACAGTTGCTCGGGCCCGCAAAGCCCTGAGCGCTATTCACTCAAGTTTCGTCAAAGTAGGGGTTGCGTCGCATGTGTGGCATCGTCGGTATCGTCGGTAAGTCGAACGTCAATCAGGCGCTGTATGACGCGCTTACGGTCCTCCAGCACCGCGGCCAGGACGCTGCCGGTATCGTGACCAGCCATGACGGCCGGTTGTTCCTGCGCAAGGATAATGGCCTGGTGCGCGATGTGTTCCAGCAGCGCCACATGCAGCGCCTGGTTGGCCACATGGGCATTGGTCACGTGCGCTACCCGACTGCGGGCAGTTCGACCTCGGCCGAAGCCCAGCCGTTCTACGTCAACTCGCCTTACGGCATCACCCTGGCGCACAACGGCAACCTGACCAACGTCGAGCAGTTGGCCAAGGAAATCTACGAATCCGACCTGCGCCACGTCAACACCAATTCCGATTCGGAAGTGCTGCTGAACGTGTTCGCCCACGAACTGGCTGTACGCGGCAAGCTGCAGCCGACCGAAGAAGACGTGTTCGCCGCGGTTTCTCACGTGCACAGCCGTTGTGTCGGGGGTTATGCGGTGGTGGCGATGGTCACCGGCTACGGCATCGTCGGTTTCCGTGACCCGAACGGTATTCGCCCGGTGGTGTTCGGCCAGCGTCACACTGACGAAGGCGTGGAATACATGATCGCCTCCGAAAGCGTGGCCCTGGACGTGCTCGGCTTCACCCTGATCCGCGACCTGGCACCGGGTGAAGCGGTGTACATCACCGAAGAAGGCCAGCTGTACACCAAGCAGTGTGCACAAAACCCGAAGCTGCAGCCGTGCATCTTCGAGCACGTCTACCTGGCCCGCCCTGACTCGATCATCGACGGCGTCTCGGTGTACAAGGCGCGTCTGCGCATGGGTGAGAAGCTCGCCGAAAAGATCATGCGCGAGCGCCCGGAGCACGACATCGATGTGGTCATCCCGATCCCGGACACCAGCCGCACCGCTGCGCTTGAGCTGGCCAACCGCCTGGGCGTGAAGTTCCGCGAGGGCTTCGTCAAGAACCGCTACATCGGCCGTACCTTCATCATGCCCGGCCAGGCTGCACGCAAGAAGTCGGTACGCCAGAAGCTCAACGCCATCGAGCTGGAATTCCGCGGCAAGAACGTGATGCTGGTGGACGACTCGATCGTGCGCGGTACCACCTGCAAGCAAATCATCCAGATGGCCCGCGAAGCTGGCGCGAAAAACGTCTACTTCTGCTCCGCGGCCCCTGCGGTGCGTTACCCCAACGTCTACGGCATCGACATGCCGAGCGCTCACGAACTGATCGCCCACAACCGTACCACCGAACAGGTGGCCGAGTTGATCGGCGCCGACTGGCTGATCTACCAGGACCTGCCGGACCTGATCGAATCGGTCGGTGGCGGCAAGATCAAGATCGAGCACTTCGATTGCGCGGTGTTCAATGGTGAATACGTCACCGGCGACATCGACGAAGCCTACCTCGAGCGTATCGAGCAGGCACGTAATGACCTGGCGAAGGTGAAGACCCAGGCGGTCAGCGCGATCATCGACCTCTACAACAACTGATTAGGGAGCGACGGCATGACGGATCAATGGGATGCCGGACGACTGGACAGTGACCTCGAGGGTGTCGGTTTCGACACCCTGGCGGTGCGCGCCGGGCAAAACCGTACACCGGAGGCCGAGCACAGCGAAGCGCTGTTTCTGACCTCCAGCTATGTCTTCCGCACGGCCGCCGATGCGGCCGCACGCTTTGCCGGTGAAACCCCGGGCAACGTCTACTCGCGCTACACCAACCCGACCGTGCGTGCCTTCGAGGAGCGCCTGGCGGCCATGGAGGGCGCCGAGCAGGCCGTGGCGACGTCCACTGGCATGGCGGCGATCCTCGCCGTGGTCATGTCGCTGTGCAGCGCCGGTGACCATGTGCTGGTGTCGCAGAGCGTGTTCGGCTCGACCATCAGCCTGTTCGAGAAATACTTCAAGCGCTTCGGCGTCGAGGTGGACTATGTGCCGCTCGTCGACCTGTCGGGTTGGGAAAAGGCCATCAAAGCCAACACCAAGCTGCTGATCGTCGAGTCGCCGTCCAACCCGCTGGCCGAGTTGGTGGATATCACCGCCCTCAGCGAGGTCGCTCACGCGCGTGGCGCCATGCTGGTGGTGGACAACTGCTTCAGCACCCCGGCACTGCAACAGCCGCTCAAGCTGGGTGCCGACATCGTGTTCCACTCGGCAACCAAGTTCATCGACGGCCAGGGCCGTTGCATGGGCGGCGTGGTGGCCGGGCGCAGTGAGCAGATGAAAGAAGTGGTGGGCTTCCTGCGTACCGCAGGCCCGACGCTCAGCCCGTTCAATGCCTGGATCTTCACCAAAGGCCTGGAAACGCTCAAGCTGCGCATGCGTGCGCACTGCGAGAGTGCCCAGCAACTGGCGCAGTGGCTGGAACAGCAGGACGGCATCGAGAAGGTGCATTACGCCGGCCTGCCAAGCCACCCGCAGCACGAACTGGCCAAGCGCCAGATGAGCGGCTTTGGTGCGGTGGTCAGCTTCGAGGTCAAGGGTGGCAAGGAAGGCGCTTGGCGCTTCATCGATGCCACGCGGGTCATCTCGATCACCACCAACCTGGGTGACAGCAAGACGACCATCGCGCACCCGGCCACCACCTCCCACGGCCGTTTGTCGCCGCAGGAGCGCGAGGCTGCGGGTATCCGTGACAGCCTGGTTCGCGTTGCCGTGGGCCTGGAAGACGTGGCTGACTTGCAGGCAGACCTTGCACGTGGGTTGGCGGCACTGTGATCGAAATCAGCGGCGGTAAGCCAGGCCATAATGGCCGGGTAGCCCTGGTAACCGGTGCCGCGCGCGGCATCGGCCTAGGTATCGCCGCCTGGTTGATCTGCGAAGGCTGGCAGGTGGTGCTCACCGACCTTGACCGCCCCCGCGGGTCCAAGGTAGCCAAAGCGCTGGGCGACAACGCCTGGTTCGTGACCATGGATGTGGCCGACGAAGCCCAGGTCAGTGCTGGGGTTTCCGAAGTGCTGGGGCAGTTCGGGCGCTTGGACGCGCTGGTGTGCAACGCGGCAATCGCCAACCCGCACAACCAGACGCTGGAAAGCCTGAGCCTGGCGCAATGGAACCGGGTGCTGGCGGTCAACCTCAATGGCCCGATGTTACTGGCCAAGCATTGCGCGCCGTACCTGCGTGCGCACAATGGGGCGATCGTCAACCTGACCTCGACCCGGGCACGGCAGTCCGAACCGGACACCGAGGCCTATGCGGCAAGCAAAGGCGGCCTGGTGGCATTGACCCATGCCCTGGCCATGAGCCTGGGCCCGGAGATCCGCGTCAATGCGGTGAGCCCGGGTTGGATCGATGCGCGTGACCCTTCCCAGCGCCGTGCCGAACCGTTGACCGAAGCCGACCATGCCCAGCATCCGACCGGCAGGGTAGGGACGGTGGAGGACGTGGCGGCCATGGTGGCCTGGTTGCTGTCGCGCCAAGCGGCGTTTGTCACTGGCCAAGAGTTTGTGGTCGATGGCGGCATGACGCGCAAGATGATCTACACCTGAGCTGTCAGATACCAAGAAGGGGACCGAAAGGTCCCTTTCTTGTTTCTGGTGATTATTCGTCACGCGACCGCTTAGTGTAGGAACAGCATCGATCCAGTGCCCTCGTACAGGCAAACCTCTTTTTTGCCCTTTTTGAAAAAAAATTCAATGGGGGTATTGACTTAGCATCGGTACCTGCGTAAATTTCGCGGCCTCAGCGAAGCAAACGCAACAAGCAACATCGCGGGGGTGATTAGCTCAGCCGGGAGAGCATCTGCCTTACAAGCAGAGGGTCGGCGGTTCGATCCCGTCATCACCCACCACTTCCTGAGCGTTCCTGGTGCAGGAAGCTTCGAAAGAAGCGGATAGCCAGAGAGGGACAAGGCCTGATAAGCCATGACGTAAGTCACTATGCGCAGCGGTAGTTCAGTCGGTTAGAATACCGGCCTGTCACGCCGGGGGTCGCGGGTTCGAGTCCCGTCCGCTGCGCCACTTTTTAGTAACAGATGGGTGCCTAGCACCGGTCTGAGACCAAACGGCAAATATGCCTAAGGTCGATCCCAGTTTCAATCGGGCGCAAGCCTGAACGATACGCAGCGGTAGTTCAGTCGGTTAGAATACCGGCCTGTCACGCCGGGGGTCGCGGGTTCGAGTCCCGTCCGCTGCGCCATCTTCGTTTCGAGGCCCCTTGAACGCCTCGAAGCAACAAAAAGAGCGATCAACGTGTCGCTTTTTTTGTGCCTCTCTTAACTGTGCCCATGGCCGGTAAGTAGAGCAAAAGGTTTCAACCGGGCGCAAGCCCAAGCGATACGCAGCGGTAGTTCAGTCGGTTAGAATACCGGCCTGTCACGCCGGGGGTCGCGGGTTCGAGTCCCGTCCGCTGCGCCATCTTCGCCTCGAGGCCCCTTGAACGCCTCGAAGCAACGTAGAAAGCGACCTTAGGGTCGCTTTTTTCGTTTTCGCCCCCCCCGCGGCCACATTTACACGAAGCTGACAGACTCTTCACGGATGAACGGTTTCAGTGCCCGTGCGCAGTGATGCACAATAGACACCTCTCGACTTACCCGGAATTTGCAATGACCCGATCATCCGTCTTTGGCGCGCTCGGGCTGGCCCTGGTGCTGGCGGGCGTGACCGGTTGTTCCTCGAAAAAAGCCGCCATCTACGAACACGAGAACTTCGATGACTCGGGGACCTTCTCGCGCAGCTTCCCGGTGACCGATGCCGGCTCCTGCGAGGCGGCTCGCCGTGCCTTGCTCAGCCAGGGCTACATCATCACCAGCAGCGGCGCCAACCAGGTGACGGGCAACAAGAGCTTTCAGCAAAACAGCGAAAACCACCTGCAGATCAGCTTCAACGTCACCTGCGCACCGGACGTGAGCGACGACCAGCGTTCGACCATGTTCGCCAACGCCCTACAAGATCGCTACAGCCTGAAGAAATCCAACACCTCCGCCAGCCTTGGTGTGGGCGTGCTGGGGTCGGTGTCGATGCCGATCGGCTCGAGTGATGACTCGATGGTCAAAGTCGCCAGCGAGACGGTGACTGCGGCGCAGTTCTACGACCGCTATTTCGCGCTGGTGCAGAGCTATCTGCCGAAGCCCAAGAAGGTCAGCAAGGCCAAGCCCAAGGTCGAGCCCGAGGTGGCTGCACCCAAGCCTGAAAAGCCAGCGGTTGACCTGGGGCTGCCAGAGCAGACGGCTGTAGCCCCGGTGGCGGCGCCTCTGGCCCCTGTGGCCGAAACTGCGCCAGCGCCTGCTGTGGCTGCCCCTGCCAGCGAGGTGCCGGCTGCGCCCGTGGTGAATGACAGCCACGGATCGCAGCCTGTAGCACCGCCTGCAGAGCCTGCGCCGATACAGGTGCAGCAGCAAGCGCAGCCTGCAGAGGCCGTACCTGCGGCGCTCTGACACATTCCCTGTTACAGACGGGCGGCGATAACGCGCTCGATACCTGCTACGTTTACTTCTCATGAAATTGTCATCATTCCTTCACCCAACCTGCTTAGGTTGAAGGCGACACCTACGAAGACATATGAGAAAAGAGGACGCAGGGCAATGGATGAATATCAGGAAGAGCTGCTCGAATTCCAGGCATACGAACTGGACCCACCGGAACCCGCCGATGACGCTACCGAGCTTTAGCCGGCCTGCCGCTGGCTGCGGCGAAATTCCCCCGGCGTGAGGCCGGTCCAGCGCTTGAATGCGCGCTGGAAAGCCTCTGCCGAAGCAAACCCCAGCAAATAGGCGATCTCGCCGAAAGCCAGCTCCGTGTCACGGATGTAGGTTTCGGCCAGGTCGCGCCGTGTCTCGTTCAACACATCGCGAAAACGCGTGCCTTCTTCAGCGAGCTTGCGCCGCAATGTCCAGGTCGGCAGTTGCAGGCGCAGCGCCACTTCGTCCAGGTCCGGTTCGCGGCCACCATTGAGCAGCGGGCCGAGCAGGTGCGTGATGCGTTCACCCAGGCTGCGCACCCGCGTGCGCTGGAGCAACTCTGCTTCGCACAGTTGCAGCAGGTGTTGCCAGGTGCTCGGGCAATGCTGCGGGTTGGCCGTTTGCAGCGTGGCGCGGCTCAGGCGCAGTTGATTGCCCTCGGCGGCGAACTGCACGGGCGTGCTGCACAGTGCCTGATACTGGGCGGCATAAGGGGGTGCGGCAAATTCGATCTCCAGCCGTTCTGCCTGCAGCACAGTACCCGCCAGGTCGCCCAGTTGTGCCAGCCAGCCGGCGAGCAGTGAATCGACCACGAAGCGGTTGTAGGTGTTGTAGGGGCTGATGGAGTAGAAGCGCAGCCAGGCGCCTTGGGCATCTTCCTGAAAGCGTGAGTGGCCCCGGTAGTTGGCAGCGTACAGCGGCTCGAAGCGCAACAAGGTGCGCGCCGCTTCGCCCAGGGTCGGCGCCTGGGCCGCCGTGATACCCGCAAGGCCTGCATGGGCCAGGCGGCTGAGGCGGCCCATGTGCAGGCCCAGGGCCGGCTCGGCGGACAGCGCGATGGCGGCATGCCCAAGGTGCATGTAGCGAGGGATCGACAAGCGTGCGCCCGCTTCGGCCAGGCGCGCCGCATCAAGGCCATAGCGCTGCAACAGGGGCGCAGGGTCGTGGCCCAGCGCGCGCAAAGCCCCGGCCAGTGGCTGGACGAAACCTACCGACAGATCACCCAGGCGCACGCGGGGGCGGGCCATCAGGTCACAACCACAGGTTCAGCAGGCGGGCGCCATGGCTGGGGTTGCCCGCCAGCAGTTCACCCGACTGATGGGCGAAGCCCTGGCCGTCGCTGGCTTGCTCCCAGAACTGCCCGCGCATGAACACGCTCATGCTGCTGACACCCGCGCCGGCCGTCTGGGTCAGGCGTTGCCAGGCGGTTCGTTCGCTGACTTCGCCACGCTGCAGGGCAAGCTCGGCCGCCGCATCCTGATGGCGATTGCCACGCCACGGCGCCTCCCAGCTGCCTTTGCCGCTGAGAAACACCGGGTTGGCGATCAGCTGTACCGACTGCTGTGCCAGCTGCTGTTGGTTCTCCGGGTACCAGCTGTCACTGCCGACCAGCACGCCCAGGCGTCCGGCAGGGGTTTGCAGTACCTGGAGCGGGTGCTCGCGGCCATCATGGATGTAGCGGCGCATTTCGCTGTCCGGAAATTGCTGACGCTGGGGCTGGCCCAGCAGCGAGCCGTCGCCGGCAAACACCACGCTGCTGTTGTACAGCGGGCCACTGCCCGCGTGCAGCACGCCGTGTTTGACATAAGGGGCCGGGAGCACGATGGAGCCGGCCACCAGGGTGACACCAAACTCCTTGGCCAAGCCACCGAACAGCTGCTGGTAGTCGGCGGCCATCTGCTCGGCCTTCATGCGCAGGTGCGCGTCGGCACGCCAGTCGTCGGCATCGGCGCTCAGCATTGCCAGGCCATAGCGCAGTGGGTTGCTCAGCTCCAGCCATTGCAGGGCCTCGCGGCTCTGCGTGACCTGGTACAGCTCGTTCTTTTCGCCACGTGCCCACAGCCAGGTGCCGATGTGCTCGGGCAGCACCACCACCGTGCGCGGGCCAACCAGCCCCTGCACACGAGCCTGCTGCAGATAGGCCGAGAGCTTGCGGTGCAGGCGCTGAAGGTTTTGGTAGTCACTTGGGTAGAGCAGGGGTTCGACGCCCAGCAGGTTGCCGTGTTCACCCGGCACGCCATGGTTGAGCGCCAGCTCGATGCGCAAGTCGGAAAGGTAATGGCCTTCCGGGCGTTGTTGGGTCCAGAAGCCGTAGCCGCACAGGGCGGCGATGAAGACCAGCGCCAGTGCGCCAGCAAGCAGTTTTCGCATGGAACCGTGTCTATTCAGTTGAAACTGTGACAAGGGTACGAGCAAACCGGCGCCCAGCGGAAGGTCAATTGTGTGATTCACCCTGCTGGGGCCGCGCAGCAGCCCCAGCAGGGGGGGTTAGAACTTTCCGCTCAAGCTCAGCAAGAAGCTGCGTGGCTCACCATACAGGTTGCCGTACCCGGTTGACGACACCGTACTGTAGTACGTTTTGTCGAACAGGTTGTTGGCGTTCAGTGCCAGCGTCCAGTGCTCGTCCAGGTCATACGCGGCGCGCGCCGAATAGATCGCATAGCCGCTTTCGACGAACGCGTAGTCCAGCGAGTCGCTGCCCCCAAGCGGTACCACGGTGCCCGATTCGCTGTGCTCGCTCTGTGCGATCACCCCGGCGCCGAGGCTCAAGGCAGACAGGCGCTGGAAGCGATAGTCGGTCCAGAGCTTGAACAGGTGGCGTGGGGTGTGGGTACTGAAACGGGCATCACCCTCACGCTTGTTCTCGTTGGCGTTGTAGGTGTACCCCATCGCCACCTGCAGCCCAGGCAGGACTTCGCCGTTGAGTTCGATCTCGAAGCCCTGGCTCAGTTGGTATCCATCGCCAACATAGCAACAGGAGGTCACAGAGCCCCATTCACGTGGGAAGTTGGGGTCGGTCTGGCCTTGGCCCTTCTTCTCGATGCGGTACACGGCAAAGCTGGCCAGCAGCCGGCCATCGGCCAACTCGCGCTTGATCCCGACCTCGTAGTTGGTCCCGGTCATTGGCTCCAGGGCTTTGCTGCCCGGTGGCGGGCCTTGCAGCAATGTCGCCTGCGATTTGTAGATTTCCGCATGGCTGGCATACAGGCTGGTGGTTTCGGTGAGGTCATAGACGATGCCGTAGTACGGCACGAACTGGCGGTCTTCATCGATCGAGGTCAGCTTCTGGCCACTTGCGCCCACGTACTCGGTGTCTTCCATGAGGGTGTAGCGACCGCCGATGATCAGCGACAGATCATCCACCGGCCGGATGCGCAGCGAGGTATAGGCGCCGGCCTTGCGCACGTCGGTGCTGGTGTCTGGGAAGCTTTGCGCCGTGGGGAAGCGCTCTGGCAGGGTCGGTGAGAAGATCAGGTCGTCGTAGAGGAAGTTCCAGAAACTGCCACCGCGGCTCTTGAGCTTGCTGCCGTCAACCCCGAAGGTGAGGTCGTGGGTGTGGCCGAAGGCGTCGAACGCACCTTGCAGGTTCAGGTCCACGGTGGTGTTGGTGGTACGAAAATCGTGCTGGTTGTTCCACCACGACCCGCCGGTACCGGTGACCGGGTCGATGGGGTTCTCCAGCTCCACCACGTTCTGCGCGTTGCGGTTGATGTTGTGGCGCACGTTGGCCACGGCTTTCCAGTTGTCGCTCAGTTGCTGATCCAGGCGGGCGAACACGGTGGTGTTCTCGATATCGTTCCAGCTCCACGGCGTGGTCAGGTTGGTGCTGCGTGGCAGGCCAAGGTCGCTGCCGTCGGAGTAACGGCCCAGGGTGTTGCGCACACCCTTGAGGTCATCACGCTGATGGCTGGCGCCAAAGAACAGCAAGGTGTCGTCGCTGGCGTCCAGCTCGAACGACATGTAGTTCAGGTTGCGCTTCTTGTGGTCGTAGTCGACGAAGTTGTGCTTGTCCTCCAGCACCCCCACATAGCGCCCGCGCAGCCGGCCATCCATACCCAGCGGGCCGGTTACATCGAACTCGCCGCGGTAGTTGTCCCAGCTGCCGGCCGAGGTCAGGGTCTTGACCTGCGGTTGCGCCAGCGGGCGTTTGTAGCTGAAGTTGATCACGCCCCCTGGCTCGCCTGCGCCGTACAGGCCATCGGCGCCGCGCAGCAAACCGACGCTGTCGAACTGAGCCAGGTCCTCATAGCGGCTGCTGTCGAGCATGCTGGAGGTGGCACCGCCTTCGTAGCGCACATCGTTGATCTCGAAGCCACGCGATACGTAAGTGTTCTTAGCCCACGCCTCCTTGCGGGTGACGCCGGTCATCTGGTTCATCACCTGGTCCATGTTGCGCAGTTGCTGGTCCTGCAGGCGCTGGTCGGTGATGACGGTCACCGACTGGGGGATTTCGCGCAGCTTCTGCGGGCCTTTGCCGCCCATGGTGGTGGTGCCCGGCGCGTAGCTGCCGGTGTTTTCCGTCGAGGCGCCCAGCCACTGGCTTTCGACATTGGTGGCGGACAGTTCGAGGGGTTGCGAGGTTACGTTGCCGCCGTCCTTGGCAGCCTCCTGTGTCGCGAGTTCCAGGGGTTCGGCGCGTACCACGCCGGTTGGCAGCGCAGCAGCGAGGCCGAGGTAAAGATGCAGCGACAAAGGAGACAGCCGTGTGGGACGGGTTTTGGGCATGAACTCTACATCCAAGTGGTAATTATTGTCGGATGCGAATTATTTACAAATGATTTACGTTTTCAATACGCGGATGAAAATATTTTTACATCTCATGACGAAAGGGCGGGAAGGGCTGTGCAGCATGATCATCAAGTTGTCAGTTTTGATCATTGAGAGCCTTCAAACAGCTGTTTAATGTTGCTGGCAGATAAACGACGGGCCCGCCGACCGGCGAGGTACCCGCATTCCGTGATCACGCCAAATGGGGACCTTCCATGGCTGCCGACCGTTATCCGCACCTGCTCGCACCACTCGACCTGGGCTTCACCACGTTGCGCAACCGCACCCTGATGGGCTCGATGCACACTGGCCTTGAAGAGCGCCCAGGGGGTTTCGAGCGCATGGCGGCCTATTTTGCCGAGCGCGCCCGGGGTGGCGTCGGCCTGATGGTCACCGGCGGAATCGCGCCCAATGACGAGGGCGGTGTCTACTCTGGCGCCGCCAAGCTCAGCACCGAGGAAGAAGCCGACAAGCACCGCATCGTTACCGAGGCCGTGCACGCAGCGGGCGGCAAGATCTGCCTGCAGATCCTGCATGCCGGGCGCTATGCCTACAGCCCACGCCAGGTGGCACCCAGCGCGATCCAGGCACCGATCAACCCGTTCAAGCCCAAGGCACTGGACGAAGAGGGGATCGAGAAACAGATCGCCGACTTCGTCAATTGCGCCAAGCTGGCCCAGCGTGCCGGCTACGACGGCGTCGAGATCATGGGTTCGGAAGGCTACTTCATCAATCAGTTCCTGGCCGCCCACACCAACCACCGGAGCGACCGTTGGGGTGGCAGCTATGAAAACCGCATGCGCCTGGCCGTCGAGATCGTCAGCCGCGTGCGTGAGGCCGTGGGCCCGCGCTTCATCATCATTTTCCGCCTGTCGATGCTCGACCTGGTCGAGGGTGGCAGCACCTGGGACGAAATCGAGCTCCTGGCCAAGGCCATCGAGCAAGCCGGTGCGACGCTCATCAACACCGGTATTGGCTGGCACGAGGCGCGCATTCCGACCATCGCCACCAAAGTGCCACGGGCGGCGTTCAGCAAGGTCACTGCCAAACTGCGTGGCGCAGTGAACATTCCGCTGATTACCACCAACCGCATCAACACCCCGGAAGTGGCCGAGGCGGTGCTCGCCGACGGCGATGCCGACATGGTCTCCATGGCGCGGCCGTTCCTGGCCGATCCAGACTTCGTCAACAAGGCCGCTGCCGGGCATGCTGATCAGATCAACACCTGCATCGGTTGCAACCAGGCCTGCCTGGACCACACCTTTGGCGGCAAGCTGACCAGTTGCCTGGTCAACCCGCGCGCCTGCCACGAGACCGAGCTGAACTACTTGCCAGTGCGCGCCGTGAAGCGCATTGCCGTTGTCGGTGCGGGCCCAGCCGGCCTGGCTGCCGCCACCGTGGCTGCCGAGCGTGGCCACCAGGTGACCCTGTTCGATGGCGCCGGCGAGATCGGCGGGCAGTTCAACGTGGCCAAGCGGGTGCCAGGCAAGGAAGAGTTCTTCGAGACCCTGCGCTACTTCCGCAACAAGCTGAACAGCACTGGCGTGGACCTGCGCCTGAACACCCGCGTCGATGTGCAGGCGCTGGTAGAGGGCGGCTTCGACGAGGTCATCCTGGCCACGGGTATCGCGCCGCGCACGCCAGCAATCCCGGGGGTCGAGCACGCCAAGGTGCTGAGCTACCTGGACGTACTGCTCGAGCGCAAGCCGGTCGGCAAGGCCGTCGCGGTGATCGGCGCGGGCGGTATCGGTTTCGATGTGTCCGAATACCTCGTGCATCAAGGTGTGGCCAGCAGCCAGGACCGTGAGGCGTTCTGGAAAGAGTGGGGCATCGATACCCAACTTGAGGCGCGAGGTGGCGTGGCTGGGGTCAAGGCCGTGCCACACGCGCCGGCACGCCAGGTGTATCTGCTGCAGCGCAAGCAGTCCAAGGTGGGTGACGGCCTGGGCAAGACCACCGGCTGGATCCACCGAGCCGGGCTGAAAAACAAACACGTGCAGATGCTCAATAGCGTTGAATACCTGGGCATTGACGATGCCGGTTTGCACATTCGGGTCGGTGACGGTGAGCCGCAGCTGCTGGCGGTGGACAACGTGGTGATCTGTGCCGGGCAGGAGCCGCTGCGTGAATTGCACGAAGGCTTGTTGGCGGCGGGGCAGTCGGTGCACCTGATTGGTGGCGCGGATGTGGCGGCCGAGCTGGATGCCAAGCGGGCGATCAACCAAGGCTCGCGGTTGGCTGCCGAGCTTTGAGGTAGCCCTTTGAGGTAGCCCTTTGAGATAGCCTGGGGCCGCAAAGCGGCCCCCGGTATTCACTGATAAACTGAAGCCTTCGCTTCAGGCCCCGATCCATGTCTATCGATTTTCTGGACCTCCCCCAGGCTCCCCTGCACCCTCTGAGCCTGCCTTGGCTACAACGCGCCAACGTCGAAGCCGCCATCCTGCGCCTAGACCTGATCGACCCCCTGATCAGTGGCAACAAGTGGTTCAAGCTGCGCCACCACCTCCAGCATGCCCATGATGCCGGTGCCCCTGGCCTGATCAGTCTCGGCGGCAACCACTCCAACCACCTGCACGCCCTGGCCGCCGCAGGCAAACGTTTCGGCTTCGCCACAGCCGGCCTGCTGCGTGGCCATGCCCAGGACACCCCGACCGTGCGCGATCTGCAGGCGCTGGGCATGCAGTTGCACTGGCTTGGCTATGGTGGCTATCGCGCCCGTCATGAAGCGGGGTTCTGGCAACCCTGGCAGGCACGTTACCCCGGCTGGTACTGCATCCCCGAAGGGGGCGGTGGCTTGGCAGGCGCGCAAGGTTGCGGCTTGATCGTCGCCCAGGCGCGTGCGCAATTGGCCGGGATCGGCTGGGACGATTACAGCGCCTGGTGGCTGGCTGTAGGCACCGGCACCACACTGGCTGGCCTGGTGCAGGAAGAGGCCGGTGCGCACGAAGTGCACGGCGCGCTGGCGGTGCCGCGCGATCAGGGTGTGCCGCAGGCAGTGGCTGAGTGGGTCGGTAGCCGTGGTTATCGGCTGCATGATGCCTGTCGGGGCGGCTTTGCCCGGATCGACGACGCGTTATTGGATTTTATCGACGCTTGCGAGCGGGACACTGGCGTACCGCTCGAAGCCCTCTACACCGGCAAGGCCCTGCTGGCGCTGCGCGAGCAGGTCGAGGCCGGCTTGTTCCCGCCCGGCACCCGCCTGATCGTGCTTCACACCGGTGGCCTGCAAGGCCGACGTGGTTACTTGTAGGGCAGCATGCGCAGCAGCGTGTTGTCGCGTTGCACGTAGTGGTGATACAGCCCGGCCAGCGCGTGCAGGCCGATCAGCCAGTAACCCCAGCTGCCGATGCGCTCATGCCAGCCTTTGATGAACTTGGCCTGGTCCGGGTCTGCGCCGATCAGGTGTGGCAGTTCCAGGCCATAGAAGGGCACTGGCTTGTCGGCGGCGCTCAGAATCAGCCAGCCGGCCAGGGGCAGGCCGATCATCAACAGGTACAGCGCCAGGTGCATCAAATGCGCAAGCCCGGTCTGCCAGGCCGGGGGCTTGGGCAGAATGGGCGGGGTAGGGCGGCTAAGGCGCACGGCCAGGCGCAGCCAGACCAGCACGAATACCGTCAGGCCCAGCATGAAGTGCAGATCTTTCATCAGGTTGCGCTCGGCGCTGTCCTTGGGGAACAGGCCGCGAAACTCGATGCAGGCATAGACAACGGCCAGCAGCACCAGCATCAGCCAGTGCAGGGCGATGGACAGGCGCGCGTAATGGGGCGTGGGGGGGGATGAAACCATGGTGGGTCCTCGTCATCAGGTCTAAGGTGGCGCTCTTGGTGGCGCTCAGGGCTAACTGTAACTGCTGGAGGGAATCAATCTTTGCTCTGGGTCGGTGAAAATTGTGTTGCCTGTACCGGCCTCTTCGTGGGCAAGCCCGCTTCCACAGGTGCCCCACTGCTTTCAAGGGCAGTGCTGTACCTGTGGGCGCGGGCTTGCCCGCGAAGAGGCCGGTACGAGCAGAATCATCGCTTGGGCAAAAGTGGCCAGCCATCAGCCACCAGAAACACCCGCTCCATTTCCTGCCAGGCACCGTCGGCTTCCTGTTCCAGCCTGACCAGCATCTGCGCCGGCGCATGCTCATCCAGCCCTGCCAGCCAGGCCCCGAACTGCGCCGCCGTCCAGCACTCATCGGCCTCGGCCCGCGCGGGTGCCAGCCAGGCATTGCGTGGCAAGGGCTGCCAGCGTTCACCTGTGGCCAGTGACCAATCCCGCCGCCGCAACCAGCGCCCGCGCAGGTGCAGCGGGTTGGCGCCTTCAGGCGGGTCTGCAGCCCCAGGCCATGGGTAGAACAGGTAACCCGCCAGCCACAGGTGCGCCTGCACCTGATGAACGCCAAGCCCGACCAGCGCCGCACGGCTCTGGGCGTCACTGGACATGGGCAACTGATGCCCGGCCAGATGCGCCAGCTTGCTGCCCAGGCGGTCGTGGCACCCCGGCCCGAGCCATTGCGCCGGGTCTCGGCCATCGCCGTGGGTGGGCCCCAGGTAAAGTTTGATCGCCAGCTCCAGGTGGTGGGTGCCGTCGGCGTCGCGCAGCAGGATGTCCAGTTCGCCCAGCGTGCGCCCACCTTCGCGGATCGCCAGGTTGGCCGCCAGCAACTCGATACCCGGCGCCTGAGCCAGGGCGAACTGCCAGAGGCTTTCGTAATAAAGCCCCAGGCGCCGACTGGTCAGCCTTGCCAGCCTATCGCGCAGCGGCTGGTCATCGGCATCCAGCGCCTGCAGCCAGGCTTTCAGGCGCTGCGGCTCATCCGCCCAGTCACTGCCTGCCAACGGGTGGCGCTGGGGGCAGGGCGGGGCGCTCAGCAAGGGGGGAGACAGCAGTGTCCAGGCCAGGTCGCGCACGGCAGGGCGGCGCAACTGGCGGGGTACGTCGTGGAGTTCGGCGAAAGGCATCATCCAGCGAGCATAGCCGGTTTGCCGCTGCCCGGTCGTTTCGCCCATAATCGACCCATAGTCACCCGCCGCAGAGCCTCGCAGGAGCCCCATGGAGCAATTTCGCAATATCGGTATCATCGGACGCCTTGGCAGCTCGCAGGTGCTCGACACCATTCGCCGACTGAAAAAATTCCTCCTCGAGCGCCACCTGCATGTGATCCTCGAGGACACCATCGCTGAAGTCCTGCCCGGCCATGGCCTGCAGACGTCCACGCGCAAGCTGCTGGGCGAGGTCTGCGACCTGGTCATCGTCGTCGGCGGTGACGGCAGCCTGCTCGGCGCCGCCCGCGCCCTGGCCCGGCACAACATTCCGGTGCTGGGCATCAACCGCGGCAACCTGGGCTTTCTGACCGACATCCGCCCTGACGAGCTGGAAGAAAAGGTCGCCGAAGTGCTCGACGGCCACTACCTGGTGGAAAACCGCTTCCTGCTGCAAGCCGAAGTGCGCCGCCACCACGAGGCCATCGGCCAGGGCGATGCGCTCAATGACGTGGTCCTGCACCCTGGCAAGTCGACGCGGATGATCGAGTTCGAGATCTACATCGATGGCCAGTTCGTCTGCAGCCAGAAGGCCGACGGCCTGATCGTCGCCACCCCGACCGGCTCGACCGCCTATGCGTTGTCGGCTGGCGGCCCGATCATGCACCCCAAACTCGACGCCATCGTCATCGTGCCGATGTACCCGCATACCTTGTCGGGTCGGCCGATTGTGGTCGACGGCAACAGCGAGCTGAAGATCGTCGTGGCCAAGGACCTGCAGATCTACCCGCAGGTGTCGTGTGACGGCCAGAACCACTTCACCTGCGCCCCTGGCGACACCATCACGGTGAGCAAGAAGCCGCAGAAGCTGCGCCTGATCCACCCGCTGGACCACAATTACTACGAAGTGTGCCGTACCAAACTCGGCTGGGGCAGCCGCCTTGGAAGCAGGGACGACTGATGCTCGATCCGGCGCGAAGTTTCGACATCATCGGTGACGTGCATGGCTGTGCGCTGACCCTTGAACGCTTGCTCGACGCCCTCGGTTACAAGCGTGTGGCCGGCGTCTGGCGTCACCCGCGGCGCCAGGCATTGTTCCTGGGCGACATCGTCGACCGCGGCCCGCGTATCCGCGAGGCCTTGCACATCGTGCATGACATGGTCGAGACCGGTCAGGCGTTCTGCATCATGGGCAACCATGAATACAACGCCTTGGGCTGGGTCACCCCGGCGCTGCCCGGTAGCGGCAGGGCGCATGTGCGCGAACACACGCCACGCCACGCCCGGCTGATCGACGAGACCCTGACCCAGTTCGCCCACCACCCCGGCGACTGGCATGACTTCGTCAACTGGTTCTATGAGTTGCCGCTGTTCGTCGACGCCGGGCGTTTCCGTCTGGTGCATGCCTGCTGGGACCCACGGCTGATCGAGCCGCTGCGCCAGCAGTACCCGGACGGGCGTATCGACGCGCATTTCATCCAAGCCTCGGCAGTGCCTGGCAGTTTCGCCGCCACCGTGTGCAATCGCCTGCTGCGGGGCACCGACATGCGCCTGCCGGACGGCCTGACCCTGACCGGC
The DNA here is from genome assembly GCF_058745025.1 of Pseudomonas sp. E1MeOHC2. Lineage (NCBI taxonomy): Bacteria > Pseudomonadati > Pseudomonadota > Gammaproteobacteria > Pseudomonadales > Pseudomonadaceae > Pseudomonas > Pseudomonas sp. E1MeOHC2. The sequence continues at coordinate 4,007,186 of NZ_CP196675.1, forward strand.
GGCGATGGCCTGACCCGCGCCTTCTTCCGCACCAAGTTCTGGGAAGAAGACCCGCAAACCTATGGTGACATCGTGTTCCAGCCCGATGCCCTGCCGGAGGAAGTCGCCAGCACGCCACTGAGCCATATCCAGAAGAACGCCTTGCTGCGCTATGCCGAGGACGAGCCCTTGCTGTTCGTCGGCCATTACTGGCGCAGCGGGCGGCCGGCGCCGATCCGCGACAACCTGGCCTGCCTAGACTACAGCGCGGTGCTCTACGGCAAGCTGGCAGCCTATCGGCTGGATGATGAAACCCGTATCGACCCGCACAAGTTCGTCTGGGTCGACGTCGACCGCCCACAGGCCAATCAATGAACATAATCGAAGTGATGCGCCTGCCGTTGTCGGTCGACCTCAGCGGCTTCGTCCACCTGCTGCAACGCCTGCAGGTGCCGCACCGGGTCAGCGAAGAAGGTGAGGTCCAGGTCCTGTGGGCCCCGGACACGCTGGCCCAGGACGTGCTGCAACTCTACCAGCGCTATCCCGACGGTAACGCCGACCTTGAGCTTGCGCAGGCCCCTGTGGGGGCGGCTTTACCCGCGAATGCGCCCACACAGCCCTCCCTGAAGGACCAGATAAAAGCCTGCAAGGTCACCGCCGCGATTCTGCTGCTGTGCTTCATCGTTGCCGGCCTCACGGGCCTTGGCGAAAACTTCTCGACCATCGGCTGGTTCACCTTCCTCGATTTCCGCGTGCAGGGCGACTACCTGTACTTCACCCCACTGGCCCAGGGCCTCGCCGAAGGCCAGTGGTGGCGCCTGGTATCGCCCATGCTGCTGCATTTCGGCGTGCTGCACCTGGCCATGAACAGCCTGTGGTACTGGGAGCTGGGCAAGCGCATCGAACTGCGCCAGGGCCGGTGGCTACTGCTGGGCCTCACCCTGCTGTTCAGCCTGGTGTCCAACCTGGCCCAGCACTACACCAGTGGCCCGAGCCTGTTCGGCGGCCTGTCCGGTGTGCTCTACGGGCTGCTCGGGCATATCTGGCTGTACCAGTGGCTGGCGCCCAACCCGCATTTCAACCTGCCCAAAGGCGTGCTGGTGATGATGCTCATCTGGCTGGTGGTGTGCCTGACCGGGGTGGTCGGCCAGCTCGGCTTCGGCCAAATCGCCAACGCCGCCCACGTCGGCGGGCTGCTCATCGGATGCCTGACAGGGCTCTTGGGCGGCGGCATGGCCCGGCGTAAACTGTCGGCTTGAATTATGGAGACGCTATGTCCACTTTCGCGCAAATGATCGAAAACATTACCCCCGAGATCTACGAGAGCCTGAAAACGGCCGTAGAAATCGGTAAATGGTCCGACGGCCGCAAGCTCACTGCCGAGCAGAAAGAGCTGTCACTGCAGGCAGTGATCGCCTGGGAAATGAAAAACCTCCCCGAAGATCAGCGTACCGGCTACATGGGCCCGCAGGAGTGCGCGTCGAAGTCCGCGCCGATCGCTAACATTTTGTTCAAGTCGGACTCGGTACATTGATCGAACTCGCTCGTGGCTCTTTGAGCAAGATGGCGGTAAGCCTGGAAGCACCGCTGGTGCAGTACAGCTTTCGTCTGGATGACACGCAGGTGCCGGTCAACCCAATGATCGGCCAGCGCCTGCGTCTGGAATACCTCGGCGCCATTCACTGCAGCCATTGCGGCAAGCGCACCAAGACCAGCTTCAGCCAAGGCTACTGCTACCCGTGCATGACCAAGCTGGCCCAGTGCGACGTGTGCATCATGGCCCCGGAACGTTGCCACTATGACGCCGGCACTTGCCGCGAACCGTCCTGGGGCGAGCAGTTCTGCATGACCGACCACGTGGTCTACCTGGCCAACTCGTCAGGGGTCAAGGTCGGTATCACCCGCGCCACCCAACTGCCCACCCGCTGGCTTGACCAGGGTGCCAGCCAGGCGCTGCCGATCATGCGCGTGGCCACCCGCCAACAGTCGGGCCTGGTCGAAGACGTGCTGCGCAGCCAGGTACCTGACCGCACCAACTGGCGCGCACTGCTCAAGGGCGACGCCGAAGCGCTGGACCTGGTGGCCATTCGTGAACAGATCTTCGACGCCTGTGCCGACGGCCTGCGCGAACTGCAAGCGCGCTTTGGCCTGCAGGCGATCCAGCCGCTGCCGGATGCCGAAGTGGTGCAGATGCGTTACCCGGTCGAGGCCTACCCGACGAAGATCGTCAGCTTCAACCTGGACAAGAACCCGGTGGTGGAAGGTACGCTGCTGGGCATCAAGGGCCAGTACCTGATCTTCGACACCGGCGTGATCAATATTCGCAAGTACACGGCCTACCAGATGGCCGTGCTCCAGTAAAAAGGACCTGCACATGCGTACCGAACAACCGCAAGTGATCTACCTCAAGGACTACCAGGCGCCCGAGTACCTGATCGACGAGACGCACCTGACCTTCGAGCTGTTCGAGGACCACACCCTGGTCCATGCGCAACTGGTCATGCGCCGCAACCCGGCACGTGGTGCCGGTCTGCCGCCGTTGGTGCTCGACGGCCAGCAGCTTGAGCTGCTGCGTGCTTCGCTGGACGATGTCGAGCTGCAGGCGAGCGATTACCAGCTCGAAGCCGACAGCCTGACCGTGCACCCCACGGCCGAGCGCTTCACCCTCGACACCAGCGTGAAGATCCACCCCGAGAGCAACACCGCGCTGGAAGGCCTGTACAAGTCCGGCACGATGTTCTGCACCCAGTGCGAGGCCGAGGGCTTCCGCAAGATCACCTACTACCTCGACCGCCCTGACGTGATGAGCACCTTCACCACCACGGTGATCGCTGAGCAGCATCATTACCCGGTGCTGCTGTCCAACGGCAACCCGATCGGCAGCGGGCCGGCCGAAGACGGCCGCCACTGGGCGACCTGGGAAGACCCGTTCATGAAGCCGGCGTACCTGTTCGCGCTGGTGGCCGGTGACCTCTGGTGCGTCGAGGACAGTTTCACGCGCCAGTCCGGCCGCGACGTGACCCTGCGCATCTACGTCGAGCCCGAGAACATCGACAAGTGCGACCACGCCATGGTCAGCCTGAAGAAGTCCATGCGCTGGGATGAAGAAGTCTATGGCCGTGAGTACGACCTGGACATCTTCATGATCGTCGCGGTCAACGACTTCAACATGGGCGCCATGGAAAACAAGGGCCTGAACATCTTCAACTCCAGCTGCGTGCTGGCCCGCGCCGAAACCGCCACCGACGCCGCCCACCAGCGTGTCGAAGGCGTGGTCGCTCACGAGTACTTCCACAACTGGTCGGGCAACCGCGTCACCTGCCGCGACTGGTTCCAGCTGTCGCTCAAGGAAGGCTTCACGGTGTTCCGCGACGCCGAGTTCAGCGCCGACATGAACTCGCGCACGGTCAAGCGCATCGAGGACGTCGCCTACCTGCGCACCCATCAGTTCGCCGAAGACGCCGGCCCCATGGCCCACCCGGTGCGCCCGGACAGCTTCATCGAGATCTCCAACTTCTACACCCTCACCGTGTACGAGAAGGGGGCCGAAGTGGTGCGCATGGTCCGCACCCTGCTGGGCGCAGAGGGCTTCCGCAAGGGCAGCGACCTGTACTTTGAACGCCATGATGGCCAGGCGGTGACCACCGACGATTTCATCAAGGCCATGGAAGATGCCAACGGCGTCGACCTGACCCAGTTCAAGCGCTGGTACAGCCAGGCGGGCACGCCGCGTTTGGAGGTCAGCGAAGCCTATGACGCGGGTACCCAGGCCTATAGCCTGACTTTCCGCCAGAGCTGCCCGCCGACCCCGGACAAAGTCGAAAAGCTGCCATTCGTGATCCCGGTCGAGTTGGGCCTGCTGGATGCTGCAGGCAACGACCTGCCGCTGCGCCTGGCGGGTGAGGCCGCGGCTGGCGGCACCAGCCGTGTGCTGTCGGTGACCGAGGCCGAGCAGACCTTCACCTTCGAAGGCCTCACGGCCAAGCCGCTGCCCTCGCTGCTGCGGGGCTTCAGTGCGCCGGTGAAGCTGAGCTTCCCTTACGACCGCGACCAACTGATGTTCCTGATGCAACACGACAGCGATGGTTTCAACCGCTGGGAAGCTGGCCAGCAGTTGTCTGTTCAGGTGCTGCAGGAACTGATCGGCCAGCATCAGCGTGGCGAAGCGCTGAAGCTTGACCCGCGCCTGATCACTGCGTTGGGCACTGTGCTGGGCAACGCGTCGCTGGACGCTGCCATGGTCGCCGAGATGCTGTCGCTGCCGGGCGAGGCCTACCTCACCGAGATCAGCCAGGTGGCCGATGTCGATGCCATCCACGCCGCCCGCGAGTTCGCCCGCCAGCAGATCGCCGAGCAGCTGTTCGATGGCCTGTGGGCCCGCTACCAGGCGCACCGCGAGGTCTCGCGCACAACCGCTTACGTCGCCGCAGCCGAGCACTTCGCCCGCCGTAGCCTGCAGAACATCGCGCTGTCGTACCTGATGCAGAGCGGCAAGCCGCAGGTGCTGGAGGCGACGCTGGAGCAGTTCGACCAGTGCGATAACATGACCGAACGCCTGACCGCCCTGGCGGTACTGGTCAACTCGCCGTTCGAGGCCGAGCGGGCCAAGGCGCTGGAGACCTTCGCCGAACACTTCAAGGACAACCCGCTGGTCATGGACCAGTGGTTCAGCGTGCAGGCCGCCAGCTCGCTGCCGGGCGGGCTGGCGCGGGTCAAGGCGCTGATGCAGCACCCGGCGTTCACCTTGAAGAACCCGAACAAGGTGCGGGCGCTGGTCGGTGCGTTCGCTGGGCAGAACCTGGTCAACTTCCATGCGGCCGATGGCTCGGGCTATCGCTTCCTTGCGGACTTGGTGATCGAGCTGAATGCGCTGAACCCGCAGATTGCCTCGCGTCAACTGGCACCGCTGACCCGCTGGCGCAAGTATGACGCTGCGCGTCAGGCGTTGATGAAGGGTGAGCTGGAGCGGATTCTGGCTTCCGGGTCGCTGTCCAGTGATGTGTATGAAGTGGTGAGCAAGAGCCTGGCTTGAGTTCCCCATAGCCTGAACTGGCCCTTTCGCGGGACAAGCCCGCTCCTACAGGTACTGCGCAACACCTGTGGGAGCGGGCTTGTCCCGCGAAGCTTTTGGGCGGTTAACAAAACATAACGTCCCGCTCGTTGTATTCCCGCAACCTTCCCCGCTACGATCCCCTCAAGCTATTGCAGGCCTCTACCACAGGCTTTTCGCAGTACCTGCAAGGCATTGACCCACTAAGAAGAACACAACAGGGGACAGTCATGAGGGAGCAGCTAATGGCGCAGACCAGGCGTGGAGCCTGGCCGCTGGCCGCCGGTGCGATGCTGGCGCTGGCATTGGGCATGTGGACAGGCAGTGTCGAAGCCGCTGCCGCCGACGAATACTCGACCGAATCGGCCCAGGCCAGCCAGAGCCTGCTGATCGATGCTGCCCAGGCCGGCAAGCGCCTGGTAGTGGTCGGTGATCGCGGGCACATCCTGTTCTCCGACGACCAGGGCAAGACCTGGACCCAGGCCCGGGTACCCACCCGGCAACTGCTCACCGCCGTGTTCTTCCTCGACGACAAACGCGGCTGGGCGGTCGGCCATGACGCGCAGATCCTCGCCAGCACCGATGGCGGCGCGACCTGGAGCAAGCAGTTCGAAGACCTGTCCCGTGAAGCCCCGTTGCTTGATGTCACCTTCCTCGACGCCCAGCATGGCTTTGCCGTGGGCGCCTATGGCGCACTGCTGGAAACCACCGACGGCGGCCAGCACTGGCAGGACGTCGCCGAGCGGCTGGACAACGCCGACCAGTTTCACCTCAACGGCATTGCCGCAATCAAGGACGCCGGCCTGTTCATCGTTGGCGAGCAGGGCAGCATGTTCCGCTCCAGCGACAACGGCCAGAGCTGGTCCAAGGTCGAGGGCCCCTATGAGGGCTCGCTGTTCGGCGTGATCGGCACCGCCCAGCCACGGACGCTGTTGGCCTACGGCCTGCGCGGCAACCTGTTCCGTTCTACCGACTTCGGCGATAGCTGGCAGCCGATCGAGCTCAAGGCCGCGCGCGGCTCCCTCGAATTCGGCCTGGCAAGCGCTACGCTTGTCGATGATGGCAGCGTGGTGCTGGTCGGTAACGGCGGCAGTGTGTTGCGCAGCCATGACGACGGGCAGACCTTCAGCGTCTATAACCGTGCCGATCGCATTGCCCTGGCCGGCGTCACTGGCCTGACCACGGGCGGCTTGCTGCTGGTGGGGCAGGGCGGCGTGCACCTGGCCACCGCCGAAGGTGGCGACCAAGCTGCCAAGGAGCCACGTCCATGACCAGCAGGGAGAGCATCACCATGCACCCGCATCACCAGGACAAGGCTACGCTGCTCGAACGCCTGATCTTCAACAACCGCCCCGTGGTCATCGCCCTGTGCGTGCTGGTCAGCATCTTCCTGTTCTGGCAGGCCACGCAGATTCGGCCCTCGACCAGTTTCGAGAAGATGATCCCGCTCGAACACCCATTCATCGAGCAGATGATGGAGCACCGCAACGACCTGGCCAACCTTGGCAACACCGTGCGAATTTCGGTGGAGGCGGTCAACGGTGACATCTTCGACAAGGACTACATGGAGACCCTGCGCCAGATCCATGACGAGGTGTTCTATATCCCCGGTGTCGATCGCGCCGGGCTGAAGTCGCTGTGGAGCCCCAGCGTGCGCTGGACCGAGGTGACCGAAGAAGGCTTCTCCGGTGGCGAGGTGATCCCCAATACCTACAACGGCTCGGCCGAAAGCCTCGACGCGTTGCGCGACAACGTGCTCAAGTCCGGCCAGGTGGGGCGCCTGGTGGGTAACAACTTCAAGTCCAGCATCGTCGATGTGCCGTTGCTGGAGAGCTACCCCGACCCGCAGGACCAGGGTAAGCAGGTCAAGCTCGACTACCAGCAGTTCTCGCACCAGCTTGAAGAAAAGATCCGCGACAAGTTCCAGGCGCAGAACCCCAACGTGAAGATTCATATCGTCGGCTTCGCCAAAAAAGTCGGCGACCTGATCGACGGCCTGGTGATGGTGGCGTTGTTCTTCGGCGTGGCCCTGGGCATCACCTGGGTGCTGCTGTACTGGTTCACCTGGTGCATCCGCAGCACCATTGCCGTGCTCATCACCACCCTGGTGGCGGTGGTCTGGCAACTGGGGTTGATGCATGCGGTGGGCTTCGGCCTGGACCCGTACTCGATGCTGGTGCCCTTCCTGATCTTTGCCATCGGCATTTCCCACGGGGTGCAGAAGATCAACGGCATCGCCCTGCAGTCGAGCGACGCCGACAATGCCCTGACCGCTGCCCGGCGCACCTTCCGCCAACTGTTCCTGCCGGGGATGATCGCCATCCTCGCCGACGCGGTGGGCTTCATCACCCTGCTGATTATCGACATCGGGGTCATCCGCGAGCTGGCCATCGGCGCTTCGATCGGTGTGGCGGTGATTGTCTTTACCAACCTCATTTTGCTGCCGGTGGCGATTTCCTACGTCGGCATCAGCAAGAAGGCCGTCGAGCGCAGCAAGAAGGATGCGACCCGCGAGCACCCGTTCTGGCGCCTGCTGTCGAACTTCGCCAGTGCCAAAGTGGCGCCGGTGTCTGTTGCCTTGGCCCTGGTGATGTTCGCCGGTGGCCTCTGGTACAGCCAGAACCTGAAAATCGGCGACCTCGACCAGGGCGCGCCGGAACTGCGCCCGGACTCGCGCTACAACCAGGACAACAACTTCATCATCAGCAACTACTCGACCAGCTCGGACGTGCTGGTGATCATGGTCAAGACGCCGTCGGAAAGTTGCTCGATCCACTCGACCATGGCACCGATAGACGAGCTGATGTGGACCATGGAAAACACCCCGGGCGTGCAGTCGGCGATCTCGTTGGTGACCGTGTCCAAGCAGGTGATCAAGGGCATGAACGAGGGCAGCCTGAAATGGGAGACCCTGTCGCGCAACCCGGACATCCTCAACAATTCCATCGCCCGCGCCGACGGCCTGTACAACGCCGATTGCTCGCTGGCGCCGGTGCTGGTGTTCCTCAACGACCACAAGGCCGAGACCCTGGAGCGGGTCACCGCCGCAGCCAAGGCCTTTGCCGACAGCCATAACAAGGAGGGCTTGCAGTTCCTGCTGGCGGCGGGCAACGCTGGGATCGAGGCGGCCACCAACGAGGTGATCAAGTCGGCCGAACTGACCATTCTGGTGCTGGTGTACATCTGCGTCGCAGTCATGTGCCTGATCACCTTCCGCTCGTTCGCGGCGACCCTGTGCATCGTCCTGCCGCTGGTGCTGACCTCGGTGCTGGGTAATGCGCTGATGGCCTACATGGGCATTGGTGTGAAGGTCGCGACGTTGCCGGTGGTGGCCTTGGGTGTGGGCATTGGCGTGGACTACGGCATCTACATCTACAGCCGTCTGGAAAGCTTCCTGCGCGCAGGCCTGCCGTTGCAGGAGGCTTATTACCAAACCCTGCGTTCGACCGGCAAGGCGGTGTTGTTCACCGGGTTGTGCCTGGCAATTGGCGTGTGCACCTGGATCTTCTCGGCCATCAAGTTCCAGGCCGACATGGGCCTGATGCTGACCTTCATGCTGCTGTGGAACATGTTCGGTGCGCTGTGGCTGCTGCCGGCGCTGGCGCGGTTCCTGATCAAGCCGGAGAAGATGGTGGGCAAGGAGGGCGGGTCTATTTTCGCCCATTGATTGCAGGGGGCCGCTTTGCGGCCCCACAGTAGGTGCAGCTCGTCAGGTAGGCGCTGTACTTGTGGGAGCGGCCTTGCGTCGCGATGGGCTGCACAGCAGCCCCAGGGTTATAATGCCGCCACATTTCAAATTGGTACCCCCATGTCCCCCCTCGCCACCGCCCTCGCATCCTGCGACATGCTGCTGATCGATGGCCTGCACGCCTTCGACTTCACGTCCAACGAAACCGGCCTCACCGTCGAATGCATGGATGGCCGCCAGCTCCGTCGCTGGGCCTTCACCCCCGAACAGGTCGCCGCCGCCATTGCCAGCGGTGACGAGTGGCAGCTAAACGATGCCCAGGGCGAGCATCGTCTAGTCTGTATGAGTGCCTTTCGCGCCCCGGATGAAGACCACGATGAACCGGACCTGGACGAGCCTGCTGACCGCTAGCCTCATGACCCTGACCCTCAACGCCCAGGCTGCCACACTGCTGGTGGGCAGCTACACCGATGGTGCGAGCCAAGGTATCTACCGTTACCAGTTCGACAGCAAGAGCGGCCATATCGACCCCACGCCGCAGCAGGTGGTCAAGAGCGTCAGCCCCTCCTGGTTGGTGCTCTCGGCCGACCAGCGCCAACTGTTTGCGGTCAACGAAACCGCGCAGGGGCACGTCAGCAGTTTCAGCCTGAGCAGCAAGGGCCAGATCAAACCGCTGAACCAGGTGGCCACCCGGGGCGACGAGCCAACCCACGCCAGCCTCAGTCGTGACCAGCGCTACCTGTTCGTTGCCAACTACGCTGTCCAGCCAAACCCCGGCGGCAGCCTGGTGGTGATCCCGGTGGCCAAGGACGGCAAGCTCAAGGATGTGGTGCAGCAGGCCCGGCACACACCAAGCGGCGTAAATCCCGAACGCCAGGCCGGTGCCCATGTGCACTCGCTGGTGCTGTCGCCGGATGGCCAGCACCTGTATGCCTGCGACCTGGGCGCCGACAAGGTGTTTATCTATCGCTACGATGGCGCCAGCGCGGACCATCCGCTGACCCCGGCAATTCCCGCTTCGGTGGCCTTGCCGCCGGGCAGCGGCCCGCGCCACCTGCTGTTCGACGCCAAGGGGCGACACGCTTACCTGACCCTGGAAATGAGCGCCGAGGTGGTGATGTTCGATGCCCAGGACGGCAACCTCGTCGAGCGTCAGCGCCTGCCGCTGACGCAGAGCCAGGAGGCTGCGGCCAAAGCGGCTGGCGGCTTGCACCTGTCGGCGGATGGGCGTTTCCTGTATGTGAGCAATCGCGGCACGGCCAACGAGATCGTGGCGTTCAGCGTGGGCAAGGACGATGGCCAGTTGGCGTTGTTGCAGCGCCGTTCGGTCGAGGGCGATCACCCTCGGGAATTTGCCCTCGACCCTAGCGACAACTTCCTCCTGGTAGCCAACCAGAAGAGCAACCAGATCGTGGTCATGCGCCGCGACCCGCGTACCGGCGAGCTCGGTGATACGGTACAGACGCTGACCCAGGATGCGCCGTCGGACTTGAAATTCATCGAGTGACGATCTCAAGGGCTGTCTCAGCGACTATCGATCAGCGTGATAATGGTTACTGTCGCAATGAATTTCTAGGCGCGACCTTGGCGGCGTAAGTTTGACCCAAGGCCCAGAAGGGCCAACGTCAAACCACCGCAGTCGAGGTCAGCCCACATGAACTTCAATCTCTTCCCGGTCATCGCCGCATCCGCCATTTCCGCTTCGGTCGTGCTGCCAGCGCATGCCCATGCTGACAACAGCAGCAAGGCGTCCGCTACCCACAGCTATACCGAGCAGTACCTGCGTCAGAGCGCGAATTTTTATGCGGCGTTGAGTGGCAAGCACAGTCACTGACACGCCTGTGAGCACTGAACCCGTGGGCGCGGGCTTGCCCGCTCCCACAGGTTTCGCGCCGAGTCTGATAGCTATCGCGCCATTACCGCCTTGAACAGATCCGACGCCAGCCACCCCTCCAGCCAGCTCCGCACCCGCGGATAAGCCGCCTCGGCGAACCACTGCGGTTCGACCCCGGCAAACTGGCGCATCAGGGGCAGCAAGGCGGCATCGGCCAGGCTCGGGTGATCGGCCAGCAGGTAAGCACGCCCTTCAAGCAAGCCTTCGAGCTCTACCAACCAAGCTTCAGCCTGCTGGCGGTAGTGCTCGCGGGTATGTTCGGGGTAACGCTCGGCGTACTTGTACAGGTTCACCTGCGCCTTGAACGTGCTGTCGTTACGGGCGATCAGCGCCTCGGCCTGTTGCGCCGCCGCAGGGTTGGCCAGTAGCCGCCAATCCTGTGGGTCGTTGCGTTGCAGCGCCCAGCGCATGATGTCCAGGCTCTCTTCCAACACGCTCGCACCGGTGTCCAGCACCGGCACCGTGCCCTTGGGCGACAAGGCCAGTAGTGCGGCGGGCTTGTTCTTCATCGCCACTTCCTCGATCTTCACCTCGCACCCGGCGTAGCGCAGGGCCAGGCGCGCGCGCATGGCCCAGGGGCAGCGGCGGAACGAGTAGAGGATCACCCGCACACCTCGACGTCGCTCAGGCCGTTGCCCTGGCGGCGCACCTGGATCTGCACCGGAATGCGTTCATGCATCTCTTGCACGTGGGAGATCACCGCGACCTTGCGCCCTTGTGCCTGCAGGCCGTCGAGGGCATCCATGGCCAGTTGCAGCGACTCAGGGTCGAGGCTACCAAAGCCTTCGTCGATGAACAGCGATTCGATACGCAGGGTGCTCGACGCCATCGACGCCAGGCCCAGGGCCAGGGCCAGCGAGACCAGGAAGGTTTCACCCCCTGACAGCGAATGCACCGAGCGCAGCTCATCGCCCATCTCGGTGTCCAGCACCAGCAGGCCGAGGGCGCTGCCGCCACGCTTGAGGCGATAACGACGCGCCAGCTGACGCAACTGGCTGTTGGCATGGTGCAGCAGCAGGTCGAGGTTGTAACCCTGGGCGATCTTGCGGAAGACGTCGCCGGAGGCCGAACCGATCAATGCATTGAGGCGCGCCCAGCGCTGCCACTGTTGGTGGGCCTGTTCGATTTCCTCAGCCAGCGCCTGGTACGCCTGTTGGCGGCGCTGGTCCTCAGCCTGGGCGGCGCGCAGTTCGGCGCACTGCTGTTCATGGTTGGCGAGCAATTGGCGCAGTTCAGCGAGGGACTGCTCCAGCGCCTCGGCCGTGGCCTCGACGTTGGCTTGCGCGGCATGTTGCTGCAGCCGCTGTGCGCGTTCCTGCAACAGCACGCGGCCTTGTTCGATAGCCTTTTGCGCCGCTTGCAGGCACTGGCGCAGTTCGCCCACGTGCGCATCGTCCATGGCCAACAGGCGGTCGAGGCCACTGTCGTCGAGCTCGGGGTGTTCGGCGCGCCATTGGGCGATTTCACCCTGCAGTTGCTGGTGTTCGTGTTCCAGCGTCTGCTGGCGGGCGAGGTTGGCCTTGAGCTCGCCGGCCAGTTGCAGGGCTTGCGTACGGGCCTGTTGCAAGCGCTCGGCGGTCTCGGCTTCGCCTGCGCGGGCTTGCTCCACCTGTTGCTCCAGTTGGCGCTGCCAGTCTTCGGCGCGCGCGTGTTCGCCCAACAGCGCGGCCAGTGCGGCGCGGGCCTTGGCCATCTGCTCGGCCAACCCGCTGATCTGCTGTTGCAGTTCCTGCTGGCGTTGGACGCGGGTTTGCTGCTGGTCGTGCAGGCGCTCCAGTTGTTGCAGGCGTTGCTGTTGTTCGTGCAGTTCGTCCTTCTGCTGGTCCAGCTGTTGCTGGCGCTGGGCGATCTGCTGGTCGAGGCTGAGGAACGCGTGCGCCGGCTCATCGCGCAGGGCCTGCAGCACAGGGGGCGGCAGCAAGGTCGCGAAATCGGCCAGGGCCTGTTCGAGGCGCTCCTGGTCGGCGGCCAGGGCCTGGTGCTGCTGGTCCAGGCGGCGTTGCGCCTGCTGTTGGGCTTCGCTGGCGTTTTGCAGTTGCTGGTTGAGGCGGGCAGCGTCTCTTTGCAGGGTCAGCAGGGTGGCCTGGCGTTGTTCGTCGCGACCGATTTCCTGGTCGAGGCGGCGCAGCTGGCTGTCCAGCCAGGCACTGCGGGCCTTTTCGTCATGGGCACTGAGGGCGGGCCACAAGGCGTGGGCGGCCAGTTGCTCGGCCAACGGCTGCAACTGCTCGTTCAGTTGCCCCTGCTGGTGCTGATACTCCTTGATCTGGCCATTGACCACACCCACCTGGGTGCGCAGCTCGATCAGGCGGGTGTTGAATTGCTCAACCTGCGCCAGGGCCGTGGCTTCCTCGGCCTGGTCATGCCGGCCAAGGCTCTGCAGCAACGCTTCGGGCTGATGGAACGGGTGTTCTGCGCTGCCGCATACCGGGCACGGTTCGCCATCGCGCAACTGCGCCCGCAGTTCCTCGACGCTGGTGTTGCGTGCCAGGCGCTGACGTTCCAGCAGTTGCCGGGTCAGTGTCAGCGCCTGCTCGGCGGCCTCCAGCTCGGCCTTGGCGGCGGTGCCTTCGCCAATCAGTTGCTGGCGTTGCTGCAGGGCCTGCTGCTGGCGTTCGCGCAGCGAGTGGATAGCCTGTTGCAGCTCTTGCTCGCGGCCATGCAGGCGGGACAGTTCTTCCACGGCGCGTTGTTGCTTGCGGTTTTCCTGCAGCATGCCACCCAGCAGGTCGAGCTGCTCGGCCAGGGCCTGGGGCTCTGCTGCGGCCTCGCGGAACAGCACCTCAAGGGCGTCGCGCTGTTCCTGCAGTTGCGCATTGGCCTGGCTGGCCTGGGCCTGCAGCCCCGGCAGTTCTTCACGGCCGTGGTTCAGGCGGTTGCCGATCTGCAGCAACTGTTGCAGCTGCGGGCGATAGGCCTGCCAGGCACTGGTGAGGGCGGCCAGGGGGGTACTTTCGGCCAGGGCTGCGTCGATCTGCACCAGTTGCTGCTGGCCGCGCTGCTGCTGTTCTTCAAGCTGCTGCAGCTGTTGTTGCAGCTCGGCGGCAGCCAGGTCGGCCTGCTGGCCGGTCTCGCGAACTTTACCCAGTTCCTGTTCCAGGCGGGTGAGGGTGTCCTGCTCGGCGAACGCCTGGCGCAAGCGCGGGGCGTTTTCGCCCTGGCTGGCCTGGGCCTGGGTCAGCGCTTGGCGTGCGGCTTCGAGTGCCTGCTCAAGTTCGCCGGTACGGCCTTGCAGGTCGTTTTGCTGGCGCTGTTGTTCGCTGACCGCGCTGGCCAGTGGCGCGAGCTGCGCCGCCAAGGCCTGCTGACGGTGGAACTGGTGGCGCTGGGGCGCCAGGCGATCCAGGCGTTGCAGGTCCAGGCGCTGTTCGGCCAGTTGCTCCCAGGCCTGTTCAGCGGCGTGCAGGGTTGCGCTGGCTTCGGCCTGCTGAACCTGCAACTGGCACTGTTCATTGAGCCAGGCACGTTGTTGTTCCAGCTGGCGCTCACGCGCCTGGTCGGCCTTGAACTGTTGCTGCGCCTGCTCCAGGCGCTGGTCGAGTTCGGCGCGGGCTTCGGTGAGCATGGGCAGCAGGTGGCTGGCACGGTCTTTCAGGGCATTGCGCGTTTCGCCGGCCTCGCGGGCCTTGCTGAAGGCGCGCTGGCCAAGGCGGGTATAGATCGCCGTGTTGGTGAGCTTTTCCAGCAGCTCGCTGCGTTCCTTGTCGTCGGCCTTGAGGAAGGCGCCGAACTCGCTCTGGGCCAGCATCACCGCACGGGTGAACTGCTCGAAGTTAAGGCCCAGGCGTGCTTCGACCAGTTGCTTGTATTCATTCTTGCCGCTGGCCAGGACCTGCTCGCTGTCCAGGTCATAGAAGCTCTGGCGGCTGTGTTGCAGCTTGCCGTTAGCCTTGTCACGGGCGCGGTTGGCTTCCCAGCGGGCGCGGTAGCGACGGCCATCGATGCCGACGAAGTCGACTTCGGCAAAGCCGCTGCCCGTGCCCCGGCGCACCAGGTTACGCGGGTCGGAAGTCGGAATTTCGCCGTCGGCGTCCGGCACCTTGGCTTCGCGGCCGATGTCGTTGAGCCGCGGGACGGTGCCGAACAGGGCCAGGCACAGGGCATCGAGCAGCGTGCTTTTGCCGGCACCGGTAGGCCCGGTGATGGCGAACAGGCCGGCGCTGGCCAGGGGTTCGGCGGTGAAATCGATGTCGATCGGGCCGGCCAGGGATGCCAGGTTCTTCAGGCGGATGGCGAGAATCTTCATGGCTGTTCCTCTTCCAGCTGGACGTCCTGCAGCAGCAGGGCGAAGTCGGCCAGGGCCTGTTCATCGGCGGGGTTGCCGTAGGCCTGTTCCCAGGCGCGGCTGAACAGGTCCTGCGGGGTCATCTGGGACAGTTCGACGAACGCCAGCGCGTCGTCCTCGGCACTGGCGCGCCCGGCGTATTCGGCGCCGATGCGGATCAGCCGCACGGCCTTGCCCTGCAGGGCGCCTTCGATCTGCTGGCGCAGGTCGGGCTGCGGTTCGTCCAGCACCACGCGCACTTCGAGCCAGGGCTGGCGATTGGGGTCTTCGAGCAGGTCGATCACCGGCAGTTCGGCCAGTTGTTCGAGCAACTCGCCGAGCGGCGCCGGGCCGATGCGCTGCAGGGCCACGGCGCGGGGCACCAGGCGCGGTTCGACGCTGACCAGCTCGGCGCCGTCCAGCTCAACCTCCAGCACCTGGTGGGGGTAGTTGATTTCGGCGAACGACAGCGGGATCGGCGAGCCGCTGTAGCGAATGCGTTCTTCGCGGTTGACCTTCTGCGGCTTGTGCAGGTGGCCCAGGGCGACATAGCTGATGGCCTTGTCGAACAGCTTGGCCGGCAAGGCTTCGGCATTGCCGATGATCAGGCTGCGCTCGGAGTCCTCCGACACCGCGCCTCCGGCCATGTGGGCATGGCTGATGGCGACCAGGGCCTGGTCCTTCTTGCGCTTTTGCTGGGCTGCGGCAATCAGTTGCTGGTGCACCTGGGTGATGCCTTGCAGGTAGTCGTCACCCAACTGCGGGCCGGTGACTTCCGCCGGGCGCAGGAAGGGCAGGGCCAGGCACCAGGCGCAGACCTTGCCGCGGGCGTTGGTCAGCGGGATCAGCAGGCGCTCGGCATCCAGCTGGCCTTCGTCGAGCCAGTGCACACGGCCCAGGGCGTGGGTGCGCAGGCGGCGCATGAGCGCTGCAGGCAGTTCGATGCGGGAGCCGGAGTCGTGGTTGCCGGCGATCATCACGATGTCCAGCTTGGGCTGTTGCTCATGCGCCTGGACGATGAAGTCGTAGAGGCGTTCCTGGGCTTTTACCGGTGGGTTGACCGTGTCGAAGATGTCGCCGGCGATCAGCAGCGCATCCGGCTGGCGCAGGTGCAGCTGGCTGAGCAGCCAGTCGAGGAAGCAGGCGTGTTCGAAGTCGCGTTCCTGGCCGTGCAGGCTTTGGCCCAGGTGCCAGTCGGAGGTATGAAACAGACGCATGGATGACCTGTTGGTGTCGAGTCGAGCAAGCGGGGGCTTGGCTTGGATGGTGGGCGGTGCGCAGGGGGGTATGGTAACTCAATGGGGGGGGGAGGGTGCATGTCGGGGGCGTGTGGGTGTGCATGTGCATGTCTTGAGTTTTGCAGCGCCTATCAGATCGAGCGCCGCCCGCGCGGCGCTCGATCTGATAGGCGCAGAAAATGCCGCGCCATGCACCTCCAAACCCTATCCCCAATCCTTATTTCGGATACAACGGCGGCAAGCTCCCCGTTTCCCCCGAAGGCAGTAGCACCTGCTCGGCCGGCGGAATCGTCCCGATTGCCCGCCACAGATCCTCACCCTGCCAATACTGCCCACTCTCGCTATACAACGCCCCGTTCAACCCATCCAGCGCATCGGATAACGGCACGAAGCGCGCCGCCATCTCCGCCAGGGTCTGCGGTTGCTGGCGGGCCCAGGCGTCGAGCGCCTGGCGCGTGGCCTGGGGGTCGTTGGCCTGGCAGGCGCGCTTGAGGTCGTCCAGCAGGGTGCGTGGGCTGGGGCCCTGTTGCGCTGCGCGCAGCACTGCCGGTTGCGAACGTGCTCGCCACCACAAGGCGAAGCCGAGCAGCGTGGTCAGGGCCAGCACCAGCGTGGCCAGCTGCCAGGGCCATAGCAGGGCGTTGGCAGATCGGCTGTCGCCTACCGGGGTGTCGGCGCTCAGGGCCGGGTTGTCCTGCACGTCCAGAGTCCGCGCCGGCAGGCTGGTGTGCTCCAGGTGATCTTCGCGGGTGTTCCACCAGGACACTTCCAGCGCTGGCAAGGCCAACTTGCCACTGTGGGTCGGCACCAGGGCTTCGCGCTCTTCGCGGTTGGCGGTCATGCCGCGGTCGTTGATTTCGTTGCGCAGCAGCGGCTGGTCGGGGTAGCGGCGCAGGCCGGTGATTTCGGTAGCCGGCAGCGGTGGCAGCTGGGTGCTGGACAAACCGTCTGCGCGCAGGGTGATGTTGCGGGTGAGGGAATCGCCGATCTGCGTCTGCTGGCTGCCTGGGTCGGGGTTCCAGTGTTCTTCGAGGGACAGGCTGCGCGCAGGCAACCATGGCGCTCCGGCCGGCCAGGCCGCCGGAATCGGGCGCACGGACAGGCGCAGCGGCAGCGAGCTGACCTGGACCTGGCGGCCGGCACGGGGGGCGGCGGAGGGCGGCTGGTCGTTGTCGACACTGGCAGCGGCGGTGGCGCTAAAGGTCAGTGGAGGAACCTCAAGGCTGCCGCTCTGCTGCGGATAGACGGCGTAGCGGGTCTCGATCACCCCGTGGCGTACGCCGTTGATGTCCTTCTCGTAGGTGCGCGACTCGCCCAGTGGCTCGACCTTGGCGTTTTCCAGCTGCAGCGGGCTGAGGCTACTGTCGTCATACAGCGCCACCGAATGGTAGATGCGCAGGGTCAGTACAGCCTGGGCCTGGACGTAGACCTCGTTGCTGTCCAGGGTCGCCTCGATGAACACCTGGGAGGCGCTGTCCTGGCGGCTGGCATCGGCCTGCAGTACTTGCAGGTCGATGGCCTGGCTACGTGACTGGCCCAGCTGCAGCTCCGGGATGCGCAGGCTGCCGCTGCGCCGTGGCAGCAGGGTGATGATCCAGCGGGTGCTGGCGCGGGTCTCGCCGTCGAGGGTGTGCAGGCTGTTCAGCTGGCGTGTGCCTCGCACCTCGAAGTCGCCTTCCAGGGCACGCAGGTCGGGCTTGCCGAACTGGGTCACGTCCTGGCTTTCAAGGGTCAGCTCCAGGCTTTCGCCAGCCTCCAGGCGGGTACGGTCGACGCTGGCTTGCAGCATCGGTTCGGCCTGGGCCATCAAGGCCCATAAGAAACCGAGGAAAAAGACGCCGAAGCGACTCATCGTGGATTGTCCTGATGCAATTGCTGTTCATACCAGAATTTGCGCCGCAGCAGTTCCGCCGGGTTATCGGGGATCTCGCGCAGCCACTGTTCAAGGGCTTGACGCTGTTCGGCGTCAAGGCTGGTCGACACCGGGCGCTGGGGGGGCTGGATGACGTTGTCGTCGGCGCCCCCCTGATTGCCTGGTGTGGCCTGGCTGTTGTTGCTGCCTTCGCCCGGTGCTTCGGCGCTGGCGTGTTCGTCACTGCCGGGCGTGCCCTGGGCCGGGCTGCTGGCCGAACTGCTGTTGCCTTCGGTCTCGCTGCCGGGTGTGCCTTGGGCTTCGCTGCTGGCGGGTTGCTCTTGGGCCTTGGCTTCGCGCTGCTGCAGCAGTTGCTGGACCAGTGCCTGGTTGTCCAGTGCCGGTTTTAGGTCGGGTTGACGCTCCAGGGCTTGTTCGTAGGCGTCCAGGGCGGCTTCCAGTTCACCACTGCGGGCCAGGGCATTGCCTCGATTGTAGTGCGCTGCCGCCGTGTTGCCTTGGGAGAAGGCCTGGGCGGCACCGGCGTAATCACCGGCCTGGTACAGCGCCATGCCGCGCCATTGCGGGTCGTGGAAATGGCGCGCGGCGCTGGCCGGGCGGTTTTGTTCGAGCAGGCGCTGGCCTTGCTGGTCGGGGCGCAGCCATAGGTCGTTGAACTCGAAGGCCTGGCTTGGCTGCGGCAGGGCCAGCAACAGCGGCAGGCAGAACAGCCAGCCGCGACGGCCGGCGCAGGCCGCCAGCAGCAACAGCGGAATCAGCAACCAGTAGCCCTGGTCGGCCCAGCTGTCCAGTTGCAAAGTCTGGCCGTCACTGCGCGAGGCACGCGGGTTGTCGAACAGGCCCAGGCCCCGCAGGTCGAGGTCGTCGATCCGGGCATTGCGGTAGCGCCCGCCGGTGCTGCTGACAAATGCCTTGAGGCTGGCGCTGTCCAGGCGTGGCAGCAGGATGCCGCCCTGCTCATCCTTGAGGAATTCGCCATTGGCCTGTCGCACCGGGGCGCCGTCACGGCTGCCGATGCCCAGCATCAGCAGGCTCGGGCCCTGGCGGCCAAGGGCTTGGACAATGCCCTGGCGCTCTGGCGCGGTGAGCGATGAGCCGATCAGCAGCAGGCGGCCTTGGCCCAGGCCGCTCTGGGCCAGCAAGGCCAGGCCTTTTTGCACCGCCAGGTCGGCGCGCTGGCCAGGTTTGGGCATGATCGAGGGGTCGATCGCCTCCAGCAGATTGCGCGTGGTGCCCAGGTCATCGGACAGCGGCACCAGGGTGTGGGCGGAGCCTGCGTAGACGATCAACGCGGTCTGGCTGTCGCGGCGGTGTTCGAGCAGGTCGAGGACCTTGCGCCGGGCCTGTTCCAGGCGGTTGGGGGGGCTGTCCTCGGCGAGCATCTGTGGGGTCAGTTCGAGCAGGATGACCAGTGGGTCGGCCGGGCGCTGCTGGCTTTCCTCCACGCGTTGCCAGCTCGGCCCCAGCAGGGCCAGTACCACCAGCGCCCAGGCCAGGCCCAGTGCTACCCAGGGCAGCTTGCTGGTGCTGCCGCTACCGCCCCCGAGCAGCACGGCATGGAAGGCCGGTGGCAGGATCATCTGCCAGCGTCCGGCGCGTTTGCGCCGGTGCCAAAGCTTGAACAGCAGCCAGCCGAGCAGCGGCACGACCAGCAGCCAGAGGGGGCGCAACCATTGTGGCCAGAGTTCGATCATCGCCGTTTCCTCAGGCGCAGGCGTTTGAGGCGCTGGCGCCATTCCGGGTGCGGCTGCAGAAAGCGCGGTTTGCGCAGCAAGCGCTGCAGCCGGTTGTCTGGCCATTGCACGGCCACCACCAGCAGCACACTGAGCAACAGCGCCAGGGCCAGTGGCCAGGCATACAGCGCCTTGGCGGTGCGCGCCTGGGTCGGTTGCTGGGCCACCGGTTCCAACTGGTCGAGGGCGTCGCCGATGGCGACCAGCTCGGCGCCGTCGTGGGCGCGGAAGTAGGCGCCGTGGGTTATCTCGGCGATTTCCTTGAGCGAGGCTTCGTCCAGGTCAAGGCTTGGGTTGAGCCCCAGCAGGCCGGGGGTGCCGCTGGCCTCGGGGTTGGCACCGATGCCGATGGCATAGATGCGCACGCCTTCCTGGGCGGCCAGGCGGGCGGCGGTCAGCGGGTGGATCTGCCCGCCGTTGTTGGCACCGTCGGTGATCAGCACCAGGACCCGGCTCTGTGCCGGACGCTCGCGCAGGCGTTTGACCGCAAGGCCGATGGCATCGCCGATGGCGGTGTTCTTGCCGGCGATGCCGATCTGCGCTTCGTCGAGGAAGGTGCGTACGGTACGCCGGTCGAAGGTCAGCGGCGCCTGCAAATAGGCCTGGCTGCCAAACAGGATCAGGCCAACCCGGTCGCCTTCCCGGTCCTGGAGAAAGTCGCCGAGCAGCGCCTTGACCAGGTCGAGGCGGCTGATTTCGTCGTTCTTCCACTGCATGTCGGGGAAGTCCATGGAGCCGGACACGTCCACCGCCACCAGCAGGTCGCGACCGCTGGCCGCCACCGGTACAGGGTCGCCGAGCCATTGCGGGCGAGCGGCTGCCAGCAGCAGCAGCAGCCAGATGACGACGAAAGGCGCTTGCTGGCGCCAGGTCGGCAGGTTCAGCCGCGCCCGGCGCCCGGCAAGGCCCTCCAGTTCATTCAGGAAACCCACCTTGAGCACCGGCTCGCCACTGTCGGCGGCGGGCAGCACCAGGCGCGCCAGCCAGGGCAGCGGCAACAGGGCGAACATCCACGGCCAGGCCAGTTCAAACATGCTTGCGGATCCAGGTTTCGACGGCCTGGCTGAGCCCGACGATGGCTTTGTCGTCGAGCTTGCACTCAGGCTTGTAGGCGCCTTCGACCAGCACCATCCAGCGGGTCAGGCCGGCGGCCGGGCAGCGGTTGTCGAGAAATGCCAACCATTGGCGACCGTTGAGGGTATGGCTGTTGGCACCGGGGTAATGGCTGCGGCACAGGCGTTTGAGCAGGGCGTTGATCTGCTGCAGCCAGGCACCGGCGGGGGCGCCGTCATAGGGGCGTGGCAGGCGGGCAAGTTCGGCCAGGGCCGCCACGCGTACCGGGTCGAGCGGTTGCTCGGCGCGCACGATGCGGCGTTTGCCCGGGCGCCAACGGCGTATGCGCCACAGGCCCCAGGCAAGCAGCGGCAGCAGCGCCAGCAACACCCACCAACCCGGCGCCGGTGGCCACAGCCCGACTGCTTGCGGAGCAATCAGCGGGTTCAACTGGTCCAGCGGGTTCATTTACTGCTCCCCGGACGTTGAGCATTCAGGTACTCGCGCAGTTGCTCGATCATTTCGCTTTGTGTACTCAGCGGCATCAGCACCACGCGCAGCTTTTGCGCCATCAGCTCCCAACGCTCGATACGCGCCTCGGCCTGCTGGCGGTAAGCCTGGCGCAGGCTGGCGTCGAGGGTGTCGAGCTCCAGTTGCGCGCTGCGCTGGGCAAAGCGCAGCAGGCCGGCAGCGGGCAGGGCGTGGTCGAGCGGGTCGCTGACCGGCAGCAGCAGCAGGTCGCAGTGGCGCGACAGCATGGCCAGGTGTTGCTCGACCTGATCGGTCAGCGCACGCTCGTCGCAGATGACGATGGCCA
Organism: Pseudomonas sp. E1MeOHC2; assembly: GCF_058745025.1. Taxonomy (NCBI): domain Bacteria; kingdom Pseudomonadati; phylum Pseudomonadota; class Gammaproteobacteria; order Pseudomonadales; family Pseudomonadaceae; genus Pseudomonas; species Pseudomonas sp. E1MeOHC2. The sequence goes on from NZ_CP196675.1 coordinate 4,028,775, forward strand.
GGCTGCCAGGGCGCAGCACTTCACGCGCGCGGCGCAGGGCCAGGCCAAGGCTGTCGGGCTGGGGCATGGCTTCGGTGTGCAGCGACTGGTTGACCTTGGCCAAGCGGTTGAGCAGCTGCAGCAGGCTCTGCTTGCTGCGCCGTGGCTTGATTTCGTGGTGTTCGTTGTCGCCGAACACCAGCCCGCCGATGCGGTCGTTGTGGCCCAGCGCGGCCCAGCCGAACAGCGCTGCGGCCTGGGCCGCCAGCACCGACTTGAACATCAGCCCCGAGCCGAAGAACAGCCGTTGGCTCTGCTCGACGAGAATGAAGATTGGCCGCTCACGCTCCTCGTGAAACAGCTTGGTGTGCGGCTCCTGGGTGCGTGCGGTGACCCGCCAGTCGATGTTGCGCACATCGTCGCCTGCCTGGTACACGCGCACCTGGTCGAAGTCCACACCGCGTCCGCGCAGTTTGGAATGGTGCAGGCCCACCAGCGGGCTGCGCTGGCCGGGCCGGGAAAACAGCTGGATTTCGCGCACGCGGTGGCGCATGTCGATCAGCTCGGCAAGGCCGATACGGATGCCGGGTTCGGCCAGCTGTGTGGTGGGCATGGGCTCAGGCAACGGCGACGACGTCGAGGATGCGCTGGACCACCCGGTCCTGGTCGATCCCCGCAGCCTCGGCCTCGAACGACAGGATGATGCGGTGGCGCAGCACGTCGAACAGCACCGCCTGGATGTCCTCGGGGCTGACGAAGTCGCGCCCGGCCAGCCAGGCGTGGGCACGTGCGCAGCGGTCCAGCGAAATCGAGCCGCGCGGGCTGGCGCCGTAGGCGATCCAGTCGGCCAGTTCGGTGTCGAACTTGGCCGGGGTGCGTGTGGCCATCACCAACTGCACCAGGTACTCCTCGACGGCGTCGGCCATGTACAGGCCAAGGATTTCCTTGCGCGCGGCGAAGATCGCCTGCTGGCTGACCCGGCGCTCGGGCTTGGTCTCGCCGCCCAGCGCCTCGCCGCGTGCCTGCAGCAGGATGCGCCGTTCCACTGCGGCGTCGGGGAAGCCAATTTTTACGTGCATCAGGAAGCGGTCGAGCTGGGCTTCGGGCAGCGGGTAGGTACCCTCCTGCTCGATGGGGTTCTGGGTGGCCATGACCAGAAACAGCGGTGACAGGTCGTAGGTACTACGGCCCACGCTGACCTGGCGCTCGGCCATGGCTTCAAGCAGCGCCGACTGGACCTTGGCCGGGGCGCGGTTGATTTCGTCGGCCAGCACCAGGTTGTGGAAGATCGGCCCCTGCTGGAACACGAAGCTGCCGGTTTCCGGGCGGTAGATCTCGGTGCCGGTAATGTCGGCCGGGAGCAGGTCGGGGGTGAACTGGATACGATGAAACTCTGCCTCGACGCCTTCGGCGAGCTCCTTGATGGCTTTGGTCTTGGCCAGGCCCGGGGCGCCCTCGACCAGCATGTGGCCGTCGGCCAGAAGCACGATCAACAGCCGCTCGACCAGCTTCTCCTGGCCTAGGATCTGGGAGGAAAGAAAGGTGCGCAGCGCGATAAGCGCTTCACGGTGTTCCATCGGCGACGGTTCCTGGTATTGGGGCGCAGGCGGGCTGGGAGCAGCCGCCTCGGCAAGGGGTGATACTTTAATCTATCCGGGGGGGTGGCGACCAATGGCGGCTGGCAAATTTATCCAGCGCGTCGGGTGTGGCGATAGCGAGAAGTCCTGCGCAGGGTTCGGAGTCGGCTGATGGCTTGTTGCTAGGTACTGACGCCTGCTGGTGCTCTTTGGGCAAGCAGGATGCAGGATGATGGAAGACAGCAGCCGTACCTCAGCTAAAACCGCGCCAATGACCTTGCGTGTCGGCGTGTTCTTCGATGGCACCGGTAACAACCAGGGCAACGCCATGGCCTGGGGCCAAGCGCCGGGGCATCTGGCCGGTGCCAGCTATGGCAATGCCCGCAGCAACGTGGCCCTGTTGCATGCGCTTTACCCGGCAGGCGGGTGCCCTGCGGCGGGCACAGTGGCTTTTCTCAAGTTGTATGTCGAGGGCGTCGGCACCACGCTGGGGAAGCCGGACTCCAGCTTTGCGGCGGCTACCGGGCGCGGGCGCAGCGGGGTCGAGGCGCGGGTGGCCGAGGCCTTGAGGGCGATCGGCGAGCTGTTGCGTGATTGGTGCGCGGCGCATCCGCAATCGCGGCTCGAACGCATCGAGTTCGACCTGTTTGGTTTCAGTCGTGGCGCCGCAGCCGCCAGGCACCTGGCCAATGTCTTGAATGATGGCGATGGCAGCCTGTTGGGCAGCGCGTGTGGCATCACCCTTAATTTCATCGGCCTGTTCGATACCGTGGCAGCCATTGTTGCGCCCCTGCAGGGTGACTTCGACCCCGCCGACGATAGCCATGGTGGTTTGCGCCTGGGCCTGGGGGAGGGCATTGCGCGGCAGGTGGTGCAGTTGGTGGCCGGTGACGAGCGCCGGCACAACTTCCCCTTGGTGTGCAGCGACGGTGACATTGTCGTGCCTGGCGTGCACTCGAACATTGGCGGGGGCTACCTGCCGTACATGCAGGAACAGGTGCTGCTGTGCAAGCCGCTATCGCAGCAGGTGCCTGTGCGTACCCATGTCGAGCGCACCCGTGCCTACTCGGCTGTCAGTGCCGTCCTGGCATCGGCGTTTGGCGAGCTGGGTGAACCGCGGCCGCGGGTACTGACCTGGGAGCAGCCGATTGCCGGCGGCAAGCCGGCCGAGGCGCAAAAGCAGGTGTATGCGGCGTTGTATCGCGAGCGGCAGGTCGCGGGGCATCTGTCCCGGGTTTACCTCAGCATCATGCGCGAGCTGGCCCTGCGCGCCGACGTGCCATTTGCCGCATTGGGCAGCGATGAGGCCCATCGCGTGCCGGATGAGTTGCTGGAAATCAGCCGCAAGCTGCATGGCTTTGCCTTGGGTACCCGCCCCGACGCTGGCCTGACCGAGGACGAACAGCGCCTGCTGCGCGACAAGTACATTCACACGGCGGCGCACTGGAACCCAGTGAAGGGGTTGCGCAACAGCACGCTGGACGTGCTGTTCGTCAATCGGCCAGGCGAGGCGGGGCGGGTGGTGCATGCAAATCCGCAGGGTTGATCACGGTTTTTTACGGCTGAGCGTGGGCGTGCGCCCATTCAATACCGCGTAGGCCAACAGGCCAATGACCAACCCCCAGAAGGCCCCGCCAATGCCGAGCAGGGTGATATTGGCGGCGGCTGCCAGAAAGGTGATCAGTGCGGCCTCGCGTGTGCTGGCATCGGCCACCGCACTGGCCAGGCTGGCGCCGATGGTGCCCAACAGGGCAAGGCCAGCCAGGGTGGTGATGAACGTTGCAGGGAGTGCCATGAACACACTGGCAAGCGTTACGCCGAACACCCCCACCAGGATGTAGCAGATGCCAGCGGCGATGCCCGCGATCCAGCGCTTGGCCGGGTCTTCATGCGCTTCCTTGCCTGTGCAGATGGCAGCGGTGATGGCCGCGAGGTTGAACGCATGCGAGCCAAAGGGTGCCATGAGCAAGGAGCCCAGGCCGGTGACTGCGACGATCGGGTTGGCGCTGGTCTTGAAACCGTCGTTGCGCAGCACCAGCATGCCGGGCATGTATTGCCCCGTCAGGGTGATCAGGAACAACGGCAGCGCTACGCTGAGGGCCGCGTTGAGGGTAAAGGCCGGGGCAGTGAACACTGGTGTGGCGATCTCCAGCGTGAGCTGTGAAAGGCCTGCCTGCCCCTGGATCAGCAGATACGCCAGGCCCAGTGCGAGGATGCCTACGACCGCGTAGCGGGCAGTAAAGCGTTTGAACACCACATAAGCCGCGATAAGCAACCCGGCCAGCATGGGGTCAACCGACAAGCCGGCAAACGCGCCAATGCCAAATTGCAAAAGAATGCCGGCCAGCAACCCTGCCGCGACCCCGCCTGGGATGATCCGGACCAGCCTTTCAAAGTATCCGGTCAGGCCGAGCACCACGAACCCAGCAGCGGACAGCAGGTATGCGCCAATGGCTTCGGCGTAGGGAACGCTGGCCAGTGCAGTGACCAGAAACGCGGCTGCCGGGGTGGACCAGGCTGTTATCAGCGGTTCGCGGCTGTACCAGGACAAGGCAAGCCCGGTAATACCTACCCCGATCGACACAGCCCAGACCCATGACGACGTCAGTTCCGGGCTTAGCCCGGCGACTTTGGCCGCCTGGAACACCAGGATGAACGTGCCGCCGTAGTTGACGATGACTGAAACCAGCCCGGCGATGGCAGGGTGCAGGATGTCTGTAAGCCCAAGCGAGGCTGATGGGTTTTGAGCAGGCGTTGTCACAAATGGCCTCCGTGCTTATGTGATTGATGAAAGTCTGTGTAGTGAACAAGGTCGGCTGTAAGGCGCTAACGGTGTGGGAGCAGGCCTGCCTGCTCCCACAGGTATTGCGTCAATTTTTAGGCCAAACCCAGCAACCCTTTCAGGTAGGCACTGCCTTGTGGGTCCAGCGGCTGCAAGGGCAGGCGCGGCGCCCCCATGTCCAGGCCAAGCATGTTCAGCCCGGCCTTGATGGTGGTGGGCAGGCCGCGCTGGGTGATGTACGCCAGCAACTCGTACTGGCGGTAGAACAGTGCGCGGGCTTCTGCCAGCTCGCCGTTTTGCACGGCGTCCCACAAGGCCAGGTTCAATGCCGGGATCAGGTTTGGCGCCGCAGTGCACCAGCCCGTGGCGCCGGCAATCAGCGCTTCGAGGGTGAGCGGGTTGCAGCCGTTGTAGAACGCCACCTTGCCCTCGGTCGCGGTGTACAGGCGGTGCATGCGCTGAATGTCACCGGTGCTTTCCTTGACCATGGTGACATTGGCGACTTCGCCCAGAATACGCAGGATCAGCTCCACCGAGAGGTCGGTGCCGCTGGTGCCCGGGTTGTTGTAAAGCATGATCGGAATGTCGATCGCGGCGCCGACCGCCTTGTAGTGGTCAACCACCTCGGCCTCGGTCAGCTTCCAGTAGGAAATGGGCAGCACCATCACCGCCGTGGCCCCGCACGCCTGGGCCAGGCGGGCACGCTGCACGGTACGCGCGGTGGTCAGGTCGGAAACGCTGACCACGCTGGGTACCCGGCCTGCGATCTTCTCCAGGCTGTAGCGCACCACAGATTCCCATTCACCCTCGGACAGGTAAGCACCTTCGCCCGTGCTGCCCAGGGGGGCGATGGCGTGCACGCCGGCCTGGATCAGGCTGTCGATGGATGTGCCCAGGGCGTTCAGATCGACCGAGCCGTCTGCTGCGAAGGGGGTGATGGTGTAGCCGATGACGCCGCGAATTACAGGTGTAGACATGACCAGGCACCTTTGCCGTTGTTCAGGAAGGGATACAGCTTCAATCAGCCCAGGCAGTCGCCATGGGCACGCAAGGCACGGCGCGCGTAGTAGCTGAACGCTGCACCATGGCGTTTTGGCGTGGAAATCCAGTCATGGGCTTCTTTGCCAAGTGCTTCGGGGATTGGGCGGATTTCACCGGCGCCCATGGCCAGCAGTTGCATCCTGGCGGCGCGCTCGAACAGTAGGGCGAGCACGCAGGCCTCTTCGATCGAGCGCCCGGCGATCAGCAGGCCATGGTGGGAAAGCAGGATCGCCCGCTTGTCACCGATGGCCCTGGCAATGATCTCACCTTCTTCATTGCCCACTGGCACGCCTGGCCATTCCTTGAGGAAGGCGCAATCGTCGAACAGCGGGCAGAGGTCCATGTGCGAGATCGCCAGCGGCACTTCAAGCATCGACAGGGCCGCGCTGTGCAGCGGGTGGGTGTGGATGATGCAGTTCACGTCGGGGCGTGCCCGGTACAGCCAGCTGTGGAAACGGTTGGCGGGGTTGGCCATGCCGTGGCCTTGCAGCACTGCCAGGTCTTCGTCCACGACCAGCAGGTTGGAGGCCGAGATCTCGTCGAAGCCCAGGCCAAGCTGTTGCGTGTAATAGGTGCCAGGTTCCGGTGCGCGTGCGGTGATCTGCCCGGCCAGGCCCGAATCGTGGCCGCCGTCGAACAGAATCCGGCAGGTCAGTGCGAGCTTCTGGCGCGGGGTGTAGGCGTTGTCGGCCAACGCAGTCAGCATTTGCTGCTGGGCACGTTTGACAAGCTGGTCCTTGGGGGTCTGCATGGTGGTGGTCATGAGGGTTACCTGCACGATGAGGGCGATGACTTCCTGATTGCCGTGGTTTGGTTTCAGGACACATGGCGATCTTAATGACACGTTGTGTCATATGCAAGCGAAGTGTCATCGCGTTGATCCTGTCATTTGCAGGGTGACCTGATGCGGCAAAACCTCGTAGTATTGCGAACCATTTGCAACTGCACCTGTTTCGACCTGGAACCGAGGCTCACAATGTCGCCACCGCCCGCTTCAGCACCGCCTTCACGCGAGGGGGTCGATGCCCTGTATCGCGACCATCACGCCTGGTTGCTGAGCTGGCTGCAACGCCGCCAGCACTACGGCGATCAGGCGTGTGATGTCGCGCAGGACACTTTCCTGCAGGCCTTGCTACGCCCGCAGCAGATTGTTGCGCTGCGCCAGCCGAGAGCCTGGTTGAGCAGCGTGGCGCGAGGGCTGCTGATCGACCGCTTTCGTCGTCACAAGCTGGAAGCCGCGTATCTGCAAGCACTGGCGCACCTGCCCGAACCCGAGGCGCCTTCTGCCGAGCGGCAATTGATGTTGCTGCAGACGTTGATGCAGATCGATGCCCTGCTTGATGGGCTGCCGTCCAAAGCGCGCATGGCGTTCCTGCTGTCGCGACTGGAAGGCATGAGCTATCAGGACATCGCGATTCGCCTTGGCGTCAGCCTGAGCAGCGTCGAGAAGTACATGGCCAAGGCCATACGGCATTGCTACCAGATCATGCACGCGCCATGACCAACCCGGTGCTCGACCAGGCGATCGACTGGCAGGTAAAGCTCGAATCATCCCAGCATGCGCCGGCGTTGTGCGCCGCGTGCCTGGCCTGGCGTCAAGCCGACCCGCAGCACGAGGCCACCTGGCAGGCCCTGCAGGAGGCGCAAACCTGCTTTGCCCAGGCCCGCGAACTGCCCTCGGGCGTGGCCATCCGCACGCTGGGCGACCCAGGCCGACGCGCAGCATTGAAAACCCTCACGCTTGGTTTGCTTGGCCTGGGCATGGCCGGTAGTGCCGTGCAGCAGTCGCCCTGGCGTGTCAGCCTTGCCGACTACAGCACGGCCACCGGCGAGCGTCGTCGCGTCCAACTGGCCGATGGCACTCAACTGCAGCTCAATGGCAGGAGTGCTGTCGATGTGCGCGTCAACCAGGTCGAGCGCCTGATCCAACTGCGCGAAGGCCAGGTCTACGTGAAAGCCGGCCACGACCCTCTGCAACGCGCGCTGTGTGTGGACACGGCCCAGGCCCGGTTCCAGGCACTGGGTACGGCCTTCGACCTGTGTCAGGAAAACGGCCGCACGCGCTTGACGGTCGATGAGGGGGCAGTTGCCATCCTCGCGCCGGGTCGGCCTGCATTGCGTGCCATGGCAGGCGAGCAGTTTCTGGTCGATGCGGCCGATTCACGTCGGGTCGAACAACCCACGTTCGACGGGTCGGCTTGGACGCGCGGGTTGCTCATCACTCACTCCATGCCCTTGCACGAGTTGGCCGAGCGGCTGGCCCGCCAGCGCACGGGCTGGGTCGGGTGCGACCCTGCGGTGGCGGGGCTGAAGGTTTCTGGGGTGTTCCAGCTTGACGACAGCGAAAACGCCTTGCGCACACTCAGCCACACGCTCCCCGTGCGCCTGATCTGGCGCACGTCACTGTGGGTGCGCATCGTACCGGCCTGAAAAAAGTGTGCTGTCCGATTACGGGGTTTTGTCGGCGCCTTCGACAAGTAGAAAAAGACCTACACTTTTTCAGGAGCCTCCCCTCGATGGATCTGTTGTCACGTTTTCGCCCAGCACTGCTCACCCAAGCCATGCTCATCGGTTCTGGCCTGAGCCTTTGCCAGCCTGTGCTAGCCGCCCAACCCACCCTGCGCTACGACTTGCCTGCGGCGCCTTTGGACGAAGCGCTCAACCGCTTTGCCGAACAGTCCGGCATCAGCTTGCCGTACGAGCCACAGTGGGTGGCAGGCAAGCAGGCCCACCCGGTGAAGGGCCAGTTGCCGGTTGAAATGGCACTGTACCTGTTGCTGGAGGGGACGGGGCTGAAGGCTGTGCAGGCCTCGGATGGCAACTGGTCGCTGCAATCGCTGGCACCCGATGCGGGTTCGGCGCTGGAGCTGAGCAGCACCGTGATACAGGGGCAGGGCATGGGCATGATGACCGAGAACACCGGCTCGTACACCACCGAGCGGGTCAGTATCGGCTCGAAGTCCCCCACCAGTTTGCGTCAGACGCCGCAGTCGGTGTCGGTGGTGACCAGCCAGATCATCGAAGAGCACCGCATGACTGACCTGGCCGATGCCATGAAGGTCACACCCGGCATCACCGTCAAGAACAACAACTTCCGCCTATCGGACTTCTACTCGCGCGGCTTCAAGATCGAGAACATCCAGATCGACGGTGCCGCGCCCATGGCCTTGGGGACCACCTCGGGGAGTTTCTATTCGAACAAGAGCTACGACATGGTCGAGTTCGACCACGTTGAAGTGCTGCGTGGTTCGTCTGCGCTGTTCGGGGGGACCGGCGACCCGGGCGGCATGATCAACCTGGTGCGCAAGCGCCCGCTGGACACCTACCAGCTCAAGGTCGACATGTCGGCCGGCAGCTGGGACAACTACCGCACTCAGTTCGACGTGACCGGCCCGCTCGGCTTCGATGGCAAGCTGCGCGGCCGATTGGTCGCCGCTTACACCGACCGTCAGTACATGCTCGACGACCGTGCGACCGAAAAGCCGATCATCTATGGCATTCTCGAGGCCGATATCCTGCCTGACACCCGCCTGACCCTGGGTGGTCGCTCCGAGCGCATCCACGAAACCGGTTCCGGCACCGGGCTGCCGCGCTATAGCAGCGGCACCGACCTGGGGCTCTCTCGCAATAGCAGCCTGACGCAGAACTGGGCGTACCTGGACGGCCGCTCCCAGGAAGTGTTCGCCAAGCTCGACCACGATTTCAACGATGACTGGAAAGCCAACATCACCTACACCCAGACCTTGGATTCCGGGTTTGGCAAGAGCGCATTCAACTTCGGCGCGGTCAACCCGGTGACCCTGGTGGGCCCCGCCTGGACAGGCAACGTCAACCAGTACCGCAGTGACCAGAAGCTTTGGGACGTCAACGTTGCCGGCAAATTTCGGGCCTTCGACCGGCAACATGAATTCCTCATGGGCGTCGATTACCAGAAGATCACCAGCCAGTGGGAAGGCACCCTGCAGTCAGCCGGCTCCGGTGGCCCCATCGACGTGTTCAACCCAGGCGCCACGCCATGGGTGATGCCGCCGACCAACAAGGACTTCTACCGTGACTACAACCCCAACACCCAGACGCAGTACGGCCTGTACTCGACCTTGCGCCTGCATCTGGCCGAACCGCTGCATTTGATCGTGGGTGCACGTGCACAGCGCTACACCTTCGAACAGCTGTACCGGGCACGTGACGAGGGTGTGTGGTCGGTGGAATCCGATATTTCTACCCGCGAACCCACCAAACTGGTGCCTTATGGCGGCCTGGTCTACGACCTGAGCGATGATTGGTCGGCATATGTCAGCTACTCGGAAATCTACAAGCCACAGCAGAACAAGCTGCAAGGTCCGTTGCCAGGCAGCTCGATCGAAGCGATGAAAGGCAAGACGTACGAGACAGGCCTCAAGGGCGAGTTGTTCAACGGGGCGCTGAACGCCTCCGTGGCGTTGTACTACACCCAGCGGGACAACGAAGCTGTGGTCGACCCGAACTACGAACTGACCAACGTCCTGTTCGGCGGCAACTGCTGCTACCTGGCCCAGGGCGAAGTGGTCAGCAAGGGTGTGGACATGGAGTTGGCGGGGGAGGTCTTGCCGGACTGGAACCTGCTGGCCGGCTATACCTATAACCACAACCGCAACCGCCAGGACAATACGGCCTTCAGCAGCATCACGCCCAAGCACCAATTCAAGCTCTGGAGCACTTACCAACTGCCTGGCCAACTGCACGGCTTCAAGGTCGGTGGTGGCGTAACCTTACAGAGCGCCAACCTGGTCAGCGGCAGTGCCAGCGTGATCGATGGCGCGGGCAAGGTGCTGCGCTCGGAGCCATTCGATTATCGCCAGGGCGGTTATGCCGTGTGGAACGCGTTGGTCGAATACCAGATCGACGATCACTGGACGCTGGCTTACAACGCCAACAACATTTTCGACAAGACCTACTACGCCACGTTGGGCTCCTCGGCGTCCGGCAACTGGTACGCAGAAAAGCGCAACCATATGCTCACGTTGCGCGGAACGTTCTGGTAAGCAGCCTCTCGCTTACACACTTTTGCCTTCCAGGATCCTGGCCCCCGCACCGTCCTTGCCCAACACATCCTCGGGGTTGCGCAGCGGGCAGTCTTCAAGCGACAGGCAGCCGCAGCCAATGCAGTTGTCCAGGCTGTCGCGCAGCGCTTGCAGGGTGCGAATGCGGGCGTTCAGGTCTTCTCGCCAGGCCGAGGACATTTCGCCCCACTGGGCGGCCGTGAGTTTGCTGTTAGGGGGGTACCGGCCGAGGGCGCGCTTGATTTCTTCAAGGGGAATCCCCGTGCGCTGCGCCACCTTGATGATGGCGATGGTACGCAGCACCAAGGCGGGGTAGCGCCGCTGGTTGCCGCCGGTGCGGGTGCTGGCGATCAAGCCCTTGGACTCGTAGAAGTGCAGGGTGGACACCGCCACCCCGCTGCGTCTGGCCACCTCGCCCACGGTCAGTTGCCGCGAGCTGTCAGTTGCTGTTCTTGCTGGCACGCCTGTTGACCTCAAGTTAAGTTGAGCTCTTATAGTCCTGCCCGATCTTTCCCGCAACTGCTTTCCCCTGATGATCGGAGCAATGCATGAACAAAAGGATGCTTATGGCCTGGGCTGGCGCAGTGGCATGCGTGCTGGTCGGCGTATACGCGCTGACGGGTAGCCATGCATCGGGCGAGGCGGTGGCGGCCTGGCCGGCGACCAAGGTTGCACTGGCCACGGTTGAGCAGGTCGAGGTGGCGCGCAACACCTTTGCGTCGGGGGAACTGGAAGCCGTCAATCAGGTACAGGTGGCCGCCGAGGCGCCAGGGCGCATCACGCAGATCGCGTTTGAGTCTGGGCAGGCTGTCAGCGCCGGGCAGTTGCTGGTGCAGCTCAACGATGCGCCCGAGCAGGCCCTGCGGGTGCAACTGCGGGCGAAGCTGCGCAATGCTCACATCGCGGCGCAGCGTGCGCGCAAGCTGCGTGCGCTGAATGCCGTTTCGCAGGAGTTGCTGGACAACGCGACCACGGCCGTGGATGTGGCCATGGGCGAACTGCAGCATGTCGAAGCGCTGATTGCGCAAAAAGCCATACGCGCACCGTTCGCAGGCAAGGTCGGCATCCGCCGTGTCCACCAGGGCCAGTACCTGGGCGCTGGCGAAGCGATTGCCAGCCTGACGGACACGCGCCAACTGCACGTCAATTTTTCCCTGAGCGAACAGGCTGCCCCCGAGGTCAGTGTCGGGCAGGTGCTGGAGCTGACGGTCGATGCGGCGCGGGGGCGGGCGTTTCAGGCCCGGGTAGTAGCGGTCGACCCGCTGGTCAGCAAGTCGCGGCTGGTCCAGGTGCAGGCCGCCTTGCCCAACCTGGACGGGCAGTTGCAACCGGGCATGTATGCCGGCGTGCGTCTGCCCGCCACGCAGCCGTCAAGGGTGCTGGCCGTGCCGGAAACCGCGATTACCTATACCGCCTACGGGCAGACGGTGTTCATTGCCACGCAGGATCAGCAGCGCGGGATCAGCGTCAGCCGGGTGCGGGTGACGACCGGTGAGCGTTGGCAGGGGCGTGTGGAGATCATCTCGGGCCTCGCGCCGGGCGACAGGGTGGTGGTTTCTGGCCAGCTGAAATTGAGTGATGGCATGCAGGTCGAGCAGGTGGCTGAGGACAGCTTGCTGGACCGGGCCGGGGGGCATCAATCGTGAAATTCACCGATATCTTCGTGCGCCGCCCGGTGCTGGCGCTGGTGGTCAGCAGCCTGATCGTGCTGATGGGGCTGTTCGCCCTGGGCAAGCTGCCGGTGCGCCAGTACCCGTTGCTGGAGAGTGCGACGATCACCATCAGTACCGACTACCCCGGTGCCTCCGCCGAACTGATGCAAGGTTTTGTGACCCAGCCGATCAGCCAGGCGGTGTCCTCGGTAGAGGGCGTGGACTATATGTCTTCATCGTCGCTGCAGGGGCGCAGCCTGATTACCCTGCGCATGGTGCTCAATCGGGACTCGACCCAGGCGCTGGCCGAGACCATGGCCAAGGTCAACCAGGTGCGCTACCGCTTGCCGGAGAAAGCCTACGACCCGGTGGTGGAGCTGTCTGCGGGTGACTCCACGGCAGTCGCGTATGTGGGCTTCTCCAGCGAGAGCCTGTCTATCCCAGAGCTGAGTGATTACCTGTCGCGGGTGGCCGAGCCGCTGCTTTCGGGGATCGACGGCGTTGCCAAGGTGCAGACCTTCGGCGGGCAGAACCTGGCCATGCGCCTGTGGCTCGACAGCGAGCAGATGGCCGGACGTGGGGTGACTGCTGCCGACGTCGCGCAAGCGGTGCGGGCCAACAACTACCAGGCGACGCCGGGGCAGGTGCGTGGGCAGTTCGTGCTGGCCGACATCCAGGTCGATACCGACCTGACCCGCGTCGAAGACTTCCGTGACCTGATCATTCGCAACGATGGCACGGACCTTGTGCGTTTGCGTGATGTGGGCACTGTCGAATTGAACGCAGCGGCCACCCGCACCAGTGCCACCATGGATGGCAAGCCTGCGGTGCACCTGGGGTTGTTCCCGACACCGTCGGGTAACCCGCTGGTGATCGTGGAAGGCATTCGCGAGTTGCTGCCGCAGATCCAGCAAACCCTCCCGCCCGGCGTGAAGGTGGCGCTGGCCTATGAAACCGCGCGGTTCATCGAGGCTTCGATCGAAGAGGTGTTACGCACGCTGGTGGAGGCGATGCTGATCGTCGTGCTGGTGATCTGGCTGTGCCTGGGGTCGCTGCGCAGCGTGGCGATTGCGGTGGTGGCCATCCCCTTGTCGATGCTCGGGGCGGCGGGGCTGATGCTGGCGTTCGGCTTCAGCCTGAACTTGCTGACGTTGTTGGCGATGGTGTTGGCTATCGGCCTGGTGGTGGACGATGCCATCGTGGTGGTAGAAAACGTGCACCGTCACATCGAAGAGGGGCAGACGCCCGTGGCGGCGGCGTTGGCCGGTGCGCGCGAAATCGCCGGCCCGGTGATCGCCATGACCCTGACCCTGGCCGCCGTGTACGCCCCCATTGGCTTGATGGGCGGGCTGACCGGCACGCTGTTCCGTGAGTTCGCCTTGACCTTGGCAGGGGCGGTAATCGTTTCGGGCATCGTGGCGCTGACGCTATCGCCGGTGATGAGTTCGCTGCTGTTGAAGCCCGGCCAGCAGGACGGCGCCATGGCCCACTTCGCCGAGAGGGTGTTCGGTGGGCTGACGGCGGCCTACGCACAGGTCTTGGCTTACACCTTGTCGCGGCGCTGGATCAGCGCGGGCGTTGCCCTGCTGGTGTGCCTGAGCCTGCCCTGGCTGTACCTGTTGCCGCAGCGCGAGTTGGCGCCGCCGGAGGACCAGGCGGCGGTGCTGACTGCGATCAAATCGCCGCAACATGCGAGCCTGGACTATGTGGAGCGCTTCGCCAGCAAACTCGACCACGTGATGAAGTCGATTGCCGAAACCACCGATACCTGGATCATCAACGGCACCGACGGCACGGCGGCCAGTTTCGGTGGCATCAACCTCAGCGCATGGCAGCAGCGCGAGCGTTCTGCCGCGCAGATCCAGGCGCAGTTGCAACAGGCGGTTGCGGACATCGAAGGGAGCAGTATCTTCGCCTTCCAGGTGGCGTCGTTGCCAGGTTCCAGTGGTGGCTTGCCGGTACAGATGGTGTTGCGCAGTGCCCAGGATTACCCGGTGCTGTACCAGACGATGGAAGTGCTCAAGCAGCGCGCCCGCGAGAGCGGTTTGTTCAGCGTGGTGGACAGCGATCTGGACTACAACAACCCGGTGGTGAACGTCCGCATCGACCGCGCCAAGGCCGCGAGCCTTGGGATCAGCATGCAGGCCATCGGGGAATCCCTGGGCGTGCTGGTGGGCGAGCAGTACTTGAACCGTTTCGCCCTGTTCGGCCGCGCCTATGACGTGATCCCGCAAAGCATTCAGGACCAGCGCCTGACACCGTCGGCACTGAATCGCCAGTACGTGCGGGCCGAAGATGGCAGCCTGGTGCCGCTGTCCACGGTGGTGCGCCTGGACATGCAGGTCGCGCCTAACCGCCTTCTGCAATTCGACCAGCAGAATGCAAGCACCCTGCAGGCCATCCCCGCGCCCGGTGTCTCGATGGGCAAGGCCGTGGCGTATCTGCAGCAGCTTGCCGCCGAGCTGCCGCCCGGTTTCAGCTATGACTGGCAATCGGAGTCGCGCCAGTATGTGCAGGAAGGCTTTGCCCTGATGTGGGCGTTTCTTGCCGCCTTGGTGGTGATCTACCTGGTACTGGCCGCGCAGTACGAAAGCCTGGTAGACCCGCTGATCATCCTGGTGACCGTGCCCCTGTCGATCTGCGGTGCCTTACTGCCGCTGGCGCTGGGCTGGGCCACGCTGAATATCTACACGCAGATCGGCTTGGTCACGCTGATCGGGCTGATCAGCAAGCACGGCATCCTGATGGTGGAGTTCGCCAACGAAATTCAGGTGCGCGACAACCTTGATCGTGCGGCGGCCATCATCCGCGCCGCGCAGATTCGCCTGCGCCCGGTGTTGATGACCACGGCGGCGATGACCTTCGGCGTGATACCGCTGTTGTTTGCCAGTGGAGCAGGGGCCAACAGCCGCTTCGGCCTTGGCGTGGTGATTGTCTGCGGCATGTTGATCGGCACGCTGTTCACCTTGTTCGTGCTGCCGGCGATCTACACCTGGTTGGCGCGGGATCACCGGCTGATCTCGTTGCGCAAACAACAATTGGCAGAGGCCGAGCACAGCCTCGGGGTGCGTGTGCAGTGAGCGATCACCTGGCCCTGTTATACGGTCCAGTGGCCGCCCCGTTTCAGCGCTTCGCTCACGAAGCTCAGCGCTCGCTGAAAGACCGGGTGGCACTCGGAATAGGGCAAATGATCAAGCGAAGCCCAGAAAAACGCGAAGGTGTGGCCATGGTCGTCCAGCGTCTGGTGGGACCACCGTTCAGGTACAGCACCCTCCACCCGGCACAGGTGAAACGACCAGGTCTGCCCAAGATGGCCGGCATCCCAGCACCCCAGGTCGTCTTTGATCGTGGCGTCTTGGATGCCAGACTCTTCAGCCAATTCACGCAGGGCGGCTTCCCTCGGCGTTTCGCCGTTTTCGATGGAGCCCTTGACCAGTTGCACGCCCGCCTGCGGATGGCGGAACAACAGAATGCCGGGCTGCGCCGAGGGTGAGAGGACGACTGCGCACGCCTTGTCCGGGAGCATGATGATTTCCGTATCGGCCATTGTGGGCCAGGCATCATACGTGTTCAGACGGTCGGTGGTGGTCATCAGGTCATACAACCGCGCAATACGCCCAGCAGGGATCGTTCTGGTTTAAGGTGTGCACAGGCTGGAATGGATCTCTCACTGGAAGGACACGACACTGATGGAGAATGCGAATTCACAGGTCGGCGAGCGCTTGCACAATCGCCGATTCGCGGTAGCGAACAACACACAAGGGTTATCAGGCACGGGCACGATTTTTCATTATTTTGTCGACGAAGGCGCCATTACCAGCCATTACCAGGGCGGCCGTATCCGTATCGGCAGCCAGGTAGGCCGGGTGACAGGCCCCGACACCCTCGAACTGCTTTTTCAGTGTTTAACCACGGAGGGTGAAATGCTGGCTGGCTGGTCGCGCGGTACGCTAGGGGTGGATCACGCCGGTCGTACCACGCTGCACTTCGTTTGGGGCTGGTTGTCGGGCGCGACAGGGGGTGGGGAATCCAGTTACGTCGAGTTCGTCGAGTAACCGGAGCCCCCGCATCGCTCACTTGCCGCTGATCACCCGGGTCCACAAACGGGTGCTCAAGCGCATGCCCGCCGGTGACAAGGTCTGGATCGGGAACAGCGTATCCAGCACGGCCTGGGGTGGGTACACCGCAGGGTTGTCGCGCAGTACCGGGTCCACATACGGCAATGACGCCGCATTGCCATTGGGGTACTTCACCGCGTTGCTGATATGCGCCATGACCTGGGGGTCGAGCAGGTAGTTCAGGTAGGCATAGGCCGCATCCAGGTGCGGCGCAGCTTTTGGTATGACCACCATGTCCACCGCTACTGTCGAACCTTCACGGGGGATGCTGTAGCCCAGGTGCACGCCGTTGTTCGCCTGCTGCGCGCTGTTCATTGCCTGCAGTACATCGCCGCTGAAGCCGATCGCGACGCAGATGTTGCCGTTGGCCAGGTCGCTGACGTACTTGGACTGATGGAAGTAGCTGATCGAAGGGCGAATCGCCATGAGCGCCGCTTCGGCTTGTTTCAGGTCTTCAGGGCGCTGGCTGTGCGGGTCGAGCCCCAATACCTTGAGGGTGATGGGCAACACCTGCGTCGGGTTGTCGAGGAACGCCACGCCGCAGGCACTGAGTTTGCGGATGTTTTCCGGGTTGAACAGCATTTGCCAAGACTGGGTGACATCGGTATTGCCGAAGATGGCCTTGATCTTGTCGACGTTGTAGCCGATGCCGGTGGTCACCCACATGTAGGGGATGGCATGGCGGTTGCCAGGGTCGCTGGTTTCCAGCAGCTGCATCAGCTTGGGGTCGAGATTGTGCCAGTTGGGCAGCTTGCTGCGGTCGAGCTCCTGGATGGCGCCGGCCTTGATCAGCCTGGGCAGAAAATGGTTGGACGGGCTGACCAGGTCGTAGCCGCTACCGCCGGTCATCAGCTTGGCCTCGGTCGTCTCGTTGCTGTCGATCAGGTCGTAGGTGGGCTGGATGCCGGTGCGGCGGGCGAATTCTGCCAAGGTGTCATCGGCAATGTAACCGCTCCAGTTGGCGATATTCACCGACTCGGCGGCCTGGGCCGTCAGGCTGAACAACGCCGCGGACAGCACGGCCATGCAGGTACGTTTCATCATCTTGCCCTCTGTTGTTGTAAGTGTGCGCAAGTACTCATGGCGGTCAACGTTCTAGCCGCGCGCGGCGCACTTCCCAGGCCATGCGCAGGGATGCGCCGATATCGAAGAACGGGCGGGGCGGCAGGTAACCGGGTTGGGCCTGGCCGAGCACGTCGGTGAGCAGCGCTGAGGTCGAGGCGCTGGCCATGTCAACCAGCAGCCTGCCCCACAGCGTGCCGCGCGCGACCCCCGAACCATTGCAGCCGGCCACGGCATGCAGCCCTTCATCGATCCGCGCGAAGCAAGGCTCGCCGGAACGGGTGCCGCTCAGGTGGCCGGTCCAGGTGTATTCGAGGTCTTTGGCGGACAGCCCGGGGAAGCGCTTTTCCAGCCCTTGCAGATGCTGTTGCCGGCGGGCCTGCAGTTGCGCGCCATTGAGGTCGCGCTGGCGGTACTCCACGGTGTTGCGAATCAGCAGCCGTCGGCCCGGCAGCAGGCGCAGGGTGGCGCCGCCCGGCAAGGTCGACAGCACGCCCCAGGTGCGCTCGCCGAACAGGTTTTGCCAGCGAGGCTCCGTGAGTGGGCGGGTGATGCTGGCGCTCAGTTCCAGCGGGAAGGTGCCGCTCTGGTGCACGCCGACCCTGGGCAAAAACGCGCCGACGCAGGCTAGCACCTGGGTGGCGTTGATCACGCCAGTATCGGTGCGGGCCTGCCAGCCTTGCCCGGCGCGGCGAAGGTTTTGCACCGCGCTGTGCTCGTAAACGTCCACCGCCTTGGGCAGGCTGTCTGCCAGGCCACGTACGTACTTGGCCGGCTGTAGCAGTGCGTTGCCGCCGGCGCAATGGATGGCGCGGGTGTAGAAACCGCTGCCTAGGCGTTGTTGCAGGGCTTCGCCTTCCAGGTAGCGGGCGCTGGCGCCAACGGCTTCGAGTGTGCGAATCACGGCCTCGGCCTGTTGCAAGTGTGCGGGCCGATGCACGGCGAAGTGGTACCCACCGTCATCGTACTCGCAGGCGATGCCCAGTTCGGCGATACGCTGGCGCACCTCCTGGGCCGCAGCCACACCAATGCGCGAGGCCACTTCAAAGCTGGCAAAACCGGGGTTGCCGAGCAATTCGTCGGGCGAGGGCAGCTCATGGCTGACGGCAAAGCCCGAGTTGCGTGCCGAAGCGCCCTGGGCCACGCGTTGCCGGTCAAGCAGGACGATGCGTTGCCCCGGGAAGCGTGCGGCCAGTGTGTGGGCGGCAGCGAGGCCGGTGATGCCGCCGCCGATGATCAGCCAGTCGCAGGTGTGCTGGCCTTCGAGGCGCGGGTGCGGGGCAGACTCGCCCGCCAGCGCAATCCATCCACAGCGGTTGTCGATTGCCATCAGCTTCTCCACAATCAATGCGCACGGGTAATCGGTGTTTGTCTTGGGTGCGCCTTCAGGGCCTAATTTACGAGGGCTGTGGCTATGTTTCTAACGTTAATATTTCATTCAGCTATTCTTGAAACGCATGGATAAAATCTTTCGTGTTCCCTCGCTTCAAGCCCTTCAGGCGCTCATCCACGTAGCGGACAGCAGCAGCTTTACCGAGGCTGCCAGGCAGTTGCACCTGACCCAGAGCGCGATCAGCCGCCAGGTTCAGCAGTTGGAGGAGCATTACGGTGTGGCGCTGTTTGATCGCACCAGCCGCAAAGTGGCGCTGACAGAACATGGCCGTGATGTCTATGCGGTGGCATGCGAAGCCCTGAACGACCTGCGGGCTTTGGCGCAACGGCTTTCGCCGGCGCCCGTGGACCGACCGTTTCGTATCCGCATTTTCGTTTCGTTGGCGGTGCGCTGGTTGCTGCCCAGGCTGAGCAGCTTTTATGCGCTGAATCCGTCGTTATGCCTGTCGATCGAGACCGTGAGCGGGGAGGTGGTGGAAACCAGCGGGGACTGCGATGCGTATGTGCTGTACTTGCGTGATGGCCTTGATGAGCGGCCGTTGACGGTGTTGTTCGATGAGTACCTGGTCCCGGTCTGCGCGCCGCGCCTGGGCGACGGACAGTTACCGCCACGTTCGCTGCACGCGCTAGGTGATCATGCGCTGATCCACGGCTCGACCGCGCGCCATGAGTGGACCCTGTGGCTGCAGGCGCATCAGGATCGCCCCGAGCGCAGTTACAAGCACCTGATGTTCAACCTTGACGACCTAGCGCTGGATGCCGCCGCGCGCGGCCTGGGTGTGGCCATGACAGACCAGGTGCTGGCGCACGATGCGCTGGCCCGGGGTGACCTGATCGTGCCGTTTGGCGAGCCGCTGAAGACCGGTGGGGTGTATGCACTCTGGTTGCGCGACAGCGGGGCGGCGCACCCGGCCTGCACGGCGGTGTTGCAGTGGTTCGAGGCGCAGCTGGAGCAGACTCGCGCTGGCATGGCGGTCAGGTAAGAGCAGCTTTCTTGCTCGCCATCTTTAAAGCCCGCCCAGCCCCCTGTGGGAGCGGGCTGCTCCCTCAAACCTCGCAGACAAACGTCCCCGTCCCCTCAAGAATGTTCTGCAGTGTCTCCTTCACCTCGTCCATGTCGCTCAGCTCGCTGGTCAGGATGATCTCCAGCGCTTCATCCCCCCTCAGCGCATCGCGATCCCCGGCCGCCACTTCGATCAGCAGGCGCTGGGCGGTCAGCGTCACTTTCAGTCCATCCAGCGTCGAGGGCTCGTCATCCAGGGTCAGGTCGACCGTGTCTTCATCCGGATAGCGGGTAAGTAGGAACATCTGACCCTTGTCGCTGTGGCAGCAGAGGGTCGCCATGTTGTCTTCCTCGTCATCGCAAGGGGTGGCGAAGAGCAGGGCGGTCTTGATTTGCATGAACAGGCTCAGGTCAAAGGAAACGGAAGGGAATTCTGACAGTCTTGCAGGCATCCATAAACGTAAAGTTACCGCCCCTTGACCGAAATTGTCGCAGCGCTGCAAGCGTTGGTGACTACTCAGTCGTTAAGCTTCGGCGAGACCTGGGCGTGCTTTGCACGTTCAACGCCTGGTTATAACCGTCCGCCTTGCCACGGGTTGGCTATCGTTGATCCGTACACGGCGCACGCGAGCGACGCTTCAATTATTACAAAGCCCAAGCGGAGTACCACAGATGGCGTTTTTCACCGCAGCCAGCAAGGCCGACTTCCAGCATCAACTGCAAGCGGCTCTGGCGCAGCACATCAGCGAGCAGGCACTGCCACAAGTGGCGCTGTTCGCCGAACAGTTCTTCGGCATCATTTCTCTGGACGAACTCACCCAGCGCAGGCTTTCCGACCTGGCTGGCTGTACCCTTTCTGCCTGGCGCATCATCGAGCGCTTTGACGCCGAACAACCCCAAGTGCGGGTGTACAACCCAGATTACGAACGCAATGGCTGGCAGTCGACCCACACCGTGGTCGAGGTGTTGCACCACGACTTGCCGTTTCTGGTCGACTCGGTGCGCACCGAGCTCAACCGTCGCGGCTACAGCATCCACACCTTGCAGACCACGGTCCTGAGCGTGCGCCGTGGCGCCAAAGGCGAGCTGCTTGAGCTGCTGCCCAAGGGTACCCACGGCGAGGGCGTGCGCCATGAGTCGCTGATGTACCTGGAGATCGACCGTTGCGCCAACGCCGCCGAACTGACGGTTTTGGCCCGCGAGATCGAGCAGGTGCTGGCCGAAGTGCGTGTGGTGGTAGCCGACTTCGAGCCGATGAAGGCCAAGCTGCGCGACGTCGTGGCGAAGGTAGAGCAGACCGCCTTCGGCCCGGCGCAGCATGACAAAGGCGAGGTAAAGGCGTTTCTCGAGTGGCTGCTGGACAACCATTTCACCTTCCTGGGCTACGAAGAGTTCACCGTTCAGGGCGGCAGCGATGGCGGCCAGATGGTCTATGACGAGCAGTCCTTCCTCGGCCTGCCGCGGCGTTTGCGCGTAGGGCTGACGCCTGAAGAACTGCGTATCGAAGACTACGCTGTGGCCTACCTCAACGAGCCGCTGCTGTTGTCCTTCGCCAAGGCCGCGCTGCCCAGCCGTGTGCACCGCCCGGCCTACCCGGACTACGTGTCGATCCGCCAGCTGGACGCCGACGGCAAGGTGGTCAAGGAGCACCGCTTCATGGGCCTGTACACCTCTACGGTGTATGGCGAGAGCGTGCATGCCATCCCCTACATTCGGGTGAAAGTTGCCGAAGTGGAGCGCCGCTCGGGCTTCGATCCCAAGGCGCACTTGGGCAAGGAACTGGCCCAGGTGCTAGAAGTGCTGCCGCGCGACGACCTGTTCCAGACGCCGATCGACGAGCTGTTCAGCACCGTCATGTCCATCGTGCAGATCCAGGAGCGCAACAAGATCCGCGTGTTCCTGCGCAAGGACCCTTACGGCCGCTTCTGCTATTGCCTGGCTTATGTGCCGCGTGAAATCTACTCCACTGAAGTGCGGCAGAAGATCCAGCAGGTGCTGATGGAGCGCCTCAAAGCCAGCGATTGCGAGTTCTGGACCTTCTTCTCCGAGTCGGTACTGGCGCGGGTGCAGTTGATTCTGCGGGTCGACCCCAAGAACCGCATCGACATCGACCCGCAACTACTGGAAAACGAAGTGATCCAGGCGTGCCGCTCGTGGCACGACGACTACTCAACCCTGGTGGTGGAGAATTTCGGCGAAGCCCAGGGCACCAATATCCTGGCGGACTTCCCCAAAGGCTTCCCGGCGGGCTACCGCGAGCGCTTTGCTGCGCATTCGGCCGTGGTCGACCTGCAGCATGTGCTGGGGCTGTCCGAAAGCAAGCCGCTGGCCATGAGTTTCTACCAGCCGCTGACCCAGGTTGGCGAGCGTACCCTGCATTGCAAGCTGTACCACGCCGACACGCCGCTGGCGCTGTCCGATGTCCTGCCGATTTTGGAAAACCTCGGTTTGCGCGTACTGGGCGAGTTCCCGTATCGCCTGCGTCACGCCAATGGCCGTGAGTACTGGATCCATGACTTCGCCTTCACTTACAGCGAAGGCCTGAGCCTGGATATCCAGCAGCTCAACGACACCTTGCAGGATGCGTTCATCCATATTGTCCGCGGCGACGCCGAGAACGACGCCTTCAACCGCCTGGTGCTGACCGCCGGCCTGCCATGGCGCGATGTGGCACTGCTGCGCGCGTATGCCCGCTACCTCAAGCAGATCCGCCTGGGCTTCGACCTGGGCTACATCGCCAGTACCCTGAACAACCACACCGACATCGCCCGCGAGCTGACCCGGTTGTTCAAGACCCGCTTCTACCTGGCGCGCAAGCTCACCCAGGACGACCTGGACGACAAGCAGCAACGCCTGGAGCACGCGATCCTGAGCGCCTTGGACGATGTTCAGGTGCTCAACGAAGACCGCATCCTGCGTCGCTACCTGGACCTGATCAAGGCCACCCTGCGTACCAACTTCTACCAGCCGGACGCCAGCGGCCAAAACAAGTCGTACTTCAGCTTCAAGTTCAACCCCAAGCTGATCCCCGAGCTGCCAAAGCCGGTACCCAAGTTCGAGATCTTCGTCTATTCGCCACGGGTCGAGGGCGTGCACCTGCGCTTTGGCAACGTTGCCCGCGGCGGCCTTCGCTGGTCGGACCGCGAAGAAGACTTCCGCACCGAGGTGCTCGGCCTGGTCAAGGCCCAGCAGGTGAAGAACTCGGTCATCGTGCCGGTCGGCGCCAAGGGTGGCTTCCTGCCGCGCCGCCTGCCCCTGGGCGGCAGCCGTGACGAGATCGCCGCCGAAGGCATCGCCTGCTACCGCATCTTCATTTCCGGGCTGCTGGACATCACCGACAACCTCAAGGACGGTGGCGTGGTGCCGCCGGCCAACGTGGTGCGGCACGACGATGACGACCCGTACCTGGTGGTGGCTGCCGACAAAGGCACCGCGACGTTCTCCGACATCGCCAACGGCATTGCCATCGACTACGGCTTCTGGCTGGGCGACGCCTTTGCCTCGGGCGGCTCGGCCGGTTATGACCACAAGAAGATGGGCATCACCGCCCGTGGCGCCTGGGTGGGCGTGCAGCGCCACTTCCGCGAGCGCGGCATCAATGTGCAGGAAGACCCGATCACCGTGATCGGCGTCGGCGACATGGCCGGCGACGTGTTCGGCAACGGCTTGCTGATGTCCGACAAGCTCAAACTGGTGGCAGCGTTCAACCACCTGCACATCTTCATCGACCCGAACCCGGAACCGGCCAACAGCTTTGCCGAGCGCAAGCGCCTGTTCGACCTGCCGCGTTCGGCCTGGAGCGACTACGACACCAGCATCATGTCCGAAGGCGGCGGGATCTTCCCGCGCAGCGCCAAGAGCATTGCCATCACCCCGCAGATGAAAGAACGCTTCGCCATCGAAGCCGACCGCCTGACCCCGACCGAGCTACTTAATGCACTGCTCAAGGCGCCGGTCGACCTGCTGTGGAACGGCGGCATCGGCACCTATGTCAAGGCCAGCAGCGAAAGCCACGCCGATGTCGGCGACAAGGCCAACGACGCCTTGCGCGTCAATGGCAACGAGCTGCGCTGCAAGGTGGTGGGCGAGGGCGGCAACCTGGGCATGACCCAGCTTGGTCGGGTCGAGTTCGGCCTCAATGGCGGCGCGACCAACACCGATTTCATCGACAACGCCGGCGGCGTGGACTGCTCGGACCACGAGGTCAATATCAAGATCCTGCTCAATGAAGTGGTGCAGGGTGGCGACATGACCGAGAAGCAGCGTAACCAGCTGCTCGGCAGCATGACCGAAGAAGTCGGCGCGCTGGTGCTGGGCAACAACTACAAGCAGACCCAGGCGCTGTCTTTGGCGGCCCGCCGCGCCCGCGAGCGGATTGCCGAATACAAGCGCCTGATGGCGGACCTGGAAGGGCGTGGCAAGCTGGACCGTGCCATCGAGTTCCTGCCGTCCGAAGAGCAACTGGCCGAGCGCCTGGCGGCTGGCCAAGGCCTGACCCGTGCCGAGCTGTCGGTGTTGATCTCGTACAGCAAGATCGACCTCAAGGAGCAACTGCTCAAGTCGCTGGTGCCGGATGACGACTACCTGACCCGCGACATGGAGACCGCGTTCCCGCCGTCGCTGGTCAGCAAGTTTGCCGAGTCCATGCGTCGCCACCGTCTGAAGCGCGAGATCGTTAGCACCCAGATCGCCAACGACCTGGTCAACAACATGGGCATCACGTTTGTCCAGCGCTTGAAAGAGTCCACTGGCATGAGCCCGGCCAACGTGGCGGGCGCCTATGTGATCGTGCGTGACATCTTCCACCTGCCGCACTGGTTCCGTCAGATCGAAGCGCTGGATTATCAGGTTCCGGCCGAGATCCAGCTGACCCTGATGGACGAGTTGATGCGTCTGGGCCGTCGCGCTACCCGCTGGTTCCTGCGCAGCCGTCGCAACGAGCAGGACGCCGGGCGCGACACCGCGCACTTCGGGCCGAAGATCGCGCAATTGGGGCTCAAGCTCGACGAACTGCTGGAAGGGCCGACCCGCGAGCGCTGGATGGTTCGCTACCAGGCCTTCGTCGAAGCCGGTGTACCTGAACTGTTGGCCCGCATGGTGGCCGGTACCAGCCACCTGTACACGCTGTTGCCGATCATCGAGGCGGCTGACGTCACCGGCCATGACCCGGCGCAGGTGGCCAAGGCGTTCTTCGCCGTTGGCAGCTCGCTGGACCTGACCTGGTACCTGCAGGAGATCAGCAACCTGCCGGTGGAAAACAACTGGCAGGCCCTGGCCCGTGAGGCATTCCGCGACGACATCG
Source organism: Pseudomonas sp. E1MeOHC2 (assembly GCF_058745025.1). NCBI lineage: Bacteria > Pseudomonadati > Pseudomonadota > Gammaproteobacteria > Pseudomonadales > Pseudomonadaceae > Pseudomonas > Pseudomonas sp. E1MeOHC2. The sequence goes on from NZ_CP196675.1 coordinate 4,053,722, forward strand.
ACCTGCAGCAGCGGGCGATCACCATTTCCGTGCTGCAGATGGTCGATGCACCGCAGGACATGGATGCCCGTGTGGCGCTGTGGGCCGAGCAGCACCGGGTGATGGTCGAGCGCTGGCGCGCAATGCTGGACGACCTGCGCAATGCCACCGGCACTGACTATGCGATGTATGCGGTGGCCAACCGCGAGCTGGTCGACCTGGCCATGAGCGGGCAGGCGGTGGTGGTGCCGTCCTGATCGTTGCTCTGAAATGAAAAAGCCCCGGCAGTGATGCCGGGGCTTTTTTAGGGGGCTGTCCCGGTCTCTTCGCGGGGCAAGCCCGCTCCCACAGGTTGCCCACTTAACCTGAGGGCAGTGGGCAACCTGTGGGAGCGGGCTTGCCCCGCGAAGAGGCCACTGCAGGCTTACTTGAACCTGCGCTCCACGCCTTTCTCCACCAGAATCTTCGCCGAAATCTCTTCCACCGAAAAATGCGTGGAATTGATATTGGGAATGTTCTCCCGACGGAACAGGCTCTCTACCTCGCGGACTTCGAACTCGCACTGGGCAAAGCTCGAATAGCGGCTGTTGGGCTTGCGTTCGTGGCGAATGGCGGTCAGGCGGTCGGGGTCGATGGTCAGGCCGAACAGCTTGTTGTGGTGCTTTTTCAGCACCGCCGGCAGTTGCAGGCGCTCCATGTCGTCTTCGGTCAGCGGGTAGTTGGCCGCACGGATACCGAACTGCATCGCCATGTACAGACAGGTTGGCGTCTTGCCGCAGCGCGAAACGCCGACCAGAATCAGGTCGGCCTTGTCGTAGTAGTGCGTGCGCGCGCCATCATCGTTGTCCAGGGCAAAGTTGACCGCCTCGATACGCTCCATGTAGTTGGAGTTGCCGCCAATCGAGTGCGATTTGCCCACGGAATACGACGAATGGGCGGTCAATTCCTGCTCAAGCGGGGATAAAAACGACGAAAAGATGTCGATCATGAAGCCATTCGAGGTGGCCAGGATTTCACGGATGTCCTGATTGACGATGGTGTCGAAGATGATTGGGCGCACACCGTCGCGCTCGGCAGCCGCGTTGATTTGCTGCACCATGGTCCGCGCCTTGTCCGGCGAATCGATGTAAGGACGGGTAAATTTATTGAACGGAATGCTTTCGAATTGAGCGAGCAGGCTTTGCCCCAGGGTCTCGGCAGTGATGCCGGTGCCGTCGGAGATGAAGAACGCGGTTCTTTTCATTTGCATCCTGGGCCTTAAGCTGATGACGTTTCTTGGATATGATAAGTTCGGTTTGCCGAATGCGGCTGTCGGCATTCTCACTTATTTTCCAGGTACAGGCCACAAACGCCCGGCCAAGTCAAAGAAGACAGGCGGGCGCCTTTGAGCTTTTCCAACACAGTTAGTGGAGAGATCACCTTGGTAGAGTACGTAGTTTCCCTCGATAAGCTCGGCGTCCATGATGTGGAGCATGTGGGGGGCAAGAACGCATCCCTGGGCGAGATGATCAGCAACCTTGCGGGTGCTGGTGTATCGGTGCCGGGCGGCTTTGCCACTACGGCGCAGGCGTATCGCGATTTTCTCGAACAGAGTGGTCTCAACGAGCGGATCCATGCCGCACTCGATGCGCTGGATGTGGATGACATCAACGCCCTGACCAAAACCGGCGCGCAGATTCGCCAGTGGGTCATGGAAGCCGAATTCCCGGCACGTCTTGATTCGGAAATCCGTATAGCCTTCGCCGAAATGGCCGCCGGCAATGACAACATGGCCGTTGCCGTGCGCTCTTCTGCCACCGCAGAAGACTTGCCGGACGCCTCGTTCGCCGGCCAGCAGGAAACCTTCCTGAACATCCGCGGCGTCGATAATGTGATCCGCGCGGCCAAGGAAGTGTTTGCCTCGCTGTTCAACGACCGCGCCATTGCCTACCGCGTGCACCAGGGCTTTGACCACAAGCTGGTGGCCCTGTCTGCCGGCGTGCAGCGCATGGTCCGCTCGGAAACCGGCACCGCCGGTGTGATGTTCACCCTCGACACCGAGTCGGGCTTCCGTGACGTGGTGTTCATCACCGGCGCCTACGGCCTGGGTGAAACCGTGGTGCAGGGTGCGGTCAACCCTGACGAATTCTACGTGCACAAGAACACCCTGCAGGCAGGCCGCCCGGCGATCCTGCGCCGCAACCTGGGCAGCAAGGCGATCAAGATGATCTACGGCGACGAGGCCAAGGCCGGTCGTTCGGTCAAGACCGTCGAAGTCGACCGTGCCGAGCGTGCGCGCTTCTGCCTGAGCGATGCCGAAGTCAACGAACTGGCCAAGCAGGCCATGATCATCGAGCAGCACTATCAGCGCCCGATGGACATCGAGTGGGCCAAAGACGGTGACGACGGCAAGCTGTACATCGTTCAGGCGCGCCCTGAAACGGTAAAAAGCCGTTCCAGCGCCAATGTCATGGAACGCTACCTGCTCAAAGAGAAGGGCACCGTACTGGTCGAAGGCCGCGCAATCGGCCAACGTATCGGCGCTGGCAAGGTCCGCGTGATCAACGACGTGTCCGAGATGGACAAGGTTCAGCCAGGCGACGTACTGGTCTCCGACATGACCGACCCGGACTGGGAGCCGGTCATGAAGCGTGCCAGCGCCATCGTCACCAACCGTGGTGGGCGTACCTGCCATGCGGCGATCATTGCCCGTGAACTGGGTATTCCGGCAGTGGTTGGTTGCGGCAACGCCACCCAACTGCTCAAAGACGGCCAGGGCGTGACCGTGTCGTGCGCCGAAGGCGATACCGGCTTCATCTTCGAAGGTGAGTTGGGCTTTGACATCAAGCAGAACTCGGTTGATGCCATGCCGGACCTGCCGTTCAAGATCATGATGAACGTCGGCAACCCGGACCGTGCCTTCGATTTCGCCCAGCTGCCCAACGCCGGTGTCGGCCTGGCGCGCCTGGAATTCATCATCAACCGCATGATCGGTGTGCACCCCAAGGCGCTGCTGAACTACGCTGGCCTGCCGGCAGAGCTCAAGGACAGCGTCGACAAGCGTATCGCCGGTTACGACGACCCGGTCGGTTTCTATGTCGAGAAACTGGTCGAAGGCATCAGCACCCTGGCGGCCGCCTTCTACCCGAAAAAGGTCATCGTGCGCCTGTCGGACTTCAAGTCCAACGAGTACGCCAACCTGATCGGCGGCAAGCTGTACGAGCCAGAAGAAGAGAACCCGATGCTGGGCTTCCGCGGCGCTTCGCGTTACATCAGCGAATCGTTCCGTGACTGCTTCGAGCTCGAATGCCGCGCCCTGAAGCGCGTGCGCAACGAAATGGGCCTGACCAACGTCGAGATCATGGTGCCGTTCGTGCGCACCCTGGGCGAAGCCAGCCAGGTCATCGACCTGTTGGCCGAAAACGGCCTGGCCCGTGGCGACAACGGCCTGCGCGTGATCATGATGTGCGAGCTGCCGTCCAACGCGATTCTGGCCGAAGAGTTCCTTGAGTACTTCGACGGCTTCTCGATCGGCTCCAACGACCTGACCCAGCTGACCCTGGGCCTGGACCGTGACTCGGGCATCATTGCGCACCTGTTCGATGAGCGTAACCCGGCCGTCAAGAAGCTGCTGGCCAACGCCATCCAGGCGTGCAACAAGGCTGGCAAGTACATCGGCATCTGCGGCCAGGGCCCATCGGACCACCCGGACCTGGCCAAATGGCTGATGGAGCAGGGTATCGAGAGCGTGTCGCTGAACCCGGACTCGGTGCTCGAGACCTGGTTCTTCCTGGCCGAGGGCCAGGGCGCAGCCTGATCCAGTGAATTGCGGGGGTGCGTCTGGCGTGCCCCCGCCTGGTTTGATCCAGGGCGAGTTCCAGCAATGGTTCCCGCCCTTTTTTGTGCACCAAGCAACCTTATGCATAGCAGCAGCACTTTATTTCCCGTGGCCTTGCTCAGCGCTGAACGCCGAGGCGATCTGAGCGAGGACGTGTACCGGATCAAGGCCGGCAACAGCCCCGACCCAAGCGTCGAGCTGGCCGTGACCCGCCTTGGGCTGGCCGACCAGCCGGGCGCCCAAGGCGTACCGGTCATTCTTCTGCACGGCAGCTTTTCCAACCGCCGTTTCTGGTATTCGCCCAAAGGCATCGGCCTGGGCGCGTTTCTGGCCCGCGCAGGTTTCGATGTGTGGATCCCGGAGATGCGTGGCCATGGCCTGTCGCCGCGCAACCGTCAGTGGCAGCACAACCGTGTCGCCGACTACGCCCGCGATGACTTGCCCTTGATCGCCGCTTTCGTTCAGGAGCAGGCCGGCCAGGCGCCGCACTGGATTGGCCATTCCCTGGGCGGGACAACCCTGGCTGCGGCGCTGGGTGGTGGTTTCTTGCCCCCTGAGCAGGTTGCCAGCGCCGCGTTCTTCGGCACCCAGGTCAGCCGGGTGTACTGGCCCTTGAAAGTGCCGCCGGTGGTGTGGGGGGCGAAGTTGCTGCTCAAGCGCTGGAGGCAGATTCCGGGGCAGCGGTTAAAGCGTGGCCCCGAGGACGAGCCGATTGGCCTGGCACTCGAAAGCATGCGCTGGCACGGCCTGTTCGGACGCTTTGGCGACAAGGACAATGACTGGTGGGCAGGGCTTTCGCAGATTGATGTGCCGGTGCTGGCAGTGGCCGGTGCAGGGGACTTCCAGGACCCTGTATGGGCTTGCCGCAAGCTGTTCGAGCAGCTGGGCGGGGCGCGCAAGCAGTTTCTGCGGTTGGGGCGCGAGGAAGGTTTCGAGGCATTCGGGCATGTCGACATGCTGGTCAGCAAGGCGGCCCAGGCGCAGGTCTGGCCGTTGGTGGAGCGCTGGTTGAAAGACCCGATGGTGCCGGTGCATGCGTCGATTGTGGCGGCGGAGCCTGTGTTGGCCAGCTGATTCTGTGCGGCCTTTACTGGCCTCTTCGCGGGGCAAGCCCGCTCCCACAGGAATACCACTGGCCTAAGGGCTGCAGTGATCCTGTGGGAGCGGGCTTGCCCCGCGAAGAGGTCAGTGTAGAAGGAATGCAACTGACTGCTCAGTCCCGGATGACGTCAACAGCCTCTCCGGTGTAGCCTTGGCCCATATCCGCTTTCGTTGTGACTGACAGGAGCTTCCCATGCAGCATTACGTAACGCCCGACCTGTGCGACGCCTACCCGGACCTGGTCCAGGTCCTCGAACCAATGTTCAGCAACTTCGGTGGCCGCGATTCGTTCGGTGGCCAGATCGTCACCCTCAAGTGCTTTGAAGACAACTCGCGGGTCAAGGAGCAGGTCGAGCTCGACGGCAAGGGCAAGGTGCTGGTGGTCGACGGTGGCGGTTCGCTGCGCTGTGCGCTGCTGGGCGACATGCTGGCCGAGAAAGCCGCCAAGAACGGCTGGGAAGGCCTGGTGGTCTACGGCTGCGTACGCGACGTGGACATCCTGATCCAGACCGACGTCGGCGTGCAGGCCCTGGCCAGCCACCCGAAAAAAAGCAACAAGCAGGGCATTGGCGAGCTAAACGTGCCGGTGACCTTCGCCGGTGTGACCTTCCGCCCGGGTGAGTATGTGTATGCCGACAACAATGGCGTAGTGGTCTCGCCAAGCCCGCTGAAAATGCCGGAGTGATGCGCCGCACGCGCTGATGGAGCTTTGATGTTCGAGGAAGACAACGCGCAGTGGGGGCTGGTGCATGCCCTGGTGCTCGATGGCAAAGGCGGCGCGCGCTCGATTGCCCGTACCGAACTGGACGACCTGCAGCTGCACCCCCAGGAAAGCCTTTGGCTGCACTGGGACCGCAGCCATCCACAAACCCGCACCTGGCTGCTGCGAGACAGCGGCCTGAGCGAGTTTGCCTGCGAGCTGCTGCTGGAAGAAAACACCCGGCCGCGCTTGCTGCCGTTGGCAGATGAACAGTTGTTGCTGTTCTTGCGCGGGGTCAACCTCAACCCAGGCGCCGAGCCTGAGGACATGGTCTCGGTGCGCATCTTCGCCGAGGCCCAGCGGGTCATTTCGCTGCGCCTGAGGCCGCTCAGGGCCAGTGACGAGATTCTCCAGTTGCTCAGCGAGGGCAGGGGGCCGAAGTCGGCTTCCGAATTGCTGTTGCTGATGGGTGAGCTGCTGACTGAAAAGGTCCAGGGTCTTGTCAGCGACCTGTCCGAGCTGGTCGATATCGAAGAAGAAAAGGTCGAATCCGACGAACGGTATACCCCCGAGCAGGGCAGCCTGCAGCAGATCCGTCGCCGCGCCGCCGGCTTGCGGCGTTTTCTGGCGCCGCAGCGTGAAATCTACGCGCAGCTGTCACGCAGCAAGTGGAGCTGGTTTGCCGATGCCGATGCCGACTACTGGAACGAATTGAACAACAGCCTGATTCGCTACCTCGAAGAGCTGGAGTTGACCCGCGAGCGGGCCGCGCTGGTGCTTGAGAGCGAGGATCGGCGGCGCAGCGAGCGGATGAACCGGACCATGTATCGCTTCGGCATCATCACCTGCATTTTTCTGCCCATGAGCTTTGTCACCGGGCTGCTCGGCATCAATGTCGGCGGTATTCCGGGGTCGAGCAGCCCGTATGGTTTCCTGTTCGCCAGCCTGCTGGTGCTGGGCCTGGCGGTGGGGCAGTGGTGGTTGTTCCGCCGGTTGCGGTGGGTATGAATGGCTATTGACCTGTCCCGGCCTCTTCGCGGGCAAGCCCGCACCCACAGGTATTGCACTGATTTATCTCGCAGTGCGCTCCCTGTGGGAGCGGGCTTGCCCGCGAAGAACCCACCGCCTGTTCATTTTGAAACATTCGTCCCAATGCGATGTGTGACCCATCGCTGTGCCATCTCGTCTCTTGCTGATACTGCGCGAGGTGCCCATGCACGATCCGTTTGAAGAATCCCTGCGCGACCTGCTCAAGGCGTCGCCGTCCGGCCAGGACCGAGACGACGCTGCATGCCTGGGTCGTGTGCTGAAAACCGCCAACCGCCAGGTCGGTGCGGGTGATCTGTTCAGCCTGCTTGGCCGTTGGAGCCAGGCGCTGCTGATTGCCGTCAACAATGGCTCGGCGCATGTTGCGCCCGTGCGTAGAAACTCTACCCGCAACGCTGCCACCGGCAGCAAAGCAGATAAGGCCGATTGAATATGGAACTGGATCTCTGGACCCAAAGCCTGGTCACCGCCATGACTGCCCTTTGGACCAAGGTGGCGAACTTCATCCCTAACCTGTTCGGCGCGCTGGTCGTGGTGCTGCTCGGTTTCGTGGTGGCCAAGCTGCTCGACGCGCTGCTGTCCAAGCTGCTGGCCAAGCTCGGCCTGGACCGCCTGATGGCCGGTACCGGGCTGACCAAGATGCTGAGTCGGGCTGGCATCCAGGTGCCGATTTCGACCCTGATTGGCAAGATCGTCTACTGGTTCGTGTTGCTGATTTTCCTCGTCTCGGCCGCTGAATCGCTGGGCCTTGAGCGGGTGTCGGCGACCCTCGACATGCTCGCCCTGTACCTGCCTAAAGTGTTTGGCGCGGCGCTGGTGCTGCTGGCCGGCGTGCTATTGGCACAAGTGGCAAATGGCCTGGTACGCGGTGCAGCCGAAGGCATTGGCCTTGAGTATTCCGCAGGTCTTGGGCGTATCACCCAAGGCCTGGTGATCATCATCAGCATCTCGGTGGCCATCAGCCAGCTTGAGGTCAAGACCGACCTGCTAAACCACGTTATCGTCATCGGGCTGATTACCGTTGGTCTGGCCGTTGCCTTGGCCATGGGCCTGGGCAGCCGCGAAATCGCCGGGCAGATCCTGGCCGGAATCTACGTGCGTGAACTGTACCAGGTCGGCCAGCAGGTGCGGATTGGAGAGGTCGAAGGGCATATCGAGGAAATCGGCACGGTCAAGACAACGCTGTTGACCGATGATGGCGAACTGGTGTCGCTGTCTAACCGTGAGCTGCTTGAGCAGCGCGTGAATAGCCGCTAACCGCACAAAAGCTGTTAATGTATGCCGCCGCGAAATCGACCCACGGGGTCGCGCGGCGACATTGACCTGACTGTCGGCCAGATCCGTTTTGAATAAAGTTCATTCGCCGCCCATGCGTTATGACCCCCGCGAGCTCACCGACGAAGAGTTGGTGGCGCGTTCGCATGAGGAGCTGTACCACGTTACCCGCGCCTATGAGGAGCTCATGCGGCGCTACCAGCGGACCCTGTTCAACGTGTGTGCACGTTATTTAGGGAACGACCGGGATGCCGACGATGTCTGTCAGGAAGTGATGCTCAAAGTGCTTTACGGGCTGAAAAACTTCGAGGGTAAGTCGAAGTTCAAGACCTGGCTCTACAGCATCACCTACAACGAGTGCATTACCCAGTACCGCAAGGAGCGCCGTAAACGTCGGTTGATGGATGCCTTGAGTCTGGACCCTGTTGAAGAGGCGTCCGAGGACAAGGCTCCAAAACCCGAAGAAAAAGGCGGGCTGGACAAATGGCTGGTGCATGTGAACCCGATCGACCGGGAAATCCTGGTGCTGCGTTTTGTCGCAGAACTGGAATTTCAGGAAATCGCCGATATCATGCACATGGGCCTGAGCGCGACGAAAATGCGTTACAAGCGCGCGCTAGACAAGCTTAGGGAGAAATTTCACGGGGTAGAGGAAACTTAACCCCGTGCAAATAGCTCTAACGAATCGGCGAGTTCTGCTAGACTTGCCGTCGAGTTGTCCCCCTTGTTGTTGGTGGGACTGCTTAACTATCACCAGATGGGGATTTAACGGATGAAATTGAAAAACACCTTGGGCTTGGCCATTGGCTCGCTCGTAGCTGCTACTTCGTTCGGCGTTCTGGCTCAAGGCCAAGGCGCTGTCGAAATCGAAGGTAACGTTACCAAGCAGTACTACGACAGCGAGCGTAACTTCAAGAACGACGGCACCAATCCTGGTGTTCGCCTCGGTTACTTCCTGACCGACGACGTTTCCCTGGACCTGGGCTACAACGAGACTCACAACGCTCGTGGTGATGTCTTCAACAAAGACATCAAAGGTTCCAAAGCCAAGCTCGACGCTACCTACCACTTCGGTACCGTTGGCGATGCTCTGCGTCCGTACGTTTCCGCTGGTTTCGCTCACGAGAGCCTGGGCCAAGCTACCCGTAGCGGCCGTGACCACTCCACCTTCGCCAACGTTGGCGCTGGCGCCAAGTGGTACATCACCGACATGTTCTTCGCCCGTGCTGGCGTTGAAGCCATGTACAACATCGACAACGGCAACACCGAGTGGGGCCCATCCGTTGGTGTTGGTCTGAACTTCGGCGGTAGCCCGAAGCAAGCTGAAGTTGCTCCGGCTCCAGTTGCCGAAGTCTGCTCCGACAGCGACAACGATGGCGTTTGCGACAACGTCGACAAGTGCCCTGACACCCCGGCCAACGTTACCGTTGACGCCGACGGCTGCCCGGCTGTTGCCGAAGTCGTTCGCGTTGAGCTGGACGTCAAGTTCGACTTCGACAAGTCGGTCGTCAAGCCTAACAGCTACGGCGACATCAAGAACCTGGCTGACTTCATGAAGCAGTACCCACAGACCACCACCACCGTGGAAGGTCACACTGACTCCGTGGGTCCAGACGCTTACAACCAGAAGCTGTCCGAGCGTCGTGCCAGCGCTGTCAAGCAAGTCCTGACCCAGCAGTACGGCGTAGAATCCAGCCGTGTTGACTCGGTTGGCTACGGTGAGACCCGTCCGGTTGCTGACAACGCCACCGAAGAAGGTCGCGCTGTTAACCGTCGCGTTGAAGCGCAAGTAGAAGCCCAGGCCAAGTAATTGGTTTGATGCTTCATGAAAAACCCGGCCTCGGCCGGGTTTTTCTTTGCCTGGTTTTCAACCGGGATGTCATGCCACCTGCGTCAGGCCGCACATTGTTTCAACAGAGGCTCCAACCACCTCACCAATCACCAGAATCGCCGGGCTGCATAGCCCGAACGCCCGCGCATCCTCTACCATCCCCAGTACATCGCTGCGGCATTCGCGCTGCTGCGCCAATGATGCATTCTCGATCATCGCCACCGGCACATCTGGCGCCATGCCACCTTGCAGCAGCCCTTGGCGAATCTGCTCCAGCCGCGCCACGCCCATGTACACCACCAACGTCGTGCCCCCCTGGGCCAGCGCCGCCCAGTTCAGTTCGCTGTCATCCTGGGTATGTGCCGTGACCAGCGTCACCCCGCGGCTCACCCCGCGCGAGGTCAGTGATATACCGCATTGCGTCGCCCCTGCCAGGCCTGCAGTGATGCCGTTGACCAGTTCAACCTCGATACCGTGCCCTTGCAACCAGGCGGTCTCTTCGCCTCCTCGACCGAAGATGCATGGATCGCCGCCTTTGAGCCTTACCACGCAGCGCCCCTGACGCGCATGGCGCAACATCAGGCGCTGGATAAAGGCTTGGGGCGTGGAGCGACAGCCGCCGCGCTTGCCCACGGCAATGACCCGCGCCTGTGGGCAATGCTCCAGCACGGCGGGGTTGACCAGGTCGTCGATCATCACCACCTGGGCTTGCTGCAGTGCCCGCACGGCCTTGAGGGTCAGCAGTTCGGGGTCACCAGGGCCGGCACCGACCAGCCAGACTTTTGCATTCATCGTTGTTTCCTCATCGGCAAGGTGTGCTCAGCCTTTGAGCAGGGTGAGCAGCAGGATCAGATTGCACAGCAGCGACAGCAGGGCCAGCGTGCGCCAGACTTTCAGGGGTTCGCGTTCGAGCAGGGGCCGGGGGCGGTGGGGCAGGTCCTGGCGGTCGCCGCGTTCGAGCAGCAGCAACCAGTGTTCGGCGGTTTCAAAGCGTTGCGCAGGGTCGGCCGCCACCGCTTGCTGCAGATTGCGTTGCAGCCATTCCGGCAGGTCGGGGCGATACCGCGAAGCATTGACCGGCTGGCCGAAGCGCGGTCGCTGAAACGGCTCGACTTCGCCATAGGGGTAGTGGCCGGTCAGCAGGTGGTAGAGCGTCACGCCGACAGCATAGAGGTCTTGCCGCGGGCTTGGGGGCTGGCCGTCGAAGGCTTCCGGGGCGATGAACGACGGCGTGCCGGGCAGCTCGTGCTGCGGGTCTTCGGACAGACCTGGGCAGTAAGCCAGGCCAAAGTCCAGCAGCCGCAATTGGCCATCGGTGCCCACGTGCAGGTTTTGGGGTTTGATGTCCCGGTGCAGCAAGTTGCGCCGATGCAGGGCGCCGACCGCCTGCAGCAGTTGCCGGGCCATTTCCAGCCACTGCGCCAGGGTTAGCGGCCCATGCTCTGCGAGCAGCGTTGCAAGGCTCTGACCAGGGTATTCGCGCATCACGTAGTACAGATGCTGGCGCTCTCTGGCGACGTGCAGCTCGGGGAAGTGCCGCCCTGCGACCCTGCGCAGGTACCATTCCTCCATCAGCAACGCTTGTGCCGCCCCCGGTTCCTGTTCGCGCGCGGCGGGCAGGGTCTTGAGCAGCCACGCCTGGCCTTGGCCATCGCGTACCCGGTACAGCAGGGATTGGCGACTGTTGGAGAGCAGCGTTTCGACCTGCCAGCCATCAATCGCCTGGCCTTCGCGCAGGGGGCCGGGCACAGGCCATTGTTGCAGCTGCGCCAGGGTATCGCCCAGGTTGGCCGGCCCCAGTTGTTCCACCTGCACCAGCAATGCGCTGGCGTTGTCCTGGCTGCCATTGAGATGGGCGCTGGCGACCAAGGTATCGGCGGCCAGCTGCAGGTCGGGCTGCTCTCGCAAGACCGACTCGATATGCCGGTCACCCAGGCTGGCCCAGACGCCGTCGCTCAAGAGCACGAAACACTCGCCCGCCTGCAGCTCGCCGTCCAGGTAATCCACCAGCAGGTGCTGATCCAGGCCCAGTGCGCGCTTGAGTACATGCTGCATGCCAGGTTGGTCCCAGACATGGTCTTCGCTCAGGCACTGCAGACGGCCCTTGTGCCAGCGGTAGACGCGGCAGTCGCCAACATGCGCCAGGGTAAAACGCCTACCGCGCAGCACCAGTGCGCTGAGGGTGGTCAACAGCGGCTGGCCACTGCCCTGGGCGCGTAGCCAACGGTTCTGCGCCAGCAGCAGGCGATCCAGCGCCTGCGCCACGCTCCAGGTGGCGGGGGTGGCGTAGTAGTCCAGGGCCAGTGCCTGCAAGCTGGCCCGTGCTGCCAGGCCGCCATCGGCACATTGGCTGACGCCGTCGGCGAGGGCGAACAGGTAGCCTTTGCTGGCGGCCAGTTCCGGCGCAGGGGTAACCAGGCGCAGGGCATCCTGGTTTTCTGCGCGCGGCCCGGTGGCGCTGGCGTGGGCAAAGTTCAGTTGCAGGCTCATTGGCGTGCCTCAGACCCGCGCCGCAGTGACGGCGGCCGAGCCCCAGGTGGTGCGCCAGCGCTGCTTGACGCCGTGCAGGCCGAACCAGGCCAGCAAGCCGAGGCTGGCGAACAGCCACAAGCCCAACTGGTAGTCGCCGGTGTGCTGCTTGATGGTGCCAAGCCCGGCAGCCAGCAGGAAGCCGCCGATACCACCGGCCATGCCGATCAGCCCTGTCATCACGCCGATTTCCTGGCGAAAGCGTTGCGGTACCAGTTGGAACACGGCGCCGTTGCCGGCACCCAGGCCGAGCATGGCGCTGACGAACAGCGCCAGCGCAGCCGCCGCGCTGGGCAAGTTGAAGCCGACCGCGGCGATACAAATGGCGGCCACGCTGTACATGCCCAGCAGGGTGCGGATGCCGCCAAAGCGGTCGGCCAGGGCGCCGCCGAGCGGGCGCATCAGGCTACCGGCAAAAACGCAGGCGGCGGTGTAGTAGCCGGCGGTGACCGGGCTCAGGCCATACTGGTCGCTGAAGTAGCCGGGCAGGGCGCTGGCCAGGCCGATGAATCCGCCGAAGGTAACGCTGTAGAAGAACATGAACCACCAGCTGTCGCGGTCACCGAGGGCCTTGAGGTAGTCGGCCATGGCCTTGCGCTTGGGCCGCTCGGGCGCATTGCGCGCCAGCAGGGCGAACACTACCAGGGTCAGCGACAGCGGGATCAGGGCAAAACCGAACACGTTGTTCCAGCCAAAGCCCGCAGCCAGGGCGGGTGCCAGCAATGCCGCGAACACGGTGCCGGAGTTACCGGCACCGGCGATGCCCATGGCCTTGCCTTGGTGCTGCGGCGGGTACCACTGCGAAGCCAGCGGCAGCGAGACCGCGAACGAGGCACCAGCGAAGCCCAGGAACACGCCCAGCAGCAGGGCCTGCTCGTAGCTGTGCACGCCCAGGTACCAGGCGCCAGCAAGGGCAATGATGACCACGACCTGGCCGATCAGGCCGGCAGTCTTTGGCGAAAGGCGATCGACCAGCAGGCCCATGGCGAAGCGCAATATCGCACCGGCCAGAATCGGCGTGGCCACCATCAGGCCCCGTTGCTGTGCACTCAACTGCAGGTCGGCCGCGATTTGCACCGCCAGCGGGCCGAGCAGGTACCAGACCATGAAGCTCAGGTCGAAATACAGGAACGCGGCGAACAGCGTGGGCACATGCCCGGATTTCCAGAAGCTGGTACTCATCGAACACCTCACTCGGCAATGCAACGGAACGAAAAAGACGCCGCTACCCGGTCCACGGCTGTGGAGGGGTGAGCGACGTCTTTGTCGGGGTTATGTGGGCAACCGCCGTTGGCTACCGGTGTGGTTTCTTCAGCAAGAGCTGGGCCAACTCGGGGTATGGGTTAACTCGCTCCCACATGGATTGCGACAGCCTTTTAGACTTTCCCTAGAGCTTCACCCCAGCATCTCGTGCATGGCGATGATCTGCTCGGCCACCTGGATCAGCTTCTGTTGGCGGCTCATGGCCTGGCGGCGCATCAGGGTGTAGGCCTGCTCTTCGTTGCAGTCCTTCATCTTCATCAGCAGGCCTTTGGCCTGTTCGATGCGCTTGCGCTCGGCCAGTTGCTGGTCGCGCGCCACCAGCTGCGCCTTGAGCGCCTGGTCGCTTTCGAAGCGGGCCATGGCCACATCCAGGATCGGCTGCAGCCGCGCGGCATGGATGCCCTCGACGATGTAGGCACTGACCCCCGCCTGGATAGCCTGGCGCATCACCCCCGGGTCATGCTCGTCGGTAAACAGCACGATGGGCCGGGGGCGGTCGCGGCTGACCAGCACCACTTGTTCCATCACGTCACGGTCCGGTGAGTCGGTATCGATCAACACGACATCCGGATGCACCGTTTCGACGCAGGCGGGCAGGTCGATGGTCAGGCTCGGGGCTTCAATCACGTCAAAGCCTGCCTCGCTCAGGGCGGCCTTGAGCCGGCCCAGCTTGTTTTGTGTGTCGTCGATCAGCAGGATACGCAGCATGTTCATCCCCCTCACAGGCCAACGCGGGCTTCGGGTGTGTCGCCCAGGGCGTGCAGGCGGAAGCTGCGGGCATAGCCGTAGGGGTCGCTGCCGTCCCAGCGTGTGCCGTCGATCAGCAGGCTGCTGCGCATCGACGGGTGGTGGCAAGGAATGCCGAGGGCATCCGCTGCTTCGCGATACAGCGCCAGTTGCTGGATCTGGCTGGCCACGCCAAGGTAGTCGGGGTCGTCACGCAGCAGGCCCCAGCGGCGGAACTGGGTCATGAACCACATGCCATCGGACAGGTACGGCATGTTCGCCTGGCCCTGATCGAACAGGCGCAGGGCATGGGGGTCTTGCCACTGGTTGCCCAGCCCATCCTGGTAGTCACCGAGCAAGCGTGGCTCGATGTTGCCCACCGGCGTGTCCAGATAGGCGCTGCCGCTGAGCAGCTGCGCGGTGCTGCGGCGGTTCTGCGGGTTTTGTTCAATGAAGCGGCTGGCCGCCAGGATCGTCTTGATCAGGGCGCGGGCACTGTTGGGGTATTGCTCGGCGAAGGCGCGGGCGCAAGCGAGGACCTTCTCCGGGTGGTCTGGCCAGATCGACTGGCTGGTCGCCAGGGTAAAGCCCTGGCCGTTGGCGACGGCATCGGCCGCCCAGGGTTCGCCCACACAAAAGCCATCGATGCGGCCGGCCTGGATATGCGCGGCCATCTGCGCGGGCGGCACTACCACGCTGTCAACATCGCGCTGCGGGTGGATGCCTTGGCTCGCCAGCCAGTAGTACAACCACATGGCGTGGGTGCCTGTGGGGAAGGTCTGGGCAAAGGTCAGGCGTGCGCCATGCTGGTGCACCAGGCGCGCCAGTGCCTCAGGGCTGGTCACGCCCTTGCGTTGCAGGGCAGGGGAAAGGTTGATGGCCTGGGCATTTTGGTTCAGCCCCATGAGTACGGCCATGTCACTGGCCGGCACACCGCCGATGCCCAGATGCACGGCATAGGCCAGGCCGTACAGGCAGTGCGCGGCATCCAGTTCGCCGCTGACCAGTTTGTCGCGCAGACCCGCCCAGGCGCCTTGGCGACTGAGGTTGAGGGTAAGACCGTACTGCTGGGCAAAGCCCTGGGTGGCGGCGACCACGACCGAGGCGCAGTCGGTGAGGGCCATGAAGCCAATGTTCAGGCTGGGTTTCTCCGGCGCATCGCTGCCGTTGACCCAGGCCAGGGGCGTTGTTCGGGGTGCTGTGTTCACAAGGTTCCTCGCCCGTACTGAAAAGGCAGTGTGCGGTGAGCGAAGCAACGCATGTGCCAAGCAGCCCCAGGATTTACTGTCATGCCAGCCGTGCGCTGGCTATAATCGCCAGCTCATTCACCCCGAGCCTTGCCCGCCCATGTATACCCTGGCCCGCCAGCTGCTGTTCAAGCTTTCTCCGGAAACCTCCCACGACCTGTCGCTGGACCTGATTGGTGCCGGTGGCCGTCTTGGCCTCAATGGCATGCTGTGCAAGCAGCCGGCGGCCTTGCCGGTGTCGGTCATGGGCTTGAACTTCGCCAACCCGGTGGGCCTTGCCGCCGGCCTGGACAAGAATGGCGCGGCAATCGACGGCTTTGCGCAACTGGGCTTCGGCTTCGTCGAGATCGGTACCGTCACCCCACGCCCGCAACCGGGCAATCCCAAACCGCGGATTTTCCGTCTGCCTGAGGCGACGGCGATCATCAACCGCATGGGGTTCAACAACCTGGGTGTCGATCATCTGCTCAAGCGCGTGCGTGCTTCGCGCTACAACGGCGTGCTGGGCATCAACATCGGCAAGAACTTCGACACACCGGTCGAGCGTGCGGTCGATGACTACCTGATCTGCCTGGACAAGGTCTATACCGATGCCACCTACATCACCGTCAACGTCAGCTCGCCGAACACGCCGGGCTTGCGCAGCCTGCAGTTTGGCGACTCGCTGAAGCAGTTGCTCGATGCCTTGGCCGAGCGCCGTGAGCAGTTGGCGGTGACGCATGGCAAGCGCGTGCCGTTGGCGATCAAGATCGCCCCGGACATGAACGACGAGGAAACCGCGCTGGTGGCTGCTGCGCTGATGGAATCGGGCATGGACGCGGTGATCGCCACTAACACCACGCTGAGCCGTGAAGGCGTCGAAGGCTTGCCTTATGGGGGCGAAGCCGGTGGTTTGTCGGGCGCGCCGGTGCTGGAAAAGAGCACGCACACCGTGAAGGTGCTGGCAGGTGAGCTGGGTGGCAAGCTGCCGATCATTGCTGCCGGTGGCATCACCGAGGGCCGCCACGCCGCCGAAAAAATCGCTGCGGGTGCCAGCCTGGTGCAGATTTACTCCGGCTTCATCTATAAGGGCCCTGCGCTGATCCGCGAGGCAGTGGATGCCATCGCCGCGATGCCAAGGTAACCGGCCATAAAAAAGGGCCCCATCAAGGGGCCCCTGGGCCTTCGCCCGCCGCCCGGATGGGGCGTGCATGGTAAATCGAATTCAGTGTCCTCGATCAGCCAACGGCGTGATTTTCGTTGAGTCTATGGATGCCAGCGGTGCCAGTCATGCCGTCCCAGTTATCACCGCGACCTTCACGCCAGCCGTTGATCCAGGCTTGGCGAACAGAAGGAAGATTGAAGGGGCAAAGTTCGCGGGATTTGCCGGTGACCCCGTATTGGTAGCCACGTGAATATGCTCTTTCCAACGGATCACGCTTAAGTCTTCTCATAGGGTGTTGCCCTCACTTGTTGACTGTAATGTCCCGTCGGCCTCTCCGAGGCCGGGCAGAGTCATTCTGCCGGTTTGCGCTCGCTGCCGGCGTCGCGAGCTGAAGGTGCCGCCTCGTTGCGAAGCGGCCTGAGACCAGTTCTAACGAATGCAAGTCACGGTGTGAATGATCGATTTGTCATAAGCACGTAACCTTTCCAAGGGTGTAGTGATAAGTAAATAAATGCGACTCAACCTTATTTTGCCTTGAGCCCGCTATGATCGGGGTTTGCCGATCATTGACGTCATTTCGCCAGCGTTGCTGAGCCGTGACAGAAATATTTTGAAATGCGACGAAGGGTCACATCGGTTCCTGAATCGCTCGAATTTTTAATACTGCCTGATGATCTAAGCTGTCTTTGCCCCTGGCGAAGTGCTGATCGGTCAGGCGGCCCGGTCGTTCTGCTACGCGGTTGCGCGCAGGGGATGGCCACTCGGACGCCTGCTGGAAGGGTGTTCGGGCAAACATCGCGGGGTGATGCGTCGCCTCGTCAGTCAAATAGCCCAAGGCTCTGGAATACTCATGTCGGACCGTTTCGAACTTTATCTTACCTGCCCCAAAGGCCTGGAAGGCCTGCTCGCCGAAGAGGCCAAGGGCCTCGGCCTCGATGAGGTGCGCGAGCACACCTCGGCCATTCGCGGCGCCGCCGACATGGAAACCGCCTACCGCCTGTGCCTCTGGTCGCGCCTGGCCAACCGGGTGCTGCTGGTGCTCAAGCGCTTCAACATGAAGAACGCCGACGACCTCTACGACGGCGTGAACGCGGTTGACTGGGCTGACCACCTGGCTGCCGACGGCACCCTCGCGGTAGAGTTCAGCGGCCACGGCTCGGGCATCGACAACACCCATTTCGGTGCGCTCAAGGTCAAGGACGCCATTGTCGACAAGCTGCGCAACCGTGAAGGCCTGCGCCCGTCGGTGGAGAAGATCGACCCGGACGTACGCGTGCACCTGCGCCTGGACCGTGGCGAGGCGATTCTCTCGCTCGACCTCTCCGGCCACAGCCTGCACCAACGCGGCTACCGCTTGCAGCAAGGCGCCGCGCCGCTCAAGGAAAACCTCGCGGCAGCCGTATTGATTCGCGCCGGATGGCCACGCATCGCTGCCGAAGGCGGCGCGCTGGCTGACCCGATGTGCGGTGTGGGTACCTTCCTGGTCGAAGCCGCGATGATTGCCGCGGATATCGCGCCCAACCTCAAGCGCGAGCGCTGGGGCTTCAGCGCCTGGCTTGGCCATGTGCCGGCACTGTGGCGCAAGGTTCATGACGAGGGGCAAGCACGCGCGCAGGCCGGCCTGGCCAAGCCACCGCTGTGGATTCGCGGCTACGAGGCCGACCCACGGCTGATCCAGCCGGGGCGCAACAACGTCGAGCGTGCCGGCCTGAGCGACTGGGTGAAGATTTACCAGGGCGAAGTCAGCACCTTCGAGCCACGGCCTGACCAGAACCAGAAAGGCCTGGTCATCAGCAACCCGCCTTACGGCGAGCGTCTGGGCGACGAAGCCAGCCTGCTGTACCTCTACCAGAACCTTGGCGAGCGTCTGCGCCAGGCGTGCATGGGCTGGGAAGCGGCGGTGTTCACCGGGGCGCCGGAGCTGGGCAAGCGCATGGGCATTCGTAGCCACAAGCAATACGCTTTCTGGAACGGTGCGCTGCCGTGCAAGCTGCTGTTGTTCAAGGTGCAGCCCGACCAGTTCGTCACCGGCGAGCGTCGCGATGCGCAGTCTGAAAACACCGATGCCCGTCGCCAGGAGCCGCAGGCAAGCGAACCCGCGCGTCTGTCGGAGGGTGCGCAGATGTTCGCCAATCGTCTGCAAAAAAATCTCAAGCAGCTGGGCAAGTGGGCGCGTCGCGAGCAGGTCGATTGCTACCGTCTGTACGATGCCGACATGCCTGAGTACGCCCTGGCGGTAGACCTCTACCACGACTGGGTGCATGTGCAGGAATACGCGGCGCCCCGTACGATCGACCCGGAAAAGGCCCAGGCGCGTCTGCTCGATGCATTGGCAGCGATTCCACAGGCCCTGGGCATTTCGCCTCAGCGTGTGGTGCTCAAACGCCGTGAGCGCCAGAGCGGCACCCGCCAGTATGAGCGCCAGGCCACCGAAGGGCGCTTCCAGGAAGTCAACGAAGGCGGCGTCAAGCTGCTGGTCAACCTCACCGACTATCTGGACACCGGCCTGTTCCTCGACCATCGCCCGATGCGCATGCGCATCCAGCGCGAGGCCGCCGGCAAGCGCTTCCTCAACCTGTTCTGCTACACCGCCACCGCCACCGTGCATGCGGCCAAGGGCGGTGCGCGCAGCACCACCAGCGTCGACTTGTCGAAAACCTACCTGGACTGGGCGCGGCGCAACCTGTCGCTCAACGGTTTTTCTGAGCGTAACCGCCTGGAGCAGGGCGATGTGATGGCCTGGCTGGAAGCCAACCGTGACAGCTACGACATGATCTTCATCGACCCGCCGACCTTCTCCAACTCCAAGCGTATGGAAGGTGTGTTCGATGTGCAGCGTGACCATGTGCAGTTGCTCGACCTGGCGATGGCGCGCCTGGAGCCAGGTGGCGTGCTGTATTTCTCCAACAACTTCCGTAAGTTCCAGCTCGATGAGCACCTGATGGCGCGTTACGCGGTGGAGGAAATCACCGCCCAGACACTGGACCCGGACTTTGCCCGCAACAACCGCATCCACCGCGCATGGCGCCTGCAATTGCGCTGAAGCGACGAGGTGCATTGCGCGGCTAATGGCCAATAGCTATAACTGAGGCCAGGGCAAGATAATCCGCAGGACGCTGACGTGACGAGATGGTGTTATGTCCAAGTTTGGCGTACGTGCGAGGTTTCTTGGCCTGTGCCCGGAAGGGGTGTCCGCCTGGGCCGTGGCGCTGGTGGCCCTGGTGGCCGGTGGACTGCTGTCGGCCGTCCTGGCCCTGGCCGCGCATTCGCTCCACAAGCAGCAACTGCGCCAGCGCTTCGAGCTGTTGGCCAGCGAGCGCTACAGCCGCATCGCAGAGCGTTTTGACGATCAGCAGCAGCGCCTGGAAGGGCTGCGGCGGTTTTTCAGCTTTTCCAACGAAGTGACTCCCCACGAATTCGATGGCTATGCACGGCCGCTGCTGCACCGCACCCTGGCTTATGCCTGGGCGCCGCGTGTAGAGGCTGCGCAGCGGGCCGAGTTCGAGCACCGCACCACGGCCTGGCGGGGCCAGGACTATGTGATCGGTGATCAGGATGCGCAGGGCAATTGGCAGCCGGCACCGCCGCGTGATCATTACTTTCCAGTGCTCTACACCCAGTCGGACGAACAGCCGGCGCTACCTTACGGGCTTGACCTGGCTGGCCAGCGTGCGCTGCAAGCGACCCTGGCGCGGGCGTTGGAGCCTGGCAGCATGGCGGTGTCCGAACCGCTGGACATGATCGGCGACAGGGCTGGGCGGCCGGCCGCTGACGGGCGCGGCCTGCTGATGGTGGCGCCGGTGTTCTCCGACGCCGCCCCCCACGGCGCTGCGGTGGGCTATGTGATGGCGTTGCTCAACCTGCGCGAGCTCATCAGCGACGGCTTGCCGGCGCCGGCCGACGACAATCTGGTCGTGCGTATCGAAGACCCGTCCGGGCTGAATGGGCCTGAAGTCGTGTTCGCGTCACAGAACGACGCCGCCCCCCTGGCGCTGGCCCGCAGTCAGTTGCTGCACCTGGCCGACCACCCTTTCCAGTTGCTTGTCAGGCCGAGCCTGGCCTTCGTGAAGGCCAACCGGTCCTCGGCGGCACGGGTGGTCGCGCTGTTGGGCGGGCTGTTGAGCCTGCTGCTCAGTGCCTTGCTCTACAGCCTGTTCAGCCAGCGCCAGCGCGCTTTGACCCTGGTCGAGCAGCGCACTGCCGAGCTGCTGGTCAGCGAGCAAACCCTGCGTGGCACCCACAACCAGTTGCGCAGCGTGCTTGAGGCCGCGACCCAGGTGGCTATCATCGCCACCAACCTCAAGGGGGTCGTCAGCACTTTCAATACCGGTGCCGAGCGCATGCTCGGCTACTCGGCCAGCGAGGCGATCGGCCATTTGCGCCTTGAGGACCTGGTACTGCCCCAGGAGCTCAGCCAGCGCGCCCATGCCCTGAGCCTGCGTTACGGTCGTCACATTGCCGGTGGCCAGGCGATGTTTGCCGAAACGGTGCAGGAAAGCGGTGCCGAACCTGGCGAGTGGACCTTGCTGCGCACCGATGGCAGCCACCTGGTGGCCAACATGCTGGTCACGGCCATGCTCGATGAACAAGGCTTGTGGGTTGGCTACCTGGCCATCTGCATTGATGTCACTGAACGGCGGCGGGTGCATGAGGCGCTGGCGGCGCGTGACCGGCTGCTGGAGAAACTCAGTGCCGAGGTCCCGGGTGGCATCTATCAGTACCGTCTGGATGCCAATGGTGACTCATGCTTCCCGTATGCCAGCAAAGGGCTTTATGACATCTACGAGGTCGACCTGCAGCAGTTGCGCGAGGACGCCACGGTGGTGTTCGAGCGTATCCATGCTGATGACCTGGACCGCGTACGCCGCTCTGTGCGCTACTCGGCCGAACACCTCACGCCCTGGCGCGAGGAGTATCGGGTCTGCCTGCCGCGTGCGGGCTTGCGCTGGGTGCGCGGCGAGGCGACGCCGGAGGTCGGCGAGGCGGGATGTACCCTGTGGCATGGTTATCTGACCGACATCTCCGACCTCAAGGGGGTGGAGGAGGAGTTGCGCGCCCTGTCGGTGACCGACGCCCTTACCGGCATCCATAACCGGCGCTATTTCCAGGAACGGCTCAAGGTCGAGCTGGATCGCGCCCAGCGCGAAGGCCTGGCACTGGCCGTGATCATGCTCGATATCGATCATTTCAAGCGCATCAACGACCAGTTCGGCCATGCGGTGGGTGACCTGGTGCTGCGTAGCCTGTGCCAGCGCATCGGCCATCGCCTGAGGCGAACCGACGTGTTCTGCCGATTGGGCGGGGAGGAGTTCATGGTGCTGTGCCCGGGGAGCGATGCCGAACAGGCGCGATTGCTGGCGCTTGAGCTGTGGCAAAGCGTGCGCAACGTCCCGATCGAGGGCGTAGGCGAGGTGACGGCGAGCTTTGGTGTGGCGGGCTGGCGGCCAGGGGAGGGGGCCGATGCGTTGCTGCTGCGGGCGGATGCTGGGGTGTATGCGGCCAAGCAGGCAGGACGGGACCGCGTCGAGGCCGAGTTGACCTGAGCGCCAATTCGGCACGAACCTTGTGGGAGCGGGCTTGCCCGCGAAGCAGGCGCCGCGGTGGCTGGCACGGGCTTCGCCCGTGTTCGCGGGCAAGCCCGCTCCCACAAAAATTGCGTCAGTTTTTAGAAGCTGGCGAGACAGTTGGTCCCACAGTAAGTGTGCTGAAACTCTCAGCCTGCACAGCAATCACTGTGCCGCGGCCGCAGTGCTCGCGCCCAGTTTCGGCTGGCGGTACAGGTCCAGCAACACCTGGTCAAGCACCTGCGATGCCCCCCACGGTTTCGGGTCGTTGAGAATCGCCGCTACTGCCCAGGTATGCCCGTTGCTGTCGCGGCTGAAGCCGGCGATGGCCCGCACGGTGTTCAGGGTGCCGGTCTTGATGTGCCCTTCACCGGTCATGGCCGTGCGTTTCAGGCGCTTGCGCATGGTGCCGTCCATGCCCACCAGCGGCATGGAGCTGATGAACTCGGCGGAGTAGGGGCTCTTCCAGGCTGCCTGGAGCAGCGCCGCCATCTCACGGGTGCTGACGCGCTCGGCGCGCGACAGGCCGGAGCCGTTTTCCATCACCAGGTGAGGCGCCGTGATGCCCTTTTTCGCCAACCACTGCCGAACGACGCGTTGCGCCGCACGGGCATCATCGCCATCGGCATCGGTACGGAACTGCGCACCCAGGCTGAGGAACAGCTGCTGGGCCATGGTGTTGTTGCTGTACTTGTTGATGTCGCGGATCACTTCCACCAGGTCGGGCGAGAAAGCCCTTGCCAGCAGGCGTGCGCGCTTGGGCACGTTTTCGATGCGGTCGCTGCCTTGGATGCTGCCACCGAGCTCGTTCCAGATCGCCCGCACGGCACCGGCGGCGTAGGTCGGGTGATCAAGCAGCGACAGGTAGGTTTGCGAGTTGCAGCCATCACCGAGCTGGCCGCTGACCACCACGCTGACACCATCGGCCTGTTGCACAGGGTTGTAGCGTACGTCACCGGTGCACTGCTTGGACGCCACGGCCTTGACCTGGTTGTCGATGCGGATGTTGGCAATCGGCGGTTCGACCGCGATGGTCACCTTGCCGCCATCGTTGCGGGCAACGAAGCGCAGTGCCTTGAGGTTGACCAGCAGCGAATCGGGCTTGACCAGGAACGGCTTGTTGACGTCGCCGCCGTCATCGTTGAACTGCGGCAGGTTGGGCTGCACGAAGTGGCTGCGGTCCAGCACCAGGTCGCCGGTGATGGTGCGCACGCCGTTGGCGCGCAGGTCACGCATCAGCAACCACAGTTTTTCCATGTTCAGTTTCGGGTCGCCGCCACCTTTGAGGTACAGGTTGCCGTTGAGCACACCGTTGCTCAGGGTGCCGTCGGTGTAAAACTCGGTTTTCCACTGGAATGTCGGGCCGAGCAGCTCAAGGGCGGCGTACGTGGTGACCAGCTTCATGGTCGAGGCGGGGTTCACCGAGACATCGGCGTTGAACACGGTCGCCGCGCCTGGCCCATCCAGCGGCAGCATCACCAGCGACAGCGCGGTGTCCTGCAGCTTGTTGGCTTTGAGTGCCTGCTGCACCTTGGGGGGCAGGCTGGTACTGACGGCGGCGGCCTGGCTGGGCAGGGCGAAGGGCAGGAGCAGGCCGGCGAGAACGAGGGGACGGAGCGTTTTGATCATATTCAGTAAGTACCCTGCGGCGAGGGAAAAGGACATTGGGGCTGTAAGAGATGATGGCCCCAGAACGAAATAGAACGCGCATTATGCCCCAAGCGCAGCCACGATGGGCCACGTTCGACGGAAAACGCCGCCAACAAAAAAGGCCACCCCAAAGGGTGGCCTTTTCAGCGTTCAATCCGCTGGGTACCGCGCAGGTATCACTCAGCCGCGTTGATCGGCTTGTTCGGATACCAGGCGTCGAGCAGCGGGCTGACTTCGATCTTGGTCAGTTCGCCACGGCCCTTGAGCCAGGCTTCGACGGCAGCACGTTGTTCTTCGCTGACCGAACCGCGTTGGGCCGAGCACACCAGGCCGAAATCGTCACCGCCGACGTAGTCGAGGCCGTTGGCGTCCATGGCTTCTTCCAGGAAGGCATCGAGGAATGCATCGATTGCCTGGTCATCCAGATCTTCCTTGAAGTCCAGGTTCAGCTCGAAGCCCAATTCCTGGAACTCGTCGACACACAGCTTTTTGCGCAGGCGACGGGAGCGGTTAGTGGCCATGAAACAATCCTCTTAGGTAATATCGCCGCGCAGTCTACCAGCTTCGGCGTTTGGCTGCCTGCCTGTGTCGCGCTTTTACCAGCTGTAGCTGACTTCGGCCACGGCCGAGCGCCCCTCGCCCATGTTGCAGGCCAGCGAGAAGAAGCACGACGCCACGTAGTACTTGTCGGTGAGGTTCTTCAGGTTAAGGCTGGCCTTCACCCCCCGCAGGCTGGCATCGAGGTGGCCCAGGTCATAGCGTACGGCGGCATCGTAGAGGGTGTACGAGGGCACCTTGAAGGTGTTCATGCTGTCGCCATAACTGAACCCGGTGTAACGCACCCCCACGCCAATGCTCAGGCCCTGTAGCGGGTCGAAGGGCACACTGTAGTCGGCCCAGGCCGAGGCCAACCGGGCAGGTATCTTGAACGGGTGCTTGCCTTCATCGCCGGCATTGCTCTGGGTGACTTCCACATCGCTGTAGGAAAGTGAAGCCGTCAACTTGAGCTGTTCGGCAACCGTGGTGATGGCTTCGAGTTCGACCCCACGCGAGCGGGTTTCGCCAGTCTGGATGCTGTAGTTGAGGTTTTGCGCATCGGGAGTGGTGGCGTTCTGCTTGCGCAGGTCATAGACCGACAGGGTGACCTGGGTGTCGCTGCCGGGCGGTTGGTAGCGCACGCCTGCCTCGTACTGTTTGGCGGTTTCCGGATCGAACGGTTTGCTGCCGCGTGCGGGTGAGGTGCTACCGCTCACCGGGTTGAACGACTCGGAGTAGCTGACATAGGGCGCCAGGCCGTTATCGAACAGATAGACCAGGCCGGCCCGGCCAGTGAAGGCATCCCAGTCCTGGTCGGCAGTTTCCTGGCCGGTCCAGCGATCGGTAGTTCGGGTTCTGGCCCGGTCCTGACGGCCACCGAGGGTCAGCACCCATTGCTGGTACTTGATCTGGTCCTGGAAGTAATAGCCCAGTTGGGTGGTGCGCTGCCGGGTGTTGACCCACGCCGTATAGGCCGAGGTGTCCACCGGCGCGCCGTAGACCGGGTCGAACACGTTGATCGGGGTGGCGGCGCCCCATTTTTCGTTGCGCGTCGATTTGCTCCAGCTGTAGTCCATGCCAAGCAAAGCCGTGTGCTCCACCGGGCCGGTGCTAAAACGGGCCTGCACCTGGTTGTCCAATGCCAGGTGGTCACCGTAGGCGTGGCGAAGCTGGTAGTTGCGGTTGATCGAGGCGTTGGGCACGCCATCGCTGCCGGTCACCAGGCCACTGACCCGCGCCAGGTAGTTTTCCTGGTTGTCGTAGGTGCTGTAGCGGGCGTTCTGGCGGAACGTCCAGACCTCGTCGAAGTCATGCCTGAACTCGTAACCCAGCGAGCTGCTCTCGACCTCTTCGAAGTCGAAGGACGGTTCACCGATAAAACGCTCCATGGGCACCCGTCCGTAGGGGCTGCTGCCATTGACCGCCGCCCATGGGATGTTGCTGGGTGCCAGGGCCTTGTTCTTCTGATAGGCCGCCAGCAGGGTCAGGCTGGTGGCCTCGTCGGGTTTCCAGGTCAGGCTGGGCGCGACGTAGGTGCGGTCGTCGTCGGTGTGGTCGTATACCCCGTCTGCTTCGCGGCCGAGGGCGACGAAGCGGTAGCTCAGGGTGTCGTTCAGCGGGCCGCTGCTGTCGAATGTCAGCTGGCGGCGATGGCCGCTGCCGATTGACGCACCGACTTCACCGCGGGCATGGTCGGTCGGACGCTTGGACACCGTGTTGACCAGCCCGCCGGGTTCGCTCTGGCCGTAGAGGATCGATGATGGCCCCTTGAGCACTTCCACGCGTTCCAGGCCGTAGGGTTCTTCGGCAAACATGCCGAAAAAGCCCAGCGGGCGCAGGCGCAGGCCATCCTTGTAGGTAAAGGACACCGCATAGCCGCGCAGGAAGATATTGTCAGCGGCATTGTTGGCGCCACCTGAGTCGGAGCGTACCCCCGAGGTATAGCGCAAGGCTTCGTCCAGGCGTTGCACGCCCATGTCGTCGAGGCGTTCGCGGGTGACCACGGAGATGGCCTGGGGTGCTTCGAGGAAGTCGCTGTCGGTCTTGGTTGCGGTGCTGGTGCGTCGTGCAACGTAGCCGTCGCCCGGCCCAAGCGGATCATCGCGGTAATCATTGGCTTGGATGCTGGTGGCATCGAGTTCGAGTGCACCGCTGTTGCCCGTGCGGGCCAGCAGCCGATAACGCCCTGCGCCCGTCATGATGGCTTCGAGGCCTGTGCCGTGCAGCAGTAGCGACAGGCCCTGGGTGACGGGGTAGGTGCCTTGCAGGCCTGGGCTGCGCAAGCCCTGCGACAGCTGCGAGTCGACCGCGACCATGACCCCGGCCTGCTGGCCAAACTGCCCCAGTGCGCTGTCCAGCCTGCCGGCCGGGATATCGAAGGCACGTGCCGCACTGTGCTCGGCCGTGGGTTCGGCAGCCAAAAGCGCGGGCGTGACGGCGGCCAGTGCGAACCCGAGCAGCAAAGGGCGCAGGGCAGCGGCGAGTGGGGTGAGGTGGCTTTGCATCGGGACAATCCTTGGCGGCTAGAGTTTGGCTTCACGCTGTGCAGTCAGCGCCTTACTCTTGTCTTGATGCGTGAGGGAGCAAAAGCTGCCTGTAGCCGTGAAAAAATCATGCAGGCAGTACATTGGCCCAGTAGCCGAAGACCTTGTGCACCCGCACCGGCAGCACCTTGGTCAGCAGGCTCAGGCTGGCGTCTGGCTGATCGATCGAGAATGCGCCGCTGACCTGCAACGCTGCGATGGCGGGGTCGCAGCGCAGAAAGCCTGTGCGGTAACGGTCGAGCTCGGCCAGCAGTTTGCCAAGGGGCATGCGCTCGGCAATCAGCAAGCCCTGCGTCCAGGCGCTGGCTGCTGCCGGAAGCGGCAGCAGAGGGCCAGCCTGGATTGCATCGAAGGCTTGCTGCCAGCCGCCGCTGAGCTCGAAACGTTCACCGTGTACCTGTTCAACCAGGGCCGCGCCGCTAAGCAACTGGACGCGGGTGCCGGGTGTGCCGGGCAGGCCGTGGCTGACGATCAGTCGTGACCCTGCCGAAGGAAGTACATGTGCTTCGGCTGTACGGATGCGTACGTGCGTCGGGGCGCTAAGTTCCACCAGTACGCGCCCACTGTTGAGGGTCAACAAGCGACCATTGGCGACGGCATCGCTGTCCAGCGCAGTGCGCGTGTCGAGTTGCACGTCCAGCCCCTCACCGAGCGCCCAACTGCGCCGTTCGCCGGTGCCAGTGCCGTAGTCGCTGAGCAGTGTTGGCAGCAGGCTGCGCTGGTGTATCGCGTGGCTGCTGGCCACGACCACTGCGACCCCGGCCATGCCCTTGAGCACACCGCGTCTGGACATCCGGGTACGCGCCTGTAGCAACTGCCGTGCGTCAGGCGCTGACAGTGCGCCGGTGCTTTCGCGCAGGCCCTGGCCAATACCGCTCAAGCGTTGCCAGGCCCTCTCGTGCTCGGTGTTCTCCTGGCGCCAGTGCAGGCAGGCCGTGCGCTCGCTGTCGGTGCTCAGGCCAGACTGCAGACGCACCATCCACAGCATGGCTTGCTCGACCACTTCGGGGTCGAGCTTTTGGGCATCGCTGGGGGGTGGGGTCATTGGTCGTACACTGCGGCGTAACAGTGTCGATAAGCCTTGAGCATGGCTTTCTGCACGACATTGACGGTCAGCCCCAGGTGTTCGGCGATCTGCGGGTAGGTCCAGCCATCGAGCTGGGAGAGCAGGAAAATGTCCCGCACCTTGCTGCCGAGGCCATCCAGCACCTGGCCCACGGCGTCGAGGGCTTCGAGTACCAGCAGACGGGTTTCCTCGTCGGGCTGATGCTGCGGTTCCAGCAGGGCCAGGCTGCCAAGGTAGGCCCGTTCCAGTGCTTGTCGACGAAAATACTGAATGCACAGCCGGTTTGCCACCGTGCCCAGGTAAGCTCTGGGTTCGTGCAACAGTGAGGGCAACTCGCTGCGCAACAACCTGACGAAGGTATCCTGGGCCATGTCCAGCGCCTGTTCACGGTTGCCCAGCTTGCGCCGGAGCATGCCGACCACCCAGCCATGGTGCTGGACATAGAGCTCACCGATGTCGTGTGGGCGGGGCATGTGCGGGTACTCACGAGGGGTGAAAGTGCCAGCATGCTAATGCTTCTCATTAAAAAAGCAACCCGCGATGTTCGATGCCTGTCACGGCCTGCTGGCGGGGTTGTCTGTTTCTGCGTCGCTCAGGCCAACTTCATCGACCAGCGCTTTCTCCACGCGGCGCATGTGCCGTGCCAGCGCTTGGCGCCGTAACCGCCGTTGCTGTGGGGGCAACCCGGTATTCTCCAGTGCGTCGCACGCGGCCATCAACGCGGTTGCCTCCAGCAGGCGCGCGGCGCTGAGGATCTTGTGCGCCTGGTCGGCAACTGCTGCCCCGTCTTCCGGGGGCAGGCCCATCAAGATCACGAGGTCGGTACGCAGGCTCTGGTGCAAGGCCGCCAGGAAACGCGAGCGGTCGTTCGGGTCCTGGCCGACGATTGCGCCCAGGCCATTCAGGTCGAACGGTTTACGCCGCCACGGCTGCCGGCCCTGCGGGTCGATGCCGGCCAGGCGCTGGCTGAGTGTACTCAGGCTGATGGGTTTGAGCAGGCAGTCATCCATGCCGGCATCCAGGCACTTGCGCATGACCTCGGGTTGCGCGTTGGCGGTGTAGCCGAGGATGGTGCAGCGCGATCGCCCGTGTTGCCGTTCTTCGGCACGCACGGCGCTGGCCAGCTGATAGCCGTTCATGTGCGGCATGTTGCAGTCGAGAACCACGACATCGAAGGTGCCTGCACGCCACGTGCTCAAACCTTCACGGCCATCCCTGGCGCAGGTGTGGCCCAGGCCCAGGTAGCCAAGCTGCTGCGCCATTAACTGCAGGTTGGCTGGATGGTCGTCGATCACCAGGACGTTCAGGCGTGGATCGGGCACTTTGACGTTCTCGATGACCGGGGCCTCGGCAGAGGCGGCGCTGACAGGTTGTAAGGGCATTCTCAGGCGAACTTGGGTGCCGACATCTTCCAGGCTCTTGATCGTCAGGGTGCCGCCCATCATTTCGCACAGGCTCCGGCAGATGGCCAGGCCAAGGCCGGTACCCGCGCGGGCGCCCTGGCTGTGCGGGTTGGCCTGGATGAAAGGGTGGAACAGGCGTTGCAGGTCATCGGCGTGAATGCCGATGCCGCTGTCACGCACTTCCAGCTCCAGGGTCGGGGCGGGGGAGGTGGCGTCTTCCTGCAGACAAACGCAGATGCGTACCTGGCCATGCTCGGTAAACTTGATGGCGTTGCTGACCAGATTGGACAGCACCTGCTTGAAGCGCAGCGGATCGAGCAATGCGTGGCAGCGGGCCGACGGCTCGATGATCACCTCCAGGGCCAGGCCTTTCTGCCGCGCCTGGCCATCGAAGATACGGCCCACCGACTCGACCAATGCCGCCAGGTCGACCGGCTCCGGCGCGAGTGACAGCTGCCCGGATTCGATGCGCACAATGTCGAGGATATCGCCCATCAACCCCAGCAGGTCTTTGGCCGAATGATGGGCCAGCTCAAGGGCCGAGCGGTCCACCCGTCCCTGGTCGGCGCGTTTGACGGCAAGCTCCAGCATGCCGATGACCGCGTTCATCGGGGTGCGGATTTCATGGCTGATGGTCGCCAGGAATGTGCTCTTGGCACGGTTCGCATCCTCGGCTTGCTGCTTGGCCTGACGCAGCTGCAGGACCAGTTGGCGGCGCTCGCTGATATCGATCCAGCCGCCGATGATGCCTTGTACCTCGCCTAGCGAGTCGCGGTACGGCAGTATCCAGTGGTAGATGGTCATTTCCCGGCCTTTGACCCGCAGCGGTCGATCGATGATCAACGGGGTTCCTGCCGCCATGACCTTCAGGTAATCGGCCTGGATTTGCCGGGTATGCTCACCGTCAGCGAACAGGCTTTCTTCCAGGCGCTTGCCCATGACCTCATCGTGACAGGCCTGTACGGATTCCAGATAACTGTCGTTGCAGCTTTGCAGGCAACCCTCGCGATCACGCACATACATCGGGTGAGGTGTACCGTTGAGCAGCGCGCGCATGAACGCCAATTGGTCGCCCAAGGCCCGTTCGGCGCTTTGCCGCTGCCTGATCTGCAGGCGCAGGCGGGCATTCCAGATCAGTGCCAGCAGCAGCAGCGCCCCCGTACCTAGCAGCACCTGCCAGGCAAGCCGGCGAAAGTTTTGCCAAGTGCTGTCGTCATGCACGCCGTAGCCACGCCATCGGTTATTGATCACCCCCAGTTCTTCGGGCGAAATGCTCAACAGCGCCTTGTCGAGGATCGACACGAGCGTCTGCGACTGGCCGGCGGCAGCCATGGCGTAGCTGGCGGGCTCGCTGCCGACCGTGGTGCGTATGACCAGGTCGGGGTGGGCTGCCACCGCATGGTTGGCGTCGATCAAGGTGGTGATCACGGCATCGACGGCACCGCTTCTGAGGAGTGTCATGGAGTAGAAAGAGCTCTCGGTCTCGATCCAGCCAATGTGCGGATAGCGCGTGGCGAGCATGTCGTCCATCGCGCTGTATCGGGTAACTGCGATGCGTCGGTCTTTCAGTTGTTCCAGGGAGGCGAATTGCCCTTTATCCGCTCGGCTGACCAACACATAGGCACTCTCAAGGTACGGGCGGCTGATTTGCAGGGCCTGCTCGGCCATACCCTCGGTGGTGAGCGCCGCAATCACATCGGCCCGGCCGTCTTTGAGGCGGGCGATCATGTCGGCGATGCCGCTGGCGCGTTGCACCTCGAAACGCAGGCCGGTACGCAGGCGGATGAGCTCCAGCAAGTCAGCGGTGATACCCCTGAAATAGCCCGAGCCATCGAAAAAGGACACAGGGGCAGCGGTATCGTCGATGGCCACGCGCATGACCGGGTGGTGTTGTAACCAAAATTCCTCAGCGTCCGTCAGTTGCAGCTTGCGGTCGGTCAGAAGCAGGTCGCTGCCTGCACTCCAGCGCTTGAAAATACTGGTGCGCAGCGCTGCAGGCTGGTTGTCGAGGATAGCGTTCACCAGCGCCATGAGCTGCGTGTCCTCCTGGCGCAGGGCGAAACTGAACCCAATGGCTTCGTGCTTGCTGAAATTGGCAATGCGCAGGCCAGGCAGGTGGCCGCGATTGAGCTGGTAGTGGGTGGAGATGGTATCGCCGATGAACACGTCGGCCTGGCCAAACGCAACGGCGTTCAAGGCTTGGGAAGAGGAACGGAAGGTCAGCAGTTGGGCCTTGGGGTAGACAATGGCGACCTCCTGTTTTGGCAGGTAATGGTAGAGCATGCCCAGCCGCATGTTCTCCAGGCCCATGTCCAGAGGCCGGCGTTCGTCTTCACGGGTGACAAGCACCGGCTGGTCAATGGCATAGGGGTGCGACAGTGCCAGGCCGGTTGTTGTGGCTTCATAGCCATTGGCACTGCCGAGCAGGTCGATGTCGCCGCGTTTGAGTGCCTCCACCGCCGTCTGTCGGCTGGAAAAACGCAGCACCCTTACAGGTAACTGCAAGGCAAGGCCGATGAGGTTGGCGTACTCGGCGGTGAGGCCTTGATAGTCGCGCCCGCCACTGGTGATGTCGAAGGGCGGGTAGTCGGGCGCAGAAGTACCCAGCACCAGTTCGTGACGGCCTTCGAGCCATTGACGTTGCGGAGGGGTGAGTGGAGGCTGTGCGGGCGTTGCCGGTGAACGCGCCAGCAGGGCATAGGCGCTGACCCCGTGGTGGTTGGCCTGTACCCCGCCGCTGACCAGTGCCAGAGCGAGTAGCAGTGGGGCGATATGGCGAGCCATGAAAGCCCTCAGACCAGTGCGTTGCGTTTGGCCATTTCAATCAGGTCCACCAAAGTCTCGACCTGGAGTTTGTGCATCAGGCGCTTCTTGTAGGTGCTCACAGTCTTGTTGCTGAGGAACATGCCTTTGGCGATTTCCTTGTTGCTTCGGCCTTGCGCGAATAATTGCAGAACCATAAGTTCACGGTCATTGACCTGGCGGAAAAGTTGCAGGTCGGTATCTGCCGATTGATTGTGTTTGATTGCCTGGCTTGGGAAATAGTTGTAACCGGCAAGCACTGCCTTGATCGCACTGAGCAGTTCGCTCAGGTCTTCCTGTTTGCACACATAGCCCGCAGCGCCCGAGTGCATGCAGCGTACGGCGAACAACGCCGGGGACTGGGCGGTCAGCACCAGAACCTTCAGCGGCAGGGACATGGCCTGGAAGCGGGAAAGCACCTCCAGCCCGTCTAGCTTGGGGATGCTGATGTCGAGGATCACCAGGTCGGGGACGGTCTCGCGAATCAGTTGCATGGCGTCCACGCCATTGTCCGATTCGCCGACGATTTTGTAGTTCTGATTTTCCAGCAACATACGGACGGCCAGGCGGATAACGGGATGGTCGTCGACAATAAATACGGAGTGCATGTTCAACTTCCCTGCGGGCGAGTGAGGGTGACGGGTGGCACCTTATCCCAGTTGGAAGTCATCGGGCATGCGAGGATGGGCTATTCACCCTATATGGGAAATGGCTTACAGGATAAAACAAATCGGGCTACGAAATTAGCGTGTAGGGCTTGGTGTCAAACCTTCTTTGGTAACTTTTCATTGATTGTTATTCGTTGTGTTTAATCGAATGGTCAGGCAAGTAGGAAGTTTCCCAGGTAAACGGGTGCAGCCGCGTCTCCATTCGGGCTGCACCTGCCTGGCTCAGGTCGGGCTTGAGCGCCCCGTCATTTCGCTTGCCATCTCGCTGGCATAGCTGTCGGTCATCCCAGCGATGAAGTCGATCATGCGCAGGAAGGCGCTGTGCAATGAACCATGAGGGTCCGGTGCATTGTTGCCGATCAGGTCGAGTACACGCCGGCTCTTGAACGAGGGCGTGCGGCCGCCATGTTGTTCGAGGGCCGCGCCACAGAAGGTGTTCAAGAGGATTTCGAGCGTGGTGTAGGCGCCAATCTCATGCAGGGTCTTGCGTTTGTCCTGGAAGATCTTGTTGCGCGCCATGTCCTTGGCTTGCAGTACGCAGTGTTTGGCCGGGCCGTGCATGTGCTCGACCAGATCGCCGCCCAGGTGCCCGGCGAGCAGCGCCTTCTGCTGCTCGACGAAGGCGCGGGCGGCGGCGTTGGTCAGGTGTTCGATGGCCTTGCCGCGCAGGATCGCCAGCTTGCGTCGCCGCGAGTCGCGGGGGCCGAGTTGACGATAAGTCTCCGGCAAGTCATCGCCCACCAGGTCGAGCAGCAGCGCCTCGACCTCCCCATACTCCAGCAACTCCATTTCCACGCCGTCTTCCAGATCGATCAGCGCGTAACAGATGTCATCCGCGGCTTCCATCAAGTAGACCAGCGGATGGCGGGCCCAGCGCTGGTCCTCCAGTTGCGGCAGGCCGAGTTTGCGGGCGATCTGTTCGAGCAGGGGCAGTTCGCTCTGGTAGCTGCCGAATTTGTGTTTCTTGTAGCCCAGGGCATCGGCATGGCGAGCGCTCCAGGGGTACTTGAGGTAGGTGCCGAGGGTGGCGTAGGTCAACCGGGTGCCCCCGTCGAACTGGTGATACTCCAGTTGGGTGAGGACGCGAAAGCCTTGGGCATTGCCTTCAAAGTTGAGGAAGTCGGCGCGCTCGTCGTCGCTCATGGCGTCCA
Source organism: Pseudomonas sp. E1MeOHC2 (assembly GCF_058745025.1). Classification (NCBI taxonomy): domain Bacteria; kingdom Pseudomonadati; phylum Pseudomonadota; class Gammaproteobacteria; order Pseudomonadales; family Pseudomonadaceae; genus Pseudomonas; species Pseudomonas sp. E1MeOHC2. Next base: position 4,087,765 of record NZ_CP196675.1, read on the forward strand.
GCCAGCCACGCCCCGCCGCCTGCTGGAACCAGTGGCGGATGGCGTCTTCGCCAGAATGGCCGAACGGTGGGTTGCCAATATCGTGGGCCAGGCAGGCCGATTGCACGATCATCCCCAGGTCACTGGGCTCGCACCAGTCGGGCAAGCTGTCACGCAAGGTTTCGCCAACCCGCATGCCGAGCGACCGCCCGACGCAGCTGACTTCCAAAGAGTGGGTCAGGCGCGTGTGGATATGGTCGTTGCTGGAAACCGGGTGCACCTGGGTCTTGCGCCCAAGCCGGCGGAAGGCACCGGAAAAGATGATTCGGTCGTGGTCTTTGTGGAAGGGGCTGCGCCCGAGCTCTTCGGGGCTGTACAGGGCTTTGCCCAGGCGTTCGCGGGTCAGCAGGGTATGCCAGTCCAAGGCTCGATCTCCTGTCGGTCGATGGGCATAGCTTCCTGTGTCCAGAGGTACCATGCAAGCTGAAGGTTGACGCGATCCTGTTCGGATCGCGTCGGGGGCTAAACGTCAGTGCCGTCGGCCATTTTGCAGATACAGCCGGATCAGCGGCAGCAGGCTCCCGCCCAAGCGCACCAGCCGTGTCAGGTTGCCAGTGCGCACGCCCTTGCCGGTGAGGAAGCCCAGCGCGACCACCGCACCGATCCCCCACAACGGGGCGTGCTTGATGCCAAGCCCTTCGTGCAGCGAACTGCCCATGCCGCGCATGCGCTGCAGCGGCTCGAGCAGTTGCCCGGACTCGTGGCGGATTTCCTGGCGATGCATCTCCAGGCGCAGGCGCAGCAGGGCTTTGCGCAGTTCGCGTGGGTTACGGGTGTTGGGGAGTTCTGGCAGGCTCATGGCAACAGGCGCTCCCGGTCCTTGGCGAGTTCTTCGAGGGTCGCGCCGAATGGCGATGACTCGTCGAATACCGCAGCCTTCAAACGCAACCCGCAGTACAGTGCGGCCACGCCGTAGAACACGCACAGGCCGATGATGCCCGCCAGGCGATAGCTGTCCCACAGCAGCACCAACAGCAGCCCTGACAGCGCTGTCAGCAGAAGCAGAGCGAACACCAGTGCCAGGCCTGCGAACAGCAGCAAGCTCAAGGTGCGACCCTTTTGCTCCTGCAGCTCGATACCGAACAGTTCGATGTGGCTGTGCAGCAGCCCGAGCATGGCCGCGCCGAGGCGTTTGCCCGAGGCGCTGGCGCCGATGGCGTCATTCTCCATGGGAACCCCTCAGCGCCGATTGGCCAGCAGGCCGATCAGCAGCCCGACGCCCGCCGCAATACCGATGGCCTGCCATGGGTTTTCCTGCACGTACTGCTCGGCGCTGCCGAGGGCTGCCTGGCCACGGTCACGCACCGATTCCTGGGTCAGTTGCAGGGTTTCGCGTGCCTGGGTCAGGCGGTCATGGATCTGTTCGCGCAACTCGTCGGCCTGATCGCCTGCCAGGTTGGCGGTGTCGGCGAGCAGTCTCTCGGTATCGCGGACCAAGGCCTGGAAGTCAGCCATCAATATCTCTTGAGCAGTCTTTGCCGATTTGCTGGCCATGGGTCTCTCCCTGTCGATGAGTGTTGGTAGTTCGAGTGATAGCACACGCGGAAGGTTCAAGTGCATGTGCTGGTATGGGCCTTGCTAAGGCTTTGCCACGTTGCGGGGCGTCGCTGGCCAGCACTGCGCCGATTCAGGGCGCCCGGCGTGACGAATACCGTTAAACCTTAACCCAATCCACGACAAACCCAAGAAAAAACCACGCAGGCCTCGCCCAGGTCACCAAGCAGGGCAGGGGGCTGGCACCGATTCGGTGCAGGGATGCAGGTTCTTGAACTGTCCTGGTGCCTTTTCAGCAGGTCTGCCTATTTCATGGAACACATGCACAGCGCGATGGACTCCCTGGTCCACGGTTCGAATACCCTGTTCATTCTCATGGGCGCCATTCTGGTGCTGGCGATGCATGCCGGCTTCGCCTTTCTCGAAGTGGGCACCGTGCGGCACAAGAACCAGGTCAATGCCTTGTCGAAGATTCTCAGCGACTTTGCCATTTCGGCGCTGGTGTACTTCTTCATCGGCTACTGGATCGCCTACGGCGTGAGCTTTTTCCAACCGGCGCCGGAACTGGCTGCCGACCATGGCTATGCGCTGGTCAAATGCTTCTTCCTGCTGACGTTCGCGGCGGCGATCCCGGCGATCATTTCTGGGGGGATTGCCGAGCGGGCGCGTTTCGTCCCGCAGCTCTGCGCCACCGCCTTGATCGTGGCGTTTGTCTACCCGTTCTTCGAGGGCGTGGTGTGGAACGGCAACCTGGGCGTGCAGGCATGGTTGCAAGCACGCTTTGGCGCGCCGTTCCATGACTTTGCCGGCTCCGTCGTGGTGCATGCCATGGGCGGCTGGCTGGCGCTGGCGGCGGTGGTCTTGCTGGGACCCAGACGCGGGCGTTACCGCGAGGGCCGCTTGGTGGCGTTTGCCCCTTCGAGCATTCCGTTTCTGGCGCTGGGTTCGTGGATCCTGATCATTGGCTGGTTCGGCTTCAATGTCATGAGCGCTCAGACTTTACAGGGCGTCAGTGGCCTGGTGGCCATCAACTCGCTGCTGGCCATGGTCGGGGGCACCTTGGCTGCCTTGCTGGCTGGGCGCAACGACCCAGGCTTTTTGCACAACGGGCCGCTGGCCGGGCTGGTGGCGATCTGTGCCGGTTCCGACCTGATGCACCCGATTGGCGCGCTTACCACTGGCCTGGTGGCTGGCGTGCTGTTCGTCTGGAGCTTCACTGCGGCGCAAAACCGCTGGAAAATCGACGATGTGCTGGGCGTATGGCCGTTGCACGGCCTGTGTGGCGTATGGGGCGGTATCGCCTGCGGCGTATTCGGCCAGGCGGCCCTTGGCGGAATGGGTGGGGTCAGCCTGGTCAGCCAATTGCTGGGCAGCCTGATGGGTGTGCTGGTGGCGTTGCTCGGTGGCTTTGCGGTCTATGGAGTGATCCGCGCGCTGCATGGCTTGCGTTTGAGCCACGAGCAGGAGTTTCAGGGCGCTGACTTGTCGCTGCACCGCATTGGTGCAACCAGCCAGGATTGAGTTATGTCAGGTGCGCAGTCGGCGGGACGGACCTAGAATAGGCTTTTCCAAAGCCAAACCGAGACCCGTCCCATGCTGCCTGAATGCCAACTGTTCGGCACCCTCGGCTGCCACTTGTGCGAAGTGGCCGAGGCCGTGTTGATGCCTTTTGTCGATCATGGTCTGTTGGTGGAGCTTGTCGACATTGCCGACAACGAGGCCATGTTCGAGCGTTATGGCCTGATCATTCCCGTGCTGCGCCGCTGTGACAACGGCGCGGAACTGTACTGGCCGTTCGATGCCGAGCAAGTGGTGGCGTTTCTCGCGTAACAAGGGCTCTAGGGGAATGGTTTCCTCGCGCCTTGGTTGAGCTGACAGGTTGATGATTGGGGGCCGGCACACTGTGGCCGGTGTCCTAACCCCGTCATCGAGAATTCAACCATGTTCATCACCCCTCATTTCACCTTGGATGAAATGACTGTTTCACAGATCGCCGCAAGGGAAGGGCTCGACAACACCCCTACACCTGAGGCGCTGGCCAATTTGCAGGTACTGTGTGGCGCGCTCGAAACGATACGGGCGCTGTTCGGTGCGCCGATCATCGTCAGTAGCGGATACCGCAGCCGTGCGCTCAATCGGCGTATCGGCGGTTCCGCGACGAGCCAGCATGTGCAGGGGTTGGCGGCCGACTTCACGGTAATAGACGTCAGCCCGCGGGATACAGTACGCAGAATTAATGACAGCGACCTGGCATTTGACCAACTGATTCTGGAGTTCGACCGGTGGGTGCACGTGTCCGTTGCCCATGGCGCGGTCAGGCGCGAAGTACTGACCATCCGCAAAGGCACGGGCTACCTGCCGGGGCTGCAATGATCCGATGGCGAATTGACGCGAGCGAGGCTATGTCCGTATGCTGTATATAAATACAGTATTCGGGGTAAAGCCATGCTCAACGTCGAGCAACTCAAGTACAGCGTCAACCGCATGCCCGTCGAGCGCGTGGCTGACGCCGTTCTGGAACTGCGCCTCGAAGGGCTGGTGACAGAAGACCGCACACCGTTCGGCAAGGTCCATTTCAATACCTGCTTTGCCGAGATCGAGGCATTGTTCCAGCGTGCCGGTTACCACCGTGGGCTGGATGTGGTGGGTTACCAGGGGTTGTTGTATGCCCTGTATGACCCCGGTCGATGGGAGGCCGTGCAAGTGCTGCGCTGGTTGAAGGCGCGTAGCGAGGCGATGGTTCAGGCTGGTTGAGGGGGTGGGCTTGGGGGATAATGCGCGGCCTTGTACCTATTGAGCGCTGCCATGACCTCGTCTTTCGACCCCGCCCACCAGCAAGCCAGCACGGTATGCCTGCCGCCCGGCAACTGGGCGACGGTGCTCGATTGCCTGTGTGACCATTTCAAAGCCATCGACAGGGCGCAGTGGCTTGACCGCTTTGCTCGTGGTCGTGTGCTCGATGCCGAGGGGCGGGCAGTTTCCGCCGAGCTGGCTTATCGACGTGGCATGCGCCTGCATTACTTTCGCGAAGTGCCGAACGAACGGCCGATCCCTGTGCAGGAGGCCGTGCTGCACGTGGATGAGCATTTGGTGGTCGCCGACAAGCCGCATTTTCTGCCGGTCACGCCTACCGGTGAATATGTCGAGCAGACCCTGCTGCGCCGGCTGATCCGGCGCCTGGACAATCCGCACCTGGTGCCTTTGCACCGCATCGACCGGCATACCGCAGGGCTGGTCCTGTTCTCCGCCAACCCACAGACGCGCAGTGCCTATCAGCGCTTGTTCCCCGAGCGGCGGATCGACAAACGCTATCAGGCCATCGCTGCAGCCATGCCCCAGCATGATTTCCCGCTGGTGCACAGAAGCCGCCTGGTGCATGGCGAGCCGTTCTTTCGCATGCATGAGGTTGAAGGCGCGGACAACAGTGAAACCTTTGCTCAAGTGCTGGAAACGCAGGGCGAGTTATGGCGCTACGGCCTGTCGCCGGTGACTGGCAAGACCCATCAATTGCGTGTGCACATGGCGGCATTGGGCGCGGCGATCTGCAATGACCCGTTCTACCCCGACCTGCTGCAGGTCGAAGACGATTACCAGAAGCCGTTGAAGCTGTTGGCGCAGAGCCTGCGTTTCGATGACCCGTTGACGGGTGAGGAGCGGTATTTCGAGAGCCGCTTGCGGCTGGACTGGTAGCGCTTCAACCTGCCATGCGCGGTCTCTGTAGGAGCGGCCCTTTCGCGACGCAAGGCCGCTCCTACAAACGCCCAGCGCCTCAGCGGTTGAAGCGCTCCACCAGCGAATACTGGCTCCCCGCCGTGCTGGTCAGTTCCTCGCTGAGCAGCGCCGAGTGCTGGGCCTGTTCGGCGGTCTGGTCGGCCAGTGTGGCGATGGTGCTGATGTTGCGGCTGATCTCGTCGGCAACGGCGGTCTGCTCTTCGGTAGCGGCCGCAATCTGGGTCGCCATGTCGGTGATATTGGCCACCGCTTCGCTGATGCCGACCAAGGCCTCATCGGCCTGCATCACCCGGTCGACCCCTTCCTGCGCCTGGCGATGGCCGGTTTCCATGGTCAGCACGGCGTTGCTGGCGGTCTGCTGCAGCTTGGCGATGAGGCTGTGGATTTGCCCGGTGGACTCAGCGGTGCGCTGAGCCAACTGGCGTACTTCGTCGGCCACGACCGCAAAGCCACGGCCCATTTCACCGGCGCGGGCTGCTTCGATGGCGGCGTTCAACGCCAGCAGGTTGGTCTGGTCGGCGATGCCCTTGATCACATCGACCACACCGCCGATTTCGTCACTGTCCTTGGCCAGTTGCGTCACCGTCTCACCGGTTTCACCTACCGCTGCCGACAAGCGTTCGATGGCCTCGCGCGTTTCACCGGCAATCTGCCGGCCCTGGCTGGTCAGGCGATTGGCTTCCTGAGTGGCGTCAGCGGTGCGCTGCACGTGGTTGGCCACTTCCTGGGTGGTGGCGGCCATCTGGTTGACGGCAGCCGCCACTTGTTCGGTTTCCACGCGCTGGCGCTCCAGCCCCGATGAGCTCTGGTGGGCCAGCGCGTCGGATTGCCGTGCCTGTTCGCTGAGGTGTTCGGCGCTGTCCTGCAGGCGTGTCAGGCAGGTCTTCATGCGCGCATCCTGGCTGAGCATGGCCATTTCCAGGCGTGCCTGCACACCACGGCTATCGGTGTACATCTGCGCGATGAGGGGGTCGGACGTGGTTTGTTCGGCCAGGCGCAGCAGGCGTTTGAGGCCACGTTGCTGCCAGGTCAGGCCGAGCAGGCCGAGCGGTACCGAAAGGGCAGCAGCCAAACCGAAGCCCCAGGAATGGCCGAGCCAGTTGCCGATCAGGAAGCCGACTTGGCTGACCAGGATAAATGGCAGCCAATCCTGCAGTACCGGCAGCCATTGATCGCGACGCGGGACCGCCGATTTGCCCTGGTTGAGGCGCTGGTAAAGGCCTTCGGCACGGCGAATCTGTTCGGCGGTGGGCTTGACCCGCACCGATTCGAAACCGACCACCTGGTTGTTGTCGAAGATCGGCGTGACATAGGCGTTGACCCAGTAATGGTCACCGTTTTTGCAGCGGTTCTTGACGATGCCCATCCACGGCTGGCCCTGCTTGAGGGTTTGCCACATGTGGGCAAACACGGCCGCGGGCACATCCGGGTGGCGCACCAGGTTGTGCGGCGCGCCGGTCAGCTCTTCGCGCGTGAACCCACTGATGTCGATGAACGCATCATTGCAGTAGCTGATCACGCCCTTGGCGTTGGTGGTGGAGATCAACCGCTGCTGGGCAGGGAAAGTCCGTTCTCTCTGGGTAATCGGCTGGTTGTTACGCATGAGTGGGTAATCCGCAAAGAATCCGCAAGGCTTTTGTGAGGTATCGGCAAGCCACTGGTTTTATTGAATGGATATTTAATGTGCTTGATTTGTGGCAATGAGCCATCTTCTGGTTTTAGCTAGCTAGGGGCTGAATTCGATGAAGATAGCGGCATTATTGCTAAATTATGACGAGTGGGTCGGATGATGACTTAATGGGCGGCAAAGAGCCAGTACCCTAGGGATGTGTGTTTGGAGGGGGGTACGCCATCAGGGCGTTGGCGCTCTCGAGATCGAGAGCGCCGCAAAACCACCGGTAAACCTACCCGCCGGCAATCAGCTGCCGCAGCACGTAATGCAAGATCCCCCCCGCCTTGAAGTACTCCACCTCATTCAGGGTATCGATCCGGCACAGCACCTCGATCTGTTCCTGTTGCCCGTCCTCGCGGGTAATGCGCAAAGGCAGGCTCATACCCGGGCGGATGTGTGCACCGTTCAAACCCAGCACATCGATCCGCTCCTTGCCGGTCAGCCCCAGTTGCTTGCGGTCGTCGCCGGCCTTGAACTGTAGCGGCAGCACGCCCATACCCACCAGGTTGGAGCGGTGAATGCGCTCGAAGCTTTCCGCCAACACCGCCTTGACCCCCAGCAGGTTGGTACCCTTGGCTGCCCAGTCGCGGCTGGAACCTGTGCCGTATTCCTGGCCGGCGATTACCACCAGTGGGGTGCCCTCCTGCTGGTAACGCATGGCCGCGTCGTAGATCGACAGCTTCTCGCCAGTGGGCACGTGCAAGGTGTTGCCGCCTTCTTCACCCCCCAGCATTTCGTTGCGGATACGGATGTTGGCGAAGGTGCCGCGCATCATCACTTCATGGTTGCCACGCCGCGAGCCGTAGGAGTTGAAGTCGCGTGGTTCCACCCCCTGTTCACGCAGGTAGCGCCCGGCGGGGCTGTCGGCCTTGATGTTGCCGGCAGGGGAGATGTGGTCGGTGGTGACCGAATCGCCGAGCAGGGCCAGGATGCGTGCTCCCTCGATATCCTTGATCTGCGGCGGTGGCCCGCCGATGTCGTCGAAGAACGGCGGATGCTGGATGTAGGTGGACGCCTCCTGCCACACATAGGTGGCCGCTTGCGGCACCTCGATGGCTTGCCACTGGGCATCACCTTGGAAGACCTCGGCGTACTCCTTGTGGAACATCGCCGTGTCGACCTTGGCCACGGCTGCGGCGATTTCCTGCTGGCTGGGCCAGATGTCACGCAGATACACCGGCTGGCCATCCTTGCCGGTACCCAGCGGGTCGCGGGTGAGGTCCACGCGCACGCTGCCGGCCAGGGCATACGCCACCACCAGCGGCGGTGACGCCAACCAGTTGGTCTTGACCAGCGGGTGCACGCGGCCCTCGAAGTTACGGTTACCCGAAAGCACCGAGGCCACGGTCAGGTCGGCGCTGCCGATGGCTCTCTCGATCGCTTCATCCAGTGGGCCGGAGTTGCCGATGCAGGTGGTGCAGCCGTAGCCGACCAGGTCAAAGCCGAGCTCATTCAGATACGGTGTCAGCCCGGCAGCCTCGAAGTAGTCGGTGACCACTTTGGAACCAGGCGCCAGTGAGCTCTTGACCCAGGGTTTGCGCTGCAGGCCTTTCTCCAGGGCCTTCTGCGCCACCAGGCCGGCCGCCATCATCACGCTTGGGTTGGAGGTGTTGGTGCAGGAGGTGATCGCGGCAATCACCACCGCGCCGTCACGCAGGGTGTGGGTCTGGCCTGCATGGCTGTAGTCGATTTCGCCAGCCTGGTCGGCGTTGCCCACCGCCACACCGCCGCCGCCTTCGCTCTCCAGGCGGCCGACTTCCTTGGCCAGCGGCTTGGGCTGCAGTTCGATGAAGTGGTCGAACGCCTGGCTGACCTGGCTCAGGGCAACGCGGTCCTGAGGGCGCTTGGGCCCGGCCAGGCTGGCTTCGACCTCGTGCATATCCAGCGCAAGCGTGTCGCTGAACAGCGGCTCCTGGCCCGGCAGGCGCCACAGGCCCTGTGCTTTGCAGTACTGCTCGACCAGTTGCACCGTTGCGCTCGGGCGGCCTGACAGGCGCAGGTAATCGAGGGTCACCTCATCGACCGGGAAGAAGCCACAGGTGGCGCCATATTCGGGGGCCATGTTGGCGATGGTGGCACGGTCGGCCAGGGGCAGGTCGGCCAGCCCGTCGCCATAGAATTCGACGAACTTGCCCACTACGCCCTTTTTGCGCAGCATCTGCGTCACCGTCAGCACCAGGTCGGTGGCGGTGATGCCTTCACGCAGCTTGCCGGTGAGTTTGAAGCCGATCACTTCCGGAATCAGCATCGACACTGGCTGGCCGAGCATGGCCGCCTCGGCCTCGATGCCGCCAACGCCCCAGCCCAGCACGCCCAGGCCGTTGATCATGGTGGTGTGCGAATCGGTGCCGACCAGGGTGTCGGGGAAGGCGTAGACGCGGCCGTCTTCTTCACGGGTCCAGACGGTGCGGCCGAGGTACTCCAGGTTGACCTGGTGACAGATGCCGGTGCCTGGCGGCACTACCCGGAAGTTGTCGAAGGCGCTCTGGCCCCAGCGCAGGAAGGCGTAGCGTTCGCCATTGCGTTGCATCTCGATGTCGACGTTCTGGGTGAAGGCCTGTGGCGTGGCGTAGCGGTCGACCATCACCGAGTGGTCGATCACCAGGTCGACCGGCGACAGCGGGTTGATCCGCTGCGGGTCGCCACCGGCCTTGGCCATGGCCGCACGCATGGCCGCCAGGTCGACCACGGCGGGTACGCCGGTGAAGTCCTGCATCAACACCCTGGCGGGCCGGTACTGTATTTCCCGGTCGGAGCGGCGCTCTACAAGCCATTGGGCAATGGCGCGCAGGTCGTCGCCGGTGACGGTCTTGCCGTCCTCCCAGCGCAGCAGGTTCTCCAGCAACACTTTCAGCGACATGGGTAAGCGTTGCAGGTCGCCCAATTGGCGGGCGGCTTCGGTAAGGCTGTAATAGTGGTACGTCAGGTCGGCGACCTTGAGGGTTTTGAGCGTGTTCAGGCTATCGAGCGAGGGCATTGCCAACTCCTTCTGCGCCGGTGCCCGGCAAATCGGGGTGTTTGCCGGTGTCACCGCTCTGTTTCGATCCGCACGGTACGGACCTGGCTGAATGGTCAGGTTAGACCGGTTTGGCTTATCTGACCCTTTTCTGGACCGGCGGGGCGTGTCGCAGGTTCCGAACTTCCTTTATTATCGCCGCCCTGCCGGCGCCTGTTGCGCGCCCGCCGTAGTGGAGTGAGAGATGAGTACCCTGTTCATGCATTGCCGGCCCGGTTTCGAGGGCGAGGTCTGCGCCGAGATCAGCGAACATGCTGCCCGCCTGGGGGTTGCCGGCTATGCCAAAGGCAAACCGCAGAGCGCCAGCGCCGAGTTTGTCTGTACCGAGGCCAGCGGCGCCGAGCGACTGATGGGGGAACTGCGCTTCGCTGAGCTGATCTTCCCGCGTCAGTGGGCCCGTGGCGGTTATGTCGAATTGCCGGAAAGCGATCGCATCAGCGTGTTGCTGGAACACCTGGCCGACCTGCCCGTGTTCGGCAGCCTGTGGCTGGAAGTGCTCGACAGCAACGAGGGCAAGGAGCTGTCGACGTTTTGCCGCAAGTTCGAACTGCCGCTGCGCAAGGCCCTGGAAAAGGCCGGGCGCCTGGTCGAAGACGCCAGCCGTCCACGCTTGTTGCTGAGCTTCATCACCGGCCGGCGGGTATTTGTCGGCCTGGCTGCGGCCAACAACAGTGCATTGTGGCCAATGGGCATCCCGCGCCTGAAATTCCCCCGTGAAGCACCCAGCCGCTCGACCCTCAAGCTGGAAGAGGCGTGGCATCAGTTCATCCCCCGCGAGCAGTGGGAACAGCGCCTGGGTGATGACATGACCGGTGTCGACCTGGGCGCTTCGCCTGGCGGCTGGACCTACCAGCTGGTGCGCCGGGGGATGCTGGTCACCGCCATCGACAACGGCCCGATGGCCGAGAGCCTGATGGACACCGGGCTGGTCCAGCACCTGATGGCGGATGGTTTCACCTGGCAGCCCAAGCAACCGGTGGACTGGATGGTCTGCGACATCGTCGAGAAGCCGGCACGGACCACCTCGTTGATCGAAACCTGGCTGGGGGAAGGGCTGTGCCGCGAGGCGGTGGTCAACCTCAAGCTGCCGATGAAGCAGCGTTACGCCGAAGTGCGGCGCCTGCTCGACCGCATGGAAGCCACGTTCAAGGCGCGCAAGATCCGGGTTTCGATCGCCTGCAAGCAGCTGTATCACGACCGTGAGGAAGTGACCTGCCATCTGCGCAGGCTCGACCTGAAGCCGCGTTGAGTGCAGGCGCGGCGCGTGGCCCTTGGTCCGCGCCGCCCGATGCGCGACAATGACGATCATATTCGGAGCCACCCATGACTGACTTCACCCCCGACGCCATCCTCGATGCCACCGGCCTGAACTGCCCGGAGCCTGTGATGATGTTGCACCAGCACGTGCGTGACCTGGCGGCCGGTGGCCTGCTCAAGGTCATTGCCACCGACCCGTCGACCCGGCGCGACATCCCCAAGTTCTGCAACTTCCTCGGCCACGAACTGCTGCAGCAGCAAGAGGACGCGGGCACCTTCCTGTACTGGATCCGTAAGAAAGCCGACTGAGCCGCTCTGGAACACGCCGCGCGTAGCGCCTACACTGCGTTCCCCTGACAGGAGAGCGCCATGCTGATAGTTGCCGACGAGAACATTCCGCTGCTCGATGCCTTCTTTGAAGGTTTCGGCCAGATCCGCCGCTATCCGGGGCGAAGCCTCGATGCCGCCAGTGTCAAGGACGCCGACGTGCTGCTGGTGCGCTCGGTGACCAAGGTCGACCGCCAACTGCTCGAAGGCAGCCGGGTGCGTTTTGTCGGCACGTGCACCATCGGTACTGACCACCTGGACCTGGACTATTTTGCCGAGGCTGGCATCCACTGGAGCAGCGCGCCGGGTTGCAATGCCCGTGGTGTGGTGGACTATGTGTTGGGCAGCCTGCTGACCCTGGCTGAGCTGGACGGTGTGGCGCTGCCCACGCGCACCTATGGCGTGGTGGGCGCAGGGGAGGTCGGTGGCCGCCTGGTGCGTGTGCTGCATGGCCTGGGCTGGAAGGTGCTGGTGTGTGACCCGCTGCGTCAGGCTGCCGAGGGCGGCGATTACGTCAGCCTCGAAACGGTGCTTGAGCAGTGCGATGTCATCAGCCTGCACACCCCCTTGCAGCGCAGCGGCGAGCACCCTACCTGGCACCTGTTGGGCCAGGCGCAACTGGCGCGGTTACGCCCAGGCGCGTGGCTGATCAACGCCAGCCGCGGCCCGGTGGTGGACAACGCGGCCTTGCGCGAGCTACTGCTGGACCGTGAAGACGTGCATGCCGTGCTCGATGTATGGGAAGGCGAGCCGCAGGTGGACCTGCAGCTGGCCGACTTGTGCACATTGGCTTCGCCGCACATCGCTGGCTACAGCCTGGATGGCCGGCAGCGTGGCACGGCGCAGATCTATCAGGCCTTGTGCCGTTTCCTGGATGAGGCTGAGCAAGTACGCCTGGCCGACCTGCTGCCCAAACCGCCCTTGGCACAGATCGAACTCGATGCCAGTACCGACCCGGCCTGGGCCTTGGCCACGCTGTGCCGCGCCGTGTACGACCCGCGCCGCGACGATGCAGATTTTCGCCGCAGCTTGAGCGACGACCCGGCCGAGCAGCGTGCGGCATTCGATCAATTGCGCAAGCAGTATCCGCCTCGGCGTGAGGTCGAGGGGCTGGCGGTGCGGATTCGTGGCGAGTCGCCGCAGTTGGCGCAGTTGGTCAGTGCGTTGGGGGGTGTGTTGGTCTGAGCTATACCTGTGCCGGCCTCTTCGCGGGGCAAGCCCGCTCCCACAGGTTACCGCTGCTTTCTAGTTGGTGAGGTACTTGTGGGAGCAACTGTCTTCTTGTGGAAGCTGGCCTTGCCGGCGATGGGGCGCGTAGCGCCCCAGGCCCGGCTGTGCCGGGCATCGCCAGCAAGGCTTGCTCCTACGAATGAGCTATTTGCTCCTTCCAGGGCGTTCCGGTCTTGAGCATCGCATTTAGCCTCACTATCAATACTCGCATACACGCCACCACCGATACTTTCGCGCACTTCCCTTGGGCTCGCAGTGCTTTGTAGCGCTCGCAGAAGTCCTTGTTGTGCCGTATCACCACCCAGCAGGCCATATAGAGCGCCCGCCTGACTTGTGAGCGCCCCCCCAGATTGAACGCTTGCCCGACTGCTTGCCGCTGTCCTGGTTGAACGGCGCAACACCGACCAAGGCGGCAATTTCCTTCTTATCCACCTGGCCCAGCTCTGGCAGCAAGGCCATCAGCTTTCCGGCAGTAATCAGACCAATTCCTTTGACTTGAGTGAGCTGTTTAACCCGGTCATCAGGCAAAGCTGCTGCCTGCTGTGCGATCTCTTGTTCCAGCGCTCGAATTTCACCCTTCAGATAGGCGATGTGTTGTTCCAACCGCAAACAAACACTGGGAGCCCGCGCCTGCTTCAGGCGCCGCTTGTCATCGTCGCGCTGTTGGACGAAGCGATCCCGCTGCATAAGCAGTTCGCGCAGCAAGGCCCGCTCGGGTGTCATCACCTGGCAAGGCCGTGGGGGCATAACTTCAGCCAGGTGAGCCAAAACCGCTGCGTCAATGGGATCGGTCTTGGCGCGTTTACCCATCGACTTGGCAAAGTCCCGGGCACGACTGGGATTGATCCGGCAAACCGGAAAATCGGCATCCCGCAGCGCTTTGAGGACATTGCACTCGTAGCCACCGGTAGCTTCGAGCAAGACCATTGAAACTGCATACCCGCCAAGCTTTTCGACGAGCAGTTGGAATCCCTTCAAGTCATTGGAAACACTGAAGTTCACCCCCTCAGGGCGGATGTGAACAGCAAGTGTGGCACTGGAAACATCGATGCCGACAGAGGAAGACATGGCCAAACCCTCTTAAACTCAAGGAGTGAGAGCGCTTTGGCTTGGCCCACGCTTGTGATTCGAGATTACGCCCCTCATCCAACTGTTCGGGCTCTCGCCAAAGTGGAACGGTGAATGGCAGCTTTTGCTCCCACACGTGCTCTGGGCACCTCGGGCTATCAGCTTGCCATTCACCGCTCTCACTTCAGATTCTATTCCCTCTCCAAGACACAAGCGGGCTTGCCCGCGAAGAGGCCGGCGCAGGCAATAAAAACCCGGCGCAAGCGCCGGGTTGCAATGAATTCGCCGATCAGCCCTTGCGGGCTTTTGCGACCCGGCTTTCTTCCAGTTCCTTGCAGGCTTTCTGGATCATCTGTTCGGTGATCGGAACCTCGCGCCCTTGGGCGTCGATGATCGAACCGCAGGCCTGGGGTTGCGGGTTGTTCTGGGGCAGCTTCGGGGTATCGCTGCCATGCTGCACACTCATAGCGGTCTCCTCATCAGGTTCAAACTCAGGGTAACCCTGTGCGATGACTGGCCAGTGACAGCACCTCAGGCGTCACGGCACAAACAGTCCAACAGAAACGACGTTAAAGCTCCAGAGGCCGGTTAGATCGAAAGGCTATAGCCACCCACTGGCGTTCCTCGCGCGCCGATGAGTGGTAGTCTGCTGCTTCCTCGCCGTTTTGGTCGCCGCCATGCCCGAATCCGTTTCCCCTGACCAACGTCGCGCATTGCGCCTGGGTTGGCAGTTCGTTCGCCCCTATCGCCGGCAAATGCTCTTTGCATTGCTGGCGCTGGTGGTCACCGCTGCAATCACCTTGTCCATGGGGCAGGGCATCCGCCTGCTGGTGGACCAGGGTTTCATGACCCGTTCCGCGCACCAGCTCAACCAGACCATTGGCCTGTTTCTGCTGTTGGTGCTCGCACTGGCAGTGGGTACTTTCAGCCGCTTTTACCTGGTGTCGTGGATCGGCGAACGCTGCGTGGCTGATATCCGCCGTGCAGTGTTCGATCACCTGATCGGGCTGCACCCAGGGTTCTTCGAGGACAACCGTAGTTCCGAGATCCAGTCCCGGCTCACCGCTGACACGACCTTGCTGCAATCGGTAATCGGCTCCTCGCTGTCGATGTTCCTGCGCAATGCGCTGATGGTGGTGGGGGGCGTGGTGCTGCTGTTTATCACCAACCCCAAGCTCACCAGCATCGTGGTCGTCGCCTTGCCGCTGGTGTTGGCGCCAATCCTGCTGTTTGGCCGGCGAGTGCGCCGCCTGTCGCGCCAGAGCCTGGACCGGGTGGCGGATGTCGGTAGCTATGTGGCCGAGACCCTGGGGCAGATTAAGACCGTCCAGGCCTATAACCATCAGCCGCTCGACCGCGAGCTGTTCGCCGGTACTGTCGAGGCGGCCTTTATTGTGGCCAGGCAGCGTATTGCCCAGCGCGCGTGGCTGATCACCCTGGTTATCGTACTGGTGCTCGGCGCGGTGGGCATTATGCTCTGGGTCGGTGGCATGGATGTGATCGCCGGGCGTATCTCGGCAGGCGAATTGGCTGCCTTTGTGTTCTACAGCCTGATCGTGGGCAGTGCCTTTGGCACGCTCAGCGAGGTGATTGGCGAGCTGCAGCGTGCAGCGGGCGCGGCCGAGCGGATTGCCGAGCTGTTGGCGGCGCGCAGTGCGATCCTGGCGCCTGACGTAACGGCCTCGCTGCCTCAGCGCCGTGCAACCGGGCTTATCGAATTGCAGCAGGTGCACTTTGCCTACCCGTCACGGCCCTCGGTTGCGGCCATCGACGGTCTGAGCCTGGCAATCGAGCCGGGGCAGACCGTGGCACTGGTCGGGCCCTCGGGTGCAGGCAAGTCGACCCTGTTCGACCTGCTGCTGCGTTTTTACGATCCTCAGCAGGGCGCCATCCTGCTCGATGGCCAAGCCATCAGCGAACTCGACCCTGACGAGTTGCGCCGGCAGTTCGCCATTGTGGCGCAGAACCCGTCGCTGTTTCGCGGCACTGTCGAGGCCAACATTCGCTATGGCCGGCCAGAGGCGACGCTGGCCGAGGTCGAGGCGGCAGCGCGCGGTGCCCATGCCGACGAATTCATCCAGCAGCTGCCGCAGGGCTACCAGACGCCGCTGGGCGAGGGCGGCATTGGCCTGTCTGGCGGGCAACGGCAGCGGCTGGCGATTGCCCGTGCGCTGCTGGTCGATGCGCCGATCCTGTTGCTGGACGAGGCGACCAGCGCCCTCGATGCGCAAAGCGAGCACCTGATTCAGCAGGCGCTGCCCAGCTTGATGGCGGGTCGCACCACCCTGGTGATCGCCCACCGCCTGGCCACGGTGCAGCACGCCGACCGCATCGCGGTGATCGATAAGGGGCGCGTGGTGGCAGTCGGAACGCATCGCCAACTGATCGAGGAAAGCCCACTGTACGCCAGGTTGGCCTCGTTGCAGTTCACCACAGGCTAGCCTGTCTTGGTTCTGTAACATTTCTGTAGGAATTGCCTGACACTATTGGCTTCAACTGTTGTGCAAGTGCTCAAGTTGGCTGCTATCGAACGATGGCAGCCTTTTTTTTGCGAGCCAGCCTACGAGGACATGGAATGTCTTGCCCGGCGCCGCAGACGCGCGCCGTTCCCTTCCTTCTGGTGTTGAGAGCCGCGATGTTGCGTAAGTCCCTCAGAGTGCAAATTCTCTCCCTGCTCGGCGGCAGCCTGGCAGCGATGCTGCTGATCGCGCTGGTGTGTTTTCAGTTTCTGTCGTCCAGCGTGCGCGGCTATGCCGAGTTGGTCGATGGGCCGCTGCGGGCTTCGCAATTGATCGATGAAGCCAACTTACAGTTCAAGATCCAGGTGCAGGAATGGAAGAACGTGCTGCTGCGCGGTCGCCAGCCCGCCGAGTTGGACAAATACTGGCAGCAGTTTCAGGCCCGCGAGCAGCAGGTCCAGCAGTTGCTGGGGCAACTGATCGACAACAGTGATGCCCGGCTCAAAGCCCCCTTGCAACAGCTGCGTGACAGCCATCGGCAGCTGGGCCAGGCCTATGCGCAAGGGCGTCAGGCGTTTATCGCTGCAGGTGGCGACCCGGTTGCGGGCGACCTGGCGGTCAAGGGCGTGGACCGTGCTGCCAGCGAGCAGATGAGCGAGCTGGTCGAACAGCTGCGTGCCGATGCCCGCGCGCGTGCCGCGAGCATCAGTGCCAACGCCGAGCGTACCGTGTGGCTGGGCTTGCTGGTCATGCTGGCCTCGGCGCTGCTGGTTGGCCTGTTCAGCCTGTGGCTGGTCAATCGCAGCCTGATCGAACCGATCCGCCAGTTGATCGAGTATGTCGCGCAGTTGAGCCAAGGCCGCTTCGCCGCCCGCGTGGACAGCCGCCGCGAAGATGAACTGGGGCGCTTGGCGCGTGCGGCCAATACCTTGCGTGACTTTCTTGCCGAGACGGTCGGCCGGCTCAAGGACAACGCCCAGGAGTTGGAAGGCGCCAGTGGCCAGTTGCGCAGCATCGCCGCAGACATGGCCCAGGGCACGCAGGACCAGTTCCAGCGCACCGACCAGGTGGCCACAGCCATGCATGAGATGTCCGCCACCGCCCAGGAAGTGGCCCGCCACGCCGCCGACGCCGCCCGCGCTGCCGACGATGCCGACCACAGCGCCCAGGCTGGCGAGCAAGTGATGCAGCAGACCATTGACATCATTGGCGTGGTCAACCGTGAGATCGCCGGCACGGCAGCAGTGATACGCTACCTGGAGCATGACAGTACGCGCATTGGCAAGGTGCTCGAAGTGATTCGCGGCATTGCCGAGCAGACCAACCTGCTGGCGCTCAATGCAGCCATCGAGGCGGCCCGCGCGGGCGAGGCCGGGCGTGGCTTTGCGGTGGTCGCTGACGAGGTGCGCAGCCTGGCCCAGCGCACCGCCGCTTCGATCGCCGAAATCCACCAGATCATCGAGGCGGTGCAGTCGGGGGCGGTAGAGGCGGTGAAGGCCATCGAAAGCGGGCAGCAGCGCAGCGAGGAGGGGGCCGAGCAGGTTCAGCAAGCGGGGCAGATGCTGCAACGCATCACCTCGGCGGTGGAGGCGATCCGCGACATGAACCGGCAGATCGCGACGGCGGCTGAAGAGCAGACCAGCGTGGCCGAGGACATCTCGCGTAATCTGATCGAAATCACCCGCATCGCCACCACCAACCAGGAGGCGGTGCAGCAGACCGAACAGGCCGGGCAGCGCTTGCACGGGTTGTCGGGGCAGTTAGGGGAGGTGACTTCGCGGTTGACGGCCTGACCTGTTGGTCAGGGCCGCTCCCCCAAGGGGAAATCCGCCATAAACGGGGTGAACTTGGCTCAACTGTGGCGGATTGTCGCCATGCGACCCACTGTCTCACCCCTTAGACATTGGTCTAAGTTCAGTTGGCACACTCCCTGCTTAAGCGCGTCCGGGCCTATGCCCGAGGCGATCGTGCCCCGATCCAGCGAAATACCCCTCCAAACCACAACAACATCCGGGCGTGCATGCCGGGGGCAACGACTGCCAATCCTTCACATCAATTGGATTGAGCTAATGAAAAAAATCCTGCTGGCGCTCCTTTGCCTGAGCGTCATCGGCTGCTCCAAACCCACGGAGCCGGAAAAGACCGTCGACGTCCTGCTGATTGGGGGTGGCATCATGAGTGCCAGCCTGGGCACCTACCTCACCGAGCTGGAGCCGAACTGGAAGGTCGACATCTATGAGCGCCTGGACCAGGTTGCCGAAGAAAGCTCCAATGCCTGGAACAACGCCGGCACCGGTCACTCCGCGTTCTGCGAGCTGAACTACACCAGTGTTGGCAAGGATGGCAGCATCGACATCAGCAAGGCGGTGGGGGTCAACGAGCAATTCGAGATCTCCAAGCAGTTCTGGGCCTACCAGGTCGAGCAGGGCGTGCTGAGCAACCCGAAATCGTTCATCAACAACGTGCCGCACATGAGCTTTGTGTGGGGTGACGACAACATCGCCTTCCTACACAAGCGCGTCGATGCCCTGCAGCACAGTTCGCTGTTCCGTGGCATGCAGATCAGCGAAGACCACGAGCAGATCCGCCAATGGGCACCGCTGGTGATGGAAGGCCGCGACCCTGGGCAGAAGATCGCCGCCACGCGCATGGCGATCGGCACCGACGTGAACTTTGGCGAGATCACCCGTCAGCTGTTCGCCTCGATGACCCGCAACCCCAACGTCACCCTGAACCTCAGCCATGAAGTGCGTGACATCGTGCGCAACGATGATGGCACCTGGCGTGTGGTGGTGGCTGACCTGGCCAAGGGCGGCAACGAGGTGGCGGTCAACGCCCGGTTCGTCTTCATTGGGGCCGGTGGTGGCGCGCTCAAGCTGTTGCAGAAGTCGGCTATCCCGGAAGCTGAAGGCTATGCTGGGTTCCCGGTGGGTGGCCAGTTCCTGATGACCGACAACCCGGATGTGGTCGCGCGCCATCAGGCCAAGCTGTATGGCAAGGCTTCGGTCGGCGCACCGCCGATGTCGGTCCCGCACCTAGACACGCGGATGATCGACGGCAAGCAAGTGCTGCTGTTCGGCCCCTTCGCCACCTTCTCCACCAAGTACCTCAAGCAGGGCTCGCTGCTGGATATGTTCGCCTCGCTGAACAGCCACAACGTGCTGCCGATGGTGAACGCCGGCATCGACAACATCGACCTGAGCACCTACCTGATGGGGCAATTGATGCTCAGCTTCGATGACCGCATGAATGCCCTGCGCGAGTACTTCCCCAACGCCAAGAACGAAGACTGGAAGCTGCTGCAGGCTGGCCAGCGCGTGCAAGTGATCAAGAAGGACCCGGTGCTGGGTGGTGTGCTGCAGTTCGGCACCGAAGTGGTGGCCGCCCAGGACGGCAGTATCGCCGCGCTGCTGGGTGCTTCCCCGGGCGCCTCGACTGCCGCGCCGATCATGCTGACGGTGCTGGAGAAGACCTTCAAGGACCGCCTCAAGACACCTGAATGGCAGGCCAAACTCAAGCAGATCGTGCCCAGCTATGGGCAGAAGCTGAACAACAACCTTGAGCTGACCAACCAGACCCGGGCGTGGAGCAGCGAGCGTCTGCAACTGCTGTATGTGCCGGTGCAGGCTGAGCAGTAAATAGCCTTTCAGGCGGACAACAAAAAGCCCGCGCAAGGCGGGCTTTTTGAGCAGGATTTGGTCGGAGAGACAGGATTCGAACCTGCGGCCTTCTCGTCCCGAACGAGACGCGCTACCTGGCTGCGCTACACTCCGATGAACGAAATCCTACTGCATCCCTTTTTTGCACGCAAGCCCTTGTTGTTAAAAGGGCGTTTGCCAAAAAGGGTAGCCAGATCACAGCTCTTTGACGGTACGGATCTGGTCTTTGTTCAGGCGCGTACGCTTGCCATCGAGTTGTTCGAACTCGTAGAAACCGGAGTCCTCGTCAAACGAGGGAGTGTCCACTGCCTGGATCTCGCGGCCATCGTTCAGGGTAATGACGGTTGGCGATGCGCAGCCGGCGAGGGCGCCCAGGCCCAAGGCAAGCAGAAAAGCGGGAAGGGTCCGTTGAATCATCGTGTTTCTCCAGTGCGATGGTGCTAGATGACTTTTAAGACGCAGGGCGTCCACGCAAGTTCCTTTCCAGTGCAGCATAGCGGCAAAACCTAAGTATTGACCAAGGGCAAGGGCGCAGGGGCGCGCCGCTGTGGCGGGGGTGTGCTGTGTTATAAATGCGCCATCCCATCTTCTTGTGACGGACACCCATGAAAGCCAAGGCAGATACCCCCTTCGTACCGCTGAACATCGCCGTGCTCACGGTCAGCGACACGCGTACCCTCGACAACGATACCTCCGGCCAGCTGTTCGTCGATCGCCTGACGGCGGCCGGTCACCACCTGGCGGCGCGGGTTTTGCTCAAGGACGACCTGTACAAGATTCGCGCCCAGGTCGCTACCTGGATCGCAGACGATGAGGTGCAGGTCGTGCTGATTACCGGCGGCACCGGTTTCACCGGGCGGGACAGCACGCCCGAGGCCGTGGCCTGCCTGCTGGACAAGCAGGTGGATGGTTTCGGTGAGCTGTTCCGCCAGATCTCCGTGGCCGACATCGGCACCTCCACCGTACAGTCGCGGGCCCTCGCGGGCCTGGCCAATGGCACCCTGGTTTGCTGCCTGCCGGGCTCGACCAATGCGGTGCGCACCGGCTGGGACGGCATCCTCGCCGAGCAGCTCGATGCCCGCCATCGTCCGTGCAATTTCGTGCCCCACCTGAAGCAGGCAGCGGCCTGTGAAAGCCGTGGCTGAGGCTAACCAGGCCCGGCCACTGATGCCGGTGGAAGACGCACTGCAGCGGTTGCTTGCGCTGGCAGAGGCCGCACCGATCCGGGAAACCGAGCATGTACCGCTGGCCGAAGCTGACGGGCGCGTGCTGGCCAGCGACCTGGTGGCTTCGCTCGACCTGCCGCCCTGGCCGAACAGCGCCATGGACGGTTATGCCCTGCGCCTGGCGGACTGGCACGGTGAGCCCTTGCCGGTCAGCCAGCGGATCTTTGCCGGCCATGCGCCGCAGCCGCTGCAGCCGGGTACGTGCGCACGCATCTTCACCGGCGCGCCGGTGCCGGCTGGCGCCGACTGCGTTGAAATGCAGGAGAACGCCGACGTGTTGGACGACGGCCGGGTGCGTTTCCGTGAGCCGCTCAAGGTCGATCAGAACATTCGTCCGCAAGGCCAGGAAACGCGTCAGGGCGAGCAGGTGATGAGCGCCGGCACACGCCTGGGGCCGATCGAGCTGGGTTTGGCCGCGACCCTCGGTCAGGCTCGCCTGGACGTGGTGCGCAAGGTGCGTGTGGCGGTGCTGTCTACCGGTGACGAACTGATCGAGCCTGGCCTGCCTTTGGGGCCAGGGCAGATCTACAACAGCAACCGCCGCTTGCTGGTCAGCTGGTTGCAGCGCTTGGGGTGCGAAGTTCGGGATGCGGGGATTTTGCCCGATGACCTGGCGCGCACCCGCGAATGCTTGGCGGCGCTGGGCGATGTCGACCTGATCCTGTCCACCGGCGGCGTCTCCGTCGGCGAGGCCGATTACCTCGGGGCCGCCCTGCGCGAAGCCGGCGAACTGGCCTTGTGGAAGTTGGCGATCAAGCCGGGCAAGCCGCTGACCTTCGGGCATTTTTGCGGTGTGCCGGTGATCGGCCTGCCGGGCAACCCAGCCTCCACGTTGGTCACGTTCGGTCTGCTGACCCGGCCATACCTGTTGCGGCGCCAGGGCGTGGCTGATGTCACGCCGCTGCGCTTCGACATGCCGGCAGGCTTCGACTGGCCCAAGGCAGGTAAGCGGCGCGAGTACCTGCGTGCGCGGATCGAGCAGGGCCAGGTGCGCATCTACAAGAACCAGAGCTCGGGTGTACTGCGCAGTGCAGCCTGGGCCGAAGGGTTGGTGGAGGTGCGCGAAGGCAGCACGCCGAAGCAGGGCGACAGCGTGCCGTTCATCCCGTTCAGCGAGCTACTTGGCTGACCGACCGAACCAGCCGCCCGCCAATTGAGTAGCCTCGGCGGGCTGTGCCTGGTTGAGGCGCATGTGCACGTTTTCCAGTTGCTGGGCGGCGATGTTCCAGTCGTGGCGCTGACGGGCGAATTGCCGCCCGGCCTCGCTCAACTGGGCCATGCGCCAGGGTTGGTTGAGCAGTTGGGTGATCAGTAGCGCCAACTGGTCGCCATCGTCACTGCCCAGGTAGTGCTCGCCGTTGTTCACGGCCAGCCCTGAAACACCCTTGCTGGTGGTGATGACCGGCAGCCCGGCGGCCATCGCTTCAAGCAGCTTCACCTTGGGGCCCCCGCTATACCGCAGCGGGGCGAAGAACAGTGCCGAGCGCCGCTGCACCTCGCGCAGGTCAGGGCGGTAGCCGATCCACTCGATGCGTGGGTCGTTCCAGTGCAGCTTCCAGCTGGCGGGCAGGGCGTGGCCGGCAATGGCCAGGCGCACCGCAGGGTTGCTCATCCACACCTGCGGCATGATCTCTTCCAGCGCCCATTCGATGGCCTCAAGGTTTGAGCCGTACTCGAAATTGCCGACAAACAGCAGGCGCTGGCTGTGCAGCGAGGGTTGCACCTGCTGATAGAAGTCGCAATCCACGCCACTGACTACCACGTTCACCGGGCGCCCGCTGACCTGGGCGATGAGCTCGGCGTCGTGGCTGCTGACCGCCACCAGTTCAGTGGGTTGGCGCAGTACCCGGTGTTCCCAGCGCCGGTAGCGCCAGCGATCGAACGCGTTGAGCGGACGCAGCCAAAGGGGTAGGCGGTCATGGCAGGCGCCGCCCATGACCGATTCGAGGGTGTGCTCGCTGAGCATGAAGGGCAGGCCGCGCGCCTGCAGAGCCTTCTCGAAAGGTTGGAAGCTGTAACTGTGCTCGATCTGGATGACGTCCCAGGGCTCGTCCAGCAATTGCTCGAAGCGGTGTCTCAGACAGGGCGCCAAGCCATTGATGATGGCTCGCATGGGGTAGTCGATGATCGGTGAGGCCAGCAGGTTGAGCGGGCTGTGCAGCGCGCGCCTGGGCAGTACGATCAGGCGTTCGACCAGGGGTTCGAGGGCTTCGCGGGCAGTATCGCTCAAGGGGATCTTCGATTGCACCAGCAGGGTAATCCGGTGGCCTCGTTGGGCGAGTGCGCGCATCAGGTGATATTGCCGGGTCTTGCTGCCGCTGGTGGTCGGCCAGGGTAGGTAGGGCAGTGTCCAGAGAATGCGCATGTCCCGGAATCCTCGCTACAGATTGCGGATGAAAAGACGCGCCCATCGGCAGTCAGCCGATCACTGCTGCCGGGGCGCGTCCATGGCTATCGGTAATTCGAGTCAATATGCTGACTCGCAGGCTAAATTTCAGCGCCTGGGTCAAATACTTGTCAACGGTGCATCTGCTGAGCATAGCCGGGCATTGGCGACTGTGTGGTAAATGGGAGGAATCCCACCATTATTGCGATGGTCATGCAACGATTGGCGCGTGTTGGCGGTCGAGATCTGGGTTAGCCATTTTTCAAGGAGAGGCGCGATGCAAGGGCGCAAGGCAATGTTGATCCTGCACGGCAAGCAGGCGATGAACGAAGCGCTGCGCACTGCCGTGCTGGCGCTGCGCGAGACCGGCTGGGTGCTGGATGTGCGGGTAACCTGGGAGGCCGGGGACGCCCAACGCCTGGTCAGCGAGGCGCTGGCGGCCGGCTACACCCATATTGTCGCGGGCGGCGGCGATGGCACATTGCGCGATGTCGCCGAAGCCATGGGCCTGGCGGCGGCCAAGGCCAGCCTCGCGCTGATGCCCCTGGGCACCGCCAACGATTTCGCCAAGGCCGCGGGCGTGCCATTGGAGCCAGACGCGGCATTGGCACTGCTGAACACGCCGCCGCAGCCCATCGACATGGGCCAGGTTGGTGATCAGCTGTTCCTCAACATGGCCACCGGCGGCTTCGGCAGCCAGGTTACGGCCAACACCTCCGAGGACCTGAAAAAGGTGCTGGGGGCTGCCGCCTATCTGTTCACCGGGCTGTCGCGTTTCAGTGAGTTGCAGGCAGCATCCGTAGAGCTGCAAGGGCCGGATTTTCACTGGCAAGGTGATTTGCTGGCCTTGGGTATCGGCAATGGCCGGCAGGCCGGCGGGGGCCAGCTACTGTGCCCGGATGCGCTGGCGGACGATGGCCTGCTCGACATCGCCATACTGCCGGCGCCGCAGGAGGTGGTGGGGGCATTGCGTGATCTGTTGGCCGGTGACGGGCTGTTCGTCCGGGCCAGGCTGCCCTGGGTTGAAATCAAGAGTTCGCAGGGCCTGGACATCAACCTCGATGGCGAACCACTGCAGGCCGACAGCCTGCGCTTCGAGGCCAGGCCCGCAGCCCTGCGCCTGCACTTGCCGAGCGGGTCGCCGTTGCTCAGTCGTCCAGGCTGATGATCTTTTCGCGCACTGCGTACAGCACCAGGCCTGCCACATCGTGAATCTGCAGGCGTTTCATGATCTGCGAGCGGTGGGTTTCCACGGTCTTGATCGAAAGCCCCAGGCCGCAGGCGATCTCCCGGGTCGATTTGCCCCGCACGATCAGGCGCAGGATTTCCAGTTGGCGTGCGGTCAGGTTATGACGCTCGCCGCTCGCTTGCGTGCGATGCTGCGTATTGAGCAATGCCTGGTTGATGACCGTGTGGGCGATGGCCGGGCTGAGATAGCGCTCGCCGTTGCGCAAGGCGCACAGGGCCTGTTCCAGTTCGGTGGCGCTGGTGTCCTTGAGCAGGTAACCGTGGGCGCCGCTTTCCAGCGCCCGCATGATCAGGTCTGGGTCGGTGTGCATCGACAGGATCAGCACCTTGCAGGTGCTGCCGCTGGCGCGCAATTGGGTCAAGGCATCGAGGCCGCTGGTCGAACGCATGGAAATGTCCAGCAGGACGATGTCAGGCGCCAGGTTACGGACGTGCTCGAGCAGCAGGCAACCGTCGTCGGCCTCCCCGACCACGCAGTAGCCAGGGATGTCGCAGACCAGCGCCCGCACCCCGGCACGGATCAGTGAGTGGTCGTCCACCAGCAGCAGTCTACAAGTCATGGGCTGTAAAGGTCCTGGCGCGTTCCTGGGTGCGCGGCGGCCACGGGAACAGGGCTTCGATCTGCGTGCCGAGGCCAAGCTGGCTGGTGATGTCCAGGCGGCCTTGCAAGGCGGTTACCCGTTCCTGCATGCCGGCCAGGCCGCGTTGGCCCGACTCGGCCGGGTCTCTTGCGGGGAGAAAACCGCGGCCATCGTCCTGGATCGTCAAGGCAAGCCCGGCGGGGCTGCGCTGCAGGCGTACCGACAGGTTGCGCGCCTGGGCATGGCGCAGCATGTTGGTCACGGCCTCCTGGGTGATGCGAAACACGGCCATCGCTACGGCTTCGTCAATGCCCCAGAGCCGCTGATTGCAGGCCAGGCTCCAGTGCACGTCGGTGTTTTCCAGCGTGCGCAGCAGGTGCGCGCGCAGGCTGGCTTCAAGCCCAAGGCTGGCCAGTTGCCGCGGGTTGAGCAGGGCAGAAACATCGCGCACATTGCTCAGCGCGTCGTCGAGCGTGGCGCGCAGGGTGTCGCAGTGGCTGTGAAGTTCGTTGGGCACTCGCCGTTGCAGCCATTGCAGTTGAAGCTTGGCGGCCGTGAGCAGTTGCCCGATGTCGTCATGCAGCTCGCGGCCGAGGTGCTGGCGCTCGCTTTCCTGAACCTTGAGCATGCGCTTGGCCAGTTCTGCCGGGTGCAGGCGGATTGACCCGGCCCCCAGGCTCACATGCAGGCCTACGCCGAGCATCGCCGCCGATTGCAGCAGCAACAGGCTGGCCGGCATTGGTTGGCCGGCCATGTACAGCAGCAGGTTGGCGACCACGGAGGCCACGCACAACACTATCGTCGTCCAGCGCAGCAGGGCAGTGCGGGAGCAGCAGCGCAGAGAAGTCTTCAAGCGTGGGAACATAGATAGAGAAGCCACTGAAGTATTGCTGATGGAGGCCTTGCACAAGTCTTACCAGAGGCTTTGGCGCAGTACTTTCGATGTTTTGCCGGGCACGTCCTCAATCAGCCTTTTTACCGACTGCAGGTATTCGCCGGCGGGCATGGTAACACTTCGCGCGGCATTGGTCGCTGCTGGGCAACGCTTTGAAACCTCATGGTTTACGGGGTATTTCGGCACGTCCGTTCAATTGCGCTAAATAGCAAAATGCCATCCATTATTGGGCTGGCATTCACTTCCAGAGTAACTAGCGGGTTACTGCTGTCTGTATCGCTGGCAACATTTGCAGAAACTTCCAAGTTCGACCCGGGTGGGCGTGAACAAGGCCCTTAGTTGCTCTTAGGGTGTGTTAGTGCGAAACACGGGGGCGCGTATTGGAGGCAGCGGGCAAGTGTGGGTGAGTGCAGTGGCTGCCATGCTCTTCGCACGATGCACAGGTTTGCGGTAAGGGTTGTTCCAAGGCGCTGGCCAGTTCGGTGAGCAGCGACACCTGCTCGCAGGTATCAAGGTTCAGTTGACCGGTGCGGGGGTCTGTCAGCTCCAGCTGCCAGGCCAGCAGGGTCAGGCAGGCGTCCGTCG
Organism: Pseudomonas sp. E1MeOHC2; assembly: GCF_058745025.1. Taxonomy (NCBI): domain Bacteria; kingdom Pseudomonadati; phylum Pseudomonadota; class Gammaproteobacteria; order Pseudomonadales; family Pseudomonadaceae; genus Pseudomonas; species Pseudomonas sp. E1MeOHC2. The sequence continues at coordinate 4,114,639 of NZ_CP196675.1, forward strand.
CTGGCAGGGCTTCACGCAGCAGGCGTTGCTGCTGGCAGGCGGGTGCGAGCAGCTGCTGCAAAACGGTGACGTAGTGGGCAAGCTCAAGCAAGTCCAGGCGGCTGGCGCGTCGGGCCAGGGTGTCGAGGGAGGTGTTCAGGCAATTGCAGGCGTCTGCGTCGTTGTCGATCAGCTCCAGGTGCTGCAGGCATTCCTGGGACTGGGTCAGCAAGGCTTGCGCATCCAGCAGAAACGCCTGCACGGCACCTTCGAACGATAAGGCACTGTCCATCAGTACGCTCCGGCGCGTAGGGCGGGAGCAAGGGGTGGACACGGCGATACGATAGCGAACAAAAGCCTGAACTCCATTCATGCAATGAGAATGGTGTCACATTAATGGCTAATGGATATCGCGAACATCAGGTTGCACCCGATTGCCTCTAAGGGTTTCCCTGATAGGTGACTAGGGTGCAACAAGGTGCAAACCGGCAGCAGCCCCGAGGAGGCGTCCGCAGTAAAGCATGATGGTAAAGTGATATCAATTGCCGTGGCGGCATTTTCCAGCAAGGGTCAAGGTGCGCGTGAATCCGCCGATACAGGGTGAAGAATTCAACTTTTCGACTCAAGCCTGGGGGCTTCCAATGGCTGGCATTCTCGACACGGTAGACCAACGCACGCAATTGGTGGGTGAGAACCGCCTGGAAATTCTGATGTTTCGCCTGGCAGGTCGGCAGCTGTTCGCGATCAACGTCTTCAAGGTGCAGGAAGTGCTGCAGCTGCCCAAGCTGACGCTGATGCCGCAGCGCCATGCGTTTGTCTGCGGGGTGGTCAACCTGCGTGGGCAGACCTTGCCGGTGATCGACCTGTCCCAGGCGATCGGCATGCGTCCACTGCAACCAGGGCCGGACAGCACCATCATCGTGACCGAGTACAACCGTTCGGTGCAGGCCTTCCTGGTGGGTGGCGTCGACCGCATCGTCAACATGAACTGGGAAGCGATCATGCCTCCGCCTACCAGTGCCGGGCGCCAGCATTACCTCACCGCCATCACCAAGGTTGATGAGAAGCTGGTCGAAGTGATTGATGTGGAGAAGGTCCTGGCCGAGATCGTGCCCTACAACGCCAAGGTCTCCGGTGAAAGGCTCGCCGACCCGGTGCTGGCCCGTGCCAGAGGGCGTGAAGTACTGCTGGTGGACGACTCCAGCGTAGCCTTGGCGCAGTTGCGGGACACCCTGTCGCAATTGGGCATGAAACTGCACGTGGCCAGTGATGGCCTGAAAGCGTTGCGCCTGCTCAAGAGCTGGGCCGATGCCGGTGAGGATGTGTGCGAGAAGCTGCTGATGGTGTTCACCGACGCCGAAATGCCAGAGATGGACGGCTATCGGTTGACCACCGAAATCCGCAGTGATGCCCGCCTGCGTCAGCTTTACGTGGTGCTGCACACCTCGTTGTCGGGCAGCTTCAACGAATCGATGGTCAAGAAGGTTGGCTGCGACAATTTCCTGTCCAAGTTCCAGCCAGACCGTCTGGTCGAGGTGGTCAAGCAGCGCCTGCTGCTCGATACCACGAGTGGGTGATACCTGACCTTGCCGGGTATAAGCTTGGCGTTTCGAATGACGCGAGGCGGCAGGGATGTTTCTGAGTGAGTTGTATCGGTACCCGGTGAAGTCGGGGCAGGCGCAAAGTCTGCAGGTTTCGCCGGTCGGCCAGCTGGGGTTGCTGGGTGACCGCCGCTGGATGGTGGTGGAAGCGGAGAATGGCCGCTTCCTCACCCAACGTGCCTGGCCACAGCTCGGCCAGCTCAGGGCGAGCTACGACGATGCCGGGCAGTTGCTGCTGGAGGCGCCTGGGCAGCTGCCACTGCAGGTGCCTGTACCTCTTGCCGACGATGACTTGCGAGGCGTGACGATCTGGCGCGATACCCTGCGGGTGCCCGATGCCGGCGACGTGGCGGCGGCCTGGCTGTCGGCGCTGCTCGGCAAGGATGTGCGGCTGGTGTATTGCCCGGAACAGCGGGCGCGTTATTTGCCCAATGGTTATGGCTTCAACAGTGACCGTGCGGCTTTTCCGGATGGTTTTCCGCTGCTGTTGATCGGCCAGGGTTCGCTGGACGAGCTTAATCGGCGCGTTGGTCGGCCCATGGAGATGCTGCGGTTCAGGCCCAACCTGGTGGTGCAGGGCGCAGCGCCGTTCGCCGAGGACGGCTGGAAGCGGATTCGTATCGGTACCTTGGAGTTTCGCGTGCTCAAGCCCAGCGTGCGGTGCATTTTCACCACGATTGACCCACTGACCGGCGAACGCAGCCCGGACCGCGAGCCCATGACCACACTCAAGACCTTCCGCGAGAAGGAGGGGGATGTGTTGTTCGGGCAGAACCTGGCGGTGGATGGCAGTGGCGTGCTTGAGGTGGGGATGCAGGTCGAGGTGTTGTAGGGGCGCAGAGAACAACATCACAGCGAGATAGCAATCGTGTGGGAGCGGGCTTGCCCGGGGCAAGCCCCTCCCACACGGTGGACTGCTGAATCAATACGTCATGTGTTCTTGAATTAAGGGCGGTTCACATATCGTCAAAGTACCGCTCGTGCCAATCCACCAGCGGCTGCGGCGAGTTGAGCTTCTGCCCGTAGATCACCGAATACGACAGCACGTTCTGCACGTACTGGCGTGTCTCGTCGAACGGGATCGACTCAACCCACACATCGAAGCTCAGGTGCTTGGCGCCTTTGAGCCACTGACGTACCCGCCCAGGGCCTGCGTTGTAGGCCGCCGAAGCGAGCACCCGGTTGCCATTGAACTGGCTGTGCACCTGGCTCAGATACGCTGCACCCAACTGGATGTTCTTGTCCGGGTTGAACACCTGCGCAGGCGATGCCAGCGGAATACTGAACTTGCGCGCCGTTTCCTTGGCAGTAGCCGGCATCAGCTGCATCAAGCCGCTGGCGCCCACGCTGGACCGCGCATCTTCCATGAAGGCGCTTTCCTGGCGGGTAATGGCGAACACCCAGCTTGAATGCAGGCCACGCACCTTGGCCTCGCGCACCAGGGTGTCGCGGTGGGCCATCGGGAAGCGGATGTCCAGGTCATCCCAGTACTGGGCCTGGCTGATGGTCCGGATGGCCGGGAAGTACCAGCGCAGTTCGTAGGCCAGGCGTGCCTGGGCGACCATCTCGTCGCGGGTGAAATGGCGGCTGACGTGGTACCACTCGCGGCGCCCTTCGACGATCTGCCCGCGGGCATGGAACTCCAGGGCGCGGCGGATACCAGGGGTATTGCGTACCTTGTTGACCAACTGCTGGCTCATTACCAGGGGCTTGTTGTTCAACTGGTAAGGGGTCTGTGCCCGGTCGGCTGCAAGGAAGCCATAGAAATCGCGCTCGCGTGCCACGGTGTTGTAGAGCAGCGGAATTTGCGGGTTGTTCGGCTGGGCCAGCTCAAGGCTGCGCGCCTGCCAGTACTTCCAGCGGTTGCTGCTGGCCAGGTCCTGGGGCAGACGCTTGGTCAGCTCGTAGGCATCTTCCCAGCGGCCCAGGCGCAGCAACAGGCGCATGCGCCATTCGCTGACGGTGTTGTCACGCAGCTCGGGATCGTAGCGGGTCATCAGGTCGAGCGCGCGCGGGTCGTAGCGGCGAGCCAGGGTCAGGCCGATCTCGCGGGCGATGGCGACCTTTTCATCGCGGGAGAAGTGCATGCGGCGGGCGTAGTCATCGAGCAGCGCCATGGCCCGCTCCGGGTCCTGCCGGGCCAGACGGCGCAGGCCAAGGCTGACCACGTCGGACATGGCTTCGTTGACCGGGGTGAAGCGCGATGGCTGGTTGAGCAGCTCGGGCTTCTGCGCCACGTCGATCAGCAGGCGGCCCTGCGGGCCGAGGGTGTTCAGCGTCTTGACCAGGTTGTTGGCCAAACCGTAGTTGCGCGCCTGCGCCGCCAGCTTGGTGCGGTCCCAGCGCTTGGCCTCGGTCAGTTGACCCTCGGCGGCCCACATGCCGAACAGCGTGTCGCAGGCTGCAGGTTGCGACTTGCCGACGTTCCACAGTTTATCGGCCGTGGCATAGCCTTCGGCGCGCAGGCCGTGGCTGAGCTGGTACTGGCCGTTGAGGCAGTCCAACTCGGTGAAGTTGAGCTTAGGGTCGTAGTACTTGACGAAGGTGTTCCATTCGCCGCGCTCGGCCAGCCAGCGCAACCAGCGCAGTTTCATCCAGTTGGCTTGGGGCAGGTCGCCGTGTTTGGCCAGGAACCCTTCGATTTCCTCGTTGCTGGCGCTTTTCAGGCGTGCGGTGAGCTCGTCGTAGGTGAGGTAGGGCGTCAGTGGGTAGTCGCGCAGCTGCTGGGCATAGCGCAGGTAAGGGCCTTTGTCGCCCTTGGCCAGGGCGCGCTTGGCCTCGTCGTAGTACTGGCGCTGTTGTGTGAGGTCGAGGGCCTGCGCCGCGCTGGCGGTGGCGGCGGTAAGCAGCAGGCAGGATGCAATCTGTAACAGGCGGCTGCGCATGATACGTCCGGGCAGTTGAACCATGGGGAAGTGACGGCGAAGCCAGCACTGTTGGAAGCTATGGCCTTAGCTTAGCCGTTTGCCGACGGCAGATGAAAGCGCAGTGCTTGTATCAAGACATTAAGTTCGACCAGATGTCGTAAAGCCCACGCAGGGTGGTCAACTTAATGCCGTGGGGGCCCAAGTCAGGTAGAATGCGCGCCCGATTTATGGAGACCAACATGACCCTGCTCAAATTCAGCGATGTGTCCCTCGCATTCGGCGCCATGCCGCTGCTGGACAAAGTGTCCTGGCAGATCGCTCGTGGCGAGCGGGTGTGCATCATCGGCCGCAACGGCACCGGCAAGTCGAGCATGCTGCGCCTGGTCAAGGGCGAGCAGAAAGGCGACGACGGCGAGATCTGGCGCGCACCCGGCCTGAAGATCGGCGAGCTGCCACAGGAGTTGCCGCTGGCCGACGAGCGCAGCGTGTTCGATGTGGTGGCCGAGGGCCTTGATGGCGTTGGCGCGTTGCTGGCCGAGTTCCACCACCTGAGCCAGAACATCCAGGGCGACGAAGACCTGGAAAAACTCATGCACGTTCAGCACGAGCTCGAAGCCCGCGACGGCTGGCGCCTGCAGCAGGTGGTGGAAAGCACCCTGAGCCGCCTGCAACTGCCTGCCGACAAGACCCTGGCCGAGCTGTCTGGTGGTTGGCGCCGTCGCGTGCTGCTGGCCCAGGCGTTGGTGTCGGAGCCCGATCTGCTGCTGCTCGACGAGCCGACCAACCACCTGGACATCGGTGCGATCGCCTGGCTTGAAGAGGCCCTGCGCGGCTTCAATGGCGCGGTGCTGTTCATCACCCACGACCGCTCCTTCCTGCAAAACCTGGCCACCCGCATCCTCGAACTGGACCGTGGTGGGCTGATCGACTGGAACGGCGACTACGCCAGCTTCCTGGTGCACAAGGAAGCCGCGCTGGCCGCCGAAGAAACCGCTAACGCGCTGTTCGACAAGCGCCTGGCCCAGGAAGAAGTGTGGATCCGTCAGGGCATCAAGGCCCGGCGTACCCGTAACGAAGGGCGTGTGCGAGCCCTCAAGGCCTTGCGCGTCGAACGCGGCGAGCGCCGTGAGCGTCAGGGCAAGGCGAACATCCAGATCGAGTCGGCGGACAAGTCCGGCAAGCAGGTCATGGTGCTGGAGAACATCAGCTTCGCCCATGCCGACGGCCCGATGCTGGTCAAGGACTTCTCCATGGTTCTGCAGCGCCAGGACCGTATCGGCCTGCTGGGTGCCAACGGTACCGGCAAGACCACGTTGCTGAAGATGATGCTCGGCGACCTGGAGCCCATCTCGGGCAAGGTCGAGCGTGGCACCAAGCTGGAAGTGGCTTACTTCGACCAGATGCGTCATCAGCTCGATCTGGAAAAGACCGTCATCGACAACCTGGCTGAAGGCCGTGACTTCATCGAGATCGATGGCCAGAACCGCCATGTGCTGAGCTACCTGGGCGACTTCCTGTTCAGCCCTCAGCGTGCCCGCACGCCGGTCAAGGCGCTGTCGGGTGGTGAGCGTGCGCGTTTGCTGCTGGCCAAGCTGTTCAGCAAGCCGGCCAACCTGCTGGTGCTGGACGAACCGACCAACGACTTGGACGTGGAAACCCTCGAATTGCTGGAAGAGGTGCTGTCCAACTACAAGGGTACCGTGCTGATGGTCAGCCACGACCGGGCCTTCCTCGACAACGTCGTCACCAGCACCCTGGTGTTCGAAGGCGAGGGCAAGGTGCGCGAGTATGTCGGTGGCTATGAGGACTGGATCCGTCAGGGCGGCTCGCCCAAGCTGCTGGGCGTGACCGAAAGCAAGGGCGGCAAGTCCGAGCTCAACAGTGCGGTGGTCGAGAAGCAGGACGTGCAGGCTGAAGCGGCGCCGGTGGCAGCCGTAGCCGATGCCTCGAAGAAGAAACTCAGCTACAAGCTGCAGCGTGAGCTGGAGATGTTGCCTGGGCAGATCGACGCGGTCGAACAGCGTATGGCCGAGGCGCAGGAAGAAGTGAATGCGGCGGGCTTCTATCAGCGGCCGATCGGCGAGACGTCGGCGGTGCTGGCGCAGATCGAGAAGCTGCAGGGCGAGCTGGATGTGCTGGTAGAGCGCTGGGCTGAGCTCGAAGGCTGATCAGCGGTTGACCTGAGCCGGCCTCTTCGCGGGGCAAGCCCGCTCCCACAGGATCGCCACAGTTCGCAAGAGCAGTGGTAATCCTGTGGGAGCGGGCTTGCCCCGCGAAGAGGCCGGTAAGGGTTAAATCATTCTTTCTTCAATAGCCGCACCGCCAGCACATCGCATGGCGCGCCATGCAGCACATCGTTGGCTGTGGAGCCCAGCAGCAACGCCAGGCCATGTCGGCCATGGCTGCCGACCACGATCAGGTCGCACTTCTGGTCCTTGGCCAGTTGGTGGATTTCCTGGCGTGGCTGGCCGTAGGTCAGGTGAGAATCACCACGTTTGATGTCCGGGTATTTGTTGAACAGGCGGTCCATGCGCTCCTTGGCCTGGTCGAACTGCTGCTGTTGCAGTTGCGACAGGTCCATGGGCACGTCACCACCAAACGCCATGGCCATCGGTTCGACGATGTGCACCAGCGAGACCTTGGCGTTGGAGGGCGCTGCCAATGTCATGGCGCGCTTGATCACCGGGTCGCATTCCTCGGTCAGGTCGACGGCGACCAGAATATGTTCGTAGGACATGAGTGGTACTCCTGACAATCGCGATAGAAGAAGTATGGTCGCTTTCGGGCGGGTCTTCCGTGAAAAATGGCTAACCAGCTCATTTGCAACGCTTTATGGGGTCTACTGATATGACGGTATTGCTGGTGGTGTCAATCCTTGCGCTGATTCTCAGCCCGCTTTCCTGGTTGCGCACCTCGCGCAAGCAGAGTGAGCAGATGAGCCTGCGCCTGGAAGCGCGGCGCATGGGCCTGGCCATGCAGCTGGCGCCCCAGCAGTGGCCGCATTGGCTTGAAAGGGAGCCGCCAAGCCCTTGCCCGCAGTACCATCGGGGGCGCAGCCGAGGGCGCGAGGACAGCTTCTGCTACTGGCAGATCACGCCAGGCGTGTGGTTGAACCAGTGGCGTGAGCCGTGTGAAGAGCCGCGTCTTGCCGAGGCCTTTGCGCGCTTGCCGGCAAGCGTTTACAAGGTTGAAGCCGACCCCCGCATGATTGCCTTGTACTGGACCGAGCGGGGCGATAAATCTGTATTGCAGGATATTGCGCACGTCCTCGACACCCTCGCCTGACACATCGTTTAACGACAAAGCGGCGGCTTGGCAGAGCCCCTGAAGGGGTGGGGTGCCAAGTCGCCGCTTTGCGTTCTGCTGCGCAGAAAAAGGCCAGGCAGGCCGGGAATGCTTGAAGCCATTGGCAGTGTAGTCGGCCGCCGACGATGTGCTCGAAAAAGTTTCCCGTGCAGGACGACGCCCTCGTCTCATGGTCAATCGCTGACATGAATGACCAGTGATCACTGACGTCATGCTTTGTACCCAGACACTACAAAATGACCGGAAAGTCGTGTTTTCGACCTGTGCGTGAGCATTTGACAACGCTGATCTTTTCGGAGAATGTGTGCACACCCAAATCAAACGGGCGTATGAATTGAGCGTTTGTATGTCACACGGCTCGTTCATAGTCCCGACTAGCGCGCTGACGGGTGTGCCTGGGGCAGGGCGGCATGGCCTGCCTATGCAGCAGCGACCGGCGTGTACAGTTAGCTTCCATATCGTGGAGATCAGTTGATGATTTACGAAGGTAAAGCCATCACGGTTAAGGCTCTTGAAAGTGGCATCGTCGAACTCAAGTTCGACCTCAAGGGTGAGTCCGTCAACAAATTCAACCGCCTGACCCTGAACGAGCTTCGCGAAGCGGTCGATGCCATCAAGGCCGACGCTTCGGTCAAGGGCGTGATCGTCAGCAGTGGCAAGGACGTGTTCATTGTCGGCGCCGACATCACCGAATTCGTCGACAACTTCAAGCTGCCCGAGGCCGAGCTGGTAGCCGGCAACCTGGAAGCCAACCGCATCTTCAGTGCCTTCGAAGACCTCGACGTGCCGACCGTTGCCGCCATCAATGGCATCGCCCTGGGCGGTGGCCTGGAAATGTGCCTGGCGGCCGACTATCGGGTCATGTCCAGCAGCGCCAAGATTGGCCTGCCTGAAGTCAAACTGGGTATCTACCCAGGCTTCGGCGGCACCGTGCGCCTGCCGCGTCTGATCGGTTCGGACAACGCGGTCGAGTGGATTGCCGCCGGCAAGGAAAACCGTGCCGAAGAGGCCCTGAAGGTAGGTGCCGTGGACGCTGTGGTCGCCCCTGACCTGCTCAAGGCCGGGGCCCTGGACCTGATCAAGCGCGCCATCAGCGGCGAGCTGGATTACAAGGCCAAGCGCCAGCCGAAACTGGAAAAGCTCAAGCTCAACGCCATCGAGCAGATGATGGCGTTCGAGACAGCCAAAGGCTTCGTCGCCGGCCAGGCTGGCCCGAACTACCCAGCCCCGGTCGAAGCCATCAAGACCATTCAGAAAGCCGCCAACTTCGGCCGTGACAAGGCCCTGGAAATTGAGGCGGCAGGCTTTGCCAAGCTGGCCAAGACCTCGGTTGCCGAGAGCCTGATCGGCCTGTTCCTGAACGATCAGGAGCTCAAGCGCAAGGCCAAGGCCCATGACGAAATCGCCCACGACGTGAAGCAGGCTGCCGTGCTCGGCGCCGGCATCATGGGTGGCGGCATCGCCTACCAGTCGGCGGTCAAGGGCACGCCGATCCTGATGAAGGATATCCGCGAGGACGCCATCCAGCTGGGCCTGAACGAGGCCTCCAAGCTGCTCGGCAATCGCGTCGAGAAGGGCCGCCTGACCCCGGCGAAGATGGCTGAAGCGCTCAACGCCATCCGTCCGACCCTGTCCTACGGTGATTTCGCCAACGTCGATATCGTCGTCGAGGCCGTGGTCGAGAACCCGAAGGTCAAGCAAGCTGTACTGGCAGAAGTCGAAGGCCAGGTGAAAGAGGATGCCATCCTTGCGTCCAACACCTCGACCATCTCCATCAACCTGCTGGCCAAGGCGCTCAAGCGCCCCGAGAATTTCGTCGGCATGCACTTCTTCAACCCGGTGCACATGATGCCGCTGGTCGAAGTCATTCGTGGCGAGAAGTCCAGTGATGTGGCAGTTGCCACCACCGTGGCCTACGCCAAGAAGATGGGCAAGAACCCGATCGTGGTCAACGACTGCCCGGGCTTTTTGGTCAACCGCGTGCTGTTCCCGTACTTCGGCGGCTTCGCCAAGCTGGTCAGCGCTGGCGTCGACTTCGTGCGTATCGACAAGGTCATGGAGAAATTCGGCTGGCCCATGGGCCCTGCGTACCTGATGGACGTAGTCGGCATCGACACCGGTCACCATGGTCGTGACGTCATGGCCGAAGGCTTCCCTGACCGCATGAAAGACGAGCGCCGCTCGGCGGTAGACGCCCTGTACGAGGCCAACCGCCTGGGCCAGAAGAACGGCAAGGGCTTCTATGCCTACGAGACCGACAAGCGCGGCAAGCCGAAGAAAGTGTTCGATGCCGCCGTACTCGATGTGCTCAAGCCGATCGTGTTCGAGCAGCGTGAAGTCACTGACGAAGACATCATCAACTGGATGATGGTCCCACTGTGCCTGGAGACCGTGCGCTGCCTGGAAGACGGCATCGTCGAAACCGCCGCCGAAGCCGATATGGGCCTGGTCTACGGCATTGGTTTCCCTCCCTTCCGCGGGGGTGCGCTGCGCTACATCGACGCGATCGGTGTCGCCGAATTCGTCGCCCTGGCCGATCAGTATGCCGACCTGGGGCCGCTGTACCACCCGACCGCGAAGCTGCGCGAAATGGCCAAGAACGGCCAGCGCTTCTTCAACTGAGCGTAGAGCGAGAGATTTGATATGAGCCTTAATCCAAGAGACGTGGTGATTGTCGACTTCGGTCGCACGCCAATGGGCCGCTCCAAGGGTGGCATGCACCGCAACACCCGCGCCGAAGACATGTCCGCGCACCTGATCACCCAGCTGCTGGAGCGCAACGGCAAGGTTGACCCCAAAGAAGTCGAAGACGTGATCTGGGGCTGCGTCAACCAGACCCTGGAGCAGGGCTGGAACGTTGCCCGTATGGCATCGCTGATGACGCCGATCCCGCACACCTCGGCGGCGCAGACCGTCAGCCGTCTGTGCGGCTCGTCGATGAGTGCGCTGCACACCGCCGCCCAGGCGATCATGACCGGCAACGGCGATGTGTTCGTGGTCGGTGGTGTCGAGCACATGGGCCACGTCAGCATGATGCACGGCGTCGACCCTAACCCGCACCTGTCCTTGCATGCTGCCAAGGCATCCGGGATGATGGGCCTGACTGCAGAGATGCTCGGCAAAATGCACAGCATCACCCGCGAACAGCAGGATTTGTTCGGCGTGCGTTCGCACCAGCTTGCGCACAAGGCGACGGTCGAAGGCAAGTTCAAGGACGAGATCATCCCGATGCAGGGCTATGACGAGAACGGCTTCCTGAAGGTCTTCGATTTTGACGAGACCATTCGCCCGGAAACCACCCTCGAAGGGCTGGCGTCGCTGAAACCTGCGTTCAACCCCAAAGGTGGCACCGTCACCGCGGGTACTTCGTCGCAGATCACCGACGGTGCTTCGTGCATGATCGTCATGTCTGGCCAGCGCGCCATGGACCTGGGCATCCAGCCATTGGCGGTGATTCGCTCCATGGCCGTGGCCGGTGTCGACCCGGCGATCATGGGCTACGGACCGGTGCCGGCGACCCAAAAAGCCCTCAAGCGTGCCGGCTTGGCCATTACCGATATCGACTTCTTCGAGCTTAACGAAGCCTTCGCTGCACAGGCCTTGCCAGTGCTCAAAGATTTGAAAGTGCTCGACAAGATGGATGAGAAGGTTAACCTGCACGGCGGCGCCATTGCTTTGGGCCACCCGTTCGGTTGCTCTGGGGCACGGATTTCCGGCACCCTGCTCAACGTCATGAAGCAAAATGGCGGTACTCTGGGGGTGGCGACCATGTGCGTGGGCCTCGGCCAGGGCATCACCACTGTGTTCGAGCGCGTCTGATCGCGTTGCGGGACAGCAGCCGGGGCCTTGTGCCCCGGTTTTTGTTTTTTACAAGTTTTATTCAAGAGGGTGAGCGACATGCAGATACAGCCAGGCGTATACCGGCACTACAAGGGGCCTGAGTACCGTGTCTTCAGTGTTGCACAGCACTCCGAGACCGAAGAGTGGATGGTCTTCTACCAATGCCTGTATGGTGAATATGGGTTTTGGGTACGACCCCTTTCGATGTTCCTGGAGTCCGTCGAGGTTGACGGCGAGCAGGTGCCACGCTTTGCTTTGGTCAAGGCCGAAGAAGGGCTGCCAGGGTTGCTTGGCAAGTCGCACGAGTGATCGACCGCGCTTGACCTCACTCTTTTGCCACTATATATAGCGGTGCCGCGTCTGGCACCTGACGCGTTTTTTATCTTCAGATTCAGGAATACTCCGATCCATGGGCAAATCGCTGGTCATTGTGGAATCCCCGGCCAAGGCCAAGACCATCAACAAGTACCTGGGCAACCAGTACGTGGTGAAGTCGAGTATCGGCCATATCCGAGACCTCCCCACCAGCGGTTCGGCCAGCGCGAGCAAAGAGCCGGCCGCCAAGCGTGGTAAGGCAGCGGGTGAGGCGCCGGCCCTTTCGCCGAAAGAAAAGGCACGCCGCCAACTGGTGGCACGCATGGGTGTCGACCCGGACCACGGCTGGAAGGCCAAGTACGAGATCCTGCCTGGCAAGGAAAAGGTGATAGAAGAGCTGCGCCGCCTGGCCAAGGATGCTGACACCATCTATCTCGCAACCGACTTGGACCGCGAAGGGGAGGCCATCGCATGGCACCTGCGCGAAGCCATCGGGGGTGACGACACCCGCTACAAGCGCGTGGTGTTCAACGAAATTACCAAGAAGGCCATTCAAGAGGCCTTCTCGCAACCGGGCGAGCTGGATATCGACCGCGTCAATGCCCAGCAGGCGCGGCGCTTCCTCGATCGCGTGGTGGGCTACATGGTTTCGCCGCTGTTGTGGGCCAAGATCGCCCGTGGCCTGTCCGCAGGCCGGGTACAGTCGGTCGCGGTGAAGCTGGTGGTCGAGCGCGAGCGCGAGATCCGTGCCTTCATCCCCGAAGAGTACTGGGAGATCCACGCCGACCTGGGCACCGCCAAGAACGCCAAGGTGCGTTTCGAAGTGGCGCGCGAGAAGGGCGAGGCCTTCAAGCCGCTCAACGAAGCACAGGCCATGGCCGCGCTGGAGAAGCTGAAGGCTTCCAGCTACAGCGTGGTCAAGCGTGAAGACCGCCCGACCAGCAGCAAGCCATCGGCGCCATTCATTACCTCCACCTTGCAACAGGCGGCGAGCAATCGCCTGGGCTTCGGGGTGAAGAAAACCATGATGATGGCCCAGCGTCTGTACGAAGCGGGCTACATCACCTACATGCGTACCGACTCGACCAACCTCTCGGCAGACGCCCTGGACATGGCACGCAGCTACATCGAGCGTGAGTTCGGCAAAGAGTACCTGCCGGAAAACCCGCTGGTGTATGGCAGCAAGGAAGGCGCCCAGGAGGCGCACGAAGCGATTCGTCCTTCCGACGTCAACACCCATCCGACCAAGCTCAGTGGCATGGAGCGCGATGCAGAGCGCCTGTACGAGCTGATCTGGCGCCAGTTCCTGGCCTGCCAGATGCCGCCGGCGCAGTACCTGTCCACCAGCGTCACGGTGGCCGCTGGCGACTTCGAGCTGCGTGCCAAGGGCCGTATCCTCAAGTTCGACGGTTACACCCGCGTGTTGCCGCAACAGAGCAAGCCTGGCGAAGACGATGTGCTGCCGGAAATGGTCCAGGGTGAGGCGCTCAAGCTGATCCAGATCGACCCGAGCCAGCACTTCACCAAGCCGCCGGCGCGCTTCACCGAGGCCAGCCTGGTCAAGGAAATGGAAAAGCGCGGCATCGGCCGCCCGTCGACCTATGCCGCCATCATCTCGACCATCCAGGACCGTGGCTATGTGACCCTGCACAACCGCCGCTTCTACTCCGAGAAGATGGGCGACATCGTCACTGAGCGCTTGTCCGAGAGCTTCTCCAACCTGATGGACTACGGCTTCACGGCCGGCATGGAAGAGAACCTCGACGACGTGGCCCAGGGCGAGCGTGACTGGAAGAACGTGCTCGACGAGTTCTACGGCGACTTCAGCAAGAAGCTGCAGACGGCCGAGTCGGCGGAAAACGGCATGCGTGCCAACCAGCCGACCATGACCAACATTTCGTGCAAGGAATGTGGTCGCCCGATGATGATTCGTACCGCCTCGACCGGCGTGTTCCTGGGTTGCTCGGGCTACAGCCTGCCACCCAAGGAGCGTTGCAAGGCAACCGTCAACCTGGTGCCAGGTGACGAGATCGCGGCGGATGACGAGGGTGAGTCGGAGTCCCGTGTGTTGCTGGGCAAGCACCGTTGCCCGATTTGCGCCACGGCAATGGACGCTTACCTGCTGGACGAGAAGCACAAGCTGCACATCTGTGGTAACAACCCGGATTGCGTTGGCTACGAGATCGAAGAAGGCAGCTACCGCATCAAGGGCTACGAAGGGCCGAGCCTGGAGTGCGACAAGTGTGGCAGCGAGATGCAACTGAAGACCGGCCGCTTTGGCAAGTTCTTCGGTTGCACCAACCCTGCGTGCAAGAACACCCGCAAGCTGCTCAAGAGCGGTGAGGCGGCGCCACCGAAGATGGACAAGGTGGACATGCCGGAACTCAAGTGCGAGAAAGTCGATGACACCTACGTGCTGCGCGATGGTGCTTCGGGGTTGTTCCTGGCGGCCAGCCAGTTCCCGAAAAACCGCGAGACACGTGCACCGCTGGTGATGGAAATCGTCCCGCACAAGCATGAGATCGATCCGAAGTACCACTTCCTCTGCGATGCACCGCAGAAGGACCCGGAAGGCCGCCCGACGGTGATTCGCTACAGCCGCAAGACCAAGGAGCAGTATGTGCAGTCCGAGGTCGATGGCAAGCCGACGGGGTGGAAGGCGTTCTACGACGGTAACGCGTGGAAGGTTGAAGACAAGCGCTGATAGGCGCTGAACTGGGGCCGCTTCGCGCCCCTTCGCGGGCAAGCCCGCTCCCACAGGCTCAGCACAGCTCCTGTGGGAGCGGGCTTGCCCGCGAAGGGGTGCGAAGCGGCCCCAGTTGTTTAAGCGACATTCAGCTTGCGGCCAGCCAGACCATCCCTGAAACTGATCCTAATCGCTTACCAGCCTTCAGGGAGGTCACTCGAGATGGCCCAGGAACTCTACACCCGCACCAACCAGAAATTGTTCTTCGCCGGCCTCGCGCTCGAGTCCATGGCCAAAGCCGAACAGGGTCAGGCCATGAACGCCCAGGGCCTGGTCCAGGCTGAGCGCGAATCGGCACTGTTCCACCTGTACGGCGCGCTTCTGGGCCTGTGCCATGAGATCGGTGGCTTCTATCGCCTGCCGGCAGGGCCAAGTGTCGAGCAACTGCTTGCCGACGATGCGCTGAATGGCATCGCCATCCCCGAGGTGGCCGAACTGTTGGAATTGGCGCGTCAACGCGAAACCTGGCTGGCGCAACTGCTCAGTGCTTATGCCGATTTGTTCCGACCACCGGTCGCGAAGAAAACGCCTAAAACCGATGTCACTCAGCCGCTGATCCAGGCCGTCAATCTCGATGAACCCGAGCAGCCAGCACTGTCGCGAGAAACGCTGGAAAGCTGGCGGAGCAACCTTAAAAGCTTGGTGAGACGTTTCCGTGACGCGTTGAGTGAGTGCTGATAGCCGCCGCGGCTGATACAATGCTGGCCTTTCGTGGAGAACAGCCTTTTATGTCTACGTCTTTTCTGGAAATTGTCGAGTTGCCTGATGGCCGGATCGAACTGCGTCGTGCGGAGGATGAGGGCTCTCTGGTAACCCTGGATTTCTCGGAAGACGCCAAGGCGTTCCTGCAGGGTCAGCATGTGGAAGTGGCCAAGGCCATGCTCAGTGTCGGTGTGCAGATGGCGGGCCGGCTGATGGATGGCGAGCTCGAACGCGACGAAGGCCCTCGCGTTCTGCATTGACCCCGGTGCATGGCATCAGCGGTTTCTGAATGACAGGCAAAGCCTGAACATCAGCCGAGGCGGATGTTCAGGCTTTGTGCGTTTCCGGCACTGGCAGAGCGCAGCAGCAGTTGACGCGCGCTGGCATTGACGCTGCCAAGCCAGCTGACCACGGTGTGGCTGCGGCCCAGGCGCAGCGCTTCGCAGGTCAGTTGCAGTGGGCTTTGGTTGCCACGAGGGTGCAGCAGCAGGATGCGCTCGCGGTTGAGGCCGGCATCGCGCAGCCAGGCCTGGGTCAGGCTCGTGGGTGGGGCGATCAGGGTCAACCAGCGGGCATCGTCCTCTTCGCTCAGTTCGCGCAGGACCGGCGCCAACAGGCTCTGGCACTGCCCGGCAGCGCCGCGTAGCGACAGCTCGCTGAACAGCTCGGGCTGGCTGCTCTTGCGTTCCTGCTCGCTGGCTTTCAGGCCCGGCAGAATGGGCTGGGCAAGGAATGCTTCGAACAATGGCAACTGGGCTTGCTCGGGTGCGTGAATGAACTGCTGCATGGCGCCTCCTGGATCAGCGGCGAATGACGCCGACGCTCAAGCCCTCGATCACCAACTCCTGTTCTTTCAGGTTGATTTCGATGGGGGCGAATTCGGGGTTTTCGGCAACCAGCCAGACCTTGGTACCTTCGCGCTTGAAGCGCTTGACGGTCACTTCGTCACCGATGCGGGCGACGACGATCTGGCCATTACGGGCCTCGCGGCAGGTGTGCACCGCCAGCAGGTCACCGTCGAAGATGCCGACATCCTTCATGCTCATGCCGTGCACGCGTAGCAAATAATCGGCGCGAGGGTGGAAGAAGGCAGGGTTGATGTTGCAGGATTGCTCGATGTGCTGCTCGGCGAGAATTGGCGCACCGGCCGCGACCCGGCCGATGATCGGCAGGCCGCTTTCTTCGGCCTTGGCCTCGAACCCCGGGATACGGATGCCGCGGGATGCGCCAGGGGTCATCTCGATGGCGCCTTTGCGAGCAAGGGCCTTCAGGTGCTCTTCGGCGGCGTTGGGCGATTTGAAGCCCAGCTCCTGAGCGATTTCAGCGCGTGTCGGTGGAAAGCCGTTGTCTTCAAGGCAACGTTTGATGAACGCGAGAATTTCAGCTTGGCGTGGCGTCAGTTTCAACATGGTGAGCGCTCTGTCTTTTTATACAGTGACTGGAATTATATACAGTACTGGATGGGCTGCAAGCACCCTGCACGAAGAAACAACCAGAATGGCGCTTGCAGCTTGCTCGTGGGCGTTTTTAAATGGCGACCGCCCAGTCACCGAGCCTTGACAGAAGCAGGCTTGAAACGTATGTTTCAAACACCTGTTTGTCTGGCGGAATAATCATGGCCCAATCCGAAACCGTTGAACGCATTCTCGATGCTGCCGAGCAGTTGTTCGCAGAAAGAGGGTTCGCAGAAACGTCGTTGCGGCTGATTACCAGCAAGGCCGGGGTGAACCTGGCAGCGGTCAACTACCACTTCGGTTCCAAAAAGGCCCTTATCCAGGCGGTATTCTCGCGTTTCCTCGGGCCGTTCTGTGCCAGCCTGGAGCGTGAGCTGGAGCGCCGTCAGGCGCGCCCGGAGCAAAAGCCTAGCCTCGAAGAACTGCTCGAAATGCTCGTCGAGCAGGCGCTGGCCGTGCAGCCGCGCAGTAACAACGACCTGTCCATCTTCATGCGCCTCTTGGGGCTGGCCTTCAGCCAGAGCCAGGGGCACCTGCGTCGTTACCTGGAAGACATGTACGGCAAGGTGTTCCGCCGCTACATGCTGCTGGTCAACGAGGCTGCGCCACGGGTTCCGCCACTGGAGCTGTTCTGGCGCGTGCATTTCATGCTCGGCGCCGCGGCGTTCAGCATGTCCGGGATCAAGGCCTTGCGCGCTATCGCCGAGACCGATTTCGGCATCAATACCTCGATTGAGCAGGTCATGCGCCTGATGGTGCCGTTCCTGGCTGCAGGCATGCGCGCCGACAGCGGGGTCACCGACGAAGCGATGGCGGCGGCCCAGCTGCGCCCACGCAGCAAGGCCAGCAGCAGCGCAACCACCGCCAAGGCCTGAAGGCTGGGCGGGGCAGGGCGCTTCGGCTAAGCTAGCGCCCATGCCCGATCTCGATCTTTTGCACATCTCCCTTGCCGACCAATGCCTCTATGGGTTCTCCCAGGGCCGGTTGTGCCTGCGCCTGGCTGTCTCCACGGCGCGCAACGGGGCTGGCGAACGCAACGGCTCGGGCTGCACCCCGCGAGGTCTGCATCAGGTACGGGCGAAAATTGGCGCGGGCCTGCCGCTGAACGCTGTGTTGCGTGGGCGGCGCTGGACCGGTGAGGTGTGGTCGCCCGAGCTGCATGCGCAGTTCCCTGGGCGTGACTGGATCCTCACCCGTATCCTTTGGCTCAGCGGCTGCGAGCCGGGCGTCAACCGCTTGGGCGCCGTTGACACGTTCCGTCGCTATATCTACCTGCATGGCACCCCTCTGAGCGAACCTTTGGGCGTGCCGCTGTCCCATGGCTGCATACGCCTGCACAGTACCGATCTACTTGACCTGTTCGACCGGGTGCCGGCCCATTGCCGGGTGCGTATCGAACAGGCCGCTTGCCCCCAGTGGGCTTCTTTAAGTCTTCTATGAAGGATTTCCCATGACCGTCAGCCTGCAAGGCTCCCTGATGGTGGACATCGCCGGTAAATGGCTGACCGCCGAAGACCGTCACCTGCTGCGCCAACCAGAAGTAGCCGGCCTGATCATCTTTGCCCGCAATATCGACAGCCCGCGCCAGGTGCGCGAACTGTGTGCATCCATTCGTGCGATTCGCCCTGACTTGATCCTGGCGGTCGATCAGGAAGGTGGCCGGGTTCAGCGGCTGCGCCAAGGGTTCGTGCGCCTGCCGGCCATGCGTGCGCTGGCCGACAATGACAACGCCGAGTCTCTGGCGGAGCACTGTGGTTGGTTGATGGCCACCGAGGTGTTGGCGGTAGGCCTGGACCTGAGCTTTGCGCCGGTGCTCGACCTGGATCACCAGCGTAGCGCGGTGGTCGGCAGCCGCGCCTTTGAAGGTGACCCGCAGCGTGCCACCCAGCTTGCGGCGGCCTTCATCCGTGGCATGAACGCTGCGGGTATGGCGGCCTGCGGCAAGCACTTCCCGGGGCATGGTTGGGCTGAGGCCGACTCGCACGTGGCCATCCCCACAGACGAGCGCAGCCTTGAGCAGTTGCGTCAGGCGGACCTGGTGCCGTTCACCCGGCTCAGCGGGCAGTTGGCAGCCGTCATGCCGGCCCATGTGATCTATCCGCAGGTCGACAACCAGCCGGCCGGTTTCTCGCGGCGTTGGCTGCAGGACATCCTGCGGGGTGAGCTGGGCTTTGACGGGGTGATCTTCAGTGACGACCTGTCCATGGCCGGTGCGCACGTGGTCGGGGATGCGGCCAACCGGATCGAGGCGGCCTTGAGTGCTGGTTGCGACATGGGCCTGGTGTGCAATGACCGGGCGGCGGCGGAACTGGCGCTGAGTGCGGCGCAGCGGCTGAAGGTCAAGCCTTCACCGCGCATTGCGCGGATGCGAGGGCAGGGCTTTGCGCGTACCGATTATCGTCAGCAGCCGCGTTGGCTGGAGGCGCTGGGGGCGTTGCGCGAGGCTCAGCTGGTCGATTGACTGATCTGGCCTCTTCGCGGGGCAAGCCCGCTCCCACAGGACTGCACTGCTCTTGAGGGCTGTACATTTTTTGTGGGAGCGGGCTTGCCCCGCGAAGAGGCCGGCACTGACTGCTAGCGGCCGCGCTTCCCGGGCAAGGGGGCAAACAGTGCCTCGATCTCATCATCCCCCAACCGCCACTGCCCCGCCTGCCCGCCATCGAGCAGGCTTGCCGCCAGCGCGGCCTTCTCCTGCTGCAACTGCTGGATCTTCTCTTCCACCGTGCCGCGGGTAATCAGTTTGAACACGAACACCGGCTTGTCCTGGCCTATGCGGTAGGCGCGGTCGGTGGCCTGGTTCTCGCTGGCCGGGTTCCACCAGGGGTCGAAGTGGATCACCGTGTCCGCGGCAGTCAGGTTCAGCCCGGTACCGCCCGCCTTGAGGCTGATCAGGAACACCTCGCTGTCCCCGCGCTGGAATTCCTGCACCGGTGTGCGACGGTCACGGGTGTCGCCGGTCAGCAGGCTGTAACGGACGTTGCGCTTCTGCAGCTCTTGCTCGATCAGTGCCAGCATCGAGGTGAACTGGGAGAACAACAGTACCCGGCGGCCTTCGCTGAGCAATTCTTCGAGCATTTCCAGCAAAGCGCCGAGCTTGCCTTTGTCGGCCTGGTTGCCTTTGGTTTCCACGCCCTTCACCAGGCGCAGGTCGCAGCACACCTGGCGCAACTTGAGCAGGGCGTCGAGGATGACGATCTGGCTGCGGGAGGCGCCGTTGCGGGCGATCTCGTCGCGCACCTTCTTGTCCATGGCCACGCGCACGGCCTCGTAGGTATCGCGCTGGGCATCGCTGAGCTCGACCCAGTGGACCATCTCGGTCTTGGCGGGCAGTTCGGTGGCCACCTGTTCCTTGGTGCGGCGCAGCAGGAACGGGCGGATGCGGTTGGCCAGGTGGGCCAGGCGCTCAGCGTCGCCATGACGTTCGATGGGGGTGCGGTAATCCTGGTTGAACCGCTTAAGGTCGCCCAGCCAGCCGGGCATCAGGAAGTGGAAGATCGACCACAGCTCGCCGAGGTTGTTTTCCATGGGCGTGCCGGTCAGGCACAGGCGTTGCTCGGCCTGCAGCTCGCAGACGGCGAGGGCGGCCTTGCTGGTGCTGCTTTTGATGTTCTGCGCCTCATCGAGCACCAGTACGTGCCAGTGCTGCGTACGCAAGTGTTCGAGGTCGCGGGGGGCGAGGGCGTAGGTGGTGAGCACCAGGTCGTAATCGTGCAGCGTGGCGAAATGCTTGCTGCGCCCTGGGCCATGCAGTGCCAGGACGCGCAGGTCGGGGGCAAAGCGTTCAGCCTCGTCGAGCCAGTTCGGTACCAGGCTGGTCGGCATCACGGCCAGGGCAGGGGTGGTCAGGCGCCCGGACTGTTTTTCGAGCAACAGATGGGCCAGGGTCTGCAGGGTCTTGCCCAGGCCCATGTCGTCGCCGAGGATACCGCCGGTGCCCATTTCGCGCAGGGCCTGCATCCAGTTCAGGCCTTGTTGCTGATAAGGGCGCAGGGTGGCATTCAGTTGCTCGGGCGGTTCGACCTGCAGGTCGCGCGCATCGCGCAGGCGTTTGCCCAGGTCGCGCACATGCGCGCCGCCTTCCCAGTGCAGGGGTAAATGATCGAGTTCGTTCAGGCGCGCGGCATCGGCCCGGTCCAGGCGCAGCGCCGGGCCCGCGGCGTCTTCATGCAGGTAGAGTTCACCAAGGGTGCCCATCACCGCCTTGATCCGGCCGTAGGGCAGGGCAACGCGCAGTGCGGGGCTGTCGAGGCGGCCACGGTTAAGGTCGATCAGCAAGTGTTCGTCGTCGCTGCGCCGGGCCAGTTCGTTGGGGCGCAGCAGTTCCGGGCTGCTGCGCAGCAGCTGCAGCACGATCGGCAGCAGGCTGTGGCGCTGGCCATCGACCACGATGCCCAGTTCCAGGTCGAACCATTCATGCCCAGGGGCTTCGTCGATGCTGGCGTACCAGTCGTCCACCTCTTGCAGGTTGAAGGCAAAATCGCGGTGGATGTCGATTACCCAGCCGGCTTCACGCAGGCGCGCCAGGCCGTTGCGGGCGAAGTGCAGCCAGGCCTCGTCATCGGGCAGCTGGTGCATTTCGCCGGCGCTGTCGGGCAGGGCCTTGCTTTGCCGGGTGGCGGCCTTGAAGCCCAGGTCGCGTAGCGTCTTACGCAACGCCTGCTCGGTCTTGGGCTGGCGACGAATGCGCTGGCTGGTGGCGTCCACCAGGCGGGTCAGTGGTTTGTCGTCGTTGCCGCTGGCACGCAGGCCATCGTAGTCGAACGAGAGCGCAGCGCGGTGCTGCATCTGGCGTTGCATGCGGCCGGTCTTGGGCGTGTAGGCGCTGAACTCTAAGCTGCCCAGGGTCAGGTGAGGGCGAGGCTCGATGTTGTCGATCTGTTCGCTACGCACGGTGGTAGGGGTCGGGACCTGACGATTCAATGCGTTCAAGCGATGGCTCAAGGGGATGATCAGGTGTTCGGGGACCGTTGGTGCGCTGGCCAGTTGGCTGGCAATGAACGGGTCAAGGTCATGCAAAAGCTTGCCTGTCTGCCTGGTTTGGGTGTCCACGTAGTAGAGCGGGTCGAGCGGCAGTGCCAGTGTGTGGGCGCTGTCATCATGGTGCCAGGCGCCGCGATAGCTGCCGTTGTCCAGCCGCATCCAGCGAAACTCAGCCTGCAGGTCGGGGCCTTCGGCCAAGGGTGTCTCTTGTTGGTCGTACAGCAAGCGGCCAGTGGCGAGCGCATATTCGTAGAGCTCGGCGCCCTTTTTGCCTTCCAGGCGTGCAATGGGCAGGCTGTAATCCTTGCTGAGGGCGTCGATCAGCCGCAGGGCGCGCAAGTCCTCATCGGTCACGTACTTGGGCGTGTAGTAGATGAGCTCGGGCATCGAGTTGGGGCGGCCCAGCTTCAGGGTGTCATCGGCCTGCCGGGAACCTTTGAACACGCTGAGCATGCAGCGGCCATGGTGGTTGCTCACCACGTAGTAGAGTGCAGGCCCCTTACGCTTGGCAGGTTCCGTGGCGGGGGGCGCCGGTACTTCCAGTGCCTCGACCCAGTGCGCAAGTTCGGGGGGCAGTTCAAGTGAGTGCTGCGCTGATTGGGGGGCGGCAAGGGGCTCGTCAGGCGTGCCCTCGGCATAGTCCGGGCCGCGTTGCAGTACATAGAGCGCTGCCGCACAGTGTTTGCAATTGCCACCCACCGGGCACGAGCACGTCCCCTCGCATTGAAGGCCGTCCTCGGTCATGTCCAGCGTGATGCGTTGGTAGTAGGCGCGGCCTCCAGAGCCCAGGCATTGAGCGCGGATGGTCAGGTCCAGAATCGATACGATTTCGCTCCTGCCTTCCTCGGCATAGTCGAGGCCGCGTTGCAGGGTTTTGCGATCAAACGTGAACGTCCATCCGTTATGTTCCCGGACAAAAAACTGCGCATCGCTCTCGCTCACATCACTGCTCCATCATCTCCGGGTCCATCTGCGGCAGTTTGCGCATCCCTGCCGGTGTCACCTTCAGCAGCACCGCCAGGTG
Organism: Pseudomonas sp. E1MeOHC2; assembly: GCF_058745025.1. Classification (NCBI taxonomy): domain Bacteria; kingdom Pseudomonadati; phylum Pseudomonadota; class Gammaproteobacteria; order Pseudomonadales; family Pseudomonadaceae; genus Pseudomonas; species Pseudomonas sp. E1MeOHC2. The sequence continues at coordinate 4,137,453 of NZ_CP196675.1, forward strand.
CCCGCCGTCGAGGAAGGTCAACTGGCCGCCCTTGACGTTGCTGTTGCTCTGCTTGAACTGCTCGCTGCGCAGCACACTGCCGTTGCCATCGAGCTGGTTGACCCAGAAGTTGGCTTCCACGGCGATGAAGCGGCCTTCGGCGATGCTCAGGTTGCCTTCGATGGGGAAGTGGCCGAACTGCTCTTCACCCTCGCCCAGGGCGATGCGGCTGGGCTCGCTGCCGACCTGCTGCTGCCAGGCCTTGTGCATCAGCACGGTGTAGTCGGCGGTGGCCTGCAGGCGGGTGGTTTCATCGTCCAGCCCCAGCGGGCGCTCGGCGCCCTTGTCCAGGCGCGGGGCGCCGGCGCTCCAGTCTTCGGGCGCGAACGGGCTGGTGAAGGCGGGGACGCTGTTTTGCCGCACCAGGAGCATTTCTACCTGATACAGGCCTTCGGCGAAGGCGGCTGGCGCGAACAGCGCCAGCAGCAGGGTCAGGCAACGGATGGCACGCATGGATCTTCCTTAGGCAGACTGTGGGGTCAGGCGCTCGAACAGCGCCTCAAGGGTGTTGAAACGTTCGTCGGGGCGTTCCATCGGTATCAGGAAACGGAACTGGGTGGCGCCTTCGAACTTGTAGCGTTTGGGCTGGCCCTGGATCAGCTTGATCAAGGTCAGCGGATCGACCGGGGTTTCGCCCTCGAACTCGAGCTTGCCGCCATTGGGGCCGGCATCGACTTTCTTGATGCCGAGCTTTTCCGCCTGCAACTTGAGCGAGGTCAGGCGCATCAGGTTCTTGGTCGGCTCCGGCAACAGGCCGAAGCGGTCGATCATCTCTACCTGCAGGTCCTTGAGGCCTTCTTCGTCGGCGGCCGAGGCAATGCGTTTGTAGAGGATCAGGCGTGCATGCACATCGGGCAGGTAGTCCTCGGGGATCAGGGCCGGCAGGCGCAGGTTGATCTCCGGGCCGCCACCCAGCGGCTGCTCAAGGTTTGGCTGGGCACCCTTGCGGATGGCCTTGACCGCGCGTTCGAGCATTTCCATGTAGAGGGTAAAGCCCACGGCCTGGATCTGCCCGCTCTGGCCTTCGCCCAGCAGTTCGCCGGCGCCGCGGATTTCCAGGTCGTTGGTGGCCAGGACAAAGCCGGCGCCCAGGTCCTGGGTGTTGGCGATGGCCTCCAGGCGTTTCTCGGCGTCGCTGCTGACCTTTTGACGCGCGGGTGTCAGCAGGTAGGCGTAGGCCTGGTGGTGGCTACGACCGACCCGGCCACGCAACTGGTGCAACTGGGCCAGGCCGAACTTGTCGGCGCGTTCGATGACGATGGTGTTGGCGCTGGGCACGTCGATGCCGGTCTCGATGATGGTCGAGGCGATCAGCACGTTGAAGCGCTTGTGGTAGAAGTCGCTCATCACCTGTTCCAGCTCGCGCTCGCGCATCTGGCCGTGGCCGATGCCGATGCGCGCTTCCGGGACCAGTTCGGCGAGGTCTGCGGCGCACTTCTCGATGGTTTTCACGTCGTTGTGCAGGTAGTACACCTGGCCGCCGCGCAGCAGTTCACGCAGCAGGGCTTCTTTGACCGTGCTGTTGTTATGCTCCATGACGAAAGTGCGCACCGACAGGCGCCGCGCGGGCGGCGTGGCGATGATCGACAGGTCGCGCATGCCGGCCACGGCCATGTTCAGCGTGCGCGGAATCGGCGTGGCGGTCAGGGTGAGAATATCCACTTCGCTGCGCAGCGCCTTGAGCTGCTCTTTCTGGCGCACGCCAAAACGGTGCTCTTCGTCGATTACCACGAGGCCCAGGTCTTTGAAACGCACATCGTCCTGCAGCAGCTTGTGGGTGCCGATGAGGATGTCGATCTTGCCTTCGGCCAGGTCCGCCGCCGCGCTGGCTACTTCCTTGGCGGATTTGAAGCGGCTCATCACCTCGACCGTCACCGGCCAGTCGGCGAAGCGGTCGCGGAAGCTGTTGTAGTGCTGCTGGGCGAGCAGGGTAGTCGGCACCAGCACGGCCACCTGGCGGCCACTGTGCACGGCGATGAACGCGGCGCGCATGGCCACTTCGGTCTTGCCGAAGCCAACATCGCCACACACCAGGCGGTCCATCGGCTTGGCCGCGAGCATGTCGGCGCGCACCGCTTCGATGGCGTTCTGCTGGTCGGGGGTTTCCTCGAAGGGGAAGCCGGCGCTGAAGGTGGCGTAGTCGGCGGCCGGGTCGGCGAAAGCGTAGCCCTTGCGCGCGGCGCGGCGGGCGTAGATATCGAGCAATTCGGCGGCAACATCGCGCACCTGTTCGGCGGCCTTGCGCTTGGCCTTCTGCCAAGCCTCGGAGCCAAGCCGGTGCAGCGGCGCCAGGGCGTCATCGCTGCCGGTGTAGCGGGCGATCAGGTGCAGGTTGGCCACCGGCACGTAAAGCTTGGCGCCCTCGGCGTATTCCAGGGTGAGGAACTCGGCGGCCTGGCCGTCGATCTCCAGGGTGGCCAGGCCCAGGTAGCGGCCCACGCCATGGTCGATGTGCACCACCGGCGCGCCTTCGCGCAGCTCGGTGAGGTTCTTGATCACGGCGTCGTTGGCCGCCTCGCCGCGTTTGTCGCGGCGCCGGCGCTGCATCACGCGCTGGCCGAACAACGGGCTCTCGGCGATCAGGGCAATGGCCGGGTCGTCCAGCACCAGGCCTTCGTCGAGCGGGGCGATGGTGATCGCCAGGCGCTCAGAGTCGGTGATGAAGTCGGTCCAGCCTTCGACGGTGTGCGGGCGCAGCTTCAGGCGTTCGAGCAGCTCCAGCAGCACTTCGCGACGGCCCGCAGATTCTGCGGTGAACAGTACGCGGCCGGGGAACTGGTCGAGGAAGCTTGCCAGCGCTGCCAGCGGCTGGTTGGCCTTGGCTTCGATGGCAAGCTCTGGCAGGGGGCGTGCCGGGAAGCGTTCACGGCCGGCGCCAGGGTCGAGGTCTTCGGCGCTGACCACCACCCGGGGCCATTGCTTGAGCTGGGCGAAACAGTCTTCCACCGGCAGGAACAGCTCGGCAGGCGGCAGCAGCGGCCGGCTCAGGTCGCCACGGCGGTCTTCGTAGCGCCCGCGCACGTCGTTCCAGAAGTGCTCGGCGGCCTGTTCGACGCCCGGCAGGGAAAACACCTGGGTGTCGCTGGGCAGGTAGTCGAACAGGGTCGAGGTTTCTTCGAAGAACAGCGGCAGGTAGTACTCGATGCCGGCGGGGATGATGCCGCTCGCCAGGTCCTGGAAGATCGCGCTGCGGCGGAAGTCCACGTCGAAGCGCTCGCGAAAGCGTGCCTTGAAGCGGGTCACTTCCTCTTTTTGCATCGGGAACTCGCGCGCCGGCAGCAGGCGTACCGAATCGACCTTGTCGATGGAACGCTGGGTCTCGGGGTCGAACGTGCGCAGCGTTTCGATTTCGTCATCGAACAGGTCGATGCGGTAGGGCAGTTTGCTGCCCATGGGGTACAGGTCGATCAGGGCGCCGCGCACGGCGAATTCGCCATGCTCGTACACCGTGTCGACGCAGCGGTAGCCGCTGGCTTCGAGGCGTGTGCGCATCTGCTCGACGTCGATGGTCTGGCCGATGTCCAGCACCAGGCTGCTGCCCAGCAAAAAGCGGGTTGGCGCCAGGCGGTGCAGGGCGGTGGTGATCGGTACGACGAGAATGCCGTGGCTCAGCTCCGGCAGCCGGTACAGGCTGGCAATGCGCTGGGAGATGATGTCCTGGTGCGGCGAGAACAGGTCGTAGGGCAGGGTTTCCCAGTCTGGGAAGGGCAGCACCGGCAGGTCCGGGGCAAAGAAGCGCAGCTCCTGCTCCAGGCGGTCGGCGGCCTGGCTGTCGGCTGTCAGCAGCAAGGTAAAGCGGCCAGCGCTGCTGGCGGCTTCGGCAATGGCAAGGCTGAGGGCGGCACCGGGCAGGTTGCCCCAGGTTTGTTTGCCGGCCGTGGCCGACAGTTGCGGTAGGCGCAGAACTGACACGGGAGATTGCACTCCAAGCGTTGCGGCAAAGAGATCGATTGTACCGGTGCCGGTGCCTGCTGTCAGGCTCCAAAGGCCATGAACACTGGCTCTGACTGCCGCGACAGGCGCTCATTGCCCGTTCCGCGTTGGGGCGTCATAATGTAGCCCCTTTTTTCTGTCCCTACATGTGGAAGGTTCCCGTGACTCAGAAGCCCGACCAGTGTCTTGGTGAGTGGATTGATCGTGAAGCATTGGCTGAAGCGATGATCCCGCTTATCGGTCAGCTCTACCGCAACAACAACGTGGTGAGCTCGATTTATGGCCGCAGCCTGATCAACCGTTCGGTTATCTCGATCCTCAAAGCACACCGCTTTGCGCGTCATCGTCAGGCCGACGAGACCGAACTGTCTGTCCACGAGACGTTCCCCCTGCTCAAGGCCATGAGCGAGCTGAAACTGGGCGCCGCTTCGGTCGACCTGGGCAAGCTGGCCAACAAGTTCAAGCAGGAAGGCAACGGCCGCAGCGCCGAGCAGTTCGTGCGTGAAGAGCTGGCCGACGTGGTTGGCCAACAGAACGTTTCGGCCCGTAAAGGCACCGACGTCGTCCTGTATGGCTTCGGCCGCATCGGCCGCCTGCTGGCGCGCATCCTGATCGAGAAGACCGGTGGTGGCGACGGCCTGCGCCTGCGTGCCATCGTCGTGCGCAAAGGCGCCGAGAACGATCTGGTCAAGCGTGCCAGCCTGCTGCGCCGTGACTCGGTGCACGGCCCGTTCGATGGCACCATCACCATCGACGAAGCCAACAACACCATCACCGCCAACGGCAACCTGATCCAGGTTATCTACGCCAAGAGCCCGAGCGAAGTCGACTACACCCAGTACGGCATCGACAACGCGCTGATCGTCGACAACACCGGTGTATGGCGTGACGCCGACGGCCTGGGCCAGCACCTGGCCTGCCCGGGCGCTGCCCGCGTGATCCTCACCGCACCTGGCAAGGGCGCGCTGAAGAACATCGTGCACGGCATCAACCACGGTGACATCACTGTCGATGACAAGATCATCTCGGCCGCTTCCTGCACCACCAACGCCATCGTGCCGGTGCTGAAGGCTGTCAACGACCAGTACGGCATCATCAATGGTCACGTCGAAACCGTTCACTCGTTCACCAACGACCAGAACCTGATCGACAACTTCCACAAGGGCAGCCGCCGTGGCCGCGCCGCGCCGCTGAACATGGTCATCACCGAGACCGGTGCCGCCACTGCTGCCGCCAAGGCGCTGCCAGTGCTCAAGGGCAAGCTGACCGGTAACGCCATTCGCGTGCCGACGCCGAACGTTTCGATGGCCATCCTTAACCTGAACCTGGAAAAGGCCACCACCCGCGAAGAGATCAACGAGTACCTGCGCCAGACGGCCATGCACTCGGAACTGCACAAGCAGATCGACTTCGTCAGCTCCCAGGAAGTGGTTTCGACCGACTTCGTTGGTTCGCGCCACGCCGGTGTGGTTGATGCCGAAGCCACCATTGCTAACGATAACCGCGTTGTACTGTACGTCTGGTACGACAACGAATTCGGTTACAGCTGCCAGGTGGTTCGTGTGATGGAAGACATGGCCGGTGTGAACCCGCCAGCGTTTCCACGCTGATTCGCTTGTAAGGCAATGAAAAAACGGGAACCTTCGGGTTCCCGTTTTTTTTGCCCGGTATTTAAAGTGTCGGTACCGGCCTCTTCGCGGGGCAAGCCCACTCCCACAGAAGAACTGACATCTTCTAGATTGAGGTGATTCTGTGGGAGCGGGCTTGCCCCGCGAAGAGGCCAGTTCAGGCAGCTGAGAACTTCAATTTGCGCGCAACCCTGCTACTCCTCCTGATGCTTCTCACCGCCTGCAACCAAGGCCCGACCCTGGAACGCCTGGGCGGCCCGACCATGGGCAGCAGCTACAGCATCCAGTACGTCCGCGAACCCGCCGGCCCAGGCCCTGCCCAGGTGCAGGCCGCCGTCGAGGCCATCCTGCAGGACATCGATCAGCACTACTCGACCTATCGTGGCGACTCCACCGTCAGCCAGTTCAACCAGCTGCCGGCCAACCAGTGCCTGGCGCTCCCGCGCGACATGCTCGAACTGGTCCGCTTCGGCCAGCACCTGGCCGCACAAAGTGCCGGCGCCTTCGACCTCACTGTGGAGCCGTTGCTCGACCTCTGGGGCTTCGGCCCCCAGGCGCGTCACGAGCAGGTGCCCGACCCGCAAGCGCTGGCCCAGGCACGCCTGCGCGTGGGCTACCAGCACCTGCGCATCGAGGGCCAGGCTCTGTGCAAGGATGCCCCCGTGGAGCTGGATTTCAACAGCATCGCCGCCGGCCACGCCGTCGACCTGATCGCCGAGCGCCTGCGTGGCATGGGTATCTCAAGCTTCATCGCCGAAGCCACCGGCGAGCTCAAGGCCGTTGGCCGCAAGCCTGATGGCAGCGCTTGGCGCATCGCCCTGGAGCTGCCCCGTGAAGACCGCCAGATCGCCCGCCAGGTCATCTCGGTAGATGGCCTATCGGTATCGACCTCGGGTGACTATCGCCACTATTTCGAGCAGAATGGCCGGCGCTATTCGCACACCTTCGATGCCCGTCTCGGGCGCCCGGTCGAACACGATCTGGCCGCCGTCACCGTGCTCGATGCCTCGGCGCTGCGGGCCGACGGCTACTCGACCTTGCTGCTGATCCTCGGGCCGGAGCGCGGCTGGGATTTCGCCATCAGCCACAACCTGGCCGCCGTGCTGGTGACTCGGGCCGAGGGTGGCTTCGTCTCCCGAGCGACCCCTGCGTTTGCGCGGGCAATGAAAGGCAAGTGAAAGCGCAAGGATGGAAGATCGCCAGGGAATCGGTGAACCACATGTAGTGCAGGCAAAATTGGCCTACGACGCGACCAAGGGTTAATGTGCGCGGCGTTCACGCTTGATTAGACTGCAACCGAATTTTCTCATGGCGCCCCGGCGACATGATCGCGCCCCGCGAGCCACCGTGACTCGCGGGCCAGTTCTGAAGGAGTACGCATGGCTGTCTACAACTACGACGTAGTGGTGCTGGGTTCCGGCCCGGCCGGAGAAGGCGCGGCAATGAACGCCGCCAAAGCAGGGCGCAAGGTGGCGATGGTCGACAGCCGTCGCCAGGTCGGCGGCAACTGCACCCACTTGGGCACCATCCCGTCCAAGGCACTGCGTCATTCGGTGCGGCAGATCATGCAGTTCAACACCAACCCGATGTTCCGCGCCATTGGCGAGCCGCGCTGGTTCTCCTTCCCGGACGTGCTCAAGAGCGCCGAGAAGGTCATTGCCAAGCAAGTCGCCTCGCGCACCGGCTACTACGCACGCAACCGTGTCGACCTGTTCTTCGGTACCGGTAGCTTCGCTGACGAGCAGACCATCGAAGTGGTGTGCCCCAATGGTGTGGTGGAAAAGCTCAACGCCAAGCAGATCATCATCGCCACCGGCTCGCGCCCGTATCGCCCAGCCGATATCGACTTCCATCACCCGCGCGTCTACGACAGCGACACCATCCTCAGCCTCAGCCACACCCCGCGCAAACTGATCGTCTACGGCGCCGGCGTGATCGGTTGCGAATACGCATCGATCTTCAGCGGCCTGGGTGTGCTGGTCGAGCTGGTCGACAACCGTGGCCAGTTGCTGAGCTTCCTGGATTCGGAAATTTCCCAGGCGCTGAGCTACCACTTCAGCAACAACAACATCACCGTACGCCATAACGAGGAGTACGAGCGGGTCGAAGGCCTGGACAACGGTGTGGTCCTGCACCTGAAGTCGGGCAAGAAGATCAAGGCCGATGCCTTGCTGTGGTGCAACGGCCGTACCGGCAACACCGACAAGCTGGGCCTGGAAAACATCGGTATCAAGGTCAACAGCCGTGGCCAGATCGAGGTCGACGAGGCCTACCGCACCACCGTGTCGAACATCTACGGTGCCGGTGACGTGATCGGCTGGCCGAGCCTGGCCAGTGCCGCCCACGACCAGGGCCGTTCGGCGGCCGGCAGCATCGTCGACAATGGCAGCTGGCGCTTCGTCAATGACGTACCGACCGGCATCTACACCATTCCGGAGATCAGCTCGATCGGCAAGAACGAGCAGGAGCTGACCCAGGCCAAGGTGCCGTACGAAGTGGGCAAGGCCTTCTTCAAGGGCATGGCGCGCGCGCAGATCGCCGGCGAGCCACAAGGCATGCTGAAGATTCTGTTCCACCGCGAAACCCTGGAAATCCTCGGTGTGCACTGCTTCGGCTACCAGGCTTCGGAAATCGTCCACATCGGCCAGGCGATCATGAACCAGCCTGGCGAGCTGAATAACCTGAAGTACTTCGTCAACACCACGTTCAACTACCCGACCATGGCCGAGGCCTATCGGGTAGCTGCCTACGACGGCCTGAACCGGCTTTTTTAAGCGGCTCCGGCCGGTGGCCTGAGCCGGTCGGGGAGACCGATTTCAGCCCTACCCGAGGGTGGTCTTGGCCAAACCGGGAAAGTCTGTAATCAGGCTGTCCACGCCAAAATCAGCGAGCCGGCGCATCAGTGCCGGTTCGTTGACCGTCCACACCGACACGTGCAACCCCTGGCCCTGGGCTTTGAGCAGGCGCTCGGGGGTGCACAGTGTCCAGTTCAATGCCAGCAGCTCGCAGCCATAGTTCTGCGCGACCTTCAGCGGGTCGAGCCAGGCGTATTCGGCCACCAGCCCACGCGCCACGTCCGGCACCAGCTCCAGGGCGGCGCCCAGCACTTCGCGTGAGCTTGAGGTGATGGTGACCTTGTCCAGCAGGCCGTATTGCTGGGCCAGTTCACGAATGGCCAGCACGGTGCTGGCGGCGCGGGTGCGCGAGGCGCTCTTGACCTCCAGTTGCCAGTGCTCGAAGTCGCATTTTTCGAACAGCTCTTCCAGTTTCGGGATGGGGCAGGGCTGTACCCAGCCCGGTCCACCCTTGCGCGCATCGATCCTGGCCAGGTCGGCGGCCGGGTGCTCGACCACTTTGCCGCGTCGGCCGGTGGTGCGTTTGAGGGTCGAGTCGTGGATCACCATCAGTTCGTTGTCGGCCGACAGGTGCAGGTCCAGCTCGCAGCGGTTGACGCCGTGGGACAGGCATTGGCGGAAGCTGTTCAGGGTATTTTCGGGCGCTTCGCCCTTGGCGCCGCGATGGCCGTAGATCAGGGTCACGTTCGTTCCTTCAATTCAAAGGGAAAAGGCTTAGGAAGCAGGGTCGTTCTGTTCCAGCTGCTGGCGCCGTTGCTGTTGCTGGCGCTGCAGGATGTAACGGGCCAGCAGTTGGCGCTGGGCGTCGGTCATGTCGGTGAATTCGGTGCCGACCTCGAAACTGCCGTCCGGGCGCGGGTCGCAGTGGGTAACCTTGCCGCGCAGCAGCAGGCCGTGGGCGCGGGGCATCAGCACCATCTTCACCTTGACGCGGGTGTCGGGGGCGATGGGCCGGGCCTGGGTGAACTCGATGCCGCCTTCGGAAATGACCACTGCCTGCGGCTGGCCGATTTCGCCGATGAGCGTTTGCGCGACCACAGCGCTGAGCAGGTCGAGGCGTTTGCTTTGCGCCCGCAGAAAGGCCGCGAGTGTACGGTCCTTGTCACTCAACTGGCGCAGCAAGTGCTGGGCTTCGAAGTCGGACAGGTGCAGCTCGCTGAGCAGGTTGAATAGCGGTGAATCATCCTGCAACACTTCTGGCTCAAGGGCTTCGGACGCACTCAAGGGGTTGATTTGAAGTGCGATCTGATCTTCGATGCGGTAGTATTCGCGGCGATCTTCTTCGTCTAATGTCGTCATGGCGAACCCATGGTAGCGGCGGTGGTCCGAGTGTAAAGCCGCCGTATGCGCCTCGCCACAAGGACGTTCCCTTTCATCCGAACAAGCCCCGACATGTTCAGACCTCTTTTCGCATTTATCGGCACGCGTTATACCCGTGCCAAACGCCGCAATCACTTCGTCTCGTTCATTTCCCTGACCTCGATGATCGGCCTCGCCCTGGGCGTGGTGGTGATGATCGTGGTGCTCTCGGTCATGAACGGTTTCGACCACGAGATGCGCACCCGCGTGCTGGGCATGATTCCCCATGCCACGCTCGAGAGCGGCCAGCCGCTTGACGACTGGTCAGCGCTTGCCCAACAAGTAAAGCAGAATCCGCAGGTGGTGGCGGTTGCGCCCTTCACCCAGATGCAGGGCCTGCTGACCCATGATGGCAAGGTGCAGAAGGTGCTGCTCAACGGCATCGATCCGGCACGCGAGCGCGAGGTGTCGATCATCGACAACTTCGTCCAGCAAGGCCGCCTCGACCAGCTGGCACCGGGCGAGTGGGGCATCATGATCGGCGACAAGGCTGCAGCCAAGCTGGGTGTGGCCGTCGGCGACAAGCTGACCTTCGTCGCCCCCGAGGTCAGTGTGACCCCGGCCGGCATGTTCCCACGCATGAAGCGCTTCACCGTGGTGGGTACCTTCCACGTGGGCGCCGGCGAAATCGACGGTTACCTGGGCCTGACCAACATCAACGACCTGTCCCGGCTGCACCGCTGGAAGCCGAACCAGGTGCAGGGCCTGCGCCTGAAGTTCGACGACCTGTTCCAGGCGCCGCGCGTGGCGTGGGACATCGCCCAGCACCTGGGCGACCAGGAGTTCTACAGCCGTGACTGGACCCGCACCCATGGCAACCTGTACCAGGCGATCCGCATGGAAAAGGCCATGATCGGCCTGCTGTTGCTGCTGATTGTGGCAGTGGCGGCGTTCAATATCATTTCCACCCTGGTGATGGTGGTCAATGACAAGCGCGGCGATATCGCGATCCTGCGCACCCTCGGCGCCACGCCTGGGCAGATCATGGCCATCTTCATGGTTCAGGGCACGGTGATCGGGGTGATTGGCACCTTGATCGGCGCCGGCGTCGGCATCCTTGCCGCGCTGAATGTGAGCGCGGCGATTGCCGGCATCGAGACGCTGATCGGGCACAAGTTCCTCAACGCCGACGTCTATTTCATCGATTACCTGCCGTCGCAGATCATGGCCAATGACGTGTACATGGTCTGCGCCGCGGCGCTGGTCCTGAGTTTCTTCGCCACCCTGTACCCGGCCTGGCGTGCGGCCCGCACCCAGCCTGCAGAGGCGCTACGTTATGAGTGAGTCGCGCATGAGTGATAAAGCCGTTCTGAGTTGCCGCAACCTGGGCAAGTCCTACGACGAAGGCCCGGAGTCGGTACAGGTGCTGTCTGGCCTGCAGCTGGAGCTGCACCCGGGTGAGCGCGTGGCCATCGTCGGCAGTTCGGGCTCGGGCAAGAGCACCTTGCTCAACCTGCTCGGCGGCCTCGACACGCCCACCCAAGGCAGTGTCTGGCTGGCGGGCGAGGAGCTGTCGGCACTGGGTGAGCGCGCGCGTGGGCTGTTGCGCAACCGGGCACTGGGTTTCGTCTACCAGTTCCACCACCTGCTGCCCGAATTCACTGCCATGGAGAACGTGTGCATGCCGCTGTTGATCGGCCGCACCGCGATCCCTGAGGCCCGCGAGCGCGCCGAGGCACTGCTCAAGCGCGTCGGCCTTGGCCACCGCCTGCACCACAAGCCTGCCGAGTTGTCCGGCGGTGAGCGTCAGCGTGTGGCGATTGCCCGCGCCCTGGTCAACCGCCCGGGCCTGGTGATGCTCGACGAACCGACCGGCAACCTCGACCACCACACTGCCCAGGGCATCCAGGAACTGATGCAGGAGCTGTCCAGCGCTTCGCGTACCGCGTTCCTGGTGGTGACCCACGACCTCAACCTGGCGCGCCAGATGGACCGTGTACTGAAACTCGACGACGGTCACCTGGTGGCGATCTGAGCCGCTTGCACGGGGTGGCCTGAGCCGCCCCGCAACTCTTTCATTGGGTGTTTTACATGTTCAGACCCTTGCCCTTGTTCATTGGTGCTCGCTACACCCGTGCCAAGCGCCGCAACCATTTCATCTCGTTCATCTCGATGACCTCGATGATCGGCCTGTCGCTGGGCGTGCTGGCGATGATCGTGGTGCTGTCGGTAATGAACGGCTTCCAGCGTGAGATGAGCTCGCGCATTCTCGGCCTGGTGCCCCATGCCAGCATCCTGGGCGTGCAGCCGCTGGATGACTGGCGCACGGTCGCCGATGCCGCATTGAAAGACCCGGCGGTGATGGCCGCGGCGCCGATCACCGAGATGGAGGGCATGCTCTCGTACAAGGGGGCGATGCAGCCGATTCAGGTCAGCGGCATCGACCCGGCCGAGGAAGGCAAGGTCTCGATTGTCGGCCAGCATATTGTCCAGGGCCGTTTGCAGGACCTGAAACCGGGTGAGTTCGGCGTGGTCATCGGGGAGCTGAGCGCCCGGCGTTTTCGCTTGAACACGGGCGACAAACTGACCCTGATCGTGCCGGAAATCAGCAAGGCGCCGGGTGGCATCACACCGCGCATGCAGCGCCTGACCGTGGTCGGTATCTTCAAGGTCGGCGCCGAGCTGGATGGCTCGCAGGCCTACATTCACGTAGCCGATGCAGGCGAAATGCAGCGCTGGGCGCCGGGCCAGGTGCAAGGTGTGCGGCTCAAGCTGCATGACCTGTATGCGGCGCCGCAGGTGTCCAAGGCCATCGCTGCCGGGCTGGGCGATGCCTACCACGCCGATGACTGGTCGCACACCCAGGGCAGCTTGTTCAGCGCCATGAAGATGGAAAAGACCATGATCGGCCTGCTGCTGATGATGATCATCGCGGTGGCGGCGTTCAATATCATCGCCACGCTGGTCATGGTGGTGAACGACAAGGGGCCGGACATCGCCATCCTGCGCACCCTGGGCGCCACGCCTGCGCAGATCATGGGTACGTTCATGGTTCAGGGCAGCCTGATCGGCATCGTGGGCACCTTGATCGGCGGTGTGCTGGGGGTGATTGCCGCGTTCAATGTCAGCCAGATCGTTGGCTGGCTGGAGCGGGTCAGTGGCCAGCACATCTTCACCTCGGATGTGTACTTCATCAGCAGCCTGCCGTCGGAGCTGCAGTGGGGGGATGTGGCGATCATCTGTGCGGCGGGGTTGGTGATGAGCTTCTTGGCGACCATTTACCCGGCGTATCGGGCATCGCAGGTGCAGCCGGCGATTGGCCTGGCGGTTTGAGTATTGTCTGAGATTTTGGGGCCGCGCAGCGGCCCCAATCAGGCGTGATCAGGTAACTCGATCACAAATCGCGTCCAGCCACCCTCGCACTCTGCCCGAATAGTCCCGCCATGCGCCTGCACGATCGACCGGGTAATCGCCAGCCCCAACCCGGCGTGCTCCGTGCTGCCTTCGCGCCGTGCCGGGTCCACCCGGTAGAACCGATCGAACAAGCGTGGCAATGCAGCGGGTTCTATTGCCGCCCCGGTATTGGCCACGCAAACCCGTAACCCAGGCTCCAGCGTCACGCGTACCTGCCCACCGGGCGGGGTGAAGCGCAAGGCATTGTCGAGCAGGTTCGACAACGCGCGACGCAGCATGGGGCGGTCCCCCTGCAGCCGCATCTGGCCTTCGCGCAGCAGCGTCACGTTGCGGTCTTCGGCCAGGGGCGCGTAGTACTCCAGCAACGCATCCACATCCTCATGCAACGCCAGCGCAACCTGCCCCGGCACCAGCAAGCCATGATCGGCCTTGGCCAGGTACAGCATGTCGTTGATCATCTGCGCCATCCACTGCAGCTCCTCCAGGTTGCCATGCAAGGCCTCGCGGTATTCTTCCAGGCTGCGCGGGCGGGTGAGGGTGACCTGGGTGTGGGTCAGCAGGTTGGATAGCGGCGTGCGCAGTTCGTGGGCGATGTCGGCGGAGAATGCCGACAGGCGCTGGAAAGCATCGTCCAGGCGTTGCAGCATGGCGTTCACGGTGGTGGCCAGTTCGGCCAGCTCTTCCGGCATCTGCGCCACAGGCAGGCGGGTGGTCAGCGAGCGGGCCGACACGCTGGCCGCGACCTGGCCCATCTGCCGCAGTGGCCGCAGCCCCCTGCGTACGGCCCAGGCGCCGAGCAGCGCAGTGGCCAGGGCCGAGAGGCCGACGGTGAACCAGATCAGGCGCTGCATGCCCTGCAGGAAATGCTGATGGTGGGTGATGTCGAGGTACAGCGTCAGCTGCGCGGACTGTGGTTCGGCCGGGTTCAGCGGCATTGCCAGGCTGCGGTAATCGGCGCCGTCGGTATGCAGGGTCGCAAGCCCCGAGGGGGGTGTGGTGTCGGGCAATTGCGTGCGGCTGTCGAACCACGGCGCGCCGTCGTGACCGCTGATGCGCAGGGCCAGGTCAGCCTGGTGGCTGAGCTCATCGCGCAGGGCAGGGAGGCGGGTGTCCAGCTCGGCGGGGGTGGCGACGCCGGCCAGTTGCGTGCGAAACAGCGACAGGCGTGATTCGAGCAGTTGTTGGTCGAGCTCGATGAAGTGTTGCTCGCTGGCACGGCTGAACAGCACGCCGGCACCCAGCGAGACAGCAGCCGTACAGGCCGCGAACAGCAGCGCCAGGCGGCTGCCGAGAGAGCGTCGGCGCATCAATCCTGACGCTCCTCCAGCACATAGCCCATGCCCCGTACGGTGTGGATCAGCTTGTTGCTGTGCGGGTCGTCGATCTTCAGACGCAGGCGGCGGATCGCCACTTCGATGACGTTGGTGTCGCTGTCGAAATTCATGTCCCAGACCTGCGAGGCAATCAGCGACTTGGGCAGCACCTCGCCTTGGCGGCGCAGCAGCAATTCGAGCAGGGCGAACTCTTTGGCAGTGAGGTCGATGCGCTGGCCGGCACGCTCGGCGCGGCGACGGATCAGGTCCAGGCGCAGGTCGGCCAGGCTCAAGGTGGTGTCCTGGCTCGGGCTGGCGCCGCGACGCAGCAGGCTGCGCACCCGGGCCAGCAGTTCGGAGAAGGCGAACGGCTTGACCAGGTAATCGTCAGCGCCCAGCTCCAGGCCATGCACCCGATCCTCGACGGCATCGCGGGCGGTCAGGAACAGCACGGGGGTGTCCAGGCCGGCCTGGCGCACCGCTTGCAAAATCTGCCAGCCGTCACGGCCTGGCAGCATCACGTCGAGGATCAACAAGTCGTGATCGCCGCTGAGTGCCAGGTGTTGGCCGGTTTCGCCATCGGCCGCCAGTTCTGTGGCAAAGCCTGCTTCGCTGAGGCCTTGGCTCAGGTATTGGCCGGTGCGGGCCTGGTCTTCGACGATCAACAGTTTCATGCGGTGTCCACAGTTCGGGAGGGGGCGCGGCGTCTATCGGGAAATGATACGTGACGATGTGGGTGCTCGCCCAAACTGACAAAGTTGTAATCTTCCCGTCAGGTAGCTGCCAGCCCCACCTTATTAAGGTGTTCTCATCCTGTTATGTAGTTTGGAGTCATCATGAAACGCCTGTTCATCGCCACCGCCCTTGCCCTGGCAAGCCTGCCTGCCGTTGCCGGCAGTGCCAACGGTTTCGCCTTCGGCGAGCCCGCCCCGGCCGGCAAGGCCACCCGCACGGTCGAGGTGGTGCTCAAGGACATTTCCTTCGAGCCGAAACGCCTGGAAGCCAAGGCGGGCGAGACGGTGCGCTTCGTGCTGATCAATGAAGGCAAGTTGCCCCACGAATTCAACCTGGGTGACAAGGCTATGCACGCCGAGCACCAGAAAGAAATGATCGCGATGCAAGGCAAACTGTTCACCGCAGGCATGAACCATGAGGGCATGGATCACGGCCAGATGAACCACGCCGAAGGTCACGGCCACGGCGCGGGCAATACCGTGCTGGTGCAGCCCGGCCAGCGTGCCGAGCTGACCTGGACGTTCCGCAAGTCGGCGCCCATCGAATTTGCCTGCAACGTGCCCGGGCATTACCAGGCGGGGATGGTTGGGCCATTGACCATCGAGTGACATCAGGCCCAAGGCGGGGCGCAAAAACGGTAGACTAGGGGCATTTCGAACCTTCAGGTCAGTTTCCATGCATCCCGCCGCCGAACACTCCCCGCTGGGCAAGTCCAGCGAATACATCGCTACCTACTCCCCTGAGCAGCTGTTCCCGATCCCGCGTACCGCCAAGTGGGCCGAGCTGGGCGTCACTGCCCAGACCCTGCCGTGGCAGGGCGTGGACTACTGGAACTGCTTCGAGCTGTCGTGGTTGCTGCCGTCGGGTAAGCCGGTGGTGGCCATCGGTGAGTTTGCCATTCCTGCGGACTCGCCGAATATCATCGAGTCCAAGTCGTTCAAGTTGTACCTGAACTCGCTGAACCAGACTGTTTTTGCCTCGATTGGCGAGCTGCAAGCCTGCCTGGAGAAGGACTTGTCCGCAGCGGCCGGCAAGCCGGTCAGCGTCAAGGTGCGCACCTTGGCCGAGGTGGAGGCTCAGGGCGTTGTGGCCTTGCCGGGGCAGTGCATCGATGGGCTGGATGTGGCCATCAGCAACTATGAACAGCCGCAACCCGAGTTACTGCGCTGCGATGCACAGCGGGTGGTTGAAGAGACCTTGCACAGCCATTTGCTCAAGTCCAACTGCCCAGTCACCGGCCAGCCGGATTGGGGGAGCGTGGTGGTCGAGTACAAGGGCAGGGCGCTGGATCATGCCAGCCTGCTGACTTACCTGATCAGCTTCCGTCAGCATGCCGACTTCCATGAGCAGTGCGTGGAGCGCATCTACCTGGATTTGAAGAACCTGCTGCAGCCGGAGCATTTGACGGTGTATGCGCGGTATGTGCGCCGGGGTGGGCTGGATATCAACCCGTACCGCAGCATGGGGGCGATCAGCCCGGTGAATGGTCGGCTGGTTCGGCAGTAAGCGCCTGGTTGTGTCGTTGCAGTGAGATTTTGGGGGCGCTTCGCGCCCCATTCGCGGGCAAGCCCGCTCCCACAGGGCAGCGCTGAAACCTGTGGGAGCGGGCTTGCCCGCGAAAGGGGTGCGAAGTGCCCCCAGCTATTCAGATACCCATGCTGTGCAGCGAGTTGGCAATGCTGCGCAGGGTGGCGGTCAGGTCCGGGTGATCGGCTTCGAAGCGCTCGATCGCCAGATTAACCCCATCCACCAGGTTGTTGTCCGGCGTGGCTTCTTCAAGCTTCAGCTGCGCCTCTATCTGTCTGGCTTCCTCATGCAGGGCGGCCAGCTCTTCTTCCGAAAGTGGCACGTTGCGGTCCAGTTGCTCGCGCAAGCTGTTCAGTCGCTCTTGCAATTCGCGGGCAGGCATTGGCTTTTCTCCATCAATGGCTTGGCAAGGCATGGACCTCGGCGAAGCGGCAAAGGTTCTGGCCTGCTTTCACTGTAATCCACTCGCAGCCGCTTTGCATGATCCGCGTCAAAGGTGCTGTATCAGGGTTTTTCACCCTTGCGCCGCCGCAGGGCGATGTCTTGCAGGCAGGTGTCCAGCGCTTCCAGGTGGTCGATCACCGAGTGCACGCCCAGGCTGAACAGCTCGAGGGTGGCCTTGCCGCGGGCCAGGTCTTGTTCCTGCTGGCTCATGGCTTGCCAGTGCTGGGAGCTGAGGTCGCAGTAAGGGCTGCAGGCGGCCAGGCCCACGGTCCACAACCCAGCGTTCAAGCCTGATTGCAGCAACGCAGGTTCGCCGCTGACCAGTACGCAGCCATCCAGGCGCGCGCTGTCCAGTGCCATCAGCGCCTGCCAGCAGGCATTCGGTGCGGGCCAGCGCACGCCGTTCACCGCATGGCCCGGCAGCCAGTCGGGCAGCACGTTGGCCAGGCGTTTGGCGTGTGTGGCACTCAGGTCGTCCAGCCAAATGCAGGGCACCTGGCGCTGGCGCAGGCTGGCGAGTGTTGCCAGGGCGCCGGGCGCGGGCAGCGGGTGGCCGTTCGCACCCTGGACCAGGCAGCCACGCAGGCCGAACAGCACAGCAGTGAAGGCGGACGCATCGTGCATGGCAACTTCCCTGAAATACTCCGCAGGCTAGGCCGCTATTGTTACCGGTCGATGACGACGCAACATACGTTCACAAAATCTTGAGCAAAAATGTGTAATGCTGGTGATCAGCCCGCAAGCCCTTATACTTGCGCCTTACAGCAGCGCGCCCGGTGCGGCTGCGGCCAAGAAATTCGATGGAGAGACATCTATGCGTAGGATCGGTGCCGGTGTGATCGAGCGAGTCACCCAGGCCTGTGTCTGCGCCAGCTTGCTGCTGGCGCCCGTGGCGGCTACCCAGGCGGCCACCGAGGAGGACCCTTGGGAGACGGTCAACCGCCCGATCTTCAGGTTCAACGATACCGTCGACACCTATGCCCTCAAGCCATTGGCCAAGGGCTACCAGGCGGTGACCCCGCAATTCCTCGAAGATGGCATCCACAATGTCTTCCGCAACCTGGGCGACGTGACCAACCTGGTCAACGACGTGCTGCAGCTCAAGCCCCATGCGGCCGGGGTGGATACTGCACGCTTGATCGTCAACACCACGTTCGGCATTGGCGGCTTCTTCGACGTCGGTACCAAAATGGGCCTGCAACGCAACGACGAAGATTTCGGCCAGACCCTGGGTTACTGGGGCGTGGGCAGCGGCCCTTACGTGGTCATCCCGTTGCTGGGCCCAAGCACGGTGCGTGACGGCCTGGCCAAGTACCCGGACAGCTACACCGAACCCTACCGCTACATCAACCACGTACCGACGCGGAACACGACCTTCGCGGTGGACGTTGTCGATACCCGTGCCAGCCTGTTGTCGGCCGAAAAACTGATACAAGGCGACAAGTACATCTTCATTCGCAACGCCTACCTGCAGAACCGCGAGTTCAAGGTCAAGGACGGCGAAGTCGAAGACGACTTCTGATACGTGCACAGGGGGGCTGCCGTGCAGCCCCTTGCATCAATGCATGGCCAGAATGCGCAAGCCGAACTTCTGCTGCCCACCGGGCTGATCGGCGATCCACACCACCTCGGTGCTGGCGTGCAACCCCTTGAGCGCCGGGTGATCGGAATCGATCCGCACCTCAAGCGTCTCCCCTACCTGAAAACGTTGCGGCGCCTGCACCTGCATGCCCCCGCTGGACAGGTCCAGACACACCGCCGCGATCACCTGGCCTTCGTGCAACAGGCTCACCTCGGTATCGATACGCATGCGGATGAAATCGCGTTTTTCGGCGTGGTTGGAGGGCGTCTGGGGCATGCTGCGTCCTTCCCATTGGGTTGCACTGGTCGGCTTTCTTATAACTCCCGGTGATTTGCCCTGTAAAGAGCGGCGAGGTCGACCCTCGTACCCTTGAAACGCCTGGCGGATGGGAGTACCGTCTGCGCCTTACAAGGTTCCTCTGACAGTTGCCGGGCCGGACTTCTTGTCCTACAACTCAAGTAGAGTGTTACCACAGAGTATTCCCGTAGCTGGCCGTCAGCCTTGCCGACACCGCTGCACCAACCCAAATCGGCGCCGTTCGCCCACATGCAGAAAACCAGTGCAACGCTGCTGATCATCGATGACGACGACGTGGTCCGTGCGAGCCTCGCCGCCTATCTTGAAGACAGTGGTTTCAGCGTCCTCCAGGCCGGTAATGGCCAGCAGGGGCTTCAGGTCTTCGAAGAACACCAGCCCGACCTCGTGATCTGCGATCTGCGCATGCCGCAGATGGGCGGGCTCGAACTGATCCGCCAGATCAGCGAGCGCGCGCCGCAATTGCCGGTGATCGTGGTGTCCGGTGCCGGCGTCATGAGCGATGCGGTCGAGGCCTTGCGCCTGGGCGCTGCCGATTACCTGATCAAGCCGCTGGAAGACCTTGCCGTGCTTGAGCACTCGGTGCGCCGAGCCCTCGACCGTTCGCGCCTGGTGCTGGAAAACCAGCGCTACCGTGACAAGCTCGAAGCCGCCAACCGTGAGCTTGAAGCCAGCCTGCACCTGTTGCAGGAAGACCAGACCGCCGGTCGGCAGGTGCAGATGAACATGCTGCCAGAAAGCCCCTGGGTGGCCGGTGAGTTCGCCTTCGAGCACCAGATCATTCCGTCGCTGTACCTGTCGGGCGATTTTGCCGACTACTTCCGCGTTGATGATCGCCGTATCGCCTTCTACCTGGCCGACGTCTCTGGGCACGGTGCCTCGTCGGCGTTCGTCACGGTGCTGTTGAAGTTCATGACCACGCGCCTGTTGTTCGAATTCAAGCGCGGCAGCAAGATGCGTGAGTTCAAGCCCTCGCAAGTGCTCAGCCACATCAACCGCGGGCTGATCAACTGCAAGTTGGGCAAGCATGTGACCATGGTGGGCGGCGTGATCGACGAAGACACTGGGCTGTTGACCTATGCCGTGGGCGGCCATCTGCCGCTGCCGGTGTTGTACACCCCGGGCAATACCCGCTACCTGGAAGGCCGCGGCCTGCCGGTGGGGTTGTTCGACGAAGCCAGTTACCAGGACCTGGTTGTGGAGCTGCCGCCGGTGTTCAGCCTCAGCTTGATGTCCGATGGCATTTTGGACCTTTTGCCAGGTGACACGCTCAAAGATAAAGAAGCCGCCTTGCCAGAAATCGTCAAGGCAGCGGGTGGCAGCCTGGATGGGCTGCGCCAACGATTTGGATTGGCTACGCTTGGGGAGATGCCGGATGATATCGCCCTATTGGTGTTGAGCAGGAACCTTCAATGAGTACCGGTAGAATTCAGTTCGCCGAGCAAAGCGGTACCTTTGTACTGAAATTCGTCGGTGAAGTGCGCCTGACCTTGTGTTCGGCGCTGGACGCGACGATCGAGAAGATCTTTACCGCGCTGAACTTCTCGGCCATCGTCATCGACTTGACTGAAACCGAGAGCATCGACAGCACCACCTTGGGCCTGCTGGCCAAACTGTCGATCCTGTCGCGCCAGAAAGTGGGGCTGCTGCCGACCGTCGTCACCACCAACCCGGATATTTCCCGGTTGCTGCAGTCGATGGGTTTCGATCAGGTGTTCAACATCGTCGATCGCCCGATACCGTGCCCGGAGTGCCTGACCGATTTGCCATCACAGGACCAGAACGAGGAAGTGGTGCGGTCCAAGGTGCTGGAAGCGCACAAGATCCTCATGGGGTTGAACGACTCCAACCGCGAAGCGTTTCATGACCTGGTGAATGCGCTGGAGCGGACCTGATTTATTGCCTGTGCTGGCCTCTTCGCGGGGCAAGCCCGCTCCCACAGGTTCTTCACTACATCTCAACTGTGGGAGCGGGCTTGCCCCGCGAAGAGGCCGGTACAGGCTAAAAACCTCCCTCATTCCGGCCCGACAAACTCCGTCACATCCCGCCCACCGGCATCCAGCTGAAACACCCGCGCGGGCCGCCCCTGCTCATCAAAAAACACCTGCCCCAACCCCGCACCATTCCATAACCGCTCACCCGCCTTGCTACCGCTGGGCGTACGCGGCACCACTTCCATCTCGCGCCGCTTGGTAAACCAGTTAAGCGGCGAGCGCGGTGAATACAGCCAGCGGTTAAGCCGGTCGAGCACATCCAGTAATCGCCGGGGGAACTCGTTCTTGATCCCGCTGCTGGTGATCTGCCACAGGTGCGGGCTGCGCTGGCGATGGCGAATCAGCACTTCATAAACGAACGAATAATGCACATCCCCTGACAGCACCACGTAATGCCCCGGCGTGCGCGAGTGGCGGAAAATGTTCAGGATCACCTGCGCCGCGCCCCGGTGAGCCATCCAATTCTCGGCATCCACCAGTAACGGGTAGCCCATCCAGCTGAACACCTTTTGCACGGTCTCGATCAGCTTTACCCCGAAGATCGGCGCGGGCGACACGATAATCGCCGAAGGGTGATCGAGCAGCGCCTGTTGCAGTTCGCTCAGCGCCTCCCAGTCGAGCAGGCCCGATGGCTTGGCCAGGCTGCTTTCGCTACGCCATCGGCGCGTGCGGGTGTCGAGCACGAGCAGCGGTGGGTTGCTGGGCAGGCTGAACTGCCAGCCCTGGAAACGCAGCACTTCGCCGATCAGATCATCCTGCGCCTGGTTGTTCAGTGTCTTACCCGTCAGCACCTGGCAGCGTTCGACCAGTGGCCCGCAGCCCTCCGGGTCGTTGCCCCAGGCCTGGCACAGCAGGTAGCCCAGCAGCGCATTGCCGATGATCCGCCGCGAGAACGGGTGGCCGTAGGCGGTTTCTTCCCACTGGGCTGAGAGGTTCCAGTCATCGGTGATGTCATGATCATCGAAAATCATCAGGCACGGCAGGTGCGCCATCACCCGCGCCACCTGGCCCAGGTTGCCGGCGAACGCCTCAATCAGTGGTAGCTCGTGCCGATAACGCGCCTGGCGTTCATTGGTGAGCCCCACAGGCATGTCCAGGTTGACCAGGCGCCAGGGTTCGGGTGACCACACCAGCAGGTACATGGCCATGACTTCGGCGAAGGTCACCAGGTGGTTATCGGCGTTGCTGGACGAGAAGATCGGCTTGCGTTTGCCGCCAAAAAAGCGCTCGCGCAGGCTTTCGTTACGTTCCTGCGCTGGCAGCAGGTCGGCGCGATGGTAGTAACTGGCAGGGTGTCGATAGAGCGCAGCGCTGTCGGCGACGACAGCACCGTCCAGCTGTTCGTCAAACAGCCCCAAGCGTTCGATCAGGGCGTGGATGGCGCGCAGCATGGGCCCGGCGACATCATCGGCATACACCTGGTCGCCGGTCATCAGCAGCACGGCAGGGCGCTGTTCGGGGTCTTGGCACTGTTGCAGCAAACGGTCGGCGCACAGCAGGCCGTCGGCGGCGGGGTGATGCGGCTTGCGGCAAGAGCCATGCAGCACATGATCAAGGCGATCACGCAGCACGAAGTTTGGCCGTGTTTCGCCGGGGTAGAGCAGGTGCGCTGCCCACTCGGCAATGCCTTGGCCATCGATGAGCAGGTCGTAGCCCAGCGTCTGGTTGCAAGGGAGCGGCAGGGCGAAGCGGATATCCAGCAAATGGATAAACGCGTGCTGGCCTATCGGGATGACCTGGCAAGCGACATTAACCGGATGCGCTGCGCCATCCAGGGCGAACTCGGGTTGCAAAGGTTGCGTGGCGACCAGCCAGATGGCCAGGCGCTGCGGCTCCAGCCGGCGCAATACCGGGCCGGCTAGAACGAGGGGTAGGGATGAGGTCATCAACAGCTCTGGTGGCTAGACAGCCCATTCACGCATCCGTGGGAGCGGGCTTGCCCGCGAATAGGCCATCGAATTCAAAATACCTCTAAAGCCCGGCGCAACTGAGCGCCAAACCAAAAACGGGCGGAAAATGCTGAACATTTCCCGCCCGTCAGGCAAACCTAAAATGTATCAGGCCTTTTCAGTCATCAACTTCTCCAGCTTCTCCTGATCCCGCGCGAACTGGCGAATACCCTCGGCCAGCTTTTCGGTACCCATGGCATCTTCGTTCATCGCCCAGCGGAACTGGCTCTCGCTCAGTACCTGCTTGGCTTCACCTGCGTTGCCTGGCGTGAGTACACGCGGCAGATCACCCTGGTCATCGCTCAACTGCTGCAGCAGCTCGGGGCTGATGGTCAGGCGGTCGCAGCCAGCCAGTTGCTCGATCTGGCCGATGTTACGGAAGCTGGCACCCATGACCACGGTCTTGTAGCCATTGGCCTTGTAATAGTCGTAGATCCGCGTGACCGACTGCACGCCCGGGTCTTCTGCGCCCACGTACTCTTTGCCGGTGCTCTTCTTGTACCAGTCGTAGATACGGCCCACGAACGGGGAGATTAGGAACACCCCTGCATCGGCGCAGGCTTGGGCCTGGGCGAAGGAGAACAGCAAGGTCAGGTTGGTCTGGATGCCTTCCTTCTCCAGCTTCTCTGCGGCGCGGATGCCTTCCCAGGTCGAGGCGAGCTTGATCAGCACGCGGTCTTTGCCGACGCCGGCGGCATCGTACAGCTCGATCAGCTTGCGCGCCTTGGCCAGCAGTGCCGGCTCATCGAACGACAGGCGCGCATCCACTTCGGTGGAGATACGGCCAGGGATGACCTTGAGAATGCCCGAGCCAACCGCGACTGCGAACTTGTCGCAGGCCAGGTCCACATCGCCCTTGGCATCGCTTTTTACCTGCTTGAGCAGGTCGGCATAGCCGGAGATGGCGGCGGCCTTGAGCAGCAGCGACGGGTTGGTGGTGGCATCGACCGGTTTCAGGCGGGTGATGGCGTCCAGGTCCCCGGTGTCGGCGACCACGGTGGTGAACTGCTTGAGTTGTTCCAGCTTGGAGGTCATGGGCGTGCTCTTTCCTGTGCAATGACTCGACATTACCCGAGCCCCGGCGGCCGCTCAAGGCCCGTCGAAGCCGCGTGGGCAAACCGCGTGTGGGCGCGGCCTTGCGTCGCGAAAAGGGCTGCGTAGCCGCCCCAAGGTTTCAGCCCAGCACGGGGTAAAACGCCTTGGGGATCTACGAACGGTGATGATTCGATTCACCAACACCCCCAAGGTTCCCAAGGCTGCTGCAACACTCAATGCCCCTGCATCAACTCCGCGGCCTGGTCGAACACCACCAACGGTTCCGGCGCCTTGTGAATATCCGCCGACAACAACTGCCGGAAGCGCCGCGCCCCCTTGAAACCCTGGGCCAGCCCCAGAATATGCCGGGTGACGTGATGCATGGCTCCGCCGCTCTCGATGTGCGCCACGATATAAGGCCGCAACAACGCCAGCGCCTCGCTGCGGCTGACCACCGCCGCCTGGCCGCCGAACAACTGCTGGTCCACGTCGGCCAGCAGGTAAGGGTTGTGATACGCCTCACGCCCCAGCATCACCCCATCGAACGTCTCAAGGTGCGCGTGGCATTCCGCCAACGTCTTGATCCCCCCGTTGAGCACGATCTCCAGGTCCGGGAAGTCCGCTTTCAACTGCGCTGCTACGTCGTAGCGCAAAGGTGGCACCTCACGGTTCTCTTTAGGCGAAAGCCCCTCAAGAATCGCAATCCGCGCATGCACGGTAAAACTCCGGCACCCGGCCTCGCGCACCTGGCCGACGAAATCGCACAGCTCGGCATAGCTGTCACGGCCATTGATGCCGATACGGTGCTTGACCGTCACCGGTGTTGAAACCGCATCGCGCATGGCCTTCACGCAATCAGCCACCAGCGCCGGGCGAGCCATCAGGCAGGCGCCGATCATGTTGTTCTGCACCCGGTCGCTCGGGCAGCCGACGTTGAGGTTGACCTCGTCGTAGCCCGCGTCCTCGGCCAGGCGCGCGCAGGCGGCCAGGTCGGCCGGCACACTGCCGCCCAATTGCAGGGCTAACGGGTGCTCGGACACGTCGTGGCGCAGGAAACGGTGGGCGTCGTTGTGCAGCAGGGCACCGGTGGTGACCATTTCGGTGTAGAGCAGGGTGTGCTTGGAGAGCAGGCGCAGGAAGAAGCGGCAGTGGCGGTCTGTCCAATCCATCATGGGTGCAACGCTGAAGCGGCGTGACGGCTCAGGGCGCGTGGTTTGTGGCTTTGAGGCTGATTCTAGGGGCATTCTGGTCTACGCATATTTGTGCCACTCTTGGGCGTTTTGAGCATTTCTGGTGTGACAGCGGTACGGTGTACCAACATCAAAAACGCTTTTTACCACCGAAAACCATGGCAACGGTCTAGAGCAACGAAAGGCCGATGGAGCGGTTAGCTATACCGTCCACATCCGCCTTAAGAAAAAGGGTGCCCTAGTCTATCAAGAAGCCTAGACATTCGCCCGTAAGCAGTCGGCCCAGGCCAGGGCGAAGCGATGAGAGACTGGCTTGGGAGCGCGCTAAACCTAAGTCAGATTCAATCCGCCGTCTGACAGGAGTATCTCGCCAGTTAAGTAGTCAGAATCAACCAACATTGCAACAGCGTTTGCGATGTCGTCTGGGCTAGCGGCCCTGCGCATAGGTGCGCGAACGCGCCACAACGCTTGAGCCTCTGTCCACTCTGCGGTCAGGGGTGTGTCGACCAAGCCAGGCGCTACAGCATTTACGCGAATGTCCGGCCCGAGCGACACCGCAAGCAAGCGGGTCATGTGATTGAGAGCAGCTTTGCTCACCGCGTAGGGAATGGATGCGCCCTTGGGACGGACACCGGCATGCGAGCTGATGTTTACGACGCTACCTGCTCGACGGTAACGGGCGGCATCGCGTAATGCCGACTCGGCCAATGCGACCAGGTGGAACGGCGCCACGACATTAATCTCGTTGAGCTCGTGCCACACATCCGAAGTGGCAGAGGCTAGGTCGCTGTGCGGAATGACTCTGCTGATGCCGGCGTTATTGACTAATACGTCGAGCTGGCCCCACGCGGCGATCGCTTCTTCAATCAGTCTGACCCTATCAGCTTCCAAAGCAAGATCAGCTTGCACGTAAATAGCTTGCTCCATTTCGGCAGCCATAGCGCGCCCCGTATTTGCAGAACTTCGCGAATGAAGGATCACGGCATAGCCTGCCCGGCTTAATGCACGTGCAATGGCTGCGCCGATACCGGAAGTGGATCCTGTAACCAACGCAACGCGTAGTGCGTTATCGATTGCCGGGTTGGGTTTCATACTGAAATCTCGAGTTGGTTGCTAGGCTTTGTACGAGAAGTGCCTGCGCGACGATCATGCTGCGTTGAAGACAGAGGAAGGTCGGATCCGACACATAGCGGGTGGTAGTCATTGCGTCTAGGCAATGCGACAGCATGCAGCCCGCTAAGTATAATCCTGCGCCTTAAGTCTCCAGGTACTCATCCATATTCAGCTCCGGAAACTTGCGCGTCATGAATTGCAGCGCATCAGGGTCCCGGCTGTCCCGATAACGTCGTACGGCATTCAGGACATCGATTCCGCTCCACATCTCGGTCCATAGGATTTCGGGTTTGTGGTGCAGCAACACTTTCAGTGCCTCCAGAGAAGTACCACCAAGATTGGTCACATGGCCTGCCACCGTACACCCTTGACGGTCGACAGCGTGAATATCGGCACCGGCCTGCAACAGGCGCTCCATGATCTGTGGGTGACGTCTGTTGGTCGCCCACATCAAGGGCGTCAGCCCAAGAAAAAGCGGGTCCTTGATGGTCTCGTCCGGATGCTTCCCCGCCGATAACAGCGCGTCGACCACCATCAGGTCACCGTTCATCGCCGCTTGCGCCAGCGTGTCATCCTCGGCATACATGCCGCCACGTCGCACTAGCTCCACAGCCAAGGCGGATTGCTTGTAGCCGATGGCACAACTGAGAGCGGTTTCTCCCCATTCGCCACGCAGATAACGCAACCTCCACGGCCGCGCCAATTGCAATGCGGCTTGGTCATTGCCAAGTTCGATTTCTTGAAACAGTCGAGAACGAATGGTTCGGCGAAACCAATGGTTCAAATGGTAAGAATTCCAGTTTTCTGGAACAGTGAAAACGAACGTTCTCCACCCAGGGATTCGTATAACGAAAACACTTGCCATCATGCACTCAGTGCTGAAATAGGTGGCTAGATGCTATCACCGCACATTAAAATCCAGAACCCCAGCCCTCTGCTAGTGCTCCCGAATCACCGCATGTGCGTGATGAAGGCGTATCACTAAGCGCGGGCGGCTGGCAGCACCAACGAGGTAATCTGTAAGTGTCGGATGGTTAGGTAAGAAAGAAAATGAATTGATACGCAATGGGTACCAAAACCTTGAGACTAGCCTCAGATCGCGCTTAACGCGGCTTTAGTACGGGGCTGAGTTAGTTCTTGATTCCGCCACACTAAATGGAAATCGTCCCTGGGCGTAGCTCAGGAACGACTCATCTAACGGCTTATGCAGGCAAACTCATATGCAACAACGGAAACGGCCGCCCCTCGCCATCCACCTCAGAACGCCCCGTTTGCACAAACCCGTAATGCAGATAAAACCCCACCGCCTCAGGGTTCTGCTCGTTCACATCCACACTCAGCGTGCTCCGTGAACCCCGTGCGTAATCCAGCAGCGCACGGCCAACCCCACGCCCGTGCAGGTCGGGATCGATAAAGAGCATTTCCACATGCTCCTGATTCAGCCCCATGAAGCCTAACGGGCAATCTTCAGCATCGACCGCAACCCACAACTCGACAGCGTGTAGGTAAACGTCGCGCAACTGCGGCAGCAGCGCGTCTATGTCGGATGCCTGCAAAAAATGGTGAGTGGCGCGAACGGCACGCAGCCAAATGTCGAGCAGCAGCGGGTGGTCTGCGGCGTTAGCCTGACGAATGATCATGTAATCAACCTTGTTCACTTGATAACGAAGTAGCGGCACGCCATTGGGCGACCGTATAAGTGTCGGCATCTTGAATGCCCGCTTCGCGAATTAACGCCTGGGCGGTACACAGCAGAGGGGGCCGAAAAGGAAGGGGCTGAAAAAGTACTCATCGCCGCAGGGTGCGTCAAGGTCAGGGGGACGGGCTCGAAAATGCGCTGTCCCCTGCAATCGATTCAGATCGAACGCTGGTTCACCCGCGCCGTAAGCTGCTCGGCGCTTTCTTTGCGCTCGGAATAGCGGTCCACCAAAAACTCGGTGCGGTCGCGCAGCAACAGGGTGAACTTCACCAGCTCTTCCATCACATCGACAACCCGGTCGTAGTAGGGCGATGGCTTCATGCGGCCTGCATCGTCGAATTCCAGGTACGCCTTGGGCACCGAGGACTGGTTGGGGATGGTGAACATGCGCATCCAGCGGCCCAGCACCCGCAGTTGGTTGACCACGTTGAACGACTGCGACCCCCCGCACACCTGCATCACGGCCAGGGTCTTGCCTTGGGTGGGGCGTACGGCGCCGAGGGCCAGGGGGACCCAGTCGATCTGCGCCTTGAACACGGCCGACAGGGCGCCATGGCGTTCGGGCGAGCACCAGACCTGGCCTTCGGACCACAGCACCAGGTCACGCAGTTCTTGCACTTTGGGGTGCTCTACCGGCACGTCGTCAGGCAACGGCAGGCCGGAGGGGTCGAAGATGCGCGTCTCTGCACCAAAGTGCTGCAGGAGGCGGGCAGCCTCTTCGGTCAGCAAGCGGCTGAAGGAGCGTTCGCGGGTCGACCCGTACAACAGCAGGATGCGCGGTTTGTGCTCGCTGGCACGGGGCGCGGCCGGGGCTGCGTCAAACAGGGACAGGTCGAGGTTGGGCAGTTGTTCTGACATGGGGCCTCCTTAGGCTCCGTACGAGAAGTTTTGTGGGAGCGGGCTTGCCCCGCGATGGAGTGCGAAGCGCTCCTGCACCCGATATCAAATAGTGTCAAAGACGCCGCGAACTCAGGCTTTGCTGCCGCGTTGCGGCAGATCGCGGGGCAAGCCCGCTCCCACAACGATGGATGACCCTACTTTTCGTACAAACCCTAGAGCGTTCCGATGCGGTCCAACTCGCGCTGGAGTTCGTCGCGGTCGAGGGTATTGAAGGGGAGGGCGAAGAGGGCTTTGCAACGTCGCTCGATGATTGCCAGCGTGGCCTTGAACGCGGCGTCGATTGCGGCCTCGTCACCCTCCGCTTCGGAAGGGTCTTGCAGGCCCCAGTGGGCTTTCAGCGCTGGGCCGAAGTACACGGGGCAGGTTTCGCCGGCGGCCTTGTCGCAGACGGTGATGACGATGTCTGGCGGGTTGGCGGCGAAGGCATCGTTACCTTTGCTGCTAAGGCCTTCAGTGGAAATGCCGGCCTGCTGCAGGGTGGTGAGGCTGCGCGGCAGCACCTGGCCTTTGGGAAAACTGCCGGCGCTGACGGCTTTGAAACCTGGCGGTGCCAGGTGATTGAACAGCGCTTCGCTGAGGATGCTGCGGCAGCTGTTGGCGGTGCACATGAACAGGACTTGCATGGAGGCTCTCTCGCGGGTTGGCGGCTTCAGCAGCAGGCGGCTGCGCGGACGGGGCGGTCGGCCATGTGCTGCAGGCGTGCTGTGTTCGACTGCAGCCATATGGTGTTGGCCTGCAACGTCACCTGCAGCATGTCGTGCACCCACGTGGGTAGGTCCGGGTTGAGGCGGTAATACACCCACTGGCCCTGGCGGCGATCCAGCAGCAGGCCGCTGCTTCGCAGTTGGGCGAGATGGCGGCTGATTTTCGGCTGGCTGTCGTCGAGCGCGCACATCAACTCGCAAACGCAGAGCTCGCCCAGGTTGGCGATGAGCAGGGTGGCGCGAGCGCGGGTCTCGTCGGCCAGGTTCTTGAAGACCTCGGGTGGGGTGATCATGGAGGTGCTCTTTATATGTGGATAATCGAATATACGGATTTCCATATGTATTTGGCAAGCGGGAAAATGCGGCACGAAATTGATACAGAGCTAGCGGAAATGATCAGATTTTGGCTCTTCCTTGTAGGGCGTTTCTGAATAACTCTTTGCAGGCCATTGCGTCATTGCGATGGAAAGCTGAGCCCCCTAGTCTCGCTGGGTCGTTGCAAATTCAACGACCGGGTCTGCAAGCCCGTAGCTTGGATTGGTCTCAGTTTGCTATTGGCTTTGTTCAATGGTGGCTGCGTGCGGGTGGCCTTTTGGCCAGCCGGGCAATTGACCTCCAAGTCCGGTCTTGCAGGCCCGCACGTAGCCGCCACCTATTCATCTGCAAGTGATTTGGCGACGGTCCGACTTAGATTTTGTCTGGAGGTTGTCATGCTCAAGATCGTCCCCGATCCACCTTGCTCCCCCGATTCCCCTCATTACCTCGAAGACACCCTGATCCAGGCCACGGAGTACGTACTCTGCGCCTTGGCCGTCGCTCACCACGCCGTCTCCACGCTCCCCAAGTCGCCTGCCTCGATCATGACCCTGGCCGTCATGCACGAAATGGAAGCTGTGCGCACATTGCTGGAATCGGCGGTTGCGCAGGTGCAGCTCACGGACAGGCCGCAGATGCATACCTTGCATTGACTTCAGCGTATGCCGGGGCTGCTGTGCAGCCCTTCGCGGGGCAAGCCCGCTTGTGTCTTGGAGAGGGAATAGAATCTGAAGTGAGAGCGGTGAATGGCAAGCTGATAGCCCGAGGTGCCCAGAGCACGTGTGGGAGCAAAAGCTGCCATTCACCGTTCCACTTTGGCGAGAGCCCGAACAGTTGGATGAGGGGCGTAATCTCGAATCACAAGCGTGGGCCAAGCCAAAGCGCTCTCACTCCTTGAGTTTAAGAGGGTTTGGCCATGTCTTCCTCTGTCGGCATCGATGTTTCCAGTGCCACACTTGCTGTTCACATCCGCCCTGAGGGGGTGAACTTCAGTGTTTCCAATGACTTGAAGGGATTCCAACTGCTCGTCGAAAAGCTTGGCGGGTATGCAGTTTCAATGGTCTTGCTCGAAGCTACCGGTGGCTACGAGTGCAATGTCCTCAAAGCGCTGCAGGATGCCGATTTTCCGGTTTGCCGGATCAATCCCAGTCGTGCCCGGGACTTTGCCAAGTCGATGGGTAAACGCGCCAAGACCGATCCCATTGACGCAGCGGTTTTGGCTCACCTGGCTGAAGTTATGCCCCCACGGCCTTGCCAGGTGATGACACCCGAGCGGGCCTTGCTGCGCGAACTGCTTATGCAGCGGGATCGCTTCGTCCAACAGCGCGACGATGACAAGCGGTGCCTGAAGCAGGCGCGGGCTCCCAGTGTTTGTTTGCGGTTGGAACAACACATCGCCTATCTGAAGGGTGAAATTCGAGCGCTGGAACAAGAGATCGCACAGCAGGCAGCAGCTTTGCCTGATGACCGGGTTAAACAGCTCACTCAAGTCAAAGGAATTGGTCTGATTACTGCCGGAAAGCTGATGGCCTTGCTGCCAGAGCTGGGCCAGGTGGATAAGAAGGAAATTGCCGCCTTGGTCGGTGTTGCGCCGTTCAACCAGGACAGCGGCAAGCAGTCGGGCAAGCGTTCAATCTGGGGGGGGCGCTCACAAGTCAGGCGGGCGCTCTATATGGCCTGCTGGGTGGTGATACGGCACAACAAGGACTTCTGCGAGCGCTACAAAGCACTGCGAGCCCAAGGGAAGTGCGCGAAAGTATCGGTGGTGGCGTGTATGCGAGTATTGATAGTGAGGCTAAATGCGATGCTCAAGACCGGAACGCCCTGGAAGGAGCAAATAGCTCATTCGTAGGAGCAAGCCTTGCTGGCGATGCCCGGCACAGCCGGGCCTGGGGCGCTACGCGCCCCATCGCCGGCAAGGCCAGCTTCCACAAGAAGACAGTTGCTCCCACCGAGATCGTGCCGTCTTTAGAGATTCGAACAAGACAGTTGCTCCCACAGGGATCGTTCCGGCTTTAGAAAATTGAGCTAGACAGTTGCACTCACAGGGGCGCGGCCGCGCCAGGGGGATTTGAAATGGACAAGGCACTACCAGAAGGCACCGGCACGCTGGGTTTGACTATAGGCTCCGCGTCGTGCCTGGACGGCGTGATACAGGGCAAGCGCCTGTTTCGCGTAGAACCCGGCAACTGCTGCGACCATGCCATCGAGCAGGCGTCGGTGCTGATGGACTGCTCAAGGCGAGCCTCGTTCATCGGCGTGATGGACGACGAACCTGTGCTGGTCTGGGCCTCGCACTTTCTTTGCGAAATGGCCAAGGCGCTGATGGACGATGCGCACATGGGCATGCGTAAGCACCGCTGATGCGTCAGCCTCAGTCGGTAGCAGTTTCTACTGCGCCGTCACCGCCTGCCCCTTATGCGCCTGGCGCCACTGCTTGGGGCTGACATCGAACCAGCGGCGGAACGCGCGCGAAAACGCGCTGATCTCCGAATACCCAAGCAGCAAGGCCAGCTCGGAGATTGGCAGCGCGGACTGTTGCAGGTAGTAGGTCGCCAGCTCTTGGCGCACGGTGTCGATCAGGGTCGAAAAACTTAACCCTTGCTCCTGCAGGCGGCGTTGCACCGTCCAGCTGGGCAGGCGCAACTGCTCGGCGACTTGCTCCAGGCTCGGGTAGCCGTCGCCGAGCATGGCCCTGACTTGCGTCTTGACGTCATCGACAATGCCCGGCCGGTTGGGCGTGCCGGCCTGGCCGCCGAGCATGCGCATGCTTTCGATGACGATGGCCAGCAGCCGTGGGTCGCGGCCGGGCATCGGCCGGTCAAGCACGCTGCGGCGGAACACCAGCGAATTGCGCGGCTGGCCAAACAGCACCGGGGCGTCGAACACTTTGCAGTGCTCGTGCCAAGCCTCGGGTTGCGGGTGCTCGAACAGCACCTTTTCCGGCGCCCAGTTCTGGCCTAGCGCGTGGCGCATCAGGTTGAAGAACATACCCAGCGACAGCTCGGCATCCTGGCGTTTGCGCAGGATGGCGCCGTACTGCACCTGGTAGTCGAGGCGGTAGAATTCGCCCATGGCTTCCATGCTCAACAGGCTGCTTTGCTGATGCACCGGGAAGGTGCTGACCACATTGCGCAGGGCATCGCCCAGGGTGGCCGAGCACATGCCCACGTAGCCGAGCAAACCCAGCGCGTCGGGCCTGAACTGTTGGCCGAAACGCAGGCCGAAGTTGTCGTTGCCGGTTTGCCGGGCGGCCTCTTCGAACACTTGGCAATACTGGTTCAGGTCCAGGCTCAGGGTTGGGTGCTCAAGGCGCTCGGAGTCGATGCCGGCGCGCCCGAGGATGCGCTCGGCGTCACCACCTTGCTGGCCGATGAAGCTGACCAGGCCGGTCGCCGCCGAGGCCAGAATACCTATCGAGTTGCCGGGCAGGGCCCCCGCGTGGGGGAGCTGACCTGGATGGACAACGTGCACGTAGAATCCTCCTCGATCGTTTACCGGCTGCTGCTGGGTAACTGTGGGAGCAATTTTCATTCCACGCCGCGCGAAACGCTGTAATGACGCCATGTGGCCGCTCAAGGGCAGGTCTTTGCGCGCTGGGCTGGGCCACGCCTGGCGTGGGCTACGCACCCGTATGGTGCGTAGCCTTTGGTTACAAAACTGTTTCGTTCATGCCCGTGCGAGTGCGCCCACCGGGCGCTCCTGCAAATAGCGCTGGCACAGCTCGACCGTCTGTTCGACCCACACCGGGCCCAGGCACTCGACCTGCGGTGTGCCGCGGTGGGTGCCGGTCCATGCCAGCAGTTGCAGGCGCCGTTGCATGATCAGCGTCGGTAGCAGGGCGATGTCGTGGGCATCCAGGCTGGCCACGGTGCTGTAACCCTCCAGCCAGTTGTCTATCCACTGCGCCAGGTCGCGGTGGTGTTCGAAAAAGCTCAGGGCCGCCGCCAGGTCATGCAGGTACCAGCCCATGCCGCAGTCGTCGAAGTCGATGATGCGTGTGCGATCCCCTTGCACCAACAGGTTGGTCAGGCGCAGGTCGGCGTGGATCAGGCCAAAACGCGACGGGTCCTCGCCATACCCGCACAGGCGCTCACCAATCACGCCCACGGCTTCGCTGATCAATGCACTGCCGCGTGCATCCAGGTAGGGCGCCGCACGCCAACTGCCCCAATGGCCCTGTTCACCCAGCATGGTCTGATGGTTCCACGTCAGCCGCTGGAAGTTGCCCGGGCGTTGCCAGGTGCGGGCATGGCGGTGCAGGTGGGCGTTGATCGCACCCAGCCGGCGAAAGGAGGCATTGAGCTGTTGCTGGTCGGGCTCGCCCCCGTCGATCCAGTGGAACAGCACGACAAACCGGCGGCCGTGGCCGGGCAGTTCGACAACCTGGATCGCTTCGCCATCGAGCCCCGTAATGGGCACAGGCACTTCCAGGCCAGCGCTTTGCAGTGCCGCGAGCCAGGCCAGTTCGCTGGCGATGTCGGCCTGCTGGTGGTAGCCGGCGCGGTGCACCCGCATGACAAAACGTTGCCGCTGCCCCTGGACCTGATAGGTGGCGTTTTCCGAGTGCACCAGTAGCGCGATCTGGCCCTGGTAGGCCTCGGCGTAAGCCGACAGCGCATGCAGGGCAAAGCGGTCGAGCACGGCAGGGCTGGTGTGGGAGGAGATATCAGTGGTCATCAGGCACGCTCCGTTGGCAGGGGTCTGGCTGCCAGCATGAGTCGAGCCCCGCGCCACTGGCTTGACCGCAAACCGCGAAATCTTGACCGCTCGCCACAAGGCGCCTGGGCCAGATCGAGAATTTGATTCTGCGGCCCGCAACTTGTGCCCTGCGGTCAAGTCGGCCACCGCAGGTCGGCCCACCATCGGTCCACATCACCGGCTAGGTCATTGGATCGAGGGCTTGAACATGCTGACTTCACTACAAGGTAAAAGCGTATTGGTCACCGGCGGCACCAGCGGCATCGGCCTGGGCATCGCCGTCGGCTTTGCCCGCCAGGGCGCCAAAGTGGCCATCAGCGGGCGCCAGCGGGACAAGGTCGAGGCTGTGGCCAGCCGCCTGCGCGACCAGGGCCTGGCAGTGACCGGGCTGGTCGCTGATGTGGCGCAGCGCGAGCAGGTGCGCCAATTGGTCGAGCAGGTGGTGCAGGCCCAAGGTGGGCTCGACGTACTGTGCGCCAACGCGGGGGTGTTCCCGTCGGCGCCGCTGGAGCAGATGACCGACGCCGACTGGGACCTGGTGCTCGACACCAACGCCAAAGGCACCTTCCTTTGCGTGCAGGCGGCGCTGCCGCACCTGCGCCGGGCGGCGTATGGCCGGGTGGTGCTCACGTCTTCGATCACAGGGCCAGTCACCGGCTTCCCCGGCTGGGCGCACTACGGCGCGAGCAAGGCGGCGCAACTGGGCTTCATGCGTACCGCGGCCATCGAGCTGGCGCGCGATGGCATCACCATCAATGCCGTGCTGCCCGGCAACATCCTCACCGAAGGCCTGCAGGGCATGGGCGAGGCGTACCAGGCCAGCATGGCCGCGTCCATTCCACTCAAATGCCTCGGCAAGGTCGAGGACATTGCCAATGCCGCGCTGTTTTTCGCCTCGAAAGAGGCCGGCTACATCACCGGGCAGAGCCTGATCGTCGACGGCGGGCAAATCTTGCCCGAGTCGCTGCAGGCACTCGCCTGACGCCTTGCACCATAACCCTATAAGAACGGAGTGCATCCTGATGAGCGAGACCTACAGTGCTGAGCTGAAACTCACGCAGGCCGGCCAGGCGCAGCCCCACGAGGTGCAGCGCCTGCGCAAGAACGCGGTGGGCCTGATGGGCGTGCTGTTCATGACGGTGGCCACGGCAGCGCCGATCACCGCGATGCTGGGCAACGTGCCGATCGCCATTGGTAGCGGCAATGGCCAGTACGCCCCCGCAGGCTACCTGGTGGCGACGATCATCCTGGCGCTGTTTGCCATCGGTTATGCGCAGATGGCCAAGTACATCACGGCCACCGGCGCTTTCTACGGGTTCATTTCCCATGGGCTCGGGCGGGTAGTGGGGATGGCCTCAGGGATTGCGGTCACGCTCACCTACATCGTCTTCGAAGCGGCGCTGGTGGGCATCTTCGCCTTCTTCTGCGAAGACCTGCTGGCCAGCGTCTTCGGCGTGCACGTGCCCTGGATCGTGTTCGCCCTGGCCATGCTGCTGGCCAATGGCGTGCTCAGCTACTTTGATATTTCCCTGGCCGCCAAGGTGCTCGGGCTGTGCCTGGTGCTGGAGATCCTGATGCTGGGGCTGATGGCCTTTGCCGTGCTGCTGCATGGCGGTGGCCCGCAGGGCATGGCGACGGCGTCGATCAACCCGCTGAATGCGTTCAAACCTGCCGAAGGGGTGATTGGCGCGAATGCCGGCATAGGCCTGTTCTTCGCGTTCTGGTCCTGGGTCGGCTTCGAGTCCTCGGCGATGTATGGCGAGGAGTCGCGCAACCCGAAAAAGATCATCCCGTTGGCGACACTGATCGCGGTGATCGGCATCGGGGTGTTCTATGTGTTCGTGTCGTGGATGGCCATCGCCGGCTCCGGGCCTGCCGAGGCTATTCGCCTGGCGCAAGACCCTGCCACTGCCGCCGAGGTGTTCTACGGGCCCACCCGCCTCTACTTGGGCGAGTGGGCGGTGAGCCTGTTCAAGCTGCTGGTGGTGACGGGCTCGTTCGCCTGTGGCATGGCCTTCCATAATTGCGCGGCACGCTACATCTATGCCCTGGGCCGGGAAAACCTGTTCGTGTTCCTTGGCCGCACCGTGGGCCGCACCCATGAGCGCCATGGTTCGCCGCACGTGGCTTCGACCGTGCAAAGCCTGATCGCCACGGCGATCGTCCTGGCGTTTCTGTTTACCGGCAAGGACCCGTACGCCGACCTCTACGCGCTGCTGGCGATCCTGGGCACCATGGGCATTCTCATCGTGCAGGCGCTGTGCGCCTTTGCCGTGGTCTGCTACTTCCATGTGGGCACTCAACGGCGTGCCCAGGCGCACTGGTTCAAGACCTTCCTCGCGCCCCTGCTGGGCGGCATCGGCATGCTCTACGTGGTTTACCTGCTGTTCGCCAACCTCAGTTTTGCCGCAGGCAGCGCGGCCGAATCGCTGCTGTTCCGGCTGATCCCATGGATCGTCGCGGCAAGCTTCGCGCTGGGGGGTTCGATTGCCCTGTACTTCCGCTATTTCGACCGCCGCAAGTACCACATCATCGGCAGCATCGTCATGGACGACGCGCGCCAGGACACCTGAGGAGACCGACCATGTTGAAAGTGAATGCCTTCCAGCCTGAACAGGCCGAGGCCCTGAACGCCGCCGAGCGTAGCCTGATCGAGCGCCGCCAGCGCCTGCTCGGCCCGGCTTACCAGCTGTTCTACGACAACCCGCTGCA
This sequence comes from Pseudomonas sp. E1MeOHC2, assembly GCF_058745025.1. NCBI lineage: Bacteria > Pseudomonadati > Pseudomonadota > Gammaproteobacteria > Pseudomonadales > Pseudomonadaceae > Pseudomonas > Pseudomonas sp. E1MeOHC2. The sequence continues at coordinate 4,174,849 of NZ_CP196675.1, forward strand.
CCTGGTGCGAGGTGCTGGCACCTGGCTCTACGACCGCGCAGGCCGCGCCTATCTGGACCTGTACAACAACGTCGCCTCGGTCGGCCACAGCCACCCGCGGGTGGTCGAGGCCCTGGCCCGGCAGGCGGGTGAGCTCAACACCCATACCCGCTACCTGCACGAAGGGGTGCTCGACTACGCCGAAAAACTGCTGGCGACCATGCCGGCAGCGCTGGGCAACGTGATGTTCACCTGCACCGGCAGCGAGGCCAATGACCTGGCCTTGCGCATTGCCCGTGACTACACCGGCGGAACCGGGGTTATCGTCACCCGTTATGCCTACCACGGGATGACGTCGGCCATCGCCGAGCTGTCGCCTTCGGTGGGTGACTACGTACCGTTAGGCCGTGATATCCGCGTGGTCGATGCACCCTTGCACCTGCCTGAAGACCCGCAACGGGTAGGCCAATTGTTCGCCGCCCAGGTGCGTGCCGCGCTGGCCGACATGCAGCGCCATGGCATTCGCCCGGCAGCGTTGCTGGTCGATACCCTGTTCACCAGCGATGGCGTGTTCGCCGACCCGCCGGGCTTTCTGCGTGAGGCGGTGGAGGCGGTGCGCGCTGCCGGCGGCCTGTTCATCGCTGACGAGGTGCAGCCGGGGTTCGGCCGCACCGGCACACACATGTGGGGCTTCGAGCGCCATGGCCTGGTACCCGACCTGGTGACCCTGGGCAAGCCAATGGGCAATGGCCACCCCTTGGCGGGGCTGACGGTGCGCCCGCAGATCCTCGAACGTTTCGGCCGCAACGCCAGCTACTTCAACACCTTTGGTGGCAACCCGGTGTCGGCGGCAGTGGGGCTCGCCGTGCTGCAAGTGATCGAAGACGAGGGCCTGCAGGAGAATGCCCGGCGCGTGGGGGCTCAGCTCAAGGAGGGCCTCGAAGGCCTCGCCCGTGAGCATGCCTGCCTTGGGCAGGTGCGTGGGGCGGGGCTGTTCATCGGTGTCGATGTGGTGGACGGGCAGGGCATTGCCGATGGCCCGACGGCGCGGCGCATCACTAATTTGTTGCGTGATGAAGGCATGCTGATTGGTGTGTCGGGGGCGCAGAACAATGCGCTGAAGATCCGGCCACAGTTGTGCTTCTCGGCCGAGAACGTCGAGCAGTTTCTCGCTGCCCTGCAGCGCGTGTTGCGCCAGCTGTGATGGGCTAGCGAACGCTGCACATAAACCACCCCGCCAGCGCTTGCCCTGGCGGGGTTTTCTATTTGCAGGCCACGCGCGCTTAGTGCCCGGTTGCCGCCTTGCGCCCTTGCACCGGGTCATAGCAACCGGCCTGCTCGAATACGGCCCGCACTTCATCGAGTACGGTGGGGTCTTCGATGGTCGCAGGTGTTGTCACCTCGGGGTTCGACGCCAGGCTGCGCAGGGTTTTGCGCAGGATCTTGCCGGAGCGGGTCTTGGGCAGGCGCTTGAGGATGAACACCCGGCGCAGTGAGGCGATGGCACCGACCGCATCGCGTACCCGCGCCACCAGTTCGCGTTCAAGTTGCGCCGGGTCTGGCTGCAGCCCCTGCTTGAGCACCACGAACCCGACCGGTACTTCGCCCTTGAGCGCTTCTGCCAGTGCCACCACGGCGCATTCGGCGATGGCCGGGTGGTCGCCCAAAGCTTCTTCGAGGCTGCCGCTGGACAGGCGGTGCCCGGCGACGTTGATCACATCGTCCACGCGGCCCATGACGAACAGGTAGCCGTCTTCGTCCAGGTAGCCACCGTCGCCACTGCAGTAGTAGCCGGGGAAGGCGCTCAGATAGCTTTCGGCAAAGCGCTGCGGGTCGCCCCACAGCGTGGTCAGCGTGCCGGGTGGCAATGGCAGGCGCAGGGCAATGTTGCCAGGCTGGTTGCGGGGCAATGGCTGGCCTTCATCATCGAGTATTTCCAGGCGATAGCCGGGCAGGGGCAGGCTCGCTGAACCAGGCTTCATCGGCAAGTCGTCAAGCCCGCGCGGGCTGCCGGCAATCGCCCAGCCGGTCTCGGTCTGCCACCAGTGGTCGACCACCGGGCACGGCAGAAAACCATGCAGCCACTCGTACGTCGGTGGATCGAGGCGTTCGCCAGCGACGTACACCGCTTTGAGGCAGGACAGGTCGCGCCCGGCGGCCAGGCGCACCTGTGGGTCTTCGCGTTTGATGGCGCGGAACGCGGTGGGCGCGGTGAAGAACACATTCACCCGGTGTTCGGCGATCACGCGCCAGAAGGCCCCGGCATCGGGTGTACGCACCGGCTTGCCCTCGTAGAGCAAGGTGGTGCACCCGCGAATGAGTGGGGCGTAGACGATGTAGGAGTGCCCCACGACCCAGCCGATGTCCGACGCGGCCCAGAACACTTCGCCGGGGTGTGCGTCGTACAGCGCTTGCATGCTGTAGTTGAGCGCCACGGCATGGCCGCCATGGTCGCGCACGACGCCTTTGGGCCTGCCGGTGGTGCCGGAGGTGTACAGGATGTACAGCGGGTCGGTGGCATTGACCGGGACTGCTGGCACGGCTTCGGCCTGGGCGAGCAGTGCCTGCCAATCGTGCTCGCGGGGGCCGCGCAGCAGGGCGCGGGCCTGTTCGCGTTGTTCGATCACCACGTGTGGCGTGTGCTGGGCGGCCAGCTGCAGGGCCTGGTCCAGCAATGGCTTGTAGGGCACCACACGGTCGTACTCGATGCCACAGCTGGCGCTGAGCAGCACCTTGGGGCAGGCATCGTTGATGCGCACGGCCAGTTCGGCTGCGGAAAAACCGCCAAATACCACCGAATGCACGGCGCCGAGCCTGGCGCAGGCCAGCATGCCGACCACCGCCTGGGGGATCATCGGCATGTAGATGATCACCCGGTCGCCGCGCGCTACACCCAATGCCCGCAGCATACCGGCGCAACGGGCCACGCGGTCCTGCAACTGGCGATAGCTGATGCGCTCCTGCACGCCGCTGGCCGGTGAATCGTAGATAATCGCGCAGCGCTCGCCGGCACCGTTGGCGACGTGCCGGTCGACCGCCAGGTGGCAGGTATTGAGCTGGCCGTCGGCAAACCAGCGGCCGCCTGTGCCAGGGTGGTCGGTGAAGACCTGGCGGGGGGCGCGGAACCAGTCCAGCTCGGCAGCCTGTTCACCCCAGAATCCCTCGGGGTCTTCGGTGGCGCGGGTGTAAGCCTGCAGGTAGGAAGTCATCGGCGTTCTCCTTGTTGCTGTTATTGTTTTGATGGCCCTCGGGCCTGCTTCAATCCTCCCAGTCGCTGCCGGTAATCGCTTGACCACCGGGCACAATTACTTGACCGCCGAACGCTGGCTGTTGCACCTGCAACAGCGTTTCGACAGTCTGCTGTCCAGGGTTCACTGCGGCCCGCCTGCGTTGTTGGCTATCCCCTTGAGGCTCAAGGCTATTTTCGTTTGGCACAGTTGCTGCGTTGTCTCCTTCAACCCTTCGAGGACAGCCAAGGAGCCTCCCCATGAGCCAAGCCCCAATCAAGTTCGCCTACTGGGTCCCCAACGTCAGCGGTGGCCTGGTGGTGAGCACCATCGAGCAACGCACCAGCTGGGACATCGACTACAACCGCAAACTGGCGCAGATCGCCGAAAAATCGGGCTTTGATTACGCCCTGTCGCAAATCCGTTTCACCGCAGGCTACGGCGCCGATAACCAACATGAGTCGGTCACCATCAGCCACGCACTGTTGGCCGCCACCGAGAAGCTCAAGGTCATCGCTGCCATCCTTCCAGGCCCGTGGAACCCGGCGCTGGCGGCCAAGCAGTTGGCAACCATCGACCAGTTCACCAATGGCCGGATCGCCATCAACCTGGTGTCGGGCTGGTTCAAGGGCGAGTTCCACGCCATCGGCGAGCCGTGGCTGGACCATGACGAGCGCTATCGCCGTTCCGAGGAGTTCATTCGTGCGCTGAAGGGCATCTGGACCCAGGACAACTTCACCTTCAACGGCGACTTCTATCGCTTCCGGGACTACACCCTCAAACCCAAGCCCTTGCAGCAGCCGCACCCGGAAATCTTCCAGGGTGGCAGTTCGCGTGCGGCGCGCGACATGGCGGCGCGGGTGTCGGACTGGTACTTCACCAATGGCAACAGCGTGGAGGGGATCAAGGCCCAGGTCGATGATCTGCGTGCCAAGGCAGCAGCCAACGGCCATTCGGTGAAGGTGGGCGTGAATGCCTTCATCATTGCCCGTGACACCGAGGAAGAGGCGCGGGCGGTGCTGCAGGAGATCATCGACAAAGCCAACCCCGAGGCGGTCAAGGCGTTCGGGCATGAAGTCAAGAACGCCGGGGCGGCCAGCCCGGAAGGCGAGGGCAACTGGGCCAAGTCCAGCTTCGAGGACCTGGTGCAGTACAACGATGGATTCAAGACCAACTTGATCGGCACACCGCAGCAGATTGCCGAGCGCATCGTTGCGCTCAAGGCCGTGGGGGTGGATTTGATCCTCTCAGGGTTCCTGCATTTCCAGGAGGAGGTGGCGTACTTTGGCGAGCATGTGTTGCCGTTGGTACGTGAGCTTGAGGCCGGGCGCCGGGTGGAAAAAGCGGTGGCTTGAGGCTGTTGTGTGGGAGCGGGCTTGCCCCGCGAATGCGAACACGCGGTGCATGGCACCGGCTTCGCCGGTGTTCGCGGGGCAAGCCCGCTCCCACACAGCCCGGCTAAATCAATAGGTTATGTGCTGCTCCTATTCGGGAGGGGCGGTTTAATAGCGCTGAAGGTGCTCGGCAAAGGTCGTGCCCTGGTACTGCGCGCGGAACAGCCCACGCTCCACCAGCCTCGGCACCACTTCATCGAGGAAGCAGTACACCGAGCCGAACGATCCCCCCGGTGCCGCAATAAACCCATCCATCACACCCGCCTCGGCCCAGTCGGCAATTTCCTCGACGGCGTCATCGACCGTGCCAATCACCTGCCAGTGCGCAGCCGAGAGCACTTCCGGGCGCATCAGCAGTTCGCTGGGCAGCAGCGATTCGCGTTCGATCAAGCGCCGCAACAAGCTCACATGCGTGCGGCTGGCACCGGGCAGCAGTTGCAGCGGTGGCAGGTCGGTGGCGTGGATGCGCCGGTCGCTTGGCCAGGCCGCCAGGTCGATGCCGATCATCTTCTCGATGGCGGCATATTTGCGCGCCTTGTCGACCCGCGCATGGGTGTCCATGAACAGTTCGCGCGCCTCCTTGCGGGTAGGCGCCAGAAACAGGCTGAGCCCCGGCAGCAGGCGGACGTCCGCTGCGTTGCGGCCGTGGCGCTCAGCGCGTTGCGAAAGGTCACGGCGCAGCTCGGCGGCGGCGGCCTGGTCGGGCGTAGGGGCGAAGACGATGTCGGCGACCCGGGCGGCAAAGTCGCGGCCACTGTCGGATGCGCCCGCCTGGATCAGCGGAATGCGCGCGCCCTGTTCCGGAATGTTCAGCGGCCCCTGCACCTGCAGGAAGTCGCCGTGGTGAGCGATCGGCTGGACCTGCGCCGGGTCGGCATAGCGGCCGTGCTCGCGGTCGATCAACAGCGCCTGATTGGGAAAGCTGCGCCATAGCCGCTGCACCACCTCGGTAAACTCCGCCGCACGGGCGTAGCGCTCTTCGGCACTGGGCATGGCGGGCAGGCCGAAGTTTTCGTGGCCTTGCAGCGCGGTGACGATGTTCCAGCCCACGCGGCCGTTGCTCAGCCAGTTCAGTGATTGCAGTTGGCGAGCGACCAAGTACGGTGGGAAAAACGTGGTCGAAACCGTTGACACCAGGCCGATGCGGCGGGTCTCGCGGGTGAGCGCGGCCAGCAGCACGGTGGGGTCGAGGCTGGTAAAGCCCGAGCCGCTTTCCAGCGCGTCGGCCACCACGCAACTGACGTCGGGGCGGAATACGAAGTCCAGGTGTGCGGCCTCCGAGCGGCGCGCGATGTCGAGGGCGAAATCGCTGCTGAACAGGCTTTCGACGCGGCTGTCCGGGCGCCGCCAGCCCTCGCCGCTGAGCCAGGTCGGGGCCAGCGACATGCCGATGTGCAGGCCTTGTTGGTGAGTCATCAGGGTCAGTTCTCCAGTGGCTGGCAAATAAGCGCTGGCCGGCCTCTGCCGGCCAGCGGGGGGCTTAGAACGCGCCTTTGACGCCGACGCCAAGGGTGCGTGGCTCGGTCATGCTGGCTTCGATCCCGCCGATGCCCCGGTTGGTCTGCATGTAGGTCGCGGTGCGCTCGTCGAAGACGTTCTTGACGTAGGTGTACACCTGGAACTGGTCGTTGAAGCGGTAGCTCATGCGAGCATCGGCCACGGTGTAGCCGTCGATTGCATAGCTTTTGGTGTTGGCGATATCCGAGTAGTAGCCATCGATGTGGCGCACTTGGGCGTTGAAGTTGAGGCGGTCGGTAATGTCCCAGCTCGGGCCGAAGCTGACGGTGTAGCCGGGCGAGCGGGCAAACTCGTTGTGCGCGTAGCGGCTGTTGGCGTCGATATCGTCGATGCGGGTTTGCAGGGCGCCGGCGCTGGCCTTGAGGGTCAGGTTTTCCAGTACCCGGTAGTCTGCCGACAGCTCGACCCCGTAAGCGTGGGCCTTTTCGGCGTTGATGGTGTAGGACTGGGTCAGGCCCGAAGCCAGCACCACGGGGATGTTGTATTGCGCGTCCTGCATGTCCATGTAGAACAGGTTGCCGTTCAGGTGCAGGCGGTCGTCCAGCAGGCTGGCGCGGGCGAACAGCTCGTAGTTCCACATGCGTTCGTCGTCGAACTGCTCGAAGCGCTTGCTGCTCATGTTCAGCGACACGCCACCGGGGTTGTAGCCGCGGCTGACCATGCCGCCCACGGTCCATTCCGGGGTCAGGGCGTAGGCCAGAGATACCTTGGGCAGGAAGGCGTTGAAGGTTTTGTCGTAGTCCAGGCCATCGGTGGCGAAAGGCGAGGTGCCCTTGCGCTGGACCTGGTCTTGCTGGAAGCGCAAGGCCGTGGTCAGGGTCCAGCGGTCGCTCAGGCGGTAGCTGAGTTCGCCGAATACGCCCAGGTTGCGTTTGGTGTCGTCGAAGTCGGAGATGCCGCCGTAGTACAGGATTTCATCAGAGTCAGTGCGAGCCAGGTACAGGCCGGCGATGCCGCTGAGGGTGTCTTGCTGCTCGCCGAAGGTGACGCGGGTTTCGTTGGAGAAGTTCTTTTGGCGGACATCGGCATCGCCGCTGTTGGCCACGCCTAGCACGCGGTGCACGTTGGACAGCGAGTATTGGGTCTGGTTGAACAGCTTCATGCCGTTGTCCAGTTCGTAGTCGACATCAACGATGTGCGTGTTGGTCTGCTGATGCCAGCTGGGCATGGTGGCGCCGGTGTGGTTCAGCTTGTGAAACGGGTACGAGGCGGCTTCCTGGGTGGGGCGGTTGGAATCACCGTGGGCGAAGGTGTACTTCAGGCCCAGGCCGGGTACCGCTTCGGGCAGCCACAGCAATTTGCCGCGCAGGTTCAGCGAGCGGAAGTCCTGGTCGGTGCCGTGGCTGGCAAAGGACGGGTTGGTGTAGTCGATGAAGGTGTCGCGGGCGGAGTAATCCAGGGCCAGGCGGCCGGCCAGGTTGTCGGTCAACGGCCCGGAGACCGCCAGCGAGCTGCGCCGGGCGTGGTAGCTGCCGAGCTCCGCCTGGTAGGCCGCTTCGGGGCTGAAGGTCGGGTCTTTGGTCTTGACCACGATGGCCCCGGCAATGGCGTTGGCGCCCTGGCTGGTGGTCTGTGGGCCCCGGTAGACCTCGATGCTGTCGACATCCCATACCGACGGGGCGCCGAAGTACATCTCGTTGTAGTTCAGGTAGTGCCCGTCGAGGTTGATGGTGGCCCGCGGTACCGTGCCGCCCCAGAACACGTTGGCGCCGTTGTTCGGGCCCTGGCTGTCCTGGCCCCGGATAATCGGCGCGCCGACCGAGTCGGTGTAGATCACGTTGGGCACATCGTTGAGCACTTCGTGCACCGAGGCGCTGCCGGTCTTGAGGGTGTCGATCTCGTTGGCGTTTTTCACCGATACCGACGAGGCGGTGTTCTTGAGGTCGCGTTCGACCTTCTCGCCACTCACCAGCACCGGGGCCAGTACCAGCTGCGGGTTGGCGGCGGTTGGCGTCTGTTCGGCCAGGACGGGTGGGGCGGCGAGTAGGGTAGACAGGGTCAGCACACCGAATCCATGGCTGATCGAGCGTTGCGCGGGGTACTTCAAGACAACCTCCAAATGAGAACGATCCTCGTTTGCGATGGAAGGTATCACGGTGCCATCTCGTTCCGCAATAAAGAATCTATTCCTCGAAGTGGTATGGTGGCGTCACCCTGCGCGTGCATTCGCACCTGCCAAGGGCCGCTGACGGTATGATGGGCAGCCGCGCTTGCCGGGCGCGGCGCCGCCGTCTGGCCAGATAATCAGAAATGAGGAGATAGCCCCGTTGAACACTTTGCAGTCCCCTGCCGATGCGGAGCCGGAGAGCCCCGGCGAGAAGCGATCTGGCACCATCCAGTCGGTGTCGATTGCTGCGCGGTTTCTGAATGTGCTGGCCAATGCCGAGAGTGAATTGAGCCTGGGCGAGGTCGCCCGCCGTACCGGCACCGGTGGTTCCACGGCGCATCGCTATCTGCAGAGCCTGGTCAAAGAAGGGCTGGCCAGGCAGGACCCGGCCAGCGCGCTGTACGACCTCGGCCCGGCGGCCCTGAGTATCGGCATTGGCGCCCTGAAACGGGTGGATGCGGTGGACATCGCCGCCCAGCACATGAAGGCCCTGGCGCAACGGCATGCGGCCAGCGGCGGGGTGGCGATCTGGACTGATCGTGGCCCGACCCTGGTGCGCTGGTACCGCAGTGCGTATTTCTCGATCAACCCCTTGGCCCTGGGCGACATCCTGCCGATCGACAATACGGCGTGCGGCTTGGTGTTCCAGGCATTTCTGCCCAAGGCCACGATCGATGCCGCGCGCAAGTTGCAGCCGGCGCATTTTCGCGGCACCCCACCCAGTGCCAAGGTGCTGGAGCAGATTCGTCAGCATTGCTGGGCCGAGCTGACCAGCCACTTGCTGTCGAGCGTGACCGGGCAGGCCGCACCGGTGTTCGATGCGCAGCAGGAAATCGTCTGCGCGATGACCACGGTCACTGACCTTGGGCAGTTGCGCGCGCCTGAAGACCGCCAGGCGCTGTTCCATGAGGCCGGGCTGGTCAACCAGGCCACCGGTGGCCGCATGCTCGGCGCCCCGGCGCCGGTGCTGCCGCCTGCTTAGAGCACACCATCATTTATTGATTTAGCGGGGGTCGTGTAGGAGCAACTGCCTTGCTCAATGTTCTAAAGCCATGGGGCATTGACATGGGGCATTGTGGGAGCGGGCTTGTCCCGCGAATGGGGCTACGCGGTGCATGGCACCGGCTTCGCCGGTGTTCGCGGGGCAAGCCCGCTCCCACAGGGTCGTGCCGTCTTTAGAGATTCGAACAAGACGGTTGCTCCCACAATGCCAGTGAACTCCTACAGGCACCGCTTATGCCAACGCAGGCTCACTCCGCCCGCGCGGCACTAGCAGCGGGGTGCCGCTGACCGGGTCTTCGATGATCAGCGCCGAAAGCCCGAACACGCGCTGCACCAGCGCTTCAGTGAAGATTTCGTTTGGCGCACCCTGTGCCACGATCGCGCCGTCGCGCATGGCTACCAGGTGGCTTGCGTAGCGGCAGGCCTGGTTGAGGTCGTGCAATACGGCCACGATGGTGCGGCCTTGTTGGTTCAGTTCGCGCAGCAGCTCCAGCAGCTCGAACTGGTGCGCGATGTCCAGGTAGGTGGTGGGCTCGTCGAGCAGCAGGATCGGCGTGTCCTGGGCCAACACCATGGCAATCCACACACGCTGGCGCTGGCCGCCCGACAATGCCTGTAGCGGGCGTTCGGCAAGCGCTTCGATACCCGTCGCGCGCATCGCCTGCTGCACGGCGTATTCATCGGCCTTCGACCACTGCCGCCACAGGCTCTGATGGGGGTAGCGGCCGCGTGCGACCAGCTCGGCGACACTGATGCCATCGGGCGCTGTGGCGCTCTGGGGCAGCAAGGCCAGGCGCCGGGCGACGTCTTTGGCGGGGCGTTGCTGGATGTCCTGGCCATCGAGCAATACGTGGCCGCAGCTGGGGGCCAGCAACCGCGCCAGTGCCGCCAGCAGGGTCGATTTACCGCATGCGTTGGGGCCGACGATGACGGTAAAGGCGCCATCCTCGATTTCCAGCGACAGGTCGTGCGACAGCGTTCGGGTGTCGCGGCGCAGGGTCAATGCACGGGCATGCAGGCGAGAGCTCATCGAAGGTCCTTGGCAAGTCTGTAATTTGCGGAATGGATTCTACATGATGGAATTAACTGCATGAGAAGTATTATCATGCGCACCTTGATTCCCTTCGAGCGAAGCCAGTCGATGAAGCCTTTACGTGTTTGCGCAGCACTGACCGCAGTTGCCCTGATGCTGTTTGGCCCTTGGGTGGCGGCCGCGCCCACGCGCATTGTGTCCACCACGCCGAGTGTTACCGGCATCCTTTTGGCGATGAATGCGCCGCTGGTGGCCAGCGCGGCGGCCACGCCCAGCCGCCTGACCGATGGCAAGGGCTACTTCTCGCAATGGGCGACGGTGGCGGACCAGCGCGATGTGCAGGTGCTGTACCGCAACCTGCAGTTCGACATCGAAGCGGTGGTGGCCAGTGCGCCAGACCTGCTGGTGGTATCCGCCACCGGGGCCGACAGTGCCGCGCCACACCTGGCCGAGCTCCGCGCCCAGGGCATCGCCACGCTGGTCGTGAACTATTCCAATCAGTCCTGGCAGGCGCTGGCCACCGAGCTGGGCGCGCAAACCGGGCTGCAACGCCAAGCGCAGGAGGTGATCCAGCGTTTCGATGACTACACCCGTGAAACCGCTGCGCGCCTGCACCCTTCGCCGCGGCCAGTGATGCTGGTCGGCTACAACATCGGGGGCAGTTACTCCATTGGGCGTGCCATCAGCCCGCAGGCGCGGCTGCTCACGGCGCTCGGTTTCCAGGTGCGCGAGCTGCCCGAGGCGATGGCCGGGCAGGTGATCCGCTCCACCGAGTTCCAGTTCATTTCCCGCGAGAACCTCGCCGCCGCGATTGGCGATGCCGACGTGTTCCTGCTGAGTGCCGATGACAGCGATGCCCAGGCGTTTCGCAGCGACCCGGTGTTGGCCAACCTGCCGGCGGTGCAGCATCAGCGGGTTTACCCGCTGGGGCCTAGCTCGTTTCGCATCGACTACTACTCCGGGCGGCAGATGCTCGATACCGTCGCCGGCTACTTCCGCTGATCATGCATAACCTGACGACCCAACCCGTAGGGGCTGCTGGCTGGGTGCGTGGCATGCCGCGCCAGGGCCTGCTGGTGGGCGTGCTGGTGTTGCTTGTGGCAGCGTTGGCCAGCTTGTTGATCGGCTCGCACCCGATTGCCATGAATGTGGTGTTCGACGCCCTGTACCAGCCCGACCTGCAGAATGATCAGCACCTGATCGTGCGTGAGTTGCGGGTGCCGCGTACCTTGGTGGCCCTGTTGGCGGGGCTGGCACTGGGGGCGGCGGGCACCTTGATGCAGGCCCTGACGCGCAACCCGCTGGCCGAGCCAGGGTTGTTGGGCGTCAATGCTGGCGCTGCGCTGGCGGTCATCCTGGGGGTCGCGCTGTTTGGCCTGACGCAGGTCGGGCAGTACATCTTGCTGGCCTTCCTGGGCGCCGGTGTTGCCGGCATCGCGGTGTTCCTGCTGGGCCAGGCCGGCGCCAATGACAGCAACCCCGTGCGCCTGGTACTGGCCGGGGCCGGGCTGACGATGCTGCTGGCGTCGCTGACCGGTATCGTCGTGCTCAACACCCCACCGCAAGTCTATGACCACTTCCGCCATTGGGCCGCAGGCTCGCTGGCCGGCAGCAGTACCGCTGCATTGTTGTGGCCAACCCTGGCCATTGCCCTGGGATTGGTCCTGGCGGCGGCGCTCATGCCGCAGCTCAACGCCCTGGCACTGGGCCGGGACCTGGGCCGGGCGTTGGGGGTGAACGTGCGCCTGACCTGGGCGCTTGCCTGCGTCGCGCTGATGCTGTTGGCCGGCAGCGCTACGGCTATCGCGGGGCCGATTGGTTTCATCGGCTTGGTCGCCCCGCACCTTGCGCGCTTGTTGGTCGGCCCGGACTACCGGCGCATGCTGCCCTATGCGGCGCTGATTGCAGCATTGCTGCTGCTGGGCGCCGACCTGCTGGGCCGCGTGCTCGTCGCGCCGGCAGAACTGGCGGCCGGGACCCTGGCGTTGTTGCTGGGTGGGCCGGCATTCATCGTGTTGATAAGCAGGTTTCGTTTATGTCAGCTCTGACTACTCCACGGGTGCTCAGGTGTGGGCCGTGCAGTGTGCGTTTCAGCCCCCGGGCGGTGCTGGTCGGCAGTGCGTTGTTGCTGTTGGTGCTGGGGTTGGCGATTGTGCTGCTGGGTACTGGCAGCCTGCCGATAGGCGCCGGGCAGGTGCTGGCCAGCCTGCTGGGGCAGGGGGACAACGACATGACCCAGCGCATCGTCACGCGGGTGCGCCTGCCACGGGTGCTCACCGGCCTGTTGGTGGGTGCGGCGCTGGGCATGGCCGGGGCGATCTTCCAGTCGATTGCCCGCAATGCCCTGGGCTCGCCCGATGTCATCGGCTTTACCACCGGCGCGGCGAGCGGTGCCATCGTGCAGATCATCTTGTTCGACGCAGGCCCGTTGGCCACGGCGTTGGCGGCGGTGGCGGCGGGCATGCTCACGGCGCTGCTGGTTTTACTCCTGGCGCGCCGGGGGCATGGCAGCGAGGGCTACCGGTTGGTGCTGGTGGGGATTGGCATGGGCGCCACGCTGTCCGGCTTGAACCAACTGTTGTTAGTTACAGGCGACCTTGATCAGGCGCTGTTTGCCCAGTTGTGGCTGGCCGGCTCGCTCAACACCCGGACCTGGGCGCATGTCGTCCCTGCAGCATTGGGCCTGGTGCTGATACTGCCGTTAGCACTGCTGCATGGCCGTGAACTGGCGCTGCTGGAAATGGGCGATAACACGGCCAGCCAGCTGGGGGTAGCGGTGGGGCGTTCGCGCCTGGTGCTGGTGCTCGCCGCTGTGGGGCTGACGGCCATTGCCACTGCCGCTGCCGGGCCGATTGCGTTCATTGCCCTGGCGGGGCCGCAATTGGCCCGGCGGCTGACGCGTACGGCAGGCGCGCCGCTGGTGTGCGCCGCCTTGATGGGGGCGGCCTTGCTGTTGGTCGCCGACTGGCTGAGCCAGCGCCTGGCGGCCACGGCGCAGTTGCCGGTCGGGCTGGTGACTGGGGTGCTGGGTGGTGGGTACCTGCTATGGTTGATCACTGCTCAACGTAAGCGGTCAGTGTAGGCGCGGCCCCCGATCACCTCTGGCAATCATGAATCGCCAGCTGGTCGGTTTCAGGATGCGCCTGGTCGTTCGCATGCAACCCTCCGGCGCCACAAGTGCCATGCTTGCAGGATGCTCTCGGACCAGTGCGCGTAGACGCACGGCCCTGGGCAAGGAGGCTGCCGACACCACGCAACCGTGACGTGGCCGGCACGCCGCAGCAGAACACGCCGGACACCTGCCCCAACCACAGCGCAGGCAGGGTCCGTGATGCCGAGGTCCGCTGTATGCCTGATGAACTGCTCCACCTGCCTTTGATCCACAGCATCCTGGCCCGTGAAAAGGACACCCCCGGCGCGTTGCTGCCGATCCTTCACGCTATCCAGCAAGCCATCGGCTTCGTCCCCGATGCCGCTGTCCCCGAAATTGCCCATGCCCTGAACCTCAGCCTGGCCGAGGTGCGCGGGGTGATCAGCTTCTACCACGATTTCCGCACCACGGCGCCGGCACGCCATACCCTGCGCCTGTGCCGGGCCGAGTCGTGCCAGAGCCGTGGCGCCGAAGCCCTGGCCGCGCAACTGCGTGATCAGCTGGCGCTGGACGACCATGGTACCAGCGCCGACGGCGCCATCAGCCTGCGCCCGGTGTATTGCCTGGGCGCCTGCGCCTGCTCGCCCGCGCTGGAACTGGACGGCCAACTGCACGCGCGCCTCACCCCTGAGCGCCTGCGTGCCCTGGTGAACGGTTGTTTGGAGGGCGAAGCATGCTGAAGGTGTACATCCCCTGCGATTCGGTGGCCCGTGCCGTGGGTGCCGACCAGGTTGCCGAGGCCGTGCAGCGCGAGGCCGAGCGCCGGCAGTTGGCGGTCGATATCCAGCGCACCAGTTCGCGTGGCCTGTACTGGCTGGAGCCGCTGATCGAATGCGAAAGCGCACAAGGGCGCCAGGGTTTCGGCCCGGTCAGCCCGGACGATGTGCCGGCGCTGCTCGATGCGTTGGCAGCCCAACCCCACGACCATCCGCTGGCCTTGGGGCCGGTTGAAGAGATCCCTTATCTGAAGTCCCAGCAACGCCTGCTGTTCGCCCGCGCTGGCGTGACCCGGCCGTTGTCGCTGGACGACTACCGCGCCCACGGCGGGTTTGCAGGGCTGGAGCACGCCGTGGCGCTGGACGGTGCCGAGGTGGTCGCTGCGGTACTCGATTCTGGCCTGCGTGGCCGGGGTGGTGCTGCGTTCCCGGCGGGTATCAAGTGGCGCACCGTGCGCGATGCCGGGGGCGGGCAGAAGTACGTGGTTTGCAACGCCGACGAAGGCGACTCCGGTACGTTCGCCGACCGCATGCTGATGGAGGGTGACCCCTTCCTGCTCATCGAAGGCATGATCATCGCCGGCCTCGCCGTGGGGGCCGACAAAGGCTACATCTACGTGCGCTCGGAATACCCGGACGCCATTCGCGTGCTCGACCAGGCCTTTGCCATTGCCCGTGACGCCGGTTACCTCGGTGTGAACGTGGTCGGCAGCGGCAAGGCGTTCGACCTGGAAGTCCGGGTCGGCGCTGGCGCTTATATCTGTGGCGAAGAAACCGCGCTGCTGGAGTCCATCGAAGGCAAGCGCGGGATCGTCCGTGCCAAGCCACCACTGCCGGCCCTGCAGGGCCTGTTTGGCTTGCCGACCCTGGTGCACAACGTGCTCACCCTGGCTTCGGTGCCGATCATTTTGGCCAAGGGCGCGGCGTTCTACCGCGATTTCGGCATGGGCCGTTCGCTGGGCACCATGCCCTTCCAGCTGGCGGGCAATGTCCGCCACGGTGGCCTGGTGGAGCGTGCGTTCGGCTTGACCCTGCGCGAGCTGGTGGAAGGCTACGGTGGCGGTACCGCCAGCGGCCGAACGCTGAAGGCCGCGCAAGTCGGTGGCCCGCTCGGCGCCTGGGTGCCGCCCAGCCACTTCGACACGCCGCTGGACTATGAAGCCTTCGCCGCCATCGGCGCGATGCTCGGCCACGGCGGTGTAGTGGTGGCCGACGACACCCTGAACATGGCCAGCATGGCGCGCTTTGCCCTGCAGTTCTGCGCCGAGGAATCCTGCGGCAAATGCACCCCGTGCCGCATCGGCTCGACCCGTGGCATGGAGGTAGTGGACCGGCTGATCGCCACCACCGATTTCACCGAACGCCACGACCAGGCCCTGCTGCTGCGCGACCTGTGCGACACGATGCAGTACGGCTCGCTGTGCGCCATGGGCGGGATGACCGCCTATCCGGTGGCCAGCGCGCTCAAGTACTTCCCCGCCGATTTCGGGCTGACCCACACGGAGGCCGCGCAGTGATCAATTTCTTCGACCCCGAGATCGACCTTGGCACCCCTGCACGCGACAGTGAGGTGCAGGTCAGCCTGAACATCGATGGCCGAGCCATCAGCGTGCCTGCCGGTACCTCGGTCATGCGCGCCGCCGCCATGCTCGGCACCAGTATTCCCAAACTGTGCGCCACCGACAGCCTTGAAGCGTTCGGCTCGTGCCGCATGTGCATGGTGGAAATCGAAGGCATGCGCGGCTACCCCGCGTCGTGCACCACCCCGGTCAGCGAAGGCATGGTGGTGCGTACCGAAACCCCGCGCTTGGCGGGGCTGCGGCGCAATGTAATGGAACTGTACATCTCCGATCACCCGCTCGACTGCCTGACCTGCTCGGCCAACGGCAACTGCGAGCTGCAGACCGTCGCCGGCCAGGTTGGCCTGCGCGAGGTCCGCTACGGCTACGACGGCGCCAATCACCTGGCCGAGAAGAAAGACGTTTCCAACCCGTATTTTGACTATGAGCCGAGCAAGTGCATCGTCTGCAGCCGCTGCGTGCGCGCCTGTGAAGACATCCAGGGCACCTTCGCCCTGACCATCACCGGGCGCGGCTTCGACTCGCGGGTAGCGGCCGCCGGGGGGGACAACTTCCTGGCCTCGGAGTGCGTGTCGTGCGGCGCTTGCGTGCAGGCCTGCCCGACCGCGACCCTGACCGAAAAAAGCCTGGTGCAGCTCGGCCAACCCGAACGTGCGGTCATTACCACCTGCGCCTACTGTGGTGTCGGTTGCTCGTTCCGCGCCGAAATGAAGGGCGACCAGCTGGTGCGCATGGTCCCGGACAAGAACGGCGGCGCCAACCACGGCCACGCCTGCGTCAAAGGCCGCTTCGCCTGGGGCTATGCCACCCACCCGGACCGCATCACCAAACCCATGATCCGCAAGCGCCTCGAAGACCCGTGGCAGGAAGTCAGCTGGGACGAAGCGGTGACCTACGCTGCCAGCGAGTTCCGCCGCATCCAGCTCAAGTACGGGCGTGATTCGATCGGCGGCATCACCTCCAGCCGCTGCACCAACGAAGAAGCCTACCTGGTGCAGAAACTGGTGCGCACGGCGTTTGGCAACAACAACGTCGACACCTGCGCACGGGTGTGCCATTCGCCCACGGGCTATGGCCTCAAGCAGACCCTCGGGGAGTCGGCGGGCACGCAGAGCTTCGATTCGGTGATGCAGGCCGATGTGGTTCTGGTGATCGGTGCCAACCCCACCGATGCCCACCCGGTGTTTGGCTCGCAGCTCAAGCGCCGCCTGCGCCAGGGTGCGCGGTTGATTGTCATCGACCCACGGCGCATCGACCTGGTTGACTCGCCCCACGCCCGTGCCGAACTGCACCTGCAACTGCGCCCAGGCACCAACGTGGCCATGCTCAACGCCTTGGCCCATGTGATCGTCAACGAGGGTTTGCTGGCCCAGCGCTTTATCGACGCCCGCTGCGAGACCGAGGACTTCGCCCGCTGGCGCGACTTCGTCAGCCTGCCAGAAAACGCACCAGAAGTGCTCGGCCCAGTCTGTGGCGTGCCTGCCGAGCAGATCCGCGCAGCAGCGCGGCTGTACGCCACCGGTGGCAACGCGGCCATCTACTACGGCCTGGGTGTCACCGAGCACAGCCAGGGCAGCACCGCCGTGATGGGCATCGCCAACCTGGCCATGGCCACCGGCAACATTGGCCGTGAAGGGGTAGGGGTGAACCCGCTGCGTGGGCAGAACAACGTGCAGGGCTCGTGCGACATGGGCTCGTTCCCGCATGAGCTGCCCGGCTACCGGCATATCTCCAATGAAGGCGTGCGCGCCGAGTTCGAGCGAGCCTGGGGCGTGACCTTGCAGCCTGATCCGGGCCTGCGTATTCCCAACATGTTCGAGGCGGCCCTGGATGGCAGCTTCAAGGCGCTGTACTGCCAAGGCGAGGACATCGCCCAGAGCGACCCCAACACCCAGCACGTTACGGCCGCCTTGCTGGCCATGGAGTGTGTGGTGGTGCAGGACATCTTCCTTAACGAGACGGCCAAGTTCGCCCATGTGTTCCTGCCGGGCAGCTCGTTCCTTGAAAAGGACGGCACCTTCACCAACGCCGAGCGCCGGATCTCGCGGGTGCGCAAGGTCATGGAACCGTTGGCCGGCAAGGCGGACTGGGAAGCGACAGTGGCCTTGGCCAACGCCTTGGGCTACCCGATGCAGTACCGCCACCCGGCCGAGATCATGGACGAGATCGCGCGCTTGACACCGACCTTCCACCGCGTCAGCTACGCCGAACTCGACCGCCATGGCAGCCTGCAGTGGCCGTGCAACGATGCAGCGCCCGATGGCACGCCGACCATGCATATCGATCAGTTCGTGCGCGGCAAGGGGCGCTTCATGCTCACCGGCTACGTGCCCACCGACGAGAAGGTCAACAGCCGCTACCCGCTGCTGCTGACCACCGGGCGTATCCTCAGTCAGTACAACGTCGGCGCCCAGACCCGCCGCACCGGCAACGTCGCCTGGCATGACGCCGACCGCCTGGAGCTGCACCCGACCGATGCTGAAAGCCGTGGTATCCGCGATGGCGACTGGGTGGGTATCGGCAGCCGCGCCGGGCAGACGGTGCTGCGTGCCAAGGTCAGTGCACGGGTGGCGCCGGGGGTGGTGTATACCACGTTCCACTTCCCCGAGTCGGGGGCCAACGTGATCACCACCGACAACTCCGACTGGGCCACCAACTGCCCTGAGTACAAGGTCACGGCGGTGGAAGTGGTGAAAGTGTTCCACCCGTCTGAATGGCAGAAACGCTACCAGGACTTCAGTGACGAACAGCGCCGCCTGCTCAAGGAGCGCCGTACTGCCGAACAGCAAGAGAAAGCCGAGGTGCGCCGATGAGCAGTGACAACCTGGTCAAGATGGCCAACCAGATTGCCCACTATTTTGACAGCGAACCGAACCGGCAGTTGGCGGTGCAAGGGGTGAGGCAGCACATGCAAAGCTTCTGGACGCCGGCGATGCGCCGGCAGTTGCTGGAATGGATCGAGGCCAATGCAGGGGAGGGGTTGGACCCGAAGGTGCGCGAAGCGCTGGCTTGAGGTGACGTGTAGCTTGGCGCTGAACCTGTAGGAGCGGCCTTGCCGGGGCCCCGGCAAGGCCGCTTCTACAGGTACATGGCGATGCTGTGCTACATCTAACCCCGGGCCAGCTCCGTCAGGTGGGCAATCGCTTGGTCGCTCTTGAGCACCAGCACATCACCTTCGAGCGAATCGAGCACCACTTCTGCGGTATTGCCAATCAAGGCCCCGGAAATACCCGTGCGAGCCACTGTGCCGATCACCGTCACCACCGCGTCGTATTTTTTCTCGGTAAACGGAATCAGCACATCTGCCGGGCCCTCGGCGACATGCAGGCGCTCATCGCTGATGTCGTACTCGGCCTTGAACGCGTTGCAGGCTTCGCGGTAGCGCTCGGCGATGGTTTCGCTGAGCTGGTAGGCCGGGTCCGACGCCGACAGCATGGGGGAGGGGTGTGCACTGATGACATGCAGCTCACCTTTGGCCAGCCCCGCAATGGCATAGCCATGGTCGATGATGCTCGCGTGCAACAGGCGGTGGTCGTCATCCTGGTTGCCGACATCCACGGCCGCCAGAATCACCCCACCCGTCCACGGCCGCTCGCTTTTCACCATGAGTACGGCGCTGGGGCACAAGCGCAACAGCTTCCAGTCGCTGGGCGTCAGCAGGGCCTTTTTCAGCGGGTTGTCCGGCCGATGCTCTTTGATCACCAGCTCGCAGCCCTCGGCCTGCTGCACATAGATGATGGTGTCGTGCAGGTTGTCACGCCAGGCTGCCTCATGGGTGACGTTGTCGTATCCGTCATCGTGCAACTGGCTGCTCAGCAGGCTGAGCAACGCACTGTGATCCTGCTTTTTGTCACACATCAACAGGTGCAGGCGCGCGCCGGTCACGCCCGCGATCAGCTTGGCACGGGTCAAGGCCCGGCTGTGGGCATGTGCGGGGTCGAGGACGACGAGGATGCTGCGGACGTCTTGCATGGGCGTGAGCTCCCTTCAAAGATGGCGACCAATGCCTGACTATAGTCGGCGTCTCACCCGTCGCCGCTTGATGTACATCAAGCATAGTCACTGGCGCTGCCGGTTGCCGCCGGTATAATCGCCGGCCCTGCCTGTTCTGTCTGGTTGCACGCTTATGTCCTTGATCCCCGAAATCGACGCCTTTCTTGGCTGCCCGACCCCAGATGCCTGGATCGAAGCGGCACTT
This sequence comes from Pseudomonas sp. E1MeOHC2, assembly GCF_058745025.1. Lineage (NCBI taxonomy): Bacteria > Pseudomonadati > Pseudomonadota > Gammaproteobacteria > Pseudomonadales > Pseudomonadaceae > Pseudomonas > Pseudomonas sp. E1MeOHC2. The sequence continues at coordinate 4,194,754 of NZ_CP196675.1, forward strand.
GCCGACCAGGAAACCCTGCTGATCGACCACAAGAACTGCGAGTTCAAGGCCGCCAGCACCGCCCTGAGCCTGATCGCCAAGTACAACACGCACCTGGACCTGATCAACATGATGTCGCGCCTGGCCCGTGAAGAGCTGGTGCACCATGAGCAGGTGCTGCGCCTGATGAAGCGCCGGGGCGTACCGCTGCGGCCGGTGTCGGCGGGGCGTTATGCCTCCGGGCTGCGCCGCCTGGTGCGCGCCCACGAGCCGGTCAAGCTGGTCGATACCTTGGTGGTGGGGGCGTTCATCGAAGCACGCAGTTGCGAGCGTTTTGCCGCATTGGTGCCGCACCTGGATGAAGAGCTGGGCACTTTCTACCACGGGCTGTTGAAGAGTGAGGCGCGCCACTACCAGGGCTATCTGAAGCTGGCCCATCAGTATGGCGAAGAAGCGGACATCGCCCGCAGGGTTGAACTGGTACGCGAGGCAGAAGCCGAACTGATCCAGTCACCGGACCAGGAACTGCGCTTTCACAGTGGCATTCCAATGGCGCAGGCCGCCTGAAACGTATCAGGCGGCACTACAGCCGTTAGCCGTACCTAGTAACGGCGGCCCAGCAACAGACCAATCACCAGGCCGAAGCCTGCGGACACTGCCACGGTCTGCCAAGGGTGGCCGCCGATGTACTCCTGGGTGGCTTCCACCACGGGTTGCGCCTTGCTACGCACGTTGCTCGCAGCCTCGCGCGCCTGGCGCAGCTTGAGGCCGACTTGCGCGCGTAGTGTTTCAGCCTCTTCGCCCACCAGGGCAGCGCTGTCGTTGAGCAGCTTCTCGGATTCTTCGATCAAAGACTGCAGTTCGCTGAAGACCTGATCCTTGATCTGATCGCTGGCAGCTTGTGCGGCGTTTTTTCGGGCCATGAACTCATCCTCGTCAATGGGGGGGTGAACAATGGATGCCGCTGCGTCGGGAAAGTTGCGCCGGCTTTCCGAAGACGCGTCGCTACGGTGTAAGATAGCGGCCATTTTCAACAGGCAGGTACCTTCATGAGTTTCAATCTGGCCAACAAGAGCTTCGAGGAACGGGCGCAGATCGAGGCAGAGAAGGCGCGGTTGTTCGAACTGTGGCAGAGCAACCTGGGCAAGGCCAAGGGCGAAGCCGCCCGCCTTATCTCCGAAAAGCCACGGCGCAAAGGCAAGTGGGCGGAATGGGTACGGGCTGAGCTTGAGGCCATGTCGCCGCCTGAATACGCCAGCATGGTGCGCAGTGAAGTCAACAAGATGATGGCCGCCGCCAACAGCAATCGCTGAGGCCCTCTATCAGTAAGTGCCGGCTGCCTTGGGCAGGTCCAGCGTACCCTCATCGGTGAAGCGTACGGTGCCCAGTAACCCACCGGCCAGTTTGCCGCGCAGTACATAGGGTAGCCCTTGCAGCGAATTGCGCTGGCCCAGGCCATAGGCCTGGCGCAGGAAGGAGAACGCGGTAACGCTCACCGGCACCACGAGCACCGCCTCGTCGAAACGGCCTATATGGCCCTGCTGATCACTCACACCGGCGGCCAGCGGCTGGCCATTCACCTGCAGGTCGAGCGCAATGCCGTTGTAGTCGATCGGGGTTTCGTTGGGGTTTTGCACGCGTATTTTCACCGCCATGCGCAGTTCCAGCTCCTGCCCAGGCAGCGGCTCGATGCCAATCACGCTGATGTTGAGTGGGTCGCGTGCCTGGAACAACGCGCAGGCACTGAGGCCGTAAGCCATCAGCAGTACCAGGAACCAGCGGGTACAGCGGCGCAAACAGGCAGTCATGGGGTGCAACCTTGGCAGGAGAATTCAACGACCAGTGTGGCAAATGCTCACCGGCGTTGAAAGTGGCCGTATCGGTATGGCTATCAAGGGCGCACCTACACACTGACCTGGAGCATGGCTTACGGATTGCCGCATCCTGAAACCCTTGGGCTACAGTGACGGACAGCTCCCCTTGTCGAGGTGTTCGTCATGCGTCGATCGCTGTGCCTGCTGTCCGTGTTTCTGGCCTTGCCGCTGCAAGCCGAGGAAAAGGTCGTCAACCTCTACAGTTGGGCCGACTATGTCGCCCCGCAAACCCTTCAGCGTTTTCAACGGGAAACCGGCTACAAGGTACGCTACGACACCTTCGACACCACCGAGGTGCTGGAAACCAAGCTGCTGACCGGGGGTAGCGGCTATGACGTGGTGGTGCCGTCATCGACCGTTCTGGCCCGGGCACTCAAGGCCAATGCCCTGCAGCCGCTCGATGCCCAGGCCATGCCGGGCTATGCCAACCTCGACAAGGACCTGCTGGCCAAACTCGCCGAAGCCGACCCTGGCAACCGCTACGCAGTGCCTTATACCTGGGGCACCCTGGGCCTTGGGGTGAACGTTGAGGCAGTACGCCAGCGCCTGGGGGATGTGCCGCTCGATAGCCTCGACCTGTTGTTCAAACCGGAATACGCCAGCCGCCTGAAGGACTGCGGCATCGCCATGCCTGACTCGCCACAGGAAGTGATCGGCCTGACCTTGAACTACCTGGGCAAAGACCCTTACAGCCAAAACAAGGCCGACCTGGACGCGGCGCAAAAGCTGCTGAACCAGCTGCAGCCTTCCATCCGCTACGTCGCCAACGGCCGCCAGATCAGTGACCTGGCCAATGGCAGTGTGTGCCTGGCGTTGACGTACAACGGCGATGCGGCCATGGCCGCCGATCAGGCCCGCCGGGCTGGCAAACCCTTCGAGCTGATCTACCGCATTCCCCAGGAAGGCACCCTGGTCTGGCAGGACAACCTGGTCATCCCCAAGGATGCGCCGCACCCCGAAGCGGCCCGGGCGTTCATCGCCTTCATGCTCAGGCCGGACTCGGTCGCCGCACTGACCAACACGCTGTTCTTCGCCAATGCCAACGAAGCGGCCACTCCCTTGGTGGACGATGCTGTGCGCAACGACCCGGACATCTATCCCCCCGCCCAGGTGCGTGAACGCCTGTATGCCGACCGCAGCATGGCGCTGGCCGACCTGCGCCAACGCAACCGTCTGTGGATGGCTTTTCGCAGCGGCCAGTGAGCCTGCCGGGGCTGCGTAGCAGCCCCCTAGGGTCCATACTGAAACATCAGGAATTATCTCCAGCCGCTTTCACACTTTTGCCGCGAACCCCTCGCGCCTTAGGCTATCCAACGCACAAGGCGCGGCATTTCGTACAGGAGGTGAAGCATGAACCTGACCCTACCAATCCTGGCCATCGGCCTGGCGTTGTGCCTGCCCGCGCACGCCGCGCCTGTTGCGCCATTGCAGCTCGCTGCCAGCAACAACAACCCGTACAACAGCCCGATCCAGCGTGCCAACCCCAATAGCCGCCAAGGCAGCATGCCGGCCACACCGCCGGTGCGGGGGCCTTCGACCGACCCCTACCAGCGCACGCCGACGCTGGACAACCGCGGCATTGGCAACGGCGACAATCTGCGTCGCCAACAGCAAGCCCCCCATCTGGAACCCACCCGGCCACCGCGCGATAACCCACGCGCGCCATGAGCCCCCTCGAAAGGAATCCTGCATGACCAGAGCTACCTGGCTGACCACCCTGACCGCTGCCGCGCTGCTGCCTTTGTTGGCGCACGCGGCCTCCGAACAGCAGTTCCCCAGCGAGCAGGGGCAGTTGACCGTCAGCACCGTAGCCGATGGCTTGCGCAACCCTTGGGCACTGGCTTTTCTGCCGGGCGGCAAGGACATGCTGGTCACCGAGCGCCCCGGCAACCTGCGGGTGGTGAACGCCGAAGGTAAGGTCGGCCCGCCCATCAGTGGTGTACCTCAGGTCTGGGCCGAAGGGCAGGGCGGTTTGCTGGACGTGGTGTTGTCGCCGGAGTTCGGCCAGGATCGTACTGTTTACCTGTCTTATGCCGAGGCGGGCAATGACGGCAAGGCCGGCACGGCGGTCGGTCGCGGCCAGTTGTCCGAGGACCGTGCGCGGCTGGAAAACTTCACCGTGATCTTCCGCCAACAGCCCAAGCTGTCGGTGGGCAACCACTTCGGTTCGCGCCTGGTGTTCGACCGGGACGGTTATCTGTTCGTCGCCCTGGGCGAGAACAACCAGCGCCCGACTGCCCAGGATCTCGACAAGCTGCAAGGCAAGATCGTGCGTATCCTGCCCGACGGCGAAGTGCCCAAGGACAACCCCTTTGTCGGCAAGGACAACGTGCGGCCCGAGATCTGGTCATTTGGCCACCGCAATCAGCAGGGTGCGGCGCTCAACCCTTGGACCGGCAAGCTCTGGACCCACGAACACGGCCCGCGTGGCGGCGACGAGATCAACATTCCACAGCCCGGCAAGAACTACGGCTGGCCGGTCGCCACCCACGGCATCAACTACTCGTTGTTGCCGATCCCGGAGGCCAAGGGCAAGCATGTGGACGGCATGGTCGACCCGCACCATGTCTGGGAAAAGTCCCCCGGCATCAGCGGCATGGCGTTCTACGACAGCCCGACATTCAAGGGCTGGGACCACAACCTGTTCATTGGTGCACTGGCTACCCAGGAGTTGATCCGTCTGCAGCTCGATGGCGACAAGGTCGTGCACGAAGAGCGCTTGCTGGGGGACCTCAAGGCCCGTATCCGTGATGTGCGGGTGGGGCCGGATGGGTATCTGTACGTGTTGACCGATGACAAGGACGGGGCGGTGTTGAAAGTGGGGCTGGGCGCAGATTGATGCACCGACCGGGGCAGGGTCGGCTTGCCGGCGCTAGAGCCGCTACCGATAATGCCGCATGACCTCAGACCCGCAAACCCTCTACCAACAAGCCCTGGCCGACCACGGCTATGTCCATGACCCCGCTCAGGCCCGCGCAGTCAACGCGTTGCAGGCCTGTTTCGAGGCGATTGAACATGGCCGCCCAGCCCAGGGCATCTACCTGTGGGGCCCGGTCGGCCGGGGCAAGACCTGGCTGATGGACCAGTTCCACCGCTGCCTGCAGCACCCCAGCCGGCGCCAGCACTTTCACCATTTCATGGCTTGGGTGCACCAGCGGCTGTTCCAGCTCAACGGCACCGCTGACCCGCTGCTGGCCCTGGCCCGTGAGCTGGCCCGGGAGATACGCGTGCTGTGCTTCGACGAATTGTTCGTCAATGACATCGGTGATGCGATCATCCTCGGCCGCCTGTTCCAGGTGCTGTTCGATCAGGGCGTGGTGATCGTCGCCACCTCCAACCAGCCGCCAGACCAGCTCTACCGCGATGGCTTCAACCGTGACCGCTTCCTGCCCGCGATTGGCGCCATCGAACGGCACATGCAGGTGCTGCCCGTGGCTGGCGAGCAGGACCATCGCCTGCACCCGGGCGCTGAGCGGCAGCGGTACTGGGTGGCTGAACCCGGTGCGCAAGGGGCACTTGGTGAGGTGTTCCGCCAACTCAGCCCGGCGGACCCCGGTAGCGATCAGCCATTGGCCATTGGCTCACGGCAGATAGCGGTCATCCGGCGTAGTGAACAGGCCATCTGGTGCCGTTTTGCCGACCTCTGCGAGCAGCCCCTGGCGGCGATGGAGTTCATGGCCCTGTGTGACCGTTTCCCGTCGATTCTGCTGGAGGGCGTGCCTGCGCTGGGCGGCGAACAACGGGCCGGCCGCATCGCCCGTGGTACCGAGGATGGTGCGGCGCGGGTCGCGGCTGGGGACCGTGAACTGCCGGCGCTGTCGCCCAAGGACGATGCCGTGCGCCGGTTCATCGCCCTGGTCGACGAGTGCTACGACCGGCGGGTGGCGTTGTACCTGGAGGCGCAGGTGCCGCTTGACGCGCTTTATACCCAAGGGTACCTGGCGTTCCCGTACCAACGCACCCTGAGCCGCTTGCGCGAGATGCAGTTGCAGCGCTTCGGTTAGCCCCACAGTGATCTGAGTTGAGCCCCTGAAACGGCAGAGGTGTTACCAGGCGTGAAACCAGCCCAGGGTGATCATCGCCACCACGGCGTAACGGCCTGCCTTGGCCAGGGTCACCAGCAGCAAGAAGCGCCAGAACGGCTCCCGCATGATCCCCGCGATCAGGGTCAGCGGGTCGCCGATCACGGGCATCCAGCTCAATAGCAGCGACCACTGCCCCCAGCGCTGGTAGCGCTGCTGGGCGCGTTCGAGCTGGCTGGCGCTGAACGGGAACCAACGCTTGTCACGCAGGTGCTCGATGGCCCGGCCCAATAGCCAGTTGACCACCGAACCGAGCACATTGCCCAGGGTGGCCACCAGCAACAAGGTGGCCCAGGCGTCGGGCTGGCGCAGCAGCAAGCCGACCAGTACGGCCTCCGATTGCAGTGGCAGCAGGGTGGCGGCGCCGAAGGCGCTGAGGAACAGCGCCCATTCGCTGAGCATCAGTAGTTGGCGACCACGGTGTCCTTGCCATCCTGGGTCACTCCGATGACCTGATAGGCGTCTTTGTGGTCACCCATTTCCATGCCCGGCGAGCCCATGGGCATGCCGGGTACGGCCAGGCCCTTGAGGTCATCGCGCTTGGCCAGCAAGCGGACCTGTTCGGCCGGCACGTGGCCTTCGACGAACTTGCCGTCGATGACCCCGGTGTGGCACGAGGCCAGGCGTGGCGCCACGCCCAGGCGTTGCTTGACGGCGCTCATGTTGGGTTCGACGTGGTCGTTGACGGTAAAGCCATTGTCGCGCAAGTGGCTGATCCAGGCCTTGCAGCAGCCGCAATTGGGGTCGCGGTAGACGTCGATGGTCTCGGCGGCCTGGGCCAGGCCGGTGACGGCCAGCAGGCCGAAGGTGAGCAGGTGTTTGCGCAGCATGGTGAAACACTCCTTTAAAATCGCAGGCGGATACCGGCCACCAGGCGGGTCTGGCGGGTGTCATCGCCGTCTTCGCGGGCCTGGTCGGCGCGCACGCCGTGCAAGCGGTTGAAGCTGACCCCGACGTAGGGCGCAAAACCACGGCTGATCTCATAGCGCAGGCGCAGGCCGATCTCGCTGTCGGCCAGCCCCGTGCCTTGCTCACGACGCGCATCGTTGCGGCCGAACAGGTTGGCTTCCAGGGTGGGTTCGAGTATCCAGCGGTTGGTCAGCAGCATAGCGTAAGCGGCTTCCAGGCGCAGCGCGGTCTGTTGCCGCTCGCCGACATAGGCGGTGGCCTCCAGCTCAACGCCATACAGCGGCGTGCCCTGGATGCCGAAGGCTGCCCAGGCCTGCCCGCTGGCCGGCTTGAAGTCCTGGCGCAGGCCGCCGACCAGTTCCCACCAGGGGCTGATGGCGTGGCCCCAGAGCGCCTGCAGTTCGGCCTTGTGCGTCTTGCCCTGCTCGCGTTCACCTTCGCTGCGCAGCCACAGGCGGTCGATATCGCCGCCCACCCAGGCGCTGGCGTTCCAGTTCATCGCGCTGCTGCCGTCGAAGTGCTGGTATTCCAGCTGGTCGACGATCACCGCGCCGTTCAGCGCACGGTCGTGCACCTGGTGCCCTGGCAGCGGCGGGAAGGCTGCGCGGCGGTCGGCGTCGCTGATCACCGGCAGTGGCGTGCGCGGTTGCTGCGCAGGCGGCGTGCTGTGGTTCATCTGGCTGTGGTCCATGGGCATGGCGCCGTGGCCCATGTGCTGCATGCCGGCGGCCATGGCACGCTCACTGGCGAGCAGCGCCAGCAGGGCCACGCCGGTGAGGAGGCGGCGGTTGTTGAGCTCATTCATCGACGCGTACCTCGCGGAACATGCCGGTCTCCATGTGGTAGAGCAAATGGCAGTGGTAGGCCCAGCGGCCCAGGGCGTCGGCAGTGACCCGGTAGGTGCGGCGGCTGCCAGGCGGGATGTCGACGGTGTGTTTGCGCACCAGAAAACGCCCGTGCTCGTCTTCCAGGTCGCTCCACATGCCATGCAGATGGATGGGGTGGGTCATCATGGTGTCGTTGACCAGGGTGATGCGCACCCGCTCGCCGTAGGCCAGGCGCAGTGGTTCGGCATCGCTGAACTTGACCCCGTCGAACGACCAGGCAAAGCGCTCCATGTGGCCGGTGAGGTGCAGCTCGATGTCGCGCGAGGGCTCGCGGCCATCGGGGTCGGGGTAGGGGCTGCGCAGGTCGGCGTAGGTCAGCACCCGCCTGCCGTTGTCACGCAGGCCGATGCCAGGGTCGGCGATGTTGGGGCGTGGCGCCATGGTCTGCATGTCCACCAGCGGGTTGTCGGTTTCGCTGGGCGGGTGTTGTTGCATGGCCGCCATGGCGGAATGATCCATGCCGGCCATGTTGCCGTGGTCCATGCCCGCCATGGCGCCGTGGCCCATGTCGGCCATGCTCAGCACGGGCCGAGGGTCAGGTTGCGGCACGGGCGCCCGCAAGCCGTTGGCGCGGGCCAGGGTGCCGCGCGCGTAGCCGCTGCGGTCCATGCTCTGGGCATACAGGGTGTAGGCGGGCAGGTCGCCGACGGTCACCAGCACGTCGTAGGTTTCGGCCACGGCGATGCGCAGTTCGTCCACGGTCACGGCTGTTACCGGCAGGCCGTCGGCGGCGATCACCGTCAGTTTCAGGCCGGGGATGCGAAAGTCGAAATAGGTCATGGCTGAGGCATTGATCAGCCGCAGGCGCACGGTTTCGCCCGGCTGGAACAGGCAAGTGAAGTTGCCGTCCGGCGGCTGGCCGTTGAGCAGGTAGGTGTAGCTGGCTGCGCTGACATCGGCCAGGTCCGTGGGGCTCATGCGCATGCGTGCCCAGCGCATGCGCTCGGCGACGGTAGTGCCCCAGCCGTTGTCGGCCACGTCGTCGATGAAGTCACCGAGCGTGCGCTTGTGGTAATTGAAGGCGTCAGACTGCTTCTTCAGGGTCGCCAGCAGCTGTTCAGGGGTCTGGTCCGACCAGTCGCTAAGTAACAGCACATGGTCACGCTGATACGTATGCGCCTCGGGTACGCGGGGCTCAATGACAATCGCCCCATACACCCCGGCCTGTTCCTGCAGCCCGGAGTGGCTGTGGTACCAGTAGGTGCCGCTCTGGCGCAGGGTGAACTGGTACAGATAATCCCCACCGGGCTCGATACCGGCGAAGCTCAGGCCCGGCACGCCGTCCATGTTGGCGGGCAGGATGATCCCGTGCCAATGGATCGAGGTGGCCTGCGCCAGGTGATTGCGCACGCGCAGGGTCACGGTGTCGCCTTCGCGCCAACGCAGCAGCGGGCCGGGCAGGCTGTTGTTGACGGTCAGCGCGGTGCGCGGGCGGCCGGTGATGTTCACGGGGGTCTGGCCGATGAACAGCTCGAAGTGCTGGCCGACCAGGTCGCGGCCATCGGCGGCCTGGGCCAATGGCCGCCACAGCCCCAGGCCCACCAGCGTGGTGGCGGCGCCCAGGCCTTTGACGAAGGTACGACGGGAGGGGTTGCGCAACATGGCGTGGCCTCATGCGAGAGAACCACGATGTTGGGCTTTGCTGGCTGTCAGCCAGCTGAGGTGCGCATTACAGCGTTGTCAGGCAGCGGCCTCGTCGTGGCCCAGGTCGCGCATCAGCAGGCCGTACTCCAGGGGGACCTGTTCAGGGATGGGCAGGTACACCACATGGCCATCCCCCGGCGCCACTTCGATGGCTTGCTGCTGGCGACCGCACAGGCGGTGCAGGTCGAAATGGTAATTACCGCGCGGGGTCATCAGCTCCAGGTGGTCGCCCACGGCGAAGCGGTTCTTCACCTTGACCTCGGCCAGGCCATCCACGCGCGCGCCGGTCAGCTCGCCGACGAACTGCTGGCGCTCGGACTGCGAGTTGCCACGCTGGTAATTCTGGTATTCGTCGTGCACATGCCGGCGCAGGAAGCCTTCGGTATAACCGCGCTGGGCCAGGGATTCGAGGTTGTCCATCAGGGCACGGTCGAAAGGCCGACCCGCCACGGCGTCATCGATGGCCTGGCGGTAGGATTGCACCGCGCGGGCGCAGTAGAAGTGCGACTTGGTGCGGCCTTCGATCTTCAGCGAGTGCACACCCATGCTGGCCAGGCGCTCGACGTGCTGGATGGCGCGCAGGTCCTTGGCATTCATGATGTAGGTGCCGTGCTCGTCCTCGAACGCCGGCATCGCTTGGTCTGGACGGTTGCTTTCCTGCAGTAGAAAGACTTGCTCGGTAGGGGCGCCAAGGCCCAGGGTCGGCTGCACTTCGCGCACGATGTCGCCGGTGGCATTCTCGCTGGCCGGCGTGGCGTCGTACTTCCAGCGGCAGGCATTGGTGCAGCTGCCTTGGTTGGCGTCGCGCTTGTTGAGGTAGCCCGAGAGCAGGCAGCGGCCAGAGTAGGCCATGCACAGGGCGCCATGGACGAACACTTCCAGCTCCATGTCCGGCACCTGCTGGCGGATTTCTTCGATCTCCTCCAGCGACAGTTCGCGCGACAGGATCACCCGGCTCAGCCCCTGCTGTTGCCAGAACTGCACGCTGGCCCAGTTGACCGTGTTGGCCTGCACCGACAGGTGCACTGGCATGTGCGGATAGTGCTGGCGCACCAGCATGATCAGGCCGGGGTCGGACATGATCAGTGCATCCGGTGCCATCTCGATCACCGGGGCGAGGTCTTTGAGGAAGGTCTTGAGCTTGGCATTGTGCGGGGCGATGTTGACCACCACGTAAAAATGCTTGCCCAGGGCATGCGCCTCCTGGATGCCCAGCGCCAGGTTGGCGTGGTCGAATTCATTGTTGCGCACCCGCAAGCTGTAGCGCGGCTGGCCGGCGTAGACCGCGTCGGCGCCATAGGCAAAGGCATAACGCATGCTCTTCAGGGAGCCGGCAGGGGCCAGCAGTTCGGGCTTGGCGGGAAGGTTCATGAGCGCACCGGGGCAAAAGGCACGGATGCTAAGCACGCGCCGGGAGTACCGTATTGATCTGAATCAACGCAGGCGCGGCACTTTTGGCGAAGCGGCGGGCACTAATGTCCAAGAACCCGCGAGGAAACGCCATGAACCAAACCGCCCTCCAGAACAAAGCCCTGGCAGCATTGCTGACGCTGGTGACCATCGCTTTCGTCTGGATCCTGCTGCCGTATTACGGTGCGATCTTCTGGGCGGTGATACTGGGCATCCTCTTTGCCCCTTTGCAGCGCGATTTGCTGATCCGCTTCGGACGGCGGCGCAATCTGGCGGCGTTCACCACGTTGCTGATCTGCCTGCTGGTGGCAGTGCTGCCGGTGATCATCACCAGTGCCTTGCTGGTGCAGGAGGGCGCCACGCTGTACCAGCGCATCGAGAGTGGGCAACTGGACATCGCCGGCTACGTCGAGCGCGGCAAGGACATGCTGCCGGCTTTCGCGCAACACAGCCTGGACAACATGGGCATGGGCAACCTGGACGGGCTGCGCGACAAGATCACCAAGTGGGCCACGCAGGGCAGCCAGGTGCTGGCCAGCCAGGCCTTCAATTTTGGCCAGGGCACGTTCGAGTTCCTGATCAGCTTCGGCATCATGATGTACCTGCTGTTTTTCTTTTTGCGCGAAGGCGCGGAGGTTGCCCGCAAAGTCCGGCTGGCCGTGCCATTGCCCGAGCACCAGAAGCGCCGGTTGCAATTGAAGTTCAACCGTGTGGTCCGGGCGACGGTCAAGGGCAACGTACTGGTTGCCATTACCCAGGGCGCGCTCGGCGGCTTGATCTTCTGGGTGCTGGATATTCCGAGCGCGTTGGTGTGGTCGGTGTTGATGGCGTTTCTGTCGCTGTTGCCGGCGGTAGGGGCGGGGATTATCTGGGCGCCGGTGGCGGCGTACTTCCTGCTGACCGGGGCCATTTTGCCGGGGGTGATCCTGACCGCGTTCGGGGTGCTGGTGATCGGCCTGGTGGACAACGTGCTGCGGCCGATTCTGGTGGGCAAGGACACGCGCATGCCAGACTACCTGATCCTGGTTTCCACCTTGGGCGGGTTGGCGGTGTTCGGGCTCAACGGGTTCGTGATCGGGCCGTTGATCGCGGCGTTGTTCGTGTCGAGCTGGGCGATCTTTGCCGACACCAAGCCGCAGGTACAGTTGCCGCAATAGCGCCTGGGTCGTTCTTGCTGGACGCTGTACCGGGGCTTTCGTTTACCCTGTGGCAGTTTTCTGCCGACGATGCCTGAGTATGGATACCCGCAAGACCGACAAACCCGGCTTCACTTACCAGGCGGTCTACCGCTACCTGCTTGGCTGCATCGAGGCGGCGCCTTCGAACGTCGAGCAGCGCATGCCGTCGCTACGCCAGCTGGCCCGGCAGTTGGGCGTTTCGGTATCCAGCACCAAGTATGCGTATGCGCTGCTCGAGGATGAAGGGCGGGTGCGTGCGCGGCCGAAACTGGGTTACTTCACCGTCATCCGTAGCGCTCCCTTGCGCAGGGAGTGCGCGTCGAGCTTGCTCGACACCGTGTTTTCCAGTGCGCGCCAGCCTGGGATGTTGGCCCTTGGCAGCGATGCACCGGCGATGCTGTTGTCGCTGGAGCAGCCGTTGCTGATGCTCGAACGGGAGCTGGCGCGCCAATACCCGCGTGCACCTGCGCCGCTGTACCAGCCGTTCGGTGAGCCTGAGTTGCGCAGCGTGCTGGCAGGCCGTTACACCCGCTCGGCGCAGCGTTGCTGGCAAGCCGAGCACGTGTTCATCGGTTCGGATCTGCGTAGCGTCCTTGAGCTGTCTTTGCGTGCGCTGGACCTCGAAGGCCAGGTCGCGCTGGTCGAGTCGCCCTGCAGTTGGGCGGTTCTGAGGCAGTTGCAGGCCGCGCGCATGACCATCATCGAAGTGCCCTTGGGTGACGACGGCCGGTTCGACCTGCAGCAGCTGCATCAGGTGCTCTGCGACGAGCCGGTTCGCCTGGCGGTGCTGTCTTCGGCGGCCAACGTGCCTCAGGGCGGCTTGATGCCCGCTGAGGACAAACAACAGATCTGCCGCTGGCTGGCCGAGCACGCGGTGTGGTTGTTCGAGAACGATGGCTATGGCGAGTTCTGCTTCCACGCGGCGGCGCCGCGCTATCGGGATTTCGCCGAGCTCGACCGGTTGCTGGTGTTTTCCACCTTCGACAAGGTGATCGGTGCTGAAGCGCCCTATGGCTACCTGCTGTGCAGGCGTCACACCGAACGTTTGCAACAGCTGTTTCTGGAGCGTGGCTTTCGGTTGTCACCGATTCGCCAGAAGGCAATCGCCAAGTTGTTCACTTCGCGGCGGGTCGAGCAGCACCTTCAGCTGCTGCGCCCCTTGCTGAGCAATCGCATGCTGCAGATGAAAGCGTTGCTGGAGGCCCACGGCCAGGGCAGCTTGCGCGTGGTCGAGCCGCAGGGTGGGGCGAGCCTGTGGCTGGAGGCGACCCGACCGGTGGACATGCGCCGGGTCTTCGAGCGGCTGTTGGCGCAGCGTATCGTCATCGCGCCGGGGGAAATCTTCAGCCAGCACGGCCTTTGGCGTAACCACCTGCGGCTGTGCTACACGCTGGACTGGAGCAAGGACATTGGCCAGGCGCTGCAACGCCTGGTCAAGGCGATTCAGGATGAGGCTCAGGCCCCGTAGCAGTGGTGCATCTCGGGGAAGCTGCCGCTGCGCACGTCCTCTGCATAGCGGGCGCAGGCCTCGCGGATCACCTGGCCGACGTCGGCATACTGCTTGACGAAGCGAGGCACATGTTCGCCGCCCAGCCCAAGCAGGTCTTCGGTGACCAGCACCTGGCCATCGCAAGCGGGTGAGGCACCAATGCCGATGGTCGGCTTGTCGCTGGCCTCGGTGATGGCCCGGGCCACGGGCTCGGCCACGCCTTCCAGTACCAGGCTGAAAGCGCCGGCTTCGAGGTTGGCGCGGGCATCGGCACGCAATGCAGCGCCACTGTCCGGGCTCAGCCCTTGGGCCTTGTAGCCGCCCATGACATTGACGAACTGCGGCATCAGGCCGATGTGCGCCATGACCGGTATGCCGCGTGCGACCAGAAACGCCACGGTACTCGCCAACGCCTGGTTGGCTTCCAGCTTTACGGCGTCGCAGCCGGTACTGGCGAGCACCTGGGCGCAGTTGCGAAAGGCCTGTTCATGGGACTCCTGGTAGCTGCCGAACGGCATGTCAGCGATCACGCAGGCCAGGCGCGTGCTGTCGACCACGGCACGGGTATGGGCAATGGTCTCGTCCAGGCGCATGCCCAGGGTGGAAGGGCGGCCGTAGCCGACCATGGCAGTGGAGTCACCGACCAGCATGAAATCGACCAGGGGGTCGATCACCTTGGCGATAGCGCTGGAATAGGCGGTCAGGGAAACAATCTTCTGCCGGCCTTTCATTGCCACCAGCTGTGGCACCGTCAGTCGTTTGTTGCGGGTATGCGTGCTCATCGGTGTTTCCTTGGAGGTGGAACCGTCAGGAAAGGGGAGGGCCGATTATTGAGTTTCGCAGGCACAACTCAATGTACAGAAGGGCGCTGAAAAGCAACCCAGATGAGCTTTGCGCAGGGCATATAGCGACGATGGGGCTGCAATGCAGCCCCCGGAAACAAACGCGACGGTCAGCAGGCTTGCGGCATCTCGCCCCTGGCCAGGCGCCGGTTGATGTCGGCAATCACCTCGGGCAATTCGTTGATGGTGTCGATCAGGTAATGCGGGCGTGAGCTGGCGAACAGCGTATGAATGCGCTTGCGCTCGCTCTCCAGCTTCTCGGCACTGAGCGCCCGGTAACCTTCCCAGGTCAGCCCCAGGGCATTGCCGGAACACACCAGGGCAACGGTCCACATGCCCGCGCGGCGGCCTTCGAGGATGCCCGGTACGGTGTCGTCGACCTTCACGCAGGCGGCCACGTCATCGATGCCCAGGGCAATGACGTTGGCCAAGGCCTGGGCCGGCCACGGGCGGCCATTCGGGGTTTCGTCGGTGGCCACCACATGGTCGGCGACATAGCCGTTTTGCGCTGCCAGTTCCACCACCTTGTCCATCACCACCTTCGGGTAGCCCGAGCACGAACCAATCTTCAGGCCGCCCTGGCGCAGGCCGGTGAGGGTGTCCAGGGCGCCAGGGATCAGCGCCGAATGCACAGCGATCTTCTCGATCTGCAGGGGCATGAAGCGGTTGTAGAGGGCGGTGACGTCATCGTCGGTCGGGGTGCGGCCGAACACCTTGCGGTAGCGCTCGGCGATTTCCGGCACGTCGCACAGGGTGCGGATGTGGTCCCACTTGCCCATGCCCATCGGGCCGCGGGCTTCTTCGATGGAAACCTGGACGTCGAACTCGGCGAAGGCCTCGACGAAGATCTGCGTCGGGGCGAACGAGCCGAAGTCGACCACGGTGCCGGCCCAGTCAAGGATGGCGGCTTGCAGCTGGGTAGGGTTGCTGTAGTTCATGTGCGCTATTTCCTGAAGTCGGGTGGGCAAAGGGTCAGATGTCCAGCACTTCCATTTCCCGCAGCACGTCGGCCACGGCATTCACAGCGGCCTGCATGCCGTCTGGCCCGACCACACCGATGCAGCCGACGCGGAAAGTCTCGACCTGGGTCAGCTTGCCTGGGTAGAGGATGAACCCCTTGGCCTTGACCCGTTCGTAGAAGTCCTTGAACTGGTAGCGGGCATCGTCCGGGGCATGGAAGGTGACGATGATCGGCGCCTGGATTTCGGCGGGCAGGAAGCTGCGCAGGCCGATGGCGGCCATGCCATCGAGCAGGGTCTTGCAGTTGTCGGCATAGCGCTGGTGGCGGGCAGGCAGGCCACCTTCCTCGTTGTACTGCTGCAGTGCTTCGTGCAGCGCCGCGACCACGTGGGTGGGCGGGGTGAAGCGCCATTGGCCGGTCTTGGCCATGTAGGCGTGCTGGTCGTGCAGGTCCATGGCCAACGAATGGGCGTTGCCTTCGGCGGCGGCCAGCGCGGTTTTTTCGGCGAAGACGAAGCCCATGCCGGGGACGCCTTCCAGGCATTTGCCGGAGGCGGCGATCAGCGCCTCGAAGGGCACCTCGCGGGCGTCGATCGGCAGTGCGCCGAACGAGCTCATGGCATCGATGATCAGGCGCTTGCCATGGCGCTTGATCACCTGGGCGATCTCAGGCAGCGGGTTGAGGATGCCCGTACTGGTTTCGCAGTGGATCAGCGCCACGTGGGTGACGGCAGGGTTGGCCGCCAGCAGCCGGTCCACGTCGGCGGCGGTGGTCGGCTGGTCCTCGGCGGTTTCAAAGGTGCTGTAGGTGCGGCCCAGCACCTTGCAGATTTTCGCCAGTCGTTGGCCATAGGCGCCGTTGATCAGCACCAGCACCTTGCCGTCACGCGGTACCAAGGTGCCGATGGCCGCTTCCACGGCGAAGGTGCCGCTGCCTTGCAGGGGCACGCAGTGGTGGCTGGCGCTGGCGTCGAGGATGGCCAGCAGTTGTTCGCAAACGCTGGCAGTGAGTTGGTTGAAATCGCGGTCCCAGGAGCCCCAGTCCACCAGCATGGCTTGGCGGGTGCGGATTGATGTGGTCAGGGGGCCGGGGGTCAGCAGGATAGGCGCGTTGCTCATTCCGTGGTTCCTCACAAGCGGTGGAGTGAAACTACGGGGCCTAGGTTGCAATTGGCGCTGTCATCAATCAAATTGTTTGTTGTTATCTGAGCTATAAGTCAGGCCGATACATATGAACCTGTTCCAGTTACGTGCTTTCGATGCTGTCGCCCGTGAGGGCAGCTTCACGCGGGCGGCCGAGCGCCTGTTCATCAGCCAGCCCGCAGTGACCGGGCACGTGAAGGCGCTGGAGGAGCACTACCAGATCACCTTGCTGCGGCGCACCGCACGGCGGGTCGAGCTGACCGAGGAGGGCACCCGCCTGGCAGCTATTACCCGGGCGATGTTCGGCCTGGCCGAAGAAGCCCAGGCGATGCTTGAGGCCAACCGGCAGTTGCTGACCGGGCGCCTGGAGGTGGCCGCCGACGGCCCGCACCGGGTCATGCCGATGCTCGCCCAGTTACGCGAGCGCTACCCGGGCATTACCGTCAACTTGCGTTTGGGCAATGCCCAGGAAACCTTGGCTGCGCTGCTCAGCGAACATGCCGATGTGGCTGTACTGACCGAGATCGAACCGCGCAAGGGCCTGCATTTGCAAAACCTCTGCGAGTCGCGTTTATGCGCATTACTGCCGGCGGGGCATGCCTGGGCCAGTGGCGAAGGCGACTTGCCGCTGGCCGAGTTGCACCAGCACATCATGGTGCTGCGTGAGCCGAGTTCCACCACCCGGCGTACGTTTGACACGGCCTGTGCCACGGCGGGCGTGCAACCCCGGGTGTTGTTGGAGCTGGACAGCCGTGAGGCGGTGACTGAAGCGGTAGCCTCGGAGCTGGGCATTGGCGTTGTTTCGTCCACTGAAGTTGCCAATGACCCCAGGGTGGTCGCACGGCCACTGGCTGGCGCTGGCCTGGTCAACCAGCACATGATCGGCTGCCTGGAGCGCCGTCGCGAACTGCGGTTGATCCAGGCATTCCTGAGCCTGGCGGCGGGGCTGTGATGGCTGTTTTGAACAGGGCGACCTATGATGGCCGACACCAAGCCGACAGGACCGTCGATGAGCGAAAAAGACACCATTTCCATGCAGCTGGTGCGCGAAGCGCTGTTGCAGACGTGCCCTGCTGGTGAGCCCGATAACGGCTTGCTGGCGCGCGCTGGCATTGCCGCCGACCAGTTGCACCTGCCTGCTGCACGTGTGAGCGCCGAGTCCTATGCCCGGCTCTGGCGTTTGCTGGCGCGGCGCTGCAACGACGAGTTCTTCGCCATGGACCCGCGCGGCCTGCGCAGCGGCAGCCTGGCGTTCATGTGCCGGGCAAGCATGGGCCAGCCAAGCTTGGGCACGGGCCTGGAAACCGCGTTGACGTTTCTGGCACTGATGCTCGAAGACTTGCAACCGGCCCTGGTGCGCCAGGAAGGTTTGGCCGAGATCGTCATCAACGAGCCGCGTGACGAACCGCGTCGCGCGTTTACCTATTTCACCTTCTGGATGATCGTGCATGGTGTGGCCTGCTGGCTGGCCGGGCGGCGTATTCCGATTCTGGCCATCGACCTGCGCTGTGCCGAGCCACCGTTCTGCGACGACTACCGGGTGATGTTTTCGGAAAACCTGCAGTTCGAGCGCCCGCGTACGCGCATGATCATCGCCGCCGAATGCCTGGAGCTGCCGCTGCGGCGCAGCGAAGAGGAACTACAGCGCTTCCTTGCCGAGGCACCGGGCAACATCCTGGTCAAGTACCGCGACCCTGCCAGTTTGGGGCGGCGTATCCGCACTGATCTGATGCAATTGGCCCCGGGGCATTGGCCAGATGCTGACAACCTGGCGCGGCAGTTGTGCCTGTCGCCCTCGACCCTGCGCCGGCGTCTGGCCGAAGAAGGGCAGAACTACCAAGGGTTGAAGGACAGCGTGCGCCGTGAGCTGGCAATTACCTGGTTAAGCCAGCACGAGGCGGCCATGGGCGAAATCGCCGAGCGCCTGGGGTTCGCCGACAGCAGTTCGTTCTACAAGGCGTTTCGCAAGTGGTTCGGCTGTAACCCAGGGCACTACCGGGCATTGATTCAGTCGCGCGGTTCGGGGCACTGAGGGGCGAGCGCTTCCGGCTGCCGGGCCGCACGGCACTGGCGCAGGGTGGCAGGCCAGAACAGGCCTTGAGGACTTCGACCGTGCCCGAAGCGACGATCCACCCAAAACTGCTGCACCCAGCCAATGACTTCATTGCCGAGCAATTGCCCACCTGGTTGAAGCGTGCCGGACGAAAGCCGCTGGACGCCTTGCGCGTTTGCATGACGGCGCATTTACAGAGCCAGAAGCACATG
This sequence comes from Pseudomonas sp. E1MeOHC2, assembly GCF_058745025.1. NCBI lineage: Bacteria > Pseudomonadati > Pseudomonadota > Gammaproteobacteria > Pseudomonadales > Pseudomonadaceae > Pseudomonas > Pseudomonas sp. E1MeOHC2. The sequence continues at coordinate 4,213,416 of NZ_CP196675.1, forward strand.
AACGCGGCTTGGCAACAATTGATGCCGCTTGAGCGGTTTGCTGCGCAGCACCTTGAGCAAGCGATTAAAAAGCAGCTGGCGCTGGATCTCGATTTGCCCAAGGTCAACTGGCGTGAAGAGCGACGACGCTTGAAGGTGGTTCAGGGACAGGTGCGTGAGTTCGAGTCCTATTTTGTGACGGTGCCGGCCTTGCAGAAGCTGTTACAGAACTTCAAGAAAGGTGAGCCGTACTTTGCAGGCACCGCGTTGATCGACGCTACAACGGCGCCTGGCGAACCCGAGCAGGTCCTTACCCAGCAAATCGATGCTGTCGTGAACCTGTGCCGCAGTACTGACGTCGGCAAAGCGTACCAGGCTCATCTTGACCAGGCTTTGACGTCTGCCTTCCAGCGTAAGTTGGCCACAGACAAGCGCCTGGAACTGGCGGTCGCAGTCGAAATGGCGGGCATCAAGGGACAGCTTTCAGCCAGCGACCTGCGGATGCTGCGTCAGGTTGGCCAAGGCAAGCGCCCGGAGTTGCCTTCTGACCACGAGCTGAACATGGGGGCTCTGCAGATACTGGGGCAGCGGGTGGACGGGGCGATCGCATTCGAGCTGGTTGGAACGCCATGGGGTATCTCCGGGCTGATCTTCAACCCGAAACGCTTGTTGGCCGTGCTGCTGTACCTACCCGATGAGTCACAGCAGCCGTTGCGCCGTTTCGCTGATTGGCCAGCGGCGAACCAAGCCCTGGCCGCCGCCATGGACCATGCACCGTTTCGCCAGGCGCTTGCCCGTCGCATTGCGCTCGACGGGCAAGCGGTTTATCAGGTGAAACTGGGCAAACGCCTGCAGGACGACCAACCGGACCTCGAACCCGAGCGGACCACTACGACCGGTGAGGTATTTGCCCACTTGGCGGCCGGTCATGTGCAGCGCATCAAGGCCGATGCGGCGTTCCTGGCTGTGCCGACGGCGCAGGCGGACGCCGGGTTCGCCGCCGAGCGGTTGCGTACGCTGGCGTCGGCTGGGCTGGGGCTGCTGAATTTGGCGGGGCTCTTTGTGCCGGTCGTTGGCACACTGCTGTTGGCTGATCTGGCCCGGCAAATGCTGGGCCAGGTATTCGAGGGCGCCAGCGACTGGGCGCAGGGGCACCAGCACGAGGCGCTGGAGCACCTGCTTCAGGTCGCCTCGACACTGGCGGGTGGCGCTGCGGTTGCGGCGGGCATGCAGGCACTGCGCAGCGCGTTTGTCGAAGCACTGGAACCGGTCACTACCGAGGCGGGCACGCAACGTTTATGGCGCTACGACTTGCAGCCGTACCTGCTGCGCTCAACCGTGCCGCCGATGACCGAACTCGACAATGGGCTGCTCAGTGATGGTCAGGAATATGGGTGGCGGTGCGAGGGGCAGCTTTACCGGGTCAGGCGTGATGCGGCGGGTACTTGGCGGTTGCTGCACCGTGACGGACCGGGCGTATTTGGCCCTTCGCTTGAAAACAACGCGGAGCGTGCCTGGCGGCTCAGCTACGAGCGGCCATTGGAGTGGCAGGATACGGACGTGCTGCTCAAACGTTTGTGGCCTGACGCGGCAACACTGGGCGCAGAACGGATCACGCACATCCTGACGGTTGCGGGCGTCGATGGGGCGCACCTGCGTGGCCTGCTGGTAGAAGGTCGCCCGCTGCCTGTCAGGCTGCGCGACACCCTGCAGCGTTTTGCCATCGACGACAGAATCGAGGTGTTCTTCGCCCAGCTCGGGGCCGGGAGCGACGATACTGAAGCCTTTCAGTGGTGTGTAGACAAGCTAGCCCTGCAAGGGCAGAACGTCTCGGCGCAGACGCCGACGATTCAGGCCGCGGCCGAGCAGTTAAGAGGGCCGATGCTGGAGCATTTTGCAAAGCGCTACCTGGCGCATGATCCGCTGTTGGCCACGCTGAAAAAGAGTTTTACAGGGCTGCCGGACGCCTATGCACTGGACCTGCTCAACATGGCCAGCGCTGAAACACGCCAGCGCATGCTAAATGAGTCTCGCGTGCCGCTGGCATTGGCCGAGCAGGCGCGCGGGCTGCTGCAGGAGGCCCGATTGGTCCGGGCGCGTGAGGCACTTTACCTGCGCAGCAGCTACCATGCCGACGCGGTTACCCTGGCGTTCGCCCTATTACGCCGCCGAGGCTTGGCGCCGGGCGAGGTGAACCTGGTCCTGCGTGATGGCTCAAGCCACGGGCCGGTGCTGGACCGGCTGTTTCCTGATCAAGGTGACGGGCCGCTTGCCACGGTGATGGTCTGGCGCGAAGGTGGGTTTGAACTTTTCGACGATATGGGCCGTGCCAGTGAGACCGAAGTCGCGCACCCGCAGGGAGTGTTCGAGGTACTGGCTGCCTGCCTGCCGCCCGCATTCCTGCAGCAACAGGGATGGACAGGTGAAGGTGCGATCGCGCGCATCCGTACGTCCATACAGGGCTGGCTGCCCCGCGATCGGCTGAAATTGTTACGCCTGCTTGGCCGGCGTGAAGCCAAGCCAGTCGGTTCGCCCTTGCACCGGTTGCCCGATGGGCGAGTGGGCTACTTGCTCAGTGGCCGGGGTGCTTCCGCGGGGGCGCAGAGGCAGATGCTGCGGCGACGGATTCGCAGTTTGTATCCCTCATTCGATGAGCATGCGGTCGAGCGTTTCCTGCAGGTGCTGGTGAACAATTCGGACTCCGCCTATGCCAACCTGCTGTATCAGGAGCAAGAATACCGTCGGCTTGACGAAAACCTGGGGCGCTGGACAGAGGCTGTTGCCGATGCTGAACGTGGGCACAGGCGGGCGGTGGCCAATGCGTTTCGACGTGCCTGGCGCCTCGAGGGTGAACGGGTCGTTCATCAAAATGGGGAGCAAGGTGGCTTACAGCTGAACATTCTGAACGTGCCAGCAGGCAGCCTGCCTTCTATACCGCCAGGTACTGATTTTGGTCATATCACGGACTTGGTGCTGGTGGGGTTGCGCCTGCAAACCCTGCCGGAAGGGTTTTTGAACTGTTTTGCGCGGTTGCTGCGCCTGGACTTGAGCAGAAATGCCTTGCGTGCGTTGCCGCAAGCACTCAGCAGCTTGCCACGGTTGCGCCATTTGCACCTGGCCGGCAACCAGATCCGCATGTCCGAGCCTTCTGCGAGCGCCTTGACCGAGCTTACCAACCTGCACACGCTGGATTTGAGTGGCAACCCTTTGGGCTCGATCAGCTTGCGCTTTAACCGGCTGCCCCACCTGCGCGAAATCCAGCTGTACCGTGCAGGCCTGCAAACAGTGCCGGAGGGCCTTGAGTGGTGCGGCCTGCTGGAGCATGCCGACTTGCGAAACAACCAGATTTCCAGTTTGCCCCAGGCATTGCTCGATGCACCGCAGGCTTTGCGTCAGGTGGTGCTTGTCGAGGGTAATCCGCTGACGGTGGCCGAGCGCGAGCGCTTGTATGCGGTTCAGCCGGTTAGTGCCCATCTGCAGGGGGAAGAGGCCGATATCCTCCGCGCCAGGGCCACCTGGCTGGGGGCACTGGATGAACAGCATCAGCCACACAGATCGGCTCAGTGGGATGCCTTGAGGCAAGAGCCTGACCATACGCAGTTCTTCCTGCTATTGGCAGAACTGACCAACAGCGCCGATTTTCGTCTGGTGCGCGAAGACCTGTCGCGAAGGGTGTGGGAGATGCTGGACGCTGCCACCAACAGTACTCAGATTCGTGAAGAACTGTTTGAGCGGGCGGCTGACCCGCGGACCTGCGTTGACAGTGTGGCGCATTGTTTCAGCCAGCTCGAAGTCCGCATGAGGGTGTTGCAGGTGACGTTCGGGGGCGACCCGATCGCCACCCGTGACGCCCGCTTGTTATTGGCGCAACGCATGTTCCGTCTTGACGAAGTGGAGCGCTTCGCCCGTGCCGACTTCCTGGGCCGGTCGGTCGAGGGGCGTGACGTAGACGAAGTCGAGGTCAGTCTGGCTTACCGTACGGGCCTGGCGGGCCGCCTGAACTTGCTTGGCCAGCCCCGGGCCATGCAGTTCCGTCCGCTTGCCGGCGTCTCGCAAGGTGACCTCGATCGGGTATACACAGCAGTCCTGACCGTCGAAGCGGGTGATGAGCGGGCTCGCTACATCAGTCAGCGAGACTTCTGGATGCCGTACCTGCGTGCCAGGTATCCCGAGCCATACGCGAGCATTTCCGACACCTTCGACAGGCAGTTGGATGCCCTTGACCAAGAGAAGGAATCCCTTGGCAGTGGCGCGTATGTACAACGCTGCGAGGCGCTTAAGCGGGAAACCGAGCAAGCCTTCGAAGCACTTGCGTTACGGCTTACCGAGGATGAGTTGAGCCTGCCGTTGCAAGGTCGTCCCTAGGCCGCGTGGTCCAGTTCCCTCTGCGCCTGGACTTGGCGCGTCTGCAACATGGTTGGCTCAATCGGATATCCAAAGAGCCCTCCATGCCTACTGTCACAACTGACCACGACGCATTCATCGGCGCCCGTTTGCCTCAATGGCTAAAACGAGCTTCAAAGGGCCAGATCAACACCCTGCGTACCAGCCTCAACGCGCACCATGCCAGCCAGGCGCGCTTGCGTGGGCTCACGCTTGAACTGCTGCCGCTCCAGCAGTTTGCCGAAAAGCATCTGGAGCAGTTACTGGATGCACCCGTGCCTGACGGGCAGGCCTTTGCCCAGCTCGAATGGCTGCAGGTGGCACCGCGCATCGGCACATTGCCAGGCACCTTGCAGCAGACCTACGAGTACAGCCAGACCCGTGAAAACGGGCTGTTGCGGCTAATGCGCAACTTTGCCGAAGGCGCAAGCTACTACCAGGGCTCGGGGCTGGTGTTGCCAGGCAGCGATCAACCGTTGAATGCGTCGCTTGAGGTGTTGATCAAGGCCTGCCGCAGGCTGGATGTTGGCCAGGGCTATCAGGATGAGCTGGAGCGGATCTTCCAGCCCGCCACCCTGGCGATGCTGGCGGAGGACAAACGTTCAGGGCTGAAACTGGCGACTGAGGTGGCCGCGTTGCAGGGCAACATCAACGTTGATGTACAGATTGCCTTGCGTGAGGTGGCAGACCACGGTCAAGCGCATCGACAATTAGGCCTCAAGGGTGAACCCAGGCCGCTCAAGGCCCTTGGGCAACCGGTGGCCGATGGCGTGCTGGTCCAGTTGCGCGACACGGCCGGGAAAGACCGAGGGCTGGTACTTTACCTGCCCAGTGATCCCCAGCAGGCACTGCGAGTGTTCGACACTGCTGCAGCCATGAACAGGGCCATGGCGTTGCTGCTGCGAGGCGCGGCTTACCGCCAGTACTTCACCCAGCTGATCAGCCTTGAGCACCGCGCAGCTTTCGTCACTACCCTTGGCAAGCGTCTGCAGGACAAGCAAGCGGACCTTGAATTCCAAGGTGCAACACCGCAAGCGGGTATTTTTAAGGCGCTGGCAACCCAGCAAGTGCAACGGGTCAAAGATGATGCCCGCTTGTTGTTGGTACCCACTGCCGAGGCCGATACCCAGGCCGTGCGCGCCAGGCACGCAGCGTGGAAGGCTGCAGGCCTGGACTTGGTGAACCTGGCCGGGTTTTTTATTCCGGTGGTGGGGGCCTTGTTATTGGGTCAGTTGGTTGTCCAGACCTGCTCGGATGTGTTCGAAGGGATCAGCGACTGGTCCAGGGGGCACCAGCACGAAGCACTGGAGCATTTGCTTGGGGTGGCCGAGACCCTGGCTGCCACCGCGGCGGTGGTGGTTGGGGTCAGCGTACTGCGCAGCACGTTTGTCGCAGGCCTGGAGCCTGTGAGCCTGGGACGCGGGCGCAGTCGTCTTTGGCACTACGATGCAGAGCATTATCGATCCTTGCCAGGCGCCATCGATCTGCTCGAGGATGGTCGTTATGGTGTAGCTGATCGTCGCTGGATCCGTTTGGACGGGCGCTACCACGAAGTGCATCGATCAGGCCCTGATGGCCCCTACCGGCTGCGCCGCGCAGCGGGGGGTGGATATGGCCCCGTCGTGCTGCACAACGGCGAGCGCGGCTGGCGATTGATGCGCGAGCAACCGCAGGCTTGGAAAGCGCCTGAGCGTATGCTCGATGTGCTATGGCCGCAGCATCCCCCCATCGACGCGCGTCAGGCCGCGCAGATACTGCAGGTGGCCGGCGTCGATGAGGACGAGCTGCGCGGTGTTCTGGTTGAGAATCGACCGGCCCCGGTGAGCCTGGGGCAAACCCTGCGTGCGTTCCAGGCCCATGCACGTATCGAAACGTTCTTCAAACGTGTCCGTTTGAAGACATTGATGCCTACCGACAGTGAACTGTTGGCCTGGAGTGAAGGCTGCCCAGGGGTTGGCAAGGGTCTGGCACAAATACTGGCGCATGAGGCTGAGTTACGCCCGCAGTTGTTTACCCAGCTGACAGAACAGCCGCTTGCCGAAGACCCGCTGAGCCTATTGGTCAAGCGCGACTTTCCTGGCCTGCCTTCGGCCTACGTGAACGAAGTTGTCGGCCAGGCGAGTGAGCTTGAGCGCGAGCGGGCGCAGGTCGAACAACGCCTGCCATTGCCGTGTGCAAAGAACGCGCGATCGCTCTTGCGCCTGGCGCGTTTGAACCGAGCGCTCGCTGGGCTTTACCTGAGTACGGCTTACAGCGAGGTGACAGGCGAGTTGGCCCTTGCATTGCTGGATAGCTTCGAACTGGAACAGCTCGATATCGATTTGCGCGACGGCGCGTGGGAGGGGCGTTCGATCAAACACCTCGGCAGCGGTGGGCAAAGTGAGGCGGAAAGGATACTGGTCCGCCACGAGGGCGAGTTCAAGGTCTACAACGGGCTGGGTGAACAGCAAGCAGTTACGCTTGGCGACCCTGGCTGCATATTCGAGGCAATCCTTGCCGTGCTGACGTCAAAGCAACTGGCAGCGATGCAACTGGCAGAGCGCGCTTCGGCGAACCAGCTACGCGTGCAACTCGTGCAACGGTTACCTGGTTCTCATTGGGGGATCGCGCGTTTGCTTGGATGGCCAGAGCAGGGGGCCTGGTTCAATCCAGGGCGTCGCCTGGATGACGGGCGCGTTGGGTACCCACTCAGTGACCACCCTGCGGGCACTTCCAGGGATGAGCAGACGATCATTCGCGACCAGCTGCGTGCGCTCTACCCGGGCCTGGATGAGCAGGGGCTCGATGAAGAACAGGCGCGTTTGCGGCAAGAACCGCGACCAGTGTTTGAGCAATTGGCGGAGTTGCAGGACGATCTTGACCAGCTGGTGCAGCACCTGAACCGCTGGGTCGGTGCCGAGCTGCAGGATGGGCGGCAAGCCGCGCGCAGGTTGACGGCAGACAGCATCCTGCGCGCATGGCAGTTGCAAGGCGAAACCGCCCTAGCAGTCGACGGGCGGGCAGGGCAGCGGACCTTGTCGCTGAGCGGCGTGCACCTGCGCACGCTGCCGTCGTTACCGCCGCATATCGATTTTCATCGCATCACGGTGCTGAACGTGATGGATACGCGGGTCACAGATATTCCGGCCGATTTTTTACGCCCATTCACAGCCCTGACACGCTTGAACCTAAGCCAGAATCAGTTGCTGCGCCTGCCAGCGGGCATTGCACATCTACCGAATGTACAAGCGCTTGTGCTGTCACATAATCAGATCCGCCTCGATGCCCAGGCAGTCGGAATGCTGCACAGCCTGCCCAACCTTGTCCATCTTGACCTCAGTTACAACCGATTGGAGGCGCTTGAATTGAGGTTCCATCAGCTTTCTCGGCTGAGCAGCCTGAACCTGCGTCATTGCCGATTGGGGGCCTGGCCGCAACGCTTGGAGCTTTGTGGCTTGCTGGAACGTGCTGACCTGCGCGATAACCAACTGCGCACTGTGCCGCGCGAGATCCAGCAGATGCCCTATGCGTTTCGACGCGCCATTCTGATTGAGCGCAACCCACTGTCGGCCATGCAGCTACAGAGGATGTATGCACTCGATGTCATCGAAGAGCACAGGCACCTGCCTGAGACTGCGGCGCTCCTTGACCTGCCCAGGGTTCGGGCGCTCTGGGTCGGGCATGCGGATGCTGCGGCCCAGTTGACGCGGGAGGCGCTGTGGCTACGGTTGCTGGAGCAACCCGGTAGTAGCGGATTGTTCACGATACTGGCGCGCTTGGAACGCACTGCTGACTACATTGAGGGCGGTGAGGGGCGTGCGGCACTGGTGGAAGGCGTATGGTCGTTGCTCGAAGCGCTGGACGGCGATCCGGTGCTCTGCCGACGAGCCTTTGAGCAGGCCGGCTTGCCGTTGTCATGCCTGGACTCGGTTGCCAGTCGCTTCAGTGATCTGCAAGTAGTGGTAAGGGAGGCGCAGGCTGAAGCCCGCGCGGTGAACCCGCAAAGCAGGGGCGAGTTGTTGGAACTGGGCCGACAGTTGTTCCGCCTGGATCAGCTTGAAAGGGTGGCTTATCAGGACTGTCTCCGGCGCATGGCCGCAGGTGAGCATTTCGATCAGCTGGCACTGGGGTTGGCTTACCGGGTGCAGCTTCGCAGCCGCTTGACGCTGCCCAACCAGCCCTTTGCCATGCGCTACCCCGAGGCTGGCGAAGTGACGCAGGCCGGGATAGAGGAAGCGTTCCGACGGGTTACCCGCGCGCAGACTGTCGAAAACCTTACCGAGAGCCTAGGCCAACGCGAGTTCTGGCGGCGTTTTCTGCGTCAGCAGCATGGCCGGATGTTCGATGCGATCAGTGCGGATTACGCTCAGCGTACGCTTGGGCTACAGGCTCAACGGCCTGGCTTGTCGCCGACAGCGCTCGCCGAGCAGCTAAGCCGCCTGCACGAACAGCAAGGCAGTGATGTGGAGCGCCTGATCAACGGACTGACCCAGTCCTACTTGCGTGCAGCCGAGCGCGCGGATGGGTGAGCAAGGGCGGCCAAACCGGTCATCCAGATTGACAGCTTTGGCCATTGCCGCCGCGCTTGAGCGGCGCGAACATCGTCGGACTGATGGCTCAACTCCAAAAACAAGAAACCAGGAGTCCGACGATGCACGATTACGCCGAGACCATTCGAGCGTTCGACCCTGCCCAGGCCGCTAGCACGGCGCTGCTCGGCAACCTTGCCGCCCTCAATGCTTGTGTCGAATGCTGCGATCGGCACGCCGGTAATGACACGCTGGCGCTGATCCATGTGGACCGCGATGGCAACGACACGCGTTACAGCTTCGATCAGCTCAAGGCCCAGGCTGTCCGTTTTGCCTGTGTACTCAAGGCACAGGGCGTGGGCGCGGGAGACCGGGTCGCAGGCCTGATGCCGCGCACGCCCGAATTACTGGTGACTATTCTCGCCACCTGGCGCCTGGGTGCTGTCTATCAGCCGCTGTTTACTGCGTTCGGGCCCAAGGCCATCGAACATCGCCTGGAACAGTCCGGGGCCAAGGTGGTGGTCACCGACAGCCAGAACCGCGCCAAGCTGGATGAAGTGCAGGGCTGCCCGACGATCATCAGCGTGCAGGCCCGCGCCGGCGAGCTGGACTTCCAGCGGAGCCTGGACAATGCCGACGAGCAGTGCCCGCCGGTCATGCGCACGGGCGATGACCCCTTCCTGCTGATGTTCACCTCCGGTACCACCGGCCCGGCCAAACCCCTCGAAGTGCCGCTGCGCGCCATTGTCGCCTTCCAGGGCTACATGCGCGATGCCATCGACCTGCTTCCTGAGGACAACTTCTGGAACCTGGCCGACCCGGGCTGGGCTTATGGCCTCTATTACGCCGTTACTGGCCCGCTGTCGCTGGGCCATGCCACGACGTTCTATGATGGCCCGTTCAGTGTCGAAAGCTGCGCGCGGGTCATCGACAAGCTGGGGATCACCAACCTGGCCGGCTCACCGACCGCCTACCGCCTGTTGATCGCGGCTGGCAGTGAGTTCTCCGCGCCGATCAAAGGCCGCCTGCGGGTCGTCAGCAGCGCGGGCGAACCCCTCAACCCAGAGGTGATTCGCTGGTTCGCGGACGAGCTGGGTGTGACCATTCACGACCATTACGGCCAGACCGAGCTGGGCATGGTGCTGTGCAATCACCATGGCCTCAAGCACCCGGTACACCTGGGCTCGGCCGGGTTCGCCATTCCCGGTCACCGCATCGTCGTGCTGGATGAACAAGGCGCGGAATTGCCGGCCGGGCAACCCGGCATCCTGGCCGTGGACCGCGAGCAATCGCCGCTGTGCTGGTTTGGCGGTTACCACGGTGTGCCTACCAAAGCTTTTGTGGGCAAGTACTACCTCAGTGGCGACACCGTTGAGCTCAATGCCGACGGCAGCATCAGCTTTGTCGGCCGCAGCGATGATGTGATCACCACCTCCGGTTACCGCGTTGGCCCCTTCGATGTGGAGAGCGCGCTGATCGAGCATCCGGCGGTGATCGAGGCGGCCGTGGTTGGCAAGCCCGACCCTGAGCGCACCGAGCTGATCAAAGCGTTCGTCGTACTGGCCAAAGGCGTGGAGGGCACCCCCGAGCTGGAAGAAACCCTGCGCCAGCATGTGCGCAAGCGCTTGTACGCGCATGCCTACCCCCGCGAAATCGAATTCGTCAGCGAGCTGCCCAAGACCCCGAGCGGCAAGCTGCAACGCTTCATCCTGCGCAACCAGGAAATCGCCAAACAACAGGCGCAACTGGCCGCTCACGCCAGTGCCTAAAGGAACGACACCATGCAAATAGCCAACAAACACTTTATCGTCAGTGGCGCCGCATCCGGGCTGGGTGCCGCCACCGCACAGATGCTGATCGAGGCCGGTGCCAAGGTCATGCTGGTCGACCTCAATGCCCAGGCGGTCGAAGCCAAGGCACGTGAACTGGGCGAAAACGCCCGCTTCGCGGTCGCCGACATCAGCGACGAGCAGGCCGCCAAGGCTGCGGTCGACGCCGCCGTCAGCGCTTTTGGCAGCCTGCATGGCTTGGTCAACTGCGCCGGTATCGTCGGCGCCGAGAAAGTCCTGGGCAAGCAAGGCCCGCATGGCCTCGCCAGTTTCGCCAAAGTCATCAACGTCAACCTGATCGGCAGCTTCAACCTGCTGCGCCTGACAGCGGCGGCGATGGCCGAGGGGCCGGCGGACGAGGGCGGTGAGCGGGGGGTAATCATCAATACCGCGTCCATTGCCGCCTATGACGGGCAGATCGGCCAGGCCGCCTACGCGGCGTCCAAGGGCGCCATTGCCAGCCTCACGCTGCCAACCGCCCGTGAGCTGGCGCGTTTCGGCATCCGCGTGATGACCATCGCCCCGGGTATTTTCGAGACCCCGATGATGGCCGGCATGACTCAGGAAGTGCGTGACTCGCTGGCCGCCGGGGTGCCATTCCCGCCGCGCCTGGGCCGCCCTCAGGAATACGCCGCACTGGCCCGCCACATCATCGAGAACAGCATGCTCAACGGCGAGGTGATCCGCCTCGACGGCGCGCTGCGCATGGCTGCCAAGTAAGGAGTAATGAACATGACCCTCGCCAACGACCCGATTGTCATCGTCAGCGCCGTGCGCACGCCCATGGGCGGCCTGCAGGGCGACCTCAAGAGCCTCACCGCGCCGCAGCTGGGTGCCGCGGCAATCCGCGCCGCCGTCGAGCGCGCTGGCATCGAAGCTACCTGCGTCGAACAGGTACTGTTCGGTTGCGTGCTGCCGGCAGGCCTGGGCCAGGCCCCTGCGCGCCAGGCAGCGCTGGGCGCAGGCCTGGACAAACACACCACCTGCACCACCTTGAACAAGATGTGTGGCTCGGGCATGCAGGCCGCAATCATGGCCCATGACCTGCTGCTGGCCGGCAGCGCCGACGTGGTGGTGGCGGGTGGCATGGAGAGCATGACCAACGCGCCCTACCTGCTGGACAAGGCCCGCGGCGGCTACCGCATGGGGCACGGCAAGATCATTGATCACATGTTCATGGACGGCCTTGAGGACGCTTACGACAAGGGCCGCCTGATGGGCACCTTTGCCGAGGATTGTGCGCAGGCTGGCGCCTTTAGCCGCGAAGCCCAGGATGCCTTTGCCATCAGCTCGCTGACGCGTGCTCAGGACGCTATCAAGCAGGGCCGCTTCAGTGCCGAGATCGTTCCGGTAGAGGTCACTGAAGGCAAGGAAAAACGCGTTATCAAGGATGATGAACAACCGCCCAAGGCGCGCCTGGACAAGATCCCGCAGCTTAAACCGGCCTTCCGTGAAGGCGGTACGGTGACGGCCGCCAACGCTAGCTCTATTTCCGACGGCGCTGCTGCGCTGGTGCTGATGCGCCGCAGCGAAGCCGAAAAGCGCGGTTTGAAACCTTTGGCCGTGATCCATGGGCACGCCGCCTTCGCCGATGCGCCCGCGCTGTTCCCCACGGCGCCGATCGGGGCCATCGACAAACTGATGAAACGTACCGGCTGGAACCTGGCCGAGGTGGACTTGTTCGAGATCAACGAAGCGTTTGCCGTGGTGACCCTGGCAGCCATGAAGCACCTCGACCTGCCACACGACAAGGTCAATATCCATGGCGGTGCCTGTGCCTTGGGCCACCCGATCGGCGCCTCGGGCGCACGCATTTTGGTGACTTTGCTGTCGGCCCTGCGCCAGAACAACCTGCGCCGCGGCGTGGCGGCCATCTGCATTGGCGGTGGCGAGGCTACGGCCATGGCCGTCGAATGCCTGTACTGAGGTGAGCCATGCTGGTAACTGATGAGCAACAACAGATCGCCGACGCCGTGCGTGACTTTGCCCAGGAGCGCCTGCGCCCGTTCGCCGAGCAGTGGGACAAGGAACACCGGTTCCCGCGGGAAGCCATTGACGAGATGGCCGCCCTGGGCCTGTTCGGCATGCTGGTGCCGGAACAGTACGGTGGCAGCGACACGGGCTATGTGGCGTACGCCATGGCCCTGGAAGAAATTGCCGCAGGCGATGGTGCTTGTTCGACCATCATGAGCGTGCACAACTCGGTGGGTTGCGTGCCCATCCTGAAGTTTGGCACCGAGCAGCAGAAGCAGCAGTTTCTTGCCCCGCTGGCCAGCGGTTCGATGATCGGGGCCTTTGCCCTGACCGAGCCGCAGGCCGGCTCCGATGCCAGCAGCCTGAAGACCCGCGCGCGTCTGGATGGCGACCACTATGTGCTCAACGGCAGCAAGCAGTTCATCACCTCCGGGCAGAATGCCGGCGTGGTCATTGTCTTTGCCGTCACCGACCCGCAGGCCGGCAAGCGGGGCATCACGGCGTTCATCGTGCCGACCGACTCGCCGGGCTATCAGGTAGCCAGGGTCGAGGACAAACTCGGGCAGCATGCCTCGGACACCTGCCAGATCGTCTTCGACAATGTGCGGGTGCCTGTTGCCAATCGCCTGGGCGAAGAAGGGCAGGGTTACAAGATCGCCCTGGCCAACCTCGAAGGTGGCCGCATCGGTATTGCGTCGCAGTCGGTCGGTATGGCGCGTGCGGCCTTCGAGGTGGCCCGCGACTATGCCAAGGAGCGGCAGAGCTTTGGCAAGCCGTTGATCGAGCACCAGGCCGTTGCCTTCCGCCTGGCCGACATGGCCACGCGTATTGCCGTGGCCCGGCAGATGGTGTTGCACGCTGCTGCGCTGCGTGATGCCGGGCGGCCGGCCTTGACGGAGGCGTCGATGGCCAAGCTGTTCGCCTCGGAAATGGCCGAAAAGGTCTGTTCGGACGCCTTGCAGACCCTAGGTGGTTATGGCTATCTGAGTGACTTCCCGCTGGAGCGGATCTACCGCGACGTTCGGGTCTGCCAGATTTACGAAGGCACCAGCGACATTCAGCGCATGGTCATTGCGCGCAATCTTTGAAGGAGCAGTCTGCATGGCATTCGAAACCATCCTGTTGGACATCCACGGCAAGGTCGGCCTGATCACCCTTAACCGGCCTCAGGCACTCAATGCGCTCAACGCGCAGATTGTCGGCGAGATCAACCAGGCCCTGGACCAGCTCGAACGCGACCCGAATATCGGCTGCGTGGTACTGACCGGCTCGGCCAAGGCCTTTGCCGCAGGTGCTGATATCAAGGAAATGGCCGATCTCAAGTACCCTCAAATCTACGTTGACGACCTGTTCAGTGACGCTGACCGGATTGCCAATCGACGCAAACCGATCATTGCTGCGGTGTCGGGTTTTGCCCTGGGTGGGGGGTGTGAGTTGGCGATGATGTGCGACTTCATTCTGGCGGCTGACAATGCCAGGTTTGGCCAGCCTGAGATCAACCTTGGGGTATTGCCGGGCATGGGTGGTACCCAGCGGCTGACCCGTGCCGTGGGCAAGGCCAAGGCGATGGAACTGTGCCTGACGGGCCGCTTGATGGGGGCCGAGGAGGCCGAGCGGGCTGGGCTGGTGGCGCGTGTGGTGCCGCAGGCTGAGCTGGTTGAAGAGGCGCTGAAGGTGGCGGCGACCATTGCCAGCAAGTCGATTCCGGTGAGCATGATGGTCAAGGAGAGTGTCAATCGGGCCTTTGAGGTTACCCTCAGCGAGGGGGTGCGCTTTGAGCGTCGGGTGTTCCATGCGGCCTTTGCTACTGAAGACCAGAAGGAAGGCATGAGCGCCTTTATCGCCAAGCGTGAGGCGCAGTTCAAGGATCGTTGATCCCGGCTGTAGGTATGGCGTGAGCTGGATGGCGCCTATGAGATCGAGCGCCGCCCGCGCGGCGCTCGATCTCATAGGCGCTGCATAACCCAAGACATGCACCTGTCAGCCCAGACGCAACCCCAAGTCCTGCCACCAGAGCACCGACCAGCGGATTCTGGGCAAAGTGAATCAAATTCGCATCCGATTGCAGTTGCTCCACGCGACGTGGCGCCTTAGACTGCCGCCCCCTGTAAAAGAGTGCCGGTTGGCGCTTGAAGAATTCCGCTGCCGATGCACTGGCGTCGGCGGCACCCGAATCGCCCAAATGCACATTTTTCATAGAGAAATCGATGACCAAGGAACAGTTGCTGGCCATGTCGGCCGATGACTACATGAACGCTGATCAGCTCGCCTTCTTCTCCGGCCTGCTGCAGTCGATGAAAGTCGAAACCCATGAGCGCATCGAGTTGAGCCGTGCCACCATCGAGGGCCTGGACACTCCGTCGGACCCTGCTGACGTGGCTTCGGTAGAAGAAGAGCGTAGCTGGTTGGTCAATGCCATCGACCGCGATCAGCGTTTGCTGCCACAGCTGGAAATGGCGCTGGACCGTATCACCGACGAAAGCTTCGGCTGGTGCGATGACAGTGGTGAGCCGATTGGCCTGAAGCGTTTGCTGATCAGCCCGACCACCAAGTACTGCATCGAAGCCCAGGAACGCCACGAGCAGCTCGACCGCCACCAGCGGCAGATCTGACCGAGCGCAGTACGCCAAGCCCCACGGAGAAATCCCAGGGGCTTTTTGCGTTTTTTGCTGAGTACGCTCCGGAATTTGTTGCTTGTGGCGTAACACTGCTGTACCGAGATGCGCTGTTTCCTGCCAGCGGGCAGGCGTATCATGGCTTTATCGTTAGGGTGCTAATTAAATTCCGGAGGGAGTGATGAATAGCCGAGTCGATGTAGCCGTGATGATTGGCTCTGGTGTTCCTGCCACCTTGCAGGCGCTGGGCAAGCGTATTTGCTGGGTGGTGCTGGTCAATGGCGAGCGCCGTGGCACTGCGTTCGCCACGCGTGATGAGGCCGTGGAGTGCCAGGCGGCTTGGTTGCAGCAACTCAGGAAAGGGCTGGCCGCCTGACGGCGCACTGGCGTTGGCAAGGTAAGAAATGTTTTTTGCCTCTCGACGGATTTCGGTGTTTTCGTGCATATTCCTTCCCCAGAAATGCGCTGATGGATTTCAGAGCCCGTTCTGTCGAGCGCTCTGCAACTGCCTCTCGCATCTTTTCTGGCGGGTTTGTTGTCAGGCATTACGCTTCCCGTGTGGGTGTTTGCCGAAAACCTGTATTGAAGCCAGATCTGGCAAGCCAGAGTAAAGAATCCTGCATGCTGCATCGCCAGCCTGCACAGACATCAGCGCATCGCTTTAATATTCTTTTCGCCTATCGATACGTAATGGCCGTGCCTCACCGAGCGTGTGTGGGGGCGGGATGTAACCGGTTGAGGATCACTTCATTGGCAGTCAGCACACTTGATACCCACGCCCTGTTCGCCCTTGGCGATCTGCGCGGTAAATTGGCCCAGCTGTTCCAGGGCCGCTTTATCTATGTTACCGAACAGAGTCCAGAAGGCTTGTACATGGCCGAAATCGACACCGAGAGCGCATTGGTGGTCGATGACAAACAACGTTTGGAACTGAAGGTAGGCGATCACTTTCGCGCCGCAGTATTGCCTAGCCGCGAAGGTGGCAAGCTTGAAATGCGCTTTCGTGATATCAAGCTCAACGTCTACGGCGTAGGCGACTATGCCTTTGTTTCGGTGCCAGAAGGCGAGGGCATCGTGTTGCGTGAAGGCCATGGCGTGATGTTGGTGTTTGCCGCGCAACAGCAAGTACAGGAAGGGCTGGGCAAGCTGCTCAAGGCAGTGACCGGCAAAGTCGCGAAATGGCGCAAGGGTGAGCTGACCACGTTCAAGGCCAGTGAATGACGGACTGCAGCAAAACGCCGGTTTCGCGTGCCGAGTTCCATCAGCAGCACCAGGCGGATGCTGTAGCGCAAGCCGGGCGGCTGTTGGCTCGGCGTGAAGACTTGCAAGGGGCTTGGCTGACCTGGGTGGCAGGTGAGCTGTATCAACTCAGCCCGCCACCGTACGCCGCCATGGTTCGGCGCGAGTTGCAGCGCCTCAGCCAAGGTTGAAGCTGCAAGCGGTCAGTGGCCGCGATCTCCGCCGCTGCTGACTTCGTCGGGAACCGCCTCTTTTGACATCCGCTTGCGAAACAGCGCAGCCCTGGCCAGCAACAGCGTGGTGACCGGTACCGTGATCGACAGCAGAATCGGGATCAGCCAGGCGTGCAGGATGGGGGCGTCCTTGAGCCACGAAAAGTAAATGATCGAGGCCAGGGCAACACACCATGCGCCAATGGTCGAAGCCAGCGCGGGTGGGTGCATGCGCTGGAAGTAGTCTTTCAGGCGCAGCAGGCCCACGGCACCTATCAAGGCGAACAGGCTGCCGATCAGCAGCAGCGCGGCGGTGACCAGCTCCAGCCAGAAGGGCAGTTCTAGCGTTTCGGTCATTCGATCACCTCACCACGTAGCAGGAACTTGGCCAAGGCGAACGAGCCGACAAAGCCGAACAACGCAATCAGCAGCGCACCTTCGAAGTAAGTGTCGCTGGCATAGCGGATCCCCAGCACCAGCATCGTCAGCATGGCCAGGATGTACAGGTAGTCCAGCGCCAGGACCCGGTCCTGGGCGGATGGGCCGCGGAACAGCCGGATCAGCGCCAGGGCTATTGCCAGGGCGAAGATGAACAGGCTGGCGAGTACAGCGTTGGCGAGCAGGCCTGTCATTGGAAAATCTCCATCAGCGGGCGTTCATAGGTGTCCTTGAAGTGCTCGATGAAGGCGGCTTCATCCTCCAGGTCGAACACATGCAGCAGCAGCACGCTGCGGTCCAGGGCCAGTTCCGACCAGACCGTACCCGGTACAACGGTAGTGATCATCGACAGCGCGGCCAAACCATGGGCATCGCGCAGCGTCAGCGGAATGTGCACGAACGCCGAGCGCGGCGGCTGCTTGCCGGCACGCAGAACGCCACGGGCTACCAGCAGGTTGGACACGATCACATCGAGACCTACCCGGGCAATGAGCTTGGCAACCACCCAGGGGCGCCGCACATAGGCGTGCTGGGGGCGCAGCGGTGCCATCAGCAGTGGCGCAAAGATGCCGAGGATGGCACCGAGCAGCAGGTTGCCGGGGCTGACCGAGAGGTTCAACAGCAACCACAGGCCGAACAGCGAGACCGACAGCAGTGGGGCGGGAAACAGACGGTTCATGGCAGCGCCTCCACCGCGAGGGAGGTCGGGCCAGGGATCGGCCGGGCGGCCATCACCGCCTTGATGTAGGTGTCGGGCACCTGCAGGCTGGCGGCCGTGTCCTGGGTGTAGCGCAGCAACGGCTCGGCCTTGAGGCTGAGCATAATGCACAGGCCAAGCAGGATGACGATCGGCAGGCACTCATAGCGACGCAGTAGCGGCGAGGGGCGCTCTTCGGGCTTCCAGAAACGCTGGATGCCCACGCGGCCGAACGCGATCAGCGACGCCATGCCGGACAGGATAAGCAGTGCCACCAGGCCCCAGCCTGCAGCTGTCAGCGGTTGCTCTGGCGCTATACCCAGCCCCAGCGGGTTGAGCAGCGCACTGATCAGGTTGAGTTTACCGACAAAGCCCGAAAGCGGCGGCATGCCAATGATCAGCAACGCACAGGCGATGAAGCTCAGGCCAAGGAAGGCCATGGTCCATGGGATGATCTGGCCGATCACGGCCTTTTGCTCGTCATCGAGGTTGATGCCTTTGGGCGGGTGCAGTGACTCTAGCGGCGAAGGCATGGCATCTTCTTCATCGTCCAGCGGCGCTTCGTTGGCCGAGCGCGAGCGCTCGATCAGCTCGGCGAGCAGGAACAGGGCACACAACGCCAGCGTCGAGTTGACCAGGTAGAACAATGCCGCGCCGGTCAGCGCTGGCTGGGCAAAACCGACGGCCGCGAGCAGGGTGCCGGCGGAAACCAGAATGCTCAGGGCAGCCATGCGCTCCAGGCGCTGTGCGGCCAGTATCGACACCGCTGCCACGGCCAGTGTGACCAGGCCGCCGTAAACCAGCCACTCGCCACCGAAGTGTGCCGAGGCGCCGGCTTGCCCGGAGAACAGCAGCGTCCACAGGCGCAGCACGGCATACAGGCCGACCTTGGTCATGATGGCAAAAAGCGCGGCAACCGGTGCACTGGCCGACGCGTACGCCGGTACCAGCCAGAAGTTGAGCGGCCATATACCGGCCTTGGCCAGAAACGCCATGGCCAGTATCGCGGCGCCCGCATGCAGCAAGCCACGGTCGGCCTCCGGCACCAGCGGGATCTTCAGCGCAAGGTCGGCCATGTTCAAGGTGCCCGTCACGCCATAGAGCATCGCCGCGCCCACCAGGAACAACGACGAAGCGAACAGGTTGATGGCAATGTAGTGCAGGCCTGCCTTGACCCTTGCCCGGCCCGAGCCATGCAGCAGCAAGCCGTAGGACGCTGCCAGCAGTACCTCGAAGAACACGAACAGGTTGAACAGGTCGGCAGTCAGGAATGCACCGTACAGGCCCATCAACTGGATTTGGAACAGCGCGTGGAAGCTGGCGCCGGCGCTGTCCCAGCGGGCCCGGGCAAACAGCAGGGCACTGAAGCCGATGATGCCGGTCAGGGTCAGCAGTAACGCAGACAGGTGGTCTACCACCAGCACGATGCCGAACGGTGCAGGCCAGTTACCCGGCAAATAGACGCCGATCGATTCGGCCTGGCCCTGGGTGCGGACCCACAGCAGCAGGCTGACCGCGATGGCCAGGCCGGCAAAGGTGGACAGCAGGTTCAGCTGCGCCTTGATCCGCCGGTGTTTCTCGCCCAGCAACAGCATGATTGCCGCCGTGATGAGTGGCAGCAGGATGGGGGCGACGATCAGTTGACTCATACCACTCATTCGTCACGCTCCCGGCCATCCACGTGGTCGGTACCGGTCAGCCCCCGTGAGGCCAGCAGCACCACCAGGAACAGTGCGGTCATGGCGAAACTGATGACGATGGCGGTCAGTACCAGGGCCTGGGGCAGCGGGTCGGTGTAGTGCAGCAGGTCCTGGGTCACGCCGTCCTTGATGATGGGCTCCTTGCCGATGAACAGGCTGCCCATGCTGAAGATGAACAGGTTGACCCCATAGGACAGCAGGCACAGGCCCATGATCACCTGGTAGGTCCGTGGGCGCAGGATCAACCAGACCCCGGAGGCGGCCAGTACACCGATGGCGACTGCAATGACTTCTTCCATCAGGCGGCTCCTGCTTGGCTGGATTTCGCCGGGTTGCCCGGGCGGTAGGCGCGCACCGACTGGTGCGCCAGGGCGGTGAGGATCAGCAGGGTCGAACCGACCACCACGGTGTACACGCCGATATCGAAGAACAGCGCGCTGGCCACGTGCACATCCCCGAGCACGGGCACGTGCAGGTGCGCTGTGTGCGTGGTCAGGAAGGGGTAACCCAGCAGCATGGCGCCTACCCCGGTCAGGGTCGCGCACAGCAGGCCGGTGCCCATCCAGCGCAGCGGCCGCAGGCTCATTTGTGCTTCGACCCATTGGGTGCCGGCCACCATGTACTGCAGGATGAACGCCACCGACATCACCAGGCCGGCGACAAAGCCGCCGCCAGGCTGGTTGTGGCCGCGCATGAACAGGTACATCGATACCAGCAGGGCGATCGGCAGCAACAGCCGCACCAGCACCGCGGGCACCATCATGAAGCCCAGGGCAGTGTCTGTGGCATGGCGCGGGTTGATCAGGTCAGTGACCACGTCGGGCGCCAGCTGGCGCTGCTGGGCGGGCAGTTGCATGCTCTCCTTGGGCGGGCGGAAGCGTCGCAGCAGGGCGAATACGGTCAGGGCCACGGCGACCAGCACGGTGATTTCACCGAGGGTGTCGAAGCCACGGAAGTCGACCAGCATCACATTGACCACATTGGTGCCACCCCCCTGAGGCAGAGCGCGGCTCAGGTAGAACGAGGAAATGACGTTGGGGGTCGGCCGGGTGAGCATGGCGTAGGACAGCACGGCCATGCCACCGCCCACCAGAACTGCCAGCAACAGGTCGCGCAGGCGGCGCATGCGGGCGCGCTCCAGGCTACCCGGCAGCGGTGATACACCTTCGATACGGCGTGGCAGCCAGCGCAGGCCGAGGAGGATCAGTACGGTGGTGACCACCTCCACGACCAGTTGGGTCAGCGCCAGGTCGGGCGCCGAGAACCAGACGAAGGTGATGCAGGTCATCAGGCCGCAGACGCTGACCATGATCAAGGCAGCCAGGCGGTGGTACTTGGCTTGGTAGGCGGCGCCGATGGCGCAGGCGATCGCGATCAGCCAGAGTGCGACGAACACGCCGGAGCCTGGGATTTTCGGGCGCTCTCCCCAGGTCAGGCCGCTGTACAGCATGGGGGTGAGGCCAGCCAGGAAGGCCGCCAGCACCAGCATGAACAGTTGCGATTGCAGACGGCGCGTGGTCAGCCAGCCTTCGGTGCGCCGGGCCAGCAACATCAGGCGAACCAGGCCATGCTCGAACAGGCGCTTGCCGTTGAACCGCTCGATCAGCGGCGGGTAGGGGAAGCGGCCCATGCGCAGTTGCTTGCGCAGCAGCAGGTACAGCACGATCCCGCCGCTCATGGCCACCAGGCTCATGATCAGCGGCGCGTTCCAGCCGTGCCAGATGGCCAGGCTGTATTCCGGGAGCGTACCGCCTACCACCGGCAAGGCCGCAGCGGCCAGCAACGGGCCGACCGACTGGGCGGGGAAGATGCCGACCACCAGGCAGGTGAGCACCAGCAGTTCGACCGGTGCGCGCATCCAGCGGGGTGGTTCGTGAGGTGTGTGGGGCAGGTCTTGGGCGGTTGGCCCGAAGAAGACATCGACGGTGAAGCGCAGGGCGTAGGCCACGCTGAAGGTACCGGCCAGCGTGGCGATCACCGGGAGGGCGGCTTCGACCCAGGCCGTAGAGCTGATGAACACTGTTTCGGCGAAGAACATCTCCTTGGACAGGAAACCGTTCATCAATGGCACGCCCGCCATCGAGGCACTGGCCACCATGGCCAGGGTGGCGGTGTAGGGCACCAGGCGGATCAGGCCGCTAAGTCGGCGGATATCGCGCGTACCGCTTTCGTGGTCGATGATGCCGGCGGCCATGAACAGCGAGGCCTTGAAGGTGGCATGGTTGAGGATGTGGAACACGGCGGCCACAGCCGCCAGCGGGCTGTTCAGGCCCAGCAGCAAGGTGATCAGGCCCAGGTGGCTGATGGTGGAGTAGGCCAGCAGGCCTTTGAGGTCGTTCTGGAACATCGCGGCAAAAGCGCCGAGCAGCAGCGTGATAGCGCCAGCGCCCCCCACGATCCAGAACCACTCCTCACTGCCAGACAGCACCGGCCAAAGCCGCGCCAGCAGGAACACCCCCGCCTTGACCATGGTTGCCGAGTGCAGGTAGGCGGACACCGGGGTCGGCGCCGCCATCGCGTGGGGCAGCCAGAACTGGAAGGGAAACTGCGCACTCTTGCTCAGGGCGCCCACCAGGATCAGGGGCAACAGCACCGGATACAGCGCGTGCTGGCGAACAAGGTCGCCAGCGGCCAGGACCTTGTCCAGGTCGTAGCTGCCGACCACGTGGCCCAGCAGCAGGGCACCGACCAGCAGGCACAGGCCACCGGCACCGGTGACCATCAGCGCCATGTAAGCGCCGCGACGGGCGTCGGCGCGGTGGTGCCAGTAACCGATCAGCAGGAAGGAGAACACGCTGGTCAGCTCCCAGAAGAACACCAGCTGGATCAGGTTGCCAGAGATCACCAGGCCCAGCATGGCGCCCATGAACGCCAGGAAAAAGGCGAAGAAGCGCGGCACCGGGTCCTGGGGCGACATGTAGTAGCGCGCATACAGCGACACCAGTGTGCCGATGCCCAGTACCAGCAGTGAGAACAGCCAGGCGAAGCCGTCCATGCGTAATACGAGGTTCAACCCCAGGCTGGGCAGCCAGAGGAATTCCTCGCGAATCACGCCACCGTGGGCGACTTGGGGGTACAGGAGTGCTACCTGGACCGTACCGACCAGGGCGACAAGCCCGGCGAGTATGGACTCGGCGTTTCGTGCGTTGTGCGGCAGCACGGCTGCCAGGCAACTGCCCACGAACGGCAGAAGCAATAGCACTATCAAGGACATAGCGTTCTATTCTGGAGAGGTTTGCCAAGGATCATACGTGCCGAGCAGTTGATCACCAACACGCAAGCTGTCGCAGAATCGTACAAATACGGTGTGACAAGGTATTTTTTTATAACAGTTTTTTACAAAGCATAGCTGCAGTTGGCCGCTTTACAGCCCGGCCTGCTGCTCGCGTTCGTCCAGCGCTTCGTGCGCTTCGGTGTTTTCGCGCAGGCGGCGCACCTTCAGTTCGCTGACCACCACGGCGATGACGATCAGCAGCCCGCCGATCAGCGCGACGCCAGGCAGGCGCTCGCCGGCGAGGCGCCCGACGATCCCGGCCCACACAGGCTCACCGGCGTAGATCAGGGTGGCACGGGTGGGTGAAACCGACTTCTGTGCCCAGTTCATTGCCACCTGGATCACTGCGCTCATGGCGCCAAGCCCCAGGGCGCTAGCCAGCAGCAGCCAGGAAAAATCGGGAATGCGTTCCTGGGTTGGTACGATCATCAGGAATGACAGCAACGAGGCGGTCGCCAGCTGCACCACGGTTACGCGGCGAACGTCGACCTGTCCGGCATAACGGCTGATCAGGATGATTTCGCCAGCGATGGCGATGGCGCAGACCAAGGTCACCAGCTCGCCTTCGCTGAAGTGCAAGGTGCCACCCTCTGGCCCTGCCAGCAGCATCAGGCCAAGGAATGCCAGGCAGATGCCAATGCTCGGCATCAGGCCGGGGCGTCGGCCGAGCACCAGCCATTGCAGCACCGGTACGAAGGGCACATACAAGGCGGTGATGAACGCTGACTGGCTGCTGCTGATGGTCTGCAGGCCCATGGTTTGCAACCCGTAGCCCAGCATGATCGATACGCCGATCAGCACACCGGCCTTGAGCTCGGTGAGTGTCAGCCCAGGCAGCGCACGCGCCGAGACCACCCCCACGAACAACGCCGCCGCAGCGAAGCGCAGGCCGACGAAGAACATCGGGCCGCTTACCGTCATCACGTTATGCACCAGCAAAAAGGTGCCGCCCCACAGCATGGTAATGAAGACCAGTACCAGTTCGGCCTTGCTCAGGCGAAAGGAAACGGCGGTGCTTGGCTTGCTGATGGGTTGGCTCATGGTCTTGCACACTCGGAAGGGGCGGCGCACAATCTGCGCAAAGTGGGCAGTATACTGCGCAGCCACGACCAGCGAGCAATAGAGTGCACAAAAATTCCACACACCGAGCATCGGTGTTGCAGCATGTCAGCCTTAATGTGCGCAGCCTGCGTCACGCTGCGGGTATGAGCCAGTCAGCCTTGGCCGAGCGCTCTGGTGTCAGCCGGCGGATGCTGGTGGCGATTGAGGCGGGTGAGAAGAATGTCAGCCTCACCACCCTCGACCTGATTGCAGAAGCCTTGGGCGTGGCATTCAGTACCTTGATCCAGGCACCCGAGCAACGCGACCCGAGCCGCATCGATGAGCTGGCCTGGGCCGGTGAACATCCGCAAAGCCGGGCGGTGCTGCTGGGGAGCAGCACCGCCCGGCGTGAGGTCGAGCTTTGGGAATGGACCTTGGCACCGGGCGAGTGTTATGTCAGCGAGGCCGATGCAGATGGCTGGAGCGAGCAGATCTACGTCGCCGAAGGCCAGCTCACGCTGGTCATCGAAGAGGCCGAGCATCGCCTGCAGGTCGGCCAGTTCCATGTGTTTCCGAGCAACTGCCGCTATGCCTATCGCAACGATGGCGCCGTGGCTGTGCGCTTTGTTCGCAACGTGGTGATCTGATCGCCTGCCAGGGGCTGCTTCAATCAGCCGCCCAGCAGCTCATCGGTCTTGACCACCTTGGCATAGGCAAACGCCAGGGCGGCCATCGCCGAGTCGTGCACATGGGCCGCTGGCACCTGTTTGCCAGCGAATTCCAGGGGCAAGGTCGCGCAGGCATCGTGAGCCACGGTCACCTCGTAGCCATAATCGGCGGCGGCGCGGGTGGCCGCGTCGATGCACATGTGGCTCATGCTGCCGACGATGGTCAGGGCTTGAACGCCCTGCTGGTCCAGCGTCTGCTTGAGGTCGGTGCCGAGAAACGCATTGACCTTGTGCTTGAGCACCACCGGCTCGCCGGCCCGGGGTTCGACCTTGGCATGGATGGCCGCGCCGGGTGAGTTCGGTGCGAAGAACGGCGCATCGGCGCTTTCGAATTCATGCCGTACATGCACCACCAGATCGCCTCGTTCGCGGGCGGCAGCCAATAGCCGGGCGGCGTTGTCGGCTGCCTGGTCTGCGCCGTCGAGGGCCCATTTGCCGCCTGGGAAATAGTCATTCTGGATGTCGATGATGATCAGCGCTTGCTTGCTCATGTTGCCTCCTGCGGCAGTAGTCGTTGGCTGACGATAGTTATAGGCTGTGCGCATCGACCTGAGGATTGGCACGACCGACACAATGAGGGCAAAAACTGACAACCCTTCCAGCCTGGACATCGGCCTGCTGCTCTACCCTGGGGCGCAGCGTGCGGCCGTGCATGGCCTGGCCGACCTGTTCACGGTGGCCAACCGGGTTGCCGCCGAGCTGGGCGCTGTCGAGTTGCCGCAGATTCGCGTCAGCCACTGGCAGCTCGATGATGCCGGGTTGCTGCAGCGGGTTGAGGATAGCCAAGCCGATGTCGCCCCTGAGTTGCGTGTGCTGATCATTCCGCCGAGCCTGGAGGCGGCACCGCACGCGGAACTGCTCGCGCGCCATCGCGCGTCGTTAAGCCAGTTACATGGGCGCGGCACGGTGCTGGCGTCGGTGTGCATCGGCGTGTTTTTCATCGCGGCCAGCGGGCTGCTCGACGGGCGCCCGGCCTGTACCCACTGGAACTACGTACAAGCACTTGCGCAGCGGTTCCCCAAGGTGCGGGTGGAGACCAACCAACCGCTACTGGACGACGGTGACATCATGACCTCAGCCGGGTTGATGGCCTGGACCGACTTGGGGTTACGCCTGCTTGAGCGGTTTCTGGGGGCGACAGTGGCCCGCGAGACCGCTCGTTACCTGGCGGTCGAGCCGGTAATAGCGCCGTTGCCTGGGGCGTTGTTCCACCCCCGCCTCGACCATGGCGACGAGGCGGTGCTCAAGGTGCAGCACTGGTTGCAGGGCAGCGGTGGGCAGGACGCGGACCTGGCAGCCATGGCTTCGTGTGCAGGTCTGGAAGAGCGGACCTTTCTGCGGCGCTTTCGCGCTGCCACCGGTTTGCGGCCGACTGAGTATTGCCAGCAAGTCAGGGTAGGGCGCGCCTGTCGGTTGCTGGAATTTACCCGGCGCAGTGTCGAGCAGATTGCCTGGGGTGTCGGCTATCAGGACCCGGGAGCGTTTCGAAAGGTGTTTCAGCGCATCACCGGTATGACCCCCAGTGACTACCGACGCCGCTTCGCGGTTTCAGCTTAGGCCAAGGCTGGGCGTGTCGGGTGGCGGAAAAACCACTTGACCTTGACTTAACTTGAGGTCTTACCCTGCTCACCATCACGCAGATAGCGTCCAGAGCAAGGAGACTGTTCATGAGGGCAATGCCTCATTCTCTGTGGTTTACCCAGATGATCGAGTATGAAGTGCCGGCCATGCGCCAAGTGGCGTTGGCCCAGGCGCTGGTGGCGCGCAGCGAGCAATTGGCAGCGCGCTGTGAAGGCTTGCAGGGCGTGAGTATCCAGGCCAGCGACGATGGCAGCCGGGTATTGCAGTGTCTGCAATGGCAATCGCGCCAGGCATGGGCGGCGGCGGCGGCGAGCTTCGTCGAGGAACCCTTCCTCGACCTGCTGTGCCAGCACCAGGCACGTGGCGTCAACTTTGCCGCCTACCAAGCACTGCGCAGCCTCGTGCGCGGTGCCGATGGCGGCTTGCACTGCCAGGTCGGCGAGCCTCAGGCATACCAGGGCGCGTAGTGCGGGTAGCGGTCCAGGCGTGCACCGACGACCATCTCGCTGATCCAGGCGGCGAGGATTGAACTGTAGGCTTTTTGGTTTTCTTCGCTGGACAGCGCGTGGTCGGCGCCGTCGACGATGCGATGGGTCAGCGAGTGGGCGCTGATGAATGCCGAGCGGTAGCTCATCAGTGTGCTGTGGGGCACATAATCGTCGTGTTCGGACTCCACCAGTAACACATCGCCGCCGAATTCGGCGCAGGCGGCCAGGGCGCGGTTGTCCGCCGGGCCAAGCTGGCGCTGGCGATAGGCGTTCAGCCGCTGCCGGTCGAGGGTTTGCTTGGGCCTGTCCCACTCGTCGTCCCAATACATGGCCGGCACCCGCAGTGCCAGCCACTTCACGGGCCGCAGCCGGGTCAGCAAGGTGGCAAGGTAGCCACCGTAACTGCTGCCGATGATGGCAATGGCACTGCTGTCCACGGACGGATGGCTGGCCAGGCGGTCATAGGCTGCCAGCAAATCATTGAGGTTCTGTGCGCGCGTGACGGTAAGGCGTTGGCTCTCGGTTTTCTCGTGCCCGCGCAGGTCGAAGGTCATGCACACGCAGCCAAGCCCGGTGATATGCCGGGCACGGGCCAGATCGCGCTGCTGGCTGCCGCCCCAGCCGTGGACGAAGAGCATGCCTGGCATCTTGCTGCCAGGGCTGACCAGGGTGCCGACGATGCTGTCATTTTCGACGTGCAGCTCTATGGTCTCACTCTGAATGGTCATGTTCGCGAATCCGCGCAAATTTGCTGAATTGTCCGAGTTCACTGTCGATTCCTTGGTAGAAGAGGGTGGCGTCAGTGGGCAAGTCGGGCGTACCGAACACTTCATGGGTGGAAGCGCGAACCCGTTGCAGCGTTGGCTCATCGGCGAAGGCTTGCAGGGCAAGGAGTTCTGCACTGCTGGCGCCCCCCAGGCGCCAGGATTGCTCAAGCACGCCGCTGCGCAGGTGGCCTTGAGCGGTCGTGCCGCGAGCGATGTCATAGTTGCGCCGTGATGCCACAAAGCCCGGGAAGTGCTGCTCGGCCGCCCGTTCGTAGGCCATTGCCTGGTTGATCGCCAGGCGCAGGTGGTCTTCCATCGGCAACTGCAGCAGTGCCTGGTAATCACCGCGTACCACGACCAGGTCTGAGCCGCCGTAGACTTCCGTGCCCTGGTGGTCGTGCGTCAGCTGCTGGGTGCCGTGATAGCTGCAGGTCAGGCCGGCGACCCGGACCTGACCGACGCTGAAGGTCTGTACCTCGCTCAGGTCTTCTTCGAGCACCAGCCCCCAGACGGCCAGGGCCTGGTCATCCATGTCGGCGAGCAAAGGCTCCAGCGCATCCGCCGTGTCGATGACCTGTTGTCCGCGACCGGCACAAGCCAGCACGGGCTTGACGCGCAGCGGGCCATCGCGCAGCAGCAAGCGTGCGGCGTTGCGGGCATCGGTTTTGCTGAACACGGTGTAGCCACGCAGCAGCGCATCGCTGGCCTGCAGGGCGAAGGCGTCGGTCCAGCCTGGCGGGAAGCTGGCGTCGGCCGGCAGCGGATGGGAGATCGCCTTGGTTGCCATGTAGGGGTAAGCGACCAGTCCGCCGAACAGGTCTTGCTCGGTACGAATGCCCATGGCGGCATGGCGCTGTGGGTCGACTAGCGTTTCGGTCGGTAAATAGTAGTAGCGGTCTGTAGCCGTGGCAGGCTGGGCAGGTTCTATGTGTGGGCAGCCGAGCAACTGAGCCAGGCCATCGGCGAGCTTGAGGTGAACGGCATGTTCGTGGTCAGGTGTGTGTTCGCGGGTGTCAAGCAGCACCACGCCGGTTTTCGAGTCGCAGGCAGCGGGCATGTTGGTTGGCCTGTCTGCTATGAATGTACTGTGTGTGAAGCCAGCGCTTTGTGGAAGTTCATCAGGATGTGATCGGTGGTCCTGGTTCTGCTGTAGGAAATGTCTTGATTGCAGAGGGCGTGCCGGGCATTGGCTGCGGCTAGCCGGTCGCCGCGATTGCAGGGCTCTGATGGCTGTTCCATTATCCACAGTCTGGATTAGCAGAGATGTTTTCGCAGGAGTGCGCATGAACGTTCAGACCTCGATTGAGCAACGTGTGCCGGAGCGCCTGGCGCGCGTGCGCCAGGCAATGGCCGCAGAGGGCATCGACGCGCTGCTGGTGCCATCGGCAGACCCGCATCTTTCCGAATACCTGCCCGGCTTCTGGCAGGGGCGTCAATGGCTGTCCGGTTTCTACGGGTCGGTCGGCACCTTGGTGGTCACGGCAGGCTTTGCCGGGCTCTGGGTCGACAGCCGCTACTGGGAGCAGGCCGAGAACGAGCTGGCAGGCAGTGGCATCCAACTGATGAAGCTGCTGCCCGGCAAGCCGGGCGCGCTGGAGTGGCTGGGTGAGCACATCGAACCCAAGGGCGCTGTTGCGGTAGACGGTGCGGTCATGGCCTTGGCGTCGGCGCGACTGCTGGGGGAGCGCCTGAAGGCCCGGGAGGTGAGGCTGATTACCGACAAGGACTTGCTTGGCGAGGTTTGGGGGGAGGGCCGCCCGTCGCTGCCGAGCAACCCGGTTTATCAACACTTGCCACCGCATGCCACGCAGAACCGGGCAGACAAGCTCGCCCAGCTACGCGAAAGCTTGCAGGCCAAGGGCGCCGACTGGCACTTCATCGCCACCCTGGATGACATCGCCTGGCTGTTCAATCTGCGCGGCAGCGACGTGTCCTACAACCCGGTCTTTGTTTCCTTCGCCCTGATCAGTCAGCAGCAGGCGACGGTGTTCGTGGGGCGGGACAAGGTCGATGATCATCTGCGTCACGTGCTTGCGGTTGACGGCATCGAGGTGCGTGACTATGCCGAGATAGGCAGCGCCCTGGGTGCGGTGCCGTCAGGAGCCCGGCTGCTGGTTGACCCCGCGCGGGTTACCTGCGGCCTGCTGGAAAACCTGGGCCCTGGCGTCGAACTGGTCGAGGGGGTCAACCCCACCACCCTGAGCAAGTCGTGCAAGCGTGTGGAAGATCTTGTGCACATTCGCCGGGCCATGGAGCAGGATGGCGCCGCCTTGTGCGAGTTCTTCGCCTGGTTTGAAGCAAGCCTGGGCCGAGAGACCATCACCGAGTTGACGGTCGATGAGCAACTCAGCGCAGCGCGTGCGCGTCGTCCAGACTTCGTGTCGCTAAGCTTCTCGACCATTGCGGCCTTCAACGGCAACGGTGCGATGCCTCACTACCGCGCCACCGAGCAGTCGCATGCGACCATCGAAGGTGACGGTTTGCTGCTGATTGATTCGGGTGGGCAGTACCTGGGGGGCACCACGGACATTACCCGGATGGTGCCGGTCGGTAACCCGACGTATGCGCAGAAGCAGGATTGCACGCGCGTGCTCAAGGGCATGATTGCGCTGTCGCGCGCCACCTTCCCGCGCGGGATTCTCTCGCCACTGCTCGATGCCATTGCCCGGGCGCCGATCTGGGCGGATCAGGTGGATTATGGGCACGGTACCGGTCATGGGGTGGGCTACTTCATGAACGTGCATGAGGGGCCGCAGGTGATCGCCTATCAAGCGGCGCCCACGCCGCAGACTGCGATGCAGGCAGGCATGATCAGTTCGATCGAGCCGGGCACTTACCGGCCACGGGAGTGGGGCGTTCGTATCGAGAACCTGGTGGTTAGCCGCGAGGCGGGCAAGAGTGCTTTCGGTGATTTCCTGAACTTCGAGACCTTGACCCTTTGCCCGATCGACACGCGCTGCCTGCTGCCCGAGTTGCTCGCCAAGGAGGAACTGGACTGGCTGAACGGTTACCACGCTATGGTGCGTGAGCGTCTTGCGCCTTTGCTGAAAGGCGAAGCCCTGACCTGGTTGCAGGCACGTACCGCGCCTTTGTGATTGTCAGCAAACAAAAAGGGCAGCGTTCGCGCTGCCCTTTTTCAGTTGCGTGAGGTCATCACTTGCAGATGACGATCATGCTGCGGCTGGTGTAGCCAGCCGGATTGATGCCGAACAGATAGTCGCCTGCTTCTTCATCTGTGTCGCCCGAGCGCGCAATGACCTTGTAGCCACGTGTGCTGCAGGACGTCTTGGCCTTGCTGTAGCAGTTGTCCCACGACGAGGAAAGGCCAGAGCAACTGATATGCAGGCCTTTCTTACCCCTTTTGACCTCAGTCTTGGCCGTGGCGGCACATCCAGCAATAGCCAAGATGGCCAGGATGAGCAAAATACGTTTCATTCCTGTCCTTAAATGCAGGGCGGATCAGCTGTCTGGCCCTGTCGTTATCGCTTCGGTTCGTCCTGAAGTTTCCCCAGCGTCCGTGTTCGGTCCAGTAGATAGCGTAAAGATGTTGATTCTGTGACAGCTTAATCAGCGAGGCGGGCCGCTACAATCACTATTCCCGTCTCAAAT
Source organism: Pseudomonas sp. E1MeOHC2 (assembly GCF_058745025.1). Taxonomy (NCBI): domain Bacteria; kingdom Pseudomonadati; phylum Pseudomonadota; class Gammaproteobacteria; order Pseudomonadales; family Pseudomonadaceae; genus Pseudomonas; species Pseudomonas sp. E1MeOHC2. Next base: position 4,244,478 of record NZ_CP196675.1, read on the forward strand.
GAAAATATTTCTCATATCAGTCGGCGGCGACTGCTGGGGTGGGCGCTTGGCGCATGGACAGTGTGGTGCCCACTGACGCGACGATGATGGCCAGAATCGCCAGCCATTGGGTGGCACTCAGTACCTCGCCGAGGAACAGCAGGCCAGAGAGCGCGCCAAACGCCGGTTCGATACTCATCAGCGTACCGAAGGTGCGCGCTGGCATGCGTGTCAGGGCAACCATTTCCAGGCTGTAGGGCAGGGCGGTGGAGAGTACCGCGACAGCCAGGGCCAATGGGATCACGGCGGGGGTGAGCAATGCGCTGCCGGCGTGGATCACGCCGATAGGCGCTACGAAGAGTGCGGCGACCACTACCCCGAGTGCGGCGCTCTGGATGCCGTGCTCGGCTCCGGCGCGTTGGCCGAACAGGATGTAGAGCGCCCAGCACACGCCTGCACCCAAGGCATAGGCGGCGCCTACCGGGTCGAGCGCTTGCCCGCCATGGCCTGCCGGCAGCAACAGCAGCAAGCCGGCAATCGCCAGGGCGATCCAGACAAAGTCGATGGGGCGGCGAGAGGAGCAGATCGCCACGGCGAGAGGGCCAGTGAACTCCAGTGCCACGGCAATGCCGATAGGCACTGTCTGCAGCGACATATAGAAGAGGAAGTTCATGCCGCCGAGTGCCATGCCATAGATGACGACATTGCGCAGGGTGTTGGCGGTCATACGGACACGCCATGGGCGCAGGATCAGTAGCATGATAATGCTGGCGAAGATCAGGCGCAGCGCGGTAGTACCCTGGGCGCCGATGATGGGGAACATGCTTTTGGCCAGTGACGCACCGGACTGTATAGATGCCATGGCGATGAGCAGCAGGCCAATGGGGAAGAGGGTGGCGGCCAGGCTGCGGGGTTGGGTGTTCATTTCTGGGCGGCGATCCTTGAACGGGCTTGGTGTGCACTATAGTGCGCAATTGCGGGGGTGGAGGGCAAGGTGTCACTTTCTTTAAATTAAAGGTTGACGGGGTTTCGAATCCCCTTATAATGCGCCCCACTTCCAGCGTGTTTGGAACGAGAAACTCCTTGAGTATCAAAGAGTTAATCGATTCAGGTGATGATGGAAGTGCTTCGATCGAAAGATCGTCAGCGGTTGAAATGGTGGTTGACAGCGCTTCTAAACGCTGTAGAATTCGCCTCCCGCTACGAGAGATCGCAGCGAGTTAAGTGTTTGAAGCTAAACGAGATTCTCGCGAAAAACTTCAAAATAAACGCTTGACAGGCTCTGAGGAAAGCGTAGAATGCGCGCCTCGGTTGAGACGAAAAGCTCTTAACCAAACGCTCTTTAACAAATTGAATCAAGCAATTCGTGTGGGTGCTTGTGAGTATGGGCTGATAGTCACAAAGATTATCAGCATCACAAGTGACCATGCGAGAAATCACATAGTCATTTGAGATTGCTGAGCCAAGTTTAGGGTTTCTTAAAAACCCAAGCAGTATTGAACTGAAGAGTTTGATCATGGCTCAGATTGAACGCTGGCGGCAGGCCTAACACATGCAAGTCGAGCGGATGAGAAGAGCTTGCTCTTCGATTCAGCGGCGGACGGGTGAGTAATGCCTAGGAATCTGCCTGGTAGTGGGGGACAACGTTTCGAAAGGAACGCTAATACCGCATACGTCCTACGGGAGAAAGCAGGGGACCTTCGGGCCTTGCGCTATCAGATGAGCCTAGGTCGGATTAGCTAGTTGGTGGGGTAATGGCTCACCAAGGCGACGATCCGTAACTGGTCTGAGAGGATGATCAGTCACACTGGAACTGAGACACGGTCCAGACTCCTACGGGAGGCAGCAGTGGGGAATATTGGACAATGGGCGAAAGCCTGATCCAGCCATGCCGCGTGTGTGAAGAAGGTCTTCGGATTGTAAAGCACTTTAAGTTGGGAGGAAGGGCAGTAAGCGAATACCTTGCTGTTTTGACGTTACCGACAGAATAAGCACCGGCTAACTCTGTGCCAGCAGCCGCGGTAATACAGAGGGTGCAAGCGTTAATCGGAATTACTGGGCGTAAAGCGCGCGTAGGTGGTTTGTTAAGTTGAATGTGAAAGCCCCGGGCTCAACCTGGGAACTGCATCCAAAACTGGCAAGCTAGAGTACGGTAGAGGGTGGTGGAATTTCCTGTGTAGCGGTGAAATGCGTAGATATAGGAAGGAACACCAGTGGCGAAGGCGACCACCTGGACTGATACTGACACTGAGGTGCGAAAGCGTGGGGAGCAAACAGGATTAGATACCCTGGTAGTCCACGCCGTAAACGATGTCAACTAGCCGTTGGAATCCTTGAGATTTTAGTGGCGCAGCTAACGCATTAAGTTGACCGCCTGGGGAGTACGGCCGCAAGGTTAAAACTCAAATGAATTGACGGGGGCCCGCACAAGCGGTGGAGCATGTGGTTTAATTCGAAGCAACGCGAAGAACCTTACCAGGCCTTGACATGCAGAGAACTTTCTAGAGATAGATTGGTGCCTTCGGGAACTCTGACACAGGTGCTGCATGGCTGTCGTCAGCTCGTGTCGTGAGATGTTGGGTTAAGTCCCGTAACGAGCGCAACCCTTGTCCTTAGTTACCAGCACGTTATGGTGGGCACTCTAAGGAGACTGCCGGTGACAAACCGGAGGAAGGTGGGGATGACGTCAAGTCATCATGGCCCTTACGGCCTGGGCTACACACGTGCTACAATGGTCGGTACAGAGGGTTGCCAAGCCGCGAGGTGGAGCTAATCTCACAAAACCGATCGTAGTCCGGATCGCAGTCTGCAACTCGACTGCGTGAAGTCGGAATCGCTAGTAATCGCGAATCAGAATGTCGCGGTGAATACGTTCCCGGGCCTTGTACACACCGCCCGTCACACCATGGGAGTGGGTTGCACCAGAAGTAGCTAGTCTAACCTTCGGGAGGACGGTTACCACGGTGTGATTCATGACTGGGGTGAAGTCGTAACAAGGTAGCCGTAGGGGAACCTGCGGCTGGATCACCTCCTTAATCGACGACATCAGCCTGCTGATGAGCTCCCACACGAATTGCTTGATTCACTTGTATAAAGACGATGCTGTAACGCGACCCTGTTATAGGTCTGTAGCTCAGTTGGTTAGAGCGCACCCCTGATAAGGGTGAGGTCGGCAGTTCAAATCTGCCCAGACCTACCATTACATGGTGCAGCCTAGACTACGGGGCCATAGCTCAGCTGGGAGAGCGCCTGCCTTGCACGCAGGAGGTCAGCGGTTCGATCCCGCTTGGCTCCACCACTTCCGCAGTATGCAGTAGCTTGTCAGAACTTAGAAATGAACATTCGGTGATGAATGTTGATTTCTGACTTTTGTCAGATCGTTCTTTAAAAATTCGGATATGTGATAGAAATAGACTGAACACTACTTTCACTGGTAGTGGATCAGGCTAAGGTAAAATTTGTGGGCTCGAAAGAGCAAAACGAATTTTCGGCGAATGTCGTCTTCACAGTATAACCAGATTGCTTGGGGTTATATGGTCAAGTGAAGAAGCGCATACGGTGGATGCCTTGGCAGTCAGAGGCGATGAAAGACGTGGTAGCCTGCGATAAGCTTTGGGGAGTCGGCAAACAGACTGTGATCCAGAGATCTCTGAATGGGGGAACCCACTCAGCATAAGCTGAGTATCTTGTACTGAATACATAGGTGCAAGAGGCGAACCAGGGGAACTGAAACATCTAAGTACCCTGAGGAAAAGAAATCAACCGAGATTCCCTTAGTAGTGGCGAGCGAACGGGGACCAGCCCTTAAGTTGGTTTGAGATTAGTGGAACGCTCTGGAAAGTGCGGCCATAGTGGGTGATAGCCCCGTACACGAAAATCTCTTATCAATGAAATCGAGTAGGACGGAGCACGAGAAACTTTGTCTGAATATGGGGGGACCATCCTCCAAGGCTAAATACTACTGACTGACCGATAGTGAACTAGTACCGTGAGGGAAAGGCGAAAAGAACCCCGGAGAGGGGAGTGAAATAGATCCTGAAACCGTATGCGTACAAGCAGTGGGAGCCTACTTTGTTAGGTGACTGCGTACCTTTTGTATAATGGGTCAGCGACTTATATTCAGTGGCGAGCTTAACCGAATAGGGGAGGCGTAGCGAAAGCGAGTCTTAATAGGGCGTTTAGTCGCTGGGTATAGACCCGAAACCGGGCGATCTATCCATGGGCAGGTTGAAGGTTAGGTAACACTGACTGGAGGACCGAACCGACTACCGTTGAAAAGTTAGCGGATGACCTGTGGATCGGAGTGAAAGGCTAATCAAGCTCGGAGATAGCTGGTTCTCCTCGAAAGCTATTTAGGTAGCGCCTCATGTATCACTGTAGGGGGTAGAGCACTGTTTCGGCTAGGGGGTCATCCCGACTTACCAAACCGATGCAAACTCCGAATACCTACAAGTGCCGAGCATGGGAGACACACGGCGGGTGCTAACGTCCGTCGTGAAAAGGGAAACAACCCAGACCGTCAGCTAAGGTCCCAAAGTCATGGTTAAGTGGGAAACGATGTGGGAAGGCTTAGACAGCTAGGAGGTTGGCTTAGAAGCAGCCACCCTTTAAAGAAAGCGTAATAGCTCACTAGTCGAGTCGGCCTGCGCGGAAGATGTAACGGGGCTCAAACCATGCACCGAAGCTACGGGTATCACCTTTTGGTGATGCGGTAGAGGAGCGTTCTGTAAGCCTGTGAAGGTGAGTTGAGAAGCTTGCTGGAGGTATCAGAAGTGCGAATGCTGACATGAGTAACGACAATGGGAGTGAAAAACTCCCACGCCGAAAGACCAAGGTTTCCTGCGCAACGTTAATCGACGCAGGGTTAGTCGGTCCCTAAGGCGAGGCTGAAAAGCGTAGTCGATGGAAAACAGGTTAATATTCCTGTACTTCCAGTTATTGCGATGGAGGGACGGAGAAGGCTAGGCCAGCTTGGCGTTGGTTGTCCAAGTTTAAGGTGGTAGGCTGAGATCTTAGGCAAATCCGGGATCTCAAGGCCGAGAGCTGATGACGAGTTGCCTTTAGGCGACGAAGTGGTTGATGCCATGCTTCCAAGAAAAGCTCCTAAGCTTCAGATAACTGGGAACCGTACCCCAAACCGACACAGGTGGTTAGGTAGAGAATACCAAGGCGCTTGAGAGAACTCGGGTGAAGGAACTAGGCAAAATGGCACCGTAACTTCGGGAGAAGGTGCGCCGGCGAGGGTTAAGGACTTGCTCCGTAAGCCCATGCCGGTCGAAGATACCAGGCCGCTGCGACTGTTTATTAAAAACACAGCACTCTGCAAACACGAAAGTGGACGTATAGGGTGTGACGCCTGCCCGGTGCCGGAAGGTTAATTGATGGGGTTAGCGCAAGCGAAGCTCTTGATCGAAGCCCCGGTAAACGGCGGCCGTAACTATAACGGTCCTAAGGTAGCGAAATTCCTTGTCGGGTAAGTTCCGACCTGCACGAATGGCGTAACGATGGCGGCGCTGTCTCCACCCGAGACTCAGTGAAATTGAAATCGCTGTGAAGATGCAGTGTATCCGCGGCTAGACGGAAAGACCCCGTGAACCTTTACTATAGCTTTGCACTGGACTTTGAATTTGCTTGTGTAGGATAGGTGGGAGGCTTTGAAGTGGGGACGCCAGTTCTCATGGAGCCATCCTTGAAATACCACCCTGGCAACTTTGAGGTTCTAACTCAGGTCCGTTATCCGGATCGAGGACAGTGTATGGTGGGTAGTTTGACTGGGGCGGTCTCCTCCCAAAGAGTAACGGAGGAGTACGAAGGTGCGCTCAGACCGGTCGGAAATCGGTCGTAGAGTATAAAGGCAAAAGCGCGCTTGACTGCGAGACAAACACGTCGAGCAGGTACGAAAGTAGGTCTTAGTGATCCGGTGGTTCTGTATGGAAGGGCCATCGCTCAACGGATAAAAGGTACTCCGGGGATAACAGGCTGATACCGCCCAAGAGTTCATATCGACGGCGGTGTTTGGCACCTCGATGTCGGCTCATCACATCCTGGGGCTGAAGCCGGTCCCAAGGGTATGGCTGTTCGCCATTTAAAGTGGTACGCGAGCTGGGTTTAGAACGTCGTGAGACAGTTCGGTCCCTATCTGCCGTGGACGTTTGAGATTTGAGAGGGGCTGCTCCTAGTACGAGAGGACCGGAGTGGACGAACCTCTGGTGTTCCGGTTGTCACGCCAGTGGCATTGCCGGGTAGCTATGTTCGGAAGAGATAACCGCTGAAAGCATCTAAGCGGGAAACTTGCCTCAAGATGAGATCTCACTGGGATCTTGAATCCCCTAAAGGGCCGTCGAAGACTACGACGTTGATAGGTTGGGTGTGTAAGCGCTGTGAGGCGTTGAGCTAACCAATACTAATTGCCCGTGAGGCTTGACCATATAACACCCAAGCAATTTGAGCGTAAGACGCCGAATTGTGGTGGTGAAGACGAAATAACCGAAAGTTCGTAACCACAAATATCGCATATCCGAATTCGCTGGGCTGTCCATCTGGACATTCTGGCTACAGAATTTCTTGACGACCATAGAGCATTGGAACCACCTGATCCCATCCCGAACTCAGTAGTGAAACGATGCATCGCCGATGGTAGTGTGGGGTTTCCCCATGTGAGAGTAGGTCATCGTCAAGATTCATTTCGCAAAACCCCTATCTGCGCGAGCAGGTAGGGGTTTTGTCTTTTCTGGCGTGCGATAGCAATCGCGCCACCGGGCGGCATTCATCCATCGTTGTGGGAGCGGGCTTGCCCCGCGATCTGCCGCAACGCGGCAGCAAAGCCTGAATTCGCGGCGTCTTTGACACTATTTGATATCGGGTACAGGAGCGCTTCGCACTCCATCGCGGGGCAAGCCCGCTCCCACAAAACTTTTCGTACAGAGCCTAATGAAAGATGCGTCATCTATGCCTGATGAATCACGGGGCAATGCTACCCTCGTGGAAATACTCAGCATGGATATCCATCATGGAAATGAACTGGCACCAGGCTTTGCAAGAGAGCCTGAGTTGGCTGGCAATCGCCTCGTTCATCACCTTGGCCTGCTTCGCAGCAGCCGCGACACTGGCCGTACGTTTTACACGCTGGGGCAGCCAATTCTGGCAACTGGCCGGGTCGTACTTCAGCTTCAGGCGTAGCTGGCGGCCGTTGTTGGTATTTACCCTGTTACTGGTGATGACGCTGTTCTCGGTGCGCATGAACGTGCTGTTTTCGTTCTGGTACAACGGCTTCTACAGCGCCCTGCAAGGTCTCGACCAGACCGCCTTCTGGTACTTGCTCGGGGTGTTTGCGGTGTTGGCCACCCTTCATGTGTTGCGCTCGTTGTTTACGTTCTACGTGACACAGGCCTTCAGCATTCGCTGGCGAGTCTGGCTCACCGAGCGCCTGACCCGCGACTGGATGCATGGCGATGCCTATTACCGTGGCCAGTTCCTCGCCGAACCGGTGGATAACCCCGACCAGCGCATCGAGCTGGACGTAAACGCTTTTGTCACCAACTCTGTGTCGCTTGCGCTTGGCGCGGTCAGCGCGCTGGTGTCGCTGGTGGCCTTCACGGGCATCCTTTGGGGGTTGTCGGCACCGCTGGCAGTGGCTGGGTTCGAGATTCCACGGGCGATGGTCTTTGCCGTGTACCTGTATGTGATCGTCGCGACCTGGATCGCCTTTCGGCTCGGGCGCCCATTGATTCGCCTGAACTTCCTCAACGAAAAACTCACCGCTAACTTCCGTTACGCCCTGATGCGTCTGCGCGAAAATGCCGAGAACATTGCCTTCTACCAGGGGGCCGAGGTCGAGCGGGGCACGTTGATGGGCCGCTTTGGCGCACTGATCGTCAACGCCTGGGCACTGGTCTTCCGGAACCTGAAGTTCAGCGGCTTCAACCTTGGCATCAGCCAGGTCGCCGTGGTCTTCCCTTTCATCCTCCAGGCGCCGCGTTTCTTCAGCGGCGCTATCAAGCTTGGCGACGTCATGCAGACTTCCCAGGCGTTTGGCCAAGTGCAGGATTCGTTGTCTTTCTTCCGCGAGTCTTACGACGCGTTCGCCCAATACCGTGCCACCCTCGATCGTTTGACTGGCTTCCTTGATGCCAATGAACAGGCCAGTTCGCTACCGCGCGTCACGACCGAGGAGCAGGCACACGCTTTGGATATCACCCGTTTGCAGGTACTGCGCCCCGATGGCCACCCCCTTATCGCCGACCTCGCCCTAAGCTTGCGAGCCGGTCAGGCGTTGTTGATCAAAGGGCCCTCGGGGAGCGGTAAGACCACCTTGTTGCGTGCGCTGGCGGGGCTGTGGCCCTATGCTGAAGGTGAGGTCAGGCGGCCCATTGGGCACCAGGCGCTGTTCCTGTCGCAGCGGCCGTATCTGCCGTTGGGCGATCTGTGCACCGTCATCGCCTACCCCTCGGCAAGCGTGCCAGAGGACCAAGCGCGCATGCAGCAGGCCTTGCGCCAGGTCAACCTGGCCCACCTTGCCGAGCGCCTGGATGTCAGTTGTGACTGGTCGCACATACTCTCGGTCGGTGAGCAACAACGCCTGGCGTTTGCCCGCGTGCTGTTCAACCAGCCCCAGGTGGTGTTTCTCGACGAGTCCACCTCGGCTATGGACGAAGGGTTGGAGCATACGCTGTATGCGCTGTTGCGCAGTGAGATGCCAAACACCTTGCTGGTCAGCGTCGGCCACCGCAGTACGTTGGCAGCGTTCCATACTCATCGGCTGGAGGTGGACGGGCATGGCGGCTGGTCAGTGATGGAGCAGCAACCGGTGCACGTTCCGGTTTAGCGGCTGGGGGGGCGGGGAATGGCGATACAACGTCAAGGCTGATGCTCGGGATCCTGCATCAGGATCAACTCGGCCCCATCGTTGCGCACATTTCCTACCTCCTTGCCCACCGCAAACCACTCGAACGCCTCCACCGGCAGGCATCGCTCCCGCGCGAGGCGTTCGGCGTGTTCGGCAGGTACATCAGCGTCAATCCATTCGCGAGCATCCACCGGCCCCAGCACCATAGGCCGGCGGTCATGGATGTCGACCATGCCCTGGTCGCTGGCCGCAGTGATGATCACGAAGCCATCGCCCTCGTTAGGCGCCATCCCCGTGTGCACCTCGGCCAACGCGGCCATGAACATCGGCGCCTGGCTTTTCAAGCGGATGAAGTACGGCTGCTTGCGCTTGGCATCGTGTGGGTCGGCCACCCATTCGTACCAGCCATCTGCCATTACCAACGCCCGTCCCTGAGGCCAAAGGGCCTTGAAGAACTTGCCTGTGGTCACTGTCTCGACCCGCGCGTTGATTGGCGCCGGGTGTTTGCGCGTGGCCCAGAAAGGTGCCCAGCCCCAGTGGCAGGGGTCGATGCGCAGGCCGTCGTCGGCAGTGTGCAAGATCAATACCTGGCTACCAGGGGCAACGTTGTAGCGGCCGATCGGCAGGTTGTCGTAGCCGCTGATCACGTCCTGTTCGGCGTTCAGTTCACGCAGGTAAACGGCCAGACCCTGGTACTGGGCGAAGCGTCCACACATGGCATGTACCCCCCCACTTGTCGAAATAACCTACGCCGAAATTGACCTGATACTCAGCGGACCGATACTGTATCTATATACAGTTAAATTCAAGGCCGTGCCATGACTTCCATTCTGGGCCCCATCACCTTCGGTAGCGGCGCTGTGCCGCGTTATCTGTTCCGTATTCCGGCAGGCTTCCCGTCGCCGGCGGCGGACCACATGGAGCAGCCCATCTCACTGGATGAACTGTTCAACCTGAGGGCCCCGCACATGTATCTGGTCAGGATAGACGGTGACAGCATGCAGGGTGCCGGGATCTTCGATGGCGACCTGGTGCTGGTGGACCGCTCCCTCGAAGCGCGGCATGGCCAGATCGTGATCGCTGCGGTCAATGGCGAACCGCTGTGCAAGCGGCTGCACCGCTTTGGCGGGCAGGTGGCGTTGCGCTCGGAGAATCCGCGTTACCCCCCACGATACATCCTGGAAGGCGACGAGTTGACGATCTGGGGCGTGGTGACTTTCAGCGTGCGCAGTCATGATCTGAAATAGTCACTAGGGCCGTTCAGCGCAGCAGGCCAACCCCGACAAGGGTGGCCCCTGCGAACGCCGCGCCGAGCAAGAACGTAGCCTGGAACCCGACCCCATCCCACAACAGCCCCGCCACCACACTCGCGGCCAGCAGCGCAACGCCGGTTAGCAGGTGGAACAGGCCAAACGCGGTACCGCGCAGGTTGGCCGGGGCGCTGTCGGCGATCAACGCGGCAAACACGCCCTGGGTGAAACCCAGGTGCAGCCCCCAGGCCACCACCCCCAGCGCCAGCCCGGCCCAGCTCGGCCACAGGGCCAACAGCAGGTCAGCCACCACCAGCAGCCCCAGCCCGGTCATCAGCACGCCACGCCGACCGAGCCTGTCCGACAGCACCCCGGCGGGGTAGGCCGACAGCGAATAGGCCAGGGCCATCACCACCAGCACGGCCGGTGCCCATACTGCGGCCAGGCCCATGTCCTGGGCACGTAGCAGCAGGAAGGCCTCACTGAAGCGCGCCAGGGTAAATACCATGGCCAGGGCGATCAGTCGCCAGTAGCCAGCGCCAAGCCGCATCAGTTCACCCATTGCCAGCGGTGAGCGCACAGGTCGTGTCGCCGGCGTGGCTTCGGGCTCGCGGACAAACGCCACGAGGGTGACGACCGCCAGGCATGCAGGGATCACCGCAACCCAGAACACCGTCTGGAAATGGCTGGCCGTGAGCCACATCAACAGGATCGCCAGCAACGGCCCAATAAAGGCACCGACCGTGTCCAGTGCCTGGCGCAGGCCAAACGCTGCGCCGCGCAACTCGGGCGGTGTCACATCGGCCACCAGCGCATCCCGCGGCGCACCCCGGATGCCCTTGCCCATGCGGTCGACGAAACGCGCCGCGATCAACCCGTCCAGGCCCGAGGCCAAGGGGAACACCGGCTTGGTCAGCGCGCTCAGGCCATAACCCAGTACTGTCAGCAGCTTGCGCTTGCCCAGCCGGTCACTCAGCGCGCCGGAAAATACCTTGGTGATCGATGCCGTCGCCTCGGCGATGCCTTCGATCACGCCCACCGCCATCATCGAAGTACCGAGCACGGTGACCATGTACAGCGGCAGCAGGGCGTGGATCATCTCCGAGGAAATGTCCATGAACATCGACACGAAGCCCAGCGCCCATACACTGCGGGGGATCTTCTGCAAGGCCTTGGCGGTGGCTATGTGCTGGGTTTTTTCGGCGCTGCGCATCGCTGGCCTCGGCATGGTGGCTACGTTCGAAACTGTAGGAGCCTGGGCCCAGGATGCAAATCGGATGAGCGGGTAGCGGCAGCGGCGTATCGGCGTGATTAACTGTACATAAATACAGCATCCATGATGCCGGCCGATGAACCCTTCTCCCGTTTTCGCCCTGATCGATTGCAACAGTTTTTTACGCCAGTTGTGAGCGTGTGTTCCGCCCCGACCTGTTGCGTACGCCCATCGTCGTGCTCAGCAACAACGATCAGAGGGATTCCATTCGTTAGTAAATCGTTTACAGTCCGCACGCTTTTCTTAGGGGGCCAATAGTAATGATACGGCCGCCCGCGCCTTCGGCACCAGCAACTGCCCGCTGTCTATGCTGTCAAGTCCGGCCAGGCTGCGTAGCAAAGTGGTGCCGGCCTCTGACGTCTCCACTCGCGGATGAATTAGTTGCACAGTTTCAATGTAATCGACCGATGGAAGCGAATGCCTCCACGATAGTGAACATGGCACCTCGTAGTGTTAGTGGCATCACCGACTACTCAACTCATATGCGCCCTGTTGTGCTCATTGCGGTGCATCGTCGCGCTTGGGGTTTCATTGAAGAGTTTTCGGTATTCGCTCGAGAAACGGCCCAAATGACCGAATCCCCATTCGGTAGCCAAGCCGGAAATGCTGCTTCCATGACCGCCTTTCAGAATCTGCTTGCGAACTTCAGCCAAGCGGTATTTTTTAAGATAGGCCATGGGCGACATACCCATGTGTTTTTTAAATCCATCGAAGAGCTTGAAGCGTGATACGCCGGCTACTTTTTCAATATGCTCTAGCCTGAAATCTTCCCGTGCATGGGTATGTATGAAGTCTCTGGCGTGCACTAAGTAGGACGGCAACCGGCCAATCAAACTCTGTTGTATTTCATCGCTGTAATTACTCTGCTGTGCAAGTATCAGCCCTCTGACCAACGCCAGTTCAATATTTTGCGAGAACAGGGTCTGATCGAATAATGCGCCGCCTTGCTCCAGCTCAGTCACGAAATGCCCAATAAGACGCCACCAAGAAGCACTCGCCCCTGCCTGCGCGTCCATCACGGGATCAAAACTGATCGGAGCCTGAACGGGATGCGACAAAATGTCTTCGAGCGCCTGCCTCATGGTCACACGAGGAATGACGACCGACAGTTTCTTGCAGTTGCCGGTCATCGACAGCTCTTGACGGTGAAAAGGGTCAACAATCAAGCCGACATTTGGATTGGACTGAACACGCCCCCCCAGATGAAGCAGTTCCTGTTCGCCAACCAGAGGCAGGCTCAGGCTATAGCTGTCCAAGTGCTTAGCCCCTTCAAGACCAACGCAGACGTCGGCGCCGTACTCCATGGTCCCAACGGTCGTGGAACAAGAACCAAACACGCGCGCACTGTGGCGGAACGAAACCCGGCAAGGCTGAGAGCTGTTGAGCGTGTGAGGGCCACACATTTCTTCCATCCAGGCATGTGCGCCAGCGATGTCATAGCTGCTGATTCTGATGTCCCTCGGGACAGCGGAATGAGGATTCATAGCAAGGCTCCACGGTTGCGTAGCACAGTGGCGCTCTTCGGCGCCTATACGGATTCACTCAATAACCGCGCCAAACACTCGCGGCGCGGGCACTCCAAATTATTCGGATATGTACAACTGATTTTTCGGATATTTAAAGATATTAAGTGACAAAACGTGCATGTGAGCTGCACCCATCGTTAGCGCGAAAGAACAGCGCGCATCAAAAACGTTACTTAAAAACCCATGAAAACCGTCCTCGCCACAATGCTACTCATAACCAGGGCCTCTCTTAAGCGGCGGTTCGTTTCCAAGGTCGCTCTGCTTATAAGAGCGCTTTGAAGTAATGATGAGGCGTTTAATTGATGTGGGTATTTTCAGATGCCTCACAATGAACTTTGACATATGCGCGACACGCTAGACTGTCCTTCGGGTGCGTTCAGACACGCTTGCGCGTTCGGACACGTTTTCTTCCGGGGTTTTTCAACGCGTTGCACCCAAGTATTTCAAGGTGAGCCTGAGTGCAACGTTGACCCAGGCAGTATTACTCAGCGCTGTAGATAAGACGCACAACTTCCTTTGTCGTTTCGATGTAACCAACAACATCGTCTTCCGTCATCGGCAATGTCAGCCCGACCTGGCCTCTGTGCACCGGAAAGTATCCACGCGTGGCCATTTCCAAGGCGTAAATACCCATGTTGTTATCGTCAATCTTGTGCCAGTAATCACGATGCGTCGTGATGGTCTGGCCCAGCGCGTGGGTAAATGCAAAGGCGAACACCGAAAACGAACCAAAAATGCTGAAGGGGTAGCGGTGTTCTGCCGCCCAGGTATTGAGTTCGGTTTTGATTTTGTAAGCCATCTCGTTCAGCTTGGCATAGGCTTTCTGGTCCATGGCTTTCATGCAAGCAATGCCCGCAGCACAGGCCAATGGATGGCCATGGTGAGTGCCTGAAATCATGACCTGATTGTTTTCGAGAACCTGGAAGACTTCCCGGCTGCCACCGACTGCGCCAATGGGCAGACCACCGCCAATCATCTTGCCCAGGACCGTCAAGTCGGGCTTGATTTCGTACACGCTTTGCAGGCCGTTGTAGGCGGCGCGCAACGTGACCGTTTCATCGACGATGAGCAATATACCCAGCTCTTTGGTCAGTGCGCGGATTTTCTGTACAAAGGTTTTGTCCAGTTCGATGATCCCCCCCGCGCAGGCTTGAAGCTCCATGATGACGCAGGCAATGTCTTCCGAATTGCCACGAAGGATTTTCTCGCAGGCTTCGAAGTTGTTTTGAATCAACACAATGACATTGTCACTGACGTGATTGGGAATGCCGTCCGAATCCGGCAATGCCTTTGGATTGAAATCCGGGCCCGGGAAGTTATCTGGATTGGGGTGCGCCGAAATCGCAAGGTCATCAGTAAAACCATGATAGCCGCCCTCGAACTTGGCGATTTTTCGACGGCCTGTATAACCCCTGGCGATTCGCACAGCGCTCAGGCATGACTCGCTAGCCGAACACGAGAACTTAACCTGCTCGATGGATTCAATCCTGTCGCAAATCAGTTTGGCCAGCTCCAGCTCATGATCGCTAGGGTTGCCGAAAGAAAAACCGTTGGGCAGCATGTCGACAATTGCTTTGATGATGTCGGGATGGTTATGGCCCAACACGTTGGTTGAAAAGTTGTTGTTAAGGTCTAGCAGTTTTCTTCCGTCAATGGTGTGGATGTATTGTTTCTCACCTTTCTCCACGAAGATGGCATGCGGGCCGAAAGCGAATGTACGCCGGCTGAACCCCCCTGGAATAACATCTTTGCCTTTTGTGGTTTCTGCTTTTGACCGATAGAAGGCTTCTGAAAAATTTTTGATGGATTGTTGATAGTCAAGTTTCATGGTGACTCCCGCATTGAAATCAGACAACAGTCTGTGTAGCGTGCTGGCGTTTAACGGCGCCAGCACTTAGGTTAATCAAGAGGTAGGCCTGTGCATGTCATGCCGGGCTTTCATTGGGCATTGCCTGGTCTGCTTGCCATTTCCCGTTGATGATCCCGAGGATGGCTGCGACGGGCACCAGCCATGGCAAGAAGCTGACCATCTCGGATTGAGAGCCGCTCAATTCCTTGAAGTTGGTCAGTGCGAGCACCACCACAACAATCAGGCCGGCTCCTCCCACTACAGGCGCAACGAATCCTTGCCAGAAAAAGCCGACCTGTTTCTTTTTAAAGTAGGCAAGGACTGCAATGGCCCCCATGGCCTGCAAGACAAGGATCGCCAGCGTGCCAAGGGCAACCATCCACATGTAGAGATTGCTCATCGGGTCTGCGCCGGTCAGCATGAAGGCGAGCACGATGGCCAGAGAGACCAGGCTAACCGCCAAACTTGCGTAGTAAGGACTGCAGTGTTTTGGATGAACCCGGCCCAGCGACCGAAACAGGAATTTCGAGCGCGCCAGTGAGTAGAGATAGCGGCACAGCGCGTTGTGAAAGGAGAGCAGAACCGCAAACAGGCTGGTCACGGCCAGCACTTGCATCCACTCAGTGGACCACAGGCCGACATAGCGTGTGTTCATGTTGAAAACAAAGTTGACCAGATCACCTGTGGCTGCCGCTTGTATATCGCTGCCCGTGTAAGCGATGCCCAGACACCAGGTGGTCAGCGTGTAGAAAATGCCGATCAGCGCGATGGCGATGTAGGTTGCAATTGGGATCGTTCGGTTCGGGTTTTTAGCTTCTTCCCCGTAAATGGTGGTGGACTCGAAACCGACAAAACAGGCAAACGCGAACATCAGTGCAACGCCCAGTCCGGGTGTGCTGAAATCTTGCGGGATAAAGTTCGAGAAGGTCATGTCCGCTGACGGGGCTTTAAGCAAGACCGCGATATCGAACACAACAAGTATCAACACTTCCAGAATCATCAGGCAACCCAGAATTCTGGCGGATACGTTGACATCCAAGTAGCCAAATGCTGCGACGATGACAATGGCAAAAAACGCACTGATTTGCCAACTCACCTCAATGGCCAGGAAATTTTTTATCAAGTCTGAATTGAAGGCAGCAAAGGCGCCGTAGATCCCGCTGAGCATGCAGACATAAGCAAGGATCGCGATGCCGGACCCTGCGTATCCGGCTCGTTGGCCGATGCCCACTTCGACCAGTTTGGCAAATCCGCCCGCGCTGACGATGTAACGGCTCATAGCGGCAAAGCCGATGGCGAAAAGAATCAATATGACGGATGCGCACAAGTAAAGACTTGGCGCGCTTCGGCCGGCTATGACAAAGACTGCGGGTGAACCGCCGAGCGTGGCGCCAAGTGGCGCAGCCGCGGCGACCACAAAAAATACAATGTCGGATACTCCCAGAGAACCTGTTTTCAGGTGCTGCGTCTGTTCATGGTTTTGCATGTCTTTCTCCTGGCGAATGAGCGAGGACCTCAAGATCACTCGATCACTAGAAGTGTTCCTGAGTACGCCTTTTAAGTAGCGCTATTGCTTGACCTTAAAACGCTGGGCATGAACGACAGCAGGCACTCTATAGCGGGATATTTGAGTTCACTGCTACGATGCCTGACGCCAACTACCGGCGATGCCGGTCATCGTTCAGGTGACAGGATCAATAGGTAAAGTGCGTTCGGTAGTGGGTCTACGGCAGAAGGAAAGAATTTGGATTTTTTCATGTTTCGCTACCTATTATTTTTATTTGAGCGCCTGCGTGTGTTCGTCAATAGGTTCGGCATTCGACGCAACGTAAATCCTGAGTGCACCTTGCATCGACAGGGTGGGCGTCGCTAACGTTTCAGCACTTACACGGAGATTTTGTTAACTGGCAGGTTGAGTATGTGACTGCCTGAATAGGGGTTCAACGCACAAACCCTGATCGATCAATCACGAATTCAGATCAAAAAAACGCGGGTCAGGTCTGGTGCTGGCAGGGGCAACCAGAGGGTTGAAGACGCCTAACGCTTCAGGCAAGCGAGACGATGTTGAAGACCTGAGAGGCGCAGTACCGTAACGCTCTGATCCCGGGGCTGCGGTTGCCTTCAAGCGTGGCAAGCGACATCGTACTGTAGGAGGCGTCTTCAATCGGGACGTACCGAATGCCGGGATGGTTGTAAGCCTTGGTTAACGATGAGGGGAACGTATCGAACGCGCCTCCGTAGGCCACTGCGAAGATGACCTCGGAAATGGTTTTGACGTTGGCAGCCACCTCGCTCGGGCTGTTTCTGATGTCGGCAAAGCTCCAGTATGAAATCAGATCCGCAGGCGCGCCCTCGGCGGGAATCGCGAACGGTTTGTCGAGCAGGTCTGAGACCTTGAGTGACTGGGCGGTCGCAAGGTCGTGTGTAGAGGGCACTACGGCCACTCTCGGTTCCTTGAACAGCTCGATATATTCCAGCCTGTCGTCATACATTGGAATGCGCATCAACACCACATCAACATTGCCGCTCACCAAGGATTGAACCTGATTGGTCATTTGCAATTCGACAAACACCAACCGAACGTCCGGATTGAGTCGTTGGAAAAGTGCAAACATGGGGTGTGTGTATTCTGCTGCTTGATCGCTGAACAAACCGACTTTGAGAACGGCCCGTTTTTTGTCCGCCAGTGCTTTGCACGCCTCAATCGAGTGGTGCATATCCGCAATGATCACGCGCGCCTTATCTAGGAAAATCTCACCGGCTTGTGTAAGCGTCACCCGGCGATTGGCCCGCTCGAACAGTCGGAACCCCAGTTCACTTTCGAGTTTGGCGATCTGCGCGCTCAGTCCTGACTGCGCCATGTTTTCAATTTCTGCCGCTTTGCCGAAGTGCAGGGTTTCGGCCAGTCTGACCGCAAGCAGTAATTTCTTTGTGTCCATGGTCTGTGCTTCGCACCTATGGGAGTCGCTTGTTCTCCAAGCGAGAATCGCACCGGCACGTTACCCAGCGACTGCGCGTCGCTGAGTTCGTGGCGTTGGTTTGCAACGGGTGCCGCTCAGTCGGTACCGGTATCATCCGCTTTCGGGACTTGGCGACCGAGACTGGCGGCGCCGCCGGTTTACGCTAAAACAGCCTGCGCCAGTTGGTCTATCCATTGACGCTGAAAGGTCAACGTTACCTTCCTGGGTTGCTGCAACTCAATAGCCTCCAACATGGGGTCGTCGACTTCAGTGCGCACGCCTGACATCTCTTCAATCGTCGCCAGCCCACAAAACGGTACGTAGACTTCGGCATAACCCCCCTCATGCACCAGGACCATCCGGCCATCGCATAGGTGCTCGGCGGCTTGACGGACTGCTCGGGTCATCAGGCGGAACGATTCACTGTGCAGCAACATGCGCGCCATGGGATCGACAGCGCTGGCGTCGAAGCCGCAGGCAACGATGATCAGCTCGGGCTTGAAGCGCTCCAGAGCCGGGAGAACGATGCGTTCCATCGCGTGCATGTAAGCGCCGTGACCACTGCCCGCTGGCAGGGGAATGTTGATGTTCGCTCCCAAACCTTCTCCAAGACCGCGATCCTCCTCGCCGCTGTACCCATGCGGGAAGCAGCCGTCTTGATGCAGTGAAATGGTCAGCACGTCACCACGGTTTTCGAAAATCGATTGGGTGCCATTACCGTGGTGCACGTCCCAGTCGATCACAGCCACTCTGCCCAATCCTCGGTGAGCCTTTGCAGCCTCGATGGCGATGGCGATATTGGCCAAAAAGCAAACGCCCATGTCGCCATCCGCGAGAGCATGATGCCCCGGTGGTCGCGACAGCGAGTAGGCGTTGTCCACCTCGCCGCTCAGCACGGCGTCCACCGCAGCCATTGCCAAGCCGGCGGAAAGTTTAGCGATTTCGTAACTCCCCGGCCCGATAGGCGCTTCAGGTCCAAGGTAGCCGCCACCGGCGTCGCTCATGGCTTTGAAGCGCTGCAGATACTCGGCGGTATGGACCCGTAACAGATCCTCCTCACTGGCCGGGGCTGCACTGCGCTGGAGCAAGTGCTGGCCGAGCCCGGACACATCCACCAGGCTTTTCAGGCGCCGCTTGCTTTCCGGCGATTCGGCATGAGCAGTGCTTGCCGATGGCTGAATCCAGCCGCCAACAGGCACACACAGAACATGAGCGCTCTGAGTGTGCCAAAAGCTCAATTCATCAGAAAAAAACGCGGTATTTCGTTTCATCGGACTCTCCAGTTAAACGAGGCAAAAGTGAGTGAATCAATGCGTGGATATCAATGAAGTCAGTGCAGGAAGTCGCGTGTTCGAGTGCTCATGCCCGCACTTCAGGACGCTGATTCAAAACACATGAACCAGACGTAACAGGCCTTCGGTGCCCGCGTAGTTGTTGGTTGCCGCCACATTTTGCGAAAGGCTGAACATCACCTGGTTCTGCCGGTCGAGCCAGTGCCCGACTTCAAAACCGACCTGGGTGTAGCGCCTGTGGGTGCCGTCGATGCGCTGATTGTTGATGCGCAACTCGCCGCCATCGGCCTGTATCAGCCGAACCGCGCCATAGGTGCTCTGGGTGAAGTCATAGGATGCGAAGGCTTGCAGGCGATACAGCGGACGCTGTTCAAGATCACTGCCGTAGTAGTCGTCATTCTTGCCGTAGATCTGGGCTTCGAGGTTGGCTTCCAATACCCACTTTTCACCAACGCCTTGGGTGTAGTTGTAAAGGAAGGTGGTCCCCCACCGATTGGCGCCGGGCGAAACATCCGGGTTCTGGCTGTGGTACTCGCCCACAGGCAAAGTGATCAACGTCAGCAGGCCGCTGTAAGTCCGGGAAGCCGGATCGTTGATGAAAAACAACGTGCCACCAAACTGTGGATCGCCAAAACCCCTTTCGCTTGTATGGTCGCTGGCGCCTGGCAAGCGCGCATTGATATCAACGAACGGAAGAATGAATTGCGGAGTGCACAACATGCCGCAGGCGTCGGTGTATAGCACCTGGCGATAGACCACGGCGTTGATGTTCAGATCGGCCTTGCCGGTGCTGTCAGCCTTACCATGGAACTCATTGTTGCGGATGGCAGGAAAATACAGCGCGCTCAGCATCGTGCCAGACGGCGCGCCGAAGAAATCCCGGGCGTTGAGTTCAGCAGCCTGGCTGTCCAGGCAGAGCAGGGCGCCTCCTAAAACCAGGGTCAGGTTGCGCAAGCTTTTGTGCTTCATATAAAGGCCTCTCGTGTTTTAGTTGTTGTTTCGGTGATGGCATCGCCTGTACTCGGCAGTTGAAAAATGGGCAATACGCGCCCGTGACCGTCAGAGCGACAGCACAAAAAGAACGTGAAGAAAGAGAAGGAGTCAGTCGGGAGGCGCGTGCCGCACGGTATGGAGCGATGAACCCGGGTCGCGAGCGATTTCGTTATCGGTCAGGCCCGTGTCATGGGCAGAATCACGCATTATCCTGACCTTTTTTCGAGCGGCTGATGAGAATCAGCGCAAGCGAAAACAGCGTCAGAACGGTCGCGCTGACGAGCGTCGAGTAGTAACCGCCACTGTTTTGTATCAGATGTCCGGCAATGCCTGGACCAATGGCAACGGCACTGGCGATCACCAGGTTGGCTGCGTTCATCAAGCTACCGCTGGGTGCCAGTTCGTTGATGCGGGCAAGTAGCAGTGGCACGACGAATGTCCAGGTGAACTTGAATGCGAGGGCTGCGATGGTGAAGCGGAGCAGGTCGGGTTGCCCCTGCAACATCAAAACCGCTGCGGCCATTACTGCATAGCCGATGATCAGCAACAACGATCGCGGTAACCGGTCGCCGATCACTGCGGCACAGCCGGCGCCAATGATGCCCATCACGGTGGCGATGGCCAGAATTTCTCCGGTGTCCTGAGCGTTGAGCGAAGCCGAAGAGCCGATCGAGCCAATGAACGTCCATACGCCGCTCAAGCTGAGGTAGAAACAGAAAATGGCCAGCAACCCCAGGGTGACCTTGCTTTTGTTCAATTCGGGAGTGGAGATTATCTTGGTGCTGGAAATGCTGGCAGGGAAGGCGCGTACCAGAGGCAATACCACCGCCATCAAAGCAGCCAGAGCGATGTAACACGCCGCCAGGCCATAGTGCTGGAACAGTATTGGAAGAACCTGCAAGCCAATAGCGCCCACCATCAGCTGACCCAGCAACCAGAGCCCGTAGACCCTGTTCGCATTGGGCAGTGAAGCCGCGGTGGACATGCATATGATCATCAACGAGCCACCGCCGAGTGCGGTGAAGAATCGCAATGCCATCAATGTGTTGTAATCCGCGATGACTGCGGAAATTAGATTACCGATGATGAACACCAGGCCTGAAATGAAAGCGGCTTTGCGCAAGTCAACGCGCTTGAGCCACCAAAATGCGGGCACCCCGGCAAGGCCCATGGCCCCCAGTTCTGCCATGAAGAGGTTGCCAATCTGGGCTGGATTCAGACCCCACTGACTGGCAAGTTGCGCGGCCACTGCAGGGGCGGTCAGCAGTATGGACGGTGTGAGGGCCGCAACCAGGACGATAGCGGCCAGCAGAGACCAGTGGCGGGTATGAGTGGTTTGCTGTGGGTGCACGGTGTTGATTGAAGAGGTCATGAAGCTGCTCCGGGACAAGTTTTTGTTTAGGCGATTGGATCGCCTGTATGCAGCGGTTAAAAAATGGGCAATACGCGCCCGTGGCCGTCAAAGTGACAGCACAAAAAGAAGCTGAATAAAGAGAGGTGATCAGTCAGGAGGGGCATGTAACAAGTGCGCGATGCGCGCCTTGTCCTTTACCCCGAGCTTGCCGTAGATGGCCCGAATATGGTGGCGCACGGTATTGGGTGATAAACCTAGATCCCGGGCGATTTCTTTATAGGTCCTGCCTTCGCCAAACCCTTGGGCGACGTCGTTTTCTCTGGGGCTGAGCTGAGGAAGCCCACGGTTGATTCGCGCAGCCAGCAGGAACTGGTTGCCCACGGGCAACGCTTCGATATGCACCAGCTTACCTACATGGCCACACTCATCCAGCGTAACGGGGAGGGTGGGGCCGCTCCAACGCGGCCATTCCTTGAGTAGCAGGTCGACGAATCCGCCTTCGGCACATTGCAATACCCCGCGCGGGTCACACACTGCCAGGGCCAGGTTGCGCGGGCTGGTCAAGGTCTCGCGCATGGCCACTAAAGTGCGGATCTGATTTGCCGACACGGCGGCTACCAGATGCAACATCAAGTTGTTGAGGATTTGGCAGTCCAGTTCGTTGAACCGAGGTGCGTTGGGGCTGCGGTAAAGGGCAAGGTGATCGCTGAGATTGGTTTGTGGGTCAACGTACACCACGCACATCCATTGACCAATGCCATAGCGCTCGCCCAGCCAGTTTAGGCCCGGGCCATTGGAGGGATCGCGCATGTCCACAATCACGGCCTGACCTGGCGTCTTGTGGACCCGTTCCACTGTCACGTCGAGGTGGCGGATAGAATGCCAATCCGACAGGTAGCTCGGTGGCAAGTTGTAGAAATGGGGGCTGTGCTCTTCCGGCAAACCATCGATCATCGCTGCGCGCCCCCACCATGCGCTGTCGAAAGCAATCAGTTGGCTGATCCGTTCCAGGGCGCGTTGGTGGAAGTGCTCTATATCCTCGTGCTGCGCCAGGCGCTGAAAATCCAGAGTCAGGCTGCTGAAAGCCTGCAACAGGCCAACGTGTTCATCGCGGTTCATGGGGATTCCTCTGTGGGACGTTCTTATTATTTTTCGTCACAGGTTATTCAGGCCGGGTATTCGATGAACGGGGCAGGGCCTGATCGGATTATGGTCGCCAGAATGGGCGAATTACCATCCTACAGATGCAGGATGTGGCGCCAGCGCTTCATGTTCGGAGCGTACATCGACATTTCGTTTTTCACACACGGCGTATTCCAGATCGTCCTCCTGGAGCCGCACGATCAGACGCTGTGCCAGACGCCCTTGAAGCGAAGCATGCACCTTTATGGCGCTAAACGAACCGAATGCAATTCGTTTGATGAACTCATTAACTTTTGCAATATTTGCAGTATCCGAAAAGTTTAGATATCGCAGACATAAAGTCTGGTAGAGGCTTGGCAAATGATTGCGTCAGTCACACCTGTTGCTGCTCCAATAAAGCACGTTCCATAAAATGGCTATTGTTTATATGTGTAACAAGACAAGCCAGACTGACTATAAGGACTAGATTCAACTACAAAGTGGATAGACAGAGATGGTGGGGTCATATTGAATCGGTGTGCGATAAGAAGAAGTTGTGTTGTTGAATTTATTGGCAGGCGTTGTCGCTTCGAACAGTTCTCATCTGAATCATTCAAGGGTTTGGGTTGCACGCCTGAGACGTGTGCAACCCGTTCTCGCGTATGCCTATGGGTGACTGTTCTCGTTTCAATGTATCAAGTCTCTTATGTTCACTTGCAGGCCGTCTCGACGTGTGGTCCAAAGTGTCATGAGAGCACGCTTCTGCCGGATAAAAATGCGGAGAGCGGTGGTACTCGGTCGGTAATAACGACAGAAACCTCTGCGCACAGTTGATCCTCACCACGATGTTCTGATCTTCGGCGGGTGGCGAGCGCCACCCGCCTCCTCCTAACGCCAACTGACAGAAGGGCGTGCCCATGCGCATCAGTTCTATGACTATAAAAAGCAAAATCACATTGCTCGCCAGCCTCTGTTTGATAGCCGTCGTAGCTTTATTGGTCAGCCTGTCCCTCTACCGTAGTGATCTCAGCACGGCAGATGTCATGGCGTCGAGCAGCCAGATGCTGGCCGAGGCCGCAGAGCAAAAATTGCAGGCCGAGGGCAAGTTTCAGGCGTTGCAGATCCAGAAGTCGTTCATGCGCACCTATGAGTATGGCGAGGGGGTCGCGCGTTTTCTGCTCGACCTGCGAGAGCGCGCAGCCCGAGGAGAGATAACGCACAGTGCGTTACGCACCCAGCTCTCCGCGGTCCTGCGCACGTCTCTGGAAAAAAGGCCCGAGTTGCACGGGCTGTTTGTCATTTTCGAGCCTAATGCACTGGACGGCCACGATATTGATTTTGTCGGCCAAGAGGCAATGGGCAGCAACGAACTGGGCCGTTTTGCGCAGTATTGGGTCCATCAAAAAAACGGCACGCTGCAGGCGATGCTGGGGGACGAAAAACTGCTCGCCGACATTTCGCCTGGCCCCGGTAGCAGCCCGTTCAATACGTTCTTCACCTGTTCTCGTGTCAGCCACAAGTTATGTGTGCTGGACCCTTACTTCGACGGCACTACAGACGATCGAGAGTTGGTCACCAGCATCACTTTTCCGCTGATCGAGAACGGCCACATCATCGCAGTACTCGGCTTGGATGTGAGCCTCAACAGTTTGCAGAGAAATGCGGTGGCCGATAGCCGTAAGCTGTATGGCGGGGAAGGCCAAATCAGCATCCTCAGTCCGTCGGGGCTGATCGCGGGCAACAGTCAGGACGCGAGCAAGCTGGGTAACGCGTTGCAACAGATGCAACCTGACAAGGCTCAGGAGATTCTCCAGAGGCTGGGTCAGACCCAGTCCCACACATTCAAGGACAGTCGGCATATCACAGTGCTCGAACCGTTGGAGCCGATTGCAGGCAGCAAGGCGTGGGGGGTGTTGCTGAGTGTGCCGCAAAAAGTGCTTCTGGCCCCCGTCGATGTGTTGCGAGCGGAACTGGACGCCGCACGTTTGCGCGGTTCTGTGCTGGAACTCGGATCAGGCACCCTGGCCGCTGTCTTCGGGATACTTTTGATCTGGCTGACCGCACGTGGCGTGACCCGGCCCTTGCTCAGTCTGGCCGCCATGCTTGAAGACATCGCTGAGGGTGAGGGCGATCTGACCCGTCGACTGAGCTATTCGCGCCGTGATGAGTTAGGGCGCCTGGCCCATGCGTTTAATCGCTTTCTCGACAAGTTGCAGCCCGTCATCGCACAAGTTCAGGGCTCGGTACAGGACGCTCGCCAGACCGCCGATCAGTCAGCGCAGATCGCTCGACTGACCAGTGAAGGGATGCAGCAGCAGTTCGGCAGGATCGACCAGGTCGCGACCGCTCTGCATGAGATGTCCGCTGCGGCGAGTGCGTCCGCGAATAGTGCAGCCCAGGCCTGCGAGGCGGCGGGGTATGCCGATCAGGCCAGCAAGCAGGGCCTGGAAGTGATCTTCCAGACCACAACTGCGATCGATGCCTTGGCTGAGGATCTGAATCTGGCGATGCAGAAATTGGAGAATCTGGCAAAGAGCAGCGACCAGATCGGCTCGGTGCTCGAAGTGATTTGCGCCATCGCCGGGCAGACCAATCTGCTAGCCCTCAACGCGGCCATCGAGGCTGCGCGTGCCGGTGAAGCGGGGCGCGGTTTTGCCGTTGTCGCCGATGAGGTCCGCAACCTCGCACGCCGCACCCAGGACTCTGTCGAAGAAATCCGTCAGGTGATCGAAAACCTGCAATCGGGAACCCGTGATGTCAGTCAGGCCATGCACAGCAGTCATGACCTTGCGCAGCACAATGTGGTTCAAGCCCAACAAGCCGCAAACGCGCTGGAGCGTATCGGTGAGGCGGTCATTCTCATCACTGAAATGAACCTGCAGATCGCCAGCGCCGCTGAAGAACAAAGCAGTGTAGCGGCGGAGATCAATCGCAACGTCGAGGCGATTCGTGACGTGACCGAGTCACTGTCAGGGCAGGCACAGCAGTCGGCACAAGTGAGTGAACAGCTCAATGAGCTGGCCGATTATCAAGGTGGGGTCATGCAGCAATTCAGGGTCTGATGGATCAACGCCCCACCAATGGCTGATGGGGCGTTGAAAACTGTCCGGTATCAAATAGGGAATGCCCGCTCGCCCAGTTGGAGCGTGACCCATTTGAGTTCGGTCATGTCATGCACGGAGTATCGACCGTTCTCCTTGCCATAACCGCTGTCCTTGAAGCCACCGAAAGGGGCATTGGGATCGTCGTCAAACGAGTTGTCGTTGATGTGAACCGACCCCGCTTCTATGCGCAGCGCGAAGTCGAACGCCTTCTGCAAGTCGTTGGTCACGATGCCCGATGAAAGACCATAGGACGTATCGTTCGCCAGCTCGACCGCGTGTTCGTAATCCCTGGCTTTGTAGATGGACACCAGAGGACCGAAGGTTTCCTCGTTGTAGACATTCATTGTCGGGGTGACATCCGTGAGCACCGAGGGCTGGAAAACATTGCCTTGGTAATCGCCGCCGGTCAAAAGCTTCGCGCCTTTGCTCAGCGCGTCGTCGATCTGGCCACGTATGAATTCGCACTGGCGAGGGTTGATGAGCGGCCCAACGATGGTCGAGACATCCGTTGGATCGCCGGTGCGGATGCCACGAACTTTCTCGGCGAACGCCGTGCAAAAACGGTCATACAAAGGTGCTTCGACGATGATGCGCGAGTTGGCCATGCAGACCTGGCCCTGGTTGAAGAAAATGCCAAAGGCTGCCGCACGCACGGCGTATTCCAGATCAGCGTCCTGAAGCACCACGATCGGGCTCTTGCCGCCCAACTCCAGCACGATGCGCTTCTGGAATTTCCCAGCAAGTTCGGACAGGTATTGCCCGACTTTCGCTGAGCCGGTGAACGTGACCATCTTGACGCGTTTATCGGAAAAGAACTTATCCCCGAGCGCTTCGTTGGTGGTAGGCAGCACGTTGAACACGCCGGGTGGTACACCTGCTTCTTCCAGAATTTCGGCGAACAGAAGCCCGATGAGTGGCGTCTGCGGAGCCGGTTTGAGCAGGAAGGCGTTACCGGCTGCCAATGCCGGGGCGAGCTTTTTCCCGTTCAACAGCAGTGGAGCGTTGAACGGGCCTACGCCTGCGATGACGCCGAGCGGCTGACGGAAAGACATCGAGATGCGGCCAGGTGCGTCTGCCGGCATCGTTTCCCCACGAACATCACGCGCCTGGCCGGCAGCGATGCGGAAGGTACTGATCATGTAATCGCATTCGAACATGGCCTTGCCGAAGACATTGCCGCCTTCTTCGATGAGGATTTTTGCGATGTCGCTACGGCGCCGTTCAATGATGTCTGCCGCACGGCACAGAATGGCTTCACGCTCTTTGGCGAGCGTTTTGCCCCAGGCTTTCTGAGCTTCTTGCGCGACGGCAATCGCAGCGTCGATGTCGGCAGCCGTTGCCAGCTTGACGCGCGCAATCGCTGACTGGTTGTAGGGGTTAAGTACGATCTGCTCGGGTTGATTGTCGCTTTCCCAAGACTTGCCATTGATGTACGGGTAGTAGGTTTTCAGGTTGCTCGTGGTCAAGTCACTCATTGCACGCTACCTATGTTTTTAAAGTGCCTGTTTTTAATGCCGGGCATAAGCCACGGTGTTCTTGTTATCAAGGTCGATGAGGCGGCGGAGCGTAACCGGTCAGGTCAGACCGGTTCGCTGTTCTTCCAGTTGTTCATCATCGTGTTGGAAGGAAGCGTTTCGTCGAGCAGCTTCTGAGCGGTAACGACGCCGGCGACAGGCAGCCCCTCAGGGTTCAACAGACCGACCTGAACCAGTATGCTGGCCTGGTCCCAGTAGATGTGTTCGTGGTAGAGCTTGTCACCACGAAATCTCACGACGCCCAGCATGGGTATCTCAACATATTTGCCGGTCGGGGCGACGTTCGGGAGCAGCCAGTCGATTTCGGTGGTGTGGGTAAAACTCATGATGAATTCATCGACAATCTGAAGGGCACCCACCGTGCGCGAGAGCGGAGTGAGCTTCATGTCAGGTGGATTGCCGTGAACGAAGTGATGTTGATAGAAGCGGCTGAGCTGCTTGCTTCCGACGCCCCCGGTCATGGTCGGGATGTGATTGACATAGGGTTCAGCGACCATCGTGGCCATTGTCGCGGGGACGTCGCGGGTTTCGAACTCGTGCTTGACGTGCTCGTCCCACAGGTCTGAAAGATTGAAATGCGGACCGATCTCGCGCTTCAAGGCCGCAATGGTTCGCTCGTGAGCCATCAGTGCAGCGGGCTTGTCGAAGTGGTTGCTTCCGGCCCTGGCGAACGCATGACCGACACCGGGGTAGACGTACATCTCGGCGCTGGTGTTGCCTTTCAGGGCGGCCGAGATCTGATCACGCGCGTTCACATCACAGTAATCATCGTTTTCAGCGAAGTGCAGCACGAGACGACCTTCGATCTGGGCGACCTCATCCAGATAGTTTTCAATCCCCATGCCGTAGTAGCCCACGGAGCAGGCAGCGTTGGTCCGTGTTGCCGTCAGGTAGGCCAGCTTTCCGCCCATGCAGAACCCGACGTAGCCCAGGCCGTTACCTTTGACCTGACTCATCGTTTCGAGCCGGGCGAAGCAGGCGGCGATATCGTTGACGGCCAGGTCCACGTCCATGCGCTGGAACAGGTCGATGGCTTTCGCGAAGTCTTCCTGGGTGTAGCCTAGGTCCACGTTCCGCTCCATTCTCCAGAACAGATCAGGGACCAGAACGACGTAGCCTTCTTCTGCATAGTGGTCTGCGACGGCGCGCATGTTTGCGTTGATGCCGAAGATCTCCTGCCCCATCACCAGACCGGGGCCGCTGCCACTCGCTGGAACCGCCAGGTATGCGCGAAATGTCTGCGCGTTGTCCCGCGTTTGAACATCGATAAATTCGCCCATTGTTTATTCCTCTTGTTAGGCTGATTTGGAATCGGTATGACGCTGGAACCAGACACGCGGAGAAAGCCCCCTATCAGGGCCGAGAATCGAGAAGCCGCCGTCGACCGGGACATCGACACCCGTCATCCAGGAAGCGCCGACCGAGCATAGAAACGCCACCACATTGCCAACTTCATCTCCACGGCCTACGCGCCCGAGCGGATGGAACTCGGCACCGACCTTGTCTGCCAGCGTGATATCGTTATCTGTCAGCAGGGCGACACTGGGTGACCATGTCCAGGCAGGCGAGACGCTGAGCACACGAATCCCCAGGTCGGCCAGGCTGACGGCGAAGTTTTTCGTCAGCTGTAACATGGCTGCTTTGGACGCTGGGTAAAGCGCTCTTCCGGCTGCCCCGAACTTCCCGCCGGTGCTGGTGATATTGATGATCGTGCTACCTGGCGGGAGCAGAGGCGCCACTTTCTGAACGAACATGGCGGCGGACACAACGTTGACATTTAGGCTCTTGTGCCACGCCTCACGCGTGGACTGGAGACCTTGATCGTCGTAGATGCAGGCGTTGTTGACCAGAATGTCTATCTTTCCGAACAGGCGGAGCGTGTTGTCGATGCAGGCATCGATGTCCTCGTCGTTTTCGACGTCACATTGGGTAAACGCAGCCAATGGACCGAGTGATTCGGCAAGTTGGCGACCCGCGACGCCGCTGCGACCGACAAGCATGACTTCCGCACCCTGGGCAATCATGACCCGGGCGATATCGAGTCCCAGCCCTTGTGTGCTGCCCGTTACGATTGCGACTTTGCCTTCAAGGCTCATTTCATGACCTCTGTCAGTTCAGCGACGCGTGTGATGGTGGCGATCAGTGCCATGCTCTTTAACGAGGCCTGATGAGCGTCTGGGTCAGCGGCCGAGCAAGCGTCGCTCGGCACAATGACGTTGAAGCCGCAGTCGACGGCGTGCCGGACAGTGCTTTCCACAACAGAGTGTGTGGCGACACCTGCGATGATCAGCGTCCGAGCATTCAACGCGTGCAACAGCACTTCGGCATGGGTGCCATGGAGGGCACTGATGCGCTTGTGGGTGATCACATATTCCTTGCCATTCTCAAAAGGGGCGAGAGCATCGTAAAACTCGGCGCCCCACGCCCCTTCGATGACGGCGCCTATGCGTTTGACGTTTTCCAGAATGGGCGCGTTGGCAATCAGGTCGGAATAATTCCCCCGGTAGGCAACGCGTACATGAATGATCGGCCAGTCGTTCTTGCGGGCCGCACGAAGTAACGCGCTCGCTGCTTTGATCAGCCGGTCTCTGTCTTCGCAATCATCCAGGCCGACCTTGATGCGCCCATCATCATGAAGTACGTCATTTTGATAATGGAGCGCCATGACCACTGGCCGGTCCATCAGATGAATACCTCTAGGTTAGCGAACACGTCATTGCAGTTCACCAGGTCGACTCGCTTGAGTTTGATTTTCCAGCCTTCATCCTTATTGCCCATCAGTTTGTAGGTGTAACGTCCCGCGAGTTGGCGTTGATCCAGGCGCCATTCGGTGGCTTGGAAACTCGCACTGACGACCAGAGCCTGATCTTCATCCCGCCCTTCAATGCACACATTCCCCACCAGATGTGCCGTTTGAGTTTGCGGCTGCTGAGACCAGTTACGCGCATTCTCGACCCGACGAATACGGGTTTCCCGAAGCATGCGGTTTTCCCAAAACAGCGAAATATGGTCGAAGGGATTTTCCTGATGGTGTTTATGAGGCACCCAGTACATGCCGTCATCGGTGAACAATTTGTCCCACTCCCAGAAACGCCAGGAATCCAGCAGCCGAGCTTCCTTGTAAATGAATTGTTCGATAGACCGCACGGAGGCTTCATCAACGATGATCGACGTCAGTTGGGTGGTGTTCACATTGAATGTGCGATCAAGCAACATGGTTGTTCTCCTTATAGTTGCTCTCCTTGGCGATGAGGGTTCCGGTCATGAACTTTTTCCACGCGGCAAACTGATTGCGCATCGGAAGTTCGCTGGTTCCGTTGATGGAGACTG
Source organism: Pseudomonas sp. E1MeOHC2 (assembly GCF_058745025.1). Lineage (NCBI taxonomy): Bacteria > Pseudomonadati > Pseudomonadota > Gammaproteobacteria > Pseudomonadales > Pseudomonadaceae > Pseudomonas > Pseudomonas sp. E1MeOHC2. The sequence continues at coordinate 4,274,890 of NZ_CP196675.1, forward strand.
CGCCGTCTTCAAGGAGGGTGTCGGTGCCGGCGTAGCGATGCATGCTGATCCAGTCTCCGCCGCGAGTCATGTTCCCTTCCTGGCAACGGGCATACACTTCCACATCGTCAGGCATCACATTCGAGGACGGCGAGTTAATGACGTTGGCGTAGGTCAGTGCGCGATCAAAGACCACATCGGGTGCGCCCTTGCATCGGAACGTCTGAATTTCGACCATGGTTTTATTCACCGACAACGGCCGGATCACCCGGAACTGCATGAACACGGTGTGCGGAGAACCGCTGCCGTAGATCACGGTGTTATGCCGGTTCATGCCCATGATTTCGCGAGCACGATCAGCGCCGTACGCTTCGCTCAGGCATTCGAAATGTGCGCGTGACACTTCGTCCCGCTCTGCCGCACCCGGATCGAAGATCGCCTCCATGTAGCCGTGGCCGTTGTGATAGGCCCTCAGTTCCAGCTTTTCCCAGAAATCGTAGGGCTCGCCGTTGCCGTCCATGATTAACAGTTCGAACGGCATTTCCCCGATGGCCTCTGCTTCACCGCGAGCGGCATCCACAGACGATTCATGCGTGACTCGGGCGTGCATGGTGTCGTGGAGATTTTCGTAGAAAACCTTCCAGTTGGAACGTTGCTGGACGCGGAATATGCCGCCAGCCACTTCAAGTTCACCGACCGGTGAGCGATCACACATGTTATCTATCGAACTGACCACACCACCGAGAAAGGTTTTCAGATCTTCCCCGTAAGAGGCCTGGCTGGCGAAAACAAACCCCCTGTAACTGTCGACACGCGCCACGCTCACCATGGAAAAGTCAGGGTGCTTGGGGTCGTAACAAGTGCCTTCGAAGCCACTCTTCAAGGGCGCGGACAAATGCTTGCCGTCGAGCTTGAATGTCCAGGCGTGATAGGGGCACCGGAAAAACTTGCCTACGTTACCGTCGCCGTCTGCGACGAGTTTTGCGCCTTTGTGAGGGCAACGGTTGTAATGCACGTTTATCTTGCCGTCGGCCGCACGAACCATGACGACATCCTGATCACCAATTCGGGTGGTGTGGTAGTCACCCGGGTTCTTGACCTGACTTTCATGACCTACGTAAATCCACGCATGGCCGTAGATGCGCTCCATCTCGAGTTTGAACAAGACAGGGTCGGTGTAAACACTCTTGTGCACGCTGTCGTCCCGGACCAGGTCCGAGATTTGTTCGTTAGTCGGAATCATCACTTTCTCTCCTGATAGTTATTAGAGTTCTAGGACCAGTTTTTGAGAACGGGCACGAGATACGCACGTACAAAATGCTCCGTCGGCGTGCTCACGTGCCGAGAGACAAATATCGCGATGGTCGGCCTCGCCTGAAATCACCTGAGTGACGCAAACGCCGCAGTCGCCTCTACGGCAATCGAAGAGCGGGTCCAGGCCCGCATCGATCATTGCGTCAAGCAGGGTTTGGTCAGGTGCGACTTGAAGTGATACGCCGCTAACGGTCAGTTCGACTTCAAATCCTTGATCGCCTTCTTCCTGAAGGGCTCCCGAGAACAACTCGTAATGAAGCTGTTCTTCCGGCCATCCCGACTCGCGCGCGACTTGAAGCACCGATGTGATCATCGCGTTCGGCCCGCAGATGTATAAGTGCGCCCCCTCGGTGGGGTGAGCCAGCACGGTAGCGGCGGGAAAGCGCTTGCTGCTGTCACCCCCACTGATCCAGCAATGGCTATCGCCAAAACACTGCACTTCTTCGAGGTAGGCCATGTGCGCGGCATCGCGGCCAGCGTAGTGCAACGTGAAGTTCTGGTTCGATTGCGCCAGAGCGCGAGCCATACTCAGCATGGGCGTAATACCGATGCCGCCAGCAATCAAGAGAGAGTGCTTTGCGTCACTGACCAGTGGAAAGTGATTGCGAGGCCGTTCGACCTCAACCACTTGCCCAATGGTCAAATCATGGACCCACTTTGAACCGCCTGTGCTCTGCTCATCCAGCTGCACAGCGATCTCGTAATGATCTTCGGCAGACGCGTTAACGATCGAATAGGCCCGCTTTTGTTTCTTTTCACCTGGAATATGCAATTCCAGATGAGCGCCGGGCGTGAAGGTGGGCAAGGATGATTGATCAGGTGCGGCCAGTACCAACCGACGTATACGCGGGGTCAGACGCTCCAGATCTTTGATAATCAACGATAAGGTAGACATAGATACACTCTGTACGCTTATGACAATAACGGCGCGTCTGAACGAGGCAATTGATATCGGCTCATTGCTCTTATCGAGCGACGTGCCTAAACACAGGGCACTCCCGCCAGGGCGCCGGTTGGCGTTTACGTATTACTTTCCGTGAACTTTTCGAGGTAGATGCGTGCTGATGTCTGGCCGCTCTTTTGATGCCACTGTTTAATCGATTCAACCATTGGCGGTGGACCGCAAATGTACATATCGAATGGCATGTCGGTGGCTTCATAGAGTGCGAGGTGATCGGTAATAAACCCGCACTTTCCCTGCCAGTCGCCGTCTGACTCACTGAGAACAGGCGTGAATTCAAACTTCTCGACGGTGCGTGTATAGGCCGCCAGACGTGGCAGTTCGCACAGGTCCTGTTCTGTTCGCACGCCGTAATAGAGGTGGACCGGAAACCCGGCCCCTCCCTTTTCCGCCAGTTGATCAAGCATGCCCAGGAAGGCTGAGAGGCCCGTACCTCCAGCCATCATCACGATTGGGCGGTCGATGTGCCTGAGATAAAACGCTCCCAAAGGTGCTTCCATGGCGATTGTGTCGCCGGGCTTGCAGTGCTCACGCAGGTAGTTGCTCATCACCCCGTCCGGCAGCAGACGCACCAGAAACTCAAGTGTTTGCGTGCCGGGTGCGCAGGCGAAAGAATAGGAACGGCGATGTTCCGTGCCAGGTATCTGCAACCTTGCATATTGACCGGGCAGGTAGTTCAGAGAAGTGTCGCCTTCAACCGTGGTCCGCAGAATGGCAGTGCCGGCCGAAACGTGAACCACTTCTTTGACCGTCGTGATGATCTCCGTGGTTCCTTCGCTGTTGCACAGGCTCGAATCAAAATCGAAATAGAAAGACGCGTCTGACTGGACACGGGTCTGGCACGACAGAATCCTGCGTTCTGCCAAGTCCTGCTCAGACAGCGCCTCCTCATCAACGTAGTCTTGCGTGTAACTGCCAGACTCGCAGCGTCCCTGACAGGTCGCGCAAACGCCCTCGCGGCAATCAAGGGGGATCTTGATTCCGCTTTTCAATGCAGCGTCCAATAAAATTTCGTTAGGCAGAACGGGGCAAAAAAGCGTTTTGCCATCGGCGAAGTTCAACGCGACCTTGTACATGATTAACCTTTCGTTCAATGAATCAGAGGTGATAGAAATCCAGGACCGAATTGATCGTGTCGTTGAGCAACACGGTATGTTTTCTGGAGATCAACCAACTGTCACCGTTCGGTTGTAACGTGTAAGTTGCTCTTCCGTAGAACTGCTCGGAGGTGGCATGGCGATAATAGAGCGTATGCCAGTTCGTCAGCACTTCCAGGACGCCGCCACCCAACGCTTTGATGCGAACATTACTGATCATATGTAACGTGCGCGGCATCGGCGTGGCTGAAGCCGCTTTGCCCGTGCGCAGTCGGAAGACTCGGTCTTCAAGGCCACCGCGGTTGGGGTAATAAATCAGCGACATTTCTCTTTTGGGGTCTTGGGTAAATACGTGTTCCGAATCCCACTGCGGCAAATGAAATTCGCTTTCTTCGCTGAACAGCGTCAGATAGGCATCCCACTCCTGGGCATCGCAAAGTTCTGATTTTTGTACAGGAATTGTTCGACCCGGTACTGAAGTTCTGCACTCATCTGCTTAGACCTCTTTGAGTTTGAGCGATTCGGCTTCGGCGGCCTTGCGTGCAAGGCCATTGAGCAGAAACTTCTGCCAGTTGCCATGTTGATTCACATACAGGCCTTCGTGGGTGAACTCTGCCCCGATCATCGCTGGTGAAATACCAATGGTTTCGGTATTGCGGGTCGGACCTGTGACCCATTTGTCACGTCCGCGCGAGATATCGCTCCAGCGTTCCAGGCGGGCCTGAAAGCCGCGCTGGGCTTCACGAAACTCCACCAGGTCATCAGGTGTTCCCATTCCTGAAACGTTGAAGAAGTCTTCGAATTGTCGAATCCTGTTTTCCCGATCCGCATCGGACTCGCCCTTGACGCCCAGACAGAAGCTGTTGACTTCAGTCTTGTCCCAGGCGATAGGTCGAATAATCCTGAGTTGAGAACTGATCTGGTCAAGAAAGAACATGCTGGGGTAAACGTTCAAGTTCCTGAGGCGGTGCATCATCCACTCGGCCTTGTCTTGGCCGTACTCTTCGACGAGGCGTGGCATGATCGTCGCGTAACCTGGGCGAACTTCCGGGTTGGGCATGTCACTGAACAGTACACTGTGGCCATTGTTGAATGCGAACCAGCCATCGTCCGTTTCTTTATCGCCGGCGCCCAGTTTGCTGTAATCCAACGTTTCGCTCGACGCAAGTCCCTTCGATGCATTGACTTGCTGGCGATGTTGAACGGTTGAAACATAGTTGTAATGCACGGTACTGACGTGATAACCGTCAAGGCCGTTTTCATTCTGCAACTTCCAGTTGCCGTCGTAGGTGTAGGCAGATTTACCTGGCAGAACTTCCAACTCTCCCGTTGGCGATTGAGCGACCATCATGTCGAAAAAGACTTTCGCATCACCCAGATAGTCTTCCAAAGTGTCGGTGCCGTTCACGTCGAGACTCACGAAAATGAAGCCCTTGTAGCTTTCAATTCGTGCTTTTTTCAAACCGCGAGTGGCTTTGTCGAAGTCATCCCCATATTCATTGGGCGCTTTGACTTTAACCAGTCTGCCGTCACTCTTGTAACACCAAGCATGAAAGGGGCAGGTGAACGTTGATTGATTACCTTTGCCAACCCGCGTCAATGTGGTGCCGCGATGCTGACACGCGTTGATCAGCGCATTTAACTGCCCTTCGCCGTCTCGGGTGATGATCAACGGTTGGCGACCTGCCCGCATCGTTACGAAGTCATGTTTATTCGCAACTTCGCTTTCGTGGCACGCGTAAATCCAGTTCTTCTCAAAGATGAGCTCCATCTCGAGGTCGAACAGTTCAGGCTCGGTGAACATGTCACGCGCTACCCGATAGATACCTTCCTCGCCTCGAAAATCCAGGCAGCTCTCGACGTATTCTTTCCACTGCTCAATATCTCGCATGCGACCCATTTTTATGATCCTCATTGTGTGGCTATGCATGGGGTCTATTTAGAAGGAGAGGGTGAATCCGGGTCTATCCTGTTTGTTGCTGAGTTAAGTCCGCTTAGGAAGGACAGGGGGCTTCGTATAGTGGAGACACACGAATACGAAGCGGAGCGGCAGGATACAGAGGCAGGTATTCGGCGACGGCTTCGACACTGACCCTGCGTGGACGGTACGAGGTTAGTCAGTTGCGGTCCTTAGCGCCCTGCTGTTTGTTCGCTTTGGGCATTAACTGCTATTTACGAATGGCAGCTAATGGCTGTGGATTCAACTGGGCCGCTGCATCCGTGAACGGGTGCTCAAGCACACCGGCATCCCCGTGGGCGTCGGCATCGCCGGCACCAAGACCCTGGCCAAGCTGGCCAACCACGCGGTCAAGCGCTGGGCCGTTCACAGCGGCGGGGTGGTCGACCTGCGCGTTGCGTCGCATTGCGAGTGGGTGCTGAAGAAGTGCGACGTGTCCGAAGTCTGGGCATCGGCAAACGCCTCACCGCGCACCTGCAGGGCATGGGCATCCGCACGGCCTGGGACCTGTCCCGCGCCGCACCGGGCTTGTTGCGCAAGGCGTTCAGCGTGGTGGTGGAAAAGACCGCACGCGAACTGGCGGGTAGCCCGTACCTGCAACTGCAGGACATCGAGCCGCCACGCCAGGAAATCTGCTGCAGCCGTATGTTCGGCAAGCGCCTGACCGAGCAGGCACCGATCAAGGAAGCGGTGGCCACCTACGTGATGCGTGCCGCGGAGAAGCTGCGTGGCCAGCGTTCACTGGCGAGCAAGATGCGTGTCAGCATCCGTACCGGCATGTTCAACCCGGACGAAGCCAAGTACGCCAATGGCGTGGTGGTGCAGTTGCCGTACCCGACAGATGACGTGCGGCTGCTCACACGCATGGCCCTGGAGGCGGTGGAGCGGGTGTATCGGCAGGGTTTTCGCTACAGCAAGGCGGAGGTGTTGCTGCTGGAACTGTGCCAGCGCGGGGAGTTCACTGGCGATTTGTTTGCGCCGTCGCAGACGGTGCAGGCCGAGCGGGTGATGGCCGTGATCGACGGTGTGAATGCACGCTGGGGCAGGGGCACGCTACGCAGTGCGGCAGTACCGGCGGCAGCGCAATGGGCGATGCGCCGGGAGTTGATGAGCGCAGGCTTTACGACGCAGATGGACGGGTTGTGGCGGGTCAATCGCTGAGCAGCCATACAGCACCCCTCTTGTGGGGGCGGATTCACCCACGAACCAGGGCGTAGCCCTGGCAGGGTGTGTCCAAATTATCGCAGGTAAACCCCACAGGCCCGACGCGCCTAGATACTCAACCGCACCGCCAAAGCCGCCAACGTCACCAGCAACACCGGCACCGTCAGCAGCACCCCAACCTTGAAGTAGTACCCCCAGCCGATGCTGACCCCTTTACGCGCCAGCACATGCAGCCACAACAGCGTTGCCAGGCTACCGATCGGGGTGATCTTGGGCCCCAGGTCACAGCCAATGACGTTGGCATAGATCATCGCTTCGCGCACTACACCCTGCGCCTCGCTGGCATGAATCGACAGCGCACCGATCAGCACGCTGGGCAGGTTGTTCATCACCGACGACAACAGCGCGGCAATCAGGCCGGTACCCAGCGAAGCCGCCCACACGCCATGCCCGGCCAGCCAGTTCAGCACACTGCCGAGCGAGTCGGTCAAGCCGGCATTGCGCAACCCGTAGACCACCAGGTACATCCCCAGTGAAAACACCACAATCTGCCACGGCGCTTCACGCAGCACGCGGCGTGTGGAAATCACATGACCACGGGCGGCGACGGCGAACAGAACGGCCGCGCAGGCCGCAGCCACGGCACTGACCGGGATGCCCAAAGGCTCGAGCACGAACAGGCTGGCCAGTAACGCCAACAGCACAACCCAACCGACACGGAAGGTAGCGCGGTCGCGGATCGCCAGGGCCGGCATCTTGAGCTCGTCAGTGGCGTAGCGCAGCGGGATGTCGCGGCCGAAGTACAGCCGCAAGACCAACAGCGTGGCCGCTACCGCCACCAGGTTCACCGGCACCATGACCGAGGCATAGGCATTGAAACCCAGGTCGAAGTAGTCCGCCGAGACAATGTTCACCAGGTTCGACACCACCAGTGGCAGGCTGGCGGTGTCGGCGATGAAGCCCGCGCCCATGACGAAGGCCAGGGTCGCGGCAGGCGAGAAGCGCAGCGCCAGCAGCATCGACATGACGATCGGAGTGAGGATCAATGCCGCACCGTCATTGGCGAACAGCGCCGACACGGCTGCCCCCAGTAACACCATGAAGGCGAACAGGCGGCGCCCGTCACCCCGCGCCCAGCGCGCCACATGCAGCGCCGCCCACTCGAAGAAGCCGGCCTCGTCCAGCAGCAGGCTGATGATGATGAGGGCTATGAACGTGGCCGTGGCGTTCCAGATGATGGCCCAGACCGTGGGGATGTCGTGCAGCGATACCACCCCGCACAGCAGGGCGAGCACAGCACCGAAAGTGGCGCTCCAGCCAACGCCCAGGCCTTTGGGCTGCCAGATGACCAGGGTGAGGGTAAACAGGAAAATCAATGCGGCTGGGAGCATGAACACAGGGTCTCGAAGTGGCAAACAAGCCGCGACAGAGTAGGGCACGCGCGGGCGTTTCAGCAAAGTTCCGTTACAAACATGTAAGTTTCGTAAATAAGATTTAAACTCATTTGAGAATCACTATATTTACCAACCCTGTTGGCCCCACTTTGTGTTTGTGAGGCCGGTGGGCGAGGGCTCTCCGGCTTCCTGGCAGGGATGTGCCTTTTTGCTCATGAATCGCAGGAGATGTACCGATGCAATCCAGAACTTCACCCAACAGCCTGGCCCTGGCGTTCGTCGCGCTGGCGTCGCCGGCCATGGTCGCGACCGCCGCTCAGGCCGAAGAGCCACGCGCGGGTGAAATGCTGGAAGTGGCTGCGCCTGAAAAGGCCCTGGTCATCCAGAACACCCTCGTCACCGCCGAGCGCGAAGCGCGGCAGGCCCTGGGTTCGTCGATCATCACCGAAGAAGACATCAAGCGTCATCCCCCAGCCAATGACCTGTCTGAACTGATCCGTCGCGAGCCCGGGGTCAACCTGACCGGCAACAGTGCCAGCGGCGCACGCGGCAACAACCGGCAGATCGACCTGCGCGGCATGGGGCCGGAAAACACCTTGATCCTCATCGACGGCAAGCCCTCCAGCGCACGTAACGCCGTGCGCTACGGCTGGAACGGCGACCGCGACACCCGTGGTGAAACCAACTGGGTGCCGGCCGAAGCGGTCGAGCGCATCGAGATCCTGCGTGGCCCGGCCGCCGCACGCTACGGCTCAGGTGCCATGGGGGGGGTGGTCAACATCATCACCAAGCGCCCGACCGATGAACTCAAAGGCAGCGTCAGCCTGTACACGCAGATGCCCGAAGACAGCGCCGAGGGCGCCAGCCGCCGTGCCAACTTCAACCTTGGCGGCGGCCTCACCGAAAACCTGGGGTTCCGCTTGTACGGTGGCCTGGCCAAGACCGACGCCGACGACCTGGACATCAACGCCAGCCATGCCAACAGTGCCCTGTCGGCCGGCCGCGAAGGCGTGCGCAACAAGGACATCAACGGCCTGTTGAGCTGGAAGCTCAATGACGAGCACCGCCTCGAAGCCAGCGCCGGCTACAGCCGCCAAGGCAACATTTATGCTGGCGACACCATGAACAGCAACGGTGGCAGCAATGTCGATCTGATCTCCAGCCTGTATGGCCACGAGACCAACGTGATGCAGCGCAACACCTACGACCTGACCCACCTGGGTGATTTCGCCTGGGGCACCAGCAAGACCACGCTGGCCTATGAATACGTGCGCAACTGGCGCCTTAACGAGGGCCTGGCCGGTGGCCCGGAAGGCGCGATCAACGATAGCGGCGCGGCCATGTCGCGGCTGCGCAATACCCGCCTGAGCAGCGAAGTGAACCTGCCATTCGCCATGGGCAGCACCGAACATGTGCTGACCCTGGGCGGTGAATACCTGTACGAGTCGCTCAATGATCAGGGCTCGTTCCGCCCGCAGAGCTTCGACCCGAGCGGCGGTGGCAATGACGCGATCAATGGCTTTGACCGCAGCAACTCGAAGATGACCGCCAAGAGCTACGCGCTGTTCGTCGAAGACAACATCATTGTCGGTGACACCACTGTCACCCCGGGCCTGCGCTTTGACCACCACGAGACGTTCGGTGACAACTTCAGCCCTAGCTTGAACCTGTCGCACAAGCTGACCGATGCGTTGTCGGTCAAGGGCGGTATCGCTCGGGCCTACAAGGTGCCGAACCTGTACCAGTCCAACCCCAATTACCTGCTCTACAGCCGTGGTAACGGGTGCAGCGTGCAGCAGGGCAACTCCGGTGGTTGCTACCTGCAGGGCAACGCCGACCTCAAGCCTGAAATCAGCGTCAACAAAGAGATCGGGCTGCTGTACGACCGTGGCACCTGGCGTACCAGCGCCACCTACTTCCGCAACGATTACAAGAACAAGATCATCGGCGACACCGATGTGCTCTACACCATCAACAGCGGCCGCCGCGTGACCCAGTGGGAGAACGCCGGCGAAGCACGCGTGGAAGGTATCGAGGGCAACTTCTTCATCGAGCTGACCCCAACCCTGGACTGGAACACCAACCTGACCTGGATGCTCGACAACGACAGCCGCGAGACAGGCGAGCCGCTGTCGGTGATCCCGGAGTACACGGTCAATACCACCCTCGATTGGCGCGCCACCGACAAGCTGTCGTTCCAGGTGGCAGGCACTTATTTCGGCAAGCAGAAGTCGCCGACCTACAACTACCGCACCCAGCAAAACTACGACCAGGATGCGCAGCAGGACGTGGAAGCCTACGGCCTGGTGGACGTGAGCACGGGCTACAAGTTCAACGCCAACTATGACGTGCGGGTGGGTGTGAACAACGTGTTCGACAAGCAGATCCTGCGCGGTGGCAATGCCAGCAGCTCGGGGGCCAACACCTACAACCAGCCGGGTCGTGCGGTGTTTGCTTCCTTGAACATTTCCTTCTGAGTCTTGGGGCTGCACAGCAGCCCCAACCATGATCCTTGAGGGATACCCGATGATCCAAGCCCCCGCCTGGCTGCAGATCCTCTCCCGCAGCACGGCCGCACTGCTCGGCGGCTACGCGTTCAGCTACGCCGCCAGTGCCTGCCTGGCGCGGCTGTTGCCGCTGTCGCCCGCCGACGCGGTGATCGTCGCGACCCTGCCAGCCTTCATCTTCTACACCGGCGCAATCCTCTGGGCCTTTGCCAGCCGAGACGCCGTGCGCGCCTGGGCGCCGCTGGCCCTCGCCGCACCGCTGGCATTGATCGGCTTCTGGCCGCAGGCACTGGGGTGGCTGGCATGAAGAACACCTTCACCCAATCGATGTCCTGGCTGCACACCTGGGGCGGGCTGATTTTCGGCTGGCTGCTGTTCGCCATCTTCGTCACCGGTACCCTGGCAGTGTTCGACAAGGAACTCGATCACTGGATGCAGCCGGAGATCCCGGCAACAGAGGTGTCTCAGGCCGATGCCGCGCGCCGGGCCGTTGCCTACCTGCAGGCCCACGAACCGCAGGCCGGCAACTGGGGCATCAGCCTGCCCACCGAGCGCTCGCCAGGCTTGCGCGTGTCCACCGGCGAGCGTCGCCATGGCGGTGGCGTGCAGCTCGACCCACGCACCGGCGAGGCCATCGAGGTGCGTGACAGCGTCGGCGGCAACTTCTTTTTCCGCTTCCATTTCACCCTCGACCTGCCGCGCAACTGGGGCATCTTCGTGGTCGGTGCGCTGGCGCTGGTGATGCTGGCTGCACTGGTCACCGGCATCGTGATTCACAAGAAGATCTTCAAGGAGTTCTTTACCTTCAGGCCCAACAAGGGCCAGCGCTCGTGGCTGGACTTTCACAATGCCAGCGCCGTGCTGTTGCTGCCGTTCCACCTGATGATCACTTACACCGGGCTGGTGATTTTCATGCTCATCTACATCCCGGCAGGGGTCGATGCGTTGTTCGAGGGCGACACCCGCGCTTACTTCCAGGCGCAAGGCAATGCCCGCCTGGAGCAGCCACGGCACCAGGCCAGGCAACCGGGCGAGCTGGTGGATGTGGCACCGCTGCTGGCCCAGGCCGAGGCCCGGCTGGGGCCGCTTGGCGGCCTCAACATCCGCAACCCCAACACGGCCGGTGCGCGCATCGAGATCCGCCCCGAGCTGGGTAACCGTATCGCCCTCGCCAAGGGCCAGGCGATGGTCTTCGACGGCGTCAGCGGTGAGCTGCTCAGCGATGTACCGCAATGGCGTGCGGCCCCCCTGACCCAGCGGGTAATGGTCGGCCTGCACTTTGCCCAGTTCGGCGGTTACCCGATGCGCTGGTTGTACTTCATCTGCGGGCTGGTCAGCTGCGTGATGATTGCCAGCGGGCTGGTGCTGTTTTGCGTCAAGCGCGGGCGCAAGTATGCCAGCGCCACGACCCAGGTTTCGGCGCGGCGGTGGTTCCGGGTGGTCGAAGTGTGCAACGTCGGCTTCATCAGCGGATTGCTGCTGGCCTGCGTAGGCCTGCTGTGGGCCAGCCGCGTGCTGCCGGTTGAACTGGTGCAACGAGAAAGCTGGGAAGTGCGCGCGTTCTTCGGGGTGTGGTTGTTGGCGTTGTTGCACGCTGGCGTCAGGCCGGCGAAGCGGGCCTGGGTCGAGCAACTGGTAATGGCGGCGATGCTGTGCATTGGCTTGGGAGCGCTTGGCAGCGTGGGGGATGCGATGCGCCTGGGGGTTGTGGTCAGCGCCCTGGTACTGGGCATGCTGTTGGGGCTGGTGGCGTGGCGAGTGCACCAAGCGGTGCCGGCGCCGGTCAAGGTCAAGGCGGGGCGTAACCTGGAGGCGGGCGCATGATGATGTGGATGACAGGTGGCGTAGTGTTCGCCTACCTCGGCATGCTCGGCCTGTGCCAGGGGCTGGAACGGCATTACAAGCAGGTATGGCAGCGGGCCTGTCCACGTGCATTGCGCGTGGGGTTGCGTGGCATGGGGTGGCTCGCGTTGCTGGCCAGCCTGCTGCTGTGCGCGCAAGCCTGGGGTTGGGCCATGGGGCCGGTGGCCTGGTTGGGCGTGATGTCGTTGTCGGGGATGCTATTGGTGATGCTGCTGCCTTACTGGCCGCGGCTGGCGGTCGGATTGGCGACGGCGGTGCCTGTTTGGGGGGCGATGTACGTCTTTGTGTGATTCGCGGTGCTGATGCGTTGTCAGGCCCAAAAGCCGAACAGCACCAATGCAGCCATGCCAAGGCCCACTGCAATCGAACACCCACCTAACGACAGCGCCGCGCGACCTTGCCGGTACCAACCGTCCTGGCCCAGCTGCCGTGCTGGCGCCAGCAGGCTACGCCAAAGCAGTTCGGTGTCGTGAAACGCCAGCAAGTTGGCTTGGTCCGCATCCAGCCAGCGGCGAAAGTCGATGCGCTCGCAGGCGGTCACCTGGGGGCTCTGCAGGCGTACGTACCATTGCCCGGCAATACTCGCCAGCACATCCCGGCGCGAGCGGCCTGCTTGCAGCGCCTGGTTCATATGGCGCTCGATGCTCGCCAATGGCAGGTCGAGCCGGGCAGCGATACCGGCAAAATCCAGTTGGTCGAGGCGATTGAGCAGAAACACTTGCTGGACGCGCCGGGGCAGCCGTTTCAGGCCATGTAACAGGGCGGTGTCAGCATCGTGCTCGGTGGTCGGCGATGGGTGCTCAAGGGGCAGCAGCAGACGTGTCATGGACAGCTCCTTGCTCAAAAGGGGAGGTGTGGGGGCATCTTCCTTGATGCGTCATCAGCGTAGGCGAAACGAGATTGATTCTCAAGTGCTGATTCCGCAAAGTTTTGTAATGAGCGTTCACGGTCTGACACACTTTTGCTATCATGCCGGCCATTCACGATCTTCATTAGCCTGAAGAGCCAAAAAAAAGACCCGGCAAAAAGCCGGGTCAAAAACCGTGATTAGCCTGATGAGGAGATAATCTGAGAGCGACCTAAGCTCCAGGTTATCCAGCAGATCTCGCGATCAGCTGAGTGCAATAATAATCGTTATCATTTGCCAGTCAAATGAATTTTCGCTAATTCGGTAAAAAAGTTCTACCGATGCGCTTCCTTGTCCCGGCAATCGGGGCCTTTGCCGTTACCCGGCCGTCACGTCTCTCCCTTCGTTTTTACCTACACCCCGTCTACACGGGGCGCTTGTGCTCCAGCAGGGCGCGCGCCATGTCCATCATGTGCATCAATGCGAAGGTCAGCTCGCGCTGGGTGCCTTGCTGATGGACGGCGGTTTCCTGTGCGGTGGCGGCGGCGCAGCGGAGCAGGGCGATGGCGTGTTCCTGGGCTTGCTCACCGCTTACGCCTTCGTGGAGGGTCCAGATCTTGTTCTCGATGCTGGGGCGCGGCGGGTTGGGGTTGAGGTAGTAGTCGAGGGCGCGGCGGGCCGCTTCGCTGTCGAGATCTGTTTCGTCATTTGTCGGTGGTTTCATCCTGATACCTGCGAATGCCAATAGGGAAAAGGTTCAGGCCGATACTAATACCTAAAGTATTTTCACGCTTTCTGATAAATAATACAGAATGTTTATTGAGCGCCTGAAGGCAGTCCGTATCGTGCCAGCGATGAATATGGATAAATGGATTGCCCTCGTCCGTGACCGGATGGAGGAGCTTGGGCTCACTCAAGAACAACTTGCCGAACGCGTTGGCGTGTCTCAGGGCAGCGTAGGGCATTGGGTGAACAAGCGGCGTCAGCCGAAGATCGAGTCGATGAACCGCACGTTCGTCGAGCTTGGCATGCCCCACTACAACGTCAGCTTGCAATTGCGCATTCTGGGTCAGGTCGGTGAGGAGCGCGGCAGCTATGAAGTGGATGACACCGATGATGACCTGGACCTCATGCAATACATCGTGTGTTTCCGCTACCCGGTGCTGGGTTGGGGGGAGCTAGAAGCAGCAGAGACTGGCGTATTTGAGCAGACGGACTACATGGCCAAGGGCAAGGCGTTCTGGCTGACTGTTGAAAACGATGCGATGAGTGCAGTCAGTGGCCGCAGTGTGCCGCAGGGTATGCGGATGCTGGTCGACCCAGGCGTGGAGGTTGAGCCGGGGCGTTTGGTTATCGCTCGTCAGCCGGGCAAACCGGCGATTTTCCGTGAGTTGGCTGAGGAAGGTGGGCAGCGGTATCTGAAGGCCTTGAACAGCAACTACCCTGCATTGCTGTGTGAAGACGGCTGCGAATTTCTGGGGGTGGTTGTGCGGGTGCATGGGTCCTTCTAGATTGTTGGGGCCGCAGTGCGGCCCCAGTTACCTCACTCTACCAGCTCGACCAGCACCGTCCCTTCGCTGACCATATCCCCTTCCTGGCAGAACAACACCTTCACCGTCCCGGCATGTGGCGCGCGAATGCTGTGCTCCATCTTCATGGCCTCCAGCACCACCAGCGCCGTACCCGCCTCAACCACCTGGCCCGGCTCGACCAGCACCCGCACGATACTGCCGTTCATGGGCGCGCCTAGGCCACCTTGGTGGCTGTGGCTGGCCTCGGCTTCGGCAATTGGGTCGAAGGCTTGGATGGCGTGCATTTCGCCATCCCAGCGCAGGTACAGCATGCCGCCGCGGCGTAGCGCCAGGTGCTGACGGCGCACGCCAGCCTGATCGTGCACCAGGTGCTCGCCATCAAGCTGCCAGGTGGACGGCGCGCTGCGTTCGAGGGCCACCGCCTGATCCTGCCCGGCACTGGCCAGATGCAGGCTGCTGCGCGCCGGCAGGCCCAGGCGCAGGCCGTTGCGCTCAGCCCACGGCGAGCGGTTGTCGTCGTCCCGTTGCTGGCCCGCCTGGCCCTGCAGCCAAGCTTCGGCCGCCGCCTCCCAGAAGGGCGCTGGCAGCGGTTGTGAAGCGGGCAGCAAAACGGCCTGATGACGCGGGATGAACCCGGTGTCGAGCTCGGCATCGGCAAACGCGGGGTGGGCGAGGATGCGCCGCAAGAAGCCAATGTTGGTCTTCAAACCGCCGATGGCGAATTCATCGAGCATCGCCAACAGGCGCAGGCGTGCCTGCTCGCGGTCTTCGCCCCAGGCAATCAGCTTGCCCAGCATCGGGTCGTAGAACGGCGACACCACATCCCCCTCGCTGACCCCGCTGTCGACCCGGCGCCCTTCACCCGGCGCCGACTCGCGGTACAGTGTCAGCGTGCCAGTGGCCGGCAGAAACTCGTTGGCCGGGTCTTCGGCATACAGGCGCACCTCGATGGCGTGGCCGATCAGCGGCACCTGCTCTTGCGTGATCGGCAATGCCTCGCCGCAGGCCACACGGATCTGCCAGGCCACCAGGTCGAGGCCGGTGATGGCTTCGGTGACCGGGTGTTCAACCTGTAGGCGGGTGTTCATCTCCATGAAGAAGAACTCGCCACGGGCATCGAGCAGGAATTCCACCGTGCCCGCACCCACATAACCGATGGCCTGGGCGGCGCGCACTGCGGCCTCGCCCATGGCCTGGCGCAGCGCTGGCGACAGACCGGGGGCGGGGGCCTCTTCGACCACTTTCTGGTGGCGGCGCTGGATCGAGCAGTCACGTTCGTTGAGGTACAGGCAATTGCCGTGCTGGTCGGCGAACACCTGGATTTCCACGTGACGCGGCTTGAGTACGTACTTTTCCACCAGCATGCGTGCATCGCCAAACGACGACTGCGCCTCACGCTGCGCCGAGGCCAGCGCGTCGGCCAGCTGGCTTTCGTCCTCGACCACTTTCATGCCCTTGCCGCCGCCCCCGGCGCTGGCCTTGAGCAGCACCGGGTAGCCGATGCGTTCGGCGGCGGCGCGGAAGGTTTCCAGGTCCTGAGCCTCACCGTGGTAGCCCGGAACCAAGGGCACGCCAGCGGCTTCCATCAGGGCCTTTGCCGCCGACTTGCTGCCCATCGCATCGATGGCGCTGGCCGGTGGGCCGAGGAAGATCAGCCCAGCTTCTTCGATGGCGCGGGCAAAGCCTGCGTTTTCCGAAAGAAAGCCATAGCCTGGGTGGATGGCCTGGGCGCCGCTGGCCTTGGCGGCGGCCAGCAGTTTGTCGACCAGCAGGTAGCTTTCGGCGGCCTTGGTGCCGCCAAGGTCGACGCGGATATCGGCTTCGCGGCTGTGCCGGGCGTCACGGTCGGTGGCGCTGTGCACGGCGACGGTGGTCAGGCCCATGGCCTTGGCGGTGCGCATCACCCGGCAGGCGATTTCACCGCGGTTGGCGACCAGCAGGGTGGTCAACGGGGTGCGGCTCATGGGCGCGGCTCCTTGTTGTCGTCGGTTTGCCAGGCAGGGCGGCGCTTTTCGAGGAAGGCGCGCAGGCCCTCCTGGCCTTCGGCGCTGACGCGGATGCGGGCGATGGTGTTTTCGCAGTAGCGGCGCAGGGCAGGGCTGAGCTCGCCGTCGTCGACCTCGCGCAGCAGGTCTTTGCTGGCGCGCAGGGCTTGCGGGCTGTTGAGCAGCAGGTTAGCCACCCAGGCTTCGACCTGGGCATCCAGGTCCTGGGCGGGGTACACCTCGGCCAGCAGGCCCAGTTCACGGGCACGCACACCGCTGAAGCGCTCGGCGGTCAGGGCATAGCGGCGCGTGGCGCGTTCGCCGATGGCCTTGACCACGAACGGGCTGATGACTGCGGGGGCCAGGCCGATGCGCACTTCCGACAGGCACAGTTGGGCGTCTTCGGCGCCGATGGCCATGTCGCAGCAACTGATCAGGCCCAAGGCGCCGCCAAAGGCTGCGCCTTGCACCACGGCCAGGGTCGGTGCCTTGAGCCGGTGCAAGGCGTACATCAGCTCGCCCAGCTCGTGGGCGTCATCGAGGTTGGTGTTGAAGTCCAGTTGCGCGGACTGTTGCATCCAGGCCAGGTCGGCGCCGGCGCTGAAATGCCGACCCCGGCCACGCAGCACGAGGAAGCGCAGGCTGCTGTCTTCGGCGATCTGGGCAAGGGCAACGATCAGCTCGCGAATCATCTGGGCGTTGAAGGCGTTGTTCTTGTCTTCGCGGCTGAGCCACAAGGTGGCGAAGCCGCGAGGGTCCTTGACCACTTCAAGGGTGCTGAAATCGCTCATGGGTCACATCCGGAAAATGCCGAAGCGGCTCTGTTCGATCGGGGCGTTCAGCGCGGCGGACAACGCCAGGCCGAGCACGTCGCGGGTTTGCGCCGGGTCGATGACGCCGTCGTCCCACAGCCGGGCGCTGGAGTAGTAGGGGTGGCCCTGGTGCTCGTACTGGTCGAGGATCGGCTGCTTGAGCTTGGCTTCGTCTTCGGCGCTGAACGGCTGGCCGCTGCGCTCGCTTTGTTCGCGCTTGACCTGGGCCAGCACGCCAGCGGCTTGCTCGGCACCCATCACGCCGATGCGCGCGTTGGGCCACATCCACAGCAAGCGCGGGTCGTAGGCGCGGCCGCACATGCCATAGTTGCCGGCACCGAAGCTGCCACCGATGATCACCGTGAACTTCGGCACTTGGGCGCAGGCCACTGCAGTCACCAGTTTAGCGCCGTGCTTGGCGATGCCGCCTTCTTCGTACTTTTTGCCGACCATAAAGCCGGTGATGTTCTGCAGGAACAGCAGCGGGATGCCGCGCTGGCAGGCCAGCTCGATGAAGTGCGCGCCTTTTTGCGCGGCCTCGGCGAACAGGATGCCGTTGTTGGCCAGGATCGCGATCGGGTAGCCGTGCAGGTGGGCGAAGCCGCACACCAGGGTGGTACCGAACAGGGCCTTGAATTCATCGAACACCGAGCCATCGACCAGGCGGGCGATGACCTCGCGCACGTCGAACGGTTGCTTGGCGTCGGCTGGCACCACGCCGTACAGCTCATCGGCGGCGTACAGCGGGGCGATGGGCGCCTGGCACTGCAGTTTGCCCAGCTTGTGCCAGTTGAGGTTGGCCACGCTGCGCCGGGCCAGGGCCAGGGCGTGTTCGTCATTGTCGGCGTAATGGTCGGCCACGCCGCTGATGCGGCAGTGCACATCGGCGCCGCCGAGGTCTTCGGCACTCACCACCTCACCGGTCGCGGCCTTCACCAGCGGCGGGCCAGCCAGGAAGATGGTGGCTTGCTGACGGACCATGATCGCTTCGTCGGCCATGGCGGGTACATAAGCGCCACCGGCGGTGCACGAGCCCATGACCACGGCGATCTGCGGGATGCCCAGCGCGCTCATGTTGGCCTGGTTGAAGAAAATCCGCCCGAAGTGCTCGCGGTCGGGGAACACTTCGTCCTGGCGGGGCAGGTTGGCGCCGCCGGAGTCCACCAAATAGAGGCAGGGCAGGCGGTTCTGCAGGGCGATGGTTTGCGCGCGCAGGTGCTTCTTGACGGTCAGGGGGTAGTAGGAGCCGCCTTTGACCGTGGCATCGTTGGCCACGATCATGCACTCCACGCCTTCGACCCGGCCAATGCCGGCAATCACGCCCGCGGCGGGCACGTCTTCGCCATACACCTCATGGGCGGCCAGTTGGCCGATTTCGAGGAAGGGTGAGCCCGCGTCCAGCAGGCGGTCGATACGCTCACGGGGCAGCAGTTTGCCGCGTGAGGTATGCCGCTCCTGGGCCTTGGGCCCGCCGCCCTGGGCGATGTGCGCAAGCAGGCCACGCAGGGCCTGAACCTGTTCGAGCATGGCCGCGCTGTTGCCGGCGAACTCCGCCGAACGCGGGTTGATCTGGGTATGCAAGGTAGCCATGTGCGCCCGTCCCTTGTGCTCAGCGGGTTTCGTTGAACAGTTCGCGGCCAATCAGCATCCGGCGGATTTCGCTGGTGCCGGCGCCGATTTCGTACAGCTTGGCGTCGCGCAGCAGGCGGCCAGCCGGGAATTCGTTGATGTAGCCGTTGCCGCCCAGAATCTGGATCGCTTCCAGGGCCATTTGCGTGGCGCGTTCGGCGGTGTACAGGATGACCCCGGCGGCGTCTTTGCGGGTGGTCTCGCCACGGTCGCAGGCCTGGGCCACGGCATACAGGTAGGCGCGGCTGGCGTTGAGCTGGGTGTACATGTCGGCGATCTTGCCCTGGATCAGCTGGAACTCGCCGATGCTCTGGCCAAACTGCTTGCGGTCGTGGATGTAGGGCACCACCAGGTCCATACAGCTTTGCATGATGCCGGTCGGGCCGCCGGAGAGCACCACGCGCTCGTAGTCCAGGCCGCTCATCAGTACGCGCACGCCCCCGTTGAGCTGGCCGAGGATGTTCTCTTCGGGCACTTCGACGTCATCGAAGAACAGCTCGCAGGTGTTGGAGCCACGCATGCCCAGCTTGTCGAACTTGTTGCTGCGGCTGAAGCCTTTCCAGTCGCGTTCGACGATGAACGCGGTGATGCCGTGCGCACCCTTGTCCAGGTCGGTCTTGGCGTAGATCACGTAGGTGTTGGCGTCGGGGCCGTTGGTGATCCAGGTCTTGCTGCCGTTGAGCACGTAGTGGTCGCCGCGTTTTTCGGCGCGCAGTTTCATCGAGACCACGTCGGAGCCGGCGTTGGGCTCGCTCATGGCCAGGGCGCCGATGTGTTCGCCGCTGATCAGCTTGGGCAGGTACTTGAGCTTTTGCTCATGGGTGCCGTTGCGGTTGATCTGGTTGACGCAGAGGTTGGAGTGCGCGCCGTAGGAAAGCGCCACCGAGGCCGAGCCGCGGCTGATTTCTTCCATCGACACCACATGGGCGAGGTAGCCCAGGCCGGCGCCGCCGTATTCTTCCGACACGGTGATGCCCAGCAGGCCCATGTCACCGAATTTGCGCCACATGTCGGCGGGGAACAGGTTGTCGTGGTCGATTTGCGCGGCGCGTGGCGCCAGTTCGGCGGCGACGAAGGTGCGCACCTGGTCACGGAGCATGTCGATGGTTTCGCCCAGGGCGAAATTCAGAGAGGGGTAATGCATGTGGGGGCACCTTCTTGTTCTTGAAATGGGTAACACCGTAGCTCATGGGTTCGCCGCCGACCCCTGTGGGAGCGGGCTTGCCCGCGAATGCGTCAGCAGGACCACCGTCATTGCCTGAGTGATCGCATTCGCGGGCAAGCCCGCTCCCACAGGGGTCGGCTTGAGCCTGATGGGCGGTGTCGTTCGTCACCTTTACGTTAACGTAAACCTGCCTTCAGTCACTGTCAATCGCCTCATCACCTTTACGTAAACGTAAATGTGCGCCAGAGTATCTCCCGCTTGCTTCAGTCGTGCCCAGAACAACCACAAGAAGGGACACCCATGAGTCAACCGAGCTATACCCGCGGTCGCCAGGACCGACCCTTGCTGACCCTGACCATCGGCCAGGCCTTCGATGCCACTGTGGCCCGCTACGCCGATAACGAAGCGTTGGTGTCGCGCCACCAGGGCCTGCGCTACAGCTGGCAGCAGTTGGCCGAACAGGTCGATGTGCATGCCCGCGCCTTGATGGCCCTGGGTGTGAACACCGGCGATCGGGTCGGCATCTGGTCGCCCAACTGCGCCCAGTGGTGCATCCTGCAACTGGCCAGCGCCAAGGTCGGCGCGATCTTGGTCAACATTAACCCGGCCTACCGCGTGGGCGAGCTGGAGTATGTGCTGCGCCAGTCCGGTTGCCGCTGGCTGGTGTGCGCCGATGCGTTCAAGACGTCCAATTACCACGCCATGGTCCAGCAGCTGGTGCCAGCGCTGGCAACCGTAGCCCCCGGTGAGCTCGCCAATGAAAACCTGCCCGAACTGCGCGGGGTGATCAGCCTGGCTGCCCAGCCACCGCTTGGCTTCCTGCCCTGGCAGGCGCTGGCCGATCGGGCTGGGCAGACCACGGTCGAGGCCTACACGGCCCGCCAGCAGAGCCTGCAGTTCGACCAGCCGGTAAATATCCAGTACACCTCTGGCACCACTGGCGCGCCCAAGGGCGCCACGCTCAGCCACTACAACATCCTCAACAACGGTTTCATGGTCGGCGAGAGCCTGGGGCTGACCAGCGCCGACCGCATGGTGATCCCGGTGCCGCTGTACCACTGTTTCGGCATGGTCATGGCCAACCTCGGCTGCATCACCCATGGCAGCACCATGGTCTACCCCAACGACGCTTTTGACCCTGAGCTCACCCTGCGCGCCGTGGCCGAGGAGCGCGCCAGCATCCTGTACGGCGTGCCCACCATGTTCATCGCGATGCTCGACCACCCGTCACGTCAGGGCATGGAGCTCTCCACCCTGCGCAGCGGCATCATGGCCGGTGCCACTTGCCCGATCGAAGTGATGCGCCGTGTCATCGACCAGATGCACATGGCCGAAGTGCAGATTGCCTATGGCATGACCGAAACCAGCCCGGTGTCGCTGCAGACCGGCCCGGACGACGAGCTTGAACTGCGCGTGACCACAGTCGGGCGTACCCAGCCGCAGTTGGAGAACAAACTGGTGGATGCCGACGGTTGCATCGTGCCCAGAGGTGAAATCGGCGAGCTGTGCACGCGGGGCTACAGCGTGATGCTCGGCTATTGGGACAACCCGCAGGCCACGGCGGATGCCATCGACCCGGCCGGCTGGATGCACTCGGGCGACCTGGCGGTGATGGACGAGCACGGCCATGTGCGCATTGTCGGGCGCAACAAGGACATGATCATCAGGGGGGGCGAAAACATCTACCCACGCGAGCTGGAAGAGTTCTTCTACACCCACCCGGCGGTGGCGGATGCTCAGGTAATCGGCATTCCGTGCAGTAAGTTTGGGGAGGAAGTGGTGGCCTGGATCAAGCTGCATCCGGGGCATAGCGCCACGGTTGATGAGCTGCACGGCTGGTGCAAGGCGCGCATCGCGCACTACAAGGTGCCGCGGCATTTCCGCTTTGTCGACGAGTTCCCCATGACGGTGACTGGCAAGGTGCAGAAGTTCAGGATGCGCGAGATCAGTGTGGCGGAAATTTCGGCGCTCTCTGCAGGTTGACAGGTCCCGGCTGCCGGCCGCTTCCAGGGTGAACCCTTGAAGCGGCCGGCAGCCACCGCAAAAGCCTCTATCCTTAAGCCTTCACCGGTGGCTCCTGGCTCGGCGGGTCGCCCACCGTCGGCGGCACTGTTGGCTTGATCGGCAGCTCGTCCGGGTCTTGTTCCGGCACGGGCGGCGGTAAGCTGGGGTCGTCGATGTTGGGATCGGGGGTTTCCGGTGGAATGGGAATGTTCATGGCCTGACCTCGCGTGGGTGAATGAAGAGGTGCTGCAGGCTCTGACTGTCAGGGGCGGCCGTTCGCTCAATTTATTTGAACCCCTACGCCCGTGCCCGGCTCTGAATCCTTACCGCCACCAGCCTAAGGGAGCAAGGTCCGATGTCACGAAACGAGCCTTTCGAAAGCGTGCCCATGGCGAACGATCACCCGGACCAGGCCATCAGCCTGTCCCAGGCGCTGCTGGCGCCGCGCATCGTGATCGAGGGTACGCAACCTGCGCTCGACGGCGGCATGTTCGCCGCCAAGGCCATCAGCGGCCAGCCGGTCGCGGTCAGCAGCAGGGTCTACAGCGACGGCCATGACCGTCTGGCCGTGATGCTCAATTGGCGCCAGGCCCACAGCCGGCGCTGGCACTGCGTGCCCATGCATTCACCGGGCAATGACCTGTGGCTGGCCGCGTTCACCCCGACCGAATTGGGCCCGCACCTGTTCAGTATCGAAGCCTGGATCGACCCGTTCGCCACCTATTGCCACGACCTGGAGAAGAAGTACCACGCTGGCGTCGAGGTCAAATTGGAGCTTGAGGAAGGCCGTCTGCTGCTGGGCAAAGGCGCAGAGCGCAGCGAGGGCTTCTTGCGTGAGCAGATCGAGGGCTTGCAGGCACGGCTGCCGGCACTCTCCCAGGATGACCAGGTGGCGCTGTTGCTGAGCCCCGAAGCCTCTCGGCTGATGACCGAGGCGGAACACCGCAGCTACCTCACCCGCAGCAGCGAATTCCCCGTCGATGTCGACCGCCCGGCCGCGCAGTTCGCCAGTTGGTACGAGCTGTTTCCGCGTTCGATCACCGACCGCCCCGAGCGCCACGGCACGTTCAACGACGTGCACGAACGCCTGCCGATGATCCGCGACATGGGCTTCGACGTGCTGTATTTTCCGCCCATTCATCCGATCGGCAAAAAGCACCGCAAGGGCCGCAACAATGCCTTGCAGGCGGAGCCCTCTGACCCCGGCAGCCCTTACGCCATCGGCAGCACCGAAGGCGGGCACGACGTCATTCACCCTGAGCTGGGCACCCGTGAAGACTTCCGCCGGCTGGTGGCCGCCGCCGCCGAGCACGGTCTGGAAATCGCGCTCGATTTCGCTATCCAGTGCTCCCAGGACCACCCGTGGCTCAAGGAACACCCCGGCTGGTTCAGTTGGCGCCCCGACGGCACCGTCCGCTATGCGGAAAACCCGCCGAAGAAGTACCAGGACATCGTCAACGTCGACTTCTACGCCCCTGAAGCCGTGCCTTCGTTGTGGTTGGCGCTGCGCGATGTAGTGGTCGGCTGGGTCGAGGAGGGCGTGAAGACCTTCCGCGTCGACAACCCACACACTAAACCGCTGCCGTTCTGGCAATGGCTGATCGCCAATGTGCGTAGTCGGCACCCGGAGGTGATCTTCCTCGCCGAGGCTTTCACCAAGCCGGCGATGATGGCGCGCTTGGGCAAGGTCGGTTACACGCAGAGCTATACCTACTTCACTTGGCGTAACACCAAGAAGGAATTACGCGAGTATTTCGAAGAACTCAACCAGCCGCCGTGGAGCCAGTGCTACCGCCCCAACTTCTTCGTCAATACCCCGGACATCAACCCGTACTTCCTGCACACATCGGGCCGCGCGGGCTTTCTGATTCGCGCCGCGCTGGCAACCATGGGTTCAGGGTTGTGGGGCATGTATTCGGGCTTCGAGCTGTGCGAAGCCACGCCGCTGCCCGGCAAGGAGGAATACCTGGACTCGGAGAAGTACGAAATCCGCCCGCGTGATTTCAGCCAACCCGGCAACATCATTGCCGAGATCGCCCAGCTCAACCGTATCCGCCGGCAGAACCGCGCCCTGCAAACGCACCTTGGCGTGGCCTTCTTCAACTGCTGGAACGACAACATCCTGTACTTCGCCAAGCGTACGCCCGAGCGCGACAACTTCATCCTGGTGGCGATCAGCCTCGACCCGCACAACGCCCAGGAAGCCAGCTTCGAGCTGCCGTTGTGGGAACTGGGCCTGGACGACAACGCCGACACCCTTGGCGAAGACCTGATGAACGGCCACCGCTGGACCTGGCATGGCAAGACCCAGTGGATGCGCATCGAGCCGTGGTATCAGCCGTTTGGCATCTGGCGCATCGAAAAGGCCCGGTAGCACGACATACCCCATTAACGGTGGCAGCGGGCTTGCCCGCGAAGCAGGCACCGCGGTGAATGGCACCGGCTTTGCCGGTGTTCGCGGGCAAGCCCGCTCCCGCAGGAGATCGCGCAAGCTCCAAGCTCAAGAACGATCTGAAAGGAGTCACCCATGGCCAAGCGTTCCCGACCAGCAGCCTTCATCGACGACCCGCTGTGGTACAAGGACGCGGTGATCTATCAGCTGCACATCAAGTCGTTCTTCGACGCCAACAACGACGGCATCGGCGACTTCGCCGGGTTGATCAGCAAACTCGACTACATTGCCGCACTGGGCGTGAACACGCTCTGGCTGCTGCCGTTCTACCCCTCGCCACGGCGCGACGACGGTTATGACATCGCCGAATACAAGGCCGTGCACCCGGACTACGGCAGCATGGCCGATGCCCGGCGCTTCATTGCCGAAGCACACAAACGGGGCCTGCGGGTGATCACCGAGCTGGTCATCAACCACACCAGCGACCAGCACCCCTGGTTCCAGCGCGCCCGCCTGGCCAAGCGTGACAGCAAGGCGCGCGACTTTTACGTGTGGTCGGATGACGACCAGAAGTACGACGGCACGCGCATCATCTTCCTCGACACCGAAAAGTCCAACTGGACCTGGGACCCGGTCGCCGGCCAGTACTTCTGGCACCGCTTCTATTCGCACCAGCCAGACCTCAACTTCGACAACCCGCAGGTGCTCAAGGCGGTGATCGGGGTGATGCGCTTCTGGCTTGACCTGGGCGTCGATGGCCTGCGCCTGGATGCCATCCCCTACCTGATCGAGCGCGATGGCACGAACAACGAAAACCTGCCCGAGACCCACCGGGTGCTCAAGGCGATCCGTGCCGAGATCGACGCCAACTACCCCGACCGCATGCTGCTGGCCGAGGCCAATCAGTGGCCCGAGGACACCCGCCCTTACTTTGGCGAGGGCGATGGCGACGAATGCCACATGGCCTTCCACTTCCCGCTGATGCCACGGATGTACATGGCCCTGGCCATGGAGGACCGCTTCCCGATCACCGACATCCTGCGCCAGACCCCGGAAATACCCGCCAACTGCCAGTGGGCGATCTTTCTGCGCAACCACGATGAGCTGACCCTGGAGATGGTCACCGACCGTGAGCGCGACTACCTGTGGAACTACTACGCCGAAGACCGCCGCGCCCGCATCAACCTTGGCATCCGCCGCAGATTGGCGCCGCTGCTGCAACGCGACCGTCGGCGCATCGAACTGCTGACCAGCCTGCTGCTGTCGATGCCCGGCACGCCGACCCTGTACTACGGCGATGAGCTGGGCATGGGCGACAACATCTACCTGGGCGACCGCGATGGTGTGCGTACGCCCATGCAATGGTCGCCGGACCGCAACGGCGGGTTCTCCCGCGCCGACCCGCAGCGCCTGGTGCTGCCGCCGATCATGGACCCGCTGTACGGCTACCAGACGGTCAACGTCGAAGCCCAGTCCCACGACCCGCATTCGCTGCTCAACTGGAACCGCCGCCTGCTCGCGGTGCGCAACCAGCAGAAGGCGTTTGGCCGTGGCAGCATTCGTATGCTCACACCGAGCAACCGGCGCATCCTCGCGTACCTGCGCGAGTACACCGACCAGGACGGCAACAGCGAAGTGATTCTCTGCGTGGCCAACGTTTCCCGCGCCGCCCAGGCCGCCGAACTCGAGCTGTCGCAATACGCCGATAAAGTACCGGTGGAGATGCTTGGCGGCAGCGCCTTTCCACCGATTGGCCAGCTGCCGTTTTTGCTGACATTGCCGCCGTATGCTTTTTACTGGTTCCTGCTGGCTTCGCACGACCGCATGCCCAGCTGGCATATCCAGGCCACTGAGGGGTTACCCGAATTGACCACACTGGTGCTGCGCAAGCGCCTGGAAGAGTTGCTCGAAGCGCCTTCCAGCGAAACGCTGGAAAGCGCGATCCTGCCGCAATACTTGCCTAAACGGCGCTGGTTCGCGGGCAAGGAAGGGCCGATCGACCAAGTTCGCCTGCGCTATGGCGTGCGCTTTGGCACGGCCACCACGCCGGTGCTGCTCAGCGAGCTGGAAGTGCTCAGCGAGGGCGTGGTCAACCATTACCAACTGCCGTTCGGCCTGTTGCCCGAAGAGCAGATCAACAGTGCCTTGCCTCAGCAACTGGCGTTATCGCGGGTGCGCCGTGGCCGACAGGTTGGCCTGATCACCGATGCGTTCGTCCTTGAACCGTTCATCCGTGCCGTGCTGCGGGCCTGTCAGGAGCGCCACCAGCTGCCCTGCGGCAATGGCCTGGGCGAGCTGCGTTTCGCGTGCACCGAACAGCTGGCCAGGTTGGGCCTTAGCGAAGACAGCCCAGTGCGCTACTTGAGCGCCGAGCAGTCCAACAGCTCGGTGGTGGTCGCTGACCGCGTGGTGCTCAAATTGATCCGACGGGTCAACCCGGGCATTCACCCCGAGCTTGAGATGAGCGCCTACTTGACAGCTGCAGGCTATACCAACATTTCGCCACTGCTGGCTTGGGTCAGCCGCGTGGATGAGCACGCGACTGAGCACCTGCTGATGATTGCCCAGGGCTACCTGAGCAATCAGGGCGATGCCTGGGCCTGGACCCAGAACACCCTGGAGCGGGCCATCCGCGACGAGATGGAACCGTCCAGCACGGCCAGCGAAGCCCACACCGATGCCCTGGCCGAACTCGACGGTTTCGCCGCCTTGCTCGGCCAGCGCCTGGGCGAGATGCACCTGCTGCTGGCGGCACCGACCGACGATGCCGCCTTCCAGCCGCGCCCAAGCGGTACCCAGGACAGCGAACGCTGGAGCCGCCAGATCAGTGCCGACCTGACCCACGCCCTCGACCTGCTGGCCCAGCACCGCGACAACCTGGACAGCGACAGCCAGGCGCTGGTCGACGACCTGCAGCAACAGCGCGACGGCCTTACCCAGCACATCGACAACCTCGCGTGTCAGGCCCAGGGTGGCCTGTTGATGCGGGTGCATGGCGACCTGCACCTGGGCCAGGTGCTGGTGGTGCAGGGCGATGCCTACCTGATCGATTTCGAGGGCGAACCGGCCCGCCCACTGGAAGAACGTCGGGCCCGTCACAGCCCTTACAAAGATGTCAGCGGCGTGCTGCGATCCTTCGACTATGCTGCTGCGATGATTCTGCGCAGCGCGTCTGCGGTGGACCTTTCGGACCCGGCGCGCAAGGCTCGGCAACGGGTTGCCAGGCAATACCTGCACCAGTCGCGGCATGCCTTTGTCGAAGCCTATGGCCTGGCCACCGCTGCCATGCCCCACGCCTGGCAGCAGGCCGAAGGCGAGCGTGCCGCACTTGAATTGTTCTGCCTGGAAAAAGCCGCGTACGAAATCACGTACGAAGCTGAAAATCGACCGAATTGGCTGGCCGTGCCTTTGCATGGCTTGCATGGACTGATCAGTACCTGGGGAGAGTCATAGATGAATGCAACCACGCGTGAAAACGGCGGCCTTCGGCAACGGGACCTCGACGCCCTGGCCCGCGCCGAGCACGCCGATCCATTTGCGGTACTAGGCCCCCATGGCGATGGTGCGGGCGGGCAGTTCGTCCGCGCGTTCCTGCCCAATGCCCTGAGCGCGCGCGTGCTGGCGCGCCAGGATGGGCGTGTGCTCGCCGAAATGGTGCAAGGCAAGCTGCCTGGGCTGTTCACCGCGCACCTGGATGAAGCACAGCCGTACCTGCTGCACATCGGTTGGGCCGGTGGCGAGCAGGTGACCGAAGACCCGTACAGCTTCGGCCCGCAGCTGGGTGACATGGACCTCTACCTGTTCGCCGAGGGCAACCACCGCGACCTGTCGGGGCGTTTTGGTGCGCAGCCGATGCAGGCCGATGGCATCGACGGTGTGTGCTTCTCGGTGTGGGCGCCAAATGCCCGCCGCGTGTCGGTGGTGGGTGACTTCAACAACTGGGATGGCCGGCGTCATCCCATGCGCCTGCGCCACAGCGCAGGGGTGTGGGAGCTGTTCGTGCCGCGCCTTGGTGTGGGTGAAACGTACAAGTTCGAGGTGCTGGGCAAAGAAGGCGTGTTGCCCCTGAAAGCTGACCCGCTGGCCCGCGCCACCGAGCTGCCGCCGAGCACGGCGTCGAAGGTTGCCAGTGCGCTCAGCCACCCCTGGCAAGACCACGACTGGATGGCGCAGCGTGCGCAACGTCACGCCTACAACGCGCCCCTGTCGATCTACGAACTGCATGTTGGTTCATGGCAATGCGAGCTGGATGACCTGGGCGAGGTGGCGCGTTACTACAACTGGCGCGAGCTGGCCGAGCGCCTGGTGCCCTATGTGCAGGCGCTGGGCTTCACCCACATTGAACTGATGCCGATCATGGAGCACCCGTTCGGCGGCTCCTGGGGCTATCAACCCCTGTCGATGTTCGCGCCGACCTCGCGCTACGGCAGTGCCGAAGATTTCGCCGCCTTCATCGACGCCTGCCACCAGGGCGGCATTGGCGTGATCCTCGACTGGGTACCGGCGCATTTCCCCACCGACGAACACGGCCTGGCACGCTTCGACGGCACGGCACTGTACGAGTACGACAATCCCCTGGAGGGCTACCACCAGGACTGGAACACACTGATCTACAACCTTGGCCGTAACGAGGTGCGCGGCTTCATGCTGGCCTCGGCCTTGCTCTGGCTCAAGCAGTTCCACATCGACGGCCTGCGCGTCGATGCCGTGGCGTCGATGCTCTACCGCGACTACTCGCGCAAGGCTGGCGAGTGGGTGCCCAACCGCCATGGTGGGCGCGAGAACCTGGAGGCCATCGACTTCATCCGCCACCTCAACGGTGTGGCGGCGCATGAGGCCCCCGGCGCGCTGATCATCGCCGAGGAATCCACCGCCTGGCCAGGTGTCAGCCAGCCAACCCAGCAGGGCGGGCTGGGCTTTGCCTACAAGTGGAACATGGGCTGGATGCACGACACCCTGCACTACATCCAGAACGACCCGATTCACCGCACCTTTCATCACAACGAGATGAGCTTCGGGCTGATCTATGCCTACTCCGAGCATTTCATCCTGCCGATTTCCCACGACGAAGTGGTGCACGGCAAGCATTCGCTGATCGACAAGATGCCGGGCGACCGCTGGCAGAAGTTCGCCAATCTGCGTGCCTACCTGACCTTCATGTGGGCGCACCCGGGCAAGAAGCTGCTGTTCATGGGCTGTGAATTTGGCCAGTGGCGTGAGTGGAACCACGACAGCGAGCTGGACTGGTATCTGTTGCAGTACCCAGAGCACAAGGGCGTGCAGCGGCTGGTCGGCGACCTCAACCGCCTGTACCGCGAGGTGCCGGCGCTGCACGAACAGGATTGCCAGCCCCAGGGCTTCCAGTGGCTGATCGGCGACGATGCGCAAAACAGCGTGTACGCCTGGCTGCGCTGGAGCAGTGAGGGCGAGCCCTTGCTGGTGGTGGCCAACTTCACCCCGGTGCCGCGTGAGGGGTATCGGATTGGCGTGCCGTTTGGCGAGCGTTGGGCAGAACTGCTCAACAGCGATGCCGAACTGTATGCAGGGTCCAACGTGGGCAACCTGGGGGCGGTGGAAAGTGAAGCAATCACTAGCCATGGGCAGCCACTGTCGCTGGCCCTCAACTTGCCGCCGCTGGGTGTGTTGATCCTCAAACCTGCCTGATTTGGTTTGCCCGATACGCCCTTTTCGCGGGGCTACCCGCGAAAAGGGCACCGCTACATTCAGCCTCTACCACCGCATCCGCACCCCAAGGCTACCGATCAGCCCATTGAGGTCATTGTCATCCACATCGCTGCTGTAATCGGCACTGACAAACAACGCCACGTTCGGTGTCACCCGTGCCACCAGCCCCAAGCCTAATTCCACCGTGGTCGAGTACCGCGAGCTGGAGATCTTGTCGACCTGATCCAGCTTCACCTCGTCGGCATTGCTGAAGTCATACCAGACGTTGGTGCGCACATAGGGTTCGATCGGCATGCCACGCACTTCGTAGCGCCCGGACAACTTGGCACCGACCCGGCCGCTCCAACTGGGCTGGCTGTCGAATGCCTGTAGCGTCTCCTCCTGCACCCGGCTACCGGGGAAAAACTGCTGGTTGATCAACTGAGCTTGGGGTTCGATCACCCAACCGCCCCCCAGGCCGATCGGGTAGCCACCTTCCAGCGAGAAGGTCATGGCATGACCGCTGTCGTCCAGGCGTTGGCCACTTTCGCCGCGGCCATTGATGTCGATACGCGAGCCCATGGCCACGGCATCCAGGTGCCAGCCCCGTTCATGGGTCATGCTCCAGTACACCCCCAGGCTTTCGCCACTCAGGTTCACGGCATTGCGCTGCTTGTCGCCCAACAGCGGGCGAATGCCGTTGAAGCTGCTCTGCAGGTTGTTGTGGCCAACGAAGATCCCCGCGCGGTGCACATTACCCGCCGAGGTTTCACGCAAGAACAGGTCCGGGCCGATCATCAGTTGCTGGCTGGGCGATTCGAGCTGGTCGGGCGGCTGTGCGCCGGTGCGCGAGGTGCCGGGGAAGAATTGCGCCCACTGGCTGGCGACCAGGTCCGGCGCCGTGAGGCCGTGGCGCTCGTTCATCTTTTCCGAGAAGGCGTTCAGGGTCGCTATGTTCAATCCGCTGGCGCTGACCGGGTCGAGCGATAGCTGCGGGACCGCCGGTTGTTGCAAAAAGCTAGGGGAGGTTGGGTCGTCCTGCAGTTCGAATGCGAAAGTTTCCACCGGGGTTGCCAGAAGCAGCGACGTGGAAACCGCGCAGAAAATGCTGTCGAAGCGCAAAGGGTTCGAGGTTCTTTTCATGGCGGATCTCCGTTGTTTTTGTGGTACAGCCCAAGGACCTGGCCTGTTGTCACGAGCTGTACGGCAAAAACAGTGGGCGACCCAAACCAGCACGCCTGCTTTCGCAAACGCGCACGAAGGCGCGAGCTAGAGGCCCGGCGCGAGATCTTTACGACTAGATACTGTTCAGCTAAGGAGAGGTAGGGGCTTGCGTCAAGAAAGCGTGAAGGATCTGTTCATGGCCTGTGAATGGGTTCAAGCAGCTGATTTTCCGAGTTAAATAGTCAGGTATATCGAGGTTCGCTATTTACCGCCCCGTGGCTATGAAGAATGATTGCTAGAGCCGAACCTCAACAGCCAGTTCGATGTCGGCCGGGGTGCTACGTACCGCCTCGCGCAGTGGCGGCAGCATGAAGCGCCGGTGGAAGGCAGTGAAACCCATGTAGGTGATGCCTCTGTCAAAGCGTCGCGCACGACCCCTGTAGGAGCGCCCCGGCAAGCCCGCTCCCACAAAACTTTTCGTACAGAGCCTAGACAAAGACCGGTCAGGGCCCCTGAGGTTCACTCTTCCTCGTGCTGCAGCACCATCAACAGCATCGAGCGCCCCTTCACTTCGAAACTGCTCTCGAATGGCAAGTGCTGCCCCTTGCGCAACTCAGGCCGGTCGGTATCCACCAGGCAGCTCCAGTAATCGCCTTCGGGCACGGTAGGCAGTTGGAACGGCACGGTATCGTGATGGGCATTGACGATCAGCAGCACCGTCGCCTCGGCACCTGGCCGGGCGATGCCGCTGACCTGCGCACGCCCGTCGATCAGCATGCCCAGGCAACGGCCATGGGGGTCTTCCCATTGCTCGACGCTCATCTCGCTGCCATCCGGCGCCAGCCAGGTGACATCCTTGACCCCGATCGCCTCGTTGTAGTCACCCACCAGAAAGCGTGAACGGCGCAGCACCGGGTAGGCCAGGCGCAGCCGGGTCAGGCGTTTGACGAAGGCCAGCAGCGCGGTGCCATCGTCGTCCAGGTCCCAGTTGACCCAACCGATCTCGCTGTCCTGGCAATAGGCGTTGTTGTTGCCATGCTGGGTGCGGCTGAACTCGTCGCCGGCGACGATCATCGGCGTGCCCTGGGCAAACAGCAGGGTGGCGAAGAAGTTGCGCATCTGGCGCATGCGCAGGGCGATGATTTCCGGGTCGTCTGTGGGCCCTTCGGCGCCACAGTTCCATGACAGGTTGTTGTCGGTGCCGTCCTGGTTGTTCTCGTCGTTGTCCTCGTTGTGCTTGCTGTTGTACGACACCAGATCGCGCAGGGTGAAGCCATCGTGGGCGGTGACGAAATTGACCGAGGCATAAGGGCGCCGGCCGCGGTTGTTGAACATGTCGCCCGACGCGGTCATGCGCGAAGCGAAGTCGGCCAACTGGCCTTCATCACCTTTCCAGAACGCCCGCACGGTGTCGCGGAAGCGGTCGTTCCACTCCGCCCAGCCAGGCGCGAAGTTGCCCACCTGATAGCCACCGGGGCCGCAATCCCAAGGCTCGGCAATCAGCTTGACCTGGCTGAGCATCGGGTCCTGGCGGCAGGCGACGAGGAAGCCGTGGCGTTCGCTGTAGCCATCGTGGTAACGACCGAGGATGGTCGCCAGGTCGAAGCGAAAGCCATCCACATGCATCTCGCCGGCCCAATAACGCAGTGAGTCGGTGACCAGTTGCAGCACGCACGGGTGGCTCAGGTCCAGGGTATTGCCGGTGCCGGAATCGTTGATGTAATAACGCTTGTCGTCGGGCATCAGCCGGTAGTAGGAGGCGTTGTCGATGCCGCGCATGGACAGTGTCGGGCCGCGCTCGTTGCCTTCGGCGGTGTGGTTGTAGACCACATCCAGAATCACCTCCAGCCCGGCGTCATGCAGGTGCGCGACCATCTCTTTGAATTCGGCGATCTTGCCGCTGGCCAGGTACCGGGGGTGCGGCGCGAAAAAGGCGATGCTGTTGTAGCCCCAGTAATTGTTCAGGCCCTTGTCCAGCAGGTGCTGGTCGTTGACGAAGGCGTGGATCGGCAGCAGTTCGATACTGGAAACGC
The DNA here is from genome assembly GCF_058745025.1 of Pseudomonas sp. E1MeOHC2. Lineage (NCBI taxonomy): Bacteria > Pseudomonadati > Pseudomonadota > Gammaproteobacteria > Pseudomonadales > Pseudomonadaceae > Pseudomonas > Pseudomonas sp. E1MeOHC2. The sequence continues at coordinate 4,308,353 of NZ_CP196675.1, forward strand.
CCAGGTCCTTGATGTGCTTGAGCAGCTCGTCATTGGCAAGGCCGGCGAAGGTGCCGCGCAGTGCTTCCGGCACCGCCGGGTGACGCATGCTGATGCCGCGGGTATGCGCTTCGTAGAGGATGGTGCGCTCCCAGGGGATCTGCACGCGCTGATCGCGGCCCCAGGTGAAGGCCGGGTCGATGACTTTGCATTTGGGCACGAAGGGTGCGCTGTCGCGTTCGTCGAACGACAGGTCGCCGTCGGGGTGGCCGATGGTGTAGCCGAACAGTGCCTCGGACCATTTCAGGCTGCCGACCAGTTGCTTGGCGTAAGGGTCGATCAGCAGTTTGTTGGGGTTGAAGCGGTGGCCGTTCTCGGGCTCGTAAGGGCCGTAGACGCGATAGCCGTAGACCAGCCCTGGGTGTGCGTCGGGCAGGTAGCCGTGGTAGATCTCGTCGGTGTATTCGGGCAGCTCGATGCGCTCGATTTCCTGTTCGCCACTGGAGTCGAACAGGCACAGCTCGACCTTGGTGGCGTTGGCCGAGAACAGGGCGAAGTTGACCCCAAGCCCGTCCCAGGTAGCGCCGAGGGGGAAGGGCATGCCTTCGCGAATGCGCGATGGGGCGACTGAGCGGGTTTTCTTCGGGATGCGGGGGCTCATGGCAGTCCTCGAGTGACCGTGGTGGAAGGGGGCTATGTACTCCCGGACGGGCCTCTTCGCGGGGCAAGCCCGCTCCCACAGGCAGTGGGGACTCTGTGGGAGCGGGCTTGCCCGCGAAGAGGCCGGTGCAGGCTTAACCGGCGGCGGGCTTTTTCACCGCCCGTGGCTTCTTCGCCGCCGCAGGCTTGGCAACCGGCTCTGCCGCTACCTTGGGCTTGGCCGCCGCTTTCTTGCGCGGCGCTGCCTTGGGTGCCAAGGCCTCGGCCTCGGCCAGCTTGCGCGCCATCTCCCAGTGGCGCTCCTCCTCACCGACGGGCTTACCTTCCGATTCCCAGATCTGGTAGGCAAATTCACGGATACGCTTCTCATCGACACTCATCATGACGCTCCTGATGCTCAAGATTGTTGTATCAACACATTGACCGGAAATTCCGACAGTACGGCGCTCAACAGCAGCTCCTTTGAAGGGCTGACCGCAGCACTGGGGAAAAGTCCCGTCGAGTTGGCAGGCGACAAGGCAAACGGCAGGATCAGCCGGGTGTCGTCCCAGTTATGTGCCGGGATCAACGGTGTAGTGGCGCCGCCGAGCAGGCCGCTGGCCAGGCGTGGGGCAACGACGATGGCGCGTTCGTCGTCACCCAGGCGGGCGAAGGCCAGCACCTTGTCTGCATGCCGGCCCTGCACCGTCAGCGGCAGGTAGGCGCCACGCCGGAACAGTTCGGCATGCGCCTGGCGGCAGTCCAGCACCCGCGCGATCAGGTTTTGTTTGATGCGGCCGTCGCGCCAGTGTGCAAGCAGCTCGGCGGGCGGCGTGGCGTCGTCCAGGGTGCGGCGCCTGAGCGCGTAGTCGACCGGGCGGCGGTTGTCCGGGTCGACCAGGCTGAGGTCCCAGTACTCGTTACCCTGGTACAGGTCGGGCACGCCAGGCACGGTCATGCGCAACAGTACCTGGACCAGGCCATTGAGTGCGCCAGGGCAGGCGATGAGCTGGGCAGCATCGGCCAACGACTTGCGCAATTGCTGGTTCTCGTCACCCAGCAACAGGCCGTCGATGTAGCTGGCGCAGGCGGCCTCGTAGGCCTCGTTCGGGGCGCTCCAGCTGCTGCGCAACTTGGCTTCGCGCAAGGCCTTCTGCTGCCATTGCCTTAGGCGCTCGGCGTACGGGCGCAGAGCGCCGTCATCGTGTGGGTCAAGGCTCAGCGGCCAACTGCCCAGCAGCGTCTGCAGCAGCATCAGCTCATCGCCAGGGCTGGGAGCCAGGCCGTCGTCCAGTTGCGTGCGCAGCGGCGCCGCCAGCTCACGCCAATGCTCCACGCGGCTGGCCAGCCACGGGCCGCGTTCGCTGAGCACGGCCAAGCGGGCGCGGGTGTCTTCGCCGCGTTTATGGTCGTGGGTGGCAGTGGCCAACAGGTTGTCGGGGAAGTCGCGCAGGCGCCGCTGGGCCTCGTTGTGAAAAGCGTCGCTGCCGGCGCTGAAACGCTCGGCCTCGAAGCCTACATCGTTGCGCGACAGCAGCCGGGCGCTGCGGTAGAAGGCCGTGTCCTCCACGGCCTTGGCGGCGCTGGGCGCGGTCAGTTGCTGGAAGCGCACACAGGCATGGCGCAGGTGCTTGCGCGGGCGGCCCGGTGGCAGGTGGCGCCAGGGCTGGCCGCCGAGCCAGTGTTCGAGCTGGTCGAGCAGCGGCCAGTCTGCCTCGCCGAGGTCCTGGCGGGCATTGGCCAGGGCCTGCTGGAAGAACGCTTCATCCTCGGCAGGGCGGCCGCAGGCGTTGAAGTAGGTGCGGTACACCGGGTAGTGCGCGACCAGCGCCTGCAGGGCCCGGCGGATCGCGCCCAGGGTCAGGTCGCGGGTCATCAGGTTGTCGCGGGCCACTTGCAGCAAGGCCTGGGCGACCGATTCGCAGTCACCGGCCAGGCTGGCATTGAGCACCAGGTGGCGGGCCAGGCGCACTTCCTCGGGGAAGTCCGGGCGCTCGCTGACGTTGGCCCACAATTCGGTCAGGGGCACTTCGCCTGCTGGGTCGTGTTGCAGCAGCGAGACCTGGTTCATGAACTCGTAGCCGGTGGTGCCATCGGTGAGCCAGTCGCGGTGCAGGTGCTCGTCGGCCCCGAGGATCTTTTCCACGTAGATCGGGAAGTGCTCCAGTGCCGCGCTCAATGGCCGCCGGGCCAACAGGCCATCGACCCGTCGGCGCAGTTTGCGGCAATAGCCACGTGGGTCGGCCAGGCCGTCGATATGGTCGATACGCAGGCCGTCCACCAGGCCGCGTTCAATCAGCTCGAACAGTTTGGCGTGGGTGGCCTCGAACACCACTGCGCGCTCGACCCGCAGGCCGCCCAGCTCGTTGATGTCGAAGAAGCGCCGCCAGTTGATGTCGTCGGCGGCGGTGCGCCAGCTGGCCAGGCGATAGGTTTGGCGTTCGAGCAGCAGGTGCAGGCGCTTGAAACCGGCCTCGCTGCGGCTATCGAATGCGATCAGGGCCGATTCGAGGTCTGCGCCCTCTGCTACCCGCTGCGCCAATTCAGCGTGCAGGGGCTGGGCATCGACCAGCGGTTGAGCACTGTCGCTCAGCGCAGTGAAATGCTCGGCCAACCCTTGCAAAGCGGGTTCGGGGCTTTGCGCGAGGATCCAGCCATAGTCGATCGGGCAGATCGGGAAGCGATGGTCGTAATGGGCAACTTCCAGCACGCCGTGGTGCTTGTCGAAGGTCAGCGGGATCTCGCCTTGCTTCAAGGTTGCGCCGTAGTCGCTGCCAAGGAAGGGCAGCAGTAACTGGCCAGCCAACAGCGGGTCGCTGGAGTGCCATTGGATGTCGAAGAACTCCGCATACGGGCTGCGTCGGCCCCAGGCCAGCAGGCTTTGCCACCAGGGGTTGTCGGCGCCGCCCACGGCCATGTGGTTGGACACGGTGTCGAGGATCAACCCCATGCCATGCTGGCGCAGCGCCGTGACCAGGCGCTGCAGGGCGGCCTCGCCGCCAAGCTCCGGGTTGACCTGAGTCGGGTCGACTACGTCGTAGCCGTGGCGTGAGCCAGCGCGCGCCATGAGAATCGGCGAGGTATACAGGTGGCTGATGCCCAACTGGGCAAAATACGGCACCAGCGGCACCGCGTGGTCGAGGGTGAAATCGCTGTGAAATTGCAGGCGCAGGGTCGCGGTCAGTGGCTTCATCGGTCACGCTCCCAGGCTTGCTCGCGGGCCTGGGCCAGTAGCTCCAGGCGCCGTGCGGCGTCTTCATCGTCGAGCAGTTCGCGCACTGGCAGTGCGAAGCGCCGGCGCCAGTTGGGGTGGCCTTGGGTGGTGCCGGGCAGGTTGGGTTGTTCGTCGCAGCCCAGCAGGTCTTCGAGCGGCACCAGCACCAGCGGGGCGCGGGTGTGGCCGACGTAGCGGATGGCGGCGTCGATCACGGCATCGTTGTCTGGCAATGGGCCGTAGTTGGCCTCCAGGGTGCGGCGCAGGCCGGCGTGTTCTTTCTGGCGCTCTTGGCGCCAGTGCAATTCGGTGGCGGCATCGATCAACTGCAGGCGATGGCTCCAGTCGATGTCGCGGTTTTCCAGCCAGCCGGCCAGCGGGGCCAGGTCGTGCGTGCCGGTGGTGGCCAGGGCGCTGTCGGGCCAGTCGAGAATGGCTTTGAAGTGGCCAGGTTGGGTCTGCTCGAAGGGCAGCACGCGCATGCCCAGCACGGCCTTGTCGGCCAGCTGTTCGCGCAGGCCCTCGGGCACGGTGCCGAGGTCTTCGCCGAGGATGATCGCCTGGTGCCGAACCGATTCCAGCGCCAGCAGGCGTAGCAGGTCGTCGAGCGGGTAGTTCAGGTAGGCGCCCTCGCTGGGTTTGGCTCCCCGTGGGATCAACCACAGCCGGCGCAGGCCCATGACGTGGTCGATGCGCAGCCCGCCGGCGTGGGCAAGGTTGGCCCGCAACATCTCGATGAAGGCGCGGTAGCCGTTGCGCTTGAGGCCTTCGGGCGAGAACGCACAAATGCCCCAGTCCTGCCCCGAACGGTTGAGAATGTCGGGTGGCGCGCCGACCTTGAGGTTGGCCAGCAACTCGTCCTGGCGGCTCCAGGCCTGGCTGCCGGCACCGTCGGCGCCCACTGCCAGGTCGGCGATCAGGCCAACCGCCATGCCGTTGCCACGGGCTGCTTCCTGTGCGCGTTGCAGGCCTCGCTCGGTCAGCCACTGGCAAAAGGCGTGGAACTCGACCTTGGCCGGGTAGGCACTGGCGAAGGCCTCGACCTCGGGGTGGTAAGGGTCATGCCAGGCGCTGGGCCAGGTACGCCAGTCGGCGCCCAGTCCATGTTCCACCGCCTGGGCCTGCAGCACTTCGAAGCGGCAGTGGTGCTCCAGGGCTTGGCCGCCGGCCTCGCGGTAACTGTCGAAGTCCTTGCGCAGTGGGTGATCGCCCTGGCTGAAGCCCTTGTACAGGGCCTCAAGCAGGCGCAGGCGGGCGCTTGCGGCGCGAGGCCAATCGACCAGGGGGCGCTGCTCTAGCTCTTCGAGCACCTGCTCCAGCCCACAGGCTTCAATGGCCATGCGCACGTCGCGCTCGCCAAGTAGGGCTGCAGGGCTGGCATAGAGGCTATTGAGCAACAGGCGGCTGGACGGCGAGTAGGGGCTGTAGTGATCCTGGTCGATGGCCGAGAGGGCGTGGAGCGGGCTGATTGCCAAGGCATCGGCGCCGCGCTCGGCGGCTGTGCGCGCCAGTTGCTCCAGCGCCAGGCAGTCGCCGTAGCCACCATCGCCGTTGCGGCGCAGGCTGTACAACTGCACTGCCAGGCCCCAGCAGCGTGGGGGCGGTTGCGCCACGCTGTCGGCCAGGCTGTAGCAGCGCGACGGCGCCACGGCCACGGTGAAGGTGCGGCCGTCGATCGCCAGGGTGTGGTAGCCCAGGGGCAGTTCGGCCGGCAAATGGGCTTGGCTGTCCAGGGCCAGGGTGCGCTGGCTGTGGTCTTCCAAGGTGCAATGCACCTCGCTGCCGGCGCTGAAGTAGCGATCCAGGGCCAGCGGTTGGCCAAGCTCGGCGGTCAGCAAGGGCGGCAGGTGTTCGCTGTCCTCGGCGGCCTCCACCGCGCGCAGGCTGGCCTGGATGGCGGATTCGTCGGCGGCGGGGTGGCCCAGGCCTTCGAGGACATTGCGTAGCACGTCGTCACTGACTTGCTGCGGCCGGGCATTGGCATCGATCCAGTCGCGGCTCAGCCCGACGCGGGCCGCCAGACGGTGCAGGGCGGTTTCGCTCATGGGCGCTCCTGGCCAGGGGTAAGCAGGCTGACCACGCAGCTGTACGCGGACAGACAGGTATCGGGGTGTTGGGTGTCACTGCTGTCGAAAAGCCGCGTCGCCGCGGCGGGCAGCTCGACGGGCTGGGGCGTGGCGGCAAGGTTCAAGTCAATCTGCAAGGTGTTGCCATCACCCAGCCGCCAGCGTGCGGTGAGCGCTTTCTCGCCATGCACTTCAGCGCCCAGCGCGCGGCTGCCCGGCAGGTGCGGGATGACGTGGCGACGGCGCAGGTCGAGCAACTGGTGGTAAAGGCCATGCCAACCGGCAATGACGTCCTTGCTTTGCGGGCGCGACGATTCGAAGGTCTGCTCGGCGTTGGGGTCGGGGATCCGTTCACGTTGCACGGGGTCGGCGAACGCGGCGAAGTGGGAGAATTCACCGCGCCGGCCTTCGCGCACAGCATCGGCCAGTGCGTCATGGAAGTCGGTGAAGAACAGGAAAGGGCGGCAACTGCCGTCATCGTCGCCCATGAACAGCAGCGGGATCATCGGAGCCAGCAGCAACAGGCCGGTGGCTGCACGCAGGGCCTGCGGCGGGCAGAGGCGGGTCAGTCGCTCACCCAGGGCGCGGTTGCCGACCTGGTCGTGGTTCTGCAAAAACAGCACGAAGGCGCTGGGCGCCAGGTGCCCGCTGGGCTCGCCACGTGGCGTGCCATGGCGGTTGGCCTGGCCCTGGAACACGAAGCCTTCCGACAGGCAGCGGGCCAATTGGTCGATGGGGCGCTGTTGGTAGTCGGCGTAGTAGCCTTCGGTTTCGCCGGTCAGCAGCACGTGCAGGGCGTTATGGCCGTCGTCGTTCCATTGGGCGTCAAAACCCTGTTCTAGCAGAAAGGCCTGGTTGTGCTCGTTCTCCAGCACCAGCCAGACATGCCGGCCAGGCTCCACCGCAGCGCGTACCCGTTGCGCCAGTTCAACAAGGAAGTCCGGCTGGTCGATGGTATGCACTGCATCCAGGCGCAGGCCGTCGCAGCGGTAGTCGCACAGCCACATCAGGGCGTTCTGGATGAAGTACTCGCGCACCTCGGCGCGACGAAAGTCGATAGCGGCGCCCCATGGGGTCTGCCGGTCTTCGCGGAAGAACGGGCTGGCGTACTGGTGGAGGTAGTTGCCGTCCGGGCCGAAATGGTTGTAGACCACATCCACCAGCACCATCAACCCATGGCCATGGGCCTGGTCGATCAGCGCGCACAACTGCTGCGGGCTGCCGTAGGTATTGTGCGGCGCATAGGGCAGCACGCCGTCGTAACCCCAGTTGCGCTCACCCGGGAACTGCCCCAGCGGCATCAACTCGATGGCGCTGATGCCGATTTCGGCCAGGCGTGGCAGTTGGCGGGCAACGCCCGCATAACCGTCCAGCACCCCGACGTGCAGTTCCTGGATGACCGCTTCATGCCATGGTCGGCCCTGCCAGGGATGTTGCCAGTCATAACTGGCAACATCCACCACCTGGCTTGGCCCCTGCACGCCATCGGGCTGGTAGCGCGAGGCCGGGTCGGCGACTTGCAGCGTGCCATCGATGCGGTAGTGATACCGATCACCCCCCTGACACGGGGCAACCCCTGTGTACCAGCCGTCATTGTCGGGCAGCAGCTCCACGGGGGGCTGCTGCGCCAGTTCCACGCTCACGCTGCGCGCATCCGGCGCCCAGAGGGCGAAGCGCGCCGACGTGGCGTCCAACAGGTGTGCGCCATGCCTGTGCATCTTCGAAATCTCCGCTCAGTAGTGGCTCAATTGCGCCTGCTTGACCAGGTCCTCATAGAGGCGAGCATAAGGTTCCACCGCCTGGCACCAGTTGAATGGCTGGGTCATCGACAGGCAGCGCATGGCGTTGAGCAGGTCTTTCTTGCCGTACACATAGAAGGCGCGGCTGAGTGCCTCGCGGTAGCTCTCGACGGTCGATTCGTTGAACAAAAAGCCCGTGACGCCGCACTCGATGGTATCGGCCAGGCCACCGGTATTGCGCGCCACCGGCAATGAGCCGAAGCGCTGGGCGTACATCTGGCTCAGGCCGCACGGCTCATAGCGCGACGGCATCAGCAAAAAATCGCTGCCGGCGAACATGCGCCGGGCATCGGTCTCGTTGAAGCCGATGCGCACGCCGATGCGGCCTGGGTGGCGCAGCGCCAGTTCGCGCATGGCTTGTTCTTCTTCCGGCTCGCCACGGCCGATGATCGCGATCTGCCCACCTTGCTCGACGATGTAGTCGGCCACACCCAGGGTCAGGTCGAGGCCTTTCTGGTAGACCAGGCGCGAGACCACCGCAAACAGCGGCCCCTCGGAAGGTTCAAGCTCGAAGAGCTGACGTACGGCTTCGGCGTTGCGCGCTTTGCCGTCCCAGTCATTGATGCTGAAGTTGTGTTGCAGGTGCTTGTCGGTGGCCGCGTCCCAGCTTTCGTCGATACCGTTGGGGATGCCACCTAGCAGGCCTTGCTGGGCCTTGGCAGAAAGGAAGCCGTCGAGGCCGCAGCCGAATTCCGGGGTGGTAATTTCCCGGGCATAGGTGGCGCTGACCGTGGTGATGTGGCTGGAGTAGGCCAAGCCTGCCTTGAGGAACGACAGCTTGCCGTAGAACTCCATGCCTTCCTGCTGCATGGCATGCTCGGGGATCGCCAGTTCCGGGCTGCAGCCACGGCTGTAGACGCCCTGGTAGGCCAGGTTGTGAATGGTGAACAGGGTTGGCGTGTTCAGCCCGCGCCAATGCATGTAGGCCGGGGCCAGGCCTGCAGGCCAGTCGTGTGCGTGCACCACTTCGGGCTTCCAGTGGATCATGCCTTCGCCTGCGGCAATTTCGGCTGCAGCCAGGCCTAGGCGGGCGAAGCGGATATGGTTGTCGGGCCAGTCACGGCCGTTATTGGCACCATAGGGAGTGCCGTCACGCTGGTACAGCTCAGGGCAGATCAAGACGTAGATGACCAGGCCGTCGGCCAGGTCCATGCGCCCGATCTTGCAAGGCGGCAACGCCGCATGGCCGCCCAGTTCGCCGACGATGTGAATCGGGTTATCGCTCTCCATCACCTGGCGATAGCCGGGAATCAGCACCCGTACATCGTGCAGGTGTGCCAGGGCGCGGGGCAGGGCGGCGGAGACATCGCCCAGGCCGCCGGTCTTGACCAGGTCGGCGATTTCCGAGGTCACGAACAGGATCTTGCGTTTGTTCGGGTTGTGCTGGCGCTGCGCGCCGGGTGCCTTGCCTGTCGTGGCGAAATCCGGGGTAAGCGGCTCGCGGTTGTCCGGGTTGAATGAATCTACGTGAGGCTCGACAGCGGCACTGATCATACTTCTCTCCGTCCCTATGCTTGGCCGGGTGCTGGCACCCGTGGCGTTATCTCGTGTTGGTTCTCTCTGGTTCAAATCTGTGTAGTGCTATCCATGCCCCTGAGTCGTGCGCGCAGGCACAACGCGATCAGCATTCCGGCCGAAGGCGATTGAACTGATTGGGGGTGGTGGGCTCAAGCTGGGGAAGCCCCCTTGCAACTGGCCTACTTAATTCCTGACCCACCGCCGCTTATGAAAGTTCGACTTTTCTGCGTCACTCTTCCTCTGAGCAAATGGCGGGCCGAAAGCTGAGTGTAGGAGAGAAGAAGTAAAAAAGGTGACCCACTGGTCACTTTCGTTATGGCCGAATTAGACGCAAACGTTGGCGTATGTGACTGGCTATGAACGGAGTGGTCGAGGGTGGGGCAGGCGGTTAGGGTGACGCGCCATCATGGGGCGTGTGCGTGATTGTTCGCCCTCTGATGGGGCGGATTAACACGCACGTTGTAAGACGCCTTGCGAAGGTTGTTTCAGCCTTGTGGCAACAGTGAGGAATGGTGGTGGCTGATAAGCCAGGCCTGCCCGTCCCAGCGGTAGGTGAAGGTGTAACGGGCCGGTACCTGTTTGCCGCTGGCGGCAAAGTCGAAGGTGTACAGCCCTGCGATGGTCACTTTGTTGCAGCCAGGGCTCAGGTGAAGGCTGTCCAGCTTGCCGCTTGGCCGATCAGCAAGAAAGTGTTGAAAGTATTCGATTCGCTCGTCCGGGGTCAGCCGAGGTAATTTCGACAGCGTGGGCAGCAACACCGCATCGTCGCTGTAAAGTTTGGCGACGGCCACCGGGTCGCCAGCCTGCAGGCTGGCATTCCATTGCGCGAACAAGGCGCGAGACTGGGCCTCGGAAAGCATTTGACAGTGCTGTGGAGGGGTTGCCTGAGCGTGTAGGCAAACCGTGAGCAGGGTAGCTGGCAGGCAGTACGAAAGGAGCTTCATGCACGCATCCATCGGGTGCAGGCTCCGGGGCGGGCCTGCGGCGCGCTCTACGGTAAAGAGGACGCCGCGTGTCAGCGAGTGGCCAGGTTCGTCAGTGGCTGACAGATTTTTCGCGTTTGGCGGCTTGTTCGAGCATCTGGTTGAGTCGAGCAACCTGTTGACGCAACTGATCGCGCTCTTGTTTCAGCTGGGACAGTTCATCACGGCGCACCGAGACGTAGAGTGTCTGGATGGGAGTCGCTGGCATCAAAGTACCCATTGCTCACCTCGCAATTGGTGGAGACATTTTCAAGCGTAGTCGCTTCACGCGGGGCGCATTCTGAATTCTTTCGCCGCCCGTGGGAACTTTTTTGTTTATCGTGGTCTTGCCGTTCGTCGCTGAACCCTTCGGCGGTACGCTGGACTAATCTGAAACGCTGAACTGTGTCGTCATCTATTTAGAAAGGGGAGCATCGGCTCATGCAACTGGGAATCGTCGGGCTGGGCCGCATGGGCGGCAATATCGCAAGGCGCCTGATGCGCGCCGGCCATCGCACCGTGGTGCACGACCGCAACCGTGACACCGTCGTTGGGCTGGAGGGCGAGGGTGCCCAGGGTGCTCACGACCTTGGTGCCCTGGTACAAAAACTAAAGGCACCGCGCGCAGTGTGGGTGATGCTGCCGGCCGGGGAGCCTACCGAGCAGACCATCGCCCAGCTTGCCGAGCTGCTGGAACCGGGCGATGCAATCATCGACGGCGGCAACACCTTCTATAAAGACGACATGCGCCGTGCGGGCGAATTGGCCAAACGTGGCCTGCATTATCTGGACGTAGGTACCTCAGGGGGGGTGTGGGGCCTGGAGCGTGGCTACTGCATGATGATCGGTGGCGAAAAGGACGTGTTCGAACGCCTCGAACCGCTGTTCAAAGCGTTGGCGCCCGGTGTTGGCGACATCCCGCGCACCCATGGCCTTAAGGGTGAGCACCAACGCGCCGAGCATGGCTACATCCACGCCGGCCCGCCAGGCGCCGGGCACTACGTGAAAATGGTCCACAACGGCATCGAGTATGGCCTGATGCAGGCCTATGCCGAAGGCTTCGACTTGCTGCGCAGCAAGGGTGGCAACGAGCTGCCCGAAGAGCAGCGTTTTGACCTCGACGTGGCTGAAATCGCTGAAGTCTGGCGGCGCGGCAGCGTGGTGACCTCGTGGCTGCTCGACCTCACCGCCGACGCCTTGGTGGCCGACCCGCAGTTGGCACAGTTCAGTGGCTCGGTGTCCGACAGTGGCGAAGGCCGCTGGACCATCGACGCTGCTGTCGAACAAGCCGTGCCGGTGCCGGTACTGTCCAGCGCGCTGTTCGCACGCTTCCGCTCGCGTCAGCAGCAGGGTACCTATGGCGACAAGATTCTCTCGGCCATGCGCCTGGGCTTTGGTGGCCATGTCGAGAAGAAAGGCGAATGACTAAACAGACGATCCCAGCCGCGCCCCCCTGCACCCTGTTTCTGTTCGGCGCCAATGGCGACCTGGTCAAGCGCCTGTTGATGCCGGCGCTGTACAACCTCAGCCGCGACGGCTTGCTGGACCGCAACCTGCGCATCGTTGGCGTCGATCACAATGCCGCCACCGCCGAGGCGTTTGCCGAACGCCTGCACGCGTTCATGCTGGAGCGAGACAAGGGCAGTGAAGGGGGCGCCAAATGCCTGGACGACAAGCTCTGGGCGCGCCTGGCCAAACGGCTGGACTACCAGACCGGCGACTTCCTTGACCCGGCCACGTACCAGGCGATTGCCAAGCGCATTGAGGCAACGCGTCATGGCAACGCGATTTTCTACCTGGCGACGTCGCCGCGCTTCTTCCCCGAAGTGGCCCAGCGCCTGGGCCAGGCCGGGCTGCTCGACGAATCTGGCGGGGGCTTTCGTCGCGTCGTCGTGGAGAAGCCTTTCGGTACCGACCTTGCCAGCGCCGAGGCACTCAACGCCTGTTTGCTCAAGGTGATGGGCGAGCGGCAGATCTACCGCATCGACCATTACCTGGGCAAAGAGACGGTGCAGAACATCCTGGTCAGCCGCTTCTCCAACGGCCTGTTCGAGTCGTTCTGGAACAACCACTACATCGATCACGTGCAGATCACCGCCGCCGAGACTGTTGGCGTCGAGACCCGTGGCGCGTTCTATGACAACACCGGGGCCCTGCGCGACATGGTCCCCAACCACTTGTTCCAGTTGCTGGCGATGGTTGCCATGGAACCGCCAGCGGCCTTTGGCGCCGATGCGGTACGTGGTGAAAAGGCCAAGGTGATCGGTGCCATTCGCCCGTGGTCGATGAAAATGGCGCTGAAAAACTCCGTACGCGGTCAGTACAGCGCTGGCAAGCAGGGCCGCAAGCGCTTGGCCGGTTATCGGCAGGAGGCCAACGTCGCCGAAAACAGCCAGACCGAAACTTATGTAGCGCTGAAGGTGATGATCGACAACTGGCGCTGGGCCGGTGTGCCGTTCTACCTGCGTACCGGCAAGCGCATGAGTGTGCGCGATACCGAAATCGCCATCTGCTTCAAGCCCGCGCCTTATGCGCAGTTTCGCGAATCGGAGCTGGAACGGCCCAAGCCTAATTACCTGAAAATCCAGATCCAACCCAATGAGGGCATGTGGTTTGACTTGCAGGCCAAGCGCCCGGGGCCAGAACTGGTGATGGAGAACGTCGAGCTGGGCTTTGCCTACAAGGACTTCTTCAAGATGACCCCGGCGACGGGGTACGAAACGCTGATCTACGACTGCCTGACCGGTGACCAGACCCTGTTCCAGCGCGCCGACAACATCGAGAACGGCTGGCGCGCGGTGCAGCCGTTTCTCGATGCCTGGGCCAAGGAAGGGGAGGTGCATGAGTACCCGGCGGGTGAGGATGGGCCCGAGGCGGGCAATGAACTGCTGACCCGGGACAAGCGGGAGTGGCACCGCCTGGGGTGACCTGATCAAGCGGTGTTGCCTGTACTGGCCTTTTCGCGGGCAAGCCCGCTCCCTCAGGTGTCACGCCAGTCTTGAGCACTGAGCAGAACCTGTGGGAGCGGGCTTGCCCGCGAAAAGGCCAGTACAGGCAACAGACCCGGCTCAACTGAAAGGAGATCCAATGCCCGCAGCTATCGAAGACTACGCCCTGCTCGGCAATTGCCGCAGCGCCGCCCTGGTCAGCCGCGATGGCTCGCTCGACTGGCTGTGCCTACCGCGCTTCGATGCCCCAGCGGTATTCGCAGCGCTCCTGGGCAACGAAGAAAACGGCCGTTGGCGCCTGGCCCCCTGCGACCCGGTCGAGCACACCCGCCGGCAATACCTGGACGACACCCTGGTACTGGAAACCACCTGGGTCACTGCCTCGGGCCGGGCCCGCGTGCTAGACCTGATGCCCCTGGGCGAGGTCAACTCGGTCATCCGCATCGTCGAAGGCCTTGCTGGCGAAACCAACTTCGAAATGGACCTGGTGATGCGTTTCGACTACGGCCGCAGCGTGCCGTGGGTGGAGCGACTCGACCCGTTGACCCTCAGTGCCGTCGCCGGCCCAGACCGGTTGATCCTGTGCGGCACCGTGCCCCCGCATGCCCGCGACCACCACACCGTCGCACGTTTTCGCGTGGGTGCTGGTGAGCGCCACGTGTTCAGCTTGCGCCACCAACCCTCGCACCTACCCGTACAGCCCGACTGTGATGTCGAGGCTGCCCTGGGGCGCACCATCGACCAATGGCAGGCGTTTGCCGCCCGCTGCCCCGAAGTCGGCCCCTATACCGCCCTGGTGCGTCGCTCGCTACTCACGCTCAAGGCCATGACCTATGCCCCAACCGGCGGCATCGTTGCCGCGGTTACCACCTCGCTGCCCGAGCGCATAGGCGGTGAACGCAACTGGGACTACCGCTTCTGCTGGCTGCGCGACGCCACCATGACCTTGTTGGCGTTCATGAACCTAGGCTATTTCGACGAAGCCCAGGCCTGGCGTGAATGGCTGCTGCGTTCGGTCGCCGGCAACCCCGAGCAGATGCAGATCATGTACGGCCTGGCCGGCGAGCGCGACCTGCAGGAATACACCTTGCCATGGTTGGCCGGCTACGAGCACTCGCAGCCGGTGCGGGTGGGCAATGCGGCGTCGGGGCAGCGGCAACTGGATATCTACGGCGAGCTGGCCGATGCCATGAGCCAGGCAATCAAAGGCGGTTTGCCCCGCCACCCGCGCAGCGCCGCGATTGCCCGGTTGATCCTGCCGTATGTCGAGCGCATCTGGCGCGAGCCCGATGAAGGCATTTGGGAAGTACGCGGCCCCAGGCAGCATTTCGTGCACTCCAAGGTAATGGCCTGGGTGGCATTCGACCGCGCCGCAGGGTTGGCCGACACCACCGAAGAGGATCGCGCGCGCGGGCGACATTACCGCCAGGTGGCGGATGAGATCCATCGGGAAGTGTGTGAAAACGGGCTGGATCCCAGCGGCACCTTTTTCGTGCAGGCCTATGGCGCCAATGAGCTGGACGCCAGCCTGCTGCACATCGCCTTGACCGGTTTTTTGCCAGCGGATGACCCTCGTTTTCTGCGCACCCTGCAACAAATCGAGCAGCGCCTGCTGAAAAATGGCTTGCTGTTGCGCTATGACACTGACAGCTGCAGCGATGGCCTGACCCCGGGCGAGGGCACCTTCCTGGTGTGTTCGTTCTGGCTCGCCGACGTCTATGTATTGCTGGGCCGGCAAGCCCAGGCGCAGGCCCTGTACGAACGGCTGAGCGGCCTGTGCAACGACCTGGGGTTGCTGGCTGAACAATACGACCCGGCCGGCAAGCGAATGCTGGGCAACTTCCCACAGGCGTTCAGCCATATCGGCATCATCAACACGGCACTGAACCTGCACCGTGCGCAATGCCCGGCCCGCGATCGGGCGCGTTGTGGATAGCTCTGCTTATGCGCAGCGACTGAAGTAGACTGGGGCATACCCCTCGGCAAGGAGCACGCATGAGCGTTCGTGGCCACGATCGGCAGATCGACAATATCGAATTCAACGTCGGCGATATCGCACGGAGCAAGGCCTTTTATGGCAGCGTTTTCGGCTGGCGCTTCACGGATTACGGCCCCAGTTATACAGAGTTCAGCGATGGCCGCCTGACCGGTGGCTTCACCACGGGTGAGCCAGTACGCCCGGGTGGCCCGCTGGTGATCCTTTATGCGGACGATCTGGACGCCACGCAGCGGCGGATCGAAGCGGCCGGTGCGGTGATCAGCCGGGCGACGTTTTCGTTCCCGGGCGGGCGACGGTTCCACTTCGTCGACCCGGACGGCTACGAACTGGCGGTGTGGACGGCCCAACCTTAATGGCCAACCACAAGATCGAGATCCGTCGGCGCAACATCGAGAAAATTCTCCAGGCCGCGGAAAAGGTGTTCGCCGAGAAGGGCTACGGTGCCACCTCGATGGGCGATATCGCCGAACAGGCTGAGTTGCCGCGCTCTAACCTGCATTACTACTTCAGCACCAAGGACGACCTGTTCCGCGCAGTGCTGCAGGACCTGCTGGATGTGTGGAAGCAGGATGCGCTGTGCTTCGAGAACTTCGATGACCCGCGGGTGGTGCTCACCAGTTACATCCGCGCCAAGATGGGCCACTCGCGTTCACGGTCGCTGGGCTCCAAGATCTGGGCTGAAGAAATGCTGCACGGGGCGCCCGTGCTGGGCGTGAGCCTCGATGAAAGCCTGGTGCCGTGGGCGAAGCTGAAGGAGGCCAAGATCCGCCGTTGGGTGGAAGAGGGGCGCATCCTGCCGGTGGAGCCGTCCGCCTTGCTGTACATGATCTGGGCATCGACCCAGCATTATGCGGATTTCGGCTATCAAGTGGCGTTGCTCAATGGTGGCGAGCCCTTGTCGGACATGGCGTTTGAAAACGCGGTGCAGACGGTGACCCGTGTCATCCTGCGTGGCATCGGCCTGGAGCCTTGAGCATGACGGTGAGTGAACGTGCGGTACGCAGCATCCATGATGTACATGATCTGATTCATGCGGTATTTACCCGGCCCCCGGCACAGACCGAGGCGCTTCGGGGTGAGTTGATGGCGGCGTTTGCCGACGGTTTCAGCATGGTGACCACGGCGGGCGCGATTGTTGGCCGCCAGCAGGTGGGGCAGTTGTTCGAGCGGGCGGCAGGGGCTCGGCCAGGGCTGGAAATCGACGTCAGCGAGGAGCAGGTGGTGTGGCAGGCGGGGGCGAGTGTGGCGGTGCGCTACAAGGAGACCCACCGCTTGCAGGGGCAGGAGACTGCGCGGTATTCGCTGGCGATTGTCGAGTGTGACGAGCAGCGGGTGGTGTGGGTGTACCTGCATGAGACAGCGGTGGTTTGACCAGAGTTGGGGCCGCTTCGCAGCCCTTCGCGGGGCAAGCCCGCTCCCACAGGATTGCACCGCTCTTGAGGGCTGTACTTTTCCTGTGGGAGCGGGCTTGCCCCGGCATTTTCAGCCTCAGCTGGCCTCGCGATAGGGGTTACGCGGATCCTGTGTCCAGTTCAGATAAGGCTTGCCGGTCTCCTGCGCCACCATGTCGATGCAGTTCTCCACCGGGCAGGTAATCTGGCACAGGTTGCACCCCACGCATTCCTCCTCGATCACGCTGTAGAGGTGGGTACCGTCGGCCTTGGCCGTGCTGGCAATGGCCTGGTGCGATGTATCCTCGCAGGCGATATGGCACCGCCCGCAACCAATGCACGCGTCCTGGTCGATGTGCGCCACCGACTTGTAGTTGATGTCCAGGTACTTCCAGTCGGTGGTGTGTCCCACCGCCTGCCCTCTGAACGCCTCCAGGTTGCGGTGCCCGTGCTGGTCCATCCAGCGGGCCAGGCCATCTTTCATGTCTTCGACAATGCGGAACCCGTGCAGCATCGCCGCCGTGCACACCTGCACGGCGCCACTGCCCAGGGCGATGAACTCGGCAGCGTCTCGCCAGTTGCCAATGCCACCGATGCCGCAGATGGGCAAGCCACGTGTCTCCGGATCGCGGGCAATCTCCGCGACCATGTTGAGCGCGATCGGCTTGACCGCCGAACCGCAGTAGCCGCCATGGGTGCTCTGATCGCCAACAATGGGATGGGCCACCATGCGGTCCAGGTCGACGCTGGTGATCGAGTTGATGGTGTTGATCAACGACACCGCATCCGCCCCGCCACGGTGCGCCGCGCGGGCTGACTGGCGAATGTCGGTGATGTTGGGCGTGAGCTTGACGATCACCGGCAGGGTGCAATAGGTCTTGCACCAGCGGGTGACCCGCTCCACATACTCCGGCACCTGGCCGACTGCCGCGCCCATGCCGCGCTCAGGCATGCCGTGAGGGCAGCCGAAGTTCAGCTCGATACCATCGGCACCCGTGGCCTCCACCAAGGGCAGGATGAACTTCCAGGACTCTTCCACGCACGGCACCATCAACGACACGATCAACGCGCGGTCGGGCCAGTCCTTCTTCACCTGGGTGATCTCGCGCAGGTTGATCTCCAACGAGCGGTCAGTAATCAGTTCGATGTTGTTGATGCCCTGCACCTGGCGGTTGGGGCCGTAGTGCGCCGAGTAGCGCGACGACACGTTGACCGCCGCCGGGTCCTCGCCCAGGGTTTTCCAGACCACCCCACCCCAGCCAGCCTCGAAGGCGCGGACCACGTTGTAGGCCTTGTCGGTGGGTGGCGCCGAGGCCAGCCAGAACGGGTTGGGAGCCTTGATACCGGCAAATTCGATAGACAAGTCGGCCATTTACGCTGCCTCCACGTTGAGCATGAGTTGGGCATGGATGGCTTCAGCGGCCAGCTTGCCGTGCTGCACGGCCTGGACAGTAAGGTCCTGGCCAAGGGCGGTGCAGTCGCCGCCCGCGTAGACACCCGCAAGGCTGGTGCGCAGGTGCGCATCGACGCGGATGCGTTCACCGTCGCGGGCCAGTTGCGCGGCCACGGGGTCACCCAGGCTTGCGTCGTCGAAGCGCTGGCCGATGGCCTTGAAGATCGCATCGGCGGCCAGCTCGAAGGTTTCGCCGGTGTCGCGCAAGCGCCCATCAGCAAGCTCGGTACGGGCGAAGCGCATGCCGCGCACTTTGCCGGCGTCGTCCAGCAATACGGCGTCGGGGCGTGCCCAGGTGTGCAGGCGCACCTGGTTGGCCTTGGCGATGTCCTGTTCGTGGCCGGTGGCGCCCATGTCGGCGTGGCCGCGGCGGTACACCAGGTTGACGTCACGGGCGCCCAGGCGGCTCATCTGCACGGCCATGTCGATGGCGGTGTTGCCGGCGCCGATCACCACGCAGCGGTCTGCCAGCGGCAATTGGCTCAGGTCATCGGCCTGGCGCAGTTCGCGAATGTACTGCGTGGCGGCGAGCACCCCAGGTGCCTCTTCATCGGCCAGGCCGAGCTGGCGCACCGCATTCAGGCCAAGGCCAAGGAACACCGCATCGTACTGATCGCGCAGCTCGCCCAGGCCCAGGTTGTCACCCAGGCGTTGACCGTGGCGGATTTCAATGCCGCCGATACCCAGCAGGAACGCCACTTCGCGCTGGGCGTAGTCGTCCACCAGCTTGTAGCGGGCAATGCCGTATTCGTTGAGGCCACCGGCTTTTTCGCAGGCTTCGAACACCACCACATCGTGCCCATGCATGGCCAGGCGGTGCGCGCAGGACAACCCCGCTGGGCCTGCGCCGACCACGGCGATGCGCTTGCCTGTGGCGGGTGAGCGGGTGAAGGGGTGTTCGGCGAAGTGCGCGTTGTCCAGGGCGTAGCGTTGCAGCTGGCCGATCAGCACCGGTGCGCACTCCTGGGCGTTGTTGCGCACGCAGGCTTGCTGGCAGAGGATTTCAGTCGGACAGACACGGGCACAGCTGCCGCCGAGGATATTGGCCGACAAAATGCGTTCGGCGGCGCCTTGCAGGTTCTCGTCACTGATGCGGTGGATGAACGAGGGGATGTCGATCTCGCTCGGGCAGGCATTGACGCAGGGGGCGTCGTAGCAATACAGGCAGCGTGCGCTTTCCACGGCGGCCTGGCGGGCGGTGAGGGGAGGGGCGAGATCGCCGAAGCGCTCTGCCAACTGGTCGGCGCCGGCCCGGGGGCGCGGCAAGTGGTTCAGGGCATCGATCACGGTTGTAGCCTCTCTATTATTATGTCGGGCTTGGAGTGGGGCGCTGTGCGCCCAATCCCCGGCAAGCCGGCTCCCACAGGGACAGTGATGTCCTGAAGTGTGGTGCTACCTCTGTGGGAGCTGGCTTGCCTGCGATGGGCTGCGCAGCAACCCCAATGGCTTCAGCGCTGAACGGGTGTCGGGCGCTGCTGCTCGGCGCGTCGGCCCAATACCTCGTACACCGAGGGGTAGGCCGGGCGCTCCACGTAACGACCGGCGCCAGGTTCGGCGCGCAGATCGCCATCGGCCCACAGCACACGGCCCTGGCTGATGGTGTGGCTGGGGATGCCGCGAACGGTGCGGCCTTCGAAAATGTTGAAGTCCACGCGCTGGTGGTGGGTCTGCGCCGAGATCGTCCGCGTGCCCTGCGGGTCCCACAGCACCAGGTCGGCATCGGCACCGACGCGGATGGCGCCCTTGCGCGGGAACAGGTTGAAGATCTTCGCGGTGTTGGTGGAGGTGAGTGCGACGAACTCCTGCATCGACAGGCGCCCACTGTTGACCCCGGCATCCCACAGTACCGCCATGCGATCCTCGATACCGGCGGTGCCATTGGGGATGCGGCTGAAGTCATCCCGGCCCATGGCCTTTTGTTCGGCGCAGAAACAGCAGTGGTCAGTGGCGGTGGTGTGCAGGTTGCCCGATTGCAGGCCGCGCCACAGGGCTTCCTGGTGTTCCCGTGGGCGGAAGGGTGGGCTCATCACGTAGCCGGCGGCAGTGGCCCAGTCTGGGTTGCGGTAGACGCTGTCGTCGAGCAGCAGGTGGCCGGGCAGTACTTCACCGTACACCGGCTGGCCTTTGGCCCGGGCGTAGGTGATCTCGTCCAGCGCTTCGCGGCTTGAGATGTGCACCACATACAGTGGCGTGCCGATGGTTTCGGCAATGCGGATGGCGCGGCTGGCGGCTTCGCCTTCGACCTGCGAGGGGCGCGACAAGGGGTGCGCCTCGGGGCCCGTCATGCCCTGGGCCAGCAGTTTTTTCTGCAGGTGGTAGACCAGCTCGCCGTTCTCGGCATGCACGGTGGGCACCGCGCCCAGTTGCAGGCAGCGCTCGAAGCTGGCCACCAGAGTGTCGTCGGCCGCCATGATGGCGTTCTTGTAAGCCATGAAGTGCTTGAAACTGTTGACCCCGTGATTGGCCACCAGCTCGCCCATTTCTTCAGCGACCTGCTCGCTCCACCAGGTGATGGCGACGTGGAAGCCGTAGTCGCAGGCGCTTTTTTGCGCCCAGCCACGCCAGGTGTGGAAGGCCTCCAGCAAGGACTGCTGCGGGTTGGGGATGACGAAGTCGATGATCGAGGTGGTACCACCGGCCAGGCCTGCGGCGGTGCCGCTGAAGAAGTCCTCGCTGGCCACGGTGCCCATGAACGGCAGTTGCATGTGGGTGTGCGGGTCGATGCCGCCAGGCATCAGGTACTGGCCACTGCCGTCGAGGATTTCGCAGTCGGTAGGCGGTTCGATGTTTGCGCCAATGGCCGCAATCAGGCCATCGAGACACAGCACATCGGCGGTGTAGCGCTCTTCGTGGGTAATAACGGTGGCACCACGGATCAACAGGGACATGCCGTCTTCCTCGCAGGCTGACCGGTCTGAGCCGGTTCTTGAATTGTTATATGCCAGTGACTGCCAGTGGTTGAAGGGTAGCCTACAATCCTGTCAGACCTGACAAGAATGGAATCTAGATGGTGATTTAGGATTGTTCAAGAAAATAATTTATGAGCTTATAACTTGCATAACTTATTGATATTTAACTAATTATTGTTCTAATCACCAAAATGGTGAGGCCTTTCACCATTTTGACGCACTTGACAAGAAGCCAAATTGGTCAAGATTTTCCATGCAAAATCAGCTGCTTGACAGCGGGCCAGAAGACGCCTGCCGCACGGCTGAAAAACCAGGGCGCACCGGTTTGAAACACGCACCGGGCGCAGGTTTGTCTTAAGTGGGCGCAACAGGCAGGCGAAGGGATAACCGTGCTTTCGCTTTGCGCCGATAAATGCCTTGCAGTTCAGTCGATTACCTCCGGTCGGCGGCAGCCACCCGGGACGGCGCAGGCCAACCCGGCACGTAATTTGAGTACGGCCACAACCGCCAGGCCGGACCGGAGGAGCAGTACGGGTGGTGTGTGTACTCCGGCCATCGCTTTAGCCCGATGAGCAAACAATTAGAAAAACCTGGAGAAGGCCCCATGCAACAGAGCAGATCGCAAGTGATCGAGCAGGATGGCCTGTTCGAGCTGGAGGCAGGCACTGACGTGCTCGACAGCTCGCGCTACAACCACGACATCGCGCCCACCAAGGTACACCAGCGCACCTGGAACAAATGGCACATCACCGCCCTGTGGGTGGGCATGTCCATCTGCGTGCCCACCTACACCCTCGGCGGCGTGCTTACGGCTTACTTTGGCTTGAGCGTGGGCGAGGCGCTGCTGGCGATCCTGCTGGCCAATCTCATCGTGCTGATTCCACTGACCCTCAACGCCTTCCCTGGCACCAAGTACGGCATCCCCTTCCCGGTGCTGCTGCGCTCGTCGTTCGGCATTCTTGGCTCCAACGTGCCGTGCCTGATCCGCGCGGTGGTCGCCTGCGGCTGGTTCGGTATCCAGACGATGTTCGGCGGCCTGGCCATTCACCTGTTCCTCGGCTCGATGTTCGATAGCTGGAAGGCCCTGGAGGGCACCGGAGAGGTGATTGGCTTCATGATCTTTTGGGCCCTCAACCTGTGGGTGGTGCTGCGCGGGGCGGAGTCGATCAAGTGGCTCGAAACGCTTTCGGCACCGCTGCTGGTGGCGGTGGGCGTGGGCCTGCTGTTCTGGGCGCTGCCGCACATGTCGATGACCGAGTTGCTGGCGCAGCCGCCCAAGCGGCCAGAGGGCGCCAGCGTGGTCAGCTACTTCTGCGCCGGGCTCACGGCCATGGTCGGCTTCTGGGCCACGCTGTCGCTGAATATTCCCGACTTCAGCCGCTATGCCAAAAGCCAGAAGGACCAGATTCTCGGGCAGATCTTCGGCCTGCCGCTGACCATGTTCCTGTTCGCCGCCCTGGGCGTGGTGCTGACCGCAGCTTCCGCTTCGCTGGTGGGTGAGACGGTCTCCGACCCGGTCAGCCTGATTGGCAAGATCCAGAGCCCAGGCTGGGTTGCGCTGGCCATGGCGTTGATCGTGATCGCCACGCTGTCGACCAACACGGCGGCGAACATCGTGTCGCCCACCAACGACTTCCAGAACATCGCGCCGCGCCTGATCGGGCGTAGCCGTGCGGTGTGGCTGACCGGTTTTATCGGTTTGGCGCTGATGGGCCATGAATTGCTCAAGAAGCTGGGTTTGATCGTCTCGGACCTGAGCCTTGAGAGTGTCTATTCAAACTGGTTGCTGGGGTATTCGAGCCTGCTCGGGCCGATTGCCGGGATCATGGTGGTGGACTACTTCCTGATCCGCCGCCAGCGCCTGGACCTGGCCGGGCTGTACCGCGACGACGTGTACCCGGCCTGGAACTGGGCGGGGTTCGCCGCGTTCGGGGTGCCGGTGGCGCTGACCGTGATGTCGATCGGCAACAGCAGCTTCAGCTGGTTCTACGACTATGGCTGGTTCACCGGTTCGCTGCTGGGTGGGGCGCTGTACTACGTCCTGGGTGGCTTGGCGGCGCGCAGCCCCGCGCGGCTGGCCAAACCGTTGCCTTGAAACCGAGTTTGCCTCTTCGCGGGCAAGCCCGCTCCCACAGGTCACCGCAGGTTCAATGTGGGAGCGGGCTTGCCCGAAGAGGCCTTGATAAACAACAAAAAAGCCTGAGGGGAAAACCCATGACTGCAGTCAAAGATGTCCTGAAGACTACCGCCCGCCACGTCGACAGCGCGCGCCTGTGGCAATCGCTGATGGACCTTGCCCGCCTCGGCGCCACGGCCAAAGGCGGGGTCTGCCGGCTGGCGCTGACCGACCTCGACCGCCAGGCCCGCGACCTGTTTGTCGCGTGGTGCGAGGCGGCCGGTTGCACCGTCAGTGTCGATGCAGTCGGCAATATTTTCGCCCGTCGCCCGGGGCGCAACCCCAAGTTGCCACCGGTGATGACCGGCAGCCATATCGATACCCAGCCCACCGGCGGCAAGTTCGATGGCTGCTACGGGGTGATGGCCGGGCTGGAGGTGATCCGCACCCTCAACGACCTGGGCGTGGACACCGAAGCGCCGTTGGAAGTGGTGGTGTGGACCAACGAGGAAGGCTCGCGGTTTGCCCCCTGCATGATGGGGTCTGGGGTGTTCGCCGGTAAGTTCACGCTGGAGGAGACCCTGGCCAAGCGTGATGCGCAGGGTGTCAGTGTTGGCGAGGCGCTCGATGCCATCGGCTACGCTGGCCAGCGCGCGGTGCTTGGGCACCCGGTGGGGGCTTATTTTGAAGCGCATATTGAGCAGGGGCCTATTCTCGAAGACCAGGCCAAGACCATCGGCGTGGTGCTCGGCGCCCTCGGCCAGAAGTGGTTCGACCTGACCCTGCGCGGCGTCGAAGCCCATGCCGGCCCGACGCCCATGCACCTGCGCAAGGATGCCCTGGTGGGCGCGGCGGCGGTGGTCGAGGCGGTCAACCGCACCGCTCATGCTCACCAGCCGCATGCCTGTGGTACGGTCGGGTGCCTGCAAGCTTACCCAGGGTCGCGCAACGTGATTCCGGGTGAGGTGCGCATGACCCTGGACTTCCGTCACCTTGAAGGCGAGCAATTGGATGCGATGATTGCCGAGGTGCGAGGGGTGATCGAAAGCACCTGCGCCAAGCATGGCCTGACGCATGAGCTGACCCCCACGGCGGATTTCCCGGCGTTGTACTTCGACAAAGGCTGCGTCGATGCTGTGCGCGATTCGGCAAGTAATCTGGGCCTGCCGCACATGGATATCGTCAGTGGTGCCGGGCATGACGCGATCTTCCTGGCCGAGTTGGGGCCAGCGGGGATGATTTTCGTGCCTTGCGAGAATGGCATCAGCCATAACGAAATCGAGAACGCCACACCGGAGGACCTGGCGGCGGGTTGTGCGGTGTTGTTGCGGGCGATGCTGGCGGCTTCGGAAGCGATTGCCAATGGGCGGTTGGCGGCGTAGGGGTATGTCTTGATCGCAGGCAAGCCAGCTCCCACAGGTACGTGGGAGCGGGCTTGCCCCGCGAACACCGGCGAAGCCGGTGCCATGCCCCGCGTAGCCCCATTCGCGGGACACGTCGGACCGCCGTATCGCCGCTCCCACCATGCCCCCTGTTATCTGTGCGACAGCGCATCCACCACAACAAGACACCCATCCCGCCCAATGTGATACCGCTGCAGGTCCTGCGCCAAGGTCAGATGCCCGCGGTAATGCGCCAGGGCCTCTACTCGTACATCGTCGATGCACGGGCTACGCCGCGGATCACCCTGGTACCGCGCACTAAAATGCGTCAGCACCAGGTTGCGCACACCCGCCACCTCGGCGAACCGCGCCACTTGCGCCGCCGTGCTGTGGCCGAAGGTAGCCCCAGTGCGCTCGACGACCGCCTGGGTAAAGGTCGCTTCGTGCACCATCACATCTGCGCCCTTGGCGACCTCCGCCAGCAGCTCGGGGCTGTCGTTGTCACCGCACACGATCACCCGCCGCGCCGGCCGCGATGCGCGCAAATAGTCCTGGCCGTGCAGGGTTCGCCCCTCATGCTCGATCGGCAGCCCTTTGGCCAGGTCGCCCCACAACGGCCCGCGTGGAATGCCTTCGGTATCCAGGCGCTGCACGTCCAGGCGCGGTTCGGGGTTGAGCTCGGTGAACACGAAGCCCACGCTCGGCACCCGGTGCGACAACTGCACGGTGCTGACTTGCAGCGTCTCGCTACGCCAGTCAGTCAGGCTTTCAACGGCCAGCAGGCGCACCTCGAAAGGCAGGTAAGTGTCGCTGGCGGTCAGGCCCAGTCGCACCCAGTCATGCAGGGCGGCGGGCAGGATGATATCCAGCGGCTGGGTCCGCCCGCTCATTCCGGCGCTGGCCAGCAGGCCGGGCAGGCCGAAGCAGTGGTCGCCGTGCACATGGGTGATGAAGATGCCGCGTAAGTCGCGTATCGACAGCGGCGTCTGCAGCAGCCGATGCTGCGTGCCTTCGCCGCAATCGATCAAGTACCAGTGGCGGCCGCTGGCCTCGATCACGGCCGTGGCACTGACGTTGCGGGCCTTGGTCGGCACGCCGGCACTGGTGCCTAGAAACAGCAGGTCCATGATCAGGCTCCTTTGCTTCAGCCCAGCAGCGACAGGTCACGCAACAACGCTTGCAGGCCCTGGGGCACGAGCGGGCCGATGCGGTCGAAGTCGGCGCTGTCGCACCACCGGGCGCGGAAGGGGCTGCCATTGGACTCCCGCCCCTCCAGCCACGGCTGCTGGTACAGGCTGGCGTCATTGAAGCGTGCATCGAATACCTGCACGATCTCATGCCCTGGCGTACCGGCATAGGTGAACAGGCTCTCCAGCGTGCCAAGCAAGCGAACATCGCTGATCGACTGCCCCAGTTCTTCTTCGATTTCGCGGGCGACGGCTTCGCTGCCCCGTTCACCAAACTCGATGCCACCACCGAGTGGTCGGCACAGCGTCTGTTGCGTCACAGGGTCATCGAACACGTTCACCAGAATTTTCCCCTGATGATGGAACACACACAGGGCCAGCGAGCGAATGCGCGGTTCAAGCAGTGGCTTGAGGAAGCTGCGCTCATAGCTGAGGATAAACCGTTGTTCAGTGGCCAGGGCCACTGCAGCAATGCATTCCGGGTCGGTCTCTGCCTGTTTGCGGTACTGCTCGTAGGCCGCCAGGCTGGAAAAGCTGAACAGGCAATAGGCAATGTTGTTGGCGCCTTCGGCGGGCAGGAAGTAGCCATGGTGCTTGCCGCCCATGCGCGTGACCAGGCCCATCCACAGGCGTGAATACGCCTCGAAGGCCGGCAGCTGGTAAGGGTCGACGGTGTATTTGACGTGGCAGGTGATCAACGGCTCGTTCCTTCGAGGGGAGGCGGGGCGCACACCTTAGCCTGATTGCCCCGCGTCGTCGACGGCCAGCCGCGTGGCGCGCTAGCCCTCCTGGCGCCAGATCAGCTTGCGGGTGTCGTAGCCTTGCTTGCGGGCAATCGACAGCAGTTGCTCACGCGCCTGGTCGGTGACTACCGGCGTGCGCGAGAGCAGCCACAGGTACTCCCGATTCGGGTGCCCGACCAGGGCCACGCGGTAGTCCTTGTCGTGGTAAAGCACCCAGTACTCACCCTTGGTCAGCCCCGGTGCCAGCCGGCTGAACCAGTTGTCGAACTGCACCCAAAGCTTATCGGTCTTACCCGGCTGCTGGGCTTCGGCAATGCCTTTGGCTTCATTCCACTGGCCGTCCTGCTCCTTGCAGCGGTTGTTGACGTCGATGCGCCCGTCCTCGCGCAGGCCGTAATGCGCTTCGGACTGCACGCAGTTGCGCTGGAAGAACATCGGCAAGCGCGCCAGCTCATACCAGGTGCCCTGATAGCGTTGCAGGTCGACCTGCTGGGTCGTTGGCGGTGCGCGGTGTTCATCGTTGGAGCCGGCGCAGCCGATCAGGGCTAGGGTCATGCAGGAAAGCATCAGTGCCGTGCGCATCGCCATGGCAAACCTCCTTGAAGCGGATGGGGACTTACCTGTGCTTCGATGCGGGCGCGGGGTAAAAGTTGTATTCGATTGCCCCACGCCGCCACCTTTACAACCAGTAGGTCACCGCCCACCAGCCCAGCCCACCCATGACCACGGTATAGGGCAACGCCATCCACACCATGCGCCCATACGAAAGCCGGATCAGCGGCGCAATCGCCGAGGTCAGCAGGAACAGGAACGCCGCTTGCCCATTTGGCGTCGCCACGCTCGGCAGGTTGGTGCCGGTATTGATCGCCACTGCCAGCGTCTCGAAATGCTCGCGGCTCATGCCACCGTTGAGGAAGGCCTGCTTGACCTCGGTAATGTAGATGGTGGCGACGAACACGTTGTCGCTGATCGCCGACAGCACACCGTTGGCCAGGTACAGCATGCCCGGTTGTTGTTCGGCGGGCAGCGCCAGTACCCAGGCAATCAGCGGGCTGAACAACTGCTGTTGATGGATCACTGCGACCACGGCGAAGAACACCACCAGCAGCGCAGTGAACGGCATGGCGTCCTGGAAGGCACGGCCCAGGCGGTGTTCGTCGGTGATGCCGGTGAACGAGGTGATCAGCACGATCACCAGCAGGCCGATCAGGCCGACCTCGGCAATGTGCAGGCCCAGGCAGATGATCAGGATCAGCGCCGCGCAGCCTTGCACCCACAGCGCGGCACGTTGAGCTGCGGTGCGTGCGGCATCGTCCTCGGCAGCGTAGGCGGCCAGCACCTGACGCACCCGCTCGGGCATCAGCGTGCCGTAGCCGAACAGGCGCAGTTTTTCCAGTACGACGCAGGTCAGCAGCCCGGCACCGAGCACCGGCAACGACACGGGCGCGACCTTGAAGAAGAAATCGGCGAAGTGCCAGCCCATCTCATGGCCGATCAGCAGGTTCTGCGGTTCGCCCACCAGCGTGCACACGCCGCCCAGCGCAGTGCCGACCGCACCGTGCATCAACAGGCTGCGCAGGAAGGCGCGGAACTGGTCGAGGTCTTCTCGGTGCAGTTGCGGGATCTGCTGGTCGCTGTCGAGCGCGCTCTCCTCACGCGGGTTGGCGCCGGAGGCCACGCGGTGAAAGACCGCGTAGAAACCTACCGCAGCGCTGATGATCACCGCCGTGACCGTCAGGGCATCGAGAAAGGCCGAAAGGAACGCCGACAGTACGCAAAACAGCAGCGACAGGGCCGCTTTCGAGCGCACACCGAGCAAGATCCGCGAGAACAGGAACAGCAGCAGCTCCTTCATGAAGTGAATGCCGGCGACCATGAACATCAGCAGCAGGATCACCGGGAAGTTGTGCAGCAGCTCTTCGTACAGGGCCTGAGGGGTGGTCATACCGAGCAGCAGGGCTTCGACCAGCAGCAAGCCGCCAGGCATCAGCGGGTAGCACTTGAGCGCCATGCCCAAGGTGAAGATGAATTCGATCACCAGCACCCAGCCCGCCGTGACCGGGCCTGCGGTCAGCAACAACAACGGGTTGAGCACCAGGAACAGGCCGATGACGGCCTTGTACCAGAGCGGTGACTGGCCCAGGAAATTGTGGGCGAGCGCGCCGGCCAGGGAGCGTGACATGAATATGTATCCTTATAATTCGGCGATGGCGCACGGTGCCGGATCGTGCCGCCTTAGGCAAGGTTTGCGGTCCTGCTTTTGGCATAAGTGCGGCACAAGCGCGGCCTGGTGGCTGGGTTAACATCCTGCGTCATCAACCCTTCCTCTGCAGGAGTGCCGCCCGTGAACCAATTGGTCCTCGAACCCGAGACGTACAGCGCCTTCAAGGTCGACCTGACCGATAACATCGCCCACGTCCAGATCAATCGCCCCGAGAAGATCAACGCGATGAACGCCGCCTTCTGGGAGGAAATCATCGACATTTTTCAGTGGGTCGATGACACCGATGCAGTGCGTGCCGTCGTCATCAGCGGCGCGGGCAAGCATTTCTCTGCGGGCATCGACTTGATGATGCTGGCTTCGCTGGCTGGCCAGATGGGCAAGGACGTCGGCCGTAATGCGCGCTTGCTGCGCAGCACCATCCTGCGTCTGCAGGCGTCGTTCAACGCCGTCGACAAATGCCGCAAACCAGTACTGGCGGCGGTTCAGGGCTACTGCATTGGTGGCGCCATCGACCTCATTTCGGCGTGCGACATGCGCTACTGCAGCCAGGATGCGCAGTTTTCGATCAAGGAAATCGACATGGGCATGGCCGCTGATGTCGGCACGCTGCAACGTTTGCCACGTATCATTGGCGACGGCATCATGCGCGAGCTGGCATTCACCGGGCGCAACGTCGAGGCCGATGAGGCACTGCGCATCGGCCTGGTCAACCGGGTCTATGATGATCAGGCCGCGCTGCTTGACGGGGTCTTTGCCATCGCCCGCGAGATTGCCGCAAAATCGCCGATCGCCGTGGCCGGCACCAAGGAAATGCTCAGCTACATGCGTGACCATCGCATTGACGATGGCCTGGAATACATCGCCACCTGGAACGCCGCGATGCTGCAGTCCGAAGACCTGCGCGTGGCCGTGGCGGCGCACATGAGCAAACAGAAACCGACGTTCGCCGACTGACAGTTCGGGGGGCGCGCAGCAAGGAACCCCCGACATGTCAGCACGCTGGACTACCGCAGTACTCGACCCGCAGATCACCGGGGGCTGGGCCGTCGCCCGCAGTCCGGAAGGGTTTTTGGTGGACGACAACGGCGCGCTGTTCCCCCGCGAGTGGCTCAAGCGCCAGAACCTGGACGTGCTGTGTGAGCATGGCATTGGCCACTTCGATGGCGAGCCGGTGTTTCTGTTCGAACTGCGCAGTGCCACCGACCTGCCGGGCTGTGGCTGGCGCGGCCTGCGCGCGTTCATGCTTGAAGGCGACTTCGACCTGTACAAGGTGCTGGGTTATGCCGCGCAGATCGGTACCTGGGCCCGCGAGCACCGTTTTTGCGGTAGTTGCGGCCAGGCGATGACGCAAATCCATTGGGAGCGGGCAATGTACTGCCAGGCGTGCGACTTGCGCAGCTACCCGCGCATTTCGCCGAGCATGATCGTGCTGGTCACCCGCGGTGACGAGATCCTGTTGGCGCGTTCGCCGCGCTTCGTCACCGGTGTCTACAGCACCCTGGCGGGCTTTGCCGAACCGGGCGAGTCGGCCGAGGATTGCCTGGTACGCGAAGTGCGTGAAGAGGTGGCGGTCGAGGTGCAGAACATCCGCTACGTCGGCAGCCAGTGCTGGCCGTTCCCGCATTCAATGATGCTGGGGTTCCATGCCGAGTACGCGGGCGGGGAGATCGTCATGCAGCCGGACGAAATCGAGGACGCCCAGTGGTTCAGCGTGCATGACTTGCCGCCGCTACCGGCCGGGCGATCCATCGCCCGCTACCTGATCGATTTATACGTGGCTGAGCGATTAGGCCTGCCCGAACCAGTGCTGCCACGCTAGGCGCACGGTCAGCGCCAGCACCACGGTAATGAACACCGGGCGGATGAACTTGCTGCCGCCGCTGATTGCCGTGCGTGCGCCGAAGAAGGCGCCGACCATTACCGACAGGCCCATGGCCAGGCCGACGACGTAGTCCACCTGCCCTGAAATGATGAACACCGTCAGCGCCGCGATGTTGCTGACGAAGTTCATGCTGCGTGCCACACCGCTGGCGCGCACCAGGTCGATGGGGTAGAGCAGCAGGGTGCTCACGGTCCAGAACGCGCCGGTGCCGGGGCCGGCCACGCCATCGTAGAAGCCCAGGGTGAAGCCTTGGGGGAGCTGCCATTTCTTCTTGATCGGTGCATCGGCATCCAGCGGCGCCTTGGGCGTGCCGCCGAACAGCAGGTAGATGCCGCAAGCGAAGACCACCACCGGGAGCATCTTGTTCAGCCACTCGGCGGGCAGGTAGTGGGCGATCACCGCGCCCAGAGAGGCGCCTACCAGGGTCGCGAACAGTGCCGGGCGCCATTGTGCGGGGTGGAACAGCTTGCGCTTGTAGTAGGTGAAGCCAGCTGTGGCCGAGCCGAAGGTGGAGCTGAGCTTGTTGGTGCCTAGCACCAGGTGTGGCGGCATGCCGGCCGTGAGCAGGGCCGGGGTGGTGAGCAAGCCGCCGCCGCCAGCGATGGCGTCGATGAAGCCGGCGACGAAGGCGACCAGGGCCAGGATCAGCAGGGTGAGGGGTTCTACGGAGAGTTCGAAGGGCATGGGAGGTTTTCAAGCGGGAGGGCAGGGTTGAGACAAGTGATCTGATAAAACGGACATGATATCCCTGGTACCTGTGGCTGTCAGTCTTTGAATTTGCGTCCTTACTCAAGTCCAAACCTAGCTTCTGAGGAACAGAGTGCTCACTGAGGTGGGTGTGCCTATGAATGACGTATCTCTGACCTTGCCGTATGTGGAGGCGTTAAGCCGTCAAGCCTGCGTTCGAACTTGTCGAGCATTGACACTATCCCTGCATAATGAATTCCTTCTTCAATCTCCAGATACTTAGAATGGTCAAAATAGTAATTGATGGGGCCGTGCAATGGGCCTTGTTCGTCACCTTTTTGCTTGCGCCACTTTTCTTCGGCTGCCGCTTGGTAGTCGTTACGCATTGTCTCAAGCTTCGGTTTTTTGTAGATCGCTTTGAGGGTGCCAATGGTTACGTTATCAGCATCAACGAGAGCGGAATACTTTTCGAGCTCAGGATGCTCTGCGATTGCATCTCTGGCTTTATCGATATAGTGGATTCTCGGTTTCGAAAACGTAGCCTTGACCGTTTTCCATTTTTGTTGGATACGACTAAACATATGCCCCGAAGGATCGTGGCGATTCACTGGGTCACCCAAACAATAGGCATAGGCGTTGTGTGTGCGTGTCGTAAACGGACTCAGACTATCTGCTGATAAAAATCGCGATAGCCTTGGATTATAAGCGCGATAGCCGTTACCCAGCAGATAGCAGTTTGTAGCGTCATCGTAGCGCTGCCCGGTGAATCCCATAAGAGAGGCAGTGCCGTGGCGGGTCTTGCTGTGTCCGTATGCTGTATACGCGAGCGCGTGAGTGCTGTCGCGATGGGAGTTGTTCAATACCGAAGATTGTAAATCCACGGCCAATAATGAAATCCTGGCCGAGCGTCCTTCTGAGCGCTGCTCTGCCAATAGCGTGTTTGAAACTGAAAGCACCGTCACTGCATGATCACTGGCAATTTGCGAAGCCAGTTGTCCATTCTTGTAGAATAAATACTGCTTTCTGTTCTGAGACATGGTCAGCCTGCGGCACGGAGCGTAATTAACTGAAGCTACCCTCAGGCAAAGTGGGCTGGCGCGCAACTGGTAGAATTGCCAGTTGCATACAGGCGCAAGATAAGTGTGGCGACAGTGTTAGCGCCTTCGCGGGCAAGCCCGCTCCCACAGATACCCCATAGTCTTCAGACCTGTGGAGGGCCTGTGGGAGCGGGCTTGCCCGCGAAAGGGCCGGTACAGGTGATCACATCAACTACGGATAAACGCCAGCAAATCTGCATTGATCACATCGGCATGGGTAGTCGGCATACCATGCGGATACCCTTTGTAGGTTTTCAGCGTGCCGTTAGGCAGCAGCTTGGCCGACAACGGGCCTGAGTTCTCGTAAGGCACGATCTGGTCATCGTCACCGTGCATCACCAGCACCGGCTGACGGATGCCTTCGAGGTCTTCGGTGAAATCAGTCTGGGAAAACGCCACGATGCCGTCGTAATGCGCCTTGGCACTGCCGATCATGCCCTGGCGCCACCAGTTGCCGATGATGCCTTCCGAGGCTTGCACACCCGGCCGGTTGTAGCCATAGAACGGCCCGGCCGGCACATCGCGATAGAACTGCGCGCGATTGCTGGCGACCTGGGCCTGGAAGCCGTCGAACACCGACTTGGGCAGGCCGCCGGGATTGGCGGGAGTCTGTACCATCAGCGGTGGCACGGCGGCGATCAGCACGGCCTTGGCCACTGGGTCGGCGGGATGCCGAGCCATGTAGCGCACGACTTCACCGCCACCGGTGGAGTGGCCCACATGCACCGCGCCCTGGGTGCCGAGGTGTGCGACCACGGCGGCCACATCGTCGGCATAGTGGTCCATGTCATGGCCATCCCACACCTGGCTGGAGCGCCCGTGGCCTCGGCGGTCGTGGGCAACCACGCGAAAACCTTTGCCCAGGAAGAACAGCATCTGCGCGTCCCAGTCGTCGGCACTCAGCGGCCAGCCGTGGTGGAAGTGGATGACCGGCGCATCGCGCGGGCCCCAGTCCTTGTAGAAGATCTGAACGCCATCCTTCGTGGTTACGTAGCTCATGGTCGCGTCTCCTCTGTGCAGGGGGATTGCCAAGTGAGCTATTGAGAATAGGAGAGATTTCTGTGTTGTCAGTACTGGCCTCTTCGCGGGGCAAGCCCGCTCCCACAGGTCTACTGCCGTCTCTAACCTGTTAGTAAACCTGTGGGAGCGGGCTTGCCCCGCGAAAGGGCCGGCACTGGCAATCAAGCCATTACAGGAACCAGCGGTACTCCCTGGCGCTGACCGCGCTGAGCATGTCCTTGGGGAAGTCGATGCCGCTACCACGGTCTTCGTTCAAGGGTGCGATTGGCGTCTTCAGGCATGGTCGCGCATCCTGTACCACGCCTTGGCGGCGGCTTCCAGGGGGGCCGCCAGCAGGTCACCGCCAGGGAAGCGGCCGTTGTCGATGCCTTGGTACAGCGTCAGCAGGTCGTTGTTGCCGAGGATCGCATCGCTGACAGCCCGTGCTGCGGCCAGCGTCGGCAGCACGCCATGGCCGGAAAAACCCTGCAGCCAATAGCGCTGCCCTTCGCACCCGACGTCTGGGGTGCGCTGCATACTGCAGTCGATATGGCCGCCCCAGGCATAGTCGATGGCCACCCCAGCCAGTTGCGGGAACACCCGTTCGAGGTAGGGGCGGGTGGCACCGGCCACATCCTTGGGGATGCCGCCCAGGTAGGTGCAGCCGCCGCCGAACAGCAGGCGGTTGTCGGGGGTAAGGCGGAAATAGTCGGGCACGAACTGGTTGTCGATCGCGCAGCTGTTGCGTGGCAGCAACGATTTGGCGAAGTCGGCTTCCAGTGGCGCGGTGGCGACCTGATAGGAACCGACGGGCAGCAAGCGGCGCGACAGGGCCGGGTCGAGGCGGTCGATGTAGGCATTGCAGGCCAGTACCAGGATTTGGCTGCGCACCTCGCCCTGTTCGGTACGGGTTACATAACCGTCGCCGGTCTGCTGGTAGCTGAGCACTTTGCTTTGCTCGAAAATGTGGCCACCGGCTGCCTCGATGGTACTGGCCAGGCCCTGGGCCAACTTGAGTGGGTTGAGGTGGGCGCCTTTGGCGTCATACAGCGCGGCTTGGTAGCGCGGGCTGTCGATCCACTGGGGCAGCTCATCGCGACCGATCAGGCGCAGGGCGTCATAGCCCCACTTTGCCTCGGCATCGTGCAGGGCTTCTTCAAGCATCTTCACGCGGCGCGGGAGTACGGCTGTCCACAGGCTGCCAAGCCGATAGTCGATATCGAAGCCATGACGTTGCGGCAGTTCACGCATTTCGTCGGCGGCCCAGCACATGCTGTCCCACAAGCGCTGGGTGCGTTCAACGCCAAGTGCCTTTTCCAGCGGCGGCATGTCGCACGACCAGCCCAGCAATGCCTGGCCGCCGTTACGCCCGGACGCAGCCCACGCCACTCGGCTGGCTTCCAGCAGCGTTACACGCACGCCGGCCATGGTCAGGCGCAGAGCGGTATGCAGGCCACTGAAACCTGCGCCGACGATGAGCACGTCGGTGTCGTGGTGGCCTTGCAGGGTAGGGCGCAGGGGGATACGGGTGGGGTAGGTCTGGGCGTAGTAGGTGGCGATGTGTTGCGCGGATTGCTTGAACATGCCGATGCCCCATGAAAATTATTGTGATTATTTTCATGAAAATCTAGCATGTAAATTTCACGACGCCAATTTGTTGGTCGGGTTTTATGATTTACCTGTGTTTTGGTGCTGCCTGTGCTGGCCTTTTCGCGGGCAAGCCCGCTCCTCCAGATACAGAACAGGCTTCAGGTGCGTGTAGGGCCTGTGGGAGCGGGCTTGCCCGCGAATAGGCCCTGCAATGGTTTCAGGTCGCAGCCTTTTTCCGAGGTTGCCTTGGCTTGCCTGTGGTCGCTTTGCTTCCAGTGGTTTTACTCTTCCCGCTGGCTCGGCGCTTCTTCTTCCAAGGTGGCGCTGCCCCTGCCGCCGGCCCGGTAATGGTCATGCGCATGCCGCTGCAGCGCTCGACCAGCTTGCCCATCCAGGCCGACTGCCGGGCGACGAACTCTTCCAGGCTCATTTCACCGCTTTGCACCATGTCCAGTGCCTGCTCCCAGATGGCCGTGGTACCGGGGTCGGCGATGGCGCGTGGCACGGCGTCGATCAGGCTGAAGGCCGCGGGCGTGGCGGACAAGGCCTTGCCGTTTTTTACCAGATAGCCGCGGTCGAGCAGGCCCTGGATGATGCTAGCCCGGGTCGCCTCGGTGCCGATGCCGGTGGTTTCCTTGAGCTTCTGTTTCAGCCGCGGGTCATCTACCAGCTTGGCGACGTTCTTCATCGCCTTGATCAGGTCACCTTCGGTGAATGGCTTGGGCGGCTGGGTCCACAGGTCCTTGAGTTGCAGGCCCTGCACGTTGCAGTCCTGGCCTTCGCGCAGGGCTGGCAGAACTTGGGCTGGCGGCGCCTCGCGGCCTTTGGCCGGGGTTAGCGCCTCGGGCAAGGCACGGCGCCAGCCAGGCTCGACGATCTGCTTGCCCACCGCGCGCAGGGCGTGGCCCGCACACTGGAAATCGGCTTGGGTGCGGTCGTACTCGTGGTTGGGCAGGAACTGCGCCAGGTAGCGGGCACGGATCAGGGTGTAGACCGCCTTGTACTTGGCGGGCAGGCGCGCGGGGTCGCTGGCGGCAGCGGTGGGGATGATGCCATGGTGGGCACTGACCTTGGCGTCGTTCCAGGCGCGGGAGCGCCGCTGTGGCTCCAGGTGCGCCTGCAGCGGCGCGAGGCTTGCATCGGCGCGCTGCAGGGCGGCGAGGATGGCGGGGGCCTCGGCATGCTGGCTCAGCGGCAGGTAGCCGCAGTCGCTGCGCGGGTAGGTGATCAGCTTGTGGGTTTCGTACAAGGCCTGGGCAATATCGAGGGTTTCCTGGGCGCCGAAGCCGAACTTCTTCGAGCACAGCTCCTGCAGGGTACCCAGGTCGAAGGGCAGCGGGGCGGCTTCGCGCACGCGTTCGGTCGCTACCTTGGCCACTCGGGCAGTGCCTGCATTGCCCATGTCGGCGGCAGCCTGTTGCGCCAGTGCCTGGTTCAGGCATCGACCCTGGTCGTCACAGGCATCTTCCGGGGCCCGCCACTGAGCATTGAAGCCTTGGCCTGCATGTTCAAGTTGCACGTCGATGGCCCAGAACGGCACCGGCACGAAGTCAGCGATGCTGCGATCACGGTCCACCACCAGTCGCAGGGTCGGGGTCTGCACCCGGCCTACGGGTAGCACCCCTTGGTAACCGGACTGACGGCCGAGCAAGGTGAACAGCCGGCTCATGTTCATGCCGATCAGCCAGTCGGCGCGGGAGCGGCCCAGCGCCGAGTGATAAAGGCTGAAGGTTTCCTGGCCGGGCAGCAGGCGCGCCAGGGCTTTACGGATGGAAGCGTCGTCGAGGGCCGACAGCCACAGGCGCTGGATCGGCCCGCGGTAGCGGCAGTGTTCGACCAGCTCGCGGGCGATCATTTCGCCTTCGCGGTCGGCATCGGTGGCAATCACAAGCTCGCGAGCTTCACCGAGCAAGCGCTTGACGGCCTTGAACTGGCTGGCAGTCTTGGGCTTGACCAGCATCTTCCACTTTTCGGGAATGATCGGCAGGTCGGCGAGGTTCCAGCGCTTGTAGCGTTCGTCGTAACTGTCCGGCGGGGCGGTTTCGAGCAGGTGGCCGATGCACCAGGTCACGCAGACATCGGTGCCTTGCCAGCAGCCGTCGGCCTTGCGCGTGGCGCCGAGCACTTTGGCGATGTCTTTTGCCTGGGAGGGTTTTTCGCAGAGGAACAGGCGCATGGCCGAGCACGCTTCATCGGGGGTGATGGGCACTAGGATGCGCAAGCGGGGGCGCGGAGGCAAGTTTTATCTGGATGGATGTACAGTTTTTTGTCAGTGGAGATGTGTTGTCTTTGCTGGCCTCTTCGCGGGGCAAGCCCGCTCCCACAAGTCCTCCACTGCATTCAAGATCAGTGAAAGACTTGCGGGCTTGCCCCGCGAAGGGGTCAGTGAAACCACGGCTTATGGATCAGGCGATTTCGCGAGAGTCGCGCACCATGTCCACATGCGGGATGCCGGCTTCAAGGAACTCTTCGCTGACCACACGAAAGCCCAGGCGTTCGTAGAACGGCGTGGCGTGCACCTGGGCGCTGAGCGTTTGCTGCTTCAGGTCACGATGCTGAGCTTCGACGATGACCGCATTCATCAGCGCGTCGCCCACCTTCAGCCCGCGCCAGTCCTTGAGCACCGAGACCCGGCCGATGGTGCCGTCGGGCAGCAGGCGGGCAGTACCGATCGGGTAGTCGCCCTCAAGGGCCAGGAAGTGCACTGCGCTTGGATCATCCGAATCCCACTCGAGCTCCGGCGGAACGTGCTGTTCGGCAATGAACACCGCCTCACGGATACGGCGGATGTCGGCGTTGTCCTTATGCCAGTCGGCGAGGCGCACACGAATTTTATTCATTGGCGAATCCCAGGCTTCCTTGTTTGATCAACTGCTGTACCAGCATAAGGCCATCTTCATCCTCCAGCCACTCTGCAAGGTTTTCGATGTGTAACGCATCTGCGGCACAGACCAGCTTCAGCAGTTCACGCAGTTTGGCGGGCAACGGGCAGCTGCGGCCGCTGGCAAACAGCATCAGGTCGTCGTTGAGCTCGGACCAGGCCATGCGCGCGCTTGGATTGCGGATCAGGATGGCGCCATCTTCCAGGGCTTCGATCAGCTCCTTCTCGCTCAGCTCTTCACCTGCGACCTGCTCTGGGTAGCGCGGCTCGGTCATGAACTGGCCGAACCAGGTCAGCAGCAGGTCTTTGTCACCCATGTGCTTGTCGAGCAGGCCTTTGAGGCGGTCGAGGGCATCGTGCTGGATCTGGTGCGGGTCGCTGACCGGCTGGGCGTCGGCATCGCTGTAGCGCTCTTCGTCCGGCAGGAACTGGCTGAGGAAGTCGGTGAAGTGGGTCAGCACTTCGGCGGCGCTTGGTGCACGGAAGCCGACCGAGTAAGTCAGGCAGTCATCCACGGCCACGCCGTAGTGCGCCAGGCGTGGTGGCAGGTAGAGCATGTCGCCCGGCTCCAGGGTCCACTCATCGCTCTGCTCGAATTCAGCCAGAATGCGCAGGTCTGCGTGCTCCAGCAGCGGGCTCTCGCTGCTGCACATCTGGCCGATTTTCCAGTTACGCTGACCGTGGCCTTGCAGCAGGAACACGTCATAGTTGTCGAAGTGCGGGCCGACGCTGCCACCTGGGGCGGCGAAGCTGATCATCACATCGTCGATGCGCCAGCTGGGCAGGAAGCGGAAGTTCTCCAAAAGCTCGGCCACTTCCGGGACAAACTGGTCCACGGCCTGCACCAGCAGGGTCCAGTCCTTTTCCGGCAGTTCAGCGAAGGTGTCTTCGTTGAACGGGCCGCGGCGCAGCTCCCACGGGTGTGCGCCGTGCTCCAGCACGATACGCGACTCGACTTCTTCTTCCAGCGCTAGGCCGGCCAGTTCGTCGGGTTCGATCGGGCTGATGAAGTCGGGGAAGGCCTGGCGTACCAGCAGGGGCTTCTTCTGCCAGTAGTCGCGCATGAATTCGCGGGCCGAGATGCCGCCCAGCAGCTGCAGTGGAGTATCAGGATTCATGTTCAACCTATTGAAAAAACGTAATTTTCGTCCGGGAATAAAAACGCCCGGCTAAGCCGGGCGTTGAACGCGACGGTCAGCTTAGATGCGTTTGGCCTGCGCTGCCGCGTTACCGATGTAGGTGGCAGGGGTCAGTTGCTTGAGCTCGGCCTTGGCGTCGGCTGGCATATCCAGGCCGTCGATGAAGGTCAGCAGCGCTTCAGGGGTAATGCCCTTGCCACGGGTCAGCTCTTTGAGCTTCTCGTAGGGGTTCTCGATGTTGAAGCGGCGCATGACCGTCTGGATCGGCTCGGCCAGCACTTCCCAGCAGGCGTCCAGGTCGGCGGCGATGCGTGCGGTGTTGACTTCCAGCTTGCCGATGCCCTTGAGGCTGGCTTCGTAGGCGATGACGCTGTGAGCGAAGCCCACGCCCAGGTTGCGCAGCACGGTGGAGTCGGTCAGGTCGCGCTGCCAGCGCGAGATCGGCAGCTTGCTGGCCAGGTGCTGGAACAGCGCGTTGGCGATACCCAGGTTGCCTTCGGAGTTTTCGAAGTCGATCGGGTTGACCTTGTGCGGCATGGTCGACGAGCCGATTTCACCGGCGACGGTCTTCTGCTTGAAGTAACCCAGGGAGATGTAGCCCCACACATCGCGGTCGAAATCGATGAGGATGGTGTTGAAGCGGGCGATCGCGTCGAACAGCTCGGCGATGTAGTCGTGCGGCTCGATCTGCGTGGTGTACGGGTTGAACTGCAGGCCCAGCTCGTCTTCGATGAAGGCGCGGGCGTTGGCTTCCCAGTCGATCTGCGAGTAGGCCGACAGGTGGGCGTTGTAGTTGCCTACGGCGCCGTTGATCTTGCCCAGCAGCGGCACGGCGGCTACCTGGGCGATCTGGCGCTCCAGGCGGTACACGACGTTGGCCAGCTCTTTGCCCAAGGTGGTCGGCGAAGCCGGCTGACCGTGGGTGCGCGACAGCATCGGCACGTCGGCCAGGGCGTGGGCCTGGGCGCGGATGGCGTCGGCGATCTGGCGCATCAGCGGCAGCAGCACGTCGTCACGGCCGGCGCGCAGCATCAGGGCGTGGGACAGGTTGTTGATGTCCTCGCTGGTGCAGGCGAAATGGATGAACTCGCTGACCTTGGCCAGTTCAGGCAACTGGGCGGCCTGCTCTTTGAGCAGGTACTCGATGGCCTTGACGTCGTGGTTGGTGGTGCGCTCGATTTCCTTGACGCGTTCGGCGTGCTCGAGCTTGAAGTCGGTGGCCAGGGTGTCCAGCAGGGCGTTGGCTTCGGCGGAGAACGCCGGCACTTCGCTGATCTGCGGGTGGGCGGCCAGGCGCTGCAACCAGCGCACTTCGACCAGGGCGCGGAAACGGATCAGGCCGTATTCGCTGAAAATGGGGCGCAAGGCCTGGGTTTTGCCGGCATAACGGCCGTCTACAGGGGAAACCGCAGTGAGCGAGGAAAGCTGCATGGGGTGTTCTCGGACAGTCAGGCTTTTGGAAGGGCGCATATCATACATGAAAAATGCGCCCGAGTCGGGTGGCTGACCAAAGGTCGGGCCTATTTGATGCTGGTGGCAAACCCTGTGGGAGCGGGCTTGCCCGCGAACACCGGCGAAGCCGGTGCCATCCACCGAGTCGCCTGCTTCGCGGGCAAGGCCGCTCCCACAAGGATCAGCGCAGCCCCTCAGCTGGCGCTGCGCATCATGTCGTACAGTTCGTTGAGCAGCTTGCGACGGCTGAACACCAACTGCCAGCGATGGCCGCCAAGCTGGCGCCACAGGCGCGCGGCACGGATGCCGGCCAGCAGCAGGGCGCGGATTTTCGAGGCGTTGCTGGCCTGCTGCAGGAAACGCATGTCGCCGTGCACCTGGATACGCTGGCGCAAGGTACTCAGGGTGTCCTGGTACAAGGCTCCACTGGAAGCGATGACGTTTTCATGAACCAGGCCGAAATGGTCAGCTTGCGACTGGATTTGCGGCAAGCGGTTGCCGATGGTATCGAGCAGGTCGCCGCGCTTGGCCAGTTGGCGTTCCAGGCCCAGCATCGACAGGGCATAGCGCAGCGGTTCACGCTGCAGGCTGCTGGGGTCGCGCTCCAGTGCGCCGACCAGTGCACGGTAACCGTCGCGCAGGTTGAGGTCGTCACCGCCGAACACCTCCAGGGTGTCCTTGGGGTCGCGCACCAGCAGGCTGCCCAGCATGCAGCCGATGTTGGCCTCGCTGGCCTGGCCGGTGCGGGCGATGCGGTCGACCAGCACGGCGGCCTGGAACACGCCGCCCAGGGCAATCAATTGCTCCTGCAGGTTGCTCATGCGCGCGGGCTCCAGGGCTCTGCGGCCTCGATCACGCCGCCGCCCAGGCACACCTCACCGTCATAGAACACCACCGACTGGCCTGGGGTGACAGCGCGTTGCGGTTCGTCGAACACGGCACGGTAACCGCTCTCGGTCAGCTCCAGGGTGCAGAGCTGGTCGCTCTGACGGTAGCGCACCTTGGCGGTGAGCTTGCGCGGGCTGCTGAGGTCGATCGGGTTGACCCAGTAGATGTCCGAGGCGAGCAGGGCGCGGGAGAACAGCCAAGGGTGTTCATTGCCCTGGCCGACCACCAGCACATTGCGGGCCAAGTCCTTGTGCAGCACGTACCACGGCTCGTCGCCGGCGTCCTTCAGGCCGCCAATCCCTAAGCCCTGGCGCTGGCCGATGGTGTGGTACATCAGGCCATGGTGACGGCCGATCACTTCGCCGTCGGTGGTCTGAATTTCACCGGGCTGAGCCGGCAGGTACTGCTTGAGGAAGTCGCTGAAACGGCGTTCGCCGATGAAGCAGATACCTGTGGAATCCTTTTTCTTGGCCGTGGCCAGGCCATGCTTTTCGGCAATGGCGCGCACTTCGGGTTTTTCCAGCTCGCCGACCGGGAACAGGGTGCGGGCGATTTCCTTGCCGCCGACGGCATGCAGGAAGTAGCTCTGGTCCTTGTTCGGGTCCAGGCCCTTGAGCAGTTCGGTGAGTTCGCCGGTGTCGCGACGGCGCACGTAA
This sequence comes from Pseudomonas sp. E1MeOHC2, assembly GCF_058745025.1. Taxonomy (NCBI): domain Bacteria; kingdom Pseudomonadati; phylum Pseudomonadota; class Gammaproteobacteria; order Pseudomonadales; family Pseudomonadaceae; genus Pseudomonas; species Pseudomonas sp. E1MeOHC2. The sequence goes on from NZ_CP196675.1 coordinate 4,350,153, forward strand.
TGGCCGGTGGCGATCAGGTCGGCACCCAGCGACAGGGCGTAGTCGAGGAACGCCTTGAACTTGATTTCGCGGTTGCAGAGGATGTCCGGGTTGGGCGTGCGGCCGGCCTTGTATTCTTCGAGGAAGTGCTCGAACACATGGTCCCAGTACTCGGCGGCGAAGTTGGCGGTGTGCAGCTTGATGCCGATGCGATCGCACACGGCCTGGGCGTCGGCCAGGTCTTCGCGGGCGGTGCAGTATTCGGTGCCGTCGTCCTCTTCCCAGTTTTTCATGAACAGCCCTTCCACCTGGTACCCCTGCTCCATGAGCAGAAGGGCGGAGACGGAAGAGTCCACGCCGCCGGACATGCCGACGATGACGCGGGTCTTGGCGGGGTCTTTGAGTGCTGGGCTGGTCATGGCTACCGATGTGTATCAGAGGGGAAAAACGCCGATTCTATCAAACCCGAGGCCGCGCGTCAGTCGCGCAGCAGGGCGAGGCTGTGCAGGGGGCCTGCGAGGTAGTCGTCGATGCAGCGTGGCACCAGCTCGCTGCGCCAGCGCGTTGGGTCGGCCAACAGTTCGTCGCGGGTCATCCAGACGGCGCGAACGATGTCGCTGTCCAGGCTCAGGTCGGCGTGGTGGCGTACGGGGCGGGCAGCGAAGCAGATGCGCTGGTAGGTGACGCCATTGCTGGGGGCGGTGTACAGGTAGATGCCAACGACGCCGGTCAGTTCGACTTCCCAGGCGGTTTCTTCGAGGGTTTCGCGCAGGGCGGCCTGGGGCAGGGTTTCGTTGGGCTCAAGGTGGCCAGCGGGTTGGTTGAAGACGTGCTGGTCGGCTTTGAATTCTTCGACGAAGAGGAATTTGCCTTCGTGCTCGACGACGGTAGCGACGGTGATGTGGGGTTGCCAGGTCATGCTTGTCTCCCATTTGATCGCTGGGGCCGCTTTGCGGCCCTTCGCGGGCAAGCCCGCTCCCACCGGTACTGCACAAGGCGCAGGTTTTGCGCGGTACCTGTGGGAGCGGGCTTGCCCGCGAAGGGCTGCGCAGCAGCTCCAATCCCAGAAAGCACAAACCCCGGTGCGTGGCCGGGGTTTGTGGGGTTACTTCAAGCGAACCTTACAGCGCGGCAATGGCGCTGTTGAAGGTTTGGCTCGGGCGCATCACCTTGGCAGTCAGCTCGGCATCCGGGGCGTAGTAGCCACCGATGTCGGCCGGCTTGCCCTGAACGGCGTTGAGCTCGGCGACGATGGTCGCTTCGTTCTCGGCCAGGGCTTTTGCCAGCGGGGCGAAGCGCGCCTGCAGGGCGGCGTCGTCAGCCTGAGCGGCCAGGGCTTCGGCCCAGTACAGGGTCAGGTAGAAGTGGCTGCCGCGGTTGTCGATACCACCGACTTTGCGCGAAGGCGACTTGTTGGTGTCGAGGAACTTGCCGGTGGCTTGGTCCAGGGTGTTGGCCAGGACCTTGGCACGCGGGTTGTCGTAGGTGTTGCCCAGGTGCTCCAGGGAAGCGGCCAGGGCCAGGAATTCACCCAGCGAGTCCCAACGCAGGAAGTTCTCTTCAACCAGCTGCTGCACGTGCTTGGGTGCCGAACCGCCAGCGCCGGTTTCGAACAGGCCACCGCCGTTCATCAGCGGGACGATCGACAGCATCTTGGCGCTGGTGCCCAGCTCCATGATCGGGAACAGGTCGGTCAGGTAGTCGCGCAGCACGTTGCCGGTCACCGAAATGGTGTCCTTGCCTTCGCGGATGCGGGCCAGGGAGAACTTGATGGCATCGACCGGTGCCAGAACACGGATGTCCAGGCCGGCGGTGTCGTGATCCTTCAGGTACTGCTGCACCTTCTCGATCATCACGCCGTCGTGGGCGCGAGCCGGGTCCAGCCAGAACACCGCTGGGGTGTTGCTCAGGCGGGCACGGTTGACGGCCAGCTTGACCCAGTCCTGGATCGGCGCGTCTTTGGTCTGGCACATGCGGAAGATGTCACCGGCTTCGACGTTCTGCTGCAGCACGACCTGGCCTTTGCCATCGACCACACGTACCACGCCATCGGCCTGGATCTGGAAGGTCTTGTCGTGGGAGCCGTACTCTTCGGCTTTCTGCGCCATCAGGCCAACGTTCGGCACGCTGCCCATGGTGGTCGGGTCGAAGGCGCCGTTGACTTTGCAGTCTTCGATGGTGGCCTGGTAGATGCCGGCGTAGCAGCGATCCGGGATGACCGCCTTGGCATCTTGCAGCTCACCTGCGGTGTTCCACATCTTGCCCGAGTCACGGATCATGGCCGGCATCGAGGCGTCGACGATGACGTCGCTCGGCACGTGCAGGTTGGTGATGCCTTTGTCGGAGTTGACCATGGCCAGGGCCGGGCGAACGGCGTACAGGGCCTGGATGTCGGCTTCGATCTCGGCCTGCTTGTCAGCTGGCAGGTCCTTGATGCGGGCGTACAGGTCGCCGATGCCGTTGTTGGCGTTGAAGCCCACTTCAGCCAGTGCTGCGGCGTGCTTGGCCAGTACGTCGTTGTAGAACTCTTCGACGATGACGCCGAACATGATCGGGTCGGAGACCTTCATCATGGTGGCTTTCAGGTGGACCGACAGCAGTACGCCGGAGGCCTTGGCATCGGCGATCTGCTCGGCGATGAAGGCTTTCAGGGCCTTGCGGCTCATGGTGGCGCAGTCGACGATCTCGGCAGCCTTGACCGCAGTCTTGGCCTTGAGGACGGTGGTGGTGCCGTCTTTGGCGACCAGCTCGATGCGCAGGCTGTCGTCAGCTTCGATCAGTGCGGCCTTTTCGCTGCCGTAGAAGTCGCCTTGGGTCATGTGGGCAACGTGCGACTGCGAGTCGGCGGCCCAGGCGCCCATCTTGTGCGGGTGCTTGCGTGCGTAGTTCTTGACCGACAGCGGCGCGCGGCGGTCGGAGTTGCCTTCGCGCAGTACCGGGTTCACGGCGCTGCCCTTGATGCGGTCGTAACGGGCGCGGGATTCTTTCTCGGCCTCGGTGGACGGCTCGTCGGCGTAATCAGGGATGTTGAAGCCCTTGCCTTGCAGTTCCTTGATCGCGGCCTTGAGCTGCGGTACCGAGGCGCTGATGTTCGGCAGCTTGATGATGTTGGCTTCAGGGGTGGTAGCCAGTTGGCCCAGTTCCGCCAAGTGATCGCCTACTTGCTTCTCGGCGCCCAGTTGCTCCGGGAAAGCCGCGAGGATACGGCCAGCCAGGGAAATGTCGCGAGTTTCGACGGCGATGTCAGCCGAGGCGGTGAACGCTTCGACGATCGGCAGCAGCGAGTAGGTGGCGAGGGCGGGGGCTTCGTCGGTGAAGGTATAGATGATCTTGGAACGGGTGGGCATGCGGGTTAACTCTCTATGTGCTGAGCGTACTCGAGTCTCGAGGTGCGCAGGGTAGGCGCTTCGCCCTGGCGACGCCATGAGCGGAAAGTCGAGAGGCTGCGAGCGGTGATGGTGGATGCATCAGTCGAGCGTCAAGTGCTGAACTGCGGTAACAGCCCAGGCTTCGTGGCCATTCATGGCCAAGGGCGAGCCGCATTTTCCTAGGGTTCGCCCCGGTGACCCTTCGGTCGCGGCGCAGTATATCAAACCAATCGGGCTATTCAGCAAGGCGAAGTGACATCGGCGCCATTTATAAGACCAAAGACGTAGGGGCAATGTGGTGTGTTGTCGCAGTGCTTGCAGGTCGGCGGATGTGGTTTAGGCTCAGTGGGATCGCAGGATGTCCAATCACACCCGATAGCGGAGTAGTGCAAGCATGGGATACCAGAAAATCAAGGTTCCGACCGACGGCGCCAAGATCACCGTCAATGCAGACCATTCGCTCAATGTGCCTGACAACCCCATCATTCCTTATATCGAAGGCGATGGGATCGGCGTCGATGTCTCGCCGGTAATGATCAAGGTGGTGGATGCCGCCGTGCAGAAGGCCTACGGCGGCAAGCGCAAGATCGCCTGGATGGAGGTGTACGCGGGCGAGAAGGCCACCCAGATTTATGACCAGGACACCTGGCTGCCGCAGGAAACCCTCGACGCGGTGCGTGAGTACGTGGTGTCGATCAAAGGCCCGTTGACCACGCCGGTCGGGGGCGGCATCCGTTCGTTGAACGTGGCCTTGCGCCAGCAGCTTGACCTGTACGTGTGCCTGCGCCCGGTGGTGTGGTTCCAGGGCGTGCCGAGCCCGGTGAAAAAGCCTGGCGATGTGGACATGGTGATCTTCCGCGAGAACTCCGAAGACATCTACGCGGGCATCGAGTGGAAGGCCGGGTCGCCCGAGGCGAACAAGGTGATCAAGTTCCTCAAGGAGGAGATGGGCGTCACCAAGATCCGCTTCGACCAGGACTGCGGCATCGGCGTCAAGCCGGTCTCCCGCGAGGGCACCAAGCGCCTGGTGCGCAAGGCCTTGCAGTACGTGGTGGACAACGACCGTGAATCGCTGACCCTGGTGCACAAGGGCAACATCATGAAGTTCACCGAAGGGGCCTTCAAGGACTGGGGCTACGAGGTAGCACGGGATGAGTTTGGCGCCGAGCTGCTCGACGGCGGCCCGTGGATGAAGTTCAAGAACCCCAAGACCGGCCGCGAGGTCGTCGTCAAGGACGCCATCGCCGACGCCATGCTCCAGCAGATCCTGCTGCGCCCGGCCGAGTATGACGTGATCGCCACGCTCAACCTCAACGGTGACTACCTGTCCGACGCCCTCGCGGCGGAGGTGGGTGGCATCGGCATCGCGCCGGGCGCCAACCTGTCCGACACCGTGGCCATGTTCGAGGCCACCCATGGCACCGCGCCCAAGTACGCCGGGCAGGACAAGGTCAACCCAGGCTCGGTGATTCTGTCGGCAGAGATGATGCTGCGCCACATGGGCTGGACCGAGGCGGCCGACCTGATCATCAAGGGCACCAATGGCGCGATTGCCGCCAAGACTGTGACCTACGACTTCGAACGCCTGATGGACGGGGCGAAGCTGGTGGGCAGCTCGGGCTTCGGCGATGAGATGATCAAGCACATGTAAGGCAAGAGAAAACCGGTCGTCTGGCTAAAGAGACGACCGGTTTTTTCGTATACCGGCAGGGAGCAGTGGTTCAGGCTCTCGCGGTTTCGCTCGCGGTCTGGCCTTGGGCCTTGGCCGCCGTAGCGGTAACGGCCTCCTTGCCCTTTATATTGACCGCGTGCAGGCCTTTGGGGCCCTGAATGATGTCGAACTCCACGGTCTGGCCGGCCTTGAGCGTCTTGTATCCGTCCATCTGGATGGCCGAGTAATGGGCGAACAGGTCTTCGGATTTACCTTCCTCGTTGATGAATCCGTAGCCCTTAGCATTGTTGAACCACTTGACTTTACCGCTTGCCATCCCTATGTCCCTCTGCAAAGGACTCCATCACTGGAGTATCATCCACTTCATCCGCATACGAACCATGCGAAAAATCTGGTTGACTGCGCGGATCTTTATCGACCACGGTGGGTTCTTATTGGTTGTAACACCGTTTTGCCGATAGTCAAGGTCATGCGGCGCGTGCGCTGGAGGCTGACTTTGCGCTCAACCCACAACTTTAACCTGTCGATCATGATGAAATTCTTTCCATGCATGCACCTAGTGAGATTCGACTAACATTCAATCAGGATCGCCCGCAATCGAATGAGGAGGACGGCTCCGGTCTCGCTGTCCAGGAAGCCAAGCCGATCCTGCAGGCGCCACCCATGTACAAGGTGGTTTTGTTCAACGATGACTACACACCAATGGATTTCGTCGTCGAAGTGCTCGAGACGTTCTTCAGTCTGAACCGCGAGCTGGCGACCAAGATCATGCTGACCGTCCATACCGAAGGGCGGGCAGTGTGCGGATTGTTTACCCGTGACATCGCCGAAACAAAGGCCATGCAGGTCAACCAATACGCCAGGGAAAGCCAGCATCCGCTACTCTGTGAAATCGAGAAGGACGGTTAATCGCCGACCACTTGGGTATGAGGTGAAGCTATGTTAAACCGCGAGCTCGAAGTCACCCTCAATCTGGCCTTCAAGGAGGCTCGTTCGAAGCGTCATGAGTTCATGACCGTCGAACATCTGCTGCTGGCACTCCTTGACAATGAGGCTGCCGCGACCGTTCTGCGCGCCTGTGGCGCCAATCTCGACAAACTCAAGCACGACCTGCAAGAGTTCATCGATTCCACCACGCCCTTGATTCCGGTCAACGACGAAGACCGCGAGACCCAGCCGACCCTGGGCTTCCAGCGCGTGCTGCAGCGTGCCGTGTTCCACGTGCAAAGCTCTGGCAAGCGCGAAGTGACCGGTGCCAACGTGCTGGTGGCGATCTTCAGCGAACAGGAAAGCCAGGCTGTGTTTCTGCTCAAGCAGCAGAGCGTGGCCCGTATCGACGTGGTCAACTACATTGCCCATGGCATTTCCAAGGTGCCGGGCCATGGCCCGAACACCGACGGCGAGCAGGAAATGCAGGACGAGGACGGTGGCGAAACGTCATCGTCGAGCAACCCGCTGGACGCCTATGCCAGCAACTTGAACGAACTGGCACGTGCCGGGCGTATCGACCCGCTGGTGGGCCGTGAGCAGGAAGTCGAGCGTGTCGCCCAGATCCTGGCGCGTCGGCGCAAGAACAACCCGCTGCTGGTCGGTGAGGCCGGGGTGGGCAAGACGGCCATCGCCGAAGGCCTGGCCAAGCGTATCGTCGACGGTCAGGTACCTGACCTGCTGGCCCAGAGCGTGGTGTACTCCCTCGATTTGGGTGCGCTGCTGGCCGGCACCAAGTACCGTGGCGACTTCGAGAAGCGCTTCAAGGCGCTGCTCGGCGAGCTGCGCAAGCGTCCGCAGGCGATTTTGTTCATTGACGAGATCCACACCATCATCGGCGCCGGTGCGGCTTCCGGTGGGGTAATGGATGCGTCCAACCTGCTCAAGCCGCTGTTGTCGTCCGGCGACATTCGCTGCATCGGCTCGACCACCTTCCAGGAGTTTCGCGGCATCTTCGAGAAAGATCGTGCATTGGCGCGGCGCTTCCAGAAGGTCGATGTCAGCGAGCCTTCGGTGGAAGACACCGTGGGGATCCTGCGCGGGCTCAAGGGCCGGTTCGAGAGCCACCACAACATCGAGTACAGCGACGAAGCCTTGCGCGCCGCCGCCGAGCTGGCCTCGCGCTACATCAATGACCGGCACATGCCGGACAAGGCCATCGACGTGATCGACGAGGCGGGTGCCTACCAGCGCCTGCAGCCTGAGGCAAACCGGGTCAAACGTATCGAAGTGCCGCAGGTCGAAGACATTGTCGCCAAGATTGCGCGCATTCCGCCTAAGCATGTCACCAGTTCCGACAAGGAGCTGCTGCGCAACCTGGAGCGTGATCTGAAGCTGACCGTGTTCGGTCAGGACCCTGCCATCGACTCACTGGCTACTGCGATCAAGTTGTCCCGTGCAGGGCTCAAGGCGCCCGATAAACCGGTCGGCTCGTTCCTGTTCGCCGGGCCAACCGGTGTCGGCAAGACCGAAGCGGCGCGGCAGTTGGCCAAGGCGCTGGGTGTTGAGCTGGTGCGCTTCGACATGTCCGAGTACATGGAGCGGCATACCGTTTCGCGCCTGATCGGTGCGCCGCCGGGCTACGTCGGGTTCGATCAGGGTGGCCTGTTGACCGAGGCGATCACCAAGCAGCCGCATTGCGTGTTGCTGCTGGACGAAATCGAGAAGGCGCATCCGGAAGTCTTCAACCTGCTGCTGCAGGTGATGGACCACGGCACGCTGACCGACAACAACGGGCGCAAGGCGGACTTCCGCAACGTGATCCTGATCATGACCACCAACGCCGGGGCTGAAACCGCGGCGCGGGCTTCGATCGGGTTTACCCATCAGGACCATGCGTCCGATGCCATGGAGGTCATTCGCAAGAGCTTCACGCCGGAGTTCCGCAACCGTCTGGACACCATCATCCAGTTTGGCCGCCTGAGCCACGAGACGATCAAGAGCATCGTCGACAAGTTCCTTATCGAACTGCAGGCCCAGCTGGAAGACAAGCGTGTACTGCTGGAAGTCAGCGATGACGCACGCGGCTGGTTGGCGGCCTCGGGCTACGATGTGCAGATGGGTGCGCGGCCAATGGCGCGGCTGATCCAGGACAAGATCAAGCGGCCGCTGGCCGAGGAGATCCTGTTTGGCGAGCTGGCCGAGCATGGCGGCGTGGTGCACGTCGACCTGCGCGATGGCGAACTGGTGTTCGACTTCGAGACCACGGCTGAGGTTGCCTGATAGCGGGGCCGCTATGCGGCCCATTCGCGGGCAAGCCCGCTCCCACAGGTGTCACATGCCCTTGTGGGGGCGGGCTTGCCTGCGAATGGGCTGCGGAGCAGCCCCTTGCAATCTTGAGTGCACAAAAAAGCCCGGCACTTGGCCGGGCTTTTTCATGGCTTGGGCTTAGCGCGCACGGTAAGTGATGCGGCCTTTGCTCAGATCGTAAGGTGTCAGTTCGACGCGGACCTTGTCGCCAGTGAGAATACGGATGTAGTTCTTGCGCATCTTTCCGGAGATGTGCGCGGTTACGACGTGCCCGTTTTCCAACTCCACGCGGAACATGGTGTTGGGCAGGGTGTCGACGACAGTACCTTCCATTTCGAAGCTGTCTTCTTTCGACATGCAGTTGAGCCCTCGGTATCCAGTGTTGGCCCGACGCATAACCGCACCGGGCAAAAAAGTGGCGTGGATTATGCCGGAAAATAGTGTTTCAAGCCAATGCTTTCAGTTGAGGGTGACCCAGCGCTGGTTGATCAGCAGCTCGATGGGGCGATACTGCGTCTTGTAATTCATCTTCTTGCAGTTCTTGATCCAGTACCCGAGGTAAACCGCCTCAAGATTCTGCCGCAGGGCTTCGGTGATCTGCCAGAGGATGGCGAATCGGCCCAGGCTGCGGCGCTCTTCATCGGGCTCGTAGAAGGTGTACACCGCCGACAGGCCGTTAGGCAGCAGGTCGCACACCGCCACTGCCAGCAGGCGCCCCGCCAGGCGGAACTCGTAGAACCAGCAGAACGGCAGGTCGCGCACCAGGAAGGTGGAGAACTGGTCGCGGCTGGGCGGGTACATGTCGCCGTCGGCGTGACGGATCTCGATGTAGCGCCGGTACAGGTCGAAGTACTCTTCTTTGAACGCCGGGCGGGCAGCAGTTACGGTCAGATCGGCGTTACGCTTGAGGATGCGTCGCTGCTGGCGGTTGGGGATGAAGCGCGCCGCCGGAATGCGTGCCGGTACGCAGGCGTTGCAGTTCTGGCAATGGGGGCGGTACAGGTGATCGCCACTGCGCCGAAAACCCATCTCCGAGAGGTCGGCGTACACGTTCACGTCCATCGGCTGGCTGGGGTCGAGAAACAGCGTGGTCGCTTGCTCCTCGGGCAGGTAGCTGCAGGAGTGGGGCTGAGTGGCATAGAACTTCAACCGCGCCAACTCTGTCATGATCAACCCCCTCGGTGAGACTTTGCCTTTAAGTGTAAGCCAGCTATGAGAACTCGCCTAGCGAACCCAGGTGGCGCTGTTGGGCTGATCGAGGTAGCGCGCCAGGTACCCGGCAAACTCGGCGCGGCTGATGGCGCGGGCGCCAAGGCTGTGCAGGTGGTTGGTCGGCATCTGGCAGTCGATCAGCACAAAACCGGCCTGGCGCAGGTGCGTGACCAGGGTCACGAAGCCGACCTTGGAGGCGTTGTCGGCGCGGCTGAACATCGATTCGCCGAAAAACAGGCGGCCCATGGCCAGGCCGTACAGGCCGCCGACCAGCTCACCGTCCTGGCGTACTTCCACCGAGTGGGCATGGCCGCGTCGGTGCAGCTCGCAGTAGGCGGCGCGCATGGTGTCGGTGATCCAGGTGCCGCCGCTGTAGTCGCGTGGCGCCGCGCAGGCGGCGATCACGGCGGCGAAGTCGGTGTCGAAGCTGACCTGGTAGCGGCCCTGGCGGATGAACTTGGCCAGCGAGCGCGAGACGTGCAGTTCGTCTGGCAGCAGCACGGTGCGGGGGTTGGGTGACCACCAGAGGATCGGCTGGCCGTCCTGGTACCAGGGGAAGCAGCCATGGCGATAGGCCTGCACCAGGCGTTCGGGGCTCAGGTCGCCGCCGGCGGCGAGCAGGCCGTTGGGTTCATGCAGGGCCTTTTCCAAGGGCGGAAAGGTCAGCGAGTCGCGGGTCAGCCAGGTGAGCATGGTCTATTGTGCGGTGGGGGAGGGGAGCGGCCAGCATGGCGTGGCTGAAAAGCAGGGTCAATCGTTGAAATCCATTCGCTGTGACTCCAGGTATTTTCCCGCACATTCATGTGGCCACAGGCACCAACCGGGACATTTGCTGTCATACCTGTGCAAAAACACAGCATAAGCCTTTGTCACAAAAGAAAATGCATGCTCAAATTGCAGCTAAGTGAAAGTAGCACCCTCAAGCCCATGTGCGGCGCGCCGTCATGGCGGCTAGCGGGCAGTAATGTTAAAAGTAGTGGTTCATTGGCCGGGCACCGGCCGATCACTATTGGACGCGCAGCACGCGCAGGAATAGACGCGTTTTGAAGAAATCCACCGCAACTCCAGCTCCCTTGCCAGTGCCTATGTGGCGGCAGCAGCTGCACTATCGCCTGAAGGAAGGTGCGTTGATCGCCGTCGGCGCCATGTGCCTGTACCTGTGGATGGCGCTGCTGACCTACGACACCTCCGACCCTGGCTTCAGCCACACCAGCAACGTTGACCAGGTGCAGAATGCCGCCGGGCGAGCGGGCGCCTACTTCGCCGATATCCTGTTCATGGTGCTGGGCTATTTCGCCTATATCTTCCCGCTGCTGCTGGCGATCAAGACGTTGCAGATCTTCCGCGAACGCCACCAGCCCTGGGAATGGAGCGGCTGGCTGTTCTCCTGGCGCCTGATTGGGCTGGTGTTCCTTGTGCTGTCGGGCGCGGCCCTGGCGCACATCCATTTCCACCCGCCGGCGAGCCTGCCGTTCTCGGCGGGCGGCGCCCTGGGTGAAAGCCTCGGCGAGCTCGCGCGCAGCCTGCTGAACGTGCAGGGCAGCACGCTGATGTTCATTGCCCTGTTCCTGTTCGGCCTGACGGTGTTCACCGACCTGTCCTGGTTCAAAGTGATGGACATGACCGGCAAGATCACCCTCGACCTGTTCGAACTGGTGCAGGGTGCTGCCAACCGCTGGTGGGAAGCCCGCAACGAGCGCAAGCGCCTGGAGGCGCAGTTGCGCGAAGTCGATGAGCCGAGCTTCAACACGGCGCCAATGGCCGCGCAGAAGCGCGAGCCGGTCAAGCCACAGCTGCGCGAGCGCAACGTCGAACGCGACGAAGCGCCGGCCCGGCCTGCTGCGCCGCGCGAACCTGTGGTGCCACGCGAGACCGTGGTGGCCCGCGAGGCGGTGGCGCCGCGTGAGCAACCCGCAGCCCCGGTGATCATCCCTCCCGCCCCGGTTAAGGCGCCGGAGCCAAGCAAGCGGGTGATGAAGGAGAAGCAGGCGCCCCTGTTCGTCGACAGCGCCGTGGAAGGCACGTTGCCCTCCATTTCCATCCTCGATCCGGCCGAGCAGAAGAAGATCGAGTACTCGCCAGAATCCCTGGCCGGCGTTGGCCAACTGCTGGAAATCAAACTCAAGGAATTCGGCGTGGAGGTTTCGGTGGACTCCATCCACCCAGGCCCGGTCATTACCCGCTACGAAATCCAGCCGGCGGCCGGCGTCAAGGTCAGCCGCATCGCCAACCTGGCCAAGGACCTGGCGCGATCCCTGGCCGTGACCAGCGTGCGCGTGGTCGAGGTGATCCCGGGCAAAACCACCGTGGGTATCGAGATCCCCAACGAAAACCGGCAGATGGTGCGCTTCTCCGAAGTGTTGTCGTCGCCATTGTTCGACGAATCCAAATCGCCCGTCGCGCTGGCGCTGGGGCATGACATTGGCGGCAAGCCGGTGATCACCGACCTGGCCAAGATGCCGCACCTGCTGGTCGCCGGTACCACCGGTTCCGGTAAGTCGGTGGGTGTGAACGCGATGATCCTGTCGATCCTGTTCAAGTCCGGGCCGGAAGATGCGCGGCTGATCATGATCGACCCGAAAATGCTCGAACTGTCGATCTACGAGGGCATCCCGCACTTGCTGTGCCCGGTGGTCACCGACATGAAGGACGCCGCCAACGCGCTGCGCTGGAGCGTGGCCGAGATGGAGCGGCGCTACAAGCTGATGGCCGCCATGGGCGTGCGTAACCTGGGCGGCTTCAACCGCAAGATCAAGGACGCCCAGGAAGCGGGCGAGGTCATTCACGACCCGCTGTACCGCCGCGAAAGCATGGACGATGAGCCGCCTGCGCTGAAGACCCTGCCGACCATCGTGGTGGTGGTCGACGAATTTGCCGACATGATGATGATCGTCGGCAAGAAGGTCGAAGAGCTGATCGCCCGTATCGCCCAGAAGGCCCGTGCCGCTGGTATTCACCTGATCCTCGCCACCCAGCGCCCGTCTGTGGACGTGATCACCGGCCTGATCAAGGCCAACATCCCGACTCGCATGGCGTTCCAGGTGTCGAGCAAGATCGACTCCCGCACGATCATCGACCAGGGTGGCGCCGAGCAGTTGCTCGGTCACGGTGACATGCTCTACATGCCGCCGGGCACCAGCCTGCCGATTCGTGTGCATGGCGCGTTCGTTTCCGATGACGAAGTGCACCGTGTGGTGGAGGCCTGGAAGCAGCGCGGCGCGCCGGACTACAACGACGACATCCTCAACGGCGTCGAAGAGGCCGGCAGTGGCTTCGAAGGCGGTGGTGGTGGCGGTGACAGCGACGATTCGGAAAGCGATGCGCTGTATGATGAGGCCGTGCAATTCGTGCTCGAAAGCCGTCGTGCGTCCATTTCGGCGGTGCAGCGCAAGCTGAAGATCGGCTATAACCGCGCCGCCCGCATGATCGAGGCGATGGAGATGGCCGGCGTGGTCACCCCGATGAACAGCAACGGCTCGCGGGAAGTGATTGCCCCGGGCGGCCCGCGCGATTGATGAACACCTTGCCGGGCGCCAACGGTGGCGCCCGGCCTTTTCAATGCTCAATGAGGATTACCATGCGCGCGATTCGCATGCTGTTGGTTTCTGCCCTTGCTCTGGGCAGCGTTTCGGCTTTTGCCGGTGAGCAAGATGTACAACGCCTGACCCAGCTGCTGGAAAAGTCGCAGACCATCGAGGCCAACTTTTCCCAGCTGACCTTGGGTGCCGATGGCACCAGCCTGCAGGAAACTTCGGGCAAGATGACAGTCAAGCGCCCGGGCCTGTTCTACTGGCACACCGATGCACCACAGGAGCAGGTGGTGGTGTCGGACGGCAAGAACGTCACGTTGTGGGACCCGGACCTGGAACAGGCCACCATCAAGAAGCTCGACGTGCGTCTGAACCAGACCCCGGCACTGCTGCTGTCCGGTGACGTGTCGAAGATCAGCCAGAGTTTCGACATCGCCTCGAAAGAGCAGGGCGAAGTAATGGACTTCACCCTCAAACCGAAAACCAAGGACACCCTGTTCGACTCGCTGCGCGTGTCGTTCCGCAAGGGCCTGATCAATGACATGCAACTGATCGACAGCGTCGGCCAGCGCACCAACATCCTGTTCAATGGCGTCAAGGCCAACCAGGCGGTGCCGGACAGCACGTTCAAGTTCGATGTCCCGAAAGGCGCGGACATCATCCAGGAGTAAGCGGAGCCCGTGATGGACCTGTTTCGAAGCGAACCCGTCGCCCAGCCTTTGGCCGCTCGCCTGCGCCCGTCCAACCTGGACGAGTATGTCGGCCAGGAGCACCTGCTGGCGCGCGGCAAGCCGCTGCGCGAGGCGCTGGAGCAGGGGGCATTGCACTCGATGATCTTCTGGGGGCCGCCCGGGGTCGGCAAGACCACCCTGGCGCGGCTGCTGGCGCAGTTCTGTGACGCTCACTTCGAAACGGTCTCGGCGGTGCTGGCAGGGGTCAAGGAGATCCGCCAGGCGGTCGAGGTGGCCAAGCAACAGGCGGCTCAGTATGGTCGTCGGACCATTCTGTTCGTGGACGAAGTGCACCGCTTCAACAAGTCGCAGCAGGACGCTTTTCTGCCCTATGTAGAAGACGGCACGCTGCTCTTCATCGGCGCCACCACTGAAAACCCGTCTTTCGAGTTGAACAACGCCTTGCTCTCGCGGGCGCGGGTGTATGTGCTCAAGAGCCTGGATGAGCCGGCCCTGCGCAAGTTGGTCGACCGTGCGCTCACTGAAGAGCGCGGCCTGGGCAAGCACAACCTGCGGGTCGGCGACGAGGCGTTCAAGATGCTCATGGCGGCCGCTGACGGTGATGGCCGGCGCATGCTCAATTTCCTCGAAAATGCCTCGGACCTGGCTGAAGATGGCAGCGAAATTGGCGTCGAGCTGCTGCAAAGCCTGCTCGGCGACAGCCGCCGACGCTTCGACAAAGGCGGCGAGGCCTTCTATGACCAGATCTCGGCGCTGCACAAATCGGTGCGCGGCTCCAACCCCGATGCTGCGCTGTACTGGTTCGCGCGCATGCTCGATGGTGGTTGTGACCCGTTGTACATCGCCCGGCGCGTGGTGCGCATGGCCAGCGAAGACATCGGCAATGCCGACCCGCGTGCCCTGAGCCTGTGCCTGTCGGCCTGGGACGTACAAGAGCGCCTGGGCAGCCCCGAGGGTGAGCTGGCAGTGGCCCAGGCCATCACCTACATTGCCTGCGCGCCGAAGAGCAACGCGGTGTACATGGGCTTCAAGACCGCGCTGCGCGAAGCCGCCGAGCATGGTTCGCTGGAGGTGCCGCTGCACCTGCGTAACGCCCCGACCAAACTGATGAAGCAACTGGGCTATGGCGATGAGTACCGCTATGCCCATGACGAGCCCGATGCTTATGCGGCGGGCGAGGATTACTTCCCCGACCAGCTTGAGCCACGCCAGTATTACCAGCCCGTGCCCCGTGGCCTGGAGCTGAAAATCGGCGAGAAGCTACGGCACCTGGCCGAGCTGGATCGCAGCAGCCCCCGGCAAAGGAGAAAACCATGATTGCAGTGATCGCTGCTGTCAGTGCCGGGGGGATTGCGGGTACGCTGCTGCGATTTGCCACCTCGAACTGGGTGGTTGCCCACTGGCCACGGCACTTCTATCTCGGTACGCTGGCGGTCAACCTGATCGGCTGCCTGCTGATCGGCCTGCTTTACGGTCTGTTTTTGCACAAGCCGCTGGTGCCGGTCGAGCTGCGCGCCGGGCTGATCGTCGGCTTCCTTGGCGGCTTGACGACGTTTTCCTCCTTTTCGCTCGATACCGTACGCCTCATGGAAAGCGGGCAGATGCCCCTGGCTTTGGGCTATACCGGTATCAGCGTGGTGGGCGGGCTGCTCGCAACCTGGGCCGGCCTGTCCCTGACCCGATTCTGAACCAACACCTACACATAACGAGAGAACGATATGCTCGATTCCAAACTGTTACGCGGCCAACTTCAGGAAGTGGCGGATCGCCTGGCCTCCCGTGGCTTCAGCCTGGATGTCGCGCGCATCGAATCACTGGAAGAGCGCCGCAAGGCCGTGCAAACCCGCACCGAGCAGCTGCAGGCCGAGCGTAACGCCCGCTCCAAGTCCATCGGCCAGGCCAAAGCCAAAGGCGAAGACATCGCGCCGCTGATGGCCGACGTCGAGCGCATGGCCAATGAACTGGCCGCCGGCAAGGTCGAACTGGACGGCATCCAGGCTGAGCTGGACGGCATCCTGCTGACCATCCCCAACCTGCCGGACGCCAGCGTACCGGTCGGTGCCAGCGAAGACGACAACGTCGAAGTGCGCCGCTGGGGCACCCCTACAGCGTTCGACTTTGACATCAAGGACCACGTCGCCCTGGGCGAGATCAGCGGTGGCCTGGACTTCGAGGCTGCTGCCAAGCTGTCCGGCGCCCGCTTTGCCGTGCTGCGTGGGCCGATCGCCCGCCTGCACCGCGCCCTGGCGCAGTTCATGATCAACCTGCACACCGGCGAGCACGGCTACGAAGAGCACTACACCCCGTACCTGGTACAGGCGCCGGCCCTGCAGGGCACCGGCCAGTTGCCGAAGTTCGAGGAAGACCTGTTCAAGATCAGCCGCGAAGGCGAAGCCGACTTCTACCTGATCCCAACCGCTGAGGTGTCGCTGACCAACCTGGTCGCCGGCGAAATCCTCGATGCCAAGCAACTGCCGCTCAAGCTGGTTGCCCACACGCCATGCTTCCGCAGTGAAGCCGGCGCTTCGGGCCGTGATACCCGCGGCATGATCCGCCAGCACCAGTTCGACAAGGTCGAGATGGTCCAGGTGGTCGAGCCGTCCAAGTCGATGGAAGCCCTGGAAGGCCTGACGGGCAACGCTGAGCGTGTGCTGCAACTGTTGGAGCTGCCTTACCGCGTGCTGGCCCTGTGCACCGGCGACATGGGCTTCGGTGCAGTGAAGACCTACGACCTGGAAGTGTGGGTGCCAAGCCAGGACAAGTACCGCGAGATCAGCTCTTGCTCCAACTGCGGTGATTTCCAGGCGCGTCGCATGCAGGCCCGCTGGCGCAACCCAGAAACCGGCAAACCAGAGCTGGTGCACACCCTCAACGGTTCCGGCCTGGCAGTAGGCCGCACCCTGGTGGCAGTGCTGGAGAACTACCAGCAGGCCGACGGTTCGATCCGTGTGCCTGAGGTGCTCAAGCCGTACATGGGTGGTGTCGAGGTCATCCGCTAAATGGATTACCTGCCACTGTTCCACAAGCTGCAGGGCGGCCGGGTACTGGTCGTCGGCGGCGGTGAAATTGCCTTGCGCAAGGCGCGCCTGCTGGCGGATGCCGGCGCCGCGCTGCGCGTGGTGGCGCCCGAGGTTGACGGCCAACTGGCCGTACTGGCCCGGGAAGGTGGTGGTGAGGTCCTGGTGCGCGGCTATCAGGCGGCCGACCTGGTCGGTTGCCGGCTGGTAATCGCGGCCACTGACGACACTGGGCTCAACGCCCAGGTGTCGGCCGATGCCCAGGCGCTCAACCTGCCGGTCAACGTGGTGGACGCGCCGGCCCTGTGCACGGTGATCTTCCCTGCCATCGTCGACCGCTCGCCGTTGGTGGTGGCAGTCTCCAGTGGCGGTGATGCGCCAGTGCTGGCGCGTTTGATTCGCGCCAAGCTGGAGGCGTGGATCCCTTCGGCTTACGGTGAACTGGCCGGGTTGGCAGCGCGTTTCCGGCACCAGGTCAAACGCCTGTACCCGGACGTCAACCAGCGTCGCGGCTTCTGGGAAAACGTGTTCCAGGGGCCGATCGCCGAGCGCCAGCTGGCCGGGCAGGGCGCCGAGGCCGAGCGCTTGTTGCAGGCGATGGTCGATGGCGCGCCGGTGCAGCAGGGCGGTGAGGTGTATCTGGTAGGGGCAGGGCCGGGCGATCCGGACTTGCTGACCTTCCGCGCCTTGCGCCTGATGCAGCAGGCCGATGTGGTGTTGTACGACCGCCTGGTGGCCCCGGCCATTATCGAGATGTGCCGGCGTGATGCTGAGCGTATCTACGTCGGCAAACGCCGCGCCGAGCATGCCGTGCCGCAGGACCAGATCAACCGTCTGTTGGTCGATCTGGCCAAGCAGGGCAAGCGCGTGCTGCGGCTCAAGGGTGGCGATCCGTTCATCTTTGGCCGTGGTGGCGAGGAAATCGAAGAACTGGCCGAGCAGGGCATCCCGTTCCAGGTGGTGCCGGGCATTACCGCCGCCAGTGGTTGCTCAGCCTACGGCGGTATTCCGCTGACCCATCGCGATTATGCTCAATCGGTGCGCTTCGTTACCGGGCACCTCAAGGACGGCACCAGCAATTTGCCTTGGGATGACCTGGTGGCACCGGCCCAGACCCTGGTGTTCTACATGGGGTTGGTGGGCTTGCCGACCATTTGCGCCGAACTGATTCGTCATGGCCGTGCGGCCAGTACACCTGCGGCGCTGGTGCAGCAGGGAACGACGCGTAATCAGCGAGTGTTCACGGGCACCTTGGCGGATTTGCCGGCCCTTGTCGCCCAGCATGAAGTGCATGCCCCGACCCTGGTGATTGTCGGGGAAGTGGTGCAGTTGCGTGAGAAGCTGGCGTGGTTTGAAGGTTCGCAAGACAGCTGAAATCGTTGGGGCCGCTTTGCGGCCCCAACCTTATTAGCGGTTAATCCAGATCCCTTGGCCCGCCAACCGTTCCCGATCATGCGCCAGGCCAAAGTCCTGCAACGGCCCTTTTGGCACGATCCCATTCGGGTTGATGGTCTTGTGGCTCATGTAATAGTGCTTTTGGATGTGTTCCATATCCACCGTCTGTGCTACCCCCGGCCACTGGTACAGTTCACGCAGCCAGTTTGACAGGTTGTGGTAGTCGCTCAGGCGCCGCAGGTTGCACTTGAAGTGCCCGTGATACACCGCATCGAAGCGCACCAGCGTGGTGAACAGGCGTACATCGGCCTCGGTCAGGTACTCTCCGGCAAGGTATCGCTGGCGGCTCAGCAGCGCCTCCAGGTAATCCAGTTCATTAAAAACCTCGTCGAATGCCGCTTCGTAGGCATCCTGGGTGGTGGCGAAACCTGCGCGGTATACGCCATTGTTCACTGCCGGGTAGATCCGCTCGTTCAGCGCTTCGATCGTTGGCCGCAAAGGCTCGGGGTACAGGTCCAGGCGGTTGCCGGTCAGCTCGTCGAAGGCGCTGTTGAAGATGCGGATGATCTCCGACGATTCGTTGTTGACGATGCGTTTCTCTTGCTTGTCCCACAGCACTGGCACGGTCACGCGCCCGGTGTAATGCGGGTCATCCTGGGTGTAGCGCTGGTGCAGAAATTCAAGCGCGTCCAGGTGGTCGCCGCTAGAGCCTTGCTGCTGGTCGAAGGTCCAGCCGTTTTCTTGCATCAGCCAGCTCACCACCGACACATCGATGAGTGGCTCCAGGGCCTTGAGGGCGCGGAAAATGAGGGTGCGATGAGCCCATGGGCAAGCCAGTGATACGTACAGGTGATAACGGCCGGCCTCAGGCGCGGGCAAAGGGTTGCGGCGCTGAGCGTTTTCGCGTTTGAAGGCCCCGTCCTTGCCTGTTTCATACCACTGGTCGTGCCAGCGGCCGTCGATCAAAAGGCCCATGTCGAGCTCCTCGGAACACAGTTGTTTGTCGTTGGAGCCCAGTCTAGGGAAAATCGTTCGAATAAATAGCGCAAAGACTCGGGGTGTTTAATCGATTAAATCGATGTTTTGCGTTCACTCCAGTAACGACACGCCGTGGCGAAGGCCTGGTCGCGATCCTGCCCGAGGCCGCGCAGGGCCAAGGCCATGGTGGCGACCACGGCCATTTCGCCGTAGCTGTCCTCGGCGTCACCCTGCCACACCGTGATCAACTGCTGCGGTTGCAGGCTGGGCGGTTTTACATGGCGGCGCTCGCTCAAGGCCGGCCACTCTTCGTCCCAAGCCTGGCCCGCCGTGGTGCCGTAGAGGTGGCTGATGACGTCCGGGTTGACCTCGATCTCGCCGCCGTCGCCCTTGATCACCACGGCGTGGTCGCCGAGCAGGCGGCTGGCTTCGCGGTGCACCGCCTGATAGCCGGGGTGGAAGATGCTCTGCAGGCCACAGCGCGCCCCCAGTGGGTTGAGCACCCGTGCCAGGGAATGAATCGGCGAACGCAAACCGAGTGTGTTGCGCAGGTCAATCATGCGTTGCAGCTGCGGCGCCCAGTCTTGCAGCGGGAAGAACGCGAGCCGTTGCTGGTCGAGCGCGGTGCCGACCGCCGACCAGTCGCGGCACAGTGGGATCTGCAGCAGTTCGAGCAGCTGTTCGGTGTACATGCGCCCGGCGGTGTGGGCGCCGCCGCCGTGCATCAGGATGCGCACGCCGTTGTTGGCCAGGCATTTGGCCGCCAGCAGGTACCACGGCAGGTGACGCTTCTTGCCAGCGTAGGTGGGCCAGTCCAGGTCCACGGCAATGTGTGGGGCCTGCAGGTGTGAACGCAGGGCCTCGGTGAAACCGGCCAGTTCTTCGGCGCTTTCTTCCTTGTGGCGTAGCAGCATCAGGAAGGCACCCAGTTGGGCGTCCTCGACTTTGTCCTCCAGCAACAAGGTCATTGCCCCATGCGCTTCCTCGCGGGTCAGGCCACGCGCGCCGCGCTTGCCTTTGCCAAGAATGCGCACGAATTCGGCGAACGGGTGTTCGGCAGGGGTTTGCAGGGTGAGCGGGCGTGGTTCGATCATATGCAGTTGGTCGGCTTGGGCAGGCCCGCCAGCTTGGCGGCAAGTTTGGCGGGAGTGCCGTTGAACAGGCGGTTAAGGTGTGGGCTGTTGCCCTTTTCCGGGCCCAGCTTGAGGGCGGTGTACTTGATCAGCGGGCGTGTCGCGGGTGACAGTTGGAACTCCTGGTAGAACTGGCGTAGCAGTTCGAGGATTTCCCAGTGGTCGTCGGTCAAGGGGATGCCTTCGCGTGCGGCGAGGGCATCGGCGACGGCCGGGGACCAGTCTTGCAGGTCTACCAGAAACCCGTCCTTGTCCAGGGCAACCGTGTGATCGCCAACGTTGAGCGTACTCATAACCAGCTGTTGACCTTGTCGTAATGCAGGGACAGTTCGACGAATGCGGCGTAGTCCACTGGTTTGGCCAGGTTGTTGGCAACTGCGCGGGCTTGCAGGTCTTCGTCGAGGGCGAACAGGCGCTGTTTCAGGTCTGCGGCCTGCAGCAGGCGTTGTGGTTCGCTGCCGGCATGCAGTGCATAAACCGCATCACCGCACAGCAGCAGTGCATCGTCAGCGCCAAGCAGGCGCAGGCAACTGGCCAGGCGGTCATCACCGAAGGGCGAGTGGGAAATTACATGCAGGGTCGTCATCAGAGCGTTACCACCTGGTCGAATCGGGCAATCAATGCGCTCAGGGCTGCGTCGTCCAGCACCTGTACCGGCAGCTCCAGGGCGTCGGCGGCAAGGCCGCGCTGGCAGAGGCTATGGTGGCAGGCGAACAGTTCGTCGACGCCGAACATCGGCAAGGCCTGCAAGTTGGCGCCGAGGTTTTTCTGCTGCAGCGCGGTAGGTTGCTGGCCAGGGGCAAGCTGAAATACACCGTCATCGAGAAACAGCATGCCCAGCGGCAGGTCGAACGCACCGCCAGCCAAGGCGATGTCCAGCGCTTCACGGGCCGATGGGCCGTTCCAGGGGGCCTGGCGGCTGATGATCAACAAGGATTTGGCCATTTCAATCGCCTCCAAAGCAGATCAGGCGATCGGCACTTTGCGCCGCCTCGTGCAGTTGGCCGAGCCCCGACAGCTCCCAAGGTTTGGGCAGGTTCGCGGCCGGGCGCTGGTAGCGGCTTGCCTCGGCTTCGTCGAGCACGCCGCGGCGCAGGGCAGCCGCGATGCATACCACGGCGTCCAGTTGGTGGCTGTCGATGAAGGTGCGCCACTGGGCGGCGACATCCAGCTCATCCTGGGGCGCGACCACATTGGCCGAGGCACTGTGTACCCCGTCCTGGTAGAAAAACAACCGGGCAATCTCATGCCCGCCGGCCAGCACCGCCTCAGCAAAGCGCAGGGCGCGGCGCGAGGAGGGCGCATGGGCCGGGGAAAAAACCGCGATCGCGAATTTCATGGACAACTCATGCAAAGGAATGCCGCCATGATAAAGCAAAAAAGCCCACCCCCGCTCATACAAGGGCACGCGGCCTTGTGGAAAGGGATGGGCTTTTCAGATCAGGCCTGCGGGGCTCAGGCGTGTTGTTTGCTCTCTGGCAGGAACCAGTTCAGCACCAGGGCGCAGATACCACCGGTAGCGACGCCCGACTCCAGGACATTGCGGATTGCCGCCGGCATGTGGGCCAGGAACTCCGGCACCTGTGCCACGCCCAAGCCCAGGGCCAGCGACACGGCAATGATCAGCAGCGCGCGGCGGTCCAGCTGGGTGCTGGCCAGGATGTTGATACCCGAGGCCGCAACCGCGCCGAACATGACCATGGCCGCGCCACCCAGTACCGGCTCCGGTACCGCCTGGATCACGCCGGCAACCGACGGGAACAGGCCCAGTACCACCAGCATCACGGCGATCCAGATACCGATATGGCGGCTGGCGATACCGGTCAGCTGAATAACGCCGTTATTCTGGGCGAAGACCGAGCTGGGGAACGTGTTGAAAAGGCCAGCCAGCAACGAGTTGGCGCCGTTGACCAGCACCCCGCCCTTGATCCGTTGCATCCACACCGGGCCTTCGACCGGCTGGCGCGAGACCTTGCTGGTGGCGGTGACGTCACCGATGGCTTCCAGCGAAGTCACCAGGTAGATTACCAGCATCGGAATGAACAGCGCCCACGAGAAGCTCAGGCCAAAGTGCAGGGGCGTTGGCACCTGGAACAGTGCAGCCTCGTGCATGCCGGTGAAGTCCAGGCGGCCCAGGTAGCCGGCCAGCGCATAGCCCACCGCCAGGGCGATGACAATGGCGCAACTGCGCATCCACACCACCGGGATGCGGTTGAGGATGACGATGATCGCCAGCACCACGCCCGACAGCAGCAGGTTCTCGCCATTGGCGAATGTGCCGTTGGCCATCGCGCCAAAGCCTCCGCCCATGCTGATCAGGCCGACCTTGATCAGGGTCAGGCCGATCATCAGCACGACGATGCCGGTCACCAATGGTGTAATCAGGCGTTTGACGAAGGGCAGGATGCGCGAAACACCCATCTCCACGAACGAACCTGCGATCACCACGCCAAAGATGGCGGCCATCACGCCTTCCACCGGTGTGCCTTGCTTGACCATCAGTGCGCCGCCGGCAATCAGCGGCCCGACGAAGTTGAAACTGGTGCCTTGGACAATCAGCAATCCCGCACCAAACGGCCCGAAGCGCTTGCACTGCACGAAGGTGGCAATACCGGAGATCACCAGCGACATGGACACGATCAGGTTGGTGTCCCGCGCCGAAACGCCCAATGCCTGGCAAATCAGCAGGCCCGGCGTGACGATCGGCACGATGATCGCCAGCAGATGTTGCAGCGCTGCCAACAGGCCGATCAGCAGCCGTGGCTTGTCCTCAAGACCAAGCACCAGTTCATTGGCAGGCGCCGATACGCCTGGGCTGTGTTCGTGTGAGCTCATTGCAGAAAGCCGCCCCGGAAGAAAAAAGGAGCGCATTCTACGGGCTGATGAGTGATTGCGGTAGAGAAATGCAGGATGGCGGCACGTTCGGCGACCATTCGCTTAATTACCTGACCTTTAAGTCAATCTTGAGCGCACAAAAAAGCCCGCCGAAGCGGGCTTTTTCATCCAACACGGTATCAGTCGTCGCGACCCATGATGCCGAACAGCTGCAGCAGGCTGACGAACAGGTTGTAGATCGATACATACAAGCTGATGGTCGCCATGATGTAGTTACGCTCGCCGCCGTGGATGATCGCGCTGGTCTGGAACAGGATGCAGACCGACGAGAACAGCACGAAGCCAGCGCTGATCGCCAGTTGCAGGCCGCTGATCTGGAAGAAGAAGCTGGCAACCACCGCACCCAGCAGGACGAAGAAGCCGGCGGTGATGAAGCCGCTGAGGAAGCTCATGTCCTTTCGGGTAATCAGCACGTAAGCCGACAGACCACCGAACACCAGTGCGGTCATGGCGAATGCCGAGCTGACCACTTCAGCGCCACCGGCCATGCCCAGGTAGCGATTGAGGATAGGGCCGAGGATGAAGCCCATGAAGCCGGTGAGGGCGAAGGTGGACACCAGGCCCCAAGCCGAATCACGCAGCTTGTTCGTGAGGAAGAACAGCCCGTAGAAGCCGATCAGCACCACGAAGATGTTCGGGTACCCGACGCGCATCTGCTGGGCAATGAAGGCCATGACACCGCTGAAGGCGAGGGTGAGTGCCAGCAGGCTGTACGTGTTGCGCAGGACCTTGCTGATCTCCTGCTGCTCGACCTGCTGGCCGTGGTGTACGGCGTAATCCTGTTCGCGCATGGCGACACTCCTTGGTAAACCTGTGGTTTCGAACGTTCAGATGCTAGGAGTCTATCAGAGCTCCTGCAACCCGCGACACAGAGAGTTTGACAGCGTGTTTCATTACGGTATTATGGCGGCCGCAAAACCAGCTGGAAGCGTGGCCGAGTGGTTTAAGGCAACGGTCTTGAAAACCGTCGATGGGCAACTATCCTAGAGTTCGAATCTCTACGCTTCCGCCATATTCAAAGCCCTGATTATTCAGGGCTTTTTCGTTTCTGATCTACAGAAAATCCTCCCCGTTTGTCACCCATCTTTTCCGCAAATTTTCGATCATTTCCGCAATCATGGATTTCCCCCGCCCTATGAGCGGCCGGCGCGAGTGTCTTTGCGCTAGGTAGGGCAGCGGCGTAGCGGTCGATTGTCTTTCGGTGGGGCTGCAAGGTAGGCTTGGCTTTGAAAGGAAAAATGCCAAGCACAAGGCTTGCAGCGCCCTCTTTATCATTGCCCCCCGCATGTAAATACTACGTTCAGCATATGTCGGACAGGACTCTAATATGCAGTTGCCCCCGCGATTCCACGAACTGATAGCGCGTGACCATGCGCTCAACGCTGTAGTACTGAAAGCCTTAGCTATTGTCGGTCCGTGGACCCTCGATAACAGAACCGTATTCTTTAGCGAGTACACAGATCACAGCCTGAAGCATCTTTCGGAGGTTTTGCTGACTGCAGAGGGCCTGATCTCCGATGATTCATGGCCCAGCCTCACTGCGGAAGACGGTGCCGTGATGGTCCTCTCGGTGCTATTGCACGACTGTGCACTGCATCTTTCAGAAGACGGGTTCTTCTCTCTGGTTGCCGGCGAATACCAGCCAGGGCTTTCGCGGTATATCCAGGAAGAGACGGAATGGCCAGTGCTGTGGGGCGAGTTTGTTGCCGAGGCCCGGCGGTTTGACCAGCGCAAGCTGAGAAATCTGTTCGGTAGTGTTGAGCCGGTGGGTGACGTTCCACTAAACAAGCTGGAACTGACCTACAAGCATCGCCTGTTGATCGGCGAGTTCCTTCGGCGGCACCACGCTCGGCTCGCGCACGAAATCGCACTTTCCGGTATTCCGGGGGTAGGCGCTCCGCTGGAGATTGCGGATGCAGAACACCGGCGATTAATGGATCTTTCAGGGTTTGTGGCGAGAAGTCACAATTACTCCATGCGTTCTGCGGTGGATCGCCTAGAGTCAACCCAACGACGAATCCACAACAATTGCCGCGTTCCTTTCGTCATGATGGTCCTGCGCATTGCCGACTACCTTCAGATTCATTCGTCCCGCGCGCCAGGACAGCTGCTGCGGCTGAAGTCACTGGTTAGCCCGATTTCCCGTGGAGAGTGGAGCAAACACCTGTCCGTGCGTGAGATCAATCAAGCTCACGATGATCCCGAAGCAATTTTTGTCGACTGTGAACCTGAGACAGTGGCTACCTTCCTGGGTATGCAGCGTTTGCTTCGGGACATTCAGGCAGAGTTGGACTCCTGCTGGGCTGTACTGGGCGAAGTATATGGCCGAGTGGGGCCGCTTGGCGCTCTAGGCATAACGATTCGTAGGGTCAAATCGAATATCGATGATCCGGCTGCCTTTTCCAAGAACCGCCGCCCAGCGTACCTGCCGAGAGAGTTCAAGTTTCGTACCGCCAGTTCAGAGCTGCTCGACTTGCTGGTGGCGCCGCTATACGGTGCAAGGCCGCAGGTGGGAGTTCGCGAGTTAGTTCAGAATGCTGTGGACGCTTGTCGGGAGAGGGCGGACCTCGTTTCTAAAGGCGTTATCCAAGATTTACCGACAAAGAAAGATGATGTTGTCGTGACTTTGAACTGTCCTGAAGGTGAGTCTGCGACATTGATCGTAGAGGACTTTGGGGTGGGAATGACCGCCGATGTTGTTGATCAGTATCTGCTGAATATCGGTGCTTCCTTCCGGCGGAGTGATGTATGGAGAGAGAACCATGAGTCAGATGGTCGGTCATCCGTGCATCGAACCGGAAGGTTTGGAATTGGTTTGTTGGCCGCATTTTTATTGGGGTCAGAACTTAGGGTGACTACCCGATCGGTTTATAAAAAGGAAAGTGAAGGGCTTTTCTTTGTATGTAATCAAGGGTCGGATACGATTGAGGTTAAATCTTGTAGTTTCCATGCTGGTACTCGTATAGAGATAAAGCTAGAAGACAAAGTTACTGATGCTCTACTTTCAAGAAAAATTTATGAAGATGGATGGGATTGGTATTGTCTAGAGTCGCCTGAGGTTCGCCGTGTGGTATCTAAAGAAGGCGTGACTATCCTTGATCAGAAGCGTCTAGTTCCTGCGTGCGGAGCTGATCTTGAAAAGAGTCAATGGCGTCGCACTTCAAGTGCTGAATACGATGACGTAATGTGGAAGTTTGCCGATCAGCAGGCTTGGGATAGTCGTCGAGGCCTAGTGGTATGTAATGGTATATTTGTTGGTAATATAGGTTATAAATTGACTCCTGTGATTTCGGCAGGGTTGGGTGCGATCAGCTCAAGTCCAGTCGATTTGGTGGTGTTTGATCCGGATGGTCGTTTTCCTATCAATCTACAACGTCAGGACATAACGTCCGTGAAAACCGGTTTTGAGGGGCTTCTTGCGGCAGATATTTCAAGATATTTTGTGGAAAGCATTGTCTCACGGTTGAAAAGCTCCGAGAAAACAATATCGTATGACCAGGTGATGCTTGCTGCGAGCTTAAATATCCCCGGTTTAGAGGTCATGAATAGTGCAGTGGCGAACATATCTCCTCTTGTTTTAACTAAGGATGGGGTTATAGCTGCTGACTCTAGTATTCTCAGGTCTGCCAAGCTGCCTAGTATTACGATAGATGCGACCAATATTGAATTAAATCAAGGGGCGTATAGATCGGCTGAGTTCATGAGGTGGGTCGATAGTTATGCGATGTCGGACGGTGTAAAGCGCACTAAAGTAAGCAGAGCCAATTTTTTGCGGTCGGCCATGGGGGCGTTAGATAGAGGGATTTGGACGGGTTTCTTCGAAAACGTAAACACCATTGTGGGTCGCCGAATATTGGTCAAAGGTTCGGACGTTGCAGAGCTTCTCGACTCCAAAAATATTCCAAAGGGTGTTTGGGCAGAGCTCAACCTTGAGGCTGAGTACGGCGACTGGGGTGTATGGGCAATGGGCCGTACAGATAAATGGGCGTTTGACCTGGAGAAGGTCGTTAAGGATCTTGAAGCGTCTCAGTCCTTCGGATTTTGTACGGTTTATTTCGATGCTGACTCTGATGCCATAGACAAGGAGCGAAAAAACTCTCCGTTTGCTGAAGCTTGGTTTGATGTTGTCGGTGGTCCTGTATTGGTTTAAATGTAAAATATGAACGGCCCGTTGGGGCCGTTCTTACAATGACGCTCAACGTGTCGGTTGGACTATTTCGCCCACCCTGCGATAAACGGTCTCCGTGATCCGTTTGTCTGAGTGGCCCAGCAATCGGCTGGCGTGAGCGAGATCTACTATTTCGCTTGCCGCTTTGGGGCGAATGTCCCTAAACTGAAACTGGCGAATTTGTTCGGCTAGAACATTGTCTTGGTCCCTAAGGGCATCTTCAATCGCGGCTTTTCTAGCAACGTCGAAACGGAGCCGAAGCATGGAGGCGGTGACTGCTCTACCATCTTGAGTGGTGATCAGATATGGATTTCGAACTCCGCGTTCTTTTCGCTGAGACGAGAGCCGCTCAACTAATAGTCCAAGTTGATTTACCTGGCCCTCGGTGCGGAGCTCGATTCGTAGCTTTTTTGATGTCTTGCCCTGTGCGACCTGAAGGTATTCGGTATCACAATCTACTGCTCTCATCGAGAGAACATCTGCCGGTCGCTGACCGGTCAGGTAAGCAAGATCCATAGCGTCGCGTAACTCGCTGGCAGCACGATCATAAACGGAACTCCAGATACCTGGCCCAGCGTAGAAATCACGGGGACGTTCTTTATTCTTACGTAAGCCAGCAGCAGGGTTCACCCGGTCGGTAATACCCCATTCCCGCGCCATATTGAAGATGTGCGATAGGAGAGATATTTCTCGGTTGGCACGGACTTTACCTGAGCGCTTGTCCCGATATTGGGCGATGATCTGCGGAGAAATGGCTT
Source organism: Pseudomonas sp. E1MeOHC2 (assembly GCF_058745025.1). Taxonomy (NCBI): domain Bacteria; kingdom Pseudomonadati; phylum Pseudomonadota; class Gammaproteobacteria; order Pseudomonadales; family Pseudomonadaceae; genus Pseudomonas; species Pseudomonas sp. E1MeOHC2. The sequence continues at coordinate 4,378,187 of NZ_CP196675.1, forward strand.
CGATTGGGGCGTCGCTGAATGCCGCACGAAGCTGCTTCAGCGAAAGCAAATTATCTTTTTGTGTGCGCGGCATCTTTCCAGGGATGACATCACGCTCGTACCGATTGAAGACGTCGCCGAGGAGGCGAATAGTCAGGCCGATGACTCGGTGTTCGAGTTGATCACTCGCCGCATCAATGGTGGCCTGAATGGTTTGAAGGATCGCCAGGCGCTCTACAAGCGAGCTCTTGAGGTGCTGCAGTGATGTCACTCAACGTGCGCATCGCGTTGCTCGCCATGGCGGTAGGGCTGTGGGTTGGTGGTCGCGGTGCCTGGGTGTGGCAGGCGAGCGACTACGGGAAGCAGCTCGCCGAACAGGCTGCGGATTTTGGCCAGCAACTGGCGGACAAGGATCGAGCCTGTGGCCGTGAACGTGAAGAAGCCTCTGTTGCTGCCCTCCAGAAGTTGGCGGAACAGCAGGCGCAACGACGCACCCTGGAAAATCACCTGCAGGAGCAGAGCCAGGCGCATTGGAAGGAGATGAACGATGCTCACCAAACTCAAGCTCGCCTGCGTGACAGGCTTGCTACCGCTGATCTGCGGCTGTCAGTCCTTGTCGACGCCGGAACCTTTGCCGGCCAGGGTTGTGACGGTGGGCTGCGAGAAGCCGCCGGCACCGGAGGCGTGGTACATGGCGCCGTACGCGCCGAACTTGACCGAGCGCATGCTCAACGAATTGTCGCCATCACCGACGAAGGCGACCGGGGGCTGATTGCGCTGCAGGCCTGCCAGGCCTACATGCGCGAAGTCACCAAGTAAAAGAGGCGAGCCGGGTGGATGCGTCAACATCCAGCCCGGCCCGCCGAACCCGCAGACCTTTCCTGCAAGTCCAGCCGTAGCCTCTGCCTTGTGCACAAAGCGCGGCGAGCCTAACACCTGTTTATCCATACAGTAAAGACTTGCATACCTATGACCTCTCCAATCATTCCCTGGATGGGCGGCAAACGCCGCCTGGCCGACCGCTTGATCCCCCTCTTTCCCCCTCATGAATGCTATGTCGAAGTCTTCGCAGGCGGCGCCGCGCTGTTCTTCATGCGTCCCCAGCCCGCCCCAGTGGAGGTGCTGAACGATCTCAACGGTGACCTGGTCACCCTTTACCGCGTTGTACAGAACCACTTGGAGGAGTTCGTGCGCCAGTTTAAATGGGCGCTCAGCTCCCGCCAGATCTTCGAGTGGCAAAAGATGACGCGCCCCGAGATCCTAACCGACATCCAGCGTGCGGCCCGATTCTTCTACCTGCAGCAGCATGCGTTCGGCGGCAAGGTCACCGGGCAAACGTTCGGCACCGCCACCACTGGGCCGGCTATCAACCTGCTGCGCATCGAGGAGAACCTGTCTGCTGCGTGGCAGCGTCTCGCTGGTACCTACGTCGAGAACCTTTCCTGGCTCGACTGTGCCGAGCGCTATGATCGAGCGCACACGTTTTTCTACATGGACCCACCGTATTGGCAGACCGCCGGCTACGGCGTCGACTTTCCCTTCGAGGAGTACGAGCGTATGGCTGACTTTATGCGGCGGTGCAAGGGCAGGGTGATGGTCAGCATTAACGACCACCCAGACATTCGGAGAGCTTTCGACGGCTTCCATTTTGAGTGCTTGGATATCCGCTACACCACTACGAACCAGCGCCAGTGCAAGGCGGACGTGACTGGCGAATTGGTGATCATGAACTGGGTGCCGGTAGATTTGGGTCAGTTGTTTTAGGTAGATTGTGATGAGCGACCAGGTGTTCTGACGAGCGTGCTCGCGCTCCTGGTCGTTCCTTGCTAACTCGATCCCGAAGCTGCAGCATGCCCGATTCATCAGGCTGACGAAATTGACGTACGCCCCGTTTGCTCGTAGTCATATATTGGCTGGCTCGATAGATGCTGCTTGAGCTTGCCAGTAGAGTCCGTTAACCATCACGCTTCCGTGTTTGTGTCGATCAGCGTAGAGGGATTTAAATGCCGCTTCCCCTGAAGGATCTAGTTAAGCTAAACCAAATCGTCAATCGTATCGAGTCCGGTACCTTTGATGCGAATGATGTCGAGATTTTATTGATGAGGCTGCGGCCTTATGCGGACGCCAATCAAGTTTTCCTTGAAATATCAAATTTTGTTGCCCACCCGGATGCGCGCGACCGCGGGCTCGCACAGGCCACCATCACGTCTTTCACTGATTCGATGCGATACCTCCTTGATTACTCTTATAAGGAAAACCAACTAATAATCGGTGAGCCGTTCCCTATCTATGTTTATCGCTTGCTAATCTCTCAGACTCGGTTGGTAGATGAGGACCGTCTTCGCGGAGAATGTCGAGTAAGTCGTGCTAGCCTAATAGGAAAAATTGAGAGCAGTTTTGCTCTTGATAAAAAGGCAGGAACTTGCGTTTACAAGAAGCCCAAGTGTGGGGTTGAGTTTTTGAAGGCACTCGGGTTCGTCTTGCAATTTATTCATTCGCGACCGGCTTTTGACATGGGTGAGTTCCATAGCCAGCTTAAGGCTGTCATGCATGCTCAGGACGTGAGATTGAATGAGGCTGATTGGGACGCTCAGTCGGATCGTGTCTCGCTCGCGATATTGTGCCTTGTATCAAATACCGAATTTCGTCTTCCTGACGGAGATCCCGCTGCTTGCCGTCTAACCACAGAAAATCAATATCGGCTTCTCAGCGGTAGGCGCCGTTTACCTTCCGGTGTTATGACCGATGAGCCAAAGAGCTTTGGCTCGCTTATGATCATGGGAGAAGCGACAGTTCACAATGTGAATAATGCCCCTTTGAGGGTGTGCTTTCCACTAATCTCTACGAGCCTTGACCCTCACGAGCACTGTGAGCCAGGGTTATTTTGGCGAGAGCCAAGCCCTCATGAATATGAGGATTGCGAGGTCGAGAGGATCGGGTTCGCAAGTGACATGTCGCTGACTGCCCAGTTCAAGCTGGTGCGCGCGGACTCTCTGATACAGGCGGGCGGTGGCGGCCAGGGCAATTAACTGCAGCGCTTGGCGCATATTCTGACCAAGCCCAGCCTAGTGCTGGGCTTTTTTACTGTTTGATGGTAAGCGTCCGGCTAACTCACATTGCATGAATCAGGCATCCATGCGGCTCCTCCAGGTGCGAGAATTCTTAAGGCAAATTTAGGGCAAATACTAGGGCGTGTTAGGCCTATGCAGGCCATCCGCTAATGCAAGAATAGCTGTTTATGCTGGCCTACGGAGGTCTATTGAGTCCCTTGGGCGGGTTCAATTCCCTATCCCTTGTATAGGCGGGATCAGCGCATGGCCCGGCTCGGCTTCCGTGGGCGAACCGGGTCTATCCTTTGGGAAAAAATGGTACAGACCCTGGCGCGGTGGCTGTAAATCCAATGGATTTGGGGCATTTAAGCTAGACCTGCCCAATCCATCACATGGAGCTTGGCCACTGCACATTCTCGACTCTGGTGCGAGGAGATGAGGCAGAGGGCTGCTTGTGGGACGGTCCGCTTCCGACCCAAAGCGGACGGTCGCAACAGGCTGCTTTCGGCCAAAAGCCACCGGTCGTGTCAGGCAGCTTCCGACCCGTTTCCGTCATTCAGGACTGGCTAATTGGCAAAAGCCTGACATTCGGACCCGTCTATGAAATCAGAGGCGATTCACTTCGAGGCGACGGAGTGACGAAAAAGGTCGGCTCTTCCATCGTTTTTCCTTCAGCGTTCGTTGCGCCCTCCAGTCATGACAGAGGGCTCAAATGAGTTGTTGCTCTTTTGAGGGGTAGCTTGCAGACGTCTGCTTTAACCAATCCAGAATTATCTTAGTTGTATCTTTTGGCTTCTCTTCCTGAATCCAGTGGCCTGTGTCCAGACTGACAACCTCAACGTTTGGCACAAAGTCACTCAGATTGGGGGGCTTTGGTATCGTATCGCGGTCCCCGTAGATCATTAGGGCGGGGTGAGGAACAATCGGGTCTACGTCCGCCAAGAGATGCCAGTTGCGGTCCAGATTTCGATACCAGTTGATACTGCTTGTGAAGCCAGAGACCTCGAACGCGGCGTCGAGGACAGACAGCTCGGCATCTGTCATGAGCGGCTCTCCGGTATCAGCCTCAGCTTCAGCCTCAGCCAAGTTGATCATTGCCATTCCTAGGGCGGGTGCTTGTGTTTGTTCGTTCTTGCAATACAGATTTCGAAGGAACTGTTGCCTGTTTCGATCCAGGATCGCATCCGCCACTCCGGGGTGCCGGTTGAAATGCACCATGTAGTTATCAGGTCCCATGAAGCTTTCGATCAACTCCACCCACGGGATGTCACCCCGTTCCTGATAGGGAAGTGCGAGCGCGATGAGCTTGCTCACCCGGTTTGGATGCAGTAGCGCCGTACCCCAGACAACATTGGCGCCCCAATCATGGCCGACAAAGACGGCATCGTCGTATCCGAAGTGATCAAGCAGCGCGACAAGGTCGCCAGTCAAATGCGCGAGGTCATATGCGGTAACGTCAGTCGGCCGTGAAGAATTGCCATACCCACGCTGGTTCGGCACGATGACGTGATAGCCAGCGGTCACAAGCGCTGGCAATTGATACCGCCAGCAAAAGGCATGCGCCGGCCAGCCGTGACAAAGCACGATCGGGTTTCCAAAATTTTCTTTTCCGGCTTCAAAAACCTCCAATTCAACACCGTTTACCGATATCAAAGTGGGCTGGGGAAAGCCGTTGGAATTAAACATTTATCTTCCTTTTGGGTTTGGATGGGCGATCAGGCAGCGGTGCAGCACTGAATGCCGGTAGGTCCGAGGGTTCGAGCCAGGCATCCACCTGGCGTCGACACTCGTAAACTACGAGGTAAAGGTGTCAAAATCTGACACCTTTGATTATTGATCCAAAGAAAATGAATGTTCGCCTTCGACAAGAAGCCATCATACGCAGTCTCCGTCGCAACGGATCATCAACCATTGCCGAGCTCGCAGGACAGGTAGGGGCTTCCCGCAGTACGCTGCTACGTGACATTAATGCGTTGCGAGAACAGGGTTTTGTCATTCGCTCTGAACCAGGTCGCGGCGGCGGGCTGCAGCTTGACCCTCGTTCAGTTCAGACCGCGCCACGTCTTTCAGTGATCGAGGTTTTTGCGCTTTTGATCAGCGTGGCATCTATGCGCGCGGCGGGAAATCTACCATTTTCAAGCATTGCAGATACCGGGCTTGCAAAGATTGAAAAGGCACTGCCGTCAGACAAAATGCGGGATTTACGGCATTTTCTGGACTGCCTGTATATTGGAGAACTTGCCCCGCAGGTGGACAGATCCAATATCGGAACAATGGACCCTTCCTTGCTTCCGGAGTTCGAGGCAGCGTTTCTTCAGCGCCTGCATCTGCGGTTCAATTACCGCGATGCGAAAGGTGAAAGCAGCACACGTGTGGTTGAGCCGCAAGCGATGTTGATTCTGCCGCCACTCTGGTATCTGGTGGCCTGGGATCCTGCACGTGAGGATTTCCGGCATTTCCGCATGGACCGGATTAGAAAACCGCACTGTATCGAAGGAACGACGTTTCGAAAACGAAACGTCGTTTTCGATGATGGCGTCCGGCCTCTGGATAATTCACAGCGCTAGTGTTTCTGAATATGAGGCAACATCTATCCGCTATATCCGCACCCACTAAAGCAGCGGACGTTAGCCGCAGTGCCGGAAATCAGCAATTTGGACTCTTCGGTTTCAATCGCCGCGCACTGTTCGAACGGCAGCAAGGCCATTAACGTAAGGTTTGGGGAGGTTTTGATGCTACATAAGTGGTACAGGGAAATGGAGCGTGTGCTGTAACCCTTTGTTTTAAAGAAGTTGGTAGTTAGTGTGTCCAATCCATCATTGGGCGCTGTCCCGCTTCAAGTTTTAGCTCGGCTCGTTCGACGAGACACACTAGTCGGTCACCAGCGGCTAATTTAGGACCGTAAGCGCTCTATCCCAATCGAGATCGCCTCAGCATGAGTGTCCAGTGCCGTCAGGGCCACCATGACGTTTTCATGGGTGTGAGTCGAACCACGTTGACTTACCCAGAGCGACAGCTCTTCCAAGGCTGCTCTGATGGCAGTTTGATTCAACAGCAGCAGTTCCATTGTGTCTGCTGTGATCGCGGCTTTCTCGTCCATTGCTGGCTCCTAGCGTCGTAGATTTTTAGGGAAGTAATAAGGCAGTTTGTGGGGTGCCTGAGATCCGAGTAAACCACTTGCTACGGTGAGGATAACTGCGCTTACTGACTCACGGTAGATTGATGGGTATGTCGAGCGGGCTCCCATCCCTACGTTGGCTGAGGCAGACCAATCCCCGTCATGGGGCCAGCCTCCAGTGAGCGGGGCAACACGCCGAAATCAGTTCCGCAATGGCGAAATGCGCCAGCGGAAAATACGGCCTCCAGCGAGAGCTTTGGTGAAGGCGTGCGGAAATTTTATTAAGATAAGTAATTGTTTTATAAAAGAAAATTCGTGGACTTGAAAACCGTCGATGGGCAACTATCCTAGAGTTCGAATCTCTACGCTTCCGCCACTATTTATCACTAAAGCCCTGATTTTTCGGGGCTTTTTTGTGTCTGGTCGGTTTCAGCCCATATCCTAGCCCATACTTTGGGCGCTGGCTTTCAGTGAGCGTCCCTGGATTATTCTGCCCAACGGTCTCAGATCTCTGAAGAGCACGAGCGTTTCTTCTCCCGAGAAAATGAGCCCACAAGCACCAGGGCTATCGCGGATTAATCGTCTTCCGAGTAGACCTGGGTGTAGTGCATCCTGATGCTCCAGGCCGATTCCTTGCTGGTGTGGAATGTGATGGTGCTACCTATCACCTCAGCGCAACGGCACGGGATCGCGACAAGCTCCGAGAACTCGTGCTGAGAGGGCTAGGGTGGGAGATTGTCAGAATCTGGTCGATCGACTGGAGGGTGGATGCGGTTGGGACAGCGGAGAAAGTGCATCACCGTCTGAGCGAACTGCTTGCTGAGTCTCGTGCTAAACAAGCAGCCATCGATGCAGCGCAAGAGGCTGAGCGCTTGAAGGTCGATGGTGCGATGGCTGACGTTATCAGTAACACAATGCGGATGGTCATGTAAAAAGACGAACAGTTCTATGCGGATGTTCTAAATATCACGCCGTTCTGTCCGTCACAGTTAACCAACGTGTTTTTCAATGGCACCCCGAAGGATCTGATTGATCGGCAGGTGACTCTGGAGATCAAGGCGCTCCTTGCATGCAGCAACCTAGCCATTGGCCAGATAGCTGATAAGCTCAACTTTGCCGACGCCTCCTACAAATTAATTATGGCTAGCATGTCTTCGTCGTCTGCATCCATACCAATCTCAACAAACCCAAAGCTAGAATAGAATCTTTTTGCCACTGGGTTTTTGGGGCTGTAGCAAATTTCAATTTCTTTTAGATTTGCGGTTTTCTTTATTTCTTCCAGTGCAAGATTTAAGGATTTTCTACCAATGGATTTCTGTTGATGATTTTTATCAACCATGAATCTCCAGATGGAAATTTTACTTGCTGATTCTTGAACCCACATAAAAAAACCGACGGGTTCTCCATTTGCGCAAATAGCCCGAGCTGAATATTCGCGATTGTATGCGGCCTCGACGAGTGACCAGGTATTACTGGCCACATAATCCTCTTGCTCCTCTGTGACTTCGAGTTCGCAAACTGCTTCATAGTTGTGTTTTGTGATTTTGGTTAGTGTTACTATCATTGGCAGTTCCTGAGTTGCTGGTATTGTATTTATGTTCTGCTGGGGAGGAGGTTTTATTGATTTCTCATCATCTTTTGGTTTTTTGTGGTGCGATGGAGACCTACTAAATCTCCAACGGAGATTATTTAATGTTAAGTGGATTTCGCTATCAAGTAATTGTTTGTAAAAGTTTGTCTGCGCGGGGGCTGTCGGCCTGGTGTGAGTCCGCAAGACGTACATCGTTTAGGGCTTATTGCATCATGCGGAGAGGCCAGCCTTGTTGCATGAACAAGTCGACAGCACTCGGCGGAAGCGCCTTCCTAGTGTTTACGGTACCTGACGATCCGAGCGATAGGATTTTGAAATGAATAATACCGACCGAGCAATCTTGCCCAGGAGGTGCTCCAGAACGGCCTGGACGACTGTGATCTGGGGGATGACTTCTAGCGGCAGATGCTGCACGGCTGAATGCCTGTTGGAAAGAGAGGTGAAATAGCTAGAAGTATACTGGCTTGGCGCAACGGAAGTCATCCCCATCACTTCCTTGCAGCCGCCGAGTGGCTCATGCAGCGCATGACATTTTGGTCCAGCAGTTGCTCCAAGGGCACCATCACCACGCAGAAATGGCGGAAGTGCTGCATTCAACTCCACAGTGTACTAAGTATGGGGCATGGTTGATTTTATGGAGCTTTCCCTTGAAGGTCATGCACTGAAGACACAGTGTGTCGGATTGTCGAGGTTGTCAAAAGTACCGAAAATGCTCCATATTTTACGTTTGTTAAGGGACCTTTTCTCTGTACTCGTCTTCTTTTCATCAGCGCTAAATTTATTTAACAATGACAGGCTAACGCCTCTGTCCTTGCCGCAGTGAATTTGAAGCGTGAAAGAGTGGCCCATTTTGTTTGCAAGGCACACGTTGGGTAGGTGAGAAGAGCAAATGATGAAGTCTCTTGAGCCGATATCGATACTGGGGAAACCTTTCATAGCTACCGATCTGTACCCTAATAGCAACCTGAGTTTGGTGATCAATCCGCATCTGGACGCGGATGAAAAAAATCACGATCCTCCACACTTAGGTGAGGCACACACGGCCATCGCATTACGGCTGGCCGTTGCGCAATTGCTGAACGCCATAGGCATATGAGATGCAGCTGGCTCGGCAGCCGCGGTGCGGCTGGGATTGCAGCAAATCGGGATCTTGTGCACGGTGCTGCCAATCTTTTCTATCTACTTGCCGCCGCGCGTGAAGTATGGAAGGCCGAAACCGATGCGGACTGATTATCCGAACTCGAGTGCCGCGCCAATGAGGAGGACCTTTATGCCACACTGGATGACCTCAATGACTGGGCCGTATTTGGAGCTCTGGATCAAGATGGCCACCAAGTCAGGATAGCAAGTACCGGCCGATACCGCCGTCTGTTGGAGTGAAGATTGATATGCACTATTTCGTTGTTATTTCTGGCTGTTCGGGAGGGGGGAAATCCACGCTGCTTGCGGAACTCCACCGGCAAGGCCATGCCATTGTCGAAGAGCCTGGGCGGCGCATCGTGCAGGGAGAAGCCCAAACCGGCGGCCAAGCCTTACCGTGGATCGACATGGCGGCCTTTCTGTGTAGAGCCCTCGCAACAGCACTGGACGACCATAAAAACGCTAGGGCCGACAAGGGGAAATGGGTGTTCTTCGATCGAGGTCTGGTTGATGCCTCAGCGGCGCTCCAGGAACTGACGGGAGAGCCGCTCCTGGCAAGCCTTGGGCAGTTGCATCGCTATCACCGTCGCGTGTTTCTCGCCCCGCCGTGGCCGGAAATTTATGGGCAAGACGCGGAGCGCCGCCATGACATGCATGCAGCGCTTGCCGAGTACGAGAGATTGCAGAAGGCCTATCCTGAGCTTGGGTACGAGGTGTTTTTGTTGCCCAAGGCCAGCGTGCAGGAACGCGTGGATTTCGTTCTGAATACTTTGGCGGGAAAGTCGCCCTGTGCAGCCGCCAGGGTGTAATGGGGTAAAGAACTTCAACCTGCCGCAGTTCGACAATCGGACCGCTCGGCTTGCAACCCAAGCATAGTTACAGCTTTAAGTTCTGAATGAGCCCTGCAAGTGGGGGTCAGTTCACCGGCTTGCAGGGTGGTTAGGATGAAGTCTCAGCCGAGGCCGAACTGCTTCAATGCATGTTCACGCAGACGGTTCTTCTGCACTTTGTTGGAGCCAGTCATGCCGATGCTTTCGAAGTCCTCCACGATTGCCAAGAAGCGCGGTACCTTGAAGTTGGCGCAGCGTTCCTTGCAGAAGCCGATCAGGTCATCGACGCCAGCATGTTCACCTTGGCGAAGCGTGACGTATGCCGCAGGAACCTCACCGAGCCGGGCGTCTGGTACACCGATGACCTGCGCCAACTCCACTGCCGGGTGCTTGAGCAAAACTTGCTCTACTTCCAGTGGTGAGACGTTTTCGCCGCCTACGCGGAACATGTCCTTGACACGACCGACGAAGCGCAGATGTCCATCTTCCGAGAGAACGCCGATGTCGCCGGTATACAGCCAGCCGTCACGCAGGGCGGACGCCGTCTGCTCAGGCAGCTTGTAGTAACCCTTCATCAGGCTCCAACCGCTGGCGCAGATTTCTCCCGGCTGGCCAGCCGGCAGCGCTTGCCCGGTGGCAGGGTCGCGGATTTCTACACATAGCCCGGCATGTGGTTTCATCGAGCCGTCTAGGCGGTACTCCAAAGGCTCGCGGTAATCGGAGATAACGATATTAGGTGATGCTTCGGAGAGGCCGTACGCATTGCAGATCTGCGCCGCGCCCATTTTCTCCACCACATCCGCGAGAATCTGCGGGCTCGCAGCGGCCCAGCCACCACGCAGGTAAAGTGTGGTGCTGGCGAAGGTTGGGTCAGCGAGCATCATCAGAAACATGGTGTCGTTGCCGGAGGTGAGGGTGCAGCGCTCGCGGCTCATGATTGCCAGGGCCTGAGCCGGGTCGAAGGTGGCGGCGGTGACCAAGGTCGCGCCATTCACCAGAGCCACCAGCAGCGACATGGTGCTGCCGGCGACATGGTAGAACGGACGCGGGCTGAAGTAGCGGTCGTCGGCCTGCACACCCATGCGTTCGGCCACCGATTTAGCGACGCCCAGCATCGAGGCGTGGCTAAGCATCACGCCTTTGGGGAAAGCAGTCGTACCGGAGGTGAACTGAATGAGCAGAGTATCGTCGGCTGCGACCTCAGCACGGGCGGCGTCCAGCTCGGCCATGGCAATTCCGTTGCCCTGATCGAAGAAGCCTTCCGCGGCGAGTGCCCCAGCAGGCACCTGTTCGCCGAACACCACGACGTGGCGCAACATGGGAAGGGCAGTGCCAGGTAGCGCCTGGTCGAGGGCAGGCTCCAACTCGCGGAGCATGGCCATGAAGTCGATTTTGCCGAGGAAGCGATCAACGCAGAACATCGCGCGCACGTCCTCATGGTTCAGGCCGTAAGCCAGCTCTTCGGTCCGAAAGCGCGTGTTGAAGGGTACGCACACCAAGCCGATGGACGCTGCCGCGTACCAGATCACCGCCCACTGGACGGAGTTGCCCATCAGTACGCCGATGTGATCACCGCGTTGCAGGCCGAGTGCGAGCATGGATCGGGCAGTGACTTCCACCTGCGACTGCAGCTCGCGATAGCTGATGCGGCCATCGTCGGCCACCAGCGCATCGTGTTCCGGATAGCGGCTGGCGATGTCGCTGAGGACGGACCAAAGTGGGCCGGGGAGCGGGGAAACGTATGCAGTCATTTGATCTGTCCTCAGGAAAACGAGCTCATGCCGGCACGCCAGGTGCCCTGGGCAAGGTTTTCTTCGATCGCCAGGATTTCGTGAGCCAAGGCGCCAAAGCGGCTGTCATCCACTCCACGATCGATGGTCCGCTTGGCACTGCGCATGGCTGCGGCTGGGGCTTCGGCGATGCCGGCGGCCAACTCCTGCACGAACGCCTCGAACGCTTCCACCGGCCTGACCTGGTTGACCAGGCCGATGGCCAGCGCCTCTTGAGCAGGGACTTCACGCCCGGTGAACATCAGCTCTTTGGCGATGCGACGACCGACGATGCGTGGCAGGCGCTGTGTGGCACCCACCGTGCCCCACCGTGCTTCCGGGTAGCGGAAGCTTGCAGTCTCGCTGGCCACGATGAAGTCGCACGCGCTGGCGATTTCGCAGCCCGACCCCACCACAGGGCCTTCGACGACGGCCACTACCGGCATCGGCAGTTCCTCGATGGCGGCATACACCGCGAATGCCTTGATGCGCCGAGCGCGGATCTGGTCTTCACTCATTTCCTTGCGCTCTTTCAGATCGGCGCCGGCGCAGAACACTGGACCGTTGGCGCGGATGAGCAGCACATGGACATCGTCGCGGGCGCGGACTTCGCGGATCGCAGTGTGCAGGTCCTGGCACAACTGTGTGTTCAAGGCATTGCGCGCCTGGGGGCGGTTCAGGGTGAGGGTTGCAACATGGTTTTCGAGAGACAGCGTCACGCTGTCCAGCTGCAGGGCGTGCATCGTCAAATCGCTCCTTCGGTACGCAGGGCCTGAATACGCTGGCTGTCATAGCCCAGCTCAGACAGGACCTCCTCGGTGTGTTCGCCCAGGAGGGGCGGGCGGCCAGGTGCAGGGCTATCGAGCCCGTCGAATTGGAACGGCAGGCGGATCGCCGGGAAGCGACCTCCTTCCGGGTGGTCGAATGCACCAAACACGCCGCGGGCATTCAAGTGTGGGTCGTCCACTACCTCGTCCAGGTGCTTGAGCGGCCCAGCGGGCACGCCAGCGGCGTCGCAGGCTGCACAGAGTTCGTCGCGAGTCAGGCGCTGAGTGGCGTCGCTGAGCGCAGTCATGACTTCGTCGCGGTGCATCACCCGGCCACTGTTGGCCTGCAGGCGCGGGTCATGTGCCAGCGCGTCGAGGCCAAGCAACTGACATAGCGGTTTCCAATGCTGGTCGGCGCCGGTGATGTGCACGTAGCCGCCATCTGCGCAACGGAAACTCGCAGAAGGCACCCGCCCTGGATGCTCGGTGCCGAGGCGCTCCGGCACTTCATCGAGAGCGAAATAGCGTGCTGCGGCGAGGGCCAAGAGGCTGATTTGTCCATCGAGCATGGAGAAGTCGAGGTACGAACCTTCACCCTCGCGCGAGCGGCCGTGCAGCATCGAAACGACGCCCAAGGCAATCCACAAACCAGAACTCATGTCCGAGACCGGGATGCCGGGCTTGACTGGGCCACCGTCTTTTTCGCCGGTCAGGCTCATGATGCCGCTCATCGCCTGGAAAACGGTGTCATAGCCTTTTTTCTTCGCGTACGGGCCGGTCTGGCCGAAGCCAGTACAGGACACATAGATCAGCCGCGAGTTGATGGCCTTCAGGCTCGGCCAATCGAGGCCGTAGCGCTTGAGCGTACCGACCGGGAAATTCTCCAGCACTACATCTGCGCTGCTGACCAGTTCGCGCACCACTTGTTGGCCTTCAGCACTGCGAAGGTTGACCGTGATTGACTCTTTGCTGCGGTTGAAGGCGTAAAAGTAGGCGCTGCGCTCATGGCCGAGGGCCGCTGCCAGGTCATCCTCGTCCATGTGGTCGCGGGCCAGCTGATCCTGGCCGACGAAGGGCTCGTAGCCGCGAGTTTCGTCGCCACTGTTGGGCTGCTCCACCTTGATTACGCGGGCCCCCAGTTCGGCCAGGATCATGCCGGCGAACGGGCAGGCCAGAACCCGCGCCAGCTCGATCACGGTAATGCCGGCGAGCGGTTTCATACGTGCTGCTCCTGGCGGAATGCACGCATGCGCGCGTTCAGTTGACGGCCCAATTGCAGACCTTCGCTGAACGGCAGCTCTGCCACCTGGTGGAAGATACGCTTGGTCGCACTCATGGCGATGACTGGATGGGCTGCCAGGGCCGCTGCCAATGCGCGCGCTTCGTCGAGCAGCGCGTCATCGGCGACGACGCGGTTTGCAAGACCAAGTTGCACGGCTTCGGCCGCCGCCACGGTGCGCCCGGTTGCTACCAGCTCGAATGCTGCTTTGCGTCCGACATGTTCCACCAGCCCGGCCATGACGATGGCAGCGACGATACCGTGCTTGACTTCTGGGTAGCCAAAACGGGCCGACTCACCCGCCAGGGTCAGGTCACAGGAAATCGCCAGGCCACTGCCACCGCCCATGGCATAGCCATTGACGGCCGCGATGACTGGCTTGCCCATCTGCTTGACCAGGCCCTGCAATTCAGTGGTCAACGCGGCACGACGGTCTACCAGCGCCTGATTGTCGGGTGTAAGTACGGCGAATTCGCGTGTGTCGGCACCGGCACAAAAGCCGCGGCCGGCTCCAGTGACGATGACCGCGCGTACGCTGTCGTCGGCATCGGCGGCTTTCAGTGCTGCTACCAAGCCTTCAGTGAGGGCGAAGTTCAGGGCATTGAGTTTGTCGGGACGGTTCAGGGTGATGGTCTGGACGCCGTCAGCGGTGTGAGTTAGTACGACGGAAGCTTCGGTCATGGCACGGGTCCCCTCAGGATTGCATGGCGCGCAGGCGGCTCAGCGCGTGTTCAAGTTCTTCTATCAGCGACTGCATGATGGCGCTGGCCGGTAGCTGCTCGTGGATCAGGCCTGCGCACTGCCCGGCCTCCACCTTGCCGTTCCCTACATCGCCGTCCAATGACGCCTGCTTGAGGCTGGCCGAGGCCAGCAGTGCTTCGTATGCAGCTGGATCGCGTTCGTGCAGGTGCTCGCGTTCGGCTGCGGCGACCCGCTCGGTGAAGGCATTGCGCAGGCTGCGCACAGGCAGCTTGCCGCGTCCCACCAGCACGGTGTCGTCGATGCGCGCTTCCAGCACTCTCTGTTTGTAGGCCGGGTGCAGGTTGGCCTCTTCGCTGAGCATGAAGCGCGTACCCAGTTGCACCGCATCGGCGCCGAGGGCCAGCAGTGCGGCGATGCCATGACCATCGGCGACCCCACCACCCGCTACCACTGGGATGGAAACTTCCTGAAGCACCCGGCGCACATTGACCAGCGTGCTGACCTCGTTCGCCGGCGGATGGCCGCCAGCCTCGGTGCCGACTACCACCAGGCCATCCACGCCGCAGGCGCTGGCTTTGATTGCATGTTCGACGAAGGCGACCACATGCAACCAGGTCGCGCCATAGTCCTTGAAGCGTGCCAGGTGTTGTTTGGGCGATCCCTGGCTGGCGATGATCACGGGTACGCGCTCGGCCACCAGCAAGTCGAGAATTTCATCGGCGCCCTTGCGGTAAAGCGGCATGTTCACTGCAAATGGTTTGTCGGTGAGCTCCCTGATTTTGTGGAGGGTTTGGCGCAAGTCAGCCAGGCGCATTGGGCCGGCGGCGATCACGCCCAGCCCTCCGGCATTGGAAACTGCAGCTGGCAATGCTGCGCAACTCGATGCCCAGCTCATGCCAGCCTGGACAATTGGATAAGAGATACCCAGCAAACGGGTCAGACGGGTATCGATTGGCATTGGTCAATCCTCAATGTCTTCATCTTCAAGCTGGTCGTATGGAATGTGCTTCTTCAGCTCGCTGAAGTAGCTCAGGCTGTTGGCGTAAACCCGCTTCATCAGTGCCTTGAGTTGCTCGCGCTCCTGGTCCGACAGGCCGTCGAGCATGGCTTCGTTACGGGCTTGCGAGTCTTCGAGGATGCTTCGCACCAGTTCCTTGCCAGAGGGGCTCAGGCACAGCAATGCGCTGCGCCCGTCTTCCGGATTGGGCTGGCGTTCGATCAGCTCACGTTTGCTCAGGTTGGTCACCAGCCGGCTCATCTGACTCTTGAGTACCCCGGCGTGTTTGGCTACCCGGACAAGAGGGGCCTCACCGAGGTAATCGAGAATCGCAAGAGTCCGCCATTCGAGCACGGTGATGGAAAAGTGCTGGGGAATCACCAGCGCTGCGATGCGGCTGGAAAGCCCCGCCAGGCGTTGCAGTTGCACGGAAAACAGATCGCGCATGTCGGTGGACTGGTCGAGATCGGTTTTCGCAGCAGTAACGTGTTTTTTCATGGGGTCACCTGTGAGGGGAAGCTGTCATCAGTGCCTCATTGTTCTGGAGGGGCCGGCCAGGCTCAACGATTGAATCGCGATTGAGCGAGCAATTTGTCCAAAGTGGCGTCCAGGCCCTTGCTGAAAGCTTCCAGCACCAGATCAACTTCGGCCTCGGTAATGATCAATGGCGGCGCGAATACTACCGAGTCGTTCAGAGAACGTGCGGTGACGCCGTTGGCTTCGGTCTGCTGCGATACTGCCAGGCCAACCTTCCATTCCCGCGGGAACGCGGTCTTGTTGGCCTTGTCGGCTACCAACTCCACACCCCACATCAGGCCCTCGCCACGTACTTCACCTACCAGCGGGTGATCAGCCAGCTTGCGCAGCCCGGCGCCCAAGCGTGCCCCAACGTGCTGCGCATGTTCAGGCAGTCGCCGCTCCAGGTAGATGTTCAGGCATTCGAGCGCCACCGCTGCCGGTACCGGGTGCCCGCCATAGGTGTAGCCGTGGCCGAACACCCCGATTTTCTCGCTTTGGCTGCGCATGGCCTGGTAGATGCCCTCGGAAATCATCAGCGCCGAGATCGGCAGGTACGAAGCCGAGAGTGCCTTGGCGCAGGTGAGCATGTCCGGTTTCAGGCCGTAGGTTTGCGAGCCCCACCAGTTCCCCGTGCGGCCGAAACCACAGATCACTTCGTCGGCGACCAGCAGGATGCTGTGGCGTTTGAGCACCTTTTGAATCTTCTCGAAGTAGCCCGCAGGTGGCGTGATGACCCCACCGGTGCCCATCAGAGGCTCGGCAAAGAAGGCTGCGATGGTTTCTGCGCCTTCGCGCAGGATCATGGCTTCCAGTTCCTCTGCCAGTCGGGTGGAAAACGCTTCTTCGCTCTCGCCTGGCAAGCCTTCGCGATAGTAGTGCGGGCAGGTCACGTGGAGGAAGCCTGGCAGCGGCAGGCCGAAGTCCTGGTGCAGGTGCGGCAAGCCGGTAAGGCTGGCGCTGGCCACGGTGGTGCCATGGTAAGCGCGGTTACGGCTGATGATCTTGCGTCTTTGCGGTTGGCCAACTGCACTCCAGTAGTACCAGGCCAATTTGATCGCAGTGTCGTTGGCTTCGGAACCGGAGCAGGCGAACAGGACCTTGGACATCGGTACCGGGGCCAGTTGGATCAGACGCTCTGCCAACTGGATCGCAGGCTCGGTGGAGCGGTGCGCAAAGTTCTGGTGGTAAGGCAGCTCTTGCATCTGGCGCAGGGCGGCCTTGGTCAGGCGCTCTTCGCTGTAGCCTAGCGCTGCGCTCCACATGCCGGACATGGCATCGAGGTAGCGCTTGCCCTTGTCGTCCCAGGTGTAGATGCCTTCACCGCGCACCATCACGGTCGGCCCGACCTGCTCATGCACGGAGAGGTTGGTCTGGCTATGAATATGGAAAGCGATATCAGCTGCGTGTAACGAATTTGACATGGCACTGGCTCCAGTTCGGATCTGCTTTCGGGTTGCTTTCAGGGAGACCCTGGCTATCTAACATGGTTGACAATGTGAATCATGTGGTTCATGTTGTCAACCATCTCGGTGGTCGTTGGTATCTCGGGATGGCAGGTGAAAGCGGGCATCCAAGACCCACGCTCTGTCTAGTCAGGTTGTAGCTTTGAGATTTACCGCTGCCTAAGAACAAAGCCCGCGCCGCTGACGGCGTTAAAAATAGGAGCCGGAAAATGATCGACAACTTCCCCTCAACCAAGGCCTTGCGGCTGCTCCTGAGCTTGGCGATCGCCGGCTTGGCTGCGCCGGGGATGGCCGCAGATACGCCGACCGTGACCGTCGCAGGTTATGGTGGCAACCTTCAGGACGCCCTGATCCAGACGCTCTGGAAACCTGCCGCCGAGCAGGCGGGGGTATCCCTGCGTACCGAGTCCCACGATGGCCAACCCTCTGTCCGGCTGCAGGTGCAGTCGGGAAAACCCGCCTGGGATGCCATTCACATAGGCGCCAATGACTGTGCAGCGCTCTCCGAACAGGGGCTGTTCGAGCCGTTGGATTATTCGGTGATCAACGCCGATGGCATTCCCAGCGTGGCGCGCGGCAAGGACTGGGTAGCTACCAACAGCTATTCGGTGGTGATGGGCTGGCGTACCGACAAGTTCAAGGAAGGCCCGAAGAACTGGCAGGAGTTCTGGGACACCAAGAAATTCCCCGGCCGTCGCGCGCTGTCGGTGGCGCCGGATGAAATGCTCGAAGTGGCGCTGCTCGCCGATGGTGTGCCTCGCGACAAGCTCTACCCGTTGGACATCGAGCGCGGCCTGGCGTCCCTGGAGAAGATCAAGCCCAGTGTCGCCGTCTGGTGGACTTCCGGTGCCCAGTCTTCGCAATTGATCAAGGACGGTGAAGTGGACCTGATCGCCATCTGGAGCAGCCGGGTCGATTCGGTGCTGAAAGACAAGGCGCCGGTCGCCTATACCTATGAAGACGGGCTGTTGGGCTACGGCTGCATGGCCATTCTCAAGGGCGCGAAAAACGTGGCGGCGGCGCAGAAGCTCATTGCCAGTACTGTTTCCGCCGATATCCAGGCGCGTATTCCCACCATGATGGGGTATTACGGCCCGACCAATGACCAAGCCTTCGTAAAGGGCAATTTCCCGGCGCAGGTGCTCGAACAGTCGAACATGTCACCGGGCAATCGGGCCAAGCAAACGATGATGGACCCGAGCTGGTGGGGCAAGCATCTTCCTGAGGTTCAGGAAGATTACAAAGAGCTGATCGCAAAATAGTACTGGATCGTCGGAGGTCGGAATCATGCAAGGCAATATCGCGATTCGTGATGTCTACAAAGGCTACGGGTCATTCACCGCTATCGATCATGTATCCCTCGATGTAAAGGCGGGTGAGTTTCTCACCCTGCTAGGTCCTTCGGGGTCCGGGAAGACTACGCTGCTGAACGTGCTTGCCGGGTTCATCCGGCCTGACTCGGGCAGCATCAAGGTCGATGGCGTGGAGTTTCTTACCCGCCCACCGCACAAGCGCGACGTAGGCATGGTGTTCCAGAACTATGCCCTGTTCCCGCACATGAGCGTGGCCGACAATGTCGCCTACCCGTTGCGCCTGCGCAAAGTGACCGGCGCCGAATGCGCCCGGCGGGTGAAGGCGGCACTTGAGATGGTGCAGATGGATCATCTTGGCGAGCGCGGGATCCATCAGTTGTCCGGTGGGCAACGCCAACGCGTGGCGCTGGCCAGGGCCATGGTCTTCGAACCAAAGATCCTGCTGATGGACGAACCGCTTTCGGCGTTGGACAAGAACCTGCGCGAACACATGCAGTTGGAGCTCAAGCGGCTGCACGCGCGCCTAGGCATGACTACCATCTATGTCACCCACGATCAGAAAGAAGCCCTGACCCTGTCGCACCGTATTGCGGTCTTGAACAAGGGGCGGTTGGTCCAACTCGACACGCCTGACGCTCTCTACGAGCGACCCAGCGACCGCTTCGTCGCCGGATTCATTGGCGAAAGCTGTTTCCTCGAAGTGGAAGAGGGCGACGGTGCCGTCCTGCTGCAGGGCCGCGGGTTGAAACTGCCCAAGGACACAGCGGTACGCCATCCGCGCAAACGCTGGCTGATGGTTCGCCCGGAACGACTGCAATGGCAGGCAGGCATCGATGGCACCGCCATGAACCGTATCCAGGGCACCGCGCGGGATGTGGTCTATCAGGGGGACAGCTACCACGTCGGCCTTGTGCTTCCAGACGGCACGGAGCTCGTTGCCCGTCACCAGAAAGGCTTCCGCGACGTGCCGGTACCCGTACCAGGCACAACGGTAGAACTGTGGCTGCATGCCGAAGACACGTTGTTGGTGGCGGAGTCGGCATGACTTCGAAAGACGACCTCCCTCATGCGCTTCAACGAGGTTCGAACATGAAAATGACAAGTACCGTGCGCATGCCCGTGGGCACCGACGGGGCTTCTGGTCCGGCGATGGAGACTCTCCTGGCCAGGGCTGAGTGCAAGGAACGCTGGAGCTTGCTGTCGCTGACGCTACCGGGTTTCCTGCTGGTCTTCGCGGTGCTGGCGGTGCCGCTGGCCTGGTTGTTCTGGATGTCGGCGTTCGATAACTCCGGCGCCCTGACGGCGGCCAACTACGAGCGGCTGCTGCGGCCGGTGTACATGAGCAGCTTCAGCATTACCTTCCAGGTGGCGTTCTGCGTCACTGCGGTCTGCGTTCTGCTGGGCTACCCCTTGGCGTACCTGCTGTCGCAGTTGCCCGAGCGGGCCAGCCAGATCTGCATGGCCTTTGTGTTGCTGCCATTCTGGACCTCCATCCTCGTGCGTACCTATGCCTGGTTGGTGCTGCTGCAGCGTCAAGGCATCATCAACACCTGGCTGTTGGACATCGGTGTGATTCACGAACCGTTGGCACTCGTGCACAACTTCTTCGGCACGGTGGTGGGCATGGTCCACGTGATGCTGCCGTTCCTGGTCCTGCCGCTCTACGACAAGATGAAGAACATCGACCCGCTGTTGCTATCGGCCGCTGCAAACTGCGGGGCCACACCGTCCCAGGCTTGGCGGCAAGTGTTCCTGCCACTGTCGCTGCCAGGGTTGGCCTCGGGCATCACACTGGTATTCGTACTCTGCCTTGGTTTCTATCTGACCCCGGCTTTACTCGGCGGTGGCCGGGTGGCGATGTGGTCGATGAAGATCAGCGACACCATCGCCCTGTACGGTAACTGGGGTGCGGCCAGTGCGCTGGGTGTTGCCTTGCTGGTGGTGACGGTACTGATCCTGTTGACGTTGAGACGGCTCTTCGGCCTCAACGACCCGCGGAGGAACGGCTGATGCTGAAGCTCAATCAGGCGGTGACGCCGACCCAGATCACGCACCTGCATCGCCTCTGGCTGTATGGCCTGGCTGCATTGATCCTGCTGTTCCTGATCGTGCCGTGCCTGATCGTGATTCCCATGTCGTTCTCGGCTTCGCAGTACCTTGAGTTCCCGCCTCGGGAATGGAGCTTGCGCTGGTACGAAGCCTACCTCACCTCGCCTGAATGGATGCTGGCGACCTGGGTGTCGTTCAAGGTGGCGGTCATCTCCACGTTGATCGCCACGGTGCTGGGTACCATGGCGGCCTATGGCCTGTCGCAGGCGCGCGGCGGGATGGCAAAACTAGCCAACGGCTTGATGATGCTGCCGATGTTGGTGCCGATCATTTTGGTCGCCGTTGGCGTGTTCTTCGTCTACTCCCGAACAGGCCTGAACAACACGGTGATCGGGTTGGTACTGGCTCACAGCGTGCTCGCCATTCCATTCGTGCTGATCGCCGTGGGTAATGGCTTGCAGGGCTTCGACATGAACCAGGAAATGGCTGCCCGCAGCCTGGGTGCCTCGCGAGCTTGGGCATTCCTTACGGTGACACTGCCGCAGATTCGCCTGTCGATCATCTCGGGGGCGTTATTCGCCTTCATCGCCTCCTTCGATGAGGTGGTCATCGCGCTGTTCATCGTCGGCGGCGACAGCTCGACCTTGACTCGCCGGATGTTCGCCAACATTCGCGACCAGATCGACCCGACGGTCGCTGCGGTCTCGACACTGATGATCCTGCTGTCGATCTTGCTGCTGGTGTTGATGCAGTACATCAAAGGCATGGAGAAGCGCCGCCAGCGAGTGTCGTCAGTGGGCTAAGCGCCTTCGCAAAAGCAAACCCCGGAAAGCAATTTCCGGGGTTTTTTTATGTGTAGCAAGGAAAAGGTAGAAGAAAAAACCGCCACACCGCGGTCGTGGCACGGCATGGCGGGGTACTGCTCGGGCGAGTGGATTACTCGAAATAGAGGGTCTTGGCAGGGTCGTAGGCGGGGGCGTCGAAGCTGATGAACAAGGCTGGCTGATTGCCTTCGACGTAGTACTTGTGTGCGACGTTGCGCGGGATAGACACGTAGTCGCCCGGCTTGAGCACGCGGTCCTCGCTGGGCGTGGCGATGCGGGCGCTACCTTTGAGCAGGATCAGCGAGTGGTCTGCGTCAGGATGGCTGTGATTCTTGAGCGCCGAGCGCATTTCTACCAGATTGACGCGCTTGTCTGCGGTCTTCGCCAAGGTCCAGCCCCGGTCGCTGGGATCATCCCAGCTTGTCGTGCTGGCCATCACGGTTTGCTGCAACTTGATCACCGGCACTGTTGCCTGTGCAGGGCCCTTCAGGTCAGCCTGCTGACTGGCAGCCATGTCGATCAGCGGCACGTCGAAGCCCAGCAGCAACGCTTGCCCGCCATTGGCGGGCGCCATCTGATAACCCAAGCCTCCCGGAATGGCGACATAATCACCGGCCCCCAGGGTTTTCTGCTGGCCAGCGAAGCTGAAGGTCACGTTCCCTTCCAGGACGATCAAGGTGCGTTCGCCATCGGCGTGGGACAGTGCCTGAGAGGCACCGTCAAGCTGCACGAGGCTTGTGCGCGACAGTGCGGTCAAATGCATGTCGTGGATCTGCTGGCCCTGCAGTGCCTGCGTGGGCGCGCTGCCCAGCAGTTCGCTGCGATGGACCAGCAACAGGCGCTCATTGGCCTGAGCCTGGGTGATGCCTGCGAGTAATCCGAACATGAGTGCTAGCGGTGTGGCTTTTGCGAAGTTACCGATCATGCTGCTTCCTCTGTTGTGGTTGTTGTGAGGCGATCAGCTCAGCAGCGGATTGAGCCCACTGCGCAGCACACGGCTGTGCAGCTCGCGGCCCAGTGCCGTTTCGCATTCGGCGGCGACGGCGAGCAGGCCTTCGAGGTCGATGCCGGTGCGCACGCCCATGGACTCCAGCAGGTTGACCCAGTCCTCGGTGCTGACGTTGCCGGTGTGACCACCGCCGTACTTGACCTTGGCCGGGTGCCCGCCGACGCCACCCAAGGCACAGTCGTAGTAGCGCACGCCGGCTTCCAGCGCGGCCACGTAGTTCACGAGGCCGGTTGCGCGGGTGTCGTGGAAGTGCGCGATGGGGGTGATTTCGGGGAACTCGGCGATCACTTTGCCGAACAGGCTGCGTACGCTCTGCGGCGTGGCAACGCCAGTGGTGTCGCCCAAGGTGACGAAACTCACGCCACGCTCCACGAATGCGGCCACATCACGCAGCACGCTGGCTTCGTCCACTCGCCCTTCGAAGGGGCAGCCGAATGCCACGGAGATGGTGCCGATCAAACGGAAGCGGCCCTGCGCAGCCCGGGCCATCTGCTCGATGTTGCTCCACTGCTCCTCGCGGCTGCGCTTGAGGTTGCGCTGGGAGTGGAAGTCCGAGGCCGAGACCAGCAGGCTGATCTCGTTGGCGCCTCGTCCGGCATCGAGGTCGGCGAGTGCACGTTCCACCGCGCGGACGTTGGCGCAGGTGGCTTTGTAAAACACATTGTCCTCACGTTGCAGCTCCGCCAGCAGCTCACTGGCATCGGCGAACTGCGGAACCACCGCCGGGTTGGAGTAGGACGTGGCTTCGACCCGGCTAAAACCAATTCGAGCGAACTGCTCGATCAGCTTGCGCTTGGTCGCCGTTGGCAGGAAGTCGGGTTCGTGTTGCAGCCCGTCACGGGCAAAGCACTCGCACAGAATCACGTCTTTCATCGAAGGCATTCCAGGTTGCGGGATAAAATGGTTGACAGTGTGAACAAAATCTACTGATATATGGTTCACTTTGTCAACCTTATTCGCCGCCAAAACCTAAGCCTGCTGGGCTAACCTGGTGGCGCCACCGATTTCACAGCAGGAGAAAAGAGCGATGTATACCGAGCTGAAGTTCTACATAGACGGCGAGTGGACACTGGGCGAGACCGAGCGCACCGGTGCCGTGCTGAACCCTGCCACCGGCGAGGAAATCGGGCGCCTGCCACTGGCCTCTCGCGCTGATCTGGACGCCGCACTGGCCGCTGCAGCCCGGGGCTTCGAGTCCTGGTCGGTTACTTCGGCCTACGACCGTTCGGCGATTCTGCGCCGCGCCGCTGCGCTGGTGCGCGAGCGCCACGAACACATGGCCCGCTGCATGACCCTCGACCAGGGCAAGCCGCTGAGCGAATCCACCCTCGAATCCAAGAGCGCTGCGGACCATATCGAGTGGTATGCCGAAGAAGGGCGCCGCGCTTACGGCCGCATCGTGCCATCGCGTAACCCGGCGGTGCGTCAGTTGGTGGTGCGTGAGCCGGTCGGCCCCGTCGCAGCATTCACGCCGTGGAACTTCCCGATCAACCAGGCCGTGCGCAAGATCGCCGGCGCCTTGGCGGCCGGTTGCAGCATCATCATCAAGGCCCCGGAAGAAGCACCGGGTTCGGTGATCGAACTGGTGCGCTGCTTCCACGATGCGGGCGTGCCCAAAGGCGTGCTGAACTTGGTGTTCGGTGTTCCAGCAGAGGTGTCCGATTACCTCATCCGCTCGCCAATCATCCGCAAGGTGTCGTTCACCGGTTCCACAGCCGTGGGGCGTCTACTGGGCGCGCTGGCGGCCGAACACCTGAAGCTGACTACCATGGAGCTGGGCGGGCATGCGCCATTCATCGTCTGCGCCGACGCCGATCTGGATGCCGCCGCAGCCCTGGCTTGTGGTCTGAAGTTTAGGAACGCGGGCCAGGTGTGCGCATCACCATCACGTTTCTACGTGCACGACGCCGTGTTCGAGGCGTTTTCTAAGCGCTTCGCAGACCTGGCCAGTCAACTCAAGGTCGGCGACGGCTTCGACCCGTCGAGCCAGATGGGCCCGCTGGCCAACGCCCGACGCGTGGCTGCTGTCGAGGAGTTGGTTGCCGATGCTGCCGACCAGGGTGCGACCTTGCTGACCGGCGGTAAGCGAATTGGCGAAAAGGGCAACTTCTTCGCGCCGACCGTGCTGGCGAACACGCCGGCCAAGGCCCGTTTGCTCAGTGAGGAGCCATTCGGCCCGGTAGCGCCGTTGCTGCGCTTCGATGACCTGGACACGGTGATCCGTCAGGCCAACAGCCTTGAATATGGCCTGGCCGCCTTCGCATTCACCGCGTCGCTGAAAACCGCCACTGAACTGGGCAATCGCCTGCAAAGCGGCATGGTATCGATCAACCACTTCGGTTTAGCGCTTCCAGAAACCCCGTTTGGCGGGATCAAGGCCAGCGGCCATGGCAGTGAAGGTGGTAGCGAAGGCCTGGATGCCTACCTCACCACCAAGTTCATCAGCCAGATCGGCTGCTGAGTTTTACCCCGTCCATTCATGGCGGTGGATGCCTCGCGAGCGAGCACGCTCCTTCAGGGCCGGCTGGGTCTGACGGCCAGCACATACCCTGTATGAGCGGGTTTACCCGCGCTGCAGACGCCGCGGTGCATGGCCAGGGCTGGGGCTTGGTTTGCGGATGATCCCGCTCCTATAGCGACGGCGGTGTGTGGCGGCTTGCGCACATCTTGTAGGAGCGGGTTTGCCCGCGAAGTAGAGACCTCGGTTTATGGCCGGGGCGGCTAAATAGCTGACCGCCCCTCGATTGGATTTTGGCCTCATCTAACAAAATAGAGAGCGTGATCATGTGTCCCAGGAAATAGCAGCCTGTTTTGTGTATCGGGCGACAAATGGTAGAGAATTGCAATCACCGCTTTCGAAAGTGGAATGCGATGGGGGCGGCTCGCCTTCATCCGGGCTGCGGGAATTGTCCAAATCTCTGCCTTCAGGTCTATCTCACCCCAAGTTGCACCTAAAACCTCGCTTGTTCTCATTGCGCACAGCACCGTAAGCTGGACCGCCAGAGAGCTGAGATCTTCTGACTTCCTGAGCTCCGCCATAAATTCCGGCACTTGCTGCCATGGAAGAGCAGCGTGATTCCCTCGATCAGAGACCTTCCTTTTGGGGAGGAGTTTATCCAGGTGTCCCCGCCATCTGGCAGGATTCTCCCCGCTACGTAATTGGTGTGCTTTTGCTGCGTCCAGTACCAGCTCAATCCGATTTCTTACGCGGCTCGCGGTTTCTGGTTTGGTACCCCATATAGGTGTGAGAATTGTGAGCACATCCGCTTTCCATTGATCCGGTATCGATAAATCCAACTACCTGCGCCAGAGGGCAGAACCTTCAAGAAAAGGCCTTGCCCGTCGTTGTGCATGGCCCCTTCTCCTGATCGCAAGAGCCTCTCGACAGATTTCACTGTGAGTAGATTCGACTTCATTACTTCCTCCCTTCAGCCCATCCTCCAGCCCATCCTTTGAGAGATGGACTGGGTTGGTTGGCTGTAGCGCTCGGTGGAGGAGTGCTCCTTGAAGATATGCACCAGGTGGTCGGCAGCTTTCTCCTGGTCCTCCCCTCAGTAGTTCTCTTCGAACAGGGCGCCGCGTCATACCCTCCAAACGCAGTGTTTCGGCTGGGCCTCGGCCGCCTGAATCTAGGGGGAGCAAGCTTATTTGGAATATCGGCAGCCACCAGCCTCACCTGGTCGGCGTTATCACTGAATAGGGGTGATAAGCTTCGCCGCTTACCAAAAATGGAGAGTGGTAATGCGGTTGCGGGATAGGCACAGAGCGTTCCAGGTGTGGTTCACACCGAAGCGCAGGCGCTGGGCTGGCGTAGCGCTGATCATCCTCGCCCTGATTGGGATGGTCTCGAACCCGGTAAGTAAGTGGTCTTGGGTGCTCGCTATAGGTGTTCTTTGGCTGATCGCCACTTGGCTCCCTAAAAGGCGCTGAAAGTGTTGAGGCGCTGGCGGGCAGCGCCGGAGGGTCAGGCTGCGAAGCGATTCTTCCTCTCGCGCTCATCAGCCCTGAGCTTGACCAGCGCGGCTTTGCAGCGGGTCTTGGCGAGCGCTGCCGTGGGCGCCCATTCGCCCTCAACGGGTGGGGCAGTCCGTTGTGGGTTGCCGGTCTGTGTTCCGGCTGGGCTTACTACTTCATGAGCTATTTCCTCCGTTTGTGTTTGATCCGCGCCATGCTCATCGCCGGGTTTTCCCACCTCTGTCTGCTGCAGCTACTGGCTACGCATCAGGTGGCTCGCATGGTTTGGCGTCCTCCCATGGGGGAGTCCGTCAGCTATCGAGAGGCGGCGTGGTCGACGACTCAGCTTGTCCCTGGGTGCGTCGAGGTGGTCACGTCTGATTGTGTAAAGAGCGGTGTTTGCTATGGCGTAATATAACTTGTGTTATTTGTGAGATAACAACGCAGGCCTCCTGGAGGCAATAACTCAAGTTATAAATCAGGCCGAAAAAGCCCGCGTTATGCGGGCAGGTGCTCATCCTTCGGTGAATTCTCGCCATCCGATGCGGATCGAGCCTGATTCCAGTAGGTCGATCTTGATGCCGGATGTCTCTTCCAGGTCGGTGATGAGCCGATCCCAGTCTTCAGGGGAGTCTCCAGGTATTGGCTTTACCTCGACATACTGCCTTTTCTGCACGTGCGGGGAGGAGATGGCCTGTTGAATCCTGTGGCCAAGCCTCTCGTAGGAGAGGACCGGAGAATATGAGAAGGCGAGGGGAAGCATTGCAGGTAACTCCTTTTACTGTATGTGCATACAGTTATCTTTAATTGAGCTGCTTTGCAATCTCTTCCAGCATGTAAAGATTGTTTACGGGTCAACACTTCAAGCAGATTATTTTATCAATGCACAAAAAAACCGGCGTCAAAGCCGGTTTTTTGGATGTGGAAACGTTACAGCTTGATCATGGCTCGAACAACGACTCCCACGATCCGACAACCTTCCATGCACATTTCTGTTGGGTAGGCCGGGTTCAGCGGTTTTAGAAAGCGCCTTCCACCGTCCTCGACCAGCTTTTTGAAGGTCGCCACATTGCTGTCGGCCAGTTTGGCAATCACCAGCTTTCCTGAAGTGGCTTCAGCCTCGGTGTCTACCAGGATCAGCATCCCCTCTGTGATGCTGGTTCCGACTGGCGACGTCATCGAGTCGCCCTTCACCTCAAGCCAGAAGGCCGCTCCTTTGGAGTCGTAATCGGACATCTCGTACCGATCGGAGTAACCCGGAGGAAAAGGCTCAACGGCTTCGGCCCACGCGCCTGCTGCTACCCAACTGATCACCGGATACCTATACGACTCCGGCTCGACATTGGATGCCTGGACATTGCTCGAAGCTCGCGAGCGGCCTTCACCAGAGCCCAGCCATTCAGCCGTAACGCCGAGCGCCCTGGCGATCTCAAGCAGCTTTTTCGAGGTGGAATTTCTGCCGCTCTCCAGGTGCTGGATGGTTACCTGGCTGACGCCGGCCTTTTCAGCAAGCTGAGCCTGGCTAAGGCCCAGCGCTGTGCGGCGTTCCAGGATGCGGTCTTTGAGCATTTCGGGGGCTTTAGTCATGGCTGCAAAGATAAAACATAAGTTATTAGCCATCAAATAACATTTGTTTGCCTTTCTGATAACTTGAGTTATCATCGAGTGCGCGATCCATTGAGGCACGCAGACATGCCGAACACAGAAAGACCCATTGACGAGGTCGTGCGCTTGGCCGGTGGCCAAGCCGAACTCGCCAGGAGATGCAACACGAGTCAGCCGCGAATCTGGCAATGCGTACACCGAAACCAGAAGATTCCACACCAGCGAATCCATTCAGTAGCGGAAAACGCAGACGAAAAAAACCGCCTGGCAGGGCGGCTTTCTCTACAGCTTTAGATCGAGATGAAGCATGACAAGCATCGTCCCACTTGATAAGTCCAGGGGGTTCACCCGGATGGACAACCAGCTCATGGATGGCCTGCTGGCTATCGATCTCCCGGCCCGGGAGATGAAGATTGTGCTGTACGTGGCCAAGGCCACCATCAACTTCGGTGCGGGCGCTCAACGCATCCCGGCTACCGACATCGCGAAAGCCATCCACGCTCACCCTGACACGGTATCCAAGTCGGTTTCCAGCCTGTTGCGTCGCCGCGTGCTGTTCCGCGAGGGCGGTGCCAGGGGCGACATTGGTGTTAACGATCCGAAAGACTGGGTCTATGTCGTTGAGCCGAAACAGACCAAGACGGTTGATTCGGCTGAAGTAGTCCGATTCGGCGATGAGGCGAGACAGACCAAAAACGCCGACTTCCTTCTTTATTCTAAGAAAGAAACCCCCTATGTAACTCTTCCTTCGGAAGAGATTACATCCCCCCCCAAAGATGAGCCTGGCACGACGCCCGAAGGCAAGCCTGATCGCAAGAAGCCGTTCGGGATTCGCGACCTGATGGCCAACAACCCGCATGGCCTGCCTGAGTCGCTGCTCAAGGACTGGATGGCACTGCGCAAGGCGAAGAAGGCCGCCATCACAGAAACCGTTTGGGAATCGCTCAACGACGAACTGAAGGCGTGCTCAGATCTGGGAATCAGCGTTTCCACCGCGTTGACCGAGGCCCTGTCCGCTGGGTGGCAGGGCTTCAAGGCTTCCTGGATCGCGAAGCGTCTCGCCGAACAAGATTCCCAGCTGCCCGCCCAGGGCAAACCCAGCAGCCGTCATCACGGCTTCAACGACCGCGACTACCGCGATGGCCTGATTGAGCGGGAGGATGGCTCGTATGCGTTCTGAAAAAGAGGTTCACCTGTCCAGCATTGCCGGGCCGCAAGTAACTTCGATGGCTGTATGCGAAGAGCACGGCCCCTATGAGGCGACCACACACAAGGTACTCAGTCACACATTTCGCTCGCCATGCCCTGGCTGCAAGGCAGCGCAAATTGCCAAGACCCAGGCCGAGGACATCAAGCGTCAGCGTGTGGACTTGGCCTACAAGCTAGGGGGCTCCCTGATACCTAAGCGGTTCAAGGACAAGACCTTCGACAGCTATGCGGCAACCTGCGACGGCCAGCACAAGGTCAAAGCGCGCTGCGAGCGGTACGCTGCCGAATTCGAAGCCAACCTGGCATCGGGCCGATGCCTGATCCTGGTGGGTAACCCTGGCACAGGCAAGACGCATCTGGGGGTGTCGATAGCCCAGGCTGTCATGGCCAACTCCATGCACACGGCTGCCTACCGGACCCTCGGAGGAATTCTGCAGTCCATCCGCGCGACGTTCGATGGCGGTTCAGGCCAGACCGAGGGAAGCATCCTTGATGCGCTGGTCCGCCCGGCGCTACTGGTACTCGATGAGGTCGGTGCCAGCAAGGAGGCCCCAAGCGATTTCGAGCTGAGTCGCCTGTTTTCGATCATCAATGGGCGCTATGAGCGGATGCTGCCGACCATCGTGATTTCCAACCTCGGAGCGAAGGAACTACCCGCCGCAATGGGCGAGCGCTCCGCCGATCGGTTGCGCGAAGGTGGCGGCATCGCCTTGCCGTTCGATTGGGCATCCCATCGCGGCCGGGAGGGCATCTGACCATGCGTCAGTCCAAGGTGACGAGGGTCGCACGCGCTCGGGAAATGCCAGGTGCGAATCCCGAGCGTGCGCAATGCCAGCCCCTCCTGCTGCAAGAGCTGGCGTCCCAGCTGGGCATGAACCTGCGGGCCGCGCTGGAGAAGATTGAGCAATTGGAGAGCGCTCGGGCCACTGGGCCAGAGGCGCAGTACCAGGAAGGCAGCCGGCTGGGCGCCGGCGGCACCAACTAAACCGGGGATTGAAGGGGAAGGACATGATTTACAGCAGCGTACTCGCGGCGGTCGTCTCGGCCCTAGCTGCAGAAGCGATCGACAACACCAGTAAGCAGGCCTGGCAGAAGCTCTACGAGCCCGGCAGCGAAAACGGCCATGACATGGCCATCCTGAGCGGTTCGGTAAAGCGCGGTGAGATCAGCCGGATGGATGCTGATTGCTGGGTCTTCGCCCGGCTGCATAGCCAACTGAAGCCACGCTATTGGGATGTGCTGGTGGCCAAGTTCAGCACACATAAGGGCCGAAAGGTGCAGTCGATTGGTCGTCTATGCCCAATGGTTGCCTCACATGCGCCAAAGCTGTTTATCAACAGCGCTATTACCGCTTGGGCGATTCCCAAAATGAAGGGCGCCGATGGCAAGCGCTCGAACGACATTATCGTGTTGCCGTCCCAGTTTTACGACATGAACCGGTGGGACCCGGATGCCCGCCCTGAGCGCACACGACGCCGATGGAAGAAGGGCATCGAAGACGTGCTGGAGGGAATGGTAGGGGAGGCCCTGGAAGCAGCTGGAGCCATCCTTAACCATGAAGGCCTGTCTATGGAAAATGCCGCTTGACATCTACTGGCCGCATGGCCGATTATTTCTCCATCCTGTCATTCCTGCGCGTTTTTAAGAGTGACGAAAAAGGAAAGCGCGCATTTGAGAGCCCGGCAATTAAGCTGGGCTTTTTCGTTTCTGGAGTTGTGCTGCAACCTCGGTATGGCCATTTTTGTACAGAGCCTAGCCATCCGTGCTCATACAGTGCTGCCTCCCTTGAGAAACCCGTCGCCTGCGCAAGCGGCAATCAACTGAACCTGTCGAATGTATAAGGCGGGTGTTGAGCACAGATGCGCACAAATAAGCACTGCATGGTCGCGGACTGCCCCAACACGGAATACGCTTGCCACTGACGCGATTAGACCATTCCCAAAAATCAGTGTTAATGCACTCACGTGAACTTGCCAAAAAAGAAGCCCTGCTTCTCAATCGCTCCAACTAACGAAACCCTCAGGGCGCTGTGTCGTATATGGCTGCTCTGAGGGTTGTTGCGGTAAATCCGGGCAATAACTTTTATAGCTTGCGATGCACCACGAAGTACTAAGCGCCTGAGGCGCATAGCGGCAACACAAACGTATCTACTCCCTGTAGATCGATATCCATCAGCGCTTATCAATCAACATTGATAAGTGTCCCTTCCCCTTCCCCTTCTCTTTTCAATTCGTCAAACCGGGCCGGATCTCGGCTTGTCTACCATGAGGATATACCATGACTAATGCAATCAACATCTGGGATTATGCCCACCTTGTCACATCAAAGCCGAACATGGCTGACCCGAATACCTGGAACTGGACCCCAGCCGTAGCCGAGGCTGTACGTGTCGGCGGTGAAATTGAATTCACTGGCAACCAGACGTACATCATCAGCTCTGTGCAGATCCTGGCCAACTGTCGCATTCGCTTCCAAGTAGGCACGGTCATCCAGCGATTGGCCAACTTCGATGGCGAGGGTACATCCTATTGGTCGAACGGCGCTGCCGTGTTTGAATTGGGTGCCCCAGGCCTGAATGTCGAGTTCCTAGGGCAATGGACCTACGATGGCAACGAAGCCTCCATGATCAAGAAGGAGCCTACCGGTTTCTTTGTAAAGTGCATGCCTAAGTCCTTAGCCCCGCAAGATGACACCAAGCTGAAGATTTCGGGTGGCACTTTCCGTAACGGTACCTCCGGTTACCTCTGCCTGCGAGGTACTGACGTGGCTCGCCAGTTCAACACCTTGGTTTCAGTGATGGATTGCTTCTTCCACGCCACTCGCTACGGTGCCGGCCGCGGTGACCCAAACACGCCAACCGCACTGGGTTACTCGCCGAACTACATTTTGTGTGCCGACTATGTTCAGCTGAGCTGCCATAACTTTTGGGCCGACTTCGAAAATCCAATCAGCACAGGAAAGTATTCGGTAACTGCGATTCTGGGCACCTACGTCGGGCGGGATCCACTGACCTCCGGCCAGTGTTCCATTACCTTGACCGGTAGGACTAACTTGCGCCGCATGGGGCGCGGTGGGCCGGGTTACGATGGTAGCTGGGCAACTGCAATGAATGGTATCGGCTGCATCGATGTTTACGGTAACGGGGAGAACCTCTTCGTTGAAGATGTCCGTGCCATTGATTGCTACAGCATCCCATTGCGGGGCAAGTCCTCGCTGAAGGAGTTCACTGCGCTCAAGGGGCGTTTCGAAAACTGCGTAGGCGGTATCAACATTTCACCATCATCCACTGGCCCAGTTCGTTGTACCGTGTCGATTGGGCAGATCCGGACTATTGATTGCAAGATTCCAGTGATCGAAGTGACGGGTTCTACCCCAGCTGAGTCAATTCCCATAGCAACTATCGAGTCCGTGCACTGTACCAGCTCGAAGGGCCAGGATAACCAGGCAAACGTCGGTGTTAACCTCACCGGTGTGGTGCGTCTTCGTAACATCGAGGTGTGTACAGTAGAGGCCGTCTACTCTGATAAGAGCGATGAACACGGCGTTACGTGCACCAGCATTCAGGACTTGACCATCGCCAAGGCGCGAATCAAGAACTGCGGCCGTATCGGTGTACACGTTACGGGCTGCACTGACGTCAACATCACCGCAAACGTCGAGGCTTGTGGTGGTGAGGGTATCAACCTTTCCTACTGTACCGGCAAAGTGCGGATGTCTCGTTGCGTAACTAAAAACACTGTGAACTACGGCATTTTTGCCAACACCACATCAGCACAAGAAATTGTGTTGGAGGAGAATACTGTTTCGGATGTTTCGGGTAATAGCCGAGGCTTCTACTCAGCGGGTGCACTGAACCGGATTCATGGCAACATTGTGGGCGCTGGAGTAACTACCCCGTATGTATCGGTAGGTACTTCGCGCAACCTATCCAGTGAGAACAGCTGGGAGCCTGCGGATTTCTGGGGAGCCGGTATTGCTCCGACAGTTGGCACGTTCAAGCGTGGAGATCGCATCAAGAACATCAACCCTACTGGGGTAGCCGGTTCGGTGCGTGAGCAGACTTGTACCGCGGCAGGCACGCCTGGTACCTGGGCACCTACCAACTTCTAGTTTGCTTCACTGAGCCCGCTGATGAAGCGGGCTTTTTCATATCCACTCCCCACAGCGGGAGGAATCGAGATGGGCCATATGACAGAGAAAGATCCCGGCCTTTGGGCCGCCCTGATTGCTTGGGTGATCGCCCATCAGCCTCACCTGGGGGCTGCCGGCCTTTCCGTCGCAATCGCCGTGCTTCGTGTGGTGTATGGGGAAGGCAACCGCCGACAGATGCTGCTTGAGGGCGCGCTGTGCGGCTTGATTACCTTGGCCTTGGTGCCGCTGCTCGAATGGATGGGTTTGCCGCAGGGCATGGCCACGTTCGCCGGGGGCGCTGTAGGGTTCATGGGTGTGGAGAAACTTCGCTGCTACTCCGATCAGTTCTTGTCGCGTAAGGCCCAAGGCTGAAGGCCAGGCTCAAGACGCTCGGCACACACATCCATGAGGGCTTCGGCATGATCATCGTTGGAGGTGGAACGATTTATCTGAGCCCCTAAGAAATATCAAACATCAACATCCCGCACATGTTGCGGGATTTTTTTTGCCTGGAGAAAAGCCATGACTACACCACGCGGGGTTCGCAACAAGAATCCCGGCAATATCGATTACAACCTGCGAAACGCCTGGCAAGGCCAGCTCGGGCTGGAGGAAGGTGTATCCAACCCGCGATTCGCTCGCTTCGACCATCCTGAAAACGGCATTCGTGCCCTGGGAAAGCTGCTGATCAACTATCGCGACAAGGACGGTATGCCCGGCGTGGGCGGGAAGGGCATCGACACAGTGCTCGAAACCATCAACCGCTGGGCGCCAAACAACGAGAACGACACCCAGGCCTACGCCGCTGCTGCTGCAAAGCGCCTGGGCGTTCGGGCTAGGGACCTGATCGACATCAAAGACCCCGCCACTCTGCGCGGGATGGTGCTCGGCATCATCATTCACGAGAACGGCAGCAATCCATATCCGGACGCCATTATCAATGAAGGTGTGCGGCGGGCTCTGGCGTGACCAACTACCTGGTAGCCGCCCTGGTGGCCTGCGGCGTGGTCATCTACGCCGGCTGGCAGAAGATCGAGGCCCAGTCCTTGGCACTGGACCACGCCACCCAGCAGGTCAGCACGCTGGAGGCGGCTGCCGAGTCCCGCCGCAACACCATCCGCCTGTTGGCCGACCTCGACACCCAACACACCCAGGAGCGCGAACGTGCGAACCAGACCAATGCCGATCTGCGTGCTTCTGTTGCTGCTGGCAACAAGCGGCTGTCAGTCCTCGCCACCAGTTACAGCACCGCCGGATCTTCCACTGCCGCCGGCCTGGGTCATGCAGAAGCGCGAGCCGGACTTGACCCAGCGGCTGCTGAACGAATTGTCCGAATCGCCAACGACGGTGACGCCGCCATCCGCCAACTGACGGCCCTGCAGGAATGGGTCAGCAGGGCCTGCCCCATCGCGAAGTAAGGAATTCCCATGGCGCCGAGATCCTGCAGAAGCGGGAGGACGGGCAGCGC
Source organism: Pseudomonas sp. E1MeOHC2 (assembly GCF_058745025.1). Lineage (NCBI taxonomy): Bacteria > Pseudomonadati > Pseudomonadota > Gammaproteobacteria > Pseudomonadales > Pseudomonadaceae > Pseudomonas > Pseudomonas sp. E1MeOHC2. The sequence continues at coordinate 4,412,953 of NZ_CP196675.1, forward strand.
CTGAAGGATTTCCAGGACGAACAGGATTTCAAGTGGCTGATGCCCGATTCACGAGGCCGTCGGCTGATTTGGCGGCAGCTTGAGGCTGCGTGCCTGTTTCACCAGATCTACGACCCGCACCCGCACCTGTGCCAGGTGATGGTCGCGGAGAACGCTAAACCCGACGAGGCAAACGCATGAACCTCTTCATCCACGGCCGTCTCGGCCACTTCCTCATGAGCGAAGCCCCGGCAGATGGTGCGCCATCTGGTGCCGCTGAGCCTGTACCAACCCCAGCAGCTGAACCGCAGACCAGGCATAGCGTGGGCGCGCTCAATAGCTTCGCCGACAACCAGGTGCCGACCGTGTTTGAGTTCGACACTGAGCATCGGCTGGGCACGGGCGACGTCATCTACGACACTGCCACGATCCAGGCGGCGATCAACGGCACCTCGGGTGCACTGTCGCTGGGTGAGTTCGGCACCAGCTTCACCGTGTCTCGGCTGACCGGGCGCAGCAACCTGGACCTGCAGGGGCGAGGCACGCTCGATTTCAGCTCAAACGCGAGCTACGCAAGCGCCGTCGCCGATCCGTTGTTCAGGTTTCCCGGAACCGCAGGAGCGGCACGCGCGCTCACCACAAACGCAACGCCAGGTACAAAGGTCATTTCCGTCGACACAGCGGGGATCGCTGCCGGCGACATCATCGAAATCGGCACGCCTGGCAATGCCGCCGACTTCATCGATACTTCGACCGCGGTCAGCAACGCTGAAACGCGCAAGGTGGCGCGCATCATCAGCGCTGGCCAGCTGGAACTGTCCGACCCAATCGTCGACGAGATCGGCTACAGCGTTGCCAACCTTGGCCAGGTACGCCTGCTGAGTACCATGAAGAACGTGACCATTCGCGAGGGCGTGACGATCAAGGGCAAGGGGCGACCAGCTTCAGGTTCTGGCGACATCGGCATTGTGTTCTTCTACGGCGAAACCGTGAAGGTGCACTGCAAGTTCCTGGGCGTCGATTCTTCCGCTGTCCGATTCGAGAGTTGCTACGACGCCGAGGCGTCCTGGTGCAGGGTGAAGCACGACCCGCAGGGCGCGAACACGACCGTGAACTATGGAATCGTCCCAAGCAGTTCAAGCAGTTGGGTGAAGATCCACCACAACTTCTTCGAGAACATGCGTCATGCCGTCGTGACCTCACACCTTTCGGCTGGCTTGGGCCTGGGTATCATCGGCGTGGTTCGCGAGCTTGATATTTACAACAACTACATCATCAACACCTGGCACGCCGGCATTGCCACACACAACGATGCTGACCGGGTCCGGATCTATAAAAATATGCTGGTCGGCTGCTTCCAGGGTATTAACCCGCGCGAGCGCAATATTGAGGTTTCCGGAAACAACTTCCATCGGTGCGGACAAGGTGTCGTGATTACATCTCACCCAAGAAACCTGCTCATCGAGAGCAACGAATTCGAGAACATCCCAGGCAGCGCTATTCTCGGCACATGGGATGGTGCCAGGGACTGCACCGATCTGACCATCAGGGGGAACAAAGCCACGCGCATGGGTGGCGGTATCTCGATCACGCTGCCAGCACCTGTCGTAGCGCATGAACGCATATTCATCGAAGACTTCATCGCGACGGACGTTACAGGCGCGGGCGGGACTCAAGCAGTAATCCGTATCAACGGCGCAAGTTTCACCGGTGGCACGCTGATCGGTCACCGTATTCGAAAAGTAACCGGCGCATCTGGCATAGCAATAGCCAGCGGGGCCAATGATGTACCGATCGCTGGTAACGTCGTTAGGGACATAACAGGTTCTGCATTTAGCACGGGCGGCACTCTTGTAAACGTGTTCGGCAAGGGCAATTACTACCCAACAGGCACTTGGACTGGCAATAGCGCCCTCACCAACTCAGCAACATTCCTGGCTGACAATACGGCTTATTAACGGAGGCACTATGAGCACAACTCAAACCATCCCCGCACTGGGCGAAGTCTGGCCAGGCCAAGGCGGCATCTATGGCGGCATCATCCCCGGCCGAAACGGCGAACGCTCCTATTACGTCATCATCGGCGAAGACTTGGGGCGCATGGCATGGGGGCCGTACAACGTTCAGTCACCTGCAGCCAGTATGTTCGATGGGCCAGGCAACACTGCCGCACTGATCGCCGACGGTGGCGAATACCTCGCAGTAAAGGCCGCGGTTGCGTACGAGGCCGACGGCCATAGCGATTTCTACCTGCCAGCCATTGGTGAGTTGAATGAGATTCGAATGAACCTGGGCGAGCAGGCATGGGGCTGGCCGTGGTCGAGTACGCAGAGCAACGAGTGCGGTGCCTTCACCATGGACTTTGTGGACATCGGCCAGTACCAGTTGGTTGCCAAGTCAACCGAGTTCCCGGTGCGCCCGGTGCGGAAGATCTTGATTGACTGAGGGCTTGATAGATCGAACCCGGCCCGCGCTGCTATGGACCTTGTTAAGCCCCTCAGAGATTAGCGAGAAACACCAGCAGTGCCATACCGGAGTGCTACCTTTTTCCTGTCCAAAAAATAGCCACTTATGTGGCTATCCCTTCATTTTTAAGGGCTTTTTGTGTCTGCTCCGCCACAGCCTAAATTCTGCCTGTAGGCCCCCTCGCGGCCAATGCATGCGCTGATTGATCATGAGCAAAACTACAGTTGTGTGCAAAAAAAATGAGTTTGCCACATGATCATTTGTTCCTGACAATCCCTCTCTTGAATGTTTCGTCACTGACCGCGGCCTCACCGGAGACTGAAGCAGCCCGGATGATCAGGCTTGGGGCCGCCCGTGAACTGCGTGGCGAAGCCCCTGATTCAGGAAGGATGTGCAAACGGGGCGCCTGGCGTCCCGTTGTGCTTTTGCGAGGAATGGCATGAGTATCATCGATCGACCAACACTTACCCTGCCGAACGGTGCTGATCGCCTGCTGCTGCACTCCTGCTGCGCGCCGTGCTCAGGTGAGGTAATGGAGGCCATCACGGCGTCCGGGATCGATTACACCCTCTTTTTCTATAACCCCAACATTCACCCCGAGCGCGAGTACCTGCTGCGCAAGCAAGAGAACATCCGCTTCGCCGAGCAGCACAACGTGCCGTTCGTCGATGCCGACTATGACACCGATAACTGGTTTGCCCGTGCCAAAGGCATGGAGCATGCACCAGAGCGTGGTGAGCGTTGCACCATGTGCTTCGATATGCGCTTCGAGCGCACCGCCTTGTATGCCCATGAGCACGGGTTCTCGGTAATCAGCAGCTCGCTGGGTATCTCACGCTGGAAGGACATGCAGCAGATCAACGGGTGCGGTTATCGTTCGGCGGCCAAGTATCCGGGTATCAGTTACTGGGACTATAACTGGCGCAAGGGCGGCGGGGCAGCCCGTATGGTCGAGATCAGCAAGCGTGAGCGCTTCTACCAACAGGAGTACTGCGGCTGTATCTACTCGCTGCGAGACACCAACCACCACCGCAAGGCTCAAGGCAGGGATATCATTCGTATTGGCGTGAGCTACTACGGCGATGAACAGGGCGATGAAAATCACGCTTGAACTTTGGTCGGCCTGTAGAAAGCCTCCACTCGCGCAGCCTCCAGCAATTATTCAGCAGGTAAAGACTACCGGCTACAGTATTGCCCGTTGCTTTGGGGGTATGTTTTTTGATGGGTATACTTATTCATATAGGGGTGCACCACGCTGCCATCACCGCATGAATATGACTAAAGAGTTTGTGAAATCAATTCATTAGCGCTCGCTCAGTGGGCGGGCCTAGAATATCCCTTAATGACAGCGCAAACACGAGTGGGTTAACCGCTGGAAAAAGTCACAGGATGCGCTGAAAAAACATCAGGGATTAGGGTGCTAGACCAATGAGCAATGACTTTGCATTCGCTATTAAGAGCATTTGTTTTGATGAGCACTATCGCCCGTCGGACAATACACGTATCACCACCAACTTTGCCAACTTGGCGAGGGGCGAGAGCCGGCAGCAAAACTTGCGCAATACCTTGGGGATGATTGACAATCGCTTCAATGCGCTGGCGCATTGGGATAACCCCAATGGCGATCGTTATACGGTCGAGCTTGAAATCATTTCCGTTGAGATGCATGTCGGTGTCGAACGCAGTGGTCCTGCGCTGCCGTTGATTGAACTGTTGAAAACGACGATTGTCGATCGAAAAACCAACGCGCGCATTGAAGGTATTGTCGGGAATAATTTCTCATCCTATGTGCGAGATTATGACTTTAGCGTGCTGTTGCTGGAGCATAATAAAAATCGACCTGAGTTCAGTGCGCCCGAGGATTTTGGGGACCTGCATGGGAAACTATTCAAGAGCTTCGTGAACTCAGATGCGTACAAGGATTACTTTAGTAAGTCGCCCGTGATATGCCTCAGCGTTTCGAGTAGCAAGACCTATCATCGAACGGAAAACCAGCACCCTGTATTGGGGGTTGAGTACGCGCAGGATGAATATTCGTTAACGGATGAATATTTCAAGAAAATGGGGTTGAACGTTCGCTATTTCATGCCGCCCAACAGTGCGGCACCGTTGGCGTTCTATTTTGCCGGCGATTTGCTCGCGGACTACACCAATCTTGAACTCATCAGCACCATCAGTACGATGGATACCTTCCAAAAAATTTATCGACCTGAAATCTACAACGCAAATTCTGCGGCAGGGCAATCCTACCAGCCAAGCTTGACGCACCAGGATTACTCGTTGACGCGCATTGTTTATGATCGAGAAGAGCGTGGCCGCCTGGCGGTTGAGCAAGGCAAGTTTGTTGAAACGCACTTCATCAAGCCCTATCAAGCACGTCTTGAGCAATGGGCGTCTAATTTCGCGCTTTGAATAATCCAAATGCACAAGGCCCTATGTCATGAAAAAATTGCTACCTACTTCAACTGCTGGCAGCTTGCCTAAACCCGCTTGGCTTGCACAACCTGAGACGCTCTGGTCGCCTTGGAAACTTCAGGGTGATGAATTGGCTGAAGGAAAACACGATGCGTTGCGGTTGTCGTTGCACGAACAGCAACAGGCAGGTATCGATATTGTCAGCGATGGTGAGCAAACGCGCCAACACTTTGTGACGACGTTTATCGAGCACCTCGGCGGCGTTGATTTCGAGAAACGTGAGACTGTAAGAATTCGTGATCGCTATGAGGCGAGCGTGCCGACGGTCGTGGGCGCGGTCACCCGTCAAAAACCGGTATTTGTTGAAGATGCGAAGTTCTTGCGTCAGCAAACCAAGCAGCCCATCAAGTGGGCGTTGCCGGGCCCCATGACGATGATTGATACGCTGTATGATAATCACTATAAAAGCCGCGAAAAACTGGCGTGGGAATTCGCGAAAATTCTCAATCAAGAAGCCAGGGAATTAGAAGCGGCGGGTGTTGATATCATTCAGTTCGACGAGCCTGCCTTCAATGTGTTCTTCGATGAGGTGAATGATTGGGGGGTGGCCACCCTGGAGAGGGCAATCGAAGGGCTAAAATGCGAAACGGCTGTGCATATTTGCTACGGTTACGGCATCAAGGCGAATACCGATTGGAAAAAGACGCTGGGGTCAGAGTGGCGCCAGTACGAAGAGGCTTTTCCCAAGCTGCAGCAATCCAGTATTGATATCGTCTCGCTGGAGTGTCACAACGCGCGTGTTCCCATGGACCTCATCGAACTCATTCGAGGTAAGAAGGTAATGGTCGGGGCCATTGATGTGGCAAACCACACCATCGAAACACCCGAGGAAGTGGCCAATACCCTGCGAAAAGCACTGCAGTTTGTAGAGGCCGACAAGCTCTACCCTTGCACCAACTGCGGCATGGCCCCTTTGCCTCGTCGCGTGGCAAGCGGCAAGTTAAAGGCGTTGAGTGCAGGCGCGGAAATTGTTCGAAGAGAACTTCAGAACCCGAACTGAGTTAAACCCAGAACGTGTGCGGGAAGGGGGGAGGCAGTCTACAGCTGCTTCAGAACTTCCTTGATGCGCTGGGTTGCACCCACTATTCAGGACTTACTATGTCTGTTGCAAGTACTGCTATCGAGCCCCTGCGCTTTCGCGAGGCGCTAGGGCACTACGCATCCGGTATCACGGTCATTACATCGCACCTTGATGACGCGCCGCTGGGCTTCACTTGCCAGTCATTCTACAGCGTGTCAATGAACCCGCCGCTGGTGTCCTTCAGCGTGATGTCCAACTCGGCCAGCTACCCCAAAATTCGCCAGGCAGGCCGGTTTGCAGTCAATATCCTGTCGGGTGAGCAGGTCAAGATTTCCAACCAGTTTGCTCGGCGAGGCACGGACAAGTGGCGTGGCGTCGAATGGCAGCATTCGCCGCTTGGCAATCCGATCATTGCCGGCAGCCTGCATTGGTTTGATTGCGAGATTCATGCGGAACACACTGCCGGTGATCACCTGATTGTGATCGGTGAAGTGAAAGCGTTGAACCTGCAAGAGGCGGCTACTGCGCAGCCATTGCTGTATTTCAAAGGGCAGTATTTCAACCTCGCCGCACAGTGCACGGCTTGAGTGCTTATGATTGACTTGAGACACCTGCGCACTATCGATGCCTTGCGCGAAACGGGCAGCCTGCACGACGCCGCCGAACGCCTGCACCTGACACAGTCGGCGCTGTCGCATCAGTTTCGGGATGTGGAAAATCGCATTGGCATGCAAGTGTTCGTGCGCAAGTCCAAGCCGGTGCGCTTCACCAGCGCCGGCCTCAAGCTGCTGCAGTTGGCTGACCAGGTGCTGCCGCTGATTCGCAAGACAGAGCGCGACCTGGGCAAGCTGGCTGGCGGCGCGGCCGCGCGGCTACACATCGCGATCGAGTGCCACAGTTGCTACCAATGGTTGATGCCGTCGGTTGATGAGTTTCGCAGTGCATGGCCGGAGGTTGAACTGGACCTGGCGTCCGGGTTGTCGTTCGCGCCACTGCCGGCGCTGGAACGGGGGGACCTTGACCTGGTGGTGACCTCTGACCCTGTAACCCTGCCAGGGATCACCTATGTGCCGCTTTTCGGTTACGAGGCACTGCTGGCCATTGATAAGCATCATGCCCTGCGCGAAAAGCCGTACCTTGAACCCACCGACCTCGCCAGCCAGACCCTGATCACTTACCCGATCGAGCGCAACCGCCTGGACATCTTCACCCGCTTCCTTGACCCTGCCGACATCGAGCCGGCTCAGGTGCGCACCTCAGAGCTGACGGTCATGATGATGCAGTTGGTGGCCAGCGGCCGTGGTGTTTGCTGTCTGCCGAACTGGGCCGTGCATGAGTACACCTCGCGCGGCTATGTGATCGCCAAGCGTCTGGGGGAGGAAGGGTTGCAGGCCATGCTATTTGCGGCTGTTCGCAGCGACATGCTCGAAGTGCCTTATGTGAGTGATTTTCTGCTCACGGCAAAAGACATTTCATTTGCCACGTTAGCGGGCGTCAATGCTGTGCCGGGGCGCTGCGTCTGACTGCGACGACTCAAGACACAAGAAAGCCCGCCAAGGCGGGCAAGTGAGGTCCTGCTCTGGGGAGCAAGGCAGCAGGCTTGTCAGCGTTGGGCTTTTTGCTGCCGCGAGCGCTGGAAACGACTCACGACGATCTGGACGGCGGCTGCCACGAGGCACAGCAAGCCGATTCTCCAACTGCCCTGCACCTCGAAATGCTCGGCTACCTTCCCAGCGATGATTACGCAAACGAAGATGGCGACAGGCAGGATCAATTTATTCATTGGGGCTTCCAACAGCGAATGACAAAAGGCTAAAGGGGGAACACTACGGCTTGCGCACGATGACGTCTATCCGATGCCAGTTCACTGACTCGGAGTCGATGACCATAGCGGTTTCAGTTTCACGCAGCAGGAGAATGTCCAGCCCTTCTGCAAGCCTCTGAACAGTCGGTACGCCATGAAAAGACATCTGCTCCTGGCTTGCCCAGCTGTGCCTCATGCCGAAGAAATGCCCTACGAAAACACCCCCTGGTAGCAGGGCGTCGCGAATCTGGCCCCAGAGGTGATCGAACCGCGCAGGGTGGCAAAAGGGCAGGGCAAGCCCCGCATGAATCAGCATCGACGCCGGCAGCTCGGCGAGGTACTCAAAGTCCGCCACTTTTGCGTCGAGCATGGCCGCGTCGTTCATCGAGCACTTGCTGATCGTCCGCGCGACGGCCTCAGGCTCTTTGTCGATGGCCAGGACATGCCACCCAGCCTGGATCAGTTGCCACGCCTCGTTTCCGGCGCCGCAGCCCAGGTCTACGGCGTGACGCGGGTGTTGATGTTTGACGTGATCAATTGCGCAACTGAGCAGCGGTGAGGGGGCTCGTTTGTCCGTGCGCTCATAGAAAGCATTCCAGCTCGTCATGGATTCAAGCGTCCTTACCTTTCCATGTGAATTCAGGCCATGGCGGATAAAGCCAGGCTAAAAAAGGCTGATCATAGCCCAGGGAAACGCTTGTCTTGGTTTTGGCTGTATTTCCACACGTTTCCGATGTGCAGGGGAACGATGAGGATCGATGCCTTCATCCACGGCTGCAAACGGTGGGGAACCCAGCCCCCACCTGCAGCCTTGCCCGGTTTGTTACAACCCGATCTCCATGAACCGCCGCGTGAAAATCTTCGCGTCAATGGGTTGGTCCAGCACTTGTTCAAAGCGCACATTCGTACTGTGGCCGGTCTCCAGGTTTTTCATCGAGAACAGGTTCGGCCGCCACTCGGTAGTGCCCCCTGCAGCTGGGAACGGGCGGATATCCGAGCTGGTGCGGACCTTGAAATGCTCGCCGTTCTTGTTGAAGTAGTGTTCCTGAATGGCTGTGTAGTACTGCTGCTCAACCCAGATAATGCGTTTGCCATACAAGCCCTGCGCGATCTGTTTCGCGCTGGTCGGGATGGCTTCGACTACCCAGCAGTGGCGGTCTACGCCACTGTTGTCCTTGATGGTCTCTTCACGCAGGATCTTGTAGCTGTGGTTCTTCACCCCCACCACGCCATCGCTGATCGACATGTCTTCATAAGTGAAGTCGGTGCCGACAAAGCTTTGCGTCTGGTCTGCCCCGGCAATGCGCCGGACCTTGCGCAGCGCGGGCAGATAGATCCAGCGGTCTGCGTCTTCATCGGCATCGGCGTTCTCCAGCGCCAGCACCCGCGTGCCTTTCACATCCTTGGGTTCGACGAACTCCAGGTAGGATTTGCGCGCCGCCTTGTTGCCGTCGTCGATGCGCAGCTTCAAGGTCCGTTCACGCACATTGCCGCGGGCATCGGTCATGGTGATGAACACGTCACTGCTTTCGGTCAGGCCTTTGCGCGAGTCTTCGTTGAGCAGCATGACCTGCTCGCCGGTGTAGGTCTGGGCAAAGGCTGACGGCAGTACGACGCTGAGCAGCAGTGCGGCCAGGTTGAGCTTTTTCATGTTTTTACAGTTCCATTGTGTGGGTTGGGTGGACGAGGCGGCGCAGCAGGTCGATGACCTGCCGCTCTTGCTCCAGGATGAAAAAGTGCCCGCCCTGGCAGACATGCTGTTCGAAGTGGCGATGGGTGTGCTGTGCCCAGCGCTGCATCTGCCTGGGCGTCGCCAGGGTGTCGCCAGTGCCTGCCAGCGCCACCAGGTCGGCCTGCACGCGACCGAACCGGTGGCCTTGGGCATTGAGGTTCAGGCGCAGGTCGTCGCGGATGATCGGCAGGTACATCGCCATCGCCTCGGTGTCGGCCGCCAATTGCGGCGGCAGGCAACCCAGAGACACCAAAAACTCGATCATCTGCGCGTTCGAGCACTCAGGGTCGACGTCGGTGAGGCGGGTTTCGTCCGGCACCGTACGCGCGGAAATCAGCACTTTGCTGGCGTTGCGCCCGTGGCGGTTTTCCATTTCCTGGGCCACGGCGAAGCCCAGGGCGGCGCCCAGGCTGTGGCCAAAGAACGAATACTCACCACTGACCTGGGCGTGAATGTCATCGGCAAGCTGCGTCACCAACTGCGAGAAGTCGGTCACGCGCGCTTCACGGTGGCGCCCCTCGCGGCCGGGCAGGTGCACGGCCAGCAACTGCGTCGGCGCATCGAGCGACTTCGCCCAGCGGCGATAAAAGCTCGGACCACAGCCGGCAGGCCCGAAACACACCAGTACCGGTGCGCCTTGGGGGCGTTCGCCGAACGCCATCAACGTGCGGTTCAGTGGGGCGGTTTGCATCGCCGGCCGCTGGCCGCGATCAGCTGGCAACGGGTTCAAGATGATCTTCCCCCTGCTCGACGGGTACGAAGTTGACGCAGACGCGCAGCGTGGCCGGTATCAGCAACATCGTGAAGAAGGCGCAGGCCACCATCGAAACTGCGGTCAGCAAGCCAAGGTTGACGATGGCGGCGTAGCTCGAAAGGCACAGCACGGCAAAGCCGCTGGCCAGCGACAGCGAGTTGATCAGGATTGGGCGCCCTACCGACACGACGGTCTTGGCCAGCACTTGTTCATGATTGGTGCCGGGTATTTTTGCGTAGGTGTTGTAAACACTCAGGAAGTGAATCGTGTAGTCGATGCCCACGCCGAAGCAGATGCCGCAGATCATCGCCGTACCGATGTCCAGCGGGATGTCCAGGGCCAGCATCAGCGTGCCAATGAGGGCCAGGGTGAAGGTCATGGGCACCATGCTGACGATGGCCATCTTCAACGAACGGAAGATGGCGAGCATCATCACGGCGATGATCAGGAACGAGAACCCGAAGCTGTAGGCCTGGCTTTTGACGATCTCGGGGATGTTGCTGGCCTGGAGCTCGCCGGTACCGTAGACCTCGACGGTGACGCCCTTGGGGACGACGGTCGCGGCATAATTGCGCACGTCATCGATGATCGCTTCCCAGGTGGTGCCCCGGTCGGTATACGCCGTGGCGATGATTCGGGCGCTGCTGTAGTTGTAGTCGACGACGTCCTTGATCTCGCTGCCGTTGCCGAATTCGTAAAGCAGGAAGTACTGCGAAATCAGCTCTTCCGAGGCATTGGCGGGTAGCTGCGGGCTGCCGTCGTCGGCCATCAGTTCATTGATGCGGTTCAGGTAGTCGGCTGGTGAGAGGGTGTAGCCGATCTGCTCATGCTGCTTCAGGCGTTGTTCGATCAGGCGCAGGGCGTTGATGAATTCTGGGCGCTTGACCATGTCTTTGGTTTCCGAGCGCAGCCAGATGGACGCAGGGACGGTGCCGCCAAAGTATTGGTTGAGCACGTCGTTGTCCTGGCGCACGGCGGTGGACTTGGAGAATGACGAGATGTTCTCGTTGTCGACGCGTACTTGGAAGCTCATGTAGGTAGCCGCCACCAGCAGCACCAGGCTCAGGCTCATCAGGGCCCACGGTGCCTTGCGCGACAAGCGGTTGGCTGCGCTGCTGAAGCGGTCGACAAACAGCATGAAGCTGTTGTCGTTGGCTTTCTTGATCTGTTGCTTGGGCACCTTCAGGTACGGCAGCAGGGCGGGCAGCAAGGTGATGGTGATGGCGAAGGCGAAGGCCACGCCGATGGACACGAAGATGCCAAATTCGCTGATGAAGGTCAGGTTGGTGAAGGCCATGGCGGCAAAGCCGACCACCGTGGTGAAGGACCAGATGCTCATCGGGATGAGCAGGTGGTGCATGGTCTCTTCGATCGCGGTGTGCGGGTCGCTTTCGGCGGCGCGCTCGTAATAGGCGGTGATGAAGTGGATGGAGTCAGCCACCGCGATGGAGATGATGAACACCGGGATCATGTTGGTGATGATGTTCAGCTTGAACCCCGTCGCGCTGACCAGGCCCATGGTCCAGATCAGCGACAGCACGGCGATCATCAGTGGGATCCACACGCCCTGCCAGCGACGGAAGCTGATGTACAGCAACAGCGAGATCACCAGCACCACGAACGGCAGGAAGGTGTTGTTGTCCTTCTCGACGATGTCGGTGATGGCGGCGTAATACGTGGCGGTACCACCGATTGGGAAGGCATCCTGCGAGGCGATTTCGCTGACCTGGCGCAGTACCTCGGCGTAGGCGCGCTGCAGGTTGCGCGAGTCTTCTTCGTCCACGGCCAGTTCGATCTGGATCATCGAGGCTTTGCCCTTGGGCGAAATCAGCGAGTTGACGAACATCTCGTTGTCGAAGACTTCTTCTGCCAGCTTGCTCAAGGCCTGGGCATCGACCGGCACGTCGGTCATCAGGTCGTGAACGTCCAGCGCGTCGCCATTGAGTTCGATGTTCTCGACGTCGGCCAGGCTTCTGACATTCACCACCGGGGCCACGCGAATGGTCAGGTCTGCCACATAGTCCCTGACCGCCGGCGGGCAGTCGGGCAGGGTGGCGAGATGGGCCGACAGTGCTTTGAGGTCGTTCTTGTCCCGCGCGGTGATCCCGTCGGCCAGAATCCGCCCGACCATGGCCTGGCTTTGTGGGTCGAGTGCGGCACTGTCGAGCTGTTGTGCGTCATCCTCGTCCACCAGCGTCATTTCGCTGAACTGCTGGGTAAGTGTTTTGATTGCAGCCAGGGAACGGGGGTTGAAGATGCTCTCTTCGGAGGTGACGACACCGACCAGGATCTGTTCACCGGAACCGCTGAAGTGCTGGCGCGCCTCGGCCATGAGCACGCGGCCCTTGAAGTCCTTGCCCAGCAGGAACAAAGAGGGGTTCACCTGGAGCCACAGCAGTTGCACGCAGAAGAACAGCGTGATCAGGGCCAGCGTCCCGAGGGTGGCCTTCTTGTGCCTCAATATGAAAGCAGCGTAGCGCTGAGAATAGGACGTCACAGAACGGTTCCTTGTCGTGATGGGTGAGCAGGGCAGAAGCGCGCGGGGTGGCTCATTCGCTGGCCTCCAGCGCCGCAAGGGCTTCGCCGGCGTAGGTCGGTGTGCGGCGGGTGGGGTAGAACAGTGCGAAATAACGGTGCAGTTGCTCGACCTCTGCCAGCGGGCAATGCAGCGCCAGGTAGCCATCGGGCCTTACCAGCAGCAGGCGGCCGTGCTCGACGCCCAGGGTTTCGCGCAGGGTGTCGGTAAGGTCATAGCGGGTCGCCAGGCCGCGAGCCGCGGTGGCAGTCGTAAGGTTCGGTGCGCCCATCAGGTAGGTGCGCAAAAAGTCCTTGGGCCAGTTCGATGTCTCCAGCGCCCGCTTGATCGAGTCGAGCTGGTTTTTGCTGTCAGCGGCGGGCCCGGTGAACACGAACAGCGAGTAGTGGGTGCCCTGGAGCAGGTCGAAAATGCGCAGGGCGTTGCCGGCTTTATCGCGCAGCAGCGCATCGGGCATCCGTTGCCCGGCCTTGAGGGGCGAGGTGCCTGGCGTCGAAGCGGGAACGCTCAGGGCACTGGTGTGGTAGTCGATCTGGAAGCCGGTGGCCTGGTTTACGATGCGTGCTTGAAAGCGTGCGGTGCGGGCCAGTTTTGGCACCACGGCATCACGCAGAAAACGCAGCAACGGGCGCTTCACGTTCAGCATGCGCATTTGCTGGCTGGTGTTCTTCAGCACGGTTTGTGCCACCGGCCGTCGCTCTGCCTGGTAGCTGTCGAGCAGCGCCTGTCGGGCGCCATAGTTGAGTGTGTGGGCGAGCTTCCACGACAGGTTGTAGGCATCCTGAAAACCGGTGTTGAGCCCCTGGCCGCCGATCGGGCTGTGCACGTGGCACGCGTCGCCGGCCAAGAACACCCGGCCCACGCTGTAGTCGCTGGCCAGGCGATGCTGGAAGGTAGTCACCGACAGCCATACCGGGTCGCTCAGGCTGATGTCGCCGAAGCCACGCTGCTGCAGGCTGGCATTGACCTTTTCGCAGGTCAGGTCGGCGCTGGTCAACGTGGGGTCTTGGCAGTTGATCACCACGCGGTGCTTGCCACCGGGCAGTGGGAACAGCATCAGGTAGCCGTCACCCGAGGTGAAGACATGCCCGCTGCTGTTATCGCCGCGCCATGCCAGCGTGCCGTCGGCAATGATGTAAGGCTGGGGGTAGATGCCCCCGTCGAAAGTGATCCCGGTCAGTTGGCGCACGTCACTCTGGCCACCGTCACACCCTGCCAGGCGGTCGCATTGCACCTGCTCAAGGTCCGCATCGATGCCTTTGAGGGTGACCGACACGGCCTGCTCGTTCTGCTCAAGGCTGAGCAGTTCAACGCCGCGCTCCACGTGCCCGCCTGCTTGCTGGTAGTGGGCTTCGAGGAGGTCTTCGACGGTGTTCTGGGCAATGCTCGCGGTGAACGGAAAGGGCACCTGGAGCTGGCCCAGGTCATAGCTGATCAAGCGCTTGCGCTTGCTGTAGATGTGCATCTGCTCAACCTGCACGGCACGTTCGAGCAGTGCGCCCAGCAGGCCCAGGTCTTCGAAGATTTCCAGGGTGCGCGAGTGAATCGCGAAGGCCTTGGAAAACGGCTGGCGCTGCAGGCGCTTGTCGATCAGCCGGTGTGGGATGCCGAAGCGTTGCAACTGGATGCCGAGCAGCAGCCCGACCGGGCCGGCGCCGACGATCAACACTGCGGTGGTGGTGTGTTCTGAATGGCTCATGGATGACCTCCCTGGTCACTGGGTGCAGTGTTCGAACGACCGGTAGTAGGGGTACTCGGCGATGTCCAGCAGGTTGCGGTCGCCGTCGCTGTCACCGTAGGCATGGATCACGTAGTCGCTCGGGTTGCCGAGAATCTGCCGAACCCGGACGACCTTCTCTTCGGCCTGGCAGTGCGGGCCATCGAGTTCGCCGGTCAATACCCCGTTGTGCTCCTTGAAACGCGAACCACTGATGCCATCAAACCCTGCGGCCTGGCCCCAGGGCTCTAGGTAGACGTCTGCAGAATTGCTGATCAACAGGCAACGGTGGCCTTGGGCCTGGTGCCACTTGAGGCGTGCCAGGGCTTCGGGCTTGACCCAGGCATCGATGTCCTGGCGCGCGAACACCTGGCCCAGTGCGCGGTATTTCTCGGCGCTGACGCCGGTCATGCAGCGGCGGATCATCACTTCACGCGCGGCCATCAGCGGGATCACCTTGAGGGCCAACAACAGCGCCGTAGGCACCAGGCTGATGGCGACCAGGATGAATCGCGGCGTGCCTACCAGGCGCTGTAGAAAGCGCCAGAAGGTGTGGCGGTCGGTGAGTGTGCGGTCGAAGTCGAAGATGGCGACGACGGGTTTTTCGGGCGTTTGTGCGTGCACGAAGGGGCCTCCTTGGAATGGGGTGAAGGGTTAAAGGGCGCTTTGCGGGGCGCGTACCGATCGATAGCTGTCCGGCTGCAGAATCAACCCGTGGCCTTCGATCGTGCCCAGCACATTGCCGTGCTGGACGATGTGGCACCGGCTGTGGCTGCGATGCAGGTGGCCGTCCTTGAACATCAGGTCGGTGTATTCGGCGAGCAGGTAGACCGGGTTGTCCTGCTCGGCGAAGGCGTCGAAACGGATACGCATGTCGTCCAGAACAAACGGGAATTCGTGGGGCACGCCCTGGAACAGGTGGGTGCAGGCGATGCCGAACTGGCGGGCTGCCTCGATCAGGTACAGGCCGGGGATATGGTCCTGGGCATGTTCGTAGAAGAACGGGTGAGCGGCGTCATGGAAAAGTTCGGCGGCATACCAACCGGTATCGTCGACGGCGGCGATATCACCCAGCAGCACGTTGCGTTCACAGGCTTTGTGAACGTGGCGTTTGTCCATGCGTTCGACCTGCCCCGAGTGCTGTGGGCCTTTCCATCGGGCCAGCCAGTCCAGCGCCCGGCTTTGGTCATTATGTGCGTGCTCGGTGGGGTGAGCCTGAGCATTGCCTGCTGCCGTTTCGACGAAGCTCAGCAGTTCCCCGAGTGGCCCGCTGTGCAGCAGGTCGAGGGGAATCTTGACGGCGTTGGGGTACGCTTTTTCGACACGTGTGCGCAGTTCGGCCAGCATCAGTGAATCGAAGCCGATGTCGTCGATCAGCAAGCTGTCTTCGGGCAGCGGTTGGTCCTCCATCTTCGCCAGCAAGCGGATCAGGCCAGTCACGTAATCGCGGGCATTGAGGCTGGCCAGGGCCAAGGGCTCAGGCGTGGCTTGCGGCCGGGCGGTTGTCCGTGGCGCGTCCTCGGCCGCCGCGGCCAGCGGTTCGAGCCAGTACCGCCGCCCCTGGAAGGCATAGGTGGGCAAGGCCTGCTTGCGCCGTTGCGGGTGCTGGTCCCACGCCGCAGGGTTGATCGCAGCGCCCGCTTGGTACAGGGCGGCCAGTGTAGCGGCGAGGCTGGCCCAGGCAGCCTCATGCCCACTGGGCGCAATCGGTATCAAGCATGGGGCGGCGTGATGTACTGGGCCGGCGCACAGGGTGCATGCCTGGCCCATCAGCAATACGCTGCCGACGGTGTCGCTGGCCAACGCTTGTGCAAGCGCTTGCGGGCCCAGTGCCTGAGTCACCTGCGGGTCACTTTTTGCGCCGTTGCCATAAAGGTGGGTCAGCCCCGGTGTATCGTCGGGCAGGCTGTCGATCGCGGTGATTGCCTGGTGCAGTGTCTGGTTGCCGGTGATGGCGGCCGCCACCGGCGCCATCGCGCCTTGCGCGAGGATCCAGCGCGGTTCGATCCCCAGCGAACGCCAAAGGGTTGCAACGCCGTAGAACAAGGCGGCATCGAACAGGCGCAGGTCGCGGTGGTCGTGGGCCTGCGCCAGTGCGTCCTCGGGCAGGTCGCGGGCCAGTTGGTGCTGCGCAGTGTGCAGAAACTTATGGAGCGCTGGGCGGAACGCTGGATGCTGCTCGAACAACCGCTGGTAGTGCTGCCTGCTCTGCGCGTCGAACTCGCCAATGGCCCAGCCGGTCAGGGCAGCAGCGCCGTGCTGGCCGGCAGCAAGCGGCTCGCCGGCCAGCGCTCGCTGCAACGCCTCGACCAGTTCGCTGCGGTTGTTGCCACTGACGGCGATACGCTTTTCGAATACCCGGCGCCCGCTGTTTTGTGAGTAGCAGATATCGGCTGCAGCTTGCTCGTCACTGGCCGCTAACAGGCCGAGCAACTGGCCGGCGTAGGCCTTGAGCGCGGCCTCTTCGCGGGCACTGATGCACAGCAGATGAGGCAGATTTGCCTGGGCGGCATCGCCCTGCGCTGGCGGGGTGTAGGACGCCAGGATGATGTGCGCGTTGGTGCCACTGAAGCCGAACGAACTCACCCCCGCCAGGCGCGGGGCAGCCGCTGCCTCAGCGGGCTGAGTGGAGCACGGCCAGGCCTGGCGCTCGACGCAGATCTGGATGTTCTCGGCGTGCAGGTCGACAAAGGGGTTGGCATCGTGAAAGTGCAGTTGAGGCGGGATCAGCCCCTGCTGCAAGGCTTTGGCCACCTTGATGATGCCGGCGACACCCGCGGCGGATTCGCTGTGGCCGATGTTGGTTTTAAGTGAGCCCACCAGCAACGGCGCGGCGCGCTCCGCGGCTTGCCCGTATACATTGCCCAGCGCTTGCAGTTCGATCGGGTCGCCGAGCTTGGTGCCGGTGCCGTGAGCTTCGACATAGGCGACATCCTTGGCGGCGACCCGGGCATTGGCCAGCGCACTGCGAATGACCCGGACCTGCGCAGGCCCGTTCGGGGCCATGATGCCCTGGCTCAAGCCGTCCTGATTCACCG
This sequence comes from Pseudomonas sp. E1MeOHC2, assembly GCF_058745025.1. NCBI lineage: Bacteria > Pseudomonadati > Pseudomonadota > Gammaproteobacteria > Pseudomonadales > Pseudomonadaceae > Pseudomonas > Pseudomonas sp. E1MeOHC2. The sequence continues at coordinate 4,430,475 of NZ_CP196675.1, forward strand.
CAGAGCCGCGGATCACGGCATACACGCGATCGCCCTCGGCAATCGCCCGGGACAGGCGCTTGAGCACCAGCACACCACAGCCTTCGGCGCGTACATAGCCGTTGGCCGACGCGTCGAAGGCCTTACACTGGCCTTGCGGCGAGTGCATCATCGCCTGGGACTGGGCGATTGATGTGGCCGGCGCGAGCAGCACATTGCAGCCACCGGCCAGGGCGAAGTCACACTCGTTCTGACGCAGGCTCTGGCAGGCCAGGTGCACGCTGACCAGTGAGGACGAGCAGGCGGTGTTGAGGGTGATGCACGGCCCTTTGAAGTCAAAGGTGTACGACACCCGGCCCGAATGCACGCTTTCATGGTTGCCGGCATTCATGTGCGCGGCGATTTCATCCAGTCCCAGGTGGCGCACCAGCAGGTCGGAGTGGTCCTTGTTCATGATCCCGGTGAACACCCCGGCATTCGCACCGCGCACGGTGTCGGGCGCCATGCCGGCATCTTCGAGCGCCTGCCAGGTCACTTCGAGCAGGATGCGCTGCTGCGGGTCCATGCACTCGGCTTCGCGCGGGGTGATCCCGAACAGCTCGGCATCGAAGCGCAGCACGTCGTCGAGCAACCCGGCACTGGGGGAGTAGGTCTTGCCCGGCAACGGCATCTGCGCATCGAAATGCCGTTGCTGGTCCCAGCGCTGGTAGGTCAGCGGCGATACGCTGTCGACCCCTTCGCAGAGGTTGGCCCAGAACTGTTCGACACCGCTGTCGGCGCCGGGGTAGCGGCAACCGATCCCGACAATGGCGATGGCTTCGTGCTGTTGGTCCTTGAGCGTCTCCAGCTCATGGTTGAGCCGTTTTATTTTTCGCAGCGCGTTTTCCATGAGCGCCCGGCTATCGTTGTGTTGCGTCATGCGTGGGGTTCCTTTCACGTGGGGTGGGGGCGGCTCACAGGGCTTCATCGGCCAGCATGGCCAGGAGTTCGGCATCGCTCAGGTCGCTGAAATTGTCTTCGCTGACGGGGGCGGTCGCGGCTCGCGCTGGGGCCTGCGCATCACGCGGTGCGTCAAGCGGCGGGTACAGTTGGTCGGCGATGAACGCGCTCATCGCGCGCACGGTGGGGTAGTCGAACAGCAAGGTGGCGGGGAGTTTTCGGCCAAGGATCTGCGCCAACTTGTTGCGCAGCTCCAGTGCCATCAGCGAATCCAGGCCCTCCGATTGCAGCGGCTCGTTGACGTCCAGCAACTGGCGGTCGTTCATGGCCATGATGTCCCTGGCCATCTTCAACACGAACTGCTCGATACAGGCCCGACGTTGCGGCGCGGCCAACTGATCGCACTCGCTGCGCAAGGCGGCCAGGTCGGCCAGGTAGCGGGTACTGTCGGCGGGCCTTCTGACCAACCCGGACAGCAGCGAATGTTGTGCGCGTTGGCTGACTGCCGCGTGAATCTGCGTCCAGTCGATGTCGATCACCGTGGGGTTGGCGTGCGCCGTGCCGGCCAAGGCCAGCATCGCCTCCAGCGCCTCCTGGGGGGCCAGCAAGCCCACGCCGGGGGCGCGCTGGAAGTTGGCCGCGCGGCCGGTCGCATGGGCCATGCCGTCACCCTTCCATGGCCCCCAGTTGATGCTCAGCCCGCACAGGCCGTTGGCCCGGCGCTGGGTGGCCAGTTGGTCGAGGAAGGCATTGGCCGCAGCGTAATTGCCCTGGCCTGGGGAGCCGAACACGGTGGCCGCCGAGGAGAACAGCACGAACCAGCTCAAAGGGCGTGCCTGGGTGGCCTGGTGCAGCCACCAGGCGCCTTGGGTTTTCGCGGCGAGCGGTGCCTGGAAGTCATCCCAGGTTTGCGCGCCGAGCAAGCCGTCACGCAGGCTGCCGGCGCAGTGGAATACCCCGTCTAGCGGCGGCAGGGTACGGTCGATCTCGTCGAACAGCGCCATCACGCGGGGCTGCTGGGCGACGTCGCAAGACCTGAGCAGCACCGAGGCGCCCAGTGCTTGCCAGCGTGCGAGCTGCGGCGCAATTTTCGCCACCTCGGTGGTGCGGGCCACCAGTACCAGATGGCGGCCACCACGCTGGATGATGAGGTCCGCCAGGCTCAGGCCGATGGCGCCGAGGCCACCGGTGATCAAGTAGCTGCGGTCGGCGTGGAACACGGCCTGCGCCGGGGCGACAGGCGCATAGGGCAGTGCGCTCAGGCGGGCAACCTGGCGAGCATCACCGGTGTAACGGATTTCACTTTCGTTGTCGTCCAGCCCAAGCTCGCTGTACAGGCAATCGACACGCTCTTGCAGCGCCTGAGCCGCTACGCTGACGTGCTTGATGCGGGCCTGCGGATGCTCTTCGCCCATCACCTTGGCCAGCCCGCGCAGCATGCCCGCGATTGGCGCTGCGGGGGCAGTGTGGGTGTCGTGGGCAACGGCAAACGTCCAGTCCGGCTCGCTCCCGGCCTTCAGGCACATCTGCTGGACCGCAAGTACCGGCAGCAGCAGGGCGCGTTGCTGCGCCGACAGGTCCTGTGCATCTGCCGGCAGATGATCAAGGCCTTGCAAGTGGATGACCTGCTGGATCGCGTGCCCCTGGGTCAATGGCTCCAGCAGCGCCGCCAGGCCTTCTGGCAGCCGATCCAGGTCATAGCGCACCAGGCCGGGTTGCTCGCTGTCCGCATCGCTAGCGAGCAGCAGGCAACGCACCCCGGCATGCTCCAGCCGTTGGCGCAAGGCGTGGGCATGGCCGCTGCGGTCAGCCAGGATCAGCCATAGCGGTTTGCTGCCCATGACCGCCAATGGCTGGTGAGCCAAGGGCGTGGCGCCTGCCACCCAGTCGATGTGATAGGCAAGCGATGGCTTGTGCTTGAGCGAATCGATCAGCACCGATTTCGGCGCGCGTTTGCTGCGCAGCGCCTCGACGGTCACCACCGGCTCGCCGGCCTCGTCATAAACCGTCAGCCGGTGGCTGTACGCCTCCAGTTCTGCTTCGCCGGCATGCTGGGGTGCTGCAGACAGGCATTGCACGTGGCACCACAACGGCCCTTTGACCTGCTTGAGAACGCGCATGGCATCGATGGCGAACGGAATGTACAGGGTGTCACGCCCGCCAAGGCTCAGGTGCGTGTCATACGAGGCGGCGGCACTGGTCTGGAAGAAGGCATCCATCAGCCCAGGCGCCACGATGTAGGCGGTCTCGGCGTTTTGTGGCGCACGTAGACGTGCCAGCGCTTGCCCAGGGCGGCGCCAAATGCGCTCGACCCAGCGGAACCCCCCTTCCAGGGCATAGCCGGCAGCGGCCATTTCGCTGTAGAAGCGCTCGCCATCCAGTTGCTGCTCAAGGCCCTGGCAGAGTTGCTGCGGGTCAAAGCTGTGCTCAACCCCAGCCGCGCTTGCGGGTAACCGGGGGCTGAGGGTGCTGGTGAAGTGCTGCTGCCACGGGCCCTCGTCGCCCTCGGTGCGGCTGTAGCCTGCGATCGACAGGCGCTGGTCGGCCTGGCGGCTGACCAGGTACTGGAACTGTTTGGCTTCATCGTCGGCGAACACCATGGCGGCCGGGAAGGTGATGTCGCTCAACTCGTAGCCCAGGGCCTGGTCAAGGTTTTCGGCAATCAGCGCGCTCAGCGCCAGGTGTGTGGCACCGGCGATGACGATCGTCCCGTAAAGGCGATGGTCGGCGATCGGGAACGGCGCCTGTGCGTCGAAGCGGGTCTGGTAGATCACCTCGCCTGTGGCACTGACGGTTTTTTGCCCCAGTACCGGTAGCTCGGCCGGCCGGCTGTTGCCCTGCGAACGCTGCGCAGGGAACAGCGCCGGGCCTTGTTGTTGCGGCCAGAAGTGGCTGCGCTGGAAGGCATAGGCAGGCAGGGCGGTGCGCAGGTAGGGGCGAGTCGAAGGGAATACGGCCGACCAGTCGGGTGTGACCTGCTGGGCATAGAGTGCGCCCAGGGTGCTCAGCATGTGCCGGCGAGCCTCGGCTTTGGCCTTCAGTGAAGACAGCCAGACTATCTGTGAACCGTCCAGGCAACGCCTGGCCATGCCGATGAGCTGGGTACCAGGGCCGACCTCCAGGCCGACCTGGGGCGCCAGGGTGGCCAGCGTCGCCAAGGCTTCGTTGAACAACACCGGGGCCCGTACATGCTCGACCCAGTAATCGGCACAGGCGTTTTCACCGTTCAGCACCGTGCCGGTCACCGTCGATACGAAGGTGATAGTGGCCGGCTTGAAGCGGATACCTTCGGCCACGCGGCGGAAGGCGTCGAGCATCGGCGCCATCAAGGGCGAATGGAAACCATGGGAAACGCGCAGTGACTGGGTGTCGATGGCCTCGCTGGCGCACAGCGCGATCAACCGCTGCAGCGTCTGCGAGCAACCGGCAACCACAGTGTTCGCCGGGCCGTTGTGGGCCGCGACCGACAGCTGCTGTGCCACGTCACCGAGCCTGGCCAGCAAGGCCTGGGTTTCGCCGCGGCTGGCATGCACCACCAGCATCGAGCCGGTTTCGCACTGTTCGACCATCAGGCGTGCACGGGCACAGATCAGTCGCACTGCATCTTCCAGGCTCATCACGCCGGCCAGGCACGCAGCGGCGTACTCGCCGACGCTGTGGCCCAGCACGTAGTCCGGTACCACGCCCCAACCCATCCATTGCTTGCCCAAGGCATATTGCAGGGCGAACAGCGCCGGCTGGGTGTAGTAGGTGTTGTCCAGACGTGCGGCATCCTCGGCCCACAGCACCTCCAGGATCGAGCCTGGCAACTGTGCCTGCATCAGCGCCGCGCACTGGTCCAGCGCTTGCTTGAACAACGACCCCTGCACATAAAGGGCACGGCCCATGCCCAGGTACTGGCTGCCCTGGCCGGTAAACAGGAAGACCACCCGGGTGGCGCTGCGGCGGGGTGCTTCGAGCATGGGGTGCTGCAACTGCTGGCACAGTTCGTCGGCTGTGCTGGCGACGAACGCCTCGCGTACCTCGAAATGCACGCGCCGGGTACTGGCACTGTGGCAAAGGCTGGGCAGGTCACTGACGCCCCCTTGCAGGCGTGCGACATAACGGCGCTTGAGCGCCTCCAGTGCTGCTGTGCTGCGTGCCGACAGCGCCAGCAGGCAAGGCTCGTCGAGAGGCTCGGCAGGCACCTGTTGTTGCACCTCTGGGGCGCCAGCGAGGATCAGGTGAGCATTGGTGCCACTGAAACCGAACGAGCTGACAGCACCCGTCGCCGGCCCGGTGGTGGCGGGCCACGGGCGTGGCTGGTCGGCGACGATCACGCTGGGCGTTTGCCCCAGCAGGTTTGCGCTGAAGTGCGGGTTGAGCGTGTTCAGGTGCAGGTTGCGGGCGATGGTGCGGTGTTGCAGCATCAAGGACAGCTTGATCAGGCTGGCAACCCCGGCCGCCGCCTCGGTATGGCCCAGGTTGGTCTTGACTGAGCCCACATAGAGCGGGCTAGTGCCTGCGCGCTGGCCGTACACCGCCTCGATGGCGTGCATTTCGATGGGGTCGCCCAGCGGGGTACCGGTACCGTGCGCCTCCAGGTATTGAATGTGCGCCGGCTCCATGCCGGCTTGCCCCAGCGCAGCGCGCATGACCCGCTCCTGCGCCGGCCCACTGGGCGCGGTCAGGCCTTGGCTGCGGCCATCCTGATTGATGCTGCAGCCCTTGATCACGCTCAGCACCTGGTCACCGTCGCGCAGTGCGTCTTCAAGCGGCTTGAGCAGGACCAGCCCGCACCCTTCGGAACGCACGTAGCCGTTGGCACGCTGGTCGAAGGTTTTGCAGCGCCCGTCGGGCGACAGCATGTGCGCTTTGGACAAGGCGATGTTGGTGTGTGGCGACAGGGTCAGGTTTACCCCGCCGGCCAGCGCCACCGAGCATTCGCCGTGACGCAAGCTCTGGCAGGCGAGGGCGACGCTGACCAGGCTCGAAGAGCAGGCTGTGTCGATGGCGATGGCAGGGCCTTCCCAGCCCAGGAAATACGCCAGACGCCCGGCATTGACGCTGATCGAGTTGCCGGTGGCGAAATAGGCGCTGGTTTGCGGCGCCCCCGGTGCATTGAGAATGTGGCTGTACTCATTGGGGCCGCAGCCTACGAATATGCCGCCGTTGGCCACCGCTGCCGGGGTGATGCCGGCGTTTTCCAGTGTTTCCCAGCCCACCTCCAGCAACAGGCGTTGTTGCGGGTCCATGCTGATGGCTTCTTGCGCACTGATGTTGAAGAAACGGTTGTCGAAATGGCCGACGTCATCGAGCAAACCACCCCAACGGCTGTACATCTTCCCTGGCGCATCGGGGTCGGCGTCGTAGTATTCGTCGTGATTCCAGCGTGCATTGCCGACTTCACCGACCCCGTCGACGCCATCGACCAGCATCTGCCAGAAGGACTCGGCATCGCTCACCCCGCCAGGGTAGCGACAGCCGATACCAATGATCGCGATGTCCTGTACGGCGGTGGCGCGTTGGCTGGCGTCTGGCGCTGGCAGTGCGGCAGTGTCCGGGCCGCTGCCGGCTGTGTGCAGCGACAGCAGGTAGTCGCCCAGGCGGGCCAGGCTTGGGTAGTCGAACAGCAGGCTGACCGGCAGCGCTTCGCCGGTCAGTGCCGACAGGCGATTGCGCAATTGCACGGCCATCAACGAGTCCAGGCCCATCTCGATCAACGGCGCGTCGCTGCTGAAGCCGGCCATGGCTTCATTGCCCGACACATCGGCGATGCTTTCACGCAAGAGGCTTTCGATCGCTTTGGCCGGGGCTTGCGGGTGCATGCGCTGCAGGTAGGCGCGCAGGGGCGAGTCGGTGTTGGCGGCCGCAGACGGCCGCGGGCGTTGTGCCTGAGCATAAAGACGCAGCAGCGCGGGGCCCGTTTGATCCAGTGACAGCTGTTCCAGCGCCTGGGGCTGAAGATTGAGCAGCACCGGGTTGTACGGGGCACTCGGCAACAGGCGCAAGAACAGATCGAACCCTTCATCTGGCTCGATCAACGCCAGGCCCTGAGCACGCAGGGTGGCTGCGGCGGTGCCTGCACTGGCCATGCCGGCACCCGCCCAAGGCCCCCAGGCCAAACTGGTGGCCACCAGGCCTTGGGCGACACGGTAGGCGGCCAGTTCGTCGAGGAAGCTGTTGGCAGCGCAATAAGCGCCCTGGGCGTAGTTGCCAAACACGGCCGAGGCGGACGAAAACAGGGCGAAGAAGTCCAGTTGCAGCGGGCAGGTCAGTTCATGTAGATGCCAGCCACCGGTGATTTTCGGCGCCAGCACAGACGCTGTGGCCGCAGCGGTCATTTGGTCGAGCCGGCCGTCGCTCAGGGCGCCGGCCGCATGCACGACACCGGCCAGGGGCAGTAATGACTGGCCACATTCGGCGATCAGTGCGCCCAAGGCCAGACGATCGCAGACATCCAGCGTAAACAGCCGGACATCGCAACCGAGTGCGCCCAAGCCTTCGAGCAACGCTTGCTGGGTGGCGCTCGGCTCGCTACGGCGCGACACCAGCAGCAACTGCCCGGCGCCACGGCGGGCCAGGCCCTGGGCGATGGCAAGGCCCAGCGCGCCGAGGCCACCGGTGATCAGGTAACTGCGCCCCGCCTTGAGGCTGAGCGCCTCGGCCGGGCTGGCCGGCGCGAGCGTTTCCAGGCGGCATTCGTAGACCTTGTTCTGCTCGATGCGCACTTCGAAAGGCACGCCGGTATCGGCCGCACGGGCGACCCAGGCCAGCAACCGTTTGGCATCGTCAGCCAGCGAACGTGCGGGGCGCAGGTCGATCTGGTTGAAGCGCAACTGCGGGTATTCCTGCGCCAGGGTCTTGGTTACGCCGACACCGCCGCTGTGGACCAGGCGATCGAGCGGGTCGGTGTTGTAGTGCGCGACCACGAAACGCGCCCCAGCCGCGAGGCAACTGGCCGAGCAGATGCGCGTGCTCAGCGCGATGAACCAGTTGATGGATTCAGGTGCGTGCTGACCGATGTCGGTGCCGCTGGCGCAGGCCACGTACAGCACACCGTCAAACCGTTCGAGGCCTTGGTCAAGGGCGCTGTCCACATCGCTGACGAGGACTTTGCGCACTGCGCCATCCTCGACGGCTGCCAGAAAATCGGCCGACTCACTGACCATCAACCAGCGCCCGTCCAGCGCCAGTGGCTCGCCCAGGCTGGCGCTGACCTGCCATTGCCGCTGAGCCCGCAGGTGCACGACCTCGGGCGAATTCGACGGGCGCGCGTCACGCAGCCGGACGGGGCTCATCTTGCCGCCGTTGACCCAATAGGGCTTTTCGTCGAGCACTTCGACTGGCAAGGCGAGCTTGCGCGCAGGGCTGCCGGGGATGCGGGCGAGCACGCCCTGCACATACAGCCGGGCCAGGTTGTCGCGCAGCAGGTGTTGCTCATCTTGGCCCTTGCGCAGCGAGTACAGCGTTGCACGCAGGTCATCGGTCGGCAGGCTGCGGCTGGCCAGATCGACCAGGGTAGGGCTCGGGCCGACTTCCAGCAGGCCGTGCGGTTGTTCTTGCGCCAGTGTCACCAGGGCCTGGTGAAACTCAACGGGTGCTGCCACCTGGTGAGCCCAGTAGGCGGGGTCGCACAGCTCGGCGTCGACACGTCGACCGAGCACGGTCGAGTAGAACGCCACGGTAGGGGCGCTGTAGTGAACTTGTGCGGCGTATGCCTTGAAGGCGTCGAGCATCGGCGACATCAGCGCCGAATGGAATGCCCGCGACACGTTGAGTGCGTTGCTGCGGATACCGCGTTGATCCAGCTCGGCCTTGATCTGCTCGACCACCGGGCTGCTGCCGGAGATCACCAGGTCATTGGGCCCGTTATCGGCGGCGATGGAGACCTGCCCGGCAAACGGGGCGATCAGTTGCTCGATGGCCAACCGCTCGGCTTTGACGGCGAGCATGCTGCCTGCAACCGTCATGCTGTGCATCAAGTGGCCGCGCTGGATGATCAGGCGCAGGCCATCTTCCATCGAAAAGACCCCGGCAGCGCAGGCTGCAGCGTACTCGCCCAGGCTGTGCCCGATAACGGCCGCAGGCGCGATGCCAAGGCTGGCCCAGAGGCGGGTCAGGGCATACTGGAGACAGAAAATCGCAGGCTGGGTGTACTGGGTCTCGCTCAACGCCTGCGTGCGCTCGCCCCACAGCACGTCTTTGATGCTATGGCCGAGCGCCTCGGTGTAGAGCGCATCGCACTGCTCCAGTGCTTCGCGGAATGCCGCCTGGGTGGCGTAGAGCTGCTGGCCCATGCCGGCGTACTGTGAACCCTGGCCGGTGAACAGCATGCACATCTCGGCGCGCGCGCCCGGTATTGCACCCTGATGAACCTGGGCGGGGCGTTCGCCGGCGGCAAACCGCTGCAACAGCGCCTGAGCGTCTTCTGCACGGTCGGCGACCACGCTCAGGCGGTGCTTGGCGTTGTGTCGGTAGGCATTGCTGCTGCTGCAGATGTCGGCGTAGGGCAGGGTGCTGTCGCGCAGGAAGTCGCTCCAGCGCACGCTGGTCTGTGCCAGGGTTTCGGCGCTCGTGGCGCAGAAGGTCAGCACGCCTGGGAAGTGCTCGGCTGGCGGCTGTTGCGCCTCTTCTGCCGAGGACAGGACCATGTGCACATTGGTGCCGCTCAGGCCAAATGCGCTGACGCCGGCATGGCGCAGTGCCTCCTGCTGTGGCCAGGGGCGGCACTGGGTGGGCACTTCGAGCTTGTCAGTCGCCCAGTTGATATGCGGATTGGGCTTGGCAAAATGCAGGTGCGGCACAATCAGTTGATGCTTGAGCGAAAGGCACAACTTGATGAGCGCGGCAATGCCCGCGGCCGATTCGAGGTGGCCGATGTTGGTCTTCACCGAGCCGATGAGCAATGGGTTTTCGGCGGGGGCCTGGCGCAAGGCGCGCAGCAGGGCGTTGACTTCGATGGGGTCGCCCAGCGGGGTACCGGTGCCGTGGGTTTCCACATAGTCGATGTCGCCGGGGCTGAGCCGGGCCTGCTTGAGTGCCTGCTCGATCACCTCCTGTTGCATGCGCCCGTTGGGGGCTGTCAGGCCATTGCTGGCGCCGTCGTGGTTGACCGCCGAGCCACGGATTACCGCGTAGATGTGGTCATTGTCCAGGCGCGCCTGGCTCAAGGTCTTGAGCACGACCACACCACAGCCTTCGCCGCGCACGTAGCCGTCGGCCTCGGCATCGAAGGTGCGGCAGAGCCCATGGCGGGACAAGGCCTGCATTCTGGACAGGCCGATGCTGTTCTCCGGCGACAGGATCAGGTTGACGCCGCCCGCCAGGGCCATTGTCGATTCGCCTGCTCGTAAGCTCTTGCAGGCCAGGTGCACGCTGAGCAACGAGGAGGAACAGGACGTATCCAGCGCCAATGCCGGCCCATGGAAGCCGAACAGATAGGCAATGCGCCCGGCCGCCACGCTGTGCGCATTGCCAAGGCAGGCGTAGGCGTCAATGGCCTCTGGTACCAGGGGGTCGACGGCCAAGCGTGAGTAGTCGCTGGTGCTCATGCCTAGAAATACGCCGGTCTTGCTGCCCTTCAGCGCGGGCAGGTCGAGGTTGGCGTTACGCAGGGCTTCCCAGCAGACCATCAGCAACAGGCGTTGCTGTGGATCCATCGCGTTCGCTTCATGGGCTGGCAGCTTGAATCGCTGGGCGTCGAAATGATCGACCCGGTCGAGCAACCCGGCATGCTGGCTGTAGAGTTTGCCGGCGGCTTCGGCATCGGGGTGGTAGTAATCGGCCGATGACCAGCGCGCGTCGCCCATGTCACGCACTGCACAGACGCCTTCCTTGAGCAGCTGCCAGAACGCCTCGGGCGTATTGGCCCCGCCGGGGAACCGGCAACCCATGCCGACGATGGCGATGGGCTCGTCGATCCCGGCCTGCAGGTGCTCGACTTTTTGCCTCAGGCTGAGGATTTCAGAGACAGAGTTTGCCAGAAGCGCCTTGATGCCCGAAGGCTGAGTGTCTGTCGATTTCAATGTGTTTGCTCTCAAGAATTTAACCATCACTCGCACGGCTGCGAGCTGGACGTTGTGCGTGTTGCTCTGGGCGACGAGCACGGGCCGGCCTGCGGCAGGCGTTCAGCCGCAGTCAGGAACCCGCCCGATGAAAAGGGATGGCGTTCGAGCGCTATCGCCGAAAACACCCGGGAACCCCGGGTGCAGATCCGCAGTCAGCGGGCCTGGGGTGCCTGGCCGGCAGGGCTTAGCAGGCTTTCAAGCAGGTCGGCCATCGCCTGTTCGTCCAGGTGCTGGAACGCGGTATTGGCAGCGGCGGCGGGTAGCCCTGTGGGCGCGGGCTGCTCTGGCTCAAGGGGCGCGGAGGCACCGGCGATGTAGCCGGCGAGGGTGGCCGGGGTCGGGTAATGCCAGGCGATGGTGGAGTCCAGGGGCACCTTAGAGGCGTGGGCGAGCTCGCTGGCGAGCTCAACGGCATCGATAGAGCTTAGGCCCATCTCGGAGAACGGTGTATCGGCGCAGATCGACAGGTATTCGTCGTAATCTCGCTCTGCCAACCAGTGGAAAATCCACTCGCTGACGGTGGTCTGGGTAAGCGGCGAAAGGGCAGGCAGGGGGGCCATTGCGAACGTGTTCATCGGGTCACTGATCCATGTGTGAGCGCAGGAAATGAAAGCGGGGTATTGGGCTGGCGTTGAACGATTACGGCACAGGTATCTGGGCCGCGAAGGGAACCAGTTGCCGGTCGAGCAGACGTTGGCGAATGACCCGGCGACGTTTTTTTCCGCTTGAGGTCTTTTCGACACTGCCGCGCGGGCAGAAATGAACCCGGTTCAACAGGGCGTCGTGGGTGTCCAGCACGGCCAGCGTGAGGGCTTTTTGCATTTCTGCGCGTGCCTCGCTGCTGGCGTTCGCATCGCCTTCGAGTACCAGGTGCAGCTCCATCAAACCGCTCTGGGTGTTCTCCATCGCCAACAGCGCGCTACCCGAGGCTCTGACGAACTCGAAATCCTCCACCGTTTCTTCGATATCGTCGGGGACGATGTTGCGCCCACCGATGACGATCAAGTCGTCCTGGCGGCTGTAGAAGTACAGTTCCTGCTCATGGAAGAAGCCCAGGTCACCCGTGCGTAGACGGCCGTTTGCAAGCTTGGCCTGCGTGGCTTCGGGCATGTTCAGATAGCCTGGGGTCAGGCAGTCGCTTTCGATGTGGATTTCACCCAGCTTGAGTGCCGGCAGCGGTTGGTCGTCAGCGTCACGCACGGTGATCCGGTGATGAAGGTTGGCGTAACCTGCTGAAACCAGCTCGACACTGCCTTCGGCGCCGGCGGTCGTTACGTGCACATCGCCATCGGCGCCGATGGTCACGGCCAGGGTATTGAGTTCGCCGCGCTTGCTGCAGCTTGCCCCCAGGCTGTTTTCCGCCATGCCATATGCCGAGTGGATGTGTTCTGCCAGCAACTTCAGTGGCGCGAAGCGCTCCTTGACCTTGTTCAGCACCTGCGCGCTGATTTTTTCTGCCGAGATGTAGAGGTGAAGGCGCGACAGATCGACCTGCTCATCGCCATACAGCCGCTTGACCGTGCGCAGGGCCGCGACCAGCGCCGAGTTGGTGATGAAGCTCAGGTCCACCTGGTGCTCGGACAACTGCCGGAACCAGCGCGCGGGGTTGCGCATGAAGTAATCCGGGGTGGCCAGCAGGTGGTTGCAGGCGCTGTAGATGGGCAGCAGCACGCCGGTGAACAGCCCCATGTCATGATGGATCGGCGTCCAGGAGGCGCAGTTGCGCAGCGCAACGCCATCCCGGCTGGCCGTGTGGGCGCGTTCGATATGCCTGAGCTGGTTGATGACCATCTCGTGGGTGACGATGACCCCCTTGGGGAAGCCGGTACTGCCCGACGAGAACTGGATGATCGCCATATCGGCGGGCTGGGCCTGGGCAGGCAACGGCTGACCAGGTGCGCCTTGAGGGTTGAACCCCGGCTCCGAGTGGATGGCCAGGCCTGTGTGCGAGCGCCACGCCGCGATGTCTTCTGCAGCGATGCTGGCATCGCACACCACCAGGCTGAACCCGCAGGAACGGTCACAACCGGCAAGAAACTCGGCGTAGTTCAGGTATTTGCCCGATTTGGTTCGCAAGGGTACGGCCACCAGATTCAGGCGCCAGCACGCCAACAGGTAAGTGACCAATTCGATGCTGTTATTTAGTACCAGGCCCACGCGGCTTTGCGGCGCAAGTTGCAATGCCGACAGCTTCGCGGCACAGACCGCTACCTGGCTGTCCAGTTCGGCAATCGGGTAAGTACGATTGCTGTCGCAGAATGTCCAGAGGGCTTTATTCTGGGTAACAGCATCTTTGAATTTATCATTGATGGTAGGCATGGTTTACGCTCGCAGAAAGGGGTGACGAAACACACAAAGCGGTGGGCCGGGTCAGAAGAAATAGTCGAGTTTAACTTGCACGCGATCATTGTTGTGAAACTGTCCGAACAGGCCATTCGGGTCGCCATGAAAGATATCCAGGCTCACGGTGGCTTTTAGGCTTTTTGACAGCTTTGATGCATATTCCAGGCGCACAAGCCCATCGCCATCATTCAGGTTGGTCAACCATTGTGCTTCGAAGGTGTCCCGTTGGTGCATCAGGTCTTTGCGATAAAGAAAGGTCATGATGTTGTCGACTTTATCGCGTGGCAAATAGGCGTTGGTGTCGCCCAGTATGCTTTGATAGAACTGCGCACTGAGAACACTTTCTGTGATGCCGTAGTAATCCAGGCCGATGACGTAGCTGGTTTCGTTGGTTTGAAAGCGGCCATTGGCACTGTTGGGGTCATAATCGATGACCGAACGCTGGGTGGCGTGTGCCAGCTCTGAACGCAGGACAAAGTCATTGATCGAGGTACTGGCACTTGCACCGACCGTGTGGGTCCGCTCATAGCGTTCGCGTACTTCGATCACCGGCCCCATATTTTCAAAGGTCAGGCGTGATTCGAAGAACGGCGCGTCGTTGTAGTGATACATGTAGTTGAGCGAGAAGTCCCATGACTCGACGCTGGTTGTCAGGGCCAGGCCGATGTCCGAATCCTTGACGGGCCGATCAGGGCGTTCGGCCCTGCGCCGGTTTACCGGGATCCCCAGGCCAGCAGGCGCCTGGGGGATCAGGCGGCGAGAGCGAATGGCGAATTCGCCTTCGTTGTAGTTGGGAAAGTCAGTGTAGGTCTGGTCGGGAATCCACAATACCTGCATGTCGAACGGGCCTACGGGCACCACCACATTGGCCATCCACAGCGGGATCCGCGCCTCTTCTGGATCTTCCAGGATGAACTCCCGGTAGTTCATGGGGTTGACGATATCCAGTACCGTGACACCGTCCGCCTGGCCCCACACCACCTGCTGTTTGCCCAGCGTCAGGGTCCCGGCTTCACCCAGCGAGTCCCTGAAGTAGGCTTCGCGGAGTTCGAACTGAAAGGGGTAATTGTCGTAGATTTTACGGCCATCGCTGAGGGGCGAAAGTGCCGTTTGGTCGGGCGCTCCCGGCTCAAGTTGGCCGCTCATGTTCCAGCGCAAGCGGGTGGAAAGAAAAAACCGGGCATCGGTATCGGTTTGATAAGACAGGGCGTTGTAAAAGCGAAGTTCTGACTTTGAAAGTTTCTTCACTGCCAGGTTTTCGGCGGCCTGGTAAGAGAGTTTGGAATCGACGTCGAGCGTTCCAGCGAGCACAGTAACAGGCAGCGCTGAAAGTGCGAAGGTGAATGCTTTTAACATGGAGCACGCCTTGGAGCGAAGAGTGACTTTTTTATTTTGCTCACGCCGATGCCGCGCAGCAAAGTCGCTGCGCAAGTTGCAGGTGTGGCTAAGGGTGTGGGGCGAAGCAGGAACGTCCGTGTGAGGAGCTAGAGCGTGGCGTGATTATAGAGTTTGATAGCCATTGATGCGTCCATGCAGGGTCAGTCAGCGGGGTTAAGTTGGGCTGTGTCGAAATGCTATCAGTGGTTTCCGATTAACTCAATCGGTGACTTTCGAAATAAGTCTGTGAAGAATTGTCATCATCTGTCCTATAGGGCAGATGCTCAAAGCCCTGTTTTATATGGGCTTTGCTCTTAAGTGGAACGCTCGTCTCAAGTTGCCCCTTATAAATAAGCTGCTGTGTAGATGTATCAAAATGTTTCTTGATGAGAAGTTGCAACTAACGCCCCGTTTTTCGCTTGACTATGCCCTTAGGGACAGACTTTAAGCTGTGGCGATCAAGTGCGGCCGAGTTCCGTCACAAGGAGGTGCTGTGAGCAAGTTATGTCTGGTGACAGGCGCCAATGGGCATCTGGGTAATACCCTGGTCCGGGCGTTGCTCGATCAGGGCTACCGTGTGCGGGCCGGGGTGCGCGATACGTCCAGGACTGAACCTTTTGACGGGCTGGATTGCGAACTGGTTTATGCCGAGTTGCAAGATGAGCCGTCTTTGCTCAAGGCCATGACCGGCGTTGAAATCCTGTTTCAGGTCGCCGCCGTGTTCAGGCATTGGGCCCGACAGCCAGAAACCGAGATTGTCGAGCCCAATGTGCGGGGCACCCGCACGGTGCTGCAGGCCGCGTCTCGTTCGGGTGTGCAACGGGTGGTGTATGTGAGCTCGGTGGCGGCGATCGGGCACGATGGTGAGCCGCTGGATGAGCACAGCTGGAACGACGAGGCCGAGAATGCCTACTACAAGTCGAAGATACTTGCCGAGCGAATGGCCTGGCAGACCGCCCGGGAGCTGGACCTGTGGATGGTCGCGGTGCTGCCTTCGGCCATGATCGGGCCCAATGCGACCCAACTCACCGACACCATGAATTTTCTCGAAACCGTGCGTCAACGGCAGATGCCACTGGACCCGGGGTTCCATTTCAACTTCGTGGACGTGCGAGACGTAGCGCAGGGCTTGATTCTGGCTGCACAGAAGGGGCGCGCCGGGCAGCGCTACATCCTCGCGAACGCGCACTCCTCGTCATTGGCTGATCTGTTGGAGGCCGCCAATGCAGAGGGGGCGGGTTATCGTTTGCCACCGCCAGCGCCGCGCTGGTTACTGATGTGTGTCGCCTGGGCACAGGAGCGCATAGCGAGCCTGACCGGCAGACCGGCTCAGCTGATGCTGAGCCAGGTGCGGCTGTTCCATGACGTCAGGCAGGAATACAGCATCGCGAAGGCTCGCCGGGAACTGGGCTACAGCCCGCGGTCTCCTGGCGACAGCTTGAGGTCGGCATTCAACTATCTTGGCAGGCGAGCGACCCAGCCGTACGAGGACATGCCTGGGTTTGCTGGCCAAACAGGGCGTTCATCTCGCCTTTGAGTTCGATCAGGTGACGGTCCAGCGCGTGCAACGTCGCGATCTGCTCACTGACCTGTTGGCGTTTGGCGTCGACAGCGTCATTGGCCAATGCCAGCGGGAAGGTTTTGAGTGCGTTCTTTGCCGCAATCAAAGGGCTCATCTCGGCCAGCTTGAAGCCGGCGGTTTGCGCCTTGCGGATGAGACGGACCATTTCCAGGTGGTGGGCATCGTACAGGCGGTACCGGCCTTGACGTTCGGGCTCATTGATCAGGCCCAGCTGTTCGTAGAGTCGGATGGCTTTCGGGGTGCAGCCAGTCAGTTCGGCAATTCTTCCAATGAACATCACAGAATCCTTTTGTTGGAGAACGCAGATTCTACGGGCGTTTGCACAGGTTCGAGCCTTGTACGCAAGAAAAAGTTGGCACCGATGGTGCGGCAGTGGGCGCTTATTGCAAAGTCGGCGGTTTGACCACGCCTGACACGGTGGCCAACACCGTCTCGATCCGTGCGATCTGCTGTGCAAGTTCATCGGCTTGCGTGTGGTTGCCTTCCCTTCTTAAGCGATCACGCGCCTGGCGCAGTGTCAGCAGGTTTTTCTGCAGTTTCAGGGCTGAAGCGTCTAACGGGTCCATGCTTTTCTCATGCGGTGGGCGTCCATGCCGTTGTAGGAAAACCTGACCGTAGCAGCTCGAATTTGCCGATGAAACTGATGTTACATACAGGGAAACGTCACCGCCTGGATTCTCCCTACAGATAGCGGGAAAAGATCCTACAAATCTTGCATCCGTCCGTTTCAAATCGTGTATTTCAGATGGCGCTCAAGGCCGCGGGTTTGTGGGTTTTGGAAAGATTTTGATAGCGCCATGCTCCTGCAGCGGAGTGATGCAGGTTCACCGTGTGTTGTGAAACCTTATGTAGCAATTAAGGCACTTGAGCCTGTTGCGGCGCAGCGTGTCAGGCAGCTTTTGCTATAACTGCAAAAAAAATGCATCAAATTAGTGTTTGCAGCACTTGTATTCAATTTAATGCAGCCAAAGCCCATTTAATTTCAATTATTTTCAGCGCCCGAGCGCTCTAAGCTCCTCCTGTCGCCGCGTCCCAGAGCGGCTTCAGGAGCTTTCTCATGTCACATGCTTGTGAAGTACCGATTTCTCCCCAACCGCCCGCCGATGACCTGATTGACTGGTTGCGCATGCTCATGCGGGCTGAGCGGGCCGGTGCCCGGCTGATGCTCGACAGTGCGCGCGAAACCGACGACCCGGCGCTGTTGCTGCGTTTGGAACAACTGCACCACGGCGAAGCAGAAAGCTGCCGACGGCTGCGCCATTGCCTGGAACGCCTGGACGCAAAGCCGGGCGCAGGCATGGGGGAGTTTCATGCCAAGGCCATGGCCATCAGCAACCTGCAAGAACGGTTGCTGTTCATTGCCCGCGGCCAGCGTTGGGTCGCCCGGCAACTGCAGGCCCGTTTGCCGCAGATCGAACAGCCCTGGCTGCGCAAGGAACTGGAAGTGGTGCTGTACCTGCACCAGGGTGACCGCTGACAGCGCGTCCGATCTCCAAAACCGACAAGGACACACCATGCTTCATGGAGGTAGCAGCCCGCTGTCTCGACGATGAAGGCCTGCTGCTGTTGCACACCATCGGCAAGAATCGCCGCCGTGACGTACCGGACCGCTGGATCGACAAGTACATCTTCCCCAATGGCGACCTGCCGTCGATTGGCCAGATCGGTGATGCCGCCGACGGTTTGCTGGTGGTCGAGGACTTGCACAACTTCGGCGCCGACTACGACCGTACGTTGATGGCCTGGTACTCAAATTTCGAGGCGCACTGGCAGTATTTTGCCAATGAACTGGGCGAGCGCTTTCGACGGATGTGGCGCTACTACCTGCTGTCGTGTGCAGGCGCGTTTCGCGCACGGGACATTCAGTTATGGCAGTGGGTGATGTCGAGAGGCGGGGTGGTTGGTGGTTATCAGCGGGTCAGTTGAGGTTGGCTTGGCGAGTACGGGCTTGGTGCAGACTGCGACTTTTGATCAGCGTGAGTGGGGGGCTGGCTGCATCTGATCTGCTTTTTTTCTGCAAACCTGAATCTGTAACCGTATCAGGCCAGGCACGACAATATGCCCATTCCCGTATCACACTGTAGAGGTTCCGATGGGCAAGCTGACGCTGTTCCTGGGTGGTTTTCTGCTACTGGCCTTTCTGATAGGTATTTTGGGCACTATCCCGCCAAGCTGACATTCTCCACACTTTCCCCTCTGCGGCCCGTCTGATTCGCCAGATGGGCCCACCCCTGCCTGCTCGGCAACTTCTATTAATTGCCATCGCTACATCAGCGGTAGGTGAAATTAATTCTCAAGTGCAAATGGCTCGTGTAGTCTGCCCCGCCCCCATACGGCCCACGTTGCGGGCCGGTCTTTTGCCCTGGAGTCGATACACACATGGAATGTAAGGAAGGCACTTCAGCCATGCTGGAGTGGCGTAGCCGTTTTCTCGCGCAAGGTGCCCTCGATGAGGAGGGTTACGATGAGGCGCTACGCAGTGCCGGTGCGCTGGAACAGTCGGGAGTGATCAGCACCCTTGAGTGGATCGAATTGGTCAAGCTGGCCAATACTGCGTTGCTGCAGGTGCGATAAGTCTTTCTTTGCGTTGGGAAATCTGTCCACAAAAAACGTGGGTAGGTCTGTGGATAAAATGCTGTAAGCCAAGCCTGCAGCGGGCTCTGTTAGATTGAGCAGAATTTGAACAGTCCTTTTGCAGCGTTTGCGTCAGGCCGACAGCCCGGCGCGGCGCAAGGCCTGCAACAGCTCGCGCACCCGTGCGGGCAACTCGCCAGCAGGGTACAGCGCGTGCATTTGTGGGTCCTGGCCTGTGCTGGAGGTCAAGCGGTATTGAGGGCACACCCGCACCAGGCGCCCGGCCTTGACCTGGGCTTCGCCTACCCAGGCTGCGAGGCGGGCGATGCCGGCTCCGGCCAGCGTGCTGTGGTAGACCGCGTCGCCTGAGCCCAGGCGAAGCCGTGGCGTCGGGCGCAGGCTGGTGATCTGGCCATCACGGCAGAAGTGCCAGGCTTTGAGAATGCGTGGGGCGGTATGCACAATCAGTGCGTGGTTCTGCAGCGCCTCCGGGTGTTGCGGGTTGCCGGCCACGGCTACGTAGCTTGGGCTTGCATAGAGATGGCGTGGGTAGCCCCACAGCGGATAACCAATCAGTTCGCTGGATTGCGGAAAGGCCCCGCGCACCACGAAGTCGAACTTGTCCAGCAGCGGGTCCAGGGCGGCATCGCTGTACTGCACGTCCAGGGTCACCTGTGGATGGCGCTGGGAAAACTCGGCGAGCACCCGGGGCAGCACATGCTCACCGAGCAATTGCGGCACGGCAAAACGGATCCAGCCTTGTGCGCTACCGCTGAGCGCGGCCAACTCATCGACCGCATCACGTTGCACATCCAGCAAGCGTTCGGCATGGGGCAGCAAGCGCTCGCCGGCTTCGGTCAAGGTCACGGTATTGGCGTTGCGGTTGAGCAGTTTACTGCCTGCGTTGTCTTCCAGGGTTTGTATCGCGCGTGTCACCGCGCTGGGTGAGCGCCCCAGGGCGCGTGCTGCGGCGACGAAGCTGCGCTTGTGCGCGACACTGACGAACGCCTGAATCTCCCTGAGCATGTCCAATGCCATTGCGTGGCCCTCATTGCAGTTTTCGCAATGTGGCATTTCAACACAAGCGCGGCACTTTGATTAGCCTTGCAGCCTGACTCACTGCCTGGAGCCGCGTCATGATGGATATCGCCGTACTTTCTGTATTCGCTTTCGCCGCCGGATTGATCGACGCTGCCGTGGGCGGTGGCGGGCTTATTCAGATCCCGGCGCTGTTCAACGTGCTGCCCACCGCGCAACCGGCGGCCTTGCTCGGTACCAACAAACTGGCCTCGGTATGCGGTACGGCCTTTGCGGCGCGCTCGTTCATCCGCAAGGTCACGCTGGACTGGGGGCTGATCGTGCCTGCAGCACTCAGTGCTTTCGTCATGTCGTTTGCCGGCGCCGCCACGGTATCGCTGGTGCCGCCCAGTGTGATGCGCCCGGCCGTGCTGGTGATGATCGTACTGATGGCGATCTACACATTCTGCAAGAAGGATTTCGGCACGCTGCACAAACCCACCCGGATCGGCCGTAAAGAGCAGTGCCTGGCGGTAGTGATCGGCGGGGCGATCGGCTTTTACGATGGCTTGTTCGGGCCGGGTACCGGCAGCTTCCTGATCTTCCTGTTCATTCGCTTTTTCGCCCTGGACTTCCTGCATGCCTCGGCTTCGGCCAAGGTGGTGAACATCGCGACCAACCTGGCGGCGCTGGTGTTCTTCGTGCCGTCGGGCAATGTGCTGTACGCCATCGCCTTGCCGATGGCGGCCTGCAACATCCTCGGTGCACTGACGGGTACCTGGCTGGCGGTGCGCAAGGGTGCAGGTTTCGTGCGTGGGCTGTTCTTGATCCTGCTGTGCGTACTGATTGCCAAGTTGTCCTGGGACTTGCTGGCCGGCTGAATCAGACCACCTGGCGCTGTGCTTCGGCCTGCTCGACACGGTTGCGGCCATGGGCCTTGGCCCGGTACAGCGCCTGGTCGGCGCGGGCCAGCAACTCGTCAAGGCTCGGTGCCGGCGTATCGGCGGCGCAACCGTCCAGGCCGATGCTCACGGTAATTTGCAGGCGATGGTCGGCCTGCACCACGTGCAGGTCCTGCACCGCTCGGCGCAGGCGCTCGGCGGTGAATTTGGCCCGCTCCGGCGCAAGGCCAGGCAGGACCACGACGAACTCCTCGCCCCCCATGCGTGCGAACAGTTGGCCTTCGTGCAACTGGTCCTGCAGGGTGCGGGCGAACTGGCGCAGGACTTTGTCACCGACCGCGTGGCCGTGCACATCGTTGATCGCTTTGAAATGATCGATATCCAGCATCATCAAGGTCAGCGGTAGCGCCTGGCCATGTTGCTGGCGGCTGTCGAGCAGCGCGTTGGCACGGCGGGTGAATGCGCTGCGGGTCAGCACACCGGTCAGGTGATCGATGGTGGCCTGATGCGCCAGACGCGCCATCAGGCTGCGGTTGGCCTGGCTGACACACGCCACCACCAGCGGCCCGAGCACCAGCATGGCGATGCCCAGGCGGGCCGACATCAGTGTGGTGACTCCCGGTTCGCTTTGCGGCACGCTGAAGTGCATGAGGTTTTGCGCGACCGCGACAATCAGCGTGCTGCCGGCGGTCAACGTCAGCAGCGAAACCAGAAACGGCGGGTAGGTCCAGGCACACCACAGCAGGGCGGCAATCGGGAAGGCAATGGCGCCTGGCCCCCCGAACGCGATGCTGAAGGCCAGCGAGGCAAGCAGTACCAGCAAGGGCGGCAAACGCACCGCCTGGGCGCCACCGCGCAGCAGTGCCCGCGCCGAGGGCGCCGTCAGCAGCACTGGCAGCACCAGTACGCTGGTTGAGAATTGCTCACTGAACCAGGCCAGCCAGGTGGCCTGCAGCGATTGCTCGAACCACGGGGCGGCCATGATCGACGCCAGGCTCGCCGCGACCATCGCGCCGGCGGCGCAAGCGCCAAACACACTGAGTACGCCATGCGGGCTGCGCATGCGTCGGTGCAGGCGCGGCACCCGCGACAGCAACTGCCAGACAGTGAACACCATGCCCAGGTTGCACAGGTTGAACCAAAGGGCCGGCTTCCAGTCGCTGCCACACAGCAGGTCGGCCGCCACCATGGCCAGCCAGACCAGGGTAAAGCCGAGGGCATTGGCCTGGCGGGGGTAGCGCAACAGCACGCCGACCAGGGCCGCGTTGACTGGCCAGAACAGCGACAGGGACTCGATCGGACGTGCCAGGATGCCACCGAGGGTCAGGGCAAAAGTCAGGCAAAGCAGAGCGAGGTAGGGCAACAAGCGCGATTGGGCTGGAAAAACCATGAACTCGACCGGCAAGCGGAAACGAAATCCAGGACAACGGCTTAAAGCACCTGGGGCAATTACGTATCAGTGTGTTTCGACAGGGTACTTGATGTCAATCTGCCGCGATCCTGCAGGATAATGCCAAATTGCCTGCATCCCCTGTCGATTTCTCTACAATCCAAAGAACCACGGGACCATCAGCACGGTCACCAGCATCACCAACAAGGTGAATGGCACGCCGACTTTGACGAAATCACCGAACCGGTATTGCCCAGGGCCCAGCACCAGCGTGTTGACCGGTGACGAGACCGGCGTCATGAACGCGGCCGATGCGGCGAGTGCCACGGTCATGGCAAAGGGGTAGGGCGACATGCCCAGTTGCGTGGCAGTGCTGATTGCCACCGGCGCCATCAGCACTGCGGTGGCGGTGTTGGAGATGAACAGGCCGATCACTGCGGTCACGGCGAACAGGCAGGCAAGAATGGCACTCGGCCCGGCACTGCCGAGCACACTGACCAGCCCGGTCACCGCCAGGTCGATACCGCCTGTTTTCTGCAGGGCCTGGGCGAAGGGCAGCATGCCGACGATCAGCACCAGGCTTTGCCAATGGATTGCCCGGTAGGCGCTGTTCATGTCGATGCAGCGGCCCGCGCCCATCAGCAGGCAGCCGATCAATGCAGCGATGACGTTGGGCACCGCGCCGCTGACCATCAGCCCGACCATCACCGCCAGGCTTAGCAACGCTTGCGGCGCTCGTCTGCGGGCCGGGGCCACCTGATCGATCTCGGCGGGCAGGCTCAACACCAGGAAGTCGTGGGGTTTGCTTTGCAGTTGCCGCACGGCTTTCCAGGGGCCTACCACCAGCAGGGTATCGCCCAGGCGCAGTTTTTCTTCCACCAGTTGTTCCTCGATGGCCGCCTGTTCACGGCGCAAACCGACCACGTTGAGGTCGAAGCGGCTACGAAACGCCAGTTCGAGGATGCTCTTGCCGATCAGCTGTGAGCCGGGGGGCAGTGACACTTCGGCCATGCCCAGTTCCTGGGACTGATCGATGAAGTAGGCCGCCTTGAAGTGCAGGGGTTCCAGCTGCATGGTCTGGCACAGGCTGCGCAGGTCGTCGCGGTTGGCGAATAGGTCGAGCAGCAGCACGTCACCTTGGTGCAGCACCGTGTTGGAGTCGGCCGCGATTACCCGCGTGGTGAACTTGTGCTGGCGCTCGATGCCGATCACGTTGGCACCATGCCGGGTGCGCAGTTCCAGCTCGCCCAGGGTGTGACCGATCAGCGGCGAGTGGGGGCGGATGCGCAGGCGCCGCTCGCGGCCATTGAGCTTGTAGTCCAGCACCAGGTCGAGCAGCGTACGACGGGTTTCTACACGGCCGTCCTTGCGCACTTCGCCGTTGAGCCAGTGGCGGGTGAGCAGCATGTAGCCGATGCCCAGCACCAGCACCACCAGGCCGAAGGGGGTAAAGCTGAAGAAGTTGAAACCCTGTTCGCCATGGCGTACCAGTTCACTGTGCACCACCACGTTGGGGGGGGTGGCCACCAGGCTGAGCATGCCGCTGATCAAGCCGGCGAAGCTCAGGGGCATCATCAGGCGGCTGGGCGACAGCTTGAGGCGCGCGGCGATGCTCAGTACCACCGGAATGAAGATCGCCACCACCCCGGTCGAGCTCATGACCGAACCCAGGCCTGCGACCGACACCATCAGCAGTACCAGCAGGCGCGCTTCACTGTTGCCTGCCCGCTCGCTCATCCACTCGCCAATGCGGTAGGCGATGCCGGTGCGCACCAGGCCTTCGCCGATCACGAACAGGGCTGCGATCAGTACCACGTTGGGGTCGCTGAAGCCG
Source organism: Pseudomonas sp. E1MeOHC2 (assembly GCF_058745025.1). Lineage (NCBI taxonomy): Bacteria > Pseudomonadati > Pseudomonadota > Gammaproteobacteria > Pseudomonadales > Pseudomonadaceae > Pseudomonas > Pseudomonas sp. E1MeOHC2. The sequence continues at coordinate 4,454,461 of NZ_CP196675.1, forward strand.
GCCAGGGCCTGCTCCACGGTAAGGATGCCCGACAACGGCAGGGCGAGAATCACCATGAGGGCGACCACGTCCATGCGCGGGCGGTTGATGATGAACAGGACGACGACGATGGCCAGCAGGCCGAGGACCCAGAGCAGCTCTTGGTTCATGGGGAGGGGGTGTTCCTTCACACAGGGGCACGGTAGACATTAGCAGCCAGTGTGCCAGCTTGGGGTGAAGGGTGTGTTGACGTGTTGCAGGGTTTCAGAAGCAAAAGGGGCTGCAGAGCAGCCCCTCGGTCACCTGGATCAGTGACGGTGACGGCGATGTTTCTTGCCGTTGTTGTCGCCCATGTGGTTGCCGATGGCACCACCGGCCGCGCCGCCCAGGCCAGCACCGATGGTCGAACCGGCAGAGCCGCCGACCTTGCCGCCCAGCAGCGAACCGCCAGCTGAACCCAGGCCACCGCCGATGACGGCTTCGGTGCGGTTGCCCTTGCGTGCGCCGACCGCACTGCCCGCAGCGCCGCCAACGCCAGCACCGATGGCAGCGCCGGTGCTGCCGCCGATCTGTTGACCGACAACATTACCCAGAACACCACCCAGGCCACCGCCAATGGCGGCGGTACCGTCACCGGCGAAAGCGCCCTGGCACAGCAGCAGGCCGAGAGCAAGGGAAGGCAGAGTCAGACGCATGGTACGAACCTCAAAAGGAATCATCAGGTTAAGGTGCCGCGCAGCGGGCGGCGGGTCAGGGTTGCAAAGACGCTTCAGCGGTAGTAACGGTCACCGCGGTATTGACGGTTGTCATCGTCATCGTCGCGGTCATGCCGATGGTGGTGGCGGTGGCCACGGTCGCGATCACGCCAGCCATCGTCGTCGTCATGATAGCGATGGCTGTGGCAGCCAGCGGTCAGCAGGATGGCGGCAATCAACGAAAAGCTTGCAAGGCGGGTCATCACGATATAGGTCCTTGATCCGCAAAGGTTTACGGGACACTTTCTGAGACTGGGATCGATCCATTTGGTTTCCTTGGCAGGCAAAAATTTGTCATGCTCGCGATAAGCGGCGTGCCTGCCGGCTGCTGTTCTGTCTCGCTCGGTCATGGCCGAGCCGGTGGCTGGCACCTAAACTTCACAGTAAGCCGCAGCCAAGACGGCAAACTGCCACACGGTGAATCACGATGATCGCCCACACCCCCACGTTGTTCGCCGCGGTTGCCCTGGTGGCAACCATTCTGGCCTTCTGCCTGTTGCTGGTCGGCCGCAGCAACCGCCGCGACAACCTGCTGCTGACCGGTTGCGGGCTGTTGGTACATGCCCTGGCCTATGTGTGCTACACACTCTATGCCCAGGCCCCGTTGTGGCTCAGCTATGGGCTGGGCAACAGTCTGTTGTCACTGGCCCTGGCGTTCTATTCGGCCAGCCTGTTCAGGGTGCGCGAGCAAGTGATCCCGTGGCGGCTGATCTTCATCATTCCGGCTTTCATGCTGGTGGGGGTGATGCTGCTGCTCGATACCCTTGAACCCCGCATGCTGCTGGCGACACTGGTACTGATGCTGCAGTGTTCGATGATCCTCTATTGGGCGCGGCGTTACGTCGAGCGGCCGGGCAGGGCGCACCTGTTGCTGCAAATCGGTGCGCTGATCAGCTTGGTCGGGCTGGGCATGCGCGCCGTGGCAGTGGCCAATGGCACGGCTGTGGAAATGCGCTACGACACCAGCAACCTCAAGCAGAGCATCTCTGTGGCGATCGGCACGGTCACGGTGATGATGTATTCGATCGGGTTGGTGCTGATGGCCAAGGAACGCAGCGAATCACGTCTGCAGCACCTGGCCCTGCGCGATGTACTGACCGGCACTTTCAACCGTCGGGCGATCCTCGAACGCTTCGCCCTGGAGCTTGACCGCGCACGGGGCACGCAGAGCAGCTTGGCCGTGGCCATGATCGACATCGATCACTTCAAACGCATCAACGACCTCTACGGGCACTTGGCCGGTGACGAGGTGCTGTGCCACTGCGTGCGCCAGTTGCAGCAACGCTTGCGCCAGGGGGACAGCCTCGGTCGTTATGGCGGCGAGGAGTTTCTGCTGCTCTTGCCCGGCACCGACCACGTTGGCGCGATGGCAGCCCTGCAGGGCCTGCGTGAGGCCATCGCCCGCAGCCCGGCACGCTTCGCCGGCGATGAAATCGAGCTGCGTTTCAGTGTCGGGTTGTGGTGTGGGGTGCCCGGGGCCAAGGACAGCACCGCCAGCCTGCTTGCCCAGGCCGATGCGGCGCTGTACCAGGCCAAGGCCGCCGGGCGCAACACCGTGCACATGGCGGCGCTGGGCGAAGTGGGTTGACCACACGGCCATTCACGCGCAATGCCCGCCAGTGCTAGAGTCGCATTCTTTTTTACCCCGAGGATGGAACATGCGTGCGATTCTGCCGATAGCTGTGGCGCTGGTGCTGGCCGGTTGTGCTTCAGCGACCATGGAGACGGCACGCGGCGGCAAGCCGACCGCGCAGCTCGACTCGCACAAAGCGCCAGAGCTGGTCGCCCAGTGCATCCAGTTCAGCTGGCAGGAAGAGGCGGTGTTCGGGGACGATGCCAGTGGCTACCTGGAGCCGCGCAAACAGGGTGGTTTGACTGTGTATACCCGCGATGCCGAGGCGTTCGTGGATGTGTATCCGCAGGCGGGCGGGGCGCGGGTCGACTATTACGCGCAAAAAAATGACGGCGTGGCACTGCAGCGACGTGCAGCTGCGGCAACTTGCCTGTAGTAAACCAGTACACGTAAAAGGACATTTTTAGCCATGGACCGATCACTGCAACTCAACCGCACCAGTTGGGACGAACGCGCGCCCTTGCATGCCGCCTCGCAAGACTATGAGGTCGAGCTGCTGGTCGAGCGCCCGACGCACCTTTCCGAAACCGTTCGCTTCGACCTGCCGCTGCTGGGTGATATCAACGGGCTCAACGCCGTTCACCTGCAGTGCCACATCGGTACCGACACCCTCTCGCTCGCACGCCTTGGTGCGAAGGTTTGCGGCCTGGATTATTCCGCGGCTTCGCTGGCCGAGGCGCGGGCGCTGGCCGAGCGCTGCGCGGTGCCTATCGAGTATGTGGAGGCGGATGTCTACGCGGCCGATCAAGTGCTACCGGCAGGTACCTTCGACCTGGTCTACACCGGCATCGGCGCACTGTGCTGGCTGCCCCGCATCGAACCTTGGGCGCGCACGGTGGCAGCCTTGCTCAAGCCGGGTGGGCGGTTGTTCCTGCGTGATGGCCACCCGATGCTGATGGCCGTCAACGAAGACCACCAGGACTGTTTGCAGATCGAATACCCGTACTTCGAGCACGAAGCCCCGACGGTCTGGCACAACGACCAGACGTACGTTGAAACCGATCAGCGCCTCGTCCACACCGAAACCCACGAGTGGAACCACGGCCTGGGCGAGGTGATCAGTGCCTTGCTGGCGCACGGGCTGCAGTTGACAGGCCTGGTCGAGCACCAGAGCCTGCCCTGGGAGGCGCTGCCGGGGCAGATGGACTTGGGCGCCGATGGCGAATGGCGCTTGCGCCATCAGCCGTCACGCCTGCCCCTGAGCTACACCTTGCAGGCGATCAAGGCCTGATCAGGACAGGAAACCACCGTCGACGTTGAGCGCGGTGCCGGTGGTGTAGCTGGATGCGTCGCTGGCCAGGTACAGCACCGCGCCGGCCATTTCCTTGGGGTCGGCCACGCGCTTGAGCGGGATCTGTTGCAGGGCGGCGTTGAGGATGGCGTCGTTCTTCACCAGCGCCGAGGCGAACTTGGTGTCGGTCAGGCCCGGCAGCAAGGCGTTGCAGCGGATGCCGAACGGCGCACACTCTTTGGCGAAGACCTTGGTCATGTTGATCACTGCGGCCTTGGTCACCGAATAGATGCCCTGGAAGTGCCCTGGCGAGACGCCGTTGATCGACGCTACGTTGATGATGCTGCCGCCGCCGTGTTCGCGCATCAGCTTGCCGGCTTCCACCGACATGAAGAAGTAGCCACGGATGTTGACGTCCACAGTCTTCTGGAAGGCGTTCAGGTCGGTGTCCAGCACGTTGCAGAACTGCGGGTTGGTAGCGGCGTTGTTGACCAATACATCCAGGCGCCCGAACTGTTCGCGGATGTCGGCGAACACCTGCTGAATCTGCTCCATCTCGCCAATGTGGCAGGCTACAGCCGTCGCCTTGCCGCCGGCGGAGATGATCGCCTCGGCGACCTGCTGGCAGCCGTCCAGCTTGCGGCTGGAGACGATCACATGGGCGCCCTGTTGGGCCAGCAAATGGGCGATGGCCTCACCGATGCCGCGGCTGGCGCCGGAAACGAAGGCGATCTTGCCGTCAAGGTCGAACAAGTGGGTCTTGGACATGCTGTTTTCCTTGTTGTCTGTCGTCAGAGCGTGGATTTGGCGATCACCTGCAAGGCCATCTGCTCCAGCAGCCGGTTCATGTGGATGAACTGAGCGAAGCGCTTGTCCTGGGTCTGGCCGTGGTAGTAGCGGTAGTAGATCTGCTGGACGATGCCGGCGAGGCGGAACAGCCCGTAGCAATAGTAGTAATCGAAGTTGTCCAGGCGGATGCCGGCGCGCTCGGCGTAGTAATCGACGAACTGGCGACGGCTGAGCATGCCGGGTGCGTTGCTGGGCTGGCGGCGCATCAGCTGTACCGGCGCTGGGTCATCAGCTTCGATCCAATAGGCCAGGCTGTTGCCCAGGTCCATCAACGGGTCGCCGATCGTTGCCATTTCCCAATCCAGCACGCCGATGATGCGCATCGGGTTGTCGGCGTCGAGGATCACATTGTCGAAGCGGTAGTCGTTGTGCACGATGCCGGGGCGGGGGTGGTCGGCGGGCATCTTCTCGTGCAGCCAGGCGATAACCTGCTCCCAGCGTGGTGCATCTTCGGTGATGGCCTTGGCATAGCGGCTGGTCCAACCCTCGATCTGGCGCTGCACATAGCCCTCTGGCTTGCCCAGGTCAGCCAGGCCGCAGGCCTGGTAGTCAACCTGATGCAGTTCCACCAGGCGGTCGATGAAGCTTTTGCACAGCGCTTCGGTAGTGGCTGCATCGAGGTTGAGTTCAGCCGGGATGTCCGAGCGCAGGATGATGCCCTTGACCCGCTCCATCACGTAGAACTCGCCGCCGATCAGGGCTGGGTCGGTGCAGTGCACATACGCCTTGGGGCAGTACGGGAAGCCGCTGTTGAGCTGATTGAGAATGCGGAACTCGCGGCCCATGTCATGGGCCGACTTGGCCTTATGGCCAAACGGCGGGCGACGCAGCACGAAATCGCGGCCCGGATAGCTGACCAGATAAGTGAGATTGGACGCGCCACCGGGGAACTGGGTGATGGTCGGCAGGCCATCGAGGCCGGGGATGTGGGCCTTGAGATAAGGGTCGATGACGGCCGCGTCGAGCTCTTCGCCGGGGCGTACCTGGGTGGACTGATCGGTGAGCGTCATGCGTTTTCCTTATTTTCTGGCGCAATTACTATTGGCTAATCTAATGGCCTGTCGGCCTTGGAACAAGCGTGCCAAGCGTCATATAGGTGAGGGTGTTGCCGCTGGATCAATTGCCTTGATGTGGCCGGGCAAAAAAAAACCGAAGCCGGTCAGGCTTCGGTTTTTTCATCGCTCGGTGTGCCCGTCACTCAGGAAGGGAACAGCTCGCTGAGCTTCATCGACAGCATCATGTCGCCTTCGACGCGCAGCTTGCCGCCCATGAAGGCCTGCATGCCGTCGGTCTCGCCGCTGACGATACCCTTGAGGGTCTCGCTGTCCAGCACCAGGGTGCAGTTGGCGTCTGGGTTTTCGCCTTCTTGGATGTCGCAGGTACCGTCCTTGACGATCAGCGCGTACTGCTTGCCTTCGTCGGTGATGTCGAAGCCGAACACCAGGTCCAGGCCGGCGGCAGCGGCTGGGTTGAACTTTGCTTTCATCGCTTCGACGGCTTTAGCTACATCGCTCATGGCGTAATCCTTATTAAGTTATTTTCGCGTCCGCAGGGACACAACAAGCCGGACTCATCGGTAAGTGACAAGCTCCGGCGCCCTCAATAGCTGCAAGTGGGCTTGGCTATTGAAGGAGGCCAGCGCCACGTCGCGGCCGCGGAACTTCAATTGGCTGAGCGACGTGTTGATAATCTGCCAGTTAAGCGCAAAGGCCTGGCTGGGGGTAATTTGGGTAACCAGGTGGAGCAGGGCGGCGATGGTGCCGCCGGAGGTGAAGATGGCGATGTTGTCGCCGCTGCCCGCGGCTTGGAGCACGCGCTGCAGGCCCTTCTGGACCCGAGCGGTAAACGCCTGCCAGCTCTCCAGCCCGTCGTCGGCATGATCGCCAGCGTGCCAGCGCTGCACCATCAGTGCGAACAGGCGCTGAAATTCACTGCGGTGCTGCGCGCCATTGCGCAAGATGTGCAGGGCGTCGGGCTCTTCCCCGATCAGCCCAGGCAGCAGGGCACGGATCACGCCGTCGGCATCGAACTCATTGAACGCCGCGTCGGTCTCGACAGCCGGAACCGGGCAGCCGCTGGCGTGCAAGGCCTCCAGCGCCAGACGTGCGGTATCTTGCTGGCGGCGCAAGTCACCGGCCACGCAACGATCCAGCTGCACACCCAGCTGAGCCAGGTGGTCGCCCAGGGCCTGGCTCTGACGCACACCGATGGGTGAGAGGACATCGTAGTCTTCGGCACCGAAGGAGGCTTGGCCATGTCGGATCAGGTAGAGGTTGCCCACGAAGGTATCCGGCCTGTTGGAGGTTGTTGCGAGGTTAGGATGTGCCACACAGGCTGTCAACGAAAAAACATACAAGTGTTTGAAAAGGTTGTTTGAACTGTTTCGGCTCAGCTTTGCAGGGCCGTGCGGCGTCCTAGCAGCCCATAGCGATTCCAGTGGTACGGTTCAAGGTTGAGGGCGGGCCTACGACCAGCAGCGAGGTCGCAGATGATCCGTGCAGAGCCGCAAGCCATGGTCCAGCCCATGGCGCCGTGGCCACAGTTGAGCAAGACATTCGGTATATGGCTCACGCCCAGGAAGGGTAAGTTGTCCGGCGTCATCGGGCGCTGTCCCACCCACTTTAGTGCTGTGCGGTCTTTAAGGCTTGGGCAAACCTCTTCTGCGAAACGCCCAAGTTCCGCAAAGCGTTTGTGCACGGTGGATTCACCGGGGACCCCGACATCTGCAAACCCTGTGAATCGAAGGGTTTCACCAAATGACGCCCAAGCAACTTTATGTGGGATCGAGACAGCCCCGACACTGGGCTTTTGGCCTGGCGGGCTTTCATACGAAATCGAATAACCCGTGACGGGGTGAATGGGCAGGTTGTGCCCAATGGATGCAAGCAACTGTCGGGACGCGAGGCCTGCTGTTGCGACGACCAGGTCTGCATGACGATAGCCTTTGTCTGTGTGTACACCCTTGGCAACGCCGCCGCGAATATCGAACCCGAGCACGCGCTCGCCAAACCGCGCCGTCGTGCCGAGCTGGATAGCTTTTTTCAGTGCGGCAGTCGCATAGCGAGCGGCGTCGCCTGTACCGTCCTGGGCGCAGTAAATGCCTTTCGCAAACTTGACCCGGGCTGTCTTCAGCAGAGGCTCGCACTCCAGTACAGCAGGGGGATCGAGCGCTTCAAAGGGTTCTCCAGCGGCGCGCAGTAGTGCGGCATCGTGGGGGCCTGGCGTTTGTCCCTCACCATACAGATACAAAATACCCTTATGCCGCCCTCCATATTCATCCTGCGAAATACCCGCGTGTTCGAACTGAAGGTCGCGCGAGTAGCCGGCAAGCGCCAATGCCGCTTTCGAGTTCGTTAGCCAACGCGTTTGTGTCGCCTCGCGGGCGAACAGGGTGGCCCACCGCGCAAGTGCAGGTGTCCAGGGGCCGTAGATGCCTAGGCCTTCGCCAATGCCGAACAGTGACTTCAAGGCAACACCTACCACGCCAGGCTCGGCCCAGCTAAAGCAGTGCCCCGGAGAGATAAGGCCCGCGTTGGCGAAACTTGCACCGGTTGCTGGAGCCTGAGCCCCTTCAATAATTTCGACGCTGTGCCCTTCTTGCGCGAGTGTCAGCGCAGTGACGGTGCCACTGATGCCCGCGCCCACAACAATGATGTGCATTTAGAATCCTGCCTCTGCTGCGTCACGCTTCGCGGCGCGATTGGCCATGAAGTACAGGGCCGACAGGGCTACAGTCCAGATACCGCCGGCGTACAGCGAAACTCGGCTTTCTGGGTGGTAGCCGAGCATGAACAGTACAAAAGCGACAAACAGTAAGCAGATGGCGGGAGATGCCTTGCGTAACGGCATTGGGAATTCACTGGCGATACCAGAGCGCTTCATGCGGCGTTGGAACGCCACGTAGGTCAGGGCGATCATTCCCCAGGTCCAGGCCACGTTGAAAGCCAAGATGGACATCATGTAGCCAAAGGCACGGTCTGGCATCACAAAGTTAAGAAGCACGCCGAAGGCCATGCACGCGACGGTTGCAAATACCGCTCTAGTCGGGATGCCATTACTGCCCACTTTCCGCAACATGCTGGGGGCTTGGCCTTCATCTGCGAGTTTTTTCAGGATGCGCGCGCCACTGAACAGGATGCAGTTGAAACTTGATAAGGCCGCCGTGATCACCACGAAGTTTATGGCGCCCGCTGCCTCTCTGATGCCCAGGCGCTCAAAGGTAGTCACGAACGGGCTTCCTTGGGTGCCGATCTGATTCCAGGGATAAATTGCCAAGATCACTGCGATGGCCGCCACGTAGAAAAGCAGAATTCGCCACAGCACGGAGTTGATAGCGCGCGGTATGGTTTTCTTAGGGTTTTCCGCCTCTGCTGCCGCGATGCCGATCATTTCTACACCCGCAAAGGAGTACGCTACGATCGGCAACGCAATGAGCATTCCGCTAATACCATTGGGAAACCACCCGCCGTGCTGCCAAAGATTAGCCAGGCCCAGTGGTTCGCCGTTGTTGCCCCAGCCGGCAAAAATCATCATGCCACCGCCGACCACAAGGGCGAGGATTGTGACGACCTTGATCAGTGCGAACCAAAACTCGGCTTCACCGAAAGCGCGTACGGCGAGCAGATTCAATGCACAGATTGAGGCTATCGATGCGCATACCCAAATCCACTGAGGCACATCCGGGAACCAGGCCTTCATGTAGATGCCTACAGCGGTCGATTCGGCTACGCCAACCCCGACCATCAAAATCCAGTAGTTCCAGCTGGAGAGAAAGCCCGCATAAGGGCCAAGGTACTCATGCGCATAAGCTGCAAATGAGCCCGAAACCGGGTTGTGGACGGTCATTTCACCCAGGGCGCGCAGAATTAAAAAAATGATGCCGCCGCTGATTGTGTAGGCCAACAGCACAGACGGCCCAGCCGATTGGATGGCTGATGCCGATCCCAGGAAAAGCCCTACGCCGATAGACATGCCCAATGCCATGAATGCAATCTGGCGAGCGCTTAAAAGTTTACTTCCCATGTTGTTACCGCCTGCTCATAGCCTAATTGTTATTGAAAATTGGCTTTTATCCCGTTTACAGCGACCGATGTAGGCCGCTCTTCCCGGTTGCCCGCACGCTGCTTTTCTCCATCGCCAAAGGCTCCTTTCTGGTCGCTCTTCCTGCGCGTTACCGAGACTGCCCAGTGAAACCGCAGCCCGCCGCAGCGGTATGCGGATGATCCCAAAATTTGCGTATACGCGAAGTCGCCATGGAACTACCATTAGCGTGAGATTACAAGTGATTTTTGCGTAAACGCAAATTACGATTCAGGCTCACGGGTAGAGAGCAAGTCGTGCAAGGGAGGTTTTTTGAAGGGCACAGCCTGAAGCAGGGCGCAGAAGGCGGCGCTACTCAGGCTGGGCAGGCTACAGAAGGGGAAGGTTTATTGCTCAAGCTGATCGTGCCCTTGTCGCGCAAGCAGCATCTGGTCGCTTTCAGCGGTGATCACGCCAACGATTCTGGCCAATTGCTTGCTGACACTGATGTAGGCGTGGCCGATGCGGCTGTCAAAATACAGCGAGTCACCTTTCCCAAGTCTGGTCACTTCACCTGTTTCGAAATGGACCTCGAGCTTGCCCGAAAGCACGTAGATGAACTCCACGCCGGAGTGCCGGGCAAAATCCTCGGGGCTATTGATCTTGCGTGCGTGGATCGTACCCAGTACAGGGTTGATTGGTTTGCCGCTGGCTGATGTGGCCAGGAACTCATAGGTAAACGACAGCCCTTTGTAGGCCACCCCCTCGCCGGCCCTCGTTACCACCGGGCCCTGTTTGGCGGGCGGCTCCTCATACTCATGCGAGAACAGTGTTCCGATATCCAGCTGCAGCGCCTGCGCCAGGGCAGCGACATTTTCGTACCCCAAAGCGAGCTGGCCGCGTTCGGCGCGGGAAATAGTGGTTATCGAAACCTTGGAACGTTCGGCAACCTGAACCAGCGTCCAGCCCCTCTGTTTGCGTGCGGTGCGCAGACGCATCCCGAGCGACTCCGGGGTTAGCAGGTTTGGCGTTGCTGCGGCATGGGTTGGCGTGCTCTTCACGGTTCCTCCTTTGTTGGCAGGCATTCTACCATTCAAGCGGGATCAAGCCGTCAATACTTCGCGTTTACGCAAAACTCCAGCGTGATCGTGTAGCCATGAAGGGCAGGTAGCGGCATAGGCTCTGCCTGGCCCCAAGCGGCCGAAGGATTTGCTTCGGAATGTCACAAGGCCGTACCAAACAGCCCCAAGCTTAGGTACGATGAAGCCTTGATTCCGGGCTTCGAGGATTACTGTGGAGTTTCTTGCCGAATACGCAAGCTTTCTCGCCAAAACCGCCACCTTGGTGATTGCCATTCTGGTGGTGCTGTCGGCCATTGCCGGTTTACGCGGAAAAGGGCGGCGCAAGCCGGGTGGGCAATTGCAGGTCACGCGCCTGAATGAGTTCTATAAAGAGCTGCGCGAGCGCCTGGAATCGGGCCTGCTCGACAAGGCCCAGCTCAAGGCTCTGCGCAAGCAGCAGGCGAAGGCGGAAAAACAGCAGAAAAAGGTCAAGGCTGAGGAAAAGAGCCGGGTCTTCGTGCTCGATTTCGATGGCGATATCAAGGCCTCGGCCACCGACAGCCTGCGCAACGAGATCACTGCGCTGCTGACCCTCGCCACCCCGCGTGACGAAGTGGTGCTGCGGCTCGAGAGTGGCGGCGGCCTGGTGCACAGCTATGGCCTGGCGGCTTCGCAGTTGGCGCGCATTCGCCAGGCCGGTATCCCCTTGACCGTGTGCATCGACAAGGTGGCTGCCAGCGGTGGTTACATGATGGCTTGCATTGGCGAGAAGATTGTCAGCGCACCCTTTGCCGTGTTGGGTTCGATTGGTGTGGTCGCACAGCTGCCCAACGTCAATCGCCTGCTGAAGAAGCACGACATCGATTTCGAGGTGCTCACCGCCGGTGAATACAAGCGCACCCTCACCGTGTTCGGCGAAAACACCGAGAAGGGCAGGGAGAAGTTCCAGGAAGACCTGGACATCACCCACCAGCTGTTCAAGGACTTTGTCGCCCGCTATCGTCCGCAGCTGCACATCGACGAAGTGGCCACCGGCGAGGTTTGGCTGGGCGTGGCAGCGCTAAACCGCAAGCTGGTGGACGAGTTGCAGACCAGCGACGAATACCTCAGCGACCGCGCCCGCAATGCCAACCTGTTCCACTTGCACTATGCCGAACGCAAGAGCCTGCAGGAGCGCATCGGCATGGCTGCCAGCGGCACGGTGGAGAACACCGTGGTCGGCCTTTGGAGCAAACTCGGTCGCTTGCGCTAACACCTTGAACCCCTTGAAATTTTTTTCTGTTCAGGGGGTTGCAAGGTTCAATGAATGCAGACATAATGGCGCCCATCGAAACGCAGCGAACTTTGAAAAAGGTTCAGTGTTTCAAGGAGATAGCGAAGCGCAAGCCGCTAACTCCGAACTTTGAGGCCGAGTAGCAAAGTGGTTATGCTCCGGATTGCAAATCCGTCTACGCCGGTTCGATTCCGACCTCGGCCTCCATTATTCGAAAGCCCCGCAGATTAACGTCTGCGGGGTTTTTCTTTGTGCGCAGAAAAACCGGATCGTTTCCGCATCAGCCCTCTACTTGGTCGGGCTGACCACCTCGCCATCGGCAATCAGCTTGCGTGAAGCGCTGGCTGCGGACTATGGGGGGTTTGTGTATTGGCTGCTGGCGCAATTGCATGCTCAACCATCGATAGCCTTGAACCTACTGACAGTGGAATTACCCTGGAAGTCGCACACAAACCATACGCGGTCTGGAGGTCCTCGGTGAATGCCATGAGCACCAACCTTGCGATAGTGGAGATGGATAAAAGGGCTGGCGTGATTAAGTCTGAGGCCCCGCTGGAATGGCGACGTGGGGTGAAGTGGTTGGCCTCTTCATCAGCCCAGCGACCAAAACATCAGACCGCTATACCATTCACATCGTGAGCAAAACGCGCTCCACCTACCAACTGACGGGGCAAAACTGGGCTCCGTCTGTGGCTGCTCGGATTGAAGCAGACCTAGATATCGAGTAACGGCGAAACCTGTAGCTCGCGGGCGCCAGTCCAGTAAATTGAATGCAAATTAGCTGCATGTTCTTGTTGTCAGGCAGTCTCAATGAGAAGCGCGGCATAAATTGTGGGTGCTGACTGATAAAGTCCATCAATTGGTGTCCAGCGCTTGCCGAAGGTCGATCAGAGTGCTGACTGTGCTTCGAACATCGCTTTTCTCGCAGCTTCAAAGTTTTCGCCTGCGAGAATATCCTTGCTATTAGACGGGATAAGAAAGTAGGACTCCGGGGTGAACTGATGCCAAAGGCTAGCGTTAGCACTAGTGCAGGCTGTCGCGGCAAATGCGAAAGCTAGAATTCGTTTCATGTAGCGCTCCTTGCTTGGGTGATTCATCTGATACCTGTGTGTCCTGTCCGATCATCCCGCAGATTGCTTAATACTACAGCTGGTGAAGGGGGTTGACATCAGATGGCCGCATGACCGATTATTTCCCCATCATGTCATTCCTGCGCGTGTTGAGGAGTGACGAAAAAGGAAAGCGCGCATTAGACAGCCCGGCCATCATGTCGGGCTTTGTCGTTTCTAGGCCCTGGCATTCGCCGGGGCTTTTTCGTTTTCGGCTCTACCACACCCATCGCCCCGAGCTGGAAGTGCTGTTGGGGCTGAATCTGGGACATCCCGACCATAAGCAAGAAGGGTTCAATCCAGATTGAGCCCCAGCCGCGCGGGCCCAATTCAAACAAGGTCGTTCGCTGTATGGATACCGTGCCTTGGTTCAAATCGGCCGGGTATTTGTGCCAGCGCTGTACGACGACCAAGGCGGAAAAATTGAACATGTACGCGACCACCGTGGCGAGGTCGTTGGCCCGGCCGATGGGTGGCCCCCTTCCTCACCGAGGCCGCCGCCTTTACGGCTGACGATACCCACGACCACGACGACCAGGTTGACACGATCTTCGACGCTGTAGCCGACATGCTGATCTCCGGCGGCGGCGACTTCTTCTCCAGCAACTGGCTGTAACCACACATTCCGCAGACCACGCCTGGTCGCGCTCCTCAAACTCGCCCCAAGGAAATGACATGACTGACCAGACACAGCGGCACGAGATCGCCACCGTGAAAGCGGAGATCGGTAGCAACATTCTCAGCCGATTCTCTAATGACCCGATCGACGCGGAGCCGATTCCCACTGCTTCGGGTGACATCAAGAACCTGAAGCAAGAAGCTGCGGAAATTCGCGCTGTCGGACAGGAGGCTGTAGACCAAGCGGTAGCTGATGGAATCGTAGATTTGACCGGTGCCGTGGCAAGCGCTCAGTCTTCTGCGGATCAAGCTGCGGCCGTGACAAACCCATTCCCCACCGTCGGAGATGGTGTCTCCGGAACGTCAGGGTCGGGTGCCACGAGCCGATTCTTCTCGGTCCCGGGCGCTGGAGAAACCCTCACCGACCTTTACCGAAACGATTCCGGCGTAGCGATGAAGATCGGATCAGTCATGCCGTGGGCATTAGGCGCGCTACCGATCAACCGGGGTAAAGCTTTCCCCTTGAAACAAATGAACCGCGCCGGAGTTACATCGACAGCTAACTCTGTTATTAACAGGGTGGTTCTTGGCGTAAAAGTTATCGGTGACGCTCAGTACATTGATGGGAAGTACTTCCGGATTGCATACCTGCAGAACGAGGCAAACGTCAGCGGGAACGTAGCTCAGGGTATTATCCTGGAAGAGTTTGATGCGGCAACGTATCAGGCCACTGGCACCGCTACGGTAATTCACACCATCGGCAATGCTCCAGGGAGCTATTCGCGAAGCGGGGGCGTGCAGACATTCACCATTGTCCCAGAGCAGCGGAGCAATCTTCTTTTCATCATCACGATTGATGCGGACTCTCTGCCAACGGCAGGGACTCCAATCAACATGCAGACCTCCGAGCAGTCCGGCTATTCGTGGATCATCGAGCAGTCGTGCTACGAGTCCGTCCGTGGTATGGGTAACTCTCTGACCATAAACCGTGGTCGAGTTTACCCGCTACGCAAGATGATCCGGAGCGCGATCACCAGCGCTGAGCCCGCCGCATTCAGCAAGGCCATTCTGAACATCTGCATTATCGGCGCGCGCGCCGGCAAGTACTACCGTCTCGCGTATTACGTGAACGGCAGCACTGCAGTGCCTGGGGCCAAGGCAGACGGATGGCGTATTGAGGAAGTCGACCAGGCGAACTACGCGAGCGCTGCCAACCCCGTTACCAGTGTCATAGACATCACGGATGTCACCACTCCGACTATCACCTGGGATGGCATTCAGTCGGTGGTGCTGTCGAGCTCTGTCATCAACGACCTCCGCGTCTTGATCTCCCTAGACACTGCGGAACTGCCTGCGTACGGAACGGCAATTCAGGCCAACGGATCGGCTCAAGCTGGTTACAGCTACATCATCGATCCAAGTCGATACATTCCGGCGAAAAGCGAAAGCGCAAGCTCAATCAGCATCAACTCTGGGCAATTGGTGCCGTTCAGATCCATGAGCAGAGGCGGGGTCGTATCTACCCCGAATGCTCTGCAGACAAACGTGATCCTGAATGCACGAGTGATCAATGCCAAGCGCGGCAAGTTCTACGGCCTGCGCTACTTCCAGAACGGCAACGATGCGGTGGTTCCCGCGGCCGACGGATGGATCATCGAAGAGGTCGACATTGTCGGCTACGACGCATCGGTCATTGTTGCAGGGAACACCATCACGGCTTTGGCCGACCCGCAACCTGCAATAGACCGGATGCTCGGAATCCAGACTGTTCTGCTGAACACAAAGTCTGATGTGCGTATCGAGGTGACTCTCGATGCCTCGAAGCTACAAGCCTACGGCACTCAGTACGGCATGAACGCAGTCGGTCAGACGGGCTACTCGCACGTCATCGACCCGGCCTGCTATGAGGGTGCTGTAGCGTCGTCGGGGGGCGGGTCTCCCAAGATCACCTATCTGGTTGACTCTTTGGGCCGAACTACCATCAGCTGGTCTGACGGTGTCGGAACCCGCAGCTACGTGTTCGGCCCGAATGGGAATAACAACCTCCCGAACTTCGTTCAGGTGCTTAGGAACGGCGGCGTGATCAGCTCTTTCGGCACGGACTGGTTACCTCCGATCACGTTTGAAACCGCAGAGAATGGGGACGGTAGGACACCGCTTGAGTTCACTGGCGGCAACCATCTCATTGACGGACTCCAGACCGCGGTAAATGTATCGTTCGTGATCGAAGCAGACGGCGTCCCGTTGAAGATCGGGGATTCCGGGACCATCGATAGGCTCACATTCCGAGTTCTGAACAAGCTCATGGCCAATAACACGGTGAGCCTTGGTAGATACGCTCTTTTGCAGAGTCTGCAAGTTGACTTCGCTCCAGGTGCGGCCAGCGTCCATTGCGAGGTCCTGGCCCTTGAAGACTTGCAGATCTATGTGGATTACGGATGCCAGATGGTCACGGACGGGGCCAATGACACTCTGTTCTATCTCGGAGGTCAGTTCCCGGCGCCGACCCCGTTCGATAACACGAAGAACTCGGGGCTCGCGGCGGAACATCGCGGTGCATGGGCGGTCCTGACCGCTGGATCTGCAGGCCAGCTCATGGCATGGATGGACCGAAGCTACGGCATCGCCGACGGTTCGGAGGTCTATTCAGGGTACGGCATGATTGTGGGTGGGAGTGGTTCTGCCAAGCAATACACAACGGCTATCCACCGCTTTTTGGTTCGAGGAAGCCCCAACTACATGCAGCTGAATGCAGGGAAAACGTACAAATGGCGCGGCGGATACTCGTGGGGGCCAGTAGATGTGAAGGCCGGACTTGTTGCTTCCACTCGCTACCTGGACGGCGACCGAATCCGCCGTGCGGATGCCGTAAGCGCGCTGGCAGTTTTGAACCCTTAATCCTACGAGCGCGGCAGACCTGCAAAGCCTACCGCGCTTGCTGGCTTGCTATGCCTGGAGAAACGAATGCCAATCACAGAGCAGCAACTGCTGCAGATCCTCCCCAATGCTCGCTCAGCGCGGGCTTTTTTTTGCCTGGAGAAAACATGGCCACACCACGCGGAGTCCGCAAGACATTCCTGCCGGGGTCGTAGTGCGCAAGGTCTGCACTATCCGAAACACTTTCACCGGCGAAGTAATGGCCGAGGGTGCTGAGCCGCCAGTCTTGGAGCCAGCCATCGAATGGGTGCGCACCCATGAGATTGAGGAGATTGCGCCCCCAGCACGTCGTGCTGGTAGCCGCTACGAAGAGGCCCTGGTGCTTGAATGTGCCTATCTACGATCGAAGGTCCGCTAGCCATAGGTAGCACCTTGTGTTGCTTGATGGTAATATCGGGGGTTTTGATATTGCCATGGTATACAATGGAACTGTTTGCTGATTTGGTTTATGGGAATGCCTCAGGCTTAAATCATTTTGTTGTTGATTGGCAGCGCTACCATAAAGGATGCAATGCTGAGTCCCTGCTTTCTGGAGTAATTACACTTCGGAATAAGGTTAAGGTTGAGTGTAAATCTTTACATGATATCGAGTGGGGTCTAGAGTTTTCCTTAAATAGGAATGCCAATTATTTATGGCTCTATTCGCTTGACTACGTGGGTACGCTTGTAGATGCATACTCTAGGGGTTTTGGCGAAATATATCTTGACTGTGCTATTAGCATAGTTGAGTCATTTTGTCGCTTTTACCATGAGTCAGAAGGCAACAAAACAAAAGTTGCTTACTTGAATAAGTCTGGAGCGAGCTACGATCATGCGACCTCAACGAGGGCAAATGTTCTTGTAAGATACCTGTGCGCGGTTATTAAGTCTGATCGCAAGGTTGACCTTTCTCCGGTTATTTCGTGCATCCATGATGCTGCAATTTTTATGTATGACGATCGTAATCATAGCGAATCAAATCATGGGGTCATGACCGACATTGCATTGTCTCAAATCGGTGTTCTTGCTGGGCTTTCAAACGAGCTGGGTCGAGTATTTTTTGAGAAAGCAAATGATAGGCTGATCGATAGCGTGTTGCGTACTTTCGATTCCGATGGGTATGCCAATGAAAATACGGTTGGGTATCATCGGTTTAACGTGCAATTATTTAAGTCGGTGATAAGTAAGTTCAGCGACTGGGGTGTCGAAAGCAGGTTTGGTGATATCGCCCCCCCAATTATCGATAAAGCTTTGCGCGCCTTTCAGATATGTGTCTGGCAAGACGGATCCATTCCCCCTATAGGTGACTCCGCCGTCTATGAGAATGCGGCAGAATCTTTAAATATCAGCAAGGTTTTTTCCGAAAGTGGAATGGCTGTCATTAAAGATGATGATCTGTATGTTTCTTTGATATGTGGCAGGCGAGGCGATGCACACAAGCAAGTTGATGATACCTCAATAACTGTAAGGTACAAAAACACGGATATCGTCATTGATGGTGGCCATTTGAGCTATGACAGGCTGGATCCTCATCGCCTATCTCTCGAATCTAGTCTTGGGCATTCTGGTGTTTTTCCTGAGTTCATTGAGGGTATACCGTCTCACTCTTATCTCGCAGTTAAGCAAGCCGCATCAATAACAAACATCTCCAAAAACGATGCATCAGTCGATATTTCAGCTCAGCTCAGCTTTCCAGATCACGGCTATGCAGTTAACCGAACAGTTAGTGTAATTTTCCCTGGGCTTATTGTCATTAGGGATGAGGTCGACTCTGAAGATTGTGAGGTGCAAACAACTCAGAGGTTCTTGTTTGGCAAGAACTTAAATGAAATTGAATTTAATCAGCCTGGCGTGTTGACGCTTCACGACAAAAATTTTAGGGTCGTAGTTACTATGAAGGAAGTTAGCTCCGGTCTAACGCTTTGTAGAGGGCTTGAGGGGGAGCGTCCTCGTGGCTGGTCTTCGCAAAAGTCTGGGATAAAAGACCCCTGTTACGAGTTAACCCAAAAAGCCATTGGCGGGAAATTGTTGTTTGAAACGTGTATAGAAATTATTGACGCGCAGCTTTAACGGCTTTCGCTGTAAATGTCCGGACCTGGTTGATTTAAAGCTTTGTATTGCTTCCATTATATCGATATTAGGTTTTGTGCGAAAAGTTTGGTCATCCATCGTTGTGGGAGCGGGCTTGCCCCGCGATCTGCCGCAACGCGGCAGCAAAGCCTGAATTCGCGGCGTCTTTGCACTATTTGATATCGGGTACAGGAGCGCTTCGCACTCCATCGCGGGGCAAGCCCGCTCCCACAAAACTTTTCGTACAGAGCCTAAGGCCCGCTCAGCGCGGGCTTTTTTTTGCTTGGAGAAAACCCAATGCGTACATCGCAACGCGGCTTGAACTTCCTCAGCGCAGTACCGGCCTGGTGCTGGTGGCTGATCGAATGGCGGGAGACCTCGCGACAGCGCTTGAGCGAAGTCGAATAGCCGGCCTGGCGTGCGAGGCTGTGAACGACGGAATTCGTCGGGTGGGTGAGCAGCTATATAAAGAAAGGGAAACGGTCGGCAGAACGCCGGAGGAGGGGTGAAAAATTGGTTCCAAAACTAAAACGGAAGCCCTTGTAGAATGCGGGTTGTAGCCTGGTACATCCATATTCGTTTTGGAACTGATTTTCTAGCCAAGGCCGCATGAAATGGGATTTCTTCCATCGGATTGCAAATCCGTCTACGCCGGTTCGATTCCGACCTCGGCCTCCATTATTCGAAAGCCCCGCATATTGCTTCCACAGCAGATATCTCTCTTCAATCCAGCGTACAGGCGCCAGGGGAGTGCGGGGAGAGCAGGCGCTCGTTCTCGGCCTGTAGCTGTCCGCCGAGGTGGCGGGCAAACAGTGGTTTGGCGGGGCTGCCTGCCGCGTCGGTTTTAATCGGCGGTTTGTTGCCCTACAGATCGAGCGGACTGCCCGAGCCCCGAAACACTGCCGACGTATACACCGCTTTGCCCGGCGCCCCTGTGAGCGCGAATTTATAGGTGGCGCTTCTGATGCTGGAGGAGTATTGATGGCTTCCCGGCGCAATGTCGGAGGGAGTCACCTCAATGGATTGCAAGCCTAGCAATCAGGAAGTCGCAGTGGCGATCGGAATCAGCGAAGCGGAAGTCGTACGGTACAGAAGCGATACCTTGCTACTTGGCGACGGTTCATGGCTGATCCACTTCACGTTCGTGATGCCCAAAGAGCTACGGTTCGGTTTGACCGGTAGTTTTACCCACATCTTGAAGGCGCCGCCGCCTTCCGGTGATCGGCGGGTGGAGGCACTGTAAGGGGGGGAATTCGCCCATTGATTGCTGGATGCAGCGTATAGTGACTAACGAGTTGCTGCATTTCAGTGACTTCCCTATCGAGGTTCAGTCATGAATGCCTCCCATCAGTCCCCCACGCACAAAGCCCACCTGCGGCTCGACGAGCAGATCAAAGCCTTCCTCTCAAAAGGTGGATCCATCCAGGAGGTGGCTTCTGGCATTGGCGCGTCCGATCGTGTCGGCCCCAGGCAGCCTTCGGCCAGATGGCCCAACTCAAAGGGCTAGGCCTTTAGTTTGACGTTAAAGGGAAACCGGCCAATGGCCGGTTTTTTTGTGCGCATTCAACTGCTCGAAGAGGGCTGTATAGGGTAGCGATGTGGGTACAGGGCCATGTCTGCCTCCAGCTTTTCAGCGTCTCCCACACGCTTGCGCACTTCAGCGTAGAACTGCTGGCTCTGGTTCTGGAACCGGACAAAGTCCCGGTCGCAATCGTCCTGCGCGGCCCGGAATTCCTGGCCGGCAAGCCCCAGGGTGGATTGGCGTGACAGGATATAGGCCTGCCAGCAGTTTTCTACCTTCAGCAGCCCGTGAGCGAACGCTGCTGTCTCGATTGTCGCCATTGGAACACCCTCTTTGAGCCGACATCGGCCCGTCGGTGTGGATCGCCAGAGCGACGATAGACAAGCGTGTTGAAGCGCCGAATACCAAGGCATCGGATAGACGAGCTTAGCGTGTTTTCAGGGTTGTGCTGCAGCCAGGGCAATGAGTGGTCAACGCGTGGGCAGGGCCCCTGACGTGTGCCGTCAGGGGTTTACCTGGCGCTGGCGGGGGGGTCAGAAGCTGTACTTCACATTGAACATGATGTTACGCGGCGCGCCCCAGAACACGGTGCCGTAATTGCCGATGCCGCTGTAGTAGTGCTTGTCGAACAGGTTGTTGACGTTGACTGTCGTTTTCAGGTTGCGGGTGACGTCGTAGCCGCCCACCAACCCGACCAGCGCGTAGGACTTTTGCTCGAACTTGGCGGCTGGATCGTCTATCGAATACCAGTCCTCATCGCTGGGCTTGAAGAAGGTCGAACTCTGCCAGTAGAGGTTGCCGCCAACGGTGAGTTTGTTCCAGTCACCCTGCAGGCGATAGTGGGTCGCCACTTTAAGCAGGTGCTGTGGCTGGTTGGTTGCCACGCGCGTGTCGTCGGCATCATGGGACTCGGCAAAGGTGTAGCCGGCCATCAATTGCAGGTCCTTCATCACCTCGCCGCTCACTTCCAGCTCGACGCCGCGGGTAGTCACACCCTCGATCCCCCTGTAAGCATCGCCACCTGAAGGGCTGGTGCCGCCGGTGAGCACGGCGAAGTTGTCCTGCTTGAGCTCGAACAGCGCCAGGCTGGCGTTCAGGCGGTCCTCGAAGTAGGCCCCTTTGATGCCGACTTCATAGCTTTCACCGGTAAGCGGGTCGATGGGCTGGCCGTCAGTGCCGAGGCTATAGGCCTGCGGCTTGAAGATGTCGGTATAACTGGCATACACAGTATGGTAGGTGTCCAGGTCGTAGGTCAGGCCTGCGTAGGGGACGATTTCGCTGGTATTGGTGGCGCTGGCAGGGAACTTCCTGCCAGCGCTGTTGAGGGTGTCGATGTCCCATTTGTAGTCGACGATCCTCGCCCCCAGAATGACGGCCAGTGCGTCGGTTGGTTTAAGCACCGTCGCAGCGAAACCGACCTTCTGACGCGCCTCGATATCGAACGTTGAGCGCCATTTGAAATGGGCGGGTACGTCACCGTAGCCATCCCACTGGAAGACATCGTCGATGATGCCATTGGTGTCGCCGTCCTGGCGTTTGGAGGTGGCTTCGGTACGCGCGATGCTGTAGCCGAACACCGCTTCATGCACACGCCCCCCTAAGGTGAATGGGCCGCGAGCATAAAGGTCCAGGCCTTTTTCCTTGCTGGTGGTGTTGAAGCGGGTCGCAATGCCGTTGTTGTCCACGGCGCCTGTCGTGGGGTCTATGTTGCCGCCGATGAAGCCATGAGAAATGCTGCCGTTGGCCTGGATGGCCTCGCTGCTGATGCCAGATGTCAGTTCGCGAGAGCGGTAGTCGCGGCTGCTGGCGACACCCTTGATCACCCAGTCGTTGTCGAAGCTGTGCGCGAGCTCTGCGAACGCGCGCTGGGTTTCCTGGTTGCGCCAGGTCCAGCGGTCGGCGGCGTTGGTATTGCGGTCAAATTCGACGGTGCGGCCGTCTTTGTAGAACGCGGGTAATGAACCGGTGGTGCTGCCGTTGTCATGGTTCTTCTGGACGTCATAGCCGACCGTGAACAGGGTGTTTTCCGTAAGGTCGGCTTCGAGTACGCCGTAAAGGGTGTTCTGCTCGCCTGTCAGGTAATCGATGTAGCTGTGTTGGGACTGGCTGCCGGCAACCAGGCGCCCACGGATGTTGCCACTGTCGGTTAGTGGGCCGGACAGGTCGATGTCGGCGTTGTACGTGTCCCACGAGCCGGCGCCTGCACCGACGTGGCCCTGGAATGTGTCCGTTGGGCGTTTGCGAACCAGGTTGACCACACCCGATGGGTTGCCGGAGCCATTGACCAGGCCGGTAGCGCCTTTGAGCACTTCTACGCGGTCGTAAACGAGGCTGTTGCCGATGCTGTAGTTATCGCGCAGCGAGCCGCCGTCGGAAGACAGGCTGGGTACGCCATCGAACTGGAAGTTTTCCAGTTTGAAGCCGCGCGAGTAGAAGGTGAAGGCTTCCGAGCTTTCCTGGTTCACGGTGACACCGGGCGTCTGTTTAAGGACTTGTGAGACACTTCGCAGGTTCTGGTCGTCCATTTGCTGGCGCGTGACCACGCTGATCGACTGTGGCGTCTTGCGCAGGCTCAGGCTCATGCGTGTTGCCGCAGCCGTTTCGCCAGTGGTGTAGGAGCCAGTGCCTTCGGTCGTGGTGCCCAAAGACTGGCCGGTGATGCTGGTCGCACCCAGTTGCAGCGCCGAGCCCGCCTCGACCCGAGTGGTGAGTACGTAATTGTTGCCGGCCAGCATCACCTGCAACTCGCTACCCGCCAGCAATTGCGCGAACCCCTGTTCGACGCTGAAGCGCCCTTGCAGGCCTGGCGCCTGCCGCCCCTGGGTGAGCGCCGCATCGAATGACAGCAGCACCCCGGCTTCTTTGGCAAAGCGGTTCAGCATGGGCCCCAAAGGCCCGGGAGCAATGTCATAGACGCGCGTGGCCTCGGCGTGGGCCTGTGCGGCGGGCGACAGCAACGGGTACAAGAGCCCTGCGTGCAGCGAGATTGCCCCACCCAACAGCAGAGGGGTGAAGATTTTTCGACGTGGATGCGGACAGTGAATGTTTCGCGGCATGACAGCTCCTTCAAATGCCTGTGTGGGCGGTTTGCAAGAGAGCTCGAACGAGGGGTGCGAAACCGACAATGGCCAGCGAACTATTTTTCAACGTCAGGGTGTGAGCGTGACCCACAGGCGGGTCCAGGTCTGGATCTTCAGCTGCAGCGCCTGGGCGATGGCCGCGAGGATGCGGTCGGTGTCATCCAGTGGGTACACACCTGAGATGCGCAGCCCGGCGACCTCGTCGCTGCAGCGCAGGACGCCCCTGCGATAACGCTGCAGCTCGGCGAGCGCCTGATCCAGTCGCCAGTCATCGAGCACCAAGCGGCCTTGGTTCCACTCGGTACGGCCCAGGTCGGCCACGCGGGGCTCGGCTAGCATCCCCTCGTCGAACGTCAGGGACATGCCAGCCTCCACGCGTACTGCATGGTTTGTCGCAGCGTTATGCACCGCGACCGCGTGCTCCACCACCGTCAGTTCGGTGTGTTGAGGGTGCAGGCGCACATTGAAGCGGGTGCCCAGAGCACGCATGTCGCCATGCACGCTTCGCACCCGTAGAGGGCGTGGGTCAGCGGCGGTCTCCACGAAGATTTCGCCTTGTCGCAGGATGATCAGCCGCTGTTCGTCGGTGTAGCGAATGTCGACGGCAGAGTCGCTATTGAGTGCCAGGCGTGTGCCGTCCTCCAGGGTCAGGTGGCGCCGTTCGCCCATGTTGGTGTGGGTGTCTGCCAGCCAGACAGGGGCACTTCGATAGCCCGACCAGCCCAGCCCGGCGGCGCCGAAACCCAGCACCAGCCCTTTGAGCACCGTGCGCCGGGCAGGCGCCACCATGCCGGCAGCCAGCGCGTGGCGTGCCAGCGGGCCGGGGACGCCGAGCAGATCGGCTTGAAGCCGTTCCAGCTGTTGCCAGGCCCAGGCATGCACCGGGTCGTGTTCAAGCCAGGCCTGCCATCGTGAACGGTTATGCGGGCAATCGGGCTTTGCGCACAGTTTTGCATGCCATTGCGCGGCCGCCCGTAACGCCTGGCGCTGTTCAGCGTGTTTCACAGTTGCGCGTCAAAGATGAACAACAAGCACTGCTCGGTGGCCTTGGCCATGTACTTGGTCACCGAGCTCACCGACACCCCCAGGCGTTGTGCCACCTGTGGGTAGGTCAGCCCGTCGAGCTGCACGTACAGGAAGGCCTGGCGCGCCTTGTGGCCAAGGCCGTCAAGCATGGTGTTCAACTGCATCAGGGTTTCCAGCATCAGCACCCGCTGCTCGGGCGAACACTCCTCCAATACCGGTTGGTTGGCCAGAAACTCCAGATAGGCCTGCTCGAGCTTGCGTCGACGCAGTTGGTCGATCATCACCCGCTTGGCCACGGTGGCCAAATAACTACGGGGCTCTCGGGGGGTGTTGCGCAGCGCGCTGCTGATCAGGCGCAGGAAGGTGTCATGCGTGATGTCGGCTGCGCGGTCGGTGTCGCCCAGGCGCCTCCGGATCCAGCCATGCAGCCACTGGCTGTGGTCACGATAAAGCGTGTGCATATCGTCGTGGGGGGAGGACGCGGGCGAAGGCGCGTAAGACACCGGAAGGTTCCTGATCGTATATGCGGATAAGAATTGATCGCGATTATAGGGGTGGGGCTGGACTTTGCAATATGGTCAGGGTTTATAGTCCCTTGCCGTGCGCGTGGCAGTCGCTCAGCGCTTGTTCAGGTCAGGGCAGCACCGGGGGGGGGCAGGGGGCATCGCCATCGACGCCGATGGCACGCACCGTATCTGGCGGGATTATCAGATTGCTCAGGGCTGAGGCCGTGCGATTATCTGCCGGCAAAAGAAAAACCCGCCGAAAAGGGGCGGGCTAAAGGAACGTACGGAGCAAGGTCAGTGTGCCAGGCAGGTTGTCAGTAATCCGTGAAGATGAGGTCATGAGCCTGTCGTTTGGTGCGGGCATTGTTGGATCTTGGACCGTAGCCATTCCTGTGAGGCCGGCCAAAAAAAGCCCGCCATGAAAGGCGGGCAATAAACGCTTGAAGGGAGAGCCTGCAGGCTGCCCTTGCCTGGTTAACCCAGCATTAAGCCGCCATCCATTGACCTTGCCCCTTGTTCAGCCTATATAGGCCTCCCGCCAATCCAGGAGCCAGCATGCGCGACGAAGACGACCTGCACGAACCCGAGCATGACCACTTGCTCGACCACGAATTCCTTTACGACGATATAGAGCGCGAGGCAGACGCCCAGGGCGCCGAAGACGAAGTCGAGGAAGATGAGGAAACGCTGGATGACCTCGATGACGAAGATCGCGATCACCCAGCCTGGTACGACGACTGCGAAGACGAATGAGTCAGCGGCGGTCCAGCGAGAAACGCCCTGGGCCGCTCACCGCCAGCAACAGCAAGCCGCCAATGATGCTCAGGTTTTTCAGGAACTGAGTCATGTTGGCGCTGCGCTCGGGGTCGACCATGTTCCAGAAGGGATGGCCGATCAGCGCCGTGCCCAGCACGAACAGTGCGAACAGAAAGGCCAGTGGGCGTGTGTAGAACCCCAGAATCAGCACGATGCCGACAAAGAACTCCATGATCACCGCGACTGCCGCGGCAAGCATTGGGGCAGGGGCGCCCAGAGAGGTCATGTAGCTGACCGTGCCTTCAAAACCGGTCAGCTTGGCCCAGCCGGACACAACAAACAGAATCATCAGCAAAATGCGGGCAATCAGGATGATGATGTCGCGTTGACCATCGAACAGGGAGTAGCGCATGGCGGCGTTCCAGTGGACGGGGACAAACTCCACTCTAGCAGTTGCACCGGGAATTTCCGCAAGACAGAAAAAGGCGCCACAAAGGCGCCTTTTCGAAGGAATTTGGTGCGAGTGGCGGGACTCGAACCCGCAAGGCTCACGCCGACAGATTTTAAGTCTGCTGTGTATACCAATTCCACCACACTCGCACTTGAATGGGTCCAGGCGACCGGTGTGCTTCTAAGCCATGCTTATAAGCAGAAGCGCCTTGCATTCAAGCGCGCTTTATAACCCATTGTTATAGTTGAGTCAACCGCAGCACCTATGATCAAGGAAGTGAAGGGGCAATCGAATGGGTGATTGACACCTTGCTATCATTACGCCACTGTTGCCCCCTCATTTGGATCCAATGGTTGTGAAACGATGACTCGGGGCAACTCGTCCGATGCGACCAATCAGTTGCCACGGGGGCGGATGCAGGGGGGCACTCCTGGCCACGCCTAATTCCTCCCTTCCGCTGTGCCTGTGGAGTTTGCATGGTTTCAGCTGACTGCATCGACCACCCTGCCATGCCCGCGCACCGTTACGAACAACTGGTTCAATCGGTGGTGGACTACGCCATCTACATGCTTGATCCGTCCGGGCACGTGGTGTCCTGGAACGCCGGCGCCGAACGTATCAAGGGCTATCGCGCCGATGAAGTGATCGGCCAGCATTTCTCGTTGTTCTTCACCCCTCAGGATTGTGCCGAAGGGCGCCCTGAACGCCTGCTGCGCCAGGCGCTGGAACAGGGTGTGGCGCAGGATGAGGGGTGGCGCGTGCGCAAGGACGGCTCGCAGTTCTGGGCACTGGCGGCGCTGGATGTGATCCGCGATGACCTTGGGCAGATCGTCGGTTTGGCCAAGGTCACCCGGGATATCACCGACCGGCGCGAAACGGCGCTGCAGCTCGATGCGGTGCGTGCCCAGCTGTTCCAGGCGCAGAAGCTCGAAGCGCTCGGCCAACTGACCGGTGGCCTGGCGCACGATTTCAACAACATGCTCACTATCATCTTGAGTTCGGCGCGGCTGGCCCTGACCACTCAGAACCCGGCGCGTATCCAGCGCATGCTGCAACACATTCTCGACGCCGGCCAGCGGGGCACCGAACTGACCCAGCAGTTGCTCAGTTTTGCCCGCAACCGAAAGCTCGATATCGCCCGCATTGCGCCCCTGGAGTTGATCGCCGCCACCCGTGGGCTGCTTGAGCATGCGCTGCCGAGCGACATCGACCTGCAGCATCGCCTGCCACCGAACCTGCCATCCATAGAAGTGGATGCCGGGCAGTTGCAGATGGTGCTGCTGAACCTGCTGTTCAATGCCCGTGACGCCATCGAGGGTCAAGGCAGCATTCGCCTGGCGGTTGACGTTGTCGAGCTTGCCGGGGAGGTGGAAGGGTTGCGTGGCCGCTACGTGTGCTTCGAGGTGCAGGACAGCGGAAGCGGGATCGCCCCCGAAGTGCTGCCCCGTATTTTCGAGCCTTTCTTCACCACCAAGGCTTTCGGCAAGGGGACTGGCTTGGGCCTCAGCCAGGCTTATGGCTTCGCCAAGCAGAGCAATGGCACCATCAGCGTTGACAGCGTGCTCGGCAAAGGGACCTGCATGCGCCTTTATTTGCCAGCGTGTGACCAACAAGCGGATTGCCAACTCGACAGGTAGACACCATGGCACAGGCACTCAAGCGGCTGGTGACGGGGATCGAAGGGCTCGATGCGCTGCTCAGGGGCGGATTGGTGGCAGGTGCGTCCTACATCATTCAAGGCCCGCCGGGTGCTGGCAAAACCATCCTGGCCAATCAGTTGGCCTGTCACCACGTACAGGGTGGCGGCAGGGTGCTGGTGGCGACGCTGCTCAGTGAATCCCATGAGCGGCTGTTCCAATACCTGGCGACCTTGGAGTTTTTCGATCCGACTCTGGTCGGAGACCAGATTCAGTTCGTCAGTGCCTTCGACACCCTGGAACAGGAAGGGCTCGATGCCGTCGTCAAGCTGCTGCGCCAGGAAATTAGCCGCCAACAAGCCAGTCTGCTCATCGTCGACGGGGTACTCAATGCCCGCGTGCGCGCACAGACCTCCCTGGATACCAAGAAATTCGTTTCGGAACTGCAAGGCCATGCGGCCTTCGCCGGTTGTACCGTGCTGTTGTTAACCAGCGCACGGTTGGATGAGGGGAGCCCGGAGCACACCATGGTCGATGGCGTGATCGAGCTGGGCGAACAACTGGTGGGCAGCCGTGCGGTGCGCCATATCCAGCTGCGCAAGACACGTGGCAGTGCAGCCTTGTCGGGGCGACACGAATGCCTGATCGATGAAGCAGGCATGCATGTCTTCCCGCGGCTGGAGACGCTGTTCAGCCATCCCACGCAGATTGGCCGCGCCGCCTTGAACCGGATTTCTTCTGGTATATCGACCCTGGATGACATGTGCGGCGGCGGGCTGGCGACGGGCTCGGTCAGCCTGCTGATGGGGCCGTCAGGCATCGGCAAGACGTCCCTGGGCCTGGCATTTCTCGGTGCATGCACCCCGCAGGCGCCTGGGGTGCATTTCGGTTTCTACGAGACACCGGAACGCGTGCGGCTCAAGGCTGCGTCGCTGGGCTACGACTTTGCTGCACTGGAGCGCGAAGGCGCTGTGCAGTTGTGCTGGCAACCGATCACGGACGGTTTGCTGGACCAGGTCGGTGCGCGCTTGCTTCAGCGCGTCGAGGCGCAAGGCAGCAAGCGTGTGGTCATCGACAGCCTGGGCGCGTTCAGCCGCCTGGCGATCGACCCGGCGCGGCTCAATGCGTTTTTGCCTGCCTTGATCGGCGAGTTGCGCGCGCGCGATGTCAGCGTGCTGCTTACCTGGGAAATGCGCGACATCTTCGGGTCGGAAATCACTGCCCCGGCACCGGACCTGTCGAGCATCGTCGACAACCTGATGTTGATGCGCTTCGTCGAGCTGGATTCGCAGCTGCGGCGCATGCTGTCGATCCTCAAGGTGCGTGACAGCCACCATGACCCTGCGCTGTACGAACTACTGCTCGGCCAGCAGGGCATTACCTTGCGCAAGGCTTTCGAGGGTGCCAGCGGTGTGCTCTCGGGGACCCCGCTGCCGCAAGGGAGCGAGTGACGGGGCTGGCTGATGAACACAATTTTGATCGTTGATGACGAATACCTGATCGCCGACATCCTCGGCTTTGCCCTGGAGGATGAAGGGTATCTGGTGGAGAAGGCGAGCAATGGCCTCAAAGCCCTGGAA
Source organism: Pseudomonas sp. E1MeOHC2 (assembly GCF_058745025.1). NCBI lineage: Bacteria > Pseudomonadati > Pseudomonadota > Gammaproteobacteria > Pseudomonadales > Pseudomonadaceae > Pseudomonas > Pseudomonas sp. E1MeOHC2. The sequence goes on from NZ_CP196675.1 coordinate 4,483,532, forward strand.
GCGCTCAAGGAAAAGCGCGTCGAACTGGTGATCACCGACTACATGATGCCCCTGCTCAATGGCGAAGAGCTGGTGCGTTTGATGCGCGATGAGCTGCAGCTAAGCGACCTGCCGGTCATCTTGATGAGCGGCGCTCAGGCCAGCCAAGGGTGCCCGGAGCTGTTCGCCGCAGTGTTCGACAAACCCTTCGACATGGACAGGATGATCGCCAAGGTGCGCGAACTGCTGGGCACCTGAGGCGCCGTCGATCAAGCGCGTCCGTGCGGCTTGAGGCAGGTCCGCTCAGTGCGAGTCGTCGTGTTTTTCCGGGGCTGGGCTGCCAGCCTGGATACGCTTGAAGATCTCTTCGCGGTGCACCTGGACATCTTTTGGTGCATCGATACCAATCCTCACCTGCATCCCTTTGACGCCCAGAATGGTGACTTTGATGTCATCGTTGATGACGATGCTTTCGCCAACCTTACGGGTGAGTATCAGCATGTAGTTCTCCTTGGTAATGTTGAAATCCGTCGGGCTAATTGCCGCGGCGGTGGGAGCCAGTCCCTCTTCCTTCTCATTAAAGACGCTTTCGGCGGATAGGAATTCCCCGACAGACAAATTCTGTTGCGTGTCCTGAGTTGCAGGCGCCGAACCCCACTGCAAGCGGAGTGTCGGCGAAGGTGCTCGGTGGCAAGAATAGGGGGGTTCAGCCCGTATGGGAAATTTCTCTGCATCATGGGCTAAATAGACAGTGTCAATGATCGTCCTGTTCCTCCAATGCCTGAAGAAATAACAGCAATGCCACTTCCTCGGGGTCCAGGCCCTTGCGATTGCGCTTGCGCGGCAAGCTGGTCAGGCGCCCGAGGGCAAAGTGTTCCAGCACTGCCGGGTGGATGTAGCAGCGCCGGCACACGGCCGGGGTGTTGCCCAGGCGGGTGGCGACCTGCTTGACGATGCTGGCGACCTGGCGCTTCGCTTCGCTCTCCGGCTCCCAGGCCAGCGGCCTGAGCAGGTTCAGCGCCAGGCTGCTGCCGGCCCAGGTGCGGTAGTCCTTGGCGGTGAAATCGGCGCCAGTGAGTTGCTGCAGAAACTGGTTGATCTCACTGGAGCCGATGCTGTGGCGTTGGCCGTCTTCGTCCAGGTACTGGAACAGCGCCTGGCCCGGTAGCTCCATGCAGCGCTTGAGCAGGTTGGCCAGGCGCCGGTCCTGCAGGGTGACATCGTGTTCGACGCCGCGCTTGCCGCGGAACTGGAAGCGGATGGTGCCGCCTTGCACCTTGACGTGGCGGTTGCGCAGTGTGGTCAGGCCGTACGACTGGTTGTCGCGCAGGTAGCGCTGGTTGCCGATGCGGATCAGGGTGTGGTCCAGCAGGCTCACCACCAGTGCCATGACCTTTTCCCGGTCCAGGCCCGGGCGGGCCAGGTGGGTTTCCAGTTGCGAGCGCAATTTCGGCAGTGCCTGGGCAAAGGCCAGCATCCGCCCATATTTGTGCTGGTCGCGCAGTTCGCGCCATTGCTCGTGGTAACGGTACTGCTTGCGGCCACGGGCATCGCGCCCGGTGGCTTGCAAATGGCCTTGCGGGTCAGCGCAGATCCACACTTCACGGTAAGCCGGTGGGATCACCAGGGCGGCTATGCGCGTGAGGGTATCGGGGTCGCGCACCCGCTGGCCTTCGGCGTCGAAGTAGATGAAGCGGTCGCGCCAGCGTCGCCGGCTCAGGCCTGGCTGGCTGTCGTCAACGTAATGCAAAGTCCGGGGCAGGGGGCAGTCGAGCATCGGCGGCAAGCCTCGATCAGGTCACTGATCAGTGGACAACGGCCGCGTGGTGGTTGCTCAGCCCAACAATGCCACCGACTTGATCTGGGCAAACAATGCCTGGCCTGGGTGCAGGCCAAGCTGGTCCGCCGAGAAGCGGGTGACCCGTGCCAGCAAGGCGTTGCCGCCAGCGTCCAGGCTGACCAGTACATGGGCTGGGTTGTCTGCCGGGCGGCTTTCACGTACCCGCACCGGCAACCGATTGAGGATGCTGGAGGTGCTGTCTGCCGTCAGGGCCAGGCTCACATCGCGGGCCTGCACCTTTACCCGCAGGGTGGTGCCCATCACGTGCGCGGGGTGGGCGATGCGCAGTATGGGCGCGCCACTGCCGGGCAGGCGCAGGTCGAGCAAGTCGTAATGGGGGTCATGGCCAACCACCAGGCCTTCGAACACCACCCCGGCGTCCTCGCCCTGGGCCAACGAAAGGTCAAGGCGCGCGAGCGTTTCGCCAATCGGGCCGCTGGCCATGGCCTGGCCTTGTTCCAGCAACACCAGGTGGTCTGCCAGGCGCGCCACTTCGTCCTGGGCGTGGCTGACATACACCAGCGGGATGTCCAACTCGTCATGCAGGCGCTCCAGATACGGCAAAATCTCACGCTTGCGTGGCCCGTCGAGGGCGGCCAGTGGCTCGTCCATCAATAACAGCCTTGGGCTGCTCAACAGTGCGCGGGCGATACCGACCCGTTGCGCCTCGCCACCAGACAACGTCGCAGGCCGGCGTGCAAGCAGCTGGCCGATGCCCAGCAGCTGACAGGCGTGTTCCAGGTTGACCTTGCGCTCGCCGGGTGCCACCCGGCGCCAGCCAAACTCCAGGTTGCCGCGCACCGACAAATGCGGGAACAGGCTGGCTTCCTGGAACACGTAGCCCACCGGTCGCAGGTGCGGCGCCTGGAAGTAGCCGCGCGCGCTGTCTTCCCAGACCACACCGTTGACTTCGATGTACGCGCTGGCGGCGCGCTCCAACCCCGCCAGGCAGCGCAGGCAAGAGGTTTTGCCAGACCCAGAGTGGCCGAACAGCGCGCTGACCCCACGCCCCGGCAGTTGCAGGTCGACATCCAGGGTGAAGTCGTCGCGCGCAAGCTTCAGGCGCGCCACAATCGATCCAGTCATTTCAGCTCCAACCAGCCTTGCCGCGGCGCCCAGCGTACAGCAGGAGCAGCACCAGGAACGAGAACACCAGCATGGCACCGGCCAGCCAGTGGGCTTGCGAATACTCCATGGCCTCGACGTGATCGAAGATCTGCACCGAGACCACACGGGTCTTGTCGGGGATGTTGCCGCCGATCATCAGCACTACGCCAAACTCACCCACGGTATGGGCGAAACCGAGGATGCTCGCAGTGATGAAGCCGGGACGGGCCAGCGGCAGTACCACATGAACGAAAGTGTCCCAGGGGCTGGCGCGCAGGGTGGCTGCGACTTCCAGCGGCCGCTGGCCAATGGCGCCAAAGGCGTTTTGCAACGGCTGCACCACAAAAGGCATCGAATAGATCACCGAGCCGATCACCAGCCCCGAGAAGCTGAACACCACGCTACCCAGGCCCAATGCCTGGGTAGCCTGGCCAAGCCAGCCATGAGGGCCAAGGGCGATCAGCAGGTAGAAGCCGATGACCGTCGGCGGCAGCACCAACGGCAATGCCACCACCGCGCCCACCGGCCCGCGCAGCCATGAGCGCGTACGCGCCAGCCACCAGGCGATGGGTGTGCCGACCACCAGCAGAATCAAGGTGGTCAGGCTGGCCAGTTTGATGGTCAGCCAGATGGCACCCAGGTCACTGGCGTCCAGTGGCATCAGAGTTCATAGCCATAGGATTTGATCACCGCAGCAGCTTTCGGGCCCTTCAGGTACTCGACCAGCGCCTTGGCGGCGGCACTGTCCTTGCCTTTGTTGAGGATCACGGCGTCCTGGCGGATGGGGTCGTGCAGGGTGGACGGCACGATCCAGGCCGAACCGGTGGTGACCTTGCCGTCCTTGTAGATCTGCGACAGTGCCACAAAGCCCAGCTCGGCATTGCCGGTGGAAACGAACTGGAAGGCCTGGGTGATGTTCTGGCCTTCGACGATCTTGCCCTTGGTGGCCTCGGTCAGCTGCAGCTTGTCCAGCACCTGGGTCGCGGCCAGGCCGTAAGGGGCGGCTTTAGGGTTGGCGATGGACAGGTGCTTGTACGCGTTCTTCTTCAGCACTTCACCCTTGGCGTCCACGTAACCTTCCTTCGCCGACCACAAGGCCAGGGTGCCGATGGCGTAGGTGAAGCGCGAACCGGGGACGATTTCTTTTTCCTGCTCAAGCTTGGCTGGGGTGCTGTCGTCGGCGGCGAGGAACACTTCGAACGGTGCACCGTTCTTGATCTGCGCATAGAACTGCCCGGTGGCGCCATAGGCCGCGACCAGCGTGTGGCCGGTGTCTTTCTCGAAGTCCTTGGCGATGGCCTGGATCGGTGCTGTGAAGTTCGCTGCGACCGCGACCTGGACTTCGTCGGCCCAGGCAGTGTTGAGGCAGATCAGGCTGGCCAGGGCAGTGGCGGCCAGGTGGAACGGGCGGATACGCATGAAGACAGCTCCTTGGGTTATCGTTATAGCGTGAACTATATAGCGATAGGCCGTTTGCCGGGAAGAGGCCTGGCGGCAACAGTCTTACATGCGTTCGCAAACCTGCTCAGCGCCCAACCCGTTCCAGCGCCTTGAAGGCAATGTCCCGGGTCAGCTCACCCGCTGGCATGTGCCTACCTAGGCGCAGCGCCTGGCCCGACCACAGGTTGCTGAAGTCGCTGTTGCCTTGTGGGTCGGTGACAGCGCGCAGTGGCATCAGCGCACCACCGGCCAGCGGGAAGCGCGGCGCCAGGTCGCTGATCGGCCCCAGCTCGCGCATGATGCGGTTGTTGATGCCCCGCGCCGGGCGGCCGGTAAACAGGTTGGTCAGCGCCGTGTCGCTGGCTGGCGCAGTGTCCAGTGCGCGGCGGTGGGCCGCAGACACATTGGCCTCGGGGCAAAACAGGTAGGCCGTGCCGATCTGCACGGCCGAGGCGCCAAGGGCCAGGGCGGCGATCAGGCCGCGGTGGTCGCCGATCCCGCCGGCGGCAATGACCGGCACCTTGACCGCATCGGCAATCTGCGGCACCAGGGCGAACGTGCCAATCTGGCTGGTGATGTCTTCGCTGAGGAACATGCCGCGATGGCCACCGGCTTCATAGCCCATGGCGATGATCGCGTCGCAACCGTGGCGCTCCAGCCACACCGCTTCTTCTACCGTGGTGGCGCTGGACAGCACCTTGGCGCCGCTGGCCTTGACCCTTTGCAGCAACTGCGCCTCCGGCAGGCCGAAGTGGAAACTCACCACTTCAGGGCGCAACTGCTCGACCAGCTGGCAGCTTTGCTCATCGAAAGGCGCACGGTTGGAGACCGGGGTAGGGGCCTCGAAGTCGGCACCCACTTCGCTGTAGTAAGGCTTGAGTGCCTGCTTCCAGCGTTCATCGCGCATCGCATCGGGTGGCGGTGGCTGGTGGCAGAAGAAGTTCAGGTTCAACGGCCGCCCAGGGCAGGCGGCGCGGAATGCTGCGATCTGGGCACGCACCTGTTCGCCGGTAAGCATGGCGCAGGGCAGCGCACCCAGGCCACCCGCAGCGCCCACGGCGATGGCCATGGGCGCGCCGGTCGCACCTGCCATCGGCGCCTGGAGAATGGGCAACTCGATGCCCAGCAGATCGAGGATGCGACGGTCGGGCCAGTGGCTCATGCGATTCTCCATGCGGGCGGCGTGATCGGTGCGGCAGTACGCGCGGGGCGTTTACAGGGCTTTGCTGACCTGGATGTCGCTGATCTTCTCGGCATCGTCGCCGTGGATCTTGCGCAGTGCCTGCAGAGCCTGCTCCTGGGAAGCATCGGGCATGAGGGCGAAATCCCAGCGGCGCTCGCCGTCGAGTTTGTATTTGATGACGTACTTGATGGTCTGGGTCATGGCGGTCTTATCTGAGTTTCGACGACGAGCGACGGATGATCTTGATCTTGTGGGTCAAGGTCGGCTTGCGCGTTACCGAGATCGGGCGAGTGGTCACGGTATCGAGGGTGATGTTCCAGAAACCAGTGCTTGGGACAGTGATTTTTGCCGGGAACTGGTCGAAGGCTCCCCCATGATAGGTGTGCCGGCCGCCATTTTTGAAACTGCGGAAGTTGGCGTCGTTCATCAGGCGGATGTTGCAGCGCTGGGAGCACTCGATGACGACGATATCGTCCTCGTTCAGGTGCTCGCGCTGGTGTACGAATTTCATGTGATGCTCCGCAAAGTTTGGATCTGCAAAGGCGAAAGATACCACGATGTAGCGCTACACTGCCGCGCTCGATGGTCGGGCGTAGATAAATCTGCCAGAGCAGGGAGCAAAACGGCCTGGCCGTGGTCGAACGGGATTCTTGAAAGGCAGAGGTGCTGCAAATGAAGTGGATGGTGGCGGCGTTGTCCCTGACGCTAGGTGGCTGTGTCAGCGTTTCGGAACTTGAGCAATCCCGCGAGACACTGGGTGTGATCTCTGGCAAGACGCCGCGTGAGTACGCCGATTGCGTCAAGCAGAAACTGGCCGATACCCGTGATCCGTTGGTCGAGGAGCAGCGCGGCGATGGCCTGCGCCTGATCGTACCGCAGAAGCTCACCTCAGGGGCCGGGCCTGCGGCGCTGGTCGATATCGACAAACGGGGCAGCGGCAGCAGCATCAAGTTGCGTGAACGGTTGAACAACTTCCCGCTGCGCCTGGGCGATGTGCGCACGGCAGCGACGCAATGCATTTCTGGCCATTGATCTGGCGCAAGTGATTCGCGGTTAGAAGGCCAATCGCCCTCGCTTGGCCCCTCTGACATTGTTGCGATTTGCCTTACGGGGCTAGTATCCATTTGCTTATGTTTTTTGAGCCTAAGCTTATAACAAAAGAAATGGAGATTCGTGATGACCCCGTTGAGTCGAGTCGTGATCGGCAGCCTGCTGATCCTGGCCTGGCCCACGGCGCATGCCGCCGATGGCCAGAAAGTCTTCACCCAGGGCGGGGAGAACCCCGCTGCCATGGCCTGTCTTGGCTGCCATGGACCAGACGGCAAGGGCATTGCCGCTGCTGGATTCCCCCGATTGGCCGGGCTACCGGCCGGCTACCTCAGCAAACAATTGCATGACTGGCGTGCCGGCACCCGCAAGCAGCCGGTCATGGAGCCGCTTGCAAAAGCCTTGAGCGAAGACGAAATCAAAGCGGTCAGCGCCTACCTGGCCAGCCTCCCGGCAGAGCCTGCAAGTGACCTGCGCCGACAGCAGATTGCCGATGACCCCACCACGCGCATGGCGCTATACGGTGACTGGGGGCGGCAGATCCCAGGTTGTGTGCAATGCCATGGCCCCGGTGGCAGCGGTGTCGGTGAGCATTTTCCTCCCTTGGCCGGCCAGCCTGCGGCTTACCTGGTGGCGCAGCTCAATGCCTGGCGCGACGGCAGCCGCAGCAATGACCCCAACCAGTTGATGGTTGGCGTGGCCAAGGCCATGACCGATGACGAGGTCAAGGCGATCGCCGAGTTCTTTGCCCGCCCCGCCAGCCAGGAGGTCACGCCATGAAGCCCTTGATACCCGCCCTGTTGCTGTTGGCCATGGGCACTGCCCAGGCGGCCCCGATCGCCATGGAAGACCAGTCGCAGTTGAAAGTGCCCGGCGTGCAAGCTGCGCCGCAGTTCGTGCCGCCTGCCGAGAGCGAATTGCCGGACAATGCCTTTGGCAAGATGGTCCGCCAGGGCCATGCGCTGTTCGTCGATACTCGCCGCTTGATGCCAGAGGCCGTGGGCAATGGCTTGAACTGCAGCAACTGCCACCTCGACCAGGGGCGTCTGGCCCACTCTGCGCCGATGTGGGGTGCGTACCCGATGTACCCGGCGTATCGCAAGAAAAACGACAAGGTCAACACCTATGCCGAGCGCATCCAGGGGTGTTTCCAGTTCAGCATGAACGGCAAGCCTCCGGCGGCAGACAGCCCGCAGATGACGGCGTTGTCGGTGTATGCCTACTGGTTGTCGACCAAGGCACCTACAGGCGTGGAGATCGCCGGGCGCGGCTACCCGGACGTGGCGCAACCCAAAGGTGGTTACGACTTCAAGCGCGGCCAGCAGGTATACCGTGAGCAATGTGCGATCTGCCACGGCGACAATGGCGAAGGGCAGAAGGTGGCCGGCGAGTATGTGATGCCGCCGCTGTGGGGTAAGGACGCCTACAACTGGGGGGCCGGGATGCACCGTATCAATACGGCAGCGTCCTTCATCAAATACAACATGCCACTGGGCAAACCTGGCAGCTTGAGCGATGAACAGGCCTGGGATGTGGCGGCGTGGATCAACCGCCATGAACGGCCGCAAGACCCGCGTTTGGTCGAGGGGTCGGTTGAGAAGACGCGGCTGAAGTTTCATGCCAATGACGGGGTAAACCTGTATGGGCAGAAGGTCGAGGGGGTGCTGATCGGGCAGGGAACGGGTAGCTGATAGGGTGCCTGTACCGGCCTCTTCGCGGGCAAGCCCGCTCCCACAGCATCTCCGCCAGTTTGGAGGGTAGCGCTGTACCGGTGGGAGCGGGCTTGCCCGCGAAGAGGCCAGCACAGGCAACAACTGCTTTTGTCATCTGCCTGTCACCGCCCTGCAACCACTGCCGGGTTGCAATGACCGCCATCATCCTCAAGGAGCGCGGCCATGGAACTCTGTGTGATCGGGGCGGGGTATGTCGGCTTGGTGACGGCGGCCTGTTTTGCCGAAATGGGCAATCACGTAGTCTGCCTGGAGCGTGACCCGCAGCGCCTGAGGCTGTTGCGTCAGGGCCAGAGCCCGATCCATGAGCCTGGCCTGCAGGCGCTCTTGCACAGTGGCATGCAAGCGGGCCGGCTGGCATTCAGCGATGACTGGCAGCAGGCCCTGACCAGCGCCGAGGTGGTGTTCATCGCCGTAGGCACGCCCAGCCAGGAGGATGGCTCGGCCGACCTGCAGCATGTGCTGGCCGTGGCCGACAGCCTGGGGCGCTATTTGACCCGCCCGTGCCTGGTGGTGAACAAATCGACAGTGCCGGTAGGCACCGCAGCGCGTGTGGCCCGGCACATTGCGCTTGGCCTGCGCGCGCGTGGTGCAGGCTTTGCCGTCGAGGTGGCGAGCAACCCCGAGTTTCTCAAGGAGGGCAGCGCCATCGATGACTTCATGCGCCCGGACCGCATCATCATTGGCAGCGACAACGCAGCGGCCGGCCAGTGCCTGCAGCGGTTGTATGCGCCGTTTGTGCGCAACCATGAACGCATTCTGTTGATGGCGCCACGCGCCGCCGAATTCACCAAATACGCTGCCAACGCCTTCCTGGCCACCAAGATCTCCTTCATCAACGAACTGGCCGGGCTGTGCGCGCAGCTGGATGTGGACATCGAGCAGGTGCGGCGAGGTATCGGCAGTGATCGGCGTATTGGCAGCCATTTTATCTACGCAGGCTGTGGCTACGGCGGCTCATGTTTCCCCAAGGATGTCCGCGCCTTGATCCGTACTGCCGAACAGCAGGGTTACCAGGCCGCTATCCTGCAGGCGGTACAGGCCCGTAACGAAGAACAGAAGACCTTGCTGTTCAAGGCGCTGCACCAGCACTTTGGCGGCTTCATGCGCGGGCGTACCGTGGCGCTGTGGGGGTTGGCCTTCAAGCCGGGCACCGACGACCTGCGCGAGGCGCCCAGCCTGGTGCTGATTGACGCTTTGCTGGCGGCGGGGGCTCGGGTGCAGGCCTGCGACCCGGTGGCCCTGGGCGGCATGGCGGGGCGCTACCCGCACGCCGTGGCCAATGGTCAGTTGCGCCTGACCGAAGACCCTTATGCCTGTGTCGAGGGCACGGACGCCCTGGTGCTGGTGACCGAATGGAAGCAGTTTCGCCAGCCGGATTTCCTCCGGATGCGGGGGCTTATGCGCATGCCAGTGGTATTTGATGGACGCAATATTTACGATCCCCTGGAACTATCTACACTGGGTTATCTCTATCATGGCATCGGTCGGCCTCAGGTGGGGCATTGTAAGGTGACTGCCGCCTGATTAGACTGCGCCGAATTCCACAGGCCTAGCCTTTGTTTAAGGACGTATATGATCAAGAAATGCTTGTTCCCGGCCGCCGGTTACGGCACCCGCTTCCTGCCCGCTACCAAAGCCATGCCCAAGGAAATGCTGCCGGTGGTCAACAAGCCACTGATCCAGTATGGCGTTGAAGAGGCGCTGGATGCCGGCCTGAACGAGATCTCCATCGTCACGGGTCGTGGCAAGCGCGCCTTGGAAGACCACTTCGACATCAGCTATGAGCTGGAAAACCAGATCAAGGGCACCGACAAGGAAAAATACCTGGTCGGTATCCGTCGTCTGCTCAACGAGTGCTCCTTCTCCTACACCCGTCAGACCGAAATGAAGGGCTTGGGCCACGCGATCCTCACCGGCCGCCCGCTGATCGGCGACGAGCCGTTCGCCGTCGTCCTGGCCGACGACCTGTGCGTCAACCCGGACGGTGACGGTGTACTGACCCAGATGGTCAAACTGTTCAAGCAGTACCGCTGCTCGATCGTTGCCATCCAGGAAGTCGACCCGCAGGAAACCAACAAGTACGGCGTGATTGCCGGCGAAATGATCCGCGACGACATCTACCGCGTGACCAACATGGTCGAAAAACCGGCCCCGGAAGACGCGCCGTCGAACCTGGCAATCATCGGTCGCTACATCCTGACCCCGGACATCTTCGATATCATCGCCAACACCGAGCCGGGCAAGGGCGGTGAAATCCAGATCACCGACGCCCTGCTGCAGCAGGCCAAAGATGGCTGCGTGATCGCCTACAAGTTCAAGGGCAAGCGTTTTGACTGCGGTGGCGCCGAAGGCTACATCGACGCGACCAACTTCTGCTTCGAGAACTACTACAAGACTGGCAAGGCTTACTGATAAGCCTGGCAGGTCTGAGAGCCACCCTTCGGGGTGGCTTTTTTGTTTGCGGCGGCCAACGGCGGTATGCTGGGCGCCAGCCTAGGAGACTGAATAAATGGCCTACGATTTTGATCTGTTCGTGATTGGTGCCGGGTCCGGCGGTGTGCGCGCAGCGCGTTTTGCCGCGGGCTTCGGCGCGAAGGTGGCGGTTGCCGAAAGCCGCTACCTGGGCGGTACCTGCGTCAACGTCGGCTGCGTGCCGAAAAAACTGCTGGTGTACGGCGCGCACGTCGCTGACGAACTGGAACAGGCTGCAGGTTTTGGCTGGACCCTGGAAGAAGGGCATTTCGACTGGGGCACCCTGATTGCCAACAAGAACCGGGAAATCGAGCGCCTCAACGGCATCTACCGCAATCTGCTGGTCAACAGCGGTGTGACCTTGTTGCAAGGCCATGCACGGCTGACCGGTGCCAACGAGGTAGAAGTCGACGGCCAGCGCTACACGGCCGAGCACATCCTCATCGCCACCGGTGGCTGGCCACAGGTGCCGGACATCCCAGGCAAGGAACTGGCCATTACCTCCAACGAGGCGTTCTACCTCAAGGCATTGCCACGTCGTGTGCTGGTGGTGGGTGGCGGTTACATTGCCGTCGAGTTCGCCGGCATCTTCCAGGGCCTGGGTGCCGACACCACCTTGCTCTACCGTGGCGACCTGTTCTTGCGCGGGTTCGACGGCTCGGTGCGCACGCACCTGAAGGAAGAGCTGGAAAAACGTGGCCTCGATCTGCAGTTCAACGCTGACATCCAGCGCATTGACCAGCAGGACGATGGCAGCCTCAAGGCCACCCTCAAGGACGGCCGCGAGCTGGTTGCCGACTGCGTGTTCTACGCCACCGGGCGCCGGCCGATGCTCGATAACCTGGGCCTGGAAAACACCGGCGTCGAGCTGGATGCGCGCGGTTTTATTCGTGTCGATGAGCAGTACCAGACCACCGCGCCGTCGATCCTGGCCATTGGCGATGTGATCGGTCGCGTGCAGCTCACCCCGGTGGCCCTGGCCGAAGGCATGGCCGTTGCGCGGCGTTTGTTCAAGCCGGAGCAGTATCGCCCGGTGGATTACCAGAACATCCCTACGGCGGTGTTCAGCCAGCCGCCGATCGGTACCGTCGGCCTGACCGAGGAGCAGGCGCTGGAAGCCGGCCATAAGGTGCAAATCTTCGAAAGCCGTTTCCGGGCCATGAAGCTGACCCTCACCGACATCCAGGAAAAGACCCTGATGAAGCTGGTGGTCGATGCCGAGACCGACAAGGTGCTGGGTTGTCACATGGTCGGGCCGGATGCTGGCGAGATCGTGCAGGGCCTGGGGATTGCGCTGAAGGCCGGGGCGACCAAGCAGCAATTCGACGAGACCATCGGCGTGCACCCGACGGCGGCGGAAGAGTTCGTGACCATGCGTACCGTTACCCGCTGATAATCGCGTGTGACGACACCACCCTGTGGGAGCGGGTTTACCCGCGAAGAATACAACGCGGTGTATGGCACCGGCTTTGCCGGTGTTCGCGGGTAAACCCGCTCCCACAGGGTTCTCCTACACAAAGCAGCAGCTGCGTTGTTCAGCGCTATCTCTTCTATTAATAAACCTTGGTTATAGCCAAAACCAATCAGCAGCATCAGCTTTGCCAATGAGCCTTCAGCGGGATGAACGGTTAGGATTCTCTCCATCAACTGATTCCAACCCCATGAAGGAGCGTCTCTCATGCCTATCATCAACAGCCAGGTCAAACCGTTCAACGCCACCGCCTTCCACAACGGCGAATTCGTTCAGGTAAGCGAAGCCGATCTGAAAGGCAAGTGGTCTGTCGTGTTCTTCTACCCGGCCGATTTCACCTTCGTCTGCCCAACCGAGCTGGGTGACCTTGCTGACAACTACGCAGAGTTCCAGAAGCTCGGCGTGGAAATCTACGGCGTGTCCACTGACACCCACTTCACCCACAAAGCCTGGCACGACACCTCGGAAACCATCGGCAAGATCAAGTACCCGCTGATCGGTGACCCAACCCACGTCATCTCGCGCAACTTCGATGTACTGATCGAAGAAGCCGGCCTGGCCGATCGCGGTACCTTCGTGATCAACCCGGAAGGCCAGATCAAGATCGTCGAACTCAACGACGGTGGTGTAGGCCGCGATGCCAGCGAGCTGCTGCGCAAGGTCAAGGCTGCCCAGTACGTTGCCGCTCACCCAGGCGAAGTCTGCCCGGCCAAGTGGAAAGAAGGCGAAGCCACCCTGGCGCCATCGCTGGACCTGGTCGGCAAGATCTAAGGCCATGCGCTACTCGTGGGCGGTAAGCAGCCGCCAAAGCTGAAGTACTTACTGCCCCGCCAAACGCCCGGGCGCTACTGCCTGGGCGTTTTTGTATCCGAAGATTGAAAAAGGAATCGCCCGTATGTTGGACGCCACGCTTAAATCGCAACTGAAAACCTACCTGGAGCGGGTCACCCAGCCGATCGAGATCGTTGCCTCCCTCGACGACGGCGCGAAGTCCCACGAATTGTATGACCTGCTGGTGGAAATCGCCGGCCTGTCGAACCTGATTACCCTGCGCGCGGATGGGGCCGACGCCCGTCGTCCTTCGTTCTCGCTCAATCGCCCAGGGGGTGACATCAGCCTGCGTTTCGCCGGCATCCCCATGGGCCACGAATTCACCTCCCTGGTGTTGGCGCTGCTGCAAGTCGGTGGCCACCCCTCCAAGGCCAGCGCCGAAGTGATCGAGCAGATCCAAGGGCTGGAAGGCGAATTCACCTTCGAAACCTACTTCTCGCTGTCGTGCCAGAACTGCCCGGACGTGGTCCAGGCGTTGAACCTGATGGCGGTGCTCAACCCCAACGTTCGCCATGTGGCCATTGATGGCGCGCTGTTCCAGGACGAAGTCGAAGCGCGCAAGATCATGGCGGTGCCGAGCGTCTACCTGAACGGTGAAGTGTTTGGCCAGGGCCGCATGGGCCTGGAAGAGATTCTTGGCAAGATCGACACCAGTGCCGGCACCCGCCAGGCCGAGAAGATCAACGCCAAGGACGCCTTCGACGTACTGGTGGTCGGCGGTGGCCCTGCTGGCGCCGCAGCCGCTATCTATGCCGCGCGTAAAGGCATCCGCACCGCTGTTGCCGCCGAGCGCTTTGGCGGCCAGGTGCTCGATACCCTGGCTATCGAGAACTTCATCTCGGTGCAGGAAACCGAAGGGCCGAAACTGGCCACTGCGCTGGAAGAGCACGTCAAGCAGTACGACGTCGACATCATGAACCTGCAGCGCGGTGAAGCGTTGATCCCGGCCACCGATGGCGGCCTGCACGAAGTGCGTCTGGCGGGCGGTGCCTCGCTCAAGGCCAAGACCGTGATTCTGGCCACTGGTGCCCGCTGGCGAGAAATGAACGTGCCGGGCGAGCAGGAGTACCGCGGTCGCGGCGTGGCCTACTGCCCGCACTGTGACGGCCCGTTGTTCAAAGGCAAGCGTGTGGCAGTAATCGGCGGCGGCAACTCTGGCGTGGAAGCGGCCATCGACCTGGCCGGCATCGTCGCCCAGGTGACGCTGATTGAGTTCGACAGCCAGTTGCGTGCTGACGCCGTGTTGCAACGCAAGCTGCACAGCTTGCCGAACGTCAAGGTGATCACCAGCGCGCTGACCACCGAAGTGCTGGGTAATGGTGAGAAAGTGTCCGGTTTGCGCTACAAGGATCGCACCACCGATGAGCTGCATGACCTGGCGCTGGAGGGCATCTTCGTACAGATCGGTCTGTTGCCGAACACTGACTGGCTGAAAGGTACGGTCGAGCTGTCGCCGCGTGGCGAGATCATTGTCGATGCCAAGGGCGCGACCAACATCCCCGGCGTGTTTGCTGCGGGGGACGTGACCACGGTGCCGTACAAGCAGATCGTGATTGCGGTGGGCGAGGGCGCCAAGGCTTCGCTGGCGGCCTTCGATCACTTGATCCGCACCTCGGCGCCGGCGTAAGCCAAGCGCACGCCTGAGGGTGTCTATCATTACCCCAGACACCCTCAGGAATCTCACCCATGACCCTGATCAGCCGCGAACCCTGGTGGCTAGTGCCACCCAAGCCCGGGCAAAAGGAGCAGGACCTGCACTGGGGCTACCTGGAAATCTACGCCGACGGCCGTACCGTGTTCGTCGACCAGCGCCCCAGCGATAAAGAACTGGCCGAGCGCAAAAGCTGCCGCAACTTCCCCGCCCCCGAGCACTGAAGGGCTTAGCCTTCGAGCTCGGCCAGGCGCGCCTCCAGCGCTGCAATCCGGGCTTCCAAGGCCTCTATGCGCTCTTCCGAAACACTCCCGCCACTGCTGCGGGCGCCCCCTTCCTGCTGGCGCGCGGCCAAAATCGCCTCGATTTCTGCCGGGTCGCCCAGTGCATGGGTATAGCGGTCTTCGCGTTGGCCTGCCTGGCGCGGCAGGTGCAGGGCCAGGTCGCGTGAAATCAGGCGTTCCAGCTGGTGCTGGATCTGTTCGGTGTCGTCGAAGTCGTGCAGGCGGTTGCTGCGGCTGAGCAGCTCGTTGAGGGTTTGCGGGCCGCGCAGGAACATCAGGCCCATCAGCACCAGTTGCGCCGGCACCAACTCCAGGGCCTTGTCCACGCGCTGCTCCCAGCGGTCGGCGCGGCTGCCCATCTGCAAGCGTGTCATGCCCTGGCCTTCGAGCGCGCGCAAGGCCTGGCCGACTTGGCCTTGGGTGAGGTTCATCACCGGCTCGCGGCTGGTCTTCTGGTTACAGGCCAGGACCAGGGCATTGAGGGTCAGTGGGTAGCTTTCCGGGCTGGTGGCCTGTTTTTCGATCAGCGAGCCGAGGATGCGGATCTCGGTGCTGTTGAAACGGCCTTCACCTGCGGTTTCGTGTTCTGACATGGCCCAGTCTCATTGCGAGGAAAAGGCCACTAGCGTAGGTAAAGCCGCTGAATTAGGCAATTGGGACCGCAACGCGGCCCCAGCATTCTCAAGCCCCGCGCCGCTCTTCAGCCTGGCACGCCGCCGCCGTGAACAGCACATCGGTCGAAGAATTCAGCGCAGTCTCGGCCGAATCCTGCAGCACGCCAATGATGAAGCCCACGGCAACCACCTGCATGGCGATCTCGCTAGGGATGCCAAAAAGGCTGCAGGCCAGCGGAATCAACAGCAGCGAGCCACCGGCCACACCCGACGCGCCGCACGCGCAGACGGCTGCCACCACGCTCAGCAGCACCGCCGTCGGCAGATCGACCGGGATGCCCAAGGTATGCACGGCAGCCAGCGTCAGGACGGTGATGGTGATCGCCGCGCCGGCCATGTTGATGGTCGCGCCCAGGGGGATCGATACCGAATAGGTGTCTTCATGCAGGCCAAGGCGCTCCGACAGCGCCAGGTTGACCGGGATGTTGGCCGCCGAGCTGCGGGTGAAGAACGCCGTGATACCGCTCTCGCGCAGGCACAGCAGGGTCAGCGGATAAGGGTTGCGGCGAATCTTCCAGAACACGATCAGCGGGTTCATCACCAAGGCCACGAACAGCATGCAGCCAATCAGCACGGCCAGCAGGTGCAGGTAGCCGAGCAGGGCATTCAGGCCCGACTGGGCGAGGGTGGCGCTGACCAGGCCGAAGATGCCCAGCGGGGCGAAGCGGATGACCACGCGCACGATCAGGGTCACGCCGTTGGACAGGTCCTCGACCACGGTGCGGGTGGTTTCACCGGCATGGCGCAGGGCCACGCCCAAGCCGATAGCCCAGGTCAGCACGCCGATGAAGTTGGCGTTGAGCAAGGCGTTGACCGGGTTGTCTACCGCGCTCAGCAGCAGGTTCTGCATGACTTCGGTGATGCCGCCCGGCGCACTCAGGGTGGCCTCGCCGGTACTCAGTACCAGGTTCGACGGGAACAGCATGCTGGCGACCACAGCCACCACGGCTGCGGCGAAGGTGCCCAGCAGGTAAAGCCAGAGGATCGGGCGGATGTGGGTTTCCTGACCGTGGCGGTGGTTGGCGATCGAGGCCATGACCAGGATGAATACCAGGATTGGCGCCACCGCCTTGAGGGCGCTGACGAATACCTTGCCGAGGAAGGCCAGGTCGCGGGCGACGTCGGGCGCCAGCAGTGCCAGGGCGATGCCGGCAAGCAGGCCGATGACGATCTGCGTCACCAGGCTGGTGCGGTTGAGGAGGCGGAAGACAGGGGTCATGTGCAGCGCAGTCTCGGTTTTTGAAAGGGCGGGACTTTACCACAGACCGCTGTAGGGCTTGCCGGCAATGAAGTCGGAAAAGTTACCAGTGAAACAGCTCCCGACGCGCCCCCTCGGTAATGGCCACGATGCCCGGGTGCTTGACCTTGCGCTCCACCGAAATGGCATAGAACGACTCATGTACCGCCTCGGTCTGCCCGATCAGTTCCACGCCATACTGGCGGCACACCTCCTCGGCGATAACGCTGGGCGCCACAAAAATACCGCTGCCCGATTGCCCAAACGCCTGCATCAGTGCGCTGTCATCGAACTCGCCAACGATGCGCGGCTGCACCTGTTGCTCGCCCAGCCAGCGCAACAAACGGCTACGCACCACTGTCTCCTGGCCCGGAATCAACAGCGGCGCATCCTGCAGGCAGGTAGGAAAAGGGCCAGCGTGGCGCTGCGCCAAGGCCTGGGTGGCAAAGAAACTCAGGCCGCACTCGCCCAGCTTCTGGCTGTAACCCTTGATGTCCAGGTGGTTAGGCATCGGGCTGTCGGAAATGACCAGGTCCAGGCGCTGGATCGCCAGGTCCGCCAGTAGCCGTTCGAGTTTGTCTTCCCGGCAGTTGATGCGCAGCACGTCGTCCAGCTCCATGGTCGGCGCCAGCAGGCGATAGACGATGGATTTGGGCACGACATCGGCCACGCCAACACGGAACAGGATCTGTTCCTGCGGGCCGGCGCGCAACATGGCTTCCAGCTCGCCACCGATCTGAAACATCTGCTCGGCATACACCAAGGTCTGGCGGCCGGTCTCGGTCAGCTCCAGTTGCCGGCCGACCCGTTGAAACAGTTCAAGGCCATAGGTCTGCTCGAACAGGCTGATCTGCCCGCTGATGGTTTGCGGTGTGAGGTTCAGCTGCTCGCTGGCACGCGCGATGCTGCCGGTCTTGGCCACGGCCCAGAAGTAATGCAGCTGGCGGTAGTTGAGCATCGGTGTGTTTCTCGATTCGTAAAAACCGAAGTATAACCGCTGAAAATACGAATTTTCCTGATGTATTGCCGTCTCTAGAATGCGACTCCATCAGGCGCCGTGTGCGCCGTCGGAATATCGACAAGCGAGGAACCCATGTTGCAGCTTAAATCCATCGGCACGCCTTTGGTGTTGGCCCTGGCCCTGTTCACCCTGGCCGGCTGCGATCAGGCCGAAAAATCCGCCCAGCAGATGCTCGACCAAGCCGCTCAATCGGCCAAGCAGGCCATCGACAAGACCAACGAAGCGGCCCAGCAGGCCCTGAGCGATGCCATCGGCAGCGAAGGCCAGCCGCCAAAAGATGCTGAAAAGAAAGAAAAGACCCAGGACATCTGACCCCAAGACCCGATGCAGGATTGATTAAATGGAATATTTGCTGGAACTCGCCGCAAGCCCGACCGCCTGGGTCGCCCTCGCCACGTTGGTGGCCATGGAGATCGTGCTCGGTATCGATAACCTGATCTTCATCTCCATCCTGACCAACAAGCTACCCCTGGAGTACCGCTCCAAGGCGCGGCGCATTGGTATCAGCATGGCCCTGGTCATGCGCCTGGCGCTGCTCAGCACGGTGGCCTGGATCGTCCAGCTGACTGAGCCGGTGATCGATGTATTCGGCCATAGCTTCTCGTGGAAGGACATGATTTTGATCGCCGGTGGCTTGTTCCTGCTGTGGAAGGCGACCAAGGAAATCCACGAGAACGTCGACCCGCATGGTGCCAAGGAAGAGTCCAAGGCCGGTTCCACCATCACCTTGGGCTTTGCCGCGGCCATTGGCCAGATCCTGCTGCTGGATATCGTCTTCTCGATCGACAGCATCATCACCGCCGTGGGCATGACCGAACACCTGCCGATCATGATCATTGCCGTGATCGCTGCTGTGATCGTGATGCTGGTGGCAGCCGACCCGCTGGCCAAGTTCATCAACGACAACCCGACCGTGGTGATGCTGGCCCTGGGCTTCCTGATCATGATCGGCATGACCCTGATCGCCGAAGGCATGGGGGCTCATGTGCCCAAAGGGTATGTGTATGCGGCGATGGCCTTCTCGACCTTGATCGAGGTCCTCAACATCATGGCCCGCCGGGCGCGGTTGAAGCGCGAAGCGGCTGAGGGTTGATTGAGGGAAGCGGGGCCACGTGGGAGCGGGCTTGCCCCGCGAACACCGGCGAAGCCGGTGCCAACCACCGCGTGGCCCCATTCGCGGGGCAAGCCCGCTCCCACAGGTAGACATCAAATACTTGAGTTTAATGTGCCTCCACATGCCGCCGCGCCCTGCGCCCAACCTGAGGTTTGGCGAGGCCCTGCGGTGGCAGGTGGTGCTGATGGGAATGACGCCGCACGATACGCAGTACACCCCACAGCATGGCGGCTGCGACGCTCAGCCACATACCCACCAACATGAGGATTGCCACGGTCAGGCTCATGTGTGCCTCCTTCTCTCGGGCCAGCGCGCTGTGAGCCAGGGCTCGCCTTACAGACACTGCTTTAGTCTAGCTCGCCCCTTGTGACGTTCCATTGACCAAAGGTCTATTGCTTGGTCCGATTGGCTACAAGCCAGTGTCGGACTATACCCGCGCACCCAGGGGCCCTATGATCGGTGCCCAGAGCCGGGCGCTGCCTGCCTGGCGTCGGAACAAGCGAGTGCCCATGCAGCAAGTTTCCTTAAAATCGCTGGCCTCAGCCCCGCGCCGGGCGCTGCTGGCGTGCCTGGTGGCGGCCAGCCTGGCCGGATGTGCCAGCGCACCGCCCGCAAGCCTCAAAGGCCTGCCGCAACGGGTCGAGATCAGCAGCGTGCCGTTCTACCGTGGCAACGCCAACCATAGCGGGGCCATGGCCCTGGCCGCGCTGCTTTCTCAGCAGGGCGCGCCCATCACCCCTGGTTTGCTGGACAAGCCGCTGAACCTGCCCCAGGGCGCCGAAACGCTGGACACCAGCATCCCCCGCGTGGCGCGGGACTACGGCATGGTGGTGTATGCGCTGGACAAGCAACTGGATGCGTTGCTAACGCAGGTGGCGGCGGGCAATCCGGTGTTGCTGCGTTACGAGGAGGGTTCGGCCTGGTGGAGCGAGCCACGCTACGCAGTGCTGATCGGTTATGACCGTTACAAGCAGCGGGTACTGTTGCGCTCAGGCATGCACCGTCGGCAACTGATGGCCTTTGACGACTTTGCCTCGGCCTGGGCCAAGCAGGGGAGTTGGGCAGTGCTGGTGCAGCCGCCGCGGCAATTGCCAGCCCAGGTAGACCGGCAACGTTGGTTGCAGGCTGCCGATGAACTGGCCCGCGCAGGGCAGGAAATCGCCGCGAAGCAGGCGGTGAACAGCCTGGGGCGGTAAGCAGTACACCGGCCTCTTTGCCAAGAGGCCGGTGCGATGTTACTGAGGCATCAGAAGCCCAGACGGTCACGCAGGCTGTAGTACCAGGCACCAATGGCGCTGAACGGTACACGCAGCATCTGCCCACCCGGGAACGGGTAGTGCGGCAGGCCGGCGAACGCATCGAAGCGCTCTGCCTGGCCACGCAGCGCTTCGGCCAGCACCTTGCCTGCCAGGTGCGTGTAGGTCACGCCGTGGCCCGAGCAGCCCTGGGAGTAATAGATGTTGTCGCCGATGCGGCCGACCTGAGGCAGGCGCGACAGGGTCAGCAGGAAGTTGCCGGTCCAGGCGTAATCGATCTTCACGTTCTGCAACTGCGGGAAGGCCTTGAGCATCTTCGGACGGATGATCGCCTCGATGTTTGCCGGGTCGCGCGCGCCGTAAACCACGCCACCGCCGAAGATCAGGCGCTTGTCGCTGGTCAGGCGGTAGTAGTCGAGCAGGTAGTTGCAGTCCTCGACACAGTAATCCTGCGGCAGCAGGGTACGCGCCAGTTCTTCGCTCAGTGGCTCGGTGGTGATCACCTGAGTACCGCACGGCATGGACTTGGCGGCAAGCTCCGGCACCAGGTTGCCCAGGTAGGCGTTACCGGCGACGATGATGAACTTGGCGCGCACTTTACCCTGTGGTGTATGAACGACCGGGTTGGCGCCACGCTCGATGCGAACGGCCGGGGTTTGCTCATAGATGATGCCGCCCAGCGATTCGACCGCTGCAGCTTCGCCCAGGGCCAGGTTCAGCGGGTGGATGTGGCCGCCGCTCATGTCCAGCATGCCGCCGATGTAGCTGTCGCACGCGACCACTTCACGGATGCGCTTCTGGTCCATCAGCTCAAGCTGGTTGTGGCCGAAGCGTTCCCACAGGCGCTTTTGCGATTCCAGGTGGCCCATCTGTTTAGAGGTGATGGCAGCGAACACGCCACCGTCTTTAAGGTCGCACTGGATGTTGTACTTGGCGACGCGCTCACGAATGATGCGGCCACCTTCGAACGCCATCTGGCCCAGCAGTTGTGCCTGTTTAGGGCCAACCGTGCGCTCGATCACGTCGATGTCGCGGCTGTAGCTGTTGACGATCTGGCCACCGTTGCGGCCAGATGCGCCGAAACCGACCTTGGCCGCTTCGACAATGCTGACCTTGAAGCCGTTTTCCAGCAGGAACAGTGCACTGGACAGGCCGGTGTAGCCGGCGCCAATGATGCACACATCGGTTTCCACCTCACCCTGCAGCGCCGGACGTGGCGGCACCGGGTTAGCCGAGGCGGCGTAGTAGGACTGGGGGTAGGGGGTGTTGGCCATGCTCGAGGAACCTCGTGTTTTATATTTTTAACGAATGTAGCGATGCTATCAATAATAATAAACACCCGCTAGTCGTCCGTTAAAAATCCTTTACCCGGCCGTCGCCGAGGCTTCTCTATAAAGAGGTTAAGATTCAGTAAGTTAGCGCGAAAAAAAGTGTTGACATGGTTTTTGGAATGCGTAGAATGCGCACCACACGACAGGCACATAGCTCAGTTGGTTAGAGCACCACCTTGACATGGTGGGGGTCGTTGGTTCGAGTCCAATTGTGCCTACCAAATCGAAAAGGGGTGATCCGCAAGGGTCACCCTTTTTTCATTCTGGTACGGTTTTGCCGGTCGGGAAGGGGTGTGAAGCAGCCCCCAGGGTCAATTACCAAAGTTTTTGATTTTTCTGAAAAAAAGCTTTACAGGTACGCATTCGATGTCTAATATGCGCACCACACGACAGGCACATAGCTCAGTTGGTTAGAGCACCACCTTGACATGGTGGGGGTCGTTGGTTCGAGTCCAATTGTGCCTACCAAACAAAGTCCCGATCTTCGGGCAATGAAAAGGGCGATCCGAAAGGGTCGCCCTTTTTGTTTGTGCCTGAAAAAGCCTTACCGGCGTGTAACGCGCTGTATCAGCGTGGACGTCGGCGGCCGAGTGCCGCCATGTTAGACTCCGCCCCTTCGAATCTGGAGGTACACGCGTGCGCAAACTGGCTGTGGTAATGGCAGTGCTCGCCCTGGCGGGCTGTGAGAACGAGGTCGAAGGCGTGCACAAGCAGGTGGCCGAGCACCTGCACAACCCCAAGACCGCCAAGTTCGGCAACGTGCGGATCGACACGCAAGGCACCCTCTGCGGCCAGGTCCGCGGCAAGGACGACGCCGGGCAGTACGAAGCCTACCGCAGCTATGTGGCAATCAAGCGTGATGGCCAATACGAGATCATCGTCGACGACAGCGGCAACAACCTGCGCATCCGCGAGCTGTGCGGTGGCGCCGACCTGCAGCGCCGCGCCGAGGCGCTGGCCGGTGAGCCGGCCCCTGAAGGCTGGGATGTCGAAGTGGTGCAGGGCGCGAACATGGGCGCATTGAGCGACATGACCGCGCGCCTGATCGAGAAGGGCATTCCGTCTTCTGTCGAGTACCGCAACGGTAAGCCGGTTGTGCTGATGGGGCCGTTCCCGACCAAGGAAGAGGCCGAGGCGCGCAAGGCCGAAGTGATGGCCAAACTGGGGACCGACTCGGTGGTTATCCAGCACGGCGCCCAGCGTTAACCCCGCAACGCGATCCGCCAGGGCGTCTGCGCCGGCCTCTTCGCAGCACAAGGCTGCTTCTGCAAAGGGTGGGCGTGATACCCCCGTGCGGGCTATGCTTGCACTGGGAGAGCTGAACGGGGAGGGCCTCATGTCTACACTGGAGCGGGCCATTGCTGTGGCTGCCAGGGCGCATGAAGGGCAATACGACAAGGGTGGGGCGGCGTATATCCTCCACCCGTTACGCGTGATGATGCGGGTCGCCACACCCGAGCAGCGGATCGTCGCGGTGCTTCACGATGTTATCGAAGACACGCCGCTGACGTTGTCTGATCTGGCGCGTGAAGGTTTTGCACTGAAGATTCTCGCCGCCTTGCTGGCACTGAGCCGACGTGACGGCGAGGCCTACCAGGACTTCGTCGTACGCCTCGGGGTAGACCCGTTGGCGCGCACCGTCAAACTGGCCGACCTGGCCGACAACAGCGACCTTTCGCGCATCCCCTGCCCAGGCCCCGCTGACCTTGCGCGGCTGGCCCGTTACCGGGAAGCCAGCGCCTACCTGCAGACACTGGCGTGAACCTCAGCCGCAGGCCTTGAGGTTGACCGGCCCGACAAACGCGTTACCGCGCCCCATCACGCAGGCCACCTGCTGGTTGCGCTGCAGTTCCCAAACCTGCGGCGGATACGTCTTGTTCCAGGCCTCGAACAGCTGGCGGTCCTGCTTCGACAAGCGCAGGTTGTACTGCTTGCTCATGTAGAAGTACGTGCGTGCGATCATGCCCCGGATAGATGGGCGTGGCATGACCTTCTTGGCCTTGAAGTCGACCTGGGTCAGGCAACTGCCATACTGGCCCCGCTGCTCGGGCAGCCAACCGAAACTGAAGTTGCTGCGGTCGCCGTTGACCTCGCCGATGCTGGGCACCAGGTTGTGCAGGTCAGCCTCGGCGCGCTTGTACACCTCATCGTGTTGCGAGCACTGTTTGCGCCCGCCGTCCTGCCAGCACTGGCGCTGGTGGCCGATCTGCCAGGCTGGCACGATGTGCTCCCATTCGATGCGCGAAGCCCGTTGGGCATTCTTGCGCGGTGTATAGCCGCAAGAGGCCAGGTCGACCTTGTTGCCTTTGTACTTGCAGCCGCAATAGAACTCCGTCGACTGTGGCGCGTACAACTTCCAGGCGACCTTCTTGGCCTCCTGGAAGGTGCGTGGAGCATCGGCATGGGCGAACGGGATGGACACTAGCAGGCAGGCGGCAGCGAAAAACGAAACTCTCATGCGTGGTCAGTCTTCCTTGGGTACGGTCCAGAAAATCTGTACGCCACCATCGTCGCGATGGGCAAGGGTGACGTTGTCGTTTTCGGCGATTTCTTCGAGCAGGGTTTCCCAATCATCCGGGGACTCCTGCTCCAGGCGGAAGATGAGCGCGGCACGGCTGCGCTGGGCGGTGGGGCTGTTGATGATCTTCTGGATACGAACACCCAGTTGCTCATAGCTACTCGGCGTTGCTGAGGAGGTGCTGGCCACAGGCATTTCCTTGTTTTTGCTGTATGTGCATACAGTATTTCACTGTAAGCAAATTCGCAACTGCCTGTGAGGCGAAAGAGTGTGAGAGCTACGCGCAATTTCGCTGATGCGCCGCGCCGCTGAAGGCGCCCTTGCGGGCGCCAGCGTAAATCAACCTGCCGAGTGGCTTGCCAGAGCGTTGGCGACAGCGTCCAGGTTGGCCTCGTTGAGGCCCGCGATGCAGAGACGGCCGCTTCGAATCAGGTACACCGCATGCTGCTCGCGGATGCTGTCCACGGCATCCGCGCTAAGGCCTGTGTAACTGAACATGCCTTTCTGATCGAGCAGGTAGTTCACATTCAGTGAAGCGTCGATGCCCTTGACCTTGGCATGCAGTGCATGGCGCATGTCGACCATGCGCAGGCGCATCGCCTCAAGCTCGGCGCGCCATGCCTGGCGCAGGTCATCGTCGGTCAGGATGGTGGCAACCAGTTCGGCCCCGTGCCTTGGCGGGTTGGAGTAGTTGGTCCGCACCGTCCCCTTGAGCTGGCCGGCAACGCACGCGGCAATCGCTTCATTTTCACAGACCACCGACAACGAACCCACGCGCTCGCCGTACAAGGAGAACACCTTGGAGAACGAGTTCGCCACCAGCCCGGTAATGCCAGCCTTGGCCAGCGCGCGGATGGCGTAGGCGTCCTGGTCGACACCGTCGCCCATGCCCAGATAGGCCGCATCCAGGAACGGAATCAGGCTGCGGTGGCGGCACAGGTCGAATACCGCGTCCCACTGCTGCGGGGTCAGGTCGATGCCGGTCGGGTTATGGCAACAGGCATGCAGCAGCACGATGGCGTGCGCGGGCAGTTGCTCGAAACAGGCCAGCATGCGCTCGAACGCGACGTGGCTACCCGTCTCGTCCAGGTACGGGTAGCGGTTAACCGGGAAGCCGGCGCCGCTGAAGATTGCGAGGTGGTTGTCCCAGGTTGGGTCGCTGACCCACACGCCCGCCTCGGGGTAGTAACGCTTGAGGAAGTCGGCCCCCACGCGCAAGGCCCCGGAGCCACCTACCGATTGCAGGGTGACGATGCGATCGCTTGTTTGCGGGGCGATCTCGCCGAACAAATAGGCTTGAACCGCGTTGCGAAAAGCTGGGTGGCCATCCATGGGCAGGTACAGGTTGGCTGCGGGGGCGACGCCATCGAGTTTCGCCTTGGCTGCCTTGACTGTGTCCAGCACCGGTACCTGTCCTGCTTCATCGTAATAGAAGCCAATGCTCAGGTTGACCTTCTCGGCGCGGTTGTCGCCGTGGAAGTCGTCCATCAGGGACAGAATGGGGTCGCCTGGGTAGGCTTCGACCTGCTCGAACATCTGGGTTACCTCCAATTTTAGTGAGAGAAGCTTGGGTGCAGGAACTGCCACGGGCTTGAGTCGCTGCCGCGCGGGACCGTGATTTCGATCAGCACGGGTTTGTCGGCTGCGAAGGCACGGTCCAGCACCGGGCGCAGGCGTGCCGGGCTGTCTACACGGTGTGCCTCGACGCCGAAGGCTTCGGCGAATTTGACGAAGTCCGGGTTGACCAGCTCCGAGCCCAGCAGGCGCCCACCGAAGCTTTCCTGCTGGTCGCGATAGACGTTGCCGAATGCGTTGTTGTTGAACACCAAGGTGACCAGATTGAGCTTGTACTGCACTGCCGTTGCCAACTCCTGGGCAGCAAACATGAAGCCGCCGTCACCGCAGATCGAGACCACGGCTTTGTCCGGGTGGGCTGCCTTTACCCCCAGTGCAGTCGGGAAGCCGAAGCCCAGGGTGCCTTGGTGGCCCGAGGTGACCAGGGTGCGCGGTTTGTACACTGGGAAGCCAAAGATCGAGGTGAAGCCCACCTGGGAAATTTCCTCGATGAAGAAGCCGTCTCGTGGCAAGACATCACGGATCACGCGCAGGTAGTCCAGTTGCGGTTGCACGCACTGGATGGCCTGCTCGGCGGCGGCCTTGGTTTCAGCCAGCTGCGCATCACGCCGTTTGGGAGCGCCGTGCTTGAGCACTGCCTGGGCCAGGGCCGCAGCGCCATCGGCTGCGTCGGCCACCAGGTTGACGTCCGCTGCAATGCGGCGCACTTCAGCCGGGTCGATATCGATACGAATCAGCTTCAGCCCTGCAGGGCGGTGGCGCCAGCGAATATCCAGCAGCTCGAAGCGTGAGCCGATGACCACGGCGACATCGGTCTGTGCCCAGATCCGTGCACCTGCTGCGACGGTAAAGCCCAGGGGATGGTCGTCGGAGACGACACCGCGCCCGCCTCGGAAGCTTACGACGGGTGCACCCAATACCTCGGCCAGTTGATTGACTTCAGCACTGGCGTCCAAAGCACCCGAACCGACGAAGATCATCGCGTTCGAGGCTTGGCTCAGCAGCTTCGCTGCGACGTCCACGGCATCGGTGTCGACTGGAGGCTTTGGCTGCAGCGCGAGAGGTTGCTGGATCTGCACCGCAGCGCGCTGGGTGAAAAAGTCCCACGAGGCTTGCAGTGACACCACGCCTGGCCGGCCCGATTGCATCGCCTGGAAGGCCTGGGCGACGCGCCAAGAGGTCTCGGCAGGTTGCTCGATATGGGCCGCCCACTTGCCAATGCTTTGCAGCACTTCGAGCTGTCGTGGCAGTTCATGCAACTGGCCGCGCCCGCGGTCCTTGAAGGGGCTCATGACGTCGCCGGTCAGGGCCAGCACCGGGGCGTTGCAACCCTGCGCGGTCAGCATCGCCGCGCTGGCGTTGAGGATGCCCGGGCCGGGCACAACGGTGAAGACCCCTGGGCGCCCGGTGGAGCGGGCATAACCGAATGCCATGTAGGCACTGGTTTGCTCGTGACGCGCGCCGTAGATACGCAGGCTGTCACTATTACGGGCCAGGGCATCGGTCAGGCCATAGATCTGCGCGCCCGGCAGCGCGAACACAGTATCCACGCCATGGGCTTTGAGGCTCTCGACGATGGCGTCGCCCCCGGTAAGAGTCTGCACGTTCGCTTGATCAGTTTTCATCGGGGTACCTATCAGGAAGGGCTGGAAACAATGTGAGTAGCGGCCGGGTTGCTTTTCAACTTTCGGTAACTGAGGAACATGACCAATAACCAGCACGGCATCAGCAGTACCGAAATACGCATGCCTGGGATAAAGGCAATGATCAGCAGTAACCCGGCAATAAAGGCCATGCACAGGTAATTGGTGAACGGGTACAGCGGGGAGCGGTAGGCGGTGAGCTGGCCTGCTTCACGCTTGGCCTTGCGGAACTTCAAGTGGATGAAGCTGGTCAGCGCCCAGTTCATCATCGTGGTGGCAACCACCAGCGACATCAGTGTTTCCAGTGCACCTTCCGGCGACAGGTAGTTGATAACAACCGAACTTGCCGTCACCAGGCCGGTGAGCAGAAGTGCATTGATCGGGATACGCCGCTCGCTCAACTTGATCAACGCACGGGGGGCATGGCCCTGGTGCGCCATGGCATGCAGTTGGCGTGAGTTGCAGTACACCACCGCGTTGTAAACCGACAGGGCAGCCGTCAGCACCACGAAGTTGAGTACGTGGGCCGCGTAATCAATGTTCAGCAGGCTCAGAATCTTGACGAACGGGCTGGCGCTGTAGGGGTCACCCGATGCAGTCAGCGAAGCGACCAGGTTGTCCCACGGGGTCAGTGCCAACAGCACGGCCAACGCCAGGACATAAAACAAGCCGATGCGATACAGCACGGCGTTGATGGCGCGGGGGATGGTCTTGCTTGGGTGCTTGGCTTCGCCCGCGGTGAAACCGATGAACTCCAGGCCGCCGAAGGCGAACATGATCAACGGCAGCGCCATGATCAGCCCATGCCAGCCATGGGGCATGAAACCACCGTGGCTCCACAGGTTGCTGACCGCTGCCTGCGGCGGCGTGTTGGGGCCGAAAATGAACCAGCTGCCCATCGCGATCATCATCACAACTGCGCCTACTTTGATGATTGCGAACCAGAACTCCGACTCACCATAAACCTTGACGTTGAGGGTATTGATGCCGCTGATCAATACCAGAAAGAACCCGGCCGTTGCCCAGGTTGGAAGTTCGGGCCACCAGAACTGCATGTATTTACCGAGTGCGGTAAGTTCGGCCATGCCCACCAGAAAGTAAGTGACGGTATAGTTCCAGCCGGTGAGGTAGCCCATGAAGCCACCGCCGTATTTATTGCCAAAATGGCTAAGCGATCCGGAGACGGGTTCATCCACCAGCATCTCGCCCAGCTGGCGCATGATCAGAAAAGCGATGAGCCCTGCAATCATGTAGCCAATCAGCAGGCTTGGCCCCGCCGACTTGATAACACCGGCACTGCCCAGGAACAGGCCAGTGCCAATGGCCCCGCCCAGCCCGATCATTTGAATATGCCGGTTTGAAAGGTTTCGCTCGAACGCGGGTTGTGAAACGTTGGTTCTGCTCATCGTTTTATTCTCGATTGTTTTCAGGTGCACGGGCGCCTGCCCGCGAATCTGAATGATTTGGCAGAGTAATAAGGGACGTGCTCG
Organism: Pseudomonas sp. E1MeOHC2; assembly: GCF_058745025.1. Classification (NCBI taxonomy): domain Bacteria; kingdom Pseudomonadati; phylum Pseudomonadota; class Gammaproteobacteria; order Pseudomonadales; family Pseudomonadaceae; genus Pseudomonas; species Pseudomonas sp. E1MeOHC2. The sequence continues at coordinate 4,512,429 of NZ_CP196675.1, forward strand.
GTAGTGGATTAAGCGAGGCGCAGCGGGTTTAACGTGTCACCTGGCTGGCAACTACGTTAACACCAAAAGTTTCCAACGAAGTTTCAGTTATTAAATGCGGACTATGCAGATACTGGATAGTCAGCTTCAACGGGTTCAAGTGCCCGGGCTAAGGGAGTGCGATTGCTGGCAATGGGTATGAACAAGGCGCCGGAACCAGGCATGTTCAGGTGAGCTGTGGGTGCGGCTGTGCCACACCACCCAGTAGCGGAATTGATGCGCCATGAAGTCCAGGGGGCGATAGCAGACACCCCCTTGTTCCGACCATTTTCGTGCGATGTGCTCGGGCAGCATCAACAACAGGTCGCTGTCGCGAATCACGCTCAGGGCTGCAGAGTAGAAGGGGACGCTGAGCTTCAGGTCGCGCTGCAGGCTGTGCCTTCGCAGGTAGGCTTCGAGGAAGCCGTCCTTGTCGCCGCCGGTGGTGATCTTGACATGGCGCCACGCCAGGTAGGCGGTGATATCCAACGTTGAAAGGGACGCCAGCGGGTGGTCGTCACGCATACAGCACACGGCGCGGTCTTCACCGATGATCCTGCCGTGATAGGCGGCGGGAGTGCCTTCCAGCATGCTGGTGACGACATCCAGTTCACCCGTCGCCAACCACTCGAAACGGTCGGGCTGCCACAGCCGAAAATCGATATCGGCCCCTGGGGCGAGGTCTGCCATCTGTGCAAGCAAGCCCGGCAGGATGTGCTGTGCGACATAGTCCGAACCTGCCAGGCGAAAACGCCGGGCGCAGGTGAGGGGGGTGAATGCTGTGGGGGTGCTCATTTCCTGGAGTTTTTCCAGGATGGTCTTGATCGGTTCGATCAACGCTTCCCCGCGCTCGGTCAGCACATACTCACGCTGTTGCCTGATCATCAGCGGGTCGGCAAAGGCTTCGCGGAACTGCGCCAGATGGCGGCTGACACCGGACTGGCTGGTGCCCAGGCGCAGGGCCGCCTGGCTCAGGTTGCGCAGTTCAAGAATCGTCAACAGTGCCGTCAGTTGCGCAATGCTCAAATGGCTGAAGGCACTGTTCATCATTGCCCTCAGTCGAGGCTGACAGTGAACGTGGGGTGGTCGGCATCCAGCACGGCATGCCCAACGCAGAGGCCGCCGCAGTAGCGCTCGACCAGCGAGACGATGTCGAATATCGCGGCCAGTACGTTTTCTCGGCTGATTGGAGGCAGGCCATCGATGTCGAAAAAGACGCAGTCTGTGTCGGCGAGGGTGCGGGTGTCGCCCGCTTGGCGCCAGGTCCAGCGCCGGGTCAGTACCCGATTGCCGGCAGCCAGTACGACTTCACCTGGGGAAGGGGTTTCCAGTGCGTCGCCTGGGCCTGCGAGAAAGCGGTCTTCGGCAACCGTCTTGCGCAAGGTCAGGTGTTTGGACTCGGGGCCGACAGGGTGCACACCGGCTGGCAGCACATGGCGCAGGGACACCAGGTTGCCGATATCGACCAGTGGGTTGATGTCCGGCAGGCTATCTGGCTTGAGCACGCGGCGGCTGAGCGCTTCGATCGAACTGCGATGCTCCGAAGGTTTGGCGCCGAACAGCCGGTAGGCGTCCCGCCACGCTGCGATTGGCGGATAGTCGGCCGGGTTGCCCTCGATCCGCTGGCGAAGCTCGACCTCGGCTTGCCTGAGCAGTGCAGTCAGCGCCGCGTCGGGGCGGCTGTTGTCCAATGCCTTGAAGACGATCACGCCGCGCCGGTACTGCGGGTGATCGGCAAAAATGTCTGGGTTTATCGTGTAGGTGAAAGAACTCACGCTTGCTCCTGTTCGGGACATGGACCGCTGTGCAGAGGCCCCGAATATAGCACCGGGGCAGCGCGCTGCCGGTAGCGCAAGCCGGGATTCAACTATGCACAAGGTGGATAGTTGAATCGCTCCAACGCCGGGCTTAGGCGAAGCGTTCGAACCGGTAGGGGCTTGGATCGATCAGCGGTGGCGCCTGCGAAACCAGGTCGGCCGCCAATTGGCCCGCCGCCGGCGAGGTGCCAAAGCCATGGCCGGAAAACCCGGTCGCCAGCGTCAGGCCGGGAATGGCTTGCACCGGGCCGATTACCGGGTTGGAGTCCGGGGTGACGTCGATCGTGCCCGCCCAGGCAGAGGCGATCCGTGCCTGCTCGAACACGGGCCATGCGGCCTTGAGGTTGCGCAGGGCTTCGTCGTTGAGTGCCGTGTTGGCCTGCGGGTCCTGAACCCTGACGCGCTCGAAGGGCGTGACCTGCGAGGCGCCCCAGCGCCGGGCCAGGGCCAGGTCCTTGAAAAAGTACTTGCCGAAGCTGATGCGCAAGAAGTCACGCTGTGCTTTGAGTTGCGGCAGGTAGCGCCTGCCCAGCAACAGGTGGTCCAGGGTCAGGAACGCATCGAGCGCCCCGCGCTGGGTAATGATGTAGCCGCCATCCTTGTGCTTGCGGAAGGAAAAGTCCGGTGCGCCCACGGCAATGTCGGTCGGGCCTTCCAGTGGGTGGGTACGCAGCACAGAACAGGTCAGCGGCAGGGTGGGCAGGTCGATGTTGAGGTTGCCGAGAAACTTGCGAGACCACAAACCACCGGCAAGCAACACCTGCTCGCAGCGGATTTCGCCTTGCTCGGTGACGACGCCGCTGACCCTGCCGGCGGCGGTGACCAGTGTGCGCACGGCGCAGTTCTCCACGATTACCGCGCCTTTGGCGATTGCTGCACGGGCGATGGCACTGGCCGCCAGGGTCGGTTCCGCGCGGGCGTCCGAGGCGGTGTAAATACCGCCGGCCCAGTCGGCGCGGCCACCTGGCACCTTGTTGGCAATCTCCTTGTTGCTGAGCAGGCGAGAGTCCAGCCCCAGGTGCTCGATGCTCTTGAGCCAGCTCTCGTGCATGCCCATCTGCGTGTCGTTACGGCCGACGAACATGATACCTGCTTGCCGGTAGCCCACATCGCAGCCCACCCGTTCTGCCATCTTCGCCCACAATTGATCGGCCGCCAGGGCCAACGGAATGTCGTGCGCATGGCGGTTGGTCTTGCGCACCCAGCCAAGGTTGCGCGAAGACTGCTCGCCCGCAAGGCGGCCTTTCTCCAGCACCACCACGGGGATGTTGCGCTCGGCCAGGGTCAGGGCTGCGGTAAGGCCGATGATGCCTCCCCCGATGATCACCACGCTCGTGGCCTGAGGGTGGGTGGTCGGGGTGTGCACAGGATCAATGACGGGGGACATGGCTTCACTCGGCGGCAGTGTGAACGGAACGTTGCGGGTTCAAGGCTGGTGTATCACTCGCCCAGCCGGATCAGCGTGACCTGCGCGCGCGAGGCACCCCGGTACGCCGTCACTTCCAGCTCGACCTTGTAGACGGTCGAGCCCAAGGGTGGGCAGGTGACGGTGGTGGACGGGTCAATGCCTCTGAATTTCTCGCCGATCACTTCCATCACCTTGGGCACATCGGCCGGGTCCTGGATGAACACGCGCGAGCTGATGACATCGCCCAGCCTTGAATCGACTGCCGCCAGTGCGCTTTCGATGTTGGCGAACACCTGGTGGGTCTGTTCGATCACGTCTTCGGGGATGACTTGGGTTTGCGGGTTGCGCCCGGCGGTGTTGGACACGTAGATCCAGTTGTCCACCGCCACCAGGCGGGAGTAGCTGGCCATGTCTTCGAATTTCGAGCCGGTTTTCAGTTTGGTGATTTGAGTCATGGGGGTAACCTTTTTGAGTTGAGGGGATCATCTGAGGACGGGTTTTTCCCAGAGGTTGAGCTTCACACCGATGCCTTTCTCGACCGCGTTGCGGTACACGACGGTGCCCCAGGCGACGTCTTCGACGGGCATGCCGCCGACTGACATGAGGATGATTTCGTCGTCGTTCAGGCGCCCTGGTGCATCACCGCTGATGATCTTGCCGATGTCTTCGACGTGCGCGGCGTCGAGCTTGCCTTCGGCGATCATGTCCATGAAGCGCACGCCTACCAGCGGCACATGGTTGTGCGCAGGCTTGGGCAGTTCCTCGAACCACGCTTCGTACAGCCCGGTGTTGTCCACCACTTTGCGCACATCCGAACGCTCCATGCCTTCATCGATGCTGCAGGGGGCGGGCATTGCCAGAAACGCGCCGGGCTTGACCCACTCGCGCCGCACCAGCGGATAGGTGGAGGGGTCGCCGACTTCGCCCGAGCTGCAATAGCTGACCAGGTCGGCGTCACGCACTACCTCTTCCAGGGTCTGCACGACGCGGAGGGTGGTGATCTGCGGGAAGCTCGCCTTGACCCAGGCAACGAATTCATCAAGGTTCTTCTGGCCACGGCCCTTGATCTTGATCGTGTCCACCTGCGGGCACACGGCCATGAACGCGGCCACCGTGGTCTTGCCCATCACACCGGGCCCGGCCAGGCCGATGACCTTGGCGTCCTTACGGGCCAGGTGGCGCGCGCCGACACCGGGGATGGCGCCGGTGCGGTACGCCGACAGCAGGTTGGCCGACATGTGCGCCAGGGGCGCGCCGGTGTCGGCGTCGTTGAGGGTGAACATCAGGATCGAGCGCGGCAGGCCCTTTTCCCGGTTGGCGATGTTCGAGCCGTACCATTTGGCGCCTGCGGTACGGAAGTTGCCGCCCAGGTAGGCGGGCATGGCCATCATGCGACGGTCTGCGGTCGGCTTGGGCATGTGCGGGAACGGCGATTGCTCGGGGAAGGTGATCATCGCGCCGTGGGAGTCGTTGTTCGGGCCGGCCATGCGGTAATCGCCCTGGTAGAGCAGGTCGAACATTTCTTCCATGGTGTCGACACAGGCGGGCATGTCGGTGACGCCGGCGCGGATCATGTCCTGTTCAGACAGGTAGATGAAGTCAATTCGGGTATCGAGGGTCATGGCGAGTCTCGCAGGGCGGCCGTTGTCAGGTGTTGTTGTTATGGCTGGGGTGTGATTCGTGCCGTCAGTTTCGCTAACGACCGGCAGGCCGTCTTGCGTCAGCGTGCCAGGCGATTTGACCCGTTGTGCCAGGGTGGGATGAGCGATCTCTAAATGTGGGAGCACTGTCTTGTTCAAGTTCTAAAAATTGACGCAATACCTGTGGGAGCGGGCTTGCCCCGCGAACACCGGCGAAGCCGGTGCCATGCACCCCGTAGCCCCATTCGCAGGTGGTTTAGAACGGCACCGCGACAGTCAACTGGCTGTAGACGTTGGTGCCGTTACCACCCACCTGGTTGCCGCCGCTGCGCTCATCCTTGCGAGGCTGATACAGGCCCACCAGCGGGCTGATGATCAGGTGGTCGTTGACCGCCCATTCCAGGTAGACATCAAGTTCCCGGGCGTCTAGGTTGAGGCTGTCGCGAGTACGCACGGTATCGAAGTCGAAATACAGCACGCCGACCGTTAGGTTTTCCAGCGCAGTAGCCTTCACGCCAACATGGTGGATGCCGGTATTGCTGTTGAATGGGCCTGCGTAGTTGGCGGCGACTTCACCCTGGAACCAGGTGCCGTAGCCACTGGACAGGCCACTGAACAGCGAGTCCCAGCCGGCCGAGTAGCGGGTGTAGCGATAGGTCACCTGAGGCGCCCATGGCAGGTCGGCGAAGGTGTAGCCAGCCTGCAGGTACCAGGCTTTTTCCGGGCCGCCTTGCTTGTCTTGCCAGGCGTATTCGAAGGCGAAACTGGCATTGTCGATACCGGCGCTGCCTTCGCCCCGCAGGCTGTAGACGTCCATGCCTTCCCGCGCTTGCTGGAATGCGCTGGCCCATTGGTCGGTGACGTCGATGCCATGCACCCAGGTCAGCCCCAAGGTGCCCAGGGCATGGGTGTAGTCCAGGGTGCCTGCGGCCAGTTCGGTCTCGGCTTGGGCACGGTTATCGGACTTGAGCCACAACAGGCTGCCATGCAGCCCATCTTGCCCGCCCAGGCGCAGGATCGCCGTGCGGTCGAACGCATGGCGCGCAGCCAGGTAGTAGGCGCCGCCGCGGTCCAGGGTGCCGTCCGCCACGCCGTTGCCCAGGTTGGGGCCGTCGTCGTTGATCAGGAAGCCGCTGCCCAGACGGATCACCTGCCGCCCTGCGGAAATATCCACACCGTCCTTGCCCAACCAGGGCAACAGATCGCCTGAACGCCAGCCCAGGTAGGCGTCCTCGATCTTGGTGGTGCGTTCGGAGCCATCGGTATTGCCAGCGGCATCGCCATCGCCCCAGGTGGCGGAGCTCACCCAGTTCAATGCGCCATACAGGGTGCCATTGTCCGCCAGGCCCTGATCGCCGCTCAGGCCGTACTTGATGAAGCCCTCACGCCAGGTCGAGCCACCGGTGGTGCCGTCATAGTTCTTGCGGCTGTTGAACATGCCCCACACCGCGAGCATGTCGGCATTCAAGTGGCTGTCGTCGTCGGCGTAAAGCTCGTAGGCCGGCGCTGCCTGGCTGGCCAGAAGAGTGGCCAGGGCCAGGGCGGACAGCCGTTGCGGTTTGAACATAGCACTTCCCTCGATTGTTCTCGGCACCTTGCAAGGCAGCCTTTGTTTTTCGGGGGCATCCTCGTGGGGGCGAGGTGCCGTCGCGGTTGGCTGCGACGGCCTATTAGCGCGTGGATGGCTGGGTGGGGTCTTGTTCGTGGCTGCCAAGGCGCTTGCACGCCTTGGCCAGGTCTACTCAGTGGGCTGCTTTTAGTAGCGGATCATCACCGACTTGAGCTCGGTGAAATCATCGATGAACGCCGAGCCGAACTCGCGGCCGATGCCGGACGCCTTGATACCGCCGAAAGGCACGGCCGGGTCGAGCAAGGTGTGCATGTTGACCCACAGGGTGCCGGCCTGGATTTCTGGGACAAGCCGCATGGCCTTGCCCAGGTCGTTGGTCCACAGGCTGGCACTGAGGCCGTAGGGCGTAGCGTTCATCAGGTGCAGCAGTTCGTCTTCGTCATCGTAAGGCAGGAAGGTGGCCACCGGGCCAAAGGTTTCCTGGTTGAGCAGGGTGTCGCTTGCCGACTTGGCGAGTATCACCGTCGGCTCGACAAAGCAGCCTGGGCCATCGCCAATGTGCCCGCCGTGGATGATCTGGCTGCCTTCGCTGCGCGCGGTGGCGAACAGTTCGGCCAGTTTTTGCTGGTGTGGCTTGTTGGCCACGGGGCCGAACTGGGTCGACTCATCCAGCGGCGAACCGATTTTCAGTTGGCCCAGGCGCTGGGACAGCGCGTCGAGCAGCGGGTCGATGCGCGAGCGGTGGACGAAGAAGCGCTCACCTGCGGCGCAAATCTGCCCCGAGTGCAGGAAGCCCGCTTCGATGATGCCGTCGACGGCCTTGTCGAGCGCCACATCCGGCAGGAACGCTACCGAGTTCTTGCCGCCCAGCTCCAGCGTTGCCCGGGTCAGCTTCGCGCCCATGGCGGCCTGGCCGACGGCGATGCCGGTAGGCACGGAACCTGTGAACGAAACCTTGTCGGTGCCGGGGTGCTCGATCAGCGCCTTGCCCACCAGGCCGCCACCGGTCAACACGTTGAGTGCGCCCGGCGGTAGGCCGGCCTCGCTGGCCAGCTCGGCAATGCGCAGCAACGTCAGCGGGGTGAACTCGCTGGGTTTGAGAATGATGCTGCAGCCGGTGGTGAGGGCCGAGGCCAGCTTCCAGATGGCGATCATGGTGGCGAAGTTCCACGGCACGATGCCCACGACCACGCCAATCGGTTCGCGCAGGGTGAAGGCGCTGTAGCGCTCGCCGGCAAACGAGGGCAGGGATGGGGTGATGGTCTGGCCGGTGATCTTGGTGGCCCAGCCTGCGTAGTAGCGCAAAAAGTGCGCGGCCTGCTCGACTTCGAACGCCCGCGCGATGCCGATCAGCTTGCCCGACTGCAAGGTTTCGAGCTGGGCCAGTTCCTCGCGGTTGGCTTCCAGCAGGTCCGCCAGCTTGAACAGCACGGCGGCGCGTGCGGCAGGGCTGGTGCGTGACCACGTCGTGAAGCCCTGACGGGCTGAGCGCACGGCATGGTCCACGTCGGCTTGGTTGGCGTCGGCGATGTGGGCGATGGTTTCGCCATTGGCCGGGTTGACTACGCCGAGGGTCGAGGACGACTGGCTGGCGATGTGCTGGCCGTGAATGAACACGCCATGTTGTCGGGCCATGAATGCCGTGACGGCGGGAAGAAGGGTAATGTCGCTCATGCTGACTCCGAAGGCAGAAGGGCGCGGCCTGGCAGGCCGCCAAAGCGTCGAGCATAGTGAGTGGGCACGGTGTTGATCTTGCATCTGCGTGACGGCGGCATGACGCTGCGTGCCAGGCATGCTGGTGCTGGCAGGCAGCAACAAGGGCCACGGCAGCCATGGGCAAGACGCCCCGCCAGTGGCGGCGCACAGTGATTACGCAGGGAGGCAACCAACAGCCGTGCGTGCAGGTTCGCTTGCCGCGTTCAACGCCACAAAAACAAGCCGGGGCATAACGATGTCACTCAACAACAAGCTCACCGAGCATCTCAACCGGGGCAGTGTCGGGTTCCCCACGGCGCTGGCCAGCACCGTCGGGCTGATCATGGCCAGCCCGGTGATCCTCACCGCGACCATGGGGTTTGGCATTGGCGGCAGTGCCTTCGCCTTGGCCATGGTCATCGCGGCATTGATGATGCTGGCGCAGTCGACCACCTTTGCCGAGGCGGCCTCGATCCTGCCGACCACAGGTTCGGTGTACGACTACATCAACTGTGGCATGGGTCGGTTCTTCGCCATTACCGGCACGTTGTCGGCCTACCTGATCGTGCATGTGTTCGCCGGTACCGCCGAAACCATCCTGTCCGGGGTCATGGCACTGGTGAACTTCGAGCACCTCAATACCCTGGCTGAGTCCGCAGGCGGTTCGTGGCTGCTGGGTGTCTGCTTCGTGTTGTCGTTCGCGGTGCTCAATGCCTTTGGGGTCAGTGCGTTCAGCCGGGCCGAAGTGATCCTCACCTTCGGCATGTGGACCACGTTGATGGTGTTTGGCGTGCTGGGCCTGATTGCCGCGCCGGCGGTTGAGCTGGAAGGGCCGTTCGGGGCGTCGCTGGTCGGGACCGACCTGATGACCATCCTCTCGCTGATCGGCATGGCCATGTTCATGTTCGTCGGCTGTGAGTTCGTCACGCCGCTGGCGCCGGAGTTGCGCCGTTCGGCCTGGGTGCTGCCGCGGGCCATGGCGTTGGGCCTGTTTGGCGTGGCCAGTTGCATGTTCATCTACGGTGCGGCCATGAAGCGCCAGGTGGAAAACGTCGTGCTCGATGCCGCCAATGGTGTGCACTTACTCGACACGCCCATGGCCATCCCGCGTTTCGCCGAGCAGGTGATGGGCGATATCGGCCCCGTGTGGCTGGGTATCGGCTTTCTGTTTGCCGGCGCCGCCACCATCAACACCTTGATGGCCGGGGTGCCGCGCATCCTCTACGGCATGGCGGTGGATGGTGCGCTGCCCAAGGCCTTCGCCTACCTGCATCCACGTTTCAAGACGCCGTTGCTGTGCATTCTGGTGGTTGCCCTGATCCCTTGCCTGCACGCCTGGTACCTGGGCGGCAACCCGGACAACATCCTGCACCTGGTACTCGCGGCAGTGTGTGCCTGGAGCACCGCCTACCTGCTGGTCACGCTGTCGGTGGTGATCCTGCGCATCCGCCGCCCCGACCTGCCGCGTGCCTACCGCTCGCCGCTGTTCCCGCTGCCGCAGATCATTTCCAGCGGCGGTATCGTCATCGGCATGGCGTTCATCACCCCGCCGGGCATGAACCCCGCCGATATCTACGTACCGTTCGCCATCATGCTGGCCTGTACCGCAACCTATGCGCTGTTCTGGACGCTGTGCGTGCAGAAGGTCAACCCGTTCAAGCCTGCGCGGGTGGAGGATGTGCTGGAGAAAGAGTTCGCGGCAGAGCCAGGCCATGCAGTGGAGCACAGGCATCATGATCAGACGTTTGCGTGAGCGCCTGCTGGCACCGCGTGCCCCGGCCGGTTACCGGCCTGGGGCCACGCTGGGGCTGCTGTCGCGTAACCTGGGGCAGGTGCAGATGCACCTGCTGGAACCCGCCCACGGGGTGATCGACAACCCGGCGCAAGGCTGGCATGCCGAGGTGCGCGAGTGCGTCGAGGCCCACCTGCTGATGCACGTGGTGACCTGTGAATTCCAGTTGTGCATGCCTGCCCTGCAAGAGGGCGGGGTTACCCTTGAAATGCGTCATACGGGTGCAATCCGCCGTACTGGCCTTGCCTGCGTGTACCGCGACGGCGACAAGGCGCGCTTTACCCAGGTACGTGATCGGCTATTGAGCGATGAGCAACTGACCGCCGCGCTCATGCCGCTGGATTTCAAGCGCCTGACCCTGGAGTGCCGCGCAGGCCACTGGTGGCTGACCCTGGAGCACATGGGCGGCAGCGAGGTGGTCAACCGCATGCCGGCGTTTCGTCGCTACATTCAGATCAGCCCGCCGCAACGGGCGCACCTGATGGCCTGCCTCGCCCTGTTCGGGCAATCACTGCCCCGTCTCTGACCCCTTTTTGGCACGTGCCTTGCTCATGTTCCAGGCGAAAGATCACAGTTGTGCGACCATTGATAACATGTTAACAATGGCCGCATAACAACAAATTCTGCGTCGAGGGCATCCATGCACACTCAACAACCCAACCGTCAGGGGCTGGAACGCTGGACCACGGCCATGCAGCAGATCTGCGGCCGTTTCGAGACAGCGCTTGCCTCCAACCATTCCTTGTTCATCGGCGAGGTTTCTACGTTTTCCCGTGCGGGCCTGCCCCTGGCCAATCTGCGCACCAATGCCGGTAACATCCGCCGGCTGGGTGAAAACCCGACCTTGGACGATGATCAGCATTGCTTTCTGGTCAGCCAGCGCATGGGGTATTCGACGGTGGCGCAGGGCGGCATGCGTGTCAGCCTGGCGCCGGGCGAGTTATTGCTGATGGATTCTGTCGGGCGTTGCGAGATCACCCCCAACGGCCTGATCGAGCATGTCTCGCTGGCCCTTTCCCGCGAGCAGGTGCGCAAGCATGTGCAAGGCTCCGGGGCGATGTTCGGCAAGATTTCCTCGACCAATGCCTGTGGGCGCATGCTGCATGTGCTGATGGATCAACTGTGCAAAGAAGACCATGCCAGCGGTGACGGGGCGCAAGGCGATGCGCTGCAGACTGCCTTCATTGCGTTGCTCGAACCGGGTTTCGAACGCAATGGCGACCAGCCGCATGCACTTGGCCCGCTCAGTGGCGCCAACCTGCGCAGCTATGTGCAACAGGTGATCGACGACTCCCTGTCACAGCCCGGGCTGACCCCGGCCAACCTGGCCGGCCGGCTGAACATTTCGGTTCGCCACCTTTACCGCTTGTTCGAGGAGGAGGGCGACAGCGTCTGCCGTTACATCCAGCGTGCGCGTCTTAAGCGCAGCGCGGACGACCTGGCCAACCCGTTCTTCAAGCGCGATTCGATCACCTCGATCGCCTACAAGTGGGGCTTCACCGACTCGGCGCATTTCAGCCGGTCGTTCAAGAAGCAGTTCGAGCAATCGCCCAAGGATTTCCGCGCACAGGCCATGGCCTGATCGGCGATTTTGTAGCACGTCACCAATCCTGTGGGCGCGGGCTTGCCGGCGAAGAAAGCGACGCGGTAACGGGCACCGGCTTCGCCGGTGTTCGCGGGCAAGCCCGCTCCCACAGGGGGCGTCTGTTTGATTAAGTTAAGTGTTGTTCTATGAGAGCCAAGCCTCAGGCCACCGCCAGGTAATGCTTGACGAACGATTCGCTCAGCACCTCCCAGAGTACCGGCGTACCTTTGCTGACAAACCACGCATCACCGGCCTTGAAGCGGGTGACCTGCCCCGTGGACTCATCGGTCAGCTGAATTTCGCCGGTCACGATCACCGCCTGCTCGTCGAAGGGATAGACCATGCGGAACTTGCCGCGGGTGGTGCCGAAGTAGGCGCTGCTGACCGGGTCGGTCGGGGCGCCGTGGGTCATCTTGCCAAAGGCGTTGACTTCGCCTTCGAGAATCTCCGAGCCCAGATCGGCAACGGTGCCCCAGGGGTCCAGTTCGGACAGTTGTACGCCTTGCTTGGCAGCGGTAAGGGTCATGGCAGTTCTCCAGTGGTGAGAGGAAAGGTTCAACGGCGGCCGTTGAAGTAGCCCGACAGCTGGTGCACGGCCTTGCCGGCCGTGAGCAGCAGTGGGCGAAAATGGTCCTTGCCGAGGATCTGTGCATGCTTGATCGAACGCAGCAGCTCATAGCGTGCCGACCCTTCAAGCATGCCTTCAGCGAGGATCTTGCAAATGATGTGGCTGGGCGTGACGCCAAAGCCTGAATAGCCCTGCACATAGAACGCGTTGGGGCGATTGCTCAGCGTGCCGATCTGTGGGAACAGGTTGGCGCTGGTGGCCATCGGGCCGCCCCAGGCCAGGTCAATGCGCACGTCCTTGAGGTACGGGAAAATCTTCAGCATCAGGGCGCGGTTCCACGCCTTGAGGTCCAGCGGGATGTGCTCGATGCAGGAGGTGGCGGCGCCGAACAGCAGGCGGTTCTCGCGGGTGACCCGGTAGTAGTCGATTACCGGGCGGATATCGCTGTAGGCGCCACGGATCGGGCTGATCCGCTCGATCAGTGGGTCTGGCAGCGGCTCGGTCATCATCTGGAAGGCGTAGGTGTTGATGGTGCGCGCGTGCAGCTCGGGCTCCAGCTTGTTGAGGAAGCTGTCGCAGGCCCACAGCAGTTTGCTCGCACGCACCGAGCCGCGCCCGGTACGCACCTTGATGCGCTCACCGTAGGTCACTTCCAGCGCCGGGCTGTGCTCGAAAATGCGCGCACCGTGGCCGACCAGGGCCTGGGCTTCGCCGAGCAGCAGGTTGAGCGAATGCACGTGGCCACCGCCCATGTGCAGCAGGGCGCTGCTGTAGGCGTTGCTGCCGATGATCTGGCGCACTTGCGAGCCCTCCAGGTAGCGGATCTCGTCATGCGCATTGATGGCTTTGAACTGCTTTTCCCAGGCGCGCAGGGTTTTTGCCTGGCGGCTGTTGAAACCCATGTAACCGTAACCGTGGCAGAAGTCGGCATCGATGTTGTAGCGGGCGATGCGCGCCTTGATGATGCCGGCGCCCAGTTCGCTGATCTCGAAGATCTCTTTCAAGCCCTTGTCGCCGACGCTGTGTCTGATCTTTTCCAGATCATGGCCGATACCGGCCATGATCTGCCCGCCATTGCGCCCGGTGCCGCCGAAACCCAGGTAGCGGGCTTCGAGCACGACGATGTTGGTCACGCCTTTTTCTGCCAGTTCCAGCGCAGTGTTGATCCCCGAAAACCCACCACCGATGACCACGATATCCGCCTCGATGTCACTTTCCAGCGTGGGGAAGTTCAGGTTGTACTTTTTGGTCGCGCAGTAATAGGTCGGGCTTTCGAGGGTGATCATGGCGCAGCCTGCTGATTTGGAGTTGTGATAGGGCCGTTTCGCAAGCGCACTGGCACATGGGGTCATTGAGCGCCTGGCTGTCGTCAGGTGTCTTGTGCTTGCCTGCCAGCGAGTGTAACCAGCCTGCCAGTGCCGCTGGCAGCGGTTGACCGAGCCTGTCATCGGCTGATTGGTTAATGTATTAATGAGCCCGTGCTGGCATACTGGCCTGCTCGCCACTTTCCATGATGCCCGGGCACGCATGACCACACCAAGACCCTCTTTGACCCTTACCCTGCTGCAGGCTCGCGAAGCCACGATGGCGTTCTTTCGACCGGCCTTGAATGCCCATGACCTGACCGAACAGCAATGGCGGGTCATTCGTATTTTGCGCCAGCAGGGCGAGCTGGAAAGCCATCAGCTCGCCGAGCTTGCCTGCATTCTCAAACCCAGCATGAGCGGTGTGCTCAAGCGGCTCGAACGTGATGGGGTGGTTGCACGGCGAAAGTCGCCGGAAGACCAGCGACGGGTGTTCATCAGCCTGACGGACAAAGGGCAGCAGGCGTTTCTGGCAATGAGCGAGGAAATGGCCCGCAACTATGAAAGGATCCTCAGCCAGTTCGGCGAAGACAAACTGCAGCAACTGATGCAGCTGCTCAACGAAATGAAAAAGATCAAACCGTGACGCGCCAGCGGCCATGGAAAGTGCAATTTTCCCGCCGTAACGTGCATTTCGAGGTTTAGCCCTACCTCACATACTGAACGTGTCTTTACAGACTTTCCGGCTGTTCCATCGCACCGAAACGCCCGCACGACAGGGCTTGGTGCAGCCGCAGTCGACTCTCCAATAATAAAGAGACCGTTCATGAAAAAGCCAAATCCCCTGCTCGAAGACCTCAAGTCGATCTTGCCGACGATTGCCGCCAATGCCGTACGTGCGGAGCAGGATCGCAGTGTCCCGGCAGAGAATATCGCGCTGCTCAAGAGCATCGGCATGCACCGTGCCTTTTTGCCCAAGCACTATGGCGGCATGGAGATTTCGCTGCCGCAGTTTGCCCAGTGCATTGCCTTGCTGGCGGGCGCCTGTGCCAGTACCGCGTGGGCCATGAGCCTGTTGTGCACCCACAGCCATCAGATGGCGATGTTCTCGGCCACGCTTCAGCAGGAGGTCTGGCAAACCAACCCGGATGCGACGGCCAGCAGCAGCATTGCGCCCTTTGGCCGTACCGAAGAAGTCGAAGGCGGCGTGACGTTCAGCGGCGAGATGGGCTGGAGTTCCGGCTGTGACCATGCCGAGTGGGCGATCATGGGCTTCCGTCGCAAGAATGCCGAAGGCACGCAGGACTACTGCTTTGCCGTCCTGCCGCGCAGTGACTATGAAATCCGTGATGACTGGTACGCCGTTGGCATGCGCGGCAGCGGCAGCAAGACCTTGATCGTGCGTGACGCCTTCGTGCCTGAGCACCGCATCCAGAAGGCCAAGGACATGATGGAAGGCAAGTCGGCAGGCTTTGGGTTGTACCCGGACAGCAAGATCTTCTTCGCCCCATACCGCCCGTATTTCGCCAGTGGTTTCTCCACCGTCAGCCTCGGTGTCGCCGAGCGCATGCTGGAAGTGTTCCGCGAGAAAACCCGCAACCGCGTGCGTGCCTACACCGGCGCGGCAGTGGGGGCGGCAACGCCTGCACTCATGCGCTTGGCCGAGTCCACTCATCAGGTGGCAGCCGCGCGTGCCCTGCTAGAAAAAAGCTGGGATGAAATCGCCGAGTACAGCGAGCGCCATGAATACCCGACACGCGCCACGCTGGCGTTCTGGCGGACCAACCAGGGCTATGCCGTGAAGATGTGCATACAGGCGGTGGACCGGCTGATGGAAGCGGCCGGTGGCGGCGCCTGGTTTGAAAGCAACGAGATGCAGCGCCTGTTCCGTGATGCGCACCTGACCGGTGCCCACGCCTACACCGACTATGACGTTTGCGCGCAGATCCTCGGCCGCGAGCTGATGGGCCTGGAGCCTGATCCGGCGATGGTCTGAGCCGCCGGCTGGCCGTTCCCCCTTACAAACACAACAACAAACAGGGCAGGCCCTTGGCCTGCCCGGGAGTCTTGCATGTCCAATGAAACCGCCACTGCCTTCGATAGCCGAGCCTTCCGCCGCGCGCTGGGCAACTTCGCCACCGGCGTAACCGTTGTCACCGCCGCTGGACCCAGCGGGCGCAAGGTCGGCGTCACCGCCAACAGCTTCAACTCGGTCTCGCTGGAGCCTGCACTGATCTTGTGGAGCATCGACAAACGCTCCACCAGCCATGAAGTATTCGAAGAAGCGTCGCACTTCGCCGTGAACATTCTGGCGGCGGACCAGATTGAGCTGTCCAACAATTTCGCGCGGCCCAAGGATGATCGGTTTGCAGGGATCGATTACCAGGAAGGGGCGGGGGGCGCACCGCTCCTGGCCGATTGCTCGGCGCGCTTTCAGTGTGAGAAGTTTCAGCAACTCGACGGTGGCGACCACTGGATTCTGGTCGGCAAGGTGGTGGCGTTCGATGACTTTGGCCGTTCTCCACTGCTGTACCACCAGGGCGCCTATTCGATGGTGCTGCCACACACGCGCATGACCCAGCGGGCAGAGGGCCAGACGCCGAGCAGCCACTTCCAGGGCCGCCTGCAACACAACCTGTACTACCTGATGACCCAGGCGTTGCGTGCTTATCAGGGCGACTATCAGCCACGCCAACTGAGTACCGGGCTGCGTACCAGCGAGGCGCGCATGTTGATGGTGCTGGAGAACGATGCTGGGCTTGGGATGAACGACCTGCAGCGTGAAGTGGCGATGCCTGCGCGTGAAATCGAGGAGGCCGTTGCCAACCTCAAGCGCAAGGGCCTGATTGCTGATGACGAGGGGCGGGTGCGGCTGTCGGTGAAGGGGGTGGATGAGACCGAGGCGCTGTGGACCATTGCCAGGGAGCAGCAGGACCAGGTGTTTGGGCAGTTCAGTGATGAGCAGTTGGATACCTTCAAGACGGTGCTGAAGGCGATTATTCAGATGTGAGCCATTGATAGCTGGGGCTGCAGAGCAGCCCCAAGGATGTTCAGTAAACGCCGCCCCCCTCACTGACCGACGCCGAAGTACCTTTGAACTTCCCCGCCAGATCCTGCAGCCCACGCATCAACACCGTGGTATCCACCCCAACCGCCACAAATGCCGCGCCCAGTTCAATGTAGCGCCGTGCCAGCTTCTCGTCCGCGCTGAGAATCCCCGCAGCCTTGCCCGCCTTGCCGATACGCACGATGGCGTCCTCGATGGCCGCCTGCACCTCAGGGTGCCCAGGGTTACCACGATGGCCCATGGCGGCGCTCAGGTCGGCCGGGCCGATGAACACGCCATCGACCCCTTCGACGGCAACGATCTCATCCAGGTTGGCCAGCCCTTGCCTGTTCTCGATCTGCACCAGCAAGCACATCTGCGCGTCGGCCTGGTCGAGGTAGCCGGGAATGCTGTTCCAGCGTGATGCGCGCGCCAGTGCGCTGCCTACGCCGCGTATGCCCTTGGGTGGATAGTGCATGGCCTGCACCAGCTGGTGCGCCTGCTCGGCGCTTTCCACCATGGGCACCAGCAGGGTTTGCGCGCCGATATCCAGCACTTGCTTGATCAGCGCGGTATCGCCAATCACCGGGCGAATCACCGCCTGGCTAGGGTAGGGAGCCACCGCCTGCAGCTGCGCGAGCATGCCGCGCAGGTCGTTAGGCGCGTGCTCACCATCGATCAGCAGCCAGTCGAAGCCGGCATTGGCGGCCAGCTCCGCGCAGTACGCATCGGCCAGGCCGAGCCACAGGCCGATCTGCGGCTCGCCACTGCGCAGGCGTTGTTTGAAGTGGTTGACGGGCATGTCCATGGGCAAGTCCTCAAACGAAACGGCAGGCAATCGAGCCGAGCAGGTCGTAGTCGACGTGGAAGGTGTCGCCAGGCCGTGCGGCCACCGGGCGCGTGAAGGAGCCGCCAAGGATGATCTGGCCCGGCTGCAGTGTGACGTCATGCGCGGCCAGCTTGTTGGCCAGCCAGGCGACACCCTTGGCCGGGTGGTTGAGCACCGCGGCGCTGACCCCGGACTCTTCGATCACGCCGTTGCGGTAGAGCACGGCCGGTACCTTGCGCAGGTCGATCTCGGTGGGGCGCACGGCGCGCCCGCCCATGACCACGCCCGCGTTGGCGGCGTTGTCGGAAATGGTGTCGAACACCTTGCGCGTGGCCTGAGTCTGCGGGTCGACCTGCTGAATGCGTGCGTCGATGATTTCCAGCGCAGGGATGACCCATTCGGTGGCGTCCAGCACATCGAACACCGTGACATTGGGGCCTTTGAGCGGCTTGCCGAGAATAAAGGCCAACTCCACTTCGACGCGCGGCACGATAAACCGCTCGAAGGGAATGTCGCTGCCTTCATCGAACAGCATGTCGTCCAGCAGCGCGCCGTAGTCTGGCTCGGTGATGTTCGAAGACACCTGCATGGCGCGGGAGGTCAGGCCGATCTTGTGGCCGACCAGCTTGCGCCCGGCTGCAATCTTCTTGGCGACCCAGGCGCGCTGGATGGCGTAGGCATCTTCGATGGTGATAGCCGGTTGGTCGAGCGAAAACTGGCGCACCTGTTCGCGAGTGCGCTCGGCCTGGTCGAGCCGCTCGGCAGCCTGTTGGATGAAAGCGTTATCAAGCATGGTCAGAGTCTCAGGGTTCAAGGGTTGACGATGGCGGCGCGAGTGCGCAGCACCAGCAAGCCGCCGAGGGTGATGAGCGCGGCGAGCACATACAGCGCAAGGCTGGCGCTTTGGGTGGTGTCGCGAACCCAGCCGATGAAGTAGGGCGTGGCGAACGAGGCGATGCTGCCCAGCGAGCTGATCAGGGCGATGCCGGCTGCCTGGGTACGGCCATTGAGAAAGGCCGGTGGCAGTTGCCAGAACATCGGCAAGGCAGCGCTTGCGCCCATACCTGCCAGCACCAGGCCGGCCAGCACGGGCAGCGCCTGGTGGGGCGCAAGGGCGGCGATCGCGATCCCGGCCGCCGCCATCAACAGCGGCACGCAGAGGTGCCAACGGCGTTCGCGATGGCGATCGGACGAGCGTCCGCAGGCGAGCATGAACACGCAGCCGGCCAAGTACGGCACCGCGCTGAGCAGGCCGACACTGGCGTCGCTGCCGATGCCGGCGGTATGGATCAGGCTGGGCATCCAGAACGCCAAGGTGTTCACCGCCAGCATCACCGCGCAGTACACCGCCACCAGCAGCCACACCGCAGGGCTTGCAACGATACCGGCGAACGACGTGACCGATTTGCGTTGTTCTTCCTGGCCGAACTGGGCGCGCAGGGCGGCTTTTTGTTGCGCATCGAGCCAGGCAACCTGCTCGAAGCGTTCCGGCAGGACGGCCAGCACGACCAGGCCGAGCACGATGACCGGTGCGCCTTCGATCAGGAACATCCATTGCCAGCCACGCAGGCCCGCGGCGTCATGCATGAAGGCCAGAATGCCGCCCGACAGCGGCCCGCCAACCACGCCTGCCAGCGGCACGGCAATGGCGAACAATGCAGTGATCTGCGCCCGGCGGCCTGCCGGGTACCAGCGATTGAGGTACACCAGAATGCCTGGGAAGAACCCGGCCTCGGCCGCGCCCAGTGCGAAGCGCAGCAGGTAGAACGCGCTGCTGCTCTCGATCAGCAGCATGCTGGTCGACAGTGCACCCCACACCACCATCAGGCTGGCGATCCAGCGGCGTGGGCCGAAGCGGTCGAGCATCAGGTTGCTCGGCACGCCGAACAGCGCGTAGGCAATAAAGAACAGCCCGGCGCCCAGCCCGTAGACCGTATCGGACAGGTGCAGGTCCTGGCTCATCTGCATCTTGGCGAAGCCGATGTTGATGCGGTCCAGGTGGGCGAACAGGTAGCACACCAGCAGCAACGGCATCAGCCGCCAGGTGACGGCCCGGTGTGTACTGTCGAGGAGTGTGGCTTGCGCCGTGGTGCGCGAGGCATGCTCTAGTGTGCTCATATTCTTGTACTTATTGTGGGATGAGGCGGTGAAAGGTGCCGGCCTCAGGCCGGCTTGTTGAACAGCGGGTGCAGGGTGCTGTGCTTGGCGTCGTAGACCTGCGCGTTGCTCTCGTCGATCTGCAGGGTGATGCCGATCGGGCGTTGCTGGAGCAGCGCGTCCAGCTGCTGTTTGAGCACGTGCAACAGGCTGTCGCCGACTGCCTTGTGAACGTCAGCGGGGCGGCCACTGCCCATGCGCAGGTTGGCGTACAAAAAACCGTAGTCGCCGTTGCCATCGGCCACCGCGCAGTGCGCGGCGGGGTAGGCCAGCACGCGGGTACCGCCGGTGGGGAACACCGCTTTGCCGGCGGCATCGCGCTGTTCGAGCATGGTGTCGGCCAGGGCGCGGCACAGGCCTGGGATGTCGGCGTCGGTTTCAAGGTCTGGGGTGTAGAGCAGAACCAGGTGTGGCATGAAGGGCATCCTCGTAGCTGAAGCGCCTGGCCGCCCGGCAGAGCGGCCAGGCAGCGGGATCACAGGCGGCTGGTGGACACCACGGCTGCCGGGTTGGCGGCCTGCGCAGCGGGAATGGCAGCGCCATCCTGCGGGGTGACCGGGAAGATCGCGTTGATCTGGCCGGTGCCCGACGAGCCGAAATACGGCGTTACCACGTCGGCCTTGCCGTCATACTTCGACCAGCCCAGGGCACCGAGCAGCATCGCGGTGTCATGCATGAATCCCTCGCCGTGGCCCTTGGCGGCGTATTCCGGGAGCATGCCGCAGAACGCCTCCCATTCCCCGTTCTCCCACATCTGCACCACGCGGTGGTCCAGGGTTTCCAGGAACGGGCTCCACACTTTGGTGGCGAATTCCGGCGCCTGGCCGTTCTGGGCGAAGCGGTGTGACAGCGAGCCGCTGGCCAGGAACGCCACGGTGCCGTCGTAGTGATCTTCCACCGCCTTGCGCATGGCCCAGCCGAGGCGGGCGCTGTCGGCCAGGTAGTGGGAGGTGCACAGCGCCGAGACCGAGACCACTTTGAAGTGCTGGTCCTGGTTCATGTAGCGCATCGGTACCAGGGTGCCGTATTCCGGGCCCAGGGTGGTGGCGTGGTGGGCCATGGTCTCGACGTTGAAGCGGTTGCACTCTGCTGCCAGCAACTGCCCGAGCGCGGTGTTGCCCGGGAACTCGTATTCCATGTTGCTGATGAAGTGCGGCAGTTCGTTGCTGGTGTAGACGCCCTTGAAATGCGGGCCGCAGAGCACGTGGTAGTTGGCGTTGACCAACCAGTGAGTGTCGAACACGACAATGGTGTCGACGCCGAGCTCACGGCAGCGTCGGCTGATCTCGTAGTGCCCGTCGATGGCAGCTTGCCGAAAGCCCTGGCGCGGGCCAGGCAGCTCGGACAGGTACATGGACGGTACATGGGTAATCTTGGCAGCGAGAGCGAGTTTGCCCATGGAAATCTCCGGTAAGAGGATGTTGTTATGGTGTAGGAGCAAACGACTTGCTCAAGACTTCGAAGCCTGCGCAACCCCTGTGGGAGCGGGCTTGCCCCGCGAACACGGGCGAAGCCCGTGCCATTCACCGTGGTGCCTGCTTCGCGGGCAAGCCCGCTCCCACAGGGTTACCCGCTCGATCGAGACGGCTTTATACACCCCAGCGCGGTATGTGGTGGCTGCCCATGGAAATGCACACGTTCTTGATCTCGGCGAACACTTCGAAGCTGTATTGCCCGCCTTCGCGCCCGGTGCCGGAGCCTTTGACGCCGCCGAAGGGCTGGCGCAGGTCACGCACGTTCTGGCTGTTGATGAAGACCATGCCGGCTTCGATGCCGCGTGCCAGGCGGTGGGCCTTGCCGATGTCCTGGGTCCAGATGTACGAGGCCAGGCCGTATTCGGTGTCGTTGGCCAGTTGCAGCGCTTGGGCCTCGTCCTTGAACGGGATCAGGCACGCCACGGGGCCGAAGATTTCTTCCTGGGCGATGCGCATGCTGTTGTTGACGTCGGCGAACACAGTGGGCTGGATGAACTGCCCTTTGGCCAGGTGCGCAGGCAGGTTGGCTGGGCGCTCCAGGCCGCCTGCGACCAGGCGCGCACCTTCTTCGATGCCGATGCGGATGTAGCCGGTGACCTTGTCGTAGTGCTGCTGGGTGATCATCGAGCCGACTTGCGTTTTCGGGTCGGTCGGGTCACCGACGATCAGGCGTTTGGCACGTGCGGCGAACTCGGCCACGAACTGCGGGTACACGCTTTCCTGGATGAAGATGCGGCTGCCGGCGGTGCAGCGTTCGCCGTTGAGCGAGAAGATGGTGAACAAGGCCGCGTCCAGGGCGCGCTCAAGGTCGGCATCCTCGAAGATCACGACTGGCGACTTGCCGCCCAGTTCCATCGAGTACTTTTTAAGGCCTGCGGTCTGCATGATTTTCTTGCCGGTGGCGGTGCCGCCGGTGAACGAAATCGCGCGCACATCGGGGTGACGTACCAGCGCATCGCCGGCGGTGGCGCCATAGCCCTGGATCACGTTGAGCACGCCATTGGGGATGCCGGCTTCAACGGCAAGGCGCCCCAGTTCATTGGCGGTCAACGGCGACAGTTCGCTCATCTTCAGCACCGCAGTATTGCCCAGCGCCAGGCACGGTGCGGTCTTCCAGGTGGCGGTCATGAACGGCACGTTCCACGGCGAGACCAGGCCGCATACACCGACCGGCTGGTACAGGGTGTAGTTGAGCATCTGGTCATCGACCGGGTAGGTGTGGCCGTCCATGCGTGTGCACACTTCGGCGAAGAAGTCGAAGTTGTGCGAGGCACGTGGGATCAGCACGTTCTTGGTCTGGTGGATCGGCAGCCCGGTGTCGAGGGTTTCCAGCTCGGCCAGTTTCGGCACGTTCTGGTCGATCAACTCGCCCAGCTTGCGCATCAGGCGGGCACGCTCCTTGGCTGGGGTGTTGGCCCATTTGGGGAAGGCTTCCTTGGCCGCCGCAACGGCCTGGGCGACTTCCTCGGCACCGCCGCTGGCGACTTCGCAAATGGCATCGCCGGTGGCCGGGTTGTAGTTGACGAAGGTGTCTTTGCTCTCGACCTCACGGCCGTTGATCCAGTGCTTGATCATGCTGCTCATGCCTTGTTGTTCTTGAAGAAGTCAGCTTCGCTGACGATGCGGTTGACCAGGCGGCCGACGCCTTCGACTTCCACCACCACTTCATCGCCCGGCACCACGTCGGCCAGGCCTTCTGGGGTGCCGGTGGCGATCATGTCGCCCGGTTGTAGGGTCATGAAGCTGGAGAAGTATTCGATCAGGTAGGGGATGTCGAAGATCATGTCCGAGGTGCTGCCTTCCTGTTTCAGCTCACCGTTGATCCAGGTGCGCAGCTTCAGGTTGGACGGGTCTGGCACGTCGGCCGCATCGACGATCCACGGGCCGACCGGGGTGGTGGCGTCGCGGTTTTTCACCCGCAGGTTGGGGCGGTAGTAGTTTTCCAGGTAGTCGCGGATGGCGTAGTCGTTGCACACGGTGTAGCCGGCCAGGTACTTAAGGGCATCCTCGCGCTTGACGTTGCGCGCCTGCTTGCCGATCACCGCTACCAGCTCGCACTCGTAATGCATGTAGGCAACGTTGTCCGGGCGCCAGGTGACTTGCTTGTGGCCGGTGTAGGTGCCCGGCGACTTGATGAACGCCAGCGGCTCGGTGGGCGGCGAGAAGGCAAGCTCTGCGGCGTGGTCGGCATAGTTCAGGCCCAGGGCGAACATGCTGCCGGTGGCCGGTGGCAGCCAGGTCACCTGGTCTTCATGCACCAGGCGGCCGTCGGCCAGGCGCAGGTGATCGTCTTCGACGGTGACGTTGTGGACCTGGCCGTCGAACTGGATACGGGCGTGTTTCACGGGTGCAATCCTCATTCGGCGACGATGTGGTTGGTCAGTTTGCCCAGGCCGTCGATCTCGACCTCGACGCGATCCCCAGGCTGGACATCGACGCGCCCCTCGGGGGTGCCGGTGATCAGAATGTCGCCTGCATGCAGGGTCATGAATTCGCTGATTTCGGCGATCAGCTGGGCAACCGTGCGCACGCAGTTGGCGGTGGTGTTTTGCTGGCGCAGTTCACCGTTGACCCACAGGCGCAGGCCCAGGGCGTCCGGGTTTGCCACCTTGGCGGCCGGTACCAGTTCGGGGCCGACCGGGCAGAAGCCATCGCGGCACTTGGCCTTGACCGCAGGGCGGTAGTAGCTGGCCTCGGGCAGGCTGACTTCGTTGACGATGGTGTAGCCCGCCACGTAGTCCAGCGCGTCTTCGGCCCTGACCCGGCTGGCGTCCTTGCCGATCACCACACCCAGGGCTGGGCCCGGTTGCAGGCGCTCGACACCGGCCGGGAACACTACGTTGCCCTCATGGTGGTTGCGGGTGTTGGGCGTCTTGACGAACAGCACCGGCTTGACGGGCGGTTGCTTGTAGGGCGCTTCGTGAAACGCCGCTTCGTGCTGCTGCAGCAGACCCTGGTAGTTCAGCGCAACGCCGAACAGGGTGCCGGTCGCAACGTCATGCAGGGCATGGCTCATGCTTTTCTCCAGGCGGTGCAGGGCGGTGGTCGTCCTGCCGAGATTGTTAACGTGTTAATGTTATAGTTAATATGTTAACGAAGGTCAAGGCTTCAGCCAGTGGTATCTGCCGGACAGCCGGGGCACCATGGGTGAACGTCAACACGGTCAAGCGATTTGCGGGTAAGCAGCCATGAGCGATCGGCATCCCATTCCGAACATCAACATCGGCCAGGTCTACGACCAGCGCTACAGTGACAGCGAGGTGCATTACGACCGCCTGGGCAACCTTGCCGGGTTTTTCGGGCGCAACATGCCCGTGCACCGGCACGACCGGTTTTTTCAGGTGCATTACGTCAAATCCGGCACGGTGCGGGTGTACCTCGATGATCAGCAGTACATCGAGTCCGGGCCGATGTTTTTCCTGACGCCGCCGACGGTGGCACATGCCTTCGTCACCGAAGCTGACAGTGACGGGCATGTGCTGACGGTGCGCCAGCAACTGGTTTGGCAGCTGATCGAAGCGGACGCCAGCCTGCTGCCGGCGGGAGTGCAGGTGCGGCCTGCCTGCGTTGCCCTGGCCAATGTGCCGGCCGAGTACAAGGCCGAGGCGCGCCGCCTCGAACGCTGGCTGGACGCGCTCAGCGATGAATTTGCCACCCCCCATCCGGGGCGGGATGCGGCGCTGCAGTCGTTGACTCGGCTGATCATGATCAGCTTGCTGCGGCTGTGCCCCAACTCGCTGGAATCCACGCCCGCAAGGCATGAAGACCTGAAGATATTCCATCGCTTCAACGCACTGATCGAGGCGCACTATCTTGAGCACTGGCCCCTGGCGCGCTACGCGCTGCAGATCGGCGTGACTGAGGCGCGGCTCAACGATGTTTGTCGGCGCATCGCCGATTTGCCTTCCAAGCGCCTGGTGCTTGAACGGTTGATGCAGGAAGCCAAGCGTCTGCTGTTGTTTTCCGGCAGTACGGCCAATGAAATCTGCTACCAGCTTGGCTTCAAGGACCCGGCCTATTTCAGTCGGTTCTTCAACCGTTACGCCAAGCTCACGCCGGGCGAATACCGGCAGCGGCAAGCGCAGTTGCAATGATGTGGCCACGTGGGGTCGCCCGGATCGCGTCGTTGTTGTTTGATCCGGATGGTCGCAGCTTGCCCATTGGCCTTGAATGCGTTTTCCATGGAAGAGCTTGCACTTTCCAGGCGACTTGTCCCTTTTCGCCTATGCCCCTAATCTTGCCCGCTGTATCCCTGACACAGGCGCCACCATGACCAA
The DNA here is from genome assembly GCF_058745025.1 of Pseudomonas sp. E1MeOHC2. Taxonomy (NCBI): domain Bacteria; kingdom Pseudomonadati; phylum Pseudomonadota; class Gammaproteobacteria; order Pseudomonadales; family Pseudomonadaceae; genus Pseudomonas; species Pseudomonas sp. E1MeOHC2. Next base: position 4,537,610 of record NZ_CP196675.1, read on the forward strand.
GACGCAACCCTCGCTGACGCTGAGCCTGCTGCAGGCCAGAGAGGCCGCGATGGCATTTTTCCGGCCGTTGCTGAACGAACATGACCTGACCGAGCAACAGTGGCGCGTCATCCGTATTCTTAGCCAGCAGGGTGAGTTGGAAAGCTACCAGCTCGCGCACCTGGCCTGCATCCTCAAGCCGAGCATGACCGGGGTGTTGAGCCGTCTGGAACGCGACGGCCTGGTGCACCGGCAGAAGGCCGCGCAGGACGCGCGGCGCGTTTTCGTCACCCTCACCGAGCGCGGCGAGGCCTGTTTCGAGTCGATGCGCGAGGGGATGGAGGCCAACTACCGCAAGATCCAGGCCCAGTTCGGCGAAGCCAAGCTGGAGCAACTGATGGGCTTGTTGAATGAGCTCAAGCGCATCGCGCCGTAGGCCTGGCTGAAGGGGAGGGCCGGTGCAGCGGCTGCACCGGCCTTGGCGTTACTCAGTATTCCCAGAAGATCCGCTGCAGCTCTTTGCTGTCCTGGGTCTTGGTCATGGCGACCATGGCCAGGATGCGGGCTTTCTGCGGGTTCAGGTCATGGGCCACGACCCAGTCGTTCTTGTCGTCAGGTTGCTCGGCATTACGCAGCACGAAACCGCCCTGGTTGACGTGGGACGAACGGATGATCTGCACGCCGTTCTTGCGCAGCTCCTGCAGCGCCGGCACCACCCGCGACGACACCGAACCGTTGCCGGTACCGGCATGGATGATTGCCTTGGCGCCGTTTTGCGCCAGCGCCTTGTAGGCGGTGTCGGTCACGTTGCCGTAGCCGTAAGCGATGTCCACGGCAGGCAGGCTGCTGATTTGCTTGATGTCGAATTCCGAATTGACCGTATGGCGCTTGGCAGGCAGGCGGAACCAGTAGGATTTGCCTTCCACCACCATGCCCATCGGGCCCCAGGCGCTCTTGAACGCTTCGGTCTTGATGTTGACCGACTTGCTGACATCACGGCCAGACTGGATCTCATCGTTCATGGTCACCAGGACGCCTTTGCCACGCGACTGCTTGTCGCTGGCCACGGCCACGGCGTTGTACAGGTTGAGCATGCCATCGGCGGACATCGCGGTGCCCGGGCGCATCGAGCCGACCACCACGATTGGCTTGTCGGTTTTTTCCACCAGGTTGAGGAAGAAGGCGGTCTCTTCCAGGGTGTCGGTGCCGTGGGTGATGACGATGCCATCGACGTCGTTGCTGTCGGCCAGTTCGGCGACGCGCTTGCCCAGCTTCAGCAGGTCTTCGTTGGTGATGCTCTCGGAGGCGATCTGCATCACCTGTTCACCGCGCACGTTGGCCAGGTCGGCCAGCTCGGGCACACCGGCGATGAGCTTGTCGACGCCCAGTTTGGCCGCTTGGTAAGTGGCGCTGTTGGCCGCGCTGGCGCCCGCGCCGGCAATGGTACCGCCGGTAGCGAGGATGACCACGTTGGCCAGCTTCTGTTGGGTTTCGGCTTCTTTGGCGGAAGCAGCGGTCGGCAGGATCAGCAGCAGCGCGAGTGCGCTGGGAGCGAAGGATTTAAGTGCAGCATTCATAGTTATTGTTCTCTCTTCTTATTGAGGCGATTGCTGTATCGCACAAGAAACAACGCATGTTTCGTACCATCCCTGGCTAGAGCCAGTATTTGCCTGCGCAACCCTGCATCTGTGGGAGCGGGCTTGCCCGCGATGGGGCGCGCAGCGGCCCTATTCATTCGGAATCCCGAACAAGCATAGGAAAACCTGTTCGGTTTTTCGGAAAAATTCCGGATAATCTGCGCCAGGCGTGACTCGCCCTTAACAGCCAAACGGATTTGACAAAACCAGGTCCTGTTTCCATAGTGAGTCAACGCAAACGTTTGCGATCCGATAAAAAACACAAGATTCGGAGTCATCGTCCATGAAACTGCCGTTCCCCGGTCGTCTGCTGGCCCTCGCTGTCGTCTCGTCACTTTCCCTGGCCCTGCCGCTCAGTGCTGCGCACGCTGAAGAAAAGCCCAAAGTCGCCCTGGTGATGAAGTCCCTGGCCAACGAATTCTTCCGCACCATGGAAGATGGCGCTAAGGATTACCAAAAAAGCCACGCCAATGATTTCGACCTGATCGCCAACGGCATCAAGAACGAAACCGACACCGGCGAGCAGATTCGCATTGTCGAGCAGATGGTCAACGCCGGGGCCAAGGCCCTGGTGATTGCGCCGGCGGACTCCAAGGCCCTGGTTTCAGCCGTTAAAAAAGCCATGGACCAAGGCGTGGTGGTGATCAACATCGACAACCGCCTGGATCCAGCGCTGCTCAAGAGCAAAGGCATCAGCGTACCCTTCGTAGGCCCCGACAACCGCAAAGGCGCACGCCTGGTGGGCGACTACCTGGCCAATGAAAAACTCAAGGCCGGTGACCAGGTCGGCATCATTGAAGGCGTGCCGACCACCACCAACGCCCAGCAGCGCACCGCCGGCTTCAAGGACGCCATGGAGGCCGCGCAGATGAAGATCGTTTCGGTGCAGTCCGGCAATTGGGAAATCGACAAAGGCAACGCTGTCGCCGCTTCCATGCTCAACGAATACCCCGAGCTCAAAGCCCTGCTGGCCGGTAACGACAGCATGGCCCTGGGCGCCGTTTCGGCTGTGCGTGCAGCGGGCAAGGCCGGCCAGGTGCAAGTGGTCGGTTACGACAACATCAATGCCATCAAACCGATGCTCAAGGATGGCCGCGTGCTCGCCACCCTCGATCAGGCCGCCAGCCAGCAGGCGGTGTACGGTATCCAGGCGGCGCTGAAGATGATCAACGGCGAGAAGCCCGATGTGGATGCCGACAACGTCATCCAGACCCCGGTCCAGCTCATCACCCAGCCCTGATAGCCCCAGGAGAGAGGGCCATGCCTGCAACGGCCAATGAAGTGGTGCTCGCCGCCAGTGGGCTAGGCAAGACCTACGCCCAGCCGGTGCTCGGTGATGTCGGCCTGAGCCTGCGCGCCGGTGAGGTGCTGGCCCTGACGGGTGAAAACGGCGCCGGCAAGAGCACGTTGTCCAAGCTCATCAGTGGCCTGGAGGTGCCCACCACCGGGCACATGACCTACCGCGGCCAGGCCTACGCGCCCGGCAGCCGTAGCGAGGCCGAGCGCCTCGGGGTGCGCATGGTCATGCAGGAGCTCAACCTGCTACCGACCCTGACCGTGGCCGAAAACCTGTTCCTCGACAACCTGCCCAGCCGCTTTGGCTGGATCAACCACAAACGCCTGCGCCAACTGGCCACCGCCGCCATGGCCCAGGTCGGTTTGGACGCCATCGACCCGGACACCCCGGTCGGCGAGTTGGGCATCGGCCATCAGCAGATGGTCGAGATCGCCCGCAACCTGATCGGCGATTGCCATGTGCTGATCTTCGACGAACCCACGGCGATGCTTACCGCCCGTGAGGTAGAGCTGCTGTTCACCCAGATCGAGCGCCTGCGTCAGCGCGGCGTGGCCATCGTGTACATCTCCCATCGCCTCGAAGAGCTGCAGCGCGTGGCCCAGCGCATCGTCGTGCTGCGCGATGGCAAGCTGGTGTGCGACGAGCCGATCCGGCGTTACCGCAGCACCGAGCTGGTCAACCTGATGGTCGGCCGCGAGCTGGGCGAGCACATCGACCTGGGCCGGCGCGAGATCGGCGCGCCGTTGCTGAAGGTCGACCGGCTTAGCCGTGGCGACAAGGTGCGTGAGGTGTCGTTCCAGGTCAGGGCAGGGGAGATCTTCGGTATTTCCGGGCTGATTGGCGCCGGCCGCACCGAGCTGCTGCGCCTGATTTACGGTGCCGACCGCGCCGACAGTGGCAGCATCGCGCTGGGCCAACCGCCACAGGCGGTGACGATCGATTCACCCAAAGCCGCCGTTAAAGCCGGTATCGCCCTGATCACCGAAGACCGTAAAGGCGAAGGCCTGCTGTTGACCCAGTCGATCAGCGCCAACATCGCCTTGGGCAACCTCGGGGCGGTATCGCGTGCCGGCGTGCTCGACGGCGAGGCTGAAAAAGCCCTGGCCGAACGCCAGATCCAGGCCATGCGCATCCGCAGCGCCGGCCCGCACCAGGCCGTGGGTGAACTGTCGGGCGGCAACCAGCAGAAGGTGGTGATCGGCCGCTGGCTGGAGCGTGATTGCCAGGTGCTGCTGTTCGATGAGCCAACCCGTGGCATCGACGTCGGCGCCAAGTTCGACATCTACGGTTTGCTGGCCGAACTGGCGCGCCAGGGCAAGGCCCTGGTGGTGGTGTCCAGCGACCTGCGCGAGTTGATGCTGATTTGCGACCGCATTGCCGTGCTCTCTGCCGGCCGCCTGATCGACACTTTCGATCGCGACCACTGGAGCCAGGACCAGCTGCTTGCTGCCGCCTTCGCCGGCTATCAGAAACGTGACGCACTGCTGCATGACGCAGCGCCCAGGACGGATGCATGAAAACCACTCCCCTCGACAGCCAAGGCGCCGCCCCCGTGCGCCGCAGTGGCACGTATTTCGGCCTGGGCACGTACCTGGGCCTGGCCGGCGCCTTGCTGGCAATGATTGTGCTGTTCTCGTTCCTCAGTAGCCACTTCTGGTCCTATGCCACCTTCAGCACGTTGGCCAACCAGATCCCCGACCTGATGGTGTTGGCAGTCGGCATGACCTTCGTGCTGATCATCGGCGGCATCGACCTGTCGGTTGGCTCGGTGCTGGCGCTGGCGGCCTCGACGGTCAGTGTGGCCATCCTCGGCTGGGGCTGGGGCGTGTTGCCTTCGGCGTTGCTCGGCATGGCCGTTGCGGCCCTGGCTGGCAGCATCACCGGGGGCGTCACCGTGGCCTGGCGTATCCCGTCATTCATTGTCTCGCTCGGTGTGCTGGAGATGGCCCGTGGCCTGGCCTACCAGTTCACCGACTCGCGCACCGCGTACATCGGCGATGCCTACGCCTGGTTCTCCAACCCGGTCGCGTTCGGCATCTCGCCGGCGTTCATCATCGCCTTGCTGGTGATCGTGTTGGCGCAACTGGTGCTGACCCGCACGGTGTTCGGCCGCTACCTGATCGGCATCGGCACCAACGAAGAGGCCGTGCGCCTGGCGGGCATCGACCCGCGCCCCTACAAAGTGCTGGTGTTCGCCCTGATGGGCTTGCTTGCCGGGCTGGCTGCGCTGTTCCAGATTTCGCGCCTGGAGGCTGCGGACCCCAATGCTGGGTCCGGCCTGGAGCTGCAGGTGATCGCCGCCGTGGTGATTGGCGGTACCAGCCTGATGGGCGGGCGCGGCTCGGTGATCAGCACCTTCTTTGGCGTGCTGATCATTTCGGTGCTGGCCGCGGGGCTGGCGCAGATCGGCGCATCTGAACCCACGAAACGCATCATCACCGGGGCGGTGATTGTCATCGCCGTGGTGCTCGACACTTACCGTAGCCGGCGTGCAGGCCGGCGGAACTGAAAACATGGCCACCATCAAAGACGTCGCGGCACTGGCGGGTATTTCCTACACCACCGTGTCCCATGTACTAAACAAGACCCGCCCTGTCAGTGAGCAGGTGCGGCTCAAAGTCGAGGCCGCCATTGTCGAGCTCGACTATGTACCCAGCGCGGTGGCGCGCTCGCTCAAGGCGCGCAGCACCGCCACCATCGGTTTGTTGGTGCCCAATAGCGTCAACCCGTATTTCGCCGAACTGGCGCGCGGCATCGAGGACGCCTGCGAGCGCAACGGCTATTGCGTGATCCTGTGCAACTCTGATGACAACCCGCAGAAGCAGCGCAGCTACCTGCGTGTGCTGCTGGAAAAGCGCATCGACGGCCTGGTGGTGGCGTCCGTGGGCGAAGACAGCGACCTGCTGCAAAGCCTGGCCTGCGTGCGCACGCCCATGGTTATTGTCGACCGCGAGCTGGAGGGGGTTGACGCCGATCTGGTGCGCATCGACCACGAACATGGCGCCTACCTCGCCACCCGGCACCTGCTGGAGCTTGGCCATCGCGACATCGCCTACATCGGCGGCCCCGCCGCGACTGGCGTCAGCCAACTGCGCCTGGCCGGTTTCCGTCGGGCCATGCGTGAGGCAGACGCAACAGTGCAACCAACCCGCGTGCTGCATTGCGACTTCACCAGCCCAGGCGGCCATGGTGCGGCGGCGCAGTTGCTCGATGGCGCCCGGCCTACGGCGATCTTCGCCGGTAACGACATGATCGGCTTTGGCGTGCTGCGTGCCGCCGCCGAGCGCAACATCAACGTGCCGGGCGAGCTGTCGGTGATCGGCTTCGACGACATCGAGCTCAGCCGCTACGTGTACCCGCCGTTGACCACCGTGGGCCAGTCGATCCGCGAGCTGGGCGAAAACGCCGCAGCACTGCTGCTCTCGCGCATCGCCACGCCCCGGCAAGGTTCGGCGGAACAACGCATCGTTGCCCCGCGCATCGTCCAGCGCGAGTCCACTGGGCCACGCCCGGACCTGTTCAATGATTACCGCTAAGGAATTCCCATGCATGCCAAGGTAGTGGTGGTCGGTAGCCTAAACATGGACCTCGTTGCCCGCGCCCAGCGCTTGCCACGGGCCGGCGAAACCCTGCCGGGTGAGGCGTTTTTCACCGTGCCCGGTGGCAAGGGCGCCAACCAGGCGGTGGCGGTGGCACGGCTGGGCGGCAGTGTGGCGATGATCGGCAACATCGGGGATGACGCCTACGGCCAGCAACTGCGCAAGGCGCTGGAGCGCGAAGGCGTCGATTGCCAGGCGGTGAGCGTGTGCCAAGGGGTTTGTAGCGGTGTGGCGCTGATCACCGTCGATGCCGCCAGCCAGAACTGCATTGTCATCATCCCTGGCGGCAATGGCCTGCTGACGCCGCAGTCGGTGCAGCGCTTCGACAAGTTGCTGCAGGCGGCCGACGTCATCATCTGCCAGCTGGAAGTGCCGGCCGAGACGGTGGCCTGGGCCTTGGCCAGAGGGCGCGAACTGGGCAAGTGCGTGATCCTCAACCCGGCGCCCGCCACAGGCCCGTTGCCAGCTGCCTGGTTCGCCCATATCGATTACCTGACCCCCAATGAAAGCGAGGCCGAAGCACTGACCGGTATCGCCGTCAGCGACCAGGGCAGTGCGCTTCGCGCCGGTGAGCGGCTGCTGCAACTGGGGGCCGGCAAGGTGATCATCACCCTCGGCGCTCAAGGCGCCTTGCGGGTGACCCCGCAGGGCCATCAGCACTTCCCTGCGCCCAAGGTGCAGCCGCTGGACACCACGGCCGCAGGCGACACGTTCATTGGTGGTTTTGCAGCGGCCCTGGTGCGGGGCCTGGAAGAGGGTGAGGCGATCGCCTTCGGCCAGCGCGCTGCAGCATTGTCGGTCACCCGCGCTGGGGCGCAACCGTCAATTCCCTACCTCTCGGAGCTGCAGCCATGAAGAAGACCGCGCTGCTCAATATCGCCTTGTCACGAACCATCGCCGGGTTGGGGCATGGCGACATCCTGGTGATCGGCGATGCCGGGCTGCCGGTGCCGCCTGGCGTCGAGTTGATCGACCTGGCGTTGACCCCGGGCATACCGGATTTTGCCAGCGTGCTGCGGGTGGTGCTGAGCGAGATGCAGGTGGAGCGGCATGTGCTGGCCGAGGAAATGCAAAAAGTGGTGCCGCCCGGGCTGGTCGAGATCGAACGTTTGCGCGGTAAGCTGGGCAAGCGGGAATGGCTGAGTCATGACAATTTCAAAGTGCTGTCGCGCAGTGCGCGTGCCGTGGTGCGCACGGGGGAGTGCCAGCCGTACAGCAACATTGCGTTGATCTCAGGCGTTACGTTCTGATCGCATTCGCGGGCCTGATGCAACCCGCTCCCACAGGATGTGCGGTGCTACAGCGGTATCTAAGCCCAGGCAACAGGAGTGCCCCATGCTCAAACCCCTGCTACAAGGACTCACCCTCATGGCTGCAGCTGCCACCACCACCCTCCAGGCCGCCCCGCATGACCTGATCATCGACACCGACCCCGGTGCCGACGACGTGGTCGCGCTGTTCCTGGCCATGGCCTCGCCCGAGGAGCTGAACATCCGCGCCATCACCACTGTGGCAGGCAACGTGCGCCTCGATAAAACGTCGCGCAACGCCCGCCTGGCCCGCGAATGGGCTGGCCGCGAAGACATCCCGGTGTACGCCGGTGCAGGGCGGCCATTGGTGCGCGCGCCCATCTATGCTGCCGACGTCCATGGCGAAGAAGGCCTGACCGGCGTCCCGGTGCATGAGCCGAAAAAGCCGCTGGCCCAAGGCAATGCCGTGCAGTACCTGGTCGATACCCTCGGTGCCGCCAAGCCCAACAGCATCACCATCGCCATGCTCGGCCCGCAGACCAACTTGGCCCTGGCGTTAATTCAGCGCCCAGAAATCGCCAAAGGTATCAAGGAGGTGGTGGTCATGGGCGGTGCCCACTTCAATGGCGGCAACATCACGCCCGCAGCAGAATTTAACCTGTACGCCGACCCGCATGCCGCCGAGGTGGTGTTGGCCAGTGGCGTGCCGCTGACCTACCTGCCGCTGGATGTCACCCACAAACTACTCACCAGCGAGGCACGCCTGAAGCAGATCGCGGCGGTGAACAACCAGGCCAGCCAGCGTGTCGTGGACATTCTCAATGCCTACATCACCCACGACATGGACCTGTATGGCATGCCAGGTGGCCCGGTACATGACGCCAGCGTCATCGCCTATCTGCTCAAGCCCGAGCTGTTCACTGGCCGGCGTATTCACATGGGCGTCGACAGCCGCGAAGGCCCGACCTTCGGTCAGACCATCGCCGACTGGTACGGCGTGCTCAAGCAGCCCGCCAATGTGATGTGGGTGGGGGAGGGGGACGCCCAGGGTTTCTTCGACTTGCTCAGCGCGCGCCTGGCTCGATTGCAATAGCCGTGTGCGGTGCGAAGCGTTCGAACACCTGGTCGATGAAGCTGCGCGCCGCTTCACTGCCGCGATCGCGCACCAGCAGGTCGATCGCAATCAGTAGCAACTCTTCCGGTGTGCTGGGGCTGTAGGCGCTCTGGCCCTCGGCCCATTTGACCTTGATATCGGCGTCGATGCTGTGGCTGCTCATGAACGGTCTCACTGGGGGCTGGGGCGGAGGGGCGAACACCGGATCCTAGTGTTCGATGGGCGCACGGCGCGCCCACTTTTTGCAGTAAGTCATGCCTTTGCGTCAATGACTCTGCGGCTTAAGGATAAAAAGCTTTGCGCGGCAAACCAAGTCTCTTGTGCAAAATCCAGTCACGATTGCCTTTCGCCTCCTAGGCCCCGTTCAGGCAGACTTGTGCGGTTTTGCAACAAACTATGCGTGTAGCTGTCGGATCAGACAGTGCCCAGATCGATTTTAGGAGGATTCATGTTCCGTACCCGTGCTTACCTGGCGACCCTGGCGGTGGCTGCTGTCCTGGCTGGTTGCAGTACAGGCGGCAATTCCGCCGGCAGTGCACCTGGCGCGTCGGCAGGCAACGACGGTCGCTGTGAAGCCAGCGGCGCTGATTTCGCCATCGGCAAGCCGGGCAGTGCAGACCTGCTGGAGCAGGCGCGCAAGGCCAGTGGCTCGCAGATGGCACGTATCCTCAAGCCGCACGATGTGGTGACCCTTGAGTACCGCTCCGAGCGCCTCAACCTGAATGTGGACGAGCAGGGTGTGGTTACCCGCGTCAACTGCGGCTAAGCCTGCGTAAAGCCCATAAAAAAACCCGCCACAAGGGCGGGTTTTTTTACAGCTGTCCGAATTACTCCGGACGAACCTGTGCAGCCTGCATGCCTTTCTGGCCTTTTTCGGCCACGAAGGAAACAGTCTGGCCTTCTTTCAGGCTCTTGAAGCCGTCAGATTCGATGGCCTTGAAGTGTACGAACAGGTCGTCGCCGCCGCTTTGTGGGGTGATGAAACCGTAGCCTTTTTCATCATTGAACCATTTGACGGTGCCTTGTTGGCGATTGGACATGGGTGAATCTCCAGAACATTTAATTTTTCAGTGGTGCGATGTTGCCGAGGCTACGACGCACCGGCCACATCATAGTCTAATTCTGCGCATCTAGCGCCTTTTACCTTCGCAGGATGTTGATCCAGCGCAAACAATGGGTGGCGAATCCCGGCTTTATGGTTTCAGCCTTTCATGCACGCTTGCTGCACGACCTTTTGTGCCTTCTGCATCAGCGCGGCATCGACGCCGTCCTTGCTGTCCAGGTCCTTGATCTGCTCATCGCTGAAGTTCTTTTCGATGGCCGTTGCGCCGCAGGTGCAGTGCTGCTGCGCCGACTTGGCGTCCAGACCCTGGCCGGTGGCGGCCTCGATACACTGGCTCATGTACGTTTGTTTGGCGCCCGCCGGGAATGACCCCGCGTTGGCCGCAATCGGTAGCAGCAGGGCGCCAGCAACGCTCAGGGCCAGAAGAGACGGAAATCTCATAACCAGACACTCCTTGGTTTAGGTCTCATCAAGAGTAGGATGCTTCCCAAGGTCTGATAGGGATTTTTCTGAGTTAGTTCACCCTGGTGGCGTAATTTCCAAATATTTCTGCATAGCGCCCAACCCCGCGTGCTAGCATGCTCGGCTTGTAGCTGACAATGCGCAGCTCGCAGCTTTTTTACCTTCCAGTCACTCTGGTTCGCCCCTGGTAAGCCGAAAGGCTTCTGCCACTGTGAGGCAGGCTTTCTCTTGAGAAAGACAGCGCGGATCTTGTACTGGCTCATCCCAACCCACGTGACCTTTGGTAGGGGTCACCACTAGGAGAGGAGGCGCCATGCCCACTATTACTCTTCCCGATGGCAGTCAACGCTCGTTTGATCACGCCGTATCCGTAGCCGAAGTCGCAGCCTCCATTGGTGCGGGCCTGGCCAAGGCCACCCTGGCCGGCAAGGTCGACGGCAAGCTGGTCGACGCCTGCGACCTGATCACTCACGACGCCACCCTGCAGATCATCACCCCTAAAGATGAAGAGGGACTGGAGATCATCCGTCACTCGTGCGCCCACCTGATTGGCCACGCAGTGAAACAGCTGTACCCGACCGCCAAAATGGTGATCGGCCCGGTGATCGACGAAGGCTTCTATTACGACATCGCCTATGAGCGCCCCTTCACCCCAGAAGACATGGCCGCCATCGAAAAGCGCATGCTGCAGCTGATCGAGAAGGACTACGACGTCGTCAAAAAGATGACCCCGCGCGCCGAAGTCATCGACGTATTCAAGACCCGTGGCGAAGACTACAAGCTGCGCCTGGTCGAAGAGATGCCGGATGAACAGGCCATGGGCCTGTACTACCACGAAGAATACGTCGACATGTGCCGCGGTCCGCACGTGCCGAATACGCGCTTCCTCAAGGCATTCAAGCTGACCAAGCTGTCCGGTGCCTACTGGCGCGGCGATGCCAAGAACGAGCAGCTGCAACGGGTCTATGGCACCGCCTGGGCCGACAAGAAGCAGCTGGCCGCCTATATCCAGCGCATCGAAGAAGCCGAAAAACGCGACCACCGCAAGATCGGCAAGCAGCTCGACCTCTTCCACTTGCAGGAAGAAGCCCCGGGCATGGTGTTCTGGCACCCGGACGGCTGGACCGTCTATCAGGTGCTTGAGCAGTACATGCGCAAGGTCCAGCGCGACAACAACTACCTCGAGATCAAAACCCCGCAGGTTGTTGACCGTATTCTCTGGGAACGCTCCGGCCACTGGTCCAACTACGCCGAGAACATGTTCACCACGTCCTCGGAAAACCGTGACTACGCGGTCAAGCCGATGAACTGCCCGTGCCACGTGCAGGTGTTCAACCAGGGCCTGAAGTCGTACCGCGACCTGCCGATGCGTCTGGCCGAGTTCGGTGCCTGCCACCGTAACGAGCCGTCTGGCGCCCTGCACGGCATCATGCGTGTGCGTGGCTTCACTCAGGATGACGCGCACATCTTCTGCACCGAAGATCAGGTGAAAAAAGAGGCTGCCGACTTCATCAAGCTGACTCTGGACGTCTACAAGGACTTCGGTTTCAGCGACATCGCCATGAAGCTGTCGACCCGTCCGGCCAAGCGTGTGGGCTCTGAAGAGCTGTGGGATCGCGCCGAAGGTGCGTTGGCCGACGCTCTGAACGAGTCGGGCCTGGAGTGGGAATACCAGCCGGGTGAGGGCGCGTTCTACGGTCCGAAGATCGAATTCACCCTGCGCGACTGCCTCGGCCGTAACTGGCAGTGTGGTACCCTGCAGTACGATCCGAACCTGCCAGAGCGCCTGGATGCCAGCTACATCGCCGAAGATAACAGCCGTAAGCGCCCGGTAATGCTGCACCGCGCCATCCTCGGTTCGTTCGAACGCTTCATCGGCATGCTCATCGAGCATTACGCTGGCGTGTTCCCGGCATGGCTCGCGCCGACCCAGGCGGTGATCATGAACATCACCGACAAACAGGCCGATTTTGCCCTTGAGGTTGAGAAATCTCTGAACGGTAGTGGTTTCCGTGCCAAGTCGGACTTGAGAAATGAGAAGATCGGCTTTAAAATCCGCGAGCATACTTTGCTCAAGGTCCCGTACCTTTTGGTTATAGGGGATCGCGAAGTCGAAACGCAAACCGTCGCTGTGCGTACTCGCGAAGGCGCAGACCTGGGCTCCATGCCCGTCGCCCAATTCGCTGAGCTTCTGACACAAGCGGTTTCCCGGCGTGGTCGCCAAGAATCGGAGTAATGACTATTAAGCGTGATATGAGAAACGATAAACGTGCTGCACCGAAGGCCCCGATCAACGAGAATATCTCGGCTCAAGAGGTTCGGTTAATCGGTGCTGACGGTGAGCAGCTGGGCATCGTCTCGATCCACGAAGCGCTTCGTATCGCTGAAGAAGCGAAGCTGGATCTGGTAGAAATTTCTGCCGACGCCGTACCACCTGTCTGCAAGGTCCTCGACTACGGCAAAAGCCTCTTCGAGAAGAAAAAGCAGCAGGCTGCAGCGAAGAAGAACCAGAAGATCATCCAGATCAAAGAAATCAAGTTTCGTCCAGGGACGGAGGATGGGGATTACCAGGTAAAACTACGCAACCTGGTACGTTTCCTTACCGATGGGGACAAGGCCAAGATCTCTCTGAGATTCCGTGGTCGTGAGATGGCCCACCAGGAGCTGGGCATGGAGCTGTTGAAGCGGGTCGAAGCTGACCTCGCCGAATACGGCACCGTTGAGCAGCATCCTAAGATGGAAGGACGCCAGCTTATGATGGTCATCGCCCCCAAGAAAAAGAAGTAATCTCCCGGGCACGGCAGGCCTGATGATTATGTGTAATTTTATCGAATGCGGAGTTCCAACATGCCAAAAATGAAAACCAAGAGCGGTGCTGCGAAGCGTTTCCTGAAAACGGCTACCGGCTTCAAGCACAAGCACGCTTTCAAGAGCCACATCCTGACCAAAATGTCGACCAAGCGTAAGCGTCAACTGCGTGGTAGCAGCATGCTGCACCCGTCTGACGTCGCGAAAGTCGCGCGCATGCTGCGCGTTCGTTAATTCTGGTCAAAGATAGAGGAAGTTACTCATGGCTCGTGTAAAGCGCGGCGTTATCGCTCGTAAGCGTCACAAAAAAATTCTGAAACTGGCTAAAGGCTACTACGGTGCACGCTCGCGCGTATTCCGCGTTGCCAAGCAGGCTGTCATCAAGGCAGGCCAATACGCCTACCGCGACCGTCGCCAGAAAAAACGTCAGTTCCGCGCACTGTGGATCGCTCGTATCAACGCCGGTGCACGCAACAACGGTCTGTCTTACAGCCGTCTGATTGCTGGCCTGAAAAAGGCGTCGATCGAAATCGACCGTAAGGTTCTGGCCGATCTGGCAGTGAACGAAAAAGCGGCGTTTGCTGCGATTGTCGAGAAAGCTAAAGCCGTTCTGGCTTAAGTACCCGCGACAATCACCCGGCGGCGCGTGCGCCGTCGGGCATTGAACGTCATCGATAGGGGAAGAGCCTTCAAAGCTCTTCCCCTATTTTCGTATCTGGAGTCTGTACATGGAAAACCTGGATGCGCTGGTCTCCCAAGCCCTTGAGGCCGTAGAGCGCGCTGAAGACATCAATGCCCTGGAACAGATCCGGGTTCAATATCTCGGCAAGAAAGGCGAGCTGACCCAGGTGATGAAGACCCTGGGCAACCTGCCAGCCGAAGAGCGGCCGAAAGTCGGCGCGCTGATCAACGACGCCAAGGAACGCGTCACCGAGGTGCTCAACGCACGCAAGGCCGCCTATGAAGAAGCCGAGCTCAGCGCTCGCCTGGCTGCCGAATGCATTGACGTGACCCTGCCAGGCCGTGGCCAGACCACCGGTGGTCTGCACCCGATCACCCGTACACTTGAGCGCATCGAGCAGTTCTTCACCCACATCGGCTACGGCATCGCCGAAGGCCCAGAGGTCGAAGACGACTACCACAACTTCGAAGCGCTCAACATCCCCGGCCACCACCCGGCCCGGGCGATGCACGACACCTTCTATTTCAATGCCAACATGCTGCTGCGCACTCACACCTCGCCGGTGCAGGTGCGGACCATGGAGTCCACCCAGCCGCCCATTCGCATTGTCTGCCCAGGCCGCGTCTACCGCTGCGACTCGGATATCACCCACTCGCCGATGTTCCACCAGGTCGAAGGCCTGCTGATCGATCGCGATATCAACTTCGCCGACCTCAAGGGCACCATCGAAGAATTCCTGCGCGTCTTCTTCGAAAAAGAACTGGCCGTGCGCTTCCGCCCGTCGTTCTTCCCCTTCACTGAGCCGTCCGCCGAAGTCGACATCCAGTGCGTGATGTGTTCCGGCAAGGGCTGCCGCGTCTGCAAGCAGACCGGTTGGCTCGAAGTCATGGGCTGCGGCATGGTCCACCCGAACGTGCTGCGCATGTCCGGCATCGACCCTGAAGAGTTCCAGGGCTTCGCCTTCGGCATGGGCGCCGAGCGCCTGGCCATGCTGCGCTATGGCGTCAACGATTTGCGTCTGTTCTTCGACAACGACCTGCGGTTCTTAGCCCAATTCCGCTAGGCCCAATCGACGCAACTTCTAGGAGAACAGCATGAAATTCAGTGAACAGTGGCTGCGCGGTTGGGTAAACCCGCAAGTCTCCCGTGACGAACTGGTCGCCCGCCTGTCCATGGCCGGCCTCGAAGTCGACAGCGTGACCCCCGCTGCCGGCCAGTTCAGCGGCATCGTCGTGGGCGAAATCCTCGCCACCGAGCAACACCCGGACGCCGACAAGTTGCGCGTCTGCCAGGTCAGCAACGGCCAGGAAGCCTTCCAGGTGGTCTGCGGCGCCCCCAATGCGCGCCCGGGTATCAGGATCCCGTTCGCCATGATCGGCGCCGAACTGTCGGACGACTTCAAGATCAAGAAAGCCAAGCTGCGCGGCGTCGAGTCGTTCGGCATGCTGTGCTCGGCTGCCGAGCTGCAGATCAGCGAAGAGAACGACGGCCTGCTGGAGCTGGCGGCTGACGCCCCGGTTGGCGAAGACATTCGCCAGTACCTGAGCCTTGACGACGCCAGCATCGAGATCGGCCTGACCCCGAACCGCGGTGACTGCTTGTCCCTGGCCGGCCTGGCCCGCGACGTCAGCGCCCTGTACAACGTACCGGTCACCCGCCCAGTCGTCCCGGCTGTACCGCCTGCCCACGACGAAGTGCGCCCGGTCGAGGTTTCTGCCCCGGCTGCCTGCCCACGCTACCTGGGCCGCGTCATCCGCAACGTCGACCTGTCCAAGCCGACCCCGTTGTGGATGGTTGAACGCCTGCGCCGCAGTGACGTGCGCAGCATCGACGCCGCCGTCGACATCACGAACTACGTGATGCTCGAACTCGGCCAGCCGATGCACGCCTTCGACCTCGCCGAAATCAACGGTGGCATCCGCGTACGCATGGCCGAAGAGGGCGAAAAACTCGTCCTGCTCGACGGCCAGGAAGTCGCCCTGCGCGCCGACACCTTGGTCATCGCCGACCACACCCGCGCCCTGGCCATTGCTGGCGTCATGGGTGGCGAGCACAGCGGCGTCAACACCGAAAAAACCCGCGACCTGTTCCTCGAAAGCGCCTTCTTCGAGCCAATCTCGGTCGCTGGCAAGGCCCGTTCCTATGGCCTGCACACCGATGCCTCGCACCGCTACGAGCGCGGCGTCGACTCGCAGCTGGCCCGCGAAGCCATGGAGCGCGCCACTGCGCTGCTGCTGGAAATCGTCGGCGGCGAAGCCGGCCCGATCATCGAAGCCGTCAGCGAACAGCACCTGCCGAACGTCGCCCCGGTAACCCTGCGCGCCGAACGCATCACCCAGATGCTCGGCATGGAGCTGGAAGCCGCCCAGGTGGAGCAACTGCTCAACGCCCTGGAGCTGACCACCACGGCAAACGGGGCAGGGCAGTGGACCGTCAACGTCCCGAGCCACCGCTTCGACATCAGCCTGGAAGTCGACCTGATCGAAGAACTGGCCCGCCTGTACGGCTACAACAACTTGCCGGTCCGCTACCCACAGGCGCGCCTCGCGCCCCAGGGCAAGCCGGAAACCCGCGGTGACCTGCCGAACCTGCGCCGCCTGCTGGTCGCCCGCGGCTACCAGGAAGCCATTACCTACAGCTTCATCGACCCGAAGCTGTTCGAACTGTTCACCCCTGGCGTCGAGCCACTGCTGCTGGCCAACCCGATCTCCAGCGACATGGCCGCCATGCGCGCGTCCCTGTGGCCGGGCCTGGTCAAGGCACTGCAGCACAACCTCAACCGCCAGCAAGACCGCGTACGCCTGTTCGAAAGCGGCCTGCGCTTCGTCGGCCAGCTCGGTAACCTTGAGCAGCAACCGATGATCGCCGGCGTCGTTACCGGCAGCCGCCTGCCAGAAGGCTGGGCGAACGGCCGCGACGGCATCGACTTCTTCGATGTAAAAGCCGACGTTGAAGCCCTGCTGGGCTACTCCGGCGCCCTGAGCGACTTCACCTTCAGCGCCGGTAAACACCCCGCGCTGCACCCCGGCCAGACCGCCCTCATCGAGCGCGACGGCAAGCCAGTCGGCCACCTTGGCGCCATCCACCCCGAGCTTGCCAAAGCCCTGGGCCTGGACCGCCCGGTGTTCCTGTTCGAGCTGGTGTTGGGTGACGTGGTCGAAGGCCGCCTGCCGAAGTTCAGCGAACTGTCCAAGTTCCCAGAAACCCGTCGTGACCTGGCTTTGATTGCAGGACGTGATGTAGCTTCTAACGCGGTGCTTGAATTAATTCGTGACAATGCAGGCGAATGGCTTACAGACCTCAGGCTGTTTGATGTCTACCAAGGTAAAGGCATTGATCCTGATAGAAAAAGCCTGGCCGTCGGCTTGACCTGGCAGCATCCATCGCGCACTCTTAACGACGATGAGGTGAACGTAACCCTGCAAAATATCCTCACCTCGCTCGAACAAAGGTTGAACACCACGTTAAGGAAATAACGGCATGGGTGCTCTGACGAAAGCTGAGATGGCCGAAAGGCTGTACGAGGAGCTGGGGCTTAACAAGCGTGAGGCCAAGGAGTTGGTCGAGCTGTTTTTCGAAGAAATTCGGCACGCACTTGAAGAGAACGAGCAGGTCAAGCTGTCCGGTTTCGGCAACTTCGACCTTCGCGACAAACGCCAGCGGCCGGGCCGCAACCCCAAGACAGGGGAAGAGATCCCGATCACCGCTCGCCGCGTCGTCACCTTTCGTCCAGGGCAGAAGTTGAAGGCCCGGGTTGAGGCCTATGCTGGAACCAAGCCATAACGACGAACTGCCCCCCATACCGGGCAAACGCTACTTCACCATTGGTGAAGTGAGCGAGCTTTGTGCGGTAAAGCCGCACGTGCTGCGGTATTGGGAGCAGGAGTTCCCTCAGTTGAACCCCGTGAAGCGGCGGGGGAATCGGCGGTATTACCAGCGCCAGGACGTGCTGATGATCCGCCAGATTCGGGCGCTGCTTTATGACCAAGGGTTCACCATTGGCGGGGCGCGGTTGCGGCTCTCCAGTGATGAGGTGAAGGATGAGTCAAGCCAGTACAAGCAGCTGATTCGGCAGATGATTGTTGAGTTGGAAGATGTGTTAGTGGTGTTGAAGAAGTGATTTGCTCTGACGGATGGAAAATTTTTGAGAAAAAGCTTCCATTTATCAAAAGGTTAGGGTAGATTCTTCATCGTTCTCAGCGGTATCGAGAATTAGAGTCGGGGCGTAGCGCAGCCCGGTAGCGCACTTGCATGGGGTGCAAGGGGTCGAGTGTTCGAATCACTCCGTCCCGACCAATAATCCCAATGGGAAAGGCCAATGTTCAGAGCATTGGCCTTTTTCATTTGCGTGACTTTTGCGTGACTTCTCCGTTTTTCATGCCTTCCTCCTGGTCAGCATCGTGAGTACCGGTCCGCGCGAATCGGTTGCGGACACCTTGTTGGCTGCCTCGATCAGTTGTCCGATCTCTGCGCCAGAGTAGTGACTGGTGATGCTGCCGTTCTTGTGTCCGAGCAGCGCCTTTCGATCTTCCTCCGAAACACCTGCAGCCTTCAGTCGCCGGCCGAACGTGTGTTTGAGATCGTGCACACGGAACGATGCGAACCCGTCGTGCGCCGGCCTCAGGTTCTTCTCCTGCCAAACCTTGGCCGCCCTGGCCCTGGCCTTCTTCCATGCCGAGTCGTTCATTCGATGCATCGGCGTCTCATCGTGGTACGGGAATACCCATTCCTTGCTGATCCCGCGCTGTCGGTTGACGATCAACCTGGCCACGCTATTCAGCACCACCAGCCTCTCGTCGCCATTCTTGACCCCGGACTTCTCCGTCCGACCGCCGAAGTCGGCGGGGATCAGGAAAACGCTGGCGTCGATCTCGGGCACATGAATCTCCCAGTCCCAGCGAAGCTTGCAAACCTCCTGCTCCCGGCAGCCCGTGTTCACCTTGAACAGGGCCATCTTGTGCAGGTGGTCAGGCAGTTCCGCAAACAGCGCAGCCTGCTCTTCCCATGACATCGGGTAGGGCTTCCGTGCTGACCGTTTCTCCTCCAGCATCGAGATCATCGGCACGTTGTCCAGCCACGGCCTCTGCTCGGAGTCCCGCCACTTCCTGGCGCACAAGTTCAGAACCCTGACCACTCGCTGCAAGGCGATGTTGATAGTCCTGTTCGATGCGCCCGGCTTGATCTTCCCGGTTTTCCTCTTCCCTGGCATCTTCCGGTCCTTGATGTACTGAGCCAGCGTCCCGTCATCAACGTGGCTGACGGGAAGATGGCCGATGTACGGATCAAGCTGCTCCAGATAGGTGGCGGTCAGCCAGATCGATGGCTGGTCGGAAAAATCCACCAGGTACTTCGTGGCGGCCTCCCGCCACAACCTGACCTGCTTGACGCCGTAGATCTTCCGCTGCCGTAACTGCTCCAGCCGGAATATCAGGTAGCGCTCCGCTTCTTCCCTTTCGCGAGCGCCAGTGCTTTCGTAAAGTCGCTCACCGTTGACCTTCTTGTCGATGTGCCAGATTCCGTTCCTCTGCGAGAGGCCCGTGATGGTTTTTCGCGCCATGTATTTCCTCCAACCTGGCGCTCGCTGCAGGGGGATTCTGTTCCCTTGGCGCCTTGTTTCGCAATTGCTGTGGTCAGGATGTAGTCAGTTGCCCAGGCGTCGAGCTCATGCCGGTCAAAGCCGATGCCGCGCTCACCGATGGGGAACTCGCTGACGTAGGGCCTGACAGTTTTGTTGAACTCGGCGCGGCTCATGCCGAGGTAGGCGGGGGCCTTACCGGCGCGGAGAATGCGCGGCAGGGCAGGCGCGAGCTGTGCCGCGCTGGCTGCTGTCATGTGGTGATCTCCAGGCTAGGCGGCCAGATCAGGCCGTGAATTTGTGCCCGACCTTCGCCGCCCGGGCGGCTTCCTCGGTGCGGAACATGAGCTCAGTTTTGCCTGGGCGGCCTTCCGATTCGTACTCGGCCGACACCCACCAGGCGCCGAACTTACGGTACGGCTCGCCGAGGATCTTCGTGACGTAGCAGTCGATCAGGTTCATGGATGGTCGCCTCCCTCAACGATGGAGTGCTCGACGGTGCGCGACTGTGGATCGGCATCACCCAGGAACACCATGTTCAGCGCAGTTTCCTGCAGATGGCCCACCTCATCGGTGCCTTCCTCGTCCTCGGACAGCACGGGCAGGGCCTGGTGGCGGATCATGTCGATACTCAGGCCCTCGGGTATCACGAACCTGGTGGTGATGGTGGTTTTGACGGTGATCAATGGCATAGGCGTGGTCTCCACGCCGCCAGTGGCGGAAGGTTGGTGGTTAGGCTCGATGCAGACGGATCAAGGCGCGGGCATGCTCAAGCGAAGCAACATGCTCTTCCTCTGCACCTATCTGCCCGTTGGCATCTGGCGTGGTGACGGTGACCAGGTGCTCAAGAGCCGCCACCAGTTCATCCCGCTGTTGGCCCTCGGCCCGGCCGATATCCCAGAACTGCTGGCCCCAATGGCCTTCTGGCGGATGGTTGTTGTTCTGCTTGCCCATGGCCAGGGCGCCGACGATCAGATCGCATAGGGGTCGGCGCTTGGGTCGGATGACCCGTCTTCACAAACCCAAACGCCGATCCTTAGGAGATCCAAATGGCTAACACCCTTACTGGCCTGATTCCAACCATCTACAACGCGCTCGATGTCGTGTCGCGTGAGCTGGTTGGCTTCATCCCGGCCGTGTCCTCGGACATGACTTTCGCCCGCGCTGCCGTCGGCCAGACCGTTACCTCTCCGGTAACCAATGGCGCGACCGCTACCGACATCACCCCGGCCGTTACCCCGCCAAACGACGGTGACCAGAACATCGGCGCCGTGTCGATGACCATCAACAAGGCCCGCCGCGTGCCGATCCGCTGGAACGGCGAGGAAAAGCTGGGCTTGGACAACAACGGCGCCTCGTTCAATGTCATCCTGCGCGACCAGATGGCTCAGGGCATGCGCACCCTGGTCAACGAAGTCGAGTCCGACCTGGCCGCAGTGGCCATCAACGCCTCCCGCGCCTACGGCACTGCTGGTACCACCCCGTTCGCCAGCAACCTGGCGGACAGCGCTCAACTGCGCCGAATCCTGTCGGACAACGGTGCCCCGCTGGGCGATCTGCAGATGGTGATCGACACCTCCGCCGGCGCGAACATGCGGACCCTGACCCAACTGTCGAAGGCGAACGAAGCCAACGACGACAGCCTGCTGCGCCGCGGCGTGCTGCTGGATGTGCACGGCTTCGCTATCCGCGAGTCGGCCCAGGTCAAGACCCCGATCATCGGCAGCGCTGCCGCTGCGACCACCAACACTGCCGGCTACGCCGTAGGTGCGACCGCCATCGTGCTGGCCTCGGCCGGTACCGGTGGTGTTCTGGCGGGCGACATCATCACCTTCGCCGGCGATAGCAACAAATACGTCGTCGCTGCCGGCGATGCTGACGTGTCCAACGGTGGCACCATCATCCTGGCCGCTCCGGGCCTGCGCAAAGCCATCCCGGCCGCAGCCACAGCGCTGACCGTCGTATCCGCCAGCACCCGTAGCGCTGCATTCGCCCGCTCGGCGATCGCACTGGCTACCCGTGCGCCGGCTCTGCCACCGCAAGGTGACTCGGCTATCGACCGCATGTTGGTCACTGACGCTGTCAGCGGCCTGACCTTCGAGGTGGCGATGTACGCCCAGTACCGCCAGATGCAGTACGAAGTGTCGTTGGCTTGGGGCACCAAGGCGGTCAAGTCCGAGCACATCGCCAGCCTGCTGGGCTGATTCCATCACCGGTGGAGGCCGGCGCTGTGTGCGCTGGCCCGAATCTCCAGGAGAAGTTCATGAGCAACAAGACGCTGAAAGTGAAGCCGTGGGGCGATGGTCAGGGCGATTTCGTTGTGATCAACGAGGCTGACTTTGATCCGGAGCTCCATGAGCTGCTGGGCGAGGCCGAGAAGCCAGGCAAGGCCCCGGGTATCGACGATATCCGTGCCGCGCTGACCGCCCGAAACATCCAGTTCGACGCCAAGGCCAAGAAGCCAGAGCTGCAGAAGCTGCTCGATGACGCGACCGCGGCTGACGAGTTGATTGCCAAGCTGAAAGCGGCTCTGACCGAGAAAGGCGTTCAGTTCGCCGACGGCGCCACCCTGGAAGACCTCCAGAAGCTGCTGGGCGAGGCCGAGTAATGACCAACTACATCACCGTCGAGCAGGTAGACGCCCTGCTTGGGCCGTCCTGGGCGCCCGCCGACCAGAAGGCCCGGGCGGTGCTGATGGCCAACACCTGGCTTACCAATCTCGGCCTGCCTGAGTTCGATCCGGTTCCGGATGACGTGATTCAGGCAGGCGCCGAGATCGCCCGAGAGGCTGCGGCTGGCAACATCTACGGCCGCAAGGAAACCGGCGTGCTGAGCAAGTCGGTCGATGCTGACGGCGTGTCCAGCAGCAAGACCTACTCGGAATCATCCCGCACCATCAGCGCGGGTGAGTCGTTCGCCCTGGCTTTGCTGGCGCATTACCTGAACGGCAGCGGCCAGACCAAGATCGTGAGGGGCTGACATGGGACTTCGCAAGGAATTGCAGGCCGACCTGGCCGAGGCGTTCGATACAGACCTGGCTGATGCGGTAGTGGGCTTCACGGGCGAGTATATGGGGCCTGGCGACTGGGATCCGGTCGAGGAGGTCAGCACGGCGCAGCCAGTGATGTACACGGGTCGTGGCGTTCTGTCTCGCTACGAAGACCGGCGGATCGACAACATCAATATTCTCGTCGGCGATATGCGCCTTACGGCACTAGCCAACGAGGTAACCGACATCCCAGCCATTGGGCACAAGATCACCGCTCCCGACCTAATGGACCGCACCAAGCAGCTGACATACGAGGTCAAGACAGCTCGATCCGATGCAGCCTCGGCAACCTATCGGCTCCAGCTGCGGAGGTCGTGATGACCGGTTGGTCCCTGTCGCCCGTGTTGTTCGCTGATCAGATCGAAGAAGACCTGGTGGAGATGCAGCGAGGCATCGTCATCGAGCTGATTGAAGAGATAACGGTCCGAGCGCCTATCGACAGCGGCAACTACATGGCCAACAACATCGTGTCGATTGGCGCCGAGGACTACAGCGTCAACACCAGGCTGGACATCCTCGGGACTGAGACCCGAAGCGCGGCCCGTGCTGCCCTGACAGATTTGAAACCTTTCAGCACGGTCTTCGTGCAGAACAACAGCGTGTACGGCGAGATCATCGAGTTCGGCGGCTATCCGAGCGGCCCGAGCGTCAAGATCACGCCTGATGGCTACAGCCGCATGGCACCCAAAGGCGTGTACGGGATTTCCTTCATCGCCGTCACCGAGAAGTTGATATGACCGTACCCTTCCAGACAGTCCGCAAGACGCTCACGGCGCGCATGAAGGCATTCACTGGCATCGAGCAGTCGCGGATTGAGTATGCGAACGGCGAACAGCCGGGTGGTGGTGTATTCAAACCGCCAGCAACCGGTGTCTGGTGCGCCTTCGAGATCCAGTACGCCACCGCCGGGTTTGCAGGGATGGCGGACAAGCCGCACTACCGCAGGCCTGGACAGGTGGTGATTCAGTGCTTCTGCCGCAGATCCACTGGTCTGTCGGACATCAACAAGCTGGCCGACGGCCTTTCTGATCACTTCCAGTCCTGGCAGGACGGCCATATTGAGTGCCTTGAGGCATCCCCGCATGTGGTGGGCGACTTCGAGAGCTACTACCAAATCAACGTGAACGTCCGGTTCCGCGCCGGCTGACCAATTTCTGCCGCAAGGCAACCAAACACGCAGCCTAGGCCCGTACAGCCGAACGGTGGATGTTCGTTCATCCGTCCGCCCCGGCTGCGTTTCTATTCGCCTGATGAACGAGGTGTCACAGATGATCGAGAGCAACGTCATTCCGTTTCACTACCAAGGCCAGGCAGTTCGCTTCAAGGGCGACGGCTGGATCAATGCAACCGATGTAGCCAAGCGGTTCGCCAAGCGGCCAGCGCACTGGCTGGAGCTACCCAGCACCAAGAGCTACATGAACGCACTCAGGAAGCATCTGGGCGCTGGGTTTGATGTCGGAAAATCCGACCTCAAGCTTGTCGAGTCCTCCAAAGTGCGTGGTAAGGCGGGCACCTGGCTCCATCCAAAGCTGGCTGTAGCGTTCGCCCGCTGGCTCGATGATGACTTCGCTGTCTGGTGCGACTTGCACATTGACGCCCTGCTGCGCGGCGAGCTGAACGAGAAGCAGCAATTTGACCGCGCCTGCCGTGTTCTTGATGACGCGAAGGCTGTTGCAAGCCTGAGCGGTCGTGAACTGGCCCGCTGGCGTAACAAGAAGCCAGGCCTTGAGCACCAGGTCGAATACTGGCGTGACCAGTTGCAAATGACCCTAGGCTTCGAAGCTGCCTGAGGTTACCAATCTAGAAGCCCCCGCCGCGAGCGGGTTTTTTTATGCCCGCAGAAAGGAGACATTCACATGTCGTCTGGCGCACGAGTCACCAGCTACCTGATTCCCGAGATCACCCCGGGCGTCACCCCAACCACCGGCGCCTGGGACACCCTGCGCCTGACCAGCAACACTCTGTCGCCGACCGTGAACACCCAGGTCAGCGATGAAATCACCGACTCCCGCATCAGCCAGGGCTCGGTTGTGTCCAGTGCCGACATTCAGGGCGATCTGGTGGGTGAGCTCTCTTATGGGGCCTTCGACAAGCTGTTGGAGGCCGCCTTTTACGGCACCTGGGCCAGCAACGTCCTGACCGTAGGCAGCACTCGCCGCACCTTCACCGTCGCGAAGAACTTCAACGACGTGAACGTCTACACCCTGTTCAAGGGCATGCACGCTTCGGTCTTTGCCTTGGATATCCCGTCCGACGGCAAGATCACGGCCACTTTCACCATGGCCGGCCTGGACTACGCCGACGGCGACACCAACACCGTCGCGACCATCACCCCGCCGACGACCACTCCCTTCATGTCGAACCAGAACGTGGGCAGCATCACGGTGGATGGGCAGAGCTTGGAAGGTGCTGCATGTGTGTCGGCCCTCACCGTGAATCTGGACAACAGTCTGCAGGCCCAGCGCTGCATCGGTAGCGGCAAGCTCGGCCCAGGTGCGCAGATCGCCACCGAGGCGGCCATCACCGGCACCATCACCCTGGCCTGGTCGCCGCGGGCATGGCAGATCTGGAAGAACACCTTCACCCGGAAAACCATCGCGGTCGCTTTCCCGATCACCGACAACCTCGGCAACCGCTACGACCTGTCGTTCCCGGCGCTGGAGGTCGATGGCGACCTGCCGAACGGCGGCAAGCGTGATCTGATCGAGGTCACGCTGAATTACACCGTCGCCAAGCAGGCCCCGACCATCACCCGGGTGCCATTCGTTCCGGTCACCAGTGTTTCGGTAACGCCGACCACCGCCTCGATCGCCGTGGCAGCGACTCGCCAACTGACCGCATCTGCGCTGCCATCTGGCGCCGCCCAGAACGTCACCTGGAGCAGCTCGGCGCCTTCGATCGCCACGGTCAACTCGTCCGGCCTGGTCACCGGCGTTGCTGCAGGATCGGCAGTCATCACCGCCACCAGCGTGTCGGACCCGACCAAGACCGCAACCTCGGCGATCACGGTCACCGCATAACTCGCATCACCTTTGGCCACTCCGGGTAAACGCCGCCCGGAGCGGCCCTTTTTATGGCGTGGCGTGAGGAATTCACATGGCTCTCAAGCTGAAAAAGGTCGACTCCAGCAAGAACGCAGAGGCGCGCTGGGAGAAGTTCGACGACGAAACCCAGATCCAACTGATGCCGCTGGATAACCAGCAGTATCAGATCGCCCTGGAGCGCATGCGCCGCCGCCTGGCGCGCAACGACGCTCAGTTTGGTCAAGACGCGGTCGGCGTGATCGAAGGCGAGAAGACCGAGCACGATAACCACTGCCTGCTGTTGGCCTCGTTCATCGTTCAGGACTGGCAGGGCGCCCAGGACGAGAACGGCAATCCGCTTGCCTACAGCGAGAACATCTGCGCCGAGATGCTGCGCGGCGATTCCGACTTCTTCTACTTCGTTCTGCGCCGCGCCGCGGCCATCGCCGCCGACAACCGGGCGGAGCAGGACGAGATCAAGGGAAAGCTGTCGCCCGCTTCGAATGGGAGCGGGAATGGGGCCAGCGAACCGCAAAGCGAAGCCTGATCTACCAGAAGCTGCGCATCGCGGTACCGGATGAGCCGGAACTGGATGTGATCACCGGCAGCCTGCTGAACGCGTTCCGAAATGCGGCGCGCGGCCGGCGCTACCTGGTTGGCGCAGCAGCAGTGCAGCCGCTGAGACTATCTGCGCGGGAGATCACCGACTGGCTTGAGGTGCACCCGTTGCCATTGCCGAGGCGTCTCGTCGATGAAGTGATGTTCGCCCTGGACGAGGTTGCGTTGACCGAGGGCGACGAGGAGTGCGCTGAATGAAGATCAGCCAGCAAGACATGACAGCTGTATTTGTCGCAGGCCGACGCGAACAGGAGTCGACGGAATGCTACCTGAGCTTTGTTGGCCGCACAGATCCACTACTGTATCTGGATCTGTGGGCGAGCTCCGGGAAGCAGGTCGGTTTCGTTGAGCTTCGCTATGTGGCCAATGACTCGACTAACCCACGAGGGACTGCAGGAACGTACGAAGTAGTGGACCTGCTGCCGGCAGGTTTTCCATGCCCAGGTCCAGTAGTTTCTCTGTCAGGCGTTTTGTGGCCTCGGCGGGCAATCCTCGGATAACGGAGCGGATAGAGGTTTTCTCCTCCTCAGCGAGGTCGGATGCTGCGATCTTGGCTTCGATAAGGCCCTTAATTGTGTCCTCATGCAGCTTGATCGTTACCACGCCCAGTATGGCGCTGAGTCCGCCGTCGTCAGCGAGGAAGTCCATGCCGCGATGGTTGATCTTTGTCAGGAACGGTTCCGGTACGCTGGAGCCTATGCAACTGCTGAATTTCGCATCAACCAGTCCATGCTCGCTGAGGTAATGAATGTTGGCAGATGCCACGCTGGGTTCATGGAAAAGCAGATGCATGTTGTCGGCCTGCATAGGGTAAATCGCCTCAAGCCTCCTGAGAATCTCTAGCTGCAGCTCTCTATCCAGCTTCATATACCTTTCCTTGGTGATGGCTTGATGGGGCAACGCTACTACTGTGCCGGCATGGCCGGTTACTGGGTTTTTGTCCAGGGTGGATGGGTGGACAGGGGGGCGAGCCATTCTCCTTACAGTGGTCAGCAGAAGCAGCCAAATGCTATGGTGCCCATGCTTCATCAAGCAAATGAGAATGAGCAAATGGAAGAAGACGAAATGGTTGGCAGCCATGATGAGGCTGTACTGGACAAGCAAGCCAAAGAAGAACTGGAGGCTACTTTTCCAGGTGTTCCTCTTGATGAGCTAGACGACGATGACATTGCCCTCGGTCGAGGGCTTGCCAAGGACGTGTTGCGTTAGTTAAGTGCACGAAAGCCCAGCCCCGCGCTGGGCTTTTTGCGACTAGGGTGCAACCCGTGCGGTACATTCTTTCTGCATGGTATGCTCCACATGCTCAGTGGACCATGGGAGTAATGAGCATGAGCAGTTTTGATCAATCGCTGTTCGACTACTATTTGCAACAGAATGGCATATATCCGCCTTATCCGGATGATCTTGATCCAGGTCTTTTGGCTGCTGCGGATGCATACGCGCGTGGGTTGCCAGTTCCGGATCAAGACGTGCCTGATCCATTCGATGAGGATTTCTGACTGATACTGAAGGCGCCGTGAGGCGCCTTTTCTTTATCTAGCCATCTAAGCGCCTCTGTGCCACTGCTCGTGAAGCACGATAGGGGGAGAGAGTTAGGGGCGCAAAAAGCCCGGCGCTTGGCCGGGCTTGGGACCAGGTTACTTGAGTTTGGCTTTTAGCATTTGGAGCATGCTTGCCTTCGCTCGAGCGACAAACTCGTCTTCTGATTCGCCTTTTTTTGGCAAACCTAGCTCAGATTCGAGTTCGTTCAGGAAATCATCGCTTGTGATTAGGTCGGACGCATCGTCGGCAAATTGAGTCGCTTTGGACTTACCCAGCACCGATCCGAGCGTGGCAACTGTTGCGAGCCCCATCTCCGTTTTGGTGGTGACGGCTAGAGATTCAGACCCAGAGTTCGCGCGCATGATCTCGACTAACGATTTCATTGTGCAGCTCCCGAATTCGCTTTGTAGTACGCCCGAAATAGGTTCTCAAAGAGATCGGTGAAGGTTTTGCAGATGCTGTCTTTTTGTTGGTCGGATAGAGATGACCAGATTTGCCATAGCGAACTGAAAATTTTGACTAGTACGTCAAGCATGTGGAACTCCTTGTAGTGGTTGCAACCGATCGTCCGGTCCGCTCTTGGCCGGGCTTGGGGTTACTTTCTTGGGTCCTTGTGTCGCCGAGCCTCTATACCCTTCAGCACTCTTGCTGCGAACTCGGGATCCTCATCGAACTTCTTGATTCCCCACTCGAGAACCTCGGTCACCACTTCTTCGAAAGTCTTGCCGGTCTCCTCGGCCACTTGCCTGAGTTGGCCCGACACTTCAGGGGGGATGTCGAGAGTCAGCCTCTTGTCTTTTGGTTGCGGGCCGGCCAGCTCTTCCGTGGTGACGCCGAGTGCGCTCGCTAGTTTTCTCATCACCGTCTTTCTGGGCATCGCCAGGCCTGACTCATATCGGGATATTTGAGACGGTGAGACCTCAGCCGCCTCTCCCAGGTCTTGCTGGGTAAGGTTTAGCTGGCCTCTTAGGTGGATGAGCCTGTCTGCGAATTCTTGGGACATGTTGAGCCTCGTGAACATCCCTAGGAGTGTACATGAAACTCACAAAAAGCAAGAAATGTTTGACAAACTCATTAAACGCAATAAACTCACAAAACGCAAACAAGGAGGCGATCATGAGTCCCGAGAAGATCACGACTGCGGTAAGAATGATGTGCGAAATGCGCAAGAAGCTTGAGGAGCGCGCGGTGAACAACGGGCGAAGCCTGAGTGGAGAGATTGTGTTCCGACTCAGGAAATCGCTAGAGCAGGAGATGCAGGATGAGCAAAAACAGCGGGCATGAAAAAGCCCCGGTCGCGCCAACGGCCAGGGCTTTGGGAATCAACGCAGTCATCGATCAGGAAAACAACGTCATGAGCGATAATAGCACAAACGTAGTTCCGTTCAATTTTGGCGAGCAGCAGGTTCGCACCATGCTCATCGAAGGTGAGCCATGGTTCGTCGCTACCGACATTTCGGCAGCTCTTCAATACCGCGATTCGTCCAACATGTGCCGAAACCTCGACGACGACGAAAAGGGTACTCAAATTGTGAGTACCCTTGGCGGAGCGCAGGAAATGCTGGCTATCAACGAGTCTGGCCTGTACTCCGCGATCCTCCGCAGCCGAAAAGCCGAGGCCAAGCGCTTCAAGAAATGGGTGACTTCCGAAGTTCTGCCAGCCATCAGGAAGACCGGGGGCTACATCCATGAGCCAGCGATGCGTCCAGCCCTAACCAAGGAGCACTGGACTGTTATCAATCAAGAAATTGGCTCGATCACCTTT
Source organism: Pseudomonas sp. E1MeOHC2 (assembly GCF_058745025.1). NCBI lineage: Bacteria > Pseudomonadati > Pseudomonadota > Gammaproteobacteria > Pseudomonadales > Pseudomonadaceae > Pseudomonas > Pseudomonas sp. E1MeOHC2. The sequence goes on from NZ_CP196675.1 coordinate 4,567,073, forward strand.
GGATGGGCTCTCAGCGAAGACTCCAAAAACTGGATTTACAACCGTATGCGGGTTGTTTTCCAAGTCGCGCGAGTCCAGGACGTTCCAGACGATCAATTCGATCTTGTCATGTTGATGCTTCGCGACATGCGTGAAGCGAAGTACCAGTTCATGTCGTTCGTGCTGGACGTTCGAGCGTGGGTCGAGAAAGAGGTTCTTGGCGCTGGGATGCCGTGGACTCCGACCATCAAATCAAAATTGTCGAGGCAGCTCCAACGCCAAGTCATTTTGCCTCCACGCGTAGACTGGATTGCTCTTGCTGGCCAGGTTTCACCAGTCACTTCTAAGGGGGCTTCGGCATGAGCGCGCTGATGATTGCAGGTATCGAGATTCACCAGGATCATGACGGCCGGTTCAGCCTCAACGACTTTCACCGGGCTGCCGGTGGCGAGCCGCGGCACAAGCCAAGCGAGTGGATGCGAGTTGGGCAGGCTCAGGAGCTTGCCGATGAAATCGCCAAAGCGGGAATTCCCGCTTTGAGGGTTGTGCGTGGTGGTAGCTCGCCGGGAACCTACGCATGCAAGGAACTGGTCTACGCCTACGCCATGTGGGTCAGCCCGACATTCAGCCTGCACGTAATTCGGACCTTCGACTCGGCGGCAGCGAACGATGCAGTTATCCCGCAGGAACGGCGTCTTCCAGTGGCGGCCGACAACTTTGACGCGGCCAAGCGAATCGCTGAAAGTCTTGGTCTCGAAGGAAATCAGGCCATCCTGAGCGCCAACAGCATGGTCCGCTCCGCCATCGGCATCGACTTGATGGAAATGGCCGGTGTGCAGCGACTGGTTAACGAAGCGCAAGAGCTGAATTACACACCGACCGAGCTTGGCGTGAAGTTTGGCATGAGCGCGGTCAGCATGAACAAGCTGCTTGCCCAGTGCGGGCTACAGCATCACGTCACCTACAAACCCGGCAAGAAACGCTGGGAGGTCACGCCGGAAGGCAAGGAGTTCGCCGTGATCACCGACACCGCCAAGAAGCACAGCGACGGCAAGCCTATTCAGCAGATCCTCTGGAAGGAGTCGGTGGCCAAGCCGTTGAAGCGCTTGGCTGAGAAGCTTCAGGCCGAAATGTCAGAGGTTGTCGCGCACGGCCTTTCGAGGTAACCGCTAGATCAAAGTCGAACCCCGCCAACGCGGGGTTTTGGCGCTTCCTCCCGATGGTGGTAGATTCCAGCCATCTAAAAAGGAGGGGAAGTTGTGAAAGGACGTATTTGTCTTGGCTTGGTGATTGCCATCGTCGGAGCCCCTATTGGGGCAAGCGCAGCGGATTTGACGCTGGATTGCGGGACTGAAGGAATTGTCACTGGAATCGACGGATTCAAAGTTGTGAAAATGCCAGATGGTCAAATAGTCAGAGGTGTTGGCGGCGAAACAAGAACTTTCCCTGATGGGGTGAGAATGTCGGCAGTTCCATACAGTGACGGATCAGTGCTTTACACCAAGGCATCAAAGCCAGTGGCTTTTTTCTTCCAAAAAGCAGGCGGCCCGATGGTCAAGTGTGAAATTCCATAACCACCACATGAACAACACGCCCGCCTCGGCGGGTTTTTTTATGCCTGGAGAAAGCCATGGCGTTGAAATCCCGCCTCGAACTGGAAGTAGATGGGCGAACTGCAGAGCAGCAGGTAAACGATATCCGGGCGGCTCTGGAAGCGCTGGAGCAGGCTGGCATCAGGGCAAGCTCAACCCTGCGGAAGTCTGGCGGGGATTACTCCAACCTTGCGATGTCCCTGGCAAAGGTTCAGGCAGCCAACGACAAGGCATCGTCGTCGACTGACGCTGCCGCAAAAAGCGCAGACACCGCAGCGAGGGCAGCCGCGAATCAGCGCAAAGAGCTCGACAGCCTGCTGGGCAAGATTGACCCGCTCACCAAGAAACTTAATGACCTTGCTGCGCAGGAAACAGCTCTGGCCCAGGCTCGGGAATCAGGGCAGATCAATGGTGCAGCGTATGACGCCTACAGCAGAAAGATCCAAGAGTCCTTGGCATCACTTTCTGGCGTTTCTCGAGCGCAGACTGAAGTAGGCGAGACCGCTGAACAGGCTCGGGCCCGGATCCTTGCGATTGCTGATGCTTCGGTTCGTGCAGCCCAGGAGCAGCGGAACCTGGCCAACGTGGCTACTGGGCTATCCGAGGCCGAGCAGGGCCTGCTGTCTGGCAACATGGTCCTGTCGTCGAGCCAGGCGCGCCTGGCAGAGTCCACCCAGAAAGTCACAGCAGCCACCAAGCAGTCAGAATCTGCGACCGTCAGCCAGGTCGAAAGTCTGGAAGGCCTTCTTGCCAGCATTGACCCAACCACCCGGGCGCTGAACAAGCTGGATGAGCAGGAGCGAAAGCTGGCCCAGCAAAACAAGCTTGGCAACCTTGATGCCGATACTTTCGCATCGTACAAAACTCGTATTGACCAGTCGCGGGCCGCGCTCACCGGGTTTGACGATAGCCTCAATCGCACGGGCAACACTGCAAAGCAGAACGCAGCCGCTCTGCGTATGCTTCCCGCGCAGTTCTCTGACATTTTCATCAGCCTGCAGGGTGGTCAAGCACCTTTGACGGTCTTCCTTCAGCAGGGATCGCAGATCAAGGACTCCTTCGGAGGCATCGGTGATGCAGCCAGGGCCATGGGCGGATACATCCTTGGCCTTATCACGCCTCTTAGCGTTGCGGTGGCAAGCGCTGCAGCACTTGGCTACGCCTTCTACAAAGGATCAGAAGAGGCCGACCGCTTCAATAATGCACTCATCCTCACCGGCAGCGCATCAGGCGTTACGGCGGATCAGCTCGGCAGCATGGCCAGGCAGATCAGTTCGACGGTTGGCTCAACCGGTGCGGCAGCTTCAGCCCTGGCAGAGATAGCAGCTGGCGGGAAGATTGCTGGAGATAGCTTCCAGCAGGTCGCCCAAGCGGCGGTATCAATGGAGGTTGCCACAGGGAAGGCCGTATCCGAAACCGTGGCAGAGTTCGCAAAACTTGCGGATGAGCCGGTCAAGGCATCGGCAGCGCTCAACAAGCAGTATCACTACCTGACGGCATCGGTGTACGCCCAGATCACTGCTCTTGAGCAACAGGGCAAGCATGCGGATGCGGTCAAACTGGCGACAGATGCATTTGCTGATGCGATCAATAATCGCACCCCCAAGATCATCGAAAACCTGAGTTTCTGGGAGCGTGGCTACAACGCGGTAGCTAATGCCGCAGACCGACTGAAGGATATCGGCCGTCCCAACATTGAGGCAGACATCGCACAGGCCCAAGCCAACCTGGAAAGCGCTCAGCGTGGCGACGTTGGGTTCTTCCAAGACAAAGACAAGATGGTGGAGTTCTACACTGACGAGCTCCAGTTCCTCAAAGACAAGAAGGCCGCCCAAGATGACATCGCCAAGTTCGACAAGGACGCAGCTGATGCGAACGAGCGAACCGTAAATGCGATGGCCAAGGTGGATGCGCTTGAGAAGTCCGCATGGACGAACACAAGGAAGCGCACAGAGGCCCTGAAGGAATACGAGAAGTCGCTGGAGGTTATCCGGAAAAACAACCCGAATGACTCGCGCCTGGCTCCAGAAACCGTGGCCCGGGTAAAGGCGAATATCTCCGACCAGTTCAAGGACCCGAAGGCGCCTACAGTTCGCGACGACGCCGGACAGCGGATGCTGGACGAGGCCCGCCAGCGCTACGCCGTGCTGCAGCAGCAGAGCCGCGTCATTGCCGGCGAGATCGACCAGACCCAGAAACTCGGCACCGAAGCGAAGAAGCTGATCGAGCTCGAAACCGAGATCGCCAACCTCAAGGAGCAAAAGACCCTCACCACCTCGCAGAAGCAGGTTCTGGCGATGGCTGAGCTGAACCTGGCCCAGCAGAAGCAAAACGCTGAGCTTGAAAAGGCCAACCAGCTGACCCAGACCCGCTTGGAGAACGAGGCCAAGCTGAAGGCTTTCACGGATAACCTCCAGTCACAGTTGGAGCTATCGCGCGAGGGGCAGGAGGTTGAGCTGGCCGGGGCAGGGCAAAGCGACAGGTTGCGCCGGCGACTCCAGGACGATCTGAAAATCCGCCAGGACTATCAGAAGCAACTGGACAAGCTCAGCCGCGACTACAACCAGATCAAGAACCCTACGTCCGAGGACACGGATCTCTACAAGGGTGAGACAGAGGCCCTGCGGGCTGCGCTAGCCACCCGGCTGGTCGATCAGCAGAACTACTACACCGCGCAGGACGCGATGCGTGGCGAATGGCTGATTGGGGTTTCCGAGTCGTGGCAGAACTACGTCGACATCGCCACCAACTACAACGAGCAGGCCCGGGCGGCTACCGAGTCGATCCTTGGCGACACCACTTCGTCGATCTCCGGCAGCATTCAAGGGATCATCAAGGGCACGGAAAGCCTGGGCGATGCCTTCGGCAATCTGGCGGGCACCATCGCCAACTCGATGCTCAGTGCATTCGCCGACATCACGGCGCGCTTCCTTGTCATGCAGGCTCTGAAACTCGCCGGAATTCAGACGGAAGCCACGCAGACGGTAGCGGCGGAGGGGGTCAAGACCACCGCCAAGCTGACAACGGACGCGGTCACCACCACCAGCAGCCTGGCATCCATCGGGACCGTGCTTACTGCCAACCTGGCGGCAGCTGCTGAAACTCTGGCCTCCTGGGCTCCAGCCGCACTCGTGGCATCGATCGGTACATTCGGCGCCGCTGCTGTTGTGGGCGGCACCGCGCTGGTCGCGGCCTATGCGCTGCTCAAGGGATTCTCCGAAGGCGGCTACACCGGCTCAGGCGGCAAATACGAACCGGCGGGAGTGGTGCACAAGGGTGAGGTGGTCTGGTCTCAGGCTGATATCCGTCGTTTCGGCGGCGTGTCGGCGGTCGAGGCGCTGCGCACCGGCAACGTCACGCCGATCACCGCGGCGCGTACGGTCGGCCGCTCCCAGTCTGGAGCCACCAGCGCGGCTGGAATCCAGCAAAACATCAACGTCCACAACTACTCCAGCGCACAGGTTGAGCAGCGCCGCATGCCTAACGGAGACATCGATTTCATTATCCGAGAGGCAACCGACCGGGCTGTTCAAGAGGTTGCTGGGCAGTTCTCCTCAGGCTACGGCGATGTTGTTGACTCCTATGAAGGCGCCTACGGGTCGCGGCGTTCTGGCTCCTAATGAGGAATGGCAATGATTCAATACCCGGCAGAATTGCCACTTCCTCTGCAGGAGGGGTATGGCCTGAGCACGGTTGATCCGATGCGGGCTACCCAGATGGTGACCGGGCGCACGCGGTACCGGGTCCGGCACAACTACGTTCCGACTGAGTTGAGGTTCAACTTCAACTTCAGTCAGGACGAGGCTGGCATCTTCGAGGCTTGGTATGCGCGGACGATCAATAACGGTCTGGAGTGGTTCGAGATCCAGCTGCAGACGCCGGCCGGCTTCAGGCTGTACGAAGCGCACTTCAAGGCGATCTACCAGGGGCCTGACCTAACACAGATCAGCCGCTGGCGTTACTCGGCAGTCCTACAACTGAAGCAGCGCCCGCTGATTCCTGCAGGATGGGAGCAGTTCCCGCAGTACTGGCTGAACAAGAACGTCATCGACGTGGCGATAAACAGGGAGTGGCCTGAAGCATGAGCCTGATCGAGGAGTGTTATGCCTCGGGCAGAGGCGAGCTGGTCGATACCATCGAGGCGCGGGAGGAGGGCGGCACCGTCTCCCACCTGTACTGCTCTGGCTGGGAAGACCGGGTATGCACGACCGAGGACGGGCGGACGCTCACCTTCATCGCGATGGCCATGGACCTGGCCCTGCCGAAGAACGACAACAGCGCATTCCAGAACTTGGTGCTGGGCCTGGACAACGTGACCGGCGAGGTGCAGGAGGTGGTGGAGGCGGCAAAGGCTGCCGACAAGCGCTTCATCATCACCTTCCGGCGCTACCTGGCCGAAGACCTGTCGTTCCCGAGCGAGCGGTACCGCATGACGCTGCTCAGCCGGGAGTATGAGGACGACGTAGCCAAGCTCACCGCGGGATTCTTCGACCTGCTCAACACCAACGGTCTGCGCACCGTCCTGACCACCTCTCTGGCACCTGGCCTGAAGTACATCTGACCATGATCGAGAAATTCATGCGCGCCCCGTATCGCGAGGGTGCACGGGGGCCTATTGCCTTCGATTGCTGGGGGCTGTGTCGGGCTATCCGGCACGAATTCTTTGGGCTGGATTTGCTGCCATCCCTGGGCGGTGTGGGCAAGGACAAGATCCGAGCGAACACGAAAGCCTACCGCGTGCTCCGCATGGCGATGGAGGAGTGCAATCCGGAGCCTGGAGCCATTGCAGCGGTCTTGCGCGGCAAAGCACTTCTGCATGTAGGGACGGTTCTTCTCAGCGAGGGCCGACTGAAGGTCATCGACACCAACCCCGGCGGCGCCTGCCTCCGAACAACTGGCGAATTCGAAGCCACTCACCCGAAGGTGGTTTACTACCGTGATCGAATTTTATCCGAACAAGCTGAGTGACACGGCGCCGCTCGGCACCTGGACCACCGACCGCCGTATGACCATCGAGGAATGGCTGAAGTCCCTGGCCCCATCCTACGAGCGCCGCGAGAGCCCACCGATCAGTGTTGTGCTGAACGACGAGGTCATAGAGCACCACCTGTGGCACAAGGTTAAATTCAAGCCGAGCGACCTGCTCCAGATCTACCGCGAGCCGAAGGGCACCGACCCATTCTCCATCACCTTTGCGCTGTTCAAGGGCGCCAAGGCGGTGCTGAAGGCGATCATGCCGAAGATGCCGGGTATGCCATCCAGCGCCGGCACCCAGCAGGGCGACCCGCTAATGGATGCCAGCGCCAAGGGCAACAAGGTCAAGCTGGGCGATCCCGTACGGCAGATCGCCGGCCACCAGCGCACCTATGGCTCCTACCTCGCGCAGCCGCGTAGCGCCCATGTCGCACCGCGAGACCTGCGCGTGGAAATGCTGCTGTACATCGGCGAGGGCGAATACGACATCCCCCTGGCGAAGGTGAGGGTTGGCGAAACCCCGCTGATCTCCTTGGGCTCTGATGCCACTTTCACCATATACCCGCCAGGGGCTGACCTGAGCGCCGATCCTGCCCATATCAACTGGTTCAATGCGCCAGAGGTTGGGGCCAGCTCCAGCGGCTCTGCAGGCCTAGAATTGACCGTAGCCACCGACATTACTCGATCAGTCACAGCTTCGGCCTATCAGTTTGCTGGTGAAACTATCAGCGTGCCGGCCGGCTCCGGCCAGTTCCCGGCTGACTGGTCGAACGGCATCATCATTCGCGTGCTCTCCCCATACACCTACACCGTGATTGACGGTGGAGTGGGTCGAGACATCGTGCGCGGTCCGCTGGAGATGCTGAATCCAGCCCCGGGCATGTTGATCGAGGTCGCTGGAGCGAACGCAGGTCTGTATGTGGTGAACAGTTACACACCATTCAGCCCCGCCGTGCCGGCAAACCCAGGAACCGCTTCCACTCTGACCGGTTCGGCTGCGCCGACGCGCTTCGACTTCAACGTCACTCCACTCAGTTTCAGTCTGGTGCGCGGCGCTTCTACCTACCCGATCACGCTCAACACTGCCACAACCGATCTCGCCGGACTGGTCTCGGCGCTCAACTCGTTACTTACCGGCATGCCATTCCAGGCCCAGCAGAGCAGCGGGCGCTTGCGCTTCGTAGAGCTGACGCCGTTCACCGGACAGGCCATTACCGCAACAGGCGCCTCGGCCATTCTTGGATCGTCGCCGGTCGGCGTAACTGGCACCGCAACCACCAGCGCCGTACCTGAGCAGCCAGCCGAGATGACGCTGAACTATGACGGCGGCTCGCCAGTGGTTGGCCTGGCGCTGGGACAGGGCCTGGCCACCATCGGCCCGCGCGGCCTTAGGTATCGGATCACAGCGTTCAGTACCAGCCTGCTCGAGGTAGAACGCCTGAGCTCGTCAGGTTCTCCCGACACCGGATGGCCTGGCTTCAACGCCATGCAGACGGTGAATGGCTTGATCACGCTGGACCCCTCGAACCTGCAGGGTGGCTATCGCGGCCCGGTTGCATGTTGCCCAGAGGGTGAGAAGGTCACTGAGATCGAGTGGACGGTCACTTTTGCCAACGGATTGTGCGGCATTGGTCGAGAGGGGCAGATCTACGAGGTCACCGCGTACCATGTGTTCGAATACCGAGACATGGATGTAGCTGGTGATTGGACCGTCATTGAGAAGGCCCACACCGGCGGATCTCTTGATGCGCAGGGCTTCACCAACCGAACTACCCCGACGTATACACCTGGGAAACCGAGATGGACGGCAGCAACAGCGGCTACCTGAGCTTTGCTGCGGTTGCCGATGACGCTCCCAGGCGGTGCCAGAGCGCCATCCTGCTCGACGTCCAAGTGACCGACCTCGGCACCTACTTGCACTCGTCCGAGCCGTACAACTGGGCGGCCGGAGGCGAGCACCTGGTGGGCGTGCGCAAGCTTGACGGCACGCTGGCTGGGCCATTCACCGCCACCCAAGTGAACGAGTACGTGGTCAGGGTCGATGCCCTGGGCTTCACGCCCGTGACCGATGGCCCCCTTGAGCCACCTCACATTCTGTTCGGCCCCGCAACACGCTGGGCCTACCCAACCCTGATCACCAGTTCTGATCCAGGGAAGGACGGCAACGTCGCCATGAAGGGCATGCCCTACGACGCCCGCGTTTACACCTACGACGATCAATTCCCAGAGGATTGAGCGGCCCCTAGCGAGCATGCCCGCCAAGTGCGGGCTTTTTTATGCCCGGAGAATCTATGCGCTACAACACTGGCAACCCGGTTGGAACCGATGGGTCGAGCGACCCGCGCGACCTTTATGACAACACTGGCAACCTCGATCTTGCTGCTAATGACAGGTCATCTAGTTTCTTTTTTGACCGTACAGGGGAGCGCCGAAAAACCATCTGGGGCATGGAGCAACAAGTAAATGACTTCCTTGCCAATCAAGGATACGAGCCTGTCGTTCTTGAGTATGTTGATGGTCAGGAGCTAGTTATAGATCGGAGTACGCAGTTGATTCAGCGTGCCGGCATCGTATACAGCGCAAGGCTTCCAGCAACATTTCCAGTCGTTCTGTCAGGGGAGTGGCTGGATGATCAGGCTGAGCTAGTCACGCAGGTTGATCGTGACTTGCGCGCCATGGTTATTGAGCTGGAGAAGTCTGTTGCCCCCTTCGCGGCAAACGTAACGCTCAACATTCCGGGAGATTTCCCAGATCTACAGGAAGCCATGGACAGCCTGGCGACCAAGGGTGCAACCCTTGAGAATCGGGTGGATATCCTTATTGCGGCGGGTCATGCCCTGCGCCGTGGCTTCCGCATCGTGGATAAGGATATGTCATTTGTAACCATCAAGTCAGTTGATGCGGTGGTGGCGGTGAGACCTGACTTCGTCCACACCTCAAACAACGACATTGGTCTGGATCAGATCGTTGCCAGGACCAACAAGATTGGCTTCCTGTCGATTCGATCCAAGGCACCAGTGTGGGATATTCTTGTAGACATGAGCCCGTGCCCGACCGTCTACGGCTACGTCCTTAACGCAGGTAGTTACGGCTATATCAGGTCGAACAAGGGTGTACAAGGAACGATGGATGTCGCGGCGGCTGCCGGCACCAATATTGTAGTTGGCGGCAACAGCACGCTTGACGCAATGCACGGGATTGCCAAAGAAGGATACTTCTCCGGAATCACCGTAACGCATCGATCTAACGCTAACATCGCAGAGCTGCAAGCGCAGGGCGCTCGCGGAATTGGGATCGATGTATCTCGTGGGTCGACGGTGTATTGCAACCTTGCGAACGTCAGCGGCCGAAACCAGGGCCTCTACGCTCGACGCTCTTTCGTTTCTACCCAAGGCCTCGTTTGCGGCTCTTGCGTGGCTAACGCTATCCTAGGCAATTTTGGGTCCAAGATCGAAGCAAGTAGCGCCGTGTTCACCGGTCCTCGACCGACGTTCGGGTATATCCAGATTGCTGGCGGCGTATCAATTGACGCTACTGATGCAACCGTTAACGGGTCACTGCTGACCAAGGCGGATTGCTACCTGTCCACCGGCCTGAACAAGGTCACTGGTCGCGGCGTGATCTATGCACAGCACGCACAAGACTCCCACCCGTTTTTCCTTTCAAACGGCGCACCAAGCAGGCAGATATCAGGGTCTCTGTCAGTTGCCCCTCTATCATATGCAGCGGCATTCTCCAGGACTGACTTCGGATATTTTGCGGGAGGGGTTGTATTTGGCGATGATGTTGGTTTTAAGCTAACGTGCGATGGGTCCGTACTGATTGATGATACAAGCAGGGTAATTGGCGGGAGTCAGAAGTCAGTTGCTTATATTCCACCGTTCTCATTCGCTTCGAGCTGTACGCTGGAAATTTACAACAGGGGGGCGGTTACGGCTGCTGTTGCATACCGGCTGACCGAATATCGGTAGCCGGTATTCTGACACGATCAGTTGTTCGCAATATTCTGGCGAGAGAGGTTACGCAGGGACGCTGGTATCGCCCCGGTCTTAATCGCAATCTGCCCAAGCTTCTCTGATCCGGAGTGGCTCAGGTGGCCGCCATCGTAATAAAGTTGTGTCTTGCCAGAAAAAGCCGAGCAAGTTTTTCCATCGCAGATAAGGTCGCGGACTCCAAAGTAAGAGACATTCGCCCGACCAGATACTCGCTTGATAATCTCCCGGTTAAGACGATGTTCACCATTATCAGATACGACAGTTTTCTGTTCGCAGTTGATGAATGGGATTTTCAATGCCTTTTCAGAGCACTGCCGATCTACTGAATTGAATGTAGGGGCCTTGAGGGCGATTACTACGTTCTTTCCGCTCTGGCTCAACGCGTCCAGCATGGCGTCGAAGTCAGCAATGAAAGCTGCCCTGTCAACGGCTTCGTATGCTGTCCAGCTGCCGCCTAAGATTATCGTGTCGTAGTTGCTGATTTGCTTAAATGCTTCCACATTATATGCAGGGCAGCTTACTTTGTAGCCGTCCTTGACATACCTTGTACTGCGTTGCCCAGGGAAGGGTGGGCAAGCATGATGCTCAACGTTTCTAATTGCTACGCCTTCATTTTTTGCGATCTCACCTAAATAGCCTACGTAGTGAGCGGCGTTGGAGTCGCCGATTAAAAGTACACTTGGCTGCTTAGATGTGTCCCCAGCAATACATTTTTCCGAAGAAAAATACTCAGGCTTGAAAACGCTCTGGCAAACGTACGAAGCAGATGAAGCTGGCGCGGAGCCCGAGCGTTTTTCCGCCAAGGACTCCTGGTAACCACTTGGGCTGAAAGGTGAAATGATGCCGTTGCTGGCATAAATTACTCCAGCAAATGACAGGGCAAGGACTGCTGATGCAGGGGTGGCCAAGGTGAACTTCAACCCTTTGTTGGCCCGGAACGGCACCTCGATCAAGAAATAGCTGAACAGCGTCATTGCCACCATTACTGAGAGGCAGATCAGATTGCCCAGCATGTCAGGCTCGCCGTAGGCATAACGATAAAACGCCAACACCGGCCAATGCCACAGATACAGCGAGAACGAGACCAGTCCGATAGATACCATCGGGCGCACGGCCAAGATGTTACCTACCAGAGTTTTGCCGAAGCTGCCGGCGGCCAGTACTAGCGATGCGCCGACTGCAGGAACTATCGATATAAATCCTGGGAAGCCTTCAGTTTCTCGGATGTAGGCGAGCGACCATGCAAGCACTAGAGCTCCCACCAAAGCCATGGCCTGAGCAGTGCGCTGACCTACACGACCTTTGATTGCTTCGGTCAGGAAGAAGGTCATGCCACCGATCAATAACTCGCCGGCCCTAGATGGGAGCATGTAGTAGGCAAAGGTTGGATCTGCAGCAAGCTTGCTCTGACCATACCAGAAGCAGGCGGCGGCGATCACTGACGCAAGACCCACTGTCAAAGCCCGACCGCCAACCTTCAGGGTAAGGAGTAGCAGGGCGGGCCAGATAAGATAGAACTGCTCCTCGACACCTAGAGACCACATGTGGAGCAACGGAACGGTGTCAGAGGACGCTGCAAAGTAGCTCGTATCGAGGAACTTCCAGAAGTAGATGTTTGCGGCTGACAGAGTCGATGCGATTGCTGAAAGAGATAGCGCCTTCGCATCGTCCGGAAGCATGAAGACAGACCCGAACACCAGGGTAGCCAGAGTTGCAAACAAGGCTGCTGGCAGAATGCGTCGAACTCGTCGCATGTAGAAGTCAGTAAACGAGAAATTTCCAGCGGTCGCTTGTCTCGCCACGATCCCGGTAATGAGGAATCCCGAAATCACAAAGAAAATGTCAACACCAACGAATCCGCCGGGTAGCCATTTTTTATTGAAGTGAAAAATTACCACAGCCAAAACGGCCAATGCCCTGAGCCCGTCGATATCCGGGCGGTAGGCCAAATGTTTGCCTTGCATCTCTGATTTCCCTGTCATGGGGCCGCTGAATAAACGACGAATGATACCTTTTTGCCCGCGCTCGCGGGCTTTTTTGTGCCTGGAGAAAACCTATGGCAACACCACGCGGTGTCCGCAACAAAAACCCCGGCAACATCGATTTCAACCCACGGAACGCGTGGCAGGGCCAGTTGGGCATGGAGGAGGGAGTGGCCAAGCCGCGCTTCGCCAGGTTCGACCAGCCCGAGAACGGCATCCGCGCCCTGGGCAAGCTGCTGCTGAACTACCGGGGCAAGGACGGTATGCCAGGTGTCGGTCGTCCTGGCATCGACACCCCGTTGGAGTTCATCAGCCGCTGGGCACCCTCCAGCGAGAACAACACCCTGGCCTACGCCCAGGCCATTGCCAAGCGCCTCGGCGTTGGCGTGCGCGACTCTATCGACATCTCCAAGCCGCAGGTGCTGCGCGAAGCCGTGGTCGGGATCATCGTCCACGAGAACGGCGGCAACCCGTACCCGGACCAGGTGATTGACGAGGGTGTACGGAGGGCGCTGGCATGACGATCAAGACGATAGGCCGCTGCCTGGGCCAGGCGAACGACGGCTCGCTGTGGTTCTTCTGCAAAGGTTGTGACCAGCCGCACAGCCTGAAGGTCGGCGCGGGGCCAGGTCCGCGATGGGGCTACAACGAGAACCCCGAGGCGCCGACCTTCACCCCGTCGGTGCTGGTGCGCCGGAATGAGCGGGAGGAGGCCAAGGTGTGCCACTCGTTCGTTACTGATGGCCGCATCCAGTATCTCGCCGACTGCACCCACGACCTGGCCGGCCAGACGGTCGAACTGCCGGATTGGGAGGCGTCATGGAGCAGTTGGTGATTCGGGTGATCGGCGCCGGTCTGCTGATGCTGGCCGGAATTGCGGTTGGCGCTTGGGCTGCCACCGGTCACTTCCGGCCGCTGCTAGACGCCGAGCAGGACCAGGTTGCGAGTTGCAGGGCAGCCCGCGACAACCTCAGCGGGCTGGCGGCGGAGCAGGGCAAGGCCTTGGGCGACTTGACTCTGGCGGCGAAGGCTCGCCAGACCGGGGCTGAGCAGGCGGTGGGTAAGGCTAAGGCCAGCGCGGAAGTCGACTACGCCGCGGCAAACCGCCTGCAGCAGGAGAGAATCGGTGGCGAACAGTGCGCGGCAGCTACCTCGATTATCGACAAGGAGCTTGACTTATGAGGGAGGTATTGAATCAGCCAGACTGCGGGAGCGGAATTGGGTATTTCATGGTCGCAGCCCGCGTAATTCTTGGGTTTGCCTGTGGGAGCGGGGCGGCTTTGATCCTGGTCGGCTGCGCGGGAAAGACGGAGCCAGAAATCCGCTATGTGCGCGTCGAGGTTCCGGTTCAGGTTCCGTGTCGAACGCCAGACATGGACGTACCGACATGGGCTGCCGCCGGGCTGCGCAAGATCGACAGTCTGGAGGTGAAAGTGCGGGCGCTATTGGCAGAAAGGCGCCAAAGAATTGGATACGAAACGCAGATTAGGGCTGCCTTGGCAGCGTGCCAGTAGCGTTACACCTACTTTATTCCTAGAGCTACCACAAGTACTGCCGCAACAATAGTTGCGATTACAGTGAATATAGTACCTATCGAGTGGTTGATAGCGTAATCCATTATCTTGTGCTTCCAGCTGCTATCAGTAGTGTTCAGTTTTGCTATAAAATCTTTCGCGACCTCACCAGATACGAAGTTCGTAGCCTTAATGTCTGTCTGGCTGTTTGGTTCGCTTGATTTAACGATTGTCTCAGCCGTGGTGACAAAATGATCCGCCTCTATTTTGCTCTTTCCTTCGACTTCAAATAGTGCCATTGTTAAACTCCCTTATAAGTTTCGTTAGCGTGGATAACTGAGTGAAGTAAAGTGATTGCGGTGCTTTGTGCTCGTCATGGATTATGCTGTTAGCGTTTATGTATAGGTCTCGACCTCTAACCATTGTTTTTGTTTTGTATGCATGAACATTAGTCATGGATATGTCGGCCTTGTCGCCTTCTATAGCCGCGTCATGATTCGTGAAAGCCATATCCATGATGTGTACTTTAGTGCCCGGTCCGAAAAAGAAACCTGCCATTGCTACCTCCATCGAATGGTTTACAAAATTTAAACCTGAGCGCGGCCAGATAGAAGCTGTATTTTTATACAGCTAAAGGCTGGAGATCCTCTCATTCAGCAGGCGATCGATGTGATGCCCCGGCCCCACGAAGCTGAGGGATTCAGCGCGTCAGGGGGATCGTGACTCGGGAATAGTATCTGCCGCCGCTGAATTGATCCGCTGACCGGCAGTTGCCCAGTTGCTGGCTTGGTGGATACGATACTGTATCTATATACAGTATTGGGTGCAGCATGTACTTCCTCCTACTTCGCCGCCGCGTGAAGGGCGTGGCCATCCCCTCCGATCAGCTCAGGAAGATCCAGCCCCTGCGGGCCGACATCCATATAGGTGATCACCATAGCGAGCCGCTGGGCCGTGTATCGACCCAGGCCTGGGTGTTCAGCCCCGCGCCAGGGCCCGACATCATCCCCCGATTGCATGACGCGAGGGTCAACGGCATGGCTCAGCTCGGCATCAACATTAACGGGATAGAAGAGGTCGACGGCGTGCTGTATGCGCAGTCGTGGTGGTGCAGGGCGGAATGATGGACGGACTGCCAAGAGCCTGGCTGGATGAGCTCAACGACCAATGCGCGCTGGCTACCGATCCAGATAGTCGGGCTGCCGTCCTCAGCGAGATGGCCATGGCTGCCCACCGGCGCGGGGAAGTGGACGCCGACCAACTGTGCGAGATGCTGGAGTTTGCCGAGGCGGCGCGGCTCTATGGCTTAAATGAGCACGAGGACATGTACGCCTGCGGCCTGTTCGGCTACCACGAGCCTCTGCCGGAATGGGGGATCGAGGTGATCAATGGGTAGGGCAAGAAACCGCCTGCCTGTGAGTAGCTATATAAAGGAAGGGAAACGGTCGGCAGGACGCCGAAGGCGGGCACAGGCGGGTAAAATGCCTGCGTGATTTTTGCGTGACACTCTCACGCAGCGGTTGGCACCTATGAGCAGTCGATTGCAGCGAGCGCCAAGAAAAGTGCCGTGTTTACTGTGTGTTGCTAGGTCCTGCATGCATGGGGTGCAAGGGGTCGAGTGTTCGAATCACTCCGTCCCGACCAATAATCCCAATGACTTAGCCACCTACGGGTGGCTTTTTCATTTATACCCGCAGGGACTTTTGCGGGGGTTTAGCCTGCTTTCCTCCTCAGTATGGTTAATGCCGGCCCGCGAGAGTCGGTCGCGGAAACCTTGTTGGCTGACTCAATCAGCGCCCCAAGCTCCGCTGTTGAATAGTGGCTGGTGATACTGCCATTCTTGTGCCCGAGCAACGCCTTCCGATCCTCTTCCAGAACACCCGCCGCCCGAAGCCTCCGTCCGAAGGTATGCTTCAGGTCGTGCACCCTGATTGATCGGAACCCGGGGTGCGCCTGCGATCCGTGAAGCGATTCCCACTTCACCGCGGCGCGCACCCTAGCTTTTTTCCATGCCGAGTCATTCATCCTATGAACCGCTGTGGGGCCGTACTGATCGGGTGCTCCATAGGGGAAGACGATGTCAGGATGAAGGCCGCGTTGCCCATCAATGACTGACATCGCCACACTGTTGAGCACCACTAGGCGCTCGTCACCGTTCTTCACCCCTGACTTTTCCTGATCCCGCCGAAACCCGCCGGGATCAGGAAAACGTTTGTCCCCAGCTCCGGTACCCGGATCTCCCACTCCCACCTCAATTTGCAGACCTCTTGTTCGCGACAGCCCGTATTCACCTTGTAGAGGGCCATCCTCGGAAGGTGATCCGGCAATTCGGCGAACAGTATCGACTGCTCATCCCATGACATCGGGTAAGGCTTCCTGCTCGATCGTTTCTCCTCTAGCATCGTGATCATCGGCACGGTGTCTAGCCAGGGGCGCTTTTCTGCGTCTCGCCACTTCCTTGAACACAGATTCAATATCCTCACCACCCGCTGCAAGGCGATGTTTATCGTCCTGTTTGATGCGGGAGGCTTGACCTTCCCTGTCGAACTGAGCCCAGGCTTCAACTTGTGCTTGATGTACGCAGCAAGTGTCCCGTCGTCGATGTGAGTCACCGGCAGGTCACCTATAAACGGATCAAGCTGCTCCAGGTACGTCGCAGAAAGCCCAATGGATGCCTGGTGGTTGAACTCGACGAGAAACCGCGTTGCGGCTTCCCGTCAGGTGCGCACCTGCCGGACCCCGTAGATCTTTGCCTGCCTCAGTTTCTCCAGCCGATGAGCTAGGTACTGCTCTGCTTCGTGCCTTTCGCTTGTGCCAGTGCTTTCTTGAAGTCTCGTTCCTCTGACGACCTTGTCGATATGCCAGATCCCGTTCCTCTCGTAGAGGCCCGGGGTTCGTTTTTGCGCCATGTACTACCTCCTCGGCGCTCGCTGCGGGGCCGATTGTTGTCCTGATTGCTCGCCTTTCCAACGGCCATGGCCTCGATGTATGCATCCATCCAGGCGTCCAGCTCCAAACGATCGAACCCAACGCCCTGTTTCCCGATAGGGAATTCGCGAACATAGGGTCTGACCATGTTTTTGAATTCTTCCTTGCACATCCCGAGGTAGCCGGGTGCTTCGCCAACCCGTAGGATTCTGGGCAGCAGGCCAGGCTGTAATGCGGCAGTGGCGTTTGCCATATGGATCTCCGTGCCGTTCAGGCCAAAAAGTGGTGCCCGACCTTCGCCGCCCGGGCAGCTTCCTCGGTGCGGAACATGATTTCTTTGGTGCCCGGCCAGCCCTCGGCCGTGTATTCCACCGATACCCACCAGTGGCCGAACTTGCGGTACGGCTCGCCGAGGATCTTCGTGACGTAGCAGTCGATCAGGTTCATGGGCGAGGTCCTTTGTAGATCAGGTAGGCCATGTACATCAGGGGCATGATCATGATTGGGCCTCCAGATTCTGCTCCGGCTCAGGCAGCGGCTGATACTCGATCACGTCCCCGCCGAAGTCCTTGCTGGTGAAGTTGAACTGACCGAACGGCCATTGATAGGCGAAGGTGCCGGTGCGTACGCAGCCTGCCAGCACGCTGCCGCACGACAGCCGGACGTCAATTCGCTCAGCTATCGGATCATCGTCAGGATCGGCGTCGAGCCATTGGCCCTTCAGCTTTTCGACGGAGGCAACCACATCGTGGATCTCGAACTCTCGACCGATCCGTCCAACGATGTTGTGAATCCGGTGTATGCCTTGCTCCCAGCGGTATTTGCGAACCAGGGCGCCATCTGCGCGAAACTCATAGTCTTCGACCTTGGCCTCGCGGAACTCGGGCCGGCGGAAATCTTGCTCAGTGACTGCTCGACTCACAGCTGATACCTCTCATCAATCCAGCGCCCAGGCGCCAGAGCGGGTGTAGGTTCGGGTTGGGTTTCGTGCGGGGAGAGCTGGCGCTGGTTGCCGGCCTGCAGCTGGCTGTCGGGGATGCAGCTGATCCCCGCGCCGTTGAGGATGTAGCAGGTGACGCCGCGCTGGCTGTCGTGCTCGATGTCGATGACGTTGTCCTGCGCGCTGGCGCCGGTGGTCAGCAGCAGCGTGAGCGCCTTGCTCAGTCGCTCAACCTCGCCAGTATCGGCGTGGGTGTAGAGCTGGACGACCTTGACGTCTGAATCAAGGCGCAGGGATTCAATACGCTTCTCGACCTTTGTGAACAGGTAGTGATCGCCTGAGTCAGCCCACTCAACGTGCCAGCCATATGGTGTCGCTGGCTCGGACATTTCTTCGTCGTGCGACTCAAGGCAGTGCTCGCACAGGTTGTGCTCCAGCTCTCGGCGTGTCTCACACCAGCCGCCGCAGTTATTGTGGAACTGGCACTCCGTCATTTCGCTGTCGCTGACCATCTCTGTGTTGCTGGATCGGTTTTCTGTGGGCATGTGGATGCCTTCTATCGACTAGAGTTATTCGATATGTCTGAGGGATTCGGTATGGAAACTTGCGTCTGCGAGATCTGTGAACGAGACGATGCAGAGGAGATAGAGGTCGGTATCAAAGGCTTAGGAGTATCGTGCAAGGGCTGTGGCGCCTATGTGATAACCCTTGAAGCTCAGCAGAAGATGCTGGATAGCAACCGCAGGTTCGATCTAGCCACCGCGCGACAATGGATTCAGCTCCATGCGAAAAAAGACGAGCTCCCCATAATCACCTGGACAGTCGCACAGGTCATCTCCACGGCAGAGATCCACTGAGCGGGGGTGGCGTGATTCGTTGAAGTGGGGTATTGCTGGCGTCTCGATAAAGGAGATCGCTATGAACTGGGTGATGCTCGCGGATTACGGGTCGATTGCAGCTGGGGCGGTCTCAGCGTTGTGCTGGGTGGTCGCCGCGCTTGTGAAGGTTGATCCACCCGATGAGCTGAAAGGGAAGCCGGATGGTGAGTACTGGAAAGGCATCGTCGTGAATGACGCGGATCTCATCAAGACGCTGAGCGCTCAAGCTCGGTGGAATAGCGCCGCCGCATTGGCTGCAGCTGCTGCGGTTTCCCTTCAAGTGGCAGTAAAGCTGGCATAGGGGAAGGCGCTGGCGGGCAGCGCCGTAGGGTCAGGCCCGGCGAACTTTGAAGCCGAACATGCATTCGATGTCGTGGTACTCGCACCGCTCGTAAGCCTTGTACTTGGCTTGCGAAGGTGTGCTGGCGAACACATCGACAATTGTTCGATTGGTGATGTCCCACCAGCCCCAGCCGGCGACGAGCACCTGGTAGCGCTTCAGCGGCAGCGTTTCGGCCATTTCGCTGTACCGCATCTCCCAAGTTGGGTGGTAGTTGCGGATGCGCTTCTTCGGGTCGCTGTCGAGGATGACGCCGATA
This sequence comes from Pseudomonas sp. E1MeOHC2, assembly GCF_058745025.1. Lineage (NCBI taxonomy): Bacteria > Pseudomonadati > Pseudomonadota > Gammaproteobacteria > Pseudomonadales > Pseudomonadaceae > Pseudomonas > Pseudomonas sp. E1MeOHC2. The sequence continues at coordinate 4,586,454 of NZ_CP196675.1, forward strand.
TAGTGGCCACGGTCGGCGATGATTACGCCCGGCTCCCCGTTGGCGATCACGCGCCGCCCAATCTCAGCCGGTACGTCGTAGTGTCGGCGAACGTAGTCGCAGTTGTAGTTGCTCATGGCTTTCTCCATGCAGGCGCCGCCCTCCGTGGCCGGATGCGGCATGGTGGATTTTTTGATTAGGCCAGTTGGAAGAGTCAGTAAGGGAAGCCTGACTTGGACTCTTCCAGGATCTGGTCAGTCAGCTCGGGGCTGATTGGATTTTAGGGTTGCAACGCGCCGTTGAACACGTCGAAAGACTCGTACACTACCCAGCCGCCTTCGGTTACCGGGCCTTCGTTGTCGATCACGTAGGAACCAGCCTTGAAGTAGAACGGGAATTTGTCCCATGCCGTGTTCACTGTTGCATTGCCGAACAGTGTGTCGAGCTGAACACTCAACTCGCCGGTGCTATCAACCTGGACGCTGTATTCAAAGGGCTGGCCCAGTGGGATTGCCTTCTTCAACAGCGTCCGGGTTGTGCTACTTGGTTTATCGCGGGCATCGATCCGAACAAAGCCGTTCCACCAAATCACCATCAGGAATGGGTTCGGGGCATTCAGTCCGTGGATTTGACCGACGATAACCTTACCGCTAGATGGAGCGCTCTCGACCCGTACCCGGCCTGCCATAGAGTGCTTGGCGCTGCCGCGAATCCAGTTGAACGATACAGGGGAGTCAGGAAGTGTCTGGCGGCTCTCTGTGCGTGGGGTCTTAGAGGTTCCCGATGTGCCACCTTGGACTGAGCACCAGTAGTTGGTGTGGCCCAGTTGGTCGATCCAGAAGAGGTCTTGCGGCGGTCGCTCTGGATAGAGATAAAGCGTGCCGTGCGCGGTGATGTTTCCAAAGTTATTCATGGTCATTCCTTTGTGGTTTGGGGGGTGAATTTCGTAGGGCGCCGCCTCTGCGACTTCCGCCAGGCGACTGGTATTCGGATGCCTCGCCAGGGAGGCGTTATCGTTGAATAGGGGAGGGCGCTGGCGGGTAACGCCGAGTTGGGCTATTGCTTCCCTCTCGATTAATCCACTCAAGGAGCGTGAGATGAAGCGACTAATGATTGGTGCTTTGCTGGCAGCGTCGGGCGCGGCCCAGGCAGGTATTCCGCTGGTGAACGCCACATGCCCAGGAAACATCGAGGTGCACGCCGATAAGGGCGGACCGATTTACATCAATGGCAAGGAAGGCCAGTTGAAGAAGTTCAACGAGAACTACTTCGAAGCCAAGGGCAGCGGTGTGACTATCTCGCTGTCGATCAACCCGGACGGTTCTCCGAGCGTTTCCTATACCGGGAAGAATCGAGCCAATGGGATCTGCCAGGTGAAAAGCGAAGGCTCTTGAGGCGCTGGCGGGCAGCGCTGGAGGGTCAGGCTCGATTCAGGAATTCCTGGCACCTGCAGTTGAGGTCCTGGCAATGGCTTTGGCCAACCCAGTCAGGCATCTGGTCGCCTTCATATCGAATCTGCGTGGAGTGGATGAATCCGCTTCGATACACATCCCTGATGAATCTCTGGCGGTCAGCCTCGTTATCCGACCGCTCAGGCTGATCCCAGCGGCTCATGACGATGCGTCCGCACGCTGTCTTTCCGTGGTCCATACGGCCCATCGGCGTCTGCTTATCGCTCATGGCTTTCTCCATGCATGCGCCGCCCTCCGTGGCCGGATGCGGCATGGTGGTTTGCGTCTGGATTTAGTTGGGTCGCGTCGGTTGCCGGTAACTTGGTACCATCTGCAGCTTATTGAAAGGAGTCTCGAATGAAGTACCGTATTCTCTGTTTGGCCCTGGTCTCACTTGCCCTAGCTGGATGCAATGATTCCACTAGTGGGAAAGCCTGTCTCGGAAGCAACGGAGACACTCTCGTAGAGTCAATGCCCGGTCAGTGCAAAGCGGGCGATATCATTGGCACCAAAAATCCGGCGTACTTCTGCGACTTCAGTCACGCCGTTGCCTTCAATAGCTACAACTCAGCGTTCTGCGTCTACAGTGGCCGGCAGGCGGAGGAGCGCACTGCCAAGTAACTATCTCGGATCACTTGATGCGATTACCTGGGTAGGCGCCGGATTTGCCGTGTAAAGCCCCAGGCTTTACCGGTCTCCGCGTTGTAGCCGTCGTTCACCAGGTTCTCGATGGCGCCGCTATCCGGCAAGCTGGCGCTGGCCATGTGCAAGCCCGCTGGGCTACCGTCTGGCTTCTTGTCGATGAAGTGAACTACTGCGTTGCGGATAGGCATGCTTGGCTCTCCGTGGCCGGCGGGCGGGATGGTGGCAATTTGGTTTGTGATGGGGTATTACGGTTGGCCGGCATCGAGCCGGGTCAAAAGGAATTTGAAATGCATTACACCGCCATAGGGCCGTTCGACATCACGCTCAATCCGGAACCTTTGAGCAGCGTCGCTGAGCAATCTGGCCTGGGTCGATTGTCTTTGGACAAGCAGTTTCAGGGTGATCTAGAAGCCACCAGCCAAGGTGAGATGTTGTCTTTCCGCAGCAGAGTTCAAGGCTCGGCCGGCTACGTTGCCATGGAGGTTGTGCGTGGAACCTTGCACGGTCGCAGCGGGAGCTTCGTACTTCAACACAGTTCGTCTATGAATCGTGGAACACCCGCTCAGTCCATCACCGTGGTACCTGATTCCGGAACTGACGCGCTTTCGGGGTTGACTGGTAGCATGGTCATCACGATCACAGATGGGCAGCACTCTTATAATTTTGAGTATGCGCTACCAGATCAAAGCTGCTTATTGGTCGCTGGCGGGGCGGGCAGTGCCGGGGGCTCAGGCCCAGCGGACCATGAAGTCGAACAAACACCAGATGGGCTCTCCCACTCAGCGTCCACCGGCCAGTGGTTTGCCGCCCAGAGAACCTGGACGCCAGCGGCGCGCACGCCGGTGCTCCATCCGCCAAGACCGGCGAATAGGTCAATTGCTGTGGGCATGGGGATACCTCGCGACGCACACATCAGTCCAGCATAATCACCGGACAGCTATGGAGCGCTTGCATTGGTTAAAGACAAAGTTATTTGGGGCGGTTGTGCGCGCTGGCTTTTCTACAAATGACGCACCCTAAAGAACGTAATGCGCCTTCGGTGAAGGCATGCATTTTGAGATTTGGACTCGGCCTGACTGATCGAGGCGATTGGACTACTGGGAGCAAGCACAAAAAACCCGCCAAGGCGGGTTCTTGTTTGTGGGTCTCGATTTTACAAAGCCCGGTTATGCGCAATCGTCAGGTTCACCCAGGGCGATTTTAGTAGTCACCGGGCGGCCAGTCAGGAGACGGCTTCTTACGGCGACGCGAGGCCATAAACACCACAAACGCGAGGGTCAGGCAGCCAGCGGCCTTGATGAAAATAAGATCGTCAGTCATTACGCTTTACTCCGATTCCCAGCTCTTTGTGGCTGGTTAAATACAGGTTGCCTGTGGAGCAAAGGACGGCGCGACACTCTCCGAATAAAAAAACGCTTTCTTTCACTCGGGATTGTTACGGACGGCGTCGAGCAGGGGAACCCGCAGAATTCGGGAAAAATCGCACGCTAAGGATTTGGGCTAGTCCGGCTCAGCAGGAGGAGTGTGGCGATTGCCACGATCTACTGCTTGAACCGCCTGGCGCTAGGCTTTCGCAAGATGCCCAATAAAGGTGTCGGCCGTTACTTGAAATAACCCCGTGGCGTGGTGCCGGTCATGGTCTTGAAGAAGGCGATCAACACGCTGTCGCTGGCGAAACCCAGCTCAAAGGCGCAGCAGGCGATGCTGCGCCCGGTGGCGAGCAACTCAATGGCGCGCATCAGCCGCCACTGCTGGCGCCATTGCTGGTAACCCATGCCGGTTTCCCGCAGGAAAATGCGGCCGATGGTCTTGCCGCTGGCGCCCACCTGCTGTTGCAGTACTTGCAACTCGGGTGGCAGCTGTTCAAGGTTCTTGAGTAATGGCGCCAAGCGCTTGTCTCGGGGCAGTGGCAGAAGTGTCGGTTGTTCGTGGGCCTCGTTGATCTCGCTGAGGCACAGCTCCAGTAAATGCGCATATTTACCCTGATCCCAATCGGTGTCGAAAGGGGCCATGGCCATTGCTTCCAACACTGCCCGGAGCAACCCACTGACTTCGATCACCCGTACCTGGGCCGGCAACTGCTCGGCCAATATCGGACACACATACACCGAACGGTAGTCGACGGACTGTTGCATCACCGCACGGTGTGGCACACCGCTAGGGATCCACGCCGCCCGAGTCGGAGGTAACAGGCACAACTGGTGGGCCAGGCTGATACGTGTGCAGCCCTGTTGGGTAAACAGTAACTGGCCGCGTTGGTGTTGGTGAATCCCTGAATCATGATTGCCAAGCAGGGCGCCGATACCGATGACCGGGCTCTTGAACGTGTCGGGGTCGAAATCCGCATCGGCAGCGAGCCAGGCCATAGATTGTCCGATTTCAGCGATAAGTTGTCGAAGTTTGGATCATACGCCGTTGGCCGCTCTTTAAAATACCTCTCTGTTTCCCAAGAAGTCCCTTTCAATGAATCTGAAAAATCTACTGGTGCTGGCGGTGGCGTTGCTGATGTTTCCGCAAATCGCCCAAACACTCTACAGCCCTGCACTCTCGGATATCGGCCAGGAGTTTGCCGTGAGCCCTCAGGCGGCTGGGCAAGTTCTTTCAGTATACTTCCTCGCATTCGCCTTGGGCGTGGTGGTGTGGGGGCGGCTTTGCGACCGCTGCGGATGGCGTCCGATAATGCTGTTGGGGCTGGCCCTATACGGTGGGGCTTCCTGCCTGGCATTGAGCGTCAGCACTTTTGGCGGGTTGCTGATGGCTCAGGCATTGGCAGCTTTTGGTGCGGCAGTGGGGTCGGTGGTGACGCAAACGGTTCTGCGTGATCGCTTCAGCGGCGCCGAACTGGCCCAGGTGTTTTCGGTAATGGGCATTGCCCTAGCGGCCAGTCCTGCGATTGGCTTGTACACCGGGGCAAGCCTGGTTCACTACTTCGGCTATCGCGGCATGCTCACCTGCCTGCTGTTGCTAGCGTTGGCGTTGTGGGCTTGGTGCCTCTGGGCCTTGCCTGAAACCCGTCCAGCTTCGCTGCCGACTGCGCCCTTGTTTGGCACTTTGGGCCTGATGCTCAAGGACTGCGCATTGTGGCGCTCGGTCGGGTTGGTGGCGGTATTCAACATTGCGCTGTTCAGTTATTACAGCCTGGGACCGTTCATCTTCGAGCGACTGGGTTTGTCCGCCGAACAGTTCGGCTACAGTGGTGTGTTGCTGGCGCTGGGGTCTGGTATGGGGGCATGGCTGAACAAAGGGCTGCTCAAGCGCGGATTGAATAGTGAGAAACTGGTCCTAGCTGCTGGTGCCGTGGCGTTGTTGGGCAGCGTTCTGGTGATAGTGCTGCAGGACCACTGGCTGTTCGTCCTGCCGATGTTGTTGGTGGTGATGGCTTTCGGCATGGCGATTCCCAATGTGCTCGGAGCGGCGCTGGTTGCTTATCGCGACCGCCTCGGCACGGCAGGCGCCCTGTTTGGCTTGTTGTATTACCTGGTGATCGGCGCCGGCTTGACCCTGGCAGCCTGGGGGCAAGCTCTGGGCTGGACACTGTTGGTCTGTGCCTTGACGGCGTTATGGCTAGGGTTTTCAAGTCCATCTTCATGATGGCGATCTGTAGCAGTTCGCTGGTGACCGACACTTGAGCTCGGGCCATGGTCCGATTCAGGGCCTCTTGGATGCCTGGGCGAACCTTGTGCCGAAGCTCCTTTTCTCCAGCAGCCTTTTTCTTCTTGGCGGATTTGTCGTTCCGCTCCCGCGGCGTCATCGCCATACACCACTTCCTTCCATCCGCTAGGCGGCAAGTGAAAGTGTGCCCGCTGCTGGTGGCGCTGCAGGGCCATTCGTTTGAGTTTCATGGGTGAGTTCCATATCAGAGTCATGCCCGCCAGCAAGCCACCAACCGCAGTTGACCGTCATCAAGGCATAGGGCTGGGCTTCGCGTGACTTGTCGTTGTCGCGGCAGATGCGGCCGAGGTAGTACGCGACGGGGTAGACCCTCTGCCTGCGCTTCATGGCTAAGCCCCGGCGAGGTAATGCATGGGCGCGAACGGAATGTCGTCGTCGAAGCTTTCGTAGTCGGGGCCGTTCGTGCCTTGCTGGTTTTGCTGCTGAGGCGCCTGGCGCTGCTGTTGGTACTGCTGGCGCTGAGGCTGCTGGCGCTGTTGTTGGCGTTGCTGCTGAGGCTGTCGCTGCTGTTGCTGCTGCTGCTGGCCTCCACCCTGACTATCAGGCCGGCCGCCGAACAGCTGCATGGTGCCGTAGATGTCGACGACGACTTCGGTGGTGTAGCGTTTGATGCCGTCCTTTTCCCACTCACGGGTCTGCAACTTGCCTTCGATGTAGCATTGCGAGCCTTTGCGCAGGTACTCTCCGGCGATCTCGGCAACCTTGCCGAACAGCGATACACGGTGCCACTCGGTACGCTCAACCTTCTGGCCCGACTGCTTGTCGGTCCACTGCTCGCTGGTGGCCAGGCTAGGGGCGACCTTCTGGAGAGACGAATGCCAATCACAGAGCAGCAACTGCTGCAGATCCTCCCCAATGCCCGCCCAGCGCGGGTTTTTTTGTGCCTGGAGAAAACCAAATGCGTACATCGCAACGCGGCTTGAGCCTCATCAAGTCGTTTGAGGGCCGCGTGCACCTCCGCGCGCGACAACCTAGCAGGTTTGGCGACGGAGCAGGGAAAGGCCCTGGGCGACCTGACCCTGGCGGCTAACGCTCGCCAGGCCCGGGCCGAAAGGGCAGTGGGCGAAGCCAAGGCCAGTGCAGATATCGACTATGCCGCGGCGAACCGTCTGCAGCAGGAGCGCATCGGCGGCTACCAGTGCGCCGCTGCCGCCTCGATCATCGACAAAGAGCTGGACCTATGAGATTGGCGGGTAACTCAAGGTCCTACGGGAGCGGAATAGGCCTTTCTCAGGCTGCAAGCCGCGTAATCCGTGGTTTCATCTGTAGGAGCGGGGTGGCGATTATCCTAACCATTTCTGGGTGCGCCGGCCGCACCGAGCCACAGGTGCAGTACGTACGCGTTGAGGTACCAGTGCAGGTGCCGTGCCGCGCGCTGAACGTTGAAGTACCGTCTTGGGCCGCTGCTGGGCTGAAGAAGGGAGATGACGTGGAATTGAAGGTGAGGGCGCTGCTGGCCGAGCGGCGACAGCGGATTGGGTACGAGAGACAGCTGGTTTCCGCGGTTACCGCTTGTCATTAGACTGGCGCCGCCATTAGGAAATCTCGATAATGGCGGTTTGCTTCAACGCATCAGAGAAAATCTATGTCCGGTAATAATATAAAAAAATATGATTACATTGATGCCCTTCGTGGGGTCGCGATAGCCTTAGTGGTTCTTGTTCACGCCTCCCAGTCCGTAAAGCCATTATCTGATGTGCTGATGCGAATAATGGCCGAGGGGGCAAGAGGTGTTCAGCTTTTCTACATTGCTAGCGCTATCACACTTTGTATGTCATGGAGCGCTCGACGGAAAGATGATCTAAGGCCAGTGCGTGATTTTTATTTGCGCAGAATTTTCAGAATCGCACCGATGTTCTACTTGGCTATTGTGTTGTTCCTCTTTTTGAATGGTGCGGTGGCATCATATTTTGCTCCCAATGGCATCAGTTGGTGGTTTGTTCCAGTAACCGCACTGTTTTTGCATGGTTTTCATCCCGAAACTATAAATTCGGTTGTTCCTGGAGGTTGGTCAGTAGCTGTTGAGATGACCTTTTATCTTATTTTCCCTCTCTTGGTTCGCATAGAAAAGCTCAAGTATCTGCTTCTGCTTCTGGCGGTTTCATTGCTTCTTCAGAAGGTAAATGCACCGATCGCAGGATTGTTTTTTCAGTATGAACCTGCTCAGAGATATTTGATTGATGTCTTTGCCTTCTATAATTTTATTTCCCAGTTTCCGGTGTTTGTGATGGGGCTGATTACATATCGATATCTGGCCGAGCAACGGAAGGTTGATGCAAAAACTGTGATGGTGGCCTTGGCCGTATTTTTTGTCCTGTCAATCGAATTCTGGCACCCACAGCAGGCTTTTGTCCAAAGCCATGTAATTGCAGGGGCCATTTTTGCCATCTTTTCGATATTTTTAGCTAGAAAGCCAATTTCTTTGCTAGTGAATCCGTTGATGGTACTGCTTGGGAAGTTAAGTTTTAGTATGTACCTCGTGCATATCGCGATTCTGAAATTGTTGAGCGGCACACGAATTCCGACAGCAATGGGTGAGGGGGATGTCAATAGTGTTTTGTTTTTCTTGTTTGTCCTATCAATTACCGCAGTTGTGTCATGGGTGACCTACAACGTTATCGAGAAGCCAGGTATTGCGTTGGGGCGGAGATTGATTGAAAGGCTTGAGGCTAAGCATGCTTCTGAACTTTTGATTTCTAATGCCACAAAAATGAATGACAGCCGCCAGTAGAAATTCCACGTGTGGCCAATTTGAAGTGATACGTGAGTTTAATGGATAGGTGAAGAATGTCGCGAATGACGTTGGACCAATCACAGCAGCTAGATTCGATTCGAGCGCTGGCGGCTTTTGCAGTGTTGTTTGGGCACACTTATCAAACCTTGCTTTTGCCAACGCTGAATGTTTGGTTTACTGCGGTCGTTCTGTTGTCTCAGTTTGCCGTGATGGCATTCTTTGTTTTGAGCGGATTCCTCATTGGGAAATCTGTGTGCAACAATGTTTCCAAGAATAGATGTTTTGATATTGGTCGTTTTATTGTAGATAGATCGCTTCGTCTCTATCCGCCATTGATTGCTGCTTTAGTGTTAATGGTAGTGCTTGACCTGCTAGCTTATTTCTTTTTTCCATCTGCTTCTAACTCTTTTTTGCAGATTGATGGGGTGAATTTTGTCAGGTCTGAGTTTGTCGTGTCTTTTCGTGATGTTTGGGGCGCCTTAACGTTTCTCAATGGATTCAAAGTCGAGAACCCGTCAGCTAATAGTCCGTTGTGGAGCTTGTCTATTGAGGCGTGGTACTACATAACTGCTGCAGCGTTTGTTTTGTGGGCGCGGCGAAAGGTATTGTCGACCTTCCTGATTTTGGTGGTGGCTTTTGTAAGCTATGGAAACATGTTGTTCTATATGCTGGCCCCAGTATGGTTTGCGGGATTTGGTCTGGCATTTATTCATCAGAAAAATCCGATGATGAAAGGCGGGGTGTTTAGGCTTGCATTCTTGTTGCTGAGCGGTGTTGCTGCGGCCTCAGTTGCATACGCCTTGTATCCTAACCCGTCGGGTAACGAAATTATCTACGATAAAGTTAACCTTTTCCGCTTGGCTTCTGGGCTCTGGTTCGCATGCTTCCTAGCTCTGCTTCTGGGTGGGAGGTTGCGTTTTCCCAAACACTTGCACAGACACGCGAGTTACTCTTATACCCTCTACGTCACTCACTTCCCGATAATGCTTTTTGCTTTGGGGGTATCACAGCCCTACATCTATGGCCACAGCATCAGGTCTCTGCTCGTGAGTGGCGCAGTAGTCGTCGTGTCGCTCCTCGTATCTTGGGTGTTAAGCCGATGGCTTGAAAACAAGGCTTGGTTGTCAGCAGTACTTAGCATTGGTGCTGATAAGAAACCTGCGTAGGGTGAACTAGCAGATTCTGGGTGCAGGCAGACCCACGGCAGGATTTGCCTGCTCTGCACTAGCCTCGCTGACCCGCAAGCCACCCGTCTGTGCGTGGCAATATAGATGAAGGAAACGGTCGGCAGAACGCCGAAGGCGGGTCGAAGCCCGTGGGAGATTTTCGGGGGATGGTGAAAACCGGTCCTGTCCAGTGCGGCACCATTTGCAGCGAGCGCCCGCTCAAGGCCTTGGATTTAAAGGCTTTCAGTACATCCCGCACGCATGGGGTGCAAGGGGTCGAGTGTTCGAATCACTCCGTCCCGACCAAAAAATCCCTAAAAAACCCAGCAACTAATCATTGCTGGGTTTTTTTATGGCTGAAATCTGTAAATCAGGTATGCAGAATCCAATCTAGTGCCGTTCTGGTGGCATCCGCCCCTGGGCTGAACGCTTGTTCGATAGGTCTCTAACGTTCAGTTCCCTGTTCGTTGACGCCCGCACTAGCATACAGGGCGCTCAAATCAGCCCTTAATTTTCAATGGCATATATCCGCTGTTTCAAGCGATCGTTCACCGCTGCGCCGTGCACCCCAGAGTGAATCTCCCGATGGCAATTCGGACATACCGCTCCCACATAGCGTGGATGATCTAAGCCTCCATCAGAAAGCCGATTAACATGGTGCGGCTCTAGATAGTGTGAGCCATCCTTCTTTTTGAAGGGCGCCGGCTTTTCGCAGCTCTCACATGTGCCATCTGCTCGCATCAATACATAGTGAGCAATCTTTCGGCTACGTAAGTAAATTTTACGTGGGGCGGATTGGCCCAAATTGTCGGTGACGGGCTTACAGGCCGCTAGCGCTGCCTCCCTAGCCGCCGCCAGTGAGAGCGGAAGCTCAGCCTCACCCTGCGAATCCTTCCCAATAAATTGCTCGGCATTCTCTACTGGTACCAAGCGAAATACGAACGCCGTACGGTCGTGTCCATCCACGTCTGGCTGGATACGCTCAAGGATATCGGCACAAGAAAACTCGCCTTTGTAGCGATTGCCGTTGCCTTTACCTAGCGATTCAAACAGATAGATTGCTTTGCCGTTTTCCGCATGTTCCGCTAACGCTCGATTGCCACGGGTCAGTGTCATATCACCGCGCTGGCCTTCCCCTGTGTAAAGGTAAGCACCGTCCTCCCAATCATCGGCATAACCGTATTGCTCGCCGCTGTCCCCTGTGAAAATGAAAATTGCAGGATGTGTAGCGGATGCGGAGATACCGCTTTGCCGGCTGCCACCGAACGGGCCATTTATCTCTGTCTTACGGTCATAAACAGCTCCAGGGGTGAATTGCAAAGCAACTTCGCTATCCACCCGCAGTAGAACAACCTTGAAGCCTCTTTTCTCTAAGTAGCTGTTAGTCGCACTACCTGAGAACTCACTAACGGGTACGCCGGTAGCGAGAGATACAATTTGTTTGGCTGGGTACTGAACCCCCTCTAGGTCGATGGAGTAACGGTGTGCCGAGTTTACTTCCCAGCCCAGCCACTCTTGCTTGCTCCTCAGCTCACGGTCAAATTCTCGCAAGGCTTCATGAATTCGTTCCTTCGATACCGCTTTGATCGCCACGATTGCCGCCCTTTGTCGACGAGTGTTGTAGGAAATGTCCTATCGTCACCAAAGTAGCAAAGGGATTCAACGTTTAACAGGCGAAGAGCCACCACCGAAGAGCCCGAGGGTGTGCTGATTGCTTTGACCGGCGGGCTCAAAGGCATGCAGGAGTCCTCAGCGCGGTGTTGCCCGGCTCAACCTGCAAGGATGATGGTCTTTGATGGGCACTTCACCGCGCTTCATGCGTGCGCTCATCTCTGGCCCGGCCCACCAGGTCGAATCTAATCCGCCTTCGCGGGCGAGCGCTTCGATCACGCCGCCCTGGGCAATTTCGGCGAGCAGGCGCAGTCCATCAGTTTGGAGGCTTGGTTTTTGGCATGCTGGGTGGTTCCGGGGGGGGGCGGCGGTGAAGAGCTGTTGAGGTAGGCCGTAGGAGGAATATGGATTGCATTCACGAGCGACGGTTGCGATGCCGTCTTTCGGCATTAATGGGGCTCTTGGAAGTCGTCTACGAAGGGCATGGATCGCTGGGGCCGCTATGCGGCCCTTTCGCGACACAAGGCCGCTCCTACAGGGGGCGGCGTTGGGCGTGTAGAGGGGTTGTATTCAAGAAGTTGTAAGCATGCCCAGTTCAGCATCGTCGAGCAGTGCCTTGGCCAGGGCGCAGAGGTAGTGCGAGGCCCAGAGCAGTTGGGGTTTGTCTTCCATGAGGCCGTCGATGGACAGGTCGCGGGCGTAGCCCATCAGTTCCGAGGCTTGTTCGCGGGCGCTCTGGCAGGGGATGCCGGGTTCGATGCGGAACAAGGGGTGGGTCTGGTTCTCACCTTGGTAGAAGGTGGTTTTGCCGACAGTGAATTTGGATTCTTCGGTGGCCATTGTTTGATCTCCCTTCAGTGCTGGCTCGTCGGATCCGACGGCATTTGCAGCTGCGCCAATGCCACTTCAAGTATTCTGCGCAGGGCTTCTAGCTCATGCACTGAGGTCATGATCAACAAGGAGGAGGGCGACTTGGGTTGCATCAACATCGCCTGCTGGGCAACGGCTTCGGCACAGAGTGCGTAGTCTGCGGCCATCATCAGCGTGTCTTCCAGGGAGTGGAAGTTGTGGGGTGGGTCGGGGACTATCTTCAGCATTTTTTGGTCCTCAGTAGAGCGACCAGCGCTTGCTGTCAAACAAGTGGTGGCAGCTGTGCATGGGTTGACAGACCGGTGAAGACCAAACCGGCGCACACAGGGTGCCCCACACACAACTGCCATAGGGCAAAGCCGCGTGTTTGGTCGTCATCAGCCTGTCAAAGCTAGTCGTTTATGTGCAACGACCCGCCGAGACTAGAACGCTGAAAAATCGACCGCAACGAAAAACAGGCGCCGGGAGTATCTTTGGGAAATGCCCTACAGGAAAGGGGCTGAATCTGATTTTTCTGCCATTACGCGTAACTGTATGTGTCGCGCGAAATCCGGCAATCAGCTCACACACTTCGACAAGCTCGCCGGTTCTCATGTACACGTGCATATGGAAATCACCCGGAGGAAGCATAGTGTCCATACACCCATTGGCGGCGAGTGAATGGCGAGTCTACCGAGACCTACGTTTACAGGCCCTGATCGACTCACCCGATGCCTTCGCAAGCCGATACGAAGATGAGGCTGCCAGAGACGATTCAGCGTGGGCAACACGCGTCTCTGCAGTTGCCAGTTCCGCAAGCGCCCAAGTCTTGATTGCCTTTCAGCAGACTGAACCCTGTGGCTTGGTGTGGTGTAAATCCTTAGACGCTGAATCCCCTGTCGTTGAGCTTTTCCAGATGTGGGTAGCCCCGTCGTCTCGCGGAACAGGCGCCGGAAGAGCTTTACTCGATGCAGCCATCGCCTGGGCTGTAACGCGCGATGCAGAGCGTGTCTGCTTGGGCGTTACCCTCGCAGACAGCCCGGCAATGCATCTGTATCAATCAAGTGGCTTCCGTCCTGTCGGGGAGCCGGAGCCTTTGCGGCCAGGTTCCGCTTTGACGTCGCAACCCATGGAACTGCACTTGAAGCGCCCCGGATAATGCAGGCCTGATGCAGCTCAGGGATCCCGATGTAGTGGCTGAGGCTCTTCACAGGGCTGACGGTTCATGCGAGGTTTGCCAAAAACCTGCGCCCTTCAAAAGGAAATCGGACGCGAGCCCTTATCTTGAAATCCATCACATCGTCAGGCTGTCGGATGGCGGCATGGATGATTTGGATAACGTCTGTGTAGTTTGTCCTAACTGCCATCGCCAGGCGCATTTCGGCTGAGCGCCATGCGCCAGCGAGTGGCTATCCACCTAAGCCAGAATTCGCGTAGAAGCGCGAATTCTGGGTTGTCCGCTGCCAATTAGAAGTAGGTGGTTATCCCAGCAAAATACGCCCGCCCGGGTACGTAATAGCTGGTCGAGTCATCACGGGGGTCTTCATCCAACAGGTTCTGCACGCCGACGTTCACGGTGAGCCAGCGGGTGGCTGCCCAGTTGGCGGTCAGGTCGTACGTGGTGTACGGCTTGACGAAGTCGGTACCCAGGCCGCGTTGCTTGCCCACGTGCTGAGCTGACAACTCGGTGCCGATTCGTTCGGTGATCTGCCAGTCGATGGCGCTGAACAACGACAGCTTCGGCGAGCTGATCAGGTCGCGACCGGTCGACAGGTTGCGGCTTTCGAGCATGTAGGTGGCGTTGGTGCGCCAGCTGGCGTTTTCCCACAACGGCACTTTGGTGCTGCCTTCCCAGCCGCGGGTGCGGGCTTTGTCAGCATTTTCCAGCATGGTCCACCAGCGGCCCTGGAAGTACCCCAGCGGCGCATACTCGATTTTGTCTTTGAAGTCGGTGTGGAAGTAAGTGAGGCTGGCCTCCCAACCGTCGTGGTCGAAGGAGACGCCAATCTCTTTGTTGGTGCTGATTTCCGGACGCAGGTTCGGGTTGCCTGCCATCCAGCAACTGCCGGTCACGTAACCCAGCGGGCGTAGCGATGTACAACCGCGACCGCCAGAGTTGGTCGCCGCGCCAGCACTGCCTTCTTTCAGGCTGGGGGCGCGGAAACCTCGTGACACACCACCGCGTACGGTCCAGTCAGGGTGAGGGTGATAGACCACGTAAGCACGTGGGCTGTTGTGGTTGCCATATTCGTCGCTGTGGTCGAAGCGGTTGCCCAACGTCAGCGATAGGTTGTCGAGCAGAAACAGCTCGTCCTCGATGAACAGCGCAGAATAGTCGCCCTCAAGCTCCGCGCCGCCCACCACTGCCCCTTGGTAATCAACCGGTACGGTGCCCAGGGTGTCGGTGTTGGTCAGTTGCTCACGTTTCCACTGGCCGCCAACGGTGAGGCGCTGGTTTACCAGCAGGTCAAACGGGATGTTAAGGCTACCCTCGACGATTTTTTCTTCCGAGTTGGCCTTGCCCTCGCTGAGTTCGTTGTTGAACTTGTTCAGGTAGGCGTCGATACGCGAGGTACCAAAGCCCCAGTCGCCGTGGTGAGAGACCACGAAGCTATCACGGGTCAGGCGCCCGGCACCGAAGCCCTCACCGACCGTGTCACCCCAGTCACCGAAGGTTTTCTTCGACGACCACGAACGCTCCACGCCTTGGACAGCCTCGAAGGACAACTCATGGTTGTCGTTGATCTGCCAATTAAGCAAGGCGTTGACGCTGTGGTCTTTGGAACCGCCGGCGCCGTCGTTGTAAACGAAGTCACCTAGTGCGTCGAGGCGCGGCGCGGCTTCGTCGGCAGCGCGCCGGGTCATGTTGGCGCCCAGGCGCAGCCCCAGGGCGTCGGTGACAGGGCCAGAGAGGTTAACGCTGGTTTGGTTGGTCTGACCACGATCGGAGTCTTCTGGGATCGTGGTATTGACGTTTAGCGAGCCGCTCCACTCACGGGATACCTTGCGGGTGATGATATTGATCACGCCGCCCATGGCGTCCGAGCCATACAACGACGACATCGGCCCGCGCACGATCTCGATCCGCTCAATCATGTTTGGCGAGATCCAGTTGATGTCCTGGCGACCCAGATCACGGCGGTAGTTTGTGTCGGCGGAACTGCCGATGCGTTTACCGTCCACCAGGATCAAGGTGTATTTGTCGTCAAGGCCGCGCAGCTTGATCTTCGACTGCTCGCCCACGGGGCCGTAACCCCCTGTGACGCCGGGGATGCGGCGTAGCAGGGTGTTTAGGTCGTAGACCGGCTGGCGCTCGATCTCTTCCCGGGTAATGACGCTGACGCTGGCCGGTGCATCTCGCACATCCGTGCCGCCGCCAGTGGCGGTGACGAACGAGGCTTGCAGTTCTGTGGCGGGGAGCGGTTCAAGCTCGTGAATTTCCTCGGCCTGGACCGCAGTCGCGGCGAGCAGTGCGACGGTGAGCAGGGCACGGGAAAAAGGTGGGTATGGCATTGTGGAACAGTCCTTGTCGATCGGTTGGATTCCAGGGGCAGAATGCAATCGGGGCGGGACATTAACGCAAATGAGAATTGTTTAAAAGAAAATGTGAAAAATAATTTACCTAGAATTTACAAAAAAATGACCCAGCGAATGGGCATTCCAGGCTTGCGGCCAGGGCTGCTTGGACGGCTAGCCGCGTTCCTCACCATGGACTTTCTCCCTTCAGGGTTCGAAACTAGCCCGTCTGGCAAAACCCCAAGGAAGGCCATGACTAACCTCAAGTGCACAAGCTCCCTGCTGCTATTGCTGGCCGCCGCCTCCCTCACCGCCTGCGTCCCCTGGCAGCGCGAACGCCCCGCCTACGCAGACCTCTGCCAATCCGAGTTTCAGTTCAAAGTGCCAGGTCCACAGGGCGAGAGCACCCTGTACCTGGAAACCTACCTCTACGACCACGCTGCCCAATGGAGCGACCGGCCAGTCGAGCAAGCCCTGCACGTCGAGTACCCGGGCGAGAAATACGCGCGACGTGAGTTCTATGTGCAACTGATTGCCTACAACAAAAACCGCCAGCGCCCATCGACCGGCTCTAACCATGGCGAGCCACCGATCCCGATCCTCTACGACAGCCGCCAGGCCTATATCACCTTCGAAGACGGCTCACGCCTGCAGGCGCGGCCCGAGCTTTACCTGGGCATCAACAAAACCTACGACTATCCGCTCGTTTACCCGCCTTCCGCGCGCCCATCGCCCTACGACATCAACAGCGACGAAGTGCACCGCAACATCCCCAGGATCACCAACAACAAGCGCTACGGCTCGGCCTATGTGATCTTCCAGACCGATAAGTTCGATGCCGATTCCCAGTGGACCATCCACCTGGGCGCACTGGAGGTCCAAGGTCAGAAACTGCCAATTCCACCGCTCCAACTCTGCTACCAGCCCGTGAAGAAATGGATCGGTATCGAGCCTTTGATGCGGCCATGAAGTCACGCATTAACCGGCAATGGAAAGCACCCTGAACGGTGCCATGAATGAAGATGAGGTAAAGGATGAGCAAGCACACATACGAAGTATCGGTAACCTGGACAGGCAATCAGGGCACAGGCACCTCCAGCTATACGGCCTACACCCGTGACTACGCAATCGAGGCCTCTGGCAAGCCGGCGCTGCTTGGTTCGGCGGACCCTGCCTTTCGCGGTGACCCGCAACGCTGGAACCCGGAAGACCTGCTGCTGGCCTCGTTGTCGGCGTGCCACAAGCTCTGGTACCTGCACTTGTGTGCGGTCAACAAAGTGACGGTACTGGCTTATATCGACCAGGCACAGGGTGTGATGGTCGAGGGGGATGGCGAGCGCAAAGGGCATTTCATTTCAGTGGTGCTGCGCCCACATATCACCGTGAGCGCAGGCTCGGACGTGGACTTCGCCGTGCGCCTGCATGAGCAGGCGCACCATGAGTGCTTTATCGCCAACTCGGTGAACTTCCCTGTGAGCTGCGAGCCGGTCATCACTGCCCAGGGGTGATCGGCTCGGTCCGTAAAAGTGCTTGAACTGCCCAACTGCAGGAAGGCGGGGGTGGACCTGATACTGGTGGCTGTCGCGACCGGGATCAAACTGAATACGTGTTTCGGGTCAAGCAGGCACAGTCGCGAAGTTGTGCCCGCTTTCCCTCGATCATTTAACCTTACAAGGTAGCAGTCATCTGTTTTTCCAGGGTTTTGACCGCTTTAGCCATGGCGCGCAGTTTGGAATGAATGGCGGCTTGTGTGACGTCTAGCTTCAACGTTTCTTTCTGCACCTCAAACTCAAAGGTATTGATCAGCATTTTTTCCAGGTCAGGCACAGGCTTCAACGCTTTTCGACCTACCTCGATTCTGAAGGCGCCTGCGCGTGAAAAAATCCAGGGGTACACGGTGTGGTTCTGGAAGGGGAGTGCGATGTACAGGAACGGTTCAAACTCCGAGCCACTGGCGGCCTCATAGGTATCTGCTCGTAGCGGCAAGAGGGATTTCTGGACAGTTTCCTCAGCAAGCTGAAGGTGCAGGTGATAGCTGAACAGCTCGGCATGCATGCCACTCATGCGGCTTTTGGTGAGCATGTAGATGTAGTTTCCCTCCCAGCGCAGTGCATGTTCACCGCAGTAGCGGAAGATCGCCGGCGTTTGCACCATGATCTGGCGCCAAGGTTCCAGGCCTTTGGCGCTGGCTATCAACTCATCGAGTTGGTCATCGAGCGAAGCGTCAAGGTCGATTTGATCCAGCAGCTTATGTAACAGCGCGCGCGCTTCCTGAACGTTCTCCCCAACACCGCCGCGCAACAGCCGCTTCCAACTGGCTTGCTCCGACGCCGAGTTGACGAGGAACGAATAGTTGTAGCCACTTGGCAACAGGTAGTCGCCCAATGTCAGCAATGCGCGTTCCCAGCGGTAGTCCGGTCGGCTATCAAGGCCGCGCGCATTGAACATCTTTTCCGCCTTGCTCAGGTATTCGGAAAAACGCTTCTGCAGCGCAACATGTTGGCTGGCTGTCCATTGCGGCAGTGCCGCCTTACGGCGCTTGTCCAGAACGCCACTGAACTCAAGCAGAAACTCGATTTGCCCTTTGAAGTAGCCATGTTTTTCTGCGCGCTCGATCAGTGCGCGCCACCCGCTGTGGGCGAGTAGCAGCTCGGCTTTAAGCTGCTCTTCACTGACCTGCTGCAAGTAGAAGCCGGTAGTGGGTTTCTCGCTGGTCGCGAAGTGGCCAAGGATGTCGCTGGCATGGGGCAGCAGGGCCTGCACCGCCAGCAGGCTACGTTGCATATCGGCTGGCCGCTCGAAGCTGGAATTAATCGACAAGTTGTAGATTACCCGCATCCACGCCAGAAGGGCTTCTGGCTCTGGCTGCTTGCCCGCTGCACGCAAGAAGGCGACGTAGGCAAAGATCTGCACCAGGTCGTTATAGGCGAGTGTCATCGGTTCGTGGACCAGACGCTGGAACATCGCCGCTTCGTTAAAGTACGGATTGGGTGGGAGTACCGGCGTGAACTGGGTGCTTTGTGCACTCCAGGTTTCCAGCAGCAACATGAGTGTGGTGGAGAACTCGCGCTCCAGCCATCCACCCTTATGGTACAAGGCATAGGCTGACTTCAGTGGCGTGGTCCTGAAGGTGCTGATGTCCTCCAGGTACCCTGCGGACTCCGGGTTACGACAGATAAATGCCACTGCATGGAAAAAGTTCATGATGGCATCGTCGAAAAGGTGAGTTTCCTTGTCGCGATACCTCCAGAAGAAATCAGCCCAGCGGGTATCCATGCAGCGTGCGAAGTAATCTGCGACGGTGAACGCTTGGTCGCCGATATCGCGAGTCTCGTCGCCGAACTGGCCCTTTAATTCATGCTCGAAGCGAGCCTTGAATGTCTCGAAGGCGGTGAGCGACTTACCCCGGGCGTTCATTTTTATGTACAAATCGTCGGAGAGCCCGAAGTGATCAAGGTCAAGCAGCTGGAATGTGATCACCGGTTGTTCTTCGTCCATCAACCGTGAGTAGGCCCCGGTGACGTCACTGAAGTGTTGGTGAATAGCATCCAGCATGATCAGGCAGGACTGAATGGTCGGATCCAGGCGCCAGTAACGGAAATACCAGGCTTGGTTCTTGATCAGTTTGGCCAATGAAGTGCCGTCTGCGGCGTTGCGCGCCGGCCAGAAATTAACCAGCTCATCGAAGAACTCGGCGCTGCTAGGGCGTACGCTGTAAGAAAAGCGCGAGCCCGTGCCTTCACAAAAAATTCGGCAGAACTCGGCCTGGCAGTCGTCACGCCAGGCCAGGTACCAGTGCAACAAGAAGAGGGTGGTCAGTCGCTGTTGGCCGTCGAGGGGCAGGAATCGTGGCGGCCCTTCGATGTCGACGCTGCCGTAGATGAAGTCGAGGTTCAGGGGCAATGCGGCATCATCTGAAGCCAACGAGAATGCATGCTGCAGATTGCCGAGAAACTCTTCACGCACATCTTCGACGGCTGGGCGGCCCTGGGCATAGTCCCGCTGGATCATCGGAATCTGAATGCGCTGATGGTGGCTCATCAGCTGCTTCAGGGTGATCTGAGTGCCTGACTCGCTCATCGGGTAATCTCCTGGGTTGCACTGAAGAAGCCCACCAGGGCCCGGTTGATTTCAGCTTGATAGGCGTCGCGATCGTCCTTGCTCCAGACCATCACGTTGTCGGCTTGTGGGCTGTAGCATTTGAGGAATACATTGCGGGTGCACAGCGGCACGAAGATCCCCGATTGGTCTAGGGCTAGCAGCGCTTTGCGCTTGACCGCGAACACGGCGTTCTTGTAACTGCGATTGGTCGCTTTATCGAGCAGGGCCAGGTTGCAGATACGATGGTCCGTAGGCGCTTCATCGGTTTCCTGGAAGAAGGCCAGCAGCTTGTTGTAAAGCGCTTCGAACGCTTCGTCGGAATGGGCTTTCTTTGATTGTTTGATGAATGCGTGAATGCTGCTCAACAGCTGGCTGGCCAGTCCCGCTTTCTCTTCGGGTCGCAGTGCTTCAAGGTAACCCGCACACAGGTTCAGCCAGCTCAGTTGGTCGTGCAGGCGCAGCGGGCGGCTGGAGGCGATCGAGCGTACGTGTTCGATGTCCCATTCACCGTTCTTGAAACTGTCGAACTGGAAGCGCAAGTTGGAGCGTGGGCTGTCCAGCAGGGTGGCCAGATTGAACAGCAACAGCAACGAGCGAATGGCCGGTGAATGGCGACCGTATTCCAGCTCTTTAAGGCGTTCGCTGATGCACAAGTGCAGCGCTTCGGGTTTCAGGGTGTCGAGGTCTTCGTCGCCGACGGTGCGGGCAAATACCTCTTTGCGCAGTTTGCGTTCGAATGCGCTCTTGGTTGTTTGCTGCGAGAGTTTGCAGATATCAGCGACATCCATGCCGTGATGAATCAGGAACCCGACAATGTGGTAGAGGGTGCGGTCTTCAAACCACTCTTCCAGCATCATGAAGGTTTGCTTGATGCGCAGCCACACCTTCGAGGTGGCGCCAGTCTCCTCGAGTTTGCGGCTATAGGCATGGAAGACCCCATGCTCATCCTGGCCCGCCTCATTGCCCAACCCGTCGGCTTTGGCGACCAGATCGAACAACAGGCCGATGCGGTTCTGTGTGCGCCCTTGCTGATTGCTCAGGAAGAACCAGAACTCGTCGGCCTGAAGGGCTTTTTCCAACTGGTCCCATTCGTGGGCGATCTTCAATTGCCGAGCGGCGGTATCGGGTTCGGTGCAGTCCCCGCGTTTGAGGAACAGTGCCCGAATGAGCTCGTCATCGGTCAAGGCAATCTTGCCCACGTTCAGGCGGGTAAATGCGTCTACCGCATTGTCCTGAGCGTCCAGTTCGAACCAAATGACTCGGGTCTTGTTCAGCAATGCTGTCTTTATCTCATCGACCTCGTGAGCGCGGCGGCTGAACCAGTCTTCAATGGTTTTCAGGGCATTGAACAGGTAGAAGTAGTCGACATTGCTGTCGGCATCGGCTTCATTGGGGTCCTCCAGAAACGCCAGCAGCTCTGGGCGGGTTTCGTAATTGAGGGTGAACAACTTCTGCCGATACTTTTCCGCCAGCCGCTCATTGAAATGACGAAGAACCAACAGCAGCGTGGTGAGCCGCTGCTGGCCATCGACCACTTCGAGCTGACCCTGGGCGGTAGCTTTGATCACCAGTGGCTGCAGGCAATAGAAATCTTCTGGCTGGGGATTGCGGCGGCGGCTGAACTCGCGCACATCTTCCAGCAACTGAGTAACCTGCAGAGGCTTCCAGCGGTAGCCGCGCTGGTAAGCGGGGATCCAGAAGCGGGTCGGGTTGCCCTGTTCATCGGTGAGCAGTTCGTGGATGGGTTTGAGGCATAAATCGGAATGGTTCATTCGATTCCTTTCGGGGCGGCTCAGTGCTGCGAGAGCGCTGAATGAAGGCTGTTTGCCATCATTATGCCCATTCAGTTGCACGTAAAAAAGCGTGGCAGTTGAAGGTTGCCCATCAAGCGCACGCCAAATACGCCAACAATCGATTTTCACTGCAAATTTACGGCTTCCTGGTAGTTCTAGTCGGGGTTAAAAATGGTGTGTGGCAATCAATTCCTTAGCAGCTGCTTCTGCATCACAATCGTACGTTCCTCGCCATAAAACGCATCCCGCACCTTGTAAAACCCCAACCCTGCATAAAACCCTTCTGCAGTAACGGAGGAGGGCACACGCAACCCTTCAAGGCCCCGGCAAATCGCTTCATTCTCGATCACCGCCATCAGCCGTTTGCCGATCCCATGCCCCTGGAATTCAGGGTCAACGAACACGCTCCTGACCACGTCGGCGTCAAGGCTGGCGGTACCAATCACTTCACCTTCGATCAATGCCACGTAAACCAGACGTCGAGAGAGCAGTTCAACGATGGCGGTCGCGCTGAAAGATCCTTCCACGCGCAAGAGCGTGTCGGCATCGTAGTCAGCTGCGTTCGACCGGTGTAATGCAGCTATCACGACACGGCTCATGTCGTCGGCATCGTCTGGCTTCGCCAAGCGGATATGGCAGTTCATCACTGGGTTCCTTGTGGAGTGCCTCCTAGCAGATCAAAACATAGTTCTTGCACTAGCGGGGTGTGGCACCGGCTTTGCCGGTGTTCGCGGGGCTTCGTGTGAGCTTCTGTAAACAAGCTGATAGCAAATCGCTACTCCCGGTATTCCAAAATAAACGAAGCCTCTTCCCAAATCGCTCCTACTCTCTTCGTCGATGGATCAACCCGCCCCCCGGAGCAAATCATGGAAAGATTAGCGTCGTCGCCCCCGCACGCCCGTACTCCCGTCACCGTCGTCCCAGAATCGCGCTTCATGCAGAACTACCGCATGGCCAGCGCCGTGCACGGTGGCAGCTCTGCTTCGGCCATCGTCAACGGCCGTGGTGATGTGGAGCTGTTCACCAGCGGCAGCAATACCCAGGTCTGGAACATCTACCCCGACCCGCAAAGCGCCACAGCCAACAGCGCGACGCAAACCGGGCTGACCGGTGAGGTGATCGCCACCGGCCTGACGCCGGGCGGTGACATCGTGCTGTTCGCCGCCCAAGGCACCAACTTGCTGTACTGCGTCGAGCAGCCGACATCGGCGGTGCGCTGGTCGGCGGTGAAAATGATCGATGTGCCGCTGCCTTCCAATGCCATACGCATTGCGCGCATCACCACCACTCGCATCAACAACAAGCTCTACATCGGGGTGCTGATCGAGGCCAAGGGCCTGGTCGGTACGCTGTACAACTTCAGCTGGGGCGTGTGGGCTGGCCGTGCGCCTGCCTCGCTCAATGGCACCACCTTGCAGTTGCAGACCCTGAACGCGGTGTGGACGGGCAACAGCGACGCCAATGTGGCGTTCTCGGTGTTCGATACGGTCATTCTCGAATACACCCTCAGCACCGGGCAGCTCAGCCGGCCGGCGATTGCCGCCAAT
Source organism: Pseudomonas sp. E1MeOHC2 (assembly GCF_058745025.1). Classification (NCBI taxonomy): domain Bacteria; kingdom Pseudomonadati; phylum Pseudomonadota; class Gammaproteobacteria; order Pseudomonadales; family Pseudomonadaceae; genus Pseudomonas; species Pseudomonas sp. E1MeOHC2. Next base: position 4,609,518 of record NZ_CP196675.1, read on the forward strand.
TTTCGCAGCCTGGACGTGGCGGCGGCGACCGATGGGGTGGGCAATACCCAGGTGCTGGCGGTGCTTGCCGATGGCAATGCCTATTGCCTGGTCGGGGGGGGCAAGCAGCCGTACAGCTGGGCGCAGTTGACGGTGGGGGCGTCGTTCAAGCAGGTGGCCGTGCTGCCATCGCGCCCGGCGCTCAATGCGCTTTTGCTGGGCGTGGACAACACGCTGTACCACGCGAGCCAAACCGCGCCTTCGGCCACGGGCTGGGCGCAGCCGACGCCGGTGTACAAAGGCGTGCAGTCGTTCCAGGCCACAGTGGAAGAGGGCGGCCTGGCGGTGTTCGCGATCCAAGCGCAGCAAAACACCGTCACTCAACTGACCCGCGAAACCCTCAGCGGTAACTGGAATATTGCGGCGCTGGAGGTTCAGGCCGGTGGCAAGATCGAGGACTTCGCTTCGTACAGCACGGATGTCACGTTGTTCAGCGAGGTGGGCACACCGCTGGGCGACACGCCGGTCGAGGTCTGGACCGAGGAGCCTTCGCGGCTGGCCATCAACGGTGGGGTCTACTACGTCACGCCGCGCCGGCCGGTGCGCCTGTTGACCAACAGCGCGGGGGTGCTGTCGATTGCCCAGCAGGTCAGTGCGCTGGCTGCGCCGGCGATTCTGGTCGCAGTGCCGTCGTTGATGTCGCCCGGCGAGCGCATCGAAATTCGCCAGGATGCCGAGGTGCAGGACAGGCTCAGTGTCACCACGGGCGATGAGCTGATGAACGCCAAGCTCGCCAGTGGTGCGCCGTTGCTGCGCGATGAGTACCACAAGCAGTACACCGCCAACGCGGTGGCCGAGGCGGTCAGCCGCAGCCTGCAGTTGACCAGCCCCGTGTACCGCAAGGCCTCGGCGGCAACCCCCTATGTGGACCCGCGCCGGCCTCGCGCCGGGGTGTCGGTGCGCAGCGATGCGCTTGCTGGCGCCCGTTTGCTCGACCTGGCGGTGGTGCCGGAGCAGCACTGGCATTTGAGTGTGCGCGATGGCGAGGTACGCTTTACCGACTTGTCCGCCGATGCGGCGTCGGGGCTGTTGATGGCCTTGCGCAGCAGTTCGCTGTCGGGCGGGTGGTTCAGCTGGCTGACGGACATCGGTGATTTTATCGCCGGCGTCGCCCAGGGCATCATCAAGGTGGTCGACTTCGTGGTGACCACGGTCAGTGCCGGAATACAGGCAGCGTTCCACTTTGTGGTGGACGGCGTCACGTACCTGTTCGAAACCTTGGTGGACACGGTCGAGAAAGCGTTCGACCTGGCCGAGGCGGTGTTCTCGGCGGTGAAGGTGTTTTTCCAGCAGCTCTATGAGTGGCTGGCGTTTCTGTTCAACTGGGGCGACATTCTGCGCACCCACGAGGCCATTGCCCACATCGTCAACAGCGGTTTCGACTTCCTGGTGGGCGCCACGGGGGGTATCCAGCGAATCGTCGATGGCAGCATCGACACCTTGCAACGCCAGTTGCAGGAGTGGTTTGCCGAGGCCCGCAACACCTTGGCCGGCAGTTACAGCCTGGGAGGGTACGAGCAGGCCAACACGCCGGATGACCCGGCCACGTCCAGGGCGGTGGCCAACAACATCGTCTACAACGGCCTGATCAACAATGCGCCAGCAGCGCAGTCGAGCATGGCCGCCGCAGCGCTGATGCAAACGGCCGACGGCCCGTTCAGCCAGTTCCTGGAAGAGCTGGCGCAGTTGGTCGACTTTACCGAGTCGTCCCAGGCGTTTGCCCAGGCGCTGGCGTACCTGCAAGACCTGGGCACGGCACCGGACGAGATCTTCCGCAAGCTGCTGGCAGCGCTGATGAGCGTTGTCGAAGGCGTGCTGCAGGCGGTGCTGTCGGGCGTGCAGGCGGTGATCGACGCGATGCTGAAAACGGTCGCGACGCTGATCACGGGCCTCAAGACGCTGATGAACGCCAAGTGGAACATTCCGTTCGTCAGTGACCTGTACCGGCTGATCACCAACGGCTCGGACCTCACCACGCTGGACTTGATGTCGTTGGTGCTGGCGGTGCCGGGCACGGTGCTGTTCAAGATCCTGCAAAACAAGGCCCCGTTCCCGGACGAGGCGAGCGTGTTGCGCTTCAAGGCCGCGTTCAATGCCGACTCGCTGCTCGTCGCCACCGGGCTCAAACCGGCTGGCCGCCAGGTGCTGGTGCAGGCGGCAGATGGCTGGAGCGGATGGTTGCCACGCGACCTGGCGCTGGTGACCGGCGTGCTGGGCTCGGTTGCCTACTTCTTCTACGGCAGTTTGACGGCCCTGAGCGACAGCCTGCCACCGGAGTCGGGGCCGCCCGAAATCCTTGGCTACGTGGCGCTTACCCTGGAAACCGCTGCGCAGCTGTGCAGCTGCCCGTGGATCTTCTCCAGTGGTGCGCCGGGGTGTGCCACGGCCGATGGGGCCAGCCGCACGTTGTGGATCTACACCTGCCTGGGTGTGCTGATGGACGGGATCTTCGTCTACTTCTCGCAGAAGATGCCCGAGAACCGCGACGACATAGGCGTGGTCGCGACGTTCCTTTATGGCCTGGGCCACCTCGGCGCAGCCATACCGGCATCGCTTGGGCAAAGCGGCTCGGTCGTGGCGCTGAACATCGTCCCGTGCCTGCCTGAAGTGTGCAAACCCTTGCGCTTGAAACGGGTGGTGCTGGCCACCGAAGGCTTCTCGCTGCTGGGCCAGGCGGCCCTGGATGCGATCTGTTACACCTCGACCACGGTGCTGAATGTGGTGTCGGTGTCTGCTGCAACACAACCCACCCTCGTCGATGCCAGTGCGCTGCGCACCGGTACTCGTTCGATGTAGTCAAAAAGGAGTTTGGCAATGTTGATCGTAACCAAGAATCCACCCGTGGTCGGCCATGGCCAGGTGCTGCGCGGGCCTTCTGCCCAGCCACCCAGCCGGGTCGCTGCCCTGCAGGGGGCCTACAACCAGGGCATCTACATGCGCCCCAACCTGAGCAGCGACGGCACGGTGCCGGCCAACTCGCCGTTGTCGGCATCGCCTGATATCTGGATCGCAGGCACGCAGCCGGTGTACAACTTCCAGACCGCGCTGGCCACGCCGACCAGCTATGCAACGCAGTCGCCTGGCACCATTACCCAAGGTACGGCCAACTACATCTATGTGCGCGGGCGCAACGGCGCCGCTGTCAGCAGCACCACCAAGGTGCAGCTGTACGGCGTGCCTTGCGCGTCCATCCAGTGGCCCAGCGAATGGGCCAAGTACGGTATCCCCACCGACCGCGACCACCCGGACGGTACGCAGCCGTACTATGACTCATCGATCATCAATCTGGCGTCGTCGGGTATCGGCGTAGCGGCTGATACGTTTGTCTGGAGCAACCCGCAACCGCCAGGCGGGGGCAGTGACCACTACTGCTTCATCACCTGGATGAACAACGCCGGCAACCCGTTCCCGGATGTGTTCTCGCAGCTGGACATGGCCGCGCTGATCAGAAACAACCTGCAGTTCGGTTGGCGCAACGTGTCGATGCAGACGGGGCGTTCGCCGACGCGGCAGATGAGCTCACAGTTGATCATCCCCAGCGACGTGACTGCGGGCAGCCGCGAGTACTCGCTGCAGGTCACCAATACGGGCTTCCCGGCCACTGGCTGGACGCTGTCGATGACCTGCAGCCAGCCAGACTCGAAAGGCAACCCGATCACTATCAGCAACGTCGCCATGCCAGCCGTGGGGCAGTTCGTTGGCGTGCGTTGCACATTGTCGCCGGGCTACAGCGCGCTGCTCACGCTCAACCTGTACCAGAACAACGGGCCGGACTCACAGCCGGGCGCCGCGATCGATATCACCCCGTCGTACTTCTCTGATGGCTCGGCGTTGGAAGTGCAGGAAGCACTGGACCGCGGCCTGGTGGACTACGCCCTGTCGCATGCCCTGCACCGGGCTTATGCCGGTACCGAAGTCGCCGATATTCGTCCACGCCCGGTGGTACCGCTGGGTGCAGACGGCTTGCACGTCCTTTGATGAATACAAGGAGTTAAACATCATGAGCGAAACAGTCGTCAATTTGTTCAGCAGCAGTCAGGCCGCCAGCCAGACGCTCTACCTGCGCAACAACCTGGCCTCCACCGGCAGCTTGCCGTTCAAGGGGCCGCTGGGCCTGTGCCCGGATATCATCCAGAGCGACCAGGTGGTGGACAACCCGCAAAACGCGTTCAGCACGGTCAGCAGTTGGGAGCAGGCCTACAACGTGCAGCCGCTCGCCGCCGTGCCCAACTACTACTACCTGCGTGGTATGAACGGTGGCAGCAAAGCCGAGAGCAATGCGTTTTCCCTGTACTACGCGCCGGCCCAGGTGCTGTTGTTGCCTGCAACGTTCAAAGGCAACGCGCTGACCACAGCCGATGGCCTGGACTGCACGCCGGTCAGCGCACCACCGGGGCATATCGGTGTAGGCGAGGAGGCCTTCGTCTGGACGCCCCCGGCCTTGCCAGCCAACAGCTACTTCAACCTGATTGCCCAGGTGAACGCCGGGGCCCATCCCGACCCGATCCCGGCGGTGCGAGACTGGCTCGACCTGGCCAAGCTGATTGGCCAGACCCCGACCATTGGTATCCGCTCCCAGGCGCAGGTCAGTGGCAAGCAGTGGATACGCCGTCAGCAGCTTAAGGTGCCGCCGAGCTTCACCACTTCGCCGATCACCATCACGCTGTCCGCCTCTGGCCTGGCCGGTACCCGGGTGAGCCTGTTGTGCGACACCGTCACAGCGCAACAAACCCCAGTACTGCTCGGGCCACTGACGCTTGGCAGCGATGGCACGCAAACCGGTGCCGTGTTCATTCTGCCCGCCGGCTATTCGGCCAACCTGGCCGTGCAGTTCTGGAACCCGGACAACCAGGAGGTTGCGCCAGGCGCCAGCCTGTCGGTGACCTTTGGCTACCCGATCAACCCGGGTGCGGAGCTGGAGCGGGCGATTGCCGACAACCTGGTCAACCTCCACCTTCACGGTGCGCTGGATGACAAGGTCAGTGCGTCGATCCAGCCCAAGGCCATGGCGATTGTGAGTCAGCTGACGTTTACCTTTGTTTAGGGGCCGGTAAGCGTTCAGCCAGTGGTGTCCGTGTTTCCACCAAACGGACACCACTGTTCTTGCCAGGCACCCTGTTGGCCACCCCAAACGGCACATGCACCATCGGCAAATCCCCCGCTGGCGATTGCAGGTGGCTGCGCTGATCATCGAAGAACACATGGGGCTTGAGAATCGACAACACTCTGGGTTTTTCCATCCCACCCAGGAAGAAGCACTCATCTGGCGACACGCCCCAATCCTTCAGGGTGGTCACCACCCGCTCATGCGACGGCGCGTTGCGCGCGGTGACGATGGCAATGCGCAGGATGCGTTTGTAGCCCGGGTCCTGTGCCAGCTTCTGGTCTTCCAGCGTGCGAATGTGTGAAAGCTTGCGGTAGAGGTCCGCCAAAGGCCCTGGCTGGTGGGGGATGGCTTTGCGCGCGCGCTCGTGGGCCTGGAAGTCATCCAGGTTGTCGTTCTGCTTGTACACGCTCTCTGCCTCGTCATCGGCAATCACACCGTCAAAGTCGAAGGCTACCCGCAGCTCGGTGTCGATCTCATCGTCGTAGATGCGCGTCGGCAGCACCAGGCCGGCGGGGTAGCTGGCGTCGATTGCGCGCTGCACATCGTCCTCATTGGCGCTGAGGAATAACGAGGCATTGAAGGCCGGGATGTACTCGTGGGGCGAGCGGCCGGACATGAACGCTGCACGGGTGATATCCAGTGTGTAGTGGCTGATGGAGCGAAACACCCGCAAGCCGGTCTCGGGCGAGTTGCGCGAGAGCAGCACCACCTCTACCGGCAGTTGATCGGGGAACGCCTGGTTGATGCTGAGGAAGCGGCGGATGAAAGGGAAGGCGACCCCCTTCGGGAAGGGCTCGTCCAGGTTCTGCTCCTGGTGCTGGCGGTATGCCTCGACGCCTTCGGTCTTGTAGATGTCATCCGACACGGTAAGGTCGAAAAGTGCACTGGAGGCGACGCCGATGACCAGTTTGTGTTCGATGGGGTAGGGCATGAACGTGCTCCGTGATGGGTGCAGGTGAAGAGTATACGGGCATGCAGGCGGGGTAAGGCCTCAACCTTCGGGCACCAGCCCCAGCAACACCTGCACCTGGCGCCGCAGCTGGCTCACATGCTCGCGCTCGGCGCGCAGGGCGCTGCGCAGCTCGTTGTTCTCCTGCTTGTGAATGCGCGCGGTTCGCTCCAGTTCGCGATCGCCTTGCAGCAGGCTCCACATTTCGCCCTGGCGTGCGTGCGTCAGGCAAACCATCAGCAGGATAATGCCGGTGGTGCCAAGCAGGGTGATTTCGAGGGCGTCCATGGTTGCTTCCTTGAGTAGTGGCGGTTTGCCTGTAAGCCAAACAATATGTCTAGTTTTGCTACATGTCCATATTGGAGACTTGTACAGGTAAAGGAATGGTGCAGGTTCCACGGGCTTTTTCAGGGCAGTGAAGGGGCCGGCATGGCGGTGGCGTTGGCACGCGGTGCCGCGGCTGACGCGGCGTTCGCGTGGTGGCAAGGGCGTGGCTGCGTCAAGGACGGCGTGAGCTGCATATGCCTGGTTACTTTACATATCGAGGCAGCCTTGCGTTAAAACTGGCTAGACATGTAGGATTTAACGACACGTCAATTGTCTGAGCACGCACTGTGCTCCTGATTCAGGAACCCGGATGAAACGCACGCATCGCATGGAGCAAACCCGTTGGGACCTGGCCCTGCGCTACCGCCTGATCGAGACGGTGGTGTGGTGGGAAGGCCGCCTGACCACCAATCACCTGATGCAGAGCTTCGGCATCAGCCGTCAGCAGGCGTCGAAGGACATCAACACCTACATCAACGACTACGCGTCGAAAAACCTGGTGTACGACAAGCAGATCAAAGGCTACGTACCGACGCGGCAGTTCAAGCCGTTGTTCATCGATGACAGTGCCAGCGCCTACCTGGACTTGCTCAACCAGAACAACGAGCGCGCACCACACATCGAAGGCCTGGCCCTGGCCTACGCCCACACCGAGGTGCTCAAAGTCCCGGACCGCTCGGTAAAGCCTGAGGTGCTGCGGCCGCTGCTCAAGGCCTGCCGCGAGAAGCGGCGCCTGGATATCGAGTATGTGTCGTTCTCAAGCCCTGACCCCGAAGGCCGCACCATCGCGCCGCACACCCTGGTGTACACCGGGATGCGCTGGCACGTGCGGGCGTACTGCGAAAAAAACCGCACCTACCGGGACTTTGTACTCAGCCGTTTTCGCGGCGTGCCAGAGCTGCACGAAGGTGAAACGGACAATGGCATCGACCAGGACCTTGAGTGGAACACGCCGGTCGATGTGATCTTCAAGCCCGACGAGCGACTGACGCAGGCGCAGCGGGCAATCATCGAAGTGGACTTCGGCATGACCGGTGGCCAACTGTTGGTGCGCAGCTCCCAGGCCCTGGTGAAATATGTGGTGAAGCGCTTCCAGGTAAACCCTAACGTGCATGATGCAAGGCCTGAGGCGCAGCAGTTGGTGTTGGCGAACCGAGCCGAGCTGAAGCCGTGGTTGAATCTGGATTGAATCATCCCGCGCAACAGACAGCTGTAGTGAACAGATGGATCGGAACACGTTTCTCGCGCAGCCGGTTGTGACGAGGCTACCTACAGTGCCTGTCGCGCCGTACTGAAGCGGGGGGGGCGCCGCATTGCGCCCCCTATGGGTCTCGAAGGCCAGGATCATTAGCTTGGCCATCATTAGGCCGCTATGTATAATCCCGCCACAACCCGCATCCTAGAGCGGTCAACCATGGAAAGGCGATCCCCTCCCGCCGTACTACTGGCCACCCTGCGCATTGCATAAACCCCTTACACCCAGGCCAGTCCTGGGCGTTGGCGAAGCCATGCTCATCAACAGGCTGCACGCATTTCAACAAGGATATTCATGAAAAAGCGTTTCGTTCTCTGTGCCCTGGCGTCTGCCTTGGCAGGCTGCAACTCTGAATACAACTTCGACGAAGTCACCAGTTACACCGGTAACGTCGGTTCGCCGCATGCGCTGTACCTGGAGCGCAAATCGGGCGAGCGGCTCAATGGCACCGTGGTGCACAAGGTGGGTGACCGGGTACTGCAGTCGTTCAAGGTAGAAGACGGCAAAGTGGTCGGGGAATGGAAGGAGTTCGACCAGGACGGCAAGCTGCTGGTAGAAGGCCAGTTGCAGGACGGTGCGTTCGTCGGCCCCAAGAAAACCTGGTGCAAAGGTGAGTTCGCTGACCACCTGGAAACCGTCCTCACCCTCGAAGGCGGGCGCCGTAGCGAACAAAGCTACGATTGCGCCACCGGCCTGCAGGTCGGTGACAGCACGCAGATCCCGACCGTTGATTTTCGCAAGGGCGCCATCCGTGTCGGCACCCAGCGCGAGTGGCGGGTGGTTAATGGCGAGCAGAAACTCACCCTGCTGGAGACCTTCGCCAGCGATGGCTCCGGCAAGCTCGATGGCCTGGTGGAGCACTATGACTACCAGGGCGTCCTGAAAGACCGCGCGACCTACAAGGCTGGCGAGCTCGATGGCGTGCGCGAGACCTGGACGTCGTTCACCGATGGCACTTCGGTGCCGGCCACAAAGGTGACCTACAGCGCGGGCAAGAAGAACGGCCTGTATGAGGTGTATTTCGTTCGTGGCTGGCCTGCCGGCACGGTGTCCGAGAAGGGCAGCTACAAAGACGACGAGCAGGCAGGCGTGTGGGTCAACTATCAGCCTGGGTCGGCCCAGGTGCGGGATCTCGACAGCCCGCCAGACACCTCGCCTATGGCCATGCGCCTGTGGGATGCCGCGCAGGGCCAGGCACGCACTTCGGACTGGGCGAAAGAAATCAAGGACCTGGACGCCTTTGCCTACCTGCTCAAAAGCGCCGGCATCAATGTCAATCAACGCCTGCATTATGAGAACAAGCCGCTGATCACCGTGGTCGCCGACAATGCCTATGACTACCTGGTCTCGGTAGGCGCCGACCCGATGGGGCGGGATATCAACGGCAACACGCGCCTGATGAACTGCCTGGCGGGCAGCGACTACAGCTCTTGCAGCTTCGCCCACATGATCACCCTGGCGGGCAAGGAAGACCTCAAGGCGCACAACGTCTATGGCGACACCGCCCTGTCGGTGTTCTGTCAGAAAGCCGGTGCCCTGCAACGTCGCCCTGGCGCCGCTCAACAGCCTGAAGCGCTGTTCCAGGCACTGCTCAAGGGCAGTGACGTGAATGCCAAGGCCTACGGTGGCGAAACCGCCCTGCATGCCTGCATGGCCCAGCGTAACCACAGCTATGCCGAGGCGTTGGTAGCGGCTGGCGCTGACCTGAATGCTGCCGATGTCGATGGCACCACGCCGGTGGCCGCAGCCTTCTTCAATGGCTACAACCTGGCGGCAGGCGGGCACCGCGTCAGCTGGTCCGACAACGTGATCCGCTTCGCGGCCAGCTACCAGGGCAAGTCCGACTTCACCTTCGACACGCCGCTGGCAGGCTTCGGCAAGTCCATCCGCCAACTGGTGCTGGAAAACGGCGATACCGCCTCGGCCATGTTGATCGATTCCCTGGTGGGCACCGCCAAGGGTTGATTGCCGTTCAGGTGGCACGCGGCTTTCGCCCTGTGCGCAAGGCGTGCCACCGTTTCATTTAATGACCTACTGACAAGGAATACCTATGCGTCGTTTCAAATACGTGCTGGCAGCATTGCCATTCTGTGTACTGGCGGGCTGCGGCAACGATGCGCTGGATGGCACCTACGAGGCCGAGACCACCGTGATGGGCTTCAGCGCAGGCAAGCAGACGGTCGAGTTCTCCAGTGGCTACATCATTTCTGCGGGCAACAAGATCAAAGTCGACGAGTGGGAGCGCAAGGACGATGTGGTCGTGGCCCGTGATGCCAACGGGGTTGCGCTGATCAACGTGCGCGTTCTGGACGACGGCAAGCGGCTTGAGTCGATCGGTGGCAACAACATGGCCAAGCAGGTGTTTGTGCGGGTGGATTGATAACCCGTGTTTTGGGGCTGCCGGGCGGCTCCAAAACGCCAGTTTTCGACTTTTCAAGCATCCCACCAGTAGATCGAGTGATGTCATTTTGATAGCTTTCCGCCCCATGACCGAGCTATCCGGATAGGGATGATGAACCAGCCATACGAACACAGGACGCTGTCGCCGCTCGCCAACCTGATTGTCGACCGAGCGATCGAGAACACCAACCGCAAGCTCGTGGCCGGTTTTCGCAACAAAAAGAATTCCCAGCCCAATGCCAAGTCAGCGGATCTGCGCCAAACAGGTAAGGACACCCTCGCCGCGACCTCCGCGCAAAGCGCCATGCAGGTTGCCAACCGGGGTGTTGCCTGGAAGGAAATCCTTTTCAAGAGCCTGTCGGCCGGTATCGGCTCGCTGGCCACGCTGCAATTTGACGGTGCGCTGTCGGTAAGCGCCAACGACCCTTCCAGCCTGAACGAGCTGCCCGACAAGCCCGGCGTGTACGTGGTGTACGACGCAAACGGCAACCTGGCCTACATCGGTGACAGCACCAACATGCGTCAACGCTGGCAGGATGGGCACATGAACGAGTACCGCGGCCGGGCCAAGAGCGAAAACCGCAAGCCCTACAAGCTGGCAGACCAGCTTGAGGCCGGGTGCACTGTCAAGTTCGTGGTCATGGACTCGGCAGAAACCGCAGCTGCGCTTGAAGCATTCCTGATCAAGAACGAGAAGCCTCCGGTCAACCGCAAGGAAGAGCTGAAGGAAGAGCAGGGCATCCGCAGCAACATCGAAGCGAAGAAAATGAAGGACTCGATGGGCAGTGCCGGCGAGGTGGCCCTGGGTGCGGGCAAGGAGGCCCTGAAGAACTCGGGGTGGCAGGTCTTCGAGCAGCTGACCGCCGCCGCGATCATCGCCATCAAGGATGAACTGGTCGACCTGTTCATGGGCGGCACTACGCGCCTCAAAGCGCGTGTCGAGCGCTTTCTGAAGAAGATCTGGGCCGTGGTGGAGCGCATTGTCGCTGCGCCCCTGAAGCTGCTCAACGGTGTGGTCGAGTTCATCGTCAACGCACTGTCCAAGGCTGTGCGCCAGGTCTACAACCTGAGCCGCAACTTGTTCGACCTTGCCCAGGGCGCCTGGCAGCTCTACAAGGGTGCCCAGACCCTGCCGAGGGAAGAACTCATCCAGAAAATCGTCGAGACCGTCGTGGTCAGCGGCACGCTGATTTTCTGGGATGGCATCGAGCCGATCATCGAGGCGCAACTGCTGCCCTTGGTCGGCGTGGCCGCGCCGTACCTGTCTTGCGTGATTGCGGCCATCGGTTTCGGGCTGTGCAGTTACCACCTGCAAAAAGTCGTGCCGCCCATCGTCGCCTTCCTGGTGGATTTCAAGACCGGCTGGCACGAGGCGCTGGAGGCCAAGCGCGCGGCGGCGTTGCAGTTGATCCAGGTGCAAGAGAACGAGTGGCTGATGGCCGAAGGGCTGATGGAATACGCGCAGTCGGTGGACACCCTGGCCCGTGAGGCCAGTGCCCACCGCGAACGCCTGGCGCAACATCGGGCAGTGCGGGCGATCGACTACTCGGCGCTGCTGCAATCGAACAAAAACCGCATTACCCAGGAGTCCTGACAGGTGTTCAAACTTACAACCGAGCTCGCCACCCAGTTCACCGGTCGACTCAGGATGATCGAGCCGGTTCCCACCACTGATGCGCTGCCTGCCCCGCGCGAGGAGCGCGACCAGCTCAAGGACTTCGAGCACGGGCTGCGCAAACTGCACGAGGCCATCGTCAACAACAAGGGCGCGCGTGAGCAGCTCGAGGCGTTCCGGCAGCAAGGCACCTGGGACTCGTTCTGGGGCGGCCTCACCGGCAAAAACGACAAAGACCTGGCCGACATGGTCCGGCAGGTGGGCGAGAGCCTGGCGGTGACCCAGAGCGTGGTGCAACTGCTGACCCAGTTGCACACGGCCAACAACAAGGTGCTGCGCGGCTTCAATGACGCGCTGGTGCGGGAGATCGAACGCCTGCAGGCGGACGCGGTGACGCTGGAGGGCAACCAGGAAGGGGCCCTGGTGGTGCTGTGCGAGTTCAAGCAGCAGATCGACGACTTGCTGGCACTGGCCGATGGCTACGCCTATTGCACCCAGGAAGTGGAGCGGCTGGCCTGGGTCCAGGGCAACCAGCAAACCGAACTGACGGCCCTGGACGCCAAGATCGATGCGCAGCACCAGAAGCTGGTGACCAGCACCCTGGCCCGCGTGCAAAAAGAGGCCGTGATCCGGAAAAACCTCGAACAGCACCAGCACAAGCTACTGGCCCAGGAAGGGCAGCTCGAAGAGCTGAAAAAGCACCTGGCCGCCAGCACGCTAGCCAGGGAAAGCCTGTCGACCACCGTGACCACGGCGCTGAAAAAGCTCGCCTTGGCCACCAGCACCCAGGCCCAGCGCGTGGACCGCATGGAAGCCCAGCTGGCCACGCTGCTGGACAACCAGCGCCACTGCCAGGCCCAGCTGGAGCAGTTGGCCGCACCGGGCTGGGTTGCCTACCTGAGTCGCAATGCCGTGTCGCTGGTTGCGCTGGCTGCGGCGGTGTTTGCACTGGGGCTGAACCTGCGGGGGTAGTTTGATATTTTTCAAGGTTAGGTATACGTTACATTTACTTTAAATTGTTACGTATGTAGAACATGGATTCTTCTTTTATCATCGCACGCCTTGGTCAGCAGGTTCGCCAGCGCCGTCTGAATCGCGGGTTCACTCAAGCCAAACTGGCGGCGTTGGCCGGCGTTACTCGGCAGAAGGTTATCGCAATCGAGCGAGGCGACCCCTCTGTAGGGATGGCTGCTTATGCTCGAGTGGTGGGCGCCTTGGACTGCGAATTCGCGCTAGAGCCTGCGGCCATGCCAACGTTGGATGAGATTCAGGGAGTGTTCGACTGATGACGGCCATGCTGCGGGTTGCAACACCAGGAGGGGAGAGCGGGACAGTCTTCAGTTCCGCTGGCGACTACCTGTTTCGTTACCGTGAAGACGCTGCGGCTCATGCTGCGATCAGTCTTCTGATGCCGTTGCGCCTGGATGAATACCGTCACCGAGAACTGCACCCGATCTTCCAGATGAATTTGCCTGAGGGCTATGTTCTGGAGCAATTGCGTAACCGTCTGGCCAAGGTCGTGAATGTTGATCCGATGCTGCTGTTGGCGCTCTCGGGTAGTAGCTCGCCAATCGGGCGGGTAGCAGTGAGTTCACCTGAGGTGGATGCGCTCTTGCGTCGCCAGCAGTTCCCTGGCGAGCGACTGGAGGAAATCCTGACCTGGGATGGTGCAGAAGACATATTTGCTGGTCTCGTGGACCGCTACATCCTACGCGCTGGAATTTCGGGCGTGCAGCCCAAGGTTTTGGTGCCAGAGGAGCACAGCGGTACGCCGCAGCGATTCACCTCAAAAACATCTGATCTGATTATCAAAAGCGGGCGGGACGAGTTCCCGGGGCTGGCAATCAACGAGTTTCTCTGCATGTCCGTTGCCAAGGAGGTGGGGATCCCGGTGCCGGAGTTCTATCTGTCTGATAACACCAAGCTGTTCGTCATGCGCCGCTTTGATCGAGATGCGCAACTCAATCCAATTGGTTTCGAGGACATGGCTGCACTGATGGGGCTTGCTGCGGAGCAGAAGTACAGTAAGAGCTACGCGGCGATCGCCAAGGCTATTCGTCTGTTCTGCCCGTCTGAGCAGGTGCAAGGTTCACTGGCGCAATTGTTTGCCATGGTGAGCCTGAGCTGCATCATTGGCAATGGCGATGCCCACCTGAAGAATTTCGGTTTGCTGTATTCCGACCCCACCCAGCGTGACGCGAGGCTCGCACCAGCGTACGACATCGTCAATACTACGGCGTATATCCCAGAGGATGTACTGGCCCTGGACCTGGGCGGCAACAAGTCGTTGTTCGCTTCACGGCAAGGGTTGATGGACTTTGCTGCCACCTGTGATGTGGCTCGGCCAAAGGAAGTCATTCGCGAACAATTGCAGGTGCTGGAGCATGTTCTGGCTCGCTCTCCTGAACTCTGTGAGCAAGCACCCCATGTGGTGAGCGCAATTCGACAGTCTGCAGGGCCGTTTATCAGTACCTTTGGTTAGTGTGCCGCTTTTCGCTGCCCCCTTTTCAAAACCTGACTTGAAGCAACGCCACTTCATCAATCCACCACTATGCTGACCCGGGCACTCTCTCAAGCTCACTCAGCCAGACACGGAGGTATTTATGAAAGCTGCTGTTGTTGCCAAAGGGCGTCGCGTGGACGTGGTGGAAAAAACACTGCGGCCACTGGCGCACGGGGAAGCGTTGCTGAAGATGCAGTGCTGTGGCGTTTGCCATACGGACCTGCACGTCAAAAATGGCGATTTCGGCGACAAGACAGGTGTGATTCTGGGCCACGAAGGGATTGGCGTGGTCGTGGAAGTGGGGCCGGGTGTCACCTCGCTCAAGCCTGGGGACCGGGCCAGCGTGGCGTGGTTCTTCCAGGGCTGCGGGCACTGCGAATACTGCAACAGCGGCAACGAGACGCTGTGCCGTGAGGTGAAGAACTCAGGCTATACGGTTGACGGTGGCATGGCCGAGGCGTGCATCGTGGTGGCGGACTATGCGGTAAAAGTGCCGGATGGGCTCGACTCGGCAGCGGCCAGCAGCATCACCTGCGCCGGTGTGACCACCTACAAGGCGGTGAAGTCGTCGAATATTCGCCCTGGGCAATGGTTGGCGATCTACGGCCTGGGCGGCCTGGGCAACCTTGCCCTGCAGTACGCCAAGAACGTCTTCAACGCCCGGGTCATCGCCATCGACGTGAACGATGCACAACTGGCCTTCGCCCGCGAAATGGGCGCCGACCTGGTGGTCAACCCGCGCGATGAAGACGCTGCGAAAGTCATCCAGGCCAAGACGGGCGGCGCCCATGCGGCCGTGGTCACAGCGGTGGCAAAAAGCGCCTTCAACTCGGCGGTCGATGCACTGCGTGCTGGCGGGCGCCTGGTGGCTGTGGGGCTGCCGCCAGAAGCCATGAGCCTGGATATTCCGCGCCTGGTGCTCGACGGCATCGAGGTGGTGGGTTCGCTGGTCGGTACTCGCCAGGACTTGCACGAAGCCTTCGAGTTCGCCGCGCAAGGCAAGGTGGTGCCGAAGGTGACCCTGCGCCCAATCGAAGACATCAATGACATCTTCGAAGAGATGCAAGAGGGCACGATCAAAGGCCGCATGGTGATCCATTTCGCCGATTGAACGCTGCTTGCACGCGAAGCCGGCCCGCGATTGCGGGCCGTTTTGTGTGTGTGCTCAAGCCGGTTGCTTGGCCCGCAACACCAGCGCCGCCACCGCGCAGCCTATCAACGCCAGGCACGCCAGGTAGAACGCATCGCTGTATGCCATCAGGTACGCCTCGCGTCGAATGGTCGCCGCCAACCCCTCAAGCGCTTGCTGTTGGGCCGGCAGCCAGCTCTGCACGGTCTGGCTGATGCGCTCCTGCACACTGGGTGCGAACACCGTGACATGCTCGTGAATACGCTCGCTGTGGTAGCGCTCGCGCGTGGCCACGATCTGCGTCAACGCGGCGGTGCCTATGGCGCCCCCAAGGTTGCGCAACATGGAAAACACCGCCGAGGCCGAGCCGGCTTCGCGCTTTTCCAGCCCCGCCACCGCCAGCACCGACAGCGCGACCATGATGAACGGCTGGCCAATGCCCCGTACCACCGTAGACGGGATGATGACGTTATCGGCGCTGTCGATGGTCAAGCTTGCGCCCAGCCAGCAGCCCGCGGCCATGATCAGAAAACCGCTGGCCACCATGAACTTGGCGCTGGTCCAGGCCATCAGCCGTGGCATCAACGGCGCCAGCAGCAACTGCACCACGCCATAGGCGATCAGCGCCACCCCCACATCCCTGGCGCTATAGCCTTGCAACTGAGAAAGGTAGTTGGGCACCAGGAACACCAGGCCAAAGGTGGCGCCGCCAAAGATGAACATGGCAATGCTGGCGACCCCGAAGTTGTACCGCCCCAGCAGGCGCAAATTGATGAATGAGCGCTGGCCGTACAGCTGCGTGAACACGAATGCCACCAGCGCCAGGCCGGCGATGATCGACATGCCGACGATGAAGGTCGAACCGAACCAGTCCAGCCGGCCGCCTTCTTCCAGCACGATCTGCAGGCCGCCCAAGCCAACGACCATGGCTGTTATGCCCAGCCAGTCGCCACGGCGCAACAGGCTCAGTTGCATGGGTTTGGCGTCGATTGACCAGGCGATGGCGAGTAGCAGTGCGACACCGGGAAACAGCTGCAGGTAGAAAATCCAGCGCCACGAGTAGACATCGGTCAACCAGCCGCCAATGGATGGGCCGGCCGCCTGGGCCACGCTGTTGGCCAGGCTGAACAGGGCCATGCCCATGGCCATCTTGCTGGCAGGCAGTTCGGTGATGATCAGCTGGAACGAGAGCGGGATGAGTACCGCGCCGGCAGCGCCCTGTATCACCCTGAGGGTGATCATCGCCTCAAGGTTGGGTGCCCACGAGCAGGCAATCGACGCGAGCAGGAAGATGAACGAACCCGTCCACATCACCCGGCGCATGGAGAACACTTCGACCAGCCAGGCCGTCAGCGGGATCATGACGATTTCCGCCACCAGGTACGCAGTGGAGATCCACGAGCCTTCCTCGAAACTGGCGCCCAACGAGCCGCGGATTTCCGGCAGTGCCGCACTGGTGACATGCACGTTCATGCCGGCCATGAAGCACCCGAGCAAGCCGCCGAACACGGCCACCCAGGCGCGCAACGGTACCCTTTGCTCACCGCTCATCGGCAGGCTCCACGGTGCGCGTGTCGACGGTGGTCACCACCGACATACCGGGCAGTATCTGCAGGCCGTCTGTTGGTCGGTCGAGCACGATGCGTACAGGAAAGCGCTGGACGATCTTGGTGAAGTTGCCGGTGGCGTTGTCTGATGGCAGCAGCGCGAAGACGTTGCCGGACGCTGGCGAGAAGCTCGCCACGTGTCCTTGCAGAGACTGGCTGGAGAAGCTGTCGATGCGCACCTGCACGGGTTGCCCCGGGCGCATGTGGGCCAGCTGGGTTTCCTTGTAGTTGGCGACCACGTAGGTTTGCTGCAACGGCACCACCGCCAGCAGCGGCTGGCCGGGTACCACGTACTGCCCGGCACGCACGCGGCGCTGGCCGACGACACCGTCGATGGGCGCGCGCAGAACGGTGTCCTGCGCGTCCTGATCAGCCAGCGCCTGGCGGGCCTGGGCACGGGTCAGGCCGGCCGTGCGTTGCGTGATCTCGGCATCGGCTACCAGCGCCTGTGCCTTGGCCATCAGCAGCTGGGAGCGCTGTTCACGTAAGCGCGCCTGTGCGCCTTGCAGCGCGGCGCCTGCTTGTACGGCGCTGGCATGGGCGGCTTCCAGGCGCTGCACGGTGGCTGCGTCATCGCGCACCAGGCCCCGGTAGCGCTGCATGTCCAGCTCGCTGCGCTGGCGCTCGGCGCTGGCACTGTGCACGGCCGCTTCAGCCTGGACGATGGCTTGCTGTTGCTGGTTGATGTGTTCGGCAGCCACTTGCTGACGGGCCTGGGCGGCTGCCAGCGCGGCCTGCGCTTCGGCCACGCCGGCAGTGGCCTGGTCGAGGCGAGCACGGTAGTCGCGACTCTGCAGGCGCACCAGCACATCGCCGGCCTTGACGGTTTGGTCGTCCTCCACTTCAACCTTGGCCACATAGCCGGCCACGCGCGCGCTCAGGGCCACCCAGTCGGCGCGTACGTAGGCGTCATCGGTGGTTTCCAGGTAGCGCCCGGTGGTGAACCAGTACCCACCGAATGCCAACGCTGCCAGCAGCGTCAGGCCGCCACCGGCGTACAACGCCAAGCGGCGACGGGTGGGCCTTGGGGCAGTGATAGCCGCTTGGGGCTGGTCATCCGCCAGCGCGTTTTTTGCAACGGCAACATTCATCGTTGGCTTCCAGTTTCAGAGTGGGAACGGTGCACCAGGCTGGATGCCGGTGACGATTGCCAGCGCCCTCCCAGGGCGCGGAACAGGTTGACCTGGGCACGCGCCAGGCGGCCTTGGGCCTCGACATGGCGGGCGCTGACCGTGATCAGGTCGCGCTCGCTGTCGAGCAGCGCGAGTGCATCGAGGGTGCCCGCGCGGTAGCTACGCTGCGCCAGGTCAAAGCCACGCTGGCCTTGCGCCAAGGCCGCGTCCAGGGCCAGGGCTTGTTGGCGTTCGCCCTCAAAGCGCGCCAGGGCCTGGCGCACATCCTTGAGTGCCGCCAGCGCCACCCCGCGGTAATGAGCGATTTGCGCCTGTTGCAAGGCCTGGGCCTTGCTTACCCGGGCGCGGTTGGCCTTGATATTGGGAAACTCCCAGCGAATCAACGGGCCGATGGCAAACATCAGCGCGCGGCTGTCACCCAGGTTGGCAAGGTGGTGGTCCGACGATGTCAACGAGGCGCCGAAGCTGACCTTCGGGTACAAGTCGGCCTTGACGATGTCCACTTGCAGGGCGGCAGCCTGCAGTTCGCGCTCGGCCTTGCGCACGTCCGGGCGGCGTTCGAGCAGGCGCCAGGCGTCGCCAGCGGGTAACGGCGCGGCGAGGCTCGGGATGCGCTGGCAGGCGTCGGTGTTGCCCGCCAGGGCCGCCGGTTCCTGGCCACTGAGCATGCTCAGTTCGTACAGTGCCATCTGCCGGCGTGCCTCCAGCATCGGCAGTTGCGCCCGCACCTGTTCGCGCAACCCCTGCAGGCGCACGCCGTCGAGCTCGGTGGCGACCCCGGCCTGGCGCTGGCGGTCACTGAGCTGCACGCTGCGCGCCAGGGTGCTCAGGGACTGCTTGGCCGCCTCGATGCGGGCGCCGTACACGCACTGGTCGATGTAGGCGCGGGTGGTCTGGCTGACCACGTGTAGCTGCACCAGGTCCAAGGCATCGCGGCTGGCCTCGGCCTGCACCCGCGCCCGTTCGATAGCGGCGCGCACCTGGCCCCACACGTCAACCTGGTAGGCCAACTCGATGGACGGGTTGAAGGCCCATTGCGACGGCGCATGGCTGTCGGTTGCCTCGGCCAAGGTCTGGTCATCGGCGCTCTTGCCATAGCTCGCGCCCATGCCAATGGAGGTGGACGGCCAGCGCTGGGCATTGAATTCGCCAATGCCGGCCAGCATGGCCAGGACGGTGGCTTCGGCCTGCGCCAGGTCCTGGTTGTGTTCCAGGGCCTGCTGCACCCAGGCGTTGAGCTGCGGGTCGTGATACAGCTCCCACCAGCGCGCGGGTAGCGCCTGGCCGCTGACGTCGGCAGGCAGGTGCAACACAGGGGTTGCCTGGAAGGCGGTTGGCGGGAGGGCGTTTGTGGCTTGCCCGGTACACGCCGACAGTACGGCGAACACGCCGATGGCGGCAGCCCGTCTGGCAGGGCAGCGAAGGGATCGTATTGGCATCACGCAAGTCGTATGAGGGGTCGTGAGGCCAGCTTAGCGAGGGGCAGGGCAGCCCCGCTGCCGCAAGCGGGACAACCCTGCGCGCAAGTGGGACAACCTTAACCAAGGTGCTCAGTGCGTGGGTGCGGCGCCCGTGCCCAGCACGCAGACTTGCCAGTCGCTGGGGTTGTAGCCAAGGATGCGCTTGAACATTGCAGCAAAGGCGCTGGCGCTCTGGTAACCGTGGTCCAGCGCTACGTTCAGGATCGGCTTGCCGTCGGCCAGGCTCTGCTGGCTGAGAATCATGCGGGTGCGCGCCCGCCACGCACCATAAGACATGCCCACCTCGCGCTGGAACAGCCGCGCCAGGGTACGCGCGCTCATGTTCAGTTGCGCGCCGCATTGCTCAAGGGTCAGGTCCTGGGCCGGGTCTTCGAGAAAGCCCTCGCACCAGGCTCGCAGCCGGGCATGCTGCGGCACCGGCACGTAAGCATCGATGCGCTCGGCCGTTTCCAGCTCACGCTGGATCAGCGCCCGCGCGTGCTCGCCCAGCGGCTCGTCGCGTTGCAACATCCGTGACCCCGCCAGAATCAATTCGCGCAACAGGCCCGAGACGGCAATGACATGGCAGCGCGTAACGTGCGAACCCAGCAGCAAGGTACGCATGGCCACCTCGCCCTGCATGCGAACTTCGTGGCTGACCCCGGCGGGTATCCACAGCGCCTGCCCACGGGGGATCACCCAGTTACCGCCGTCGCTGCACACGCGCATTACACCGTTGGCGGCATAGATCAGCTGATCCTCGGCATGGCAGTGGCTGGCAACCACCTCGCCGTGCCGATAGTCCATTCCCAAAGCGTGCATGCCAATCTCCTCAGGGCGTTTGCGGCGAGCAGGGTAAAGATTGGATCCAATGCTATCGCAAGGCGTTGAGGTGTGGTTGCTAAGTCACCCAGAACACAGCCGAAAATAGCGAATGAATTGCGCTCAGGGTGTCAATCTTGGTGGTACGTGGCTCGAAGGCCAGCCCTGGTGATGCTGGACCAGGAAGTCCACCAACACCCGAACCCGCGCCGGCATTGCCGGGCCGCCGACGAACACGGCATGAATCGGCTCCCGGTCGCCGGGGTTGTAGGCTTCCAGCAGGGGCACCAGTTGCCCGTTGTTGAGGTCATCGCCAACCGTGAATGTACCAATGCGCGCGATGCCGGCGCCCAGCCTGGCCAATTGGGCCAGTGCCTCGCCACTGCTGCACTCCAGGTTGCCGGTGACTTTAAGGGAAAATTCCTGACCGTCTCGGCGAAACGGCCAGTCGGGCTCCGCGCGGCGGAAGTTGAAGCGCAAACAGTTGTGGCGGGCCAGGTCTTCTGGTTCTACGGGGGTACCGCAGCGTTGCAGATAATCGGGGGAAGCGACGATCACCTGGCCGGTATCGCCAATGTAACGGGCGCTCAGGGAACTGTCCGGCAAGTGGCCGAAGCGCAGCGCGACATCGGCCTGGCCGCCAGCAATGTCGACCAGTTCGTCGCCCAGCGTAAGGTCGACCAGCACTTGCGGGTACAGGGCGCTGAACTGCGCCAGCAAGGGCACCACCGTGAGCCGTGCATGCCCCAGTGCGGCACTCACCCGCAGCCGGCCCCTGGGTACACCCTGGTCGGTGATCGCCTCTTCGACCTCATCCATGTCGGCCAGGATCCGCCGCGCGCCGCGCAGGTAGGCTTCGCCCTCAGGGGTCAGCGAAATGGCCCGCGTGGTGCGCAGCAGCAGGCGCGTACCTAGACGCTGTTCGGTACGCGCGATGATCCGGCTGACGGCCGATGGCGTCAGCCCCAGCGCCCGCGCCGCCGCAGACAAGCTGCCCGCTTGCGCCACCTTGGCAAAAATCTCCATCTCTCCGGACCTGCCGTTGAAGTCCATTTGTGCCTCGTGCGCAAAGGTGATTGGCAAAGATGCGGTCTAGTGCATTCGTTTGGCGGATCGTAGCATTCTGGGCATAGATAAGGAGCCCTCCATGCGCATCAATCCACCTCTCGTCGCACTCGCCATCGGTGCCTTTGGCATCGGTGTCACCGAGTTCGCCCCCATGGGCATGTTGCCCAGCATTGCCACAGACCTTGGGGTATCGATACCCGCCGCCGGGCTGCTGGTCAGCGCCTACGCCCTCGGCGTGCTGATCGGCGCCCCGCTGATGACCCTGGCCACCGGCAGGGTGCCACGGCGTTACCTGCTGATCGGGCTGATGGCCATTTTTACCCTGGGTAACCTGATGTCGGCCCTGGCGGACGACTACGCGAGCCTGCTGGTTGCCCGCGTGGTGACCTCGCTCAACCATGGTGCGTTCTTTGGCATCGGCTCGATTGTTGCGGCCAGCGTGGTGCCGCCTGAAAAGCGGGCAGGGGCCGTGGCGGCCATGTTCATGGGGCTGACGCTGGCGACCATCGGCGGTGTGCCGCTGGCCACCTGGTTCGGCGAATTGCTGGGGTGGCGTACGGCATTCTGGGGGATTGCGGGCCTTGGGCTGATTGCGATGACAGCGTTGTGGTATGCACTGCCCAACGTGCCGCTGCCCAAAAGTGACGGGGCCTTGGCCGAGATCCGCGTGCTCTGCCGTGGGCCGGTGCTGGCGGCGTTGGCACTGACCATGGTGGGCTCCAGCGCGATGTTCACCGTCTTCACCTACATCGCGCCGATCCTGCACAGCGAAGCCCAGGCCTCCACCACGTTCATCACGGTCATGCTGGTGTTGTTCGGTATCGGCCTGACCTTGGGCAACATGTGGGGCGGCAAGGCTGCGGACCGCTCGGTCGACCGTACGTTGATCGTCTCGTTGGCGGTACTGATCGCCGTGCTGCTGGTGTTCCCGTTGCTGATGCCCTGGTCAGTGCCCACCGCATTGGCTGTGCTGGTGTGGGGCGCGGCCAGTTTTGCCCTGGTGCCGCCATTGCAGATGCGCGTGATGGAAGCGGCCAAGGAAGCGCCCAACCTTGCATCGGCGGTGAACATCGGGGCGTTCAACCTGGGCAACGCGATAGGCGCCGCGCTGGGTGGAGCGGTGATCAATGCGGGGTTGGGCTACCCGGCGATTTCCCTGGCGGGGGCGCTGATGGCGGGGTTGGGGCTAGTGATGGTGTTGCTGTTTGCCTGGCGCTCGCGGGGCGTGGTGGCGTCGAAGGCAGCCCAGGTGCCGGCTTGATCAATCAGTCATGTGTTGTTCCGTGAGAGAGGGGTTGTTACACGGCATAAGCGCCTGGGACGGCCATCGTCACTGTGCTGCGAGGCGCTCTTCAGCTAGCATGCGCTGTTGCCAAGCAAGCCGTGCCCAAGCGCTCAAGGCTTATCCCTCCCTCCAGATCCGAACTTCTGCATGACTGTCTTCTACCTCAAACTCTTCATGACCCCCATCCTCATGCTGGCCATTTCGCTTGCGGGTAAACGCTGGGGTGCGCAAATTGGCGGGCTGCTTTCCGGGCTGCCAGTCACCTCGGCGCTGGTCATGCTGTTTCTCAGCCTTGAGCAGGGCGAGGGCTTCGCGTCGTTGGCCGTACCTGGGGCATTGGCCGGGGTGGCTGCCGTGCAGGCGACCTGCTTGTTCTACTACTGGGTTACCCGACACATTGGCGCCTTTGCCGGCTGCATCGCGGCATTGGTCTTCTTCGTCGTGGCAGCGTTGGCAACCAGCCACCTGGGTTGGGTGGCATTGTCCGTGATTGCCACGCTGTTACTGGTCATCGCCATTGTCGTTGCCACCTCGAAACCTGCAGACGCGAGCGCTGCGCGTTATGTGCCGATGCCCCGTTGGGTCATCCCGATGCGCATGATGACGGCCACGTTGCTGCTGTTGGTGATCACGGCAAGCGCGACCTTGCTCGGCCCGGTGGTCAGTGGGATGCTGGCGCCGGTCCCGGTCATCGCCTGGCCTCTTGCGGTATTCGCCCACGTCCAGGGCGGGCGCCAGGAACTGGCTGCGATCGTACGCGGCAACGGTATTGGCGCCGTGGGCGTGGTGGGCTTTTACCTGGTCCTGCAAAGTACACTGTTGCAGTGGGGTGCGGTAACGTCGGTTGCCGTTGGCGTGTTGCTGGCAGTGGTGGTGACCTTCGTGTTGGCGAAGTTGCTGGAGGCACGCTGAGCCTAAGTTGCACGCTCAGTCAGCAACCCAGTCAACTTTGTCATCCCGATGGATGTGCTTGTGCTTTAGGTCGTGGGGGCGCAATGCGCCCCCGGCCATAGTGCCCACTACCCAGCGGTGCAACCAGTGCCCTAGACGTGAAGGGCCTACGGCGTGCCGTTTCTGCCGTGAAGGCAAAACGCACGGCGTTGGCTTAGCCGCTCGTAGTAAGCCCTGACTGCCGGCAGGTGAGGGTGCTCGAAGGGTGTCTCGAACCAACGGTTGACCGAAAGGCCGATAGGAATGTCGGCCAACGAGAACCGGCTACCTGCGACATAGGCGCCGGTAGCGGCGAGCTGACGATCCAGAATCTGCATGTAGCGGCCCCAGTCTGCACAGCCGGTGGCCAGTGCTTGCGGGTCCTGGTGGGCGGGGGAGTGCCTGACCAGCGACATGAACGCGTAGCTCCACGACTTGTTGAGGTCCGATGCCTGCCAGTCGATCCACTGATCGATACGTGCTCGCGCTTGTGCCTCGGCCGGGTAGATGGCGCCCTGGTCATGGCGCGTGGCCAGGTAGCGGATGATGGTGTTGGATTCCCACAGGGTGAAGTCGCCATCCTGGATCACCGGGATCATGGCGTTGGGGTTCAGCGCCAGGAATTCGGGTGTGTCGGTAGCGTTGAAACCCGAGCCCCAGTCTTCCCGCTCGTAGGGGATATCGAATTCGGCACAGGCCCAGAGGACTTTTCGCACATTGATGGAAGACGCTCTGCCCAAGATCCGTAACATGGTTTTCGTCCTTGTCTGTGGAAGCCTGATCGTCGTTCACGGCATGCCCACGGTCAAGAACAACCGCGCAAACAGCCCCGTGGCAGACATCTTCGCCGGGCTCTGGCAGGGTACAGCGCTCAACACCCCGGCTGTCGATGTTGAGGGTGACTATGCTCACTTATCTGGGGCCGGCGTGGTCACCTACAACATGCGGCTGGGGCTGAGTTTGTTGACGCTGCCCGGGGTGGCCATGCTGATGGCGTCGCTGCCGTCACTACTAGGGTGCTGAACGCTTGCCTGGGCGCCACTAAATGGGCACCCTTGGGCCGCTTGAATCGTCAGTATCACGACAGAAGGAAGTGTGTGTTGAGCTGGGACAAAGTCGGCAAAGTCCTCGTAGCCCTGCTGATTGGCCTGATGGTCATGGTGGTGGCTTATGTGGTGATCAAAGGCAGCCCTCGTCTGGAAGCCTCCCTGACCTATGCCTACCTGACCTACCCGAGCCAGTTCAGCGAGCGCATCAGCAAGGCCAGCGAGCAGCTCAAGTACGAGCAGTTGCAGGGGCGTATCAACGTCATCAGCGAAGGGCAGTTGAACCATGACCAGGTCGAGCGGTTGATCGAACTGGCCCAGGCGCCTTACGCCCAGCTGTTCGCCAAACCCTTCGAGGCGGGGCTGGTGGACCACCGTACCGGTCTGCTCATCGACCTGCGCAACACCGGTGATGCGCCTGTGCGCCTGGTGAAGATCCGCCTGCCGGCCAAGGGCCTGGTGCAGGTGCGCGATGCCGCGGGCAACGACACCATTGTCGAAGCCGCCACGCCCCTGGTCGAAATACCCGCCATCGAACCCGGTGGGGCCTGCAAGGTGTGGGTGTATTTCGACGCTGATTACTCGCAAATCCGCCAGGGTGGCGTCAGCATTCGTCACGCCGACGGCGCAGCCGATGTGCAGGTGTACCGCGAGTTCAGCGGTTTCCCTGCACTGATGGCGCGCTACAGCCGTGAAGTGTTGGTGCTGTTGGGCGTGCTGGGGTTCAGTGTGCTGGCGTTGGCTTACGCTTGCCTGTCACGCCGACGCGTGCCGGTGTTGCCGTCCTGACGTACCCATCGAATCAGTGACATTCATCGTGTAGCGCCAGGCTTTGGCGCAATTGTTCCAGCAAGGCAGCGCGCAGCGACTCGGGGGCCTGGACGCGAATCGCCCCGGCCTGTGACAGCAACCAACCCATCAACGCCCGGCTGTCGTCGACGGTGGCCGCCAGCGTGGCGCCGCCGTCTTGCTGCGGGGTCAGTTGCATGTCCGTGGAAAGCGGTTGCTGTTCGAGGCGACGGGCGAGCGTGTCATCGACCCACGCACGCAGCGCGATCTGGCGTACCGCAGAGAGCGCATCCGGTTGCAGTTGCTGCGCTTCGGCGAGGCTCAGCCCGGGTTGCCAGTACCAGCCATAGGGCGTGCCTTTACTGTTGCAGTGCAACGGGAACAACGCGGACAGCTCGACCAGGTCGCGCTCGACGGTGCGCTTGCTGGTGGTGTGGCCCACCAAACTCAGGGCAGCCTGCAACTGCATCGAACTCATGCCAGGGTGGCGGCCAGGCAGTAGCTTGAGTAGCTCCCATTGGCGGGCGATGGTGTGGCGGGTAGGGTGGCTGGGCAAAGGAGGCTCGTCCGTGAGTGCCAGGCGCTTAGCGTTCCTGGGTGGTGGCATTTAGCTATCGCGCAAAGCATACCTTGCCCGCGGATGGGATCCAAATTTTTAGGCTACTCCTGCCCGTTATCCAGGCACTGCTGCATTGCCTGGATAAACATCTCCTCCGCGCGACTCAGGCGCTGCTCCCGGTTCCACAGCAGGTGAATATCGACATCTGCGATCCCTTCCTGCGGCGGTAGCTTCCATAGCAGTCCCGCTGCTACATCCGGGGCTACCACATGTTCCGGCAGGCAACCGATGCCAAACCCCGCAATCACCAGTCGGCGCACCTCTTCAAGGCTGGGCGAAGAGGCCACGATCCGCCCAGAGAAACCTTGTTGGTCACGGAAAATGGTGAGCGGCGAGAGCATCCCGCCAATCTGGTCACTGGTGAAACTGACGAAGTTCTCACGCTGCAGGTCGCCTTCAAGCTGGCCGAACATCGCATGGTGCTTGCCGCAGAAAAACGCATAGCGCTGGCGCAGAAACAGCCGCTGCTCCAGTCGCGGTTGAGGCCGCCGGTTGAGGCTCAGGCCTGCCGTGGCGGTTTTCTCCTGCAAGGCGGCGACAATGTCGGAGCTGCGCATCACGTCGATTTCCAGCTCCACCCGCGGGTGCTGGCGGTGGAAGTCGGCGAGAAAGTCGTCAAAGCGCTCGCTGACGATGCGGCTGATCATCAGCAGGCGCACCTTGCCCACCAGTTCGTCCGCCGGTTGTTCCAGCAGCCCGCTGATCTGCGACATCTGCCCGTACACCTCGCCTGCCAGCAAGAACAGCTGCTCACCCATTTCGGTCAACACGAAGCGCGGCCCGCGCCGGGCGATGAGTTGCCGGCCGAGCTGTTCTTCAAGACGTTTGAGCGCCTGGCTGACCGCCGGCTGGGTAAGGTGCAGCCGGGCGGCTGCGCGGCTGATGGACAGCTCCTGGCCGATGACCCGGAAGGTGCGCAGCAGGTTCCAGTCGAGGCGGTCGTTGAGCAGGCGGTCAGACATTGTCGGGCTCGATGATAAGCGTGGCTAATAGTTCGAATAATAAATAGAAAATTGACTAATCATAGCCCCGGGACGATAAATCGCAGCCATACACCGACCAAGCGCCCCCAGAGCGCCCGCGCGGCGCTCGATCTCAAAAACGCTGGAGATGTCAAGGCGACCCCCGCCACAGCACGGCCCCTACAGCCCACCCCGCCGCACATGCTTCACCAACACCTTCTCCAACAACTCCCACATCGCCGGGTCCGTACTGAACGCCACATTGAAGCGCATCCACCCGGTCGCCTTGGCATCCACCATGAACAACTGCCCAGGCCCGAGCATGATGCCTTGCTCCAATGCATCGTCCAGCAGCGCCGCGCTGTCCGGGATCGCCGGGTGGCGGGTCCAGATGTACATCCCTTCGTCCGATTCGGTGAACAGCTCAAAGCCCAGCCGGTGCAAGTGCCGGCCCACTTCCTGGTGCGCCTCGGCCAAACGCTGGCGCAGGCGTTTGAGGTGTTTGCGCCAGCGCCCATCGATGATCGCGGCGTACACCACACGCTCCATCACCTGCGAGGTGGTGAGGCCTGAGCGCATTTTCAGGTGCACCAGTTTCTGCATCAACTCCGGGTTGGCCATCATGTAGCCGACCCGCACGTTAGGCGAAATACTCTTCGAGTAGCTGCCGACATACACCACCTGTTGCAGGTGATCGAGGCTGGCCAGGCACGGTTGCGGCTCGGCGACCATGTCGGCGTACAGGTTGTTTTCCACCAGGCGGAAGCCATGCTGGCTGGCCAGTTGCAACAGGCGGTGCAACTGCGGCAGCGGGGTGCGCGAGCAGGTCGGGCTGTGCAGGTGTGGCTGAGTGAAGAACGCGGTGGGGCGGTGGTGCACCAGCAACTGCTCCAGCTGGTTCAGGTCGTATCCGGCAGGGGTGCGCGGCACGCCGACCAACGTCGCACCCTGGGTGCGCAGGATGCTCATCAGGTTGGGGTAGCCTGGGTCGTCCACCAGCACCACGTCGCCTGGGCGTACCAAGGTGCGCGCGGCCAGGTCCAGGGCCTGGCTGGCGCCGTGGGTAAGCATCAACTGCGCCGGGTTGGCGACGATCGACAGTTCTTGCTGCAGGTTCTGCGCGGTCAGCGTGCGCAGCTCGGCCAGGCCCATGGGGTCGCCGTAGCCAGAGAGTTCCAGCGGGCTCCCGGCAACCTGGCGCAGGCCACGGCGCAGGCCGTCTTCGTACATCCAGTCATTGGGCAACCAGCCGCAGCCGGGCTTGAACGGCAGTTGGCGGATCTCGAAGATCTGTTGCAGGTACCACTCGGAGTTGAACGTTGGTCGACTGGTGTCGGCCTCGGCGTTGTGTTTGTCCAGCAGCTCGCCGGCCGCGCGATTGATGAAAAACCCCGCGTTGCCCCGGCTTACCAGCAGCCCCTGGGCGACCAGGCGATCATACGCCTCGACCACGGTGAAGGTACTCACCGAGTAGGTCGCGGCAAAGGCGCGGATAGACGGGACCTTGGCCCCAGGCTTGAGCGTCTGGTTGTCGATCAGCTCGCGCAAGCCGTCGATGATCTGGTTGACCAGCGGGGTTGGGGAGTCTGGATGTAATTCGAACATTCGGGGGCCTTTCAGGGTGCGTAGCGCTAGCGCTCGCAGGGTGTATTGCAATGGCGACCTGTACAGTGCAGTGCGAGATTCATGCCACTGTGCATGGCTCTCTGCGTCGGACATTTTTACATTAGGTGTCGGATATCGCCACATAAAGCATGTTCAGTTCGCTCGAAGGGCAAACCTTGGGGCGCGTCAGCAGGCCGCCATGGATGGCCTGCGTGTGTTTGTTCACACCATCCTGCCCGCATTAGCACTGATGTACAGGTGAGGCCGCTAGCCATCGGGGTCTCACAGTTTTCCTTGGATAAAAAGAAGCACGGGGTACACAACTGATGGACGCAACATCCACAACCACCACCGCGAAAGGCGAGCACGAGAGCAAGCTCAGTGCCTCCCTCAAGTCGCGCCACCTGACGATGATGTCGATCGCCGGGGTTATCGGCGGCGCCTTGTTCGTCGGTTCCGGCAGCGTGATCCACAGCGCCGGCCCGGCCGCTGTCCTGGCCTACCTGGCGGGCGGCATCCTGGTGGTGCTGATCATGCGCATGCTCGGCGAAATGGCGACGTCCTCGCCTGACACCGGCTCGTTCTCCACCTACGCCGACCGCGCCATTGGCCGTTGGGCGGGCTTCACCATCGGCTGGCTGTACTGGTGGTACTGGGTCATCCTCATGGCGTGGGAAGCCTACGTGGCCGGCAAGATCCTGCACGGCTTCTTCCCTGACGTCAGCGTCAACGTGTTCGTGCTGGCCACGACCCTGCTGCTGATCACCGTCAACTTCTTCAACGTCAAGCACTACGGCGAGTTCGAGTTCTGGTTTGCCTTGATCAAGGTGATCGCCATCGTCTGCTTCCTGGTGGTGTGCACCGCGGCCGTGATGAACGTCTGGCAGTTCGGTGAGGTGCGCGGCATCAGCCATCTGACCGCAGAAGGCTTCATGCCCAACGGCATCACCACGGTAATTGGTGCCTTGCTCGGGGTGATGTTCGCCTTCCTCGGCGCCGAAATCGTGACCATCGCGGCATCCGAAGCCAAGGATCCGGCCGCACAGATCGTCAAGGCCACCAACTCGGTGGTGTGGCGTGTGTGCCTGTTCTACGTCGGTTCGATCTTCCTGATCGTCTGCCTGGTACCGTGGAACGACCCGCACCTGGGCGAATCGGGCTATGGCGCTTACCGCCGTACCCTGGAGCTGCTGGGCGTGCCGTATGCCGAGCTGCTGATGAACTTCGTGGTCCTGACCTCGGTGAGCAGCTGCCTGATCTCCGGTCACTACACCGCGTCGCGCATGCTGTTCTCGCTGTCCCAGCGTGGCGACGCGCCGTCGTTCTTCAAGATCACCCGCGCCGGCACCGGTGTACCGGTGTACGCGATCATGGGTTCGTGCGCCGTGGCGGTGGTGTGTGCGCTGATCAACTTCAGCGAAACCCTGCGCCCGAAAGACGTGCTGGACACCCTGATGAACACCACTGGCATGATCGCACTGCTGGTGTACCTGGTGATCGCCTTCTCGCAGCTGCGCATGCGCCGCAAGCTGATTGCCGAAGGCAAGGAAGTGCGTCTGCAGATGTGGCTGTTCCCTTGGCTGACCTACCTGGTGATCGCCTTCATCGTGGCGGCCCTGGTGACCATGGCCTTCATGCCTGACTACCAGATCCTGGTGATCTCCACCGGTATCGCGGCGGCGGTCGTGGTAGCCATGGGTGTGGTGCATCAGATCCGCAGCGCCAAGCGTCACTAAGCGTCAGTTGTGGTTCGAGACGGCCGGCTCCCTTGGGGACCCGGCCGTTTCGCGTTGATGGGCCGGATTTTTGTCCGGCGGCATGTGGAATCGCTGGTTCATCCAGGGTGAGCCGAGGAGGGCGGCGGCGCCGATCAGGGCGAGGATGGCGAGGGCGAGGAAGGTTTTCATGGGCATGTGCATATAGGGGCTGACTTCAAGGATAGACGCTCGGTTCCGGCCCGCGAATAGACCCTAAGTGCCAGTACTTGGCTTATGCTGGGCACATTGCCCGCCAAAAGGAGCCGCACATGGCCTGGTCCGCCACCCAGTATTCCCTGTTCGAAAACGAGCGCACCCGCGCCGTCCGCGATCTGCTGACCGCCGTGCCGCCACACCCGGTACGCCATGCTGTCGACCTGGGTTGCGGCCCTGGCAACTCGACCGAGGTGCTGCTGCAGCGTTACCCCGATGCCCAGGTAATAGCGCTGGACAGCGACCCGGACATGATCGAAAAAGCCCGCGAGCGCAAGCGGTTGTGCGTGCCCCGCGTGCGCTGCGCCATTGCCGATATTGCCGAGTGGGCCACCCCCGAAAAGCAAGACCTGATCCTGGCCAATGCCTCGTTGCAATGGGTGCCTAACCACGCGTCGCTGTATCCGCGCCTGGTCAGCCAGTTGAGCGAGGGCGGCAGCCTGGCGGTGCAGACCCCGGACAACCTCGACGAACCGGCGCACCGGCAGCTGCGCGAGATCGCCAGCCAAGGCCCTTGGGCCGTCAAGTTCGCCGACTTTCAGCTACCGCCCAGGCACAACGCGGCGTTCTATTACGACCTGCTCAGCCCGTTGTGCGCGCGGGTGGATGTGTGGCGTACCACGTACCATCACCCGTTGGCCGGTGGCGCCGAAGCGGTGGTGGAGTGGTTTAAAGGCTCGGCCTTGCGCCCCTACCTGGCCAGGCTGGACGCGCAAGAGCAGGAAGGCTTTGTGCAGATGTACCTGCAGGCGATGCAGCGCGACTACCCGCCTGCCACCGACGGCAAGGTGTTGTTGCCGTTCCCGCGGTTGTTCGTGATCGCTACGCGGTAGGGCGGCGCCAGCGCCAGAGCACGTAGCCGTAGATGCCGAGGTTGAGCAGCAGCACGATGGCGCCCAGCAGCCATTGTATCTGCGGCGTCAGCCCGGCCGGGTAGATCAGCGGCCAGATGTAGTGCTCGACGAAGCCTCCGTGGTAGCCGGCGTCGCCGGCGGCGAAGCGCATGCGGTTTTCCCAGTCGGTCAGCGGGCACTCCAGGTGCAGCCCTTCCACCGCCAGGCCCCAGGCCAGGGCGGGCAGGTGGAGGAGCAGGGCGGTGCGCCACTTGAGTACCAGCAGGCCGCCGAACAGCACCAGCAGGATGAAGGCCAGGTGCAACAGCACCAGAGCGTCGGCGGCTAATCGCAAGAGCATGGGCGTGATCCTCAATCATTGGTACAGCTTTACAGCCCTTCTTCAACCATCTGCAAGAACGTCGCCACCACTCGCCGCGTACGTTGTTCGCTCAAGCACACCAGTGTCTCGGTCAAGTGCCGCTGGCAATCGACAATCGGCAACGCACACACCCGCGCATCCGCGCCAAACTCCGCCGCCGACACCACCCCCACACCAATCCCCACCACCACCGCCTCGCGCGCCGCTTCCCGGCCCTCCACCTGGATCGCCGGCCGAATCCGCAGCCCGGCCCTCTGCATCTCCTCCTCCAGCGTTTGGCGCGTTACCGAACCGGGTTCGCGCAGCACCAGCGGGGTGTCATCCAGATCCGCCAGGCTGATCGAACCCCGACTTGCCCAAGGGTGGTGGTGGGAAACGAACGCGACCATCGGGTCGCGGCGCAGTGGCAGGCAATGCAGGCGCTCATCGTCGACGTCCCGCCCCAGCAGTGCCAGGTCCGCCTGGTAGCTGAACAGCCGGGCCAGCGATTCATCGGTGTTGCCGGTTTCGATCTTCACCTGGATACCCGGGTAGCGCTGGCAGAACCGGGCAATCTGCGGCAGCACGTGCACCGGTGCGTCCACCGCCAGCACCAGGCTGCCGGTGTGCAGGGCGCGGGAGTCCTGCAGCAGCTCGTGGGCTTCGGCTTCGCAGGCGAACAGGCGCTGGCTGATGCCCAGCAGGCGCTCGCCCAGGTCGGTCAGTTGCACCGAGCGTTTGTTGCGGTGGAACAGCAGCACGCCGAAGCGCTCCTCAAGTTTGCGCACCTGGTCGGAGATCGCCGGCTGGGTCAGAAACAGCTTCTGCGCCGCACGGGTGAAGCTGCCGTGCACCGCCACCGCGTGGAAGGCCTTGAGTTGAGCGTGTGACACCGACATGACGCCTCCAGTAACAAGCTGAGCTTATGTGTGAAATACGATAAATCGATTTTATTTATCAGTCACCAACTGTTTCCATACCCCTCAGCCCAACGCCGGTGCCACAAGTGCCGGCCGGGCCATGGTGCTCATACAGCGCCATCTGACCCGATGACGGGCCATCGTCATCGCTGTGCGCAACACAAGAACAAGACAGGCGTTTCTTCACATTCTGCCGGCACACTTGAGCAAGAGGTCAGACTCACATGAACCAGTCCCTAGCCACGTTCAAACGTTGGCGTATGCAGATTTTCGCAATCACCTGGCTGGCCTACGCCGCCTTCTACTTCACCCGCAAGGCCTTCTCGGTGGCCAAGCTGGGGATCGCCGAAGACCCCGCTTTCATGCTCGACAAGGCTGCCATGGCCAACCTCGACGCGATCTACCTGGCCGCCTATGCCGTGGGCCAGTTCACCTGGGGCATGCTCGCCGACCGCTTCGGCCCCCGCGTGGTGGTGCTCGGCGGCTTGCTGATTTCGGCTGCGGCGGCGGTGGTGATGGGCAGCTACGCCACCTTCCCGATTTTTGCCACCTGTATGCTGATCCAGGGCCTGGCGCAGTCCACCGGTTGGGCAGGGTTGTGCAAGAACATCGGCAGTTTCTTCCCCGCAGCGCAGCGCGGGCGGGTACTGGGGTTGTGGAGCTCGTGCTATGCCTTTGGCGGCCTGGTGGCCTCGCCGTTTGCCGGTTGGTGGGCCTACACCCTGGTCGGTAGCTGGCACGCAGCGTTCTTCTCCAGTGCCGCGGTGGTCGCGCTGGTGGCCGTGCTGTTCTTTTTCCTGCAGCGCAACAAGCCTGAAGATGTTGGCTTGCCCGCCGTCGAGCCCGAGCCGCAAAGCATGGCGCCGGGCTCGAACCTGTGCAGTGTCTGGGCGCCCCTGCGCGAGATCCTGCGCAACCGCACGGTGTTGACCCTGGGCCTGGCCTACTTTCTGCTCAAACCTGCGCGCTACGCCATCCTGCTGTGGGGGCCGGTGATCGTCTTCGAGCAGATGCCGTCGGTGGGCAAGGTCGGTGCG
Source organism: Pseudomonas sp. E1MeOHC2 (assembly GCF_058745025.1). Taxonomy (NCBI): domain Bacteria; kingdom Pseudomonadati; phylum Pseudomonadota; class Gammaproteobacteria; order Pseudomonadales; family Pseudomonadaceae; genus Pseudomonas; species Pseudomonas sp. E1MeOHC2. The sequence goes on from NZ_CP196675.1 coordinate 4,643,289, forward strand.
GCGATCATCCCCACGGCCTTCGAGCTGGCCGGGTTGCTGGGGCCGATCATGATCGGCCTGGCCTCCGACAAACTGTTCGGCGCGCGGCGGATGCCGGCTTGCGTGATCAGCCTGGTGCTGTTGACGGTGACCCTGGCGGCGTTCATGGCGGCCATGCACACCGGAAGCGTGATGCTGGTGGTGGGCCTGCTGTTCGTCATGGGCCTGACCCTGTACGGGCCGGACTCGATGATCAGCGGCGCTGCGGCCATCGATTTCGGCACCGCCAAGGCCGGGGCTACCGCTGCGGGTTTCGTCAACGGCTGCGGCTCGGTCGGGGCTGTACTCGGCGGGCTGCTGCCCGGTTACTTCGATGGCGTCACGGTGTTCATCGTGTTCGCCGGCTGTGCGCTGTTCTCGGCGCTGGTGCTGCTGCCGCACTGGAACAGCCGCCCGGCCACAGCGGTACAAAGCCATGACGTGGCGCCCAACACCAGCATGGCCATCAAGCCACTGCGTACCTAAAGGAAAGCGAGCGAATGAGACCCTTCTGGCTGCAACAAGCCCTGGATGCTGCGCAGGAGGCGGCATGCCCGCCGCTGCAAGGCAATAGCCGTTGCGATGTGTGCATCGTCGGCGGCGGCTACACCGGCCTGTGGACCGCATTGATGCTCAAGGAGGCCGTGCCTGCGCTGGATGTCGTGCTGATCGAGGCCGACATCTGCGGTGCCGGTGCCAGTGGTCGCAATGGCGGTTGCGCGCTGTCCTGGTCGGCCAAGTACTTCACCCTCGAACGCCTTTTCGGCGCGGCCGAGGCCGTGCGCCTGGTACGTGAGTCAGAGCGCAGCATCGGTGCCATCGGGGCGTTTTGCGACGCCAATGGTATCGACTGCGACTACCGCCTGGACGGCACGCTGTACACCGCCACCAATCAGGCCCAGGTCGGTGCCACCGATGCGGTGATCGCCGCGCTGGAGCACAAGGGGATCAATTCGTTCCAGCGGCTGCCGCTGGAGCAGGTGCAGCGCCTGGCGGGGTCGGCGCGGCATCGGGAGGGCTGGTTCTCGCCGGCCGCCGCCACCGTGCAGCCAGGGCAGTTGGTGCGGGGCCTGCGGCGGGTGGCCTTGCAGCGTGGCGTGCGCATTCACGAAGGCACGGCCATGACCGGCCTGGCGCACGGTACCCCGGTACAGGTGCGCACGGCCCAGGGCACGTTGCACGCCGACCGTGTGGTACTGGGCCTCAATGCCTGGATGGCGCGGGCGTTCCCGCAGTTCGAGCGCAGTGTGGCGATTGTTTCAAGCGACATGGTGATTACCGAGCCGTGCCCCGAGCTGTTGCGTGAAATCGGCCTGGACACCGGCGTCAGCGTGCTCGACTCGCGCATTTTCGTGCATTACTACCACAACACCTCCGATGGCCGGCTGATGCTCGGCAAGGGTGGCAATACCTTTGCCTACGGTGGGCGCATGCTGCCGGTATTCGACCAGCCATCGCCGTACCGGCCGCTGCTGCGTGAAAGCCTGGCCGGGTTCTTTCCGGCCCTGGCGCAGGTGCCGTTGGCGGCCAGCTGGAACGGGCCGTCGGACCGCTCCGTGACCGGCCTGCCGTTCTTTGGTCGGCTGGACGGGCAGGGCAACGTGTTCTACGGCTTTGGCTATTCCGGCAGCGGCGTCGGGCCGTGCCACATGGGCGGGCAGATCCTCTCGTCGCTGGCGCTGGGGCTGGACAACCCCTGGACCCGCTCGCCGTTGGTCAAGGGGCCGCTGGGGCTGTTCCCACCGGAGCCGATCCGCTACCTGGGGTCGCTGATGGTGCGCGATGCCATTCGCCGCAAGGAGCGCGCCGAAGACCGCGGCCTGCGGCCCCGCCACCTTGACGTGCGCCTGGCGCGTTTTGCGGCGGCGGCGGGGAAGGCCGACAAAGCGTGAGATTTCTTGTCGATCACATGCCCGAGGGCGTATAAACTGCACCCACTTTTGGCCGGTCGCTTCCTGAACTGGCCGTTGAAACAAGAGAGTCGACATGGGCGCACAGTGGAAAGCCAAACATAGAGAAACAGCGGCCAATGCCAAAGGCAAGGTCATGGGCAAGCTGTCCAAAGAGATCCAGATCGCTGCCAAATCGGGCGCCGACCCCGACATGAACCCGCGCCTGCGCCTGGCCATCGTGCAGGCCAAGAAAGCCTCGATGACCCGTGAGACTCTGGACCGGGCAATCCGCAAAGGTGCTGGCCTGGACGGTGATGCCGTGCAGTACCACGCGGTGAGCTACGAAGGTTTCGCACCGCACCAGGTGCCGCTGATCGTCGAGTGCCTGACGGACAACATCAACCGTACCGTCGCGCAGATCCGTGTGCTGTTCCGCAAGGGCCAGCTCGGTGCAAGCGGCTCGGTGGCCTGGGACTTCAACCATGTCGGCCTGATCGAAGCCACCCCGAGCGGCGATGCCGACCCGGAAATGGCCGCCATCGAAGCCGGCGCCCAGGACTTTGAAGACGGGGAAGAAGAGGGTTCGACCCTGTTCATCACCGACACCACCGACCTGGACGCGGTGCAGAAGGCCCTGCCGGAGCATGGCTTTACCGTGACCTCGGCAAAGATCGGCTACACCCCGAAGAACCCGGTGAGTGCTGCCAGCCTGAGCGCTGAGGCATTGGCCGAGGTCGAGGCGTTCCTCGAGGCGATCGACGAGAACGATGACGTGCAGAACGTCTATGTCGGCCTGACCGACTAAAAGCCGGGGCCGCTTTGCGGCCCATTCGCGGAGCAAGCCCGCTCCCACAGGACCCCGCTAACCTCAAACACTGCCGGGCCCTGTGGGAGCGGGCTTGCCCCGCGAATGGGCCGGTGAATTTGATAAAGGGGAGCCTGCATGAACCCAACTTTCGCCTCCCTGAGCCTCGCCCATCTACGCACCCTTGACTGCCTCCTGCAGCTTAAGAACCTCAGCCACGCCGCCGAACGCCTGGGCGTCAGCCAATCGGCCCTGAGCCGTCAATTGGCCCACCTGCGCGAAGCCTTCGACGACCCGCTGCTGGTGCGCCAAGGCCGTGGCTATGTGCTCAGCGAGCACGCCGAAGCGTTGCTGGAGCCCCTGCGACAAATCCTGGAAGAGCTGCAAGCACTGCGCCAACCGGCCGTGTTCGACCCGGCCCGCTGCGAGCGGCGTTTCTGCCTGGCTGCCTCGGACTACGTCGCCGAGCATATGCTGCCGTTGCTGGTGGCAGCGCTGGAGCACGAAGCGCCCGGCGTCTCCCTCGAGTACCGCACCTGGCAGGCCGGCCAATACGCCTTGCTTGCCAGCGGCGAGATCGACCTGGCCACCACGTTGTTCGACGAGTCGCCCGCCAATCTGCATGGCCGCTTGCTCGGCGAGGATCGCGCCGTGTGCCTGATGCGCCGCGATCACCCGCTGAGTGCCCATGCCACGCTCAGCCAGGAGGACTACCTGGCCCACAAGCACGTGCGCATCTCCGGTGGTGGCGACAAGGACAGCTTCATCGACCGCCACTTGCGCGCTCAAGGCCTGCAGCGGCGGGTCAGCCTGGAAGTGCCGTTTTTCTCCGCCACCGTGCAGGTGATCGGCAACAGTCAGGCGGTGGCCACGGTGCCCGAACACATTGCCCGGCAACTGTGCCGCCTGCATGACCTGGCCTGGCGACCGCTGGGCTTTATCGATCACAGCCAGCGCTACTGGGTGGTCTGGCACCAGCGCCTGCAGGCCTCGGCCGAGCACCGCTGGTTGCGCAACCGGGTGTTTGACCTGTGGCGCCAGTCGCAGTTCGGCGTGCAAGGGGGGCATGCGCCAACGCCATAGGAGGTATGCGCGAAGCGGGGTTCTTTGCAGGGCCGGCGGCACCTAGACTGTCGGGCATGGATTGCCTGGGCCGGCCATTCGCGGGCAAGCCCGCTCCCACAGGTTAACGACAGCCCTGTGAGCTGTGATCACCCTGTGGGAGCGGGCTTGCCCGCGAATGGCCGGCTCAGGCAGCAAACTGCCCACAGGAGACCGCCCGTGACCCCCGAACAATTCCGCCAGTACGGCCACCAACTGATCGACCTGATCGCCGACTACCGCCAGACCGTGGGCGAACGCCCGGTCATGGCGCAGGTCGAGCCCGGCTACCTGAAAGCGGCCCTGCCGGAAAACGCCCCGCAGCAGGGCGAACCCTTCGAGGCGATTCTCGACGACGTCAATAACCTCGTCATGCCCGGCCTGTCTCACTGGCAGCACCCGGATTTCTACGGTTACTTCCCCTCCAACGGCACGCTGTCATCGGTGCTGGGTGATTTCCTAAGTACCGGCCTGGGCGTACTGGGCCTGTCCTGGCAGTCCAGCCCAGCGTTGAGCGAGCTGGAAGAAACCACCCTCGACTGGTTGCGCCAGTTGCTCGGCCTTTCAGGGCAATGGAGCGGGGTGATCCAAGACACAGCCTCTACCAGCACCCTGGTGGCGCTGATCTGCGCCCGTGAGCGTGCCAGCGATTACGCGCTGGTGCGCGGTGGCCTGCAGGCTCAGGCCAAGCCGCTGATCGTCTATGTCAGCGCCCACGCCCACAGCTCGGTGGACAAGGCCGCGCTGTTGGCCGGGTTTGGCCGTGACAACATTCGCCTGATCCCTACCGACGCGCAGTTCGCCCTGCAGCCAGAAGCGCTGCGGGCGGCCATCGAGCAGGATCTGGCGGCCGGTAATCAGCCTTGTGCGGTGGTCGCGACCACCGGCACCACCGCCACCACGGCGCTCGACCCGCTGCGCCCGATTGGTGAAATTACCCAGGCCCATGGCCTGTGGCTGCATGTCGATTCGGCCATGGCAGGCTCGGCAATGATCCTGCCTGAGTGCCGCTGGATGTGGGAGGGCATCGAGATGGCCGATTCGGTGGTGGTCAATGCGCACAAGTGGCTGGGCGTGGCCTTCGACTGTTCGATCTACTACGTGCGCGACCCGCAGCACCTGATCCGGGTGATGAGTACCAACCCCAGCTACCTGCAGTCGGCGGTGGATGGCGAGGTCAAGAACCTGCGTGATTGGGGTATTCCGCTGGGCCGGCGGTTCCGTGCTTTGAAGCTGTGGTTCATGTTGCGCAGCGAAGGCGTCGAAGCGCTGCAGGCACGCTTGCGTCGCGACTTGGATAACGCCCAGTGGCTTGCCGGGCAGGTCGAGGCGACGCCGGGTTGGGCGCTGTTGGCGCCGGTGCAGTTGCAGACGTTGTGTATTCAGCATCGGCCAGCGGGGCTGGAAGGGGAGGCGCTGGATGCGCATACCAGGGCCTGGGCCGAGCGGCTCAATGCTTCAGGGGAGGCTTATGTGACGCCGGCGACGCTGGAGGGACGGTGGATGGTGCGGGTGTCGATTGGCGCATTGCCGACCGAGCGCGAACATGTCGAAAGACTGTGGCAGCGACTGCAGGAAGTGATCAAGGGCTGAAATGGCTGGGGCCGCAAAGCGGCCCCAGCGTTCTATCAATGGCTTGCGGTCTGCAAGCTGCCTTTACGGCTGGCTTCGTACGCAGCCTTCTCCATCGGCTTGGCCTGCGGATTGCCCAGGTCTTCCATCGACAGGCGATGGGTTTCTGGTGCGATGTACGCCGCCAGGGCGCAGATGCAGGTGATGAAGAACGCCATGCCACCGACCACCAGCGGAATGTTGTCCGAGCCCGGTGGTGCCACCAGGGCGAACAGCGCCGGCAGCATGGCGGTCAGCATGGTGCCGATGTTCTGCGCGATGGCCATGGCCGACACACGGTAACGGGTCTGGAACAGCTCTGGGTAGAAGCTTGGGAACACCGCGTTATAGCCCTGGTAGACCATGCCCCACATGACGATCGAGGCCGCGAAGGCCAGCGGTACGTTCTGGATGCTGATCGCATACAGGTAGACGAAGGCCAGCAGGCCCGAACCCAGGCAGCCGGCGATCATGGTCGGGCGACGGCCGATCTTGTCGGACAGGTTGCCGACAAAGGGAATCACCAGCACCGCAACGATGTTGCCGACCACCGGAATCCACAGGTACACGCTCTTGTCGAAGCCGATGCCATACGCCGGCTGCACCGCGTAGGCTGCGCCGAAGATAGTGGCGACCACCGGAATCACGTTCATCAGGGCCATGAACATCACCAGCACCATGTGTTTCCAGCTGTGGCGGAAAGCCTCGCTGACTGGCGACTTGGCGACCTTGTCTTGTTTCTCTTCCTTCACGAATGCAGGCGTTTCGTGCACTTCCTTACGGATGATGAAGCCGGCGATCAACACCACCGCGCTCATCAGGAACGGAATGCGCCAGCCCCAGTCGTTGAAGGCTTCGCTCGGCATGAAGTAGGCCAGTGGCAGGAATACCGCCGCCGCCAGAACCTGGCCGGCCTGTACGCCTTGCAGGGTGAAGCTGGCGTAATAGCCACGTCGCCCGAACGGCGCGTGCTCCATGATCATCGAACTGGCGCCTGAGATCTCGCCGGCTACCGCGAAGCCCTGGACCAGGCGCAGCAGCACCAGCAAGACCGGGGCGAGGATGCCGATGTCGTGGTACGTGGGCAGCAGGCCCACGGCCATGGTCGACACGCCCATCAGGAACATGCACAGCAGCAGTACGTTCTTGCGACCGCGGGTGTCACCCCAGTGGCCAAGCACGATGGCGCCGACCGGGCGGGCCAGGTAGCCGACCCCGTAAGTGGCCAGCGAGGCGATGATCGCCATTTTTGGGTCGGTGTTGGGGAAGAAGATTTGCGGGAAAATCAGGGCCGCAGCCTGGGCATAGATGAAAAAGTCGTAGTACTCGAGTGCCGAGCCTATCCATCCACTGGCGGTCGCTTTCTTGGCTTGAGAGCTGGAGTGAGCCATCGGTGTCTCCGTTGTTCTTGTTGGTTCCCGCACGGCGCAAGGCGAGCGTGGGGGTTATCTCGGGAGTGGGGTCAAACGTGAAGAGCGGGTGTACGCCGCGCCAAGGCCGTGACAGACAGCCAGGAGACAGGTGCGGATCGCAAGGCGAGAGCAGTGTGCATAGGTCGGTACCCGGTTTTATTGAACTTATTATGTTGTGACGTTGGGCTTGTCAGCGCAGGTTGCTGCCCAACGACCGTCTCGGCAAGAAGGTGGCGGTCGGTGTGCCTGCGTCTGGTTTTAATGTTGACCACGGGGTGGCGGTGTAGCAATTCACGAAATCGGGTTTTGTTCGGTAATCGAACACAAAACTAACCATTCCGTACAAAGACGTTGATGAGGCGACTTTACCTGCGAATAATCCATCATGCCAGGCACCGTCACCGTCAGTTTCCTGCGCCGTCGTCCCCTAACAACAAGGAACTCCCGCCATGCAGCGTTCGATTGCCACCGTGTCCTTGAGCGGCACCCTGCCGGAAAAGCTCGAAGCCATCGCCGCCGCCGGTTTCGACGGCGTCGAGATCTTCGAGAACGATCTGCTCTATTACGCCGGCAGCCCGCGCCAGGTTCGCCAGATGTGCGCCGACCTGGGCATCGCCATCACCCTGTTCCAGCCGTTCCGTGATTTCGAAGGCTGCCGCCGCGAGCGTCTGCAGAAGAACGTCGATCGCGCCGAGCGCAAGTTCGACTTGATGCAGGAACTGGGTACCGACCTGGTGCTGGTGTGCAGCAACGTCCAGGCCGACGCCCTGGGCGACGAGCAGCTATTGGTGGACGACCTGCGCCTGTTGGCCGAGCATGCTGGCCAGCGCGGCCTGCGCATCGGCTACGAAGCCTTGGCCTGGGGCCGTCACGTCAATACCTATCAGCAGGTTTGGAACCTGGTGCGCCAGGCTGACCATCCGGCGTTGGGGGTAATTCTCGACAGTTTCCATACCTTGTCGCTCAAGGGTGACCCCAGCGCGATCCGCGACATACCCGGCGACAAGATCTTCTTCGTGCAGATGGCCGATGCGCCGATCCTGGCCATGGACGTGCTGGAGTGGAGCCGGCATTTCCGTTGCTTCCCGGGGCAGGGCGAAATGGACCTGGCGGGCTTTCTTGCCCCCATCCTCGCCACCGGCTACCGTGGCCCGCTGTCACTGGAAATTTTCAACGACGGCTTCCGCGCCGCGCCGCCTCGGCAGAACGCCGCCGACGGCTTGCGCTCGCTGCTGTACCTCGAAGAGCAGACTCGCCTGCGCCTGGAACAGGAGAACACGCAAATCGAACCTGGCGTGCTGTTCACCCCACCGGCGGCCAGTACCTATGACGGCGTGGAGTTTCTTGAATTTGCAGTCGATGAAGCCGTCGGCGCACGCCTGAGCAGTTGGCTGAAACGCCTGGGCTTCGCCGACGCCGGCAAACACCGCAGTAAGGATGTGCAACTGCTGCGCCAGGGCGACATCAACATCGTCCTCAATGCCGAACCCTACTCGTTTGGCCACAACTTCTTCGAGGCGCATGGCCCGTCGCTGTGCGCCACGGCGTTGCGGGTCAAGGACCAGCAGGCTTGCCTTAAACGCGCCACCGCCTTCCGTGGGCAGCCGTTCCGTGGCCTGGTCGGCCCCAACGAATGTGAAGTACCTGCGGTGCGCGCGCCCGATGGCAGCCTGCTGTACCTGGTGGAGCAGGGTACTGCTGGCCAGACCCTGTACGACACCGACTTCAGCCTGGACAAAGCCGCTGCAGCCAGCGGTGGCCTGCGCCGTATCGACCACATGGCCCTGGCGCTGCCGGCCGAGTCGCTGGACAGCTGGGTGCTGTTCTACAAGAGCCTGTTCGATTTCGCCGCCGACGATGAAGTGGTGCTGCCCGACCCTTATGGCCTGGTCAAGAGCCGCGCCCTGCGCAGCCAGTGCGGCACCTTGCGCCTGCCACTGAACATTTCCGAGAACCGCAACACGGCCATTGCCCACGCATTGTCCAGCTACCGTGGATCGGGTGTGCATCACATCGCCTTCGATTGTGACGACATCTTCCGTGAGGTGGCGCGTGCCAAGTTGGCGGGTGTGCCGCTGCTGGAAATCCCGCTCAACTATTACGACGACCTGGCGGCGCGTTTTGACTTTGACGACGAGTTCCTTAGCGAACTGGCGTACTACAACGTGCTGTACGACCGTGACGCCCAGGGCGGCGAGTTGTTCCACGTCTATACCGAGCCGTTCGAGGAGCGTTTCTTCTTCGAGATCATCCAGCGCAAGGGCGGCTATGCCGGGTATGGCGCGGCGAATGTCGCGGTGCGTCTGGCTGCGATGGCCAAGGCCCGCAGCGGGGCAGCGCGCAAGCCGGTGCTGTAAGCGCCGCTACTTCATAACTGATCTTATTGTTCTAGCAAGGTCTGTGTGGGAGCGGGCTTGCCCCGCGAACACCGGCAAAGCCGGTGCCATATACCGCGTCGCCTTCTTCGCGGGGCAAGCCCGCTCCCACAGGTATTGAAGCCACCGCAGTGTGAATTCATCGCCCTTCGGCCACCATCAACAACGCCTGCGGCACCGCACTTTGAGGATGCTGCGGCTCTTGCAGGCTGACCAGGCGCAGCCCGGCCATGTCCAATGCAGTGAGCCAACTGGCCAAGGTGCGGAAGTACCAGGGCATCGGCCGCCAGTCCCCGCCAAACCCTGCAAACGACTCTTCCCGCCAACCATCCTGATAATCGCCCGCTGCCACGCTCCAGGGGTGCAAGGTCTGGATCACCAGTGCACCACCGGGCGCCAGCAGCCCGTTCATTGCCGCCAACAGGGGAATGACGTCCTGCTGCAACAACGCGAAGTTGGCGCAGACCAGGTCGTAGTCACGGCCAACGCTGACTTCGCCCTCGGCCAGCTGTGCGTAACTGGCAAGGTGCACCTCGGCGGAGCCTGCCGCGCGGGCCGCCTCCACCAGGGTCTTGTCGCCATCCACGCCGACCGCCTCGATGCCACGATCGGCCAGCGCCCGCAGCAACCAGCCTTCACCACACCCAAGGTCGAGTACGCGCTCGGGTTGTCGGCTGAGAATGGCCAGCACGATGGCCTGGTCGGTCACTTGCCGACGGCTCTCGATGGCGCCGCTGCGCACCGCGTCGATCCAGGCCTGGGCGTTGTGCTGCCAGCTGTTCAGCAAGTGGCTTTCGGCGTCTTGCATAGGGTGTCCCTCAAGGCTCAGTGGGGGCCAATTGCGTGGCTTGGCTGCAAACCATCGTCATGGTTTGCCAGGTATGTGCATCGGCAGGTATCAGGTGCTCGATGCGCAGCGATGCCACTGTTATATCCTGCGGCATGCCGAACGTCGTGAACGTTGAGAGAAACTGTAACTCGCCCTGGCTGGAGCGCAGGCGAGTCAGTACCACAGGCGATGGTGATACGGCAGAGGTCCGCTCGGCAGGCGTTGGCAGTTGCGCCAAGATACGCGCCAGATCCGCGTTGCCGACCGCTTCGCGCGAGGCGCGCTGCCAGGCGATTGCGCGGACTTCCTCGGCGTTGACCAGGGCATCACCCAAACCCCCAGGGCAAAACAGCAACTGCAGCAGGTTGAGCGCTGTGCCACTGCCCGTATCGACCCCGGCTATGTGCAGCAGCCGGGTTGCACCGGTGTTGGCGGCGGTGATGCGCCAGGTATTGTCCAGGACGATCGCCGGGGCTGGGTTGTTGGCCTGCAGGATGTGCGCAATCGCATCGTGAACCACCGCCAGGTGAGGTGCGCTCAGCGCGGAGGCGGTGTAACGAGGCGCATAGCCTGCCGCGAGGAAAACTTCGTTGCATTCCTCCAAAGGTACGTCCAAAGCAGAAAGCAGGGCATGCAACGTGCCTGGGCTTGGTTTGGCGCGCCCGGTTTCCACGCAGCTCAGATGACGCTGGGATACGTTGGCGAGCAGGGCAAGCTCAAGCTGGCTCAAACCAGCCTGTTGACGGTGTCGGCGCAAGCGGTTGCCTGCCGGGTTACCGGCTGAGGCGGTCGTGTGGAAAGGGCGGTTACTCATGGGGCAACTCTGACTGACCGAGAGAGGGGCGTCGATGACCTGTGAGGTCATTGAGTGGGCTGCAACCATAGCACTACCTTGGCGCGGTATTGGTTAAGGAGGATTGAAGATGAAAAGCCCCAGGATCGCGCTGGCTGCATTGATGCCGTTTTCGCTGTACATCGTCTTTGAAGGTTTCTCTGGGCGCTTGCCCCATGAAACGCAGGAGCAGGCATGATGCACGGCGCCTTGTCTGTCTATGCGGTCTGTGTGGTCGTGCTGTTCCTGAAAATGCTGGCGATCTCTTGCTATCAAGGCTACTACCGCCTTCGTTACAAGGCCTTTACCAATGGTGAAGACGCGGCGTTCTTTGGACGTTCTGCCAACGTTGAAGAACTGCCACAGGTCAGCCGGGCCAGCAGGGCCTGGGCCAATGACCTGGAGAACATTCCAGCGTTTTTCGCCATGGCTGGCCTGGCGATTGCCCTGGGCGCGACTGAGGTGGCCATCATTTGGCTGAGTGTGGTGTTCACCGTTGCCAGAGTGGCGCATACCCTGTGCTATCTACGCGGTATGCAGCCTTGGCGGACGGTCAGCTTTGCGCTGGGTTTGCTTTGTTTACTGGGGTTGGCGGCAGTGGTCGCGAAGGCCTCAGTTACTGACCATCAACTCCGGCCCAAGGTAGTCGTTGACCAGCTCGATATCATCATCCCCCAGGCTGCCCACCGATGATGCCAGGCGCAGGCGCGACATCAGGTAGTTCAACTTGGCCTCGAACAGGTCATGGCGTGCATCGAACAGCAGTTCTTCAGCGTTGAGTACGTCCGAGTTGGTGCTGGTACCCCCCTCCTTGAAGCCCTTGCGCGTCGAGGTCAGCGAGCGTTCATTGGACGAGACGGCCTTTTCCAGCGCTTGAATACGCATCGCGCCACTCTGCACGCCACGGTACTCACGGGTGGTATCGGAAATGACCTCCTGGCGGGTTGCGTCGAGCTCGTCCAGGGCTTTCGAACTGTTGGCGCTGGCCTGGCGGGTCAGCGCGCTGGTGCTGCCGCCGCTGTACAGCGGAATGTTCAGTTCCAGCCCGATCGAGCTGTACTGGTTGCGCTGGTTCAGCTCTGAAATCGATTGGCTGCTGCCCGCGGTGTAGCCCGCAACAAAGTCCAGGGTGGGCCAATGCCCGGCCTTGGCCCGGTTCACCTCTTCCTCGGCGAGCTCGTAACTGTGCCGGCGGGCGTGAATCAGTGGGCTGTCGGCCTGGGCCTTGACCAGCCAGTCCTGCAGGTTGCCCGGCAGCAGCGGCGGGGTGCTGAAGCCTGGCTGCAGGGTGGTCAGCGAGGCGGGGGTTTCGCCGATGTACTCCTCAAGCTTGCGACGGGTGTTGACCAGGTTGTCCTGGGCTTCGATCAGGTCAGCCTCGGCCAGGTCGCGGCGAGCGACCGATTCGTCGATGTCGGTCACCGTGCCGGCGCCCAGTTCCATGCGCCGTTTGGCCGAGGCAAGCTGTTCTTCGAAGGCGTTCAGCTTGGCCTTGGCGAGGGTGATGGTTTCGCTGGCCAGGAGCACATCGAAGTAGCTGTCGGCCAGGCGCACCGCCGCATCCTGGCTCTTGGCATCGAACACCGCGACGCTGTAGTCGGCACGTTGCTGGCCCTGGCGGTATTCGGCCATCTTCTGCTTGTTGAACAGCGGTTGGCGCAGGCGCACGCTGGCGCCCTTAGAGTTGTAGTCCAGATCCCTTTCGAGGCTGCTTTGCTCCTGGGTGCCATTGACCTTGTTGTAGTAGGCCGTGGCGTTGATTTGCGGCAGCAGGCCAGCCTGGCCGATGGCCCGGTTTTCCATACCGGCGGCTTTTTCATGTTCGGCGGCGCGGTAGACAGGGCCTTGATATTGCAACAGGTCCCAGGCTTGTTTGAGGTCCATGGCACTGGCCGGCAAGGACAACCCCAGCAGGCACAACATCAGGCAGTGTCGGTTCATTTCATTGCTCCTTGAAGGCACTGTCCACGCGTTCGAGCATTGGTTTGAGCAGGTAGCTGAGCAGGTTGCGCTCACCGGTCTTGATGGTGACGGTGGCGGGCATGCCGGGGCGTATGTGGTTGCTGCCAAGCAGGCTCATGCCGGCCGGCGAGACGTCCACCTGGGCCAGGTAGAACGGCTGCTTGCTTTCCTCATCGAGCAGGCGGTCGGCGGAGACGGTCTTGACCCGGCCAGGGATGTTCGGTGTCTGGGCGTGGTTGAAGGCCGGGAAGGCGATATCCACGGCAAGCCCCGGAACCATCTTGTCGATGGCCTGTACCGGGATCATCGCATCGACCTGCAACGGCTCGTCGAGCGGGACGATTTCCATGAGCTTGGCACCCGGCTGGATGACCCCGCCAACCGTGGCGATGCCCAGGGCCTGGACCATGCCGTCGATGGGCGAGCGGATCACCGTGTGGGTCACTTCGTAGTCCAGCGCGCGCAAGCGGTCGGCCAGGGTGGTGTTTTCCTTGGCGGTATCGGTCAGTTGTGATTCGACCTCTTTCAGGTAGTCGTGCTGGCGCTGGAGAATGCGCAGCTTGATCTCGGTGGTCTGGCTGCGAACGCGGGCGATGTTGTTGAGGTTCTCGGCCTGGCCGGCGGAGAGGTCGGCGTTACTGCGCTCAAGTTCGAGCAGGCGGTTGCGTGGCACATAGCCCTCGGCCGCCAGCACGCGGGTGCCTTGCAGTTCCTGGCCGAGGAAGTTGATCTGTGAAGCGCGCGCGCCGTACACCTGCTGCAGGCCCTTGAGCTGCACGGCCGATGCCGCCAGGTTCTCTTCGAGGATGCTGATTTCTCCTGCCAGGCCGGCGCGACGGGTATCCAGCAGGCGTTGTTGCAGGTCCATGGCGGCCAGCAGGCGTGGGTCAGCGCCGAAGCGCTTGAGCAACGCCGGGTCGAAACTCACCGTGTCGCGGCTGTCGCGCTCGGCTTCGAGGCGGTTTTCAACGGTCTTGCTGACGATGTACTGGGCGCTGACCGCGCCCTGTTCGGCCACGGCGCGCAGGGCATCGAGGCGAACCACCTCCTGGCCCTTTTTCACCACATCGCCTTCGCGCACCATAATCGCCTCCACGGTGCCGCCACTCAGGTGCTGCACCGCCTTGCGATTGCTGGTGACCTTGACCGTGCCGGTCGCGACCACGCCGGCATCCAGCGGCGCCAGCCAGGCCCACAGCAGGAAGCCGCCAAAGCCGGCAAGGACCAGCCACAGGCCCCAGCGCACCGGTTTGCCGGCGTCCTGGTCGATCAGGTTGTTGGCCTCGGCGGGAATCAACTCGGTAGGTTGGCTCATGTGCATGATCGGTCACTCCCGTACTTTTACCGAGGCCAGTGGCGCCGCTGCGCCGGCAGGTATCACGCTCGCTTTACGCAGTGCTGCAAAGACTTCGTCGCGCGTGCCCAGCATCTGCACGCCGCCGTCACGCAGCATCAGGACTTTGTCGACGGCGCAGAGCACATTGGGCCGATGGGACACCAGCACGACCGTGGCACCGCGCGCCTTGAGTTCGGCCAGGGCATCGACCAGGGCCTTTTCACCGACATCGTCGAGGTTGGCGTTGGGCTCATCCAGTACCACCAGGTTGGGTTCGCCATAGAGTGCACGGGCCAGGGCAATGCGCTGCTTCTGGCCACCGGAAAGCGGGCTGCCATCGGTGCCTAGACGGGTGTCGTAACCCTGCGGGAAACGCAGGATCATTTCGTGCACGCCGGTGCTCTTGGCTGCGCGGATGACCGCATCGCTGTCCACCTCGGCAAAACGCGCGATGTTGTCGGCGATGGTCCCTTCGAACAGTTCGACGTCCTGCGGCAGGTAGCCGAGCCACGGGCCGAGTTCGCCCTTGTTCCAGGTGAAGATGTCGGCGCCGTCCAGGCGCACCTTGCCGGCCTGGGTCGGCCAGACGCCAACCAGCAAGCGGGCGAGGGTGGACTTGCCCGAAGCGGAAGGGCCTATGACGCCGAGGCTTTCGCCCGGCGCCAGGCTGAAACTCACCCCGCGCAAAATGGTGGTGTTGGTACCGGGGGCGCCGGCAAACACGTTCTCCACGGCAAGCATGCCCACGGGCCGTTGCAGCGACATGCTCGGTGGCCGGCGCGGGTAGTCCTGCAGCAGCTCGTTGAGCCGCCCCCAGGCCGAACGGCAACCAAGCAGTTGCTTCCAGGAGGCAATGACCTGCTCAACCGGCCCCAGCGCACGGCCGGTGAGGATCGAGCAGGCGATCATCATGCCCGGGGTGATCTTGCCTTCGATGGCCAGCAGCGCACCGGTGCCGAGGATCAGCGATTGCAGGGTGATGCGCACGAAGCGCCCGGTGCTGCTGATCAGGGCGGCACGGTCGGAGGCCAGGGTCTGCATCTGCAGGATGCGCAGGTGGCTCTGGTACCAGCGCTTGCTGATCGACGGCAGCATGCCCATGGCCTCGATGACTTCGGCGTTGCGCAGGTTGTTGTTGGCGTAGCTGGCGGAGGAAAGCGCCGCGTGGTTGGCCTCGGCCAGCGGCTTGTGGGTGGTCTTTTCGGTGAGGTATGCCAGGCCCGCCAGGATCAGCGAGCCGATCATCGTGACCAGCCCGAGCAGGGGGTGGATCAAGTAGCAGACCAACAGGTAGATCGGTGTCCAGGGCGCATCGAAGAAGGCGAACAGGCCATTGCCGGTCAGAAACTGGCGAACCTGCGCAAGGTCTTGCAGGGCCTGGGCTGGGTTGCCTCCGGCGCGGTTCAGGTTGCGTTCGAACGCGGCGCTGAAAATGCGCCGGTTGAGGTCCATGTCCAGGCTGTTGCCTACCCGAATCAACACCCGGGTGCGAATCATTTCCAGGGCGGACATCAGCAGGAACAGCCCGACCACCAGCAGGGTCAGCATCGTCAGTGTGGTGATGTTGCGGCTGACCAGGGCGCGGTCGTAGACCTGGAGCATGTAGACGGCTGGCGTCAACATCATGACGTTTATGACGCCGCTGAAGCCTGCCAGTGAGTAGAAGCTGCGGCGCAGGCGAAAGAGCGCGTCGGCCAGCTCGGAACGGGTGCGCGGCTGCTTGTGCATCTGGGGCCTCCCTCTTCACAAAACCGGAGGCCGTTGCGGCGTCCCGGACAGCTGTAGATGTGGCTTCTGATTGGCTCGCAGGCGGGTCGCTCTATAGGCGGATAGCCCCAAAACGCTGCGTTGCTCCCACAAGCAGCAGCGTAGGATGCACTGAAATGTCTTGTAATATCATTTTGCTCTATAAATGCGTTGAACTTTTCATAAGTCACGTAAAAACAGCGAGTTGCAACGCATTATCATCGAGAGTCATTTTTTCGACGGTTCATTGACAAGGTTTGACTCTGCGACTTTAGTCTTGATTATTCGGGCCCTGTAGGGTCGCCCGGCAAGGCCGCACCTACAGGGATCGCGTTTAACCAGACGTCATCGAACCACGAACCACGAACTGCGCACGTCAGCATTGACTGGGCGCGGGAAGGACCCTGTTGCCCTGTTTCTCTCTCCCGATAGATCGAGGGCAATTGAAATGGCCAATTTCAGCAAGTCGGACCTGGAGTTCATCCTCAAGCAGATCTTTATCGCCGAAGCCCACGCCAAGGGCGCCAATCTCACCGATCTGCTGCCCAACAGCCAGGTGCCGTTCGGCTTGCGCACCGTGGACGGCAGCTTCAATAACCTGGTGACTGGGCAAAGCGAGTTCGGCGCCGCCGACAACGCGTTCCTGCGCTTGCTCGACCCCGCCTATCGTGCGGCCTACGTCGGAACCGGCACGGTGGTCGACGCGCAGCCTCGCATCATCAGTAACCTGATCGTCGACCAGACGCCGAACAACCCGGCCGCAGTCGAGGCCAATGGTGGCGCCGCGCCGGTGATGAGCCCCGGCCTTGACGGCGTGTTCGGCACCAGTGATGACAAACCGGTGTTCTTCATCCCCAACCAGTCGGCAGACGCGGGCCTGACCGCTGGCTTCAACGCCTGGATGACCTTCTTTGGCCAGTTCTTCGATCACGGCCTGGACCTGGTGACCAAAAGCGCGACCGACATCGTGTTCATTCCGCTGCAGCCGGATGATCCGTTGTACGTGCCCGACAGCCCGACCAACTTCATGGTGCTGTCGCGTGCCGTGCGCACGGCCGGCGCGGACGGCGTGGTCGGCACCGCAGACGATAGCCAGCCCAACACCACCTCGCCGTTCGTGGACCAGAGCCAGACCTACAGCTCACACCCCTCGCATCAGGTGTTCCTGCGCGAGTACATGCTCAACGCCGCGGGCGACCCGATCGCCACCGGGAACCTGATCACCAATCGTGACCTGGGCGCTGACGGCAAATTCGGCACGGCTGACGATGGCAATGGCGAGGGTGGCGGCATGGCCACCTGGGCCGTGGTCAAGGCCCAGGCCCGTGACGTGCTCGGTATCAACCTGACCGATGCCGACGTGCACAACGTGCCGCTGCTGGCGACCGATGCCTATGGCAACTTCCTGCGGGGGCCCAACGGCATGCCACAGGTGGTGATGCGCGTCAGCAACGGCGCTGACGGTATCGCCGGGACCGCCGATGACGTGACCCAGCTGGTCGAAGGCAATCGCGCCGCGCCCATCAGCCTGGCCAATGCCGTGAGCACCGGGCATGGCTTCCTTGACGACATCGCCCACAACGCGGCCCCTGTAGTGGTCGGCGGCGTGCTGCAGGCCGACGCCGACAGCGACGTGGGCAATGCCCAGCAAGTGGGAGCAGGTGGCAACAACCTGACCTATGACAACGAACTGCTCGACGCCCACTACATCGCCGGCGACGGCCGGGTGAACGAAAACATCGGCCTGACCGCCGTGCACCATGTGTTCCACTCCGAACACAACCGCCTGGTCCAGCAGTCCAAGGACACTATCCTTGCCGCGGGCGATCTGGCCTTCCTCAACGAATGGCTGGTGGATGACGTTGCCGCCCTACCGACCACACCCGCCGCTATCGCCGCGTTGGTGTGGGACGGCGAACGCCTGTTCCAGGCGGCCAAGGTCGGCACCGAGATGCAGTACCAGCACCTGGTGTTCGAAGAATTCGCGCGCACCATCCAGCCGCAGATCGACGAATTCCTGGCGCCCAACGGTTATGACACCTCGATCAACCCGGCCATCCTCGCCGAGTTCGCCCATGTGGTGTACCGCTTCGGTCACTCGATGCTGACCGAGACCGTCGACCGCTTCGACCCTGAGTTCAACCCGATCCTCTCCGACCCCAACAACCCCGACCAGCAGCTCGGCCTGATCGCCGCCTTCCTCAACCCGTTGGCGTTCGCCGGCAGTGGGGCGACCGCCGATGAGGCGGCCGGGGCGATTATCCGTGGCGTGACGCGTCAGGTTGGCAACGAGATCGACGAGTTCGTCACCGAAGCGCTGCGCAACAACCTGCTGGGCCTGCCGCTCGACCTGCCGGCACTGAACCTGGCACGCGGGCGCGACACCGGCATCCCGTCGCTGAACGAGGCCCGTCGTGAGTTCTATACCGCGACCGGCGACAGCCAGCTCAAGGCGTACATCAGTTGGGTCGACTTTGCCGACCACCTCAAGCACCCCGCATCGCTGGTCAACTTCATCGCTGCATACGGTACCCATGCTTCGATCACAGGGGCCACCACGCTGGCAGACAAGCGCGCGGCGGCCATGGCCCTGGTATTCGGTGGCGACGGCGCGCCGGCGGACCGCCTCGACTTCCTCAACGGTACCGGCGCCTGGGCCAACGTGACCCAGGCCGGTAAAGACGGGGTGCTGGGCACTGCCGACGACGTGACCGGGGTAACCATCACCGGCGTTGACACCATTGACTTCTGGGTCGGTGGCCTGGCCGAGCAGAAGATGCCGTTCGGCGGCATGCTCGGGTCGAGCTTCAACTTCATTTTCGAAACCCAGATGGAAGCGCTGCAGAACGGCGACCGCTTCTACTACCTGTCGCGCATGGCGGGCACGAACTTCGGCACGGAGCTTGAAAACAACTCCTTCGCCAAGCTGATCATGCTCAACTCCGATGTCACCCACCTGTCCAACACCGTGTTCCTGACGCCCACCTTCACCCTCGAAGTGAACCAGGCCAACCAGTTCACCGGGCTGGGTGCCGACGGCAAGGCCGACCCAACGGGCGGCATCCTGATCTACGGCCAGGAAATCGTGCCGCTGGTGATCCGCGACAACCCGGATACCGTGGGCGCCGACAGCAACTACCTGCACTACACCGGTGAAGACCATGTGGTCCTCGGTGGCACCGCAGGCAATGACATCATCATCTCAGGCGAAGGTGACGACACTGTCTACGGCGACGGCGGCAACGACCGCCTCGAAGGCGGGGCGGGTAACGATGCGGTGCTGGGCGGCGCGGGCGACGACATCATCACCGACTCGTTTGGCGACAACCGCCTGGAAGGCAACGCCGGTAACGATGTGATCGTAGCCGGCAGCATGGGGGTCGCCGGCAACCTGATTTTGGGTGGCGACGGCCAGGACTTCATCATCACCACCGAAGACATCAGCACCACCTTCGGCGGCCAGGGCGACGACTTCATCCTCGGCGCCAAGACCAACCTGCCACCGACCGGCAACGAGGGCGATGACTGGATCGAGAAGGGCACCCAGGACGGCGCCCCCGGCGACAACTTCGCGCCCCTTCTGGGTGACGAAGTGATCGGCAACGACATCTTCGTCGGTGGCGGTGGCTTCGACGAAATGATCGGCGAAGGCGGTGATGACATCTTTGTCGGCAGCGATGCCCAGGACAAGATGGACGGTATGTCCGGTTTCGACTGGGTGACCTACAAGAATGACCAGGTCGGCGTGACCGTCGACCTGAGCCTGGCCGCGCTGGCGCAGCCCCATGGCAACGCGCCGAACCAGAACGCCGGGGTGTTCAACCCGGTCGGCGCCTCGCCGGCCTCGATCCTCGATCGCTTTGCCGAAGTCGAAGGGTTGTCCGGTTCCAAATTCGGCGATGTGCTCAAAGGCGATGACGTCGATGCGGTCACCATTCTCAACCACGGCGGTGCCACCGGCAGTGCGCTGACCAACGTGGCATTGATCCGTGGGCTGGAGCAGTTCCTGGCTGACGCCGGCTTGCCCACTACGGGCTTTGCCACCGGCAACATCATCCTCGGCGGCAATGGTAGCGATCTGATCGAGGGCCGTGGTGGCGATGACCTGATCGACGGTGACAAGTGGATCAACGTGCGGATCGCCGTGTATGCCCCGGATGATGTCAACCATACCGGGCCGGAAATCGCCAGCTTCGACAGCATGGTCGACATGATCCCGTTCATGCTCGACCGCACCTACAACCCTGGCCAGCTCAAGGCCGTGCGGGAAATCCTGCCGGGCACCTCGACGGGCGGGGCTGCCTTCGATACCGCCGTGTTCTCCGGTCTTCAGGCCGACTACGTGGTCACCCAGAACACCCGGGGCACGGCCGATGTGGCGGACGATATATGGACGGTAACCGATACCGTCGGCGGTGACGGCACCGATACCCTGCTGCATATCGAGCGCCTGCAATTCTCCGACGGCCAGCGGGTGCTGGTGCCAGGGGTGAATGCCCAGCCTACCGGCAGCCCGACCGTCACCGACGGCAACGGCGGCGCGATAACGGTAGGCGACATGCTGACCGTGAGCATGGCCGGGGTGCTGGATGGCGACAACATTTCGCCGACCAACCCGCAAGGCCTGCTCAACAACACCTCGGTGTCCTACTACTGGCAGTTCGAGGCGGACCCGGGTAGCGGTGTGTTCGAGGACATCATCCTGCTGCCGGCCGGCGACCTGGCGTTCCAGAGCGCCGATGGCACGGCGTTCAAGGTCTCGCCGGACCTGGCCGGGTTGTCGCTGCGGGTCAAGGCGATCTACCAGGACGCCCATGGTACCACCGAGGTGCTGTTCTCCCAGCCCACTGCCGTGGTTGAGCCTGGCGCGCCCGTGGTACCTACGGCGCCAACGCCTGTGGTCGATGCCAGCGAAGGTGGTGCGGGCCTGCAAATGGTCCGCTCCGACCTTAACTTTATCCTGGCCCAGATCAAGATCGCCGAGGCCGATGCCGCCGGGCAAGACATTCTCTCGCTGGTCCCGAACATCCGCGCGCCCCTGGGCCTGCGTGCAGTGGACGGCTCGAACAACAACCTGATGAACCTCAACGGCACCAACAACACCCAATTCGGTGCCGCCGACAACGTCTTCCCACGCCTGACCGACCCGGTGTTCAACCCGGCCGAAGGCGCGCCGGCCGGCTTCTTCGGCCCCGGCTCGCCTGCCATACCGGGGTCGTCCTACCAGCAGACCAGCGGTGCGGTGTTCGACTCGCAACCGCGCACCATCAGCAACCTGATCGTCGATCAGACCTCGAATAACCCGGCGGCCTACGCCACGGCCTACGACCCCGGTGCGGACGGTGTGCTCAACTTCGGCACGCCGGGCAATGACGACGTGCTCAAAGATGGCGTGCGGATCGTCGCAAGCCCTGGCCTGGATGGCCAGTTCGGCACCACGGACGACCACGATGTCTACCTGTTCGAAAACACCACGGCGGATGCCGGGCTGTCTGCGCCGTTCAACGCCTGGATGACCTTCTTCGGGCAGTTCTTCGACCATGGCCTGGACCTGGTCACCAAAGGCGGCTCGGGCACTGTGTTCATTCCGCTGCAACCGGATGACCCCCTGTACGTGCCGGGCGGCAACGCCAACTTCATGGTGCTGACCCGTGCCACCAACCTGCCCGGGCCGGATGGCATCCTTGGCAACGCCGACGATATTCATGAGCACACCAATACCACCACGCCGTTCGTGGACCAGAACCAGACCTACAGCTCGCACCCCTCGCACCAGGTGTTCCTGCGCGGCTATCAGATGACCGACCAAGGCCCAGTCGCCACTGGCCGGCTGATCACCAACCGTGACCTTGGCGCCGATGGCAAGTTCGGCAGTGCGGACGACAGTGAAATCGGTGGCATGGCGACCTGGAAAGTGGTCAAGGCGCAGGCCAACGACCTGCTCGGCATTCACCTCACCGATGCCGACGTCGACAACGTTCCGCTGCTGGCGACCGACGCCTATGGCAACTTCATCAAGGGGCCAAATGGCTACCCGATGGTGGTGATGAAGGGCGCCGACGGCCTTGGCGGCACAGCGGATGACGTGCTGGTCGAAGGCAACCCGCTGGCCCCGATCGACCTGACCAATGCCGTGCGCACAGGCCATCAGTTCCTTGCCGACATCGCCCACAATGCCGTGCCGGTGTTCAGCGGTGGCGTGCTGGCGCCGGATGCCGATGCGTTGGTCGGCAACGCCGTGCCGGTCAACCCGCAGACAGGTGCCAACCTGGCCTACGACAACGAGCTGCTGGATGCGCACTACATTGCCGGCGACGGCCGGGTCAACGAAAACATCGGCCTGACCGCTGTGCATGCGATCTTCCACGCCGAGCACAACCGGCTGGTGGCGCAGACCAAGGACACCGTGCTCGATGCGGGTGACGTGGCCTTCCTCAACGAGTGGCTGCTCAACCCGGTCAACGCGCTGCCTGCCAGCCAGGCCGAGATCGATGCTTTGGTGTGGAATGGCGAGCGGCTGTTCCAGGCAGCCAAGTTCGGCACCGAGATGCAGTATCAGCACCTGGTGTTCGAGGAGTTCGCCCGCACCATTCAGCCCCGCGTTGACCTGTTCTTCGCCCCGACCCAGGTCTATGACGTCGACCTCGATGCCTCGATCGTCGCCGAGTTCGCGCACACCGTGTACCGCTTCGGCCACTCGATGCTGACCGAAACCGTCGACCGTTTCGACATCGACTTCAACGTGGTCAATGACCCGACTAGCACCAACCCCGATCAGCAGCTTGGCTTGATTGCCGCGTTCCTCAACCCGTTGGCGTACGCCGCCAGTGGTGTCACGCCCGAGGACGCGACCAGCGCCATCGTGCGCGGGGTCACGCGCCAGGCCGGTAACGAAATCGACGAGTTCGTCACCGAGGCGCTGCGCAACAACCTGCTTGGCCTGCCGCTCGACCTGCCGGCGATCAACATCGCCCGTGGCCGCGATGTAGGGATTCCTTCGCTCAACGCCGTGCGCCGCGACATCTTCGGGCAAACCGGTGATACCCAACTCAAGCCTTACAGCAGCTGGGTCGACCTGGTGCAGCACCTCAAGCATCCAGAGTCGTTGATCAACTTCATCGCCGCCTACGGCACCCACAGCACCATCACCGGGGCGACTACCCTGGTGGACAAGCGCGCGGCGGCCATGGCGTTGGTGTTCGGCGGTGACGGTTCGCCGCTCGACCGGCTGGACTTCCTCAACGGTACCGGGGCCTGGGCCAACGTGACGCTGCCCGGCAAGGACGGTGTGCTGGGCACCGCCGATGACCTCAAGGCCGTCACGGTGACCGGGGTCGATGCCATCGACCTGTGGATCGGCGGCCTTGCCGAAGCGAAAACTCCGTTCGGCGGCATGCTCGGCTCGACCTTCAACTTCGTGTTCGAGAACCAGCTGGAAAAACTCCAGGACGGCGACCGCTTCTACTACCTGGAACGCACCGCTGGCCTGTCGATGAATGCCGAGCTTGAAAGCAACTCGTTCGCCAAGCTGATTATGGCCAACACCTCGGCCACCCACTTGCCGGGCCTGGTGTTCTCTGACCCGGCGTTCTACCTCGAAGTGGACCGCAGCAAGCAGTACAACGATGGCCTGGGCAATGTCGACCCGCTGGGCGATAACGGCCAGCAGGTGGTGTTCCGCGACAACCCGCTGACCGCAGGGCCAGACACCAACTACATCCGCTACGCCGGTGAAGAGCACATCGTGCTGGGCGGCACCAACGGCGACGATATCCTCGTCTCTGGCGGTGGTGACGACACGGTGTGGGGTGATGCCGGCAACGATCGCATCGAAGGCGGCAATGGCAACGACCAACTGCGCGGTGGTGCCGGCGACGACATCATCAGCGACGTGGGCGGCGACGACAATATCCAGGGCGGCGACGGCAATGACGTGCTGCACGGCGGTAATGGCGTCAACCTGATCATTGGTGGCTTTGGCAACGACTTCATCGTCACCGGCGAGGATGCTTCCGAGGCCATTGGCGGCCAAGGCAATGACTTCATCCTGGGCAGCAAGGCCAACGAACAGGACATGGGCAACGAAGGCGACGACTGGATCGAGAAGGGCACCTCGGACGGTGCGCCTGGTGACAACTTCGACCCACTCGGCAACGACCCAGTGATCGGCCACGATGTGTTCATCGGCGGCAACGAAAACGACAAGTTCAACGGTGAAGGTGGCGACGACATCATGGTCGGCAGCCTCGGCTTCGGTGACCGCTATATCGGCGGCTCCGGCTACGACTGGGCAACCTTCAAAGGGCTTGCCCAGGGCGTGACCATCGACTACACCGACCGCTTCTTCGATGTGCCACCGGTGCCGGGATCGGGTGCTTCGGCACTGGTGCGCTTCGACATCATGGAAGGGCTCTCGGGTTCGGCACACGGCGACTTCCTGCGCGGTGACAACGAAGATGCCGCCTCGCTGCCCACCGCCGGTGCCAATGGCAGCGTGTTGACCAACATCAGCCTGATCAACGGCCTGGCCGACCTGTTGGCTGCCGGTGCGACCTTCTACGATGGCGGCAACATCATCCTTGGCGGCAGCGGCAGCGACCTGATCGAAGGCCGCGGCGGCGACGATATTCTCGACGGTGACAAGTGGCTCAACGTGCGCATCAGCGTACGCGCCAACAGCGATGGCACCGGCCCGGAAATCGCCACGTTCGACAGCATGGAGCCCATGGTGCCGCTGATGCTCAACGGTACCTACAACCCAGGCCAGCTGGTGATCGTGCGGGAGATCCTGAACGGCACTGACAGCTTCGATACCGCGCTGTTCTCGGGGGTTGCGACCGACTACAACGTGGTGGTCGATGGCAATGCGGTCATCGTCACCGACCTGGTGGCGGGGCGTGATGGTGTCGATCGGTTGACCGGCATCGAGCGTCTGCAGTTCTCTGACCGTGCCATTGCCTCCGGTGTCGGCACGGCCGTCAACGCTGACCCATCGGGCCACTTGGCGATCCTTGACGATGCCACGGGCGGGCGTGCGGACGCACCTGTAGCAGGGCAACTGCTGCGTGTCTCTGACCTGGCGGTGCACGATGCCGACAACGTCAGTGCAAGCAACCCCACCGGTGCGGTCAACGGGCCGGTCGCCTACTACTGGCAGGTCGAGCAACTGCCGGGCTCGGGTGTGTACGAGGACATCACCTTCGTCGCCGCAGGCGAGGTGTCGCGGGCAATTGGCAGCACCTACCGGGTCGCGGACGATGTGGCGGGGCTGAGCATTCGGGTGCGGGCGGTGTATCAGGATGCCAAGGGCACCCTGGAGATCGTCGATTCGGCACCGAACAGCGCGCCGAGCGCCGGGCCGGCCGTGACCGGGCTGCTGGTGCAGAACCAGACGCTGACCGCCAATACGGCGACCATCGTCGATGCCGACGGCCTGAGCAATCCGCAGTTCACCTTCCAGTGGCAGTCGAACCGGGGGCTTGGCTGGGTCAACATCGTTGGCGCCATTGGCAGCACCTTCGTCCTGACCCAGGCCCAGGTGGGGCAGAACATGCGGGTGGTGGTCAGCTACGTGGATGACTTCGGCGTGCATGAAAGCATCGCCTCCGACATCCTCGACCCGGTGGCCAACGCCAACGATGCACCGACCGGAGCGGTACTGATCAGCGACACTACACCGGCTCAGGGGCAAGTGCTGACGGCACTTACCGGCAGTATTGCCGACCTTGACGGTCTGGGAGCGTTCAGCTTCCAGTGGCAGCAAGGTACTGGCGGGGTCTTCAGCGACATCATTGGCGCAACTGCGGCCACCTTCACCCCGGGCCTCAATCAGGGAAATCAGCAGTTGCAGGTGATCGTGCGCTACACCGACGCCTTCGGCACCCAGGAGTCAATCACCTCGGCGGCGACTGCTCCAGTGCCAGGGTTGACGCTGGTCGGCACCAACGGTAACGATTTCCTGAGTGGGAGCGCGGGCGATGACGTGATCTCAGGTCTGGACGGTGCCGACCAGCTGTTTGGCGGGCTTGGCAACGACATCCTCAGCGGTGGGCTTGACAACGACCTCCTCGACGGCGGCGCAGGTGCCGACCGCATGGAGGGCGGTCTCGGCAACGATACCTACGTGGTGGATAACGTCGGAGATGTAGTGATCGAGGCCACGGGGGCCGGTACGGATACCGTGCGTACCACGCTAGCCAGCTACGTCATGGCCAGCAACATCGAGAACCTGATCTATACCGGGGTAGGCAACATCATCGCTGGCGGTAACGCGCTGGACAACACCATGACTGGCGGTGCTGGCAACGACTCGCTCAATGGCGGCGCAGGTGCCGACCGCATGGTGGGCGGTCTCGGCAACGATAGCTACGTGGTGGATAACGCCGGGGATGTAGTGATCGAGGCCACGGGGGCCGGTACGGATACCGTGCGTACCACGCTAGCCAGCTACAGAATGAGCAGCAACATTGAGAACTTGGGCTATACCGGGGTGGGCAACTTCGTCGGCACAGGTAACGCGCTGGATAACATCATGATCGGCGGTGCTGGCAACGACTCGCTCAATGGCGGCGCAGGTGCCGACCGCATGGCGGGTGGTCTCGGCAACGATAGCTACGTGGTGGATAACGCCGGGGACGTAGTGATCGAGGCCACGGGGGCCGGTACGGATACCGTGCGTACCACGCTAGCCAGCTACAGCATGAGCAGCAACATTGAGAACCTGGGCTATACCGGGGTGGGCAACTTCGTCGGCACAGGTAACGCGCTGGATAACATCATGATCGGCGGTGCTGGCAACGACTCGCTCAATGGCGGCGCAGGTGCCGACCGCATGGCGGGTGGTCTCGGCAACGATAGCTACGTGGTGGATAACGCCGGGGACGTAGTGATCGAGGCCACGGGGGCCGGTACGGATACCGTGCGTACCACGCTAGCCAGCTACGGCATGAGCAGCAACATTGAGAACCTGGGCTATACCGGGGTGGGCAACTTCGTCGGCACAGGTAACGCGCTGGATAACATCATGATCGGCGGTGCTGGCAACGACTCGCTCAACGGCGGCGCAGGTGCCGACCGCATGGCGGGTGGTCTCGGCAACGATAGCTACGTGGTGGATAACGCCGGGGACGTAGTGATCGAAGCCACGGGGGCCGGTACGGATACCGTGCGTACCACGCTAGCCAGCTACAGAATGAGCAGCAACATTGAGAACCTGGGCTATACCGGGGTGGGCAACTTCGTCGGCACAGGTAACGCGCTGGACAACACCATGATCGGCGGCGCTGGCAACGACTCACTCAACGGCGACGCAGGTGCCGACCGTATGGCGGGTGGTCTCGGCAACGATAGCTACGTGGTGGATAACGCCGGGGACGTAGTGATCGAGGCCACGGGGGCCGGTACGGATACCGTGCGTACCACGCTAGCCAGCTACAGAATGAGCAGCAACATTGAGAACCTGGGCTATACCGGGGTGGGCAACTTCGTCGGCACAGGTAACGCGCTGGACAACACCATGATCGGCGGCGCTGGCAACGACTCACTCAACGGCGACGCAGGTGCCGACCGTATGGCGGGTGGTCTCGGCAACGATAGCTACGTGGTGGATAACGCCGGGGACGTAGTGATCGAAGCCACGGGGGCCGGTACGGATACCGTGCGTACCACGCTAGCCAGCTACAGAATGAGCAGCAACATTGAGAACCTGGGCTATACCGGGGTGGGCAACTTTGTCGGCACAGGTAACGCGCTGGACAACACCATGATCGGCGGCGCTGGCAACGACTCACTCAACGGCGACGCAGGTGCCGACCGTATGGCGGGTGGTCTCGGCAACGATAGCTACGTGGTGGATAACGCCGGGGACGTAGTGATCGAAGCCACGGGGGCCGGTACGGATACCGTGCGTACCACGCTAGCCAGCTACAGAATGAGCAGCAACATTGAGAACCTGGGCTATACCGGGGTGGGCAACTTTGTCGGCACAGGTAACGCGCTGGACAACACCATGATCGGCGGCGCTGGCAACGACTCGCTCAACGGCGACGCAGGTGCCGACCGCATGGCGGGTGGTCTCGGCAACGATAGCTACGTGGTGGATAACGCCGGGGATGTAGTGATCGAGGCCACGGGGGCCGGTACGGATACCGTGCGTACCACGCTAGCCAGCTACAGCATGGCCAGCAACATCGAGAACCTGAGCTATACCGGGGTGGGCAACTTCGTCGGCACAGGTAACGCCCTGGACAACGTCATCACCGGTGGTTCAGGTAACGACACCCTCAACGGTGGTGCGGGTAACGACCAACTGTTGGGTGGCGTTGGCAACGATACCTTGAACGGCGGCGACGACAACGACAGCCTTGATGGAGGTCTGGGCAACGACATCCTGAACGGTGGGGCAGGCAGCGACACGCTGTTCGGTGATGATGGCAACGACATCCTGTCGGGTGGTAGCGGCAATGACTTCATCAACGGTGCGGTTGGCGATGACACGGTCAACGGCGGCGCGGGTGATGACACGATGATCGCCAGCGATGGCAACGATACCTTCCAGTTCGCTGCCGGCTCCGGAGCCGACCTGATCATCAACTTCGATGCCAACCTGGCGGGAGGGCAGGACCTGCTGGATATCACTGCATTCAACATCACTGCGGCAACCTTTGCGGCTAACGTCACCATCGCCGATGTCGGCGCCGATACGCTGGTCAGCATCGGCGCTGCCGACTCGATTCGCCTGGTAGGGGTAGCCGACGCCACGACTGTGACGGCGGCAGACTTCGTCCTGGTGGGGTGAGTCGCGCAGGTGAGGGCAAGGGATGCCCTCAATCTTCTAAACCAGAGTCGATGTACATCGGGGCCGCTAAGCGGCCCCGTTTCATTCATCGTTCAACGCGGCATGCAGTTTCAGCTCTTCATCGATGAACGCCGCAATCATCGCCCGGTACACCCGTTCCACCACCTCGGGCGATGCGCCTGTCTCGCTGGCAATTGCACGCACCTTGGCAATCACCTGCTCGACCCGCGCCGGTGCGCGCACATCGTCGGTGGTCTTCTTGAACGTCGCCGCCTGGGCGACCAGTTGGCCGCGTTGAGCAAGCAGGGCGACCAGGTTCTGGTCGATGTGATCGATGCGCGAGCGAACGTCCTCGATCGAGGTGCAACGTACGTCCATGTGGCAGTCTCCTTCAGGTGTGTCGCAGCACAGTACCACAGGCCATTTCACTTGCAGCTCAATGCCCCACCAGTTCGCCCAACAGCCGTTGCTTGTAGTCGTGCAGCAACGCGCTGTCGCGCTCGCGCGGGTGCGGCAGGTCGATGCGCAGGTCCTCGCGGATTCTGCCGGGGTGGGCATCCATCACGATCACCCGGTCACCCAGGTACAGCGCCTCCTCGATGTCATGGGTGACCATGATCACGGTGCAGCGCTCCTGCACCCAGATACGCTGCAGTTCCTGTTGCAGCCTCACTCGGGTCAGTGCATCCAAGGCGCCCAGCGGCTCGTCCAGCAGCAGCACCTTGGGTTTGTTCACCAGCGCCCGGGCAATGGCCGCGCGCTGGGCCATGCCGCCGGAGAGCTGGTGTGGGTAGGCCTGTTCGTATCCGCTTAGGCCGACCAGTTCGATATGCTCGGCCACCAGGCGGTCCTTCTGCGCGGCCGGCATGGCGTGGTTTTTAAGGGCCAGGGCAATGTTCTGCTGCAGGGTCATCCACGGGAACAGGCGGTGGTCCTGGAACACGATGCCGCGCTCCAGGCCCGGCCCGTGCACGGGTTGCTGGTCGAGCAGGATCTGCCCCTGGTAGTCCTGGTCGAGGCCGACGATCAGCCGCAGCAGCGTGGACTTGCCACAGCCACTGGCGCCGACAATGCTGACGAATTCACCAGGCCGGATGTTCAGCTCGATGTCCTTGAGCACTTGCATCGGCTTGCCCTTGAGGGCGTAGGTTTTGCTCAGGCCGCGAAGGGTCAGTGCGCCGTGGGTGGCGGTGGTCGGTAAAGCGTGGGCGATGGCGTTCATGGTCGGGCCTTTCAACGGGTCGGGCGCCAGCGCAGCAGGCGGCGGGAGAGGAGGGTGCAGAGCCAGGACATCAGGTAGCCGCACAGGCCGATGCACAGCACGCAGACCACGATGATCTCCATGCGTGCGCCGGCCTCGGCGGTCATCATCAGGCTGCCAAGGCCGGCGCCCGAGGACAGGAACAGTTCGCTACCCACCGAGGTCACCCAGGCGAACGCCAGCGCCTGCAGAACGCCGGCGGCGATGCCCGGCAAGGCCGCGGGCAGCAGGATCAAGCGCAACTGCTGTGAGCGGCTGAGCATCAGCACCCGGGCAGCCTCGCGGTGCTGGCCCTCGACTTGGCGCAGGCTCTCGAAGGTGTTGAGCACCATGGGGTACAAAGCCGCCAGGCTGACGATGAGCAGCTTGGCGCTTTCGCCGTTGCCAAGCCACAGGGCGATCAAGGGGATCCAGCCCAGCATCGGCACCTGGCGCAGGGCATGGAACAGCGGCGCGATCAGGCGGTTGGCCGGCACCGACAGGGCCATCAAGGCGCCCAGGCCGATGCCCGCGACAACGCCGATGGCAAGGCCCGTGCAGGTGCGCAGCAGGCTGGCCCCTAGGTTGACCAGCAGTTCGCCGCTGCCCAGCAGTTCGGTCAATGCCGAACCGACCTGGGCCAGTGGCACGAAGGCATAGGCACCGGCAGCACCTTGACGCGAGGCGTATTCCCAGGCGCCGAGCAGCACTAACGGCAACACCAGGCCACGCAGATTTTTCAGTGTCATCAGCAATTCCTCAGCGGCTCTGCCAGCCGGTAAAGCGTCGTTCGACGCGACGCAGGCCGTAGTCAAGGGTGAAGCCGATCAGCCCGGTGACCACCACGCCGACCATCACCACGTCGATACGCAGCATCTGCCGGCCCATTTCGATCATCTGGCCCAGCCCGCTATCTGCCGCCAGCAGTTCGCATGCCACCAGCACCACCCAGGCGCGAGTCAGGGCGATGCGGATACCAGTGACGATCGCCGGCACGGCCGCGGGAAGGGCGATACGGCCCACCAGCGTGGGCCAGCGCAGGCGGTACACCGCTGCAACTTCAAAGTGGCTGCGCGGGATGGCGCGCACCCCTTCACAGGTGGCCAGGGCCACGGGGAAGAACGCGGTCTTGGCAACGATGACAATCTTGAAGGTTTCATCGACGCCAAACAGCAGCACGAACATCGGGATCAAGGCGATGCTGGGCACCTGCCGAAGGGTGTGAAACAGCGGTGCGCAGTAGGCTTGCACGGTTTTCGACAAGGCCAATGCGGTGCCGAAGGCCAGGCCGCCCAGCGCGCCGCCGACAAAACCCAGGGCCAGGCGCGAGAGGCTAGCGGCCAGGTGCGCCTGCAGTTCGTCGGTGGCCAACAGCTCGCTGAAACTGCGCCAGACCTCCAGGGGTGGCACCAGCAAGTTGGCAGGGAACAGACCGCTGTTGGCCAGCACGGCCCAGAGTGCGAGCAGGGCCACAGGGGAGATCAACCAGGAGAGGGGCGAGAGCAAGCGCATGGCGGGCCTTGGGAAAGCAGACGATAGAAAGGGCTATCGCAAGAGCTGTGCCAGGCGGTGAAGGCCCGGAAGTACGGGGGCTGAGCACGAGGTGATGCTGGAGCAGCACAGGGCTGCTGCTCCAGCAGCAGGCCGTCAGCAACAGGTGTGCTGGCGTCTTCGCGGGGTAAGCCCGCTCCCACAGGTTGGTGCAAGGCCTGTGGGAGCGGGCTTGCCCGCGAAGAAGCCAGCGCGGCCGCTGATCAGAAATCGTAACTGACGCTGGTGTAGTAGAACGCTCCCTGCGCGCCCTCGGGGCTTGTGATGGAATACTTCGGCACCCCATACAGCTGCGCGCCCTCCAGCTTGTCCGGGTGGCTGTCGAACAGGTTGATCGCGCCCGCCGACAAGGTCAGCCCCAGGTCGAAGCGGTAGGACACATCCAGGTCGGTCACCCACTGCGCCCCGAAGGTCTGGTCCAGCGCCGGGTTGGCGGCGTTGCGGCTCTGCCATTCGCCATAGCGCCGCTGCGCCACGGTGACGCTCCAGCCGTCATACAGCCAGTTGGCGCTCAAGGTCAGCTTGTCCTTGGGGGTACCGTCCTCGATCAGGCCTTGGGTGTTGCGGCCGATGATCTGGTTGCCGGAGATACTGCCCACATCGTCCAGCCCGGTGATGCGGGTGTTGTTGCGCGCATAGCCGCCGTTGAAGTCCAGGCGCCCCCAGCCGCCCAGCTCAAGCTGGTAGTGGCCGGCCAGCTCGAAACCATCGGTGCGGGTGTCGGCGATGTTGGTGTAGAACGCAGCGCTCTGGATATTGGCGTAGGGCGTGCCGGCGAAAATGGGCGTGACCACCGACGACGGCAGTTGGTCGGACAGGGTGATGCGGTTGTCGATGTCGATGCGGTAGGCATCCAGGGTAAGCGAGGCGTTTGGCAGCGGACGCCAGACCAGGCCCACGGAGACGTTGGTCGATTCCTCGGGCTTGAGCGACTTGCCACCCAGCAGCGCCGCCTCCGGGCTGTCGGCACGCAGGGTGCGCTGTTGCACCTCGACCCAGTTGCCGCTGCCCGGTGGCTGCTCGACCACCTGCACGCTGAACGATGACAGCCCGCTCTGCACCAACGACGGCGCCCGGTAGCCGGTGCTGGCGCTGGCCCGTGCGGCAATTTCAGGGGTGAAGTCGTAGCGCAGCGACAGCTTGCCATTGGTGGTGTCGCCAAAGTCCGAATAGTGCTCGCTGCGCACCGCGACGCCCGCCTGGAATTTTTCGGTGAGCTGGGCTTCGACATCGAAGTAGGCACCGATCACCCGGCGGTCGAGTGACACCGCATCGACCTGGGTGATGCCCGAGTAATAACCGGGAATGCGCCGGCCAGACACGGGATCGATGGTGTTGAACAGCGGCCCGTTGGACCAGCCGGCTGCGTCACCTGCTGTGAGGTCGTAGTTCTCCTGGCGCCAGGCCAGCCCTGCCGACACGGTCAGGGGTTTGAACAGCCAGTCGTTGGCGTAGTCGCGGGTCCAGTCCAGCGTCAGGTTGGTCTGGTCCGCTTCGCGGCGGCCAGTGTAGATGGTCGATGGGCTGGCGTTGCCCCAGCTGGGGTTGATCGCGTCGCGGTCGGTGGAGTCGACGCGGTTGTTGCCGTAGTTCAGCGCGAGGTCGAAGTTGCCCAGGGTTTCGTTTTCAAAGCGCAGGCCGCCCGTGACGGCAAAGTCTTCCAGGCCATAGCGGGTGACCGGCAGGCGGCCGTCGGGGTAACGCGCCAGGGCCACGCTGCCGTAGTTGTTGCGCAGGGTGGTGGGCGGGTCGAAGAAGTTCTCGGCGTCGGTGTTCTTGTGCGCATAGGTGGCGAAGCCGTAGGCGCTCAAGCCCTCGCCAACGCCCATCTCGGCATTGGCGGTGAAGTTGTACTGGTCAGAGACGTTACCCGAGCCCCAGCGCCAGTTGCGGTAGCGGTTGTTTTGCTCACGCGGGGTGTCGATGCTGGTCGAGCCTGGGTAGAAGATGCGGTTGTCATCGCGGGTATCGCTGGCCGGGTCCTGGCTGCCGGCGTCGAAGGCCAGGGTGAGGAAGCCGTCGTTGGGCAAGGCAAAGCCTTTCCAGCCGCTGAGCTTGCGCTGCAGGCCGTCGCCTTTGTTGTAGCCGCCGAAGCGGTAGCCGGCGTTGCCGCCGTCGTCGCGCTCCTTGAGGACGATGTTGATCACCCCGGCGATGGCATCCGAACCGTACTGGGCGGCCGCGCCATCACGCAGTATCTCCACCCGCTCGATGGCCGACAGCGGGATCAGGCTGAGGTCCACCGCCGCCGCGCCGCGGGCGTTGACCAGGCCTTGGCGGGTGACGTTGGCGCTGGTGTGGCGGCGTTTGCCGTTGACCAGCACCAGCACCTGGTCGGAGGCCAGGCCGCGCAACGAGGCGCCTTGGGCGATGGAGCCGGCGAAGGCGCCTTGCGGCGATTGCGGGAAGCTGAACGACGGCGACAAGGCGGTGAGCGCGGCGGACAGGTCGCTGGCGCCAGTTTCTTGCAGTTTTTCGCCGCTCAGCACATCGACGGGCGCGGCGCTCTGCAGGGCAGTGACGTCGCTGCGGTGGGTGCCGACCACGACCACGGTGTCGAGGTTGGCGGCGGGTTCTGCGGCGAATGCGGGCACGGCAAGGCTGCCGATGGCCAGGGCGATGGCGCTGGCCAAGGGGGTGTAGTGGGGCATGGGGTATTCCTGCTGAATGATGTATTGGCAGTGCTGGCCCTATCGCTGGCAAGCCAGCTCCCACAGGCCCCCACGGTTCTCAGGCTCAGCGAAGTACCTGTGGGAGCCGGCTTGCCGGCGATAGGGTCCGAAAGGGCAACTCAGAAGCGGCTGGTGACACTCAGGCCCACCGTGCGGGGGTCGCCGTAGGTGATCACGTACTGCCCGGCGGTCCCGTTGGGCCGGCCATGCACCTGGTAGCGGCGGTCGGTCAGGTTATTGACGAAGCCGGTCACGCTCAGCTTGTCGTCGGGGCTGAACCAGGTGAGGCGGGCGTTGGCCAGGGTGTAGTGCGGCTGGCTCAGGGTTTCGTCAGCGCTGCTCTGGCGGTCGGCAAGGAAGTACTCCTTGTCGCGGAAACTCACGTCGCCACCGGCCACCAGCTTGCCGCCGACCTGCAGCGGGATGGTGTAGTCGGCCCCCAGCGACACCACGTTGCGCGGTGAGCGCACGAAGCTGTTGCCGCTGTAGTCGCCGGTCACAGCGCCGGTGGTGGGGTTGGTGTTCTTGAAATCGGTGTACTCGGTGTCGAGGAACGACACCGCCGCACGCAGGTGCAGGCGGTCGGTCGGCTGGCCTTCGATCTCCAGCTCCGCACCTTTGACCTTGCCTTTGGCGCCGTTGGTCAAGGCGGTGGTGAGGACGCCGTTGTTGACCGTCAGCAGGTTCACTTGGATGTCTTTGTAGTCGTAGTAGAAGACGTTGGCGTTGACCGTCAAGCGGCGGTCGAACCATTCGGATTTCAGGCCAAGCTCGTAGGCATCCAGCTCTTCCGGATCGACCGTGGTCAGCTGTGCAAGGCTGGTCGACAGCCCGGTGTTGAAACCGCCGGAGCGGAAGCCGTGGGCGTAGCGGAAGAACACCCGCAGGTTGTCGTTGATGCGGTACTCGGGGGTCAGGTCGTAGGTCCAGGCTTCCCAGGTCTTGTCTTCCTGGCGATTGCCGTTGCTGCCCACGCCACCGAGCGGGATCAGCGGGCCGTTGGCCGTGGCGCGGGTCAGTTGCACCAGGTCCAGGTCGATGTCCTTTTTCTCCTGGGTCCAGCGCAGGCCACCGGTGACGCTGAAGTCATCGGTGAAGTCGTAGGTCAGGTTGCCGAACAGCGCGTAGCTGTCGGTGCGGTGGTCGTAACCCAGGTCGCGCAATGCGGTGGTGCCGACCTGGTTGGAGCCGGTGCCGTTGGGGGTCGGGCCCGGCGTGATGATGCGCTGGGCTGAGCTGTCCAGGTCTTCATGGAAGTAGTGGGCGCCTGCCAGCCAGTGCAGCGGGCGGTCTTCCGGCGACGCCAGGCGCAGCTCCTGCGACCACTGGCGGTAGCTGTTGTCGGTGATTGCGGCGCCGTTGACTTCGTAGGGGGTGTAGTCGGCGTCGCTGGTCGAGCGGTTGCGGATGTAGTCGTAGGCGCTGATCGAGGTCAGGGTGTAGTCGCCCAGGTACCAGTTGAAGGTCAGCGATGCGCCGTCGTGGTCGAGGCGGTAATCTTCGTTGACGTTGAGCGAAATGTCGCGGCCATGGGGGCGTTCGTAACCGACGTTGTAGTAGCGGCCTACGGGCAGCGAGCCGTTGCTGCCGTCCCCCTTGAACTGGCGGCTGTGCAGTTTGAGCAGCGCGTCCAGGTCGGGGTTGAGCTGGGCGAGGAACTGCAGGCGGATCGCCTTCTTGTTCACGTCGCCATAGGTGTTGCCGTCGAAGTCGTTGTTCTGGAAACCATCACGCTCTTCGGAGTACAGCGACACCCGACCGGCCAGCTTTTCGTCCACCAGCGCGCCGCCGATGGCACCGGTGAGGATGCGTTCGTTCTTGCTGCCGAAGCCGACGGTGCCGTAGCCGTCGGTGTCGAAGGTCGGCTTTTTGGAGATCACGTTGACCGCGCCCGCCGTGGTGTTCTTGCCATACAGGGTGCCCTGCGGCCCGCGCAGGATCTCGATGCGTTCGAGGTCGAACAGAGGGCCGCCCCCGGCGATCGGTGCGTTGAGGTAGACATCGTCGGCGTAGATGCCCACCGGGAACACCGTCGCGGCCCCTGTGTCGCCGGTGCCCAGGCCACGGATGTACCAGCGCGGGCGACCATCGCCGTCGGGGTTTTTGGCGGAGGCGTTGGGTACGAAGGTGGTGATGTCGCCCATCGAGCGCACGCCGTCGGCGGTGATGCTGGTGCCCTTGATCGCCGACACGGCGACGGGTACTTCCTGCAGGGTCTGCTCGCGGTGCTGGGCCGTGACGGTGACGGTTTCCAGGGCTGGCTCGGTCTTGGTGTCTTCGCTGGCGGCGACGGCTTGGCCGCCAGTGCCGGCCAACAGCAGCGCGAGGCTGATCTGGCGGGCCAGTGGATGGAGTTGGTGCATGGTGGATCTCCCCGTATGTAAAGCGTTGTTGGGGAGAGCTAGAGCAGGGACTGTGCCATGTTTGTAAGATATTGAATTATATGAATTAAATTTGATTTTAAGGGAGCTGTTGCAGGTAGGGCAGCAGTGGGGTGCTTGGCGGGTGCTGCTGGGGCAGCAGGTGCGGGTCAGGCAGCAGTTTCGGGGTGGGATTGCCGGGGGCTGCTTTGTAACCCATTCGCGGGACAAGCCCGCTCCTACAGAGGTTGTGGGGGCAACAGTCCAAAGGTTGCTGCAATCCCTGTGGGAGCGGGCTTGTCCCGCGAAAGGGGCGCAAAGCGCCCCCAAATTCAAACAGCCAACCGCGAAGTCGAGCCGATCACACGCTCCAGCACGCTAAAGTCGATCCACTCCCGCACATCGAAGCGGCGCGGTATGAACCCCCACCTGAACAGGAACTCGGTGAAGTCCTGCAACGCCTCGATCGAGCGGCTGTCCAGGGTCGTGCGTAAGCGCCGGTGGGCATCGTCACCATACGCCGCTGCCACCCAGTACTCGCTGGTGTTCAGCTCGCGGGCCAGAAAACGCCGGGTCTCCTCAGGGTTGGCCCAGGCCCACTGCTCGGTGCGCAGCACGGTGTCGACCAGCGTGCGGCTGGCATCGAAATGCTCTTCCAGCAGGTGCCGATCCACGGTCAAGGTGCGCGGCGTGCCGTTATTGCTGCGGATAAGCGGGTCGGGGTGGCTACCGGTGTCGACCACCACGCGCAGGCCGAATTCGTGGGCCAGGTGAACGGCATGGGCGCCTTTGAGGAAGATCGCATCGATGTCGCCACGCAACAGGCCGATCAGTTCGTTGTTGCGGCGGCTGAAACGGCTGGTGTCCAGGCTCACTTCGGCGCCATACAGGTGCTGCTTGGCATCGTCGCTGTAGGTGCCGCCGTAGGGGTAGTCGACCAGTTCGACATCGGCCACGTTCAAACCTTCGAGCTTCAACGCGTTTTCCAGCCCGCGCAGGGCCTGGGCGCGGGTGAAGTCGATCTGCACATTGGCCCACTTGGGCAGGCCGAAGCGGCGGTTCTTGAGGTCGCGGATACTGCGCACACCGCTCTCTTCGGTGGTCAGGATCAACTGCACTTCATCGCTCCACGACAACCCCAGCACGCGGGTTTCGACGCCACTGGCGTAGGCCCAGATCGCCGGGATGTTGCCGCCGTGGCGCACGGAGTTTTGCAGGTGATGGTCGTAGTGGGCTTCACGTACCTCCCGTTCGCTGGACTCGCGCAACGACTGGATGTTGGTGCCGAACGGCGCAAAGGCCTCGGCCAGGCGCCCGGATTGCACGGCAATGCCGAGGCCGGTTGGCACGGGGCTGTGGGTGTACCAGAGCGTTTCCAATGGCTTGGTCATGGGGTAACGGGCTTCCTGTCCAGGGGAGTGGGGGCCAGCAAGTGGTCCAGGGGTTGGCGGTCGATCCAGTCATGTACAGCGAACCGGTTGGGGATGAAGCGCCAGCGTTTGAGAAACTCGACAAAATCCTGCAGCGCGTCGATGGCCTGGTCATCCAGGCGGGTGCTCAGGCGCAAATGCGCATCGGCGCCGTACGCGACCGTGACCCAGTATTCGCTGCTGTTGGTTTCCCGGGCCAGGTAGCGGCGGGTTTCGTCCGGGTGCTGATGAGCCCAGCGTTCGGCGCGCAGTACGGAGGACAGAAGGGTGCGCACCACCTGCGGGTGTTGCGTAAGCAGGTGGCTGTCCACCGCCAGGGTACGCGGCGTGCCGTTGTTGCTGCGGATCAGCGGGTCGGGGTGGCTGCCGGTGTCGATCACCGTGTGCAAGGCAAAGGCATGGGCCAGTTGCACGGCGCTGGCGCCTTTGAGGAAGATCGCATCGACCTCGCCACGCAGCAGCCCGGCCAGTTCCAGGTTACGCCCTTCGCTTTGCGTGCTGGACACCGGTGTACCCGCCACATTGCGTACCGGGCGGTCGCTGAAGGTACCGTCGTAACGGTAGTTGACCAGTTCCACGTCACCCACTTGCAGGCCTTCGAGTTTCAAGGCGTTTTCCAGCCCGCGCAGGGCCTGGGCGCGGGTGAAGTCGATTTGCGCCGAGGCCCAGTCGGGTAGGCCGAAGCGACGGCCCTTGAGGTCTTTGACCGTGTCGATGCCGCTGCCCGGACGGGTCAGGATCAACTGCGCCTCATCGGCCCAGGACAAACCGATCACGCGGGTTTCGCGGCCTTGGGCGCGCGCCCAGATCGCCGGGATGCTGCCGCCGTGGCGCACCGAGTTGAGCAGGCTGTGGTCGAAGTGCGATTCGCGCACCGCCTGCTGGTCCGCCTCGCGCAGCGACTGCACTTGGGTGCCTAGGCTGGCCAGGTCGTCCTGCAGCCAGCCTTGCTGCACGGCGATGCCCAGGCCGGTGGGCACCGGACAGCGGGTGTACCACAGGGTATCGAGGGGTTGGCTCATGTTCATGCTCCGGTCGGGTTCAGGCGCTGGCCTTCAAAGGGGGAGTGGCCGCAGCCTGCTGCACCAGCGGCAGCACTTCCTGGCCGATGCGCAGGGCTTCTTCCAGGTGCGGGTTGGCGGCCAGGATGAAGGTGCTGAAACCGGCATCACGGTATTCGGCCAGGCGCTCGGCGATGTGCTGGTGGCTACCCACCAGGCCTACGGTCGGGCCGGGTTTGGCCTTGGCGAAACCGGCCCAAAGGTTGCGCGCCAGAATCAGCTCGTCGAACCCCTGCAGGTGCTGGTGATAGGCCGCCTGGCGGGCGCCACCGACCGAGTCGGAGCCGGTCACGAAACCCTTGGCCGAGGCGCTGGCTTTGCCTTCCAGGCGCTCGAACTGCTGGCGCAGTTCACGCCAGGCCTGCTCCTCGGTCTCGCGGGCGAACAGATCGACGCGCAGGCCAAAGCGCACCGTGCGCCCTTGTTTGTCGGCCAGCTCCCTGACCCGGTCGATATGGGGCTTGAGCTTGTCGATCGGCTCGGCCCAGTTGAGGTACACATCGGCGTGGCGCGCCGCCACTTCCAATGCGGCATCGGAAAACCCGGAGAAGTACACGCCCGGCTTGCGTTCGTGTTGCAGGCCGGGTGGCAGGCTGCCGTTTTCCAGGCGATAGATGTCGCCTTCGTAGGAGAACGTTTCCTGCTCCCACAGGCCCTGGATCACATCGAGGAATTCGCCGGTGCGCTTGTAGCGCAAGTCATGTTCGAGGAAGTCGCCGTTGGCCCGCTGGCTGGCCGGGTTACCGCCGGTGATGATGTTCCAATCCAGCCTGCCGCCGCTCAGGTTCTGCAGAATGGCGGCCTGCTGCGCGGCATAGGCGGGCAGGGTCCAGGTAGCCTGGAAGGCTATCAGGAAGCGTATGCGACGGGTTTCGCGGGCCAGCGCCGCGGCAGCGATCCACGGCTCGGGGCCGGTGGGCAGCAAGGCGCCCTCGAAGCCTGCCAGTTCGGCGGCCTTGGCCACCTGTGCGATGTAGTCGATGTAGGTGAAACCGTC
This sequence comes from Pseudomonas sp. E1MeOHC2, assembly GCF_058745025.1. NCBI lineage: Bacteria > Pseudomonadati > Pseudomonadota > Gammaproteobacteria > Pseudomonadales > Pseudomonadaceae > Pseudomonas > Pseudomonas sp. E1MeOHC2. Next base: position 4,683,315 of record NZ_CP196675.1, read on the forward strand.
GCTTTCGCCGTTGGGCAGGCGACCGGGGGCGATATTGCCAGGGCGGTGGTGAGGGTTGCCGCGGTTGTGGCGGTCGGTGGACAGCTGCGGGCCATCGGTGCCCAGGGGCAGGCGCCAGAAGAATTCGGTGGTCATGGGGGCTCCTGATGGGGAGGTTGTGCGAGTGCGGAGCGTGGTGCAACGGCTGTGCCATGCGCAGGGAGCGGCTTGCAGGGTGGGGGTTTGCGCTGCGGGAGATGGGCGGGGTGCTGCTGGAGCAGCAGCGGGGCAGCAGTGGATGCTGGGGGAGCAGCAGGGGGCGCCAGGTGCAGGGCTTGGGGTTTTGCAGCGTCTGTGAGATCGAGCGCCGCCCGCGCGGCGCTCGATCTCACAGACGCCCGAAAACTCAAGGCGTACCTGTACGGCCCTCCAGGTTCAAAGCAGCATCGACAATTTCGATCCAGTGCCGCACCGGCGTGCGCCCCGCCCCGTCGAGGTGGGTCTGGCAGCCGATGTTGGCGGTGGCAATGATCTGCGGCTTACCGCTTTCCAGGGCATTCAAGCGGTTGTCGCGCAACGTGCGCGACAGCTCAGGCTGGGTCAGCGAATAGGTACCCGCCGAGCCGCAGCACAGATGCCCGTCCGGCACCGCCGTGAGGGTGAAGCCCAGCCGGGTCAGCAGGCTTTCAACCGCCCCGCCCAGCTTGAGTGCGTGTTGCAGCGTGCAGGGGCAATGAAAGGCCAGGCGCTGTTCGGCGCACACGCCAAGCTGCTCGACCGGCTCTTCGCGCAGCACTTGCACCAGGTCGCGGGACAAGGCGCTGACCCGTGCGGCCTTGGCGGCGTAACGCGTGTCCTTCTCCAGCAGGTGAGCATATTCATGCACGAACGCGCCGCAGCCACTGGCGGTCTGCACGATGGCTTCAGCCCCCGCCTCGATGGCTGGCCACCAGGCGTCGATATTGCGCCGGGCACGCTCCAGGCCCTGGGCCTGGGCATTGAGGTGGTAATCCAGCGCGCCACAGCAACCGGCCTCGCGGATCGGTTCGACGCTGATCCCCAGCCGGTCCAGCAGGCGCGTGGCGGCGGCGTTGGTATTGGGCGACAGCGCAGGCTGCACGCAGCCTTCGAGCAACAGCACCCGGCGTGCATGGCGCGGCGCCGGTCGCTCGCCGGGCGCGGTCACGTGGGCCGGCAGCTTGCTTTTGAGGGCCAGCGGCAACACCGGGTGCAAGGCCTGGCCGGAGCGGCACAGGGCCTTGAACAACCCGGGGTGCGGCAGCACCGCCCGCAGGCCCTGGCGCAGCAGGCGCTGGCCAAGCGGGCGCGGCACCTGCTGTTCGACCACGGCGCGGCCGATGTCCAGCAGGTCGTGGTACTTCACGCCCGAAGGGCAGGTGGTTTCACAGTTGCGGCAGGTCAGGCAGCGGTCCAGGTGCAGTTGGGTACTGGCAGTGACCGGTGCGCCTTCGAGCACCTGCTTGATCAGGTAGATACGCCCGCGTGGCCCGTCCAGTTCGTCGCCGAGCAACTGGTAGGTGGGGCAGGTGGCCGTACAGAAACCACAGTGCACGCAGCTGCGCAGAATGCTTTCGGCCTCTTCGGCGCGGGCCAGACGTTTGGCGGCTTCGCTCAGGTTGGTTTGCATGGCATGGCCTCACAGGTCCGGGTACAGGCGGCCAGGGTTGAAAATACCCTGGGGGTCGAGCTGCTGCTTGAGTGCCCGGTGATAGCGCAGCAGGGCCGCAGGCAACGGTGCGCTGCTGTGCTCACCGGGCGCGTAGCCGGTGGCATGGCCGCCGACCTTGGCAACCGCCGCGCGAATCGATTGCGCCGACTCGGTCGACTTCAGCCAGCGCTGCGCGCCGCCCCAGTCGACAAGCTGGTGCCCGGGCAGGTCCAGCTCGCCGCTGGCGATGGGCACGGACAGCCGCCACAACGCTGCCGGATCATCGAAAAAGGCCAGGCGCTGCTCGCGCAGGTCGCTCCAGAAGCGGCTGTCGAGCACGTCGCCCCCCAGGCGTTGGCGTGCCGACTGCACCGAGCCTTCACCGCCTTCCAGGCGCAGGTAAAGCGCGTCACCGTCATGGCAAGCGGCGCTGATCGGCAGTGGTTGCTGGCCCCACTCGGCGAGCTGCGCCAGTGCCTGCTGGCGGCCCATCGGCAAGCGCAGGCTCAGGCATCGGCGTGGGCGCGGCAGTACTTTGAGCGACACCTCGGTGAGCAGCCCCAGGCAACCGAAGCTACCGGCCATCAGGCGCGAAACGTCGTACCCGGCGACGTTCTTCATGACCTCGCCACCAAAGCGCAGCAACTTGCCGTGGCCGGTAATGACGCGTGTGCCGAGTACGTAATCGCGTACCGACCCGGCCCAGGGCCGCCGTGGCCCGGACAGCCCTGCGGCGACCACGCCGCCAAGGGTGGCCTCGGCGCCCAGGTGCGGGGGCTCGCAAGGCAGCATCTGGCCAGCTTGGTGCAGCGCTGCCTCGATTTCCAGCAGTGGCGTGCCGGCGCGTGCCGTCAGCACCAGTTCGGTCGGGTCGTAGCTGACGATACCGCGGTGGCTGCGGGTATCGATAATGTCCCCGGCCACCGGGCAGCCAAGCATGGCCTTGCTGTTGCCGCCCTGGATGCGCAGCGGTGTGCCCAGGTTCAGCGCCTGGTTGACCTGCTCCAGCAGGGCCTGGCTCATGTCGCGGTCCATGCTCATCAAAAGCGCTCCAGCTCGGGGAAGGGTAGCTGCCCGTGGCGCACATGCATCGCGCCGAACTCGGCGCAGCGGTGCAGGGTGGGGATGTTCTTGCCGGGGTTGAGCAACCCTTGGGGGTCAAACGCCGCTTTTACCGCGTGGAACAGGGTGATTTCGTCACTGTTGAACTGCGCGCACATCTGGTTGATCTTTTCCCGTCCGACGCCGTGCTCGCCGGTGATGCTGCCGCCCACTGCCACGCACAGTTCGAGGATCTTGGCGCCGATGGCTTCGGCGCGCTCCAGTTCACCAGGCAGGTTGGCATCGAACAGGATCAGCGGGTGCATGTTGCCGTCGCCGGCATGAAACACGTTGGCCACCCGCAAGCCGTACTGCGCAGAAAGTTCGCCAATGCCCTTGAGCACCCGGGGCAGTTGACGGCGCGGGATGGTGCCGTCCATGCAGTAGTAGTCCGGTGAAATACGCCCCACGGCCGGAAATGCATTCTTGCGCCCGGCCCAGAAACGCGCGCGTTCGGCCTCGTCGCAGGCCAGCCGAACCTCGCGCGCGCCTGCCTGGTTCAGCACCGCCGCGACCCGCTCGCAGTCGTCGTGCACATCGGCCTCGACGCCATCCAGTTCGCACAGCAGAATCGCCGCCGCGTCCACCGGGTAGCCGGCGTGGATGAAATCCTCGGCAGCGCGGATCGCCAGGTTGTCCATCATCTCAAGCCCACCGGGGATGATTCCGGCGGCGATGATTTCGGCCACGGCGCTGCCGGCGTCCTCGACACTGTCGAAACTGGCCAGCAGCACCCGCGCCACCTGGGGTTTGGGCAACAGTTTGACGGTCACTTCGGTGACGATGCCGAGCATGCCCTCGGAGCCGGTGAACAGGGCCAGCAGGTCGAAGACTGGGCTGTCGAGGGCGTCGCTGCCCAGCGTCAGGCGTTCACCCTCGACCGTGAGGATGTCCACCTTGAGCAGGTTGTGCACGGTCAAGCCGTACTTGAGGCAATGCACGCCCCCGGCATTTTCGGCCACATTGCCACCGATGGAGCAGGCGATTTGCGACGAAGGATCGGGCGCGTAGTACAGGCCATGGGGGCGGCAGCCTGGGAAATGGCCAGGTTGCGCACCCCAGGCTGGACCCGTGCGAAGCGCCCCTGGGGGTTGATTTCAAGAATGCGGTTGAAGCGTGCCATCACCAGCAGGATGCCTTTGGCCAATGGCAGGGCGCCGCCGGACAGCCCGGTGCCGGCACCCCGGGCGACCACCGGTACACCGCGCTGGTGGCAGAGTTGCAGCAGGGTCTGCACCTGCTCCAGGCGCTCGGGCAGCACCACCAGCAGCGGCACTGTGCGGTAGGCCGAAAGGCCGTCGCACTCGTAGGGCTTGAGGTCTTCGGCGCGGTGCAGAATCGCCAGGTCCGGCAGCGCTTCACGCAGGGCCTGCAGCAGGGCGGGCAGGTCCACGTCAGGCAGCGCTCCATCGACCCGCTCGTCGTAGAGGATGTTCATGGGGCTCACTCAGGCGGCAATTATTATTGTTGCTGGAAGCCTACCACCCCTTCAGCCCGCTGCGAGCCCTGAGGAAATCGTTGCCGCACAAACCCGCACCTGCGCACGCTTGGAAAAGGGGGCAGGGGCGGGTGTGTTCAGGGCGGGGTATCAATGGTGGGCCACAGGGTCGTCCTGGGAGAGAATGGCCCGGGCCAGTTCTTCATCACTGGCCTGCAGGCCAGGGTTATCCTTGCGGGCCTGTTCCAGCGCCGACTCCACATAGGCGCCACGAATCGCACCACCACTGGCGACGAAGGCAGAAAGCTCGTCACGGGCAGGGATGATCCGTTTGTCGTCCTTGAAGGTCGAATACAGCGAAGCGGAAACACCGGCCGAGGTGGCCACGTCGCCCGCATCGACGCGGGCCAGGGCAGCACCGGCAGGCAGCAGGAGCAGCAGCGCGGGGGCGAGGAGTAGGTGGCGCATAGCGTGTTCTCCAGTAGCGTGAAGCCCAAGGAAATAAACCACTCACTGTTTAAGAGAGCCGGGGCGTGCGAGTAGTTCAATTTTGGGGGGCGGGCCGCATTGCGGCCCTGTACCCGATCAGGCCAACTGGTACGTCGTCTTTACCCGGGTAAAGAACTGCCTTGCATGGGTGCCTTGCTCCCGCGAGCCCAGGCTCGACGCGCCATTGCCACCAAACGGCACGTGGTAGTCCACCCCCGCCGTGGGCAGGTTGACCATCACCATTCCCGCCGAACTGTTGCGCCTGAAGTGCTCGGCATGGCGCAGCGACGTGGTGACGATCCCGGCTGACAACCCAAACGCGGTGTCCTCGGCCGCCGCAAACGCCTCGTCGTAATCACGCACTTTGAGCACGCACAACACAGGCCCGAAGATTTCCTCGCGGTAGATGCGCATCTGCGGCGTTACCTCGGTGAACAGCGCCGGTGTGAACAGGTACGCCCCGGCCGGGTTGTCGATACGTTCGCCACCGCACACCCGTGTCGCCCCCTGCTCAAGGCCTGAGGCCACGTACGACAGGTTCTGCTCCAGCTGCCGGCTATCGACCACGGGGCCGATGTCGGTGGTGGGCTGCAACGCATCGCCCACCTTCAGCGCCCGGGTCCGTTCCGCCAGGCGTGCCACGAAGGCGTCATGAATGCCCTCGGTAACGATCACCCGCGAACTTGCGGTACAGCGCTGGCCGGTGCTGTAGAACGAGCCGTTCAATGCCACCTCCACGGCCTGCTCAAGGTCCGCATCGTCCAGCACGATCAACGGGTTCTTGCCGCCCATTTCCAGCTGTACTTTTTTCATGCCGTCGGCGGCCAGCCTGGCGATCTGCCGGCCGGTGTGCTCGGAGCCAGTGAAGCTGATGCCATCGACCAGCGGCGAGCGGATAAGGGTGTCACCCACGCTGCGGCCCGGCCCGATCAGCAGGTTGAACACCCCGGCAGGCAGGCCGGCCCGCGAGATGATTTCGGCCAGCGCCCAGGCCGAGGAGGGCACCAGTTCGGCCGGCTTGAACACTACGCAGTTGCCAAAACACAGTGCCGGGGCGATCTTCCAGGCCGGGATGGCAAGCGGGAAGTTCCACGGTGCGATGATGGCGACCACACCCAGCGGCTGGGTGAACACATCGATGCTCACGTCCTGGCGCACCGACGCGTATTTCTCGCCTTCGGCGCGCAGGGCTTCCTGGGCGTAGAACTTGAACGAACGGCCGGCACGCTCGACTTCGCCCAATGCCTCACGTACCACCTTGCCTTCCTCACGGGCCAGCAGCGTAGCCAGTTCTTCGCGGCGGGCGAGAATTTCGCTACCGATGAAGTCCAGCGCATCGGCGCGTTGCTGCGGGTTGCTGCGCGCCCAACCGGGGGCGGCGCGGCGTGCAGCCAGCAGAGCCTGTTCGGTCAGTGCCTGATCGGCGCGAGCGAAGCGCTCGACCACCTCGCTTGGGTTGGACGGGTTGCGGTTTTCCAGCACATCGCTATTGCCCTGGGCGGCGAAGGCGCCATCGACATAGCTGCTCTTGGTGACCAGGGTCATGCGGTTCGAATCCTTTTTACGTTGGCTTGGCGGGCGACGAAGTCGCTGATGTTGTCCACGGCGCTGTCCATCAACTGCTGCATGGCGTCCTCACTGCTCCAGGCGATGTGTGGGTTGAGCAGAAAGTCGTCGCGTTCGATCAGTTGGAACAGCGGGTTGCTTGGGTGCAGCGGCTCATGCTCGACCACATCCAGCGCCACGCCGCCCAAGCGGCCGTCTTGTAGCGCCTGGATCAGTGCGGCTTCGTTGACCACGCCGCCACGGCCGGTATTGATCACCACGGCATCGGGTTTCATCACGGCTAACTGTGCGGCATCGATCAGGTTGTAGGTGTCCGGCGTCAGCGGGCAGTTGATCGACAGCACGTCGCAGCTGCGCAGCAGTTCGGCCAGGGGGCGGCAGTCCGGGCCCTGGCGTTTGCCACCGCGATCTTCGAACAGCACCTGCATGCCGAACGCCTGCGCCAGGTGGGCCAGGCGCAAGGCGATCGGGCCACTGCCGATGATCGCCAGTTGCTTGTCGCGCACGTCACGGATGCGGTGGTTGAAGTAGATGTTCTGGTGGGGCTTCTCGCCGGCATGCACCTGGCGCATCAGCCGGGTGAAGGCGGCCGGGCGGCGGAACAGTTCGAGGATCATCGCCAGGCTGTGTTCGGCCACGGTGTTGGCGGCATAGCCCGGCACGCTGGCGACTTCAATGCCATGGGCGTCGCAATAATCGACGTCGACGATATCGCGGCCCGTCAGGGCCAGCGAGATCATCTTCAGCTTCGGCAACTGGCGCAGGTGCTCCTCGCGCAGCGGGACGCTGCAGGTAAAGGCAATGGTTGCGTCTTTCAGGTGTTCGAGCATCTGCTCGGGGTAGGTGTAGGCAAACTGCTGCCAGGTGTGCTCGCAGTCGGGGCGCTTGAGGCGGGTGGAGGGTGCCAGGCCCTCGTCGTCGAGCAGTACGATATGTTCGCTCACGGTGCGGTCCTTATTTTTTCTGGGCGGGCACGTAGCCGGCCGGGGCCATGGCCACCAGGCGGCGGGTCAGGAACCCGGCATCCTGGTCGTGGTCTTCGAGGGATTCCTTGCGCACCAGTGCGTCGCGCACCATGTGCGCGCCAAAGAAACGGAACGGCTCTGGCGGCAGCATCTTCATCGTCTGGTTGACCAGGCCACAGTTGGCCCATTCGTCATTGGCGTGTTCGACCAGCGACTTGATGATGCGACTGGCAAATACGGTAGTGGCCACGCCGTTGCCAGAAAAACCGATGCCATAGCTGATGTTCTGGTGGTGGTCGAGGTAGCCGAAGTTCGGCAAACCCTTCATGGCCCGGTCGATGGGGCCGGTCCAACTGCTGACTACCGGCACGTCCTGCAGTTGCGGGTACAGGCGGCGCAGTTCGGTCGTGACCTTGTCGGCAGCCGGCGAGGGCTTTTCATAGAGGTCACCGATGCGGCCGGCATAAGCGAACTGGCCCAGCGGCTTGCCGAATACCACACGCCCGTCCGGGGTGTTGCGCCAGTAGTTGAGTACGGTGCGCGAGTCGGTCATGCATTCGCCACCCTTGAAGCCGATGGCATCGAGCTTGGCCTTGACCGGCGCTGTTGCCACCATGTCGCTGGACATGATCGCGATCATCCGGCGCAGCTCAGGGAACTGGGCGCCCCAGGCATTGAGTGCCAATACCACCTGCTTGGCCTTCACGTGGCCCTTGGCGGTGTGCACCACCGGGTTGGTGCCACGCTGCAGGTGGGTGAACGGCGATTTCTCGAAAATCTGCACACCAAGTTTCAGCGCCACCCGGCGCAGGCCACGCGCGAGCATGGCGGGCTGCACGGTGGCGGCGTTAGGGTCGTAGATGCCGCCCAGCACCAGTGGTGAGCCGACCCGTCCGCGGATGGTCTGGCGGTCCAGCTCCTGGAACGGGTTGACGTCGAGTTTTTGCAGGCCGTCGGTCAGCACCCGCCAGGAGTTCATCTGGCGCTGGTTGGTGGCGGTCCACAGCCAGCCATCCTTGCGGTACTGGGCGTCGATGCCGTGTTCCTGGCAGAAGCTGCCGATTTCGTCGATGGCCGACTCGGCCGCCTCGCAGATGCGCCGGGCTTCGACGTCGCCGCAGATGGTCCGCACCGACAGGTACTTGCCCCACCAGTTGGTGGCAACGCCGCCGTTGCGCCCGCTGGCACCCGAGCCACAACGGTCGCGTTCGACGATGACGATGGTTTTTTCCGGGTGGGCCTGCTTCAGGCGGATGGCCGACCACAGGCCAAGAAAGCCACCGCCGACGATACACACGTCGGCTTGAATCGATTCCTGCAGGGCAGGGGCGAGGTCGCTGTCCAGGTCCAGCGCCTGGGCATACCAGAATCCACGGTACATGAGGGGTGCCTCTGAGCATGTTTGTCTTGTGCTCACATGATGCTCAGCGCAGCGAGGGGGTGATATTACAGCCATGACAATTGATAGGACGTCGGCGCTTGCGTAGCGAAAGGGCCTACACGAAGTTCGTATAAAGCTGGCGTTGTATTTCCTCTGGATTTGTTTCCTGGCTAGTAGATCTGAGAGGTTATTTAAAGGGGGCCTTCAATTACTGTCGCCGCCATTGAATTTGGTCAAAAAGTTCAATGAGCGCCCACCTGAAGAGTGGGGTTAATTAATTGAAAGCTGCCGTGCGGCAAGGTTGACAAATGATGCAAAACTATCCTGAAACATTTCAGTCCCTCATTGACAAGTTGGGCGCTGATTCACTGGCCTGTGTGGGCGAGCTTTCTGTCGAGGAATTGCATGAGCAATTGGGCGATGAGGTTGATATTAACGATGCCCGCCAAGTGCACGATGAAGTAAGAAGGGCATGTGACCGTGCCATGCTCGATGAGAAAAATGCCATTATCCGTCACTCGCCCCTTGTACCGGAGAGCCTTCAACCCGTTGACGATGAGCCGGTTGAAGCAACAGCTAGAAATATCGCGCTCGATGAAAATTGGCAGAAGGAGCGCGCACGGCGATATTGCGCCCCTGGGGATGTGGCCTCGATGTTTTCGCCGGCGGCCTACCTGACAGAGTTGTACCGACAGGCGAAGGTGCTGTACCCCGAGCAAAACCCCTGGCACATCGACAAGCGCCGCCCAGACTTGAAGCAACTGCTGCTCGGTCAGGAGAACCTGGACACCCCGATAAGCGCCCTGAGCCTTTCCAACGAAATTCTGCTGAGCCGGGCGCGTACCGCCATGGCGATGCCGAACACCCCAGCGCTGAGCGATGATCAGCTGCTTGAGGCACTTTCAACCGATGCTGGGACCAGTGGTACACCCTACCATCATCACCACGATCGGCTTCGCCAGGTGTTTGTCCAGCGCGATGCAGACTTATCGCAGTTGCTGGCGGCGCCTGGGTTTGCCAGGCATCTGGACGACGCTTCGCTGGCCTGCCTTCGTTATGACCTCCCGCCCACGTTGCGACGCTTGCTGACAGACGAAATCAACGAGACAAACGCCGAGCAGAAGTTTGCCGAGTATTTCCCTGGCATGACACCTGAGTCGATGATGGCGCCCGCACGGCTGCGCAGTTGGTTCGGGCTGCCGGACGCTGAACTGCAAGGTTTCATGGAGGCGCTGGATAACGCGCAATACAAGGGGCGAACGCTGACTACCCGGGTCGGCAACGAAGTCGTGCAACTGACGCTGAGTGCCCCATCCCCCTATATCAACTATGTTCGTCTTTTTCCGTTGAGCGACAATGCTTGGCAACTGTCTTTCAACTTGAAAGTTAGCCGTGTTGCTCGATTCAATGTCACCGGCGCTTTCTCACTGGCCATGAGGGCGAGTGATTTTGGCATTGCCGAACTGCTGCCCAACACCGAGTACCGTCAGCGTTTTGAATGGCAGGATGTGCCCACCGCATTTACTGTCAGTACGCACTGGACCAAGTCACCTGCTGGTGGAAGTGGAGGCCACAACCACGCGTTCAGGGTTACCTGCAAGCGTTTCTCGGTCGCGGCCTATCTGCTCTCGCTGAACAAGATCGTTCGCCTGCACAAGGCCACCGGTCTTGCACCACGGGCCCTGCAGGACATCATCGATAGCGTCGATCCAAGCCGGATCACCAACCAGACGCTGGCGGTCATTTTTCGAACGGCCCATTCGGTAAAACGTTACGGTATCGACCATCAGGAAGCGCTGCTCATGGCCAGGGGGTTGATCTCGCAGGCCTCCGGCGCTGGTGAGAAAAGCCAGTTTGATCGCCTGTTCAATGACCCATCGTTGGTCGAGGGCGGTTTGAGCATCAACAATGTGCGGCTGCGGCTGCACCCCGATCGCGCCAGCGAGCATGCCGACATCAAGGCAACCCTCAAGCGGGCGTGCCGCACCGATGATGAAGGGTTGTATGAGCTGGGCCGGCTCATGAGCGGCCTTTCGCTTGCCGATATCGGCATCAATGTCAGTCTGTCGCATTTGTCTGCGATGTACACCTTGAGTCTGTGGGCTCGGCATCACGGCCTGACGCCGTGCGAGCTGCGCCAGCTGTTGCAGATTCTAGGCGCCCCCCACCCCATGCACTCATTGGATAACAGTGTCTGGCAGCAGCTGTTGACGGATGTGCGCAGCACCACCGACTGGCTGCGCGAACGTGGTTGGACCGTGCATGATCTGCAATTGATGAGCCGCAGCGTCGGGGCAATCCCGGTCAGTACCGAAATCGGCAACCTGCTCAATGAACTGAAGACCACCGTGAGCGCCGCACAGTTACCCAACCCAGTGGCAAAACAGGCTCTGCTGGGCGTGCTATCACCCTTGATCGCCTCCACGTTCAACCTCAGTAGCGATGCCCTGGCGCAGGCACTGCTGAACTGGGCGGATCGGGCAAAGCCCGGCGGGCTCACACTGCAACAGGCATGTGAACGCCTGCGCATGGCAAGCCCGTCGGCCCCGTATCAGCGTGCATTGGTCGACTTCGCTTACGCCCTGGCTCAAATGGCGTTGATTGCCCATGCATGCGCAGTGACAGGGGATACCCTGCAACTGCTGGTGGAAAAACCACAGCTCTTGTCACCCACGGCCGGGGCAAGCGGCAGCGTTGGTTTGGCGCGTGATGTCCAGGCCATCATGGCGCTGGATAACTTCAGTGATTGGCTAAGGAAACTACCGGACCAACCAGGTGCGGGCGGCGCGTTGTTGGGGGCTCTGAAAGAGGGCAAGAGTGTTTCGCTGGTGCAGCTGTCGATGACGACGGGTATCGCCCACGCTGCATTGGCTCAGGCGGCTGCGCATGCCCATGGCCGCAATGACCTGAAAGAGATGACAAGCGTGCACAACTGGCACGAGATCGAGGTGCTGGTGCAGTGGACAACACTGGCCGAAATCTATGGTGTGATGCCCGCCACGCTGGCAGCGTTGCTGACCCCGGAAGACGATTGGGCCGCTTGGCGGCAGGTGGCAGACGCTTTTCAGGCGGGCTTGAAGCCTGCGCAGGTAAAAGCGGCTCATGCCGCCACGGAGCAGCCGCTTAGCCTTGCGCTCATCGGCGTACTGGGCGCCCGGCAGAACCTCACCGTCGAAGCGTTGAACAAGCACCTGTTAGTCGACGCCCTGAATTCCGAACAGGTGATGAGCAGCCGTATCGCTGAAGCAATGGCGGCCCTGCAGCAGTTCATTCACCGTACCCTGTCGACACCCGAAGACCCAGGCGCCGTGCGCCATGTGGCCCTGAGCCGCCAGTTCTTCCTGGACTGGACCCGTTGGAACGCCAGCTATGCCAACTGGGCTGCAGGGCAGATGCTGATGTATTACCCCGAGAACTACATCGACCCGACGGTGCGCCTGGGGCAAACCCAGGCGATGGACGACATGCTGCAAACCCTGGGGCAGGCGCAGATCAATGACGATACGGTGGGCGATGCTTTCCAGGGCTACCTCTGTGCGTTCGAAGAAGTGGCTAACCTTGAAACGATCAGTTGTTATCACGACAGCCGCGAAGCCGATACGGGTAAAACGTGGTTCGTCGGGCGTAGCCCCACTCAGCCTTACCAGTACTGGTGGCGCACGGTGGACGAAGCCAAGCGTGCCCCGGAGGGCGTGCTGCCCGCCAACGCCTGGAGCGCCTGGACCAAAATCGAGCTGTCTCCGCAGGTGCAAGGGCGCCTGATACGGCCTGTGATGTTCCGCGGGCGTCTGCATCTGGGTTGGGCCGAGCGCCAAGAGCAGATCCTCACCCGTGATGACAAGGGGCAGCCGAAACTGCGTGAGTGGAGTTGGTCGTTCAAGCTTGCCTGGCTGCGCTACGACGGCAAATGGAGTGTGCCCATCGACTACCCGCTGGACATCAAACCTGCCGCTGAAGATCATTTGGAAACCCTTTCGCTGTTTCTCGCCGCCTGGCCGGAGCGCGATGGGTTGCTCGTGGGTATTTATGACCGCAGGGCGGCCAGCGTTTCCGACGCGTCTGCTTTCGCCGGGTTGCACCTCTTCGAGAACTTCAGCAGCCGCAAGCTGGCAACGGTTGCACCGTATCTGGGCCGGGTTCAGCACTGGCTTGATACCGCTGTCGATACCGGCACGTGTGCGGTATTCGAAGGGCTGGGTGTGCCAAGTGCTGAAAACCGCATGCCGGTTGCAGCCGGGTCTCGTACACCCGAGGGTTTTACACGCTTTGACGCGCAGCTCAATGAAGTCAAGGTTGTCAACGTTTCAGGGGAAGAAGGGAACATCTACAGCTTGTCGTTGCGCTGTCAGTTGGCGGTAAATGCCAAGCGGCCGGCCATCGCCAACAAATGGATGGCGGCACTGATACAGCGTTACCCGGCACTAGGGGCAGAGGCAAACGCCATACCCGCATTGCTGCGCAGTGGCCACGGTGCATTTGTGGTGCGTAAGGAAAATGGCCAGGATTGGGGATATCTGTGCATCAGCTCAGAGCGGATGCAGGGTCATGGGTTAAACCACGTGCTGCAAGTGGGTGATCACACACCAAGCCCGGCCATGGTGGAATTCCCGCAGGTATCAACTGTCGCGGGTAAAGCCTTTGTCGCACGTTACAGGATAGGAGTAGCAGATTATCCGCTTAACAAGATGAACCTCGTCTTGAACAAGGCAATCGGCCTTCCTCAAGTACTCAGGGTCACTGAAGCGCTCGCCTACCCAGGAGGTCTCGCACAAGAGCTCATCGTCCCTAAGGAGTACCTGAACCCGTTGGGCAGGATACCCGCCGCACAGGTTGCCTGTCGCATATACCAAGCCAATGGATTGCGTAGGTCATCCGTACAGGCAAACCGAGAGTACGATCTTGCGCCAGGCCCCCTCCAGGTTCAATTCAACACTACTGCCCCGGTGGGCGACATCAATGATTGGGGTGGCGCCAGCGAGGCCCTGCACCGAATCGAGTTCCAGTTTGGTAACGGCAACACTCGCAGCTACACCGTCAAGGTCTACAAAGATGCCGACGCACTCAAAACCGCCATTATTGGCAACACCGACCAAGGCGCCCAGTATCTGGCACACAGAGAACAGGTAACCCGTCTTAACACCCTGTTCGCCCGAGAACTGACAGTAAAGGCTGTTTTGGGTATTGGCAGTATTCTCAACTACGACACCCAGCAAATCCCCGAACCGCAACTTGGCGTTGTGGTGCGCCTGACCTTGCCGGTTTACAAGTCGGCTTACCATGGAGCACAACGTTGGGCCAAGGTCTGGCTTGCCACCTCGGCGTCCGCGCGTACCTTGCTTTGGGAGGGCCAGCTCAGCACCAACACCAAGGTACTCGCCGACATGATGTTTGAGCCGGGGCAGGTGTATGGCGATCAACAGACCTATCACCTCGAAACTCAATACAGTGCCATCCACAACCGAGCCCAGGACGGCCACAGCCTCATGATTGATCGCCATACGTTGGCAATCGTGCGTGATGCGGACGTTGCTCCTGTCGGGGGCAAAAAGCTGTCCCGGGACAATGTCGACAGCGTGCAGGCCTTTGGCAGAAACACCAGTAATCGCATGGACTTCACCGGCGCCAATGCCCTGTACTTCTGGGAGTTGTTCTACTACACCCCGATGTTGGTAATGCAGCGATTTCTTCAGGAAGAACGCTTTGACCTTGCTGAACAGTGGCTGAAGTATGTCTTCAACCCGGCAGGTTCCGCCAAGGGCGGTGTGGGCGCGCAGCGGATGTGGAATGTGCGGCCGCTGGAAGAGGACAGCTGCTGGAACGACGACCCCCTGAAGTCGCTCGACCCGGACGCTGTGGCCCAGAATGACCCGATGCATTACAAGCTCAATGTGTTCATGCGCTTGCTGGACATTTGCATTGGGCGCGGTGATGCCGCTTACCGCAAGCTTGAGCGCGATACCCTCAGCGAAGCGAGCGTCTGGTAGCAGCGCGCCCTGAGCCTGCTAGGCGACGCCCCCTGGACGCCCCCGGCCACTGGTTGGATCGAGCCCATGCTGGGGCAGGCCGCTGCGCCTGGGAAAAGCCAGTTCCTGCCGGAGGTCAACCGGGTGATGCTCGGTTACTGGGAAGGGTTGCGCCTGCGCCAGTACAACTTGCGGCACAACCTGACCCTTGATGGCCAGCCATTGAGTTTGCCGCTGTATGCTGCACCGGCTGACCCCAAGGCGCTGCTGGCTGCTGCTGTCGCTGCTGAGGCCGGCGGCGAGCGTGGCTTGCCTGAGATCACTGATGTGCCGGCACTGCGTTTTTCGGTCTTGCTTGACGGTGCTCGCAGCATGGCCGGCCAGCTCATCCAGTTTGGCAGCACGTTGCAAGGCATTCTCGAGCGCCAGGATGCCGAGGCGTTGGCGGGCTTGCTGGCCAGCCAGGGTGCGGAGCTTGCCGATAGCAACGTGGCATTGTTCAGGCAGACTCTCAACGAACTGGCAGCCGACCGCGTGACGTTGCACAGCTCGTTGACGGCGGCCACGGCCAGTCGTGATTACTACCTCAAACTCTACGAAAACAACCTTTCTGACCGCGAGAGCCTTTCCCTGAAACTAAGAACCGTTTCTGAAACGGCAGCGGCGGCGGAATCAGGTGTCATGGCAGGGGCTTCGGTCATAGCCGCATTCCCTAAGATCTTTGGCCTGGCCAATGGTGGCGGCAAACCGGAAGACATACTCAAAGCCGTTGCCTATGGCTTTGGTGCGCAATCGAAAGTGGCAGGGCTTGCTGCTTCACGCCTTGGCCAGGAGGCGCACTTTGCCCGTCGCCGTGCTGATTGGAAGTTCCAGTACGAATCGGCCGAGAAACAGATGGCGACGGTACAGGCTCAGCTCGATGCCCTGGCCGTACGCGAAACGTCCGCGCAGATGCACATTGCGCATTTGCAGACCCAATCCGCTCATGCCCAGGCGCAGTTGGCCCTGCACCAGGGCAAGTTCACCGGTAAGGCCATGTACAGCTGGCTGCGTGCGCGGCTGGCGAGCATCTTCTACACCTACTACGACCTCACCGTATCGCGCTGTCTGATGGCGCAAAAGGCTCTGCAATGGGAGAAAGGTGACACCGAGACCTACCTGCGTACCGGGACCTGGAACAGCGCCTGGGCGGGTTTGCTGTGCGGCGAGGGGCTGATGCTGTCACTGGCGCAGATGGAAACGGCCTGGGTGAAGTGGCAGAAACGCGAAATGGAGGTGACTCGCACGGTGTCACTGGCCCAGCTCTTTGACGGCAAACTCAGTACGCAAGGCAAGGCTGTAGCGCTGGGTGATGCGGTGAAGGCGCTGCTGGCCGGTAGAACGGTTGAGGTCGACGCGAAACTGGAGCGATGCAGTCTTGCGCTGGCCGCTGGCGGCGTGCTGTCGATCCAGTTCGGCCTGAAGGCTTTGAACCTGGTCGCAGGGTTCGAAACCGCGGCGTCGCGGCGCATACGCAGCATTGCGGTCTCGCTGCCGGCGTTGCTTGGCCCCTACCAGGATGTGCATGCGCGCTTGCTGACCAGCGCCCGCGGCCTGCCAGCAGGCTGTGAGCAGACCAGTATCTCCCATGCCCTGCAGGACAACGGCCAGTTCAGCCAGCTCAATGGTTACCCGCCGCTGCGCCCAGGTAACCAGTTGCTGCCGTTCGAAGGGCTGAATATCGCCAAGGCGGAGGACCGCAACGACCAGACGCAGATGACCTTGAACTTTGCCCATGCCCAGGGCGAACAGAAAGCCCTGCTGGAGCGGTTGAGCGACATCATTCTGCACGTGCAGTTCACCGTCCGCTAAGCGCCGGGGGAGGGCACCCTGGTGCCCTCCCGCTGAGGCTGACTTCCTATTTCCTGACCCTGTCGCCGAGGTGCCAGGGTCGTCAAGGAGCAACACCATGAATGATATGTCTGTCACCCCTTCGGGTGCCGGCGGCGAACCTGTGTTCAGCCCACCCTCATTGCCCAAGGGCGGTGGTACCGTTTCGGCGGGCGGCGGCATGCTGTCAGTCGGCAGCGCCGACGGCGCCGCAGGCTGGTCACTGCCATTGCCTTTGCCGGTCGGCCGCGCCCTGTCGCCGTCGTTGAGCCTGGATTACCGGTCTTCTGCGGGCAATGGCGCATTCGGTGCAGGCTGGCAATGCACCCCGCCTTTCATCTGTCGGATGGACCGCTTGGGCATCCCTCGATACATCCACAGTGACCGTTG
The DNA here is from genome assembly GCF_058745025.1 of Pseudomonas sp. E1MeOHC2. Classification (NCBI taxonomy): domain Bacteria; kingdom Pseudomonadati; phylum Pseudomonadota; class Gammaproteobacteria; order Pseudomonadales; family Pseudomonadaceae; genus Pseudomonas; species Pseudomonas sp. E1MeOHC2. The sequence continues at coordinate 4,700,125 of NZ_CP196675.1, forward strand.
GCAGGGGCCCGACGGCGAGGAAATCCTGCTCGACCGGGGGGCGCTGCGCAGTGTCGCCAGCTTGCCGTTCTCCGCTACCCCTGCCGCCCACACAGTAACCACCTGGGTGCAGCGCAGTGGCGGCCGCGACCAGCGTCTGGAACATTGGCGTGCGCAAGCCAGCCCTGAGTCGCCGGGCTTCTGGCTGCAGTACCACGCCGACGGCAGCATCACCCTGTTCGGCTGGTCGGCCTCGGCGCGCTTGGCCGAGCCCGGTGTGCCGGCGCATGTCGCGTGCTGGTACGCCGAAGAGACTGTCAGCGCCACCGGTGAACATGTGGTCTACACGTACCGCAACGAAGACCACGCCGGTTGCGATGCGCAGGAACGGGCCATGCACCCGCAGGTTGCCAACACGTACCTGGTAGCTGTCCACGCCATGAATGCGACCCCGAGCACAGCGCTGCTGATACCGCAGCAGGCATTTCGCCCGGACGACTTCATGACCGTGATGCAGCTGGACTACGGCGAGCGAGGCGTAAATGTGAACACCCCGCCCGCGTTCCAGGTGCAGACGCCCTGGCCGGTCCGTCAGGATTGTTTTTCGTACTGGCGCTGGGGCTTCGATAAACGCACGCGACGGCTCTGCCACGAGATACTGCTCTGGCACCGCACGCAAATGATGGCCGGCAAGGCTGACCCTCGCCCCGAGCTGGTCTCGCGCTTGCACCTGGCGTATGACGCGTCGGGCGTCGCATCGGTGCTGGTGGCCGCGCAACAGGTTGCCTACGAACCGGATGGCACGCCGTTGTTGCTGCCGCCCATGGAATTCGAGCCGATTCGCCCCGGGTGTGAGCACCCAGGCTGGGAGGCATTGGCCGGCCTCGCTGGCTTCAGCGCGCCGCACTGGCAGATGGCCGATCTACACGGCGAGGGCCTGCCGGGCTTGTTGTACCAGGATGCGGGTGCCTGGTGGTATCGGGCGCCGGAACGCGACAGCGATGCGGGTGGCGATGCTGTCACGTGGGGAGCTGCACAGGTTTTGCCCGGCGCGCCACGTCCAGGTACGGGGATGTTGGCCGACCTCGACGGTGACGGTCAGCCGCAGTGGCTGGTCAACCAGCCAGGTATTCGCGGCAGCTTCACCCTGACGCCGGAGGGGCAATGGCGTGACTTCATCGCCGCCGACGCCATGCCCAGCGAGCTGGCCCATGGCGCTGCGCAACTGGTCGATTTCAGTGGAGGTGGGCAACAGGACCTGGTCATGATCGGGCCACGCAGCGTGCGCTTGTCTGCCAGGGTGCGGGGTGCGGGGTGGCAGCCCGCCACTGACGTCGTGTCAGGCCCCACGTTGCCATTGGCTGGCAGCGAGCACCGGCTGGTGGCATTTGCCGACCTCGCGGGTACCGGCCTGCAGCAGCTGATCGAGGTCACGGGCGAGGGCGTCACCTACTGGCCAATGCTGGGCCACGGTCGCTTTGCCAACCCTGTGCGCATGAGCGGGTTTGCCATCGAACACTTCAATGCCTCGCGGGTTCTGCTGGGCGATACCGACGGCAGCGGCACGACCGATCTCCTGTATGTGGACGCCGACCGCATCCGCGTGTTCGTCAGCCATAACGGCAATCGTTTTGTCGAAGGCCAATCTGTGCCCGCCCCGAAGGGGGTCGTGCTCGATGCCAGCTGCAAGCTGCAACTGGTTGATTTGCGCGGGCAGGGCAGTGCAGAACTGGTGCTGACGGTGCCACACATCGCCCCACGCAGTTGGGCCTATCGCTTCAATGACCGGCGCCCCTGGTTGCTGGCCGAAGTGTGCAGCAACACGGGCAGCCGAACCTTGTTCGATTACCGCAGCTCGGCGCAGGGCTGGCTGGATGAAAAACGTGCCCTGCAGGCGCAGGGCAAGGCGGCAATCAGCCGTTTGCCGTTCCCGGTCCACACCTTGGCCCAGGTGACCACGGTGGACGATATCAGTGGCCTGCGCACGGTCAGTGGCATGCGCTACCGGCACCCAGTCTGGGACCCAGTCGAGCGCGAATTTCGCGGCTTCATGCAGTTGATCCAGACCGACACCCTGAGCGATGCGCAAGGCACGGCCGCCGAACGTTCGCCACCGGCGCAGGTGCGCCAGTGGTTTCTTAGCGGCGTCGAGCACCTGGACAGCACCCCGCCCCTGGGGTTTGTCGGGCAGCGCAGCGCCGAAGCGGACTTTGCCCTGCAACCTGTGCGCTTCACCCGCCTTGAAGGTGGTCGCGATGTGCCTTACGTGCCGCAAGGTGCGGCCCGCCGTTGGCTGCTGCGTGCCTTGAAGGGGGTACAGGTGCGCAGTGAAACCTACGGCCTCGACGGCAGTGAGCGCGCCGAGGTGCCGTACAGCATCGCCCGACAACGCTGGCAGGTGCGGGTCTACGAGACCGCGCAAACCGACCGGCCGGCCGCTTTGGTAACGGCTCTGGAGACCCTGGCGTTCAACACCGAGCGCATTGCCCAGGACCCGGTCATTACCCAGACGCTGGTGCTGGGCCAGGACCCGCATGGCCATGTGCTGCAGCAGGTGCAGGTGCATTACCCGCGTCGGGTTGCAGTGTCCCCTTCGCCTTATCCGGACACGCTGCCAGCAGGGCTGCTGGCCGATACTCGCGACCCTCAGCAGGACAGGGTGTGGCTGGAGCACACGCGCCATCGGGTACGTCATCTGGAAGGCGGTCACAATCACCTGTCCGGGCTGATCGAATCGACCCGCACCGATGTGCTGGCCCTGCCAGCGCCCGCGCTACCGCAGGGCGGCTTCAGCGTGGAACACCTGCTGGCGCCGGGCAGCCCGTTAGAGGGCCTGGGCGATGCCACGCTAACGGGTTACCAGCGCAAGCAATGGTGTGATGCCCAAGGGGCATTGACCACCGTTCCGATCCGCCAGGCGCTGGTGGCCTACCGCGAGACGGCCATGCTCGAACACGCCACTCTGGCTGAGCTGCAGGCAACGCTCTTGCCGCACGAGCTGGCACAGTGGCAGGCCAATGGTGGCCACCACCTGGTCGCGTTGGCCGAGGACGGCAAACAGGTGTACATCAGCCGCCAGCACCTGGCCCGGTACCAGGGTGCACAGCGGTTCTACCGCCTGGCCACGCTACGTGCCAGCGAGCTGCTCGGCGAGTTGCGCGTTGACTGGAGCCCGCACGCCGTGCAGGTGCAGAAGGTCACCGATGCCGCTGGCCTGGAGGCTAGCTTCGAACACGACTGGCGTTTTCTCACGCCCGTCGCCATGACCGATGCCAACGACAACCTGCAACAAGTGAGCCTCGACGCTTGGGGTCGGGTGACGCAAACCCGCTTCCACGGTACGGAGCAAGGGCAGCTGGCCGGCTATCGCAGCGGCAAAGCATTCACCCTCCCGGAAACAGTGGAGGGCATTGTTGCGCTCAAGGGGGGCGAGGTGCCTGTGGCCACGGCGCATCGCGTGGTGACGGACAGCTGGATGCCACTGGCCCGTGACAGGCAAGGGCGCCCCTTGGCTACCCGCATGGGCGAAGTGGCGCTGCGTCGCCTGCTCAAGGCCAACAACCTGCCGCGTGTGGACGACCGCGCGAGCCGCCAGCCGCCGCACATCATCAGCCTGCAGACCGACCGCTACGACGGCGACCCCGCACAGCAGTTGCGCGTAACCGTGGCGCACAGCGATGGCGCCGGCCGCCTGTTGCAGACCGCAGCCCTGAGTGCGCCCGGCGAGGCATTGGTGCGTACCGCCGCAGGCAGCCTCGAACGCGACCGCAATGGCACTGCGCTGATGCAGCCGGCGGTGCGGCGCTGGGCGGTCACTGGCAAGACCGAGTACGACAACAAAGGCCAGCCCGTACGCACCTGGTTGCCTTACTACCTCGACGACTGGCGCCCTGTACGCGATGACAGCGGTCGCGCCGGGCTGTTTGCCGATACTCAGCTGTACGACGCCATGGGGCGGGTTTATCGCGTCGTCACCGCCGCGGGCTGGGAACGGCGCACCGAGTACTACCCCTGGTTCACGGTCGCGCAAGACGAGAACGACACGGCCTGAGTGCAACCTCGATGGCGTGCGCGACCTGGCGCACGCCATGCCACTTAACCCAATGCAGAATTCAAAAACAGGAGGCACGCGATGCCTGCTCTTACGGACAACGCTGTCCATCGCAATACCCCTACTGTCACGGTGATGGACAACCGCGGCCTGGTGGCCCGGACTATCCACTACCACCGCCACCCGGACGCGCCGGCCCTGACGCAGCCACGGATTACCCGGCAGCAGCATGACGCCAAGGGTTATATGGCCCACAGCAGCGACCCGCGCCTGCACGCCAGCGGCCGGGGCAACTATGCCTGGCTGACCGACCTCGCCGGCACCCCGGTGTGCACGCAAAGCGCCGACGCCGGGGTGTCGATCAACCTGCAGGACGCGGCTGGGCGCCCGTTGCTGGCCGTGTCGCGGATCGCGCTGGATGAACACGGCGAGCACGTGCGCAGTGAAGCGGTCACCCGCACCTGGCATTACGAAAACACCCACCTGCCTGGCCGCCTGCTGGGCATCAGCGAGCAGGTCAACGGCCACGCGCTTTGCCGGTTGGAGCGGCTGGTCTATGCCGGCAACAGCGCCGCAGAAAAAGCCTACAACCTGGCAGGCCAGGCTAGCCTGCACTACCACAGCGCCGGTTTGCTGCACACCCATGGCCTTGGCCTGACTGGCGATGCCCTTGCGACCACGCAACGTTTGCTGGCCGAGGCGGACAACCCGCAAGTAGGGGTTGATTGGCAAGGCGAGCAGCCTGCCGATTGGAATGCGCGGCTGCAACCGGAGGCCGAGGCCAGCACCACGCTGACCACCGTGGACGCGACCGGAGCACCACTGAGCACGCGTGACGCTGCAGGCCACCTGCGCCGCCAGGCCTACGATGTGGCGGGCTTGCTCACCGGCAGCTGGCTCACGCTCAAGGGCGGGCCCGAGCAGGTCATCCTCAAAGCCCTGAGCTATTCGGCTGCCGGGCAGAAGCTGCGCGAGGAGCACGGCAATGGCCTGGTCACCCTGTACCGTTACGAGCCGCGTACCCAGCGGCTGGCAGCGGTGCGTACCGAACGCCCGGCAGGGCACGCGCAGGGGGCCAAGGTGCTGCAAGACCTGCGCTATGCCTACGACCCGGTGGGCAATGTGCTCAGTGTGCGCAACGACGCCGAAGAAACCCGTTTCTGGCGCAATCAGAAAGTCGAGCCGCTTAGCACCTACGTCTACGACAGCCTGTACCAACTGGCCAGCGCCACTGGGCGCGAGATGGCCAACGCCGGCCAGCAGGGCGTCAAGCTGCCGGCAATGGCAACGCTGGATAACGTCACCTACAGCCGCTACAGCCGCACTTATACCTACGACATGGCGGGCAACCTGACCCGTATCCGCCACAGCGCGCCTGCCACAAACCACAACTACACCACCGCTATCACCGTCAGCGACCGCAGCAACCGGGCGGTGGACAGCGCGCTCACACGGGACCCGGCGGCCGTCGAGGCGCTGTTCAACGCCAGTGGCCAGCAAAAGACCTTGTTGCCAGGCCAGCCGCTAACCTGGACGCCGCGCGGTGAGCTACAAGGGGTCACCCAGATCGTGCGCGAAGGGGCGGCAGACGACGGCGAAAGCTACCGCTACGACATCGGCAACCAACGCGTGCTCAAGGTCAGCACCAGCAAGGCCGCCAACCACATGCGTACGCAGCGGGTGCAGTACCTGCCAGGCCTGGAGCTGCGCAGTACCACCCAGGGCGGCACGCTGATCGAACAGCTGCAGGTGGTGCTGGTGGGCGAAGCCGGGCACGCCCAGGTGCGGGCCTTGCACTGGGCCACAGGCAAGCCGCCAGCGCTTGCCGATGCTCAATTACGTTACAGCTATGCCGACCAACTGGGCAGCGGTTGCCTGGAAGTCGACGGCAGTGGTGCGGTGCTCAGTCGAGAGGAGTACTACCCGTACGGTGGTACTGCGGTATGGGCGGCACGCAATGAAGTGCAGGGTCGCTACAAGTTCGTTCGGTATTCGGGCAAGGAGCGCGATGCGACGGGGCTGTATTACTACGGGTATAGGTATTACCAACCGTGGCTGGGCCGCTGGTTGAGTGCGGACCCTGCAGGCACCGTGGATGGCTTGAACCTGTTCGCAATGGTGCGAAACAACCCGATGACACTGGTTGACGAGCACGGGTTAAGGGGGGGCAAGAAAAAAGGCGGGGCGGGAGGCTCCGGCGTGCAAGCTGCACCGACTGCGAGCGAGAGCGATGGCGCGGGCAACGAACCTGCTGCTTCAGCCACAGCCTCAACTTCAACAGGATCGGGCAGTGACGTTGGTCACCCGGGTGCTACATCCTCTCGCTCAGAGCAGCCCGGCGCAGATGGACTGGATGACGATGGCTGGTCCCAAGCGCCTAGCAGCAAGAAGAAGCAGGGAAGCAAGGCGGAAAAAGGCAAGGATAAGGGCGCCGCGTCCGTCAGGGAGTTCGGCAGGTTCGACAGCCCCATTTATAACAGGCTGAAACCGCGGTTACCCACAAATAGGCAGGCGAGTGGGGACAGTATTGTGGCTATTGGCCAACGGCCAAATCCCACGACTGGGAAACAAGAAGTTGTTTTCTTGGAAGAGGGCGTCAACAAAGAAGGCCTGAGGCATATTACGGCCGAGCACAGATCACACTTCAAGAATGCGGGCATCGAAACACGGGCAGAGATCATCGAGGCGGTGATGACAGCTTTAGTCCATGGCGAGATTGTTGGCATACAAGGTGCCCAGGTAGGCAGAGCTGGCAGGCCGATCTATGAGTTCAATTTCAAAGGCAAGACGCAGCTCCTCGCTGTACAACTCAAAGACGACAACAGTGTATTGGGCGCCAACCCCAAGGAGAAAGGCGTCAGTAATAGAGAGAAGCAGGCGTGGGCCCAGACACGTAAACAATAGCGGTGGTGCTGTGTCTGAAATCTTCTATTTTTAGTGCTGAATATGATAGGGCGGACGCCAGCAGACGCTTAGAATGACATCCATTCCGGATGTCATGTGAGCAGCGTCCATGGTCGCCCTACAAAACCAACAACAACCGCAGCCCTCCGAAACCGTCTCGCAGATCAAGCCCGAACTGCGGGTCGGTTTCATCCTTCTCAACCAGTTCACCCTGGTCCCGGTGGCCGGCCTGGTCGACTCGTTGCGCTTTGCCGCCGACAAGTCGTTCCGCAGCCAGCAGGTGTATTGCCAGTGGGACTGGATGACCCTCGACGACCAGCCGATCACCGCCAGTTGTGGTATGCCCATTTCGCCGACCAAGCCACTCAACCTGTTTGCCCAGTACGACTACATCGTGCTAGCGGGCGGGCTGCTGGGCGAAACGCGCAATCCGCCAGGTTGGCTGCTCGACGCGCTGCGTGAGGTGCATGCGGCCAATATCCCGATCATCGCCTTGTGCTCGGGCTCGTTCGTGCTGGGCAAGGCAGGCCTGCTCGATGGCCGGCGTTGCGCGCTGCATTTCACTTTGCGCGATGAGTTCAAGGAGCGCTTCCCGCTGTCCACTGCCGTTATCGACAAGAGCTATGTGGATGACCGCGGTATCATCACCTGCCCGGGCGGCACGGCGATCGACCTGGCGGCCAACCTGATCCGCAGGCATTGCGGTGCGGTGCGGGCGCAAAAAGGCCTGGAATACCTGCTGGTGGATGAGCGGGCCGATGAGCAAGACGACCAGGCTGCCAGCGAATGCGTCTACCAGAACGACCGTGTGCAGCGGGCCATCGCCTTCATGCGCGCCAACCTGGACGCATCGATGACGCTCAAGGCCGTGGCCGAGGCGGTGGGTACCCACCCGCGGCAGTTGCACCGTGAATTCGTCGCCAACACCCAGGAACCACCGGCCAACTACTGGCGCAAGTTGCGCCTGGACCATGCCCGGCGCTTGCTGGTGAATACCAGCCAGAACATCACCACCATTGCTTTGGCGTGTGGGTTTTCCGATGCGTCGCACTTCATCTTGTGGTTCCGCAAACAGTACGGCGAGACGCCTTACAGCTTCCGCAAGCGCAGGCATGAGGTGGAGCGGTTCGACTGGCATGGAGACAAAGTGGGGTTGGACCCGGAGCTGTAATCAAACCTTGCTGGCCCATTCGCGGGGCAAGCCCACTCCCGCAGATAGGCTAGAGAAACTGTGCATACCTGTGGGAGCGGGCTTGCCCCGCGAATGGGCCGCAACGCGGCCCCTGCGCGCTCAAAGCTGGCCAAAAGCCTGAATCTCGACCCGATACTCAGGCGCCGCCAGCGCAGCCCCCACACACGCCCGCACCGGTGGCTGCTCACCCACCCAGGCGTCATACACCTCATTCATCGCCGCAAACTCCCCCATGTCGGCCAGCCAGATCTGTACGCGGGTTAGGTTGCCCTTGCCAGCGCCGACCTGCGCCAGCCACTGCTCCAGCTGTGCCAGTACGCAACGCGTCTGGCTGGCGATATCGCCCGGCGCGAGGGCGACGATTCCCGAAGTTTCCAGGCGGCCATCCACCAGCACCATCTGACTGGCACGTTTGCCGGGGTTGATACGTTCGATCATCAACGCGCTCCTTAGAACAACACGTAGGTCTTGCGCAGGGTCTCGCGGATGTCCCACACGCCTTCGCAGTTCTCCGGGAACAGCACCGCGTCGCCCGCCCGCAGCTCGACCGGCTCGCCGCCGTCGGGGGTGAAGGTGCAGTTGCCACTGACGATGTGGCTGAACTCGCGGTTTTTCAGGTAGCGGCGGAATACCCCGGGGCTGCTTTCCCAGACGCCAATGCTGGCGCCGACCGCTTCATCGGTCTGGTCCTGTGCCGTGGCGGCCTGGGCGACCGGTTCGCCGATTGGCAGGCGGGCAGGGGCTGGCGTGCCCAGGGGGGTGGCAGCGGCATTGCGGACAACGGTTAGCACTTGGCTCATGGTTGGGCTCCTTCAGGCTTTGCGAACGACGGTTTTGTAGGACGGTGACTGTGCAGGGAGATAGGCACCAGGTAGGTGCCCACGGCCGCGCCGATACGCGACAGCGAGGTCGCCAGGCCCACGGCGCAGGCGCGGATTTCGGTGGGGAACAATTCGTTGGGGTAGACATATTCCAGCACCTGGGCGCCGCCGATCAGCACCGCATATGCACCAAACAGCACCAGCACGGTGGTGGGCGAGGCGTCGGGGAACACGCCCAGCAGCACCAGCGACATACCCGACCAGAGGAAGCTGTGGATCAGCATTTTGCGCCGCCCCAAGCGGTTGATCAGGAACGCATTGAGTGGCGCATCTTCGACGGAGCGTTTGGGTACAGACATTGGACTTACCTCTTGTTGTTACCTGACGCACGAGCGTGGCGGCACTATGGCACCGGGCCGCAGGGGCTCCCTATAACGGTTCGGACGGGTCGTGGGATGGCATTGCGAGGTGTGAGTGGCGTATGGGGGCTTGTGGGAGCGGGCTTGCCCCGCGAACACCGGCCAAGCCGGTGCCATGCAGCGCGTGGCTCTATTCGCGGGGCAAGTCCGCGCCCACAAACGCCTACCGAGACCGGGTCAACAGTGCATCCAGCACCACCTCACAGGCCGCCCCCCAACTGGCCCCCACCGGCTGATGCATCAACACGGCCAGCCCATCGGCGGTAAAGGTGCCCGGCGTGGCAATCGCCTGCCCCAAGGCCTTGAGCGTGTGCTCGGGCTGTTGCTGCGCACTGGTCACACAATCCTGCAGGTTGCCCAGCACCAAGGCGCGTGCTTCGGTTGCCGGCAGGCCTTTGTCGGTCAGCCACTGCTGCAAATCGTGCAACAGGAAGTAGAACCAGCCATTCATGCACGCGGCCACCGTGGCCAGCTCGAACGCGGGCTCATCCTGCAGGACCACCAGATTGCCCAGGGCCTCCAGGCATTGTTCTGTCGGTGCATCTGGCGGGCAAACCACTACCGTGGACTGGTTGTGTTGCGCCGCGTAAGACAGCATCACGCGCACGCAGTGGGCCGCCGGAAAGGCCCTGTGCAATTGCGCAAGGTTCACCCCCGCCGCCAATGACAGCAAACGTTGCCCTGGGCGTAAACGCACCTCGCTGGCCAGTTCTGTCAGCGATTGTGGGCGCACGCCCAGCATCACCAGCTCGGCCTGATCGACCACTGCCTGATTGCTCGGTAGTACTTGGCAACCCTGCGAGTGGGCCAGCGCTTCGGCGCGCTGGGCGTTGCGTGGCGAGAGCAGGATCGCGCCGTCATAACCACTGCGGCGCAGGCCCACTACCACTTTTTCGGTCAGCTCGCCGACCCCGAGAATGCCCAGGCTGTGCATGTTGCCTCCTTTTCAGCTTTCTAGGCCGGCGCGGCGCTGGCCCCAGTGCAGGTTCAGGTTCACGCCCATACTCAGCAGCGGCTCCGGTGGGTTGCGGTTAGGCCCCGCGGAGCCCAGCAGGAAGTCGATCAGCTCGTCGCGCTCGCCGCTCAGCCAATCGGCCAGCAGGGTACCGGTGGCGGTACCCCGGGTAATCCCCAGGCCGTTGCAGCACAAGGCGGCGTGGACATTGGGGGCCAGCGTGCCGAAGTGCGACAGGTGGTTGCGCGACAGGCACATCGAGCCGCCCCAGGTGAACTCGAACGGCGTGCCCGAGAGCATCGGAAAGCGCCGTTCGAACGATACCCGGAGCTGCCGACCGGCCCGCTGCAAATGACGCTGATGGGCGCGGCCGTCAGCGTTGAAGCTAAAGCTGTTGCGCACCAGCAGGCGCTGGTCCGGCGTGCGCCGCAAGGTGCTGCCAAACGGGTCGGCGGGGATCAGGCCCCAGGTCGCCTTGCCGCCCAGGCGTGCCTGCTCGTCCTCGCTCAGCGGGCGGGTCATGCTGGCGTAGGTGAAAATCGGCAGCAGTCGGCCCGGCAAAAAGCCAAAGTACGAGGCGAAGGCGTTGTTGGTCAGCAGCAACTGGTCGGCAACGATCTCGCCGTGGGCATGCTTGAGGGTGATGCGCGTGCCCTGCTCGATGCGGGTGATGGTGGTGTGCTCGTACAGTGTCACGTTGCTGGGCAGGCTTTCTGCCAGGCCTTTGGCCAGGGCGGCCGGCTGCAGCAACTGGGTGCCTGGGGTGTACAACGCCTTGCGGTAGAACGAGGTGCCGAAGTGCTCGGGCAGGTCGCGGGCATCGATCAGTTGGTAGGGCTGGCCGAGTTTTTCCAGGCCGCTGCGGTAAGCCTCCAGCACAGCCAGGCCCTTGTCTTCGACGGCGGCCTGGTATTTGCCGTCCGGGCGGATCTGGCAGTCGATGCCGTGCTGGTCGATCAGCTTGCGCAGTATCGACTGCGCGTGCAGGTTGAGTTTGAGGTTCATCCGCGCAGTGGCCAGGTCACCGATGTAGTCAGGTGCGCCGATGTCGTGGGGCAGGTCGATGGCAAAGCCCGAGTTGCGCCCCGAGGCGCCGAAGCCGACTTCCTGGGCCTCCACCAGGATGATCTCGTCGTCAGGGTGATGCAGCGCCAGTTGCCGCGCGGCGGCAAGGCCGGTGAAGCCGGCGCCAAGCACCACCCAGCGCGCTTCGCTCCGCCCCCGGTGCGCGGCGCGTGGCTGGCGCATGGGGCTGAGGTGGAACCAGCCGCAACCGTTGTCGTCCGCGGGGGTAGAGGTGTTTCTGTACATGGGTTTTATCCGTGTTGTTTTCTCCACTGTCGCATGGCGCGCGCGGGGGGCATATAACGGAAGTGACGGGTCGTGGGAGGTTTTGAATTGACCTTGCCGAGCGGCTCGTGATTTGCTCGGGTTGTCGGTGAGTGGCCCGTGCAACGGCCCCTGCACCCCCTCGATCATTCAAAGGAAGCTGAAGGTCTGCCATGTCCGAATACACGCTGCACTGCTTCGCAGAATCCGGTAATGCCTACAAAGCCGCCCTCATGCTCGAACTCACCGGCCAGGCCTGGCAGCCGGTGTTCGTCGACTTTTTCAACGGCCAGACCCGTGAGCAATCCTGGCGCGATGAAGTGAACGAGCAGGGCGAGGTGCCCGTGCTGGAGCACGCCGGCAAGACCCTCACCCAGTCAGCCCTGATCCTTGAATACCTGGCCGAGCAGACCGGCCAGTTCGGCCCACGGGATGAGGACGAAAAGCGTGAGATCTGGCGCTGGATGTTGTTCGACAACCACAAGTTCACCAGCTATTACGCGGCGCTGCGGTTCATCTATTGCCTGAAACAGATGGGCGAATCAGACGTGACCAAGTTTTTGCGTGATCGCGCGACGGCCGCTTATCGCGTCGTTGATGCGCATTTGGCGAAGACACCGTTCATGGTCGGTGGGCGGTTGACCATCGCCGACCTGTCGTTGGCGGGGTATGTGTTCATGCCTGAGGATACGGGTATCGCGCTGGACGAATTTGTCCATATTGAGGCCTGGAAAGCGCGTATCAAGGGCACGCCAGGATGGAAGCACCCGTATGACTTGATGCCTCGGACAGCTTCTGTGTAAGTGATTCCACCCATTCGCGGGCTTGCCCGCGAATACGCCATTCGGATGACTGGTCGGTGACAAGCCGGACAGCCTGACTACGCTCAGGACGTAAGAAATATTCTGCAACAACTGGCCAGATGACCCTGAAGGATCTCGTTCACTCGCTGCAGAGGGAAGGCCGCACTGGTTTGCAGGTCGCCCCATGGGGGGGCCGGAACTCATGGGGTACCAGGTGTAACCCCGTGCTACTCCAAGCGGAGGCTCATCATGCTCAAGAAATGCTTGTTGGCTTTGGCGATCGGCGCGGTTCTGTCAGCGTCGGCAGTGTTGGTGCCTGACTCCATTGGCGGTGCTTCCAGCGCGTATGCGAAGGATGGTGGCGGTGGAGGAGGTGGCGGTCATGGTGGCGGCGGCGGCGGCGGCGGTCATGGTGGCGGTGGTGGAGGTCATGGCGGCGGTGGCGGTGGCGGTCACGGTGGCAGCGGAGGTGGCGGCGGTCATGGTGGTGGAAGCGGCGGTGGCGGAGGTGGTGGCCATGGCGGCAGTGGCAGCGGACACAGTGGCGACGGCGGTGGGCATGCCAGCTCGGGTCGTGGTGACAATGGTCGTAACGGGGCCGATGATGGTGCCAACCATGAGGCCAACCATGAGGCCAACCATGAGGCCAACCATGAGGCCAACCATGAGGCGAATCACAATGTGGGTGAGGCCCACGGTGTAGGGCATGGCGCGGATGATGGTGCCGATCATGATGTCGGAGACGATCATGGCGGTGACCGCACTTAGCATTTGAGTTGGCCTTGCTGGCCTCTTCGCGGGCAAGCCCGCTCCCACAGGTACACCACTGATTTCAAGTGCAGTGATACACCTGTGGGAGCGGGCTTGCCCGCGAAGAGGCCGGTACCGACACTGCACACTTCAGATCGACAACCGCACCACCCGGTTATCCAGGGCCTGTTGCTCCTGCCCCCGTCTTTTGTTCACCACCAACTCGCCAATCGCAATCAGCCGCGTCCGGGTGATGTTGCGCGACAACCCCAGCAGCTGCGCGGTATGCACCTGGTTGTAATGGCAAAAACGGTAGGCCGAGCGCAGCAAGGCGTTTTCGACCTTCTCATACAGGTCCCCCGACTGCTCCTCGTACAAGCGGCTGAACGCCCGCTGCAGCAAGTCCTCCACAGGGTTGTTGCCAGGCTCCTCGTCTTGGCGCTCGATACGCAGGTTGGACAGGCGCAGGTCGTGCGCCTGAATCAACCCGTCACCGCAGGTCAGCAAACTGTGGTGAATGACGTTCTCCAGCTCGCGGATGTTGCCCGGCCACGCATACTCGACCAGCTTTGTCTGGGCATTCGAGCTCAACTCCACCGGCCCGTAACTCAACCGGTCGCTGTAGCTGCGAATGAAATGCCGCGCCAGGGGCAGGATGTCACCCGGCCGATCACGCAGCGGGTGCAACTGCAAGGTCACCACGTTCAGCCGGTAATACAGGTCCTCGCGAAAATGCCCGGCATTGATGGCCTTCTCCAATTGCACGTTGGTCGCCGCCAGCACCCGCACATTGATCGGGATGCTCTTGCGCGAACCTAGCCGTACCACTTCGCGCTCCTGCAGCACGCGCAGCAGCTTGACCTGGATCGGCAAGGGCAGGTCGCCGATCTCATCGAGGAACAGCGTGCCGCCGTTAGCCTCCTCGAACCAGCCGGCCTTGGCTGCCAGTGCGCCGGTAAACGCGCCTTTTTCGTGGCCGAACAGCTCGGCCTCGACCAACGACTCGGAAAACGCGCCACAGTTGACCGCAACGAACGGGCCGTTACGTCGGCCGCTGAGGTTGTGGATGTGGCGCGCGACCAGCTCCTTGCCCGTGCCGGTTTCGCCGATGATCAGCACGCTGGCCTCACTGGGCGCGACCTGTTGCAGGTGGGCGAGCAGCGCCTGTGATCGGGGGTCTTCGAAGACCTGTGCAGTCGCCCTGATCGAGGTGGCCAGTGTCGGCGACGGGGGGAGGGTCAGCAGTTGCATGGGCAATCCTCAGGAATAGAAGGATGGGGCAGGGCGTTTGTCGTTGAGGGCCCATTCGCCGAGTTCATGGATGCGGTAATCCACCGGGTCGTGCAGGGTCTGTGTCCTCAGGTTGCGCCAGTGGCGGTCGAAGCGCAGCGAGGCGTGGGTGGCACGAGCACCGGTGACCTCGAACAGGCGGTTGCAGATATCCAGGCCATGGCGGCTAGCGGCAACCTTGGCGGTGCCGATGGCCAGGGCCAGGTCGCCGCGTTCTTCGGCGCTGAGGGCATGTTCCTTGGCCCAGGCAGCATCGAGCTGGCGGGCGGCGCGTTCAATCAGCAAACGCACGCTTTCCAGGCCAACCCAGAACTCGCCGTAATGGCGCAGCACGTAAGGGTCCTCGGCGGTGCTGGTGGCGCTTGAGCGGAACCACGGCCGGCTTTCCTTGAGGGTGTACTGGCGGGCTTCTTCAAACGCCCCTTCGGCAATACCGAGGAACAGGTTGGCGAAGTGCAGTTGGGCAATCAACGGGCGCAAGGCCGCGAACGGCGTGCTCAGCGGGCCTGGATCGAGCAGCAGTTCATTGTGCTCGACCCGCACCCGTTCGAACGTGGCGCTGCCGCTGTCGGTCTGGCGCTGGCCGATGTTGTTCCAGTCGCTGTGCAGGCTGATGCCGGTACGGCCACTGGGGATGGCGGCAATCAGCAGCTTGCCGCCAGCGCGTTCGTCCACGGCCGAGGCGATCAGCATTTCCGAGTCGCTGGCGCCAGAGCAAAAGCTCTTTTTGCCAGAAAACTCGCACCAGCCATCGAAGTGCTTGACCACCGTGCGTGTGTCCAACGGATTGAGGGCATTGCCCCAGAACCACTGCTTGCGAGCGGTCTGCTCGAACCACGGCTGCCATTGATCCGGGCGCGAAAACAGCCGTACGGTGGCCAGCATCAGGTGATGGAAGCCGAAGACGTGGGCAATGGAGCTGTCGACCCGGGCGAACTCGCGTACCACTTCGAACGTGTCGTACCAGCTGGCGCCTTGGCCACCGAAGGCTTGCGGGATGGCCAGTGACAACAGGCCACTGTCACGCAGTGCATCGCGCTCGGCTTTGGGCGTGCCGCCGCGTTCGTCTCGTTCGACGGCGGTCTGGGCGAACTGCCCGGCGAGCGCGCGGGCGATGGCCAGGGCAGGGCGCGGAGCAGTGTTTACAGGTGCATTCATGGCCGCTCCTCAGGCGCTTTTGCGCAGTGCGTGGTGGGCACCGAACAACGGCACGGCACGCTCGGCGGCCAGGCGAATTCGCGCGGCCAGCGCCTCGCTGGAGACGCGGTAGCCGGCCAGTTCCGCCTGGCTGGCAAACACGCCGATAGGCAGCGTCAGGGCCTGGAGGAAACTGAACAGCGGGCGCAACTGGTGATCGAGCACCAGCGCGTGGCGCTCACTGCCACCGGTGGCGGCCAGCAGCACTGGGGTGTCGATCAGGGCGTCCTGGCCGATCAGGTCGAACAGGTGCTTGAAATGCCCGGTGAAGCTGCCGCGGTACACCGGCGTGGTCACCACCAGCAGGTCGGCCTTTTCGACCAGGCGCAGTTGCTGCTCCACCGCCTCCGGCAGCTCGCTGCGCCACAGGGCGCTGCCCAGGGGGCGGGCAATGTCACCCAGGTCGATGAGGTGAGGCTTGATGTTCAGGTGTTCGGCCAATTCCGCGAGGATCGCCTCGGTCAGGGCCAGGGTGCGCGAGGGGCGGGAAGTGCCGCCAGACAGGGCTACGACGTTCAGTGGGGTGCTCATGGGCAAGTCTCCGGTTCTGGTGAGCAGGGGACTTTGCTGGAGCAATCGTCGTGCCGTTTTTGAATCTTGTTAGAGATCAACGTGTTGCGATTATTCGGCGCGCGGGTAGGTGTTGCCGTGTGGGCGCTGGTTGTTGATCGAGTGTTGCGCTGCAGACAGTTGGCCAGGTGTTGGCGGCTGTACAGTTGGGAGAGTTATAGAGGATTTCGGGATAACAAAAAAAGAATAAGAATTTATATTCTTATGCTGTTTTGTGAACTCACGAGGGGTGGCACTGGCCTACAGGAGCGGCTTCGCCGTGGGGCCGGACCGGTCTGAAAAGGGGCGCGAAGCGCCCCAAGCAACCCGAACCCTAACTGTGCGGCACCACCTTGGTCGCTGTATTGCCCGCATACTCCGGCTTCAGGTGCCCCTGCTCATCCAGCAGGTACGCATCCATCACCTCACGCACCACCGGCCCCGCCACGCGCCCGCCCGCTTCGCCGTTCTCGATCATCACCGCCACCACCACGCTGGGGTGATCGGCCGGTGCGAAGCCGACGAACAGGGCATTGTCGCGATGCCGTTCCAGGGTCTTGTTACGGTTGTAACGCTCGCCTTGCTTGATTGCCACCACCTGCGCCGTGCCGCTCTTGCCGGCGATACGGTACTGGGCGCCGGCCGCCGAGGCGCGGGCGATGCCGCGGGGGTCGTGCATGACCATCTGCATGCCCTGGCTGACCTGGTCCCAGGCGTGTTTGTCGTGCAGCACGATGTCGGGCATGGGGTTGGGGTCGACCGGCGTTTCGCCGCCAACGGTCATGGCCAGGTGCGGGCGGTGCCACACACCTTTGCTCGCCAGCAGGCTGGTGGCCTGGGCCAACTGCAGTGGGGTCACTTGCATGTAGCCCTGGCCGATCCCCAGGATCAAGGTCTCGCCCGGGAACCACGCCTGGCGCCGGGTGGCGCGCTTCCATTGCGCGGATGGCATCAGCCCGGACGCTTCTTCGAACATGTCCAGCGATACCTTCTGGCCCAGGCCGAACTCGGCCATGTAGTCGTGCAGGCGCTCGATCCCCAGCTTGTGCGCCAGGTCGTAGAAGTAGGTGTCGTTGGACCGCATGATGGCGGTGTACATGTCCACCCAACCGTCGCCGCTGCGGTTCCAGTTGCGGTACTTGTGCGCGTAGTTGGGCAGCTCGTAGTAACCCGGGTCGAACACCCGGCTGCCGGGCGTGATGACGCCACTGTCGAGGCCGGCGATGGCCACTTCCGGCTTGACCGTCGAGCCCGGCGCATACAGGCCGCGCAGTACGCGGTTGAACAGCGGCCGGTCGATGGAATCGCGCAGGGCGGCGTACTGTTTGAAGCTGATGCCTTTGACGAACAGGTTGGGGTCGAAGCTCGGGTTGCTGACCATCGCCAGCACATCGCCGTTGGCCGGGTCCAGCACCACCACCGAGCCGCGGCGGTCGCCCAGGGCCTTTTCGGCCGCCAGTTGCAGTTGGGCATCCAGGCTCAGGGTGATGTCCTTGCCGGGGATCGGCGCCTTGTGGTTGAGCACACGCATGACCCGGCCCTGGGCGTTGGTCTCGACTTCTTCGTAGCCCACCTGGCCGTGCAGTTGGCTTTCGTAGAAGTGCTCGATGCCGGTCTTGCCGATCGACTGCGTGCCCCGGTACTCGGTGCTGTCGAGGGCCTTGGCTTCTTTCTCGTTGATGCGCCCAACGTAACCCACCGAATGGGCGAAATGCTCGGCGAGCGGGTATTCGCGAATGAACTGCGGCTCTACCTCAAGGCCAGGCAGGCGGAACTGATTGACCGCGATCAGGGCGATCTGTTCTTCGTTCAGGCCGACCATCAGGGTGACCGGCTCGAAGGGCTTGCGGCCGCGGCGCAGGTCTTTATCGAACTGTTTGCGGTCATCCTCGCCGAGGCTCAGAACCTGCGCCAGGGCGTCCAGCACCTTGGCCGAATCGCCAGCCCGTTCGCGGGTCATGGTCAGGTCGAAACTGGGTTTGTTGTCAGCCAGCACCACGCCGTTGCGGTCGTAGATCAGCCCGCGCTCCGGGGCGATGGGCAGTACGTGCACGCGGTTGTTTTCCGACACGGCAGTCTGCTGATCGTGTTGCAGAACCTGCAGCACATAGAGGCGGCCCACCAGGACGGCGACCAGGCTGAAGACCAGGGTGGCGCAGGCCAGGAGTCGGCGGTTGACCAGGTGCTTTTCCTTTTCGTGGTCCTTGAGGGGGATGGGTTGCGGCATCGGTGGCTCTATGGGGGTGACGGCGTGGCCGGGCGGCGGCTTCGGGGCCGGCGATGCTACGCAACCCCTCCTTTTCCCTCAAGGCAGGCGGGTTTCGCTAAGGGGCGGGTTATCAGCTGTTGGCCCCGGTATCAGGGTGTTCACGGGCAATATGAAGATTTGTTCATGCCGGCGCTCGGGTGGCTGCTCAATCTTCAGGCGGTACAACGTGCTCACAGCCTCGGTCAGTTCGCCGAATGGTGTTCTGGTAACCCTTGCGCAGCCGTGACCTGCTATGCCTATGGGATGCAAACCGTAAAGGGACGGTCCACCGATGCTGGTCGTCGAGCAACTGCACAAGTCATTCATCACCCCTCAAGGCCCGCTGCCGGTGTTGCAGGGCATCGACCTGCACCTGGCGCGCGGAAGCAGCCTGGCGCTGATGGGGGAGTCCGGCAGTGGCAAGAGCACCTTGCTGCACCTGATTGCCGGCCTGGACCGTGCCGACAGTGGGCGCATCCTGATTGACGACGAACCCCTCGATGGCCGTTCGGAGGCGTCACTGGCGCGGTGGCGCAGGGAAGGCATCGGCTTGGTGTTTCAGCAATACAACCTGATCAGTAGCCTGGATGTGGGGGCCAACCTTGCGTTTCAGGCAAGGCTCGCCAACCGGCATGATCCCCATTGGCTGGCGTACCTGGCACAGCGCCTGGGGTTGGCCGAACTGTTGACGCGCTACCCGGAGCAGTTGTCCGGCGGCCAGCAACAGCGGGTCGCCATCGGCCGTGCCCTGGCCGCTCGCCCAGCCTGGGTGCTGGCAGACGAGCCTACCGGCAGCCTTGACGAGGCCAGCAGCGATGCAGTGCTGGGCCTGTTTCTGCAGTTGGTCGCCGAGGCCGGCAGCGGCGTTTTGATGGTGACCCACAGCCAGCGTCTGGCGGCGCGGCTCGCGCGCAGCTGCTACCTGCAGGCGGGCCGTGTGCGGGGCGAGCAGGGGCTATGAGCCCACTACTGCTAACCCTGCAGGCGCTGCTGAGCCATTGGCGGCGTCATCGCGTGCAGTGCTTCAGCATTTTCACCGGCTTGTGGCTGGCCACTGCGTTGTGGACCGGCGTGCAGGCGCTCAACAGCCAGGCGCGCAGCGACTATGCCCGCGCCAGTGCGGTGCTGGCGGGGCCGATGCAGGCGCAACTGGTACCGCGTGGCGGTGAGCGGTTCGATCAGGCGCTGTACCTGCAGCTGCGCCAGTCGGGCTGGCCGGTTGCTCCAGTACTGGAGGGGCGGTTGCGGTTTGCTGGCGAGCAGCCGGTGAGTGTGCGGCTGATAGGCATCGAGCCGTTGAGCCTGCCATCAACCACCGCCGTGGCTGGCGTGCGGGCGGCTGACTTCGACTTGCAGGCCTTTATAGGTATGCCGGGGCAAGCCTGGGTAGGGCCGGATACCTTGCGTCAGCTGGGCAAGGCCGTTACCGACCGGGCCGTGAGCAGTGAGGGGCAGGTACTGCCGCCTTTTGTGCTCAAGCCGGAGCTGGCGCCTGGTGTGATCGTGGTCGACATCGGCCATGCCCAAACCTTGCTGCAAGCCCCCCGGCGACTGTCGCGGCTGTTGCTGACGGGGCCTGCCGAACCCTTGCCTGCGGCCATTGCCGCGCAGCTCGAACTGCAGCCACCCAGTGATGACGGTGGCTTGCAGCGCCTGACCGAAAGCTTTCACCTGAACCTCACCGCCCTCGGCCTATTGGCCTTCGTGGTCGGGCTGTTTATCGCCCATGCCGCCATTGGCCTGGCACTGGAGCAACGCCGGGGCCTGATCAGAAGCCTGCGTGCCTGTGGCGTCAGCTTGAACAGCCTGTTACTAGGGCTGGGTTTGGAACTGGGCCTGTTCGCGGTGCTGGGCGGCCTGGCCGGGGTGGCTAGCGGCTATGGGCTGGCGGTGTTGCTGCTGCCGGACTTCGCTGCCAGCTTGCGCGGCCTGTATGGCGCTCAGGTCGCCACCGTGTTGCACCTGCCGGCGTGGTGGTGGTTGGCGGGGGTCCTGGTGAGTGTGCTGGGGGCGCTGCTGGCCGGTGTGGGCAGTGTCATGCAGGCCGCCCGCCTGCCGCTGTTGGCACTGGCGCAACCGCAGGCGTGGCGGTGGGCACAAAGCCGCGGGTTGAAACGCCAGCGCTGGGTGGCGGTGTTCTTGCTGCTGGGGATGCTGGGCTGTTGGCAATTGGGCCAGGGCCTGGTCAGTGCATTTATCACGGTGGCGGCACTGCTGCTGGCATGCGCACTGTTGCTGCCGGCCTTGCTCGACAGCGTGTTGGCCTGGGCTGCACGTGGGTGCCGTCGGCCCCTCTCGCAGTGGTTCATCGCCGACAGCCGCCAGCAACTGCCCGCATTGAGCCTGGCGCTTATGGCCTTGCTGCTGGCACTGGCCGCCAGTGTTGGCGTGGGCAGCATGACCGAGGGTTTTCGCAAGACCTTTGTCGGCTGGCTTGATGCACGCTTGTCCGCTGACCTCTTCGTGACGCCTCGGGACACCGCGCAAGGCCTGCAGATCAGTGAGTGGCTCAAGCAGCAACCTGCGGCCACGGTGGTGCTGCCTGGCTGGCGTGTGGAAACGCACCTGCAGGGCTGGCCGGTGCAGGTGCAGGGGGTGATCGACCACCCTGCCTACCGCGAGCGCTGGCCTTTGCTGGACCAACACGCGCAGGCCTGGCAGCAGTTGGCACAGGGCAAGGCGGTGATGCTCAGCGAACAATTGGCCCGGCGCCTGAAGGTGACGGTGAGCGACACATTGCCACTGGCGGCAGGCGCCGCGCAGCCCATGACGGTGGTCGGGGTGTATGCCGACTACGGCAACCCCAAAGGCCATGTGCTGGTCAATGCCGACTGGCTGCGCAGACACTGGCCGCAGGCGGCGCTGACCGGCCTGAGCCTGGATGTCGACTCCACGCACCTGGCGCCGCTGAAGGCTGCGTTGCAGCAGCGCTTCGCCCTGGATGACAGCCGCGTGGTCGAGCAGTCGCGCTTGAAGCGCTGGTCGACCGAGGTGTTCAACCGCACCTTTGCGGCCACCGCCGCCCTCAACAGCCTCACGCTCGGTGTCGCCGGCGTGGCCATGTTCATCAACCTGCTGACCCTGAGCCAAAGCCGGCTGGGCCAGTTGGCGCCGCTCTGGGCCCTGGGTGTGCGCCGCTCGCAACTGGTCTGGCTGACGCTGGGTCAGACGCTCATGTTGAGCAGCCTCACCGTGCTGTTGGCGATCCCTGTCGGTGTCTTGCTGGCCTGGTGCCTGGTGGCGGTGGTGAACGTGCAGGCGTTTGGCTGGCGTTTGCCGCTGTATGTGTTTCCGGCGCAATTGCTGCAGTTGGCCATGCTGGGCCTGCTCACCAGCCTGCTGGCCAGCGCTTGGCCGTTGTGGCAGTTGGCGCGGCGCCATCCCAGCGATCTGTTGAGGCAGTTTGCCGATGAACGCTAAAGCCTGTGTGTTGTTGTGCGCGCTGCTGAGCGGTTGCGATCAGCCTGCGCCAGCACCGGATAGTTTTGCCGGGCTGGGCCAGCAGGCGAGCGGGTTCAACCCGGTGACGCGTGACCATGCCTTGGTGTTCCCTCGCGATCACGGTGCCCACGATGGCTTTCGCATTGAATGGTGGTATGTCACGGCCAACCTCAAGGACCGCCAGGGGCGCGACTGGGGCGCGCAATGGACGCTGTTCCGTTCGGCCCTGCGCCCTGGGGCAGAGACCGCCGGCTGGAACAGCCCGAACCTGTGGATGGGGCACGCGGCCTTGACCGGGCCAGGCGGGCATCGTTCTGGCGAGACCCTGGCGCGCGGGGGTGTCGGGCAGGCCGGGGTGGAGGCTGAGCCGTTCCGGGCCTGGATCAATGGCTGGTCTTTGCAGGGCGCGGAGGGCATCGCTCAGTTGCAGATGAAGGCGGTCGGTGAAGGCTTTGCTTATGACCTGAGTCTGCGCAGTGACAAGCCGCTGGTGCTGCACGGCAGCCAGGGTTACAGCGAAAAGTCGGGCAAGGGGCAGGCCTCGTATTACTACAGTCAACCCGCTTATCGCGTCACGGGTGAGGTGCAGCACGAGGGCCAATGCATCGCGGTCACGGGCCAGGCCTGGCTTGACCGGGAGTGGAGCAGCCAACCGTTGGCGGCCGGGCAGACGGGGTGGGACTGGTTTTCACTGCACCTGGACAGTGGCGCGAAGCTGATGTTGTTCCAGGTGCGCGAGGCCCAGGGTTTACCGTATCGGGCGGGGACGTGGGTCAGTGCGCAGGGCGAGGTGGTGGCGCTGCAAGGCGATCAGATTGAGCTTCAGGCGTTGGCCTGGACCCGGCAGGAAAACGGCAAGGACGTGCCGACGCGCTGGCAGGTGCGGGTGCCGCGGTATGGGGTCGATGTGCAGGCCGATGCCGTGGAGCCGCGTGCCTGGATGAACACCCGGTTTCCTTACTGGGAGGGGCCGGTGCGGTTGCAGGGGAGTGCGGGGGGCCGGGGGTATCTGGAGATGACCGGGTATTGATCTGCAGTCGCGCAGAGAACACGGATCATTGTGGGGGCAACAGTCTTGCTCGTTGTGCAAAAATGAACGCATGACCTGTGGGAGCGGGCTTGCCCCGCGAACACCGGCGAAGCCGGTGCCATCCACCACGCTGCCTGTTTCGCGGGGCAAGCCCACTCCCACAGAATCTGGGCGGGCTTGCTTGTCAGTCCTTGATCAACCCCCGCAACGCCGCCTTGGCCTCAGGCGTACGCAGGCATTCGATGAACAACTGGCTCTCCCGCTCCACAGTGGCCTCCAGCTCCGCGCGCAGCCCATCCTTGAGCAGGCGCTTGCTGATACGCAGGGCCCCTTGCGGGTAGCTTTGCAGCCGCCGCGCCAGTTGCCGGGCAGCCGCCAGGCACTGTTCGCCATCGTCATGCAGCTCATTGGCCAAGCCCCAGGCCACCGCCTGCTCACCATCGAGTAACGCGTTAGCCATCAGCAAACGGGCGGCGCGGGCATGCCCGAGCATGCGCGGCAGCAGCAGGCTGGAGCCGAACTCCGGGCACACGCCCAGCGGTGCAAAGGGTATGCGCAGCTTGACCGAGCGGCTGACCAGCACCTGGTCGCAATGCAGCAGCAACGTGGCACCGATGCCGATCGCCGCGCCATTGACGGCGGCGATCAGCGGCTTTTCCAGGCCCATGACAATGCGCATCAGGCGGAACACCGGGCTGTCCCTGTCGCTGGGCGGGTTGTCGAGAAAGTCGCGCAGGTCGTTGCCGGCGCTGAAGCAGTGCGGGCCGCCGGTGATGAGGATCGCGTCGACTTGCGGGTCATCACCTGCCGCCTGCAGCAGGTCGCCAAACTGGCGGTACATGGCGATGTTCAGGGCATTGAGCTTGTCGGGGCGGTTGAAGGTCAGGGTCAGCAGGCCCTGGTCCAGCTCGCGTGTGATCAGGTCGTTCATGGCAGCCGCTTTTGTTGTTGTGGTTGGCCCCGGCAACCGGGTAAGCGCCGGGCATTGGCCACTAGGGTTTATCATGGCGCTCGGCTTGCTGTACAGTCGTTCAGCCCCGTCAACTGCCCGAGAATCGCCGATGAGCCAGGAAGCCCGCTACCACCGCATGCTGCCGGAATTGCGCAAAGCCAACCTGGTCGAGGCGACCTTGGTGTGCCTCAAGCGCCATGGTTTTCAGGGGGCTTCGATCCGCAAGATTTCCGCCGAGGCCGGGGTCTCGGTGGGGCTGATCAGCCACCACTATGCTGGCAAGGACGAACTGGTGGCCGAGGCCTACATGGCGGTCACCGGGCGGGTCATGGGCTTGTTGCGCGAAGCCATGGCCCAGGCCGCGCCCACTGCCCGTGAGCGGCTGTCGGCGTTCTTCCGCGCCTCGTTCTGCGCCGAACTGCTCGACCCGCAACTGCTCGACGCCTGGCTGGCGTTCTGGGGTGCCGTGAAAACCGCCGATGCGATCAACCAGGTGCATGACCATTCGTATGGCGAATACCGCAACGAGTTGAGCCGGCTGCTTGCCACACTGGCCGTGGAAGAGGGCTGGCAAGGCTTTGACGCCGACCTGGCGGCGATCAGCCTGAGCGCCTTGCTCGATGGCCTGTGGCTTGAATCGGGCCTTAACCCAGGCACCTTCACACCGGCCCAGGGCGTGCAGATTTGCGAGGCCTGGGTCGATGGCCTGCAGGCCGGTGGTCGGCAACGTTTCAGCCTGCCCAAGGGCTGTTGATCGCCCGTTCAGTAACGAGTACGCTGCTGTCGCGAGTGTGTAGAACAAACCAATAAAAAAAGAGACTTCACGCAATGACGCCTCGGGTATTGATCGTCGATGACGATCCGCTTATTCGTGACTTGCTGCAGGCCTATCTGTCTCAGGAAGGCTATGACGTGCACTGCGCCGACACCGCCGAAAAGGCCGAAGCCCTGCTCGGCAGCCAGGACGTCGACCTGGTGCTGCTGGACATTCGCCTGCCCGGCAAGGACGGCCTGACCCTGACCCGCGAGCTGCGGGTGCGCTCGGAAGTCGGCATCATCCTCATCACCGGCCGCAATGACGACATCGACCGCATTGTCGGCCTTGAGTGCGGCGCCGACGACTACATCATGAAGCCGCTCAACCCCCGAGAGCTGGTGTCCCGTGCCAAGAACCTGATTCGCCGCGTGCGCCATGCCCGCGAGGTGCACCCGGCGCCAGCCTGCGCGCAGTCGCTCAAGCAATTTGCCGACTGGGCGCTGGACATTGATCGTCGGCGCCTGATCGACCCCCGTGGCGGGCAAACCCTGCTGACCCACGGCGAGTTCCAGCTGCTCAGTGTGTTCTTGCGCAACAGCGGGCATACCCTGAGCCGCGACCAGCTGATGGACCAGATCCGCAACCGTGAGTGGGTGCCCAACGACCGTTCCATCGACGTGCTGGTCGGTCGCCTGCGCCGCAAGCTGCATGACGACCCGGCCGAGCCGCAACTGATCATCACCATTCATGGCACCGGCTACCTGTTCACCGCCAGCGTGGCGGCGTGAACACCCTCGGTCGCCTGCTGGCCGTGGCGTTGCTGATGCCGGGCTTGCAGGCGGCAGCGGGCGAGCCAGTGCGCTACTGCGACTACCCGGTGTACCCGCCGATTTCCTGGAGTGATGGCCACCAGGTGCGCGGCCTGGCGCCGACGGTGGTGCGTGAGCTGTTCGCGCGCATGGGGCGAGAGGTGCAGACCGTGGTCCTGGGCAATTGGAAGCGTTGCCTGATGGACGCTGCCGCCGGGCGGGTGGACGTGGTGCTGGCCTACGACAGCGACCAACGCGACCAAGGCATGCGCTTTTCTTCGGTGCCGGTGATACGCGAAGAAGTGGCGGTGTTTTTCAATCGCCGCCGGCCGGTGCAGTTCCAGCAGTTGGAAGACCTGGCCCGGTACCGTGGCGGGCTGCTTTACGGTGAAAGCTATGGCGCCGAATTCGACCGTTTCGTCGCCCGCCACCAGAACATCGAGCGGGTGTCGTCCAGCCAGCAGAACTTCGGCAAGCTGATCCGTGGGCGCATCGACTTCGTGATCCAGGAGCGGCGCACCGGGGAGCTGTTCATCGAGCATCTGCCCGGCGCCGAAGACATCCGCGCCTTGCCGGCCGCGCTGAGCGTGGACTACCTGCGCGTGGCGGTGTCGCGCCGGTCACCGCTAAGCCAGCACATGGGCGAGATCGACCAACAGTTGCGGCGCATGAGCGAGGCGGGCGAGATCGAGCGCTGGCTGGAGCAGAGTGAAGTGACCTACCGCGACATGATCAACCTGCCGGCGGATGCTCGATGATCCGCCTGCGCACCGACGGCCTGTTGCGCCGCCTGCTGTTGTTCATCCTGCTGTTCAGCCTGTGCTTCACGGTGCTGGCCAGTTCCGTGCAGCTGTACTTCGAATACCGCCGCGAGATGCGCGACATCGAGGCGCGCATGGCGTTGATCCGCGCCGGTTACCTGGCCAGCCTGGAGCGCAACCTGTGGGACCTCGACGAGGCGCAACTGGACGTACAGCTGCGTGGTTTGGTGGACTTTTCCGACGTGGCGCGGGTACGCCTGCTCAGCGATGACTTCACACTGTTACGCGGCGATGCCGAGCCCAAGGGGCCACTGCGCATCGAGCGTTTCCCGCTGGATTACCAGCCACCGTCGGGGCCGGCTCGGCACCTTGGCGAGCTTGAGGTGAGCATCGACCTGGGGGCGGTGCACCGGCGGCTCTATGCCACGGGCTTGGCCAGCCTGCTGTGGATGGGGGTGTTTCTGTGTGGCTTGGCGGTCGCGTTGTCCGGGTTGTTCTACCGCCTGGTCACGCGCCATTTGCAAGTCATGGCCGAGTTTGCCGGGCGCATCGGTGCCGGGCACTGGCAGGAACCGCTACGGCTGGACCGCCGCCGCTCGGCGCATGCCGATGAGATCGACACCGTGGCCCATGCACTGGACGACATGCGCCGGGCCATCCTCAGCGACATCGCGCGCCGCGAGCTTGACCGCGTGGCCTTGCAGGACAAGCGCGACGAGCTGCTGGCCATGGTCGAGCGGCGCACCGCGAGCCTGGCCCGAGCCAAGGACGAGGCCGAAGCCGCCAACCTGGCCAAGTCACGCTTCCTGGCGACCATGAGCCATGAGCTGCGCACGCCGCTCAATGGCATCCTCGGCATGGCCGAACTGCTGCGTGGCGCCAGGCTCGATGCGCTCGACCGGCAACGCCTGGAGGCGTTGTACAAGGCGGGCGAAGGGCTGTTGGCCATTCTTAACGAGGTGCTCTACTTTGCCCGTCTCGAAGAGGGCGAGAGCCACGCCGAATTGCTCGGTTTTTCGCTGCGCCAGCTGTGCGCGCAGGTGCTGGCATTGCTCGAACCGATGGCCCTGGAACGCGGCGATACCTTGCACGTGGAGGTCGATGAGCTACTGGCGGCGCATCAGCATGGCGCCGAGCAGTACCTGCGCCAGGTGCTGAGCAACCTGCTGGCCAACGCCATCAAGTTCACCGAGCACGGCCAGGTCACGCTCAGGGTGCAGGTGTTGGCCAGTGATCAGCACGGGCAGCGCCTGCGGGTGTCGGTGAGTGACAATGGCATCGGCATCGAGCCGGCCATGCAGGCGAAGATTTTCGACCGTTTCGTCCAGGCCAGCGAAGCCGTGGCCCGACGCTACGGCGGCACTGGCCTGGGCCTGGCGATCTGCAAGCACCTGGTGGAAAAGCTTGGCGGCTGCATCGGCCTGGACAGCGTGCCAGGGCAGGGCAGTTGCTTCTGGTTCGAACTCGACATGGCGCGTGGGCAACCCGCCGTTGTCCATGAGCAGGCCCGCTCGGCGTCGGCCAGCCTGGATATCCTGGTGGTCGAGGACGTGGCATTGAACCGTGAGGTGGCGGGCGGGTTGCTGTTGCGCGATGGCCATAAAGTGCAGTTTGCCGAGGATGCCAGGCAAGCCCTGCAAGCCTGTGCCCAGCGCCGCTTCGACCTGATCCTGCTGGATGTGCACTTGCCCGGCATGAACGGGGTGGAGTTGTGCCGGCGGATCCGCGCCACCCCTGGGCCAAACCGTGGCAGCCGGATCCTGGCGCTGACTGCCGGGGTGCAACCGGCACAAGTCCCCGATTACCTGGCCGCTGGCATGCACGGCGTGCTGGCCAAGCCGCTGAGGTTGGAGCAGCTGCGCCAGGCCTTGGCCGAGGTAACGCCTGCCGAGGTGGCCGCACCGGGCTCATGCATGGACTGGTCACTGCTGCAGACCCACCGCAGCTTGCTGGGCGAGCAGAAGCTGCAGCAGCTGCTGGCGGTACTGCGCCAGTCGATCGAGCAGCACGCCACAGCGCTGGCCGATGCCTTGCAAGCACGCGATTGCACAGAGGTGTCGCACCTGGCGCACCGTTTGGCGGGCAGTTGCGACTCCCTCGGCTTTGCTGGCTTGGCTTGTGTGTTGCGCCGCCTTGAGGACGCCGCCCAGCGTCACGATGAAAAGGCGTTGCTGGCGCTCGGCGAGCCATTAACGGGACAGCTGGAACAGGCCCGTACCACCCTGAAACAGTTGATCCAGGGCTGACGTACAAAATACTTACGACTTTTTACATCTTTGATCGGTTCGTACAACGGCACCTTACATCCGTTTCCAATAATCGATGGCAACCGTGTTGCACGCGGTCCATGAGGCTTATTGGAGATAACAATAATGACATGCCGTAGCGCTCAGCCCGTCCTAGCCCCCTCGTTTTGCACCCTCTGCTACAGCGGGGTGAACCATGACTGACACCCACGAAGGCAAAATCCAGCTGACCCGCGCGCTGAAAAGCCGGCACATCTTCATGCTGTCGCTGGGCGGCGTGATCGGCACCGGCCTGTTCATGGGCTCGGGCGTGACCATCAACCAAGGCGGGCCGGTGGGGGCGATCCTGGCCTACCTGGTGGCGGGGTTGTTGATGTACCTGGTGATGGTCTGCCTGGGCGAGCTGTCGGTGCAGATGCCGGTTTCCGGTTCATTCCAGGCCCACGCCACCAAATTCATCGGCCCGGCCACGGGCTTCATGATCGGCTGGGTGTACTGGATGAGCTGGGCCACCACCGTGGGCCTGGAGTTCACTGCCGCAGGCATGCTGATGACTCGCTGGTTCCCCGAGGTGCCGATCTGGTACTGGTCGGCGTTGTTCGTGGTCGTGCTGTTCGGCCTCAATGCCCTGGCCACGCGGGCCTTTGGCGAGGCCGAGTACTGGTTCTCGGGGATCAAGGTGGCGACCATCCTCGGCTTTATCGTGGTCGGCGTGCTGGTGATCTTCGGTGCCATCCCGCTGAACAACGGCGCGCCGGCGCCGATGCTCAACAACCTGGTGGGCGAGTCGCTGTTCCCCCACGGCCTGTCGGCGGTGTTCGCGGTGATGATGACCGTGGTGTATGCCTTCCAGGGGTGCGAAATCATGGGCGTTGCGGCCGGCGAGACCGAACACCCGGAGAAGAGCATCCCCCGCGCCGTGCGCAACGTGGTGTTCCGTGTACTGATCTTCTATGTGCTGGCGATTGCCGTGCTGTCGGCCATCGTGCCGTTTGAGCAGGCCGGGTTGATGGAAAGCCCGTTCGTGCAAGTGTTCGACATGGTCGGCATTCCCTATGCGGCCGACCTGATGAACTTCGTCATCCTCACTGCGATCCTGTCGGTGGGCAACTCGGGGCTGTACGCCTCCACACGGATCCTCTGGGCCATGTCCAAGAGCGGCATGGCACCCAAGAGTCTGTCGCCCTTGAGCAAGCGCGGTGTGCCGCTGCGTGCCCTGAGCATCACCCTGTGCTTTGCCCTGGTATCGCTGATGACCAGCTTCGTGGCCGCCGACACCTTGTTCATGGTGCTGATGGCGGTGAGCGGCATGTCTGGCACCGTGACCTGGATCGTCATCGCCCTGGCGCAGTACCGGTTCCGCAAGGCGTACCTGCGTGATGGCGGGCAACTGCAGGACCTCAAGTACAAGGCGCCGTTGTACCCGCTGGTGCCGCTGCTGTGCATCACCTTGTGCTGTTCGCTGTTCGTGTTCCTGGCCATCGACGAGACCCAGCGGCCGTCGTTGTACTGGGGCTTTGGCTTCATTGCCCTGTGCTATGCAGCGTATTACGTGGTGAATCGCCGGCGGCAGGGGGCCTTTGCGCCGAGTGCGCCTGGGGTTTGATTGCAGCGTGGGGCAATCGATAGCTGGGGCCGCTGTGCGGCCCCAGCATTCTCGCGGCACACCCGAGTTGTGCGAAGTTGTAACAACGCATCCCGCCTTGTTGAACACTCGTTTAGTATCTCCCTCGTCACGTCCTCAAACCCCAACAACAACAGTGAGGCCTCCCATGACCACCCCGTCATCGTCAGTGTTGAGCAAGGTCGAAGCCGGCGTTGCCTGGATCACCCTCTATCGCCCCGAGCAGCGCAACGCGCTGGACATTCCCACCCTCAAGCAACTGCACGCCTTGCTGGACACCTGCAACAGCGACCCCGCCGTCCGCGTGGTGGTGCTGACCGGTAGCGGGCGCAGTTTCTGTGCCGGTGCCGACCTGGCCGAGTGGGCCGACGCCGAAGCCCGTGGGGCGCTGGAAAGCTACGGCTGGACCGAGACCGCCCACGCCCTGATGCTGCGCCTGCACAGCCTCGACAAACCGACCCTCGCCGCCATCAACGGCACCGCCGTCGGCGGCGGCATGGACTTGAGCCTGTGCTGTGACCTACGCATCGCCGCTGCTTCGGCACGCTTCAAAGCCGGATACACCAGCATGGCCTACAGCCCCGACGCCGGCGCCAGCTGGCACCTGCCACGGCTGATTGGCAGCGAGCAAGCCAAACGCCTGTTGTTCCTCGACGAACTGTGGGGCGCTGAGCGTGCGTTGGCGGCAGGGCTGGTGAGCGAGGTCTGTGCCGACGAGCAGTTGCCTGCGGTGGCCGCCGAACTGGCCAGCCGCCTCGCCAATGGCCCGACCTTCGCCTACGCGCAGACCAAGCGGCTGATCCGCGAAGGCGCCCAGCGCACCCTGGCCGCGCAACTGGAGGCCGAGCGCCAGGCCGGCCTGCTGTGCGGGCGCAGCCAGGACGGCGCGGAGGCACTCCGGGCCTCGATGCAAAGGCGCCCAGCGAACTTCGTCGGCCAATAACCCGTTACCTCTTCAGGACCTTCGCAGATGAATTTCCAACTGACCCAAGAACAAGAAATGTTGGTGGATGCGGTACGCAGCTTCGTGGCCAAGGAACTGCTGCCCCATGAAGAGGCGGTAGACCGCGCCGATGCCGTGTCGCCAGAGCTGGCCGCGCACATCCGTGGCAAGGCTATCGCCGCCGGGTTCTATGCCTTCAACATGCCTGAAGAAGTCGGCGGTGGTGGCCTCGACTACCTGTCCCAGGCGCTGATCGAGCGCGAATTGTCCAAGGTGTCCTGGGCGCTGCACGTGTTCGTCGCGCGCCCGTCGAAGATCCTCATGGCCTGCAAGGACCAGCAGATAACCGACTACCTGCTGCCGTGCGTGCAGGGCGAAAAGACCGATTGCTTTGCCCTCACCGAACCCGGCGCGGGCTCTGACGCCAACGCCATCAAGACCCGCGCCGTGCGCCAGGGCGATGACTTCGTGATCAACGGCAGCAAGCACTTCATCAGCCACGCCGGGCACGCCGACTTCGCCATCGTCTTCGCGGTGACCGACACCTACGAACACAACGGGCGCAAGCGCAATGCGGTTACCGCGTTGCTGGTCGACCGTGACACCCCCGGCATGACCATCCGCCGTGGGCCCAAGTGCGTGAGCAACCGCGGCTATCACACCTACGAGTTGTTCTTCGATGACTGCCGGGTACCGGCCAGCAACGTGCTGGGCGAAGTCGGCAAGGGCTGGGAAGTGGCCAACGCCTGGCTCACCGCTGGCCGGGTGATGGTTGCCGCCAACTGCGTCGGCCAGGCCCAGCGAGCACTGGACGCCTCCCTGCAATGGGCCGCCGACCGCAAGCAATTTGGCCAGCCTATCGGCAGCTACCAGGGTGTGTCGTTCAAGCTGGCGGACATGGCCACGCAGATCCGCGCCGCCGAACTGCTTACCCTGCACACCGCCTGGAAGATGGACCAGGGCAGCATGACCGATGGCGAGGCGGGCATGGCCAAGCTGTTTGCCAGCGAAGTACTGGGCAAGGTCGCTGACGAAGCCGTGCAGATTTTTGGCGGCATGGGCCTGATGGACGAGGGGCCGGTCGAGCGCATCTGGCGCAATGCCCGCATCGAGCGGATCTGGGAAGGCACATCGGAAATCCAGCGGCACATTATTTCCCGCGAACTGCTGCGCCCGTTGCTGCGCTGATCGACCTGGAGAACCCGCATGTCGCATTCGATTCGTGACAACCTCAAACGCCTGCTGGCGCCACGGCACCTGGCCTTCGTTGGCGGGCGCAGCATGGCCCGTGCCCTTAAACGCTGTGCCGAAGGCGGCTTCGCCGGCCCGCTATGGCTGATCAACCCGCAGCACGCGAGCCTGGAAGGCATCCCCTGCGTGGCGCGGGTGGCAGACTTGCCCTGTGCGCCGGACGCGGTGTTCATCGCCACCCACCGCGAACTGACCCTGCAGTGTGTCGAGGAACTGGCCGCGTTCGGCGCCGGTGGCGCCATCTGCTATGCCTCGGGCTTTGCCGAGAGCGGCGAGCAAGGCCGTTTGTTGCAGCAGCGCTTGCTGGAGGCGGCCGGCAGCATGGCCTTGCTTGGCCCCAACTGCTATGGCCTGCTCGACTACCTGCACGGCGCGGCCCTGTGGCCGGTGGCCCACGGTGGCAAGCAGGTGGAGCAGGGCGTGGCGATCCTCACCCAGAGCGGCAACTTCGCCTACAACCTGTCCATGAGTGACCGCTCGCTGCCGGTGGCCTACATGGCATCGGTCGGCAACCAGGCGCAGCTGGGCGTCGCCGAGCTAATGGACGTGCTGCTCGACGATCCACGAGTGACCGCCATTGGCTTGCATCTGGAGGGCCTGAAAAACGTGCCTGGCTTTGCCCGCGCCGCGTACAAGGCACTGCAGCAGGGCACCCCAATCGTTGCCCTGAAGACGGGTGTGTCGCAGATCGGCGCTGAACTGGCGCTCAGCCACACCAGTTCGCTGTCGGGTTCCGATGCGTTGTACGACAGCCTGTTCCAGCGCCTGGGTGTGATCCGCGTGAGTGGCCCGGTGAGCTTCGTCGAAACGCTCAAGGCTGCCGCCTGTGGCCGCTTGCCCGCCAATGGCCGGCTGCTCGCGCTGGCCTGTTCGGGCGGTGACGCCGGCTTGATCGCCGACTACGCCGAGTGCAACCAGCTGAGCCTGCCCAGCCTGGAGCAGGGGCAGGTTGCCGCGCTGGCCCAGGTGCTCCCAGCCTACGCCAACCTGGTCAACCCGCTGGATTTCACCACGGCGATCTGGGGCGATGAAGCGGCCCTGCAACGCATGCTCGACAGCACCCTGTGCGGCGAGGCGGATGCCGCCATGCTGGTGCTCGACTACCCCGCGCAGTTCACTGGCGAACGCAAAGAATGCGACCTGTTGCTGGCGCTGTACTGCGATGCCCTGGAGCGCCACGGCAAGATCGGTTTCGTTACCTCGGCGTTCCCCGAACTGTTGCCGGCATCGGCCCGCGAGCGCCTGCATGCCCGAGGCATTGCCGCGCTGCAAGGGGTCGAGGATGGCCTGGCGGCATGGGGGCGGATCGTGGCCTATCAGCGCAATCGCCAGCGCTTGCTGGAGCGCGGCGAGGCGGCGCAGGTGCCGCTGTGCCCACGGCCACTCGAAGGCGATAGCCGGTTGCTGGATGAATGGCAGTCCAAACAGGCTTTGAGTGCGTTTGGCCTGCCGGTGCCGGCCGGGGTGTTGAGTACCCCGCAACGTGCGCTGGAGGATGCTGCGCGAGTGGGCTACCCGCTGGTGCTCAAAGCGGTCAGCGCGCAGTTGCCGCACAAGACCGAAGCCGGAGCGGTGGCGCTTAACCTGCGTGATGCCACGGCGCTGCAGGCCGCCCTGGTGCAGATGCGTCAGCGCATCGCCGGCTATGCGCCGGGCGTGCCGTTTGACCAGGTATTGCTCGAACCCATGGCGCCGCCGCCCTTGGCCGAACTGATCGTCGGCATCAAGCGTGAAAACGACTTCGGCCTCGCCCTGGTGATCGGTGCTGGCGGTGTGCTGGTGGAGCTGCTCAAAGACAGCGTCAGCCTGTTGCTGCCCACCACCGACAGCGCCATTCGTGCAGCACTGCTTGGCCTGCGCAGCGCGAGCCTGCTGCGCGGTTTTCGGGGTCGCCCGGCTGCCGACCTGGATGCCCTGGTGGCGGCGATTCGCGCCGTGGCCGACTACGCCTGCGAAAATGCCGGGCACTTGCTGGAGCTGGATGTGAACCCATTGATGGTCGGTGCCCACGGCACCACCGCGGTCGATGCGCTGATCCGCCTCGGCCAGCCGCAAGGAGATCAGCATGAATGAGCAACCGATGACCGCCGGCCAGGCGCTGGTACGGCTGCTGGCCAACTATGGGGTGGATACCGTGTTTGGTATCCCGGGGGTGCATACCCTGGAGCTGTACCGCGGCCTGCCCGGTAGCGGCATCCGCCATGTGCTGACCCGGCATGAGCAGGGCGCAGGTTTCATGGCCGATGGTTACGCCCGGGTCAGCGGCAGGCCGGGCGTGTGCTTCGTCATCACCGGCCCAGGCGTGACCAATGCCGCCACTGCCATTGGCCAGGCCTATGCCGACTCGATCCCGCTGCTGGTGATTTCCAGCGTCAACCACACTGCCAGCCTGGGCAAAGGTTGGGGCTGCCTGCACGAAACCCAGGACCAGCGCGCCATGACCGCACCGATCACGGCATTCTCCGCCGTGGCCCTGGGCGCCGAAGACCTGCCCGAGCTGATTGCCCGTGCCTGGGCGGTGTTCGACAGTGAACGCCCGCGCCCGGTGCACATCTCGATCCCGCTGGATGTGCTGGCAGCGCCGGTTGCCCGCGACTGGAGCCACGAGGTGGTACGCCGCCCCGGGCGCGGCCAGCCCGACCGTGACACGCTGGGCCAAGCCGCGCTGAAACTGGCCGCAGCCAAACGGCCAATGATCATCGCTGGCGGTGGCGCACTGCAGGCCGCCGCACAACTCCAACAGTTGAGCACCCGCCTGGCAGCGCCGCTGTTCACCAGCGTCGCCGGCAAGGGCCTGCTGCCCCCCGAGGCGCCATTGAATGCGGGTTCGAGCCTGTGCGTGGCGCCGGGCTGGCAGATGATCAGCGAAGCCGATGTGGTGTTGGCCGTGGGGACCGAAATGGCCGACACCGACTTCTGGCGCGAGCGCCTGCCAATCAACGGGGCGTTGCTGCGCGTGGACATCGACCCACGCAAGTTCAACGACTTCTACCCATGCGCCGTGGCCTTGCACGGCGATGCTCGACAGACCCTCGCCGGTTTGCTGGAGCACCTGCCCGAAGTCGAGCGCGACCCTGGCCAGGCCATCGACGCGGTGGCCGCCCTGCGCCAGGCCATTCGCACCGGGCACGCGCCGTTGCAGGCCATCCATCAGGCCATCCTCGACCGCATCGACGCAGTGCTGCCGGACGACGCTGTCATCAGCAGCGACATGACCCAGCTGGCCTACACCGGCAACTACGCCTTTGCCAGCCGGGCACCACGCAGCTGGTTACACCCCACCGGTTACGGCACCCTCGGCTATGGCTTGCCGGCGGGTATCGGTGGCATGTTCGCCACTGACCATCGCCCTGGCCTGGTGCTGGTGGGCGATGGCGGCTTCCTCTACACCGCCCAGGAGCTGGCCACCGCAGTCGAAGAACTGGACCGACCGCTGGTGGTGTTGCTGTGGAACAATGATGCGCTTGGCCAGATCCGCGACGATATGCTCGGCCTGGACATCGAGCCGGTCGGCGTACTGCCGCGCAACCCCGACTTCATTGGCCTGGCCCGTGCGTTTGGCTGCGCGGTGCGTCAGCCGCGTGACCTGGATGCCTTGCAGGCTGACCTGGCCAGCGGCTTCGCCACGCCAGGCGTGACCTTTATCGAACTCAAACATACCTGCGTCTGCTGACAGCGGCGCATCATCCATAACAAGAGAAACCACCATGCAATTTCGCCGCACGCTCCTCGCTGCCTCCCTGGCCCTGCTGATCACCGGCCAAGCCCCGCTGTATGCCGCACCGCCGCTGTCGATGGACAACGGCAGCAACACGATGACCGTGCAAAACAGCAATGCCTGGGTCGAGGTGAGCGCAAGCGCCTTGCAACACAACATCCGTACCCTGCAAGCGGAACTGGGCGGCAAGTCCAAGTTGTGCGCCGTGCTCAAAGCCGATGCCTACGGCCACGGTATCGGCCTGGTGATGCCGTCGGTAATCGCCCTCGGCGTGCCCTGCGTGGCGGTGGCCAGCAACGAAGAAGCCCGCGTGGTGCGTGCCAGCGGCTTCACCGGGCAACTGGTGCGGGTACGCCTGGCCAGCCTGAGCGAGCTGGAAGATGCCCTGCAATACGACATGGAAGAACTGGTCGGCAGCGCCGAATTCGCCCGCCAGGCCGACGCCATCGCCGAGCGCCATGGCAAGACCCTGCGCATTCACCTCGCGCTCAACGCCAGCGGCATGAGCCGTAACGGTGTGGAGATGACCAGCTGGAGCGGGCGCGGTGAAGCGCTGCAGATCACCGACCAGAAGCACCTCAAGCTGGTGGCGTTGATGACCCACTTCGCCGTGGAAGACAAGGACGATGTACGCAAGGGCCTGGCAGCGTTCAATGAGCAGGCCGACTGGCTGATCAAGCATGCCAAGCTCGACCGCCGCCAACTGACCCTGCACGCGGCCAACTCGTTCGCCACCCTGGAAGTGCCGGAAGCGCGCCTGGACATGGTCCGCACCGGCGGTGCGCTGTTCGGCGACACCGTGCCTGAGCGCACCGAATACAAGCGCGCCATGCAGTTCAAGTCGCGGGTGGCCGCGGTGCACAGCTACCCGGCCGGTAACACCGTCGGCTATGACCGCACCTACACCCTGGCGCGGGACTCGCGCCTGGCCAATATCACCGTTGGCTACTCTGACGGCTACCGCCGGGTGTTCACCAACAAGGGCCATGTGCTGATCAACGGCCACCGCGTGCCGGTGGTGGGCAAGGTGTCGATGAACACCTTGATGGTCGATGTCACCGACTTCCCCGACGTCAAGAACGGCAACGAGGTGGTGCTGTTCGGCAAGCAGGCCGGTGGCGAGATCACCCAAGGCGAGATGGAGGAAATCAACGGTGCATTGCTGGCCGACCTCTACACCGTGTGGGGCAGCTCGAACCCAAAAATTCTCGTCGACTGACCCAGTATTGAAGGGAGATTGCCATGCGTTACGCCAAGCTGACCCAACGCATCGCCGGCGACGGCGCCGCCGCCTGGGACATCCACTACCGCGCCCTGGCGATGCAGGCCGAGGGCAAGGACATTGTGCTGTTGTCGGTGGGCGACCCGGACTTCGACACCCCGGCACCCATCGTCGAGGCTGCCATCGACAGCCTGCGTGCCGGCCACACCCACTATGCCGATATACGCGGCAAGCTGGCGTTGCGCCAGGCCATTGCCGATCGCCACCGGCAACGCAGCGGCCAGGCCGTCAGTGCCGAGCAGGTCACGGTGCTGGCCGGTGCCCAATGCGCCTTGTTCTGCGTGGCCCAGTGCGTGCTCGACCCAGGTGACGAGGTGATTGTCGCCGAGCCGATGTACGTCACTTACGAGGCAGTGTTCGGTGCCTGCGGCGCCAAGGTAGTACCGGTGCCGGTCAAGCCGGAGAACGGTTTTCGGGTGTGCCCGCAGGATGTGGCCGCGCGCATCACCCCGCGTACCCGCGCCCTGGCCCTGAACAGCCCGCACAACCCCTCGGGGGCGAGCCTGCCACGGTCGACCTGGGAGGCGCTGGCCGAGCTGTGCATCGGCCACGACCTGTGGCTGATCTCGGACGAGGTGTACAGCGAACTGCTGTACGAGGGCGAGCATGTCAGCCCAGGCAGCCTGCCGGGCATGGCCGAGCGCACCGCGACCCTTAACAGCCTGTCGAAATCCCACGCCATGACCGGCTGGCGCGTGGGCTGGGTAGTGGGCTCGCCTGAGCTCGCCACGCACCTGGAAAACCTGGCGCTGTGCATGCTGTATGGCTCGCCGGACTTCATCCAGGACGCCGCCGTGGTGGCCTTGAATCAGCCCTTGCCTGCCCTTGAGGCGATGCGCGACGCCTATCGCCAGCGCCGCGACCTGGTGTGCGAACAGCTGGCCGGGTGCCCGGGGGTCAAGGCGCTCAAGCCCGACGGCGGCATGTTCGTAATGGTCGATATCCGCGAAACCGGCCTCAGCGCGCAGGCGTTCGCCGACCGCCTGCTGGACCGTGAAGGCGTGTCGGTACTGGCGGGTGAAGCGTTTGGCCCGAGCGCCGCCGGGCATATTCGCCTGGGGTTGGTGGTAGGCCCCGAGGCCTTGGCCGAGGCCTGCCAGCGCATTGCCCGTTGTGCGGGTGAATTGATGCGAGGAGAACTGTCGTGAATGTGCTGATCGTCCATGCTCACCCCGAGCCGCAATCCTTCACTGCCGCCCTGCGTGACCAGGCAGTGGCCACCTTTCGCGCCCAGGGCCACGAGGTCAAGGTCAGCGACCTGTATGCCATGGGCTGGAACCCGGTGGCCAGTGCGGATGACTTCGCCACGCGGGAGAACCCCGAATACCTGGTGTATGCGCTGGAGCAGCGCCTGGGGGTCAAGAGCGGCGCCATCGCCGCCGATATCCAGCAAGAGCTGGACAAGCTGTTATGGGCCGACTTGCTGGTGCTGAACTTCCCGGTTTTCTGGTTCTCGGCGCCGGCCATGCTCAAGGGCTGGATCGACCGCGTGCTGGTGTCGGGCGTCTGCTACGGCGGCAAGCGCTTCTACGACCAAGGCGGGTTGGCCGGCAAGCAGGCGCTGGTGACGGTGACCCTCGGCGGGCGGGAGCACATGTTTGGCGAGGGGGCTATTCACGGGCCGCTTGAGGACATGCTGCGGCCGATTCTGCGGGGGACGCTGGCGTACGTCGGTTTCGACGTGCTGCCACCGTTCGTGGCCTGGCATGTGCCCTACATTAGCGACGAAGCGCGCCAGGGCTTTCTGCAGCAGTACCAGCAGCGCCTGGAGCAGTTGGCGGACGATCAGCCGCTGGTGTTCCCGCGGTTGGCGCAGTTCGATGAGGCGTTGTATCCGTTAGGTTGATGGGCCTGTTGAAAAAACGGGGGCCGCTTTGCGGCCCAAGCAATGGCCAGATGATCCCGAACCTGCAGGATGACACTGGCCCACCTGCCCAAAAACGACCACCCACACATTCGGGGTATGTTGCCCTCAGGCAAATCCCCCGATAGTGAACCCATCGGCTCGATCCGGAGCAGTCACACGATGGAGTTGCTATGCGCAAGGCACTGAAGGTGATTGGCGGTCTGCTGCTGGCGTCGGCCGCCACGCAGGCACTGGCGGTAGAGGGGGACAGCGGTAACACGTTGCGGCTGTACAACTGGACCGACTACATCGGCGAAACCACCTTGGCCGACTTCGAGAAGGCCACCGGCATCAAGGTCATCTACGACACCTTCGATGGCTACGAAACCGTCCAGACCAAATTGCTCACCGGCCGCTCCGGCTACGACCTGGTCATGCTCAACGCCTCTCTGGTACCACCTTTGATCCAGGCCGGCGTGTTCCAGGCGCTGGACAAGCAGCAGCTGCCCAGTTGGCACAACCTGGATGAGCAGGTGGTGAGCAACCTGCAAGGCTACGACCCAGGGCTGAAATACTCGGCGCCCTACACCTGGGGCAGTTCCGGGGTCACCTACAACGTCGACAAGATCACCGCACGCATGCCCGATGCGCCGATTGGTTCACTGGCCATGCTGTTCGACCCCAAGATCGTCTCACGCTTCGCCGACTGCGGCGTCACCCTGATGGACGCGCCGACCGAAGTGATCCCGCTGGCCCTGCAGTACCTGGGCAAGGACCCCCGCAGCGCAGCGCCCGCCGACCTCAAGGCTGCCGAGCAGCTGCTGATGGGCATTCGCCCGTACATTCGCAAGTTCGATTCGGTCAACTACCTCACCAGCCTGCCCAACGGCGATGTCTGCCTGGCCCTGACCTGGTCAGGTGACTACGCCACCGCCCAGGCCCGTGCGATAGAGGCGAAAAAAGCCATCAAGCTGGCGTTCTTCATCCCCCAGGAAGGCTCGTTGATCTGGTTCGACAACCTCTACATCCCCAAGGACGCCCCGCACGCGGCCAACGCCCACCGGTTCATCGAATTCCTGCTGCAGCCGCAGACCATGGCCAAGGTCACCGACTACATCCACTACGCCAACAGCAATGCGGCTGCCACGGCGCTGGTGCACGCCGACATTCGCCAGGACCCGGCGATCTACCCCGATGCCCAGACCCGCGAACGCCTGTTCGCCCAGAAGACCCAGAGCCCCAAAGACATGCGCGCCATCACCCGGGTCTGGAGCACGGTCAAGACCGGTTTCTGAACACTGCCAACCGATTCCCGCCAAGGAGCTGCCCATGGCCACACCCAGCAAAGCATTCGCCATCGCCCACGACCCACTGGTGGAAGCCGACAAGGCCCACTACATGCATGGCTACCATGTGTTCGACGAGCACCGCGAGCAGGGCGCGCTGAACATCGTCGAAGGCGAGGGTGCCTACATCCGCGACACCCACGGCAACCGCTTTCTCGATGCCGTCGGCGGCATGTGGTGCACCAATATCGGCCTGGGCCGTGAAGAGATGGCCCTGGCCATCGCCGACCAGGTGCGCAAACTGGCCTACTCCAACCCGTTTTCCGACATGGCCAATGACGTCGCCATCGAGCTGTGCCAGAAGCTTGCGCAACTGGCGCCGGGTGACCTGAACCACGTGTTTCTCACCACCGGTGGCTCTACCGCCGTCGATACCGCCTACCGGCTGATCCAGTACTACCAGAACTGCCGGGGCAAGCCGGACAAGAAGCACGTGATTGCGCGCTACAACGCCTACCACGGCTCCACCACCCTGACCATGGCGATTGGCAACAAGGCCGCCGACCGAGTGCCGGAGTTCGACTACGCCCATGAGTTGATCCACCATGTTTCCAACCCCAACCCGTACCGTGCCCCGGACGACATGGACGAGGCCGAGTTCCTCGACTTCCTGGTGGCCGAATTCGAGGACAAGATCCTTTCCCTGGGTGCCGACAACGTGGCGGCGTTCTTCGCCGAACCGATCATGGGCTCGGGCGGGGTGATCATTCCGCCCAAGGGCTACTTCGAGCGCATGTGGCAGGTGTGCCAGACCTACGACATCCTGTTCGTTGCTGATGAGGTGGTGACCTCGTTCGGGCGCCTGGGCACCTTCTTCGCCAGCGAGGAGCTGTTCGGCGTGACGCCGGACATCATCACCACCGCCAAAGGCCTGACCTCGGCCTACCTGCCATTGGGTGCCTGCATCTTCTCCGAGCGGATCTGGCAGGTGATCGCCGAGCCGGGCAAGGGCCGCTGCTTCACCCATGGCTTCACCTACAGTGGGCACCCGGTGTGCTGCACGGCGGCATTGAAGAACATCGAGATCATCGAGCGCGAGCAGCTGCTGGCGCACGTCAAGGACGTGGGCAGCTACCTGGAGCAACGGCTGCAAACCCTGCGCGAGCTGCCTTTGGTGGGGGATGTGCGCTGCCTGAAACTGATGGCCTGTGTCGAGTTCGTCGCCGACAAAGCCAGCAAGGCGTTGTTCCCAGACGCGGTCAACATCGGTGAGCGCATCCACAGCAAAGCTCAGGCCAGAGGGCTGCTGGTGCGGCCGATCATGCACCTGAACGTGATGTCGCCGCCGTTGATCGTCACGCATGCGCAAGTCGACGAAATCGTCGAAACCCTGCGCCAGTGCATTATCGAAACGGCGCGCGAACTGACCGCGCAAGGGCTGTACCAAGGGCGATGAGCCTGGCGCAAAGGGCTGTGCGTGGGCGTGCCTGGCAGGCTAGACTGCCGGGCATGACCCAGGCCACTTCCGACACTCCGCTCACCCTAACGCTGGGGGCGCTGCAGCAATGGCATGCGGCGTTGCAGCGTGCGCTTGCCCACAGTGAGTCAGCCGATGCCCTGAGCTACGTGGCCGCTGCTATCGGGGCGCTGGTCGAGGTCGAGTCGATGATGATCAGCCTCGAATGCCAGGGACGGGCACCACAGCTGCTGTACCAGCAAGGCATTCCAGAAACGCATCGTAAAGCGGTGCTCGAACGCTATTTTGCGGTCGGTTACTTGCTCGATCCTTTTTGCCTGGCCGTGCAGAGTGGCTTGGCGCAGGGGTTCTACCACTTGCAGGAAATCGCCCCGGACAATTTCTTCGACAGCGACTACTACAAGGCCTACTACCTGGGTACTGGCTGCAGTGAGGACAGCTACTACATTACCGACCTCAGCGAGGGCCGCAAGCTTTCGTTCAGCCTGTTCCAGGGGTGCAGTGGCACGCGCTTGAGCAGTGGGCAGATCGACCTGTTGCGGGCGGTCGAGCCGATGGTCCGTGAACTGCTGGGGCGCTATGCCCGCTACAACCTTGAGCCTGCCACGGCCTCGGCCGAACGCGGCAGCGTACAGGCCGCGTTCGAGAGTTTTGGCTGCCAGGTGCTCACTGACCGCGAGCGTGAAGTGGCGCACATGATCTTGCGTGGGCACTCGGTGAAGTCCACGGCGGTGGAGCTGGGGATCTCACCGGAGACCGTGCGCATGCACCGCAAGAATCTGTACCTGAAGCTTGAGATCAATTCACAGTCGGAGTTGTTTGCGCGGTTTATCGACTGGTTGCGGCAGGGGGCCGTCGAGTAAACCCCGGCAAGGCCGCTCCTACAAAGGGACGCGTGTCATTTCAAGATGCAGCCAGCCTCGCCTCTAGGGCGCAAATGTGTGCCTGCAACCGTTCATGCTCCAAGCGCTCTGCAGTGATGTCTTCGAACACGCTGATCAAGTGCTCCGGCTCACCGTTGTCACGGCGCTGCAGCGACGTACGTGCCCGCACCCAGATGTACTCGCCGTCCTTGCGCCGTACCCGTTTTTCCACCTCGTAGCGCTCGGTCTCACCCGCCAGCATGCGCGCCAGCAGCTCCAGGTTCAGCGCCAGGTCATCGGCATGGGTAATCTGCTGGAAGGTCATGCCGTAGAGCTCTTCGGCACAATAGCCAAGCATCTCGCAGAGGCTGTTGTTGACCCGCTGCCAGGTGCCGTCCGGGTCGATGTAGGCGAGGGCGCCCCAGGCCAGCTCGAAGATCGCGCGAAAACGTTCTTCGCTGTTGCGCAGCGCCTGCTGGGCAACCTGGCGTTCGGTGTTGTCCATGCTGATGCCGACCATCTTCACCGAGCGCCCGGCGCTGTCACGTACCACGGTGGCGCGCGAAGAAATCCAGCGCACTTCGCCATCGGGGCGGGTGATACGGAAATCACACTCGCAGCCGCTGCCGTCAGCAACGGCCTGGGCGTACATCGCCTGCATGTGCGCCACGTCCTCATCCGGCAAGTGGCGCCAGAAGTCTTCGTTGCGATGCACCGGCCAGCCGTAGACCTGCTCGACGTTGGGCGAGTAGGTGACCTCGTCGCTGATCAGGTTCCATTCCCAGGTCACGATGCGCGCGCCTTCCTGGGCCAGTTTCATGCGCGTCTCGCTTTCCATGATCTCGGCGGTGTAGCGCCTGCGCAGGTCGGTCATCGGCAACTCGACCACCTGCGGCTGTTGGATGTTCTGCAGGGCTTCGTCGCCGTAGCGCAGCCAGATCCAGTTGACCTTGAGAAAGTCGGCCAGCTTGCGCAGGTTGTCGTAGTCGATCTCACCGCCGCGGGTCCATTTGTGCACCGCTGTCCGTGAAATACCCAGGGCCGTGCCCACAGCTTGCAGGGTCAGCTTGTGATGCTCGAGCAGTTCCTTGAGGCGGAAGGCAAAGCTGTTTTCCAACATCGGCAGGGTGTCCTGATCTGGGCCAAGAGCCTGCCAGTATACTCAAGCTGTCAACTTTTGGTTGACGGTGAAACCCTTGGGGCCGCGCCGCAGCCCCG
Source organism: Pseudomonas sp. E1MeOHC2 (assembly GCF_058745025.1). Classification (NCBI taxonomy): domain Bacteria; kingdom Pseudomonadati; phylum Pseudomonadota; class Gammaproteobacteria; order Pseudomonadales; family Pseudomonadaceae; genus Pseudomonas; species Pseudomonas sp. E1MeOHC2. The sequence goes on from NZ_CP196675.1 coordinate 4,744,116, forward strand.
GCCGGTGTTACAAGTCCAGCACCAACCGCGCCGAGCGTGCCCGCGAGACGCACAGCATGATGCTCTGCTGAGCGGCTTTTTCGTCATCGCTCAGGTATTGGTCGAAGTGTTCGGCTTCGCCTTCAAGAATGGCGGTTTCGCAGGTGCCGCAAACGCCTTCGCGGCATAGGCACTCGACCTTGGCAGCTTTGGACTTTTCGATGGCCTGAAGGATGGTCATGCCTTCTTCTACCTGCAGTTCGATACCCGACTGTGCCAGCACCACGGTGAACGCCGAGCCGGTCACCGGTGCTGCGGCAAACTGCTCCCAATGCACGCGGTGTTCGGCAATGCCTGCCTTGGCCGCACAGGCGATGACCGCGTCGATCAGCGGCTTGGGGCCGCACACGTACAGGTGCGCGGACGCGTCCAGGCCCGCGCACAGGGCGGCCAGGTCGAGCTTGCGATCGAGGCTGTCGATATAGAAGTGGCTGTTGCCGGCATGCGGGCCGCTGGCCAGCTGATCTTGGAACGCGCCATGTTCCGGGGCGCGGAAGGCGTAATGCAGTTCGTAGTCGGTGGCGCCGCCTTCGAGTTCATGCAGTTGCGCCAGGAAGGGAGTAATGCCGATACCGCCGGCGATCAGCACATGGCGGCCAGCGGCAGGGTCCAAGGCGAACAGGTTGTTGGGCGAAGAGATGGTCAGGCGGGTGCCGACCTGCACCTGCTGGTGCATGAAGGCCGAGCCGCCTTTGGACTGCTCTTCAAGGCGCACGCCAATCTGGTAGCTGCGGGTATCGCGCGGGTCGCTCATCAACGAGTAGGCATTGCTGAACTGGCTGCCATCGGCACCCTGCATCTGCACGATGACATGGCTGCCACCGGTGAAATCAGGCATTGGCGCGCCGTCTTCGCGGGCCAGGGTAAAGCGCTTGATCAGCGGCGTGGCGTGTTCCACTTCGGTCACGCACACGCTGAACATTTCGTATTTGTTGGCCATGGTTCACCTCGACTGCCAGGGCGCGCGGCAGGCCTTGCCGCGCACCGGAACGTGCAAAAAACTAAAAGCGCTAGCGATCAATCGTCGAGGTGGGCCACGGCGATCAGGTTATGGAAGTGGGCAATGCCATGCTCGCTCATGCCGCTGCGCTCGCGGTCGGCCATGATCCGGCCCTGGCCACGGTAGCCGCGGGATTTCAGGCCTTTTTGCACGCTTTCCACCAGGCGCAGGTCTTCTGGGCGGAACACTTCGCGGTACCAGTCGATGAGCTTCTGCTGCTCCTCGGTGATGTCCTTGTTGAGGAAGTAGATGTCGTAGTGCTGCAGGGTGGTTTCTGCATCAACCGGGAACTCGTAGATCACGGTCATGAAGTTAGCCCCTGGCGGTACGTTGAACATGGTGCACGGCCATGCCCAGAAGCCAGCAAAGGAGGGGTCTTTAACGCTTTCATCGAACGTGAACGACTGCTCCGACGGTTTTGCCAGGCCGTATTGCAGGGTCCAGTTGCCATGCAGGGTGTGGCTGTACTGGCCGACGTCCACCGAGTCGGAGAAGCCGGGGTGGGCCGGGGCGCAGTGGTAGCACTCCAGGTAGTTGTCGACGATCGACTTCCAGTTGGCTGGGGTGTCACTGACAAAGCGTGCGGCCAGGTGCAGGTCGTCGATCACGGCGCAGGCTTGGCGCATGCGCGCTTGCATGCCAGGCAGTTGGTCTTCGACGGAGCCGGCGTCCATGTCCATGTTGATGAAGATGAAGCCTGCGTATTCTTCGACGCGCAGTTGCACCAGCGTGGAGTTTTCTTTGTCGAAGTTCACCACGTTGTCACAGTTACGGGCGTGGGCAAGCTCGCCGTCGAGCTTGAAGGTCCAGGCGTGGTACGGGCAGGTGATGACGTTCTTGGCCTTGCCGCTGCCGCTGAGCAACTGGTGGCCACGGTGCGGGCAGACGTTGTAGAACGCGCGCAGCACGCTGTCGCGGCCGCGTACCACGATGATGCTCTCGCCAATCACTTCGCGGGTGATGTAGGCGTTGTTGTCTGCCACTTCGCTGCGGTGGCCGACACAGATCCAGCTGCGTGCGAAAATGCTTTCTTTCTCGTGTTCGAACACCGCAGCCTGGGTGTAGAAACTGGCGGGGATAGTGAACGCCTCTTCGGCGTTCGCGCAGAAATCGGCGGGCAGGCGTTTGAAGTCATTCATGACAGGGTCTCACAAGCTCGGTTTATAGTTGTTGGTTAACGCGTATCTATTGGTTAACAAGCCAGGCAAAAAAATTTGCCGTGGTGGGGCGGGCCGCCCCACGCTGGCGTCGCTCGGTTTACGTCATCTCAATGCACGGCGGCTGCGCTGCGTGGCGCTTGCTCGCCCGGTTCTTCACCGGCCATGCGCGCCGCTTCTTCCTCGATGCGGTAGGCCGAGACCTGGCCATAGTCTTCGAACATCCACTTGAAGAAGCCGTAGATCTTCACCAGCAGAATCACCATGAACGGGATCGCGGTCAGCACCACGGCGGTTTTCATGGTCGACAGCGAGGCCTTGGCGAACAGCATGGCCAGCGGCACCAGGGTCAGTACCACGCACCAGAACAGGCGATGGGTCGGTGTCGGGTCGTCGCCTTCGCGCAGGTTGCGGGTACTGGTGGCTGCTACCGCATAGGCGGCGGCGTCCATGTGCGAGGCACAGAAGATCGCCATGATGAACAGGTATACGCCAAGGAACACCTGGCCCCACGGCAACGCCAGCAACAGGTGCGTCACGGCCGATTCGCCGCCTTGCTCAGCAAGCATTTTCGGCACGTCCACGGCACCGGTGATGAACTGGTGCATGCTGTAGCTTTCCAGCGCGCCGAAGAAGAACCAGCACCCGAAGCTGCCACCCAGCAGCAGGGCCATGACCACTTCCTTGATTTGCCGGCCGCGCGATACGCGGGTCACGAACATGGCCACGCCCGGTGCGTAGGACACCCACCAGAGCCAGTAGAACACCGTCCAGTTACGGGTGAAGGCGCCGTCGCCGGCCGGGTCGGTGAACAGGCTCATGTGCACGTAGTTCTGGATCATCAGGCCAATCGAGTTGGCGGTGTTGTTGATGGTGAACTGGGTGGGGCCGACCAGCAGGATCACGGCGGCAAATACCAGCGCGCCGATACATACCATCTTGCTCAGGCGCTGCAGGCCGCCATCGATGCCGATGTAGGAACTGAGCGAGAACATCACGGCGACGGCGCCGATCACCATCAATTGCACGGTGAAGGTGTCCGGGGTGCCGGTGAGGTCATGCAGGCCGCGGGTCAGGGTCGAGGCGGTGAGTGCCAGCGACACCGTCAGGGCGCCCATCATGGTCAGCAGGAAGATCAGGTCGACGCTGCGGCCAACGGGCCCGGTGGCCTTGAAGCCGGTCACTGCTTCGACGATCGAGGCCAGGTTCAGGCCGCTCTTCTTGCGCACGTGGAAGTGGTAGGCCATGGCCAGGGAAGCCAAGGCGTAGATCGACCAGGCGCTGACGCCCCAATGGAAGAACGAATACCCAATGCTGTATTCGAGCGCCTTGGGGGTGGCTGCAGCGATGTTCAGGCCAGGGGTCTGGTAGTAGTAGGCCCATTCCATCACACCCCAGTAAAGGGTCGAAGACCCCATGCCAGCGCAGATGAACATGAACACCCAGGTCGCGGTGGCGTACTCGGGTTTACCACTGCCCAGGCGGATATTGCCGTACTTGCTGAAGGCCAGGTACAGCACGGCCAGGGTGCTGCCGAACACCAGCACCTGGACACTGGTGCCAAAGGTACGGGTGGACAGTTCGAACAACTGGTTGGCAGCGTGCTCGGCTTCGGCGGGGAACATGGCCAGGCCAATCACCGTAAGCAGCACGGCGATCAGGCTCATGGTTATCAGGAACACATCAATCTTTTTATTCTTGTGCGACATCATCGTCTCCTGGACGTTGGCGTACTTTTTATACCCGGCAGGCATCCGGGGTGTTGCGTACCACTCCTTCCTTGGCTGTTAACTAAAAGTTAACGTACATCTAATGGTTAACAGATTTTGCATCTAATCCACGCCGCTCGCAAGAGGGAGAGGGCCGGTTGTCAGACACTTCTGATAATCGGCCCTGCGTCGTCAGGCTTCGATCAGCGCTGTGATAGCCCGGCCTACGTCCTGGGTGGACTTTTGCCCGCCCATGTCGCGGGTGGTGTCGCCCGCGGCAATCACCTGCTCGATGGCCTTGAGGATGTCATCGTGGGCGGCGCGGTAGCGCGGGTCGGCACCGTCGTTGCCGAGGAACTCAAGCATCAGCGCACCGGACCAGATCATCGCGATCGGGTTGGCGATGTTCTTGCCAAAGATGTCCGGCGCCGAGCCGTGTACCGGTTCGAACAAGGACGGGAACTTGCGCTCGGGGTTGAGGTTGGCCGAAGGGGCGATGCCGATGGTGCCCGCGCAGGCCGGGCCAAGGTCGGAGAGGATGTCGCCGAACAGGTTCGAGGCCACAACCACGTCGAAGCGGTCCGGTTGCAGCACGAAGCGGGCGCAGAGGATATCAATGTGCTGCTTGTCCCAGCTGATTTCCGGATAATTGGCAGCCATGGCCGCCGTGCGTTCGTCCCAGTACGGCATGCTCACGGCCATGCCGTTGGACTTGGTGGCCGAGGTAACGTGCTTGCGCTCGCGGGTTTGCGCCACGTCGAAGGCGTATTTGAGAATGCGGTCAACGCCACGACGGGTGAACACCGACTCCTGCAGCACGAACTCGTTCTCGGTGCCTTCGAACATGCGCCCGCCTAGGGACGAGTATTCGCCTTCGGTATTCTCGCGGATCACCACAAAGTCGATGTCGCCTGGCTCGCGGCCGGCCAGCGGGCAGGGCACGCCTGGGAACAGGCGCACCGGGCGAATGTTCACGTACTGGTCGAAATCGCGGCGGAACTTGAGCAGCGAACCCCACAGCGAGATGTGGTCCGGGACCTTGTCGGGCCAGCCGACCGCGCCGAAGTACAGGGCGTCGAAGTCTTTGAGCTGCTCGAACCAGTCGTCCGGCATCATCTTGCCGTGGGCCAGGTAGTAATCGCAGCTGGCCCACTCGAAGAATTCGAAGCTGATGTCCAGGCCGTGCTTGCGAGCGGCAGCCTCGACTACGCGGATACCTTCGGGGAGTACTTCGATGCCGATGCCGTCACCGGGGATGGCTGCGATTCTGAATGTTTTGGTCATGGGGCGCACTCGTTGTCTAGGGAACAGGTGCGAGCCATGCTATAAGGCCTTCAATCGGAGATAATCCAGCCTTTCATGGATTCTTGGAACACGAAGCGTGAATAATCTGCCCAACCTCGACGACCTCAATATCTTTCTTCAGGTGGCCAAGCGCGCCAGCTTTGCCGCCGTGGCCGACGAGCTGGGCATGTCGGCGGCGTACATCAGCAAACGCATTCGTATGCTTGAGCAAACCCTTGAAGTGCGCTTGTTGCACCGCACCACTCGGCGGGTGACGGTCAGCGAGGAGGGCGAGCGGGTGTACCAATGGGCGCTGCAAATCTTCGACGCGGTGCAGCGCATGGGCGATGACATCAGTGCCCAGCACCGCGAGCCGGCAGGCCAGCTGCGCATCGCCAGCAGCCTGGGCCTGGGGCGGCGGTTCGTAGCCCCGGCCTTGTCGGAGCTGGCTGAGCGTTACCCGCGCCTGGATATCCGGCTGGATGTGCACGACCGCCTGGTGGACCTGATCGAGGAGGGGGTCGATTTGGACATTCGCGTGGGCAATACCATCGCGCCCAACCTGATCGCCAAGCTTCTAGCCAAAAACCGCCGGGTGCTCTGTGCCGCGCCCAGCTATGTGGCGCGGCATGGCATGCCGAAAGTGCTAGCCGACCTGGGCAGCCATGACTGTTTGGTAATCAAGGAGCGCGACCACCCGTTTGGGGTCTGGCAGCTCGAAGGCCCTGATGGCGAAGAGAGCGTGCGGGTGACCGGGGGTTTATCGAGCAACCACGGCGAGGTGGCCCACCAGTGGTGCCTGGACGGGCGTGGGATATTGCTGCGCTCCTGGTGGGATGTGCACGACAGCCTGCAGGATGGGCGCCTGGTTCAGGTACTGAGTGACTATCACCAGCCTGCGGATATCTGGGCCGTTTACACCTCGCCGCTGGCAAGCTCGGCCAAGGTGCGGGTGGCGGTGGATTTCTTTCGGCAGTATTTTGCCGAGCGGTACAGCTTGCCGGATTGAGTTTGGCTTTAAAGGTAGCGACATTTCTGTGGGAGCGGGTGGTTGTTTCTATGCGGCTACCTCACCGGTATCCGGCTAACCGCCTTGATTTCGCGCAAGGCCAGGCTCGACTGGATCGAAGCAATACCAGGTTGCCGACGCAACACGTCTTCGACGAAACGGCCATAGCTCTCCAGGTCTGTCGCCAGCACTGTCAGCACATAATCCGCCTCACCCGTGACCTTGTGGCAGGACAAGACCTGCGGCAGCTTCAGAATGACTTGCTCGAAGTCGTCAGGTGCTTCGGCCGAATGGTTGCCGAAGCGCACCTGGGCAAAGGCCATGACGTCGTAACCCAGTTTCTTGCGGTCCAGGTTGGCCTGGTAGTCCTTGATCAGGCCCAGCTCCTCCAGGCGTTTGCGCCTGCGCCAGCAGGGCGTCACGGTCATCGACAGGCGCTCGCCCAGGGCGGCGCTGGACAAGGTGCCGTCCTCCTGCAGCAGGCGCAGCAGTTCGCGGTCTACTTCGTCGAGTTCTTCGTAAGCAAAAGCTTTGCTCATTAGGGCGCTACCGGGTGGATGTTTTGCTGAAGCATCCGGTTTGGCTGAGCATAAAGCAAAGCATTTTCACCGGTCTGTCGCGAAAATTGGTTATCCGATAACACCTTGAAAAAGGACATTCGCGTGCTGACAGTCTTTAGCAACAAACACCGCTTGCACCATGGCTCCGAGCTCAAGGACGGGGCCATCACGCCGTCCTTCGAGAACCCCCAGCGTGCCGACACCGTGCTGGCGCGGGTGCAATCCACGGGCCTGGGCGATGTCATCGCCGAGCAGACGTTCGAGCGTGCCTGCTATGTCGCGGCGCACAGCGAGCGCTATGTAAGCTTTCTGGAAAATGCCTGGGCAGAATGGACCGCCACCGGCAAGACCCATGATGCGCTGCCGCTGGTTTGGCCGGTGCGCGACCTGGCCATTGACCGTGAGCCGGGCTTCATCGATGGCAAGCTGGGCTTCTACGCCATGGACGCCGGCGCGCCGATCACCGGCGGCACCTGGGAAGCCGTGCGCAGCAGCGCCAACGTGGCCTTGACCGGCATGCAGCGCGTCATCGACGGTGCATCCAGCGCCTTCGCCTTGTGCCGCCCACCTGGGCACCATGCGGCCCGCGAGTACATGGGCGGCTACTGTTACCTCAACAATGCCGCGATTGCCGCCGAACGCTGCCTGAGCCAGGGCGCACGGCGCGTTGCCGTGCTGGACGTGGATTTTCACCACGGCAACGGCACGCAGAACATCTTCTACGACCGCCCCGACGTGTTTTTCGCCTCGATCCACGGTGATCCGCATGTGTCCTACCCGTACTTCTCCGGCTATGCCCACGAGCAGGGGGCGGGGGCGGGCGAGGGCTTCACGGCCAACTACCCGCTGGGCAAGGGCACCGTCTGGGCGCAGTACCAACAGGCCTTGCAGGACGCGCTCAAGCGCGTTGTCGCGCACACGCCGGACTTTCTCATCGTGTCGCTCGGCGTCGATACCTTCGAGGACGACCCGATCAGTCACTTCAAGCTCACCAGCGAAGACTTCCTGCGCTTGGGCGCCGAGATTGCCCGCGCAGGCATCCCGACGCTGTTCGTGATGGAGGGCGGCTACATGGTCGACGAAATCGGCATCAATGCCGTCAACACCTTGCAAGGCTTCGAAGGCGCGGCTTGATCGCACGCCTTGAACGCACCGTGACAAGGCCCTGTGCGGGCCTTGTTCGATGGCCATGATTCCAACAATAAAAAGAGGTCGCTCATGCAAGACATGCCCGCAAGCCTTGATCAAAGCAATCCCACAGATTTAGCCCAAGACGGGCACCTGAAACGCACGCTGGAAAACCGGCATATACAGCTGATCTCAATCGGTGGCGCCATCGGCACCGGCCTGTTCATGGGCTCGGGCAAGGTCATTGCGTTGTCCGGCACCTCCATTTTGCTGGTCTACGCGATCCTCGGTTTCTTCGTGTTTTTCGTCATGCGTGCCATGGGGGAGTTGCTGCTGTCTGACCTGCGCTTCAAATCCTTCGCCGACATCGTCGCCCATTACCTGGGCCCGCGCGCCGGCTTCGTGCTGAGCTGGTCCTATTGGCTGAGCTGGAGCGTGGCGGTGGTCGGTGACGTGGTGGTCGTGGCGGGGTTCTTCCAGTACTGGTATGCCGATGTGCCCGCCTGGATACCGGCGTTCTTCACGTTGTTCGTGCTGCTCGGGCTGAACATGCTGGCGGTGCGGATTTTCGGCGAAGTGGAGTTCTGGTTCGGGATCATCAAGATCGTGGCCATCGTCATGCTGATCATCACTGCGGCAGTGATGATCGCCACGTCCTATGTGTCGCCCAATGGTGTGGTCGCCTCGCTCTCCAACGTGGTGGCGCCAGGCGCGGTACTGCCCCATGGCATCAGCGGCTTTTTTGCCGGGTTCCAGATCGCCGTGTTTTCCTTCGCTGGCACCGAGCTGATCGGTACCACGGCAGCCGAGGCGAAAAACCCGCACCGCTCGCTGCCCAAAGCCATCAATACCATTCCTTTGCGCATCCTGCTGTTCTACATCCTGGCGCTGGTGTGCATCATCAGCGTGGTTTCGTGGGCACAAGTGCCGGCCAACCGCAGCCCCTTCGTCGAACTGTTCCTGCTTGCCGGCTTTCCCGCCGCTGCCGGCATGCTCAATTTCGTGGTGCTGACATCGGCGGCGTCCTCTGCCAACAGTGGTGTTTACTCGGGGTGCCGGATGCTCTTCGGCCTCGCCGAGCGGCGTAACGCACCCGCCATCTTTGCCAAGCTCTCGGTACTCAGCGTGCCGGTGCACAGCCTGCTGTTCTCCGGGGTGTGCATGCTGACCGGGTTGGCCCTGCTGTTCATCATCCCTGAGGTGATGACGGTGTTCACGCTGATCTCGACCATCTCGGCGATCCTGGTGATCTTTACCTGGTCGATGATCCTTGCCGCGTACCTTGCCTACCGCAAGCACAACCCCGCCGCGCACCAGGCGTCGGTGTTCAAGGTGCCGGGCGGGGTGCCCATGGCCATCACGACGCTGGGGTTCCTCGGCTTCGTGCTGGTGCTGCTGGCCCTTGAGCCGGACACGCGGATGGCGTTGTGCGTGATGCCGTTGTGGTTTGTCTTTCTGCTTGTGGCCTATCGCCGTCGTCAGGCCTAGTGCGAAGCTCAGGGCTCTCTTTGTGGGTATCGCAATAATGCTCAATCGAATAATCGATCCTCTTCTGCAAAGAAAAGTGTGCAGTTCTGTAGTGTTAAAGCGATTAATGGCTTTGTTGTTACTGCTGTATAAGTAGGAGTTTTCCTACGTATCTTTCCTTGAATTTTGTAGGCAGTTTTGCATGTTGGTGGTGGCAAAGTTACGGGTGATTGTCTTGAGTAACATGCAGAAACAAGATGAGCGCGCAGAGTCTGGAGATTCACTCTAGTTTTTTTGTGTGTGCACTCTCACCCGGTGAGCGAAAGGACTTTGATCACTGGCCTATTAACTGTTCGAGGAGAATCATTATGACTTTCGAGAAAGCCTCTTCTGCTGGCGACTCTCAGATCGGCTGAGTTGACCAACGAAAGCCAGGGCCTTCGGGCCCTGGCGCCCACAATGTTTATTTGATGAGTGTGAGGCAGGAACATGAAACTTTGCCTGAAGCCGACAATTATTCCGTTCAAGCTCGAAGGTCAGGTTGTTCTGAGGTTCAATGGGCAATACGCGAAAATTCCCGACCCCCATGGTGCTATCTGGGAATTGGCCACTGCATTGAATGGCAGTGTATCCGTTGAGGCCTTGATTACCCAAGTGGCTGATCGTTTTCCCGCAGTCAGTCAGGACGATATTCGAGCGGTGGTGCAAGACTTGATCAGGTATCGACTGGTCGAGAGCCCGGATGCGTTTGAAATTACTTCACTCTCAGATCATGATCGAATGCGGTTCTCCCGCAATATCGACTTTTTCGGGTCGATGTCGGCTGTGACTGAGAACAAGTTTATGCCTCAGGAAAAATTGCGCGCGGCCAAGGTTTGCGTACTCGGCTGTGGTGGTCTTGGTACCCATATCCTGTTCGACCTGGTGGCGCTGGGCGTGCATCAACTGACCATCCTTGATTTTGACACGATTGAGTTGAGCAATCTCAATCGGCAAATTCTCTATAAGGAGACTGACATAGGGATGTCAAAGGTCGTCACTGCCAGGCGTCGGCTGCTCGAATTCAATAGCCATCTCGATATCACCACCCACGAACGTCGGCTCGAATCTACAGGTGATGTGGCCAACGTCGTGAGGGGCCACGATATTGTTATTTGCGTCGCCGATAAACCCGCGAACTACATGGCCGACTGGCTGAATGAAGCGTGCGTTGAACAAGGCGTGCCCTTTATCTCAGGCGGGCTGGATGTCCGGCGTTCGGTTTTTTACTCTGTGGTGCCCGGCATTTCTGGCTGCGGTGCTTGTTGGCTTACTTCGGCACGCAATAAAAGCAGTCTGGTGAACAGCATCTCGAACATGGCCAAGCAGCACGACATAACCTACCAGCATCCCGGCCCGGCCTTGGTCACCCTCGTGGCTGTCACCGCGGGCATGATGGTGAGCGAAACGGTCAAAATCCTCACCGGTTGCCAGCCACCCCAGTTAACCAACAAGCTCAAGGAATTCACGTTCGATGATCTGGATGTGGGCATTGCCGAAGTCTGGCAGTTGAACCCGACCTGTACGGTGTGTGGCCATCTTGCCAGGTCGCAGCAGTCGACCGTGCAGGCGGAGACAGTCTAGATGTTCAAGCTGTTGGCGTCCTATGCCATCACGTCCGTCTGCTCATGGGCTATTGCATTTCTCATTCCGCTTTACATCTATGAGCAGACAGGCTCCCCAGTCTGGACCTCGCTAGCATTTTTCGCAGCAATGGCACCCTACATACTGGTTACGCCGTTTGCCGGTGTATGGAGCGATCGCTATAGCAAGCGAAGACTCTTGATTGGCGGTGATCTGACCAATATCGTCATCGGTTGCCTGATTTATGCCGTCGTAGGCACAGGGGACGGCGCCACGTTGAGTCCCCTGTTGTTGTTGCTGAGTTTTATGTTGGCGAGCGTCGGCGCAACCCATCATCCGGTATTTCAGAGCATCGCACCTGCGCTGATCGAGAAAGAGAAACTCTATCGCTTTAATGCGATCGTCAATGCCAGTGACAACACAATTCGCATCATTGCGCCGATGGGTGTTTCAGTCCTGTTGGTCTTCAGCTCTAAAGAGCAGATTCTACTAGGCGGTATCGTGGGGTTTGCGCTTTCCTTGCCACTTTGTTATTGGCTGAAAGAGCAGGATAAACCTCATCCCGCCACGACGCATGTCTTCACTGAAATCAAAGCAGGTCTGCTTTATGTCATTCGCCATCGAGAATTGTGTTCGTTCGTTTTGCTGTTCTTTTTCTGTAACTTCGGTTTTGCCCTGGTCGGTGCCAGCCTTATCTACGTTTACACCTCGCTCCTCGCGGTACCGTTGAGTGACGTGGGCTATTACTACGGGCTTGTTGGCGCAGGTGCGGTCGCCGGATCAGTGGCAGGCGCAAGTTTGGTAAAACGCTATGCGACTGGCGTTCTCATCCGACGCTGTTGCTTGCTGGCAGGGCTTTTCACGTTGAGCGCAGCACTGGCCAGCGAACCTTGGACACTGTCGGCACTCTGGGCGCTGTCTACCTGCTGTCAATCGGTTGTGGTCATTGCGTTTTTCACGTATCGCCAGCAGTTGGTGCCGCAAGCGATTCTGGGGCGAACGGTCGGTGTTACACGGCTTATTGCCTATCTCGCAATTCCACCCGCAAGCTTGCTCAGTGGATGGTTACTACTCCATTTTTCCAGCAGTGGTCTGATTCTCACATCAGGGGGGATGTGCATTGTCTTCGCCTCTTTGTGCGCTTACTGGCTAACCCAATCGGATCGTTATGTTCTTCGTCGTGGTAAACGCTAAATAGTGAGCGGCTTGCAGCGCATCCTTTGGGATGGATGGTTTTGCTCGTTTAATTCTTAAGCAAGATGAAGGGAACTCAAAATTGAAGAATGGCATTGAACCGCAGAGCGGAAATAGAGTCGAGATCATTCAGGCGATCACCGGCGGCTCGGTATGGGGCAAATGGCTGAGCGCCGAAGCATTGAACAGGTTGGTGAGCCATGAGCTATTGATCGCAATGGCCGATGGCCGTGTTTCCTTGAGTGCCATGCGTTTCTTTTTGGTGCAGCACCACTACTACGCTCGAAATTTTACCCGCTTCATCTGCTCGATCATCAGCCACCTTGAGTCCCTCGGCGACATCCAGCTGTTAATGGAGAATATGCAGGAGGAAATGGGTGTTGATGATGACGACAAGGTGACGCATGCAGACTTGTTTCAACGCTCGCTCCAGCGACTGGGCACTTATGCCATGGCGGCACCACCTTTGCCCCAGACGCTGGATTTTACCCAATCCATCATGACGTTTTGCCGCAACGAAAATCCGGTTTTGGGCATCGCGGCGCTTTGTCTTGGCGCTGAAGCTATCGTGCCGCTGATTTATAAACCGATCCTCACGGCGCTGAAAAAATTGGAGGTGCATGAAGACGGTCTGGAGTTTTTTCGCTTGCACATCGAAGAGGACGAGGGACATGCCATTACCCTGCTGGGGATTCTAGAGCGTTTGACGCGACAAAGTCCTGAAGCAAAGGCCCTTGCAGTTCAAACGGGGTATGAGGCAATTACCAAGCGATGTGTCATGTTCGATGCCATCTGGGAGGACATCAGTCGACAACAACATGCCTAGATTTTGTACGAAAAGTATGGTCATCCATCGCGGTGGGAGCGGGCTTGCCCCGCGATCTGCCGCAACGCGGCAGCAAAGCCTGAATTCGCGGCGTCTTTGACACTATTTGATATCAGGTACAGGAGCGCTTCGCACTCCATCGCGGGGCAAGCCCGCTCCCACAAAACTTTTCGTACAGAGCCTAGTGTGGTGCTTCAGATGTACCCCTGAAAAATTGGCGTACGCGTCATCGCATCCCAGCTATCGAAAGCAGATTTCGCCTCAGGCGCTCGTGCAGCACGAGCGATGGGCAAATGATTGTCAGTGGTACTTCTTAACCGCTGTCCAAGGTGATCGCAGTATCCGGGTCTGAGCACTGCCTATACCTCCCGGTATATGGACAGCCCGCTGCCTGCCGAATAGCTTAACCCTCGACGGGGCGCACCTTGCATGCGCGATAAAAACAACTACGCCCCCCCGTGACATTCAGTCCTGCCAATCCAACAACTCTTACAAGAATGAGGCGGCAAATGGAAAGCATCGGCACCTATGTCATCTACGTCATCATGGTGTGCGCGGTACTGGGTGCCGTGGCATCCATCTACAACCCGGAAGGTGAGCTGGGCCAGGAGTTCATCGCCGGCCTGCACAGCATCGGCCCCATCTTCATCCCCGTGGCCGGCATCATGGCGGCGATCCCGTACATTTCCGCGGGCATCGGCCAGTTCATCGCACCGCTGTTCCAGGCCATCGGCGCCGACCCCGGGATTGCCGGGCCGATCTTCATCGCCTCGGACATGGGCGGCTATCAGTTGGCCAAGGCCCTGGCGCAAAGCCCCGAGGGCTGGATACTGGGGCTGATTACCGGCTTTCAGTGCGGCGCAACGATCATTTTCGTGATCCCGGTGGGGCTGGCCATGCTGCGCAAGGTCGACCACAAGTACATGGCCTTAGGGATCATGGCCGGCCTGTTGACCATTCCCGTCAGCATCATGGTGATCGCCATGACCATGCAACTGCTCGGCCTGGAGGTTCGCCCGGACATCGCCACCACCGGCGCGGCCACCCAGGCGCTGCACTTCACCTGGCCAATGCTGGTGCGCAACCTGATGCCGTTGATTCTGTTCTGCATCGCGCTGGCGGCGGCGCTGCGCTACTTCCCGACGCTGATGGTGTACCTGTTCCTCAAGCTCGGCCAGTTCATGTACATCGCGGTGGTGCTGGTGCTGGTGGCCTCCATCGTGCAGTACTTCACCGGCTTCTTCAGCGCTGTGTTCGGGAGCTGGGGCTTCGCCCCCATCATTGCCGATGCCGACGACCAGTTCCGTGCCCTGGAAATTGCCGGGTACATAGGCCTGATGCTGTGTGGGGCGTTCCCGATGGTGCACTTGCTCAAGCGCTTTCTGGCCAAGCCCATCGAACGGGTCGCCTCGCGCTTTGGCATGTCCGGTGTCGGTGCGGCCGGGGTGCTGGCCGCCTCGGCCAACATCCTGGCCATGTTCAGGCTGGTCAGCGAGATGCCGCCCAAAGACAAAGTGTTGGTGATCGCCTTCTCGGTGTGCGCCGCCTTCACGTTCGGCGACCACATGGCGTTCTCCGCCAACTTCCAGCCTTCGCTGATCTTGCCGCTGATCATCGGCAAGCTCAGCGGTGGCCTGATGGCCATGTTGCTCGCCAGTTGGCTGGCCGTGCCCAAGGCCGTGGAGATGGGGCGCCAGGACGAGGCCGCCAGCGCCTTCAAGGTGGCAGCCGAGCCGTCCTGAGCAAAAAACGTCATCGACATGATCCGGAGCGCCCAACGCGCCCCGGATTTTGTGCTTTTTGCGGTTCAGGGCGGTAAGTTGCCCGGGGGCTTCTGTGCACAAGAGCGGGGTGAACAATGACATTGGAAGAAGCGAACAGGCTGGCGGCGGTTATCGATGCAATCGGCACGGACCATTTGGGCACTGCCATCGATGCGCTGTTGCGAGAGAAACTGGCGTTCGAGATGAGCTGTGGTTACCTGTTCCAGTTCAACCACAAAGCGATCCTGGTGCATAACGGCTACAACGAATCGGTGTCCGAGCGCACCCTGAACGCTTACGTGCGGGGCGGTTACCTGCTCGACCCGTTCTATGTCGCCTGCGTCAACGAGCACCCGGCCGGGCTCTGGCGCATGAGCGAACTGGCACCCGACAGCTTCTTCTCATCGGGCTTCTCCATCTCCAAGGACATCCACCCTTGTGTATCGTCCGACTACGGCACCTCGGTGGAGGAGGTGGGGTTCATTATTGCACTGCGCCCCCAGGTGGCCATTGTCTACTCGCTGATGCGCAACCTCAGCAGTGGCAGCTTCAGCGAAGAAGACATGCAGATGCTGGCGGCCATGGCGCCTGTGCTGGCCTCGGTACTCGGCCAGCATTGTCGGCGCAGGTATGCCGATTACCTGCGCGATGCGCCTGCCGAGCGCGTGGTGCTGGAGGATGCGTTCGTCGAGATTTTGCAGGGCCAGTTGACCGAAACCCAGCGCTATATCGCCAAGTTGCTGTTGCAGGGCCACAGCAATGCGTCGATTGCCAGGCAACTGAACATCTCCGATGGCACCGTGAAGGTGCACAAGCACAACATCTACCAGCGGCTTGAAATTTCTACCAACGCCGAACTGTTTCGCCTGTTCATCGACTACCTGGCCAAAGCCTGAACGCCTGAAAAGCACAACGCCCGAGGTGCAGCCCCGGGCGTTGTGCCAAGCCATTGCGGCCTACTTGAACAGCGGGCTCAGGTGCTCGCTCAGGTACACGCCCTGGGGGTCGAGCTGGCGGCGCAGGTTGCGAAAATCCTGGGCACGGGGGTAGATCGCGCTGACGTCGTCGCCGGTCAGGAAGTGCAGCTTGCCCCAGTGTGGGCGGGCGCCGTATGAACGCAGGATCCGGTCGACCGCACGCAAGTAGTCCCAGTAGTCGGTGCCTGGCTGGCCGGACACCGAAATGGTCACACTGTCCTGCTCGAAGAACGGACTCATCCAGGCACCGTCGCCTGCAGTGAAACGGTACTCGATGGGGTAGATCGCCTCGGGGAAGTCCTTGAGCATCAGCGTGCGTACCGCCCGCAAGGCTTCCTTGCTGTGCCTGAGGGGCACGGCATATTCCAGTTCATGGAAGTTGGGCAGGTACTCGATCGGGTAGACGTCCGAACTGTAGGCCACTTTCTCGAATTCACTTTCCCAGGCCGGGCGGTCGGTGATGTCCATGACTTTCACCTCACAGACGTCGGTGGTACGCCCGCTGGTGGAGGTCGCCGCCGTGTCGGGCAGGCAGTAGCAGTGCCGGCTCTGTTCGTAGGGGCACCAGAAGAAGCTGAAGTGGCGGTGCGTGCGCGCCAATTCGTCGTGCTTGTCCATCACGCTTTCGAAATCTTCTCGCCAGATACGCTCGTGCAGGTTGAAGCTGTCGGTCACCTGCAAGGTCAGCTCTGAAACGATACCCAGCACCCCCAGCGAAACCCGGCCAGCCTGGAGCAGGTCGGGGGTGCTTTCGTCCACCACGATGATCTCGCCGTTGGGTTGAACCAGCTTCAAGCCGACGATGGAGGATGCCAGGTTGCCCAGGGTCAGGCCGGTGCCGTGGGTGCCTGTGGTCAGGGCGCCGGCGATCGACTGGCTGTCGATGTCGCCTTGGTTGACCATGGACAGACCCGCAGCCCGCAGCGCCTTGCCGAAGGCGTTGATGGTTGTCCCGGCCGCCGCGGTGACGCGTTTTTTCTCGTGGTCAATGTGGCGCACACCGCTCATGTTGCCCAGCGACAGGTGCAGGCCGTTGGTTAGCGCCACCGGGGTGAACGAATGCCCGGAACCCGCCACGCGCACGTTCATGCCATTGGCGCTTGCCTGGCTGACCATCGAGCACAGTTCGTCTTCGCTGGCGGGGGCGCCACGTGCCGCGCGGATACACGACTGGTTGCCCGCCCAGTTGCGCCAGTGCGCCTGATCAAGCCCGAACTCGTTGATGTGCATGTTGTTCGATGAGGTGGTCACGTTGGTCTCCTGCCAATTATTGTTGTGATCAGATGGCGGTGTAGCCGTTGTCGGCAAACAAGTGGGCGCCGTTGACGAAACTGGCGTCGTCGCTGGCCAGGAACAAGGCCGCAGTGGCCACTTCCGAAGGTTGGCACAAGCGACCCTGGGCGGCGGCGATGGCGTGTTCGCTGACATCCACGCCGTGCTTGCGCAGCATGTCGATTTCGCGCAGGCCATGGGCGGTGGCGATAAAGCCCGGGCAGATCGCGTTGGCGCGGATGCCGCGGTCGCGGAATTCCACGGCGATGGCCCTGGCGAACATGTGCGTGGCGCCTTTGCTGGTGCAATACAACACCTCCATCGGCGTGCCCACCACCGCCGAGATCGACGAGGTGCAGACGATGCTGCCGCCGCCCGCCGAGAGCATGCCCGGCAACACCGCCTTGGTGACCAGGAACATGCTTTTCACGTTCACGGCCATGATCCGGTCCCACTCTTCTTCGCTGGTTTCCAGGAAGGGCACAGCGGCCAGAATGCCGGCGTGGTTCATCAATACGGTGATGGGCCCGAACGCCTGTTCCACGGCCGCGACGGCAGACTTGACCTGTTGCGCGTCGGACACATCGGCGGGGGCGAACAGCACGTCATGGCCGGCTTCGCGCAACTGCCGTGCCACCTCGGCGCCTTTGCTGCCCGGCAAGTCGACGATACCGACCCGCGCCCCCTCTGCCGCGAACAGTTGCGATGCGGCCAAGCCGCACCCACCCGCGCCGCCTGTAATCAGCGCGACCTTGCCCTTGAGACGTCCCGTCATGTTCGACTCCGCGCCGCGCCGGTTGCCGGCGCAGCATTGGTTTTTATTGAATGTGTGTGATGCCTCGGCGTTTTGCGATCGCGTGTCGGAGCATGAAACAGTTCAACGGGAACATCCATATACCGATGGGTATACGGGGGAGGGCAGGTCAGGTCGCTTGTTGAGCGATCAACGCCAGGCACCGCTGCACGATGGGGCTCACATCGCCCTTGCGGCGGCTGAGAATGATCGGGCTGACGGCACTGGTGTCCAGCAAGCCGACATACGCGATATCGGTGCGGTGCTGCTGTTGCACCGAAGCCGGTACCAGCGTTACGCCGAGCCCGACCGCCACCAGGCCGATGGCCGTTTGCAGCTCGTTGGCCCACTGGCTGATCTTCAGGGTCATGCCGTGGTGGGCAAACAGGGCCAGCACATGGTCGGCATAGCTGGGCCTGGGGTTGGCCGGGTAGAGGATGAACGGCTCCTTGGCCAACTGGGCGAGGGTCAGCGGGGTGCCCGCCAGCGGATGGCCTTTGGGTAATACTGCGACCAGCGGGTCTTCGCACAGTACCTGCTGGAGGATGGCCGGGTCATCGATACGAATACGGCCGAAGGCGATGTCGATGCGGCCGCTCTTGAGTGCCTCGACCTGCTGCAGCGTGGTCATCTCGCTCAACCCCAGTTCCAGCTCGCTGTCCTGGCGCAGCTCGCGGATCAGCTCTGGCAGCACGGTGTACAAGGTCGAGGGGGCAAAGCCGATGCCCAGCCACTGGCGTTGCCCCTGGCCGATGCGGCGGGTGTTGTCGCTGATGTTCTCCAGTTGCTGGAGCAGGGTGCAGGTCTGTTCATAAAAGAACCGCCCGGCTTCGGTCAGGCGCAGCGGGCGCTCACGCAGCACCAGCAGCGTGCCGAGCTGCTCCTCAAGCTGGCTGATCTGCCGGCTCAGCGGCGGCTGGGCGATATGCAGCAGCTCGGCGGCACGGGTGAAGTTCAGCGTTTCGGCCAGCACCTTGAAGTAACGAAGGTGGCGCAGTTCCATCAGACCTCCAGGGTATGGTGGGAGATTCATTTGATATTGGACGGGTATCAGGGTCTCGCGCAATGCTTGAACAATCAAGTAAGTGCAACTATCGGGTCTGCCATCTGCGGTCCGATCTGACGGGACCTGGCAACAATGACAAACACCCTGATTGAACGTATAGACGCCATTATCGTCGACCTGCCGACCATTCGCCCGCACAAGCTGGCCATGCACACCATGCAGCAGCAAACCCTGGTGGTATTGCGCGTGCGCTGCAGCGACGGCGTCGAAGGTATCGGCGAGGCCACCACCATCGGTGGCCTGGCCTACGGTTACGAAAGCCCCGAGGGCATCAAGGCCAACATCGACGCGCACCTGGCGCCGGCGCTGATCGGCCTGCCGGCAGACAACATCAACGCCGCCATGCTCAAGCTGGACAAGCTGGCCAAGGGCAACACGTTTGCCAAGTCGGGTCTCGAAAGCGCCTTGCTCGATGCCCAGGGCAAGCGCCTGAGCCTGCCGGTCAGCGAGCTGCTGGGCGGCCGAGTACGCGACAGCCTGGAAGTGGCCTGGACCCTGGCCAGCGGCGATACCGCCCGCGATATCGCCGAAGCTCAGCACATGCTTGAGATCCGTCGCCACCGCGTGTTCAAACTGAAGATCGGCGCCAACCCGGTGGACCAGGACCTCAAGCACGTGGTGGCGATCAAGCGCGAACTGGGCGACAGCGCCAGCGTGCGGGTCGACGTCAACCAGTACTGGGACGAGTCCCAGGCGCTGCGCGCCTGCCAGGTGCTCGGCGACAACGGTATCGACCTGATCGAACAGCCGATTTCGCGGATCAACCGTGGCGGCCAGGTGCGCCTCAACCAGCGCAGCCCGGCGCCGATCATGGCTGACGAATCGATCGAAAGCGTCGAGGACGCCTTCAGCCTGGCCGCCGACGGCGCGGCCAGCATCTTCGCCCTGAAAATCGCCAAGAACGGCGGCCCGCGTGCGGTACTGCGCACGGCGCAGATCGCCGAAGCGGCCGGTATCGCCCTGTACGGCGGGACCATGCTCGAAGGCTCGATCGGTACCCTGGCCTCGGCCCACGCGTTCCTGACCTTGCGCCAGCTGACCTGGGGCACCGAGCTGTTCGGGCCGCTGCTGCTGACCGAAGAGATCGTCAACGAGCCGCCGCAGTACCACGACTTCCAACTGCACATTCCACGCACACCAGGCCTTGGCCTGACTTTGGACGAGCAGCGCCTGGCGCGCTTCGCCCGCCGCTGAACTGTACATTCAACGTCTTAAGGAGAATCCGCATGCTGTTCCACGTGAAGATGACCGTGAAACTGCCGGTCGACATGGACCCGGCCAAGGCCACCAAGCTCAAGGCCGATGAAAAGGAACTGGCCCAGCGCCTGCAGCGCGAAGGCACCTGGCGCCACCTGTGGCGCATTGCCGGGCACTACGCCAACTACAGCGTGTTCGATGTGGAAAGCGTCGAGGCCCTGCACGACACCCTGATGCAACTGCCGCTGTTCCCGTACATGGAGATCGAAGTGGACGGCCTGTGCCGCCACCCTTCGTCGATCCACAGCGACGACCGCTGAGTCGCCCTGACTACCTGACAAGAACAATACGAGGTAAGCAACATGACCGTGAAAATTTCCCACACTGCCGAAGTCCAGTCGTTCTTCGAGAGAGCTGCAGGCCTCGGGCACGCCGAGGGCAACCCGCGCTTCAAGCAGATCATCCTGCGCGTGCTGCAGGACACTGCCCGTCTGATCGAAGACCTGGACGTCAACGAGGATGAGTTCTGGCATGCCGTCGACTACCTCAACCGCCTTGGCGGGCGTAATGAGGCAGGCCTGCTGGCGGCGGGCCTGGGTATCGAGCACTTCATCGACCTGCTGCAAGATGCCAAAGATGCCGAGGCAGGCCTGACCGGTGGCACCCCGCGTACCATTGAAGGCCCGCTGTATGTCGCCGGTGCACCGCTTAGCCAAGGCGAAGCACGCATGGACGATGGCACCGACCCTGGCGTGGTGATGTTCCTCCAGGGCCAAGTCTTCGACACCGAGGGCAAGCCGTTGGCTGGCGCTACCGTTGACCTGTGGCACGCCAACACCCAGGGTACCTATTCGTACTTCGACTCGAGCCAGTCCGAGTACAACCTGCGCCGGCGCATCATCACCGACGCCGAAGGCCGCTACCGCGCCCGTTCCATCGTGCCGTCCGGCTATGGCTGCGACCCGCAGGGGCCGACCCAGGAGTGCCTGAACCTGCTCGGCCGCCACGGCCAGCGCCCAGCGCACGTGCACTTCTTCATCTCGGCGCCGGGGCATCGTCACCTGACCACGCAGATCAACTTCGCAGGCGACCAGTACCTGTGGGATGACTTTGCCTATGCCACCCGTGACGGGCTGATCGGTGATCTGCGCTTTGTCGAGGATGCGGCGGCGGCGCGGGATCGCGGTGTGCAAGGGGACCGCTTTGCCGAACTGGCCTTTGACTTCCAGCTGCAGACTGCCAAGGCGCCTGAGGCTGAAACCCGCAGCCATCGCCCGCGTGCGTTGCAAGACGGCTGAGCTTAGGGCGATGCGTGCGCTTGCGTGATCACAGCAAGCGCGTTTTCACAGGATTTACTGTTTGTGCCTGGGCCTTTCCGTGCGGGGAGGGCCTGGGCTTTTTTTCGTTTTTCGGAATGTTGGAGAAGAAGGGCTGCGATTAGCTTGTCGGCAGATGGGGTGAAGGCGGCTAGGTGCTTGTCTTGGGCTTGGAGGTGGGGCGGATATCGAGCGCCGCCCGCGCGGCGCTTCGCGGGGCAAGCCCGCTCCCACATTTGTTTCGGGCCAGTCTCGCCTGTAATAGAGGCGCGCGACCCCTTGTTGGTACTACGCGATATTGAGGTGGGCGCGAAAAGGGGCGCGCGCCAATGCTTCAGGAATAACTGGCCCGGAACAAATGGACTGCCCCCAGAAAGTTGGACAGTTTAGCTAGCCGCCTGGGCCCTGTAATCGACAGGGCTCAGGCCATTGAGCCTTAGCTTGATGCGGTCATGGTTGTAGTAGTGAATGTACTCATCCAGACCTGCTTTCAGTTCTTCGACGGTTTCAAATCGCTTCAGGTGGAAAAACTCAGACTTGAGTGTGCCGAAGAAGCTTTCCATAGCTGCATTGTCCAGGCAATTACCTTTGCGCGACATGCTCTGCTTTACGCCGCGCTGGTAGAGCTTGTGGCGATATTGAGGCTGGTTGGTAGTGCCACCCTTGGTCTGAGTGGATCACCAGTTTTGGCTTCTCGCCCAGGCCATCAAGCGCCTTGTCCAGCATGTTCCCAACCAGGCTGTAGCATGGCCGGCTGGCCGTTTCGTAAGCCACGATCTCAGCGTTGTACAGGTCCATCACGGGTGAGAGATAGAGCTTCTGCTCGGCGACCTTGAACTCGGTTACGTCGGTCACCCATTTTTGGTTGGGCCGTTGGGCGACGAAGTTGCGCTCCAAGAGGTTCGCTGCCAGTTTGCCGACAACGCCCCGGTAGGAGCGGTATTTCTTGGGGCGCACGACCGATTTCAGACCGAGTTCAGCCATCAGTCGCTCAACGACCTTCTTGTTGACCAAGGTCCCGCTATTTCTGATCGCGAGCGCCACGCGTCGATAGCCGTAGAGCTTTTTCTGCTCGTAATAGATACGCTGTATCTGCTCTTTGAGCGCAGCATGCTTGTCCGGCTGCTGCTGGCTTTTGACCTGGTAGTAGAAGGTGCTGCGCGCCAATCTGACCAACCGCAAAAGGTCAGGTAAAGGGAATCTGTGCTTGAGTTTGCAGACGATCAGGACTTTTTCGTCTGTATTCGCTCCTTCTCCTCCCGCATAGCCTTTAACTCCTTTAGGACAGCGTTCTCCATACGCAGAAACTCGAGCTCAGCCATCAGCTGCTCTCGGGGCTTTTGCGCGTCGTCGGTATCGGTGGGCTTGGCTGGCTTAATCTTCTTTGGCACGGGTCTAGGCTTTCTTAGTTTGGCGGCAGTAGGCGCTGCGGGCCTACCACTGTAGTACTGCCGCTGCCAAATGCCTATCTGAGAAGACTGTCCGAGATCAAAGTGTGCCGCAGTTTGGCGCAAAGAGAGCCGGTGTTCATGCATGTACTTCAGCACCTGGCGCTTGAACTCTTCGCTGTAGCGCTGTCTGTGCGAACGTAGACCGACGCTGGAGCCGGCCTGATGACTGGCAACCCACCGTCGCAGCAGGCTGAAATCAAGGCCAAAGTGGCGAGCCACTTTTCGGAAGCCATTGCTGCCATCAAGGTAGGCTGCAATCGCGGTGAGCTTGAACTGCTCGGTGTACTTGCCCATAGATCCCCCAAGGGTTGGATTGATGTCCAACTTCTTGGGGGCAGTCCACAAATGTGGGAGCGGGCTTGCCCCGCGAAGCGCCGCGCGGGCGGCGCTCGATCTTCGCCCCCCTGAAAAACTCAAGCCAGGCGCCTGGCAGTATTCAACGCTTCAAGGCTTGAGGCCCAAGCCTCAGGCCCCGACGGGGTGCTCACGTTGCATGCTGTGCCGGAAGCACTTGCAGCCTTTGGCCAGCAACACGATGGCCAGCAACGACGCGACGAAGCTGACGATCGACATCGAAGAACCAACCGCTGCCGGTACGCCAAAGTAGCGGTCGGTGATCAGCGCCACCAGCGTAGTCCCCAACCCCAGCCCTAGCAGGTTGCTGATCAGCAGGAACACCGCCGATACCTGCGCACGCACCTGGTTCGGTGAGAGGATCTGCATGGCCGCAGTGGACGCTGGCATGGGGAACGAGGCGAAGAACATGGCCGGCACCAGCAAGGTCACCGACAGCCACAACTGATCCACCTGCGAATACAGCACGGCGGGCACGATCATGCCCAGCGCGCCGATCACCCCGGTGCGCATGGCCGCATCGCTGCGCCCACGCTTGGCCAGGTGGTCGGTCAGCCAGCCGCCGAATACCACGCCGGTGGTGTTGGCCAGCAGCAGGATGGTGCCGAGCATGAAGCCGGCCTGTTCCGGGCTCATGCCGAACTTGCGGATGTACAGCGCCGGTGTCCAGCTCATCATGCAGAACAGCGCCATGGCGTAGAACGAAAAGCCCAGGTAGTGGCAGCTGAAGGTCGCCCGGTGACGGCCGATGAAGCGCAGGCCATCGGTGAGCTTCACCTTGCGCACGTTACCGTCGGCATCCAGCTGCGCGCCCTTGCGCTGCGGGTTGCGCACGGTCAGCCAGATCAGCAGGCCAACGATCACACCAGGCAGGCCGACGATGAAGAATGCCAGCTGCCAGGCCTTCATGGCGCCAAGGAAGGCCACCTCGATGGTTTGCGCGTCCTTGAGCAAGGTGATCACGTAGCCACCGACCAGAAAGGCGATGCCGCCACCGACGAACGAGCCGATGGAGTAGATGCCCACTGCGCGGCCGAGCTTCTCCTTGGGGAACAGGTCGCTGAACATCGAGTAGGCTGAAGGCGACAAGGCCGCTTCGCCGACCCCCACGCCGATACGGGCGAGGAACATCTGCGTGAAGTTCTTGCTCAGGCCGCAGGCGGCGGTGGCAAAGCTCCAGAAAATCACCCCGACTGCGATGATGCGTGGCCGCGAGAAGCGGTCGGCCAGGTAGGCGATGGGCATGCCCATGAAGGCGTAGAACAGCGAGAACGCCAGGCCGTGCAGCAGGCTGAACTGGGTGTCGCTCAGTTGCAGGTCGGCTTTGATCGGCTCGATCATCAGCGCCAGGATCTGCCGGTCAACGAACGAGAAGATATAGGCCACCATGCACAAGATGACCACATACCATTCGTAGACGTAACGTTTTTGGGTGTGCTTGAGGTGTTGCGCTTCGGTCAGGGTATTCATGTTCGTGACTTCCTGATTGGACAGCCCTGATGTGGACAGCCTGATGGCCCCTTCGCAGCCCAAGGCCGCTCCTGCGAAGGGGCTACCCACTGGGTCAGTTATTTTCTGCAGCGGCCTGTGGCTTGATGGAAATCACCGCCAGGGTGGTGATCGCGCCCATCACCATGAGCATCACCGACACTGGCCAGGCATCCTTGTAAATACTGAACAGTGCCGTTGCCGCCAGTGGCGCCAGGCCGCCCGAGAAGATCGAGGCAATCTCGTGCCCCATGGCCAGCCCCGAATAGCGCACCTTGGCCGGGAACAGCTCACCCATCAGCGCTGGCTGGGTGCCGATCATTGCCCCGTGACAGAAGGCCATGCCCAGCAACGCCGCCAGGTACACCCACACCGGCGAATGGGTATCGAGCATCCAGAAGAACGGGAACGCCAGCACCATCAAACCGACCGAGCCGATGGCATACACCACCCGCCGGCCAATGATGTCCGACAGCCAACCCCAGAACACGATGGTGCCGGCCTCGACGATCATCGCTACCATCACGCTGGCCAGCACCAGCTGCGTATCCAGCCCGGTAAACTTGGCGTAGGCGATGGTGAAGGCCAGGAACAGGTAGGCACTGCCGTTTTCGGCGATGCGGATACCCATGGCCTGCAGCACCGCCTTGGGGTGGTTGCGCAGCACTTCCATGGCCGGCATGTGCTCGGGCTTGTCCGGCTGGGCCTGCTCCTCGACGAAGGCTTTGCTCTCTGGCAGGCGACGGCGGATGTACACCCCCACGCCAAAAATCAGGATGCTGGCCAGAAACGGCACTCGCCAACCCCAGCTCATCATGTCTTCGACGGGCAGCATCTGCACCAGGTAGAACGCTGCAGCAGACAACACGAACCCGCCGGAAACCCCCAGCTGGCTCCAGGCCGCATAGAACCCGACGCGGTCCTTGGGCGCGTTCTCGCTCAGCAGCAGCACGCCGCCACCCCATTCGCCGCCTGAGGCAACGCCTTGCAGCACGCGCAGGATCACCAGGCAGGCGGGGGCGAGGTAGCCGACCTGTTCGAAAGTTGGCAGCAGGCCCATGGCAAAGGTTGCCGCGCCCATGATCGCCAGGGTCATCACCAGGGCCTTCTTGCGCCCGGCCTTGTCGCCGATGTGGCCGAAGATCAGGCCACCCAGCGGGCGTGCTAAAAAGCCCACGGCAAAGCCTGCGAACGAGGCCATGGTGCCGAGCACCGGGTCGGTGCCGGCGGGGAAGAACAGCGGGGCGAAAATCAGCGCCGCCGCCGTGCCATAAAGGAAGAAGTCATACCATTCCAGGGCATTGCCCAGGACCGAAGCGATGACGATGCGGCGCATGGTGCGCGGGTCGGTATCGCGGGTGATGCTGGTGTTCAGGTTACTCATGAGCCATCTCCATGCGGGCCGGTCACCAGAACTTCCAGGTGTAGGAAGTGATCAGGCGATACTCGTTGTAGTCGTTGCCGTAGGTTTGCTGGGTACGCATGTTTTTCAGGTCGAAGGCCAGGTCCTTGAGCGGGCCGCTCTGGACCACGTAGCTGAGCATGATGTCGCGCTCGCTCTCCTTATCCCGTGCAAGGCCCGGGCCGCGGTCGATGTCGGTGCCTTTGATGTAGCGGGTGAACAGCTTGAGCCCGGGCAGGCCCATGGCGGCGAAGTTGTAGCCATAGCGCACCGACCAGCTGCGTTCGTCCGGGCGAATGAAGGGCAGGCCCGCCCAGTTCGGCAGCCACAGCTGTGGCACGTAGCCGTTCAATGTCGGGAACACGGTGTCGCCGGTCATGCGCTGGTAGCTCACCCCCAGCATGTGCCCGCTTTTTTCCAGGGTGATCAGGCCGAAGTAGGCGCGGTTGTCCACGGCGCCACTGCGTGCGGCACCGTCTTCACGGTTGTTGAAGTAACCCACGTCGGTTTTCAACTGGTAGCCGTCGGCGAACTTCAGGGCATGCTTGATGCCGCCGTAGT
The DNA here is from genome assembly GCF_058745025.1 of Pseudomonas sp. E1MeOHC2. Classification (NCBI taxonomy): domain Bacteria; kingdom Pseudomonadati; phylum Pseudomonadota; class Gammaproteobacteria; order Pseudomonadales; family Pseudomonadaceae; genus Pseudomonas; species Pseudomonas sp. E1MeOHC2. Next base: position 4,770,752 of record NZ_CP196675.1, read on the forward strand.
CCTGCTTGTAGATGTCGTTGAGCACGCCATGGAAGTAGCTGGCTTGCAGGTCTGGGGTCAGGGCGTAGGTGGCGCCGGCGAAGTCCAGGCCATCGCTGTCCAGGTCGTCGCGCGTGCCAAAGCGGTACAGGCGCTCGTGGTTGGATGACTCGCGGGTGACGATGGACCAGAAGCGCCCGCCGACCAGGGTCAGGTTGTCGATGTCGCGTGATTCGATCACAGCACCTTGGTAGATGGTGTCGAGCTGGCGGCTGGGGTCGTTGGAGGCGACCGGGTAGAAGGGCTTCTGGTCGCCGATCAACACCTTGGTCTTGGCGTACTTGAGCTTCAGGGTCGCACCGCCGCGGCTATAGTCGTCGGCGGCCTGTTGGCGGTGTTTGCTGAAGGGCAACGAGCCATCGTTGCCGGTAGAGTCCAGGCGCACGGCGTACTGGCCATTGAGGTCGAGGCCCACTGCCAGCGGGGTGTCGGTGTAGCCGGACTCGAATTGCAGGTCGAAGCCCTGCGACCAGTTGCCGACCTTGGACACCGGGGCACTGGGGTTGGTGAAATTACGGTTCAGGTAGAGGTTTCTGAAATTGAGCGAGAGGTGGCTGTCATCCACCACATCGGCCAGGCACGTCAGGGGTAATACGGCGCCCACACACAAGCAAAACGGTTTCGCACGCAACGGCCATTTGAGTTCCATGGGGTAATCCTGGAGGTGTGATCAGTACAAGTCCTGGGCAGTCGTGCAACTGGGCAGAAGGGCTGCAGGTCTTGCGCCCGCTTGTCTGTCACGTATTGTTTTTGTTTTTGTTTTTCAGATATCCAGCACCAGGCGCTTGCCGCGCGCCCGGGAACAGCACAGTACGATCTGTTCGTTGGTGAGTTTTTCCTCTTCGGTCAGGTAGTGGTCACGGTGGTCGGGTTCGCCTTCGAGCACGTCGCACAGGCAGGTGCCGCACACGCCTTGCTCGCACGACACCTCGACCTTGATCCCGACGCTGCGCAGGGCAGCGGTCAGCGGCTGGCCTTCCTGCACCTGCACGGTCTTGCCGCTGCGTGCGGCGACCACCTCGAAGCTGCCGCCCGAGGTGTCGACCTCGGCCTGGAAGTACTCGTGGTGGATGTGCGTGTCGTCGTAGCCTTGCTGGCGTGCGCCTTCGATCACCCAGTCCATGAAGCCCGTCGGGCCGCAGGTATACAGGTGCACGCCAGGCGTGGCGGGGCCCAGCACCTGGGTCAGGTCCAGCTGCTGCTCAGGGCTTTCATCGCTGAAATGGGTGAAGACGCTGGCTGCAAACGGCGCGGCTAGCAATTCGTCGACGAAGGCGCAGCGGCTGCGCGAGCGGCCACGGTAATGCAGTTCGAACGGCTGGCCTTGGGCATGCAGGGCGTGGGCCATGGCGATCATCGGGGTGATCCCGATGCCACCGCCCAGCAGGATCGATCGTGTGGCATCGCCAGCCAGCGGGAACAGGTTGCGCGGCGCGCTGATGCGCATCGGTGTGCCGGGCTGCAACTGCTGGTGCACGGCCACCGAGCCGCCGCGGGACTGCGTGTCCTTGAGCACGCCAAGGCGGTAGACATTGGCCTGCGCGGGGTCGCCGCACAGCGAATACTGCCGCACCAGGTCGGGCGCTAGGTGCAGGTCCACGTGGGCACCTGCCGCAAAACGCGGCAGGACCTGGCCATCGACTGCGGCGAGCTCCAGCACCACCACGTCGCCGCCTTGCACCTCGCGGGCTTGCACGATCACATCGAGCAGTTGTTCGCTCATGGTCGAGGCCCTAGAGGATGTAGCCGATACCGGCGAGGGTATCGTCACTGTTGATCAGGCTGATCACCTTGCGGTGGATCTTGAAACCGCCATCGGCCCGCACCAGGGTGTAGGTCAGGTCGGCGCTGTAGTGCTTGAGGCTTTCCTTGCGGAACTCGCGCACGTTCTGCGCGCAGCGCACGGTGACGTTGACGCCGTCGTCGCCCAGCACCCTGAAGCGCGAAATCGTGCGCACGGTGCGCGGTTGCGGGCTGGTGGAAATCGACTCGCCGCCGATCAGCCGCTGCACCCGCAGGCCACGCATGTGGTGGTCGTCGTAGGCGTAGTTGAGGGTGTTCTCGTGGTCGCTTTCCTTCGGGTCGATGGGGATGATGTACGTGCCTTTTTCGGTCCACTGGCCCAGCCAGGTGTCGTACTCGCCGTGGTCGAGCATGTCGCCTTCCTGCCAGATGAAGGCGGTAACTTCGTTCAGTAGGTTCAGATCCATCACTTGCGCTCCGCCGTCATCATCTTCTTCCACTGCTGGTACGCCGCGCGCATGCCGGTTTCGGCGCTCACGTCAGAGACCAGGCCGTCTGCGCTGGGCTTCTCGCCGGGCAGGCCACGGTTGAGCATGATCCACAGGTCTTCACCGGCACGGGCGCCTTTCTGCACCCGCTCCCAGGCTTCGGAATCGTCCGGGGTGCCGAAGCCCATCGGGCCCTGGAAGTGCTCGTGCAGGCGCAGGCGGTAGCGGTTGGCCGCAGCCGGGCCGCCGTCCATGGTGATCACCGAGTGGTGGATTTCGGTCTCGGTCACCGAGATCGGCTGCAGCACGCGGAAAAACGCCATCGAGCAAGCGACGTTGGGGAACAGGTTGAGGTTGAAGCCCGAGCCACCGACGGCGCGGACGATACGGCGCACTTGCTGCTCGTCGATGCCTTCGTCGCGCAGCTCGGCGGCGAGGGATTCGAAGCGCTCGGGGATCGGTTTGTCGAGGTCGGCTTCCAGGTCCACCAGCTCCGGGATCATCACCATCACGCTGTGGCCGTTGCCCAGATCCTCGACGTAGCCGGGGCCTTTGACGAAGTCGAACAGCTCCAGGGTCTGCTCATCGACCGAGGACAGGAAGCTTTTGTGCACCAACGGGAAGTGGTAGGCGTCGGTGGTGTTTTCCAGCTGGATCTTCCAGTTGCCGGGGAAGCGGAAGCGGTGCTCGCCAGGCACCTTGATGCCGTAGCCGGCGCCTTGCTTCATGAACAGGTCAATCCACTTCTTGGCCGCACCGAGGAAGTCTTCGAGCGGTTCGATGTCGTCCTTGAAGGTGGCGAAGACCATGCCGGCGTAGCTTTCGGTGCGCAGGCTTACCAATGGCAGCTCGGCTTTGTCCAGGCAGTCGCCGTAGCTTTCCGGGTGGGGGATGCCGCGCAGTGAGCCGTCCAGGGCGTAGCCCCAGCCGTGGTAGGGGCAGACGAAGCTGTTGGTCTTGCCCTTCTTGTGCTCGCAGACCGTGGCACCGCGATGGCGGCAGCGGTTGAGCAGCACGTTGATGGCCTTTTTGCGGTCACGCACGACGATCACCGGCTGCTTGCCGATGAAGGTGGTCTTGTAGCTGCCGGGCTCGGGCACTTCGCTCTCGTGGGCGACCCAGACCCAGGTGCTGTGAAAGATCTTCTGCAGTTCGGCGTCGAACAGGGCCGGGTCGGTGTAGAGGGAGGTGTGGACGCGGTCGGGCTGGACGAGCTCGGCCGGGTCGACCGTCAGGTTGACGGCGGGGATCAGGTTGCTCACGGGGGTCACCTATGGGGCGTTTTCTTATGGGAGCAACGCTAAAGGGCAGGGGGGTAGGGCTCAATGACAGGGGGGATCAATGTTGTTGCGTTTTTTGCAACGGGGGGCGATGCGTTCGGCGTTGTTTTTTTGTGGGGGCGGAAATCGAGCGCCGCCCGCGCGGCGCTCGATATCCGCCGCACCACAAAAACCAAGGCAACCCCCAAGGCAACCCTCACAACGCCATCCGCACCGCCTTGGCCATCTCGGTCGCCAACTCCCGGCTCATCCCATCTAGGGTTCGCCCACGGCGCGTGACGATCTGGATATCGGTCGCATTCATTGCCTCGCAATCAATGGCCAGGGCCTTGAAAGTACCGCTCTTGAGCTCGTCGATGATCGGCAGTTCGGCCAGCAAGGTCGCGCCCAAACCCGAGCGGACGAAGTCGAGAATCACCGCCAGGGAGTTGGAGGTGAGGGTAGGCACGATGTCGAACGGCTGGTCCTTGCAGGCGGCATCTGCCAGCTCCCGCACGCGGAAGTTGGCGCCGGGCAGCACCAGTGATTCGCGGGCCACCTCGGCCAAACTGACCGTGGAGCGCTCGGCCATTCGGCTGTCACGGTGAACAATCATCCGCAATGGCTGCGCCAGGCTGAACAGGCGCGTCAAGCGGGCTGAAGCGTTAGGCGCAAAGACCACGCCGAGGTGCGCCTCGTCGTTCATCACCATGCGCTGCACCTCCAATGACGGGGCGCTGATGATTTCGGCCTTGTGCGCATTGTGTGCGTGCAAAAAGCCCTGCAGCGAATTGATCGCCCTGGCACCCAGCAGGCCTTCGCCGATGGCGATTACCGTCGAGGCTTGCTGGCGGGCGCGCAATGCGTCCAGGCGGTCGACCAGCAGCGCGTGCTGGCGAATGCGCTCGATGTAGTAGTCCACGGCGGCCTCGCCAGCGGTGGTCAGGCTGATGCGGTGGGTGCCGGGGCGTACCAGTTCGATGCCCAGTTCTTCTTCCAGCCGGGCAATTTGCCGGCTGACCGATGAGGTGGCGACGCCGAGCACTTCGGCAGCGGCGCGCATGGAGCCCTTGTCATGGCTCAGGTGCAGGTAACGCAGGCGATGGTCCTGCAGATCGATATGGCGGGTAGGCATAACCTCGACCTCGGGGGTAATCACGGCAGGCATTGGCGTGTCCCCATCGATCCTGGTGGGGCGCTGGCTTGGTGTTTTTTTTGTGTGTTCGGCGCGGGTGGCCGGCGTTGTCGCGCTCCATGCCAGGCCATCCTACACGCGTTTTTTTCTGTCCGAAATCATGTGAAAAAGGCGCTAAAAATTTTTCGTGATATCAGCGCGAGTCTTTAGTTTTTTTAGCGGCGTCGAAACCTGCTTTTGAAGGCCTTTAAATTCATTTAAATCATGAAGATAGGCAATTAATTTGCGGCTTATCTGTTCGCCTCGTGCAATTTTTTCTCCTGTTTTAGCGTGAAAATTCAATTGACAATTCACGTAAATCGCCGCAAATATTTGTCACCGGCACCTAAAACAAGAGAGACAGACCATGCCGCCCGAACCTGCCTTCGCCCCTCTGTATGGCCAGTGCTTGCCTTCCCCAAGCCCAGCCAACGCCTCCTACAAGCATCAGTACAAAAACCGCGCCTGAGACGGAGAATGTCCATGGATTCGCTTTGCCTGCGTGCCGCGCCTGTGTCGGCGCTCGCCTCTGGCCCTGCCTTCGAGGCCTTGCTTGACGGTGTTCGTGATCGTGCTCGCCTCGGTGAGTTCGATCGCCAGCGCTACATATCCCGCGATGTGATCGACGCGTTCAAGGCCCATGGCGTGTACCGCGCCCTGGTGCCAAAGCGCTTCGGTGGGCTTGAGTGCTCGCCGGGCGCCTTCTGTGAAATGATCGAACGTATCTCCCATGCAGACGGCTCTGCCGGCTGGGTGGCCAGCTTCGGCATGAGCCCCGTGTACCTGGCGGCGCTGCCGCTGGAGACCATCGCCGAGATCTACGGCAACAGCCCCGACACGGTGTTCGCCGGTGGGATCTTCCCGCCGCAACCGGCCGAGATCGTGCCTGGCGGCTTCAAGGTCAACGGCCGCTGGAAGTACTCCAGCGGGTCCATGGGCGCGGACATCGTGGGTGTCGGTATTGCCCCGCGCAATGGCGACAAGCTCGACCTGCCGCGCCTGGCCGTGATGCCGCGCCAGCAGGCGCGCATCGAAGAAACCTGGGACACCGTTGGCCTGCTCGGCACCGGCAGCCACGACCTGGTGGTCGAGGACGTGGTGGTGGGCGAGCAGTGGACCTTCGTGCGGGGCGGCAAGCCCAACCTGGACGAGCCGTTCTTCCGCTATCCGTCGCTGTCGTTCGCCACCCAGGTGCTCTCGGTGGTCGGCTTAGGCATCGCCCGCGCCGCGCTCGACGAACTGTCGGGCATGGCCAGTGGGCGCATCTCGGTCACCGGCGCCCCAGCCCTGGCCGACCGGCCGCTGGCCCAGGTCGATGTGGCCAAGGCCGAAGCGGCACTGCGCTCGGCGCGCGCGTTCTTCTACGAATCCATCGAACGTGCCTGGGAGCACGTGCTGGCGGGCGACCCGGTACCGGTCGAGGTCACCAACCTGTTGCGCCTGTCCTCCACCCATGCCGCCCGTGTGGCGGCCGAAGTGGCGCGCAGCGCGCAGATGCTCTCGGGCATGACCGGCATCTACAACGAAAGCCCGCTGGCCCGCTGCGTCAACGATGCGCAGGTGGTGACCCAGCACGCCTTCATGGGCGACGTCACCTACCAGAACGCCGGTGCGATGTTCTTCGGTAAACAGCCCCTTCCGGGCTACCTGTAACTTTCGGGAAATTTGTCATGAACGATAAGAAAGCGTTGCGTGTGCTGTTCTGCATGGGCATCAACCAGAACTTCTTCGATGCCCCCCGCGAGGAGCAGCTCCAGGTATGGGCCGCCTTCAGCGCGATGTGGAATGGCATCCACGACCTGGCCGGGGTGAACGTGCTGGGCAACATGGACGATGACCAAGGCATGGTCGGCCCGTCCGACGGCTTCCCCTGGACCACCTACCTGCTGGCCGACGTACCGGACATCGAGACCGTGCACGCCGCCTGCAACCTGTTCCGCACCACGGCCGTGGGCGAGGGGCCGTACAAGCTGTGGCGCTACGCCAAGGTCGAGGCCCGTGTCGGCCGTGAACTGATCATCCAGCGCGCCTGAGTAGAGGAGCCTACCGTGAGCAACTTGATCCCCGCCGTCAACCTGACGGTCGACCCGGCCGAGCTGGTCCAGCCCGACCGCGTCCACACCTCCCTCTACACCGACCCGGTCCTGTTCGACGCCGAACTGCAGAATATCTTCCACAGCACCTGGGTCTGGGTCGCCCACGAGAGCGAAGTGCCAGAGCCCGGCAGCTACAAGACCACCTTCATCGGTAAGCAGCCGGTGATCGTCGTGCGTGACCGCAAAAAGGCCATCAACGTGCTGCTCAACCGCTGCCGCCATCGCGGTGCCACGGTCTGCGAGCACAAGAAGGGCAAGACCAACAGCTTCGTCTGCCCCTACCACGGCTGGGGCTACGCCCTGGACGGCTCACTGCGCGGCATCCCCCACCCGGAAAGCTACGGCGACTGCCTGGACAAAGCCGAGCTGCCATTGGTAAGCCTGCGCACCGAAAGCTACGCCGGCATGGTCTTCGCCACCTTCAAGGACGACATCGAACCGCTCGAAGACTTCCTCGGTGCGGCCAAGAAGTGGATTGACCTGTTCATGAAGCAAGGCGCCGGCTACGGCATCAAGGTGCCTGGCGAGCACCGCTTCCGCTTCCCCGGCAACTGGAAGATCCAGCTGGAAAACACCACCGACGCCTACCACTTCCCGTTGGTGCACAAAAGCTTCCTGTCCTCGGTCGATGAGCAGACCCTGGAGCTGTTCGACTTCGTCAAAGGCCCCGGCTACGTCGAGGATCTGGGCAACGGCCACAGCGTGATGGTGATGATCCCGGAGCTGGTGGACCTGGAAGCCGACCTCGACAAACCGATCCCCGAGCGCTTCGAATCCCTCGCCGCCGAGCTGCGCGACGAAGGCATCGACGAGCAGCAAGTGCGCCGTATCGTCCGCGCCGTCGGTGGCTCGGGCTTCAACCTCAACCTGTTCCCCAACGTCGCTTGCTCGATGGCGTTTTTCCGCGTGCTGCAGCCGATCTCGGTGACCGAGACCGAAATCCACCACTCGGTGATCACCATGGACGGCGGCCCGGCTGCGGCCAACCGCTACCGCCTGCGCTTGCACGAGCACTTCCAGGGCCCGATGGGCTTCGGCACCCCGGACGATTCCGAAGCCTGGGAGCGGGTGCAGAAAGGCGCCCGTGCCGGTGAAGACCTGTGGATCATGCTCAACCGTGGCCTGCCCGGTGAGAAGCCCAGCGCAGACGGCCTGGTCTCTGACGTGAGCGCCGAAACCGGCATGCGCGCGGCGTACCAGCAGTGGAAGAAGATGATGACGGCGGAGCGCAAGTGATGGATCTGAACCTACTGAACGAAGTCACCGCCTTCATCTGGCAGGAAGGCGACATGCTCGACCACGGCGAGTACGACACCTGGCTGGGCCAGTGGACCGAAAAAGGCACGTACATCATCCCCATCGACCCGAAGGAGAGCGACCACGAGAACACCCTCAACTACGCCTACGACGACCACCACATGCGTGGCCTGCGGGTACAGCGGCTGATCGGCGGCGAGTCGATTTCCACCAGCCCACAACCGCGCACCGTGCGCACGATTTCGCGCTTTCGGGTGCTGGGCGACGACGGCGTCAACGTCACCGTCCGCTGTGCGCAAAACGTGCGCGAGTTCCGCAAGGAAAGCCTCAAGCACTACAGCGCCGACCTGACCTACACCCTGGTGCGGGCCGATGGCGGTTTCAAGATCCACCGCAAGGTGATCAGCCTGATCAACAGTGACGATACCCTCGCCGGTATCGGTTACATCCTGTGAGGAACCGGCCATGAACCAAGTTGCATTGGTAACCGGCGCCGGCCAGGGCCTGGGCCAGCGCTTCTGCGCGCAACTGCTTGCCGCAGGCTTTGACGTGGTGGTCTCGGACCGAGACCTGGCACTTGCCCAGGCCAGCGCCGAACACCTGCTGCACGGGCAACCAGGGCAGGGCGGCCGCACCCTGGCGGTCAAGCTCGATGTCGCCAGCAAGGCCGATTTCGAGCAGGCCCTGGCCCAGGTGCTGGAGCATTTCGGTGCCCTGCACGTGGTGGTCAACAACGCCGCCGTGACCAAGACCACGCCGCTGATGCAGATCAGCCCGGAAGAGTTCGACGCGGTAGTCGGGCTGAACCTGCGCAGTGTGTTCCTCGGTTGCCAGGTGTTCGGCGCGCACCTGGCCGAGGCCGGCTACGGGCGGATCATCAACATGGCTTCGCTGGCCGGGCAGAACGGTGGCACCGCGACCGGCGCCCACTACGCGGCGAGCAAGGGCGCGATCGTCACCCTGACCAAGATCTTCGCCAAGGAATTCGCGGCCCGTGGCGTCACGGTCAACGCCATCGCCCCCGGCCCGATCGATTCGCCGGCGGTGCATGCCGCGGTGCCTGCCGAACGCCTGCCAGGGTTGCTGGCGAACATCCCGGTCCAGCGCCTGGGGGACGCCGGTTTCCTGGGCGACCTGATCGTGCAGTTGGCGCGGCCCGAGGCCTACTTCACCACCGGGGCGACCTGGGATGTGAACGGCGGCCTGTTCATGCGTTGAATTTTTCGGGGGCGCAGCGCGCCTCCTGTCGTCACACGGGACACCGGCCATGAATGAACAATTGTTGAACGTAGTCGTGCGCAAGCGCGAGATCCAAGGGGCCGACGTGGTCGTCCTCGACCTGGGGCGTGCCGACGGCGCAGCGTTGCCGGCCTTCGAGGCGGGCGCGCATGTCGATATCCATGTCGCGCCCGGCGTGGTGCGCCAGTACTCGCTGTGCAGTGACCCGGCCGATGCCACGGTGTATCGCCTGGGCGTGCTGAAAGACCCTGCGTCACGCGGCGGCTCGGTGGGCGTGCACGAGACGTTGCTGGAAGGGCGCGAGCTGCAGATCAGCGCGCCACGCAACCTGTTCCCGCTGGCGCCGCAGGCCAGCCGCTCGATCCTGCTGGGGGGCGGTATCGGCATTACGCCGATGATCGCCATGGCCCACGCCCTGTACCAAAAGGGCGCGGATTTCGAACTGCATTATTGCGGGCGCTCGCGTAGCCGCAGTGCGTTTCTCGATGCGTTGGCGGCGGCGCCGTTCGCCGCGCGGGTGGTGACCCACTTCGATGATGAAGCGCCGGCACAGCGCCTGAACCTGGAGGCTGTGCTGGGCGCTCCCAGCCAAGGCACCCACCTGTATACCTGTGGCCCGTCCGGTTTCATGGACTGGGTGATCGAAGGGGCGCGTCGGCAGGGTTATGCCGAAGAGCAGATCCACAAGGAGTACTTCCAGGTCGAGGTCGATGGCAGCGGCCAAGGTTTCGAAGTGGTGGCGGCGCGCAGTAACAAGACCGTGCAGGTGGCCGAGGGGCAGACCATCCTCGAAGCCCTCGCCCAGGTCGGCATCAAGATCGATATTTCCTGCGAGCAGGGTGTTTGCGGGACGTGCATGTGCGAGGTGCTCGAAGGCGAACCCGACCACCGCGATGTGTACCTGACCGATGAAGAGAAAGCCGCGAACGACCAGATTCTGGTGTGCTGCTCGCGGGCCAAGTCCAACAAGCTGGTGCTGGATATCTGAGGAGCATGACCATGGTAGACGTAAACCAGTTTCGCAATGCAATGGCACTGCTCGGTGGCGCCGTATCGGTCATCACTACCGACGGCCCCGCAGGGCGTTTCGGCTTTACCGCCTCGGCGGTGTGCAGCGTGACCGACGCGCCGCCCACCTTGCTGGTGTGCATGAACCGCGCTTCGTATTCCAACGAGCAATTCAAGGCCAACGGCGCGCTGTGCGTGAACGTGCTGGCCGGCACTCACCAGGAGCTGTCGGGGGCGTTTGCCAACCGCAACTTGAGCACCGAAGAGCGCTTTGCGACCACCCACTGGACCGTGCTGGAAAGCGGTGCGCCGGTGATGCAGGAGGCGTTGGTGAACTTCGACTGCCGCATTGCCCAGGTGCATGAGGTGGGCTCGCACAGCATTTTCTACTGCGAGATCCAGGATATCCGCCATGGCGGCGCGGACGATGGGCTGGTGTATTTCAACCGGGCCTATCACCGGGTGTGCGAGGCTTCGAAGGCTTGCTGAACACGGGGCCGTAAAGCGGCCCCAGGTTTCACGGCGTTTCGAGGTTATGAAACACCACTTCCAGCATCCGGTTCAGCCGCTGCACCTGCGCCTCGGTCAGCCCTTTGAAACTGCGCTGGAACAAATCCCGTGTCACGTCCTGCATGCGCTCGATGTTCTGCAGGCCGACCTCGGTGATCCGCACCTGGGTCACGCGCCCGTCCTCCGGGCTTGGCGCGGTATCGACCAGCCCGTCGTCCTTCATGCGGTAGACGATCTTGGTGATGGTCGACAGCTTGGCGATGGCATGGGTCGAAATCTCGGAAATGCTCGACTCACCGTTCTCATTGAGGATCCACAGCACGCGCCAGCGCGGCACGTCGAGGTCGATCTTCTTGAGTAGACGTTCCATGTTCTGGGTGTAGCGGCCATGCACGCGCGCCAGCCAGTAGAAGGGGAAATCTTCCTTGCGAAATTCATCGCTGGCCGGGTCGTGATGGCTGTGGCCTTTGTTTTTCGAGTTGCTCATCGATTCACTACTTGTGCGGAAATAGTCGCGACATCATAGACGTTTCCGCGCATTTGGCTACCGTAAAGCGGGCGCATAATACTGGAATATTCAGTTGACATTTCAAGTAATCGGCCCGCATTTTGTCGGCTGGGCCAAGGCCCGGCATCCATTCTTGAAGAGGGCTGCACAACAATGACAATCATAGTAGAACCCCTTGATCTGGGCGGCACCGGCCCCCGGGTCGTGGTCAAGGACACCATCGATGTCGCCGGGACCGCGACCCGCGCCAGCAGCCAGGCGTTGGAGGACGCGCCGCTGGCCGAGCGCCATGCCGACGTCGTCAGCCAGTTGCTGGCCGCCGGGGCCCGGCTGACCGGCAAGGTCAGCCTGCACGAACTGGCTTTCGGCACCACCGGGATCAACCGCTATACCGGCACCGCAGCCAACCCGCGCTTTCCGGGGCGCATACCCGGTGGCTCGTCCAGCGGCTCGGCCGCTGCGGTGGCCGCAGGCCTGGCGGATTTCAGCTTGGGCACGGACACCGGCGGCTCGGTGCGTGTCCCGGCCTGTTGCTGTGGTGTGTTCGGGCTTAAGCCAACGTTTGGCCGGGTAAGCCGTAACGGCGTGATGCCGGCCCGCACCAGCCTCGATTGCGTCGGCCCGTTCGCGGCGAGCCTGCCGATGCTGGTACGCGCCATGAGCATGATCGACCCCAGCTTCGTCCCCGCCCAGGTACCGGCCAAAGCGCGCATTGGGGTGTTGCGGGTAACCGCCGAGGCCGCCATCCACAAGGTGGTGCACGGGGCGCTGGGCGCCAGCGGCCTGCCTTTGGGCAATGTCGAACTCAAGCACTTTGGCGCCGCCTACGACGCCGGCATGGTGGTGATCAACCGCGAGACATTCGAAGGCTGTGGCCATCTGCTGCAAACCGGCAAGGTCGGCAGCGATATCGCCGGGCGCCTGGCGGCAGCCGGGGAGACCACGGATACGGCGTTGGCTGAGGCTGAGCAGGTGCGTCAGCGGTTTACCGAGGAAGTCGACCAGGCCCTGGCCAACTTCGATGTTTTGGCCCTGCCGACCATGCCGGACTTTCCGCTGCGCCTGGAAGATGCCGCTGATACCCGCGCCGTGCTGGGCATGACCTCGCTGGTGCGGCCGTTCAACCTGTCGGGGCACCCGGCGTTGAGCATTCCGCTGGGCAGCGAGGCGGGTTTGCCGGTTGGCCTGCAACTGGTGGCGGCCAAAGGCGCCGACGAAAAACTGTTGGCGGTGGCCGAACGCCTGCTGCTGAACCTGTACGCCGGCAACGATCACTGAGGCCACGATTGCGATGACCGATATCCTCGAACTCCAGGCCCGCCTGCTCAGCTTTGAACACCAGCAGGCCATCCGCGTCTGCATCAACCGCTACATGGAGCTGTGCGACCAACTCGATGCCAGTTCCCCGCTCGATGAACTGGCGCAGTTGTTTTGCCGTGACGCGATGTGGGAGGGCAAGGGCGCCAAGTACGCCGAAAGCTTTGGCGGCTACCGGGGGCGCGAAGCGATCCGGGCGATGTTCGCCACCTACATGAAAACCCCGGCGCACTTTGCCTTGAATGTGCACTTTTTGACCAGTGAGGTCATCGAGGTGGTGGGTGAGGAAGGGCTCGGGCGCTGGGTGATGTTGCAGACCAGCACCTTTGCCGACGGCGCTTCGCACCTCAATGCAGCCCGGCTGACCGTGCGCTTTGCGTTGGAAGAGGGCCAGTGGCGCATGGCGCATTTCCAGACCGAGAACCTGTTCAGCCGGCCGGTATCGGCGTGGAACAGTGAGGCGCCGTTGCCGGTGCCTGAGCGGTAGTCACTGTTGCTGGGGCTGCAAAGCAGCCCCAGTGCCTTCAGCTCAAAAGGTACTGACGAACACCACCTGGCCATACAGGTTGTCGTGGTTATTGCCCAACTGCGTCCCCCCTTGCGCCACGCTGCGATCCGGCTGGTACAACCCCACCAACGGCACGATCATCAGATGCTCATTGATCGTCCACTCGGCATAGAGATCCACCTCACGCCCATCCACATTGCCCAGGCTGCGGTCGATAGTGTCGAAATGAAACCCCATCACCCCAAGGTTCAGCGTCGGCGTCGGGCTGACCACCAGGCCGACCTTCTGCACCCGCGCATTGCTGTTGAACGGCCCGGCGTAGTTGCCTGCCACTTCACCCTGGAACCACGTACCCAAGCCACGGCCGAGGCCATAGAACAGCGTGTCGTACTGCTCTGAAAAGCGGCTGTAGCGGTAGCTCAGGTTCGGCTGCCAAGGCAGGTCGGCGAAGGTCCAGCCGGCTTCCAGGTACCAGGCGTCTTCGGTGGCGGTATGGGGCTTGTCCTGCTTGGCGTATTCCCCGGACAGGAACAGGTTGTCTACCCCGGCATTGCCCTGGCCGCGAAGGCTGTAGGTCTTCATGCCATCGCGTTCCAGTTGCAGCGGTGAGGCGTACTGCTCGTCGACATGGGTGGTGCCGATATAGGTCAGGCCGACGGTGCCGGCGTCCGCCACGTGCTCAAGGGTGGCCACGTGCAGTTCGGTGTTGGCTTGGGCGCGGTTGTCCGACTGCAGCCACATCAGGTCGCCGCGCCAGCCGCTGCTGCCGCCCAGGCGCAGTACGGCGGTCTTGTCGAAGCTCTTGCGCGCCGCCAGGTAGTAGGCGCCGCCCCGGTTGAACTGCCCATCGGCAAGGCCATGGCCAACGTTCAGCGAGTCACCCTGAAGCAAAAAACCATCGCCCACGGCGATCATCTGTTTGCCGAACGACAGGTCGATACCGTCCTCGCCCAGCATCGGAACCAGGTTGCCGGACTTCCAGCCCAGGTAGGCATCCTCGATCTTGCTGGTGCGCTCACTGCCGTCGCTGAAGCCGGCAGCGTCACCGTCGCCCCAGGTCGCCGAGCTGAGCATGGCAAAGGCGCCATACAACGAACCGACACTGCCCAGGGCCTGGTCGGCGCTCAGACCGTATTTGATGTAGCCCTCCCGCCACGAGGTGGAGCTGGGTTGGTCGCGGGCGATGGCGTAGCTGCGCTCGCTGTGGAATGCACCGAACACGGCTTCCACATTGGCGTTCAGATGGCGTTCGGCATCGCTGTACAGTTCGTGCGCGGACGCACCCAGCGAAGCCCCGGCCAGGAGTGCGGCCAAGGTTAGACGGAATGGGCGGTGGAGCATGGTCTGGCTTCCTTTGTCATGGTTTTGGCAGAAGTTCCGAAGACGTGCCAGTGATCATGAAGCAAGCCCAGACCCGGGCTTTTGCCCTGGCTGCCAGTTGACTTTGGCGTTGTGCCAAGCTGATTGGGCGGGCGATAGAAACGCAGAAGGCCCCATTGCGGGGCCTTCTTGGGGGAGGGTCGTTACTTGAGACCGGCGAGGAAACACGTCACCGACTGGCGCTCACCAGCGTCCGGCAACCCTGCATAAGGCATGTAGGTGCCGGGTACCTCGGCTTGTGGCTGCGCGATGAAGGCGCCGATGGTTTGCGCCGTCCAGGCCGCCTGGCGGGTTTTCATGGCCTGAGAGTAATTGGCCCCTGGTACGGTGCCGGGGGTACGGCCCAGCACATCGTGCAGGTTGGGGCCCATCATCACCGGGCCATCCTTTTGCGCCGAGTGGCACGCCGCGCAGTCGCGCGCGAAGACCTGTTCGCCCTGCTGGCGTTGCGGGGCTGCACAATCTTCGGCCTGGGCCAGCGGGCTGGCCAGCACGGCGAGCAGAAAGGGCATTACGAACTTGCTGGATACGACGGTCGACATCACGCACGGTTCCTGGGTAGGGCAGCGCCGGGCTGCTTCTTGTTGGTGTTCGCCTCGATTGTGTGCGAGTGCGGGCGGGCAGGTTTTGTTGTGCCTGCCAGGCTGTTTGCTGGGCTTGTCAGTTGGCGTGACGCTTGCGGTACTCGCCTGGGGTCATGCCGAAGCGGCCTTTGAACGCGGTGCTGAAGTAACTGGAGTCGGAAAACCCCCAGGCATACCCGAGCGACGACACCTTTTGATCCATCGACGGATTGCGCAGGCTTTCGGCGCAGAAGTCCAGGCGGCGGTTGCGGATGTACTGGGCGATGACCAGGTCGTGTTTGGCGAAGATGCGGTACAGGCTGCGCATAGAGATGCCTACTTCGCGGGCAATGAACTCAGGCGTCAGGCGCTCGCAGGTGATGCGCTGATCGATCACCGCCAGGGCCTTGCGGAACATCCGTTCGTGGCTGCCGGGCACCGAATCGTGGGTGATGGCTGGGCGCAGCAGGGCGATCAGCGCCTCCAGCACGGCCTGGCTTTCGTTGTTGGCCATGTGCCGGGTGCGGCCGGCTTCGAGCATCATTTGCCGGGCCATGCTGGCCAAGGGGGTCTGCGCTTCGATGCGTTTGGCACACGCCACGCTGACGCCACGGGTGCCGCTCTCGACCTGAGTGCGCGGCAAAATCAGCGACAACTGGCGCGAACGCTGGTGGAAGTGCATGTCCAGCGGGGCACTGGCGTCGATCAGGGTCAGGTCGCCGGGCCGCAGTTCGATGCGGGCGTCCTGGTGTTCGATATGCGAGGTGCCGGCCATCTGCAATACGGCGTAGTAGTTGTCGGCGCCACTGGCGCGAATCTCCCGCGCGCTGCGGAACAGGTTGACGTGGGTCATGTCGACGATGCTCATGGAAATCTGGCCTACCTGGCACTTTTCGAGCTGGCCGACGAAGGCTGCGTCGAGCTTGCGGGCGTTGAAGTGGCCGCAGGCATCGTTGACCTGGCTCAGCCAGGCCTGGAAGTGATCGTCGCTAACACGGGTCGCGGGTGTCATGGGGGGCCTCGCACGGTAAGACGTGGAACGGTTCGCTTGGGCAAACTCTTGGATGGGTGCTTTAAAGCATTAAAATTCACTTGAATATTCAAGCAAAAAGCGAGCCTGAGAGGTGGGGGTGTGGCAGGGGGTGTTTGCTAGTTCGTTGTTTTAAATAGAATTAATTTTTGTAGTCGATGAGTGTATTGGCAGTGGCAGTGGTGGAATGAGCGCGCGGAAGTGCGCCATGATGTAGCCAATTGACACAGGGTTGTTTCCAGATGTTGCACTTAGGTAGGTCGGGTTAGGGCGACGAAGTACCTGTCTTGGGCTTTGAGGTGGCGCTCGATCTCACAGGCAGCGAAAATCCTGCGACGAACACCCCCAACCTCCACACAACAAACAAAAAAAAGCCCGCTGACAGAGCGGGCTGAAGGCACAACGCTTGCGTGATTCAGTGGCCAAGCCCATCGCTGATGGCAATGCCTTCGGCCTGCATCGCTTCGATCAACCCGGCCCGCACATGCGGCAGGTTGAGCATGCTGCTCTGGCGCACCCGGTGCACCTCCTCGCCGCTGTACGGCGGCCATTGCTCGGGTGCGCTGTTACCGGCCATCCCATCCCGCGCCAGCAGCCAGTTCAGCAAATCGGCAATCTGCTGATCGTTGAGCGCCGACTGGGAAATCCCCGGCACCCGCACCAGAAACTCGCGCCCGCCCGGCACCCGCAGAAAGTTACCGACAAACCCCTGCATGCGCGGTGTGTCGTTGGCCGCCGAGCCTTCGCCGTGGTCCCGGTGGCAGCCGGCGCACTGCAGCTGGTAATTCACCGGTACCGAGTACCCGGCCTGGGCAATCGGCACCGGTGGCACCTCGTTGCCAGGCGCCGGGCGCTGGTTGGGGTTGGGCAAGGTCCTGGCCTGGGCGACAGGCACCAGCAGGCACAGGATCAACAGCGCCGTCAGACCCTTCACGGCGCTATACCGCCACGCCGCGGATGATGGTGACGGTGCAGTTGTAGATTTTCGACTCCGCCCCCAGGCACCAGTTGATGTCGTTGTTGTTGAACGGGCGATACAACGGCTGTTCATCGTCGTTGCGCGAGCAGGCGCACTGCCCGCAGGCGTGCTTACCGCAGCAGTCGTTGTACGAGATGATGTAGTTCTTGCCGTCGGCCGGGTTGCGGCAGGTGCCGATCCAGGTCACCAGCGAGGCATCGGTGCCGGGCGGGCAGGAGGTGATCGACCCGCCGCAGCAGGAGCATAAAAAACCGTCGATCGAGCAGTTGCGCCAGTAGTCGCAGCTGGTCGGGTCGCCAGGGTCTCCCATCTTCGGTTGCTCGGCGGCCAGCGCCTTGGCGGTGCGGTCGATCGGCAGCAGCACCGGCAGGGCAGCGCCCGCGACGATCAGCGAGCCCAGGCGCGCCAGCACTTTGCGCCGCGAGGTGGTGTCGGCGACATGACGGCTGGAGCGTTCAAACAGTTTGTCGAGAAAACTCATGGTGTGCTCCGCGATCAGTGCTGCGCGCTGTGTGGGTGGGCGTGGTCATGGCTATGGGCATGGCCCTGCGCGGGGTTGCCGTGCAGGTACTGCTGCAAGCTGGCGCTGCCCAGGTGCACGGTCTCGAACAGGCTGTCCAGGTGCTCGCGGGAGTTGACCAGGCCCTTGGCGCGCAGGGTGCCGGCCTGGTCGATCAATACGGCGTAGGGCAGCTTGCCGATCTGGTAGGTCATGCCGATCTCGGGGCCGACCACGTAGGTGGCCTGCTGCAGGTCGTTGGCTTCGATCAGGGCCTGCTGTTCGGCAAAATCACCGTCACTGACATAGATCACGTCCAGCGCGCCGCTGTTGTCCTTGGCGATCGACTTGACTGCCGGCAGCAGCGATTTGCACACCGGGCAGCCGGGGGCAAGGAAGAACAGCAACTGCGAGCGTTCGCCCTGGTAGCCGATGTTCACCGGGCGGCCGTGGCGGTCGGCGGCGGTGACTTGCGGGGCGGGGTCGTTGACCGTCACGCCTTTGTCCACCATCAGCGCCCCGGCAGGGGCGATGCGGCCATGCAGCACGCCGATCTGGCGTACCAGAGCCATGACCGTGAACGCCACCGCAATCAGCAGCAGCCAGAGCAGAATGTTCGATGCGATAAGCAGTTGCATGGGTTATCTCCCAGTCAATTTGGCAAGACGCGGCTGGTTGGCCAGCAGGCCATCCACCGCCACATGAATCAACAGCGCCACGGCACTGGCCGCGATCACCACGAAAATATCCAGGGCACCGAGTGCACGCTCGGCCATCGGCAGCGCCGCCAGGCCGGCCAGCAGGGCGATCACCAGGTTGCGCAACAGCAGCACCGGGCGCAGTGGCTGGGCAGCGCCAGGGCCTGAACAGCCGCAATCGATGTCGCGGCGGCCGCGCCAGAGGTTGATGCCGATGGCGCTGGCATACAGCGCCATCAACAGGGCCACCCCCAACGCTGCGCTGGCGCGCCCGCTGGGCAGCAGCAGGGCCAGCGCGAGGGCCAGTTCGGCCAGCGCAAGGCTTGCCGTGGCGGCGGGGGCCAGGGGCGCCGGCAGCAGCTGGTAGGCGCGCACGATGCTGCTGAAGGCGCGCAGGTCGCGCAGCTTGTGGCTGGCGGCACTGGCCAGCAGCGTCGCCAGGGCGGTGCTGCTGGCAATCACAAGGACAGGATCGAGCATGATGAGGTCTCCCACTTACCAAGGGGCCAAGGTGAGCACGGGCGTGTCGGCGATCTGGTCCATGGCACCGCTGTGCTTGCCAGTGGCCAGGTCGAAGAACTGCACGCCGCCTTCCAGGTCGGTGGCCACCAGGATGGGCGCCTTGTCATGGCTGGCCTGCAGGCTCCAGACCGGCTTGGGCGAGTCGAGGGTGCCGAGCTTCTTGCCGGTCTTCAGGTCGAACGCCCAGATGGTGGTGCTCGGGTCTTCCCATTTGCCATCGGTGTGCTGGTCATGCATCAGCGCATACAGCCGGTTCAGGCCGGGCGCCAGGGCCAGGGCCTGCCAGCCACCCGGCGCCCAGCCTTGCTTACGCTCTTCGTCGCTGACCAGTGACCAGGTAGGCTGCGGCTTGGCCTTGCCACCCTCGAAACTCACCGGGTACACCTCGCCATGGGTGGTAGTGAAATAGTAGGTGTCGCCGTTGGCGATGGCGCGCTCGTTGAGGCGGACCTTGTTCGGGTCGAAGAAGGGCGTCTGGGTGCGCGAGACCTCCTTGCCTTCATCATCCAGGGTCACTACCAGCAACTGACCGTCACCGCACAGTGATGCGAAGCTGCGCTTGCCGACCGGGTAGTTGAGCACGCAGCCGCTGATGGCGACTTCGCTGGCGACCTTGTGCGTCTGGGTATTGACCACGGTCACCGACGTCGACGGCGTGAGGTTGAAGACATACGCCAGCTTGCTGTCGGCACTGACACCCATGGCGTACTTTTCGGTAAGCGTGGATGCGCGTTTGGCAGGCAATACCACTTCCCATTGCGGGCGCAGGGTCTGGGTGTCCCAGGCCACCAGCACGTCGCTGCGTTCGCCATAGGTGCCACGCGAGTAGAACAGGTTGGCCGAATACAAGGTGCGGTTGTCCGGGCTCAGCGCCGTTGGGGCGACGAAGGCGTTGGTGGTCATGCCGAGCATGCGTTTGGCCTTGGGGTCGACCACCACCACCTTGCCGGCGATGGGGTTTTTGAAGTCCACATCGAGGATGTAGACACGGTGTGGGTCCGGCGGGAACGGCAGGCTGTTCTGGCCGATCTCTTCGGCGGGCAGGTCGGCCCGCACCGCGCTTGTGCTCGCGGCCAAGGCCAAGGCCAGGGCTGCCGAGATGCTAAGCCTGTCTACGCGACGCATTGGCTATCTCCGATGTTGTTATGGGTTATGCAGAAATCGCAGTGATCGCAGTGTGCCGCCTGGGCCAGCGTGGTGATTTGGCCAGCGTGACATTCTCTTGAGGCTCCCTGACAAAACGCCCGTCGGGGCTGGCAGGCGGGTGGGCGCGGGCCTGAAGATCGGCCCGCACACCCTTTTGCGCTGCCTTCCAGGAGTCATGTCATGAGCGATATCCAGCTGTTACCTGCCGTGGTCGAGTTCCTCGCCAGGCCCCATGGCCATTTCATCGATGGCCAGTACCTGGCGGCTGAGGCGGGGCCGTCGATCGACATCCACGACCCGTCGAGTGGCGCAGTCATCAGCCGTGTCGCCGAGGCCAGTGAGGCGGAAGTGGTGCGCGCAGTGGTCAGTGCACGGCAGGCGTTCAAAGGCAGTTGGGCCGAGGTTTCGCCTTATCAGAAAGGCGTGGTGCTCAACCGCCTGGCGGACCTGATCGAGGCCAATGCCGAGGAGTTGGCACAGCTCGAGACCCTGTGCTCGGGCAAGTCGATCAACCTCTCGCGTGGGCTGGAGATCGCCCAAAGTGTAGTCTTCCTGCGTTACTTCGCGGGTTGGGCGACCAAGATCACTGGGCAAACCATGACCCCGTCACTGCCTTCATTCGCTGGCGAGCGCTACACCGCCTTTACCCTGCGCGAGCCGGTGGGCGTGGTGGCGGGGATCGTGCCGTGGAATTTCTCGGTGATGATCGGTATTTGGAAAATCGCCTCGGCGTTGGTGACCGGTTGCACCATTGTGGTCAAACCCAGCGAGTTCACGCCGCTGACGCTGTTGCGCATCGCCGAACTTGCGGTCGAGGCAGGGGTGCCGGCGGGTGCCTTCAACGTGGTCAACGGGCGAGGGCAGGCGGGCCAGCGGTTGATCGAGCACCCGCAGGTGGCCAAGGTGGCGTTCACCGGGTCTGTGCCGACCGGTATCGCCGTCGGCAAGGCCGCGATGGCGGCCAACCTGACCCGCGCCACGTTGGAGTTGGGTGGCAAGAACCCGGCGGCCTTGCTGGCCGATGTGGACGTGGACAGCGCGGTGGCGGGCATCCTGCAGACCGCCTTCGTGCACCAGGGGCAGGTGTGCGCGTCACCGGAGCGGGTGTATGTGCACCGCAGCAAGGTCGAGGCATTCACGCGCAAACTGGGTGAAGCGCTGGGGCAGTTGAAGATCGGCTCGGCACTGGACCCCGAGGCCCAGTTCGGCCCGTTGGCCAATGCCGCGCACCTGCAGAAGATTCTCGGCTTCTTCGAGCGGGCCCGTGCCAGCAACACGGTGATCTGTGGGGCCAGGGCGCTCGATCGGCCGGGGTATTTCGTCGAACCTACGGTGGTGCTGGCCAATGACGCCAGCGACCCGTTGCTGCACGAGGAAACCTTTGGCCCGATCGTCTGCGTGCTGCCGTTCGATGACGAAGCGCAGCTGCTGGCGCTGATGAACGACAGCCCTTATGGCCTGACTGCTAGCCTGTGGACCAATGACCTGTCCAAGGCGCTGCGGCTGATCCCGCAGATCGAGGCGGGCACGGTGTGGGTCAACATGCACACCTTCCTCGACCCGGCGGTGCCGTTTGGTGGGTCCAAGGCATCGGGGGTAGGGCGTGAGTTTGGCAGTGCGTTCATCGAGGATTACACCGAGCTCAAGTCGGTGATGATCAGGTATTGATGAAGGGTGAGGGGCCTGCGTTGAAGTGCCTGGCGTGGTTTGAGGGGGCGCTCGATCTTCGCCCCACCATCAAACCCAAGTCAGGCACATCCCCGCCTTCACCCCTTGGTACGGCAAAGAACAGTGCAGCAAATTTTTGTGAACCACTTCACAAAAATCAGGTGAGCGGCATAATGCCACTACCTCTGTACAAGACCCGGCCGCGCAGTGTCGGGGTTCCTTTTCGTGCCCGTCGAAGGTTCAGGTTAATTTCATGTCGCTAGTCGCAAGCCCCGACATCATGTACCGGCTGTTGATCCAGAGTGTGGTGGACTATGCCATCTACCTGCTTACCCCCGAAGGCGTCGTCGCCAACTGGAACCCCGGCGCCCAGCGGGCCAAGGGGTACCATGCCGACGAGATCGTCGGCCAGCATTACTCGGTGTTCTACAGCGATGCCGAACGTGCGGCCGGGCTGCCCGACTACAACCTTGAACAGGCGCGTAGCACGGGGCGCTTCGAAGAGGTGGGCTCGCGCCTGCGCAAGGATGGCTCGGCCTTCCATGCGCATGTGGTGATCGACGCAGTGCGCGACGATTCCGGCCGCCTCGTAGGGTTCGCCAAGGTCACCCGCGACATCTCCGAACGCCATCATCAGGAGCTTGAGCTGCTCAAGGCCAAGGAATTGGCCGAACAGTACAGCCAGGAGATGGCCAAGCTGTCGCAGTTTCTCGACTCGGTAATTGCCAACATCCCCGCCAGTGTCATCGTCCAGGACCTGGAGAGCCAGCGCATCCTGCTGGCCAACCAACAGGCAGAGCGCCTGTTCGGTGGGCCAGGCACGAGCATGATCGGGCAACTGCCCGCCGACAGCCTGGCGCCGCCCGCTGCCCAGTACCTGGAGCAACAGCTCGCCCGTGGCGCGCGCAGCACCAAAGGCTACGCCGACGAGACCCGAGTCGACACCGTGTGTGGCCCACGCACCTTGCGTAGCCGTACGCTGCTCAGCCAGAACCGCAAGGGCCAGGCCGACTACGTGTTGTTCGTGGCCGAAGATGCCACCGAAGAGTTGGCCGCCCATGCGCAGATCCACCATATGGCGCACCACGATGCCCTGACCGGGCTGCCCAACCGCACGCTGTTCCATGAGCGCCTGCGCCAAGCCCTGGTGCGCGGTGATGAGCACGCCAAGCTGACTGCTGCCCTGTGCCTGGACCTGGACAATTTCAAGAACATCAACGATTCGCTCGGCCATGCCTTCGGCGACAAACTGCTGCGTGCCCTGGGCAAGCGCCTGCGCCGCGAACTGCGCGAGCACGACACCCTGGCCCGCCTGGGCGGTGACGAGTTTGCCGTGGTGCTCACTGGCCTGGATGGCCGTGATGCCGCGTGCAACACCGCCCAGCGTCTGATCAATGCGATCTGCCCGCCGTTTCAGATCGAGGGGCACCAGTTCAGCGTGGGTGTGAGTATCGGCGTGGCCATTGCCCCGGACGACAACGACCAAGCCGAGCAACTGCTGGGCTACGCCGACATGGCCCTGTACGAAGCCAAGCGCAATGGGCGCAACCGTTACGAGTGCTTCAACGTCGAACTGGATGTGGCCGCCCGCCAGCGCCGCCTGGTCGAAACCGACCTGCGCACGGCGTTGCACCTGGGCCAGCTGCAGTTGCACTATCAGCCGGTGGTCGACCAGCAGACCAGCAGCGTGACGGGTTACGAAGCGTTGATGCGCTGGGAGCACCCGAGCCGCGGCATGGTCATGCCCATGGACTTCATCCCCATCGCTGAAGAGACCGGGTTGATCCATGAACTCGGCATCCGCGCATTGAACCTGGCCTGCCAAGAAGCGGCCAGCTGGGACAGCGAGCAGATGGTGTCGGTCAACCTGTCCCCGGTGCAGTTCAAGCATGCCAACCTGGTCCACATCGTGGCCCTGGCCTTGGCTGACTCGGGCCTGCCGGCGCGACGCCTTGAGCTGGAGATCACCGAGTCGGTGTTGCTGGGCAACAGTGAAGAGAACGTGCGCACCCTGAGAGCGCTGAAGGACCTTGGGGTGTCCATTTCACTGGACGATTTCGGCACCGGGTATTCGTCGCTGGGGTATCTGCGCTCGTTCCCGTTCGACCGCATCAAGATCGACAAGTCGTTCGTGCATGACATGTGCGACAGCCGCGAAGCGATGTCGATCATTCGTGCCATTACCGAGCTGTCCAACAGCCTGATGATCAAGACCACCGCCGAGGGCGTGGAATCAGAAGAGCAGATGCGGCGGCTGGCGGCGGAAGGGTGCTCGCACTTCCAGGGTTATCTGTATGGCCGGCCGGCGCCGGCGAGTGAGCGTTTGAAGCAGGTGGTTTTGTTGGCGGATTAGGTGATAGCCAGGCCCGTGGGAGCGGGCTTGCCCCGCGAACACCGGCGAAGCCGGTGCCAGGCGTCGCGTGTGCCCATTCGCGGGCAAGCCCGCTCCCACAGGATTGGAGGCTGGCTTGCCGGCGATGGGGCGCGTAGCGGCCCCGCTCACGCTCAGCTATTCCAGTCAGGCGCGAACTCAGGGCTGACCACGCGCCGATCCTTCGGCAAACCTGCAATCAACGCCCGGTCTTCATCATCCAGCCGCACATCCTGAGCCGCCAGGTTCGCCAGCTGGTTTTCGCGGCTGCTGGCCTTTGGGATCACCGCCACGCCATCCTGGTCGAGCAACCACTTCAGCGCCACCTGGCTCGGCAGTACGCCATGCTTGCGGGCAATCGACTGGATCACCGGTTGCTGCGCGGCCTGCCCGCGTGCCAGCGGGGTATAAGCCGTGAGCAAAAGGTCGTGGCGGCGCGCATAGTCGAGCAGCGGTTGTTGATCGAGCAGCACGTGGTACTCCACCTGGATGGCTGACAACGGTGCGCCCAGGGTCTCGACCACTTGGCGCAGCAGGCCCAGTGGGAAATTGGCCACGCCAATGCTGCGCGCCTTGCCCTCGTCACGCAGGGCCACCAGGGTTTCGATGCTGCGGGCCAGGTCCCAGTCCTTGCCGGGCCAGTGGATGTGGAACAGGTCTACCTGCTCGGTGCCCAGCGCGCGCAGGCTGGCTTCCAGCGACTGACGCATGGCGTTGGGTTCCAGGCGATCCCACCAGACCTTGGTGGTCAGGTGGATCTGCTCGCGTGGCACGTCGCTTTCGCGCAGGGCTTGGCCCACAGCCGCTTCATTGTTGTAGGCGGTGGCGGTGTCGATGTGTCGGTAGCCCAGGTCCAGGGCCTGGCGCACGGCCTGGGTGCACTCGGTGCCGGTCATCGGCCAGGTGCCCAGGCCAATGCAGGGCAGGTCCAGGCCGTTGTGGGTGGTGAGCCTTCGCATGACAATTCCTTGTAGTGGTTGCAGAGTCCGTAGCAGATGGTCTTCGATCAGCGCGGTGCGGACCATGCGCGGCAGGCCGAAAGTGGTCGATCAGCGAACAGAAACTGCTTCAGGCCTGGACAGGCGGCATTTGAACTTCCTTATTCTCTTGCATCTCTTCTAGAATTCGAGCTGTTGCATCCGCCAGGCCTGCCCTGCGCGGCTTTCCCTGGGCACAGCATCCAGCCGCGCCGCCGTCGAGAACGCCATGAGTTCCAGCACACCGCTGTCCGGAGTCAACCAACCACTGCGTGGCATCGCCCTGGTGGTGATGGCGACGTTCCTGTTTGCCAGTCACGATGCCCTGTCCAAGTTCCTCGGTGGCCTGTACCCGATCATCATGGTGGTGTGGGCCCGCTATGTGGTGCACACCCTGCTGATGGCCGGGATTTTCCTGCCAAAGTCTGGCCTCAACGTACTGCGCACCCGTCGCCCGCTGTTGCAGACCCTGCGTGCCTTGAGCCTGCTCAGCACCAGCCTGCTGTTTACCACCGGCCTGCAGTACCTGCCGCTGGCCGAGGCCACGGCGGTCAACTTCCTTGCGCCTGTGCTGGTCACCGCCTTGTCGGCGCCGCTGCTCAAAGAGCGGGTGACGGTGGGGCAGTGGGTGGCGGTAGTGATGGGCTTTATCGGGGTGGTGGTGGTGGTGCACCCCGGTGGCGCGATGTTTACGCCGGCGATCCTGTACCCCTTCGGCTCGGCGCTGGGCTTCTGCTTCTATCAGTTGCTGACACGAATTCTGGCTGCCCATGACAGCCCGACCACCAGTAACTTCTATGCAGGGCTGTGCAACACCCTGGCAATGAGTGCATTGGTGCCGTTCTTCTGGGAAGTGCCGCGCTGGGACCACGCGCTGTTGATGCTGGCGCTGGGTGGTTTCGGCATGACTGCCCACTTGCTGCTGACCCAGGCGTTTCGCCATGCAGCCCCTGCGTTGCTGGCACCGTTCAGTTACTGCCAGATCGTGTTTGCCGGGCTGCTCGGGCTGTTGATCTTTGGCCAGGTGCCGGACAGCCTGAGCCTGGTGGGCATCTCGATCATCTGCCTCAGTGGGCTGGGCGCGGCGTGGATGCAGCGGCGCAAGTGAAACCGCCGGTTCGTTGTCCTGGGCACCATTGCACAAGTACTGCACAAGATTCGAGGCCCGTGCGAAACCTGTGGGAGCGGGCTTGCCCCGCGAAGAGGCCGGCACGGAAAAGCGCTGACAGAGCCAGCCTATTACCCCGGAATACGCGCTCTATTAGAAGTCTGCCCAAGCTCGACTAGTCTTTCCCCTGGCCTTGCGAATTCCGCCTGCGGGTCGCGTCTGAGCACCTGTGTTCAAGACCGTGCCACCCCGCCATGACAGCATCGCGCGCCCCGCGTCGGCAAAAGACCGACCCGACCTGATGAGGGGTAGGCATGAGCCCAAGTGCTCGGCTGATAGAACACCTGGCATAGACCGGAAATCTGGATAACCGACCCAGAGGTACCCACAGATGTCGAACGAATCGAAATGCCCGTTCCATCAAACCGCAGGTGGCGGCACCACCAACCGTGACTGGTGGCCTGACCAGCTCAACCTGAGGATCCTCCACCAACATTCTTCCAAGTCCGATCCGATGGACCCGGATTTCGACTACGCCAAAGCCTTCAAAAGCCTCGATTTCCAGGCCCTCAAGCAAGACCTGAAGGCCCTGATGACCGACTCCCAGGCGTGGTGGCCCGCCGACTTCGGCCACTATGGCCCGCTGTTCATCCGCATGGCCTGGCACAGCGCTGGGACTTACCGTATTGGTGATGGCCGAGGTGGCGCAGGCTCGGGTCAGCAACGCTTCGCGCCGCTCAACAGCTGGCCGGACAACGTTAGCCTGGACAAGGCCCGGCGCCTCCTGTGGCCGATCAAGCAGAAGTACGGCAACAAGATTTCCTGGGCCGACCTGATCGTCCTCACCGGTAACGTTGCGCTGGAGTCCATGGGCTTCAAGACCTTTGGTTTCTCTGGCGGGCGCGCCGATGTGTGGGAGCCGGATGAGGACGTGTACTGGGGTTCGGAAAAGGTCTGGCTGGGCGGCGATACCCGCTACGGCAAGGAGCAGGTCAAGGCCCAGCCACCCGGTGAAGGTGACTTGGTGGCCGA
Source organism: Pseudomonas sp. E1MeOHC2 (assembly GCF_058745025.1). NCBI lineage: Bacteria > Pseudomonadati > Pseudomonadota > Gammaproteobacteria > Pseudomonadales > Pseudomonadaceae > Pseudomonas > Pseudomonas sp. E1MeOHC2. Next base: position 4,797,871 of record NZ_CP196675.1, read on the forward strand.
ACCTGCCAAGCACGGCGAAGAACAGAACCGCGACCTGTCCGCCGAGCGCAACCTGGAAAACCCGCTGGCCGCCGTGCAGATGGGCCTGATCTACGTCAACCCGGAAGGCCCTGAAGGCAACCCCGACCCGGTCGCGTCGGGCAAGGACATCCGTGAGACGTTCGGCCGCATGGCCATGAACGATGAGGAAACCGTAGCCCTGATCGCGGGTGGCCATGCGTTCGGCAAGACTCATGGCGCCGGCCCGGCCGATAACGTCGGCCCCGAACCGGAAGCCGCAGGCCTGGAGCAGCAAGGCCTGGGCTGGGCCAACACGTTCGGCACCGGCAAGGGAGGCGACACCATCACCAGCGGCCTGGAGGTGACCTGGACGTCTACTCCAACCCAATGGAGCAACGAGTACCTCAACAACCTGTTCAACTTCGACTGGGAGCTGACCAAGAGCCCGGCCGGCGCGCACCAGTGGCGGCCTAAGGAAGGCAAGGGCGCAGGCACCGTGCCGGATGCCCATGACCCGAGCAAAAAACATGCGCCATCCATGCTCACCTCCGACCTGGCGCTGCGTTTCGACCCGATCTACGAGCCGATCGCCCGGCGCTTCAAGGACAACCCCGAGCAGTTGGCGGATGCGTTCGCCCGTGCTTGGTACAAACTGATCCACCGCGACATGGGCCCGCTTGCGCGCTACCTCGGGCCGGAAATGCCCAACGAAGAGCTGCTGTGGCAAGACCCGCTGCCCAAAGCCGACCCGTCGTCGCTGAGTGAGCAGGATATCGCTGGGCTCAAAACCAAGGTCCTGGCTTCGGGCTTGAGCGTGGGCGAGCTGGTTTCTGCTGCCTGGGCATCCGCTTCGACCTTCCGTGGGTCCGACAAGCGCGGTGGCGCCAATGGTGCACGCTTGCGCCTGGCGCCGCAGAAAGACTGGGCCGCAAACCAGGGCGTGGGCAAGGTGCTGGCGGCACTGGAGAGGATCCAGAGCGAGTTCAACAACGGCGGCAAGAAGGTCTCCCTGGCCGACCTGATTGTGCTGGCGGGTACCGCAGCGGTGGAAAAGGCAGCCAAGGATGCGGGTTACAGCGCCAGCGTCGCGTTCCGCCCCGGTCGCGTCGATGCTTCGCAGGAACAGACCGATGTCGAGTCGTTCGCGGTGCTGGAACCGTTGGCAGATGGCTTCCGCAATTTCACCAAGGACCGTTACAGCGTCAAGGCCGAGAAACTGCTGCTGGACAAGGCCCAACTGCTGACGCTGACTGCGCCCGAGCTGACCGCGCTGATCGGTGGCCTGCGCGTGCTGGGCGCCAACCACGGTGGCAGCAAGGATGGGGTGTTTACTGACAAACCCGGTACCTTGAGCAACGACTTCTTCCGCAACCTGCTGGACATGGGCGTGGAGTGGAAGCCGACGTCGGCTGACAACGAGCGGTTTGAGGGCCGTGACCGAAATACCGGGCAGGTGAAATGGACGGGTAGCCGCGTTGACCAGGTGTTCGGCTCCCATGCCCAGTTGCGCGCTCTGAGCGAGGTGTATGGCAGCAGCGATGGCCAGGACAAGTTCGTGAAGGCCTTCATCGCAGCGTGGGTCAAGGTGATGGAGCTGGACCGCTTTGATTTGAGTTGAGTGCATGACCGGAGCTGCTTTGCAGCCCATTCGCGGGCAAGCCCGCTCCCACAGGATCAGCACCGTCTCAAGCCTGGTGTTGGACCTGTGGGAGCGGGCTTGCCCGCGAATGGGCCGGTAGCCATCCCACCAATTCAGAAACGGGGTGGACCATTGCGATCTTCCTGTGCAAGCTGAGGCGTGATTCGTCGGGGGCATTGAGAAACACAGGCCTCGCATGATTCTTGTTGTTATAGGTCGTTACCCGGTCGATCTACACCCCGGGCTGGCGGCCAGGAATGGACCTGATTGCAAACAGAAGGTGAACCAACGTGAACCCCGAATCCATGCTGGCGGCGCTGCCAGGTTTCGCCATCGCGCCTGAGGCGATCCAGGTAGTGCCCGATGCAGCGGCCTACCGCAGGTGCCTGCTTGAGCGCATCGCGGCGGCGACCCGGCGCATCGTCATCGTCGCCTTGTACTTGCAGGAAGACGAGGCCGGGCAGGAAGTGCTGGATGCCCTGTACCAGGCCAAGGCCGCGCGGCCAGGCCTGGAAATCGTCATTGTGGTTGATTGGTTCCGTGCCCGTCGTGGCTTGCTGGGGGGCGGGCGCCAGCCTGGCAATGCCGCCTGGTACCAGGCCCAGCGCCAGCTGCGTGGGCTGGACGTGGTGATCCATGGCGTGCCGGTGCAGACCCGTGAGCTGTTTGGCGTATTGCACCTCAAAGGCAGCATCATTGACGACTGTGTGATCTACACCGGTGCCAGCCTCAACAACGTGTACCTGCACCGTTTTGACCGCTACCGGTTGGACCGCTATCACGTGTTCGAGTCGCCCGCGCTGGCCGATGCCATGGTCGATCTGGTGCGTCGTCTACTGCACCACACGGCTACGCCGCGCCTCGACCTGCCGGCGCCGCCCGCCACCCGCAGCTTGCGCGGTGACATCCGGCGGCTGCGTGCGCGGCTGCGGCGCATGGTCTATGACGTGCCGACTGGCGAAGCGGGGCAGGGCTTGCGGGTCATCCCTCTGCTTGGCGTCGGGCGGGGCAATCCGCTCAACAAAGCACTTTGCGCACTGCTGGCCGGTGCGCGCGCGCAGATCATCATCAGCACACCCTATTTCAATCCGCCTCGGGTATTGATGCGCGAAATCGACCACGCGCTAGACCGTGGCGTGCGGCTGGAGCTGATCGTCGGCGATCGCACTGCCAATGACTTCTATATCGCCCCTGGCGAGCCGTTCAGTGCCAGCGGCGCATTGCCTTACCTTTATGAGGATAACCTGCGCGCCTTTACCCGTCGTCGCCAGGCCGCGCTTGCCAGTGGCCAGCTCGAAGTGCGGATCTGGAACGATCCCGGGCACACCTTTCATGCCAAGGGGCTGTGGATCGACCAGCGTTTTTCGCTGCTGACCGGTAACAACCTCAATCCGCGTGGGTTCAACCTGGACCTTGAGAATGGCCTGCTGATCGATGACCCCGAAGGGCAGTGGCTGGTGCCGCGGGAGGCGGAGTTGGCGGGGATACGCCGGCATGCAAGGAAAATCGACTCAGCGGCCGAGCTGGGGGTCAAGGCCGAGCACCCCAAGGAGGTACGCAAGTTGCTCCGGCGGTTGCGCTACAGCCGGCTGGAACCGTTGATCAAACGGGTGCTTTGACGGTGAGCGAGCGGGGCTGGCTTCTTGATTGTTTTTTTGGTGTTGGTTTTGATGGCTGGGGTTGATCCAGTGGCGGCGCTGACGCTTAGTCACCTCGGCCTTGCTCCCGGGAGGACCGCGCTGTAGGGCCCATCCTGGGCCCCAGCGCTTGACGGGCATCCTTGCCCGTCACCTCCCTTCGCAAGTCCTGCGCTCGGCCTCCTGAGTCGCTGAAGGTCAAAAGCCAGATCAAGATCAAAAGCAGATCAAGATCAAGATCAAGATCAAGCGCTAGGCCATTGTTTTCAGGTCACTACCTGGTAGCACGGCACATACGCGGCACCGCCCGGCAACTTCATCCGGTGCTGGTCGACGAACGCTTGTAACAACCGGCCCAGTGGCTCCAGTACCGCACTGTCGCCACGGATCTGGTACGGCCCGTGTTCTTCGATCAGGCGGATGCCTTTGTCCTTGACGTTACCTGCAACGATGCCGGAAAACGCTCGGCGCAGGTTGGCGGCCAGTTCATGCGGCGGCAGCTCGTGGCGCAGGGCCAGCTCGGCCATGTTGGCGTGGGTCGGGTCGAACGGGTGCTGGAAGCCTTCATCGATCTTCAGCAGCCAGTTGAAGTGGAAGGCGTCATTGCGCTCGCGACGGAACTGCTTGACCTCCTTGAGCCCCTCGACCATGTGCCGCGCCACTTCGGCCGGGTCATCGATGATGATCTGGTAGTGGCCTTGGGCGGCTTTACCGAGGGTGGCGCCGACGAAGGCGTGCAGTTGCAGCAGGAACGGCTCGGCACTGCGCGGGCCGGTGATGACGACCGGGAAGGGCAGGCCTTGGTTGTCCGGGTGCATGAGAATGCCGAGCAGGTAGAGGAACTCCTCGGCAGTACCGGCGCCGCCCGGGAAGATGATGATCCCGTGACCGACACGCACGAAGGCTTCAAGGCGCTTCTCGATGTCTGGCAGGATCACCAGCTCGTTGACGATCGGGTTGGGCGCCTCGGCGGCGATGATGCCCGGCTCGGTCAACCCCAGGTAGCGGCTGCCGTGCATGCGTTGCTTGGCGTGGGCGATGGTGGCGCCCTTCATCGGGCCCTTCATCACGCCAGGGCCGCAACCGGTGCAGACGTCCAGCTTGCGCAGGCCCAGCTCGTGGCCGACCTTTTTGGTGTACTGATATTCCTCGCTGCTGATCGAGTGGCCGCCCCAGCACACCACCATCTTCGGTTCCACGCCGGGGCGCAGGGTGCGGGCGTTGCGCAGCAGGTGGAACACGTAATCGGTGATGCCCTGGGAGCTTTCCAGGTCGATGCGCTGGCTGGCCAGCTCACTTTCGGTGTAGACGATGTCGCGCAGGGCGCTGAACAGCATTTCACGGGTGCTGGCGATCATCTCGCCATCGACGAAGGCATCGGCCGGGGCGTTCAACAGCTCAAGGCGTACGCCGCGGTCCTGCTGGTGGATACGCACCTCGAAGTCCTTGTAGGCCTCGAGGATGGTCTTGGCATTGTCGACATGCGCGCCGGTATTGAGAATGGCCAGGGCGCACTGGCGGAACAGGGTGTAAAGGCTACCGGTACCGACTTCACTCAGTTGCTGCACTTCACGTTGCGACAGCGTCTCCAGGCTGCCTTTGGGGCTGACGGATGCATTTATGACATGGCGTTGAGGCATCTAAGTCTTTCCTGTGCGGGTAAAACATCCTTCTTTGACACCACCATACCGAGAAATGTGGGCGGCAACGAGGGGGGCGCTGAAAAACCTTGAGACCGCGTCGCTTTATTCGCGGGCAAGCCCGCTCCCACAGGTTTGGCGCAGGCTCTGGAAGCAGGCAACGCGGTCTCAGATCACCCGAGCAGCTTCTGCACCCCGAGGGTAATCGCCAGCCCACCCCCCACCAGCCACAGGTTCAGGATTGCCCCGGTAAGCAGCGCCCGTGGCCCTGCCTGGCGGATCTGGCTGAAGCGCGTTTCCATCCCCAGTGCCGTCATGGCCATGGTCAAGGCAAAGGTGTCGAGGCTGTTGATTGCCTGGGTCACATTGCCGGGCAGCACCTGCAGCGAGTTCACCAGCACCAGGGCCAGGAAGCCGAACGCGAACCAGGGCATGGCGATGCGCCCGTTGCCTTGCCCTTGACCTGCTTTGCGCGAACGGCTGATCCACAGCCCCACCACCAGCAGCACCGGTACCAGCAACATCACCCGGGTCATCTTCACGATGGTGGCGATATGCGTTACCTCGGGGCTGACGTTGCTCGCTGCGCCTACCACCTGGGCCACTTCGTGGAGTGTGCCGCCCAGGAACAGGCCGGCGCCCAGGGTATCCAAGTGCAGCCAGCCGGCATTGATGGCCAGCGGGTAAAGGAACATCGACAGGGTCCCGAACAGCACCACGCTGCCGACTGCCATGGCACTTTTATGCGGGGCGCTGCGCAGCGCCGATTCGAAGGCCAGCACCGCAGCGGCGCCGCAGATGGCACTGCCGGCAGCGGTGAGCAGCGCGGTGTCGCGGTCCAGCTTGAGCAGCTTCATGCCACACCACAGGCCGATCAACAGGGTGCTGACCACCACCAGCAACGAAACCGTCAGCCCCGACCAGCCGACTTCGGCGATTTCCTGCAGGCTAACCCGCAGGCCGAAAAATGCCACCGCGATGCGCAACAGCCCGCGGGCCGAGAAGTTGATACCAGCGGCCCAACTGGCCGGCACACCATCGCGCAGCGCGTTGCCGTACAAGGCACCAGCGACGATACCGACAATCAATGGGCTGATACCCAGATTGGCGATGGCAGGCAACGCCGCAAGCTGAGTGACGGCAAGCGCGAACAGGGCGACGAACAGAATGCCATTGAGCCGCCCTCGGGTAGAGAGGGTAGGCGTGTAGGCGGGGTGGGACGGAACCGTGGCCATGTGAGTCCTCCGGGAAAAGTATTTCGACAAGGCCTACGTTAATCTGGTTATAAGCTTATAAAAAATCGTAATTTAGGATGTGAAGTATCCGTTTAGCTGATATTTTGAATTCATGACCCCAGAACAGCTGATAACATTCGCCACCGTCGCCGAGCATGGCAACATCAGCCATGCGGCCCAGGCTTTGCACCTGTCGCAGCCTGCGGTGTCCGGGCAGCTCAAGTTGCTGCAGGAGGCGTTCGGCGAACCTCTCTACCAACGCGCCGGCCGCGGCGTGCGGCTCACGGCTGCGGGGGAGCAGTTGCTGGCCCATGCCGAGCGCCTGCGCGATACCTTTCGCCAGGCTCAGGCCCTGCGCGAGGCGATGCGCGGCCTGGAGCGCGGCAGCTTGCGGATCGGCGCCAGTACCACGCCGGCCAGCTATCTGCTGCCTTATCTGATCGCCGACTTCCATGCCCGCTACCCCGACGTGTCGGTGAGCACCTCTAATGGCAACACAGCTGAAATTGTCGCCGCGCTGGGCAGTGTCGATATCGCCTTGATCGAGGGGCCTCCCGGGCAGGAGCTGCCCCTGGGCACCGGGGTAACGCCGTGGCGTGAGGACGAGATCGTCGCAATCGTGCCCAGTGGTCATCCGCTGGCAGGTGAAGAACAGCAGACCCTGGAGGCGCTAGGTGCCTACCCACTGGTGCTGCGCGAGAGTGGCTCGGGGGTGAGGCAGATTGTCGAGCGGGCGTTTGCCCGCAATGGCGTGGCAATGCGCGTCGCGCTGGAGATTGCCGGGGTAGAGGGGGTAAAGGAGGCGGTGCGGGCAGGGATGGGTATTGGCTTTGTGTCGGCCATGTCGATTCGGCATGAGGATGGCGTGTTGCGGCGGTTGCGGATTGCACCGCAGCCGTTGGTGAGGCGCTTTTCTATCTTGATGCCCCATGCGGCCACGCCCTCGCGGGCGGCGGCGCGGTTCATGGCGTTGTGTGTGGGGCCCCAGGAAATGGGCTGACGTTAAACACATGCTTGAGAGGCCGCGAGGTTCTCATCGCGGCAGCGAAACTAGCCGCATCGCAGCGCATCGAGCAGGCGGGTGCCCTTGAGCCCGGCGACGAGCTCAGGGCGATGCCTGGCTCAGTAGTTTATGCCGCCGCCAGTTTGGCACTGGTCTGCCGACGACGATACGCACTGTCGCGGCTAGCCAGCCACCAGTACAACGGCGAGGTAATTACCAGCCCCACCAGCCACGACAGGTCTGCGCCGTTGATGTGCTCGGAAATCGGCCCGACGTACAGCGGCGTATTCATGAACGGGATCTGCACCACGATACCCACTGCGTAGGCAATCAGTGCCTGCGGGTTGTAACGCCCGTAGATGCCACCATCGACCTTGAAGATCGACTGGATGTCGTAGTCACCCTTGTGGATCACATAGAAGTCGATCAGGTTGATCGCGGTCCAGGGCACCAATACCACCAGCAGTACCAGCACCATGTCGACGAAGTGGCCGATGAAGTCCTTCGAGGCGAACACGGCCACCACGCTGCAGGCTGCCAGCACGATCAACGACAGCACCGCGCGGCTTTTGGCGGTGGGGATCCAGCGGTAGGCGAACGTCTGGATCAGGGTGATGATCGACAGCACCGCGCCGTACAGGTTGAGGGCGTTGTGGCTGATCACGCTGAGCAAGAACAGCACCAGCATGATCGGGCCGAGGGTGCCGGTGGCCAGTTTGACCGCGTCCATGGTGTCCATGCCGGCCGGGATCGCCAGCACCGCCACGGCGCCGAAGATGAACGACAGGCTCGAACCCAGGGCCGAACCCAGGTAGGTGGTCCAGAAGGTCGAACTGACCTTGACGTCGGCCGGCAGGTAGCGCGAATAGTCCGACACATATGGGGCAAAGGCGATCTGCCACAGCGCCGCCAGCGACACCGTAGCCAGCCAGCCGGCCAGGTTGAAGCCGCCGCGGGTGAGGAAGTCGTCGCTCTGCACGTGGGTGAAGATATAGCCGAAGCCGACCACGATGCCAATGCCCAGCACCCAGGTGCCGATGCGGTTGAGCACGTGGATGAAGCGGTAGCCGATGATGCCGATGATGCCCGACCCCAGCGCCCCGATGACGATACCCACCGGAATGGGCACGGCCTCGACCACGCCATGCAGCGACTTACCGGCCAGGACGATGTTGGAGGCGAAGAAGCCGATGTACATGACCCCGGCGATCACCACTACCAGCAGTGCGCCGAGCGAGCCGAACTGGGCGCGGCTTTGGATCATCTGTGGGATGCCCATCTGTGGGCCCTGGGCCGAGTGCAGCGCCATCAGCACCCCGCCGACCAAGTGGCCGACCAGGATGGCGACGATGCCCCACACCAGGTTCAGGTGAAACAACTGCACGCCGAGCGCGCCGGTGACGATGGGCAGCGGCGCGATGTTGCCGCCGAACCACAGTGTGAACAGATCCCTTACCTTTCCATGGCGGTCTTGCGGGGGCACGTAGCCGATCGTGTGTTTTTCTATGAGGGGTGCCGAGTTGGCTGCACTGGTCATGACTGACTCCAAGGCAAGGTAGGGCATCGGGTACTGCCCGGGTGCGTGCCGGCGAAGGGCGACGCGTTCTTGTTGGAGGGATGATGCGGGGTGTGGGGATAACGAGAAATTAGTAAATATGTGCCCATAAACCTTAAAAAACCTAAGGCTGACAAAAGCTTAAGGGACGAGTGGTAGCAAGGACCGGGCCACCAGGCTGGAAGGCCTGGGCCTCGGGGGTTGGCGTCATCCGGGGTACTGGCGGGGGGAGCCGGGATGGTGCGGAGTGTGCGTTTTCAGTGCAGATAAATAGTTCACCTGTGCCGGCCCTTTCGCGCCGGACCGCCGCGAAAGGGCCAGTACAGGCGAGCAGCTACATCGGCAACAGCCGGTCTTGAATCACCTCTTTCATCACCAAAGTCGAACTCAACCGCTTCACATTGGGAACGCTGGTCAGGTGTTCGTCATACAGTTTCTGAAACGCCGGTAGGTCCTTCGCCACCACGTGCAGCAGGTAGTCCGGGTCGCCGAACAGCCGCTGCGCTTCGACGATCTGGGGGATCTCGGCCAGCGCCGCTTCGAAGTCCGCCACCGGCTGGCGCGTTACCTCGCGCAGGGTGACGAACACCAGGGCGGCGAAGTTCAGCCCCAGTGCGGCCGGCGCCAAGCGTGCGTGGTAGCCGAGAATGGCGCCGGACTCTTCCAGCGCCTTTAGCCGGCGATGGCAGGGCGACAAACTCAACCCCACGCGATCCGCCAACTCGGTCACCGAAAGGCGCCCATCTTTTTGCAGCTCGGCAAGCATTTTGCGATCAGTTCTGTCCACTGAGAAGAATCTTCCAGTATTTGTGCGATAGCAGGGAATATACGAAAGAAAATGCCCCGAAGGAATCCGTAATCTTTCTGCATCCCAAGCCAAGATAAAAGGAAGATTCAAGTGGCAATCAGTGTGCTGACGGCGTTCTGGGCCGTGTCGTTGCTGTTCGTGATTACCCCGGGTGCCGACTGGGCCTACGCCATCTCGGCGGGTATGCGCGGCCGCTGGGTGATGCCGGCGGTGGCCGGCATGTTGTCCGGGCATTTTCTCGCGACCCTGGTGGTGGCGGCAGGCGTGGGCAGCCTGCTGGCAGGGCACCCGCTGGCGTTGATGTTGCTGACCCTGGCGGGCTGTACCTACCTGCTGTGGCTGGGCGGTAACCTGCTGTTGAGCCCCGGCGTGCCGCAAGCGGGGCAGGATGGCGTGGGGGAGTCGGGTTCGCGCTGGGCATTGAAGGGCTTTTGCGTGAGTGGGCTGAACCCCAAGGTGTTCCTGTTGTTTCTTGCCTTGCTGCCGCAATTTACCGACCCGCAATCGAGCTGGCCCGTGCCGTTGCAGATCCTGCTGCTGGGGTTGGTCCACCTGTGCAGCTCGCTGGTGATCTATTCGCTGGTGGGCTATGGCGCCAAGGCCGTACTGAGTACTCGACCTGGGGCGGCGAAGATGGTCGGGCGGGTATCAGGCATGGCGATGATCGCAGTGGCCCTGGGGTTGATTGCCGGGCAGTTGCGCTGAAGCTACCGGCGCTGGCGCCGCTCGGATACACTCCTCGCTACTTTTCGCACAACCAGGACGTGCCCCATGCCCGAAATCACCCAACTGCTAACGTTCGCGCTGATCTGCCTGGGCATGGTGCTGACGCCAGGCCCGAACATGATCTACCTGATTTCCCGTTCGATTTGCCAGGGTCGCAATGCCGGGTTGATATCCCTCGGCGGCGTGGCCCTGGGCTTCGTCATCTATATGCTCTGCGCTGCACTGGGCATCAGCGCGCTGGTAATGGCCGTGCCGTTTGCCTACGACGTGCTGCGCATCGGTGGCGCCTTGTACCTGCTGTACCTGGCGTGGCAGGCCGTGCGGCCCGGCGGTAACTCGCCATTCCAGGTCCGCGATCTGCCCGCGGACAGCCCGCGGCGGCTGTTCACCATGGGTTTTGCCACCAGCTTGCTGAACCCCAAGATCGCCGTCATGTACCTGTCGCTGATGCCGCAGTTCATCGAGCCCGGTCACGGCAGTGTGCTGGTGCAGTCGTTGGTGCTGGGCTGTACTCAAATTGCCATCAGTGTATCGGTCAATGCGGTGATCGCCGTGATGGCCGGGTCCATCGCCGTGTTCCTCGGTGGGCGGCCGCTGTGGCAGCACGTTCAGCGCTGGTTGATGGGCACCGTGCTGGCCGGCCTGGCCGTGCGGATGCTGGCCGAAGGGCGCCGTTGAAAAAGGCGTAAAAACTGCGGATAAGGCGCTGGTCCGGATCCTTGAACGGCAGCCGTTTTTAACGGCAGCCGTTATTCAGCGTATGAAATGCACCTTGCCGGTGTCGTCATTGCCCATGTAGATCCCGTACACCCCGGCTTGGCGCTCGAGGATGTAACGTTCGAGAATCTGCCGTATCGCCGGGTAGTAGATCTCTTCCCAAGGGATTTCATTTGGCTCGAAGAACTTGTAGGCCAAGGTCTCCGGCCCGAACTGCCCGGTCTCTTGCGTGGCGATGGCGCGGAAGATGATGTACACCTCGCTGATCTTGGCCACGCTGAAGATCGAGTAGGGCGAGACGATTTCGGCATGCACGCCGCTTTCTTCCCAGACCTCGCGCAACGCCGCCTGTTCGGTGGTTTCGCCCGCTTCCATGAAGCCTGCGGGCAAGGTCCAGGTGCCGGGGCGCGGCGGGATGGCGCGCTGGCACAGCAGGTACTTGCCATCACGCTCGATGATGCAGCCGGCGATGATCTTCGGGTTGATGTAGTGGATGTAGCCGCAGCCGGTGCAGTGCAGGCGTTCGTGGGTGTCGCCTGTGGGAACGCCCCGGGCCAGTTCTGTGGTGCAGTGCGGGCAATAGCGCGGGGCGTTGGGCATGGTCAGCGGCCTATGCGGGGTTCTATACGTGGCTCTTTGAGGGCCAGGGGCTCGACCATGTCGCGCACCTTGGGGTTGTCATCTTGCTTCTGACGCAGGTAGTCCAGGGCTACCTTGGCGGCGGCGCGGACGTGATCGACCGAGGCCTGGTGAGCGACCAGCGGATCGCCGCCCTTGATCGCTTCGACGATCTTTTCCATTTCTCGGTTGCTGGCGCCGCGGCGGTTCTCCTGCGACACCGAGGTGGCGCGCAGGTAGCTGATGCGGGCCTGCAACTGGCGCAGCTGCTGGGCGGCAACCTGGTTGCCGGAGCCTTCCAGAAGCACATCGTAGAAGCCTTGCACCGAGTCGAGCACCTGTTGCAGTTCGCCTTCTTCAAGGGCTTCGCGGTTGACTTCCAGCGCGCGTTCCAGGGCACGAATGTCCTTGGCCTTTGCGTTGAGGGTGAACAGCTGCACGATCAGGCCTTCGAGCACGCAGCGCAGCTCGTAGATATCGCGGGCGTCTTCCAGGGTGATGATGGCCACGCGCGGCCCTTTGGCGTCGGCGAACTCGACCAGGCCTTCGGACTCCAGGTGGCGCAGGGCTTCACGCACCGAGGTGCGGCTGACCCCGAGGCGATCGCAGAGATCGCGCTCTACCAGGCGGTCACCTGGCAGCAGGTGGAAGTTCATGATCGCGGCGCGCAGCTTGTCGAGCACGATTTCGCGCAGGGTAACGGGGTTGCGGTTGACCTTGAAGCTGTCGTCGAGTGGCTGGCGTTTCATCAGGTGCGCTCTTTATGAGGCTGTTGCGCCAACCCGCGGAGCACCCCGAACCGGGTGCTGCTCCTTGCGGTGGTTCGAACAGCCCGTTGTTAACGGGTTGACTCCGCATCGGCTTCGGCGAACGCTTCGCGGGCCAGGCGGAAACTGTCCACCGCCGCGGGTACGCCGCAATAAATGCCGACCTGGAGCAGGATCTCGCGAATCTGTTCTCGGCTCAGGCCATTACGCAATGCGCCGCGGATATGCAGCTTGAGTTCGTGGGGCCGGTTGAGCGCGGAAATCATGGCCAAGTTTATCATGCTGCGCTCTTTGAGCGACAAGCCATCGCGGCCCCAGACATGGCCCCAGCAGTACTCCGTGACCAGTTCTTGCAGCGGTTTGGTGAACTCGTCGGCGTTTTGGATGGAACGGTTGACGTAGTCCTCGCCCAGCACTTGGGTGCGTATCTGCAGGCCTTTATCGTACTTTTCGTTGCTCATTGCCTTGCTCCGAATCAAAACAGGGGCCGCAACCGAGGGTGAGTGGGTAGCGCGGCCCCTAAAAAGGGGTATTGGGGCCGCTTTGCGGCCCCAGCCATTTCAAATTCAGCCTAGCGGTGGCAGGGCGCCCAGCTTGCCTTTGTGATAGACCATCGGGGTGACCGGATTGGCCGGCAACACCAGGTTCTTCACCGCGCCGACGATGATCGCGTGGTCACCGCCGTCGTACTCGCGCCACAGTTCGCACTCGATGATCGCCGTGGCCTTGGCCAGCAGTGGGTTGCCCAGCTCGCTCAGGTGCCAATCGATACCTTTGGCCTTTTCCTTGCCCTTGCCGGCGAAGGCATAAGCCTCGGCAGTTTGGTCGGCGGACAGCAGGTGAATGGCGAACTGCTTGCTGTCGCGCAGGATCGGGTAGGTGTCGGAGGCGTAGTTGGGGCAGAACAACACCAGCGCCGGCTCGATCGACAGCGCGCTGAACGCGCTGGCGGTGATACCGACGATGCCGCCGTCGGCGTCCAGGGTGGTAACCACCGTGACGCCGGACGGGAAGGAGCCCATCACGTCTTTGTAGATGCCTGGTTCGATCATCTCGTGCTACCTCTTAACGCATCACAAACGGGTCGGGCATGGGCGCGGTGGACAGGTTGATCCACACGGTCTTCAGCTCGGTATAGGCCAGCACCGAATCGATGCCGCTTTCACGGCCGTAGCCGCTGTTCTTGAAGCCGCCGATCGGCGCCATGGCCGAGACCGCGCGATAGGTATTGACCCAGATGATCCCCGAGCGCACGTCGCGGGCCAGGCGGTGGGCGCGGCCCAGGTCGCGGGTCCAGATGCCGGCGGCCAGGCCGAACTGCGAGTCGTTGGCGATTTCCAGGGCTTCTTCCTCGGTCTTGAAGCGAATGACCGCAGCCACAGGGCCGAATACCTCTTCCTGCATGATGGTCATCGAGTTGCTGTCGCACTCGAACAGGGTGGGCTCGTAGAACCAGCCGTCACCCTCGACCTCGGCACGCTTGCCCCCCAGGTGCAGCTTGGCGCCTTCGGCCTTGGCCGCAGCGACCAGGCCTTCGACCACGGCCAGTTGCTGGGCGGTGGCCATCGGCCCCATTTCACTGGCGTCGTCCTGCGGGTTGCCGATGCGGATACGCTTGGCACGCTCGACCAGGCGGCTGACGAATTCGTCGAAGATCTCGTCCTGCACCAGCAGGCGCGAACCCGCCACGCAGCTTTGCCCGGAGGCGGCATAGATACCGGCCACGGCGCCGTTAATGGCGCTGTCCAGGTCGGCGTCGGCAAAGATGATGTTCGGCGACTTGCCGCCCAGCTCCAGCGACAGCTTGGCGAAGTTCTCGGCGCTGCTGCGCACCACATGGCGGGCGGTGGCGGCGCCGCCGGTGAAGGCGATCTTGCGTACCAGCGGGTGGCGGGTCAGCGCTGCACCCGTGCTTGGGCCGTAGCCGGTGACCACGTTGACCACGCCAGGCGGGAAGCCGGCCTCATGGGCCAGGCGGGCCAGTTCGAGGATGGTCGCCGAGGCATGTTCGGAGGGCTTGAGCACGATGGTGTTGCCGGCGGCCAGGGCCGGGGCCAGCTTGATCGCGGTCAGGTACAGCGGGCTGTTCCACGGGATGATCCCGGCGACCACACCGATCGGTTCGTGCACGGTGTAGGCGAACAGGTCCGGCTTGTCCAGGGGTAGGGTGCCACCTTCGAGCTTGTCGGCCAGGCCTGCGGTGTAGTGGAAGAACTCCGGCAGGTAGCCGACCTGGCCGCGGGTTTCGCGGATCAGCTTGCCGTTGTCACGGCTCTCCAGCTGGGCCAGGTGCTCCTTGTTCTCGGCGATCAGGTCACCCAGCCGGCGCAGCAGCTTGCCGCGCGCGGTGGCGGTGATGCTGCGCCAGGCTTTGCTTTCGAAAGCACGCTGGGCGGCCTGCACGGCCAGCTCCACATCGGCTTCGTCGGCGTCGGGCAGTTGCGCCCAGGCCTGGGCGGTGGCCGGGTTGAGGCTGTCGAAGGTCTTGCCGCTCTGGGCATCGAGCCACTGGCCGTCGATGCACATCTGGAAACGTACGAGGGTCATGCAACAATCCCCTTGGCGGATTCGGTGAGGGTGCGGGCTTGCTTGAGGAAGTCCAGCAGCATCTTGTTGACTTCACGCGGTGCTTCCACCGGCATCATATGCCGTTGCTCGGCGAGGACCACGCAGTGGGCGCCAGGAATACTGGCGGCGAGCTGGCGGGTCATGGCCGGGGTGGAGCCCGAATCGAGTTCGCCGGTGGCGATCAGCGTCGGCACCTGGATGCTGCCCAGGTCGCTGGCGCGGTACATGTCCTGGGTGGCGA
The DNA here is from genome assembly GCF_058745025.1 of Pseudomonas sp. E1MeOHC2. Lineage (NCBI taxonomy): Bacteria > Pseudomonadati > Pseudomonadota > Gammaproteobacteria > Pseudomonadales > Pseudomonadaceae > Pseudomonas > Pseudomonas sp. E1MeOHC2. The sequence continues at coordinate 4,813,025 of NZ_CP196675.1, forward strand.
ACAGCGAATAAGTGGTGTGGTAGCCGTGCGGGTCGTTGCTTGCCAGTACCTGGCGAATGGCGGCGACCTGGGCCGGGTTGGCGGCCTTGTATTCGCGGCTGAACCAGCGGTCGAGGGCGGCGTCGACGTTGGCGTCAGGGCCCAGTTCTGCAGCCTGCGCGGCGCGGGCGATCACCCCGGCACTCTGCTCGGGGGTGCGGTTGAACACGCTGTTGAGCACCACCAGCGCAGACAGCCGCTGCGGGTAGTTGAGAGCAAATGCGCGTGCCACCAAGCCGCCCATGGAGAAGCCGATCACGGTTGCCTGGGCAATCTGCAGGTGGTCGAGCAGCTCGGCGAGCTGGGCAGCGTAGCCTTCCAGACGGGTGTCGGCGGCCGGCAGCGCGCTTTGGCCGTGGCCGAGCATGTCATAGGCGATGACGCGATAGTCGTTGGCCAGGCCAACGAACTGCCCGCCCCACATTTCCTTGTTCAGGCCCACGCCGTGGATCAGCACCACGGGTTGGCCCTGGCCTTGAACCAGGTAACTGGTCCCGGCCGGTGTACGTTCAGCGACAGGCTGAATCATGGAGGGCGCTCCTTGAAGGTCGGGCGCGGCGGGTAAGCACGCCACGCCCCGGCCCGTCTTGGTTGTTGTTATTGAGCGTTGGCTTTTTCGGCAGCCAGTTCTTCCAGATCGATGTAGCGGTTACCGATGCGCGGGTGCAGACGGCCGCCGTCGGCAGCGCCCAGGACCACGACGATTTCGTCGGCACGCGGGGCGTCTTCGATCTGCATTTCCAGGGTGATGTAGTGCGAACGCAGGCCTTCGTCGTCCTTCTGCATCATCGGGATCTGGATCGAGGTGCCTGGGCCGCCGCGTTTGTTGGTGAAGCTCAGGTAGCTCTTGGCCTGTACCGCTTCGCGGTAGTGGTTGCCGAAGCGCAGGGTGTGGATCACGGCAGAGGCGTGTTCGATTTCGCCGTCGGCGCCGACGACGGCGGCTTTACCGTAGGCTTCGATCTTGTCGGCACCGCCGATGGCGGCGGTCAGGCGCTCGACCATCAGTGCGCCCAGCTCGGAGCAGTTGGCGCGGATTTCCGGCTTCAGATCTTCTACAAAACCGCGACCGGCCCATGGGTTCTTGATCACCACGGCCAGGCCGACCATGGTCACCGGCTTGTCGGTGGCCTTGCCGCCTTCGATGCGGGTCTCTTCGGAGTAGGTGACGATCTTGCGGATTTCGAAACTCATGGGTGGCTCCTGGTGAGGGTTATCAGCTCTTGTTGTCTGATGGTATACCATAATATTTGTTGCGCAAGAGGGGGCTTGAAAAATCTCATCCTGAGGGACGAAAGGTTGCTTGATCCCTTGATTTGCGCGGCTTCTGTACTGGCCTCTTCGCGGGGCAAGCCCGCTCCCACAGGTATTAATGGCTGTGGGGTACTTGTGGGAGCGGGCTTGCCCCGCGAAGAGGCCGCCGTAAAACTCAAAAAAATGCCCGCTCGCGGGGGCCACATGGGCCTCCGGGAGCGGGCTGACCCCGCAACTACTTCAGGTAAAGGGAATTCAGGCGAACGCCGGCACCACTTCGTTGATGAACAGCTCGAGCGACTTCTTCTTCTCGGCGTGGGGCAGGCTGTTGTCGCACCAGAAGCTGAACTCGTCGACACCGAGCTCCTGGTAGTACTTGATGCGCGCGATGATTTCTTCGGGCGTGCCGATCATGGTGTTCTTGCGGATGTTCTCCAGCTGGAACGCCGGTACTTCGGCAAACTTCGACTCGGGGCTAGGCTCCAGGAAACCATTGACCGGCACGGTCTTGTTGCCGAACCAGGCATCGAAGGTGCGGTAGAAACGCGAAATGGCCTGGGCGCCGACCTTCCAGCCTTCAGGCTCGAACGGGCTGTGCACGTGGGTGTGGCGCAGCACCATCAATTGCGGGCGCGGCACACCCGGGTTGTTGTCCAGCGCAGCCTGGAACTTGTTTTTCAGGTCCAGCACTTCTTCGTCACCCTTCATCAGTGGGGTGACCATGACGTTGCAGCCGTTGGCCACGGCGAAGTTGTGCGAGTCCGGGTCGCGCGCGGCGATCCACATCGGCGGTACGGCGTTGAAGGGTTTCGGCACGCTGGTGGAGGTGGGGAACTTGTACACCTCACCGTCGTGGGCGTAGTCGCCTTCCCACAGCTTGCGCACCACCGGCACCATCTCGCGCAGGGCCTTGCCACCGTCGGTGGCGGGCATGCCATTGGCCATGCGGTCGAACTCGAACTGGTAGGCGCCGCGGGCCAGGCCCACTTCCATGCGGCCGTTGCTGATCACGTCGAGCAGGGCGCATTCGCCGGCCACGCGGATCGGGTTCCAGAACGGCGCGATGATGGTGCCGGCGCCCAGGCGGATTTTCTCGGTGCGTGCGGCGAGGTAGGCCAGCAGCGGCATCGGGCTTGGCGAGATGGTGTATTCCATGGCGTGGTGTTCGCCGATCCACACGGTGCTGAAACCGCCGTGCTCGGCCATCAGGGTCAGTTCGGTCAGGTCTTCGAACAGCTGGCGGTGGCTGACCTGTTCATCCCAACGTTCCATGTGTACGAACAACGAAAATTTCATGGGGCTTTCCTCGGAGCTTGAAAGTCTCGCCTGGCGCGCCAGGCGTCAGTAATAAGGCTAGGTGCTTCAGGCGAAGGCGGGCAGGCTGGCCATCTTGCCGCGGCAATAGATCATCGGCTGCGGGGCCTGCTCGGGGACGATCACGTTGTGCACCTTGCCGACCATGATGGCGTGGTCGCCACCTTCATATTCGCGCCACAGTTCGCATTCGATGATAGCGGTGGCATTGGCCAGCAAGGGGTTGCCCAGCGCGCTCAGGGTCCACTCGATGCCGGTGGCCTTGTCCTTGCCCTTTTTCGCGAAGGCATAGGCTTCGGCTTGCTGTTCACCGGAAAGCAGGTGAATCGCGAAGCGCTTTTGCTTGATCAGCACAGGGTAGGAATCGGAGCTGTAGTTGGGGCAGAACAACACCAGCGGCGGGTCCATCGACAAGGAAGAGAAGGCGCTGGCGGTGAGGCCGACGACCGAGCCGTCGTCGTCCAGGGTGGTGATGACGGTAACGCCGGACGGGAAGGAGCCCAGGACGTTCTTGTAGACGGTTGCGTCGATCATCTCGTGTACCTCAGAAGGGCTGCGGTGGTCCGCGTTTTTTATCGTTGATGTGTCTGATGGTATACCGTAATACTCGATTTGCAAGCGGAATTTTCCCCGGTAGCAAAATCACGATGAATGGCGCAAAGCCGCATGAATAGGGGGCTTGAAGAAACATCAGCGCCCCGCAGTCGGCTGCTGAACCGGATCAGTTACAGTTTTTTAAGCCGAATCAGTGTTGTCAAAAGTTTGGAATACCATAATATGGTCCGCAGCTTAGAGGCCGCCTAGATGCGGTTTCCTTACAAAGATAAAAACGACCTTTCGAGCTGAAAACCATGTCCCAACCGTCATCGCAACACCAGTTTGTCGAGAATCACACGGTCGATTACGTTCCACCTGCCGAGCGCCATGGGAAGGCGCGCGACCTGTTCACCCTCTGGTTCAGCACCAACATTGCGCCACTGCCCATCGTTACCGGCGCCATGGTGGTCCAGGTGTTTCACCTCAACCTGCTGTGGGGGCTGATCGCCATTGTGTTGGGCCATCTTGCCGGGGGCGTGGTCATTGCCCTGGCTTCTGCGCAGGGACCGCAGTTGGGCATTCCGCAGATGGTCCAGAGCCGTGGCCAGTTTGGCCGCTATGGCGCCTTGTTGATCGTGTTCTTCACGGCGCTGATCTATGTCGGCTTCTTCATTTCCAACATCGTGCTGGCGGGCAAGACCATTCATGGCATTGCCCCGAGTGTGCCGATGCCCGGGGCCATCGTCATCGGCGCCCTCAGCGCGACGGCTATTGGCGTGATTGGCTATCGCTTTATCCATATCCTCAACCGCATCGGCACCTGGGTCATGGGCTCGGCGCTGCTGGCCGGCTTCATCATGATGTTCGTCCAGGAGTTGCCGGCTGACTTCTTCAGCCGTGGCGCGTTCAACCTGTCGGGCTTCATCGCCACCGTGTCGCTGGGCACCATCTGGCAGATCAGCTTTTCGCCGTACACCTCCGACTACTCACGTTATCTGCCTAAAGAGGTCGGCATTGCCAAGCCGTTCTGGGCCACCTATTTCGGCGCTACCCTGGGCACCATCCTGTGCTTCAGCTTTGGTGCGGTCGCGGTGTTGTGCGTGCCGGAAGGCACCGACGCGATGGACGCGGTCAAGCAAGCCACTGGCTGGTTGGGCCCGATCCTGATGGTGTTGTTCCTGCTCAACATCATCAGCCACAACGCGCTCAACCTGTATGGCGCGGTGCTGTCGATCGTCACGGCGATCCAGACCTTCTTCGCCAAATGGACGCCGAGCATCAAGGTGCGGGTGATCCTGGCTTCGGTGATTTTGCTGGGCTGTGGGCTGGTGGCGCTGAATGCCTCGGCGGATTTCATCGGCCAGTTCATTGGTTTGATCCTGGCGCTGCTGCTGGTGTTGGTGCCGTGGGCTTCAATCAACCTGATCGACTTCTACTTGATCAAGAAAGGCCAGTACGACATTGCGTCGATCTTCAGTGCCGATGGCGGCATTTATGGCCGCTTCAACCACCACGCGATTATTGCCTATGCCTGTGGGATTGCGGTGCAGCTGCCGTTTGCCAATACGGCGCTGTATGTGGGGCCGTATTCGAACATCGTCGAAGGGGCTGATTTGTCCTGGTTGATCGGGTTGCTGGTGACGGTGCCGCTGTATTACTGCCTGGCGACGCGGGGGCAGAGTGTTACGAATGCGCGGGCTGTCAGCGTGAACGACTGACAGTTGCAATTGGGGCCGCTTTGCGGCCCATCGCGGGCAAGCCCGCTCCCACAGGGACTACGCGAACCTGTAGGAGCGGGCTTGCCCGCGATGGGCTGCAAAGCAGCCCCAGCTATCTTGAGTCAAACCTTGAACTGGGCAACCATGCCATTCAGGTCCACCGCCAACCGCGACAGGTCCTGCGCCGCCGCACTGGTCTGGTTCGCTCCCGCCGACGTCTGCATTGCCAGGTCGCGGATATTCACCAGGTTGCGGTCCACCTCCCGCGCCACCTGCGCCTGTTCCTCAGAGGCGCTGGCGATCACCAGGTTGCGCTGGTTGATGGAAGCGATTGCTTCAGCAATCACCTCAAGCGCCTGGCCCGCGGCCTGGGCCACTTCCAACGTACCCGTGGCGCGCCCTTGGCTGCTGTGCATGGCCGTCACTGCACGCTCGGTACCGGTCTGAATGCCCACGATCATTTGCTCGATCTCCGCCGTGGACTGCTGAGTACGGTGAGCCAGGGCGCGCACCTCGTCGGCCACCACCGCAAAGCCACGGCCTGCCTCGCCGGCGCGGGCTGCCTCGATGGCGGCGTTGAGCGCCAACAGGTTGGTCTGGCCGGCGATCGCGCCGATCACATCGAGTACGCGGCTGATTTCGTTGGCGTTGTTGGCCAGTTGTTCGATCTCGGCCGAAGTGCCGGTGACGTCTTCGACCAGGTGCTGGATGGACGCCAGCGCCTGGTTGACCTGGTCGCGACCGTCGCGGGTGGTGCGGTCGGCGCCTTTGGAGGCGTCTGCGGTACTCACCGCGTTGTTCGCCACTTCTTCCACGGCGGCGGTCATCTGGTTGACGGCGGTGGCGGCCTGGTCGATCTCCGCACTTTGTTGGTGCAGGCCACGGCTGGTGTCTTCGGTGACGGTGTGCAGCTCTTCCGACGCTGAGGCCAGTTGATCGGACGATGCAGCGATCTTGCGCAGGGTGTCGCGCAGGCTCTCTTGCATGCGGCCCAAGGCGCGCAGCAGCAGGGCCGGCTCGTCGCGGCCGGTGACTTTGATGTCCTGGGTCAGGTCGCCGGTGGCCACGCGCTCGGCCACGGCCAGGGCATCGGCCAGGGGCACGACGATGCTGCGGGTGAGCGCAGTGGCGATGCCAGCCAATGCCAGCATGATTACCAGCAGGGCACCAATGATGGCGGTGAATGCCTCGTCAGCCACATCGCTGCTGCGCAGCGAAGCCGTTTCAGCACCTTTGCCGTTGTAGGCGATCAGCGCCGCCATGGCCTTCATCATGGTGTCGGCGTGCAGGGTCAGTGGGCCGTTGATCTGCTGCCTGGCCTGGTCGATGTGCCCGGCGGAAATGGCATCGACTACCTGTGTCTGCAGATCGAGGTATTGCTGGTGGGCGTCGTTGAAGGTGTTGAAAAGGGCGCGGTCGTCGGCGGCAATGATGGTGTCGTGGTAGTCCTTGAGGCCATCGGTGAGCTGCGCGTTGATGCCTTTGAGCAGGTCGAGGTTGCGTTCGCGTTCGCTGTCATTGTCGTCCAGCGCCGCTCGCAGCGTTACTGCGCGGGCCCGGCCAAGGTTACTGCTGATTTCACTGAGTGCGACCACGGCGGGCATCCAGGTGACCCGGATTTCGTCTGTGGCCTTGTCCATTTGCCGGGTCTCGTAGAGGGCGATCAGGCCCATGCCCAGCACCAGTGCGCCCAACAGGGCGAATACGCTGGCTGCGCGAATGCCGATCTTCATATTCCGTAACTGCATGGAATGCTCCTTGACGGTGGCGTGCAGGCGTCAAGAGCATGGACGCAAGGCCGGGTCACCGGGGGGGTGCCAGCTCTCGATGCGCTGCGGATTTAGTGTGTGTGCTTAACCCTCGGAATTGTTTTATTTAAATGATGGCATATCGACATCATTATTGACCAGTCATTCAATGTAACGACATGTGCGGACAAAACCGTCGTTTTTTGACGGGTTTGTCCGCTTTCAGTATCAAACGATCGCGATCATTGGGTCGGCAGCGGCCAGTGCCTGCGCACGGTCTGCGGCAGGTGGGTAGATCCACACCGAGTTGATCTGGCGTTTGAGGGCCTTGCCTTCTTGGCCGTGCAGCTTCAGCTCACGCTCCCAGCCCTCGCTGTAGGCCGCACCCCAATCACCCAGGTCAAGGCAGGTGACGTACTTGGGCTGGCGGTAGATGACCGGGTCCACACCCAGCAAATCGGCGGCGGCATTGTTGCCGGAGTGGCGGCCCATAGGGATGGCGTGCTGGCAGGTCATCAGGGCGTGGTTGCCCAGCTCGTCGACGGCGGCCCATGCGGTGTCGCCGGTGGCATAGATGTGCGCCTGGCCGATCACTTTCAGGTGGTCGTCGACTCGCAGACGGCCGGCACCGTCTCGTTCGCCAGCAACCTGTGCGGTCAAGGGGCTGGCCTTGACGCCTGCGGTCCAGATCACTGTGTTGCTGGCGATGTACTCGCCATTGCCCAGGGTCACGCCGCCGGCATCGACCGCCACCACTGACGTGCCGGTCAGCCACTCGACACCGGCCTGTGCAGAGGCGGCCTGAATCGAGGGCGTGATGCCGGCGCCCAGTGCGGCACCGACGCTGGCGCCACGGTCGACCACCAGCACACGCACCGCGCTGTCGTCACCGAGCAGGGCACGCAAGCGTGCTGGCATTTCGGTTGCCGTCTCGATCCCGGTGAACCCGCCACCACAGACCACGACCGTGTTGCGCGCCGGGGAGGCGGGCAGGGCGGCCAGCCCCAGCAGGTGCTGTTCAAGCCGTATGGCCGACTCCATCTGGTCGACATCGAAGCTGTGCTCGGCAAGGCCTGGTACGGCCGGGCGTGCCACGTGGCTGCCGGCGGCAAGGATGAGGCGGTCGTAGCCGATCTGCTGGGGCTGCCCTTGGGCATCGGTGTAGCTCACGCGGCGCCCGTCGGCGTCGATGCTGTCGGCGTTGCCAGAGATGAAATGCACCCCCACGGCCTCGAACAGCTCGCCCAACGGCGCCTTCATGCCATGCACATCGGCTTCGTAGAAGCGTGGGCGAATGCGTAGCTCGGGCTGCGGGGCGAGCACGCTGATACGGACGTCTTCACGTTGAGCCTGGTCCAGCAGGCGAGCAGCGCTCAGGGCGCTCCAGACACCGGCAAAGCCGGCACCGATGATCAGAATGTTGGATTTCATGCAGGTGCTCCGCAAAGGTCGTAGAGGGAAAAAGGTGGCTTCGATCACACGATAGGTGTCTCTCGAATAACTACGACTGTATTGATCGGAGTTTGTGTTTGCAAGTTTTTTCTTCGCGGCCATGGGGCAGCTCCCCGGTGGGCGCGTAGAAAGGTCTCTTCTGCGGTGGCTCGTGGGCGGTAGGGCCGCAAACCTTGATATCCCCACCCCCATCCGTTATAGATAAAAAAGAAACCATAAAGAAAAGAGGCCATTGCAGCCCCCATGTACGAGATCACACGTATCTTGCGCCCTTCAGGCCCCCATCTCGCACCCTGTGCCGATGGATACGGGCCCACCCCCACGACGCCCTCTGCGCTTTCGAGCCTGTTCCACGTGTTGTCGATTCCGCCCGTCAACATCCTGCTCCGACAGATGCGCAAACGCCCCGTCCCTCCACCTGCACCGTAACGCCTGAATTCCACCACCCCCGGCTTTCTGCCGTTCGGGGTTGGGAAGCCTTTGCATTTTTTTCAGCGTTCAACTGTTCAGGAATCACTATGACTCTTCGTGTAGCTATCATCGGCGCCGGCCCGTCCGGCCTTGCGCAACTGCGTGCGTTCCAGTCCGCCCATGCCCAGGGCGCTCCCATGCCCGAAATCGTCTGCTTCGAAAAGCAGGCCGACTGGGGCGGTATGTGGAACTACACCTGGCGCACTGGCCTCGACCAACATGGCGAGCCCGTGCACGGCAGCATGTACCGCTACCTGTGGTCCAACGGCCCCAAGGAATGCCTGGAATTCGCCGACTACAGTTTCGATGAACACTTTGGCCGGCCGATCTCCTCGTACCCGCCGCGCGAGGTGCTGTGGGACTACATTCAGGGCCGCGTGAAAAAGGCCGGGGTGCGCGACTACATCCGCTTCAATACCGCGGTCAAGCACGTCAGCTTCGATGACAACACCCGCGAGTTCACCGTCAGCGCCCACGACTACAGCGCGGGGCTTGGTATCGAGCAGGTATTCGACTATGTGGTGGTGGCCAGCGGGCACTTCTCCACCCCGCACGTGCCGGAGTTCGAAGGTTTCGAACGTTTCACCGGGCGTATCCTGCACGCCCACGATTTTCGCGAAGCGATGGAGTTCAATGGCCAGGACCTGCTCATTGTCGGCAGCAGCTACTCCGCCGAAGACATCGGCTCGCAGTGCTACAAGTACGGCGCGCGCTCGATCACCACGGCCTACCGCACGCAACCGATGGGCTACACATGGCCCAAGGGGTGGGAAGAGCGTCCGCAACTGGTGCGGGTCGAAAACGACCTGGCGTTCTTCGCCGATGGCTCGAGCAAGCGCGTGGATGCGATCATCCTGTGCACGGGCTATCAGCATCACTTCCCGTTCCTGCCGGATGAGCTAACCCTCAAGACCAACAACCGCCTGTGGCCTGCGGGGCTCTACCAAGGCGTGGTGTGGGAGCAAAACCCGCAGTTGATGTACCTGGGCATGCAGGACCTTTGGTACAGCTTCAACCTGTTCGACGCACAGGCATGGTTTGCACGCGACTACATGCTGGGGCGCATCAAGCTGCCGCCCAAGGCGGGCATGCAAGCCGACAGCGAGCGCTGGCGCGAGGAGGAGGAGCGCCTGCAAACCACGGCCTCGATGTATGAATTCCAAGGCCGCTACATCAAGCACCTGATCGAGCAGACCGATTACCCGCGCTTCGATATCGATGCGGTGAACCGCATCTTCCTGCAATGGAAGTGTGACAAGAAGCACGACATCATGGGGTACCGTGACAAATCGTACCGCTCGGTGATTACGGGCACGAAAGCGGTGCCCCACCATACCCGCTGGATGAAGGCGATGGACGACTCGCTGCAGGAGTACTTGCGCGAAACGGACGGCAACAAAGGTGTGGTGAAGGTGCTGCGCGTGTAGGGCCCCCACGCTGATTGCTTTGCGCTGCGGGCACCACGCGGGTATTATTTGCGACAAAGTTGGTCGGAGATTGATATGTCGCTTTACAGTGCAGGCGTCGAATACGGCATCCATTGCCTGCTGTACCTGGTGGATGAGCGCGGTGACACGCGTGAGTCCAGCGTGCGCGACCTCGCGGCGCTGCAAGGCGTACCTCAGGAATACCTGGCCAAGGTGTTCACCAAGCTGGCCCGCGCGGGCCTGGTGGCTGCCACCGAAGGTGTGCGCGGTGGTTTCCGCCTGGCGCGGCCGTCGGATGAGATCACCGTGCTGGATATTGTCACTGCCATCGACGGGCCGAAGAAGATCTTCGATTGCCGTGAGATTCGTGAGCGTTGCACGTTGTTCGACGGCTCACCTCCCGGTTGGGCGACAGAAGGCACCTGTGCGATTCATGCGGTGATGTTGAGTGCGCAGAAGCGTATGGAGGACGCACTGGCGCAGCAGACCATCCTCGACCTGGCGCGGCGCTTCGGGCGCAAGGCGCCTGCCGAGTTCGGTCAGCAGGTCAATGACTGGATGGGCGAGCGGCGGGATGGCAAGGGTGGCGGTGATATCCCGGTGAGTCAGGTCTAGGTCTACCTGCTCAGGCCTCTTCGCGGGCAAGCCCGCTCCCACAAGAATTGCACAGAACCTGAGGACAGTGCCGTCCCTGTGGGAGCGGGCTTGCCCGCGAAGAGGCCCGACCAGGCAAACGCAAATCAGCGCCCCTCATGCTGCCTGCGATACGCCCCCGGTTGCACCCCCACAGCTTTGGCAAACGCCCGGGTAAACGCGGCCACCGACTGATACCCCACCTGCGCGCCCACTTGTTCCACGGTGTTCCCCGCTTGCAGCAGCTGGGACGCATGGCGCATGCGCAACGCCAGCAGCACCTGCCCCGGTGACTGCCCGGCCAGTTCGTTGAAACGCTTGAAAAACGCCGACCGCGACAACCCCGTGCACGCTGCCATGCTTTCCAGTGTCCAGGCCAGCCCTGGCTGTTCGATCAGTTGCACCAGCAATTCGGCAAACGCCGGCTGCCGGGCCAGGGCCACCAGCCCGCCGAGGGCCTGCCCGGCATGCACCTGCTGGCGCAAAACGTACAGGAAGAGCAAGTGCGTGAGCCGCTCCAGCAAGGGCTGCGACGGTGCCGGCAGGCGCTCGCATTCTTCCAGGATCAGCCCGAACAGCGCCCGCGCCGCCTGCCCGGCGGGCTCGTCGGCGCGCAGCAGAATCCAGTCGGCCAGGCCCTCCACGATCAGTGACGAAAGCCCCGGGCGAAAGTGAAAGAACCCGCACACCAGCCCCACGCCATCGCCGGCATTGCCATCCAGTGGCTGCATGGCCTGGCGCGGTTGGGCGCAGGCGCTCACGGGGTTCTCGCCACTGGACAACCGGTAAGCCAAATCGCGCAGCAGGAACACCGCGTCACCGGCCTCCAGCCGCACCGGCTCGGCATTGCCATCGATGTGTAGCCAGCAATGGCCCTGCACCACCAGGTGGAAACTGGCCCGGCCCATGCCTTGGGTGCTGGCATGCCAGCCGCCGCAATAACGGCCGACATGAAACAGGCTGGCATCGAGCTCCAGGCCTTCTAATAACCAATCGACAAGGTGGCTGGACGAAATCATCTAATGCAAAGACTCAGGAGCAAGGAAAGGCGACTGATGAATATGGAGGGTATTTCTTATAACCAACAGACTGTAAGGACACCCACCACAGGAGACCCCTCCATGTCCTCGCGCATTACTTTACACACTCTGCAGAGCGCCCCGGAAGCGGCCCGTCCATTCCTTGAGAATGCCCAGAAGAACTCCGGCTTCATCCCCAACCTGCTCGGCGTACTGGCCAATGCTCCAGCCGCCCTGGAAACCTACGTGACCGTGTCGGCGCTCAACGGCAAGTCCGAGCTGACCCTGGCCGAGCGAGAAGTGGTGCAACTGATTGCCGCGACCCAGCATGGCTGCGACTTCTGCGTCGCCGGCCACACCGCTGTTGCCCTGAACAAGGCCAAGCTACCGCAGACAGTGGTCGATGCGCTGCGGGCCCGCGGTGAACTGCCCGATGCCCGTTACGAGACCCTGGCCGCGTTCGCCCGCGAAGTGATTGCCACCCGTGGCAACGTCAGCGAGGCCACCTACCAGGCATTTCGTGAGGCCGGCTTCAGCGAGGGCAACGCCCTGGAAGTGATTCTTGGCGTGAGCCTCGCAACCCTGTGCAACTTTGCTAATGTTTTCGCCCAGACGCCGCTCAACGACGAACTGAGCAAGTACCGCTGGCAGCCTTCTGCGTAATCCGCGTGTGGTGCCGGCCCCGCCGGCGTTTTCAAAGGAGTACAGACATGCATGATTGTGCATTTCGGCAATGGCTGGACGCCAACGCCGAGGCCATTGACCAGGGCCTGTGCGAACCGCACCTGGTCCTGGCGCAGATCGCCGAGGCGCAGGTGCTGCGCATCGGCGTCGATCCGGCCCAGGGTGGCACGGGCGGGCAGGTGACCGATGCGGTCGAAGCCATCGCCGCCATTGCCAGCCGTTCGTTGGCCGCGGCGTTCGTCTGCTGGGGCCAGCGCGCCTTCATCGAATACCTGCTGCAAAGCCCCAACCAGACGCTGCGCGAGCGCTTGTTGCCGAGCCTGCTGACAGGCGAGCTGGCAGGCGCGACCGGGCTATCCAACGCCATGAAGTTTCTCTCGGGCATCGAGAGCCTGCAGGTGCGTGGGCGCGAGAGCCGCGCGGGGTGGAGCCTGGAGGGCCGCTTGCATTGGGTGACCAATCTGCGCAAGAGCGGTTTCGTGGTGGCCGCGGCCATCGAGTGCGATGCCGAGGGCGCGCCGTTCGTGTTGGCCATTCCGTCTGATGCGCAAGGGCTGGAGCGCTCGGACGATCTGCAGTTGATGGGGCTGCAATCGAGCAATACCGCCGCGCTGGCGTTTCACCAGGTCGAGCTGGGCCGCGAGTGGTTGTTGCATGAGAATGCCCGTGAGTTCCTGCCCAAGGTGCGTCCGGCCTTCCTGGCGCTGCAATGCGGCATGGCCATTGGTTTGGCCCGTCGCGCGTTGGACGAAGTGGCGGAGCACCTGCAAGGCCGTGGCGCGTTCCTCGAAGAGGCTCGCCAGGTGCTCAAAGCGCGCCTGGAAAACACCGTGAGTGAACTCAAGCAGGGCTTGCTCGACGAGCGCTTCCAGCAGCAACCGGCAGCGCTGTTCAAACTGCGTATCACCCTTGCCGAAAGTGCTGCCGACGCCGTGCAGTTGGAGCTGCAGGCCAGTGGCGGCAAGGCCTATCTGAGCGAGTATGGCCAAGGTTTCGCCCGCCGTTGGCGCGAGTCGGCGTTTGTGCCGATCGTCACGCCAAGCCTGGTGCAATTGCGTGCCGAGCTGCAACGCCAGGCGGGCGCCGCATGAGTGAGGTCTTGCTCGAAGCGCGCGCCATCAGCCTGGGCTACCCCCGTGAGGGCGGCTGGCAAGAGGTACTGGCGCAGTTCGACCTGCAGTTGGCACCGGGCGAGGTGGTGACCATCCTTGGCCCCAGCGGTGTCGGCAAGTCCAGCCTGTTGCGGGTGCTGGCGGGTTTGCAGGCGCCGCGTGGCGGTAGCGTGACGCTGCGCGGTGAGCCGCTGCAAGGGCCGCATCCGCGCCTGGCGGTGGCCTTTCAGGACCCCAGCCTGTTGCCTTGGTTGAGCCTGGAAAAGAACGTCGCCTTCGGCCTGGACTTCGCCCGGCAGCCCAAATTGGCCGCCAGCGAGCGACGCGCGCGCATCGACCATGCCATTACTGCGGTGGGCCTGGCCCATGCGCGCAATCACTACCCGGCGCAACTGTCCGGCGGCATGGCCCAACGCACCGCGCTGGCGCGCTGCCTGGCGCGCCAGCCTGAAGTGCTGTTGCTCGACGAGCCGTTTGGCGCCCTCGACGAGGTGACCCGGGCCGACATGCAGCAACTGCTGCTGCAACTGATCGCCGCCCACAATACCGCAGCGGTGCTGATCACCCACGATATCGACGAAGCCCTGCTGCTGTCCGACCGGGTCCTGCTACTGGGCAACCACCCAGCGCACATCCTCGGCCAGTGGCGTATCGACCTGCCGCAACCGCGCACGCAACGGGTCGAGGAGCTGGGCGCGTTGCGCATCGAGATTGTCAAAACCCTTCGGCGGGCAAGCCGCACAGTCGAACCTTCCCCAACCCCCTTGCCCTCGGAGGCTGTCCATGTGCATGGATGACTGCTGTTCCGCTTCTTCGCGCCGTGACTTCCTCAAGCTTGGCGCCATGCTCACTGCGGCCGGTGCGTTGCCGCTGCTGTCGAGCCTGCAGGCCCGCGCGGCGTCCGAGCCGGACGCGCCGGTGCGCATCGGCTATCTGCCGATCACCGACGCCACGCCGTTGCTGGTGGCGCACAACAATGGCCTGTTCGAGGCCGAAGGTATCAAGGCCGAGCGCCCGGTGCTGCTGCGCAGTTGGGCGCAGGTGATCGAGGCGTTCATTTCGGGCCAGGTCAACGTCATCCACTTGCTCTCGCCAATGACCGTGTGGGCACGCTACGCCAGCAAGGTGCCGGCCAAGGTCGTGGCCTGGAACCATGTCGGCGGTTCGGGCTTGACCGTGGCGCCGGACATCACCGACATGAAGCAATTGGGCGGCAAGACAGTGGCCATCCCGTTCTGGTATTCGATCCACAACGTGGTGCTTCAACAGATGCTCAACGACAACGGCCTTACCCCGGTGTCGAAGCCTGCCAATGGGCAGCTTGCGGCCAACGAGGTCAACCTGCTGGTGCTGCCACCGTCCGACATGCCGCCGGCGTTGGCCAGCAAGCGTATCGCCGGCTATATCGTCGCCGAGCCTTTCAACGCCTTGGCCGAGAACCTCAAGGTTGGTCGCGTGCAGCGGTTTACGGGCGATGTGTGGCGCAACCACGCCTGCTGCGTGGTGTTCATGCACGAGCACGACCTCAACAACCGCCCCGAGTGGTCGCAGAAGGTGGTCAACGCCATCGTCAAGGCTCAGCAGTGGACGCGCGACCACCGCGCCGAAGCCGCCGCGCTGCTGTCCAAGGCCGGCCCCAACAAGTACACCCCGCACGAACCTGCGGTGCTGAGCAAAGTCCTGGCCCCGGCTGCCGAGGACCGCGCCGGCTATATCGCCAGTGGCGCGATCCAGCATCAGCAGTGGGACGAAAAGCGTATCGATTTCCAGCCATACCCGTTCCCCAGTTATACCGAGGAACTGATCAAGCGCCTGCAGCGCACCCTGATCGAGGGCGACAGTGGTTTTCTGGCTGGCCTGGACCCGGCGCACACCGCCCGCGACCTGGTCGACGACCGCTTTGTGCGCAACGCCATCGCCGCCGTTGGCGGGCCGTCAGTGTTCGGCATTGCCGACAGCTTCGAGCGTAGCGAGGAGTTCGCGGTCTGATGCGCAAGCATGTCATTCATACCGGCCTGGGCTTGCTCGGGCTGTTGGGGTTGCTGCTGGTGTGGTGGGCAGGCGTGGCGCTGTTTGGCGAGGCCGATGGCCTGTCGGCACGTTTCTCGCCCGAGGCCACCCTGGCCAGCCTGGTCGAGTTGCTGGGGCAGGGCGAGGTGTACGGCCACGTATGGGTCAGCCTCAAACGTATCCTGATCGGGCTGTTGCTGGCGCTGTTGATCGGCGTACCCCTCGGCTTGCTGGTGGGCAGCTACCGGCACCTGGAGGCGGCGACCACGCCGGCATTCCAGTTTTTGCGGATGATCTCGCCGCTGTCATGGATGCCGGTCGTGGTGATGCTGATGGGCGTGGGCGACCAGCCGATCTATTTCCTCCTGGCGTTTGCCGCGCTGTGGCCGATTCTACTCAACACTGCGGCAGGCGTGCGCCAGCTCGACCCGCGTTGGTTGCAACTGAGCCGCAGCTTGAGTGCCACCCGCAGGGAGACCTTGTGCAAGGTGATCGTGCCGGGGGTGATTGGCCATGTGCTGACGGGCGTGCGCCTGGCCATCGGCATCCTCTGGATCGTGCTGGTGCCGTGCGAGATGCTGGGGGTGAGTGCGGGGTTGGGGTATTTCATCCTCGACACCCGTGACCGGCTGGCGTATTCGGAACTGATGGCGATGGTGCTGCTGATCGGGGTGTTGGGGTTCATGCTCGATGCCCTGGCGCGCGGTTTGCATCGGCGTTGGGTGCATGGCTGAGCGGCCAGTGCTGCTGTTTCACGGGCTAGCACCACCGGTACTGCACAAGACCTGAGGCAGTACCGGTGGGAGCGGGCTTGCCCGCGAAGAGGCTGCTGGATCAGTGCACGGTCTTGCGCTGCCGTACACATTCCTGCGCCTGTATCGCCAGTTCGTCCAGCCGCTCGTCGCGCATCTGCTCGGCCTCGATCATCGCGTCCTCGCCCTGCTGGTTGAGCAGGTAGGTATGGATCTGGTGCACTTCGGTGGTCTGGTAGATCGGCCCGATATCCAGCCGGCCAATCAACGCGCCGCTGGCCTGCCCGGTGCTGCTCATCAGCACCTGTGGCCCATTGGCCGCCACCACCTGCATGCCCATCGCTTCAAACCACGGCACCTGGCCGGCAAAGGTGTTCAATTCGACGCAGGCATGGCGCGCCTGCAGGTCGCCTAACAAGGCGCGGGCGATCCCTTGGCGGCGGTGGCTGGCGCGCACCGCGAGAAAGGCCAGCGCGCAGGTGTGCTGATCGTCATCGGCCGGCAACGCCAGGGCGAAGCCGAGCAACTGGTCAGGGGCATCGGCATCCAGCGCCAAGGTCAGCGTCACCGACAGGCCGCGCGTACCGTCCATGGCCTGCAGGTACTGATGCACCTCCATGCCGACGCCGTACTGGTACAGCGGATACAGCGGGTTGTCGGCCAGAATGGCGACGCTGCTCAACTCGCCGACGTGGTTGATCACCAGCTCACGGATCTGGTTTTGGAAAGACTCGGGCGGCACGCTGTCGAGGCGGCTCAGGATGAACATCGGGGGGTGGGCTCCGGCGGGTAGGGATACAACCCGCACCTTGCTGACGCGGGACGTACAGTCTAACCGGTTTTGCCGAATCAGCCTTGCGCCTGTAGCGCAGCAAGCATCAGGTCGAGGTTTTGCACCGCCGCCCCGGAGGCGCCTTTGCCAAGGTTGTCGAAGACGGCGGTCAGCAGCACCTGGCCATGCTCCGGGTTGGCGTACAGCGCCAGGCGCAGGTCGTTGCTGTCGTTCAAGGCCTCGGGGTCGAGCGCAGCGGCCGGGCCGTGCTGGTGCAAGGGCATCAGTTGCACGTGGCGTGCCCCTTGGTAGTGCTGTTGCAGGCAGGCGTGCAGTTGCTCGGCGCTGACCTGGCCGGGCAGCAGGCGCAACTGCAGCGGGATGCTGAGGACGATGCCCTGGCGATAGGCGCCGTAACCGGGCATGAACACCGGCCGTGCCGACAGCCCGGCGTGCTGCTGAATCTCCGGTACATGCTTGTGTGCCAGCTCCAGGCCATACAACTGCAGGGTCGGGGTTTTCTCGGCAGTCGGCTGCTCATGGCGTTCGACTGCAGCGCGGCCGCCGCCGGAGTACCCCGAGATGGCATGAATGCTCAGTGGGTAATCCGCCGGCAGCAGCCCGGCGCTGATCAGCGGGCGCAGCAGGGCAATCGCGCCGGTTGGGTAGCAGCCGGGGTTGCTGACGCGTTTGCTGTGGGCGATACGCGCGGCTTGCTGCTCGTCCAGCTCCGGCAGGCCATAGACCCAGCCTGGGCTGGTGCGGTGGGCGGAGCTGGCATCGATGACCCGTACCTGCGGGTTGTGGATCGCTGCTACGGCCTCGCGTGCGGCGTCATCGGGCAGGCAGAGCACGGCGATGTCGGCGCTGTTGATCGCTTCGGCGCGGCGTTGCGGGTTTTTCCGCTCGGCCTCGGGCAGGGTCAGCAGGCGCAAGTCGTTACGCCCGTGCAGGCGGGCGTGAATCTGCAGGCCAGTGGTGCCTTGGTCACCGTCGATGAAGACAACAGGGGTGTGCATGGTCAGGGTCCGGTCAGGGGAGGGTGGCCTATGCTCGCCTGCGGCTGGACTAAAGGAAATTTGAATATCATGATGCTGATATTCATTATTTCTGAAGCTTGTCATGCGCGAAATCAGCCTCGATCGCCTCCGCACGCTGGTCGAAATCACCGACCTGGGCTCCTTTGCCGAGGCCGCCCGCCGTCTGAACCTGGCCCCGCCCACCATCAGCCTGCATGTGGCCGAACTGGAGGCGCGGGTTGGCGCGCCCTTGCTCACCCGCAACCGTGGGCAGGTTCGCCCCACGGCCATCGGTGAAACCCTGTTGGCCCGAGCCCGGCGCCTGCTGGCCGACGCCGATCTGGCCCTGGATGAGGTGCGCCGTCAGGTCGAGGGCCTGACCGGCCGCGTACGCCTGGGCGCCTCGACCGGCGCCATCGCCCATTTGCTGCCCAAGGCACTGGAGCACTTGCGTGTGGCGCATCCGGGGATCGACGTGCAGGTGCAGGTGCTGACCTCCCAGGCTTCGCTGGCGCGGTTGCGCGAGGGGGCGCTGGACATTGGCCTGGTGGCCTTGCCGCAAGTCGCGGGCAAAGGGCTCAAGATCACACCGTGGCGACGGGACCCAATATTGGCCTACGTGCCGGCCGACTGGCAGCCACCGGCCAAGGTCACGCCGGCATGGCTGGCGCAGCGGGCGCTGATTCTCAATGACAGCAGCACGCAGTTGTCGCGGGTGACGGGGGAATGGTTCGCCGCAGCGGGGTTGTTCCCCGAACCACGCATCGAGCTGAACTACAACGATGCGATCAAGAGCCTGGTTGGGGCCGGCTACGGCGCGACGTTGCTGCCGCAGGAGGGCGACGCGCCCGAGCTGGACCCACGCATGGCCCGCCGGCCGTTGCGTCCGGGGTTGTGGCGGCAACTGGGGGTCGCCTGCCGCGAAGGGCAGGCCGAGCGTGCCACGGCGTATGTGCTGGCGGCTCTGGAACGGTTGTTGTAGAGGCGTGCAGGCTATCTGTGCTCGCGCCTGCGCCGCGCAGTCACCGTCTCGCCCCCGACCCCCCAGTTATCGGTCGGCACCTCCTCGATCACCACGAAGGTACTGGCCGGCGGCTTGCCCAGTACCTGCTCCAGCATCCGGGTAGTGCCCTCGATCAGCTGGCGTTTGTGTTCGGCGGTCACCCCTTCGTCGGTCACGCGGATATGTACGTAAGGCATGGTGTCTTGCTCCTCTTTTCAGTGCCAGGTGCCAGCGGTGCTACCGCCATCCACGGGCAGAATCACACCGCTGACGAAGCGCGCGTCGGTCAGGTAGAGCACCGCGTCCACTACATCCTGGGGGGTACCGGTTCGGCCGCTTGGGGACAGCGCGCCCAACCCCTGGGCATTGCCGCCGTGCAAGGGGGTGTCGATGATCCCGGGGGCCACTGCGTTGACCTGTACGCCGCTGGCTGCCAACTCCAGCGCCAGGCCTTTGACCGCCTGGTTCAGGCCGCCTTTGACCAGCACCGGCAGCAACGCCGGCACGCGGGTGTCTGGCTGCAGCGCGATGGAGGCTGTGATGGCGATGATATGCCCGTGCCCTTGTTCGGCCATGATCCGCGCCGCCGCTTGAGCGGGGTAGAAGAAGCCTTTGAGGTTGGTGCCGACCAGTGTCTCTACGTCTGCTTCGGTGTACTCGGTAAACGGCTTGGGAATGAAGACCCCAGCGTTGTTGATCAGAATGTCCACCCCACCAAATGCCTGCAAGGCGGCGGCAAACAGCCGTTTCGCGGTGTCGGCTTCGGCAATGTCGCCCACCACGCCGATGAAGCGCTGTGGGTTGCCGAGGCGGGCGGCCGCTTGTGCCAGGCGAGGCTCACTTCGGGCGTTGCCGACTACGTTGTCGCCACGCTCGAGAAAGGCCTCGGCGAGGGCGAAGCCCAGGCCGCTGGAAGCCCCGGTAATAATGACGGTTCTTGGGCTGCTCATGTACGTGATCTCCAGTAAGCGAGCCGGTGGCTCGGTGTGCAGCCACTGTAGGCCGCACTCAGCACTTGAAAAATGAGGCATAAGGCATTTCAATCGATACATCATGTAATTAATCGAGCTGCCATGACCCGCCATTTCGATGATCTGCAATTGGGCAGTCTGGAACTGTTCTGCCTAGCCGCCGACAGCGGCAGTTTTACCGCGGCCGCTACCGAGGCGGGGGTCACACCGGCGGCTGTGAGCCGCAGCGTGGCGCGTCTTGAAGAGCGGTTGGGTGTGCGATTGTTTGTGCGTACCACCCGGCAGATGCGCCTGTCCGAGGCCGGTCAGGCCTATTACCAGCAATGCCGGCAAGCGCTGGGGCAACTGGTCGAAGCCGAGCGCCAGGTGGCGGGTGGGCAGGTCGAGCCGAGCGGGCGCCTGCGCATCAGCGCACCCACGCCGTATGCCCATCATCGGTTGTTGCCGTTGCTGCCGCGTTTTCGCGAGCGCTACCCGAAGGTGCAGGTGGATGTGCATGTCAGCAACCGCAACGTCGATTTTGCCGACGAGCACTACGACCTTGCCATCCGCGGCCGTGAACCAGCCGATTCGCGCCTGGTGGCTCGCCGCCTGGAGGATGCCGAGCTGGTGGTGGTGGCTACGCCGGCGTACCTGGCCCAGGCCGGCACGCCGCAAGCCCCGGAAGACTTGCAGTACCACGAGTGCATCCAGTTCGAACTCCCCAGCAGTGGCCGCCGCCCACCATGGAGTTTTCATCAGGAAGGCCGCCTGGTGGAAATCGAAACGCTGGGCGGGCTCACCTGCCTGGGCGACTTTCTTGCCACTACCACGCTGGTGCGCCACGGTGGCGGGTTGATGCAGGCCTATCGCTTTACCGTGCAGGACGCATTGGCCAGTGGCGAATTGGTAGAAGTGCTGGGCGCGTTCGGCGGTACTTCGCGGCCGTTCATGCTGATCTACCCCCAGGCACGGCACATGCCGTTGCGGGTACGGGTGTTCATTGACTATCTGTTTGAAGCCAGCTTACCGCTGGGCTGAAGCAGGTCGTTGCGGGGCTATCAGGATCTATTCTTTTTGCTGCATCGAGCCGGTGTTTTCTCGATGCCCATTCCGATTTCCCAGGAGACTGCTCCATGAGATCAATGACACTGCTGATAATCGCCTCTGTGCTGAGCTTTGTTGTCCATGCAGACCCTGCCAGTAACTGTGCTGCCAAGATCAGCGAGTTGGAAGACATCCACAAGACCGATGGCCAGGCGCTGCATGGCGGCATGGCGCATGACTACAAGGTGTTGCTGGAACAGGCCAAGAAAGCTCAGCAAGACGGTGACATGACAACGTGCCAGGCTTCGGCTGACCGTGCCAAGACCATCTACAACAAGGCGCGTGGTAAATAGGCTGGGGGTGTGATGGCTACCGGGCGCATGCCTGTGTTTTTTTAGCGCCTGTGAGACCGAGCGGCGCTCGGTCTCACAGGCGCTAAAAAACCAAAGGCATGCACCGCACATGCATCCCCGATCAGAACCAGCGGTCGTTCTTCTTCCGCCCACGCGTCAGCGCCGGCAATATCAACCCCACCAGCAGACCCGCGCCAGCAATACTGCCGCCGTACACCATGTAGCGCATCATCACCTGTTTGTTCTCATCCCCAAGGCGGGCCTGGGTATCGCGCAGGGTCGACTGGCTCTGGTCGAGCTGTTCGTTCAGCGCCTGGTTGCGTGCTTGCAGTTCGTCGATCAGTTGCTTGCGCGAATCCAGTGTTTCCTGCATGCCCTGCACACGGCTTTTCCAGCTGTCATCGATGCTCTTGAGCTGCCCGGACAGGTCCGCTACCTGGGCATCGAGCTGCGGCAGGCGTTCGCCCTGGCCCGGCACTGCCTGCAAGTCGCTGCTCAGGATCCACACCAGGTCGCCATTCTGCCCACGCACCTGGCTGTAGTTGCCCTGGCTGGTGACCAGGGTCAGTTTCTGCCCGGACTTGAGGGTGCCGACGATTCGATGGCCATCGGTCGGGCCGCTGCGCACGTAGGTGCTCAGGCTGTCGCTGACCCAGCGCGCATCGCTGGCGGGCTCTTCGGCATGCACAGGGGCGGCGAGGGCCACCAAGGCTGCGATCAGGCCGCCGCGCAGGGCTGGGAGGACGGAGAATGTGGGGCGGGAATCGGGCATGTTGAGTCTTCGCTGAAACAGGACAAAAGTAGGCCCGCTGACTGGGCCGGTGAACCGGTCGGTGAGTTGACCGTCAGCGAAAGACCGTTTTTATGTCAGCAGGTTCACTACCTGACGTCGGAAATGTCTGCAGGATGTTGCAAAGACAGAGCGCCTTGAAGGTGTGCACAGGGCTCCCGGTGGCGGGGCCGTGAACTAGACTAAAAGGTCCTCACTCATTCATGGAGCAATGCCATGACTGCCAAGAACACGATCTGCCTCTGGTACGACAATGACGCCGAGGAGGCGGCCAACTTCTACGCCAGCATCTTCCCCGACAGCAAGGTAGTGGCGGTGCACAACGCCCCCAGCGACTATCCGTCGGGCAAGGAAGGCGATGTGATTACCGTCGAATTCACGGTCATGGGCATCCCCTGTGTTGGGCTCAACGGGGGTAAGGCGTTCACTCATAGCGAAGCCTTCTCGTTTCAGGTCAGTACCGAGGACCAGGCCGAGACTGACCGGCTATGGGATGCCATCGTCAGCCATGGCGGCGAGGCTAGCGTCTGTGGCTGGTGCAAGGACAAATGGGGGCTGTCGTGGCAAATCTGCCCACGTATTCTGATCGAAGCCATCGCCAATCCCGACCGGGCTGCCGCCAAGCGGGCGTTCGAGGCCATGATGGAAATGGGCAAGATCGATGTCGCCAAGATCGAGGCGGCATTGAAGGGGTGACCCGCTTACCCGCTAGGAGCAGCACAAGGCTGCTCCTAGCGTCCATGTACCCTGGCAAGCTCAGGGCTTCGGCATACCATAAATTGACGCTTGCGTTCTATTCCATGCCGTTCGCCAGGGCTACAGTTCAGCCAGTCCTTCACAAAAGCCCGATGCCCCGAGGCTTTACCCGCGTGCCCGGCACCGTGGGCTCAACCATAAGATCATCACAGTCCTGATTCGCTCATTGCTATTTGAGCACCCTGCCAATCGCAGGTCTGCAGCTGTTTCCGCCCATGGAAAGGATGCCGATCATTTATTGGTCATAACAAAAAGAAAGAGGGTCGTATGAGCCATGCCGATGAGATTCTTTCGGTAAACAACATCTTCAAAGTGTTCGGCCCCAACCCGAACATGGCCATGGAGATGCTCCGCAAGGGCGCCGATAAGAACGAAATCTTCAGCAAGACCGGCCACGTCGTCGGCGTGTTCGATGCAAGCTTTTCCGTCAAACGTGGCGAGATTTTCGTCATCATGGGCCTGTCGGGCTCGGGCAAATCGACCATGGTGCGGCTGTTCAACCGCCTGATCGAGCCCACCTCCGGCAGCATCCACCTCAACGGCCGCGAAATCACCGGCCTGTCCGATAAAGCCCTGCTCGATGTGCGCCGCAAGGAAATGGGCATGGTGTTCCAGTCCTTTGCCCTGATGCCGCACATGAGCGTGCTGCAGAACACCGCCTTCGGCCTGGAAATCGCCGGTGTCGCCGAGGCCGAGCGCCATAGCCGTGCCCGCGAGGCGCTGAGCCAGGTTGGCCTGGCCGGCCACGAGCACAGCTACCCGCACCAGCTGTCCGGTGGCATGCAGCAGCGCGTGGGCCTGGCCCGGGCGCTGGCCAACGACCCGACCATCCTGTTGATGGACGAAGCCTTCTCGGCCCTCGACCCGCTGATCCGCAACGAAATGCAGGGCGAACTGATGCGCCTGCAGGCCGAACAGCAGCGCACCATCATTTTCATTTCCCACGACATCGAGGAAGCCATCCGCATCGGCCATCGCATCGCGATCATGGAGGGCGGCCGGGTGGTGCAGATCGGCACCCCGCAAGAGCTGATCAACCAGCCGGCCAACGATTACGTGCGCGCGTTCTTCAAGACCTTCAACAGCCGCTGCCAGTGTTCCAGCCTGGCCACCAGCGCGCCCTTGCAGTCCCTGAGCCGCCACTGAACCCACGCGAGGTTTGCCCCATGTCCGAATTCAGTCTGCTTGACCCGTTCCAGGCGGCCACCATCCCCCTGGGCGACTGGGTCACCGCGACGCTCAACTTCCTCGTGCATAACTTCCGCGAGGTGTTTCGCGCCATCCGCTGGCCGATCGACCAGGTGCTCAACGGCATCGAGTTCACCCTGCAGAGCATTCCACCGACCATCGGCATCCTGCTGTCTTCGTTGCTCGGCTGGCAGCTGGCGGGCAAGCGCATGGCAGTGCTGTGCTTCGTCACCCTGACCCTGCTGGGCTTGATCGGCGTGTGGTCGGAGTCGATGACCACCCTGGCGCTGGTGCTCACCTCGGTGTTCTTCTGCGCGGTGATCGGCATCCCGCTGGGCATCGTCTGCGCCCGCAGCAACCGCCTGGAAAGCATCATCCGCCCGGTGCTCGACGCGATGCAGACGCTGCCAGCGTTCGTCTACCTGGTGCCGGTGGTGATGCTGTTCGGCATCGGCAACGTGCCGGGCGTGCTGGTGACCATCGTGTTTGCCCTGCCGCCGCTGGTGCGCCTGACCAACCTGGGGATCCGCCAGGTGCCGGAAGACAAGATCGAAGCGGCGCGCGCCTTTGGCTGCACGCCGCGGCAGATGCTGACCCGTGTGCAACTGCCGCTGGCCACCTCGACCATCATGGCCGGGCTCAACCAGACGCTGATGCTGTCGCTGTCGATGGTGGTGATCGCCTCGATGATCTCGGTGGGTGGCCTGGGCCAGATGGTGCTGCGCGGCATCGGCCGGCTGGACATGGGCCTGGCCACGGTCGGCGGGGTGGGGCTGGTGCTGCTGGCGATCTTCCTCGACCGCCTGACCCAGGCCATGGGCGCGCGCACCAGCGCCGACCCGAGCCTGCGCTGGTACCACACTGGGCCCGTGGGCGTGGTACTGCGCCTGTTTGGCGCGGCGCAGCCACAAGGGCGGCGCAAGGCTGCCTGAGCCGCTGCGTTCTATCTGCCGCAACCCTAGACAACAACCCGAAAAGGTACGCGAAGATGTGCAAGTCCCCGTTCGCCCGTCGTTTGCTTCAGTCCACCTGCGCCCTGGCGCTTAGCGTAACGTGCCTGGGTGCCAGTGCATCCACCGACAAGCCGGGGGAGGGGGTGAAGATAACCCCGTCGTTCCCATCGGTCGATGAAGAGCGTTTCCGTGGCGAAATCGCTATGCAGGGCCTGCGAGAGTTGGGCTACAACGTGCAAAAGCCCAAGGAGACCGAATACGCCACGATGATACTGGCGGTCGGCTACGGCGATGCCGACTTCAGCGTCAACCTGTGGGACAAACTGCACGCCAGCTTCTACGAGAAGGCCGGTGGCGACCAGAACATGGTCAAGGCTGGCGACATCATGCCCGGCGTGCTGCAAGGCT
The DNA here is from genome assembly GCF_058745025.1 of Pseudomonas sp. E1MeOHC2. Taxonomy (NCBI): domain Bacteria; kingdom Pseudomonadati; phylum Pseudomonadota; class Gammaproteobacteria; order Pseudomonadales; family Pseudomonadaceae; genus Pseudomonas; species Pseudomonas sp. E1MeOHC2. Next base: position 4,838,434 of record NZ_CP196675.1, read on the forward strand.
ACTTGATCGACAAGAAGACCGCCGATCAATACCACATCAAATACATCACCGACCTGAAAAAGCCCGAGCTTGCCAAGCTGTTCGACACCGATGGCGATGGCAAGGCCGACCTCACCGGTTGCAACCCCGGCTGGGGCTGCGAACTGGTCATTGCCCACCACATGAAGGCCTACGACCTGGACGACAGCGTGCACGTCAACCAAGGGTCTTACTTCGCCTTGATGGCCGACACCATCACCCGCTTCAAGGAAGGTAAACCCGTGCTCTATTACACCTGGGTACCCCAGTGGGTGGCCGGGGTGATGGTGGAGGAGCGCGACGTGGTGTGGCTGCAGGTGCCCCAGACGGACCTGCCGGGCGGTAACAACAGCGTCGATACCACGTTCGACGGCAAGAACCTGGGCTTTGCGGTGGACAAGGTGGAGGCGGTGCTCAACCGTGAGTTTGCCGAGAAGAACCCGGCGGCGCTGAAGTTCTTGTCGCAGGTGCAGATCAGCGCGGCGGACGAGAGTGCGCAGAACCTCAAGATGCAAAACGGCGAGAAGAACCTGAGCGACATCCAGCGCCACGCCCAGCAATGGATTGCGGCGCACCGCCAGCAGTTCGATCAGTGGTTGCAGGCGGCGCGGGCAACAGCGGTGCAAGCCAGCAACTAGCGGCGGCCCCTTGCTGATGGGTGATTCTTCCAACAACAAAACCAAGGAAGCCCTCCAACCATGATGACTTCGCCGTTCTCGATCCCCGCCCAGTCCCGTCGTATCGACCCTTCCCGCCAGCGCGCCGCTTTACTGAAGGCCGACGGCTCGGTCGATGACAACGACCGCAGCGAAATCGGCCCGACCCCGCTGGCCTTCGCCGAGTGGGCCGCGCTTGGCCTTCAGGTGCCGCAGTTGGCGACGCTGCGTGAGTACCGCTTGCAACGCATCCGTGAGCAGCTCGTGGCCCGTGACCTCGGCGGCATTCTGCTGTTCGACCCGTTGAACATCCGCTACGCCACCGACAGCACCAACATGCAGCTGTGGACCACCCACAACCCCGCCCGTGCCTGCTTCGTCGCCGCCAGCGGCCATGTGGTGCTGTGGGATTTTCACGGCTGCGACCACCTCTCGGCACACCTGCCGCTGGTGAGCGAGCTGCGCAGTGGCGCCTCGTTCTTCTATTTTGAAACGGGCGAGCGTACCGACGAACACGCCCGGCGGTTCTGTGCCCAGGTCGATGAACTGCTGCGCACCCACGCCGGCAGCAACCGCCGCCTGGCCGTGGACCGTATCGAGGTGGCTGGCCTGCGAGCCCTGGATGCCCTGGGCGTGCAGGTGCACAACGGTCAGGAGGTGACCGAGTTCGCCCGGCTAATCAAGGGCCCCGACGAGATCCTGGCCATGCGCTGCGCCGTCGCCTCCTGTGAAGCGGCTATCGCCGAAATGCGCCAGGCCATGCGCGCTGGCGCAACTGAGAACGATGTCTGGGCCGCGTTGCACAGCGGCAATATCCGCCGTGGTGGCGAGTGGATCGAAACCCGCATCTTAAGCTCCGGCCCGCGCACCAACCCGTGGTACCAGGAGTCCGGCCCACGGGTGCTGAGCGACGGCGACCTGCTGTCGTTCGATACCGACCTCATCGGCGTGTACGGCTTTTGCGTCGACATGTCGCGCAGCTGGATCTGCGGCGGCTTGGAGCCCACCGCCGAGCAGAAGCGGCTGTACCGCATCGCCCACGAACACATCCATGTCAACGCCGACATGGTCAAGCCTGGCGTGCACTTCTCCGCGCTCACCCGTAATGGCCATCGCCTGCCGGAAAGCTGCCGTGCCCAGCGTTATGGGGTGATGTTCCATGGGGTGGGGCTGTGCGACGAGTACCCCTGCATTCGTTACCCAGAGGACTTCGAAGCCTACGGCTATGAAGGCGAACTGCAGCCGGGCATGGCGCTGTGTGTGGAGGCCTATGTGGGGGAGGTGGGGGGGCGCGACGGGATAAAACTGGAGAACCAGTTGCTGGTGACAGAGACGGGTTACGAACTGCTGACCCATTACCCGTTCGAGGACAGTTTTCTGGGCAGGTAGCTGAAGAGAAAAGGGACCGCTTGGCGGTCCCTTTCCTTTGCGCAGTGGGGCTTATCCGTTCAACTCTGCGTCGGCCTGGGGTTGAGTTTGCTTGGTTGCAGATTTCTTTTCCTGCACCACGATGTAGAACTCTTCGCCGTGCTTCACCGCGCCATACAGCACGGCCTTCTCGATCAGCTCGGTGCCACGCAAATGGCGCAGCATCATCGGGTCCTTGCGCAGGTCGCGGTACAGCGCCAGGCACAGCAGCACCATCACCACGACAAAGGGCAACGCCACCACGATCGTCAGGTTCTGCAGCCCCGTAAGCGCCTCGCCGGGGTTGCGTGGGTCGCCGATGGCCAACATGATCGCTGCCACCGTGCCAGTCAGCGCCCCCCAGAAAATCACGGTACGCCGTGAGGGTGTCGTGGTGCCGTGTTCCGACAGGGTGCCCATGACCAGCGAGGCAGCATCGGCGCCGGAGACGAAGAAGATGCCCACCAGAATCATCACCAGTACCGAGGTCAACGAGGCCAGCGGGTAACTGTCCAGCAACTGATAAAGCGCGTGGTTGCTGTTGACGGCACCATCGACCAACGCAAAGCTGCCCTCGCGCAGGGCATCAATCGCGGCACCGCCGAAGACAGTGAACCACACCAGGCTGACCAGGCTCGGTACCAGCAGCACACCGGTGACGAACTGGCGAATGGTGCGGCCGCGGCTGATGCGGGCAATGAACATGCCGACGAAGGGCGTCCAGGAAATCCACCAGGCCCAGTAGAACACCGTCCAGCCGGCCAGCCAGCTGTTCATCTGCTCACCGCCGCTGGCGTTGGTGCGTGCCATCATCTCTGGCAGCAGCTTGATATAGATACCGATCGACGTGGGCAGCAGGTTGAGCATCAGCAGCGTCGGGCCGACCAGGAAGACGAAAATCGCCAGCACCAGCGCCAGCACCATGTTGGTGTTGGACAGCCACTGAATGCCCTTGCCGATCCCGGAGACCGCAGAGGTGACGAAGGCGATGGTCAGCAGGGTGATGATCGAGATGTAGAACAGTTTGCCGGGGCTCTCGATCCAGCCGTTGTATTCCAGGCCACCTGCGATCTGCAGGGCGCCCAGGCCGAGCGAGGCGGCAGAGCCAAACAAGGTGGCGAAAATCGCCATCATGTCGATCACGCGGCCAACGGGGCCGTTGGCGTGCTTGCCGATCAGGGGCCGGAAGGCCGCAGAAATCAGCTGAGAACGGCCGCGACGGAACGTGCCGTATGCAATCACCAGGCCGACGATGGCGTACATCGCCCAGGGGTGCAGGGTCCAGTGGAACAGCGTAGTGGCCATGGCCACCTGCATCGCCTCGCTCGATTGCCCGGTCGTTGTCCCGGGAGGCGGCGACACGTAGTGCGACAAAGGTTCGGCTACACCGAAGAACATCAGGCCGATGCCCATGCCGGCGCTGAACATCATGGCCACCCAGGAAACCGTGCGAAATTCTGGCGCTTCGCCATCACGCCCCAGTGGGATCCTGCCGTAGCGGCTGGCCGCTAGCCAGAGCACGAAGATGACGAATACGGTGGAGGTGAGTACGAAGAACCAGCCAAAGTTGAGAATGACCCAGGACTGTGCCGAGGAAGCGCTGGCGGCAAGGCTGGCCTGGCTGATGAAGCCCCAGATGACGAAGGCAATGGCCAGGATGCTGGTGATGCCGAAGACGATCCAGTCGATCTTGCCCTCCAAATGCCGATCCTGACGGGCTTCGGCGGTTTTGGAGGGGTCCGTCACGCCAAGGTCGAGCGTTTCGGTGATGTGTTCCTTTGCCATGAATGGTGATGCCCCTTTGTGGCTTACCTGCTCGCGCAGGCTTGTTGTTGTGGGCTGCCGGGTCGATGAGGGTCTCGGCGGGGAGTCTTGCCGGGCGATTATCCTGCGTGGGTAACACTGCCTCCTGTCCCGATTGCGCCGTGGGGCATCCCTTGAACGACCTGTTTAATACTTTTAGTTCCGGGGGCGATGGCCCTATTTGTCGCGCGTTCTGGTAACCTGATGAGCATTAACCTGGCCTGCATTCCCGAGCACCGTAGAAGCGGCGTTGCCTGCGGGCCTGGCCTTACCAGGAAACGGAGATTCGTCAATGGCCACTGACCGTGTGAGCCTGATTCATTTCGATAAATTGAGCATGAGCCCTGCTGCTGCCGATCGGTTCCAGACTGCCCTCGATGCGCTGGAAACACTCAAGCTGCAGGACCGGTACGTGTACCTCGTTGCTCCTTATCTGGGTGATATCGCCGACGCCTCCGACCGCCAGCAACTGGCCACGGCCATGGAGCAGGGCATCCGCGTTGTGCATGACCTGCTGGCAGCCAAGTCGATCACCAAGGTGAAGTCCGAAGAGCTGTGCAAAGTCTTTGAAAACGCCGCCGAACGTGTGCGCGCTGAAATGCCGGCCTGAAGGTGCAATGGCCAAGGACATAGATAACCCCTGCGTTTCGCTCTGCCAGCTCAACAGCGAGCTGTGCGTGAGCTGTGGCCGGACCCGTGAAGAAATCCGCAAATGGCGTGGCATGAAGCGCCCGGAGAAGATGGCCACCGTGCAGCGCGCGGCCACGCGGATGAAGGCCATCGTCAAGAAGAGCGCGAAGCGGCAGAATACCGGCTGACCTTTGCCTGTTGTTTTAACCTGCGTTCTGCGAACCTTTATCGAGTCTGAAAAATGGATGCTAACTCGCTTCTTGCCTTTACCCTGGTCGCCGCGATAGCCATCGCCAGCCCCGGCCCTGCAACGCTGATGGCAATCAACAACAGCCTGGCCCATGGGCAACGCAGCGCCGTCTGGTCTTCCCTGGGCAACGGCTCGGGGCTGTTCTGCCTGTCGGCGGCGGCCATGCTCGGGCTGGGCGCCTTGCTGGCAAGCTCGGAAGTACTCTTCAACGCAGTCAAGATCATTGGTGCCGGTTACCTGTTCTACCTTGGCGCACGGCAGTTGCTGAAAAAAAGCCCGATGCTGGAAGAGGGGGCTGACACAGGTGTTGCCAAGGAACGCCCAACACCGCTCAAGCTTTACAAATCGGCATTCCTGACCGCGGTGACCAACCCCAAGGCGACCATGTTCTTCACGGCGCTGTTCCCGCAGTTCATCGACCAGGGGGCGGCGTTGCTGCCGCAGTTCCTGATCCTTACCGGGATCTTCGTCGCCTTGTCGCTCGTTTCACTGAGCCTGTATGCCGCGCTGGCCTCGCGGGCCAAGGGCGTGTTGACCCGGCCCGGGCTTTCGCGCTGGGTAAGCCGGGTGGTGGGGACGACCTTCATCGGCTTTGGTGCGGCCATTCTGACGATACGTCGGCAAACGGCTTAATGCGTTCGGGGCTTGCTGACGGCGCGGCCGTGGCCCCAGCAAGCCCCCTCGAACGATGAAACCCCTGGCGGCTGGCCATTCATGGTCCAGACTGTCTACACCGTGCGCAGCCATAGGCTGCAGTGTTCCAGGGGATGTGGCAGCCTTCGGCGACCACACCAGGTCGCCAGGCCACATGTGCCGAGGGTTGTTGATGATCGAGCGTTGCTTTCGCCACGCCTTGTTGTTGCTGTGTGTGTTCCTGCTGCCTGCGGTCGTGCTTGCGCAGGAGGCATGCCAGCGCTTTACGGCTACCGGTAACCCCGAATATCCCCCTTACCTGTGGCGCGACCCGCAAAACCCTCAGCAGTTGATCGGTGCCAATGCCGACCTGCTCAAGTACCTGGGCAAGCAACTGGGGCTGGAGATCGAGGTGGTCTACGGTGGGCCCTGGTCACGTGCCCAGGAGCAAGTGCGCACTGGCCGTATCGACCTGCTTGCCGGGTACTTTCTGACCGAGGCGCGGCAGCAACTGATGGACTTCATAAGCCCGGCCTTTCTGCACACCCCGAGCGTGGTCTGGGTGCGCCAGCAAGGGGCTTTTGCCTACCATCAATGGGCGGACCTGCAAGGTCGCAAAGGCGGGACCTTGGTCAACAACAGCCACGGTCAGCAGTTTGACGACTATGCCAAAGCCAACCTTACCCTCGAAGCGGTGCCCAGTGCCAAGCAGGCCTTCGAGAAGCTGTTACGGGGGCGTAGCGACTACGTGATCTTTGAGCAGTTCCCAGGCATGGCGTTAGCGCAGACGCTGGGCATGCAGGACCGCTTGCAGGTGCTGGACCCTCCGGTCTCCAGCGAAGGGTTGTACCTGGCGCTGTCGCATCACTCGCCCTGCAACCAGCCTAAGTTGCGCGAAGACTTTGCGCGGGAGATGAACCAGATCGTATCCGGCGCATTGCCGGCGCAATTACTGCGGCAGAACCTGGAACGCTGGCATCAACAGCACGCGGCAGTGCTCGTTCAATGACCCTTGGGTAAACCCAGGGCCTGAGGCACATCCACGTCCAGCACCACGCCGGCATCGTCCACCGCGACCGTGACGCATGCCTGTGGGTTGTCCTGAATGATCTGCCTGCCGCCCTGATCGCCTTGCAACTGCACCAGTGCCGGCCAGAAGGCGCGGCCGAAAATCACCGGATGCCCGCGCTGCCCTTGGTACAGCGGCAACACGATGCGCGCTGCGCTGGCCTGCCTGCACAGCGCTTGCAGGGTGCCGGGCGCGACCCATGGCATATCCGCCAACAGCACCGCCACCGCCTGGGCCTGCGTGTGCAGCAGGGCCGTGACCCCGGCCGCGAGGCTGGCGCCCATGCCCCGTTCTGCCTGTTCGGCCCAGACCAGATGGGCACGGGTGTCGATGCCCAGTAGCTGGGCATCGTCGCCGGGCCGCAGCACGACGCTCACGTCTGCGAAATGGTCGAGTGCGCGGGCCAAGGTTGTTGCCAGGAGCGATTGCCCAGAGGGCAGCCGTGCCAGGCGTTTGTCGCTGCCAAAACGCTGCGCGCGGCCAGCCGCCAGCACCAGCGCGGCGCAGGTCATGGGGTTTGCAGGCACGCCTCGGCCTCCCGGGCAAGCTTGGCCTTGGTCACGTTGACCGCGCCAGGCAGGTTCACGTCGTTCTTCGCCGCGAGGATCTCGGCCATGACGCTGACGGCGATTTCGGCCGGGGTCTTGCTGCCGATGTAGATGCCAATAGGGCCGTGCAGGCGCTTGAGGGTGGTTTCGCTTTCACCGAAGTGTTCGATCAGGCGCTCGCGGCGTAGCTGGCTGTTGCGCCTGGAGCCGATCGCGCCGATGTAGAACGCCGGGCTGTGCAGGGCTTCGAGCAACGCCAGGTCGTCGAGCTTGGGGTCGTGGCTGAGGGCGACGACAGCGCTGCGCAGATCGGGGGCGAAGGCGCGGACCACGTCGTCCGGCATGCCGGCCATTTTCACCACGCCCGCGACGCTCCAGCCGCCCATGTACTCAGGCCGAGGGTCACAGACCGACACGTTGAAGCCATTGAACAGGGCCATGGTTGCCAGGTATTCGGCCAGCGCGCCAGCGCCGATCAGCAGCACGCGGTAGCCAGGGCCGAGGGTGCTGAGCATGCGCTGGCCATCGAAGCTGAACTGATCGGGCGTGGTGCTGGGCGCAAGCGTGACTTCGCCGCTGTGTACATCCAGCTCGCGGCGCACCAGGTGGCCGTTGTCCAGGCCTGCCAGCAGTTGCTCCAGATGCTCTGCCGACGGCTCGAATTCAAGGATCAGTTGCAAGGTCCCGCCACAGGGCAAGCCAAACCGGTGGGCGTCCTCGGCGCTGACGCCGTAGCGGACCACCTCGGGTCGCCCGGTCTGCATGCCGGGGCCACCGTAGGCGGTGGTGTAGCGGTGGATCAGGTCATCCTCGATGCAGCCACCGGACACGCTGCCAACCACGCGCCCGTCGCTGCGCAAGGCCATCATCGAGCCGACCGGGCGAGGGGACGAGCCCCAGGTGCGGGCTACGGTGGCGAGCAGGACGCGTTCGCCGGCTGCAAGCCAGTCTCGGGCGGTGCGCAGCACCAGCAGGTCGATGCTTTCCATACCTGTTCTCCAAAGGGTTAAACCTGTGCCGCCCTTCTAGTCTTTAGCAGGGGCGTGGGAGCGGGCTTGCCCGCGAACACCGGCGAAGCCGGTGCCATACACCGAGTCGCCTTCTTCGCGGGGCAAGCCCGCTCCCACAGGGTCGGCAACTCGCTTGCGATCTTTGTCCTTGCCGCCTTTCCATACCTGTTCTCCAAAGGGTTAAACCTGTGCCGCCCTTCTAGTCTTTAGCAGGGGCGTGGGAGCGGGCTTGCCCGCGAACACCGGCGAAGCCGGTGCCATACACCGAGTCGCCTTCTTCGCGGGGCAAGCCCGCTCCCACAGGGTTGGCAACTCGCTTGCGATCTTTGTCCTTGCCGCCTTTCCATACCTGTTCTTCAAAGGGTTATACCTGTGCCGCCCTTCTAGTCTTTAGCAGGCGTGGGAGCGGGCTTGCCCGCGAACACCGGCGAAGCCGGTGCCATACACCGAGTCGCCTTCTTCGCGGGGCAAGCCCGCTCCCACAGGGTCGGCAACTCGCTTGCGATCTTTGTCCTTGCCGCCTTTCCATACCTGTTCTCCAAAGGGTTATACCTCTGCCACCCTTCTAGCCTTTAGCAGGGGCGTGTGGGAGCGGGCTTGCCCGCGAACACCGGCGAAGCCGGTGCCATACACCGAGTCGCCTTCTTCGCGGGGCAAGCCCGCTCCCACAGGGTTGGCAACTCGCTTGCGATCTTTGTCCTTGACGCCTTTCCATACCTGTTCTTCAAAGGGTTATACCTGTGCCGCCCTTCTAGTCTTTAGCAGGGGCGTGGGAGCGGGCTTGCCCGCGAACACCGGCGAAGCCGGTGCCATACACCGAGTCGCCTTCTTCGCGGGGCAAGCCCGCTCCCACAGGGTTGGCAACTCGCTTGCGATCTTTGTCCTTGCCGCCTTTCCATACCTGTTCTTCAAAGGGTTATACCTGTGCCACCCTTCTAGCCTTTAGCAGGGGCGTGTGGGAGCGGGCTTGCCCGCGAACACCGGCGAAGCCGGTGCCATACACCGAGTCGCCTTCTTCGCGGGGCAAGCCCGCTCCCACAGGGTTGGCAACTCGCTTGCGATCTTTGTCCTTGCCGCCTTTCCATACCTGTTCTTCAAAGGGTTATACCTGTGCCGCCCTTCTAGCCTTTAGCAGGGGCGTGTGGGAGCGGGCTTGCCCGCGAACACCGGCGAAGCCGGTGCCATACACCGAGTCGCCTTCTTCGCGGGGCAAGCCCGCTCCCACAGGGTTGGCAACTCGCTTGCGATCTTTGTCCTTGCCGCCTTTCCATACCTGTTCTTCAAAGGGTTATACCTGTGCCGCCCTTCTAGCCTTTAGCAGGGGCGTGTGGGAGCGGGCTTGCCCGCGAACACCGGCGAAGCCGGTGCCATACACCGAGTCGCCTTCTTCGCGGGGCAAGCCCGCTCCCACAGGGTTGGCAACTCGCTTGCGATCTTTGTCCTTGCCGCCTTTCCATACCTGTTCTTCAAAGGGTTATACCTGTGCCGCCCTTCTAGCCTTTAGCAGGGCCGTGTGGGAGCGGGCTTGCCCGCGAACACCGGCGAAGCCGGTGCCATGCACCGAGTCGCCTTCTTCGCGGGGCAAGCCCGCTCCCACAAGGTCGGCACTTCATCGCATGTGCAACACAATCGGGCTGCTGCTGGCCGGGTCGGTGTGCCCGCGCAACGCGCCTACTGCCTGCGCATCCACCGCGCTGCCGTGGTTGCCCCAGGCACTGCGCACGAAGCTCAGCACCTCGGCAACCTCTTGGTCCGACAGCTGCTCGCGGAAGGCCGGCATGCGGTAGGCATCGGGCAGGCCCGCCGCAACGATCCGTTGCGAGCCATTGAGGGTGATGTTGATCGCCGAGGCGTTCTCGTTGGCCAATGCCGACGTTGCACCCGCCAGCGGCGGCATCCATTCGGCCTGGCCCTTGCCGTCCAGCCCATGGCAAGACGCGCAGCGCGTGACGTAGGTGTGGGCGCCTGGGCGGTCCAGCGTCGTCTCCGCCGATACCGCCTGGTACTGCCAGGGCGTGCCGTCACGCTGCGGATCGCCAGGCAGCGATTTCAGATAGCGGGCAATCGCCGCCAGGTCATTGTCGCTCATGAACTGCGTGGAGTTGTTGAAAGCCTCGGTCATCGAGCCATAGACCACAGCATGCCGGTTGCGCCCGGTCTTGAGGAACTGGGCGATCTCGGCTTCGCTCCAGCGCCCAAGGCCGGTGTTGTGATCGGCGCGCAGGCTCGGTGCGTACCAGCCATCGAGCAACGCACCGGCCAGGAAAGGTTTGCCGTCTTCATCCAGGGCCTTCTCGTTGAAGGCCAGGCCACGCGGGGTATGGCAGCTGCCGCAGTGCCCAGGGCCCTGGACGATATAGGCGCCACGATTCCACAGGGCGTCCTGGCCGGCCTTGGTCGCATAGGGCGTGGTGGGGGCAAACAGCCCGTTCCATAACGCGATGGGCCAGCGCATGTTCAACGGCCAGGGGATCTCGCCTGGGATGTTCGGCTGTTGGGCAGGTTGTACGCCCTGCATGAAAAACGCATACAAGGCGCGCACATCGTCATCGCTGAGCTTGGCGTAGGAGGGGTAGGGCATCGCAGGGTACAGCCGCCGGCCACCGGGGGCGACGCCGTGGCGCACGGCGCGGTCGAAGTCGGCGAGGCTGTAGCGGCCGATGCCGCTGTCCTGGTCGGGCGTGATGTTGGTGGCATGAATGGCGCCCAGCGGCGTGGCCATTTCCAGGCCTCCGGCGAAGGGTTTGCCGTCGGGCAGACTGTGGCAAGCCACGCAGTCGCTGAGCCGGGCCACGTACTCGCCGCGGCTGACCAGCGCGGGGTCGGCGCTGGCGTTCTGCTCTGCCATGAACGGCGAGGTGGGCTCTCGGCTGACATACCAGGCCAGCAGGCCTGCCGCGACCAGGCACGGCAAGGCCAGCCAGCCGGCGGTTCTTGCGAATCGGCTGTGGGTCATGGGCGCTCCTGGTCCGCTCAGGTAAAGGTGTATCGGCTCAAGGGGATGCTGCGGATGCGTTGGCCGGTCAGCCGTGCTACCGCATTGGCCACCGCTGGCGCGACCGCAGGTAGCGGTGGTTCACCGATGCCGCCCATTTTCGCGCCGCTTTCGACGATGCGCACATGCACCCTTGCCATGCGCGAAGGCGGCAGGATCGGGTACAGGTCGTAGTTGCGCGCGCGGGGCTTGCCGTCGATGTACACCGCCTCTTCGAGCAGCGTCTGCGACAGGCCCAGGGCCACGGCGCCGTTGACCTGGGCTTCAATGATCGCCGGGTTGACGATGCTGCCTGGGTCGATCGCTTGCCAGATGTCGTGCACCTTGACCTGACCGTTGTCGATCGACACCTCGGCGATCACCGCCGCCTCCGAGCCGAACGGCGAGGCCATGGCCACGCCGCGCGCCCGTTTGCTGCCGTCCTCGGCCGTGAACGGCCCGCGCTTCCAGCCACCGGACAGTTCGCCCACCGCCTGCAGCAGGTGCGTCAGGCGCGGGTTGTCGCGCAACAGATGCAGGCGCAATTCATAGGGGTCCTTGCCGCCCTTGTCCGCCAGTTCGTCGAGGAATGCTTCGTAGAAGAAGTCGTTCAGCGAATTGCCCACCGAACGCCAGTAGCCAAGCATGGGCGGGCCTTTGACATAGATCTGGGCGATGCGTTTATTGGCGATGGCGTACGCTTTGCCCGACAGCCCCTCAAGGGCGGTGGGGTCGATCTTGTCACCTTGCTTGCCGGCCAGTGCCTCGGTCGGGCCTTCGGTGGCGCTCACGGCTTCAATGGCCACGGGCAGGCCATCGGCATCCAGCGCGGCGCGGAACTTGACCACGGCCAGTGGGCGCAACACGTCACGCAGGAACTCTTCCTCGCGGCTCCAGATCAGTTTGACCGGGCGGCCGACAGCCTTGGCCAGGGCGATGGCCTGCGGGTAGGGGTTGGCCGAGTCGTACAGAAAGTGCCGGCCAAAGAAGCCGCCCAGCAGGGGCGAGTGCAGGGTGATGCGGGCGGGGTCGAGGCCGGTGCGTTTGGCGATGTCGTCGCGGAACATGTCCGGGGCCTGGTTGGGCAGCCACACCTCCAGTGAGCCGTCGGGGTTGAAACGGGCCAGGGCCGAGGGCGGTTCAAGCTGGGCGTGGTTGAGGTACTGGTTGTGGTAGGTCGCCTCGACCTTGGTCTTGGCACTGGCCAGCGCACCGGCCACATCGCCTTCCTGTTCTTCATCGCGCGCTGGGCCTTGCTCGGCCGCCAGACGGTCACGGTGGGCGTCACTGGAAAAGTCCGCCGGCATCGTGCGCACCGGGCTGTCCGCGCCTGCTTCTTGCCAATCCACCTGGATGGCCTCGACCGCACGCTTGGCATGCCACCAACGTTCGGCGACCACCGCCACCGCGCCGGGCAATTGATGCACCGAGTGCACGCCTTTCATGGCTTTTACCTGTGCTTCGTTGCGCAGGCTGCCCACTGTCATGCCCAGGCGCGGAGCATGCTGCACGGCGGCGTGCAGCATGCCGTCAACTTTGATGTCGATGGTGTACAGCGCTTTGCCGGTGGATTTGTCATAGGCGTCGACCCGGCGCACCGGTTTGCCGATCCAGCGGAACTGGCTGGGGTCGCGCAGTTTCACGCTGGCCGGGTCTGGCACGGGCAGGTCGAGGGCGCGCTCGGCCAGTTCACCGTAGGGCACCGAGCGGCCGGATGCGGCGTGGACGACCTTGCCAGGTTCGGTGGAGAGTTCGCCAACCGGCACGCCCAACTGTTCGGCACCTGCCTGCAGCAACATGGCCCGGGCCAGGGCGCCGAGGCGGCGCATGGTCGGGTAGCTCATGCGCACCGACATGCTGCCGCCGGTGATACGCATGCCGTTTTCCATCACCACGTAAGCCTCGCCAGGTGGCGCGCTGTCGACCAGGAAGGTGGCCGGGTCGGCGTCCAGCTCTTCGCCGACGATCTGCGCCATGGCGGTGTAGGTGCCCTGGCCGCCCTCCATGAACGGGCAGAGCAGGCGCACGGTGCTGTCCGGGCGAATTTCGAGGAATGCCGGCACGTGTGTCCCGCGTTCCTGGGCCGCAGCAGTAGCGGCCTGGACCCGTGCTGAGCCCAGCGGCAGCCCAAAGCCGAGTACCAGTGCGCCTGCGGCGGCGCCCGCCGAGGCTAACAGGAAGCGACGGCGCGACAGGTTCACCGGCTCGCCCAATGGCAGCGCCAAATGCGCTGTGGGGGTATCGATGCGCGTGCTCATCATGCCTCCTTCCGCTGGGCCGCAAGGTCGTGCACGGCAGCATGGATAGCGTTGTAGGTGCCGCAGCGGCACAGGTTGACCATGGCCGCGTCGATCTGTTCAGCGCTGGGCTGTGGTGTGTGCTTGAGCAGCGCCGTGGCGGCCATCACCTGGCCTGACTGGCAGTAGCCGCACTGGGCCACCTGGTGTTCGACCCAGGCCGCGACCACGCGCTTGCCGACGGCGTCATCCTCGATCGCCTCGATGGTGGTCACCTCTCGCCCGACCACGCCCGCCACTGGGGTCACGCAGGCGCGCACCACACTGCCGTCCACCAGCACCGAGCAGGCGCCGCATTGCGCCAGACCGCAGCCGTACTTGGTGCCGGTCAGCCCGAGGTCGTCACGGATCACCCACAGCAGGGGCGTGTCGGCGTCGGCCTCGACCTGATAGGTCTTCTGGTTGATGCGTAGTTCCATGGTTCACCTGCCCATCATCGGTTGCTGTCGCGTCGTTGTCTTGAGTGGGGGATACGTTGCCCCCCAGTCCAGAAACGCTAGCACAGCACTTTGACCGGTGAGCTGGCGCCGCCGGCAGGTCAGGAGGATCAGGCAAGTAATCCGGTGGAATGCGCAAGGCAGGCGCTGTGGCAGGCAAACAGGACTTCCAGGTGAAAAACCCGGATAATGCCGGCCAATTTCGTTTTGCACGCTTAAATCACGGTAATCCCGCATGGAAATCAAGGTCAATTTTCTCGACAATCTCCGTCTCGAAGCCAAGTTCGACGACTTCACGGTGATCGCCGACCAACCGATCCGTTACAAAGGCGACGGTTCGGCCCCAGGGCCGTTCGACTATTTCCTGGCGTCTTCGGCGTTGTGCGCGGCTTACTTCGTGAAGCTGTACTGCCAGACCCGCGACATCCCCACCGAAAACATTCGCCTGTCGCAAAACAACATCGTCGACCCGGAAAACCGCTACAACCAGATTTTCAAGATCCAGGTCGAGCTGCCCGAAGACATCTCCGAGAAGGACCGCCAGGGCATCCTGCGCTCCATCGACCGCTGCACGGTGAAGAAGGTCGTTCAGACCGGGCCTGAGTTCGTCATCGAGGTGGTGGACAACCTCGATGACGATGCCCAAGGCTTGCTGATGCCGGTGTCGGACACCACCACCTACATCCCCGGCAAGGACCTGCCGCTGGAGCAGACCATCGCCAACATGTCGGCGATCCTCGCCGGGCTCGGGATGAAGATCGAGATCGCCTCGTGGCGCAATATCGTGCCCAACGTGTGGTCGCTGCATGTGCGTGACGCGCAGTCGCCGATGTGCTTCACCAACGGCAAGGGCTCGACCAAGGAGGCCGCACTGGCCTCGGCACTGGGTGAATTCATCGAGCGCCTGAACTGCAACTTCTTCTATAACGACCAGTTCTGGGGCGAGGACATCGCCAACGCGGCGTTCGTGCATTACCCGAACGAGCAGTGGTTCAAGCCAGGGCCCAAGGACGCGCTGCCCAGCGAGATCCTCGACGAGAATTGCCTGGAGATCTACAACCCCGACGGCGAACTACGCGGCTCGCACCTGTACGACACCAATTCGGGCAATACCGCGCGGGGCATCTGCTCGTTGCCGTTCGTGCGCCAGTCGGACCAGGAGGTGGTGTACTTCCCGTCCAACCTGATCGAGAACCTGTTCCTCAGCAATGGCATGAGCGCTGGCAACACCCTGGCCGAAGCGCAGGTGCAGTGCCTGTCGGAAATCTTCGAGCGGGCGGTGAAGCGCGAGATCCTCGAAGGCGAGCTGTGCCTGCCGGACGTACCGCAGGCGGTATTGGCCAAGTACCCAGGTATCGTCGCCGGCATCCAGGGCCTCGAAGAGCAGGGCTTCCCGGTGCTGGTCAAGGATGCGTCGCTGGGCGGTGAGTTCCCGGTGATGTGCGTCACCTTGATGAACCCGCGCACCGGTGGTGTGTTCGCCTCGTTCGGCGCGCACCCGAGCCTTGAAGTGGCGCTGGAGCGCAGCCTCACCGAGTTGCTGCAGGGCCGCAGCTTTGAAGGCCTGAATGACCTGCCGCAACCCACTTTCGAAAGCCACGCGCTGACCGAGCCGAACAACTTCGTCGAACACTTCATCGACTCCAGCGGCGTGGTGTCGTGGCGCTTCTTCAGTGCCAAGGCCGATTTCGAATTCGTCGAGTGGGACTTCTCCGGCCACGGCGAAGACTCCAACGCCCAGGAAGCCGCGACCCTGTTCGGCATCCTCGAAGACCTGGGCAAAGAGGCGTACATGGCGGTGTACGACAAC
Organism: Pseudomonas sp. E1MeOHC2; assembly: GCF_058745025.1. Lineage (NCBI taxonomy): Bacteria > Pseudomonadati > Pseudomonadota > Gammaproteobacteria > Pseudomonadales > Pseudomonadaceae > Pseudomonas > Pseudomonas sp. E1MeOHC2. The sequence continues at coordinate 4,853,976 of NZ_CP196675.1, forward strand.
CTGGGCGCCACCGCGTGCCGCATCCTGGTGCCGGGCTACTCGGAGATCTACCCGGTCGAGGACCTGATCTGGGACAACACCAACCGGGCCTTGTCGTTCCGCGCCGACATCCTCAACCTGCACAGCCTGGACAACCGCTCGCTGAAGTTGCTGCTCAAGCGCCTGGACAACTGCGATGTGGATGATTACACCACCATCACCACGCTGATCGGGGTCGAGTTCGACGACAACACCGTGTGGGGCCAGTTGACCATTCTTGAGCTCAAGCTGCTGATCTGCCTGGCGGTACAGCGCTTCGAGGATGCCAAGGAGCTGGTCGAGGCGTTCCTCCAGTTCAACGACAACACTGTCGAGCGTGGCCTGTTCTACCAGGCGCTGAACGTGGTGCTGGAAGTGGTGCTGGATGATGAGCTGGAGATGGAAGACTACGAGACCAACTTCCGCCGCATGTTCGGCAACCCGCGGATGGACGCGGTGCTGGGTTCGGTGGATGGCAGCGTGCGGTTCCATGGTTTGACGCCGACCAGCATGAAGCTGGAAGGGCTGGATCGTCATTTGCGCTTGATCGAGAGCTACAAGAAGCTGCATGCGGCTCGGGCCAAGTTTGCCTGACTGCGATTTCATGTCTTGAGGTTTGCGGCGCCGCTGAGGCCGAGCGCCGCCCGCGCGGCGCTCGGTCTGATAGGCGCCAAAAGCCCCAAGACGTGCACCTCGCAGTTTATATAACGGTTAATTCTTTCTGCTATTTCAAATCCGTCCTGCCTCTCACCCCCCCACCGCTTGCCGCATCCCCCGGCAGGCGCATAATTTTTTGCTGCCCCGTTGGGGCTCGAACCTCAACCTCTCCATGGCGCGATGACCGCCAGAAGGACCTCGGCCGCGCACAACAAGAAGGCGCAGACCATGAGCACCCCTTTGGATACCAATGCCTTGAAAGCCCGCCAGCAAGCGGCGTGGGCCAGCGGTGACTACGCCGTTATCGGCACCACCTTGCAGCTGGTCGGCGAACGCCTGGCCGAAGCCTGTGACCTGCGTTGGGACGAGCAGGTGCTGGATGTTGCCGCCGGCAATGGCAATGCCACCCTGGCCGCAGCGCGGCGCGGCAGCCGTGTCACCTCCACCGATTATGTGGCCGAGCTGCTCAAGCGCGGCGAAGCGCGCGCGCAGGCCGAGCACCTGAACGTGGTGTTTCAGGTGGCCGATGCCGAAGCGCTGCCGTTTGCCGATGGCGCATTCGATGCCGTTCTCTCGACCTTTGGTGTGATGTTCGCGCCGGACCAGGCGCAGGCTGCGCGAGAATTGGGCCGCGTTTGCCGTTCCGGTGGTCGGATCGGCCTGGCGAACTGGACGCCGCAGGGTTTCGTCGGTCAGATGTTCAAGACCCTCGGGCGGCACGTTCCACCACCTGCCGGGGCATTGCCGCCCTCACGCTGGGGAGACGAGGAACAACTGCGGGAACTGTTTGGCAGTGCGATCGGGCAGATGCAGGTCACCCGCCAACACTTCAACTTCCGCTATCGCTCGGCGGCGCATTTCATCGATGTGTTCCGCACCTGGTACGGGCCGGTGCACAAGGCGTTTGCGTCTTTGCAGCCTGAAGCCGCCAATGCGCTGGAGAGCGACCTCACCGCGCTGTTGAATGAAAGCAACATAGGCGGCGGGGCCTCGCTGGTGGTGCCCAGCGAGTACCTTGAGGTGGTGATCATGCGGCGTTGAATGGGCTACCCATCGTGGTCAGAGGCTGCCGCCTAGTTCTTGCACTTGGCCATCACCACCTGGCAAGTCTTGGGCGTCCCCCCCGATCGGCCCGCATAGCGAACGCAGTTGTTCAGCGACTTCTGCCGGGCAATGCTCAACGTATTGCCCCAGGCCAGGCCGCCTTCGCCGGTGCTGGGCAAGGCTTTGGCGAAGCAGTTGGACCCAACGGTCGAGGCCGCATGGCGGGCCTTGCTGGTTTTGCTGGAGCAGCCGGCGCTCAGCCCCAGGCCGAGAATGAGCAGCGTGTTCATTGCCCAGAGCGCCCATGGACGCTCCCCGATTTTGCTCATGCCGATTTCCTTGTCCGAATTGTCCGAATAATGCCGAAGCGCTCAAGGCGGGTGCATCAAGCGCTGCGCTGCATGTTGTCAGGATATTTCATTCAAGCGAAACGGAGAACCATCCGTCACCGGATTACGGGTACACGCAGCGGTTGCCCATGCATCAGCGCAAGGGCAACCGCAAGACGGGGCGATCAGAAGCGGTAGTTGAGGCTGGCTTCCAGGGTGCGCGGTGCGCCTGGGGTGATCAGGTCCACCGAGCCGTGTGCCGAGGCATAGTAGTCGCGGTCGAAGACGTTCTTCAGGCGCAAGGCCGCATCCCACTGCGGCACGCTGTAGAGCAGCGCAGCGTCGAAGGTGGTGTAGCCCGGCATCACCACCACGTTGTCGAGCGCGGTGTAGCGGTCGTCGACATAGTTGGCGCCGGCAGCCACGCGCCATTGCGGGGTGAGGGTGCGGACCAGCCAGACGTTGGCGCTGTTACGCGGCGTGAGCGTTGGGGTCTGGCCTTCGTTGGCCACGCCATTGGTCTTGCTGTTGGACTTGGTGATCTCGGCGTCCAGGTAGGCGTAGCCCGCGTAGATCTGCCATTTGTCCGTGAGCTGCCCGCTGAGGGTGGCTTCGAAGCCATCGGTGCGCTGCTCGCCGGCCAGCACGGTCAGGTTCGGGTTGGCCGGGTCGGCGGTTTTCATGTTGGTGCGTTCGAGGCGGAACACCGCTGCGGTGACCGACAGGCGGTTGTCGAGCAGGTCCCACTTGGCGCCCAACTCGTAGTTGGTGGTTTCTTCGGGCTCCAGGTGCTGGTTGCTCGGGCTGACCGCGAACACTTCGCCCGAGGGCTGGTAGCTGCGGCTGACCGAGACGTAGTAGGACTGCATGGCGTCCGGCTGGAACACCAGGCCGGCGCGCGGGCTCCAGGTCTTGTCGGTGCGGTCGAGGTCGACGTTTTGCACGCGGTCGTCGTCATATTCCTGGCCGAAGATGTCGTAGCGCACACCCACAAGCGCCTTCCACTGGGCATTCAGCTCGATCAGGTCTTGCACGTACAGGCCTGTGGTCTGCTGGGCGTTGGTGCCCTTTGACGAGAGATTGGCGGCGTGGTCCGGCACCGGTACCAGCGCGTCGCGGTACACCGGCACCTGCGCCACGTTGTTCTGGCTCAGCACCCGTTGGTACTTGTCCTGGAAGCCGACTTCGACGCCATACAGCAGGTTGTGCTGCATGCCGGCCAGTTGCGCCTGCTGCTTGAGTTCGGTCTGGTTGAACAGGCCGTACTCGTCGCGCGCCACGTTGCCGCGGTTGAGCTTGACCAGCAACTCGCCGTTGGGCGCGGTGACGAAACGTGTCGGGCTGCTGTCGGCCAGGGTGTTGTTGCGGTCCAGGTCGTAGCGGTAGTAACGGCTGGTATTAGTCAGGGTGAAGTCGTCGTTGATGCGGTAGTCGAGGCTCGCGGTCAGCGAGAATACTTCGCTGCGGGCGTAGTCCTGGTCGGCATCGCCGGAGCCAAAGCGCTTGTCGCGGTCCACATTCACGGGCCGGTTGCCCAGGGCGGGGATGCCGAAGTCGATCAGGCGCTTGTCGTACAGGTAGGTGGCGCCCAGGTTCAGCTCCAGGTCATCGGACAGCCTGAAGTAGGCCGACGGTGCAATGGCCTTGCGGTCGATGTAGCCATCGTCGCGGAAGGTGTCGCTGTCTTCGAAGGCCCCGGTCACACGGTAGGCCTGGTTGCCCTGCGGGTCTGCCCAGCCGGTGTCGAACTGGGTGCGGCGCTTGCCTTCGCTGTCGAAGTTCACGCCCACCTCGCGCTTGGGTGCGAAACCGGGCTTCTTGCTGATGCTGTTGATCAGGCCACCCGACGATCCGCGGCCATAGAGCACGGCAGCGGGGCCTTTGATGACCTCGACGCGCTCGATGTTGGACAGGTCGCGAAAGTACAGGGCGTCGTCACGCACGCCGTCGATGTACATGTCGCCAATGGCACTGAAGCCGCGGATGGTCACTTGGTCGCGCTGGCCGTCGCCGTTGGAAAGGCCGATGCCAGGGACGTTTTTCAGCACGTCTTCCATGGACTGGGCGCCCTGGTCCTTGATCACGCTCTCCGGCACGACGTTGACTGTCTGCGGAATATCGCGAAGGGGCGCATCGATTTTCAGTGCGCTACGGCTGTCACTGGCCTTGTAGCTTTGCTGCTCGTAAGCGCTGGTAACGGCAGTGGCGGGCAGGGCGAGGGTGTTTTGGGTTTCAGCATGAACAGCAGGGACCACCAGAAGGCCCAGCATGGATAGCGATGCCGGGGCAACAGACTTTTTTGCCATTACAGGTGACTCTTTGTTGTTTTGGGTGCGCGAATAGTAATGATTTGTAAATGTAAAGCAAGTGTAAAGAAATCTCATTTGCTAATGCAAGCCACAAGGCGGACGAAATGTGACGCAGGCCTGGGCGGGGGAGCAGGGCACCCGACAATGGCTATGCTTGTGGGCGCGTGAACATTTCACGCGCCCACCCGGAAACGATCACAGGGAAGCAGGCCTATGAAACCCATTAGTTCTCTCGCTCGCGCTGTCGCACTCGCCTCGCTGGTCTTCGCTGGCAGCTTCACGGCCCAGGCCGCTGATGTGCCGATTGGCAGTGAAGCGCTGGAAAGCCATGTCACCACCCAGGTGCTGGCCATCGATCTGGCCAGCCGCCAGGTCACGGTGCAGGGCGCCAACGACAAGCCTGTGACCTTCCAGTTGACGGAAAAGGCCAAGGCCCTGCCCAACCTCAAGGTCGGCGACACGGTCGACATCTACGTGACCCGCGCCGTGGCCTATGTGCTCAATACCGATGTGGGCGGTGCGCCCAAGGTGAGTGATGAGTCCGGCACCATCCGCGCCACCAAAGACAACCCCAACCCGGGCGGCGAAGCGTTCCGCCAGGTCAGGGTCACGTCGCAGATCAAGAAGATCGACCTGAAGCAGCATGAAGTGAGCCTGCTGCCACCGGAGGGCAAGCTGCAGGTGGTCAAGGTCGAGAACCCCGACCTGCAGGCGCGGATGAAAAACCTCAAGGTTGGCCAGACGGTCGATGCCATCTATACCGAAGTGCTGAGGGTCGAGACGTCACGCTGACGGCGGCGGCTCACCCCTGATTCAGCGGGCCAGGCTGCGTGTGGCCCGTTGCTGGATGCGGCGTGAGGCCTTGCACGCCGGTGGGTAGCGCTCGAACAGGTCGAGCACCCAGTCCGGGCGGGTTTTGCTGGCGTCATTGAGCCAGTTGGCGACCGAGTCCTGGGCGTACTTTTCGGCTTCGGCCAGGTGGGGCACCAGCAACGCTTCGGCGGCCTCCGGCGCCTGCTTGAGGGCCGCTATGTGTTCGCACCAGACGCCGCGTGGGCGAAGGACTTCGATGCAAAATCGGCGAACCAGCGGATCGTCGCTGCTGGCATGTACACCCAGCAGCTCAAGGGCCGAAGGGAGGTCCACGCTCAGCCGTGGGCGCAAGGCGATCCATGCCCACTCGCGGACACCAAAGTGGGTGTCCTTGGCGAAGCGCAATTGGGCCAACAGGGCAGACTGCAGGTCAAGGCCACGCGTGAGGTGAGCCTGTGCGAAGGCCGCCCAGCTACGCACCGTATCTGAAGGGTGGGTATAGCAGCATTCGAAGGCCTGCTGTCGCGTTTGCAGGGGGGCCTGATCCAGCCATTGGCCAAGCGCCAGGCCGATGCCGGCGACTTTTTTCGAAAGCCCCAGGGCTTGTGTTTCTGCGGCTGTTTGCATCAGGCATGCGCCCAGTGCGGTCGGCAGTTGTTGGGCGACGGCCGTTGCGAGGGTGAGTGAGTTGACCGCCAGGCATTCAGCAAGGTTGCGGGTCGGCAACAGGCCGTGGTCCAGCTGGGTCTTGCGTTCTTCGCTCATCGAATGTGTTCCATCACAAAGGGGAAAGGCGTGCTGCGTCCGACAGCCTGTGGACGCGCAAGGCGAGCATCCTAGCTCAACGGATGGGGTCTGGGGTTGCCCAGTGTCAGCGGCCAGTGTCCAGCCATGCATCGCGCGAATAGTCCGCGTGCATATTTTCGATTTCCATCGTGTAGGCAAATGTACCGATCATGGCCAACGTCACTATTCAGTTGAGGCCGGCCATGTTCAGCAAAGCCCTGTTTTTCGTTGTTCTCCCCGTTGCCATGGCCCTGCTCGCCGGTGCGTTGCTGCCTTTTCAGGCCGCAGGCAACGCCGCTGTCGGCCGGGCCATGGGGCATTGGTTGTGGGGGGCATTCACTTCGCTGGCAGTGAGCTCGGTGGTGGTGATTGCTGCGCTGTTGATCCTCAGGGTACCCGCGCCAGACATGGGCAAGGCGCTTCAAGGGCCTTGGTGGCTGTGGGCTGGCGGCGTACTGGGCGCCTTGTATGTTGCTGGCGCGGCGGCGCTTACGCCGAAACTGGGCGCTGCGGGTTTTCTTGCATTGGTGGTGGCAGGGCAGATCGTGACGGCGGTAGCCGCTGATCATTTCGGATTGATGGGGTTGGCAGGCAAGCCGATCAGCCTGGCCAAGCTGGCTGGGGTGGTGCTGATTCTGTGCGGGGTGTTTTTGGTGCAGGGCAACTGGGCGACGAGCGCTGCGGCCAAGCCGACTGTGCTCAATCAGTCAGAAGGCTGACCAAGTGGCTGGCTGCATGCCCACACGGCTTCGCGCAGCCAGCGGTGCCCAGGGTCGCTGTCCTTGCGGCTATGCCAGGCTTGTTGATAGGCAAAGGAGGGAATGGCCAGTGGCGGTTCAAACTGTCGCAACGCCTTGTGCTGCTGCAATGAGCCTACCGCGCGGCTGGCCACGGTGAGAATCAGGTCGGTGCCGGCAAGCACCTCGACCGCCGCGCTCCAGTGCGGCAATGCCAGGGCAATTCGCCGGTGCAGGCCGTGGGCAGCCAGTACGCGCTCGATTTCATCGTGGGCATCCGGGCGCATGGCCATCAATACATGGGGGCGAGCCAGCCAGTCGGCCAATGCCAGGCCCCCGGAGGTGGGCAGTACCTGGCGGTCGGCGACGCTGATGAAGCTTTCCTGGAACAGTGCTTGGGCGGTGATGTCCTGCGGCAGTTCGGGGAATATGCCCAGGGCCAGGTCGAGCTCGCCGTCGAGCAGTTGAGCCAGCATGGTTTCGCGGCTGGCCTGGCTGATCGCCAGATCCACGCCCGGGGCCACCTGGCGCACGTGGCGGACCAAGGGTGGAAGGATGATGCGCGAGGAATAGTCGGACAACGACAAGCGAAAACGGCGCTGCGCCTTGGCAGGATCGAACAGCGGCGCGGCCAGCAGGGCATTGAGGCTGCCCAAGGCATCTTGCAGCGGCTTGGCCAGTGACTGCGCCCGCGCGGTCAGGGCCATGCGGCCGTTCTGGCGGATCAGCAAGGGGTCGTCGAAGTGCCTGCGCAACTGCGCCAGTGCGTGGCTCACTGCCGGCTGGCTGCGATGCAGGCGAAGGGCGGCGCGAGTGACGTGCTTCTCGCTCAACAGCGCGTGCAGGGCCAGGAGCAGGTTGAGGTCGATCTTGCGCAGTTCATCCATGGGGCGAATAGTCGAGGCTGACTGGGAGGGCATTGATCAGCCTAACAGATCTCCCGGCCCTGCTGCGGGCGCGATGCGATAGGCAGGCATTGCTGCACACCTTACAGAAATCATCTGCAATGCCCCTTATTGTTCAACTTATCCTGCCTAATTAGCCTGTATCGAACCCCTCAACCTTGCAGGAATCGATCATGGCCAGCCGCATCATACTCAACGCCACCGGCACTGCCGACGTCATGCACGTGCAACACACACAACCACAAGCTCCAGGGCCCGGCCAGGTCTGGCTGGAGCAGACCGCCATGGGCGTCAACCCACTGGATGTGCTGCAGCGCAAGGGCGGGGCGCCCCTGGCATTGCCCTCTGGCCTGGGGCTTGAAGGCGCCGGGCGGGTGAGCGCGGTGGGTGAAGGGGTGGACAATGTCCGCGTGGGAGATCGGGTGGCGTATGCGATGGGCCCGGTAGGCGGTTATGCCAGCGGGCGGTTGTTCCCTGCCGAGCGCCTGGTCAAACTGCCGGGCTTGCTGGGTGAGGAAGCCGCAGCAGCCGTGTTGTTCAAGGGCATCACCGCGCAGTACCTGCTAAAGAGCACCTACGCCGTGGGGCCGGGCACCCAGGTGTTGCTGTACGGCGCGGGCGGGGCACTGGGGCAGCTCATGGCGTCCTGGGCCAGGCACCTGGGGGCGACGGTGATCGGCGTGGTTTCGCGACCGCAGAGCGTGGAACGGGCGCGGGCGGCGGGCTGCCATCACGTGCTGGTCTTTGACGCCGCCACCTTGGCCCGCCAGGTGCGCGAGCTGGCTCAGGGCGAGGGCGTGGACGTGGTGTACGACTGTGTCGGCAAGGTGTCTCTGGAGGCGTCGTTGGACAGCCTGCGCCCGCGCGGCTTGCTGGTGTCGTTCGGTGGAACCTCCGGCGCGCCGGCGGCCATTGAAGTGGCAACGCTCAATGCCAAGGGCTCGCTGTACCTGACACGGCCGTCGCTGGCAGCACACACGCGTACCGTCGCGGAGTACCAGCAGCGCGCTGGCGACGTGCTGGCGGCGGTCGCCGAGGGTATCATCCAGCCTCGGGTCTGGCGCCGCTACCCGTTGGCCGAAGCGGCCAGGGCTCACACAGACCTGGAGCAGGGGTTGTCGGAAGGGGCGTTGATCCTGACCGCCTGACTTCCCTACTTTCTGCCGAGCCTTGCCATGGATGCCTTCGACAGCCGCCGCGCCGATGAACTTGCCACGTTGCTGGCCTTGCACGAACAGGGGTCGTTCGCGGCTGCCGGACGGCAGTTGGAGCGCCATCCCACGGTGCTGTCCAAGCGCCTGAGTGCATTGGAGGCACGCCTTGGCATCCGTCTGGTGGAGCGCAGCACGCGGCAGCTGCGCTTCACTGATGAGGGCGAGCGCCTGGTGGCGCGTGTTCGCGAGGCCAGCCGGCTGATTGCCGAAGCCGAACAGGAGGCCACTGAAGGTGCGGTAACCGTAAGAGGGCGCCTGCGCCTGGCCTTGCCGGCCGCCATGGGGCGGCGTTGGTTGAGTGGCATGCTGGCGGATTTCGTGCTGGCTTATCCGCAGGTGACGGTAGAGGCCGAGTATGCCGACCGCTTCGTTGACCTGATCGGCGAAGGCTTCGATGCGGCCATCCGCATCGGCGAGCTGGCCGACAACCGCCTGGTGGCCAAAAGGCTGTGCGACCACCTGCGTATTCTTTGTGCATCGCCCGACTACCTCGCCCGGCACGGCACGCCGCTACAGCCCGAGCAGCTGGCCGGGCACAACTGCCTGGGTTTCAGTGGTTTGCGATCGTTTCCCGAATGGCGCCTGACCCGGCAAGCGCAGCAAGTCAGCGTCAAGGTCGGTGGTTCGTTGCGTAGTAATGACAATGAAGCCTTGCTCGAAGCTGCCCGTCGGGGCGTTGGCATCCTTGCGGGGGGCGACTGGCTGATGGGCGACGACCTGGCCAGTGGACGCCTGGTGCGCGTGCTGCCGCAATGGCAGCTCGATGTGGCGGCGGGGATCTACCTGGTACGCCCGACAGCACGGCTGAACACGGCTGCAATGGGGGTTTTCAGGGCGTGGGTGGATGAGCGATTCAGTACGGGAGCGCCCTGGCGGCACCAGGGCGAGCGTATTTAGGATTGGCTTTAATATCTACCTGCAAATTATTGAAAAACAACGATAAAAATTAATTTTAGTTCATTGATTTACTGCTAATGTTTAGTGATAGATATGTCGTTTAACATTTTGATAAATATAGATTTATCGTCTGGCAACGGCATGCTGCACGCATTGCTCATAGTAGGTCTGCTTGATCGCGGCTGGCTTCAATCGCGAACGGCTGTTGTAGGTCTGCTCGGTAATGCCAAAAGCGGTCATGCGCATCCACGGTTTGGCGAACCTGCGCGTCTGTAGCTTGTTGCGCGTGGCATACAGGGTCACACCGGATAGCTTGGCCTGCTGAGCCTCTGCAGCGATTTGCGCGCCCCAGCCGCAGGTATGGCGATCGTTCTGGCTCAGCGCCTTGGCTTGGGCGCTGAAGGCGGCCGTGGCCAGCAGGCAGCCGGCCATCGTTGCTAGAAGTACTCGCATGTTGCTGTCCTAAGCATCTGAAGGAGAAGGGAGTTTGCCTTCGCTTCAAGCCGCTGGGGGCCAGCAATTTGCCGTCAGACCGTGGCCATGCGCAGCGGCCTTGTGGCGGGAGCGCGCAAGCTGGCCCAGGCCAGGGCCGCCACCCAGATCACCGACACGCCGTAGTTCAGGCGCTGGTACAGGCCGAACAGATGGCCACTTTGAGCGGCCTGCCCCATCAACGCGACCGTCACGATCGCCAGCACCACACACACCAGGGAGAACAGCGCCAACGTCCGCGAGTCGGCAACCCGGTTGCCCAGCCACGCCCACAAGGCAGTGGCCAGGGTCAACGAAAGAAACATCAGCAGGCCCGAGAGGTTGTGCAACTGCTGGGAAAACGAGGGTTCTACAGGTGCACAGCCCTGGTCGCAGGGGAACCAGCCAGTGCCCAGGCTGCCCAGGCCATGCAGCAGCACCAGCGCGGCGCTGGCCCGTGCCAGGGCAGACCCCTGCCAGCGACGGGCCAAGCCCCAGGCAAACAGGGCGAACAGCGCGGCCAAGGGGAAGTTGTTGACCCATGGCGACCAGCGCCCGGTCGGTGCACCCACGGCGCCGAGTTGGCTCATGGCCTGTTGCAGGTGGTTAAAGCCTGGGTAGGCCTGGCCAGTCAGCCAGACGCCGGCCAACAGCCAGACGGGGATCAGCAGGCCACAGGCCAGCAGAAGACGGTCGAGGGGTTTCATGCTGCCGTTTCCTTCCATGGATAAGTAAGCGCAAAGGCGCACAGTACAGCCTTGCACAGGGCGTAGGCCAGCGCGTGAGCGACGTTTTTTGCGGAGTGAGTGGCGCAGACACAACGTGAAATACCGCATTGGGTGTATGTGATCGTACAACTGCTTGCGCTATCATGGGCGCTGTCTTTCAAGGTGAAATACAGGGCATGACAGAGCAGCAGGTACAGGCAAGGACCCGGCGCAAGCCGCGCAGTCTGGCCCAAGAGTTGGTCACGGTGCTGACCGAGCGCATTCGCAGCGGCCAGCTCAAGCGCGGCGACAAGCTGCCGACCGAATCACAGATCATGGCCGAAGAGGGCGTCAGCCGCACGGTGGTGCGTGAGGCCATCTCGCGGCTGCAGGCTGCAGGCCAGGTCGAGACCCGGCATGGCATCGGCACGTTCGTGCTGGATGCGCCGGCCACGGGCGGTTTCCGTATCGACCCGGCGACCGTGGTGACCCTGCGCGAAGTGCTGGCGGTACTGGAGTTGCGTATTGCCCTGGAAATCGAGTCGGCGGGGCTGGCGGCGCAACGGCGCAGTGACGAACAGCTGGTCGGCATGCGTGCAGCGCTGGACGAGCTCAACGAAGGCGCGGCCCATGCGACCGATGCCGTGTCGGCGGATTTCCAGTTCCACCTGCGCATCGCCCAGGCCAGCGGCAACCACTACTTTGCCGACATCATCAACCACCTGGGGACCAGCATCATCCCGCGTACCCGGCTCAATTCGGCGCGCCTGGCCCATGATGACCAGGCGCACTACATGAGCCGGTTGATGCATGAGCACGAGGCCATTTACGAAGCGATTGCCCGTCGTGACAGCGAAGGGGCGAAGATGGCCATGCGCATGCACCTGAGCAACAGCCGCGAGCGGCTGCGCCAGGCGCATGAAGAAGCCGAGGCGCAGGGGGGCTGAGGCCTCTGGCGCCTGGGCTGGCCTCTTCGCGGGTACAGACAAACGAGAAAGCCCCGCCATGTGCGGGGCTTTTTCCATTCTAAAGACGATCAGATCGCCCCTTCACTCCACTGCCCATTCACCAGGCGCCGCAGCCCCAGCGGGTTGCCATCGCGCAGCGCCTCGGGCAGCAACGCCTGCGGGTAGTTCTGGTAGCACACCGGGCGCAGGAAGCGGTCGATGGCCAAGGTGCCGACCGACGTGCCGCGCGCATCCGAGGTTGCCGGGTACGGCCCGCCGTGAACCATCGCATCGCACACCTCGACGCCAGTCGGGTAGCCGTTGACCAGAATCCGGCCGACCTTTTCTTCCAGCAGCGGCACCAGCCAGGCGAACGCTTCGAAATCCTCCGGCTCGCCGATCAGGGTTGCGGTCAGTTGGCCGCGCAGGCCGAGCAGTGCGGCGCGCAGTTGTTCGTTGTCCTGAGCTTCGACGGCCACAGTGGTCGGGCCAAATACTTCTTCTTGCAGCAGCGGGTCGGCGTCAACCAGCAGGCGGGCGTCAGCCTTGAACAGCTGGGCGCGGGCCTGGTTGCCTTCCTGTACCTGGCCGGCCAGGTGCTCGATGCCGGCATGGGCGTGCAAGTGTTCCAACCCCGCGACGTAGCTGCGCAGGCCGCCGGCGTTGAGCAGGGTTTGACCGGCCTGTTGGTCGAGGTGCTGGCCGAGGTCGGCGAGCAGCTGGTTGAAGTGCGCTGATTGCAGGCCGATGACCAGGCCAGGGTTGGTGCAGAACTGGCCGGCACCCAGGCACACCGAGCCCGCCAGTTCGCGGGCGATGGCGTCGCCACGCTTGGCCAGGGCGCCTGGCAAGATGATCACGGGGTTGATGCTGGACATCTCGGCGAACACCGGAATTGGCTGTGGGCGCTCGGCGGCCATGCGGCATAGGGCGTCGCCACCCTTGAGCGAGCCGGTAAAGCCGACCGCCTGGATCGCCGGGTGCTTGACCAGCCATTCGCCGACACCGCCACCAAAGACCATGTTGAACACGCCCTTGGGCATGCCGGTGCGCTCGGCGGCGCGCTGGATGGCACACCCGACCAGGTCGGCAGTGGCCATGTGGCCGCTGTGCGCCTTGAACACCACGGGGCAACCTGCGGCCAGGGCGGCGGCGGTGTCGCCACCGGCAGTCGAGAAGGCCAGTGGGAAGTTGCTGGCACCGAACACGGCGACCGGGCCTACGCCAATGCGCATCTGGCGCAGGTCGACGCGAGGCAGCGGTTGGCGATCCGGCAGGGCCAGGTCGATGCGTGCACCGAGGTAGTCACCGCGGCGCAGGACGTGCGCGAACAGGCGCATCTGGCCACTGGTACGCCCGCGCTCGCCTTGGATACGCGCCATAGGCAGTGCGGTTTCGCGGCAGACGATGGCGACGAAGGCGTCGTCCAGTTCATCCAGCTCGGCGGCGATGGCATCAAGGAACTCGGCGCGGCGCGCCGGGGCCAGTTGGCGGAACTCGGCGAAGGCCGCAGCGGCTGCCTGGGCCGCCTGGTCCACCTCGGTCTCGGTGGCTTGGGCAAAGCTGTAGGGCAGGGCCTCGCCAGTGGTGGCGTCCAGGCTCTGCAAGCGTCGCGAGCCAGCGGCGCTGCGCTGGCCGGCGATGAAGTTGTGGCCGAGGATCTCAGGCATGGGGTGCTCCTTTGATGAAATGAAAGGCTGAAGGACGGCACGGTACGTGTGGGAGCGGGCTTGCCCGCGAACACCGGCAAAGCCGGTGCCATGCTTTGCGTTGGCTGCTTCGCGGGCGAGCCTGCTCCCACAGCGTCCACGCCAAACCGCTACATCAGGTGATTGGCGCCGGGTTGAACAGGGTGATGTCGTTGTGCAGCCTGTGCTGTTCGGCCCAGGTCTGTTTGCGGCCGCTGGCCACGTCCAGGTAGTAGTGGAACAGCTCCCAACCCAGTTCCTCGATGCTTGCGCGGCCTGTGGCGATGCGCCCTGCATCGATGTCGATAAGGTCAGGCCAGCGCTGGGCCAGCTCGGTGCGGGTGCACACCTTGACCACCGGCGCCATGGCCAGGCCGTAGGGTGTGCCGCGGCCGGTGGTGAAGACATGCAGGTTCATGCCGGCGGCCAGTTGCAAGGTGCCGCAGACAAAGTCGCTGGCCGGGGTGGCGCAGAAGATCAGGCCTTTACGTGCAACCCGCTCGCCTGGGCCGAGCACGCCCTGAATAGCGCCGCTGCCGGACTTCACGATCGAGCCCAAGGACTTTTCGACGATGTTGGACAGGCCGCCTTTCTTGTTGCCCGGCGTGGTGTTGGCGCTGCGGTCGGCCGCACCTTGTTGCAGGTAGCGGTCGTACCAGTCCATCTCACGCACCAGCGCCTCGGCCACGTCCTGGTTCTCGGCGCGGGAGGTCAGCATGTAGATGGCGTCACGCACCTCGGTCACTTCCGAGAACAGCACGGTTGCGCCGGCGCGCACCAGCAGGTCAGAGGCATAGCCCAGCGCCGGGTTGGCGGTGATGCCGGAGAACGCATCGCTGCCGCCACACTGCATACCCAGGATCAGCTCGCTGGCGGGCACCGTTTCGCGACGGCGCTGGTCGAGCTTCTTCAAGCGGGTCTCAGCCAGGGCCATGATCTGCTCGATCATTTCGCCGAAGCCCAGGCTGGTATCCTGCAGGCGGTACAGCCACGGGTCGCTGAGGTCCACCGACGGGTCGTTGTCATGCATCACCTGGCCGGCCTGCAGTTTTTCGCAGCCCAGGCTGATGACCAGCGCTTCGCCCCCAAGGTTAGGGTTGCGCGCCAGGTTGCGCACGGTGCGGATCGGGATGTACGCATCGCGGGCGTTGATCGCCACGCCGCAGCCGTAACTGTGGGTGATGGCGACCACGTCATCGACGTTGGGGTAATGGGGCAGCAGCTCTTGGCGAATGCGCTTGACCGCATGCTCCAGCACGCCGGTCACGCATTGCACGGTGGTGGTGATGCCAAGGATGTTGCGGGTGCCGACGGTGCCGTCGGCATTGCGGTAGCCCTCGAAGGTAAAGCCGTCGAGCGGCGGCAGGGCGTCGGGGATGGCATCGCAGCGCGGCAGGCTGTCCAGCGCCGGGGCTTCAGGCATGGCCAGCTGGCTTTCCTGGACCCAGCTGCCCTGGCGCAAGTCTTCCAGGGCGTAACCGATGATCTGCCCATAGCGGCGCACGGGCTCGCCTTTGGCGATCAGCACGGTGGCGACCTTGTGGCTCTGCGGCACGCCTTCGACCAGGGTCAGGCCATCGGCGAAGCGGGCGCCTTCGCCCAGGCCGCCGTCGTTGACCACCACCACGACATTGTCGTCGTCGTGCAGGCGGACGTAGCGGGGCGAGTCGGAGTGTTCGATCAACTGCATGTTCGGGGCCCTTCTTGTGATTGCTCAGGCTTTTTACATCCGCCCGCGCTCGGCAGGTGCCGGCGCGGGCGTGTTCACTCAGTGTCGGGCGCTGGCCAGGTCGCCATTGGCGGCGACGTCGGCTTCAGCCTTTGGGGCTTCATGCAGCTCGATGCGCTTGATCGGGCCGACGATCACCAGGTAGCTGAACACCGCGACCAGGGCGTTGGCACCCACATACACCAGGGCCCATTTGAACGAGCCAGTGGCGCTGATGATGTAGCCGATGACGATGGGCGTGGTGATCGACGCGATGTTGCCGAAGGTGTTGAACAGGCCGCCCGAGAGGCCGGCGATCTGCTTGGGCGAGGTGTCGGCGACCACGGCCCAGCCCAGGGCGCCAATGCCCTTGCCGAAGAAGGCCAGGGTCATGAAGCCGACCACCATCCACTCCGCATCGACGTAGTTGCAGAAGACCATGGTGGTCGACAGCAACAGGCCGCAGACAATCGGCAGCTTGCGCGAGAAGGTCAGCGAGTTGCCACGGCGCAGCAGCCAATCCGACAGCACCCCGCCCAGCACGCCGCCGATGAAGCCGCAAATGGCCGGCAGCGAGGCGATGATGCCGGCCTTGAGGATGGTCATCCCACGCTCCTGCACCAGGTACACCGGGAACCAGGTCAGGAAGAAGTAGGTGATGGCGTTGATGCAGTACTGGCCCAGGTAAACGCCCAGCAGCATGCGGCTGGTCAGCAACTGCTTGATGTAGCCCCATTTCGGGCCGTCGCTGCCGCGTTTCTGGTCCATGTCCACCAGGCCGCCGTTTTGCTCGATGTGTTCAAGCTCGCTTTGGCTGATGCGCGGGTGCTGCTTGGGGTTGTGAATGGTCTTCATCCACACGTAGGAGAACAGGATGCCGAGGCCGCCCATCACCACGAATACGTGTTCCCAGCCGAAGCTGAACACAATCCAGCCCATGATCGGGGCGAACAGTGCGGTGGCGAAGTACTGTGCCGAGTTGAAGATGGCCGACGCCGTGCCGCGTTCTGCGGTGGGGAACCAGGCCGCGACGATACGGGCGTTGCCCGGGAACGACGGGGCTTCGGCGAAACCGACCAGAAAACGCAGGGTGAACAACGTGACCACTGCCCACGCCACCGGAAGGCCACCGACAAACCCTTGCAGCAGGGTGAACAGCGACCAGGTAAAGATGCTGAAGGCGTAGACATTCTTGGAGCCGAAACGGTCGAGCAGCCAGCCACCAGGTATCTGGCCAGCCACGTAAGCCCATCCAAAGGCGGAGAAGATATAACCGAGGGTGACGGCGTCAATGCCGAGGTCTTTCTGCAGGCTGGAGCCTGCGATTGCAATGGTGGCGCGGTCGGCATAGTTGATCGTGGTCACCAGAAACAGCATGAACAGGATCAGGTAGCGCACATGCGTCTTTTTAGTCGCTTGCATGCTGGTAATACTCCCACTAGTTATTTTTGTACGGGCTCACGCGTTGTAGCCGGAGTGGGGGCTTCCCACTCCGGGTGCGGCAGGGGCAGGCCGCAGGGGCTCGCTTATTGCGGACCCATCTTGTCCATCAGGGCTGCGAGCATTTCGTATTCTTCAGCGGTCAGGTCGGTCAGCGGCGTGCGCACTGGGCCGGCGTCGTACCCGGCGAGCTTGGCGCCGGCCTTGACGATGCTGACCGCGTAACCGGCCTTGCGGTTACGGATGTCCAGGTACGGCAGGAAGAAATCGTCGATCAGCTTGCCCACGGTGGCGTGGTCCTCGCGGGCAATCGCGTGGTAGAAGTCCATCGCGGTCTTCGGCACAAAGTTGAACACGGCGGAGGAGTAGACCGGCACGCCCAGGGCCTTGTAGGCCGCAGCATACACCTCAGCGGTCGGCAGACCACCCAGGTAGCTGAAATGATCGCCCAGACGGCGACGGATCGACACCATCAGCTCGATGTCACCCAGGCCGTCCTTGTAGCCGATCAGGTTCGGGCAGCGCTCGGCGAGCTTTTCCAGCAGGTCGGCATTCAACCGGCAGACGTTACGGTTGTAGACCACCACACCAATCTTCACCGATTTGCACACGGCCTCGACGTGGGCGGCGACGCCTTCCTGGCTGGCTTCGGTCAGGTAGTGGGGCAGCAGCAGCAGGCCCTTGGCACCCAGGCGCTCGGCTTCTTGCGCGTATTCGATGGCCTGGCGGGTCGAGCCACCGACACCGGCGAGGATCGGCACCGAGGTGGCGCAGGTATCGACAGCGGTCTTGATCACCTGGCTGTACTCGCTGGCAGCCAGGGAGAAGAACTCACCGGTCCCCCCGGCGGCGAACAGGGCGCTGGCGCCGTAGGGGGCGAGCCATTCCAGACGCTTGATGTAGCCCGCCTGGTTGAAATCACCCTGGGCGTTGAAGTCGGTGACTGGGAAAGACAGCAGGCCGTGGGAGAGGATGGATTTCAGTTCTTGTGGATTCATTGTTATGGGCATCCTGTGGCGCTTGGGTGAGGGTGTGTAGAAGCGATAGAGGTAAGTTATCGTACAACATGTACGATGACTAGTCCCTCTTTGCATTTTTTTCCCTGGCGGTGGATGGGCGGTGCGCCGGCCTCTTCGCGGGCAAGCCCGCTCCCACAGGATTTGCTGGGCCTTGGAACCCTGTGGGAGCGGGCTTGCCCCGCGAAGAGGCCGGATGAGGCTACGGCCGATCACGCATGAACCCTGACAGCCAGGTTCCTAGCAATCAGTCATCGTATCTCTAAAGGGGAAGGGAAAAAACGATCGCGGAGACAGGCACAAGCCCGCCGCCCGCATCCACGGGAAGAGTTCTGGGACCAGCAGAGGGTGACCGGGGAAGCGGGGGCGGCCTTGCGCCGCCCCGCGATCAAAGCTAACGAAGCTTTGTGTCAGGCAGCTTGATGGTGCTTGACTTGGGCCTTGCGAACCTGGGCGCGGCAAGCGTCGCCGAAGGCCTGGAAGATCTTGATCGAATCAGGGTTTTTCGCGGCTTGCCACTCCGGGTGCCACTGCACCGCGAACAGGAAGGGCGAAATGCTCGGGGCATGGATTGCCTCGACCAGGCCGTCTTCGGCGAGGGCGATTGGCTCGAGGCCTTTACCCAGGTTGCGCAGGCCTTGGCCATGCAGCGAGTTCACACGGATCTCGTCGCAGCCCAGGGTGTCGCGCAGCCAGCTGCCCGGCTTGATCTTCACGCCATGCACCTGAGCGTACTGCACCTCGACCGGGTCTTCGGGGTTTTCCCGGTGGTCGTTGAAGCCGGGCTCGGCGTACACCTTCTGGTAGATGTCGCCACCCAGGGCTACGTTGATTTCCTGCATGCCACGGCAGATGCCGAAGATCGGCAGGCCACGCTTGATGGCCGCCTTGACCAGCGGGATGTCGAACAGGTCGCGTGCCTTGTCCTGGCCTTTGCCTGGGGTTTCGTTTTCCTGGCCATACAGGGCCGGATCGATGTTGCTGCCGGCACCGGTCAGGTAGACGCCGTCGGCCATGTCCAGATAGGTCTCGAGGTCTTCGGTGCCACAGCAGGTGGGTACCAGGACCGGGACGCAATCGGCGAATTCGACCAGCGGAGTGATGTATTTGTGGGTCATGACCTGATAGTCATGGCCTTTGCGCTCTTGGCTGCCCATGGTCATCAGGACGACGGGTTTGCGCAGGGAGGGTTTCTTGTTGCCAATGTTGCTGTTGGACATATGTCACCTTGGGACAGGTTCGACCTGTCGTTGTTGTGCAGGCGCACGGCCGGGGCCTTGAGTACGACCTGAAGCCCCGAGCACTGCCGGCTCGTCAGAGGCGACGATTCCGGTCGGGACTTGTTGATAGCTTGCCAGAGCCGTTCGATATGTCAAACGACTGGTAGAGGCTTTGGAGCGGGGAATGCGCCGAATTCAGGGGGGTTAAACCGGTGCAGGCCTGTAGCGGCAAGGGTTTGGCAGGGGGTGAGGTCAATTATATTTAACGACGCAGTTGGTTCATTGCAGCGGTGCAATGAAAGGGCCTGGACTGGCCTCTTCGCGGGCAAACCCGCGAAGAAGCAGTACAGGCCAGCAAGTGCTTCAGTGCAGAATCTGCGCCAGGAACCCTTTGGCCCGCTCTGTCTTGGGCTGATTGAAGAACACCTGCGGCGGGCTGTCCTCGATGATCTGCCCGCCCTCAAGGAACAGCACCCGCTCGGCTACCTGCCGGGCAAAGCCCATTTCATGGGTGACACACAGCATCGTCATGCCCGTACCGGCCAGTTGCACCAGCACATCCAGCACCTCGGCAACCATCTCCGGGTCCAGTGCCGAGGTCGGCTCATCGAACAGCATGATGCGCGGCTTCATGCACAGGGCGCGGGCAATGGCCACGCGCTGTTGCTGGCCGCCGGAAAGCTGGCTGGGGTATTTGTGCGCCTGGCATTCGATACCGACCTTGCACAGGTACATCCGCGCCCGCTCTTCGGCGTCCTTGCGCGACAGGCCGCGCACGCTGGTGGGCGCCAGCAGGCAGTTGTCGAGCACGCTCATGTGCGGGAACAGGTTGAAGTGTTGGAACACCATACCGATCTCGCTGCGGATCTGGCTGGCCTGACGCGTGGTGGCGGCCAGGTCGGTGCCATCCACCTTGACGCTGCCTTGTTCGGCCACTTCCAGGCGGTTGATGCAGCGGATCAGGGTCGACTTGCCCGAACCGGAGGGGCCGCACAGCACGATGCGCTCGCCTTCGCGCACCTGCAGGTTGATGTCGCGCAACACATGGTACGCACCATAGTGCTTGTTCAGGCCCTCGATGCGGATCAGCACGGGGCGTGGGTCGGGTTCTGGTGCAAGGCTGGCAAGGCTCAAAGGGGCGGTCATATTGTTGTTCTCCGCAGGGTTCAGTCGAAACGGGTCGCGCTGTAGGGCGCAGGATCGGTAAAGGGGTGCTCGCCGGTCAGCAGCTCTGCCAGCAGCCGGCCACTGACCGGGCCAAGGGTGAGGCCATGGTGGGCGTGCCCGAAGTTGAACCACAGGCCTGGGTGCCGAGGGGCAGGGCCAATCACCGGGCGCATGTCCGGCAGGCACGGGCGACGGCCAAGCCAAGGGGTGTCGTCGAGGCGTTCGCCGAGCGCCGGGAACAAGCGCCGGGCCAAGGCCTCGCAGCGGCGCAGCTGGATTTCGTTGCCTGGCGCGTCGCTGGCAGCAAACTCGATGCCGGTGGTCAGGCGCACGCCTCGGGCCATGGGCGCCAGCACGTAGCCGCCTTGGGTATCGCAGACCGAGTGCTCAAGTTGCGCACCGTCACGGGTGGTGTAGTGCATGTGGTAGCCGCGCTTGATTGCCAGCGGGATCTGGTAGCCAAGGCCTTCGTAGAGGTCCGCCGACTGTGGGCCGAGGCAAGCGACCACTTCGTCTGCGGTGATGGCGCCGCGCTGGCTGTCGACCTGCCATTGCCCTTGGACCTGGCGCAGGCTGCGCGCATCGCCATGCAGGAACTGCCCGCCACGCTGGACGAACAGCGCGGCATAGCCGCGGGTGAGGCCGCCGGGGTTGTTCACGGTCTTCGGGTCGAGCCAATGAATGCCGCCGACCACGGTGCTGTCCAACTGATGCTCGCGGGCCTGCAATTGCCCGCATTCGAGAATCTCGTATTGCAGCCCGTAGCGGCTCAGGCCTTTGACCTCGTCCTTGGCCTGTTTGAACAGGGCCGGGTCGCGGAACACCTCGATCCAGCCCTTGGCCTGTACCAGCCCTTCAAGGCCGGCGGCCTCGATCAGGGCGTCATGTTCCTCGACGCAGCGCTGTACCAGCGGCAGCATGTCGGCGGCGGCACCCGCCAGGCGCCCCGGCGCCGACTGGCGCCAGTAGCGCCACAGCCAGGGTGCGGCCTTGGGCAAGTGCAACAGGCTGTAGCGCACATCTGGCTGGCGGTTCAGGCCGTAACGCAGCAGCGCACCCGCTTGCCGTGGGAAGGCATACGGGATGACGCTGGAGCGCTCGATCAGCCCGGCGTTGCCATGGCTGGTACCGCTGCCGGGTTCATCGCGGTCGATCAGAATCACCTGGCGCCCACGCGCCTGCAGGTGCAGCGCGGTGCTGACGCCGACAATGCCGGCGCCGAGGACGAGAGTCTGGCAATGCATGGAACGTATCCTTCGGTCAGTTCAGGTGGCGGCCCAGGCGGGCTTCCAGGTGTTTCAGGAGGCGCCGCACCAGCTCGACGATCACCAGGTAAAGCACGGCGGCCCACAGGTAGATCTGGAAGTCGAAACTGCGCGAGAACGCCAGTTTGGTCACGCCCATCAGGTCGTAGATGGTCACCAGCGAAGCAATGGCGCTGGCCTTGATCATCAGGATCAGTTCATTGCCCAGTGGGCCGATGGCCACCAGCAATGACTGCGGCAGGATCACCTTGAAGAAGGTGGTCGTACGGCTCAGGTTCAGCGCCCGCGCTGCCTCGTACTGCCCAGGCGCGACCGCCATCAGGCTGCCGCGGAAAATCTCGGCCTGATAGGCGGCGGTGTTCAGGGTGAATGCCAGCAACGTGCAGAACCACGCTTCGCGGAAGAACCACCACAGGCCGACGTCCTGCCAAAAACCTTTCAACGAACCGAGGCCGTAATAAAGCAGGAACAACTGGGCCAGCAGCGGCGAGCCGCGGAAGAAGTACACATACCCGGCTGAAATGCGCTGCAGCACTTGGCTGCGCGACAAGCGTGCCAGCGCCAGCAACAGGCCGAGCACGGCACCGAGGGTAAAGGAGATTGCCACCAGTTTGGCCGTCACCAGCAGGCCATCGACGAAGCGTGGGCCGTAGCGTTCCAGCAGGTCGGGGTCAAGGACTACCGCCAGCCATTGTTCGAAGTTCATGCCCGGGCTCCTTGCAGGTGACGGCTGCTACGCCGCTCGATGAAGGCAAAGACCCGGCCCGAGACCGCCGAGAACAGCAGGTAGCCCAGGCAGGCAACGCCATAGAAGAACATCGGTTCCTTGGTCACGCTGACTGCCAGATTGGTTTGGCGCATCAGATCGACCAGCGAGATGGTCGACACCAGCGAGGTGTCCTTGAGCAACGACAGCCAGTTGTTGGACAGGCCAGGCAGCGCGATGCGTGTCAGTTGTGGCAGCACCACCTTGAAGAAGCCTGTGCGTTTGCTCAGGCCCAGCGCCGTGCACGCTTCAAGCTGCCCTTTGGGCAGGGTCTTGAAGGCCGCCAGCCAGATTTCGCTGGAGAACGCGGCAAACACCAGGCTGAACGCGATCATGGCGGCGAGGAACGTGTTGATCAGGAACTCGCCTTGGTAACCCATGGCGGCCAGCACTTTCTGCGCCGCGATCTGGCAGCCGTAATAGATGATCAGCAAGGTCAGCAGTTCGGGCAGGCCGCGGAACACGGTAGAAAAGGTCGTGGCCCAGGCCCGTGGCAGGCGTTTGCGCGAACGCGCCGCAAGTGCCACGACCAAGCCCAGCGGCAGGCCGATGGGTAGGCAGGCGAGGGCCAGCGAAACGGTGACCAGGGCGCCGGCCAGCAACGCTTGGCCCCAGCCTCCGCTGGCGAAGGACAGCAAGGACAATTGATCGAGCATGACAAACCCCTAAGGTGGGCAACGGGTTCTCTTTGTAGGAGCGGCCTTGTGTCGCGAAAGGGCTGCGGAGCAGCCCCAGGGTGTATGCCGCGGCACAGATTGCAGGGGGCCGCTTTGCGGCCCTTTCGCGACGCAAGGCCGCTCCTACAGATCAGTTGTAGATATCGAAAGCGAAGTACTTGCTGGCGATCTTCTGGTAGGTACCGTTGGCAACGATCTGTTGCAGCGCGGTATTCAGGCGCTGGCGCAGCGCTTCGTCGTCCTTGCGCACGGCAATGGCCGCGTCGGCCTTGGTGTCGGCGACGTCGCCGAGGATCTTGCAGCAGTCCTGGCCGTTCTTGCTCATCCACTCGTGCAGGGGGAACTTGTCGGCGATCACACCGTCCAGGCGGCCCGCAGCCAGGTCGGCGTTGGCTTCGTCCATGGTCGGGTACAGTTTCACGTCGGCACCCGCCTTGCCGTAAACGTCTTCGGCATAGATGGCCTGGGTCGACGAGGACTGGGCGCCAACGGTGTACCCGACGAAGTTGTTCTGGGCGTCGCTGATCTTGCTGTCCTTGGCCACGGCCACGGTCAGTGGGGTGCGGTAGTAATGGTCGGTGAAGGCGATTTTCTTGCGTCGTTCCTC
Organism: Pseudomonas sp. E1MeOHC2; assembly: GCF_058745025.1. NCBI lineage: Bacteria > Pseudomonadati > Pseudomonadota > Gammaproteobacteria > Pseudomonadales > Pseudomonadaceae > Pseudomonas > Pseudomonas sp. E1MeOHC2. The sequence goes on from NZ_CP196675.1 coordinate 4,877,364, forward strand.
GGTGTCGATCATTGATGCGACCACCGCGTCATACTTGCGTGCCATCAGGGCCGGGATGATGCCCTCCCAATCCTGGGCCACCAGCGTGCACTCGACTTTCATCTGTTCGCACAAGGCGTGGGTAATGTCGATGTCGAAGCCGTGCAGCTGGTTATTGGCGTCGACATAGTTGAAGGGCGGGTAGGCGCCCTCGGTGGCGAAGCGCAGGGTTTCGGCACTGGCGGCGCCCGTCAGCAGCAGGGCACACGCACCCACCATAGCCATGGTCTTGTTCATCTCGCACCTCTTGCACTCTTGCTATTGTTGTTTTGCCGACGGCCACGAGGTGTAGCCGACGAATTCGTTATGTAGAGCGGCAGTCGCTTCCAAGCGTTTTTCAACATCCGGCCCGAGCTTCTTGCAGACCTCGTTGACCATCAGGTGCACCCACGACAGCATGGTCGCGGTGGATTCCCAGAACAGATTGAACTCGGTGGGGATGCGGAACACCTCGTCGGCGTTGGCATCGGCCCAGTCACAGAAGGTGTCGGTCACCAGGGTGACCGCAATGCCAGCCTCGCGCGCCTTCTGGCACAGCTGCAGGGCGTGGCGTGAATAGCGGCGGGCTTCGAACACCACCAGCGCGCTGTCTGCGGCGCGGCCTAGCAGCACGTCACCGAAATGCCCGGCGCTGATGTCGACCAGCTGTACGCCATCGCGCAGGTATTGCAGCAGGTGGCTCATGCACATGGCGACGCCGCGTTCGGTCTGAAAGCCGGCGACAAATACCCGCGGTTTGCTCGCCAGGCGTTGCGCCGCGCGGTGCCATGGCTCGCTCTGGCGGTACTCGTGCACACGTACCAGGGCGGCGATTTCCAGCTCCAGGCTGCCGGCGTTGTCGCGGGCATCATGGTTCTGGCGGTAGTCTTGCAAGCGGTCACCCACCAGCCATGGGCCATCGCCCAGGTCGCTCTGCAGGTCTTGCTTGAGCGCCTTGAGGTGGGCATAACCTAACGAGCGGCAGAAACGGCCGACACTGGATTCGCTGACGCCGAGCTTGGCGGCAATGCTGGCCGAGGTCTGGAAGGGCAGTTCATGCAGGTTGGCGAGCATGTAGCTGGCGATCGTGCGGCCTGAGGCGGCAGCCCCTTGCAGGCTGTTTTCCAGGCGTTGCTTGATCAGTTGGCTCATGCTGTCTCTCCGGGGGTGAGGCTTGCGATAGAAAATGAATGTTTTCTGTCATCAAGTCAATATTTGACAGATAGCTGTCACATGCAGGAAAGTTTTTGTCGTTGCAACGCTGTAGCCATTCCAATTCCAACAAGGAGCTTCAGATGTCCGCACCTTCCACCGGCACCGTCGTGCGCGTGCCTTTTACCGAGCTGCAGAACCTGTTGCAGGCGATCTTCCAGCGTCATGGCTGCAGTGCAACCGTGGCCCAGGTACTGGCCCACAACTGTGCCAGTGCCCAGCGCGATGGCGCTCACAGCCATGGCGTGTTCCGTATGCCGGGCTATGTCTCGACCCTGGCCAGTGGCTGGGTCGATGGCCAAGCCAGGCCGAAGGTCAGCGATGTGGCGGCTGGCTATGTAGGCGTCGATGCAGCGGGCGGTTTTGCTCAGCCGGCGCTGGCAGCGGCCCGTGAGCTGTTGGTGGCCAAGGCACGCAACGCTGGCATTGCTGTGCTGGCGATTCACAACTCGCACCACTTCGCGGCACTGTGGCCGGATGTAGAGCCGTTCGCCGAAGAGGGCCTGGTGGCCCTGAGCGTGGTCAACAGCATGACCTGCGTGGTGCCGCACGGTGCACGCAAACCCTTGTTCGGCACCAACCCCATTGCCTTTGCAGCGCCCTGCGCCGAACACGACCCGATCGTCTTCGACATGGCTACCAGCGCCATGGCCCATGGTGACGTGCAGATCGCCGCACGGGCCGGCCAACAGTTACCTGAGGGTATGGGCGTGGATACCGCAGGCCAGCCCACCACCGACCCCAAGGCGATCCTGGAAGGCGGCGCCTTGCTGCCGTTTGGCGGGCACAAGGGCTCGGCGTTGTCGATGATGGTGGAGCTGCTAGCGGCGGCCCTGACGGGTGGGCATTTCTCTTGGGAGTTCGATTGGTCCGGGCATCCTGGGGCCAAGACCCCCTGGACGGGGCAATTGATCATCGTAATCGACCCGAGCAAGGCCGAAGGCGAGCGGTTTGCCCAGCGCAGCCGCGAGCTGGTAGAGCAAATGCAGGCAGTGGGCTTGACGCGGATGCCAGGGGAGCGGCGTTACCGCGAGCGTGAGGTGGCCGAGGAGGAGGGCGTGGCACTGACCGAGCAGGAGTTGCAGGGCCTGAAAGCACTGCTGGGCTGAACCCGCCCGCTGCTGCAGATCGGCAGCTGTGCACGCTTGCATAGACAACCTGCACAATAGGTGATGTTCCTCCACCGCGACTCCGGGTATCCTCAGGGCAGCCATTCCGAACTGTCCTGATCCAAGGAGCTGCACGCTGTGTTCAAACATGTCGATGCCTATGCCGGCGACCCGATTCTCTCGCTGATGGAAACCTTCAAGGCCGATCCCCGTGCCGACAAGGTCAACTTGAGTATCGGTCTGTACTACGATGAAGCCGGCGTGGTGCCACAACTGGCGGCGGTGGATGCCGTCGAGAAACGCATCGCAGGCGTTGCTCACGAAGCGTCGCTGTACCTGCCGATGGAAGGCCTGGCCAGCTACCGCCAGGCCATCCAGGCGCTGCTGTTCGGTGCCGATCACCCGGCCGTGACCGGCGGGCGCGTGGCCACCGTGCAGACCGTAGGGGGTTCTGGCGCACTGAAAGTCGGTGCCGACTTCCTCAAGCGTTATTTCCCGCAGTCTGAAGTCTGGGTCAGCAACCCGACCTGGGACAACCACCGTGCCATCTTCGAAGGTGCCGGGTTCAAGGTGAACACCTACCCGTACTTCGACCCGGTCAGCCGTGGCGTCGACTTCGATGGCATGTTGGCAACCCTGCAGACCCTGCCGGCCAACAGCGTCGTGCTGCTGCACCCGTGCTGCCACAACCCGACCGGCGCCGACCTGGACCAGAACCAGTGGCAGCAGGTGGTGGAAGTGGTCAAGTCGCGTCAGCTGATCCCGTTCCTCGACATCGCCTACCAGGGCTTTGGTGAGGGCTTGGTGGAAGATGCCTACGCCATCCGCGAAATGGCCCGTGCCGGCGTACCGTGCCTGGTCAGCAACTCGTTCTCGAAAATCTTCTCGCTGTACGGCGAGCGGGTAGGGGGCCTGTCGGTGGTCTGCGACGATGACGCCACCGCGCAGAGCGTGCTCGGCCAGCTCAAGGCTACCGTACGCCGCAACTACTCCAGCCCACCCAACTTCGGTGCCCAGCTGGTCGCTGGCGTGCTGGGCGATGCGGCGCTCAATGCCCAGTGGGCGGCAGAAGTCGAAGTGATGCGTAAACGTATCCTGGACATGCGTCAGGCGTTGGTCGATGCCTTGGCCGTGCTGCTACCTGGTCAGGACTTCCAGTTCTTCCTGCGTCAGCGCGGCATGTTCAGCTACACCGGTTTCAGCGTCGAGCAGGTGCGTCGCCTGCGCGACGAGTTCGGTGTGTACCTGATCGACAGTGGTCGGGTGTGCATGTCCGGCCTGCGTCCGGCCAACCTGCAACAGGTTGCCGAGGCGTTCGCCGCCGTTCAGAAGTGATGTGACAAGGGGGCCGCTTCGCGCCCCATTCGCGGGGCAAGCCCGCTCCCACAGGCGCAGCACAGGGCCTGTGGGGGCGGGCTTGGCCCGCGAATGGGGGTGACGCGGCCCCTTGGTTTCACCAAGTTGTCATGACAAGTGCAACCGTCCCTCGGACGGGGCTTCGCAACCGCCCAATTTCAGTGCACAATCGCGCCCCTCTTTTTGGTTGGGGAGCGCGAAGCGTCTGTTTCGCCATTCCCAGCCCTGTTGCAGTCTTGCGAGTGGAGCTACACCCGGAATGAATGAGCAGGCCCCAAGCGTCGAACGGCGCTATGAAGAATCGACCCCGGCAGCCTTGGGCAGCTGGGCACGTCAAGACACCACCTGGATGCTGGGCCTGTTCGGCACCGCCATCGGCGCAGGTACTTTATTCCTGCCCATCAATGCTGGCCTCGGTGGCTTCTGGCCGCTGATCATCCTGGCCGTGCTGGCCTTCCCGATGACCTACTTCGCCCACCGCGGCCTGACCCGTTTCGTCCTCTCCGGGCGCAAGGGCGGGGACATCACCGAAGTGGTCGAGGAGCATTTCGGCATCACCGCCGGTGCACTGATCACCGTGCTGTACTTCTTCGCCATTTTTCCGATCCTGCTTATCTATAGCGTGGCGCTGACCAACACCGTCACCAGCTTCATGGAGCACCAGCTGCACATGACGCCGCCACCACGGGCGCTCCTGTCGTTCGTGCTGATCCTGGGCCTGCTGGCCATCGTGCGGTGCGGTGAACAGGCCACGGTCAAGGTCATGAGCCTGCTGGTCTACCCGTTCATCGTTGCCCTGGCGCTGCTGGGCCTGTACCTGGTGCCGCACTGGACTGGCGGTATTCTTGACAGCGCCACGCAACTGCCGTCGGGCTCGGCCTTCCTGCACACCGTGTGGCTGGCGATTCCGGTGATGGTGTTCTCGTTCAACCACTCGCCGATCATCTCGGCGTTCGCCGTCGACCAGAAGCGCCGTTACGGCGAGCATGCTGATGAGCGCAGCGGCCAGATCCTCGCCCGCGCCCACCTGCTGATGGTGGCTATGGTGCTGTTCTTCGTCTTCAGCTGCGTGCTGACCCTCAGCAGCGCTCAGCTGGCTGAAGCCAAGGCGCAGAACCTGTCGATCCTGTCGTACCTGGCCAACCACTTCAGCAACCCGACCATCGAGTTTGCTGCGCCGCTGATTGCCTTCATCGCCATCGCCAAGTCGTTCCTGGGCCACTACATTGGTGCCAGCGAAGGCTTGAAAGGCATCATTGCCAAGACTGGCGCGCGTCCGGGTGCCAAGGCTCTGGACCGGGTGGTCGCTGCACTGATGCTGGTGGTCTGCTGGATCGTCGCCACCCTCAACCCGAGCATTCTGGGCATGATCGAATCGCTGGGCGGCCCGATCATCGCCGTGCTGCTGTTCCTGATGCCGATGTATGCCATTCGCCGCGTACCTTCGATGCGCAAGTACAGCGGGGCGATGTCCAACGTGTTCGTGGTCGCGGTTGGCGTGGTTGCGCTGACGTCGGTGGTTTACGGCTTGCTGAGCTAATCAAAGCCCGGTAACAAGCAATGCCCAGGTCGCGTGTTGCGATCTGGGCATTTTTTTGTCCACAAAAATTGTCTGGCAATAGAACAATTTTAGCTTCACCCATAGGCACCCGGCCGCCTTCATGCTTAACTCAGTGTCCTTTTCAAACCCCGCATAAGGAATTCGTCCATGGCTCAAGTGACTCTCAAAGGCAACCCGGTTCAGGTCAAGGGCAACCTGCCGCAGGCCGGTGCTCAGGCCCCAGCCTTCTCGCTGGTGGGTGAAGGCCTGGCCGACAAGTCGCTGCAGGACTACGCCGGCAAGCGCAAGGTGCTGAACATCTTCCCGAGCGTCGACACCCCAACCTGCGCCACCTCGGTGCGCAAGTTCAATGCCCAGGCCAACGATGTGGCCAACACCGTGGTGCTGTGCATTTCCGCCGACCTGCCGTTCGCCCAGGCGCGCTTCTGCGGTGCCGAAGGCCTGGAGAACGTGAAGAACCTGTCGACCCTGCGTGGTGCCGAGTTCCTCGAGAACTACGGTGTTGCCATCGCCGACGGCCCGCTGGCTGGCCTGGCAGCCCGTGCAGTGGTGGTGCTGGACGAAAATGACAAGGTACTGCACAGCGAGCTGGTCGGTGAGATCGCTGAAGAGCCGAACTACGAGGCAGCGCTGGCTGTTCTGAAGTAACGGCTGGTCGGGCAGGTGAGTTCACCTGTGCCGACCCTTTCGTGGGGCAAGCCCGCTCCCACAGGTTCACTACCCGCCTGAAGCATTGTGGCGAAACCTGTGGGGGCGGGCCCCGCGAAAGGGTCGGCACTGGTCAAGGAACTCTTCTGCCCTCAACCGCTCCAAGCAACACCCTGTAACGGCCCGGAACGATTTCCGGGCCGTTTTCGTTTAAAGTTCAGCATTTTGGCAACGTCAGCCAAAGGTAAACCTCTGGTAAAGGGCCTTTGCTAAAACGATGCCAGTGCTTATCGTTCAACCCTTCCCACGTCGTTATTCCGAACAAGGTTCGTTCAACCCATGCAAGCGTCCAATTCCCGTTCCCCTCGTCGCTGGCTCGTCGGCCTGCTGATCCTGCTGCTGGTGGCCTTGCTGGCCTGGTGGCTGTGGCCCGCATCGCCTGCTCACAAAGAGGCCAGCAACGGGCGCATGGGCAAGGGCGGGCGCCCAGGGTTCGGCGCCTCCAGCGACCCGGTGCCGGTGCGTGTCGAGCCGGTACGGGTTGGCGATTTCCCGCTGTATTACAAAGCCCTGGGCACGGTCACCGCAACCAACACCGTCAATGTGCGCAGCCGGGTGGCCGGTGAGCTGGTCAAGATCCACTTCAAGGAAGGCCAGCAGGTCAAGGCCGGCGACCTGCTCGCCGAGATCGACCCGCGCAGCTACCGCATTGCCCTGCAGCAAGCCGAAGGGACCCTGGCGCAGAACCAGGCACAGCTGAAGAACGCCCAGGTAGACGTGGCGCGCTATAGAGGCCTGTACGCCGAAGACAGCATCGCCAAACAGACCCTCGACACCGCCGAAGCCCAGGTCGCGCAGTTCCAGGGCTTGGTCAAGACCAACCAGGCGCAGGTCAACGATGCGCGCCTGAACCTCGATTTCACCCAGATCCGTGCGCCGATCAATGGCCGGCTTGGCCTGCGTCAGCTCGACCTGGGCAACCTGGTGGCCGCCAACGACACCACCGCGCTGGTGGTCATCACCCAGACTGAGCCGATCAACGTGGCGTTCACTCTGCCGGAAACCGAACTGAGCACGGTGCTGGAACGTTACCGCAGCGGCGCCAGCCTGCCGGTCGAGGCCTGGGATCGCAGCGACAGCAAGCTGCAGTCCAGCGGGGTACTGGGCAGTATCGACAACCAGATCGACACCACCACCGGCACCCTCAAGTTCAAGGGCCGTTTCGAGAACAAGGACCTGGCCCTGTTCCCCAACCAGTTCGTCAATGTGCGCCTGCTGGCCGATACCCTCAAACAGGTGGTAATGGCCCCCGCAGCGGCCATCCAGTTTGGCAACGACGGCACGTTTGCCTATGTGATCAACGCCCAGAACACCGTCAATGTGCGCAAGCTCAAGGTTGGCGCCAGCGATGGCGAGAACAGCGTGATCCTCGAAGGCCTGGCCGCCGGCGAACGCCTGGTGCTGGAAGGCACCGACCGTCTGCGCGAAGGTACCAAGGTGGACGTGGTCGAAGACAGCTCGCAGGTGCCAACCACCCCGGGCCAGCACCTGCAGGGCCAGGACGCCAAGGGCTCCGCCCAAGCCGGTGAAGCAGGCAAGGCGGGCGCATGAACCTCTCGCGCCTGTTTATCCTGCGCCCGGTCGCTACCACGCTGAGCATGCTGGCCATCGTACTGGCCGGCCTGATTGCCTATAAGCTGCTGCCGGTGTCGGCCCTGCCTCAGGTCGATTACCCGACCATCCGGGTCATGACCTTGTACCCCGGTGCCAGCCCGCAAGTCATGACCAGTGCGGTCACCGCCCCGCTGGAACGCCAGTTCGGGCAGATGCCGGGGCTGACCCAGATGGCCTCGACCAGCTCCGGCGGTGCGTCGGTGCTGACCTTGCGCTTCAGCCTCGACATGAACATGGATGTTGCCGAGCAACAGGTGCAGGCGGCGATCAACGCGGCCAGCAACCTGCTGCCCAGCGACTTGCCGGCGCCACCGGTCTACAACAAGGTCAACCCGGCCGACACGCCGGTGCTGACCCTGGCCATCTCCTCCAAGACCATGCCGCTGCCCAAGCTCAACGACCTGGTCGACACCCGTGTGGCACAAAAACTCGCCCAGATCAGTGGCGTGGGCATGGTCAGCATCGCCGGCGGCCAGCGCCAGGCGGTACGCATCAAGGTCAACGTCGATGCCTTGGCGGCCAATGGCCTCAACCTCGATGACGTGCGCACGCTGATTGGTGCGTCCAACGTCAACCAGCCCAAGGGCAACTTCGATGGCCCGACCCGGGTGTCGATGCTCGATGCCAATGACCAACTGCGTTCCCCCGCGGAATACGCCAACCTGATCCTCGCTTACAACAACGGTGCACCGCTGCGCCTGAAAGATGTGGCCGAGATCGTCGATGGCGCCGAAAACGAGCGCCTTGCCGCCTGGGCCAACGAAAACCAGGCCGTGTTGCTGAATATTCAGCGCCAGCCCGGTGCCAACGTCATCGAAGTGGTCGACCGGATCAAGGAGCTGCTGCCCTCGATCACCGACAACCTGCCGGCCGGCCTTGACGTGTCGGTGCTGACCGACCGTACCCAGACCATCCGTGCGGCGGTCAAGGACGTGCAGCACGAGCTGCTGATCGCCATCGTTCTGGTGGTCATGGTCACCTTCGTGTTCCTGCGCCGCTTCAGCGCCACGCTCATCCCGTCGATTGCCGTACCGCTGTCGTTGATCGGTACCTTTGGCGTGATGTACCTGGCCGGTTTCTCGGTCAACAACCTGACCCTGATGGCCTTGACCATTGCCACCGGTTTTGTGGTGGACGACGCCATCGTCATGCTGGAGAACATCTCGCGGCACATCGAAGAAGGCGAAACGCCCATGCAGGCCGCGCTCAAGGGCGCCCGGCAGATCGGCTTCACCCTCATTTCGCTGACCTTCTCGCTGATCGCGGTACTGATCCCACTGCTGTTCATGGCTGATGTGGTCGGCCGCCTGTTCCGGGAGTTCGCCATCACGCTGGCGGTGGCGATCCTGATTTCCCTGGTCGTGTCGCTGACCCTCACGCCCATGATGTGCGCACGGCTGCTCAAGCGTGAGCCAAAGGAAGAAGAGCAGAGCCGTTTCTACCGAGCCAGTGGCGCCTGGATCGACTGGCTCATCGCGCACTACGGCCGTGGCCTGCAGTGGGTGCTCAAGCACCAGCCGCTGACCCTGCTGGTGGCGGTAGCAAGCCTCGCGCTGACCGTGGTCCTGTACATGGCCGTGCCCAAGGGCTTCTTCCCGGTGCAGGACACCGGCGTCATCCAGGGTATTTCCGAGGCTCCCCAGTCCACCTCGTTCGCCGCCATGAGCGAACGCCAGCAGTCCCTGAGTAAAGTGATTCTGCAAGACCCGGCGGTGCAGAGCCTGTCGTCCTACATCGGCGTGGATGGCGACAACGCCACGCTCAACAGCGGGCGCCTGCTGATCAACCTCAAGCCGCACGGCGAGCGGGATGTGACGGCCGGCGAGGTCATCAGCCGCCTGCAGCCGCAGCTCGACAAGCTGGTGGGCATCCGCCTGTTCATGCAGCCGGTCCAGGACCTGAGTATCGAGGACCGGGTCAGCCGCACCCAGTACCAGTTCAGCCTGTCGTCGCCTGACGCCGACCTGCTGGCGCAGTGGAGCGGCAAGCTGGTGCAGGCGCTGCAGCAGCGCGCGGAGCTTGCCGATGTGGCCAGCGACCTGCAGGACAAGGGCCTGCAGGTGTACCTGGTGATTGACCGAGACATGGCCAGCCGCCTGGGCATCACGGTTTCGCAGATCACCAACGCCTTGTACGACGCCTTCGGCCAGCGGCAGATCTCGACCATTTACACCCAGGCCAGCCAGTACCGCGTGGTCCTGCAGTCACAAGCCGCCTCCAGCATCGGCCCGCAGGCCTTGGAGTCGATCCACGTCAAGGCCACCGATGGTGGCCAGGTGCGGCTGTCGGCGCTGGCGCGTATCGAGCAGCGCCAGACGCAGTTGGCGATCTCGCACATCGGCCAGTTCCCGGCGGTGATGATGTCGTTCAACCTGGCCCATGGCGCATCGCTGGGCGAGGCGGTCCAGGTGATCGAGCAGGTGCAGCAGGAAATCGGCATGCCGATTGGCGTGCAAACCCGCTTCCAGGGCGCGGCAGAAGCCTTCCAGGCCTCGCTGTCGAGCACCTTGCTGCTGATTCTCGCCGCCGTGGTGACCATGTACATCGTGCTCGGCGTGCTCTACGAGAGCTACATCCACCCGGTGACCATTCTCTCGACCCTGCCCTCGGCGGCGGTCGGTGCGTTGCTGGCGTTGCTTATCAGTGGCAACGACCTGGGGATGATCGCCATCATCGGCATCATTCTGCTGATCGGCATCGTCAAGAAGAACGCGATCATGATGATCGACTTCGCCTTGGAGGCCGAGCGCAATCAGGGCATGAGCCCGCAGGACGCCATCTACCAGGCCGCATTGCTGCGTTTCCGGCCGATTTTGATGACGACGTTGGCCGCGCTGTTCGGCGCCGTGCCATTGATGCTCGCTACCGGTTCCGGCGCCGAGCTGCGCCAGCCGCTGGGCCTGGTGATGGTGGGCGGGCTACTGGTCAGCCAGGTGCTGACGCTGTTCACCACGCCGGTCATCTACTTGTACTTCGACCGCCTGGCACGCCGCTGGCGCCCGGCCACTGACGCCAAGCAGGCCGAGGCATGAACCTGTCCGGACCGTTTATTCGTCGCCCGGTGGCGACGATGCTGCTGAGCCTGGCGATCATGCTGCTTGGCGGGGTCAGCTTCGGCCTGTTGCCGGTTGCGCCGCTGCCGCAGATGGACTTCCCGGTCATCGTCGTACAGGCCAACCTGTCTGGCGCCAGCCCTGAGGTGATGGCGGCCACGGTGGCCACGCCTTTGGAACGCAAGCTGGGCAGCATCGCGGGGGTCACCACGCTGACCAGCAGCTCCAACCAGGGCTCTACACGGGTGATCATCGGCTTTGAGATGGGGCGTGACATTGACGGTGCGGCGCGTGAGGTGCAGGCGGCGATCAACGCCACCCGTAACCTGCTGCCCAGCGGCATGCGCAGCATGCCGACGTACAAGAAGATCAACCCGTCGCAGGCACCGATCATGGTGCTGTCGCTGACCTCGGATGTGCTGCAGAAGGGCCAGCTGTACGATTTGGCCGACACCATCCTGTCCCAGAGCCTGGCTCAGGTGTCCGGGGTAGGGGAGGTGCAGATCGGCGGCAGTTCGCTGCCGGCGGTACGTATCTCGGTGGAGCCGCAGTTGCTCAACCAGTATGGCCTGTCCTTGGACGAGGTGCGTACCGCCGTGTCCAACGCCAACCAACGCCGGCCCATGGGGTTTGTCGAGGATGCCGAGCGTAACTGGGAGGTGAGGGCCAACGACCAGCTGGAATCGGCAAAAGACTACGAGCCGGTGGTGATCCGCCAGCAGAACGGCACCATCCTGCGCCTGTCTGACGTCGCGACCATCACCGACAGCGTCGAGAACCGCTACAACAGTGGCTTCTTCAACGACCAGAGCGCGGTGTTGCTGGTGGTCAACCGCCAGACCGGCGCCAACATCATCGAGACGGTCGACCAGATCAAATCGCAGTTGCCGGCGTTGCAGTCGTTGTTGCCTGCCAGCGTGCAATTGAACGTGGCCATGGACCGCTCGCTGGTGATCAAGGCCACCCTCAAGGAGGCCGAGCACACGCTGCTGATCGCGGTAGGGCTGGTGATTCTGGTGGTCTACCTGTTCCTCGGTAGCCTGCGTGCCTCGTTGATCCCGAGCCTGGCAGTGCCGGTATCGCTGGTGGGCACGTTCGCGGTCATGTATTTGTGCGGTTTCTCCCTTAACAACCTGTCGCTGATGGCGCTGATCCTGGCCACGGGCCTGGTGGTGGACGACGCCATCGTGGTGCTGGAGAACATCTCCCGGCACATCGAGGACGGCCAGCCGCCGATGCGTGCGGCGTTCCTTGGTGCCAAGGAGGTGGGCTTCACGCTGTTGTCGATGAACGTTTCGTTGGTGGCGGTGTTCGTCTCCATCCTGTTCATGGGGGGCATCGTACGTAGCCTGTTCCAGGAGTTTTCCATCACCCTGGCGGCTGCAATCATCGTCTCGCTGGTGGTCTCGCTGACCCTCACGCCGATGCTCTGTGCCCGTTGGCTGAAACCGCACCAGGCCGAACAGAACCGCCTGCAGCGCTGGAGCGACAAGGTTCATCAGCGCATGGTCAACGGCTATGACCGTAGCCTCGGCTGGGTGCTACGCCACAAACGCCTGACCTTGCTGAGCCTGCTGGCTACCATCGGTATCAACATCGCGTTGTATGTGGTGGTGCCCAAGACGCTGATGCCGCAGCAGGACACCGGCCAGTTGCTGGGCTTTATCCGTGGCGATGATGGCCTGTCGTTCAGCGTGATGCAGCCGAAGATGGAAACCTATCGCCGCGCCTTGCTGGCCGACCCTGCGGTACAGAGTGTTGCTGGCTTCATCGGTGGCAACAGTGGCACCAACAATGCGATGGTGATTGTGCGCCTGAAGCCGATCAGCGAGCGCAAGATGGATGCCCAGAAGGTGATCGAGCGCATGCGCAAAGAGATGCCCAAGGTGCCCGGCGGGCGGCTGTTCCTGATGGCCGACCAAGACCTGCAACTGGGGGGCGGCGGGCGTGATCAGACGTCGTCGCAGTACCTCTATACCTTGCAGAGCGGCGACCTGGCGGCCCTTCGCGAGTGGTTCCCGAAAGTGGTCGCGGCGGTGCGCGCATTGCCCGAACTGACCGCCATCGACGCCCGTGACGGCGCTGGGACCCCGCAGGTGACCCTGGTGGTCGACCGTGATCAGGCCAAGCGCCTGGGCATCGACATGGACATGGTCACCACGGTGCTCAACAACGCCTACAGCCAGCGGCAGATATCGACCATCTACGACAGCCTCAACCAATACCAGGTGGTGCTGGAGATCAACCCGAAATACGCCTGGGACCCCAGTACCCTGGAACAGGTGCAGGTGATCACCGCGGATGGCGCCCGGGTGCCGTTGTCGACCATCGCCCATTACGAGAACAGCCTGGCCAATGACCGGGTCAGCCACGAGGGCCAGTTCGCCTCCGAAGACATTGCTTTCGACGTTGCCGAAGGCTACAGCCCCGACCAGGCCATGGCCGCGGTGGAGCGGGCGGTGGCCAAGCTTGGCCTGCCCGAGGAAGTCATCGCCCGGCTTGGCGGCACCGCCGACGCCTTCGCCAAGACCCAGGAAGGCCAGCCCTTGATGATTCTCGGCGCACTGGTGCTGGTGTACCTGGTGTTGGGCATTCTTTATGAAAGCTACATTCACCCGCTGACCATTCTTTCGACACTGCCCTCGGCTGGCGTCGGTGCCTTGCTGGCGCTTTACGTCACCGGTGGCGAGTTCAGCCTGATCTCGCTGCTAGGCCTGTTCCTGCTGATTGGCGTGGTGAAGAAGAACGCGATCCTGATGATCGACCTGGCGCTGCAGCTGGAGCGCCACCAGGGCCTTTCGCCGGAGGAGTCGATCCGCCGCGCCTGCCTGCTGCGCCTGCGGCCGATCCTGATGACCACCCTGGCGGCCATCCTCGGCGCCTTGCCGCTGCTGGTGAGCCGCGCCGAGGGCGCGGAAATGCGCCAGCCCTTGGGCTTGACCATCATTGGCGGCCTGGTCTTCAGCCAGATCCTCACCCTTTATACGACGCCGGTGGTCTACCTGTACCTCGACCGCTTGCGTCACCGTTTCAACCGTTGGCGCGGCGTGCGCACCGACGCCGCTCTGGAAACCCCGCTATGAACTTTGCCCAGACACCCCTTCACCGTGCCCTGCAGTCATTGACCCTGGGGCGTGGCTCGCGTCTGCTCGGCGCCAGTCTGTGCGTGGCGCTGCTCAGCGCCTGTAGCCTGAGCCCGGACTACCATCGCCCCGAGCTGAGTACCCCGGCGCAGTACAAGCAGGCCGAGGGCTGGACCCAGGCCAAACCGTCGGACGCCATCGCCCGAGGCGCCTGGTGGGAAGTCTATGGCGATGCCGGGCTCAATGCGCTGGTCGAAGAGCTTAACCGCAGCAACCAGACTGTTGCGCAGTCTGAAGCCCAGTACCGCCAGGCCCAGGCGCTGGTGCGCAGCAGCCGCGCCGCGCTGTTTCCAAGCCTGGACCTGAGCGCCAGCAAGAACCGCTCGGCGCAGGGCACCGGCAGCTCAAGCTCCAGCCTGTCGAACAACAGCAGCGGCATTCGCAACACCTACAACACCCAGCTCGGCGTCAGTTGGGAGATCGACCTGTGGGGCAAGTTGCGTGAAACCATGAACGCCAACGAAGCCAGTGCACAAGCCAGTTTTGCCGACCTTGCCTCGATCCGCCTGAGCCAGCAGTCGGAGCTGGTGCAGAACTACCTGCAACTGCGTGTGATCGATGAGCAGAAGCGCCTGCTGGAGGCGACCGTGGCCACCTACGAACGCTCGCTGCGCATGACCGAAAACCAGTACCGGGCCGGTGTTTCCGGCCCGGATGCGGTGGCCCAGGCGCGGACCCAGCTTAAAAGCACCCAGGCGGACCTGATTGACCTGATCTGGCAGCGCGCGCAGTTCGAGAATGCCATTGCCGTGTTGCTCGGCAAGGCCCCGGCGGACTTTGCCCTTGCCGACAGCAAGACCATTCCAGCACTGCCGCAAATTCCACTGACGCTGCCCTCGCAACTGCTCGAACGCCGCCCGGACATCGCTTCGGCCGAGCGCAACGTGATGGCTGCCAACGCCAATATCGGCGTATCGCGCGCGGCCTACTTCCCCGACCTGAGCCTGAGCCTGAGTGGGGGCTATTCCAGCAGCAGCTTCAGCAACTGGATCGAACTGCCGAACCGTTACTGGTCGGTAGGGCCTTCGCTGGCCATGACCTTGTTCGATGCGGGCAAGCGCAGCGCCGAGGTGGACCGTACCGTGGCCGTCTATGACCAGACCGTGGCGCAGTACCGCCAGACGGTGCTCGATGGCTTCAAGGAGGTGGAAAACTTCCTGGTGCAGTTGAAGGTTTATGGCGATGAAGCGGTGGTGCGCCAGGAGGCGCTGGACGCGGCGCGTGAGTCGCTGCGACTGACAGAAAACCAATACCGCGCGGGGTTGATCGGTTACCTGGATGTGGTGAACGTGCAGACCACCGCGCTGAGTAACGAGCGCAGCGTGCTGAACCTGTTGCAGGGGCGTTTGGTGGCCAGTGTGCAACTGATCGCTGCGCTGGGCGGTGGTTGGGATGCCGAGCAGGCGTTTGCCGAACAGGAGTGATGGCCTAGGGGGCCGCTGTGCGGCCCATCGCAGGCAAGCCAGCTCCTACAGGTACCGCGCTGACCTTCCGGTTTGCGCAATACCTGTGGGAGCGGGCTTGCCCCGCGAAAAGGCCCTCACAGTAAGCGCCGTTCTACCCATTCTTGGATCCATTCCCATTCGCAAAAACCCCGTGCGTTTCGCCAAAGCTTGAGTACAATCGTCAACTTTTTCCGGGCCCCCTGGCCCGTCGCTGGAACTCCCAATGCTGACCGGTAGCTACTCCTCTTCGCTGGTGTTGATTTCGCTGTGCGTGGCGATCCTGGCGTCCTATACCGCCCTGGACCTGACCGGCCGTATCGCAACGGCCAAAGGCAGGGCTGTGAACCTGTGGATGGGGGGCGGCGCGCTGGCCATGGGGATCGGCGTGTGGTCGATGCATTTCATCGGCATGCTCGCGTTCAGCCTGCCCATCGACCTGGGCTACGACCTTGGGCTGACCGCTTTTTCGCTGTTGATCGCCGTGCTGTCGTCAGGCTTTGCCTTGTGGCTGGTGAGCCAGCCGAGCCTGCCTTGGCTGCAACTGGGCTTTGGTGCATTGATCATGGGCGCGGGCATCAGTTGCATGCACTACACCGGCATGGCCGCGCTGCGCATGCTGCCAGGCATCGACTATGACCCTACGCTGTTCGGCGCTTCGCTGATGATCGCCGTGGGCGCCTCGGCGGCGGCGCTGTGGATCGCGTTCCGCTTGCGCAAGCACACCCCTTATGTGCGGCAGATCCGCGGCCTGGCCGCAGTGGTGATGGGGGTTGCCATCGTCGGCATGCACTACACCGGCATGGCGGCTGCCAATTTCCCCGAGGGCAGCTTCTGCGGGGCGCTGGCCGGTGGGCTGCGAGGCGACGGGCTGGTCTACCTGGTGCTGATTACCACCTTGGCCGTACTGGCGGTGGCCCTGCTGACCTCGGTGCTGGACGCCCGCCTCGAAGCGCGCACGGCAGAGCTTGCCCGGTCGCTGACCCTGGCCAACCAGGAACTCACCCAACTGGCCCTGCACGACACACTCACTGACCTGCCCAACCGCACCCTGCTGGCCGACCGCATCGAGCAAGCCATCGCCAAGGTGGCGGAGCAGGGTGGTTGCTTTGCGCTGATGTTCATCGACCTGGATGGCTTCAAACCGGTCAACGATGCCTTTGGGCATCATGTTGGCGATTTGCTGCTTAAAGCCGTGGCGGCGCGCCTGCGCGGTCACTTGCACAGCCAGGACACGCTAGCGCGCATTGGTGGCGACGAGTTCGTATTGCTGGTGGAGCTGCAAGAGCCGAACGATGCCATGGACGTGGCGGTCAAACAGGTCAACCTGGTGTCGCGGCCGTTCCGCGTTGCCGAGCATGACCTGCAGCTTACGGCCAGCCTGGGCATCGTCTTGTACCCCGGCAACGGCCAGGATCAGCACGAGTTGCTGCGCAATGCCGACGCCGCGATGTACCACGCCAAGAGCGCCGGTAAAAACGGCTACAGCTTCTTCGACGTGTCGATGAACAGCAACGCCCGGCAGCAGCTGCAGTTGCTGCAGGACCTGCGCCAGGCCCTGGAGCAGCGTCAGTTCCGCCTGCATTACCAACCCAAGTTCGATGCCCAGGCCTGCCAGCCGATTGGCGCCGAAGCGCTGCTGCGCTGGGAGCACCCGCAGCAAGGCCTGCTGCTGCCTGACCGATTCATTGGCCTGGCGGAAAAAACCGGCCTGATCATTCCCATCGGCGAATGGGTAATGGACGAAGCTTGCCGGCAGATGCGCCAGTGGCTGGACCAGGGGCACCAGGGTTGGCGCATGGCGGTCAACCTTTCGGCCATCCAGTTCTGCCATGCAGGTTTGGTCGAGAGCGTGGCCCGGGCCCTTCGCGAGAACGGCCTGCCGGCCAACTGCCTGACCCTGGAGATCACCGAAACCACCGCCATGCATGATGCCGATGCCAGCCTGACGGTGCTGCAACGCTTGTCCGACATGGGTGTGGACTTGTCCATCGATGATTTCGGCACTGGTTACTCCAGCCTCATGTACCTCAAGCGGCTGCCGGCCAACGAGCTGAAGATCGACCGGGGTTTTGTGCGTGATCTGGAGCAGGACAGTGACGATGCCGCGATTGTCTCGGCGATTGTTGCACTGGGCCAGGCATTGGGGTTGCGAATCGTTGCCGAAGGCGTGGAGACGGATAAGCAGCAGGACTTCTTGACCCGCCTGGGGTGCGATTCGCTGCAAGGTTATCTGCTGGGGCAGCCGGTGCCGGCCGAGCAGTTCATGGGCAAGTTGCAGGCGTTGCGGCAGGCGCCGGACGTGGCGGTCTAGCCCGCGTCACGCAGAGCGAAGAAGGGTACCAAGGCGTCCATCTCGGCCTCGACCGCTTCAATGATGCGCTCGACATCCGCCGCGGCCATGATGGCAGCGCAGGGGATACCGGCAATGGCCAGCAGGGTTTCCCCGGTGGCGCGGTCGAACAGCCGCGCGATCATGCTGCGCGGCGCATCCATGCTGGCCTCGAAGCCCAGCGGGTGGAAATGCCAGCGCATCACCTGGCAGGCGTTCGGGAACGTCATTTTGTTCATGCCAGCCTCCTTGTCCGTACCTGGACGCGGTGAGCGGGTGGCCGCCTGCACGGCCGCCGGGAATGTAACCATAGCACCTGCCACGCCACTGCCCAGGGTGGGAATACGACTGATTCGTGGGTGTTTGACTCAGGTCACACGGTGGTCATTACCGCGATCTGGGGGCGGCTCGCCAGGCAAACGTTTTCGTTGCGCGATGTCGGCGGCAAACCCGGAAATTCTGCTGGTTTCCACGACATTCGATGCAATGGGTTTTCGGACGAGCGGTGCGTATTACCCCAGCAGCCCTGCGGCGATGTTGATGGTGAACCCCAAGATTGCGGTGTTGAACACGAAACCTACCAACGAATGCGCCAGCACCACCCGGCGCAACCCGCGCCCTGCAACACCTACATCGGACGTCTGCACCGCCACGCTGAGGGTGAACGAGAAGTAGTGGAAGTCCCAGTAATCCGGGTTGCGCTCGCCATCGGCAAAGCGCAGTGGGGGTTCATGGTTCTGGCCGGTATAGAACAGGCGCGCGTAGTGCAGGCTGAAGATACAGCCGATCAACAGCCAGGAGCCGGCCACGGTCAACCCGGTGTACAGGTAGTGCAGGGCCAGGGCGCCGCCTTGCAGGCCACGGCTGGAGACCAGTTGCAGGGTGACTGCGGCCAGGCTGGCGATGGCAGCGATGCACACGGTAAGCAAGACCAGGCCGGCGTTCTCATCCTCGACCTGGGCAACCTTGCGGACTTTGTCCGGCTTGGCGTGCCAGGTCAGCCACAGGACCAGCAGCAGGTAGAGCCAGACGCCGAGGTTCCACCCGACCAGAATGTGCTGGACCGTGTCACCGGCAGGGATTAGCCAGGCGCCGATGATACCGACCAGGGTGGCGAACGTGAGGCGAGGGTGGGTGCGTGTCAGTCGGTGGAAAGCCATGGGTCCTCGCTAGCTGAAGGGGGTGCCCTTTACTCTAGACGGTCATGCACCACATACCCGCTCCCACAGAGTGCGCGGTGCGCTCATTGGCGATGCTCTCCTGTTCTTTGATGTCGCCCATCGCGCGGCATTGCAACTCTCAGTACACTGCGTGCTCCAACACCAACATCCGTTGAACTCGAGGTTTCTGCATGACGCTCAGTCCTTTGGCAGGCAAGCCGGCTCCGGCCAGCGTGCTGGTCGATATTCCCCGACTGCTCACCGCCTACTACACCGGCCGCCCCGATGCGGGCGTGGTGGCCCAGCGGGTGGCTTTCGGCACCTCGGGGCACCGAGGCACCTCGCTTGAGTTGAGTTTCAACGAGTACCACGTACTGGCCATTACCCAAGCCATCTGCCTGTACCGCCAGGAGAAGGGCATCGATGGCCCACTGTTCATCGGTGCTGACACCCATGCGCTATCGGCACCGGCCACGGCCAGCGCCCTGGAAGTGCTGGCGGCCAATGGTGTGCAGGTGATGCTGTCCAAAGACGACGAGTACACGCCGACCCCGGCGGTGTCCCACGCCATCCTCTGCTACAACCGTGGCCGTGAGCAGGGCCTGGCCGACGGTATCGTCATCACGCCGTCGCACAACCCGCCGCAAAGCGGTGGCTTCAAGTACAACCCGCCCAATGGCGGCCCGGCCGACAGCGACGTGACCAAGTGGGTCGAAGCCAAGGCCAACGAACTGCTGGCCGCGAACCTGGCCGGCGTCAAACGCATGGACCATGCCCAGGCCTTGCAGGCTGCCACCACCCACCGCCACGACTACGTGAGCCATTACGTGGCAGACCTCGGCAATGTCATCGACTTCGATGTGATTCGCAGCGCCAACCTGCGCCTGGGCGTCGACCCGCTGGGTGGGGCTGGGGTGCACTACTGGTCGGCGATTGCCGAGCATTACAAGATCAACCTGGAAGTGGTCAACACCGAGGTTGACCCGACCTTCCGCTTCATGACCGTCGACTGGGACGGCCAGATCCGCATGGACCCGTCCTCGCCCTATGCCATGCAGGGCCTCATTGGCCTGCGCGAGCGCTTTGACGTGGCATTTGCCTGCGACCCGGACCACGACCGCCACGGCATCGTCACCCCGGATGGCTTGCTGCAGCCGAACAACTACCTGGCCGTGGCCATCGACTACCTGTACCGCCATCGTCCGCAATGGCGCAGCGACGCGGCGGTGGGCAAGACCGTTGTCTCCAGCGGCTTGATCGACCGTGTCACCGAGCGCCTGGGCCGTGAACTGTTCGAGGTACCGGTGGGCTTCAAGTTCTTCGCCCAGGGCCTGTTCGACGGCTCGCTAGGCTTTGGTGGCGAGGAGAGCGCGGGGGCTTCGTTCCTGCGGCGCGACGGCTCGGTCTGGGCGACTGACAAAGACGGGCTGATCCCTGCCTTGCTGGCCGCCGAGATGACTGCGCGCACGGGCCGTAACCCGAGCCAGGCCTACGCTGACCTGACCGCAGTACTGGGCAAGCCGTTCGCCACCCGTGTCGAGGCCAAGGCCGATGCCCGGCAGAAGGCGTTGTTGAGCAAGCTGGCACCTGAGCAGGTCAAATCGACTGAGCTTGCCGGCGAGCCGATCGTGCAGATCCTCAGCCATGCACCAGGCAACGGCCAGGCGATTGGCGGGTTGAAAGTGATGACCGCCAACGGCTGGTTTGCCGCACGGCCGTCGGGCACCGAGGACATCTACAAGATCTACGCCGAAAGCTTCATCGACGAGGCGCACCTGCAGCGCCTGGTGCAGGAAGCACAGGTGTTGGTGGACGCGGCGATCGCCTGATTCCACATGCAGTGCGCCGAGCCCCGGTGACGCGCACTGTTGTAGGAGCGGCCTTGCGCCCCTTTCGCGACGCAAGGCCGCGCCTACAACAGTGCGCGTTGCCTCAAGCTGCTGGCAACGCAAACCCCGCGATCCCCCGCCCAAGCTTCAGTGCCTGCGCATGCAGCACCTGCATCAGGTGCAATGCCGAGTGCGACGGTGGCTCGAAGCGCGAATAGACGAAGCTGATATCAAAGTGGATTTCTTCGGCCAGTGGCACCACCGCCAAACCGCTGTCTTGCGCCACGAACTCGTCGATCAGGGTAATGCCCATGCCTTGTTTGACCAGGGCCACGGCTTCGTTGGCATTGGTGAACGACAACAGCGATTGCAGGTGCAGGCCGCGCCGGTGGATGTGGTCGGCCAGCAGTTTGCCGAACGGCATGTCGGGCCTGAACAGCAGCAAGTCATGGCCTTGCAGTTGTTCAAGCGCCAGTGATGGCCGTTGCGCCAGGGCATGCTCCGGTGGCATCACCACCACCATGCGCCCCCGCATGAACGCCTGCGAATGCAGGTGATCGTGGATCACCGGCAAGGCGGCAATCGACAGGTCGACCTTCTTCGACAGGATCTGGTTCGGCATTTCACCCATCAGCGAGGTCTGCCACTCGATGTTCAGCGAGGGCGATTCGCGCTTGAGCTGGGCCAGCGCAATCGGGATGACCACGGTCGACAGCGAAGCACTGCATGAGATGCGCAAGTTGCGATGGCCGCCACTGCCCAGTGACAGCGCACATTCATTGACCTCCAACGCCGCCTGGTACACCCGCTCGACTTCGCGAAACAGAATCTGCGCCTCCAGGGTCGGCACCAGGCGGTTGTTGATGCGCTCGAACAAGCGGTACGCCAGCCGCCCCTCGATGTACTGGATCAACTTGCTCACCGCCGGCTGCGACACGTAGAGCATCTTGGCCGCCGCGCTGATCGAGCCTGTCAGCATCACCGCCCTGAACACTTCCATATGGCGCAGTTTGAACACCAGCGCGCGGGATTCTGGGCCTTCATCGTCGAGGGGCATGGGCATTACCTTTGGTTATGGTCTTCGCCATCTGGGTATGAGCGCAAAAGCCGGGCACGCAGTATCTTGAAACCAGCCAAGTCGCCTCTGCGGCGCACAATAACAAGATCTGCAGGCAAGCGCAGCGGCGCTTGACGGGAGTGTTGCGTGAACATCTTTGACGAACCCAAGATCGATTGCCATAACCATCTGTTTGACCCTGCACACTTTCCCTATCACCCCGATGCGCCTTACGCACCCTGCGGGCAAGAGGTCGCGACGCTGGAGCAGTTCAACCGGGTAATGGACGCTTACGGCGTGCAGCATGCCTTGCTGGTGGGGCCCAACAGCGGCTACCACACCGACAATCGCTGCCTGTTGCACGCCCTTGCTGCGGGGCAGGGGCGTTTCAAGGGGGTGGCGGTGGTCGAGCGTGACATCACCCTCGATGCGCTGGCCGCACTGCAGGCGCAAGGGGTGGTAGGCGTTGCGTTCAACCCGGCGCTGTACGGGGTGGCGAGCCTTGAAGCGGTCGATGGGGTGTTCGGCAAGCTCGCCGAGCTTGGCCTGTTTGCCCAGATTCAAGTGTGCGAAGACCAGTTGCTGGCGCTGCGAGGGCTGCTCGAACGCACCTCGGCACGCTTGTTGATTGACCACTGCGGCCGGCCGGAGGTGAGCGCCGGTATTCAACAACCGGGTTTCCAGGCCTTGCTGCGGTTAGCGGGGAGTGGCCGGGCGAGCGTCAAGCTTTCTGGCATGCAGAAGTTTGCTTCGGCCGATGCGCTGCAGGCGCAAAGCAGTGCCTACGTCCATGCCCTGATTGAGGCCTTTGGCCCGGATGCCTGTGTGTGGGGCTCCGATTGGCCGTTCATTCGCCAGCGCTCGCGGGTGGACTACGGGCCACTGCTGAAACTGGCCGAGCGCCTGATGCCCGATGCGCAACTGCGCCGCCAGGTCATGTGGGACACGCCACGACGTCTGTTTGGGTTCGCCTAGCGCACCCCTTTGCCATTCCAATAACAAGAGCGCAACCGTCATGAACACTGAGCAGAACATCGGCTTGGGGGTGTTCGACACGCCCGCACGTCTGCAACAACGTACCCGTACACGTTTCATGATCCTGGCGCTGATATCCGGCGGCACGATGATCAACTACCTCGACCGCAGTGTGATGGGCATCGCGGCGCCCAGCATCAGCGCTGACCTGGGCCTGAATGCGGCGATGATGGGGGTGATTTTCTCGGCGTTTTCCTGGACCTACGCGGCCGCGCAGATCCCCGGTGGCATCCTCATAGACCGGCTGGGCACCAAGTTCACCTATTGGCTGGCCTTGACGCTGTGGTCGCTGTTCACAGGCTTGCAAGGGCTGGCCCAGGGCTTTCTGTCGCTGTTGGGCATGCGTTTTCTGGTGGGGGTGACCGAGGCACCGTGCTTCCCCACCAACAGCCGCGTGGTGGCGACCTGGTTCCCGCAGAGCGAGCGGGCCAGAGCAACCGGCATCTACACCTTCGCCGAGTACACAGGGCTGGCGTTTCTCACGCCACTGCTGTTCTGGGTGCTGCATGCGTACGGCTGGCGTTTTCTGCTGATGGCGGTTGGGCTGATGGGTATCCTTTATGGTCTGGTCTGGTGGCGCAAGTACCATGAGCCGCACCAGTCCACCACGGCGAACCAGGCCGAGCTCGACTACATCGCAGCGGGCGGTGGGGTGGTCGATGGTGGCCAGAAAGCCACGGTGTTTCGCTGGTCGCAGATTCCGGCATTGCTCAAGCACCGCAACATGCTGGGTATCTGCCTGGGCCAGTTTGCCTGCAACTCGACCAACGTGTTCTTCCTGACCTGGTTCCCGACATACCTGGTGACCGAGCGGCACATGCCGTGGTTGAAGGTTGGCTGGGTCGCGGTGCTGCCCTTCATCGCCGCCTCACTGGGGACCCTGGTCGGTGGCTGGCTGTCCGATGCCTTGCTGCGCCGAGGCTACTCGCTGAACGTGGCGCGCAAGCTGCCAGTCATTGCCGGCCTGCTCACGGCCTCGGTCATTGTGCTGGCCAACTACGTCGAATCCGACGCGCTGGTGATCACCATTCTCTGCATCGCCTACTTCGCCCAAGGCATGTCGGCGCTGGCCTGGATGATTGTCTCCGATATCGCGCCGAAGGGGCTGCTGGGCTTGAGTGGCGGCCTGTTCAACCTGTTCGCCAACGCGGCGGGCATCGTCACCCCGCTGACCATCGGCATCATCGTTTCGATGACCGGCTCGTTTGTCTGGGCCCTGGCCTTCGTGTCGTCGATCACCGTCCTTGGTGCCCTGTGTTACGTGTTCATGGTGAGCGACCTGCGTCGCCTGCCAGACGTTCCCTCTCTCGAAAATGGAGCAAAGTAATGAGCCAATACCTGCAAGGGCAGACCGCAATCGTCACCGGTGGCATGCGTGGCATCGGCCTGGGGATTGCGCAACGTCTGCACGCCGCAGGCGCCCAGGTGGTGATCTGGGACCTCGCGGTCGATGGCTGGGACGCAGCTGAAAACGGCTTTGAGCCTGTGCTGCGTCAGTCTGTCGATGTCGCGTCACTGGCCTCGGTAGAAGGGGCGTTCGCTGAAGTGCTGGCGCACGTCGGGCAGGTCGAGATACTGGTCAACAACGCCGGTATCAATGGCCCAGTGGTGCCCGCATGGGAATACCCGCCTGAGGCCTGGGACAAGGTCATCGCCATTGACCTGAACGGCGTGTTCTATTGCTGCCGTACCGCCATCCCGCACATGCGTGAACGCGGCTATGGGCGCATCGTCAATGTCGCCTCGATGGCGGGCAAGGATGGCGTGCAGTACATCTCGGCGTACTCGGCGGCCAAGGCGGGTGTGATTGCGTTCACCAAGGCTGCGGCCAAGGAACTGGCGCAGGATGGCGTGCTGCTCAACTGCGTGGCGCCGGCCATGGTCGAAACGCCGCTGATGGCCGAGATGACCGCGGAGCATATCGCCGCGAGCAAAGCCAAGATCCCCATGGGGCGGTTCTTGAAGGTGGAAGAAATCGCCAACATGGTGAGCTGGATCGCCGGGCCCGAGTGCAGTTTTACCACGGGCTTTGTGTTTGACCTCAGCGGCGGGAGGGCGACCTATTGAGAGGCCTGGGCGCCGCTCACCTGACGCCGGCTTCCCGCGCAACCCACGCCTGGCTGAGCGGGATGCCGGTGGGTCAGGCCTGATCCGGCACCACGGCGATCACATCGATCTCCATCAACCACTCGGCCTGGGCAAGCCCCGCCACCACCAGCCCGGTGGAAATCGGGAACACGCCTTTGAGCCACTTGCCGACTTCCTTGTACACCGGCTCGCGGAAGCGTGGGTCGGTGATGTAGGTGGTGGTCTTGACGATGTGCGACAGGTCCGAGCCGGCCTCCTCAAGCAGTTGCTTGACGTTTTTCATCGCTTGTTCGGCCTGTGCCTGTGGGTCACCCAGGCCCACCAGGCGCCCCTCGAAGTCGGTACCTACCTGGCCGCGTACGTAGATGGTGTTGCCGGCACGCACCGCCTGGCACAGGTCGTTGTCCAGGGTCTGGTTGGGGTAGGTGACCTTGGTGTTGAACATGCGGATACGGGTATGGGTAGGCATCAGTGGGCTCCGAGGGTGCTGACGTTGCTGATCAAGGGTTGTTGTTGCTCATCCGCTGCGCGTTGTTCGCTGTCGCGGTAGGCCAGGTAGGTCCGTTGCGTGGCGATGTGGCCGGCGACGTGCTTGGCGTCGTGCCACACGCCCCAGATGAACGACGAGCCACGGCGCGACAGCCAGGGCAGGCCGAGGAAGTACACGCCCGGCTCGCGGGCAACGCCGCGCTGGTGTTGTGGCTTGCCGTTGGCGTCGAAGGTGTCGACCTGCAACCAGCTGAAGTCCACGCCATAGCCGGTGGCCCAGATGATGGTGCTGACGCCGGCCTTGGCCAGGTCGAGTTCATGCAGCGGGTTACTCAGGCACTCAGGGTCGGGCAGTTGCTGGCGCGCCTCGGGTTCCTCAGGCAGGTCCAGGCCGTTACGTTCGATGTAGGCGTCGGCGGCATCGAGCAGGGCCAGGTAGTTTTCGTCGCCACGGCGGATGTTGTCCGCCAGGTTGTCCTGGAAGCGGGCAATGCCATCGGCGAATGACTGGGTCAGGCCGACCAGGGTCATGCCTTGCTGGGCGAGGGCGCGGAAGTCCACGGTGTGGCCGCCGCGTGCGCCGCTGACGGCGATGGTCACGTGCTCGCGGCCCGGCTTGGCGATTTCGGCGTCCCACTCGCCCAATACCCCCAGCCACCAGCAGAAGTCGCGGTTGCGGTAGGCCCGTGGGGGGCGGTCATGGGCACCGACCGAGAGGTACACCTGGCGCCCGGCGCGCATCAGCTCTTCGGCGATCTGCACGCCCGAGGAGCCTGCACCCACCACCAGCACTGCCCCTTCGGGCAACTGCTCGGGGTTGTAGTAGGCGGCGGAGTGGATCTGGTGCAGGCGCGCGTCTTTTGGCGCAATGGCCGGGATCACCGGGCGCTGGAACGGGCCGGTGGCAGCGACTACGCGGTTGGCGCGGATCACGCCCTCGTTGGTTTCGATGGTGAAGCCGGGGCGGTCGCTGTTGCGCACCACTTTCTTCACTTCGATGCCGGTGCGCACCGGCAGGTTGTACTTGCGTACGTACTGTTCGAAGTAGTCGGCAACCTGGTCCTTACCCGCGAAGGCATCGGCGTCGAGGTTGAATTCGAGGCCGGGGAAGCGGTCGTGCCAGACTGGGCCGTTGGCAACCAGCGAGTCCCAGCGGCCTGTGCGCCAGGCTTCGGCGATGCGGTTGCGCTCCAGTACCAGGTGGGGTACGCCGAGCTTGTTCAGGTGTTCGCTCATGGCCACGCCGGCTTGGCCGGCGCCGACGACGAGGGTGTCGATTTCGAGGTTGTTCAAAGTCATGTCCGAGCCCTTTTTCAGGCGGTTTTTGTGAGGTCGGTTTGGAGGACCGCCGTTGCCTGGGGCCAGACTAGGGATGCGGCGCAAATGGCGAAAATAGTATTTAGCTGGGGCTTGCCGATAAAACGGCGAAGGCCCTGATTCGCAAGGCCTGCAGCGGTGTTTAGGCGGTTTTTTCAGGTCGATCGCGGCGGTGTGAGAGGCCTTAGTTTTTTCCTGTTCAAACCCTCGGAAAAAGGTCGTTTCGCGGGCTGGACCCTTCCCCCCAGAATGCCGTGCATTGGACAGAACAACAGGAGCCATCACATGACGTTTTCCATCATCGGTCGTTGCCAGGAAACCGGCCAGGTCGGTATCGCCATCAGTTCGTCGAGCATTGCAGTTGGGGCACGCTGCCCCTGGGTACGGGCGGGAGTGGGGGCGGTCGCTACCCAGAACATCACCTTGCCGGCGCTGGGGCCGCAGTTGCTCGATGCTCTGGAGCAGGGGCAGTTGCCACCGGCTGCCGCGCTGGACCGGGTGCTCAACGCCAACGGCTGGAGCGAGTACCGCCAGGTCACCGTGATCGACAGCCATGGCCAGGTTGCGTTGTTCACCGGCAAGCAGGCGCTTGGGGTACATGATGCCGTGGCCGGCGAGCAGTGCGCTGCCGCGGGTAATTTGCTGTCGTCCAAGCAGGTGATCGAGGCCATGGTGCACGCCTTTGAACAGGCCGGGGGGCATTTGGCCGACCGCCTGCTGGCGGCCATGCACGCGGCCATGACGGCAGGCGGTGAGGCAGGCCCGGTGCATTCCGCCGCGTTGAAGATTGCCGGCGAACTGACCTGGCCGCTGGTGGACCTGCGCGTTGACTGGGCCGATGAGGACCCGATCGGTCAGCTGGACAGCCTGTGGCAAGCCTATCGCCCGCAGATGCAGGACTACGTGACCCGCGCCCTTGACCCCACGGCTGCACCGAGCTACGGAGTGCCGGGTAATGAGTGAGCTCACCAGCCGCGCGCTGCTTGCTCGGCTGATCGGCTTTGCCACGGTCAGCCGCGATTCCAACCTGGCGCTGATCAGCTTCATCCGTGACTACCTGGCGGACCTTGGGGTGGACTGCGAGTTGTTCCACAATGCCGAGGGCACCAAGGCCAACCTGTTTGCCACCCTCGGCCCGCAGGACGTTGGCGGTGTGGTGCTGTCGGGGCACACCGACGTGGTGCCGGTGGACGGCCAGGCGTGGACGGTCGAGCCGTTTGCCTTGAGCGAGCGAGATGGGCGCCTGTATGGGCGTGGTACTGCGGACATGAAGGGCTTTATCGCTTCGGTACTGGCGGCGGTCCCGGCGTTTCTTGCTCGCCCGCTTCGTATCCCACTGCACCTGGCGTTCTCCTATGACGAAGAAGTCGGCTGCCTGGGGGTGCGTTCGATGCTCGCGGCGCTTGAACAGCGCCCGCACAAACCACGGCTGTGCCTGATCGGCGAGCCGACCGAGCTCAAACCGGTATTGGGGCACAAGGGCAAACTGGCGATGCGTTGCCAGGTGCATGGCGCGGCGTGTCACTCGGCCTATGCGCCTTATGGGGTGAATGCCATCGAATACGCGGCGCGATTGATCGGCAAGTTGGGCGAGATCGGTGATGGGCTAGCGCGGCCTGAGCACCATGACGAGCGTTTCGATCCGCCGTTTTCCACGGTACAGACCGGCGTAATCAAAGGTGGCAGGGCGCTGAACATCGTGCCCGAGGAATGCGAGTTCGACTTCGAGGTGCGCGCCTTGCCAGGGTTCGACGCTCAGGGGGTGGCTGACCAATTGCAGGGTTACGCCGAGGCCGAGTTGCTGCCGCGCATGCGTGCCGTCGACCAGGATGCCGATATTCGCCTTCAGCCGCTGAGTGCGTATCCGGGGCTGGCCACGCCGGCTGACAGCGAGGCGGCGCGGTTGGTCGCGTTGCTCAGTGGATCAGAGGCGTTCGGCACGGTCGCCTTCGGCACCGAAGGCGGCCTGTTCGACCAGGCCGGTATCCCGACGGTGGTCTGTGGGCCGGGGAGCATGGAGCAGGGGCACAAGCCGGACGAGTTTGTCAGTGTCGAGCAGTTGCAGGGGTGTGATGCGATGCTGATGCGGTTGGTGGCTTACCTGCAGCAGGGCTGAACCGCAGGCTCACGCCGTGCCCGCTCCTACAAGGAGCGGGCAATGCCGCAATGAATCAGAACGTCGCCTTGACCTGCAAACCGACGACCAACGCATTGTCGATAGCTTTACCCGAAAACGCCCCTGGCTCGATGATGTACTGCACATCCGGGCGCAGGTTCAGCCATGGCGTGGCCTGGTAGCCGTAGCTCAGCTCGATCAACTGTTCGCCGCTGTCGATGTCCGGGAACTGCTGCCCTGCATTGAACGCGGCGTCTTCCAGTACATCGCGGCTGCGCGGATTAGGCACGGCGCGGCCATAGCCCAGGGCCACGGTATCGCGTGGGCGGCCTTCGAACGGCTTGTACAGCACCACCCCGGTGCCATACCACTTGGTGAACGGTGAAGCGGCCTTGCTCGATGCCGAATACTGGCCAAAGGCATGCAGACTGCGCCCTGGCGAGCTCGGGTCGTTCCACACGGCCTGGTCGATCAGCAGGTAATGGCCGCCGCGACCGGACACTTCCTCGTCGCTACCGATGCGCTTCACATCAGAGCTGTCGTAGTAGTAGCCCAGCTTGTACTCGCCTGGCAGCTCACCCTGCAGTTTGTAAACCAGCTCAACCGGGACCACGGTGCCCGTGGTGTGCTTGGGCCCCAGGTGCCAGGCGCGGCTGGAGTTGCCGTTGCTTTGCGGGTCGACGTTGAACGCCGCCACACGCAGTTGCCAGGACGGCGACAGGTCGTATTTCACCCGCACGCCCAGGTGGGCGTTGGGGTAGTTGGTCCAGCCGCTGCCGCCGGACATGTTCAGCGGGTGGCCGCAAAAACCGGCGTTCATGAAGTTGCACAGAATGCCACTGTCGAGGCCGCCGAGGTCGTTGCCCATGGCCATGTAGCCGAGCTTGACGTTGAGGGCCGGGGTGAACAGGGTGCGTTCGTAGCTCAGTTCGGTCAGGCGGGTGTACAGGCCACCGAAGTTTTCCTGAATCGGCAGACGGTTGCCGACCAGGTCTTCCGACGCGCTGTTGCCGCGACGGTCGTTGATGGTCAGCTGAACCTTGCCGCCGTTTTCCAGGCCGTACAGTTTCGAAAGGTCGAACTGCACGCCAAGCTTGAGGTTCTGCGAGTAGCGGGCCGAACGGTGCAGGCCACCGTGGGCGTTGTAGGCCGTTTCACCGCTGTAGTCACCGGTGAACTTGACGCCGTCTTCCTCCAGTTGCTGGCGCAGGCCGCCCCAGTCACCGGTCATGGTGTTGCGGGTCATGAGGTCGCCGTCGGCGAGGGCGGTGGTGCTGGCCAGGGCCAATAGCAGGGCAGTGGGTGTGTAGCGCATTGCGAGGGCTTTCCTGGGAAATCTGGGTGTTGTTGAGGGCCTCTTCGCGGGCAAGCCCGCTCCCACAGGCGTTGCAGCATCTTGGGCTGCAAGCGGAACCTGTGGGAGCGGGCTTGCCCGCGAAAGGAACGACTCGATTTAAGGCAGGGCGTAAGAAATCACGTAGTCGCCACGGTCAGTCGACTGACGGGCGCCACCGGCGGTAATGACCACATACTGCTTGCCGGTTTTCGGCGAAACGTAGGTCATCGGGCCACCTTGGCTGCCTACTGGCAGACGGGCCTTCCAGACTTCATTACCGTTGCTGCTGTCGTAGGCGCGCAGGTAGAAGTCCTGGGTGCCGGCGATGAACACCAGGCCGCCTTGGGTGGACAGCGTGCCGCCCAGGGTTGGCAGGCCGATCTTGATCGGCAGGTGCATGCGGATACCCAGTGGGCCGGTGTCCTCGACGGTGCCGACCGGTACCTGCCAGGCGATCTGGCGGGTTTTCATGTCGACGGCGGTCAGGGTGCCGAACGGCGGTGCCTGGCAGGGAATGCCGGCGACCGACAGGAAGCGGTTCTTGTTCACCGCATACGGCGTGCCCTTGAGGGGCACGGCACCCATGCCGGTGTTCAACGCTTCGCCACCGGCAGCGGTCTGGCCTTTGTTCTGCGACGGGATCATCTGGATCCACAGGCCCAGACGCATGTCGTTGACGAAGATGAAGCCGTGCACCGGATCGGTGGAAATGCTGCCCCAGTTCATGCCACCCAGCGAGCCCGGGAAGCTCAGCGACAGGTCGGTGCCTGGCGCGGTGTACAGGCCGTCGTAGCGCATTTTCTTGAAGTCGATGCGGCACAGCAGCTGGTCATACGGGGTCGCGCCCCACATGTCCGATTCGGTCAGGGTCTGCGCGCCAATCTGCGGCATGCCGACCGATTTTGGCTGGGTCGGGGAGTACGGCTCATTGGGGATGTTGCTCGGTTTTACCGGTACTTCATCGACCTGGGTCAGCGGTTTGCCGGTTGCTCGGTCAAGCACGTAGATCTGCCCGGCCTTGGTGCCGATCACCACCGCAGGTATGGTCTTGCCGTCGTCCTTGGTGAAGTCGATCAGGCTCGGCTGCATCGGCAGGTCGAAGTCCCAGAGGTCGTTGTGGACCGTCTGGTAGACCCATTTCTGGTTGCCGGTGGTGGCGTCCAGGGCCAATACCGAAGCGCCGTAGGTGTGGTCCAGCTTGTTGCGCTCTACGCCATAGATGTCGGTGGACGACGAGCCCATCGGCAGGAACACGGTGTTCATTGCCGGGTCGTAGGACATCGGTGCCCAGCTGTTCGGCGTGCTGCGTACATAGCTGCTGCCGTCGGCCGGGGCGTTGCGGTCTTCTGGGTTGCCTGGGTCGAAGGCCCAGCGCATGGCCCCGGTGATGACGTCGAAGCCACGAATCACGCCGCCAGGCATGTCGGTCTGGACGTTATCGGCAACGCGACCGCCAACCACCACGGTGGTACCGGCCATCAGCGGCGCGGACGACAGTTGGTAGAAGGAGTCCGGTACGTCACCCAGGCCGGCCATGAGGTTGACCTGGCCGTTGTTGCCAAAGCCCTGGCAGAACTCACCGGTGTCGGCGTCAACCGCGATCAGGCGGCCGTCGATGGTGTTGGTCAGCAAGCGGCGTTGGCAGTTGGCACCGGCCGCGACAGTGGCCACGGAGATGGGCGAACTGTTCGGCTGGGTGGGTTGGGCCAGCGGCGCGGTGGCGTCGAAGTAGGCCATGCCGCGGCAGCGCTGCCAGACCTTGGACTGGGCGTTGATCTGGTTCTTCCACAGCTCTTTGCCGGTGTCGGCGTCGAGTGCGATCAGGTTGTTGTGCGGGGTGCAGATGAACACCTTGTTGCCAACCTGCAGCGGGGTCAGTTGGTCCTCGGCGCCGTTGCCGTCGCTGATGGCGACGTCACCGGTGTGGTAGGTCCAGGCCACCTTGAGCTTGTTGACGTTGTCACGGTTGATCTGGTCGAGCGCGGCGAAGCGGCTGCCACCTTCGGTGTTGCCGTAGTGGGCCCAGTCCTTCTGCGCTTTGCCCGCTTCGACCGGGGTCATACCTGGGCCTTTGCCCGTGGGCGCGACACTGGGGTGAGCGACGAACATGTTGCCTGCGGCAATCACCAGTGCCACCGCCATCACACCCGCGATGCCGTAGGCGCCGCGCCCGGCAGTGCCGCCGTTGGCACGTACCAGCATGGGGTAGACCAGCGCCACCACCATGCCGATCGCGCCGAACATGAACACGCGGGAGAACAGCGGCCAGAACACCAGGCCCGTGTCGATCAATGCCCAGATCGCGGTACCGATCAGGAACACGGCATACAACCAGGCACCGACGACCTTGCGACGAGCAATGAGGATACCGGCGATGGCCATGGCCAGGCCGCCGATCAGGAAGTACCAGGAACCGCCGAGGCCGGCCAACTTGATACCGCCAGCGGCCAGGAGCAGGCCGAGCAGGGCGACGATAACGCCCAGGCCGACCAGAATGAGGGTTGTGGCGCCAGAGGCGCGTGGTGTTTCTTTCATGCCAGGGATCTCAGCAGGTGGAATGTGCGCAGTTTAAGCCCTTAGCAAGCTAATTAACAAGTTAGTACAAAGTGTTGTGGGGCTGATTGTCGCAGGGCTGAACTTGCCAAGGTGTAGCGAAAAGTCTAGATCGAGCGCTGAAAATTGCAGTAAACAAGGTGTTCATGCCGGATATGCAATCAGTGCTCATACTTTGGTCGGGGCGTCTGCAGCGACTCAGTTGCTGGTTGAGTAGAGCCAGCCTCACTCAGGCCACGGGCTGGCGCTGCTGTAGAACACCGCGAGCCAGACCGTCGCTGTCCCGGGGGCGGTCCATTCCACCCGATGGCGGTAATGCGCCGGGATGTCGAGGCAATCGCCAGGCTCCAGCAGCCGGGTATGGTTTTCATGCTCGAAGCGCAGGCCTGCTGCCCCGCTTAACAGCACGATCCATTCCCCTTCGGCCTGGTCGTACCAGTATCCTGGCGGGCTCGACTGGCCGCTCGAAACAATGCGCTCTATCCGCACGCCGGGGCGGCTGAGCAGCTCGTCGACGCGCTCGGCAGCGGTCGGGTCGCAGGGCGGGAGAGGGTTCAGCACGTTGAAGGGAGCCATGGGCAATCTCGTTCAAAGGGACGAGCTTCCACTATGGACGTGAATGCGGGGCTGCGCGCTTCTTGACCATCCCTGCAGATTGTAGGACCGTTCCGAGTTTTCAAAGACGGAAGAAAAATGGACAAACTCCTGGCCATGAAGATGTTCGCAGCGACCGTCGATGCTCAGGGGTTTTCCGCGGCGGCGCGCAAGCTGGGGGTGGCGACGTCGTCAGTGACACGCCTGGTTGATGCCCTGGAGACCGAGCTTGGCGCCACCTTGCTGAACCGTTCGACCCGCCAGGTCAGCCTGACCGAAGCGGGCGCCCGCTACTACACGCGTGCCCGGAGCATCTTCGAAGCGTTGGATGAAGCCGACGCCAGTGTCGCGGACCGGGGCGAGGAGCCTGTCGGTGTGCTGCGCCTGTGCCTGCCGGTGGAGTTCGGTCGGCGGGTGATCGCGCCTCACCTGGGGGCGTTTTTGGCGAAGCACCCGGCGCTGGAGCTGGACATCGACCTGAGCGACCGCCTGGATGACTTGCTCGATGGCCGTTACGACCTGTCGATCCGGCTGGGCGACCCGGCGCCAAACGACGAACTGGTGTGCCGCCAACTGGGCCGTTTCGAACGTTGGTTGGTGGCCAGCCCCGGTTACCTGACCGGGCGCGAAACGTTGGAGCACCCGCAACAGTTGCTCGAACACGCGTGCCTGCGTTTTCGTTACGGGCAAAAAGCGCGCCCCTGGCGCCTATCGCGGGCGCAACAGGTGCTGGAGCTGGACGTGAGCGGGCCGCTTCGCAGCGCTAATGCCGACCTGTTGCGTGAAGCCGCGCTGGCGGGTAGCGGTATTGCCCTGCTGGCCGACTGGTTGGTGCGCGAGGATGTGGCCGACGGCACGCTGCAGCGCGTGTTCGGTGACTGGCAGATCAGCCCCGGCACCGCCAATGACCGGATCAATGCGCTGTACCTGCCCAATCATCGCGGCTCGCGTCGGGTGACGGCGTTCATCGCATTCTGTGAAGGCTTGTTGGCCATTTAAAGCCAGCGTTGCGCTGGGTGCAAAGCGCCGTTGCGCGCCGGCCGGATTCTCGCCTGCGGTATGCCTGGGTAAGGTGTGCGGCATATTCCGTCCCTTGTCGAGGAACATCGCATGAACCCCTCCCTAGCCGCAGACCAGCCCTCGGCCATCGGCCTGAGCCGGGCCCTGGTGACCCTGCTGGCGTTTTGCTGCGGCGCCATCGTCGCCAATATCTACTATGCCCAGCCTATCGTCGGGCTCATTGCCCCGGACCTGGGGCTTTCCACCGAGCGTGCCAGCCTGATCGTCTCGCTGACCCAGCTTGGTTATGCCTTGGGGCTGCTGTTGCTGGTGCCGCTGGCCGACCTGCTGGAGAACCGCCGGCTGATGATCGCCACCGCAGTACTGGCCTGCGTCAGCCTGTTGTTGGCAGGCACCAGTGGCAGTGGCCAGGGCCAGCTGTTTCTGGGCTATGCGCTGCTGATCGGGTTCAGTTCGGTCGCGGTGCAGATGCTTATCCCGCTGGCGGCGCACTTGGCGCCCGAGCAGCAGCGTGGCCGTGTGGTCGGCAACATCATGGGCGGCCTGCTACTGGGCATTCTGCTGGCGCGACCGTTATCGAGCCTGGTGGCTGATCACTTTGGTTGGCGAACCGTGTTCATCGGTGCGGCGGGCGTGATGCTGGCGATCATTCTGTTACTGGCCCTGACCCTGCCGCGCCGGGTGCCAGAGCACAAGGCCAGCTATGGCGCGCTGATGATGTCGTTGATCGCGCTGCTGCGCCGGTATCCGCTGCTGCGTCAGCGCTCGCTGTACCAGGCATTGATGTTCGCAGCGTTCAGCCTGTACTGGACTGCGGTGCCACTGGCCCTGGCAGGGGCGCACGGCCTGTCGCAGAGCCAGATTGCGCTGTTTGCCCTGGTCGGTGCAGTGGGGGCCGTGGCCGCGCCCATCGCCGGTCGCCTGGCTGATGCCGGGCATGCCCGTGCAGGGTCTCAGGTGGCCTTGCTGCTGGCGCCCGTAGCGCTGCTGTTCGGGCTGACGACGCCAGGCTTCAGTGTGATCGGCCTTGGGTTGACGGGGGTGCTGCTGGACTTCGCGGTGCAGATGAACATGGTGATCGGCCAGCGTGAAGTCTATGCGCTGGACCCGGCCAGCCGCGGGCGGCTGAACGCGGTGTACATGACCAGCATCTTCCTGGGAGGGGCGTTGGGTTCGGCGGTGGCCAGTGCGCTGTTTGCCCAGTTTGGCTGGCACGGTGTGGCGTTGGTAGGCGCCGGGTTGCCTGGGCTGGCGCTTTTGGTGTTCGTCATGCAGGGGCGGCGCAGCTGACCTGAGTCAGCGCCCCAGCGGCAATGCCACGCCAATCACTGCAAACAGGCTCCCGCAACAACGATTGAAGCCTTTGCCACCCTTGGCCAGCCATGGTCGGATGCGAAACGCCAGCCGTGCCAGCAGGTATTCGACCAGGAACTCTACGCTGGCAAAGGTGGCCGCCATCACCACGAACTGCATCGGCAGCCCACGCTGAGGGTCGAGGAACTGCGGCAGGAACGCACCATAGAACAACAGCACCTTGGGGTTGGCCATCGCCGACAGCAGGCCCTGGCGGAACAGGCTCGCATTGGTCAGGCGCAGGGTCCGCTCCGTTACTTCCAGATGCAGTGCCGGGCTGCGCCACAGCTGGATACCCAGCCAGACCAGGTAAGCGCCGCCCACCCATTTGAGTACGCCAAGCACCGACGCAGAGGTTTGCAGCAGGGCACTGAGGCCGAACATCGCCAGGGCAATCAACGCACTGAAGCCAACGACTCCGCCAACGATGGTGAACAGGGTGCGGCGCGCGCCATACAGCGCGCCGTGGGTCAGCGCCAGCAAGCTGTTGGGGCCTGGGGTGAGCGACAGGCCGATGCTGGCCAGCAGATAGATGAGCCAGGTGTCGAGTGCCATGGGATATACCTTGTTGATTCGCAGTGCGCCAGTCTAGGCCACGACGCTGTTTTTAAAGGGTAGTATCTGGACATTTGATGGTTTGAACTGGACGCCCTGAGATGCCCCCTGATATCCGCCTGCTGATCCTGCCGCTGCCGGAATTCGCCTTGCTGCCGTTTGGGGCGTTTCTCGACAAGCTGCGTTTCAGCGCCGATGACGAAGACTACAGCCGACAGCGCTATTGCAGCTGGACCTTGGCAGGACTGACCCTCGACCCGGTGCCCGCCAGCAGTGGCGCCGTGGTGCAGGTTGAGGCCATCGCCGAACAGCTCGATATGTCCCAGTACGACTACCTGGTGCTGTTCGGTGGTCGCAATGCCATGGCAACCGCTGAACTGGCACCGCGCTACAAGGGGGTGCTGAAACGGGCTGCCAAGGCTGGCGTCAAGCTGGTGGGTGTCGATAATGCTGCGTTTCTGCTGGCGGCCTGTGGCCTGTTGGACGGGCACGACGTGGTGGTTCACTGGCGGCATGAAGCCGAGTTCCGTGCGTCTTTTCCTCATCTGAAGGTGCTGCGCGATCAGCTCTACTGCATTCAGGGCGGTCGCATAACCTGCGCTGGCGGGACGGCGGCCATCGACCTGGCGGTAGAGCTGTTGTCGCGCGCCTGTGGGCGAGCCCGGGCACTCAAGGGCCTGGCCGACATGCTGGTGGATGAAACACGCGACAGCCGCCATGCCTTGCGCTCGCTGGAGCCGGGGGCAGGGCAGGGGCGGCAGGTTCAGCGCGCGCTCGCGCTGATGCGCCATCACCTGGGCTCACCGTTGTCGGTTGAACACCTGGCGGCAGAGCTTTGCATCAGCCGACGGCAGCTCGATCGTCAGTTCCAGGCCAGCCAGGGTATGAGCGCCAAGGCCTGGTGGCTGGAGATGCGGTTGCAGCAGGCGCGCTGGCGATTGCTCAATTCCAGCCACAGCCTGGCGCAGATTGCCGATGAAGTGGGGTTGGGCGATGCCAGCCACCTGGGCAAGTGCGTGCGGCGGCGGTTCGGCTGTACGGCACTGCAACTGCGCAGTGGGGCGGTTGTCGCCTGAGCCGGCGACATTACCCGCTCAGGCTGTTCAGGCACTCACTGCGGTGTGCCGAACAACGCCGTCCAGTAGATCCCAGCATCACTCTTGGGGTCTACGGCATAGGCCGCCCCCAGCTCGCGAAAATCAGGGTTCATCAGCGTGGCGCAATGCCCTGGGCTGGCCAGCCAGCCGTCGACCACCTTGTGCGCGGTGTCGCGGCCGGCAGCAATGTTCTCGCCGATCTGCTGATACATATAGCCGGCCAGCTCGGCGCGATCCCCGGGGGTACGGCTGTCTCGGTCGATGTGGTCGAAAAAGTTCTGGTTGGCCATGGCCCGTGTGTGGCCGGCGGCCACGCCTGCCAGCGTGGTATTCCAGCTCAGCGCCGGCGCGGCAGCGAATGGCTGGCCACCGCATTGGCGCGGCACCGTACGCGCGGCATTGACCTCCTGCAGCACCTTCTGCCCCTCGGCCTGCCAGTCACCCAGGCGGCCACTGATCAGCGGGCGGGCGAGGACGATGCGCCAATCGCGACCTTCCTGGCTGACGCCGATATCGACGAACTGCGGGTCGAGCACCACCTGGCAGAAGCTCTCCTCGATGGCATGCATGGCTGCGCGCGCATCACGCGGGCCCGACAGGCTGATCGCCTGCACGTTGACCATCGGGTAGGCCGCGCGGGTCATGGCCTGTTGCAAGTCGCGAGTGCCCTCGGGCGACAGCGCCAGGCGTGTGTCGCTGTTCAGCGGCGGCAGCTCCAGCGACGCCTCGCCACCACAGGGCTGGGCCTTGCTGCGGTAGACATTGATCGAATCGATCAGCTGCGACTCTTCGCCGGTGACGGCCCAGGCCCCGGTCGAGACGACCAGGCCCAGCGACAAGGCGGCAACGGATGACAGGACGCGCATGTGAATCTCCCTATGACTGGCAGCGTCGTGGTAAGCGCTGCTCATCCTACACAAGCCCAGGGTTTTTGGCCCGGTATCGTGCAAAGCAATGAAAACGCCGGCAATCGTTGCAGGCGGCAAAAGAGGGAGTAGACCACTGGGCGTGCAAAAAGTGCGACTACTTGGTAATCATTCGTAACTTCGGCGAGTGATGCACGCACGCTTTTGGCCGCGAGTGTCAGCGGGCCAGTGCCTGATTAGGCTTGTAGAACAGAAAATGCGTGGTCTCTGCCGTCTTGCGGTAGGCCTTGGCCCAATCCGGGCGCACATGGCGGTCGTGGAAATACAGCGCCCCACCGGTGGGGTCCTTGAGCTGCTGGTTGAGCGCCTTGCGCGCGATCTCCTTGGCGATGTCGTAACGCTGCGCTTCCTCGACCTGGTCGGAGCGCCCGTCACACCACCAGGAAAACTGGCACGCCTTGGTTTCCACGCCCTGCTTGACGACGCCACAGATGGTGTCCGGGAAACCGTCGTGGCCCAGGCGGTTGAGCACGACGCTGGCCACTGCGGTCATGTCCTTGGCGTCGGCGCCCTTGGCTTCCCAGTAGATGGTGCGGGCCAGGCAGGTGATGCTGTCGTCCAGCGGCGACGTGCCTGCCGGGTCAACCGCTTTTACCTCGCCTGGGGTGATGGTCTCGGCCTTCTTCGGTGGTGGGGCGTCCTCGACCACTTTTTCTTCAAGGACTTCGGCCTTGTCCTCGGCGACGGCGGCCTTGGCCGGGTCAGCTGCGTGCAATGGGCCTGCAAGCAGGGCTGTGGTCAAACCGATCACCATCCACGAGAGGCGCATGGCCGGGCTTCCGCACTGTGAGTTGAATCACAGTCTAGCCAAGCGTAAGCATTAGCACCAAAGGAAGGGTCGCGGCGGCGGCCACGGTCTGCAGGGCGATGATGGTGGCCATCAGCGGTGCGTTGCCGCCCATTTGCCTGGCCATCACATAGGACGAAGAAGCGGTGGGCAGCGCCTGAAACAGCACGGCTACTACCGCTGCCTGGCCACCCAGGCCGAGTACACGGCATAGCCCCCAGGTAGTCAGTGGCATGACCAGGAACTTGAAGGCAGAGGCCGCCATCAACGGACGCACCTGTTGGCCGAGCCTGGCGCCACCCAGGGCCGCGCCCACGCACAGCAGGCCCAGGGGCAGGGCCGCCTGGCCCAGGGCTTTGACGGTAGGTTCAAGCCCTGCGGGTAAGCCAAGCCCTGTGGCCCGCAGCAACAGGCCGCCGGCACAGCCTACAATCAGCGGGTTGGCGAAGATCGCTCGCAGTACCGTGGCCGGTGAGCTGTGGCGTGCACTGAAACGGGCGAACACCAGTACGCAAAGCAGGTTGACCAAAGGCACGATGGCGGCATTGGCAACGGCCGCCAGCGCGATGCCGGCACTGCCATAGATACCTGCGGCCAGCGTGGCGCCGATGTAGTTGTTGAAGCGTACGCCACCTTGGAAGACCGACGTGAAATCGGCGCCGTCATGGTTGACCGCGCCCTGGTAGAGCACCAGCAGCAGCGCGCCGAGCAGGGTCGAGAGCATCAGCACACCAACCATGCCCAGCACCGGTACGCCGTCGAGGTTGGCGGTGGCCAGGCCGTGCAGAAACAGCGACGGCAGCAGCACGTAATAGCTCAGGCGCTCGGCCCCGGGCCAGAAGGTTTCGGCAAGAAAGCCGCGCACGCGCAGAAAGGTGCCCAGGGCGATCAGCAGGATGATCGGTAACAGTGTGGTCAGCAGCAGGTGGAGCATGGTCGGCCTTCCGTAGTCGGGTACCGCTACAGCCTACGGGGGCACTTAGATTTGGAAAAACGTTGTTTTCTTTACCGACCGTTGAGAATAAATGCATGGTCTGCTCGGGCTCAGGCTTCCAGTGCCGTTTTCAGCACCGCGCTCAGGTGGCGCCGCTGACTTTTCTCATGTTCAAGCAACACCACCCGGCGCGTCAGCTGCGGCTCGCCAAACGGCAGGCAGGTTGCTGCTGGCAAACGCTGCAAGTCCGCGTCTGCCATGGGGATGATCGCCACCCCCAGGCCCATGACCGCCATGCTTGCCAGGGCTTCCTGGCTGTCCAGCTCCATCTGCTCGCTCACTTGCAAGTGTTGGCGGCGCAGCTCCTGTTCGATCTGCCGCCCGGCCCAGGCGCGTTTGTCGAAGCGCAGGAAGGGTTGGCTGGCCAGCAGCTCTGCCACGCTCTGGCCCGCTAGCTCCGGGCTGGCGATCGCCCAGAAGCGGTCAGCGAACAGGGGCGTGAAGACCAGGTTTTGCGGGTAGGGGCTGACCGGTTCGGTGGTGATCGCCGCGTCGAGTTCGCCGTCTTCGACACGCCGTGCCAATTCCGCCGACATGCCCGAAGCGACGCTGATGTGTAGCTGCGGATGGTGGGTCTTGATCCACAACAGGGCCTTGGGCAAGCGCCGGGCCAGCACGGTATGGATCGCACCCAGGCGCAATCGGCCACGCAGGCTCGGGCCACTGGCCAAGGCATCGGCCAGTTCGTCATAGGCCCCCAGGATGCTTTCGGCGCGGGCGACTGCC
The DNA here is from genome assembly GCF_058745025.1 of Pseudomonas sp. E1MeOHC2. Classification (NCBI taxonomy): domain Bacteria; kingdom Pseudomonadati; phylum Pseudomonadota; class Gammaproteobacteria; order Pseudomonadales; family Pseudomonadaceae; genus Pseudomonas; species Pseudomonas sp. E1MeOHC2. Next base: position 4,917,944 of record NZ_CP196675.1, read on the forward strand.
AATTGCCCGGCCTCGGTCAGCACGACTTGCCGCCGGCTGCGATCGAACAGGGTGACCTGCAGCTCGTCTTCGAGGGTCTTGATGTGCAGGCTCACCGCCGAAGGGGTGAGGCTGAGCAGGTCGGCGGCACGGGCGAAGGTGCCGTGGCGGGCGATGGTGACCAAGGTGCGCAGGGCTTTGAGGGACACGCGAAAAGGCTCCAAGGCTGAGCGGGCAGTAGCGCATTGTCAGCGCCGGCCCTGTTGCCGGCAAGCGCGCATGTAGCGCACTCAGCGCCCCGTGCGCCCATAGGCCTGGCTGATGCGATCAATCACCATGGCCAGCGCCACGATCGCCAACCCCGCTTCAACGCCCTGGCCCACATTCAAGGTCTGGATGCCCGCCAAGACATCCTCTCCCAGCCCTCGCGCGCCGATCATCGAGGCCACCACCACCATCGACAACGCCATCATCACAGACTGGTTAAGGCCGGCCATGATGCTTGGCAGGGCCAGTGGCAAGGCGATGCGCCGCAGCCGTTGCCAGCGGCTGGCGCCCAGGCCATGGGCTGCCTGCAGCAACGATGGGTCGATCTGCCGCAAGCCCAGCTCGGTCAGCCGCACCAGCGGCGGCAAGGCGTAGATCAGGGTGGCGAACACCGCCGGTACCTTGCCCAGGCCGAACAGCATGAGCACCGGGATCAGGTAGACGAATGCTGGGAGTGTCTGCATCACGTCCAGCACCGGCATCAACAACCGCCTGGCCAGCGGGCGCGAGGCCAGCAAGATGCCCAGCGGCACCCCGACCAGCACGCACAGGCCGGTGCTGACCAGTACCAGGGCCAGGGTTTGCAGCAGCTTGTCCCACAGCCCGAGCATGCCGATCAAGGCCAGCAGTGCAACCATCGTCACGCTGCGCAGCACGCTGCGGCTGGCATGCCAGGCGAGCAGCCCGACCAGCAGCAACAGCGCCCACCAAGGCAGCAGGCGCAGCAGGTTTTCCAGGCCTACCAGCAGTTGCAGCAACTGGTCCGAGACGTTGCGCAGGTGGTCGCCGTAGTTCAGCACCAGCCAGTCGACCAACTGGTTGACGCGCTCAGCGAAGGAAAATTGCAGGGCTTCGGGAAAGCCGCCGCTCATAGGCTGCTCTCGACCTTAGCCGCTACCTCTGCGGGCAACCAGGCCTTCCACACATCAGGGTTGTCACGCAGGAAGGTGAGGGCAGCCTCGCTGGGGGGTGTGCGCTGTTCGCTCATTTCGGCGAGGGCGCGGTTGAGGCGATCAATCGGCAGGTCGACTTTCTCGAACACCGCCACCACGTCCGGGTAGCCCTCGCGGAACGCCTTGGAGACACCAATCGACAATTTGGCTGGCAGTGACTGGCTACCTTGCGGGTTGGGGTTGCTGGCATCGGTCAGGGAGGCCCAGGCCTGGGCATTGAAGGGCGGCTCTTCTAGGCGTATGAGTTTGTAGCGCCCCATCAGCGGGGTCGGGTTCCAGTAATAGAACAACACCGGTTGGCCGCGGCGGATGGCAGAACTGATCTCGGCGTCCAATGCCGCGCCAGAACCACTGCGAAAGTTGGTGTAGCTATCGCTCAGTCCGTAGGCCTTGAGTTTCTGGCTGTTGACCGTCTCGGAGGTCCAGCCACTGGGGCTGTTGAGAAAGCGCCCTTTGTCAGGAGATTCAGGGTCGCGGAACACCTGCGGATAGCGCTTGAGGTCTTCGACACTGCGCAGGTCCGGTGCCAGGGCCTTGAGGTTACGCGAAGGGTCGCCCTGGATCACGTAAGCCGGCACCCACCAGCCTTCTTCGGCGTGCTTGACCGTATCGCCAAGGGCGAACACCTGCCCGGCCTGTTCGGCCTTGATCCACGCGGGGCTGCGCCCGGCCCATTCCTCGGCGATCACCTGCAGGTCGTTGCGTGCCAACGCCACTTCCATGCTCACGGTGCTGCCAGGCAAGGTGTCGGTGGGGTAGCCGTAACCGCGCTCGACGATCAGCCGCAGTATTTCGGTGGTCAGCGCACCGCTTTCCCAGCCAATTGCGCCAAAGTGAATGGGCGCGCGCTGCTCTGCCGAGGCGGCGCTGTCGGTGCTGGTCAAGCCAACTGCGAGCACCAGGCCGGCCAGCAAGGTTGAGATTTTCTTCATCGGGGCCTTCTCGGTAGCCGCTGTGTGAGTGCCGGCAAGTGTAGACGACCGCTCTGCAGCCCCTGCTGGGCCAGCCAGGGAAGGTGCTCTCTCTGCGTCTTGAGGTTTGCGCTTGCAAGAGTGCGCCTTGCCATTTCGGCAAGCGCATTCTGCCCACTACGCGAGGCATCCCTGATGAGCCTGGATCTGGATTTCGTCTATTACCGCAACTTCCGTTTCGATGGAAAACTTCACGTTCGTTGCATCGGTGCAGACCTGCACAAGGTCGATCACATTCGTTACGAACTCGAGCGCGACGGGCCAGGCGGCCCGGTATCGTTCCAAGGCGTTTCAGTTCAGTCACAAGTGCGCAGTGGCCGCGTAAGGGATCACGGATGCCCGGCCTTGCTAGTAGCCGAAGAGGCTGCGGGGGTTTACGCCATTCGGCCCAGAGTCGTGCTGCTGGATAAACATGCGCGGGCCATGAACCGGCCTGTTGGCGCTGCCGGGTTCATCGACATGCCCCCTTTGTTGCTGGATATCAAGGCAGAGGAGCTAAACAGAAGCCTGCTCGACAAGGTACCGTTGCCGTCAGCAGCTGGGCGCCGCAAGCGGGACGTGGAGCAAAGGGGAAGCGCACCCACGCCACATGATCCGGTGTCGCGATTATTTCCGACATTAGCCCCAGGTACCTCATACCCAACATTGCTTATTGCGTTCAGTGCCGGTGGCTTCGAGCGCTTGCTTGCGGATCTGGAGCCTGACTCGGGGTCGGTGCTGGTTCGCTATTGGCCGAACCTCAAGGCAGTGATTGCACCTCACCCAGTGCTCAACCCCCAGGAACAGGCGGACGACAGGCTCGGGGCCTTGCGCGATTACGGCTATCTGGAGCAACCCGCGAGCATGCTTAATGACACGTACGTTGCATTGCTCAAGACCCTGGCAGCGCTGGAGTATGTGGAATCCATGCACTTCCAGCAGACATGCTCCCCACCCAATCCCGTGCTGCTAGGTGTGGCGGCGGTGTTGGCGGCCTTGTTGACCGGTGCAGCGGTGGCCGGCAGCAAGGCTTTTGAAAATGCTCAGCCGACGCCCGACTTCGAGCCCAGACAAACCTACCTCGACGAACCCGGCCCCAGGTGGCAAGGCCTGAACATTCGCAAGGCCTGGGCGGGGCAGGTGACCGGCAAGGGTGCACGCATCCACTTCACTGACGGCGGATTATTCCCAGAGCATGAAGACCTGCGTGACAACCCCCGCCTGAAGATCGTCTCGCTCAAGCCAAACCACGACCCCAAACATGGCACCGCGTCGGTGGGGGTCATGCTGGCGACGCGCAATGGCATCGGGGCCACCGGCATCAGTCACGACAGCGAGTTGTACCTGTACAACAACCGCTCGATGGATGCCCAAGGCAACTATCAAGTGCTCAAAGACCTCCTGCTCACGGTAGAGCCTGGGGACATCGTCGGCGTCAATCGCCAGACTGCGCACCTGGAGGTGCTGAGTACGATGCTGCCATCCTTGCACGACAAGGCCTGGTGGATCGTCATGCAGGAACTGACCCAGCGTGGCGCGGTGGTGGTCAACGCAGCTGCCAATGGCAGCAGCAAGACGTCTGAGCAACAGGGGACCCAGGCGAACCAGGGTGTTGACCTGGGCCACTGGCCGTACTTCGACGACCATGGTGACGCTGGCGTCATTCTGATTGGTGCATGCCAGTCGTTCGATGGCAAACCGCACGTTTACTCCAATGCCAAGTACCGTTATCGCATGCTCAATGCCTGGGGCGACAGTGTGGTGACCCTGTCCAGAGGCGACCTGCAAGACCTGCCCGGTGACAACAGGGATTACTCGCAGAACTACGCCGGTACCTCAAGCGCGACCCCTATGGTGACGGGGGCATTGAGCCTGATCCAGTCCTATGCCATGGAGCAGCATCACATTTACCTCAACGGTAATCAGATGCACCTGCTGGTCATGGCGTCTGGCTATCGCGATGCTACGTTGCCAGGCTCCGAGGTACTGCCGATGGGGGGCAGGCCCAACGTGGAGGCTGCCTTGAGGCTGCTTGACCGGATCCTCGGTGGTGGCAGGTTCGAAGCCTGAGCAGAGGCCGGCAAGCACCGGCCTCAATAGCCTTAGACGCGGAACTGATCCATCAGCGCCTGTTGCTGATTGGCCAGGCTGTTGAGCGACTGGCTGACCCGTGCCGATTCGTTGGCTTGCCCCGACAGCGATTCGGTGACATCGCGGATCGTCGCGACGTTGCTGTTGATTTCCTCGGCCACCGCGCTTTGCTCCTCGGCGGCCGAGGCGATCTGCAGGTTCATGTCGGTAATCACCGTCACCGCCTGGCCGATGCGCTGCAGCGCAGTGACGGCCTGGCCGACCTGCTCCACGCCGCCCTGGGCCTGGCGGTGGCTGTTGTCCATGGCGCCGACCACTTCGCGGGTACCGGCCTGCAACGCTTCGATCACCTGGCGGGTCTCTTCCACCGACTCCTGGGTGCGCCGGGCGAGGTTGCGCACTTCGTCGGCGACCACGGCAAAGCCACGCCCGGCTTCACCGGCGCGGGCGGCTTCGATCGCGGCGTTGAGTGCCAAGAGGTTGGTCTGTTCGGCGATCGAGCGGATCACTTCCAGCACCGAGCCGATCTTCTCGCTGTTCTGCGCCAGGCCTTCGACTTCGGCCATGGCGTTGTTCATGTCGGCGGCCAGGGCGTCGATGCTGTGGGTGGTGCGGTCGATCACGGCCAAGCCTTCACGGGTGGCCTGGTCGGCCTCTCGGGCCGCCTGCGCGGCCTGGGCGGCGCTGCGGGCAACGTCCTGGGCGGTGGCGCTCATCTCGTGGGAGGCGGTGGCAACCTGGTCGACCTGACGGTACTGCTGCTCCATGCCGGCGCTGGTTTCGCTCGCGATCGCCGAGGACTGGTCGGCGGTGCCACGGGCGGCCTGCACCGAACGTTTGACCTCGGCAATGGTGGGTTGCAGCTTGTCGAGGAAACGGTTGAACCAGCCGGCCAGTTCGCCCAACTCGTCCTGCTTCTGGTAGGTCAGACGGCGGGTCAGGTCACCCTCGCCACTGGCGATGTCCTTGAGCATCGCCGCCACGCCCAGTATCGGCCGGGTGACACCACGCGCCATCAGCCACACCAGCAGCAGGCCAGCGATAGCGGCGGCCAGGCCCAGGCCCAGTTCCAGCAAGGTGCCGCTGGTGTTCAGGGCATCGAGTTCCTGTTTCAGCGTTTCGGCAGGCCCGGTCAGGGCGTTTTCCGGCACATCCAGCAACACGCCCCAGGGTTGGGCGCCGGGGATCGGTTCGAAGGCGGCAAGCACCTTGAGGCGCTGCTGGTCGTGGAGGATGCTCAGCTTGCCCTCGGCCAGTTTGCGTACCAGTTCGGCGCCCTTGGCGGTGTCCACCTGGTCAAAGCGCTGGGCCAGCTTGCCGGCATCGGCGCTGTAACCGGCCAGCAGCCCCACAGGGCTGAGAATGCCGACAGTGGTACGGCCTTCGTAGAGGCTGCGGCTGGCGTTCTGGGTCAAGGCCTGCAGGCTGTTGAGGTTGATGTCGATGGACAGCGTAGCGATCACCTTGCCGTTGACGGCCAAGGGGAAAACGATGCTGGTCATCAGCACGCGCTGGCCATCGATGTCATAGAAGTAGGGCTCCACCACGCAGACCTTGCCCGTGCTGCGTGGGCATACCCACCAGGTATTGGCCGGCTGGCCGCTGGGGCCGATTTCGGTGTTGGCCATGTCATGTTCGGGCAGGGCCATGGCGGTTAGTTCGCCGGCGCGGGGTTGCGACCAGTACAGCGCGAAACGCCCGGTTTCGTTGCTGCCCAGCTCCGGCTTGGCGGTGAACAGGCTGTCCTTGTTGTCCAGGGCATTGGGTTCGAACACCAGCGACAAGCCGAGCAGGTCAGGGTTGGCCTGCAGCGCGGCACGCACCTGGCGGGTCATGTCCTCGCGCAGGTCGTAGGCGTCGAGAAAGCGCTTTTCTGCCTGCTCGCGCAGGAACAGCACCTGGCGGGCGAAGCCGGCGCCGTATTGGTAGGCATCCATGAACTGACGGCGAATGTTCAACGCCTGTACTTCACCTTGCGACTCGACGCGCCCCTGGGCCGCGTCGGTGAGCATCTGCATGCTGCTTGCCTTGACCAGGTCCGAACTGTGCTCCATGCGGTACAGCGAAAGGCCGACGAGCAGGGTGACGATGCCGGCCAGGCAGAGACCGGCGAGCAGGGTGATCTTCCACTGGATGGAAAGTTGTCGCAAAGGCATGGGGCGAATCCCTTGTAATAGTTCTGGCTGTCGACTGTGTCGGCCATCACGTATTTTTCTTTATTCAAACGTTCAATTTAAATTCTGGGCGTGCTGGGTAATGCGCCGCGACATGGCGCTTTTGACATCTGCCGCCCACTGCTGCAGAGTTCGCGCTTTTTTCTGTCCTAATGAGGTAAGCCAACCATGAATGCAGTGATCGCCGCGGTCGGCATCATGCTGATACTCAGCCTGTCGCGGGTACACGTGGTCATCGCCCTGATCATTGGCGCCCTGGTCGGCGGCCTGGTCGGTGGGCTGGGCATCGAAGGTACGCTCAAGGCCTTCAATGGCGGGCTGGGCGGCGGGGCCACGGTGGCGTTGTCGTATGCGTTGCTGGGGGCGTTTGCCGTGGCCATCGCCAAGTCTGGGCTGGCGCACGCCTTGGCCGATCGCGCCTTGGCCATGATCGATCGCCAGGGCCATGCCAATGGTGGCAAGGTCAAATGGATGATGATCGGCCTGATGCTGGTGGTGGCGGTGTCGTCGCAGAACATCCTGCCCATTCACATCGCGTTCATTCCGTTGCTGGTGCCGCCGCTGTTGTATGTGCTCACGCGTTTGCGCATCGACCGTCGGCTGATCGCCTGCGTGATCACCTTTGGCCTGATCACGCCGTACATGTTCCTGCCGGTGGGTTTTGGCAACATCTTCCTCAACGAGATCCTGCTGGCCAACGTCGCCCGTGCCGGGGTCGATGTGAGCGGCGTCAATGTCACCCATGCCATGGCCATTCCGGCCGCAGGCATGCTTGCCGGCCTGTTGTTGGCGGTGTTCTTCAGCTACCGCAAGAAGCGCGACTACGACCTGGCGCGGATCGAGCAGGTCGAGCAGGTCAGCGTGCAATACAACCCGTTGACCCTGATGGTCGCGGGCCTTGCGATTGCTGCGGCATTCATCGTCCAGCTGTTGCTGGACTCGATGATCATCGGCGCCATGGTCGGGTTCCTGATCTTCTCGTTGTCGGGCATCGTGCGCTGGAAAGACACCGACGACCTGTTCACCGAAGGCATGAAGATGATGGCCATGATCGGCTTCATCATGATTGCCGCGTCCGGTTTTGCCGATGTGATGAAGGCCACGGGCGAGGTCAAGAGCCTGGTCGAGGCTTCGGCGCAGTGGATCGACCACAGCAAGGGTGTCGGCGCTTTGCTGATGCTGCTGGTCGGCTTGCTGGTGACCATGGGGATCGGTTCGTCGTTCTCCACCGTACCGATCCTGGCCGCGATCTTCGTGCCGCTGTGCGTGCAGCTGGGCTTCGATCCCCTGGCCACGGTGTGCATCGTCGGCACTGCAGGGGCGCTGGGGGATGCGGGTTCGCCAGCATCGGACTCGACCTTGGGGCCAACCTCAGGCCTGAACGTGGATGGCCAGCACCACCATATCTGGGACACCGTGGTCCCGACCTTCATCCACTACAACCTGCCGCTGCTGGCGTTCGGCTGGTTGGCGGCGATGACGCTGTAAGGCGTCAGCCCTTGTCGGGTGGCGGCGAGATCCTGTTGAGGACGGTGCTGCCGTCCTTGCTGCGGGTCAGGTAGACCGGCAGCACCTTGGGCAGGTTGTTGACCAGGCGCCCGACTTCACGGGTGTTGTAGATGCCGCTGATGCGGATCCGGCCGGTGCTGGCATCGGCCAGCAGCAGCGGGGCGTCGAGGTAGCGGTTGATCACCGGCAGGGCCTGCTCCAGGCTCAGGTTGTCGAGCACCAGCTTGCCACTGCGCCAGGCCAGGGTGTTGCTGTAATCGTCGCTCTGCGCCAGTTGCGGCTCGAAATCACCCTTGTGATAGCTGGCCTGCATCCCTGGGCCGAGGCGATAGCCGCCAGCGCTGCCGTCGCTGGTGACCAGCACCGAACCTTCCACCAGCGTGACCTTGACCTGATCCTGATACTTCCAGACGTTGAACTGGGTGCCGGTTACCCGGGTCTGGCCGCGGCCTGCGTGGACGATAAATGGGTGGGCGCTGTCGTGCCGTACCTTGAAAAACGCCTCGCCGCGCTTGAGGGTGACCTGGCGTTGGTCTTTGTAATTCAGATAGGTCAGCTCGGTGTTGAGGTTGAGCTGCACCGTGCTGCCGTCGCTCAGCTCCACCGTTTGCATCCGGTCGCTGGCTTCGAAGTGTTGATAATGGTTGGGCAGCCAACCTTGTTCCCAGCCCACCCAGCCTGCCAAAGGCAATACAGCCAGGGCGATGGCTGCAGCGGAGGCCAATGGGCGCCAATGGCGTACGCGCGTGGTTTGTTGCGCGGGCGGGTTGAAATCGATCACGGTCGCGTTGCGCGGCAGCAGGTCGGCGGTCTGCCAGATCTCCAGCATCGCGTGGTATTCCTCGGCGTGCCGTGGGTCAGCCGCCAGCCAGCGGGCAAATGCCTCGCGTTCTGCCGCCGTGCAATCTTCGGCGTGCAGGCGCATGCACCAATGCGCGGCGGCGTCGGTAATGGCATCGTCTGGGCTGGGATTGAGGCGGTCGTGGTTCATTGCGGCTCCGGGTTTTGCGCATTCTACCCTTGCAAGAGGGTTCCCGAGAACCGAGGTAATGGCGAATGACTATCAGTTGTGCCGGTTTTTCGTCGGATTTGCAATGGAATTTCAGCGTTTGAGAACCCCTCGCGGGCAATGTCTGGGGGCGCTGTGCACCCCCAGGGCCGTTCAGAATTGTTCCGTGGTCATCCCATAGAGGCTCGCGCTGCCTGCACGGATGCTGGCCTCCAGGCCCAGGCTGCGTGGCAGCACACGTTGGAAGAAGAACTCGGCACAGGCCAGCTTCGCGCCATGGAAGGTGGGGTCCTCTTCATGCTTGGCCTGCGCCACGCCTGCCATGCGCGCCCACATGTAGGCATAGGCGGTAAGGCCAAACAGGTGCAGGTATTCCACCGCCACGCTGCTGACCAGGTTGGCGTCTTCACGTGCCCGTGCCCGCAACCACGCGCTGGTCGCCTCCAGGCGTGCAACGCTGGCTTGCAGCGCTTCGCGATGCAGTGGCGCGGCAACGCTGAAGGTCCGCACCTCGGCGGTGAAGCTGGCCAAGGCCTGCCCACCGTCGGCCAGTACCTTGCGCCCGAGCAGGTCGAGGGCCTGGATACCGTTGGTGCCTTCGTAGATCTGCGCGATGCGTACGTCGCGCACACGCTGCTCCTGGCCCCATTCGCGGATGTAACCATGGCCGCCATATACCTGCTGGCCAAGTACACAGCTTTCCAGGCCGTTGTCGGTGAAAAAGGCCTTGGCCACGGGCGTGAGCAGCGCCACCAGGCGCTGGGCATGTTCACGCTCGCCAATATCCTCGGCATAGCGGGCCAGGTCCAGTTGTTGCCCCACGTAGGCGGCGAATGCCCGGCCACCCTCGGTGAGTGTGCGCATGGTCAGCAGCATGCGCCGCACATCGCCATGCTCGATGATCGGGTCGGCCATCTTGTCCTTCGCCTGTGGGCCAGTAGCGGCGCGGCTCTGCAGGCGTTCGTTGGCGTAGCGTGCGGCGCTCTGGTACGACGCTTCGGCGCAGCCAATGCCCTGGATGCCGATGGACAACCGCTCGTAGTTCATCATGGTGAACATGGCCGCCAGGCCCTTGTTCGCGTCGCCCACCAGGTGGCCGATGGCGCCATCGAAGTTCATCACGCAGGTGGCCGACGCCTTGATGCCCATCTTGTGCTCGATCGACCCGCATTGCGCAGCGTTGCGCTCACCCAGGCTGCCATCGGCATTGACCCGGTACTTGGGCACCAGGAACAGCGAGATACCTTTGGCGCCCGCTGGTGCATCCGGCAATTTGGCCAGTACCAGGTGGACAATGTTCTCGGTCAGGTCCTGCTCGCCGCCGGTGATGAAGATCTTGCTGCCACTGATGCGGTAACTGCCGTCGGCCTGGGGTTCTGCACGGGTGCGGATCAACCCCAGGTCAGTGCCGGCGTGGGGTTCGGTCAGGCACATGGTGCCGGCCCAGCGGCCTTCATAGAGCGGTGGCAGGTAGGTGGCCTTGAGGGGTTCGCTGGCGTGGGCGTCGATGGCCAGACAACTGCCGGCACTCAAGGCCGAATACAGGCTGAAACTGCAGTCGGCGGCATAGAGCATTTCTTCGAACAGCACACCCAGCATTTTCGGCATGCCCATGCCGCCATGTTCTGGATTGCCCCCCAAACCGACCCAACCGCCTTCCCGGTAGGTGCGCCAGGCGTCGCGGAAACCATCCGGGGTGGTGACCTGGCCGGCCTCGAAGTGCACACCTTGCTCGTCACCGTTGCGGCTGAGCGGGGCGATCAGGTGGGCGGTGACTTTGGCCGCTTCTTCGAGAATGGCGTCGGCGGTGTCGGCGTCGATGCGCTCGGTCAGGGCCGGAAGGCGTGCCCACAGGGCAGGGGCATTGAAAACGTCATGCAGGACGAAGCGCATGTCGCGCAGGGGGGCGATGTAGTCGGTCATCAGGGGCTCGGTAAGGGTGCAAATAGAAGGCTGTGCTGGCCTCAGCACCGGTCTGCCGGCGATGAGGCCACTGAATCATCAGAGGGCTTTTGCCCGGTCACGCAGCAGGTATTTCTGGATCTTGCCGGTGGAGGTTTTCGGCAGCTCGCCGAAAATCACGGTCTTGGGCACTTTGAAACCAGCCAGGTGATCACGGCACCAGCTGGTGATGTCGGCCTCGCGGGTGTCTTCCCGGCCTGGCTTGAGAGCAACGAAGGCGCAGGGCGTTTCGCCCCATTTTTCGTCGGGGCGTGCCACCACGGCCGCCTCCAGAACGGCGGGGTGCTTGTAGAGGGCGTCCTCGACTTCGATGGTGGAAATGTTCTCGCCACCGGAGATGATGATGTCCTTGAGCCGGTCCTTGATTTCGACATAGCCATCGGCATGCCATACCGCCAGGTCGCCGGTGTGGAACCAGCCACCGCGGAAGGCTTCGGCCGTGGCTTCAGGGTTTTTCAGGTAGCCCTTCATCACCGTGTTGCCGCGCATGAAGATCTCGCCCAGGGTGTTGCCGTCGCGCGGCACCGGGGCGAGGGTTTGCGGGTCGGCGACCATCAGGCCGTCGAGGGTCGGGTAACGTACGCCTTGGCGGGACTTGATGCGTGCGCGCTCTTCAAGCGGCAGCGCGTCCCATTCCTCATGCCAGGCGCATACCGTCACCGGGCCGTAAACCTCGGTCAGGCCGTAGGTGTGGGTCACCTGAATGCCCATTTCTTCCACCGCGCCGATCACCTTGGCCGGTGGCGCGGCGCCTGCGACCATCGCCTGCACCGGGTGCTCGATGGCGGCCTTGGCGGCTTCAGGCATGTTGACCAAAGCGTTGAGCACGATGGGCGCGCCGCACAGGTGGGTGACCCGGTGTTCGCGGATCAGGGTGAGGATCTTCTGCGGATCGACCCGGCGCAGGAACACGTGGGTGCCCGCCAGGGCGGTGATGGTCCAGGGGTAGCACCAGCCGTTGCAGTGGAACATCGGCAAGGTCCACAGGTACACCGGGCGGTGGCCCATGGCCCAGGTCATCTGGTTGCCCAGTGCGTTGAGGTAGGCGCCGCGATGGTGATAGACCACGCCCTTGGGGTTGCCGGTGGTGCCGGAGGTGTAATTGAGCGAGATGGCCTGCCATTCGTCATCGGGCCACTCCCAGGCATATTCCGGGTCGCCCTCGGCCAGCAAGGCTTCATAGTCAAGCTCGCTGACCGCACGGCCTTCGCCGTATTCCGGGTCATCGACATCGACTACCAGTGGCGGGTGTTCGAGCAAGCCCAGGGCGGCTTCGATCACCGGGTGGAACTCGCGGTCGGTGATCAGCACCTTGGCCTCGCCGTGTTGCAGCATGAAGGCAATGGCCTCGGCGTCCAGGCGAACGTTGAGGGTGTTGAGCACCGCGCCGGTCATGGGCACGCCGAAGTGCGCTTCGAGCATGGCCGGGGTGTTGGGCAGCATGACCGCTACCGTGTCGCCACGGCCAATACCGCGCCCCACCAAGGCGCTGGCCAGGCGCCGGCAGCGCTGGTAGGTTTCTTGCCAGTTGCGGCGGATGGCACCGTGGATAACAGCCGGATAGTTGCCGTACACGGCAGCGGTGCGTTCGATGAAACTCAGCGGGGTGAGGGCGACATGGTTGACGGCAGCGGGCATCAGGCCCTGGGCATAGATCGACATGCGGTAATCCTGTAGGGGAGGCAGGCGCAGCCTGTGCGCTTGGCCCCCGATGGCTGATTGTTAGCTCTGTTCAGGGTGTGGGAAGGCGTACGGTTGGCCGCTTTTCCCCTGTCGCAGTTTTACGCGAGTCGCTATGGTAGATGGAATATCGACTATAGCAATATAGTAAAACTACTATAACAACGAGTCACATAACGTGGACAAGACAGTGTCTCCCTTGCTCGCCAAAGACCCGCAGCCCAGCCTGCTGTTGGCCGCCGATGCCAAGCCGCTGGCCACCAATCCGGCCTTGCAGGCCTTGATGCAGGAAGGCCCGGCGCTGGCGTGCTGGCTACCGGCCAACTGCGCGGCACTGGTGCGCGCCTGTTTGCGACAGCACCGGGCAATTGCCGATGTGGAAGTGCAGGTTGGCGAGCGCATCGTGCTGTGGACGTTCATCCCCGACGACCAGGGCCAGCAGGTGCTTGGTCGCTGCCGTGACGCCAGCGCCGAGCGCCAGGGTGCGCGTGAAGCCAGCCGCGCCCGGCGCCTTTACCGGCTGATCATCGAGAACACCACCGACCTGATCTCCCGGCACAGCCCCGATGGCCGCTTTCTCGACGCCTCACCGGCGGCGTTCCGCCTGTTGGGCCTGTGGCCCGAGCAGCTGCGGGGCATGGCCGTACGAACCCTGCTGCACCCGCGCGAGCGCCGCCAGGTGCTGGCCCAGGCTGCCGCCGCGCTGGACCAGGACGGCTACCACACCATGACCTGCCGGGTGCGCCAGGCAGCGGGTGGCTACCGCTGGTTCGAGATTGCCAGCCGCGCCATCCGCGAAACCTACACGGGGGCGGTGGTGGAGATCGTCAGTGTTTCCCGGGATATCACCTTGCGCATCGAGGCCCAGGAGAGCCTGGCCCACAGTGCCCGGCTTGTCACCCTGGGCGAGCTGGCATCAGGCATCGCCCACGAGATCAACCAGCCATTGGCGGCGGTGGTCAACTATGCCAATGCCAGCCAACGTTACCTGCAGGCCCTGGAGCGCGACCCGCAGGCACGCGAACGGGTCGGGCAAGGGTTGCAACGCATCACCGAACAGGCAACGCACGCCGCGCAGGTGATCCGTCGGCTGCGTGTGTTCCTGCGTAAAGGGCCGCGCCGCTTACAGGCGTTGGACATGCTTGACGTGGCCAATGAAGCCACACGCTTGTGTGCCTGGGAGGCGGCGCGCGACCAGGTCAGCATCGAGTTGCGCATGAGTGCGCAATTGCCGGCGGTGTATGCCGACCGGGTGTTGCTGGAGCAGGTGCTGCTGAACCTGCTGCGCAACGCCATCGATGCCAATCGCGAGCAACATGGCGAAGGCCCGTCACGTATCCTGCTGAGCGCGGTGCGCGAGGGTGATGGGGTGCTGGTCGAGGTCACCGACCAAGGGCCGGGCGTGGCGGCCGAGCGTCTGGATGAAATTTTCACCCCGTTCACCACCAGCAAGGCCGACGGCCTGGGGCTGGGCTTGAGCATGAGCCGCAGCCTTATCGAAGGTTTTGGTGGCAGTTTGTGGGCGCGTGCGGGCGAGCATGGCGGTTTGGTACTGTGCTGCCGCCTGGCGGTGAGCAGGGGATAAGGGGAGGTCGGGGTGCAAGCGAAAGTGTATGTGGTTGACGACGACCAGGGCATGCGTGATTCCACCGTCTGGCTATTGCAGTCGGTGGGGCTGGAAGCGCTGTCGTTCGCCAGTGGGCAGGCGTTTTTGGACGCCTGCATGGATGACGGGCCGGCCTGTGTGCTGCTGGATGTACGCATGCCGGGGCTGGGTGGGCTGGCAGTGCAGCAGTTGATGAGGGAGCGGGGCCTGGAACTGCCGGTGATCTTTGTCAGTGGCCATGCCGATGTGCCTATCGTGGTGCGGGCATTCAAGGCCGGCGCCAGTGACTTTATCGAAAAACCCTACAGCGATCAGCTGCTGCTCGACAGTGTTCAGGCGGCCCTGGAGCGCGCCGGCCGCGCGCGTCAGGGCAACCAGGCATTGGCCCAAGTACAGGCGCGCATCGATGGCTTGACGCCGCGGGAGCGCGATGTGTTCGTGCCGTTGGCCCAAGGCCTGAGCAACCGCGAGATCGCCGAGCGGCTCGGGGTGAGCGTGAAGACCGTGGACCTGTACCGGGGACGGGTGATGAAACGCCTGCAAGCTGGAAGCCTTGCGGAACTGGTGGGTATGGCGATCGCCTGCGGTGCGGTGCAGGCGTTGATGTAGGCGCGACACAAGGCCGCTCCTACAAGGATCCGGGCAATGCAGAATCATGAAATTTTGCATAGCACCCTAATCAAAGCTTTGACATTCACTGCCTAGGCAGTAATATTTTTAAACAATTACCCGGGCAGACTCCATGGCGCATTTTTCTCCAGAGAACTTTCAGACCTGTGCCATCGGCATGCTGCTGGGCCGCGCGGCGATCCTCAAGGACCGCATTCTTGACTGGCACCTTGAATCTGAGGGTGTCACCGCCGCGCAGTTCAAGGTGTTGATCATCGTCACCCAGTACCAGGTGGACACCCCGGCCGAGCTGTGCCGCTACCTGGGCCTGGACAGCGGTTCGATGACCCGCATGCTCGACCGCCTCGAACAGAAGGGCCTGATCCTGCGCAACCGCTGTGCCGATGATCGCCGCCAGGTGCGCCTGGCCCTGACCACCGATGGCCAGCGTCTGGCGGACCGGCTGCCTGAGATCGGCGCGGCGGCGATGAACGAATTGTGCGGCGCGCTGCAACCTGAAGAGCTCAAGACGCTTGAAAGTTTGTTGGCCAAGGTGCTGCTCAGCGCTGGCGACCCCTTGACGATCCGCCGCTTCGGCGATCGTTGATTCCTGTTACGCATTATCCAAGGTATTGTCATGGCCACTCCCACAGACACCACAACCACCACCGACGCGCCCGAGCCATCGCGCAAACGCAAGGCCTGGCTACTCGGCTTGCTCCTGCTGCTGATACTGGGCGGCGTTGGCGCCTGGGCGTGGTATTCCCTGGTCGGGCGTTGGCACGAGAGCACTGATGACGCCTACGTCAATGGCAACGTGGTGGAGATCACACCGCTGGTGACCGGCACGGTCACCAGCATTGGTGCCGATGATGGCGACCTGGTCCATGCCGGCCAGGTGCTGCTGCAGTTCGACCCGTCCGACAGCGAGGTGGCACTGCAGTCCGCCGAAGCCAAGCTGGCGCGCACGGTGCGCCAGGTGCGTGGCCTGTACAGTAACGTCGATGCGCTCAAGGCCCAGTTGCAGACGCGCCAGGCCGAGTTGCAGAAAGCCCAGGACAACTACAGCCGGCGCAAGGTGCTGGCTGACAGCGGGGCGATTGCAGCGGAAGAAATCTCCCATGCCCGCGACGACCTGAGCGTCGCCCAGAGCGCCCTCACCAACGCCCGCCAGCAACTCAACACCAGCAACGCACTGATCGACGACACCGTGGTCTCTTCGCACCCTGAAGTCATGGCCGCCGCCGCCGACCTGCGTCAGGCCTACCTCGACAACGCCCGCACCACCCTGGTGGCGCCGGTTACCGGCTATGTCGCCAAACGCACCGTACAACTGGGCCAGCGCCTGCAGCCAGGCACCGCGACCATGGCGGTGATCCCCCTGGACCAGGTGTGGATCGATGCCAACTTCAAGGAAACCCAGCTGCGCGACATGCGCATTGGCCAGCCGGTGGAGATCAGTGCCGACCTGTACGGCAGCGAGGTCAAGTACAGCGGCACGGTAGACAGCCTCGGAGCGGGTACTGGCAGTGCCTTCGCCCTGTTGCCGGCGCAGAATGCCACCGGCAACTGGATCAAGATCGTGCAGCGGGTGCCGGTGCGTATTCACCTGAGCCCTGACCAGCTCAAGGACCATCCGCTGCGTATCGGCCTGTCCACGCTGGTCGAGGTCGACCTGCACGACCAGAGCGGCCCGACCCTGGCCCAGCAACCTGCGCAAAAGGCCAGCTACACCACTCAGGTGTATGACCGCCAACTGGTCGAAGCCGATAACCTGATTGCTCGGCTGATTCACGACAACAGCGCAGCTGGCAAGACGGCGCAGCGATGAGCAACCAGGCCGCCGCCCAATTCACACCGCCGAGCCTGCTGCTGACCACCATTGGCCTGTCGTTGGCGACGTTCATGCAGGTGCTCGATACCACCATCGCCAACGTGGCGTTGCCGACCATCTCCGGCAACCTTGGGGTGAGCTACGAGCAGGGCACCTGGGTGATCACGTCGTTTGCGGTGAGTAACGCCATTGCCTTGCCGTTGACGGGCTGGCTGAGTCGGCGTTTCGGTGAGGTGAAGTTGTTCATCTGGGCCACCTTGCTGTTCGTGCTGGCGTCGTTCCTGTGCGGTATCGCCCAGTCGATGCCGGAGCTGGTCGGCTTTCGTGTGTTGCAGGGTGTGGTGGCCGGGCCGTTGTACCCGATGACCCAGACCCTGCTGATTGCTGTGTATCCACCGGCCAAGCGGGGGATGGCCCTGGCGCTTTTGGCGATGGTCACGGTGGTGGCGCCGATTGCCGGGCCGATACTGGGGGGCTGGATTACCGACAGTTACAGCTGGCCGTGGATTTTTTTCATCAACATACCCATCGGCCTGTTCGCCGCGGCTGTTGTACGCCAACAGATGCGCACGCGACCGGTGGTGACCAGCCGTCAGCCGATGGACTACATCGGCCTGTTGACGCTGATTGTCGGTGTTGGGGCATTGCAGGTGGTGCTCGACAAGGGCAATGACCTGGACTGGTTCGAGTCGTCGTTCATTATCATGGGCAGCCTGATCTCGGTGGTGTTCCTGGCGGTTTTCGTGATCTGGGAGCTGACCGACCGGCATCCGGTGGTCAATCTGCGGTTGTTCGTGCACCGCAATTTCCGGGTTGGCACCATTGTGTTGGTCGGTGGCTATGCGGGGTTCTTTGGTATCAACCTGATCCTGCCGCAATGGTTGCAGACGCAGATGGGCTATACGGCGACCTGGGCTGGGTTGGCGGTGGCGCCAATTGGCTTGTTGCCGGTGATCATGTCGCCCTTCGTTGGCAAGTACGCGCACCGCTTCGATTTGCGGGTGTTGGCGGGGTTGGCGTTTTTGGCGATCGGGGCCAGTTGTTTCATGCGGGCTGGGTTTACCAGTGAGGTGGACTTCCAGCATGTGGCGTTGGTGCAGTTGTTCATGGGGATTGGTGTGGCGCTGTTCTTCATGCCGACGTTGAGCATCCTGCTTTCGGACTTGCCGCCGCATCAGATTGCCGATGGCTCGGGGCTGGCGACGTTCTTGCGTACGTTGGGGGGGAGTTTTGCGGCTTCGTTGACGACCTGGATCTGGATTCGGCGGGCTGATCAGCATCATGCGTACCTTAGTGAGAATATCAGCCAGTTTGATCCGGCTACTCGGCATACGCTGGAGCAGCTTGGGGGGGCGAGTTCGCAGAGTTATGCGCAGCTGGAGCAGATTCTGAATGCGCAGGCTTACATGATGTCGACGGTGGACTATTTCATGATGATGACTTGGGTGTTTGCGGGGTTGATTCTGTTGGTGTGGTTTGCGCGGCCGCCGTTTACGGCCAAGGCCGGGCCGGCGTCAGCGGGGCATTGATCTGCTTTTGATCTTGCTTTTGCTTTTGCTTTTGATCTTGCTTTTGATCTTCTGCGACTTCAGGAGGCCGAGTGGAGGTGACTGGAGGGCCAGGTGCGCAGCACCCTTCGGCGCAGCCGAAGGCGCGAGATGTAGGTTTGCGGAGCAAACCGTAGGCCGCGCGGGCCCGGAAGGCGCCGGAGCGAGGGGACCCCGAAGCGTAGCGTAGGGGCCGTATGATGGAGCAAGCGGTTTTTGGTTACTTTTTTCCAAGAAAAAAAGTGACCCGCCGTAAGGGCGGAAAGGTGAGTGTGCGCCGCTATCGTAAATGAATGCCTACGCGGTGTGTCCGCCCATAGCTGTGCTTTGTGCTTTGTGCTCCAACCGTTGGTATTGAGATCTGGCAAAGTCCATTTGCTATGGCGACGCTTAATCACCTTTCCGCTCTTACAGCGGGTCACTTTTTGGCAAACGCCCCAAAAAGTAACCAAAAAGGTCTGCGCTCCATCATACGGCCCCTACGCTACGCTTCGGGGTCCCCTCGCTCCGGCGTCTTCCGGGCCCGCGCGGCCTACGGTTTGCTCCGCAAACCTACATCTCGCGCCTTCGGCTACGCCGAAGGGTGCTGCGCACCTGGCCCTACAGACGCCTACGCTCGGCCTCCTGAGTCGCTGAAGATCAAAAGCCAGATCAAGATCAAAAACCAGATCAAGATCAAGATCAAGATCAAAAGCCAGATCAAGAGCCAGATCAAGAACACGGGGGATAGCACGCTTCGAAGTATTGGGTGGCATTCCCATCCGGTGGCATTTCCCCTATTGTCGAAACTCCATTTTCAACAGCATTGGCAGACCCATGGAGAAAGTCATCGTCATTACCGGCGCCAGCCGAGGTATCGGCGCCGCGACAGCCCTGCTGGCAGCCCAGCAAGGTTATCGCATCTGCATCAATTACCACGCTGACGACCAGGCCGCCGAAGGCATCCTCAGCCAAGTCCGCGCGCTGGGCGCCGAAGCCATCGCCGTGCGCGCCGACGCCAGTGTCGAGGATGAAATCATCCAACTGTTCCATCGCGTCGATCAAGAACTCGGCCCCGTCACTGCACTGGTCAACAACGCCGGCACCATCGGCCAGCAGAGCCGCGTCGAGGACATGTCCGAGTTTCGCCTGCTCAAGGTGATGAAGACCAACGTCGTCGGCCCCATGCTCTGCGCCAAACATGCCCTGCGGCGCATGGCACGTCGGCATGGCGGGCAGGGTGGGGCCATCGTCAACGTCTCATCAGTGGCCGCCCGCCTGGGCTCACCTAACGAGTATGTCGACTACGCCGCCTCAAAGGGCGCGCTAGACACCTTCACCCTTGGCTTGGCCAAGGAAGTGGCGGGTGAGGGCGTGCGGGTCAATGGCGTGCGCCCCGGCTATATACACACCGGCTTCCACGCGCTTTCCGGTGACCCCGACCGCGTCGCCAAGCTCGAACCCGGGCTGCCAATGGGCCGCGGTGGCCGGCCGGAAGAAGTCGCCGAGGCCATTCTTTGGCTGCTCTCGGACAAGGCGTCCTATTCCACCGGCAGCTTCGTCGATCTGGGCGGCGGGCGCTGATCAGGCCCTTTGTTCATCCAGCATTTCGCGTACCCGCTCGGCCAATGCATCGAGTTCGAACGGCTTGGTCAATACCGCAGTGCCTTGCAACAACTGGCCATCACTGAGTACCGCGCTCTCGTCGTAGCCGGTGATAAACAACACCTTAAGCTCGGGGTACAGCTCGCGGCAGCGTTCGGCCACCTGGCGGCCGTTAAGACCACCCGGCAGGCCGATATCGCTGAGCAGCAAGTCCGGTCGCTCGCTGCCCTGTAGATGGGCAAGGGCAGCCGGACCGTCCTCGAACGCCTCAACCTGATAACCCAACTCTTCCAGCACTTCGCACACCACCAGACGCAGGGCCGTCTGGTCCTCGACCAGCAAAATGCGTGCAGCCGTGTTGGCTTTTTCGGGTAGCCTGCTCTTGGGCCTGGGCGCAACCTCGACGGGGTGTTCGTGGTGCCGGGGGAGATACAACTCGATGCGCGTACCTGTGCCGAGTACCGAGAGCACACGCAGTTGCCCACCCGACTGGCGCACGAAGCCATAGGTCATCGACAACCCCAGGCCGGTACCCTGGCCCAAAGGCTTGGTGGTGAAGAACGGGTCGAGCACGCGCTCCGCCACTTCCGATGACATGCCATGGCCGTTATCGACGATGCTGAGCCGCACATATTCGCCCGACGGCAGCTCAAAAGGCCGGGCCAGATCGCTGTCCAGCACTATGTTTTCGCCGTAGATATCGATTGTCCCGCCTGCTGGCAGGGCATCGCGGGCATTGATGCAGACGTTGAGCAGGGCGCTTTCCAGTTGCGGAGGGTCGATGAACGTTGGCCACAGCTGCGCATCGAAGTGACTGTTCAACGCGATTGACGGGCCGATGCTGCGACGCACGAGCTCTTCCATGCCGGCCACCAGGGTGGATACCTGTGTGGCGCGTGGTTGCAAGGTTTGCTGGCGCGAGAAGGCCAACAGCCGATGCACCAACGAAGAGGCCCGCTGCGCCGAGCTGCTGGAAAGCTCAAGCAAAGGCGCCAGGGCGTCGAAACGCGACTGCTCCAGGTGTTGCTGCATCAGCTCCTGGGCACCTAGGATGCCACCCAGCAAATTATTGAAATCGTGAGCGATACCGCCACTCAACTGGCCCACGGCTTCCATTTTCTGGGCCTGGCGCAATGCGTCTTCTGCCTTGGCCAGGCGTTGTTGCTCTTGAACCCGTTCACTGATGTCGTAGGCGAACAGATAGGCACCTTGCAGTTCACCGTCATGGTCGCGCAAAGCATTGAAGCGCAGCTCGTAATGGCGCAAATCGCAGGCCCGGCCAAAGGCGGCAACCTCGATAAATTGCTCACCTGCCAGCGCCCGGTGCCACATGGGCAGGATCAGTGCCTGGTCCTGGACACTGTCTCCCATCAACGCCGGCATAAGGTAGCCGATCTCTGGCGTATTGCCATACAGCCGGTTGAAGTCGTGCTTGGCCTGGCGATTAACAGCCAACCAGCGCAAGTCTTTGTCGATCACATGCACGTTGACCACACTGTGATCGACCAGCTCGGCAAACAGCCGGCGCTCCGACAGCGCGGCAGCGACCCGCTGTTCGAGCTCTTCATTCAGGCGTTGCAGGGCAACTTCTGCCCGACGGCGCTCGGTGACATCCTTGAACAGGACCGCGACCTGGCGTCTTTCGGCCGGCTCGACGCGAAAGGTGGTGACGGAAAGGATGTGTCCGGTGGCAACCAGCTCCTGTTCGAACTGCAGAGGCTCGCCCGTGCGCAGTACCTCACCGTAGCGGGCGACCCAGCCGTCCGCTTCGTCGGGGACCATCTCGCGCAGCTTTTGCCCGACCACGTTGGGGATGCCGGCGTGTTTGGCATAAGCTGCGTTGGCCACGACATGCACATAGTCACTCAGCGGGCCGTGCGGGCCATCGAAAAATTCGATGATGCAGAAACCTTCGTCCATGGTATCGAACAGCGACCGGTAGAGGTCCTGATCGTATGCCTGGTCGTTGGCCAGCCGCGACTCCAGCAGAGCATTGCGTTGCTGCAGTTCTTTTACTTGTTGGCGCAGGGAAAGCAGGTCGCTGGAAGGCATGCAGACGTCCGACGAAATGGAATGGCCAGACTTTAACGTGTTCACCCCGAAGGCGAAAACCCGCTTAACGCAAATGCGCAGTCACGCCCAGCAGGCGGTCGATGCGCTCACTCAGTGCCTTCAGCTCGAACGGCTTGGACAGCACCTCAGTGTGGCTCGCTAGCCAGCTTCTGGCCATGTTGCTGGTGATGTCGTAGCCGGTGATCAGTATCACGGGCGCTTCATTGGTAAGGCTTCGGTAGGCGTCTGCGAGTTGGTGCCCATCGATGCCTCCGGGCAGCCCGACGTCAGTGATCAGCAAGTCAGGCAATGGGCCCTCACGCAACGTCTTGAGTGCGCTACGGCCATCCTCGAAAGCCTGTACATCGTGGCCCAGTTCCGTCAGCACGTCGCCGAGCACCAGGCGCATGGTCGCTTGATCCTCTACCAGCATGATCCGATAAGGCCTGTGTTGCGGCCTTCCGACAGCCTCTTCGGGCGCAGCGCACAGGCCAGGGGGCGGGCTGTTCTCGTCCCGAGGCAAATACAGGTGAACGGTGGTGCCTTGGCCCAGTACGCTGTCGATGCGCAACTGCCCGCCGGACTGGCACACAAAGCCATAGACCATGGACAGCCCAAGGCCAGTGCCTTGGCCCATCGGCTTGGTTGTGAAGAACGGATCAACTGCTCGCTGCAGCACGTCCTTGCACATGCCCATGCCGGTATCGTCCACACGAATGTGCAGAAATTGCCCCGGCGGCAGGTCCAGGCGGCTGGCCTGGTCCTCGTCGAGCTCGGCATTTTCACAGCCAATGCGCAGGGCGCCACCCAGGGGCATGGCGTCACGGGCATTGATGCACAGGTTCAGCAGGGCATTTTCCAGCTGTTGTGGATCGATGCGGATCGACCATTGACCTGCCGATGTCAGGTCGTGGAAGTCGATGTGCGAATCGATCGAGCTGCGGATCAGGTCGTTCATTTCGGCCACCAGCAGTTGCACATCGACCGGTTGCGGAAGCAGTGTCTGCTGGCGCGAAAAAGCCAGCAGGCGCTGTACCAGTGAGGCCGCCCGCAAAGCGTTGAGCTTGCCGACTTCGAGCATCCTTGCCGTGTCGCGATAGCGTTGCTGGCCCAGGCGTTGTTCGGCCAGCTCCAGTGCGCCAAGGATGCTGCCCAGCAGGTTGTTGAAATCATGGGCAATGCCGCCGGTCAATTGGCCGACCGCTTCCATTTTCTGCGATTGGCGCAGTGCCTCTTCGGCTTGGTGCAGACGTTCCTGCTCGGCAATGCGTTCGGTAATGTCATAGGCAAACAGGTAGCCGCCCTGGATGCGCTGCCGCGCATCAAGCAGTGGGTGGTAGCGGATCTCGTAATGACGCAGGGCCTCAGGTGGCCCCAGGGCGATGGTATCGATGAATGCTTCGCCGGCCAGCAGGCGCGGCCATACCGGGGCCAACCGGCTCATGATGTCCGGTTGATTGGCAAGAAACTGTGGGATGTAATCGCCGATCTGCGGCACAAAACCGCGCAAACGCCGAAAAGTTTCGCGGGCCGTGCGATTGATTGCCAACAAGCGCATTTTTCGGTCGGCAGCAAACACGTTGGCCAGGCTGTTATCGACCAGTTCACCGAGCAGTTTGTTGTTGGCCTGCGCGATGTCCTCGCGCTGGGTCAGCAAGGCTTCCAGCTCCGCGACGCGTGCCAGCAACTGTTCGTAGGAAAGTTCAGTGGCTGGCTGCATGGTGTCGATCCAGTTAAAGGACCGAGCAACTATAGTCGCGCCGCAGGGCAAGCGCTATCAGAACGAGCGAATGATCCGCCCCAGGGTTTCCATGGCGCGTTCGGCACCGTCGTGCCAGGGGCTGCCGTAGTTCAGGCGGATACAATTGCCGAAGCGTCGGGTCGGCGAGAAGATCGGCCCCGGCGCGATACTGATGCCTTGGGCCAAGGCCATGTGGAACAGTTTGAGTGCATCCATCTGCTCTGGCAGTTCGAGCCACAGGAAATAGCCGCCGGAGGGTTGGCTGACCCGCGTCTGTACCGGGAAGTACCGGGAAATAGCGGCGAGCATGTTGGCTTGCTGACCTTCCAGGGCATAGCGTAGCTTGCGCAGGTGGCGGTCATATCCCCCGTGCTGCAGGTAGTCGGCGATAGCTGCCTGGGCGGGCATCGATGCGCACAGCGAGGTCATCAGCTTGAGGCGTTCGATCTTCTGCGCGAAACGCCCGGCGGCCACCCAACCAATCCGGTAACCGGGCGCCAGGCTCTTGGCGAACGAACCGCAGTGCATCACCAGGCCTTGCGTGTCGAAGGCCTTGGCTGGCTTGGGCGCTTGTTGCGCGTAATACAGTTCGGCGTAGACGTCGTCTTCGATCAGCGGCACCTCATGGCGTGCCAGCAGTTCGACCAGCGCCTGCTTCTTGGCTTCTGGCATGCTGGCGCCCACCGGGTTCTGGAAGTTGGTCATGCACCACACAGCCTTGATCGGGTGCTTTTCCAGGGTTTGCGCCAGCACGTTCAGGTCCATGCCCTCACGCGGGTGAACGGGGATTTCCACGGCTTTGAGTTTGAGCCGCTCCAGTACTTGCAGGCAGGCATAGAAGGCCGGTGCCTCGATCGCCACCAGGTCGCCGGGCTCGGTGACGGCCTGCAGGCACAGGTTCAGCGCTTCGAGCGCGCCATTGGTGATCAACAGCTCTTCCATCGGCAGCATCAGCCCGCCGACCATGTAGCGCAGGGCAATCTGCCGGCGCAGTTGTGGGTTGCCGGGTGACAGGTCGGTGACCACCATGCGTGGGTCCATCGCGCGGCTGGCGCTGGCCAGCGAGCGAGCCAAACGCTGCAGCGGGAACAGCTCGGGGCTTGGGAACGCCGAGCCGAACGGTACGGTGTTGGGGTCCTTGATCGAGTCGAGGATGGAAAAGACCAGGGCGCTGACGTCGACATCGGTGGATTCGCTGACCGGCTGCAAGGCCTGTGGTTCACTGAACTGGCGCGGCGCATGGGCGTTGACGAAATACCCCGAGCGCGGCCGCGCGCGGATCAGCCCACGGCGCTCAAGCAGGTAATAGGCCTGAAACACCGTGGATGGGCTGACCCCGTGGGTCTGGCTGGCATAGCGCACCGACGGCACCCGCTGCCCAGGGCCCAGCACACCGGAGCGGATCAGTTCGGCAATGTCGTCGGCGAATCGTTCGTAGCGTTTCATTCTGGCCTTCTGTCGAAGCCTGGCAGGCAAGGTGGAAAACAGTGTAAGGGATCAGCGGTTCATCGGTGCGACGAAGCGGCTTTGGGCAACGCTGCGCACGGCAGGATCGTCACTGTCCTGCACCTCGAAACTTAAGGTTTGCGAGCTGCTGCTCGGGCGTTCTGCGAGCATCGCCACCGACACAGGCAATTCGCTCATCTCGCCGGCCGGGATGATGAACTCGGTCTTGCCCTGCAGGGTGAACCCGTCAGCGTCCAGCAGGCGCAGGTGATAGCGTTGGGTGCTTTCGGTCTTGTTGATGACCTTGAGCAGGTAAATGTTCTCGATCTGGCCCTGGGCGTTCTCGCGGAACAGGCCACGGTCCTTGATCACGTCCAGCGACACCATCGGGCGCAAATGCAAGGCAACCACCAACGCGCCGATCATCACTACCAGCGCGGCGGCATAGCCCAACAGGCGCGGGCGCAACCAATGGGTGCTGCCGCCTTGCAGGCTGTGTTCGGACTTGTAACCGATCAGCCCACGGGCGTAACCCATTTTGTCCATGACCCCGTCGCAGGCATCGATGCAGGCCGCGCAGCCGATACAGGCCATCTGCAGGCCATCGCGGATGTCGATGCCGGTGGGGCAGACCTGCACACACATCGTGCAGTCGATGCAGTCGCCCAGGCCTTGAGCGTGGGCGTCACTGCCTTTTTTACGCGGGCCACGGGTTTCGCCACGGCGCGGGTCGTAGGCGACCGCCAGGGTGTCTTTGTCGAACATCACGCTCTGAAAGCGAGCGTAAGGGCACATGTGCAGGCAAACGGCGTCACGCAGCAAGCCGGCATTGATGTAGGTGGCGGCGGTGAAAAACAATACCCAGAACAACGCGACCCCACCCAGCTGCAAGGTGAACAGCTCTGCGGCCAGGGGCCGTATCGGGGTGAAGTAGCCGACGAAGGTCAGCCCGGTGAGCACGCCGATGGCCAGCCACAGGCTGTGCTTGAGTGCACGGCGGGCCAGCTTTTCCAGGCTCCAGGGGGCCGCAGCAAGCTTGATACGTTGATTGCGGTCGCCTTCACTGATTTTTTCGCACCACATGAACAGCCAGGTCCAGGTGCTTTGCGGGCAACTGTAACCGCACCACACGCGGCCGGCGTACACGGTAATGGCAAACAGGCCGAAGGCGCAGATGATCAACAGCGCTGACAGCAGGATGAAGTCCTGCGGCCAGAAGGTCGCGCCGAAGATGTGGAACTTGCTGCTGCTCAAATCCCACAGCACGGCCTGTCGACCGTTCCAGTCAAGCCAGGCGGTGCCGAAAAACAGGGCGAACAAAACCCCCGCAAAACCGATACGCAAGTTGCGGTACAGCCCCGTGAAGCTGCGGGTGTGGATGCCGCTGTCAACGTGGCGTTTGGCGGCTGTGAGGGAGGGCGCGGCGATCTCGGTAAAGGGGATTCTATCGTTCATGGCTCGGTGCTCATCAGGCCTCGATCAGGCATGAGCACTATGGCCCCCGAGCTGATATCAGCACAGGCTCAGGTTTGGCGATAAAAACCGTATCAGATGGCCGGCTAAACCGCTCGAAGCCTTAGATTACCGAGCCTGGCACACTGCTCTTCAGATGCCTGCGGCTATCCACCGCACCCGCCACGGTCAAGGCATCAGCCTCTGCTTCGGTGATGGGCACCCGTTGCCCGGCGAGCAATGCCACCGACATGCGCAGCTGTTCGTCGGTGATGATTTCAATGGTGGGGCCATCGCCTTCGAGGTGCACGTTGTCACCGATGAGCGTGCAACGGCGGGTGCTTTCGTCGATTTCAACTGGCATGGGAACGTCCTCCTGGTGGTGGTTACAGGTGTGACCTCGGCACCGGGCAGGTTGCTTCATCGTTCCGCTGGGCGGGCTGTATCGCACTTGCCAGCGCGCCACGAGTCAACCCTGACAGAGCACCCTGAACAGGAGCAGCACGATGAACCCTTGGTGGCACCCCATTTGGCAAACCATCCAGGCCGAGTTCGCCGACCTCGGCGACGAGCGTGAGGTCACCCAGGTACTGGTCCGCCTGCTGATGGCGGCATTGCTCGGCGCGGTGCTGGGTTTCGAGCGCGAGAGCAAAGGCAAGTCTGCCGGCGTGCGTACCCACATGCTGGTATCGCTGGGCGCTGCACTGTTCGTACTGGCCCCGAGCATGGCCGGCGCCGACGAGCAGGCGTTGAGCCGGGTGATCCAGGGGATTGTTGCCGGTATCGGCTTTCTGGGCGCAGGCACCATTCTTAAAGGGAACGGCCAGGACACCAGCCATGTGAAAGGGCTGACCACCGCCGCTGGGCTGTGGATGACCGCCGCGATTGGCACGGCCGCTGGCATGGGGCGTGAAGCCACCGCATTGATCAGCACAGTGCTGGCACTGTTGGTGCTGGGCATGATGCCTTTGCTGGTGGAAAAGGTTGAAAAGCAGGATGAAGAGAAGCAGAGCGAGGAGGAGGGCAGGAAGCACTGAGGGGAGCCGAAGCTCCCCTCAAAGCGTTGTTGCCTGCTCTTTTTTTATTATTGAGACTGGCCTTTTGTTGTTTTTGTCAGCCTGTCTTTGTGTTGCGAGCGACCCCCATGCGGGGTCAAGAGCAAACGTATTTTTTTGAGCGCTGACCTGCCTTCATCATGACTGATCCGGTGCTGACTGCCGCTACCTGAAGGTAGTTTTATTGTTCTGTGTCAGACCGCGGGGCGTACCCCTGAAAAGCGTGTCTACTCCAAAAAAATCTGCTTGCTACGCCTCTGCCGTGTTGTTCTTGTTATGTCAGAGCCGTTACCTGTTGTTTTTATTGGGTGTCACATTTTTATTGTTCTTGTACCAGAGATATAGCATGGGCCGTGCCAACTTTTTAAAAGTCTTTAAAATCAAGCACTTAGCTATTTTGGTGCGAATCGCCTGACCTGAAATTTTGTCGATTTGTTTCCCTGTTACCCGATTTTTTGCTGCAAAACGTGGGGGAGGTAACACTCCACCCACACTCATGTGACACCCGTGTGACTATTGTGCGCTGCGTGCCCGCGCCACCCGCGAGCCGTTGGCGCGGCCAAGCACGCCGCTGATGCGCTGCCCGGCAGCGATCAGGCGGTCCAGGTCGATGCCCGTGTTGATGCCCAGCCCCTGCAGCAGGTACAGCACGTCCTCGGTGGCGATATTGCCGGTGGCGCCTTTGGCATAAGGGCAGCCCCCCAGCCCGGCCACCGAGCTGTCAAACACGCTGATGCCCTCAAGCAGGCTGGCGTAGACATTGGCCAGGGCTTGGCCATAGGTGTCGTGGAAGTGCCCGGCCAACTGCTCGCGGGGCACCTGGCCCGAGACCACGTCGAACAGCCGACGGGTATCCCCCGCAGTGCCGGTACCGATGGTGTCACCCAGCGATACCTCGTAGCAGCCCATGTCATGCAGGGCGCGGGCAACAGGCGCGACCTGTTCGGCGCTGACCTTACCTTCATAGGGGCAGCCCAGCACGCACGAGACATAGCCACGCACGCGCACGGCGTTGCTGCGCGCTGCTTCCATAATCGGCTCGAAGCGTTTGAGGCTGTCGCTGATCGAGCAGTTGATGTTGCGTTGCGAGAACGCCTCGGACGCTGCGGCAAACACCGCCACCTCCTTCACCCCTGCAGCCAGCGCATCTTCGAAGCCGCGCAGGTTCGGCGCCAGGGCGGCATAGGTCACCCCTGGGCGCTGCACAATGCCCGCGAACACGTCGGCGGAACCGGCCATCTGCGGTACCCACTTGGGCGAGACGAAACTGCCGACTTCGATATAGGCCAGGCCCGCCTCGGTGAGGTCGTTCACCAGGCGTACCTTGTCGGCGACGCTGATGGGTTGGGCTTCGTTCTGCAGGCCGTCGCGTGGGCCTACTTCGACCAGGCGGACTTCTTTGGGCAAGGGCATGGCGGGTTTCCTGTGGCGGATCAACGGTTGTCTTTATTGTTCAAGGTCGCGGCCAGGGCCTGTTCACAGCGTTCCTGGGCGGTGTCGAGCTCGAGCTGCATCTGGTGGATGTCGAGCATCTGCTGCTCCAGCTGTGCCCGGCGCTCGGCGATTTTCACCAGCATGCTGTTGAGCTGCTTGAGATTGCCGCTGGTGGGGTCGTACAGCTCGATCAGTTCACGGCATTCGGCGAGGGAGAAACCAATGCGCTTGCCGCGCAGGATGAGCTTGAGGCTGACCTTGTCACGGGCTGAATAGATGCGTTCCAGGCCGCGCCGCTCGGGGCTCAGCAAGCCCTGTTCCTCGTAAAAGCGGATGGCGCGGGTGGTGATGTCCAACTCGCGGGACAGGTCGGAGATGCTGTAGGTCTGCAGGCTCATGCTGGGGCTCGGCGTAGGGTATGGGGCTATCCTGAATGCAGGTTGACGTATACGTCAAGCAGGGGCGTTATTCAGGCACGGCCAAGCGGCGATAACCATTGGGCGTCTGCCCCGTCAGGCGCTTGAAGAACCGCGCAAAGTAGGTCGGGTCGGTGAACCCCAGGCTATCCGACAACTGCCCGATGCTCATGCGCGTATAGAGCAAGTTGCGCCGCGCCTCCAGCAGCAGCCGCTGGTGCACCACCTGCAAAGCAGTCTGCCCACTCAACGCCCTGCACAGCTGGTTGAGCTGCAGGCTCGAAACATTCAGGCGTGCAGCAAAATCCTCCACCGACAGGTGCTCGCGGTAGTGCCCCTCGACCAGGCGCAGGTATTGCCCGAGGAGCTGCCGGTCACGTTCGTCACGGTTGCGTGGTGCCTGCCCCAGTTGCTGCTGGCGGCTGATCCAGACCATCAGCGCTGTGACCAACGCCTGCAGCATCGTCGCCCGGGCCGGGGCGTTACCCTGGTACTCCTGCTGCAACGTGTCGATCAGACTGCGCAAGCGCTGGCGGTCCTTGCCCAGCGCATAGCACGCCGGCGCGGCAAGCATACCCAGCGGCGCGCCCAGTTGCTGCTCCAGGCCGGCCACCAGCGCCGTGCCGAAGGTCAGTACATGCCCCTGGATGTCGGCACTGAAGCGAAAGCCGTGCACGGTCAATGGCGGTACCACCTGGATGGCGGCCTGGCTGATCGCGCTGCGTACCCCTTCGATTTCCACTTCGGCCTGGCCACGCTGCACATACAACAGCTGGAACAGCTCCGCGTGCTGGTGCGGCTTGATTTCCCAGTGATGCAGACGGCTGCGTGCCGGGATCGACTCGCAGTGCAGCAGGTCGGTGCCGGGCCATGCCTGGTTTTCGCCATACAGCTGGAACAACGGAATGCCGGGGAGGGTGGATTTCATGCGGGCTATGCCTGTCCGTTAATCGAACGTTTTTTGTAAAAGTGCAGGTTTTGCACGGAATAGCACACTTAAACGGCTGCCAATGCCCGTAAAAATGCAAGTGCAAACCCTAACAGCAGATGCCAGGCCACTGCCAGTCCAGGCCGGTATCGCCCGACTAGAGACAACAACAATGAAAACTCAGGTTGCAATCATCGGTGCAGGTCCGTCCGGCCTGCTGCTCGGCCAGTTGCTGCACAAGGCGGGTATCGAGACCGTCATTGTCGAGCGCCAGACCCCCGAATACGTGCTCGGGCGCATCCGTGCCGGTGTACTTGAGCAAGGCACTGTCGACCTGCTGCGTGAAGCCGGTGTGGCAGCGCGGATGGACCGTGAAGGCCTGGTGCACGAAGGCGTCGAACTGCTCGTCGGCGGGCGCCGCCAGCGTCTGGACCTCAAGGCCCTGACCGGTGGCAAGACGGTGATGGTCTATGGCCAGACCGAGGTGACCCGTGACTTGATGCAAGCGCGTGAAGCCAGTGGTGCACCGATCATTTACGCGGCGAGCAATGTCAAACCGCACGCGCTCAAAGGCGAGCGACCGTACCTGACGTTCGAGAAGGACGGGCAGGTTCACCGCCTGGAGTGTGACTACATTGCCGGGTGCGACGGTTTTCACGGCGTCTCTCGGCAGAGCATCCCCGAGGGCGTGCTCAAGCAATACGAGCGGGTCTATCCGTTTGGCTGGCTGGGCTTGTTGTCAGATACCCCGCCGGTCAATCACGAACTGATCTACGCCCACCACACGCGAGGTTTCGCGCTGTGCAGCCAACGCTCGCAGACGCGCAGCCGCTACTACCTGCAAGTGCCGCTGGACGATCAGGTCGAAGCGTGGTCCGACGAGCGTTTCTGGGGCGAGCTCAAGGCCCGCCTGCCCGAGGATGTGGCGGCGAGCCTGGTAACTGGCCCGGCGCTGGAAAAAAGCATTGCCCCGCTGCGCAGCCTGGTAGTCGAACCGATGCAGTACGGGAATCTGTTTTTGGTCGGTGATGCCGCCCATATCGTTCCGCCCACCGGTGCCAAGGGCCTCAACCTGGCGGCCTCGGATGTCAATTACTTGTACCGGATCCTGGTCAAGGTCTACCACGAAGGCCGTACCGACCTGCTGCAGCAATACTCGCCGCTGGCCCTGCGCCGGGTCTGGAAAGGCGAGCGCTTCAGCTGGTTCATGACCCAGTTGCTGCATGACTTTGGTGCGCACAAGGATGCCTGGGACCAGAAGATGCAGGAGGCAGACCGCGAGTACTTCCTGTCGTCGCAGGCGGGGTTGGTGAATATTGCCGAGAACTATGTGGGGCTGCCGTTTGAGGAGGTGGCGTAGGGAAACCTGCCCCAAGGCTTGCACTCGACTTGGGGCATGACAGACTGTGGCCTGCTGAACAGGAAAGGCAGGAAGCAAGCTGATGAGATTTTCCGGGCAACTGATAACCGCCCTGTGCCTAGCCACTACCACTGGCTGGGCCTGGGCCGACCAGGTGCTGCCCGCACCCCCCGAACTGCAGTCCGGCTACCGCAGCGGCCTGCAACCCGTGCACGCCAGTCGGCACATGGCGGCGGCGGCCAACCCGCTGGCCAGCGAAGCGGGGCGTGCGATGCTGCGTGCCGGGGGCAGTGCCATCGATGCGGCGATCGCCATGCAGATGGTGCTTACCCTGGTTGAACCGCAGTCCAGCGGCATTGGTGGCGGGGCCTTCATACTGTATTGGGACGGCAACCGGGTGCAGGCATTCGACGGCCGTGAGGCAGCGCCTGCAACGGTCACGGAATCGCTGTTCCTACAAGCCGACGGCACCCCGATGCCTTTCAGGGAGGCACAGATCGGTGGGCGCGCGGTAGGCGTTCCCGGCGTGCTGCGGGCGCTGAAACTGGCGCATGAGCAGCATGGCAAGCTGCCGTGGCGGGCCCTGTTCGCGCCCGCGATCACGCTGGCGCAAAAGGGCTTTCCGGTCTCCGAGCGGCTGCACACCTTGCTGGCAGCTGACCCTTATGTCGCAAGCTCCCCCGCCATGGCCCGGTACTTCCTGGGTGCTAACGGCAAGCCGCTGCCGGTCGGCACGATGCTGCGTAACCCCGAGCTTGCACAGACGCTGGAGCGCATCGCGGCGCAGGGGCCGGACGCGTTCTATACCGGTGAGGTGGCCGAGGCGATCGTCGCCCAGGTGCGGGCGCATGCCAATGCCGGGCAACTATCGCTGCAGGACCTGCGCCAGTACCAGGCGCAGGTGCGCGAACCCGTGTGCGGCCCGTACAAAGCCTGGCGGATCTGTGGCATGCCGCCGCCTTCTTCGGGCGGGGTGGCCATACTGCAGACCTTGGGCATCCTCGACGCGCTGCAAGGCGCTTCGCCGCAGTATGACCTCGCCGCATTGCCACCAAAGGTGACGTCAACGCTCGCCGGCCTGGAACCTGCGCCGCTGGCGGTCCACCTGATCGCAGAAGCCGAACGCCTGGCCTACGCCGACCGTGCCCAGTACCTCGCCGACAGCGACTATGTACCGGTGCCCGTCAAGGCCCTGACCAACCCTGCTTACCTCGCCGATCGCGCCGCGCTGATCGGTATTTACAGCATGAAGCGCGCCCGCCCAGGCACCCCGCAGGGCGCCGACCTGGCCATGGCCCCCGACCGTTCGCCGCTGCGTATCTCCACTTCGCATCTTTCTGCCGTGGACGACAGCGGCCAGGCCTTGGCAATGACCACGTCGGTCGAAGCGGCGTTCGGCGCGCACCTGATGGTCAAGGGCTTTCTGCTGAACAACCACCTGACCGATTTCTCGTTTCTGCCGCAGGAGCAGGGTAAGCCTGTGGCGAATCGGGTCGAGCCGGGCAAGCGGCCATTGTCGGCCATGGCGCCGACCTTGGTGTTTTCTCGCGCCTCGGGGGAGCTGGTGGCCAGCCTCGGCTCCCCCGGAGGCTCGCAAATCATCGGCTACGTGAATAAAGCCCTGGTCGGCTTGCTGGACTGGCAACTCGACCCGCAACAAGCCAGCAACCTGCCCAATTTTGGCAGCCGCAATGCCGGTACCGAAGTGGAAGCGCAACTGACCAGCCCGGCGCTGATCCGGCAACTGGCGGCGTGGGGCCATGAGGTGACGCCCATGACCATGACCAGCGGCATGCAGATCATCCAGCGCACTGCCGTCGGCTGGTCAGGCGGCGCCGATCCACGGCGTGAAGGCGAGGCGCTCGGCGATTGAGTGCGCGCGTTGCGGGGCGTGAGGTGGCGTGATAGAACGCTATCTTGCCATTCAGAAGTTGAATACCAAGATGTCTATCAGCGTGAAATCGAATAGAGCCCTGTTCGACCTCGACCTGCTGCGCGCTATTGTCGTGGTGGCCGATTGCGGCAGTTTCACCACTGCGGCCGCACGCCTGCACTCGACCCAGTCCACCATCAGCCAAAAGGTGCGCCGGCTCGAAGAAATGGTCGGCCACCGTTTACTGGTGCGCGGCAACCGTGATGTGCTGCCGACCGACGCCGGGCAGACCTTGCTCGGTTATGCCCGCCATATGCTGGCCTTGAACGACCAGATGCTCGAAGCGCTGGCAGGGGCGATGGTCGGTGTCACCGTGCGCCTGGGCGTGCCCGAAGACTTCGTCGGCGGGCGCACTACCAATGCCCTGTCGGCGTTCAGCCGGCTGCACCCGCAGGTCAAACTGGAGGTGACCAGCGGGCTGTGCCGCGACCTCAGCCAGGCCTATGACAATGGTGAACTTGACCTGGTGCTGCTGAAACAGCGGCGCAACAGCCGCGAGGGGGTGGCCTGCTGGCCAGAGCGTCTGCAATGGATAGACAGTGCGCGCATGCCGTCCTTCGAACTTGACCCGATTCCGTTGGTGACTTTCCCGCCACGCGGGTTGTACCGAGACGACATGATCACCGCCATTGAAGGCATGGGCCGGCGTTGGCGTATCAGCTTCACCAGCTCCAGCCTCAGCGGCATCCAGGCTGCGGTAGCCGATGGCATGGGCATCAGCCTGCTGCCGCCTCGGGCGGCAACGCGCGAACACCGGGTACTGGGGGGTGAACAAGGGCTGCCCGAGGTCGACAGCTACGAGATCGTCATCGTGCATCGGCCCACGGCGGATGTGATGGTCAAGGCATTGGCCGAGGTCATGACGCAGTTGCTGGCGGGGGGTGGGATCTGACACCCGTGGTGCCAGGGAAGTGTTTCAGTCTGTGGCCGAATGGAATACCTGACAGGCTGTGCAGTCCTACCTGTTATCTGGGTATGACATCCCTCTTCCCCACGCTATGGAGAAACACATGAAAGCAGCGCTATTCGTCGCAATACTGGCCAGCGCCGGCCTTGCCCAGGCCGCCCAGACGGTGGAACTCAAGCTGGCAGGCCCCGACGGCGCAGGCAAGTCGATAGGGACCATCAGCATCGAGCAGAGCAAATACGGCGCCTTGCTGACCCCTGATCTGAAGGACCTGCCGCCTGGCGTGCACGGTTTCCACCTGCACCAGAATGCGTCTTGCGCACCCACCGAGGAAAACGGCAAAGCTGTGCCTGCCGGTGCGGCGGGTGGCCACTGGGACCCGGACGCGACCCAGGCGCACAAAGGCCCCTTTGATGACAGCGGCCACCGTGGCGACTTGCCAGCCTTGTACGTCGGTGCCGATGGCAAGGCCACCTACCCGGTACTCGCGCCACGCCTCAAGGCCTCGGACTTCAAAGACCATGCGCTGATGGTGCATGCCGGTGGTGACAATCACAGCGACCATCCCGCAAAACTGGGCGGTGGTGGTGCCCGTGTGGCATGTGGGGTCGTGCAGTAACACGTAGACCACACATCACTTACTGATTTGGCGGGGTCTTGCGGGAGGTTGTCCAGCTTCTTGGGGTTGCGCTGCCACACAGAGAACAATGGTCATTGTGGGAGCGGGCTTGCCCCGCGAATGAAGCCACGCGGAGCATGGCACCGGCTTCGCCGGTGTTCGCGGGGCAAGCCCGCTCCCACAGGTTCGGTTGATCTTCTGCAAGTTACGTTGAATCAATTGACCGAAAGCGCCCTCGGGCTTCGTGGTGACAGGTGAATCCCCGCGATCATGCAGCGCACCGAGCCACCTGCCATTTCAATGGTCGGCACATCCAGCGGTACCAGCCGCGCCGAACGCTCGATGCGTTGACGCTGTTCACCTGTAAGGCTGTCGAACGCTTTTCGCGAGAGCGCGAGGATTCGGCCGTCCAGGCCAGAAAGCTCGATGGCGTTGCCGGCAAACTGGCTGATCTGCTGGTTGCTCAGGTCGATGACGTCACGGCCCGATTCGATCAGCCGCATACGCACCTCCTGCGCGCGGGCGGGGTTGGTGAACGTGTCGAACCCCACCAGCGCAAACTCGGTTGCCACGCACATCAGCACGTTGGTGTGATAGATCGGCGTGCCTTGCTCGTCTGCCGTGTCGAACACCATGGGCTCGAAATTGAAGTGCGTGCTGAAACGCTCGAGGGCGATTGGGTCGGCGCGGTTGGAACGCGCGGTATAGGCGACCCTGGACAGGTGGTCGAATACCATCGCGCCAGTACCCTCAAGAAACAGCTCGTCCTGTTCCAGGCCGGAATAGTCTATCACATCCTGCACGCGGTACTCGTGTTTGAGCATCTCGATGACATCCGCACGCCGCTCGCGCCGGCGATTGCGCGAGTACATCGAGTAGATCGCGATGTGGCCCCCGGGGTGAGTGGAGAACCAGTTGTTCGGGAACACCGAATCCGGTGTGTTCTGCTCGCCGAAGTCATCGAACAGGTGAACCCGTACACCTTCCGCTTCGAGCCTTCCTGCCGCCTGCGTGACCTCGTCGCGGGCGACTTCGGCCAGGTGCTGTGCGCCGATGTCGGGGTGGGTGCTCTGGAACGAGTTATCTGCCGCTGTTTCCGGGTTGGGGGTGAAGGCATGCGGCCTGACCATTACCACTGCCGCAGGTGCCTGAATCGAACGCGTTGGAAATGCCATCTGAAATACCGAGAGTGAGAAGGTTATGCAACGCGTCGGATACGGCTTTTTGCAGCGCGGCCGCGGGTATGGCTGAACAGGTCCTTCGGGTCTTCGTCAACCCAAGGCACCAGGTCGATCTTCGAACCCATGCCGCGCTTTTCGGCTTCCTGTAGTACGTACCGTAGTACGGTATAGTCTTCGAGCGCGAAGCCCACCGAGTCGAACACCGTTACCTGGCTGTCGCTTTGACGGCCTTCGATTTCGCCACGCAGTACACGCCAGAGGTCGACGACCGGGAAGTCGGCGGGCAACTGCTGGATGTCACCTTCGATACGGGTTTGCGGTTCGTACTCGACAAACACGCGCGCTTTGCGCAGTACGTCGGCATGCAGTTCGGTCTTGCCTGGGCAGTCGCCACCCACGGCGTTCAAGTGCATACCAGGTTCGAGCATGTCGGGGGTGATGATGGTTGCGTAGGCTTTGTCAGCGGTCACGGTGGTGATGATGTCGACACCTTTGACTGCCTCTGCCACGGAGTTGGCTTTGCGAATGGTAAGGCCGCTGTATTCCTTGAGGTTGGCGATCAGTTTGGCGGTGGCCAGCGGGTCGGTGTCGAAGGCGACGATTTCTTCGATGCCCAGGTGCTTGTGGAAGGCCAGCGCCTGGAATTCGCTTTGCGCGCCATTGCCGATCAGCGCCATTTTTTTCGCGTTCGGCCGAGCCAGTGCCTGTGCAGCCATCAATGACGTTGCGGCAGTGCGCAGGGCGGTGGCGATGGTCAGTTCCGACAACAGCACCGGGTAGCCCGTTGCCACATCGGCCAACACGCCAAAGGCCATGACCGTATGCAGGTCTTTCGCGGTATTGGCCGGGTGCCCGTTGACGTATTTGAACGCATAGCGATGCGTGTCCGCGACGGGCATCAATTCGATGACACCCACTTCCGAATGGCTGGCAACACGTGCCGACTTATCAAAGTCCTGCCAGCGTTTAAAGTCTTCACGTAGGGCCGCGGCCAGTTCGCCAATGAAGGGGGCTACGCCAATGTCCTGCACCAAATCGGACATCGTTGGAACATCAATGAAATACGTCATGTTCTTGCACCTTATGTGTGCGTTCTCACCTCAGTCCGTGCAGGGTGAACGCTTAAGATTGTTGAGGGGTTGCCAGCACGAAGAGTGTGATGAAAGGTTGAGTCAAATTGAAGAGAGCAGGTTGCCAGTTTCGTCAACTTTCTAGACAATCTGCCACCCCAGAATAACAATCTGATAATTTGGCAGGCACCATGGACACTGTAGATCGGGAACTGATCGCGCTGCTGCGTGACAATGCGCGCACCCCCATCCTTACCCTCGCGAAGAAGCTGAAGGTCGCCAGGGCAACGGTGCAGAACCGCATCACCAAACTTGAAGAACAAGGGGTGATCATCGGCTACACGATTCGCCTCAGGTCAGATGCCCTGGAGCAGGGCGTACGGGCGATCACCAGCATCGGCATCAGCGGCCATCATGCTGCGGAGGTCAAGCACGCGCTGCGCGGGCATCCCAACGTAGTGGCCATCCACACCACCAATGGCCGCTGGGACTTGATGGCCGAGCTGCGTGCCGACACCCTCGAGGCTTTCGACCGGGCGTTGAACACCATTCGCTCGATACCGCACATCGAAAACACCGAGACCAGCATTTTGCTCTCCACCTACAAGATGTGATCGCCGCGATAGGCCAATTGCTCATGGCCGTAGCGCAAACTGTCACCGGGGTCTTCCAGTGTGCAACAAATCCCAATGCGTGTGCGCACTCTGTAGCGTTCCGATTGACCACACCGACTGGCAAAATGAAACAGCGTTAGCGCCCGGTTTTATCACGTTTAAACACTGTTTTGCCGGGCATGCCCCGTTCAGTCGGCGTGCGCGCGTAGTGGCTTTCAATGATTAATTAAGCCTGATGAGAAGTTTCATCGGGGCGTGCTTTCCCGTCTGCGTTAATACCCATGCCTCCCGCACTTGTCATTACATAAAGTGTGCACTTGCGTGCCAATTAAAGGGCGAAGTGAAGGGGCTGTGGTTTCACAGAAAAAGAATAAGAGGTCAACTATGCATCAAACGTGCAACTCGCAAGACGCGGCTCCAGAGGCTAGCCGTACCCTGAAGCGACGGCTAGAGAACAGGCACATTCAGCTCATCTCGATCAGTGGCGCGATCGGCACAGGGCTGTTCATGGGGTCGGGCAAGATCATTGCGCTTTCCGGCACCTCGATCATCCTGGTGTACGCCATCATCGGCTTTTTCGTGTTCTGCATCATGCGTGCAATGGGTGAGATGCTGCTCGCCAACCTGAACATGGAATCGTTCGCCGACCTGGTGCACAACTACCTGGGGCCGCGTGCCGGCTTCATCCTCAGCTGGTCATACTGGCTCAGTTGGGTGGTGGCGGCGGTGGGCGATGTGGTGGTGGTGGCAGGTTTCTTCCAGTACTGGTACCCCGATGTGCCCACCTGGCTACCGGCATTCGCAACGATGTTCCTGCTGCTGGGGCTGAACATGCTGGCCGTGAAGGCGTTCGGTGAAGTCGAGTTCTGGTTCGGGCTGATCAAGATCGTTGCGATCGTGTTGCTGGTGGTGACGGGGCTGGTGATGGTTGCCACGTCCTACACGTCGCCAGCCGGTGTCACGGCGTCCTTCAGTCACCTGGTGGCCCCCGGAGTGGTCATGCCCCACGGCATTCTCGGCTTCCTGGCCGGGTTCCAGATCGCGATTTTCTCGTTCGTGGGCACCGAACTGATTGGTACCGCGGCAGCCGAGGCAAAGGACCCTGAAAAGACCCTGCCCAAGGCGATCAACACCATCCCGGTACGCATCCTGCTGTTCTACATCTGTTCGCTGGTGTGCATCATCAGCGTGGTCTCGTGGGCTAACGTGCCTGCCAATCGCAGCCCGTTCGTCGAGCTGTTCTTGCTGGGCGGCCTGCCGGCTGCTGCCGGTATCATCAATTTTGTCGTGCTCACTTCTGCAGCCTCGTCCGCGAATAGCGGCGTGTATTCCGGGTCGCGGATGCTCTATGGGCTGTCTCACCAGCAGCAGGCACCGACAGCGTTCGGGCGCCTGTCCGGGTCGGGTACGCCGGTCAGGGCGCTGATGTTTTCGGGGGTGTGCATGGCAATTGCGTTGACGCTGCTGTTCGTGATCCCGGAGGTCATGACGGTCTTTACGCTGGTGTCGACCATTTCTGCGGTGATGATCATTGTCACCTGGTCGCTGATCCTGATGTCCTACTTCGCCTACCGCCGCCAGAACCCCAAGGCGCATGAGCAATCCAGGTTCAAGCTCCCGGGGGGCAGGGTGACGGCGGCGCTGGCGCAGTTGTTCCTGATTTTCGTGCTGTGCCTGCTGACCTTGGAGCCTGACACACGGACCGCGCTGTATGTGATGCCGCTGTGGTACATCGGCTTGTTGCTTGCCTACCGGCGCCGGGTGAAGGTGCGCGCACGGCCGCTGGCAGCCACGGTTTCCTGAATACGTTGAGCCCTCGACGCAGCCTGGCCGTGGGGAAGTACGCCACGGCCTTTGCTGTTTTCAGCTGGCTCGCAACCAGTCCACCAAGCCCAGTATTGTCGGGGTAGTACTGCGGCCATGGGGCACGACCAGGTAGTAGGCCTCCCGTGGCCTGACCACCAGATCGGTCAGGCGCACCAGCTCGCCGGACGCCAGCAGGTGGTCGATCATCCGCCCCCACCCCAGTGCAATGCCGTGCCCATGCAGTGCTGCCTGCACGGTGTCGGTGTACAGGTGGCAGCGCAGGCTGTAGCGAAGCTTGGGCGGGTGCCCGCCGACCTCGCGGAACCAGGTAGGCCAGGTCATCCAGCCTTCGGTAGTGGCATCGGCGTCAAGCAGCTCGGCGCCATACAACGCTTCCAGCGATTCTGGCGGGCTGTTGCGGGTAAGCCAGTCCGGTGAACACACTGGGAATATCTCTTCTTCGAACAGTTGCACGGCACTGCCGTCTTCCCAGCGGCCATTGCCATAGCGCACCAGCAGATCGACATCGTGATTGCGCAGGTCGCCCATGAACATCTGCGTGGCCAGACGCAGGCGCACCTGGGGCAGGGCGGTGCGCAAGGTGCTCAAGCGGGGCATGACCCGCAGCTGGGAAAAAGTCGCAGTGGTGCTCAGCACCAACTCCTGTTCGTTGCCACCCTCGCTGAGGCGGTCAAAGACCGAGGCGATCTTTTGCAGCGAGTCGGAAATCACCGCGTACAGTGCCTGACCCTCGCTGGTCAGGCGCACGCCCCGGTGCAGGCGCTGAAACAGCTGGCTGCCGAGGGTTTCTTCAAGCTGTTTGACCTGCTTGCTCACCGCCGCCTGGGTCACGCCCAGTTCCTGGGCGGCCTGGGTGAAGCTGTTATGCCGGGCGACTGCCTCGAATTCGAGCAATGCCGTCATCGACGGGATGATGCGCCGGTAGCCTTTGTGCGTGTTGCCGTTTTCTTGTGTTTTCATGCGACGTCCTGGCAAGGCGCGACGCGCTGGTCCGCACCGCGCGCAGACAGTGGCAGAAAAACCGCCAAGGCGGTAGTCGCCTGTGCTCCCATCGGCGAGGCTGGCCTCAGCGCTGACGCTCGGCCACTGCCCGCAGCGTGCGTAACGTCACCACCGGGGCATCGACCACGAACCGGTTGGCCAGCCACCCCGGTACATCCCCGGCAGGGTCTGCCTTGAGTTGGTAAGTGACCTCGGTCTTGCGCTCACCCAGCGGTTTCATCGCCCACTCGCCGGTGAGGTGCCGCACGCGGATCAGCCCAGCCACCTCAGGGATTTTGCCGGGGTCGGCGCTCAGGTGGCGCAACAGGGTGCCATCGTCGCGCAGCTCCGTGGTGACCTTGACCACGATATCGCGCGGCATTGTCGGCCACGGCAGGTTGGTGGTCAGGTAGACCCAGGTGCTGTCGCCGTCGACCTCCAGCAGGCGCATCTCAGCGCAGGCATACAGCCATTTGCAGGCCACCCGCAGGTTTTCCTGCAGGTCTGTCAGCGTGCGTACGCTGGCCTTGATGGTGCTGACACCGCGAAACTGCTGGTAAGGCGAATCGCCAGCGCCGCTCAGGTAGACACGGATGCCTTCCCTGTCGTAGGCCAGGCTCCAGTCGTCGGCAGCCTGAACGGAGCCGGACAACGCCAGCAACAAAGCGGCAAGCAGGCGGTAGCGGTTCATGATGAATACCGCACAGGGCAGGGGTGTTCAGTATGAGCGGCAAATAGAAAGCCCGCCAGGGTGGCGGGCTTCGGTCCAACAGCCTGAGCTTGGGTGAACGCTTAGCGCTGTGGGTTGAGCGTCAGGTGCACGTGGCGGTTGACGTCTTTGTACAGCAGGTAGCTGAAGTTGCCTGGGCCACCGGCGTAGCAGGCTTGCGGGCAGAAGGCGCGCAGCCACATGAAGTCACCGGCTTCGACCTCGACCCAGTCCTGGTTCAGGCGGTACACCGCCTTGCCTTCCAGCACATACAGGCCGTGTTCCATGACGTGGGTTTCAGCGAACGGAATCACGCCGCCCGGCTGGAAGGTCACGATGTTGACGTGCATGTCGTGGCGCATGTCGGCCATGTCGACGAAGCGGGTGGTTTTCCAGCGGCCTTCGGTGCCGGGCATTTCGATGACCGTGGCGTTGTCACGGTGGGTGACGAAGGACTCTGGCAGGTCCAGGCCTTCAACCTTCTGGTAGTGCTTGCGCAGCCAATGGAAGGTGACATTCGACTGGCTGCGGTTGCGCAGGCTCCACTCGGCGCCCGGGGCAATGAAGGCGTAGCCGCCCTGGGCCAGGGTGTGCTGCTTGCCTTCCAAGGTGATGTCGAGCTCACCCTCGACCACGAACACCACGGCTTCGGCGTTGACGTCCAGTTCTGGGCGCTCGCTGCCGCCTTCCGGAGCCACTTCGACGATGTATTGCGAGAAGGTCTCGGCAAAGCCGGTCAGTGGGCGGGCGATGACCCACATGCGCATCTTGTCCCAGAACGGCAGGTGGCTGGTGACGATGTCACGCATCACGCCCTTGGGGATGACGGCATAGGCTTCGGTGAACATGGCACGGTCAGTCAGCAGCTCGGTTTGAGCCGGGTGCCCACCGTGGGGGGCGAAGTAGGAATGATTCGACATGGACGATCTCGACTTGTTGTTCTCTCCCCGTGCCGTGAACCGCACCGGCCGGTGCGGCGCAGGGGATGTGCCGACAGAATAGGGTCGAGCGCGTGCCATCTACAAATTAAATGTTGGAATACCCGGTATTTGCTTGCTGAATGCGAACCTGGCGCCCTGCATGCTGCTCGGGCAGGCGGTCGCCCTGGCCGAACAGCTTGTGGCGCAGGGTGCCGTCCTGGTAGTGCAGGGGGTAGCGGCCGCGCCGTTGCAGCTCAGGCACCAGCAGCTCGACCACATTGGCCAGGTCATCGGGTTGTACCGCGTAGGTGAGGTTGAAACCGTCGATGCCGGTCTCATCCAGCCACGCTTCCAACTGATCGGCGATGTCACTGGCAGCGCCCACCAGGACCGGGCCGCGCCCGCCCAGGCCGACGAATTCAGCCGCTTCGCGCACCGTCCAGCGGCGGTTGGGGTCGGCGGCGGTGAAGGCGGCGAGGGCCGTGCGGCCGGCATCGTTTTCGACATACTCGATCAGTGCATCGGGGTCGAGGCCAGCGAAGTCGATGCCGGTCCAGCCCGACAGCAGGGCCAGGGCAGCGTCCAGGTCAACATAGCCACGGTACTCGGCGAAGCGGGCTTCGGCCTCTTCACGCGTGGGGGCGACGATCAACAGTGCCTGGGCGTAGATCAGCACGTCGTCGCGGCCACGCCCGGCAACCTCGCTGGCCTGGCGAATGCCGTCGGCATAACGGCGCAGCACCGTGGTCGTCGGCCCGCTGATGAACACGCACTCGGCATGCCGCGCGGCAAACTGTTGGCCGCGTGCCGAAGCAC
The DNA here is from genome assembly GCF_058745025.1 of Pseudomonas sp. E1MeOHC2. Taxonomy (NCBI): domain Bacteria; kingdom Pseudomonadati; phylum Pseudomonadota; class Gammaproteobacteria; order Pseudomonadales; family Pseudomonadaceae; genus Pseudomonas; species Pseudomonas sp. E1MeOHC2. The sequence continues at coordinate 4,961,159 of NZ_CP196675.1, forward strand.
CCGCCTGGAACAGCACCGGTGTGCGTTGTGGCGAGGGCTGGCACAGGTGCGTGCCGGGCACCTGGAAGTGCTCGCCGACGTGGCCGATCGGGTGGACCCGGGACGGTTCGATGTAACGGCCGCTGTCACGCTCCAGCACCACTGCGTCATCGTCCCAGCTTTTTTCCCACAGTTTGTACAGCACTTCGAGGTATTCCTCGGCCAGGTCGTAGCGCTGGTCATGGCCCAATTGGCGAGCCAGGCCCAGGTTGCGTGCGGCGCTGTCCAGGTAACCGGTGACAATGTTCCAGCCCACCCGGCCATTGCTCAGGTGGTCGAGCGTGGACATGCGCCGGGCAAAGGGGTAGGGGTGCTCGTAGGTCAGTGAGAAGGTCACGCCAAAGCCCAGGTGCTCGGTGACCCCGGCCATGGCCGGGACCAGCAGCAGAGGGTCGTTGACTGGCACTTGCACGCCCCCGCGCAGCGCCGCTTCGGGGCCGCCTTGATAGACGTCATAGATGCCCAGCACATCGGCGATGAACAGTGCGTCGAACAGGCCGCGCTCAAGCAGGCGGGCCAGGTCGGTCCAGTAGTCCAGGCGGTTGAAGGCCACGCTGGTGTTACGCGGGTGGCGCCACAGCCCGGGGGACTGGTGGCTGGCAGCGTTCATGCTGAAGGCGTTGAAGCGGATGGGGCGGGGCATGGCGGTCAGTCTCCGGTCACGGCAGCACGGAAGCCGGGTAGACCGCATCGGCTACCTGCAACTTGTGCGGAATCAGGCCCAGGCCCTGGAAGGTGTCGGCCAGCTTCTGCTGTTCGGCGACGATCTGCGGGGTGATGGCCACGGCGTTGTAGTTGCGTCGCTCGCTGGCCACTTCCAGCACGTCGGCTTTGATCCCCAGCTGTGGCGCCAGCAGCGCGGCGACTTCGGCAGGCTTGGCGTTGGCCCATTGGCTGACCTTGCCCAATTCGGCGAAGAAGGTCTTGAGCAGCGCGCGGTGCTGGTCGGCAAATGGCGCGGTGGACAGGTAGAACGTGCGGTTGTTGGACAGGCCGCTGCCGTCGCGCAGGTTCTTCAGCCCTGGCTGGCTTTCTGCCGCGGCGAGGAAGGGGTCCCACAGGGTCGAGGCTTGGACGCTGCCCGATTGCAGGGCTGCGACGGCGTCGGCGGCGTTATTGACGTAGGCCGGGGTGATGTCCTGGTAGCTCAGGCCGGCTTGTTCCAGCGCGACGGCCAACAGGTACTGGGCGTTCCAGCCACGGCCTGTCGCTACCCGCTTGCCTTTGAGGTCTTGCACGCCTGTGAGGTGGTCCTGCTCACGTACCACGAGGCCGATACCACGGGGGTAGGGCTGCTCGGCGGCCAGATAGACCACCGGTTTGCCGGCGGCCTGGGCAAATACCGAGGGGGCGTCGGCGGCGTGGCCAAGGTCGATGGCGCCGGTGCTCAGCGCTTCGAGCAATTGCGGGCCTGCGGCGAACTCGTGCCAGCTGACGGTCACCCCTTGTGAGGCAAGGGCCTTTTCCAGGGCACCGCTGCCTTTGAGGATATTGATGCTGTTGAACTTCTGGTAGCCGATACGCAAGGTCTTGGCGTCTTCGGCCAGGGCATTGGACCACGGCAACAGGGCGCTGGCGACACTGGCCAACAGGCCGCCGATCAGCAGGCGACGCAGGGGAGAGAAGGCACGGGCGGGCATGAGGAGTGCTCCTTGAATGGGCTGACAATCAGTGCGCCCAGACTAAGGAGGTGGCGTTTGGCTTTCAATTTTTTAATTCCATTTAGTTAGAATGTTTAGTTATTTTTATATCCTTTTTGTAATTTTGCGTGAGCCTGCCGCTGTACAACAAGGCACTTTGCCATGACCTTTTTTTCACATCTCTTTGTTAGGATCGCTGGCATTCTCGAGGAGCCCTTTTTCATGCCGCACATCCTGCGCAAGCGCAGCACCCGCATCGCCCTGACCGCCACTGCCAGCCTGCTGGCTGCCACGCTTGGTTTCTTCGCCTGGCAGAGTTTTTACCCTGTCCAGGCTGCCAGCGGCTGGGACGTCAACGTGTTGCACCGCGACGTGACCAAGGCTGCTTCGTTGTTGCCGCAAGCCGACGGCAGCCTGCTGGTCAGCCGCGAACTGGACGACGGCAAGGGCAGCATCCTCAAGATTACCGCCCAGGGCGACCGGGTCGTCGTGATCGACAACCTGTCCAAGCCAGACGGCATGGTCGCAGCCCAAGGCGGCTGGGTATTCAGCCAGGAAGGTGGCCTTGCGCCGGTCAGCCTGTCTCGCAATGGGCAGGTGACCCGGCTGTTCGACGGCGAGAGCGTGCAAGGGCTGTGGAACGATGACGATTACCTCTATGCCATCGAAGACCGCAAGGGCAATGGCCGTTTGATGCGCTATGACTGGCACAGCGGCCAGCTCGACGTGCTGCGCTCTGGGCTCACCGAAACCGAGGGCCTGACCCGCTGCACGGATGGGCGCCTGCTGTATACCGAGAAAGCCAACGGCAAGGTCCGCGCGTTGTCCGAAGACGGCCAGGACCCGGTGGTGGTCGATGGCCTGCGCAACCCAACCTTCCTGTTCTGTGACCAGCGCGGCTTGTGGATCAGCGAAGACAACACGTACCGCGCCCGCCTGCTGCGCATTGACGCCGACGGCTCGCGCCACACCGTGCTGTCGTTTCTCAAGGCGCCCCAGGCAATCGTCGCGGATGGCAAAGGCGGTTACTTGCTGGCCGAAGGCGGGCGTAACCGCGTGCTGCACCTGACGCCACCGGTCGAACGCAGCACGGCTCAGCGCGACTGAGGGCTCAGCTCGGCAGGCGCGCTTTGCGGCCAGGCAGCAGGCCCAGTACCAGCAGGCAGCCGACCAGCACCACCACGCCACCGGCAAGCTGTAGCAAGCTCAGGGCTTCGCCGAGGAACAGCGCGCCGACCAGCACCGCGACCAGCGTCACGACGAACTCCACACTGATCGCGCGGGTCGCGCCGATGCGTGCCACCAGGCCGAAGTACAGCACGTACGTGGTGGCGCTCATGACCGCGCCGCTGATCAGCAGATAAAGCCAGTCGCTGGCCTGGGGCACACTGGGCACGGGTACTACTAGTAACAGTGGCAGGGTCATCAGGCCCCCGGCCAGGAACGCGCCCCCGGTCACCGTCCACGGGTCCTGGCCACGCAGGTGCAGGCTGGCGTAGTTGCTGCCGAACGCGGCGCTCAAGGCACCGAACAGCGACGCGATACAGCCGTGGATGAAGACGTCGTTGACCGGTTGGGCCGGAAACCCCACCAGCATGGCGATGCCGACGAAGCCCAGGAGCAGGCCGATGAGGCCTTGCAGGGTGATCTTCTCAAGCCCCCAGAGACGGCCGATGATCATCGAGAACAGCGGGATGGTGGCCACGAAGATCGCCGCCATCGCCGTACCGATCCGTGGGGTGGCGTAGGTCATGCCGATCAACTGCCCGGCCACGGTGGTAGCGCCGATCACCAGCAGCGGTTTCAACAGCGGGCGCAGGCGCAGGGTGCGGCCGCACAAGGCCGCCAGAATCGCCAGGGTACCGCCGGCAATCAGCGACCGCAGGCTGACCGCACCGACCCAGCCGAAGGCGTGCACCACCTTGAGCAGGACCAGAAAGGAAAACCCCCAGGCAATGGCCAGAAACATATAGGCGGCAAGGTCACGCGGTTGCATGGGGCAGGGTCCGTCCAAGGCAGAGGGACGCAGGCTAGCGGGTTGAGGGGCGTGGCTTCAAGTGCAGTCTGCCGTTTGCCTGTAATAGCCCTTGGAGGCTACCCGACCAACAGCGCGCTTCCCTGCATGGCCGCGCTCACGGATAATCCCCTTATTCCAATAAACAGCCTGTGAGTGGGTATGAGTGATTCCGTAGTCAGCCTCGGTCAGCCTGAGATCGAAGGGGTGCGCAAGTCGCGCAAGAACAACCCCGAGAAAACGCGCGAGGACATCCTTCAGGCCGCCATCAACGAGTTCGTCCAGCAAGGCCTGGCCGGCGCGCGCGTCGATGCCATCGCCGAGCGCACCGCCACCTCCAAGCGCATGATCTACTACTACTTCGGCAGCAAGGAGCAGCTGTACGTCGAGTGCCTGGTCAAGCTCTACGGTGATATCCGCAAGACCGAGCAGAGCCTGGACCTGGAGTCGCTGCCGGCTGAGCAGGCGATCCGCCGCCTGGTGGAGTTCACCTTCGATCACCACGACTGCAATGTCGATTTCGTGCGCATCATTTGCACCGAGAACATCCACTATGGCGAGTACGTCAAGCAGTCGCCGGTGATTCGCGAGATGAGCAGCCTGGTGCTCGAAGCCCTTGGCAGCACCCTGCGTCGGGGCGAGCAGGAAGGCGTGTTCCGTTCGGGTATCGAGGTTATCGACCTGCACATGCTGATGAGCTCGTTCTGCTTCTACCGGGTTTCGAACCGGCACACCTTTGGCGAGATCTTCCAGATCGACCTTGCCGACGAGACGATCAAGCAGCGCCACAAGAGCATGATCTGTGACGCTGTCATCCGCTACATCCGCGCCTGATCGGCGTTATTCGCCCAGCCGTTGTTCGCGCGACGGCGGGTAGCCGAAGTACGCCGCATAGCATTTGCTGAAGTGCGACACCGAAACGAATCCGCAGGCCACTGCCACTTCCATCACCGACAGGTCGGAGTACTGCAGCAGCCGGCGGCTTTTGGTGATGCGCAACTCCATGTAGTAGCGCCGTGGCGAGGTGCCCAGCTGGGCCTGGAACAGGCGGTCGATCTGCCGGCGCGAGCGCCCGCTGTAGGCGGCCAGTTGGTCGAGGCTGAGGGTTTCCTCAAGGTTGTTCTCCATCAGCTCGACGATGGTGCGCATATGCAGGCTCATGGACTTTTTCGCCCCCGGCCCGACCTGGCGATATCGCGCGCCCGAGAACGACAGGATTTCTTCGACGCCTTCGGCCAGGCCATCACCGTAGAGCCTGCGAACCAGGCCGAGCATCAGCTCCATGGCGCCATTGGGGCTGGCGGCGCTGAGGCGGTCGCGGTCGAGGGTGAAGCTGGCGGGGGTGATGCGCGTTTGCGGGCTGCGCTCTGACAGGCTGGCGCGTTGCTCAGGGTGGATGCTGCAGCCGTAGTCATCGAGCACCCCGGCGCGGCCTAAGAACCAGGCGCCGTTCCACAACCCGCCCAGGGCCATGCCGTGGGCGGCGCAGTCGCCCAGCAACCGGTCGAGCTCAGGATATTTGAGCGGGGTGCGCAGGCCGCCACAGACAATCAGCAGGTCAAGGTCCTTCAGTTCGCTGGCGGCAAGTTCGGTGGCCACCAACTCCAGGCCCAGGTCGCTCAGCACCCGGTCACCGTCCAGCGACAGTGGGGTGAACTGGAAGCTGTCGGCGCGCAGCAGGTTGGCCGTGACCAACACATCCATGGCCACGGTGAAGCTGGCCATGGAGAAGTGTTCGAGCAAAACGAAGTCGACCCGATAGGGCGCCTGGGCATTTCCGGTGGTGGACTTGAGCCGCAGCATGTTGCTGGTGCTGGTCTTCTTGCTGAACTGACGTGGGGTGGGCACTCTGGACTCCGCTTCCTGGCTGGCCAGGGGAGTGTGGCGGGTGGCAGGGGGAAAGACAATCTCCGGGGTGGCTGTGTCGTATTGCAGGTCGTGTTCAGGCAATTGGCCCAAGGGGTGGCATGCCTTCTTGCCAAATCAATGTGAACCCTCGCCACCAGGCATGACCAAACCCATTACATGCCAAATGGGAGAGCGCTCATGGAAATCGGAACGATCTGGATCATCATCGCGGCCTTTGTGATCCTGCTGGAAATCTGGGCCATCTGGCACATCATCGGCAGTGACCGGCGCGCCGAGCGCAAGATGCTGTGGATCGTATTCGTGGTCTACGCGCCGTTTCCGGGCTTGCTGTTCTGGGCCTGGCGCGGGCCGCGAGCAGTGAAAGGCAGGGCGGTATTGCAAGAAAAGTGATGGCCAGCGCATCAGGCGCGGGGGCGCCTGATGCGGTCACCGTCAACGCTTAAGGCACAATGCTGAAGTGGATGGCCTGGCCCAGGCCATCGACCATCAGGCTACCGTGAAACTTCACCCTCGACACCACACGCAGGCTCTTGAGCTCTTCGTGTATGCGGTCGCGAATCTGCTTTTCGGCTTCATCGACACGGGCTGCCGTGGTGCCGTGATACAGGTGGAGCACGCCTAGCAGGGTGGTTTCGATATGGTCAACGGTGTCCCAGCCGATTTTGCGCAGGTGGAGCCGAGCGCGAGCGGCCTCGTCCTCATCGTCGTCATGCCGAGGGTTGATGGTGTAGGCAAGTTGAAAGTGATGCTTGGTCATTGTTGCTTTCCTTGTTGCGGGCAGGCCTCCTTGCCGGGTTTTGCACTCTAGCGGCAGGCACACGCCGCTGAACACATACGCGTGGTTCAACACGCCGGCAGCATCATGTGAAAAGTCCTACGGCATGCTTGACCTCAGGTTAACTAAAGGTCTGATACTCGGCCGCTCTATTCTCTACGCGAGTATTCACCGTGACCCGTCCAGCACCCTTTCAGCTGTCCAACCCTGCGGGCTTGTATGACCCCAGTGGCAATGCCTATTCCCACGTCGCCGAAGTGCACGCCGGCAGCCGGCTACTGTACATCGCCGGCCAAGGCGGTGAGGACGCCAGCGGGCAGTTGTCACCCGTCTTCGCCGAGCAGGCCCGTCAGGCCCTGGCCAATCTTGATACGGCCCTGGCGTCCAAAGGCGCACACCTGGGCCAGGTGTTCAAGCTGACCTTGCTGATCGTCGATCACTGCGAAACGCGCCTGCAGCAATGGGTGGCCGAGGCCGACAGGGCTTGGGGCCCACACATGAAACCGACCTGCACACTGATACCGGTACCCCGGCTGGCACTGGACGGCATGCTGGTGGAGGTTGAGGCAGTGGCCGCGCTGTAGCGGCGGTGACTCGGTGGTGGCGCCGACGAAACACTCTGTTGTATATCGGTATCCGCATGGCCGCTATAACAACAATGACCTTCTCAGAGGTGACCACACCATGAGCACCGGTACCACCACGCTTTCCGACCGCAAGGCCAGCGCTTGGCGCTGGCCCGCTCTTTTCAGCCTGGTGGCCTTTGCCGCCAATTCGGTGTTCTGCCGGCTGGCACTGATGGACGGGGCCATCGACCCGGCATCGTTCACGGTGGTGCGCCTGGCCAGTGGCGCCGTCTTCCTGTTGCTGCTGTTACACCTGCGCAAGCCTGCGCTTGCCATGGGGGGCAGCTGGAGAGGCGGCTTGGCGCTGTTCCTGTACGCGTTCCTGTTTTCTGCGGCGTACCTGCAGTTGGGGGCTGGCGCGGGTGCGTTGCTGTTGTTTGGCGCCGTGCAGATCACCATGTTCGGTTTTGCCGGATACAAAGGCGAGCGCATCACCACACGGATGTTGCTGGGCATGCTGATCGCCTTCGCCGGCCTGTTGGTGCTGTTGTTGCCCGGTGCCGAGGCGCCACCCTTGACCAGCGCCTTGTTGATGGCCGCCTCGGGCCTGGCGTGGGGCGTGTACTCGCTGCTGGGTAAAGGCTCACCCAGGCCGCTGGCGGATACCGCCGGCAATTTTGCCCGCAGCCTGCCGTGCCTGGTGCTGCTGGTGCCCGTACTGTGGGTGGGGGGTGGCGCGCATGTGACCGCGCCGGGTTTGCTGTATGCACTGGGCTCTGGCGTGCTGGCCTCGGGGGCGGGTTATGCCGTGTGGTACGGCGTGGTCAGGCAGGTCAGCGCACAACAGGCGGCGACGATGCAGCTCAGCGTGCCTGTGCTTGCCGCACTGGGCGGGGTCTGCCTGATTGGTGAGCCGCTGTCGTTGCGCTTGCTGGTGGCGTGTGTCGTGGTACTCGGCGGCATCGCATTGGCGCTGGTATCGCGGCGTTAGTTAAAAGAAGCTGCGCTGGGCCATGCTGCGTGGGGTGCCTAGCGTGAAGTCGAAGTCGGTTACCACAGGCAGGTTGTCGGCACGCTGGATCACCCGGCGTTGCAGCTCGTAGTCGTCCAGGGACAGGCCACGGCGCTGCAACGCTTCCAGTTGCAGCTGGCGGGTTTCTTCTGCGGTGTAGGGGCGCAGTTCGGGGTGGCTGGCGCAGCCGGTCAACAGGGCGATGGCGCTTGTGGTCAAGGCAGCGAGCGAGAGGCGGGCCAGGGTGTTCATCGAGTAGCTCCGGAATGCGAGTGATTCGCCAGGTTCGAATCAATGGAGCTAGGTTATTGGGCCGGACCGGTTAGTAGAAATTGCCTGGTTCGATAGTCACTATCGATGGCCACTATCGACACAACCCTCAGTGCGAAAAGTTTGCGCGCTCGCAGCTGGTCAAACGCACCGCCATTGCTACCCTTAATCCACGCGGTCTGACCTCATGGGGATAAGCGATGCGCATGCCATTGATTGCCGCCCTTTCGGCGCTGCTGTGCCTGAGCGTTGCGCCCGGCCTGGTGCTGGCAGAGGACGTTCCCGCCCCGGACCCGGCCCCACAAACCGACAAGCTGGCGGCCAAGGACCCGGTGTTCACCCAGGAACAACTGGACCAGATGCTCGCACCTATTGCCTTGTACCCCGATGCGTTGCTGGCCCAAGTACTGATGGCCGCGACCTACCCGGGACAGGTGAGCGAAGCCGTGACCTGGTCCAAGGCCAACCCCAAGGCCTCCGGTGACGATGCCGTCAAGCAAGTAGCGAAGCAGCCCTGGGACCCGAGCGTGCAGGCACTGGTGGCCTTCCCGCAGGTGCTGGCGACCCTGGGCCAGGACCCGGTGTGGGTGCAGCGCCTGGGTGACGCCTTCCTCGCGCAACCCGACGATGTCATGGGCGGCGTGCAGCGCTTGCGCCACCAGGCGCAAACCGCCGGCAACCTGCAAAGCAACCAGTACCAGAACGTGACCGTGCAGGCGGCTCCGGCGGCGGCGCCAGCCTCCAGCAGTGCGAGCAAAAACCAGGCGGCCCCGGCCAGCAGTTCGCCTACCACCATCATCATCGAACCGGCCGACCCGCAAGTGGTGTACGTGCCCAGCTACAACCCGACCACCACCTACGGCACCTGGGCCTACCCGGCCTCGCCGCCGGTGTACTACCCGCCACCGCCAATGTACTACGCCGGTTCCGCGCTGGTGGCGGGCCTGGCCTTTGGTACTGGTGTTGCGATCATCAGTTCGCTGTGGGGCGACTGTGACTGGGGTAACAATGACATCGACATCGACGTCAACCGCTACAACAACATCAACGGCAACAACCGCATCACCAACAACCAGAACACATGGCGGCACAACGCCGCGAACCGCGAGGGCGTGCCTTACCGCGATGCCCGCAGCCGCCAGCAGTATGGCCGCCAGCTGGACGGCGCCACCCAGCGTACGGCCTTCCGTGGTGACGACACCCAGCGTGCCCAGGCACGGGACAAGGCCAGGGCTTCGATGGATCGGGCCGGCATCGAACGCCCGGCCACCAGCAACCGCCAGGCCCGCCAGCAAGCGCGCGAGGCGCAGGCGGGCAACTCGGTCGGCAATCGCATGCAAACGCGTAACGACACTGCACGGCCAGCCGATCGCCGTCAGGAAACACGTAATACCCAAGGCCGCCAGCAGAACAACCCAGTGAGCCAGCGCAGGCAGGGCGAAGGCCAGGCACGGCAGGTGGCGCAGAACCGGCCCACCAATACGGCAGGTCGGGCGCGTAACAACGCCTTCGACGGCGTACGCTCGCCGTCACGCACCAGCGCGCAGGCTAGCCGCGGCCGCACCAGCCAATCGTTCGCCCAGCGGCCAAACGCATCGCGTGCCGCCGGGCACCAGATCTCCCGGCCCAGTGCGCCTGCACGCCGTGGGGGAGGTGGCCGTCGATGAACCGTTCACGACTCGGAGCATTGCTGCTCACTGCGGGCCTGGCCTGGTCATCCCTGGCCGCTGCGCAAGAAGCCTTCCCGACGCCGGAGAAGGCCGTGGAGTCCTTCGTCGCGGCGTTGGGCCAGGAGAAAGCGGATGAAGCCCGCCTGGCCCAGTTGCTGGGCGATGACTGGCGCACCTACATCCCGCGCGGCGGTGTGCAACGCAGCGACGTGGACACCTTCCTCGAACAGTACCGTGCACAGCACAGCATCGACATGACAGCGCAGGGCAAGGCCATACTGGCGGTGGGCAGTGAGCACTGGACGTTGCCCATACCGCTGAGCAAAAGCAGCCAGGGCTGGCGCTTCGACCTCAAGGCCGGCAGCGCCGAAATCCGCGCCAGGCGCATCGGCCGCAACGAGCTGGGCGCCCTGCAGTCGATGCTGGCTTACCACGATGCGCAGATGGACTACGCCGCACAGGACCGCAACGGCAATGGTGCGCTGGAATACGCGCAGAAGATTTTCAGCGAACCGGGCAAGCATGACGGGTTGTACTGGGATGATGACGGTGATGGGCAGGTCAGCCCGCTGGGCCCGCTGTTTGGCCAGGATGTGGTCGGTGACGACTGGTATGGCTATCACTTTCGCATCCTCGACGCGCAAGGCCCATCCGCCCCGGGCGGTGCCTACAGCTACTTGATCGGCAACCAGATGAGCCGTGGCTTTGCCTTGGTCGCCTGGCCGGCGAAGTATGACGACACGGGGGTGATGAGCTTCATGATCAGCCATGATGGCCAGGTGTTCGAGAAAGACCTCGGGGCGCACGGCGACAGGCTGGCCAAGGCGATGAAACGCTTCGACCCGGATGACAGCTGGAAAGAGGTCGATACCGCTGCGAACGACTGAGCACGGCGCATCCTTGCGCCGCCGCATTCAGTGGGCGCGCGCCGCGCGAACCTCGCGTGCGGTGCAGCCATAGCGTTGGCGGAAGGCGCGGGTGAACTGGGCCTGGTCGGTAAAGCCCCAGCGGAACGCCAGTTCGCCGATAGACACATGGCAGTGTGGGTCGCGCAGTTGGCGGTGCACCGCCTCCAGGCGCTGTTGGCGCACCCATTCGCCCAAGGTGTAGGGCGTGATCGCAAACAGTTTGTGCAAATAGCGCAATGACAGGCCGCAGGCGGTGGCGATGGCTTGCGGTGACAGGTCGGGGTCGCCGAGGTTTTGCAGCACGTAGTGCTCGACGCGGGTCAGGTGCAGTGTACTGAGGTTGGAGCCCTCACTGCCAAGCACCCGCTCGTCCTGTTGCAAGGCCAGCAGCAGCGTCGCACTGGCCTGCTCCAGCAGCAGATGGCGGGCGGCCGCGGGGCTTGCGTCGAAGTGGCGTGCGCAGAGGTCCAGTTGTTCGACGAAAATGCGCCCAAGGCCTTGGCTGGCATCGAAGCAGTGGCGGGTGTAGCGCTTGTGCCCGAGCAAGTTGGCCTTGAGCGCGCGTTCAGGCAGTTTCAGCACCCACAGGTCATTCTCGGCCCGGTAATGGAAGCGGTAAGGCGCGTCGCCGCGCTCGACGATAAAGCCGCCTGGGCGGCAGCTCAACTGGTGGCCGTCCTGTTCGAAGTGCACCTCGCTGCGGCTGGGCACCGTAACCAGGTAGAACGCGTCATGGTCCTGGCCAATGTGTGCCTTGCTACGTGAATAGCCGAGCTGGCTGGAGCGCAGGCGCGACAGGCTCAGCGGCGTACTGGGTGTGCTCCAGCGCTGCAGGTGGCCATCGAATGGCTGTTCGGCGGCAAACTCCAGGCTCAATGGGAAGTAAGTGTCGCTGATCGCTTCGGCCCAGCGTGCCTGGCGTTCCGGCTGCGGCCAACCGTGGGTCGAAAGTTCTGTGGGCATGGGTTGTCCTTTTTCAAAGAGGGCAGCATTGAAAAAAGGAACTGCAGGCAAGCTACTCAAGCAGCTCTTGTTATTGTGCAAAAAAGCCCGGCAGCGCAATGCTGCCGGGCAGGCCCATGATCGGCGCGAGCCGACTCTTTGATCAAGCCCCGCGTGTCACCCGGTAAGTGGCCGAAGGCTCCAGGCATGCCTGCCAGCCTGGTGGCACGACGATGTTGGTGGTGTCCTCCTCGATCACACAGGGGCCTTGCACCGTCTGCCCGGGCAGCAGGTGGTTACCGTTGAACACCGGGGTCTGCTGCCACTCGCTATCGGCACTGAACAGCATCGGGCGCTCGCCCTCCGGGACGGCCGCCGATGGCTGGGCCGGCCCTTGCAGCGTTGGCTGGGGCGGGCGGGGCAGATGGCCGATCACCGAGCACTCCAGGTTGACCAGCTCTACCGGGCTCGCGGGCTCGCTGTACGAGTAGAGCGTCTGGTGGCGCACATGGAAGGCCTCGATCAGCGCCGCCAGCCCGTCGCGGTCCAATGAGTGGCGTTCCAGCTCCACGCTGCACTCATGGATCTGCCCCCCGTAGCGCATCTCCAGGGTGTAGTGGCAACTGCTGGCCTGGTCGCCGAAACCGTCTTCGCGCAGGTTCGCCAGGCCTTGCTGGCGTAACTCGGCAAGGGCCTGGTTCAGCTGTGCGAGGTCCGCGTGTTCGGCGTCCAGGCGCATCGCCAAGCTGGTCAGTTGGTCGTAACGCACATCCGAAAGGATCTGGCCGAACGCGCACAGCCCTGACGCCACTTTGGGGATCAGCACAGTGTGCATGCCAATTTCTTCGGCCAGGCGCACCACGTGCATCCCTGCAGCGCCGCCAGCACCGATCAGGGCGAAGTCGCGCGGGTCATGGCCGCGTTCGATGGAGACACGGCGGATGCCGTTGACCATGTTCAAGTTGACCAGGGTGGTGATGCCAAACGCGGCGCGCTCCACGCTGATGCCCAACGGCTCGGCGATCTTGCTGCGGATGGCGTCCAGCGCAGCCTGGCGGTTCAGCCGAATGCTGCCGCCCAGCAGCGCGCCGTCCGGCAGGTAACCCAGGGCCAGGTTGGCGTCGGTCACGGTGGGCTCACTGCCACCTTTGCCGTAGCACACTGGCCCAGGCTTGGCGCCAGCACTGCGGGGGCCGACCTGTAGCATGCCGAACTCGTCGAGGTGAGCGATGGAGCCGCCACCGGCGCCAAGGGTTTCCACTTGGATCATCGGCACGCCGATACGCTGGCGCAGAAAGTCCACGTCCTTGCTGAAGTTGGTGCGCCCAGCGTTGGTCAGGGTGATGTCGAACGAGGTGCCGCCCATGTCCACGGTGATGACGTTGTCGATGCCAAACGGGCGGGCCACCGAGAGCCCGGCCTGGGGCGCCGAGGCCGGGCCGGAGTTGATGGCGTTGACCGCACGCTCGCGCATCAAGTGGCCGGGTGCCAGGCCACCGTTGGATTGGAAGTAGCGCACCGGTTGCTGGGCGCCGAGTTCTTCGAACAGGCTGTCGATGCGTTCCACGTAGCGCGCCATCACCGGGCTCAGGTAGGCGTTGACCACGGTGGTGGAGGTGCGGGTGTATTCGCGGATTTGCGGGAAGACCTCTACACCTGTGCAGACGAACACCCCAGGCAGCGCGGCCCGTACCAGCTCGGCGGCACGCTGTTCATGGCGGGGGTTGCGTACCGACCAGAGGAAGGAAATGGCCACCGCCTCCACGCCCTCGGCACGGAAGTAGTCGATGGCCTCGTGCACGGCGCGTTCGTCCAGCGGGCTGTGTTCGCGGCCATCGCCAAGGATGCGGCCACCGATCGGGCGACGCAAGTGGCGCGGGGCGAGCATGTGCGCCGGCGGGTAGTGGGCGTCATAGCGGTGGCCCTCTTCCTTGTGGCCCAGGCGGATTTCCAGGCTGTCTTCGTGGCCCTCGGTGCACAGCAGGCCGACCTTGACGCCGGTGCGTTCGATCAAGGCGTTGAGAGCGACGGTGGTGCCGTTGATGCACAGGTCGCAGTTGGCGATGATTTCGGCCGGCGTGCGGCCGGTGGCGTCGGCGATCTGCGCAAGGCCAGCGCGAATGGCCAGGGTGCCATCCTGCGGCGTGGAAGGGGCTTTGAACAGCTGCACACCGCCATCGCGGTCAGCCAGGATGAAGTCGGTGAAGGTGCCGCCGGCGTCGATGCCCAGGCGATATTGATTGCGCATGATGGGTCTCCGGTCAGTGCAGGTCGCGGGCAAGGTGAGTGGCGGTTTCGTCGAGGTGGCCGTCGGCATCGACGATCACACCGTATTCCAGGGCTGCGCCCTGGGGCGAGACCAGGCCGTTGCGCAGGTCTTGCAGCACGGCGGCCACCGGGCGGCGCAGCGGGTCACCATAACCGCCGCCGCCTGGGTTGATGTTGATGATCCGCTCGCCGGGCTGGAGGGTGAGCATGGGGTTCTGGGTGTAGTGGTCTTCGGTGCCATCGGCGTGGCGGTGGATCAAGCGGCCGAGCTTGGGCTGCAGCAGGGCATTGCGTGCTCCGGCGGCGCCGGCGGTGGGCAATTGGCGGCCTTCGCCGAAGCCGACCACGGTCATCGCGTGCTGCAGCGGCTCGATTTCCAGGCGGGTGCCTGAGCCGCCGCGAAACTCACCCGCGCCGCCACTGTCGGCCATCAGGCTGTAGCGGTGGATGAGTATCGGATAGGCATGTTCGAGCAGCTCGATGTCACCGCTCATCAGCGCGCCGAAGCAACACAGTGGCCCGCACGCATGCCAGCCATCCATGACCTTGTTGGCGCCAGCACCGGCAATGATCGAGGCCAGCACCATGGTGACGTACTCGCTGTTGCCATTGCGTGGGTCGTGGCCGGCGATGTTGATGCCGCTGGTATGGCCCCAGGAGGCGGTGACCCGCTGCGGCGATGCCTGCTCCAACGCCGTGCGCACGGCATCGGCCAAGGTTTCCATCGGGGTGGTGGTGCAGTTGACGTGGGGCGCCGGCTCCTGCGCATTGCACAGGGTGCCCTTGGCGCCGACGTCGACCGTGACGCAGCGATACAGGCCTTCGTTGTAGGGCGGCGCGACCTGGGCGAACATCATCAAGCCAAGGTACACACCGGAAACCGAGTTGCCCTCGTAAGAGTTGATGAAGTAGGGCACCTGCGGGGGGCTTTCGATGCGCACGTGGGCTTGCTCGCCACGGACTTCGACATGGGCGGTGATGGCCAGCTCGCCCAGGCCATGGCCTGAGTCTTCGAGCACGGCGGTGCCGCTGTAGTGGCCGTCCGGTACGTCGCGCAGCAGGGCGCGCATATGGCGGTCGGCCATGTTCTTCAGCTCGGCGATACAAGCACGTACCTGCTGCACGCCATACTTGTCGAGCAAGTCGAGCAGGTGCCGTTCACCGACCTTGCAGGCACCGTACTGGGCGTTGAGGTCGCCCTCTTGATACGGGCGGGCGCGCATGTTGGTGAGCATGAAGTTGATCACGTCCTCCCGGCGCTTGCCCTTTTCCCACAGCTTGACGGGGGGGATGCGCAAACCCTCGGCGTAGATCTCCTTGGCGTCCGGGTTGTAGCCGGCCGGTACCGGGCCGCCGATGTCGGTCAGGTGGCCCTTGCACACGGTCCAGAACACCAGCTCGCCCTGGTAGTACACCGGCTTGTACATGCAGCAGTCGAGGATGTGGCTGCCCTTGTACGCTGGGTCGTTGTGGTAGATCACGTCGCCCTCGGCGATGTCGTCACCAAAAAACGCGGCCACGCATTTCATGGCGGGAATCAGCGAGCCCAGGTGGATAGGGATGTCCTGGCCTTGCAGGATCATTTCGGGGAGATGGTCGAACAGCGAGTTCGAGTAGTCATGGGCCAGGTTGAACACACTGGAGCGGCCGGTCTTTTCCAGGGTCAGAGTCATTTCGCGCTGCGCTGTCTCCAGCGCACCCCGGACAACCGCAAGGGTGATCGGATCTACTGTTTTCATAGGTCACCAACGTTTCTTCTTGTGCTTTTGGGTGCGTGCCGCAGTGATCGGCGCGTGGTGACAGGCTACGGGGGGAGCGGGGTGGCTGACTTGTCGGTGGGTGTACTGCTTGTTGCGCTTGGGTGCACTGTTGTTTGGGCGGTTTCAGCTCCCACATTGTTCAGTATTGTCTGGGCGATTGACTACACGCCCAGCAACCGCTGCACCAGCCACTGCCCGGCTGGGCCGAGGGCGCGGCGGCGGGACCAGGCGATGTCCATGTCGACGCGCCGCGGATAACCGGCCACCTGCAGCTCCACCAGGCCGCTGCCAAAGCGCGTGACCAGCGCCTTGGGCAATTCTGCCCAGCCAAAACCTCGGGCGGCGAACTCCAGCAAAGTGAGGTAATCCGGCGCCGACCAGGCCTGGCCGCGGTCGTGGTGCAAGCTGGGTGCGTAGGTCTTGATGTACAGCTGGCGCACGGTCTCCAGGTGCTGGCGTTGCGCCGTGCGCAGCGCCGCCAGCGGGTGGTCGGCGCTGACATACACACAAAACTCCGCCTGTTCAGGCAGGCGCGCCACGGCGACGTCGGCGGGGTAGTGGCGCTGCGCGGCGAGAATGCCGATCTGGGCCAGGTCCTGCTGTACCAGCTCGATCACATCAGCGTCTTCCGAAGGCCCGCAACGCAGCTCGGTATGCGGGTAGCTGTGTGCGAAGCCGGCCATGACCGCGCTTTGGAAGGTGACGCTGTAGCTGTCGGACATCACCACCGAGACCAACGCTTCAACGTGCTCAGCCAGCCTGAGCGACAGCGCGTCGAGCCCGGCACTGGCGTCAAGGATCGCTTCGACATGGGGCAATACCTGGCGCCCGGCGGCATTGAGCGTGGGGTGGCGCCCGCCCCGGTCGAACAGGGGGCAGCCGATATCAGCCTCGAAATTGGCAATGGCAATGCTGACGGTGGACTGGCTTTTCTTGAGTTTGCGGGCCGCCGCCGAGAACGAGCCCAACGAGGCGGCTTCGACAAAGGCAAGTAAGGCTTCGGGTGAGTAGCGCATAGGTATTGATAAAATCGATGGGTGCTATATCGCGAGTATCTGTTCCATCAAAGAAAATAGGAAGCACGTCTTAAGCAAACGATGGAATTTGTGATGAAAAAGGTCTCTTTCACCGAACGTATGGTCCATGCCGTGGGTTATGAACTGTTCGCTGTGCTGTTGTGCGCACCGCTGTTGTCCTGGGTACTGGGCAAGTCGTTGGCAACGGCGGGTGGGCTGGCGGTGACCCTGTCGGTGATCGCCATGGTCTGGAACGTGGTCTACAACGCACTGATCGACCGGTTCGTGCAGACCGCTCGGGTGTATTGGAAAGCCTGGGCGCGCGTCGTTCATGGCCTGGGCTTCGAGGCAGGGCTGGTGGTGTGGTGCCTGCCCGTGGCGGCCTGGATGCTGGATATTTCACTGCTCCAGGCCTTCATGGTCGAGCTTGGCTTCTTCGTGATCATCCTGCCCTACACCGTGGTGTACAACTGGGTGTTCGACAAGGTCCGGCACTCTATGGCCCAGCGCCAAGCTGCAGCTTGAGGGGCGCTACCCGCGCCCGATGCCCTCGGCATGCATGATCTGCGCAATGATCGGCACGGGGGTCATCAGGTGCGAGTGCATCATGGCGCTGGCGCGCTTGGCGTCACGGGCCAGGATCGCATCGACCAGCGCCGCGTGCTCCTGGCGCTTGAGTTCAAGGGCCTGCTCTGAAAACACCGTCTGCGCCAGCCACAGATGACGATACCGCTCGGCCTGGTCAAACAGGTAGGTGCGGGCCTGCAGCAAGTGCTTGGAGCCGCAACCGGAGGCGATGGCGGTGTGGAACGCCTTGTGCCGCTCATCCCAGACGTCCAGGCGCTGCTCGCGGGTTTTCACTTCCACCACTTTGGCCAAGGTATGCGAACAGGCCAGCACCGAGGCCTCCCAGGCGTCGTCGCCGCGTTCGATGGCCAGGCTAATGATCATGGCTTCCAGGTTGGCGCGGGCATCGTAGATGTCGTTCATCTCCGCCAGTGACATGGGCGCGACACGGTAGCCTTTCTGGCTGATGGCATTCACCAGGTGCTCGGCCACCAACTGCGAGAGTGCCTCGCGCAGGGGCCCCACGCCGAGCTCGTAGCGATCCTTGAGGGTGCTCATCAAGAGCTTTTCCCCAGGCTTGAACACGCCACGGATGATGTCCTTCTTGAGCCTCTCATACCCGCTGAATGCTGAATTTTGTCGGGGAGCGAGCGCTTCCAAGGTCCTGTTCCTCAAAACGTTTTGCCGATCATACCGAAACCGCTGGCGGACGAAAAACAATGGACATACGTGTCATTTATCTTCGTTTTATAAAAATGTAGACATTTTGGTTGAGTGGCGATATTTTTGCTTCGCCCGCACTGATCCAGATCATGACTGGACAGCGCCACCCCCTTTTTCTGCCAGGACTTAGCCATGAACGCTTTTACGCAGATCGACGAACTTGTCATGCCATTGCCACTCGAACCCCGGGGTTACACCATCGCCCCTTCGAAGCAGTCGCCGCGTCTGCTTGAACTGACCTTTGCCCGCGAGACCGTGGAGGCGTTCGTCAAGGCGGTGGCCGAGTGGCCGGTGCAGGCGCTGGAATACAAGTCGTTCCTGCGTTTTCGGGTTGGCGAGGTCCTCGACCAGCTGTGCGAAGGCACGCTGCGCCCGGTGCTGCTCAACACCATCCTCGACCGCGCCACCGGCGGCATGCTGATTACCCCGGTCGGGCTGGATGACGTGAGCCAGGCCGAAGACATGGTCAAGTTCACCACTGCCTGTGCCCACCTGATCGGTCGCTCCAACTACGACGCCATGAGCGGCCAGTACTACGCCCGCTTCGTGGTGGTGAACAGCGACAACTCCGACAGCTACCTGCGCCAGCCACACCGTGTGATGGAGCTGCACAACGACGGCACCTTCGTGAACCAGATCACCGACTACGTGCTGATGCTGAAGATCGACGAAAGGAACATGGAAGGCGGCAACTCGCTGCTGCTGCACCTGGACGACTGGGAAGACTGCGAGGCGTTCTTCCGCCACCCGCTGGCGCGCCGCGAGATGCGCTGGACCGCACCACCGAGCAAGAAAGTGGCCGAGGATGTGTTCCATTCGGTGTTCGATACCGACGCCGAAGGCCGACCGACCCTGCGCTACATCGACCAGTTCGTACAGCCGGAAAACTTCGAGGAAGGCATCTGGTTGAACGCCTTGTCCGAATCGCTGGAAGGCAGCGAGCAGAAACTTTCCGTACCGGTAGCGGTGGGCAGCTTCGTCCTGATCAATAATCTGTTCTGGCTCCACGGCCGCGACCGCTTCACCCCGCACGACGGTCTGCGCCGCGAGCTGATGCGCCAACGCGGCTATGTCGCCTTCCCCAAGCCGCTGTACCAGCGCGGCCAGTAAACACGGCGCGGGAGGTAACACTGTGTACGATTTCATCATCATCGGCGGTGGCATTGTGGGCATGTCCACAGCCATGCACCTGATCAAGGTGTACCCGGACGCCAAGATTCTCCTGCTGGAGAAGGAGTCCGGCCCGGCGCGCCACCAGACCGGGCACAACAGCGGCGTGATCCATGCTGGGGTGTACTACACCCCCGGCAGCCTCAAGGCGCGCTTCTGTCTGGAAGGCAACAAGGCGACCAAGGCCTTCTGCACCGAGCACGGCATTGCCTTCGATGAGTGCGGCAAGCTGTTGGTGGCAACCAACGACCTGGAAATGCAACGCATGAAAGCGTTGTGGGAACGTACCGCCGCCAATGGCCTGGAGCGCGAATGGTTATCGGCCGCGCAACTGCATGAACGCGAGCCCAATATCGTCGGCCTGGGCGGGATCTTCGTGCCCTCCAGTGGCATCGTCAATTACGCCGAAGTGACTGCGGCCATGGGCCGTCAGTTCCAGCGTGCCGGTGGCGAGATCCGCTACAGCGCCGAGGTGATCGGCCTGGAGGAGCGTGCCAACGAAGTGATCGTGCGTACCCGCAGCGATGAGTTCCACAGCCGCTTCCTGGTCACCTGCTCGGGCCTGATGGCCGACCGCGTGGTGAGCATGCTCGGCATCAAGACCGACTTTGTGATTTGCCCGTTCCGCGGCGAGTACTACTTGCTGCCCAAACAGCACAACCAGATCGTCAACCACCTGATCTACCCGATTCCGGACCCGTCCATGCCGTTTTTGGGCGTGCACCTGACGCGGATGATCGACGGCACCGTGACCGTCGGGCCAAACGCGGTACTGGCGATGAAGCGTGAGGGCTATCGCAAGTCCGACGTCAGCCTTGGCGACATGTTCCAGACCCTGACCACACCCGGCATCCTCAAGGTGCTGGCCAAGAACCTGCGTCCGGGCCTGATCGAGATGAAAAACTCGCTGTTCAAGGGCGGTTACCTCAAGCAGGTGCAGAAGTACTGCCCGAGCATCACCAAGGACGACCTCACGCCTTATCCGGCGGGTGTCCGGGCACAGGCGGTGTCCCGCGATGGCAAGCTCATCGACGATTTCCTCTTCGTCAACTCCCCGCGCAGCGTGAACGTGTGCAACGCGCCATCGCCTGCCGCGACCTCTGCGATTCCTATCGGCGCCTACATCGTCGAGAAGGTCTGCGAACAAGTCACCCGCCAGGGGGGCGGTTTGCCCAAGCCTGATCTGGCTGGCCAGCAGCGCGCTGCTGGCTGAGCAGGCGGGTAACCACGGCGGATCTGCGTTTCGTTTTACTCAACCCGTCCTTGCCCTACTCACCATTTAGGGCAGGGCGGGCTTTTTCGCGCCCGCGTTCGCTAGCCATGCGTGCTGACGGCCCAGCGCGGGCATGACAAGAATAAGAAGGTAAGACCATGCAAACAGACAAAAACAATTTGAGTCATGGATTGAAATCGCGGCATGTCACCATGCTGTCCATCGCCGGGGTGATCGGGGCTGGCCTGTTCGTCGGCTCCGGTCGCGCCATCGCCGAGGCCGGGCCCGCTACCATCCTGGCCTACATCCTGGCCGGCGGGCTGGTGGTGCTGGTGATGCGCATGCTGGCAGAAATGGCGGTCGCTTCACCGGATACCGGCTCGTTCTCCACCTATGCGGACCTCGCCATCGGCAAGTGGGCCGGCTACACCATCGGTTGGCTGTACTGGTGGTTCTGGGTGCTGATCATCCCCATCGAAGCCAACATTGCCGCGACCATCATCAACACCTACGTCCCACAGATGGAGATCTGGGTGCTGTCGTTGGTGATCACGCTGCTGCTGACCGCCACCAACCTGTTCAGCGTGAAGAACTACGGTGAATTCGAGTTCTGGCTGGCGCTGGTCAAGGTCATTGCCATCGTTGCCTTCATCGTTCTGGGCGCCTGCGCCATTTTCGGCCTGCTGCCAAGCTCCGGTGTCAGCGGTGTTTCGCGCCTGTGGGATAACGGTGGGTTCATGCCCAACGGCTTCGGCGCGGTCCTCAGCGCCATGCTGATCACCATGTTCTCGTTCCTCGGGGCCGAAGTGGTGACCATTGCCGCCGCCGAGTCGGACGAAGCTGGCAAGCACATCTCCAAGGCCACCAACTCGGTGATCTGGCGGATCACGCTGTTCTACATCTTGTCGATATTCATCGTCATCGCGCTGGTGCCCTGGACCGACCCACGGCTGGCCACCGAAGGTTCCTACGTGACGGTGCTGGATACGCTCGGTGTGCCGCATGCCAAGGCCATCATCGACTTCGTCGTGCTGACCTCGGTCACCAGTTGCCTCAACTCGTCGCTGTACACCGCCTCGCGCATGGTCTATTCGCTCAGCCGTCGCGGTGACGCACCGGCCTGTGCCCAAGTGACCAGCCGCAGCGGTACGCCGATTGTCGCGGTTCTGCTGTCCACCGGCGCGGCGTTTTTGGCGGTGATCGCCAATTACCTGGTGCCGGCCCAGGTGTTCGGCTTCCTCATGGCCAGCTCCGGTGCCATTGCCTTGCTGGTTTACCTGGTTATCGCCATTTCCCAGCTGCGCCTGCGCAAGCGCCTGACCGCCCAGGGCAAGACCCTGAGCTACCGCATGTGGCTGTTCCCGTGGCTGACCTGGGCGGTGATTCTGTTCATCAGCAGTGTGCTCGTACTGATGTTGTTCCGTCCGGATCATCGGCTTGAGGTGGTTTCGACCATGGTGCTGGCGATCTTCGTGGTCTGCTCGGGGTTGTTGATCACCCGCCGACGGGCGCGGGTGGTGCAAGGCAGTACTGTGGGGCAGGGCGCCTAGGCGCCCGACACATCCCGAACAGACGAACGTTGCATCACAGACGAGCAAGATCCATCAGGCTGTGAGAGGATGGCCGCCACCTCCACGGCTCGGCCACAGGACCCCAGAACTCAAGCCTGATGAAGACTCCAAAAAGAATCGAACCCCTGATCGAAGATGGCCTGGTCGACGAAGTACTGCGACCTCTGATGAGCGGCAAGGAAGCTGCCGTCTACGTGGTGCGCTGTGGCACCCAGGTACGCTGCGCCAAGGTCTATAAAGAAGCCAACAAGCGTAGCTTCCGCCAGGCCGCCGAGTACCAGGAAGGCCGCAAGGTCCGCAACAGCCGCCAGGCCCGGGCCATGGCCAAAGGCTCCAAGTATGGCCGTAAAGAGGCCGAGGATGCCTGGCAGAACGCCGAAGTGGCGGCGCTGTTCCGCCTGGCCAGTGCCGGTGTCCGGGTACCCAAACCTTACGATTTCCAGGATGGCGTGCTGTTGATGGAGCTGGTGACGGACGCCGATGGCGATGCCGCCCCACGCCTGAACGATGTGCACCTGGAGGCCGAAGAGGCCCGTGATTTCCACACATTCGTCATTCGCCAGATCGTATTGATGCTTTGCGCGGGGCTGGTACACGGCGACCTGTCCGAATTCAACGTGCTGCTGGGGCCTGACGGCCCGGTGATCATCGACTTGCCGCAGGCAGTGGATGCGGCCGGTAACAACCACGCGTTCAGCATGTTGCAACGCGATGTGGCGAACATGGCCCATTACTTCGGCCGCTTCGCCCCCGAGCTCAAGAGCACCCGCTACGCGCAGGAAATGTGGGCGTTGTTCGAAGCGGGCGAGCTGAAAGCGGACAGCCCGCTGACCGGCGTGTTCGATGACGACGACGAGGCGGCCGACGTGGACGGCGTGCTGCGTGAAATCGAAGCCGCCCGCTTCGATGACGCCCGCCGCCGAGCGGCGCTGGCCGATGCCGAGCGTGGTCCGGTCAAGGGTGAGGAACCGCCGCCGCCCTGGTTGCAGTAAGCCGTAGCCCACAGGTACAGCGCCTCTCTTAAGCAAAGCGCTGTACCGGGTGGGAGATCCTCCTGCGCTTGCCCAGTCCTGTGGCAGCGGGTTTACCGGCGAAGAGGCCGGTGAAGACATTGCAAATCCACGCTATTGCTCCCGGTGCAAGACACAATCTCGTCATTCAGCCTTTTCACTGACGCTCAACAGGCATATGGTGTACGCCGTCCATATTCCCTGGAGCTGTCATGTCCAACCGTTTCCCCTCCGTTCGTCCTCGTCGCTTGCGCCAGAACGAATCCCTGCGTTCGATCTTCCAGGAAACCGAGTTCCGCCTTGAAGACCTGATCCTGCCGATCTTCGTCGAAGAAGGCATCGATGATTTCGTGCCGATCACCAGCATGCCGGGTGTCAATCGCATCCCCGAAAAGCTGCTGGCGCAAGAAATCGAGCGCTACGCCCGCGCCGGCATCAAGTCGGTGATGACCTTTGGTGTCTCGCACCATCTGGACGAAGTGGGCAGTGACACCTGGAACGAAAACGGCCTGGTGGCGCGCATGGCGCGGATCTGCAAGGACACCGTGCCAGAAATGGTGGTGATGTCCGACACCTGTTTCTGCGAGTACACCAGCCACGGCCATTGCGGCGTGGTACACGACCACAGCGTGGACAACGACGCCACCCTGGCCAACCTGGGCAAGCAGGCGGTAGTCGCGGCAGCGGCCGGTGCCGACTTCATCGCGCCGTCGGCGGCGATGGACGGCCAGGTCCAGGCGATTCGCGGTGCACTGGATGCCGCAGGCTTCCATGACACGGCCATCATGGCCTACTCGACCAAATTCGCCTCGTCGCTCTATGGCCCGTTCCGCGAGGCCGGCGGTACCGCCCTCAAAGGCGACCGCAAGAGCTATCAGATGAACCCGATGAACCGCCGCGAAGCCGTGCGCGAATCGTTGCTCGACGAGCAGGAAGGGGCCGATGTGCTGATGGTCAAGCCGGCCGGTGCCTACCTTGACGTGATCGCCGACATCCGCGCGGCCTCGCGCCTGCCGCTGGCGGCGTATCAGGTCAGTGGTGAGTACGCGATGATCAAGTTCGGCGGCCTGGCTGGCGCCATCGACGAAGGGCGCGTGGTGCGTGAGAGCATCGGTGCCATCAAGCGCGCTGGTGCCGACCTGATCCTGACCTACTTCGCCATGGACCTGGCCCGCGAAGGGATCTGATCATTGAAGTAAGCGCGGCTGTGTGGGAGCAACTGTCTTCTTGTGGAAGCTGGCCTTGCCGGCGATGGGGCGCGTAGCGCCCCAGGCCCGGCTGTGCCGGGCATCGCCAGCAAGGCTTGCTCCTACGAATGAGCTATTTGCTCCTTCCAGGGCGTTCCGGTCTTGAGCATCGCATTTAGCCTCACTATCAATACTCGCATACACGCCACCACCGATACTTTCGCGCACTTCCCTTGGGCTCGCAGTGCTTTGTAGCGCTCGCAGAAGTCCTTGTTGTGCCGTATCACCACCCAGCAGGCCATATAGAGCGCCCGCCTGACTTGTGAGCGCCCCCCCCAGATTGAACGCTTGCCCGACTGCTTGCCGCTGTCCTGGTTGAACGGCGCAACACCGACCAAGGCGGCAATTTCCTTCTTATCCACCTGGCCCAGCTCTGGCAGCAAGGCCATCAGCTTTCCGGCAGTAATCAGACCAATTCCTTTGACTTGAGTGAGCTGTTTAACCCGGTCATCAGGCAAAGCTGCTGCCTGCTGTGCGATCTCTTGTTCCAGCGCTCGAATTTCACCCTTCAGATAGGCGATGTGTTGTTCCAACCGCAAACAAACACTGGGAGCCCGCGCCTGCTTCAGGCGCCGCTTGTCATCGTCGCGCTGTTGGACGAAGCGATCCCGCTGCATAAGCAGTTCGCGCAGCAAGGCCCGCTCGGGTGTCATCACCTGGCAAGGCCGTGGGGGCATAACTTCAGCCAGGTGAGCCAAAACAGCTGCGTCAATGGGATCGGTCTTGGCGCGTTTACCCATCGACTTGGCAAAGTCCCGGGCACGACTGGGATTGATCCGGCAAACCGGAAAATCGGCATCCTGCAGCGCTTTGAGGACATTGCACTCGTAGCCACCGGTAGCTTCGAGCAAGACCATTGAAACTGCATACCCGCCAAGCTTTTCGACGAGCAGTTGGAATCCCTTCAAGTCATTGGAAACACTGAAGTTCACCCCCTCAGGGCGGATGTGAACAGCAAGTGTGGCACTGGAAACATCGATGCCGACAGAGGAAGACATGGCCAAACCCTCTTAAACTCAAGGAGTGAGAGCGCTTTGGCTTGGCCCACGCTTGTGATTCGAGATTACGCCCCTCATCCAACTGTTCGGGCTCTCGCCAAAGTGGAACGGTGAATGGCAGCTTTTGCTCCCACACGTGCTCTGGGCACCTCGGGCTATCAGCTTGCCATTCACCGCTCTCACTTCAGATTCTATTCCCTCTCCAAGACACAAGCGGGCTTGCCCGCGAACACCGGCGAAGCCGGTGCCATGCTCCGCGTGGCCTTATTCGCGGGTCAAGCCCGCTCCCACAATGACCCCTGTTCTCTGCGTGGCAGCGTAACCCCAAGAGGCTGGACAATCTCTCATAGAACAAAACCTAACTCATTGAGTAAGCAGCAACTCTGTGGGAGCGGGCTTGTCCCGCGAACACCGGCGAAGCCGGTGCCATCCACCGCGTGGCCTTATTCGCGGGTCAAGCCCGCTCCCACCATGACCCCTGTTCTCTGCATGACAGCGCAACCCTAAGAGGCTGGGCAATCTCTCATAGAACAAAACCTAACTCATTGAGTTAGCAGCAACTCTGTGGGAGCGGGCTTGCCCGCGAACACCGGCGAAGCCGGTGCCATGCTCCGCGTGGCCTTATTCGCGGGGCAAGCCCGCTCCCACAATGACCCCTGTTCTCTGCGTGACAGCGCAACCCCAAGAGGCTGGGCAATCTCTCATAGAACAAAACCTAACTCATTGAGTTAGCAGCAACTCTGTGGGAGCGGGCTTGCCCGCGAACACCGGCGAAGCCGGTGCCATGCTCCGCGTGGCCTTATTCGCGGGGCAAGCCCGCTCCCACAATGACCCCTGTTCTCTGCGTGGCAGCGCAACCCTAAGAGGCTGGGCAATCTCTCATAGAACAAAACCTAACTCATTGAGTTAGCAGCAACTCTGTGGGAGCGGGCTTGCCCGCGAACACCGGCGAAGCCGGTGCCATGCTCCGCGTGGCCTTATTCGCGGGGCAAGCCCGCTCCCACCATGTCCCCTGTTCTCTGCGTGGCAGCGCAACCCAAAGAAGCTGGGCAACCTCCCACAGTGGCTTAGCGTTGCTGCTCAGGCTGACAAAAAATTTATCAAGCGCTGAATTATTTAGTGTCCCTTTGCCTCTCATGCCTTAGAGCATTCAGTGACAAGGAAATGGGCATGAAATCTCGCAAGAAAAGCGTCAATCCGATCGGCTTGAAAGATATCACCATCGTCGACGACGCCAAGATGCGCAAAGCGATCACCGCTGCCGCACTGGGCAACGCCATGGAATGGTTCGACTTCGGCGTTTATGGCTTTGTCGCCTACGCGCTTGGCAAAGTGTTCTTCCCCAACGCCGACCCCAGCGTGCAGATGATTGCCGCCTTGGCCACGTTTTCGGTGCCGTTCCTGATCCGCCCGCTGGGTGGGTTGTTCTTCGGGGCCCTGGGCGATAAGTTCGGCCGGCAGAAGATCCTCGCCGCGACCATCGTGATCATGTCGTTGAGTACCTTTGCCATCGGCCTGATTCCGTCCTATGCCACCATCGGCATCTGGGCGCCGATCCTGCTGCTGCTGGCCAAGATGGCCCAGGGCTTTTCGGTGGGCGGCGAATACACCGGGGCGTCGATCTTCGTCGCCGAGTACGCACCCGACCGCAAGCGCGGCTTCCTCGGCAGTTGGCTGGATTTTGGCTCGATTGCAGGTTTTGTGCTCGGCGCAGGCGTGGTGGTGTTGATTTCCACCGTGCTGGGCGAGGAGCAGTTCCTTGAGTGGGGCTGGCGCCTGCCGTTCTTCCTGGCCTTGCCGCTGGGCATCATCGGCCTCTACCTGCGCCATGCGCTGGAGGAAACACCGGCGTTCCAGCAACACGTCGAGAAGCTCGAACAGGGTGACCGCGAAGGCCTGGCCTCCGGCCCCAAGGTGTCGTTCAAGGAAGTGGCTACCCAGCACTGGCGCAGCCTGGTGACCTGCATTGGCGTGGTGATCGCCACCAACGTCACCTACTACATGCTGCTCACCTACATGCCCAGCTACCTGTCGCACAACCTGCACTACAGCGAAGACCACGGGGTGCTGATCATCATCGCGATCATGGTCGGCATGCTGTTCGTCCAGCCGATCATCGGGTTGCTCAGCGACAAGTTCGGCCGCCGGCCGTTCATCGTGGTCGGCAGTGTCGGCCTGTTTGCGCTGGCCATCCCGGCCTTCATGCTGATCAACAGCGGGGTGCTCGGGCTGATCTTCGCCGGGCTGTTGATCATCGCCGTGCTGCTGAACTTCTTCATTGGCGTGATGGCCTCGACGTTGCCGGCGATGTTCCCCACGCACATTCGCTACAGCGCCCTGGCCAGTGCCTTCAACATCTCGGTACTGATCGCCGGCCTCACCCCGACCCTTGCCGCCTGGCTGGTGGAAAGCACGGGTAATCTGTACATGCCGGCCTACTACCTGATGGTGATTGCAGCCGTCGGCCTGGTCACGGGGCTGACCATGAAGGAGACCGCCAACAAACCGCTGCGCGGTGCAGCACCTGCCGCCTCGGACATCGAGGAAGCGCGCGAACTGCTGCAGGAGCACCACGACAATATCGAGCAGAAAATCGAAGACATCGACACGCAGATCGCCGAACTGGAGGCCAAGCGCCAATTGCTGGTGCAGCAACACCCGCGTATCGAGTAAGGTACAGGGCCCTGTACTCAGTAGATTATCTTTATGGCCGAGGGCTTTTCGGCGCTACCGCCACTCAACGGGTTGCGTGTTTTCGAGGTGGTGGCACGCCACCTCAACTTCCGCCTGGCGGCGGATGAGCTGGGGGTTACCCAGGCGGCGGTGGCGCAGCAGGTTCGCGGGCTTGAGGCGAACCTTGGGCTCAAACTGTTCGAACGCTTGCCCAGGGGCCTCAGCCTCACCGGCGCCGGACAGCGCTACAGCACCGATATTCGCAGCGCGTTTGCCTTGATCGCCTCGGCTACCCAGGCGCTGCGCCCCGATGCATCCCAGCTGACAGTCAGTGTCACACCCACGTTCGCGGCGAAGTGGCTGATCCCTCGATTGTTGTCATTTGCCCACGATCACCCCGATATCGACCTTCAGGTGCTGGCTACCGACCGCTTGTCGCAGTTCCGCCCCGAAGGTGTGGACATCGCGGTGCGCTACGGTCGCCCTCCGTTCGGCCCGGCGTTACATGTCGAACCTTTCCTGAAGCAGCGCATCGTTGCCGTGGCGAGCCCTGGGTTGCTCGAACAGCTGGGCACGCCGGCTTCCCTTGACGATTTGCAACGTTTCCCACTGCTGCATGATGCGCACAACTTCTGGCCGGACTTCATCGCTGAGGTCTTCCAACAGCCGCTGTTGGCGGGCGCCAAGAATGTACGTTTCAACCAGACGTCATTGGCGATTGATGCTGCGGTTGCAGGGCAGGGGCTCGCCTTGGCCAGCGACTTCTTCGTGCAGAACGATATTGCAGCAGGCAGGCTGGCCTTGGTGTTCGAGCAGCACTGGGTGCTGGAACAGGCGTTTTACCTGGTCTGGCCGCGCAATGCCTACCAGCCGCCGGCATTGGAGAAGGTGCGCAGCTGGTTGCTGGAGCAGGCGAAGGCATCCTGGTAGTAGTTTTTCTATCGTCTATCAGAAGCTTTACTGGCTCTCTGGCGGGTGGGGGACGGTGCTAGTCTGGAACCCATCACTCACCCGGGCTGAATGCTCGACAAGGGGGCTTCATGTCAGTAGAAAAAGTAGCAGTTGTCATCGCCGGTGGCAGCGGTATTGGCGCGGCGGCCGCCAAGCGTCTGGCCGCCGATGGGTTCAAAGTCGGCATCCTGTCTTCGTCCGGCAAGGGTGAAGCATTGGCCGAAGAACTGAGTGGCATTGGCGTGACTGGCAGTAACCAGTCCAACGCAGACCTGCAACGGTTGGTCGATGCGGTCATCGCCAAGTGGGGGCGCATTGATGTGCTGGTCAACAGCGCCGGGCACGGCCCTCGTGCGCCGATTCTGGAAATCAGCGACGAAGATTGGCACCAGGGCATGGAAACCTACCTGCTCAATGTCATCCGCCCGACGCGCCTGGTGACGCCGATCATGCAGCGCCAGAAGGGCGGCGTGATCATCAACATTTCTACCACCTGGGCTTTCGAGCCAAGCGAACTGTTCCCCACCTCGGCGGTTTTCCGTGCCGGGCTGGCGTCGTTCAGCAAGATCTTTGCAGACCAGTTCGCCGCCGATAACATCCGCATGAACAATGTGCTGCCAGGCTGGATCGACAGCTTGCCGGCCACCGAAGCGCGCCGCGACAGCGTGCCGCTCAAGCGTTACGGCACCAGCGAAGAAATCGCCGCCACCATCGCCTTCCTGGCCAGCGACGGGGCAGCCTACATCACCGGCCAGAACATCAAGGTCGATGGCGGGATTACGCGGAGCATTTGATCAACGCGGCATGTAGCCCCGTTGCCATGAGCGCGGAATGAACCGTGTCACCAGGGCCAGCAGGCATGCGAGCGCGCAACTGCCTGCCAGCGCCTGCAGGCCCAGCTGGTGCTCAAGCCAGGCGCCCAGTGCCGCGCCCATCAACATGCCAGCCCAAGGCACCAGTTGTACGCGCCAGCCATTGCGCCGCTCGCCCAGCAACCAGCGCCCCAGGCCGCGACCGAAGCGGGATAGGGCGCCGGTGACATAGGTCAGGCCGATTGGCAGGCCATTCACTTGTTCGACCACGGCATTGATCATGCCCATGGCCAGTGTCGCCGCCAGCAGCGCCCCAAAGGTCGCGGGCAGGGGCCATGCCGCCGCGACACCCAGCAGCACGGCGACCACCAGCAGCACCGGCCAGGCGCGGCGACGGCAGGCCCGAGCCAGCATCACGCCCAGGGCATTGCCCGCGACAAAGCCGAACACCGCACCACTCAGGCGCAGCACCATGGCCAGGTCCGCCTCGCTGATGGCCACCGCCAGGCGGGTGGTGTTGCCGCTCATGAACGAAACGAAATCACCCAGGGCCAGCAGGCCGATGGCATCGGTCATGCCGGCCAGCACCGACAGCGCGGCGACCAGCCCCAAGCCGACCCGACCCCGCACGGCCCGGAGCCTGAGCCGTCGTGCGTTGCGTGCGGGCAGTACGTTGGGCAGCATGCTCAGCGCAGCAGTGCTTCGCGGGCCAGGGTGCCCTTGAGCGTGCGCTCGACCACATCGACCAAGACCATGGTCTGGTGGTCCACTTCGATGTTGAGCAGCTCGCCGACCTTGTAGTGGGCGAACGTGGTCTGGCGCAAGGTCTCTGGGATCAGGTTGATGGTGATGACGCTGTCATCGACATCGGCGACCGTCAGGCTGCAGCCGTTTACCCCAAGGAAACCGCGGGGGAACACGTACTTGGCCCACGCCGCAGGCATGCGGAACTTGATGAAGGCGCCGGTCTCTTCGATGGACAGTTCGACGACCTCGGCGGTGGTGGCGATGTGGCCTGCCATCAGGTGGCCGCCGACCTCGGCGTTCATCTTGGCCGAGCGTTCGACGTTCACCCCTTGACCGGCCTTGAAGCTGCGCAGGTTGGTGCGTTCCAGCGTGGCGTTCATGGCGTCGAACTTTACTTGGGTGCCGTCGATCTCGGTGACTGACAGGCAGGTACCCTCGACGCTGACGCTGGCGCCGATCTTGAGATCGTCGAGCAATTCAGGGGTGAGGTCGAGGGTGAACTGCCTGTGGCCGGGGTAAGTGGTCACATCAAGCAACGGGCGAACGGCCTGGACGATGCCGGTGTACATGGAAATTGCTCCTGGGCACGGGAAAATGAAGTCCCCCGGAAACTATGCCTCTGAAGCGGTAAAAGCAAGGCGGGCGCTACCCCTCAGACATGCCCGCTGCTGTTCACAATGCGCAGGCACAGCGCCTCGTACGGCTCCAGGCTCACCATCAGCCGCCCATCCTCGGTCAAGTCTCCCTCGACCGTCTCGTTGATCATGTCCACCACCGGTCCCGGTGTGAAGCCGGTCAAGTGCAGCTCCTCGGCGATCGCTTCCTGGCCAAAATTCAGCGCGCTGATCTGGATGCCGCGCCCCGCCGGCAGCTCATGCACCATCACCAGCAACCCAGGGCTACTGACCTCGGGCACCAGCACCTGGCGGCTGGTGGCGATGCCGTAGGCCTGGCGCACGGCCAACAGCTTCTTCACCTTGCTGGCAAACGAGTCGCTGTTTTCCAGCTGGCTGTCGAGGCTGCCATAGAGCGCCCGCGCCCGGGGCATGCCGCGTACTGACGCCTCGGCGTCGGGGGCGAGCCCGGCCAGGTCGTAGCCGCCACGGTGGATCCAACGGGTGTCGCCATCGAGCATCCGCTCTGCCACCGCCTCGGCAGGCAAGGGCAGGGCGCCGACCAGGTCCCAGCCAGACAGCGCCACCACGCCGGGCTGCATGGCGTTGTACATCACCAGCAGGAGGTGAATTTTCTGGATGCGCTCGATATCCGCTGTGTCGATCTGCTCAAGGTCGCGAATCCCGAGGGCTGCGGTGATCAGGCTGGCGGTGGTGCAACTGATGCCATTGGTGACGAACCGCAGGTTGTAGGGGGCATGTTCGCCAGACAGGCGTTCATAAATTTCTTCGCGAATGTGCTCGCGCAGGATGTTGCCGGGCAGGGTCTGGCCTTTGTACAGGTACATGTCGTGGGCATGCAGGGTCCAGAAATGCACCAGCTCGACGGTCAGCTCATCATGGTTCTGCAGGGCATGGATCAAGGAGGCCGGGTCGATGCCGAACGCGTGCATTTCCTTGAGCATCAGGCGCAGGAACTCGGTGTCGCCGGTCAGCAGCGCGTGCTGGTAGGCCGGGCGGGTGATGAAGTCGTAGGACAGATCGGCGCCACCCTTGGACATTTGGGCAATGTCGTCGATCGTAAGGTTGAGCTCCTGAAAGCTGAAGCCACCCGCCTTGCGAATCATGCCGCCCATCAGCTGGTTGCCGACGATCGACAGGGGGTGGCTTTCGGACCAGGCGGTGGCATTGAGGCAGGTTTCTACCCCGAGAAAACCGTTGGCGTCCAGGCGCAGGCCCCGTGCGCCAAGGCAGTCCAGCGCATGCAGGGCATCACCGATGATCATTTGTTGGGCGGCGAAGGTCGGGTCGAGCCAGTTGAGTGACGGCTGGCCTTCCTTGAAGTAGTGCAGGTACACCCACCGCCTTGTCTTGCCATCGACGCCGGTAATGGGCGGGGTGACGCTCCAGTCGGTCTCCTTGACCCCAGGCTCGAAGAAGATCACCCGCTGCAACTGGCCGACGATGTAATGGCGGGCCTTGAGTTCGTCGCACACCGCCGGCAGCAAGTTGACCGCATCGCGGCCTGCTGGCACCTCGGGCAGCAGCAGCCAGTCTTCTTCGCGCACTTCGACCATGTGGTAGAGCCCAGGGTAGGCGCCGTGGGCCAGCTCAGCCAGGCGAAAGTCAGCACCTTTGCCGGTGTGCGAGGGGATCAGGTCATCGATGGTCACGGCGTTGTGCGCAGCGGCCATGCGGCTCATCTGGATCAGCTCCTGTTCGCTGCCGTAGAGCGGGTCGATGTCGAAGCTGATGCGGTCGAAATTGCCGTCCACGCTGGGGGTGAATGCGTGCCCGCGCACCCCGCCGGACTGCTTGATGGGGCCGGTGTGCACGCCTTGTATGCCGATCTCCGACAAGCGCCGCCACAGCGCCTCGTGGGCCAGGGCGGCGAGCACCGAGCAATCATCGGGGGCAATGATGGCGTCGGGATAGACGGTGAGCCACACCGAGGCGATTTCGGTCGCGCGGCGGGGCTGGGCTTCGGCGTAGGGGTTTTGCCACAGGCGCGATTGCCCCGAATACAGGCGGGCCCGCTCCTGGGAGGCCTTGAGCATGGAACGGTCTTCGAGCCACTGGATGTATGACGGGTCTGGTTGGGTCATCTCGCGTCCTCTCTGCGTGTCGGCACCGGCCACAGTTATGACGGCGTTGCAGGCGGAACGTTCGCCTTGCCAGCGATTGGGCCGCACATCAGCCCCACGGCTCAACGCCGCGCCGACAGCTGCTGCGGTGCCAGAAACGCACTGTGGAAGTAGTTGCGCAACGCCTGCATGGCCGGGCTGAAGGCCCGTTCCCGATGCCAGGCCAGGCCCACGCTCATTGGCGTCACTGGGTCGCTGATGGTCACCGTCTCGATGCGCTTGCCTTCCAGCGACCAAGGCCTGTGCACCAGGTCGGAGAGGATCGCCACACCGCTGCCATTGGCAACCATGCTGCGCACGGCCTCTACCGAACTGGTCCGCACGCGTACGCTGGGCCGCTGCCCGGCCAGCTCCCAATAACGCATGGCGCTTTGCTCGGCCTCATCCACGGTCAGCAGAATGAACGGTTCGCTGGCCACATCGGCCAGGCTCACCGCAGAACGCTCGCACAGCGGATGATGGCCGGGCAGCCACAGTCGGCGCTCGGAGTTGAACAGCGTTTCCGAAACGATATCCGGGTGGGTGAGGTTGGCGGTGAGCACCACGGCCATGTCGAAGCGGCCCTCCAACAGGCCTTGCTCAATGGCGCTGCGCTCCTGCTCATGCACTTCCAGGGTTACGTCAGGGTGCCAGTGTTCGAGGCGTTGCAGGTGGTGCGGCAAGAAGTAGCCAATCACGGTATAGCTTGCAGCCAGGCGCAGCAGGCCGCTGGCGCGCCCGTCCGGCAGCGGGCTGTTCAGCGCGTCGTCGACACTGCGCAACACCACATAGGCGCGGTTGAGAAAATGCCGACCGGCCTCGGTCAGGCTCATGCCCTGGGCCGAGCGCTGGAACAGCAGCACGCCAAGCATCGCCTCCAGCTCCTTGATCGCCGTGGTCACCGCCGATTGGGAAATGTTCAGGTGGATTGCCGCCTGGGAGATCTGGCCGATCTCGGCGGTGGCAACGAAGTAGCGGACCTGGCGCAGGGTCAGAGACACGGTAGGCTCCTGGTGTATCTGATTTTCAGAAGACACCCTATCTGTTTATAGATCTACCCAAGGGGGTACAGAGAATCTAACGTGGCTTGCATGCAGTCACAAGCACCAGGAGATACGTTCATGCAGGTGGTGGATTTCAATTCGGACATGGGTGAGGGCTTCGGCCCGTGGACCATCGGTGATGGCGTCGACAACGAGCTGATGGCCTTTATTAGCTCGGCCAACATCGCCACCGGCTTCCATGCCGGCGATCCCGGCACCATGCGCCGCACCGTCGAGCGGGCCAAGGCACTAGGCGTAGCGGTCGGCGCACACCCAGGCTTTCGTGACCTGGTCGGTTTCGGCCGCCGACACATCAATGCGCCGGCCCAGGAACTGGTCGACGACATGCTCTACCAGCTGGGTGCACTGCGTGAAATCGCCCGTGCCCAAGGGGTGACGTTGCAGCACATCAAGCCCCACGGCGCGTTGTACATGCACCTGGCGCGCGACGAGGATGCTGCCCGGCTGCTGGTGCAGAACCTGCGCGTGATCGAACCGCAGTTGCTGTTGTATTGCATGCCGGGTTCGGTGATCTGCCGCATTGCCCAGGAACTCGGGCAGCCGGTGATCCGCGAGTTCTATGCCGACCGCGAGTACGATATGAGCGGCTCCATCGTGTTTACCCGCAACGTGCGCGGCCATGACCCCAAGGCCGTCGCCGAGCGCGTGCTGCGGGCTTGCCAGCAAGGCCTGGTGCGCACGGTCGAAGGGCAGGACCTGGCCATCGCGTTCGATTCCATCTGCCTGCACAGCGATACCCCGGGCGCGCTCGACTTGGTCGAGGCCACGCGCCAGGCGCTGGATCAGGCTGGTATCGAGGTACGCACGCCACGATGAGTGTTACCGGCACCCGGCGCAGCTAAGCCGGGGCCGCTGCATGGAGTTGTTTTCGCCTGCCTTTCTATAAAGATTCCAAGAAAAGGAACAGTCATGGCCGAGCCGGTTGCTTCTACCCCGATCCGCTACAGCTTCGGTGCCGACGAGCACCTGTTTGCCGAAGTCAGTGACAGCATGTCGCTGGAGGCCTTTTTCAAGGGCATGGCCGTCACCCGCGCGGTGGAGCGGCTCGGCCTGGATGGCGTACTCGATGTATGCCTGGCCAACGCGTCGTTCCAGATCCGCTTCGACCCTGACCGCATTGCCCCCGAGACGCTGCTCGAAGCAGTACGCGGCGCCGAGGCAGACGCGGTGGCCGAGCGCTCGCTGCACACCCGCATCATCGAAATCCCGGTGCTGTACAACGACCCCTGGACCCACGAAACCCTGATGCGCTTTCGTGATCGCCACCAGGACCCGAGCAGCACCGACCTTGAGTATGCGGCGCGGGTCAACGGCCTTGCCGATGTCGAGGCGTTCATCGCCGCCCACAGTGGCGCGCCCTGGTTCGTGTCGATGGTGGGTTTTGTCGCCGGCCTGCCGTTCATGTTCCAGATGGTCGAGCGCGAGCGGCAGTTGCAGGTGCCCAAATACCTGCGCCCGCGTACCGACACACCCAAGCTGACCCTTGGCCATGGCGGCTGCTTCGGTTGCATCTACTCGGTGCGTGGGGCTGGCGGCTACCAAATGTTCGGTGTCACCCCGGCGCCGATCTACGACCCCCAGCAGACCCTGGCCTACCTCACGGAGCACATGGTGTTCTTCCGCCCCGGAGACATCGTGCAGTTCAAGCCAATCGACCGCCGAGCCTATGACCAGGCCGTGGCGGATGTCGAAGACGGCTGCTTCAACCTGCGCATTCGTCCGGTGGCGTTTTCCCTGGATGCCTTCCTCGCCGACCCGGTCGGATACCCCAAGACGCTGCAGGAGGTGCTGGCATGATCAAGGTACTCAAACCCGGCCTGGCCACCTCGGTACAGGACCTGGGCCGCGAGGGTTACTACCACCTGGGCATCCCGCCGTCCGGGGCGCTCGACCAGTACGCGTTGAGCGCAGCCAACCACCTGGTCGGCAACCCGGCAGGCGCCGCAGGGCTTGAATGCGCGCTGGTGGGCCCGGAACTTGAGTTCCAGCACGATGCACTGGTGGCGGTATGCGGCGCGCAGATGCCGGCATTGCTCGACGGCCGTGAGCAGCGCCCCGACACCGCGTTCGCGGTCAGGGCAGGGCAGGTACTGCGTTTCGGCTTCCCAACGGCAGGCGCCCGGGCATACCTGGCCGTCGCCGGGGGTATCGACGTACCCGAGGTGCTTGGCAGCCGATCTACTTACGCATTGGGGGCCTTGGGTGGGCACCAGGGGCGCAAGTTGCTGGCGGGCGATGTGCTGCCGGTCGGTGTGCCCAGCGGCAAGACACGAGCCGGTGCGAGCCTGCCGATGGCCTTGCGACAGTCACTGGGTGGCGAGGTGGTATTGCGGGTGGTCCCAGGGTTGTATTTTCATCGCCTGACCGCTGCGGCGGCGCAAAGCTTCTTTACCGAGGCATGGACGGTCGGCTCCGAGGCGGACCGTATCGGCTACCGCTACAAAGGCGGCAGCGCATTGAGTTTCCAGCCGCGTGAGCAGCCGTTTGGCGCAGGCTCGGACCCGTCGAACATCGTCGACAGCTGTTACCCGATCGGTTCGATCCAGGTACCGGCAGGGCTGGAGCCGATCATTCTGCACCGCGATGCGGTGTCCGGAGGCGGGTACGCCATGATCGGCACGGTGATCAGTGCCGACCTGGACCTGATCGGGCAGATGCAGCCCAACCAACAGGCACGGTTTTTGGCGGTGAGCCTGGAGCAGGCGTTGGAGGCGCGGCGGTCGTACAAGAAGAAGCTGGGGTGGCTGGCTCGGCTGTTTGCTTGAGCTTCCAGGCCGAAAAGACTACATGGCCATTATCGGTCAGAGGGCCCAAGTGTTCTCTGGCCGTTCTCGTTGATCCGCTTACCGCGCTGTGCGGCCACTTCCACCGCCTGCCCATCCCGCTGTTTACCCTGCCGTGCCAAGCCTTCAAGCTGCGGTATCAGCATCCCCTCCGGCAAATGCCGCCAGAACCGCCCTGGCATGTGCAGGCGCAGCGCGTCCGGGTTGAGGCGGGCGGGGTTGAAGGTGTGGCGATAGTAGGTGCGCCACAGTTCGGCGCCGGGGTCGTCTGCGTTACGTGCCCATTGCCGCCAGTCCTCGGGGCAGTGGCGCCGATAGTCGAAGGCCTGGCCGTCGAAGCGGATGCCATCATTGGGGGTGGCGATCAACCAGCGTTGGCGGCCCAGGCGGTCGGCGAAATGCGCACTGGCACTGTGCAGGATGTCGTGCGCGGGTTCGTGATAGGCGACCAGGTCCAACTGCAGTCGTTCGGCCAACGTTTCGGGTAATGGCACGAAGCGCACGAAGGCATGCAGATGATGCGCTTCACGGCTGACCTGTTTGATGCGCCGGTGCAATTCGCTGCCCAGACGATCGCCGGCAAGCATGGCGGTGCGGTCCCCATGGGCCACACGCCAAAGCACTTCGTAGAGCAGGTTCCAGCGTTGCTCGCCGCGATAGCGAGCGGCCTGTTCCAGATGGTTCAGTAACGCCGCCGGCACTTTGCCGCGAAATGGGCCGGGGCCCTCGGGCAGCGGTGCCGGCACGGCCAGCAGATCAGCGATCGGGCCTTGCGACCATGTCACCTCGGCCGGGTCGATGCCATGGCCGAGCAGCACGCGGGCTTGGTCACGCCAGGTCGTGAAGCAATCATCGCAATCGAGTGCGATCATCCCCACAACCCCATTTACACCGGCGCCTGCGGTTCGCGTAGGCGTTCGCGCAGCAGGCCGGTGCGCAGCTCGGCCTGGGCCGGGCGGTAATCACTGGTGACGATGAACGGGCGGGCCTTGTCCAGCACGCAGCGTAGCTGGATCAGGTCGTCGTAGCGGATGCGCCGTTCCCGCCGCAGCGCCACCAGGCGCTGCACGCTGCGCAGGCCGATGCCTGGGATACGTGCCAGCAAGGCCGGTTCAGCGCGGTTCACATCCAGCGGGAAGACTTCACGATTGGCCAGTGCCCACGCAAGCTTAGGGTCGATGTCCAGTGCCAGGTTACCGCTGTGGCCCAGCAGTTCGCCGGCCTTGTAGCCATAGCCACGCAACAGGAAGTCCGCCTGGTACAGGCGGTGTTCGCGTAGCAGCGGTGGCGCCGCTAGGGGCACGCTGCCTGGGCTGTCGGGGATCGGGCTGAAGGCCGAGTAGTACACGCGCTTGAGACCGTAGCCTTGGTACAACGACTCGGCATTGCGCAGCAGGGTGCTGTCGTCGGTGGCGTCAGCGCCGACGATGACCTGGGTGCTTTGCCCGGCCGGGGTAAAGCGCGGCGCCTTGGGTTCGTTGGCCACGGCCTGCTGGCCATGGTGGATGACCGCCATGGCCTGACGGATGGTGTGCGCGTGTTTCTCAGGTGCCAGGCGCTTGAGGCTGGCATCAGTCGGCAGCTCGATGTTGACGCTCAGGCGGTCGGCCAGGCGCCCGGCTTCCTCGATCAGCAGCGGGTCGGCATCCGGTATGGTCTTGAGGTGGATGTAGCCGCGGAAGTTGTGCTCGTCGCGCAGCAGCCGTGCCACACGGATCAGTTGTTCCATGGTGTAGTCGGCCGAGCGGATGATGCCAGAACTGAGAAACAGGCCGCTGATGCAGTTGCGCCGGTAGAAGTCGAGGGTCAGGCGCACGACTTCCTCTGGGGTAAAGCGCGCCCGTGGCACGTTGCTGGAGCGGCGGTTGACGCAGTACTGGCAATCGTAAAGGCAGAAGTTGGTCAGCAACACCTTGAGCAGCGACACACAGCGCCCGTCGGGGGTGTAGCTGTGGCAGATCCCCATGCCGTCGGTGGCGCCCAGGCCGTCGCCGCCCCGCGAGCTGCGCTTGGGGGCGCCGCTGCTGGCACAGGAAGCATCGTACTTGGCTGCGTCGGCAAGAATGCCGAGTTTGGCGATGAGCTGCATGGAGACTGACTCGGAATACTGAATATTCATACAGTATTTTGAGAGTGCCTTGATTGCAAGCCCCATCGATGGGTGACTGGGGAATCAGTATCCCAGTAAATCCCTCAGCTAAGCTTGTGCTGGGCTTTACGGACAGTAACGAGGCGCGCGGGAGAGGACATGAAAATCACGATCGATGCGAAGCGAGTGCTGGCGGGGCTGGCGCTGGCTATGGGCATGCTCAATGCCCAGGCGGCTGAAACCAAAAAGGTCGATGTACTGCTGGTGGGCGGTGGCATCATGAGTTCGACCCTGGCCGTCTGGCTCAACGAATTGGAGCCAGGCTGGTCGATGGAGATGGTTGAACGCCTGGACAAGGTCGCCGAAGAAAGCTCCAACGGCTGGAACAACGCCGGTACCGGCCATTCGGCGTTGGCAGAGTTGAACTACACGCCAGAGAAAGATGGCAAGATCGACATCAGCAAGGCAGTGGAGATCAACGAGTCGTTCCAGGTTACCCGTCAATTTCTCGCCTGGCAGGTCAAGCAGGGGGTATTGAAGAACCCCCATTCGTTTATCAACACCACGCCGCACATGAGCTTTGTCTGGGGCGACGACAACATCCGCTTCCTGAAAAAGCGCTATGAGGCGTTGCAAGCCAGCCCGCTGTTCAAGCCCATGCAGTATTCCGAAGACCACGAACAGATCCGCAAATGGGTGCCGCTGATGATGGAAGGGCGCGACCCCAACCAGAAACTGGCCGTGACCTGGACGCCAATCGGCACCGACGTCAACTTTGGTGAGATCACCCGGCAGTACGTGGGCTACCTGCAGACCCGGCCGAACTTCGACCTCAAGCTGTCGACCGAGGTCCAGGACATCACCCGCAACGACGACGGCTCCTGGCATGTCGAGTACAAGAACTTGAAGGATGGCAGCCAGGCTGCCACTGATGCCAAGTTCCTGTTCATCGGTGCCGGTGGCGCGGCGCTGCCCCTGTTGCAGAAGTCCGGCATCGATGAAGCCAAAGACTATGCCGGCTTCCCGGTCGGAGGGTCGTTCCTGGTAACCGATAACCCGGCCATTGCCCAGCGCCATATGGCCAAGGCCTACGGTATTGCTGCGACCGGCGCACCGCCGATGTCGGTACC
Source organism: Pseudomonas sp. E1MeOHC2 (assembly GCF_058745025.1). Taxonomy (NCBI): domain Bacteria; kingdom Pseudomonadati; phylum Pseudomonadota; class Gammaproteobacteria; order Pseudomonadales; family Pseudomonadaceae; genus Pseudomonas; species Pseudomonas sp. E1MeOHC2. Next base: position 5,001,393 of record NZ_CP196675.1, read on the forward strand.
CCACCTGGATACCCGTGTCCTGGATGGCAAACGCATGATCCTGTTCGGGCCGTTCGCAACCTTCTCGACCAAGTTCCTCAAGCAGGGCTCCTTGCTCGACCTGTTCGCCAGCGCCAGTGTTCACAACGCCTGGCCGATGGTCAGGGTAGGGGTACGCGAGTTCGATCTGGTGCAGTACCTGGTCGGTCAGGTTTTGCAGTCGGACGATGACCGCTTCGAAGCGTTGCGCACCTACTTCCCCGAGGCCAAGAAAGAAGACTGGCGGCTGTGGCAAGCCGGCCAGCGGGTGCAGATCATCAAGAAGGACGAGGCCCAGGGCGGTGTGCTCAAACTGGGTACCGAAGTGGTCACGTCCAAGGACGGCAGCATCGCGGGGCTGCTTGGGGCTTCACCGGGTGCTTCGACCGCGCCTCCGATCATGCTGGATGTGTTGAACAAGGTGTTCAAGGACAAAGTGGCGTCGGCGGCCTGGCAGGCGAAGATCAAGCAAATCGTGCCGTCTTATGGCATTCGCCTGAACGAGCATCCGGACAGGGTGCAGCAGGAGTGGACGTATACCAATGAAGTGCTGCAGCTGAATCCGCCGTCGGGTGGTGAAACCCAGGCAGTGACGCCTTGATTCAAGCGCTCGGGACCGTTGCTGTCGCAGGCGTATGCGGCCGCTTTTACAGGGCTGCGTACGACCTTAAATAAGCTCGGCAGACCTTGGCGAAAAGGCGCTGGAGCGTGGATCAGGTAGGCGAGTACTTGCGACGCTTTCCTGAAGTGCCCGCGTAGACAGACCCCTCGACCTTGGCGAACGCTTCGATTGCCTCTTCAGTCAGGAAGCTGTCGTATTGCGCCGACTCACGCAGACGTGCGAGCTTTGCGTCAGCAATTGCCCTGAAATGAGCTATAGATTCGCTGAAGTCGCTGCTTTTAGTCGACATCACGGATTTCCTCATGGTTGAGCGCAGCATAGTCACCACGCAGGTCGTAGGCAAGCCCGATACCTTTTACCTGCCGGAAACCCTCCTTTTGGTAGGCAACACGAGCTTCAGGAAGTGGGTCTTTCACCACAACCCATTTCAACCCAAGTAGAAGGGCGTAGAAACGGACGCCGCTCATGCACAAGGGCGCTATGTATCCTCTTGTTGCCAGGCGATCGTCCGGGTTTCGCTGAAGGTAGAGCACCATGATCTTTTCCTTGCTACCTAGTGGCGAGGCCCAGCAAAGGCCCGCGAGGGAATTGTCATGCCATATGGCAATGTCCAGCGCGTGTGCATGAGCACGCCGGCGTTTCCATTGCAGAACACGACTCCAGCCAAAGTCGTGAGGATTGGGATGCCAACACTCATGGGCTTCAATTGCTCTATCATCTATTTCCTCGACTGTTAACCGTTTATTCAGCTTGATGTTCTTGTGATTGTTTTCAAGGCCTATCTGCCCACGAGCGGCTTGTTTGAAACCAATGAGGGCGGCCTGTTTTTCATCGTCCATGTGCAATCGCTTCACCACACGTTATCAAGCATTTGATGCTATTGCTGAAGCTCATCAGAAGGGGCCGAGAACCTGTTTTGGGTTCTCGACGATTGACGTAGTCCAAATCCTTCTCTGCCGAAATAGGGTCATCTAAACTTACAAACAGCCCGTCGCGTTGGTGGCGCGGCGCGCTTTCCATTCCAACGACCACCGCCCCCTCGGACCCGGACTTCCCCCGTCGACGGTGGCCTTCTTGCAGAGGAGGGCAGGTCATGGACGAGGCAAGGCTTCACGAATTCATGGGCAAACTGGTGGGTGACATGGGCGCTGCAGCGACCCTGGCCAATGTCATCCTGGGCGACGAACTCGGGTTGTACCGGGCGATGGCTGACAGCCAGCCGACGACCGCCGAGGCGCTCGCGACAAAGACCGGCTGCCACCCACGGCTGGTACGGGAATGGCTCAATGCCCAAGCAGCGTCAGGCTACATGGTCCACGACAAGGGTAGTTTCGTGCTGCCCGAAGAGCAGGCCATGGCCCTGGCGCTGGAAGATTCTCCGGCCTACATGGCCGGTGGCGCAGCGGTGGTGGCGGCGCTGTTTCACGACAAGGACAAGCTGGTCGCAGCCATGCGTGGCGACGGTGGGCTGGCCTGGGGGGACCATCATCCATGCATGTTCAGCGGCACCGAACGGTTCTTCCGGCCGGGTTATCGAACGTTTTTGGTGCCTGAGTGGCTGCCGGCGTTGGATGGCGTGGTGGCCAAGCTGCAAGCCGGTGCCAAGGTGGCCGATGTGGGCTGTGGCCATGGCGCCTCGACGTTGGTCATGGCACAGGCCTTTGAGGCCTCGACCTTCTTCGGCTACGACTATCACGGGCCATCCATCGCGACTGCCAACCAGCGTGCTGATGAGGCGGGCTTGGGTGCCAGGGTGAGTTTCCAGCAGGCTACCGCCAAGGACTATCCGGGCCACGACCATGACCTGGTGTGTTTCTTCGATTGCTTGCACGACATGGGCGACCCGGTGGGTGCTGCACGGCATGCTTACCGCGCCCTGAAGAGCGACGGGACGGTAATGCTGGTGGAACCGTTTGCCGAGGACTCGCTGGAGGGCAACCTGACGCCGGTCGGGCGCTTGTTCTACGCGGCGTCGACGTTTATCTGCACGCCAAACTCACTGTCTCAGGAGGTGGGGCTGGGGCTCGGCGCCCAAGCCGGGGAAGCGCGCTTGCGGGCAGTGTTCGAGGAGGCGGGGTTCACGCGGTTTCGGCGTGCCACGCAAACGCCGTTCAACCTGATACTGGAAGCACGTAAATAGCGGCCGCCCTTGCCGCAACCTGAGCCGTTGGGCTTTTACGCATTGTAATGCCGCGCCCTGATCGTCAGAATCGCGCCCGGTTGTCGAGAAGGGGCTTACGTTGAACGAACAGACACTTTCCATGCGCCTGGAGCGCGTGGCGGCGCATGTGCCACAGGGCGCGCGCCTGGCCGATATCGGCTCGGACCACGGTTATCTGCCGGTGGCATTGATGCTGCGTGGCGCCATCGAAGCCGGTGTGGCCGGCGAGGTGGCGCACACGCCCTTTGCCTCGGCCCAGCGCAACGTGCGCCGCAACGGCCTGGAGGCACATATCACCATTCGCCTGGCCGATGGGCTGGAAGCGATCGAAATGGGCGACCGGATTTCGGTCGTCAGCCTCTGCGGCATGGGCGGCGACACCATGTGCGAGATTCTCGAACGTGGCAAGCATCGCTTGAGCGGCAGTGAGCGCCTGATCCTGCAACCCAACGGCGGCGAGTGCGCGCTGCGCGGCTGGCTGATGGACAATGGCTATCGGATCGTCAGCGAAGAATTGTTGCGGGAGAACCGTTTCGACTACGAAATCATCGTCGCCGAACCCAGTGAGGCAGTGGCCTATACCGCCGAAGAGCTGTACTTCGGCCCGCTTTTGATGCGCGACAAAGTGCCGGCGTTCGTGACCAAATGGCAGCGCATGCTGCGCCAGAAGCAGCAGACCTTGGCCAACTTCGAGCGCGCCCGGGATGCGATCCCCGAGGAAAAGCGCCGCGATTTCGACCGGCAGATTACCTGGATCACCCAGGTACTGGCCTGACTCATTGCTGCGAGCAGTTACCCATCTCCCGGTAGTTGACCTCTCGGGTACGGCCCTGATGGTCGACATACACCATGTGTGCGGTGCCTACCTGGCAATCGGCTGCGTTGCTGGCAGGGGTGATGGAGATGACTTTGGCGACATCCAGCGGCATGCCGTACTCGTAGTTACCACTGCTGGCGACCGGCTGGTTTGTGCCCGCGTCGGCAACGGCGCCGAACGAGGCGAGGGTAGCGGCAACGGCAAGGACAGCGATCGAACGTTTCATGGCAGGCGCCTTCTTCAATGTTTTACCAATGATGTATTCATTGGTGATCCACAATAAATGGGCTAAGCCGTGATAGATTCCTGCCTGGAACGTAAGAATAAGACCGATCAAGGAGCACACCCTTCATGGACATGCTGCATGCCATGCGTACCTTCGCCCGTGTGGTGGAGTGCGGCAGCTTCGCTGCGGCCGCCAATGCCTTGGACATTTCTGCGGCGCAGGTGTCGCGCATCGTTGCCGAGCTTGAGAACCAGCTACAGACCCGCCTGCTGCACCGCACCACGCGCCGCTTGCGCATGAGCGAGGCGGGCGAACGCTTTCTTGAGCGCGCGCGACAAATCATGCTGCTGACCGAAGAAGCCGTAGGCGAAGCGCGAGGCGCGCACCTCACGCCCCGTGGCCGCTTGCGCCTGCATTGCCCGCATGGCCTGGGCCTGCTGCTGATGCCGCTGGTGGCTGGCTACAACGCGCTGTGCCCGGACGTGGTGGTCGAGTTGACCCTGTCCCAGCGCAACCCCGACCCCTTGGCCGAAGGGCATGACGTGGTGATCACCGTGGACGGGGCTTTGCCGGATTCGCAATTGATCGCCGTGCCGTTGGGCAACATCTTCAGCATCCCCTGTGCGGCGCCTAGTTACCTGGAGACCTTTGGTGTCCCCGAGCGGCCGGAAGACCTGCATGAACATCGTTGCCTGCGCATGGCGTATCCGATGTATGAGGGGGACTGGGTATTCCCCCAAGGTGTCGATCATTGCGTGATCGCACCGCGCGACAGCTTCCTCACCAATGTGGCCGACGCCATGCTGGTGGCCAGCGAGCTGGGCATGGGCATTGGCCTGCTGCCGTTCTACACCGCCAGCCAGGCGATCGAGCAGGGGCGTCTGCGCCGGCTGTTGGCCCCGTATCGCTTGCGCGAGTGCGCGCTGTATGCGATCTATCCGTCACGGCACTACCTGGATGCCAAAGTGCGAACCTGGATCGACTACCTCAAGGAACAACTGCCCGCGCTGTTCGAGGGGCATGCGCGGACAGTGGATGATGCGCGTTATTGGCGTTGAGGTGTGTTTCTAAAGCCGGCTTAAACCTGTGGGAGCGGGCTTGCCCGGCGAACACCGGCGAAGCCGGTGCCATACACCGCGCGCGCCCTTCGCGGGGCCGTGTTACCCAGCAACTACAGCGGATAGTGCTTGAGCTCCCGCGCAATCAACATCCGCTGGATCTCGCTCGAACCCTCATAGATCTGCGTGATCCGTGCGTCGCGGTAGTGGCGTTCCACCGGGTAATCCTCCAGGTAGCCATAGCCACCATGCACCTGGATGGCCATGGAACACACCCGCTCGGCCATTTCCGAAGCGAACAGCTTGGCCTGGGACGCCTCCGACAGGCACGGCTTGCCAGCACTGCGCAAGCGCGCCGCATGCAGGATCAGCAGGCGTGCGGCATTGACCTGGACCTGCATGTCGGCCAGCAGGTTGGCAATGCTCTGGTGTTCGTTGATCGGCTTGCCGAACTGCACCCGGTCGCGGGAGTAGGCCAGCGCGGCTTCGAACGCGGCGCGCGCGATGCCCAACGCTTGCGCGGCAATGCCGATACGCCCGCCTTCGAGGTTGGACAGGGCGATGGCCAGCCCCTTGCCGCGTTCACCGAGTAGGTTGGCGGCAGGGATGCGGCAGTTGTCGAGGGTCACCGCGCAGGTGTCGGAAGCCTTGATACCCATCTTGTGCTCACTGCGATCAACCTTGAACCCTGGGTTGTCGGTAGGTACCAGGAAGGCCGACAGGCCTTTCTTGCCCAATTCCGGGTCGGTCACCGCAAAGACGATCGCCAGGCCCGCCCGACGGGCGTTGCTGACAAATTGCTTGGCGCCATTGATCACCCATTCGCCATCCACCAGCTCGGCACGGGTGCGCAGGTTGTGCGCCTCAGAGCCGGCTTGCGGCTCGGTCAGGCAGAAGCAGCCAATCACCTCGCCCGTGGCCAGGCGCGGCAACCAGGCCTGCTGTTGTTCGGCAGTGCCATAGGCCAGCAACGGGCCGCAGCCGACCGAGTTGTGGATGCTCATCATCGCCCCGGTGGCGCCGCAGCCAGCAGCGATTTCTTCCACCGCCAGGGCATAGGCGACGTAATCGGTGTAGCTGCCGCCAAAGTCTTCCGGCACCACCATGCCGAGCAGGCCCAGCTCGCCCATCTTGCGTACCACGCCATCATCGATCCAGCCGGCCTTTTCCCAGGCCTGGGCATGGGGCGCGATTTCGCCACGGGAAAAATCCCGGGCCATGTCGCGGATCATGATCTGCTCTTCGCTCAGTTCGAGGTCTTGCATCTGTGTACTCCCGGGCTCACAGGCCTTCGAAGAATTGGTCGACCCGCTGACGCTCGAGCCCGGCCAGGGTCGGCGGGTTCCAGCGAGGCTGTTTGTCCTTGTCGATGATCAGGGCGCGTACACCCTCGATGATGTCGCCGTGCTGGAACCACTGGCGGTCCAGGTGCAGTTCCATGGCAAAGCACGCCTCAAGCGCCAGGTGGCGGCCGCGGCGCAGCATCTCCAGGGTAACCGCCATGGCCAGTGGCGAGCGGCTTTCCAGCTGGTCGGCGGTGGCCAGGGCCCATTGGTGGCTGTCGCCGAGGCTTACGGCGCGCAGTTGCTCGATGATCGCCGGCAGGTCGGGGAGGGCGAAGAAATGGTCAATGACCGGGCGCAGCTTCTGCAGTGGCGCGTCGTCCAGCACCTGGGTGCCCAACGTGGCCAGCAGGCTTTGCAGGTCCTTGAGCGGGTTGTCGCCGAAGGCTAGTTGATCCAGGCCCTGGTCAAGGGCGGGCAATGTGTCGCTGCTCACGTACCAGTCGGCCAGCCCGCAGTAGAGGGCATCGGCAGCCTGCACCTGGTGGCCGGTAACGCCGAGGTAGATGCCCAGTTCACCTGGGATGCGTGGGAGGAAATAGCTGCCGCCCACGTCCGGGAAATAGCCGATACCGACCTCCGGCATACCCAGCCGGCTGCGCTCGGTGACCACACGCAGGTCACAGCCCTGGGCCAGGCCCATGCCACCGCCGAGGGTGAAACCGTCCATCAGCACCAGTACCGGTTTACGGTAGTGATGGATGCACAGGTCGAGCGCGTATTCCTCGACGAAGAAGTCTTCGTGCAGGTGGTCACCGTTTTTATAGCTGTCATGCAGCGAGCGGATATCGCCACCGGCGCAGAACCCTTTAGGCCCTTCGCCACGTAATACCACCGCGTGCACGTGAGGGTCTTCGGCCCACTGGTCGAAATGCTGGCGCAGGCTGCGCACCATGTCCAGGGTGAGGGCATTGAGGCCGGCGGGGCGGTTGAGGGTGAGGTGGCCAATCTGGTTACGGACCTCGGCCAAGACATGATCCGTTGCCGAAGTGTGAGCGTGCGCGGTCATCGCGTTCTCCCTGCTTTGTTATTGATTTTACAAGTGAAGTCTGGAGTTCGCTGGAGGATCGCTGGATCCTGGCATGCGAATTTGTCGTGCACAATCGGTAAATCTGCAGGGGTGTTCTGCATTTTTGCCTTGTGCATAGGCTGAGCCTTGCAGCGCCTATGAGATCGAGCGCCACTAATATCACGCCCTACAGCGCCAAGCCCACTCCCGCAATTCATTAACCTGAGCGTAACGATCACGCACCCAGCTTGATTGATGCGCAAACCCGCCTCGCCCTAAGGTGGCCCCACGACAGCGAACCCGTGGAGTCACCATGACAACAACGAAGAATCCACCGCCGCAATGGTCGCGCCGGCGCGCCGAGAAACAGCGCCGCCTTGACCGGGTCCGGCACCTCGCCGACGGCGTGGTGCTGCCCACCGCGCGTATCGTCGAGGCCCTGGAGCTGTTGCTCGCCCCCGGAGACCGGGTGGTGCTTGAAGGCAACAACCAGAAGCAGGCCGATTTTCTCTCGCGCTCACTCGCCAAGGTCGACCCCACGCGGCTGCACGACCTGCACATGATCATGCCCAGCGTCAGCCGTGCCGAGCATCTGGACCTGTTCGAACGCGGCATCGCGCGCAGGCTCGATTTCTCTTTCGCCGGGCCACAGAGCCTGCGTATCGGGCAGTTGCTGGAAGACGGCCTGCTCGAAGTCGGCGCCATCCACACCTACATCGAGCTGTACTCGCGGCTGCTGGTCGACCTCATCCCCAACGTGACGCTGGTCGCAGGCTTCATGGCCGACCGGGATGGCAACCTCTTTACCGGCCCCAGCACCGAAGACACCCCGGCCCTGGTGGAACCCGCCGCGTTCAGCGATGGCATCGTCATCGCCCAGGTCAACCAGTTGGTGGATCGGGTCGATGACCTGCCGCGCGTCGATATCCCCGCGTCCTGGGTCGATTTCGTGGTGGTCGCCGATCAGCCGTTCTACATCGAGCCGTTGTTCACCCGCGACCCGCGCCACATCAAGCCGGTGCATGTGCTGATGGCGATGATGGCAATCCGCGGTATCTATGAAAAACATCAGGTGCAGTCGCTTAACCACGGCATCGGGTTCAATACGGCGGCCATCGAGCTGATTTTGCCGACCTATGGCCAGTCCCTGGGCCTGAAAGGCAAGATCTGCCGTAACTGGACACTTAACCCTCACCCCACCCTGATTCCCGCCATCGAGACGGGCTGGGTCGAAAGCGTGCATTGCTTTGGTACCGAACTGGGCATGGAGGACTACATTGCCCAGCGCCCGGACGTGTTCTTCACCGGCCGCGATGGCTCGTTGCGTTCCAACCGCATGATGTGCCAGCTGGCCGGGCAGTACGCCGTCGACCTGTTCATCGGTGCCACCTTGCAGGTGGATGGCGATGGCCATTCCTCGACCGTGACCCGCGGCCGCCTGGCGGGCTTCGGCGGTGCGCCGAACATGGGTCACGACCCCCGTGGCCGCCGCCATGCAACACCGGCGTGGCTCGACATGACCGTGCCCGAAACGATGCTCGAGCGCGGCCGCAAGCTGGTGGTGCAGATGGTCGAAACCTATCAGGAAGGCGGCAAGCCCACCTTCGTCGAAACCCTCGATGCGGTCGAAGTGGCCAAAAAAGCGGGCATGCCGCTGGCACCGGTGATGATTTACGGCGACGACGTCACCCACTTGCTCACCGAGGAGGGCATCGCCTACCTGTACAAAGCCAGGTCCCTCGAAGAGCGTCAGCAGATGATCGCGGCCGTGGCCGGTGTCACCGCGATTGGCCTGCGGCATGACCCCAAAGACACCCAGCGCCTGCGCCAGCAGGGCCTGGTGGCATTGCCCGAAGACCTGGGTATCCGCCGCACCGATGCCAGCCGTGAACTGCTGGCCGCGCGCAGTATCGCCGACCTGGTCGAATGGTCCGGCGGCCTGTACAACCCGCCCGCACGGTTCAGGAGCTGGTAATGAAAGCACTCGACTTGCAATCTCATGGGCTTCTTCGCGAGCAAGCTCGCTCCCACAGGTACATTGCAGGCCTTGAAGTCAGTGGGGCCTCTGTGGGAGCGGGCTTGCCCGCGAAGAGGGCTGCACAGACAACCGAGATCCCTCTGGCCGATCACCTGGCGGATTTGGCAGTAGAAGCCCTCATCGACGAAGCCGACCTGTCGCCCAAACCGGGCCTGGTAGACCGTCGCAGCAACGGCGCCCACACGGACATGACGCTGGCATTGATGCATGCATCGGCGCTGGCCCTGTGGCCGTGCCTGCGGCAAATGGCCGAAACGGCCGAGGCCATCGGCGAAGTCGGCCAGCCCTTGCGCACCGCACTAGGGCGCATTGGCCGCGAAGGCGAGGCCGCGATGCTGGCGACCACGGGAGGGGTAAACACCCACCGAGGCGCAATCTGGGCCTTGGGCCTGCTGGTGGCAGCCCGCGCCCTGGATGGCCAGGTACACCCCTGCGCCCTGGCTGCTCGCGCCGGGCGCATCGCGCTGATCGACGACCCGGGTGCTCCCCTTGGCGACAGCCATGGTGCCCAGATCAAGCGCCGTTATGGCAGCGGCGGTGCCCGCGAGCAGGCGCAGCTGGGCTTCCCCGCCGTCATCGCGCACGGCCTGCCACAGCTGCAGCGCAGTCGTGCCCTCGGTGCCAGCGAAACCCACGCGCGGCTCGACGCCTTGCTGGCGATCATGGCGGCGCTGGCTGATACCTGCGTCCTTTGGCGCGCAGGGCCTCAAGGGCTGGCCAGCGTCCAGCAGGGCGCCCGTGGCGTACTGGATGCCGGCGGCAGCGCCACGCTGGACGGGCGCCGGCAACTGCGCCTGTTGGACCAGCAATTGCTGCAACTCAATGCCTCTCCGGGTGGCGCCGCCGACCTGTTGGCGGCCTGCCTGTTCCTCGACAATGCCGGGAGCCTGTGACATGGAAACCCTGACCTTTCAATTCCCCGCCGCCGCGCCGGGCCGTGGCCGCACCGTGGTCGGCTGCGTCAGCTCCGGCGACCTTGAAGTGCTGATCGAGCCTGGCATCGCCGGTAGCCTGCAGATTCAGGTCGTGACCTCGGTCAACGGCAGTGGCGCTCGCTGGGCACAGCTGTTCCAGCGCTTGTTCGAAGGCCGCCAATGGCCGGCTGTGAACATCGACATCCACGATTTTGGCGCCACCCCCGGCGTCGTGCGCTTGCGGCTGGAGCAAGGCTTCGAGGAGATCGCCCCATGACTGACATCGAACGCTTGCTGCAAAGCCGCAGCTTTGTCGAACTGGGCGCGCGCCAGCGAGCACGCGCCGTGCTCGACCCAGGCAGCTTCCGCGAACTGCTGGGCCCGTTCGACCGGCTCATGTCACCTTGGCTCCCGCGCCAGGGCATCGTGCCCCAGGCCGATGATGGCGTGGTCATCGCCAAAGGCCGTCTCAATGGCCGCACTACGGTAGTCGCCGCCATCGAAGGTGGGTTCCAGGGCGGCAGCCTGGGCGAGGTGGGTGGGGCCAAGATCGCCGGGGCGCTGGAGCTGGCCATCGAAGACAACCGTAACGGCATCCCCACCTGCGCCGTGTTGCTGCTGGAAACTGGGGGCGTACGCCTGCAGGAAGCCAACCTGGGCCTGGCAGCGATTGCCGAGATCCAGGCCGCGATCGTCGAGTTGCGTAGCTACCAGCCGGTGATTGGCCTGATCGCCGGCTCAGTCGGCTGCTTCGGTGGCATGTCCATCGCGGCCGGGCTGTGCAGCCACTTGCTGGCCACCCGCGAGGCGCGGCTGGGCCTCAACGGCCCGCAGGTGATCGAGCAAGAAGCCGGCATCGCCGAATACGACGCCAAGGACCGGCCCTTCATCTGGAGCCTGACCGGCGGCGAGCAGCGCCATGCCAGTGGGCTGGTGGACGGCTACGTGGCCGATGAGGTGGATGCGATACGCCAGCAGCTTGTGCAACTGCTCGACACCCCCGGCGCAGACCGAGCCCGGCGCCACGCCTGGTTCCTCGAACGGCTATCGCGCCTGGGCGATGACTGCCCGCAACTGGATGCCGCCGCCGTGCGCACCCTCTATCAAGGAGAAGCCAAATGAACCGTGCCATGAACTGGTTGCCGGGCCTGGCCGGCGGGCAAGCGTTGCCGGGCTACCCCGCCTCGCTGCAGGTGATCGATGGCGAACTGGGCAACCGGCTGGCACGCTTCATCGCCGTGGTGCCGGATGCGCACAACCCGTTCCCCCGGGCGCGCGCGGGCGAAGTTGGGCTGCTGGAGGGCTGGGGGCTGGCCAAGGCGGTGAGCGAGGCAGTCGAGGCGGACCGCCACGGCGAAAAGCGAGCCATCGTCGCCGTCATCGATGTGCCGAGCCAGGCCTATGGCCGCCGCGAAGAAGTGCTGGGGATTCACCAGGCCCTTGCTGGCGCGGTGCAGGCGTATGCCGAGGCGCGCCTGGCCGGGCACCCGGTGATTGGTCTGCTGGTCGGCAAGGCGATGTCCGGCGCGTTCCTCGCGCACGGTTATCAGGCCCAGCGCCTGATCGCATTGGACGACGCCGGGGTGATGGTGCATGCCATGGGCAAGGCCGCCGCTGCGCGCATTACCCTGCGCAGCGTCGAAGCGCTGGAGGCCCTGGCCGCCGAAGTGCCGCCGATGGCTTACGACCTCGACAGCTACGCCTCGCTGGGTTTGCTATGGCGACGCCTCGGCGTAGACAACGCGCAGACACCGAGTGCGGCCGACCTGGCCAAGGTGCGTGCCTGCCTGGCCGAAGCGGTGCGCGACATCGGCAATTCGACCGACCTGGCATCGCGGCTGGCGGGTGAAAACCGGCGTGCCTCCCGCGAGGTGCGCGAACACCTGCGCCGTCAGTGGCAGGGGGCCTGAGATGAGCCTGCCACGCGCCCACGACCTGCTCTGGGGCATGCCCCTGACTGCACTGCCTGGCGGTGCCCCGCACTGGGCGTTGCAGGGGGTGGCAAGCGGTCAACCTGTGGTGGTGCGCCGCGCAGCCTGCGCTGACGGCTGGGTGGCGGTGGGCGTGCGCGGTCTGCGCCGGGACCAGCGGCTGGGCACGCAGATGCGCCTGGCCGATATCCAGCGCCTGCAAAGCCCCGAGGCCTTGCGTTGGCAAGCCGCGAGCCCGTGGCCTGCGCTACAGGCCTTGGTCGCGGTGGCCCCGCTTTTGGAAACCACCGGGCTGGCCTGGGGGCCTACGGGCGGGGTGGGGTATCAACTGGCCACGGGCATTGGCGTGCTGCACCTGGCCAGTGACCTGGACCTGGTCGTGCGCACGCCGCACCCCCTGGCACGCGCCAAGGCCCGAGAACTGCTGGACGTTCTGAACTGCGCGCCGTGCCGTATCGACGTGCAACTGGAAACACCGGCAGGCGCTGTCGCCCTGCGCGAGTGGGCAGGCAGTGCTCGGCGCGTACTGCTCAAGTCACCCCTCGGCGCGCGCCTGGTGGCCGACCCCTGGGCTGCCCTGGAGTGCACGGCATGAGCAGCCTGTTCGCGTTCCCCGGCCAGGGCGCCCAGCAGGTGGGCATGTTGCATCGCTTGCCTGAAGGGGCTGCCCAATGGCTGGAAGAAGCCAGTGACACCTTGGGGCAGAACGCTCTGGGCCTGGACAGCCAGCAGGCGTTGCAAGGCACCCGTGCGGTGCAGCTTTGCCTGCTGCTGACCGGGGTGGCCTGGGCCCGCTGGTTGATGCAGCACAGCCCCGCCCCGGACTACGTGGCAGGCCTGTCTATTGGCGCCTATCCCGCTGCGGTCACGGCCGGGGCCTTGGCGTTCGCCGATGCGGTGCGCCTGGTCGCGCTGAGGGGCGAGTTGATGCAGGGCGCCTATCCGCAGGGGTACGGCATGACCGCCCTGAGCGGCCTGGACCTGGCCAGTGTCGAGCGCTTGCTGCGTGATGCTGGCGGCGAGGTGTACGTTGCCAATCTCAACAGTGAAAACCAGATCGTCATTGCCGGCAGCGAGGCGGCCATGGCAGCGGTGGTACGCCGTGCACGCAGCCTGGGCCAAGGGGTTGCACGGCGCCTGGCGGTCAGCGTGCCGTCCCATTGCCCGCTGCTCGCAGGCCCGGCTGCGGAACTTGCCGAGGCCTTTGCGGCGGTCGAGCTGCGACGGCCATCGATTACCTACCTGAGTGGCAGCAGTGCTCGGCCGATTTTCGACCCGCAGCGCTTGCGCGATGATCTGGCCGGCAACATGGCACGGGTGGTGGACTGGCGCGCGACGTTGCGCACCGCCTATGAACGCGGGGTACGCCTGCACCTGGAAGTGCCGCCGGGCAGCGTGCTGAGCGGCCTGGCGCGCCCGGTATTCGCCGACGGCAGGGTGCTGGCCATCGAGTCCACCCGGCTGGACAGTATCGACGCACTGTTGCGTCAGGAGGTGGCCTGCAACCGCTGAAGACGCTGTGCAACGCGAAGGACAACAACAAGCAACTTCGACAACACCTGAGGACAACAACAATGATTATTTACGGTGTGGCTCTGCTGGCGGTGTGCACGCTTGCCGGCGTTATCGTCGGCGACTTCCTGGGCGTGCTGTTGGGCGTCAAATCCAATGTGGGCGGGGTCGGCATCGCCATGATCCTGCTGATCTGTGCGCGGCTGTACATGCACCGCCATGGCGGCATGAGCAAGGAGTGCGAGTTCGGTGTCGGCTTCTGGGGCGCCATGTACATTCCAGTGGTGGTGGCCATGGCCGCCCAGCAGAACGTAGTCACCGCATTGCACGGTGGGCCCGTAGCCGTGTTGGCGGCGGTGGGCGCGGTACTGGTGTGCGGTGCGACCATCGCGCTGATCAGCCGCAGCCACCGCGGTGAACCGTTGCCCGCACTTGAACCTGCCCCCGAAACTCACGAGCAGGTTGCCCCTGCTGGAGGTCGTTGAACATGTGGCCAATCATTGAAAATGCCCTGGAACACAACGGCCTGATCACGGCGTTTGCGGTGGTGGGGGCGATCATGTGGTTGTCGGTACTGTTGTCGAAATACCTGACCTTTGGCCGGGTGCACGGCTCGGCGATCGCCATTGTCATCGGCCTGGTGTTGGCCTGGGTCGGTGGCACCGTCACCGGTGGGCAAAAAGGCCTGGCAGACATGGCGCTGTTCTCTGGCATCGGCCTGATGGGTGGGGCGATGCTGCGTGATTTCGCCATCGTCGCCACCGCATTCGAGGTGCAAGCCACCGAGGCGCGCAAGGCCGGCATGATTGGCGCCGTGGCGTTGCTGCTGGGCACGGTGCTGCCGTTTATTGTCGGCGTGGTGGTGGCCTATGCGTTCGGCTATCGCGATGCCGTGAGCATGACCACCATTGGCGCGGGCGCGGTGACCTACATCGTCGGGCCGGTGACTGGAGCGGCTTTGGGCGCGAGCTCCGAGGTGATGGCATTGTCGATTGCCACCGGGTTGATCAAGGCGATCCTGGTCATGGTGTTCACACCTGTGTCGGCGCGCCTGCTGGCCTTGGACAATCCGCGTTCGGCCATGGTGTTCGGTGGCCTGGCAGGAACGGTATCGGGGGTGACCGCAGGGTTGGCGGCAACGGACCGGCGGCTGGTGCCGTATGGCGCGTTGACGGCGACGTTCCATACCGGCTTGGGGTGCTTGATGGGGCCTTCGATACTGTATTTCTGCGTGCGCGGGTTGGTGGGTTGATCCACCGGGTGATGGGCTGCCTGGCAGCCCCGTCCCCCGAATCGGGGAATGCCGTTGGGGAATCCTCCCCAATCTGTTTCGGTTGACCCTGTAACTCACCGAAAAATATAACAATTCTCATCTGGCATGTACCTTGCTCAGCCTCCTCGCAGAGTTCCTGTGTCCCGGAGGTGCAGCATGTCGACCCCGCTCAAAGGCCCCGTCCTGTCATCACTCGTACTGGCCCTGCTCGGCTGGGTAGCGACCAGCGAGGCAGCTGTGCAGTGCCAACGCACCTTGGTCGCCAATGTGGTGGCACTGGACCAGCCACTGATGTTCAACCGCCTCGGCGCGCAAAACGCCAATGGCATGATGTTCGCCCTGCGCGAGGATGTGGTGGACGAGCACCAGGTTCCGCTCGGTAAAGGCGGGGCTGCCGTGCCAGGCAAAGTCACCCTGCGCCCGGACAAACGCCCACGGCCCATCGTGTTGCGTGTGGCCGCAGGCGACTGCCTGACCGTCAACCTGACCAACCTGCTGGCCTACCAGGCCAACCCCAACAAGCACGGTATCGACCACGAAGAGAACGAGGCCGAAGGTGAGGAGGGGGAAGGGCCGGAAACCGAGTTCGAGAACCAAGGCGGCGAGCACTTCGTCGCTGATGAGCAAGTCAACGACCGCCACGTAGGCTTCCAGGTCAACGGCATGCAAGCGGTCAACAGCATTGGCGATATCGCCGCCAACACCGGCCGCAACGGCAACTTCCTGGTGTCACCGGGCAACACCCGCAGCTACACCCTGTATGCCGAACGCGAAGGGGCGTTCGCCGCCACCAGCCAAGGTGCGACCTTCGGCGGCCAGGGCGGCGCCGGCAACGTTGCCAATGGCTTGTTCGGCCAGGTGGTGGTGGTGCCCAAAGGTGGGCGTACCTACCGCAATACCCTGACTGAAGAAGAAATGCGCCTGGCCACCACCGGTCGTACCACCACGGGCCAACCGGTAATCGATTACCAGGCTCGCTATCCGCAGGCCGAGCCGTGGATCACCGAAGGCAAGGCCGGTAAACCGATCATCGCCATGGTCGATGGCAACGAGATCCTCAACAGCGAAACCGATGCCATCGTCATGGGCCCCAACCCGGACGGTAGCTTCCCCCGTTCGACCTACCCGCTGGAGAGCGTCAGCAAACGCAACCCGGCGTTGCCCAACCGGCTGGACGCGTTCCGTGATTTCGCCTCGCAGTTCGCCGACGAAGTGGCCGCGACTCAGGCTTTCCCCGGCTACTGGGCCGACCCGATCATGGGCCATGTGCTGGAGCCGACCCGCGACTCGTTCATGATCAACTACGGTTCGGGTGGCATGGGCGCGGAAGTCGTGGCCAACCGCCTGGGCGTGGGCCCGATGCACGACTGCCTGTCGTGTGCCTACGAGGAGTTCTTCCTCAGTGCCCACACCGTGGGCGATATCGGCACACTGGTGGACGTGCCGGCCAACGTCGGCCTGGAGAACATCCGCCCAGGCGAGACCCCGCCGGCCAATGCCGTGGGCGTCAAGGCCAGCATGGCCCTGTACCCGTCGGAACCGGCCAACGTCCACCACAGCTACATTGGGGACTTCACCAAGTTCCGCAACACCCACAACGGTCATGAACAGCACATCTTCCACTTGCATGGCCACCAGTGGCTGTTCAACCCCAACGACGACAACTCCGACTACGTGGACGCCCAGGGCATCGGCCCGGGCATCGGTTATACCTACGAGATCGCCAACGGCGGCTCCGGCAACCGTAACCGCGTCGCCGGCGATGCCATCTACCACTGCCACTTCTACCCGCACTTTGCCCAAGGCATGTGGGCCATGTGGCGGGTGCACGATGTGTTCGAGGAAGGCACCCGGCTGGAGGTCAGTGGCCAGGACGCAAACGGCTTCCACAGCACGCCGTTTGCCCTTCGCAGCGGCAAACCGGCAATTGGCGCGCGGGCTTTGCCTGACGGTGAAATCGTTGCCGGTACGCCAATCCCCGCAATCGTCCCGCTGCCTGGCAAAGCCATGGCACCCATGCCGGGCAAGGTCGTCGTGGTGCCTAAGCTGGCAGAGCAATTGGTGGCTGCGAATGATCAGGGCGATGACGACGAGGAGGGCGATGATGACAATGGCCATGCCAACGCGGGGCCCAAGGCAGTCGGCTCCCTGGCGCTGGTCGACCGTAGCGAGACCAACCGTAACGCCGACGGCACCTTGAAAAACCCGGGTTATCCGTTCTGGATCGGTGGCATGGAAAGCAGCGTAGGCCAGCGACCACCGACCCCGCCGCTGGACATGCTCGACCCTGCGCTTGCTCAACAACTGAAGAACAGCGGCAATGCCCTGTGGGCGAACCTGGACCCCAACCAGGTCGATGGCTGGGATGGCGGCCTCGGCCGGCATGCGCTGGACGGAGTCTCGGCAGGTGGTGAAGCACAGACCACCACCACCAAGCTGGATTTCTCCAAGGTGGTGCATAAGGCCAAGCCGATCTACCTGCCAGAAGAGGGCACCGAAGTCGAGCAGGCGGCCATGAAATTCCACGCCAAGGCCGAGCACCCCAGCTATGCGCTGATGCCGGGCAGCCAGCCCGTGGCGCGTAACTTCCGCACCAACGGCGCCCTGCCGACTGCCGGTGCGCCGTTCTTCGAACCGTGCATGGACGACCGTGGCAAGCGCCTTACCCAGTCCTCGGGTGTCGGCGAGTACGCCAGCGGCGAGAGCCTGACGGGCATGAACTTCCGTGGCGCCTCAACCTTCACCGCAGACCGCCCGCGTATCTACAAGGGCGCCAATATCCAGTTCGACGCGGTCTACAACAAGGTCGGCTACCACTTCCCGCAGGCGCGCATCATCGCCCTCTGGGAAGACGCCTGGCCGGTAATCACCAAGCAGCGGCCGCCAGAGCCGCTGGTGATGCGCATGAACACCTTCGACTGCACCATGTACCAGCACACCAACCTGATCCCGTCGATTTATGAGATGGACGACTACCAGGTGCGCACCCCGACCGACGTGATCGGCCAGCATATCCACCTGCCCAAGTGGGACCTCACCGCAGCCGACGGTTCGGCCAATGGCTGGAACTACGAGGACGGCATTCTCTCGCCCGGCAGTGTGGTCGAACGTGTGCATGCCATTCGCGCCTACAACGGTTGCACCGAAGGCGATAGCCGCGACGGTACCGCCGCCTGCCCGAAAGCCAAGCAGCATCCTTTCTTCGGACGCTTCGGCCGGGCCGACTGGCTCGGTGCGCGGACGGCCATGCAGCGTTGGTTTGCCGACCCGGTGGTCAACGTGCATAACGTAGACCGCGGGCTGGGCACCATCTTTACCCACGACCATCTCGGCCCATCGACTCACCAGCAGTTGGGCCTGTACGCCACCGTGCTGGCCGAGCCTGCCGGCTCCACCTGGTACCACGCCGAAACCGGCGAGCAACTGTACAACCCGTCTGCCCGCCAGGACGGCGGGCCGACCTCGTGGCAGGCGGTAATCAAGACCGGCGACCACGACGGCGATGGCAAGAACGATAGCTACCGTGAGTTCTTCCTTGAGTACAGCGACTTCCAGCATGCCTATGAAGCCGGTGTGTACGTTGGCGCGGGGCCGGACGGTATTCCCAATGGCCAGTCGTATCCGGCCACTGCCGACAGCTTCCGCTACGCCATCAACCCACCGGTACGGCAAAAAGCCTCGTCGCTGCTCGAATCGGTGGTCGAGTCTCGCGGCGGGCTGAGCCCAGGATGCCCGAGCCGGCCGTGCCCACAGGCCATTTCGGTGGATGACCCGGGCATGTTCGTCGTCAACTACCGCAACGAACCGCTGGCCCTGCGGGTGTTCGACCCCAACAAGGTGGCCCCGGACGGCAAGCGTGGCATGCAGGCCGACGGCCTTGGCGGCGACCTGAGCTATGCCTTGCAGAGCCGCACCGACCGCGCCATCCCGGCGATGAACATGGCGCCTTCGGCGATCACCTCGGCGGTAGGCCCGACCGGTGGCACCACGGTATTCCCACCGCACATCAACACTGCTGGCAGTGAGCCCGGTGACCCGTTCACACCGATGCTGCGCACCTACTCGGGCGACAACGTGCGGCTGCGCATGCACGCCGGTGGCCAT
Source organism: Pseudomonas sp. E1MeOHC2 (assembly GCF_058745025.1). Taxonomy (NCBI): domain Bacteria; kingdom Pseudomonadati; phylum Pseudomonadota; class Gammaproteobacteria; order Pseudomonadales; family Pseudomonadaceae; genus Pseudomonas; species Pseudomonas sp. E1MeOHC2. The sequence goes on from NZ_CP196675.1 coordinate 5,020,419, forward strand.
GAAGAGGAGCACAACGTCACCTTGCACGGGGTCAAGTGGCTGCAGAATGGCTCGGGCTTCGGCAGCAGCTCCAACTCGGGGTGGAAAGCCTCGCAGATGATCGGTATCTCCGAGCAACTGGGCTTCATGGCGCCGGTGTCGATGATCTCCAGCTCCGCCGCCACCAACGGCGACTACCTGTACTCGCTGGACGCGGCACTGGAAGGTTACTGGAATGGCATCTGGGGCATCATGCGCAACTACACCACCTTGCGCCCTGACCTGTTCCCGCTGTCGAACAACCCGCAGCCAGTGGCCATGCGCAATACCGTGAACTTCGACGGTATCTGCCCGAAAACCACCACCAACGCCAATGGCATTGGCACCCGGGCGACGGTCAAACGCAGCTACGAAGTCGTCGCCGCATTGGCCAACGATATCCTCGAGAACCGCCACGGGGTCAGCATCGCCGACCCGGCGGGTGCCGGCCAGCATGTCGGTGGCCCGCTCAAGACCGCTGGCGGCACGCTGGTGTTCAACAGCCGCAAGACCAGCATCCCGCAGATCACGGTGATTGATGAGGAGGACGGCACCACCTTCACCGTCGGTGGCCACAGCGCACCGCTGCATGACCCGACTGCCGTGCTGTATGTGCGCAAGGCCGATCTGGATGCAACCACCGGCAAGCTCAAACCCGGCGTACCGGTAGAGCCCCTGGTGCTGCGCGCCAATGCCGGCGACTGCATCAGCATCACCCTGGAAAACCGCTTGCCGTTAGTGATGCCTGACCTGCCGAGCACCGCAGTAATGCAGAACGTGGTCAAGCGTGACCGCAACGGCAGTGAAGGCTCCACGGCCTTCAACAACAACCTGATGCGGCCTTCCAGCCATGTCGGCCTGCATGCCCAGTTGCTGGCCTACGACATCACCAAGTCCGATGGTGCCAACGTCGGCCTCAACCCGGTGCAAACCGTGCCACCGCGTGCCGGCACCAGCGGCGCCTACCCGTCCAAGGTGTACCAGTACTACGCCGGCCACCTGGAGCGTGAAGGCAAGCCGGTGCTGCAACTGGGCCGCACGGTGGACAACATCAACACCACGGCGATCGAGTTCGGCGGCCTGAACCTGACCCCGTCGGACTTCATCAAACAACCGCAAAAAGGCCTGGTGGGTGCCATGAGCATCCTGCCGCAGACCGCCACCTTCACCGAAGACACCGCCAGTCGTGCCCAGGCCACGGTGAAAGTCACCGGCCAACCGGACTACCGCGACTTCGTCACGGTGTGGCAGCGCTCGATGAACATGCGCTGGGCTGATGGTCGCCCTGTGGAAGGTATCGCCACGGAAGGCAACGGCGTGCCGGGCGACCCTAAAGACAACGGCAACATGGCCATGAACTACAAGACCGAACCGTTGTGGCTGCGCTTTGGCATGGCGCCGGACGCACCCTTCGGCCATGCCGACGGCAATGGCTTCGCCGATGTGCCAAACGCCCACATGGCCTACAGCAACGCCCTGGTCGGTGGCGATCCACAAACGCCCGTGCTCTGGGCCAAGCCTGGCCAGCCAGCACGCAGCCATGTGCTGATGCCAAGCGGTGGCAGCCGCGGTATCACCTACCAGCTGGACGGGCACCTGTGGCCGCTGCATGCCTACCAGGCGGAGAAGAACGACGCCAATGGCTACCCGATGAACCTGCCTGGCATCGGCTCGGTGCGCTTCGGCTACAACCCGATGTCGATCTACATCGGTGCCCAGGAAAGCGTACTGCCGGCGGCGCACTTCAGCTTCATGCTGCCCAGCGCAGGGGGAGCCAACGCGGTGCCTGGGGACTACCTGTTCCGCGACTATGCCGCCTACGGCAACCTCTCGGGGCTGTGGGGGATCTTGCGGGTGACCAACGAAGCGCTGCCAGCAACGGCTGCCGAACAATAACGATAAAGGAGCGCGAGCATGAACAAGAAGACTCGCCCTGCTTACATGGGGGTAATGCTGGGGGTAGCGCTGATCGGCCTGGGCGTGGCGTACGAAAAGCTCTGGTGCGATCCCCGCGAGCTGTTGCAGGAGTCTGCCGACCCGCAGGCCCTGCATCGGCTGAGCCGGGACGGCGTGACCGTGGAGTTCGAGGCCCGGCCGCTGGCCGGGGGCGAGCTGCGTGAAGGCGCCTTCGCCAGCATCCGCTTCAAGGTCAGCGACCAGACCAGCGGCCAGCCGCTGTCGGGCATGGCGCCGGGCGCCTGGATCGACCCGGCGCAGTCAGCGCCGGTCGGCGACCGCGACCAAAGCTGCAAGGCCCGTGTCGCGCTGTTTCTCAAAAGCAGTATTGGCGCCCGGCCGTTGCTCGACCTCAACAGCTACTTCCTGTTGATGCTGAACAAGGATGCCAGCCTGACGGTCATCGACCCGACGGTGTCGGTGGGTGGCGTCACCAGCACCATGGCCCGCATCGAATTGCCGGGTCGGCCCATGGATTGGGCGGCCACCGGTGACGACAAACAGGTGTTCGTGTCGATCCCCGAGCGCGGCAAGGTGGCGGTGATTGATACCGAAACCTTCACCCGCGTGGCGGACCTGGAGGCTGGCGAGCAACCGACACGGGTGGCGCTGCAACCGGACCAGCATCGGCTTTGGGTCGGTAACAACAGCAGCGACCCGGCCAAGGGTGGGGTCACAGTGATCGACGTGCCCGGGCGCACTACGCTCAAGTCCTTCGCCACAGGCTCCGGGCACCACGAGATCGCCTTCAGCAGTGACTCGCATTATGCCTACGTCAGCAACCGCGACAGCGGCACCTTGAGCATCATCGACATCCCCGAAATGCGCCTGGCCAAGACCCTGAAGGTGGGCCCGCACCCGCTGTCGGTGAGCTACTCGGCGCTGTCCCAGGCGGTTTACGTGGTCGATGGCGAAGAGGGCACGGTGCGGGTGTTCGATGCCCGCAGCCATCAAATGCGCCACACCGTCACGGCCGAGCAGGGCCTGGGCCCGATGCGCTTCAGCAGTGATGGCCGCTACGGCATTGTGCTCAACACCCTGGAGAACCAGGCCCTGGTGATCGACGCCAGTACCGACAAGCTCATCCACCGCATCCCGGTGGCGGCCGAACCGTATCAGCTGACCTTCACCAAGGGCTATGCCTACGTTCGTGGGCTGGCATCGCCCAAGGTCAGCATGATCAACCTGGGCAGCCTTGGCGAAGGGCGCGCGCCGATCGTCCAGGGCTTTGATGCAGGCCCCGCCGCGCCACGCCAGGCCGGCGACCTGCCACTGGCCCAGGGGTTGTCGGTGTCGCGTGACGACAACTCGGTGTTCGTGGTCAACCCGGTGGACAACACCACCTACTTCTATGCCGAGGGCATGAACGCGCCGATGTCTGGCTACAACAACCGCGGCCATCAGGCCCGGGCCGCCATCGTCGTCGACCGCAGCCTGCGCGAGGTGGCCCCAGGGGTGTACGGCTCGACGGTGAAAATGCCGGCGGCCGGCAAATTCGACGTGGCCTTCCTGCTCAACCAGCCGCAGATCATTCACTGCTTCAGCACCGATGTGGCCGAGGCGCCGAATGCCCGCAAGCACAAGGGCGCGCATGCCGAGTTCCTCGGCCTTGAGCAGCCGATGCCGCAGCACAGCGCCTTCACCGCACGGGTGCGCATCGTCGGCGACGACGGTGAGCCGCGCCTGGGCCTGAACGACCTGAGCCTGCGCTATTTCCTGGCGCCGTCGTCGATGCCGCGCAACCTGCGCCTGGAAGAGGTGGGCGAGGGCGTCTATCAGGCGGCCTTGACCCTGCCAGAAGCCGGCGCCTGGTACCTGCATGTGCAGTCGCCGTCGCTAGGGCGCAAGTTTGCCGAAGAAAACTACACCAGCCTGCGCGTCCTGCCGGCTGCGGTCTCCACGGCCGCGCAAGGGGACGCTTCCCAGCTGCAAATCAGGAGTGTGCGATGAACGCCAAGCATGCTTTTACACGCCTAGGCCTGAGCCTGGCGCTGCCCCTGTTGTTGTCCAGCAACCTGGCCCTGGCCCACGCTGGGCATGACCACAGCGGCCATACCGAGCAACCGCCTGCAGCGCGACAGGAGAAGGCCAGCGTGCGCTTTGCCGATGTCTCGCTGCTGGACCAGGACGGCATGCCGGTGCGCCTGGAGCGGGATCTGGTCGGTGATCACCTGGTGGTGATGGGCTTCATCTACACCAGCTGCACCACGGTGTGCCCGGTGGTGTCGTCGATCATGGGCAAGGTCCAGCAACAGTTGGGCGGCCGTGTGGGCGAGGAAATCCACCTGGTATCGATCAGCGTCGACCCCCAGCGCGATGACGCCAAGCGCCTGCAGAACTACGCCAAGTCCTTCCAGAAAGGGCCGGGCTGGAGCTGGCTAACCGGTACGCCGTACGCCATCACCGAAACCCTCAAAGGCCTGGGCAGCTTCAGCGCCGACCTGAGTCAGCACCCGCCGCTGATCCTGGTCGGTGACGGCCGCAGCGGGCACTGGACCCGCTACTACGGCTTCACCGACCCGGCGGTACTGGTCGAGGAAATCAACCGCCTCAGCGCCCGCCGGGTGCATGCCAAGAGCACGGCCATTGCCGAGCATAGCGCCGAACACATTGCCGACGACAGCGAGGTGCAACCATGAGCCATCTGACCTCTCGCCGCGTCGGCATGCGCACGTTCGACTGGCTGGTACTGGGCGGCTGCCTGTGGATTCTTGCCTCGGTGGCCTTCGCCCATGAAGGCCATGCGCAGCAAGCACCCCAGCCACAGCCTGCGCCCCAGACCATGACCAGTGGCGGCGGCACCCGCGATGCCCAGACCTGGTTCACCGACACCGTGCTCAAGGACCAGAACGGCCGCGAGCTGCGCTTTTACAGCGACGTGCTTAAGGACAAGGTGGTGATGCTCAACGTGATCTTCACCCACTGCACTGACGCCTGCCCGCTGATCACCCGCAAGCTGCGGGAGGTGCGCGAAGCCATGGGGCCGGAGCTGGCCGGGCGGGTGACCTTCGTCTCGATCAGCAGCGACCCGCAGAACGACACCCCGGCGGCGCTCAAGGCCTTTGCCGAGAAGCAGGGCGTAGATGGCCCCAACTGGTTGTTCCTGACCGGCGACAAGGCCAGTGTCGATCTGGTACTGGGCCGTATCGGCCAGTTCCTGCCCAGCCCCGAGCAGCATTCCACGCAACTGATTGCCGGTGACGTGGCGGGCAAGCGCTGGAGCAAGATCCGCCCGGATGCGCCACCGGTGGCGATCGCGCAGCGCATGCAACTGCTGACCCAACCTCTGGCAGGGCGGTGAACATCATGAACCTTGCGCGCGCCAAAGCCCTTGTAGGCGCGGCCTTGCGTCGCGCCTACAAAAGCCTGGTGTGCGTGCTAGGTGTCAGCCTATGTAGCACTGCCTTCGCCCTCGACCTCACCGAGCACGAACAAGCGGGAAAACGCCTGTACCGCGAAGGCCTGTCGAGCAGTGACGCGCAGTTACTGGCGCGGGTGGGGGCCAGCGACATGAGCGTGCCGGCCAGCGTGTTGCCCTGTGCCAGCTGCCACGGCAGCGACGGCCGCGGCCGTGCCGAAGGCGGGGTGCGCCCACCGAGCCTTGACTGGCAACGCCTGGCGCTGGGCCAGGGCGAGCGACAGGCCAACGGCCGCAGTTACCCCGGTTACACCGACGCCAGCCTGGCCAGGGCGATCCAGCAGGGGGTGGACCCTGCCGGTAATCACCTCGACGCAGCCATGCCGCGTTTCGAGCTGACCTTGGCCGACCAGCGCAACCTCACGGCCTACCTCAAACGCTTGGCCGAGGACCGCGACCCAGGCGTGGAGGAGGGTGTGCTGCGGCTGGGGACGTTGCTCCCCGCAAGCGGGCCGCTGGCCGAAGCAGGCCATGTGGTGCGGGCGGTGCTCGAAGACGGCCTGGCGCAACTCAATCAGCAAGGCGGTGTGCATGGGCGGCGCCTGGAACTGGTGGTGCTCGACCCCGGCAGCGACCCGCAAAGCGCCGAGCAGGCCCTGCATCAGCTGTTGGACCAGGAGCAGGTGTTCAGCCTGATCTCGCCACTGGCGCCGATGCTCGACCAACGACTGGCGGCGGTGCTGGCGCAACAGAACGTGCCGCTGATCGGCAGTACCCCGCGCAGTGGCGGCAGTGCCCAGATCTTCGACCCCCTGCCGGGCTTACCCGCGCAGCTACTGAGCCTTGCCGGCCATGCCCGTACAGCCTTGGGCCTGGCTCCAGAGGGCCTGCGCGTAATCTATGCCGGTGACGAGCAAGCGCCGCTGGCCGAGCAGGTGCGCGAACGCCTAGTGCAGCAAGGCTGGACCCCAGGCCCACTGCTGGCTTTCGATGGCCAGGCCGTGGATGGCCAGGGCATCGTCTTTCTTGGCCGCGCCCAAGCCTTTGCCGAGCTGGCTGCGACGCTCCAGGCGGCAGGCCGTCAGCCTTATCTGTTCGCGGCGTCCAGCCAGGTTGTCGGGGCGGTGGCGAGCTTGCCTGAGCAGTGGTCGCAGCGGGTTTTCCTCGCCTATCCATTCGTGCCCGAAGACTGGACCGAACAGGGCCTGGCGACCCTGGCTGGCCTGCAGCAACGCCGGGGCCTCGACCCGCGTCAGGCGTCCTTGCAGGTCAATACCCTGTGCGCTTTGCGCCTGCTCACCGAAGCGTTGAAGCAGATTGGCCGGGATGCCAGCCGCGAGCAGTTGATCAGCGCCCTGGAAGGCCTGCACGATGTCAGTACCGGTCTGACCCCGGCCTTGGGTTTCGGCCCCGGTCGCCGGCAGGGCATGGCCGGTGCCCACGTGGTTGCGGTGGCCTTGCCTGGGCCGCGTTTTACTTCGGTCACCCCGTACCGGCCTGTGCCGGACACTCCTTGAGCGGAGGTCGCCATGCGTATCCTGTTGCTGTGCCTGTTGCTGATGGTCGCCAAGGCGAGCTGGGCCGATGTGCCGGTCGCGCGGGTGAACGGTGTAGAGATCAATGCCACGCGCTTGGAGCGCTACTTCACCGAATACCTTGAAGCCCAGGGGCGAGCGGTGGCCAGCATCCGCAACCCGACCCTGTACAAGCGCCTGCGCGACCAGGCCTTGGACGATCTGATCGATAAGGAGCTGCTCTGGCAGGAGGCCCAGCGTCAGGGCATCGCCATCACTGATGAACAAGTATCAGGCCATCTCGGCGAAGTGGAAGCGGCGTTTGGCAGCCCGACGGTGTTCGAGCGGCGGCTGGCGGAGGCGGGCTTTGATAGGGCAGAGTACGCTGAATACACCCGTCGCGAGATGGCGGCCCAGCAGGTGTATGCCCAGCTCAGCGCGGTCGACGCGCCCAGCCAGGCACACGTGGAGGCCTTCTATGAGGCCAATCGGCAAACACTGCAAGGAGCGCAGAACCAAAGTGATAACACTTCTGTCATACGGGAACAGGGCCTGGTATTGGCCAGGGCCACGCTCACGGGGCAATTGCAGGCGCAGGCCCGGCAAGCCGTGCGCCAACGTTTGCGCGAATCCGCTAAAGTGGAAATCGCCGACTGAGGCCCCTGATGGTGCTTCCCCAAAGCTGGGGAATAACGGCTTGGCAAAGTGCCATCAAGTTCCCCGGATATGGGGAACCGGGCGAGCCTGCCTGCTCGCAGCGCGCCGGGTGCTCTCGGGCACCCTTGCAAGATCAACGACTTACAGTGGTGCATCATGACTATTCACGCCTGGCACGAAGCCTGCTCAAGCCTTATCGAGGCCGCACTTCGCAGACCGGGAAACCGGGCAGTATTTGGGAGTCGACCTTGGTGAACAGAGTATTGGTAGTCGATGACGAACAGACTCTTGCGCAGAACCTGCAAGCGTATCTGCAGGCGCAAGGCCTGGAAGTTCATGTTGCCCACGACGGTGCCAGTGGTATCGAGCAGGCTGAGTGCCTGGCACCGAAAGTGATTGTGCTGGATTACCGCTTGCCCGATATGGAGGGTTTTCAGGTCCTGGAGACCGTGCGCAAGAACAGGCAGTGCCACTTCGTGCTGATCACCGCCCACCCGACCGTCGAGGTCCGTGAGCGAGCTGCCGAAATTGGCGTGACCCATGTCCTGTTCAAGCCGTTCCCGTTGGCGGAACTGGCCCGCGCGATCTTCGACCTGATGGGCATCGAGCGCCGGCGCAGGGCCACGGACAACCCGGCAGAAGGGTTCGTCGAACGACGCCAGAACAGGAACCAATCGTTCCCCCTGCAGTTGTACGATGGTAGCTGGGTACTGGCCGACCGCCGCCGTAATGGCGCCAAGCCCCCAGGTCCCGACGACGAACAACTGCTCACAGGGGAATAGCGGCGCCCGCTGCCCTGGCTGAGCCAGCCTGCGACGCGCCCCCTGAGCGGAGTCGCAGGCCATGCCCGAAGTACTCGAGATTGTCGGTTTTTCACGCGAGCTGCTGGCCCAGGCCCGTCTGCAAGCCGATGACGAACGCCTGCTCAATTGCCTGGAACGCCTGGCCAACGACACCCCCGACACCTTCACCCGCCGCCTGGGCATCACCCTGCATTACCCGGTGCTGCACAGCCAGGCCCTGCTGGCCAGCACCCCGCGCTTCGACAAGGTCAGCCTGGCCCAATGCCTGAAACGCGAGTTCGTGCTGATCGAGCAGAGCGGTGAGCTGCTGGGTGTGTTCGCCGACCCCTTCGACGCTGCCCGCCTGGCCTGGATTGACGATGTGCTGCAAGGCGCGCCGCTGTACCTGGCCCACGCCGCGGAGCTTGCGACGTTTCTGGCCCGCCATGAAGAAAGCTTCCATGCAGTCGATGCCCTTGGCCATGACAGCGAAGCCAGCAGCGAAAGCGACCCACTGCAACGCCTGTCACTGACCAGCATCAGTGAAGATCAGAGCCGGGTGGTCAAACTGGTCAACTCGACCCTCTACGACGCCCTCAAGCTGCATGCCAGCGATATCCACCTGGGCATGACCGGCCAGGGCCTGACCATCAAGTACCGTATCGACGGCGTGCTTAATGGCGCGGGCAAGGCCAGCGGCAGCGCCTTCGCCGACCAGGTGATCTCGCGCATCAAAGTCATGGCCGAGCTCGACATCGGTGAGAAGCGCGTGCCCCAGGACGGCCGTTTCAAGGTTGCCGTGGGCGAGCGGCAGATCGACTTCCGTGTCTCGATCATGCCCAGCATCTTTGGCGAGGACGCGGTGCTGCGGGTGCTCGACAAACAGGACCTGTCCGACAAGGTCAGTGGTGTGCAGTTGCAGGCACTGGGGTTTGCCGACGAGACCCTGCGCGCCCTGCGCCGACTGGCCGCCGAACCCTACGGCATGATCCTGGTCACCGGCCCCACCGGCAGCGGCAAGACCACCACCCTGTACGCCATGATCAGCGAGATCAACCATGGCGTGGACAAGATCATCACCATTGAAGACCCGGTCGAGTATCAACTGCCAGGGGTGTTGCAGATCCCAGTCAACGAAAAGAAAGGCCTGACCTTCGCCCGCGGCCTGCGCTCGATCCTGCGCCATGACCCGGACAAGATCCTGGTTGGCGAAATCCGCGACCCGGACACCGCACAGATCGCCGTGCAGTCGGCCCTGACCGGGCACCTGGTGTTCACCACCATCCACGCCAACAACGTCTTCGATGTGATCGGCCGCTTCAGCCAGATGCAGGTCGACCCCTACAGCTTCGTCTCGGCGCTCAACGCCATCCTCGCCCAGCGCCTGATTCGCCTGGCCTGCCCGCATTGCGCCACGGCGTGCGAGGTTGACGATGAAACCCTGCAGGCCTCGGGCCTGACCCGCGCCGCCGTGGTCGGCTGGACGTTCGTTCGCGCCCAGGGCTGCGGCCAGTGCCGTGGCAGTGGCTATCGCGGGCGCAGTGCCATTGCCGAGCTGCTGCACCTGGACGACGACCTGCGGCAGATGATCGTCGAACGCCGCCCCCTGTCGCAGATCAAGACACTCGCCTGCCAGCGCGGCCTGCGCTTGCTGCGGGCCTCGGCCCTGGACCTGGTCCGTGACGGCCGCACCACCCTTGAGGAGATCAACCGTGTCACATTCATTGCGTGATCGTGGTGCTCATAAATACTGTGCCGTGCTCGGCGCCGAGGGTGTAGGCCTGGGTTGCTGGCATGGCAATCAACACCAGTGGCTGGGCAGCCGCGAGTTCAGCTGCGACGCTGCCCAACCGGCCTGGGAGGCCGCCGTCGAGGCGCTGGCCGCACTGCTGACCGAGCACGCCGTGCGCGGTGCCCAGTTGCGGGTGCTGCTGTCAGCCCGCTACAGCCGCTTCTGTCTGGTGCCCTGGAGCGACGCCATTGGCCATCCACGCGAGCTGGAGGCCTATGCGCGGGCCTGCTTCGAGAACCTCTATGGGCAGTCGTTGGGCGACTGGCGCATCGTCCTCTCCCCGGAGCCGGCAGGCGCCGCACGCATTGCCACGGCGTTGCCCGAGGCGTTGCTGCAGCGGTTGCAGGCACTTGGCCGGGAAAGCCGCCTGAACCTGCGTTCGGTGCAGCCGTACCTGATGGCCGCCTACAACCGTTGCTCGTCGCAACTGGCACCGGGCGACTTCCTCTTCGTGCTCGCCGAGCCGCGCCGCAGCGTGCTGCTGCTGGCCGCCGGCGGTGCCTGGCAACAGGTGCTGGCGCAAGGCTGTGCCGACAGCGACCAGGCCCTGCAGGCGTTGATCGAACGCACCTGCGAGTTGTACGGCGAGCATATGCCGCAGGTCTACCTGCATGCGCCTGGCCGGGGCGACGTGCCGCAACTGGCGGCGGTGCAGCTGTGCCAACCGGCCAGCGAAGCCGACCCGCTGTGCGCCATGTGGCGGGCGGTGGCCTGACATGCGCCGCCTCGACCTGGAATTCCAGCCCCGCCGCAACGGCGCCTTGGCGTGGTCGCTGCTGGCCCTGGGCTGTGCAGTGGTGGCCGCACTGGTGCTGCTGCAACAACGCTTGCAGGTCGAGCAGGTAGACCTGGAAGACCGCCTGCACAGCCTGGAACTGCAACTGGGCCGGCGCCCGGCCACCGCAGCCCCGCAAAGCAGCGCTGCCAGCCGCGAGCAGGCCGAGCGCCTGGCGCAGATGCGCAGTGTCTCGCAGCAACTGCAACGGCCCTGGCAGCAACTGTTCGCCATGCTCGAAGCGCAGCCGCAGGACGATGTGGCGCTGCTTGGCCTGACCCCGGACGCCCGCAAGGGCCAGGTCCGTATCGCCGCCGAAGCGCGCAACCTGGAAGCGATGCTGCAGTACCACCAACGGCTGGAGGCCAGTGCCGAGCTCAGCGATGTTTCGTTGCTCAACCACGAGGTGATGATGGGCCAGCCGGAGCACCCGGTGCGCTTCACCCTTACCGCTACCTGGGAGACCGGCCATGCGCGCCCCTGATCCGCTCAGCAGCCTGATCATTCAGGAGCACCTGCGCCGCGTAGGCCCGGTGGGCCTGGCTGCCGTCGCCGTTGGTTTGCTGGCCGTCGGTGTGGCATTGGCCGGTGTGTTGCCGCACTGGCATACCGTGCGCGAACTGCGCGCCAGCGAGGCGGACGCCAGTGTGCAAGTAGGGCGGGTGCAGCGCGGCGAGCTGAAAATCGCCGTCAAACCCGAGCAGCAGGCCCTCGACACCCTGCGTCAGCAACTGCCCGGTCAGCCGCAGGCCAGCGAACTGATCGAGCGCCTGTATCACCTGGCCAGTGCCGAGCACATCAGCCTGGCACGCGGCGAATACGCCTTGGGCATCGACCCGAAAACCCAGTTGGCGCGCTACCAGATCGTGTTGCCGGTACGCGGCAGTTACCCGCAGATTCGCGGCTTCCTCAAGGGGCTGCTTGGCCAGCTGCCAACCTTGGTGCTGGAAGACCTTGAGCTGCAACGCAAACGCATCGGCGACAGCGAGCTCAACGCCCGCCTGCGCATGACCCTCTACTTGTCGAGGTCGTGATGAATACTCAACGTGCGCTGATCTGGGTTGGGTTTTTGGGGCTTTCTGCCGTGTTGGCGTGGGCGCCTGGGCACTGGTTTGGCCAGGAGGACGGCGTTGCCGCCTTCGCGGGCAAGCCCGCTCCCACAGGATCGGGGGTGCCCATGGAACCTGTGGGAGCGGGCTTGCCTGCGAACAGGCCGGAACAGGCCTCCACCGATCTGTTCCCGAGCCAGCGCTGGAGCAAACCTCAAACCCTGGCCACCGTCACCGAACAACCGGTCATCGCCGCACCCGTGGTGGTCGCCGCACCCACCGCCCCGGAGCTGCCCTTCCAGTTCGTCGGACGCCTGGGCGACCGCGATGACCTGCAGGTGTTTCTGCAGAGTGGCGAAAAGCTCTACGTCGTGCGCCAAGGCGACGTCATCGAAGACACCTACCGCCTCGACCGGGTCTCGGCCAACGAGCTGAGCCTGGTCTACCTGCCTTTACATCAGTCGCAGACCTTGTCTGTCGGGAGCGCACCATGAAGTCATCGAAGCTGTGCAAGCCTGCTCCGTTCCTGCTGTTGGCGCTGTGCGTGGCCATCGCGGGCTGCGGCTCCAGTGCGGTACGCGAAGACAGCGCAGAACTGATGAAGGAGGGGCAGTACGAAGCCGGGATCGCGCGCCTGGAAGAGGCCCTGCGTGACGACCCGCGCGACACCGAACTGAACATCGCCCTGGCCCATGGCCGCCAGGCAGCGGTCGAGGCACTGTTGAGCCAGGCCGACAGCGACCGTATCCGTCACGACTTTGCCGGTGCGCGCATGGGCTATGGGCGGGTGCTGAGCATCGAACCGAACAACCGCCGCGCCCAGGAGGGCAACCGCCAGCTGGAGCTGATCCGCACCCTTGACGAACGTGTCGCTCTCGGCCAGGCGGCCCTGCGCCAGGGTGACTTGTTTGGCGCCGAGCGCTACATGCGCGAAGTGCTGCGCCTGGACCCGCAGAACCAGAAGGGCATGACCCTGCGCAGCGACATCGAGAACGTCCAGGCGCGCACCGCACAGCCATTCCCGCAGCTGCGCAGCAAGCTGGAGCGGCCGGTGACCCTGGAGTTTCGCGATGCCAACCTGAAGACCATCTTCGAAGTGCTGTCCCAGGTTGCCGGTATCAACTTCATCTTCGACAAAGACCTGCGCCCGGACATGAAGGCCACCATCTTCGTTCGCGAGGTGCGCATCGAGGACGCCGTGGCCCTGCTGCTGGAGCAGAACCAGCTGCGCCAGAAGATCGTCAACGACAACACCCTGATGATCTACCCCGACTCGCCGCAGAAGACCAAGGACTATCAGGAACTGGTCATGCGCACCTTCTACCTGACCAGCATCGACGCCAACACGGCGCTGAACATGGTCAAGACCATGCTCAAGACCCGTGACGTTTTCGTCGACGAGCGCCTCAACACCTTGACCATGCGCGACAGCCCGGATGCGGTGCGCATGGCCGAGAAACTGCTGCAATCCCAGGACCAGTCCAACCCTGAGGTGGTGCTGGAAGTGGAGGTGATGGAAGTGGCCACCTCGCGCATCCTCGACCTCGGCCTGCAATGGCCCAATACCTTCGGCGTGCTGACCTCCGACGGCAAGCCGGTCAGCGTGCTAGACCAGTTGCGCGGCATCGACTCCAGCCGCATCGGCATCTCGCCGGCGCCGCAGGCCAAGATCAACGCCCAGGACAAGGACATCAATACCCTGGCAAGCCCGGTGATCCGCGTCAGCAACCGCGAGCAGGCGCGCATCCACATCGGCCAGCGGGTGCCGATCATCAGCGCCACCTCGGTGCCTTCGACCCAGGGCCCGGTGATCACTGAGAGCGTCACCTACCTGGATGTGGGTCTGAAACTCGAAGTGCAGCCCACCGTGCACCTGAACAACGAAGTGGCGATCAAGATCGCGCTGGAGGTGAGCAACGCCACCCCGCTGGAAGCCACGCGCCAGGGCACCATCCCGGTCCAGGTCGATACCCGCAACGCCCAGACCAGCCTGCGCCTGCACGACGGCGAAACCCAGGTGCTGGCCGGGCTGGTGCGTAACGACCACAACGCCAGCGGCAACAAAATCCCGGGCCTGGGTGACATTCCCGGCCTGGGCCGGCTGTTTGGCAGCAACAAGGACGACATGAGCAAGTCGGAACTGGTGCTGGCGATTACCCCACGCATCGTGCGCAACCTGCCGTACCAAAGCCCTTCGGACATGGAGTTCGCCACCGGCACCGAATCGAGCCTGCAGGTGCGCCAGATGGCGCCATTGCCACCGACCGATGTACCGGGCAATGCGCCGTCCAGTGACACGCCGACCGTGCAAAGCCAGATGGCCGTAGTGCCCGCCACCGGGAGCCCGCGGCCATGAAACGCCGCATGCAAGGCTTCAGCCTGATCGAGGTGGTGCTGACCCTGGCACTGCTCGGGCTGCTCGCCAGCATGGCCGCGCCGCTAACCGAAACCGTGGTCCGTCGCGGCAAGGAGCAGCAACTGCGCGAGGCGCTGTACCAGATCCGCGATGCCATCGATGCCTACAAGCGCGCCTTCGACGCCGGGTACATCGAGAAACGCCTGGATGCCAGCGGCTACCCACCTAACCTGCAGGTCCTGGTCGAGGGCGTGCGCGATGTACGCAGTGCCAAAGGGGCCAAGTTCTACTTCCTGCGGCGCATCCCCCACGACCCGCTGCTGGCGGCCAAGGATGACGATGAGGGCGCCTGGGGCCTGCGTGCCTACGACAGCAGCCCCGACAGCCCGCGTGAAGGCGAAGACGTCTTCGACGTGTACTCCAAGGCCCGTGGCAAAGGCCTCAACAACATCCCCTACGGGCAATGGTGACGGCCATGAAACGCAGCCAAGGCTTCACCCTGATCGAACTGCTGGTGGTGATGGCGATCATCGCCACGCTGATGACCATTGCCATGCCGCGCTACTTCAACAGCCTGGAGAGCTCCCGCGAGGCCACCCTGCGCCAGAGCCTGGCGGTGTTGCGCGAATCGCTGGATCACTTCTATGGCGACACCGGGAAGTACCCCGATTCGCTGGAGCAATTGGTCGAACTGCGCTACCTGCGCAACACCCCGGTCGACCCCATCACCGAGCGCAGCGATGCCTGGCAGCTGGTGCCGCCGCCAGAAGGCGTGGCCGGTGGTGTGGCCGACATCAAGAGCGGTGCAACAGGGAGGGCGCGTGATGGCAGCCTCTATGCCGAGTGGTAAGGCCTGTGCCGGCTTCACCTACCTGGGCGTGTTGCTGCTGATTGCAGTCAGCAGCGTGGCCCTGGCCGCCACCGGGACGATCTGGTCGAGCGCCGCTCAGCGCGATCACGAGCGCCAGTTGCTGTGGGTCGGCAGCCAGTACGCCCAGGCGCTGCGCAGCTATTACCGCGCGTCGCCGGGGCTGGCCCAGTACCCACAGGAGCTGGCCGACCTGTTGCAGGACAACCGTTTCCCCGAGGCCAAACGGCACATCCGCAGGCTCTACCCGGACCCGATCACCAACAGCGACGACTGGGGCCTGCTGCGCTCGATCGACGGCCGCATCACCGGCGTGCATAGCCGCTCGGATGCCACGCCGTTCAAACACAGTGGCTTTGCCGCCGAGTGGTCGGGTTTTGAAGGGTTGGAGCACTACAGCGACTGGCAGTTCGTCGCCGAGCAGGCGTTCGCCGACAGCCCCAATGGCCTCCAGCCCCAGGCTGGCGCGGGAGACACACCATGAAGCGCCTGGCTGCACTGTGCCTGAGCCTGCTGCTGGCGGCGTCGTCGAGCAGCCTGCTGAAGGCGGCTGAAGAGGACGAGATGATGGGGTTTATCGTCGACAACACCATCTCGCACATCGGCCACGACTTCTACTACTACTTCGCCGACCGCCTGCGCGCCACCAGCCGCCTGGATTTCAACCTGGTGGTGCGCGAACGCCCGGATGCCCGCTGGGGCAGCCTGGTTACCGTGGAGTTCGAACGCGAAGTGATGTACCGCCGTTTCCTGCCACCCAACACCACGGAACTCAAAGACGAGGCCATCGCGGCCGCCGACCTGGTCAAGCAGCAGATCATTCAACGCAAGCTGCAACGCTTGCTGCAGGACACCACCGATCTGGAGAGGGACGAGCTATGAACACCCGCATTCCCCGTTGCATCGCCGCCTGCCTGTTGGCCAGCGCCTGTGCTGCCCAGGCCACCGAGCTGGTGTACACCCCGGTCAACCCGGCCTTCGGTGGCAACCCGCTCAACGGCACCTGGCTGCTCAACAACGCCCAGGCGCAGAACGACTACGACGACCCCGACCTCAAGGACCGCGCTTCAGCCTTCTCCGGCACCACGGCCCTGGAGCGCTTCAGCAACCAACTGGAGTCGCGGATGTTGTCGCAGCTGTTGGACAACATCAGCAATGGCAGCACCGGAAGCATGGCCACCGATGCCTTCCTGATCGACGTCATCGACGATTCAGGGGCGTTGAGCATCAAGGTCACCGACCGCGTCACTGGAGAAATTTCGATCATTGAGGTCAGCGGCCTGAACCCCTGAGAGGGAAGGGCTTTTATGTTGGGGAGAGAACACCATGAAACGTCTGCTGAGCACGCTGCTGATCCTCACCGCCCTGGGCCTGCAAAGTGGTTGCAGCCTGCGCGAACCCATGTCGGCCGAACAGGACTCGGAAACCCCGACCCTGACCCCGCGCGCCTCGACCTACTACGACCTGATCAACATGCCACGCCCCAAGGGCCGGCTGATGGCGGTGGTGTACGGCTTCCGCGACCAGACCGGGCAGTACAAGCCGACCCCGGCCAGTTCGTTCTCGACCAGCGTCACCCAGGGCGCGGCAAGCATGCTGATGGATGCGTTGAGCGCCAGTGGCTGGTTCGTGGTGCTGGAGCGTGAAGGCCTGCAGAACCTGCTGACCGAACGCAAGATCATCCGCGCCTCGCAGAAAAAGCCGGACGTGGCCGAGAACATCATGGGCGAGCTGCCGCCGCTGCAGGCCGCAAACCTGATGCTCGAAGGCGGCATCATCGCCTACGACACCAACGTGCGCAGTGGCGGCGAGGGCGCCCGCTACCTGGGTATCGACATCTCCCGCGAGTACCGGGTGGACCAGGTGACCGTGAACCTGCGCGCGGTGGATGTGCGCACCGGGCAGGTGCTGGCCAACGTGATGACCAGCAAGACCATCTATTCGGTCGGGCGCAGTGCCGGGGTGTTCAAGTTCATCGAATTCAAGAAGTTGCTGGAGGCCGAGGTGGGGTACACCACCAATGAACCGGCGCAGCTGTGCGTGCTGTCGGCGATCGAGGCGGCGGTGGGGCACTTGCTGGCGCAGGGGATTGAGCGGCGGTTGTGGCAGGTGCAGGGGGATGCGGGGGATGGCAAGGCGACGGTGGACAAGTACCTGAGCCAGAATCAGCAGCCGTGATTGGCTTTGATGGCCTCTTCGCGGGTAAATCCGCAGGGTCAGGGACCCCTGGTCCCAGTGGCGGCTTTACCCGCGAAGAGGCCTGTGCACGAAACCAATAATCTTCAGATCGTTCACCCCATTTTGGCATAAGGTCCCGAACAGGTAGATGAGACCCTGCAGCCACAAGCAAGCTCTGCCGGCTCGAACACCAACGAAATACCGTTGAACAAGACACTCCCGTCACCGCCAGAGATCAGTGCAAATGTCCCGCCATGGAGCGGGCACGGCGCACGATCACCGAGAATGCAGTGTTGGCGCCCACTGACAAGCACTCCACTCCCTTCACCCATCCGACCACCCCCGCTGTGGGGGTCGCCTTTTCGAATCGCACCTTGTCTTGTCATCGCTCAACCCTCTGCGCCGCTTGCAGAATTGCTTCGTATAGGCCCGCCGGTACGGCATCGGGATCATATTTGCAGGCGGCAGCCATGAAACGCATCAGCACGTCATCGGCCTCGAAGCGCATGCCTGGCGGGCAGGTCAGCTGGGCGTAGGGCGTTTTCATCAATGGGTGGTCGATGGAAGGATTCTGCAGGCCCAACGAACGGCGCAGGTTGAGAATGGCCAGGATCTCGGCGGGGTAGACAGCTTCGAAGGGGGAGCCGAACTCGAAATTGCCGGAGTCGAGTTCGCGGGATGTCAGGGCGATGCGTTGGACATGGGTATCGCAGGCCGCCACCAGAATTGGTGCCAGTTTCTCGGGATCAGTTTCGCGCCAATGGGCGACCAATTGACCCCAGGCAGGGTCGCGGGGCAGGGCGTGCTTGTCGAGGTCGAGCGGTTTGCCCAGCCAATCGCCGATAATGGTCAGGCCGAAGGCGGCGTAGCGAAGGGTGGTGCCAATCGGTAGGTTATTTCCATCCTCGACGCCGTATCCACCCTCCAAAGCTGAGAGTACGGTTTGATTAAAGGGTGCTACGAGTCGGAGTTGCCCTGTTGCAATTGTACATAATATTACAAACGTTAAGCCATCTAGGTCCTCAATGGCCATCTGTCGAGATTTTTCAAGATTCTTGATGAGTATTAGGTCGGCGACGAGTCTCCTGGCAACTCCAGAAATGAACCCCAATGATACGCAGTTGTAAGAATGCTTGGCCGCATATTGCAGTCCATTGCCAATACTGTTCATTCCAGTTCGGTGTAGTTCGCCGCAAGCAAGGTCAAGTGAACCGCCGTTTCCGATGTAGGAGGTTAGGGTTTCGGTCCTTACGATCAAGTCATCAGAGGCCCAGGTTTGGATTTGATTAAGACTGATTGGAAGCCTGTTTTGGTTTTTTTTGCTCATTGCTAATTCCAGAGATTTATTTGTATGCCGGCGCTATTGCCTGTAAGAACGTTTGGGACACCGTTGGAGTCAAAAAATACTTGAGCGTGCAGGTAGGCTGTTTTTCCTGAGCTTGTACTTTCTTTGATTGCTTGTAATTTATTTGAAAAATTTTCATCTGCTGTTGATAAAAGTTTTTCATTCCATCCTTGTCGCTTGTTTTCAATTAATCTTCGTATACGTACAAGGCTGGTCTCACCTCCTGACTTTTGAGTGCTGATGAACCCAGGTGTCTTACTTTTCCCCAACGTCGTCTTCACCTCGATCACCAACAACGTCCCAGACTCGAACTTCAACTCCTCCAGCGGCGCCGTCCCCTTCAGCCCATCGATGTGGTGCCGCATTTCCTGCGTCGTCGGATTACGCACCGTCATCGAGGGCGGTGGTGGTACGTACACCAGCATGTCGATCCCTTGGTCGCTTTTGTTCTTCAAACCGAACTGGCTGGGCCGGGAAGGGTGGGTGCTCAGGCCGAGGATGTTCTCCGGCTTGACCTTCCAGTGGCTGACCAGGGCTGCCGCCAGGGCTTCTTCGCCGGCATCGGCGACGACCCGGGTCAGACTGCCACCCATGCGCACCGGCCCGATGCTGTGCTGAATCATGGCCACCAGCCGGTCGCGCAGGGTGGTTGCCATGTAGGCGTAGTCGGCCTTGCCGCCGACCACATTGAGGGCGACCAGGCTGGCATTGCGCTCCACCGAATGCAGTTCATGCGCTGTTACCGGCAGTTCACCATCGCGGGTGCGTCGCTGGATGCGGGTCTCCAGTACGGTGACTTCGCCGGCGCTGCGGTTGCCGAGGCGGCGGACTTCCTCTTGCGACAGTGCGGCATTGTCGAGGCGTACGGTGGTCATGCTGTCGGGCCGCAGCTTGTGCATCAGCCAACGGGCGCCGCCCAGGGCGGCTGGCAGCAGCAGTGCCAGGTTGATGGCCATGAACACCTGCTTGCCACGTGCCTCGGCAGTGTCGGGATTGGCCAGGCGCGCCAGGTCGGTGAAGAACTGCTCGCCGATACTCAGGCCTTCGCCGGTGATCATGCGGCTGCTGCCGTCGACCATGGCGTCGGCGGCCAGCGCGGCCTCCAGGGCAACGAAGGCATAGCGGCCGAGCGTTACGGCGCCTTTGACGCCACGGACCACTGGCACCATCGCCAACACCCCGATAGCGAATTCGCCCGCACCGATAACGCCTTGCCAGAAACGAGCCCGGGCCTTGGCTTCGGAGTAGTGCCGGGCCATCTGTTCACAGGCTTGCCTGACCGGGTACAGGCCACTGGGCGTGTGCCAGGTGTACGGCGGGCTGATGCGGTGCGTGCCGTATTCGTCGACGTACTCTTCCCGTGGCGCTTCGGCCCACTGCACATGGGTGAAAGTGGCGAAATAGATCTTGTGGTCGGTGAAGAAGAAATTGCTGTGCAGGGAAAAGCCATAGCCGTGCTGGCTGCGCTCGCCCATGTGGTCGAGTACGGGCGGGGGCAGTTCGTCGAGGCGGATCTCGTCATCGATGCACACCAGTTGCAGCTTTTCGCTGGCGGCAAAGGCATAGAACTCTGCTAACCAGGCATTGCCCAGCGTATTGCCGGCATGCTCCAGCACCTGCTGGAGGAAGGTATCGCGGTGGTTACGTGCCTGATCACGGATCCAGGGGTTGTTGCGAAACCACGTGGGGCCAACGCCGCTCTGGGAGGGGATGCCCAGCAATTGGTCGCAGCCGTCCCGGCCGTCGAGGGAGAACAGCGCGCCGGGCAGGGAGCAGGGTACGCAAGTGTCGGGTGGAACAGGCAGCGCACTGTTGAGTGCTGCTTGCCCCAGCGTTTGTAAAACAGATGCTTCAACCATGCGGACTAGGCCCCTTGAGTACGTGTTGGTGAGCTGCAAGTTGGCTTGCCAACACCCGACAGCGCTCTCGGGGAGAGTCGGTGGCTTCCAGCAACTTCACCCAAGGGGTGAACAATGGGTTGAGGTAAAAGTGTCGACCGAACGCGATCGCCAGGAGCACATGCAGCAGCACTTGGCTGCGGGATAGCGGGGGCAGCTTGTACAGGTCATCGGACGGCTGCGGTAGCCGTTTGCCGTAATAGCGATAGGCGCGGATCTCGTTCTCGTTGAGTGCCATGTGGTTGATGGCGGGCAGTGCATAGCGGCTGCTGGCATCCGACTCATAGCAGCAATAGCAGGCCTGCTGCGCGTCAGCTGGTATGCCGCGCAGGGTCATCAGTTGCTCCAGTGATCGCCACTGTCGGTCGTGGTCGCAATCGTCGTCGGGCAAGCGCAACATCTGCCGTGTGACGTCATGCATAAGGGTAAGTTGACCTTCCCACTGCGAACGGTGAGCTACCGCGTGCACGGTCAGCATGTCGAGCCGCTCATCCTGGGTAAGGCCAGGAGCCTGGGTGATTGACCACGTCGATTTGCTTGGATGCAGAGGGGGGAAGTCCAGTGATCGCTGCTGCGTGGGTTAAAGTTGATGGCGAGGGCAAGCTTGAAGGGTAGGAGGGCTGTGGAGGGATTTAAATGAACAGGGTGTGGTCGTTTTGGCTATAAGTTAGGAACTTTCTGAAGATTGTAAGTTAGTGTGTACTTTTTAGTTCTTGGATTGACGTTTAGGCTCCTTTAGCGGGCGTGTAGTTGAAAGCAAGTTGTACGCTGTTTCTGGCACCCCCAGATAGAGCGCCGCCCGCGCGGCGCTTCGCGGGGCAAGCCCGCTCCCACATCTGTTTCGTGGTCAGTCACTCCTGTAAGTTCACCTCTGTCCGCTTTGTTTGCCGACCCAATATAGAGGGGAGCGCCGCGGTCCTTCATCTATCTCCAGCCATGCACCCAGGGCGCCGCGCGCCATAGGCGCAGGAGTAACTGGCCCGAAACAGAGGTGGGAGCAACTGTCTTCTTGTGGAAGCTGGCCTTGCCGGCGATGGGGCGCGTAGCGCCCCAGGCCCGGCTGTGCCGGGCATCGCCAGCAAGGCTTGCTCCTACGAATGAGCTATTTGCTCCTTCCAGGGCGTTCCGGTCTTGAGCATCGCATTTAGCCTCACTATCAATACTCGCATACACGCCACCACCGATACTTTCGCGCACTTCCCCTGGGCTCGCAGTGCTTTGTAGCGCTCGCAGAAGTCCTTGTTGTGCCGTATCACCACCCAGCAGGCCATATAGAGCGCCCGCCTGACTTGTGAGCGTCCCCCCCAGATTGAACGCTTGCCCGACTGCTTGCCGCTGTCCTGATTGAACGGCGCAACACCGACCAAGGCGGCAATTTCCTTCTTATCCACCTGGCCCAGCTCTGGCAGCAAGGCCATCAGCTTTCCGGCAGTAATCAGACCAATTCCTTTGACTTGAGTGAGCTGTTTAACCCGATCATCAGGCAAAGCTGCTGCCTGCTGTGCGATCTCTTGTTCCAGCGCTCGAATTTCACCCTTCAGATAGGCGATGTGTTGTTCCAACCGCAAACAAACACTGGGAGCCCGCGCCTGCTTCAGGCGCCGCTTGTCATCGTCGCGCTGTTGGACGAAGCGATCCCGCTGCATAAGCAGTTCGCGCAGCAAGGCCCGCTCGGGTGTCATCACCTGGCAAGGCCGTGGGGGCATAACTTCAGCCAGGTGAGCCAAAACAGCTGCGTCAATGGGATCGGTCTTGGCGCGTTTACCCATCGACTTGGCAAAGTCCCGGGCACGACTGGGATTGATCCGGCAAACCGGAAAATCGGCATCCTGCAGCGCTTTGAGGACATTGCACTCGTAGCCACCGGTAGCTTCGAGCAAGACCATTGAAACTGCATACCCGCCAAGCTTTTCGACGAGCAGTTGGAATCCCTTCAAGTCATTGGAAACACTGAAGTTCACCCCCTCAGGGCGGATGTGAACAGCAAGTGTGGCACTGGAAACATCGATGCCGACAGAGGAAGACATGGCCAAACCCTCTTAAACTCAAGGAGTGAGAGCGCTTTGGCTTGGCCCACGCTTGTGATTCGAGATTACGCCCCTCATCCAACTGTTCGGGCTCTCGCCAAAGTGGAACGGTGAATGGCAGCTTTTGCTCCCACACGTGCTCTGGGCACCTCGGGCTATCAGCTTGCCATTCACCGCTCTCACTTCAGATTCTATTCCCTCTCCAAGACACAAGCGGGCTTGCCCCGCGAAGCGCCGCGCGGGCGGCGCTCGATTTCCGCGCGCACTCAAAACCCAAGCCATGCACGCCCAGCCATATCCCAACCCATCAACCAGATGACGCCCAGCCTTTTCTCCCGCACACTGCGCAAAATTCCCAAGCCCGTACCCCGCCACCTTGCGGGGCGCAGCCGGAGTAGAAAATGGCGCGACAATTAATAACAAACGCCCAAGACCCGTTAAACGAATCCCGCCAAGCCCGCCTCAAGCTGGCCAGCGAAGGCGAGCTACCACTGGGCATGCTGCGCGACGAAATCGACGCGTCCTGGCGCCGCAGCCTGGGCCATGGCCTGGACTGCCTGCAAGGCGAGCAGGTTGGCCTGGGCCTGGGGCAGGGTAACGACCTGCGCATGCTGCTGGAGCGCAACCGCCTGCTGGTCGACGCCGTCACCCCCGAGCTGGACTACCTGGTCTCGCGCCAGGGCAAGGCGGGCATCATCATCCTTGGCGATGCTCAGGCCAACGTGCTGGCTATCGAAGGCCAGACCCACGTGCTCAGCCGCGAAGGCCTGCGTGACCTGCACCCCGGCAGTTGCTGGAGCGAATCCTTGCGCGGCACCAATGCCATCGGCACGGCCGTGGTGGAAGGGCGACCGACCCTGATCAACTGTGGCGAACACTACCTCGACCGCCTCAGCCCATTCTCCTGCACCTCGGTGCCGCTGCGTGACCCGCGCGGTGAGGTGATCGGCGTGCTCGACATCACCCGCGAAGGCGTGATGGCCCAGCCGCAGGACAGCCTGTCGACGCTGATGCTGGCAGCCGGCAACATCGAAGGCCGGCTGTTCGGCCTGTGCCACCCGGAGCAGCTGGTGCTGGCCTTCCACAGCCGCCCGCAGTACCTCAACAGTGCCTGGCACGGCCTGTTGGCGTTGAGCATGGACGGCGAAGTGCTGGCAGCCAACGACAGTGCCTGCCAATTGTTGCAGGTGCCGCGCCAGGAGCTGATCGGCCGCCGCAGCAGCGACCTGCTCGGCGAGCGTTCGCCTGCCTTCATTGCCAGGCTGTGGCAGGGCGGTGTCAGCAGTGTGCAGACCGCCAAGGGCGAATTCTTTTTCCGTGCGTTGCAACTGCCACGCCATGGCCAATTGAATGGCAGCGTGGCGGTAAGCAAACCGGCGCAGGCCAACAAGTCACCTGCGCTCGATGCACTGGCCGGCGGCGACCCACGCCTGGCGCGCAACCTGCGCATGGCCCGGCAGGGCCTGGGCAACGGCCTGCCGGTACTGCTACTGGGTGAGACCGGCACCGGCAAGGAGGTCGTCGCCCGGGCCCTGCACCAGGCCAGCCCGCGGGCCGACAAGCCGTTCGTTGCGGTCAACTGCGCGGCCATTCCCGAAGGGCTGATCGAGTCCGAACTGTTCGGCTACCGCGAGGGTGCGTTCACCGGCTCGCGCCGTGGCGGCATGGTCGGGCGGCTGATGCAGGCCCATGGCGGCACGCTGTTCCTCGACGAGATTGGTGACATGCCGCTGGCCCTGCAGGCCAGGCTGTTGCGGGTATTGCAGGAGCGCCGGGTGGCGCCGCTGGGCGCGGGCGACGAGCAGGACATCGACGTGGCGCTGATCTGCGCCACCCACCGCGACCTCAAGCGCCTGGTGCTCGAACAGCATTTTCGCGAAGACCTCTACTACCGCGTCAATGGCGTATCGCTGCGCCTGCCGGCCCTGCGCGAGCGAGAGGACTTGGCCGGGATCATCCAGGGCCTGCTGGACAAGTCCGGCGCCAAAGGGGTGACCCTGGACCCGGCGCTCAGCGCCTTGCTCGATGGCTTTGACTGGCCGGGCAACATCCGCCAGCTGGAGATGGTCGTGCGCACCGCGCTGGCCATGCGCGAGGACGGTGAACAGGTGCTGACCCTCGATCACCTCACCGATTGCCTGCTCGATGAACTGGCCAGCGGCACGACGCCGTCCGGCAGCCTCAAGGACAACGAACTGGAGCTGATTCGCAGCGCCCTTGGCCGCCACCAGGGCAATGTCTCGGCCGCCGCCGAGGCCCTGGGTATCAGCCGGGCAACGCTGTACCGCAAGCTCAAACAGTTGCGTAGCTGACATGGGCAGTCTGTTCGCAAGGCTGGTGGAGTCCAGCGACCCTGTGCTCATGCGTCAGGCCCTGGCCTGGCTGTATGGTTTCGTCCGCCCCCACCGGCGCGCCATCGGCGTGTTGCTGGGCCTGTCCCTGGGCGCCTCGCTGCTGGCCCTGGCGCAACCCTGGCTGGTCAAGACGCTGATCGACGAAGGCCTGCTCGCCAAGGATTACCAGACCCTGTGGCACATGGCAGCGATCATGATCGTCGCCGGCCTGCTCGGCACCGTGCTGGCCGGGGTCAACCGCTACCTGCACACGCGGCTGTCCGGGCGCATCCTGTTTGCCCTGCGTGATGACCTTTACCGGCACCTGCAACAGTTATCGCCGACCTTTTACGGACGGCGGCGCATCGGCGACATTCTTTCGCGGCTGGACGGCGATGTTGCTGAAATCCAACGCTTTGCCGTGGACTCGCTGTTTTCGGCGGTGTCTGCCGTGATCGGGCTGATCGGCGCGGTGGCCTTGATGCTCATGTTGTCCTGGCAGTTGTCGCTGTTACTGGCGCTGCTGATCCCGATCGAGGTGCTATGGCTGCGCTGGATGCGGCGCAAGGTCGAGCGCGAGGTGCGTAGCCTGCGCGAGCGTTCGGCGGATGTGTCGTCGTTTCTGGTCGAGACGCTGCCCGCCATGAAGTTCATCCAGGCGGCCGGCCAGCAGGGGCGGGAAGCCGGGCGCCTCGACCAGTTGGGCCAGGGCTACATGAGCCAGTTGCTCAAGGTCCAGGTGACCGAGTTCTTTACCCAGGCGATACCCGGCACGTTGACCTCCTGGTGCCGTGCCTGCGCCTTTCTGGTGGGCGGCTGGTGGGTGATCCAGGGCACCTGGCAACTGGGCGCGCTGATCGCATTTTCCACCTACATGGGCATGGCGGTCGGGCCGGTGCAAAGCTTGTTGGGCTTGTATGTGGCGGTACAGCGCATGGCCGTGAGCCTGGGGCGGGTGATGGAGCTCAAGCAGGAAGCCGTGGCCGTGCGCCCGGCGGCCACACCACGGCCGATACCGGAGGGGCCAGGCGAACTGCGCCTGGAAGCACTGCACTTTGCCCACGACGGGCGCCAAGGGGCGGTACTGAACAACGTGGAGGTGTGCGTGCCGGGTGGCCTGAAGGTCGCCATCAGCGGTGCATCCGGGGTTGGCAAATCGACCCTGATCGATTTGCTGCAACGGTTCTACGACCCCGACGCCGGGCGCATTCTGCTGGACGGTACCGACCTGCGCGAGCTGGATTTGGCCGCACTGCGTCGGCGCATCGCCGTGGTCAGCCAGGACATCGTGCTGTTTCGCGGCACCCTGGCGCAGAACCTCGCCTACGGGGTGCCGGAGGCCAGCCGTGCGGAGCTTGAGCGAGTGGTGCAGCTGGCGCGGCTGGACAGCCTGGTCGAAAGCTTACCGCTGGGCCTTGACGGCATGCTGGGTGAACGCGGCCAGCAGTTGTCTGGCGGGCAGAAACAACGCATCGCCATTGCCCGCGCCGTGTTGCAGGCCCCCGCGATCTTGGTGCTGGACGAGGCCACCTCGGCGGTGGACGAAGCGACCGAGCGGGAGGTGATCGCGGCTATCGACCAGTTGTTCGCCGGGCGCACGCGCATCCTCATCAGCCACCGCGCCTCGACCCTGGCCGATGCCGATTTGCACTTGCAGCTGCGCGATGGACAGTTGCAGGTCTTGCCCCAGGAGGCCGTCAAGCATGGGCACTGAGTTGCGCGTTGGGGTTATCGACAGTGGCTGTTCGTCGGCCCAGGCAGCGCAGCTGCTGGGGGCGCGCCGGTTCTGGCTTGAGCAAGGCGTGCTGCGCGAAGGCGAAGCGCTGCCTGACCAGTTGGGGCATGGCAGTGCGGTTATCGCGGGCTTGCTGCGTGAGTCGGGCGCCGTGCCACTGCTGTTGGCCCAGGTGTTCAGCGCGCAGGCGAGCACCAGCGCGTTGCAGGTGGCCGCCGCGTTGTTGTGGCTGGTGGAAGAGGGTGCGACGCTGATCAACCTCAGCCTTGGCCTGCTTCAGGACCGGCCTGTGCTGCACCAGGCCTGTGCCGAGGCCCAGGCCGCGGGCGTGCTGCTGTGCGCATCCAGCCCGGCGCAGGGTGGTGCGGTGTATCCAGCCAGCTATCCGGGGGTGATTCGCATGACGGGCGATGCCCGTTGTGCACCCGGGCAGTGGTCGTGGCTCGGCAGCCCTCAGGCGGACTTCGGTGGCCATGTGGGCGCAGGTGGCCTGGCCGGCGCAAGCCTGGGCTGCGCCGCCTTGAGCGGGCGGGTGGCAGCGTTGCTGCGCGAGCGGCCCGGCATGGGCCGGCAGCAGGTGTTCGACTGGTTGCGCACCCATGCGGCGTTCTATGGCCCTGAGCGGCGAGGTGGCGAAGGTGTCTGAACCGCCCATCGTGGTGCTTGGCGCGGGCCCTGCGGGGGCGGCCACGGCCATCGGTTTGCGACGCCTGGGCTACCCCGTCACGGTGGTGTCCGAATGGCGCCGCTTTGCCGCCGTTGAAGGCGTTTCGCAGCGAGTGCTGGAAGGCTTGCGCCACGCGGGCCTTGGCGGCGCACTGGGGCTGGCAGCGATGCCCGCGACCCGGCAGGTGCGCTGGAACGGCCAGCACCTGCACCTGAACCAGGAGTTTCTGCTCGACCGACAACGCTTTGACCGGGCGCTGCGTGACGACCTTTCACGTGCTGGCGTGACGGTGATCGAAGGCCGGGTACGCGAGGTGTCGCAAGCCGATGGGCACCGTGTGCGCCTGGAGGATGGCCAGTTACTGGCGGCGCAGTTCCTGGTCGAAGCCCGCGGCCGCCAGGCACCGCTGGCAGCCGACCGCCTGCGCGGGCCAGAGACGGTCAGCCTGCTCAACACCTGGCAAGCTCGCCCAGGCACACCGGCATCGGCGGTGGAGAGCCTGGAGGATGGCTGGGCATGGATGGCTCGCCTCGAAGATGGCCGCTGTTACTGGCAGGTCACCCTGGACGCCGAAGGGCTGCCGGGCAAGGCCGCTCTGGCCGAGTATTGCGCCAACCGTCGGCGGCAAAGCGCGCTGGTGGCCGAGCTGTTCGATAGCCAGGCCCTGGAGCCGGCGCAGGTCCATGCCCGCAGCAGCACGGCAATCCTTGCGGGCGACTGCGTTGGGGAGAATTGGCTAAGGGTAGGGGATGCCGCCATGGCGGTTGACCCCTTGTCGGGCAACGGCATTTTCCAGTCACTGTCTTCGGCGCTGCAGGCGCCCGTGGTCATCAACACACTGCTGCGCAGGCCCGAGCGGGCAGGGTTGGCGCGCCAATTTCATCAGCAGCGCATCGAGCAGTTGTTCCTGCGCTTTGCCCGTATTGGCCGGGACTTTTATGCCCAGGAGCAAACCCGGGTGGGGCAACCGTTCTGGGCCCGGCGCCAGGGCTGGCCAGATGCGCAGCCGCTGCACCTGGCGGCGGACTGGCAGACGGTACGGGTGGCGCGCCAGCCGGTGTTGCGTGACGGGCTGGTGGATGAAACCGAGGTCGTGGTGACGGCGGACCAGCCGCTGGGGGTCTGGCATGTGCAGGGGGTGGAACTGGCGCCGATAGTACGCGGGCTGCAGGCTGGTCAGGCGTTAAGTGTTCTGATTGCACATCAGCCCGTGGAGCAGCAGATGAGGGTGCGGCGTTGGCTTACAGAGCAGGGCTACGCCTGAGAACCAGGGGCGCAAAGCACCCCCAGAAATGTCAAATCAGAAAAACGTCCCGACCACCAACTGCATATAGGTGCCGGTATCGCGGCTGCCCATCTGCGTGCCGCCATTGGCCGCACTGCGTTCAGGCGTGTAGAACCCTACCAGCGGGCTGATCAACAGGTGGTCATTGGCCATCCATTCCACATACAGGTCCAGCTCCCGCCCACCCAGGTTGCCCTGGTCGGTGTCGAGCGTGTCGAAGTCGAAATACAGCGCCCCGACGGTCAGGTTGTCGCGCGGCTTGCCCTTGAGCGCCACGTGGTGCACTTGGCTGTTGCTGTTGAACGGGCCGGCATAGTTGGCTGCCACCTCGCCTTGGAACCAGGTGCCGTAGCCACGGCTCAGGCCATAGAACAAGGGGTCGAAGTCTTTCGAGAAGCGGCTGTAGCGGTAGGTGGCGGTGGGCGTCCAGGGCAGTTCGGAAAAGGTCCAGTTGCCTTCCAGGTACCAGGCGTTCTCGCGCCCGCCCGTGCGGTCCTGGGTGACGTATTCGCCGGCCAGTTCCAGGTCTTTGACGCCCAGGTTGCCACGCCCGCGCACGCTGACCGTGTCCATGCCGTCGCGGTGCTCCAGGCCCATGATCTGTGCATAACGCTGATCCACGTCCAGGCCACGGATCCAGCTGAGCCCGAGCGTGCCAGCGTCAGCGACATGCTCGATGTTGGTCACCGCCATCGACGTGTCGGCCTGGTAATGGTTGTCGGACTTGAGCCACATCAGGTCGCCGCGCCAGCCTTGCTTGCCGCCCAGGCGCAGCACGGCGGTGCGGTCAAACGCCTTGCGCGCGGCCAGGTAATAGGCGCCGCCGCGGTCGAAGTTGGCGCCTAGGTCGACCTTGCCCAGGTTGACCGGGTCGCCCTGGATCAGGAAGCCATCGCCCAGGGTCACTACCTGACGGCCGCCGGAGAGGTCGATGCCATCTTCGCCCAGAGCGGGGAACAGGTTGGCCGAACGCCAGCCCAGGTACAGGTCTTCGATGGCCGTGCGGCGTTCGTCGCCGAGGGTCAGGCCAGCGGCGTCGCCATCACCCCAGGTGGCCGAGCTGAGCAGGTTGACGGCGCCGTACAGGGCGCCACGCTCGGCCAGCGCCTGGCTGCCGCTCAGGCCGTATTTGACGTAGCCCTCACGCCAGTTACTGCTGCCGGGCTGGCGGTTGCTGGCCTGGTTGAAGCTTTCGTCGCTGTGGAAGACGCCGAACAGGGCTTCGAGGTCGGCGTTGAGGGTGGTGCCGTTTTGGTTGTAGAGCTCGTGGGCTTGGGTGAGGGATGCGGTGAACAGCAGGGCCAACGTGCAGGCGAGCGTGTGCTTCATGGTGTGCTCCATGTTTTTATTTTGGGTGTTGGATTGCCTGTGCTGGCCTCTTCGCGGGGCAAGCCCGCTCCCACAGGGACCCCCACCGTTTTCAGCCTTGTGGTGATCCTGTGGGAGCGTGCTTGCCCCGCGAAAGGGCCGAAACAGGCAGACGTCAGAGCTTGATCAGCACCGACTTGAGCTCGGTGTAATGCTCGATCGCCGCCGCGCCCATCTCGCGGCCGACGCCGGACATCTTGTAGCCACCGAACGGCAGGGCCGGGTCGAGCGCGCTGTGGCAGTTGACCCACACCGAACCCGACTTGATACGCGGAATCATCCGGTGCACCGCGCCCAGGTCGTTCGACCAGATGCTGGTCCCCAGCCCATAAGGGTTGTCGTTGGCCATGCCGATTACCTCGTCAAGGTCATCGAACGGCATCGCCACCAGCACCGGCCCGAAGATTTCTTCCTGCACCAGGCGATGGCGCTGATCGACATCGACGATCACCGTCGGCTTGACGAAGTACCCTGGCCCAAAGCCTTCGCCACCGCAGGCGATGGTCGCGCCCAGCTCGCGGCCGAGCTCGATGTAGCCGGTGACCCGGTCCTGCTGCTTGGCCGAGATCAACGGGCCCATCTGTACTGCGGGGTCCAGCCCGCTGCCCAGCTTCATGCCGTTGGCAATACCGGCGATGTCCGCCACCACGTTGTCGAAGTGCTTGCGGTGCACGTACAGCCGGGAGCCTGCGCAGCACACCTGGCCCTGGTTGAAGAAGATGGCCGTGGCGGCGCCGGCAGCGGCTTCCTGCAGGTTGGCATCGGGCATGACGATGGTCGGCGACTTGCCGCCCAGCTCCAGGGTGACGCGGGTCATGTTGTCCATGGCCGCCTTGCCGATCAGCTTGCCGACCTCGGTGGAGCCGGTGAAGGTCAGCTTGTCGACGCCTGGATGACGGCTCAGCGCCGCGCCGGCATTCAGGCCGGTGCCGGTGATCACGTTGAGCACACCGGCGGGGTAGCCGGCTTCATCTACCAGTTCGGCCAGTTTGAGCGCGGTCAGTGGGGTTTCGTCGGCTGGCTTGAGCACTACCGTGCAGCCGGTGGCCAGGGCTGGGCCCAGCTTCCAGCAGGCCAGCAACAGCGGGAAGTTCCAGGCGACGATGGCGCCCACCACACCCACCGCCTCGCGGCGAACGAAGCCATGGAACTGGTCGTTGGGCATCAAAGGCATCGAGGCTTCGACGGTGCTACCCTCGATCTTGGTGGCCCAGCCTGCCATGTAACGCAGGAAGTCGATGGCCAGTTGCACGTCCATGACCTTGGCCACGGCGGCACTTTTACCGTTGTTCAGGCACTCAAGCTCGGCCAGCTGTTGCGCATCGCGCTCCATCAGGTCGGCCAGGCGCCACAGCATGTTCTGGCGCTCACGCGGGCGCAGGCGGCTCCAGGGCGAATCGTCGAAGGCTTGGCGCGCGGCACGCACGGCGCGGTCGACATCGTCGGCGTCGGCGGCGGGTACTTCGCCGAGCACCTCGCCAGTGGCCGGGTTGCGGAACGACAGGGTGCGACCGCTGGCGGCGTCCTGCCAGTCGGCGCCAATGCGCATCTTCAGCTTGCGTTCGAGGAAGGCGCGGGTGGCGGGCAGGATGGGCAGTTCGGAAAGCATGGGACGGTGCCTCTTGTCATTGGAATGTGACGGGCACTGGCGCAATGGCCGTGCCAAGGTTGTCGATTGGCTGCAAGGGCTTGAAGTGCCTGGGGTTTGCTGCAGTGCAAGGGTGTGATTGCAGGGTTGCGCTGTTGCACATTGAGACGGTGTGAGACGGTGGTGAAACAGTGCCTGCACCGGCCTCTTCGCGGGGCAAGCCCGCTCCCACAGTACTTGACCGGCCTCAAGGACAGTGGAGTACCTGTGGGAGCTTCACAGGACTTGACCGGCCTCAAGGGCAGTGGAGTACCTGTGGGAGCGGGCTTGCCCCGCGAATGGCCTGCACAGCAGGCCCCTGTCTCAACATGAAACACCCAGTCGCGAAATGGCACGGTCCAGCTGCACCCTGGTGTGCCTGCGCACCCATGCGAAAGCTGCTAACAGGCTGAAACACAACGTTTTTCCAACATGTGGCACAGTTTCTGTATCGCAACTGTCACATGCACACCTGCTGTACCAAAACGTGCGAGAACGATAAGAACAACAACCGTGGAGGTCTGACCTTGAACACGACTCGACTCCGGCGGCATGCGGGCAAACTGGCGCTGGTCGCCGCCGCACTGCTGGGCACCCAGGCCATGGCGGCCGAGCAGGGCCCTAACCTGTTGCAATCCAAGTGCATGGGGTGCCATATCCCCGAGGGCAACGATACCTACAGCCGCATCAGCCATCAGCGCAAAACGCCTGAAGGCTGGCTGATGAGCATCGCCCGCATGCAGGTCATGCACGGCCTGCAGATCAGCGACGATGACCGGCGCACCCTGGTCAAGTACCTGGCCGACAAACAGGGCCTGGCGCCCAGTGAGACCGATGGCGTGCGCTACGCCATGGAGCGGCGGCTGAACACCGTCGAGCACTTCGACCCGCTGCTCAGCGAAACCTGCGGCCGTTGCCATTCCGGTGCCCGCGTCGCCTTGCAGCGCCGCCCCGCCCAGGAATGGGAGCACTTGGTCAACTTCCACCTCGGCCAATGGCCGTCTCTCGAATACCAGGCCCAGGCGCGTGACCGCGACTGGCTTGAAATCGCCCTCAAACAAATGGTGCCGGACCTGGCCAAGCGCTTCCCGCTCGACAACCCGGCCTGGGCCGAATGGCAGCAAGCCCGGCCTAAAGCCGACGCACTGCCGGGGCAGTGGGCGTTCAGCGGCCATATGCTGGCCAAAGGCGATGTCCGTGGGGTGATGAGTGTCAGCGCGGGCGAGGGTGACACCTTCAAGGTCGAGGTCAAAGGCAGCTACGCCGACGGTACGCCGTTCAATGGCAGCGGCTCGGCGATCCTCTACAACGGCTATGAATGGCGCGGCAACGTGAAGGTCGGCGACAACAACTTGCGCCAGGTATTCGCGGCGCTGGATGGCGAAATGAAAGGCCGCATGTTCGAGGCCGATCACGACGAGCGTGGCCTGGATTTCAGCGCGGTGAAAGAGGGCAAGGCGCGCCTGCTGGCGGTGCAGCCGGCGTTCATCAAGGTGGGTACTGAAAGTGAGATCACCCTGGTCGGCAGTGGCCTGTCGGGCAAGCCGGAGCTGGGCGCAGGCGTTGAAGTGACCGAAGTGTTGGAGGCCACCCCGACCCTGATACGGGTCAAGGCGCGTGCTGCGGCTGACGCCAAAGCGGGCCAGCGAGACGTGGCAGTGGGCGCACTCAAGGGCGTCAACCTGGCGGTTTACGACAAGGTCGACGAGGTCAAGGTGGTGCCGGCGTTCTCGATTGCCCGCATCGGCGAGAACGGCGCGTCGGTACCGAAGGTTCAGGGGCGTTTCGAAGCCGAAGCCTGGGGCAAGGACGCCAGCGGCCAGCCGCTGCGCATCGGTTATCTGCCCGCCAAATGGAAGGTCGAGCCGTTCAACGAACGTGCAGCCGAGGATGAGGATGTCAAATTCGCCGGGCAGATGCAGGCCGACGGCGTCTTCGTCCCCGGCGGCGCAGGGCCTAACCCGGCACGCAAGATGATGACCAACAACGCCGGCAACCTGAAAGTCATCGCCACCCTGGCTGACGGCGGCCAGACCGGCGAGGGCCACATGATCGTCACCGTCCAACGCTGGAACAACCCGCCCTTGCCATGAGGCAGGTGTGAACGCGTTTTTCAACGGATCGATTATCGGAGGTCGCCATGGGCGCACTATTGAACCTGGTCGAACGCAACCTGCACGAAGTGCAGGTCGATGCCGACCGCATGCTGTTCCATATCCCCAGCAGCTCGCTGTTCGCCACTGACGCGGTGACCGGCGGCATCATCGACACCCTGCGCCAGCAAGGCTGCTCCGCCGAGGAGCTGATGCAGCGCCTCGGCCAGCAGTTTGCCGGTGCCGACATCCAGGAGACCCTGCGCGAGCTGATCGCCCTGGAAGTGGTCAGCGACGGCTCGCCACTGACGCCTGAAATCGCCCTCAAGCAGGTCGAACGCACGGCATTGAACACCGTGGTACTCAACGTCAACACTGGCTGCAACCTCAGTTGCACCTATTGCTACAAGGAAGACCTGGACAAACCTTCGGCGGGCAAGAAGATGAGCACCGCCACCGCCGAGGCATCGGTGGAGATGCTGCTCAAGGAGTCCCCCGACGAGCAACGCTACAGCGTGGTGTTCTTCGGCGGTGAGCCGTTGTCCAACCGGCCCTTGATCGAGCACATGGTGGCCTACTGCGAACGGCGCTTCGCCGAAGCCGGCAAGCAGGTGGAGTTCATCATGACCACCAACGCCACCTTGCTCACCGAAGAGATCATCGACTGGCTCAACGCCCATCGCTTCGGTTTGTCGATCAGTATCGACGGGCCGAAGACCGTGCATGACCGCAACCGCATCACCGTGGGCGGGCAGGGTACCTACGACGTGGTACGGCGCAAGGCCGAGATGCTGCTGTCGCGCTACAACAGCCGCCCAGTGGGGGCGCGGGTTACCCTGACCCGTGGCATCACCGATGTCGAGACCATCTGGAATCACTTGTTCAACGAGCTGGGCTTTGCCGAAGTCGGCTTTGCCCCGGTGACCTCGGGCGACCTGTCGGCGTTCAACCTCACAAGCGATGAGCTGGTGCAGGTGTTCGCCAACATGAAGGCCCTGGGCCGACGCTACCTGGAAGCGGCGCTGGAGCACCGCAACATCGGTTTTTCCAACCTGCACCAACTGATCACCGACATCCACGAGGGCCACAAGAAGGCCCTGCCGTGTGGCGCGGGGTTGAAGATGCTGGCGGTAGACCACGAAGGCGAGCTGAACCTGTGCCACCGCTTCACCGGCTCCAGCCTGCCGACCTTCGGCAATGTGCATCAAGGCGTGAAGCAGGCCCAGCTCAATGACTTCTTGTCGCAACGCCTGGACCGCAGCAATACGGGTTGCGAGAGCTGCCGTATCCGCAACCTGTGCTCCGGTGGCTGCTACCACGAGAGTTATGCCCGCTACGGCGACCCGCAGCACCCGACCTATCACTACTGCGAGCTGATGCGCGACTGGGTCGACTTCGGCATCGAGGTCTACAGCCGCATCATGGCCGCCAACCCGGCCTTCATCGACCGCTATATCACCCCGCGGAAGGCGCACTGACATGAAGCACTTGAAGCCCCTGAACAACAAGGCGCGCATCCTCGAACAGGCCGCTGCCGAAGACCGTGTCGAAGAAGTCATGGCGATGAGCGCGGTGGCGGGCTGTACCGCCACCACCGACCCGGGTTGGGAAGTGGACGCCTTTGGTGGCGTGAGTTCGCTGTGCCAGCCCATGGAGGCTGACCTCTACGGCTGCTCCGACCCCTGCTGGTGGCCGGCCCAGGTGCCGGACATGATGAGCACCTACCAGGACTGGAACGCCCAGGCGAGCAACTCCCAGGACGACTGGCGCAACCTCGGCACCGTGTTCCCGAAAGACAAGTGACCGGCCCAACAAGAATGACAAGGGGAAACCGCATGAAACCTGGACTCTGCGCGCAACTCGCGCTCACCGTCGCCGCCACGGCCAGCGCCTGGGCGGTACAGGCTGAGGACACCGGGCCGGCCTTGAAGGCTGGCCATGAATACCTGATCGTGACCAACTACCCAAACAACCTGCATGTGGTCGATGTGGCCAGTGATGCGCTGTACAAAAGCTGCCGCATGCCCGATGCGTTCGGCCCTGGCACCGCCATGATGGCGCCGGACAACCGCACCGCCTACATCCTCAACAACCATTACGCCGACATCTACGGCATCGACCTGGACACCTGCAAGACCACCTTCCACGCCAACTTGTCCAGTGTGCCAGGGGAGGTCGGCAAGGCGATGTATTCCTTTGCCATCAGCCCGGACGGCAAAGAGGTGTATGCCACGGTCAACCCAACCCAGCGCCTGAATGACCACTATGTGGTCAAACCGCCGCGCCTGGAGGTATTCCGCACCGCCGACGGCCTGGCTGCCAAGCCTGTGCGTACCTTCCCGATGCCGCGCCAGGTGTACCTGATGCGCGCCGCCGACGATGGCAGCCTGTTCGTGGCCGGCCCGGACATCTACAAGATGGACGTGCAAACCGGCAAGTACGAAGTGGCGTTGCCGTTACGCACCTGGAACCGGCCAGGCTACAGCGCCCCGGACGTGCTGTATTTCTGGCCGCACCAGAGCCCGCGGCACGAGTTCTCGATGCTCTATACCATCGCCAAGTTCAAGGATGAAAAGCACGACCCGAATACCGCCGAGCTGCTCTATGGGTACTTGAGTGTCGACCTCAAGACCGGCAAGACCCACACCCAGGAGTTTGCCGACCTGACCGAGCTGTACTTCACCGGGCTGCGTTCGCCAAAAGACCCGAACCAGATGTATGGCGTGCTCAACCGCCTGGCGCGGTATGACATCAAGGAACGCAAACTGATCAAGGCGGCTAACCTTGAGCACACCTACTACTGTGTGACCTTCGACAAGAAGGGCGACAAGCTGTACCTGGGCGGCACCTTCAATGACCTGGCGGTGTTCGACCCCGAAACGCTGCAGAAGGTGAAGAACATCAAGCTGCCGGGTGGGGATATGTCGACCACTACGCCGCAGGTGTTCATCAGGTAAGTCGCCGGGGGCTGCTGCGCGGCCCTCTCGCGCCACAAGGCCGCTCCCGCAATGGCAGCGGCCTACCTGTGTAGGAGCGGCCTTGCGTCGCGAAAGGGGCGCGCAGCGCCCCCAACAATCTAAAAGGGTGCACACGTTGATGACCCAACCCAGTTATACCCAAGGTAATACAATCAAGGCCTTGCTCAGCCAATGCATCGGCGATGCCTTCGACACGACCGTGGCCCGCTTCCCCGACCGCGAAGCCCTGGTCGTCCGCCACCAGGCCTTGCGCTACACCTGGCGCCAACTGGCCGAGGCGGTTGATCAACACGCCCGCGCCCTCATGGCCCTGGGCGTGCAAGCCGGAGACCGCCTGGGTATCTGGGCGCCCAACTGTGCCGAGTGGTGCATCACCCAGTTCGCCAGCGCCAAGGTTGGCGCCATCCTGGTCAACATCAACCCCGCGTACCGCACCAGCGAACTGGACTATGCCCTGGGCCAGTCGGGCTGCCGCTGGGTGATCTGCGCCGACGCGTTCAAGACCTCCGATTACCACGCCATGCTGCTGAGCCTGGTCCCCGGCCTTGCCAATGGCACGCCGGGCGCACTGGCCTGTGAGCGCTTCCCCGAGCTGCGCGGAGTGGTGAGCCTGGCCGTTGCGCCGCCGCCGGGTTTTCTCGCCTGGCACGCCCTGCAGGCCCGTGCCGACGCTGTCAGCGGCGAGGCCCTTGCGGCGCGACAGGCGCAATTGCACTGCGACGACGCAATCAACATCCAGTACACCTCCGGCACCACTGGCTTCCCCAAGGGTGCCACGCTGAGCCACAGCAATATCCTCAACAACGGCTATATGGTCGGCGAAAGCCTCGGCTTGACCGAGCACGATCGCCTGGTCGTGCCGGTGCCGCTGTACCACTGCTTTGGCATGGTCATGGCCAACCTCGGCTGCATGACCCATGGCAGCACCCTGATCTACCCCAACGACGCTTTCGACCCGTTGGCCACGTTGCGGGCAGTCGCCGAAGAGCAGGCCACTGCGCTGTATGGCGTACCGACCATGTTCAT
Source organism: Pseudomonas sp. E1MeOHC2 (assembly GCF_058745025.1). NCBI lineage: Bacteria > Pseudomonadati > Pseudomonadota > Gammaproteobacteria > Pseudomonadales > Pseudomonadaceae > Pseudomonas > Pseudomonas sp. E1MeOHC2. The sequence goes on from NZ_CP196675.1 coordinate 5,058,104, forward strand.
CGCCGAACTGGATCATCCGCAACGCCGCGAGTTTGACCTGTCGAGCCTGCGCACCGGCATCATGGCCGGCGCCACCTGCCCGATCGAGGTCATGCGCCGGGTGATCGACGAGCTGCACATGGCCGAAGTGCAAATTGCCTACGGCATGACCGAAACCAGCCCGGTGTCACTGCAAACCGGCGCAGACGACGACCTGGAGCGCCGCGTGACCAGCGTCGGTCGCACCCAGCCACGGCTGGAACACAAGGTGATCGATGCCGACGGCGCCACCGTGCCGCGTGGCGAGATCGGCGAGCTGTGCACCCGTGGCTACAGCGTGATGCTGGGTTACTGGAACAACCCCAAGGCCACGGCCGATAGCATCGACGCCGACGGCTGGATGCAGACCGGTGACTTGGCGGTGATGGACGAGCAGGGCTATGTGCGCATCGTCGGGCGTAGCAAGGACATGATCATTCGTGGCGGCGAGAACATCTACCCACGCGAGCTGGAAGAGTTTTTTTTCACCCACCCGGCAGTCGCCGACGTGCAGGTGATTGGCGTGCCGTGCAGCAAGTATGGCGAGGAAATCGTGGCTTGGGTGCGGTTGCATCCGGGGCATGCGGCCACTGAAAACGAATTGCGCGAATGGGCAAGGGCGCGGATTGCCCACTTCAAGGTGCCGCGCTACTTCCGCTTTGTCGATGAGTTCCCCATGACGGTGACCGGCAAGGTGCAGAAGTTCAGAATGCGGGAGATCAGTGTCGAGGAATTGTCTGCAGACAACCGATAATTCACCCTTGGAGCAAATCTGGGCTGTTGAAATTGCTTAACCGCGGGTCATCCTCGGCACACTCCAACCCCTGCACCGGCTCAAGCAGCAGGGCCTTCTGCAAACTCCGCTCACCGGCTGCCCAGGCCTGCTGCAACACCGGCAGCAGCCTGCGCGGCAACACACTGAACATCGGCTGCCAGTACCCCCCCTGACGCACCATCGCAGCACTGTCGCCAGCCACCGCCAATTGCAGCAAATCCTCGATCAACCCTTGGTCAATCAGCGGTGCATCGCAGGCCAGCACCACGACCCAGTCACGCCGCGCCGCCGTCAGCCCGGCGATCACCCCGGCCAACGGCCCGGGGAAATCCAGCTCCGCGTCGCCCACTATCTGGTCGGCGTAGGTGGCGTAGGTCTTCTGGTTACGGTTGCAGGAAATCACCAAATCAGTGCTGATTGGTCGCACAGTACGTTGCACGTGTGCAACCAATGGCTCTCCTCGCCACTCCACCAAACCTTTGTCACGGCCGCCCATGCGCTGACCGCGCCCGCCAGCGAGGATGAGAATTGAGCAGGGGGGGAGGTGGGCAGTCATGAAAAAGGGTTCCGGCAAATCGATGCCCGGAACCCTCTCATTCAATGCGATGCTTGTCCAGTCAAGCGTCGCGGGTCTGCGCCTGATCGGCGTGGGCTTTTTTGCGCCCAGCCAACCGCATCACTACTACGAAGAACACCGGCACGAACACCACTGCCAGGGTTGCGCTGAGCATCCCGCCGATCACCCCGATACCGATCGCCTGTTGGCTCGCTGAGCTGGCACCGGTGGCGATGGCCAAGGGGACCACCCCGAGGATGAAGGCCAGCGAGGTCATGACGATCGGCCGCAGGCGCAGACGGGCGGCCTGCACGGCGGCGTCGACGGCATCGACACCTTGGTCCACCAGGCTCTTGGCGAACTCGATGATCAGGATCGCGTTCTTTGCCGACAGGCCGATCAAGGTGATCAGGCCGACCTTGAAGAACACGTCGTTGGGCATGCCGCACAGGGTCACTGCCAACACTGCGCCGAGCACGCCGAGCGGGACAACCAGCAGCACGGCGGTCGGGATCGACCAGCTCTCGTACAGCGCTGCCAGGCACAGGAACACCACCAGCAGCGACAGCGCCATCAGCATCGGTGCCTGGCTGCCGGACAGCCGCTCCTGCAGGGACAGGCCGGTCCATTCCAGGCCCGTGCCGGCAGGCAACTGCGCGACCAGGCGCTCGACTTCGGCCATGGCCTCGCCCGAGCTGTAGCCTGCGGCCGGTTCACCGGAGATCGAAACCGCCGGATAACCGTTGTAGCGGGTCAGTTGAACGGGACCGCTGACCCACTTCGCCTGGACGAATGCACCCAACGGCACCATCTTGCCACTGCTGTTGCGCACGTGGATTTTCAGCAAATCTTCGACCTGGCTACGCTGATCGCCTTCGGCCTGCACCACTACCCGTTGCATACGGCCCTGGTTGGGGAAGTCGTTGACGTAGTTGGAGCCTACGGCGGTATCCAGCACCGCGCCGATGTCGGTGAACGACACACCCAAGGCGTTGGCCTGACGGCGGTCGATCTCCAGTTGCACCTGTGGGCTTTCGGCCAGCGAACCCTCGCGCACGTTGACCAGCACCTTGCTTTCGCCAGCACTGGCCAGCAACGTGTCGCGGGCTGCCATCAGCGCGGTGTGGCCCATGCCGCCACGGTCCTGCAGGCGGAATTGGAAACCCGTCGATTCGCCGAGCCCGTCGATGGGCGGCGGCAGCACGGCGTAGGCCACGGCATCCTTGAGCTGGGTGAAGGCCATGGTCGCGCGGTCGGCGATCGATTGCGCGCTGTCATCGTCACCGCGCTCGGACCAGTCCTTGAGTGTGGTGAAGGCCAGTGCTGCGTTCTGCCCGCTGCCGGAGAAGCTGAAGCCGAGGATCAGCGTGGTATTGCCGACACTGGGCTCTTCGGCGTTATGCGCCTCGATCTGTGCGGCCACCTGTTCGGTGCGCATGCGGCTCGCGCCTGGCGGCAGCTGGATGTCGGTGATGGTGTAGCCCTGGTCTTCGGTGGGCAGGAACGCCGTGGGCAATTGGCTGAAGCCATAGCCCAGCACGGCCAGCAGCACGCCATACACCAGCAGGTAGCGGCCACTGCGCTTGAGCGCCTGCACCACCCAGCGCTGGTAGCCGTTGCTCATGCTGTCGAAGCGTCGGTTGAACCAGCCGAAGAAGCCCTTGCGTTCGTGGTGCTCGCCCTTGGCCAGTGGTTTGAGCAAGGTCGCGCACAGGGCCGGGGTCAGGCTCAGGGCGAGGAACGCCGAGAACAGGATCGACACCGCCATCGACACCGAGAACTGCTGGTAGATCACCCCCACCGAACCTTTCATGAAGGCCATCGGCAAGAACACCGCCACCAGCACCAGGGTAATGCCGACGATCGCCCCGCTGATCTGGCCCATGGCTTTGCGCGTGGCTTCCTTGGGCGGCAGGCCTTCTTCGGCCATGATCCGCTCGACGTTTTCTACCACCACGATGGCATCGTCAACCAGGATGCCGATGGCCAGGACCATGCCGAACAGGGTCAGCACGTTGACCGAGAAACCCAACGCCAGCATCACGGCGAAGGTGCCCATCAGCGCCACCGGCACCACCAGCGTCGGGATCAACGTATAACGCAGGTTCTGCAGGAACAGGAACATGACCGCGAACACCAGCAACATGGCCTCGAACAGGGTAGTGATGACCTGCTTGATGGACACCTTCACGAACGGCGAGGTGTCATACGGAATGTCGTATTTGACCCCATCCGGGAAGTAGCGCGACAGTTCCTTCATTTTGGCCCGCACCAGGTCGGCGGTTTCCATGGCATTGGCGCCGGGCGCCAGCTGTACGCTGAATGCGGTGGCTGGTTTGCCGTTCAGGCGTGTGCCGTACTGGTACTCCTGGGCGCCGATCTCGACCCGGGCGACATCGCCGATGGTCACGGTGGAACCGTCCGCGTTGGCGCGCAGAACAATGGCCGCGAACTCTTCCGGGGTGCTCAGCTGGCCCTTGACCAGCACGTTGGCGGTGATTTCCTGGGTGCCACGGGCGGGCAGGTCACCAATGCTGCCAGGGGCGACCTGGGCGTTTTGCGCATTGATGGCATCGGTCACATCGTTGGGCGTGAGGTTGAACCCGATCAGCTTGCTCGGGTCGATCCAGATGCGCATGGCGCGCTCGGAGCCATACAACTGGGCCTTGCCCACGCCTTTCAGGCGACGGACTTCGTTCATCACATTACGCGCGAGAATATCCGACAGGGCGGTTTCGTCGAGTTTGCCGTCTTCCGAGGTCAGGGTGGCCAGCAGCAGGAAGCCGGTGGACACCTTTTCCACCTGCAGGCCCTGTTGGGTCACAGGGCGAGGCAGGCGTGACTCGACCACCTTCAGACGGTTTTGCACATCGACCTGGGCCAGGTCGGGGTGGGTGCCAGGCTCGAAGGTGGCGGTGATGGTGGCGCTGCCCAGGCTGCTTTGCGACTCGAAGTACAGCAGGTTGTCGGCGCCATTGAGCTCCTGCTCGATCAGGCTGACCACGCTTTCGTCCATGGTCGCCGCCGAGGCGCCTGGGTACACGGCGTAGATTTCCACTTGTGGCGGGGCCACGTTGGGGTACTGGGCCACCGGCAACTGCGGGATGGCCAGGGCACCGGCAAGCAGGATGAACAATGCGACCACCCAGGCGAACACCGGGCGGTCAATGAAGAATTGCGGCATGGATCAGCCCCTCACTGGCTGTTGTGCTGTGCGATGGGCGGCGCGCCGGGCGCTGTGCCCTGGCTCGTTTCGACCTGCACCTGGTCGCCGGCCTTGACGTGCTGCAGGCCTTCGATAACCACTTGTTCACCGGGCGCAAGGCCTTCGCTGACGACCCAGCGGTCGCCCTGGGCGCTGCCCAGCACCACCTGGCGGTCGCTGATGCGGGCCTGCGGGTCGACCACCAGCACTTTTGGCACACCGGCGCTGTCACGCAGGATGGCGCGTTGCGGCACGCTGAGGCCTTTGGGCTGCACCGCCTGCTCCAGGCGCACGCGCACGTAGCTGCCAGGCAGCAGGTCGAGGTCCGGGTTGGGGAACTCGCTGCGCAGGGTGATCTGGTTGGTGCTCGGGTCGACGCTGATGTCGGAGAACAGCAATTTGCCGGGCAGCGGGTAGGCGCTGCCATCGTCCTGGATCAGCGTGGCGCGGGCCTGGCCGTCGCCAACCTGCTGCAACTCGCCGGCACGCAGGGCACGGCGCAGGGCATTGAGCTCGCGGGTCGACTGGGTGACGTCGGCGTGGATCGGGTCCAGTTGCTGGATGGTGGCCAGGGGCGTGCTCTCGTTCTGGCCGACCAGTGCACCTTCGGTCACCAGCGCGCGGCCGATGCGCCCGGAAATGGGCGCGGTCACCGTGGCATAACCCAGGTTCAGGCGGGCACGCTCCAGCGCGGCCTTGGCTTCGGCGACTTCGGCGTCGGCCTGCAGGAAGCTGGCTCGGGCATTGTCGTATTCCTGGCGGCTCACGGCCTTGTCGTCGACCAGCTCGCGGTAGCGTTGCTCCTGCAGGCGGGCTTGATACAGGGTGGCCTGGGCCTTGGCCAGGGTGGCGCGGGCACTGTCGTGGTCGGCCTTGAAGGGCGCCGGGTCGATGAGGAACAGCACGTCGCCTTGCTTGACGTCACTGCCCTCACGGTACACCCGCTTGAGTACCACACCCGCCACCCGTGCGCGCACTTCGGCAGTACGCGGGGCGAGGATACGGCCGCTGAGTTCGCTGCTGATGGCCAACGGCTGCAGCTGCAGGGTTTCCACGCGCACTTGCGGCGTGGGCATTTCTTCTTCCTGCTCGGCGCTGTCGCCACAGCCGGCCAGGGACAAGCTCAGAAACGCCAGAAGCGCCACGGGGCGCAGGCGAGGGGGGAGGCTAGTAGGCATACGGATCTTCCGATGATGACGCGGTGTATGCTACGGCAGGCGTTCCCTCGGTGGCTGTTAATACCTGTAGGGCGAGTGTGAAAAAGTGTGAAGAAGCGTCCTGCCAGGGCGTAGGATTCTATATCCTGCCTGGACTTTCTCATGTGTCAAAGCGCTTATGCCAAACCTCCTACTGGTCGAAGACGACAGCGCCCTGTCCGAACTGATCGCCAGCTACCTGCAACGCAACGATTTCCATGTTCAGGTGATCGCCCGTGGCGACCACGTGCTGGACGAATTTCGCCGGCAGAAACCTGACTTGGTTATCCTCGACCTGATGTTGCCCGGCATCGACGGCCTGCAACTGTGCCGCTTGCTGCGCCAGGAATCGCAGAGTTTGCCGATTCTCATGCTGACCGCCCGTGACGACAGCCATGACCAGGTACTGGGCCTGGAGATGGGTGCGGACGATTACGTGACCAAACCCTGTGAGCCGCGCGTGCTGCTGGCCCGCGTGCGGACGTTGCTGCGCCGCAGCAGTGTCAACGAGCCACGCCTGGACAGCGACCTGATCCAGATCGGTGGCTTGTGCATCAACTTGGCCGAGCGCACCGTCAGCTGGCGCGGCGAAGAGGTGGAGCTGTCCAGCGGTGAGTACAACCTGCTGGTGGTGCTGGCGCGCAATGCTGGCGAAGTGCTTAACCGCGACCGCATTCTCCAGCAACTGCGCGGCATCGAGTTCAACGGCACCGACCGTTCGGTGGATGTCGCCATCTCCAAGCTGCGCCGCAAGTTTGACGACAGCGCTGGCGAGGCGCGCAAGATCAAGACCGTATGGGGCAAAGGCTACCTGTTCAGCCGTGTCGAGTGGGAGTGCTGACCGAGCATGTTGAAGATCCTGGTGCGCCTGTACCTGGTGATTATCGTCGCCTACGCCGGTGCGCTGCTGCTCATCCCCAACACCATCGTCGGCCTGTTCCACGAGCGGTTCATGGCCTACAACCTCGACCAGGCCAAAGGTGTGCAATCGCTGATCGTGCGCCAGTTTCACCAGGCCCCGCGTGAGCAGTGGCCAGCGGTAGAGCAAGACCTGGCCGACGCCTTCGCACCCCTCGAGGTCAAGCTGCTGCGCAGGGACCAGGCCGACCTGAGCACGGATGAACGGGCGCGCCTGGAACATGGCATGCATGTGGTGCGCATCGCTGACTGGGGTTATTACGAGACGGTGCTGGCCCCCCTCGACAAAGACTGGCTGGTGCGCCTGCATGCGCCCGAGGACCCGCTGGACATCAACGTGCTGTCGTGGGGCGTGACGGTGCTGATCGGTGCAGCCATGCTCGGTTGCCTGCTGCTCTGGGTGTGGCCGCACTGGCGTGACTTGGAGCGGCTCAAGGAAACCGCCCGGCGCCTGGGCCAGGGGCAGATGGCAGAGCGAACGCACATCTCGGCGCACTCGAACATCGGTGAACTGGCCGGGGTGTTCGACACCATGGCCACCGACCTTGAGCGCCACGTCAACCAGCAGCGCGAGCTGCTCAATGCGGTGTCCCACGAACTGCGCACCCCGCTGACCCGTCTGGACTTCGGCCTGGTGCTGCTGTTTGACGAAGTGCCGCCTACCAGCCGTAAACGGCTGCTGGAGCTGGTCGGCCATGTGCGCGAACTGGATGAACTGGTGCTGGAGCTGTTGTCCTACAGCCGCCTGTACAACGCCGATCAGGCGCGTGAGCGGGTCGAGGTGTCGCTGCTGGAGCTGGTGGACAGCGTGCTCGGCAGTTTTGCCGAAGAGTTGGACAGCCGTGGCATTGAGTGGGAAGTGCGTGCCGAGCGCGAACTGCCACGTTTCGTGCTCGACCCCCGGTTGACGGCGCGGGCGGTGCAGAACCTGGTGCGCAACGCGATGCGTTATTGCGACCAAAGCCTGCTGTTGAGGTTGCGGCTTGAGGATGACGGCGCCTGCCTGCTGACGGTCGAGGACGACGGGATTGGTATTCCGGTCGAGGAGCGTGAGCGGATCTTCCAGCCGTTCTACCGCTTGGACCGTAGCCGTGATCGCAATACCGGCGGGTTCGGCTTGGGGCTGGCGATCAGCCGGCGGGCGATCGAAGGGCAGGGCGGTACGTTGACGGTGGCACAGTCGGCGCTGGGTGGGGCGCAGTTCATGATTCGTTTGCCGGCGGGTGGGTAGGTTGGCTGTACCGGCCCTTTAGCTGGCTTGCCCGTGAAAGGGCCTAGCCTGCTAGTTGCTGCTTTCGGCCAGACGACTCGTCCACAGCACAACCCGATCCTTGCCAGTGTGCTTGGCCTCATACAGCGCCTGGTCTGCCCTGACCAGCGCCATGGTCAGGGTATCGGCACTGTCCACCTGGGCGAGCCCGATGCTGATCGTCACCGGATGCGCACCCAGGTCTTCCCGCACCCGCCTGCATAACGCCGCAACCTGTTGCTCGGCAGCCGCCTGATCCAGCCCCTGGAAGAAGATCGCAAACTCCTCGCCGCCGAGCCTTGCAAATTCATAGCCTGCCATCGACGCCTTGATGTGCACCGCCACACGCTTGAGCACTTCATCGCCAATGTCATGCCCGAAACGGTCGTTGACCTTCTTGAAGTTGTCGATGTCGATCATTGCCAGGTACTGCCCAGGTGTTTTCTGCTGCAGCTGGCGCTCGGCCTTGGCCATGAACGAGCGGCGGTTGGGGATCTCGGTCAGTACGTCAACGTATGCCTGGTCGAGCAACAGCTTGGACATGTAGAAATTGTGCAGCTTGGCCTGCCGGATACGCAGGTAGCTGTAGATCACCAGGCCACTGAGGAACACCGCGTAGCTGATCAGCATGGCGGCTTCCAGGTCGTCCGGGTTGATGTTGGTGCCGTAGAAGGGGTTGAGCATGACCCACGTGATGGCCATGGCACAGAAGAATGACCAGCGCCGCACCGGCAGCACCGAGACGCTGTACAGCACGGTGGACGTGCCCAATACCAGCCAAACCGGGCGCAGGGCGATTGGAATGCCATCGATGAGCAGGCGCATGCCCAGCGTGATGACGGTGATGAACACGAGGTTGAGGACGTCGAAGTGCTGGCTTTTGCGGGTGAAGCCGAGCACCACGGTGAGGCTGCACATGAGTGTGATGAACAGGCCAGAGAGCCAGGTGAAACGTTGGCCACCCAGGTAGCTGACGATGACGTCGAAGACCAGCCAGACGGCGATGCTGACGCCGAAAATCAGTTGGCAGAAGCGGCGCGAAGCATCGAACTCGTGCTGGCGGAACTCGGCACGCAGGGCGGCGGGAGCGACCTGCTGGCGGACATGTTCCTCAATGGTCTTGAACATCGGCTGAGCTCCTTTGAGGCATGCATTGTCAACACTGGCCTCTTCGCGGGCAAGCCCGCTCCCACCGATTCACCCACGGCCATCAAACACTGTGAAGAGCCTGTGGTGGGAGCAGATTGACAGGGCGTGCGCAGGGTTGTATCGGACCTCAGGTGCCTGACCACCAGGGGGATGAGAAGGGTGGTGTTGACTGGCCGTTCAGTTAAAGGTGCACTTCAGGCTTTTGCTTGTGGGCCACATCTTGTAGTTTGGTAGGTCGTTTTTCAGGGAGTTGAACATGCAAGGCAAGGCACGCAAGATCGTCCAGGCCCTCCTCTACGAAGCCATCGCCGTTGCCTGTGTGGCACCTGCCCTGGAACTGGCCTTTGCTGCAGGCATGGCGCAATCGACCGTGCTGTCAGTGCTTATGTCGGGCATCGCCATGAGCTGGAACATGGGCTTCAACTGGGCGTTCGAGCGCTGGGAGGCGCGCCAGCGCCAGCGCGAACGCACCTTCAGACGCCGGGTATTGCATGCCCTGGGTTTCGAAGGCGGGCTGGTGGTGATTCTGCTGCCGCTGGTGGCGTGGTGGCTGGATGTCAGCCTGTGGGCGGCCTTCCTGACCAACCTGGCACTGTTCGTGTTCTTCTTCGTGTATGCGTTCGTTTTCCAGTGGGGGTTCGACAAGGTGTTCGATGTGCCGCTCTCGGCGCAGCAGGCAAAGTGTTGACTTGCTGCCGTGCGGCGGGATAAGTTCCCACCCCATGAACACATTCGCGCACGTGAACGCCATTATTATTACCGCCATTATCAGTTTGGCGGGCTAGCGCGTACGTGCACCTAACCTGCCCTGGAGGCGGGTTTTCACTCTCTGACTCCTGGGCAACGTGAAACAAGCCAAGGAGTCATCGATGACCAGCTTCAGCGCCAACCTGCGTACACCTGCCACTCCCCAGCAACTGCTGTCGGAGCAGGTGCGGCGCATTCTCGCCGCTCCGGTTTACGACCTGGCCATCGAAACGCCGCTGCAGGTAGCGCCTGCGCTGTCTGCCAGCCTGGGCAACCAGGTGCTGCTCAAGCGTGAAGACCTGCAACCCACCTTCTCGTTCAAGATCCGCGGTGCCTACACGCGGCTGTCGCGGCTGACACCCGCCCAGCGCGAACGCGGGGTGATCACCGCGTCGGCGGGCAACCATGCCCAGGGCGTCGCCCTGGCGGCCTCGCACCTGGGCCTGAAAGCCACCATTGTCATGCCAACCACCACGCCGTCGCTGAAGGTCGAAGGGGTGCGTTCGCGGGGTGGCCACGTGGTGCTGCACGGTGAGAGCTTCCCCCATGCGTTGGCCCACGCCTTGAAACTGGCGGACAGCGAAGGCGCCACTTTCGTGCCACCGTTCGACGACCCGGACGTAATCGCCGGCCAGGGTACAGTGGCCATGGAAATCCTGCGCCAGCGCCCGGGTGCGCTGGATGCGATCTTCGTCCCGGTGGGGGGTGGCGGGCTGGTGGCGGGCATCGCCGCCTACGTCAAATACCTGCGGCCCGAGGTCAAGGTGATCGGCGTCGAGCCGGAAGACTCCAACTGCCTGCAGGCTGCCTTGGCCGCAGGCGAGCGGGTGATCCTGCCGCAGGTCGGCACGTTTGCGGATGGCGTGGCGGTGGCCCAGGTCGGCGCCCACTGCTTCGAGCTGTGCCGGCACTTCGTCGATGAGGTGGTTACCGTCAACAGCGATGAACTGTGCGCGGCGATCAAGGACATCTACGACGACACCCGCTCGATCACCGAGCCTTCCGGTGCCCTGGCCGTGGCCGGCATCAAGAAATACGTGGCCCGTGAGGGTGTCCAGGGGCAGACCCTGGTGGCCATCGACTCGGGTGCCAACGTCAACTTCGACCGCCTGCGCCATGTGGCCGAGCGGGCTGAATTGGGCGAGCAGCGCGAGGCGATCATCGCCGTGACCATTCCCGAACAACCGGGGAGCTTCCGAGCATTCTGCCAGGCGCTGGGCAAACGCCAGATCACTGAGTTCAACTACCGCTATTACCCGGGCAAGGAGGCGCGTCTGTTTGTCGGCGTACAGACCCATCCGCTGCACGACCCGCGGGAAATGCTGTTGACCAGCCTTGCCGAGCAAGGCTACAGCGTGCTCGACCTGACCGACAACGAACTGGCCAAGCTGCACGTGCGTCACACCGTGGGCGGCCATGCCGCGTCGGGGGCGGATGAGCGCGTGCTGCGCTTCGAGTTCCCGGAGCGGCCTGGGGCGTTGCTGGGCTTCCTGGAGCGGTTGGGCAAACGTTGGAACATCAGCCTGTTCCACTACCGTAACCATGGTGCAGCAGAGGCGCGGGTATTTGCCGCCCTGGAGGTGCCGGCGGACGAGCAGCCAGGGTTGCCACAGGCGCTGGATGAGATGGGCTATCGGTACTGGGATGAAACCGAGAACCCGGCGTACACGCTGTTTCTGGGTTGATCTGTAGGAGCGGCCTTGCGCCGCGCAAGGCCGCTCCTACAACAACGCGTGCGTAGCCCTAGGGTGCTTAGCGCTCACGCATGAAGAAACCCGCGACAAACTTGCGGAAGGTTTCCAGGCTCTTGAAGTCGGCGTAGCGCTTGAAGTTCTCGGCATCCGGTTCCGGCCCGATCGGTTGCTCCAGCAACGACACGGACAGCACCCGGTCTTGATCCGAGGTCAGTACCAGCTCATCCATCACTTGCCCGCCGATCACTGGGCGGCGCATCTGCACCTTCACGCCTTTGCTCGCCATCCAGTCGATCAGCGACACCAGCGCCTTGAGCGGCTCGCGCTCTTCATCGCGGTACACCGGGAACAGGTGGGCGCGCGACAGCACAGGCACGCTGGCCACATGGATCAGTTCATAGAAATGGCTGCCAGCGGTGGTGGGTGAGTACAGCGCGAGCGCCAATAGCGGTCCAGCCGTGCGGCTTCCGCCCCAATAGAGGTGGTGGCCTTGGAAATCGAAACCCTCGTCGCTGCGGTTGTTGAACAGCTTTCGCCCTTTGATCTGGTCGACGCAGTCGAGCATCAACCCATGCCGACGGTGATTGCCGAACACCGTGGCCTCGCGCAGGCGGGCCTTGAGCATCATCATGTGCTTCATGTCCAGCCGGGTTTCCAGGTAATTGCCGGCCGGCACCCGCTCTAGCAGCGGGTAGCGGCTGGCAACGCTGCGCAGTTCGGCAAACTGCCCGGTGAGGTCTTTTTTCAGGTGGGTAGCGTAGAGGTTCAAGCCGCTGATCTCGATCCAGGTCAGCAGCAGCGACAGCAGCCGTTGCTGTTCGCGCCGGTCATGGCCCTCACCGCCGCCGCTGTCTTGGGCCGGGCGAAAGTCCCCGATCAGGCGCAACGGCGTGTCGGGTGGCAACCACGCGGCGGGTGGGGCAGGGTCGTCTTCGCGCTCTGCGGCTTCACGCTCGTCCTTGGTGAACGGGCAGCCAGGCGCATGCTCGGCAGTGCCTGGGTTATTTTTCAGGAACAAAGTGCCGGTGTTGCCGTTGAGGGTCACGTTCAGCACCGGCAGGGCATCCTTGCGGCAGTCGCAGGCCAGCCACTGGTTGGCGTTGCGCACCTTCATCAGCAACTGGTTGGCCTGCAGCAGGCGGGGGCCGACCAGCGCACCTGTGGTGAAGCCGACCAGCAGCTCTTCTTCGGCGGGTGTCAGGCTGCGCACCTGCGCGGCGGTTTTATCGATGATACGCATTGATGGGCAGCTCCAAGCTACAAGCCTCAAGCTTCAAGCAAAGCGGTTTCAGTTTCAACTTGAGGCTTGCAGTTGGCCGCTCAACTGCCGCTGAACATCTTCGCGGCGCGGTCGCGAATCTCATCAGGGCTAAGGTCCTCCTTGTGGGTCGAGACGAACCAGATATTGCCGAACGGGTCTTTGAGGGTGCCGCTGCGGTCGCCATAAAACTGATCCGTCACTTCGCGCAGCTGGGTGGCGCCGCATGCGAGGGCCTGGGCATAGACCTTGTCGCAGTCGTCGACATACAGGTGCAGGCCCACTGCCGCGCCAGCGAGTTTCTGGCTGGCCGTCAGGCCACCTTCCATGTCGCAGGGGTCGCCGAGCATCAGCGACGAATCACCGATCTTCAATTCTGCATGACCCACGCGACCGCCGGGGGCGTCAAGGCGAAACATCTCAACCGCGCCAAAGGCTTTTGCGTAGAACTCGATGGCTTTGGCGGCGTCGCTGATGGCCAAGTAGGGGGTGATGCTGTGCTGGCCTTCGGGGATGGGTTTGGCTGCCATGTTCGACTCTCCTTTGAAGTGGGCGCCGGGTGGCGCCCTCTTGCTTAGAGTCGTTTGCACGGATGGAAAATCGACAGTGGCGCTAGATCGATTCTCTATAACGGCGGCAGTCAGAAGATGTAATCGGTGGTCAGGAAGCTCGACTGTCGATTGCGGATGATCTCGCTGATCAACGTTTTGTTGGCTTCCTGGAACTTGGTTGCCACCAGCGTGCGGATCGAGAATACGCGCAAGGCGTCGTGCACCGACAACGTGCCTTCGGCGCTGTTCTTGCGGCCATTGAACGGGTAGGTGTCTGGCCCGCGCTGGCACTGCGCGTTGATATTGATGCGACCGACCTGGTTGGCAAAGGTATCGACCAGGCTACCGATGGTCGCCGGGTCGTTGCCGAACAGGCTCAGCTGCTGGCCGTAGTCGGAGTCGAGCACGTAGTCGATCACGGTTTCCAGGTCGCGATAGGGCACTACCGGCACCAACGGCCCGAACTGCTCCTCGTGGTACACCCGCATGTCGTGGTTCACCGGGTAGAGCAGGGCGGGGTAGAAGAACGAACCACGGCTTTGCCCACCGCCTTCGTTGATGACCCGTGCACCCTTGTCGATGGCATCGGCCACCAGGCCGTCGAGATAATCGACCTTGCCCGGTTCCGGCAGTGGCGTCAGCGCCACCCCAGGCTCCCATGGCATGCCGGGTTTGAGCGCGGCCAACTTGCGCTGGAATTTCTCCAGGAAGGCATCGACCACATCCTCATGGACGAACAGCACTTTTAGCGCGGTGCAGCGCTGCCCGTTGAATGACAAGGCGCCGGTAACGGCCTCTTCGACAGCGTTGTCCAGGTCGACCTGTGGCAGCACGATGCCGGGGTTCTTGGCATCCAGGCCTAGCGCTGCGCGCAGGCGGTGCGGGCGTGGGTGCAGTTTTTTCAGGTCACTGGCGGCCTTGTGAGTACCGATGAAGGCAAACACATCGACCAGGCCGCTGGCCATGAGCGCGCTGACGGTCTCGCGGCCGCGGCCATAGATGACGTTGATCACCCCCGGCGGGAAGCTGTCGCGGAAGGCTTCGAGCAACGGGCGAATCAGCAGTACGCCAAACTTGGCCGGCTTGAACACCACGGTGTTACCCATGATCAGCGCCGGGATCAGCGTGGTGAAGGTTTCGTTGAGGGGATAGTTGTACGGCCCCATGCACAATGCCACACCCAGTGGCGCCCGCCGGATCTGGCCGAGGGTGCCTTGTTCGAGCTCGAAGCGGCTGGAGCGGCGGTCGAGGTCCTTGAGCGCGTTGATGGTATCGACGATGTAGTCGCAGGTGCGGTCGAACTCTTTTTCTGAGTCCTTGAGGTTCTTGCCGATTTCCCACATCAGCAGCTTGACCACGGCCTGGCGCTGTTCGCGCATGCGCGCCAGGAAGGTTTCGACATGCTGAATACGTTCAGCAACACGCATCGTGGGCCAAACGCCGCGGCCTTTGTCGTAGGCCTGCACGGCGGCATCGAGCGCGGTGAGGGCGGTGTCGGCATCAAGCAGCGGGGCGCTGCCGAGAATGACCTGGTGCTCGCCGTCGGCTTGCTTGAGCCAGACCGGGCTGCGCACGGTGGCCAGCGGGCCGTCCCAGCGCCTGAGCTGGCCATTCACCAGGTAGTCGCGTTGTTCCAGGGGGGCTTCCAGACGCCAGGTGTCGGGGATGTTCTCGGCGGTGGGGAAGAGTGAATCGAGCAGACGGTCCATGGGTACTGCACCTCACATATTTGAGCGGATTTCGTGCCGGGTGAAACGCTTCAGCTTCGAGCATGCACCGGCCGCAGGAAAAACACCAGTCTGGCTCAACATTGCGCGCTGGCGATGAGTTCACAGCGGCAGGTTGAACAGGTTGTAGGGCGGGTGCGTCAACCACTCTTCGCGTAGCACCTGATCGGCATCAATGGCTGCCAGGCGCCGCCAGAATTCCGCGCGGGCTTGCCGGGGGCTCGCAAGAAAGAAGTCGCCTTCAAGCAAGGGCCTGAGGTCGCGGCGGTACTGAAGTGGCAATCGCTGCCAGAGTGCGGCCTGTTCGGGGCCCATTCCTTCGAAGAATTCAGCATAGTCACCTTCACACACCAGCAAATCGACCTGATGGGCTGCATTGTAAGCATCGACCTGGGCAAGCATGCCTTCGCTGAGCCAGTCACTTTCCAGGCACAGGGCTTCAGCAACGGGTTCGGGGGCGTTGAAGCCTGCAGGCAGTTGCACGAACTGGTTGCCCGTCAGGTCCAACACCAGCGGTTCAGCCACCAGTTCCAGGCCTTGGGGTAGCTCGGTCAGGCCACAGTCACTCAGAAACAAGGTTTTCAGGTAGGGGAGCCCACTCAAGTCTGGGGCCTCCAGCAGCGGGTTGCTGGACAGGTCTAGCACGACCAGCCCGGCGCACTGGTTCAGAGTTATCTGGGTGTGGTTGTCCCACGTGATGCGGTTGTTGTCCAGGTCAAGCCATGTCAACCGTAGAGGGTTGCGCAGACGCGGCAGGGTACTGAAACGGCAATTGGACAGCAGCAGGCGCTTCAGCCTGGGAAAACGCTGATGAAAGGTCTCGGGCAGCTGGCTGAGCGCGGCGTTGTTGCTCAGCGACAAGTGTTCCACATGGGTGAAATCGTCCGGCAGCACCAGGCTGGCCAAATCCTCGGTTTCGAGTTCCAGGCCGGACAGGTCCAGGCTGTAGATCCGACCACCGCCTGCCAGCGGAACGGTGGAGAGGCGCCGCCAGGCGTTGATGATAGGGCGGATTGCCCGCTGCCGATGGTGTGGGCGTCGAGGGTCGGGGCGGGCCCACGCCTGAAGGTCGCGGCGCAGGGTCTCCAGGCGTTGCTGTAGATCCCGAAGCCTCTGCGTTGGTGAGCGAAGATCGTTGTTGTTCAGCTGATCTTCTTCCAGCTCGTTTCCGAGTGCATCCTCGATCTCTGAGTCGGTGGCGTCGGGGTACAGTCGGCGATAGGCACCGGCCAGTGAACCCGTCTGCCGTGGGTGCGGTGGTGCGGGGTCCAGTGGCCGACCGCCGCGCAGTTGACCAGGGTGCGCGCGCCGGATGGCGCGATGCCCCCACAGTCTTTGTGCAAGGGCGTCTCTGTCTGCGTTGGCCCAGGCCTGGATGCGCTGGCGCAATGAATCGCCGTTTGCCTCGGAGATCGTCAGCGCGTCCCGGTGGGCCTGCGCTAGCACCTGTTCCACTGCGCGGCACAGGTCCAGGTCTTGCGCGGCGGGAGCAGGGCGCTGCCCCAGGTCCGCCTCATAGCCTTGAGCAGACTTGATGACCCGGCTGACACTTCCTGCCTGGTGGCTACCAACACTGCCAAGCAACGGGCCTTCGGGGCTACCGGCACGTAGTTCCAGGCGTAATTCGCGCGGCCAGTCAGGCAGGCCATCGAGGGCGCTGAACAGCAGGCGCTCGCTATCGGCATTGGCCCGGGCGGGTACCAGCACGCCTTCCAGGGCTCGGACCAGAGGCAGTTCGCTGTGCGTGTGTTCAATCTGCTGGCGCAGCCACGCAGGTAACGCCGCTTCGTTTTCCCAGGCAAGTGCTTCAACGGCGCTCAGGGGCGCCAACAGGCGCCTGGCAAGCGTGGCCGACAGGCGGGGGTAGGCTTGCAGTAACCGACGTGCTGCGGGTTCGACAGGTGCGGCGCCGTTATAAAGGCGTTCGAACAGGCCTTGTGGCGAGTCGCCGCCCAGTGCCTCTGCCTTGGCTTGTGCGGCCATGCGCTGCAAGGTGTCGAGCAGCAGCGCAGGTGGCGATTGCCCTTCGAGGTGCACACGGCGCAAGCCCGCGGCATCGACGCCACAAATACGCCCTGCCAACGCCAATTGCTCTGCCGTGAACGCCGTGTAAGCGTGGCCCAGGCGCCGGGCAAGCTGCGCGAACGACCACAGCGATGGCTGTTCGTGGCTGGCGCGCCAAGCACCTTGCTCATTGTGCTCCAGCGGTGGTTGCCAAGCGTCTTGCAGCTGCGGGTGGACGATACGCCACTGTTGCAGTTCGCTGTCCAGACGTTGCTCGTAGAGGTGGCCATCCATATGAATGAAACAGCGGCCATCGTGCAGGTATTGGCCCTGTGCATTGGGTTGCAGGTGTTCCGGCAACGCAGCGTGGCTGCGGTAGGGGGTGAGGTCTGCTTGCCAGAGCCTGTAGTGCCCATCGTTGCTACGCACCTCCTGCAAGCTCTCCATCAGCGGGCTTTTGAACAGTTTCGGCACCACATGGCCTGCTGCCGCCAAGCCTGCGATCAGTGCCAGGTTCAGGCCCACGGCCTCCAGGTGACGCAGTGCCAGGTGGCGATCGCCTTGATGCCAGGCCTCATAGCCTTCGTATACCTCGCCAAGCAGTTGGCAGGCAGTGACAGCCAGCATCAACGTGCCCACGGCTGGGATGAAAAAGCCTGCAATATTGAGCGCGTCCAGGCCGCGGTCTTCCCACGCTTGCAGGCGGCTCGCCCGCGCCTTGGCATCGGCTTCGGCGGTGGGCACGGCCAGTTGGCGGGCTTCGCGCTTGAGGCGGGCAACGTGCAGCGCCTGATAGAGGCCGAACGGCTCCTCGGTGATCACCTGCCGCGTCGGGCGCAAGTCGGCCCGGGGTGCCCGCAACCATGCCTGGTCGTCGGCAGAAGTGCCCGAAGCGTCGATGTTTTGGTGCAGCAGGTCGAGAAAGTGTGGGTGCTGATCCTGTTCCAGGTACGCCATGAACGCCTGACGGGCAAGGGGGTCGAGCAGCAGGGCCACCAAGGCCTCGTGTACGGCGTCAAGGTCGGTACATTGCCGCAAGGCCTGGTCGTGGCCTGGCAGGTAGAGCAATAGGCCGGCGCTGCCGGCGTCAATCAGCATGACCTCGTGCAGCGTGATACCAAACAGCGCCAGCTGCCAGCACGCCACGCTGCTGCCCTGCAGCAACAGGTCGACCCGGTCGCGCGCGGCGCCGCCAAGCACATGGCGCAGGTAGGCCAGGTCGGCGGCCAGGCGCAAGCGATCCTTGTATACGGCAATTGCCTGCTCGCGCACCTGAGGCTTAGCGTAATGCTGCTCAAGATGGGCCTGGTACTGCCCCCCCAAATCCAGCGTCCGGCACAGTGTGGCGAACGTGGCGGGTGCAAGCGGCAGTCGTTGCACTTGGTAGCGTTCCGATGACAGAGGGAAGTGCGCCGGAGCGGTTTGCGGGCCAAGAATCGCGGTGCCCTGAACTTGAATGGTTGTGACCTGAATCGTGGCGCTCAGGGCGATGGCGCTCTGAGGGGTGAAGCTTTCGTCGTCGGCAAAGTTCTGCAGTGCAGCCTGCAACAGATTATCGCGACGATGGCTAAACAGGTTGCGCAGGCCTGCCCAATGCCACGTGCTTTCTACCCGCAGCAGCTCGGTGCCACGAAGTGGCGCGGTGCAGCCCTGTTCGGCAAGGGCTGCGAGCAATAGCGGTTCAGCGAACGCAGTGACTTGCTCAAGGCCCTTGAGCGAACGGGCCAGCATGGCCTGGGAACGCAGTAGGCGCGACTGGCTACGTTGCACTGCCTGGCGAAGGTCAGGCGCGGCATTGGCGTACCAGTCCTGGGTGTAAAAGCTCGGTAGTTGGCTTTGCTTCAAACTGTGCCAATCCGAGGCCGCTAGTCGGTGCGTCCAAGTGGGTAACCGGTGCTTGAGCAGGTCGTGTTGCGGATCGAATTTAGATAATGCGGGCATGATGATGTTCCTTTATGAGGAGACAGCATCAAAAGGCATTTACTAATAACCAAGTGGTAGCCGAATAGTACCTGCAACTGAACATACTTCATGCATTGCGTCATGAAGTCCTCACATTTAAACAGGAAATTTGACGTCATAAAATAGGGTGGCATGCTGTCAAAGTGCCGCTTGCCAAAGCGTTGCCTTGCATCTTAAATTGTTACTGAATGTGAGAGTGATGATTCGTTATCAATCTTTTATATATCAGTGCGTTGGGTGTGTTTGTTACGGTCAATTGTGGTCTTCATTCAAATTTGCCCATAGACAACATCAAAGGACGTCGAAGCAGAATGAAAGAGAACTTGGCGGCTGTTGCACGAAAACTCATCTCTCCCTCCACGCGCTACGAGATCAGGCTGCTCGCCAGCCAAATACGAGAAGTGCTTGGGCGAGCCTGTTTTTGGCGGTGGGAGGTCGCCAGGTTCCGGCTGCAGCAAGAAAGCCCCTACGAAATCCTCTACATCGGCCGCAAGCAGCAGCGCGAGATGGCCAAGCTGCTGATTGGTGGCAAAGTGCAGGGCAATGCCCCGGCCACAGCCAGTGGTGCAAGCCCCGACCCGTCAAACCATGTGGTGCTGGTAAGTGAAATGCCCACCACCGGGGCCTTGTCCGTGCCGCACTACTTGAGCGCGGTGGTCCCGCTGGGGCGCCCCCTGGAAGACATCACGGCACGCTATGACAGTGAGCTGCGCCGCAGTATCCGCAAGAACCGGCCGCTTTATCAAATGCGGCAGACGCTGTCGGATGAAGAAATCGCAATGGCCGACAGCCAGTTGCTGCGCCCCTATGCCACTGCAAGGCAGGGTATCCATGCCGCGCAATTTCCAACGGACGATGTGTTTCGAATCGCAAAGAGTGTAGGGCGCCTCGACCTCATCACCCTGGGCGACGAAGTGATCGGCTGTCACCTCGGCTGTGAAGTGACGCGGGGTGGAAAGCGCTACTGGAGCACCCTGCGGTTTGGTTATAGCGAAGCCGTGTTTTCAGATGCGAAAAAACTGCGCGAGGTGAACTCTATCACCACATACATGGCGCTGGAGTGGGCGCTGGAACATGGCTTCGATTATTACGATATCGGCTTGTGCCTGGCGCGGCCGGATGACGGCTTGTTGAAATGGAAGAGACGGCGCGGTGGCGATATCGACTCGCTGGGCAATCATGCGTACCTGTTCGTGCGGCTACCCAAGACAGGCACCGCGAAGTTTCTTTGGGAAACCCCGATGTTCGCGGTCGAAGGCGACAAACTGACACTGCACCTGGGCTTGCCGGACGGGCCGAGCGACGAGGAAGTCGCTAGGCGTTATCACGAAATGGTCTTTGGTGGGCTGCACAAGATCTACCTCTACGGCGGCACGGGGTCGGGAGAGTCCTTTATCGAAACCCTGCGCAGTCGTTACGCCAATTTACAGTCGCCGCCGACGATGGAAAGGATCACATCCAACTGAGTCGTTTCAAAGGCTCGTGGCCACGCCACCCGGGGAGAAGCTTCATGGGAAGCGATATGTCGAGATTCAGCGCACCGTCCGCCGGCAAACGGCATAAGTGGACCCTTGCTGCGTACACGTACATGGCACGTAAGCGGCTCGCGCGCAATTCGGCTGTGGACCTGAAAAGCATCGCGTCAAAAAGCTGGGATATAGCACCAGGGGAAACAACCCTTTCCCCGCCGGCCTTCTATTTGCCCAATCAGCTTGAGCGGGTGACGGGGTGGGAGGCAAAGCGCTTTTATCCCTATGTGCATCCCGCGCGCACGATGGAAGGGGGGCTCAGCGTTGTGCAGGGCCCTACGCGTGGTTATCTGATCAAGGACGTCTGGCTCGTGGACGGGGCGCTCTACAAAGGTAAGGCCAGCCATTGGTTGTCGTTGAAACCTAGCACCTTTCCGCGCGTTGTCGTCGAGAACGAAATCGAACGTGCGGCCATCTACTGCACGCAAAATGGCAACTCATGGTTTGGCACCTGGTTGATGGAAGACTGCGTCACCTACGCCCTGGCCTGTAACGAAGGTATACCGGTGACTACTGCGCCATCGGCCCGCTACCCTCTGTTTTCACAGGCGCCTGCCTATGAAGACTGGCTGGATATGAAGCCGCAGCGTTTGCGCAGTGCGTTTTTCCGTGAACTGGTGCTCTTTGACGACCAGAGCAATAACCACAGCCGGCATTTACGCTACCGCGCCATGGGCGAAAAACTGCTGTCGCATGTGAGCCATGAGTCGCACCCCGGCGTGTTCATTTTGCGCGGGGGGGACGGTGACTTGCGCTTCTTGCGTAATGAAATGGTTGTTGCAGAGCACTTGCGCCAGCGCAGGGGCTTTCGCGTGGTCGATCCGCTGAAGACCGATGTGCCGAGTATTATTGCCGCCTGTGCCGGCGCGAGGGTGGTGGTCGGGGTCGAAGGCAGTCAGCTGGTTCACGGTGTCAACGTGTTGCAAAGCGGCTGCTCGTTGTTGACGTTGCAGCCACCGAACCGTTTTGTCAGCTATTACAAGTACCTGACGGATCGCGACCAGCAGCATTTTGGCTTTGTGGTGGGAATGCCGGAAGGCGATGGTTTCAGGATCGATATCGAGGAAGTTGAACGCACCCTGGATCTGATGCCGGTATAGCGCACAGTAGTGCCTGGTTCAAAAGCGCCAGATTTCGGTTCGCAAGCTCAACGATTAGCATTTGGCTTCTCACCGATGAAACGGAATACCTTCCATTCTCTACGCCGATAACCTCACGGCAAAAACGATATCGCGAGCCGTCCGGGGCCTCCTGAGCGGCTGATATTGTAGAAAAATGTGTTATTTCAGAGCCTTATAGCGGGGCCGTTACTGCGACGCAAACCCGTAAAGGGCCTGCATATTTCAGGTGACGACATTTTGACGAAGTCACCCATCGCTCATTGAGATTTATTATGGTGTCGGATCATTGACGTAGTGTCATTGTGCCCATAAGCTCAAATCAACAGCGAGGAAGTCTCCCGCTAAACCCGCCAATAACTATTTTATTATCCTCTTTATAGGAGGGGGTTATGCGCTCGACACTGTTCATTAAATCAATATTCTTGTTGGTGCTTTTAAGTGGCGCAGCACGCGCTGCTGATTCCTATGTCAATCAAAACAGTGTCATTCCTGTCGCAACGGCAGGGTGGTTCTTCGCGTTTGCCGTTATTGGTTTTGTTGCAGTAGCCAATAGAAGAAAGATTTAAACTTTCACACGGTCGGCAGGGTGAAGTGTGTCTTTTATCCGGGGGTAAATTGCGTACGCCTGCAGCGCCGTCGGTAATTTGACGTCTGTGGTTTGTTTCTCGTGTCTTCGCAGCCGCTGGCAGCTTGTCAATTTTCCAACTGTTGCTATATTCCAGTAGCCAGTAATTACCAAAGACCGTAGGGTATCGCGGCTTGCTGGTGGTTCAGGATGTCGAGGTGTCAAGGTACAGGGCCTCCAGGAAGGTTGAGGCCATCGCAGCAGGTGGTGCGGTTGCGAAGTGGAGCGAGAGTTTGTGTGCCGTTCTCATTCAGTGCTCTTTGTCGGGCCAAAAAGGCCGGAGGGACCCTCATGGTACGTTCAATGTGTTCCGCTTTTTGCGTGCTGATGCTGTGGTCCGGTACCGGCAACGCGGTCGAAAATAACGCAGCTTACCTGCTCAGCCCTGGCGACGTAGTGATGGTGTCGGTCTGGCAAGAGGATAGCCTGCGCCAGGAAGCCACCGTGCTTCCCGATGGCAGTATCACCTTCCCCTTGGCAGGGCGAATCAATGTAGCCGGCCTCGATGTCACGGCGGTAGAGAAACAAGTCGCTGCCAAACTCGAAAAATTCCTCCCCGACCCGAACGTCAGCGTTGTCGTCAAGAGCATCGCTGGCAACCTTGTGTACGTGCAGGGCAAGGTGATCAAGCCAGGGCCCGTACAAATGGCGGGCCCCACGGCGGTATTGCAGGCCTTGAGCATGTCGGGTGGGTTGGACAAATTCGCGGACGAAAGCGATATCAAGGTGGTCCGTGGCCAAGGGGCTTCCCAACGGATTCTGCCCGTGAGATATAAGGACTTGGTTTCCGGGCGCGACATGTCCACCAACATTCAACTCCAGGCTGGCGATACGCTGGTCGTTCCTTGATCTTGCCTTAATAAGAACACTTAATGCCTCTTCTTAGAACAACTAGCATTGCAACGGCAATCTTGGTCTTGCCGTTTACGGACGCGGTCCAGGCAGCAAATTGGCAGTCATCGGTGGTGGTACCGACCTCGGTCGAATACGACAGCAACCCGTTGTTGCTGTCGTCTGAAGAAAAGGGTGTAACGCGCACACTCATAGCGCCCGACTACACCCTTGTCGGTACCTTCGACCGCGACGAATTGCGGTTGGGGCTTGGCATGCATGTGTTGCGCTCGTCCGACACGGATATCGTCGACGACCGCGAAGACCCCAATGTGAGCCTGGGCTGGCAACGCGACACCGAGAAAGGGCGCTTTGGCCTGGTGGCGCAGTACAACGAAAGCTCTACGTTGTCTGGCACGGTTCAGGACACCGGTGTGGTGACCACCGATGGCACGCAAAAGCTGTATTCGCTGGCAGGCAACTGGAGCAGCGCCATCACTGAGCGCAGCACTTTGTCCAACGAGATCAAGTACAGCCGAGCCCGTTATGACATCAACACGCTGACCGGCTACAACGAACTGGGCAACGTGCTGACCTGGACCTACGCCTGGAATGAGCGGGCCGACCTGTATACCCGCTTTGGCGCAAGGCGCTACGAGCCCGAGCAGGACCTCACCGCGACGGCGTCCAACAGCTACACCCCCGCAGTTGGGGTCAAGTATCAGTTTACCGAGCGGCTGAGTGCGGATGCCCACTTGGGTGTGAACAAGGTTTCCGGCTCCGAAGGCGGTCGGCGCGGCGAGGGGGGGGCTTCGCTGCTGTATACCGGGGTGCGTTCCGACCTCAGCTTGAGCGCCGAACGCAGCACGGTCGCCAGCGCCGAGGGTGGTTTTGCCCAGCTCGACATGGTGCGCGGTATCTACAGTTATGCGGTCAACGAGCTGACGCGTGTCGGCGCCGATGCCTCCTGGCAAGACAGCAAAGGGCAGACGCCCAACACACTGCAAGTTTACAGCGTGTGGGCCAGCCGGGAATTTTCACCTTTTTGGGATCTGCGCCTATCGTTGATGTACAAGGAACGGCGGCAGGATGATGCACCCACTGCAGACGCTACGATTGTTGGTTTGACGTTGACGTATAGGTACCCCGACCTCTGAACTTCAGCCTGGTGGCCTTTATGAAGTCTGACTACGAGCTTTCCCTCAAAGATTACATCGCCATCATCAAGGATAGGGCCCTGTTATTGGGGATCAGTATCGTAGTCATTCTTGCCGCGACCGTGGTGGTCGCGGTGAGCGTGCCGCCTATCTACCAGTCCACCGGCACCATTTTGGTGGAGTCGCAGCAAATTTCCCCCGAGCTGGTGTCGGCAAACAACAACAGCTTTGCCGATGAGCGCATCGAGGTCATTCGCCAGCGGGTCATGACCCGCGAGAACCTGCTGCGCATCATCGACAAGTACAACCTGTTCGCTGACAAGCGGCTCAGCGAGAGCGACAAGATCGAGCAGATGCGCAATGCCATCGTGGTCGCCACGCTCAGCACGTTCGTCAGAGGGCGGGGCGAGGCCACAGTCGCATTCAATGTGTCGTTCGAGCACAAGCAGGCCCAGGTGGCTAAGGATGTCGCCAACGAACTGGTCACGCTGTTCCTCAATGAAAACCTCAAGCAACGCACTGAGCGGGCCAACGAAACCACCGAGTTCCTGACCCAGGAAGCCAACAAGCTTGGCGCCGAACTTGCCAGCCTGGAAAACCAGCTGGCGGACTTCAAGCAAGCCCATGCCAATGCCTTGCCCGAGCACCAGTCGCTGCGCATGAGCATGCTGTCGCGCTCGGAACTGGAATTCAGGGAGGTGGACCGCGACTACAAGACTGCGCAAGAAGAGCTGCGTTACCTTGAACTTGAGTTGTCGGCGGCCAACGCCGGGTTGACCACCAAGGCCGATGGGACCAGGCCGTCCAGTGCCGACCAGCCACAAGACCTGCCTAGCCTCAAGGCCGAATACACCAGGCTGCTGACCAGGTACAAAGACGCGCACCCGGATGTGGTTGCGGTCAAACGCAAGATCGAGGCACTGCAGGCCAGTGGTGGTGGTAGCAAAGCTGCGTCCTCGGTCAGCCTCGATGTGGCGCGGGTGCGCGCGCGCATCGGCGCAGCCCAGGAACGCATCGCATCACTGGCGGAGCAGAAACGTGAGCTGGTGAAGAAGATGGAAGGCTACGAGGCGGAAATTCTTGAAGCCCCGCAAGTCGAGCGTGGCCTGGTGACCTTGATGCGTGACCATGACAACGCACGCAAGAAGTACGAGGAGATCCGCGCCAAGGAAATGGGTGCGAAAATCACCGAGAGCCTGGAGCAGGAAAACAAGGCAGAGCGCTTTGTACTGCTGGAGCCGCCGCTGCTGCCCGAGAAACCAATCAAGCCAAACCGCAAGAAGATTGCCGCCCTGGGCCTGGTGCTGGCACCGGCAGGTGGCGGCGCCTTGGTGATGCTGCTTGAAATGCTTAACCAGCGGGTACGTGGCGTAGGGGCCCTGGAGAGTGTGCTGGGCAAGCGCGTGCTGGTGACAGTGCCCTTCATCACCACCCAGGCGGAGTTGGCCAAGCGCAAGCGCTGGCGCAACCTGCTGATCATCGCGGCGCTCGTGCTGATTGCTATCATGGTAGGGCTGGTGCACGTGTTCTACATGCCGTTGGATGTGTTGCTGTTCAAGGCTATGGCGCGGTTTGAATAGGGAAAGCAGTGATGGACAGGATCAAGCCGGTAGTTGGCAATAGTATTCATCAAGTTTCTCCAGGTGCCGCCCAGGTACCGCAAACCACCCCGGGGGTGGAGCAACCTGAGGTGCCAGGGCAGTTCGATTATGTGCACACCAAGGTGGTGCCGTTGCGTGCGGAGCACCTTGAGCGTAATCGGATTGTCGCGTTCAACAAGAATTCGAACATGAGCGGGCCGATCGACCTGCTGCGCACGCAGGTGCTGAAGGCGATGGAAGAGAACGGTTGGCGCACCTTGGCCATCACCTCGCCAACGCCCGAAGCGGGCAAGACGGTCCTGGCCATCAACCTGGCCATGAGCATCGCCCACCATACGACCAAGACGGCTCTGCTGGTGGACTTCGACTTGCGTCGTCCCAAAGTAGGCAGCACCTTGGGCTTGCCGATGGATAAGGCCCTCAACGAGCTGTTGGCTGATCAAGCCGGGCTGGAAGAGGTGCTGGTCAACCCGACGTTGCCCCGTTTTGTCGTGCTGCCGACACGGGTGCCTATTCCGCTGTCTACCGAGATGCTGTCTTCACCCCGGGTAAGCAACCTGATCGGTGACTTGCGCAACCGCTATGAGTCGCGGATCTGCATCTTCGACCTACCGCCATTGTTGAGCTCTGACGATGCAATCACGGTGATGCCCAAGTTCGACTGTGTGCTGCTGGTTGTGGCCAACGGGATGAACAGCAAGCAGGAGATCGAGGATTGCCTGCACCACTTGGCGACGGTCAACCTGATCGGCACGGTGTTGAACAAGGCGGATGAGAAGCCGCGCACCTATTATTGAGGTGCTGGCTCACGGTAGGAGCAGCACAAGGCTGCTCCTACCCGGATAGCGCATGGCCGCACGCTTACGGCTGACGCCACGGGTACTGCAGCTCCCACCCCCAGGCATGCGCCACGATCTGCTCCAGCGATGCATACGCCGGCCGCCAACCCAACACACTCATGGCCTTGCCAGCATCCGCCACCAACCTGGGCGGGTCGCCAGCGCGGCGTGGTGCATCGACTGTGTGAATCTGCCGCCCCGTCACCGCGCGGGCGGTATCGATGACTTGCTGCACTGAAAAGCCCAGGCCATTGCCCAGGTTGAATGCCGTGCTGGGCCCACCTGCCACCAGGTAGTCCACCGCCAAGGCATGTGCCGAAGCCAGGTCGGCGACATGAACGTAGTCACGAATGCAGGTGCCATCCGCGGTGTCGTAATCACCACCAAACACGGTCACCGCATCGCGTCGGCCGGAGGCGGCCTGGAGAATCAACGGTATCAGGTGGGTTTCCGGCTCATGGCGCTCGCCCAACTGCCCGTCAGGGTCGGCCCCCGCAGCATTGAAATAACGCAGGCAAACCGACTTCAGCCCGTAGGCACGATCGAAATCCTCAAGGATCTGCTCGACCATCCACTTGCTCAGCCCATAAGGGTTGATCGGTGCCTTGCCGTGCGCTTCGTCGATGGGTACATACAGCGGGTTGCCGTACACCGCAGCGCTGGAAGAGAACACCAGCCTCTTGATGCCCGCATTCACCATGGCCTGCAGCAATGTCAGGGTGGCCGCTACGTTGTTCTGATAGTACTTGCCAGGGGCGCACACAGACTCGCCCACCTGAATGAACGACGCGAAGTGGAAGACCGCATCGAAGTGGCATTCGGCGAACAGCACATCCAGCGCACGCTCGTTGGCAATGTCCAGCTCGGCCCATTGCACAGCAGGGCCAGGCGACACGAGGTCCGCTACCACCACATCATGACCCGCGGCCAGCAAATGCTTGACCATGTGCGAGCCGATATACCCTGCGCCACCGACAACCAGAAACTTCATCCGTGCCTCCTGGACGCTGCTGTTGTACAGACGCAGTGACTCGTCCCTGAATCGAACAGGTGGGATTATCAGCTACAGGTCTTCTGAGACTGTAGATGGCCAAATGCCCTATTTCAAGAACAGCCAGTTGGACATGTACGTGCCGTCGAAGGCGATGACATATCGCCCGTTCCGGTACACCGCTGGCAGTTCCTTCAACTGTGCTTGCGCGTCGCGTGCGAACAGTTTCAGGCCGGCAACGGCCTTGATGGACAACGTGCCCTCGAAGGGTTCGACATTGAAGGGCGTCTTGTCGTCGGCTTTGGGCACGGCCCGGGTGCCAAGCGAGATCAGCAGGTTCTGTGACTGGCCGAGTGGTTTTGCATCCAGGCTTTGCACGACGACGCTGGCGTAGGGCGTTTTTGCCTGTACGGCGACTTGCTTGAGGTTGATCGTTTGGCCACCCAGCCAGCCGGTTGCGGCTTGAGTCAGGGGCGTGTCGATGGTGTAGAGGCCCTGTTGCCAGTTGCGCTTGAGCTCCCCGGTATCGGTCACCGACTCGACGGCATCAGCCTCCAGCAGTGACTGAGCTGGGTCATGCAGCACCTGCGCATCGGCCGGGATGACGCTGGGTTTGAGCCACGGCAACTCCGGCGTCTGGGGCATGGCGACCTGCAGCCTACCTTTTTCCATGGCGGTGCGCAGCAGCACGGAGTTGCGCGGTGTGATGTCCTGGTCGAACAAGGTGGCGGGTGTTGGGGCAAAGACGTAGCGGGTGGTGGCCTGCTGTACATCTGCGCGGCGATAGAGCAGGGCGGCGGCGGGGAGGGTGGCGAGCATGGCCGGGTCGTTGTACGCGTGCCAGTTGTCTGCCGTGCGCCAGCCGCTGTTGAAGGCCTGCTGGCTGTAGGCATATTGCATCATGGCGTCCCAGCCTTGGTGGCTGGCCGTGCCCGCCACATACAGCGGCAGCGAGTGGCGGTCGGGCAGGGGGAAGGGCTCTGCGTTCCATTCGGTGACCGTCAGGGGTAGCCCGACTACCTGGGCAGCAGCAATCCAATTGATCATCCCGTCGCTGCTCAGCGGGTTCTTTTCGAGCTGCCCGATGGCGCCGTAGCTGTGTGCGTCGATCACATCGCCCGAGGTGAGCGCAGGCAACGCGCTCAAGCCATTGCCGCCCCAGGTGCTGGTGGTGGCGATGGGCACCTTGACGCCCAGGCTGCGCAGGTGCGCGATCATGTCGACATTGAATTGGCGCTCCAGATCATTCAGAAACAGCTTCGATGGGCCATGCTCCCAGGCACGCCAGGTGCGGTCTGCAGGCAGATCATTGCGCTTGGCGAAGGCATCTGACTGCTCCCGGTAACGCTCGGTGTGTTCGGGGACCTTTTTGTCCGGCATCAGGGCGTTGCCGTAGTGCTGGGTGATGTCGTTCTCGTTGGTGATCAGAATCGCAGCAATGGCTGGGTCGTCTTTGTAGGCAAGGCCGGTGTAGGGGTTCACATGGGTCAGGTACTGTTCGGCAAAGCGCTTCATTGCCTTCTGAATGCTCTGGTTCACGTAGGCGTAGCCTTTGAGGTCAACCCTGGGCTCGCCCTTGGCCAGCTCATCGAAGTCTTCGATGTTGTCATGGGCGGTAAGGGCGCGCTGTACGTGCATGTCGAGCCACACGTAAATGCCTTCGTCCTTCAGGCGCTTGACCCACAGGTCGATCTTGCGCAGCGACTCGGCATTGAGCTGCTGGGTATCGCGAATCAGGGTGCCGTCGCCAAACACGTTCGGGCTGACCCAGGGGGAGTCATGGTGGTGCAGCCGGACGAGGTTGAAGCCCAGTGCCGACAGCCGTTTGGCCTGCTTGGCAATTTCTTCGTCTGGCGTCTTGAACAGCGAGTACGCAGACAGGTTGGTGCCCCAGAAACGCACGGGGGTGTTGTCTTCGAATACCAGTTGCTCGCCGGCGGCCTTTACAAACCCGCGCTTGCCTGCCGGTATCTCTGGCGTATTGAGAAATGACAGATCGACCGGCGACGTTTGCCAATCGAGCTGGTCGTCAGGCCACTGAGCGGGGTCTGTCAGGCCAAAGCGCTCGGTGGGGGTTGGGCCAAGCTCGATATCGCCCGTTACGTTCAACGTCGCCTTGATCTGCTGCTGGCCGGCGCTGATGGGGTTTTTGTAGAAGAACGCGCGAATCTCTGCGGTGTTGCCCGGTTCGAAGTACACCTTAGCCAGTGCGGGCTCGAAGCGCATCTCGATGCGCCTGCCTTGCGCATCCTTGCCCCAGGACCAGCCGCGGTTGTCGGGCAACAGCACGGGAGCGCCCATGTCTGCGCTGAACATGGCGGGGTCAAACTGGAACACGATGCCACCGCCCATCACGTTCGTTTGCCTGCTGTGCGCGGTCAGGTCGAATGCCCAGGTCAGGGTTTGTGCCTGTTCCTTGCGGATATCCGCCGCCAGGTCAAAGTCCAGCTCCTTGTTCTTGCCTTGCAGGGTGTAGCGGTAGGGCGCATTGACCTTGAGGGCGGTGTAGAAGCCGGTCCAGCTCCAGTTGGCCGCCCAGAAGTCGAACTTTGCTTTCATCACCGGCCCACCACCGCGTGTCACGGTGGGCAGGCCATTTTGTTCGTCGACGCTGACAATCCAGCCCGATGCCCAGCCGGCCTGTGACACCAGTGCAAGGCCAGCGAGCAGCGAAGCCCGCACGAAGGGGCGCAGAGAAAAAGAGGTCATTGGCATCACCTGGGTTGAAGACGGGCATCGGCAAGGTCGCTGGCCTGGCTGGAACGCAGCCTGCGCACCCTCTGTATGTAGGCCACCCCAAGCCCTGCGACCGACCAATACACTGTGGGGATGACGGTGATGCTGCTAACGGTGAAGATGATCACCAGGATCCCGACCAGCGTCGCCAACAACGCACGGCCCAGTTGCCGTTGCTCGTCATTTTGGTCGGGGAACGCGCGCATGGCCTTGCGGATGCCCAGCAACACGGTGATGAAGAACGCCACGAAAAGTGCGAGCCCAACCAACCCGACCCGCAGTGCCAGGCTGACGTAGGTGTTGACGATGTCGATGATGCCTTCCCCCTGAATCATCGATTGCATTTCAGGGGTGTTACGGAAATCGAAGGAGCCGAACAGCGGGTTGCGCTGGATCACGATCCAGGAGTTGTCGATTAACCGTTCCCGGTAGGTAATGTTTTCTTTCTCGATGTTGCCGATGAAGGGCAACAGGTCCAGCACCTTGTCGCCCCCTGGCAGCACCGTCAGCAGCGGCAGCGCCAGCACGCCGGCGAGCGCCAGCACGGTCAGGCGCTTGACGGCGCCTTTGCCCATGGCAATGAACACGACGCCGATGATCACGGCGCCGATCCAGGGGCCTCGGGACAAGGGCGCGAAAAGCCCGGCCGCCAGCAGCAGTGCGCCGAGCACCCGCTGCAGCTGGCTGCGGACATAGCCCTGGACGAACAGGAACAAGCCGATGGCTACACTCATCACGTAACCCAGCGCAATCGCCTGGCCGGTGGTGGCGCTGGCGCGCAGCGAGCCACCGCGGCTCAGGTAGCCGGTCATGCTCCACTGGACGCCCATGGCATCGGTCAGGGCGTTGTACAGTAACCAGTGGCGGACGTACTCGGCGACGCCGATCAGGGCCAGGACGAAAGAGGCCAGCACGAACGCCAGCATGGCGTCCTTGAAATCACTGATCTCCTTGAGCCCCCGGCTGGCGACGTAATAGGGCAAGAACACATCGACATACAGGTAGAGCGCCTGGCGCAAGGTGTCGGTCAGGGTGGTTTCACGCAGGTACAGCACACTCATCAGCACCAGGCTTGCCGCCAGCAGCTTGTCGGGCCAGGTGCGGCCGAAGCGAAGGGTGTCGCTTTGTCGGCTGAGGGCCAGTGCCGCCGGCAGCAGGACGCATAGCGTCAGCAGGCGCACATGGTTGAGCTCGACCAGGTAGTTGACCACGCCAAACCCGGGTATCTGCACCGACGCCGGTGGAATCAGGAACAGCAGCATGAAAAACAGCGCCATGGCGTTGCGTTCGCGGCGCCCGGCGATAAACATGATGATGCCGGCAGCGGCCATGTATACCCAGAAGCTATGGGAGGCAAAGGCCACCAGCGTCAGGACGAACCACAGGTTTCGCCGGCGCTTGAAATCGCTGTAGGGGATGAGGTCTGTCGCCGGACGGCGCGCTATGACGAAAACGACGCCTGCCAGAAACAGAATGACGATCAGTGCACGAAAATGTTCAGGCATTGGCTATGGACACCTTTCCCTTGGTGGGCAACGGCTAGCATCATGGCTAATTGAAACTATAGTGACTTTTAGCCAATCAGTCAGAGATTGAAGTCATGCCGTCGATTGATGTGTCAGCCTCCGCGAGTCTGCGCAAGCGCGCACTGAAGGCCGGGTCATGGAACCTGGTATCGCTGGTGGCGTCACAGGTCATGCGCCTGGGCGGCAACCTGATCATGGCCCGTTTGCTGCTGCCGGAAATGTTTGGTGTGATGGTCATCGCCACCACCGTTTCGGTACTCCTGCACTTGCTTTCCGATGTAGGCCTGCGCCAGAACATCATCCAGAGCCACCGGGGGGACGACCCGGCGTTTCTCAATACCGCCTGGACCGTCCAGATCATCCGCGGCTTCGTGCTGTTTGCCCTGACCTTGCTGCTGGCCGCTGCCTCCTGGTTCGCGCAGCTTGCCAACCTGTGGCCGGCAGATTCCACTTATGCCGCGCCAGAGCTGCCGATGGTGCTGGCGGTGACCGGCCTTTCGGCCATCATCTGGGGGTTCCAATCCACCAAGATAGACGTCGCCGTGCGAACGTTCCAACAGAAGCGCGTGGTATTGGTGGACCTGGCCTCGCAAGTGGTCGGATTGATTGCGATGCTGGTGATCGGCTACTTCACCCGTTCGATCTGGTCGCTGGTGGTTGCCGGCCTGGTCAGTGCCCTGGTGGGCACCCTGTTGGGGCACATGGCCCTGCAGGGCCCGAACAACCGACTGCGCTGGGACCGTAGCGCTTTGACGGAGTTGATTGTCTTTGGCCGCTGGATCCTGCTGTCGTCGATGGTCGGCGTGCTGGCCATGTACGGCGACCGGATCTGGTTTGGCGCCAGCATGACGGCGGGCCAACTCGGTGTGTATTCCATTGCCGTGCTGATCCTCGGGTCGGTGCAGACCGGGTTGCTGAAACTGGTCGGCTCGGTGGCGCTGCCCGCCTTCAGCGAGGCCGCCCGGGAAGGTGACAAGGCGCGTCTGAAGGCGCTGTACTACCGTTTCAGGCTGCTGGTGGATCTTGCCATGCTGTTTGCCTGCGGGGTGTTCCTGACCGCCAGCCCGCTGCTGATCGGCTGGATGTACGACGCGCGCTACACCGAGGCAGGTTCGATTCTTGCGATTCTTTCGCTGTCGTTCTTCACGCTGCGCTATACCTTGGCACACCAGATATGGATTGCCCTGGGCCTGACCAAATACCAGGCCATGGACAACATCATCCGGCTAGTCTCGTTATGGGGGTTGCTACCACTGCTGTTGGCCATTGGCGGTGTGGACTATGCGATCTGGGGAGTTGCCTTGCATACCTTCCCGACGCTGCTGTTGGTTGTCTACGTTAACTGCAAGCTCGATATCTTCAGCGTCAAGCGCGAGCTCATGGTATTGCCGATGGTGGCGGTGGGCGCGCTCTGTGGCCTGCTGGCGACCCGTTTCTTCGAGTGGCTTTGATAAGGCCACAGGCGGGCGATGTTGCACTGTGGGGCGGTCGAGTGACTGATTGTTAACACTTCATCAAGATAGGTCTGGGGATCATGGGGAAGTTTACGTTGTGTACTCCGCATTTTGGTCGTAGGGGTTTTCTCCAGAGCTGTGTCTTGCTGGGTGTTGGGGGCGCGGTGTTTGGAGTGTCCGCGGGCGTTGCACGCAAACCCGTCGAAAAAACCGGGTTCGTGGTGATCAACGGCTGGGTTTTGCCTTCTCAGTACTTTCGGAACGAGCCAGCATGATCAAGGACTATCAGCAGCAGAAAACGCTGCGTGACGGCTATGACTTCTGCATCATCGGGGCCGGCCCCGCTGGCATTACCCTGGGCTTGCGGCTGGCGGCTGCCGGCTGGCACGTCTTGTTGGCCGAGGGCGGTGGGCGCGAGTATTCGCCGCACTCGCAAGAACTGTACAAGTGCGACTCGACGGGGCTCGAGTTGTACGCCGAGGAAACGCGCCTGCGCTACCTGGGCGGCACGTCCAACCACTGGGCGGGTCGCTGCCGGCCCTTTACCCCTTCAGACTTTGCCGTGGCGCCGCCCGGCGACTTGCCCGGCTGGCCGATCCCGTACTCGGAGATCGAGGGCTACCTGGCTGCGGCCATGGATATCGTCGATTTGCCGCCAGGCTCGGAGTTTCATGCAATGAACACTGGGCTCGGCGGTGACGACTTCGAGCCTGACCGCTTTCTGCTGAGCCCACCGACGCGCTTTGCGCAGAAGTACGCAACAGCACTGAACGAGACCAACGGGCTCGATGTATTCATCAATTGCAACTGCGTCGACCTGGAGTTCGACAAAGCGTCGGGCCACGTGGTGGCTGCGGTGGTTTCCGACTACGACCGTCATCGTCAGCGCGTGGTGGCCAGGAACTTCATCCTGGCCACAGGCGCTATCGAGAATGCCCGGCAGTTATTGAACAGTGAAACGCTGTTGGCCGCGGGTGTCATCAACAAGGAAGGGCTGACCGGGTGTTGCTTCATGGAACACCTGAATATTGACATGGGCACTTTCATCCTGAAGTCGGACCAGGATACTCAGATGCGCCAGTACTACACCACCGATGCCTTTGTGGCGGAGTACCAGGCCGGTAAAGGTAATATCACCGCCGCGCTGCTGTCGGACGTACAAACGTACGGCCGCACGGCCGAGGTCAAACATTTTCTGGAAAACCTCGCCTGTGACATGGGCGTTGCCAGCAAGATCGAGTTCTTCGCCAAGTTCAGTTGCCCTGGCGATGGGGTGATCGGCACGATGATCGAGCAGTTCCCCAACCGGCAAAGCCGTATTTCACTGCTGGATGAAAAAGACCAGCTGGGGGTGGCCAAGGTCAACGTCCACTGGGCGCTGAACGAGAGTGACCGGCACACCATCAAGTGCATCGGCACTGAACTGGCCAAGCAATTTGCCGACATGGACCTTGGCTTCGTCAAACTCAACGACTTTGTCTATGACACGTCGGTGCCGCTGAAGATGGCGCCCCATGCCCATCACATGGGCACCACGCGCATGGCCGCCTCAGCGGAGTTCGGTGTGGTCGACGCCAACTGCAAAGTCTTCGGCACCCAAAACCTCTATGTCGCGGGAAGCAGTATCTTCGCCAAGGGAGGCGCTTCCAACCCGACCATGCCGCTGTTGCAGTTTGCCGTGCGGCTGGCAGACCACCTCAATGAAAAGTTGAAATCGGCTACGGGTGCCGCTGTGTAACGCACGCTGTAAATGGGTTGAGTGCGATGCGGTCAGCACCTTGAATAACGAGACCGAAGTCGCCTCAGGGACAGTCCAGAATCGCTTTGATTGCGAGGCTCGCAGAATGAATGGATGGATACGGAGTGCACTGACGCGTTATGTCAACTCGACTGGGCGGGGAAGCTCGACTTACAAGAAGTTGTGCAATCCGACGGGGCGAGAGTGGGGGATCTATCAGGCCCGCTGGGGCAAGTTTCATTCGGTAGGGGACAATTTTCATATCAACCCGGGGTGCAATGTCACCGACCCCGCGCTGGTGCGCATTGGTAACAATGTCGGCCTTTCGGATTGCACACTGATCGGCCATGACGGTGTGGTGGCGTTGATTGAACTTTGCTACGGCAAACACCTCGATTCGGTCGGCTATATCGACATCAAAGACAATTGCTTCATCGGCCATGGGGCGATTGTCATGCCCCGCGTGACCATCGGGCCCGATGCGATCGTTGCCGCCGGTGCGGTGGTCACCAAGGATGTGTTGCCTGGCACCGTGGTGGGCGGCAACCCGGCCAAGTTCATCTGTACCACCGAGGCCCTGATCAAAAGGGTAGAGGAACGCTGCGAAAGTTACCCGTGGATAGACCTGGTCAAACAACGCAAAGGGGCCTATGACCCTGCGGTAGAGCCGGTGCTTGCCGCGCAACGGCGCCAGTACTTCTTCGGGGACGGTAGTAATGGATAGAAAACCCGTCGATGTGATGGTGGTCAATTTCAATACCGCGTCCTTGCTACAGCCCATGTTCGATGCGCTGCGTCAGGCCGATAGCGAAAAGTTCGCCAGTTACCTCGTGGTCGACAACGCCTCGGTCGATGATTCTGTAGAACGCATGGCCAAGGTGTGCCCAGAGGCGCTGTTGCTGAGCAACAAGAAGAACGTCGGTTTCGGTCGCGCCAATAACCAGCTGCTGGCGCACTTGAAGGGCAAGTACGCACTGCTGCTCAACACCGATGCCTTCGTGGCTGCCGATTCTTTGGCCAAGACCATCGAGTACATGGACACCCACCCTGAGTGCGGTGTACTGGGCGTGCGCCTGGAAGGCCGCGACGGCGACCTGCAACCCAGTTGCCGCTACTTCCCGACCCCCCTGAACGTGTTTGTCGGGCGTACCGGGCTCGGTCGTTTTTTCCCAGGCTTGAAAATGGTCGACGAGATGACCTGGGACCATGGCTCGGTACGCGAATGCGACTGGTTGCCTGGTTGTTTCTATCTGGTCCGGCGCGAGGTGCTGGACCAGGTGGGCTTGTTCGACCCGCGCTATTTTCTCTATTACGAAGAAGTTGACCACTGCAAGCGTGTCAAAGAGGCGGGCTGGAAGGTGGTCTTCTATCCACACACCACGGTGGTGCATATCGGCGGCGAAAGCTCCAAGTCGGTCAGCGAACTGGAAGCGGCCAGCCGGCAGATTTCCAGTTACCAGATCGAAAGCGAGCTGCTGTACTTTCGCAAGCACCACGGGGTCGCCGGGCTGGCGCTGCACATGCTATTGGTGTGTGTGGGGGACCTGGTACTGGCACTCAAAGCACTGTTGAAGGGACGAGGCCGCGCTGCGATCCGCGCCTGCTGGCGACATTGCCAGACCACCTGGTCGCTGCTGTTCAAGACCCGGTTCGCAAGCCAACCCACACGGTAGGTGAATTCATGTTCGAGAATATACGCGCGGACCTGCGTGCACACGGTGGTGATTGGGGCGCCCAGGGGTTCTGGGTGCTGCTGGTGTATCGCTTTGGGCGCTGGCGCTATGGCGTACGCCCGGCGTTGCTGCGAAAACTGTTTTCCATCCTTTACAAGATCTTGTTCAAGTTCGTGCAGATCATCACAGGGGTGGAATTGCCCTGCGAGGTGGTGATTGGCCGCAACTTCGTCATCGACCATTTCGGCGGCATCGTGATCAGTGGTTACGCCCGCTTCGGCGATGACTGCCGGATCCGCAACGGCGTGGTGGTGGGCCTTAAAAATGTCGACGAACCGATTGCACCAGTGTTCGGCAATAACGTCGATATCGGTGCAGGGGCCAAGGTGCTGGGCAATATCCGCATCGGCAACAACGTTGCCATTGGCTCCAACGCCGTGGTGTTGATCGATGTGCCAGACAACTCACTGGCGGTCGGTGTGCCCGCGACCATCAAGAGCCGAAAACCCACGCAAGCCGTGGAATACACGGTCGAGTGAGGCGCATGGAAACAGCTATCGGCGTGGTGGTGATCGGCCGTAATGAAGGGGCACGTCTGGAGCGCTGCCTGCGCTCCTTGGCGCATGGTGCCGACCAGGTGGTGTATGTGGACTCAGGCTCCACTGACGGCTCCGTACAAATGGCCCAGGCCCTAGGGGTGGAGGTACTGGCGCTCGACATGGCCCGCCCGTTTACGGCAGCCCGCGCGCGCAACGAGGGCTTTGCCTGCCTGCAACAGCTGCTGCCGACACTGCGCCACGTGCAGTTTGTCGACGGCGATTGCGAGGTGGACCCCGGCTGGCTGGCCAGTGCCCAGGCGTTTTTGCAGGCGCGCCCGGATGTGGCGGTGGTGTGCGGGCGGCGCCGCGAACGGTTTCCGCAGCGCTCGGTTTACAACTTGCTGTGCGACCTGGAATGGGACACGCCCATCGGTGAAGCCAAGGCCTGTGGTGGCGATGCGTTGATGCGCGCCGACGCCTTCGCGCAAGTGGGCGGGTTTCGCCCGGACCTGATCGCCGGCGAAGAGCCGGAGTTGTGCGTGCGCTTGCGCGCCAAAGGTTGGAAAGTTTGGCGGTTGGCCGATGAAATGACGTTGCACGATGCGGCCATGACCCGATTCAGCCAGTGGTGGCGTCGTAGCTTGCGCGCAGGGCATGCCTATGCCGAAGGTGCCTTTCTGCATGGGCGGGCGCCGGAGCACCATTGGTTGCGCGAGTCTCGCCGCGCCTGGCTCTGGGGTTTGGGTATCCCGCTGTGTACAGTGCTTGCCAGCGGCCTGGTGGGCGGGTGGGCATTGTTGCTGTTGCTGATCTACCCGTTGCAGGCCGTGCGTCTGGCACGTCGCGGTAGCAAGTCGAGGCGCGAGAACTGGTTGCAGGCGGTGTTCCTGGTGCTTGGCAAATTCCCTGAAATGCTTGGGCAGGTAAAGTTCCTGCGCAACAGGCTCGCTGCCGGCAAGGCCGCATTGATCGAGTACAAATGAGATTCCTATGATTGCCAGATCGATAGTGAAAAGTGTGCTCACCCTGCAACCCGGCTACTCGCTGCGGGCCTTGAACAACAAGGTCAAGCTGACGCTGCAGATCACCCGGGAGTGGCCCGCGCTGAAGGCGTTCGTGCAACGCATGTCGGCTGCGTTGGGCGATGACCGCTTCGCACGGCTTGGGGTTGATTGCATCGGCGTCGTGCAGTGGCCCTACATCAGCAAAAACTGGGAGGCACAGGAGCGCCTGAGTGTGGTGGCTTCGCACTTTGAAATGGTTGCCAGGCAGTTCCCGAGGTTGCTGCTGCTTAGTCGGGACGACAGCCTGACCCTATGCGACCTGTCGGCCTACTCGAAAGGGTGTTCCCTGGTGCTGGACCGGCCTATCTGGTTCAAACGTGAAGGCGAGCTGGTGCTCAACCTGTTCCAAGGCGATTTGCGCGTGGCGTCCCTGGCTTTCACCCTGTGCCGCCAGCACGGTGAGCCGTGCCTGTTCATTGGCGCCGTGCAGGGCATTCACAAAGGGATCGACAGCGAAACATCGCTGAACATCTACCGGGACCTGACCAAGGACTTCGAAGGCCTGCGCCCCAGGAGTTTTCTGCTGGAAGCCTTCAAGTGCATGGCCAGAACGCTGGGGGTGGTGCGCATCTACGCCGTGGGCGATGCGCACCGGCACCATCGCCATCCGTACTTTGGCGCCGACAAGGCGCAAGACCTGGCCGCCCATTACGACGTCATCTGGCAGGAAAACGGCGCCACCCCGTCAGAGCGTGAGGACTTCTTCAGCTTGCCCTTGGCTGCGGCCAAGCGCGCGGCAGACGACATTGCACCCAAGAAACGCGCGATGTACCGCCGGCGTCATGCCTTGCTGGATGAGGTATTCGCTCGCATTGAGGCGGCATTATCAGGCAATGAGCGGATCCATGGGCTACAAGGGATGAAGGGAGATGTGCGTGAGCGTGCATCGGCAGGGGGCCCGCCGCCCGCGATCGACAGCCTGAAGTAAGGGGTTGCCGCGGGTAGGGGCATTACGCAGGCATTGAATTGGATTCCTATGCGCATTGCTTACTTCATCAATCAGTACCCGAAGGTCAGCCATAGTTTCATTCGACGCGAAATACTGGCATTGGAGCGCCAGGGCATGGAAATCCAGCGCATTGCCTTGCGCGGCTGGGACGCCGAGTTGCAGGACGCTGAAGACATCGCCGAGCAGCAAAAGACGCGCTATGTGTTGCAAGACGGCCTGAAAGGCGTGTTGGCGCCGATGCTGCAGGTGCTGCGCGCCGAGCCACGGCGCTTCTTCACCACCCTGTGGCTGGCCCTGCGCATGGGCCGGCGGGCGGACCGGGGCTGGCCGTATCACCTGGTCTACCTGGCCGAGGCGTGCCAGGTTGTGCTCTGGTTGCAGGCCTTTGGCGCAAAGCATGTGCACGCGCACTTTGGCACCAACTCCACCGAGGTGGTGATGCTGGCCCATGCACTCGGCGGGCCTGGCTACAGCTTTACCGTGCACGGGCCGGAAGAATTCGATAAGCCGCAATTTCTGCATGTGGGCGAAAAGGTCCGGCGCGCAGCGTTTGTCGCGGCGGTCAGCTCATACGGGCGCAGCCAGTTGTTCCGCTGGGTGGCGCACGAGCACTGGGGGAAGGTGAAGGTGGTGCATTGCGGCCTGGAGCGCGGCTTCCACGCCGTGGCCGCAGTTACCGCGCCGTCGGCGCCACGCCTGGTGTGCGTCGGGCGTCTCTGCGAACAGAAGGGCCAGCTCTTGCTGATCGAGGCGGCCCGCTTGTTGGCTGCACAAGGCGTCGCATTTGAGCTGGTGTTGGCCGGTGATGGCGAGATGCGCGGGCAGATTGAAGCGCTGGTCGCCCGCCATGGATTGCAGGCACAGGTGCGGATAACCGGCTGGATCAGCAGCACGCAGGTGCGGGACGAAATCCTGGCTGCCCGTGCCTTGGTGCTGCCGAGCTTCGCCGAAGGCTTGCCGGTCGTCATCATGGAGGCCATGGCGTTGCGCCGGCCTGTGTTGACCACCTATGTGGCGGGTATACCAGAGTTGGTTCGCCAGGGCGAAAATGGCTGGTTGTTCCCTGCCGGCACGGTGGAGGAGCTGGCCGCAGCCATGGCCGATTGCCTGGCGCAACCCGCCGAGGCGTTGCAACGCATGGGGGAGGCAGCGTATGAGCGGGTGCTGCAACGCCATGATATCGACACCGAGGCCGCCAAGTTGGTCAGCTATTTCAAGGCATCCGTATGATCAGCCTGTTGGCGTGGCTATTGGGCCTGGTGGCGGTTGCCATTTTACTGCCCTCGTTGGTGCTGTTCGCGCAGGTGCTGCTGGCCTGCCTGCCTGTGCGAGCACACCCTGCGCTCGATACCAAGCGCCCGCGCGTGGCGGTGCTGGTGCCTGCGCACAACGAAGGCTCGATCATCCATTCGACGCTGGCGAGCGTCGGCCCGCAATTGCTGGCGCATGACCGTTTGCTGGTGGTGGCGGACAATTGCACCGATGACACCGCGCAGCTGGCACGCATGGCGGGCGCTGAAGTGGTGGAACGCCACAATGACGCGCTGCGCGGCAAGGGGTATGCGCTGGACTTTGGCGTGCGGCACCTGGCCCAGGATGCGCCAGAGGTGGTCATTATCGTTGACGCTGATTGCCAGGTTGGCGAGGGCGCCATTGACCTGCTGGCACGCCGTTGCCTTGAAGCTGCACGGCCCGCGCAGGCACTTTACCTGATGCGTGCACCCGTCGGCGCTGGCCTGAAAGTGCAGATTGCCGAGTTTGCCTGGCGGGTAAAAAACCTGGTGCGCCCGCGAGGCTGGGTGCGCCTGGGCTGGCCTTGCCAGTTGATGGGTTCGGGCATGGCATTCCCCTGGCGGGACCTGGCGGCGGCCGATCTGGCCAATGGGCACCTGGTTGAAGACTTGAAGCTGGGGCTGGACCTCTGCCGGGCCGGCAAACCGCCGGTTTTTTGCCCTGCCGCGCAGGTTACCAGCCAGTTCCCCGTCAGCCAGGAAGGCTTGAGCAGCCAGCGTACGCGCTGGGAGCATGGCCACCTGGGGGTGATCGTGGCCGAGGTACCCAAGCTGCTATCAAGCGCGCTCGCTGGGCGCAATTGGCCTCTGCTGGCCATGGCCCTGGACCTGCTGGTACCGCCGTTGGCGTTGTTGGTGCTGGCGCTGATGGTGGTGGTATGTGTGTGCTGGCTGGCGGCTTTGCTGTTCGGCATCAGCGCGCCTGCGTGGATCGCCACGGGTGCCCTAGTCATGCTGGGTGTTGCGGTACTGCTGGCGTGGGGGCGTTTTTCTCGGGAGCTGATCCCGTTTTCGGTCTTGCTCTACGCCCCTTTCTACGCCGCGAGGAAGATCCCTCTGTACCTGGGGTTCTTGATCAAGCGCCAGGTTGACTGGGTACGCTCGAAACGGGATGACAGCTAATGGGTAAATGGCAGAACAGTTGGAAAACGGTTATCGGCAAGCTTCAGGTAGTAGGTGACCTTACGCAAGAGCAGCGGCTGCTGGAGGCCTTGTGCCAACCCGAGGCGCCGACGGTACTGGGTTTTGTCAACGCCCATGCCATGAACCTGGTGGCGGGTCATGCCGATTACTGCAAGGCGCTGTCCTCTGCCGATGTGCTGCTGCGTGACGGTGCCGGCATGGCCATCCTGTTTCGCCGCCTGGGCCTGGACCCTGGGCTGAACATGAACGGCACAGACTTCATCCCCAAGCTGCTGGCGGCGTTCAAGGGGCGACGCGTGGCGTTCTGGGGCACCCAGGAGCCGTTCTTGAGCCAAGCGGTACAGTGCAGCGAGGCCCGTTTCGGCGTGCTGCCTGTGTCGGTTCACGATGGCTTTGCCGATGTCGACACCTACCTGGAACTGGCTCGGGCGACGCAGCCAGAGCTGATCGTGCTGGGCATGGGCATGCCGAAGCAAGAAGCGGTTGCCGCCAGGCTCATGGCCCGTGGCGGGCCATGCCTGATCGTCTGTGGCGGGGCGATTCTGGATTTTCTTGGCGGCAAGGTCAGCCGGGCGCCGCTATGGCTTCGTCGGTTGGGCGGGGAGTGGATCTTCCGTTTGATGAGAGAGCCGAAACGGCTGTTCATGCGCTATGTGGTGGGTAACCCGCTCTTCCTGCTACGGACCCTGTTGTGCACCAAGGCGATGACGCTCGATGCCCGGAACACGCCAAGGCGTACCTGACGATTCTGCCAGGCGAGCCGTATGAAATGGCCAAAACCCATGGCGAGGGCGATTCCGACCGCCGCGCGGGTGAGCGACTGCTACAGTGATAGCAAGCAGCCGTGGGGAGGCGGCGGGGGTTATTCACTGTACACGGTCACATTCAAAGACGGTTATTGATTGTTGGAGTAAGTTTGCAAGGCACTTGCTACGCTCAAATTAATGAGGTCTGAAATGGTTCTCGAACCCAGAAGCAGTCGTTCGTTGCTTCAGCGCAGAAGTAA
Organism: Pseudomonas sp. E1MeOHC2; assembly: GCF_058745025.1. Taxonomy (NCBI): domain Bacteria; kingdom Pseudomonadati; phylum Pseudomonadota; class Gammaproteobacteria; order Pseudomonadales; family Pseudomonadaceae; genus Pseudomonas; species Pseudomonas sp. E1MeOHC2. Next base: position 5,100,927 of record NZ_CP196675.1, read on the forward strand.
CGTGAGTAACGCCATTCAGGCAGGTCTTGATGGGATTGCAGTAACCGGGGTCGCGTGGTACTTGATCTATGATCAATTCGGTCACATTACTTCAGATTATGTGATCATGCTGCTTTTGTTGATTGGTGCATTGGCCGTTATTTACGACCACTATGCAATTTATCGAACGAACGTCGGCTTGTCGATCAAGGCGTTCAGGTTGTTCAAGGCCTGGTCTGCAACTTTTTGTTTTCTGGTCGTCATGGCGTTTCTTACCAAACAGAGCGAAACCTATTCGCGGTTGTTGGTGGTGCAGTTATTTATCATTGGTTATTTCGTTCAGTTGTTCTTGCACGTTGCCGTGCGTGAACTGCAAAAACGGTTTACCGCACACGCCCGGCTGGATAACGCACTGATTATCGGGGCCGGCGACCTTGCCAATTTCCTTCATCAGAAGATAAGCAACAACCCCTGGTTCGGTGAGCGCGTGCTGGGGTGTGTGCTGATAAACGATGTGGCAGAGCAGGGCGGGGCCGACGCAAAGCAGCGCCTGCCGGTACTGGGGCATGTCACCGACCTGGACGAGATTGTTGCCAAGCACGCCATTCGCACCGTGTACCTGGTGACCCCGCTGGGTGGCTCCGAAGTGATTAATGACGTGTACTTGAAGTTGCTCGACAAGTGCATCGCGGTTAATTGGGTGCCGGATATTTTTTCGTTGCGGCTGATCAATCACAGCGTGCGGGAAATCGCAGGGATTCCGGTGTTGACCCTGTCGGAAACGCCGTTGACCGGCATGAGTCTATTTCTGAAAAACCTCGAAGACAGGGTGCTGGCAGCACTGATTTTGCTGTGTGCATCGCCCGTGTTGTTGGCGGTGGCCATTGCCATCAAGATCGACAGCCGCGGCCCGGTGTTTTTCAGGCAGGTACGGATGGGCTGGACCGGGGAATCCTTCCGCATCTGGAAGTTCCGCAGCATGCATGTTCATCAACCGGAAAATGATGTGGTCAAACAGGCTCAGAAGAATGACCCGCGCCTCACGCGGGTGGGCGCCTTTATTCGCAAGACCAGCCTGGATGAGTTGCCGCAATTGTTTAATGTGTTGACTGGCGAGATGTCGCTGGTGGGGCCGCGCCCGCATGCACTTCAGCACGACACGCTGTATTCGCAGGATATTGTCGATTACTTTGCGCGGCATAATATCAAGCCCGGCATGACAGGCCTGGCGCAGGTGCGGGGGTTCCGGGGTGAAACCAAAGACATTGAGCAGATGATCCAACGGGTCGACTCGGATATCGAGTACATCAACAACTGGTCGCTGTGGCTCGACTTTGTCATTTTGGTGCGCACGCTCAATGCGTTTACCGGCAAGCAGGCCTATTAGCTGGGGCTGTATAGAGCAGCCCCAGGGCAGGCCCTCAACTTAGCGGGTGCAACTCCCTGAACCCGCGAGCTTCTTCCACCAGCCAGTCATGCACCGCACGGGCGCCCGGCTGGGTCAGCCCGCCCGGCGGGTAATGCACCACGTAGCGCTTGTGGTTGGCGATCGCCACCCCGAACGGCACGATCAGCGCGCCCCGTTCCAGTTCATCGTTGAGCAGGGTGCGCCGCGCGATCGCCACGCCAACGCCGGCAATCGCCGCTTCGATGGTCAGGTGGTTGCGGTTGAAGGTATGCCCCCGCCGCACGTCCAGGCCGCCCGCACCGATACCCTCCAGATAGAACTCCCACTCGGCGTACTCCGAGGCGCCCCGCCAGGCGGTGATGTCGTGCAGCAGGGGGTAATGCGTCAGGTCTGCCGGCCCGTGCAGCGGTGGCCGGCCGCGCAGCAACGTGGGGGAGCAGACGGGAAAGATCTGCTCGTCCAGCAGCGGCGTCGACAGCATGCCGGGGTAGCTGCCATCGTTCAGGTCGATGGCCAGGTCGAAGTCGCCCGGGTGCAGTGCCTGGGCGCTGTCTTCGGCCACCAGCCGCAGCTCGATGTCCGGATACCGCTGCTGAAAGCGCGGCAAGCGCGGGGTCAGCCATTTGGCCAGGAATGATGGAATAGAGCGCAGGCGCAGGGTGCCGCGGATCTCACCGGCGTCCAGGCGCAGCAGCTCGGCCTCGATGCTGCCATAGGCTTCTGCCACTGTTTGCGCCAGGCGTTGGCCTTCGGCGCTGAGTTCGACGCCGCGTGCGCGGCGCAGGAACAAGCGATAGCCCAGCCGTTCCTCCAGCTGGCGCATCTGCTGGCTGACTGCCCCAGGGGTGATGTGCAGCTCTTCGGCGCAGCGGGTGAACGATAAATGCCGGGCCGCACAGGAGAACACATGCAGCCAGACGAACATCTGGCCATTGAGTTGTCGTCGCATCGTTTAGTACCACTAAAGCCTTGCTTAGGAAGTTTCGTTGGTCATCCTTGCGGGAGCAGGTCAGTATCGCTCAACTTCGCAGTAGCGTTCAATTTTCCTAAAGAACCGTGCATTGGCGATTCTGCCCAATACGGTCAGGCATTAGTATGGCTATCAGTGTTTTCGACCTCTTCAAAATTGGCATCGGCCCCTCAAGCTCCCACACCGTGGGCCCGATGCGGGCAGCGGCGACCTTTGCCCAGGCCCTGCGCGAACGTGGCCTGCTGGCCCAGGTAAGCCGCGTCGAGGTGCGGCTGTATGGCTCGTTGTCGGCTACTGGCGTCGGCCATGCTACCGACCGCGCATGCCTGCTCGGGCTGATGGGGCAGTGGCCGGACCGGATCGACCCTGCCACCATCGAGCCGCGTATCGACCAGTTGATGCAGGAGCAATGCCTGATGCTCGATGGCAGCCACCCGCTGGCGTTCAACTACACCCGCGACATGCTGTTGCTAGACCAGAGCCTGCCGTATCACCCGAACGCGATGACCCTTGAAGCGCTGGACGGGCAGGGCAGCCTGTTCAGCCAGACTTACTATTCGGTGGGCGGTGGTTTCATCGTCGAGCAGGGTGAGGTCGATGCCCCCCAGAGCGAAGCGGATGCAGTCTACCAGCCGTATCCGTTTGCCAGTGCGGCTGAGCTGTTGGCGCTGTGCAAGGCTCACGGGTTGAGTGTCGCCCAGCTGATGCTGGCCAACGAATGCGCCTGGCGCCCGGAAGCCGAGGTGCGCGAAGGCCTGTTGCGCATCTGGGCGGCGATGCGTGAGTGCGTCGACAATGGCCTGCGCAACGAGGGCATTCTGCCGGGCGGGCTGAAGGTCAAGCGCCGCGCCGCGCGTTTGCACCGCAGCCTGCAGGAGCTGGGCAAACCGAACGTCATCGGCTCGACCCTGAGCGCCATGGAATGGGTCAACCTTTTTGCCCTGGCGGTGAACGAAGAAAACGCCGCCGGCGGGCGCATGGTGACGGCGCCCACCAACGGTGCGGCAGGTATTATCCCCGCCGTGCTGCACTACTACATGAAGTTCAACCCGGATGCCTGCGACGACGATGTCGTGAGGTTCCTGCTCGCTGCGGCTGCGGTCGGCATCCTGTGCAAGACCAACGCTTCCATTTCCGGTGCCGAAGTCGGTTGCCAGGGCGAAGTCGGGTCGGCGTGCTCAATGGCGGCGGCCGGCCTGGCCGAGGTGCTGGGGGCTACGCCACCACAACTGGAAAACGCCGCCGAGATTGCCCTGGAGCACAACCTGGGCCTGACCTGCGACCCGGTCGGGGGGCTGGTGCAGGTACCGTGCATCGAGCGCAACGCGATTGCCGCGGTCAAGGCGATCAACGCGGTGCAAATGGCCTTGCGCGGTGACGGCGAGCACTTTATCTCGCTCGATCAGGTTATCCGCACCCTGCGTGACACCGGTGCGGACATGCATTCGAACTACAAGGAAACCTCGCGCGGCGGTCTGGCAGTAGCTTTTGTTGAGTGCTGAGTTTTAACGCGGTCAACTGTAGGAGCGCCCCCTCGCGACACAAGGCCGCTCCTACAACAGATTGCGTTAACCAATGAAGTCAGGGCCGGATTAGCGGGCTTTCTGCTTGGCTTCAATGAAGCTGGCACGCATGTCCTTGGCCCAGCCATCCAGCACCGGCTTGACGTCATTCAGGGTCAGCTTCTGGGTATCGTTCTCCAGTTCTTGGCCCGCGCCTTTGCGTACCACCTGGGCCAGCACTTTCTGGCTGCTACCGTCCAGAAACGCCGCCTCCACGCCGACATCCACGTCCTGATCACGTCCGCCCATGGCGGTGTTCACACCTGCCGAAATAAGCGCGATGGGGATCACTTCATAGGGCTTGAGGCCTTCATTGCTGGTAGATACCGCCGTGATCGCCGGGCGCACCACGATCACACCTGGGCCAGGCCCCTTGGCCAAGGGCATCACGCTGCCAATTTCACGGCGCAGGGCTTCATTGAAGTAGCGGGTGATTTCCTGCAGCGTCTGCTGCGAGATCACCGCTGTCGGCTGTGGCTTGGGGTAGAACTGGCTGGGCTCGATGAACACCTGGCTGTACTGGTTGATATTGACCTTGGGGTCGATCCAGCGCATCACCGGGTCACCCGATGGGCTCTTGGCTTCTTGCAACCGGCTGTAGTCCTTGAGGAAGCCGGAATAATCCTTGGGGTCCACGCGATTGCTGGAGCAGGCGGCCACGGCAAGCAGTGCGGCGCACAACAGGGTAATGCGAGACAGTGATTTCATGATGAAGGCGCATCCATGAGAGGTCGGCCAGAACAACGCTAGCAGGTGCGGAGCAGTTGGCCAGTGGTCAGGGGATTTCTTGGAGAGGGGGGGCTGGTTGAGAGGTGGTTGATGGTGGATTTCACAGGCGCAACACCCCTCAAGGCAAGCACTACCCCAACACCTCGCGCAACCGATACCACAACATCCCCAACGCCAGCAGCGGTGAGCGCAGCGCCTTGCCGCCCGGGAAGGTCAGGTGCGGTACCGCACTGAACACGTCCAGCCCGTGGCTGTGGCCAACCGCAATGCCCTCGGCCAGCAGCTTGGCTGTCCAGTGGGTCACGTTCAGCCCGTGCCCCGAGTAGCCTTGGGCGTAGTAGACGTTCGGGTGCTGGCTCAGCCGCCCAACCTGGGGGAAACGGTTGGCCGTGATGCCGATCATGCCGCCCCATTGGTAATCGATGCGCACTTCGGCCAGTTGCGGGAACACCTTGAGCACTTTCGGTCGCATGTAGGCGGCGATGTCCTTGGGGTCGCGACCGGAATAATGGCAGGCGCCACCGAACAACAAACGGCGGTCGGCGGTGAGGCGGTAGTAGTCCAGGCCGACCTTCTGGTCGCACAGCGCCATGTTCTGCGGGATCAGGGTGCTGGCGAGCGCTTCAGGCAGCGGCTCGGTGGCCACCACGTAGCTGCCGGCTGGCAGCACCTTGCCGCTCAGGCGCGGTTCCAGTTCATCGAGGTGCGCGTTGCAGCCAAGCACCAGGCTGTGTGCCCTGACCTTGCCTCGGGCGGTATGCAAGGTCACGGTGGGGCCATGCTCGATGCGTAGCACCGGGCTCTGCTCGAAGATGCGTACGCCCAGGCCTACGGCCGCGCGTGCCTCGCCCTGCACCAGGTCCAGTGGGTGCAGATGGCCTGAGCCCATGTCTACCAGGCCACCGGCGTACTGGTCGCTGGCGACGATCTGGTGCAGGTGCTCGGGGCTGACCAGGCGTGTTTCGGGGCGGTAACCCAGCGCGGCCAGGTCCTCCTGTTCAGCTTTGAAGGCGGCAAATTGGGCGGGGGTGTTGGCCAGTTCGCAGAAGCCCCAACGCAGGTCGCAGGCAATGCCGTACTGCTCGATGCGCCTGGCCACCAACGCGACCGAATCGATGCCGGCCTGTTGCAGGTAACGGACGCCGTCCTGGCCGACATAGCGGGTAAAACCACTGACGTCATGGCCGATGCCACGAATCAGCTGGCCGCCATTGCGCCCGCTGGCACCCCAGCCGATGCGCCGGGCTTCGAGCAGGATCACCGAAAGACCGCGTTCGGCAAGCTCCAGTGCGGTATTGACCCCGGTCAGGCCGCCGCCAACCACGCAGACATCGGCCGTCAGTTCGCCGTCCAGGCTGGGGTAGGGCGCCGTGTCGCGTGCCGTGGCGGCGTAGTACGAAGCGGTGTGCAGGGTATCGAAAGGCATGGTGCGTTCTCGGCTCAGCGGTTGGACTTGATCTTGCTCCAGGAGCGGGTCATCACGCGCATGATCTGGGGGCTTGGCGTGCTGGAGATGTACAGCTTGTCCAGCACTTGCTGGGGTGGATAGACCTCAGGGTTGTTCACCAGGGATGCATCCATGTAGGCCTGGGCGTCGGGGTTGGCGTTGGCATAGCCAACCGTGGCACTGACCTTGGCGATTACCGGGGGCTCAAGCAGGTAGTTGATGAACGCCAGGGCCTGGTCCGGGTTGCTGGCGTCCTTGGGGATGGCCAGCAGGTCGAACCACAGGTTGCTGCCTTCCTTGGGAATGCTGTACGCAACCTTGACGCCGTTGTTCGCTTCCACTGCGCGGTTGGCGGCCTGAAACACGTCGCCGGAGTAGCCGAAGGCCACGCAGACATCGCCGTTGGCCAGGTCCGAGACATACTTGGAGGAGTGGAAGTAGGTGATGTAGGGCCGCAGTTCGAGCAGGCGGGCTTCAGCCTTGGCGTAGTCCGCGGGCTTTTCGCTGCGCGGGTCCATGCCCAGGTAGTTGAGGATCGCCGGGAACAGCTCGTCGGGCGAGTCCATGAAGGCCACGCCGCACTGCTTGAGTTTTTTCAAGTTTTCGGGCTCGAACAGCACCGCCCAAGAGTCGATGTGGTCGATACCCAGTGCGGCCTTGACCTTGTCGACGTTGTAGCCGATGCCGTTGGTGCCCCACAGGTAGGGCACGGCGTACTGGTTGCCGGGGTCATTCTGCTCAAGCTGTTTGAGCAGTTTTGGGTCCAGGTGCTTCCAGTTGGGCAGTTTGCTGCGGTCCAGCGGCAAGAAGGCGCCAGCCTGGGCTTGCCGGGCGAGGAAGTGGTTCGAAGGCACCACCACGTCGTAGCCGGTGCGTCCGGCCAGCAGTTTTCCCTCCAGGGTTTCGTTGGAATCGAACACGTCATAGACCACCTTGATCCCACTGCTGGCCTGGAAGTCGGCCAGGGTCGTGTCACCGATGTAGTCGGTCCAGTTGTACACGCTGACGGTCGGTGCGGCTTGGGCGGCAGCGCCGAACAGTAATGTGAATGCAGCGGGAACCAGGGATTGCAGATGACGCATGTCGACACCTCGTTGGTCTTGTTCTTGGGTTCGGTGCAAGTGGGGCGCAACGCGCCCCGGGCAATCAAACGCTGAGCATCAGGAATTCACGCTCCCAGGAGCTGATCACCCGTTTGTAGTTCTCGTGCTCGGCACGCTTGACCGCTACATAGCCCTGGACGAACTGCTTGCCCAGGTAACGCTGCACGGTCTCGCAGTCTTCCATGTGCTGCAGGGCATCTTCGATGGTGATCGGCAGGCGCAGGTTGCGTCGCTCGTAAGCCCGGCCCTGCACCGGCGCGCTCGGGTCGATCTTCTCGACCATACCCAGGTAGCCACACAGCAGGCTGGCGGCGATGGCCAGGTAAGGGTTGGCATCGGCGCCCGGCAGGCGGTTTTCCACGCGCATCGCGTCGGGGCTCGAGGTCGGCACGCGCAAGCCGGCGGTGCGGTTTTCTTCGCCCCATTCGACGTTGACCGGTGCTGAGGTGTCCGGCAGGAAGCGGCGGAACGAGTTGACGTTCGGCGCGAACATCGGCAGCAGCTTGGGGATGTACTTCTGCAAACCGCCGATGTGGTGCAGGAACAGCTCGCTCATGCTGCCATCTTCATTGGCGAACACAGGCTTGCCGGTTGCGATGTCCACCACGCTCTGGTGCAGGTGCATGGCACTGCCGGGTTCGTCAGTGATCGGCTTGGCCATGAAGGTGGCCGCCACGTTGTGCTTGAGCGCCGCTTCGCGCATGGTGCGCTTGAACACGGTGATCTGGTCGGCAAGGTCCAGGGCGTCGCCGTGGCGGAAGTTGATCTCCATCTGCGCCGGGCCGTCTTCATGGATCAGCGTGTCCAGGTCCAGGCCCTGCAGTTCGCACCAGTCATAGACGTCTTCGAACAGCGGGTCGAATTCGTTGGCGGCATCGATCGAGAACGATTGGCGACCGCTCTCGGCGCGGCCCGAACGGCCCAGCGGTACCTGCAGCGGCAGGTCTGGGTCTTCGCAGCGCTTGGTCAGGTAGAACTCCATCTCTGGTGCGACGATCGGCTGCCAGCCTTGATCGGCGTACAGCTTGAGCACCTTTTTCAAGACGTTGCGCGGCGACAGCTCGATGGGGTTGCCTTGCTTGTCGAAGGTGTCGTGAATAACGATTGCGGTCGGCTCGATTGCCCAGGGGATCTGGTACACCGCGGATGGGTCCGGGCGGCACACCATGTCGATGTCGGCGGCATCGAGCAGGCTGTAGTAGATGTCGTCGTCAACGTAGTCGCCGGTGACCGTCTGCAGCAGCACGCTTTCAGGCAGGCGCATGCCGCGCTCGTGAAGAAACTTGGCGGTCGGTGCGATCTTGCCGCGGGCGATGCCGGTCAGGTCGCTGATCACGCATTCGACTTCGGTGATCCGGTGTTCTTTCAGCCACGTGGACAGCTGATCGAAGGGGGCGTTCATACAGACCTCTTGGTTGGGTTTTTGTGTGCGCGGCAGGAGCGGGTGGCTTCCCAGGTGACGCGCTGGAGACTATCTTGGTCGCAGCCCCCAGGGGCAATCTATCCACTTTATTCGGCAATCAATGCACCAAAAGAGTGCATACAGGACAATGCGTGACAACGCTCAATGCCTTGCAGGTCCAGGCTTTCCACACCACCGATGTCACTGAACAGGTGCGTGCCACCCCCGGCTGGCAACAGCAGTACCGGCAAATGTCGCCGGGGCATTTCAGCGGTGAACTGCGTTGCCTGGGGCTCGATGGCGTGGAGGTGTATGAAGAACGTCTGAATACCCGTGTCGAGCAGTTCTTCCGCCCCCCAAGCGGGTCGCTGGCGTTCTGCTTCGACCGCAGTGAAAACAGCCTTTACCTGCTCAACGAGCAGAGCCGCAATATCTGGATCACCCCGGAAAACTACGAAGAAGTGGCGGTGGTGTTCGACCAGGCGTTCCTGGCTCGCCATGGCCTCGATCCACAGCGCCTTGAAGGGTTGTTCATGGTGCCGTTGGGCAGTGGCCAGAACGCGTTGTTCGGCAGTTGGCTGAGCGCCACCTTGACCCGCCTGGGCAAAGCCGATTGCCCGCTGCAGGGCGAGGCGCTGGCAGAGCAACTGCTTGAAGATTGCCTGTTCATCCTCGACAGCGCCTGCCAGCGGCTGGACGGCGGTGCGCTGGGGAGGCGAAGTGAAGCACGCGAGATCATGCGCCGGGTCAGTGAGTGGGCGGCGGATTGCCCCGAAGAAACGCTCAATCTGATGGCGTTGGCCGATGTGGCCGGTGTTTCTCTGCGCCAGTTGCAGCAGGCGTTCAAGGCCTTCACCGGTATGCCGCCGGCGCACTGGCTGCGGCTGCGGCGGCTCAATGGCACGCGCCGAGACTTGTTGCGCCAGGGGGATGTGACGGTGGCGGAGGTGGCCATGCGCTGGTCGTTCTGGCATCTGGGGCGGTTTTCCGAGAGTTACCGGCAGCTGTTCAAGGAGTTGCCGAGCGAGACCCTGAAGCGGGGCAGGGGCTGAGGGCAGCAACACGCAGTCCAGCACCCCCCACGGAAAGTTGCTATCGTGCCGACCTGTTTCCACCCGAGGTCCCGATGTTCTACCTGCCATTGCCCAGCGACCAAGCCGACCGCCTTGCCAGCGAGCCCACCGCCCGCGATTTTTTCCCGACTGCCAGCTTAATGGAGGCCGCGGCGGTGCTGTTCGTGCAGAACCTGCCGCGCCAGCCCGCCACCGCAACGGCAGACGCGCAGGAGCGGCGTTTCGCTGAAATCGTGCGTATCGCCAACGAAGTCGAAATCGCCGCACCGGGCCGCTTTCAGGGCCAGGTGGCGCAGCACTTCGACCGCGAGGCGTTCGCCATGGGCCTTGGCATGCTGGGTGAGAATGGCATCGGTCTGTTGTCTGCCGAGGTCGAGTACGACGTCGAGGACTTGCACGATGCCGAAGGCCAGTGGAATTTCCAGTTTGCCGATAGCTACCGGCAACAGGTCACGCCGCTACACCCGGTCTACCTGCCATCGTTGGCCAGCGATCTATTGCTGAGCGATCAACAAAACCGCCTGCTGCGCGAGTTTCTGTCAGGTGTCGACGAGTCTGTTGCGGTGCAAGGTTTCGCTGGAACCGGCAAGACTTTCTTGATCCACCAGTTCGCCCGCTTGCTCGATCCCCAGCGCACGCTGTTGCTGGCGTTGACCGAGGGCCAGTTGCGCGCCTTGCAGGCACGCGTCAAGGATGCTCAGGCTTACACCGCGCTGACCTTCGGCCAACTGGCAGACGAGATTCTGAACCGTGACCTCACCAGTAACGGTTGGCGCTTGCGCGACCCGTATCGCACCAAGCTGTCCTGGCGCCCGCAGGAAGCGCAGGTGGTGAAGTGGTTGAATATCCCCGATATCGGCCCGCTGGCCGCCCGCGATGTCGTTGCCTTGTGTATCAAGGCCGTGCGCAGCTTCTGCCGAACCGGCGATACCCAGATCGAGCTGCACCACCTGCCCTGGGCGGGCCCTGGCACGTCACCGCTGGATCAGGAAGTGCTGCTGGAAAAGGCCCGGTTGTACTGGCAAGAGCTGATTCGCCCTTCAGCGCGCGATATTCAACTGCCGGTGCGTGACTACCACCGGGTCAAACTGCTGTCGTTGACACTGGAGGTGATCGACAGCCGGTACACCCACGTCATCGTCGATGAGGCCCATGAACTGTCGGCACCGATGCTCGCCGTGCTGGACCGCAGCCCGCAGTCGATCATCGCCTTGGGTGACGAGTTGCAGAACCTCAATGGCCTGAGCCCACACCACGGTGGCTTCATCCGTCAGCGCTATATCGACCATTCGCTGCGCGCCGGGCCTGCGATGGACAACGTCCTCAACCCATTGATTCAGGCGCACCCGGCCAAGATCCAGGCGGCGTTCAGTGGCAGTGCAGAGCACTACACCCGGGTCAGCTTCTTCGACACCGTCACAGTACCCGAACAGCCCACGGCGCTGATCGTCGATGACGAATGGGGCCTGTTCGGCTGGTTCCAGCGTCTCACTCACCAAGGTGTGCCGTTTGTGCTGCTCAAAAGTGCGCGCAAGGATTTCGAGCTGTTCGTCGAGGACTGCATCGAGCTGTACCGCTACGGCACCCGGCCGCGTCACCCCATGTTGTTCCGCTATGCCAGCTGGCAGGCGCTGGAGCAGGACAAGGGCGATGACAAGGCCTTCGTGGCGGTGGCGAACATGCTGCGCAAGGGCTACACGCCAGAGCATTTTGCCAAGGCCAAGAGCCGTTATCGCTGGGACAAGGCGCCCAAGCTGTTTTTGGGGCGGGTGCGGGACGTGAAGAACATGGAGTTCGCCCGGGTGATGGTGTCACCGGAGCTGATGGTCACGCCGGTGACGGCGGGCAATCGCAACGAACGGGCGCGGATGCTGGCGGGCCTGTATACCGCTTGTTCGCGGGCACGGCATGAGTTGATCGTGCCGGGGGGGATGCTCGACTGGGTCAAGGACCAGGTCAGGGACTGAAGGCCCTAGCTCGCACGCGGACCCTGTAGGAGCGCCCCGGCAAGGCCGCTCCTACAAAAGACCGCGAAACGCAGCTTAGGGCCTCAGTTACGGTCCAGCCACACCGTCTGTGCGTTGGTGAATTCCCGCACACCAAAGTGCGACAGCTCACGGCCAAAACCGCTCTTCTTCACGCCACCGAAGGCGACGCGGGGGTCGGATGCGCAGTAACCGTTGATGAACACGCCACCGGTATCCAGCGCCGCAGTCATGCGCTCGGCCAGGGCGTAGTCGGCCGTGTAAATGGTCGCCGCCAAGCCGAACTCGCTGTCGTTGGCCAGCGCCACCGCATGGTCGGCATCCCGCGCGGTGATGATCGCCGCCACCGGCCCGAACAGCTCCTGTTTGAACGCCGTCATTTCCGGGGTGACGTTGGCGAACACGGTCGGTGCGTAGAAGTTGCCCACGCCTTCGACCTTGTTGCCACCCAGCAGCAGGGTGGCGCCTTCGGCGAGGGTCGCCTGAACCTGGCCATCGAGTTCGTCGCGCAGGTCGTAACGGGCCATCGGGCCGATGTAGGTGTCGTCTTCCAGCGGGTTCCCGACTTTCAACTGGCGCGTTGCCTCGACGAACTTGAGGGTGAACGCATCAGCGATGCTCTCTTCGACGATCAGGCGCTTGGCTGCGGCGCAGACCTGGCCGGTGTTCTGGTAGCGGCCGATGACAGCGGCCTTGACCGCGGCATCCAGGTCGGCGTCGGCCAGGACGATGAATGGGTCGGACCCACCCAGCTCCAGCACGCACTTCTTCAGGGCGGCGCCGGCTTGGGCACCGATCGCCATGCCAGCGCGCACGCTGCCGGTCAGCGTCACGGCGGCAATGCGCGGGTCGTTGATGGCGCGAGTGACACCGTCCGGGGTCACGTTCAGTACTTCGAAAACGCCTTCAGGCAGGCCGGCATCCTTGAACAGTTCGCCCAGCAAATAGGCACTGCCCATGACGTTCGGGGCGTGCTTGAGCACGTAGGTGTTACCGGCGAGGATCGCCGGCACGGCGCCACGCAGTACCTGCCAGATCGGGAAGTTCCACGGCATCACGGCCAAGATCGGGCCCAGCGGGCGGTACTCGATGCGCGCTTTTTCGATCTGCGTCGGCTCCGCTGCCAGCATGGCCGGGCCGTGCTCGGCGTACCAGCGGCACAGCCCGACACACTTGCTCACTTCGCCACGGGCCTGGGTGATCGGCTTGCCGATTTCCCGGCTGATCATTTGTGCAAACGCTTCGGCTTTGCTTTCGAGGGTGCTGGCCAGGGCAAGCAGGTATTCGCTGCGCTGACCCAGCGACACCAGACGCCATTGGCCATAGCCTACCTTGGCACGTTGCAGCGCCGCTTCCAGTGCGGCGTCGGTATCGAAGGGGTAGGCGCCAATCTGCTCGCCGCTGTGCGGGTCGAGGGAGATGGCATGGGTCAGGCTGCTGATCGCGCTCATGGCGGACACTCTCGTTGTTGTTAATCAGTGACGCCAGACTAGTGGGGTAGGGATTTAATGAAAACTGAATAATAATGAGCGAAACATTCACGTTTGGAGAATGACTGTGGACCTGGTGCAACTGGAAATCTTCAAGGCAGTGGCCGAGCAGGGCAGCATCAGTGCCGCCGCGCAGCATATCCATCGGGTGCCCTCGAACCTGACCACGCGTATCAAGCAGTTGGAGGAAGACTTGGGGGTAGAGCTGTTCATCCGCGAAAAAAGCCGCTTGCGCCTGTCGCCAGCGGGCTGGAATTTTCTTGAGTACACCCGGCGTATTCTCGACCTGGTGCACGAGGCGCGGTTGACCGTGGCGGGCGAAGACCCACAGGGCACCTTTGCCCTGGGCTCGCTGGAAAGCACGGCGGCGGTGCGTATCCCGGCGTTGTTGGCGGCATACAACCAGCGCTATCCCAAGGTCGACCTGGACCTCTCGACCGGGCCTTCAGGGACCATGCTCGAAGGGGTGTTGTCCGGGCGCCTGGTTGCGGCGTTCGTTGATGGGCCGCTGCTGCATCCGACGCTTGAGGGCATGCCAGTGTTCGAGGAAGAGATGATGGTCATCGCGCCGCTAAACCATGCGCCGGTGAGCCGGGCCCAGGATGTCAACGGGGAGAGCATCTACGCGTTTCGCGCCAACTGCTCGTACCGCCATCATTTCGAGAACTGGTTTGTGCAGGACCAGGCGGTGCCAGGCAAGATCCATGAGATGGAGTCTTATCACGGGATGCTGGCGTGTGTGAGCGCCGGCGCCGGGCTGGCCATGATGCCGCGGAGCATGCTCGACAACATGCCGGGGTGCAGCACGGTCAGTGCCTGGCCGATGACGGAGGATTTTCGTTATTTGAAGACCTGGCTGGTGTGGCGAAGAGGAACTGTTTCGCGCAGTTTGAGCATGTTTGTGAAGTTGTTGGAAGAGCAGCGCGGCAGTTGAACCGGGTGGGGCGGCAACTCAGCTGACGACCACGCATCAGCACAAACGCTAGCGCCCCCAGAGGATCGGATAATAGGTAAACCATCCTCAGAAGGAGGGTTCTACCATGCGTAATCATCACTACGCCCTTGGCGCGGCGCTGCTGTTCACCCTGGCCTTGCCCTGGACGCTGGCGGCGGCTGCCGACCTCAATGCGCCTATCAACATGCAGGCCGTCCAGTTGCAAGAGCAAGAGCAGAACGGCGTCCGTTACCTGCAAGGCGGTATCGGCCAGGATGAAGCCAATGCCCTGCGCAAGACCAAAGGCTATGACTTGCACGTCGAACTCTCGGCAGGCCCCGGCAACGAGTTTCAGAGCGGTGCCACTGTCGACATCCAGAGCGCACAGGGCCAACCCGTGCTCAGTGTTACAGATGTAGGCCCGCTGCTGTATGTGCAGTTGCCGCCGGGCCATTACAAAGTCACCGGCAACGCCCAAGGTGAGACGGTACAGCAGCAGGTGGCCGTAGACGGCAAAGCGCCCGCCACGGTCAACCTGCATTGGCGTTGAAGGGCACAATCCGGGTGGGAGTACATTTGTACTCCTGCCGCACAGGAGCGCATCGCCATGAGCCTGGATCTGCAACTGGAGATGTTGGACGAGCGGGGTTTCGTATTGATCCCCGGTGTGCTCGAACCTCTGCGCATCGCGCTGCTGCGCTGCGCCATCGATGACCTGCAGCCGATTCATTGGGACTACCAAGGGCTGCTCGAACACTACAAATGCGTGTTCAACCGCAACCCTTTGTGGCTGCCGTTTCTTGATCTTCCACCCCTGATAAACCTGGCTGAGGCGGCGCTGGGCGAGGACTGCCACGTGATCGGCCAAACGGCCTGGCGTAGCCACCCCGGCTATCCCGGCATGGGGCTGCACCTGGACCACCTGCCCATGCAGTTGCCTGCCTGGATCAGTGAGCGAGGGGCCTTTACCCAGCCCATGCAGATACTGACCGTGCAGCTGTACCTCAGTGATATCGATCACAGCATCGGCCCGACCTGGATCGTACCGGGCAGCCATCGTGCCGCTCGCCCACCGCAGGCGGGCGAAGCGCAATGGCAAGGGCGTGAAGCGCATCCGGTGTTGTGCAAGGCGGGCGATGCCCTGGTGTTTCGCAGTGATGTCTGGCATAGCGGCGGCGCCAATTGCACGCAGTCCCGTGAGCGCGACATGCTGCAAGTGCATTACGGCCGGCGCATGGTGGCGCAGAAGTTCTCACCGTACCTGCATTGGCAATTCAACCCGCACGTACTGCAAGAGGCCACACCCAGGCAGCGGCGACTGTTGGGCGAACACGAAGAGGCGGCGTACGACTGATAGTGGCAAATAGCTTTCAACTTTCTGATTATCTGGACAATAATCAGAAAAGTATTACCTCGTGTGACCGGTCTGGATGCGCCGGTCACCGCACAAGATCGAGGGGCTCAAGCCCCCACTTGCCGTGTAGACCATCAGGAGATGTCATTGATGAAAACCCGTCTCGCTGCTTCGCTGGCCGCTGCAGTGCTGGCCTTTGCCGGGGCCAATCTGGCTCAGGCCTCGCAGATATCCGGTGCCGTGGGCGCCACCGGCCAAGGCGACATGACCTACCGCATCGGCCTGTCGTTCGACTGGGACACGAAATGGCTGCAAAGCAGTACCGGATATGTGACCGGTTACTGGGATGCGGCTTACACCTATTGGGAAGGCGGCGATGCCAGCGGCGCGCATGCGCTGTCATTCAGCCCGGTGTTCACCTACGAATTCAGCGGCTTCACCTACACCCCCTACATCGAGGCCGGCATTGGCCTGGCGGCGTTTTCCAAGACTGAAGTAGGCGACCAGCGCCTGGGGTCTGCGGTCAACTTCGAGGACCGCATCGGCTTTGGCCTGAAGCTGCCGGGGGCGCAGAAGGTGGGCATCCGCGCCATGCATTACTCCAACGCGGGCATCAAGCAGCCAAACGACGGGATCGAGTCGTACGCGTTGTTCTACAGCAAGGCGCTCTGAACACCTGCAGCGGCTAGTTGAAACGGTCCAACGTTCTGGCGGCAGCTCACAACCTGTGTGAGCAACTGTCTTGTTCGAATCTCTAAAGACGGCACGATCCTTGTGGGAGCGGGCTTGCCCCGCGAACACGGGCGAAGCCCGTGCCATCCCACAAAGCCCGCGGTGAGTCAGAACGTGTACGAAACCCCGGCCTGCACCGTGCGCGGTGCCCCCGGGTAGACATAGCTATTGAACGCCCCTTCGTCATACCCCTTGTTGAAGACGTTCTTCACATCCAGGTTCAGCCGCACGTGTTCATTGACCTTGTAGAAGCTGAGCAGGTCGACCACGCTGTAGCGTTCCATCGTATAGGTCGTCGCGGCTGTCTGGCCGGCGCGATCATCCACGTACTTCAGGCCAACCCCCAGCCCCAGGCCTTTGGCCAGGCCATCCTGGAATTCGTAGGTATTCAGCAGGCTGAAAGTGTTGCGCGGGATGTTGGCCAGGCGGGTACCGGTCGGCAAGGTGGTGTCCTTGGTCACTTCGGCATCGACATAGGCGTAGCCGCCGATCACGCGCCACTCGGGGGTGAGGTTGCCGGCAATGTTGATGTCCAGGCCGCGGCTGCGCACCTCGCCTGCGGCGATGTTGAGGATGCCAAAGGGGTCGTTGGGATCGCGTGCCAGCACGTTTTCCTTGACGATGTGGTACACCGCCGCATCCACGCTCAGCTGGCGATCGAGCGCTTCCCACTTCACGCCCAGTTCGTAGGATTTACCCTTCTCGGGGTCGAAGCCGCCGCTGCCGGCAGGGGTGCCGCTGTTGGGCTTGAATGACCGCGCCGTGTTGGCATAAACCGCCACCGTGTCGGTCAGGTCGTAGATCAGGCCAAAGCGCGGGGTAACGCCGTTCTCGCCTTTGCTGAAATCGCGGGTATCGACCAACTTGTCGTCATACGCGTGCTCGAAGCGTTCGAAGCGTATGCCGGCCAAGGCCTTGAGACGCTCGGTCAACGCTACTTGGTCCTGGATGAAGAAGGCCCAGGTCTGCAGGTTCTCTTTGTCCCACGTGGTGGTGCGCGCCAGCGCGGGCCTTGGCTGGCCGAGCACCGGTTCGTAGATATCGATTGGGTAGGCCGCCGAGGAGCGCTGGATGATCGAGTTGTAATCGTAGTTTTCGTACTCGATGCCGGTCAGCAGCGTGTGGCTGAAACCACCGGTGTCGAAATGCCCGGTAAGGTTCAGTTGCCAGTCACGGTCGGTCCATTCCAGCTTGCGGTAGTTGAAGTTGCGCTGCAGGGTACGGCCATCGACGGGCGCGCCGTTGCCTTCCACCGCGTTGCCCTTGAGCGAGCCATCGAGAAACTGGAACCCGCCAGCCAACGTCCAGTTGTCATTGAGCAGGTGCTCGAAGCGCACCTGGGCCATGTTGTTGTCGTTGTGCAGCAAATTGTCGCTGCCTTTCTCCCAGATGTAGGTGTCGCGTGATGCGCTGCCGGCCTGGGTGGCATAGCGGGTCAGGCCACGGTCCAGCGGGTGGTTGTTGCGCATGAAGTCGCCTTCGAAGACGATTTTGGTGCTGTCGTTGACCTGCCAACTGACCACGGGCGCGACGTCGTAGCGCTCGCTCTCGACATCATCGCGAAAGCTCTCGCCGCCTTCACCGAGCACGTTCAGCCGGTAGGCGAGCGTGCCATCTTCGTTCAGCGGGCCAGTGGCATCGAGGGTGGCGCGGTGCATGCCCTGATCATCGATCTGGCTGCCAAGGGTAACGTTGCGTTCAGCCAGCGGTTGCTTGCTGACCACGTTGAAGGTGCCGCCGGGGTCGCCCCGGCCATACAAGCTGGTGGCCGGGCCGCGGATCACTTCCAGGCGCTCGACGGTGTTGGCGTCGGGGGCATTGGGGTAGCCACGGTTGATCGGGAAGCCATTGCGGTAGAACTCGCCCGTGGTGAAGCCACGCACCGTGAAGGTGGTCAGGCCCTGGCCACCGAAGTTGTTGGCGCGGCCTACACCGCCGGCGTAGTCCAGGCCATCCTGCAGCCGCGTGGCGCCGGTGTCTTCAAGCACGTCCTTGGGGACCACGCTGACTGATTGCGGGGTTTCGTGCAGGGCGGTGTCGGTGCGCGTGGCACTGGCTGAACGGGTAGCCTTGTAGCCGACCACCGGGCCATCGGCACGTTCGCTGTCGGCGCTACCGGTAATGTTCAAGGCCTGGAGTTCGATCCGGGCGGGGTCGCTGATCGGGTCGGGCTCAGCCCAGGCCAGCGGGGAGACAGCATGAAGCACACAAAGCGAAACGAACGTGCGACGCATCGACGGTACGATCCTGGAGTAGGGCGCTAGGAGAAGGGGTGGAAAACGCCGAGAAACTACTACGAATCATTATCAAATGCATTGTTTTTAAATGGAGCGCCCGTGCCAGTTATCACCCTTGCAGGCCAACCGTTGGGAGCGGGCTAACCCGCTCCCAACGGCCTCACTGCCTCGCCTTGATCGCCAACACATTGCACAGCGGATGCTCCAGCACATGCGCCGTGGTGCCGCCCAGGAAGGTCTGCATGGCGTCGTGGCGGTGGCTGCCCATGACGATCACATCGACCCGTGTATGGCTGACGAACTGGGCAATCGCACGAATCGCCGGCCCTTCCACGAAATGCCTGCGCTCCAACGGCACCTGGTGATGGTCGCCAAGGCGGTTGAACGACGCACGTTGCGCGGTCCGCACACTGCCATCGAAACCGGGCATGGTGACGGTGCCGGCGCCAAAGTCGGCGATGTGCGTCTTGGCCGCATCACACACATGCAGTAGGTGCAGCTCGGCGTTGCACTGCAGGGCCAGGGCATGGGCGCTGTGGATCACCTGTTCGTCGAGGTGCTCGCCCGCGCCATGGCAGTTAAGGTCTACCGCCGCGGCGACTTGCCGGGGCAGGGGCAGGCGGATGTCGCTGACCAGGTGCACGGCGACCGGGCTGTCCTTGAGCAACTGCCAGTCCAGGGGGGTTACCAGCAAGCGTTTGAGCACCGGTTCGTGCTGCACGTCCTTGACCAGCAGGTCGCAGCCCAGCCGTTCGATGCGCTCGATCACGCTGGCCAACGGGTCGCGAGTCAGCAGCAGTTCGGTGGACACATCCAGACCGGCGTCGGCCATTTGCTCGGCTTCATCGGCCAGCCATTGGCGATTGTCGCTGAGCAGCCGTTCACGCTCACGGCCATCGCTCATCAAGCCGAAAGTGTCGACATCGTCGACGAACACATTGATATCGAGTAGTGCACCGCTGGATTCTGCCAATGCCGCCGCGCGTTGCAACGCGGGCGTGTGGCGCATCTGCGGGCCGAGCATGACGAACAATCGTTTGAACTGGCTCATCTCACACCTCCGCGTGTGGAAGCCCCCCGGTGCATGCCTGGTGATCTGGCCCTGTTCAGTTTAGACCCACGTACGCCCCCTTGGGCGCGGCTTCGGGTTGTCGGGTATGATGCTGGCCCGACCATTTTCAAGAGGCCTGCTCCATGTCCCTGAGTGCTGAACAGATCGGCGAATTTCGCGCCTTTGCCGAGCGGCTGGCCGATGCCGCTGCGGTGGCGATCAAGCCGTATTTTCGCGCCAGCCTGGATGTCGAGGACAAGGGCGGGCGCTTGTACGACCCGGTGACGGTGGCCGACAAGGCGGCCGAAGATGCCATGCGCGAGCTGATCCAGGCGCGCTATCCCGAGCACGGTATTCTCGGTGAAGAGCAGGGCGTGGCGGTGGGCACCAGCCCGCTGACGTGGGTGCTGGACCCGATCGACGGCACCCGCGCCTTCATCACCGGCCTGCCGCTGTGGGGCACGCTGATTGCCCTGAACGATGGCGCACGTCCGGTTGTGGGGGTGATGAACCAGCCCTTTACCGGCGAACGCTTTGTCGGCACCCCAGAAGGCGCATGGCGCAGTGGCACGCCACTGAAGACCCGCGCCTGCGCCGACCTGGCCTCGGCCACGCTGATGTGCACCACGCCGGACATGTTCGACACCGCTGAGCGCAAGGCAGCATTCGAGGCGGTTGCCGGCCAGGCGCGGCTGATGCGGTATGGCGGTGACTGTTATGCGTACTGCATGTTGGCCTCGGGCTTTGTCGATGTGATCGTGGAGGCGAGCCTGCAGCCTTATGACGTGCAGGCATTGATGCCGATCATCGAAGGCGCGGGTGGTGTGATCACGGCCTGGGATGGCAGCTCGGCGCAACATGGCGGGTGTGTGGTGGCCTGTGGTGACCCGGTGTTGCATGCGCAGGTGGTGGAGATGTTGCGCCACGCCATGTGACCATCGCACTTTTTCGGTTTTCCGGGCTCTATGCTTGGCCAGGTCGCACTGATCCCCGGTGCGGCCGCCGAATATCGACCCGGTGCCGATGGTTGCAAGTTCTTCCAGAATCCTCCCCGGCCTGCTGCTGGCAGGCGCTTTGACGTGCCTGTGCGCCTGCACCCAGGAGCAGGGCCGTGACATTGTCAGCCAGTTCGGCAACGGCAAGCCCAGCGAGTTGTTCCAGACCAGTGTCGACCGCCTGGCGACGCTGTCGATGCGCGACAACCTGCAAAGCCTGTACCTGCTGATGAACAAGCTGTACCTGCGCAACCCGAACCAGTGGAAGGCTTCGGGCTACGTCGATGCCGCCACGGCCGAGCGGCAGATCCGGATTGCCATCGAACAGCGTCAACCCTTGGCGCAGTTGGGCAATCGGCGCGACCTTGCTGCCTTGAGTTATGCCCTGAGCCCCGAGTTTCGCGGGGACCGGGTCGGCGCGTTCATCTACGCCATCGGCAGCATGCTGATCACTGCCCATGGCGGGCGCACTGACTTCTACATGACGGACACCATCGACCCGCTGTTCGTCAACAACGCCGCGCGCAATATCGAAAAGGCCACCTGGATGCTCAGCCAGCGGCAGGACGCCAACGGCGTGTTGTTGCTGTTCTCCAACGAGATTTCCGAGGAGGGCAGCAACCTGAGCTTCGCGGTGGAGTTCGGCAAGATCGTGGCGCGGCTGGATTTGTTGGCAGAGTTGCTGGATGAGCGCTATCGGCGGATCGGGCTCAACTATGCGCAGAGCCTGTTGCTGATGAATTTCTTGCCAGTGCAGTGACCCGGCGTTAGGTGGCAGCCTCCAGCAACGGTTGAAATTCCGCCAGTAGCCAGTCACGCAAGCGCCGGCAGCTGGCGTCATGTTCCTTGTCTTCGTTGAACGCCAGGAAGTGGAAGGTGTCCTTGAGCACCAATTGCGCCTCGACTGGCCGCACCAGCAACCCTTGGGCAACGAGCGGGCCCACCAGGTGGTGCCAGCCCAACGCCACGCCCTGGCTGCTCAGGGCCAGCTGCACCAGCAGGTTGTAGTCATTGGCATTGAAGAAATGCGGTGCGGTGCTGGAGCGGCTCTTGAGGTCGATATCATGGAACGCCAGCCAGACGTTCCAGTCCACGTGCTCGGCCACCTGAGAGCGGCCATACGGGCTGAGGTTGAGCAACGAGCCATCGCGAATCCCTGCCAGGGTGGCCAGCTCTGGGTGCTGCGCCAGGTAGTGCGGGCTGCATACCGGGTAGACCACATCATGGTTGAGCGGGTGGCAGCTGTAGCCGGCCTGGATCTTGCCCAGCTTGGTGATGTAGATGTCCGGCCGTACCCCAGGCTCCATCGACAAAAAGTTCTGGGTGGTGACCAGGTTGATGTCGATGTCCGGGTTTTCGTCGAAGAACTTCGGCATCCGTGGCCCCAACCACAACGCGGCAAACGCCGGTGAGCAGCACAGGGTAACCACGTGTTTGGGGTTGATGTTGCTGCGGATTCGCTCGGCCGCCTGGGAGATGTTGACGAATGATAACTGCACCGCATCGAAGAAGATCGAACCGGCCACGGTCAGCTCTACCGCACGGCCCACCCGGGTAAACAGTTCGGCACCCAGGTAGGTTTCCAGCTCACGGATCTGGCGGCTTACCGCTGCCTGGGTCACGCACAGCGCTTCGGCTGCCCGGGTGAAATTCTGGTATTTGGCGGCCGCGACGAAGACCTTGACCGCGCGCAGCGAGGGCATCTTGATCAGGGTCTGATCGGGTTCGGAGTGTCTGACCATGTCGGTAGGGTTCAGATCCTTTGTAGAAGCAGCCTTGTGCTGCGAAAGGGCCCGTACAGGTACCCCATCGCTAGTGTATGAGTCGCTCTCTTCGCAGCACAAGGCTACGCCTGCGCGGGCATGCGGTATTGGCAGGCTCTGCGGCAGGCCTCAGGCCGTGATTGATAACTTCAGGTAATGATTAGCGCTCTGCAAATGTCGTTGGACCCACCTAGGGCCAAGGCCTAACGTAAACCCACGGCGCGACATTGAGACATCGATGTCGAATAATTTTTTGAAGCAGGACTTTCTGCGTGCCGGTGTTGACTCACGTTCGATTTTGAACGGACTGCCAAGCGTACTCGCACTGATCTACCCGCCTTACTCAAAGTGCGAAGTTGATAGGTTGGTTAATAAGCATAATAAAGAGGTCGTATGAGCCAGGCCGATGAGATTCTTTCGGTAAACAACATCTTCAAAGTGTTCGGCCCCAACCCGAACATGGCCATGGAGATGCTCCGCAAGGGCGCCGACAAGAACGAAATCTTCAGCAAGACCGGCCACGTCGTCGGCGTGTTCGATGCAAGCTTTTCCGTCAAACGTGGCGAGATTTTCGTCATCATGGGCCTGTCGGGCTCGGGCAAGTCGACCATGGTGCGGCTGTTCAACCGCCTGATCGAGCCCACCTCCGGCAGCATCCACCTCAACGGCCGCGAAATCACCGGCCTGTCCGATAAAGCCCTGCTCGATGTGCGCCGCAAGGAAATGGGCATGGTGTTCCAGTCCTTTGCCCTGATGCCGCACATGAGCGTGCTGCAGAACACCGCCTTCGGCCTGGAAATCGCCGGTGTCGCCGAGGCCGAGCGCCATAGCCGTGCCCGCGAGGCGCTGAGCCAGGTTGGCCTGGCCGGCCACGAGCACAGCTACCCGCACCAGCTGTCCGGTGGCATGCAGCAGCGCGTGGGCCTGGCCCGGGCGCTGGCCAACGACCCGACCATCCTGTTGATGGACGAAGCCTTCTCGGCCCTCGACCCGCTGATCCGCAACGAAATGCAGGGCGAACTGATGCGCCTGCAGGCCGAACAGCAGCGCACCATCATTTTCATTTCCCACGACATCGAGGAAGCCATCCGCATCGGCCATCGCATCGCGATCATGGAGGGCGGCCGGGTGGTGCAGATCGGCACCCCGCAAGAGCTGATCAACCAGCCGGCCAACGATTACGTGCGCGCGTTCTTCAAGACCTTCAACAGCCGCTGCCAGTGTTCCAGCCTGGCCACCAGCGCGCCCTTGCAGTCCCTGAGCCGCCACTGAACCCACGCGAGGTTTGCCCCATGTCCGAATTCAGTCTGCTTGACCCGTTCCAGGCGGCCACCATCCCCCTGGGCGACTGGGTCACCGCGACGCTCAACTTCCTCGTGCATAACTTCCGCGAGGTGTTTCGCGCCATCCGCTGGCCGATCGACCAGGTGCTCAACGGCATCGAGTTCACCCTGCAGAGCATTCCACCGACCATCGGCATCCTGCTGTCTTCGTTGCTCGGCTGGCAGCTGGCGGGCAAGCGCATGGCGCTGCTGTGCTTCGTCACCCTGACCCTGCTGGGCTTGATCGGCGTGTGGTCGGAGTCGATGACCACCCTGGCGCTGGTGCTCACCTCGGTGTTCTTCTGCGCGGTGATCGGCATCCCGCTGGGCATCGTCTGCGCCCGCAGCAACCGCCTGGAAAGCATCATCCGCCCGGTGCTCGACGCGATGCAGACGCTGCCGGCGTTTGTCTACCTGGTGCCGGTGGTGATGCTGTTCGGCATCGGCAACGTGCCGGGCGTGCTGGTGACCATCGTGTTTGCCCTGCCGCCGCTGGTGCGCCTGACCAACCTGGGGATCCGCCAGGTGCCGGAAGACAAGATCGAAGCGGCGCGCGCCTTTGGCTGCACGCCGCGGCAGATGCTGACCCGTGTGCAACTGCCGCTGGCCACCTCGACCATCATGGCCGGGCTCAACCAGACCCTGATGCTGTCGCTGTCGATGGTGGTGATCGCCTCGATGATCTCGGTGGGTGGCCTGGGCCAGATGGTGCTGCGCGGCATCGGCCGGCTGGACATGGGCCTGGCCACGGTCGGCGGGGTGGGGCTGGTGCTGCTGGCGATCTTCCTCGACCGCCTGACCCAGGCCATGGGCGCGCGCACCAGCGCCGACCCGAGCCTGCGCTGGTACCACACCGGGCCCGTGGGCGTTGTACTGCGCCTGTTTGGCGCGGCGCAGCCACAAGGGCGGCGCAAGACCGCCTGACACAAACACATTCGTACTGCCGCACATGACATAAAAACCAGAAAAAGGTACGCGACGATGTTGGAATCCAAGTTCTCCCGCAGCATCCTGCAAGGCGCCAGCGCCCTGGCCCTGGTGATCGCCTCGCTGTGCGCCAACGCCTCGGCCGACAAGCCGGGCGAGGGCGTGAAGGTGACGCCGATCTTCCCCTCCATCGCCGAAGAGCGTTTCCGTGGCGAAGTCGCCATGGAAGGCCTGCGCGAGCTGGGCTACAAGGTCCAGGAGCCAAAGGAAACCGAGTACGGCGTGATGATGGTGGCCCTGGCCAACGGTGATGCCGACTTCACCGTGCACCTGTGGGACAAGCTGCACGACAAGTTCTACCAGCAGGCCGGTGGCAATGACGTGATGGTCAAGGCCGGCGACATCATGCCCGGTGTGTTGCAGGGCTACCTGATCGACAAGAAGACCGCCGAGCAGTACCACATCAAGTACATCACCGACCTGAAAAAACCCGAGATCGCCAAGCTGTTCGACACCGACGGCGACGGCAAAGCCAACCTCACTGGCTGCAACCCCGGCTGGGGCTGCGAGCTGATCATCTCGCACCACATTAAAGCCTATGACCTGGACGACAGCGTGCACGTCGACCAGGGCTCGTACTTCGCGCTGATGGCCGACACCATCACCCGCTACAAGGAAGGCAAGCCGATCCTGTACTTCACCTGGGTTCCACAGTGGATCGCCACTGTGCTGGTCGAGGACAAGGACGTGGTCTGGCTGGAAGTGCCGAAGACCGACTTGCCGGATGGCAACAACAACGTCGACACGATGTACCAGGGCAAGAACCTGGGCTTTGCAGTCGACAAGGTCGAGGCGGTGCTGAACAAGGAGTTTGCCCAGGAAAACCCGGCGGCCACCAAGTTCTTGTCGCTGATGCAGATCACCACGGCGGACGAGAGCGCGCAGAACCTCAAGATGCAGCAGGGTGAGAAAAAGCCTGCCGACATCACCCGCCACGCCAAGGAGTGGGTCGCGGCGCACCGCCAGCAGTTCGATGAGTGGCTGCAGGCGTCCCGCGCCGCGGCGACCCAGGCCAGCAAGTAACTTGGTCTATCGATGGGGGCTTCTTCGCGGGCAAGCCCACTCCCACAGGGATCGTGCAGCTCTGGCTTGGGCGCTTCCCCCTGTAGGAGCGAGCTTGCTCGCGAAGAAGCCAACGCGATTCCCGCAGTGAGTTAAAGCCATGAGCCACTTCGAAAGCACTCTCAAGAACGCCAACCTAGCCCACTTGGAACCCGCAGGCCGTACCGCGCCGTCGATCCCGTGCCAACGCGTTGCCTTCGTGCTGCGCGAGCACTTCTCCATGATGGCCTTCACTGCTGCCATGGACACCCTGGTCACCGCCAACCTGATGAGCGCCACGCCGCTGTTCCATATACAGGTGGTGGGTGATGGAACACAGGTCATGAGCGACTTGGGCATCGCCTTGCCGGTCAACACGCCACTGGCCGAGCTCGATGTGCAGGTGCTGGACACCCTGTTGGTATGCGGTGGGTTCAGGGTGCGCCTGGAAAACGCACCGCTGCTGCGCGCCAAGCTGCGTCAGGCCGACCAGCATGGCTGCCAACTCGGTGGTTTATGGAACGGCGCCTATTTCCTGGCCGAGGCGGGCCTGCTCAATGATCACGACTGCGCCTTCCACCCCGATGGCCGGGCGATGATGAGCGAGCTGTTCCCCAAGGTACGTGTCAGCCGCCAAGCCCATGTGCTGGATGGTCGACGCCTGAGTTGCGCAGGGGCCAGTAGTGCCTTGGACATGATGCTGGCGTTGCTCGAACACAGCGGCGGCCCAGCGTTACGCCGGGCGGTGGAGCAGATGCTGGCGTGCGACCGCGCGCGGCTGATGAGTGATGCCCCGGCCAGTGCCACGCAAATCGACCCAAGCCTGCCCAAGGGGGTGCTTTTGGCCCTTGAGCTGATGCATGCGAACATCGAAGACCCGATTGGCATCGACGAAATCGCTGATCATGCGGGGTTGTCGCGTCGACACCTGGAGCGGTTGTTCCGCCGCCATGTGCAGGCGACACCGCCGCGCTACTACCTGGAATTGCGCTTGACCCATGCCCGTCAGCTACTGCAACACACCAGCAAGTCGCTGACCGAAGTGGCGGTGGCCAGTGGGTTCGTGAGTTTTCCGCATTTCTACCGGCGTTTTCGTGAGCTGTTCGCCATTGCGCCGCGCCAGTTTCGTGCGAGGAGCCAGGGGTGGGCAGGGTGGCAGGAGGTGGCGGTGCATTGAAATTGACTGTAGCTGGGCCGGCCTCTTCGCGGGCAAGCCCGCTCCCACAGGTACGGCACAGCGCTCAAGGCCTGTGTTTTACCTGGGGCGGGCTTGCCCGCGAAGAGGCCAATACCGCGAAACAGATAATTGTGTTCGATAAACGAACGGTCAGTATCCAAGACTTGTCCGCTGTCCGCCCAGCCATTCCAATCGTCGCATTGCCCAACCCCCGCCTTTTTGCTTAGTGTGTGCCTCTGCACCGGCTGTCGCCTGCCCCAAGTTCCCAGTGTTCAGCCCGATAGAATGACCGTGATCGACCGCAACCACAGGCCATATGGCCCGTAGGAAGCGGCGCCCAGAACAATAACGAAACCGAGTGCCTTGCCTATGGAAAGCCGCCTGCTGAGCGAGCGCAGTAGCGTGTTTCATCATGCCGACCCTTATGCTGTGTCCGACTATGTGAACCAGCACGTGGGCCAGCATTGCATCGGTTTGTCGCGCACCACCCACCCCCAGGCCAGCCTCAGCCACCGCAAGTTCGCCGAACTTGACCTATGCCGCATCAGCTACGGCGGCAGCGTGCGCGTCACCTCGCCAGCGCTAGAAACCATCTATCACCTGCAAGTATTGCTTAATGGCAATTGCCTGTGGCGCGGGCCCCAGCGCGAGCATCACCTGGTGCCGGGCGAGCTGCTGTTGATCAACCCGGACGACCCGGTTGACCTGACCTACTCGGAAGACTGCGAGAAATTCATTCTCAAGGTGCCGACGCGGCTGCTCGATTCGATCTGTGACGAGCAACGCTGGCATCGACCTGACGGCGGCGTGCGGTTCTTGCGTAATCACTACCGATTAGAGGAGCTGGACGGGTTTGTGAACCTGTTGGCCATGGTGTGCCATGAGGCCGAGGTGAATGAGTCGTTGCCACGGGTGCAGGGGCATTACAGCCAGATTGTCGCGAGCAAGCTGCTGACGTTGATGAGCACCAACATTCGGCGCGAAAGTCTGAGTGCGCCGGCGGCGAGCCTGGAGCGGATTCTGGATTACATCGAGCGCAACTTGAAGCTTGAGCTTTCAGCCGAGGTGCTGGCGGAGCAGGCCTGCATGAGCTTGCGGTCGCTGTACGCGTTGTTTGATCGGCACCTGGGGACAACGCCTAAGCATTATGTGCGGCAACGCAAGCTGGAGCGGGTGCAGGCGTGTTTGAGTGATCCTACATGTGGCGTGCGTAGCGTGACGGAGCTGGCCCTGGATTATGGCTTTCTGCATCTGGGGCGCTTTTCCGAGGTATACCGGCAGCAGTTTGGCGAGCTGCCTTCGCAGACGTTCAAACGTCGGGGATGAGGCGCGCTCGCATGGCCACCTGATAATTTTGCCAGTTGTTTGCATTTCATGCACCGCCCACCATTTGCTCTATATTCGGGTAAGAGGCGGGAACCATGTCGACGTCGCAAATTTCCTGTTGTTCACTGCAGTACACCGTTTATGGGCATGATGGATGCGAGCAAAGCTCATCAGTGCTGCGCTTCAGCGGGCAGAGAAAAGAGCCTGCCACAGGGCATTACTTGCTGGGGAATGGATACCGTGCGTTCAATCCCGTGCTGATGAGGTTCCTCAGCCCTGACAGCTTGAGCCCGATGGGTGCAGGAGGATTAAATTGTTACGCCTACTGTGCTGGGGATCCCGTTAACAACGTAGACCCCAGTGGGCACATGCTTAAATCAATATTTAATCGGCCAACACAACGCAGACAGGCACCAAAACCTTTCAATGTCCCTGCATCTACTGCTCAACGTCATTTCAATGAACTCATGAATTCCAGGCTGCAAGAACACGGAAAGCTCGTTCAGCAACGTCGCGTGAACGACTTTGAGCACTCAGGTCGCTTTACGGCGAACGGTATGGGGGACGAAATGGAGCGGATATCCCAGGCTGACAACTGGTCTCAGCAGGAATACAACCTGGTGGAAGTGTTCAATTTGAACCTGCATAGAAACTTCCAAGCTTTAGATTCAACTGATAGGGCAGTTCTGAAAAATACCACTGCACTCATGAATAAAATTTCCGCCAACTTGCCCGCAGAGGCAGAAAAAGCGACAAAAGTGCACTGGAAGCTTGCCGAGGACGGAAAGCACGTCCGCATAAAAACTGGATAGCACTCTGCACAATCCGGATAGTCCCCCACCCGTCGAATCCCTAACCTGACATGGTCTGAACAATAACAATGGAGACCCTGGCCATGTCCCTGGGATTCGACTACCTCAATGCCATGCTCGAGGACGACCGTGAACAGGGCATCTACCGCTGCAAGCGCGAGATGTTCACCGACCCACGGCTGTTCGACCTGGAGATGAAACACATCTTCGAGGGCAACTGGATCTACCTGGCCCACGAAAGCCAGATCCCCGAGAAAAACGACTTCCTCTCCCTGACCATGGGGCGCCAGCCGATCTTCATCGCGCGCAACAAGGATGGGGTGCTCAATGCCTTCCTCAACGCCTGCAGTCACCGCGGCGCCATGCTGTGCCGGCACAAGCGCGGTAACCGTGCCAGCTACACCTGCCCGTTCCATGGCTGGACCTTCAACAACAGCGGCAAACTGCTCAAGGTCAAAGACCCGAGCAACGCCGGCTACCCTGACAGCTTCAACTGCGACGGCTCCCACGACCTGACCAAGGTCGCACGCTTCGAGTCGTACCGGGGCTTTCTATTTGGCAGCCTGAATGCCGATGTCAAACCGCTGGTGGAACACCTGGGCGAATCGGCCAAGATCATCGACATGATCGTCGATCAGTCGCCTGAAGGCCTGGAAGTGCTGCGCGGCGCCAGTTCGTACATCTACGAAGGCAACTGGAAGCTCACCGCCGAGAACGGCGCCGACGGCTATCACGTAAGCTCGGTGCACTGGAACTACGCCGCTACCCAGAACCAGCGCAAACAGCGCGACTCAGGTGACGAGATCAAGACAATGAGCGCAGGCGCCTGGGCCAAGCAGGGCGGGGGCTTCTATTCCTTCGACCATGGCCACCTGCTGCTCTGGACGCGCTGGGCCAACCCCGAAGACCGTCCGGCATTCGAGCGACGTGACCAGCTGGCCGCCGACTTTGGCCAGGCACGCGCCGACTGGATGATCGAGAACTCGCGCAACCTGTGCCTGTACCCGAACGTGTACCTGATGGACCAGTTCAGTTCGCAAATCCGCATTGCCCGGCCGATTTCGGTGAACAAGACCGAAATCACCATCTACTGCATCGCCCCAAAAGGTGAGAGCGCCGACGCCCGCGCCAAGCGCATTCGCCAGTACGAGGACTTCTTCAACGTCAGCGGCATGGCTACCCCGGACGACCTGGAAGAGTTCCGCTCGTGCCAGACGGGCTACGGCGGCGGCACCGGCTGGAACGACATGTCCCGAGGCGCTGCCCACTGGGTCGAAGGCGCCGACGAGGCAGCCCAGGAAATCGAGCTCAAGCCACTGCTGTCAGGCGTGCGCACCGAGGACGAAGGCCTGTTCGTGCTGCAACACAAGTACTGGCAGGACACCATGATCCAGGCGCTCAAGGATGAACAGCAGCTGATCCCCGTGGAGGCCGTGCAATGAGCCTTTACCAAACCGTGCGCGACTTCCTCTACCGCGAAGCGCGTTACTTGGACGACGCCCAATGGGACCAGTGGCTGGAGCTGTACGCGGCCGACGCGAGCTTCTGGATGCCGTCCTGGGACGATGACGACCGCCTCACCGAAGACCCACAAAGCGAAATCTCGCTGATCTGGTACGGCAACCGTGGCGGCCTTGAGGACCGAGTGTTCCGCATCAAGACCGAGCGCTCCAGTGCGACCGTGCCGGATACCCGCACCTCGCACAACATCAGCAACATCGAGATCGTCGAGCAGGGCGAAGGCTACTGCCAGGTGCGCTTCAACTGGCACACCTTGAGCTTTCGCTACAAGACCACCGACAGCTACTTCGGCAGCAGCTTCTACACCCTTGACCTGCGCGGCGAGCAGCCGTTGATCAAGGCCAAGAAGGTGGTGCTGAAGAATGACTACGTGCGTCAGGTCATCGACATCTACCACATCTGATCCGAGTTAACGCGAGCCGCTCGGCACGCCCCATGGCGCGCTGCGGCAACGCTCGCCCGCGAGGTGCAACATGAGCTTCCAGATCGCACTGAATTTCGAGGACGGGGTAACCCGCTTCATCGAGGCCACTGGCCATGAGACCGTGGCCGACGCCGCCTACCGCCAGGGCATCAACATCCCGCTGGACTGCCGCGACGGCGCCTGCGGTACCTGCAAGTGCAAGGCCGAGTCCGGGCGTTACGACCTGGGCGACAACTTCATCGAAGATGCCCTCAGCGAGGACGAAATCGCCGAAGGTTACGTGCTGACCTGCCAGATGCGTGCTGAATCCGATTGCGTGGTACGTATCCCAGCCTCTTCGCAACTGTGCAAGACCGAGCAGGCCAGTTTCGAGGCTGCCATCAGCGACGTGCGCCAGTTGTCGGCGAGCACCATTGCCTTGTCGATCAAAGGCGAGGCGTTGAGCCGGCTGGCGTTCTTGCCGGGGCAATACGTCAACCTCAAGGTACCCGGCAGCGAGCAAAGCCGCGCCTATTCATTCAGCTCGCTGCAAAAAGACGGTGAAGTCAGCTTCCTGATCCGCAATGTACCGGGCGGGTTGATGAGCAGCTTCCTGACCAGCCTGGCCAAGGCCGGTGACAGCATGAGCCTTGCAGGGCCCCTGGGCAGCTTCTACCTGCGCCCGATCCAGCGCCCTCTGCTGTTGCTGGCCGGCGGCACCGGACTGGCGCCGTTCACCGCGATGCTGGAGAAAATCGCCGAGCAGGGCAGCGAACACCCGTTGCACCTGATCTACGGGGTGACCAACGACTTCGACCTGGTCGAACTGGACCGCCTGCAGGCCTTGGCGGCACGCATTGCCAACTTCACCTTCAGCGCCTGCGTGGCCAACCCGGACAGCCAGTACCCGCAAAAAGGCTACGTCACCCAGCACATCGAGCCGCGCCACCTCAATGACGGTGACGTGGACGTGTACCTGTGCGGGCCGCCACCGATGGTCGAGGCGGTGAGCCAGTACGTGCGTGAGCAGGGCATCACACCGGCCAACTTCTACTTCGAGAAGTTCGCCGCCGCGGCCTGAGCTTCCTTGGGGCCGCCCTTGTGGGAGCGGGCTTGCCCCGCGAACACGGGCGAAGCCCGTGCCATCCACCGTGGGGTCTGCTTCGCGGGGCAAGCCCGCTCCCACAGCGTCCGCGTCAGCATGGAGAAATACTGATGAACACAAGATTTCAAGGCAAAGTCGCCCTGGTCACCGGCGCTGCCCAAGGTATTGGCCGGGGCGTGTGCTGGCGGCTCAAGGCCGAAGGCGCGCAGGTGGTGGCGGTGGACCGCTCCGAGCTGGTCCACGAACTGGCCGGGGAGGGCATGCTGACCCTCACCGCCGACCTGGAGCAGCACAGCGATTGTGCCCGGGTCATGGCCACTGCGGTCGAGGCCTTCGGCCGCCTCGACATCCTCGTCAACAATGTTGGCGGGACCATTTGGGCCAAGCCCTTCGAACATTACGAAGTGGAACAGATCGAGGCCGAAGTGCGCCGCTCATTGTTCCCGACCCTGTGGTGTTGCCACGCCGCATTACCCTACATGCTCGAACGTGGGGCAGGCGCCATCGTCAACGTTTCGTCCATCGCCACCCGTGGTGTCAACCGCGTGCCCTACGGCGCGGCCAAAGGCGGCGTGAACGCGCTCACGGCCTGCCTGGCCTTCGAAACCGCTGGCCGTGGTATCCGCGTCAATGCCACCGCCCCTGGTGGCACCGAGGCGCCGCCACGGCGCGTGCCGCGCAACAGCGCCGAGCAGAGCGAGCAGGAAAAGGCCTGGTACCAGCAAATCGTCGACCAGACCCTCGACAGCAGCCTGATGCACCGCTACGGCAGCATCGACGAGCAGGTCGGCGCGATTCTCTTCCTGGCCTCCGACGAAGCCTCCTACATCACCGGCGTGACCCTGCCGGTAGGGGGCGGTGACCTCGGCTGAGCCACACCCCAGGCAACGGTTTTCTTCCACAACAAAAACAATAGAGACAGATGCCATGCGAACCCTTGACGTGCACCCGATCATCGATAACGCGCGCTTCACACCCTTCCATTGGATGGTCATGGCCTGGTGTGGCCTGCTGCTGGTCTTCGACGGTTACGACCTGTTCATCTACGGCGTGGTGCTGCCGGTGATCATGAAAGAGTGGGCGCTGACGCCGCTGCAGGCCGGAGCCCTGGGCAGTTATGCGCTGTTCGGCATGATGTTCGGCGCCCTGGTATTCGGCAGCCTGGCCGACCGGATCGGGCGCAAGAAGGGGATCGCCATCTGCTTCGCGTTGTTCTCCACGGCGACCATCCTCAACGGCTTTGCCACCACCCCCAGCGAATTCGGCATCTACCGTTTCATCGCCGGCCTCGGTTGCGGCGGGTTGATGCCCAATGCCGTGGCGTTGATGAACGAATACGCCCCCAAACGCCTGCGCAGTACGTTGGTGGCGATCATGTTCAGTGGTTATTCGCTGGGGGGCATGCTGTCGGCGGGCGTCGGTATCTTCATGCTGCCGCGTTTTGGCTGGGAATCGATGTTTTTCGCGGCCGCAGTACCCTTGCTGTTGCTGCCGGTGATTCTCTACTACCTGCCGGAATCCATTGGTTTTCTGGTACGCAAAGGGCGTACCGAAGAAGCCCGCAAGCTGCTCAAGCAGCTCGACCCCCATTGCGACATCCAGCCTGGCGACGTGCTCCAGGCAACCGACCGCAAGGGTGGCGGCAGCGCTGTCGTGGAACTGTTCCGCAACGGCCTGGCCGTGCGCACCCTGGCCCTGTGGCTGGCATTTTTCTGCTGCCTGCTGATGGTTTACGCACTCAGCTCGTGGCTGCCGAAACTGATGGCCAACGCAGGTTACAGCCTGGGTTCGAGCCTGTCGTTTCTGTTGGCGTTGAACTTTGGCGGCATGGCCGGGGCGATCCTGGGGGGCTGGTTGGGCGACCGCTACAACCTGGTCAAGGTCAAGGTCGGCTTCTTCATCGCCGCCGCGCTGTCGATCAGCCTGCTCGGCGTGAACAGCCCGATGCCGGTGCTGTACCTGCTGATTTTCATTGCTGGCGCCACCACCATCGGCACGCAGATCCTGCTGTATGCCGGCGCTGCGCAGATGTATGGCCTGGCAGTGCGCTCCACCGGCCTCGGCTGGGCCTCGGGGATCGGCCGAAACGGCGCCATCGTCGGCCCGCTGCTGGGCGGCGCGCTGATGGGCATCAACCTGCCGCTGCAACTCAATTTCATTGCCTTCGCCATCCCTGGTGCGGTTGCCGCGCTGGCCATGGCCGTGCACCTGGTCAGCGGCCGGCGCCATGGCCTGGCCACGGCGGCGCAAGCCTAATGAAAACCCTGCTCAAGGACAGCTCGCTGTCCGCCATCGTCGCCGGTTGCCTGGCAACGATGATCTCCTACGCCGGCCCACTGGTGATCATCTTCCACGCCGCCGAGGCTGCGAGCCTGTCCCATGGCCAGCTGTCGTCCTGGGTCTGGGCGGTCTCCATGGGCAGTGGTGTGCTCGGCGCATTGCTCAGCCTGCGCTATCGGGTGCCGGTGGTGATCGCCTGGTCGATCCCAGGGTCGGCGCTGTTGGTCACCGCCTTGCCGCAACTTGGGCTGGAGCAGGCCGTGGGGGCCTACCTGGTGGCAAACCTGACCCTGCTGCTGATCGGCATCAGCGGGGCCTTCGACCGCATCATCACGCGCCTGCCGGGCTCCATCGCTGCTGGCATGCAAGCCGGCATCCTGTTCAGTTTCGGTATCGAGGTGTTCCGCGCCTTGCCCGTGCAGCCGCTGTTGGTGGTGGCGATGTTCGTCACTTATGTGCTGATGCGCAGGGTTCAGCCGCGCTATGCGGTGGCCGCCGTACTGTGCGTGGGCGCCGTCGTGACCGTGGCCAGCGGCGGGTTTCGCAGCGAGGCCTTGGTGCTGCAACTGGCCTCGCCGCAATGGATTGCCCCGCAGTTCAGCCTGGCGGCGGTGTTCAGCCTGGCGCTGCCGATGGTGCTGGTGGCCCTGACCGGGCAGTTCATGCCAGGGATGGCCGTGCTGCGCAATGCCGGCTACGCCACACCCGCCAGCCCTTTGATCAGTGCCAGTGCCATCGGCGGTGCCTTGCTGGCGCCTTTCGGTTGCCACGGCCTGAACCTGGCGGCCGTTACCGCCAGCCTGTGCACGGGCCGTGAGGCGCACGAAAACCCAGGTAGGCGCTATGTCGCGGCCGTTGCCGGCAGTGTGTTGTACCTGCTGCTGGGGATTGCCGGGGCCACGCTGATGTCGCTGTTCGCGGCCTTTCCGGCGGCACTGATCGCAGCCCTCGCCGGGCTTGCCCTGTACGGGGCGATCAGCGAAGCCCTGGCCCGCAGCCTGGCCGAGCCTACGGAGCGCGATGCCGGGCTGTTCACCTTCCTGGTCACCGCTTCGGGGGTGTCCTTCCTTGGCCTGTCGGCAGCGTTCTGGGGGCTGCTGTTTGGCCTGCTGGCGCATGCGCTGCTTGTCCTGCGTCGGCCGCAGGCGCGGGAGGCCTTGCCCCGCACCCCGTGAATCCTGTGTTCCCAGCGCTTTATTCCATAAAAACAAGATCAAGAGAGGTTCGGAATGAACCACACCCCTTGCGTCGCTATCGGCCTGACGTTGCTCAGCCAACCGCTGCTGGCCGCTGAAGGCGGCTTCTTCGAGGATTCGAAAGCCAGCCTCAGTGCCCGTAATTACTATTTCAGCCGTGACTTCTCGGACATTGTCGGTGCCAACCAACAATCCAAGGCCGAGGAGTGGGCCCAGGGCTTCATTCTTGACTTCAAGTCGGGTTACACGCCTGGGACGGTCGGGTTTGGGGTGGATGCTCTGGGCCTGTTGGGCATCAAGCTCGACAGCAGCCCGGACCGGGTCAATACCGGGCTGTTGCCGGTGCATGGCGATGGCCGTGCTGCGGACGAGTACAGCCGCCTGGCGCCAACGTTCAAGGCCAGGCTGTCGAAGACCGAGCTGCGCGCAGGCGAACTGCAGCCTAACCTGCCGGTGCTGACGTTCAGTGATATCCGCCTGCTGCCACCGACCTACCAGGGTGTCAGCCTGCTTTCGACCGAGCTGCAGGGGCTGACTCTGCAGGCCGGCCACCTGAGCGCTACCCACCTGCGCAATGAGGGCGGCGACGGCAAGATGAATGCCATGCTCGGCCACGTGCCCATGCGTCAGGCTGAAAGTGATGCGTTCAACTATGTCGGGGGTGACTACGCGTTCAATGCGAACCAGAGCAGTGTCAGCCTCTGGTATGGGCAGCTGGAAGATATCTATGAGCAGGGTTTCGTGGGCCTAAAACACAGCAAGCCTCTGGGGGACTGGGTGCTGAGCGCCAACCTGGGGTACTTCACCGCCCGCGAAGACGGCGACGCCCTGCTGGGCAGTATTGATAACCAGGCCTTCTTTTCGCTGTTCACCGCCCGTCATGGCGGTCACAGCTTCCACGCGGGGTATCAGGGCATTTACGGTGACAGCCCGTTTCCACGGGTATTCGCCAACGTTTCACCCTTGGGCAACGAGGTGCCGACCTACGAGTTTGCCTACACCGACGAGCGTTCCTATCAGCTGCGCTATGACTACAACTTTGCGGCCATGGGCGTGCCAGGGTTGACGGCAACGGTGCGCTACATCACCGGCAACAATGTCGATACCGGGTTGGGCTACGAGGGCCGTGATCGAGAGCGTGACCTGGATATCGGCTATGCCGTGCAGAGCGGGGCGTTGAAAGGCCTGGGGATTCGAGTGAGGAATGCCATGGCGCGGTCCAACTACCGCAGTGATATCGATGAGAACCGCTTGACCCTGGTATACA
Source organism: Pseudomonas sp. E1MeOHC2 (assembly GCF_058745025.1). Lineage (NCBI taxonomy): Bacteria > Pseudomonadati > Pseudomonadota > Gammaproteobacteria > Pseudomonadales > Pseudomonadaceae > Pseudomonas > Pseudomonas sp. E1MeOHC2. The sequence goes on from NZ_CP196675.1 coordinate 5,137,578, forward strand.
CCTGGCAGCTGCTGTGAGTACTCAGCGGATGGCGCAACGCCCGCTTGCTGGCATCTTTTTGTCACTGAGCCGCATTTGCACCACAAGGGCAGAGAGGGTTAGTTTTCCTGAGTCATCCACTCAGGAAACCCCGCCTTGGACTCATTGACCCAAGCCGTACTCGGCGCCGCCTTGCAGGGCACTGTGCTCGGACGCATCCAGGGCCGCCGTGCTCTGTTGTACGGCGCCGCGCTGGCCACGCTGCCTGACCTGGACGTGGTCATCCGCTACGCCGACCCGGTGTCGCAGATGACTTACCACCGGGGGTTCTCCCATTCCATCTTCGTCCTCACCGGTCTGGCCCTGTTACTGGCCTGGTGGGTCAACAGGTGCTGGCCAGGCAAGGGCTACACCTTGCCGCGATTGTTCCTGGCGTTCTGGTTGGTGCTGGTCACCCACCCGGTTCTGGATGCCTTTACCGTGTATGGCACACAATTGTTCTGGCCGCTGGCGCTGACCCCGCAAAGCTGGGCTGCGGTGTTCATCATCGACCCGGTCTATACCGTGCCGCTGCTGGCGGCGGTGATCTACACCCTGGCCAAGGGTGTGACGGGCCAGGCCGTAAGGCTGATGGCCCTGGCGCTGGTTTTCAGTACGGCCTACCTGGGCTTTGGCCTGGTCGGGCGCATGCAGGCGGAGCAGCGTTTTCAGGCTGCCCTGGACCAACAAGGCATCACGGTCAGCGACGTACGTGCGGTGCCGATTGCCTTCAATAGCCTGATCTGGCGTGTGCTGGCCAAAACCCCGGACGGGGCTTATTACGAAGGCGTCAGCAGTGGGTTCGACCAGCAACCGCCAGAAATGCTGCGCCTGCCGCGCCACCTCGAACTGGCCAGCGCGCTTGCCGAAGCCCCACTGCACCAACGCTTGCGCTGGTTTACCGATGACTGGCTGCGTTACGACGAGGTTGATGGCGTGCTGGTGGTGAGCGATTTGCGCATGGGCATACCAGGCAACTACACCTTCCGCTTCAACATGGCCCATCGCGACAGCCAGGGGCACTGGATTGCCGATACCCCCTCGGCGTGGCGCGGGGCAGGGGTTGCGTCGGTGTTCGACAGCCATGACATGGCCTTGATCTGGCGGCGCATCGTCAACCAGCAGCCGCCCTTGCCGCTGGCTGCCTGGAACTCCCGCTACCTGGCGCCGACGGCGGCACAGCGCGGGCACTAGGGTATGCGCTCGGCAGGGCTGGACCTGGTCAAGTGGGTGGCGATCGTCACCATGGTCGCCGACCACCTGCGCTTTCTTTGGCCGCGTGCCGAAGGTTTGTTCATCCTTGGCAGGCTGGCCTTCCCGCTGTTTTGCCTGGCTATCGCCGTCAATGTCGGGCGTCGCCACGGGGGGGCGCTGTCAACCGGGGGTAACCTGCGCTATCTGGGGGCGATGCTGGCGTTTTCTGTTATGTCCGAATGGCCCTACCGTTGGCTGGACAGCGGTTCGCAGACGTTCAATGTGATGCCGACGCTGGCCCTTGGGTTGCTGGTAGCCTGGGGCGTGCAGCAGCATCAAGTGGCAGTACGCGTACTTGGCCTGGTAGCCCTGGTGGCTGCGGCCCTGTTCAGTGACCGACTGATGTACGGCCTGGCCGGCGTGCTGTTGCCGGTCGCCTGCCTCATGGCTCGCCGCCTGGGCGCGCTGGCGTGGCTGCTGCCGTGCCTGCTGGCGATGGCGGGCAACCTGACCAACAACTGGTTGCGCCAACATCCGCTGGCGCCGTTCACCTTGCTGACCTTGGCCGCTGCCGCCATGGCGGTGCCGTTCGGCTGTTTGCTGTTACGCCGAGATGATTGGCGTGTGCCAGCGGTGGGGCGCTGGGGATACCTGTTCTACCCGGTGCATTTGCTGGTGATCAAAGCGCTTATTTGACGTAGCAGAGGGGGCTTTTTGCCGGCGAATTCGGGTACAAGATTCATCTATTTTCGGGTCTGATAGAATTGTTAGTAGCTTCTCGCCAACAAAGCGCTCAATATGTCGTCTGCAGGGGCTTGTTGTTTGACATGGCCCTCGTTGTAAATTTCACGTAAAACGCATCAAAACAGCCATCGAGGGCTCAGAGCATGTCCAACAGACAAACCGGTACAGTTAAATGGTTCAACGATGAAAAAGGCTTCGGCTTCATTACCCCAGCGGGTGGTGGTGACGATCTCTTCGTTCATTTCAAAGCCATTGAATCGGACGGCTTCAAGTCGCTGAAAGAAGGCCAGACTGTCAGCTTTGTTGCCGAAAAAGGGCAAAAAGGCATGCAGGCCGCCCAAGTGCGTCCTGAGTAAGACACGCACGCCGCCAGCTCGGCGTTCGAACAGGTGCTTGCAACCTTGCGGGTTGACCTAGGTGCTTGATCGAACGGCGTAAAACCTGGCAATTGTGTGACGTGTAAAAAAAGCTCCGCATCGGAAGATGCGGAGCTTTTTTCATTCTGGCCTTGAACTGGTTCAACTGCTCAATGGGTGGCCAAGGGCCTTTATGGCCCTTGACGTTATGCCTTCAGCTACGCGCCAGTCGCCCGCTGACAAAGTGCGCCACATCATTGAAACCTGGGGTAGAGGCGTGCCCTGGCGTCACCAACGAATCGATGAACGCCTCATCCTCTGCCGTGATCTTCACCTCAAGCGCACTGGCATAGGCGTCCCATTGGGCTTCGGTGCGGGGGCCGACAATCGCCGAACTGACGTGTTGGTTGTTGAGCACCCAGGCAATCGCAAACGCTACGATGCCCACGCCCTTGGCCTCGACATAGGCCTGGATCTGGCGGGCGATGGCCAATGATTCCTGGCGCCACTCAACCTCCATGATGCGCTTGTCCTGGCGCCCGGCACGGCTGCCGGCATCCGGCACCGCGCCGGGTGCGTACTTGCCGCTGAGCACACCGCGGGCCAACGGGCTGAATGGCACCACCCCAAGGCCGTGGTGGGCCGCAGCGGTCAGTTGCTCGGGTTCTGCCTGGCGGTTGACGATGTTGTACAACGGCTGGCTCACCACCGGTTTGGCCACGCCCAGGCGCTCGGCCAGGCTGCAAAGCTCGGCAATACGCCAGCCGCGGAAGTTGGACACCCCCCAGTAACGGATCTTGCCCTGGCGCAGCAAGTCGCCGATGGCCCGCACGGTTTCTTCCAGCGGTACCTTGTGGTCCTCGCGGTGCAGGTAGTAAACGTCCAGGTAGTCCAAGTCCATGCGCGTGAGCGTCGCGTCGATGGCATTGAAGATGTGCTTGCGCGAGAGGCCGCTGCGGTTGGGCAGGCCGTCAGCCGGGCCAAAGCCGACCTTGGACGCCACGATCCAGTCCTGGCGATGGCGTGCCACGGCTTCGCCAACGATTTCCTCTGAACGCCCGGTGTTGTAGACATCGGCGGTGTCGATGAAGTTGATGCCCTGGTCCCAGGCTTTTTCGATGATCCGCAGTGAGTCCTCGGTGCTGGTCTGCTCGCCGAACATCATGCTGCCCAGGGTAAGGGCGGAAACCTGCAGGCCACTCTGGCCGAGGGGACGGTAGATCATGCGGTGAGTCCTTTGCAGTGGGCTTGTCTGCCTGTTTTACACACAACCGGACGCCATTGAAAGCCCGCCGCAGCGGCTGCCACACCTGTGCCAGGTCAGCATCGGTTTTGCCATGGCTGCTGCATGCGCCGCCTGCCGGGAATGCCAGGCCGTTTGGCTGTGAGCCGCTCTGCCATGGCTGTTTAGAGGGTGCTGAATGACACTGGAAAAGCCGATCGGGCCGCGTTCGGAGGTGGGGGAAACCACAGCTGATTTTTGTGTCGGTGAAGTCAGCCAATCAGCTTGAGCGCCTCTTCTAGGCTCAGCGGCCGCTTCATCCGTTGCGACAGCTGCGCCATGGCATCTGAATAGCCCTTGGCGATGACGGCCTCGACGTGCTCATTTACACATTGCAGCGCCACGAAGTCGCCGTGTTCCGGCTCACCGACGTATTCGATGCGGTTCCAGTCCCGTGCATGCCCCAGCACCTCGTAGGTGCGCCCGTGCTGGTAAGTCCAGAAGAACGGCACATCTTCATAGCGGCGCTGCTCGCCGAGCATGTTGGCTGCGGCGATCACACCGTGTTGCTGGGCCAGGCGCCAGTGTTCGATGCGCACGGGCCGGCCTGCCAGGGGGAAGGTGGCGATGTCACCGGCGGCCCAGAGCCCTTGTGCCGCCCGCAGTTCGGCATTGACGGGCAGCGATTTGTCCTCGGCCAGCGGCACCCCTTGGACGTAGGCCGTGGCCGGTTTGACCCCGGTCCCCAGCAGCACCAGTTGCGTCTGCAGCCGTTCACCGTTGGCCAGCAGTACGGCGTCGACCTTGCCCTGGCCTTCGAAACGCTCGACTTCGGTGGGCCCGTGGAACACCACGCCTTTGCGTTCGTGCAGTTCGCGGATGCTGCGCCCGATGCGTTCACCCAGTTGCTTGGCCAGTGGCACTTCATGGCGGGTAACCAGGTGCACCTGCAAGCCGTATTTGCGCAGAGCGGCGGCGGCCTCCAGGCCGATGAAACCGTCGCCGACGATCACTACCGGCTGCCCGGGCTCTGCGGCGTCGAGCAATTGCGCGGCGTCCTCACGTGAGCGCAGGGTGAATACACCCGGCAGGTCTGCCCCAGGAAGGGGTGGGCGTAGCGCTTTGCCGCCCGTGGCCAGCAAGCAGGCGTCGTAGTCGATCTGTTGGCCGTCGGCAAGGATGATGTGGCGTTTCTGGCTGTTCAGCGTGCGGACCTTGCCGTGCTGACGGATCAGATGGCCTTTGCGCAGGTCATCCGCTTCGAGCAGGGCAGGGACTTCATCGGCTGGCATCTGCCCAGCGATGACGAATTTGCTGAGCGCGGTTCGGTCGTAGGCCGGCTGCTGTTCCTGGTCGAGCCAGACCAGACGGCCGGCGAAGCCGTGCGCCAGCAGGGTGGCAACGGCTGCGCTGCCGGCCGCGCCGGCACCCACCACCACGAAACAACGGGCATCGCTGTGCCGAGGTGGTTCGGTTTTGGCCAGGGGTTGGTCGTCCACCCAGACCTCGTCACCTTTGACCCAAGCACGGTAGCGGCGCAGGTCGGCCAGCGCCGGTGGTTCGCACACCGCCCCTTCGTCCACGGCAAACGCCGCCTTGTGCCAAGGGCAGACCAACAGCCCCGAGCAAATCACCCCCTCTTCGAGCGGGGCACCCGCGTGGGGGCAGTTGGCCTGGTAGGCATGCACCAGGTCGCCCTGGCGGATCAGGATGAGCTCTTCGTTACCGGCTTGGACGCGCAGGGGGCGGTTTGGGTCGAGCTGATCGAGGCGGGCCACGGCGTGCTGGGTCATGGGGCTTCTCCAAAGGGGCCTTTGCAACCATTTGACGCCTGTGGTGACGAGGTGATGGCTTGAGCCGACGGCCGGGGCAGTCCATTGCCCCGCAGGAGGATTGCTCCTGGACGTCTTAGTTAACTTTGGCCGTGGCCAGCGCTCCAGCGCGCGTTACCCGCAAAGCCACCAGGCTGCCGACCACGATCAATGCCGCCAGCGAATACAGCGCAGCATCGGTCGACCCGGTCTGGTCCTTGATGAAGCCGACCAGGTATGGGCTGAGGAAGCCGGCCATCTGGCCCACCGAGTTGATCAGCGCAAGGCCAGCCACGGCCGCACCGGCGCTGAGCAGGGCGGTGGGCATTGGCCAGAACATAGGCAGGCCGGTAAGGGCGCCCATGGTCGCGATCGACAGGCCAAGGATGGCGATGGCCGGGTTACCGGCAAAGTTGACCGCGATCAGCAGGCCTATGGCACCCATCAGCATCGGCACTACAAGGTGCCAGCGACGCTCGTTGCGCAGGTCCGCCGAGCGCCCGCAGACGATCATGAACACACCGGCCAGCAGGTAAGGAATGGCGCTCAGCCAGCCAATCAGCAAGGGGTTGTCAAAGCCCATGCTCTTGATGATCGACGGCAGCCAGAAGTTGATCGCGTACACACCACTCTGGATACAGAAGTAGACGAAGCCGAACGTCCAGATCAGCGGGTTGGTCAGCACTGCGAGCACACTGTCACCGGTGGTCGCGGGTTTGCTGGCGGCATCGGCCTTGAGGTCGGCTTCGATCAGCTGGCGCTCGGCCGGGCTCAGCCAGGTGGCTTTCTGATAGCCGTCACTGAGCAGGCGGATGGCCAGGAAACCAAGGGCGACGGTGGGCAGCCCCTGAATCAGGAACATCCATTGCCAGCCGGCAAGGCCATGCTGGCCTGCAGCGAAGTGTTGCAGGATCCAGCCGGAGAACGGCCCACCCAACAGCCCCGACACCGGGATTGCCGACATGAACAGGGCCATGATGCGGCCACGGCGGTCGGCCGGGAACCAGCGCGAGAGGTACAGCACCACGCCTGGGAAGAAGCCGGCTTCGGCGGCGCCGGTCAGCAGGCGCAACGCGTAGAACTCGGTAGGCGTGGTGACGAACAGCAGGCAGGTCGAGAGGCTGCCCCAGGCGATCATCATCAGCGCGATCCAGCGCCTTGGGCCGAAGCGGTTGAGGGCCAGGTTGCTCGGCAGGCCGCAGAGTACGTAGCCGATGAAGAAGATACCGGCGCCTAGGCCGTATACCGTTTCGCTGAACTTCAGGGCGTCGAGCATCTGCAGCTTGGCAAAGCCGACGTTGACGCGGTCCAGATAGTTGAACAGGTAGCAGATGAAAATGAACGGAATCAGCCGCAAGGTGATGCGCCGGTACAGCGCGTTGCGGGTGGTGTCCGTGCCTTGGTCAGGGGCGGGGCTGTGTGCCATGATCGGGTTCTCTGTTGTTATGGTTGTCACCGCGTCGCCTGTTCCGGCGCGCCCTGACGAGTCTCGGGGACTGCGGCGTGCCTGTCTTTGTGCTTTTGCACAGCTGTTGACCGGGGTCGCTGTGCCCGGGCCCAAAGCCTACCACCCTAAGGACCGTTGAATGTTCGAACTCGACCATGACCTGGCTCAGGATATCGTTGATCGGGCCATGGCCATCCTGCCCTGCAACGTCAATGTCATGGACAGCCAGGGGTTGATCCTTGGCAGTGGCGAGCCCGAGCGCATCAATACCCGTCACGAGGGCGCGCAGCTGGTGTTGGCCAACGGCCGGATCGTCGAGCTCGACGTGGACGCGGCGAAGTGCCTCAAAGGCGTGCAGCCGGGGGTAAACCTGCCGCTGATGCTCGATGGACGGCTGATGGGGGTGCTGGGCCTTACCGGCGACCCTCAGCAGTTGCGTACCTATGGCGAACTGGTGCGCATGACCGCTGAAATGCTCCTGGCCCAGCGCCACCTGCAGGTAGAACAGCAATGGCGGCGACAACGTTGTGACGACTTGCTGGCCTTGCTGCTGGGCGGCAGCGGCGATTCGCCCCGGCTGCTGGACGAAGCCCGACAGTTGGGCCTGAAACCGCAGTTGGCGAGGGTACCCTGCCTGTTCGAACTGGCGTCGGGGCCACCTGCCGAAACCTTGTCGTCCTGGCTGATGAGCCGCTACCCGGACAGCTGGTGCGTAAGCCCCGCACGCCAGTCGTTGCTGTGGTGCCGCCCGGCGGGCCTGGTGCTGGACGAAGCGCGGCTGCTGGAGCGCCTGCAGCGTCACGGCTGGCAGGTTGAGCGCTTGGCCCTTGGTGGCGTGGCGCAAAGCCTGGAACAGTTGCGCCGAGGGTATCGCAGAGTGCGCGATCTGCTGGCCTATGGGCGAGCGGTGCTGCCAGGCGAACGCCTGCTCAGCCTCGACCGCTACCGGCTACCTGCCTTGCTGTGGCGCCATCGCAACGACGATGCGCTGGATGAGCTGCTCGAACCGCTGCAACGTATCCGTGCCAAGGATTCCAGCGGTCAGCTGATTGCCACCTTGCGTGCCTGGTGCGCCCATGATGGTCAGAGCCAGGCCTGTGCCGATGCCCTGGGCATTCACCGTAACAGCCTGCGCTATCGGCTGGAACGGATTGCCGAACTTGGCGAAGTCGACCCGCTGCGGATGGAAGGCATGCTCAGCCTGTACCTGGCGTTGCAACTGCTGCCGGCCGCGTAAGGCCACGCCCGAAGGCATTTGCCCAAACAACGCATTCGCTGTCTTGTGCATTTGACCGAGGCCACCTGGCCGGGCAACTGTCAGCATGCCGCTCATCAGGACAGGAGAATCCCCATGAAGATCGTCATCGCCCCCGACTCGTTCAAGGACAGCCTCGATGCTGCCGGTGTCGCCCGCGCCATTGCCACGGGCCTGGCCGACGTGTGGCCGGATGCCGAGCTTGTCCAATGCCCCATGGCCGATGGCGGTGAAGGCACCATGGACGCCATTCTGGCTGCCAGCCAGGGCGAATGGCGGCGCCAGACCGTGCGTGGGCCGTTGGGGCAAACTGTCGAAGCCGGCTGGGGGTGGCTGGCGCAGAGCCGCACCGCAATCATTGAGATGGCCCAGGCCAGTGGGCTGCAATTGGTGCCGACCCGGCAGCGCGATGCCTGCCTCAGCAGCACCTGGGGGACTGGCGAGCTGATCGCCGCCGCATTGGCCGCAGGTGCCCGGCGTATCGTTCTGGCTATTGGCGGCAGCGCGACCAATGACGGTGGCAGCGGCATGCTGCGCGCTTTGGGTTTGCGTCTGCTGGATGCTGAGGGGCAAGCGTTGGAGGAGGGTGGCCTGGCCCTGGCAAGGCTGGCGCGCATCGATGCCAGCGACCTGGACCCTCGGCTGGCCGAAGTCCAGGTCGAAGTGGCTGCCGACGTCGACAACCCGCTGTGTGGCGCCAATGGCGCCTCGGCGATCTTCGGCCCGCAAAAAGGGGCAAGTCCGCAACAGGTACAGGCGCTGGACCAGGCGCTGGGGCATTTTGCCGATCACTGTGCGCGGTTGCTGGGTGAGGATGTACGGAACTTCCCCGGCTGTGGCGCCGCAGGCGGCATGGGGTTCGCGGCCAAGGCGTTCATGGGGGCGCAGTTCCGCCCAGGTGTGGAGGTGGTGGCAGAGCTGGCAGGCCTTGACGCGCTGGTGCAGGGCGCCGACCTGGTGGTGACCGGCGAGGGGCGCTTTGACGCCCAGACCTTGCGCGGCAAGACGCCGATGGGGGTGGCGCGGGTCGCCAAGCGCCATGGTGTACCGGTGGTGGTGCTTGCCGGCACGCTGGGGGAGGGGTATCAGCAGCTGTATGCCCACGGTGTCGATGCGGCCTTTGCCTTGGTCAACGGGCCGATGAGCCTGGAGCAGGCGTGTGCCAACGCCGCTGAGTTGCTGCAGGCGCGCGCCGGTGATATCGGCAGGCTGTGGCGCTGCGCGTTGGAGGCGCGGGCTACAGGATCAACGGGTTCTGCAGGGTGTCGCTGAAGCGCTTCGGCGCGCCCTGCTCGAGCATGGTGATGAAACTGCCCAGGGCTGGCGAGGCGTTCTGGGTGTTCCAGTTCATGTACAGGCCCATGGTCGGGGTGGGCTGGCCCTTGATTGGGCGGATCGGGCGGAACTGCACACGCTCACGCAGCGTGGAATAGGCGATCGACTCGGGCACCAGGGCCACGCCAAAGCCACAGGCCACCAGACCGATCAGGGTGTGGATCTGCGCCGCTTCCTGGACCACCTTGGGGTAGAAACCGGCCGATTCGCACAGGGCGATCAGCTGGCTGTGGTAGCCACTGCCCAGGGCTTGTGGGGTGAAGACAAAGTCCTCTTCGGCGAAGTCGCGCAGGTCGACCAGCGGCTGATGTGCCCTGGCGTGGCTGGCGGGCAGGGCCATGATGATCTGCTCGTTGAGCAACAAGCGCGACTCGATGGTGTCGGGTGGCATCGCCAGCTTGCGCATGAAACCGATGTCGGCTTCGCCGGCCAACAAGGCCTTGGCCTGGGAGGCTGAGGGCATCTCACGAATGGTCAGGCGCACATTCGGGTAGACCTCGCGGAACCTGCGCAAGGTGGTGAGCAGCGACTCGTAGTACGCGATGGAGATGGCTGTGATGGTCAGCTTGCCGCAGATGCCTTGCGACACATTGCGCGCGTATTCGATGCCTTGTTCCAGTTCCTTGAGCGTGCGATAGGCGGTGTCCAGGAAGGCCATGCCGGCGGCGGTCAGCTTGACCGCGCGCTTGTTGCGCAGGAACAGGCTGAAACCGAGTTTTTCTTCAAGGCGGTTGATCGCTTGGCTCAGGGGCGGTTGCGCCATGTGCAGGCGAATGGCGGCCTTGTGGAAGTGCAGTTCCTCAGCCACGGCAATGAACTGCCTGAGCAAACGTGTCTCGATCATTCTACGTCCCTTCATCGACTTGCAGGGGTGCCCGCAAGGCGGCCATCAGGGTGCGTGACACCCGACTGATAAAGCCTCGGTGATATCTCTGAGATATCAAAGTTGCATGCTTTTAATATTAAGTCATTGATTTTTTTATTGTTATCGTAAAAAAGGAGAATCAAAGGTGCCCTGTAATGCCCATACCAGACCCATTCAACGAAAAAGTCGCCATCATTACCGGTGCGGCCCAAGGGCTAGGCTTGGCTTACGCCATGGCATTGGCCGAGCGTGGCGCGCGGGTGGTGATCAGCGACCTGGGTACTGACCGGGCTGGCCAGGGGCAAGACCCGTCGGCGCTGGCCCAGGCGCTCGCGATCATGCAAGCCAAGGGTTACAAGGTGATCGCCCATGCCGGGCAACTGGAACACGAACGCGAATGCCAGCGGTTGATCGAGCTTGCCATCGAGCATTTTGGCGCGCTGGACATCCTCATTCACAACGCAGGCTGGGTCGATTACCAGGGGATCGAAGCGCAGGAAGAGGCGTTTCTCCAGCGGGCGCTGGGTATCAGCGTGCACGCCCCGGTGTGGCTGGCCAAGCATGCCTGGAAGCACCTCAAGCAGTCCGCCGCGCCACGCGTGGTGCTGACCACCTCGGACCGTGCCATGTACCAGCGCTATTCGCAGCCCGGCCTGGTGGCGTATTCGGCCGGCAAGATGGCCCAGGTCGGCATCATGAACGCGTTGAGCATGGAAGGGCTGGAGCACGGCATTCTGGTCAATGCGATTTCGCCCGTGGCCAAGACCCGCATGTGGGGCGTGACCCAGGCACCGGAAGAGCTCAAGCCCGAGTGGGTCACCCCAGGGGTGTTGTACCTGGCCAGTTCGCTGTGCCGCGACACCGGCTACATCCTGCGCGCCAGCAACGGGCAGTTCACCGCCACCCGTTTCACCGAGAACAGCGGCGTCAGTTACCCGCGCGACCTGGCGCGGGTACAAGCGGGCAACCTCAAGGAGGTGGCCGAACGCTGGAGCCGCATCAAGGAATGCCACTATGTGCCAGCCAAGGTCGCCAACACCCAGGCCGATCTGGGCGAGAGCCCGGTCTGGGACGCGCGCAGCGGCGCACTGTACTTCGTCGACATCTCCGATGGGCGCATCAACCGGCTGAACCCGGACGGCGAAGTCGAGAGCCTCTATGAATCGGCTGCCCGCATTGGCGCCCTGGCATTGACCGACAAGGGCAACCTGATTTTCACCGAAGATGCCAGCGTTGCCATTCTTGACGTGAATGCGCGCAAGGTGCGCCAGTATTCCGTGCCGGTTCACCCGCGCGCCACCTACCGTTTCAACGATGGCGCCTGCGACCCTCAAGGGCGTTTTGTCAGCGGCCTGATGGACGAAGCCCCAAGCGGCAAGACCGGTGCCTTGTTCCGTTTCGATGCAGCGTTAAGCGACGAGGTGATCCACGATGGCATGGCACTGCCCAATGGCCTGGCCTGGTCTGAAGATGGGCACACCGTGTATTTCGTCGATTCTGTCGCCCGCTCGATCTACCGCGCCGACTACCTGGCGGAAGGCCGCTTGGCCGAAGTCGTGCTGTTTGCCGAAACCCCCGCCGAGCTGGGGCGCCCGGATGGCATTGCGCTGGATCGTGAGGGCGGGTTGTGGGTGTGCCAGTTCAATGGCAGTTGCCTGCTGCGGTTCGACCGCAATGGCCACCTGACCGACCAGGTGGTGATGCCGGTGCCACGCCCGACCAGCTGCTGCTTTGGTGGCGAGGGCATGACGACCCTGTACATCACCACCGCGCGTTTCGGCATGAACCCTGTTGAACTGCGGCATTACCCGGATGCCGGGGACCTGTATGCCATTCGCCCGGAAATCGCTGGCGTCCACCGCCACGCCTTCAAGGAATGAGGTTATGCACCTGGCTGGCCGGTAACACCGCCAGTTCGCCAAAGCGCTGCGCCGAGTCGATATAGCGCAGCGCCGACTTGGCGTCTTTCCAGCCCACATAGCTCATCAACGATTTCAGCTCCCAACCGTTGGCCGTGGCCCAGGTGGCGAAACCGCGGCGCAGGGAGTGGCCGGTGTATAACGCCGCCGGTACCCCGGCGCGCTCCAGCATGCGCCTGAGCAGGCCGACCAGGCTGTTGCTGTTGAGCGGCGCGTCGCTGAGGTTGCCCCAGCGGTCGAGCTTGCGAAACACCGGGCCATGGGCGATGCCGGCCACTTCGATCCATTGCAGGTACGCGGTGACGGGGCACAACGCCTTGAGTGCCGGTGTACGGTGCTGCACGCCAAGCGCTTCGCGATCGCCCTTGCTGCGCGGCAGGAACAAGGTGATGCCGACACCGGCTTCAGCCTGGATATGCTCGACGCGCAGGCGTGCCAGTTCATCACCCCGAAACCCTCGCCAGAACCCCAGCAACAGCAGTGCAGTGTCGCGGCGTGCCCGGCGCAGGGCGGTCAGGTCGTGACATTCACGCGCCTGGCGGGCTTCGTCCTCGAAGCACTGCACGGCGGTTTGCAGATGCTGCAGCAACAGCGGTGCGGCCTGCTTTGGCGGTGTCGGGTGCAGGGTGCGGATGCCGCGCAGCACCTGGCGCACCAGCGGTGCCTTGGTCGGGTCGGGGAAGCCCTGGCTGACATGCCATTGGCTCAGCGCCGCAAGGCGTTGGCGCAACGTGCTCACGGCATGCTGTTCGGCGTGGTCGGCCAGGTAGCGGGCGATACGCTCGGGGGTGGCCGGCAAGAAACCGCCCCATTGGGTTTCGAAATGGTCAATGGCAGCCTGGTAGCTGCGCCGCGTGTTATCGCGGGTGGCGGCGCGGACATAGCGCTCGATGTCGGTCATGGTGCGGTAGCCGGTATTCAGTGCAGACACGATAAACCGAATCGGCTTGCCTGTCCCGGCACACTTATGCGCCATGGCCTATGGCAGCGACTTTGCCGGTGTTCGCGGGTGAACCCGCGCCCACCAGTTCCTCGCTGCCGTTGAAGGGTGGGTAGTCGAGCAATTGCGCCGGCGACAGCGGCCGGCTGAAGTGATACCCCTGGGCAATGTCGCAACCCGCGAGCTTCAGGCACACCACTTGTTCGCGGGTTTCCACGCCTTCGGCCACCACCTCCAGGCCCAGGCGCTTGGCCAGGATGATGGTGGAAGAGACGATCGGGCTGTCGTCATGGCTGTTGGACAGCGGCGCAATCAGCGACCGGTCGATTTTCAGCTTGCTCAACGGCAGTGAATGCAAGTGCGCAAACCCCGCATAGCCACGCCCGAAATCGTCCAGGCTGATGCCCAGGCCAGCGTCGCGCAGGCGGTGCAGGTGGCCGACCGCCGTGCCCTCGGGGTCGAGGATGGTGGTTTCGGTGATCTCCAGTTCCAGCCGTTGCGGGGCAATGGCGTGCCTCTGCAGTTTGCTGAGTAGCCGGGTGCTGAAGTCTGCCTGGCGCAACTGCAGCGCCGAGACATTGACCGCCAGGCGAGCGTCACGGCCCTGAACGTGCCAACGGGCCAGTTCCTCACAGGCCAGGCGCAGCACTTCCCAGCCGAGCTCGATGATGAAGCCGCTGCGCTCGGCCAGGTCGATGAAGCGGTCTGGGTAGAGCAGGCCGAATTCTGGGTGGTCCCAGCGCACCAGTGCCTCGTAGCCCAGTACCTGGTGGGTATCAAGGCGGATCTGCGGTTGGTAGTGCAGTACGAACTGACGCTCTGCCAGGGCTGCGCCGAAGGCCTGTTCGAGGGTGAAGGCGTGGATGTCGGTGAGGTTCAGCGAGGGGTCGAAGAAGCGGTACTGGGCGCGTCCCGCCTGCTTGGCCGAATACATCGCGGCATCGGCGCAGCGGATCAGGCTGTCGATCTCCTGGCCATCGCGTGGGCAAATGCTGACACCGACACTGGGGCTGGTGTTGACCTCCTGGCCATCCAGGGCATAGGTGGCCGAGAGCTTGTGCACCAGTTCACGTACCCAGGCGTTGATCTGCTCTTCAGTGCGCTGGCCGGCCAGCAAGACCACGAACTCGTCACCGCCAAAGCGCGACGCTTCGTCGCCTGGCTCCAGCAGGCGCTGGATACGCCCGGCCACGGCTTGCAGCAGCAGGTCGCCAATCTTGTGCCCGAGCGAATCGTTGATCGACTTGAAGCGGTCCATGTCGATGAACAGGATCGCCATCAGTCGGCGCTGGCCCCGTTGTCGGGTGAGCGCAAGCCCTGCGACTTCGACGAACTGGCGGCGGTTGTGCAGGCCGCTGAGGTGATCGGTGGCCGCGGCATGGCTGCTGCGTCGGTGTTCGTCTTCAAGCCGCCCGATCAGTTGCTGGTTGACCTGCTGCGCCTGTACCAGGGCACTGAACGCCTCCTGGCGCTTGCGCAGCAGGCGCAGGGTCCAGAGCAGGCTGGCGAGAATCATCAGAGTCATGCTCAGGTTTAGCCAGAACTGCCGGGCGTATGCCAAGGTCGATGGCGCGAGAATCTCTTCGTAGCGTTGGCTGACCACCACGCTGAAGCCGCGTTCGGCAACCCGCCGGAACAGGCTCTGGTAGGGGCCGCCGGGTGCGTACTGTGTCAGTGCCCCCGCGTCTGGCCCCGCTTGCGGCAGCTCGGGTTCCAGGGTATCGGCGGCCACCACCAGGCCACTGCTATCGATGCGCAGGCGTTCCTGGCCATCGTCTTGAAGCAGGCGCATCACGCCGGTGCTGCCCAGGTCGATGTGCTGGAACAGTACCGCCAGGTAACCGATGTCCAGTTGCACCACGAGGATGCTGTCGATTTCACGGCCCGGCAAGTCGGTCAGCGGCAACACGAAGGGCAGTCGCCAACTGGGCATGGCGCTGAATGGGCCAGGCGCCTCGACACTGGGCAGGAAGGGTTTGAAGCCGTATCGGGCAACGTGCAACTGCAACTGGCGCAGCCAGTCTTCAGGCAGTGTCGCGGCGTCATCGGCATGGCTGGCCGACACCCGCCGACCGTGCCGGTCATACAGGCTCATGCGTTTGAACAGCGGGTCTTCGGCAAGCAGCCGGGCCAGGCTGGTGTTGCCCTGGTGCAGCGCTTTCAGGTCGCCCTGGGTGACGCGCCCCACGACCTGGGCGCGGTCGACCAACTGGCGCAGGCTCTGCGCGACGATGCTGGCCAGGTTCAGGTGTTCGGCGGCCTTGGCGGACAGCGCATCCTGGCGCGCGGCGGCCTTCTGCGAGAAGTGCAGCCCCCAGAGAAAGGCCAGGGTGGCTGCACAAAGCATCAGGATCAACAGGCGCAGAAGGCCGGCGGAAGAGAGCGAACGGCGAATCACAGCTGATGGTCCCGACCCTGGGTGAAGTGGGCAAAATACGACAGTAAGATGACAGGCTAATGACTGGTGGCTAATGGCCTCTAAGGTTTTGCCGTATCCGCCAGGGGCGTCTGCAGGCGTGTGGTTTCTTCTTCCATGTAGGCCATCAACGCGCTGACTTCGGCATCGCCCAGGCGCATGTTCGGCATCGCCAGGCGGTTGTACTGCTCGTACAGCAGCATGGCCAGTGGGTCTTTTTGCGCAAGCATCTGGTCGGGCTCTTTCAGCCAGCGGCTCAACCAGTTGGCATCGCGTTGGCGGGTCACGCCAAGCAAGTCGGGGCCGATGCCCCGTTGCACACCGGGCTCGGCGTTGCCCAGGGTGTGGCAGGAGGAGCAGCGGGTGCGGAAGATCTGCTCGCCACTGCTGGGCGAGCGGATTTCAGGTGCCTGGGTGTAGTCGTTGGCCATGGCGCTGGCCTGTTTCCAGTTGTGCAGGCTGTTGCCCAGGCGGTCGGCGAGAATGTAGGGGCTTTCGAAGGGGGAGGCTTTCATCCAGCGGCCGGTGGCCTGGTTACCGATGATCAGGCTCAGGTTGTGGTCCTTGGAGCGGCCGTTTTCCAGGCCCTCTATGTACAGGCCCAGGCTTCTGCGCAATTGCTCGATGTCGTCGGGCTCGCCGGTAAGCAAGGTCCAGCCAGGGCCGATGCCGAATTTTTCGGCGTAGCGTTTGAGGGTGGCTGGGGTGTCGTTGTAGGGGTCGATGCTGATGGAGTAGAGGAAGATGTCTTTGCCTACCCGGTCGCCAAGAATCTTTTGCACCTGGCGCAGGCGGGCGGTTTCCACTGGGCAGGAGTCGGTGCAGCCGGTGAAGATGAAGTTGATGGCAACGACCTTGTCCTTGATCAGGTCGTCGAAGAAGTGGACCTTTTCGCCCTCTTGGGTGAGCAGGGGGATATTGGGAAAGTAATCGGCGCCCCAGGGCGTGGCCGTTTCGGTGGTTGGGGCTTGCTGGGGTTGCACTGGCCAGAACGGGATACTGGCAGCGAACAGCGACAGCACGAGCAGAACACGCCATGAGCCGGTCATGATGCACGCCTCTGTAACAGATCCGATGAAAAACCTGTGCAGGGGCGGCCAAAGGCTGCGCCTGCACAGGTTACCCGCTACTGGTAACTGATCGGTACCGTCACGCTTTGCCCCAGCTTCGACTTCACGGTCGCCGTTGCGGGCGTTGCCGGACCGTAGCCGGTGGTGGTGACCGATATCCGCCAACGGGCACCGGTGGTCGCCGCAGTCAGCGTCGCAGTACCCAGGTTCAGCAGGCCGTTGGTGGTGGCCACCGACACGTTGATGCTGTTGCCGGTGGCGATCGAGGTCGTACCGGACAGGTCCCAGGTGAATCGGTTACCGCTGCGTATTTGCACCGTGGCACTGCTGACCTGGATGTCGTCGATCAGTGCCGCCGGGCTCACCGCGACGCTGACCGTGGCCGGAGCCACCGACTCGGCACCCTTGGCGTCACGCGCCGAGTAGTTGAAGCTGGCCGTGAAAGGCGTGGCCACGGTGGCGGGCGGGGTGAAGGTCACGGTAGTGCCATTGGTGCTGGTGGTGCCTTGCCCAGAGTCCGGCTGGCTCAGGCCAATGACGGTCAAGGGCACGTTGCGCTCGGGGTCGGTGTCGTTGGCCAGCACATTGAGCGTGATCGCCTTGTCGGCGGTGGTCGCAGCGCTGTCGTTGACGGCAACCGGCGGCTTGTTGGCATCGTCTTCATCGTCGTGGTCGGCGGTGCGGAAGGTCGGCAGGCCGACGGAGGCTACGTATTCCACACCGTCCCAACCCGGCAGCGGCGTTGGCATCACCTGGAACTGGCCAGGGTGCTCCAGGTCCCAGCGCAGCAGCATCGAGGTGTCTTCATGCTGGGTGTTGTGGCAGTGTTCCATGTAGGTCCCGGCAAATTCGCGGAATCGTATAGCGATATCCAGCTCTTCCGACGAGTCGGTGTCCGGCCCGATGCGATAGACGTCCTTGCGTGCCCATTTTTCCCATTCTGGCGGTGCCTTGCCGTCACGGCTGAGCACGATGCCTTCTTCGAAGTGCACGTGCACTGGGTGGCTCCAGCCATTACCGCCGTTCTTGATTTTCCACACTTCCAGGGTGCCATCGCCGCTGAAGCCGCCTGCTGTGGCCTCGTTCGCCAGTTGCGGCGCCGCGCTGATACGCCGTGGGTCCATGCTGTAGCCGAAGCCGCCATCGGTCTTGATGGTCCAAGGGGTGGTGTCGGTACCGTCGGAGCGGCCAAAGATGAACTCGCGGTGGCGGGCAGCCTTGAGCTTGGCCTGGTCGGCCACGGCGTTACGGTCGAGGGTCAGCGGGATCATTTTCAGGCCTGCGGCTTTGCCGGGCTTGGCCGGCTCATAGGCGACTGGGTCCATGCTCAGGTCCTGGCCGCTGTAGGGCTGCACCAGCAGTTGCATGAACTTGCCCACCACCGGGTCGCCTTTATCCCATTGCGGGCCCTTGCTGGTCTGCTTGATGACTGCCTTGTATTTCTCCGACAGCACATCCGCCAGCGCAATGGCCTGGTTCGGGCCCTTGCCGCTCTGGTGCTCCATCAGGTTGACGAAGTACAGCTTGTCACCCGCCTTGATGCCGTTCTTGGCGAAGTTGATGATGATGTCGTAACGCTCGGCGATGCCTTGCAGCGGCATGATGCCGTTGTTGTCCTTGAGGTCACCGTCGCCGTTTAGGTCCAGGGTGCCGTCGAACGGCACGGCATGTTCCATGATGTTGCCGTCGTTGGCGATCATGTGGAACGGCACGCGGGCGTAAGACAGGTTGGAGCCGGTGGGGCCTTTGAACTCGCCGCTGGTGCCGGCGATTTCACGTACCACGGCGAATTTGAAGTAACGCGACACCGAACCGTTAAGGATGCGAAAGCGATAGCTGCGCGCGCGTACCTTGAGTTTTGGCTGGTACTGCCAGTTGACCAGGATCTGGTCGCCGAGGAAGCCGTCGGTGTTGAACGGGTTGAACCACAACTGGCCGTTGGCATCCCAGGCCTTGTCGGCGATCACCAGGTTGACGTCATAGTCGCGGTTGCCCCACGGCATGCCCGAGCCGCTGGGAAAGCGCAGGTTGACGCCATCCTGCAGGGCCTCGTTGCCACGGTCCAGGGCGCTGTAGTAGTTCATCATCACGGCGTTGCCTTTGTAGACGTTCTGCGCCGTGAAATCCAGCATGTGGTCGTGGAACCAGTGGGTGCTCATGGTTTCGCGCCAGTCGCCGCGGATCTTGATGCTGCCGTTATCGCAGGTCTTGAGGCCTGGCGTCGCATCATTGACGAACAGGGTTTCGCCCGGTGAGCAGGGGAAGGCTGCACGTGGGTCCTGGGCACGGGTGTTGATGGTGTCGTAGCCGGCCAACTGCACCGGCCAGCGGTAGTCGTAGTACTGGCCGGGGAAGAAGTAGGCGTTGGCGTAGCCATCGCTTTCGGCCGGGGAGTGGCCGTTGTGCTCGTGGGTCGAGAGGGTGTGCAGGCCAAAGCCACCGTTGGCCGAAGGGTCGATCGGCAGCGCATTGTAGTGGCGCATGAGGATCGGTTGGCCATAGCGCACCATCAGCAGCTTGACCGGGAAGGTGCCATCGAACGTCCACAACGATTTGTGGTTTTGCAGGGGCATGTTCGGGTGGAAGCGGGTGTCGATGCCCTTGGTGGTACCCAGAGTCGTGGGGATGTCCGAGGTCTGGTAGTACAGCCCGCCCGGCGCGAACTCGCCGACCGCATAGTTGTGCAATTGCTTACGGTCACGCAGCCCGAGGTTGATGCGTGCACCGGCTTGGGCGGTCTTGAACGCAGCCTGGGGGTAGAACTCGTTCCAGCGCTGGTGGGACCAGCCCTTTCCTGGTGGCCGGCCTTCAGCGGGCGAGCCGACCGGTTGGCGGTTGAGGAACATCTCGATCTGCGCCTTCCAGGGGTTGCGGTCGAGCACGTTGGAGTACTGGGTCGGGAACGGGTACAGGCCCGGTTGTTTGAGGAAAGCTTCCAGGGCCGTGCCACTGGGGCCACTGCGCGCGACCACGTTGGGGTCTTGCGCGGGTGCCGCGCCGAGGGTGGGTGGCGGGAAGGTCAGGCTTGGTGCAGGAATGCTCGGGTCGAGTTTCTCCGGGCCGAATTCCTCGAACAGCAGCAGTTGCTGGGTGAACGGTTGCGCGCCAAACAGCGGGCTGGGCTTGCCGTTGGTGGGGTACTTTTCAGACGTTTGCAGGGCCGGCGGCAGTACGTTGTCCTTGCGCACGGTCGAACGGTCGCCGAATACGCCGTCGGTCAGCTCAAGAGAGCCTTCGTTGGCTTCCGGCAAGGTATACAGGTTGAGCAACGCGGGGGTTGGGTCGGCCGGCTGATCGGTGTAGGCCGAAGGATCGGTCGGCGGGGGCTGGCTGACGTCATCGAGGGAGGAGGCCATGGCCGGGATCAGCCCAAGGCTGAGCATCAGCACGGTGACGGAAGACAGCTTGAATGCGTGCCTGGTGGGGTGGATCACGGCAGGTGTTTTCATTGCCTTATGCCTCGCTCGCGGCTGTATGGCTTGGGGCCATCAATGGCGTTTTGCCTGGTTTAAGGGCCTGAGCAACGGCTATGCCAACTGGTGTTTCAGTAATGCTTTGTTAAACAAATCCTTGCACGGCCTGGGGCCAGTGCGCCAAGGAAGTGTCAAAAAACGGGGGCAGGCACCCACAACCGGGTAATGGGTGCCCCATTGTTTGGGTAGTGACAGTACCTTCGCACCTGCTGTATACCTGTGCGCCACCAAGGGGAGCCCGGCATCGGGCTGAGAAACCGCTGAACGCAGCAGCGCGGTGACCCTTCGAACCTGATCCGGATCATGCCGGCGAAGGGATGGGACTTGCGACCTGCCTTTTTGCCGGCCTCACTGCGAGGCCAGTCCATGCCAGTTTCAACGGTCTCGCTGTCACCCCCTGCAGAGGACAGCATCATGACCGAACGCTTCACGCAAACCCTGCGCCGTCAGAGCGAGCCGACCTGGTCGGCGGCCGTTGGGCACCGCTTTGTTACCCAATTGTGCGACGGCAGCCTGCCGGACCCGATCATGGTCCGCTACCTGGTGCAGGACCACCGTTTTCTTGACAGCTTCCTGACCCTGCTTGGCGCTGCGATCGCGACCGCTGACACCTTCGAGGCACGCCTGCGCTTCGGCCAGTTCGCCGGGATGATCTCCAGTGATGAAAACACCTATTTCCTGCGCGCCTTCGAGGCGCTGGACGTAAGCCCGGCGCAGCGCGTCGAAGCCGAGGACACCGCACCCACCGCAGGTTTCAAGGCCATCATGCGCGAAGCGGCGGCCACCCGCTCCTATGCCGCCGCGCTGGCGGTGCTGAATGTCGCCGAGGGCTTGTACCTGGACTGGGCGATCAAGGCGCCCAAGCCCTTGCCCGAGCACTTCGTTCACGCCGAATGGATCACCCTGCACGACAACCCGGCGTTCCAGGCATTCGTCGCCTTCCTGCACGCTGAACTGGACCGCGTGGGGCCGCAGGAAGCCGAGCTGAGCACCGACTTCTACCTGCGTACCGTGGCCCTTGAGCTGGCCTTCTTCGATGCCGTTTATGAGGGGGAGGTGTGAGCATGGATGTTTTCGATCGCCTCAAGACGGCCACCAGCGGCCAGTGGCAGCGTTATGTCGAGCATGACTTCGTGCGCCAGATGGGCGAAGGCACGCTGAGCGAGGCTGCGTTCAGGACTTACCTGGTGCAGGACTACCTGTTCTTGATCCAGTTCGCCCGCGCCTGGGCGCTGGCCGCCTACAAGAGCCGCCTGCCGGCCGACATCCGTGCAGCCCAGGCGGGCCTTGCGGCGATCCTTGACGAAACCGAACTGCACCTGCGCCTGTGCGCGCGCTGGGGGCTGACCCAGGCCGATATTCAGGCCGCACCCGAGCACCAGGCCACGGTGGCGTATACCCGTTATGTACTCGACTGTGGCGCTGCAGGCGATCTGCTCGAACTGCACGTGGCGTTGGCCCCTTGCGTGATCGGCTATGCAGAAATCGGGCGGACGTTGGCTGAGCGTATTGGCGACCTGAGCGATCACCCTTACCGTGAGTGGATCGGCGAGTACGCCGGTGAGGGGTATCAGCGTGTGGCGGCCAATGCGCGCGCGCACCTGGATGAACTGGCGGCGCGCAGCATGACCGAGCAGCGTTTCGTGGTGTTGGCGGGGACCTTTGGCCAGGCGTCGAGCCTTGAAGCCGACTTTTGGCAGATGGGCCTCGATGGCGCTGCCTAACCGGTAGGGCGTTGACCTGCGCAACCTGTTACCGCTTGCCGACGACAGGTTGCGCAGTTGGGGGCGCTACGCCAGTTCGCTGGCAGGCCGTTTGGCCTCTGCAGTCACCTGCACAGGCGCCTGCCGGGCAATCACCGGGTCACTGGCCAACAGGCTGCGCATCAGGCTGTAGCCCGTCAGCAGCATGTACAACGCAATCGGCAGGCCCACCACGATGCTCGCCATCTGGATTGCCAACAGGCCACCGGCAATCACCAGGCTGGCCGCAATGGCGCCTTCCAGCACACACCACAACACACGTATCCAGTTGGGCGAATTGATGCTGCCCAGCGAGTTGAGCATGCACAGTACCTGGGTTCCGGCATCGGCGGCAGTGACGAAATGCACGGCCAACAGCAGGCAGATGATCACACTGAGAAATGCACCCAGCGTCGGGCCGTCGAGGCGGTCGAGCAAGGTGAACATCGCCGTGGTGGTTTCCTTGCGCGTGGCCTCCAGAATCGGGCCGCCCTGGAACGGGCCGGCAGCGGTCTGTTCGGCGACCGGCAGTTGCTGATAGGCGTGGCGCACTTGCTGCTCGTCCTTGAGCGCGGCACCGCCGAACACCGCCATCCACAGGATCGTCACCAAGGTTGGCACCAGCAACGCGCCGAACACCAGTTCGCGGATGGTCCGCCCGCGAGAAATACGGGCGATGAACAGGCCAACGAAGGGCCCCCAGGTCATCCACCATGGCCAGTAGAAGGCGGTCCAGCTCTTCTGCCAGCTGCTGTCGGCCTGGGCGTCGGTCCACAAACTCATGCCGATGATGTTCTGCGCGTAGTCACCTGCAGACTCGAACAGCAGGTTGAGGATGTAGTGGGTGGGGCCCAGTGCCAGCACCACCAGCATCAGCCCCAGGGAAATCCACATGTTCAGCGTTGAAAGGCGCTTCATGCCACGCGATACACCGGCCACCAGCGAGATCGAGGCGATCACGGTGACGACGGCGATGATGCTCAGCTTGAACGACAGGGTGACAGGGGTGCCGAACACCTGGTGCATGCCCATGTTGATCTGCTCAACGCCCAGCCCCAGCGATTGCGAGACCCCGAACGCGGTGACGGCGCCCCCAATGATGTCGACCGTGTGGCCGATCGGCCCGTAGATGCGGTTACCGATGATCGGGTAGAGAATCGAGCGCAGGGCCAGCGGCAGCCCTTCACGGTAGGCGAAGTAGGCCAGGCCCAGGCCAATCACGGTGAAGATCGCCCAAGGGTGCAGGCCCCAGTGCAACAGGGTGATGCGCATGGCCATGGACGCGGCCTGGTCGGTGAGCCCCGGCGTGAAGGGGTTGCTGGCGTAGTGCAGCACAGGTTCGGCAACCGACCAGAAGATCAGCCCCACGCCCATGCCCGCACTGAACAGCATGGCGATCCAGGCGGCGAAGCTGAACTCGGGTTTTTCGTCGGGGCGGCCCAGCTTGAGGGTGCCGAAGCGGCTGAAGGCGATGAACACCAACACCCCGAGGATGCCGCTGACCAGGGCCAGGTAGAACCATTTGAGGTGGTCGAGAATGGCGTCCGAGGCCCCTTTGAACACACCGGCCGCCTGGTCGCCATGTGAGGCGCAGAGCACCACGAAAGCCACCACAATGGAGAGGGACCCTACCGTCACGATAGGGTTCAGGCCTTTGAAAAGGCCTTGTTTTGCACGCATCGTCCATATCCTTTTTATTTTCGCTAGACGGCAAAAAAGGACGCCCGAAACCCGGGCGTCCTTGTCGAAAGTCAGAGGTCGATCACCAGGTCCGAAGTCGGGCGGCTGCAACACAGCAGCCGCAGGCCCTTGTCGATTTCACGCTGGCGAATACCGCCGTTGTGCTTCATCTCCACGCTGCCTTGCAGTACCGCGGTCTTGCAGGTGCCGCATACACCTTGGCTGCAGGAGGAGGGGACTACGGCACCGGCTTTCTTGGCGGCGGCCAGTACGGTCTGGTCGGCGCTCATGGTGAATTCCTTGCCTGAGCGGGCCAGGCGCACGGTGAAGCTGTCCAGGGCCTGGCCGGGCGCGACGGAGGGGGCTGCAGGCTCGGCCTCGGCACTGATGTCGAAGCTTTCCTGGTGGTAACGGGCCAGGTCGAAACCTGCGTTGGCCAGTAATGCCTTGGTGGCCTCCATGTAGCCCTTGGGCCCACAGGTAAACACGGCCCGCTCCTTGAAGTCGGGGATCTGGCGCTGCAGTTCGTCCAGCGACAAGCGCCCGGTCGGGCCGCGCCAGTCCGGCTCGTCACCGGTGCTTTCACAGAAGAACAAGGTGCGCAGCCGTGGCATGGTGCGCTCCAGGCGCGCCAGTTCATCGCGGAAGATGATGTCTTTGGGCGTGCGCGCACTGTGCACGAAAACGATGTCCAGGTCGGCGTGCAGGTCGGCGGCGGCGCGGGTCATCGCCATCAGCGGGGTGACGCCAGAGCCGGCCGACAGGTACAGCAACTTGCGCGCCGGGCCCGCCACCGGGGTAAAGACCCCCGCCGGGCCAGAAGCGGCCAGCGCGTGCCCTGGGCGCAGGTTGTCGTGCAACCAATTGGACACCGTACCGCCCAGCACCCGTTTGACCGTAATGGAAAAGGTGAACGGGCGGGTCGGTGTCGAGGACAGGGTGTAGCAGCGCGACACGCTAGCCCCGGCGATTACCGGCGACACGGTCAGAAACTGCCCCGGCTCGTAGGCGAGGGCGGAATAATCCGGGCTATGGAAGGTGAAGGTCTTCACGTCGTGGGTTTCGTCCACGACGCTCAGGCACTCGATGCGTTTGCTTTCACCGCTGGCCCACTGGGCGCCATGGGCGGCCCAGTGGTCGGTGTCGGTGAAGCGCTGGTCGGCGCGCAGGCCGGCAGTGTTCTGGGTAATGTTTTCGAGCACGGTCATCTCCTTCACACCCCATGTGCCGCGAGGCGCGAGGTATACCAGCGGGCGAACTGGTCGACGTACGGCTCGGTGTAGGTGGAGTAGGGGCCTGGGACGAAAGCCGGGTCCTGGGTGCCGCTGTGGGTGATGGCGACCAGGGCGGCGTCCTGCTGGGTGGTGGCGACCCAGACTTCGGTCAAGCGCTGCAGGTCGTAATCGACACCTTCGACGGCGTCGCGGTGCACCAGCCATTTGGTACGCACCAGTGTGCGATCCGGCGACAGCGGGATGATCCAGCTGATCATGGCGTGGTCGCTCATCACATGAGCCCAGGCGTTGTTGCCCCACAGGTGAGTGTCGCCCAAATCGCGTCGGGTCAAGTTGCCCAACAGCTTGCGGCAGGCAACCTTGGTGTCGAGCGTCTGTGATTCGCCAGCGCCAGCAATGATCATGCGCTGGGTACGGAACTGCGTGGGCGCGTTATCCTGCAAGTGCTCCACAGTCTCGTACAGGAGGCCCGATTCGGCCCAGTCGCCCTCGATACCGGCTTTGCGAATTTGATAGGCATCGTACGAGGCGCGGGCCTCGTCGCTCATTTCTTCCAGGCTGACGCCAAGGTCTTCGGACTGGTAAGACACGATCAGTTCCGGGTGGGTGCCGGCGCAGTGGTAGCACTCACGGTTGTTTTCCATCACCAGCTTCCAGTTGCCGTTCTCGATGTAGTCGAGTTCGTAGGCAATGCGGGTATTGGTCAGGTCGAACGGCTCGAAGCGTGGCCCCATCACCGCTTCGAGGTCGTTGATGTCTTCGGGCGGGTTATCGCCCAGGCACACCAGCACATGAGTACCGATGACCTTGCAATGCACCGGGATCAGGCTGCGGCACTTGGGGTCGAAGCCCTTGCCCATGTGGCTGGCATGCTTGAGGCTGCCGTCCAGGTCGTAGGTCCATTGGTGGTAGGGGCACACCAGCATGCCCACGGTGGATTTGCCCGCTTCCTTCAGGCGCGTGCCACGGTGGCGGCACACATTGCGGTACGCGCGGATCTGTTCATCATCGTCGCGCAGGATCAGCACCGACGATTTGCCGATGTCCACGGTGTAGACGTCACCGGGCTCATCGACATCGGCGGTAACGGCAACTTGTATCCAATGTTGATTGAAGAAGATTTCCATATCCGTTTCGAAAACATCCTGGCGGCTGTACAACTCGCCGTTCATGCCAAAACCAGGTTGGCGTGAGTCGATAAGTTCGCGATGAGTTTTGCTCGATGAAGGGCGCATTGTTGTCCTCAGGCACTTTTATTTTTAATTGATCAAGCCGTCTGGCGCGGATTATTGAAGTGGCCCTGAAAAGGCGTCAATGCGCTTAATTTTCTACGTGGTATTACTTGAAGTTATGCGAGAGCGGGGCGGCAGGGCGGGGGTTTGCAGGGATATTACAGGCGGGACAAATAATAGGCGTTTACTGCGTTAATTAACTTACGTGCGCCTGTTTTATGTAGAAGTTGGGGGGCGCACAACGCCCCCCTGGCAACTTGATCAGTGCCCACCCTTCATGCGGCGGGCCACGCAGTAAATGGCAAAACCGACCAACGCCGTTGCGGCGCCGATATAGCCAGTACTGGTCCAGCCCATGCCGGCGGTGATGGCCATGCCACCCAACCACGGCCCAAGTGCATTGGCCAGGTTGAACGCGGCGTGGTTCGAGGCTGCCGCAAGGCTTGGGGCTTCATGGGCAATATCCATCAGGCGGATTTGCAAGGGCGCGGCCAGGGCAATCATGGTGCCGACCAGGCCGACGCCCAGCAACAGGGTCCACAGCGAATGCGCTGCGAAGGTGAAAAACAGCAGCACGGCAATCGACCAGATCAGCACCAGCCCCACGGCGCGAAACTGCAGGCGGTCGAACAGCTTGCCACCGGCGATGTTGCCGACGATGCCGCCGACACCAAAGGCGGCCAGGCCAAAGGGGATCCACTGCGGCGACGTTTGGGTTACGTGCAGCATGGTCGGTGCCAGGTAGCTGAACACGCAGAACATGCCGGCAAAGCCGATCGATGCGATGGCCAGCGCCATCCACACCTGGGGCAGGGCGAACGCCTGCAGCTCCTTGCGCGGGTCGCTGCGCACCTCATCGTGCGGTTGCGGCACGAAGCGCCAAACCATGGCGATGGTGCACAGGGCGATCAGCCCGACCAGCACAAACGCAGAGCGCCAGCCGAAGTACTGCCCCAGGAAGGTGGCAACCGGGTTGCCCAGCAACATGGCCAGCGTCAGGCCCATCATCACCCGTGCCACCGCGCCCGCCCGCTGGTTGTTCGCCACCATGCTCGATGCCACCACTGCAGCGATGCCGAAGTAGGCGCCGTGGGGCAGGCCGCTGATAAAGCGAAAAGTCACCAAGCCGCCAAACGAGGGGGCAAAGGCCGTGGCCAGGTTGCCGAGGGCGTACAGCGCCATCAACAGCAGCAGCATGTGCTTGCGCAGCAGTTTGGCACCCAGGATCGCCAGTGTCGGGGCGCCGACCATCACGCCCAGCGCATAGGCACTGATGGCATGGCCCACCTGGGGCTCGCTCAGTTGCAGGTTGCCGGCGATGTCCGGCATCAACCCCATGATGGCGAATTCGCCGGTGCCGATGGCAAAGCTGCCCAGCGCCATGGCGGCTTCCATCTTGGCGACAGTACTTTTCGGGAGGGTTAACGGAGGTGCTTCATGGACAGACATTTGAATCCCTTTTGAAACATGCTGAAACGTTCAACGTGGGATCATAGTCAATCTGGGCGCGCAACGTCGAGGATGCAGGGCGCCCCCTCGACGGGGTTTTCTGGCAAGGAGTACAAATGTGCTCCACTGGGAGGCAGGCGGTGAAACCGGCTTTACACCGTCAGCTTGCGACTGAATTTGGTCTCCATGACGATGTGCGACGCCGTGTGCGCGACCCCTTTGATCATGTTGATACGGATCAGCTCGGCATTGAGTTCACCCAGCGTGTGGGTGGTCAGATGGATGATGAAGTCCGACTCGCCGGACACCGCATACACGGCTTGCACCGATTCCATCTTGCGCAGGGTGGTCATTACATCGGTGTAGCTCTTGTTGCTGCACGAGGTCATGGTGAAGCAGTTGATCACCTGCTGCAGCTTGTCCTGGTCGATGCGTACGCTGTAGCCGGTGATGACACCGGCATTCTCCAGCCGGTTGATGCGCTCCTGGACCGCAGAGCGCGACACCCCCAGCTTGCGTGCCAGCGAAGCCGTGGGCTCGCGGGCGTTGGCTTGCAGCAGCGCGAGCAGTTGCCGGTCTTTTTCGGTCAGTTTGAACAGCGCGCCGGGGTTGTGGGCATCCATGGCGATTCCTGGTCGGTGTCAGTTGTTGGAGTGCGAGCGCGCTTCCTGGAACCGGTCCATGAGTTTCAAGCCCGCATACACCGTTTGCGCCGCAGCCGGCCCGAATGGCCCGCCGTTCCATTCCAGGCCATAGGCATCGAACAGACGGTAGCGATCGGTCTCGCCGCAGATGGCCTCGGCAACCACCCGGGCACCCACGGGTGCGGTGTTCATACCATGGCCCCCAAATGAAGTACAAGCCCACTGCCCCCGGCCCAGCGGGCCGATGTGCGGCATCTTGTGGCGGGCGTAACCCATCAGGCCGGACCAGGCCTTGGCGATCTTCAACCCGTGTAGCTGTGGGTACACGTTGAGGATGTCGCGGGTCAGCAGCTGGCCCAGACGCTGTTCATCCTGCAGGTTGCGTGTGGTGATATGGCCACCCCAGAGCAATCGGTCACCCTCGACGATGCGGTAGTAGTCGGAGGCGCGGCGGTTGTCGCCGACGGCATCGGGGGTGCGCACGATGTCGCGCAGCCGTTCACCGAGGCGCTCGGTCAGCACGACGTAGGTGGCGATCGGTAAGAATGCCCGGCGCAAGGGGCCGAACTCGGGGCCGCCGTAGCCGCCGCAGCAGTACACCACGTCAGCACAGGTAACTGCGCCGTGGGCCGTGCTGACACGATGCCCCGCGGTCTTGTGTTCGACCCGCAGCATGGGCGACTGCTCGTGGATCGTGCCGCCCTGTATCTCCACCAGCTCGGCCAGGCCCAGGCAATAGTTCAGCGGATGGAAGTGAAACCCGTGGTTGTCGCGCAGCCCCTGGAAGTACCGCTCGGTGTTCAACCGGCTGCGGATCGCTGCGGTATCCAGGTACTCCATTTCAAAACCAAAGTCCCGCGCCATGCGGTCGCGTGTGCGCTGCAGGTTGTCGCTGTCCTCGTAGCGCACCACGCTGAGCTTGCCAGTGGTGGGGGCGCAGCCCGGTAGCTCATGCTCGGCGATGGTCTGGCGTACGATGTCGACGCCTTCCAGTGACAATTTGAACAACGATGCCGCCGTCTGCTTGCCACAGCGTCGCTCGATGGCCGACAAACCTTCGGACCAGCCCTGCAGGACGAAGCCACCGTTGCGTCCGGAGGCGCCCCAGGCCACCCGCGCAGCTTCCAGCAGGACCACGGAGCGCCCTCGTGCCAGCAGTTCCCTGGCCGTGCTCAGGCCGGCAAGGCCGCCGCCGATGATGCAGACATCGGCGCGCACTTCCCCGGTCAGCGGCCGGCGTTGCGGCGCAGGGCGCATGGTGCCGGTGTAGTAGTTGTTGCTGTAAGTGGACATCGATCTGGTCATCCTGTGCTCTGGGCGCTTTTTCCGGGCATGAGGGCGCCCTACGCCCTCCGAATGAAGGGCGCTGGTTTGCGGGCTGGTGGGGGTTACTGCACGTGGGTGAGGTCGGCGCCGTACCACTTCTCGGAAAGCTGCTTCAGCGTGCCGTCGGCCTTCATGCCATCGACTGCCTTGGCCAGCTCGGCATTGAAGGCGTCGTCGCCTTTGTCCACGGCGATGGCGAGGGGCTCGTAATAGGCGGGCTTGCCCTGAACGGCAGCGATTGGGTAACCGGCCTTGATAGCCCCCATGATGGTCGGCAGGGCGGAGAGGGTGGCGTCCAACCGAGTACCATTGCCCATGCGCAGGTCGTCCAGCGGGCCCATGCTGTCGCCGTAGGTCTGTACATCGCCCGGTTGCACCGCATAGGTGAACGGCGGCACATCGGCGGCGTCGATCTTCAGCCGGCGATTGATGTAATCCTCGGAGGTGGTGCCCGCCTCGACGCCGATTTTCTTGCCATTGAGGTCCTCGGCACTGGTGCCGGCGGCGTCCTTGTGCACCGCGAACACATACGGGGTGTAGTAGTAGATGGCCGGGAAGTCGAGTACCCGGCCGCGCTCGGTGGTGGGTGTCATCGAACCTACCGACAGGTCCCAACGCCCGGCCCAGCGCCCAGCGGTGATGATGCCGTACTCGGGCGTGACGAAGGCCACCTTGGTGCCCAGGCGACGGCCGATTTCGTTGGCCACATCGATATCGAAGCCCTCGAGGGTGTTGTCGTCACCCAGAAACGACTGCGGTGGCCAGTTGGCGGCGGTGGCCACTTTCATGACCTTGCTGTCGTGAATGCGGTCCAGCGTGGCGCCGGCCCACGCGGCGCCTGCGGCGAGCGACAAGGTACTGGCAATGGCGGTTACAGCAAGCAAGCGAGTGACTGGGTTCATCGATAAGTCTCCGGATACACGATTGTTGTTGTATTGCACAGCGTCAGGTACAGCCTCAGTGGCTGAGGATCTGCGAGAGGAACGCGCGGGCGCGCTCATGGCGTGGGTTGTCGAAGAACTCGTTGGGCCGCGCCTGTTCGATGATGCAGCCTTGGTCCATGAAGATGATGCGGTCGGCGACCTTGCGCGCGAAGCCCATTTCGTGGGTCACGCAGAGCATGGTGATGCCGTCCTGGGCCAGTTCGCCCATCACGTCGAGCACTTCCTTGACCATTTCAGGGTCCAGCGCCGAGGTCGGCTCGTCGAACAGCATGATGCGCGGCTTCATGCACAGCGCACGGGCAATTGCGACCCGCTGCTGCTGGCCGCCGGAAAGCTGCCCGGGGAACTTGTCGGCCTGGCTGGCGATACGCACCCGGTCGAGGTATTCCAGGGCCAGCGCACGGGCCTGGGGCTCGCTGAGCTTGCTGACCAGGCGCGGGCCGAGCATCAGGTTTTCCAGCACGGTCAGGTGCGGGAACAGGTTGAACTGCTGGAACACCATGCCGACCTGGCGGCGGATCCTGGCCACGCTGGCGGCTTCGCGGGTCAGCTGGTCGCCGGCGATCAACACCTCGCCTTTCTGGAAGTCCTCAAGCAGGTTCAGGCAGCGGATCAGGGTGGATTTGCCGGAGCCGGACGGGCCACAGATCACCACGATCTCGCCGCTGGCGATCTCCAGGTCGATGCCCTTGAGCACATGGAACTCGCCGTACCATTTCTGCAGGCCGCGGATCGCTACGCCAGCCGGTGCCGCTGCGGGGGTGAATGCTTGGTTCATCTAGAAGCTCCTCGATCAGCGATGGGCGCGATTGAAGCGTTTTTCCAGGCGCGATTGCACGGTTTCCAGCAGGATCGACAGCACCCAGTACAGGACGGCGGCGGTGATCAGCATTTCCAGGTGACGGAACTCGGCGCGGCCCTGGGTGCGGGCGAGGAACATCAGTTCCCAGACGCCGATGACCGACACCAGCGAGCTGTCCTTGAGCATCGAGATGAACTGGTTGCCGGTGGGGGGAATGATCAGGCGCATCGACTGCGGCAGGATCACTCGGGTCATGGCCTGGAACGGCGTCAGGCCAATGGCCCGCGATGCTTCCCATTGCCCGCGCGGGATGCTGCTGATACCGGCTCGGAAGATTTCGGTCATGTAGGCGCCATAGCACAGCGAAAGGGCCAGGATGCCGGCCGGCACTGCACCGACCACGTACCCAAGCTGGGGGATGCCCAGGTAGATGAGGTAGATCTGGATCAGCAGCGGTACGCCGCGAAAGAACGAGGTGTAGAAGCTTGCGATGGCGATGGCGAAGCCGTTGGAGGACAACCGCGCCGTGGCACCGAGCAACGCCAGGACGAAGGCGATGGCGATCGACAGGGTAGAAACGTAGACGGTGGTGAACACCCCCTGGGTGATCATGAAACCGACCTTGCTGGAGATGAAGCTGTACGACAGATCGAAGGTGTCGAAGAACAACAGGAACAGGATCAGCAGTTCGCCCCACACCGTGATCACCTGGGCCCGCAGCGGGAAGCGGCCAAGGATGAACAGGTTCAGGACCAGGGTGATGGTCAGGGTGCCGGCAACGGCAAGGTTGCGCAGTAGCGGTGCCTCAAGGTCGAGGACAATCGGGCCCATCAACCTGGCCAGGCCCCCTTCGCCCACGCCGTAGCACAGCGCGACCGTGAAAATGACCGCAGCGACCATGCTCATGAACGCCAGGCTGTCGGTCGCACGAGGTTTGACGATGTGATCTCTATACATGGGGTGCGTGCCTCACGGAGCTGGGCTCCTTTGTTGTTGTGAGGCCATTGTAGGGAGGCGAAGCGCAGGCAACTACCTGTCGAAATGCTGGACTTTGAGGTTTTTTTCAATCGATTGATGGGTTTGCGCCTTTACATTGGCAGGCCTGCAACTGTCATGTTGCAGGCCTCGGCTTTTACTGCATGAGCGAGGCTGATGACGGCCATTGAGAAGGCGCGGGCTTCAAGGCCGATGGCAAGCATTACGAATTTCACGTTGATCCGCACACTGGCAACATCACCAAGGATGAGCTGGATAATTGATTCTGCTTCGCACGCTCAGCCCGCAGCCAGTCGGTTGTCGATCAGGTTTTCCAGGTTAGACAGTATCGACAGGGCATCGTAGGGCTTGCGCACCACGGGGACGTGCTTCAAATGCACGGGAATGCTGATGCCGTCGCCGTAGCCGGTGGCGAACAGGAAGGGGATGTTCTTGCGCGTAAGTTCTTCGGCAACGGCAATGGAGGTACCCGTCCCCAGGTTGATATCCAGCACCGCCACATCTGGCCTGTGGTTAGCCAGCAGTTTCAACGCCTCTGCTTCAGAGCTTGCGGTGATCACATCCTCGACCAACGCATCGGCCAGAATTTGTTCAAGGCCCACGGCAATCACCAGTTGGTCTTCGAGAATCAGCACGCATGAATTGACCAGGCTTGTGCTGGTCATGGGCGGCATTGCTGGCGCCATCAACGGGGCCGCGGTGTCGGCTGTTTCAAGTTGGGTGAGGTGCTTGCCAGGAATTTTGAAATACCCGTGCAAGCCTTCTGGCCTGTACTCCAGGGTGCTGGTCCCGCCGAGGTCGAAGGGGATACTGCGTTCAATCAGCACCGAGCCAAAACCGCTTCGGCTTGGCGGGCGAACCGTAGGCCCACCGCTCTCGCACCACGCGATATCGCAGCCCCCGCCCGAATCGATCGTCCAGCTGACCGCCAGTTTGCCGCCCGCCCGAGACAGCGCGCCGTACTTCGCGGCGTTGGTCGCCAGCTCGTGAAGCACCAGGGCCAGCACCGAGAAGGCGCGGGCATCAAGCAGAAGGTTAGGGCCGTTCAGTTCGATGGCATCGGTCGACGTGCGGTACGGTGACAGCTCGGCTTCCAGTAGCGTGGAGAAACGCCCGCCGCCATCACCGCGCACGACCTGGTCGTGTGCCAGGGACAACGCCTGAATGCGGCCCTTCAGCGTTGCGACATAGCTGTTGAGGGTCTGGTTTTCCGAGGTGGGGTGGGCCACGAGCGCACCGATGAGCGAGAGAATGTTCTTCACCCGGTGGTTGAGCTCTTCATTGAGCATCCGCTGGCGGACGTCTGCCTTGGAGCGCTCGTCGGCCATGAGTTCACTGTTGTGCAGGGCTACTTCGACGATCGCGGCGCGGATGGCCTCGCCAAACTGGCGGTCCTGCTCGGACCAGGGCTGTGAGTGTTGATGAACCGTCTGCTTCCACACGGCGAAGCTTTTGCGTGGTGTCAGGCGCTCACCCAGTGGCCCGCTATCGTAGGTCTTGTTGGGGTCACCGGCCCAATCCAGGGTCTCGAGCACTTCCTTGCGAAACAGCATGAGGTAGTCCCTGGGGTGCTGAGACATCGGAATCATCAATACACCCGATACGTCGACGGCATAGTCGTGGGCGGGCGGGTGCGCCATCGAAAGGCAGTTCGACGCCCAAGTACGACCTTCGGCAACTCCTTCGGCAAAGCGCAGCAGGTTGGGTACCGCCGCCTTGGGCGGGGTCAGCGCCTCTGCGGACCAGCGCCCCTGCAGCGACATGGCGATGCCATCGCAGGGGATGAGTGACTTGAAGTCTGCCATGCGTGCACGCAGCAGCTCTTCGATATCCGTGGTGCGATGCGCATCACGCAGCAGGTTGTCCAGCACCTGGCGTGCGTAAGCGGCGGCTTCCAGGGTTTGTCTGGCACGAAGGCTCTGGATATGCAGCGAGAAGAATTCGCCGAACATTTCCGCCGCGACCCGCTGGCCCATGCTCAACGTGCGTGGTGCGTAATGGTGGCAGGCAATCAGCCCCCAGAGCGCGCCATCGACGATGACCGAAATGGACATGGAAGCGCCCACGCCCATATTGCTCAGGTACTCGCAGTGAATGGGCGACACGCTGCGCAGGTGTGCGTAGGACAGGTCCAGTGGCTCGCCAGACAGGTCCAGCACAGGCTCGATGGGGACGGTTGTGAACGTGGCATTCGAAATGATGCGCACCGGATTGCGCAGGTACAGGGCACGTGCCTGCTGGGGGATGTCCGATGCGGGAAAGTACTGCCCCAGGAAGCTTTCGAGGCCGCTGCGCTTGGCCTCGGCAATGACCTTTCCGGCGCCGTCAGGGCCAAGCTGATAGATCATCACCCGATCGTAACCCAGCAGCGCTCGCACGCGGCGGGCGGTATCGGGGAACAGCTTGTCGGAGCGGTCGATCTCTCGCAACTGGGCGATGACGGTGCGTACCAGTTCGATCGGTTCGGCGATGCTCGCGCCGCAGCGCTCGAACTCGAGAATGGCGGTGCCTTTGAATAGATGCGCGGCTACGTCAAACGCTTGCCCGGACGGCAGGCTCACGGCGAACGACAGTGCCGGTCGGGACGCTTCTTTTACCCGCGCGAGCGAGTTGCGCAGCGTATGAGCGGCCTCCGTGCCGATGATGGTTTCGAGCCGTTGCCCGTTGATCTCGCCCGTCACGCCCAGCATGCCCAGGGTATTGGCGGAGTGACGCAGGACGACGCTTGCCGATGCGTTGCAGGCCAGCAGGCAGCCGTGCGGCTGGATGCTACCTGGGATCTGGATGGGTTCGCGATCGCAGTTGGTCAAGTTGACGGTAGGTTGCAAAGTCATAGGCGGCCCCTGCGGTTTACCAGAGACCGGCTGCCTGCATGACTGCCGAACATTTTCAGGCAAACGAAGTGTTTACAGTCGATTTCAGGCCTTGAGTCTAGACTGCACGTTACGCTTCGTCATCAGGGGCGAAAGACGGCCAGCGCAAGGCTGGCCGTGCTGGCATGACATGCGGCTTGAGCTGTATACCGCGATCAGAAACCTTCCAGCACAATTTTGCCGCGGGCCTGGCCACGCTCTAACAGGGCATGGGCGCGTTTGAGGTTTTCCGCGCTGATGGTGATATCGGGTACAGGAGCGCTTCGCACTCCATCGCGGGGCAAGCCCGCTCCCACAAAAGCTTTTCGTACAGAGGCTAGTGTTGACGCTCAGTTCATCTCTGGCGCGAGGTGGCTCATGAACGTCAGCTGTTCAATGGCGTGCATGTACTCGGAGAATCTGGGGTCTCCATCGTTGAAGGCCTTTGCCACGTGCTGAGCATTCTCAAGGCTGTCCCACATGGCCAAGTCCGCAAAGACTCGGTCGTCGCTCATAGGGCAGTAGGCATGGTATTCGAGCAGCCCAGGAAAGCTCTTTAACGTTTCACGAAGCCCGACGCGAAGAGCGGGTATTTGTGCAACGCATTCCTGTTTGACCTTGAAGATGGCCAATTCAAGTACATGAGATGAGTGCTGCATGGGGATACCTTCAGTGTGTTGAGAAGGTTCCATTGTCAGTGCCCCCTACTGACAGCGTAGTGTCAGTAGGGGTGATCGCTTGCCACTGGCTTGCCTGGTACTTCATGTACGCCTGAAGATCGAAGGCAGGATTGTCGGGTAGGGGTTGGTGGGCAATGGTGATCGACGCGATGCGATCAACCCGAAAGTCACGGTACGCCGCACGCGTACCGCACCAGGTTCCGACTGTCCACTTCCCACCCCAGTAAAAAAGACCCAACGGGTAAATGAGGCGTTGCGATACCGCACCGTCCAAACGGGTGTAAGTGATTTTCAGGGTCTGGGCATTCTCGATAGCCTTTCGCAGGGCTGCCAAATGCAGGCGTGTGGAGGCACCGGTCGAGCCAAGCGCTCTGATGGTTGCGGTGCTGGGGTCGACCTTGTGCTGGGCCATGGACGCCGAGATCTTGCTCAATAACGTCCTTGCAGCAGCGCTTAGATCGTTATCGGCGCTGGCAGAAAGCATGTCCATCCCGAGCATCAAGGCGTTGAGTTCGAGCCTGTTCAATGCCAACGGCGGCAGCTCAAAATCGTCATCGAGGGCATACCCCACGCCAGCGGTGCCATAAATCGGGATCCCGCTGAAGGAGAGGTCGTCGATGTATCGATAGATTGAGCGAATGGAAACGCCGATTCGGCTAGCCAGGCGTTCGGCAGTGATGGGCTGATGGACACGAATCAGATTGACCAGTTGAAACAAGCGATCAGCTTTACGCACCTGGTGACCTCCTGTTATCGACGCGGGAGGATATCAGAGTTCACCTGCTCATTGCCTGAGAGGCCATCTTGCGATGGCCTCGTCATGACGGCTTAGCCGCAGTCAGCTACCGACATAGCCAACCGACTTCCCCGCCAGCCGATTACGCATCAGCAGATACGCCCCCAGTACCACCAGTGACGTCACGGTGGTGAACCAGAACTGGAACCGCGACGCCGGGTCGAACGCCTGGGTGACAATCACCGCCAGCAGTGCGAACAGCGCAACGATATTGGCGTAAGGGAAGAACCACGCCCGGAAAGCTGTGGGATCAACCGCGTCATGCCGGGTTTTCCAGCGCATGGCAAAGTGGGCGATGATGATGAAGATCCACACGATCATCACGAACGTGCCGCTGCTTTTGGCCAGGGTCATGAACAGGTCGCCGCCGCTGACAAAGTGCACGGTCAGAATCAACAGGCAGATGCTCAGGCTCAGCAGCAGGGCGTTAAGCGGCACCCCTTTGGACGTGGTGCGTGAAAACAGCTTGGGCGCGTGCCCACGTTGGCTCAGCGAGAACAGCATGCGCGAGTTGGAGAACATGAAGGAGTTCATCACGGACATGAACGAGATGAACAACACGATCTTCATGGCCACTGCGGCGCCACTGAACCCGGCCAGGCTGAACAGCGAAACATACGGGGAAGCCAGGTTTTCCGTGTCTGTCCAGGGCAGGCACAGAATCAGGATCGACACCGAACCGACATAGAACAGCATCACCCGCAGAATGACACTCTTGATGGCGCGAATGACGTTCTTGCGCGGGTTTTCCGATTCGCCAGCCGCAACGGCGGCGATTTCACTCCCACCCAGCGAGAAGATCACCACCACCACGCCGGCCATCACCGGCGACAGGCCATTGGGCATGAACCCGTCGTGAGCGGTCAGGTTGACCCAGCCAGGGGAGGGGATGTTGCTGTGCAGGCCGAGCAGAATCGAGAGCCCCAGCACCATGAAGATGATGATGGTGGCGACCTTCATCGCGGCCAGCCAGTACTCCACTTCAGCGAAGGATTTGACCGAGTAGGCGTTGCTGGCCATCAACGTCACCAGCATGATGAACGCGCCGGCCCAGATGGGTAGCCACGGCAGAAAATCGTTGAGGATGGCGCCTAGCAGCACCGCCTCCAGGGTGATGGTGAGCATCGACTTGAGCCAGTACAGCCAGCCCACGGTAAACCCCGCCCATTCGCCCAGATACGTATTGGCATAGGTCGAAAACGAACCCGCGTCCGGGTTGCGACAGGCCATCTCGCCGAGCATGAACATCACCAGGGTGACTACAATGCCGCCGATGAAGTACGACAGGATCGCGGCAGGCCCTGCCGAGGCAATCAACTTGCCCGACCCCATGAACAGCCCCGCGCCGATCACCCCGCCTAGCGCGATCATGGTGATGTGCCGTTGTTTCAGGCTTTGCTTCAGACTGTTGGATTGCATGTTCTTGTCCTCTCTTATTATCTGGAGGAATCGGCGACGCTGCTGCAGCGCAAGGCTTGCCGCTGCTGAAACTGTCGCCCCCCACACACAGGCATCGTCGTGCGCCTGCGTCCACGCCCTGTAGCCTTTTTTCAGGCAATAGCTATCAGGCTGGCCACCTTGGGCAAAGCGGCCGTGCATCTCAAGCGAATTCTGCGCACAACATCCTGCGATTTTTTCCTGAGGGTGCTGTGGTAGACGGGGGCGGCGACCTGTGAGACGGGGCGGGCAAGGGTTAAAGGAACGTGATCGGGTAGTTGATGATCAGGCGATTCTCATCAATGTCGTAGGTGCTGAAGTCCCGGCGCAGGGTCGAATTGCGCCAGCGTACCGACAGATCCTTGAGCGGGCCGCTCTGGAAGACGTAGGCGAGTTCCGACTCACGCCCCCATTCCTTGCCCTGGCCGCCTGCACTGGTGCGCACGTGATCACCGGACAAATAGCGGTTCATCATCGTCAGGCCCGGTACCCCCAGGGCTGCGAAGTTGAAGTCGTGACGAAGCTGCCATGAACGCTCGTCAGCGCTGTCGTAGCTTGAGTTGTAGGTATCGTTTGCCAGCGGGTAACCGGCCGTGCCGTTGACCCGCATCCAGCCCGTATCACCCGATACCCGCTGCAAGCCCAGGTAGAAGGTGTGCCCACCGGTCTTGGCCGACAGCAGCAAAGAGGCAGTCTTGTTATCCAGCTGGCCCGCTTTGGCAGCACCGTGCTCGTCACCGAGAAACAGGCCAAGGTTGGCACCCAGCGTCCAGTTGCCGACAGGTTGGCTGTGGATGATGTTGAGGTACTGCTGTTGGTAGATATCTTCAAGCTGGGCGTACCAAAGGCCCACCTGAGTGGCCTTGTCATTGAATTGATACTCGCCCCCGGCGAAGTTGAAGCGGTCGGAGGCTGCGTCCGGGCGCCCAGCCATGAACAGGCGTTCCATGCTGGCGTCGTTGCGCGGGCTGTTGCCGCGCATCTGGCCGGTGTAGAGGGCCAGGTTTTCAATCTCCCGGGAGGTCAGTTGCGCCCCGCGAAAGGTCTGCGGCAATGAACGGCCGTCATCGGAGCGCAGGATGGGCAGCAGCGATACCCATTCACCGACTTTCAGTTCAGTCGCCGAATAACGGGCTTTGAGCGCGACCCCCAGGCGGCCGAAGTCGTCTGCCGGCTTGCCACCCTCGTGTACCGGCAGCAGTTGCGTGCCTGCGGTGCCGCGCCCGCCATCGAGCTTGAGGGCGTAGAGCCCTAGCACATCGACGCCCACACCTACGGTGCCCTGAGTGAAGCCTGAACGCAGATCGAAGATAAAGCTCTGCGTCCATTCCTCGGCTTTGCCTTGGGGGTAGGCGGGGTCTACAAAGTTGCGGTTGTGGTAGAAGTTGCGCAGGTTCAGGGTTGCCGTGGTGTCGTCGATCAAGCTGCCTGCCGACACCCCAAGTGCAGTTGTCGAGCTGAGCAAACCAACCACCAGCGGCCGGCAGAGGGGCGCAAGGCGTGGTGAGGTGACGCGTGCAAGGATCTTCATTATTGTTATTTCCTTTATTTTGAGCGCAGGGCACCCCCGCAGCGCGAGGCTGCGAAATGAGGGTGTCTGCGGTTACGGGGGGAGAGGGGTTATGCGCCCATCAGGGCAATCAACGCTGGCACGGTTAGCACGGCGGTGTAGTAACCCATGAACTGCACGCCGATGTTGAAGCCGAGAAAACGCGAGAGAAACCCGCCCAACAGGCCAATGGTGACGATCACCAGCAAGCCCAGCAGGCCGCCTTCCCAGATGCCGATCACCAGAATCAGGCCGACAAAGGTCGCGATCACTGCTTCGTGGCTGATCTTGCGCGACACATAAGCGGCCGCTCGGTGCGCGTAATTCATGGTGAAGGGGTAGGCGATCAGGATCGCGACCAGCACCGCCAACATGCCGTAGCCCAGAAACTCCCAGGTACTGAGCAGCGAATGCAGGTTGTTCACCTGGCCGCTGGCGGTATCGACGCTGAAGCGTGGCGGGGCATTGAACAAAGGCGCGGCGGGGCCGGCGGCGACCGGGCTCAGCGGCAGGCCGAAGGCGATCAGCGGGATCAAGGCTTCGGCCAGGTAGGTCGATTCGGTGACGCCGTTGCGGGCGGTAATGACCGTGGTCAGGCGGTGGTAGACGTGCTTGACCCGAGAACCGACGGCCTCGCCCATGATCACCGTCATCGCCACCGGGCTGAACACGAAGGTGGCGCTGGAGACCACCGCGGTGATGGCGGTCCACAGGGTTTGCTTGCGGTCCAGTACCCGCAGTGGGTTGGGAAAGAACCCGCCCCAGCTTTTTACATCAGGCGACAAGGAGAACGTGCGCACCTGCTGACGGCGCATGCTGGCGCGCTCGGCTGGCGCGAGCAGGCAGAACAGCGCGGCAATCAACGGGCCGATGGCGATGCCGAGGAAGTAGCTGACGCTGAGCTTGACCCCGTACTGCGCGGTCAGGCTTTGCAGGCCGACAATCACCATCACGAATGGGATCAAGGTCAGCACGGCTGCCAGTCGGCCTTTGGAGAACCAGGCGATGGCCACTGCCGCCAGCAGGAAGACCCAAGGTGCGGCGTGCTTGATCATGTCCCCGAATGGCGCGAGCATCACGGCGAATAGCACGGCCATCGGCACGGCGATCAATGCTGCGATGACAGCGCCGGAGATCATCTTGCGCAGGGCAATGTGTGGCACGCCCAGGTTGCGCAGGAAGTTGGCTTCGCGCATCAGGGGTGTCGCCATGGTGTCGCCGGGAATACCCAGTAGCGCGGTCGGTACCGCGTGGGTCATGTGCTTGGCCACGGCGCCCGCCAGGAAGAACGTCAGCACGCCGGCTGCCGGCACGCCCAGCAGTACCACCAGCAGGGTGAGGGGGGCGAGGGTGGTGGTTTCATCGCTGCCTGAAATCAGGCCGATGCCGGCAAAGATGACCGCACCGAGAATGCCCATGCCCAGAGCTATTAGAAACTGGTCCATCATCAGCGCGATCATGGCCGGCCTCCGTGTGCACTGACCGCGGGCACAGGCGCGGCAGATGAGGCATGCAGGTTGCTCGGGGGCGAGGGCTGGCCTTTTTCGTATTCGGCGAACAGGTCATAGAGATCCATTTCTTTGAGCTCTGCAATGGTTGCTGCAGGCAAGTCTGCCAAGCGGCCAAGGGGGCCAAATTCGTTCTGCAACTCGACCAGGATCTTTGCCCGCCAGGCAGGGTCTGCCAGGTGCTCGACGACATTGCGCTTGGGCTTGAACAGCGCCGCACTGATGCCGCCGCCGACCAGGCAGCCGACAATACCTACCAGCATTGCGTAGGCACGGGCCATTTGCAGCGACTCAACCCAGCCCACCAGCAGATGTTGCGCGGTAAAGAACGCGCCGAGGCTGACCAGGGCGCCAATGGCGATGGCGTAGATCAGGTGACGGCCGTCTACGGTGTCGCCCCAGACTTCGTACAGTTCGGACTTCATGAAGAGTCTCCCACTGCCCTTGCGGGCTTTTATTGTTATGAACGTGAAGAGATGACGCTTAACCCATTGTGCGCTGAGCGAGCAGGGCGCGGGCCACCTTGGAGGCCGTTGGCCGGCCAAGCTGGGCACCGATGAACTGACCTGCCTCGATGACCGCGTCAAGATCGACGCCGTGGCCGATACCCAGGCCGTCGAGCAGGTACAGCAGCTCTTCGGTGGCTACATTGCCCGTGGCGCCCGGCGAATACGGGCAACCACCCAGGCCTGCCACTGAGCTGTCGAACACCCGCACATCCGCCTCCAGCGCGGCATGGATATTGGCGATGGCCATGCCGTAGGTGTCATGGAAGTGCCCAGCCAGGGCGCTTACTGGCACTACCTGGCGGCACGCCTGGATCAGCGCCCGGGTCGCCGCTGGCGTACCGGTGCCAATGGTGTCGCCCAGGCTGATTTCGTAACAGCCCATGCCAAACAGTGAGGCGCTGACTGCCGCCACGGCTTGCGGCTTGACCGGGCCGCTGAACGGGCAGCCCATGACGCACGAGACATAACCCCGCACGCTGACCCCGGCTTCGCGAGCGCGCACCATCACTTGCTGGTATTGGCGCAAACTCTGCTCTATCGAGCAGTTGAGGTTACTTTGCGAGAACGCC
This sequence comes from Pseudomonas sp. E1MeOHC2, assembly GCF_058745025.1. Taxonomy (NCBI): domain Bacteria; kingdom Pseudomonadati; phylum Pseudomonadota; class Gammaproteobacteria; order Pseudomonadales; family Pseudomonadaceae; genus Pseudomonas; species Pseudomonas sp. E1MeOHC2. The sequence continues at coordinate 5,179,593 of NZ_CP196675.1, forward strand.
TCGGAGGCCGCCGCAAACACTGCGACCTCACGGCAACCCGCCGCTATTGCAGCTTCCAGCCCTTTAAGGTTGGGCACCAGCGCCGTCCAGGTCACACCTGGGCGCTTTGGCAATGCCTTGAACACCTCATCGGAGCCGGCCATCTGCGGTACCCAGCGCGGCGACACAAAAGCGCCGGCCTCCAGGGTTTGCAACCCGGCGCCGGCCAGGCGTTGCAGCAGTTGCACGCGAATCTGCGGTGAGAGCGTGCGCCGTTCATTCTGCAGGCCGTCCCTGGCCCCCACCTCGACCAGCCGTACCGCCTCCATTACTGCGCCCGCTTGTGCTTGAGCAGTTCTGAGGCTTTGTCGGCGCGCACATCGCGGGCCTCGATCATCTGCTTGACCAGCCAGTCAAGCTCATCGCCCCTGGCACCTGCAGACAGCGCAATGTTACGTGCGTGCAAGGCCATGTGACCACGCTGGATGCCTTCGGTCGACAGCGCACGCAGGGCGCCGAGGTTTTGTGCAAGGCCTACCGCGACTGCGATTTCAGCAAGCTCCTGCGCGGTTTTGACCCCAAGAATGCGCAGTGACAGCTGCGCCAGCGGGTGAGTCTTGGTGGCGCCACCGACCAGGCCGACGGGCATGGGCATCTCCAGGGTGCCGACCAGATGGCCTTGGCTGTCCTTTTCCCAGGTGGTCAGCGAACCGTAGTGACCATTGCGGCAGGCGTATGCATGGGCCCCGGCCTCGACCGCGCGCCAGTCGTTACCGGTGGCGACGATCAACGGGTCGATACCATTCATGATGCCCTTGTTGTGGGTGGCTGCACGGTAGGGGTCGACCACGGCGAAGTTGTAGGCATCAAGGATACCCTCGATGACCTCCTCGCCCTTGTAGGCGCCGGTGGTCAGCAGTTCAGGGGCAATGCGCACCTGCGCCCGGGCCAGGCGCAGGTCGGCCAGGTTGGAGAGGATGCGCAGGCGCACTTTGCCTCCGGTAATTTCTTCGAGCAGCGGCGCTACCGCTTCCGCCATGGTATTGACGGTATTGGCACCCATGGCATCGCGCACGTCGACGATCAGGTGGGCAACCAGCATCGGCCCACGCGGGCTCTGGGCGAAGGTATGTACCTCGAGGTCACGGCAACCGCCGCCGAGGCTGTTGAGCAGTTGGTCCTTGCGGTTGGCAAGCTCGATGATCTGGTCTTTGTGGCGCAGCAGGCTCAGGCGCGCATTGAAGGGGTCGGTGACCTCGACGATCTGTACCTGGGCGCGCATCAACGGCAGCGAGCTCGACGTCTTGAAGCCGCCGGCCTCGCGTGCCAGCTTGGCCATGAATGAGGCAGCGGCGACCACCGAAGGTTCTTCCACCACCAAGGGCACGATCACGTCGCGGCCGTTGATCTGGAAGTTGCTGGCCACGGCGTAGGGCAATTCAAAGGTGCCGATCACGTTCTCGATCATGCCGTCGGCGATTGCCAACGGTAGCGCGCCGGCGTCGCGAAGCAGGGCGATGTCTGCCTGGGGCAGTTCGAGCGCTTCTTGCAAGTGGCTGAGGCGTTCGGCGGGCGACATGGCGCGGAACATGGGCAGGCGGGAGTCGATGCTCATGAGAGGGGTTCTCTTGCAGTTATTGTTTTGAGTTGGCGTCACCCTAGTCCGATCTGTCTGGCTAAAGAAGGTACAGTTTGGCCGGACAGTACCTAAGCTGTACCCTCCCGGTATAAAAGGTATTCAGGACACCTGACAATGGCGCGGCAGACACTCGCAGAGCAACTGGCAGCATCCTTGGCCGAGCAAATCGGCAATGGCACCTACCGCATTGGCGAGCGTCTGCCGTCCCTGCGTGAGTGCATGCGTTTGTTTGGCCATTCGAAAAACACCGTGATCAACGCCTACGAATCGCTGGCCTCCCAAGGCCTGGTGGAGGCGCGGCATGGGCAGGGTTTCTTCGTCAAACAAGGCGCGCCACGTAGCAACGAGCCTGAAGAGCCTCTGCCTTATACACGGGCGATGGACACCATCTGGCTGATGCGCCAGCAGTTTGTCCGTGAGCCTGGGCATTCGCCGTTGGGGGAGGGCTTCCCGCCGGTGGAATGGTTGATGGACATGCGCCTGGACAAGTTCACCCGGCAAATCATGCGCACCGGCGTCACCACGCTGTTTCGCTATGGCAACCGCCTGGGCAACGCCAGCTTGCGCCAACACCTGGTGCAGAAGCTGGCCAGCTATGCAATCACTGCCAGCCCCAGGCAAATTGTCACCACCCACGGCGCCAACCATGCGCTGGACCTGATCATCCGCCGCTTCATCGCCCCAGGCGACAGCGTGCTGGTGGAGGACCCCGGTTACTACCCGCTGTTCGGCAAATTGCAGTTGCAAGGGGCACGGATGCTTTCGGTGCCACGGCTGGCGGATGGGCCGGACATCGAGGGGCTGGAGCAGCACCTGCGCCTGCATAAGCCCAAGCTGTTTTTCATTCAGTCCGTCGGCCATAACCCGACCGGCTCCGATATTTCCCCCAGCAAAGCGCATCGGTTGGTGCAGTTGGCCGAAGAACACAACTTCATTTTGGTGGACGATGATGCCTTGGCCGATTTTAAACCGGCCTCGGCGATCAAGGTGTCGGCACTGGATCAACTGCAGCGCTCGCTGTATGTCGGCAGCTTCTCCAAGTCGGTTTCAGCGGCGTTGAGAGTGGGCTTTATCGCGGGCAGCAAAGAGGTCATCGATGAACTGGGTGACCTCAAGATGCTCCTGCACACCAGCACCTCGGAGCTGTGCGAACGCACCGTCGACGTCATCCTTACCGAAGGGCACTTCCTGCGGCACGTGATCCGCCTGCAGGAACGCTTGAAAGCCGCGACCTCGGCGGGCTTGCAGATGCTCGACGAGATCGGCGCCGAGGTGTTCGCGCGGCCCGAGCAGAGTCTGTATCTGTGGGCCCGTTTTGCCCATGTCGACGACGCCAGGGAGCTGACCCGGCAGTTGCTGCCCAAGGGTTTCATGATTGCTCCAGGGCACATTTTTTCGCCGGAGCAGGCACGGGTTAACCCCTGGACGCGCTTGAACGTGGCCTATTTGAACGATGCATTGCTCAAGGCCGTGTTGTTGTCTCCTCAAGGGGACATGCAGTAGAGGACAGTGCCGAGTAACTGGGGGGGCGGCCTGTCAGCGCGGCCACCTATGTGACGCGTCTATACCGTAAACTGGGTATCAATGGTTTGCGCGAGCTGTTCGGGTTGGCCACGCAAGCTCAGTGGGCTTGAACCGTCTGGATCGATATCCCATGAGGCCTCTACCATGTGCAGATTGATGCTGTTGCTCGCCATCACAGTGATTGCGGGTTGCCAGGCGCCAATGCCGGCCGCCAATCCCCAGATGGCCTGGGTCGATTTCTCGGTGCCGTTTCCAAACGACAGGGTGCTGATGGCCGAACGGCTGGACAAGCAACGCCTGCGCGATGGCCGCTTCTTTCAGGTTAGCCCCGGCAGCCATGAACTGATTGTCAGGTTCGACTTCGAAGCAAGCGGTGGCTCAGGCATGAGCATGATGGGTGGCAGCACCGTGCGCGAATGCTACCTGACGCTCAATTACCCGGATTTCAAAGCGGGCCAGCGCTATGTGCTGGAGGCGCGCTCCATGGCCTTGACGCCTGAGGCGCGGCTGTACGATGCCCAGGGCAAGATGGTTGCAGAGGTTAGCGAGTTCTATTGTCTTATGTGAGTGATACCTGACGTATGAATCGTCCGCTGTTTGTTTCTCTGGATGGCCCCAAAGGCACCGGCAAGACCACCTTGTTGGAGGCCATTACGAAAGTACTGAGGGCCGACAACCACAAGGTGATCCGGCTGTGCGAGCGAAATAACGACCCCAACAGGGGGGAAACCATGGCCTTGGTCAACAAACTCGCCAGAAACCCCTGCCAGGACCTGGAGCTGGGGGTTTGTGAGCGCCTGGCCGATAGCCGTAGCTGGATTACTCAGCATGTGCTGCCTAAGCAGCCATTGGGCAGCATCATCTTGATCGATCGCTGGTACCCCTCCGACGCAGCGTTTCGGCGGACAGTACCGTTTGCGCAGATTCTGCGGTTGAACATGGATCGAAACGTGCGCGTGCCTGACGTGCATGTCGGGGTTGTCACTGACCCTGAGGTTTCGTGGGCGAGGGCAGCGGCGCGGTCACGTGGGTTGGGGAGTACGGTGATGTTCAACCTGGGGGAACAGGTGGCCAGTACCGAGGCGTTTGAGCGGGCGGTTGCGGAGCAGGGGTGGGTTTTGTGCCGTAATGAAGGGACGGTGGAAGAGGCGACGATGCAGGTGGTTTCGGAGATTTACAGGGTGCAACGCCGCCAGGGTGGCTAGGCCTTTCGCTGTGGCTAGAGTCAGAAAGGTAGTCGACGGGAAGCAGACGGCCGTCGCGCACCATCAAGGTTGAGTGAGTGGCTGCGTGACCACGAAATCGACGCGTTTGGGGAGCATGACACGATGTAACCGCATCCATTCGGTATGTGGTTTTCTATCTCGAATCTGCGCCAGTCGAGCATCGCCAGGTCATCAATCTGATGGGGTCTGCTTTCGATCAGCCAGACTACTACGTTGAGGAATTGGCCATGAGAAAACACCAGAATGTCTTGTGCGGGATACGCTGCAAGGCGATCTAGAAATGCTCGCGCGCGGCCAACGAAATCGAGGAACGACTCAGCACCTCCGCCATCCCTGTAGGAGGGATCTGATCTTGCCCAGTAGTGGTCGACCCAAGACTTGCGTTGCTCGACGGTGGTGTTCACGCAGATGGCAGGGTCGAGGTAAGTGAACTCCTCGATAGGCCAGACTTCGAGTGGAACAGTCGGGTGCACACAAACCGTTACAGCCGCTGTCGCCTGGGCCCGTGTAAAGGGCGAGGTGATGACCAGCTCGGGAAGCTGGGTAATGGACTGCGCTACCCGCTCGGCCTGCCGAAGACCTTTCTCGGTAAGCGGAATACTTGCGTGATCGAGCGTCGCGGCGCCCGCATTTGCCGCACTCTCTCCATGACGTACTAACCTGACCTTCTTCATTGACATTTCTTGTCCACTGGCAATTCCATGGTTATCAAGTGGGGTGGGAATTTCGTCGCGCTAGCGAAGATGTGCGTCGAACCGCTCGTGCGTTACGCACAATGGCTAATGTATGAGGCCCGCTGCAAATAAGCGATTACGGGCCTATAGAGGAGGGCGGTTGGGTTTTGCTCCTCCCAAGGTCTTTTGATTGAACTGCGATCATTTGCTGGGTGGCCTGTGCCGCGCGTACATCGCCGTACCGCCAGCAGATGCTCCCCGGGCTTGCAGTTCGAAGGTTTGCGGGTACGCCTTGATCAAGTCGCTCAGTTTCTTGAAACCATGCGTACGAGGGTCAAACTCTGGGCGAAGCTTTGAGATGTTTGTGCCCAGCACACTTAAATGTGCCCATCCTTCCTCATCAGCGATATCGTCCAGGATCTTGGTAATGAACCCGATTGGCGCCTTGGGCTTCTTGGGTTGTTCTACCGAAACCGGTTTGGTTGTATCAGGCGTTACGGATGATTCAGCAGACGTCTCAGTAGTGGGCGCTAGAGCGGCTTCGTCGCGAAGCAATTCGATGTAAATGAACTTGTCGCAAGCCGCCACAAAGGGCTTTGGCGTTTTTTCCTCGCCAAAGCCGTAAACAGTCAATCCTTCCTCACGCAGCTGTGATGCCAAGCGCGTGAAGTCGCTGTCGCTGGAGACCAGGCAAAAGCCATTGAAACGCCGGGTGTAGAGCAAATCCATGGCGTCGATGATGAGCGAGCTGTCGGTGGCGTTCTTGCCTTTGGTATAGGCAAATTGCTGGATGGGCTGGATGGGCTGGATGGGCTGGATCGAATGGTCGAGCAGGACTTTTTTCCAGCCACCCAGTTGCGGGCCGGTCCAATCACCGTAAATACGTTTCACGCTGGCGACTCCGTACTTGGCGATCTCTTCGAAAAGTCCTTCGACGATTGCGGCCGGAGCATTGTCAGCGTCAATCAGTACAGCGAGGTGTTTCTGTATTGCACTGCTTGCGTTGAAACCGAAGAACCTCACCATGCGCGAAGCCGCGGCAATTCCTCTGGTATTTTTGACCGCCTGGGAAGGCATGGTAGATAGAGCCGCTGTCCAAGCCGGCCAGCGTGTCTTGGTGCAAGGCGGCGCTGGCGGAGTCGGCCATATAGCAATCCAGATTGCCGCGTCAAAAGCGTCGACGAATACGTTGCGGATTTCACTGAAGGCAAAGGGTTCGACATCGTTTATGACTCCGTTGGCGGACAGAGCCTGGACGACTCCCTTGTTGCTGCCAAACCCTATGGCCATGTCGCCAGTTGTTTTGCTTTCGCCTCCCACAATCTGGCCCCTGGCTCACTGCGCTGCGTGACGCTGTCAGGCATATTCGTCCTTTTGCCAATGCTTAGCGGGGAAGGGCGTGCACATCACGGTCAACTCTTGCGTCATGCGACGCGGCTCGCAGAAGAAGGCAAACTCAAACCGCTGATGGATCCCCACCGTTTTGGGCTAGCGCAAGCCCAAGCTGCACAGGTTTTGCAGGGTTCTGGTAAGGCCGTTGGTAAGGTTATTATCGATATCGAGTAACGTTCTGATGCACGGGGTCGAGTCACACATATCGTGGCTCAACCAGCCTACAGTCTCAACAACTCGCCATGAACACGAAGGACATGGCCCGTTGCGAGCGTGGACGGCAAAAGCGGATTTGTCGAATCAGTACCTTATGAGCCTCATGTACGTTTGTGACATAGCATCTGATTTAACATAATATGCATTATGCGCACATTCGTATTCAGGCTAGCGCCCGAGTGTGGCCAGATTTGAAAGCAGCCCAGCTGTGACTATTGCTTAACTGCGGGACGGAAAATTTTTAACCCTGGGAATGCAAGCTGCTCAGAGGGTTACGCGAGACACCTCTAGCTTCTACGAGGGAAATCTGACGTCTTCCTCGGAAAAAAATCTGTAACTATGGGACTTCGGTAATTTTGAACGTACACCGCTGGGATTCTAGTGATCACATCAATGTCGTTTTAACTGCTCAGCGTCGAGAATTGAGCGTCTGATTGGTCATCGGTCACCGAAAGCCATAGCCAGGCGAGCGTCTGCCGACGCGTACTCGGCGAATAATCTGGTGCATCGTGTGAGTGGCAGGTAAATTTCGCGTTTTAAATTGCGGGACAAAGTTTTGCCCGAGAGTGAGTTATCGGAAATAGTACGCTTCATTTTTCGTGGCCATAAGGCTGCGCAGTGTGTAACTCAAGCACTGGGTGTTTTCTCGATAACGTGGGACAAAGTGAGAATTTCTTTAAACCCTGGGACTGGTCATCATGATGTGATGAGCGGAATTGGGACTGCTGTGCTTGGACTAAAATTCGACGTTGTTCCTTTCTCTATTGGAGTTGCTCGTCCTGAAATTTTATCTTCAGGTTCAAAAGTTCTCGCCGCCCCCTCACAGCACGCTAATCCTGCACCTAACTCACCACTAAGATCGTTGGTATTGTGTCAGCATATCTCGTGGATTGTCTCTCAAGGAGACCATTTTCACGTGGGGAGTTCTCATGCTTTTACTGATATTAATTAGTGCCGGTGCTCAGTGATTAGCCGCTATTCCTTGCAATGGTTTCCTCTTCCGCTACTCTTCGTCCACTTGCTTTTCAATCGGTCCTGATGTTAACTGTACTAAATGAATAATATTGGTACCATGTGAAAATGTACTAAGTGGGTGGAGGTGAGCGTTCTGGTGGACGGAAAGCGCCTAGGGACCTGCTGATAAGGCTATCAGCGTGGCTCCATCCGTAGCCCCACGCCTCTGCCTTTGGACCCGATGGCCAGGCTAGGCGCTTACTAAAGCTCATGCACTAAGAGCGGCAAAAGCAGCGTTAAAATTAGTTTTCATTGGTGACATTTCAATCAGTTTTCATAGTATAGGCCTCGTTAATTAAGCCTTCCAAAACAGCTGACAGCCACATCTGAAACTTGCTAAGTTCTACGTCATGCCCATTCGCATTGGACGCTGCATAGATGGTCCTTGCATTTGCTAGTTGCGTGACGTTCAGCTCATACTCATCCGAAAATAGTCGTCCGGAAAGAGTTCGGTATGCATAACCACTCAGCTCGTCATCCTGACGGATAATCGTGGCTGTTTGAAAATCTAGTATAGCTTCGAGTTCCCAACGGTTAGTCTTTGTCATACACGGAGGAACCGCCATTTGCAGACCAACAACAGCAAGCGTTGCCGAAGGGTCATCTAGCTCATGGAGGAAGCCGAGGACGTTCTGTCCATTTTTTAATATTTGAACGCCGAGCACCTCGTCGTGCGCGTATAGATTCAGCACGCACGCGACAAAAAAAGGTGTGCATGGGTCAGCATCCAGAACCTCGGAGAATGTGTCGAGGGTTACACGTAGCCCGGCCATAGTATGCCTCCTTGAGAAATGAACACTATAGATTGTGGCCTATAGGGCTCAACAAGGCTTCATCCTTCCTTTTGTGGATAAGAAACGCAAATGGAACTCAAGCAAGCCCTCGCCCAAGCGCTGCGTAGCATCCGAACCAGCCGCGGGTTCACCCAAGAAGATCTGGGAGAAGTCAGTAGCCGTACCTACGTAAGCACCCTTGAGCGAGGCCTTAAAAGCCCTACCCTTGAGAAACTGGTGGAGCTCTCAGTTCGCATGGACGTTCACCCTCTCAGCCTACTCACTGAGGTCTTTCTGCTAACAGGAAAGGAAACAGATATTGAGGTGCTCTTCGCCCGGGTGCGCAAAGACCTGGGACAGTCTTGAAGATTGATCCTGGATAGGGCTCCGCGCCCATGTAATATCCGATAACGGCTAGACCTGGATATTGCACTACAAGCCATTTCGAGGCATCCTCACCGGTCTCCTACGATCGGTACCGTGAAAATATGAGATTGGCTCCCATCCCCTTGTTCGACACCTTCTCCCGGTTCACTGAACTCAATTTCTTAGGGATTAGCGCGGAACGTCCTGTAGTCCTTGACTATCTAAGACAATTCGCGCCGGAGCGCGGTGCTATAGACAGCTACCTCATTGTTCGAAGCTTCTTGAAATCTTACGCTGGCAACGAATCCACTTTTATTTCGTTTCGCACTCATGCGGAGCGCCTTTTATTATGGTCTCTACTTTTAGCCCAAAAACCAATAATAGATCTCAGGCGCTCGGACGCTGAGAAATTTATGGAATTTTGCTTACAACCCCCTGCTTCTTGGGTCGGCCCAGTCGTGAAGTCGAGGTTTGTAAGGCTTGGGGGAAGGAAACGTCTTGATTCGGATGAGTATGTGATAAATGATAAATGGCGTCCGTTTAGTAACACTATTCCCAAACGCGAGCGGAAAATTTCTTCCGAAAATTCCGCAGATCTACGCGACCGCCCCTACCAAATGGCGCAAGGTTCTGTAGCCCAAGTATTCGCCGTATGTGGCAGTTTTTTTCAGCACGCTATGGATGAAGGATTTACGGAGTCCAACCCATTTCGAGCCATCAAGCAGAAGTCGGTATATAAGCAGCGTAATACTCTGGATGCTAGTGCTCGTTCGCTTTCGGAGCTACAGTGGAGCTTTGTTATAGATTGTGCCGAGCAGATGGCCGCTGAAGATTTAGCTCATGAACGCACCCTTTTCATAGTTGCGACAGTCTTTTCGATGTACTTGCGCGTGTCTGACTTAGTCGGTCGCGAAAATTGGCGTCCTACAATGGGTGACTTTCGCAGAGATTCTTCAGGTAATTGGTGGTTTCATGTCGTAGGGAAAGGCAATAAGGCTGCAAAAATTAGTGTCCGCGATGACTATATAAGCGACTACTTGATTCGCTACCGCAAATATTTAGGACTGCCTCCCCTGCCCTCTGCTCAGGAAAAGACACCGGTGATTAGCACCCTCAAAGGTCGAGGCGGCTTGTCAGATCGGCACATCCGAAAATTAATTCAGGATGTATTTGACCGAGCTTTGCAGCGGATGCAGAACGAGGCGTGGACTGATGATGAAATCGATGCTCTTCGTTCGGCCTCACTCCATTGGCTTCGACACACATCAGCTACTTTCGATGCGCCATACAGAGACATGAAAGATCTGCAGGCCGACCTAAGACATAATAGCTTAAGTACTACACAGAATATCTACTACAATAGTTTAGATGAGCAGCGAGCTTTTTCAGCTAAACGCCTCAAGGTGCGTAAATGACTACTCATTGCCAATAAAACTCGCGTGCGAATGTTCCGTTTTCCGGGCTTATGGCTTTTGTTCAAAATAAATAGAGTTCGATCTTGACGCAAATCACGCACTCATGAGCTCTGAGCTTCTATACGTAATTCCAGTTGGTGGATACGTTTGTACGTTTCATAAAGCGAAATCATGGTGCCCTGCGCCATGACCTCCAATGGAGACCGACCATCAAAAAAAGCATTATTGTTACGCGATCCTGGAAATCCGCAAACGTTAGCGGGATTGTCGAATACGCTGCGCAGTGAGGCATGGATATTAAGTACGAGGCTGATCCGCTGTTGTTGATCTTGATCCAGCTTTCGCGGAGATGCCGGCGCTCGCACTGCTCGCCGGTAAGTTGCGGAAGAGATCCGCAGAATTGAGCAGATTTGAGTAGTCGTCGCCTGCCAACCATGCAAAATGTGCAAGGCCACCTTCAAGCCCACTGCTGTCTTGATAGACGAAAGCGCTGGTTGTGTTGGTATTTGCATTGGCTCCACCTTCCGATTGTTCTCTCAAGGCACATCTGTAGTGATGTTTCAGCTTCCGATCTAAGAGAGACCGGCCGCCACGATCTCTAAACAGCATTAATTGACATCTCTTTTGGGCGCTTACCTCACTGAAATTGTTAGCTGCTCGAACGGTAGTGGCAAGTATCATGGCAACCTAATCACCGGTTCGGCCCGCCTACAGCTTAGAGGCGTTGCCTGCTACGGTAGCCAGGAAGCAGACCGGACTAGACCTTCATATGAGCTTTTTGGACTACTGACTGCTCAGAGGAACGGTCGAAACGAGCGCAATCAGTGGCTCGTAGTCGGCAGTCGACCATGTTTGGTCTTGTATATCACTCAGCGCGCGCTGCGTTAAAACCGGTCGAAAGGCTTGTGCTGTTTGGTCATAGATTGACACGTAGAACCCCCCCTCAATCGCACGAGAAATCTGGCGGTGCCAATAGAATCTACCACCTCCAGATACGTCTCCTTCCGTAAGAAAAATGTCGTAGTGCTGCGCAATGTATCCAAAGAGCACCTTCTGCGAGATATCGCGAAGCGCCAAGGAGTGACGATGGCTTGCCGATCGCCAAACCCGATAGTACGCTGTGTTTCTATTAGTGGGTTGCGGACTGAGCGCTAGCGTGACCTTGATGTAGTACGCGACTGATGATTGGGCATCGTCGACCAGTGCGATCTCGAACTCATCGCCGTCAATCGAATTCAAATGACGGTCAACACGGATCAATCGGTATCCAGTCTCAGCGCTATACTCCAGCTGCTCACCAATCACACGCATCCTGTCGGCTCCCGTAAGAGCGGTATAAAGCGCGGCATTGTCTGCCGTGCGAGTTAGTCGCTCCGAGAGCACATCGGAAAGAACAGCCGAAAGAGTCATGGCGGGATCTCTGAGAAAACTAGTGTCCAGTAATCAACAACGCTATCGGATGCTCAAAGGCTCTACAAGCGCTCGCGACGAGCAGAGCACTGGGGCTTCTATACAGTGTTCCGTGCGACTTAGGTACATGGCGTCGCGTCAATCGGCAGAGCATTTGGCCGTCGAAGCGCTCGGGCTGATTGTCGACAGTGGCGAGGTTCAGACATGACGGCAAAGGGGCGAGCCCTTCGGTCAAACGTCAAGAGCACCGCTGTGCAAGGCGTTCAGCATGCGCGCGGCGTCAGCGCCTCCCTCGTCCAGCAGGCATAGCGGAATTCCGTTCAAGGTGGGTTGCGAATCGGCCAGCCCCTCGCCTATCAAGGCCAGCGGGCACGCAATTTCCATCTGCAACGACCGCAAGCGCTTAGCCAAGGTGGGGCTCACCGGCGCCTTGACTTTTATCACCAGTGCCGCAGGCTGCATGGCCGCACACACGATGGGGAGCTCTTCAAGTGGCTGCCCGCAACCGAGCACGTCGATACGGTGTAACTCGCTGCTCAAGAGTAGCCCGGCGCACAACACACTGAGTTCGGCTTGCCCCTCGCTACCGGCTAGCAAAACCTGCGGCGCATCGACCTGGTTCACCTGCAGACGCAACAGCAAGCGGGCGCGCAGGAACGTGTCGAGAAACAACCACTGGCTACGCTGGCCTGGCGCTGTGCCTGAAGCCAGATCATGCCAAACCGGCATCAGCACTTCACGCAGCACGGTGGCCTTCGGCAAGAGAGTGAACAACTGACCATGGATCCCCTCCAGTGCCGGCCCATCGAATGCCTTGGTTGCGCGCACCACGGCCGCGCGCCAATCGTCAAAGGCCGAATGCTGCTGCGCAGACGCCTCAGGCTGCGCCGCGAGCAGATCGCCGACCTTACTGACGGACAGGCCGTTTGCCGTCCAGCGCAAGATGTCGCGTATGCGCTGGACATCACCCACCGTGTACAGGCGATGGCCGCCCTCGGTGCGCTGCGGACGTAGCAACCCATGGCGCCGCTCCCAGGCACGTAGGGTCACCGGGTTGATGCCGGTCATGCTGACGACATCGCGCATAGGTAGCAAATTGGGTGGGGTGGCGTCAGTCATAACGAGGGAATATCCGAGTGGTAAACCATTCTAAACCCATATGCACCTTCTGCGGCGAGCCTCCTTGGTTCATCATGCAACAAACGGCGCCGAAACCTTCTGCACAGAAGCTACGCTGCGCATATCGCATACGAAACGCTGTAGGTGGGCCCTATGATCAACGCGAAACTCCTGCAACTGATGGTCGAGCATTCGAACGATGGTATCGTCGTCGCCGAGCAGGAAGGTAATGACAGTATCCTTATCTACGTCAACCCCGCCTTCGAGCGCCTGACCGGCTATAGCGCCGACGATATCCTCTATCAGGACTGCCGTTTTCTTCAGGGCGAGGCTCATGACCAAGAGGGCCTGGCAACCATCCGCGATGCGATCCGCGAAGGCCGCCCCTGCTGCCAGGTGCTGCGCAACTACCGCAAGGACGGGAGCCTTTTCTGGAATGAGTTGTCCATCACGCCCGTGTACAACGAAGCGGACCAGCTGACGTACTACATCGGCATTCAGCGCGACGTCACAGCGCAGATATGCGCCGAGGAGAAGGTACGCGAGCTGGAGGCTGAAGTGGCTGAATTGCGCTGGCAACTGGGACAGACCGAGCAATGACAAAACCTATACAAAATCGCCATCCTGTATAGATTAATGCTTGGGCTTCAGCTATACCTGTACAACAAACAAATTTTGTACAGGATCGACTGGAGCCCAGCATGTCAGCGTACCTACAGCAATTCGTCGAGCGCTTCGCCAACCTCGATGGGGCCAACCTCGACACGCTGGAAAAACTGTACAGCGAAGATGTCACCTTTCGCGACCCTCTGCATCACATACAGGGGCTGCAGGCCCTGCGCGCCTATTTCGCGCAGTTGTATGCCAACGCTAGGGATATCCGCTATTCCATCACCAGCGCCGACGAGATAAGGCCCGGGCAAGGCTACCTGCGCTGGACGCTGCAGTTTTGCCACCCACGCCTGGCCCGCGGTCAGCCGATCACGTTGCAAGGGTGTAGCTGCTTGCATTGGCGCGACCGCGTGCATTTTCACCAGGACTATTTCGACGCCGGTGCCATGCTTTATGAACACCTCCCCCTGATGGGCGGTGCAATCCGCTGGCTCAAAGGCAGGCTGGCATGAGCCGATGCTGGTTGACCGGCGCAAGCAGCGGTATCGGTGCCGCACTCGCACACCTCCTTCTGGAGCAAGGCCACCAGGTTGCCTTGGGCGCGCGCCATGCCGATCGCCTTGCCCCTCTGGCCGAAAAGTTTCCCGGGCAGGTATTACTGGCCATTGGTGATCTTGACAACCCGGAGCAGGTCGCCGGGATCGCCGCACGTATCGAGCAGACCTGGGGAGGGCTGGACATGGCCATTCTCAATGCCGGCACCTGCGAATACCTGGAGCCGGGGCATTTCAATCCAGCGTTGGTCGAGCGTGTAATGCGCACAAACCTGCTGGGTGTCAGCTACTGCCTGGCGGCGGCACTGCCCTTGCTTCGCGCCGGCCAGCGCCCTCACCTGGTGGTAATGGGCAGTTCTGTGACCTGGCTGGCCCTGCCCCGCGCCGGCGCCTATGGCGCGTCCAAAGCCGCGGTGCGCTATCTGGTGGAGTCACAGCGAATAGACCTGGCTCGCGAGGGTATCGCGGTCACCCTGGTCAGCCCTGGCTTCGTCGACACGCCACTGACCCGTCGCAACGATTTCCCCATGCCGCAGCTGTGGACTGCGCAGCGCGCAGCGCGGCATATCGCCAGGCGCCTGCCCCGGCGCCCCCTGGAAATCAACTTTCCCGGCCTTTTCACCTTGGTGTTGCGCCTGTTAGGGGCTCTACCCGCGCGCCTGCGTTTGGCACTCGGCCAACGCCTCGCCCGTCATGAACAGGAATGATGATCCATGCGTATCGCAATCATCGGCAGTGGCATCGCGGGGCTGACCTGCGCCTATCTGCTATCACGCAAGCATGAAGTAACGGTTTTCGAGGCCGAGCAATGGATCGGAGGCCACACGCACACCCTCGATGTGATCTGGAAGGGCCAGCGCCATGCAATAGATACCGGCTTTATCGTTTTCAACGACTGGACCTACCCCAACTTCATTCGCTTGCTCGACCAGCTCAAGGTCGCCTCGCAGTCGACCGAAATGAGTTTTTCCGTGCATGATCCGATCACTGGCCTGGAATACAACGGTCACGATCTGAACACGCTGTTTGCCCAACGCCGCAACCTGGTGTCCCCAGGTTTCTGGGGCATGATACGGGATATTCTGCGTTTCAACCGTCAGGCACTGGCCGACCTGGACAACCAGCGTATCGATGCCCACACCACCCTGGGCACCTACCTTAGGACACGGCGCTACGGGCAGCGGTTCATCAATCACTACATCGTGCCGATGGGGTCGGCGATCTGGTCGATGTCCCGCGCCGACATGCTCCATTTCCCCCTTGAGTTCTTCGTGCGCTTCTGTCGCAACCACGGCTTGTTGTCGGTCAACCAACGTCCCCAGTGGCGGGTGGTTGAAGGCGGTTCACGCAGCTATGTCGCGCCGCTGTGCCGACCGTTTGCCGAACGCATCCGCCTCAACTGTAAGGTATCCCGGGTAAGCCGCGATGAGGGTGGCGTGACCCTGGTGAGCACGGCCGGCACCGAACGCTTCGACAATGTAGTGTTCGCCTGCCACAGCGACCAAGCTTTGGCGCTGTTGGAAACCCCAAGCATGCAGGAGCGCACCGTGCTCGGCGCCATCGGCTACGCCAGCAACGACGTGGTGCTGCACACCGATACCCGCCTGCTGCCACGCCGCAGGAACGCCTGGGCCAGCTGGAACTACCGCCTGGGCGGCCCAGAAAAGGCTCCCGCCGCGCTGACCTACAACATGAACATTCTGCAAGGAATCCAGGCACCGACAACCTTCTGCGTGAGCCTCAACCAGACCGCACTGATAGACCCGGCGCAGGTGATCGCGCGCTTCCAGTATGCCCATCCGCAGTATAGCATTGCCGCGTCCGACGCACAGGCTTGCCAGGCACAACTGCAGGGTCAGCAGCACAGTTACTTCTGTGGCGCCTACTGGGGCAACGGCTTTCATGAGGACGGGGTGGTCAGCGCGCTGAAGGTGGCTGCGCACTTCGGAGAGCAATTGTGAACAGCAGCCTTTGTCTGGGCTGGATCAGTCACCGTCGGCTGACCCCGCGGCGCCATGCTTTCCGCTACCGGATTGGCATGTTCTACCTGGACCTGGACGAACAAGCCTGGCTGATGGGCCTGTCACGCTGGCTGGGGCGCTGGCGCCTCGCACCGCTGTGCTGGCGCGAGACCGACTACCTGCCAGCGCAGACCCGTAACGGCGAAGCCCTGGCACAGGCCGCACGGTTGCTGGTCGGGCAGGCCACGGGGCATATGCCCGAAGGCCCGGTGCGGCTGCTCACGCAACTGCGTTGCTGGGGGCTGTCGTTCAACCCGGTGAGTTTCTATTTCTGCCATGACCGCGACGGTTGCCTGACGGCGATCCTGATGGAAGTGAGCAACACCCCGTGGCGTGAGCGCTTTCATTACGTGCTACCAGTTCAAGACAACCTTGCCATGCCCTTCACCGTGGCCAAGGCCTTCCATGTTTCGCCGTTCATGCCACTGAACATGGACTATCACCTGCGCTTTTCCCTGAGCGCGGACCATGTACGCATCCACATGCAGAACTGGCAAAACGGCCGCAAGGTGTTCGAGGCCGACCTCGCCCTGCACCGTCAACCACTGGATGGAACCGCGCTGCGTCGATATGTCATGACATTCCCATGGATGAGCCTGCGCACTGTCTCGGCCATCTACTGGCAAGCGCTACGCCTGCTACTCAAACGCACCCCCGTGCATGACCACACCACCAGCCAGAATGACCTGGCGCTGGGCCAACCTTGCGAGGACCCTGATGATGTCAAATCCCACACTGAGCGTTAGCAAGTTCGCGGGCCTTGCGCCCTTGCTCGGCGGGCTGGCACGAAGCGCCGTGCTCGCCCAGCTGGGCAAGCTGCGCCACGGCCATCTGCGCCTGCTCTGCCACGGGCAGGAGTGGAGTTTCGGTGATGTCGACAGCCCGTTGCAAGCCGAGGTGGAGATCCTCGATGACGCCTCCTGGAGCCTGGTCGCCGGCAATGGCTCGATCGGTGCTGGCGAAGCCTACATCCACGGCTATTGGCGAAGCCCCGACCTGGCGCTGGTGACCCGCCTGTTCGTCGCCAACCTTGAAGTGCTCGACGCGCTCGAGGGTGGCCTGGCCCGTTTCGGCCGCCCTGCCCTGAGGCTTCTGCACCGGCTAAACCGCAACAACAAACGCGGTGCCCGGCGCAATATTCTGGCCCATTACGACCTGGGCAATTCCCTGTTCGAGCGGCTGCTGGACCCCACCATGATGTATTCGGCGGCCCAATTCGAACATCCCGGGCAAACACTGGAGCAAGCCCAGTTGCACAAGCTGGAGCGCATCTGCCAGAAGCTTGAACTGCAGCCTGACGATCACCTGCTTGAAATTGGCAGCGGCTGGGGCAGCCTGGCGATCCACGCAGCCACCCGATACGGCTGCAGGGTCACCACCACGACGCTCTCCGAGGCGCAGTACAGCCATACCCTGGCGCGCGTTCAGGCCCTCGGGCTGGAGCAGCGCGTCAAGGTACTTCGCGAAGACTACCGCGACCTTCAAGGCACCTTCGACAAACTGGTTTCGATCGAAATGATCGAGGCAGTCGGCCATCGTTACCTGCCCGTGTATTTCCGCCAGTGTGCCTCGCTACTCAAGCCCGACGGCCTGATGCTGCTGCAGGCGATCACCATCCGCGACCAGCGCTACGCCCAAGCGCGGCGCTCGGTCGACTTCATCCAGCGCTACATTTTCCCCGGTGGCGCCCTGACTTCGCTGAGCGTATTGCTCGACACCGCCACCCGGCATACCGCACTCAACCTCGTGCACATGGAAGACTTCGGCCGGGACTATGCCCACACCCTGCAGCACTGGCGTGCAAACCTGCGCCAGGCGCGCACAGCACTGACGGACCTGGGCTACGACGACATGTTCCAGCGCCTGTGGGAGTTCTACCTGTGTTACTGCCAGGGCGGTTTCGAGGAGCGCACCATCGGCGTTGCGCACCTGCTGTGGGCAGCCCCACTGGCACGGCGCGCCCCATTGCCTTACGGTGCCTGATGCCCGGGCGCTGGCTGGTCGCCAATGCCGTCTGGTTACAGGCTGGCTGGTGGATCTGCGTGCTGGGCGCCGAACGCCCCTGGCTATTGCTGCTGGTGATTGCAGGTGTGGTGGTGCACTTGCGCCTGTGCCCGGATGCTAACGCCGAGGTCAAGGCGCTGTTGCGCGTCACCTTGGCCGGTTGTGTGCTCGATAGCGCGCTGGGGGCACTGGGGATGTTCGGTTTCGACGCCTGGCCGCTGCCACTGTGGCTGGCGCTGCTGTGGCTGGTGCTGGCCAGCGGCATGCGACACAGCCTGGCATGGGCCGGCAGGCACTGGCAGCTCGGTGCGCTGCTGGGCGCACTGGGTGGCCCCTTGGCCTACGTAGGCGGCGCAAGGTTTGCGGATGTCGCCCTGCCGCTTGGCGCGCTGCAAACCGGCCTGCTACTGATGCCGACTTGGGCCTTGGCCCTGCCACTGCTCGCGCGCCTCGCAGCGCGGCGCTGACCTGCGGCATCGCTCGGAGCAGTAGCGCACCTGCTCCCAACAGCGAGCCCAGCGCTTACGCCAGTTGAACGGCCGACCACACACCACGCAGACCTTGCTGGGCAAAAGGCTCTTTTTCATAACGCCTGCTGCGCATCGAGCTGCGCCAACAGTGCCTGGCCACGCTGCCACACGGCGTCGCGCCGGCTAGCCGTCATGCCATCGAGGCTGCGATAGACCAGAGCCAAACGCGGGTTCGTCGACAGCAGGGGGCGATGGCGGATGAGAAAATGCCAGTACAGGGCATTGAACGGGCAGCCATCGTCCTCGATCACATGATCGACCTTGTAACTGCAAGCCTTGCAATGATCGGACATGCGCTGGATGTAACGGCCACTGGCGCAGTAGGGCTTGGAACCCAGGTAGCCGCCGTCGGCGTGCATCACCATGCCAAGCGTGTTGGGCAGTTCGACCCAGTCGAAAGCGTCAATGTAGACCGCCAGGTACCACTCACAAATCGCGGTGGGCACGATACCGGCCAGCAAGGCAAAGTTGCCGGTAACCATCAGCCGCTGGATATGGTGCGCGTAGCCCAACCGCAGGGTCTGCCCGATGGCTTGTTCCATGCAACGCATGCGGGTGTGCCCGGTCCAATAGAATTCAGGCAACGCTCGGTCGTTGCCCAGGTGATTGAGCCCGGCATACTCCGGCATGCGCAGCCAGTAAATGCCACGTACATACTCGCGCCAACCGATTAACTGGCGAATGAAGCCTTCAGCTGCATTAAGCGGCACCCGCCCCTCGCGCCAGGCCTTGTCGACCTCCTCACACAGACATCGCACATCCAGAAGCCCGATGTTGAGCGCCGCACTGATGCGGGCATGGAACAGGTACGGCTCGCCCTCGGCCATCGCGTCCTGGTAGTCGCCGAAAGCCGCCAGGCTAAAATCCAGAAAGTGCTGCCATAGCTGCTGTGCCTCGGCATGGGTCACCGGGTAGTCGAAGCCGTCGATGTCCCCGTAGTGGTCGCTGAAGCGCCGACGTACTAGGGCGACCACCGCTGCCGTGATTCCGTCCTGTGGGAAATGCGCAGCGAATGGCCCACGCAACTGGCGAGGTAATGACTTGCGGTTGTCACCATCAAAATTCCAGGCCCCACCTGCCGGACTGCCGTCGGGCTCCATAAGCAGGCCGGTTCGCTTGCGCATGCCACGGTAGAAGTGCTCCATACCCAGCTGGCGTCGCTCATGGCCCCAGCGCGCGAAGGCTTCGCGGGAGCACAGAAAACGCGTGTCGCGATGCCACACGAGGGGCAATGCGGCATCACGCAAAGCCTGCTCCAGGCGCCACTCCCCGCACTCGGTCAAGTGAATGTGCGTGGCGCCCAGGGCGTGTTGCCAGCGATGCAACTCGCCAACGATGCTGCCGCTGTTGCCGCTGTTGCCGCTGTTGCCGCTGTTGCCGTCAGCATCGAGCTCGACATAATGCACCTGCCAACCCCGCTCACGCAGGGCCTGGGCAAAGTGCCGCATGGCGCTGAAGATGAGCACGATCTTGAGCGGATGATGCGGCACGTAGCGAGCCTCACCCTCCACTTCCGCCATCAGAACAGCATCGCGGGCGGGGTCAAGGGCAGCCAGGCTCGCCAGGTCGAACGACAGCTGGTCACCCAGCACAAGGCCCAGGCGCATCGTTCAGGCTACCACTGGCTGGTGAGCGTTACCGGTACGCGCAGCGGCGCAATGGGGCCGTCACGTTGTCCGCACATCTCATCATGCACCACCTGCTGTACCAGCATGCAGGGCACAGGTGGCAGGTCGGCCAACAGCTGCCGCAGCTCGGTAGTGGAGCGCACGCGAACGGGCTGCCCATGCGCATCGCTCAATGTCACGGGGCCGGCGTCGGTCAAAGCGCGCAGGAGGTAGAAGCCACCCTCCAGCGACAGCAGTTCAAGTTCCTTTGCTTCGCCGGTCGAGACCAGCTGGGTAAGCGCGATCAGGTTCATGGTGTGCCCTCTGGCAGGCGGCGGAAGAACAGGGTGATCTGGCCAATCTCAACGCCCAGCTTGCTCATGCTCGAACGGTTGATCAGGGTGTCGTCATCCATGAGGTACATCCAGTCGTCCAGGTCTACCTGCCAGTGCCGCCCGTCAACCGGCAGGTCCAGCTGGTAACGCCATCGCAGCGCGTTACCCGCGACTTCGCCGCGCGCCTCGCCGATCACGTCCCCCGCGGTTCCGCGCCAGCGGCCAGGGCCGTCCGGCACCAGTGTCCAGGTACGCTGCTGGCGAGTGCCATCGCTGTAGAGAAAATGTTCGTCAAGGATCAGCCGCTCACCTTCGCGGCGGCTGTCGATACGCACGTGGAAGCGCTTGACCACTTCCCCTGAACGCTTCTGGAACATCCCCCAGGCCTGCACCGGTCGCGAGAAAAATGCAGCCAGGTCCAGTTTCGGTTGCTCTTGGGCATAGTGCTCGACACCGACATTGCCACAGCTGCCCAGAAGCAGGCAGGAAACCAGCAACAGCACTTTGTACATGTTCATGTTCCTCGGTCGTTGCCAGCCAGCCCAAGCAGGCGCTGACGCAGTTGTGTATCCCGGGCTCCGTGGTCGAGCCAGATGGCAAAGAATGCCCTTGCAAAGACCGGGTCGGCGATTTCGCGGCTGAGTTTACCGTCGACGTAAAAGCGGCAGCCCTGCCCCGGCAGGTACAAGCCAGTAATGCGCATGCCGGGGCGCACGTCCACGAATGCATGTTCAATCGCATGGGCCCACGCCGTGCGTTGTTGCGGCGTTATGCTGCCGGCGTTGAGGCGGCGCATTTCCTTGAGGCTGGCCTGTACCAAGGTGTCCCTGGACAGCGATCGGTGGTAGAGGAGCTCAAGGGCGAAAGGCTGGTTCCAGTCATGAACTGGCCCTGCTGTCCATAATTGGGCTGTGTAAAGACGCAGGCCAAACCAGGTGAACTCACCGCCCCCCAGCCGTTGCGCCCCAGGCACCTCCGCTCGCCAGCCCGCCATCGCCGAAAAGGCAGCCAGTAGCAGACAAAGGCAGGTCCAACGAGCACGGTGCACCATACTGACCTCGAGCACACCTAAATACTGTACAACAATAGCACTCTGTACAGATATTTTATTGCCTCGCATAGATTTTAATAGGCAACGCCTGCCCTCGGTCACGCCACTAGCGATATCACCAGGTCCACAACAATGATAGGTACGAATGCCACGGTCAGCAGCGCATAGGCCTTGCGCGAGCCGGCTGCAAACACACACAGCGGGATCGTGATCATGATCACGTCAAGGGCGCCCCAAAGCGCCAGAGGCGAAACGCCGAACAACAGAATGTTGACGATGAACCCAAGCAGGTAATAGCCCGACAGGAACAGCAGGGCGTAGCGGCCATCCTGCTCGAAATACACGCGAAGCCCTTCGAGCTCGTCCTCGCTCCGGCTGGGCAACATCAGCGCCGAGGAAACGAACAGCGCAAGTGCCAGCAGCACCAACAGCAAAAATTCCTGGAACGAGAAGGTCGCCCTTACTTGCGGCAGCGAATTGACCGCCCACCAGAAATCCATCTGGGTGGTGAAGAGCATGACCGCCCAGACCAGAGCCACCCAGTCTGGAGCAGCGTTGCGACGGATACGGAAGACGGTCACCGCCCCCAGAAGCAGGCGTGTGACAGAAAGGCCCAATACCATAGACAGGACGGTAGCAACGATAGGGAAATTGCTCATGGTGCCTCCTGCTGACCAAGACTCTGGACAGCGTAGGCGGCGAACAGCAAACTTTGCACAAATGAGTGCGGGTTCTGAGGGTTTGTCGCTGGATTTTCAATGCCTGTGAAACCGAGCGCCACAACAAGCCTCAAGGCAGGCTGTTCCCCACCAAAAACTGCAGCGTCACTCACCCAAGGAGCCTGCCTTGTCAGAACGCACTCACTGCGGCGTGAAGCCCAGCGACTCTGCCTGGTCGGTGTTTCTGGTGTTCTTGCGCCTGGGGCTGACGTCTTTCGGTGGCCCCATTGCGCACCTGGGTTACTTCCGTGAAGCATTTGTAGCGCGCCGCCAATGGCTCAGTGAGCGCAGTTATGCCGAGCTGGTCGCCGTGTGCCAACTGCTTCCCGGCCCCGCCAGCAGCCAGGTCGGCATCGCTCTGGGCCTGTCACGGGCGGGGTTCGCGGGCGCTGTCGCTGCGTGGGCAGGGTTCACATTGCCATCGGCCCTCCTGCTGACGCTGTGTGCTCAGGGCCTGGGGGCATGGGGAGGTGGCGCCCCAAGTGGCCTGTTGCACGGCCTGAAAATCGTCGCAGTCGCCGTGGTGGCCCAGGCGGTGTGGGGCATGGCACGTAGCCTTTGCACCGATGTTGCGCGCGTAACCATCGCCCTGTTCGCTGCCTGTACCGCTCTGCTGTGGCCCAACGCGATCGGGCAGATAGCCGTGATCTCAGGCTCGGCCATCACAGGCTTGATCCTGCTAAAGCCTCCGGGCTCCCCGGCAGGGGAAGAGCTGCCGTTTTCAGTCAGCCGAAAGGTCGGGCTGGCTGCGCTGGTACTGTTCTTTGCCTTGTTGGTGGGTTTGCCGCTATTGACCCGCATCTGGCCCTCGCAAGCACTGGCAATGGTCAACGCCTTTTATAGCGCAGGCTCGCTGGTATTCGGCGGCGGGCATGTCGTTCTACCGTTGCTTGAGTCGGCCACAGTGGCCAATGGCTGGGTCACAAATGACACCTTTCTCGTAGGTTATGGCCTGGCGCAGGCCATACCGGGCCCACTCTTCACGTTTGCAGGCTTCCTGGGTGCATCCATGAGCGTGCAGCCGTCCGGCTGGGTGGGCGCGACCGTTGGCATTCTCGCCATTTTCACCCCCTCCTTCCTGTTGGTGATCGGTGTAGTTCCCTTCTGGGAAGCACTGCGGCGCAGCGCCAGCAGCCAGTCAGCGCTTGCCGGGGTAAACGCCGGCGTGGTCGGGCTTCTGCTGGCTACCTTGTACCAACCGGTGTGGACGAGCGCCATAACCAAGCCAGCAGACTTGGCATGGGCGCTGATCGCCTTGATGGCCCAGATGTTCTGGAAGTGGCCTGCTTGGTTGGTTGTCCTGAGCTGCGGCGTGCTCGGTTGGCTGCTGAGCAGCACCTTCTAGAGGCCTTTGAGACAGTATCGGGCAGCTCACTGCAAGGGAAGCGACACGATGGCAGCCAGCCCACCAGTGGCCCTGTTTTCCAGGCGCACCTCCCCACCCAGCCGCTCGACAATAGTGGCCACGATGGATAACCCCAGCCCTGCGCCATTGGGGCTATTGCGGCTATAGAAGCGCTCGAATACCCGCACAAGATTCGCCTCGTCTATACCAGGGCCTTCATCTTCGACAACCAGTTCGAAGCGATTTGCCAGGCGCCTCAGTGATACCGTGATACGCCCGCCAGGCGGTGAATGCTCTACCGCATTGGAAACCAGGTTCTGCAAGGCGATGCCCAGCGCTCCGGCATCGATCATCAGGCCATGGTCACCTTCGCTGAGATCCAGCGAGGGCTCCAGACCGCGATCCAGTATCCAGGGGGTGAGATCCGCCAGCACATCGGTGAGCACTTCGCCCAGGTCGACACGGGTGGTGGCGCGCTGACCAAGGCGCGGCTCGACGCGGGCGAGGGTCAGCAACTGGTTGACCACCCGGGTCAGCCGGTCCACGCCGCCAATCAGAAAGCCGAGGGCTTTCTGGCGCTCGGCATCGGTAATGGCGGCCTGAGCGTTTTGCGCATGCAGGCGCAGGATCGCCAGCGGCGTGCGCATCTCATGGGCGGCGTCGGCAATGAACCGATGCTCGCGCCGCAGCAGGTCATCGATCTGCGCCAGCAGGCGGTTGATGGCGGCCTGCATGGGCTCAAGCTCGGTCGGCAACGGCACCAGTTGCAGCGGTTCGAGGGAGTCGGCATGGCGCGCACGAATCACATCGGCCATGTTCTGCAACGGGCGCAACCCCCAGCCGATGGCCGCCCAGACCAACAGCGCCAGGCCCAGGCTGCCGAGCAGGAATGGGAACAGGGTATGGCGTACGATGCGATCGATCAGGTCGTAACGCACATCGTCGCGCTCACCCACCCAGATTACCCACTGTTTTTCGGGCACCGGTAATACAAAGCCGCGCCACTGTTCACCACCGCTGGCAAAATCGTAGAAGCCCGCCGCCGTAGGCGGTGCGTCGAGCGTCGGTGCACTGGGGGTGTGCACCAGCAACCGTGCTCCCTCACCCCACACCTGGAACGCCAGCTTGCTCTCATAGGGGTGGCCCACACGGTGGCGCCCGGCCTTGCCCAGCGCCTCGTTGAATGCCTGATACAGCTTTTCGCGGTTGCCATCCTGCACCGGCAGGTTCATCACTCCCTGCAACAGCCGGGCATTCTGAGCCATGTGGGCATCGTAGACTTCGTTGATCTCGCGTCGGCTGTCGTGATAGTTGTACAACGCCAACAAACCGGTGCCGAGCAGCATCAGCACCATCACCCGCCACAATGTGCGCTGGCGCAACGAGCTCACAGCTTGGCCTCGACCAGATAACCGATACCGCGCACCGTGCGGATCAGGCCGTTGAACAGTTTCTTGCGCAAGTGATAGATGTTCACCTCCAGCGTGTTGCTCTCAGGCTCCTCGTCCCAGCCATACAGCAGCTGGGTCAGCCGCTCACGCGTGAACACCTTGCCCGGTTGCGCGAGCAACTCGTGCAGCAGGCGATACTCCTTGGGCGTCAGTATCACGGGCACACCGTTGTAGTGCACCTGCTGGGTGGCAGGGTCCAGGCTTACACCTGCGTGCTCGATGAGCACCTTGGCCCGCCCGGCGCTGCGCCTGAGCAAGGCGCGCAGGCGGGCCTTGAGCTCGTTGAGGTCGAAAGGTTTGACCAGGTAGTCGTCGGCACCGGCATCCAGGCCAGAGATACGGTCCTCGGTCGCATCGCGCGCGGTGAGGATCAGTACCGGCAGGCTGTTGCCCCCTGCCCTCAACCTTCGCAGCAGCTCAATGCCGCCCAACCGCGGCAGCCCGAGGTCGAGGATCACCAGGTCGAACACTTCGTGTTGCAGGGCATGCAGCCCGCTCAGGCCATCGCGCAACCAGTCGAGGGTGTAGCCCTCTTGGCGCAACCCGTCGCAGATCCCCTCGCCCAGGGCGGTATCATCCTCAACCAGCAGCAACCGCATGTTCAGTCCTGTTTGTCCTTGATGGCCTTGAGTAAAGCATCGATATCGCCACGCCGGCCCTGATCGGCCAGTTCGCGGCCTGGCCGTGGCGGCGCCTGGCGTGCTTTTTCCAGGGCGGCGGTGGCTTCAGCGTAGCGTTTTTGCCGGAACAGATGATCGGCCCAGAAGTAATTGCTGTCGATACCGTTGGGGTTTATGTGCAGCGCCTTGCGCAACAAGGTATCTGCCTTGTCGCTGTCACCGAAACCGATAGGCCAGCCCGGCACCTGGTCGTACAAGGTGCCCAGGCTGGTATAAGCCGAGCCCTGCAGGGCATTGGGGTCGAGTTTCATCGCCTCTTCGAGGCTGGCCTTGGCCGACTTGACCTTGCCCAGCGCCCCCAGGCCGCCGGTGGCACCCGCCCAACTGCTGTTGATGATCCCCTCCCAGATCAAGGGCTCGGCCGAGCCCGGGTGCTGGTGAACCAGGGTGGAAGCGTCGGCTGCCAGCTTCTCGAACGCATCGGCGCGTTTGTCTTTAGGCGTCTGGTACTGGATCTGCGCCCAGCGCTGCTGCAAGTTAGCCAATTGTTGGCTGCCGGCCTGGTCCAACGCCCAGGTGAGCGGTGCGAACGCCAGCAGGCCTGCGATGAACAGACGTTTCATTTGATCGACTCCTTCGAATGGCTAACGAGGTAACGACGGATCACCGGCAGTTGCTTGCGCAGCGCACGGTCGACCACGCCGGGCAACATGCCGTTGATGCGCACGAAGAGCTTTTCCGGCCAGCCCAGATAAAGCTCGCTGCGTTCTGACTGCACGGCCTTGAGCACAGCGCGGGCCACATCTGCCGGGTCGTCCATGCCGACCTTCAGCGCCTGGTTGAGCGCCGTGGCAGCGCTGCTGTTCATTGCGGTGCGGGTCGCCCGGGGTGCGGCGTACATGACATTCACCGAGGTATCGGCCAGCTCGCGGCGCAGCGCCTCCGAGAAGCCGCGCAGGGCAAACTTGCTGGCGCAGTAGGTGGCATAGCCGGGGTAGCCGATCGAGCCGTAGGTGGAACCGACGTTGACCACCAGCGCCCTGGGTTGTGCGCGCAGCAGCGGCAGGCACACACGCGTCAGTTGCAGGGCGGCTTTGAGGTTGATGTCCAGCAACTCGTCCAGCGCCTGCTCGTCGATCTGGTCGAACAGGGCAAAACGGTTCACGCCCGCGGCATTGATCAGGACGTTGACCCCGCCCATCTCCCGGGCACGGGCAAGCACCTGCTCACGCCCCTCATGGCTGCGCAGATCCACCGACTGCCAGAGCAGCCTGTCGTGATAACGGTTCATCAATCCGGCGAGCTTGCCCATCTGCCGGCTCACCGCCAGTACCCGGGCACCGGCTGCACACAACTGTTCGGCCAGCTCCAGGCCGATGCCTCCGCTGGCGCCGGTGAGTATGACTACACACTCAGACAAGCGCATGACGCACCTCTTGCAGGCCCGCACGCGGCAGCCCCTGGAACATGTCGGTATACAGCCGGTAAACCACTTTGGCCGCATGGATCACAGCCCGCTGGTCGTCAGCATCATCAAGGCGGTCCATCAACTGCCGGTAGGTGACCATGTGGTCTTGGTCCAGCGCGCCATGGGAGCTGAGGTAGCTGAAGGCCCTGTCGGGCAACGCCAGCGTGCGCTGGATTGTGCCGGCGGCCTGGGTGGCCAGGGCAATGCTGGTGCCTTCGAGCACATTGACCATGCCAAACAGCCCGACCGGGTTGCCACGGGCAATCAAGTCGTAAAGGTAAGCGACCATCAGCTCGATCGGCAGCGCCGGGCGACCGTCACGCACCGCCTCCCAATCGGCACCACAGGCATTGATGTCATTGAGGATCCACTGCTCGTGGCCGTACTCCTCCTCGATGTATTCACACACGGCGCCGCGCAGCCATTCCAGGCGCGAAGGCAGGCGCGCCCCGCACGCCATCATCAGCGGCACGGTATGGCGTACATGGTGGTATGCCTGAGTCAGGAAGGCCACATAGCTGTCGATGCTGACGTGCCCCGCCAGCGCATCGCGTATAACCGGCACGGCAAATAGGGCCTGACGCTCCTGGGTGGTTTGCATTTGCAGGGTATCGAAAAAGGACATGGCAGACCTCACAAAGGGATGTCGGATAACAGGGAGTGGTAACGCCGCAGGATGGCCTCGCGGCGCGGGCGGCCATTGGCGGTCAGTGTGTCGTCGGTACTGGACAGGGGGCACGGCAGGCGACGCCAGGCATGGACCCTGGCGTAGTCCGGCAGCAAGGCATTGCACTGCTGCACAGCCTGGTCGATGAGGGTGTCGGGGGTAGCGGGGTCCAGCGGCCAGAGCAATGCCAGGTTCTTTGGCAGGGCCTCGCCATGTACGAACGCCTGGGCGATCACGCCGCTCTGGGTCAGTTCGACCTCCACCCATTCCGGGTTGACGTTGCGCCCGAAGCTGGTGATGAACTGGTGTTTCTTGCGACCATCGAGGTACAGGTAGCCCTCCTCGTCGAAATGGCCTAGGTCGCCGGTGGCCCACCAGCTATCGCAGACGGGTGGTTCCTCCAGATAGCCGAGCAGCACCGAGCCCGCCACCAATACCTCCCCGTCCTCGGCGATCCGCACCTGCACATGGGGCAGCGGCTTGCCGACACTGCCTCGGCGGGTTGCGCCCGGCCGGTTCAAGGCCACCACTGAAGCGCACTCAGACAAGCCATAGCCCTCGAACACCGGCAGGCCGATCGCTTCGGCGCGGGCCAGCAAGCTGGGTGCCACACGGGCACCGCCGACCGCAACGAACCGTAGCGCCCCCACCCGCATCAGCCCACGCTCGATAGCAGTGATCAGCCCCATCAACAGCTGCGGCACCAGAATCAGGCTCTGCGCGCCGCTCAGGGCGATGGCCCCCAGCAAGCGCTTGAAATCGACCTGGCTTGCACCGCCCATGCCCAGTTGCGCCTGGGGGTAAAGCAGCACACTCGCCCCGGCCATCAATGCGGCGTAGACACCAAGGTTTTCCAGCAGCACGCCCAGCGGCAGCACCGCCAAGTAACGCTGAGGTTCACTGGGCCGGCTGGCCACCTCCAGTTCCCGGGCGACACGCAACAGGGCCGCTGCAGAAAGGCACACGCCTTTGGGCTTGCCCGTGCTGCCGGAGGTGTAGGTGATCTTGGCGGTACCTGCAGGCAGCGCTGCAGCGGGCTCTGCCTCGCGAACCCAGAACACGTCCTGCTGAACGAACCCCAGTTCGGCGAGCGTACCGTGCCATTGCGGGTCGCACAGCACATGGCTGGCGCCACTCTGCTCGATGCAATGGCTGAACTGGGCAACACTGAAGAACGACGGCACGATTACACAAGGACGCTCGGCAAACAGCGCCGCCAAATCCCAGAACACCAACTGCGGGCTGCTATCCAGCGCCAGTACCAGAGGGCCTGGCGAACACGTACGCAAGCCGTGGGTGCGCAACCCCACCTCTGCCAGTAGCTGCCTGTAGGTGAAGCGCTCAGTCGCCCCTTGCACGGCAATGGCGTCACCGTGATCGCGGGAAAACGTGACCAGCAGTTGATGGAAGCGCTCCAGTTCATGCGGCATGACCAGTCTCCTGGAAGGCGGTTGGCAACCCTAGGCGCTGGAACACCCCAGCCTTGCTCAAGGCATCGAAGCCATGACCAATGCTGCCGGCAAAGACTTGCGGATGCTGAGCGTAGTAGGTACCCCATTGGTCCACCTGCCCATTCAGCCGAGCCGGGTCGGCCGCCGCCAGTACCGATGGCACCAACCCCAGGTGCTGGAAGCTGTTGATCAGTGTCGTCGCGCCGGTGAATGCCACCCACTTCAGGCCCCGTGTAGCCAGTAGCCAGGTCACCGCTATGATCATGATTCGCGCGCTACCGGCACTGAGCGAGGCCAGGTTGCCGACTTCGACCATGCACTCACGCTCAAGGGGGCAGCCCGCTAAGCGTGAAACTGCAGCTTCCAGCGGCTCATCCAGGTAGTGCTCGAGAAACAGCGGCCCGCTGCTGGCCGGGCGCAAGCCTGCGGCAGCAATCAGCCGACCCTGGCTGTCATGCAGTGCCAGCAGTTCTGGCAGGTAATGGTGCACATCAGCGTGGTGCACGCTGGCAAAGCACTGATGAATGAAGTGCTCCAGCTCATCGCGGCCAGGGTCCTTGTGCAGATGAAGCGACATTTGGGCGTGATGGTCGACATGGCTGCCGATAGGCAATGGGAGCAGGCTGCTCCACTGAGACTGGGTCATGAAACTCCCCCCGTTGGCTTGATGGGGTGAGTATCAGTGGTCAATCTGAAGGGAATCTGAAGTCACGGATTCGACCTTGGTCGCAGGGCGCGAGTTGATCGTTGGAGACAGCAGCCAGCGCGATAAGAGCGGCCACTGACTGACCTTTATCAATCACCCCGTGATGTTCAAGCGTAGAACCGACACGATGGCCTTTATCGGCCAAACTTCTGTCAGGGCCACAGGGGAGCCGTCGATGTTAACCGTCACACTGATCAACGCGCTGGTCGTGATGCTGGTGGTGGTGATTCATTACGAATGCCTGCTACGCCTGAACGACTGGCTACCGCGGCTCAAGCTTTGGAGCCGGTTTCGCATCGTCATCGGGGTGTTCGGTGCGTTGGCGGCCCACGCACTGGAAGTCTGGTGCTTTGCCCTGGCCTATTACCTGATGGCCAATGCCAAAGGCTGGGGCACGCTGAGCGGCAACTTCGACGGCACGTTCATGGACTGCGTGTACTTCTCGTTCACCACCTATACCACCATCGGTTTCGGCGATATCACACCCAGCGGCGACCTCAAATACCTCACAGGCCTGCAGGCACTGACTGGCCTGGTAATGATCACCTGGACGGCTTCCTTTCTGTTTCTGGAAATGCAGAAGTACTGGAAGCCAAAGTAGCGAGGCGCGGGCCTATCAGCCCGGTAATTGACAACTATCAAGCGCGCAAAAGGCGACGCGCTGAAACTGAGCCTTCTTTGTCCACCGCAAACTGTCAGGAGCCTTGCCATGGCATTCGCCGAAACACCCCGCCCCCAGGCCGCCGCGTCATTTCCTGCCATGGCCGGCGAACACTGGATCGAACCGCTCGACAACGGCACCCATGTGCTGATCAGGCCTTTACAGCCCGAAGACCGTCAGCGCGAGAAGACCTTTATCGAACGCCTGTCGCCACAGTCGCGCCACTTCCGCTTCCTGTGCCAGCTCAAGGAGCCTGGCGAAGCCATGCTGGATCAACTGATGGTCGTTGACCACGACCAGCACATGGCCTATGTGGCCCTCGCCCATGTCGACGGTGAACTGCAGGAGGTCGGTATTTCCCGTTACGCGACCCAATCGGGTAGTGAAGAATGCGAGTGCGCCGTCACCGTCCTCGATAGCTGGCAGCGTCACGGTTTAGGCACATTGCTGCTCCAGCACCTGATCGACCACGCACGCGCCCAGGGCCTGCGGCACATGTATTCCATGGACGCTGCGGCCAATGTGGCGATGCGCGACCTGGCTCAGGCAGCAGGGTTTACCAGCGTCAGAGACCCGGATGACCCAAGCCAGTTGATTCACCGGCTTTTGCTGGCCTGAGGCGATGCCGCAGCGGTGGCCTCCGGCAGCAGGTCCAGTTGCTCCAGGCACTGCCGCTCATCGGCCGCGGTCACCCCCTCGAACGCCCTGACTTCAAGCAACGGCGTATTGAACAGGGCCAGCCGGATGACGCCGTTGCGATCCAGAAACGTTTGCGCCAGGCACTGGCAGACCGATTTGGCCACCAGTGCGGCGAACGCTCGATCCTCTGGCAGATCAATCTGTGCCTGCAAGTTGGTCTCGCACCCGCTCACAATGCCTTGTACGGAACGGCTGGCGAGCACGAGTGTGCTTATGCCCAGCACGACCAACAGTAGCAGCATGCCCAGCATAATGTTCGACTCTCTGGCCACACCCCGGACCAAGGCAAGCCTCGCTTGCCAACCTGTCCCCTGCCCGGAAAAAATGGTCTCGCCCACAGCGCCCTTGAAACAGCGGTGCACGGCCAACCCGACCGCTGCGCTGAGCGCCAGCACTGCCAGCACAATGACCGGGGCACGCATGGGCAGCCGCCAGGCCGGGCCCAGCACCTGATACACCGAGGCGGCAACCACCAGCGTGGCAATTGCCGCGATCCATCCAAGGCTGCCCCTGGGCCGTGTTACCCAGGCCCTGAGCTTTGCCCTTGCTTGCATATTCATGAGAACCTCCAGCACCGTGCTAGCGCACAGGGTCTATGGCAACCGTTTCCAGGTGCTCGGGCACGCACACCTGCCAGCCGAGCTCAAGGCTTATCCGTCGACGCAAGGTGTCCGCAGCATGCGGTTCGCCATGAATGACGTAGGTTTGCCGCGGTGGCCGGGTGAAACCGCGTAACCACTCCATGATTTCGTCCGCATCGGCATGCGCCGACAGGTTATCCATGGCAAAGACCTGCGCCCTAATCGGCACGTCTTCGCCATGCAGGCGCACGCTGCGCGCTCCGGCAACAATATCGGCACCCCGAGTACCGCCTGCCTGAAAGCCGGAGAACAGGATGCTGTTATGAGGATTGGGCGCCAGCGCCTTGAGGTGGTGCAACACCCGCCCCCCCGTGGCCATGCCGCTGGCGGCAATGATCACCGCAGGTTCGCGCAGCTGATCCAGGTGCCTGGATTCATCGACCGTACGGATGATCTGTGTGCCTTTGCACATCTGCGCGCACTCCAGCGCCGTCAGGCGGTGCTCACGCCTGAACTGCTGGTAAAGGGCCGTGGCATCCATCGCCATCGGGCTGTTGAGATACACGGGTATGTCGGGTATCAGCCCGTCGCGCTTGAGCGTGTACAGGTAGTACATCAGCAGTTGCGCACGGCCAATGGCAAATGACGGTACCAGCGTGATGCCATGGCGCAGCAGGGTCTGGTTGATCACATCCGCCAGGTAACGCTCCGGAGCCTGAGCAGGGTGCGAACGGTCACCATAGGTCGATTCCACCAGCAGCGCATCGGCCGCACCGATCAGCTCGGGCGCACGCATCACGGGGTCGTGGGGCCGCCCCAGATCACCTGATGACACCAGCGTCTGGCCATCCACCGTCAGTTGTACGGTCGCCGCGCCCAAAATGTGCCCGGCCGTGCGCAGCAACAGTTCGATACCGGGCGCGATCTGGGTGCGATGGTGCAACGCGACGGGCCTGAACAGCTGAAGTACCCGCTTGGCATCCTGCTCGGTGTACAAGGGGCGGGCCGGCGAATGCTTGGAATAACCATGACGATTGGCATGTTCGGCCTGCTCCTCCTGCAGCCGGGCACTGTCGAGCAACAGGATTTCAGCCAGGGCACAGGTCGCAGGGGTGGCATATACTGGCCCGCTAAAGCCCTCGCGCGCCAACACCGGCAGGTATCCGCTATGGTCCAAGTGGGCATGCGTGAGCACCACCGCATCGACCGCACGCAGTGCCGCTGGCAGTGGCTCCCAGTTACGCAAGCGCAGTTGCTTGTAGCCCTGGAAAAGCCCGCAGTCGATCAGCACCCGTGTCGAATCACGCGTCAGCAGGAACTTGCTGCCCGTCACCGTGCCCGTACCGCCGAAAAAGGTCAGTTGCATGGCGTTGGCTCCCAGGTGTCGATCACGCAGGGATGAACGGACAGTACGCTGCACGGTGGATCGCTCACCAGACGTTCGGTGGTGTCGCCCAGAAGCTTGCTCAAACCCTTGGGCTGTACTACCCCCAGCACCACCACGTCGATATCCAGGGCCGCCACCTGCTCCCGGATCACGTGCACTGCCCCGCCTTCCTTGAAATGCCGGCAATCGAGGGGCACACCTTCGGCATCGGCCAATGCATCGAAGGACTCCTGCAAGGCATCACGCATCTCCTCGACCCAGGTCTGCGCAACCAGCATGTCCGGGGCAAACACACCAACCAGGTCATATGCCGAGAGCAGGTGCAACTGCGCATCGCATTGCAGCGCCAGGGCATCGGCTGCCCGGATGAGGGCGCGGTTGAATAGCATCTGGGCATCGGGTTCATCGTGCAAGGCGGTGTCCACGGCTACCAGTATGCGTTTGGGCAAGGACGCGGTTGCCCGGGGCACGAAATGCATCAAGCCTTGGCACGACCGCATCAGCGCGCAGTCCAGCGGCGTGCCGAAAAACCGGGCCAGTGCCGGTGTTGTTTCGGTGTCCTTGATGACCATATCGGGCTTGAGCTCGCGGATGTAGTCGGCTGCCTGGTCGCGCAGGTCTTCTGCCTTGACGGTATCGAGCGTCAGATAGGCATTACTGGACCGGTGACGTTCGACCAGTTCCTCAAGCTGCTTGCGATAGAGCCCGTATTGGCGCTGCATCTCGGCTTCGTTCAGCCGTTCCTGACGCAACGGATGCGCCTCTTTTGGCTCGAACAGCCCAACGATATGCACCGCTGCGCCGCTGACATGCGCCAGGGCAAGTGCCCGGTACAGAGCCGCCGAGTGCCGGTCTATGTCTGTAAGCAGCACCAGCAGTTGTCGATACTGACCCATGGGAAACCTCCGGCCGCGCGCGGCGATGACAAGTAGCATTGATCTTCGAGCGCCCTACCCTTCAGCGCTTGATGCAAATCAGAAAGTCATCACCTGCGCACCAACTTGATCAATGTCAGAACCGTACCGACGCCTCACGGTACAACCAGTACAGCCCACGTTGATCAGGCCCTCGGAGGCCCTATGAACAATCAGTTGCTGGAAACCGAAGACATGAGGGAGCACTGGGTAGACACCCTTGCTGACGGCACAGCCGTGTTGATTCGCCCGCTGCGCG
This sequence comes from Pseudomonas sp. E1MeOHC2, assembly GCF_058745025.1. Classification (NCBI taxonomy): domain Bacteria; kingdom Pseudomonadati; phylum Pseudomonadota; class Gammaproteobacteria; order Pseudomonadales; family Pseudomonadaceae; genus Pseudomonas; species Pseudomonas sp. E1MeOHC2. The sequence goes on from NZ_CP196675.1 coordinate 5,213,982, forward strand.
ATGATGATCACGAACGGGACAGACGCTTTGTGAGCACGATCAGCCATGAGGCCCGGCGCTTTCGTTTTCTTGCCGGACTCTGCGGTGGCCTGCCCGGCCTGGACGCGCAGTTGATGCCGGTCGACGGTCGCCAGCGCACGGCCTACGTAGCGCTGGCCCATGAGAATGGCCAGCTGCATCAGCTTGGCGTAAGCCGCTATGCCGCGACCCCGGGTAGCCACAATTGCGAATGTGCCGTCGCTGTCGGTGAACAATGGCAACGCAAAGGGCTGGGCAAGCTGTTGCTGCAGCACCTGATCGAAGCCGCTCGGCGCAATGGCTACCAGTGCATGGTGTCCAGGGACCTGTCGAGCAACTACGCCATGCACCGGCTGACCAAGGCGCTGGGCTTCAGTTCGCGCTACCTGGGCGGCGATGTCAGCGAAATCCTCCATGAACTTGACCTGCGCGCGTGAAACAAGGCCCTTGCGGGCCTTGCACTTCAACCTTGCAAATCCTCGGGCGAGATCACCAGCACACTGCTGCTGAGCCGGTGCAGGATCCGCTCGGCCGTACTGCCGATAAACCAGCCGATACCATGATGGTGGTAGCTCCCCATCACCAGCACATCGATGTCATTGTTGTCCATGAACAGCGCCAGCACCTTGGTCGGATCCCCCACCCGCAGGTGGCAGTGCTCGGCGGGGATCCCGTTGCGTTCGGCCAATGCCTGGAAGGCATCGGCCTGGGCCTCGTGAAGTGTCCGTGACAGGTTCGAATCGAACAGGAACGAATGTGCCCGGCCGTCGTCGGCGTCCAAGTACATGGAGCCCATATCGTAGGCGTACAGCAGTTCGATCTGGGCGTTGCATTGCAAGGCCAGCTTGAGCGCTTCGCTGATGATCTGGTCGTTGAACCCTTTGAACTGATCCTCCGGACGCGACAGGTCAACTGCTGCGAGTATCCGCCGCGGCAGGGCATTGCTGGCATTGTGGACAAGGTGTAGCGCAATCCGGGTCTCGCGTAGCAACTGCTCGTCGAGCGAGGTGAACATGGCCCGCATCCACCAGGGCTCACGCTCGAGCCCCTTGATCAGCAGGGCGAAAGGCTGCTCACGCAAATGCACTTGGATCTCGTCCAGCGGATGCTGCACCCACAAAACCTCCGTGGTTACCGTAACGCCGTTACGGCGCATCGACAGTGCCTGGGTTTCCAGCCATTCACGGTGTTGCTGTACATAGCCCTCGCGCATGACCGCCAACGCCTGGTCGTTGACCAGGCCGGCAGTGGCCAGGCCCTCAAGGTAGTCAAAAGCGACGATGTGCAGTGGCATGCCCTTGGCTTTTGCTAGCGCCGCCGCACGGTCATAGACCGGCGTGCGGCGCATCAAGGGCGATGCGATCAGAAGAAGTCGTTGTTGCAGGTTGGTCATGGCACACCTCTGCGGGCTCGATGAGTACCTTGATGATCTGACAGCTGCACCTGTGCGATTTGATGTTTATCAAAAGTCAGAGGGCACTGATCAACGGCTGCCGCCGTTCGACGCAAAATTGACTCGGATCAAGACTTACCGGCTTTTTTAGCGCACGCTGTAGTTGCCAAAAAAAATCAGCGATGCCCCGGAGGCATGCCATGGCACTCATGAAAGCGGCCATTTATGTCGAAAAGAACCGCATCGTGCTGGAAGACAAGCCCATCCCTGCGATCGGCCCGCTAGATGCGCTGATGCGCATCAGCACAACGACGATCTGTGGCACCGATGTGCATATCCTGCGTGGCGAGTATCCAGTGGCCAAAGGGCTGACCGTCGGCCACGAGCCAGTGGGTGTCATCGAAAAACTGGGCTCAGAGGTTCGCGGCTTCCACGAAGGGCAACGCGTCATCGCTGGCGCCATCACCCCAAGCGGCCACAGCAATGCCTGCTTGTGCGGCTGTGGCGCGCAAGACGGCGCCGGTACGGCGCATGGTTTCAAGGCCATGGGTGGCTGGAAGTTCGGCAATGTCATCGACGGTTGCCAAGCTGAATACGTGCGGGTGCCGGACGCGATGGCCAACCTCTCCCCCATTCCTGACAGCCTCAACGATGAACACGTGCTGATGTGCCCCGATATCATGTCCACCGGTTTTTCCGGTGCAGAACGCGGGGGCGTGACAATCGGCGATACCGTCGCCGTGTTCGCTCTGGGCCCAATCGGCCTGTGCGCGGTCGCCGGCGCCAAAATGCTGGGCGCCACCACCATCATCGGCGTGGACACCGTGGCGGCGCGCATCAGTGTGGCACGCGAAATGGGTGCTTCACACGTGGTCGACTTCAAGCAAGGCAACGTGGTGGCGCAGATCATGGCGCTGACCGATGGCCGTGGCGTAGATGTAGCCATCGAAGCGCTGGGCACCCAGGCCACCTTCGAATGGGCACTACGGGTGCTGCGCCCCGGCGGCACATTGTCCAGCCTGGGCGTGTACAGCGCCGACCTGCGCATCCCCGTGGATGCATACGCTGCCGGCCTTGGCGATTACCGCATCGTGACCACACTGTGCCCCGGCGGCAAAGAGCGGATGCGCCGGTTGATGGCGGTGGTTGCCAGTGGCCGCGTAGACGTTTCCCCCTTGGTCACCCACCGTTTCAGGCTCGATGATATCGAAGCCGCATACGAATTGTTCGCCAACCAGCGCGACGGCGTAATGAAGGTGGCGATCACGCCCTGAACCTCGCCACGCCGTCGGCAAGGACGCCATTGCCCCCTATCGATAGGCAGTCCCTTGCTGATGCATGCACTGGAGGTTCCGATGTACGTCTACGTCGAGAAAAGCGCCAACGACAATCGCTGGTGGGTACACATGGACGAGTGGCGGGTGAGTTTCAGAACCCCCATAGAAGCCGAACAGTTCGTGGGTGTGCTGACCGCCCGCCTCAACGCGCCTCATTCACGGAACAAGATCGCCACCGTCGCTCTCAGACCTGCGAAGGAGGAATGAAATGTCGGGCCTGACCGACTTTCAGCTGCTCGGGCAGCCTGCGCCAAAGTGCAAACCACCGCCCATTCATTTCAAACCACTGACATGCCGGTGCAGTGAGTGCCGGGTCAACGGCTTGTGTTTGCCCAGGGGTTTGGCCATGCACTGCAACAGTTATTTCGGCACACTGATCGGCCCTCGTATCCGGGTCAGGAAGGGGGCTGCGCTGTTCAACGCAAATGTGCCCTTGAGTAGCCTGTATGCGGTGCACTCTGGCAGCTTCAAGACGAACCTGAACAACGCCGAAGGCCAGGGTGTGATCATCAATTTCTGGATGCCAGGGGACGTACTGGGGCTCGATGCCATAGCGACCGAGCTTCATGTCTGTGATGCCATCGCCCTGGAAGACAGCGAAGTGTGCCCGGTGCCCTATCATCGCCTGCAAGCCCTAGCGCGTGATTTACCCACGCTGCAACAGAGCTTGAACCGCCTGATGAGCAGGGAGATTATCCGCGAGCATGAGCGCGTGCTGATGCTCTGCAACCTCTCTGCCGAGCAGCGGCTTGCCAGTTTCCTGCTGAGCCTTTCCCGCCGCTTCGTCAGTCGCGGCTATTCATCCCACGGTTTCATGTTGCGCATGTCTCGCGAAGACATCGCCTCCTACCTTGGGCTGCGCCTGGAAACCATATGCCGCTCGGTCGCTCACTTACGCGGTTTGGGTATCGTCAACCTGCACGGCCGGCTGGTGGAGATTCTCGACATGCCAGCGCTGATCGCGCTCGAACTGGGTTCCCAAGGCAGCTTTGCCATCGCCCCGGTGCAGACCTGATGCTCGACCTGGTGAACTTGGCTCACGGGGCCGTGGCATTGGGCATCGGCATGCTGGTTGGCCTTGAGCGGGAGCGCAAGAAGGTCAACAGTGAAGCTCCCGCCGCAGCGGGTTTGAGAACTTTCGCAATCACCGCCCTGATGGGGTATGTCTGCCATGTAATGGCTGGCCCGATTCTGGTCGGCGTTGCATTGGTGGGCATAGCGCTGCTGTTGGCCATTTACCACCGCACAAAACCCGACGAAGATTCGGACATTACCAGCGCAATCGCCTTGCTGCTGGTTTTGGTGTTGGGAGGCCTGACTGTCGAACACCCCGAGCTGGCAACCGCCATCGGTATCGTACTCACCATACTGCTGGCCCTGAGGCGTGAGCTTCATCGTTTCGTGCTGCAGCAACTAAGCGAGGCCGAACTGCGCGATGGCTTGTGGCTCCTCACAGTAGCGCTGGTTGTGCTGCCGTTGACGCCGGACCGGTTCATTGGCCCCAACGGGGTACTGAACCCGCGGGTAATCTGCACGCTGGTCGTATTACTGATGGCAGTCGGTGCGCTAGGGCATATCGCCATGCGCCTAATGGGGCCACGCTATGGCTTGGCTCTGAGTGCGATCGCATCCGGGTTTGCCTCTGGCTCGGCGACCATTGCCGTGCTTGGCCATCAAGCACGAAAGCAGGACACGTTCATGCGCGCGTTCGCCGCTGCGGCGGTGCTGTCCAACCTCGCCACCCTTGTCCAGTTTGGATTAGTGCTTGGCGTCGTCGACTTGCGCTTGCTGCGCCCGTTCTGGCCATCTATAGGTCTCGGTATGCTGGTCACGCTCATTTACGGCGTGCTGTTGCTGGCGCCTTGGCGCCCTGTGCCAGTCTGCCCCACGACCAAGCCTGGCAGCGGTGCATTCAGCCTGTTCACAGCACTGCTCATCACGCTAGCGATTACCTGGATTGCATTGTTTTCGGCGTTTCTGCTCGAGCAACTTGGACACAAGGGGGTCAGCATTGCTGCCTTTATCAGTGGCTTGGGCGATGCGCATGCCGCAACTGCTTCGATCGCTTCGCTCGTTGCTGCAGGCCAGTTGAACAGTGCCGACCTGACGTTTCCGGCAATGATGGCGCTCACAGGGAATACCGTGACCAAATGCGCACTGGCTTGGAGCAGCGGCGGATCTTTGTTCGCTCGCCACCTCATTCCGGCTCAGCTCATCATTCTTGCTACTCTATGGCTTGCATTGTTGATCTGATACATCAATCAGTACAGCTACCATCATGCACTTTTCTCCATTATGTTATGGTCTGATAATCCCCCAGGTTGTCCAAACCTCTTGATCAAACAGCGTTGAGCATAATTAACTCAACAGACTCGCAGCATACCTCTCAACCCTTGGGATGACGAAGCTAGCTAAGCCCATGCAGGTGCACCGGGAAACCTGCGGCCGACCTCATCCACGACCTCCGCTCAGAATTTGAAAGTCTGGATGCGATAGGGGTGTGCCGGGCTTGGAAAACAGTGGAAGCGCTAGGATTAGAGCCGGATACGGTGAGGGAGACCCAACTGAAGCGGAACGAGGCTAGCCGCGTTCGCATTTGACTGTGCCAGCCCTCCATAACCTGAGCTGCGCGATGGCATAGGCGTAGGTTAATCTACTGATTGGCTCGAAATTGACTTTGCTCATCAGCCAAATTGTCATTAGTCCCCGCTCCTAGCGATAGCAGGCATCTGTGAACGGCCGCAATGGGTCGTTAGCAGCCATTCGCGACTGACCGCTAACGACCCGTAGCAGACATTCTTACGCCCCATTATGATCGTGCACCCTATCCAGCGAGCGCTTAGATCAAATTATTTCTCATATTGAGAAGCACAGCGAAAACTTCGGAGCCGCATTGCGAGAGTGCGCTAATTATCTAGCCAGACCCAATCTCAGACGCCCGGTAATTAGCCCCCTCAAAATTATTCAGCTTTCGGTAGACTTATCTGTTGCATTCTACCCTGCACTCTTCAAGCCCCGATAATTAAATCTTATCCGACCTTATCAATCGAAAAATCAATTTATAATACATTCAACGTATTAAAATATACAGATTCAACTCTATAGGGTGCCCAAGTCCCTCTGGGGAGTGCAGGCTATCCGGGACACTTCCGATTCAAGCGGTTAGTCCAGATTACACTTGAGACACAGCGGCCTCCTCGCTCGCCAGGCGCTCAACGGCCGCCGCGACCAGGCGCCTGCGGCTGTCATGCAGCGCCACCAGCTCCGGCAAGTAATGGTGCACATCGGCATTTTGAGGCGCGCCCTTTGCCAGTGCTTGGCTTGTGCTTCGCCGAACCGGCGAGCACGAGGGGCTAACTGGGCCACGCCAGCGGCAAGATGGTGGCCACCTCCGACCGCACGCAACGGGTCGGCCGCTGGTTGTTCAACCTGCTGCACAGCTGGGATTGGCAACCCCTGCTGGCCAGGCCGCTGCTGCGCGAAAGCCTGCTCATCGCCATGAGCATCGGGGGCCTGGTAATCGCGCTCAGTGGTGTCGTGCTGGGATGGCGACGCCTGCGCAGGGTTTTCAAGCAACCGTTACGCTGATTGCGTGCTTGGCGAACAGCGCTGCAGTGTTCACACTGCAGCGCTTTTTGCTGCCCTGAAGGATTGATCATGCTCTACATCGTCATGCTCGGCGGTCGCCACCCTCGAGCCCGTATCGAAGTCCACGATGTGGTCTTCGCCCAAGCGGACACGCTGGAACAGCTCCATCCCCAGTTGCGCGAAGCCTGGTTCGGCAGCGCCGAAGGCCTGCACATCGACTCCTGGCTGGAAGTCGCCGGGGTCGATGGCTATCGCGTCGAACTGAGCCAGATGGCTCCGGGCCATGACGCCATGCGCCTGTTCTTCCTGAACCTGGGCGGCTATGAACGGCAGGTATTCGGTGAAGCGCATCGCTACCTGCTGGTAGCGGCTACCGACAAGGCCGAGGCCAAGCGCTTGGGCAAGCAACGCATGGCATCTGGCTGGCTCAAGCCGCATACCGACGCTGTGCTCGACGTCGACGATTGCCTTCCAGTCGACCTGGTGGCGGGACGCTATGTACATCTGGTCAAAGGCGAGCACACGGGTATTCGCCAGTTCAGCGACTACATCCTGCTCTGAAGACCATGAACCAAGCCGGGGCTGGTGACCAGCCCCGGCTTTTTTTCGGCCCGGTGAAAACCCTGCCAAGAGCAAAACACCGGGCCAATTTCAAATTAGCACGGCACTCGACCACCCTCGACCTGCGACATCCTGCCGCACCCTTGATAGCGATGCCGCCGGCACAGTCGATGCGCCAGGCCTGAGTCAAACTGTCGCACCTGACAGCTACCGACACTTACATAGACTCCGGCTTCGAATAAAAAACCTGAGAGGTCGGTCATGAAAAAAACATTTGCGGTGCTTGCCTGCCTGGCACTCGCCAGCGTGGCCCAGGCGGCCCAGGAGCCAGAGGCGGTGTTCAACCGCGCCTGCCAGATGTGCCACAACGGCCAACTGCCCATGGCCCCGAAAAAGGGCGACCAGGAAGCCTGGAAGCCTCGCCTGGCCAAGGGCAACGACGTACTGGTCAAGCATGTCACCGAAGGCTTCAACGCCATGCCACCGCGAGGCCTGTGCATGGACTGCACCGCCGAGGATTACCAGGCAGTGATCGACTACATGTCCAAGTGATGCGGCCACCCGTGCCGTGCCCGGCACCGCACGGGTGACACCCCTAACGGCGCTCCGCCCGGCGCCAGGCCCTTAGCCACAGGCACAGCAGCATCCCCAACAACAACGCCACGATCATCGTGTCCAGGACCAGGCCGTAGCCCCGAGCCCGCAGCAGTGCGCCGAACAGCGGCGGCCCCAGCGCGAAGCCCGCAAAGAACCCCACCGACAGCAGGCTCGCCGAAGCCGCCGGCGCGCCGAATGCGCGATCGCGCAGGACCATGCTCATGGCCACCGCGTTGGTCGCCACCGCCGTCAACCCCATGCCGATGCTGCCGACCCAGAGCCAGATCCAGGCTTGCGGCGTGGCCCGGCTCAGGCTGAACACCGCCAGCGCCGCCAACGCGCACAGCGCACCCAGCATCAGGCTCTCGTCGCGCAGCCGCGCTGCCAGGGGTGTCAGCAACACCCGCGCGACGATGCCCATCACGCCGAACACCGCCACCAACGAACCCGCCAGCACCGCCGGCACCTCCTGGGCACGGGCGAACACGCCCAGGTAGGTCACGAACGATGACAGGGCGATGGCAACGCTGCACTGCACGGCCATCAACAGCGCCAGCCCGGTCGAGGGCCGGCGCAGGGTGGTCGAGGCACCGCGAGCACTGGCCGGTAAGCCCGGTAGATGACGCAAGACCGTCCAGCCCAGCAGCAACGCCAACGGCGCGAACAGCACCAGCGCTACCCGCCAGCCCAGGTACTGGGCCAACAGCGGCAAGAGTAGCCCCGCGAACAGCGCCGACACTTGCACGCCGGCCTGTTTGAAACCCACGGTCGCGGCCCGCTCGGCCACGGGAAACTGTTCAGCGATCAGCAGGTTGGTGGCAGGGTTGGCCAAGGCCTGGGCCACGCCACACACGGCCAGCGCCAGCACCAGCCCGAGAAACCCCGGCAATATGCCAGCCAAGGTGTAGGCCGCGGCGCAGCAACCGAACAACAGCCCCAGCGCCCGCCGCCCGCCCAGCCGTTCGACGATGGCCCCGGCGCCCAACGACAGCAACGCAGCCAGGCCAAAAGCGCTCATGGTCAGGTAACCCAGCCAGTGTTCGGGTACCTGCAAGTCAGCAACCAGGAAAGGCCCCAGCGCGCCGATGGCATAGAACACCAGCATGGGCAGCGCCATGGCCGCGCCCAGCAAGCTGCGCAACAGCCAGGTGGAAGGCTGGCTGCTCAGCACGTTATCAGTCTGCACGGCCCCTCCTCGTCCGATGAACCTGTCCAATCCACGGGTGACGAAGAAGGCGCGGCAAAATTCACCCCGCCTCCATCTTGATACGCGCCAATCAACTGTCGGCCCAGGGCACTGACCAGCGCATCGTCGGTGCCATCCATGAAGTGGGTGGCGCGGGCATGCCGGTAGATCCCAGAGAGCGGCGTACCGTCGGTCAAGCCTTCGGCACCGTAAATCTGGATCGCCGAATCGACGTTCAGGCTCAGGGCCTGGGAAGCGGCCAGCTTGGCCAGGTTGGCCTCCACGTCATTGCTCCGGCCCTGGTCGAACCGGGTCGCGGCATCGTGCAGCAACGACCGCGCGGCATGGATGGCTTGGTACGTCTCGACCATGCGCAGGCGCACCAGTTGCTTGTCCGCCAGCCGCGCCAAGGCGCCACGGGGCGAGACGATGCGCGCGCCCATCAGGTCGAAGCAGCGCTGGGCCATGCCCAGCCAGTGCGCCGCACGCAGCAGCCGGCCCAGGGCAAGGCGCTCCTGGATCAGCGCGAATCCCTGGCCCACCTGGCCGAGCACCTGATCCTCTGCAAGCCGGACCGCGTTCAGGCGTACCGGCGCTTGCCCTTGATAGCGCCCCAGCACCTTCATCCGCTCACCAACCTCCACCCCCGGTGTACTGGCAGGCACCACGAACAGGCTCAGGGCTCGCTCCACCGGCCCTTCGGCGGTACGCGCCACCACGGTGATGAAAGCCGCCTGCTCGGCGCGGCAGATGAACCACTTCTCGCCGTCCAGTTGCCAGTGGTCACCGCACCAACGGGCGCGCGTGGTCAGCGTCGCGGGTATCGAGCCGATGCTGTTCGGCTCGGACATGCCATAGCTGGCAAGCGCCTCCCCTGCCAGCACGGGCGCCAGCACCTCGCGCTGCAGACGTGGGTTGGCGTTACGTAACATGTAGCCGTCCAGCACAGCTTCGGCGCCGAACACGGCCGGCCCGTATTCAGACCTGCCTTCCTGCTCGGCTAAGGGCAGGTAGTCGAGCAGCCGGCCTGGCGCCAGGCCGTTGGCCTGCCCCCACAAGCCGGCATCGCGAGCCGCCTGCTGCAGTTGCGCCAGACAGTCCTCGGCCTTGGCATCGCCTGCGTCCAGGCATGGCTCCAGCGGTAACAGCCGCTGGTCCACGAACCGGCGAATGCGCCGGGCCACGGGATGAAGTTGATCATGCTCAAGCATGCGCGCTCCTCAGCAGGCAATGTTCAGGGTGCGTTGCAGGAACGCCAGGTCGGCGGCCAATGCTTTCTTGTCCACCTTGCCGGCGGGGCTCAGGGGCAATTCGCGGTAGAAGCGCAGGTACTCCGGCCATTTGTTCTTCTCCAGGCCCAGATCGCCCAGGTAGTCGGTGAGGTGCTTCAGGGCAAAACGCCGGGCGCCCTGGCGCAGGGTCAGGCAAATGCACACGCGCTGGCCCAGTTCGGCATCGGCCACCGCCACGCAGGCAGCGCTGATCACGTCCGGGTGCGCGGTGGCCAGCCGCTCGATCTGTGCCGGGCTGATATTGGCGCCGCCGCGAATGATCACGTCCTTTTTGCGCCCGGCCAGCACCAGGTGTCCTTCCCCATCGATCAGCCCCAGGTCGCCGGTACACACCCAACCCTGTGCATCGCGATAGCGCTGATCGAGCTCGGGCGCGTTGACATACTGCATCGGGCTCAAGGGGCCGCGGGCCTTGATCTCGCCGACTTCGCCTGCAGGCAGTTCGTGGCCCTCGTCATCGACGATCTTGATCTGGCACACACTAGGGTTGGGTGTGCCGACGCTGTTCAACACCACCTCCAGCGGGTCATCCGGTAGGTTGTGGCAATTGACTCCGTCGGCCGAGCCGTACAGGCTCACCACGGGGCAGCCGAACGCCTCGACACAGCGGCGGATGCTCTGCCCGTCGATCAGTGCTCCGCCACTGACCAGCGCCACCAGGCTACGGCGGTCGGCCTGGGCCAGTGCCGGCTCGGCGGCGATCCGCTGCAACATGGTCGGCACTGCGAAGACGTGAGTCGGGCGCAGCTGCTCGATGGCGCTGATGGCATCTGCCACTTCAAAGTGCGCCAGCACCGCCAACGAGCCACCCAGCCAAGCCAGGCACCCGGCCGTGGCGGTGGAGCCGAACGCCGAGCCCAGTGGCACCAGATACAGCCCGCGTAAAGCCTGCCCCTCTGGATGCAGGCGTTGCAGGAAGCGCCCGCGTCCGCCGACCAGCGCATTGTGTGAATAGGCCACCAGCTTGGGCTCGGACTCAGTGCCGGAAGACACCAGCAAGCGCGCTGGGCTGTCGGGGCATACCTGGGGGCGCTCGGCCTCCGTCAGTGGTTCCGACGCCAGCAACCCGCTCAAGGTCGACCAGCCCTGACGCTGGTCGCCGTCGACCACCAGCACGCGCAAGCCCAGCAAGGTAGGGCGCAGCGATTCCACCACTGCACACAGGTCGACCTCGCCCTGGCAAGGCGCGACGATCACCGCCCGTGCACAGCAGCGCTTGAGCAAGGCTTCGATATCCAGCCGCCCGCGCCCTGGTGGGAACGGCGCGACCACCGCGCCCAGCACGGCAGCGGCCAGGTCTATGGCGCAGCACTGCCAGCCGTTGCCGAGTTGATAGGCGACCACATCACCCGCCACCACGCCACGCTCACGCAGACCACGGGCCAGGCGCAGGGCCTGGTCGTGGAGCTGTCGGTAACTCACCTGCCCGTCCAGGGTCAGTACTGCCGGTTTCTCGGGCTCGGCCATCACGTGCGCCTCGAACAACTCGAACAATGGCCAGTCGGCGTACCAGCCGGCCTCGCGCCAGGCCTGCCTGGCGGTGACGGGGACCAGATCGATGATGCCGGATTCGTTCATGTGAACCTCCATGGGGAAAGCACGCGGGTATAACGGCCAGGCGCGAGCCAAGGCGCCAGGCGTGGGTCTTGTTGCAGTTCGGCAAGGTCCTGGCGGACGATCGCCACGGGCACACCTGCGGCCAGCAACCGCGCCTGCCAGTGGGCGGCCGGCTGCCGGGCCAGTTGCAGCGCCAACGGCTCGCGCAGGGTCTGCCACGCGCACGGCATGGGGAAGTCGAACAAGCGTGCGAGGGTTTCAAGGTGCTCAGGAGCGCAGCAGTCAATCGCCAGGCTGGCGTCCTGGCAGCGGAATACGCCCGCGCTCAGTGGGCGTGTACGCGTCATCCGCGAGCGGCACAGCAGATCGGCGGCTCCGAGCAAAGAGCTGTCCACGCGCCCGGCATGGCCGTGCAGATGGCGGGCCAGCAGCGCGGCGACGATGCCCTGGGCGGCGATCACCCCGCCGAATACATCCAGTACGGTGAACAGCGAGCCGCCAGGGTTGCCCTCGCCCTGGCCGATCAGGTGGGCGATCCCCGACCAGGCCTGCACGGTGAAGTCGGTGCCCGGTAGCCCGACGGGCACCTGGGCATTGCCCCAACCACCGGCGTAGGCATAGATCAACGCGGGATTGACCTGGGCCAGGTCCGCTTGATCGAGCGCCAGCTCCTCGGCCTTGCCAGGGCCCCAGTTGTGCAGGAACACATCCACCTCGGCGATGTTCCGACGCAGTTGCTCACGCTCGCTGGCCGACTTCAGGTCCAGTTCGACCACTGCCTTCAGGCCGTTGAGCGCATCGAAACGTACCGAACAGCCCTGCGCCAGCGGCGCCATGCCACGCAGCGGATCGCCGCCGGGCATTTCCAGGCGGGTTACCTGTGCCCCGAGCATCGCCAGCAAGTGGCCAGCCAACGGCCCCTGAATACGCCGGCACGACTCGATGACGCGCAAGCCGCTTAATGGCAATACCTGATTGCATGGGCGTGACGGCACCGTCACCGGATGCAGACTGAACGACCAGGGCGTATCACCGACTGGTATCAGGGTATCGCGCTGGCAAGGTTGATGGACCGGCGTGACCGCCATTCCCACCGCCGAGCAGTGCTCGACGACCTGCGCGTACTGCAGGTTCGCCAGCGTCCTACACAAAGTCTCTGGCATCGGTGCAATGGCGCGGGCATAGCGCAGCAGGAAGCCCTGCCAGCCTTTACTGCTGTCGGCCCGGGCAACGCCCAGGCCGTCCCAGAATGCGAGCCACGGACCGGCGTCCAGGGTTTCCAACTCGAAAACCACGCCATCGGCACTGACGAAGGGTGGCCGCAAGCGGGCAGACGAGCACCCCGCTGGCAATCGCTCGGCACCCTCCTCGGCCGTTGCTCCAGCCAGGTACTGGCTGATGCACTGCAGACCGGCGCCTGGCAGCGACACGCTGCAGTCCGTCACCTGGCCACCGCGCAGACGCGCCAACGCCGTCGCCATCAACCCGGTCAATGCCAGGCTCGCGACCACATGAGCGAGATAGTCGAGGTCGATGGCCTGGGCCTGCCCACTGGCCCGGCCGTGCACCGCCATCAGTCCGCAGGTAGCCTGGAGGGTGAATTCGCTGATGGCCCGAGGCGCTTCGTCGTCCCAGCCGGTGAGTCGGCAATGCGTGGGGGCCAGCCCCTGGCCTTGCAGGCAATAGATCTGTTCGCGTCCTGCGTCGGATACAGACTCGACGGCAATCCCCAGCGTCCTCGCCTGCATCGCCAGGCCTCGCTGCAAGGGATCATGCTCATCGGCGAACGCACCGAGCAGGCGACAGCCGTGCAGCGCCGCCGCTTGATTCATCGTGCACCGCCAGCGACGGCGGGCAGGATGGTGAGCTCATCGCGGTCGGCCACGACGGTGTCCAGATTGTCGAGGAAGCGGATGTCCTCGTCGTTGAGGTACAGGTTGACGAAGCGGTGCAATTGCTGCGCATCCATCAGCCGTGAGCGAATGCCCGGGTAGCGCCGTTCGAGGTCGTCGACGACCTCGCGCACCGTCGTGCCTTGCGCTTGCACGCGTTTGCTGTCCTGGGTGTAGCTGCGCAACAGGGTCGGAACACTGACAAAAACCGGCATGGCGTACTCCTCGGCCAATGGCCGATCAAATAAGGAAGGAGGCGGCGCGGCTCAGGCCGCGCGGGTATCGACGTCGACGATGCGCAGGCTCTCTTCGATCACCTGGCCATTGGCGATGCGGTAACTGCGCACCGGGTATTCGCAACCGCTGGCGGTGGACAGGATCAGGTAGTGCGTGTGCGGCTCGTTGGCGAAGTGGATGTCGGCCCGGCTCGGGTAGGCATCGCTGGACGTGTGTGAGTGATAGATCACCACCGGTTCTTCTTGCTGCGCGTCCATTTCGCGCCACACCCGCAACTGCTCGCGAGGCTCGAACTGGAAGAAGGTCTGCGACCCGGCATGGTTGACCATGGGCACCCAGCGCGAAGGCCGGTCAGTGCCTTGCCGGCCGGGCATCACGCCACAGGCTTCGAGGGGATGTTGCTGTTGTGCATGGGCAATGGCGGCATCGAGCAACGCCCTGGAAATGATCAGCATGGGAGGCTCCTTCCTTTCAGTAGCGTGGCAGATCGGGTTCGACGTCATCGATCCAGGCCAGGATGCCGCCTTGCAGGTTCTGCACCTGGGTGAAGCCCAGTGCCTGCAATTGCAGCACTACCGCCCGGGAACGGGCGCCGGACTTGCAATGCACGACCACGGGCGTATCGCTGGCGTAAAGGGCCTTGAGCTGCCCGGCCAACTGGTCGGTCTTGGGCATCAGGCGTGCGCCCTGGATGTGCGCGATGTCCCATTCGGTCTGTTCACGCACATCGATCAGGACCACGGCCGGGTCTTCGCGCATCAGCCGGCTCAGTTCCATGGCACTGACCTGCGGCACCGTCACCGGGGCTTGCGATACACCGCTGCAGAAGGCCTGGTAGTCCTCCAATCGGGTAATGGGCCGCCGGTCCGGCGCGCGGCGCAGGCGGATCTGGCGGTAATTCATGTCCAGAGCGTCATAGACCATCAGGCGGCCCAGCAATGTGTCGCCGATGCCGGTGATCAGCTTGATCGCCTCGGTGGCCATGATCGAGCCGATCGACGCGCAGAGGATGCCCAGCACCCCACCTTCCGAGCAGGACGGCGCCAACTCCGGAGGCGGCGGTTCGGGGTAAAGGTCGCGGTAGTTGAGGCCCGCGCCGCCCGGAGCCTGTTCCCAGAACACCGAGACCTGGCCCTCGAAACGGAAGATCGAACCCCAGACATAAGGTTTGCCGGCCAGCACGCAGGCGTCATTGACCAGGTAGCGAGTGGCGAAGTTATCGGTGCCGTCGAGGATCAGGTCGTATTCGGCGAACAACGCCAAGGCATTCTCCGGTTCCAGGCGCAGGGTGTGTCGGCGCACATTGACGAAAGGGTTGAGTTCGGCGATGGCCTGGGCGGCGCTGTCGCTCTTGGCCTGGCCCAGGGTGGACTGGCGGTGGATCACCTGGCGTTGCAGGTTGGACGCCTCGACCACGTCGAAATCAACGATACCGAGCGTGCCGACGCCAGCTGCCGCCAGGTACAGCAAAGTCGGCGAGCCAAGCCCGCCGGCGCCGATGACCAGCACCTTGCTGCTCTTGAGCCGGCGCTGGCCGTCGAGCCCGACGTCGGGAATCAACAGGTGGCGGCTGTAGCGGGAAATCTCTTCGCTGCTCAGTTGGGCGCAGGCATCAACCAGTGCGGGAAGTTTCATCGTGAAGCTCCTTGGCTTAGGGCCTGCCTATTGTTCGCCAGCCCAACGGGGGCGCCCATCCGTTGACGGCTTGGATTCATATGAATTGCGTTCTGATACGTATGGATTACGTCGGCACGGCGCCGCGCTTGCCGACCTCCTTGGGCGCAAAGCCGAAATAGCCACTGAAGGCCGCGCTGAAATTGCTGGGGTGGCTGTAGCCAACCCGGTAAGCCACCTGGGCGACCTGGCAGCCCTCTTGAAGCAAGACATGCGCGCGCCGCATGCGCAGCTCCAGCAGCATGCGATAAGGCGTGGTGTCGAACAGCTCATGAAAGCCCTGCTTGAGCTTCGCCGCACTGAGGCCGACACGGCGACACAGCAACGCAACGGTCATGGGCTGGTCGAGTTCGTCGTGCAACAGTTGCCGGGCTTGCTCCAGTCGCTTGACCTGAGCAGCAGGCAACAGCGGCGTGGCCTGGGACGACACGGCCAGCTGGCGCAGGGGGTGGCTCAACAGGTTCAGCACATGCATGTGGATGTCCAGTGGCGCGCATTGCCCTTGCGCCAGGCGCGTGGCCAGAGCCTGGACGTGGCTACACGCATCACGGCTGGTAGCATGCTGCAGCAGCGGCGCCTCGCCCTGGCAATTCAGCAGGCGCCAAGCCTGCTGATCACCCAGGTAACGGCGCAAGGTGCGCTCACCGACGAGCAGGTGCAGACCACAAGCGCCCCTGCCGAACTGAAAGCGACTGGCCTGCTGTGGCGCGTGCAGCAACTGGGCGATGCTCTGCCCCGCCTCGAAACGCCAACAGCGGCCTTTGCGGTCGGCGTACTGCACATGGCCCTGCTCCAGGAACGTCAGGCACAGCAGCGGCCCGCCGAGCAGTTCGCAGGTGCGCTGCACGCCGGTGCCCGAGTGGCTGGCATCGAGGCGCAACAGCAGCAGGTCGTCCTCGATGGCCAGTGTTTGTGGCGCGCTCGCCGGCACGGCGCGCAGGCGCTGCAACGGGGCATCCGGGGCAACGCGGCGCAGGTCGACGCTAGCGTATGCCACGCGTTTCATTCGCCACTTGCAAGGTAGCGTCCATCGCCGGCACTCCTCCATGAAACGACGTGCGACCTTGCTGGCCCGCCACCCGCTCCGCTGGCTAACGGCTTGCGCGTTAAGCCCGCAAGCCACCTCTTCGGCCCTGTACCCTTTGCCATGGGCCGCAGACGCGCACACGGCCACAGGTCCGTGTGGCGCAGTGAGGTTCAGCGGGGAGAGGCGCGAGGATTGGAGGACGGCCAGCAATAGCGAGGCGGCGCATGCCCGAGGGGCGCGCGGGCGAAAGCGCGCCGGTCGATGTTCGACAGCAGCCAGGCCAGTGCAGCCAGGAACACCAGGTGCATGAAGCCCGCCGCGCAGAGCGGGCAGCTGAACGGCGTTGCCAACCCACTGTCGGGCAAGGCCGAAAGGTCCTTGGCGGCCAGCGCCGAGGTGTCGCTGCCGAGCGAGCAGAACTGCCCGCCGATGCCGTTGAGCGCCAACCCCAGCATCTGCCCATGGCCCAAGCCACAGGAGAACACGTTGAACAGCACACTGAAGTACAAGGCCCAGGCAATGAAGGCGCGTCGTGTCGGGGGGTGGTTCATGCACCGGATCCGTGGCGTTGGAGGTGGGCGGATGCCGACTGCGATTCTCGCCTGGCAATCCGCACAAGGCTTTCTAGACTCTTCTGCGACAATCCGCCACACCCCTTGCCGAGCGGTGGCGAAACAATAGTCGCCTCGGCAGGGTGTGGCAGACTGTCGCACCCTGCGCAATCGAGCAGCGTTGCTAGACTCGCGCCTCGCCCCATTCAACCGTAGCGGCCATCGAGCAAAGGATATGCACCGAGCAGCAGGACGTCGCCACGCCTTCGCCTGGATACTCTATGCCAGCGTGCTGTGCGCCGTGCTGCACTGTGGCATCGGCCACGGTCAGGCCACCGGCTTGGCGCTCAATGGCGCCGGCAGCGCGTTCTGCGGCCACGCTGGTGCGCCGCCTGGCCCCATCGGTTTCGAACAATGGCTAGGCGAGAACCTGGCCGCCAATACCACGCTCGATTGTCCACTGTGCAGCCACGCGGGCCTGGCGTTCACGCCCCTGCTGCCAGACCTGCCGTTCGCACACGCTGCGCTCGATGACCGCCTGCCCGCTGCCCCGGCAGCCTGGCCCCGTCGCCTGTGGCCCGCAGCCAACCCCCGCGCCTCGCCTGCCCTGGCCTGATCCGTTGCCCCTGACCCGCCCCACGCCCCTGGCTCTATGCACCTGGGGATGCCGCCATGCGCGCGGGGCTGGCCCGCCTCGACTTATCGCAACAGGAACACCCAGAGCATGAAGAACAAGACGCTTTGCTGCGCCGCCGCACTTGCCCTTTCCAGTGGTACCGCACTGGCCCAGACCGACAGCGTGGAGCTGCCCGAAACCACGGTGGTCGGCACTTCGGTCATCGACCAGAACAACGTTGACAGCTTCGGCAGCCTGACCACCGTGGTCGGCCAGGAGCAGATTCGCGACCTCAACGCCCTTGACCTGTCCTCCGCCCTGCGCCGCACCCCTGGCGTGGTCGTATCGCGCTTCAACCCGGTCGGTTCGTTCGGCGGCGCCGAGGGTGGCGCCGTGTACATCCGCGGTATGGGTGCCAGCCGCCCCGGCAGCGAGATCAAGACCTACATCGACGGCGTGCCGTTCTACATGGGGGTGTGGGGCCACCCGCTGCTGGACCTGCTGCCGATCAATGCCATGCAGAGCATCAGCGTGTACAAGGGCCCGCAGCCGCAGAAGTTCGGCAATACCTTCGCCGCCATCGACCTTACGCCCAAGGTGGCCGAACTGGGCGATAACCACCACGGCGAACTGCAACTGACCGGTGGCAGCTTCCGTACCGCCACCGAACAGGCCAGCCTGATTGGCCGCGAAGGCGACTTCGACTACCTGCTGGCACAGGGCGCCGCCCACTCGGACGGTGACCGCAGCGACGGCGATGGCCGCCTGAACAACGGTATGGCACGCCTGGGCTACCGCCTGAACGACAACTGGAGCACCGGCTTGCTGGTGCTGCACGCCAACAACCAGGTATCCGATCCCGGCCAGAAAGGCCTGCCAGAGACCAAGAACGGCGAATTCAACACCCGTGGCACCCTGACCTCGCTGTCTGTGGCCCACGAGCATGATTGGGGTAATGGCAGCCTCAAGCTCTACCATAACGAGGGCCGTGGTTCCGCCCTTGACCAGACCGGCCTGGACGGCGACACCATCAGCGACTTCACCCTGCAGGGCATTCGCTGGGAAGAGCAACTGCGCCCTTGGCAAGGCGGCGAAGTGGCGTTGGGCCTGGACGTCGACGAAAGCAAGGGCGAAGTGCACTTCAAGCGCATCGCCCCTGCACCGCAGGCGAAGTTCGACGCCCCCACCCTGCGCGTGACCTCGCCGCATATCGCCGTCAGCCATGCCTTCGCCCTCAACGACCGCTGGACCCTGACGCCATCGGCGGGCGTGCGCACCTACGACCACAATGTCTTCGACAGCGCCACCGCGCCCCACGCCGGGCTGCTGCTGTCGTCGGACAATGTCGAATTCCGCGCCAATGCCTCGCGCGGCATCAACTATCCGGGCCTGGAGGCCTCGGTGATGTCGAGCCTGATCCCGGCGCTGGGCGAAACCTGGAAAGACCTCAAGCCCGAAAAGCTCGACCATCAGGAACTGGGCGTGCGCTTCAACCCGATCGACAGCGCCACCCTCGACCTGGCGGTGTTCAAGGACAAGCTGCAGGACCGCTACCTGTTCGCCTTCCCGCCGACCGTGTCGAGCCCGTCCTACATCAACCTGGGCGACTACGACATCAAGGGCGCCGAAGCCACCTGGCAGCAGCGCTGGACCAGCAACTGGAGCAGCTTCGTCGGTTTCACCTGGCTCGACCCGTCGCTCAAGACCCTGCCCTATGCGCCGCAGAGGTCGCTGTCGTTGGGCACCACCTACGAGATCGGCCGCTGGCGCCTGTCGGCAGACGCGCAGTATCAGAAGGACATGTACGTACTGGCCGAAGAGCGCACCGCCGGCGCCAGCAACTTCTCCAAGGTCGACAGCTTCACCGTGGTCAACATGCGCGTGGGCTATGCCGTGCCGGCGCTGGGTAAGGTCGGCGAAGTGTTCGTCGCCGTGGAGAACCTGTTCGACCGCGACTACGCCTACCGTACCAACTACCCGATGCCCGGCACTTCGGCGCAGTTGGGTGTGAAGATGGGCTTCTGAGCCCTCACCGGTCGCTGCCGACAGTCGTCGGCAGTCTCATAAAGGAAAACGCAGATGAAAGCACCGATCCTTGCCTTGCTGCTGGCCTGCAGCCCGCTGCTGGCCATGGCCGACACCGCCAGCGAGCAACAGAGCATCCAGCAACTGATGCGGCACAACTTCGAACGCCCCGACGCACCGCTGGACGTCGGCCCGGTGACTGTCGAAGGCGACCATGCGGTGGCCGGCTGGCTGCAGGGCCAGCGCGGCGGCCGCGCGCTGCTGCGCAAGGGGCCTCATGGCTGGCGGGTGGTGTTGTGCGCCGGCGATTCGTTGCTCGACCCGGCTACCCTGCGCAGCGCGGGGCTCGGCGAACAGGACGCGGCCCGGCTGAGCCAGGCCGTGCGCCAGGCCGAAAGTGAACAGCCAACCGAGCGGGTCAAGCAGTTCGCGCTGTTCCAGGGCGTGGTCAAGGTCGACAAGGACGCTGCCCACGGGAATCACTAATGAACAGGCCGGGGCTTTTCAAGCCCGGCTTGTGTGTCACAGCGGCCCCCTTTCGAGGAAATGCTCCAGGCAATGGTCAGGCAGTGATTGCCTTGCAGGCCTTCAAGCAATCGGCACAGGCATCTGCGCATGCCTTGCATTCAGCGTGCTGGTCTGCGTGCTTGCGGCATTCGTTTTCACAACTGGCACACACATCGGCCGCCATCCTGGCCATGGCGGGTGTGAAGCTGGAACCTTGCACGGCCAGCTTCATCAAGGCTGTACAGGTCGCCAGCAGCTCATTGACTGACTGGGCACAGCCCGCCATTTCCTTGTCACCCTGCCCCAACAGCACCAGGCAATGCGCCAGACAGGCCTCCCCGGTTTTCAGGCAATCACTGCTGGTGTCGATCACACCTGCGAACGGTTTGCCGCCGCCATGATCATGGTGGTGTTCGTGGCCTTCAGTCGCGGCCAACGCCGGCGCCACCATGGCCACCGCCACCGCGCCGGCAACGGTCTTGAGTATTTCACGTCGCTGCATTGCTCACTCCTTGTTGGACATGCACCGTACCCTCACTGCGGCACTGTGCCACACCCTACAGGCAACCAGGCTCATTCGACAAGGTCGCGCAGGCCCGCGGCAGGTTGTCGCACCAGGCAAACCAAGCCCCTCTTGCTAGTCTGCCGCACCGTCTTCCAGTGCGCAGCCATCGCACTCAATCCTGCATCATCGCGAGTAGACACATGCGCAACCTCTACCTGCTCACGGCAACACTGGCCGGCTTGCTGGCTGGCTGTGGCGATCCGAACGCCCGACCGGAACCTGGCGAGCACCTCGCCGGAGGCGCCACCACCGTCCAACGGTTCGACAAGGATGCCTTCTCGATGCCCGCGGCGAACCTCAGTCCGTCCAGGCGCATGGACTTCTTTGTCGGTAATGCTTTCTTCCGTGGCAACTGGCATGCAGCCCGCGCCGACGGCAAGCAAGGTGGCCGGATCGGATTGGGGCCTTTGTTCAACACCGACTCCTGCCAAAGCTGCCATATCAAGGATGGCCGTGGTTTCCCGCCGGCCGAAGGCAGCGATGCGCCAGCCCTGTCTTCGCTGGTGCGCCTGTCCATACCGGCGCCTCCCGATCAGGCAGCGCTGATCGAGCGCCTTGGCATCATTCCCGAGCCGACCTACGGTGGCCAGTTGCAGGATGCTGCCATCGACGGCCATGTTCCCGAGGGCCGGGTGCAACTGCATTACCAGGCTCGGGTCGTCACCCTTGCCGACGGTGAACAAATCACCTTGCGCCAGCCAGAGTTCACCATTGGCCAGTTGGGTTACGGCCCATTGCACCCACAGACGCAGATGTCGTTGCGGGTGGCGCCACCCATGATCGGCCTGGGCTTGCTCGAAGCGATACGCGACAGCGACCTGGAGCAGAACGCCGCCCGCCAGGCTCGCGAAGGTGGCCTGGTGCATGGGCAGCTCAACCAGGTGTGGGACGAACTGCGCCAGCAGACCCGCATAGGGCGCTTCGGCTGGAAAGCCGGTCAGCCTGCGCTCGATCAGCAAAACGCCCACGCCTTCGCCGGTGATATGGGCCTGACCAGCAGCCTGCTGCCGAGCGATGACTGCACCGAACGGCAGTCAGCCTGCCGCAAGGCACCACAGGGCGGCGCGCCTGAGGTCAACGACAGGATTCGTGAACAGGTACTGTTCTATACCCGTACCTTGGGTGTACCGGCCCGCCGTGATAGCGACACACCGCGGGTGCTGGAGGGCAAAGCTGTGTTCCATGCGGCAGGCTGTGCCGCCTGCCATCGGCCCTCCTACGTCACAGGAGAACACGCACTGCCAGAGTTGAGTCAGCAACACATTTTTCCGTACACCGACCTGTTGCTGCACGACATGGGCGAAGGGCTAGCCGATCACCGTGAGGAATTTCGCGCCAACGGCCGCCAATGGCGTACGCCGCCACTTTGGGGGCTGGGGCTGACAGCAAGGGTCAGCGGGCATACCCAGTTCCTGCACGATGGCCGGGCTCGGGATGTGCTGGAGGCCATTTTGTGGCATGACGGTGAAGCACGTGACTCACGCGATGCCGTGATTGCCATGGATCGAGGCAGGCGCATGGCGCTGCTGGCGTTTCTCAACTCGCTTTGAAACCAAGACCAAGCGGCCGGGACTCGATCAGCAGGTGCGAGCCCTTGAGGCTGGCAGCCAGGGTATACGCCAGCAACATCGGGAGCAGTACACTGGCGAGAATCAGCAGGGTACCCAAGGTTCTTTCGTCACTGGCCGCGCTCCATAGGGTCATGCTGGCAGACGGTTGCACGCTGGAAGGCAAGATGAAGGGGAACAACGCCAGCCCTACGCTGCACAGCGTTGCACCTACCGTCAGGCCACTGCCCAATAGCGCCATGCGAGGCCGGGCATGGGTGCAGGCGAACAGGCTCATGAGCGTGCCAGACAAGGCCAGCACTGGTACCAGGCCGGCTGCAGGCCAGGCCTGAAAATTGGCCAGCCAACCTGGATTGTTGGCCAGCACCACGAACGCGCCAGGCCCGCACAAGGTGGCCGGACGCTCCACGGCCCACAAGCTGTAACCGCGTGCGTTCGCTGCCAGCCCTATCGCAGCCACGATGAAACTGGCCAGGAACATCACGCCCGCAACGCCTGCAACCCGGCTTGCTGGCTGATACAGGGAGTGGCCACCACGCTGCATCACCCAGGTAGCGCCACACTGGCAGACCATCGCCAGGCTTACGACACCTGAAAGCAAGGCGAACGGACTGAAGAGACCGGCCAAAGAGCCGTGAAACTGTATACCCGCCTGACCACAGCGACTGAATGGCAACCCAAGGAGCAGGTTGCCCAGCATGCCCCCCAACAGAGCTGCCGGCAGCAGGCCGATTGCCAGCACTCTGCAGGTTTGGCGCGGTCGGGCGGCTTGCCAGGCAGATCGGCGCAGCAGTATCAGCAGGCTCACCAAGCCTGTCATCAGGCAGGCCAGGCCACCGAGCGATGGCCAGACCAGCGCAAGCGTGCATCCCAGGGCCAGCAACCACAGCAGGTTGATAGGCCGAGGCGCGGCCGCAGACGGCTGCAGCGGTTCGGCACCTTGCCCCGATAGCCACGGCACCAGCACCCGCGCGCCCATGTCCAGACTTTCGCCCAGCACAAAACCGATCAGCATCACGCCAATCAATAACCACCATACGATTTTCAGCAGTTCGTGGTCCATGACGGCTCTCCCAGCCTGAAAAAAGCGGCTCATCCGAAGAAGGGCCGCTGTGGGTTGCCTGCCGTGCAGCGTGGATGGGACAACGGCAAAGCAGGCTCTGCCCATGCTAGGCGTTGCCTGCGGCGCTCCCCACTGCGACAGCCCGTCGCAGTGAGTGGTAAGCATTGGCTCCACGGGCGCCCAGCAGTGGCGCAGGGAAAACTGCGGCAGCCTGTCGCACCGCAGCGTACCGGCATTGCCCCGGCCGCTGCCCGATACAGCAACGACTATGCTGAATGGCCAGACAGCCTCAACAAGGAAGGCTGCCACGACCAATCAAACAAGGAGTTGCCAATGAAACCCTTCATGCTCGAAGGCTTGCGCAAAGCCAATGGTTTGCTGTTCGGAGTGTTGTTAGCGAGCTTCGCCAGCACCGCCCTGGCCCAGGTCGAAGTCAAGGTGGAAGACCCCTGGGTCAGGGCCACGGTACCCAACCAGCCTGCTACGGGTGCTTTCATGCGCCTTACCGCCAACGAGAACGTCAAACTCGTTCGGGTCAACTCTCCCGTGGCCGCCAAGACGGAACTGCACGAGATGACCATGAAGGACGGTGTCATGACCATGAAGCCATTGGCGAGCCTTGAGTTGCCCGCCGGCCAGCCAGTGATACTCGACACCCACGGCTACCACATCATGCTGATCAACCCCAAAGAGCAGATCAAGGAAGGCGCAACGGTGCCGCTGACCCTGACCGTTGTCGATGAAGACGGCAACGAAACCTCGGTCAAGGTCGATGCACCGGTACGTCCGCTGGCCAGCGGCGACGACTTGCCGGACTAGCAAGCACCCAGTTGCAGTGCTGAGCCTGCTCGCGTGTGAGGCAGCCCGTTGGCGGGCAAATCCAGCGTGCGGTGTATCTCGCGCTCCGCCGTATCCACCAGTTCGAGGATCACACGGCAGCGTTTCAGGTAACGGTTGCCGGCTTCGGTCAGGGCGATGCGGCGGGTGGTGCGGTTGAGCAAACGAATATGCAAGTGCGCTTCCAGGTTGGAGAGCATCCGGGAAACGCTGGCAGTCGTGGTGTCCAGGCTTTCGGCCGCGCCGGTCAGGCTGCCGGCCTGAACCACGCAACTGAACGCGCGCATGGCTTGGAGTACGTCCATCGTCAGTATCTCGCTAGGTATTCAGTGAAGTGGGAAACGGGCGGCGTATTGCCGCCCAGGTCCTGGCCTGGCTTAGCCGGGCACCGGCAACCAACGCCGGAAGCTGCTCGCGCCCTTGGCGCTCAACGGGCTCCAGGAAAATTCCCACGGGGGTGGCGGCAAGTCTTCATCGGCCTGGGGCGCTGGCAGCGCCGGGCGCACGCCGGTTTTCCACTCCACCACCCGTTCGCCCATCGGTTGCCAGGCCAGCACCAGGCCACGGGCCTGAGACACGTCAGTTGCCACCCACAGCGCCGCTGCAGCCACCATGAAGGCTTCGATATGCTCCTCCGTCACCCGTGCCTGGTAAGGAGAGTTCAGTAACCAACGGCAAACGCTGATGTAGTAGGTCCAGTCCAGCGCCGGATGGTGCCGGTATGCCCAGGTCATGAATCGTCGGAACAACTCCAGGCCTTCTGGCGGATCAAGCTTGAGCAGCCCTGGGCAGACATCGAACAGCGTGTGCCAGTAAGGCAGCAGGCGTGCATCGAGGTTGACGAAGCTGCGGGCATTGCAGGGGTAGTCGGGAAACGGCAACAGAAATTCGCCGCTGCGCGACGGACGAGCGGAAGGCTCCAGCAACGCTGAAGCGGTCAGGGTACGAGACATCGTGTGCTCCTGGGTACGGCTAGCCATCGGCAGGCCGACGCCCCGCCTTTCGCGGGTGCGGCCTGGGTCCTTGCAGGTCAGGCGATCGCCGTCGGGGAGGCACGGGGGTTGATCGATGGCCAGCGGTGCCGGGGCGAACGCAGCCCAACAGCCGGTTGCCGGTCGACAGGCAGCGCAGGCAAGGCAAAGCCTGCCAGGACCAATGCAGCAGGCATGGGTGCCGGGCCGCCCTGGGCGCAGCAGCAATGTCCGGGGTCGGCCGTTTTCGGGCTTAGGTTGCCATCCTTGTCCGGAATCGCCGGCTGTACGCCGCCCGACGAGCAGTAGCTGCCCGCCAGCAATTGCTGCAGGCTAAGGTCGCCCAGGGTACTGGCCATCGGCAATGCCAGCACCTTGAGCAGCATCGCTAGCAGCGCGGCGACCCAGAGGTTGTCCCAGGTACGTGCGCACAGGCCGCAACGGCGCATGTTCACGCCTCGCCAGGTAGCGCGGGCGTAGAGATTCGACAGGTCATGAGGGCCTCTCTCCAACGACGGTCAAACCAGCCAGCAGTTACATGCAAGGCATGCACTGCCGGTCTGGTGTGCTAAGGGCAGGCACAGGCCCGCCAGGGCGCCAAGGCGCCGGTAGCGTCAGAGAGGTGAAGCGCGAGGGTTGGACGAGGGCCAGCAATAACGCGGCGGCGCCTGGCTGCGGATTTCGCGCGGCAATGGCCGGCGCTCACGGCTGGCCAGCAGCCAGGCGACGGCAATCAGGAAAACCAGCGTTAGAAAGGCCGCCGCCCCCATCGGGCAACTGAAGGGGATGCTCAGGTCGCCCGCCAAGGCGTTGTCCTGCTTGGCTTTCAGCAGGCCAGTATCGCCCCCGAGGCTGCAGAACGCACCGCCGAATCCATTCAGCGCCAATCCCAATGCCTGCCCGTGGGCAAGGCCACAGCCAAGTACATTGAACAGGACACAGAAGTACAGTGCCCAGGCAATGAGGGGACGGTTTGAAGGCAGGCGGTTCATGGGCGGCAACTTTAGCATCGAAAACGGCCCCGCAGAAGCACCAACCTCGGCCTGCCCTCTCTGCGACAAGCCGTCACACCCCACGTAACAGGCCTCGATTCACCCGCGCGGGTGCCCCTCAGGGACAGATTGTCGCAGTTGGTCACACCCGCCACCGTCCTTACAGTGGCGCCGCCATCGCAATGGCCCTTGTAATTTCCCCAGACAGCAACGCTGACCCGGCCAGGACCCGGGCTCTGCTTCCCGAAAACGGCGCCAAGGTGCGCCACCCTTTGAGGCCCCATCATCATGAGCGTGCTCGAGGCGCTAGACCTGGCTCGAATCCAGTTCGCCTTCACCGTTTCCTTCCATATCCTGTTCCCCGCCATCACCATCGGCCTTGCCAGTTACCTGGCCGTGCTTGAAGGCCTGTGGCTGCGAACGAATCAGCAGGTCTACCGCGACCTCTATCACTTCTGGTCGAAGATCTTCGCCGTCAATTTCGGCATGGGCGTGGTGTCCGGTCTGGTCATGGCTTATCAGTTCGGCACCAACTGGAGCCGCTTCTCCGACTTTGCCGGCGCCGTGACCGGCCCATTGCTCACATATGAGGTGCTGACCGCCTTCTTCCTCGAAGCGGGTTTCCTTGGCGTCATGCTATTCGGCTGGAACCGTGTCGGCCGGGGCCTGCATTTCTTTTCCACCTGCATGGTGGCGCTCGGCACGCTGGTCTCGACCTTCTGGATCCTGGCGTCCAACAGCTGGATGCAGACGCCTCAGGGTTACGAAATCGTCGATGGTCGGGTGATTCCGGCTGACTGGCTGGCCGTGGTGTTCAACCCCTCGTTCCCCTACCGCCTGATGCACATGGCCACCGCGGCGTTCGTTGCCACGGCCTTCTTCGTCGGCGCTTCGGCGGCCTGGCACCTGCTGCGCGGTCGGGACAACCCGGCGCTGCGCAAGATGCTGTCGATGGCCATGTGGATGGCCCTGATCGTTGCCCCGATTCAGGCGGTGATCGGCGACTTCCACGGCCTCAACACGCTCAAGCACCAGCCGCTGAAGATCGCCGCGATCGAAGGCCACTGGGAGAACGTGCCCGGTGAGCCGACCCCGCTGATCTTGTTCGGCATCCCTGACATGAAAGCCGAAACCACCCACTTCAAGCTCGAAATCCCGGCGCTCGGCAGCCTGATCCTGACCCACAGCCTGAACCAGCAGGTGCCGGCGATGAAGGAGTTTGCGCCCGAGGACCGGCCCAACTCGACCATTGTCTTCTGGTCGTTCCGGATCATGGTCGGGCTTGGTTTGCTGATGATCTTCGTCGGTTTGTGGAGCCTGTGGCTGCGCATGCGCGGCACGCTCTACACCTCGCGCCCGTTCCTTTACCTCACCCTGTGGATGGGCCCGTCCGGGCTGGTGGCGATCCTCGCCGGCTGGTTCACCACCGAGATCGGCCGCCAGCCGTGGGTGGTGTATGGCCTGCTGCGCACTGCCGATGGGGTATCGAACCACGACGCCACCCAACTGAGCATTACCTTGGTAGCGTTCGTAGTGGTGTATTTCGCCCTGTTCGGCACCGGCCTTGGCTACATGATGCGCCTGGTGCGCAAAGGGCCAAAACCTGGCGAAGGCGACCAGCACACGCCAGGCGGTCCAGGCCAGCAACATACCCCGGCGCGGCCGCTGTCCGCCGC
Source organism: Pseudomonas sp. E1MeOHC2 (assembly GCF_058745025.1). Taxonomy (NCBI): domain Bacteria; kingdom Pseudomonadati; phylum Pseudomonadota; class Gammaproteobacteria; order Pseudomonadales; family Pseudomonadaceae; genus Pseudomonas; species Pseudomonas sp. E1MeOHC2. Next base: position 5,241,712 of record NZ_CP196675.1, read on the forward strand.
CGACGATTACCAGGCAGAGGTGAATTGACATGGGCATCGACCTTCCACTGATCTGGGCGGTGATCATCATCTTCGGCGTGATGATGTATGTGGTGATGGATGGCTTTGACCTGGGGATCGGCATGCTCTTCCCCTTCGTCAAGAACGAGCGTGACCGCGATGTGATGATGAACACGGTCGCGCCAGTGTGGGACGGCAACGAAACCTGGCTGATCCTCGGCGGGGCAGCACTGTTCGGCGCCTTTCCGCTGGCCTACGCGGTAGTACTCGAAGCACTCTACCTGCCTCTGATCCTGATGCTAATCGGTCTGATCTTTCGCGGCGTCGCCTTCGAGTTCCGCTTCAAGGCCAAACCCGCCAAGCGCCATCTCTGGGACAAGGCCTTCATCTGGGGCTCACTGGTGGCGACCTTTTCCCAGGGCGTTGCGCTGGGTGCCTTCATCGAAGGCATCAAAGTGGTCGAGCGCAGGTATGCCGGAGGCCCGCTGGACTGGCTCACGCCGTTCAGCCTGTTCTGCGGGCTGGGCCTGGTGGTTGCCTACACCTTGCTCGGTTGCACCTGGCTGGTGATGAAGACCGAAGGGCCGCTGCAGCAGCGCATGCACGATGTTGCCAGGCCCCTGGCACTGGTGCTGCTGGTGGTGATCGCCGTGGTCAGCCTGTGGACACCGCTGGCCTACCCGCAAATCGCCGCACGCTGGTTCAGCATGCCCAACCTGTTCTGGTTCATGCCAGTGCCGATCCTGGTACTGGTGACGTGCTACGGGCTGCTACGTGCCGTGGTACGCAACGCGCACTACACGCCGTTCTTGCTGACCCTGGCACTGATCTTCCTGGGCTACAGCGGGCTGGGCATCAGCCTGTGGCCAAACATCATCCCACCGTCGATCAGCATCTGGGAGGCCGCAGCGCCGCCGCAAAGCCAAGGCTTCATGTTGGTGGGCACACTGTTCATTCTGCCTATCATCCTGGGCTACACGTTCTGGAGCTATTACGTGTTCCGCGGCAAGGTGACCCATGAAGACGGCTATCACTAGGAGCCCGACGTGATGACACCCAGTGTGAAGCAACCGATGTGGCGCCGCCTGGCCTGGCTGGTGCTGATCTGGGCAGGCAGCGTCACGGCGCTGGGTCTGTTCGCTTGGCTGATCCGACTGTTCATGATGGCGGCCGGCATGCGCAGCCATTGAGCCCTCTTCGTGGTGCGCCTGCGACAAAAAGGCGCACCACGGAACTTGTACAGCCCGCAACGGATGCGGCTTAATGCGCGCCACATTCGTTCGGGTGACTCATGCTTTCACGTGCACGTGCACATCTTAGTCTGTTCGCCTGCTTCGCCGTGCTGTTCAACCTGCTGGCGATGCCGCTCGACCGTGCCTTGCAAACACCCCGTATCGACAGCCAATCGCTGATTCTCGGCAGCTTCTGCAGCTTGCACGGCGCGCAGAGCCTGCCCAAGTCACTGCTGGCCCAGCTCAAGGCCGAGCTGCCGCAACTCGACGATCAGCCAGAAATGAAACACCAGGCTGGCGACTGCTGCTGTGGCCATGCCGGGCATGCCTTGCTGGTCAGCGACTACCATCGCCACCTGTTCCCCCGCTTCTGGCCCGATGCACTCCTGCTTGGTGACAGCCACAGGTTGCCACTGCCACGTGAACAGTGGCCAAAGCTCAACCCCCGCGCCTCTCCCCTGGCCTGACCCGTCGCTGATTACCCACGGCTACCCCGTGACCTGCGGTGCGTAGCCCTGCCCGACTGTCTAGCCAGGAAACCTTCCATGCCTGCATTCCGTTGCACTGCTCGCGCCGTCCTGCCCGTGCTCGCTTTCTATAGCCTCAGCCCGTTGTCATTGGCCGTTGCCGAAACACTGCCCGCTGAAAACTCCACCCTCACCCTTGGCGCGGTCACCGTCACCGGGACCGAAAGCGGTCCGTTGGCCACCAGCAGCGTACTCAGTTCGGTGGACATCTTGGGCGGCGATATCCTCGAAAAAATGCCGGTGACCTACAGTTGGGAACTGTTCAGCCGTGCACCCGGGGTGATGCTGACCGAGTTCAACCAGGGCACCACCTCGGGCAAACTGTCGTTTCGCGGCTTCAATGGCGAAGGCGAAGTTAACGCGGTCAAGTTGCTGATCGATGGCATCCCCAGCAACACCAACGACGGCAACATGCCCTTCATCGACTCGGTGTTCCCCATGGACATCGACAGCATCGAGGTGGTGCGTGGCACCAGCGACCCACGCTATGGCCTGAACAACATCGCCGGTAACGTCAATATCAACACCCGCACCGGCGGCAACTACAACAAGGCGCGCGTGCGCTACGGCAGCTTCAACAGCCGCGAGGTGCAACTGGCCAAAGGCATCGAGACCAGCAACTGGACACAGAACTATTTCTTCGCCCGCCAGCAGGTCGACGGCTATCGTGACCATGCCGACACCGAACGCTACAGCTTCGGCGGCAAGTGGTTCTATACCCCTGACGATGGCAGCTATCGCCTTGGCCTGATCGCGCGACACTACGAGTCCGAAGCCCAGGAAGCCGGGTATTTGAACGAAGACGACGCCCGCCATCATCCGCGCATGAGCAACGCCTACAACGCCACGGACAAAGGCACGCGACGCATGAACCAGGTCAGCGTGCACTTCGACACCGACTTGGCCGAGACCCTGTCCTGGTCGGCCAAGACCTACCTCAACACCTATGACGACCGCCGCTGGACCCAGTACTGGCGCACCAGCTCACAGCAGGAGCGCGACACTTACGAGGATCAGTACGGTGCCATCACCTCGCTGACCTGGCGGCCAGAGGTGGACTGGTTGCACGCCTTCGCCCTGGAAGGTGGCAGCGATGTGCAAAAGCAACAGAACCGCAGCGAACGCTACCGCACGGTGGAGCGTGTACGACAGGCGCAGACACGCGACCAGGACTTCGACTTCAACACGGTCGGTGCCTACGTACAGGCGGAGATCGAGCCGTTCGAATCGTTGAAGATCGTACCGGCGTACCGGGTGGACAAGATCAGTGGTGACTTCACCAACAAGATGACCGGGCAGGACTACGACATCAACGACTACGGGCTGATCAAGCAGCCCAAGCTCAGCATTGTCTATTCGCCATGGAAGTTTGCCAGCGTTTACGCCAACTGGGGCCGGACCTTCCAGGTCGGGACCGGCGCCGCAGCCTACAAGGTGCCGCCGCGCAACGAAGACCTGGATCCGTCAATCAACGAAGGCTGGGAAACCGGCGTCAAGTTCACCCCGGCCAGCTGGGTCGATGGCCGCTTGGCTTATTGGCGTCAGGACGCGACTGGCGAAGTGAGCCGTCGCCTGAACGATCCGAGCGGCGAGTCGGACAACGTCGGCGAAACCCGTCGCTGGGGTTACGATTTGCAGGTCAACTTGCACCCGGACGAGCGTACCGAAGTGTGGATGTCGTACTCCTGGCAGTACTCCAAGATCCTTGAGCCCAGCAGCGCGTTACCAGCCAGCAAGGGCAAGGAAATCGACCATGTGCCGCACCATCTGTGGAACACCGGCATCAGTTACCAAGCCACGCCTGCGCTGCAACTGAGCGCCTGGGCGAACGGCCAGACCAATTACTACTTGGAGCGTGAGAACACTCAGGGCACCTACGGCGGCTACGTACTGATGAACCTGGGTGCCATCTACAAACTCAGCGAAACCATGAGCGTAGACCTGCAACTGAAGAATCTGACCAACCGCTATTACGAGTACGTCTGGTACGACCCCGATGGCGCCGATGCCTCGTTGCATTCGCCGGGTGACGGACGAGCTGTGTACGCAGGATTGACGCTGGACTTTTAACCTCAGGCAAAACAACCGGTTGGCGGGCTACCCGCTGACCGGCAATGGTTTGCTGAAAGTACATCGAAGCGATGCCAGCTAATCTGGCCAGTGCACCCCATTCTGGTGTGCTCTGGTTCACGAAAATCACGTTTAGGGTGGTACGCCATAGCCGTCAGAACTCTGCGAGCTGAACCCCCTGGGCTTTTATGTTGGGGCAAGCGGTAACCATATGCAGACTTCGAACCCATCTTGTCGACCTGCTACCGGCGAGATCAATTTCATTCTGGCATTTACCCCCTGTACTATGGTTTTGGCAATCGCCAAGCCCAGCCCTGAACCACTGATCTCACTGTGACCGCGCACAAAACGCTCGGTCAGGTGCTCTAATACAGACTGCGGCACTGCCGGGCCGCTGTTGACTACCCGCAGCTGTGCCTGATCGGTGAGACTGACTTCGACCGGTTGGTCCGTTGCACCATACTTCAGCGCATTCTCAATCAGGTTGCGCAGCAGGATGCCAAACGCGTCCGGGTCAATGATCGAGTACACGCCGGCCTGACTTGGCAACTGCAACTCGATGCGCTGCCCGCTGCGTTGGTTCCACTCGTCGACCCCGTGGGCAAGCAACGGAATCAGGTCTTGTGGCGTTTCGGACAACAGCCCACCGCCCTCCGCTTTGGCCAACTGCATGAGCTTTTCTGAAAGTCTTGAAAGCTCGCGCAACGCCTGCTCGATCTTCTGCGCACGCAGTCGCAGCGGACCTTCCGGCGCTTCGTGGTGTAACCGCTGGATCTGCGCCAGGGTCGAGGCCAATGGCGTGCGCAGCTCGTGAGCGCTGTTGGCGGTAAAGCTGCGCTCGGCCTCAAGGGCGTTGCGTAAGCGCTCCAGCAGGTGATTGACCGCCTCCGCCATCGGATCGATTTCTGCTGGCAGGTGCGCCACCTTGATCGGCGACAAGTCACCCACACCGCGCGCTTCAATGGCACGACGATAAGCCCGCACGCTGCGCAGGCTGAAACGTACAAACAACCAAGTGCCCGCCAGGCTGACAGGAATCAACACCATTAGAGGCAACAACAACGCAAACAAGGCCTCCCGCGCGGCTTCACGACGATGACCAAGCGGTTCGGCCATCTCGATGAACAGTGTCTGACGCAATGCGCTAGCGCCATACAATCGGTATTTTTCAGAAGTGGAAAAACCTTCAGACGGTTGTCGGTTGAAAATCTCCGGGTTGGCGTCGTGAGATTGCATCAGGATCTTGCCCTTGGCGTCGCGCACCAGGTAAGTCAGGTACTCCTTGTGCATCTTCAGCGTCGCGACGTGTTGTGCAGTCCGGGATTCTTCCCGATTGCTGATTTCCAGCACAGCCAAGGGCAGGATGCGTTGTGCTGTCTCTTCCAAGGCGCTATCGAACGCTTCGTTCAACTCATGCCGCACCACGAGCCAGGCCCCCACTGTCGCTACCAGCCAGAGTAAAGTCATACCAAGCGTCAGCCCCAGGCCGAGACGTATCTGCAGGCTCGAAGACGGCTTCATGCGGACATTAACCGGTAGCCCATGCCTCGCACGGTTTCGATCAGTTCGCGTCCGAGTTTTTTACGTAGACGGCTGATATATACCTCGATGGTATTGCTCTCGATTTCAGCGCCGAACGCATACAGCCGCTCTTCGAGCTGCGACTTTGACAGCAGTGCGCTGGGGCGCTGCACAAACGCCTCGAACAGCGCCCATTCCCGCGCCGTGAGGTCCACCGTCGCACTGCCCCGCTGCACCGTGCGGGCACTCATGTCGACCTGCAAATCACCGAGTTTGATCTGTGGATTGGGGTTGCCGCTATAACGGCGGCCCACCGCTGCCACGCGGGCCGAGAGTTCAAACAGGTCGAACGGTTTGACCAGGTAGTCATCGGCGCCAGCGTTCAGGCCGGCGATACGATCGGAAATCTGATCCTGGGCGGTCAGGATAATCACGGGGGTCACGTCTCCTGCCGCGCGTTGTTGACGCAGAAAGTCCAACCCGCGCCCGTCCGGAAGCATCAGGTCCAGCAAGATCAGGTCGTAAGGCGTCGTGCGGACGCTGTTGCGCGCGTAGTCCAGGCGCTGTACCCAATCGACGGCGTGGCCGTCATCGGCAATCTGCTCGCGCACCGCTTCACCCAGGCCTGGAGCGTCCTCAACCAATAGAACCCGCATCTGACATCTCCTGAGATGGTTGCCTTGTAGCACCTTAATCGCCTTGCCTGATGTGAATCTGAAGATTCAGCTGGCTGTCAGGTAGCCACTTTAGGTTATGCCACAGACGCCGCCCTCGACAGGAGACAAGTCATGAAATCCGGTTTTATTGCCAATGCCACGCTGTTGGGCTTGCTGGTCAGCGGTTACGCCCTGGCCGGTGACGACTGCAGCGACCCGGTAAGCGACTAGCAGCCTCGCGAAACCTTGCGTCAGCAGGTAGAGCGGCAATACGGCTGGCGCGTGCAGCGCATCAAGGTCGACGATGGCTGTTACGAACTCAAGGGCCAGGACCGCAAAGGCAATGACATCGAAGCCAGCTACTCCCCGGCATCGCTGCACCTGAAGACACTCGAGGTCCATTTGCGCAATGACGGCGATGCCAGGGACTATCTCGGCAGCCCGCTCGCCGAATGACAACTCACCTGTCTATGAATTTTCCTGCCGTTCAGGTTGCTGTCAGCCGGCAGGTCCAGGCTCTCGACCTAACGATCAAGAGGACACGCTCGTGAAAAAGATCATCGCAGCAACCTGCCTCATCGGCGCCATTACCCTACCGGCGCTGGCCCAGGCCCGTGAAGTGACCCTGACCACGCAGCTCAAGGACTACAGCGGCAATGATGCCTACCTGGCGATCTACGTCACCGACGCCAATGGCCAGTACCAGAAAACCCTCTGGGTGGCCGGCAAGAAGGCCAAATATTACAAGCACCTGGCCGACTGGGCCCGTGGCAGCGGGATGAACCCGAGCGAGTTCGACGGGGTCAGCGGCGCCAGCGTCGGCAGTGGGGGCACGCTGAAAGTAAGCGTAGAACTGGCGGACACGCTCATTGATGCCGGGTATCAGATCCGCATCGACAGCGCCGTCGAGGACAAACGCGACGCCCGCGGCGATGTCAGCGTGCCGCTGACCTCCAAGGGCGCAGGCAAGCCCGCGACCGGCAATGCCTACGTCGACGCCTTTACTTACGACCTGTAGCACCCGCCACCTCCGGAGGCTGAACATGCTTCGTCAGTTCCATTCCCTTCCTGGCCTGATCGCCGCCCTGTTAGTCATGGTGTTGGCCATCAGCGGCGCGATTCTGTCTGTCGAGCCGGCGCTGGAGCGTCTGCGCAGCACGTCCACTTCTGCCGGGCAACTCAACGTCGGCCAACTTGCCGGGCGCGTGGCCAACCACTTTACGGGGGTGGAGCAGATCCAGCGCTCAGCGTCCGGCACGGTGATCGTCTACTACAACCAGAAGGGCAAGGCCGGGGCGGAGAAGGTCGACCCACTTACCGGCCAAGGGCTCGGCCCTTACGAGCCATCCGCGTTCACCCGCTGGGTGAAAGACCTGCACCGCTCACTGTTCCTTGGCACGCCGGGCCATGGGGTGTCGGGTGTTGGTGCCCTACTCATGCTGGCGCTGTCAGTGTCCGGCGCGCTATTGCTGGCCCGACACCTGGGGGGCTGGCGCAACCTGCTACGGCCGCTGCGGGGCAATTTCAGCCAGCGCTGGCATGCTGAAGTCGGGCGACTGGCCTTGCTCGGGCTGTTGTTGTCGGCACTGAGCGGGGCCTACCTGTCCGCCACCACGTTTGGTTTTATCGCCGACGGCAGTCAAGGTGAGCCCGCCTTCCCTGCCCACGTCAGCGCCGGCCCGGCCTTGCCGGTGGCAAAACTGCAGGCCTTGCAGGCCACCGACCTGAACGACCTGCGCGAGCTGGTCTACCCGAGCCCCGGCAACCCTCGCGATGTCTTTTCCCTGCGCACAGCACAGGGCGATGGCTACGTGGACCAGGCCAGCGGCGCCTTGCTGTCCTATCAAGCCCACGACCCAATGCTCAACCTCTATGAATTGATCTACCAGTTCCACACTGGCGAAGGCCTCTGGTGGCTGGGCCTGCTGCTCGGGCTCTGCGCCCTCTGCGTGCCGTTGATGAGCGTGACCGGCATTCTGTTATGGTGGCGCCGCCGCAAGGCTGGCCCGCGCCTCCGCCACAACAGCCCTGCTCATGCCGCCGACAGCGTGATTCTGGTGGGCAGTGAAAACAACAGCACCTGGGGTTTTGCCAAAACCTTGCATGACGCCTTGCACCAGAGCGGCCATCAGGTGCATAGCGCGGCGATGAATGACTGGTTGGGCAATTACCCTAATGCCAAACGAGTGTTCATCCTCACCGCGACCCACGGTGACGGCGATGCGCCGGCCTCGGCTTCGCAGTTCCTGACGCGGCTGGCCAAAACCGGCGTCAAGCCCGGCCTACCCTTTGCGGTACTGGGCCTGGGCGACCGCCAATTTGCGCGATTCTGTCGGTACGCCCATCAAGTGCAGCATGCGATGTTGCAGGCCGGTGGCTCGCCATTGCTGGGGCTGGAGACCGTCAACCGCCAGTGCCCTCAGGCGTTTGCGCGTTGGGGCCACGCGCTGGGCGACGTGTTGGGGCAGGCGCTGGCGCTGGTTCACACCCCGCAGCAGCCGCGCAACCATTCATTGGAGCTGACAGAGCGGATTGCCTATGGCGAACAGGTAAATGCACCGACCCATGTCCTGCGCTTCAAAGCTCGCGGCGGACTGCCGAATTTTTTGGCCGGCGACCTGGTCGGGATTCTGCCCCCGGGCAGCCCAATCCCGCGCTTCTACTCGCTGGCCAGTGGCGCCCAGGACGGCGTGCTGGAGATCTGTGTGCGTAAACACAACGGGGGCATGTGCTCGGAATTTCTTCACGGCCTGGACATTGGCGCGCAGATTGACGCCTTCATTCAGCCCAACCCGCAATTTCGTCCGGCATCGGGCACGCACCCTGTAATCCTGATCGGCGCCGGTACCGGTATTGGTCCTTTGGCCGGTTTTATCCGCAACAACAAGGCCCGACACCCGATGCACCTGTATTGGGGCGGGCGCAACCCGGCCTCGGACTTTCTCTACGAACCGGAGCTCAACCAATACTTGTCGGACCGCCGCCTGACGCAATTGCACGCCGCCTTTTCTCAAGTCCAGGAGCGCAGCTACGTACAAGACCGGCTGATCAGTGATGCCCTCGCCTTGCGCCGGCTGATCGAAAAAGGTGCCCAAGTGCTGGTGTGTGGCAGTCGCGAAATGGCCAAAGGCGTGATGCAGGCCCTGGATGAAGTCTTGGCACCCCTCCACCTCAGCGTGCTGATCCTCAAGGCACAAGGACGCTACCGTGAAGATGTCTACTGATTTGCAGCGTTATAGCCTGAACGGCGAAACCATGGGTACCCGCTACACCGCCCTGTTTTATGCCGGGGCCGGGATGGATACCGACGAACTTGGCCAGCAGCTGGCCCGCGCCGTGGCCCGGGTGGACCAGCAAATGTCCACCTGGAAACCCGAGTCGGACCTCAACCGCCTCAATGCCGCCCCCGAGCAGCAATGGGTATCGGTACCCAAGGAACTGACCATGGTGCTGTCTGCTGCATTGCACGTCAGTCGACAATCCGGCGGCGCCTTCGACATCGCTGTTGGTGACCTGGTGAACGCGTGGGGCTTCGGCCCAGCGGCGCGGCAGGTCACAACGCAGGTGATCGATTCCCCTGCGCCGCGCACCCGGCTGTTAGCCAGCGGCGCATTGGAGGTTGAGCCACAACGCAACCAGGTGCGCAAGCGCGTGCCGCTGAGCCTTGACTTGAGTGGGATTGCCAAAGGGTTTGGCGTGGATGAACTGGCCCGTTGCCTGGAAGGTTCAGGTATCACGCGGTACTTGGTCGGTATCGATGGCGAGATGCGCGCCCGGGGCGTCAAACCTGACGGACAATGCTGGGTCGTGGCGCTGGAAAAGCCCAAAAGGGGCGTGCGGGAAGTCATGGGCGTCATGGAGCTTAGCGATATGTCAATCGCGACCTCCGGGGACTACCGGCAGTGGGTCGACATAGCCGGTCATTCCTATGCTCACACCATGAACCCGGCCACCGGCGCGCCACTGCGCAACTCGCTCGCCGCCGTCACCGTGGTGGCGACCTCGTGCATGCTCGCCGATGCCTGGGCCACGGCGCTGATGGTCCTGGGCGAAACCGAGGGCCCTCGTCTGGCTCAGGAACGCGGGATGGACGCACTGTTCGTGCTGCGCGACGGTGAGCAGTTCAGGGAAATATCCATTGTCGGCGGACAGCTGCAGGTGCAAATTGAAGCCCGCTGACGCCGTCTGCCGGCCCGCTCGGCACCCGTGCAACGTGAACCGCCTGATGACAGGGAGCCGCGTCAAACAATGAAATTCATGCACAGACACACCGAGGCACACAGAAGTGATCGTATCGGCTGGCTACGCGCCGCTGTCCTGGGTGCCAACGACGGCATTGTCTCTACCGCGAGCCTGCTGATTGGGGTCGCGGCCGCCAACGCCAGCCACGCCACGTTGCTGGTCACCGGAATGGCGGGGCTGATGGCCGGTGCCATGTCCATGGCTGCTGGCGAGTACATTTCGGTGCACTCCCAGGCCGATACCGAGCGGGCGGACCTGTCCCGCGAACGGGCAGAACTGGCCAGCGACCCGAAAGCTGAGCACGCTGAACTCGCCAACATCTACATGCAGCGTGGGGTAGCACCCGAGCTGGCACATCAAGTGGCCGATCAATTGATGGCCCATGACGCATTGGGCTCCCACGCCCGCGACGAACTGGGCATCAGCGCCACGCTCACCGCCAAACCGTTGCAGGCCGCCCTGGCGTCCGCCGCGAGCTTCGTGGTGGGCGCCGCCTTGCCGCTGGCGGTGACGTTTGTCGCACCGGAGCACAGCGTGGGCCCCTGGATATCGGGCATGTCATTGGTATTTCTCGGGTCATTGGGGGCTATTGCCGCCAAGGCTGGCGGGGCCAGCATCATGACGGGCGCCTGGCGGGTGACCTTCTGGGGGGCTTTGGCCATGGGCGTTACGGCACTGGTGGGGCACTTGTTTGGCGCGGTGGTCTAGCAAGGGCCTCCAATAAAGTTTCGCCGCTGTTTCTATAGTGGCGCGGTGGTTTTGCTGGTGAACACTATTTAGTTACATTTTTGCTGCGGAGAAGCTACATGCATGTCGACTGGCTCAACTTCACTCCTTGGTCATCCCTTGCCGGTGGCGCATTGATTGGCCTGGCGGCTAGTCTATTCGTCGCCGCCAACGGGCGAATCGCAGGCATCAGCGGTCTGCTCGGCAGCCTTTTGCAGCGGGGGAGCGAAGGGGTAAGCGAGACGGCACTTTTCCTCTTGGGGCTGCTTATCGCGCCGCTGCTATGGGGCGCGTTCGCCACGCTGCCACAGATTGAGTTCAAAAGTGGCTGGTTCGCACTGATCGTCGCCGGTGTATTGGTGGGCATCGGCACACGATACGGATCAGGTTGCACCAGTGGTCATGGGGTATGCGGGATATCGCGCCTTTCGCCGCGTTCGATGATTGCTACTGTGTGTTTTATGTTCAGTGGTTTCGTCACAGTGTTTGTCTTGCGCCATCTGCTGGAGGGTTGAACATGACCAAGCTGACGGCGTTCATATCTGGCTTGCTGTTCGGCCTGGGCCTGCTTCTGGCGGGCATGGCCAACCCCGGCAAAGTACTTGCGTTCCTGGACCTGGCCGGTGCCTGGGACCCTTCGTTGGCACTGGTCATGGTCGGGGCAATCGGCATAGCGGTCGGCCCGCTGACCTGGGCCCGCCAACAATCCGGTTCTTTGCTGGGAAGGCCAATGCAGCTACCGATCAAACGTGAGTTAGACACACGCTTGATTAGCGGGAGTCTGTTGTTTGGCATCGGCTGGGGAATAGCAGGTATCTGTCCGGGCCCCGCAGTGGCGATTTTGCTTACAGGACACTGGCAAGTGATCGTTTTCATGATGGCCATGCTGGTCGGCATGCTCTTGTTCAATGCGCTGGAGAGCTGGCACAGCCATTGATCATGATACTTTGCTCTGATTAATCAAGTTGAAAGTCTTAGCCATTGATCGAGTGGCCGACTTTGGTCGTTTGCAACACCCCAGGATCTGCGGCTTGCACCGAAAGCAGTTGCTCTCGAGTGTCCGCTCTTGAGCGCTACTGAACCGCAGGCATGCGTCGGTGGAAGACGGCATGTTGCTTCACTCCTACTGATTCTCTGGCTGCCAAAGTTGCTCCATGCAGAAGCAGTGTACGACGGGTGAGGAACGCCGGTTAAAGCGGTAGGAGCATGAAGCGGTTGTCGAAGGGGGGCAGATCCGATTGGAGCATGATTCAGGTAAGATGAAGGTCCACCGGCAGACAGTGGAGCATCCCTTCGGAACGCTCATATACTGGAACCGAGATGAGCCTTCACGCGCCAGATAGCATGGCAGCACCTGGTGCCCGACTGAATTTGAACTGCACTTACATTTGCTGAATTTACAGGCTGAGCTAGCTTCTTTCGCTCGTCGACCTACTTACTTGCGTTTTCACACAGCCTGGGTCGATAGCTGCCCTTCAAGATTATTTATCGTCATGCCATCCTCTTCGCTATATTAGGTCTGATAAGCCACAGGTTATCCGATCCTATTGGGGCAGTGTTTTAGCGAAACGATGGCAAAAGCTCATACCCTCGGCTAGCTAAAATGGATTTTTCGGTATTAATCGAAGATATTTGATATACCCGAGTCATTTCATGCCAAATGTAACCCTCTGTGATAAGTCTTTGTAGACCAGAAGCGGTCAGTGTGGATGACTGCTATCGACCCATAGCGGACGCTCGCCCAACCACTGACTATCTGGTGAAGCGCAGCAGGTAATTGGTGATGTCAGGATGCGTCACCAAGAATCAACCTGGTCACAGGCTGATAATCGGCCTACTGTTGGAAGGTGTGCTAAAACCAGAATATCCAAAGCCTGGGTGTTCCATGAGCAATTTTCCGATCGTTGCCACGATACTCTCGATGATACTAGGGCCCTCCATCACTCGGCTTCTTCTGGGAGTATTGACGGTATTCCGCATTCGCCGCGTGGCGAAGCCTGATTGGGTATCGCTCTCCTGGGCCGCGATGCTGTTTACAACTCAATTGGACTTCTGGTGGGCTGTAAACGCTCTGCCGGCGATAAAAGTGACGTTCACATTTATGGAATTTCTCCTGCTCGTTTTGTTAGCACTGTCGCTTTTTGTAGCCTCTGCGCTGTTGCTCCCCAGCCGCAGTGAGGATGAGCAGAGTGGTCTTCAGGTTTACTTCGAACAAGATGGCCGTTATGCGCTGCTATTCCTTTCTGCTTATTTATTCCTCGGGCTTGTCGTAAACGTAAGCTTTTTCAAAGCATCTCCGATAGCACTGTGGGGCGTATTGGGCGTGATCATGATTGCACTGCCGCTCTGCGCATTTGCCGCCAAATCACGCAGGCACTATGCGAGTATCGCCTTGGTATACATTCCTATTACAGCCTTTGACTTAGTCGTTTCGCTGGCTGGCTAGACAGTTAGCTTGCGTGACGGCTATGGATCAATCACTAGAACTCGTGGTTATTAAGTTTACCCGTACAGAGCATCGTTGCGCTTCACCTGGACGCTATTAACGCTGATGGCAGTACAGCACAAGCCGTGCTCCGTAAGGGGCAGTTGAGCGAATGTGGTCGTTTTCCCTTCGATCAAACCATCACGCCATGGCTAGGAGCTGAGCGTTACTGAATATCCGGACCTTGGCTATTGCAGGATAGGCAAATACACACGGAAAATTGTGCCCTCTTCCCTTGAAGATTCGACCTCGATTTTTCCTCCATGGCCCTCGACGATCTGAGCCGCTATGAATAATCCTAACCCGAGACCAGATGATGGACCTTGCTCTGCTTGGGAGTACTTGGAGAACCGCCTGTTTGGATCGAAGAGAGAGGCTAAAGCGTTAGGAGGAATAGGCTCTCCGAAATTTTGCACGTAAAAGCAAGCGGTGGTCCCATCCCCACTAAGGGATATTTTAATGGGGCTGCGCGATTTACCGTGCCGCACGGCGTTGCCAATGAGGTTCGAGAAAACCTGGGCTATCCGTGATGGATCGTACTGGCCGGCTAGCCTTCCGGAGTCGGTGAAAATGATCTGCGCATTTGGGTGCGCGGTGGTGAGTTCATTAACGACTGCCTGGCAGACAGATGATAAGTCAGTTCTTTCAAGTCGTATCGGAATACCGTTGCCAAGATTGCACCGTGCGAGATCAAGCAGGTCGTTCACCATCAAGTTGGCGCTTTGAGCACTTATGCTGATTTGGGTAATTATTCTTTGTCCGCGAACGCCCAACTCTTCCGTCTGCCTCAACAGATCCGCACCTAGCGTCACAGCACCCAATGGAGTGCGAAGGTCGTGTCCCAATACGCCCAATACTGTTTTTCGAGTCGTCTCCACCGCTTGTCCATACGCTGCTATCGACTCAACAAGCGCCTGATCGACCGCCTCGTTGAATCGGATCATGTCCTCAATTTGATGGCCTTCCCCTGAGTATCCGTTGGTGAGCCAGAGCCTGAGTACGCTGGACCTGAGGGCGCGATATTCTGAAACCATTTGGTCTAAGGTAAAACCCGCCATAAGGCGGGTAATGGCATGGCTCTGCGCAGCTGATTCATCATCCGTTACAGCACCCAGCCCGTGGGATTTGTCTATCTGTTCCTGCGGAGTTTGAGCAGTTCGCATATCGAGCGCCACACTCCTCAGAATGCTCTCGGCATGGTCCCTAAGACCCAGCGACCCCATCGCGGGCATCGGCGTGTCCACCGTCCTAGCGAACTCCTCCCAAGCTTGCAGGATAGGCTCCTGATTTCTGAGGATGAAGTCTGCAAGTCGCATGGCGATCCTATCAAGCGTTCGATGGATGCTGAAGGCAGAAGCCAGACACATTTGTTCGGTACAATAAGACTAGCGGAGTGATCAAAAACAGCAATCCTGCGCGAAATACCGTTTGTCAGCTCACCGAAACGATTATTTTTTGTGACAACCCTAATGTTCAGGCTTCAGGAACATTGACCATGATTTCAACGGTGCTCGTCGTAGAAGATGATGAAACGCTTCGTTCACTGACGATGGAAGCGATTTCACTGCTGGGTCTACGGGTTATAGGCTGTGCATCCGCAGATGACGCCCTCGACATCCTCGATGGCCCATCCTCGATTGATCTGGTCATGACGGACATTTGCATGCCTGGCACCCTAGATGGACTGGAATTGGCACAAGTGATAGTGGCACGTTCGCCGGGCTTGCCGATTATCGTTACTTCAGGTAACCGATCCCTGCCCGATGGATTGCTCCCTTCCCACGTAATTTTCCTGCGTAAACCCTGGACGCTCGATTTTCTGCATCAAGCGATAAAATCTTATATGACCGCGCATTAGATAAATACTAAATCGCTCCTAGTTTCGTAGACACTTCGAACGGCTCAAAGGGTCGAAAGCTGCCGGTCGTGAAGGACAGTTAACGACCCTTTGCAGCCGTTCGAGGTGTCTAAGAAAGCTGTGGCGATTCAGAAGCCACCCACTATGGGTCGCTTCCGGCCAATTCGGCCATCAGATATGTAGGGGTAACAAAGGCGACTCGAGGCGATTTAATAGCTGTCCCCGATTCGCAAAGAATTAAGCGGAGAAACCACCATCAATGGTCAAACTGGCGCCGGTGATGTAGCCGGCTTCCGGACCGGCCAGGTAAACAACAAAGCCGGCAATTTCCTCAGCCTTGCCGTAGCGATCCAATGCCATCAGACTTTTCAGGTACTCGGCGCCATCTCCATCGGCCGGGTTCATCTCTGTGTCCACCGGACCGGGTTGCACATTATTTACAGTGATGCGGCGCGGACCTAGATCGCGAGCCATGCCTTTGGCCAAGCCAACCAGCGCCGATTTGCTCATAGCGTACACTGCACCGCCGGCAACCGGGATACGCTCAGCGTTGGTGCTGCCGATGTTGATTATGCGCCCGCCGTCGACCATGTGCTTGGCAGCTTCCTGGCTGGCGACGAATACACTGCGTACATTCACCGCTAGGGTATGGTCAAGTTGCTCCAGGGTGAGCTCTTCGGTGCTCCCCCAAGCCAGTACTCCGGCGTTGTTGACTAAAATATCCAGGCCGCCGAAGTGCTCAACTGCCGTGCGAATAGCTTGCTGCACGGCTGCAGCATCAGTGCTGTCGGCCTTGATAGCAAAAGCCTTACCACTCGCTGCAATTACTTCACTGGCCAAAGCATTGGCTCGCTCGGCTGACGATGCATAGGTGAAAGCCACTGCTGCGCCTTCGCGGGCCAGGCGTTTTACGATGGCCGCACCGATACCGCGAGAGCCGCCTTGTACGAAAGCCACTTTCCCTTGCAGGGTCCGGGTAGAGGTCATGCTGTATCTCCATTACAAAAAAGTTAGGTCAGTCTGCCTATGATGTGAGCAATCTAATGACTTTTGCTAGGTTTCATTTTTGTCTAGGTAGAAATCATCACGGTTGGCGATTAAGTCAGGATTATGGGAGCCCGATTTGGTTGACTGACTTCCTCAGGGCGTGAAGTGGCCCTTCGCAAAGTACCGCAATCGGTCAATAGCAGTAACGAGCCGCCGACAAAAGCTAGCCCACCTCCACGTTATCCAGAAGAGCTAGACTGAGCCCAGTATTTTTAATCGTTAATGGTGATTCCCATGAAGCACTGGCTTCCCCTACTGCTCACCCTGCCTCTATCGCAAACCCAAGCTGCGGGACCTGCCTTCAACTGCACTCAGGTCGTGGCCGGCAGCATCGAACAACAAATCTGCAAGAGCGAGCCGCTCTCGGCACTAGACCGGCAAATGGCCGAGGTCTATACGGCCGCGCAGCAGAAGGCCGGCAATGAACATCCGCCGGTGCTCAAGGCCGAGCAACGGGGCTGGATCAAGGGCCGCAACGATTGCTGGAAAAGCGCGGACCAGCCCACCTGCATCGCCGACAGCTATCGCCTGCGCATCGCCGAACTGCAGGCGCGCTACCGGCTGGTCGAGGCCAACGGCCCGGTGTTCTACCAGTGTGACGGCAACCCGGCCAAGGAAGTGGTTGCCAGCTTCTTCCGCACCGAGCCGCCCACGGCCATCGTCGAGTTCGGTGACCGCAGTTCGCTGATGTACCTAGAACAGACGGCAAGCGGCGCGCGCTACCAGGGACAAAATGAGAGTTTATGGGAGCACCATGGCGAGGCCCTCGTAGTGTGGGGCTATCAGGGTCCAGAAATGCGCTGCACAGCGCGTTGAAAGCCATCTGGAGTGAGCTTATGCACCGATTTCTATCACACAGCCTGCTGACAAGCAGTCTGTTGCTGTCGTACACCACGGAGGCCGCCAACAATGCGGAGGCGGAACTACGCCGACTGCGGGATGAAACCCGAGAGAACCCGGGAAGCCAGTCGCAATTTCTGAATCGCCCCTAGTTTCATATACGCCTTCAAGCCTCAAGGATCGTCCGCTCACTCGAGGCGGTCCGCTTTTGGCCGTTAGCTGTCCTTTTTGGAGGGCAGCTATGGGTCGTTAACAGTCATTCGCGAAAGCCTGCTAACGACCCTTGTCAGTCATTTGGTGAGCGCTCGCTGCGACTGAAGGTCGCCGTGCTGATGGTGGCCAAGGTCAAGGGCAAACAGTGGCCGCCGTTGCTCACACAGTCAGCCACTGCTTGGCTGTTCGGCAAGTTGGCTTGCCGCGTTAGCCTCATAATACCGCTTCATTGCAACCACTCCGCCGGAATACAATGAGTCATCGGGTCGAAGCGGTGGAGGTTTGTCGTACATAAGGATCTATAGTGGTGGCAAGGGCTTCACGGAGCATGGCAAGTCGGCAAGAACCATGCCTTATACCATTCTTTGCATCTATTCGCCCACCTATGGGATCGAGGCAGCGTAGTACGATCTGAACTGAACGAACGGCTTTGTATCGAGTTTTTGGCGAAAAATCCCTCTGAGCGGGCGTCCTCATTCAGAGCGTACTATCGTTACCATCTTTCTATTTGTAGATGGTGGACTGGATGACGGTGGTTCAGGTCGTAGCGAAGGTAATAGTCGACGACACGGGGCTCCAAAGTGAGATCCCAGTCTTGATTACTGAGCATGGTGTGGTCTCCTCGCTGGTTGATTACCTCTTGGACAACCACCACCTCAGTCCCAGCTGGCAGCGTTCGGTAATTCAAGCCACTAAACTGCTGCTCGAGTACATGGAAGCAAACCAGCACCATTTCTCCGCCCCACGTGACCTCTTCCAGGCCTTTGCGTCACGCCTCTATACCGGAACGATTGGAGCTGACGGGCTAGATCCATCAGGCTTAGGCTGGATTCCAGCCAGTCGCCAGACATCGAACCGTCACGTCTCGATACTTAGAGGTTTCACGGACTACTTAGCTGATCTATACGACGCTCCTACCATGAACCCTCTGATGACCGCCAGTACCTATGATCAGCGCCTTAACTATGCTGCCTGGCATCGCCGCAACAGTCATGATTTCTTAGGACATATCAAAAACAAGACGCTCTCGGAGAGCGTCGATCAGGCACGAAATATTCGAGGGCGGCGTATGCTCAGCAAAGCTGATGATGATGCCGTAGCGTTCCCCGAGATGCTTTTCCAAGCTTTGTATATTTACGGTTTTGGTGGAGCTACTGATCCTAGGTGTGCAGTTCGAGATCAATTGATACTGATAATGATGCATGGGGCGGGCTTGCGCGAGAGCGACGCACAGCACCTTTGGGTAGTGGATGTTGAAGATCACCCTCTGATCGAGGGCGGTGCTATGGTTCGTGTCTACCATCCGGAAGAAGGTAAGGCGCCACATAACTGGAGAAGTCGCAAAGGCACCACAACACGCGCAGCCTACTTAAGGGAGAATCACGCCCTAATGCCCAGGAGTCTTCGCCAAGGCACAAAACGTGTTGGGTGGAAGACCAGGCTGGTTGACCATGCGGATAACTACATTCAGCTTCACTGGTTCCCTCCACAATTTGGCGTGCTTTTTATGAAGCTTTGGAGGGTGCACATACGATACTTGACCACTGTAGAGCGGCACCATCCATACGCCTTCGTTTCCTACGAAGATTCCGTCGCTGGCCAGCCATATACCCTTCAAGCCTTCAACGGCAATTACAAGCGAGCCCTGGCGCGCATTGGCCAAACCGTTTCAAAGTCGCAGGGTCGATCCACCCATGGCCACCGGCACGCTTTTGGTCGGCGGTTGAGGAAGGCCGAAGTTTCCCCACAGATTATCCGCAAGGCTATGCATCACTCATCTCTGGAGTCGCAGAAGAGATATACCGCACCTGGTGTTGCAGAGGTTTCCACCGCGCTTACTACCGCTGGGAGAGGCTCGATGAACTGGCCGTAAGTGGCAAGATCATTTCGCCATTCAACCATTGGGTCGATGTGCTGCGAGAACCGCTGGAAGCATTTGACTTCCCAGAAACTCATTATAGAGCTAAGAAATCATGACTAAGACAACACGCCGCAGCTCGCGAGACGGTCGCTCTTCGGACATGGATTTTAACTGGCTAGTGCGAGAGCGCGGCGAAGCCTGGGAGCGCTGGCGTCAGCACTTATCCGGCTGGATAGCAGCGCAGACCGGTTCTATTGGAGTGAAGTTGAACGCGATGAATTGGTTCATGGCCAATTACTTACCGACGGTACCAGGTGGGGCCAGTCCAGACGTATTCTTCCAGGTCGCAGAGAAGGGGCTGTTGCCGGAGTTGCGGCCACTTCTGGAAGCGTCCATGAGCGCCACGACTGCCGTAAAAAACCAGAACTGGATTGTGGACCTGCTTAACTGGATCATCACCCAGAGCTACAGCGAGCCGAATGACCATGGCGTACCTATGGCTCTAGTCAAGAATCCGTTTGCCAAGGGCAAGGAAAAGACGGTAATTACCGAAACCGTGCACAACCCCTTGCCCTACGCATACATTCGTGAGTTGCGTGATATTCTTTGTCCCCAGCCCAGGGGGACATTCCGCCACTGGGAATGGGCCCAATCACAGTCAGGACAAGTGCGTTCTGATTTTGGAGATTGGTTCCCGGTCGAGCAGTCAACCATCGACGAAGATGACCCGGATTGCGTCTGGCGCTACAGAAATGATCGCTACGAACTCTGGTCGCCTGTGAGGTCAGTTGCGCTTCATGTCAAGCTTCATTTGCCTCTTCGCACCTATCAAGTACGTTTCCTGGACTCTGGTGAGGCAGATACGTGGCGGTACGAAGGTGGTAACTGGGTTTTAAACATTCTTCATGAGTTCTCCCTAGGTCGTGAGGGTAATCCTTGGAAACGCGGGGTGTTCTGCCGTATCCACTCTCAAGATATCGGTGAAATCATGACTGGCCTCTATGTCAGCACAAACAAAACGGCAGATAAGAACAAGGAGTCTCGTGAGAGAGGCTACACGATCCCATGGCAGAACGAAGATGTCCTGTACTGGCTGGAACGCCTAAGGAACTGGCAAGAGAAATACAATCCTATAAACGGCCCTACGCCTTGTGCCCAGTTGTCCGAGAAGCACTTCGGTAGTGTCAAAACTGCCGAGCAGAAGAAAGACATGGGCTCGATCTGTTTTCTTTTTCGCGATCCCACGCTGCCTGCTGGGGAGCGCGACAAGCCTATAGGAGGCTATACACTGCCCAACCTGTGGTATCGATTACTCTCCACGTTAGAGGATCGGGTTGCCGACCGTGGCCACACTCTCTCGGACGGATCAAGGTTGCGATTTGTAAAACCTCCCGACTCCAAATCGAACGTCCTGCCATTCAAAACGGATTTTCCGCTCCATAGCCTCCGTGTTTCGCTTCTGACGTGCTATGCCATGGAGGGTCGTGTCCCGATTCAAGTGCTATCCAAGCTGATTGCAGGTCACTCCAGGATCATCATGACGTTACATTACATCAGGCCGACCCCGGCGATGGTATCCCAGGTAATGGACGTTGCAAGCGGACGCATCAGTGCTGCCCAGGATGAGAATCTGAAGATCTTTCTTCGAGATGCTGACATGCGTCAGATCCACTCCAAAACGGCGTACCTTGATGGCAGCGCAGTCGAAATTGCCTTGGCGAATCGTAACACCATTGGCTGGGAGCAACGTCACATAGGCTTGTGTCTCGTAGGCGGCAACAGCGCTCGATCTGATGAAATGAGCAGCGTAGGCGGATGCTGGAACGGTGGTGAGATCATCGCTCGGAGCAATAATACCCCCGTCTATGGTCCAGTTCCACACGGCTTAGAGAACTGTTCCCGCTGCCGCTGGTTCATCACGGATGCACGCTATCTACCAGCGCTTGTGGCCCATCTCAACGTGCTGAGCTATCGAGCCTCTCTGGTCTCATCCATTGCAGTTGAGATCGAGCAAGAACGCGATGAACTGCTGAACCGAAGGTACTTCGCTGAGCAGGAAAATCGCCCCTTCCTTCTGCAAGCGGAACTGCAACAAGCTGACAGGCGCTATGAGAAGCAGATCAAGGAGGCTGATGAGTATTCGAAAGACTTGGTCTCCTGCTTCCAGCTCATCAGCAAGATTGTCGCAATCGAAGAGGGTCGCGCTACAGATGATTCTGCCACGAAGCTGGTAGCTGTGGGTTCCCTGGAGGATATCCATCAGCCCATCTCATTCATCGAAACTAGTAGTGAGCTATGGCAGATCTCTCAACTGTGCGAGAACGCTGAAATCTATGCTGATTTGACGGATGAGCTGAGGGCCACACCAGTCATCGAGAAGCGCTCCCGCGCGTTGAATCATCTCCTGATGCGTGGTGGCTACGCACCCATTTTGATGGGAATGGATGATCGCCTCCAGCTCATCGTTGGGAATGCGATGATGAGGTCCATGGCTTTGACGCTATCTCCTAATGACCAACTGGAAGGATTCCGCGAAGTTTCTAGCCTGCTTGAGGCCGGAGAAGGCCTAATGCTTTTACCAGCCGCCATGGAGCCGCTGGAGCGCTTGACGAAGCAACCAGTAGCGAAGCTATCCGAGTTGATCACAACCACCTCAAAACAACTCCGGGAGGCCATACGTGATCGACCCACATCTCATCTTTGAAGAACTTGTAGGTCAGGCCACCAAACAGCAGGCCAAGTCCCTAGCAGTGCTGCATGAAGTCCTGAAGGCTCATGAGAAAACGGGGAGTCGCAACTTCTCAATTGCCACGATTGCCAGGCTCTCCGTTGAGGCTGGAGGGCCATCTGCCTCAACAATCCGAAATAGCGGAGGGTTTCGCTTCCGCCAGCTGATTGAGGCTTGGGCGGCGAGTGTGGGGACGGATAGGAAAGCGCCTGTAAAGTCCAAGAGTCAGGGAGTACCAAGGGACAACGAACTGCTTAGACGAATTGACGATCCAGCTTTACGTGCGGTCTTTACTCAGGTCCTGGCCGAGCGCCGTCGCTACTTGGCTGAACTCAACCTTCTGAAGTCCCAAACGGACATCGTTGTCGACCGCCGCCCGAACGTGGTGGAGATACCTCAAGAGAGCGGCTCAGTTCAGTTGCTTCCCTCCTTGAAAGGGGTTCTGAGTGACATGGAAATCACCGCACTCAGGGCAGCAGTGTCAAACGACTTATTCGATAGACAAGGCTGGGTAGTGACCGCGGCAGGCCAGGTGAAAGGGGATTTGGGTGAGATCTACAAGCATGGTTACGTGCCTGCAATTAGGAAAATTCTGAAGGAAATCGAATGATCTGACGCAGTGTAGGGATGGCTTGTAGTACAGCGACACAGTACATATTCTCACCGTCAATGGGGTCGAGCGACGAACGCAGCATCACCCAGCAATGCAATCCGGCCGGCGTTCATATGAGGCACTTCCAAGTCGTAGATGCGCTGAAATAGCGGTTGCGAAGTCTTCTCGAACACACCTATGAAGGCGAGTGCGAACAGCTCACGTGCAGCGGTCTTAAACCCTCCAGGACGCATTGGAGGGGGCCATTCTCCCAGCACTTGCCGCTGTCGTCCGTCATGATGTTCACCAGATCAGTGTCATGGCGCGTGTAGCGTCGTTCGTCTACCAGCGTGCTGTTCAGCGTATAGTACAGAGGCTTAGTATATGTACTTGGCGGCCTTATCAGCTGTAGCCCACAAATTACCTGCTCTTGCCCTTCTTAGTATAGTGAGCAGATCCTGTCTCTGAATATTTAGTTTAGTTATGTTTCGGCGGTATTAAAGATAGCCCTGCGGGCTCACCATTGATGAGTATAACTTGCTGTAATCACGGCCCCTGGCGCGGGCAAGTGGCTGGTATTGTTGCTGTTACGCATGAGTTGACTGTACAGCGGATAATAGTACCGATTGAACAGGTTCTGTACGCCTACGCTGATCTGATCGCCTCCACTCAGCTGGTACTGGCTGATGACATCCACCGTGGTGTAGCCATCCACCTTGCGCCTGCCAAAACTTTCCGTGCCATTGAGGCGGTAGTCCTCTGCGCCGAAGTAAGTCGCCTGCACGCGATGGCTCCAGTCTTCGTCAGGTTTGTACTGCAGATAAGCCGTCAGTTTCAGCGGCGGAACACGGTAGCCCGTCATATCTTGCCAATCGCCGCCGTCCGGTTGCTCGCGGCCTTTCATCCAGGTAAAGCTCCCCCCTACCCCCCAACGCTCGTCACGGGTCAACCAGTCGGCACTCCCCTCCACGCCGTAGATACGTTCCTGGGTGCGCGTCAGAATCAGGCCATTATTGAAGCTTTGCACATCACCCAACTTGGACGTGGTATAGAAGATGGCCAGCGATGCCAGGGTTTGCTCACCCAGATCACCGCGCCAACCGAGTTCGTAGTTATTGGTTTTGACCGGCTCGAGATTGGAAGCCCCCACATCGAAGCCGCGGCGCGCGTTGCGCAGTTGCACGCCAATGTCCGGCAACTGGAAGCCTTGGCTGAAGGCGGCATATACCGCCTGCCCGCTGACGGGTGAATACGTCAGGCTGATGTTGGAAAGCACCGCATCGTAATGCACCTTGCCGCCTTCCACGGTGGCTGGGGTCGTGGCAGTCGATTCGGACAGAGGAACAAAGTCCCCGTATTCGGCGGTGGCGTATTCATAACGCACGCCGCCTTCCATGGACCACTGCTCTGTGAAGCGGTGCTGCAATTGTGCAAATGCGCCTACGCTGCGGGACGTCAGGTCAGGCATGTAGGTCAACTTGCCGATCTTGTTGAAAACGGTTCCGCCACTGGCGTCGAATGCCCGCGGATCGAAGATGTCGATGGGCATGTCGCTGCGCTCCTGGTTGAAGTCGCCACCCCATAACAGTTCGGTATCTGCGGCGCCTATCGGGGTTCGCAGGGTAATCCGGCTACCCAGGACTTCACTGTTCTGCATGACTTGATCGACATTGCGCCCACGTGTGGCCACGCCACGCGCGTCGAATGGCGTGAACCGGGTGAAATAGTCGCGATAGTAGAGCTGGGCGTTGAGGGTGCCCCCGAACACTTCTGTGTGGCCGTATTCAAGATTCACCAAGGTGTTCTTGATCTGGTTCTGCTCGTCGAGTGACAACCCGGACAACGGTTGCGCGGGTACGGAACCCGGCGGCAGTCGGCTGACCGATGGGTCGGCGGTATAGTCGCTGTCCTGCTCGGCGTTGTAGTGGCTTAGCGAAAGCTGAATACGTTGCAGCTCATCGATGCGCCACCCAAACTTCCCGCCAACGTTGTAGGTGTTGGCGTCGAACAGGTCTCCTTGGCTGGGCTCGGGCGCAATACGATGCCCCCTGGCATCGTAAGAGGCGCCGATATGACGTGCGCCGAAATCGAATGCGTAATCCAGGGCGCCTTGCGAGCCGGCAACATGATGCTGCAACTGCCCTCCCAGGCCGTCGCTGTCCAGTTGGCTCAAGGGTGAAACACCCGTCAATGTGGTCTCGGCCATGGCTTCGCCGCCAGCAGGCCGTGTGGTGATGGAGATGATCCCGCCCGTTGCGCCGGCGCCATAGATAGCGCTGCTGCCACGAATCACCTCGATGCGCTCGATCAATGCCGGGTCGATATTGGCCAGGTTTCGCGAAGAGTCACGGTTGGTGTTCAGTGGCACGCCATCGACCAACACCAGCATCGTGCGGCCACGCAGGGTTTGCCCATAGTCGGTGATGGTTCGACTTGAATCGGCCATCCCCGGGATACTCTTGGCCAGCAGCGTTGCCAAACCATCAGAGCCCTGACGCAGTTGCTGCAGTTGCTCTCGTTCGATCACATTCACTTGTCGTGCCTGTGGTACCACATTGCTGGAAAGCCGAGAGGACGTGATTTCAGTACCTGCCAGTTCTATGGCGCTGCTTGTCGCAGCCGGCCCGTTGCCTGCCACCGCATCGCCAGACGGCAGGACGATGAATGTCCGCGCATCACGTGCCTTGACGACCAGCCCGCTGTGTTCAAGCACATGCCCCAGAGCCTGCTGCAGCGTGTAACGCCCGTGCAGTGCCGGCGCCTGCTTGCCCGCCGTCAAGTCACTGGAAAACAGCACTTGAGAGCCTGCCTGGCGAGCCACTGCATTCAGCGAGCTTTCCAGCGTTAACGCGGGAACATTGAATTCGACAACCATCGACGCTTGCGCGAAAGCCCCTTGGCTGGCCATCAGGGTGCTGGTCAAAATCGACACGTGCCAAGGTGCACGCAGGAAGAGCTGACTCACTTTTATTCTCCAGAAGAGGGGGTACTGAGTGATAGCCGCTTCTCAGCGCACGCAACCCTACCTCGTTGGAGAATTATTTTTTGCGCCGCGGGAGTGAATGCGTACGGTTGAGCCTTCCGTGGTCAGCGTCACCGGAAGAATGTCGGGCAGCAGTGCCAGCAGGGTTTCGGCCTGATCGGTACTGAAAACCCCTGAAACCGGTAAGCGCCCTACTTCCGGGCCGATCAGCTCGATCGGTTGGGCGTAATAGCGTTGAAGTGCCGCAACGACTTCTTCCAGCGGCGTGCCGGCGAACACCCACCGGCTTTTTTGCCATGCGGTTGCATCTTCGGCAATGCCCGCGACGACTTCATCCGGGATGCCGTGATGGACGAGCAACTGCTGCCCTGCCTGAAGCTGCGAGGTTCGGTCCAAGGCCCGCCCTTTGACTTCCACCTTGCCTTGCGCAACGCTCACGCGGACGTCGTCAGCGTACTTGTTGACGTTGAATCGCGTGCCGACCACACGTATATTCGCGTTGCCTGCATCGACCAAAAACGGTCGATAGAGCATGGGCGAAACGTCGAATAGTGCCTGACCGCGCACCAACACCACTTGCCGGCTGAGCAAATGCCAGCTCACGCGCACCTCACTGCCCCCGTCCAGCTTGATCCGGCTGCCATCGGCCAACTGCACTGACTGCCGCTGCCCAATCAGCGTGACAAAGTGCTCGTTACGGTACGCAGGGTTCTTCCACGCCACACCCGCGACCAGAGCCAACAATACAAGCGAGACTGCCTTGCCGCGAGTTCGGGGTTTTCTGGCAGGTGCTGGCTCGGGTAAAGGGAAGCGCCGCTTCAGGTCCTCGCGACATGTGGCCAGCGCTTCATCGACTTCGGCATTGTCTTCAGTGCGTGGACGGCTCACGGCGCCACCTCGGTTTGCAGGTATTCACGGCAAGCGATCATACCTACACGCAAATGCTTTTCTACCGTTTTCAGGGAGATGCCCAGCCGCTCGGCGACTTCGGCCTGCGGTATCTCGTGCAGCTTGTGCATGATGAATACTGCCTGGCAGCGAGGTGGCAAGTGGGAAATGGCAGCAGCCAGCCTGTCCAGCGTCTTCGCGGCGTCGACCTGGCGCTCCTGGGATGCGGTGTTGCAGGCGACTTCGGGCAGCTCCGCCAGCGTGACGATCAAACTGCTCCGCCGACGCTCGCGACGGCAATACGAGATGGCATTATCGTGAGCGATCTTGCGCAATAGCGCCAAGGGCTGACGCACCCCTTCTCGCTCGTCATTCTCCAGCAACTGAACGCAAAGGTCGTGAACGACTTCGCGCGCGAAAACCCGTTCACCGAAGCGTCGGCGTACATGATCGACCAGGTCGTCGTAATGACGGATCAAGGTGGCGAGCAAAGAGGGTTTTGGAGGGTCTGCCTGCACGATAGCGATAACAGAGAGGGAATGAGATGCAAGTATAAATGGGAATGCATGTCATTAGAAAGCGGTGTTACCTGCCGTCTCCCTACCCTTAGCTGAGCATACGCACCGAGCTCACCGCAGCAACCGCCATCTCCAGATCGCTCCCCGCCAGCAGCTGCGCGTAATGCGCCTTCAGTTCGTGCTCCCACCCCGCCACTTCCGCCAGCAGATGCTCGGCATGCTCGCGCGTCAGGGCAAAGTGGGCGTGATGGCTGAGCAGATTTGCGCGGCTGATCTGGCTGCCCTCTCGGCCAACCGCCATGGCCAACGTCTGTGCGGGCCCTTCTTCAAGCATGGGCAGCACATCGTACATGGGCGACAGGCGCCACCCGCCGTCAAGCCAGATCACCGCATGGTTGCGCGGATGATCGCCGGAGTTGCCGACCAGGGCGTTGTAGCACATGCGTTTGAACAGCTCCTGCAGATCGGCATCGGGCACACCCCGACGGCGCATTTCATCGGCCACGGCGGCATAGCGCCAATCTCGATGATGCGCCCCGTTCCACTCCGAATCCAGCAAGGTCAGCGCACTGAGCATAGGGATGCGCCGGGCGCCCTGCGCGATGGGCGTGCGGTCGAAACGTTCGATCAGCAAGGTCGAGGGGGTTTCGGCATGCAGCGCGGTTTTTGCCACGTTCAAGCCCTTCCCCGCCGCAAAGGTCATGCAGGCGTATTCAATCGAAGGCAGGTCCTAATGGTCGAAGCGATCACGCGGCTTGGCCAGAATCAGCATGCCGTTATCCTGCAACGTACGTTTTGGCCGTGCGCCGCCCAGGGCGGAACGCTGTTGGCGCACGTTGAGGGTTGCCACCGACTCGGCGTCGAGCTGGCCGTCATACACCGCCTCACATGCGGCAACGAATTTCGCCAGGCCTTTCAAGGTTGGCACCGCGCCATCGCCAAGGCCGGGAGCAGGCGTTGTTCGGTGACTTGAGCAGGAAGTCGAGGGTGCCAAGCTCCTTGCCGTAAGCCCGGTGCAGCAATCTTTCGCCCCAGCCATCAGGCATGGCGTCCTTGACCAAAAGGCCGATTTTACGGAGCGTATCGGCGCAAGCGACTGAGAAATAGGTCGTCATAATACTCACCCAGGTGAGCATTAGACAGGATAAGGCTCACCTGGGTGAACCTTAAAATACCTAGGCAAGACCACCAAATCGCTTGTAGAAGCTTTCATTCACATCAGGCAATGGGCCGTCAGCCGTTTCGAGTGCACTGTTCAACCACTCTTCGGCCTTGGCAAACACCAGGCGATAGAGGTTGCGACACAGCTGGCGTGCTGCCCTGCCCTCCCAATCCCCAGGCAGCAACTCATCGGGCAACTGCGGGTCACGCAACAGCAGCCGGCGGTACTCATGAATCAAGAGCGTGCGCGCCAGGAAGCAATCCTGGGCATCGAGTTGCGGCTGCTCTTTAAGACCCTGCCATAACGGCCTGAACAGCTGGATGAATTCACTGTACTGCTGCCCCAACTCATCGATACGCCAGCTCTCGCGCACTTGCGCGCGCATGGCCTTGGAGGCGAGCACTTCCTGGGTGTGCGTTTCAAACACGATACTGTCGTCACTGGCTTCCAGCTCGCGCAAAGTCGCAGCCAAATCGGCGCGGTCAGCGCGTGGGCACCCCATCACGTTGGGCGCCATCACGCCGAAGCCCTGCCACTCCAGCTCTTCACGCAGGGCTTTACGCTTGCCAGCCTCCAGTTGCGACAGCAGCACCAGGGTCCAGGTACCATCCCATGCGGGTTGGCTGGGGCTGTAGACACGTTTGAAGGCTTTTTCGAAGCGCCGACGGCCAGTCCCGGTAAGGCTGTAATAGCTGCGTCGGCCGACCTTTTCGGCGGTCAGCCAGCCTTCTTTGGTCAAGCGGAAGATCGAGGTGCGGATCAGCCGTTCGTTGATGCCAATCGGCTCCAGCAGGTTGATCAGGCTGCCCAACCACACCGTGCCACCATGCGGTTCGATGGCATCGCCGTACAGGGTGATGATCAGCGAGCTGGCGCGGATCGGCGTCTGTTCCTGAAAACGAGTGATCAGGTTGTTCAGTGGGGCAAGATTGCTCATGGAGGAACTGTGCGCGGGGAAAGCCCCGACTATACCCGCGCGGCGGGTCACCTGGCCATTGCGTGACGCTGACAGGCTCATGCCGGGGCCTTGCCTTTGGGCCTGATGCCAGAGTCACCCATGCGCGGGCGGCCAGGCTCGGCCTCGGCCAGCGGCGGGCACTCGACCAGTGCAGTCATGCAGCGCTGGGTCAGGTGCTGGTACTCGGCAGTGCCGCGCTGCTTCCAGGCCAGTTCTTGGTCTGTGAGTGGGCGCTTGACCTGCGCCGGGGAGCCCACCACCAGGCTTTGTTCGGCGCATTCGAACCCCGCCTTGACGAATGCCGTGGCGGCAACGATGCAGCGCGGCGCAACGTGGGCACCGTCCATGACCACTGCGTTCATGCCAATCAGGGCATCTTCCCCCACCCGGCATCCATGCAGCACCGCACCGTGGCCAACATGCCCGTTGCGCTCGATGACCGTGTCGCCTCCCGGAAAACCATGCATCACGCAGGTGTCCTGCAGGTTGGCGCCTTCCTCCAGCACGATGCGGCCAAAGTCGCCCCTTAGTGAAGCCAGCGGGCCGACGTAACAGCGAGGGCCAACGATGACATCGCCGATCAGCACCGCGCTCGGGTGTACATAGGCGGAGGGATGAACCACGGGCGTCAGGCCGTCTAGCCGGTAGCAAGGCATGGCAAAGCTCCTGAAATGATTTGAAATGTGAAGTCAACTTGTATCATAAAAATTATGATCGTCAATCTTGAGTTCAACTGTATCGCTTTAGCGTTGTGCATATCTGCGTGTAAATCTGCTAGAAAACAGCGTAAATCGTGAAGATTAATCGTTAAATCACGAATCTGAATCAGCAATGAGTTTTGCGGCTCCCCGACAAAAGGGATACGTCAAACATTTTTGTATGTTGATTTTGTGTATCACGTAAGGCATATACTGTTGGCACCTGGGCGTGGGGCAGCCGTCGCCCCTGCAAACAATTCCAAGAAATGCCGGCCAATCGATGTGCCGTGCGTGCAGCCAGAGGAACCCGTTATGCCTCGTTATCTCGATGCGCAGGCGCCGGAACACGGCGTACGGCTCATTACCCTGCAACGGCCAGAAGCGCTTAACGCCCTGTGCACCGAACTGCTGGTGGAGCTAGCCACCGAACTGGACGCCGCCGAGCGCGATGATCAGACCTTCGCCGTGGTGATCACCGGCAACCGCAAGGCATTCGCTGCCGGTGCCGACATTCGCGAGATGGCCGAACGCGATCTGGTCGGCATCCTCAATGACCCTCGTGTCGCCTGTTGGCAAACAATCGCAGCCTTCTCCAAGCCCCTGATCGCCGCCGTGAACGGCTACGCCCTGGGTGGCGGTTGCGAGCTGATGATGTGCGCCGACATTGTCATCGCCGCTACCGATGCCCGTTTCGGTCAGCCGGAGATCAACCTTGGCATCATCCCCGGGGCTGGCGGTACCCAGCGTCTGATCCGCGCCGTGGGCAAGCCGCTGGCGATGCAGATGGTGCTCACCGGTGAAGCCATCACTGCCCAGCACGCCTTGCAAGCCGGCCTGATCAGTGAAGTCACCCAGCCGGAACTGACTGTCGAGCGCGCCTTGCAAGTGGCCCGCAGTGTCGCTGCCAAAGCGCCGCTGGCGGTACGCCTGGCCAAAGAGGCGCTGCTCAAGGCCGGTGATATCGACCTTGCCAGTGGCCTGCGTTTCGAGCGCCACGCGTTCACCCTGCTCGCCGGTACCGCTGACCGCGACGAGGGTATCCGCGCCTTTCAGGAAAAGCGCCAGGCCCGGTTCAAAGGCCGCTGATCACCTTCCCATCGACTGACCAAGCGAGTCTGCCATGACCTTCGAACACATCCTGTTTTCCATCGAGGACGGCGTTGCCCTCCTGTCACTGAACCGCCCGGAGCAGCTGAACAGCTTCAATACGGCCATGCACCTGGAAGTGCGCGAAGCATTGAAGCAAGTACGCCAGAGCAACCAAGCGCGGGTGTTGCTGCTGACCGGTGAAGGCCGCGGCTTCTGCGCGGGCCAGGACCTGTCCGATCGCAATGTCGCCCCAGGGGCGCAGCTGCCTGACTTGGGCGAATCCATCGAAAAGTTCTACAACCCGCTGGTGCGCACCTTGCGCGATTTGCCGCTGCCGGTGGTCTGTGCGGTCAACGGCGTGGCTGCGGGCGCCGGTGCGAACATACCGCTGGCCTGCGACCTGGTGCTGGCCGCCCGTTCGGCCAGCTTCATCCAGGCCTTCTGCAAGATCGGCCTGGTCCCGGATTCAGGCGGCACCTGGCTGCTGCCACGACTGGTCGGCATGGCGCGGGCCAAGGCGCTGGCCATGCTGGGTGAACGCCTCACGGCCGAACAGGCTCAGCAATGGGGGCTGATCCACCGCGTGGTCGACGATGCCGCGCTACGCGACGAAGCCCTCACCCTCGCCCGCCATCTTGCCAGCCAGCCAACCTATGGCCTGGCCCTGATCAAACGCAGCCTCAACGCCAGTTTTGACAACGGTTTCGACCAACAACTGGAGCTGGAACGTGACCTGCAGCGCCTGGCCGGCCGCAGCGAGGACTACCGCGAAGGCGTGAGCGCCTTCATGAGCAAGCGCACACCTGCGTTCAAGGGGCGTTGATCATGAGCGCACTTGACCGCAACACCCAGGTGGCCGTGATCGGTGCGGGCGCCATGGGTGCTGGTATCGCTCAGGTGGCCGCGCAGGCCGGCCACCCGGTGAAACTCTACGACAACCGCCCAGGTGCCGCTGCCCAGGCCGTCGCGGGCATCGACCGTCAGCTCGCCCGCCTGGTAGAAAAAGGCAAGCTGCCAGCGGGGGAGCGTGAAGCGATCATCGCGCGCCTGTGCCCAGTGGACACCCTCGACACGCTGGCCGATGCCCGCTTGGTCATCGAGGCCATTATTGAAAACCTGCCAGTGAAGCAGGCCCTGTTTCACGAGCTTGAAGCGCTGTGCGCGGACGACTGCATCCTGGCCAGCAACACCTCGTCGCTGTCGATCACCAGCCTGGCCGCTGGCTTGAAGCGGCCACAGCAAGTGGTTGGCATGCATTTTTTCAACCCGGCACCGCTGATGGCCCTGGTCGAGGTGGTTTCGGGCCTGGCTACCGCCCCCGCCGTCGCCACCTGCCTTTACGACACCGCCAGTGCCTGGGGCAAACAACCCGTGCACGCCCGTTCAACGCCGGGCTTTATCGTCAACCGTGTCGCCCGGCCGTTCTATGCCGAAAGCCTGCGCCTGTTGCAGGAAGGTGCGGCCGATTGCGCCACCCTGGATGCACTGTTGCGCGACGCCGGTGGCTTTCGCATGGGGGCGTTCGAGCTCACCGACCTGATCGGCCATGACGTCAACTATGCCGTTACCTGTTCGGTATTCGAGGCGTTCTATGGCGATTTTCGCTTCCAGCCCTCGCTGGTGCAGAAGGAGCTGGTGGATGCCGGGCGTCTCGGCCGAAAAACCGGCCAAGGCTTCTATAGCTACGCCGAGGGCGCCGAGCGCCCGCTGCCGGCAGAACTGCACAGCACGGCGCAGCCTGAAGGCTGTGTGGCCGAGGGGCACCTGGGCGTCATGCAGCCCTTGGTCGAGCGCTTGCGCCACAGTGGCATCACCGTGACCGAGCGTGCCGGCAGCGGCGTGATCCAGGTGGGCGATGCCACCCTGGCACTTTCCGATGGCCGCCTGGCTACCCAGCGTGCGCGCGAGGAGGGTCTGCGCAACCTGGTGCTGGTTGACCTGGCCCTGGACTACAGCAAGGCATCGCGAATTGCCATCAGCTGGTCTGCCGATACCACAAGCGACGCCCGGGATCACGCTGTCGGCTTGTTACAGCGCGCCGGGCTGAAAGTGACCGCAGTTGCCGACCTGCCCGGGCTGGTAGTCCTGCGTACTGTCGCGATGCTGGCTAACGAAGCAGCCGATGCCGTCTTGCAAGGCGTTGCTTGCGCCACCGATATCGACCTGGCCATGCGTGCAGGCGTGAACTACCCCTGCGGCCCATTGGCCTGGGCCACACGCATCGGCATTTCCCAGACCTTGCGTGTACTCGACAACCTACAAAGCAGCTACGGCGAGAGCCGCTATCGCCCTTCCCTGCTGTTGCGCCGCTGCGAAGCCCAAGGAGGCAATCTGCATGAATGAGGTCGAGCTGGCACACGCCTGTGCCGATGCGATGTTTTCCCGCGATCAGGCTACCCAGGGGCTGGGCATCAGCCTGCTTGAGGCTGGCCCTGGCCGGGCTTGCCTGCGCATGCCGGTACGCGCCGACATGATCCAAGGCCACGGCACCTGCCACGGCGGCTTCCTCTTTGCCCTGGCCGATTCGGCCTTTGCCTTTGCCTGCAACAGTTACGACCAGGCCACCGTGGCCCTGGGCTGCAGCATCGATTACCTGGCGCCGGCGCTGCGCGACGATGTGCTGACCGCCACGGCCAGCGAAGTCAGCCGCAAAGGGCGTACCGGCCTGTATGACGTACGCATCGAGAACCAGCACGGTGAGCTGGTGGCGGTGTTCCATGGCAAATCCTACAAAGTACGCGGCACGGTGCTCGCGCAGGAGACACAAGATGAATGAACACACCCTGGCCGATGCGCTGATCATCGACGCCGTGCGCACGCCGATCGGTCGCTACGCCGGCGCCTTGAGCAGCGTACGGCCCGACGACCTGGCCGCTATCCCGCTCAAGGCCCTGATCGCGCGTCACCCGGAGTTGGACTGGGCCGCAGTGGACGATGTGATCCTCGGTTGCGCCAACCAGGCCGGTGAAGACAACCGCAACGTCGCCCACATGGCCAGCCTGCTAGCGGGCCTGCCGATCGAGGTGCCGGGCACCACCATCAACCGCCTTTGCGGCTCTGGCATGGACGCCATCGGCAACGCTGCGCGCGCCCTGCGCTGCGGTGAAGCCGGGCTGATGCTGGCCGGTGGCGTGGAGTCGATGTCGCGGGCGCCGTTCGTCATGGGCAAGTCGGAACACGCCTTTGGCCGCGCGGCCGAACTGTTCGACACCACCATTGGCTGGCGCTTCGTCAACCCGTTGATGAAGGCCGAACATGGCACCGATTCGATGCCCGAGACGGCGGAAAACGTCGCCGCCAGGTTCGGTATCTCCCGCGAAGACCAGGACACCTTCGCCCTGCGCAGCCAGCACAAGGCCGCCGCCGCCCAGGCCCGAGGCCGCCTGGCACGGGAAATCGTGCCGGTCGAGATCCCGCAGCGCAAAGGCCCGGCCAAGCGGGTCGAGCATGACGAACACCCGCGCGGCGACACCACGCTGGAGCAACTGGCCAAGCTGGGCACGCCGTTCCGTGAGGGTGGCAGCGTTACGGCTGGCAATGCATCCGGTGTCAACGATGGCGCGTGTGCGCTGCTGCTGGCCAGCCCGGCAGCGGCCCGTCGGCATGGCCTCAAGGCCCGAGGCCGGATTGTCGGCATGGCTGTGGCCGGGGTCGAGCCGCGCATCATGGGCATCGGCCCGGTACCGGCAACCCGCAAGGTCCTCGAACTCACCGGGTTGTCACTGGCCGACATGGACGTCATCGAGCTCAACGAAGCCTTCGCCGCCCAAGGCCTGGCGGTATTGCGCGAGCTGGGCCTGGCCGACGACGACAAACGGGTCAACCCGAACGGCGGCGCCATTGCCTTGGGGCATCCGCTGGGCATGAGTGGCGCGCGCCTGGTCACCACCGCACTGCACGAACTGGAAGAAACCGCCGGCCGCTACGCCCTGTGCACCATGTGCATCGGGGTTGGCCAAGGCATCGCCATGGTCATCGAGCGCCTCTGACCAACGGCTTGTTACCGAACACAACGCAGCCGGTTATGCTGCGCCCATGACACTCACGGTCCGGCTGCGAACCAGCGCCGGCCGGCGTACAAGAACAATTCGAGTGAAGCCATGAACATGTACCATGATGCCGATCGTGCCCTGCTTGACCCTATGGAAACCGCCAGTGTCGATGCCTTGCGCCAGCACCAGTTGGAGCGCCTGCGCTGGAGCCTGAAGCACGCCTACGACAACGTGCCGCTGTACCGCAAGCGTTTCGACGAATGCGGCGCCCACCCCGATGACCTCAAGTCGCTCGAAGACCTGGCCAAGTTCCCCTTCACCGGCAAGAACGACCTGCGTGACAACTACCCGTACGGCATGTTTGCCGTGCCCCAGGAAGAAGTCGTGCGCCTGCATGCCTCCAGCGGCACTACGGGCAAGCCAACCGTGGTCGGCTATACCCAGAACGATATCGACACCTGGGCCAACGTGGTCGCCCGTTCGATCCGCGCGGGCGGTGGGCGCAAAGGCGACAAGGTGCATGTTTCGTACGGTTATGGCCTGTTTACCGGCGGCCTCGGCGCGCATTATGGCGCCGAGCGGCTGGGTTGCACGGTCATACCCATGTCCGGTGGCCAAACCGAGAAGCAGGTGCAGCTGATCCGCGACTTCCAGCCCGACATCATCATGGTCACGCCCTCCTACATGCTCAACCTGGCCGACGAGATCGAGCGCCAGGGCATCGACCCGCACGACCTCAAGCTGCGCCTGGGCATCTTCGGCGCCGAGCCCTGGACCGACGAGCTACGGCGCTCCATCGAGCAGCGCCTGGGCATCCAGGCCCTCGACATCTATGGCCTGTCGGAAATCATGGGGCCGGGCGTGGCGATGGAGTGCATCGAAACCAAGGACGGCCCGACCATCTGGGAAGACCACTTCTACCCCGAGATCATCGACCCAGTCACCGGCGAGGTGCTGCCGGACGGGCAACTGGGCGAGCTGGTGTTCACCTCGCTGAGCAAGGAAGCCCTGCCAATGGTGCGCTACCGAACCCGCGACCTGACCCGCCTGCTGCCGGGCACCGCGCGGCCGATGCGGCGGATCGGCAAGATCACCGGGCGCAGTGACGACATGCTGATCATTCGTGGGGTCAATGTGTTCCCGACTCAGATCGAAGAGCAGGTGCTAAAAATAAAACAGCTTTCAGAGCTGTATGAGATTCATCTGTATCGCAATGGCAACCTGGACAGCGTTGAGGTGCATGTGGAGTTGCGTGGCGAATGCCAGGCGATGGATGAGGGCCAGCGCAAGCTGCTCATCGGTGAATTGACCAAGCAGATCAAGACCTACATCGGCATCAGCACCCAGGTGCGGCTGCAGCCTTGCGGTACGCTCAAGCGTTCTGAAGGCAAGGCTTGCCATGTGTACGACAAACGGTTGGCCAGCTGATTTTTCAGCTGCCTTTTGCAGCCCCGGCTCAGCCCGGGGCTTTTTTTTGCGTTGAATCTGAAGGCCTCTTCGCGGGACAAGCCCGCTCCCACAGATCTCTCGGCAAGCCTGAGATCACATGAATCCTGTGGGAGCGGGCTTGTCCCGCGAAAAGGCCAGCATGTGATACACAAAACTCATTCGATACACATAAAACAGTTTGACGTTATGTTTTGTATCGCTTACAAATGACTCATGCCTTAGCAGGAGTCGGAACATGTACGCACAGCTAGTGGAAACCGGAGTCAAACGCGTCAAGTCGCTGGACGAGATGTCGCCCGAAGAACGCAACTTCCAGGAAAAGATCGACGCCGAGATCAAGATCGAAGCCAAGAACTGGATGCCCGAGGCCTACCGCCAGACCCTGATCCGGCAGATCTCCCAGCACGCCCACTCGGAAATCGTCGGCATGCTGCCCGAGGGCAACTGGGTCACCCGCGCCCCGAGCCTGAAGCGCAAACTGCAGCTGATGGCCAAGATTCAGGACGAAGCCGGCCACGGCCTGTACCTGTACAGCGCCATGGAAACCCTCGGCGCCGACCGCGACGAAGAAATCGCCAAGCTGCACAGCGGCAAGGCCAAGTACTCAAGCATCTTCAACTACCCGACCCTGAGCTGGGCCGACATGGGCGCAGTGGGCTGGCTGGTCGATGGCGCCGCGATCGTCAACCAGGTGGTGCTGCAGCGCACCTCCTACGGCCCCTACTCCCGCGCCATGATCCGCATCTGCAAGGAAGAGAGCTTCCACCAGCGCCAGGGCTACGAGCTGCTGCTGACCATGATGCGCCAGGGTACCCAGGCACAGAAGGACATGGTCCAGGACGCCATCAACCGCCTGTGGTGGCCGTCGTTGATGATGTTTGGCCCCAGTGACGAGCACTCCCCCAACAGCGCCCAGTCGATGGCCTGGAAGATCAAGCGCCAGACCAACGATGAACTGCGCCAGCGCTTCATCGACCAGACCGTGCCACAGCTCGAACTGCTCGGCTGCACCGCGCCCGACCCGCACCTGAAGTGGAACGAAGCCCGCGGCCACTACGATTTCGGCGAAATCCAGTGGGACGAGTTCTACGAAGTCATCAAGGGCAACGGCCCGTGCAACCTGGAACGTGTCGCCACCCGGCGCAAGGCCATCGAGGACGGTGCCTGGGTACGCGAGGCCGCCGTGGCCTATGCGCGCAAGCAACAGAACAAGAACGCCGCCTAAGCGGCGATTGATGCGGAGATCGAAAATGTCTGTCTGGACCCTCTACGAAGTGTTCGTGCGCAGCAAGCACGGCCTGAACCACAAGCATGTCGGCAGCGTACATGCCGCCGATGCCGCCATGGCCATCGAGAATGCCCGTGAGCTGTACACCCGCCGCAGCGAAGGCGTGAGCCTGTGGGTGGTGCCTTCGGCGCTGATCACCGCCTCCTCCCCTGACGAGAAAGACCCGCTGTTTGCCCCCTCGGACGACAAGGTCTACCGCCACGCCAGCTTCTACGAACTGCCCGACGAAGTCGGACACATGTGAGGTTGGCCATGCATAACGAAGCGCTTATCCCCTACTTGCTGCTCCTGGGCGACAGTGCCCTGGTGCAGGGCCAGCGGCTCTGTGAATGGTGCGGCCATGCGCCGGCCATCGAAGAAGAACTGGCCTTGATGAATGTCGGTCTCGACCTGGTCGGCCAAGCCCGCAACTGGCTGGAGTACGCCGCCGAGCTGCTCGACGACGGCCGTGATGCCGATGCCCTGGCATTTCGCCGTGACGAACGTGCCTACCGCAACCTGCTGCTGGTCGAGCAACCCAATGGCGACTTCGCCGTGACCATGACCAAGCAATTTTTTTACGACGCCTGGCATTTCGCGGTGCTGCAGGGCCTGGCCGCGTCCAGCGATGAGCGTATCGCCGGCATTGCCGCCAAGGCGCTCAAAGAGGTCACTTATCACCTGCGTCGCTCCGGCGAGTGGGTGCAGCGCCTGGGCGGCGGTACCGACGAAAGTCGTCGCCGCATGCTCGACGCGATCCCGGCGCTGTGGCGCTTCACTGTCGAATTGACAGCGGGCAGTGACAACGAAGTTCGTCTGGCCGAGGCCGGCATCGCTGCCGACCCGCACAGCGTCGGCGCAGCCTGGCTCAAGCAGGTGTCAGCAATTTTCGATTCGGTCGAACTGCCGCTCCCCAAAGCGGCCAGCCATTTCTACCTGGACAGTCGCAAAGGCCTGCACACCGAGCACCTGGGGCTGTTGCTGGCCGAAATGCAGTTCCTGCCACGGGCCTACCCCGATGCAACCTGGTGAGCTGATCGCCAGCGACCTCGGCGCCCGCGCGGCCCGTGGCGACGACCTGGCCCGGGCGTGGGCGGTGCTGGAGCAGGTCATGGACCCGGAAGTGCCGGTGGTCAGCGTGGTCGACCTCGGCATCGTCCGCGACCTGGACTGGCGCGCCGGCCACCTGCACCTGGTGGTCACGCCGACCTACTCCGGTTGCCCGGCGACCGAGGTGATCGAGGCCGACATCCGTGACGCGCTGCAACAGGCCGGTTTTGCTGCCCCTGCTGTGGAGCGGCGCTTGACCCCGGCCTGGAGCACCGACTGGATCAGCGACCTGGGTCGCCAGCGTTTGCGGGCTTACGGTATCGCGCCACCCGAGGGCAGCACCAGCAAGCGCAGCCTGCTCGGCGAGGCGCCCCAGGTGTGCTGCCCGCAGTGCGGCAGTGCACACACCGAGTTGCTCAGCCAGTTCGGCTCCACGGCCTGCAAGGCGCTGTACCGCTGTCGCGAGTGCCTGGAGCCGTTCGATTATTTCAAATGCATTTGAGCCGTGGAGAACACCATGAGCCAGTTTCACAGCCTGACCATCAAGCAAGTGCGCAACGAGACCCGCGACGCGGTGTCCATCGTCTTTGACGTACCCGAGCACCTGCAGACGCAATTCCGCTTCACCCAGGGCCAGTACCTGGTCATGCGTACCCAGCTGGATGACGAAGAAGTGCGTCGTTCCTACTCCATCTGCAGCGCCGTTCAGGACGGCGAGCTGCGTGTGGCGGTCAAGCGCGTGCCAGGCGGGCGTTTTTCCGCCTTTGCCAATGAAGTGCTCAAGGCCGGCCAGCAACTGGAAGTGATGCCACCGTCCGGCAGTTTCTTCGTGCCGCTCGACCCTGCCCGCGAAGGCCATTACCTGGGCGTTGCCGCAGGCAGCGGCATCACGCCGATCCTGTCGATCATTGCCACCACCCTGGCAAGTGAGCCGCACAGCCGTTTCACCCTGCTTTACGGCAACCGCTCAAGCTCCGGCGCGCTGTTTCGCGACAAGCTCGAAGACCTGAAAAACCGTTACCTGGATCGCCTGAACCTGATTTTCGTGTTCAGCCGCGAACAGCAGGATGTCGACCTCTACAACGGCCGGATCGATGCCGACAAATGCGGCCAGCTGTTCTCCCGCTGGCTGGATGTCGCCACGCTGGACGCTGCGTTCATCTGTGGCCCCCAGGCGATGACCGAAACCGTGCGTGACAGCCTGCAGGCCAACGGCATGGGCAAGGAACGCATCCATTTCGAACTGTTTGCCGCCGCTGGCAGCGAAGCGCGCCGCGAAGCCCGTGAGGCAGCGCGCCAGGTCGATTCGGCACTCAGCCACATCACCGTGATCAGCGATGGCCGCGCCCTGTCTTTCGACCTGCCGCGCAACAGCCAGAACGTGCTGGACGCCGGCAACGCCATCGGTGCCGAGCTGCCCTATTCGTGCAAGGCCGGCGTGTGCTCGACCTGCAAGTGCCGGGTGATCGAGGGCGAAGTGGAGATGGACAGCAACCATGCGCTGGAAGACTACGAAGTGGCCGCCGGCTATGTGCTGTCGTGCCAGACCTACCCGGTGAGCGACAAAGTGGTGCTCGACTTCGACCAGCTCTGAAACACAGGTGCCTTCTTCGCGGGGCAAGCCCGCTCCCACAGGCACCGATCCCTCCGCTGCCGATCCGGTACCTGTGGGAGCGGGCTTGCCCCGCGAAGAGGCCCTGAGCACCACCGCAACACCTGTGTGACCTCAAAACAACTACAACACCAAGAGATCGCTTGCCATGACCCCCGAACGCATAGAGAGCATCGCCAACCACCCCGATTTCCAGCACCTGGTCCGGCGCAAACGTCGCCTCAATGGCACCCTGACCCTGGCCATGCTGGTGATCTACTACGGCTTCGTCCTGCTGGTGGCGTTCTCGCCCAGCACCCTAGGCCAGTCGCTCAACGGCGGCGTGACCACCGTCGGCATGCTGGTGGGCGTGATCATGGTGCTGTTGTCGTTCGCCCTCACCGGCATCTACGTGCACCGCGCCAACAACGTGCTTGACCCGCTGAACGACAAGGTCAAGCAGGAGTGCGCGCAATGAACTGGACTGCCATCTCGATGTTCATGGTGTTCGTCTGCTTCACCTTGCTGGTGACCCGCTGGGCCGCCCTGCGTACCCGCTCGGCGAGTGATTTCTACACCGCTGGCGGCGGCCTGACCGGCATGCAGAATGGCCTGGCGATCGCCGGTGACATGATCAGCGCCGCCTCCTTCCTGGGCATCTCCGCCATGATGTTCATGAACGGCTACGACGGCCTGCTCTATGCCTTGGGTGTACTGGCCGGCTGGCCGATCATCCTGTTCCTGATCGCTGAACGCCTGCGCAACCTCGGCAAGTACACCTTCGCCGACGTGGTGTCCTACCGCCTGGCCCAAACCCCAGTACGCCTGACCTCGGCATTCGGCACCCTGGTCGTGGCACTGATGTACCTGGTGGCACAGATGGTCGGGGCCGGCAAGCTGATCGAACTGCTGTTCGGTATCAGCTACCTGTACGCGGTGATGCTGGTTGGGGTGTTGATGGTCGCCTACGTGACCTTCGGCGGCATGCTGGCAACCACCTGGGTGCAGATCATCAAGGCGGTGATGCTGCTCTCCGGCACCAGCTTCATGGCCTTCATGGTGCTCAAGCACTTTGGCTTCAGCACCGAGGCGATGTTTGCCAGCGCCGTGGCCGTGCACGCCAAGGGCCAGGCGATCATGGCACCGGGAGGCTTGCTGTCGAACCCGGTGGATGCCATTTCGCTGGGCCTGGGCATGATGTTCGGCACTGCGGGCCTGCCGCATATCCTGATGCGGTTCTTTACCGTCAGCGATGCCAAGGAAGCGCGCAAGAGCGTGTTCTACGCCACCGGCTTTATCGGCTACTTCTACTTGCTGCTGATCGTCATCGGCTTCGGCGCCATCGTCATGGTCGGCACCGAACCGTCCTACCGTGATGCGGCGGGTGCGATCATCGGCGGCGGCAACATGGTCGCGGTGCACCTGGCCCAGGCGGTCGGTGGCAACCTGTTCCTGGGCTTCATCTCCGCCGTGGCCTTCGCCACCATTCTTGCGGTAGTGGCGGGCTTGGCCCTGTCCGGCGCGTCGGCGGTATCCCACGACCTCTATGCCTGCGTGGTACGCAAAGGCCAGGCCACCGAACAGGAAGAAATGCGCGTGTCACGTATCGCCACCTTGGTGATCGGCCTGCTGGCGGTCGTGCTTGGGTTGGTGTTCGAGTCGCAGAACATTGCCTTCCTTTCCGGCCTGGTGCTGGCCGTGGCCGCCTCGGTCAACTTCCCGGTGCTACTGCTCTCGATGTTCTGGAAAGGCCTGACCACCCGCGGTGCGGTGTGCGGCAGCATGGCCGGGCTGTTCTCGGCCGTCGTGCTGGTGGTACTCGGCCCTGCGGTGTGGGTCAACGTGTTGCACAACGAACAGGCACTGTTCCCGTACAGCAACCCGGCGCTGTTCTCGATGAGCCTGGCGTTCCTCGGTGCCTGGGTGTTCTCGGTCACCGACAGCTCCGCCAGAGCCCACGAGGAACGTGGCCGCTACTTGGCGCAGTTCATCCGCTCCATGACCGGTATTGGCGCCGCCGGCGCCAGCAAGCACTGACTTCGAGAACAACCATGTCGGGTACAACAACAATGAACCGCACTCGCTTCTCTTCTGCCGCTTGGCTCGCCACGCTCGCCCTGCCCTTGCCGGCCATGGCGGACTTGATCAACGACAGCCATGCACGCCTGGAACTGCGCAACCACTACATCAACCGCGACTTCCGCCAGAGCAATGCGCCCCAGGCCAAGGCCGAGGAATGGGGCCAAGGCTTTACCGCCCGTTTGGAGTCGGGCTTTACCGAAGGCCCGGTAGGCTTTGGTGTGGATGCCATGGGCCAGTTGGGCATCAAGCTCGACTCCAGCCGCGACCGCCGCAACACCGGCTTGCTGCCGTTTGGCCCGAACAGCCACGAGCCTGTCGATGACTACAGTGAACTGGGCCTGACCGCAAAGGTGCGGGTGTCCAAGAGCACGCTGCGCCTAGGCACCTTGCAACCGATCCTGCCGGTGGTGGTGTACAACGACACCCGCCTGTTGTCTTCCACGTTCCAGGGCGGCCTGCTGACCAGCCAGGAGCTCAACGGCCTCACCGTCAACGCCGGGCGCCTGAGCAAGGCCAACCTGCGCGACTCTTCCGGCCGAGACGACATAGGCTACGGCGCCGCCAGCAGCGACCACCTGGATTTCGGCGGCGGCAGCTATGCCATTACCCCGCAGACCAGCGTCAGCTACTACTACGCCAAGCTCGAAGACATCTACCGCCAGCAGTTCGTCGGCCTGGTCGATACCCGCCCGCTGGGCGAAGGCCTGAGCCTGCGCAGCGACCTGCGCTACTTCGACAGCCGCAACGACGGCGCAGAACGCGCCGGCAACATCGACAACCGCAACTTCAACGCCATGTTCACCCTCGGCGTCAGGGCGCACAAGTTCACCGCCACCTGGCAACAGATGTCCGGCGACAGCGCCTTCCCCTTCGTCAACGGCGGCGACCCGTTCACCGTCAACCTGGTCACCTACAACACCTTTACCCGCGCCGGGCTCGATTCCTGGCAGGTGCGCTATGACTACGACTTCGTCGCCATGGGCATCCCAGGCCTGAGTTTCATGACCCGCTACACCGACGGCCGTCACGCCGAGACTGCGACCGTCAGCAACGGCCGTGAGCGCGAGCGTGACACCGACCTTACCTACGTCATCCAGAGCGGCCCGTTCAAGGACGTCAGCCTGCGCTGGCGCAACGTCACTTTCCGTTCCGGCAATGGCCTGACCAATGCCGTGGACGAGAACCGCCTGATCATCGGCTACACCCTGGCGCTGTGGTAACAGCGCCCACACGAGGAGAACAGCATGTCTGACGCCCCAACCCTGCAGAGCTTCATCGCTGGCCGCTGGATCGGCCAGCACGGCGCCCAGGCCCTGCGCAGCGCCCTGAACGGTCACGTTCTGGCCTACAGCCATGAAGAACGCCCAGACTTCGCCGAAGCCGTGGACTTTGCCCGCGCCCGTGGTCTGGCCGAACTCATGGCCATGGACTTCCAGCAACGCTCAGCCCGCCTCAAGGCCCTGGCGCTGTACCTGGCCGAGCGCAAAGAGCAGCTTTACGCCTTGTCCCACCACAGTGGCGCCACACGCGCCGACAGCTGGATCGATATCGAAGGCGGGAATGCCACGCTGTTCGCCTATGCTGGCATCGGTAGCCGCGAACTGCCGTCGGGCAACCTGGTGCATGAAGGC
The DNA here is from genome assembly GCF_058745025.1 of Pseudomonas sp. E1MeOHC2. NCBI lineage: Bacteria > Pseudomonadati > Pseudomonadota > Gammaproteobacteria > Pseudomonadales > Pseudomonadaceae > Pseudomonas > Pseudomonas sp. E1MeOHC2. The sequence goes on from NZ_CP196675.1 coordinate 5,285,668, forward strand.
CCGGCCATTGCGCTGGGCAAGCAAGGCCACTTCGCCGGCAGCCATATTCTGGTGCCGCGCGCCGGTGTCGCCGTGCACATCAACGCGTTCAACTTCCCGATCTGGGGCATGCTGGAGAAGTTCGCGCCGACCTTCCTCGCTGGCATGCCGTGCATCGTCAAACCCGCAACCTCGACCAGCTACCTGACCGAAGCCGTGGTACGCCTGATGCAGGAGTCTGGCCTGTTGCCGGCCGGCAGCCTGCAGTTGGTAATTGGCAGCACCGGTGACCTGCTCGACCGCCTGCAAGGCCAGGATGTGGTGACCTTCACCGGTTCCGCCGATACTGCCGCCAAATTGCGGGTTACGCCGAACCTGATCCGCAACTCGGTACCGTTCACCGCCGAAGCCGATTCGCTGAACTGCGCGATCCTCGGCCCGGATGTGACCCCGGACAGCGAAGAGTTTGACCTGTACATCAAAGAGGTGGTGCGCGAAATGACCACCAAAGCCGGGCAGAAATGCACTGCCATCCGCCGCGCCATCGTGCCCGCCAAGCACATCGACGCCGTCGCCACCCGCTTGCGCGAGCGCCTGAGCAAAGTAGTGGTTGGCGACCCGTCGCTGGAAGGCGTGCGCATGGGCGCCCTGGCCTCTCATGACCAGCAGCGTGACGTGGGCGAGCGGGTTCGCAGCCTGCTGCAAAGTTGCGATCAGCTGTTCGGCGCCAGCGACGGTTTCGCGCCGCGTGGCGAGGGTGTTGCCGAGGGAGCATTCTTTGCGCCAACCTTGCTCCAGGCCCGCGACCCGCATGCCGAAGGCGGTGCTCACGATATCGAAGCGTTCGGCCCGGTCAGCACGTTGATGGCTTACCACGACCTTGACGAAGCCCTGGCCCTGGCCGCCCGTGGCAAGGGCAGCCTGGTGGCGACCCTGGTTACCGCCGACCGTGCGGTTGCCGCCAAGGCCATCCCCGCTGCCGCCGCCTGGCACGGTCGCCTGCTGGTACTGGACCGCGAGGCCGCGCTCGAATCTACCGGGCACGGCTCGCCGCTGCCCCAGCTCAAGCACGGCGGCCCTGGCCGCGCTGGCGGCGGTGAAGAGCTCGGCGGCCTGCGCGCAGTCAAGCACTACCTGCAGCGTGCCGCCGTACAAGGCTCACCGAGCATGCTCACGGCGGTAACGGGCGAGTACGTGCGCGGCGCCGACGTGATCGAGAGCGAGGTGCACCCGTTCCGCCGCTACTTCCAGGACTTGCGAATCGGCGAGTCGCTGTTGACCCACCGGCGCACCGTGACCGAGGCGGACCTGGTCAACTTCGGCTGCTTGTCGGGTGACCACTTCTACATGCACTTCGACGAGATCGCCGCCAAGGAGTCGCAGTTTGGCAAGCGCATTGCCCATGGCTATTTTGTACTGTCGGCGGCGGCGGGCCTGTTCGTTTCCCCTGGTGCAGGCCCAGTACTGGCCAACTACGGCCTGGATACCCTGCGCTTCATCAACCCGGTGGGCATCGGCGACACCATCCAGGCACGCCTGACCTGCAAGCGCAAGATCGACCAGGGCAAGACCAGCCCGCTGGGGCAGCCGCAAGGGGTGGTGGCGTGGGACGTGGAGGTCACCAACCAGTTGGGTGAGCTGGTGGCCAGCTACGACATTCTGACTTTGGTGTTGAAGAAGCCTGTCTGACAGGCGCCGTTGGTCAGCAATGGGCTGCATCGCAGCCCATTGCCAAATCGGTTGTCAGCCGGCCACTGCAGGGTCACCCACTGGCTGGTTGGGTTTGCTCCCCGAAATACGCCAGCTCACAGCCGTAATCCCATATCGTTCAGCCATCGGCCTGCTCACTTTCTTGATCTTCTCCCGCCCGAACTTGGGAATGATGCCGATGCCCGCATCACAACTTGCCCAATGCCAGGCCTCGGCATTGTCCAACCGTTCCAGACGAATGATGAAACTGCGTGGCTGACCATGCAGTTGGTAATCGATGATGTACAGCTGTGGACCAGGCATCGCAGGGGCCTCCTCTTCTCCATGGATGACCTTTTGATTGATCTGGGCAGGCCCAGAAAATTCAAAAAACTTGGCAACCTTAGGCACAAGCGGCGAAAAACGCCCTTTGATCCTCTTTTCCAGGGGAACCACCGACCTCACGCATGCACGCTCCACTGGGTGGATTGCGACTCGATGGGCAGTTCGTCGATGGCATGGATCAGCCCGCTCTCCAGCGCCTCTTTGGGCCCCAGTATCCGCGGATAAGCCATCAGGTAACGCGGCACGTCCAGCACCTCGGCACTGCCCTCGGTACGTTCTGCCACAATCTGCGCGTAGAGCCGCAGGTCGTAGTCCAGGCTCATTGCATATTCGGCCATCCTGGCATGGTCGACCGACCCATGCAGCGTCCAATGGAAGGGGTGAAACAAGAACTTGCTGAAGGCGCAGGCCGTTCGGTGCTCGCCTGCGAGAAACAGGATATTGCCCATGGATTCCACTGTCCCCAGGTTGTGGGTGTGCAACGGAATCGGCAACGCCCGCAGGAAGTTGTACAGGGTAAACCCGTAGCTGCATTCACCGCCCATGGTCGCGATGTTCAATTGCAGCAGCTCTGCACCTTGTTGCATGGCGCGCGAGCAGGTATTGATCAGGTTGCCGCAGGTGGATGAGTTGATGGGTCCGGTAAAATGGATGATATGTCTGGCCATACTAGCCTCCAGGGGTGGCGGGGCATTCCAGTGAACAGGCAAACCTTCATTGGGCTACATCGTCTTTCGCCTCTTGGCCATCGTCGCCTTGCCCGGCCATCTGCCGGTACTGCTTGCGCAGCGCGTGCAACTGGGCCGGGTCCATGTCTTCCAGGTCCAGCAATGCCTTGTGCGCCCGCTGGGTAGTGCGCAGCAGTTCGTCGATCTTGATGTGCAGTTCGTCGTTGTCGCGGTTCTGGGTGTTCTGGATCAGGAACACCATCAGGAAGGTGATGATGGTGGTCGAGGTGTTGATCACCAGTTGCCAGGTGTCGTTGAAGGCGAACAGCGGCCCAGTGACGGCCCAACTCAAGATGAGCAGGCAGGCAATCCCGAACGTCAACGGCCGTCCAGACCAGTTGGCCAGCCACTGGGAAAAACGATCGAATTTCATGCCTGCGGCCCTCCGTTGATCACGCCTGGAGCATTTTTGCCAACCGGTATGCGGTGGAAACGCCATGGGCGGCAAAGTTCAACTGCACTCATGCTCCCGTTGGTCAACCGTGCTGAACCTCAGCGCGCCGTGCCAGTCGCACTTTCAGAGTGACCTCCCAAAGAGCTGGCAATGAGGAAGGCAGCGTGAGCGAGATCCGCATCGGTATTTCAGGGTGGCGCTACAGGCCTTGGCGCAAGGATTTCTACCCCAAAGGGCTGCGCCCGGACAAGGTCCACGCGCCCTACGACGCCCGCCGCCTTCTGGAGAAGTTGAAGCTGGACTACGACCAGCTCACCGAACCTGGCGTCGAGCCGGAGGTCGAGCGTTGAACAGAACCCTGCCAGCCCCCCGCCGCATCATCGACAACGTCACCACGGTGCATAGCCTGAATGTGCTGACCATCAACGTGCACAAGGGCTTCACGGCATTTAACCGGCGCTTCATCCTGCCTGAGCTACGTGAGGCTGTACGCGCCACCGGCGCCGACCTGGTGTTTTTGCAGGAGGTACACGGCAGCCACCAGCAGCACGCAGTGCGTCACGCGGCCTGGCCAGAAACCCCGCAGTACGAGTTTCTCGCCGACAGCATGTGGCCGCAATTCGCTTATGGGCGCAATGCCGTGTACCCCCATGGCGATCACGGCAATGCCTTGTTGTCGAAATTCCCTATCAGCCAGTTCGACAACCTGGATGTCTCCATCGACGGCAATGAACAGCGCGGCTTGCTCCATTGCCGCCTGGAGGTGCCCGGGCACGCCCAGGTGCATGCGGTGTGCGTGCATCTGGGCCTGCGCGAAGCGCACCGCCAGCGCCAGGTGCGCTTGCTGCTGGACTTACTCGACAGCCTGCCGCGCGAGGCACCGGTGATCATTGCCGGCGACTTCAATGACTGGCGTCTGAAGGCCGATGCGCTGTTGTCCGAACACTTGGTCGAAGCCTTTGGCGAGCATTTCGGCACGCCGGCACGCAGCTTCCCGGCGCGTTTGCCGCTACTGCGGCTTGACCGAATCTACCTGCGCAATGCCATGCCGGCCAAGGCGCAGGTGTTGTCGAAATACCCATGGTCGCACCTCTCCGATCATGCACCCCTTGCCGCGGAGATAAGCCTGTGAACCGACCCTGGCTAGACGGCAACAGTGTGCAGCTGTTGATCAATGGCGAAGCGTATTACCCGCGCGTATTCGAGGCGATGGCCCAGGCGCGGGAAGAAATTCTGCTTGAGACGTTCATCATTTTCGATGACAAGGTCGGCCAGCAGTTGCAGCAAGTATTGATAGAAGCCGCACAGCGGGGGGTGCGCGTCGAAGTGGCCGTCGATGGTTATGGCACTGCCGACCTGCCGGATGCGTTCATCTTGGCGATGACCGAAGCCGGTGTCAGCTTCCATGCCTTCGACCCCCAGCCGAAGCTGGTTGGCATGCGGACCAACCTGTTCCGCCGCCTGCACCGCAAGATCGTGGTGATCGATGGGCAGCGAGCGTTCATCGGCGGCATCAACTACAGTGCCGATCACCTGGGCGACTTCGGCCCCATGGCCAAGCAGGACTATGCCGTGGAGGTAACAGGCCCGGTGGTCGCGCAAGTGCACGCCACCAGCCGGCGCCTGATGTCCCCCGTGCTGCAGCCCCCTAGCGAGGTGCGGCCGGTCACCGAACCTACCGGGGCAACCACGGCCGTATTGGTCGAACGCGACAATGGCCAACGCCGTACTGCGATCGAAGCGCAGTACCTGCAAGCCTTTCGTGCCGCCCGGCAACGTATCGTAGTGGCCAACGCCTATTTCTTTCCCGGCTACCGCTTGCTGCGCGAATTGCGTAATGCGGCGCGGCGCGGTGTGGACGTGACCTTGATTCTGCAGGGCCAGCCCGACATGCGCTGGGTACGCGCCCTGTCGCGGTTGCTGTACAACTACCTGCTGCGTGACGGCGTGCATATCCACGAGTATTGCAGCCGGCCTTTGCACGGCAAGGTCGCGTTGGTCGACGATCAGTGGGCGACCGTGGGCTCAAGTAACCTGGACCCGTTGAGTTTGTCGCTCAACCTTGAGGCCAATTTGTTTATCCGCGATCACGGGTTTAACCAGCAATTGCACCAGCACTTGCAGTCACTGGCCCGCGAACAGTGTAAAGCGGTGACGCTGGAACGCATGATCCGCGGCTACTGGTGGCGGGCACCGCTGATCTTTCTGTGCTTCCACGCCATACGTCACTTTCCGCGCATCGCCGGCTGGTTTCCAGCGCATCGCCAGCGCTTGCGCTCACTGCAGCCAGAAGACCAGGCCCACGGCGATTTTCACGAGGGCCAGACGTGATGGCACGAAAACAATGGCAAACCTGGGGCAAGCGGCTGTTTACCGTATTGTTGCTGATACTGATCCCTGCCCTGCTGTACATGCTGGCGCGCAACCTGGATTGGAACGAGGTACGTCAGTCGCTGCTGGCCTACAAACCCGGTACTTTGGCCATCGGATTGGCCATTGCCTTGTGCAGCTATCTGACGTTTGCCAGTTACGACTTACTGGCGCGTGCCTACACCGGCCACACGCTGCCCGCCAGGCAGGTGCTGCCCGTGGCATTCGTGTGCTATGCCTTCAACCTCAATTTCACCACCTGGGTGGGCGGCGTCGCCTTGCGCTATCGGCTGTATGGCCGGCTGGGCCTGGACACGGCGACGATCACCCGCATCCTGACCCTTGGCCTGCTGACCAACTGGATGGGCTATATGCTGCTGGCCGGTACGGTATTTGCCCTGCGCCTGGTCGAACTGCCAAGCAACTGGGCAGTCGGTGCCACGGGCTTGCAACTGATCGGCTTTGCCTTGCTAGCCATCGCCCTTGGTTACTTGTTGGCCTGCGGCTTCGCGAAAAAACGCACCTGGCAATGGCGTGAGCATGAAGTCACCCTGCCTGGCTGGCGGCTGGCGCTGTGCCAGGTCGCCCTTGGCGCCAGCAACTGGGCGTTGATGGCCTTGCTGATCTTCTGGCTGCTGCCTGGGGAAGCCTTCTACCCGTCGATTCTCGGGATTCTGCTGATCAGTTGCGTTGCAGGTGTGGTTGCGCATATCCCGGCCGGGCTTGGCGTGCTTGAAACCGTGTTCCTGGCGTTGCTGCATGGCCAGATCCCCCAGGGCACTCTGGTAGCGGCGTTGCTTGGCTATCGAACGCTTTATTACCTGCTTCCGTTGCTGCTGGCCGTCGTGACGTACCTGATTCTGGAAAAGCGCGCCAAGGCCATGCGCCAGCGTGATAATCCAGCCTAGCGCTCTAAAATGGCCTCGGGCCGGGAAATTGGGGCTGCTGTGCAGCCCATCGCAGGCAAGCCAGCTCCTACAGGATTCTGTGTAGGAGCTGGCTTGCCCCCTTGGCCCTAACCGACTGGCAGCGGTGCATAACGAGCGCTCAGGACTTGTCCTCCTCGTCTACCACGTCATCATTCCACGGCTGGCCGTCGAGTGGTGCAGACCGGGCCAGCTCCGCTTCATCCAGGCCGAAACCCCCGCCAATTTCGTTCGCATTGACCTGCCGCAACAACTGGTCAGCCGGCCCTTCGCCGTCGCCGTCTTCATACGGGTCCCGGGCACCCGTCTCATCCAGCAAGGTATCCGGGCTCATGTCGTCATAGGTGACATTGTCTTCGTGGAGGCTGTCGCTCAGTGCTTCGCCGCCCGTCATGCCGCTTTCGACGACGCGCTGTGGCGTAAACGCCTGCGCATCTTCACGGGCAGGTCGCTCATTGCCCACCCACCCTTCGCGTTCGTCATTCCGGTCACTGAAGTCCAGCTCATGGACACTGCCCATGCGGTCTTCGGTGTCGTCGATTTCGGTAGGTGTGTAAGGCTTGGGTTGATCGGGGCGAGACATGTGCGTTCTCCATCAGTGGGCTACACACGGTCGACTGCACCCACCGGGGGAAATTCAGAGTTTTCATGCCAGAAACGGCCTCAAGCCATCAGAATATTCACCCGCATCAGCGCAGAGGACGTTTCAGTCGAGTATTACGGAAATTTTGAACTCCCTTCTCACCTCCCTCTCCCACCTGAAGAGCCCCCGCGATTCAGGACCCCGCCATGGCCAAGCCCCTGCAGGAGTATCAGCGCAAGCGCGATTTCAACGCCACGCCCGAGCCCAGTGGTAAACGTGGCTGTGGCCGGCAGCCGCATGCCCTGCAGTTTTGTATCCAGAAACACGACGCCAGCCACCTGCACTACGACTTTCGCCTCGAGCTCGATGGCACCCTCAAGAGCTGGGCCATCCCCAAGGGCCCGTCACTGGACCCGAAGGTGCGGCGCTTGGCCGTGCACGTCGAGGATCACCCGCTGGACTACGCCGATTTCGAGGGCACTATCCCGGAAGGCCACTATGGCGCGGGTGATGTGATCGTCTGGGACCGTGGCATCTGGGAGCCTGAAGGTGACGCGCAGCAGGCCTACGCCAAGGGCAAGCTGCGTTTTCGCCTGCAGGGCGAGAAACTCAGTGGTGTCTGGAACTTGTTTCGCACTCACCTGGCCGGCAAGAAAGAGCAATGGATGCTGGTCAAGTCGCACGATGAACAAGCCCGTAGCGAGGCTGATTACAGCATCGTCGAGGCCCAGCCTGACAGCGTGCTCAGCGAGCGCACCCTGCTCCCCAGGCGCAGCAAACCTGCCGAAAAAGCGGCACCGCGTACACGCAAGCGCAAGGCAAGCGCACAAAAGGCTCCGTTGCCCGACACACTGCAACCGCAGTTGGCCACCCTGGTCGACTCGCCACCTGCAGGTGACTGGCTGTACGAGGTCAAGTTCGACGGTTACCGGATCCTCGCACGCATCGACGGCGATGACGTGCGCTTGTACACCCGCAACGGCCATGACTGGACCGCCAAGCTACCCCATCAGCACGCGGCGCTGCGCAAGCTTGGCCTCGACTCGGCATGGCTGGACGGCGAGATGGTGGTCAACGACGAGCACGGCGTGGCCGACTTCCAGGCCCTGCAGAACGCGTTTGACGTCGAGGACGATCAGCACATCCTTTATTACCTGTTCGACCTGCCCTTTCTGGGGGGTCAGGACCTTCGCCAGTTGCCACTGCAAGCGCGGCGCAAAACCCTGCAGCAGTTGCTTGAGCGTGACGACTCACCATGGCTGAGGTTCTCTGAAGGATTCGATCAACCGGTTGACTCACTGCTTGACAGTGCCTGCCGCATGAAGCTCGAAGGCCTGATCGGCAAGCGCGCCGACAGCCCTTACACGGGCCGCCGCAGCGCCGACTGGATCAAGCTCAAGTGCCAGCAACGCCAGGAATTCGTGATTGTCGGCTACACCGACCCCAAAGGCAGCCGCAGCGCGTTTGGTGCCTTGCTGCTGGCCGTGCACGACGACAGCGGCGAGCTGCGTTATGCCGGCAAGGTCGGCACAGGCTTCAGCGCTGCCACCCTGGGCACTCTTCATGCGCGGCTCAAGCCATTGGAAACCGCCAAGCCGATGCTGAGCAACCCGCCAACCGGCGCCGAAGCCCGGGGCGTGCACTGGCTCAAGCCGACGCTGCTGGCCGAGGTTGCCTACGCACAGATGACCCGCGACGGTGTGGTGCGTCATGCGGTGTTCCACGGCCTGCGCGATGACAAACCCGCGGCTGCTATCGACCTGGAGCAGGCCATGCCTGGCAAGTCCGTGACCAAAAGCAAGGCTCAGCACACGCCCGAGGCGCCGGGCGAACTGCGCCTGAGCCATCCTGACCGCGTCATCGATGCCACCCGCGCAACCACCAAGCGGCAAGTCGCCGAATACTATGCGCAGGTCAGCCCATGGATTCTGCCCCACCTGAAAAACCGCCCCGTGGCGCTGGTACGCGCCCCCGATGGCCTCGAAGGTGAGCTGTTCTTCCAGAAAAACGCCGGCCAGTTGCACATCCCCACTATGGTCAGCTACGACAAGAAACAGGCAGGTCAAGCCGCCATGGTCATCAACCGCGCCGATACCCTGCTGGGCGCGGTACAGATGAACATGCTCGAACTGCATACCTGGAACGCCACCGACAAAGACTTCGACAAACCCGACCGCTTCGTGCTCGACCTGGACCCCGACCCGGCGCTGCCGTGGAAGGCCATGCTGGAGGCCACGCAACTGACCCTGACCCTGCTCGACGCGCTTGGCCTCAAGGTGTTTCTCAAGACCAGTGGCGGCAAGGGTATCCACATTGTCGTGCCGCTGACCCGAAGGGCCGGCTGGGACGAGGTGAAGGACTTCAGCCATGCGATCGTCAATTACCTGGCCAATCTGTTTCCCGATCGGCTCAGCGCCGTGTCGGGCCCGAAAAACCGGGTCGGGCGAATTTTCATCGACTATCTGCGCAATGGCAAAGGCGCTACCACCGCTTGTGCCTATTCCTTGCGCGCGCGGGAGGGCCTGCCGGTGTCCGTGCCGATCTGGCGCGAAGAGCTGACGCAGCTCAAAGGTGCCAACCAATGGCACATCGGCAACCTCCACGAACGCCTGAGCGAAGTGGACGACCCCTGGGCCGATATGGGCAAGACCCGTCAATCGATCACCGCGCGCATGCGCAAGCAGATAGGGCTGGGCTGATGAGCATTATTCAGGGCTTTGAACTGAACACCCTCGACCGCCTGTTGCGCGCCTTCACCGAAAGGCCGCAGGCGCTGAACCTCGATACCCAGCTCCCCGCGCTGATGCAGGCGCTGCAGGCCGATCACCTTGACCTGCTGCCCCTGCCCGGCCAAGGCAACACGCTACGCCGGTGGCAGAGCCTGGCACGTATCGCAGGCTGTGACATGGCCTTGGCCAAGCTCTACGAGGGCCATACCGATGCCTTGGCGATTCTTGCCGAATGCGACGCCGCGCACCTTGCGCAAGCAGGTATCTGGGGTGTCTGGGCAGCCGAACCGCCGGATGCCCGCGCGCGTATCATCGAACGCCAAGGCGAGCATGTGCGTCTCTCTGGTCGCAAAGCCTGGTGTTCAGGGGCCTTGCAGATCGACCGTGCGCTTATCACCGCGTGGGGCGATGACGAACAACCCCAACTGGTGGCGATAGAGCTGTCGCACCCAAGCCAAGGCTTGAACATCGAGCACTGGCAGGCTGTGGGCATGGCTACCACCGCGAGCGTCGAGGTCGAGTTCAACCATACACCCGGCATCGCCATCGGAAGGCCGGGGCAGTATGTGTCGCGCCCCGGCTTTTGGCACGGCGGTGCGGGCATAGCGGCGTGCTGGTACGGCGCCGCCGAGGCACTTGCGGACTACTTGCGTGAACACAGTCGCAACCCGCGTCCAGACCCCCATGCCGACGCGCACCTGGGGGCTGTAGACGCCGCCTTGTCCGGCGCCAGGGCGGCGCTGCGCGAATGCGCGGCCTGGATCGACCGCCAGCCGGGCGCAGATGCCAGTTTCGAAGTACGGCGAACCCGCGCGCACGTCGAGCAGGCCGTCGAGCAGGTGATCCATCACGTGGGCCGGGCCTTGGGCGCCTCGCCGTTCTGCCGCAGCAGCCACTTTGCCCGCTTAAGCGCCGACTTGCCGGTGTTCCTGCGTCAAAGCCACGCCGAGCGTGACCTGGCGGCCCTCGGACAGCAGTTGGCGAACCTGCCAGCAGGAGCCTGGCAGCTATGAATCTGATCCAGTCAAGTAGCGGTACACCCTGGTCGGCCTGGCAACATGCAGCGCACCTGGCCAGGGCCACCTGGATCGACCCCAAGCAACTGTGCCCGCCGGGCCGTCGCCTGGTACTGATCGCCCCCCACCCGGATGACGAAATTCTCATGGCGGGTGGTTTGCTGGCCGGCTTTCACGGACGTGAAGACGACCTGGTGCTGATTTCGGCCACCGATGGCGAGGGCAGCCACCCAGGTTCCAGGCACTGGACAGAACATCGCTTGCGCCGACAGCGACCGCTGGAAAGCCGTCACGCACTGCAACAGCTCGACCTGGACCTCAACCGGCTGGACTGGCGCAAGCTGCACCTCAAAGACGGCGCGCTACCCCGCGACGAAGCCTTTCTAGTCAACCACCTGAGCCAGTTGCTCAAGCCTGACGACCTGCTCATGGCGACCTGGCGCAACGACGGCCATTGCGATCACGAAGCGGTCGGCAGGGCTGCCGCGCAAGCCTCGATGGCGCGCAAGGTGCAATTGGTGGAGGTGCCGGTCTGGGCCTGGCACTGGGCGCAACCCGACGACCCGCGCCTGCCTTGGCCACGGGCTCACCGCGTGCAGCTGGATGAAAGCCGCCTGGCCCGCAAGCGCAAGGCCCTGGCCGCACACACCAGCCAACTGGAGCCGGATGACGGCCAACCGCCCGTGCTGCCAGCCCATTTGCAGGATTGTTTGCTGCAGCCTTTCGAACTGGTGTTTTTGTAAGGAGCCGTGATGAGCCTCGACGCACACTACTTCGCCGACCTTTATGCCAGCAGCGAAGACCCCTGGGCCTTTCGCACCCGTTGGTACGAAAAGCGCAAGCGGGAGCTGATCATGGCCAGCCTGCCCCGCCAGTGCTATCAGCGCGTGTTCGAGCCCGCCTGCGCCAATGGCGAGCTCAGCGCCTTGCTGGCCGAGCGTTGTGCCGACCTCTTGTGCCACGACCTGAACCCAACCGCTGTGGGCCTGGCACAGCAACGCCTGGCGAACGTGAGCCACGCCTCGGTTGAGCTCGGCAGGCTACCGGGTGATTGGCCGGGGGGGCAGTTCGACCTTATCGTACTGAGTGAACTGGGTTACTACCTAGACCCCACAGACTGGCTGCAGGTGATTGAGCAATCGGCCGCGAGCCTGAGCGACGACGGCGGCCTGCTGGCCTGCCACTGGAAACACCCGATTGCGGGTTGCCCGCAGGAGGGGCGTGAAGTACATCGCATGCTGGCCAAGTACCTGCCGCTGTACCCGGTCTATCGCCATGAGGAGGCGGATTTCCTGCTTGAATACTGGTCCTGCCAGCCCAGCGTGGCCGACCTTGACGAGACGTGCTTATGATTGCGGTGGTCATTCCGGCCCACAACGAAGCGCGCCGCCTGGGTCGCTGCCTCAAGTCCGTGCGGGCCGCCGCCGCTCAGGCCGAGCTGGCGGGTTATCAGGTCGAAATACTGGTGGTGCTGGACCGCTGCAGTGATGGCAGTGCGGCGGTGGCCGGGCGCCATGGTGTGCAGACATTGGATGTACACGCCGGCAACGTCGGCATGGCGCGCAGTGCCGGCGCGGCGCAGATGATCGAACAGGGTGCGATCTGGCTGGCCTGTACCGATGCCGACAGCCAAGTGCCGCCCCATTGGCTGCTGTCACAACTGGCGTTTGGCGCTGACGTGGTCTGTGGCACCGTGCATATAGAGCGCTGGCAACCCTGGCAGAAAGCCGCGCTAAGGCGGTTGTACTTAAGCCGATACCAGGCGCGCGAAGGGCACCGGCATGTCCACGGCGCCAACCTTGGGGTCAGCGCGCAGGCGTACTTGCGTAGCGGCGGGTTCCAGCCGCTGCCGGCGCATGAAGATGTTCAGTTGGTGCGCGACCTTGAAGCGCAGGGCGCGCAGATCTCGTGGACGGCGCGGCACAGTGTGGCAACCAGCAGCCGACGAGACAGCCGGGCTCGGGAAGGGTTCGGGGATTTGCTGGCAAGCCTTGAGGGGTCAGCGTCCTGAGAGCGGCCTTTGTAGGAGCGCCCCGGCAAGGCCGCTCCTACAAAGGTTTGATCAAGAGGCCTTTCGGGTCCGCTTTGCAGGCTTCTTGTCTGCCACAGGCTTTTTCTTGCCACCCAGGCTGCGTTTGAGCAACTCGGTAAGGTCGATGATATCGGCACCTTTCTCGGCGCTGCCGCCCTCGCCCTTCTCCACCACGCTGATCTTGCCTTTGCTGGCTTTCTCTTCGACCAGGTCCATGATGGTCTGGCGAAACGCATCCTGATATTCATCAGGCTTCCACGCGCCGCTCATGTCTTCGACCAACCGCTTGGCCATGTCCAGTTCACGTTTGTCCACCTTGGTCTCGGTCACGCTCTTGTCCAGCTCCAAGGTCTCCAGCCCACGCACTTCCTCAGGCCAGCGCAGAGTGATCATCACCAGTGCATCGTCCAGGGGGCGCAGCAGCGTCAGGTGCTGACGGGTATGCAACACCACTGTGGCCAGCGCCACCTTGCCAGTACTGGCCAGCGTTTCGCGCAGTAACGCGTACACCTTGCCGCCGCGGCGGTCGGGGGCCAGGTAATACGGCGTATCGAAATGTTGAAGGGGAATTTCACCGGCATCGACGAACGAGAAAATATCGATGGTCTGGGTTGCTTCTGGCCGGGCCGTGCGGATCTCTTCCTCGCTGATCACCACATAGCGGCCTTTTTCATACTCCACCCCTTTGACGATGTTCTCTTTGTCGATTTCCTTGCCTGTAACCTTGTTGACCCGCTTGTACCCGACCGGCTCCATGCTGCGCTTGTCCAGCCAGTCGAAATCGACCCGCTCGGTGCGCACCGCGGTATTGAGCGAGACAGGGATGTGCACCAACCCGAAACTGATCGCGCCTTTCCAGATTGCCCTGGCCATCGTTAAGCACCTCCGGACAGGCCCCGCGTCTTTCGGGGCCTCTACTTGAAGTGACTGCGACGCGCTGGGAAGGTTTAGTCAGGCTGCCCTGCGGCGGGCAGCGACCTGGTGCTTAGCTGAACAGCACACGCTTGAAGGCCTCGGCCGCCAAGTGCACCTGTACCGACCAGTCCCCTGCCGCTTCGCTGCCCGCGTCGTCGGAAATGTACTTGAGGCAGACGAAGGGAATGCCTTCGTCACGTGCGATGAGGGCCAGCACGTAGGCTTCCATATCGACGATATCGTAGGGTGCCTCGCCGTGGCTGACTTCGAAACTGTCACCACTGCCACAGGTGCCCAGGGCGAGCCCAGGGATTTCCTCACCGTGTTCGAGCAGCACCGGAATGTCTGACAGCGGCGTCTCGTAGCGGGCGAAGCCCAAGGGTGTCACATCCATGTCGCGTTGCACGAAACGGGTGCAGCACACCACTTCGCCTTTTTTGTAGCGCTGGCTGCCGGCAGACCCGAGGTTGACGATCAGCTTGGGCTTGCGCTGGGCAATCGCCTTGGTCAGGGCAATGGCGGCATTGACCTTACCGATGCCGGTAAACACAGTGTTCACCTCGGCAAACACATTGCCGGCCTCTGCCTCGAGGGCGAAGACGAAAAGGGTGTCGGTCGGGGTGATTTCGGGAAATTGCTTGATCAGCATCATTGCGCAGGACGTTCCGAGTGGCTGCAAAGGGCCTGGCCATTTTCGGCCAACCCTATCTTATTGCAACCCCAGCAACTGACAACGCAGCACTTCCTTGCGCCATCACCTGCTCGACCACGGCCTGTAACGCTTGTGCAGCGCTTTTGCCATCTGCGTGTGCCTGCGCCATGCAGTGCAGTTGTCGGTCCGCGCTAGTGCCTTCGCGCAGAATGCGCCGGGCATGCTGGAAGGAACGCTCGGCGTCTGCAGTGTCGACCGGCAACTGGCCCTGCAACTGCGCCAGCCAACCTTCGGCGGTAACGGGCTGTTGCTCGTGAGCACCAATGAATTGGCCCTGGCGCCCGTAGCGCATGGCTCGCCAGTAATTTTCCTGCGCAACCCAACGCAGCGCTCGATTGAAAGGTGTGCGCTCATGCCTTGGCTGCAGGCTGTGTTCCACCAGATGGCGAAACAACCCAGCGATGCTCAAGGCGTCTTCCAGGCAAGGGCAGCCATCACAGATACGCAGCTCCACCGTTGGAAAGCGCCGCGAAGGCCTTATCGCCCACCAGAAATCGCCGTCGGCAGCCAGCGACCCGGTGCGCTGCAGCAACGCCCGGTAGCGTTCGAAGGCCGACCAGTCGGGCAACGGTTCTGGCAGCCCCATATGCGGCCACTCGCCACAGATCACCCGGCGGTAGCTCATGTAGCCGGTAGCCTGGCCCAGCCACAGCGGGGAGGATGTGCTCAGGACCAGCAACAGCGGCAGCCAGCCCACCAACCGATTGATCAGTTGCATGCGATCACAGTCCAACGGCACCCCCACGTGCACATGCAGGCCATTGAGCAGGCTGCGCCGTGCCACATGCTGGTAGTCGTCGAACAGCTGACGGTAGTGTACCGAGGGGGCAGGTTTTTGCCGCAACCAGGGCGCATTAGGGTGGCTGGCGGCGCTATACAGGCCCACCCCTTGCATCGACAGCACTTCGCTCAGCCGTTGCCGGGCATGCAAGAAAAATTCACGCGCCTCGAACAAGTTGGCGAATACGGGCGAAGCTACCTCTACCTGGCTACGGAACATCTCTTGGGCAAAGTACGGCCCCAACACCTCGCGACAGTGCCTGGCCAGGCTCGGCGCAGGCATCGTGGGCACCTTGCCCGTGGCCAGTTCCACCAGCAGGTATTCCTCTTCAATGCCAAACGTGCAAGGACGGTGCATGCTGTTTCAGCCGTTACGGGTGACAGTAAGTGCAACAGCGCTAATGCGCTCCACGTGCTCATAGCCGTGCTCGGCAAGCTGCTCGCCGAACACGTCGGGGTCGATTTCCCGGTAGACCCAGGACCATTGCGGGCCTGCCAGGCGCAGGCGAACGGCCTCAAGCAACGCATCACGGCCTTCAACAATCGCAACCCCGGTATAGAGCAGCAAGGTGCCCCCAGCGCTCAGGCGCTCGCGGGCCTGCTCGACGATACGCAATGACAGCTCGGCGCCGAGCGCCCCCCCGCCGTGCCGGTAAGTGCGCGCACTGAGGTCGAGCATGTAGGGTGGATTTGCCACGATCAGGTCAAAGGTGCCGGTAACACCGCCTAGCAAGTCACTGGGCTCCACAGACACATTGCTGATACCCGCCAAGGCCGCGTTGATAGCGGTATAGCGTAGCGCCAGCGGATTGATGTCCACCGCGTTGACCTGTGCATGCTGCGCAGCGCGGGCGATGAGCAATGCCCCCACACCACTGCCGCAGCCGATATCGATCGCATGTTCTATGCGCGTCGGGCAGCGCTGCAGCTGGTCGTGAATGACGCGGGCAAAGCGGTAGCTGTCAGGGCCGAAAAAGACCGCGTCACTGGCATGTGTCGGGTAGGCCGAGTGAAGCAGCAGCAGGTCATCCAGGCTTGACCAACGCACCTTGCTGATCATCAGTTCGCCGCGTTGACCCAGTGCCTGCGCACGCTGCAGCTGGTGCAGTTCGTCGGCCGAGAGTAGCGAAGGCGTAAACGGTCGGCTCCAGCCGAACACGTCGCGCAGGTTCCTGGCCTGCCTGGCACCCTCGCGGGCGTTGTTGCGGGCATGAGTTGCCGGCGTTACGCAGGTGAAGTGATAGCCGTCCGCACGCAAGCGCTTGCCTAACTGCAGCAACGCCTGGTCGGCCTGGGCCTGATCTGGGGCGAGCATCATCAATGACACCCTTCTTGAACCAGGCCGGTGGCGTTCACGAACGCCTGGGTGGCCAACAACCCCTCCGGCGACGCGTGACGGTTGCCGGCCATGCGCTGCACCAGGGCATCCAGGGGCTCTGCCCCCTGGCTGGCAATAGGGCTGTCGTCCGGTGGCAGGTTGATGTCCCAGCTACCCGGCATCACGCGCCGATGGTTGGCCTGCCAGTCGTCAGCGATCCAGTCGTGCCACAACTGCTTTTCGTAGGCTGTAAATACGCCGAACATGACCGCTGCAGGCCCGTCGATGAGTTTCCACCAGCGGCTGTTCACAGGGTTCTCTGCACGCCGGATCCAGCCTTGGGTCTGCAGCGCATCGACGAAGGCCGCAATGCCACCCGGTTCGGCCAGCCATTGATTGACGGTGCGTTGTTGCAGGCGGCAATGGTCGGAGTGCATGAATTGCCCATACTGGCGCTTGCGCTCCAAGGCGGCGAACAACTGGGCCTGGAGGTCGAATTCGGCGACCAGGGTGGTAGCCGCGATGCCTAAGTCGTTCAACCGGTAACCGTGCCGCACACGCTGATAAAAGCGCTGCTGATGCTCTGCCGGGCAGAGTTGCCGCAACGCCTGGATGGACAGGTGTGCATGGCCACTGGCGGCGTTATCGATGGTCACATGCAGTTGGAAATAGTGGCCGTCAATGCCCAGCTCAGCCAGTTCATACGTGGTGATCAGCAGATGCAGGGGTGGCTGCTCATAGCCCAGGTTGTAACCCAGTACTTCGGGCAAAAACGCATCACAGTGCTGCCCCAGAGCCAATTGCAGGGCGCCTTGCAAATAGCGGCTGTCATCCAGCTGTGGCAGATCCAGGCAGCCAAGCCGGCTCAGTAGCCGTTGGTAGATCAACACGTGATTGCAACGTGGATCACCATTACCCAGCTCTTCCAGGTACGTACGGATCAGCCCATGGTAGCGCGGGTCGCGCCAGTGCTTCAGGGTGCCGTGCAGCCAGGCGCCATCCACCGCTTTGGTCGGCGCAATTTGTTGCAGGAACCACAACGCATGGGCGCGGTTGCTGAAAAACCGACGTGGCCCACCTTGGCGGCGCTGCTGCAGGTATTGGGCATAGGCCTGTGCTACCTCAGCGGCATGCTGTGCGCTCCACGCGGGGAGCTCTGAGGGGTGTGCCGGGAGGTCGTCCGGACAATGCTCGACGCGGGCTATTTGCTCATCCAGCCACGCAGCGCTTGTGGCATCGTGACCTTGCAGCAGGTTCTGGTAGCGTTGTTGCAGGCTATGGCTTGCGGTCTTGGACCGTTGTTGGGCAGTGCTCTTGCAGGTCATCACTGTCATGCCGTGCCCCTCTGAATGCAGTGCCAGGTTGCCCCGGCACTGCGGATCCCTCGGTTACCAACGACTGTTACGAACGGCCGCCTTTGCGGCTGGTGTCGTGGGGCATGTTGCCCCCGGAAGACTGGCCGCCTTTACGTCCGGCTTCAGACGCTTTTTCACGGTCGTTGGCGAAGTTGCCTGGGTTTTTGCTGCCGCCTTGGCTGCCCTCTTTACCCTGGGTGCCGGTGCGGCTGTTCTCTTTGTTAGCCATGGTCTTCAAACCTCGTATGACTTCAGGATGCACGGCACTGGGCCGTACATAGGTTCGGAGTTCAGCGATATCGAGGGATTCGTTTTATTGCCACAGGTTCGGACCGGTGGCGTTAAATAAGCGGCGGCTGTGTATTTGGCGCGCCAGGCGACGCCCAGGCTACTCGCTATCAGGCGTATCGAGCCGCACTTGTCGCCGGCCCAGCCAACTGCCCGTGGCCGCCCAGCCCATGGCGATCGCTGCCCCCATCAACATCGCCAGTTGCGGGTGTTCGGCCATGACATCCAATGCCCGCTTGACCCAGCCGCTCATCGCGTCCCCGCCGCGGTACACCACGGTGTCGATGAAGCTCTTGGCCTTGTACTTGTCCTCTGCCGGCAGCACGGTGAAGAGCATCTCGCGCCCTGGCCGGACCAGCGCATACTCACCCGCCCTGCGCACCACCATCACCACCACGAAGGCGGCGAACACCGGCGCCAGTGCCAGCCAGACAAACCCTGCGGCCATCACCAGCGGGACCGCCACCAGCAACACGCCTACGCCCATCCGCCGCGCCAGGCGCCCGGTCAGAAACACCTGGGTGAGAATCGCCAGGGCCTGGACCACGGTGTCGATCAGGCCGAACACCTGGGTCTGCCGGGTGCGGTCGGTAAAGGTCTCGCTGACGATGCGCGCCTGTTCGAAGTACAAGAACGTGCTGACGCTGGCCAGCAAGACCACGAACAGCGCGATGCCCAGCAGGTAGGGCGAGCGCAGCACCGCAGTAGCCCCCGCGAAGGGGTTGCCACCCAGGGGCTTGGACGTCGAGCGCTGCAGATGCGCCGGCAGCGGATGGCGACCCCGCCAGCGCTGCAAGAAAAGCGCTGCGCCCGCACTGCCTAACAAGAACAGCCCAGCCAGTACAAGCAGGCCGGCGTGCCCCAGCGGCCCCACCAGCACGGTGCCCAGGATCGGCCCGCTGAGCCCGCCCAGGCTGGCACCTGCCGCCAGCAGGCCAAACAGCCGTTTGCCTTGTGCGGTGGAAAACAGGTCGGCGAGCACGCTCCAGGCCAGCGAAATGGTCAGCAGGTTGAATACTGACAACCAGATGTAGAAAGCTCGCGCATTCCACACGTGGTCAGGGGCCTGGGCAAATAGCGCGGCGAACAGCAGCAGGTTGCTGGTGAAGAACCCATAGGTCCACGGCAGGATATGCCGCCGCCGCACGTTCGATGCCAGCCACCCGAACAACGGCAGGCAGGCCAGGGTGGCGACGAAAGTGCCGGTAAACAGCCATTGCAGGTTGTCTACGCCGCCAGCCACGCCCATGGTCTCGCGCACCGGGCGCAGCATGAAGTAGCCGGTGAACAGCAAGTAGAACAGCGACAAGCCGGCCACCACCGCCGGCCCTTCGCCCGGCTGGATGTTCAGCCCCGTGTCCAGTCGCCGCCGCCAGCCTGCCATGGCGTCAGGCAAACTGCTTGATCAGCGCCTGTTGCTGCGCCTGGCTGAGCAGCGGCATGTGCCCGGCCTTGAGCTGGTCGAGCTGGCGATCAGGGCGGCTGGTGGCGGGAATCACCGTGGTCACCGCCGGGTGGCTGATGGCGAACTTGAGAAACAGCTGCGCCCAACTGCCGATGCCTGCTTCGGCGGCCCAAGCGGGCAAGGGCTGGTCCTTGACCCTGGCAAACAGCCGGCCATCATCGAACGCTCGATTGATCAGCACGGCGACGCCCTTGTCCTGGCACAGTGGCAGCAGTTCACGCGCGGCGTGAGGCGCGTTGACCGAATAGTTGATCTGAATGAAATCCAATGGCTCGCTGCGCACGATCCTGGCCACTTCATCCTGGCCGCTGTTCAGGTAATGGGTGATGCCGACATAGCGGGTCTTGCCCTGCTGCTTGAGCTCGCGGGCATAGGGCAGTTGAGTCTGCCAGTCACGCAGGTTGTGGATTTGCAGCAGGTCGACCTTGTCGGTCCGCAGGCTGCGCAGGCTACCCGCCCACTGCGCTTGCGCGTCGGCGCGGCTGTCGGCGGCGATCTTGGTGGCAAGGAAGCACTGCGGGTGCCAACCACCCTCTTCCAGCAACTGGCCCAGGATGCTGTCGGCGCCGCCATAGTTGGGCGAGGTGTCGATGACCTTGCCGCCCCCTTCGAAGAAGGCTTTGAGCACAGTACTGAGCTGCTGATACCCGGCTGTACCGGCTTCAACCTCGAAGCTGCCAGAGGTCCCGGCACCGATCACCGGCAAGGCTTCACCCGTGGAGGGGATCTTGCGGGTCAGCAGCCCGCTTGCTGCGCTGGCGTGCAACCAGGGGTTGGCGGCCAGCAGTCCCAAAGCTGCACCGGCGCGTAGGACATCACGACGTGCGTACATAGAAAGCTCCCGTCATGAATCGGAAACTTTCAAGGCTAGCCGCCCTACCCCGCGCCGGCGAGTGATTCTGTATCTGGATATTTAGCGATCAGGCCGGCAACAGCAAGCGCAGGTCCAGGCCCAGGCCCAGGCCCCCCTCACCCATGGGCGGACACCAGTAATAGCCGCCGGTCAGTGGTCGGCTGAAGCGGTAGAGGCCGTCGATAATGCCGTCTTCCAGGCCGCTCATGCGCCGCAGTTGCACTTCGAAAGCATCGAAGCTGTGGCCCAGGGCAACGAAGGCAAGGCCTGCGCCACGGGCGTCGGCCCAGGCGACCGAACGACGGACCATGAACGCCTCAGGTTCGAAGCTTTCCTGGGCGGTGCGCTTGACGTGCGCGGACGCTGGGGCATCGTCGAGCTCTTCGTTATCGCTCAAACGACGACCGATGATGTTGTCCTGGTCTGGCTGGGGCAGTGACTTGAAGTACGCCAGGTCATGCTTCCACAGCTGGAACGCGGCAAAGCTGGAGCCCTTGAGGCCGGGTTGTTCGTCGTCAGCGATGGCGGCTTGCACGGCGTCTTCGTCCACCGGGTTCTCGGTGCCGTCTTCGTAGCCGGTCAGGTCGTGGCCGCCCCGGTGCAAAAAGCCATCGACGCTGTCTGCCAGGCGCAGCGCGGGTGCCACTGCCTGTTCCAGGGCCTGGGCGCGCAGCAGCAGGTCACCGCGCTCGTTACCCCGCAGCCACAGCCACAGGGCGTGTTGGGTGCTCGGGTTCTCCACGGCGGCATCCAGCAACGGGAAGGCACGCAAGCCCGGCACTTCACGGCCCAGGGCCTTGGCCAGGGTCGCACCGACGCCCAGGATCAGCTGTTGCCCATCGACCTGTGGCAGCAAGGCGTCGAGTGCAGCGGGCAGCGCTTCGGGCGTGTGCAGCGTGAAGAACAGGTGGCGGGCGTGGGCCGGCACCGGCGTGGCAAGCAGACCTTGCTGAAACGACATGACAGGCTAATCCTTGGTAAAAGCGCGCATGCTACTGCGCCGGGACGCCCATCGCAACGCGGCATGCAGCCGCTGAGGGTGGTCAGCCCGTTAACAAAAAGTTACCAAGAGGTGGCGCTTTGCAATTAGCTATCGATACAGCGCCACCTACACTCCTCGGACTACTTCGTGCGCCCCCCTGATCCGAGAGCCTCTTCATGACTGCCTCGCCCCTGCTCACCGCGTTCCTGCCCCTGGCTTTGGGCATCATCATGCTCGGCCTCGGGCTGTCGTTGACCCTGGCCGATTTTGCCCGAGTGGTGAAGTACCCCAAGCCCGTGGTGATTGGCCTGGCTTGCCAGATTCTGTTGCTGCCGCTGGTGTGCTTCCTGATCGCCAACGGTTTTGGCCTGGAGTCTGCCCTGGCGGTAGGGCTGATGTTGCTGGCGGCCTCCCCTGGCGGTACCACGGCCAACCTGTTCAGCCACCTGGCCCACGGCGATGTGGCGCTGAACATCACCCTGACGGCGGTCAACTCGCTGATCGCGATCCTCACCATGCCGCTGCTGGTGAACCTGTCGTTGAGCTGGTTCATGGCGTCGGACCAGGCCATCCCCTTGCAGTTCGCCAAGGTCTTGCAGGTGTTCGCCATTGTCCTGCTACCGGTGGCGCTCGGCATGCTGATCCGCCACTTTGCACCTCGTTTCGCTGGGCGCATGGAAAAGCCGATGAAGTTGGTGGCGGCGCTGTTCCTGGCCTTCACCATCATCCTGGCGTTGGCCAAGGATTGGCAGACCGTGGTCGAATACGCCCCGGTAGTAGGCCTGGCGGCACTGGTGTTCAACCTGCTGAGCCTGGCCGTGGGCTACTGGGTACCCCGGCTGTTGCGGATTCCCAAGCGCCAGGCCATTGCCATCGGCATGGAGATCGGCATCCACAACGGGACCCTGGCAATCGCTCTGGCCTTGAGCCCGTCGTTGTTGAATAACGCAACCATGGCAGTGCCGGCGGCGCTCTACAGCCTGATCATGTTCTTCACGGCGGCAGGGTTTGGCTGGTGGGTGAGCCGCGGGCACGTGGCAGAAGCCCCCGAGGCTCAGGGTGATGCAGTCAACTGACTGCTGTGCCGGTCAGCGGCGGTTGCGGCGGTCCCGCAGCTGGCGCTTGAGCACTTCAAGGGGCGGTGCGTAGAAAAAGCCGAACGACACACTGCCTTGCCGGCCTTTGACTGCATGGTGAAGCCGATGGGCGCGATGCAGCCGCTTGAGGTAGCGGCTGACTGGCTGCGGTTTCTGCGGCCAGTGGCGATGAAAGAAGCCGTCGTGGGCCAGCACGTACAGCACGCCATACCCTGCCACGCCCCCGCCCACCCATTGCAGCGGGGCGTACCCCGCTTTGCCCAGCGCAACCAGCCCGGCAGCGATCAGCCCGAGCGCCAGCAGGTACAGGTCGTTGGTCTCAAGCATGCCCAGGTGTGGTTCGTGGTGCGAACGATGTAGCCACCAGCCCCAACCATGCATGATGTACTTGTGAGCCAGCGTGCCGACGCCCTCCATGGCCACCAGTGTGCCGACCAACATGGCAAGATTGAACAGCATGTAACGGTCCGGGTGGTGGCTAGGGAAGGCGCAAGGGTACCGACTGCGCGCTTTTTTTTCTATGTAGCCGTGACGGGCTGTAGGCACTTTCTTGATGAAGCCGTTGTCATGTTTTTGCCCTTGACCTCGCCTAGCTCGCGGCGTAAGGTCCGCGACGCAATTTCGCATCCCTGAACAGGAGTCCTGCATTGGACAGTAGCCCCAGTCGCTTGCGACAGGCCCACTCGGCGAGCTAGTCCGGCAGTGTCCTGCCACTGTCTCGCTGTATTGGCGTGATGGTGGATCTCTCCAGCCCTTGTGGCTGAAGCCTTCCTCTTTTCCTACCCTTCGTGGTCCTGCGCATTTTCTGGTTATTCAACCACGCCTACTCGTGATGGCGTTCATGCGGGCATGTGCCCGTGGAAGAGGTTTGCTATGGATTGGAAAGTCTTTCTGCTGCGCGTCAGCATTGCCCTGCTGCTGGGCGCGTTGATTGGCGCCGAGCGTCAACTGCGTCAACGCCTGACCGGCTTGCGTACCAATGCGCTGGTCAGCACCGGTGCCTGCCTGTTCGTGCTGATGACCCAGGCAGTGCCGGGCATGGCCCCCAACGATGCCTCGCGCGTTGCCGCTTATGTGGTGTCGGGGATCGGTTTTCTCGGGGGTGGCGTGATCATGCGCGATGGCTTCAACGTGCGCGGCCTGAATACTGCCGCCACCCTGTGGTGCACGGCCGCGGTTGGCGTACTGTGCAGCCTTGGCCTGTTGCTGGAGGCGACACTGGGCAGCCTGGCGGTGCTGTGCGCCAACATCCTGCTGCGTGATATCGCCCAGCGCCTGGACCGACAGGACATCGTGCCGGCGACTGAAGTAGAACAACGCTTCGAGGTGCGCGTGGTCTGCCGTGCCGAGGATGAAATCCAGGTGCGCAGCCTGATGCTGCACAGCTTGGGTGATCCGGAACTGCGCCTGCAGTCGTTGCACAGTGAGGACTTGCCCAACCCGGCGCGCCTCGAAGTCCGCGCCGAACTGCTGGGCAACCCACAGGCGCCCGCCCAACTGGAGCGGCTGGTCAGCCGGGTGAGCCTGGAAAAGGGTGTAAGCTCGGTGCGCTGGCAACTGCAGCCGCAGGTGACGGCAGCAGACTAACGGCCACCCACCCGACGACGGCTTGCAGGACCGATTTGTGAACATACGCCCTACTCTTACCCGCGACATCCCCTGGCTCGCCGAAGTCGAGCAGTCAGCCGCTCAGGCCTTCGCCCAACTGCCAGCGCTGGCCTGGCTGGCGCAAGGCGCTGTGCTGGACAGCACAGCGCATCAAGGTTTCGTCGACGCAGGCGCAAGCTGGCTGGCGGAGGGTGACGCGGGGCAGATTCTGGGCTTTGCCTGCGCACAGAGGCAACAACAGGCCTTGCACATTCATGAGATATCCGTGCGCCGGGAGGCCCAGGGGCAAGGTATCGGGCGCCTGCTGCTGAACCGGCTGGTCGACGAGGCGCGTGTAGCAGGCGCTCGCGAAATGACCTTGACCACCTTTGCCGACGTGCCCTGGAACGCGCCTTTCTATGCGCGCTATGGGTTCGAGGCAATTGCTGAGGGCCTGCTGTGCCCGCGGCTGCGCAAGATCCTGGCCAGCGAAAATGCCCACGGGCTCACGGGGCGTTGTGCGATGCGCCTGAGCATCGATTGAGCAGCGCTGGCCCGACTCATGGGTCTGCACCCACCACCACACTGCTCGCCACGCAGTATCCATCCCGCCCCTGCCGCTTGGCCTGATACAAGGCGCCATCCGCCGCCGCCATCAGGCGCTCGGGGGTGACCGTTTCTCGGGCCAGGTCGCCAATCGCAATCCCCGCGCTGAATGACACTCGCCCCAGCGGGCTGCCACCATGCTCGATCATGTGCCTGCGCAGCATCAGCTGTATTTCCTGAACGACAAGCTCGGCGCCAGGCCCATCGGTATCGGGTAGCAGCAGCGTAAATTCCTCGCCACCGTAGCGCACGGCCAAGTCTGCCGGGCGCCTCAATGCCTGTTGCAACAGCTCGGCGAAACGCCGCAGGCATTGGTCGCCGGCAAGGTGCCCGTAACGGTCGTTGTAAGCTTTGAAGTAGTCGAGGTCGAGCATGACCAGCGCCACTGGATAACCTTGCCGACGTGCCCGCCGAATTTCCGCGTCGAACACCGCATCCAGCCGCCGGCGGTTGCCAAGCCCGGTCAAGCTGTCGGTCAACGCCAGGGATTTCAAGGTCTGGTGCGCCTGGTGCAGCGCGCGTTCTATGACAATGCGCTCGCGCAACTGGCGCAAGACCACCCCGCCGAACGCCGCCAACCCCACCAGCAGCATAAACAGGACAGCCACCGACTTGATCGCATCTTGCCGCCAGGGCGCCACGATCGACTCCCGCGACAGACCCGCTTCCACCACCAGCGGATAACTCGACAGCGCCCGGTAGGCATACAACCGGGGCGTGCCATCCACGACCGCCACCGCCTCGGTCACCCCTTCGCTGGCATACGGCAAGTGATTGCGAAAGATCTCGCTGTTGGCCAGTGTCCGCCCCACCATCCTGGAAACAAACGGCCGGCGAACCAGAATGGTGCCGTCGCGCTTGGCCAGGACCAGTGCGCCGCGCTCGTCGATCTTGAAATCGCCGTAGTAGCGCACAAACCAGTCCACCTTGATGGTCCCCAGCAATACCCCGGCAAAGCGCCCGTCGCCATAGTCCAGGCGCCGGGAAATGGGAATGATCAGGTCGCCGGTCGAGCGGCTGCGCACCACCGAGCCGATGCGTACCTGGCGGTCGCGATGGGTGCGGTGGTAAATGAAATAGTCGCGGTCGGCATTGTTGGCGCTGGGTGGTATCGCTGCCTGGTCGGTGACCAGCCAACTGCCATCGGGGCCATACACGAACAATCCGTGCAACTGCGGCATGAGCGATTTCTGCTGAGCCAGCAAGGCATGTAGCCGTGGGCGATCGATATGCGCGAAACCGTCACCTTCCAGGCGCTCGGCCAGGGACGCGGTGACGACATCCACCTGGCGAATGGCGTCCTCAGCATGCTGGGCCGTGGCCCGGGCAAGGTTGGTCACCATGTTCTCGGCGTTGCTGAAGGCGTGGCGGTAATCGCGCCAGATTCGCCAGCCTTCTACCATCACGAAGGCCAGCATCACCACCACCATGAACGTCAGGACCAGGCGGAACAGCGCCACGGCGCGGCCCTCGCTGGTTACCGCGAAGTGCCCCTCGTCATCCTGTTTCCTGGCTGCGCACATTGAGTTTCCTTGCCATACCACATTCGCCGCTTATGACTATAGTTCAGCGCCGTTTTCGCGAAGCCAACTCGATCCATACCGGGGCATGGTCGCTGGGCTTGGGCCCGTTGCGGACCCAGGCATCCACCCCAGCGGCCTTGAGGTAAGGCGCGAGTTGCGGGTTGAGCAGCAGGTGGTCGATACGCAACCCGGCATTGCGCGGCCAGTGGTTGCGAAAATAGTCCCAGAAGGTGTAGACCCGCTCATCAGGGTGCAGATGACGCAGCGCATCGGTCCAGCCCTGGCTCAGCAAGCGCTGGTAGCAGTCTCGGGACTCAGGTTGCAGCAGTGCGTCTTTGAGCCAGGAACGTGGGTTATAGATGTCGAAATCGGTCGGCACGACGTTGAAATCACCGGCCAACACCACCGGATGACCGCTACCGAGCAGGGTGGCGGCATGTTCGATCAGGCATTCGAACCAGCGCAGCTTGTAAGCGAACTTCGGCCCAGGTTGCGGGTTGCCGTTGGGCAGGTACAGGCAGCCGATGACCAGCCCCTGCACGGCAGCCTCCAGGTAGCGGCACTGGTCATCATCCTCCATGCCGGGTAAGCCGCGGCGTACTTCCAGTGGCGCGCTACCCCGCGCGAGAATGGCGACACCGTTCCATGAAGGCTGTCCCTGGTACAGGCAGCCGTAGCCCACCGCTTCCAGCGCTTCACGAGGGAACTGCTGATCGGGCGCCTTCAGCTCCTGCAAGCAGGCGATGTCGGGCTTTTCTCGCTCCAGCCAGGCGATCAACGCCGGCAATCGACTGCGAATGCCGTTGATATTGAACGTGGCGATCTTCAGCGCTTTCATGCGTCAGGGTCGCCAGCACGGCGTCTTCTGCTGCGTTCAGTGTTCATGTGCGTGGCGCCTCGCTACCCGCGTTGAATGTGAGAGCCCTGCCCTCGGCCAACGTTCAACCGGGTGCCTTTACCTGCTGCGCTTTCAATGCGTCGTCCCGCAGTTGCAGTTCATCTTCCAGGTGCTGCAACTGACGGACCTGTTCGGCATACAGCTCGCGCTTGTCTTCGAGGATCTGCGCTTGCACATCCAGTTGACGGCGCATTTCCTCACTTGCGCCCTGGGCCTGGGCCAGGATGGTACGTAGGCCCTGGATCTGCGCATCGCGCTGCTCAAGGAGTTCGTCCCGTGCCTTGCGTTCGCTGGTGGCTTGCCGGTGTTCACCCAGCAAGCGCTCGTTATCACGGTGCAGGCGGGTCAGTTCATCCTGCTTGACGATCATACCCTGCTGCAATTGGCGCACCTCCACTTGCAGCTGCTGCAGCTGCGCTTCGTGCCGGCGTTGCTCCTGCTCACGTTGTTCGCGGCTGGCAGTGCGGTAATGCTCCAGCGCATCGCGGGCATGGCGATGTTTGTCTTCCAGAGAGCGAACCTGCTCTTCCTTGTCGTTCAGGCGCAATTGCAGCTCGCCCAATGACTGGTTGAGGCTGGCGCTGCGCAGTTGTTCTGCCTGCAGGGTGCTTTGCGTGGATAGCAGTTTCTCCGATTCGGCTACCAGTGCCGCGTCCTGGATTTTCTGCTGTTGATGCGCAGCGGCCAGGGCCTCTTGAGCCAACTGCAATTGCGCTTCGAGGTGTTCACGTTGCTGGGTGAAAACGCTTTCGGCCTCCTCGATGCGTATATCCGCCTCTTCCTGCAGCTGAGTTGCCAACTGCCCAACAAACCTTCCAATCGCATCGCTCAGCCCTGGGGTGCCCGCAGACGCCACGGTTTGCTGGCCATTGAGCTCCTTCAGGTAGCGATGGATCGTGCTTTTCGAGCCGGTATTACCCAGCTCGATACGTACCGCATCGATGCTGGGATTTTCCCCGCGGGCGATCAGCGCCTGACGCGCCTGCTGCACTACAACCTTGTTGATACCGCCCCGGGCCATGCTTGCTCCTACGATTTTGTAATGTGGTACGTAACATGTAATTACGTACCAATTTTGACTGGAAAGCGACCATGCTTCAAGTGCTATCTGACATGGAATAATCACGGCTTATCGCATGTGAACCGTTAAAAAGGCGGTTTTTGAGTAGTAAACGCGTACAGCAGCACGCTGGACTGATTTGGAGGGATATTGCGGGCGCGTCAGGGCGCCCAGCGCTGGAGACAGCGAAGGCAAGGCGCGAAAGAATTGGCAGTGGCTTGGGCAGATGACGACCGCTAGGGTCTGCAGGAGGGCTGTTCTAGATGTTGGTGACTTTGATCAGGTCTGCGCCGAGCAGGCGTACTCGTCGCTTCTGCTCACCAAGGCTTGATGGAGCTGCCGAGGCGAAACGGGCTTATGCAGCAGCGGAATGCCGCTGGCCCGCGCCTCTCTCAGGCGTTCAGGTGCGGTGTCTCCGGTAATCAGCAGCGCTGGCAGCGTGGGCCCGAAAACAGCGCGCACCTTGCGTATCGCATCAGCGCCGGTCTTCTCATCACGCAGTCGAAAATCGCTGATCACGACCTGAACCGGCCAGCCGGCCAGCCGCTGCATAGCGGCGTCATCCATGCTTTCCTCGGTGCGGCAATCACAGCCCCAGTCACTCAACAGGTGTTCCATGGCCTGGCGAACGATCGCATCATCTTCAATGACCAACACGCACAGCCCCTGCAACCGGGTACCGCAACTTGGCTGAATCTCCAGGCTGTTGAACGCGTATTCGCGCGTGCACCGCTTGGCGAGCGGCACACGGATGCGAAAAATGCTGCCTCTGCCAGGCTCTGAAACCAAGCTCATGGCATGGTTGAGCGAACGCGCCAGGCCATCGGTAATCGCCAAGCCAAGCCCCAGGCCTTTGGTGCGGTCCCGTTCCGGGTTACCCAACTGGTGGAACTCACGGAAGATTTCTGTCTGGTGCGCCGCAGCGATACCGATACCGGTATCCACAACCTCAATCGACACATGGTCACCACGTTGGCGGCAACCGATCAGCACCCCACCGCGCTCGGTGTAACGAATGGCGTTAGTAATCAGGTTACGTAGCATCAGTTCCAGCAACGCAGGGTCCGAATCGACTGCCAGTGCGGTTTCACGGCTTCGGTAAACGATCCCCTTGGCATCCGCCTGCCCGCCCAGCTCGATTTCGAGTTTGTGAAGCAGCGGTTGCAGCTGGAACGTACAGTGCTGCGGCTCGATCACGCCCGCTTCGATACGCGAAAAGTCGAGCAGGATGTTCAGCATCTGAGCGGCAGCCTGGCTGGCGGCTCGCGCATTACCCAGGACTTTGTGCTGGACCTCGGACAGATCGCTGGAAGCCAGTACCTCAAGGAACAGTTCCTGGGCATGAACCGGTTGGCGAAGGTCGTGGCTGGCCGCTGCAAGAAACTTGGACTTGGCCTGGTTGGCCTCTTCCGCCTTGATCCGGGCTTGCTGCAAGCGCCCTACCAACTGCAGGTTTTCGAAACGTAACGCGATCGACTGCCTGGATGTCCTCTGCACAATCAGGGCCTGGCCGAACTGACCGGCCACGAACAACGTACAGCCAACGGCCAGTACGTTGTAGGCGTTGCCATCAATCATCAGCAAGCACGCATTGATCACCACCAGTTGCGTCAGCTGCATGCTGGCATACAACGGAAAGACCGGTGCCAGCAACGACACCGCGTTACCGCTGACACCTGCCAGCGAAGCCATCACCAGCAGTTGCTCCGGCAGCGAGCCATGGCCCATCTCGATCCAGGCGAGTGCGCCCCAGGCGAACCCTTCGAACACCTTGATCAGGCACATGTGCCTGATCAGCCGCTGGGCATTGTCTGGTGTGACGCCGGCCTTTAACCCGCGGATGGCATAGACCACGCACAGTACACGCCCGGCCGTGACCAGCCCAAGCCAGCCCAGCAGTTGCCACCTGTGCTGCGGCGAGTCCAGCGCGCCCACCAGCACCACGGCCAACGCCAGGCCCAGGAACAACGAGTTCTTCATGCCTTCAAACACCTGGCGCACCTGCTCCACGCGAATACGCGTCGCCTGGTCGAGGCCCTGAAGATTGTCGTCTGCGTGATCGTCCCTGAGTAAAATCTGTCGAGTCCTTTCTTTGTGTGAGAAGCCAAACGCGAAGTGCTTTGGAATCTACTTCCGTCACGTGTACGAAGGCAAGTGCGCGATCACAACGGGGTTGAGCCCCTCAATCGACCAGTTTCAGGCGCTGGGCACGGAAAGCGGCTTGCGAACGGCTGGAGACCTCCAGCGCCGCCAGCAGCGCCTGGACATGGCCACGCACTGTGTTCTCGGACAACCCCAACTGCTTGCCAATCGCCTTGTTCGGCAAGCCACGGTGGAGCAAGCGCAACACTTCGAGCTGTCGGGGTGTCAAGGGCGGAGGCTCGCTAGCCGGGGGCAACCC
Source organism: Pseudomonas sp. E1MeOHC2 (assembly GCF_058745025.1). Taxonomy (NCBI): domain Bacteria; kingdom Pseudomonadati; phylum Pseudomonadota; class Gammaproteobacteria; order Pseudomonadales; family Pseudomonadaceae; genus Pseudomonas; species Pseudomonas sp. E1MeOHC2. The sequence continues at coordinate 5,316,299 of NZ_CP196675.1, forward strand.
GATACCCAGAAACTGCCCCACCAGCTCCAGCATGTGAGCCGGTTTTTCTGTTTTTGAGATGAACGCTCGGGCACCCAGGGCTTTCACGGCCTCAGCCACGTCGTCCGGGTGAGCGGCAGACACCACGACCAACTGCGCCTCAGGCCAGCGCTCACGCATCAGCGGCATGCCTTCCAGCCCGCTCAGGCCCGGCAGCTGCAAATCCAGCAGCACCAGGTCAGGTTCGTCGGTCAGCGCAAGGGCTTCGTCCAAAGCCCCCGCTTCGATGATTTGCACATTCGCCAGCCCCGTCGACAGCACCATGGCGATGCCTGAACGGAACAGAGCGTGATCGTCTACGAGTAACAGGCGAAGGGTTTTCATAAACCCAATGAAACCTGAGGACAACCGACGGCGCAAGCAGTCCATCTGGACTATGGCGTGCTGCGCCGGCAACCGCATAGCCTTTAGGGAAAGTGCCATGCCGCTTGCGCATCGGCCAACAACACGACGAAGGAACGTATGAATACGCCCATCTGTGGTCTCTCACGCTCACTCCGCCAGCCGTTATCGATTGTTCGAGGCCAGCCCTATGCCGCGCGCTGATGACATTGCCAATCTGTTCCAGTGCATCGGTGTCAGCCCAAGCGGCTACCGGGAAATGTCGAGCCTGCTTGGCACTGCCCGCACGCTTGAAAGCCTACCCGTAGACATTTCCCGCCCTGGCTTGGCTAACGCTCTCCCCCAAAACGCAGCGCCCCAGGCCAAGCGAGCCGTGCAGGCTCAGGTTGTGGTGGTTGCGTCCGCTAACGGCGGGGTCGGTAAAAGCACCGTCGCAGCCGCATTGGCCATGGCCTTCAACCGGGGCAGCCGCACCTACGCCATCGACCTGGACCCGCAGAACGCGTTAACGCGCCATTTTGCATTGCGCACCAGCAAACCCGGGCTGGTGCAGTTCCAGCAAGGCAGCGCCACCTGGCAGGAGATTGTCCACAACAACGCCCTTGGGGGCTTCTGCCTTCCCTTTGGCGCTTGTACCCACGAGCAGCAGCGTGAGTTCGAACGAACCCTGTACGACAACCCCGATTGGTTGGCCTGCCAGCTCGCGCAACTGCACACCAGCCCTCGCGATACCTTGGTTATCGATACCCCGACTGGCAGTTCGGTATACCTCGACCAGGCACTGGCCATCGCCGACCTGGTGCTCATGGTGACAACACCCGCTGCGGCCAGCTATCACGCCCTCCCGCGCCTTGAACACATCCTCAAGGCGCGGCAAACCGGGCAACCTCGCGTGCCTCTGCGATACGTCATCAACCAGTTGGACACCACCCGTGACTTCAGCCAGAGCATGCTCGCTGCCTTGCGCAAGCGCTTGGGCCCAGACCTGCTGGGCGTGATCCAGCATGACCATTTCCTGGCCGAGTCGATGCCCAGTGAGCGCCCCACACTGGGCAGCTTGCCCTCTACCAAGGGCGGTCTGGACCTGCTGGACCTGGCGCGTACGCTGCAACTCGCCCTCAGCCAGCCCCAGCTTTCGCAACTGAGTACCTCATGAACCTGCCCGCCCCGACGCCATCCCGTGATGCGCGACCCGACCGCTGGCTCGATCACCTGGGTGACCGCGCCAAGCCTTACCGCAAAGCCCTGGTGATACTGCTGGGCACTATCGGCCTGGTGCTGCTGACCAGCATCATCAGTGCGCCACTGGACCTCTACAGCCAGTGCTTGTTTGCCGCTGCGTGTTTCTGTATTGCGCTGCTGCTGCGCAAGCTGCCAGGTCGCCTGCCGGTACTGGCACTGGTCGTGCTGTCACTGATCGCTTCATTGCGCTACATGTACTGGCGCCTCACCGAGACCCTGGGCTTTGAAGACTGGCTGTCAGCCTGTTTCGGTTACGGCCTGGTGCTGGCCGAGCTCTATGCGCTGGTGGTGCTGCTGTTCGGCTATGTACAGACCGCCTGGCCATTGCGCCGCAAGCCACACCCCCTGAGCGACACACCGGCGGACTGGCCAACGGTCGATGTGTTCATTCCCACCTACAATGAGTCGCTTGATATCGTTCGCCTGAGCATCTTCGCTGCCCAGGCGATGGACTGGCCTGCTGACAAGTTGCGTGTACACGTGCTCGACGATGGCCGGCGCGACGAATTTCGCCAGTTCTGTGCCGACATCGGGGTGAATTATCTGACCCGTAACGATAACCAGCACGCCAAGGCCGGCAACCTCAACGCGGCGCTCAAGGTCACCGATGGCGAATACGTCGCTATTTTCGACGCCGACCACGTACCCACGCGCTCTTTCCTGCAGATCGCCATGGGCTGGTTCCTGCGCGATCCAAAGTTGGCAATGCTGCAGACACCGCACTTTTTCTTCTCGCCCGACCCCTTCGAGAAGAACCTCGACACCTTCCGCGACGTGCCCAATGAGGGTGAGTTGTTCTATGGCCTGGTGCAGGATGGCAACGACCTGTGGAATGCCACGTTCTTCTGTGGCTCGTGCGCTGTGCTACGGCGTTCGAGCCTTGAAGAAGTGGGAGGGGTCGCGGTGGAGACCGTCACCGAAGATGCCCACACAGCCCTCAAGCTGAACCGCGCCGGCTACAACACCGCCTACCTGGCGATCCCTCAGGCCGCAGGCTTGGCCACCGAGAGCCTGTCACGGCATATCAGCCAACGCATTCGCTGGGCGCGCGGCATGGCCCAGATATTCCGCACCGATAATCCGTTGCTGGGCAAAGGGCTGAATCTGGGGCAGCGCATCTGTTATGCCAACGCCATGCTGCACTTTTTCTATGGCCTACCTCGCCTGGTGTTCCTGACGGCGCCACTGGCCTACCTGGTGTTTGGCGCAGAAATCTTCCATGCCTCAGCGCTGATGATCACCGCCTATGTGCTGCCTCATCTGTTTCACGCCAACCTGACCAACTCGACCATTCAGGGGCGGTTTCGCCATTCGTTCTGGAGCGAGGTTTATGAGACGGTGCTGGCCTGGTACATCATGCCGCCCGTGCTGATGGCCCTGGTAAGCCCCAAGTTCGGTGGTTTCAACGTCACCGACAAAGGCGGCATCATCGACCGCGGCTTCTTTGACTGGCGCCTCGCCCGCCCCTATCTGGTGTTGCTGCTGTGTAACCTGACCGGCCTGGGCTTTGGCGTCCACCAGTTGATCTGGGGTGACCCTTCGACCCGCACCACGGTGCTGATCAACCTGGCCTGGACCCTCTACAACCTGGTCATTACCAGTGCTGCGGTTGCCGTCGCCAGCGAGACGCGCCAAGTGCGCCGTGAGCCGCGGGTTCAGGCAAGGCTGCAGACCCGGGTCATCTTGCCCGATGGCCGCCAGTTCTTTTGCCACACCCTGGACTTCTCCCAGCGAGGCGTTGGCCTGGAACTGCCGCCGCGCATCAACCTGGCGTGTGGCGATCGCATTCAGGTTGGGCTCATTCGCAACCAGCAAGTCGTGGACTTCGAAACCACGGTCGTGTTCAGCAATGACCGCGCGGTCGGTACCGAATTTGCGCCGCTGACCCTGCAACAACAAAGCGACCTGGTGCGCCTGACCTTCGCCCGTGCCGACACCTGGGCCGGCAACTGGGGCAACGGCGAGCCTGACTCGCCGCTTAGCGCACTGCGCACAGTCAGCCGCATTGGCATGGGCGCACTGCTGGCCCTGTTACGCAATAGCGCCATTCGGCGCACCTAGCAGGCCATCGCGAACCCGCCAAAGCCTCGTCAAAAAAAAGCATCTGGAACTACCATGACCCTACATACCCCGCGCCGGACTGACGTGCGCAGCTGTCTTCGCCTTGCCGTGCTGGCCGGCTCAAGCCTGCTCGGCCTGAGCGCTCACGCGGCGCTAGCGCTGGCCGAGGAGCCCGCTGCAACGTCCCCAGGCAGTGCCAGCTACAACCTCACGCTCAAGCAACTTGGCCGCCTCGACACCATCAACCTGCAAGGCACCGAGTCCTCGGACGGTGTGAGCTTCGGTGTGCGTGCCGACCAGGTGGTGACGCATGCCCGGCTGCTGCTCGACTACAGCTACTCACCCGCACTGCTGGCAGACCTTTCGCAGATCAACGTGCTGGTCAACGACGAGGTTGCCGCCAGCCTGGCGCTGCCCAAAGAAGGCGCCGGCAAGCCACAACAGCAAACGGTCGATATTCCTGCACCCCTGATGACCGAATTCAACCGCTTGCGCCTGCAGTTCATTGGCCACTACACCACAGGCTGCGAAGACCCTCTGCACAGCAGCCTGTGGGCCAAGATCAACACGGCCAGCGAGCTGCAGGTGCAGGTCGCGCCCATCCGCTTGCAGGATGACCTGTCGATTCTGCCGCTGCCCTTCTTCGACCGTCGCGATTCCCGTCAAGTGGAGCTGCCGGTCATCTTTGCTGCGCCCCCTTCGGCGGGCGCCCTTGAGGCGGCCGGTACGCTGTCTTCCTGGGTCGGTGCGCTGGCCGCCTACCGTGGCGCCAGGTTCCAGGCCAGTGTCGGGCAATTGCCAGCACAGGGCAGTGGCATTGTCCTGGCGCTAGCAAGCAAGCCCGTGCAACTGGGCGAGCTTCAGCTTGCCGAAGCCAAAGGCCCCACCGTGAGCCTGCTTAGCAACCCCCGTGACCCGTTTGGCAAGCTGCTGGTAATCACTGGCCGTGACGAGGCCGAGCTCAAGCTGGCGGCCAATGCGGTAGCACTGGGCAACAAGGCACTGGACGGCGCCAGTGTGCTCATCAACCACATAGAACCCCTGGCACCCCGTCGCCCCTACGATGCACCAAACTGGTTGCCGACTGATCGCCCGGTGAAACTTGGCGAACTGATCGCACCCGAGCGGCTTAGCGTCTCGGGCTACAACCCAGGCAGCATCAACATCCCTTTGCACTTGCCGCCTGACCTGTTCAGCTGGCGGGAAACCGGCGTACCGCTGAACCTGAAGTACCGCTACACGCCGCAGCAGCGCTCCACCAACTCGTCGCTGCTGGTGAGCTTCAACGACGCCTTTGCCAAATCGATGCCCCTGCCCCCACTCGGCAACCTGGGCGAAAGCGACCTTTCTGCCTGGCTGAAAAAGGATGCAAGCCTGCCCCGAACGTCGACAGTGCTGCTGCCGCTGGCCAACGCCACGCCGCGCTCACAGCTGCAACTGCGCTTCATGTACGACTACATCAAAGAAGGGGAATGCCGCGACATCATCATCGACAACATGCGCGGCCTGATCGACCCGGAATCGACGGTTGACCTGCGCGGCTATGACCATTTTATCGCCTTGCCCAACCTTGGCGTGTTCAACGACAGCGGCTTCCCTTTCACCCGCCTGGCTGATTTGTCGCAGACTGCCGTGGTCATGCCCGAGGGCAGCGCTGAGCAAGAGTGGAGCACGTTGCTGACCGTGCTCGGGCGCTTTGGCCGCTCTACCGGATACCCCGCCACAGCCGTGCGCGTAGTGGATGCCAGCACGGTGCAAGCGGTTGCCGACCGCGACCTGCTGGTGATTGCCTCCGGTAACAACCAACCGTTGCTGGAACAATGGGCCAAGCACCTGCCGGCGATCACCAGTGGGGCGCGTCCGTACTTCTCTTTGTCGGACCTTGGCTTGCAAGTACGCGACTGGATCACGCCATCGGCCCATGCGCAAGAACACAAGGCGCAACTGCAAGTGAACTACTCCGGGGCCAACCGCAGCACGTTCCTCAGTGGCTTCGAATCCCCGCTTAGCGCTGGCCGCAGTGTTGTGGTGATCGCGGCAGGCAGGCCCGAATCGCTGGCCGACGCCACTGCCGCAATGCTCGGTGGCGACCAGTACCAGGACAGCATTCAGGGCAGCCTGGCGGTTATCAATGGCGTGAAGATCGACTCATTGGTGGCTGAGGAGCAGTACTACGTTGGCAAACTCGGGATGGTCAAGTATGTGCAATGGCAGCTTGCCCGGCATCCCCTGCTGATGCTGCTGGTCATGTTGCTGGGCCTGGCGGTGGTCAGCTCGCTGCTCTACCTCGCCTTGCGTGCACGTGCGCGCAAGCGTCTTGCCTAAAGGGGCTCTGGTGATGATCCAGCGAACCTGGCACGCCCTGGGCGCATCCCTGCTGGCACTAGCCCTGGCGCTGCCCTCTGCCGCACAGGCCGCCTGTGCGGCCGACTGGCCGCTGTGGCAGGGCTACGCCGAACGGTTTGTACAGCAAGACGGGCGTATGCTCGGCTCGAGCATGAAGCCTGACCAGAGCAGCTCCGAGGGGCAGTCTTACGGCATGTTCTTCGCGTTGGTGGCCAACGACCGAGAACGCTTCGCGCAGTTATGGCAATGGAGCCAGGATAACCTGGCCGCTGGCGACACCCAACGCAACCTGCCTGGCTGGTTGTGGGGCGCCAACGAAAAAGGGGACTGGACGGTACTGGACCGCAACTCGGCCAGCGATGCCGACTTGTGGATGGCCTATGCCCTGCTCGAAGCCGATCGCCTCTGGCAGGCACCCCACTACCGAACCGCAGCCCTGCAGCTGCTGGACAACCTTGAACGGACGCTGGTACGGGACGTCCCTGGCCTGGGGCGCATGCTGCTGCCCGGCCCGGTGGGTTACGAACACCCCGACCAGCTCTGGCGCTTCAATGCCAGCTACCTGCCATTGCCCTTGCTGCGTTACTTCGCTCAAACCCGGCCAAACGGCCCCTGGGAGGACATCGCCAAGAGCACGGTAAGCATGCTTGCCGACCCTGATATCAACCCCTATGGCTTCGCCCCTGACTGGGTAGCCTACAGGGGCGACGGCAAGGGAAAAGGCCGTTTCGGCAGCGACCCCTTCAGCAACGACATCGGCAGCTACGACGCTATCCGCGTCTACCTCTGGGCCGGGATGACACCCCGTGACGATCGTTTGGCCAAGCGCCTGCTAGCCAGCCTGGATGGCATGGCGCAAGCCACCGCAACCCTGGGCGCGCCACCGGAAAAGGTCCATGTGCTGACCCGCACGTTCGACGGCGCGGGGTTCTATGGATTCTCGGCAGCATTGGTGCCACTGCTTAAGGCCAAAGGCTTGCAGGCGGCGGCCACGCAGCAACAGGCGATCGTCGAGCAGGCACTGCGCGATTACGCCAACCCCGCCAGCCCGGCCTACAACACGCATCAGTACTACCACCTGATGCTCAGCCTTTTCTCCCTCGGGTGGAGCGAAAAACGCTACCAGTTCACCCCCGAAGGGCGTCTTCAACTGTCCTGGGAACACCAATGCGCAAACAAACCCTAGCCATCGCTGTCTGGGCGGCGCTGAGCGGTACCTCCGCCACGGCAGCCGAGCCTGTCAGCCCCCAGGTCTTGTTGGTTCAGCAGGGCCAATACTGGCAACACAAAGAGCAGGCAGACCGGGCTGCGCAGGCCTGGCAAAAGCTGCTGCACATCGCCCCTGAACACCCCGACGCCCTGTACGGCCTTGGCCTGATCGCGGTACAGAAGGACCAGCCAGCGGTTGCCAACGGTTACTTGCAGCGCCTGCGGGCACTGACGCCTACATCGCTGCAGGCCTTGCAACTGCAGCAGGACATCAGTTTGGCAACGCCTGAGAAGCAGCTCATGCTTGAGCAAGCCCGGGAGCTGAGCGATGCCGATCAACGCGAGCAAGCGGTGGCGGTCTATCGCCGCTTGCTTGAGGGGCGTGAGCCGCAAGGGCTGATTGCCCGCGAGTACTACAACACCCTGGGGTTCACCCAGGATGGCTGGCCGCAGGCACGTAAGGGGCTGGAGCAACTGGCCCGACAGCGGCCGGACGATTCGATCCTGGCGCTGTTCCTGGCCTTGCACCTGGCGCGTAACCCCGACAGCCGCGCCGACGGCATCCGCGCCTTGGCCACGCTTTCGCACAACCCCGATATCGGTGGCAATGCCGACGAAACGTGGCGCTTTGCCCTTGAATGGCTGGGGCCGCCCAAGCGCGATCAGGTGGTGCTGTTCCAGCAATACCTGCAAGCACACCCGGACGACACGCAAATCCGTGCACTGATGAACAAGGGCCTTGCGCAGAACCGAGGCGGCCGGGGCGGATGGCAACGGGACCTGCGTGTGACCCAAGCCTTGAAAGCGCTCGACACCGGCGACCTGGCCAGCGCCGAAGCGGCCTTGCAGGCGCGCCTTAAGGAGCACCCACGGGACTTCGACGCGCTTGGCGGCATGGGTGTTCTGCGCCAACAGCAAAAACGCCTGGATGAAGCCGAGGGGTACCTGGTGCAGGCCACCCGCCTGCCAGGCGGCGCGCAATGGCGCACCGCATTGGCGGATGTGCGCTACTGGAAACTAGTGGCAGAGGCCGATACCGCTGGGCGCGCAGGCCGCTTCGACGATGCCCGGCGCGCCCTCGACCAGGCCATCGTCGCACGGCCGAACGATCCCGCCGGCCCTACCGCACTGGCCGCCTTGCAGGCCCGGCGTGGCCAATGGGAAACCGCCGAAGCTCAGTACCGCCAGGTGTTGGCCCGGACCCCCGACTACGCCGACGCGCTCAGTGGGCTTTTGAACGTGTTGACCCAGGCGGGCAAGGAAGAGCAGGCGCTGAACCTGATTGACGGGCTTACCGCCCAGCAGCGCGCGCGCTTGCCTTCCACCCTGCGCATCAAGGCGCTACGTGCCACTCAGGCCGGCAAACTGGCCGAACGTCAAGGCGACCTCTCTGCCGCCCAAGCCGCCTACCAAGTAGCGCTGGCTGACGACCCGCAGAACCCGTGGGCGCGCTTTGCCTTGGCCCGGGTGTTGCTGGAAAGCGGCCAAGTGCGGGCGGCCCGAACGTTGATGGACGATCACCTCAAACGCCACCCAGATGACCCCGATGCGCTGTATGGCAGTGCACTGCTTTCAGCGCAGCGCCAAGCCTGGACTGATGTGCAACGCACGCTGCAGCGCATTCCTCCCACACGCCGTAGCCAGGCAATGACTAGCCTGGAGCAGGACAGCCAACTGCACCTGCAGGTCGAACAGGCACTGGAGTTGGCCCGGCGCGGCCAACGCCAGGCGGCCTGGGCGCTGCTGGCACAGGCTGAACCCAGCGCAGCCGGCAAGCCTGAGCGTGTTGCTGTGGTCGCCTCGGCCTACGCCGAAACCGGCCAGCCCGAACAGGCCGAACGATTGATGCAAGGGTTGCAGGGCAACCCAGCATCGACCCGCTTGCTCAAGGCCGGCGTACTGCTCAAGGGCGACCAGGATGCCGAAGCCGGCGAGATTCTGCGCGCGCTCAAAGACCAGAACCTGGATGACAAAACCCGTCGCCAATACGCCGACCTGCTCTACCGCTACCGCGTGAAACAGGCCGACAAGCTGCGCGAAAGAAATGACCTGGTGGCTGCTTACGACATGCTGGCCCCGGCGCTGGAGCAGCGCCCGCATGCGCCTCAGGCCGTGACGTCGCTGGCGCGCATGTACAGCGCCAGTGGCAACTGGGCAAAAGCCCGCCAGGTATACCAGCCATTGCTTGAGGGTGACCCGGACAACGCCGTGCTGCACCTGGGGTTCGCCCAGCTGGCCGTCGAGGGGCGTGCATTTGCGCAGGCAGAACAAGCGCTGGGCCAGGCCCTGGCGCTGCAACCCAACGAGCCCCGCACCCTGACCCAGGCCGCTCAGCTTTACCGCAGCCTGGGCCAGACAAGCAAGGCGCGCCAACTGCTGAACAAGGCACTGGACATCGAACAGCGCGAACAACCGCCGCGCATTGTGGCGGTTGCGCCATCCCCCGCCGCACGCGTCGACAACCCGTTCGTGCGCCTCCCAGGTCAGCGCCAGCAGGCCACCCTGCTGGCCAGCAATGATTGGGTCCCGGCCCCTGTCGCGGACGAACCGGGCGCTACCAATAGGCCTCCGGCGGGCGCCTACGCCAGTGCAGACACGTCGCTCGTCGAGGCTAGCCCTGCCCGTGAGACACTCGATACCCTTGGCCAGGTCCAGCGCCCGTACCTCAACCAAGGGCTGAGCGTGCGCAACAACAACACCGAGAAAGGTCTGGGCAAGCTCACCGATATCCAGACACCGCTGGAAATCGGCTTCCCCCTGGACGAGGCGGGTCGCAGCATGGCCCTGCGTGTTACGCCAACCTGGCTACAGGCCGGCACGCCCAAAGGCTATTCGGTGGCGCAATTCGGCACCAGTGGCCTTGCCAGCGTGGGCCGCCAGGAAGACAGCGGTGTCGGCCTGGCCGTGGCCTATCGCGATGAGGACCGCGGCCTGAAAGGTGACCTGGGCGTCAGCCCGCTGGGCTTCACCTACAGCACGCCAGTGGGTGGCATCAGCCTTGAGCGGGCCCTGCAAGATGCCCCTGACTACCGCTACACCCTCAGTGCCTCACGGCGATCGGTGACCGACAGCGTCACCTCCTTCGCCGGTTCGCGCGACCCGCGCAGTGGCGTCGAATGGGGCGGCGTGACTGCCAATGGCGTACGTGCTGAGCTCAGCCATGACGATCAGCGCACCGGTGCCTACGGTTATGCCTCAGCCCACCGCCTGCTCGGCGAGCACGTCGAGGCGAACAATCGCTTCGAGCTGGGTAGCGGCATCTACTGGTACCTGCACAACACCCGCGACAGCCGCCTGACCCTGGGCGTAAACGGCACGGCCATGAGCTATTCGGACAACCAGAACTTCTACACCTATGGCCACGGCGGCTATTTCAGCCCACAAAAGTTCTTCGCCCTGGGCATCCCCGTGGACTGGGCACAACGCGGAGCGCGTTTGAGCTATGCACTGCATGGCTCGGTGGGGGTGCAGTACATCGACCAGGACAGCGCGCCGATCTTCCCTGGGCATTCGGCACTGCAGCGCAATGCCGATGCCGTCGGCTTGTCCCGCTACGCAGGCCAGAGCAAGACCGGCATCGGCTACAGCTTCAGCGCAACGGGTGAATACCGGCTCGACCGTAACCTGTACTTGGGTGCCAACCTGGGCCTGGATAACGCCAATGACTACAAGCAGTACGCCGGCAGCCTCTACCTGAGGTACGGCTTCGACGAAGTCAGCAGGCCGATGCCCCTGCCCGTGCGCCCTTTCACCTCCCCCTACACCCACTGACCACCAAGGACCCCCATGGCCACATCTTCCGTACTGGCAGGCCTGACCCTGCTGGTGATCGGCGAAAGCCACATGAGCTTCCCCGACTCCCTGATGAACCCTTTGTATGACGAACTCACCCGACAAGGTGCCCAAGTCCATGCCATTGGCGCCTGTGGCGCCAATGCCGAAGACTGGGTAACGCCCAAGCTCAAGCTTGATTGCGGGGCCACACGCGAACCTGGCGGTACGCTCAAGCTGATGAGCCGCGGCACCATGAGCACCGAACCGATTGTCCAGGTCATCGCCCGGGACAAACCCGATGCGGTAGTGCTGATCATCGGCGACACTCTGGCCTCCTACAAAACCACGCCGTTCCCAAAAGTCTGGGCCTACCAGAGTGTCACCGCACTGACCCGGCAAATTGCCGCCACCGGTACCCGCTGCGTGTGGGTCGGCCCTGCCTGGGGCAAGGCCAATGGCAGCAACATCAACGAAAACCAGTACGGCAAAAACCAGGTCAGGACGCAACTGGTGGCCAGCACCCTGGCAAAGATGGTGGCGCCGTGCACCTACATCGACTCGACTCAGCTCTCCAAACCCGGGCAATGGGTCACCTCCGATGGCCAGCACTTCACCATCGCGGGTTACAAAGCCTGGGCCAGCGCCATTGGTGCATCGCTCAGCCAGTTGCCCGCCAGCGCATTGACAGGAGCGAACCCATGAACGCTGCCCTTTCGCTTGTCTTCGCCGGCGCCGTGGCATTGTCCACGGCAAGCCAGGCGGCCCAGATTGCCCTTTACCCGACCGGCCCCGCGCAGGATTCGGCGTACATGCGCCTGCTCAATCCAACCGCAAGTGAGCTTGTGTTGCAGCCTGACGGCGGGCAGTCGCAACTGCACTTGAAAGCAGGGCAACTAAGCAGCGACTTCATGCCCATACCCGGTGGCCAGCGCATTACCGGCCACCTTGCCCGTGACAGCCACCAGGCCCGCGTGCAACTGCAGGCTGCGCCTGGTGAATTCATCACGGTTTTTGCCCTGGCCAATGCACAGGGCGGCATCGACCCATTGATCGTCCATGAAGCATTCGAACTGCCCAACCTGCTCAAGGCCTCACTGGCCCTGTTCAATGCAGACGCAAGCTGCTCGGAGCCCCGGGTGATGCTGGCGGAGCGTGATCTAGACCTGTTCGCCAAGGCCCCGGCCGGTAACCCTCGGCGTCAGGAAATCAACCCGCGCCCTGGCCTGAAGGTCCAGTTGCATTGCGCCGGCAAGGCCGTCGACAAGCCCCTGGCACTCGGCCCTTTGCTGGCCGGTGAACGCTACAGCCTGCTCCTGCTGCCCTCGCCGACTGGCCCGCAGCTTCGCAGCATCACCGACACCGTCGCCCACTGACTGGATAAACGGCACTCATGGTCTTCGCTTCGCTTGAGTTTCTCACGCTGTTCCTGCCGCTATTCCTATTGGTCTATGCGTGGGTACGGCCCGCCTGGCGCAACCTGGTCCTGTTGATCGGCAGTTGGCTGTTCTACAGCTGGTTAAGCCCGTTGTTCCTGATGTTGCACATGGCCCTGACCGTACTGGCCTGGGCCGGCGCCTTGCTGGTGGTGCGCACCGAGGAACACCGCAGGCCCCGGCTGTACCTGTTGGTTACCCTCATCGTCACCAACACGGCCGTACTGTGTTGGTACAAATACGCCAACATCCTGGCTGCTACGTACAACGACCTGCTGCTCCACTACGGTGCCTTGCCCATGGAATGGCAGAGGGTCGCCCTGCCAGCTGGCCTGTCATTCATCGTGCTGCAGGCCATCTCGTACCTGGTGGATGTGCATCGCCATGTGGTGCCGGTAGAGCGCAGCTTCGTTCGCTTTGCCACCTACATCTCGATGTTCGGCCATTCGATTGCCGGGCCGATCATTCGCTATGACTGGGTGCGTCGAGAACTCGAACAACGCCTGTTCAACTGGCAGAACTTCGCCCTGGGGGCACGCCGGTTCATGGTTGGCATGTGCATGAAAGTGCTGGTGGCAGATACCCTGGCCCCGCTCGCGAATGTCGCCTTCGCGCTTGAGCAGCCGTCGCTGGTCGATGCCTGGATCGGCTGCCTGGCCTACTCGCTGCAGTTGTTTTTCGACTTCGCCGGCTACAGCGCCATGGCGATCGGCCTTGGCCTGATGCTGGGCTTTCACTTCCCCGAGAACTTCAACCGCCCCTACCTGGCCAGCAGCATCCAGGACTTCTGGCGCCGCTGGCACTTGTCGCTGTCCACCTGGCTGCGCGATTACTTGTATATCGCCATGGGCGGGAACCGACGAGGTGCCTGGCGCACGTATCGCAACCTATTCCTGACCATGGCCATCGCCGGCCTGTGGCACGGCGGCGACAGCTGGAACTACCTGCTCTGGGGCTCGGCCCATGGCATCGCCCTGTGCATCGACCGGGCCTGGTCGCGTTCGCACCTGCCCAGCCTGCCGAGCTGGGCGGCACACACCGCCACGTTGCTGTTCGTCTGCCTGGCCTGGACGTTGTTCCGTTCACCTGATTTCGCCACTGCGCTGGGCATGTATGCAGGCCAGTTCGGCCTGCACGGCATCGCCCTTGGCGACGCCATGGCCACCACCCTGCGCCCTGTGCATGGGGTGGCGGCGGTGCTGGGCGTACTGGCGATACTGGCCCCGCTACTGCAACCCACCGTTGAAGAACAATTCGCCGACCATCCCCTGTTCCTGTGGTCGGCGTCCCTTTGGCCCGTGCTGGGTTTCGCCTTGTCGTTCTGCCTGATCGCCAGTCGCGAATCCGTGCCCTTCCTGTACTTCCAATTCTGATGAACAAGACGCCTGAAACTGCACCACCGCCATCCCCTCTGGCCCTACGCACCAGCGCCCTCGCGGGTTACTTGTTCGTCCTGTTCCTGGTGGGCGCTTTGCTCTCGTGTGCCTGGTTGTTGCGCAAACCCATCGCCTGGCTGGCACCCGACCTGGACCGCGATGCACTGCTGCATGGCGAACTCACTCACCACCTGGCCAAGCAGTTGCCTGAGGCGCCGCTGCCGCAGCACGCCGCCGACCTGGAGCGCGGCAGCCGTTGGTTACTGATGGCCGATCTGGGCCCACGCGTGCGCGAGGGTTGCCCTGGCTGGCTGTTCCTCACCGACGAGCTGCACGTGCAGCCCCAGGCTGAGCACAATGCCCGGGCCAAGGCCCAGGCCGTTATCCGCTTGCGCCAGGCGTTGGCGCAACGGGGTATCCAGTTGCTGGTGGCGATCGTGCCGGATAAAAGCAGAGTCGCCAGCACCGCCCTGTGTCACCTGTACCGCCCTGCCAGCCTTGCATCGCGCGTGGCGCAATGGCGGGGGCTACTGGAGGCCGGCGGCGTGCCCGCCCTTGACCTGAGCGAGCGCTTGACGGTGCTTGGCAAGCGGGCGTATTTGCGAACCGACAGCCATTGGAGCGAGGCCGGAGCACAAGCCGCTGCCACGTTTGTGGCGCAAGCTATTGCAGCGCTTGAGGTAGTGCCCTCCCCACGGCAAGCTTTCGAGCTTGCGCAGGCCCCTGCCGCCCCCCGCCCCGGCGACCTGGTGCGCCTGGCCGGCATCGATTGGTTGCCGCTTGCGCTGCAACCTCCCGTCGAGCAGGTGGTTGTGTCGCAGGTTCAGGCCCTGGACCTGCAGCCCAGCGACGACGACCTCGATGACTTGTTTGGCGACAGCGCCCTGCCAAACGTGGCGCTGATCGGCACATCGTTCTCCCACAACTCCGGTTTTGCCGGTTATCTGCAACTGGCGCTGGGTGCACCGGTGGGGAACTTCGCCAAGGAAGGCGGTGAGTTTTCCGGCGCTGCCAAGGCCTATTTTGCCAGCCCAGCATTTCTTGAAACGCCCCCGAAGCTGCTGATATGGGAAATACCCGAGCGGGATCTGCAAACAGCGTTTGAGGGGGGGTTGGGGTTGCCCTGATACGTCCAGGGCGTTCAATAAAGTGTCAGCGATGTCAGGCCAAGCGTTCGACCTGCGCCGGCGTACGCCGCATCAGCACCTTGCCATTACGCACCGACACCAGTGCATGCCCTTGGCTGCGCACCATCTCGTAGTCATCCGGCGCCGACAACAGCAGCAGGTTGGCCGGCCGCCCGACCTCGATGCCGTAACGATCACCCAGGTTCAGCGTGCGCGCACTGTTGTCGGTGATCAGGTCCAGGCAGCGCTGCAAGTCTTCGTACCCGAGCATGTGGCAAATGTGCAGCCCAGCTTCAAGAATGCGCAGGATGTTGCCGTTGCCCAACGGGTACCACGGGTCGACGATCGAATCCTGGCCAAAGCATACGTTCATGCCCGCACGGTCGATTTCCGCCACGCGGGTAACACCGCGGCGCTTGGGGTAGCTGTCAAAGCGCCCTTGCAGGTGGATGCTTTCGGTTGGGCACGAGACGAAGTTGATGCCCGACAACTTGAGCAAACGGAACAGCTTGTAGCAGTAGGCGTTGTCGTAGGACCCCATCGCTACGGTATGGCTGGCCGTGACCCGGGCGCCCATGTCGCGCACGCGGGCCTCTTCGGCCAGCACCTCAAGAAAGCGCGACTGCGGGTCGTCGGTTTCGTCGCAGTGCACGTCTACCAGGCAGCCGGTACGCTCGGCCAGGTCCATCAGGAACTTGATCGATGACACGCCCTGGTCGCGGGTGTTCTCGAAATGCGGAATGCCGCCGACCACATCGGCACCAATGGCCACCGCTTCGGTCATCAGCGCCCGGCCGTTGGCGTACGACTCGATGCCCTCCTGGGGGAAGGCGACAATCTGCAGGTCGACCAGGTGGCGCACCTCTTCACGCACCTCGACCATGGCCTTGAGCGCCGTGAGCTTGGGGTCGGTGACATCCACATGGGTGCGTACGTGCTGAATGCCATGGTCAACCAGCATGCCGATGGTCTTCGTGGCGCGGGTCTTGATGTCCTCGTGGGTGGTGATTTCCTTGCGCTCGGCCCAGCGTTCGATGCCTTCGAACAAGGTGCCGCTCATGTTCCACTTCGGCTCGCCGGCAGTAAGGGTGGCGTCCAGATGAATGTGCGGTTCGACAAAGGGGGCCACCACCAGATTCTGCTTGGCATCCAGGTCACCGGGGGCACCCAGTGCCACCGCGTCAGCCTGGGACTGGATAGTGGCGATACGGTCGCCGTTGAGTTCGATACGAAACAGGCCAGCCTTGCCACGCAAGCGTGCGTTGATGATGTTCATGGAGTTACTCCTTGCCTTGGGCTTCGGTCATGCGCCACACCAGCATGGCCACCGAAGCGTTCATACGAAAAAGCGGGTCGTCCAATGACTGCCCGCTCAGTTGTTCGATGCGTTGAATGCGTTGGTTGATGGTATTGCGGTGCAACCCCAGGCGTTGGGCGGCCTTCAGGCCATTGCCGTTCTCCTTGAGCAGGGCATCGAGGGTATGCACCAGGGTATCGGGGTGCTTGCGCCCGGGTGTGATCAACGGGCCTAGTGTCTGGGCCACGAAATCGTCGATCAGCGAGCGATCGACGATGCCCTGCAGCAGGCGCAGTACGCCCAGTTCGCTGAAGTCGCAAAAACCATTGGCCGGGCGCAGATTCTGCGCCACTTCCAGGGCCTGACGTGCTTCGTTCAGTGCCTGGCGGTAGTGGGCGCAATCCTCGGCCAGGCTCGACAGGCCCATGTACAGGCCCAACGCCCCCGCCACGGGGGTCAATTGCCGGTGCAGCGCGGCCAGGGTAGCAGGCAGCTCCGGCACGTCGGGCAGCAGCATCACGAACAGGTCACCCGGCAAGTGCGCGGTCACGGTTCCCGGCCGGCCACGGCACCACGCCTCAAGCTGGTCTTCCAGGGCTTGGCGAACGCCTTGCCATACGCGCTCGCCTTGAGCCAGGCCGAGGCGTTCGAACAAGCCATCGACGCCCGACAAGCGCAGCGCCAGCAGGCGCCGCGGCTCGTCCAGCGCCAACGCCAGGTGCGCCGCCCGCTGCCGGGCAATCGCCAGGCTTGGGTAGTCTCCGGTCAGCAACTGGCCCAGAATATCGTTGCGCGAGCGCCGCACCTGCGTCATCTGCACCAATGCCGTGCCGATCAAGTGGGTGACCACAACCATCTTCAGCGCATAGGGCTGCTCGATCAACGGCAAGCCCAGTTGCTCGGCGCGCGCCAGTACCGCTGGCGGGATGCGCTGGATAAAAGTACCCCCGGTGAGAATGACCATGCCCGCGATGCCCACGGCCTCGCCGTCCTCCACCAGGCTCAGCAGGTTGGCCTCGCCGCGAGGGTGATTGATGCCCGTGACGAACACCAGCTCGCCGCCCATCACCCACTCGGCGATGCCTTCGTTCTCCGCTACGTATGGCCAGCGCACCCGCCGCTGCAGGTTGCGCGCGCCAGCACGAACGGCCATGTCCTGCAGGCCGGGCAGGTGGAGGATTTCATCCAGCGCCAGGCTCACGGTTCGACACCTGCCTCGCCTGCCAGGCGGCGCCGCCCGTTCAGCTCAAGCATGAGGATGTAGCACAGCACCGAAGCGCCAATGCCCACCAGCGGCGCGACCCAGGGCGAGGCATACGCCAGTACCGCACCGACGGCATAAGCGAAAAGCCCAATCAGGTTGTAGCGCGGCAGGGCCACCGTGGCCAATGCCGGATACTGGCCGCGATGGCGGTACCAGAAGTCGGCCATGATCACGCCGCCCACCGGCGGTATGACCGAGCCCAACAGCACCAGGAACGGGATCAGCATTTCGTACATGCCGCCGATGGCCAGCACAATCCCTACCCCGGCCGCCACCAGCGTTGCGGTACGCCGGCGTTCACTGCGCAGCAGATGGCAGGCGGCTGCCGACACGTTGTAGATGGTCGGGCCCTGGATCGTCCACAGGTTCAGGCACAGCATCACCACCGCCGCGAACGAGAGGCCTTGCAGCATCATCACCTCGACGATGTCAGCCTGCTGATACACCATCGCGCACCAGGCTCCGGCCACCACCATCAGGCCGTTGCCAAGCAGAAAGGCGACGATGCTGGCCACCACCGCCACCCGTCCGCTACGCGCCAGGCGGGTCCAGTTGGTGGCTTGGGTAGCGCCACTGGCGAAGGTGCCGAAGACCATGGTCACTGCGGCTGAAAAGGTCATGGTCTCGTGCGGCACCACGGCTGCCAGCCCCGCAAACCCGCCGGCATCGCGGGTGGCGATGTACATCGACACCAGCAGCAGCGTAAACATCAACGGCACCGAAACCCGTGACAGCAGGTCAAGCCCTTTGAAGCCAATGATGGCCGTGATGCTGAAACCAAGGCCGAACAGCACCATCAACGGCACCGTAAAGCCACCTGCCAGCCCCAGCAGTTTGACCAGCACGATCGCCACGGTCGCCGTGCCCCAGGCGTACCAGCCGAGCTCGGCGAAACCCAGCAAAAAATCCGAAAGCCGGCTGCCCGCTTCGCCAAAGCAGAAGCGGCCCATCAGTACGGTGTTGAGCCCGCTGCGTGAAGCGATGAACGCCAGGGTAGCGGCGTACAAGGCCAGCAACGTGTTGCCGAGCGTGGCAACCCACAGCATGTCGACAAAGTTGAAGGCCATGCCCAGCTTGCCGCCAGCGAACATCGTGCCGGTGAAGAAGGTGAAGCTGAACAGCACCATCGCAATGGGTAGCAGGCCCTTGCGCGAAGATGGCGGGGCTTCGCAAAGCGGGAATTCGGTAGGTGAGCTCATTGCACGGGGCTCCGGGTGGTAGTTGGAGCAGATAGAGCAATATGCGGGCCGGTTTAACAGTGAGCCGTGACCACCGAAACCCGAGGCGAACGGCACAACATTAGCTGTGCAACATGCACAGTTAAGCAAGGATTGACGGATTCGGTGTGTGCTTGCTGCCTTAAATAAAGGCAAATATGCACCAAAGATGAACAGCAATGGGTAGTTTTCACCCAGCCCAGCAGCGTCAGCCTATCAGGGCGGGGTCGCCGGTCGAGACGACCTCATACAACCCAGTAAAATCAAATGCTTAGGCTTTTTTTGATTACAATGCGCGCCCGTCTCTGAAATCTGCTTTCCCCCATGAAAAAACTGCTCTACGCCGTATCCCTGCTCCTCGCCGTCAACCTCCCCGCCTTCGCCAACCCGCCTTCGACCTTCACCGAAGCCAAGGTCGTCGCTAAACAGAAGATCTACCTGGACCAGGCAAGCAGCGCCATGGGCGACCTGTATTGCGGCTGCAAATGGACCTGGGTGGGCAAGTCGGGTGGGCGCATCGATGCCGCCTCGTGCGGTTACGAAACCCGAAAGCAGCAAAACCGTGCCGAACGTACCGAGTGGGAACACATCGTGCCCGCCTATACCTTCGGCAATCAGCGCCAGTGCTGGAAGAACGGCGGTCGTGAGCATTGTGTCGACGACGATCCGGTCTTCCGGGCCATGGAAGCCGACCTGTTCAACCTCTACCCGGCTGTGGGCGAGGTCAACGGTGATCGCAGCAACTTCAACTACGGCATGGTGTCGGGCAATGCTGGCCAATATGGTCAATGCCCGACCAAGGTCGATTTCGTGCAGCGCGCCGCCGAACCGCGTGACGAAGTCAAAGGCCTGGTTGCCCGTACCACCTTCTACATGTTCGACCGCTACAAGCTGAGCATGTCGCGTCAGCAGCAACAACTGCTGATGGCGTGGGACAAACAGCACCCCGTCTCGGCCTGGGAAAAAGAGCGTGACCGGCGCATCGCCGCCATCATGGGCCACGCCAACCCGTTCGTGACCGGCGAACGCAAATGGACCGCCGACTACAAGCCGGTTGGCAGTGGCGTTGTGCAAGCCACACCGGCCAAGCCCACCCAGCAAGCGGTCAAGCCCAGCCTGGCCAGCACTGCGGCAACCGGCGCCGTGCTCGGTAACCGCAACAGCCATGTCTATCACCTGGCCAACGGTTGCCCGGGTTACACCCAGGTGGGCTCGAAGAACCAGGTGATGTTCGGTTCCGAAGGTGAGGCGCAAGCGGCGGGCTATCGCAAAGCGGGCAACTGCCGCTAGCCGCTGCGCCTTGATGCATCAACGCCCAGGCGTTGGGTTCACCAGGTTTGCCGGGCGCTCACCGGCCAGCGCGCTGAGCAGGTTGCTGACTGCACAGCGCGCCATGGCCTCGCGGGTATCGTGCGTTGCCGAGCCGATATGCGGGGTCGCCACCACGTTATCGAGTTGCAGCAGTGGCGAGTCGCTCGGCAACGGCTCCTGAACGAACACATCCAGGCCGGCGCCGCGGATGCGTTTTTCACGCAAGGCCGCTATCAGCGCGGTTTCGTCTACCACGCGCCCACGCGCAATGTTCACCAGAAACGCCTCAGGCTTCATCAGCGCCAGTTCGCGTGCACCGATCAGGCCTTCGGTGGTGCTACTCAGTGGCACGGTCAAGCACACGAAATCCGCGTGCTTCAGAAGCTCGTCAAGGCTGCAATGGCGAGCAGCATAACGCGCCTCGACCTCGGGCTTGGCGCGTGGGCTATGGTAGAGCACACGCATGCCGAAGCCGGCTGCACCGCGCCGGGCAAGCGCTTCGCCAATGCGGCCCATGCCAACGATACCCAGCGTCTTGCCATGCACATCACTGCCAAAGTGCGCTGGCCCAAGGTTGGCCTGCCAGTGGCCGTCACGCACCCACCCCGCCAGCTCCACGACCCGACGCGCACTGGCCAGGATCAGGGCAAAGCCTGTGTCAGCGGTGGTTTCGGTAAGTACGTCGGGCGTGTTGGTCAGCATGATGCCACGCCGGGTCAGGTCGGCAATATCGTAGTTGTCCACCCCCACCGACACACTGGATATCACCTTCAGCTGCGGGGCCAGGTCAAGCAGGCCGCTGTCCAGGCGCAAGCTCGCGCCCAACAGCCCATGGGCGCCTGGCAGCGCATCGCGCAAACGGGCCAGACCGTCCTGGCGTGCGGTATCTACCCAGGTCACATCAACCTGCTGTTGCAACTGCGCCATGAGGTCGTCGGACAGGCGCTTGTAAAGGACGATTCGCTTCTTCATACCAGGGTTTCCTATTGGCTCATTGCCAGGTGAGAGCCGCCGCGCTTGGCCCGGCCAGGCGTTTGTGAGGTTTTAAGCGCTGCGGTGAGCGCGACCGCTGTCAGCAGCGCACCGCACATGAACAGATACGAAGCGCCGGGCCCGCCGGTGGCACCATTGAGGTAACCCACCAGCCACGAGCCGCCAAACGAACCCAGTGCGCCCATGCTGTTGATCAAGGCCATGGCGCCACCGGCGACGTTACTGGGGAGGATTTCCGGAACAATGGCGAAGAACGGGCCGTAGGGCGCGTACATGCAGGCGCCGGCAATCACCAGCAGTGCGTAGGACAACCAGAAGTGCTCGCTGCCCAGGGCGTATGAGCCGTAAAACGCCAGCGCCGCAATCAACAACGGTGGCCAGACGAATCGCTTGCGCTTCTGCAAGCGGTCCGACGCCCAGGACACCCCGACCATGGTCAGCACCGCCGCCAGGTACGGCACCGACGACAACCAACCGGCCTGCACGATATCGACGTTCGCCGCCTGCTTCAGAATCGAAGGCAACCAGAGCACGAAGCCATAAACACCGATGCTCCAGCAGAAGTACTGCATCGACAAGATGATCACCTGGGGCGAACGGAACGCCTCGCGGTAGTTTTTCACAGGTTTTATGCCCTGCTGTTCCGCCGCCAGGGCTTGCTCCAGGCTGGCCTTTTCCTGCGCACTCAACCAATTGACCTGGGCCGGTCGGTCATCCACCAGGCGCCACCAGAAGAACGCCCAGATCACCGCCGGCAAGCCTTCGATGATGAACATCCAGCGCCAGTCGTAGTGCTTGATGAGGTAGCCCGACACCACCGACATCCACAGGATGGTCACCGGGTTGCCCAGCATCAGGAAGGTGTTGGCCCGGGAGCGTTCGGCGCGGGTGAACCAGTGGCAGAGGTACACCAGCATCGCCGGCATCACCGCCGCCTCCACCACCCCGAGCAAAAAGCGGATGCCGATCAGCATGTACACGTTGCTGATCATGCCCGTCAGGGTGGCCAGGCCGCCCCAGAGGATCAGGCTGACGAAAATCAGCTTCTTCACGCTGCGTTTTTCGGCGTAGATGGCGCCCGGCACCTGGAAGAAGAAGTAACCCAGGAAAAACAGCGCCCCCAGCAACGATGACAGCACCGGGGTGATCTTCAGGTCATCGGCCATGCCGGACGCTGCGGCGAACCCATAGTTGGCGCGGTCTAGGTAGGCCAGGCTGTAGGTGACGAACACGATCGGGATGATGTACCACCAGCGGCGGCGGGCGAGACTTGTCGTTTGCATGATGTGTGCTCCTGAGCTTTTTTTTTTTGTTGCAACAGGTACAGAGGGTTCGGGGCCAGGCAATCAGGCGCGTCTGCGCAGGTCGTGCTCCGCGAGTTCGTGCCGCAGCGGCAAGCCTTCCATGTCACCGCGTGACTGCACGGCGCGGCTGCCACACCAGTTGCCGCGTGCCACCGCCTGTGGCAATTCACGGCCTTCGAGCAAGGCACTGAGCACGCCGACGGCAAAAGCGTCACCGGCGCCGACGGTGTCCACCACCTTGGCCACCGGCACTGCGGCAACCTGGCCCTCGCAGTTAGCGGTGCGATAGTAGGCGCCCTCGTCACCCAGCTTGATCACCACCAACTCCACACCTTTATCGAGGTAGAACGCGGCGATGTCCGCTGGGGTCTGCTGACCGGTCAGCAGGCGCCCCTCCTCCAGCCCCGGCAGCACCCAGTCGGCCTTGACGGCCAGGGCGTTGATCTCGCGGACCATGCGCGTGCGGTCTGGCCACAGCGAAGGGCGCAGGTTGGGGTCGAACGAGATGCTGCGCCCGGCCGCGCGCATGGCATCCACCAGTGCGTGGGACAATGCCCTGCAACCTGGCGAAAGCGCCAAGGGAATACCGGTGGCGTGCAGATGGCGGGCCTGCAGCCAGTGCGGGCGGATCAGCGCCGGTGACAGCAGGCTGGCGGCAGAGTGGCCACGGAAGTACTCCACGGCGGGGTCACTGCCGTCTTCGCAGCGGGCTTTGAGCTGAAAACCGGTGGGGTGTTTGCGGTCAATTTCCACGTCAGTGCAGTCCAGCCCCTCCCGGCGCAGGCTGTCGAGGACGAAACGGCCCAAGGAGTCGTCGCCCACCCGGCTCAGCCAGCGGACCTTGAAACCCAGTCGGGAAAGACCGATGGCAACGTTGCTGTCGGCACCGGCAATGCGCTTGCCGAACTGCCCAACCTGCGCCAGGTCACCCACCTGCTCGGCCACGAACATGGCCATGGTCTCGCCAAAGCACAGCACGTCATGCTCATGCATGGCTCACCTCCTGGCCCAGCCCGAGCATGGACAGCGCGCTGACGTGAGCGCGGGTCAGTGCCAGCAAATCGTCGCCGGCCAATGGGTATTCCACTGCACGTACCACGCCGGGCGTGAACGCACGC
Organism: Pseudomonas sp. E1MeOHC2; assembly: GCF_058745025.1. NCBI lineage: Bacteria > Pseudomonadati > Pseudomonadota > Gammaproteobacteria > Pseudomonadales > Pseudomonadaceae > Pseudomonas > Pseudomonas sp. E1MeOHC2. The sequence continues at coordinate 5,339,752 of NZ_CP196675.1, forward strand.
AACAAGGCATCCCACGCCTGCAGATCGTCTGCGTCTGGCGGCACTGCGACCCGTCGCCCATCGGGCAGCCGATCCACCGCTTTGCAATGCACGTAACGCACCCAGCGCCCAAGCTTGTGGGCCGCTTGCTGCGCGGATTGCGCCTGCCACTGCCAGTTACCGATGTCGAAGGTCATGCCCACCGGCAGCCCGAGGTCGTCGACACGCTGGAAGAACCCCAGCATGGGTGCGATGCGCCCACCCTGCTCGGTCTGGTCGTTCTCGACCAACAACAGCGGGCCATCTTCAGGTAACAGCGTGCGCAAGGCCGATACATCGCAGGTGTCGTTGTAGTGCCCCAGGGACACTTTCAGTGCCACTGCACCCAGTGAGCGGGCCAACGCCAGTTTCTGGGACAGACGCGTATCGGGCAGGCCCTGCTCGGTCCACAGCTCAAGGGGCGTGGAGTAAAGGCATTCGAGGTTCGACGCGGCAATGGCGGCGGCTAGCACGGCGGTGTCTGGCGCGCTGTCGAATAGCTCTTCGCGCAATTCGACGCGGGCCACGCCGGCGGCGGCCAGCAGGTCCAGAAAATGCTCCTGGCCGCGCTGCCGCACAAAGGTGGCACCGTAGCTGGAGAGACTGATGGAAACGGGGTTCGAGCGCATTGTTATTGTCCTTATGAAACCGGTTTCATTTTTTGGCACGGCTAAATCGCCACGTGCCTGTCGTTCATTCGCGTGAGTGTGTTGAACCTCGGATGATCAGGTCGGCCTTGAAATCGATGCGCCGGGGCGCCCCGCTTTCGCCACGCAGGCGATCCAGCAGGCAGTTGAAGGCGGCCACGCCGATACGCTCGGTGGGCTGGGCCAGGGCGGTGATGCCGCTACCGACCAGGGGGTACCAGTCCAGCTCGTCGAGGGCGATCAGGCCTACGTCCTTGAACAAGTTGCAACCCGAGTCGTGCAAGGCGCGGGTGACGGCCAGTGTGGCCACGCCGTTGAAGGTGAAGATGGCCTGCGGGCCATGGCCACTGGCCGAAAGAAACGACGCCAGGCCGGCTTCCAGGGCTGGGCTGACTTCGAGCAGCTGTTGGCGCATGCCCGAACGCCGGTTGATGGATGCACCAAAAGCCTGTACCCGTTCCAGACGCGAGCTGGTGCCGTCGAGCGGTTCAGTGACCGCCAGAATGTCGCGGTAGCCCTGGGCCTGCAGGTGGTCCAGGGCCTGTTCGACGGCGTCGGCGTTGTCCAGGCCGACCAGGTCGACCTTGAGCTCAGGCAATTGGCGATCCACCAGGACCATGGGTATGTCGCGCTGCAGGTTGAGCAGTTCGCCGGGATGGTGGCCGAGGGTGTTCACGATCAGCCCCTCGACATTGTAGGACTGCAGCGCCACCAGGTGATGGCGCTCCTGCTCGTCGTCGCGGTTGGTGTTGCACACCACCAGGCTGTAGCCGTGCTGGCGGCAGGCGGTTTCGACGCCCTGCATCACCGCGACCGAATAGGGGTTGAGGATGTCCGCCACCAACATGCCGATCAGCCGGGTCTGGCCGCGCTTGAGGCCCCTGGCCATCTGGTTGGGGCGATAGCCGAGGCGTTCGATGACCTCTTCCAGGCGCTTGGCGGTCGCCTCGGCCAGCAACTGGCGATCACCCCCGATATAGCGCGAGACGGTGGCCTTGGATACACCGGCGACGCGGGCTACTTCGCTGATGGTCACCCGTTCGCGGGCATTGGCAGGTAGGTTGGTCATCGGTGTCCCTTGTGATTATTGTCGGTGAGGGCTTATGAAACCGGTTTCAATACATCAAAACCGGCGCATTTAGTCACCTACCGTTCGTCGGGATTCATTCTACTGGTTTCAAGCTGCTCCCTTGGAACAACACATAACTTATTGATTCAGCAAAGACTGTAGGAGCGGGCTTGCCCGCGAACACCGCCGAAGCCGGTGCCATACACCGCGTTGGCATCTTCGCGGGCAAGCCCGCTCCCACACTGACCAGTGTTCGCTGCGTGATCGCGCAACCCCGAGAGGCTGGGCAGGGTTGCGAGATCGTCGGCGATGAACCCCGCCGAGTTCACAATCGCTAGTGACTTGTCACCTGCCCAAGGTCATCCCCAGAGGTATGCTTCAAGTCATCCGTGCGCAGCTTGGCGACATCGCCCGCCTTCACCGCCCCGCCCTGGTTCCCCCAACTGGTGCGAATGAAGCTCACCACATCAGCGACCTCTTGGTCACTCAACCGCCAGCCAAACGCCGGCATGGTCAAGTTCGACGGGGCCGTGTGCGTCGCGGGCACCGTGCCGCCGGCCAGCACCACATGGATCAGCGACGTTGCATCCGCCGTCTGCACCACCGGGTTGCCGGCCAGTGCCGGGAACACCCGGGTATAACCGTGACCATCGGTACGGTGGCAGGCCGCGCAGTTATCGATGTACACCGACGCGCCGCGTTTGCTGTCATCGCCTTTCCACAGCGCCTCTGCGACCTGCTTGTCATAGACATGGGGCGTGTCGTCAGGATTGCTCGCGGGCAGGGTCTTGAGGTAACGGGCAATGGCAGTGAGGTCAGCCTCGCTCATGTACTGCATGCTGTGCTCGACCACATCGCTCATGCCACCAAACACCGCGCTGCGCTCGCTTCGGCCGGTCTTGAGAAACTGCACCAGCTGCGCTTCGCTCCAGCTGCCCAGGCCATCCTTATGGTCACCGCGAAGGCTTTTGGCGATCCAGCCTTCAAGCGGCGCGCTGCCTGCCAGAAACTGCTCGCCTTCCTGCGGGTTCAGAGCCTTTTCCTGCATGGTCAAGGCGCGTGGGGTATGGCAGGCGCCACAATGCCCAAGCCCTTCGACCAGGTACGCGCCGCGATTGACTACCGGGTCGGCGGCAGCCGAGGCCTGCCAGCCCTTTACCTCTGGCGCGAACATGCCGCGCCAGATCGCCAATGGCCAACGCATGCTCAACGGCCATGGAATATCCGTCGCCTTGTTGGGCTGCGCAACGGGCTCGACGCCCTGCATGAAGTAGGCATACAACGCACGCATGTCGTCATCGCTGACGCGCGCGTACGACGGATACGGCATGGCGGGGTACAGCGTGCTGCCGTCCTTGCCGACGCCATGGCGCACGGCCTGGTCGAAGTCTTCGAAGCTGTACTGGCCAATACCACTGGCGTCGGGGGTGATATTGGTCGAATACACCGTGCCGATGGGGGTTTCCATGGGCAGCCCACCTGCGAAAGGCTTGCCGCCCTTAGCCGTGTGGCACGCGACGCAGTCGCCCGCGCGCGCCAGGTACTCGCCCTGTTTAACCCGCGTACTGTCGGCCTGGGCCGACAGGCTTGCACCGCACAGGAGGGTTGCGATCAACATTCTCTTCATGCTCATCGCTCCTCAAGCCTGAACCAGTGGGCCAGGGTTTTTCAGGTACTGCTCGCGGATCGCGCGTGCCGACCAGTACGTCAGTGCCGCCACCAACCCGGTCGGGTTGTAACCCAACCCTTGCGGAAACGCCGAGGCTCCCGGGACGAAGACGTTGTGTACGTCCCAGCTCTGCAGATAGCGGTTAAGCGCACTGGTCTTAGGGTCGGTGCCCATGATCGCGCCACCGTTGAGGTGAGTGGTCTGGTAGCTGGCGGTATTGAAGTGCTCTTTGACCTTCTTGCCCAGCACGGCAATGGCCTTAGGGTTCATCGCCTGGGCGATCTTGCTGAGCTTGTCGACCATGAACTGGTTCATCTTGATGTCGTTTTCCTGCCAGTCGAAGGTCATGCGCAGCAGCGGTTGGCCGAAGGCGTCGCGGTAGGTCGGGTCCAAGTCCAGGTAGTTGCCACGGTACGACTGGTGCGCGCCATGGGCGTCCATCGAAACCTGGTGGGTGTAGTAGTCGGCCGTGGCCTTTTTCCAGGCGCTGCCCCAGGTGGGCGTGCCGGGCGGGTTGGCGATGCCGGCGATCGGGCGGCTGCCCGCCTGGTTGACCCACATGGGCGAGCCACCGACGAAACCGTGTGGCCCGTGGTCGAAGTTGTCGGCATTGAAATCATCGATCGCGATACCGTTGCCGCCGGCGCCGATGAAGTTGTTGGTGTAGGTGTCCTTGTCGAAGAACGCTTTGACTGTGCCCATGTTCTGGTACGCGAAGTTGCGCCCGACAACGCCTTCGTTGTTGACCGGGTCGTACGGCTTGCCGATGCCCGACAGCAGCATCAGGCGCACGTTGTTGAACTGGAACGCCGCGAGGATGACCAGCTCCGCCGGTTGTTCCACTTCACGGCCTTGTGCGTCGATGTAGGTCACGCCCGTAGCTTTACGCTTGCTGTCATCCAGGTTCACCCGCAGCACATGGGCATTGGCGCGCAGTTCGAAGTTCGGCACTTGGCGCAGCGCCGGCAGGATGTTCACGTTGGGCGAGGCTTTGGAGTACATGTAGCACACGTAGCCGCTGCAAAAACCGCAGAAGTTGCACGGCCCCATTTGTGCGCCATAAGGGTTGGTGTAAGGGCCGGAGGTGTTGGCCGACGGCAGGTTGTAGGGCTTGTAGCCAAGGCTGCTCGCGGCCTTTTCGAACAGCTTTGCCGACACCACGTTTTTCTGCGCGGGCAGCGGGAACGGGTTCGAGCGATCAGGGGCATAAGGGTTGCCGCCCTTCCCTTCGCCGACCCGCGTGCCGTTCACGGTCCAGGCCTGGCCCGAGGTGCCGAAGACCTTCTCGGCAAAGTCGAAGTACGGTTCAAGCTCCTGGTACGTGACGCCGAAGTCCTGGATGGTCATGTCCTCAGGGATGAACGCCTTGCCATAGCGCTCTTCGTAATGGCTGCGCATGCGCAGCTCGATCGGGTCTACCCGAAAGTGCACGCCAGACCAGTGCAGGCCCGCACCACCCACGCCCTTGCCAGGCAAGAAGGCACCCAACTGGCGGTTGGGCAGCGCGACGTCGTTGATGCTGTGGCGGATGGTGACGGTCTCTTTCGACACATCGACGAACAGCTTCTTGCGCACGCTGTAGGTCAGTTCATCGATCACCTGCGGGTAGCTGCCCTCCGGGTAGGTGTCCTGCATTGGGCCACGCTCCAGGGCAACCACGTGCAGCCCGGCTTCGGTCAGTTCCTTGGCCATGATCGCGCCGGCCCAGCCGAAGCCAACGATCACAGCGTCTACTTTCTGCAACACATTCGCCATGGCTCAGGCCCTCTCGCCGCGGATGGACACTGCCGGGAACGGGTAAGGCTCATTGCGCTCGACCCAGTCCATGAAGTCAGCCCGGGCGCCGGGGAAGCCGATCTGGGTCCAGCCCACCATGCCTTTGTTGCCGCCGTGAATCGGGTCGCAGAAGAACCCTTCGCGGGTATTCTGCACCAGCAGGCTGAAAAACAGCTTCGCCGGCAGTGCGTCGAAAACCAGCTCACCGGCTTCGACCTTGCCGAGAATACGGTCTCGGGTAGCGCTATCTTGCGCAGCAAAAACTTGACCGGAGTTGGCTTTGCACCAGCCATCCACAGCGGCGATGCCCAGGCGATAGATCTGTTGCGGGCTGAGCTGCAACTGGTAGCCCAGCTCTGGCGCGGCGTCGGCGTTGAACGGCCCCTGCATGTACCACTGCGCGCCGGTCGCGTAGGGGGTATTCATCTGGCGGTCGATGAACTCGGCGGCCCCGGCCTCAAGCGCGCCCGGGCCCAGTTCATCGGCAGGGATGATACGGGCCACCGCCGCTTGCACGAAGGCCCATTCTTCGGCCGTGAAAAAGGTCGGCTGATAATTGCCCGCCGGCGCAGCGGCAGGCACCTTGGGCTCACGCACCGGCTCGGCCAGCAGTTGGCTGGCACCCAGGCCCAGCCCGGTGCTGGCCACGGTCGCGACGGGTATCAAGGTCAAGGTCTTGCGCAGGAATTCCCGGCGCGGATTGTCTGGGGCATGCTCAGGCATTTCTAATCCTCATCAGCGTTTAGGGCGGCCTTGGGTTGCGCCATCTGATTTTTCAATGGAGTACGTGCGCCGGGGGCGCGTGTAGCAGACAGCCGAATAATCTAGCGCGTTCAGAAATGTTTTGAAACCGGTTTCATCCTTGACTTTTGTGGCCTCCGCCAATCGCCAAGCACGACGGATAAGGTATTTTTCACATCAGCCTCACCCTCTGCCGACATCCTGCTTCCTAAAGTGCGTCCACTTTTGCACAGGCCGAACCCCAGTTCGCCTCCGTTGCCCGCGCTCACTGGAGTGACAGCATGTTGCATGGCGTCATCGACACCTCCCCGGTCCTCAAACTCGCCCAGCCCTACCGATTGCCCCGCGCCAGAGCGCTGCTGGCGGCCTTGTGCGTCTCGGTCGCGCTGGCGGCTATCGTTGCCTGGGCATCAGCACGCCCGGCCATGGCCGACCTTGGCAACCCGCATGCGCTGCACGGCAGCGGCCTCTATAGCGCCTGGTCCAAAGGTTCGGTTGTGGTTGTGCTGCGCCACGCCGAACGCTGCGACCGCTCTCGTGGTGCCTGCCTGGGCGACCCCACCGGCATTACCCTGGCGGGCAGCCGGGTAGCCACCGATGTCGGCCAGGGCCTGCACCGCCTTGGCCTGCGTAACGCCGATGTGTGGGCCAGCCCCGAGGTGCGCACCCAGCAAACCGCGCAGTTCATGTTCGGCAAGGCCATCGCCACACAGGGCTGGCTCAATCAATGTGACCACACCTTCGCCAGTAATGCCTTCGCCCACAAGCAACCCGGCCGCAACCTGGTGCTGGTCAGTCACAGTGGCTGCATGGAACAGGTAGAGCAGCAACTCCAGGTTGCCACTGACGCCGACACGAACAGCTACGCCAGTGCGCTGTTCATCACCCTGGGCGAAAACGGCAAGCCGCGGGTGCTAGGCCAGATGGCTGCCAGCCAGTGGCGCAAACTTGCCAATGCTCGGGAAATCTAACCATGCCCCTCTCCGCACGCGCCGCCTTCTACCGCAACAACCTGCTGCTGCCACTGTTGCTGGCAGCCATTGTGTTCGTGGCATTCGACCTGACCGAGCTCGACCGCTGGATCAGCAACCTGCTGATCGACCCGGCCACCGGCCAGTTTCCGCTGTTGCACGATCAGTGGTTCGAAAAGGTCACCCACAAGTGGCCACGGGTATTACCGAACTGGACCGGCGAGCTGGCCGTGATCGGCTCGCTGCTGTCGTTTGCCTGGCCCCGCCTGGCCAACCATCCTCAGTGGCGGTTGACCCGGTTGCTGGAGGCAACCCGAATCGCGCCGGTGTTGCGCTTCACTACCCACCATCGGCGCGATTTGTTGTTCGTGGTGGTCGCTTTTGCGCTGTGCACCACGGTCATCCACTACCTGAAAAGCCATACCAGCGTGTACTGCCCGGTGGAAACGACGCTGTACGGCGGCCAGCAGGCCAGGGTCGAGTGGTTCGAGCACTTCTCCTGGCTGAACAAGGCCGGCGATGGCCGCTGCTGGCCAGGGGGTCATGCCTCCAGCGGTTTCACCTTGTTGGCCTTGTACTTCGTGGCGCTACGCCACCGCTGGGCGCATGCGCGCAAGCTGCTGGTGGCGATACTGATAGTCGGCTTTGTCTACGGCACTACGCGGGTGCTGCAGGGTTGGCATTACATGTCCCACACATTCTGGGCCGGCATCTTTGTCTGGTTCACCACCTGGGCCACCGCGCTGCTGTTCTATGGGCGTAGCGCTTTGCAGGCGCCGAGCCACAGCCCTGCAAGGCAGGGTTCCCCAGCCCCTTCGATCAGCCCACTGCCTTTGCAAGCGCGACTTTGCGCCGAGAAAGCGCCGCATCGGAATGCTTGAAAACACCCCGCGCCTTCTCTACCTGCAACTAATTGTTTCTTATACAGAGCAGAATTCGAACTTTCCTACAACGTTTTAGGACGCTCAATACTCTCCCATGAATTGATTCCTCGTTAGTGTTTCGGCTTCAGCTAAATGCATTCGTCGGGCCGCATGGGCGGTCCATGCCCATTGCATACGCTGCCTGCCGGAACACGAGGATCAGGAATGTCCAGCGAGCCCGATGGCACTGCCAGAACAGTGCCCACCAACAAGCCAATCCTGCTTGAAGACGTGCGTGGGGAGCAGCCATCGCATACCCGTGCAACACGTGAAATCACCGCAAACGCGCAACCTGTCGGTTACGCCGCCGACCCGGTCTTCCAGGGCAATGAAACCCTCAACGCGCTGATCTCTCGGATACACGCTCATGCGCGCACTCCGCGGCCCCACGCCGGAGCAGGTGTGCGCCCCCTATTCCAATGTCGCTCATTGCCCCCATCGCATGCGCCGGGAATGGCCCTGGGTGCGCTCGGTCATCGCCATGGCCTGCGCCTACGGCTACCGCCTGAACCTGCTGACCGCCGAAGTTTTGCAGTCGCTCAACGCCGTCTTGCAGCAGTAGCGGGCAAGTGCTCGTCATGACCGTACTCAGGCACTTTCGAGGGAATCCGCATGCCTAGCCAATCCGATTTGCGCTTCACCTTCCAGCCGCTGGTTGGCCAGATTGAGTTTGAAGTGGTTTCGTTCGAGCTCGACGAAGCGATCAGCGCACCCTTCCATTTGAGCCTGGAGCTGATGAGTTACCAAGACGATGTCGATTTCGGCCAGTTGCTCGACCAACCGGTGCTGTTCACCCTCTGGCGGGGAGACCAACCGCTGCGCTACGTGCACGGCCTGGTCAGCACCTTCAGCCAAGGAGAGACGGGCTTTTACCGCACGCGTTACCGCGCCGTGGTCGAACCCATGCTGGCACGTGCCCGGCTGCGCTCGAACTGGCGCATCTTCCAGGAGAAAAGCGTGCCGCAAATTCTCGAAATCATGCTTGAGCGCCAGGGCATCCTTCATTCTGAGCTGCACAGCAGCGGCGAACATCAGGTACGGGAGTTCTGCGTGCAGGCGGGTGAAACCGACCTGGACTTCATCGCCCGCCTCGCCGCCGAAGAGGGCTTCGTCTACCGCTTCGAGCACACACCAAAACACCACATGCTGGTCATCACCGACCGGTTGCTCTCGCTGGGTCAAATCAGCCGCGGTGTCATCAAGACCGATGATGACGATGAAGGGTTCGTCGATGACGATGACATCGACCCCAACGCCGTGCTGTACCACGCCAATAGTGGTGGCGTTCAGGCAAGGCCTTGTCTACGCCGCCTGCGCTACAGCGGGCAGGTACGTACTGCACGTCAGGTGCAGCGCGACTATACGTTCACCAACCCGGCCTACCACCAGGAACACCGCGCAGAAGCGAGTGGCCTGACACACCAATCCACCGCGTACGAGCGCTTTGACTACCCCGGTCGCTACAAGCGTGATGCGGTTGGCGTGCCCTTCACCGCCACCCGGATCACCGCGTTGTGCCACGATGCCCGCATCGCCGAAGTGCAAGGCGATGACGTGCGCCTGCAACCGGGGCTGAGCTTCACCCTGATCGAGCACCCGCGGCCAGATTTGAACGTGCACTGGCGTGTGATCAACGTGCACCACGAAGGTACCCAGTTCACCAGCCTGCAGGAGGCAGCCGCCGGGGCCAGGCAAGGCACGCGCTACACGCAAGACGCAGTGCTGGTGCCAGGCAGAGCCGAATGGCGCCCGGCACCGTTGGCCAAGCCGCGCATCGACGGCCCGCACATGGCCACCGTCGTCGGCCCACCTGGCGAGGAGATCTATTGCGACAAGTGGGGCCGGGTCAAGGTCAGCTTCCCCTGGGACCGGGAGAGCGAAAACAATCAATTCAGCTCCTGCTGGGTGCGGGTGTCGCAAGGCTGGGCCGGTGGCAGCTGGGGCTCGATGGCCATCCCGCGTATTGGCCAGGACGTGATCATCCAGTACGTCAATGCCGACCCCGACCAGCCGATGATCATCGGCCGCACCTACTGCGGCAATCAGCTGCCGCCATACGACCTGCCCGAGCACAAGACGCGCATGACCCTCAAGAGCCAGACCCACAAGGGCGATGGCTTCAACGAACTGCGTTTCGAGGACGAACTGGGTCGCCAGGAAGTGTTCATCCACGCAGAAAGGGACCAGAACAACGTTGTAAAGCATAACGAAACGACGCAGGTCGGCAACGATCGCGCCGAACAGGTCGCACGTGACGAAACCGTTTCGATTGGCCAGGACCGCCGGGAAGATGTCGGCCGGGACGAATCCGTCAGCATCGGCCAAAACCGGATGCACGAAATCGGCAATGACGACAGCCTGACCATTGGCCGGACGCACACGATCGTCACAGGCCAGGACCGCATCGAGAAGGTGGGCAACCAGCGCCAGGACATTACCAAAGCCAACCACACGGTAGAAATCGGTGGCCACCTCGAACAGGTGGTGGCCGGCCATCAGTTATTGCAAACCGGTGAAGCCATCCGGCACACCACCAAGGTTTATGACATAGCAGTCAGCGAGAGCCTCACGATCAGAAGCCCAGGCGGGCTGCTGCGAATCGATGGCGCCGGTATCACGCTGGACGGCGTGGCACTGGCCTTCAAAGGGCCGATCAACCAGCAGGTAAAAGGCAGCCAACGCACAACCTCGACTGCGGGCATTCCTGAGCCCGGCGAGCCCATTTGCCTCAGTTGCCTGCTGAAAGCAATCGCAAACGGCCACAACATGATCCGGATGGGAGGAGCAAGCTGATGCCCAGCCCATTCGTCAGAGCACTGGTCAAGGTACTGCGAGCGTCGGACCGGTACCGCCTGAGCGCGGTTGTGGAAATGGCCGATCTTTCCGCCGAAGCGCGGGAAAACCTGATCCAGTACTACGCGCAGCGCTGCTGGCCACTGTTGCAGCAAGCCCAATTCAGCAACTTGCGGGCAGTGGGCCCGTGGCTGTTCGGTTCGCGTCCCGGCTCCGATGTTGCAGCCCAGTACGACTTTAGATGGCAGCTCGAACAAGGTGCAGCGAATGCGGTATGTGGCTGGATAGTCAGCGCATTGCCACCTGCCGAACTCGCCCTGCACTTGAGCCAAGCCAACATCGTCACCGGCGCAGATGGCCATGCGTACCTTCTGCGCTACCACACCGCTGCAGCCCTGCAAGTGCTCGATAGCCACCGCCACTTGCCTGGGGTGAGCGAATGGTGGGCGCCCATCCATCACTGGTGGGCAGCTGCAGCACATCCGCACAAGAAGATGTGGTTGCAAATAGCTGGCGACGATCAACCTCAAGCGGCGCACGCCCCCCCGATCACACTGGACGAAAACTGTTGGGCAGCATTGGCGGGCGACCCGCTGAGCTACCAACTTGCCGAGGTGCTGAAGGACGATCAGTCCTGCCCAGCCTTGGCCGCTGCATGCCACGGCACGCGGGTCGGCCTGATCCAGCATTACCTCGATCAGGCACGCGAGCAAGGCCTGGTCCGTGAGGCGGATCTCATCACTTATGTACTGATGATGGCTGGCGACGGTGATCAGCTCAACAAATCACCGGCCTGGCAGGACGCAATCGTCGCCACCCGCGAACAGCACACCGCCCTTATCGACAACGTGCAGCGAAGCCTGCGCACAAAGGACTGAGGCACACGCCCATGGATTCGCTCACCGACACGCTCGAATTGTGCAGACGCGTTACATCCGGCTACCGCCCCGCGCTACGCAACAGCCCCGTCGCCGACTGCACCCGCCGCTTCGAACTGCTGCCCCTGCGCTATGCCGCCGTAGGTGGCAACCCAGCACAACGTGCCCGCTTGCCCAAGCTGCCAGGCTACCTCAACCCCTTTCACGATATAGATGAACTGACCCACTCCAGCTACGCCATCCGCCCGCTGCGCGAAGGCTTTCTCTACCTGCTGATCAAACGCCACAGCGCACCGGCCTACGAATGGCACAGCCAGTACCGCGTGGCGCCAAACGGCTCACTGCTGTACATCAGCGCCGACGCCCCTTGGGAGGCCGCCCCGAGCGCAGGCAACCTGGAGGACATCATCCGCGCATTCGGCTGGACCATCACCCTTTACGACCTGGACGACATCCAGGAACTACGCCCGTTGTTCAGCCCCTCCCCGCTCACGCCGCGCATGCTCGACAACTACCGCCTGCTCGAAGACGAGTACCGCAGCAGCCTGCCCGCGATTGATATCGCAGGGTTCATTCAGCCCTCTGATGCGCCGCCACAGCCCCACGTGCTCAAGCACGACCAGTTGAGCTGGGTAGCCGACTTCAAGGCCCAGGACGACGCAGACCTGCAAGCGCTGCTCGACCTGCAGCCGTTCAACAACGCTCAAATCGTATCCCCGCACGCGTCACGGCAAGCCCTGGCACCGCCCATCAATCAAACCAAGCCGCGCGGCGCCGCCATCGTGATCGAGGATGCCATCGGCATTACCCAGGAACTCAATGCCTGGCGCAACGCAGCCGTCGAGGAGGTGAAGACGAACTGGCTGCAGCGCACCGTGGAACCCGGCGTGGACAATGAACGCAAACTGCTTGTTGCGCAGTCGTTTCTGGAGATCGAGAAGCTCTACCCGCAGATGATGGCCGAGCGGATCGTCAAGCGCGAGGTCATGGCCGAGGCCGTGCGCAAGCAGCCAGTGACGCCTGTGGACTTCTACGGGTTTACCGAACACGCACGCCAGCAGGCCGACGCGCATGACGCACGGATGAAACCGCATCTGGCGCAGTACGAACGCGAAGTCCGGGCCAAGGTTCAGGCCCGCCAGGATGCTGGCGAATTCAGCAAGAAGTTCGACCAGAAATACGGCCATCTGGTCGATCGCCAAGCCATGCACGATCAGCTCGAAGGCTTCGAGCAGGCAATGCAACAGGCTCAGCAGGCTGCAGAAGAACGCTCCAAGGACCATACCCGATGGCTCCTTAGTGAACGCCTGCTGCAGGCCCTGGACCGCTACGACAACGCCGACCTGATCAATGGCTTGGCCTTTGCCGAGCAGACTGGCCAGTGCGTGATCGGCATGGAGCTAAGCAAATGGGGCACGACCGTACTGGACCACTGGTGGCGCAGTGATGTGGCGGCCCGGGGCAACCTGGCGATGCGCGGTATCACCTACAACCAGGATGACATCCGCGAAGAGCTTGCCGCGCTTCTGGAAGCGGCCAAGGCCGAACCGGCCTCAGCGACATCGTTCACGTTGCGTGAGTCGCTCGCCCGGCAGGCGCACATCGCGGCAAATGCCTTCGGGCGCATCAACACGCTGTACGAAGAGCTGCAGAGCAGGAACAGTACCGCCAGCATCGGCTTGTATGCCTGGTATGTCGCGCTGGGGCGGCAAGTACTGCGTACCGGGGCACCCAACAGTGTGGACCGCGCGCTGCACCAAGGCCTGCGCCTGACATTGTTTGCCTCGGTGCATGAAACGGCTGTCGACATACGCCTGGGCGAAGCGGCTCGCAGCGGGCAGCCCTTGAACCCACACCGCAGTGGTGCCCAGGTTGCACGCTATCTGGACCAGGCCTGGGCCGAAGGCCTGATGCAGGCCAACAACAGCGACTTTTTCAAGGTTCGTGCTGCAGGCCTGGTGTGTTTGCTCGAAGGCATGCTGATGGCCTTCAAGGCGCGCGAACTGCCCGACAGTGATGTGCGGGTGAAGACCGAACTCTTGGCTGCGGCAATGACTACAGCCGCAGCGGGCTTCGAGATTGGAGCCAGTTATGTGGACCAGGTGGTGACGCGGTATGGCGCGAATAGTGTGACCGGGAGAGGGGCAGCGGCGACCTTGGGGAGGTTGAAGCTTTGGGGGGCTGGCTTGGCAGGTACGGGAGGCCTCGTACTGGCGTGGTGGGACTTCGCCGATGCGGCTGAGCATTTTAAACATCGCCAGGATGGCGCTAACGGAAAAAGTAGAAAAAACTCCGACATTTTGGCGCCCGCCTATGCAATGCGAGCTCTAGCGACTATTGCACTCTCATTGGCGGAAGCAGGAACAGCTATTGCATTCGCCAAGCCCTTTTTTGACTATCTATCCCACAGCGCCAAAAGCAAACTCGTGAGAATGCTAGCAAAATCCATGGGTGTACTTTCAAAAAAACTAGGAACACAAGCTGCTCGCTTCATTCTTTCGCGCTTAATACTGGGGCTCTTCTGGGCAGGCATCATCCTTACGCTAATTATCTATATTTTTGAAGATGATTCTTTAGAGAAATGGTGCAAACGCAGCTGCTTTCGAATGGGGAAAAACTCCAGACCATATGAAGAGCATGAGGAGTTGAATGCTCTACATTCAGCTTTTAGCGAGGTATTATAATGTATTTGATCGAATGGGGCTTCTGGCAAATGGCAACAGAATCAGAGGTCGCACGTAAGGCGTACGAGGCAGAGATTACGCCAAGAGAGAAACGCACCAATCAGGATTTTTATGAGGGCGACGTGGAGAAAGACATACATTTTTTGCAGGTCAGCGAAAAGCCTCACACACGCGGCCCTGTTTTTTCCTTTAATGAAATATTTCTGGAAATGCGTTGCGGCGGTTCGGAAGAAAAGCGGGGGCTAATTACACTTATCACATTAGCCGGAATTCTCCCAGGCATTGCCTTAGGACTCTATATAGCAGCTGGCTCCATCTGGCTCGACATCACAAGCCGTGCTTCAAGCTCTTTTTTAGCAGTAGTGCTCACGATTACCTTGGCTTTGGCTTCAGGAACCGCACTATACTTTTTCTCAAAATACGGCATAAAGCTTAGTCGATTAGAAATGCTGACCACCCGCCATCTGCTTATTCGCTTCAATCGAAAAACCCAACAAGTCCACCTCCATCGACCAAGCTATTGCGGCGGCATCGTAACCTTCCCCTGGAAAACAACCGGAAGCACAGGCATCTACCCAGAGGACGACTCGCTCAGCGTAGGCATGAGACTAGGCCTGGTCTGGCACCCCAGCCGTACCGGCCTCCCCCACATGGAAATGGCCCTACTCGGCAAGCAAGGCCAGGGCGGCAGCGAACTCCGTGATGAATGGGAATTCATCCGCCGCTACATGGAGGAAGGCCCCCACGCCGTCCCCCGCCCCCGCCTGAGCACCCAACTACCCTCGCCCATCCAGGCATTTAGCGCCCAGTTCGAAGGCCTGGGCCGTTTCTTCCGCAAAAGCAGCTGGCTGTTCAAACTCGCAATGCTCATGGTCTGGCCCGCTTTCGTCATTATCGGCACCGCGCACTGGGTCAGCCTGCTGCTGTGCTGGCGACCACGCTGGCCGAAGGTGATCCGCGAGGCCGGCTTGCCCGGCAAGCCAGTGCCCCCAGCAACCACCTTGAGTGACTACCCGCCCGACATCCAGGAACGCCTGCTCGCCAATGCCGACCGTTGGCAGCTCAAATCTGGCAACCGTCCGGAGAAGAAACCACGCAAACCGCGTACGCCCAAAAAGCCGAAGGCGTTCGATTGATGTCATCCATCATCGACACGCTCGACCTGTGCAGGCGTACCACATGCAGCTACCGCCCCGCGTTATGTGGCAACCCAGCCCAACGCGCACGCTTGCTCAAACTGCATGTCACGCTGGAGCGGCAAGTACTGCGTACCGGAACACCCAACAGTGTGGACCGCGCGCTGCACCAAGGCCTGCGCCTGACTTTGTTTGCCTCGGTGCATGAAACGGCTATCGACATACGGCTGGGCGAAGCGGCTCGCAGCGGGCAGCCCTTGAACCCACAACGCAGTGGTGCCCAGGTTGCACGCTATCTGGACCAGGCCTGGGCCGAAGGCCTGATGCAGGCCAACAACAGCGACTTTTTCAAGGTTCGTGCTGCAGGCCTGGTGTGTTTGCTCGAAGGCATGCTGATGGCCTTCAAGGCGCGCGAACTGCCCGACAGTGATGTGCGGGTGAAAACCGAACTCTTGGCTGCGGCAATGACTACAGCCGCAGCGGGCTTCGAGATTGGAGCCAGTTATGTGGATCAGGTGGTGACGCGGTATGGCGCGAATAGTGTGACCGGGAGAGGGGCTGCGGCGGCCTTGGGGAGGTTGAAGCTTTGGGGGGCTGGCTTGGCGGGTGTGGGCGGCGGAATGCTGGCATGGTGGGATTTTGCAGATGCGGTTGAGCATTTCAAGAGTGGCCTGGATGGACCTAGTGGACAGATCAGAAAAAATCCAAACTCTTGGCTACTTCATACTTTGTACGAGCGGCGGCGACTATCACACTTTCACTGGCGGAATTGGGAACGGCAATCGCAATCGCAAAGCCACTCTTTGACCATTTATCCCTTAACGCCAAAACTAAGCTCTCAAGGATGCTAGCCAGATCCGCAGGAACGCTCGCCAAACATCTCGGAACGCAAGCCGCCCGCCTAATACTTGCCCGCTTAGTTCTAGGTGCCTTTTGGATAGGCTTAGCCCTAACAATCTTAATCTATATACTTGAAGACGACAGCTTGGAGAAGTGGTGCAAGCGTAGTAGTTCTCGCTTTGGAAGAAGCGCCAAGCCGTATGACGAACAAGAAGAGTTGAAGGCTCTACACTCTGCATTCAGCGAGATCTCATAATGTATTTGATCGAATGGGGATTCTGGCGGATGGCAACCGCATCAGAATCGGCACGCAAATCGCTCGAACTAGAGATGGCGCCGGCAGAAAAACGCGCTAATCAAGATTTCTATCAGAGTGACTTGGAGGAAGAGATGCACTTCCAATCCGTCAGCGAAAGGCCTTACGCTAGAGGTCCCGTTTTTGCCTTTAACGAGATATTTCTAGAAATGCGCTGTGGAGGATCTGAAGAAAAGCGCGGTCTTATTACGCTCGCAACCCTCGGAGGGATTGCCCCGACCGTCATCATCTCAGCAATCTTCACCATTGGCTTCATATGGTTGGACATAATCGACCATGAAGCCCGCTCCCCAATTACAATGCTCGCCACACTTATAATGTCATTCGTTTCCACGACCATAATTTACTTATATTCGAGGTATGGAGTTCGTCTAACTCGACTGGAAATGTTGACCAGCCGCCATCTGCTTATTCGCTTCAATCGAAAAACCCAACAAGTCCACCTCCATCGACCAAGCTATTGCGGCGGCATCGTAACCTTCCCCTGGAAAACAACCGGAAGCACAGGCATCTACCCAGAGGACGACTCGCTCAGCGTAGGAATGAGACTAGGCCTGGTCTGGCACCCGAGCCATACCGGCCTCCCCCACATGGAAATGGCCCTACTCGGCAAGCAAGGCCAAGGCGGCAGCGAGCTCCGTGACGAATGGGAATTCATCCGCCGCTACATGGAGGAAGGCCCACACGCCGTCCCCCGCCCCCGCCTGAGCACCCAACTACCCTCGCCCATCCAGGCATTTAGCGCCCAGTTCGAAGGCCTGGGCCGTTTCTTCCGCAAAAGCAGCTGGCTGTTCAAACTCGCCATGCTCATGGTCTGGCCCGCTTTCGTCATCATCGGCACCGCGCACTGGGTCAGCCTGCTGCTGTGCTGGCGACCGCGCTGGCCGAAGGTGATTCGCGAGGCCGGTATGCCGGGCAAACCAGTACCTGCACCCACCACCTTGAGTGACTACCCGCCCGAAATCCAGGAACGCCTGCTCGCCAATGCCGACCGTTGGCAGCTAAAGCCCGGCAAGCGCCCCGAGAAAAAGCCACGCAAACCGCGCACCTCCAAATCGCCAAAAACACCGACATAGAAGCGGGCTGCACAGCCCTCCCACCGTCGCACGCGAGTGGGTCGCAAGCACCGACCCAATTCCCCAATGCTGGGGGAACGGGGCCCATTGGCAAGGGCCTGAAAAGAAACTCACGAAACGGCTGCATCTCCCGTAGCGCAAGGCCTGCGACTCAGTTTTCACGGTTTGGCACGCCTATTGCCGATCTCCTCCCAGACGCCCCAAGTCCATGGGCCCGTTTGCAGGAGGAATTGACTCATGCACCGACCGATACCCCACCCGCTGGCAGTGGCGATTTTCGCCGGTATGCTCCAGCTCCCGGCGCAGGCTGCGTTGAACGCTGTCGACCCCGGTCCCTACAACCTTGCCAACGGCAACTTTGCAGGTTGGTACCAGGACAGTCACGGTCGTACCCTCGACCTGTGCCTGACCAAAGCGGTGAGTTCCAGGGTCGCCGGCGCCCCCGGCGCACCGGCGTACATGTGCACACTGCTCCCGACCCCCGGCGTGTTCGATGACACCCAACCCATCGCCTTCCCCACCAACTTCCCCGACGAAGCCTTCTGGTTCACTGCCGACGCTGCCATCGTCGACGCTGCGCGCGACATCGACCTGAGCTACGGCACGGCAATCGAGGCAGCGTTCGCCGCCGAAGAGCCGGTCGAGGGCGACCAGGTCAGCTTCGCCCGGGTCCGTATCCGGGTCGATGTGCCCACTGCAGGCACCTATGTGGTGACCCACCCCTACGGCGTCGAAGTCTTTGACGTACCGGCCGGCGGACGGCGGGCGATCAACATGACCCGCGACATCGGCATCGCCGGCGCTGGCGACTTCTCGGGCGCGCTCAAGGGTGATGTCGGGCCGTTCCTGCGCAGCGTCAATGGCCCTTACACCGAAGGCAGCGAGCGCTTCATCGGCGACCCCAACCTCGATGAGCGCGTCACCGGCAGCCCATTCAACACCAACTTCGTGCGCATCGAAGGCCCAGGTGGCATCGACCTGCGTACCGAGCTGTTCTCGATTTCCGGCAAGCTCTCCACCGTTGCCCTGCCCACCCCGTTGATGCCGCAGCGCACGACCTACTCACGGCGTACCGAGAATGGCGACCTGCACGCCCAGCAAGATGTGTTCATCATGGCGCCGCCGCCACCGGCAACCGTCACCCTGACCAGCCAGACGCCCAACCTGAACCTGACCGAAGCCAATGGCACCGGTGCCTGGTATGCCCAATCGGTACTCAACCCGAATGTGCCCACCACGCTGGTACTGACCGCTAACAACAGCGTAGCCATCCCGACCAGCAGCCCGACCACCGCCAACCTGCCACTGACCGACCTGGTGACCATCACCCAGGCCGAATACCGCCTGTCCACGGGCCAACTGACGCTGGTCGCCAGCACCAGTGATGAAACCAGCCCGCCCGTGCTGACCGCCCACACCGGCAACGGCACCTTGATCGGCAACCTCAGTGGCAATGGTGCGGTGAAGACGTTGAGCACAACACTTTCGCCCATTCCGCCGGCCAAGGTGCAAGTCACCAGCGCCAATGGCGGTAGCGACAGCGAAGACGTGGTGCTGGTGCCATGAACAGACAAAGGCTCAGCCCTCAAGGAGGCAGCATGAACACTTGGCCACGCCGTGCGCTGTTCGCCGCCGGTTTCTCCCTCACCGTCACCAGCGCCGCCTTTGCTGCGCTGTCCGATGTCGACCCCGGGCCCTACACCTTCGCCACCGGCGGTTACCCGATGTGGTACAAGGACGGCAACGATCTGTCCCTGGAGCTGTGCCAGTCACGCGCCACCAGTTCGCGGGTCGCGGGTGCACCGGGTGCACCGTCCTACATGTGCACTTTGCTGCCGGAACCGGGCATCTATGACGATGCCTTGCCCCTGGTGTTCCCCAACAACTGGCCACCGGAAATGTTCTGGTTCCTGGCCGAAGCCACCATCCCGGCAGTGGGCAACAGCGGCTATGAACTGGATGCCTATGTCGCAGGCCTGGAGGCTGCCTTTGCGGCCGAAAACCCGGTCGATGGCGACCAGCAGAGCTTCGCCCGTATCCGCATCCGCGTCTCGGTACCACGGGCCGGTGTGTACACCATCACCCACCCTTACGGCGTCGAGACAGTCAACGTCACCACGCCTGGCCGGCGTGCGATCAATATCACCCGTGACATCGGGATCGGTGCACCCGGCAACTTCAGAGGTGCGCTCAACGGTGCGCTTGGCCCTTGGTTGCGAGGCGCTGGCGGGCCGTATCTGGAAGTCAACCCAGACACCGGTGCTACCGAAACCTTCATTGGCGACCCGAACAGAACCGAAACCGTGGTCGGCAGCCCGTTCAACACCAACTTCATCCGCATCGACGGCCCGCCCGGGCGCATCGAGACGTCGCTGTTCACCGTGTCCGGCAAGGTGCTCGACCAGCGTGCGCAAACGCCAGTGACGCTGGAACGCGCCACTTACTCGCGCAACGGCACCGGCACCCGTGTGGAGGTGTACGCCAAGGCGCCGCACGACGCCAGCCTGTGCATGCGTAACGGCCTGGCGCTGATCGGCACGCCGCCTTCGCCTTGCCAGTTCAACCTGGTCGCGGACAACAACGGGCTGTTCTTCAGCCAGCAGTTCAGCCAGACCGTGCCGCCTGCAGTCGTCGTGGTCACTGCCAGCAACAGCACTGCGGGTACCCAGCCGACCGCACTGTCGAGCAAGCTGACCGACGTGGTGAAGGTCAGCACCGCGCGCTACGACTGGGCCAACAAGCGCCTGTTCATCGAGGCCCGCTCCAGCGACGAAGTGGCAATCCCCGACATGCTCGCCCAGGGCTATGGCCGCCTGTCCAAATCGGGCACGCTGCAAAGCCTGACCGTGAATGACCTGGCACAGCCGCCGGCTACTGTCACGGTCAAGTCGGCCCATGGCGGCAGCGATGTGGAACCGGTGATCGTGGTCGGCAATGCGCCGGTCGAGGCCGCCAACCAACCGCCGCTGGCCCAGGCCGATGTCGGCAGCACCAGTGTTGGTATTCCGCTGACCCTCAACCTGCTGCTGAATGACAGCGATCCAGACGGCAACGTACCGCTGAGCATCAGCGACCTGACTCAACCGGGTACCGGCCTTGGCGGCGTTGTGCTCAACGGTACCACCTCGGTGACCTACACCCCGCCAGCCGGTGCCACGCAACCGCTGGTGGCCACCTTCAACTATCGAGCGGTGGACGCCAAAGGCCTCAAGTCGGAGCCGGCCACGGTCACCATCAACGTCGCGCCCAACCAGGCGCCGACGGCCAACCCAGAAACTGTCGCTACCCTGGGCGTGCCGCTGACCATCAACGTGCTCACCAACGACACCGACCCGGAAGGCAACCTGCCGCTGACCGTTGCCGCCGTCACGCAACCCACTGGCGGCCGAGGCACCGTCAGCACCAACGGCACAACGGTAACCTACACCCCACCGGCCACGGTCACTGCAGCCTTTACCACCACCTTCACCTACCAAGTGCGTGACTCACTGGGGGCGCTGTCCAACTCGGGCACGGTCACTGTCAACGTGTCGCCACGCCCAGCCGCCGAGACCTTCGCGGTCACTGCGGCCACGGTCACGGCGCGCTCCAACAACCGATACAACTGGGACATCAGCGGTACCTCGTCGGTGACCACCGGCAACGTCGTTACCGTGCGGGTCACCACCACCACCGGCGTGCAGACACTGGGCACCGCCACGGTACCGGTAAACGGCCGCTGGCGCCTGGCCGTCAGCAACAGCACCACACTGATCCCGACCGCCGCGCCGACGGCGACCATCACCACAAGCCCAGGGACCACACGCACCGTCAACGTAGTCGTGCAGTAAGCGGCGGGAGAACGCCATGAAATGCCTGTATCCATTGCTGCTCTGCCTGGCCCTCGTGGGCCAGGCCAGCGGGGCCGAGGACCTGATGGACAACGCCGACCTTGCGCTCGGCAACGACCTCGGCGACCCCGTGATCATCCGCCTGTTACCGGTCGGCGCCGGCCAGGCAGCGGTGATCGAGCAGCAAGGCACGGGCAACCGCGCCGCCCTCGACCAGAACGGCCAGGCCCTGTTGGGCCGTATCGTCCAGGCCGGCGGCGCCCAGGAGGCGTACATCCTGCAGGAAGGAAGTGACCTGATGGCCAGCATCAGCCAGCAGGGAAATGGCAACAGCGCGTCGATCCGCCAGAGCGGCAGCAGCAACAGCGCTGCCATCGACCAGATCGGCAACAACAACAGCGCCAGCATCGTGCAGTCCGGCACGGGCCTCAACAGCTCCGTGACCCAAGCCGGCAATGGCCAGCATGTTCAGATCACCCAATACCGATAGACCTGGAGGCACCACCATGTTCAAGCTCGCTCCCCTCAGTGCCGCTATCGTCCTGGCCCTTGCAGGTCAGGTCATGGCTGCCGACAGCACCTCGAACCAGACACAGGACGGCAAGGAAAACATTGCCGAAGTGACCCAGACCCTCGCGCCATTCGCTTCGGCCACCCAGTCGCAGACCGGCAAGGGCCACAATCACCTGGCAGTGCAAGCCAACAGCACCAGTGATATCCAGCAGAGTGCCACCGGCTCGTACAACGCAGGTTACGCCGAGCAATTGTACGAAAACGGCAGCCAGATCACCCAGCAGGCCGGTGGTAGCTACAACGACGCCTTCGCCAGCCAGTCGCTGGGCGAAAACAACCAGGTCCTGCAGACCCAGCAAGGCAGCGAGAACCACTCGACCGTGTGGCAGGACAGTCAACAGGGCAGCCAGGTCACCACCTTGCAATCTGGCCAGCGCAACGAAGCCTTCGCCGAACAAACCTTCGGTGGCAGCAACAACCAGAGCCTGATCATCCAGGCCGGTGCCGACAACTATGCCGCCGCCGAGCACCTCACCCACAACGATGGCAACATCCAGATCTACCAGGACGGCAAGGAAAACTGGGCGTACGGCGACCAGCGCGACGGCCAGGGCGGCAGCATCGGCCTTAGCCAGACCGGCACTGGCAACTCGGTGGAGGTCTGGCAGGACACGCAAGTCGCCAGCAAGGCCACCGTCACCCAGACCGGCCAGCTCAACGAAGGCTACATCGACCAGAGCTTTGGCGAGGCCAACAACGCCAGCCTGACGCAAAAAGGCAAGGCCAACGCCAGCTGGTCGGATCAGTTTGAGAGCAACAACTCGACCACCACCATTTCGCAGACCGGCAACAACAACCTGCACTACACCTACCAGAACGGTGAAAACCTGAACTTGACCGTCACCACCCAAGGCAACGGCAACAAGATCACCGCCAGCAACTGGAAAGGCGACAAGATGGGCGGCCAGTTCGGTGCCAACCAGACCGCTGTGGTCAACCAGTACGGTAATGGCAACGGCGTCAACCTGACGCAGAACGGCGACAACCACCTGGCCACGCTGAACCAGACTGGCAATAACAACTCGATGCAGACCAAGCAGGCCGACAGCAACAACGAACTGTTCTTCGAGCAGAACGGCACCGACAACATCCTGATCGCCGACCAGCGCGGCACTGATAACTATGCCTTCGGCAGCACGCAGGGCACCGGCAACTCCATCACCCTGGACCAGTCCGGGTATAGCAACCAGAGCTACACCAACCAGCTCTACGGTAGCGGCAACGAGGTCACCATCAAGCAGGCCGACAGCATCAACGTCGCCTACGTGACCCAGGGCGGACAGGGCAACAAGGCGTTCGTCGACCAGAGCGGTATCGCGCAAACCGCCACCATCAGCCAGCTGGGCAGCGCGAACATGGCCACCGTGACCCAAAAATAACCCGTTCCCCCCTTGGACCGCGGTGCCCACTCTCCCGGGTGCTGCGGTTCCTTTTTCTGTTGCCCCGTACTGCTTTGCCGCCTTGTGCAGGAGCAGCAGGAGTACAATGGAAATCCATCCCGCCTCTGCAACTACCATGATCCAGTCCGACCTCGACCTATTCGGCCCCCAGCCGCAACGCCTGGCCAGCCACACCGTGCTGCTGCCCGGCTTCGCCCTGGCCGAGCTCGAGGCCCTGCTCGACGCCCTGCGCCCGGTGCTGCGCGCCGCGCCGTTCCGGCATATGCAAACGCCCGGCGGCCTGCACATGGCCGTTGCGCTGACCAACTGCGGGGCGCTGGGTTGGGTCAGTGACGAACACGGCTACCGCTACACCCTGACCGACCCACACACCAACAAGCCCTGGCCTGCGCTACCGCCGGTCCTGCTCAGCTTGGCGAATCGCGCCGCAGCCATTGCCGGTTTCCACGATTTCGTCCCCGACGCCTGCCTGGTCAACCATTACCTGCCCGGCACCCGCCTGAGCTTGCACCAGGACCGCAACGAACAGGACTTCGGCCAGCCGATCGTGTCGATTTCACTGGGTTTGCCTGCGGTGTTTCTGCTGGGTGGGCTACAGCGCTCGGACAAAACCCAGCGGGTACCGTTGAACCATGGCGATGTGCTGATCTGGGGCGGTGAAGACCGCTTGCGCTTTCATGGCGTGCTGCCCATCAAACCTGGCGTGCATCCACGCATGGGGGAACGGCGGATCAACCTGACCCTGCGCAAGGCGGGGTAATCGGGTAAAACTTGAACATCCTGGCCTGCCGGGTTTCTAAACAGGAGCTGTTTGAGCTTTTACCAAGAGCCGTCTGACCTTTCAGCCCTGCCCTGGAGGTGCATGCCCATGAAAATGCCCGGTCGCGCGCCCAATGCCTCTGTGCAGCTTGATTACGTACGCGATACGTTGTTCGGCCCGGTGGCCCAGAGCGTCGAATGCCAATGCCAACTCGCCGCCCTCAACCTGCAGGGCCGCCCTGCCCTGCGCTTGCACATCTGCCCGCCCCTGCCCGACAAGGTCGACCGCGCCCACAGCGTGGCGTTCGTCTGGGATGGCCGCAGTTACCGTGGTGTTGTGCGTGACCAGGGCAAATGTGGCGATGGCGGGCTGAACCTGTTGCTGGAGCTGCAATAAGTCGATCAACGGCGGCCAAACACGCTGAACCTGCCGGTAACTGCGCATCTCCATAGAAAAGAGCCCACGCTATCTGGAGATCGTCATGAACAGTCCGCTGCTCAAGCTCTTCACCCACCCGTCCGATGCCTGGATCGATATTCGCCGGGCCGAAGAAGACCACCCCCAGCAATACCTGCCACGGCTGCTGGCCTTGGCGCTGATCCCGGCCATTTGCCTGTTTGTCGGCACCACCACGTTCGGCTGGAGCTTGGCCGGCGATGAGCGCGTGCGCCTGAGCATCGCCAGTGCAGCGCAGCTGGCGGGCCTGCTCTACGCAACCACGTTGGTCGGGGTGATGATTATGGGGGGCATGATCCGCTGGATGTCACGCGGCTTCGATGCGCAGCCAAGCCTGCAGCAGTGCATCGGCTTCGCCGCTTACTGTGCCACGCCGTGGTTTTTCGCAGGGGTGGTAGGGCTGCTGCCGATTCGCTGGCTGGCGCTGGTTGCGCTGGTGGCCGCTTCGGCCTATGCCACTGTACTGCTGTTCGGCGGGCTGCAGACGTTCCTGCGGTTGCGCAAGGAGCAGGCCATGCTGTTCGCCGCCTGTGTGTGGGGGGTTGGGTTGTTGGTGCTGGTGACCATTCTGGTGTCGATGATTCTGTTCTGGTTCAACGGCCTGATGCCGGAATACGTGCGCCCGGCCAGCCTGGGCTGACCGGTGCACAAACAGAGTGCCTAACCCATCGCCTTGCGTGGCATCGCAGGCTTGTCACGCAGAGCGTGCAATTGCGCAACCAGGTTTACCACGTCGCGGCAACTGTTGAGGTCCTGCAGGGCAACACCGGTCAGGGTAACCCCCTCACCAAGGCGCTGCCCCTGGCCGAGGCGGATGGTCAGGTGAGCGCCATCCGCGCAACTGACTTCGCAGCGATCAGGCAGGCAGGCCTGTTCGATCATTTGCCGCATCTCTAGCATTGAAACGCCTATCAACGACATTGTACGACCCTCTCTGTACTTGGATGGCCTGTGGTGTAAGTACGCCTATGCCAGGCAAGGTGCCAATTGATATTGCGCATGCTCGGGCGGCCGTCCATGTGCCGGAGCAATGATCGAGCGGAGAATCCTCTAGCACCTTAGTGGAAGAACGCAGGCGGGCCAGTGTTGTTCGATCAGCTGCGGGCAGTTAACGACGAGCGGTCTCGGCCTGCATCTGGCCAAATCGTCCAGCGTGGAAATCATCGAACGCTTCGGCAATCTCTGCCTCGCTGTTCATCACGAAGGGCCCATAGCCGACGATCGGTTCATCGATCGGCTCACCGCTGAGCAACAGCACACTGGCGCCTTCCAGCGCCTCGATGGCGATGTCCTCGGCACCCCGCTCGAACAACACCAGGCTGGACGGCCCGGCTTCGCGTTCGCCGTTGATTCGTACACTGCCGCGCAAAACCACCAGGGCGGCATTGCGCCCGGCGGCCACGGGCAGCTGCAGGGTCGATTGGGCGTTCAGGCGCAGGTCCCAGACATCCATCGCGGTAAAGGTGCGCGCCGGGCCCTGATGCCCTAGGTACTCACCCGCGATCACCCGCAAGCTGCCACCTTCGCCGTCCAGCGCCACCACTGGGATGTCCGTGGCCAGCAGCGTCTGGTACCCCGCCGCGGCATTCTTATCGCACGCGGGCAGGTTGACCCACAACTGCACCATTTCCAGCATACCGCCACTGCGGGCGAACGCCGGGGAATGGAACTCTTCATGGATAATGCCATTGGCCGCCGTCATCCATTGCACGTCGCCCGGGCCGATCAGGCCACCCGCTCCTGTGGAATCACGGTGCTCCAGCTCGCCCTGGTAGACAATGGTCACGGTCTCGAAACCACGGTGCGGATGCTGCCCGACCCCGCGCCGGGCATTGGTTGGGGTAAAGGCGTGCGGGCCAGCATAGTCGAGCAACAGGAACGGGCTGATCTGGCTGGCCAGGTTGTCGTAGGTGAACAGGCTGCGCACCGGGAAGCCATCGCCTACCCAGTGGGCATGAGGGCGGTGGTGAATACCCAGGATCTTTTTCATGAGAAGTCTCCTCTCTTGGCTGGGATCACCTTACCAATGATGCCAATCAGCCGATAGCCAGCTTAAACGGCATTCATCGTCCTACTCATGGAACAATCGCGTCACTCAAGAAAGCCAAGCACGCACGCTGCAGCCATCGCCGGGTCCTCCTGCATGAAACAGTGCCCGCCGGCAACCTGGTGAGCGGTCACGTTTGGGTTCAGCGCCACCAGGCGCTGAACCGAATGCGGCACGAAGGGATAGGTCTGCTCGCCATACAGCACCAGCGTCGGCGTCTGGATTGCGGCCAGGCTCGCCCACATGCGCTTGGGAAACGAACTGAAGATTTCCACCTCCCGGCTGGGCCGACACTTAAGCACCACGGCCTCGCCGCAATCACCGATGGCATGCTCGACATAGGCGTGTAGCGCCGCATCGCTCCAGCCTTTGAAGATGCCGCGCCCCTGCAGCGAGGCCAGCGCCGCATCGCGATCAGGCCAATGGCTGCGGCGGCTGGCAGCCTTGCGCGCCAGCGCATGGCGCTGATGCAGGCCAACCAGCGCAGCTGCGCCCATCACGCCGATCATGCCGCGGCTGAACAGCACCGGGTCGAGCAGCACGGCCCGCTCGAACAGCCCCGGTGCGCGGGCCAGGATCAGCCCCGTGAGCACCCCGCCAAAACTGTGCCCGAGGGCTAAACGTGGCACCTCGCCGTACTCGCCACGCCCACTCTCGAATGCCTCCACCGCCAGTTCAGCCGTGCGGTTCCAGCCGCGAAACACGCCACCATGGTCGCTGTCGCCGTGGCCTTGCACGTCGCACAACCACAGGTCGAAATGCTCGCCCAGGCGCATCAGCAATGGTTGGTAGGCCAGGCAGCAGAAACCGTTGCCATGCAGAAAATGCAGCAAAGGCTTGCCACTGGCCGGTGTGCGCCAGCCACGCAGGGTGAAGCCTTCGGAGCAGTGGTGGGACCAGGGGATCAACTGCATTGGCTTGCTGTACTCATCGGTCTAGGAAAATGCCGATTCTACAAACAGCAGCGGGTACAGTGAAATCACCAGCAACACGGCCATCAGGACATTGAACAGCATCAACCAGCGCGGGTTCTGCAAAAGGTTGCGCAATGCGCTGCCGAACATCACCCACACCCCGACGCTGGGCAGATTGACCAGGGCGAACAACGCGGCAATAACGATCACGTTCGTCACATAGCCCTGGGCCGGCGTGTAGGTGGTGATTGCCCCCACCGCCATCACCCAAGCCTTGGGGTTGACCCACTGGAACGCTGCGGCGCCCCAGAAACCTAGCGGCTTGCGCGACTTGGCCGAATCCGTGCCGATCGGCCCAGAGGTTGCGATCTTCCATGCCAGGTACAGCAGGTAGGCGGCGCCGGTGTAGCGCAGGACGGTGTACAGCACCGGCCAGGCCTTGAACACCTCACCCAGCCCCAAACCGACGGCCAGTACCATGACCATGAAACCAATACTGATGCCCAGTGCATGGGGGATCGAACGGCGCACGCCGAAGTTCACGCCCGAGGCAAGCAGCATGGTGTTGTTCGGCCCTGGGGTGATGGAGGATACGAAGGCAAACAGCACAAAGGCTGTAAGCAGGTCGGCAGAGGCAAGCATGGCAGGCATTCCACAATCATTATTGGTGCTGTCACACTAACGGAGTCGCCCTGCCTTGCGACCGGTACAGTTTTGCTAAATTAAATAGATACAAATACTGTACCGATATCGTTCAGTACAAGGAAGCCTGCCCCATGAGCGTCACCATCCGCCCCGCCGTGCGTACCGATGCTGCACAGATTCTCGCCTTCATTACCGAGCTTGCCGATTACGAACGTGCCCGCCACGAGGTCATTGCGTCTGTCGCCGACATAGAGCACAGCCTGTTCGACGAAGGCAGCACCGTGCACAGCCTGGTCTGCGAACGCGATGGCCAGGCGATCGGCTTTGCCGTGTACTTCTACAGCTATTCAACCTGGCTCGGGCGCAATGGGATCTACCTCGAAGACCTGTACGTGACACCGGAGCAGCGCGGAGATGGTGCCGGGCGCAAACTGCTGCGGCACATCGCCCGCGAGGCTGTAGAGAACGGCTGCGGCCGCCTGGAGTGGAGCGTGCTGGACTGGAACGAACCCGCCATTGGGTTCTACCAGTCGCTGGGGGCCGAAGCGCAGGATGAGTGGGTTCGGTATCGGCTGGATGGCGAAAAGCTGTTGGCGTTTGCCCAGGGTTGACCGGCAGTCCGCACCGGCTTCTTCGCGGGGCAAGCCCGCTCCCACAGGTACAGCACAGCACTCAATGGCTGTGAGGGCCGTGTGGGAGTGGGTTCGGCATCGGCTGGATGGCGAAAAGCTGTTGGCGTTTGCCCAGGGTTGACCGGCAGTCCGCACCGGCTTCTTCGCGGGGCAAGCCCGCTCCCACAGGTACAGCACAGTACTCAATGGCTGTGAGGGCCGTGTGGGAGTGGGTTCGGCATCGGCTGGATGGCCAGAAGCTGTTGGCGTTTGCCCAGGGTTGACCGGCAGTCCGCACCGGCTTCTTCGTGGGGCAAGCCCATTCCCGCAGGTACAGCACAGCACTCAAAGGCTGTGAGGGCCGTGTGGGAGCGGGCTTGCCCCGCGAAGAGGCCGGCACTGGCTAGATCATTTATTCCGCCACACCGTCCCAGCAATATCCACCCGCTTGGGCAACACCTTGTTCTGGAAAAACAGCTCCGCCGTGCGCTGCTGCGCCGCCACGATTTCATCGCTCACCGGTATCACCGGCGAGGCCGGCCGGTGGCTGAAGCTGCGCCGTACTACCTCCTCCGGCAAGCCCATGAACTGCGCCAGCAACTGGATGCTCCCGGCTTCATCGCTACGCGTGAGCGCCTCGGCCCGGCTGATTTCATCGAGCAGTTGACCGACAAATGCACCATTGGCCTCGACATACCCCCGCGCCCCCAGCATGAACGGCCCAATCAGCCCCAGCCCCTGACCATCGGCCAACAGCCGCGCCTTGCCCTCAAGGTCGATCGCCGAATAGAACGGGTCCCAGATTGCCCAGGCATCCACGCTGCCGCGCTCGAACGCCGCGCGTGCATCGGCGGGCGCCAGGTACACCGGCTGTACATCGCGAATGCTCAACCCGGCTTGAGCCAGGGCACGCAGCAGCAAATTATGAGCACTGGAGCCTTTTTGCAGGGCAACCCGCTTGCCCTTGAGATCACCGACGCTGGCGACCGGGCTGTCTTTGTGCACCAGGATCACCTCGGCCTGCGGCTTGGGTGGTTCAGCGCCGATGTACAGCAGGTCGGCACCGGCCGCCTGGGCAAAGATTGGCGGGATGTCGCCGGTGGAACCAATGTCCAGGCTACCGATGTTCAGGGCTTCGAGCATCTGTGGGCCGGCCGGAAACTCGATCCACTCGACCTGGGTATTGGCAAAGCGCTGCTCCAGATAGCGATGCTGCTTGGCCAGGACCAGGCTGATCGAACCCTTCTGATAGCCAATGCGCAAGGTCGCAGGGTCCGCCGCCTGGGCAGTACCGGTCAAGCTCAGCAGTAACAGGACGGCAAGGCGTAGCACACGCATCGGTCACTCCTTCCAGTCGGTCGAGGGTTTTTCCCAGAGGTTGATCCCGCCCTCAACCGCGTACCGGTCGATCGCCGCCAACTCCTCGGGGGTGAACGTCAGGTGGTCGAGCGCGGCCACGTTTTCGATGATCTGCTCGGGGCGACTTGCGCCAATCAGCGCCGAACTCACGCGCGGGTCGCGCAGGGTCCAGGCCAGGGCCAACTGAGCCAGGCTTTGGCCCCGCCCACGGGCAATTTCATTGAGCGCGCGGGCGCGGGCGATATTGTCTGGCGACAAGTGCTGGGGCAGCAGCGAGCCACCGCCGGCACGGTTGACCCGGGCATCGGCGGGAATGCCGTTCAGGTACTTGTCACTGAGCAGGCCTTGAGCCAAAGCGGTGAACACGATCACCCCGGCGCCGAGGGTATCGGTAGTGGCCAGCAGGTCGCGCTCGATCCAGCGGTTGAACAGGTTGTACGAAGGCTGGTGAATCAGCAGGGGCACCTTGAGTTCGGCCAGCAGTGCGGCGATTTCAGCGGTCTTGCCAGCTGAGTAGGAGGAGATGCCGACATACAGTGCCTTGCCTTGGCGCACGATGTCGGCCAGGGCAATGGCAGTTTCTTCCAACGGGGTGTCGGCATCGAAACGGTGCGAATAGAAGATATCGACGTAATCCAGCCCCAGGCGCTGCAGGCTCTGATCGAGGCTGCTGATCAGGTACTTGCGCGAGCTGCCGCCCTGCCCGTAAGGGCCAGGCCACATGTCCCAACCGGCCTTGCTTGAGATGATCAGCTCGTCGCGGTAGCTGCGCAGGTCTTCACGCAGCAGTCGGCCGAAGTTGGTCTCGGCGCTGCCATAAGGCGGGCCGTAGTTGTTGGCCAGGTCGAAGTGGTTGATGCCGGCATCGAATGCCGTGCGCAGCAAGGCGCGCTGGGTATCGATAGGCGTCGCGTCACCAAAGTTGTGCCACAGGCCCAGGGACAGGGCCGGCAACACCAGGCCACTGCGGCCGACACGGCGATAAGGCATGCGCGCATAGCGCTCGGGGTGGGCGGCGTAGCTCATGGTTGACCTCGTTCGGTAAAGAAGGGATTAACAGGGCGCTGCAGCCCCAAGTGCTCACGCAGGGTGCGACCCTGGTACTGGCGGCGGAACAGCCCACGGCGCTGCAGCTCGGGCACGACCTGGCTGGCAAAGTCCTCCAGCCCCAAGGGCAGGTGCGGCACCAGCACATTGAAGCCATCGGCGGCGCGGCCCTCGAACCAGGCCTGCAGTTCATCGGCGATCTGCGCCGGGGTGCCGACCAGGCTGTAGTGCCCTCGCCCACCGGCAATGCGCTGGCCCAGCTGCGCCAGTGTCAGTTGTTCGTTGCCGGCCAGTTCGGTAAGCAGTTGCTGACGGCTGCGCTGGCCATCTTCGGTAGGCGGCAGTTCGGGCAGCGGGCCGTCGAGCGGGTAAGCGGAAAGGTCGAAATTGCCGAGCATGCGCCCGAGCAAACCGACACCGACGCGCGGGTCGACCAGTGCTTGAAACTGCTGGTATTTTTCCTCGGCTTCAGCTTGGCTGTGCCCGACCACTACAAACACGCCAGGCATGATTTTCAGCGCGTCCTCGCCCCGCCCGTAACCGGCCAACCGGCCCTTGAGGTCGGCGTAGAACGCTTGGGCGCGTGCCAGGCTCGGTTGCGCGGTGAACACCACCTCGGCACTTTGCGCGGCCAGCTCGCGGCCGGTTTCCGAAGAGCCCGCCTGAACCAGCACCGGCCGCCCCTGGGGCGAGCGAGCGACGTTCAGCGGGCCTTTGACGCGAAAGTGCTCGCCGGCATGGTCCAGTGCACGCACCCCATCAGGCCTGTGGAACAACCCAGCGGCCTTGTCACGCACGAAGGCGTCGTCTGCCCAGCTGTCCCACAGGCCTTGCACGACCTGCTGGAATTCCCGGGCGCGCGCATAGCGCTCGGCATGCGGGATGTGCACCTGCCGACCAAAGTTGCCGGCTTCGGCGGCCGCATCGGACGTAACCAGGTTCCAGCCAGCACGGCCACCGGACAGATGATCCAGCGAGGCGAACTTGCGTGCTACGTGGTAAGGCTCGTTGTAGCTGGTGGTGGCGGTGGCGATCAGGCCGATGCGCTCGGTGACCGCGCTCAGCGCCGACAGCAAGGTCAGTGGCTCGAAGTAGGTCGAGCGTGCGCTGTGGCTGGCCAGGGCGTCGGTGGGTGCGGCAACGCTATCCGCGACGAACAACGCGTCGAAGCAGGCCGCTTCGGCGATCTGCGCGGCACGGCGGTAGCTGCTGAAATCCATGGGGTCGGCCGGTACATCCGGGTGGCGCCAGGCGGCCACATGGTGCCCGGTGGCCATGAGGAAGGCGCCCAGGCTTAGTTGGCGGCTCATGTCGAACTCCTTGATGGGATTTGGCAACTGTCTTGCTCCAATTTTTTGATCCTGCATCCCCTGTGTGGGAGCGGGCTTGCCCGCGAACACCGGCGAAGCCGGTGCCATTCACCGCGGCGCCTTATTCGCGGGCAAGCCCGCTCCCACCAGGGAATCGTCTCCTCGCAAATGCAGCAGTGACTCAAAAATCCTTGCGCAACTGCACGCCGAAGTAGCGCCCGTCATCGCGCGGCACGGAGCGGTAGATGTAATCGCCGCCACTGGCCAGCATCTGCGCATACGACTTGTCACCCAGGTTCTTGCCCAGCAGCGCCACGCGCCAGCCGTCGTTGTAATCGGCCAGGGCAATGCTGGCGTTCCAGATGCCGTAGGCGCCCTGCACGGTGTCCGGGTTCTGGTCCAGGCTGAACTGCACCGAGTCCTGCCAGCTGTAGTCGCTGGAAAGCTCGACATCCAAGCCGTTTGCCAGCGGGATCACGTAGTCGGCGCGCACGTAGGTCTTCCAGTCCGGGGTAAACGGCAGGCGACCGCCGTCGATGTTGCAGTTGGCGGCTGCCCCCGCCGGGCAGTTGAAGTGATCGACGCGGGCCTTGGTATACGCCACGGCGGTGCTGAACTTCAGCTGCGACGTGGCCTGGAAACTGGCATCCAGTTCCACCCCTTGGGTCTTGACCTTGCCGGCGTTGACCAGGCGGGTCACCACCTGGTTGGCCACCGTGTCGAAGAAGTTGGCCTGGTAGTTGTCGTAGTCGGTGTGGAACACCGCCAGGTTGGCCGTCAGGCGGTTGTCCAGCGCCGTGCTCTTCAGGCCGATCTCGTAGGCGTCGGAGGTTTCAGGCTTGAGGGCGTCGGTGTCGCGCGGCTGCATGTTGAAGAACACGTTGTAGGCCGGGCCTTTGTAGCCACGCGAGTAGGTGACGTAGCCGGTGAGGTGGTCGTTGAAGTCGTATTGCAGGCCGGTACGCCCACTCCAGCCATCCTCGTCCACCGAACCCGAGCTTGCGGTCGAAGGCTGGATGCCGGTGACTGCGGTAGCCGAGCTGGAGATGCGGCGGTGGTCGTATTCCAGGTCGTCGTGGGTCCAGCGCAGGCCGAAGATGGCGCGCAAATCGTCGGTGAAGTTGAAAGTGTTTTCACCGAACAGTGCGACGCTGTCGTTGGTCGTCGAGTAGTCCGCCCGGCCATTGTTGGCCACGCCGCCGTTGACCGACAGGCGCTGGTAGGTTTCGTTGGAGGTGCCGTGCATGTAGAAGGCGCCGAGCACGTACTCGTTGAACTGCCCTTTGGGCGAGGTCAGGCGAAACTCCTGGCTGTACTGGTCGTAGTCCACTGTACCCTTGTCATGGGATGCGGTCACAGGGAGCAAGGCGCGGCGGTCGCCGTCCTGGTACTGGGTGTTGTCCCAGCCGCGCCAAGCGCTGATCGACGTCAGGGTGTAGTCACCCAACTGCCAGTCGAGCTGGGCCGAGAGGCCCTGGTTCTCGTCTTCGACGTGGGTCTTGAAGTCGCTGTTGATGTCGCGGTTGTGGGCGCTTGGCGTGACGGGGCGCAGTTGGCTGGCAAACGCGGCACTGGCGCGGGTGATTACACCGCTGGGGAGCGTGTCTTCGCCTTTCATGTAGTCGGCGATCAGGGTCAGGCGCAAGGCTTCGTTGGGTTCGAACTCCAGCTTGCCACGGGCGCCCTTGCGCTCGTAGCCATTGACGTCATGGCCGTTGGCAACGTTCTCGACATTGCCGTCGTAGTCACCCCACAAGGTGCTCAGCGAGCCCTTGAACCGTTCGCTGAGGCGCCCGCCGATGCCGAAGCGCAGGCGGTTCTCATCGCCCCCGCCAAAGTGCGAGTAATCCACATAGCCGCGGGTCTGCTCGGGGATGGCTTTGCTGACGACGTTCAGCACACCGGCCGAAGCGTTCTTGCCGAACAGCGTACCCTGCGGGCCGCGCAGCACTTCGATGCGCTCCAGGTCGAGCAGGTCGAGGGTTGATTGGCCGGGCCGGCCGAACACCACGCCATCGACCACGGTGGCCACGGTGGGCTCGACGCCGGGTGATGTGGAAATGGTGCCGACGCCACGAATGAACAGCGACGTGTCCTTGTTCGAAGCCCCTGCACGGTAATTGAGTGTCGGCACCTGCTGAACGATGCTGGCCACGTTGTTGCGGTTGTCACGCTCAAGCTGCTCGCCATCGATCACCGACACCGCCACCGGCACTTCCTGCAAGCTGGCTTCACGGCGCGTGGCGGTGACGGTCACCGCGCTCAGCGCCGTGGCCTGCGGCGCGGCCTCGACAGGTTCGGTAGCCTGAGCGGCCTGGCCGACTGCGGCCAACAGAATAGCCGCTGCCAGCGGCCGGCGTTGTGTGCTTGGAAACGGAGTTGTCTGCATGCTGCTCACTGCCTTATGGGACCAGACCAGGCCCACATTCACGGGCCGACACGGGGTGCTGTGGTTGTCTGGTCTCGCTCGTGCGAGTGGCAGGCGCTTGCCAACAGCAGCGCTTGTTAGCGCTAACATGAACAAGTATCAGAGCCCTCTGCTTAGCACGTCAAATACTTAAAAGTCAGATTGATATGCAATAAAGCTATTTGCCAGCAGACACCTCGTTAGCGCTAACATCGCGCCATTTCCCCAGGAGGCAACCTGTGTGAGCCAGGCCAAGGATCCCCCCCGCAAGCGTCGTGGCGCAGGCCGTGTCACCCTGGCCGACGTGGCGCGCGCCGCAGCCGTTTCGGCGATCAGCGTGTCGCGCTACTTCAACCAGCCCGAACAGGTCTCGCCGCCTCTGCGCGAGCGCATCGAGGCCGCCGTGCAGGCGCTGGGCTATGTCCCCAACCTGGTGGCCGGCGGCCTGGCCTCGGCGCGGGGGCGGATTGTCGGCATGGTGATCCCGAACATCTCGGGGCCCATCTTTGCCCAGACCATCCAGGCCTTCAGCGACACCCTCAGCCGTCACGGCTATCAGTTGTTGTTGGCGTCCAGCTACTTCAGCGAAGAACAGGAAGAGAGCGCGGTGCGTGCCTTTCTTGGCTGGTCGCCTGCCGCACTGGTGGTCACCAGCCATTTCCACAGCCCAGCAACTGAAAAGATGCTGGCCGAGGCTGACGTGCCCGTGGTGGAGATCTGGGATTACCGCCCCGAACGGGCGCCATTGCAGGTCGGTTTCCTCCATCACCAGGTGGGCGTGCAGGCGTGCCGCTACTTGCTGGACAAGGGGCACCGACGCATCGCCTTCGTGCAAAACAGCGCTGCCGGCGACCTGAGCGCGCTGGAGCGGCGCGACGGGTACATTGAAGCGTTGCACGACGCCGGGCTTGAACCCTGGGTGTTCGTGCCCTCGGCCGAGTGCGCGCCGTTCGAGGCGGGCAAGCAGGCGATGGAGGCGCTGATCCGCCGCACACCACGCCCCGAGGCGATCATCTTCGCCAATGACAACCTCGCCGCAGGTGCCGTGCTGGCCGGCCAGCGCGCGGGGTTGCGGCTGCCGGAGGACATGGCGATCGTCGGCTTTGGCGACTACCCGTTCGCCGACATGCTGCTGCCCAGCCTGACCACCCTCAGGCCACCGTCGCGGGAGATTGGCGAGGTGGCAGCCTTGCGCGTGCTGCAGCACCTGGGCGCCGTCGCGCATGAGGGCGAAGTGCAACGGTTGAACCTGCTTGCCTGCGAATTGCTGGCCCGCGAAAGCGCCTGACGGCAAAGCAGTGATGCGTCGGGCGCTGTGACAATCCGCACAATGAGGATTATTCTTCTGAGGTATGTCCCACAGCCCCAATATGTGAGCGCCGAATATGAAAATCGATGACATGGACGCCTTCGTGGCGGTCATCCGTTGCCAGTCGACCAACCTTGCCGCCGAGGCCCTGCAACTGACCCAGCCGGCGATCACCCGCCGGGTGCAGAACTTCGAGGAAGACCTCGGCGCCACCCTGCTCGACCGCAACACCAAACCGCTCAAGCCAACGCCCATGGGCCTGCGGGTGTATGAGCAATGCAAGGCGATCCTGCGCGAAATCGATTCGCTGCGTGAACTGGTCGCCAATGATGGCGCCCCGTCAGGCACGCTACGCCTGGGCGTGCCGCAAACCCTGGGGGATGTGGTGCTGCTCGATGCCCTGGCACACATTCGCGACACCTACCCGGTGCTGCGCACGCAGGTCACCAGCGGCTGGGGCAGCAGCCTGATCGCACGCATGGAAAACGGCGAGCTCGACGCTGCCGCCGCGCTGTTCCCGCCGGGCAAGATCTTCCCCGAAGGCATCGCCAGCCGCTCGATTGCCCGCATGCCGCTGCGCGTGGTTGCCGCCAAGGGCAGCGCCAGCAAGCGCAGTTACAAGCTCAAGGATTGTTACACCCGGGGCTGGGTGCTCAACCCCGATGGTTGCGGTTTTCGCGCGGGGCTGCAGCGCGCCTTGAGCGAGCAAGGGCTGAGCCTGTCGATCAACCTGGAGACCTTTGGCACCGACCTGCAACTGGGCCTGGTCGCCAGTGGCCAAGGGCTAGGGCTGGTACCCGAACCGCTGCTGCAGAGTAGTCGCCATCGGGATGCACTGGATGTGGTCAATGTGACGGACTTCAAGCCACAAGTGGACTTGTGGCTGTTCCATCCGCGTTATTTGGGGAACCTGCAGGAACCGGTGGAGCTGTTTGGCGAGATTGCCGGTAACCGGCTGTCCGCGTGAACCCAATCAATAAATTATTTGCATATTATTAAATAGATTAAATTCCATTAACTGATAATCATCATAGAGCTAAAAAGACTTTTACAGCGTTCATCCAGACGAATACGGTCTTAGAAACCCACCGTGTTCCAGGGATGAATACTTCATGAGTCACCCTCCATCCGCCACTGCGCTCGCCGAGCTGACCCAGGCACTTGCTGCCAACGCCGAGCGTTATGACCGCAGCGGTCAGTTCCCCGCCGACAACTTCAGCCTGCTCCACCGCCACGGCCTGCTGAGCCTGACCGTACCCCGCGCCCTCGGTGGCGGCGGCGCCGACCTGGCCACCGCACGCCAAGTGGTTGCCGCCGTCGGCAAGGGCGACCCGTCCACCGCCCTGATCCTGGTCATGCAGTACCTGCAGCACTTTCGCCTGCAGGACGAAGCCCGCTGGCCCGAGCACCTGCGCCTGCAGGTGGCCCGTGACGCGGTGGCCAACGGTGCGCTGATCAACGCCTTTCGCGTCGAGCCCGAGCACACCCGGCATCAGCATCGCCGAAGACTGGGACCACCTGGGCATGCGTGCTACCTGCAGCCACGAGGTGCGGTTCGATGACGTGCTGATCCCCCTGGGCCATGCCGTCAGCGTCAGCCCTGCCAGCGCGCAGCGCCCCGAACTCGACGGCACCGGCCTGTTGTGGATGTCGGTGTTGCTGCCAGCGCTGTACGACGGCGTCGCCCAGGCGGCCCGAGACTGGCTGGTCGCGTTCCTCAATAGCCGAGCGCCGTCCAATCTGGGTGCGCCGTTGGCCAGCCTGCCGCGCTTCCAAGAGGTGGTCGGGCGCATCGATACCCTGCTGTTCGCCAACCGCAGCCTGCTGGATTCGGCGGTGGCCGGGCACATCGACCCGCGTCACGCTGGGCAGATCAAGCACTTGGTCAGCCGCAACGCCATCCAGGCCGTGGAGCTGGCCATCGAGGCCGCTGGCAATCCGGGCTTGTCGCGCCGCAACCCGCTGGAGCGCCACTACCGTGATGTGCTGTGCAGCCGCATCCACACGCCACAGGACGATGCCGTGCTGGGCCAGGTCGGGCGCACAGCGCTGGCGCAGGTGGCAGCATGAGCCACTCGATCATTGCCAGCCAGCTTGACCCCCAGGCCAACCAATACCTGCGCGAGCATCTGCCCGACCACGAAGTCATCGACATCGCGCCGGGCCAGTTGCAGCTGGATGTACCCGCCGATGTGTTCATCGTGCGCCCGATCAACATCCGCGGTAACCGCGTGGACACCCCGCCGCCAGGCTGGCCCTGGTCGCTGCGTTGGGTACAGGTGGTGTCTTCAGGCATCGATTTCTACCCTGACTGGGTATTCCAGGGGCCACCGGTCACCAGTGGCAAGGGCGCCAATGCCGAGCAGGTCGCAGAATTCGCCCTGGCCCTGGTCTTTGCCGCCGCCAAGCAACTGCCGGGGTTGTGGGTGAACGATGCCGACTGGCGCCTGACCCCCTTGGCGCCGTTGCGCGGCCGCACCTTGGGTGTCTTCGGCTTCGGCAGCATTGGCCAGAGCCTGGCGCGCAAGGCCAGCGCACTGGGGATGCAGGTACTGGCGCTGAACCGCCCGGGCCAGCCGATTGCCGAGGTGCCCGGTGTCGAGCGCGTCGGGTGCCTGCAACAGCTGTTCGCAGGCAGCGATCATCTGGTCATCGCCGCACAGCTCACCTCGGCC
Organism: Pseudomonas sp. E1MeOHC2; assembly: GCF_058745025.1. NCBI lineage: Bacteria > Pseudomonadati > Pseudomonadota > Gammaproteobacteria > Pseudomonadales > Pseudomonadaceae > Pseudomonas > Pseudomonas sp. E1MeOHC2. Next base: position 5,378,632 of record NZ_CP196675.1, read on the forward strand.
ACGCGAGGGCTGATCAACCGCCAGGTGCTGGCCCAGGCCAAGCCCGGCCTGCACCTGATCAACATCGCCCGCGGCGCTCTGCTCGACCAGCAAGCCCTGCTCGAAGCCCTGGACAGTGGCTTGATCGGCCGCGCCAGCCTCGATGTCACCGACCCGGAACCCCTGCCGGCAGGCCACCCGTTGTACCACCACCCGCGCGTATTTCTGTCGCCGCACACCTCGGCGATTTCCGAGGACGGCTACCCCGCGCTGCTCGAAGCCTTCCTCGACAACTTTGCCCGTTACCGCGAGCAGGCGCCGCTGCGCAACCTGGTCGATATCCAGCGCGGCTACTGACCCTATTTTCTGGAGAACATCATGAGCTCATTGTCTGTCGTATCCCCCCACGCAAACACCGTTCGCCAGCGGGTCAGCGCCGAGGAATGGGAGGTACGGGTGAAACTGGCCGCAGCCTATCGCCTGGCGGCGTTGTTCCGCTGGACCGACCACATCTACACGCACTTTTCAGCGCGGGTGCCAGGGCCTGACGAACACTTCCTGATCAACGCCTTTGGCTTGCTGTTCGATGAAATCACCGCGTCCAACCTGGTCAAGGTGGATGTCGACGGCACCCTCATCGACGACCCACTGGGCCTTGGCATCAACCAGGCCGGCTACGTCATCCACAGCGCCATCCACCGCGCGCGGCCCGACCTCAAGGCGGTGCTGCATACCCATACACGCGATGGTGCCGCCGTCTCGGCCCAGCGCGATGGGCTGCTGCCCATTTCCCAGCACGCCTTGGCCTACTACAGCCGAGTGGTCTACCACGACTACGAAGGCGTCGCCCTCGACCTGGACGAGCAACAGCGTCTGGTTGCCAACCTGGGTGACAGCAACATCCTGATCCTGCGCAACCACGGCCTGCTCACCGGTGGGGTCAGTGTCGAGCATGCGTTCCGCGAGCTGCATGGGCTGGAGCGTGCCTGCAACATCCAGGTGGCGGCGCAGGCTGGGGGCCATGATCAGCTGCTGCATGCGGCACCGGCGGCGATTGCCAAGGTGCATGAGCAGTCCAAGCGGTTTTCCGATGGGCTGGGCGAAGGGATTCAGCGGCATTGGGATGCGTTGATCCGCCAATTGGATCGGGAGGGGCTGGATTACCAGGACTGACCTCGACAGCCGATCCGGCCTCTTCGCGGACAAGCCCGCTCCCACAGGAAGCACGTTGCCGCTGTATCTGGACTGCCCTCAGAAAGTTGGACAGTTTAGCTAGCCGCCTGCACCCTGGCGCTGGCCCTCGCCGGCTGCTCGCGCAGCGTTGATGCCGATGTGCTGGAATTGCTTGCCCAGGTTGGCCTGGACAACCCGGCCGTGCGCGCCCGCCTGCTGGTGATGAAGCAGGGCGAGCTGGTGGAGCAGGGCCCACCCGCGCAGATCGTGCAGGCACCACAGCCCCCGTACACCCGCGCCCTGCTCAATGCCGCGCCGGCATTCAGCGCTCGTCGCCAGCCCCGGCAGCTGGCGCCGGGCGCAAAGCCGATCCTCAGCCTGCAAGGTGTTGGCAAGACGTTCGAATTGCCCAAGGTCAAAAGCCAGGACAACCGCTTTGTCGCGTTGCAGGGCCTCGACTTGCAGGTTCACCCGGGGCAAACGCTGGCCATCGTCGGTGAATCCGGTTCGGGCAAGAGCACCGCCCTGCGCATTGCCCTGGGCCTGGAAGCGCCCAGCCAAGGCCATGTGCTGTTCGACCAGCAGGATGTCACGGGCCACGGCTGGCGCCAGTTCCGCCCCTTGCGCCGGCGCATGCAGCTGGTACAGCAGAATCCCTTCGCCGCCCTCGACCCGCGTTTCACGGTGTTTGACAGCATCGTCGAGCCGCTGGTGTCGTTTGGCCTGCTCAAAGGCGCAGCACTGGAGCAGCGCGCTCGCGAACTGATCGAACGCGTGCAACTTCCTCTCCATTACCTTGACCGCCTGCCCCGCGAATTGTCTGGCGGCCAGCGCCAGCGGGTGGCGATTGCCCGGGCGCTGGCGCTAGAGCCGGAACTGTTGCTGCTCGACGAGCCGGTCAGCGCGCTGGATGTGTCGGTGCAGGCGCAGATTCTGGCACTGCTGGATGAGCTGCAACGAGAGCTGGGCATGGCTTATGTGCTGGTGTCGCATGACCTGGCGGCGGTGGCGAGCATGGCCGACCAGGTGCTGGTGCTGCGCCAGGGGCAAGTGGTGGAGCGAGGGACAGTGGCGCAGGTGTTCGAGAGGCCGACGAGTGATTACACGCGAGAGTTGATTGCCGCTGTCCCCGGGCAGTTGGTCACTGTTGCGGCTTGAGCTTGGAACCCTTGAGAGATTGCTTTAGAGAGACGGTCGCGGTGGTTGCGGGGCCACGCGGTCCGTTTTAGAGCGACCCTGTGTCGCGATGGGGTGCTAAGTGTCGCTATATCAACGTCAGGTTGCGCGCAATGAATATGTTTCACGCGATTCCCGCGACCTGATATTTCTACCAGTTGCAAGTTTACGGAGAAACAATGAGAGTGAAGTGAAGGGAAGGGAAACCGGGAGCCTATCAAATGCTGTATTTCTACCAACAAACTTTCCCCACGACGTTAATCCATCCCTCCAAGGCTACCCGGATACTGAGACAGGGTCGCCAAGCGCTTGCCATACAGCATAGCGCATCGCGCCCTTCCGATCTGGCCGCTATTGATAGTATGCATTCGCTTCAGGGAGCGATTAGCCCAAATTACCGTCAGTTGATTGCGTACTCCGTTTATGGCTTTGCTCGTGGAATTGTGGACGTGCCGGTGGGATTCAATGGAGAACTCTGGGAACCATTGAGCCAGCAGTACCCATTAGGCGCTGGCTATCGCTGGCTTTCAACATTGATGCGGTTCACAAGCCCTGACAGGGTGAGTCCGTTTGGCAAAGGCGGGATCAACTCATACGCCTATGCACTGAATGATCCGGTTAATAACTTTGACCCGGACGGCCAATTCAGCGTCGCGCGATTTTTTGGTCGAAAGTATAATTCGTATAAAAAATTAAAGGCAATTTACAGCTGGGGAGAAGACGGTGATGGATTTTACAGAACCACTAACAATTTTTTACGTAAACCTAAGCTAGTGATTTTCACACATGGTCACGGGCAAACTATTTCCATAGAAGGACAGAATAAAACACAATCGCAGCTTGCAAGCTGGATGTTATCAAATAAGATAAATCCTGAAGATTACAGAAAAATCACACTACTTGCCTGCAATTTGGGGAAAACCAATTTCCCTCAACGCCTAGCTAACACAACCGGGGTTGTTGTGAGGGCTGCGGGAGGAACAATTGATACGACCGCATGGATCCCTCAGCAAGAAGACTACTATACTAAAATTGCTATGCGAATCAGGCGCTTACCTAACGATCTTCCCGAAGATGTTTACCGACTGAAAACATACTCCCCAAACCCCAGATAAGCATAGGGCGGTGAAAAAGGCGGAGGACATCCTTGCCTCATCCATAATCAGGTGAATCGGCATCTGAGCAGGGACTGATGCGTCGATTTCCCTCAGGAACGCGAGGAATTATGTGCTGGTGTCGCATGACCTGGCGATGGTGGCGAGCATGGCCGACCAGGTGCTGGTACTGCGCCAGGGGCAGGTGGTGGAGCGAGGGACGGTGACGCAGGTGTTCGACAGGCCGGCGAGTGAGTACACGCGAGGACTGATTGCCGCCGCTCCCGGGCGGTCGATCAGTGTTGCGGCTTGAGCTTGAAGCCCTCGGGGGCTGCCTTGCAGCCCATTCGCGGCACAAGGTGCCGCGTCTGCCTGGCATTTTTGCTAGTTGCGGAGCTCCGGGCAACCTCTCAGGCTGGAGCAAAATGAGGAGCGCACATCATGTTTATATTTTACAAATCTGATCGCCCCTCCTCCTTTATCTCTTCATCTAAAAACACTGGATTATTTTATGCAGACGGCCAGGCCTCTGCCTTTTATCACGGCACGCACTCTCGCACTGACTTAATTAGCTCAGACAGCATGAATTCCTCACTCATGACTGTTGGGAATGACGAATTATGCGTCCTGACTCACACCGCCTTTGGTTTTTACCGATCACTTGGAGAAATGCCTGTGGGCTTTAATGGCGAGCGCCATGACGCAGTGACAGGCATGTATAGCTTGGGCGCGGGATACAAAAATCTCAGATCAGCCCCAGAATCAAAATGCACCTAAATACTTCTCCGGCGCGTCAGACGCCGCAGTCGAAGTGGCCGCCAAGCATGCCGACGTCTACATGATGTGGGGCGAGCCGCTGGAGCAGGTTCGCGAGCGTATTGCCAAGGTGCGCAAGGCTGCAGCCCGTTATGGGCGTGAACAGCACATTCGCTTCAGCCTTTCGCTGCGGCCAATTCTGGGGGCTACCGAGGAAGAAGCCTGGGCCCGCGCCGAACGCATTCTGGCCGATGCCCAGACGCGCATCGGCATCCGCCAGGGCAACCGCCGCGAGAAGAACTTTGGCAAAAGCAACGCCGGCTCAGAGCGCCTGGTGCAACTGGCCAGCCAGCGCAAGGTGCATGACACCCGGCTGTGGACCGAGATTGCCGCTTTGGGCGGCGGTGCGGGCAACTCGACGTCGCTGGTAGGGACAGCGGACCAGGTGGCTGAGGCGGCACTGGCGTACTACGAGCTGGGGGTTAGCACCTTCCTGTTCCGCGGGTTCGATCAGTTGCGCGATGCGGTGGAGTATGGGCAGGAACTGATTCCACGGATTCGCGGGTTGGTGGCGCAGCGGGAGGCTGGGCGTAGCGCGCGGACAGCTTAGGGCATGGCGGGACTCTTTTGCCGCCTGTGAGCTCAAGCGCCGCGCGGGCGGCGCTCGAGCTCACAGACACTGCAAAACCCGAAAATTGCTGGCCTACAATTTCTGAAATACTTTTCACGCGCATACCGCTGTGCAATTGACGGAAAACCTGCCTCGTGGTCTCCTAATGCCTCGCGTTCAGGTGCCCCTCAGGGGGTGAAACGGGAAACCGGTGCGTCGCAAGCCCTCGACCAGGGCACGACAAAGCCGGTGCTGCCCCCGCAACGGTAAGCGAGCGAAGCGTCTAGACCACTGTGCCGCGTCATCTGGCATGGGAAGGGGCGCTTTTCAGGAGCCCTGCTCCTCCTCGTGAGCCCGGAGACCGGCCTGGCGTTCATGAACACCCCGCGGTGGGCGGGCGCTGTCGCATTCCCCTGGGCGGATCACGTTCGGGGCTGCCGCGCTTGCCCGTTGCCCACAAAAAGCAGAGGAACGCGTCATGCCCGTCACCAGCGCCAAACACAGCATTGCCACCCCCGTCACCCTCAGTCAGCGTGTCGTCATCGCCGTCGGCGCCAGCCTGCTGGGCCTGTGCCTGGTCTATTTTGCCGGCTTCTCGCACATCGAGGCCGTCCACAATGCGGCCCACGACACCCGTCACAGCGCCGCCTTCCCCTGCCACTGAGTACGCCCCATGATCACGCGCATTGCCCGTACCGCGGGCTTCAGCGGGCTGCTTGCCGCCTTGCTGCTGACCCTGCTGCAAAGCTTCTGGGTTGCTCCATTGATTCTTGAAGCGGAAACCTACGAGTCCGCCGCACCGGCCGCCGAGCATCATGAGCACGGCGCTGGCGCCCATGAACACAGCGAAGAAGCCTGGTCGCCTGAGGATGGCTGGCAGCGCATCCTGTCCACCACCGGTGGCAACCTGGTGGTCGCAGTCGGCTTCGCGCTGATACTCGTCGCCTTGTACAGCCTGCGTGAGCCGAAGCGCGCGGGCACCGGCGCCTTGTGGGGCCTGGCGGGGTTTGCCGTGTTCTGCCTGGCGCCTACCCTGGGCCTGCCGCCTGAGCTACCGGGCACCGCTGCCGCCGACCTGGGGCAACGCCAAGCTTGGTGGGTCGGCACCGCAAGTGCCACCGCCCTGGGCCTGGCGCTGTTGGTGTTTGCCCGCCACTGGCTGCTGAAGGCGCTGGGCGCCGTGTTGCTGGTACTGCCGCATGTGTTTGGTGCACCGCAACCCGAGGTTCATCAAAGCCTCGCCCCCGAGGCCCTGGAAGCCCAATTCAAGATCGCCTCCTGGCTGACCAACGCGGCCTTCTGGGTGGCCCTGGGCCTGCTTAGCGCGTGGCTGTACCGCCGCTCCAGCCAGGCTTGATGGCGCTGCACCCTTCGATGCCGGCGCTGTACGCCGGCTTCGGCTGCCGCCGGGGCTGCCCGGCGGACACCCTCGAAACCCTGCTGCGCCAGGCCTTGAATGACCATGGTCTGGCGCTGTCAGCACTGCGCGGTATCGCCAGTATCACCTTGAAGGCCGACGAACCCGGCCTGCAGGAACTTGCCAAACGCCTTGGCCTGCCGCTGCTGCTGTACGATGCCCGGCAACTGCTGCCCTTTGAGCCCCTGCTCAGCCATCGCTCGGCCGTCGCCCACGCGCACAGCGGTTGCTGGGGCGTGGCAGAAAGCGCGGCGTTGGCCATGGCCAGCCAGCACCTCGGCACTGCCAAGCTGCGGGTTACACGCCAGGTGCTCGGCCCGGCTACCCTCGCCCTGGCCTGCGGGCGATAATCGCCGCATCCCTTTTATTGCAAGGACTTTCCATGACGGTCTACTTCATCGGCGCCGGCCCCGGCGATCCGGAACTGATCACGGTCAAGGGCCAGCGCTTGATCCGCCAGTGCCCGGTAATCATCTACGCCGGCTCCCTGGTACCCGCTGCCGTGCTCGAAGGGCACCAGGCCGAGACCGTGATCAACAGTGCCGAACTGCACCTGGAGCAGATCATCAGCGCCATGCGCACGGCACACGCACAAGGCCAGGACGTGGCCCGCGTCCACAGCGGCGACCCCAGCCTATATGGCGCGATCGGCGAGCAGATCCGCCACCTGCGTGAGCTGGGCATCGATTATCAGATCATCCCGGGCGTCACCGCCACCGCCGCCAGTGCGGCCCTGCTGGGCTGCGAGCTGACCCTGCCGCAAGTGTCGCAAACCGTGATTCTCACCCGCTTTGGCGACACCTCGCCGATGCCGCCTGGCGAGCAACTGGGCGATCTGGCGCGCCATGGCAGCACCTTGGCCATCCACCTGGGCGTGAAGCACCTGCCGCGTATTGTCAGTGAACTGTTACCCCACTATGGCCCGCAATGCCCGGTTGCCGTCGTCCATCGCGCCACCTGGCCGGACCAGGATTGGGTGCGCGGCACCCTTGACGATATCGTCGAACGCGTGGCGTTGAAGGATTTTCGCCGTACCGCGCTGATACTCGTGGGCCATGTGCTGGGGGACACGCCGTTCGCCGAGTCGGCCCTGTACCGAGCCGGGCACGCGCACCTCTATCGCCCTGGCGACTGAGCATTGCCAGCCTTGGCACTGGCGTAGCAGACTCCAGGCTCCCGTGTGCAAACAGGAGCCATGCCAATGCTGGAGCTACGACCCAATTGTGAGTGTTGCGACGCCGACCTGCCGGGCGATAGCCCGGACGCGTTGATCTGCTCGTTCGAATGCACGTTCTGCCGTACCTGTGCCGACACCCGCCTGCACGGCCGCTGCCCGAACTGTTCTGGCCAGTTGCTGACACGCCCGACACGGGTCGGCCAAGCGCTGGCCAACAACCCCGCCTCGACCCTGCGCGTGCTCAAATCCCACACCGACTGCGCGTAGCGGCCTTGCGAAAATAGGCATCGCCACGTCGAGCGGGCGGTGTCTATCCCTGTTTTTTGTAGGAATTTTCAACAACTCGCACAGGGTTAATCAACAACTCTATACTCGGCATTACCAAACCTGGGGAATGGTCGTATCTTGCAGCGCTTCCGATAAACCCACTTGCAGACGTATTCCTGAGTGTTCCAGGAAGCGGACCACATCCCTACAGGAGTTTTCTTGATGACAACCGTCCTGATCGTCGACGACCACCCTATTGTCCGACTGTCCTTGCGCCTGCTGCTTGAGCGGGAGCGTTTTCACGTCGTTGGCGAAGTCGGCAATGGCAATGAGGTGGCCCAGGTGGCGCGCGAACTGCGCCCGGACGTCGTTCTGCTGGACATCGGACTACCCGGCCTGGACGGCATGGAGGTCATCAAACGGCTTCAGTGTCTGGAGCCAGTGCCCAAGATCATGGTGCTGACCGGGCAAGCCACCGACCTGTACGTAAGACGCTGCCTGGATGCCGGCATCGGTGCCTTCGTCACCAAGGACGAAGACCATGAGGCCCTGCTGTTTGCACTCAAAGCCCTGGTCAAAGGCTATTCGACCTTCCCGCAGATGTCGGTCAACAGCAATTCGCTGGAAAGCGAACCAACACGCCTGGGCAGCCTGTCCAACCGCGAAATGGAAGTGCTGCGACGCCTTGCTCGCGGTGAAAACAACAAGAACATCGGCACCTGCATGAACCTCAGCGCCAAAACCATCAGCACCTATCGGGGCCGCATCATGGAGAAGCTCAAGACCGAATCGTTGGTGGAAATGGTCGATCTGGCCAAGCGCAACAGCGTCAACTGAGCCAGGTTGCCATGAAGCGCCTGCTGGCGAGCATCCTGCTGATCATCGGCCTGGCCGGCTCCACCGGCGTGTTTGCCGACAGGGAACCACGGCAGTTGCTCGCGCGCTCGATCAGCGCCGCAGCGCCCATGCAACTGGACGACCAGGACCGCCAATGGCTGCAGCGGCGCGGCCACCTGGTGCTGGGCAGCTCGCGGCCTGATTACCCGCCCTTCGAGATCAACATCAGCCAACGTGACTACGAAGGCCTGAGCGCCGACTATGCAGGCATCATCGCCGAACAGCTCGGCATCCCGATCGAAGTCCGGCGGTTCGACAACCGCCACGAAGCCATTGCCGCACTGCGGGACGGCCACATTGACCTATTGGGCAGCTCCAACGGCTTCGAGGCGGCCGATGCCCAGCTAGGCCTCAGCGAGCCCTACGCCGACGACTTGCCGGTCATCGTCACCCGCGAAGGCCGCTCGTTGAAAGCCACCCCAGACCTGAACGGCCTGCGCCTGGCCATGGTCGATCACTACCTGCCCGCCAATACCGTGCGCGCGCTCTACCCCAAGGCGCAATTGAGCCTGTACCGCTCAACCCTGGCAGGCCTTGCCGCCGTCGAGCTGGGCGAGGCCGACGCCTACCTAGGCGATGCCATCAGCACCGACTTTCTGATCGGCAAGAGCTACCAGGGCACGGTGAAGATCGACCATTTCTGCAAGGTGGCGCCCGGTATCTTTGCGTTTGCCCTGGCCAACGACAACCAACGCTTGCTGGGCCTGGTCGACAAGGCCTTGGCCAGAATCACCGAAAGCGAGCGCCTGACCATCCTGCGCCGCTGGACCAGCGGTAACACCAGCCTGCTGCTGGAGCGCCACCTGACGGCGCTGACCGCTGAAGAAGAGGACTGGATAGCCCGCAACCCCACCGTCAAGGTGCTGATCAACACCTCACTCGCGCCGCTGACCTTCAATGACACACAGCACCGCACCAGCGGCATCACGCTGGAACTGCTCAAGCAGATATCCCTGCGCACGGGGTTGCATTTCAAGCCCATCGAGAGCCAGTCGGCGCAGGTGATGGTCGACCGCCTGGCACGTGGTGACGCGCAGATGATCGGCGCTCTGGGCTACGGCGCAGAACGCGCCAAGCAATTGCGTTTTACCCGCCCCTACCTGGTCAGCCCACGGGTGTTGGTCACCCGTAACGATGCAACATCATCGGCGCAGGCCAAAGCCCTCGACGGCCAGCGCGTAGCCTTGGTTCGCGGCTCGCCGCAGCAGGCAGAACTCGTGCGCCGCTACCCGCACGCCAAAATGGTGGAAGTGGACAACCCCCTCGGGCTCATGGAGGCGGTGGCCAATGGCGCCGCCGACGTTGCATTGAGCAACCACATCAACGCCACCTACTACATCAACCATGTATTCAAGGACCGGCTGCGTATCGCCAGTGTGCTGGACGACAGCCCGGCCATCGCGGCATTCGCCGTAGTCCCGGACCAACCGCAACTGCAGGCCATTCTCGACAAGGCGCTGCTGAGCATCCCTCCAGAAGAACTGGACCAACTGATCAACCGCTGGCGCACCAGCACACTGGTCAGCGACAGCCCCTGGCGCGACTACCGCACCCTGGCGCTGCAAGTACTGGTGCTGTCGGCCCTGTTGCTGACCGGGGTGGTTTTCTGGAACAGCTACCTGCGCAAACTGATCCACCAGCGCACCGAAGCCCAGCACGCCCTGCAAGCCCAACTGGCCTTGAGCCGCGGCCTGCTCGAACAGTTGCGCCAGGCCAAGGACGATGCCGAACAGGCCAGCCAGACCAAGAGCACTTTCCTGGCAACCATGAGCCATGAAATCCGTACCCCGATGAATGCGGTGATCGGCCTGCTGGAATTGGCCCTGGAGGACAGCCGCGCCGGCCGCTGCGATACCCAGGCACTGCAGACTGCCCACGATTCGGCCATCGGCTTGCTGGAGCTGATCGGCGACATCCTCGACATCTCGCGCATCGAGTCCGGGCACATGACCTTGCAACCGGTACCGACCAACCTGGTCGAACTGGTGCGCAACACGCTGCGGGTATTCGAAGGCAATGCGCGAATCAAAGGCCTGCACCTGCACAGCGCGCTGCCAGCCTCGCCTGCCTGGGTCTTGGCAGACCCCCTGCGACTCAAGCAGGTGCTCTCCAACCTGATCAGCAACGCCATCAAGTTCACCGAGCGCGGTGAAGTGCATGCCAGCCTGACCCTGTCGCTGCCCGACAGCAACGGCGACCTGCAGGTCGAGCTGTGCGTGCGCGACAGCGGCATTGGTATCAGCCCCGAAGACCAGGCCCGGCTGTTCAACGCCTTCGCCCAGGCCCACGGCCCGCGGGCACGCCAAGGCGCCGGCCTGGGGCTGGTGATCAGCCGCACGTTGGCCGAACTGATGCAAGGCACGCTGAGCCTGCACAGTGTCGAAGGCGTGGGCACCAAGGTGCAAGTCAGCCTGCAGCTACCCGCAAGCCACGCACCGGCACCTGCAGAGCAGCGTGCCCCGGTGCTGGAGAGCAGCAGCGGCCCGCTGAACATTCTGGTGGTCGACGACTATCCGGCCAATCTGCTGTTGCTGGAGCGGCAACTGAACACACTGGGGCATCGCGTAACCCTGGCTGAAAACGGCGAAGCGGCGCTGGCGCGGTGGCAGGCAGCCCGGTTTGACCTGGTGATCACCGACTGCAGCATGCCGATCATGGACGGCCACGAACTGACTCACCGAATTCGCACCCTTGAACGCGAAGGCGCACTGGCCGCGTGCCAGATTCTCGGCGTCACCGCCAACGCGCAGGCCGAGGAGCGTGCGCGCTGCCTGGCCAGTGGCATGGATGAATGCCTGTTCAAGCCGATTGGCCTGCAGACGCTCAAAACCCACCTGCCCCAAGCCAGCTCGGCCCCCCCGCCTTCACCCGCCCGTAGCAGTGGATTCAACCTGAGCGAATTGCGCCACCTGACTCAGGACGATGAACAACTCACCCGACACCTGCTCGAACAACTGTCGAAAAGCGCCGGCGAAGACCTGGCCGCATTGCGCGCACTTGGGTCAGACGCGGGTGGCGACGCGGTGCGCGCCTTGGCCCACCGCATCAAAGGCGGGGCGAAAATGCTCAAGGTGCGCACGCTGGTCAAGGACTGCGAAGCCATCGAGCAGGCCCAGGCCCAAGGGCTGCCAACGGCTGAACTACGCCAGCAATTGCAGACCAGCATGCAGACCCTGTTGCACGAACTGGGCGACGCCCTCAGTGCAACTGCAGCGTCGAACTGATCTGGCTGATCGCATCGACTACGTGGCGTGAGCCCTGCTGAATTTCCATGATCACCGTGCCAGCCTCGTTGGCCAGGGCAACACCATGGCCGGTACGGGTCAGGCTCGACTGCATGCTGGCTACCGCCAACAGCGACAAATCATGGTTTTGTCGCACCACATCGACGATCTCCAGGGTTGCCTTGCTGGTGCGCGAGGCGAGGTTGCGCACTTCATCGGCAACCACGGCGAACCCGCGCCCATGCTCGCCGGCTCGCGCCGCCTCGATGGCCGCGTTCAACGCCAGCAGGTTGGTCTGGTCGGCGATACCGCGAATGGTCAGGACAATCTGCCCGATGACGTCCGACTGCTTGCTCACCGCATCGATGCTGCGCGCCGCATCATTGAGCTCCTGGGAAATCTGTTCGATCACCTGCACCGCCTGCTGCACCACCTCGGTCCCCTTGCGCGCGCAGGCATCGGTCTGCATGGAGCTGGCGTGGGCGGCATCGGCGGCGCTCTGCTGGGTGCAGACCTGGCGAGTGATATCGCTGGCGAACTTGACCACCTTGTGCAGGCGGCCCTTGCTGTCGAAGATGGGGTTGTAGGAGGCTTCGAGAAAGACCGTCTGACCTTGCTTGGTGATCCGCTCGAAACGGTGTGAATGGTATTCACCACGGTTGAGAGAAGCCCAGAATTCCCGATACGCCGATGACTCCCGCTCGCGGGGCAGGCAAAACAACCCGTGGTGACGCCCGACCACCTCTTCCAAGCGGTAGCCCATGGTGGCCAGAAAGTTTTGGTTGGCCTTGATGACCCGGCCTGCAGGGGTGAACTCGATCACCGCCATGGAGCGGCCGATGGCCTTGAGCAGGCTTTCGCTTTCGTGTTCCTGCACAACCCGTTGGCTGATGTCTGACGCCACCTTGATCACGCTGGTGACTTGCCGCTGCGCATCCAGTACCGGCATATAGCTGGCTTCGAGCCAGACCTCACGGCCTGCCTTGTCGATGCGCTCGAAGGTGCCGCTGATGGCCTTGCCCTGCCCCAGTTCCCGCCAAAGCTGCTGGTATTCGGCCGTCTTGGCATAGACCGGGTCGCAAAACAATCGGTGATGCTTGCCGCGTAAGTCTTCGACGTTGTACCCCATGGCCTGGCAGAAACGCTCATTGGCGTCGAGGATGGTGCCGTCGGGCGCGAACTCGATCATCGCCATGGAGCGGCTGATCGCCGCCAGCTTCGCTTGCGCGCTGGCCAGTGCGTGATGGCTGCGTTCAATCTCGATCAAATCAGACTTGCGATGAAAATCGAACATGACGCCGGGCTCCTCAATGCGCGGGGTGTCCTGAGCATAGATGGGCCTTAGCGCCGTGCAAGCATATTGATATCACCTTGTAATGAGTACCCGAGGCCTTTGGATACGCGCGCGGGGCGTCAAGAACTCTCACGCACCATCAGCTCGAACCCGAGGTCCTGCTGCTCGCTGGCGACCCGCTTGCCGTCGAGCAAGGCCAGCAGGGCCAGCGCGGCACCCCGACCAACGGCAGCCCTTGGGGTGCGAATGGAGGTCAGCCGCGGGACCATGTGCGCCGAAGCGGGCAAATCATTGAAGCCCACCATTGCCACCTGGCGCGGCACCTCTACCCCTTGGCGCAGTGCTTGCAAGACCGCGCCCTGGGCCAGGTCGTCGTTGCAGAAGAAGATACCGTCGACATCCGGCGCTTGTTGCATCAGCTGGCTGAACAACGCGCTGCCCAACGCGATGGAAGACGGCTCCGGCGCAAGGATTTCCAGCTCCGTCGCGTGCAGTCCGGCCTCGGCCAGTGCCTGGCGGAAGCCTTCGGCACGCTGCATCACGCGCGGGTCGAGCTGCGCGGCAATGAACGCCAACCGCCGCCGCCCACGCTCGATCAAGTGCCTGGCCGCGGCTCGCCCGGCCTGTTGCTGCGAGAAACCCACCGACAACGCACCCGCCTCGCCGCCCAGCTCCATCATGTGCACGCAGGGCACGCCACTGGCCGCCAGCATCTGCCGCGACGCATCACTGCGCTCGAACCCGGTCAGCAGCATGCCGCAAGGCTGGTAGGCCAGGTAATTACGGATCAGGTTCTCTTCTTCGGCAATATCGTAGTGATAGTTGCCGATCAACACCTCAAGCCCACGCGGGCGCATCACCTCGTGAATGGCTTCAAGGGTGTCGATGAACAATTGGTTGGACAACGATGGGATCAGCACCACAACCGACTGGCTGCGCGCCGAAGCCAATGCGCGGGCTGCCGGATTGGCGACATAGCCCAGGCTCGCCGCCGCAGCGGCAACCTTTTCGGCCAGCTCCGGGGCAACCGTGCTGACGCCACGCAAAGCGCGGGATGCGGTGATCGGGGAAACCCCGGAAAGCCTGGCGACTTCAGCCAGGGTGGGACGACCGGTGGTGCGGGAGCCTGTACGGGACATGAATGTTGTAATTTTACTACTTGCCAAGGGAGGGGGACGGCCACTAAGGTAGCGCTGTCTCAGGACGCAGGCAATGTAATCTTTGGTAGCGGTTCCACGTGCACTGTGCCAAGCGTCCATACTGCGTAAGGACAAGACCAATAACACCGGGGGAGGTGCCTGATCGTCAGCGACGAGACAGCGCTATCTCAACCCGCAGGAGGTACTGATGAATTCTCCCCTGTCCGCCATTGTGGTGATGGGCGTGGCTGGTTGCGGCAAAAGCTGCATCGGCGCTGCCATTGCTGCCAGAAGCGGCGGCCGCCTGATCGAAGGCGACGCTTTCCACCCTGCCGAAAACATCCGCAAGATGAGCGCTGGCATCCCCCTGGACGATGATGACCGTGCCGGCTGGCTGGTGCGTCTGGGCCAGGAGCTACAGGCCACAGTGCAGTCGGGCGAGCGCCCGATCCTGACCTGCTCGGCACTCAAGCGCCGCTACCGCGAAACATTGCGCGCGTCCATGCCTGGCCTGGCGTTCGTGTTTCTCGAGCTCACCCCTGCCGAAGCCGAAAAACGGGTATTGGCCCGCCCCGGCCACTTCATGCCGGCGAGCCTCATCGACAGCCAGTTCGCCGCCCTCGAAGCACCGCATGGCGAGCCGCGGACCCTGCCACTGGATGCCACCCAGGCCATTGATGTGCTGGCCGACACGGTAGACACCTGGCTAAAGCCCTGCGGTGAGCGGGACCTGGCGCAAACCGCCTGACCCTGGCGGTGTGTCCGGCTCACCAAAGACAGCGCTGTCTCGACCAATGAAAGCGCCTGAAACTCAATAAAGCTACGCCCAAAACAACGATAAGACCGAGGCATAAAAACCATGTTCGGACTGGCTACTGATACCTTTCTGCTGCTCGACGCCCTGGTAACCATCGTCGGGCTGATCCTGCTGATCACCCATTTCAAAGTTCACCCCTTCGTCGCCCTGACCCTCGCGGCCGGCTTCCTCGGCCTTACCTCCGGCATGCCGGTGGCCAAGGTGATGAAATCGTTCCAGGACGGTTTCGGCGGCGTGCTGGGCTTCGTCGGCATTGTCCTCGCCCTGGGCACCATGCTCGGCAAGCTGATGGCCGACTCCGGCGGCGCCGACCAGATCGCCCAGACGCTGATCCGCGCCTTCGGCAAGAAGAACGTGCACTGGGCCATGATGTTCGCCGCCTTCCTGGTCGGCATTCCGCTGTTCTTCGAGATCGGCTTCGTGCTGTTGATCCCGTTGGTGTTCATCGTCGCCCGGCGCTCTGGCGTTTCGTTGGTGAAGATCGGCATCCCGTTGCTGGCCGGCCTTTCCGTGGTTCATGGCTTGGTGCCGCCGCACCCGGGGCCGCTGCTGGCGATCGGCATCTTCCATGCCGACATCGGCAAGACCATCTTCTATGGCCTGATCGTTGCGCTGCCCACCGCAATCATCGCCGGCCCGCTGTTCGGCAACTTCATCTCACGCTACATCCCAGGCAACCCGTCCCAGGAGCTGATGGATCAGATCGCCAAGGAGTCCGACCAGGGCAACTTGCCGAGTTTCACCATCACCCTGGTCACGGTATTGCTGCCGGTTGCGTTGATGCTGCTCAAGACCTTCGCCGACGTGGTGCTGCCCGCCGAACATATCGTGCGCCAATGGATGGACCTGATCGGCCACCCCATCAGCGCCCTGCTCGCCGCGCTGCTGCTGGCCTTCTATACCTTCGGCTCGGCGCGTGGTTTCAACCGTCAGCAGATCATGAAGATGCTCGACCAGAGCCTGGCACCGACTGCGGCCATCGTACTGATCGTCGGCGCTGGTGGCGGTTTCAAGCAGATGCTGGTGGATACCGGTGTCGGCAACGTGATCGGGCAGATGGCGGTACAGGCGGAAATCTCCCCCATCATGTTGGCCTGGCTGGTGGCGGCGGTGATCCGCATCGCAACGGGTTCGGCGACGGTCGCCACCATCACGGGCGCGGGGATCGTCGCGCCGGTGATCGACCTGGTGCCGGGGGTCAACCGTGAACTGCTGGTGCTAGCCACTGGCGCGGGCTCGCTGATCCTGTCACACGTCAACGATGCCGGCTTCTGGCTGGTGAAGCAGTACTTCAACATGACCGTGGCCGAGACCTTCAAGACTTGGAGCATGATGGAAACCATCCTCTCGGTGGTGGGCATCATCTTCATCATGTTGTTGTCGATGGTGGTTTGACCGTTGATCGGGATGGGGGCACCTGGCGTCAGCTCGATGGCCCAATCGAGAGAGAAGCCTTGCCCCCACCCTGATGCAAAGGAGCCTGCACCATGATCCGCCCCCTCCTGCTCACCGCCCTGCTTGTCTCGCCCCTGGCCCTGGCTGTCGGTACTGGGCCGACCTACCCCGACGACCCGCACAACCCGGCGCCAACACCCGGTGTAGACAGCACCCTCAACCCCATTGAGAAACCGATGCCGCGCGATACCGACCCGCGGGCTCAGGGCAATGACCCCGAGAGCCCACCGGCAAGGCAGCAGGATGAACATGATTTGCCCGGGATGGAGGGCAGCGGTTCGCAAGGTACCGGGCGGCAAGGCACGAGCACTGGCAACCCTTGAGGCCCTGGTCTTGCCACTACAAAATGGATGGCACCGGCTGCGCCGGTGTTCGCGGGGCAAGCCCGCTCCCACAGCGTCGCTGCTAACTCAATGGGTTAAGTTGTGTTCTATGGGAGATTGCCCAGCCTCTTGGGGTTGCGCTGTCGCGCAGAGAACAGTGGTCATTGTGGGAGCGGGCTTGCCCCGCGAATGAGACCACGCGGTGGATGGCACCGGCTGCGCCGGTGTTCGCGGGCAAGCCCGCTCCCACAGCGTCGAAGCTAAATCAATGCGTTAAGCCTTGCGTCGCGAAAAGGGCGCAACGCGCCCCCGCACGTTCACCACTGGCGCTTGTCAGGCCTGGTCAACCCCAGTTTTTCGATCCGATAACGCAGCATATCCCGCGAAAGCCCCAGCATCCGCGCCGACTTGGTCACGTTCCAGTCAGTCCGGTCCAGGGTTTTGCATACCAGGTCCCGCTCCATGTCGGGCAGGCTGGTACCTGGCTCGGGCTCATGCCGTGGCATTTCCAATACCGTAGGCGCCTGTTGCTGTATCAGCGGCTCGTCGATCAAGGTCATGCACAGGTTCAACTGATGTGACTGAATCACCTCGTTGGGCGCGAGCAACACCGTCTGCTCCAGCATGTTGCGCAGCTCCCGCACGTTGCCCGGCCAACTGTAGCCAAGCATCATGGCCTCTGCCTCGGCAGAAAAACGCAGGTTCGGCTTGCCATAACGCCGGCCATGGTGCGCCAGGAAGTGCCGGGCCAGCAGCAGAATGTCCTGCCCCCGCGCATACAGCCGTGGCACCTTGAGCGCAATGATGCGTAGCCGGAAGAACAGGTCGCGGCGGAACTTGCCTTGCTGCACCATCTGCTCAAGGTTGCAGTTGGTGGCGCTGATCACCCGCAAGTCGACCTTGCGCTCCTTGACTGCGCCAATGCGGCGGATGCTGCGGTCTTCGAGCAACTTCAACAGTTTGGCCTGCAACACCAGGTCCATCTCGCCGATTTCATCAAGGAACAGCGTGCCACCATCAGCAGCCTCGACCAGGCCCACCCTGCGCTCCTTGGCATCGGTAAAGGCGCCTTTCTCATGGCCGAACAGCTCAGCTTCGAGCAAATTGGCCGGGATCGACGCGCAATTGAACTCGATGAATGGCCCCTTGCTGCGCGAGCCATCGAAATGCAGGGCGCGGGCCACCAGTTCCTTGCCGGTGCCGGTCTCGCCTTCGACCAGTACCGGGGGCAGATCGTCGCTGGCCATGCGCCGCTCGGCATCAAGCACCTGGTGCAACGTGTGTTTGAGGCTGAGCATCACCGACGACTCGCCGATCAGTGCCTGCAGCCCGGATTTTTGCGCCTCGCGTTCCTGGTAGAACGACAGGGTACGCTCCATTCGCTCGGCCGCCAGGGCCTTGTCCAATGTCAGCTTGAGCTCGGCCAGCACCACCGGCTTGGTCAGGTAATGGAAGGCACCCTCCTTCATGGCTTGCACGGCGTCTTCGACATTACCGTAGCCGGTCATCATGATCACTTTGAGCGCCGGTACCTGTGCCACCAGGGTGCGCAACAGGTCGTGCCCGCTCATGCCAGGCAACGAGTTGTCGGTCAGCACAGCGTCGGGCTGGGCCTGTTTGATCTGCTCCAGCGCAAGTTCCGCACTGTGGCAGACCGTCACCTCATAGCCCTTGAGACTCAGGTAGGTGCGAATGTTGTCAGCGAGGATTTCATCATCCTCGACTACCAGGATGCTGTGTTCCATGGTCCCCTCCCGCTGCGATATTGAAAGTAAGGCTAACGCGGGTTCCTTCCTCTTCGCGGCTGCTCAGGCTGACCGAGCCGCCAAAACGCTCCATGATGCGTTGAACCAGGGCCAGGCCTACGCCGAGGCCGCCCTGCTTGGTCGTGAAGAACGGCTTGAACACCATCCGCTCCTGCTGTTGGGTCATGCCCTTGCCAGTGTCGCTGAGCAGCATGACCGTACGTTGGCCATCCTGCACGCTTACCTGGGCGCGCAACACGCCACCCGCCGGCATGGCTTCAATGGCATTGGAAAACAGGCTGTTGAGAATCTGCGTGAGCTGCAGCGGCTGGCTGGTCACGTATTGCAACTCGGGGCCTTCGTAGCAGAACTGCACCCCATTGCGTGCAATTTGTTGGGCGAACGCCAGGTGGGTGTCCTCGATGGCCGCGACCAGGTCCACCGCCTCGGGCTCGTCGCTGGCGGGACGCAACGACACCAGCAGGTCGCGTACCCAGCGTGACATGCGGTCCACCTGGCCAATGATGTCGTTGATGTTTTTCTGCGCGGTGGGGTTGGCGATTTCCTGAGCCAGTTCGGCGCTGGAGCGGATGTTGGCCAACGGGTTGCGCAAGCTATGGGCCACCGCCGACGACATCTCGCCCAGGGCCACATAGGTTTCGCTGGCCACCAGCCGGTCCTGCTGCTGATTGAGCATGAGCGCCGCCCGGCGCACGATCCAGAACAAGCCGAAATAGATGAGCGCGCCGCCCACCAGGGTCGAGGCCCAGATCAGCACGTAACCCCGCTGGATACGCCGGACCAGGTCTTGTGGCTCCTTGTAGATTTCCACCATCGACAGCACCTGCTCGCCTTGGCTGTCGAACAGCGGGATGTAGTTCTCGATGAACAGGTACTTGGGTTCACGCAGGAATTTTTGCTCCTCACGGTCTTCCTCGGCCTTGTGGTAGCTGGCAGAAACCGCCTTGCGCGAGCGGAACGCGTGGTCCAGGTCGCCATCTTCCTCGATGCGTTTGCCGATCAACTGCGGGTTAGTGGACCAGACGATGGTCCGGTCGCGGGCGTAGACGTTGGCCAGCAGGGTGTCCGGCAGGTGCTCGACGTGGTCGAGGAATTCGACGCGGGTCGATTCGGCCAACGCTGGGGTGAATTGCAGGTGCTGCAAGTCCAGGCGGGGGTCGAGCAGTTCGCCCATGGTAGTGCCCGGCGGCAACTGCGAATGGCGGACTTCGGCCTGGGCCATGGCCTGAATGAACTGGGCGGTGAGCATGGCATCGCGCTCGACGCTGTCGCGCACCACGAAGCGCGTAGACACGTAACCCAAGCCACCGGCGACTGAAGCGATGATCAACAAGCTGATGATCGAAAACCAACGCAGCAGGTTGAACTCGCGCAGCGGTGACGCGAGACCGCTGGTGGCCGCAGAGGCTTTGTCGGGCGCTTCGTTTTCCAGCATCTGCATTGAGTGGTTCCCGCGCAGGGAGTCCGTTCTGAAGCGCAGCCTTGCTACGGTTAGTAGCAATTTGATGGCACTTCACCCAGGTCGCTTAAGCTGCCGTTTGTTGCCAATCTCTTGCTGCAAAAACTCAGCCACTAAATCAATAAAACAATAATTGGATATTTTTCAGTAGGTTATGATCACTAATTAATCCTAGATCAAGCTTAAAGCCCCAGATTTGGGTACTAATTACCCAATATTCATTAATTCTATATTTATCAGTCATTTATAGAATATTCTTGAAGCCAACTGTTAATACTTAGCTAAGCGAAAATTCAGCGAAACCCGAGTGCCGTGCCCTTCGCTGCTACTCAACCTCACCGCCCCGCCAAAGCGCTCCATGATGCGTTTGACCAACACCAGGCCTACGCCCAGCCCGCCCTGCTTGGTGGTGAAAAACGGCCTGAATGCCATGCGCACCTGCTGCTCGGTCATGCCCTTGCCGGTATCGGACAAGCGCAGGGTAAGGCTGCGCCGGTCCTGGCGCACCACTTCGACACGCAACTTGCCGCCCTGCTCCATCGACTCCAGCGCGTTGGCGATCAGGCTGCTGAAGATCTGCCTGAGTAACGCCGGATGCCCCAAAACCTGAACCGCCGGTAACGGTTGCAGGTCCAGGCTTACACCACTGCGCGCCAGCGGCACGGCAAAGGTCTGCAGGCTTTCCTGCAGCGCCTGGAGCAGGTCCACCGCCTCCGCTTCGTCATTAAGCGGGCGCAGCGACTGCAACAGCTGGCGAATCCACTGTGACATGCGGTCGACCTGGCTGATGATGTCATTGATGTTGCGCTGTGCCGGGCCTTCATCGAAGGCCTGCGCAAGCTCGGCACTGGAGCGGATGCTCGCCAGCGGGTTGCGCAAGCTGTGCGCCACCGCCGAGGACACCTCGCCCAGGGCTACGTAGGTTTCATTGTTGATCAACCGCTTCTGCTGCACGGCCAGCAGCTTGGCGGCGCGGCGCATGATGCCGTACAAGCCGATGTAGACCAGCCCGGCGCCGACGGTGATCGCCGCCCAGATGAGGATCAGGCCGTGCTCGATACGCACGATCAGGTCATGGGGTTCCTTGTAGATCTCCACCATGGCGGTGACCTGCTCGCCATCGGCGTCGAACAGCGGGATGTAGTTCTCGATGAACAGCTGCTCGGGCGGGGTCACGAACTTCTGCTCTTCGCGTACCTGCTCGAAATCGTGATAACTGGCCGAGACGCGCATCTTGTATTCGAAGGCGCGCTCCAGGTCGTCGTCGCCCTCGATCAGTTTGCCGATCAGGGCGGGGTTGCTTGACCAGATCACCGTGCGATCCGGCGCATAGATATTGGCCAGGAGCATGTCAGGCAGGTGCGCGATATGGTCCAGAAACTCGCCCCGGGCCTTGCGCCGGGCATCGGGGTCGACATCCGGCAGCGCCGTGCGATCAGTGCGCGGGTCAAGCAGCTCGCCCATGGTACGCACATTAGGGATCGACACATGACGCACTTCGGCGTCGGCGATCGAGGTGATGAACTGAGCGGAGAGCAGCGCATCGCGCTCCACGCTTTCGTCGATGATGAAGCGGCTGGAAATCAACCCCAGCCCGGCAGCCACCGAGACGATGATCGCCAGGCTGACCCAGGCATACCAGCGCAGCAAGTTAAAGGGCTTGCGTGGGGTTGCCACCTCGCCACCGGCAGGCACTGCGAGGGCGTCGGAACGGGGGGCGATGTCCATGGCGGACTCCAGGGCTGGGCACCTCTGAAGGTTATAGCCCAGAGTTGGGGGAGCCATGGTTCTAAATTGACAGCATCCGCCGAAGGGTGACCGCTTTAAGGTTCAACGCGGGTCGAGGTTACAGTGGCGAGTCGGCCGCCAACCCTTGCAGCTTGCGGTATTCGCGCAGGACGTTGGGCACGTAGCGGCGGGTTTCGGCGAACGGCGGCACCGCGCCCCGGCGCATCACCGCATCCGGACCTGCGTTGTAGGCGGCCACAGCCAGGGTAATGTCGTTGTCGAACAGGGTCAGCATGCGTTTGAGGTAGCGTGCGCCGCCCTGAACGTTGTCCTCAGGGTCCAGGGCGTTTTCCACGCCCATCTCACGGGCCGTATCAGGCATCAGTTGCATCAGCCCCACCGCGCCCGCCGGCGAGCGGGCCTTGGGGTTGTAGCCCGACTCGGCCTTGATCAGCGCATGCAGCAACGCAGGCGGCACGTTATGGGCCCGCGCCGCGGCAGCCACCAGCTCGGCGTAGGGGCGCCCGGTGATCAACTGCGCATTTGCCGGGCCAGCCTGGGCCAGCGGTTCGCTGATCACCCGCTGATAGTGGCGCCCGGGTCGATGAACGTTGGTCAGTACGTAGCCGCCCTTGGCATCGATGGAGATGTACACATCGGCCTGGGCGGCTCCCGCCGCCAGCCAGATCAAACCCAGGATGAGTCCACGCATGTCGGCCGCCTCTTCGTCGTGGCCCCCGATGTGGGGGAAATGCCCCGGAAAACCCGAGGGTCATGTCCACGACGCAAGCACTGTGCCGCTTCCTGTACCGCATGGCGCAAGGGCCCGAGGCAGACGTGCACGGCTGTTGCATGGTGCTTGACACAGCATCTTCCTATGCAGCGGAGGGCTCCACCATGCAGCGCAGATCCAACCCCCAACGTGGCTTCACCCTGCTCGAACTCCTCGTGGTGCTGGTGGTGCTTGGCCTGTTGGCCGGCATCGTCGCACCCAAGTACTTCAGCCAGCTTGGCCGCTCGGAGGTCAAGGTGGCACGGGCGCAGATCGAGGGTTTGAGCAAGGCCCTGGACCTCTATCGCCTGGAAGTCGGGCATTACCCCAACAGTGAACAGGGCTTGCAGGCGCTGGTCGTCGCCCCCAGCGGCGAGGCCCGCTGGACCGGCCCCTACCTGCAAAAGGCAGTGCCGCAGGACCCTTGGGGCCACGCCTACATCTACCGGCAGCCCGGCGAGAACGGCGGCGAATACGATCTGCTGTCGATGGGCAAGGATGGCCAGCCCGGTGGCGACGGCGAAAACGCCGAAATCACCAGTTGGCAATAAGGAGATCGGCCATGCGCTACAGCCTCAAGGCCCTGGGCAGACAGGGCGTGGTGCAGTTGCAGATCGACGCTGAGGACGCCGAGCAGGCGCGCCGTCAGGTCGAGGACCAAGGCTTGCGTGTGGTCAGCGTGAAGGGCCAGGGTGGCGCCTTGCGCGGCATGGCCTGGCGCCGCGAGGCAAGCTTTGACCTTGTGCTGTTCAGCCAGGAGCTGTCGACCTTGCTAAACGCCGGCCTGCCCTTGATCGATGCGTTGGAAAGCCTGGCGGAAAAAGCCCCGACCGCAGCCACGCGCAAAGTGCTGGGCGAACTGGTGCGCCAACTTTATGAAGGCCACTCGCTTTCCCAGGCGCTGGGCCGACAGCCCCGGATCTTCCCGGCCCTGTACGTCGCGCTGGTGCAGTCCAGCGAACGCACCGGTGCCCTCGGCGACGCCCTCGGCCGCTATATCGCCTACCGCCAGCGCCTCGATCTGGTCCGGCAGAAGCTGGTGGGCGCTTCGGTCTACCCCCTGCTGCTGTTGCTGGTGGGCGGTGGTGTAGTGCTGTTTCTGCTCGGTTACGTGGTGCCGCGCTTCAGCCAGGTGTTCGAGGGCATGGGCACCGAGCTGCCGTGGCTGTCACGCATGCTGATGCAGATCGGCTTGTTCCTGCATGCCCAGCAACTGCCGTTGGCACTGGGCAGCGTGGCCGGGATAACCGCCCTGGTGCTGCTGCGCCGCCACCCGCTGGTGCGGCGCTGGGCATCGCGTCAGCTACGGCGTATGCCGGCGCTGCACCAGCGGTTGATGATGTACGAGCTGGCACGCTTCTACCGTTCGCTGGGCATCCTCCTGCAAGGCGGCATACCCATCCTTACGGCGATGGGTATGGCCCGCGGGCTGCTGGGCAGCGCTGCGGCGCAAGGCCTTGAGCAGGCCAGCCAGCGAGTGGCCGAAGGGCTGCCGCTGTCCGATTCCCTGGAGGCGGGGCAGTTGGTGACCCCGGTGTCGCTGCGGCTGCTGCGGGCGGGTGAACAATCGGGCAACCTCGGTGAGATGCTGGAGCGTTGCGCCGACTTTCACGACCAGGAGATCGGCCGCTGGGTGGAGTGGTTCGTGAAGTTGTTCGAGCCGCTGCTGATGACCTTCATCGGCTTGCTGATCGGCTTCATCGTGATCTTGATGTACATGCCGATCTTCGAACTGGCCTCAAGCATTCACTGAATGGCGAGGCTCAGGCTTTCGCGCAATGTCGTGCCTTCGTATTCGGTGCGGTAGACCCCGCGTGCCTGCAGCAACGGCACCACTTCTTCGGTAAAGCGGCGGAACTGGCCCGGATGGCCAATGTAGATATTGAAGCCATCCAGCGCCCGCGCCTCGAACCACTCGGTCATTTTTGCCGCCACCGTTTCGGCCGCACCCACGAATGCGCCTGGGCGCAGCTGGCGGCCGAACTCCACCGCCTGGCGCAAGCTGAAGCCTTGCGCCCATGCCTGGTCGGCGATGCGTTTGGCATTGGTGAAAAAACTGCTGCGCGCATGCTCCAGGCTCTGCTGGGGGAACGGCGCATCCAGGTCGTATTGGGTGAAATCGTGCCACCCAAAATTGCGCCCGAACTCTTTCAACGCCAGGTCAAAATTGTGGTCCTGTTGATGGTAGTGGCGCTCGATTTCACGGGCGTGCGCATCGGTGTCGCCCACGTAGATTTCTGCACCTGGCAGCACCAGCAGTTGCTCGGGATCTCGCCCCAGGCGCGCGGCGCGGCCCTTGACATCGCGATAGAAGGCCTGGCCCTGCTCGATGCTGGCTGCGTGGGTGAAGATCACGTCCGCCGTGGCGGCACCCAGGTCGCGGCCTTGCTGCGAGTCGCCCGCCTGGAAGATTACCGGCTGGCCCTGGGGCGAGCGCTGGATATTCAAAGGCCCCACCACCGAGAAGTGCTCGCCCCTGTGATTGAGCGCATGCATTTTCGACGGGTCGAGGAACTGGCCTGTGGCGCGGTCACGCGGGAAAGCACCGTTTTCATAGGAGTGCCACAAGCCCTGTACCACCTGGACGTGCTCCTCGGCACGGGCGTAGCGGGTGTCGTAGTCGTAATGCTCGTCACGGCCATAGTTGCCTGCGGTGCCGGCATCGCCGCTGGTCACCACGTTCCAGCCGGCGCGGCCTTTGCTGATCAGGTCCAGCGAGGCCAGGCGACGGGCGACGTTATAGGGCTCGTTGTAGGATGTTGTCAGGGTACCGACCAGCCCGATATGCCGGGTGGTGACGGCCAGGGCCGAGAGCAGGGTCAGCGGCTCCAGGCGGTTGAGGTAATGCGAAGGTGAGCCGGGGGTGATGTATTGGCTGTCGACGATGAAGATCAAGTCGAACAGCGCGGCCTCGGCCTGGCGGGCGATGTCTATGTACCAGTCGATGTTGACGCTGGCATCGGCCGGCAGCTCGGGGTCGAGCCAGAGGTTATGGCGGCCAGGGCCGCCGCAGCCCATGGTCAGGGCGCCGAGTTTGATCTTGCGGGTGGTCATGGGGGTTGCTCCAAAATGATGGCGGCTGTTCCGGCCTCTTCGCGGGCAAGCCCGCTCCCACAGGGACCGCGTGGCGCTTTTCCTGTGGAGGCGGGCTTGCCCGCGAAAAGGCCAATACAGGAGAGCTCAGTGGTCGAACGCCGCAGCAAACGAGGTATCGAACAGGTTCGCCGCCGGATACGCCTTGATCAGCCCAAGCCCGGCAAAGAAGTCCACGGTTTTCTGCGCATCGACAATCACCTGGGGGTTGAGCGGCGCCACGTCGGTGCGTGCGCGGGCGAACCAGGCTCGGGCAATGTCACGGTCGGCGCGGGTGCGTTTGGCCCAGGCGTCGGCATAGGCCTCGGTGTTGGCAGGGTTGCTCAAGGTCCAGTCGCGGGCCTTCTTCAAACGCTGCAGAAAATCAGTGATCTGCGCACGCTTGGTATCGACGGCCTTGGCGTTGGCCACCACGAAGCTCTGGGCGGGAATCAACCCTTCGGCGGTGGCCAACACCCTGGCGCCCTGGCGCTCCTGCTGGGTGACATAGGGCTCCCAGGTCGCGATCACGTCCACCGAACCGCCGTCCAGGGCATGCGAGGCATCCAGCGCGCTGAGGTAACGCAGCTCCAGGGCGTCGCGGGGTACGGCGGCCTTGTCCAGGGCGCTGAACAGCAGTTGCTGGCTCCAGGAGCCTTTCCAGATGGCCGCGCGCTTGCCACGCAGGTCTTCAAGGCTATGAATGTTCGAATCCTTGCGCGCCAGAATGGCGACCCCGTCGAGGTTCTGCCGGCTGACTGCGATCACCTTGATCGGCGCACCCAAGGCACCGAGAAACAGCGGCGGCGCATCGCCAAGCAGGCCGATGTCGAGGCTGCCGACATTCAGAGCTTCGGCCACCGGGGAGCCTGCGGTGAACTGCTTCCACTCCAGGGTATAGGGCAAATCGTCGAGCACGCCGGCCGCCTCCATCACGGCACGAGCGTTGAAGCTTTGATCACCGACCACCAGGGTCTGCGCGGCGGCGGCCAGGCTTAGCGAGGTGGCCAGCACACCGGCGGCCAGTTGTTTGAGGTATCGCACATTCGTCTCCAGGGCCCATAAAGGCGCAACGAGTAGGCGATCCGCCCGTGCGGTCTCGACGTCATGAAAAATCAGAAAAGGTATGCGCTTTGAATCTAAGCAATGCGGTGCTTATAAATTATCGTTGTATCAAGCACCTGTGAAATTCGTTCTAGGCATAACCTAATGCCGTGTACCCGACGTATTTCAAAACAGATCGGCATAGCGTGTAAATGCATATTTTGCATATTAGCTTATGAATAATTTTACTTTGGTGAATATTCAGCGAGTTTGCTAGGGTTAATCGAAACCTTCAGCCGAGCCTGAACCATGAGCCAACCCTTACGCCTCGAGCGCCTGCGCCACTTCATCGGCGCGCTTTCGGACCTGCTTGACCGGGCACCCGACGAAGCCACCCTCCTCGACCAAGGCCAGGGCCTGCTGGGCAGTCTGGTCGCCCATGATGACTGGTTGCCAGACGCACTGGCCCAACCGGACCCACACCGCTATCAGCAGTACCTGC
This sequence comes from Pseudomonas sp. E1MeOHC2, assembly GCF_058745025.1. Taxonomy (NCBI): domain Bacteria; kingdom Pseudomonadati; phylum Pseudomonadota; class Gammaproteobacteria; order Pseudomonadales; family Pseudomonadaceae; genus Pseudomonas; species Pseudomonas sp. E1MeOHC2. The sequence continues at coordinate 5,405,773 of NZ_CP196675.1, forward strand.
TGCATTGCGACTCGCGGCAACGCTTTTCCATCGTCAGCTTTGTCTGGGGGCCTGGGCAGCAGACACCGATTCACGATCATCGGGTCTGGGGGCTGATCGGCATGCTGCGCGGCGCCGAATACTCGCAAGGCTTCGCCCGCACCGAGCAAGGTACGTTGCTGCCAGCAGGTGCGCCGGTGCGTATCGACCCTGGCCATGTAGAAGCGGTTTCGCCGCGCATCGGTGACATTCATCAGGTCAGCAATGCCTTCGACGACCAGGTGTCGATCAGCATCCATGTCTACGGGGCCAACATCGGCGCGGTGAGCCGTGCGGTCTATCTGGCCGATGGCACCGAAAAACCCTTCATATCCGGCTACTCCAATACCCTTCTGCCCAACATCTGGGACCTGTCCAAAGAGAATCCTGCCCCATGAGTACTGTCGCCACCCGTTCCTTCCAAGACATTCGCCGGGCGTTGCTGGCCCATGAAGAACTGGCGCTGATCGATGTCCGCGAGGAAGATCCGTTCGCCCAGGAGCACCCGCTGTTTGCGGCCAACATCCCGTTGTCGAAGCTGGAGTTGGAGGTCTTCGCCCGGGTACCGCGGCGCGACACTGCCATTACTTTGTATGACGACGGCGAAGGGCTGGCTGCCCTGGCTGGCGAGCGCCTGTCGGCGTTGGGGTACAGCGATGTGGCACTGCTTCAGGGCGGCCTCGCCGGCTGGCGCGCAGCCGGCGGCGAGCTGTTCCGCGACGTCAACGTGCCCAGCAAGGCCTTCGGCGAGCTGGTCGAAAGCGAGCGGCACACGCCGTCGCTCGCGGCCGAGCAAGTACAGGCACTGCTCGATGCCAAGGCCGATGTGGTGGTGCTCGACGCCCGCCGCTTCGACGAGTACCAGACCATGAGCATCCCCGGCGGCATCAGCGTGCCGGGTGCCGAGCTGGTATTGCGCGTGGCCGAGCTGGCACCGAACCCGGCCACCCAGGTGATCGTCAACTGTGCGGGGCGCACGCGCAGCATCATCGGCACCCAATCGCTGGTCAACGCGGGCATTCCCAACCCGGTGGCAGCGCTGCGCAACGGCACCATCGGCTGGACGCTTGCCGGGCAACAGCTGGCCCACGGCCAACAACGCAGCTTTACCCACGTCAGCGATACCACCCGCGCCAGCGCCGCCCAACGTGCCCGCGCCGTGGCCGACCGTGCCACGGTCGCGCGGCTGGATCGCGAAGGCCTTGCGGCCTGGCAGGCAGATAACCACCGCACCACCTACCTGTTCGATGTGCGCACGCCCGAGGAGTATGCCCAGGGTCACCTGCCGGCCAGCCGCTCGGTACCCGGGGGGCAACTGGTACAAGAGACCGACCATGTCGCCAGCGTGCGCGGCGCACGTCTCGTGCTGGTGGATGACGACGGTGTGCGGGCCAACATGAGCGCTTCGTGGCTGGCCCAGATGGGTTGGCAGGTCGCCGTGCTGGACGGCCTGTCGGCAGCGGATTTCAGCGAGCCCGGCGACTGGCAGGCACCGTTGCCGGAGCAGCCCCAGGTGAGCGAGATCGGCGTCGACCAGTTGCACGCCTGGCTGCAAGCGCCGGGCACCGTGCTGCTGGACTTCACCACCAGCGCCAACTACGTCAAACGCCACATCCCAGGCGCCCATTGGGCGATCAGGGCGCAGTTGCCGCAGGTGCTGGAGCAACTGCCGGTTGCCGAACGCTTTGTGCTCACCTGCGGCAGCAGCTTGCTGGCGCGCTTTGCAGCGGCCGATTTGCAGGCCCTGACACAAACCCCGGTGTATGTCCTGGAAGGCGGCACAGCACGCTGGATTGCTGCGGGCTTACCGCTGGAAAGTGGCGAAACGCACTTGGCGGCAGTACGCAGTGACCGCTATTGCCGGCCTTATGAAGGCACCGACAACCCGCGCGAAGCCATGCAAGGGTATCTGGACTGGGAGTTCGGCCTGATCGCCCAGCTAGAGCGCGACGGTACACATGGGTTCCGTGTTGTAAGTTAGTGCAGTTGCGCCATGAATGGCGCAAGGTGTCTCCCGGTCGTCAGTGACGCACAAGGTAGGCGCCAGCAGGAACATGCTTTTGCAGCTTCTTGCATTTGCCCGGCGGGGGTTGGTGTCCAGGTGGGCGATCGGGGAACCAGATTCGGCATTTGCCCGGCGGCGGTCTATGGCCTCGCGGCACCTCGAAAGCAGCATCGTCCATGAGGTCTTCAGCCATGGCCACTCGCTGCTGACCGGCAACGCCCTGCAGTTGCTCGGCAGCAGCAAAGGAGACTGATGGAACGGGCTCCGGGGTGGCCTCTGCTTGTATTTCTTGAACTGCCGAAGCCTTTAAAGCACCCGGCGGAGTACCCGAAATCCGGGCGCTGTTCGCCGCCTGAATCAACTGCAGATTGCGACTGCGCAATGCCACGTTACGCCCAACGCGCAGGTTGGAACGCGCCGCCAACACTTCAGCCTGATCGTATTGCCCCTGCTGCAGACGCAGTACACCGAGGTAATGCAGCGTGGCGGGATTGTTCGGCTGGATTTGCAGTGCCCGTTCCAGCGTGGCAGCGGCCTGGTCAAGCTTGCCTTCTGCATATTGCTTGGAGGCCGTTTCGATCAACAGGGTCGAGGCCGTGTTACTGCGTGCAGGCGCCGTGCGTTCGCTGGCGACGGTGAAATCGTATGCAGCGACGCTGAACAACAAGATAAGGACCGACAGCTGACGCTTGCTTGGCATGAGGAAAGCACTCGACGGGTCCAGGATGGGACGGGTTCAAAGGAAGAGGCTATCGACCTGAACATGGCATTGAAGTTCCCAGCTAACCGCACAGCCAGCCCCTTTCAAGCCCCCCCACGCACCCGCCGCATCACCATGCCCACCAGCACCACATTGATCAGCGCCAGCAGGCACAAGGTCACCAACACCCCCATCGAACCAAAGTGCTCAAACAGATAACCACCCACCAGCGGCGTCAAGGCCTGGCCGATCAGCGAAGGCCGCGACATACGCCCCATCAGCAACACGTATTGCGCGGGCGGCATCATCGCCAACGGCAGAAGCCCGCGCACGATCGCCCGCAAGCCATTACCGCAGCCGAACACCAACAGGCCCACGGCTGTGGCCGCCGGCACCAGCGTCACCAGCAGCAGGCCCACCAGCACCAGGCTTACCCAGGCCAGCGCCGTCCAGATCGGGTGGCGCTTGCCCGCCAGAATCTGCAGCACCCGCGACGCCACCTGGCTGGGGCCAAGCATGGCCGCCAGGCCGATCGCCACCGGCAGCGAATGCCCAAGGCCCTGAAGCACGGCCACCAGTTGCACGGCAATGGCCGTCATGATGATCGCGCCAATGGCGAACATGCTGGTCAGCAGCAGGTAGAGTTGGCGATCCACCCCGACTGCGGTGTCGTTTTCCTGCGCCTTGCGCACCTCGACCCGCCCGCCCGGCGGCAACACGCGCCAATACAAAGGCGCTACCACCACCAGCAACACCACCGCATAGCACACGCACGTCATGCGCCAGCCCAGGTGCTCGATGGCCAGTGCCACCGTCGGCCAGGACAGGGTCGAGGCAAAGCCGGCTATCAGGGTGATGCCGGTGATGGCTTTGCCCGCGCCCTCGCCATACAAGCCGCCAAGGGTAGAGAACAAGGCCTCGTACAGCCCCATGGCCATGCCCACGCCGATCACCGCCCAGGCCAGCAGAAACAGCGCCAGGCCATGGCTGGCGGCCATGATCAGCAAGCCCACCGCTACCACCGCGCCGCTGGCCGCCATTTGCGGGCGGCCGCCGTAGCGGGCGACCAGGCGGCTGGACAACGGGGCGAACAGGGCCGAGACCATCAGGCTCAGTGACAGCGCGCCGTATACCCATTGGCTGGGCCAGCCGGTGTCGCGGCTGATCGGGTCGGCCATCACGGCCATGAGGAAGAACGAACCGCCCCAGACCAGGATTTGCAGGACGCCCAGGCAGACGATGCCGAGGGGCCTGGGGATTTTGGGGGTGCTGGTCACGGTAAGGCCTTAGGTCACATTGCGGGCTATTAGTGCCGGCCCTTTCGCGGGGCAAGCCCGCTCTCACAGGAACCTCACCTTGCCAAAGGGTAATCGGGACCTGTGGGAGCGGGCTTGCCCCGCGAAAGGGCCGATGCGGGCACCCTACCATGCCCATCATTGATGAAATATCCCGACATATCATTGCGCGTGATAATAACCTTCGCTGCGTTCGATTCGTGCCTCACGCGCAAGGCACTCACACTCCGCCCACTACTAATACATTGGCGGAGTTCTCCATGGAACAATCACTCAAACCCTTGCGCTTTCCACTCGCTGCCCTGGCAGTCGTAGTGCTCAGCGCTTGCGGTCGAACCCCCGACGCCGTGCAGGCGCCCGCCGCGCCCAAAGTCACCGTTGCCAAGGTGATCGAGCAGCCGATCAACGAGTGGGACGAGTTCACCGGCCGCCTCGAAGCCCCGGAAACCGTCGAAGTGCGGCCACGGGTCTCGGGCCAGATCGACCTGGTCGGTTTCACCGAAGGCGCCCAGGTCAAGAAAGGCGACCTGCTGTTCCAGATCGATCCGCGCCCGTTCCAGGCTGAGGTCCGCCGCCTCGAAGCCCAACTGCAACAGGCCAAGGCCACTGCCATCCGCAGCGCCAACGAAGCCCGCCGTGGTGAACGCCTGCGTGACAGTAACGCCATCTCCGCCGAGCTTGCCGAGTCGCGCAGCAGCACGGCCGCCGAAGCCCGCGCCGGGGTCGACGCGATCCAGGCCCAGCTTGACCTGGCCCGCCTGAACCTGAGCTTCACCCGTGTCACCGCGCCCATCAGCGGCCGTGTCAGCCGTGCTCAGTTCACTGCCGGCAACATCGTCACCGCCGATGTGACCCCACTGACCAGCGTGGTCTCCACCGACAAGGTCTATGCCTACTTCGACGCCGACGAGCGCGTGTACCTCAAGTACACCCAGCTGGCGCGTGAAGGCCAGCGCGGCCAGACCACCCCGGTGTACCTGGGCCTGACCAACGAAACCGGCAACCCGCACCTGGGCCAGATGAACTTTGTCGACAACCAGGTCAACCCGCGCACCGGCACCATCCGCGGTCGCGCCGTGTTCGACAACCGCGACGGCCAGTTCACCCCCGGCCTGTATGCACGCCTGAAGCTGGTGGGCAGCGCCCAGTACGACGCCATGCTGATCAACGACGAAGCCGTGGGCACCGACCTTGGCAAAAAATTCGTGCTGGTCATGGACAAGGACAACAAGGCCACTTACCGCGCCGTGGAATTGGGCCCCAAGCTTGAAGGCCTGCGCATCGTGCGCAGCGGTCTGGCCAAAGATGACCGCATCGTCGTCAAAGGCCTGCAGCGCGTACGCCCAGGCTCGCCAGTCACTCCGGAAGAAACAGCAATGGCCAGCGAGCAGACCCTCGCCGCCCTCGCCCAGCAGCGCCAGGCCCTCGAAGCCAGCAACACGGCGCAGAAAGTAGCGGGTTCCACCGAGAAAGTCGCCAGCGCTCAAGCGCCACGCGGTTAAGGGATCACACCGATGAACTTTTCGAAATTCTTCATCACCCGGCCGATCTTCGCCGCGGTGCTGTCGCTGGTGCTGCTGATTGCAGGTTCGATCTCGCTGTTCCAGCTGCCGATCAGCGAATACCCGGAAGTGGTACCACCCACCGTGGTGGTGCGCGCCAACTTCCCCGGTGCCAACCCCAAGGTGATCGGCGAAACCGTCGCCGCGCCGCTGGAGCAGGCCATCACTGGTGTCGAGAACATGCTGTACATGTCCTCGCAATCCACCGCCGACGGCAAGCTGACCCTGACCATCACCTTCGCCCTGGGTACCGACCTGGACAACGCGCAGGTACAGGTACAGAACCGCGTCACCCGCACCCAGCCCAAGCTGCCGGAAGAAGTGACGCGTATCGGTATCACCGTCGACAAGGCCTCGCCCGACCTGACCATGGTCGTGCACCTGACCTCGCCGGACAACCGCTACGACATGCTCTACCTGTCCAACTACGCCATCCTCAACATCAAGGATGAGCTGGCGCGCCTGGGTGGCGTGGGCGATGTGCAGCTGTTCGGCATGGGCGACTACTCGCTGCGCGTGTGGCTCGACCCGAACAAGACCGCTTCGCGCAACCTGACGGCCAGCGACGTGGTCGCCGCTATCCGCGAGCAGAACCGCCAGGTCGCTGCTGGCCAGCTGGGCGCCCCGCCCGCCCCCGGCTCCACCAGTTTCCAGCTGTCGATCAATACCCAAGGCCGCCTGGTCAATGAGGAAGAGTTCGAGAACATCATCATCCGTGCCGGTGCTGATGGCGAAATCACTCGTCTGAAGGACATCGCCCGGGTCGAACTTGGCTCCAGCCAATATGCCCTGCGCTCGCTGCTGAACAACCAGCCGGCGGTGGCCATCCCGATCTTCCAGCGCCCTGGCTCCAACGCCATCGAGATCTCCGACGAAGTGCGGGCGAAAATGGCCGAGCTGAAGAAGGACTTCCCTGAAGGGATGGACTACAGCATCGTCTACGACCCGACCATCTTCGTGCGCGGCTCCATCGAAGCAGTGGTGCACACCCTGTTCGAAGCGCTGATATTGGTTGTCCTGGTGGTAATCCTGTTCCTGCAGACCTGGCGCGCCTCGATCATCCCGCTGCTGGCTGTGCCGGTGTCGCTGATCGGCACCTTCGCGGTGATGCACCTGTTCGGCTTCTCACTCAATGCGCTGTCGCTGTTCGGGCTGGTACTTGCCATCGGTATCGTGGTGGACGACGCCATCGTCGTGGTGGAGAACGTCGAACGTAATATCGGGCTTGGCCTGAAACCGCTGGAAGCCACGCAAAAGGCCATGAGCGAAGTGACCGGGCCGATTATCGCCACCGCCCTGGTGCTGTGCGCGGTGTTCGTACCTGCTGCGTTCATTTCCGGCCTTACCGGGCAGTTCTACAAGCAGTTCGCCCTGACCATCGCCATCTCGACCGTGATCTCGGCGTTCAACTCGCTGACCCTGTCGCCGGCCTTGGCAGCGGTGCTGCTCAAAGACCATCACGCACCCAAGGACCGTTTCTCGCGGTTCCTCGACAAACTGCTGGGCAGCTGGCTGTTCTCGCCGTTCAACCGCTTCTTCGACCGCGCGAGCCACAGCTACGTCGGTGGCGTGCGCCGGGTCATCCGCTCCAGCGGCATCGCCCTGTTCGTCTATGCAGGCCTGATGGGCCTGACCTACCTGGGCTTCTCGTCCACCCCAACCGGTTTCGTACCGGCCCAGGACAAGCAGTACCTGGTGGCCTTCGCCCAACTGCCGGACGCCGCCAGCCTCGACCGTACCGAGGCGGTGATCAAGCGCATGAGCGAAATTGCCCTGAAGCAACCTGGCGTGGCCGATTCGGTGGCCTTCCCGGGCCTGTCGATCAACGGTTTCACCAACAGCCCGAACAGCGGCATCGTGTTCACCCCGCTCAAGCCGTTCGATGAGCGCAAGGACCCGAGCCAGTCGGCAGCCGCCATCGCCGCCGCGCTGAATGCCCAGTTCGCCGACATCCAGGACGCCTACATCGCGATCTTCCCACCGCCGCCGGTACAGGGCCTGGGCACCATTGGCGGCTTCCGCCTGCAGATCGAGGACCGCGGCAACCTGGGTTACGAAGCGCTGTACAAAGAAACCCAGAACATCATCACCAAGAGCCACAACGTGCCGGAGCTTGCGGGCCTGTTCACCAGCTATCAGGTCAATGTCCCGCAGGTCGATGCCGCCATCGACCGAGAAAAAGCCAAGACCCACGGCGTGGCGATCAACGACATTTTCGACACGTTGCAGGTGTACCTGGGCTCGCTGTACACCAACGACTTCAACCGCTTTGGCCGTACCTACCAGGTCAACGTCCAGGCCGAGCAGCAGTTCCGCCTCGATGCCGAACAGATCGGCCAACTGAAAGTGCGCAACAACCTGGGCGAGATGATCCCGCTGGCGACCTTCCTCAAGGTCAGCGACACCTCCGGGCCTGACCGCGTCATGCACTACAACGGCTTCATCACCGCAGAAATCAACGGTGCAGCCGCCCCGGGCTACAGCTCCGGGCAGGCCGAAGCTGCCATCGAGAAACTGCTCAAAGAGGAACTGCCCAACGGCATGACCTTCGAGTGGACCGATCTGACCTACCAGCAGATCCTCTCCGGCAATACCGCGTTGCTGGTGTTCCCGCTCTGCGTGCTGCTGGCGTTCCTGGTGCTGGCGGCCCAGTACGAAAGCTGGAGCCTGCCGCTGGCGGTGATCCTGATCGTGCCGATGACCCTGCTGTCGGCCATTACCGGGGTGATCATCTCGGGGGGCGACAACAACATCTTCACCCAGATCGGTTTGATCGTACTGGTGGGCCTGGCGTGCAAGAACGCGATCCTGATCGTCGAGTTCGCCAAGGATGAACAGGCCAAGGGCCTCGACCCGCTGGCCGCGGTACTGGAAGCCTGCCGCCTGCGTCTGCGGCCGATCCTGATGACCTCGATCGCCTTCATCATGGGCGTGGTACCGCTGGTGTTCTCCTCCGGTGCCGGCTCGGAAATGCGCCACGCCATGGGTGTCGCGGTGTTCTCGGGGATGATCGGCGTGACCGTGTTCGGGCTGTTCCTGACCCCGGTGTTCTTCTTCCTGATCCGCCGTTTCGTCGAACGTCGCCAGGCCCGCAAGGCCGCACGCGTTCAATCGCTGGAGAGCCACGCATGAACCTGCTCAAGCCCCTGACCCCGAGCCTGCTGGCCTTGGCCCTGGCAGCCTGTGCGGTAGGCCCGGACTACAAGACACCGGACACCGAGCCTGCCCATTTCGACGCTCAAGTGCAGGCCAAGGCCTACGACCGCAGCCGCTTCGAAAGCATCTGGTGGAAGCAGTTCGACGACCCGGTGCTGAACCAGCTGGTGCAGGCCTCGCTCGACGGTAACCGTGACCTGCGGGTGGCCTTTGCCCGCTTGAAGTCGGCCCGTGCGATCCGCGAGGACGCAGCGAACGACCAGTTGCCGGTGGTCACCAGCCGTGTCAGCAGCGAAATCGGCAAGGGCCAGGTCCCCGGCCAGACCGAGCAACGGGTCAACAGCGAACGCTATGACCTGGGCCTGGACATGGCCTGGGAGCTCGACCTGTTCGGCCGTATCCAGCGCCAGATCGAAGCCAGCCAAGCGCAGGAAGCGGCCGCGGCCGCCGACTTGCAGCAGCTGCAAGTCAGCTTGATCGCCGAACTGGTCGACGCCTACGGCCAGCTGCGGGGCGCACAGTTGCGCGAGAAGATCGCCCTGGCCAACCTCAAGACCCAGCAGGAATCGCGCACCATCACCGAAACCCTGCGTGATGCCGGGGTCGGCAACGAACTCGACGTGGTCCGGGCCGATGCGCGCCTGGCCGGGGTCGAAGCCACCGTGCCGCAACTTCAGGCCGAACAGGCGCGTGCCCGTCACCGCATCGCCACCCTGCTTGGCCAGCGCCCGGATGCACTGAGCGTCGATCTGTCGCCCAAGGCCTTGCCGGCCATCGCCAAAGCGCTGCCGGTGGGCGACCCCGGTGAACTGCTACGTCGCCGCCCGGATATCCGCAGTGCCGAACGCCAGCTGGCCGCCGCGACGGCCAATGTCGGTGTGGCCACCGCGGACCTGTTCCCACGGGTCAGCCTCAGTGGTTTCCTCGGTTTTACTGCGGCGCGTGGCTCGCAGATCGGTTCTTCGGCGGCCAATGCCTGGGGCCTTGGCCCGAGCATCACCTGGGCCGCCTTCGACCTGGGCAGCGTGCGCGCCCGCCTGCGCGGCGCCAAGGCGGACGCCGAAGGCGCCTTGGCCACCTATGAGCAGCAAGTGCTGCTGGCCCTGGAAGAGTCGGCCAACGCCTTCAGCGATTACGACAAGACCCAACAGCGCCTGTTGTCGCTGATGCGCCAGAGTGATGCCAGCCGCAAGGCGGCACAGCTGGCCTCGATCCGTTATCGAGAAGGCACGGTGGACTACCTGGTGCTGCTCGACGCCGAGCGCGAGCGCCTGAGCGCCGAAGATGCCCAGGCCCAGGGTGAGGTCGAGCTGTACCGCGGTATCGTCTCGATCTACAAGGCCCTGGGCGGTGGCTGGCAGCCAGAGACGGTGGCCAGCACGCACTGACTCAACCCCTTGCAACGACTCCTTTGGTTGGTTCCTCCCCCAACCGTTTGCCCCGCTGGCCTCGGCCTGCGGGGCTTTTTTTTGGCGCTTTGCAAAGCGGTAACAGCCGTAGACCGGCGGTTGCATTTGCCCCTTGGCTGGCCCAAGCTTTGCCCTTCCTGCCGCCACGGACCGTCCGATGCCCAGACGCAACCGCTACCTGATCGCCTTGCTGCTGCTGATTCTGCTGGTGTTCATGATCGGCTACCTGCAGCGGGACGACCAACCGGCACCCGCCACGCTGCCCGCGCACAGTTACGCCAAGGCCCTGCGCCAGGCCCATGAAGGCTTGCCAGGTGCTGCGCGGGTGCTGTACCAGCAGTTGCAACGTAACGACCTGGCGCCCATTCGCCGCGCGGCCCTCTATGCCGAGCTGCCCAATTACCCCTCCCCTCAGGCGCTGAAGCTCGCGCGCCTGGACCTGGAGCATGCAGACCCGCTGGTGCGCCGTGCCGCCATCGCCGGCATTCGTCGCTTGCTCCCTGCCGCACAACGCAGCCTGGTGCTGGGCCCCCTGCTGGATGACGCGGAGCAGAGTGTACGCTTCGCTGCCGTAGACGCCCTGCTGGGCCTCGACCCGGACGCCATCGGCCTGTATTTCGGCCCCTTGCAGTCAGCCCTTGAGCAGTATCAGCAGGCGCTGGAACAGCAACCGGACGACGCCGACGCCCAGGTGCACCTGGCGCGCCTGTACCTGCACGAAAACGACTACACCCAGGCCGCCACCGCCTTGCAACGAGCCCTGACGGTGGCACCGGGCAATCTGGACGCCCTGGCAACCCAGGTACGCCTGCTGGAACGCCAAGGTCATCTTGACGCCTCTCGGCAGGTGCTGGCCAAGGCCTTGCTCCTGAGCCCCGACTCTGCCTTTTTGCAATACGAACTGGGGCTCTGGCTCAATCGTCACGAACAGCGCGAATACGCGCTGCTCGCCGTGGCACGCGCCGTGGAGCTGGAGCCGGACAACGCCGACTACCGCTACACCCTGGCCATGACCCTGCATGAACTCGAACAGGTCGATGCCGCGCAGCGGCAGCTGGAAACCGTGCTCAGTCGACAACCGGCCGATCGCCGGGCACGGCTGTTGCTGATTCAGTACTGGAAAGAAACCGGCCAATTGCAGAACGTCCAGGTGCTGCTCGCCGAGCTTGAGCGGCAGAACCCGGACGATCCGGTGCTGCAACAGGGGCTGTAGCCCTGCTGAGGTGAATTGTTGAACCCTCGTTCATACCCTGTGGTCCAGAGATTATCTGGGGGCAAGGCCCGGTACGGGTCCTGCCCATCACCACAGGAGCGTCACTTTGGCCAGTACGCTAGCGCTGGACGAACGTGCCTTGATACTGGCACCTCCACAACTTGCTGCGGACACCGCTCGTTTGTTGGCGACCCTTGGCATCGAGAGCCTGTGCGCCCTTGACGACGCCAACCTGCAGGCCTGCCTGAGCGAAGGCGCGGCCCTGGCGATCATTGCCGAGCAAACCTTCTGCAACGGGCCCAGCGTGCCTTTACAAGGTTTTATCGACCAACAGCCAAGCTGGTCGGACCTGCCCATCTTGTTGATCATGGATGCCCCTTCGACGGCCGCCGGTTCCTCCCACCCTCCCCAAGGCAACCTGATGCAGTTGCTCTGCCCGCTCGATGACAATCAAGTGTTGCAACTGATTCGCATCGCGCAACGCAACCGTCGCCATCAATACCTGGCACGCGATCAACTGTCAGCACTGCAGCAGCGGATGGACGCCCGTAGCCAGGAACAACACAGCACCGAGATTGCCCGCACGCAGATCCGCAAAATGGAAGCTGTTGGCCAGTTGGCCGGTGGCGTTGCCCATGACTTCAACAACCTGCTGACCAGCATCGGTGGCAGTTTCGAACTGATCGAACGGCGCTTGAAGCAGGGCCGCAGCGATAGCCTGGAAGGCATTTTGCGCATGGGCCAGGAGGCGGTGTCGCGCGCAGGGCGGTTAACCCATCGCCTGCTGGCATTTTCCAGCAGGCAGTCCTTGCACAGCCAGCGCGTGGACTTGCGCGCGCTGCTGGAAGCGAAGCGCAAGAGCGTCGACCTTGGCCAGGCGGTGACGTTGCAACTGCACGCCCCCGCCGACCTCTGGCCAGTGGAGGCCGACGACGGGCAGTTGCAGGAAGCCCTCGACAATCTGCTGCTCAATGCCTGCGAAGCCATGCCCACCGGCGGCCTTTTACGCATCGAGGCGAGCAACCAGCAGATCGAGGCTCAGCAGTTCGCCGGTGGCGCCCTGAACAGCGGTGAATACCTGCGCTTGAGCGTCATCGATGACGGCCAGGGCATGTCGCAGAGCACCCTGGAACACGCTTTCGAACCGTTTTTCAGCACCAAACCCGTCGGCCAGGGCATCGGCCTCGGCCTGTCCATGGTGTATGGCTTCAGCAAGCAGTCGCATGGGCATGTCACCCTCCACAGCACGATCGGCCATGGCACACAGGTCGATCTGTATTTGCCGCGACATATTGGCCAAGCCAGGCCCGCCCCCCCGCCCGCCGGGCCTGCGCAGGAGAGCAAAGGCCCTCAGGTACTGGTGGTTGAAGACGACCCTGATGTTCGTCAATTGCTCTGTCAGGCGCTTTGCGAAGACGGTTTCCCTTGCCAAACTGCCGCCAACGCCAGTGAAGCGCTTCAGGTGCTACGTTCAGCGCTAAGGATCGACCTGCTGGTCAGCGATGTCGGCCTGCCCGGCATGAATGGGCGGCAACTGGCGGAGATCGCGCGCACTCTGCACCCGCAGTTGCCGGTGCTGTTCATCACCGGCTACGCGGAAACGGCCATAGCGCGGGAAGGGTTTCTGGGCGCGGGGATGCACTTGATCTGCAAGCCGTTCGAACTCAGGCAGTTGCAGGCGCAAGTGACGCAGATCCTTGGCAAGCCCTGAGCCGCCTCAATTGGCAAGCATGTCCAGGGCCTGGCCTGCCAACTGCTCTAGCGCAAACGGCTTGAGCATCAACGCGGTGCCGGGCTGATCAAACAGTTGGGCTTCGATGGGCTGATCGGTAAACCCTGTGATGAACAGAATCTTCTGCGTGGGCTTGAGCATACGCATTGCCTTGGCCACTTGCCGACCGCTGAAACCACCCGGCAAGCCGATATCAGTGATCACAAGGTCAAAATGCCCGTCATGGCGAAACCGATCCAGTGCGGCATTGGCATCTGAAACATCAGTCACGGCAAAACCACGCTCGCTGAGAAACTCGCGCATTAACGAGCGCAGGTTGAGCTCATCATCGATCAACAGCAGGCGCTCACCTTGCGCCCGTCCGGTACTCGGCACACAGACCGGCGGATCTGCCGGTATCGGTGCGTGGCTGCGCGGAAACAGCATGGAGACTTTTGTTCCTTGGCCTGGGGTCGATTCGATCCAGACATAGCCACCCGACTGCCCGACAAAGCCGTAGACCATCGGCAGGCCGAGCCCCGAGCCCCTCCCCAAGGGTTTGCTGGTAAAAAAGGGTTCGAAGGCCCGGGCGAGCTCTGCAGCCGACATCCCATGGCCATTATCTTGCACATGCAATGCCACGTAGTCGCCAGGCGGTAGCCCGCTCTCATCCGGAAAATGCGCAGTCAACCGTTCATTCACCGTACGGATCGAGACGCTACCACGGTCAAGGCAGGCCTCACGGGCATTCGCGCAAAGGTTGATCAAGGCATTTTCAAACTGGGTTACGTCGACGCTGACTGCCCACGGCGTAACATCCAGTTGCCAATGCAGGCTCATTTCCGCGCCCAGCGCCTGCAGCAACAACGGCTCGATCAAGGACAGTTGCCGATTGACATTCAGTGGCTTTGGATCGAGGGGCTGATGGCTAGAAAACGCCAACATCCGGTGGGTCAGGTTCATGGCGCGCTGCACCGAATCGCGCGCGAGCTCGACATAGGTCTCCAAGCGCTCAAGACGCCCCTGCAGCAGACGACGCTGCAACAATTCAAGGCTGCCACCGATACCTGACAGCAGGTTGTTCATTTCATGCGCCATCCCGCCCGCCAATTGGCCAATGACTTCCAGGCGTTCACTGTTGCGCAACAGTGCCTCGGATTGACGGGTGGCTTCTTCGCGATCCGCGGTGATGTCGCGGCCTACGGCTGTCAGCAAGTTGCCATCGAATTTGGCGGTCCAGCGAAACCAGCGATAGTGGCCATCCTGGTGACGCAGGCGGATATCGATCTGCTCGGCATCCTTGTCCTGCACAAAACCTGAAACCGCCACCTGCACTTCAGCTCGATCCGCCGGGTGGATCAGCTCCAGTATCGGCATGCCCTGCGCCACATCCTCAGCCCAGCCCAGGGCTCGGTGCCAGGCCGGATTAGCAGCCTGCAGCGCCAGGTCACGGGTGATGATCATCATGACATCGCGCGACAATCGCCAGATCTGTTCACGGTCGGCCAAGTAGCGTTCAAGCTGCTTTTCAAAGATTACCGCCTGTTCGCGCCAATGATGATGCGCCTCGACGCTGGCCGTGGTTTCGATGACCGTGTGAAGAAAGCCTGCAACGCAGCCCTGCTCGTCGCGAATCGGTGAGTAGCCAAAGGCACACCACAGTGGCTCTCTGTTCTTGCCACATTCAATGCGCAGTGGCGGGTCCTCGACAAAGCTCGATCGCCCTTCGAGGGCCTTGAACACCCAGGGCCCCATCTCATGCCAGGCATCGCTCCAGCGCGCGTCGAACGCCTGCCCCAGTGCATCCTGGCCATCGCGGTGCAGCATCCGATAGGCATCGTTATGAACCACGCTCAGGTCCGGCCCCCACACCACCGCACACGGAAAGGGCGACAACAGCATCATGTCGATGGCAATCCGCAGCGAGGCCTGCCAACGAGGCAACGGCCCGAGCGAGGTGCGCGCCCAATCGAATTGGGCTATGCGCTCGCCCATGGGGTCTACCGTAGACGTGTTCGACGTCAGCAAGGTGACCTGCGGCGCAGGATCGCGTGGGGTGCGGTGTGCGACCAATCTTGTGACTCCAATAGCGGGTGGGTGGCGACGATGTTCACGTTAGCACAGCATGGGCAGCATTTATGGCGTACCGCCATGCTGCAGCTATGCTGATTAGGTTTTCCACTGAGCCATGGAATAACGGTCCCCTTAGGCTGGCGATGGGAGTGTGGTCATGAGCAAGAAGATGCTGGTAGTGCTGACCAATACGGCCAAGTACCCGAAACTCAAACGGGCAACCGGGCTGTGGTTGGGCGAGGCCGTGCATTTTGTCGCGAAAGTTGAGAAGGCAGGTTACGAAGTCGACTATGTCAGCCCCCTGGGCGGGTACGTACCTGTCGACCCGCACAGCCTGCAGCTGGCCCCCGACCTTGACTGGCAGTGGTACGACGACAAGCGGTTCATGAGCCGCCTGGGCGCCACGTTGAGCCCAGGGCAGGTCAAGGCCGACGACTACAGCGTGATTTATTACACCGGCGGGCATGGCGTGATGTACGACTTTGTCGATAACAAGCCGATTCAAGACCTCGCACGCAGGATCTATGAGAACAAAGGCATTGTCGCGGCTGTCTGCCACGGTGTTGTCGGCCTTTTGAACATCAAGCTAAGTGACAACAGCTTGCTGGTGAAAGACCGTCAGGTCACTGGTTTTTCCACTATCGAGGAGCAACTGGTTGAGCTGGACAAGGTCGTGCCTTTTCTTACCGAAAATGAGCTGGTTGCCCGTGGCGGTATTTACAGCAAGCACGATGAGCCATGGGAACCTTTCGTCGTCGGCGATGATCGCCTGATTACTGGGCAGAACCCGGCATCCACAGGCACCCTCGCCGATAAGGTACTCACGAGGCTCAAGGCAAAGTGACAACTTACGACTGATTACTCTGTTTCCCGAAGTTCAGGCCGTACTCGGACTACATCCTGCATGCCTTTCAATACATAGGCTCTCAGGTCATCTGCCCACCACGGGCAGCCTCAGACTGGAGAGCAATGGCCCTATGTCGAAAATCATGCATGCCGGACGCAGTTTGCTGGAGTTGTTGCTCATCATGGCGATCGGGCTGGTACCGGTGGTTTCCGGTTTGCTGGTAATGGTGTTTCAACTGGAAAAAAAACTGGAGGAAAACGCCCAGGTCTCGGTTCAGGAAGCCGTGTTCACCATCGACAAGGTGCTGGACCGCATGCACCGCACCGCAATGCTTGCCCAGCCTTTTGCAGGGAAGACGTGCGCAGAAGCCCTGAGCGCATTGCACGACCAGGTGGCCCGTGACCCCTTGCTACGTTCGTTGACCCTGGTGCAGGACCAGGAAGCGTACTGCAGCACCCACACGGAATCGCTGGAGCACTTGTCATCCTTTGCCCAATCCCGGCAGGATGTTGAACTGGCATTCGACTCGCCCGTGCTTCCCAACGCGCTGGTTACCCACTTTCAAGACCCGGACAGCAATCCAGGAGTGATTGTGACGGGCTATGCCACGGAGCTTCGCAATGAGTTGCGTGCGTTTCAGGATGGCTTGATGCTGCTTCTGGAGTTCGGCGACCAGTACATCTGGAGCCATGGAGACAGTCGCGACCCACAGCGGCCTTCACAGTCCGAGTATGCGCAAAGGGCGGTCTCCGCCAAGTATGGGTACGTCGTCAGGGGCGGCTACGGTCAAGGCTACACCGCACAGGAAATCCGCCAGTCGGCGCTGCAGATTCTTCCTTCTCTGGTGCTGGTAGGGATCGCGACCGGCTCGATCATCTACTGGGGCTTGTTCCGGGCCCGGGGCAACAGGCGTGGCACCGCCGCCAACAAGGCATGACGGCGGTACCCGAACACATCAATCGGTGCTCAACACGCCCCGACGAACCTGGTCCCGTTCGATGGATTCGAACAGCGCCTTGAAGTTACCTTCGCCAAAGCCATCATCGCCCTTGCGCTGGATGAACTCGAAGAACACCGGCCCGAGCAAGGTCTCCGAGAAGATCTGCAGCAGCAAGCGCTTGTCGCCCTGCTCTGAAGCGCCGTCGAGCAGGATGCCGCGCGCTTGCAACTGGTCGACCGGCTCACCGTGACCGGGCAGGCGCTCTTCGAGCATTTCGTAGTAGGTTTGCGGCGGCGGGGTCATGAAGCGCATGCCGATGCCCTTCAGGGCGTCCCAGGTCTTGAGCAGGTCATCGGTCAGGAAGGCCACGTGCTGGATGCCCTCGCCGTTGAACTGCATGAGGAACTCTTCGATCTGCCCGGCGCCCTTGGACGACTCTTCGTTGAGCGGGATGCGAATCATACCGTCGGGTGCGGTCATGGCACGCGAGGTCAGGCCGGTGTATTCCCCCTTGATGTCGAAGTAGCGGATTTCGCGGAAGTTGAACAGCTTCTCGTAGAAACCAGCCCAGTAGGACATGCGCCCACGGTAAACGTTATGGGTCAGGTGATCGATGATCTTGAGGCCTGCACCGACGGGGTTGCGATCCACGCCTTCGATGAAGTTGAAATCGATGTCGTAGATCGAGCTGCCTTCCTCGAAGCGGTCGATCAGGTACAGCGGCGCGCCACCGATACCCTTGATCGCTGGCAGGCGCAGCTCCATCGGCCCGGTTTCGATCTCTACCGGCTGTGCGCCGAGCTCCAGGGCACGGGCATAGGCCTCATGGGCATTGCGTACGCGAAACGCCATGCCACACACCGACGGGCCGTGTTCGGCGGCAAAGTACGAGGCAATGCTCTTGGGTTCGTTGTTCAGAATCAGGTTGATGCCGCCCTGACGATACAAGTGCACGTCTTTGGAGCGATGGGTGGCGACCTTGGTAAAACCGAGTATCTGGAAGACCGGTTCGAGCACGCCCGGTGTCGGCGATGCCAGCTCGATGAACTCGAAGCCCATCAGGCCCATTGGATTTTCGAAAATATCTGCCATGTTCATGTCCTCATCTACAGCGAAAAATTAGTGATTTCCGGGGATGCAGAACACAAAAGGCGGTGAGCACGGGATGCCGCGCACGCTACGAGCGAGGAAGTCACCAATGATCAGTTTGAACCCATGGTTTGTCATATGGACCCATTCTCGGCGGGCTTGATTCTCCGGATGTGGAGAACCTTATTGTTGTATTCGTAACCGGATTCTACATTGCGTAAATTGCTTTGTCGCGCTTTAGTTCGCCACCCTCCCCGACAAGCGGCTATTCTCTGCACGTTATCTTCATCAGATTAGGCCAGTATGCCCCTTACCCGTAAACGCCGCGCCGGCTGGAGTTGGCGCAACCTGCTCCCTTTGGCGATCGGGGTACTCCCGGTGGCCTGCGGCCTGGGGGTCATGAATTGGCAGATCGACCGTGAGCTGCGTGCCGACAGCCATGCCACCACCGCTCAGGTGATCGCCCATGTCGAACGCATACTCGACACAGCGTCCAATACCGCACAAGCACTGCTGCCGTTGGCGGGCAGCCCATGCGAGCAGGTGCAACTGGCCCTGCGCGGCCAGGTCACACGTAACGCGTTCGTGCGGTCCACCAACCTGTTCCAGCACAACACGCTGTATTGTTCCTCGCTGTTCGGTGAGTTCGATGAGGCCGTCGACGCCGGCGACTACGCCAGCGGCACGCTGTGGTTGATGGATGGTAACTCGGTAACGCCGGGCCATGCCCTGCTGGTGTATCGGGCCAGCGACGGCGATCGCGGTGCGATCAGCACCGTGGATGGCGACCACTTGCTCACGGCGCTGCGGCTTATCGGCCCGGATGAAACACTGCAGATCCGCGTTGGCAACAACTGGATGGGCAAGGACGGTGTCGTCCACGAAGGCTCACCGCCCACGGCGGCGACTGCCGCGGTGATGCTGAGCTCGACGCGTTACCCGTTCAGCGTGTACGGCGGCTATGGCGCCGACAAGCAAGGCCAACTGCTGCTCAACCACTACCCTGCCCTGCTCAGCCTGCTGCTGATACTCGGTGCGGTGGCCGGGGTTGCGTGCCATTGGCAGGTCCGCCGTGCCACCTCGCCACGCGCCGAACTGCAGCGGGCCCTGGAGGCCGACGAGTTTCTACCGTACTTCCAGCCCGTGGTACGCAAGGGTGATTACCACTGGGCCGGTGCCGAAGTGCTGATGCGCTGGAACCACCCCCGTGAAGGCCTGGTGCGCCCCGACCTGTTCATCCCCTACGCCGAACACAGCGGCCAGATCGTCGCCATGACCCGCGCGCTGATGCTGCATACCGCGCAGAGCCTGGCGCCGTATGCCGCGCTGCTCGAGGACGGTTTCCATATTGGCATCAACATCACCGCTGACCATTGCCGCGACCTGAGCCTGCTCGACGACTGCCGGACCTTTCTTCAGCATTTCCCGCCAGGCCGGGTGGCGCTGACCCTGGAGTTGACCGAGCGCAAGCTGATAGAAGCCACCCCGGTAACCCTGGAGCTGTTTGAAAAACTGCATGAGATGGGCGTGATGATTGCCCTCGACGATTTCGGCACTGGCCAGTCGAGCCTCAACTACTTGCGTCAATTCAAGGTCGACTACCTGAAGATCGACCAGAGTTTCGTCGCCATGATCGGCGGCGACGCACTGTCGCTGCACATCCTCGACACCATCATCGAGCTGTCGGGCAAACTGGGCCTGGGCATCGTCGCCGAAGGCGTCGAAACCGAGACCCAACGCGACTACCTGGCCCGGCACGGTGTGGACTTTCAACAAGGCTACCTGTTCGCCAAGCCCATGCCGCCGGACGCCTTTCTCGAAGCGTTGGCCGCTCGCCCTGGTGTCTCGCGGTTGCCGCAGGACGCGCCCCCTGAGATCATGCGCGGCTGATCCAGCCGCTCAACTCCCCTAATCGAGGCACTCGTGTCAAAAGGTATCCTTTCATCGGTCATGGCGTCCTGCTTGTTTGCCGTGATGTACTTCTATACCTCCCTGCTCACGCCGCTCGATGGCGAAGAGATCTTTGGCTGGCGCACGCTGTTGACGCTGCCCTGCCTCACCCTGTTCATGCTTGCCTCGAAGGACTGGAAACGGGTCGGCGAGCTGCTGGCGCGGGTACGACGCACCCCGGCGCTGCTGCTGGGGATGGTCGGTACGTCCTGGCTGATGGGGGTGCAACTGTGGCTGTTCCTGTGGGCGCCGCTGCACGGGCGCAGCCTGGAGGTGTCGATGGGTTACTTCCTGCTGCCGCTGACCATGGTATTGACCGGGCGCCTGGTCTACGGTGAGCGCCTGTCCCACCTGCAGAAGGTGGCCGTGTGCTGCGCCGCGCTGGGCGTCGGGCACGAGCTCTACCAGCATGGCAGCTTCGCCTGGGAAACCCTGGTGGTGATGATCGGTTACCCAATCTACTTCGTGCTGCGCCGACGCTGCCGCACCGACCATCTGGGTGGCCTGTGGTGCGACATGTGCCTGCTGTTGCCGTGGGCCCTGTACTTCGTGATCCAGGGGCCGTTGTCACCTGCTGACCTGCAGGCCCACCCTGGCCTTTACGCCTTGATCCCAGTACTGGGGGCGATCAGTGCTTCTGCCCTGATCGCCTACGTGCTGGCCAGCCGTCTGTTGCCGTTCAGCCTGTTTGGCCTGCTCAGCTACGTCGAGCCGGTATTGCTGGTGGGCGTGGCCCTGTTGCTGGGTGAAAGCATCGGCCCGGATCAGTGGCTGACCTACCTGCCGATCTGGGCCGCAGTGCTGGTGTTGGTGGTCGAAGGTTTCAAGCACCTGCTGCGTCAGCGTCGCCGTTCGGTATAAGCCGTACCTGGCGCACCCGCCGTTCTTCGACAGCCTCCACGGTCATGATCCAGCCATTCCAGGCCAGGCGATCCCCTACCACCGGCAGGCGATCCAGCAAGCTCATCACCAGGCCCGCGAGGGTCTGGTAGTCCTCGGTGGCGCGGGCGCTGAAGCCGGTACGCGCCTGGAGCTGGCTGAGGTTCAGGGCGCCGCTGACGACAAAACCATTACCTTCTTCAACGATCCCTGGGCCCTCTACCTCGCTTGCATCCGGCAGTTCGCCGGCAATCGACTCAAGGATATCGGTCATGGTCAAAAGGCCGGTGAAATCACCGAATTCGTTGACCACGAAGGCGATATGGGTCGATTGACCGCGCATCTGTTCAAGCGCGTTGAGGATGCTGAAGCTTTCCAGCAGATTCAACGGGGTCCGCGCCATGCGCTCCAGATCTGGCTGGCTACCCGACAGCAACTCCTTGAGCAGCTCCTTCTTGTGCACGAAACCCAGTGGCTCATCGATGCGGCCATCGCGGATCAGCGGCAGGCGCGAGTAAGGCGAGTTGGCCAAGGCCTCGGAAATGGCCGCGGCCGGTTGCGCAAGGTCGATCACATCGACTTCGGCACGCGCGGTCATCACCGTACGGATCGGGCGCTCGGCAAGGTTAAGCACGCCACTGATCATCACCCGCTCACGGCGGTCGAACAGCACCTCTTCACCCCCACCTTCGACCAGGTCGGCGATTTCCTCGCCCACCTCGTCGGCCTCGACCCGACGGCCACCCAGCAGGCGTAGCACCGCATGGGCAGTGCGCTCACGCAGTGGCCGGTGCTGCTGCAGGCTGCGCTTGCGGCGCGCGCGGGCCAGCTGGTTGAACACCTCGATCAGAATCGAGAAGCCGATGGCCGCGTATAGGTAGCCTTTCGGAATATGGAAACCCAGACCTTCGGCAGTCAAGCTGAAACCGATCATCATCAAGAAGCCCAGGCACAGCATGATCACGGTCGGGTGGGCGTTGACGAAGCGGGTCAGCGGCTTGCTGGCGACAATCATGATGCCGATCGAGAAGATCACCGCGATCATCATGATCGACAGCTGCTCGACCATGCCCACCGCCGTGATCACGGCGTCCAGCGAGAACACCGCATCGAGCACGACGATCTGCGCAACGATTGGCCAGAACGCCGCGTGGCGTACCGCACCGCTGGCCTGGGTGACATGCCCTTCAAGCCGCTCGTGCAGCTCCATGGTGGCCTTGAACAGCAGGAAGACACCACCGAACAGCATGATCAGGTCACGGCCCGAGAAGCTCTTGCCGAACACCTCAATCAGCGGCGCGGTGAGTGTCACCATCCACGAGATACTCGCCAACAGGCCCAAGCGCATGATCAGCGCCAAGCTCAAGCCGATGATCCGCGCGCGGTCGCGCTGATGGGGCGGCAACTTGTCGGCCAGGATGGCGATGAACACCAGGTTGTCGATACCCAGCACCAGCTCGAGGACGATAAGCGTCAACAGGCCTAGCCAGGCCGTGGGGTCGGCTAGCCATTCCATTAGCGGGTACTCACAAGGGAAGCGTCACGAGGACAGGTGAAGGATGGCCAGGAAGGCCAGAAACTGGGGGGCTCCGCGAAGCTGCTCATAGTTACCTGAATAGAAATTGGGTAAGAGATCCTACAATCACAGCAGGTTTTTCGGACAGCGAGAAACTATTGCAAAACCTGTAACAGGGGACTTTCATTCAATACGGCTGACGCCCTGCGCCTGAAGATTAGCGTCAACTTCCACCACCTGGATTGCCCTCATGAGTCTGTCTCTTTCCATGGCCGCTTTCGCCCTGGCGGCCTCGATCTCCCCTGGCCCGGTCAACATCGTCGCCCTGGGCAGCGGTGCCCGCCATGGCCTGCGCGCCAGCCTGTGGCATGTAACCGGTGCAACCCTTGGTTTCTGCCTGCTGCTGGTACTGGTCGGGCTGGGCCTGCATGAACTGTTGTTGCGCTGGCCGCTGCTGGGCGTGCTGCTGCACTGGGGTGGGGTGGCTTTTTTGCTGTACATGGCCTGGAAACTGGCCAGCGACGATGGCCGGCTAAGTAGCGAGGATCAACAGAATGCGCCCTCGGCCTGGCACGGCGCGGCGATGCAATGGCTCAACCCCAAGGCGTGGTTGGCGGCGGTGGCGGGTGTCGGTGCCTATACCGGCGGCGAACAGCAACTGCTGTGGCTGTTCACCTGGATCTATGGGCCGATCTGTTTTGTTTCGGTGGCCAGCTGGGCCTGGGCAGGCAGCGTGATTCGTCAGTAC
The DNA here is from genome assembly GCF_058745025.1 of Pseudomonas sp. E1MeOHC2. Lineage (NCBI taxonomy): Bacteria > Pseudomonadati > Pseudomonadota > Gammaproteobacteria > Pseudomonadales > Pseudomonadaceae > Pseudomonas > Pseudomonas sp. E1MeOHC2. The sequence continues at coordinate 5,428,884 of NZ_CP196675.1, forward strand.
CTTGGCAACCCTGGGCATATGCGCTTGTTGAACCGGGGGCTGGCCGTCTTGCTGGTGGGTAGCGCGGTTTATCTGTTGCGATAATGCCCCGGCGTCGCTGCCAAGTGCCGCTTGAAGGCACGTTGCAGGTGCGCCTGGTCGGCGAACCCCGCGTCCTGCGCCGCCTCGGCAATCGACCGGCCCTGACGCAATTGCGTACGGGCATGCTGCACACGCTGGTCAAGCAAGTAGTCGTGGGGCGTCAAACCAAAACGCTGGCGAAACACGCGAATCAGGTAGGAGCGGGATAAACCGCAGGCGCCGCAGATGTCTTCAAGGCTTAACGGGTCGGTACGGTGCGCACGGATGAAGGCTGCGGCAGCCTCCAGCCCCGCGTGGTCCGGCACGGCCACACTCGGCGCATCCTCCAGCAAACCGGGCAGTGAGGCATAGAAGGCTGCAAGCCTGCCTTCGCGATCAGGCAGGTCGTCGTCGAACAGGTCTGCAAATACCTGAAGCAAGCGCTTGTAGAGTACCGGCGAGGTGCTGCATGTCTGCGCCGGCAACTGAAAACCCAGCGCCTGCAACCACGGCAGGTCGACGAACATCATCAGGTAGGACCACGCTTGCCCCTCGATGGGGTTGCAGGTGTGCACCACCCCAGGGTTCATCAGCACCGTGGTGCCAGCGCTGACGTCGACACGGCTGCCGCCGCTCAGGTAGGTGCTGCGCCCACCGGTGATGACGCCGATGGAAAAGCTCTCATGGGAATGGGCGGCGTAGCACACCTGGCGCCCGTCCCCTACGCGCCGGGCCTCGACGAAGGGCAATGCCGGATCACGCCAGAACCGCGACACTTCGATCATCGCCCTGCCCTCACTCGCCGTCGTCGTGCACCACAACCAGCAACTGCGCCGGCTGCGGACCGACCGAACGTAGCCGGTGCGGGGTCTGGGCGTTGAAGTGCAAGGCGTCACCCTGCTCCAGCAGCACCCGCTCGTTCATGAAATCCACCTCCACCAGCCCTGCATGAACGAACAAAAACTCCTCGCCCTGGTGTTCCTTGAACGTCGGGTCGCTGAACTCGGTAGGCGGCTGGATCAGGAACGGCAACAGGCTGCGCTGCCCCACCTGGCTGGTGAGCGCCGCATACCCCGGCCCTTGGCCGTCGCCCACCAGGGCCTGGCGCTCACCCTGACGCACCAGGCTGTAACGGCTCTGCGCGGTGTGCTCCTCTGCGAACAGTTCTTCGACGTTCACGTTCAGCGCGCGCGCCAACTTCAGCGCCGCAGCGATCGACGGCGTGTTCAGGCCGCGCTCGACCTTGGACAGGTAGCTTTTGGTCATACCGGTTTTTTCGGCCAGCACTTCCAGGGTGAGCCCCAGTTTCTTTCTTAACAGTTTCAATCGGATAGACATGTGACGCAGGTTTCCCAGGCGAAGGCAGGTGCAAGGTTCGCGCACGCCGATGATACGTGGACTGCACGCGAAATGCTGGCCGAGACCTGGCAAATTCTCAAGGCATCACGGGCGGCACATACTGCAAGGTGGTACCCAACGCCCACAGCAACACCAGCACCAACGGCGCATGCACCAGCAACTGCACGAACGAGAAGCCGATCAGGTCGCGCGCCTTGAGCCCCAGCACGCCCAGCAATGGCAACATGTAGAACGGGTTGATCAGGTTCGGCAGCGCCTCGGCGGCGTTGTAGATCTGCACCGCCCAGCCCAGGTGGTATTGCAAGTCATTGGCCACCAGCATCACATACGGCGCCTCGATGATCCACTTGCCACCGCCCGAGGGGATGAAGAAGCCCAGTACTGCCGAATACACGCCCATCAGCACCGCATAGGTGTCGTGGGAGGCAATCTGCACGAAGAAGGTGGAAATGTGATGGGCCAATGTCTGCTCATCCACGCCCTTGACCTGGGTAAGGATCGCCGCGATCGAGCCATACAAAGGGAACTGGATCAGCACCCCGGTAGTGGTCGGCACGGCACGGGTCACGGCATCCAGGAAGCTGCGCGGGCGCCAGTGCAGCAAGGCACCCAGCATGATGAACAGGAAGTTGTAAGTGTTCAGCCCGGAGATGGCGGTGATAGCAGGCTTGGTGGCGAACTCCTGGTACAGCCAGCCACCGGCCAGGGCCACCAGCAGCAAGGTCAGGATCGGGCTGTACTCCAGCCACTCGCCGGGCCGGCTGCGCTGGGCAGGTGTTGGCGCGGTAAAGCTTGGGTCAACACCGCATTGTTGCGCGGTACGCGCGCTGTTCGGGCCAGGCGCGGTGGCATAGGCAACCACCAGCGATACGATCACCAGCGCCGCCAGCATGACGCCGGACTGCCAGAGGAAGATGGTCTCGGTGAACGGAATCACCCCCGTGATCGACAGGATCGACGGTGGCAAGCTGGCCGGGTTGGCCTGCAGTTGCGCCGCTGAAGACGAAAGGCCCAGCGCCCATACCGCGCCAAGGCCCAGGTATGCGGCAGCGCCGGCAGCGCGGTAGTCCATTTTCAGGTCCGTGCGCCGTGCCAGGGCGCGCACCAGCAGGCCACCGAACACCAGCGACAGGCCCCAGTTGAGCAACGAAGCCAGCATCGAGATCAGCGCCACCCAGCACACGGCCGAGCGGCCGTTTTTGGGGATGCGTGCCAAGCGGTCGATCAGCCGCGCGGCAGGCGGCGAACTGGCCACCACATAGCCGCCGATGACCACAAACGCCATCTGCATGGTGAACGGGATCAGGCTCCAGAAGCCATCGCCGAACGCCTTGGCGGTGTCGGTCGGCTTGGCCCCCATGGCCAGCGCACCCACGCACACCAGCACCACAGCAAGGGCGGCGAATACCCAGGAATCAGGGAACCAGCGTTCGGCCCAGTTGGAGCAGCGCAGGGCAAAGCGGGCGGAGCGGCTGTCTTGGATTTCAGCGGCCACAGTCAACTTCCTTTTATTGGTTTTATCGGACGGATCTTGAAGCAACAGCAAAACCCTGTGGAAGCGGGCTTGCCCGCGAATGCGTCGGCATTCGCGGGCAAGCCCGCTTCCACAGGGTCGGTGATCACAGCAGGGGTTAGAAGGTCATTTCTTTCACATCATCCGGCACGATCAGCTTGCCAGCGGTCTTCTCGATGATTTCTTCAACGCTCACCCCCGGCGCTGTCTCGCGCAGGATGAACGCGCCATCGTCGATTTCCAGGTAGGCAAGGTCAGTCAGCACCTTGCGGATGCAGCCGGCACCGGTCAGCGGCAGGCTGCAGCGCGGCAGCAGTTTGGACTCGCCGTCCTTGGACGCGTGGGTCATGGTGACAATGATGTTGTCGGCTCCGGCCACCAGGTCCATGGCGCCGCCCATGCCCTTGACCAGCTTGCCGGGGATCATCCACGAGGCGATGTTGCCGTGCACATCCACTTCAAAGGCGCCGAGCACCGTGAGGTCGACGTGGCCGCCTCGGATCATGGCGAACGACTGCGCCGAATCGAAGATCGAGGCGCCACGGCGGGCGGTGACAGTCTGCTTGCCGGCGTTGATCATGTCGGCATCGATCGTGCTCTCAGTAGGGAATTCGCCCATGCCGAGCAAGCCGTTCTCCGACTGCAACATCACATCCATGTCGGCAGGTACGTAGTTGGCCACCAGGGTCGGAATACCAATACCCAGGTTGACGTAGTAGCCGTCCTTCAGTTCACGGGCGACGCGTTGCGCCATCTGTTCGCGGGTCAGTGCCATGGTCAGGATCTCTTTGTTGTTCTGAAGGATGGCGCTCAGGCCTTGACGGTGCGCTTTTCGATACGCTTTTCGAAGGTACCGACAATCACGCGGTCAACGAAAATACCGGGGGTGTGGATCTCGCTGGGCAGCAGCACGCCCGGTTCGACGATCTCTTCCACTTCGACCACGGTGATCTTGCCGGCAGTGGCCGCCAGCGGGTTGAAGTTTTGCGCAGTGTTGCGGTACACCACGTTGCCGTAGTGGTCGGCCTTCCAGCCCTTGACGATGGCGAAGTCACCGGTGATGGATTCTTCGAGAATGTAGTGGCGGCCCTTGAATTCACGCACCTCCTTGCCATCGGCGACCGGGGTGCCGTAGCCGGTAGCTGTGTAGAAGGCCGGGATGCCGGCGCCGCCAGCGCGCATTTTCTCGGCGAGGGTACCTTGGGGCGTGAGTTCGACTTCCAGTTCGCCGCTGAGCAACTGACGTTCGAATTCGGCGTTCTCGCCAACGTAGGAGGCGATCATCTTGCGAATCTGCCGGTCTTCCAGCAGTACACCCAGGCCGAAACCATCGACACCGCAGTTGTTGGAGACCACGGTCAGGCCTTTGACGCCACGACGCTTGATCTCGCTGATGAGGTTCTCTGGAATGCCGCACAGGCCAAAGCCACCGGCCAGTACCGTCATATCATCGGTCAGGCCGTCGAGGGCCTCTTCATACGTTGCTACGCGCTTGTCCAGTCCGGCCATGTTGATCCGCCTTTTGTAGTTGTTGAACCGACGAGGCTGTCGGTGAGCGTGTGGGCACATCTTCACCTTAGACGACTGATTTGTTAATTTTGTTTTCATCATCGATTGATAACTTTTTTAAAACAACTGTCGAGCCTGTCATGAACGTCAAGCAACTGCGCGCCTTCGTCGCCGTGGCCAAGTACCAGAGCTTCGCCCAGGCCGGCGAGCATCTGCACGTCTCACAACCGGCGTTGAGCCTGACCATCAAGGCCCTGGAAGAAAACCTTGGCGGCGCCCTGCTCAGCCGCACCACCCGCAGCGTCAGCTTGACTGCCGAAGGTGAAGTGCTGCTGCCACTGGCTCGGCGCCTGCTGGCCGACTGGGACGACACCGAAGAAATGCTGCGCCAGCGTTTCACCCTGCAACTTGGCCGCGTTTCGGTGGCGGCCATACCGGCCTTTGCAGGCAACCTGCTGCCGCACTCGCTCAAGGTGTTTCGCCAACGCTACCCGAAGGTCAACGTCACCGTGCACGACGTGATCAACGAGCAGGTACAGGAACTGGTGCGCCACCGTCGCGTCGAACTGGGCATCGGCTTCGAACCGGACAACACCGATGGCCTGGACTTCTACCCGCTCTACATGGACCGCTTCGTCGCCGTGGTACCCGCCGACTCGCCACTGGCCGTGTTGCCTCAGGTCAGTTGGGCGCAATTGCTGGCCGAAGACTTCATCGCCTTGCAGCGCCCGTCGGCGGTTCGCCTGTTGATGGAACAGAACGTCGCGGCCAGCCATGGCAAGCTTGCGGTGGCGTTCGAGAGCCATCAATTGTCGACCGTCGGCCGTATGGTCGCCAGTGGCCTGGGCGTCAGCGCGGTACCGGCACTGTGCATCAACCAGATGCAGGAGCTCGGCGCCCGCTGCGTGCCCCTGGTCGAGCCAGCGGTCGAGCGGCGCATGGGTGTGATTGCCCTCAGCGAACACAAGCTGTCCACCGCAGCGCAAGCGCTGCTTGAGGTACTGCTTGCCCATACCCAGATCCCGGAGGTGACATGCGATACGTGAAACTGGCAGGTTCAAGCGTTCCGACCATTGGCCAGGGCACCTGGTACATGGGTGAAGACCCCGGCCGCCGGGCGGCTGAGGTTTCTGCCCTGCAACAGGGTATCGAGCTGGGCTTGAGCCTGATTGATACCGCTGAAATGTATGCCGAGGGCGGCGCGGAGGAAGTGGTTGGCCAGGCCATCGCCGGGCGCCGCGATCAGGTATTTTTGGTCAGCAAGGTCTACCCGCACAATGCCAGCACGCGAGGCATACCTGCGGCCTGCGAGCGTAGCCTCAAGCGCCTGGACACCGACTGCATCGACCTGTACCTGCTGCACTGGCGTGGCCAGTACCCACTGGAGGAAACGGTCGAGGCATTCGAGCGCCTGCGCGAGCAAGGCAAGATCAAGCGCTGGGGAGTGTCCAACTTCGACGTCGATGATTTGCGCGAGCTGCACAACCCCGATTGCGCCACCAATCAGGTGCTGTACAACCCGGCGCAACGCGGCATCGAATTCGACCTGCTGCCGTGGAGCCAGAAGCGCGCCTTGCCGACCATGGCGTATTGCCCATTGGCCCAGGCCGGGCGGTTGCTGCAGCATCCGGTGCTGGCTGAAATCGCCGAGCGCCATGGCGCCACACCGGCCCAGGTGAGCCTGGCATGGGTAACCCGTGACGATGGCGTGATTGCCATTCCCAAGGCGGTAGCGCCGGAGCATGTGCGGCTGAATGCGGCGTCAGGCTTGTTGACCCTGAGCAGCGAGGACCTACGGGCCATCGACCGGGTGTTCCCGGCGCCCACCCGCAAGCAGCGGTTGGCGATGGTCTGAATCTGCCCCGGTGGGGTTAGTGAAAATCCCGGCTCCGCACATCCAGCCCCTGTAGCAAGGGGCTGACATCTTCCAACCGCCGCGCAATCAGGTGGCGCACGCCATTCTCCTGCTCCAGCCGCCCACTCACCTTGAGCAATTGCGCCCCCACCAACGCCCGCCGCTGCCGTTCGGCCAAGTCACGCCACACCACCACATTGACCATGCCGTACTCATCCTCCAAGGTCACGAACGTGACTCCACTGGCGGTCTGCGGGCGTTGCCTGCCCACTACCAGCCCCGCCACGGCAATGCTGTCGCTATGCTCGACAGCCGAGAGCTCGTGCGAACTGCGACAGCCCAACGCGCGCAAGCGTGGGCGTAGCAGTGTCAACGGGTGTGGCCCAAGCGTGGTCCCCAAGGTCTGATAATCGGTGACAAGGTCTTCACCCACGGTCGGCGCGGGTAGATCCACCGCCGCCTCCGGTAACGCTTCTACTTCCGCGAACAAGGGCAGTTGCGGTTGTACGGCCGCCACCTGCCAGCGCGCCTGGTGGCGGTCACGCGCCAGGGCCTTCAGTGCCCCGGCATCGGCCAGACGTGCTCGGGCGCGGTGGTCGAGCCCTGCTCGCAGGCACAAATCCTCGACATCGCGCCACGGCCGTTGCGCCCTCGCCTGCTCCAGGCGCCGGGCATCGACTTCGGCAAAGCCACGGATCTGCCGCAACCCCAGGCGTATGGCCAGGTCACGTTCAGCTACCGGCTCAAGTGTGCAATCCCATTCACTGTGAAACACGTCCACCGGCCGTACCTCGACACCCTGGCGCCTGGCCTCTTGCAGCAGTTGGTCCGGGCTGTAGAAGCCCATGGGCCAACTGTTGACCAACGCGCAGGTAAAAATGGCCGGCTCATGGCATTTGAGCCAACTGCTCGCATAGCACAGCAAGGCGAAACTGGCCGCATGGGATTCCGGGAAGCCATAGCTGCCAAAGCCCTTGATCTGTTCGAAGATGCGCTCGGCGAACGCCAATTCGTAACCATTGCGCAGCATGCCCTGTATCAGCCGTTCACGGTGCGGCTCCAACCCACCATGGCGTTTCCAGGCGGCCATGCTGCGGCGTAGCTGGTCGGCCTCGCCTGGGCTGTAGTCTGCAGCCACCATGGCCAGTTCCATCACCTGCTCCTGAAACAGCGGCACACCCAGGGTACGCTCGAATACGTCCTGCAATTTAGGCGAAGGGTACGTGACCGGTTCCTGCTTCAGACGCCGGCGCAAATACGGGTGCACCATGTCGCCCTGGATCGGCCCGGGGCGTACGATGGCCACCTCGATGACCAGGTCGTAGAACGTGTTGGGCTTGAGCCGAGGCAACATGGCCATCTGCGCCCGTGATTCGATCTGGAACACACCCATGGTCTCGGCACGGCTGATCATCGCGTAGGTGGCCGGGTCCTCGGCCGGAATGCTCGCCAACGTCAGGTGCCTGCCTCGGTGGCGCTGCAGCAGGTCGAAGCAGCGGCGCAAGGCGCTGAGCATGCCCAGGGCCAGCACATCGACCTTGAGCAGCCCGACCATGTCCAGGTCGTCCTTGTCCCACTGGATCACGGTGCGGTCTTGCATCGCGGCGTTTTCCACCGGCACCAGTTGATCCAGCGGTTGCTGCGAAATGACGAAGCCGCCGGGGTGTTGCGACAGGTGCCGGGGAAAGCCGATCAGCTCACCGGCCAGAATCAGCACCCGCCGCAATGACGGGCTGCTGGCCTCGAAACCGGCCTCGGCCAGGCGTTGCGCATCGGGGATACGGTCACTCCAGCGGCCACAGCACTTGGCCAGTGCATCCACCTGATCGGCCGGCAGCCCCAGTACCCGCGCCACATCACGCACCGCACCGGCAGCATGGTAGGTGTTGACCACGGCAGTGAGTGCGGCCCGATGCCGACCGTAACGACGAAACACATACTGAATGACCTCCTCGCGGCGGTCGTGCTCGAAATCCACATCGATGTCGGGCGGCTCGTTGCGCTCGCGTGACAGGAAGCGCTCGAACAGCAAGCGATGCTCCATGGGGTCAAGTTCGGTGATCCCCAGCACGAAGCACACCACCGAGTTGGCTGCCGAGCCCCGCCCCTGGCAGAGAATCTGCTGGCTGCGAGCATAAGCGACAATATCGTGTACGGTCAGGAAGTAGCTTTCGTAGGCCAGCTCCTCGATCAGCGCCAGCTCCCTTGCCAGCACCTCGCGCACCTTGTCGCTCGGCCCCCCCGGCCAACGCATCGGCAAGCCGCGCTCGCACAGCTCACGCAGCCAGCTCGCGGGCGTGTGGTTTTCAGGCACCAGTTCGCGCGGGTACTGGTATTTCAGTTCGCTCAAATCGAAACGGCAGCGCTGGGCGATGATTAACGTCTCGGCCAGCAGGTCGTCCGGGTAGAGCGCCTGCAACTGCTCCTGGGTACGCAGGTGACGCTCGCCATTGGCGAACAGGTAGCGCCCGGCCTGAGCCACCTGACAATGCTGGCGGATCGCGGTCATGCAATCCTGCAGGGCGCGACGACCGCGTACATGCATGTGCACGTCGCCGCAGGCCACGGCGCGAATACCCACCTTGCCCGCCAGCTCGCGAAGCTTGCCAAGGCGCACGTCGTCGTCACTGCCACGGTGCAGGTGCACCGCCAGCCACAACCGCTCGGCGAACACGGAGTGCAGCCACCGGCCTGGCGCAGGGTCGTCGGTGTCCTCGGCGACCCACAGCGCCAGCAACCCTTGATGATGCTGATGCAGGTCATCGGCGAACACGTGGTACTCGCCCTTTTCCGCCCGCCGACGGGCGCGGGTAACCAGTGCGCACAGGCTCTGGTAGCCCGTGAGGTTTTCCACCAGCAGAACGAGCCTGGGGCCATCCTGCAAGCGTATTTCGCTGCCGACGATCAGTTGCAGTTGATGCGCCTTGGCGGCCTGCCAGGCGCGGACGATACCGGCCAAGGTGCATTCATCGGTGATCGCCAAGGCTTGATAACCCTGCTCGCGGGCACGCCGGAACAGCTCATCGGCACTCGATGCACCGCGCTGGAAGCTGAAGTTCGACAGGCAATGCAACTCGGCATACCCGGGCGTAATCATGCGAACCAGCCTTGCAGCCACAGGGGGCCTGGCTGGCTGAGGTCGCGATAGGCCCAGCCGCGCAGGCCCTCGCGGGTTTCGATGCGGTAATAGTCGCGGCGCACGTCGCCACCGTCCCACCACCCGGACTCGATGCGCTCGGCCTGCCCCAACAAGCGGTGGCCAGCCTCCTCCAGCGCCAGGGGAGCCGGCAGCAGCCAGCCGGGACGGCTACCCGGCATCACCGGCAGGCTGCCTTGTGCGCCCTGCTCCGCCGTTTGCCAGGCGCACTCGGGGCGATGGTCGCCCTCGGCGCTCAGCCCCTTTACCGCTTCATCGCCCAACCGCGCGCGCAACCGTTCACGCAACTGTTCCCAGGGCTGCGCTTGCTGAGCACGGGGGTCGAACAGCGCCTGGTGCTGGGGCACGAAGGGTGGCAGGTCATCGGCGACCAACCGCAGATTGCGCACGGGGGCGCGAATCTGCAGCGGTTCCATGCGCCCTTTTGCCAACTCGAAGAGCATGGCTAGGTCACGCTCTGCCGCCAGCAGGCCAACCTTGAGCAGCGTGTCCGCCCCCTCGGCATGCTCCAGGTGCAGACAAAAACGTTGCACGCCACAATCGCGCCCGGCCAGGAACGCGCCCAGGTCGTTGAGCATTCTGCGCAGCGGAAACAGCAGGGCCTGGTGCGACTCAACGTCGAAGTTCAACTCCAGGCGTGCTTCGAAGCGGTCCGGTGGCTGGTAGAAATCCAGCCCCAGGCTGCGCAGGCCGAGCAATTGGTCCAGGTGCAGCTGGACCTGGGCAGAAAAGCGTTTGGCCAGGGCATCACGAGGCAACGCCATGACCTGGCCAAGCTGGCGCAACCCCATCCGGGCAAAGGCCTCGGCGGCCTCCTGAGGCAGCCCGACACGGTCGATGGGCATGCGCGCCAGCACCGCGCGCGTCTGTTCGGCACAGGTCACTGCCAAGCCATCGTGGCCGTTGGCGAGCATGCGTGCCGCCACTGGGTTACTGGCCAGCACGATGCGCTGACGCAAGCCCAGCTCGCTGAGTTCCTGACGCAAGCGTGCCTCGAACAGCGGCCAGGGGCCAAACAATTGCAGGCTGGAGCCTACTTCCAGCAGCAGCGCCCTTGGGTAATGCAGGCTCACCTGCGCGCTGAAGCGGTAGGCCCAGGCCGCCAGTAGCTGTTGCAACTGTTCGATGCGGTTAGCATCGGCCTCTGTGCACGTGAAACCATCGGCCAAGGCGCGCGCCGTGGTCAGGGTTTGCCCGGCACGCAGGCCAAGTGCAGCGGCAGCGGGGTTGACCGCCTGCACGACACGGCGCTGCGTTGGGCCGCCAATCAGCACCAGTGGCGTATCAGGGTTGTCACGCTCGCGCAGGACGGTGTCCAGCGCCAGCTGTGGCAGCAGAATGCAAGCCCAGAGCATGATGCATCACCCTCAACCAGGTAGCGCGATGGGTTGCGCGGGCGGCATGCCACCCCGGCTCTTGAGCACACGCCACTGTGCCGGTCGGGTATCGATGGCAATGCGCAGGGCAGCCGGTGACGGGTTGTGTGCCGCCTGCTGTGGGCGGCAGGCGAAAGCCAGCGCCTGGCCGGTTTCAGCGGCCACTTGCAGACGCCGCAGTGCCCGATCGTCGGCGCGTTCTGGCCAGCACAGCACGGCTGCACAACTACCGGAACGCAGGCACTGCTCAGCCGCCCAAAGTGCATCGACCGGCTCGGCGGCAATTTGGACCAGCCAACGTAAATCCACCCCCGCTGCTTGCCAGGCCGGGGCGAAGGGAATGAACGGTGGCGCGACCAGCACCACCCGCCCGCCTTCGGCTGTAATGCGGGCCAGCGAAGGCCACAGCAGCTGCAGCTCACCGCAACCGGGGCTGGCCAGCAGCAGTTCGCTGAGCGCTGCGGCCGGCCATCCCCCCTCGGGCAGGCGTTGGTCGAGCGCGGCATGGCCGGTCGGCTGCACCCCCTGGGGCCGGGCCTGAACCTGCCGCCCGCGCCAGACCTGGCGCTGGTCGAGCAGCCTGTCGAGATCGACCACCGCGCCCATCAGTCGCGCCTCAGCAGGCCGCAGAACACGCCTTCAATGAAGAACTCCTGCTCAGGGCCCACATCGATCGGCGCATAGGCCGGGTTGCGCGGCAACAGCCGGTAACCGCCAGGTTGGCGCTGCAAGCGCTTGATGGTCACTTCGCCGTCCAGGCGGGCGACCACGACTTGCCCGTCACGGGCCTCGCCCTGTTGACGAATACCGACCAGGTCGCCGTCGAAGATGCCGTCGTCGACCATCGAGTCGCCGCGTACCTTCAGCAGGTAATCAGGCGTGCGCCGGAACAGGCTGGGGTCGAGCAGCAACTGCTCGTGGATGCCGAGGTCCGGGCCGATCGGGGCACCCGCGGCGACCTGGCCCAGCACCGGCACTTCGAGGATTTCCGGGCGGCGCAACGGTTGGGCCAGGCGAATGCCCCGCGCCTGGTTGGGCGTAACGTCGATATAACCGGCCTGGCACAGGGCGGTGATGTGTTTGCGCGCGACGCTGCGCGAGGCAAAGCCGAAGCGCGTGGCGATATCGGCGAGGCTCGGGGGCTGGCCGTGGTCGGCGATGCGCTCACGAATGAATTCGAGAATGGCGCGGCGTTTGGGGGTCAGATTGTCCATGGAGCACATTTGTACTCTTTTCGCGACGCACTGACCAGCCCCCTTCGTCGTCAGCTTTGGTTATGATCGTCGGGCTTGTGTTTTTCATACCTGGATACCTGATGCTGACTGCCCTGCTGTTCGACCTCGACGGAACCCTCACCGATACCGATACCCTGCACCTGCAGGCTTTCCGCCAGTTGCTGCATGAGCATGATGGCCGTGAACTGACCCAGGCCCAGTTCGATGCGCAGGTCAGTGGCCGGGCCAATGGCGAACTGTTCGCCGAGCTGTTTGCCGATGCCAGCCCGCAGCAATGCCTGGCCCTGGCTGATCGCAAGGAGGCGCTGTTCCGCTCTCTGGCGCCGTCGCTTGAGCCCATGCCGGGCCTTTTGCGCTTGCTGGAGCACGGCCAGGCCTGTGGCCTGGGGATGTGCGTGGTGACCAACGCACCCCGGCTCAATGCCGAGCACATGCTGCAGGCCATGGGGCTGGGGGCGCGCTTCGAGCATGTGTTGGTGGCCGAGGAGCTAGAACGGGCCAAGCCGGACCCTCTGCCCTACCTCACCGGGCTGCAGCGGCTTGGGGCCCAGGCCGGGCAGGCGCTGGCCTTCGAGGACTCGTTGCCTGGGGTCAGGGCTGCCAGCGGGGCGGGGATCTTTACGGTTGGGATTGCCACCACACAGACTGCCGAACGCCTGATGGCTGCGGGGGCTGGGCTGGTGATCAATGACTTTGATGATCTGCGGTTGTGGGCGTTGATTGAATCGATGGGGTGATTGGCGCTGGAAGCGCTGGTGTATGAATTGAGTTCTATGGCGCCTGTGAGATCGAGCGCCGCGCGGGCGGCGCTTGATCTCCCAGGCGCCAAAAAACTCAACCCCTGCACCTTGATGCTATAACCCCCAACTGCAGCCCCACCTACCAGGCCGCCCATGCTCATCGACGAAGAACTGACCCTCAAGAAACTGCAAACCTTCCTCGCCTTCATGCGCACTGGCAACCTCGGCCGCGCCGCCGCCGAACTGTCCACCAGCGCCGTCAGCGTGCACCGCGCCATCCACTCGCTGGAAAGCGCCCTGCGCTGCCCCCTGTTCAAGCACGAAGGCCGCCAGCTGATCCCACTTGAGAGCGCCTACGTACTGGAGAAAAAAGCCCGTCAGCTAATCCAGGACGCCGAGCAGATGGTCCGCCAGACCCGTGAAGCCGCCGGGTTCTATGCCGAACGTTTCCGCCTGGGCGCCCTCTATTCGCTGACGGTGAAGACCGTGCCAAAACTGGTCATGGGCCTCAAATTGCGCCGCAGCGAGCTCAACATCGACCTGACCCTGGGCTCGAACGTCGACCTGCTACAGCGCCTGAAAAACCACGAACTGGAAGCAGTTCTGGTATCGCTCGACGAAAGCGTCAGTGACCCCGCCTGCGAGCAATTGCCGCTGTTCTCCGACGACATCTTCCTCGCCGTGCCCACCGACTCGCCCTTTGCCGAACACGCCGAGGTGGACCTTGCAGACCTGGCCGACTCCACGTTCATCACCCTGACCCAAGGCTTTGCCACCCACCGTGATGGGGCGCGGGTATTCCAGCAGGCCGGGTTCGAGCCGAAGGTGGCCATGCAGGTGAACGATATCTTCACCCTGCTGAGCATGGTCAGCTCGGGCGTGGGCTTTGCCCTGCTGCCAGGGCGGATCGCGGCGGTCTACGAGAACCGGGTGAAGCTGATTGCCCTGCAGCCGCGCTATCGCCTGCAGCAGCATATCGGCGTGGTGTTTCTGAAGGCCCGGGAACGGGAACCGAACCTGCTGGCGTTGCTGGCGGAATGCAGGATGTACAGCCGCGAAAACTAGGCCTGCAGGGCTGGCAGGCCACTGCAGGCACTCAGCTACCTGACCTAGAGGTCGTAACGCAACGCCAGGCCCACGGTACGCGGAGCCCCGACATCGAGAATGTCGCCGCTGCGGTTGTTGGTGATGTACTCCTTGTCGAAGGCATTCTTCACGAAGCCGGACAACGCGATATTGCGGGTGATCTTGTACTCGGTGTTGAAATTGACCAGCCAGTAGTTGTCACTGCGGCGCTCGCCCGTGACGTGGCCTGCGTCATCGAATTCGTATTCCGAAGGCGATGTGCTCTGGTACACAAGGTCGGTGTTGAGGGTCAGGCGCTCGTTCCATCGGTAGGTCGCACCCAGCGACAGCTTGTACTTGGGCGAATAGAGGAAGTCTTCACCGCTCATGTCGCGGCCATCGCCGGTGACGAAATCTTTGTAGGTGCCGTCGGTGACCGAGGCGGCGGCGTTCAGGGTCAACTGTGCGCCGAAGTCTTTCTCGACAGACACTTCCAGGCCCTTGATGTCGCTACTGCCGGCGTTGAATACATGCAGGAACTCGGTATTCGGGTCCAGCACACTGACCTGCTGGTCCTTCCAGTCGGTGTAGTACAGGTTGGCCCGGGTACGCAGGGAGCCGTCGAGGAAGCTGCCACGGTACGACAGTTCGTAGTTGGTGGTGTATTCCGGGTCGTAGGCCTGATGCCCACCCCCGGCACGCATGTTCACGCCACCGCCGCGATAGCCTTTTTGCACCATGAAGCCCAGGTACTGCCCTTCGGCCAGCTCATAGTCCAGGCCAAGCTTGGGCAGCACCGTATTGAACGATTTGCTGACCTTGCCAGGGCTGGAGAAATCGTCCTGGTCGATGTCCGTGTCGTTGGTCTCATGGTCGTAACGCAATCCGGTAATCAGCGTCCAGCGCGGCACGAACGTCCAGTTGATCTCGCCGAACAGCGCGGTGTTCTTGATGGTGGTATTGCCTTTGGCCGTACCGAACAAACGCTCGTCGAACAGCAGTCGGTCATGGAAATCGTTAGTGTTGTGCCCGTAGTAGGCACCCACGAAGCTCTTGAGCGTATCGCCGGTGTAGTTCAGGCGCAGCTCCTGGCTGAACAGGTTGCCGTCCTGTTGCCGCAGCACTACCTCGTTGGCGTCCGCCGATTGGTCGAAGTCCAGGCGGGCGTCGTAGTCCGAGCGCGTGTTGGCCGTGAGGCTGGTCAGCGACCAGTAGTCGTCGAGGCGGTAGTCGACCTTGGCGCTGACCGTGTCCTGTTCGAGCTTATCGAAGGCCTTGGTGTTGGAGGTCATCTTGTAATAACGGACCTTGCCGTTTTCACGCATGACCGTGTTATCGCCCTTGCGGCTTTCGCCGTGAGCATAGGTCAACAGGATGTCGAGGTCGTCACTGGGCAGGATCAGCAACTTGCCCCGGGCATTGGCCGTGCGGGTAGGGTTGGCATCGTCGTGCAGGGTGCTGTTGTCGATGTAGCCGTCACCTTCCTGGTAGTCCACGGCGATGCGCCCGGCGATCTTGTTGTCGACCAGTGCGCCACCACCGGCTACCGCCGCACCCTGTTCGCCGTAGTTCCCTACGTTGGTCTGCGCCGAAAGGCTCGGCTCGAAGGTCGGGTTGCGGGTCTGGATGACCACCGCACCGGCCAGGGAGTTACGGCCCTGGGTGGTGGACTGCGGGCCAAGGAACACTTCGACCTGTTCGACATCCCAGAGCGGCATGGGGCTGAGGGTCAGTGAACGGTTCGGCTGCACGGCACCGTCGACGAACACTGACACCGCCCCGTTCAGCGTGGCCGGGCCCTGATCGTCGAAGCCCGACACTGGCACCCCGCGGATACCCCAGTTTTCATTGCCGGACTGGTTGTAGACACCGGGGGTACGGGCAAGCACATCGACCAGGCTGTGGTCTTCTTTTTCCCGCAGCTGCTTGTCGGTGATCACCACGACACTCGACTGGGTCTGCTCCAAGGTGCGGTTGATCTTCTCCCCGGTCACCGTGATCGCATCCAGCTGGACGGCCCCCTCTTGCGCCGCCGCCCAGGCATTGTTCGCCAGGCACAGGGCTGAGCCCACCGCCAGCGCCAGAGTACTTTTCATCAAATTCACGCCCCGCTCCTTCGACAGATTGCTGTTTTTTTTCTGTATGCATGCACGCACTTTGGCGCTGGCGGGGCGGAGTCTGATGTAAAGGGAATGTAAATTAAATACTATTGATAACGCCTCTCATTTATTTAAAAAAGTAGCGGGAGTACATTTGTACTCCCGCCGTCTTCAGACCGGTTGCCGGGCAGCGTCTCGGCCTGAACCAGCATGGCGCCCTTGCATCAGCACAGCCAGCGCGGCCAATAACGCCGGGATCAGCAACGAGGCGAACACCTGCGCAAAACTCCAGCCCATTGCCAACATCTGGGCACCGGCAAACGCACTGAGAATCGCCCCAAAGCGCCCGATGCCACTCATCCAGCTGGCGCCGGTCGCCCGCGCCTCAGTGGGGTAGAACGCCGCGGCCAAGGCATTCATGCCCACACTGGCGCCATTGAGGCCGAAGCCCACGGCCCAGGCAATCGTGCACAGCCAGGTGAAATCCCCAGCGACCTGGCCAATGGCGAAGATCACCGCGCCGCTGAACAGGAAGGTCAGCATCAGTACCCGTTGCGGGTTGCAGCGGTCCATGGCCCAGCCCACGGAGATCGCCCCCAGCGGCCCGCCGATCTGGAAACAGGCGGTGACGATGGCCGCTTCGGCTACCGAGAAGCCGCCACCCTCTTTCACCAAGGTGGGCAACCAGCCGCTGAACAGGTAGACCAAAAACAGCGCCAGCACGTAGCCGGTCCAGAGCATCAAGGTGCCGAAGCGATAGCGAGGCGAAAGGATGGTGCCAATCGCCCCGCCGCTGCCCGGCGCGCGGGCAGGCACGACGAAGGTGCTGTCGGCGTTGACGCGCCCCGGCGCCAGGCGGCTGACGATAGCGTGGATGCGCCGTGCATCCGCGCCCTTGCTGACCAGGAAGGTGACCGACTCGGGCAACCGCCAGCACAGCAACGGCAATGTCAGCAGCGGCAGCACACCGCCCAGCACCAGCACGCTGCGCCAGCCCAGATTGGGGATCATCCAGGCACTGACAAAGCCGCCTGCCGCCGCGCCCAGGGAAAAGCCGCAGAAGGCCAGGGTGATCAGCAGCGAGCGGCTGCGCGCCGGCGCGTATTCACTGACCAGAGTGCTGGCATTGGGCATGGCAGCGCCCAAGCCCAGGCCGGTGAGAAAACGCAAGGCAACCAGGGTCTCCAGATTGGGCGAGAACGCCGAGGCCAGGGTCCAGACACCAAACAGCAGGACACTCCCCAGCAAGACCGCCTTGCGCCCGTAGCGATCAGCCAGGGGGCCGGCGATCAATGCACCGAGTGCCAGGCCGATAAGGGCGGCGCTCAGCACCGGGCCCAGGCTTTGCGCGTCCAGGCCCCAGTCGCTTTTCAATTGGGGTGCGATGAAACCGATGATGGCGACGTCCAGCCCGTCCAGGGCAATGATCAGAAAACCCAGGAAGACCACCCATTTCTGGTAGCGGCCGATAGGTTGCTGGTCGATCAGTTGGCGCACATCGATGGCGTTGTTCATGGGTATCACCTGTTGTTGTTTTTATGAAGGTGCATCGGGGTTGGGCCGCGTTACCGGTTAATGAGGCTACGCAACCGCACAGGCCTGATGATCCGGGTTTCCTGGGCCAGCACCAGGTCGCGGGTGGCGTGCAGGTAGGCGGCGAAGTCCGGGTCGGCATCGCGGGCAGCGCTGCGTTTTTCGAAGTCATCGAGGCTGTCGTAGCCCCACAGATGCACCACCTGGTTGAGCGGGCCGATGCTGCTGGTATAGAACGCCAGCGGTGCACCGAGATGGCGCAGCAGAATCGGCATCGCCAACTGGTCGAACGCTTCAAGAAAGGCCGCCATGCCACGTGGACGAATGGTGTAGACCCGGTGATCGACGACGGGCTTGTCCATCACGCCACCTCCTGCGCATTGCCCGCTGTAGCCAGGCCTTGTTCGACGCCCGCCAGATGGCGACCGGTGATGTAGCCAAAAGTCATGATCGGCCCCAGGGTGATGCCCGCACCGGGGTAATTGCCCCCCATGATGCTGGCGCGGTCGTTGCCGACGGCGTACAGGCCGTCGATGGCCTGCTGATCGGCGCCCAGCACTTCGCCGACCACGCTGGTGCGGATGCCGTCGAAGGTGCCCAAATCGCCCATGATCACCTTCACGGCAAAGTAAGGCCCCTCGCCCAGCGGTGCCACGCACGGGTTGGGCTTATGTTGCGGGTCGGCCAGGTAACGGTTGAAGCTCGTGGTACCCCGCCCGAACTGGCGGTCCTCCCCCTGAACGGCGCCCAGGTTGTAGTCGCGCACGGTCTGCTCCAGCCCGGCGGCATCGATCCCGGCCTTGCGGGCCAGCTCGGCGAGGCTGTTGCCCTTGAGCAGGTAGCCATTGCGCAACAGCGGCCCCAACGGCATTGGCGCGGGCTTGGCAAAACCCAGGCCGTACTTGGCCAGGGTGCGACGGTCACAGACCAGCCACATGGCGGTTTCCGTTTGTTCGGCACACGCCTCGATCAAGGCCGCCCCCACGTCGTGGTAAGAATTCGACTCGTTGGTAAAGCGTTTACCCGAGCGCAGAACCCCGATCACACCAGGCTTGTAACGGTCGAGCAGGTGCGGAAACGCAACGTAGCGCCCTGCCCCCATTGGTACCTTGGACACTGGCATCCACGCCGCCGCAGCCTGCAATCGGATATCGACCTGGGCGCCCAACGCCTCGGCCATGCGCGCACCATCCCCGGTGTTGCTCGCGGGCACCGGCGAAAAGTGTTCGCCGCCTCGACGCACATGCGGGTAGGCCTGCTTCAACCGTTGCACGTCATGGGAAAAACCACCACAGGCCAGCACCACACCGCGCCGTGCCTCGATGCGCAGCTCGCCGTCGCCATGCTTGGCCAGCACCCCAGTGACCCGATGGCCTTCACGCAACAGCTGCCTGGCCGGCGTCCCGGTCAGAATCGGAATACCCAGGTCCAGCGCCGACCTCACCAACCGCGCCGCCAGGGCATTGCCACTGGTGACCTGGGTGCCGCGCCGGTACAACGCCAGCTCCTTGAGGTGGGTCAGCAAGCGCTTGGCCACATAAACGAAGGAGGTCAGCGAGCGCGTGACATTGAAGAAATGCTTGAGGTCGGCATTCGACGAGTTGAACATCATGCCGATGAAAGTGATGGTCTTGAGCGGTGGCCGCAGGCGTGCCATGTCTGGCCCCAGACCTCGGATATCGTAGGGCGCCGCCAGTATCGAACGCCCGATATCGACGCCACCCTCCACGTGCGGGTGATAGTCGGGGTACAGCGTGGGGATGAATTTGACCGCGGTATTGCGTTCGAAGAATTCGACCATGTCTGGCCCATGACGCAGAAACGCCTTGACCGCCACTTCGTCGAAACAGTCGCCGGCTTCGTTACGCAGGTAGGTGAGCGCCGCCGCCTCGCTGTCGTTTACCCCATGCCGGTTGCCCGGCACCCACAACACGCCACCGGAAAACGCCGTTGTGCCGCCGAAGCAGTCATCCTTTTCGATGACGATCACCTCCAGGCCGTGCATTTTTGCGGTGATCGCCGTCGCCAAGCCACCGGCGCCCGCGCCCACCACCAGTACGTCGCAGCTGCGCGTCTTCATGTGCGTACGCCCTCGAAACCGGGGCGCGGGATCAATGCCATGGGCATGCTCTCCAGCCCACCATCGACGGTCAGCTCCGCGCCATTGATGTAGTCGGCGC
This sequence comes from Pseudomonas sp. E1MeOHC2, assembly GCF_058745025.1. Taxonomy (NCBI): domain Bacteria; kingdom Pseudomonadati; phylum Pseudomonadota; class Gammaproteobacteria; order Pseudomonadales; family Pseudomonadaceae; genus Pseudomonas; species Pseudomonas sp. E1MeOHC2. Next base: position 5,448,565 of record NZ_CP196675.1, read on the forward strand.
GCGGGCTGGCGAGAAACAGCACCGCTTCGGCGATGTCTTGCGGCTCCCCGATTCGCTGGTTGGCAGTCATGGCGCTGCGCTGGCGTTCGATCTGCGGGTCCGCGTAGAACGCGGCCGACAACGGCGTGCGGATCAACCCAGGGCACACCGCGTTGCTGCGTACACCACGCGGCCCCCACTCCACGGCAATCTGCCGGGACAGCATGCTGACACCGGCCTTGGCCGCGCTGTAGGCGCCACTGTTGGGTTGCGGGTAATGGGCGGCGATGGACGCAACATGCACGATACGCCCCTGACCACGGGCAAGCATCGCGTGGCCGAAGGCCTGGGAGCACAGCAGATAGCCGCTGAGGTTGACCGCCAACACCTGGTTCCATTGCTCCAGGGTCAGCGTTTCAAGCGACCCCGGGCGCAATACGCTGGCGTTGTTGATCAGTACATCGCAACGCCCGTGCAGCGCCTGCACCTGAGCGGCAACCTGGTTGACACTGCCTGGGTCGGCGATGTCGCAGCCCAGCGCGCTGACCTCCCCGACACTGTGCTCGCCCAAGGTGGCTGCCAGCTCACGGCACTTGTCCAGATCGCGGTCCAGCAACACCACATGGGCCTGCTGCTCGACCAACGCTGCGGCCAGCGCCGCACCAATGCCGCCGGCCGCGCCGGTCACCACGCAAACGGCTGAACCCAGGCCCAGCCAGTGATCGTGAATCTTGTTGTTATGCATGCTGCTCTCCAGAGTGTCGCTTCATCTGGCGAACAGCCTAGGGCCGGCAGCTACCCTGGCAGAATGGACAAAACCTGCAACCAGCCCCACATTCCCGACAATTTCGGCATTGGCCCCTGAACCCTGCAGGCTGCTGTGGCACAGTAGCCGGGTATCGATCACAACAATTACAACACCATGAACAAGATCCCCAACTACGCCCTGTACGGCGAGACCGCGCAGCCAGTGTGGCACGAGTCTCTGCATGTGGAGTCGATCTCGCAACGCTCCGGCGCCCACAACTGGGAGATCGCGGCGCACCGTCACGAAGGCCTGCTGCAGTTGTTGTACCTGCAAAGCGGTGCGGGTGAAGTGCTGTTCGACAGCGACCGCGTGCAGGCTCAGGCACCCTGCGTGGTTTACGTGCCGGCGCAGGTGGTCCATGGTTTTCATTGGGCCGGCGCCGTGGAGGGCCAGGTGATCACCGCGGCGCAGCATCCGCTGGAAAGCATCGCCCAGGTACTGGCGCCGAACCTGCTGGCACAGATCCGCAAGCCCCTGGTGATCGCCCTGCCGCCCTGGGACGCCGATGAAGACCCCTTGCTACCGCTGTGCCGTGCCCTGCGCGAGGAATACCACCACCGCGCCCGCGAGCATGTGGCCAGCAGCATGTCGCTGTTGCTGGCGCTGCTGATCCAAGTGGTGCGCCACGAGCCGTCGGCCAGCGGTAGCGAGCAGCGTCTGCCCTCCAGACGCAGCCAGCAGCTGACCGGGTTCCGTGAGCTGGTAGACATGCACTTTCGCGAGCATTGGTCGCTCGGTGACTACGCCGGTGAAATGGGGCTGACCTTGGCCACGCTGGGGCGGCTGTGCCAGGAGCACCTGGGCATGACGCCGATGAATGTCATCAATGCCCGGTTGGTGTTGGAAGCCAAACGGGCGCTGGGGCATTCGAGCCTCAGTGTAAAAGAGATCGCCCATGAACTGGGGTTTGTCGATGTGGGGTATTTCAGCCGGTTTTTCCGTAAGCATTCAGGGGTGAGCCCGAGCGGGTTTCGCGAAACTGCGTTGGCCTCTTCGCGGGCAAACCCGCTCCCACAGCCCTACACATAGCCTGTTGAATTAGCAGGGGACCTGTGGGAGCGGGCTTGCCCGCGAAGAGGCCAGCACAGGCATCCCTCAAGCCTCCAGCGCATGCTGCACCTGCCCCACTGTCGCCGCCAAACGGTCCAGGTGCAGGCTCAACACCCGCTCTACCGGCGCCTGATCCACCGGCCAGTGCAAGGCAATGCTACCGGCCAGCTGCCCCTCAACCCGCACCGGCAACGCGATCGCCCGGATCAGAAACGGCAACCGCACCGGATACTCCCAGTGCCCCTCGGTGCGCTGACCAAAGCCCTTGTGCGCGTCCTCTTCGATTTCGCGCAACAGCGTTTCATCGCGCAACCGCTGGTGGCTGGCCAGGCGCTGCACTTCGTCGCTGTGCAATTCCCCCAGGCACGCGCGCCCCATCGCCGAGTGAAACAGGCTGGCATGGTGGCCGACGATCTGGCAGTTGTTCGGATAGCGCTTGCGCAACACCTGGGGGATGGCGCTTTCCATTACTTCGAGCTGCTCGCCATCGAAGCACGAAAGGTCCGCCACCAGCCCGGTGCGCTCGCTCAGTTCCAACAGCCAGGGCGCGGCGTGTTCCACCAGGCGCCGCTTGAAACGCAGCTGGCGGTCACCGAACAGGCGCCGGGCACACAGGCGATAGCGTCGATCGCTCAAGCCCCGGTAGACCCACCCTTGCTCCTGCAAGGTAGCGAGCATGCGCGAGACCGTGGCCTTGGGCAACGACGTCAGGTAGTGCAACTCTTCAAGCCCCAGCGCCTGATGCTCGCCGAGCAAGTCGACGATGGCCAATGCTCGCTCTACCGAACGTACGCCACCACTGTCTGTCATGTTGCCCATGTCTCCGACCTCCCTGGCTTCTAGCGGGTTGGTCATCATGCACAGCAAAAACCGCGCCTGCCCAGGGCCTTTACGGTATTTGCAAGCACTGCGGTGGCCGCCGCTCGACCCAGCGGGTCAGCTGCTCATGCGCATAGGCCAGTTGCAACACGGCATGATCCGCCTGGGCCGGGCCAATGAGCTGCAGGCCCATCGGCAACCCCAGGGCACTGAAGCCCACCGGTACACTGATGCTCGGCAGCCCTGCCAGGGTCGGCCCGATCACCACCTCCATCCAGCGGTGATAGGTGTCCATCGTCCGTCCTGCGACCCCCTTCGGCCACGCCTGCCGTGCATCGAAAGGGAACACTTGGGCCGAAGGCAGCAGCAGGAAATCGTAACGTTCGAACAAACGGCCGAGGGCCTGGTACCACGCGCTGCGGTCCACCGAAGCCTGGTACAGCTGCGCCGCACTCAACTGCAGGCCACCCTCGACTTCCCACTGCGCCTCAGGCTTGAGCAACGCACGTTTGCCGGGGTCGGCATAGGCCGCGCCGAGGTTGCCGTGCACCAGGAAGTGGCGGTGGGTGAGCCAGCATTGCCAGAGGCGCGCCAGGTCAAATGCCGGCTGGCAGGCTTCGACCTGGCAGCCCAGCTCGGCGAAATCCGCCAGGGCCGACTCACACAGGCTCAGCACGCCATCCTCCATCGGCAAGTAGCCGTCATAGTCACCCAGCCAGCCCAGCCGCACGCCCTTGAAGTCGCGCTGCAACCCTTCGGCAAAATCACCCTGGCCGCCGCTCAGCGACAACGGCACGCGTGCATCGAAACCGGCCTGGGTCGACAACAGCCGCGCCACATCGACCACGCTGCGCCCCATCGGCCCTTCGGTGGCCAACTGCTGCATGAACACCTCCGGCGCCGGCCCGTGTGGCACCCGCCCCTGGGACGGGCGCAGGCCGAACACGTTGTTGAACGCCGCCGGGTTGCGCAACGAGCCCATCATGTCGCTGCCATCGGCCACCGGCAGCAACCGCAGCGCCAGCGCCGCAGCCGCCCCGCCACTGCTGCCACCGGCCACCCGGCTGGGGTCGTAGGCATTGAGGGTGGTGCCGAACAGGGTGTTGTAGCTTTGCGAACCCAGGCCGAACTCCGGCACATTGCTCTTGCCGACGATGATCGCCCCGCTGGCGCGCACCCGCGCCACACTGACTGCATCCTGCTCGGGCACATGCTCGGCGAACAGCGGCGAGCCCAGGGTGGTGCGCAGCCCGGCGGTGGCGGCCAGGTCCTTGATCGCCTGAGGCATGCCATGCATCCACCCCCTTGAGAGCCCCCGCGTCAGCTCACTGTCGCGCTCATCGGCTTCGGCCAACACCGCCTCGGCCGCACGCATCGACACCAGCGCATTGACCTGTGGGTTGAAGCGCTCGATATGGGCGAGGTATGCCTGCATCACTTCGTGGCACGACACCTGACGGGCATGAATAGCCTTGGACAAGGCCTCGGCATCGAGGGCAACGATCGGATCGATGGCTAATGGCTTCACGGTTTCACTCCAAGGTTGAAAGCAACCGCTTTGCCTGCCCGCGGCGCTTCTTTCAGGCAGTAGGTGCCCAACAGCGTCAGCAGGCAAGCGAACAGTACGTAGAACGACGGCGCCACCGGGGTATTCAGGGCCTTGCTCAACCAGGTGACGATCAGCGGGGCAAAGCCGCCGAACACCATCACTGCAACGTTGTACGCCACCGACACGCCGGTCGAACGCACCTCGACCGGGAACTGCTCGGCCAGGGCCGTGGGTGCCGGCCCGAAGAACCCGCCGATGGCGGTGCACAGCAGCATCTGCATGACCAGCAGGCGCTCGATCGACGGCGCTGCGGCCACCCACACGTACAGCGGATAGACCATCACGAAGAAGGCCAGGGTGAAGGCCATCAGCACCGGGCGCCGGCCAAGCCGGTCAGACAAGGCCCCCGCCAGCGGGATGACCACGGTCATCAGCCCCACCGCAAGCATCTGCACCAGCAACACCTGGTCCAGCGGCAACCCGAGGTTTTTGTGGGCGAAGGTCGGCATGTTCACCAGCACCACGTAGAACGATACGGTTGCGCCACAGGCCAGGCCCATCGACACCAACAGGCTGCGGCGGTGCTCACGCAGTATCTGCCACAAGCTCGGCGCCTGGCCCTTGGCCTGTTTGCGCGCCGCCAAAAACTCCTCGGGTTCTTCCATGTGCTTGCGAATCCACAGCCCCACCGGGCCAATCAGCAGGCCGAGCACGAACGGGACCCGCCAACCCCAGCTGTCCAGGGCCTCAGGCGTGCACAGGTGCGTCACCAAGGCCACCATCGCGGCCCCAGAAAACACCGCCAGGCACTGCCCCACCAACTGCCATGAGCCGTACAGGCCCTTGCGATGGGCCGGTGCACTTTCCACCAGAAACGCCGTGGCACTGGCATATTCGCCACCCGTGGCAAAGCCCTGGAGCATGCGCGCCACCACGATCAGCAAGGGTGCGCCCATGCCGATGGCGAGGTAGTTGGGCGCAAAGGCGATCATGGCGATGGACACCGTCATCAACCGGATGATCATCTGCATGGCAGCCTTGCGGCCCTTGCGGTCGGCATACATGCCCAGCAGCACCCCGCCCACCGGGCGCATGAAAAAGCCGACACCAAAGGTGGCCAGGGCCATTAACAGCGAGGCGTACTCGTCATCCGACGGGAAAAACTGCCGGGCAATGATGCTGGCCAGAAAGCCGTAAACAATAAAGTCGTACCACTCCAGGGCGTTGCCGATAACGGCAGCGACCACTTGCCGGGTACGCGACACGCCGGTGCTCGAAGTCTGCATAGGGAACACTCCACACAATGATTGGGTGATCGCCCAGGCGCGGTCGCGCCCGGGTTCCAGCGGCAGTCGTCAAAAAGGAAAGGTCAGGCGGGCGCGAGCCAGCGCTCTGCCAGCGCGCCCCAGTAGGCGGCGCCGGTCAGCAGGATGTCGTCGTTGAAGTCGTAGGCCGGGTTGTGCACCATCGGCCGCGATACACCATTGCCGATGAACAGGTAGGCGCCCGGGCAGCGTTGCAGCATCCAGGCGAAGTCTTCGCTGCCCATCAGTTTGCGGGTATTGCCATCCACCGCCTCGGCACCCACCAACTCGACCCCCACCTGTGTGGCGAAGGCGTTTTCCGCAGCATGGTTGACCAGCACCGGGTAGGCCGGGCGGTGTTCGATGCTGGCGCGGCAGCCAAAGCTTTCGGCCTGGCTGACGATGATCGCCCGCACCCGCTCCAGGGTCTGCGCCCGTACCTCGGCGTTGAGCGCGCGCAGGCTCAGCCGCAACAGTGCCTGTTGTGGGATCACGTTGGCCGCTTCACCGGCCTGCAAGGCGCCGACGGTAACCACCGCAGCTTCCTGTGCATCGATGTTGCGCGCCACCACGGTTTGCAGCGCCATCACCACACTGGCCGCCGCCACCAGCGGGTCGACGGTCAGGTGCGGCATCGAACCATGCCCGCCAACCCCGTCGAGGGTCACCGTCAGCAGGTCTTGCGAGGCCATCATCGGCCCCTCGCGAAAGCCCAGGTGCCCGGCCGGCAGCCCAGGCATGTTGTGCATGCCGAACAGTGCATCGCAGGGGAAGCGTTCCAGCAGCCCGTCGGCCAGCATCGCCTCGGCGCCACCCTGGCCCTCCTCGGCCGGCTGGAAGATCAGCGTCAGCGTACCGTCGAACTGCCGGGTTGCCGCCAGGTAGCGGGCGGCCCCCAGCAGCATGGTGGTGTGACCGTCATGGCCGCAGGCGTGCATGCAGCCCTGGTGCTGGCTGCTGTAGGCGGCGCCGGTCGCTTCATGAATGGGCAGCGCGTCCATGTCGGCACGCAGGCCCAGGCGGCGTGTGCTGCTGCCATTGCGCAACACGCCGACTACGCCGGTCTTGCCGATGCCGGTATGCACTTCATAGCCCCACTCCTCAAGCAGGCGGGCAACCAGCGCCGAGGTGCGGCTTTCTTCAAAACCCAGTTCCGGGTGGGCGTGGATATCGTGACGGATCGCGTGCAGGTCACTGGCCACATCGTCGAGCCAGGCCAGGATGTGCTGATGTCGGGACATGCGGAATCTCCTTGCGCGGGTATGTTCCCGTTCTTGTTGTTCGCGTTGAGATCACGACGGGGGAAGGCAGGTCGTGTTGGCTGACAGATAAACGCGAGTGGCGGGAGAGCACAATCGAATGTGGTTCCGCAGGGTGGAACTTGGTTTTGGGGATTGGATGGGGGCTGCCAGGTGAAGGGGTTGAGAGGTTCGGCGCTCGATCTCCCAGGCGCTAAAAACCTCAAGGCAAGCACCTGCCAACCCACCCCCAATCTACGCACAGCTCCGCAAATGCTGCTACCGTGCCCCACTCCCCAGCCAAGGAGTGCCTAATGCCACACCGTCACCCAAACCCTGCCGGTTTCGTCCGCGTCCGTGGCGCCCGTGAGCACAACCTCAAGAACATCGATGTCGATATCCCCCGCGACGCGCTGGTGGTGTTTACCGGTGTGTCGGGCTCGGGCAAGTCTTCGCTGGCCTTCTCCACCCTGTATGCCGAAGCCCAGCGCCGCTACTTCGAATCAGTCGCCCCCTATGCCCGGCGCCTGATCGACCAGGTTGGCGTACCCGACGTGGACGCCATCGAAGGCCTGCCGCCGGCGGTCGCCCTGCAACAGCAGCGTGGCACCCCCAGCGCGCGGTCCTCGGTGGGCAGCGTCACCACGCTGTCCAGCTCAATACGCATGCTCTACTCGCGCGCCGGCCATTACCCGGCTGGGCAGGCGATGCTGTACGCCGAAGACTTCTCGCCCAACACCCCACAGGGTGCCTGCCCCGAATGCCACGGCCTGGGCCGCGTCTATGAAGTCACTGAGGCAACCCTGGTCCCCGACCCTTCGCTGACCATTCGCGAGCGCGCGGTGGCGGCCTGGCCCATGGCCTGGCAGGGCCAGAACCTGCGCGACATCCTGGTCACCCTGGGCTATGACGTGGACGTTCCCTGGCGCGACTTGCCACACGCGCAGCGCGACTGGATTCTGTTCACCGAAGAAACCCCCACGGCCCCGGTGTATGCCGGCCTGACCCCGGCGCAAACCCGCGCCGCCCTCGAACGCAAGCAGGAGCCCAGCTACCAGGGCACCTTCAGTGGCGCCCGGCGCTACGTACTGCACACCTTCATGCATTCGCAGAGCGCGCAGATGCGCAAGCGCGTGGCCCAGTTCATGCGCCCAAGCCCTTGCCCACTGTGTGCAGGCAAACGGCTCAAGCGCGAGGCGCTGAGCGTGACCTTCGCGGGCCTGGACATCGCCGAGCTGTCGCACCTTTCATTGCAGGCACTGGCCGAGGTGTTCCGCACGGTGGCGGCGCCGGCTTACCTGGAACAGACCCAAGACGACCTGACCCTGGAAAAACGCCTGGCGGCGCAGCGGATTGCCCATGAACTGCTCGAACGCATCGACACCTTGCTCGACCTGGGGCTGGGTTACCTGGCCCTGGAACGCAGCACCCCGAGCCTTTCCTCGGGTGAGTTGCAACGCTTGCGCCTGGCCACCCAGCTCAACTCACAACTGTTCGGCGTGATCTATGTGCTCGACGAGCCCTCGGCCGGCTTGCATCCGGCCGACAGCGAAGCCTTGTTCGAAGCCTTGCAGCGCCTGAAACAGGCCGGCAACTCGGTTTATGTGGTGGAGCACGACCTCGACACCATGCGCCGCGCCGACTGGCTGGTGGATGTTGGGCCGGCCGCCGGTGAACACGGCGGCACCATCCTTTACAGCGGCCCACCCAATGGGCTCGCCCAAGTCGAGCAATCGTGCACACGCGCCTACCTGTTCGGCGAACGCATCCAGGCCACCCGCACGCCGCGCGAGCCACAGGGCTGGCTAGAGCTGGAAGGCATCACCCGCAACAACCTCGTCAACCTCAACGCCCAGTTCCCCTTGGGTTGCTTCACTGCCGTAACCGGTATTTCCGGCTCGGGCAAATCCAGCCTGGTCAGCCAAGCGCTGCTGGAGCTGGTGGGCGAGCACCTGGGCCATGCCGAGCAGCGTTCTGAGCCCGAAGAACACAGCCTGGAGGACGCCCCCGAACAAACCAGCAGTGGCCGGGTAAAGGCAGGCCTTGGCGGCATCAAGCGCCTGGTCCAGGTCGATCAGAAACCCATCGGCCGTACCCCCCGCTCCAACCTGGCCACCTACACCGGCCTGTTCGACGCCGTGCGCAAACTGTTTGCCGCCACCGAGCAGGCCAAGGCGCAAGGCTTCGATGCCGGGCGCTTCTCGTTCAACGTCACCAAGGGCCGCTGCGTTACCTGCGAGGGCGAAGGCTTTGTCAGCGTCGAGCTGTTGTTCATGCCCAGTGTCTATGCGCCCTGCCCGACCTGCCATGGAGCCCGCTACAACCTCGAAACACTGGCGGTCACCTGGCAGGGCATGAACATTGCGCAGGTGCTGCAACTGACCGTTGAACAGGCCCTGGCGGTGTTCACAGAACAACCGCCAATACGGCGCAGCCTGCAAGTGCTGCAGGATATCGGCCTGGGCTACCTGCGCCTGGGCCAGCCGGCTACGGAGCTGTCTGGCGGCGAGGCGCAGCGCATCAAGCTGGCCACCGAGTTGCAGCGTACGGCGCGCGGGGCGACGTTGTATGTGCTGGACGAGCCCACCAACGGGCTGCACCCGCAGGATATCGACCGGCTGCTGGTGCAACTCAACCGCCTGGTCGATGCCGGGCATAGCGTGGTGGTGGTCGAGCACGACATGCGCGTGGTGGCGCAGAGCGACTGGGTGATCGATATCGGACCGGGGGCTGGGGATGCGGGGGGGACGGTGGTAGTGAGTGGTACGCCTGAGGCTGTGGCTGGGTGTGCTGAAAGCCGAACTGCCGCGTTTCTGGCCAGAGCCCTCTAGGGGTTGCACCAAAACCGCCAAGTGACCGCGCCCTGGCTTCTTGAAGCGGGGCGCGTCACAAGCGCCTTCGCGCTGCTGCAGGCAGACAACGCCACCGGCAATTTCGTCAAGATTGCCCAACGGATCCCGGTGCGCATCACCGTGGATGCCGACCAGCCAGCGGCAAAACGGTTACGGCCAGGCATGTCGGTTGTGGTGAGTATCGACACCCGTGAGGCGCAGTAAATCGCTCACCACACCGACCTGGGCAAGGCGTTCGCTACAACGCCGGCGCAGTTCACCTCAACCCGGAAACAGAAAGGGGTTGATGCTGCTACGGGCAAAGCCTTGCCCTTCAAGCTCGGCATCCAGGCGCAACGAAGCCAGGTCGTCGGCGATGGGCTCCAGCGCCGGGTCGTGCTCGTAATAGAAAGCCTTCAGGTAGCTTTCGCAGTCGCCGCAGCTTTCCGCCTTGACCGCGCTGTCCTGACGCTCCAGCGACCAGTAGTCCAGTTTGCCGGTGTGCTCACAGTTGCTGCACTTGACCCGCACCATGTGCCAACGACTCTCGCACAGCCCGCAATGCAGGTAACGCAGCCCGGCACGCTTGCCGGTGAGGATGACGCTGGCCACCGGCGCGCTGGCGCACACTGGGCAGAACTGGCGATGCTCCCCCACCGCCGCATGCGCATGGGCAGGCAATGCCGCGGCCAGCTGCACGAAGTACAGCCCCAGGGCCGCCCACAAAAACACCGCCTCGCCGCTGTCCACCTCGCCATAGCGACCCTGCAGCAAGTCCTCGGCGCAGGCTTCACGCTGCTCCGCGCTCAGCGCTGCGAGCCTGTCCAGGGCAGCACATACCGGGTCGCTGGCGTCTGCGCGCAGATCCTCCAGCAGATGCTCAAGCGCTTGCTGCCAGTAACGTGAGCGCGGCAGCTGTTGCGCCGACAACGGCGCAGCGACATCTAACCGCTCGACCAGCGCCTGCAGCTCTTCAGCAGGCACTGGGAAGCGCTCCAGCAACCGCTGCTGGGCCTGTGCGACGGTGGCGGCAAACGCCAGGTAGTCGGCCTGTTCATGCCCCTGGGCCAACTGGCGCAAACGCGCAGCGCGCTTGGCAAAGTGCTGGCCTGGTTGCGGCAGCAACAAGGCGCTGATGGCGCCCACGCCACCGCTTGGCTGCTCGACCGCCGTCAGTTTGATGCTGCTCATTTCTTCTCACTCTTGCTGCTGATCTGCTGGTACCAGCGGTCATGGTGCGACTTGGCCCAGGTACGCGAGACGTAGCCGGTGATCATGCCGCGGATCGAGCCCTTCACCCAGAACGCCAGGTAAGCGTGGCCGATGATCAGCAAGATCAGCGAAATGCCCGCCAGTGCATGGGTAAACAGGGCAATGCGGATCAGCGGGATGCTGAAGTAGTGGGCAAACCACGGCCGCCAGATGATCACGCCACTGAGCATGAGCAAGGTGATCAGGCCCATGATCCCCCAGAACAGGATCTTCTGGCCGGCGTTGTACTTACCGATGCGCAGCGGCTGGCTGTGATCGCCCGCCAGCACGCGCTTGACGTTGCGAAACCAGATGCCGTCTTCACGTTCGGGCAGGTTGTACTTGACGAAACGCACGAACAGGAACATCAGCACCACGAACACCACCACCCCGAAAAACGGGTGAAGGATACGCGCCAGCTGCGGTGTGCCGAACACGCCGTTGAGCCAGTTCAGCGACGGGAAAAACCACGACAACCCCGACATCGCCACCAGGAAGAAACAGATGACCATGAACCAGTGGCTGGCCCGGTCGATGAAGCGCGTACGCAGAATCAGTCGATCCTTGTTCATACCTGGGTCTCCTTCTCGTCTTCCTCGACTTCGTTGGGGCCAACGCCGATGTAGTGGAACACCGTGCCCGCCAGGGTGGCGAAGAACGCCACGGCGGCCACCGGCTTGAGCCAGCCTTTCCAGCCCTCGATCGCGCTGCTGATGCGTGGGTCCGGGTTGAGCTTGTGGTACAGCTGAGGTTTGTCGGCGTGCTGCAGCACATAGAACACATGGGTGCCGCCCACGGCCTGCGGGTCGTAGATGCCGGCACCGGCAAAGCCTCGGCCTTGCAGCTCGCTCACGCGCTCCTCGGCCTGCACCAGCATGTCGGCCTTGCTGCCGAAGTTGATCGCGCCGGTCGGGCAGGTTTTCACGCAGGCCGGCTCCTGGCCGACACTGACTCGGTCAACGCACAGCGTGCACTTGTAGGCCTTGTTGTCCTTCTTGCTGATGCGCGGCACATCGAACGGGCAGCCGGCTACACAGTAGCCGCAACCGATGCAGTGCTCGGACTGGAAATCGACGATACCGTTGGCGTACTGAATGATCGCCCCTGGTTGCGGGCAGGCCTTCAGGCAGCCCGGGTCGGCACAGTGCATGCAGCCATCCTTGCGGATCAGCCACTCCAGTTTGCCGTTCTCGTCCTGGTGCTCGTCGAAACGCATCAGCGTCCAGGTGTCGGGCGTGAGGTCGGCCGGGTTGTCGTACACACCGACGTTGTGGCCGACCTCGTCACGCAGGTCGTTCCATTCGTTGCAGGCCACCTGGCAGGCCTTGCAGCCGATACAGATGCTGACGTCGATCAGCTTGGCCACCTCGGCCTGGTGGTCACGGGCACGCGGCGCCGGGGTGAAGGCGTTAGTCGCCGAACGGCGAATGATGTCTTGGGATTGCAGGGACATGTGCGTCGCTCCGTCAGGCCTTTTCCACGTTCACCAGGAACGCCTTGTATTCCGGGGTGTTGGTGTTGGAATCACCCACCCCCGGGGTCAGCGTGTTGGCCAAAAAGCCCTTGCGGGTAGCACCCTCAAAGCCCCAGTGGCACGGGATGCCGATGGTATCGACCATCTGCCCGGCGACCTCCAGGCGCTGGACCCGCTTGGTGACCACCGCCTTGGCTTTGATGTAGCCGCGCTTGGTACTCACCCGCACCAGGTCGCCCTGGGCGATGCCTTTCTCCTTGGCCAGCACTTCGCCGATCTCGATGAACTGTTCGGGCTGGATGATCGCGTTGAGCCGCGAGTGCTTGGTCCAGTGGCGGAACAGCTCGGTGATCGAATAGGTGGTGGCCACGTAAGGGAACTCCTCACGGCTGCCCATGCGCGCGCGGTCGCTTTCATACAAGCGTGCGGTCGGGCTCTTGCTGACATTGGGGTGCAGCGGGTTGGACGCCAGCGGGCTTTCGATCGGTTCGTAGTGCTCAGGGAACGGCCCGTCGTTCATGGCCCCGACCGAGAACAGCCGGCCGACCCCTTCAGGCAGCATGATGAACGGGTTGACGTTGCTGCCCGGCGCGGCGGTGACCGGGAAGTCCGGTACATCGCTGCCACTCCAGCGGCTGCCATCCCAGGCAATGATCTGGCGCTTGGGGTCCCAGGCCTTGCCTTGGGGGTCGGCCGAGGCGCGGTTGTAGAGAATCCGCCGATTCTGCGGCCAGGCCCAAGCCCAGCCCGGCGTGCAGCCCAGGCCACTGTCGGCGTTGTCGCGGCGGGCCATCTGGTTACCGGCTTCGGTCCAGGAACCGGCGAATACCCAGTTGAAGCACGCCGTGCTGCCGTCGTCGCGCAACTGGGCGAAGTTGTCCAGCAACTGGCCCTTGCGCAGCACCAGGTTGCCAGCGTCGTCGTGCAGGTCCGCCAGGGCGTAGCCGTTGGACTCCTTGGCGACTTCCTCAGGCTCCGGATCGTAGGGGTTCTTGTAGTCCCAGGCCATGTTCAACACAGGCTCCGGGCATACGCCACCCTCGTTGCGGTACAGCTCGCGCAGCTTCATGAACAGGTGGCCGAGAATCTTGCCGTCGTGCCAGGCTTCACCCGGCGGCGCCGCGCCGGCCCAGTGCCATTGCAGCCAGCGGCTGGAGTTGACGATCGAGCCGTTCTCTTCGGCGAAGCAGCTTGACGGCAGGCGGAAGACTTCGGTCTGGATCGCCGCCGGGTCAACGTCGTTGGACTCGCCGTGGTTTTGCCAAAAGCTCGAAGTCTCGGTCGCCAGCGGGTCGATGATCACCAGGAACTTGAGCTTGGCCAAGGCCTCGGCGGCCTTGTTCTTGTCCGGGAACGCCGCGATCGGGTTGAAGCCTTGGGCAATGTAGCCGTTGACCTTGCCTTCGTACATGCGGTTGGAATAGTTGAGTACGTCGTAGCTGTCGTCCCATTTGGGCAACCAGTCGAAGCCCCAGTTGTTTTCCTGGGTGGCTTTGTCGCCCCACAGGCTCTTCATCAGGCTGATGAAAAACTTGGGCGTGTGCTGGTAGTAGTTGACCTGCCCGGGCAGCTGGGCGCTGGGCGTGGTTTCCTTCAGGTAGGCTTCGACCGTGGTCTGGTTGTCGGACGGCAGGTTCATGTAACCCGGCAGGCGTTGCGACAGCAGGCCCAGGTCGGTATAGCCCTGGATGTTGGAGTGCCCGCGCAGGGCGTTGACGCCGCCACCGGCCATGCCGATATTGCCCAGCAGCAGCTGGATCATGCCCGAGCCACGGATCATCTGGGCGCCCGTGGTGTGGTGGGTCCAGCCCAGGGCATAGAGGAAGGTGGCGGTCTTGTCCGGTGCGCTGGTGCTGGCAAGGATCTCGCAAATCTGCAGGAAATCGCCCTTTGGCGTACCGCACAACTCGCTGACCCGCTCTGGTGTGTAACGGCTAACGTGCTCTTTGAGCAGGTTGTACACGCAACGCGGGTGGCTGAGCGTCATGTCGCGCTTGGCGAAGCCCTGCTCGTCGAGTTCATAAGCCCAGGAGCTGCGATCGTAGCGCCGGGTCTCGCTGTCGTAGCCGCTGAACAGCCCGTCGTCGAAGCTGTAGTCGCTGCGCACGATCAGGCTGGCATTGGTGTAGGCGCGCACGTACTCATGCTGAATACGGTCATGGCTGATCAGGTAGTTGACCACCCCCATGAGAAAGGTGATGTCGGAACCTGCGCGGATGGGCGAATACAGGTCGGCCACCGAGGCGCTGCGGTTGAAGCGTGGATCGACCACGATCACCTTGGCGCCGTTGCGGATCTTCGCCTCGATCACCCATTTGAAACCCACCGGGTGCGCCTCGGCGGGGTTACCACCCATGATCAGCACGACGTTGGCGTTCTTGATGTCCACCCAGTTGTTGGTCATCGCCCCCCGGCCGAAGGTCGGTGCCAGCGCCGACACGGTCGGGGCGTGGCAGACCCGGGCCTGGCTGTCGGTGCCGAGGATGCCCAGGGCGCGCGTGAAGCGCTGGTCGAGCGAGCCGGTTTCGCTGCTGGCCGCAGACGAGCAGAGCATGCCGGTGGACAGCCAACGGTTGACGGTAACGCCCTTGGCGTTTTTCTCGATGAAGTTCGCATCGCGGTCGGCCTTCATCAGCCGGGCGATGCGCTCAATGGCGTGGTCCCAGGTGATGCGCTGCCACGTGTCCGAGCCTGGCGCCCGATACTCCGGGTACATCAGGCGTTGCTCGCTGTGGATGTAGTCCACCAGCCCCGCCCCTTTCGGGCACAGCGAACCGCGGCTGACCGGGTGGTCCGGGTCGCCTTCGATATGGAAGATGCGCGCTTTGGCGTTTTTCGCGCCGTCGCCGAGGCTGTACATGAGGATGCCGCAGCCTACCGAACAGTAGGTGCAGTTGTTGCGTGTCTCTTTGGCACGCAACAGCTTGTATTGGCGTGACTGGCTGGCATTGGCCACCGCCGGGGCAAAGCCCAGCGACACGGTGGTCGCTGCCGCCGCGCCGGCCGTGCAAAGTTTAAAAAATTGTCGTCTGCCAAGTGCCATGGGCATCTCCTCATCTAGGCCCGGTTCAGTACCAGGCGAACAGGCGTTACTTATCAACGGGTGTTATCGGCAAGTCGTTCTAATTCGGTGACAGGCACAAATCAGGGGCAATAGAAATCTGCAGCGCGTTAATAAGAACGCAACTTCTTGGCAAACACTAAATTGACCGTGGTATCACACGTTAATCAAAGGCGGCCCTTGCAGGCCGCGCCCGCCATTGTAGTGGCAGGATGACGCAGGGACCAATTGACCGGGTTGATCGCTTGATCAGTTTTATCGATCAACAAACTGCTATGGCCATTAATTGCACTTCTGTATTGATCCAGGTCAATAAACGGCCGCTGCATGCCGATAAAACAATGAATCAATACGACTAAAGTTATTTTTTCTTACAAATTATTATTGGCAGGGTCCATTGAGGCTGCAGGCAGCCACGCCCTGCGGCGTCTCGTCGCAGGGCGATGCCCCTTGGGCAAATCGTTGCAAGCACGTAGAATCGCGCTTCCTTTTCGCCCGTCGCCTTGAACGGTGGCAACCGGCAGCAACGACAGAGTCCGTGCCTGAACACATGACCGCACATGTGAAATAGGCTCAACCCACCCCGCCCGGCCCAGTTCCCTCACGGCCCAGCGGTTGAGTCTTGCCCAGGTCGCATCCATCCCAGGCACATCCGTGCAGCCTCTTGGCCCCTTGTCGGGCCGATTCGGCGTGCGCGTCCGAAGAGGCGCTCATTCCGCTCATCCACCTTGAGGTACGTATGTCTCCGCGTTTGCTGGCCATGGCGCTGGCGCCCCTGCTCGGGCTGTTCATCATTGCCCTGGGCAACGGCTTCATGTCTTCCCTGACCACCCTGCGCCTGGGCGCTGCCGGTGAATCGGCAACCACCATCGGTATCGTGTCGTCGAGTTACTTCATTGGCCTGACCCTTGGCGCGATCTTCAATGACCGGCTTATTCTGCGCATCGGCCATATCCGCGCCTACACCAGCTTCGCCTCGCTGATCGCTGCGACCATTTTGCTGCAGGGTCTGTTTTACGACACAACCTGGTGGTCGATCTTGCGCCTGATCAATGGCTGGGCTGCGGTCGGCGTGTTCCTGGTGATCGAGAGCTGGCTGTTGCTGGCCGGCGACGCGAAGATCCGTGGTCGCCTGCTGGCGCTGTACATGATTAGCTTCTACGGTGCTGGCGTTATCGCCCAGGCAGGCCTTGGCGAAATCACCGGCCTGGGCGATACCGCGCCGTTCATGCTCGCCGGCATGCTTGCGGCACTGTCGGTGCTGCCGATCGTGATCCTGCCACGGGTATCACCGCTGCTGGATCAGGTCGAGCCACTGAAACCGCGCCAACTGCTGGGTGTGGCACCGTCGGGCCTGGTCGGCTGCTTCGGTTCGGGCGTGGCGATTGCCGGCATTTATGCCCTGCTGCCGCTGTATCTGCAGCGCATCGGCCTAGACGTGGGGGAAGTCGGCAACATGATGGCCTGGGTGATCCTGGGCGCCATGCTGCTCCAATACCCGGTGGGTCGTTGGTCTGACCGCAAAGACCGCCAGGACGTGCTGATTGCCCTGGCCGGGCTGTGCGTGGTGCTGTCGTTGATCACCGTGTTCCTGCCTTCTGAGTCTTCATTGCTGCCCGCGATGCTGTTCCTGCTGGGGGGCGGTGTGTTCGCCCTGTACCCGGTGGCGGTCAGCCACGCTGCCGACCGTGCACCGTCCGACGCCCTGGTACCCATGATCCAGGGCTTGCTGTTGATCAACTCGCTGGGCTCGGCACTGGCGCCACTGGCGATTTCGCCGATGATGACTTCGTTTGGCGAGGCGGGGCTGTTCTGGGCCTTCGCAGTGGTTAACCTGGGCATGGTGAGCTTCTTCCTGTGGCGCCGTGGCAAGCGCCCGGCGGCGGAGCACCCGGCCCCCTTCACCGCCTCGACCACCTTCTCGCCCACCGGCGCCGAGCTGCGGGTAACCGAAGACCTGATGCATGCAGCGCAAGAACACCCGCCGCTGGAGCCTGCGGAGCATAAAGTGCCACGCCCAGAGCACAGCTGAACCCCTGGGGCTGCTGTGCAGCCCCTTTTCTTGACCACCCGTCGCCCAGAGGGCACCGCGCCGTCCCACTCCAGCCAAACGAATGACAGATCATCCGCACTGGAGATTCACCATGATCCGCATTCGCCCCCTCTCGCTGTGCCTGGCCCTGGCCATGGGTGCCATCTCCGGCACCAGCTTCGCTGCCACCGAACCCACCAACACCGACAGCCGCCCACAAACCGACCAATCCGGCGGCAAGACGGCCGGTGACGGCAGCAGCGTCAACAGCCCCGGCAGCGGCCAGGATAACGACAGCAGCAATACCGGCAGCGATACCGATGCCGCAGACGGCGCCAGTGGCGGCAGCAACAGCACGGGCGAAGCCACAGGCTCCGGTGCTGGCTACGACGGCGGCACCGCCGAGGACCAGGACAGCCGTTGAGGCCGGCCTGGGCTACACTGCGCCCCATCGCCCTGCCAAGGAATTGCCATGAACGTCAAACCCTGGCTGCTCGCAGCCCTGCTGCCATTCAGCGCACTGGCCGCAGGGCCGGGCTCTGGCGCCTTGTCGATCAGTTCATCCTCGTTCACCGACGGCGGGGTGATTGCCCTGCAACAGGTGGGGCCTGACCCGGCCTGTGGTGCCGGCGAAGCCCGCACCCCGCAGTTGAGCTGGGACAACCTGCCAGCAGGCACCCAGTCATTGGCGCTGGTGATGCTCGACCCCGACGGCGGCAAGGGCCTTGGGGTGGTGCACTGGGTCGCCTACAACATCGACCCGGCCCTGGACGGCTTGAAAGAAGGCGTAGCCGGGCAAACCACCCCCGCCGTCACGGTGGGGCGCAATTCCCGTGGGACCGCCAGCTACCGAGGCCCCTGCCCGCCCGCTGGGGACAACCCACATCACTACACACTGACGTTGATCGCCACCGACCTGGCACCCGGCATCCTGCCAGCGGAGCTCGACCGCAATGGGCTGCTGGAATTGCTGCAAGGCCATGCCTTGGGCGGGCAAACCCTTGTAGGGCGCTATGGCCACTGACATTAGCCACAATGATCGCCCCCATAGCATTTACCCATTGAACGCCGCGCCTGATCTGAAGTAAGCTCGGGCTCATTCACTGGAGAGCAACATGCCGAAACACACCTGCAATCACGCCAACCACACCGGTCGCACCCTGCGCCCTGTGCTGGCTGTTGCCGGTAGCATGGCCCCTGCCAGCTATTACTTTGGGTATTGGTTTAGCCACTAGGCGCCGCTGATACCCACACGGCGCCCACTTTCGAGGGCCGCCGAACATGAGAATACTCAAACCCCCGGTCGGCTCCCCGACCGGGGGTTTTGCTTTTCAGGCCTTTGAACATTACCGATTTACGTTGAGGACACATTCATGAACTACGCCACTTATTACGACGCAAGCACCTATGCCTGGCGATTTAGCCAATCCCGTTCGGGCCAGCCTGCCGCCTCCGTTCGGTCGTCCTTCAAGGGTGGCAACGCTGCAGACAACACACATTCAACGATCTGTCGAACACCTCGATAGGGCCGACCGCGCGGGCCAGAACCCGCCGTCCGCCCAGGGAAAAACGCCATGCACGCCTCGAACCTCGCCCTGCCCCTGACCCAACCGCAAGCCGCCAACACCACTGTCAGCCAGCGTCTGCCCAGCCCCCATCTGCTCAAGCAGCAAATGCCGCTGTCCACCGAGCTCACCCAGCAAGTCCATGCCCATCGTCAGGCCATCCGCGCCATCCTCGAAGGCCGCGACGAACGCCTGCTGGTGGTGGTCGGCCCTTGCTCGATCCACGACCCGCGCTCGGCCCTGGAATACGCCGATCGCCTGGCCGCGCTGAGCCGCGAGGTGGATGACAAGCTGCTGCTGGTGATGCGCGCCTACGTCGAAAAGCCCCGTACCACGGTGGGCTGGAAAGGCCTGGCCTACGACCCGCACCTCGATGGCAGCGACGACATGCATGCCGGCATCGCCCTGTCCCGTGGCTTGATGCTGAACATGATCGAGCGCGGCCTGCCGATAGCCACCGAACTGCTGCAACCGATGGCCGCGGGCTACTTCGATGACCTGCTGGGCTGGGCCGCCATCGGCGCACGCACCACCGAGTCGCAAGTGCACCGCGAAATGGTCAGCGGCCTTGCATTGCCGGTGGGCTTCAAAAACGGCACAGACGGCGGTATCGGCATCGCCTGCGACGCCATGCGCAGCGCCGCCCACCCGCACCGCCACTTCGGCATGGATGCGCAGGGCCATCCGGCAATCATCGAGACCCTGGGCAACCCCGATACCCACCTGGTCTTGCGGGGCGGCCACCAAGGCCCGAACTACGATGCGGCAAGCATCGCCCAGGCTCGCCAGGGCTTGGCCAAGGTGGGCTTGCAGGCGCGGATCATGGTCGATTGCAGCCATGCCAACAGCGGCAAGGACCCGGCCCGTCAACCCGCAGTGTTCGAGGACGTGCTGGCCCAGCGCGTGGCCGGTGACCGCTCGATTGTTGGCGTGATGATCGAAGGGCACCTGTTCGATGGCTGCCAGGCCTTGGGCAAAGGCGCACTCAAGTACGGCGTGTCGATCACCGATGGCTGCCTGGGTTGGGCATCGACTGAAACACTGTTGCGCGAGGCGGCACAAAAACTGTAGGCAGTCGCCAACATGCCTTGCGAGACATTTCCCGAACAAGTGCGCTAGGCTTGCGTTTTTACCCTAAGGAGCAGTACCCATGGCACGTGCCACCGCCCGCCACATCCTGGTCAGCAGCGAAGACAAATGCAACGAACTCAAAACCCAGATCGAAGCGGGTGCCGATTTCGCTGAAGTCGCCAAGGCCAACTCCACCTGCCCATCCAGCCGCCAAGGCGGCGACCTGGGCTCGTTCGGCCCGGGCCAGATGGTGCGTGAGTTCGATACCGTGGTCTTCAGCGCGCCGCTGAACGTTGTCCAGGGCCCGGTGAAAACCCAGTTCGGTTATCACCTGCTGGAAGTGACCAGCCGTCAGGACTGATACCAGGTTGTTCCTCAGGAACGACTCAACCTCTGCAGCAGCACCCTGGTGCTGCTGCCGGGGTTTGTATCGCCTGGGCTGGCTGGCATTGATCCTGTGCCTTCCCCCTAACGCCCACGCCGCACCTACCCACGCCTTGACCGTCTACGGCGAAGCCCCTCGCTACAACGAAACCTTCCGCCATTTCGACTACACCAACCCCAACGCCCCCAAGGGCGGCATGCTGCGCCGCTCGGCCCTCGAGATCGGCCAGTTCGACCATATTCTGCCGTACATCGACAAAGGCATCGGCGTCAACGAAGTCGATGGCTGGCTTTACGCGCCATTGGCCGTGCGCGCGTTCGATGAACCCTACACCGTCTACGGTCTGATTGCCCGGCGCATGGAGCGTGGCCCCGACGATGCCTGGCTACGTTTCGAAATCGACCCACGCGCCACCTTCGCCGACGGCAAACCGGTGCGCGCCGAAGACGTGCGTTTCACCTTTGAGCTGCTGATGAGCAAAGGCAGCCTCAAATACCGCACCCAGTTCGCCGATGTCACTGGGGTGACTGTCGAAGGCCCCCACCGCGTGCGCTTCGACTTCAAGCAGCCCCACGGCCGCACCCTGCCGCTGGACCTGGCAGGCCTGCCGGTGCTGCCCGAGCATGACTGGCAGCAGCGCGATTTCGCCAACGGGGCCGGCTTCGACAAACCGGTCGGCAGCGGCCCGTATCGCATCGGCCGGATCGACAATGGCCGCAGCATCACCTTTGAACGTAACCCGACCTGGTGGGCCAAAGACCTCCCAGTCAGCCGCGGCCGCTACAATTTCGACACGCTGCGTATCGAATACTTCGGCGACACCGAAGTGGCGCGGCAAGTGCTCAAAGGGGGCGGCTACGACTATAACCGCGAGTTTTCCGCCACGGCCTACACCCTCGGCTACAACGGCGCGCAGCTGGACGACGGCCGCCTGCAGCGCGCTCACCTGGGCCCGGCCAAGCCGCAAGTTGCGCAGGGGTACGTGTTCAACCTGGACAAGCCGCCGTTTCACGACCGCCGCGTGCGCCAGGCGCTGGGCATGCTCTGGGACTACGAGTGGAGCAACCGGCAGATGATGCGCAACCTCTACATCCGTCAACAGAGCGTGTTCTCCAACACCGCGCTGGCTGCCCGCGAACGGCCGGACGCGAGCGAGCTTGAACTGCTGGAGCCCTTGCGCGGCCAAGTGCCGGATGAGGTCTTCGATCAAGTATTCACGGCCCCGGTCACCGATGGCACTGGCATTATCCGCGCGCAACAGCTGCAAGCGCTGGCCTTGTTGCAGCAAGCCGGCTGGCACCCCGAGGGCGACCGCCTGGTGAACGCCCAGGGTGAGCCGCTGGAATTCACCTTCCTTAACGGCCAGGCTGGCCTGGAACGCCTGCTGCTGCCATGGAAGCGCAACTTGGCGCAGATCGGTGTCACCCTGAACATCCGCAATGTCGACTCGGCCCAGTACGTCAACCGCCTGATGGCACGTGACTACGACATGATCGTGACCGGCTACCCGGTCACGCTGTCGCCGGGTGCCGAGCTGTACAACTACTTCGGCTCGGCAGCGGCCCATGACCCTGGCTCGAACAACCTGATGGTGCTCCAGGACCCCGCCGTGGACAGCCTGATCGATGGCCTGGTGCGCGCCAGCACTCAAGCCGACATGCTGCGCCACGCCCATGCCCTGGACCGCGTGCTGCAGTGGAACTACTACTGGATCCCCAACTACTACCCACCCGGCAGCTCCACGGCCTGGTGGAACCGCTTTGGCCTGCCCAAGGTGCAGGCCGCCTATGACGAAGGCCTGGACACCTGGTGGGAAGTCAGCCCTACCCCCTTGACCAACACGCAGATGGCCGAGCGCCTGAAGGCCTCACCATGACGGCCTACATTGTGCGTCGCCTGTTGCTGATCATCCCCACGCTGCTGGCGATTTTGCTGGTCAATTTCGCAATCGTCCAGGCCGCGCCGGGGGGGCCGGTGGAGCAAGCGGTGGCGCGCTTGCAGGGTATCGGCGGCGGCGCACCCGGCGCCCGTGCCGAGGTGGCGCATGGCGAGTCGCGGGCTACCCGTGGCCTGGACCCAAAACTGATCGAAGCGATCAAGCACCAGTACGGCTTCGACAAATCAGCCCCCGAGCGCCTCTGGCTGATGCTCAGCCAGTACGCCCGCCTTGACTTCGGCCAGAGCTTTTTTCGCGGGGCCAAGGTCACTGACCTGATCCTCGACAAACTGCCGGTCACCTTGTCGCTGGGTTTCTGGGCCACACTCATCACCTACCTGGTCTCGATCCCGCTGGGCATCCGCAAGGCCGTGCGCCATGGCAGCCGCTTCGATGCCTGGAGCAGCGCGCTGATCGTGATCGGCTATGCCCTGCCCTCGTTTCTGTTCGCCTTGTTGCTGATCGTGTTGTTCGCCGGTGGCACGTCGCTCAACTGGTTCCCCGTGCGTGGCCTGGTGTCGGAAAACTTCGACCAGCTCAGCCTGCTGGGCAAGGTCGCCGACTATTTCTGGCACTTGGTGCTGCCGGTCGGCGCACTGGTGATCGGCGGCTTCGCCACCCTGACGCTGCTGACCAAGAATGCTTTTCTCGATGAGATCTCCCGCCAATACGTGGTCACGGCCCGGGCCAAGGGGCTGAGCGAACGGCGCGTGCTCTACGGCCACGTGCTGCGCAATGCCATGCTGTTGGTGGTGGCCGGGCTGCCTCAGGCGCTGATCACGGTGTTCTTCGCGGGGTCGCTGTTGATCGAAGTGATCTTCTCCCTCGATGGGCTTGGGCGGATGAGCTACGAGGCGGCCGTGTCGCGTGACTACCCGGTGGTGTTCGGCACACTGTTCATCTTCACCCTGACGGGTTTGTTGATCCGCCTGATCGGCGATGTGTGCTACACCCTGCTCGACCCACGCATCGACTTCGACACGAGGGCCAACTGATGCTCTCGCCCGTTTCGCGCCGCCGCCTGCAACGCTTTCGTCGCAACCGCCGCGGCTGGGTTTCGCTGTGGCTGTTCGCCGCGCTTTTGCTGCTGAGCCTGGGCGCGGAGCTGGTAGCCAACGACAAACCCTTGCTGCTGGGCTACAAGGGTGAGCTGTACACCCCGGCCCTCAAGCGTTACACCGAGCAGCAATTCGGCGGCCAGTTGCCGTTCCAGCCGGACTACCGCAGTGCCTACGTGCGCCAGTTGATCGAGGGCCAAGGCGGCTGGATGCTGTTTGCACCGATCCCATTCAGTGCCGACACACCGAACTACGACCTGCAAGTGCCAACCCCCAGCCCGCCCAGCGCGAGCAACTGGCTCGGCACCGACGACCAGGGCCGCGATGTGCTGGCCCGGGTGCTGTACGGCACCCGGGTGTCGCTGCTGTTCGCCTTTGCCTTGACCGTGGTCAGCGTGCTGATCGGCGTAACCGCCGGGGCCTTGCAGGGCTACCACGGCGGTTGGGTCGACCTGCTCGGGCAGCGCTTGCTGGAGGTCTGGTCGGGGTTGCCGGTGCTGTACCTGTTGATCATCCTCAGCGGCTTTGTCGAGCCTGATTTCTGGTGGTTGCTGGGGATCATGGCGCTGTTCTCGTGGCTGGCCCTGGTAGACGTGGTGCGTGCCGAGTTCTTGCGGGGGCGCAACCTGGAGTACGTGAAAGCTGCGCGGGCGCTGGGGTTGCCAGACAGCCAGGTGATGCTGCGGCACATCCTGCCCAATGCCATGAATGCCACCCTGACCTATGTGCCGTTCATGTTGACCGGGGCAATCACCACCTTGACCGCACTGGACTTTCTGGGTTTCGGCATGCCGGCGGGGAGTGCTTCTCTGGGTGAACTGGTGACCCAGGGCAAGCAGCACCTGGAGGCCCCCTGGCTTGGATTTACCGCGTTTTTCGCGCTGGCGGTGATTCTGTCGCTGCTGGTGTTTATCGGCGATGCGCTGCGCGAGGCGTTTGACCCGCGTGGTTAATGCACTATCCCTGTAGGAGCACCCGCATGACCCTCAAAGGCAAGACTGCACTCGTCACCGGTTCCACCAGCGGTATCGGCCTGGGCATCGCCCAGGTGCTGGCCCGTGCCGGAGCCGACATCCTGCTCAACGGTTTTGGCGACCCGGCACCGGCGATGGCCGAAATTGCCCGCCACGGCGTAAAGGTCGCCCATCACCCCGCCGACCTGTCCGACGTGGCACAGATCGAAGCGCTGTTCGCCATGGCCGAACGTGAGTTCGGCGGCGTCGACATCCTCGTCAACAACGCCGGTATCCAGCACGTGGCGCCGGTGGAGCAGTTTCCGGTCGAAAGCTGGGACAAGATCATCGCCCTGAATCTTTCGGCAGTGTTCCACGGCACCCGCCTGGCCCTGCCCGGCATGCGCGCACGCAACTGGGGGCGGATCATCAATATCGCGTCGGTGCACGGGCTGGTGGGCTCGACCGGCAAGGCCGCCTACGTGGCGGCCAAGCATGGCGTGGTCGGCCTGACCAAGGTCGTGGGCCTGGAAACCGCCACCAGCAATGTCACCTGCAATGCCATCTGCCCTGGCTGGGTGCTGACCCCGCTGGTGCAAAAGCAGATCGACGATCGCGCCGCACAGGGTGTCGAACCGTTGCAGGCACAGCAGGCGTTGCTGGCCGAGAAGCAGCCTTCCTTGGCCTTCGTCACCCCCGAGCACTTGGGCGAGCTGGTACTATTTCTGTGCAGCGAGGCCGCAAGCCAGGTTCGCGGTGCCGCCTGGAATGTCGACGGCGGCTGGCTGGCCCAGTGAGGGCCGGCGTAGATCTGGCACGAGTCTCGCACCTATTCAACTGCAAGGAGGCCTTCATGCGCCCAACCCCACTGTCCGCGATCCTGACCTTGACCCTGGCTGCTGCCGCTCCGGCAATGGCCGCCAGCCTGAAGGACGTCGCGCCCTATCCCGAGGCGGAAAAAGGCTACACCCGGCAGGTCATCCACCTACCAGCCCAGGCCGATGAATCGGCCTACAAACTGGAAATTCTCGCGGGCAAAACGCTCAAGGTCGACTGCAACCGCCAGCGCCTGGCCGGCAGCCTTGAGGAACGTACCCTCGAAGGCTGGGGCTACAACTACTACCGCCTGGACAAGGTCGGCGGCCCTGCCAGCACACTGATGGCCTGCCCGGATGGCAAGAAGACCGACGCCTTTGTACCCGTGGTGGGTGAAGGTTTCATGCTGCGCTACAACAGCAAGTTGCCGGTGGTGGTGTATGTGCCCAATGATGTCGAGGTGCGATACCGCGTATGGTCGGCCTCGGCAGAGGTGCAAAAGGCTAAAGTGGAATAACAAGGCCACTTAACACCGGCGGTGGAGCAGCCTTGTGCTGCTCTTACTCCCAACAACGGGAGGTTCGCCATGAACGACGTACTCTGGAGCCCCTCCACCGCACAGATCGAAGCCAGCCGGATGGTTGCGTTCCGCCGCTGGGTCAATCTGCGCTACAACCTCGAATTGAACGACTATCAGGCACTGCACCGCTGGAGCATCGAGCAGCGGGCAAGCTTCTGGCAGAGCCTTGCCGAATACTTTCATGTCATCTGGCAACACCCGCCGACCCACGTGTTGCGCGAAGGGCCGCAGATGGCCGATGCCCAGTGGTTCGTCGAGGCCACCCTCAACTACGCCGAACACCTGCTGCGCCGGCGCGACGACCGCCCGGCAGTGATCGCCGTGCGCGAAGACGGCCAGCGCCGGGTGCTGACCCATGCGCAATTGGCCGCCCAGGTCGCGGGGCTGCAACGGGCGTTCGAGGCCGCCGGTGTCAAACCGGGCGACCGCATCGCCGCCGTAATGCCCAATACCTGGGAAACCCTGGTCGCCATGCTGGCTTGCACCAGCCTCGGCGCGGTCTGGTCCAGCGCTTCACCCGAATTCGGTGTGCACGGCATCATCGACCGTTTCGGTCAGATCACCCCCAAGCTGCTGATTGTTTGCGCCGGTTACCACTATGCCGGCAAGGCCATCGATCAGGTCGACAAGGTCAACCAGGTGTGCGCCCAGTTGCCAGGCCTTGAGCAACTGATCGTGGTGCCCCATACCCGCAGCGCGACACGCGCCGACGAATTCCACGCGGCCCGTGTCGACCTGTGGGAGGGCTTTTTCCAGCCCGGTGGCGTGCCCCGGTTCACCGCGCTGCCGTTCGATCACCCACTGTGCATCCTCTACTCCAGCGGCACCACCGGCGTGCCCAAGTGCATCGTCCACCGCGCCGGTGGCGTGCTGCTGCAGCACCTCAAGGAACATAGCCTACACAATGAACTCAAGGCCGATGATGTGCTGTTCTACTACACCACCTGCGGCTGGATGATGTGGAACTGGCTGGCCAGCGGCCTGGCCGTAGGCGCCACACTGGTGCTGTATGACGGCTCGCCTTTCCACCCTGGGCCAGAGCGGCTGCTGGACCTGATCGACGCCGAGGGCATCCACGCCTTCGGTACCAGCGCCAAGTACCTGGCCGCACTCGAACAGGCAGGCCTTGAGCCTGCAAGCAGTCATCGGCTGGACAGCCTGCGGCTGATCCTCTCGACCGGTTCGCCACTGTCGCCGCACAGCTACGACTACGTTTACCGCAAGGTCAAGACCGATGTGTGCCTGGCGTCCATGTCCGGCGGCACCGATATCGTGTCCTGCTTCGTGCTGGGTAACCCGACCCTGCCCGTGCATCGCGGCGAAATCCAGTGCAAAGGGCTGGGCATGGCGGTGGAGGTCTGGAATGCGCAGCGCCAGAGCGTGTACGACGAAAAAGGCGAACTGGTATGCCTGCAGCCTTTTCCGTCCATGCCGCTGGGCTTCTGGCATGACCCCGACGGCAGCCGTTACCATGAAGCTTACTTCAGCCAGTTTCCAGGCGTCTGGGCCCAGGGCGACTATGCCGAGCAACGCGCCAGCGGCGGCATGGTCATCCACGGCCGCTCCGATGCCGTGCTCAACCCTGGCGGGGTGCGCATCGGTACCGCAGAGATCTACCGCCAGGTGGAAAAGGTCGAGCAGGTGCTGGAAAGCGTCGCCATCGGTCAGGACTGGAAAGGCGATGTGCGCGTGGTGCTGTTCGTGCGTCTGCAAGATGGCCTGCAGCTAGACGACGCCTTGCGCCAACGCATCCGCCAGGTGATACGCCAGTACACCACGCCGCGCCATGTACCTGCGGTGATTGCCCAGGTGAGCGACATCCCGCGTACCATCAGCGGCAAGCTGGTGGAGCTGGCGATTCGCGATGTGGTGCACGGTTTACCGGTGAAAAACACCGACGCACTGGCCAACCCCGAGGCGCTGGAGCAGTTCCGCGACCGCAAAGAGCTGCGCGATCAGGCATAATAGCGCCCTTTTTTTACCCCGAAGCACAGGTGCCCCATGAAAGCTCAAGCCCGCCACATCCTGGTCAAGACCGCTGACGAAGCCGAAAAGCTCAAGCAGCGCATCGCCAATGGCGAGGCTTTCGACGTGCTGGCGAAGAAGTTCTCCACCTGCCCGTCGGGCAAGCGCGGTGGTGATCTGGGTGAGGTGCGCCCCGGCCAGATGGTCGGCGCCATCGACCAAGTCATTTTCAAAAAACCGCTGCGCGTGGTGCATGGGCCGATCAAGAGCAAGTTCGGCTACCACTTGGTGCAGACCTTCTACCGCGACTGAAACCCCAGGTGGCCACCAGCCACCTAGCATTATTGCCAGTTGTTCAACGCCCGGCATTTCCCTACAACTCCGGCAGGACCGAGGCGGCACGTGCAAGTGCCGTTCCAGGTAGTGGTCCCCTTCCAGAGGACCCGGAGACCTGCCGATGCGTTATCACCGTTTGCTTTCACCTGCCGCGCTGCCACTGCTTGTCCTGCCCTCGCTTGGCTACCCAGCCTCATTGACCGTCTTGCCCGGCGAAACCCTGGGTGCGGTCGTACAAACCCAGCAAATCGATACCTTCACCATGACCGGCGGCACGCTCCAGTCATTGAACCAGGGGCAAGGTTTCGATGATTTACAATTGCTGGCCGGCCAAGGGGGTTGCCCGCCAGTTGGGGCCAGGCCTATGGCGGTTTCAAGGTAGGTCAGGACCTGTATGCAAAGGTCAATGACAACGACTATCGCCAGCATGTGGGCCTGTACGTCAGCCACAGTCGCCTGGAAGCCGACGTCAAAGGTTTTGCCCTGGCGGTGGAAAACCGCAGTGTCGGTGACCTGAAACTCGATGGCGATAGCGTCGGCGTTTACTGGACGCTGGTTGAGCCACAGCGTGGGTACCTGGATGCTGTGCTGCAGTACACCGACCTCGATGGCCGGGCGCGCTCCAACCGTGGCGACAAGTTGAACCTCAATGGCCATGCCTGGACCGCTTCGCTGGAAACCGGCTACCCCATCGCCTTGTCGCAACGCTGGACCTTGGAGCCGCAAGCCCAGTTGATCGCCCAGAAAGTCTCGCTGGACACCGCCAGCGACAGCGTCTCGCGCATCAGCCACGACGCCCAGGTGGAACTCACCGGGCGCCTGGGTGCACGCCTTGCAGGCACCTTCACTGGCACCAGCGGGCGTCTGCTGCAGCCGTATGCGCAGGTCAATCTGTGGCATGGCGACGGTGGCCGCGACACCTTGACCTTCGATGGCATAGACAGAATCAAGACCGACTACCGCTACACCTCGGTGCAACTCGAAAGCGGCGTGGTCGCGCAAGTCAGTGAAGCGCTGAGCCTGCATGGCGGGGTGCAGTACAGCACCAACCTGGACAGCCGCCAGCAGGAAGCCAGCGGCGTCAACCTGGGAGTTCGCTGGCAGTTCTAGCGGCGGGCCGCCAACAGGCCAAGGCCAGCGCAGCCAAGCAAGGAGGCGCTGACCCGGTTGAACATCCGGCGCGGCCCTGGTTGGCTGAACCAGCGCTGCATGTAAGCGCCCAAGCCTGAATAAATGGCAATGGCCGCCCACTCAAGCAGCAGGAACAAAACGCCCAACCAGAGGAACTGCTCGCTCACCGGGGTGGCGCTGCCGACTGAGATGAACTGCGGCAGGAAAGCGGTAAAGATCAGGATGGCCTTGGGGTTGCCCGCCGCCACCCAAAACTCCTGCCGCGCCAGGCGCCAGGTGCCGCGTGGGTGATCATCCGCCACCACCGCCTCGCCCACGGGTGCACGCCACAGCTGCCAGGCAATGTAGAACAGGTACGCAGCGCCAATCACCTTGATGGCGAGGAACAGGTATTCACTGGTATGCAGCACCACCGCCAGGCCCATGGCCGCCAAGGCGATCATGCCGCTGAAGGCGACAATGCGCCCGCCACCGGCCACGCAGGCCGTGCGCAGGCCATAGCGGCTGGCATTGTGCAACGACAGCAGGTTGTTGGGCCCGGGCGCCATGTTCAGGGCGAAGCAGGCGGGGATGAACAGCAGCAGGCTGGCAAGATCCATTATTGTTTTCCTCTGACATCAGGCGCCTATTTCGACTGCAGACGCACACGGGGTCAAGCTACAGCCAGGCGAAAAAACTGTATGGGTCACCTGCAACTGTTAAGCTTTTGCCCTTGCCGAGGACCCCTTCATGCCCCGCTCACAAGCCGCTGTTTGGCGCGATGCTGCCCTGCCCTTCGTCGAAAGCCGCCGCGCGTGCCACAGCCGCGCCTGCTACAAGGCCCATAGCCATCCGACCTTTTCCATGGGCGCGGTGGATGCTGGCTTCAGCCTGTTTACCGGCGCAAGCAGTGGCCCGCAACGCCTGACACCCGGCACCCTGGTGATGGTCCCGGCAAGGCGTGTGCACGCCTGCAACCCAGAGCCTGGCCAGGCCTGGAGCTACCAGATGCTGCATGTGGATGCCGACTGGTTGGCGCAGCTGCGCATAGAGTCCGGGCTGCGGGGTGCACAACCTGGCGAGCCGGCCCGTATCAGCCGCGCTCCCGAGCTGTACCGTCAATTTTGCGTGCTGAACGCGCTGCTGTTTTCCAGTGCCAGCCCTGGCGAGAAAGAGGCGGCGCTGATTGCCTTCCTGGGGGATCAGGACTTCTGCATGTATCCGATGCTGGAGGCGGAACCCGCACTGGGGCCCTCCATGCTCAGTGGCCTGGTCGACCAGATCGAGGCAGAGGACCCTGCACAATTGAGCCTTGCGTTGCTGGCCCGTGATACAGGCCTGGGGCGTTATCAGTTGATCCGAGCGTTTCGCACCGCGACCGGGCTGACACCCCATGCTTACCTGATCAATGCCAAGGTCAATCGCGGGCGCCAACTGCTGAACCAGGGCCAGGCGTTGGCCCAGGTTGCCTACCAGCTCGGGTTTGCCGACCAAAGCCACTTTCAGCGGGTGTTCAAGGCCCACGTGGGGGTAACGCCCGGGCAGTACCGTGGCGGTTCAAGCCCTGCGCAATAATCTTCAATACGCGCCCCATGCCCGACGCCAGACTGCGGCTTTCCCCTGCCAGAGTCGTCGCGCCCATGGAGCAGTTCCTGATCATCGCCCTCGCCCACTTCCTTGCCCTGCTTTCACCCGGGCCGGACTTTTTCCTGGTTGCACGCACCTCGATCAGTAGCGGTTGGCGCACCGCCAGCGGCGCGTGCCTGGGTATCGCTGTGGCCAATGGCGCCTTCATTGCCATGGCGTTTACCGGGTTGTCGATACTGCGCGAAGGCAGCACGTTGTTTATCGCCTTGCAACTGGCCGGCGCGGCCTACCTGCTGTATATCGGCAGCCAGTTCTTGCGGCATGCGGGCCACTCCAGCCTGGCTGCGGTCGCTGGCAACGGGGCCATGCAGGGTTGGTGGCACAGCGGTGCGATGGGCTTTGTGTCGGGCATTCTCAACCCCAAGAACGCACTGTTCTACGCCAGCCTCGCCAGCATGGTCAGCAGCAGCAGCGTCGGCTGGAAGGTGGCCTATGCGAGCTGGATGTTCAGCATCGTGCTGCTCTGGGACTTGCTGGTAGCCGTGGCCATCGGCAATCAGCGCGTGTTGCAGCGTTTCGCCCGGACCCTGCCCTGGCTGGAACGGGCCTCGGGCGTCATGTTGATGCTGTTGGCCGGCGCATTGATCGTGCACCTTGCTCGGGGCTGACCAGTTCAAGGGTTGCCAGGTCGATCAGGCTGAAATGGCCACTGGCCCAGCCACCGGTGTCCAGGTGCCAGACATTGCCCAGCTGCTTGACCTCAAGCACGGGCGTGTGCCCGACCAGCAAGGCACGGATGCCTTGCACGGGCTGGGTGTCGCCCACCTTCAGCCGGCGCCGCGACCATTGGCAGACCTCACGCACCTCGGGGTCGTCATCCCGTTCCAGCCAGGTACGCAACACGGACCAATCGGCAAACGGGCTGTCGGCATGCAACAGGCCGATCAGGCCCGATGCACTTTCGACCTCCATGCCGATCGGCAACTGCTCGAAGCGTTCGACGAAGCGCGCCTGCTCCCTACTGGGCAGTTCGAGAAACCAGCCTCCACCGGCCGCGTAGTACATCTGAAGGTCGAGCCGGCCGCCACGCAGGTAGGTAATCGCCAGCGCCTCATGGTTACCTTGCACCGCATGGAACCAAGGGCAGTCCAGCCACGCCAGCGCCGCTTGGCTGAGCGGGCCGCGGTCGACCAGGTCGCCGACGCTGAACAGCCGGTCCACCGCTGGGTTGAACCCGACCGCTTCCAGGCACCGGACGAGGCGCCCGAAGTGCCCGTGGATATCCCCTACTGCCAGATCGCGCCCCTGGGTATTGGCGGCTATCCGTCGAAACCGGCTCATTACAATCTCCCTCTGCTGGGGCGCCCATGGCAGGCGTAGAATGGGGGTACACGCAAACCGCCCCGGAGGTGCATCATGCGTACCGCCCTCGTGTGTGCCGTGCTCATGGCGCTGTCATTGGACAGCATGGCACAAGGCGCCCCGGCCGCGCAGGTCGAGGTGCGTTTCGACCATCCCGAAAAATTCCGCGATGCCAGCCTCGACAGTGCCGGGTATGAGCGCGGTGCCGATGCCTATGTCATGAAGACCCTGACCGAGTACCTGCAGAAACTGGGCAAGCGCTACTTGCAAGCCGACCAGCAACTGGTGATCGACATCCGCGACATCGACCTGGCCGGGCGTTTCGAGCCTTGGCACAGTCGTGCCTACGACGTGCGCTTCATGCGCGAAATCACCTGGCCGACCATCGACCTCAGCTACACCCTCAACCAACCCGGCAAACCCGCCCAGCACGCCCAGGAGCGAGTCAGCGACAAGATGTACCTCAGCCGCCCAGGGCGCGTGACCAGCAGCAGCGACCGCCTGTATGCCGAAAAGGCCATGCTCAACGACTGGTTCCGCCAGCGCTTCGCGCCGCATCCGGCGTCCTTAACAATCCTTCACTAGTACAGGTGTTGCCGCCGATAGTAAGCTCGGCCTTTGGACCTGTACCAGGGAAGGATGTGTTGATGAAACTCTGCGCCGTGCAACTGGCGTCGCTCAAGGGCGACGTCCAGGGCAACCTCGAACGCCACCTCCATTGCATCGAGCAGGCGGCGGCGCTGGGTGCCGAGCTGGTGGTGTTTCCTGAACTTTCATTGACCGGCTACGAACCGACCCTGGCCCGCCAAGCTGCTTTGCCCCTGTCATCGTCGCGGCTCGACCCGCTGCAGGCGCTGTGCGATCGACATGGCCTCTCGGTTGCCGTGGGTCTGCCGTTGCCAACCCCTGACGGCATTCGCATCGGCATGCCAATCCTGAGCCCGCGTGCGCCCCGTCAGGCCTATGCCAAACAGCGCCTGCACAGCGATGAACTGCCCTACTTCGTCGCAGGCGATCAACCCTTGGTATTCGAGCTGGACGAGCTTCGGGTGGCGCCTGCCATCTGTTACGAGTCGATGTTCATCGACCATGCGGCAGAGGCGCGCGCACAGGGTGCGCAGGTGTACCTGGTGAGTGTGGCGAAAACCGCCAAGGGCATTGGTGAAGGCTACGAACACTACCGCGAGGTCGCTCGCACGCTGGGCTTGAGCGTACTGCTGGCCAACTGCGTCGGGCCAGCCGATACATTCGTTGGCGCAGGCGGGTCTGCGGCATGGGATAGCCAGGGGCGGCTGTTGGCCAGCCTGGATGACAGCTGCGAAGGCCTGATTGTGCTGGATACCACCAACGACAGCGCGACTGCCGTAGCGTTGGGGACGTTCCCTGCGTGAAGTATCTGTTGTTGACGCTGGCGAGCTACGCGTCCATTCATTATCTGGTCGGGCTGTTGATCCAGGGTCAGTTGGCCGATATCGCCGAGGGCCTGCGCCATCGGCCCGATGCCCCGACGCCTGGCGAGTACCTGCGCGAAGTCAGGCCCCATGCGCGACGGGCCCACCGGCAGTACACCTTGATGGCCGGGTCAGCGCTGGCGCTGGTGGCCTGCCTGATCGCCAGCTGGGTCGGCTGACTGACGCGAGCAAGCGCCGCATTGCCCTGTTCAAAGCGCCAATGCCAGGCTTTCCCGCCCCTCCAGCGCCAGCAGATACTGCTTCGCCTGAAGCCCTCCGGCAAAACCGGTGAGGCTGCCCGAAGCGCCGATCACCCGATGGCAAGGCGCAATGATGGAGATCGGGTTACGACCATTGGCCGCGCCCACCGCACGGACCGCGCTAGGGTTGCCGATCTGCCGGGCGATGTCGCCGTAGCTGCGGGTTTCCCCAAAAGGGATGGTCAGCAAGGCATCCCACACCTGGCGCTGAAACGGCGTCCCGACAAAGTCCAACGCCAGGTCAAAGCGCCGCCGCGTGCCGGCAAAGTACTCGCCCAACTGGCGGGCGGTGTCCAGCAGAACCGGGCAGTGATCGTCGCGGTGGAGCTCACCGAGGCGCACGCGGTTCTCTCGCTCCTCCTCCCACAACACCGCTGCCAGCCGCTCGCCACGGGCCACCAGCGTCAGCGTGCCGACGGGGGATTGCATGAAGGTGAAGGCGCTGGACATCAGGGGGGCTCCTGCAGGGTACTAGACAGTCAGCGCACTCTACGCATGCCCAAGGCTGTGCGCACCCGCTTTCTTGCTCAACCAATCCCACAGCCGGCAATGCGCCTCGCCTCGCTGAGATCGACCTTGGGAATCAACTCGGCCGGAATACGCGAAGCCGCCGACAGGTTGTAAACGTGAAAATGCTCATTCACCACGTGCCGCGCCATCAGCGTCAGTGACGGCAGGATACGGCTGTCCCAATGCTGGTCCAGGCCACAGGGCGAGTGTTCACCGTCCGCGGTTTCGTAGAAGCGCCCCACCGTCTGGTCAAGGTCCACCCCCACCAGCAGCACCTCTTCGAAACCCAGGTGATACGCCAGTTGCAGGGCCACATAAGCGACTGTGCGAGCATCGAAGAAGCCCTGCGACAGGTCCTTGCTGAAGGCGATCGAGCGGGACCGTTTGCTCCACAACGCACGCTTGCAGACGCAACTGTCTCCATGCCCGCGCATGCCGTCGAGCAAGCCTGGCGTGTGTGCCTTGTGCAAGGCATAACATTCGCTGGAGGCTGGAATATCGGCGCCCTGAAACTGCTCTGGCCACAACGCCAGGCGTTGACTGTCACGCAGGGCGGTAGCAAACAGCTCAGGTTGCTGTTGCCCAAAACTCTTGTCGGTGCACACGTAAAAGAACGGCCTCACACCATGCTCGGCAGTCATGGAAACCGAACCGTTCATGGCGATGATTGGCAAATGGGCAAAGTCGCCCAGTGGGAAATGTTTTGCTGATGCGCCCGAGGCCAGAATCACCACGGGGCCTTGTTGGGTATTGCGACACGCCTCAAAACTGGAGAACGCCCCGCGTTCAGCGCTTGGCTGCGACGGAAGTGTGTTCATCATTTGCCACTTTGGACTGGACAGTACAAAACACGATACCGGTCCTTGTACGCACATCGAGCGCTTTTACATAAACCTTACACAAAGCGACTGATGGGTCTAGATATGTCCAAAAATTAAATGAGCTAACACCGTTTTCCAGACAGGTGCTGTGCATCTACAGACCCGCAAAGTCAGTACTCGTTCATTCGTCGTTTCTTCATGAGCCTCCTTGATGGTAATCCACAACCGGACTAATACTTAGGTCTCTGCCTGGGGAGGCACGAAACATGCAACCAAGATTCGTTATCGTTCCGGCGGTGCCCATCGAAAAGGAGTCGTTCCGTGTCGGTAGCCGTTACTACGCCGCTACCGTATGCGGTGGGTTCGACATCTATGACAACCTGGCGAAGGAGCGGCTCAAACCCAGCTACCCAAGCAAGACCGATGCGGAGGTACAGTGTCAGCGGATGAACAGAAGCCCGAGGTAAGATGATTTGCGCAGAGCACAAGGCTTTCTCTACCAGGAGCACAGCCATGAACACGCCCACTTCAACGTTGCTGTTCGCGCTGGCAGCCCTCGCCGGCTGCTCGACCCCTTCATCGCTCTACCACGACCAACCCGTGGTCGCGAAAGTCGAAACCGGCATGAGCAAAGAGCACGTCCTGCAGGTGGGCGGCAAACCTGACGCCGAGTCCGAACGAGACGTGGTGCCGGGTACCTGCTTTGACTACATGCTTGTCAAAGCAGGCAAAAGGCAACCTTACAGCGTCAGCTTCAACAGCGCAGACAAGGTCGACAGAACCGGCTTCATGACGTGTGCCGAGTGGAGCAATGCCCAGCACAAGGCCAGGCAGCCGGCGACCAACATGGGCGGCATGGGCGGCGCGGGTTACTGACCTCAGTCCAGGCACTCTCTGGCCGCCTGGCGCAGCTTGTCGCCCGACAGGAAACTGCCCTTGTAGAACGTCGCCCGGCTACCATCGCGGGCGTCGACCACCTCCAGGACATCGTCAGATGCCACTGCGCTGGGTGCTGTCAATCGATAGCCGTGAGCGATGGACTTTTGCGTGGCAAGTGGCGCCAGTGCTTGCCACTTAGGCATTACACAGGCGGCATATTGCACGGGTGTCTTGTGGGTCAGCTTACTGGCTGTGGGTTTACCAGGCGTTGCGCAACCGGCAACGCTGGCCGCCACGAAGGCGCAGCAGAAGATACGAAATGTAGGCATTTGCAATTGGCCAATAGGGGTACGGAGCATTCTACCGGGGGTTGCGCGGCGGTTCCAATCAACCAAGGTCGTGGCCATGCCGGCCGCCTTCTCAATGAACGATTGAATCTGCTTCGACCTACGCCACCTCCTACCTGTCAATTCTGCTAGTGGCGATAACAGCCAGGCGCGCCGATAGTGGGCATACGGATGTTCATCAGCTGTCTTTCGAAAGGAGCCTCTACGCATGCCCGCCAAGATCACACGTTTTTTCTACCAGAACGGCCTTCTTCACACGCTGAAAACAGGCGATGAGGGCCGCGTTATCTTCCGCACTCCAGACATGCCACTTGCGGAACAAGGGGCTGACAACGCGCAAAACAATGGCTTGTTGGCAACAGACGATAAAGGCTCGGTGCTTCAGGTACAGGGTAGTGCAGTCGAAAAGCCATGCGCTGATCAGGCCTAGCGTTTGAGGCTTCACTTGCCATGCCCCTCTTAATGCGGTGTCATTGCCCGCCCAACAGGCTTTGCAGCGCAGGACGCCCATGCCGCATTTTGACTGGCTAGCTAATCATATGAACCATTGCGACACCTTCGCTCAATGGATTCATCAGCAATTCAAGTACGAATTCGAGGGCGTTGACCTCGCCCTCTGGCAGCAGGCCTTCGCTGACGGCCAGGGCAATGGTCAATGGAAATGCCTGATTGCCCTGGATCAAGGTCAGCTTCTGGGCGGTGCAGCCCTGGCAGCTGAAGACCTGCCCTCACGCCCGGACCTCGGCCCTTGGCTTGCCTGCGTGTTCGTTGACCCGGCAGCCAGAGGGGGCGGAATCGCCGAACAGCTGATCGAGGGCATATGCTCGCACGCCCGCAGTACCGGCCTTGAAACCTTGTACCTGCACACCAGTGACAAACACGCTTACTATGCCAAGCGTGGCTGGGCGGTCATTGAACAGTTCGAAGCCTGGGGCAAGGCGCAATGGCTGATGTCGCGGGTACTTCGCTGAACGACACCCAACCGATGCAGTAACGCCCAATGGGGGGTGTAGAAGCAGACTTCAAGGAACACACTCACGATCATGGAAACACTTCAAACCATCAAATCAGACCTCGTCACTACAGCCGATCACCTCGATGAACTCAGCAAGGCCATGACCGGGCATGCCAGGTTCATGGAAGCCAGAGCCACCTCCGAGACCAAGATCGATGTACGCGCTCACATCAAGTCCATCGATGGGGTTGCCGAAGAGTTGAGGTCCGTTGCAGCAAGAATCAAAGATGATGCATGACCGCGCTCAGCACATTGCTCAACTACTGGCCCCTCTGCCCGCTACTTCAAGCAGGCAACTGCTCGGTGACAGGAGATGATGCTTCAGTGTTTACCGTCTAGTTCCGGTGGCCATGCGCTCATGAAAATGATGACCCCAGGTATGGAAAGCGCCAGCAGGTACTGGCCGGGGTGAACCACCACGCCAAAGGCCCAGAACGCCATTAGAACTCCGCCGACAACACGCCGCTGTCGAGGGGAAAAACGCTTTTGAAAGGTTTCCAGTTTTTTACGCCAAGCCATTTTCACACGCCCTATTTCCGCACTCATGTCCATTGTGTCGGCTTGCAGATCCGCAGCAGGTCATTATCACTCCGTCTTGCTCTGATAGTTCGCAGCGCCGCCCGTGGCTTCGAAATACGTGCCAGAGAATTTCTTCAATGGGGATGCGCTGGTTAGCAGCGCTCATTCTACCCTACCAAAGCCCCGGGTCATGGCATTAGCGTTAGCGCGGGACAGCCACGTACCAACTGGTTAATGCCTTCTCCGCCGACTCTCTATATCATTGCCCCCAGCCAGGCATGGCTTTTTGCTATGGCATTCAAACATTGATCGCCAGCCCCGGAATTCGGACTCCCCTCAGGTATTGCCGTGAAGCGTGACATCCACCTCGTTGTTCTTCTGCTGTCGGTCATTGGTTGTTCACTCGCCTCATTGACGCTGTGGAAGGTCATGGCCTCCCGCGAACGAGCCCTGGAAGACATCAACATCCACAGCCTGAACCTGACCCAGGCGCTATCCACCTATTCAGAAGGCATCGTAAGGCAAAGCTCACTGCTACTGCTCGGCCTGGTCGAGCGCCTGGAAACCGAAGGCAGCGGGCCAGCCCAGATCGAGCGCCTGAGCCAACTGGTCAGCCGTCAGCAGCCCCTGATGCCGCAGTTGAGCGGCGTCACCCTTTACGCCAAGGACGGACACTGGCTGATGTCGTCCAACCGTCCGATCCCCGCCGGCGCCAACAGCAGCGACCGGGCCTACTTCATCCACCACCGCGACGACCCTTCCCGCGAGCCCTTCATCGGCCTGCCCATTCGCAGCCGCACCAACCACGAATGGGTGATCACCATCAGCCGACGCTTCAACGACAGCCGCGGCGAGTTTGCCGGCGTCGTGGCTGTGACCCTTGGCGTGAAGAACTTCCTGCGTCTCTTCGGCAAGCTCGAGGTGGGCCATGACGGCGCCATCGGCCTGTCATACACCGACGGCTCCATGCTGGTGCGCTACCCGTTTCGGGAACAGGACATGGGGCGCAATTTCTCGAAGTCGCCAATCTACGCCAAGTACCTGGTCGACCAGTCGGTGGGCACCGCCTCGTTCACCTCGAGCCTGGACGGCGTGGAGCGACTATATGCGTTTCGCAAGAGTGACAAGCTACCGTTAGTGACGACGGTCGCGCTGGGCAAACGCGAGGCCCTTGCCGCCTGGCAGCTGGAGGCGTTGCTGTCATTGCTGGTGGTCTGCGGATTGCTCGCGCTCATCGGTGCCATTGGCGGCTTGCTCATTCGTGCCATGGGGCGACGTATCACGGTGGAAAGCGAACTGAGAGTGGCCCAACAGCAGTTGCTTGACAGCAATCAGAAGCTCGAACGCCTAGCGATGCACGATGCGCTGACCGGGCTTGCCAACCGACGCTGCTTTGACCAAACGCTGGCCGAGGAGCACCTCAGAGCCCGTCGAAATGGCACACCGCTGGCGTTGCTGATGATTGATATCGATCATTTCAAACGCTACAACGACACCTACGGGCATCCGGCTGGCGACGCTTGCCTGCAGCAGGTTGCCCGTCTGCTCTCGGCCTGCATCCGCCGCCCCTCAGACCTGCTGGCGCGCTACGGGGGCGAAGAGATGGCTGTGATTCTGCCCGACACCGGCAGCGCCGGTGCGGCCATCGTTGCGCAGTTGATGCTTGATCGGTTGACGTCTGAACGTATCGCTCACCCGACCAGTCCTTTTGCACATGTGACCGTCAGTATCGGTATCGCATGTGCTACCGAGCCCACCCTCGACAGCTGGCCGGCGCTGCTGGAGCGCGCAGACCAGGCGCTCTATATCGCGAAGGAAGCGGGCCGCAATTGCCTGCATGTCGGCTGAACGAAAGCCCGAAACGTCTCCAGCTTAGTCCTAGCCCCCCCACGGCGAAAACGATCGTGACTGGCCACCCATCCAGCATGGACGCAAAGCCAGTAACCCACACGCCCTCCTCCATAGTAGCGTTGCGCATTCAACGAACTTGCAGGTCCGTCACTAGGCCGACGGACTTGAGCGATTCTGACCAGGAGGTCACATGCAAGGTGTTCAGGTAATAGACCAGGCAGCGCTGGATTCGGCGCTGATTGCGTTTGCCCGCTACAAAATCGGAGAAACTAAAATTTTCGACCTGGAGCGTGCAATGAGCTTTGAAGTAGGGGAAGCCTTGTCCAAGAGCGGGTTGGTGAGGTTCTCAATTGCGAAATCCATGTCCGGTCGCTACCGCATCAGCGATGAAGGAGAGAACGCCATCACGGACGCTGGGCGGGCACGCCTTAAGGTAATCCGCGGGTAACACCGCCTTCGTCAACCCGTTCAGCCAGCTTCATCTCCAGCGCCTGATGCTGCGCCTGGAGGTGAAGCTTGGTCCTCACTCCGCCAGCCCCTTCGTGCGCCAACCGAGCAAAGATGGCCTCCTCGGACGGCGAGAAGCCGGAGCATTGCCTACCTTTCTCACTTCGTAGCACCTCGAAGCACTCGCCAGTTTCTGGTCGCCCAAGCCACGGCGAATGGGCAAGAAGTGGGTAGGAAAACCTTGAGGGCACGACTACAATCGCGCCCTCTTCAGGAAGGCATGTCAATGACCGAACGTTATTCACACCTCGATGGGCTCCGCGGGCTGGCTGCACTGGCGGTTGTTTTCTGTCATTTTGTACAGCTTTACCTACCCGCTGCATTCCTTCGCACTGCTCCCGACCATTTCGGTGAGTCGAAGATATCGGCATCACCGCTAAACTTGGTATTCAATGGCAATTTCGCGGTGGCGATTTTCTTCGTGTTAAGCGGCTTTGTGCTTGCCGCCCCTTTCTTCAATGGCCAATCTTCAAGGTGGTACATCAAAGCAGCCATCAAGAGATACCCTAGACTGGCACTGCCAGCCTTGGCATCCACGCTAATTCCCTGCCTGATCTACCTCACCTTCGGCTCAAACTTTTCAGCTACAACCCCACTGTCGGGTTATACGAAAACCGAGTACTTCTCCGGGTTTGATAGTATTACAACCGCTGTATGGCAAGGCCTGATAGGGTCTTTCCTATTCGCCGAACAGGACTATAACCGAGTGCTTTGGACGATCCGCACCGAGCTAATTGGCTCGTTCGGAATCTTTGTCATGCTGCCACTACTGGGCAGGTACCCAGCGCGGTTCATCGCCTATGCCGCCCTTGTACTCATCCTTAAAGACTCGTTCTTGCTGGGCTTTGTACTCGGCGCCCTGGCGGCCGATCTGGCATTCGGGCTTCGCGTCAGCATCAATCGAGCCGCGTCACTGACCCTTTTTGTGCTTGGCCTGTATTTAGGCGCATTCCCCTATGTCGGCCAAGACCTGTTGATATGGCGACCGATCACCGCCATTCCACTTAAAAATATCTTTATAGTTTCACACCTTGCTGGCGCTTTCCTGTGCATCATTGCGCTTGCGGGCCTTCCATCGCTCCAGCGCCTTTTGACGACTCGCCCCTGTGCCTTCCTGGGAAGAATCTCATACTCCATGTACCTGATTCATTTCACCGTTATTGGGTTCCTTGGGTCATCTCTCATCGTCAACATGGCAAGCCTCGGCTATGGCACCTCACTTTTCATAACCTTGGGCATTCTACTTCCCGTCGTAATTGCATCAGCCTATCTGTTTACGATCATGATCGATGAACCCTCGATCAGGCTTAGCAACCGCTTGGCCAAAACGCTAATGAATTCGCCAAGGTCTACATCAGCTGCTTAGCGGGCACGCGCAGGGATGCGCAACTCTGTGAATGCAAAAACCCGGCGCAATGGCCGGGTCCTTTTTGTCATTCGATAGCGTGTAGGTTCGCCCTCTTTTCTTGCAAGGTAAGCTCTCCAAATCGACGCGGGTTCCGCCGCCGAACACACCGGCAGCTCGTGCCGGATTCGAGTGACACGACACGTCACTGTTTCGTCTCGATGAGTCATATTGATGCCTTCCAACTCTCAGGCTAATACTTAAGTCTCAACCTGGGGAGGTATGAAAAATGCAACCGCGATTCGTTATCGTTCCAGCTGTACCCTTGGAAAAAGAGTCGTTCAGATCTGGATCTCGTTACTATGCCGCTACCGTTTCGGGTGGTTTTGACATTTACGACAACCAAGAGAAGGCACGACTGCGACCGAGCTACGCGACAAGAACGCAAGCCGAATCTGCACGTGTGAAGCTGAACAGCGAGTGCCGTAACCCCGACGAACTCTTCCCGCTGTTTCGGGTAGAGCTTTCAAACGCGAACTAGAACTTACTGCATTTCCTCGCCGTATCATCGTCGCGCCACGGAACGGCGCACTTTGATTTTGTGGCGCGCGCTGAATGACATCCCGCGACGCTTGAGCTCATACATCTCGAATGACTTGCTGATCTCGCCCGGCTCAGTCTGGAGCACACCGTGAGTGGCCGAGCCTCGCAGATCCCACCTGTCCGTCGAAGACATCACCACACTATTGGCTAGCAGTGTCCAGGACTCCCGGAGGTTGCGCTGGCTGCAGTGATGATTTTCGCTGGCGGGTAATGCTGTTCACTTAAGCTCTGCATCGCCTGCATTGGGGCCGCTTTGCGGCCCCGGCATTCTTAAGTGAACAGCATGTCGCTCTTGGCGGGGCTCTGTCATCAGCAACAACTTCAATGCTGAACAACCACTGGCGGCCCAAGCACTAGAGAAACATTGGCATAGGCGCCCTTTCGAAAAATCTGGAGCAAGGTGGCCGACCCTGTCGGAACCTTGTTAATGCCGACCAGAAAATCAATATCATCTCTGACCGGCACCCCATCAACCTTCACAATGACATCGGCAAACTGCAGACCCGCTCGCTCTGCCGGCCCGCCCGGAGAAATCTTCTCAATGGATGCTCCCTCCAGCGGCATACCTAGCCGGGCAGCCTTGATAGGGTCCATGGAAGAAATTGCCGCGCCAACCCTCCCCGGTAGGAAGGGGCTTGGTGCCGGGCAATCGCGACCTGAAAGAGCATGATCGATAGCCTTCTTTTTGCTATCAGCAAGATCCCTGAATTCAGGCCCCAACTGTGCACTCCGGATCAGCGCCACATTCAGGTAGTCGCAGGACTTCCCGTGATAGGCCTCTGGGGTTTCTTTCGCTACCCATTGAGCCAGCGAAGTTTGCGAAGAACCGCGTTCCGAAGTTGATCCTTGAAAATGTGCAGTCG
Source organism: Pseudomonas sp. E1MeOHC2 (assembly GCF_058745025.1). Classification (NCBI taxonomy): domain Bacteria; kingdom Pseudomonadati; phylum Pseudomonadota; class Gammaproteobacteria; order Pseudomonadales; family Pseudomonadaceae; genus Pseudomonas; species Pseudomonas sp. E1MeOHC2. The sequence continues at coordinate 5,491,656 of NZ_CP196675.1, forward strand.
GCTGAGGAGCACTAGCAGGCACTGACGCTGTAGCAGTTGGCGCCGCAGCGTACGCGCCTGCGGGAAGCTTGCCGCCCGCCTTGATGTACTCAAGACCGCCAGGCGGCAAGTCTGCCTGAAGCTCTTTCAAGGACTCAGGATGTTGGAGGATATAGTCGATAGCCCCTGCCTGGTTGACGGTCGTGCCCGGCATGCAGCCTTGCTCTTGCTCAACCTGTTCTACCGAGGCGTGCGTCCAACGGCCATGTTTTTGCACATAATCAGCGTGTTCACCTGTGTTTGAAAGCAAGATACCCGCATTTTGTCGATCAACGGCAAGCTCGAGACAGGTTTTACCGCGAAAGTTAGCGGGCGCAAGGCTCACACTTTCTGGCGTTTCGCTATCTAGAGACGCTTGCGCCATGCTATTGAGGACCATTTGGTCAACACATCCAGAAAGATTGACCATAACCAACGACAACGCAGCGAAACTGACTACCCTGCTCATATCTCATTCACCTAGATGCCAATACGGCATCATTATCGAACGATTCCATATTAGCAATACGGTATTTGCGATGGCCTGGGCTTGGGGGTTGGTCTTTTCACCTACTGACAATGACGCAGTTTCTTAGTGGTGTATAGCGGTGGCAAAGGGTTGATTTCATTGGGCCAGACACCCTCCATCCCCCTCAATTCCTCATCAGTGGTATCAAAATTGGTATCACCTGGTGGCTGTCGCTGACTGTCCGCTTTCGACCCATAGCTGCCCTTCACGGATGGCTATCGGCGGCCAAAAGTGTGCGCCCGAACGATGCCAGATCAGGTAGCCTGCCACCACTTCCGCGCGATTTGCTCGAAATGCTCAAGACCGTGCAAAGTCCATTTAATAATGCTTCTCAGTTAGTGTAAGATCCGCGGCTCTCCGGCGGGGCCGGTTCACTGACTTAGGGCTGAGCATGTCACGCATTGGCACCTCTGATTTGCTAACCAACTTCCACGAGCACTACGCGGAACTGATGGCGTTCTTGGCTCGGCGGCTGGGTAACGTAGATCAAGCTGCCGATGTGGCCCAAGATACCTATTTGCGTTTGGTCAACCTGCCAGCGGGCGAACCGATACAGGAGCCTCGCGCGTTCCTGTTCCGCATTGCCGGCAACCTGGCCATTGATCGCATGCGTCGGGAGGGGAGACTGACTGCCTTGCAAGCCGATGAGTCACAGGCCTTGGAGATCTGCGATCCACGCCCTTCACCAGAGACTGCTTTGATCACGGATGAGGCCTTGGCGCAGCTCGATATTGCCATGGAGAAGTTGCCGAATAACGCACGTCTGGCGCTGTTGCTCAACCGCCTAGAGGGGCTGACACATGCGCAGATCGCCATAAGACTCGGCGTTTCCGAAAGCACTGTGGGGAAGTACATTGTTCAAGCTGTACGGCATTGTCGCGACACATTGAGGCGGTCGGAGTGAAGATGAACCGCTTGCCTCATACGAACGTGTCCCCCCAAACTCTGACGCCTCTTCACACTTCTCAGCTTGCAGAGCCAATGACTGACACTGTTGATCCTTCCGATCTGGAAGACCAGGCCCTAGAGATGCTGGTACATCTGGACTCTGGCCGGGCTACTACGGCCGATCATCTGGCCTATGAAAACTGGTGCCAGCGTTCTGCAATCCATGCTCACGCCGCAAGAAGCGCCGAGGCATTGTGGGGCGCATTCCCACGCACAAAAACAGCCCAACAGTTTGTTAATCCGCCCCCCGAGAAGCATCGCAAACCCGTACGCGCCCTGTGGGTAGCCGGCATGGCTGCTTGTTTTGCATGGGTGGTGTTCAGTGGGGCACTGTCACGCAATTGGTCATCGCTTTCTGCCGATCATGTGACTGACGCTGGGGAGCGGCGGGAGTTGCGACTTCAAGATGGCAGCCTGCTGTGGATGAATGGTGACACCGTGCTGTCGGTGAATTACAGCCCTGGCCAACGCGGCATCACGCTCTATCAAGGGGAAGCGCTGTTCGAAGTAGCCAAGGATCCATCGCGGCCTTTTATCGTTCACGCCGCTCAAGGTGAAGTACAGGCGGTTGGTACACGTTTCGATGTGGATCAGCGCGGCGACAAGGTCACCGTCCAGGTAAGCGAAGGGATAGTTCAGCTCAGTTCGGGCGGGGAGACCCTGCGTCTGCCCGCAGGGCAATCCTCAGCCTATCGCCAAGGGCTGGCGCCGCAGATGGCGGTGAACGTCGATGTGCAGAGTGTCGCCACCTGGCAGCGAGGCAAATTGATTTTCAATGCGCGGCCGCTGGGCGATGTTCTCGCTGAGCTTGACCGGTACATCCCTGGCGTCCTGTACCTGACCGATGAAACGCTGGCGGCAAAGCGTATCAGCGGGATATTCGACGTGGATGATCCACAAGCGGCGCTCAAAGCGCTGGAGCAGACGCAACCACTTCGTATTACCCGATTACCGTTACTCACCGTAGTGCGGCCCAAGAGCTGATGTAAGGCCGGCATCCTCCTCCTGAGAGCACCTTGCAAAAAAATGAAAATTCTTTGGCAAGGTTCTCTACGTCGCTTCGTCGTAGATACGAAGCGCGAATCATTCACATCAAAATCGCGCAGCCAACTCTAGGGAAAGGTTGCTTTCATGTTCCATGTCTCCTCACGTACCCACGCTCATTCGTTGCGCCAAGCAGTGGCACTTGCGTCCTTGCTCGGGCTAATGGGACCGGTCAATGCTCAGACCAAGGTCACTGACGCCTTGGCCTCAACTACTGAAGGGACCGGCTCCTACACCACTGGCCTTACCAACACAGCAACACGGTTAGGGCTTTCGCCGCGTGAAACGCCTCAGTCCATCAGTGTGGTCACTCGGCAACAGATGGACGACCAGAACATGCAGTCCTTGGAAGACGTTGCGAGGGCAGCGACGGGCATCAGCACAGTCAAAGGGTTCGGCACAGAGCGTCCGCTTTACTATTCGCGAGGGTTCCAAGTCGACGACTTGCAATTCGATGGCCTGCCGAGCAGCGTCACGGAAAGTTTCTCGATGGACGTCATGTCGGTGAACAACATGGCGATGTATGACCGGGTGGAAATTGTCCGAGGCGCAAACGGCCTGATGCAAGGTGCAGGCAATCCTTCTGCGGCAATCAACATGGTTCGCAAGCGACCGACGCGTGAATACCAACTCAAGGCGGAGATAGGTGCTGGTTCGTGGGACAGCTACCGCACGCAACTCGATGTTGGCGGCCCCTTGAACGCAGAGGGCACCCTGCGTGGTCGTACTGTCCTGATGTACAACAATCGAAATAGCTACCAGGACTACGCTGACAAGGACAACCAGCTTTTCTACGCCATCGGCGAAGTCGACCTGAGTGACTCGACAACGGTCGCGGTGGGTGCGTCCTTCCAGCAGGATAATAACGGCGGCTACGATTGGGGCGGTTTGCCTACCCACCTGGATGGCAGTTCTTACAACTTCTCACGTTCAAAGTCGCTCGCCGGGAAGTGGGCCTACCTGGACAAGATCAACCGCAACGTCTTTGCCGATATCAAGCACAGTTTCAACGAGGACTGGAACCTCACCGTCGCCACCAATTTGATCTGGTCCAATTCAGATTTTCTCGCTCAGGTTGGGTATCACACCAAGGATACCGATTCGATGATGCGGTACTGGCCGAACAGCGCCCGTTACGATGACGAGCAAATAAATCTCGACGCAGCGCTCAACGGCGCATTCACCCTGCTGGGGCGCCAGCATGAGGTGGTGATTGGCACCAACATGAGGCGCGACAGGCTGCAATACGTCACAGGCTCGGCCAGCGTGAACCCTACCGTCGACATTCTGGACTTCGATACCTCGCAATTCCCTAAACCGCAGATAGTTGGCAACCTGACGCCCAGTCGACATGTGCGCAAGGACAAGGGGATCTACGCCGCCACTCGCCTCAATCCGTTCGATGACCTGCACGTCATTCTCGGCAGCCGTTTGAGTTGGGTCGACTACGACACCCAAGGCCCATGGGAGACCGACCGCTTCAAGGAAAACCGCAAGGTCATTCCTTACGGCGGCATTGTCTACGACCTCAATGACAGTACCTCGGTGTACGCGAGCTATACCGAGATTTACAAGATGCAGAGCAACTACAGCGTCGACAACAAATTACTGGAACCCACCACGGGCAGTAACTACGAAGTCGGAGTAAAAAACGAACTGTTCGATGGCCGGTTGAATGCTTCCCTGGCGCTCTTCCAGGTCGATCAGTCAGGCCTTCCTCAGGTCGTTCCCGAGGCTGGGCAAGTCTGTGGACCGGCGCGCGATGCGCGGTGCTACACCGAGGGTGCCAAAGTGCGAAACCGCGGGTTCGATGCAGAGGTCTCAGGCGAGTTGATGCCCGGGTGGAATGCCTCCGTGGGCTACACCTACAGCCATCCTAAATACATCGCGGGCGCCAACAAGGGTGCCACCTATGGCACAGAAAATTCGCCACAGCGACTATTCAAGGCCGCTACCACCTATCAGTTGCCAGGGAAGTTGGATCAATGGCGAGTCGGGACCAGCTTGTACCATCAGAGCAAGCTGTACCTGAACGACATTTCGCAGAGTGCCTACAACCTTGTGGACCTGAACGCTAACTTCCGAATTGATCAGAACCTGAGCGTACAATTGAACCTCAATAACATTTTCGATGAGAAGTACTACACCGCGATTTTCAGTCAAAACACCGGAAACTATTACGGTGAACCCCGCAACTTTGCCGTCACTCTACGCTACGAGAACTAGTCGCGAGCCGGATGAGCGCTTTGAGTCGCCCCCGTTTGGCAGATACTGTCTAAGGGGCGGCTTCTGGCTTTTAGCCAACCTCGGCCAACGGTCGGTATGGGTCGATAGCAGCCAGTCATAAAGGTCCGCCCGTAGATCGAAATCTGTGCGCCAAACAGACATCGGCGTCATCGAACCGGTCTAATACAGTTCGGCCTGTTTCAGCGACTTTCGCCCAGTAAAACCGAGACGCTTTCAGGCAGTTTTAGACAGCCTTACCCCCCATCCCGGCGTTCTGCCGACGACGATTCGTCCTGGCTCGTCACCATCCCATCTCTCAGCAATCTCGGAACTGAACAGGCCGATGTGAAATGCCTCATCGATCTCCATCAAGCCCCAGGCCCTGGCAGCCTCGGACAGCTCCAGCATGTCGATCAGGTTCTCGGCGCTGACCTCGTACCTCGCACATGAACGCCTCTGCCTGCTGAATCTTGTCCGCGAGGCTTTCCATTGCGCTCACCGTGATGCTAGCTATTCGACATCCACAACGTCTTTTCGGCAACATATAGCATGTGCATCGCGCTCGCGTCGGTCGGAGGATAATCGGGATGAAGGAATTCGCCGCCCTCAACTCTCGTCATCCCCAGCCGCTGCATTACAATTTCAGAACGCTTGTTCGCCAATGAGGTAAAAGCGTAAACGCGGGGCACATCCAAGGTGCTAAACGCATAATCGAGAGCCGCGCGAGCGGCTTCGGTCGCATAACCCTTGCCCCAATAGTCGCGACCAAGCCGCCAGCCCACCTCTAACGCCGGACCGAATGGAAAATCATCTCCGAGCCAATGCAGGCCAACTGCGCCGATCAACGAGCCATCATCGATACGTTCGGCAGCCCAGAAAGTTGGCTCGCCGCCTTTAGAAAGCCGCGTCAGCTGGTCAACTACATCGCAGGTCTCAGACGCAGTCTTCGTGCCCCCGAGGAACTGCATTACCTCAGGATCAGCATGGATTACGCTCAGCAGGGGCTTATCCGCCTCTCGCCAATCCCTGAGCTTCAACCGGTCTGTTTCAATCATTCTTTCCCCCATTGCGAACAGGCTTGTTCCCGCTGCCACACTATCATCGTGCCCTCCACAAGTCCCCGCTCTCAATTATCGAGCGGCGGCTTATGGGAGCTCCCATGCAGGGAATGAATGACCGGAACGGAGACAAAAAGTGACTTGGGTGTAAGGCCCGGAACGGCTAATAGCGAGGTGTTCTTCGTTATGAATATGCAGCATTCTTCAAGTTCTGCTTCTTCACCGGCGTGAAGACCTGGCGAAGCCATGGGTCTGAAGTGGGAGGACGTCGACCTTGAGCAGCGCTGCGCGACGATTCGCCGGATCATCGTCAACCGTGAGCCCCAGGAACGCACGAAAACCAAGCATCATAGGGAGGTCCTGTTAAACGAGCGCGCACTGAACGCCATCAACCAGGCCCGGTGAATGGCCACACTCCGGCGTATGGCGTCCCAATCCGCGCACCCAGTCAGCCCATTTGTGTTCCAACCGAGCAAAGGTGGGCTGTGGATCAACGAACCAAGTGTTACAATCCGCCACTTCAAATCGGCGCTCAAGGCGCTGAACATCCGTGAACGTCGGCAGTACGACACCCGCCACACCTATGCGACCATGTGCCTGATGTCTGGTATGAACCCCGCGTTCATTGCGAACCAGCTCGGCCACAGCGTGAGATGTTGCTTTCTACCTACGCGAAATGGATCAGCTCCTCCTCGGACTGGAGGGAGCTGGAGAAGCTGCCGCCCCGAGTCGAATTGGCCCAAAATTGGCCCAAGACTGACGAGAGGGCCTAAATACACCTCTGGAACCCCCGCAGGACAAGCACTTGATTTCTACCGCTAACATCACCATGCAGTTTTTTCGTGGTGTTTGGCGGTATTGGAGGGCTGACTTTACTGGGCGAAACGCCCCTACTCACCCCTCTCTTCCCCACCAGTGGTATCAAAATTGGTATCGCCTGCTAGCAGACATTGATTGTCCGCTATCGACCCATAGCTGCCTTTAGCTGAGGGAGACTGACGGCCAGAAGCGGACGGTCACCGGCCACGATTAACTACCTTTGTTTTGACTCTTCATCTACTGGGCGTATTTTTTGGCCCCGGCAACACAGAGGACAGCACCCAGCGTCACGACAAGCATCATCCAACTGACTTGCTCGTTCAGAAGCAACGCTGCTAGTCCAAGCCCCATGAACGGCTGAAAGAGTTGCAGTTGGCCCACTGCCGCAATCCCACCCTGGACGAGTCCTCGGTACCAAAACACAAACCCAATCAGCATGCTGAACAGTGAAACGTAGCCGAAGCTAAACCACGCAGGGGCGCTTACCTTGGCGAAGGCATCAGGCGCTGGAAGATTAACAATAGTCAGCAACAGCATTAACGGCAACGCTACAAGTAATGACCAACTGATCACCTGCCAACCACCCAATGTCCGCGAGAGACGCGCCCCTTCCGCATAACCCAACCCACAAACAACTACCGCAGCCATCATCAGCACATCTCCCACCGCCGACGCCTCTCCTCCATTCATCAACGCATAGCCAACGACTAGCCCAGCACCAATCAACGAGAACAACCAGAACAGTGGCCGAGGTCGCTCACCGCCCCGCAGAACGGCAAATCCTGCGGTACAGAGTGGCAGCAGTCCGACAAAAACGATGGAATGAGCAGAGGTGACGTGCTGGAGGGCCAGCGCCGTCAGCAGAGGGAAGCCAATAACTACTCCAAGCGCTGTTACAGCCAATGACGACAAATCACCACGTTTAGGTCGCGGCTGCCGTAGCACGATCAAAAAAAGCGCACCCAATAGGGCGGCAATTGTTGCCCTAGCACATGTCAGAAACGTAGGCTCGAAGGCCGCCACTGCCACACGGGTTGCCGGCAACGAGCCCGCAAAGATTGCGACGCCTATGAAGCCGTTGATCCACCCGCTTGTTGATTTTTCCATCGGTAAGTCCTCGATAAGTCTGGGTTCAGTACAACACTGACAGGCTCACCAAGGCCACGCACAATACAGTACAATTTAACCGAACTGTTAGGCATATGAATCCAGCACAGTTGGGGGTGCGATGAAACGGGACGGAACGCGAATTCGAGCTGTAATGGGAGATATCCAGTCCAGGATAGCCTCTCGAACCTACACACAAGGTGCGAGAATTCCTTCAGTCCGCGCAATGGCTCAGACCATGCAAGTATCGGTTTCTACTGTCCTTGAGGCATATGAACGGTTAATGGCAGAGGGTGTACTTAGTTCTCGTCCTGGCTCCGGCTTTTACGTGGCCGGGCCGGTGGCGCCACTGGCACTAACCGAACTTGGTCCCAAACTTGATCGTGACGTCGACCCGCTGTGGATCTCGCGCCAGTCTCTTGAAGACTCCAGCGATGCATTGAAACCAGGGTGCGGGTGGCTACCTCCATCCTGGATGTACGAAGCTGGCATGCGGAAAGCTCTTCGAATCGTTGCCCGCTCAGACACTTCGAAACTGACTGAGTACGCTTCACCGCTTGGACATCCGCCTCTCAGGCAATTCTTATCGCGGCGACTGGCGGGAGTCGGGATCGAAGCCCCTCCGGAACAGATCATGCTCACTGAATCCGGCACTCACGCCATCGACCTGATTTGCCGATTTCTTCTGGAACCGGGCGATACTGTCCTGGTCGACGACCCCTGCTATTTCAATTTTCATGCACTACTGAAAGCACATAGGGTGAGCATTGTAGGTGTGCCCTACACGAAGACGGGCCCAGACATCGATGCGTTCGGCGCTGCCCTACTCAAGCACTCTCCCCGGTTGTACATAACAAATTCCGGCATCCACAACCCAACCGGGGCCACCCTGTCTCCGGTCAAAGCACACAGGCTGCTAAAGCTAGCCGACATATCGAGCCTAGTGATTGTAGAGGACGACATCTTCGGGGATTTCGAGAATACTCCCGCGCCACGACTGTCTGCCTTCGATGGCCTCTCTCGTGTCATCCAGATAGGCAGCTTTTCCAAGACCATCTCCGCTTCAATTCGATGCGGCTACATCGCTGCTCGTAGTGAATGGATCGAGAGCCTGGTAGACCTCAAAATTGCGACTACATTCGGGGGTGGACGCTTGGCCGCCGACATAATCCATCAAGCCATTACTGATAGCGGCTACCGAAAACACATGGAAAGTGTTCGCCTTAGGTTAGCCGAGGAAATGGACAGAACGGTAGCGAGGCTTCAGGCCATTGGTATCAAGCCTTGGATGATTCCCCGGGCAGGCATGTACGTCTGGTGCCAGCTCCCTCAAGGTAAGGATGCAGCAACGCTGGCTAGAGCTTGCTTGAATGAAGGTGTAGTGCTAGCACCCGGAAATGTTTTTAGCCAATCCATGACTGCGGGAGATTTCCTCCGTTTCAACGTTGCTCAATCTGGTGACGCCAAAATCTACGAAGTATTGAAACGGGCTCTGAGTGATTAGTCGCGAGACCAATCCACAAAGCTACCTCAGTAAAAAGGACTCCAGTCGTTGGACTAACAGGGCAGGTGAGACTGCAGTCGTAGGCTGCTAAGGGTCGGTAGCTGCCTTTCGTGACATACGACCCCATATCGGAGGCACCCTGCCCTGATTCCGGCCATCCCGCCATGGAAGTACACGTCGCCCCGCTTCTCGCCTCACCACCTCCGGCAACTGCTGGCGGTAACCGGTGAAGCCTATTTGATGTATCGCCCTACCCACAACGTGCTCGAGAAAAAACCATGAACAAGAAACTGACCGTGTTCCGCGAACTGGATATCCAACCGGTGCGCGACCTTCCCTTTTTTGAAGAGGTCGTGGAAGGCACCCCTCATACGCTGACGTCCAAGTACTATCACGATGAACAGCAAGGTCGCATTTCCGGAGAATGGGAAGCCAGCACCGGAGCGTGGCGCATCGACTACAAAGTTTGGGAGTTTTGCCATGTCCTGAGTGGATGCTGCGTCATCGAGCTTGAGGGTTGCGCCCCCATCACACTGGCCGCTGGCGACACGTTCATTATCGAACCGGGCGCCAAGGGCAAATGGACGGTGCTGGAAGACATGAAAAAGAACTTCGTGATCCTCTTGCCCGCGAACTAGGCACGGGGTCGCGTTTCATCGAGCGCAGCGCAAGGACAGCTTGCATGCTTGTCTGCTGGCGGCGCTCGAATGCTCTTCGGCAGGCCACAACAGCCCTCTACCTCATGGCTGCGCGGTCGCGCATAGAACTGAGCCTTTGTGGGAGCGGGCTTGTCCCGCTAAGAGAACAGCCCTGGAAATAAACCCGCCTGGCACGAGCTACGCCCGTGTTCGCTGGGCAAACCCGCGCCTACAGATAGCGGTTGGCTTGTTGGCGGCCTGTACCCATTCAGTGCCTGCTTCGGGTCGAAAGCGGTCATCCATGACCGGCTGCTATCTACCCTGAGCACACACTCACAAGCGCGTAGTTTATGTCGCTGTGGTTCGGGCTACCTCAGCGGCGTCCGGCAACTTAGACTGGTTGCCATCGACTCAAGCATTGATTACATTGCGAGTAATTCTCAATCGCAAGATATTCATCCATGTCCCGCCGCACTCCTTCGGCCGCAGCCCCCAGCGCGTTAACCGATCTCTACGATGTTCATCACAGCTGGTTGGTATGCTGGCTACGTAGTCGGCTGGGATGTTCGCATGAGGCCGCGGATCTCGCTCAAGACACGTTCGTCCGACTGTTACTCAACGAGAAAACCCACCCGAAGAAGCTTCAGTTGCATAGTCCCCGGCCATTTCTCGCCACCGTCGCGCGTCGCGTGCTGATCGATAGCTTGCGCCGCAAAGCCCTGGAACAGCGCTACCTCGACGCACTGGCCGAACAGGCGCAGACGTTGGCCATTTCGGAGGAAGACAAGCTGCTGATCATCGACCTGCTCCAGGCTGTCGACCGCATGCTCGACGGCCTGGGTCGCAAGGTGAAACGGGCCTTCCTGCTGTCACAGTTGCAGGACCTGGGATACAAGGAAATCGCCACTGACCTCGGGGTATCGGTGAGCGCCGTCACCAAGTACGTGGCCAAGGCTACCGAACACTGCCTGCTGTTCGCCCTCGACAACGACCTATGACGCGCGACGAACAACGCCAGGCCCTGCGCGACGCCGCCGGCTGGCTGGCTCGCCTGGCCGAAGCGCCACAAGACCCGCAGGTGCACCAGGCCTGGCAGCACTGGCACAGCCAGAGGCCGGCCAATCTGTGGGCCTGGCAGCGAGTCGAATCGATGCAGTCGAGCCTGCGCCGTTTACCGGCCAGCCTCGCTTGCCAGGTACTAGACACACCTTCAACCTCGCCCAGCCGCCGCGCCGTGCTCAAGGGCCTGCTGTTGCTCGCGGGCAGCGGCGCTCTGGGCTGGTCGGGCTACCGTCAGGCGCCGATCTGGCTGGCGGCGCACCACACGGTCACCGGCGAACGCCGCTCGCTGACGCTGGCCGACGGCACCCTCCTAGCGCTGAACACCGCCAGTGCAGTGGACATCGAATTCACCACCGGTGAAAGGCTGATCCACCTGCGCGCCGGAGAGATACTGCTGCAGACCGGCAACGACCCGCGCCCCCTGAGCGTCATCAGCGCCCAGGGCCGCCTGCGGGCGCTGGGCACCCGCTTCAATGTCCGACAGCTTGACGGGGTCACCCAGGTGAAGGTGCTGGAACATGCGGTAGCCGTGCGCCCTGTGCAGCTTGATGCTGAGCAGGTGGTGCCGACAGGTATGGCCATGGACTTCAGTGGTGATCGATTCCATACGCCATACGCCGTGACGCCGGCCGCCGACGCTTGGGTAAGCGGGCACCTGGTGGTTAGTGGCTGGCCGCTGCAACGCCTGCTGGCGGAACTGTCGCGCTACCGCAACGGGTTCCTGGGCTGCGCTGACGACGTGGCGGCATTGCAACTCTCCGGCGCCTTTCCCCTCGATGACATCGACAAGGCCCTGGCCTCGGTGGCCCGCGCCCTGCCGGTACTTATCGTACGCCGCACCCGCTTCTGGACCCGGGTGGTTGCCAAGGCCTGAATAAAATAGATTCACCGTCACTGTCGAATTCCGATTTCCCGCTCGACCTATTCCTGAATCTCTTCAACACCTCTGCGAAGGACCAGGAGTCAGCATGCAATCCAAGCAACAACGCCGCGCCGTTCAACCCGTACGATACCCCCGCCCCTCCGCCATGGCCCTTGCGGTGTTCTCGTCGACACTTGCTTTGCAATACACCGTGCTGGACCCGCTGCTCAGCGATGCCAGCCAGGCGCGTGCGGCCACGGTGCAAAAGCGCTATGCCATTGCCGCAGGCCCGATGGAAACGGCAGTCACCCACTTTGCCGGTGAAGCTGGCGTGGCGCTGTCGTATGACACCCGCCTGACCGCAGGCCGCATGAGCCAGGGCCTGGAGGGCAGTTTCAGTGTCGAGCAAGGCTTCGCCCGGCTATTGCAAGGCAGCCCGCTGAGCGCGGTGTTGAACGGTGATGGCAGCTATTCCCTGCTCGAAGCCGGTGCCGGACAAGGCGTAATGCTGACGCCGACCGCCGTGATCGGCCAGGGCCTCGAGCCGGACGCCAACAGCTACAGCGCAGGTTCCGCGGCCGTCGGCAGCAAGGTGACGACCTCACTGCGCGAGGTGCCGCATTCGGTGTCGGTCATCACCCGCCAGCGTATCGAGGACCAGAACCTCAACAACCTGACCGAGGTGATGAGCAAAATGACCGGCGTCAGCCTGCAGAAAGGTGGCATCTCCCAGGCGGCCATGGGCAATGAAAGCAATTTCTTTTCCCGTGGTTTCGCGGTGTCCAATACCACCATCGACGGCGGCGCACCCTTGACCACGTCGATCGCCGGTTACGGTTCGCTCAGCCAGCTGGACATGGCCCAGTACGAGCGCGTGGAATTTCTGCGCGGGGTCGACGGCCTGTACTCGAGCACCGGCGACCCTGGCGGTACCATCAACATGGTGCGCAAGCGCGCCCTGCACGACAGCCAGCTGGCCTTCTCCGCCTCGGCCGGCAGCTGGGACAACTACCGCAGCGAGTTCGACGTGACCGGCCCACTCGTGGAGAGCGGCGCCATCCGCGGCAGGCTGGGCATGGCGTACCAGGACAGCAAGTCGTTTCTGGACTATGTCGACACCCAGAATTCGCTGACCTACGGCTCGCTGGAGGTCGACCTCAACCCCGCCACCACGCTGACCTTTGGCGGCAGCTACCAGGACAATGACGGCGTCCCCTATTTCGCCGGGCTGCCGCGCTACTCCAATGGCGATGACCTGGGGCTGCCACGGCACACCGCGTACACCGCCAGCTGGAACACCGTGCGCGAAAAAACCACCCAGCTCTATGCCAAGGCAGAGCACGCCTTCAACGATGACTGGGCACTGACCACCGACCTTTCCTACGTGGACATCGATCGCGACTCAGCAGGCCTCTACTTTTTCGGCGCCGTGGACCCGATCAGTGGAACCGGGCCTACCTGGAACAACTTTCCGAACAAGAGTGGCAGCGTGCGCAAGTCGGTCAACAGCTACCTAAAGGGTGGTTTCGACGCCTTCAACAGGCACCATGACCTGCTCGTAGGGGTGGACTACACCGATACCATCGGCAGCGTGATCCAGCGTCGCGGCCTGCTCGGCGTACCACTGGACCTGGGCGGTCGCACACCACCGGACGACCATGGCAGCGTAGCGGTCAAGAAACAGGAATTGCCGGAGATCCGCCGCTCTGTCTATGGCATGACCCGGCTGGCGCTGACCGATGAACTCAAGCTGATCCTCGGGGGGCGCCTTTCCGACTACAGCTACCAGAACAAGCAGGACTTCTACAGCAACGACACGCAGTCGCGGCCACCGACCGAGCACAAACGCGGTGTGACCACGCCCTACGCCGGCCTGACCTACGACCTGAATGATCAGTGGACCGCCTATACCAGCTACGCCGAAACCTTCACGCCGCAAGCGGGTTTCACCGACACCAGCGGTACGCAGATTGACCCGGCCACCTCGAAGAACTATGAGATCGGCTTGAAGAGCCAGCTGTTCGACGGACGTGTGAATACCTCGTTCGCCGTCTACCGCATCGAGCAGCAGGGCTCGGCGGTGTATGACGAGGAAGGGGCTGGGCCGGTGGGCAGCGAGGCCACCTGTTGCTACTTCAACGCCGGTGAGGTGGTCAGCAAGGGATTCGATGCAGAGGTCAGCGGTGAGGTTGCCAAGGGCCTGCAGTTGATGGCCGGATACACCTACAGCAGCCTCGAGGCCAAGGACGCCGAAGAGGGCCGCAGTGCCTTCGAAGGGGTTACGCCCAAGCACCTGCTCAAGGTCTGGGGCACTTGGCAGTTGCCGGGCGGGCTGGAGGACTGGAAGGTCGGGCTGGGGGCTATCAGCCAGAGCGCCACGTCGAAGTCGGGCTCGGTGTCAACCTTCGATCCTGGCACCGGCACCTGGGGTGAGCCCTCGGTTGCGTACAAATTCATGCAGTCCGGCTACACGATCTGGAGCGCGAGCCTGGACTACAAGATCGACGAGAACTGGTCGGCCACCCTGAATGGCAACAACCTGTTCGACAAGAAGTACTACTCGACGGTAGGTACGTCGCAGTACAACAACTTCTACGGCGACCCGCGCAACTTCATGCTGACGATTCGCGGCAAATATTGAGTCATTTCGCCCACGTGCATGAAAGCGGTCAGTGCTGACCGACCGCTTTCGACCCATTGCGGTCATTCGCGACCGGCAGCAATCGCCTGCCCAACGTGGTGATCAGCTACGAGTCGGGAGGGAAGTACAAGTGGTTGTCAGTTGTCGTCAGGATCATGAAAATGCCACCAACTTTTACGCCCGATCAAAGGACTGACCATGTTTTTGCGCACCGCCATTGCTCTCGTCGCCACACTTCTCAGCGCCTGCGGCAGTATCCAGCACAATACGACAGAGGCCAGGCAGCACATCAAGGAAGACCTCAAGCTGGCCGAGATCACCGACACGTCGTTCACGAGTTTTTGCTGGATGCGCATCGGCGGACCAGCGGGCTGCCACGCCACACCAGGTATCAGCGTCCTCACGCCGGATAGTCTTCTTCTGGTCGACTACCAATGGGGGAAATACGTCAAGAAGGACATTATCAAACCGGAAAATGTGAGGTGCATTCATCAGGGAGACGGTGAGATTTTCTACGTCTTCACCGATCAAGTGGCCGTGCAGGTCATGCCATTGACCGACGTACCTGGATCCCCGATGGTGAACAATGCCAAGTATCGGGAAGAGGCGATCAAAATGCTGCTGAGTAATGGCCAGCCTTACGTGACACGTGAGGTTGCGCCCATGATCGTAGCGTCGGGCGTCAAATTTTACACGACTATGCCAAGCGGAACGGCGGGCATGAATGTCGGCCAGATCGTAAGTCCGTGCTCAGGCGCCGACCTATCTAAGACCTCACTGAACTGAGAGTTGCGGTCCGGATATCGTTGGCGCCGATTGCCCCGACCAGCTAGAGACCGTCCAAGCAATGCTGTCAGTGCCTGCCCATACAGGATCATCACCAGAGTGCAGGCATGCGCTGTACCTGTTGGATCCGGGCTTGCCCGCGATGGGCCGCAAAGCGGCCCCGGCTACAAATGTCCACCATGGGTCGAGAGCAGCCAGTCGCAAGAGACCGGCATCGAGCTGGCATGGCCTTCCTAATGACCTGCCGCCCAGCCAGGTGTGCCCAGCTACTCAGTCCGCCCTACGGATTTGCAATCCGAGCTACATTTTATTTATTTTCAGTGACTTACAGCGATATC
The DNA here is from genome assembly GCF_058745025.1 of Pseudomonas sp. E1MeOHC2. Lineage (NCBI taxonomy): Bacteria > Pseudomonadati > Pseudomonadota > Gammaproteobacteria > Pseudomonadales > Pseudomonadaceae > Pseudomonas > Pseudomonas sp. E1MeOHC2. Next base: position 5,507,236 of record NZ_CP196675.1, read on the forward strand.
AATTCCGCACTGATATGATTCCACCTGCCTTGCAGCCCTTTAAAACCAAGGGGGTGTCCGTCAGTTGCGGAACTGATTTCGGGCAATTTAGACACCCTCAACACCCCCATTCAGGCGTTCTGCCGACGACGATCCGTCCTGGATCGTCCCCATCCCAGCTATTCGAAATATCGTAACTGAACAGGCCGATGTGGTACGCCTCATCAATTTCCACCAACCCCCAAGCCTTGGCAGCCTCGGACAGCTCCAGCATGTCCACCAGGTTCTCGTCGCTGACCTCTCGCCGCCGATGGGCGGCATACGCCACCGCATCGAGCACGGCAGCACGCCTCTCGGGATCGGTGACCAGAGCGAATTGGTCGTTCAGTTCATCCAGCCAAGCCTGCGGTATCCCCGTCATCATTCTGCCCTGCACCACCAGGACTGCGCATAAAGCACGCCGTCGACCTCCTCCACGCCATTGATGTTGATGCCAAGCTGGGCCATGCCATTGACCTTGGCATCGTGCAGCCGCGGAATGATGTCGGGCCCAGGTGTCGGGTTGAACACCCAGGCCTGGGTCGACACTCGACCCAGAGGCTCGCTGTGGTGGTCACCGATGTGGACGTCCGCGCGGAGGGGCTGGACTTTCCGTAGGCGGTCTGAGGGCAAGGCCACGCCATGCTCGCGGCGTCGAACGAGGAGGAAGTACATGGGGCACCAATACTGTATAAAAATACAGCATCGTATAGGTGGACCTGATCGCGGGGAATTACCGATCAGCGGGTCAGTGCAGTGGTGGCAGATCCTTTCCACGAGCCTTGGCTATGACCCGGAACTGGTAGTCGGAGACCGCCTGGAACAGAGATTCGGCCAACAGGCGGAGTCGCTCAACCTCTTCTGGCGGTGCGCCACAATCCTGCGCCTCGTGAAAGGAGCGGAATGCATCTACGGCCTGCTGAATCAGCGGCTCGCCTGCCTCGACCATTCCGATGAAAGTGCGCTTGTCCAATGCCATGCTCCGTGTCGGTAGATGGCACAGTATAGGCGCTCATTACAGGGGCTTCATTCCGTCTACAACCGCCTCACAGGACAGTCCAGCTATTCGGCTTCGCTCAAGCGCTGTCGCGAGGTTTCCCGCCATTCGGTCAGCGTCTTCAAGCAATCCCCCGAGCACCACGACGGCAGAGGCTCCTGCCTGGCGCTGCTGGGCAGCGATGGCACCGCAGGTTGCTGATCGGCCTGCCCGCAATCGGGCGATTTCCCCGCGCAGCCCGCCAGCAGCAGACTCAGCAGCAGCGGCGCGGCCTTGGGCCAGTTCCAGTTGTTGTCGTGCACTCTCACCCTCCTCGTCCGCCACGGCTTGGCGGCGCTGTTCTTCGGTGCGGGCCTGGGCGGCTGCGCGCCGATCGCGCTCAACCACCTCCAGCCGGTAGTCGGACAACTCAAGCCTTGCGGCCGAGGCCTCCGCTTTTCCCGCTCCCACGCGAATCTCCTGGCCTCCCGCCACCAGCACCAGCCCGGTCAACCACCAGCACCAAGCCGGTACCGCGCCGAGCCAGTTCACGCCGTCTCCAAGAACAGCTCGCGCTCGGCTGCGCGTCGACGGACCAGCCCAGGCAGCATCTTGCCTCCCGCCTTGTTCCAGCGAGGGAACTGGTCGGCAGCGGCTGGGTAGTTGCCAGCATTGAGCAGTCGGCGGAGTGTGGACGACTCAAGGTTGGCCGCTCCCAGGTTGTAGGTGAAGCTGATCAGCGCGTCCCACTGGTTCTGGTTCAGCTTGGCGTTGACCAGGCGCTCGATCTCCGGCTCGAAGCGCTGCACATCATTCAGCAGCATGCGCTCGGCCTGCTCCTTGCTGATCTTCATGCCGGCTTTCACACCTCGAGTCGCGCCGTAGCCGATGGTCCAGACGCCGACGGAATCCTGATAAGCCTGCAGGCGCAGGCCCTCGAACGACTTGATGAGGCTCAAGCCGCGTTGCGATGTACGCATTGGGTTTTCTCCAGGCAAAAAAAAGCCCGCGCTGAGCGGGCCTTAATATCGATATAATGGAAGCAATACAGAGCTTTAAATCAAGCCAGGTCCGGACATTTACAGCGAAAGCTTTTAAAGCTGCGCGTCAATAATTTCTATACAAGTTTCGAACAACAATTTCCCGCCAATGGCTTTTTGGGTCAACTCGTAACAGGGATCTTTTATCCCAGACTTTTGCGAAGACCAGCCACGAGGACGCTCCCCCACAAACCCTCTACAAAGCGCTAGACCGGAGCTAACTTCCTTCATGGTAACTATGACCCTAAAATTTTTATCGTGAAGCGTCAGCACGCCAGGCTGATTAAATTCAATTCCATTTAAGCTCTTGCCAAACAAGAACCTCTGAGTTGTTGGCATCTCGCAATCTTCAGAGTCGATCTCATCCCTAATGATAATAAGCCTAGGGAAAATTACACTAACTGTTCGGTTAACTGCATAGCCGTGATCTGGAAAGCTGAGCCGAGCTGAAAAATCGACTGATGCATCGCTTTTAGATATATTTGTTATTGATGCGGCTTGCTTAAGTCTTAGGTATGAGTGAGGCGGCACACCCTCAATGAACTCAGGAAAAATACCAGAATGCCCAAGACTAGACTCGAGAGATAGGCGATGAGGATCCAGCCTGTCATAGCTCAAATGCCCACCATCAATAACGATATCCGTGTTTTTGTACCTTACAGTTATTGATGTATCATCAACTTGCTTGTGAGCATCACCTCGCCTGCCACATATCAAAGAAACATACAGATCATCATCTTTAATGACAGCCATTCCGCTTTCGGAAAAAACCTTGCTGACATTTAAAGATTCTGCCGCTTTCTCATATACGGCGGAGTCGCCTATAGGGGGGATAGATCCGTCTTGCCAAACACATATCTGAAAGGCGCGCAAAGCTTTATCGATAATTGGGGGCGCAATATCACCAAACCTGCTTTCGACCCCCCAGCCGGTGAAATTATTCATCACCGACTTAAATAATTGCACGTTAAACCGATGATACCCAACCGTATTTTCATTGGCATACCCATCGGAATCGAAAGTACGCAACACGCTATCGATCAGCCTATCATTTGCTTTCTCAAAAAATACTCTACCCAGCTCGTTTGAAAGCCCTGCAAGAACACCGATTTGAGACAATGCGATGTCGGTCATGACCCCATGATTTGATTCGCTATGATTGCGATCGTCATACATAAAAATTGCAGCATCATGGATACACGAAATTACCGGATGAAGGTCAACCTTGCGGTCAGATTTAACAATCGCGCATAGGTATCTTACAAGAACATTTGCCCTCGTTGAGGTAGCATGATCGTAGCTCCCTCCAGACTTATTCAAGTAAGCAACTTTTGTTTTGTTGCCTTCTGACTCATGGTAAAAGCGACAAAATGACTCAACTATGCTAATGGCGCAGTCAAGATATATTTCGCCAAAACCTCCAGAATATGCATCTACAAGCGTACCCACGTAGTCAAGAGAATAGAGCCATAAATAATTGGCATTCCTATTTGATGAAAACTCTAGACCCCATTCGATGTCATGTAAAGATTTACACTCAACCTTAACGTTATTCCGAAGTGTAATTACTCCAGAAAGCAGGAACTCAGCGCTGCATCCTTTATGGTAGCGCTGCCAATCAACAACAAAATGATTTAAGCCTGAGGCATTTCCATACACCAAATCAGCAAACAGTTCCATTGTATACCAAGGCAATATTAAAATTTCCATATTACCATCAAGCAATACACGGTTCTACCTATGGCTAGCGGACCTTCGATCGTAGACGTGCTGGGGGCACAATCTCCTCAATTCCATGGGTGCGCACCCATTCGATGGCTGGCTCCGGGACTGGCGGCCCAGCACCCTCGGCCATTACTTCGCCGGTGAAGGTGTTTCGGATAGTGCAGACCTGGCGCACTACGACCTCGGCAGGAATGTCTTGCGAACTCCGCGTGGTGTGGCCATGTTTTCTCCATGCACAAAAAAGCCCGCACTGGGCGGGCATTGGGAAGGATCTGCAGCAGTTGCTGCTCTGTGATTGGCACTCCTTTCTCCAGAAGGACGCCCCGTGCCAGGGCGCTGTTAGCTGACGAGGCTCGCGCCACTGGTCTTGACTGCCACGACCTTCTCCGTCGGCATCTTGATTGAGAGCCGCGAGTCGAACTCCGCGAAAGCCGTATCGGAGAAGAAGTGGAACCCGCCGCGCCACCTGTAGCCGACCCCTGGTGCAAGGGGGACCGCGATCGAAGCCACTGCAGCGTGATAGAACTTGGCTCGACCCGGGCCAGGCCCGCGGATGAAGGACGCGGTAGGGTGAACGAATTCGCCATTGCCTACGCCATACGATCTATCCATCCAGCTCGCCATTGTCCCGTATGTGGACTTGGTGAGCAGAATCCACGCTCTCGGGTAGCTGGTCCTCGCCCCACTGCTTACCGTTGTATCCTTCGCAATCCTCGCTGGCGTCTGGGAGTCAGGCATCATTTGCGACACGTCGAACCCACCGAAGTAGTGCTGCGGGCCGTTATCTGTGTGGACGATGATGTCTTCCTTGGCGATGATGTCGGCGTGGACCCTCGCCCCGCTGCCGGAAAAATCAAGGGAGAACACCTGGTCGGCCACATACCTTCCTTCGGTAGTGGTGTTGTAGGCCATGAGCTCGTTCCAGATCATGCCTTGCAGAACGTTGGCGAAACCTGACGATGGGGATTCAATGATCTGGCCGTCAGCGAACAGAGTGAACGAAGCGTTTCTTGCCGTTGGCGAGCCCGCTGCGTTGCCGTCATTGCCGTGCGCACCCCCGGTGTACATCTGCGCATGACCGTCGCCGTTGTTTACCGCCTCGATCTGCATCGGCGGCAGGTAGTCCGTCGCAATGTCGGTCGCCCCAGTGATCGGCCCCCATACCGCTTTCGACAGGTCTGCAACCTTCGCCGCGATTTCCACAGTGTTGATATCTGGCAACTGGTTGATCGCAGCGGGCTTCACCGTGACACGGTAGGCGTTGTTTCTGGAGTTGTAGGCGTAGGTCAATTTCTTAACAAAGGGATCCCATGTGAAATAGACGCCGGTCTTAACGATTTCGCCCGAAGGCGTTGCAGCGGGGGCTCGTTTGTACCGGCTTTCGTCGATGATCCAGTTGCGGGCTGGGAAGTTGGGGTTGACCGCAGCGAAAAATGCTCCATTGGCGGGGATTTTCGCGCCGTCGAGAGTGATCTTGACTACCACCGCAGACTTCTTGGAGCACTCAAAGGTCAGCGTTTGAAAGCCCCCAATTCGGCTTACTACGCCTACGTTGATTACATATTCGTGGATGGTAGTGGCGTTTCCGGCAGCCTCATAAGCAGCGCGCTCAAACTCTTCGATACGGAATCCCAGTGAAGCCTTGTTTGGATCTACTGGAGTTCCCGGGTCATCCGGCACCACCTCACTGGCCACCACATATGACACCCGATAGAGCTTCCCTGCCTCGGCCCCGAAGATTTCCAGATCAACGAACAGGTCGCGAAACGCCTGCCCACACCGTGGACAGGCGCATGGCCTTGTCGACGCTGACTGACTTACCACTACTGGACTGGGCGCCGTTAAAAGCACTCCAGAAACCTCCATCCGACAGCTTGATAGTCTTACCCAGCCATTCACTCATACTGGCTGAAGGCTTGGTGGCAGCAGCGCCCAGTGCCTGGGATAGGGTTTTAATCACTGACAAGTCCTCTGCGGATGAAGCCAGCGATGCAGAAGAAGCTCAGCGATCCGGCCAGCAAAGCCCAGCCGGTACCAGCCAGCATCCATACCCCGCTGCATGCCAAGCAGAAAGCGACCACTGCGCAGGCGATGAAAATATGAAATGCGTTCATGCGATCAGTGGGTCCCGAATGCCTGCCATGAAATTGTCCATTCCCCCCCTGCCCTCTGGATTCAGGCTCAGCAGCGAAACGGCGTTGAATGTAGCCATCAGCGGGTCAATCTTTGCGGTGCCCGATGCTTGCTTGGTGATCAAGAAGGCGTTGGCTGAAGGCACGCCCTTGGCATTTCCGCAGGACCAAGCCATGAGCGGCTGACCACAATGGAGCAGCGTGCCCTCGGCAAGCTTGCGTTCCGTCGTTTTGATTGCGCCGGTAAGTTTCCAGCCTTGAGAGATACCCACTATCTTGTCTTCCTCAACGCCAGCATCTGCAAGCGCGTCGAGTACTGCGCCGATGCCTGCCGGATCGAGGCCGACCTTATCGAGTAGCCCGGTGTCATTGACACGGGCCACGATGGCCGCGAATTGCTCAACGTCATCACCGATGCGCTCCACAATGGTGATGTCGCCAGCCTTCTCTAGGTCTCTCAAGCGTGGCGCCTCTGACTTGCGGCGCTCCAGAACCGAAGGGTGCGCCCAGGCGTGAGCCCAGTGGAACCACCTGCGGCTTCCCGTCTCCCGGCCCATCACGGCAAGACCGAGCAGATCATCAAGACCGCCGCCATCCCCGCCGACATCAATGACCTCGCACCGCGTGAGGATTTCGTCGAGGCTGAGCCACGCTGAAGCCTGCGGCTCCCAAAACTCAGCCCCAACCCAAGCGTCGGACATCAGCGCAAGGCCGATCTCGATGTTGAGGTGCTTGGCCAAGAAGCCGCGCAACTCAGCCTCGCCGTCCAGCTCCGCCTGCATAAACAGGCGCTCAAGCGTAGGTCGGTCGACTGAGTAATCGATGTTCGGATTGACCAGGTGGAAGTTCTCAGGCTTCCTCGCCTCGCCGCTCTTGATCATCTCTTGAGAGAACTCATAGATGATCGGCAGGAACCGGTTGTCGTCGATCCGGCCATCACGCACGCCGCGCGCATAGTTGAGCTTGGAGCGGAACACGCCAGCCGGCGGCTCGTTCGACTGGGTCGTCAACCAGATGATGAAGCCTTCAGGTCGCGACAGCAGACCGCCAGTGGCCTCGCGGATCATGTCAGCGGCTTTGGGGTTCTTGCCGAATAGCCAGGCCTCATCGATCAGGACGCCGACCGCCTTCTTGCCGCCCACCACGTCGCTATCCGCAGCCACCACCTTCAAGGTGGCGCCGGTCTCGCGATGAGTGATCAGCCGCAGGTGCGGCTGGACATGCAGCAGCGCTTTCAGCTCATCGTCATTGTTGACCATGTCCTTGGCCGGGATGAACGAGTTATCGGCAATCTCCTTGGTCGGCGCCAAGATGATGAACTCAGCCGAAAGACGCCAGTTGCGGATCAGCGCTGTCAGCATGATCCCTGCAGCGATCGTAGATTTACTGTTCTTCTTCGGGATGTCAACAGATTGGGGGAGGCCACAAACTGCCATGGGTCGCGTTTTTTTGGAAGCACATATACCCCCAGGCATACCCCCAAATGGTCGGCGCTGATAAACTGAGACAGACTACTCAAGGGTGAGTCCGTTTCTTGAGCATAAAGACTCATTATTGGACCGTCATGGCTGACTGGAAAGCCCCCGACGCTGACATTGATTAAGGACGACTCAAATGGCAATTTATGATCTGTATTCCAAGCGACTGAAACGAGAGAATGGAGAGACACCTGAGTTCTTTGAGTATGAGTCAATACCAAAAGAACTCATAGTCCAACTAATACACATATTTGACGAAGCCTTGGGGTCGCAGAGCGACTGCAATACCAACAATGATTCCAGAAACGCGTGGGAAGGGATCACATCTATACTTAACAGAGAGTATGGCTCTTTCACGCTTGCTGGATTTTCGTATGACAGAAGATCAAACCAGTATGATGAATTCTACTGGTTCATGTTCACTGAAAGACGAATCGAAAGATTGCTCGACGCAATCGAACTCACACTCACAACCATGAACACAACAGCAAAAAAACAATGGTTTATGGGTAGGTATGAAGCCGCACCGATTATTGAACCTCTAATAAAGGAAGCGAACGACCGATTTCTTGAGCACGGCATTGGCTATCGCTTCGAGAACAATAGAATATTGAGAGTTGATTCGGAGTTTTTCCACAGCGAAGTGACCAAGTCTGCTTTAGTCCTTCTGCGGCAAGAATGGTGCGCAGGCGCCGAAGACGAGTTCTACAAAGCACATGAGCACTATCGCCACGGACACTACAAAGAGGCACTCAATGAGTGCCTAAAATCCTTTGAAAGCCTAATGAAATCCGTCTGCCATAAACACAGGTGGGAAGTTAGCGATCGAGCCACTGCTAGCAATCTTATCCAAGTCTGTCTAGACAAAGAGCTCATCCCTAGCTATTGGCAGTCACACTTCTCGTCACTGAAGTCTCTATTAGAAAGCGGTGTGCCAACTGGGCGAAACAAAAATTCTGGTCATGGTCAAGGCGTAGCTCCGACCGAGGTACCAAAGCATATAGTCTCACATATGCTTAATATGACGGCCGCCACCCTTCTCTTCATATGCGAAGCAGAGAGCAACCTAACTTAAGGTTGCCCTGCATCATACCGCGAATGCGCATATCGATGCCTAATCGCTTATTAGGCTCTAGAATAATCACCGACCTTGAAGCCTGAGTACATCTAGAGGGAAGTTGAATGACTGCTTCAAACATCAAAAAATATAAGGACGACATTGACCGCCTGTTAGAGGAAGCCAACTTAGTAGCAAGTTCCTTACACTCGCAAGCCTACGGGGATGAAGCCTTATATGAAGCAATGCTTAATAGATTCGGGAGCAAAGAGAAGGCAGATGAATTCATTAAAAAACTTCAGCCATTCGAGTTTGCCTACCAGCATTGGTACTCAGAAGCACTGCCACTTGTGAAGCAGTTATTACCGGATCGGCTATCCGATTTTGTACGACTTTACGAAAGACCAGCAAACAGAAAAGAGCTCGCGATAGATAACTACCGCCTTGAAGATGCATGTCACGGACTACGCAGAATGAACATGGGAGTTGTACTGGCAAGCTCAAAGAATGCAACTGTTTTGCTTAACCAACAAATTGCCATTGTAGAAGCAATACGACGCCGCTTCGAAAGCTCATTGTTCGAGATAAAGCAACTAGTGCAAGCCGATCTCTACGATACCGAACTAAGCGCAGCTCGAAGCCTTCTGAGTTCAGGCTTTTCGCGAGCAGCCGGAGCAATGGCTGGGGTGGTGCTGGAGGGACACTTGAAGCAAGTATGTGACAATCATAGCATCCCCAAGAAATCAGGTACTATTTCTGTTCTAAATGAATCGCTTAGAGCTGCAGGAGTGATTGATCTAGCACAGTCAAGGCATATTCAGTTTCTCGGTGATATACGGAATAAGTGCGGCCATAAAAACAGCACTGAACCAACTGCAGGAGAGGTAACGGATTTGCTTGATGGTGCTGACAAAGTTATAAAAACCATCTTTTAAACCCTTCGGGGCTTAATCAAACACTCAAGCAATCGCGACTCTCGAAGCTAGGGTGCCCTCAGATCTGAGGACACCCTTCACCATCTGCCGTCAGAATCAAACTGATTGCGCAGCTCGGACCATTTTCGAAGGAAGCTGCTTCAAGGTTTGCTCCTGCATGTGGCTGACGCACGCCTCGACATCGTTGGCCACCGTATCGCCGCAAACCTCATCCACCATAGCGCGGCCTGAATCCTTCCCATCACCTAACCCAGCAGGTCAGTTCGGCAGGCGTCAACATGCGCGACTTCACCTCTAACCTGGTCCAGACCACCAACGCATCTACCCCGCGTCGGCTGTCGACCGGAAAGATCCGGCTTGGCAGTGGCCAACAACCTGCTTGGCCTCTGCGACGTTGAAGTGCTCCAGGGCCACAGTGTTTTACTCGATAAGGAAGAGATTCACGAGACGGTTGAAGACCACCGAGCCTACATGGTTAGAAAATTCAAAATTGTTGTTTAATCAGTGAAAATATAAAAAAGCCCGCAGCTGCGGGCTTTTTATTTTGGAAGTTAATCATGCCTGATTTTTAGCTAAATCTAGAAATCAAAGAGACTATGGTCCATTTTCTCGATGCGCCCTATTAGCTCATTGGTTTCCTTTATTTCCTGAGCCGCACCATCATCACCAGCAAAGATTGTAGATGCACGGATACCCATAAAATCTAGCTCAATCAAAATGAATGTCTTGAGGTTTGCAGGTATGACTATTTTGATTAGCTTGTCGTTCGGCTGCATGCACTTTTCAAACGGCTTTCCTGGCTTAGCATGGAGACTGAATAATCCAAGTTGTGATTCCATGCGATCACTTGTTCTTGGTGACAACATAAAGACCATGTCGTACTCCACCCCGTCGACCTCGACACTGTCATTGTGACTCTTCATGCCGTTGACGTTGAAGGGGATGTGCTTATCACGCTTATATAAATAGACTGCAGCATCTGTGTCATGCCCGGTCCTACACGCAAAGTACAGAGCTACCAATGGGCTGAAGCTCCAATCCAAAAGTCTTGTAGGAAGTCCATAGTGCTGCGCCATGGTCAAAAGCAATAGCGGGCGCTTTGCATAATATTCACTAATCCCCAACCTTTCCCCACTCATACTTAGCCATTCATGGAACAGGGCTTCGTCATTGTGAATATTGTGAGGTTCCCGCGCGCACCCTGGCACCAGCGGCCATTGCTCGTTGGATTGACCTCTGAAGAAAACATTCCTGCGATTGTTGAATCTCCAGTGAGCTTTGCAGGCATTCAAGTAACCGGACATTGATTCCACTGTAATCACTTCCATATCCCCTCCATGTTTTCCTCTGGCCCAAGCCGATTGAATTCCGAGCAGCATAGCTGCAACTTTGATCGCACCGCCAGCGTTGAACGTAACACCGGCGGAAAACGCCATCGGGGAAAAATCTGGCGAGAAAATCACTTATCCCCCTCCCACCGACGCGCTTTCCGCCGTAAAACAGTGCAATGACCGTGGTTAGTGCAACTGAATGCCAGGGCCAGGCCCGCTGCGGGCTCTGGCAGCTGATCGGCCATTGCACTAACCAAGTGTTGCAAATCGATTGAACGAGAAATAGGCCACTAACTGAAACGCTCAGAGGCCGGATGCCTGATTGCATCAGCGATGGGCACCGGCCTTCGGGGGTGTCCTCACAACTGAGGACCCCCTACATACCCGGGATTCTGGGTATGTAGGGGCCCCGCTCACTTTATACCTTTTCCTGCGGATAGATCCCGAAGGAGATGATCGCTCCTCCCCAGCGGCGCTCTCCGATGCAGATCGGGACAGGGTTACCGCTGGCGGTGGTGTTTCGGGCGCTGCCGAAAGCATAGGAAGGCCTATTTTCTGGTGCTGCACTTTGAGACAGCCCCTGCGCCTGCGGGCTCAGGGCTCCAATGACTCCCTGTGCAATCATCGAGAAGCCGAATGCTGCAGTGGCTGGGCGAGCAAGTGATTCGCCTGCGCGTATCGGTCATCACCGGCGGCGCTCAACCGGTGCTGAAACTGCGCTGGATCGGCGAAGAGGCCCAGCGCGAGTCCATCGCTCAGGAATTTAAGGCCGTTCTCGACGATAACGTCGGTACCGCCGCGAAGCTATCCTTGGGCACCTTCGACGCTAAGTGACTAGATTCAGCGCCACAGCCTGAAAGCTGTCACCTGTGGCGCAGGGTTTCAACCTAAGGAGCATGCTGATTTCAGCAGGATCCGGGGCATGAGATACAAGCACCCGATTGGGCCTAATTTCTGAAATTTTTTTGCAAATTTCATTTTTGCAATGTTTCTGCTTCAGCCTGTATTTGGCCGCTGGCGGGGAATGGGATATTTCTTTCCATCCTCGCCGAACCACTTATACACTTCAAATATCCGCGTACCAAGCACATCATCGATAGAGCGGTAGGATACATGAATTTCATATTGCTCTCCAAAGTCAGCCAATGAAAACTGGCGCTTTGTGCCATTACTCAAAGGTTCCAAATCATACTGAAATTCTTCTACACCATTAACCAACAGCCGGATATCTACACAATCACAATAACCACCGCTATTTATCAGCTCAAAGCTGTCAAAATTATCGCCCTCCCAAACATACTGTTCAACATGCTTCATCTCGAAGAGCGGCTGAACCAGCCGACTCTGATTAGCTAGCGCTAGCGCTTGCAGCCGAGCCATCTCGCTTTGCTGCGCGACCGACTTCTCCAACTCGTCGGCTTGTAGCTTGAGTGCTTTATTGTTTTGCCTTAGCTCATACCCTTGCTGAAAAAAGCCTAGCACAAGCCAAAGAATTGCTATAGGACCAAATACTCCAGCAAGAAAATCACCTAAATTGTTTAAATCCATTGTTTCGAGCAATGCAAATCTGCCACCTACTAAGACCCAAATAAAGTAAGCGTAAATCGCAGACAGCGACACCCCAATTGATGCCAAAACTGTGTTCATAAACCCCTCGCAGCGAAACAGAGTGGGTATTCAACATTACCTCAACCAAGATTGCTACCATGCCGCATCCGGCCACGGAGGGCGGCGCATGCATGGAGAAAGCCATGATCGAAGCCACCGAGAAGCAGCTCGGCCTGCTCTGGCACACCCTGGGCCTGAACCCGGGATGCCGTACCGGCAACAGAAACCACTTCCTCACCAGCCCAGGCTATGACGACGCCAACAACTTGGATGTGCTGTTAGAGGCGGGCCTGATGACGCGCCGGAAGGCGCCAGCCTTCTGTGATGCTGATGACGTGGTGTACCGGGCAACGCGTGAAGGCAAGCAGTTTGCGCTGTCCAAGCTGCCTCCGCCGCCGCCACCACGAAAGTACACCAGGTTCTATGCCTATCTCGACGAGTGCGAGTGCTACGACGGCTTCGCCCACTTCCTCGGGATCAACCAGCCGCAGATCCAGCAGCGCGGCAACTGGCGGAACTACGAATACCGGATGGTCCGCTACCCGCGCGGAAGTGGCTACTGCGAGCATCGCCGGCCTACTCGTTTCGCGCACTGCTCGCCCTACGAGACTCTTGAGGTTGCCGGTGACTGGGCTCACACCATGAAAGCGGCCAAGGCCAGCTACAAAGAAGCGCTTCGGCTGCACCAGACCAAGGGCCGCGCCGATAAGAAGCGCCTCGCAGCCTAACTCTCCGGCGCTGCCCGCCAGCGCCTTCCCCGGAAACGAAAACGCCGCCCTGATAGGCGGCGCTGTATGACCAAGAGCATGTGTTACCAGGTCTTCGGCTCTGACTTCTTGTACGACCCACCGGTCATGCACTTCTCGACCAGGTCTTCGCGAGCCTTGTTATCCGGAAGCGTTTTCAGATACTCGGGCTGGCAGTGAAAGGTGTTCGGCTCGTACGCAGCAGGGTCGTGATTGATGGCTTCTTGCTGTTCCTTCGGCTTCTGTTCGGCCTCTGCTTCGAAGCAGCCACTGAGGGATAGCGAGGCAACAGCAACAACAATTGCTCCAAAAACGGTGCGTTTCATGAGGTTCCTTCCTGTGAAATGGCCGGGCGTTATATCAAACATCCACCCCTCCCGCAAAACGTGGCGCCGTGCCATCAGCCAGCGCCTTCCCCTATTCAACGATAACGCCTCCCCGGGAGAGGGCGGCGCCAGCATCAACATAATCGAACATGGATTATCTTAAGCCTCACAGTCCGCAAATGCGTCGAAGGCTGCTCATTGTTTGGAATTATTGCTGGACCTCATACGCCCCCAGAAATCGGGGAAAATCAACTTTCGATCAAGGCCTAAATCATTTTTGGTATCTATCCAGGCTTGCTCAAGCTCTCTACGAAGTAAATCCCGGTAATCCTTGACTTTCTTCAGAGGCTCAGTAACAGAATCACGATGTTTTACCTGTATAGAAATTTTAGTTGCGTCAGATCCACAAACTATTAGCTCTCGAGAATTTTCATCATCTCTACTCATCAAGAGTTCAACCTTTGCACGAAGCTGAGAGACTCGCGCACATGTCGAATAGTAATTTTCAGAGTTCTTAAATTCCTTCTCCTTGGAATTCATGTTAACCAAATAAGTTAGAAGTGAAATCAGCTCCGCTGATGCATCCCTAAGTTCTGCCATCCAATGATGTCGAAAATTACTTATATTCCCTTTAATTTGATTTCGCTGCACGCCGACGCTAAGCCAAGCGACTAACAACGCCACTATGACCCCGGCTGCTGAAGGCACCACCGTCGCCCAGTCAGTGTCAGTCTCAAGATGTACATGCAACGGAGTTATTTTGGTCCCTAACTGCTGTTCAGTCGCTACCCTTTTGTACAAGCCGTCCCCATCATATTTGATATCACGTACGTCAAGTTCGAAATTCTCTGGCAGTTTCATATCTTCATCTTTCTACTTTTCCCGACGATATACCACATGCCCATGCCATGTGGAAGCTTCCGCAGCGGCACTGAAGGATCGACCGAGGCTTGGCACCCCTTGGGCTAATGCCCCCACTCCACGAATACACTATTTCTACTTCAACGTATCACGCGCCCCGGCGAGGGCGGGGCCTGCACGCAAGGACAACGACATGACCGAACAACAGCACGACAAAAGCAAGCTCGAGCGGGTCATCCGCAAGATCAAGCGCTGCCTGGCCCTCTCCAAAAGCTCGAATGAGAACGAGGCAGCTACGGCCATGCGCCAAGCCCAGTCGCTGATGCGCGAGTATCGCCTCACTGAAATGGACGTGCGACTCAGTGGTGTTGGAGAGGTGGAGTCGGAAAAGAGCAGGGCCAACCGGAGACCGACATGGGACCGTCACCTCGGCGCCATTATCGCTGAGGCCTTCGGGGTAAGGCCGCTGTCCCGTAGGCACTGGTGCGACGCCACTAGCCGTGTAGTCGAACGTGCAATGTTCGTTGGTGTAACCCCGGCACCACAGATCGCGATGTACGCCTACGAAACACTGCTGAACCAGTTGACCATTGCACGGCGCGCCTATGTATCGCAGGTTCGCACCGGCAAGCGTCGGAGCTCCTACTCACCGGATACCGCTGGTGATCACTTTGCGCTGGCCTGGGTTTCGGCAGTGCACGGCAAGATTCACGAGCTGGTCTCGCGGGGTGAAGAGGATCCTGCAATCAGCCAGCACTCCAACGGGCGGGATCTGGTAGCAGTTGAATCGCATGACAAAGCGTTGATCGAGCAGTTCTTGGCAGATTGCGAGATCGGAAAAGCCCGAAAGGTTAGAGAACTTGACCTCGATCTGAATGCACAAATCGCCGGCCTGCTGGCCGGTCAGCGCGTTGAACTGAATCCCGGCCTGGCTACAGGCGGGGAAGCCCAGCTCCAACTGGCCAGAGCATGAGGATAACATGACCACAGCAATCGAGCTGTTCGCCGGCCTCGGCGGATGGAGTACCAGCGCGCGCCGCAGGCGTCCAGGTTCGTTGGGCGGCAAACCATTGCCCCGTGGACGCTGAGTGGGAGAGCCCATCTGGTGCTTGTTCGACTTCATGGTTCGCTGGGGCTGAGCCCCAGGCGCTGCTCGCCCAGCCAGCGGCCAACAATCAGGTTTGATCTGGTAGCGCATACTCAAATTTATATGAGTGCTGCCCATCGGTGATCGTGATGACCATGCTACCGGTCAGCCCCGAAAGCGCGTCAGTTCCCGAATCAGGTACCACGGTGATGGACTGAACGGGTGTTCCACGATCCATAGAAGAACTGTGTTGAAGTACGAAGCTCCCGCTGCGACCGTGCAAGGCTCCATGCACAACTTCCATGGCAACGTAGCCGGCCGACCCTTGAACGCTGCTGCGGAAAGACAACATCTCACCTTGGCTGGTGGCTTCTAGATCCCCCTGAAACTGCTTGTCCAAAGACAATCGACCGAGGCCAGATTGCTCAGCGACGCTGCTCAAAGTTTCCGGACTGAGCGTGATGTCGAACGGCCCTATGGCGGTGTAATGCATATCAAATTCCTTTTGACCCGGCTCGATGCCGGTCAACCGTAATACCCCATCCCAATCCAAATTGCCACCATGCCGTCCGGCCACGGAGGGCGGCGCATGCTTGGAGAAATCCATGAGCAACTACAACTGTCAATACGTTCGCCGCCACTACGACGTGCCGGCCGAGATCGGGCGCCGCGTGATCGCCAACGGCGAGCCTGGCGTGATCATGGCCGACCGTGGACACTACATCGGCGTGATCCTCGACAGCGACCCGAAGAAACGCATCCGCAACTACCACCCCACCTGGGAAATGCAGTACGGCGAGATGGCCGAGAAGCTGCCGCTCAAGCAGTGGGAAGTCCTCACCAACGGCATGTACGACTGGGATGACGTCAGGTACATGCTTGGCGATGCCCGCCATTACGTACAACGCGTATGGGCAGCTACACGCAGCCAGGCCAAGTACCGGGCCTACCAAGAGCTGTTCGAGTGCTTCAATGACGACGCCACCGCCATGTTGAGCTTCAAGGTTCGCGCCGCAATTTGATCTTCCGGCGCTACCAGCCACCGGATCTCCACTGCTGTCATATTTTTTTGCTTAGAAGATAATCAAGAGAACTAGTTGTCTCAGCATAAATAAACTTCGCCTTCTCCATAGCTTCCGCCTTAAGGGCTAAATACTCGGCACTTTCGCCGGTATAGGAACCGATTTCGGCCGCAATATACAACTCTCTCGAGTAATGCGTGAACATATCAACATATAGCTCCGGACGACCGACAATAGATGCTTCTTCGGCTGGATTCAAAAAAGCAACCGAAGATGTCCAAGCCTTCTTGTAGTCGGTAAAGACTTGCAATGCCTTCGCTCGCCTGGCCGAAATTTCCTCAACCAATGCTTCTGAAACGCTTTCGCCTTCTAGCTTTGCGTCACAATCTACAAATACAAACTGCAGATATCCACGATAAACATGAAGATCGGTAGCAGCGTCTTTCAGGTTTGAAAGCCTCGAAAATCTTTCGGAAAACCGAAACTGTTTCTTCCAAGATGTAAGAGCAGTGGCTGCAACAATACACGCCAAAATCGTCGCCACATAACTGGATGCCTCTAAAGCAGCATTGAGCTTTTTTTCATCACCAATGACAGGCGCCCAAACAAGACCTGTGACAAATGAGCCTACAACAATAGCAGTCAAAATCGTCACATCATTTCTATCCATACTTTCTTGTAAACCCCTCAAATTTCTCAGCTGCTTTAGCTTATCCCAATGCGAGGAAGCTACCATGCCCCTAGAATACCAACTTGGCGCTGCTAATAAACTGGTCATCCTGCCGATGTGGGCCATCGACCGCATCAAGGAAGAAATGCGCCTCGGCCCTGCCGCCTGGCAGACAATAACCGACGCAGTTGCGCAGGCAGAGGTACCTCAGGCTCTTTCTTGCGAAGTGAAGCTGCCGCCGGGCACCGTAATCGGCCAAGGCTCGCCCTTGTCGACGCTGCTTATGGCTATTGCGCAGCGCGCCAGCCAACCGACTGATCGACCTTGCGATGCTTGCGGCGCAAAGACCGAGCTGAAAGTTCTGAATTCCTGACAGGAGCACATCCGTACTCCTCAGCTGTAACCCCTCTCCCCTCTATTCACTGCCGCGATATGGCGGCCAAGGAATCGTCATGCCTGAAGAAATCAAGCTGATCCAAGCGGCGCCGGTCGTGCGCGACGAGTACGGAATGTTCCAGCACCCTGACCTACCTGACTTCGACGAGGGTGATGGCGAGAAGTGCAAGGCCTGGATTGCTCAACAGGGCCTGAAGCTCGTCATGGTCCATCTGGAGACCGATGCGCCTGACGAGATCGCTGATCGGTACTACGCATCCGATGAGCCGCATTGCGGCTACTGGGAGCCAAGCAAGCCTGAGGGCGATTACTGGTTCTGCCTGGCCATCCACGACACTGACGACGGCCCGGTGTGCTGGTGGGCACGCCGCGAGGTTCAGCCATGACGAAAAAACACCACCCGCTCGACGTGCAGAGCGTTGGCGAAGACACGTACATCGTCATGTGCAAGGGCCATCACGACCTTGATCAGTTCATGGCCGCCGCAATCAAGCGGTATCCCGGTTGGGCCCTGGGTGGTCCCGTCCACGTTTGGGTCAAGACCACCCCGGGGCACGGCACCTACGACCAGATGTACAACCTGGTTCCTGAGGGCACTCGCGGGTGCTGGCCGGCAACCTACTGCCACGAGTACGGCGACGGCTACGAGCACTACAGCGGCGAGGTCCAGCCATGACCCGCCTCGCCCTCTGCCTCCTGCTGCTGGCCACCGGCGCCAGCGCAACCGAGAACTTCAACGACGTGCAGCACGACAGCCAGCGCGGGGTCACCTGCTACCTGCTCAATGGGGTGGGCATCAGCTGCATCCCCGACAGCCAGCTACAGGCCGGCAACGAGCGCCAGCTCTCCCCGCACGAAACCCAACCCGAACCTACACCCGCTCTGGCGCCTGGACGCTGGATTGATGAGAGGTATCAGCTGTGACTGAACTCGAAGAACTGCTGCTCGCCGCCAAGGCTGCCGGAATTGAGGTTGAACCGTGCACCTGCCGCGATCCGAAATGGCCGCTGCGCATCAAGGGCAATTCCGGCACCAGGGCGCATTGGAACCCCTACATCAACGACGGCGATGCATTCAAGCTTGCGATTGGTTTGGGCATGCAGATAAGCGTTCAAGGCTCTGGCGAAGGTGAGGCCGTCTGGGCTGACGACACCATGATCTGGGTGAAGAGCGAGTACGCCCAAGGCGACCGCCGGAAGGCTGCGCGGTCCGCAATCGTCAGCGTCGCGGCCCAGCGTGGAGAGCAAATGCCATGACCGACCTGATCGAAGTGAGGGTATCCAACCTTTCCGGTGAGGCGCTGGGCTGGGCTGTGGGAAAGGCGGAAGGCCTGGACGTGTTCCTGGCGCCGCCAGAGTACGGCAACCCGTGGCGGGTGTTCGCCCGTTACCAGGGCAAGGCCATCGAGCACGTCAAGCGCTTCAACCCCTGGGAAGACTGGGCCGTCGGCGGCCCGCTGATCGACAAGCACCAGGGCGGCGCCAAGCACTGCCGCGACTTGGAGGAAGCCGTCTGCTACAGCGGAGGACCTGCGGCAGCTGTCGTTTGGCTGTACGGGCCTAATGCACTGACGGCGTTCTGTCGCGGGCTGGTTCGTCATCGGCTCGACCATATCGTCCAGGTGCCCACGGAGCTGATGCCATGATCGCCCTCGCCTACATGGCCTACCTGATCTACAGGGGGCAGCGATGACAGCAGAGCTCTTTCAGTTCCCGGCCAAGCACCGGGTGCACAACAACCAGGTGGTGGCCAATCAAGCCGAGCGCAGGAAGCTGGCCGATTGGTTCCGGGAAGTTGCGCAGCACATCGAGGGCAACGAGGTGGAACGTGCGCCGCTGGCAGCCATGATCGTGCTTAGCAGCGCAACCGGTGACGAGGTTCTGCATGCCGGCTACTCAACTGACGCTACCTCACTCGTCCAGGCCGGGAACGCTGCCCGCCAATGGGCTCACCTGACTTTCCAGCGCCGGGCAGGCAACTTCTTCGACCGCCAGCGTTAACCCACCTCCCCCAACCTTTCAAGCCCGCCGACATGCGCGGGCGAGGATTCCCTATGTCCGCAACAGAACGCTTTCACCACACCGCGAACGACTGCCTGGAACGGCTGGCTGATGCACTCTGGCCAGACGCCAAGCTGGCCCTGGTCATCTACACCCCGGACAAACCCGAGCTCGATATCGTCCTCAAGGACAGCGGCCTGAACGTCGACGAGGTCGTGAGCACCCTACGGCGCCGCGGCGGGCTGAGCCTGGACGGCGAGAACACCTACAAACGACTCATTTGCGATGCAGTCGTTGGCGCCATGGCATGCGGTAAGCAGAACAGCAACCCTCCCCCGGAACGCCATTGGGGGCAGGAGTTCTGGGACATCGGCCGGGCCGAAGGCGCCCTGCAGGAGGAACTGGCAGGTGCGCTGCGCCTGGCTCGCAAAGGGCTGGACGCCTGCCAGCGCGTTATTCATTACGCCGGTGGCTTCGACCCTGCCTACGTCAACGACGCCCAAGCCGCTATCAAGGTGGCTGACGCGGTGCTCGAAAAGATTCCGGCCTGACCACCAACCTGCCGCCACCGGCGGCGTGGAGACCATCTCATGGATAACGAAAGCACCGGTGACGTAGACAAGGTCACCGAACAGCGACTGGCCGAATTGATCGGCTGCACTAAACGCTCCCTGGAACACCGACGCCTGGATGGGAAGATTCCTGCGGGCGTCTGGATGAAGCACGGCGGCCGGATCATTTACAGCAAAAAGAGGTATGACGAATGGCTGGAAAGCCAATGGATTTACCCCGAGGGGTCGAAATCTTCCGCAACTCCCTCCGCATTCGTTTCACATGGGACGGTATCCGTCGATGTGAAACGCTCCCCTATCCCCCGACACAAAAAGGGATCAAGGCTGCATCCAACCTTCGTGATCAGGTAAGCAGTCTCAATAAGCTCGGGCTGCTTGACGCGGACAAGTACGCCGAGCTGTTCCCCAGCTCCCAACCTGCGGTCGGTGGTAAGCCAACCTTCGGCGAGTACGCCCAACTCTGGCTGGACAGTCGCGAGATCACCCAGGGCACGCACAACAACTACAAAAGCGCGCTGAACCTTTACTGGATACCGCGCCTAGCCTTGGTCCGAGTGGACCTGATAACTACCTCCCTCCTCCGCCGCGTCATTACAGAAACTGAGTGGAGCTCAGCCAATGTGAAGCGCAATGCGCTCACCAGGTTATCAACGATCCTGGCCGCGGCCACCCGAGAGGGCCTGTTGCCCAAGAACCCCGCTGAAATCATTGAGCTACCCAAGCGGTCAAGGAAGGAGATCGATCCGTTCACGCTGGTAGAAGCCAACACCATCATCGACAAGCTGTATCAGCATAAGCACTGGCCGAGCCTGATCTACGCAGCACTGTTCGAGTTCATGTTCTTCACCGGCCTCCGCCTGTCGGAGGCCTTGGCGGTGCGGTGGGATGTGATCGATATGGAAAGGAAGACCGTGCACGTAAAGAGGACCGTCGCCCTGGGCGAGGTTGAGGAAAGGACAAAAACCGGCCGGGACCGTTTCGTTCTGCTGAACGATCGGGCCTTGCGGGCGATCCAGTTTGCCAGGCAGTACGCGGATCGTCGTAGGGATGGCAAGGGGGCAGTGACCGAAACTCCGTTCCTGTTCCCGCCGTCGAAGAACGCCGAGTACGTGAAACAGAGCTCCGATCTGCACAAACAGTGGGTGCCGGTGCTGAATGAATTGGGAATCCGGCGTCGCCCCCCATACAACTGCCGTCACACCTATGCGACAATATGCTTAATGTCCGGCCTCAACCCCGCATTTATCGCCCAACAGCTGGGTCACAGCGTGCAGATGCTGCTGTCGACGTATGCCCGTTGGCTTAACTCAAGCTCCGACTGGAGCGAGCTGGAAAAACTCAAGATTGGTATCAAATCGGTATCAGCTGAAAGCCCAGCGTCGTAAGTTACTGATAGGTAAGCCCTTTGATCTCCACCGCTAACATCACCATGCAGTTCGGCTCCAAGCCGCTGTTTGAAAACGTTTCCGTCAAATTCAACAATGGCAACCGCTACGGCCTGATCGGCGCCAACGGTTGCGGCAAGTCGACCTTCATGAAGATCCTCGGCGGCGACCTGGAGCCGTCCGGTGGCCAGGTCATGCTCGAGCCGAACACCCGCCTGGGTAAGCTGCGCCAGGACCAGTTCGCCTACGAGAACTTCACCGTGATCGACACCGTGATCATGGGCCACGGCCAGCTGTGGAAGGTCAAAGCTGAGCGCGATCGCATCTACTCGCTGCCGGAAATGACCGAAGAAGACGGCATGGCCGTTGCTGAGCTGGAAACCGAATTTGCCGAGATGGACGGCTACACCGCAGAATCGCGCGCCGGCGAACTGCTGCTGGGCCTGGGTATCCCACTGGAACAGCACTTCGGCCCGATGAGCGAAGTGGCACCGGGCTGGAAGCTGCGCGTACTGTTGGCCCAGGCGCTGTTCTCGGACCCGGACGTGCTGCTGCTCGACGAACCGACCAACCACCTGGACATCAACACCATCCGCTGGCTCGAAACGATCCTCACGGCGCGTAACAGCACCATGATCATCATTTCCCACGACCGCCACTTCCTCAACAGCGTCTGCACCCACATGGCCGACCTGGATTACGGTGAGCTGCGTCTGTTCCCAGGCAACTACGACGAATACATGACCGCCGCGACCCAGTCGCGCGAGCAGTTGCTGTCGGACAACGCCAAGAAGAAAGCCCAGATCGCCGAGCTGCAAACCTTCGTCAGCCGCTTCTCGGCCAACGCCTCGAAGGCCAAGCAGGCCACCTCGCGCGCCAAGCAGATCGACAAGATCCAGCTGGCCGAGGTCAAGCCGTCGAGCCGGGTCAGCCCGTTCATCCGCTTCGAGCAAACCAAAAAGCTGCACCGCCAGGCCGTTGTGGTCGAGAAGATGGCCAAGGCCTTCGACGACAAGGTGCTGTTCAAGAACTTCGACATCACTGTCGAAGCCGGCGAGCGCGTTGCGATCATCGGCCCCAACGGTATCGGCAAGACCACCCTGCTGCGCACCCTGGTAGGCGAGATGAAGCCGGATGCGGGCTCGGTGAAATGGACCGACAGCGCCGAAGTGGGCTACTACGCCCAGGACCACGCCCACGACTTCGAAGACGACCTGAGCCTGTTCGACTGGATGGGCCAGTGGACCTCCGGTGAACAGGTGATTCGCGGCACCCTCGGGCGCATGCTGTTCTCCAACGACGAGATCCTCAAGTCGGTGAAGGTGATTTCCGGCGGTGAGCAAGGTCGCATGCTGTTCGGCAAGCTGATCCTGCAAAAGCCGAACGTGCTGGTGATGGACGAACCGACCAACCACCTGGACATGGAATCGATCGAAGCGCTGAACCTGGCGCTGGAAAACTACCCGGGCACGCTGCTGTTCGTCAGCCACGACCGCGAGTTCGTGTCGTCGCTGGCCACCCGCATCATCGAGCTGTCGCCGGACGGTGTCGTGGACTTCAGCGGCACCTATGACGATTACCTGCGCAGCCAGGGCGTCGTGGTCTGATGTAGCTGATGTAGCCTGGCCCCTTTGAGGGGGCTGGGCCACCCCTCTTCGCGGGGCAAGCCCGCGATGAGGCCAATGATTAATTCGTTAGCCTGCTTTCATTTCCTTCGCGCAACGGCCATGATGAAACAACGCCCAACCGCCTGCCCGCGAAAGAGCCCATGACCGCGCAACAACCCGCCCCCGCCAGCAACACCGTCAACATCACCCTGCAGATCCTGTCGATCGTCTTCTACACGTTCATTGCCTTCCTCTGCATCGGCCTGCCGATCGCGGTGCTGCCCAGCTATGTGCATGACCAGCTGGGCTTTGGCGCGGTGATCGCGGGGGTGACGATTGGCCTGCAATACCTCGCCACCATGCTCAGCCGCCCCTTCGCTGGGCGGGTGGCGGATACGCTGGGCGGTAAGCAGGCGATCCGTTTCGGCTTGCTGGGGATTGCCAGCTGCGGGGTGTTGACCCTGTTGTCTGCCTGGACACTGAGCGTGCCATTGCTGAGCCTTGCGCTGCTGCTGGGTGGGCGTTTGCTGCTGGGTATCGCCCAGGGCCTGATCGGTGTGGCTACTTTGAGCTGGGGCATCAGCCAAGTCGGCCCGGAGCACACAGCTCGGGTGATCTCCTGGAACGGTATCGCGTCCTATGGCGCCATTGCCATTGGTGCTCCAGTAGGCGTACTGGCCGTGGATGGCCTGGATTTCAGCGTGCTGGGGCCAACCTTGCTGGTACTGGCGCTGTTTGCCCTGCTGGTGCTGCGCAAACGGCCGGACGTCGTGGTGGTACGTGGCGAACGGCTGGCATTCTGGTCGGCATTTGGCCGGGTTGCGCCCTGTGGCCTGGGGCTGACCCTGGCATCGATCGGCTATGGCACCCTGACTACGTTCGTCACCCTTTATTACCTGGAGCGTGGCTGGGCCGGCGCGGCCTGGTGCCTGAGCGCCTTTGGCGTGTGTTTCATCATTTCGCGGCTGTTGTTCGTCAATGCGGTCAACCGGTTTGGCGGCTACAACGTGGCGGTGGTTTGCATGGCTACCGAGGTGGTCGGCCTGGGCCTGCTGTGGCTGGCCCCCTCGCCGCCTTGGGCTTTGGCAGGTGCCGGGCTTACCGGCTTCGGGCTATCGCTGGTGTACCCGGCGCTAGGCGTCGAGGCAATCAAGCAGGTGCCCAGCAGCAGCCGCGGCGCCGGGTTGGGCGCTTATGCAGTGTTCTTCGACATGGCCTTGGCCATCGCCGGCCCGGTGATGGGGGCGGTGGCGGTGCATTTGGGCTATGCCTCGATCTTTTGCGTCGCAGCTCTGCTCGCCCTGGCGGGCGTCGGTTTAACGCTGCTGCTGGCGCGGCGCGGCCGACGCGGCTGAGCGCTCGCCCGACGCCGGCGCGCCGAGGGCCTGGCTGAAAAAAGCTGCGGTGTCGCGCTGCAGCGAGTGGTGAATATGGCGGCGGTCAACCCCTTCGGCGTCCTTGCACAGAGCCGGCATGCGTGTGCGCTGTTCTTCGTCACACCGCGCCATGAACACAAAATGCCCCGCGCCAGCCAGCAAGCGGTAGTCCGGTGTGATGGGTAGCTTGCGGGCCAAGGCTTTGGCGTTGCGGTCCACGGCCACCAGCTGGTCACTGTCACCGCTGTAGATCAATGCCGGGATCTGTACCCCGGCCAGTGCATGGCGACCAAACAGCAGGCTCAGCGGTGCCATCAGCATCACCGCCCCCACCCGCGCGTCGGCCTCGGGCGCCAGCTCGCTGCGGTCGGCAATCAGCACGCCATGGGTCTTGCAGGCGTCGGCATCACCAGGGCGCTCAAGGCAGTACTGGCGCAGACGGTCCAGGTCGGGCTGCGCCCCGGACACGATCAGCGCCGTTTCGCCCCCTGCCGAATAGCCGATCACACCGACCTTGCCATCGTTCAAGTAAGGCCCCAGCAGCGCGTCGTCCCGGGCAGCCGTGATCGCGGCGCTGACTTGCAGCGGCCGGCCATACAGGTTGCTCAAGGTACCCAGCCGACTATGATCGCGGGCGTTGTCACCCGGGTGCACGACCGCCACGACCACAAACCCCTGGCGTGCCAGGGAGGTCGCCAGGTAATGCAAGGCCAGCGGGCTACCCGTGTTGCCGTGGGACAGCACCAGCAACGGAAACTGCCCGAGGGCCACCGGGGCTTCCTCGGCGACCTCGATCGGGTAACCGTCGATACGGCTCTTGCGGGGTGTACCAACGGCCGGGTAGAACGCCAGGGCCTGCATGGGACGGTCATCGACAGGGTCGGCCATGGTCATGTGGTGCAGGCCGGCGACCCAAGGCGCGGCGTCGGCATGGGCCAACAGGCCGCCGAGCAGGACCAGCGCCAGCAAGCAGCGAGGGATGTTCATCGGCCGGTTGCTCCGTGCAGGGCGAAGAGATTGCGCCAGCATAGAACCGCTGCAGGCAATGGCAGATGAAAACTGGATGAAACTCTCCATGCAGCCAACGCCTGCGCCCAATGCATTTGCGCTTTTCCAAGAACCCGTGGCATAGATGCAGGTCAACGTCTTTAGCTGACGCTTTCGCGGCATTCAAGGAGAACCCAGCATGAGCAAGCCCCCGTACGCCCCACCCAATGTCTGGCGCAATGACGCGGCCTCCGGCGGCCAGTTTGCCAGCATCAACCGGCCGGTTGCCGGCCCGACCCACGACAAGGCGCTGCCGGTAGGCAAGCACCCCTTGCAGCTATACTCCCTGGCCACGCCCAATGGCGTCAAGGTCAACATCGCCCTTGAAGAGCTGCTCGCTCTGGGCCACAGCGGCGCCGAGTACGACGCCTGGCTAATCCGCATCGGCGAAGGCGACCAGTTCTCCAGCGGCTTCGTACAGGTCAACCCCAACTCGAAGATCCCCGCCCTGCTTGACCGTAGCGTAGAGCCGCCGGTGCGGGTCTTCGAGTCGGGTTCGATCCTGCTGTACCTGGCGGAAAAGTTCGGCGAATTGTTGCCCAAGTCAGCGGCTGCGCGTATCGAATGCCTGAACTGGCTGTTCTGGCAGATGGGTGCGGCGCCTTATTTGGGCGGCGGCTTTGGCCACTTTTATGTGTACGCGCCGGAAAAGTTCGAGTACGCGATCAACCGCTTCACCATGGAAGCCAAGCGCCAACTGGATGTGCTCGACCGCCGCCTGGCCGAAAGCCGCTACCTGGGTGGCAGTGAGTACAGCATCGCCGATATCGCCGTGTGGCCCTGGTATGGCGAACTGGTGCGCGGCAACCTTTATAGCGCGGCAGCGTTTCTTGCGGTGCACGAATACACCCACGTGCAGCGTTGGGCCGAAGAAATCGCCCAGCGCCCCGCCGTACAGCGCGGCACGCGGGTCAACCGAACGTGGGGCGATGAAGCCAGCCAGGTGCCGGAGCGACACTGCGCGGCAGACCTGGATTGACCGTTCGGGGCCGCCTGGCGGCCCCGACAATGCCCGCCTGCATAAAACCATTTGCCCCTGCGCAAACCTGCGTCCGTCAATGCCTTCTTGTACACTCCTCGCACTAGCCCCCACCTGCAAAACTCTTTTTTGGTGAACGCATGATCGAGGTAACCGAGGTTTCCATTGCCGAGCTGCGCGACGCGCTCGAGTCGGGCCGCACGACAGCGGTCGAGCTGGTCAAGGCCTACCAGGCGCGCATCGACGCCTACGATGGAGCCGACACCGCTACCGCACTGAACGCCGTGGTGGTCCGCAACCCAGACGCACTCAAGGAGGCCGAAGCTTCCGATGCGCGCCGCGCCAAGGGCCAGCCCCTGAGCCCGCTCGACGGCATCCCCTATACGGCCAAGGACAGCTACCTGGTCAAAGGCCTCACCGCCGCCTCTGGCAGCCCGGCCTTCAAGGACCTGGTAGCCCAGCGCGACGCCTTCACCATCGAGCGTCTGCGTGCAGCCGGCGCCGTGTGCCTGGGCAAGACCAACATGCCGCCCATGGCCAACGGGGGCATGCAGCGTGGCGTCTATGGCCGCGCCGAAAGCCCGTATAACGCCAGCTACCTGACTGCGCCCTTCGCCTCCGGCTCGTCCAACGGTGCCGGTACCGCGACGGCCGCCAGCTTCAGCGCCTTCGGCCTGGCCGAGGAAACCTGGTCGAGCGGCCGTGGCCCTGCGTCGAACAACGGCCTGTGCGCCTACACCCCCTCGCGCGGGGTGATCTCGGTACGTGGCAACTGGCCGCTGACCCCGACCATGGACGTGGTGGTGCCTTATGCCCGCACCATGGCCGACCTGCTGGAAATTCTCGACGTCGTGGTTGCCGATGACGCCGACAAGCGCGGCGACCTGTGGCGCCTGCAGCCGTGGGTGCCGATCCCGGCCGCCTCTACCGTGCGCCCGGCTTCGTACCTGGACCTCGCCGTGGACGCCAGCGCACTCAAGGGCAAACGCTTTGGCGTGCCGCGCATGTACATCAATGCCGACCCAGAGGCCGGCACCTCCGAAAAACCGGGTATTGGCGGCCCGACCGGCCAGCGCATCAACACCCGCGACAGCGTCATCGACCTGTGGCAGCAGGCGCGCCAGGCCCTGGAAGCGGCCGGTGCCGAAGTGCTCGAAGTGGACTTCCCGCTGGTCTCCAACTGCGAGGGCGACCGCCCTGGCGCCCCGACCGTGTACAACCGCGGCATCGTCAGCTCGCAATTCCTCCATGACGAACTGTGGGAGCTGTCGGGCTGGGCCTTTGATGACTTCCTGCGGGCCAACGACGACCCCAAGCTCAACCGCCTGGCCGATGTCGATGGGCCGAAGATCTTCCCGCACGACCCCGGCACCCTGCCCAACCGTGAGGATGACCTGGCAGCGGGCATGGACGAGTACGTCAACATGGCCAAGCGCGGCCTGAAGACCTGGGACCAGATCGAGACCGTGCCCGACGGCCTGCGCGGGCTGGAACATACCCGCAAACTGGACCTGGAAGACTGGATGGACAACCTGGGCCTGGACGCGGTGCTGTTCCCGACCGTGGCCGACGTAGGGCCGGCGGATGCCGACATCAACCCGGCTTCGGCGGACATCGCCTGGAGCAACGGCATCTGGGTGGCCAACGGCAACCTTGCCATCCGTCATCTGGGCGTGCCAACCGTCACTGTACCGATGGGCGTGATGGCCGATATCGGCATGCCAGTGGGGCTGACCTTCGCTGGCCGCGCCTATAGCGACAATGCCCTGTTGAGCTTTGGCGCAGCCTTCGAGGCAACCGGTTCGCGCCGCATGATCCCGCCGCGCACCCCAGCACTGGGCGCATAAACGCGCCACCGCATCGCCAATTTCAACTTTATGTGCAAAAATGCACAAACCGTTGAAATTGGCGATATTTCCATGCCGCTCTCCCCACCTGAAGAACGCACGCTCACCCTCACCGTTCTCAAGGCCGCCATCGAGGCGCTGGGCAGTGTTGCCGCGCGCAACATGGAAATCCTCCTGCACGATCTCGACCACCCGGAACACTCCGTTGTGGCGGTCGTCAACGGCCACCTCTCCGGTCGCGTGGTCGGCAGCCCGATCCTCGCCGCACCGGAACAGGACCAAGGCTTCAAGGCCCTGATGCAGGCCACCGTCGAACAGCGCGGCTGCAACCCTGTGGTATTGCCCGACTACCCCACCACGCTCAAGGGCCGCACCCTGCGCAGCGCCACGGCCATCTTCCGCGACAGCACCGGCCACCCGTTTGCCAGCCTCTGCGTCAACACCGACGTCACCGGGCTGGACGCCGCCTTGAGCTTTTTGCAGCAACTCCAGCCACTGGGCGCCTCACCGGCATCGACCACCACCAGCGAACCGGCGGACATGGAACTGTTGATGAGCGAAATCATCCACGACTCGCTGCTGCGCAGTGGCCAGGGCCGCATGAACAAGCGAGCCAAGGTCGAGGCCGTGCGGGTCATGCAGGAGCGTGGCCTGTTCATCGTCAAGGGCGGCGTGGAAAAGGCCGCCAGCGCCCTCGGCGTGACCCGATACACCGTTTACAACTACCTGGAGCAACTGCGTGGCGAGAGCCCCTCGGTTGCCCGTGAAGACTGACCTGTGGAGCACGCCATGACCTTGCATATCCAGACGCCCCTGATCGAATCCCGCCCCCTGTCACTGGCCGCTGGCCGTACGGTCTGGCTCAAACTCGATGCCCTGCAGCCCTGTGGCTCGTTCAAACTGCGCGGGGTGGGCCATGCCTGTGAAGTCCACCATGCCCGGGGGGCGCGCCATTTTGTCTCGTCGTCCGGGGGTAACGCCGGGCTGGCGGTGGCTTATGCCGGGCGCAAACTAGGTGTGCCGGTGACCGTGGTGGTACCTGAAACCACTACCGAACGGGCCAAGGAACTGTTGCGCCTGGAGGACGCCAAGGTGGTGGTGCACGGCAGCTCCTGGCAGGAGGCCAATGAACTGGCTCAGACCCTGCTCGGCAGTGGCGATGCCTTTATTCATCCCTTCGACGACCCACTGCTGTGGACCGGGCATGCCAGCCTGATCGACGAAGTGGCCGCAAGCGGGCTCAAACCCGATGCGGTGGTGCTATCGGTCGGCGGCGGTGGCTTGCTCAGCGGCGTGGTCGAGGGCCTCAAGCGCAATGGCTGGGGTGACGTCCCCGTACTGGCGGTAGAAACCACCGGCGCCGCCTCGCTGCACGCCGCCATGCAGGCGGGCCACCCGGTCGAACTGGAGCGCATCGCCTCGGTGGCGACCTCCCTGGGCGCGAAGCGGGTTGCCGATCAGGCATTGGAATGCGCGCGTAACCATCCGCTGCACAGCCATCTGGTGAGCGACCGTGCCGCACTGGAAGCCTGCGAGCGCTTCTTGCTCGATCATCGGGTATTGGTGGAGCCCGCGTGTGGTGCTGCATTGGCGGTCGCTTACGAAGCCGAGAAGTTGGCCAATTACAACAATGTGCTGATAGTGGTTTGCGGGGGCGCCACGGCGACACTGGCGCAGATTCAGGATTGGTTGCAGCAAGTCGATTGAGGTTGCCTGTTCCGGCCTTTTCGCGGGCAAGCCCGCTTGTGTCTTGGAGAGGGAATAGAATCTGAAGTGAGAGCGGTGAATGGCAAGCTGATAGCCCGAGGTGCCCAGAGCACGTGTGGGAGCAAAAGCTGCCATTCACCGTTCCACTTTGGCGAGAGCCCGAACAGTTGGATGAGGGGCGTAATCTCGAATCACAAGCGTGGGCCAAGCCAAAGCGCTCTCACTCCTTGAGTTTAAGAGGGTTTGGCCATGTCTTCCTCTGTCGGCATCGATGTTTCCAGTGCCACACTTGCTGTTCACATCCGCCCTGAGGGGGTGAACTTCAGTGTTTCCAATGACTTGAAGGGATTCCAACTGCTCGTCGAAAAGCTTGGCGGGTATGCAGTTTCAATGGTCTTGCTCGAAGCTACCGGTGGCTACGAGTGCAATGTCCTCAAAGCGCTGCAGGATGCCGATTTTCCGGTTTGCCGGATCAATCCCAGTCGTGCCCGGGACTTTGCCAAGTCGATGGGTAAACGCGCCAAGACCGATCCCATTGACGCAGCGGTTTTGGCTCACCTGGCTGAAGTTATGCCCCCACGGCCTTGCCAGGTGATGACACCCGAGCGGGCCTTGCTGCGCGAACTGCTTATGCAGCGGGATCGCTTCGTCCAACAGCGCGACGATGACAAGCGGCGCCTGAAGCAGGCGCGGGCTCCCAGTGTTTGTTTGCGGTTGGAACAACACATCGCCTATCTGAAGGGTGAAATTCAAGCGCTGGAACAAGAGATCGCACAGCAGGCAGCAGCTTTGCCTGATGATCGGGTTAAACAGCTCACTCAAGTCAAAGGAATTGGTCTGATTACTGCCGGAAAGCTGATGGCCTTGCTGCCAGAGCTGGGCCAGGTGGATAAGAAGGAAATTGCCGCCTTGGTCGGTGTTGCGCCGTTCAATCAGGACAGCGGCAAGCAGTCGGGCAAGCGTTCAATCTGGGGGGGGACGCTCACAAGTCAGGCGGGCGCTCTATATGGCCTGCTGGGTGGTGATACGGCACAACAAGGACTTCTGCGAGCGCTACAAAGCACTGCGAGCCCAGGGGAAGTGCGCGAAAGTATCGGTGGTGGCGTGTATGCGAGTATTGATAGTGAGGCTAAATGCGATGCTCAAGACCGGAACGCCCTGGAAGGAGCAAATAGCTCATTCGTAGGAGCAAGCCTTGCTGGCGATGCCCGGCACAGCCGGGCCTGGGGCGCTACGCGCCCCATCACCGGCAAGGCCAGCTTCCACAAGAAGACAGTTGCTCCCACCGTTACCCCACTGCTCTTAAGGTTAGTGGAGAACCTGTGGGAGCGGGCTTGCCCGCGAAGGGGCCAGCGCAGTCAATCGAGTAAGCCTCTGGGCGCAACAAACTGTTCCAATGGGATGGGATAAAAAAACGCCCCTGAGATCAGGATAGTCACACAGGCCTGTTCTAATGAGCCTCACGCACCTGGGAAATTTCCAGCGAGCCTGACGAAAAGCGCATCTCGCCCTTTCGATCTGTAGCGAGTGAAGGCACAATGCGTGTCCTTTTTTTGGCCGGCCTTGCCGGGGGCCTTTAAATGATCAAGACGCCGTACTACCTCATCGATAAAACCAAGCTGCTGAGCAACATGGAGAAGATCGCCTACGTGCGTGAACACTCCGGTGCCAAGGCGCTGCTCGCCCTCAAATGTTTCGCCACCTGGTCGGTGTTCGACCTGATGCAGCAATACATGGACGGCACCACCTCTTCGTCGCTTTTCGAGCTCAAGCTTGGCCGCCAGAAGTTTGCCGGCGAGACCCACGCCTACAGCGTTGCCTGGGCCGACGATGAAGTCGAGGAAATGCTCGAGAACTGCGACAAGATCATCTTCAACTCGATCGGCCAGCTGCAGCGCTTTGCCGAACAGTCCGAAGGCAAAGTCCGCGGCCTGCGCGTCAAC
Organism: Pseudomonas sp. E1MeOHC2; assembly: GCF_058745025.1. Taxonomy (NCBI): domain Bacteria; kingdom Pseudomonadati; phylum Pseudomonadota; class Gammaproteobacteria; order Pseudomonadales; family Pseudomonadaceae; genus Pseudomonas; species Pseudomonas sp. E1MeOHC2. The sequence continues at coordinate 5,539,107 of NZ_CP196675.1, forward strand.
CCGCAAGTCAGCAGCTCCGACTACCTGCTGGCCGACCCGGCGCGCCCGTTCAGCCGCCTGGGTGAGTGGGACCCGGAGAAGATCGAGAAGGTCATCGAGCAGATCTCGGGCTTCATGTTCCACAACAACTGCGAGAACGGCGACTTCGGCCTGTTCGACAAGATGCTCACCCACATCGAAGAACGCTTCGGCCACTTGCTGCACAAGGTCGAGTGGGTCAGCCTCGGTGGCGGCATCCACTTCACCGGCGAAGACTATGCCGTCGATGCGTTCTGCGCGCGCCTTAAAGCCTTCTCGCAAACTTACGGCGTACAGGTTTACCTGGAGCCAGGCGAAGCCGCCATCACCAACAGCGCCTCGCTGGAAGTGACCGTGCTCGACACCCTGTACAACGGCAAGCACCTGGCCGTGGTCGACAGTTCGATCGAAGCACACCTGCTCGACCTGCTGATCTACCGCCTCAACGCCAAGATGGCCCCCAACGATGGCGAGCACACCTACATGGTCTGCGGCAAATCGTGCCTGGCCGGTGACATCTTCGGCGAGTACCAATTCGATCGTCCGTTGGCCATCGGCGATCGCCTGTCGTTCATCGACACGGCGGGCTACACCATGGTCAAGAAAAACTGGTTCAACGGTCTGAAAATGCCATCCATCGTGGTCAAGCAGCTCGACGGCAGTGTCGAGGTGGTGCGCGAGTTCGGTTTCGAAGACTACGTTTCCAGCCTGTCGTAAGACCGGCTTTCAGTAAGGAGCAAGGGATAAATTGAAGAAGAACGTTCTTATCATTGGTGCAGGAGGTGTCGCCAAGGTGGTGGCCCACAAGTGCGCGCAGCATAACGACGAACTCGGTCGTATTGCCATTGCGTCGCGGAACATCTCCAAATGCCAGGCCATCATCGACAGCGTCAAGGCCAAGGGTAGCCTCAAGGTACCCGCCGACATCCAGGCCTTCTCGCTCAACGCGCTCGATGTCGAGGCGACCAAAGCACTGATCCGCGAGACCGAATCGCAGATCGTGATCAACGTGGGCTCTGCCTTCCTCAACATGTCGGTGCTGCGTGCCTGCATCGATACCGGTGTTGCCTACCTGGACACCGCGATTCACGAAGAACCAGGCAAAATCTGCGAAACGCCGCCCTGGTACGGCAACTACGAGTGGAAACACCTCGAAGAGTGCCAAGAAAAGAACATTACAGCCATTCTCGGCGTCGGTTTCGACCCGGGTGTGGTGAACAGCTACGCAAAACTTGCGCAGCAGCAATACTTCGACCGCATTGATTCGATCGACATCCTCGACGTCAATGCCGGCTCGCATGGCAAGTATTTCGCCACCAACTTCGACCCGGAAATCAACTTCCGCGAGTTCACCGGGCAAGTATGGAGCTGGCAGAACAGCCAGTGGACCAGCAACACCATGTTCGAGGTCAAGCGTACCGACGACCTGCCGGTCGTAGGCTCGCAAAACCTGTACCTGACCGGTCACGACGAGGTCCACTCGATCTCGAAGAACCTCAACGTGCCGAACGTGCGTTTCTGGATGAGCTTCGGCGAGCACTACATCAACGTGTTCACGGTGCTGAAAAACCTGGGCCTGCTTTCCGAGCAGCCGGTCAAGACTGCCGAAGGCCTGGAAGTGGTGCCTTTGAAAGTGGTCAAGGCCGTGCTGCCTGACCCGTCCTCCCTGGCCCCGGGCTACACCGGTAAGACCTGCATCGGTGACCTGGTCAAGGGCACCAAAAACGGCCAGCCGCGCGAAGTGTTCATCTACAACGTAGCGGATCACGAAGAAGCCTTTGCCGAGACCGACAGCCAGGGTATTTCCTACACTGCCGGTGTACCGCCAGTGGCTGCCGCCCTGCTGGTCGCCCGTGGCGAGTGGGATGCCAAGCGCATGGTCAACGTTGAAGAACTGCCAGCCGAGCCGTTCCTCAAGGCGCTGGACGTGATGGGCCTGCCGACCCGCGTCAAAGATGAAAAAGGTGATCGTCCGTGGGACGCTGAAGCCTAAGCAACACCCCGCAGGGCGCCTATCAGGCGCCCTGTTTTTTGTGCATCTGCCAGCGGTACACGTGGCAATGCCCGAACGGCTCGACCCCTGCCGCCTGCTCGCGTACGCTTGCCGCTTTCCTTCCGTAGCAAGGCAAACGCTCCCATGGCAAACACAGACATCACCTACACCCCCGACCCGGACGCCGACTCCATTTCGTCCGACGTCGCCGAATACAACGGCGTGCTGGTTTCCACCCAAATCCCCACGCGCGCCGATGGCAGCCTCGAACTGGGCGACATCGTTGCGCAGAGCGAATGCACCTTGCAGGCGCTGAAAGTGGCCCTGGAAAAAGCCGGCAGCGGCATGGACCGCGTGCTGCACCTGACCATCTACCTCACCGACATGGCTGAACGTGCAGCGTTCAACGAGGTGTACCAGCGTTTCTTCAGCAAGCCGTGGCCAGTACGCGCCGCCGTTGGCGTGGCCTCGCTGGCTGTTGAAGGCATGCGCGTGGAAGTCACTGCGATGGCTGCCAAGCGCTGACCCCAGCAGATTGCGCCCAGCCTCGTAGGAGCGGCCTTGCGTCCCATTCGCCACGCAAGGCCGCTCCTACAACCTGGCATACCACCTCTAAGCAGCGTAGGGATGCCACCAACCCGTTTCACCGCTACAATGCCCGCCTAAACCGTGACCGCCCGAAAATATAACGACATGTCCCTTCCAAAGAATCACCTGGAACTGCTCAGCCCTGCCCGTGACGTGGCCATCGCTCGCGAAGCGATCCTGCACGGCGCTGATGCCATCTATATTGGCGGCCCGAGCTTCGGCGCGCGCCATAACGCCTGCAACGAAGTCAGCGAAATCGCCGAACTGGTCGAGTTCGCACGTCGCTACCATGCACGCGTGTTCACCACCATCAACACCATCCTCCACGACAACGAGCTGGAGCCTGCGCGCAAGCTGATCCATCAGCTCTACGACGCCGGCGTCGATGCCCTGATCGTGCAGGACCTGGGGGTGATGGAGCTGGATATTCCGCCGATCGAGCTGCACGCCAGCACCCAGACCGACATCCGTACCCTGGAACGGGCCAAGTTCCTCGACCAGGCCGGCTTCTCGCAGCTGGTACTGGCCCGCGAGCTGAATCTGCAGCAGATTCGCGCCATCGCCGCCGAAACCGACGCCGCCATCGAATTCTTCATCCACGGCGCGCTGTGCGTGGCTTTCTCCGGCCAGTGCAACATCTCCCACGCCCAGACCGGGCGCAGCGCCAACCGTGGCGACTGCTCGCAAGCCTGCCGCCTGCCCTACACCCTCAAGGATGACCAGGGCCGCGTGGTTGCCTTCGAGAAGCACCTGCTGTCGATGAAGGACAACAACCAGACCGCCAACCTGCGCGACCTGGTCGATGCCGGCGTGCGCTCGTTCAAGATCGAGGGCCGCTACAAGGACATGGGCTATGTGAAGAACATCACCGCCCACTACCGCAAAGAGCTCGACGCCATTCTCGAAGACCGCCCGCACCAGGCCCGCGCGTCGAGCGGCCGTACCGAGCACTTCTTCGTCCCCGACCCGGACAAAACCTTCCACCGCGGCAGCACTGACTACTTCGTCAGCGACCGCAAGATCGACATCGGTGCCTTCGACTCGCCTACTTTCACCGGCTTGCCGGTGGGCGTGGTGGAAAAGGTCAACAAGCGTGACATGTTGGTTACCACCGAGGTGCCGCTGAGCAATGGCGATGGCCTCAACGTGCAGGTCAAGCGTGAAGTGGTGGGTTTCCGCGCCAATATCGCCGAGCCACGTGGCGAGTTCGAGGAAGACGGCCAGAAGCGCTACCGCTACCGCGTCGAGCCCAACGAAATGCCCGATGGCCTGTACAAGCTACGGCCCAACCATCCTTTGTCGCGCAACCTCGACCACAACTGGCAGCAAGCCTTGCAGCGCACTTCGGCCGAGCGCCGGGTGGGTGTCGAGTGGCACGCGGTACTGCGCGAGCAGCGCCTGATGCTGACGGTCAGCAGTGAGGAAGGTGTCAGTGTGCAGGTAGCCCTGGACGGCCCGTTCGGCGCAGCCAACAAGCCGCAACAGGCACTGGAGCAACTGCACGACCTGCTAGGCCAGCTGGGCACCACCCAGTACCACGCCAACGCCATCGAGCTGGATGCACCGCAGGCGTACTTCATCCCCAACTCGCAACTCAAAGCCCTGCGCCGCGAAGCCATCGAAGCGCTGACCGCTGCACGGGTCAAGGCGCACCCGCGTGGCGGGCGCAAGGCCGAAACCACGCCGCCGCCGGTCTACCCAGAGTCGCACCTGTCGTTCCTGGCCAACGTGTACAACCAGAAGGCCCGCGACTTCTACCACCGTCATGGCGTGCAATTGATCGACGCGGCCTACGAGGCCCATGAAGAGCACGGCGAAGTGCCGGTAATGATCACCAAGCACTGCCTGCGCTTCTCGTTCAACCTGTGCCCCAAGCAGGCCAAGGGCGTCACCGGCGTGCGCACCAAAGTCGCGCCGATGCAGTTGATTCAGGGCGATGAAGTACTGACCCTGAAGTTCGACTGCAAGCCGTGTGAAATGCACGTGGTCGGCAAGATGAAGAGCCACATCATCGACCTGCCGACACCCGGCAGCGCGGTGGCTCAAGTGGTGGGGCACATCAGCCCGGAAGACCTGCTCAAGACCATCCCGCGCGCACCGCATTGATCGGGCGGCGCATGAGGTAGCCCACTCCCACAGGGTGGGCTGCCCTGCGGCGATCGCTGGTCACTCAGCTCAGCGAATCTGGTGCTTGTGCAACAGCCGATAGAATGTTGGCCGTGAGATCCCCAGCACCTTCGCCGCGATGCTCAGGTTGTCACTGTGGCGGTTCAGCACATCACACAGGGCTTGGCGCTCTGCCCGGTGCTTGTATTCCTCCAGCGTCCCCAGCGGCGGCTGTTCCTGCTCGGTCTGCAAACCCAGGTCCTGCGCTTCGATCTGCCGCCCTTCAGCCAGCACCAGCCCGCGCCGCACCCGGTTGGCCAACTCGCGCACGTTGCCGGGCCAGTCATGCCGGCCCATGGCCGCCAAGGCATGGTCACTGAACGAGCGCGGCCTGCGCCCGGTCTCCAGGCTATAGAAATGCGCAAAATGGCTGGCCAGCATCGACAGGTCACCATGCCTGTCACGCAACGGCGCGGTCACCACCTGCAACACATTGAGCCGGTAATACAGGTCTTCGCGAAAGCGCCCCTGTTCGATGGCTTTTTCCAGGTCCACGTGGGTTGCCGCCAGCACCCTCACATCCACCGGGATCGGTTGGCTGCCGCCGACCCGCTCAATGTGCTTTTCCTGCAGAAAGCGCAGCAGGTTGGCCTGTAGCTCCAACGGCAAATCACCGACCTCGTCCAGAAACAGGGTACCGCCATGGGCGGCCTCGATACGCCCTGCCTTGCGCTGATGAGCGCCGGTGAACGCGCCCTTTTCATGCCCGAACAGCTCGGACTGAATCAGGTGCTCGGGGATCGCCCCACAGTTGATTGCGATAAACGGTTGATCGCGCCGCTGTGACTGCTGATGCAGGGTACGCGCCACCAACTCCTTGCCCGTGCCACTCTCACCGCGGATCAGTACGGGTGACTCGGTGGGCGCCAGCTTACCCAACAGTTTGCGCAATTCGCGAATCGGTCGGCTTTCACCCAGCAGCTCATGGGTGGCCTCATCGACCCGCGCCGCCCCCTTGCCGCGCAAGCGCGCCATGCCAAACGCCCGCCCGAGGGTAACCTGCACGCGGGAAACATCAAACGGCAAGGTATGGAAGTCGAAAAACCATTCGCAAACGAAGTCACCCACGTTCTGCATGCGCAATTGCTCGGCGCTGAGCACGGCTATCCATTCGGTATTGCTGCGCTTGATCATGTCCTTCACGGCGTCAGGATGGCGCAGGTGCGATGCCTGCAAGCGCAGCAGGCCAACATCGCAGGTGTGCTCCAGCGCGGCGCCGAGGACACAACTGTCCACATCCCAGCCGGCACTGCGCAGGCCCGGCAGTAGGCGGTGGCAGTCGTCGCAGGGGTCGACGATGAGCAAACGGCGTTGGCAAGCGGGTTGCTGCATGACCGATCCTTGGCGCCAGTGTTTGGTTTTATGAAGTAAAACAGCAAGTTGTGGCGCCCAATTAACAGTAGCAACGAACTTGACGGTGCCCAGTACCGTCTGTCTGCCGACTCATTTTTTTACAATGTGTGACGGGAATTTTCGCACTTTATCGACATCACATGGCGGCGCAGGCAAGCACGGATTCGACCCTGACAAATTTTTTTACATCCAAAGTGTGACTTGCCCCCGGACAACGAGCATCAGTACACATAACCCCGCGCTGCACTTCGCGATAATTGAGGCGACTTAAAAGCAACGCGGACTCACTTCGATGTTTGGGACCATAGAGAGACCGAACCATGAATGCCCCGCTCCGTGTCAACGAAGCACTGCTGATTGCCGACCACGCCTTCGAACCTTTCCAGTGCGTAGCCTGGGATGCACCCAATGGTACTGGTGAGCTAAGCCTGGCAGTGATCGACCGGACCAGCACCCGCATCGGCAGCAAACAAGTGTCCTCGCGCATTTATTCCGACCCTGCGCAGTGGGCCAGCCTGATCGAGGAAGTGCGCGCCGAATTGTGCGAAAAAGGTTATGACCTGCAACCCTGGTCGATGCCAAAGTAATATCGATTGCCCCTCCAAGTGCGTGCCCTGTCACGCACTTGTACAACTTCCCGGTTGCTGTCCTGGCAACTTTTTATTGCGACACTCTTTATTGCGACATCGTGTCGCAGTATCACACTCCGCCGTTATTCAATCCACGACCTTGAAATGCTCAAGGTGCTGGTAATCAGCCTGCAGCTGTTCTGCCAATCGTTGCGCACGCCCCAGGCGAACGGGCGCCAGTTCCATGTCGACCAAGAGCGTCGCACACGGCATGGGTTGCACGGCATCCCAGTGCTGCAGTCGGCCATCAGTGAACACCAGGCAGCGCAGCGCCTCGTTGGGGTGCGCCTGCTGCCGCGTCTGCAGCCATTGCCGTGCCTGCTCCAGTGCAGCGATCAACGGCGTACCGCCACCGGCGCCCAGCGCTTGCAACCATGGCTGCAGGGCTGCCGAGGCCTTCAGGCCGTGACGCTGCCACTGTGGCGTCTGCCCGCTGGCAGTCAGCAAGGCCAGACGGGCCCGTTGGCGGTATGCCTGGTCGAACAACGCCGCCAGCAAGCCTTTGGTCTGGGCCAGCGCCTGGTGGCGGCGGGTTGAGGCAGACGCATCGACGATTACCAGCCAAAGCTCGTTAGCCTGGGCCTTACGCTGTTGCCAGCAGAGGTCGTCGCGCAGCCGTGGCCGCCCCTTGAGCAAAGTCGGCAACCAGGCAACCCGGCCCGTGGCGGCGCTGTGCGCGCGGCCACGGCTGGCGCCTGGCAGCTTCCCCGTGCGTGGTCTGGCATCCGTCCCTTGGGCAGGTCGCTGGCGGATGCTCAGGGCTTTTTTGCCCAGTTCGGCACCTCGCGGCGTGCGCCAGTGGCCACCGGCTGAGGTGGCAGCGCACCCCAGTCACCCTGCCCGCCCTGGTTATTTGCGCCCTGCTCGCTTGCCTGCGGGGGCGGCGAAGACGGCTGCTGCGCAGGCGTGACCCGACGGCGATGGCGCAGGGCGAACTCGGCCACCGCGTCGACATCGGCTTCTTCAATGGCCACGCCCCCACGCCAGGCGCAGTGTGCGCGGGCAGCGCGCAGCCACACCAGGTCCGCACGCAAGCCATCGACCCCTGCGGCATAGCAGCGCTCGGTGATCCAGGCTAGGGCCTGGTCGTCCAGGGCTATCTGGGCAAGGCCGTGACGCGCCTGCTGGCAGCGCTCACGCAACTGCGCCTGGGCAGCGGCCCATTGCGCGCAGAAGGCCTGCGGGTCGCTGTCGAACGCCAGGCGACGACGAATGATCTGCTGGCGCGCCTGCGGCTCTGGCAAACCTTCCAGGGCCACGTTCAAGCCGAAACGGTCGAGCAACTGCGGCCGCAATTCGCCTTCTTCCGGGTTCATGGTGCCAATCAGTACAAAACGGGCGCTGTGCCGGTGCGAGATGCCGTCGCGCTCGATACGGTTAGTGCCGCTGGCAGCCACGTCGAGCAACAGGTCGACGAGGGTGTCGGGCAACAAGTTGACCTCATCCACGTACAGCACGCCGCCATCAGCCTGGGCCAACACGCCCGGCGAAAACTGTGCCTTGCCCTGCCCCAGCGCAGCGTCCAGGTCGAGGGTGCCGACCAGGCGCTCCTCGCTCGCGCCCAGTGGCAGGGTGACGAACGGGCCTTCGCCGAGCACGTCGGCGAGGCCACGAGCCAGGGTACTCTTGGCCATGCCGCGCGGGCCTTCGATCAGCACGCCGCCGATTTTCGGGTCGATAGCAGTCAGGCACAGGGCCAGTTTCAGCTCATCGGCACCGACCACGGCGGCCAGCGGAAATTGTACGGGTTCACTCATTTCAAGCCTGTTCCTCGCCGTCGAGCAACTGTGCCTCAAGGGCTTCGCGGTAGTCGCCAGGCGCCTCCCAAAGGCCGCGCTGCTGGGCCTCCAGCAGGCGCTCGGTAAGGTCGCGCAGGGCCTCGGGGTTGTGCTCGCGCATGAAGTCGCGGGTCGCCGGGTCGAGCACGTAGGCGTCGGCCAGGGACTGGTAATGATGGTCGTCGATCAGGTGCGTGGTGGCGTCGAAGGCGAACAGGTTGTCGACCGTCGCGGCCATCTCGAAGGCCCCCTTGTAGCCGTGACGCTTCACCCCGTCGATCCACTTGGGGTTTAGCGCACGGGCACGGATGACCCGGTTCAGCTCTTCCTTGAGGGTGCGGATACGCGGCCGATCGACCTGGCTGTGGTCACCGTGATAACTGGCCACCGGCGTGCCAGACAAGGTTTCCGAAGCGGCCAGCATGCCGCCCTGGAACTGGTAATAGTCGTTGGAGTCGAGCAGGTCGTGCTCGTGGTTGTCCTGGTTCTGCAGCACGGCCTGGACTTGCCCAAGGCGGTGGGCGAACTGGGCGCGAGCCGGGGTGCCCTCGTCACTGGCGCCGTAAGCATAGCCGCCGTGGTTGAGATAGACCTCGGCCAGGTCGTCGCGGCTGTGCCACAAACGGCCATCGATGGCGTTTTGTACGCCCGCGCCATAAGCACCGGGCTTGGCCCCGAACACCCGCCAGCCAGCCTGGCGAGCGGCCTGCTCGGCGTCGATGCCCTGCGCCTGCAACGCTTCGCGCTCGTTGCGCACCCGTACTGCCAGCGGGTTGAGGTCATCGGGCTCATCCAGCGCCGCCACGGCCTGCACTGCGGCATCGAACAGGCGAATCAGGTTGCCGAAGGCATCGCGGAAGAACCCCGAAACGCGCAAGGTCACATCGACCCGTGGGCGGTCCAGCAGGCTCAGCGGGAGGATTTCGAAATCGTCGACCCGCTGGCTGCCGGTAGCCCACACCGGGCGCACGCCCATCAAAGCCATCGCCTGGGCAATATCGTCACCGCCGGTGCGCATGGTCGCGGTCCCCCAGACCGACAAGCCGAGCTGGCGCAGGTGGTCGCCGTGGTCCTGCAAGTGGCGCTCAAGAATCAGGTTCGCCGAGGCGAACCCCAGGCGCCAGGCCGTGGTGGTGGGCAGGTTGCGCACATCCACGGTATAGAAGTTGCGACCGGTGGGCAGCACATCCAGGCGCCCGCGGCTGGGTGCGCCACTGGGGCCCGCCGGGACGAAGCGGCCAGCCAGGGCCGCCAGCAGGCCGTTGATTTCGGCCGCGCCACAGGCGTCCAGGCTCGGCGCCACCGTTTCACACAGCGCCTGCACCACCTCATGCACCGTTTGCCATTCGCTCACGGCGGGCAGTGCCGACGTGCCGCCCAACGCCTGCTCGATCACCTGCAGGGCCAGCAGTTCAAGGCGCTCGCGGGTATCCCCACAGGTGCGCCAGGGCGCGTCGTTCACCGCCTGCAAAGGCTCTGGGCGCTGCCCCTGCCAAGGCTGACCGAGGTCGCAATCGAGCGGGTCAAAGCCCGGCACCAGGGCCTTGGCCAGTGCGCGCAACAGGCTGGCATTGCCGCCCCGGCCGTCGCCGCGCGGCACGCGCAGCAAGGCCAGCAAGGTGTCCAGCCGCAGCCGCCCCTCGGGCGACTGGCCAAACACATGCAAGCCATCGCGGATCTGCGATTCCTTCAGGTCGCACAGGTAGGTGTCCAGACGCGGCAGCCACACGGCGGCATCGTCCAGCTGCCCTTCCAGTTGCAACTCGCGGTCGATGTGGTTGGCCTTGACCAGTTCGAGAATGTCGCGCTGCAGCTCGCGGGCTCGCCGCGGGTCAAGCAGCTGCGCCTCATAGAATTCGTCGGCCAATTGCTCCAGGTGACGCAGCGGGCCGTAGGTTTCGGCGCGGGTCAGTGGTGGCATCAGGTGATCGATGATCACCGCCTGAGTCCGGCGCTTGGCCTGGGCGCCCTCACCCGGGTCGTTGACGATGAACGGGTAGATGTTCGGCAGCGGGCCGAGCAATGCGTCCGGCCAGCATTGCGCAGACAGGCCCACGCCCTTGCCGGGCAGCCATTCCAGATTGCCATGCTTGCCAACATGGATGACCGCATCGGCAGCAAAGGCATGACGCAGCCAGAAATGAAACGCTAGGTAAGCGTGTGGCGGTACTAGGTCAGGGTCGTGATACACCGCGCTCTGATCGACCTGGTAGCCCCGCGCCGGCTGGATGCCGACGAAGGTCAGGCCGAAGCGCAGGCCCGCGACCATCAACCGACCACTGCGGTACATCGGGTCTTGCTCGGGTGGCCCCCAACGCTCCAGCACCGCCTGGCGATTGGCCTCAGGCAGGCGCGAAAAAGCGGCCTGATAGTCATCCAGGCTCAGGCTCTGCGCGCAGGGGCGCTGATCCAGATGGTCGAGGTCATTGGTCACGCCGCCAAGCAACTGGTGGATCAACTGCGTGCCAGTGCCGGGCAGGTCAGCCAACGGATAACCTTCGGCCTGCAGTGCCTGGAGGATGTTCAAGGCGGCCGCCGGTGTGTCCAGCCCCACCCCATTACCAATCCGGCCGTCGCGGGTCGGGTAGTTGGCCAGCACCAGCGCTACGCGCTTCTGCCCATTGGGCAGGCGGGCCAGCGCTACCCAGCGCCGGGCCAGTTCAGCAACGAAATCCATGCGTTCGGGGTGGGCGCGGTAGCAGACCACGTCGGACTGACTGCGCTCGCTGCGCCAGGCCATGTCCTTGAAGCTGACCGGGCGCGTGATGATGCGCCCGTCCAGCTCCGGCAAGGCAATGTGCATGGCCAGGTCACGCGCGCCCAGGCCCTGCTCACTGGCCTCCCAGCCGGTTTGATTGTCTTGCGCGCAAATAGCCTGCAACACCGGGATGTCGCGGCGAAACGGGCGCAGGTTGGGGCGTTCGGGGCTGGACAGGGCAAACCCTGTGGTATTGATCAGGATCTCGGCGCCGACCTCATCCAGCCAGGCCTCGACCTGTTCCAGGCAAGCGCTTTCCTTGAGGCTGGCCACGGCAATCGGCAAGGGGTTGAGCCCCGCCGCCAGCAAGCGTTCGCAGAAGACGTCGATGAACGCGGTGTTGGCCGCCTGCAGGTGTGACCGGTAGAACAGCAGCGGCGCCACCGGGTGCTCCGGGTGCCACTGCGCGTACCAGTCCTCAAGCAGTGCACTGCCTTTGGCCGGGTGATACACCGAGGTGCGGGGCAATGGCTGCGGTTCGTCCCAGCCATAGTCACGGCCCAGCCATTGGCTGGCCAGGCAGTTGAACAGGTTGAGGGCATTGGCCTTGCCGCCCTGGCGCAGGTAGTGCCAGAGGCGTTCGGCCTGATCGCCGGTCACCGTGCCCAGGCCGGTCAGCTCCGGGTCCGGGCGGTCGTCGCCCGGCACCAGAATAAGCTGCACGCCACGGGCCGCCAGGGCAACCAACTGCTCGACGCCATAGCGCCAGTAGCCAACGCCACCGTGCAACGACACCAGGATGACCTTGGCATGGCGCAGTACCTCGTCCACATACAGGTCGACCGAGGCATGGTTCTGCACCTGCATCGGGTTGGCCAGGCGCAGGCTGGGGTAGTCCTCAGGCAGTTGCTCGGCGGTGTCGGCGAGCAATGCCAGGTGTGAATCACCGCTGCAGAGGATCACCAGGTCGGCGGGGGTCTGGCCGAGGTCGGCGATGCTGTCATCCGGCACGAAGCCGCCGGGCTGGGTCCGCAGCAGGTGCATGGGTCAGGCGCCCAGGGCTTGGCGCAGGCGCGCTTCGAGTTGCACGGCGTCCAGCTCCCGACCGATCAGCACCAGGCGTGTGATACGCGGCTCGTCGGCGCGCCAGGCGCGGTCGAAGTGCTTGTCGAAGCGGGTACCCACACCTTGCACCAGCAGGCGCATCGGCTTGCCCGGAATGGCCGCGAAGCCTTTGGCGCGCAGGATACCGAACTCGACCACCAACTGGGTCAGGGCATCGAGCAACAGGCTTTCGTCCGCCTCGGGCAGGTCGATGGAGATCGAATCGAAGGCGTCGTGGTCATGATCGTCATGATCATCGCCATCGTGGTGCGAGTCGTGGTGGGTACGACGGCCATCGATATGCGCCTCGGACTCGGCGCCAACACCCAGCAGCACCTCCAGTGGCAGGCGACCACTGCTGGCCTCGACCACCTTGACGGCAGGCGGCAGCTCTTCGGCCACCTCGGCGCGCACCTTGGCCAGGCCTTCGGCGTCAATCAGGTCGGCCTTGTTCAGGACCACCAGGTCGGCACTGGCCAACTGGTCGGCGAACAGTTCATGCAGCGGCGACTCGTGGTCCAGGTTGGGGTCGAGCTTGCGCTGTGCGTCCACCTGGTCCGGGTAGGCGGCAAAGGTACCAGCCGCCACAGCCGGGCTGTCGACTACGGTGATGACCGCGTCGACGGTGCAGGCGTTACGGATTTCCGGCCACTGGAAGGCCTGTACCAACGGTTTTGGCAGCGCCAGGCCACTGGTTTCGATGAGGATGTGGTCGAGGTCGCCACGGCGGGCCACCAGCTCGCGCATCACCGGGAAGAACTCTTCCTGCACGGTGCAGCACAGGCAGCCATTGGCCAGCTCGTAAACGCGGCCGCTGGCTTCTTCCTCGGTGCAGCCGATGCTGCACTGCTTGAGGATTTCGCCATCGATGCCCAATTCGCCGAATTCGTTGACGATTACCGCAATACGGCGGCCCTGGGCGTTGTCGAGCATGTGGCGGAGCAAGGTGGTCTTGCCCGAACCGAGGAAGCCGGTAACGATGGTGACGGGGAGTTTGGCCAGTGTTTTCATGTCGCGATGCCCTTGGCAAGATGGCGCGGGCATGCAGGACGAAAGCCACGGGCCAGGTCGGCCGGGCTTGTTCGCCACCGGATCACCCCGCCCGGTTGAAAGTCGAAATCGCTTCGAGGCAGGTCTCCTGGCTCGCACCGTACCCGCCGCGCGATAAATAGCAGGGCTGGAGGGCACGACGCCTTCCCGCGTGATTGCGCAGTGGCTGTGTCGACCCGTTGTCGGTGCTTACAGTTGCGGGGGCAGCCGCGGCTTGTACCGCGTTCCCGTCTTAGCTTCGGCCTGGCCGAAGAACCTCGAAGTGGCAAGGCTACGCAGTGGCTGGCAGGTGGTCAACCATTGCCGCCCGCCAAGCGGCCAGAGATGCGCAAGCAACGGCACAACTGCGCTACAGTTGCACCTTCGCCAACGGCCAAGGACGCCTTATGCCGCTCGCCCCCGCCATCCCGGTACTGCGTATTTTTTCGGTCGACAAGGCCAAAGAGTTCTACCTCGACTTTCTCGGTTTCAGCCTGGACTGGGAGCACCGCTTCAGCCCGGAACTGCCCCTGTACGCGCAAATACACCGCGACGGGCTGATCCTGCACCTTAGCGAACACCATGGCGATGCCACCCCCGGCTCGACCGTGTTCGCCCGCATCGACGACCTGCGCGCCCTCGAACGCGAGCTGCAGGCCAAGCGCTATGGCTACGCCCGCCCCGAGGCCGAGCGCCTGGACTGGGGCCTGCAGATGCAGGTTTACGACCCGTTCGGCAACCGCCTGCGCTTTTGTCAGCAGATCGACGACGAGGCCACCCAGTGAAGGCCATGGGCAAGCGCGAGATAGCGCGCGTGGAACGTGAGCTGGTGCTTTGCCTGACGGAGGCCTGCGAAACAGCCAAGGCAGAAATCGTCGGGTTCAGCTGGCTCACCCACCACCTCGACCCCGACAGCTTCCCCGCCAGCTTGCGCATCACCTGGGTGTTCGAGCGCGAGGCGGATAAATCCACCGCACTGGCTGGGGATGCCAAGGCGCGCATGCTGGCGCTGACCGGCCAGGCGCTTGATGACGTAGGGGTTCGCCTGGACCACCTGGCCTGGCACGTGCGTTTTGACAGTGAAGAGGCGTGCAGCCGCAGCCACGGCGGGGATTGGAGCAAACGGCTGCGGGGGCGCTGAGGCCTAGCGGCGGGCGGCGCTTTACCTGCCTTCGCCGGTCCGATACGATCCTGCTTCCACTCCTACGAGGTATTCGTCCAATGCGCCATTGATGCCGCCGTCCCTTCGACGGCCAGTCTTCAGCCTCCGGTTCGCTCCGGAGATGTCGCGGCATGAGTGGAGTTGTGCATGACGAATACGTCGATCCTGACGCTGGACAGCGTCTCTTTGGCTTTGCCTGACGGCAAGCTGTTGTTTTCCGATCTCAGCGAATCGTTCGATCAGCGCCGTACGGGCATGGTCGGGCGCAATGGCGTGGGTAAAAGCCTGCTCGGACAGATCCTGGCCGGCCAGCGCGAGCCCAGCAGCGGGCGCTGCCTTCGGCATGGTCGCATCCATCACCTGAATCAACAGGTCATCCAGCAAAGCGCCACGGTAGCCGACCTTGCCCAGGCAGGTACGGTGATCGCGGCGTTGAAGCGCATTGAACAGGGCAGCGTCGATCCAGTCGATTACGACACAGTAGGTGAGCGCTGGGATATACGCGAGCAACTCCAGTTGCAACTTGACCGACAGGGCCTCGGCCAGCTCGACTGGCACCAGCCGACCCGCAGCCTCAGCGGTGGCCAAGCCATGCGCGTGGCCTTGATCGGTGCCTGGCTCAGCGACGCCGACTATTTGATTCTGGACGAACCGAGCAATCATCTGGATGCCGAGGCCCGCGCGCAGTTGCTGACCATGATCCAGGCCTGGGACCGAGGCTTGCTGGTTATCAGCCACGACCGCAGCCTGCTTGAACACATGTCGCGTATCGTCGAGCTGTCCAGCCTCGGTTTGCAGGCGTTCGGGGGCAACTTCAGCCTCTATGCCACGCAAAAAGCCAAACAAACGGAATTGGCACAGCAGCAACTTGCTCGACTCAAACACGAGCGCCAACGTCACGCCCACGAACTTCAGCGCCAGCGCGAAGACCTTGAGCGCCACCAGGCGCGCGCCGGGCGCCAGGCCAAGCACGCAAACCAGGCGAAGATTCTGCTGGATCGTCAGCAGGAGCGCAGCCAGGCCACGGCTGGCAAACAGCGCCGCGACCATCGCGAAGCCTTACAGGCCCTGCAAGTTCACGTCCGTGATGCAGCCCGTGAAGTTGAACAGAGCAGTACCATCATCCTGCATGCACCGACCCCTCAACGTCACCCTGGGAGGGAAGTACTGGCTCTGCAACAACTGCGTCTGCCGCATGGCAACAGCAAACCCTTGAACCTGCGGCTGTGCGTGGGCCAGCGTGTGGGCCTGGTCGGCGCCAACGGCAGTGGCAAGTCCACCTTGCTGCGCGTGCTGAATGGCGATTTGACCGTGCCGTCCGACATCGTCCGCCTGAGCGGCGAAGTGGCCTTGCTCGATCAGCATTGCAGCGTGCTATCGGGGCAAACCACCGTGCTCGACCACCTGCGCCAGGCCAACCCGACCTTGGCACAGAGTGAATTGCGCAGCCGGCTGGCGCAGTTGGGCCTTGATGCGGTGCGTGTTGAGCTGCCCAGCGCCCTGCTCAGTGGCGGTGAACGGCTCAAGGCCGCACTGGCTGCCGTGCTGTACCGCGAACGGCCGCTGGACCTGTTGCTGCTGGATGAACCCGGTAACCATCTGGACTTGCCGTCACTAGCCGCGCTGGAATGCATGCTTGGGCATTTTCGGGGGGCGCTGGTGGTGGTTTCCCATGATGCGGTGCTGCTCGAAAGGCTCGCGCTGGATGATTACTGGCATCTTTGAGTGCATCAGCGCCCAGCAATTCGTGACTGGCCGTTCCCGATCCGCGACGGATGTATTATCGTGGCGTCGTGCGCATATAACAGCAGCCCGAGCGATCGGGCATCTGCAAGACAATCGAGGGTGTCATGAGTAACGAGAGCATTAACTGGGACAAGCTGGGTTTCGACTACATCAAGACCGACAAACGCTACCTGTCCGTATGGCGCAATGGCGAATGGGACAAAGGCACCCTGACCGACGACAACGTACTGCACATCAGTGAAGGCTCCACTGCCCTGCACTACGGCCAGCAGTGCTTCGAAGGCCTCAAGGCCTACCGCTGCAAGGACGGCTCGATCAACCTGTTCCGCCCGGACCAGAACGCCGCACGCATGCAGCGCAGCTGCGCCCGCCTGCTGATGCCGCACGTGCCGACCGATGTGTTCATCGAGGCCTGCAAGCAAGTGGTCAAGGCCAACGAGCACTTCGTGCCACCGCATGGCAAAGGCGCCCTGTACCTGCGCCCGTTCGTGATCGGCACCGGTGACAACATCGGCGTGCGCACCGCCCCCGAGTTCATCTTCTCGATCTTCGCCATCCCGGTTGGCTCGTACTTCAAGGGCGGCATGAAGCCGCACAACTTCCAGATCTCCAGCTTCGACCGTGCCGCCCCGCAAGGCACCGGCGCGGCCAAGGTCGGTGGCAACTATGCCGCCAGCCTGCAGCCGGGCGCCGAAGCCAAGAAGGCGAACTTCGCCGATGCCATCTACCTCGACCCGTTGACCCACACCAAGATCGAGGAAGTCGGTTCGGCCAACTTCTTCGGCATCACCGCCAACAACGAGTTCGTCACGCCGAAATCGGCCTCCGTGCTGCCAGGCATCACCCGCCTGTCGCTGATGGAACTGGCGTCCTCGCGCCTGGGCCTGAAAGTGATCGAAGGCGATGTCGAGATCAACAACCTCGACCGCTTCATCGAAGCCGGTGCGTGCGGCACCGCTGCAGTGATCACCCCGATCGGTGGTATCGAGTTCAACGGCAAGCTGCACGTGTTCCATGACCTGGAAAAAGTCGGCCCGGTCACCCAGAAGCTCTACAACGAGCTGACCGGCATCCAGAGCGGCGACGTCGAAGCACCGGCAGGCTGGATCGTCAAAGTCGCCTGAGGCACTGCGACAGCCTGAAAAAGGGGCATGCCAGACGATGGCATGCCCCTTTTTTTGGCCGTTTGCTCGGCTGCGACCCGCCAGATGAATTTTTCTTAAATCGCCGTTTGTCTATTCTTTGGCACAATCAAGTCTCTACTCGCCGCCCAGGAACCAGCATGCCACGCGTACTGACCATCGAAGACGACGCCGTCACCGGCCAGGAAATCGTCGCCGAACTCACCAGCCACGGCCTGGACGTGGATTGGGCCGACAATGGCCGGGAAGGCCTGGCCAAGGCGATTGCCGGTGGCTACGACCTGATTACCCTGGACCGTATGCTGCCCGAAGTCGATGGCCTGACTATCGTCACCACCCTGCGCAGCCTCAAGATCGCCACGCCAATCCTGATGATCAGCGCCCTGTCCGACGTCGACGAGCGGGTGCGCGGCCTGCGTGCCGGGGGTGACGACTACCTGACCAAGCCATTCGCCTCGGACGAGATGGCCGCCCGGGTGGAAGTGCTGTTGCGCCGCAACAGCGTGCCCATGACCCAGACCCGCCTGCAAGTCGCCGATCTGCAACTGGACTTGATCAGCCACGAGGCGCGGCGCGGCGAGCACACGCTCAACCTGCTGCCCACCGAATACAAGCTGCTGGAATACCTGATGCGCCACAGCGGCCAGGTCATCACGCGGATGATGATCTTCGAAGAGGTCTGGGGCTATCACTTCGACCCGGGCACCAACCTGATCGACGTCCACATCGGCCGCCTGCGCAAGAAGATCGACTCACCCGGCCAATCGCCGCTGATCCGTACGGTACGGGGCTCCGGCTATGCCATTGCTGAACCCGTCTAAGGGCTGGAGTTCCTCGACCAGCCGCCTGTTGGCGCTGTACAGCTTTCTGTTCGTGGCCTGGAGTAGCATCCTCATGGGCGTGCTGTACTTCGAGGTTTCCAGCTACCTGAACAAACTCACCCGCCACTCCATGCTGCAGCGCCAGCACCTGTTCGCGCACATGAGCGGCAAGCAACTGGACGACGCGCTGATTGCCAGCCAGGCCTTCGAAGAGCGCGCCTTCGACGCCTACGGCCTGTTCGACGCTCAGCTCAACCCGATCGGCGGGCGTATCCGTGCCATTCCGCCGGAGCTTGGCATGGACGGAAAGGTGCATGAACTCAAGCGCTGCCTGGATGCGGACGACCCGCACATGCCGCGTGACAGCTGCGATGCGGTGGCGATCAAGGTGCAGGACGGCCGCTGGCTGGTGCTGTTCCGCGACAATGGCTCACTGTTCGTCGTTACCCGCATCATCCTGGATGCGTTGCTGTGGGGCATTTCCCTGACCCTGATCCCCGGGTTTGCCGGCTGGTACCTGCTACGGCGCAGGCCACTCAAGCGTATCCACGCCATTCAGGCCCAGGCCGAGCTGATCGTCGCGGGCGACCTCACCCACCGCCTGCCACTGTCGGCCCGTCGCGACGAGCTGGACATGCTGGCCGCCATCGTCAATGCCATGCTGGATCGTATCGAGCGGTTGATGCACGAGGTCAAAGGGGTGTGCGACAACATTGCCCACGACCTGCGTACGCCGCTGACCCGCCTGCGCGCCCAGCTGTACCGCATTCGCCAGCAGAGTGACGCCGATTCGGCGCAGGCCGAGGCGCTGGACCAGGCGATTGGCGAAACCGACACCTTGATGGCGCGCTTTCGCGGCCTGTTGCGCATCAGTGAACTGGAAGACCGTCAGCGCCGTGCAGGCTTCGTGCAACTCGACCCTCATGAGCTGCTGGTGGAGCTGCACGACTTCTATCTGCCCCTGGCCGAGGATGGCGGTATTCGCCTGGAGCTTGACCAGCCCGCGCAGCTACCGGCGCTGCACGGTGACCGCGAACTGCTGTTCGAGGCGCTGGCCAACCTGGTGGGCAACGCCATCAAGTTCACCCCAGAAGGTGGCCGCGTGCGCGTTTTGGCGACGCAGGACGACCAGGGCCTGCATATCGCAATCGAGGACAGCGGCCCGGGGATCCCTGAAGAGGAACGCACTGCGGTACTGAAGCGGTTCTATCGCAGCGAGGAAGGCCACCGCCATCCGGGCTTCGGGCTGGGTTTGTCGATCGTTGCCGCGATCGTTGATCTGCATGGGTTTGGCCTTCAGGTGGGTGCCAGCGAGCTGGGCGGCGCGAAGCTGCTGCTGCATTGCCCATGGGTTGGGGTGTCGAAGTAGCGGCTGGGCGCCTCGCCCAGCACGCGCTTGAACACTGTCGCAAAGGCGCTCGGGCTGCTGTACCCAAGCGCCATCGCAACGCGCGTAACCGGCTCACCCTTGCCCAGCCGAACCACGCCGTCCAGCAAGCAGGCCTGCTGGCGCCATTCGATAAAGCTGATCCCGGTGTGCAGGCGAAACTGGCGTGTGAATGTGCGCCGGCTCATGCTGGCCAGCCGCGCCATGCCGTCGATGCCTGTTTGCAGTGAGGGCGCAGCCAGAAACGCTTTGCACGCACGCGCAAGGCGCGGCTCTGTGGGGATAGGCGCATTCAACGACAACCCCGGCATGTCGGCAATCTCATGCAACAACAACCCCATCAAGCAGGCATCCCGCCCCTGCTGGGGGTAATGGGCAGGCACTTCGACAGCCTTCTCAAGCAGCTGCTGCACCAACGGGGAAACCGCAAATACCTGGCAATGCCGAGGCAGGCCGACCTGCTGGGCTGCCTGCGGGCGAATGTAGGCATTGAGCATGGTAACGGGGCCACGCATCTGCATGGCATGGGCCAGTTGCGCGGGCACCCAGACGGCCCGCAAGGGTGGCACGGCCCAGTTACCTGATTCGGTTGCAACCGTGATCACGCCGCATGCTGCGTAGGCAAACTGACCCCGACGGTGGCTGTGCATCGGGAACAGTTCGCCGTCGGCGAATGCCTTCCTCGTCACCACCACATCGCAATGTGTGTCGTCGTATAGCGTGTCGTCGGTGTATATCATGGCCCGATTTTAATTAGATTTGACCTTGAATTGAAAGCGGGCCAAATCGTGATTCGGCATATTCCTCACGCGTCAAGGCGCACTGCCGCGACCTCAGAAGATTGCCATGCCATGCACAAAAAACACCTGATCCTTGCCGTCCTGGTTACTGCCCTGTGGGGTATCAATTTCCCGATCACCAAACTGGGTTTGGCCCAGGTCGATCCCCTGCTGCTCACCGGCATCCGCTTCGCGCTGTGCGCATTGCCGTGGGTGTTCTTCGTGAAGCGCCCGAAGGTTGCCGTCTACTGGATAGCTGCATACGGCCTGATTTTTGGCGTTGCCATGTGGGCCTTGATCAATCTGGGGATTGCCATGGGCGTGCCGCCCGGCAGCGCCTCGCTGCTGATTCAGTTCAGTGCGTTCTTTACCTTGGCCTGGGGCTGTTTACTGTTTCGCGAACCCCTTACCGGCCCCCAGCTGATCGGCATCGTGCTGGCGGCAGCCGGCTTGGTTGGCATCCTGGCAGCAAGCCCCGGCAAAACCACGACAACAGGTTTGACGCTGGTCTTGATCAGCGCGCTGGCCTGGAGCATCGGCAACGTCATCATCAAGCTGTCAAAGGTGAAGGCGATCTTTGCCTTCGTCGTATGGGCCAGCCTTTTTGCACCGATACCCTTGCTTTCGCTGACCTGGTGGCTGCACGGCGCAAGGCCGTTCGTGGCACTGGCATCGCAGACGCATGCCGTCGTGGTCTTTTCCCTGGCGTTCCAGGTGTATGCCGCGACGCATTTCTGCTATTGGGGATGGAACTACCTGTTGCGCGAATATCCGGTGTCCACGGTGGCGCCGCTGTCGCTGCTGATTCCGGTATTCGGCATCGTCAGCTCAGCGTTGATCGTCCAAGAGGTGCCAAGCGGATGGGACTGGCTGTGTATTGCCCTGATCTTGTCGGCCCTGGCGGTCGGCATGAAGAAAGGGCGAGCGGTGTTGGGGAGAAAAACGCTGCCTGCTGTTTAGCAGTGTGTCGCGAAAGGGCTGCCTGGCAGCCCCCTCGCTTCACTGATCAGTCAGCCAAGCGCCAGGTAGTTGCGCCCTTGCTGTCTTCCAGCACCACGCCCAGGGCGGTCAGTTGGTCACGGATACGGTCGGATTCCGCCCAGTTCTTGTCTGCACGCGCCTGCAGGCGCGCCTGGATCAAGGCTTCGACTTCAGCAGCATCGACCTTGCCCTCCGCCCCCGCACGCAGGAAGTCATCGGCCTCCAGTTGCAGCACACCCAGCACATCCCCCAGCTCACGCAGGCGCGCAGCCAGGCCAGCAGCAGCCTCCAGGTCGCTGTCGCGCAGGCGGTTGATCTCGCGCACCAGGTCGAACAGCACGGCGCAGGCTTCCGGGGTGCCGAAGTCGTCGTTCATCGCCACGCTGAAACGCTCGACAAACGCTTCGCCACCCTTGGCCGCCACCCGTGGCAGGCCGCGCAGTGCGTGGTAGAAGCGCTCCAGAGCGCCCTTGGCATCGCGCAGGCTGTCTTCGGAGTAGTTGATGGCGCTACGGTAGTGGCTGGCCACCAGCAGGTAACGCACCACCTCCGGGTGGTACTTCTCCAGCACATCGCGGATGGTGAAGAAGTTGTTCAACGACTTGGACATCTTCTCGCCGTTGATACGGATCATGCCGCAGTGCATCCAGGCATTGGCGTACTGCTTGCCGGTAGCGGCCTCGCTCTGGGCGATCTCGTTCTCGTGGTGCGGGAACTCCAGGTCGCTACCGCCACCGTGGATGTCGAAGCTTTCACCCAGGCAGCAGGTGGACATCACCGAGCACTCGATGTGCCAGCCCGGACGACCGGGGCCCCAGGGTGACTCCCAGCTCGGCTCGCCCGGCTTGACGCCTTTCCACAGCACGAAGTCCAGCGGGTCCTGTTTGGCCTCGTCGACCTCGATGCGGGCACCGATGCGCAGGTCTTCGATCTTCTTGCGCGACAGCTTGCCGTAACCGACGAACTTGCCTACCCGGTAGTACACGTCGCCGTTACCTGGCGCGTAGGCGTAGCCCTTGTCGATCAGCGTCTGGATCATCGCGTGCATGCCGGCGATGTGGTCGGTGGCACGCGGCTCCTGGTCCGGCGGCAGGATGTTGAGGCGGCGCTCATCCTCGTGCATCGCGTCGATCATGCGGGCGGTCAGCGCGTCGAAGGTCTCGCCGTTCTCGTTGGCCCGGTTGATGATCTTGTCGTCGATGTCGGTGATGTTGCGCACGTAGGTCAGCTCATAGCCGCTCTTGCGCAGCCAACGGGTGACCAGGTCGAAGGCCACCATGCTGCGACCATGGCCAAGGTGGCAGTAGTCGTACACGGTCATGCCGCAGACGTACATGCGCACCTTGTTGCCATCGAGCGGCTTGAAGGCTTCCTTGGTTTTGCTCAGGGTGTTGTAGATGTTAAGCACGACGGTTCCTTAACTGCCCCAGGAGTCACGCAGGGTGACGGTGCGGTTGAACACCGGGCGACCCGGCTGGCTGTCCTTGAGGTCGGCGCAGAAGTAACCTTCGCGCTCGAACTGGAAGCGGTCTTCAGGCTGCGCCTGACCCAGCGACGGCTCGGCACGGCAGCCGGTCAGCACTTGCAGCGAATCCGGGTTGATGTTGTCCAGGAAGGTGCCGCCGTCTTCGGTCTTTTCCGGGTTCGCCGAGCGGAACAGGCGGTCGTACAGGCGCACTTCGCACTCGACGCTGCTTGCGGCCGGCACCCAGTGGATCACGCCCTTGACCTTGCGGCCTTCCGGGTTCTTGCCCAGGGTGTCCGGGTCGTACGAGCAACGCAGCTCGACGATGTTGCCGTCGGCATCCTTGATGGCTTCATCAGCGCGGATGACATAGCTGCCACGCAGGCGCACTTCACCGGCCGGCTCCAGGCGCTTGTAGCCCTTTGGCGGCTCTTCCATGAAGTCGTCGCGGTCGATGTACAGCTCACGCGCGAACGGCAGCACACGCACACCCATGTCTTCTTTAGGGTGACGCGGCAGTTCGAGCTGCTCGACCTGGCCTTCCGGGTAGTTGGTGATGACCACTTTCAGTGGGCGCAGCACGCACATGGCGCGTGGTGCAGTGCGGTCGAGGTCGTCACGGATGCTGAATTCAAGCATCGACATATCGACCACGCCGTCAGAACGGTTGGTGCCGATCATTTCGCAGAAGTTGCGAATCGACGCTGGCGTATAACCGCGACGGCGGAAGCCCGACAGGGTCGACATGCGCGGGTCGTCCCAGGCATCGACGTGCTTTTCGTCGACCAATTGCTTGAGCTTGCGCTTGGAGGTGATGGTGTAGTTCAGGTTCAGGCGGCTGAACTCGTACTGACGCGGGTGCGCCGGTACCGGCAGGTTGTCGAGGAACCAGTCGTACAGCGGACGGTGCCCTTCGAACTCCAGGGTGCAGATCGAGTGGGTGATGCCCTCGATGGCGTCCGACTGGCCGTGGGTAAAGTCATAGTTGGGGTAGATGCACCACTTATCACCGGTCTGGTGGTGGTGGGCATGGCGGATGCGGTAAAGAATAGGGTCGCGCAGGTTCATGTTCGGCGACGCCATGTCGATCTTGGCTCGCAGTACGCGTTCACCGTCCTTGAACTCGCCGGCCTTCATGCGGGCGAACAGGTCGAGGTTTTCTTCGACGCTGCGCTCGCGGAACGGGCTGTTCTTGCCCGGCTCCTTGAGGTTGCCGCGGTATTCCTTGGCTTGATCAGGGGTCAGGTCGCAGACATAGGCCTTGCCACGCTTGATCAGCTCGACGGCCCAGTCGTGCAACTGGTCGAAGTAATTGGAGGCGTAGCGCACGTCGCCGGCCCAGTCGAAGCCCAGCCACTTGACGTCGCTCTGGATGGCGTCGATGTACTCCTGGTCTTCCTTGGCCGGGTTGGTATCGTCGAAACGCAGGTGGCAGACGCCACCGAATTCCTTGGCCAGGCCAAAGTTCACGCAGATCGACTTGGCGTGACCGATGTGCAGGTAACCGTTGGGCTCCGGCGGGAAACGGGTGACGATGCTGCTGTGCTTGCCCGAGTCCAGGTCGGCCTGGATGATCGGCCGCAGGAAGTTCGCAGGGACAGCGGGGGCGCCTTTGGCAGCGGCGTTGGGCGCGTTGTCGGCAGTGGGCTTGCTCATAGGATCCTTGAATGCACGTGTCCGGCCTGGGTAGGCCGATTGAATCAAAGGGCCTATCATAGCCGAAGCAGTCAAGCTGCTGACAGCCGGGCTCGGACAAACTGGCGCGATTTATCACGGCTTTTTTGCCGCAGCCTGGCAAAATGGCCCGTGCGCGCCATTGTGTCGCGATCGCCTGATCCTGCGTCAGGTGATAACCCGCGCACTGCGCACCCTAATTTTTGATTGCCTTGAAAGAGCGAATTTCAGCATGTCCAAAGTCAAACTGAGCACCAACCACGGCGACATCGTCCTGCAACTGGACGCCGAAAAAGCCCCTCTGACCGTTGCCAACTTCCTGGCCTACGTTGAAGCCGGCCACTACTCGAACACCGTGTTCCACCGTGTGATCAAAGGCTTCATGATCCAGGGCGGCGGTTTCGAGCCAGGCATGAACGAAAAGCGTGACAAGCGTGCCAGCATCCAGAACGAAGCCGACAACGGCCTGAAAAACGACAAGTACACCATCGCCATGGCCCGCACCATGGAGCCGCACTCCGCCTCGGCGCAGTTCTTCATCAACGCCTCCGACAACGACTTCCTCAACCACAGCGGCAAGAACGTGCAGGGCTGGGGCTATGCCGTATTCGGTAAAGTGACCGAAGGCCAGGACGTCGTCGACAAGATCGAAGCCGTTGCCACCGGCTCCAAATCCGGCCACCAGGACGTGCCGAAAGATGACGTGATCATCGAGAAAGCCGAGATCGTTGGGTGATATTGCTGATCTCTGATCTGCACCTGCAAGAAGAACGCCCGGATATCACCCGGGCGTTTCTTGATCTGCTCGATGGCCGTGCGCGGCATGCCAAGGCGCTGTACATCCTTGGCGATTTCTTCGAGGCGTGGATCGGCGACGATGCCATGACGCCGTTCCAGCAATCGATTTGCCAGGCCATGCGCCAGTTGAGCGACAGCGGTACGGCGATCTACCTGATGCACGGCAACCGTGATTTCCTGATCGGTCAGGACTTCTGCGAGGCCGCCGGCTGTACCTTGCTGGCCGACCCGAGCGTGATCGAACTGGGCGGTGAGCAGGTACTGCTGATGCACGGTGACACACTGTGCACGCGGGACCTGGCCTACATGAAGCTGCGTCGTTACCTGCGCAACCCATTGAGCCTGTGGATTTTGCGGCACCTGCCGCTGTCCTCCAGGCACAAACTGGCGCGCAAGCTGCGCAGCGAAAGCCGCACGCAAACGCGCATGAAGGCCACGGAGATCGTCGACGTCACACCGGAGGAAGTGCCAAAGGTGATGGCGGCGCACGGGGTCAGGACGTTGGTCCATGGCCACACCCACCGGCCGGCGATTCACAAGCTGGTGGTAGACGGCCAACCGGCACGACGCATCGTGCTGGGGGACTGGGACCGTCGGGGCTGGACCTTGCAGGTTGACGAACAGGGCTTTCAGCTGGCGCCGTTCGAGTTTTCCTGAACAGCCGAAAATTTGGGGCCGCTTCGCAGCCCCAGATTCCTTTAATGCTGAGCCACTGCCCCTTTGTCCCGCTCACTGATCACATACTCCCGATACTCGGGGTCCGCCTTTATCTGCGCCTCGGTAAACGGAATCACTGCCAGTTGCTTGGCCGAGAATGCCTTGGTCTGGTCATGGGCATGGGCCGAACCCGCCTCGCTCGACTGGGAAAACGCCAGCAGCCCCCGGGCCTGAGGCCCCTGATCGGTGAAGCTGACCAGTTGCAGGTAGCTGGTGCCACTGAGCACCAGGCGCTTGCCCGGCCCATGCGGCACGCTGTGAATCGCGTTGTAGACCCCAAGCCCCTGCGGGCCACCCGGCACCGGCGTGCCATCGATAGCTTGCTGCACCTGCCCCCATTGGCTGTCGCGCCCTACCCCGCTTTCACTCACCTGCTGCAACGACGCCAAGGCCGCCTCGCGCAGCAGCTTGCGCACCGCAGCCTGCTCAACTGCCAGGCCGCGCGGCGTATGCTGCGGGTCAGCCGGGTCGAATGCCACCCGCCAGCTCTCAGGATGAGCCGCCAGGGCCTCGAACATGTTCTGGAAATGCACCAGCCCGATGCCGCTGTCCAGGTCAGCTTTGCCGTTCCAGGCGACCAGGCTGGCACACACGGGCTGCAGGTCTGCTGCGGCCCCCTTGCACCACGCTAACAGGTCCGGCAACAGCAGGCTGGCGAGGTAGACTTCATCATCCGTGACCATGTGCTGCAGGTCGTCGATACCCAGCTTGGCTGTGCCTTGCAGGCGGTGCAGGGCAAAACGACCACGCATGCCCAGCGGCTGGTCATTGCGGCTGACCAGCGGCGAATAGCCGGTCAAAGGCTGCGCGGGGTTGGCCATCCAGGCGGGGTCGTTGGAATTCTGTACAAAGTCCTTGCGTTCCAGGCTCGGCAGTAATCGCGCCGGGAAGATGCCGGGCTGCGCAGCTTGCGCATCGACCTTCCACTGGCAGGCGCTGCGCGAGCCATCCAATACCACCAGGCGCCCCGATGCCTTGGGGTTGCTGCATGCACTGAGCAGTTGCTGATCGACGTACGGGACCACCGACTGATTGAGGTACAGCGCTCGGCCGCCTTCATCCACAGCAAGCGTGTTGACCCAGGGAATGCCTTGCAACTGCTCCACCGAGCCCTTCAGCGCGTCCAGGCTGTCGGCATGGTTGATGCGATACCACTGCTGCAGCACCCGCGTGTTCTCCAGGTTGGCGTCGCGCAAGCTGTAAGCTGCCCGTGCGTCCCAGTCCAGGCGCCCTGGCCACTGCACCACTGGCCCGAACTTCGAGCTGTAGACCTGGCGTTCAACCTGGCTCAAGGGGCCATCTTCTGCCTTGACCGTGACGCTGACAGTCTGCCGCGACAACGGCAGCGACTTGCCGTCGAGCAAGTAGCGGGTCGGGTCTTTTGGATCAAGCTCAAGGCGATAGAGCGTGAAATGGTTTGACGTATCAACCGTGTGCGTCCAGGCCAGATGCCGGTTGAAGCCGATGTTCACCACGGGCAGGCCCGGTAATGCAGCCCCCATCACATCCAATTGGCCCGGTATGGTCAGCTGCATTTGATAAAAGCGCATGCCGCCCATCCAGGGGAAGTGCGGGTTGGCCAGCAACAGGCCACGGCCGTTGGCCGAGCGCTGCGACCCGACTGCCACCGCGTTGCTGCCTCGCTCCGATGCAAAGCGCGCCTGGCGGGCCAGTGCCGAGGCAAAATCCGGTGCCCCGTGCTGACTGGACAGCGCGGGCGGCTGCGCCCCTGCCAGCGCCTCGACGAACTGACCGACACCCCCTTCAGCCAGCAGACGACGGGTCAGCTTGACCAGGTCCTGGCTAGTGATCGGCCGCACCCAGTCCCCCTTTGCGCACTCTGCAGGCAAACCTTGGCTACGGCGCTCGGCCAGGGCACGGTTGAAACCACCCGCATAGCCCTCCAGCAGATCACGCACTGGCGCCGGTTGAGCCTGGAGAAACGCACCCACGGCAGCCGGCGTGTTGAGCCAGGTGAAAAACAGGTCGCTGGCAAGGTTGTCCCGTTGCTCGATGGTTTTACCCTTGGCACCGAAGTAGCGCGACCGCTCGCCGTTCACCGTCAGCACTTCGTTGGCCAACAGGCACACGTTGTCCTGTGCGTAGGCATAACCGATGCCGTACCCCAGGCCGCGCTCATCCTTGGCCACGATGTGCGGCACCCCAAAGCTGGTACGGCGAATCTGTGCGCTGGCATCAGCGCTGGCAGGCTGTGCTTGCGCGGCAATGCTGAAGGCGACCAGGGCAGCGGCCAGGCTGGCACGGGTCATGGGACGCGAAATCGAAAACACGGGCACACCTCGGATTCAGGGGTCATCCCGATCAGACGAATGGCTGCGTGAAAATTTTACGTATTACAAGGCGATAGAACGTCTTGAAACAGGAGCAGGCAATTTTTTTTCGGGCGGGCTGCAGATTTTCCGTTCTCATTCGTCCTAGTAAGTGAGGCAACCACATTTCGGGTAGTCCACGAAAAGGAGCATTCACATGTACAACCCGCAACCCTCAATGCAGGCTGGGCACATCCCAGGCAAGGCGCCCAAAGGACAGGACGCTTTCGCCGACGAGCGTGTCGGGAACGAACACATTCGCGAGCTGTTGCGCACCTTTGGCCTGCGCACCAGCCTCATTCGCCTCAAGGTGATCGATGCCTTGCACGCGGCAGACCGCAATGGCCGCAGCATTGGCGTGCGCGGCGTGCATGCACAGCTGGAGCAACTGGATATTCCGCTGTCATTTCTGAGCGTGCGCGAAGTACTCAAGCGGCTGTGTGCCGAAGGCGTCATCAACCTGGGCAGCGACAAATGCTACAGCCTCAACCCCCAGGCCCGCGCGGTGCTGGACCAAGCCTCGCCACGCTGAGCGTATGGCCGGCCACACCTGGCCGGCCCGCACAGGTCAGGGTTTGACCTTGCGCCGCAGAATGCCATTGATCACAACCACGACCACGGCAATGGCGATCGCCACCAACTGGAAGGTCTGCTCACTGATCGTGCCCTGCTTTTGCAGGTGGGACAGGCCCAGCATGAGGCCCAGTACCACCAGGATGATCAGAAGTGAATATTTGAGGCGCTGCACGTGTGTCATTGATAGTTCCTTGCAACATCAGGGGCAAATGGCTCGCAACGAGCGGCGGCCATGATACAACGCCCACCCGCACCGGCGCTGCATTTCCTGCTTAGCGTGGTGCCGTCCGCCTGAAAGCATTGGGCCCTCATCGCCCGTGCCGGAGGCACCATGTACAAATCCATGCTGTTCGCATCCTTTGCTCTGACTTCCTTCCCTCTTTATGCGCTGGACACTCGCCAGACGCCTGCCGAACAGCTGCTCGAACTAGGCAGCGAGCTGGCCGCCAGCGCTGGCTCCAGCCAATGGCAACAACTCTGGCACAGCGTTCGCGAAGCCGGCTATCTGCACCCTCATGCCAGCCAGGTTCACTTCACCTTGCCAGCATCGCAGTTGCCGGGCCTGGCCCGCCAGACGTTGGCGCAGGCCGATCAGGTGTACTCCGTGCAGCAGACACGAGCACTTTATCGCCGAAACTTTTCTGATCGCATTGTAGGAAAGCGCGGCGAGCACGCGTTCAGTGCGCTGTGCCTGCTGGTCGACTGGCGTGCCCTGCCCCAGGGCATGACCACAACCCCCCGGGCCTACTTGAAAAGCGCCAGCCTGCTGAGCAGCTACCCGTGTGACTGAGGGTTATAGCCCCCAGCAGCCATGTCAGGTACCACGCCAACGGGAAATCAACACCTGTAGCGAAAAGATGAAGCGATGTCCTACAGCAAGCTAAATCACTGCCTGCAAACCCTGTTCACCGAGGCTACAACCCCCAGCTTATATGCCGCCTAGCGACGCGCCTTGGCTCTACCTGAGAATCCAGTCACACCTTCGACATAACGCCGCTGGTGATCGCGTCCCGCATCGCAACCCCGAACGAAGGAGCGTCGCATGGAGTTACCAGACCTCACCTGCATAGATGTCAGCCAGTTGCCGCACTCACTGCAAGCGCTGATCGAGTGCATCGGTATCGACAATGCTTTTCAACTGACCTGCGCCTATGGCGGCAGGCCCAAATACATCCCCAAGCACCGCGAGCGCACCAAGCTTGCCGATGTGCTGCCAGCCGAAGCGCTCGACGCGCTGATCAAGCGCTTCGCCGGCGTGGCCCTGGAAATCCCCAAGGCCGACCACTTCACGCGCCAGCTGCGCAACCTGCAAATCCAAAAAGAAAGCGCCGATGGTTTGTCGCGCAGCCTGTTGGCCGACAAATACGGCCTTAGCCTGCGCCAGATCGGCAATATCCGCCGCCAGGAACCTTGCGTTCGCTAGCCATGAGCATTGTGGTCGCCACTGACGCCCACCGCCCCCTAAAAAGAGAATCCAGCTATGCCCATAGACAACAGCCTCATCGGATCCGTCGTCAATGCCTTGCCGATGGACCGCATGATCGCAGGCCCCCTGCAAGCCATGGTGCAGGCGCAGGTCACCGCCAGCAAGTCCTATGCCGACTTCCTGATGCAAGTCTGCGTCCAGGAAGGCAAGGCCGTCGCCATCCAGTTCGACTATGACGAAACCATCGTTGACGAACAGGGCGAATACCAAGGTGTCGTCAGCAAGACGATGAAAGTACCGCTGGTGGCGGCGATTACCCACCCGAACATCGCCATCGAGGAAGGCCATGTCGAGTTCGAACTGACCATCAATCAGATGTCGGAAGATGTAACCGACAAGAGCATGGCCGCCGAGGCCGGTGGGTCTCTTGGGTGGGGGCCGTTCAAACTGAACGTCAAGGGCAGCATCAGCCACAAGTCCACGCAGACCCGCAAGACCGATACCCGCGCCCGCTACGCATTCAACACGACCCTGAAGCGCCAAGACCCGCCCGAAGCGATGATGAGGGTCATCGATTTCCTCACCGATGCCGCCACCAAACCCACCATCGTCAAGAGCGCGACGCTCGATAGCACGGACAAAATCTCACAGGCCGATACCCTGAACGCCCCGGCCAAAAGCAGCAACCCGGAACCTGTCAGCCAAAAAGAAGGTGGCAGCAAGGCGAAGCCCGCCACCCCTCCTGCGAACTGATGTCGGTAACAATCGCCCCCTTGCAGCAGGGGGCACCACCTGGACCCAGGAGCCTGATGATTGGAAAAGTCCCTCGCCCCCATGACATCGATCGATTTGCGCGAGATCACGCGCGGCCTGCAAGAAGCCGCGAGCGCCACCAACAGCCTGATTGCGCAACAGTACATCAACCTGTTCGATCAATTCTTCGACTGTGATACCGACGCACTGGGCGCCCCGATGAAAGCCAAGATGGTCGAGGTGGCCATGGATGAGCAGCACATCATGCGCGTGCCCTTGTTTGCACTGGTGTCACCCAAGGGCCTGGCGCTGGAGCGCATGCAGGTGGACCTGTCGGTTAGGGTCAAAGGGACCGAGGCGCAACAGGCGTTGCTGACCGCCAGTGAGAACAACGCCGCCAGCTTCAAGGTGACCATTGGCGGCCAGGGCCGTCAGGGCGATAGTCGAGACCCTGACGAGGTGCAGATCCGCATGCAGTTCCAGGCCAGCGAGCCGCCTGAAGCGCTCAACAGGCTGATCGAGGAATACACCAGCCTGATCACACCGGTGCGCATGCCCAAATTCACGCCCCCGCCCACGCCCGATACCAATGAATTCATCGAGGCTGCCACGGTCCGTTGACCGCGGCGGTCAGAAGTCCCGTTTGTAGAAGATATCCAGCGAGCTTGCCAACCCGCTGGCCGCCTCCAGGTACACCATGCGGCTCAACTTGTAGCGCAACGCGATGGTGTTGGCCGGTTCGAACACCCCCACCCCGTAACGCAAGCTCAGCTTCTCGGTCAGGTTGCCGCTGGCAACCACACTGGTGGTATTGCCTGAGCCTTCGGTATCCAGCTGGAAGTCGTCGATACCCAGGCTCGATGCCAGGCTCCCGGTGATGCCGGCACTACCTGCCAGCCCCAAGCCCAACGCTGCCTCGGCAAGCATGTTGTTGTCTTCACCCGTCGTGCCCAAGGGGCGCCCCAGCACCAGGTACGACAGGGCCTGCTCCTGGCTCATGGCAGGTTCGGAAAACACCTTTGTGGTGGGCTGCTCAGCACTGCCGCTCAAGCGAATACCGGCAATTACGTCATCTACTTTGCGAATCGCCTCGATGTCCAGGTACGGCTGATCGAGCGGGCCGGCGAACAGCAGCCGCGCCCGGCGAATAGTCAGGCGCTGCCCGTAAGCGCGGTAACGGCCGTCAGCCAGGCTGAGCTCACCCCGGGTATCGAGGTTGTCGCCGATGTGCACGTGACCGAGCAGGTTGGCCGTGAGGCCAAAGCCACTGAATGACAGCTTGTCACGCCCGACTTCGACATCGATGTCCATGGCCATTGCCATGGGGGGGTTACCCTCTTCGGTCTGATGGCCGACGATCACCGTGTCATCGGAAACCTTCACAGTCGATGGCGGCAGCTCACGTACCGTGATCTTGCCTTTTGGCACCTGTACCTTGCCGGTTATCGCCAGCTTGTCATCAATCAGGCGCAGGGTCAGGTCGGGGGCAACCTCCAGCGTGGCGTAAGGCTCCACCGTCACCGGTAGTTGCTGCCCTTGCAAACGCAGGTCCATGCCCAGGGCCTGGCCCCAGGTCAGATTGCCGGTCAACTGGCCGCGCCCCGCTTCGCCACTGCGCCAACCGCCATTGAGCTGAACCTGCTCACCCGCGATCGATGCCTGCAACGACAGGTCTTCCAGGCTTACCGGCAACTCGGCGCCACTGACTTCGCCATGGCTCAGCACCAGGTTGCCGTTGACCTGTGGTGCAAGCAAGGTACCCGACAAACGACCGCTGCCATTCAACTGCCCGGCCAGGCGCTCGACCATGGGCACGAACGGGCGGGCGACCGACAGGTCCAGGCCCGCCAGGCGGAAATCCCCCGACAGCGGCTTGTTTTTGCCCAATGGGTCGAGGTGGGTGTTCAAACTCAGTTCACCCAGGCGCTCGCCGCGAAAATCCAGGCGGGCGTCGATACGTCGTGGCGCCAACGTGCTGTCCAGGCGCAAGGTCTGATAGGGGAAGTCGATCCAGCGCCCCTTGTCACGCACCCGCAGGGTGCCGCCACTGGCGTCTACGAGGATGCTGCCCTTGGGGCCACTGGCCGGGATGTCCAGGTTGACGTCAGCGTTCAGCAGGCCTTGCCAGGCAAAGTCCTTTGGCAGCCACTGGGCTAGGCTGTCCAGGGGGAACTGCTTGAGGTGGTAGCGCAGGCGCGGATCAGGTGCCAGGCGCTGGTCTTCACCGCACAGGCTGGCCTGACCAGAGCGCCAGCAATGGGCGCCAAAATCCAGCGTGCCGCTGGCCAACCGCTGCAAGCGTGCTGGTGCCTGCAACTGCCAGTCCTGGCCACCGGCCTGGATGCGCCCACTGGCCAGACGACCCCGCCAGTCGCCCTTGTTCAACTGGCCGTCCAGGCCAAGGTCCAGCTTGAGCTGCGGGCCGTCGAGTGCCAGGGTCAGGGCCTGCTGGCGAATGTCGCCTTTGCCATTGGCCTGCAAGGTACCCAGCGCCGTGTCACCGAGGTGTATGCCACTGGCCTTGAGGTCGATCACGCCACGCTGGGCGTTATCAAGGCGCGCGTCGAGGTCCAGCCGCTGAATACGGTTTTCGGCCTGCGCCAGCTGCTGGCCCTGCAGGGTCAGCGTGCCTTGTGGCGCTTTCAAGGTCCCGGTCACGTCCAGCCGGCCCTTGACCTGACCTTGTAGCCTGGGCCAAAGCTGCCCAAGGCGCGGCAGATCGAGATCCACGCGTCCGGCCAGCCGCTGTTGCAGGCTGCCACTGCCGTTGATGCGGTTGTCACCCAACTGGATCGCCAAGGCACCCAAGGTCCAGCTCTCCCCTGCCCCTTGGGCTTCGACCTTGAGCACCGCGGGCTGACCGCGCAGGCGGCCTTTCAGGTCGAGCTGGGCATCGAGTTTGAGCTCATCGCCTTTCATTTCACCTTTGCTGCGCAGTGGTCCGGCCAGTGTACCGGGCAACTCGGCAAGCCAGTACGCAGGGTCGAGCGCCGAGAGTTGCACATCGACATCCCACGCCAGCGTGTCAGCAAAGCGCACGGCAACACTGCCGGCGGCCTTGCCTTGCCCTGCGGTGAGCGCCAGCTGCGGCAGCTTCACCTGGGTCAGATCACCTTCGAATGGGCTGGCCAGCGTGAAAGCACCCGCCGGGCCGTCCAGAGCGCCATTGAAGGTGCCTTGGTAATTACCATCGCGGTAGTGAACCTGGGCATTGAAACGCTTGAGCGTGACGTCAGGCGGGGTTTCCAGCGGGTACAGACACAGCCACGGGAAATCCAGCCATTCAAGCTGGGCATCGGCGCTCAGGCCTTGTTGCCAATCGGCGCTGGCCTGCAGCTTTAGCCGCTGGCTATCGCTGGCGTTAAGGTCAAGAGCATCGACCTTGGCCCCCTTGCTATCGACCCACCCGGTCAGCGCCAAGGCAATCGGCGACTGTTCAGCGGGTAAGCTGGCCGAGCCCGACAATTTATAGCCTTTGAGCAAATCGCCTTTGGCGTTGAGCTCAAGCTGGTTGAACTGCAGGGTATCGGGCAGCGAAGCGGTCGGCTTGAACGCCTCGGAACGGATCTGCAGCGTTGCCGGCAAGTGCTCGGCCAATGGCTGCAGCTCACCGTTGAGCTTGGCATCGAGATACCCCGAGGTGGTGCCTTCGAGCTTTAGGGTTTTCTGCAACTCGCCTTGCACTGTCACTGCCAGCTGCCAGCTTTTACCCTCCACCGAAGGCAGTTGAACCTGCCCCTGCAATTGCACTGGCCAGTCACCTTCAGGCTGCAGGTCACCTTGCAGGTCCAGACGCAGGTCATCGCGTTGCAGCTGCAGGTGGTCGATACGCATCCCCGTTCGGGTCCAGTGGGCTGCCAGTTGCAAGTCACCGAGCAAGTCGCTGCCGTCCAGGCGCAGCTGGCCGATCTTGACCTCGCCCAGCTCGATGGCAACCGGCAAACGCAGGGCCGGCAGTTGCAGCGGGCCGCTGTCGGCAGGCGCATCACTCGGCGCAAAGGCCATGTCGATGCGTTGCGAATGCAACTGCTCGATGCACAAGGTGGCGCGCAGCAGGCAGCCGGGGGACCACGTCAACAGCGGGGCCTGCACCTCTACCCGGTTGCCGCCCTCGACCCAGCTCAGCCGGCTGGCTTGCCAACTGCCCGCCAGGCGCCCCTGGAAATCGGCGACCTCCAACCCCGGCACCCTTGCCAACGCCCAGCGGCTACCGCGTTCGGTCCCCACCAGCACACCCAGCACAAGGCCTGCGGCCACCACCACGCCGAGCACGCCCAGCAGTATGAATTTGAACACACGTGTCACAGCTCAGGCCCCATGGAGAAGTGCAGGCGAATACCGCCCTCGTCATCGAGTGCCTTGGCCAGGTCCAGGCGCAGCGGCCCGACCGGTGAAACCCAACGCACGCCAATACCCACGCCAGTTTTGAGGCTGGGCAGTTCAAGCGTGTTGAACGAATTACCTTGATCGACGAAGGTTGCCACTCGCCACTTTTCAGTCAGTGAATATTGATACTCGACGCTGCCAGCCACCAGGTAGCGCCCACCGATGCGGTCGCCATCGCTGTTTTTCGGCGACAGGGTCTGGTAGTCGTAGCCACGCACGCTCTGGTCACCACCGGCGAAAAAGCGCAGCGAAGGCGGAATGTTGTGCTTGTAACCGTTGGTGGCACTGCCGCCAAACTGCACCCGGCCGAGGAAGCGATGGTTGTGGCCGAGCGTGGTCAGGCCTTTGAGCAGCACGTTGGCATGCAGCAGGTTGGTGTCGGACACCAGCCCTTCCTTGGCCACCTGGGTATCGAACTGCAGGCGGTAGCCATTGTGCGGATCGATGCGGTTGTCGCTGCGCAGGTACGAAAAGCTGACGCCCGGCAACAGCAGATTGCTCAGCCCCGAGTCATCGCCCAGGCGATACTCTTCACGCTGGTACTTGAGCGAGATGACCCGCTGCCAGCCACTGGGCAACTTGCTGTGCCATTCAGGCCCTACGGTGAGCAGCTTGCTGAGGGTGTCGGTACCCGCAAGCTCTTCGTTCTGATAACCCCCGGCAAAGCGCAGTTTGTCGGTCAACGGCGGGTCGAGCGGCACGTCATACCACAGACCAACGTTCTGCCGGGGTGCCGACAGCTCGGTTTCCCAACCATAGCTGTGGCCTTGTGGGTTGACCCAGTGCCGCGTCCAGTTGGCCTTGCCGCGGGGGCCGACGTCGGTCGAGAAGCCCAGGCCCAGCCCCATGGTGCGTGGTTTTCGGGTTTCCAGGCGGACATCCACCGGAATGTCCTCGCCCACAGCGGCGGTCGGCGCGGCATCTACCCGCACGCCTTCGAAGTAGCCACTCGATTGCAGGTCGTTGTTGAGCTCGGCGATCAGTTCGGAGTCATAGGGTGTGCCCGGTTTGAACGAGACCATGCGCTGCAGCAGGTCTTCATCCAGTGGGGTATCACCGCCGAACCTGACTGCGCCGAGGCGGTAGCGAGGGCCGCTCTGGTAAACCAGCTCGATGTCGGCCACACCGGCCTGGGGGTCGACCGCCAGGCGCTGGCGGCTGAAGCGGCCGGCGAAGAAGCCATAGCGCGAGGCCTGGTTCTGGATCAGCCGCTTGGCGTCTTCGTAAAGCCCGTGGTTGAGCTGCTCGCCAGCGCGCAACGCCTTGCTGTCAGGCACTCGAAACGCCTTCATTTCACTGGCGGGGCCTTCGATGCGTACCGTCACGTTGCGCAGCCTTACAGGCTCGCCCGGGGCGATCTGGATTATCAATTGCGGGGCTTGGTCGGCCTTTGTCGGCGGCTTGACCTCGGTGTCGATCTGGGCCTGATAATAGCCAAGTGCCTGCGCGGCTTTGCGCGCCTGCTCCTCGGCCCCGCGACTGAAACGCAGCAGCGCTTCTTCGTCACGGTCGCCAAGGTTGCCGATATAGCCTTCGACATTGGCCTTGAGCGCCTTGTTGGCCGGTTTTACCTTCACCAGCAACTCGCTCTGGCCCCATGCTGTAAAACTGGCGACCCAGAAAACCAGGCCCCAGGTCAATCTTCCTGAATACGTCATACGGCGCATGCTACCAGAGCCGGGCGCTCAAGGGAGCCGTCTGGCGGCCTGTCAGGCAAAAGCGGAATTTGAAGAGACCGGGTTGGGATGGAAGAACACCCTTTCTCGGACTGGCCCTACAGCGACCTCGCCAATTTCTTCATAGCCCTGGCGCTGGTAGAACGCCAGGTAGTGCTCATTGCCGGTGTCCAGTACCACGCCCTGGGTACTGGGGTCTTCGGCGCACCAGTCATGTACAGCTTGTAACAATTGCTCGCCGTAATGGCGCCCCTGAAATTGCGGATGCACGCCCAGCAGCGGCAATACGTGCACCTGGTCCGTAGGCAGGCAGCTGGCCAATGCCGCCTGATAGTCCATGTAGCGCCGCGTGCAGCGCAGGCCGGTACCCAGCATCATGCGCAAACGCCAGGCCCAGCTGTCGGCCACCCCCAGCCTGCGCAGCGGCGGTACGATCAGCGCCAGGGCGATCAGGCGGTCATCCACCAGCAGGCCAATGGCCGGCAGTTGCAAATAGAAATGCTGGCGTACCCATTCACGCACCATGACGCGCAGGCGGCGCTCGTAACCTGGGCGCTGCGCCTCGAAAATGTAAGCGAAGGTAGGCTCGTGGCGGTAGGCGTTGTACAGCAGCGAACGCGCCTCCCGGCTATAACCATCGTCGAGCTGGCAGATACGGGCCGGGGTGGCAGTGGTGTCGGGCATTGCGGGCAGTCCTCCTGGAATGGGCTTACAGTGCCTTGGATAGGCTCGACCGGGCATCGTTCACCCCTACAGCACGTTAGCAGCAGCCCCCCGAACCCGCCACGCTGGTGATGACGCGCGATGTCGGCTAGCATCGCGGCTTTTACCGGGATTGTCTTTCCATGAAGATCGTCTGTTTCAACATCAACGGCCTGCGGGCCCGCCCGCATCAGCTGGCGGCACTGATCGACAAGCACCAGCCTGACGTGATCGGCCTGCAGGAAACCAAGGTCAGCGACGATCAGTTCCCACTGGCCGATGTCCAGGCACTGGGTTATCACGTGCACTACCACGGCCAGAAAGGTCACTACGGCGTCGCACTGCTGTCGCGCCAGCCCCCGCTCAGCCTGCACAAGGGCTTCGCCACCGATGAGGAAGACGCTCAGCGCCGCTTCATCTGGGGTACCTTCGCCGATGACAATGGCAACCCGATCACCATCATGAACGGCTACTTCCCCCAGGGTGAAAGCCGCGACCACCCCACCAAGTTCCCAGCCAAGCAGCGCTTCTACAGCGACCTGCAGGCCCTGCTCGAAAGCCAGTTCCGCAACGACCAACCGGTGCTGGTGATGGGCGACATGAATATCTCGCCCCAGGACTGCGACATCGGCATCGGCCCGGACAACGCCAAGCGCTGGCTCAAGACCGGTAAATGCAGCTTCCTGCCCGAAGAGCGTGAGTGGCTGGAGCGCCTTAAAGGCTGGGGCTTGGTCGACAGCTTCCGCCACCTGCACCCGGAAGTGGCCGACCGCTTCAGCTGGTTCGATTACCGCAGCCGCGGTTTTGAGGATGAGCCCAAGCGCGGCCTGCGCATCGACCTGATCATGGCTTCGCAGCACTTGGTGCCACGGATCAAGGCGGCGGGTGTGGACTATGAATTGCGCGGCATGGAAAAGCCTTCCGACCATGCGCCGATCTGGTTGGAACTGAGCTGATTTATAGCATCCAGAGCACTGGCTTTGTCGGTGCTTTAGATGCTCTGGAGCCCCTGATGCTTGTACACTTCACGCTTAATAGATCACCTATCATAATTACCAGTTGCGCCCTCAGGCCCGCCCTAGCAATATGCCCCCAACAGTGGCCAACCTTGAATTCATCATGAGTTCCAACAACCCGCCAGGGCTATTTTTTTATCAAAACGGCTATCTCGTTCTTGAGATAAGCGACACTACCACTCACACCTTCCTACGGCACCAAGACATTCCCTTAGCGCAAGCGCTTAAAAATGAGGTAAGTAGCCAAGCGATGCCACTGATTGCCGACCCGTATAATTCCATCCTACGCACGTTCGAGGAGGAGCCTGTCGCTGTCACGTATACGCCGTATGGACATTCCCCTGAACCTGAAGCTCGTCAACTTCTTGGATTCAATGGGCAACGCCGATCCATTGTGACAGGCCATTATATTCTCGGTAATGGCTACAGACTCTACTCCCCCCACCTCAACCGTTTCTGTTCACCTGATAGCTGGAGCCCATTTGGTAATGGTGGGTGCAACGCTTATGCCTATTGCGGTGGCGACCCTATAAATAGAACCGACCCCTCTGGGCACATGTACAGGTGGCAAAGTGGAATTATCCACAATGCTCGAGGGCGGCAACCTGCGGGTATTCAATTAATCGGTAACGCACCTCTTAATCGGCGTCGCGGATCGACTGCGTCCTCCACAGTTTCATCAAGCGAAAGCCTAAACTCAAATGCATCTTCGCGCTCCAGATCCAGGTCGCCTCTTAATAGAGAACGCAACCCTCATGAAACCTCAATGCAACGGCGCTCCTCAGTAGGATCGAATGCGTCAACCGCCACAGCCCCTTTACAGACATGGTCGCGTCGCGACTCAAGTTCAAGCACAGACTCAGGCACGACTGTTAACGAAGCTGGTGTTCCGCTCGACTTTATGTTTGATTCCAATGACCGCATCGGCAGAGACGTACTAAGCCATATGGCCAGCCATACCAACGTGCCAAGCGATAAGGAAATTTTTTTCAGGTTCAACAACCCAAGCACCACCGTTGGCATGCCGACTGGTGTTGAGCTACTCGAACTCAACTCTCCTAGCCATACCATCGAACGGATAAATATGGCTCGCATCAATCAACTCAAGAGACAGTCTAGGGTTTGATCGAACATTCCAGCGCGATGTTGATGGTCACCACCCGTCGTTCAGGGGAAATCTACCTCGTAAATGCCTCGGGCAGCGCGGGTAGGTAAAGCGCTTTCGATCGGTCGCACGTCGTCTAATTCCCACGCCAACCAGCCTTCTTCAAAGCGGCTTGCACAGGCGGCTTGCATGTCCGCGAATACGAATGGCCGAATAGCTTTGACACGTACTATCGCCACAGAGGTGCCATCGGCATCTTCTTCACCATCAACATGCAGGAACCGCCCGTTCTCAACAATTAGCAGATCTTCCGTAGGGTCGAGGTTTGCATACCAGCGACGTACTTCAAGGGTTTTCTCACCTGAAGCAATCCGACTACCATTAGGTCGGACAATTGATAAAGCTTTCATGACTTCCTCCTTAGAATTCGCCGGACGCTTACAGTTATGGGTCATTACAACCCCAACCGCAACGCCTCCCCTACCCCCGCCCCACGCGCATCGTCCGCCGCACTGACCAACGCAAAGTTGTACGCCCCATGCGACCAGTACCGCGCCTCCAGTTGGCCATCCACCCGCTGCCCATCCGGCATGCGTTCATAACGCTCACCGGGCGAGCGCAAAAACAGGCTGATACGTTCCCCCTTGCCATCCTGAAACACCAAGAGCGCCGCCGGCCCTTGCTCGTTGCTGAGCAACCGCGCGCCCACCGGCCTGAAGCCATACCCCGCCAGGTCCGGCAACTGTCCCACCCGGTTGAAGTGACGCCCCAGCCAATCACGCAATTGGGTCGGGTCGCTGGCCTGGATGTCCAAAGCCTCACTACCGGCAAACAACCGATGAGC
This sequence comes from Pseudomonas sp. E1MeOHC2, assembly GCF_058745025.1. NCBI lineage: Bacteria > Pseudomonadati > Pseudomonadota > Gammaproteobacteria > Pseudomonadales > Pseudomonadaceae > Pseudomonas > Pseudomonas sp. E1MeOHC2. The sequence continues at coordinate 5,579,949 of NZ_CP196675.1, forward strand.
CTGGACGGCGTCGGCCATGGGCAGGTCCACGCTGGCCAACAGGGCCTCGCGTGCCTGCCAACCGCCCACACCGCCAACGCCAAGTGCCAGCACTAAAACCGCCGCCGACGCCCAGCGCCGTTGACGGCGCTGGCGCAGCCGCTGCTTTAATTGGCCCAGATCCAGGTGCATGGCGCCCGGCTGCTCACCCAGGCCGGCCAATGCCGCGCGCAGCCGCCGAGCATCGCTGCGCCAGCCCTCGACCCTTGCCGCTTCCTGCGGGTTGGCCGCCAGCCAGGCCTTGACCTCAGCCCGGCGAGCAGGCGCTAGACGCTCATCGATATAGGCATGCAGCTCGTCTTCACTGGGGATCAGGCGCGTCATTTCAGTCTCCGCAAGGCCGGGGGTTGGGGGTTGCCCTCGGTCAGTTCGCGCAAGGCACTGCGGGCGCGCGACAGGCGCGACATCACAGTACCAATGGGGATGCCCAAGGCCTGGGCGGCCTCCTTGTAGCTCAAACCTTCGATGCTCACCAGCAGCAGCAAGGCACGCTGCTCCGCCGACAGCCGGGCGAAGGCACGCAGGTCGGCCTGGGCCAGGACGATATCCTCAATGTTGCCGCCAACCGGCTCGCTTTCCACCTCGGCACGGCCGAACCAGGAGAGCCAACGGGCATGCAGGCGGTCGCGGCGCTTGCCGTCAAGAAACAACCGGTAAAGGATGGTGAACAACCAGGCGCGCAGCGCCTCAGCCTCACGTTGCTGGCCATGACGGCTCAAAGCCCGCTCGACAGTGGCTTGCACCAGGTCGTCGGCGCTGCCCGGTTCACGCGTCAACCACAAGGCAAAGCGGCGCAGACGCGCTAGCAGCTCGCGCCACTGGTGTTCGTCCAGATCGTGCATGGCAATGTCCCGGCCTCTGGGGTTGTCAGTGTATGAGGCAGACGCCCGGCAACAAAATCTATTCCCGCCGAGGGAATAAGTTTTCCCCTGCGCCGTCGTACCGGCACCTTCACAGAACTGGACGCTGACCATGAACTCACCTTTGCACGGCCCCGCCAAGGCGCTGCGCCTGGCGGCCATCGGCGCTGTCATGCTGGCCGCAGGCGCAGGTTTTGCCTATGCCGCAGGCTGGATCGGCGCACCTGCCCTGACGCCAAAGCGCATCATCGACACCTTCGAGGCCCAAGCAGGGCACTACCCGGGCTACCGCAAAAACCACGCCAAAGGCCTGTGCGTCAGCGGCTACTTCCAGGCCAGCGGGCAGGCCGCCAGCCTGTCCACGGCGCGGGTTTTCAGCCAGGCACGGGTGCCCGTGATCGGCCGTTTCGCCATCGGTGGCGCCAACCCGTTCGCACCCGACACGGCAATCCCGGTGCGCAGCCTGGCGCTTCAGCTAACCACCGACGACGGGCAGGTCTGGCGTACCGGCATGAACAACCCGCCGGTGCTGGCGGTAAGTACCCCCCAAGCGTTCTACGAACAAGTCCTGGCCAGCACACCGGACCCAGCCACCGGCAAGCCGGACCCGGCCAGGCAGCAGGCCTTCTTTGCCGCCCACCCCGAAAGTGCGGCGTTCCGCCAGTGGGCTGCGAGCTACAAGCCAAGCAACAGCTTCGCCAGCACCCAGTACCACAGCATCAATGCCTTTCGCCTGATCGACGCCGCCGGGGCGGCCCAGCCGGTACGCTGGCAACTGGAGCCGCAAAGCCCTTTTACCGCGCTGCCTGGGCAAGTGGACGACAAACAGTTCTTGCAGCATGACCTGCAACAGCGCCTTGCCCAAGGGCCGCTGCGCTGGACCCTGCGCCTGGTCCTGGCCGAGCCTGGCGATGCCGTGGACAACCCGGCCAGCCCCTGGCCTGCGCAACGGCCCAGCGTGGATGCCGGCACCCTCGTGCTCGAACAGGTCGACGCGCCTGAGCAAGGCGCTTGCCGCGACCTTAACTTCGACCCGCTGATCCTGCCCCACGGCATCGAAGCGTCCGCCGACCCGATTCTTGCCGCACGGTCGGCCGCGTATTCGGAATCGTTCAACCGTCGCAGCCGTGAATCGCTCGGCACTGGAGCCCGCCCATGAAACCCGAAGCCTTCCACCCCCTCGCCCGCTTATTGCACTGGCTGATGGCCGTGTTGATCCTTGCCATGCTGTTCATCGGTGTGAGCATGGTCAGTGACTTATCACTGCGCCACCCCGTGCTGATCAGCCTGCACAAGGCAACGGGCCTGGCTTTGCTGGTGCTGGTGGTTGTGCGTATCGGCCTGCGCCTGGCCCTGCCCCACCCACCCTTGCCACGCGACCTGCCACCGCTGCAACGGTTCGCCGCCGGGGCCTCGCATGCGCTGCTCTATGGTCTGATGCTGGCCATGCCACTGTTGGGCTGGGCCATGCTGTCGGCTGGCGGCTATCCACGGCCCCTGCAGCTACCTGCCATCACCCCGCATGACCTGCAGCTGTATGCCGTGCTACGCCAAGCCCACGGCTGGGCAGGCTACCTGCTTTTCGCGACGATTGTGCTGCACCTGGGCGCAGCGCTGATGCATGCCCTGGTGCGCCGCGACGGCGTCTTGCGTAGCATGTGGCCTGGCCCCCTGCGTCGCAGCAACTGAGTCATGGCAGCCCAGGGAGTTCGACATTCAATAATTATTCTTATTAAGATCAGCGTACTTATCGCTGAACCTCTCTGGACTGCCCTATGAACGTCGCAAAGGATTCTGCCACTCTCGTTCCTGCAAGCACCCTGGACTTACGCCCACTGCTGCTGGCCAACATGGCCTGCACCATGTCGATGATGGCCTTCGTCGCGCTGATCGGCCCGATCGCCCGACAACTCGGCATGGCCACCTGGCAGGCCGGCGCCGCCGTGACCGTGGCGGGCGTGGTCTGGGTGCTGCTGGCTCGCCCGTGGGGCCGCGCGGCCGACCGGTTAGGACGCCGGCGCGTGCTGCTGCTCGGCAGCGCAGGTTTCACCCTCGCCTACTGGCTGTTGTGCCTGTTCGTCGAAGGCGCGCTGCGCTGGCTGCCAGGCGCAACCCTGGCCTTCATCGGCCTGATGCTCGCGCGCGGTTGCATCGGGGCCTTCTACGCCGCTATCCCGGTGGCCTGCAACGCACTGATCGCCGACCATGTCGAACCACAGCGCCGGGCGCGGGCCATGGCCTCGCTGGGGGCGGCGAATGCGGTCGGCCTGGTGCTTGGGCCGGCACTGGCTGCACTGCTGGCACGGCATAGCCTGAGCCTGCCGTTCCACATCATGTCGCTGCTGCCAGTGTGCGCGTTCTTCGTGCTGCTGTTCACACTTAAGCCGCAGGCACTGGCCCGCAGCCATGCGCCCAGCCCGGTGCGACTGAACGACCCACGGCTGCGCCGGCCTTTGCTGGTGGCCTTCAGTGCCATGCTCAGTGTGACGGTGTCACAGATTATCGTCGGCTTCTTCGCCCTTGACCGCCTGCATCTGGGCCCGACCGAAGCCGCCCAGGCCGCCGGTATCGCCCTGACCACGGTGGGTGTGGCACTGATGCTGGCGCAGGTCCTGCTGCGCCAACTGGAGTGGCCGCCGTTGAAGATGATCCGGGTAGGCGCCAGTGTTTCGGCAGTGGGCTTTGCCTGCGGCGCGCTGGCGACCACGGCGCCCTGGCTGTGGGGCTGTTTTTTCGTCGCCGCCGCCGGCATGGGCTTTGTCTTCCCGGCCTTTTCGGCGCTGGCGGCCAATGCCATGCACGCCTCGGAACAAGGCGCCACAGCCGGCTCGATCGGCGCCGCTCAGGGCATGGGCGCGGTGATCGGGCCACTGGCCGGCACCCTGGTGTATGCCCTTGATCCGCGCTTGCCGTTCCTGGCAGTGGCGGCGCTGTTGCTGCTGGTAGGGCTATGGCCAATGCCACGCGAGCCACGCGCCTGATAAGCACAGCGCGCAAGCCTCAAGAGTGTGTTTTAATGCCTCGCTCATTATTTTTGACACCTCTAATTACAAGGCGGCTATGGACACGGGGACGCGACTCAAACTGGTGCGTGAACGCAACAACCTCTCCCAACGGGAACTGGCCCGCCGCAGCGGGCTGACCAACTCGACGATCTCGCAGATCGAACAGAACCGCGTCAGCCCTTCGGTCAGCTCCCTGAAAAAACTGCTCGAAGGGATCCCGATGAGCCTGGCGGAGTTCTTCAGCTTCGACGAGCCGGTGCGGGAAGAGCGCTTCGTGTTCCGCGCCAGCGAGCAGCCAGACCTGGGCCGTAACGGCCTGCGCATGCTGCTGGTCGGCGCCAGTGTCGAGGCCCGGCAAATGCGCATGCTGCGTGAGCTGTACGCACCGGGTGCCGACTCGGGCGAGCCTATCGTGCATGCAGAGGGCGAAGAGTGCGGCCTGGTCACCCGGGGCACTGTCGAGCTGTGGGTCGATGGCCAGGTCAGCGTGCTCAACTCGGGCGATGGCTACTACATCCCCACCACCCTGCCACACAGTTTCAAGAACATCGGCCAGGATGAGGCTGAGATCATCAGCGCCAATACCCCGGCGAACTTCTGATTGTGAATCGGAGCGGTGCAGTGAGCACCCGAGAAGCCTATCAGCGCTTGCGCGACGCGGCCCTCGGTGTTCAGCCCCTGCAAATCAGGGCCCAGCACGGTGAGGGCCTGGTCGATGTGGTGATCGAAGGCTGGCAGATGACCCTGGCCCTGGACGCCGAAGGCCTTGCCCATTGCGTCCACTGCCAGGCGCCCAACGGCGACCAGGCCGGGCTTGATGACTGGCACCGCTACGGCACCAACCCGGCCGACCTGCTCAGCCTGTGGGAACGCACTCAGCTGGAAACACGCCTGGCGGGCTGACGCAGCGCGTCCTCGACAAAGTCCAGGCGGTCTTGCCCGAAGAACATCTGCTCACCGACGAAGCAGGTCGGTGCACCAAACACCCCGCGTGCCACCGCGTCCTCTGTCGCTTGCTTGAGCGCAGCCTTCACCTGCGCATCACCTGCCAGTGCACTGAACGCAGCCAAGTCGAAGCCGGCCTGCTCCAATGTCTGCTGCAACACTGCCGCGTCACCAAGATTACGCCGCTCCCCCCACAGCCCGTTGAACAGTGCCGTCAACAGCGCCTCGAAGCGCTCCGGGTGTTGTAATTGCGTGCCCATGACACCCCGCATCAGCATCAACGTATTGAGCGGGAACCCCGGCGGTAGCCCGAACGGTACGCCGTAGCGCTCGGCAAAGCGTGCCAGGTCGGTGAACAGGTAGCGGCCCTTGGCCGGGATCATTGCCGGCGAGGCATTGCCGGTGGCCTGAAACACCCCGCCCAGGAGCATAGGCCGGTAGAGCAGCGTTGCGCCTTGGCGAGCACACAGGCCAGGCAGTTGGGTCCACGCCAGGTAACTGGCCGGGCTGCCCAGGTCAAAGAAGAATTCGACAGTCTTGCTCATAGGTACGGTCCTTGATCGATGAGAGGGTTTACCAGCGTTCCATCCAGGGGCGCAGGTCCAGCTCGAATGTCCAGGCGTCGCGCGGCTGGGCGTGAAGGAACCAGTAGTTATCGGCGATGTGGGCCGGGCCGAGGATGCCATCCTGGTCCTTGAGGGCGTAGCGCTCGGGGAAGCTGTCGCGAATGAACGCGGTATCGATGGCCCCATCCACCACCACGTGGGCCACATGGATATTACGCGGCCCCAGCTCCCGCGCCATGCTCTGGGCCAAGGCCCGCAAGCCGTGCTTGGCGCCGGCAAATGCGGCAAAGCCGGCGGCGCCCCGGGTGCCTGCGGTAGCGCCTGTGAACAGAATCGTGCCGCGCTCACGCAGCACCATGCGCCGAGCCACTGCCTGCGCAGTCAAGAACCCGGCAAAACAGGCCATTTCCCAGATCTTGAAGTACTTGCGCGGGGTTTCATCCAGAATACTGCACGGCACATTAGCGCCAATATTGAAGACAAACGCCTCGATCGGGCCAATATCACGCTCAATGGTCTCGACCAGCGCCGCCACCTCTTCTTCGTTGCGCGCATCGGAGCCAAAACCATGGGCCTGGCCACCCGCTACACGGATTTCCTCCAGCAACGGTTGCAGTTTGTCTGCCTGTCGGCGGGTAACACAGGCGACGTAGCCCTCCCGGGCAAATCGCTTGGCGATCTCGCCACCGGTGGCATCCCCTGCGCCGATCACCAGCACTACTTTTTGTTGTCGAGTCATATGCGCCTCTTGGGTGAATGATCGTTTAGTAAACGAACGCTATGTTATGATCGCCCCTATCGTCAAGCCAGCGCGCAGAGGTTCATGAATGCGCTATACCCCCGAACACAAACAACAAACCCGCGAGAAGCTGTTGGCCACCAGCGGTGCGCTGGCCAAACGCGGCGGTTTCACCAGCACCGGCGTAGCCGGGCTGATGAAAGCCATCGGCTTGACCGGCGGCGCTTTTTACAATCACTTCCCGTCCAAGGACGATCTGTTCACCGAAGTGGTTCGCCAAGAACTGTGCAACAGCCCGCTGGCACGCCTGGCCAGCCAAGGTGCCAGCCGCGAGCGCCTTGGCCGTTGCCTGCAGCAGTACCTGAGCCTGGCCCACCTGCACAATGCCGAAGGTGGCTGCCCATTGCCGCCGCTGGGGGTAGAAATCGCACGTGCCGAACAACCGGTGCGCGAGGTGGCCGAGCATTGGCTGGTCGAGTTGCACAAGGCCTGGGGGGCAACCCTTGAGGATGAGGAACTGGCCTGGGTGTTGATCAGCCAATGCGTCGGCGCCTTGCTGGTCGGGCGCATGCTGGCCAGCGAGGCGGTGCAGTCGCAGGTACTGGATGCCAGCCGCAACTTCGTCGAAAAGGCCTTGAATGAAAGCCCTTAGCCTGTTGTTTGGGCTGCTCCTGAGCCTGCCGGTAGTTGCTGAACAGGCCTGCCCGCCGGGGCAGTACCAGGTCTGCCTGATGGGGTGTTTCTGCGCCCCGGTCGACCCTGGGCAGGCGGGGCAGATTCTAAAGGACGTGGAAACCATGGCGTCGACCAGCCTGGCCTACGCATTGCGTCAAGCCCGCGACGAGGCCAGCACCAGCGGCAGTGAACCGATCCCACTGCACATCCGCGCCCAGCTCGAACCCTGGTATGACTTCGCCGTGCTCGATGCCGCACGCTTCAGGGTGGGCAACGAGCAGCAGATGAGCGCGGCCAATGCCATGCTGCAGAACCCCGATGTAAACGCCGTGACACTGATCGACACGATCATCTTCCGCCATGCCAGCGATGCCGAAGACAACGTGGCCCTGTGGGCGCACGAGCTCAAGCATGTGCAGCAGTACCAGGCACTGGGGGTCGAGGAATTCGCCCGGCGCTACACACGTGATTTCAATGACCTTGAAGGGCCGGCCTACAAGATCGAGGCCGACGTTGCCAAGGCGCTGCGAGCGCGGAGTTCAGGCCAGGCCAGGTGAACTTCCCCGGCTAAATCAATGGAGGTGGCGTTTCAGGACGCCGCCGAGGCCTTCTCGCCCACCTCCTCGCGGCTGGCGTAACGCTGTGCCAGCACCGCGCAGACCATCAGCTGGATCTGATGGAACAGCATCAGCGGCAGGATCATCGCGCCAATACCACTGCCCACGAACAGCACCTGGGCCATTGGCACCCCAGTGGCCAGGCTTTTCTTCGAGCCGGCGAACAGAATGGTAATGCGGTCTTCCAGGTCAAAGCCAAGCAGCTTGCCGAGCAGACGGGTGCCATACAGCACCACCGCCAGCAAGATCCCGCAGACAACAAACAGCCCTGCCAGGTGTTGTGGCGATACCGTGTGCCACAGGCCAGTCACCACCGCCTCACTGAACGCGGTGTAGACCACCAGCAGGATCGATCCCTGGTCCACGACCTTGAGCCAGCGCGCGTTGCGCTTGACCCATGCGCCAATCCAGCGGCGGGCGATCTGCCCGGCAACGAAGGGCACCAGCAGCTGCAGGGTGATCTTCAGCACTGCATCCAGGCCAGAGCCAGTGTCACCGCTGGCGCCCAGCAACATCATCACCAGCAATGGCGTGAGGAAGATACCCAGCAGGCTGGAGGCCGCAGCACTGCAAATGGCGGCTGGCACGTTGCCGCGGGCCAGGGAGGTGAACGCAATGGCCGACTGCACCGTGGCCGGCAACGCGCACAGATACAGCACGCCCAGGTACAGCTCGGTGCCCACCAGCGGCACAAACAGCGGCTTGAACGCCAACCCCAGCAACGGGAACAGTACAAACGTGCAGGAGAACACTAACGCGTGCAGGCGCCAGTGCCCGGCCCCGGCGATGATCGCTTCGCGCGACAACTTGGCACCGTGCAGGAAGAACAGCAGGCCGATGGCAAGATTGGTCAGCCAGCCGAAATACACCGCACCGTCACCCGAGCAGGGCAGCACAGTGGCGATGAGCACCACCCCGAGCAAGGCCAGGGTGAAATTGTCGAATAGCATGCGCAAATATTTCATCACAGGTTCCGTCTTGTCATTGTGCAAGGGCAGACGATAAGGTCTGCGGCTTTTCTTCGCTAACGCCGGAACCCCCACCGGTGTCGCTGAACGGACACTTTCCAACAAAGGACCTGCCCATGCCCCGCCTCCGCTTGGCTTCGCTCGCTGCGGCCATCACACTTGCCCTGGGCCACACAGCCGCACAGGCCGACGACACGCTGCAAGCCCGCGTCGATCAAATCATTGGCCCGCTGATGCACGAGCAAGGCATTGCCGGCATGGCCGTGGCCGTGTATGCCCATGGCCAGGCCCACTATTTCAACTATGGCGTGGCCAGCAAGGCCGAAGGCACGCCTGTGACCCGCGACACGCTGTTCGAGGTCGGCTCGCTGAGCAAGACCTACACGGCCACCCTCGCCGCCCTGGCCAGCGCCGAAGGCAAGCTGGACCTGAACGCCCCCGCAAAGCGCTACCTGCCTGCGCTGGCCGGGGCGCCATTGGGGGACGCCAGCGTGCTGGAGTTGGGTGCCTACAGCGCCGACTGCCTGCCGTTGCAGTTCCCGGATGAAGTACAGACGCCGCAACAGGTCGTGGATTTCTTCCGCAACTGGCAGCCTCGCGCCCAGCGTGGCACCCAGCGTTGCTATTCCAACCCGAGCCTGGGCCTGTTCGGCGACTTGGCTGCACGCGCGCAGCAACGTCCCTTTGCTGCCCTGATGAACCAGGGCCTGCTGGCGCAAATGGGCCTGAAACATACCTACTTGCATGTCCCAGCCAGTGCCCAAGGGCTCTATGCCCAGGGCTACGATGCAGAGGACCGGCCTGTACGCGTAAGCGCTGGGCCCTACGCCGATGAGGCCTATGGCATCAAGACCAGCGCCAGCGACCTGCTGCGCTATGTGCGTCTGCACATGCAGCCAGAGGGCCTGCCCCCTGCTCTGACCCAAGCCATCGACATTACCCAAATGGGCTACTTCCAGGTCGGCGCCATGACCCAGGGCCTAGGTTGGGAGCGTTACCCGTATCCGGTCGAGCTGAACACCCTGGTCGATGGCAACAGCCCACGCCTGATCCGTGAGCCCCAGGCAACCACTCGCCTGGTCCCTGCCCGCCCGGCCCTGCGCGAGGCCTGGTACAACAAGACCGGCGCAACCAATGGTTTTGGCGCGTATGCCGCTTTTATTCCTGCCGAAAAAATGGCCGTCGTGTTGCTGGCCAACCGTAATTATCCGAACGAAGACCGCGTGCGTGCGGCCTACCGGATTCTTGATGGCCTGTGAAGGCATGGGCAGATTCTGCACGGCGTGCACGCTGGATTGTCGAACAAAATGACAAAAATGTAGTGCCTAAAAATATTCACTACAAAACTGTTGACGCCGTTCATCGCCCTTGGGCATGATGAAGCCGTCTCCCTGATCGGGAGCGGTGGCAAGGGTGTTCCAGACGGCCTGCGCGGTAACGCAGGCCGTCCGTGGAGAGGGAACTGTCCAAAAGGCAGCGTGTGAAAGCCCCTGTTGCGATGCTGCTGTAGCAGCCTTGGTAGTGCGCTACACCGTGGTAGCGCCAACTGTGAAAATCACCTACGAATGGGTAATGGGGGCTTTATGATGAACTTGAACAACAATCCCACAATCGACCAATTGGCCCAGCTGTTCGCCGTGCGCAAGGACAGCCTCGACGACCATCTGCTGTGGGTTAGCCAAACCGGTGAAGTGCGTCTCGACCGCCTGCCACCAAACTCCATCGAAGCTGAATTCGAAGAGCACCTGCCGAGCATGCGTGCCCGCTTCAAGGTCTACCGCCGTGGCCAAGGCTACGTCGGCAAGAAGGCCGCCGCCGACACCGAGTTCGTTGGCCGCGTGCTGCAGACCCTGCAACAAGAATGGCCAGCCGCCCGTGAGCGGCAGGCAGTCAAGGTGATCGAACCGCTCAACTGAGTGGCCTCACCTAACATTGAGCCCGGCCCGCAAAGGCCGGGCTTTTTCATGCCCGCCGACGGGGCCGCGACATGGCCGGCAATGGCAAGGCGCCAGTGGCCAGTGCCCGGGCCCGCTCGACGCCCCAGACCAACGCACGGGTCATGGTCTCGCCAGGGCGCGTCGGGTAGTACTCTTCCAGCAATGCCCGGCCATTGCCTGCGTACACGCCGAGAAACAACTGGGTGGCGCCGAGGCGCGACAGACGCACCTGCACGTCGAGCGTGGTGCCGTCACTGAGTGCTTCATCGTGGCTGCGGCTGTGCAGTTGAGCGTCGGCCCACTGCCAATAGGTCCCTTCCCTGACTCGCATGAGCATTCAATCTCCCTTTGCTGAAATGCCGCGCCAGAAAACCACATCCGCAGCCGTCCGGCGAGCGCAACCCAGCGATGCCATGAGCAGCGTCAACGAATAGCAACAAAAACCCCGCCGTTCGGCGGGGTTGCTGGAGCGGGATCACTTCTTCAGCGGAACCCGCGGCATGAAGCGGCCCTTCTTGGTGCGCTGCAAATGTGCAGGCTGAAGCTGTTCCGAATCATCCAGCGTCATGTTGGCGAAGCCCAGACGGAATGCCGACTGGCCGCAACGCACTTGGCTGTTGATCGGGAATGCGTCGTTCAGGTCTTCGAAAAAGGATTCGCTCATGCCCTGTCTCCCTCCAGTGGCGGTCGCGCCGGCAAGCAGATGGGGGTTGCCTAGGTGAACGCGCCCGGTAAAAGTGAGACTAGCTGGTCATTTGCGGACCGAGCGGACAAAAGACCCGGAACTGACCAGTGGCACATGGCCTTACTTCAATTTGACCGCCGTGCCCGTGGCGAACACCACGACCATGCCACCCTGTACCGAGGGCATGCTGATTTCAAAGTCCACACCGACCACGGCATCGGCGTGCAACTGCCGTGCCCGTGCCTTCAACTCCTCGGTGGCCTGTTCGCGGGCCTCGCGCAGCGCGCTCTCCAGGCTCTGTGAACGGCCCCCGAAGAAGTCACGAAAACGCGCGAAGAAATCGCGCACAAAGTTGATGCCCTGCACCGATTCAGAGCTGACGACGCCCAGGTAGTCAGCAATAGGACGGCCTTCGAGCTGGCTGGTGGTGGAGATGATCATGGAAGTGCTCCGTTGGCCTGGCGAAAAGCACCGATTCTAACAGAGCACAGGGAACCCCGCGTCAGTATACGCTGGCCGTGCGCAACCGCTGTCCGAGCTTAGCGCCAAACACATTTACCAACAGCCCGACCATCACCAGCAACGCCCCCCAGCCCTGCAACTCGGTCAGGCGCTCGCCGAGCAACCAGGCCGAGGAACTTAGCCCAATCACCGGTACCAGCAGCGAGAATGGCGCGACCTTGCCCGCCGGGTGGCGCGACAGCAGCGTGCTCCACAGGCTGTAGCCGAGCATGGTGGCGACGAACGCCAGGTACGCCAAGGCCAGTACCGAACTCCAGCCGATGTTGGCCAGGGCGTGCCCGATGCGCTCAGGCCCTTCCAGCCACCACGACAAGGCCAGGAACGGCAACGGTGGAATCAGCCCGCCCCAGATCACCAGCGCCACCAGGTCGACCGAGCCGAAACGACGCGTGATGATGTTGCCCACGCCCCACATCGCACCCGCGCACAGGGTCAGCACCAGCGCCAGCATCGGCACATGGCCGCCGTCCTCACTGCCGATCAGCGCCAACCCGCTGGCGGCCACCAGCAACCCCAGCACGCTGGCAACGCGCAGTCGTTCGCCCAGGAACAGCGCGGCGAAACCCAGGGTGAAAAATGCCTGGGATTGCAGGATCAACGACGCCAGCCCTGGCGGCATGCCGCTGTACATCGCCTGAAAAAGAAAGGCGAACTGCCCCAGGGAGATCGTCGCGCCATAGGCGATCAGCCAGCGCCACGGCAGCTTCGGGCGTTTAACCAGCAACACCGCCGGGAAGGCCACCAACAAGAAACGCAACGCCCCCAGCAGCATCGGTGGCAGGCCATCGAGGCCGACCTTGATGACCACAAAGTTGACTCCCCACGCAACGATCACCACCAGGGCGATCAGCAGGTCCTTGAGCGGCATTGCGACATCCTTCTTCAGGCTTTTCGACATATTTCGTTACAGCATAAGGCTATTCCTTTTCGACGGACCAGCACAGTTACGGCTCAGGGTTGCGCAACAGTGCCACTGTTCCAGTCTCCCTACGGGTGACAGGCGGGCTTCAATCCCGGTAATCCGGCGCCACCCGTTCCAGCATCCGCAACAACGCCGCCCACGCCAGCGCCACGGCATCCGGGTCCGACAGTTCGCCCTGTTTCAAGCCCTTCATTGGCGCGTTGAACTGCCGCTCGGTACGCTCACACACAGCGGCCGGCGGCAGTATCAACGGCCCGGCACTCTGCGCCGCCAGTTGGACCTCGCAGGCCTTCTCCAAGTAGTACATGCGCAGGAATGCTTCGGCGACGGAACGCCCGGTCGTCAGCAGCCCATGATTGCGCAGGATCATCACCGGCCTGTCACCCAGGTCGGCCACCAAACGCTGCTGCTCATCCAGGTCCAGGGCAATGCCTTCGTAATCGTGATAGGCAACCTTGCCATGAAACTCCATGGACATCTGGTTGACCGGCAACAGGCCACACGCCAGCGCGGCCACCGCACACCCGGCCCGGGTGTGGGTGTGCAGCACGCAATGGGCGTCTTCGCGGGCCGCATGGATAGCGCTGTGAATGACGAACCCGGCCGGGTTGACCGGGTGCGGCGTTGCCTCTACTGGCTGCCCATGCAGGTCGATCTTCACCAGGCTGGAGGCTGTGATCTCGTCGAACAGCAAACCGTAGGGGTTGATCAGAAAATGGTGGTCCGGCCCAGGCACACGCAGGGATATGTGCGTGAAGATCAGGTCGCTCATGCGAAAGTGCGCGACCAGGCGGTAGCAGGCGGCCAGTTCCTGACGCAAAGTCTGTTCGGTAAGGGTCATTGATCGTTCGTCCCGTTAGAAAGACAGCATTGAACGTAGGCTATTTGGTGGCCCAGGCATTGAAGCGCTGCTCCAGCTCTTCGCCATGGTCAACCCAGAATTCCACGTTCATCGCCAGCGCCCCCTGCAGGTTTTGCGGCGAGGTGGGCACCCAACTGGCCAGCGACGGGGCGAGCTTGGCCGCTGCCTGGGTATTGGTCGGCCCATAGGGAATCTGCTCGACGTAACGCACCTGGGTATCAGGCTGGTTGGCATAAGCGATCAGCCGTTTGGCCTGGTCGACGTGCCGCGAGCCCTTGATGATCGCCCAATAGTCCATGCCATACAGGCTGCCCGGCCAGACCAGCGCCAGTGGGCTGCCCTGCTGGGCCGCCACGGCGATACGCCCGCTGTAGGTGGACGTCATTACCACATCGCCAGCCGTCAACCACTGGGCCGGCTGGGCGCCCGCGTCCCACCACTGGATAAAAGGCTTGAGTTCGCTGAGTTTGGCAAACGCCCGATCGACCCCTGCGGGCGTTGACAGCACCTGGTAGACGTCCTCCACCTTGACCCCGTCGGCCAGCAAGGCGAACTCCAGGTTGTACACCGCACGTTTGCGCAGGCCGCGCTTGCCCGGGTACTTGCTGACGTCCCAGAAGTCGGCCCACGAAGCCGGTGCCTGGGCCAGCTTGTTGCGGTCATAGGCGATAGCAACGCTCCACACCAGCGCGGCAGAACCACAGTCCTGGGCGGCATCCGGGATCAGTTCGGTGGCATGGCCCAGGCGTTGCCAGTCCAGATGCTCGTAGATGCCCTCATCGCAACCGCGCATCAGGTCGGGCCCCTCGATCTGCACCACGTCCCAATCGACGTTACCGGTATCGGCCATCACCTGGATACGGGCCATTTCGCCGTTGTACTCGCTCTGGATCAACCTGCTGCCGTCCTGGGCGCTGAAAGGCTTGAAGATCGCCTCATCCTGGGCTTTCTGACCGGCGCCGCCATAGCCGACCACGACCATCTGCGGGGCGGCTTGCGCACTGCCTAACCCGAGCGCCAGAAGCGCTGCGCAAAGGCTGGTTCTGCGAGGGAATGCATGCATCGAGGTTTCCTCCTGCCGGTGCCCGTCGGGCCCGATTTCTTGTTGTTGTGAGGTCACGCCCTCGTCAGCGAGGGTGAGGAAAACCTAGCCCTGCAAAAGTAAAAAAACAAGTTGATTTTTTACTATGGGTACACTTTCATAACCAAAACAAGAACAACACCACACCGGAGCCGCCTGTATGCAAACCGCCTTCCCCCACCTGTTCGAAGCCTTGCAGATTCGCGGCAAACGCCTGAAGAACCGCATCATGTCCACGGGCCACGATACCTGCCTGCCCACCGACAACCTGGTCAATGACAAGCTCATTGCCTACCAGCGTGCCCGGGCCGCTGGCGGGGTCGGTCTGATCGTGCTGCAGGTGGCCGGTGTACACGACAGCGCCCGCTACACCTCCCACGTGCTGATGGCCACCGACGATGCCTGCATCGAAGGCTACCGGCGCCTGGCGCAAGCCTGCCATGAGCACGGCACGGTGGTCTTGTCGCAACTGTTCCACCCTGGGCGGGAGATCATGGAGTCTGCCGATGGCTTGCTGGCGGTGGCCTATTCGGCGTCGGCGGTGCCCAATGAACGCTTCCGGGTGATGCCACGTGCGCTGGACCAGCCGATGATCGATGAAATCATCCAGGGCTATGCCAGCGCGGCCCGGCGCCTGCACCAGGCGGGGCTCGATGGCGTCGAAGTGGTGGCCAGCCACGGCTACCTGCCCGCGCAATTTCTCAACCCGCGGGTCAACCTGCGTACCGATGGCTACAACGGCGCACTGGAACAGCGCCTGAGGTTTGTGCGTGAAGTGCTGGCAGCAGTACGCGCAGCCACCGACGAGCAGTTCATCGTCGGCCTGCGCATCAGCGCCGACGAGCGTGACAGCGAAGGGCTGAGTGAAGATGAGTCGCTGGCCGCCGCCGAAGCGCTGCAAGGCCAGCTCGACTACCTGCACATCGTCGCCGGCACCTCGGCCTCTCTGGGCGGCGCAGTGCATATCGTCCCTCCCATGGCCATCGAGCCTGCGTACCTGGCGCGGGAGGCTGGCACGTTCAAGCAGCGGCTGAACATTCCGCTGTTCGTCACCGGGCGCATCAACCAGCCCCAGGAGGCAGAGCTGATCCTTGCACGCGGCCAGGCCGACGTGTGTGGCATGACCCGTGCGCTGATCTGCGACCCCCTGATGCCGACCAAGACCGAGCATGGCCAGGTCGAAGACGTGCGCGCCTGCATTGCCTGCAACCAGGCGTGTATCGGCCATTTCCATCGGGGGCTGGCGATTTCCTGCATACAGCGGCCAGAAACCGGCCGCGAATTGCAGTACGGCCAGATGACGCCAGCCACCACCCGCAAACGCATCCTGGTCGCAGGCGGCGGCCCAGCGGGCATGAAGGCGGCCTCCATCGCAGCCGCGCGCGGCCACCAGGTCACCCTTTATGAAGCTGGCCCACAACTGGGTGGCCAGGTGCTGCTGGCGCAACTGCTGCCCCGGCGCAGCGAATTCGGCGGCGCCAGCACCAACCTGCAGCGGGAAATGGCCCTGGCAGGCGTGGAGGTGGTGCGCAACACGCGGGTCGATCGCGCACTGGTCGAGCGCGAGCGCCCCGACCTGGTGATTGCCGCCACCGGTGCCACGCCCTACTGGCCGGCCTTCGAGCGTGCCGGTGACCTGCATGTGGTGGATGCCTGGCAAGTGCTGCGCAACGAGGTAAAACCCGGTCGCTCGGTACTGGTCATCGACTGGCGCTGCGACTGGATAGGCCCCGGCATCGCCGAGCGCCTGACGCGCGAGGGGCATCAGGTGCAATTGGCGGTCAACGGCACCCACTGTGGCGAAAACCTGCCGCTGTACGTGCGCGATCAACTGGCCGGCGAGCTGCATCGCCTGGGCATTCCCATTACCCCTTATGCCCGCCTCTATGGCTGCGACGACAACACCGTGTACCTGCAGCACACGGCCAGTGGCGAACCGATGATCTTCGAAGGCATCGACACCCTGGTGCTGTGCCTGGGCCACCAGCCCAACGACACGCTGGCGGCGGAACTGGACGGCCTGGTGCAAGTGCGACGCATCGGCGATTGCCTGGCACCGCGTACTGCGGAAGAGGCGATTCACGATGGCCTGACGGTTGCCTGGGCGCTCTGAGGCTGTACATACTGCCGCTTTCCCGACGGACCGACGCGCATGAGCCAACCCCTCCAGCCCCCTTCCGCCACCGACGACGGTGGCGCCGCGCCGCAGTTCCTGGGTACCCGCATCCGCGGCCTGCGCAAGCGCCGCGGCATGACCTTGGCGGAGTTGGCCGCACAGAGCGAACTGACTGCCGGCTACATCAGCCAGCTGGAGCGCAACCTGTCCTACCCGTCGATCCCGGCACTGTTCAACATCGCCCGCAGCCTGGGGGTCACCATTCAGTGGTTCTTTGCCAGTGAGGCCACGACCGCACCCGAGGACCAGGGTTACGTGGTGCGCCGTAACAGCCGCCTCAGCGTGCACTATGAAGACGGCATCGTCGACCAACTGCTCACGCCCCAGCCCAACCGCCAGCTGGAGATGCTTCACTCGCGCTTTCCACCGGGCACTTACAGCCAGCAAAGCTACAGCCATGACGGTGAAGAGGCAGGCTACCTGCTCAGCGGCAGTTTCGAGCTGTGGGTTGGCGAACGGTACTTTCAGCTGGGCGAAGGCGACAGCTTCAGCTTCTCCAGCCAGGAGCCACATCGCTATGGCAACCCGGGTGAGGTAGATGCGGTGGTGATCTGGGTGATTACCCCGCCGACCTTCTGAAGCTGATTGTCCGCAATACCTTGTCTGGTTAGAAAACGGGCACTTCGTCGCCCGTGGCATCGGTGTGCGCAAACACGGGCTACCTTGATTACCCGGACCTTCCAGGAGCACAACGATGAAAAACATCCTGATCATTGGCGCGGGTTTTGCCGGCCTTTGGAGTGCGCTGAGCGCCGTACGCCAGCTGGAGCTGAACGGTCGCAACAATGCGATCGAGGTGACACTGCTTGCGCCCCAGGCCGAACTGCATGTGCGCCCGCGCTTCTACGAACCGGACGTGCACACCATGGCCGCGCCGCTACAGGCGCTGTTCGATGCGGTGAGCGTGCGCTTCGTGCAAGGCACGGCCTTTCACATCGACGAAACCACCAGGCGCGTGCGCTATCGCACGCAAAGTGGTACCGAGTGCGAGCTCGGCTATGACAGGCTGATCATGGCCTGCGGCAGTGTGCTCAACCGGCCGGACATGGTTGGTATCGAGCATGTTTTCGATGTCGACAAGATCGACAGCGCTGCGCGCCTGGAGGCGCACCTGAAGTCCCTCGCCAGCCTGCCGGACACGCCTGCCCGTAACACCGTGGTGGTAGCCGGCGGTGGCTTCACCGGCATCGAAACCGCCACCGAATTGCCAGCGCGTTTGCGCAGTATCCTCGGTGAGCAGGCAGCCCTGCGCGTGGTGGTCATCGACCGTGGTGCCCGGATCGGTGCGGCCCTGGGAGAGGGCATTCGCCCCGCAATCGAGCAGGCATCCGAGGCCTTGGGGGTGGAATGGATCTGCGGCGCGACGGTGGCCTCGGTGGACCCCGACGGCGTACTGCTGGATAACGGCCAGCGCATCGATGCCAGCACTGTGATCTGGACCGTGGGCTTCAAGGCTAACCCATTGACCGAGCAGATCAGCGGCGAACGTGACCGCCAAGGTCGGCTGCATGTGGACGGCAACCTCAAGGTCAAGGGTAACGACGCGGTCTACGCGGCAGGCGACGTTGCTTATGCCGCCTGCGACGAGGTGGGCAACCATGCGGTGATGTCCTGCCAGCATGCGATTCCGTTGGGCCGCTACGCCGGCAACAATGCGGTTGCCGAGTTGATCGGCGTGGCGCCGATGACCTACAGCCAGCCCAAGTACGTGACCTGCCTCGACCTGGGCGCCTGGGGCGCGGTGTACACCGAAGGGTGGGAGCGCAAGGTGTCGCCACCGGAGGACAAGGCCGAGGCCAAGGTGCTCAAATCGCAGATCAACACGGTGTGGATCTATCCGCCTGCCGCGAACGATCGCTCGGCGGCGCTGGCGGCGGCTGACCCGACAATACCCGTAGCCTGATACGGCCAAATACGCAGAGGCCAGTGCTCAATTGTGGGCTTGCCCCGCGAATGATGCGACGCGGTGCATGGCACCGGCTGCGCCGGTGTTCGCGGGGCAAGCCCGCTCCCACAGAAGAACATTGAACGAGACAAGCCCCGCTTACCGCAATCAGGCAGCGGCAAACAGCTCGTTGGCGATCTGTGCCTGTGCGGCGTCGATGGCCTGGCTGCGGTGCTCTGGGCCGTAAGCCAGGCCGTGAGCGCGAACGATTTCCAGGTCGGTGACACCGATGAAGCCCAGGAACACCTTGAGGAAGTCCTCATGGCCGGCACCGGTCGGTTGGCCAACGTGCAGGCCACCGGCGGTGGATACCAGGATCACCTTCTTGTCGCCGCACAGGCCTTCAGGGCCGGCTTCGGTGTAGCGGAAGGTCTTGCCAGCGACGGCAACGCGGTCAATCCAGGCCTTGAGCTGGGTCGGCACGGTGAAGTTGTACATCGGCGCACCGATCACCACGGCGTCGGCGGCGAGGAATTCTTCCAAGGTTTCGGCGCTCAGCTTGGCTTCGAAGGCCTGGGCCGCGTCGCGCATGTCTTCGGGGGTACCGGCGGCTACCAGGGTGGCAGCAGAGAAGTGCGCGATGGCGTCGGCAGCCAGGTCACGGTAAACCACTTCCAGGCTCGGCTCGGTGGCTTTCCAGGCTTCGACCACTTCGCGGCTCAGTTGGCGGGAGGCGGAATTGTCGCCCAGGATGCTCGAATCGATATGCAACAGTTTCATGGGACTCTCCTGTAATGAAGACCGCAGCGGTGGGCGATCACGATGGGGAGAATCCTACCGGGATGACGAATAGCTGATAAGCAGGCAAAAATGCGTTAGTTTGTCCCACTGATGGAACAGTGAGACATTCCCATGCAAGACCTTAACGACCTCTTCTATTTTGCCCGCGTCGTCGAAGCCGGCGGATTCGCCGCTGCCGGGCGCCTACTGGGCATCCCCAAATCCCGCCTGTCACGGCGTATCGCCGAGCTCGAAGAGCGCCTGGGAACCCGCCTGTTGCAACGCACCACGCGGCAACTGAAGCTGACCGCCGTGGGCGAGCGCTACCTGCACCATTGCCAGGCCATGCTGCTGGAGGCGGAAGCCGCCGATGAGGCTGTGGCCAGCATGAGCAGTGAGCCGCGCGGGCGGTTGCGGGTATCCTGCCCGGTGGCACTGGCGCATGCCTTCTTGCCAGACGTGATCACCCGTTTTCTCGCACAGTACCCGCTGGTGCAACTGGACATGGTGCTGCTCAACCGCCGAGTCGACCTGATTTCCGAGGGCATCGATGTTGCCCTGCGCGTGCGCGACCTCGGCGATGAAGACCCGGCCCTGGTCACACGTCGGCTGCGCCAGGCGCAGATGCAGCTGGTTGCCGCGCCGGGCTTTGCCGACCACATTCGCGAGCCAGGCGAACTGGCCTCGTTACCAGTGCTGGGCGCCGCGGAGGCTGACCGCCTGGTGCACTTCCGCCTGCTGGGGCCCGATGGCCGGCAACAGGAAATCGCCCTGGAGCCGCGCTTGGCCATCGATGATTTCGTGGTGCGCAATGCCGCAGTGCGCGCCGGCCTGGGTTTCACCGCGCTGCCTAGCATGTTCTGCGAAGAGGAGCTGGAACGCGGCGAGCTGGTACGGCTGCTGCCGGACTGGTCATTGCCGGGTGGGTATCTGCAAGCGGTGTACCCCCACCGGCGCGGTGTGTTGCCGGCAGTACGGGTATGGATTGATCATCTGGCGGCGTCATTCGAGGCCTGTGGGGAGCGCTATGTCTAAGCAGAAAATGACCGAAGCACAGGTGGCGGACTTCTGCCTGAACCTGCCAGGTGCGCGGGAAGACTATAAGTGGGGTGGCATCCGGGTGTTTTCGGTGGCGGGCAACAAGATGTTCGCGGTGCTCGACCTGGCGGGTGCAGGGTTATCGTTCAAGGTCGCCGATGAGCTGTTTCTGGGTTACTGCGACCGCCCTGGCGTGCGGCCTGCGCCGTATCTGGCGCGGGCCCGGTGGATCAGCATGGCGCCCCCTTACCCGATGGGTCGCGATGAACTGTGCGACCTGCTGCAGCGCTCGCACCAGTTGGTGGTGCGAAAGCTGCCGAAGCGGTTGCAGGTGGGCTTGTTGACCTGATCGTTGTGTCAGATCACGGACAGCAGGTGGCGTCCCAGAAACAGGTAATCAGCCCAGAACACCTGGTGCAGCAGCACAATCCCCCAGAACACCAGCTGATACGACACCTTGCGCGTCTTGTGCCGAAACAGCTGCTGGGCAACCAGGGCACCGGGCCAGCCGCCACACAGCTCGCTGGCATGCAGCACTTTCTCAGGCGTGCGCCAGGCCTGGGTGCGTGCCTGCTGCTTATCCTGCCAGTACAACAGCAGGCTGATCAGGCTCACCGCCGGGTAGAGCGCCAACGGCAACCAGGACTGGTCGTTCCAGGCCATCTGCGCGGCGCCCAAGCCCGGTAGCAGGCACAGCACGCCCAACACCAGCAGTTTCAGGCGCACATTGCGTACGCCCTCCTCGCTTTGCGCTTTAGCCATGTCAGCCGTTCGCCGTCGACCAGTCGACCCAGCCGAACTGCCAGGTCGCCAGAATCAGCAGGCCAAAGGCAATCCGGTACCAGGCGAACACCGCGTAGCTGTGGTTGGCAATGAACTTGAGCAACGCACGCACGGCGATCATGGCGAAGATGAACGAAGTCACAAAGCCGACGGCGAACACCGGCAAGTCGCTTGGCTGGAACAGGTCACGGTACTTGTAGCCCGAGTACACCGCCGCGCCGACCATGGTCGGCATCGCCAGGAAGAACGAGAACTCGGTGGCCGCCTTGCGCGACAGGCCGAACAGCAGGCCGCCGATGATGGTCGAGCCGGAGCGCGAGGTGCCCGGGATCATGGCCAGGCATTGGACAAAGCCGATTTTCAGGGCATGGCTCCAGCGCATCTCGTCAACATGGTCGACTTCCACGCGGTGCTCGCGGCGCTCTGCCCAGAGCATGATCACCCCCCCCACTACCAATGCCGCAGCCACGGTGATCGGGTTGAACAGGTAGTGGTGGATCAAGTCGGCGAACAGCACGCCCAGCACCACCGCCGGCATGAATGCCAACAGCAGGTTGCCGGTGAAGCGCCGCGCCGCAGGCTGGCTGGTAAGGCCGAAGACCACGTCGAAAATTTTGCGGCGAAACTCCCACACCACCGCCAGGATCGCGGCAAGCTGGATGATGATGTTGAACGCGATGGCCCGTTCGCCATCAAAGCCGATCAGGTCGGCCACGATGATCTGGTGGCCGGTACTGGAGATCGGCAAGAATTCCGTCAGCCCTTCGACCACGCCTAAGATGATTGCCTGGAAGGCAGTCCAAAAATCCATCATTCCCCCGATGGAGCGCTGCTGCTTGCAGGCCCCTTGTTCTTGATTTGCTTGAAGTTACCGCACGCGGCCCGGCTGTTTTACAGCGACTGTTGGGCGCAATGCCAGTGGAAAAGTTCACGCCGCCTAAAGGTTTCATCTTGCGCGGCCGAAATCCTATCAGAGCCGCTTTGCAATGGCTTGCGCCGGCTGCTGCAGAGTACGACTAGACTAGCACTTAGCCATTAGTCGAGTGGGGCCCTGTCGCAAAGCATGCTTGGATGCACCTGAATAACAAGAACAAGGCGGGAGTGCCTGGATGAAAACCCTGAGATCGATGTCGATCAGCCGCCGTCTGTGGCTGATCCTGCTGGTGGCAGTCGCGATGCTGGTGGTTCTGGGCCTGCTGATGCTGCGCCAGATCCACGGCGACCTGTACCAGGCCAAGGCGGAAAAAACCCGCCATGTGGTGCAGACCGCCGCCGGAGTACTGGCCTATTACCAGGGCCTGGAGGCTGCCGGCACGCTGAGCCGCGATGCCGCCCAGCAACAGGCGCTGCAGGTGGTGCGCGCGCTGCGTTACGACCACGACGACTACTTCTGGATCAACGACCTGGGGCCGAAGATGATCATGCATCCGGCCAACCCCAAGCTCGACGGCCAGGACCTGTCAGCCATCCGCGACCCCGACGGCTTTGCCGTGTTCAACGAAATGGTCAGCCTCGCCCGCAGCCAGGGCGCTGGGCCGGTCAACTATCGCTGGCCCAAACCCGGTGCCAGCGAACCGGTGGCCAAGACCTCTTATATACAGCTGTTCAAGCCGTGGGGCTGGGTCATCGGCTCAGGTGTGTACATCGATGATGTGCAAGCCGAATTTGCCCGGCAGTTGCGCGACGCCTCGCTGGTTGGCCTGGGCATCGCCCTGCTGATGGCCCTGGTGGTCATGCTGATTGCCCGCAGTATCGCCCGCCCCTTGCAGGAGGCCGTGCAGGCCATGGGGAACATCGCCAGCGGCGAAAGCGACCTGACCCGGCGTCTGGACACCCACGGCCGCGATGAAATCACCCACCTGGGCGAGCACTTCAACCGCTTCAACGGCAAGCTCCAAGGGGTGGTCGGCCAACTGCAGGGCGCCGCCCACGACCTGGCCCGGTCCGCCGGGCATGTCGGCGACAACGCCGGCGCCGCACAGCAGCACAGCGCCCAGCAGTCGCAGCAGATGGACCAGGTCGCCACCGCCGTCAACGAAGTGACCTATGCCGTACAGGACGTGGCCAAGACTGCCGAGCAGGCGGCGGGGGAAATGCGCGCGGCACAAGAACAGGTGCAGCATGGCCAACAGGCCATTCACGGCAGCCTCGAACAGATCGATCGCCTGTCACTGACCATCGACCAGGCAGTCCAGGTGATTCGTGACCTGGCCGGGCACAGCACGCGCATTGGTGGCGTGCTCGACGTGATCCGCTCCATTGCCGAGCAGACCAATTTGCTCGCCCTCAACGCGGCAATCGAAGCAGCCCGCGCCGGCGAGCAAGGCCGTGGCTTTGCCGTGGTCGCCGACGAGGTACGCCTGTTGGCCCAGCGCACCGCCCAGTCCACGGCCGAGATCCACACCATGATCGAGCACCTGCAAGGCCAGTCGGATGCGGCAGTGCGGGCGATCGACACCAGCAGCGAGGCCTCGCGCCAGACCGTCGAGCAGGCCCGCGAGGCCGGCGCCAGCCTGGATGCCATCAGCCAGGCGCTGCACAACCTCACGGCGCTCAATGCGTCCATCGCCAGTGCTACCTTGCAACAGTCGCATGTGGTCGAAGAGATCAACCGCAATGTGCTGGACACCGCAGGCTTGTCCCAGCAGACCGCCGAGGCAGCGCGCCAGTCGAGTGATGCAGGGGTGGCACTGGGCCGGTTGAGCGAAGAGCTGGAGCAACTGTTGCGCCAGTTCCGGGTGTAATCCCCTGTAGGAGCGGCCTTTCGCGACGCAAGGCCGCTCCTACACCCGTACTACTCCTTCGATTATCGACAAGCTACAATCGCGCCCCTCTTCTCGCCTCTCCAAGGATCGCCGATGTCCGGCCTTGAACTCATCGCCGCCGTACTCGGCGTCACCGCTGTCTGGCTCACCGTCAAGCAGAACGCCTGGTGCTGGCCGATCGGGCTGGTCATGGTATCGATTTATGGCTGGCTGTTCTTCGAGGTGAAGCTGTACTCGGGCATGTTGCTGCAAGTGGCCTACGCCCTGTTGCAGTTGTATGGCTGGTGGCAATGGAAGCGCCCAGGCCGTGCGCACGATGCCCGTCAGGTGACACGCCTGCAAGCACGCGCGCTGTGCACCGGACTCGCACTGGGCGCACTGCTCAGCCTGACCCTGGGTGCGGCCATGGCCAACTGGACCGATGCCGCCCTGCCCTGGCTGGACGCCACCCTGACCGGCTTCAGCCTGGTCGCGCAACTATGGATGGCACAGAAGCGCCTGCAATGCTGGCCGTTGTGGTTTGTGGTGGACATCGTCTATGTCGGCCAGTACCTGCATCAGCAGCTGTATTTCACCGCCGGCTTCTTTGCAGTCCTCACCCTGATCGCGGTGCGCGGCTGGTTGGAATGGCGCCGTGACCCCGCGCTGGTGCACGCATGAAGGTGCTGGTGCTGTGCGGGCCGGAATCCAGCGGCAAGAGCTGGCTCAGCGGTGTGCTGCAGGCGCACTTCGGTGGGGTGGTGGTCGCCGAATACGTGCGTCATTTCATTGATCAGGAAGGCCGCGATACGTGTTACGCCGACATCCCAACCATCGCCCGCGGCCAGCTTGAGTGGGAAGACCGCGCTCGCGCGCAAGCGCCTGAGCTGTTGATCCTCGACACTCACCTGCTCAGCAACATGCTGTGGAGTCGCGCCCTGTTCGACGACTGCCCCGCCTGGCTGGAACAGGCTTTGCTTGCCCGGCACTACGACCTGCATCTATTACTGAGCCCGCAAGACGTGGACTGGGTTGCCGATGGCCAGCGTTGCCACCCTGATATCAGCGATAGACAGCGCTTTTTCGACGACAGCCTGCGCTGGTTGCAGCGGCACCAGCAAAGGGTTCAGGTGATTAATGGCAATTGGCCGCAACGCCAGTTGCAGGCGCTGCAAACAGTCGCTACGCTGCTTGATAGCGATACGCCAGCCTGCCCGACTGAGTGTTAATTCACTGACACACTCAGGTGGGTGATAGCCCCCGCAAATGCGGGGGTTCCCCCCATTTCGGGGGCAGTGTCAAGTCAGTGAAACACCCTTGCAAAAAACCCTCCAGGCTGGGCCCACACAGGCTTCGGCCCCTCAGCGCTCGATGATCTGTATCAGCCTTGATACAGAAAACGCGGCACACGGCCAGTGCATTCGCATAACCATTTGATTTAAAAACAAAAGCCAAACACGGCACAGCTTCTGCTCTCTTCTTCGCATCGCTGAATCGGACCAGCACGCCAAAGAAGGAATTGCCGTCGTGGGGATACTTGATAAACGCGTCTATCGCCTCTTGCTACTCGGTTGCGTTCTAGGGTCAGGGCTGACCCAGCCTGTTCAGGCCGAAAACGGCATCATCATCATTACCCGCGATGTGCAGACGCGCAACGCGACCATCCCGCCGATGATTCCCGACCCAAGCCCGACCACCGTCAATGCCAACCCCTCCGCGCAGATCCTCAGGCAGACCCATGAATTGAGCGATGGTGACTTTGCCAGCATCAGCAGCGGTGCCGGCATCAGCGCCCTGGTCAATCAGCAGACCAACAACCTGGGCGGCAATCTGACCCATCAGACGCAGCTGCCCAACCTCGCCGGTGGACGTGGTTCAGGTTCAGGCAACGGCATCTCCAACATGGTCAACTCAAGCGTCCAGCGCGGCCTGGCCCCACTGCAAATCCTGACCGGAGGCAAGTGAGATGAGGCACACCCTGCTGCTTTTGGCCACGCTCTGCAGTGCGCCAGCCTTCGCTCAATCCCCCGTGATCAACAACGCCGACATCGACAGCTCGGGCAGCCGTTACCAGGGCAACCTCACGGTCAACCAGGCGGCCGGCGACCTGCAGCAGCAAGCCAACGCCCGGGCCATCGCCGTGGGCCATGAGGCCAGCGCCACCACACAGATACGCCAACGGCTCGGCACCCCTGTCGACCGCGCCATGGATGCCACCTCCAGCATCCAGGGTAACGCTTTCAGCCAAGGCAGCGGCGCTCTGGGGGTCAACCAGAGCGCGGGTGCCGGCACCCAGCAAGCCAACGCACTGCGCATCAGCCTCAGTACTCAACCGCAAAGCATCGACGACAGCGTCCTCATGCAACAGAACGTGGCGCTGCTCAACAACTCCGATCCAACTGACGCTGCACCCGGCCATCGCCAGGTCACCACCAGTGACCAGGCATTCACCGGTAGCCGTGGGGTGATTCAGTTGAATCAGAGTGCCGGGGTGGGAAACCGAATGGCCAACACCTTGAGCATACGGGTCGCGGATTGACCCAAACAGTTAAGAACAACACTTAACCTAAATAAAGTACGGAGAATCACCATGAAACCCTCGATGGCAATAAAGCCTCTGGTTTTCGCAATTGCTGCGGTCATGGCTGTTGCTGTACAAGCTGGGCAAAACGATCGGCGCAATGACCATCACAATGGCCACCATAACAACGGTCATCACACGCCTCCACCCACCAAGATCCCTGTGTATGCAACGGCCAATGCCCTCGATAGCCAGAGCAGCACCGACAACACCATCACCAACCAAGGCACCATCAATGAAGCCGAAATGAGCAGCTCGGCGACCGGTGCCAGCGGCAACGTTGGGGTCAACGTGGCAGCCGGTAATGGCAACCAACAGGACAACGCTGCAGCCATTGCCAACGCATCTTCCGAGTCGAGCCTGGATAACAGCTTCGTGTTCGGGACTGCCGAAGCAACTGCCGATGTCCGCCAGTTCAGCGATGGCAACCGGGTGGACAACTGGTCTACCCAATCCTCTGCGGTGATGAGCGGTTCGGGTGATGGCGCCTCCGGCAACGTCGGCGTCAACATTGCGGGCGGCGACCTCAACCAACAGAAAAACACCATGGCGATCGCCAACACCAATGCGCCATTGGGCAACGCCACCGCCACCGCCTCTGCCGAGCAGAACGGCCCAGGCCTGATCGTGAACAACAGCGCCGACCGCACCTACCGTGTGGATACGCTGACGTTTACCACTACGGCCAGCGGTAACGCCTCTCGCGAAAAAAATTCGAACCTGAGCGTCGACAAGAGCTCTTCTTCGAGCTTCAACGTCAGCGGCTCTAACAGCTGGGATGCCAGCGGCTCAAAAAGCGCCAACGCCAGCGGATCTCGTAGCAAGGATTCGAGCTCGAGCTACACCGCTTCTCTGACCGCAACCCTGGACGCTGCGGCTAATGCTTCGCACACCGTCACCACTGATGATGGCCGTCGTGAGCGCACTCGCAGTGAAACTGTCGATGCTTCGCTCAACGCTTCGCTCGACGCAACCATCGACAAATCGCACGAGAAATCGTCCAGCTCTTCGTTCGAGAAGTCCTATGACTCTTCGTTCGAAAAAGCCTTCGACTCCTCGTTCGAAAAATCGGGCAGCAAATCCAAGGAATCGTCCAAAGATGTCGTGAAAAGCTACAGCGAAAGCAGCTCTTACGACCTCAGCAACACGGTTTCCTTCCAAGTGCTGACCCCAACCGGCTGGGCCAACCCTGTGACCAACACTGCAACCCTGAGCGGTTCGGTGAACGGTGGCAGCGGCAACCTGGGCGTCAACGTGGCTGCCGGTGTGGGCAACCAGCAAAGCAACTCGCTGGCCATCTCCAACACCTCGTTCTAACGGCTGTAACCTGGAGGCCCCCTGCGGGGGGCCTTTTTCAACCAGAACAAGAAGGCACCCGATCATGCGTATTTTCGCCTTGGCGTTTTTGCTGTGCCTGGCCAGCGTGAGCGAAGCTGCACAAATGCCACTGTCCGTGCTGCCGGGCGGCGCGGTGGTGTTCAAACCCATCCAGAGCGTACGCGAGCGCAAGTTCGCCGACCTGGTGCAACAGAAAACCGACTTCAGCTGTGGCGCAGCCTCGCTGGCAACCATCCTGCGTCAAGCCTACTGGCTGGACGTGGACGAACAACAGATCATCGAAGGCATGCTGGCGCACGCGGACCAGGACCTGGTACGCACCCAAGGCTTCTCCATGCTCGACATGAAACGCTACGTAGAAAGCCTGGGGATGCGCGCCCGTGGCTACCGGGTGGCGCCGGATACCTTGAACAGCATCCGCATTCCGGTCGTGGTCCTGATGGACATCCGTGGCTACAAGCATTTCGTGGTCATGCAAAAGGTCGACAAAGGCTGGGTGTATATCGGTGACCCGGTACTGGGCCACAAGCGCTTCAAGGTCGAGGACTTTCTCAAAGGCTGGAACGGCATCATCTTCGCCGTGATCGGCCAGGGTTATGACAAGAACAACGCCTTGCTCGACCCGCCTCTGCCACTGACTGCCAAGGGCCGCGTCAACAATTTCGCCCCGGTGCAGGATGCAGAGCTGATGGACTTCGGCTTCATTAAAAGTGACTTTTTCTAACGACTCTTCTAACGATTTGGGAGCACGACGCTCCGGGAGCATCCAATGAAGACTCCATTCTGGCTAGCCGTGGCATGCCTGGCCGCCAGCCTGCCAACCCATGCAGAGACGTTCAAGCCCATCGAGCTGAAGGATCAAGAGTTGGCGAACCTGCGCGGTCGTTATGTGATGCCGGGACGGATCGTGAGCTTTGGCATCGTCATGACCAGCACCTGGCAAAATGCCAAGGGTGACGTGATCGGGGCGTCTTCCACGCTGCAAGTGCAGCAGAACACC
Organism: Pseudomonas sp. E1MeOHC2; assembly: GCF_058745025.1. Lineage (NCBI taxonomy): Bacteria > Pseudomonadati > Pseudomonadota > Gammaproteobacteria > Pseudomonadales > Pseudomonadaceae > Pseudomonas > Pseudomonas sp. E1MeOHC2. The sequence continues at coordinate 5,608,697 of NZ_CP196675.1, forward strand.
GTCAAACCACAGTTCTATGTGTCGATGATTGACGAAAAAGGCACGGGCGCCGCGCAATCGCAAAGCGCCAGCAGCGTGGCCGGCACCGGGACGGTCACCGGCGGTAGCGGGCTCAGCAGCACCGAGGGCGTGACCCAGGTTGTGCGCGCAGCAGGTGACAACAATACCGCCTACAACAATGTCGATATCAACGTCACCAAGGCCAACCAGGCGCCAGCAGCGCAGCCGCAGGGCCAGGCCCTGACCGCAGGCTCGACCTTGGTCGGCGAAAACGGCGCGGGCGCGTTGAGCGTTTCGTCGACCGGCGTGGGTGTGCAGCTCAACATCACGGCCGCCAACAACCAGGGCAGTACCGTGCAACGCCTGGCCCAGGGGGGCCTGATGCAGAACGCAACGTTGCTCGGCAATGGCAACCAGGTCAGCAACCTCACTTCCCTCAATGTTGTCATGCGTGAAAACGTGCCTACGGCCGCATCGCTGAACGGTAGCCTCGACCAGCTCAAAGGTCTTCGCACTCTCGGATACTGATCTACGCTCAGTCTCATCAAAAGTAGTCGGAAGGGACGGCAAATCCATGCACCGATCGTTAACGTTCAGAGCTTTTGTCTGTTTGACTACCTTGGCCCCAGCCACATCCCTCTATGCAGCTGTCGACCCGCAGGTCGAAGCACTCAAACAAGAACTGATGGCGTTGAAACAGCGCTATGAGGCACAGCAACAAGCCTTGATGGTGCTTGAACAACGCGTTCGCCAGGTCGAGGAGACACCTGCGGCGCCTGCTCCCAAACGCCTCACCAGGTCCCCGGCCGAAACGGTCCAGGGCGGCCAGACCGTCGCTGCAGGGGCGCCAGGCACCACCGGCAGCTCCTATGGCCAATCGCTCAAGGACGGCTCAGAGCCCGCGCAAAGCGTGTCCAACCTGTATGACGAGGCCAGCGGCTTTTTCGGCGGCGGCAAATTCAGTTTCGAAACCGGCGTCACCTACACCCACTACGACACCCGCGCACTGGTGCTCAATGGCTTCCTTGCGCTGGACTCGATATTCCTCGGCAACATCAATCTCGACCGTATCAAGGCGGACAACTGGACCCTGGACCTGACCGCCCGTTACAACCTGGCGCAACGCTGGCAGTTCGATATCAACGTCCCGGTGGTCTACCGCGAATCGACCTACTCATCGGGCGGTGCAGGCGGTGCGGCTCCGGTTACCACTGACGAAACCGTCACCCGTGACCCAGAAATCGGCGATATCAACGTGGGCGTCGCCTACAAATTCATGGATGAGTCGGAGAACTGGCCCGATGCGGTGGCGACACTGCGGATCAAGGCGCCAACCGGCAAGGACCCATATGGCATCAAGCTGCGCGAGGTACCGGGCAACGACAACTTGTCGGTGCCAGAAAGCCTGCCGACAGGCAACGGCGTGTGGGCGATCACGCCGGGCATCTCGCTGGTCAAGACCTTCGACCCCGCCGTGCTCTTCGGCAGCCTGTCCTACACCTACAACATGGAGGACTCGTTCAGCGACATCAGCCCCCAGGTCAACAGCAAAGTGCCGGGTGACGTGAAACTGGGTGATTCCTGGCAAATTGGCGCTGGTATCGCCTTTGCCTTGAACGAGAAGATGAGCATGTCGTTCTCCTTCTCCGACCAGTTCGCCCGCAAAAGCAAGATCAAGCCCGATGGCGGCGACTGGCAGTCGATCAGCAACAGCGACTACAACGCAGCCAACTTCAACATCGGCATGACCTTCGCGGCGAGCGACAACCTGACCATTGTCCCCAACCTTGCCATTGGTCTCACCGACGATGCGCCAGACTTCTCCTTCAGCCTCAAATTCCCTTACTACTTCTGACCCGTACCCTTCAGCCGGGCTTGCGCAAGCAAGCCCGGCTTTTGGTTACCAGCCTTGTAGCCGACCGCGTTCCCCGCCTCAGCCTGTTATCATTGCGCACAGATGCATGACGATTTAATGGCAAAAGGGAAGTTTTCTGTGAAGAACCTGTTCGACCACCCACGTACCCGGCTCGCCGCTTTGGCGGGCTTGGTGCTGGTGATCCCACTGGGTACGCGCGCCATGCTGGGTTGGTCCAACCCGCTCGGTTATCTGTCCGACCTCGCCCTCGGCAGCCTGCTGGTCTTGCTGCTGCACCGCCGGCCGTGGTGGCTGGCTTTACCGGTCTTGCTGGCCTGGGCCGCACTCTGGGTGGCCTCGGCCGAGCTGGTGAGCGCGGTGGGCAGGTTGCCCACCAGTGCCGACCTCGGCTACCTCGCCGACCCACAATTCATGGAGAATTCGACCGGCGGCGGCCTGGCCCACGGCTGGTTGCCCGGTGCCCTGGCGGTTGGCCTGCTGGCCTGGTTGCTCAGTGTCTGGCGCAGCCGCGGCCAACCTGCCTCTGCCCTGCCGCGCAAGGCCTGGGCGATCCCGCTGCTGCTGTTTGGCGTGCACTGGGGCAGCCAGCACCTGGCGCCCTCCGACGCCGACCAGTGGCGACAATACAACCTCTCCCATCAGCTGCTGTCTGCCGGTGTCGGCAACCTGCAACGCCAGGTGCAGGGCTGGTCGGGCCAGGAGCAAGTGATACCGCCGCTGTCCAGCAGCGGCCTGACGCAATCCGACCTGCACGGCCAGAAGCTGCTCAAGGCACCGGGCAGCGCCCGTAACCTGTTGGTCATCACCGTCGAAGGCATCCCAGGCGCCTACATTCGCCCCAACCGCCAGGCACTGCACAGCCGTTTCGACGAAGACCTGATGCCAAAGCTCAGCCATTGGGCCGAACGTGGCATGAACACCCCGGACTACGTGCTGCATACCCACCAGACCATCCGTGGGCTGTACGCGATGCTCTGCGGCGACTACGACAAGCTGGCCAACGGCACCCCCAAGGGCGTCGAACTGCTGACCCAGAACGAACGCAACCAGGCCTGCCTGCCGGCGCAGTTGCGCCAGGCCGGTTTCACCACCCACTACCTGCAAGGTGCCGGCCTGCGCTTCATGGCCAAGGACCGCATCATGCCGCACATCGGTTTCGACTCGGTGCATGGCCTGGAATGGTTCCGCAACAAGAACTACCTGGACTTCCCGTGGGGCAAGGACGACCGCGCCTTCTTCGAAGGTGCCCTGGATTATGTCGGGCAGCTTCGCAAACAGGACAAACCCTGGATGCTGACCCTGCTCACCGTGGGCACCCACCAGCCCTATTCGGCACCGGCGGAGTACCTTGAGCGCTATGACACACCCAAGCAGGCGGCGGTAGCCTACCTGGACGACGCCATCGGCGCGTTTCTGGACAACCTCGAACGCCAGGGTGTGCTCAAGGACACCCTGGTGGTGGTAACCTCCGATGAGTCCCATGGCATCGACGGTGTACGCCTGGCGTCTTCCTGGGGCTTCAACCTCACCCTGGCGCCGGAGCAGGCGCAACTGCCGCACATCAAGCGTGGCACCTATGGCCATATCGACCTGACCACCTCCCTGCTCGACTACTTCGCCTTGCCGATCCCGGTCGCGCTCGGCGGTCGCTCGCTGTACCGCGATTACGACAGTGGCCGCGAGATGATCTCGTACACCAACGGTATGCTGCGCTACCACGACGGCCAGGGGGTGTTCACCGAATGCGATTTCCAGCAACGCTGCCGGCGTTATGCCAGCGAGGGGTTCATCGCCGACCAGGCACGCTACCTCGGCCCCGGTGCAAACATGCTCGGCCAGCAAATCGTCAGCCTCGCCGGTGTACTCGACCAGTCGCTGTTGCAGACGCCGCTGAACCTGCGCTACCAGTTCGGCGGCCCTTCGCCGATACAACTGCGCAAGCGCATTCACGATGACTGGGCCGACAACCTGATCGGCGCACAGTACCTGGAAATGCCCGAGGGTTCGCATACCCGGGTACGGGTCAAGGTGCGTTCACTGGATCCCCGGCGCGCGGCCTATATCAAGCTCAAGGCCAAGCAACTAGAGCAGGACGTACCGCTGGGGCTGCCTGAAGAGATCCGGGTGACTGCGGACCAACCGCTGGAGATGGAGTTCGGCTTCGATAACCCGACCGAGCGCAAGGCGTTTTCCTTCCATTTGCTGGGGTACGGCGGCGGTGCGGTCGAGGTCAGTGACTTCAGTGTGATTACCGCGTTGCCAGGGGATAACGAAGCGTCGGATGAGTTGGCCGAAGGGCATATTGCTCATTCGGGCTGACGGCAAGCCCACCGTTCATCGCTCGGCCATCGCTGCCTGTCGATCCGGCCGAGCCCTGCTCGACTAGTGCTGAATCCCTTAGGTGGAGTCAGCACCATGAGCACGCGTGAAAACAGGCATGAGGTGGTACCCCGCAGCCAGTGGCTGGCCGCACGCCGGCAACTGTGGCTGCATGAAAAAGCCTTTACCCATCAACGCGACGAACTGGCCGCAGCCCGTCGTGCCCTGCCCTGGGTCAAGGTTGAACACCCTTATCGCTTCCAAGGGCCGGAGGGCACGCTGAGCCTGGCCCAGCTGTTTGCCGGGCGCAGCCAGCTGCTGCTCTACCACTTCATGTTTGCCGAAGGTTGGAGCGAAGGGTGCCCGGGCTGTTCGTTCCTGGCCGACCATTTTGACGGCGCGAACCTGCACCTGGCACACCACGACGTGTCACTGGTGGCGGTATCACGGGCGCCGTACGCCGAGTTCCAGGCGTTTCGCCAACGCATGGGTTGGCAGTTCCCGTGGTACTCGTCCGCAGGCAGTGGGTTCAACGAAGACTTTGGCGTCAGCGTGGGCACCGAGGGCCTTCGGCAGTACAACTATGAACCCTATGAGGGCAACGAAAGCGAGCTGCCTGGGCTGAGTGCGTTCTATCGGGACGAAGACGGCAGCGTGTTCCACACCTACTCGACCTATGCCCGGGGGCTGGACATCCTGGTCAATACCTACAACTTCCTCGACATTGCGCCCTTGGGGCGTAACGAAGCCGGAACCATGGACTGGGTACGGCACCATGACCGTTATGAAGGGCAGCCCGGTAAAGCGCATTGCTGCCATGACTGAGAAGGTTTTGCCTGCCTTGGGGCTGCTCTATGCAGCCCCAGTTTTTTTTAACCCCGTACGCCAAGCATCCCGCGTTCGACGATAAAATCGATCACCGCCTGCAGCCCTTCGCCCTTCTTCAGGTTGCTGAACGTCCAGGGCCGCTGTGGGCGCATGCGCTGGGTATCGCGTTCCATCACCTCCAGCGACGCGCCGACATAAGGTGCCAGGTCGGTCTTGTTGATCACCAGGAAGTCGGACTTGGTAATGCCGGGCCCGCCCTTGCGCGGGATCTTTTCACCCTCGGCGACATCGATAACGTAGATGGTCAGGTCGGCCAGCTCCGGGCTGAAGGTGGCACTGAGGTTGTCGCCACCGCTCTCGACGAAAATCACTTCAAGGTTGCCAAACTTACGCGCCAGGGCTTCTACCGCCGCCAGGTTCATCGAGGCATCTTCGCGGATCGCCGTGTGCGGGCAGCCACCGGTCTCGACGCCGACAATGCGCTCGGGCTCAAGGGCGCCCGCTTCGGTGAGGATGCGCTGGTCTTCCTTGGTGTAGATATCGTTGGTCACCACAGCGATCTGGTAGTGGTCGCGCATGGCCTTGCACAGGGCTTCGAGCAGCGCGGTCTTGCCAGAGCCCACCGGGCCGCCGACACCGACGCGCAGGGGTTGTTGATAGCTTTGCATGAAGGCAGTCCTCAAGATCGGAACAAACGGGTGTATTGGGTTTCATGACGCGATGACGCGATGGCCAGCAAGGGCAGGCCACCACCAAGTTGGTCGTCGCCCAGGGCCAGTGCGTGGTCAAGTACGGCGGGCAGCGCCTGGCCAAGGTCACGCAGCAAGGTTTGCGCCGCCTGCTGGCCGAACGGCACCAGCTTGACCCCGGCCATGACCGCACCCTCAAGCCAGGCAAAACCAAGGCCCAGCGCCAGCTGACGCAACGGGATCGACCAGTAGGTGCCGAGCCAGGCCATGCCGCCCAACTGGCTAAGTTCGAGGCTGGCACGCCAGGCGGGGTCCTGCCCCAGCTGCCAGCCATCGAGCAGACGTGCCAGCGCCGCGCCACGCTGTTGTTCTTCCAGGCGCAACTCGGCGGTTTCGCGGTTGGCCAGCAGAAAGCGGCTCCAATGGCTGAAGGCTTCAGCATCTGCCGCCTGGCAGGCACGATACAGGCGCGCCAGCACCGGCCAATCGACCCCGCCCAGGGTGTCGTGCAACTGCTCGCGCTGCCAGGCGCTAAAGCTAGCGATATCCCGTACCCAGCCCGCTTCGACCGCCCACTCGAGGCCTTGCGAGTAGGTGAACCCACCTACGGGCAACCCGGGGCTGGCCAATTGCAGCAGGCGCAGCAGCGCCAGGTCGCTGTCCATCAACCGGCCAGTACCAGTGCGGCGCCGGCCAACAGGCCACCACCAAAGGCCTTTTGCAAGCCGCTGTGACGGCGCAGCAGGCAACCCACCGCGAACCCGGCCAGCAGCAGCAGGCCACTGACGGTTACAAAGCCCGCACTAAACTGCCAGAACGCGCTAGGCGTGGCCTCTACGCCATGCGCCCAACCGTGGAACAGGGCGAACACCGGCATCGCCAGTGCCAGCATCAACTGACGGCTGGGCAGCAATATGCCTGCGGCAGCCACCAGCAACGACACGGCGATCATCGTCTCCATGCCCAGCACATCGCCAAACAGATGGCCGCACACGGCGCCGGCAAACATCGCCGCCAGGGTCGCCAAGGGCAATGTCAGGTTACGTCGGGTCAGCGCAGCGAGCACGCCGGTACCCAGCAGCATCAGCAGGTGATCAAGGCCGGTCAGCGGGTGCAACAGGCCGTCCTGCAAGGGGTTGTTATCGTGGCCAGGGTGGGCGAAGGCCGGCAGGGCCAGCATCAGCAGAAACAGGGCGAAAGTCTTTTTCATCGGTTGCTCCAAGGCAGTTCAGGAATGGGCAGGCAGGCGCACGAACGGGTGGTCGTGGCCATGGCTGTGGCTATGCGGCGCGCTCTGGTAGGCGCCCGCCTCGGGCTCGAACGGTGCCTGTTCGGTGTCCACCGTCAGGCCCAGGCCACGCAGCATGTCGTCAAGCACGTAGTCATGCTGGTAGCGCAACAGGCCGGGCTCGATCTGCAGCGGCACATGGCGATTGCCCAGGTGGTAGGCCGCCCGCGCGAGCAAGTGCGGGTCAGCGCAGCGCACCGTCGAGACCGTCTCGGGCGCGGCCACTACACGGATGACCTGGCCGCCATCGGCATCGGCCAGCAGTTCACCGCCACGCAGCAGGTGGCCACGTGCGAGCATCAGGCCGGCGTCGCGGCCATCGTCGAGGGTTACCCGCAAACGGCTCTTGATGCGGCTGTCCACAGCCAGGGTGACGGTGCCGGTTTCGGCACACGAGCCGGGTTCGGTAACCCGGCGAGTCAGGACTATCATCTGTGCTCCTTCAGAACAGGAAGTAACGCTGGGCCAGCGGCAGTTCGCGGGCCGGTTCGCACACCAGCAGCTCGCCATCGGCACGTACCTGGTAGGTCTGCGCATCCACCTCGATGACAGGCTGCAAGGTGTTGTGGACCATGTCGGCTTTGCGCACTCGCCGACAGCCATGGGCCACGCCGATCAAGCTGCGCAGGTTCAGTTGCTCGGCCAGGCCGCGGTCCATGGCGGCCTGGGGCAGGAAGGTCATCCGCGTGGCATGCCGCGCTGCACCCAGGGCGCCGAACATCGGCCGGTAGTGCACCGGTTGTGGCGTGGGGATCGAGCCGTTGATATCGCCCATGGGTGCGGTGACGATCATCCCGCCCTTGATCACCAGCGCGGGCTTGACCGCAAAGAAGGCCGGTGCCCAAAGCACGAGGTCGGCCAGCTTACTCACCTCGACCGAGCCCACTTCGTGGGCGATACCGTGGGTCAGCGCCGGGTTGAGGGTGTATTTGGCGATGTAGCGCTTGACCCGGAAGTTGTCGCTGTAGCTGTTGTCCGGCGCCAGTGGCCCACGGCGCAGTTTCATCTGGTGGGCGACCTGCCAGGTACGCAGCACCACCTCTCCGACCCGGCCCATGGCCTGCGAGTCGGACGAGGTCATGGCGAAGGCGCCCATGTCGTGGAGGATGTCTTCGGCCGCGATGGTTTCGCGGCGGATGCGCGACTCGGCAAACGCCACGTCCTCGGCGATGCTCGGGTCCAGGTGGTGGCAGACCATGAGCATGTCCAGGTGCTCGTCGACCGTGTTGACGGTGTACGGCAAGGTCGGGTTGGTCGAGGACGGCAGCACGTTGGCCTGCCCTGCGGCGCGGATGATGTCCGGCGCATGGCCACCGCCCGCCCCCTCGGTATGGAAGGTATGGATGGTGCGGTCGCCGATGGCTGCCAGGGTGTCTTCGATGCAACCGGACTCATTGAGGGTGTCGGTGTGGATGGCCACCTGGATGTCCATTTCCTCGGCCACGCCCAGGCAGCAGTCGATGGCCGCCGGGGTCGAGCCCCAGTCCTCGTGCAGTTTCAGGCCCACGGCACCCGCCGTGATCTGCTCGCGCAAGGCCTCGGGGCGTGAAGCATTACCCTTGCCCAGCAGGCCGATGTTGATCGGCAGGCTGTCGGCGGCCTGGAGCATGCGCGCCAGGTACCATGGCCCAGGCGTGCAGGTGGTGGCGTTGGTGCCGGTGGCCGGCCCCGTGCCGCCGCCAATGAACGTGGTGACGCCGCTGGTGAGCGCTTCTTCCACCTGTTGCGGGCAGATGAAATGGATGTGCGAGTCGATACCGCCGGCGGTGACGATCTTGCCTTCTGCGGCGATCACTTCGGTGCCAGGGCCGACCGGCACCGTGACGCCAGGCTGCACGTCGGGGTTACCGGCCTTGCCAATCGCGGCAATACGCCCGTGCTTGACGCCGATGTCTGCCTTGACGATACCCCAGTGATCGATGATCAACGCATTGGTCAGTACCAGGTCCATGGCCTCGGCCGCCAGCATCTGGCCCTGCCCCATGCCGTCACGGATGACCTTGCCGCCGCCGAACTTGACCTCTTCGCCATACACCGTGAAGTCCTTCTCGACCGCCACCCACAGCGCGGTATCGGCCAGGCGCACGCGGTCACCAACGGTAGGGCCGAACATGTCGGCATAGGCCTGGCGGGAAATACGGCTCATGCCCTGCCCTCCAATGCGCCCATCACCTTGCCCTGGAAGCCATAGACTTCGCGCTTGCCGGCATAGGCCACCAGTTGCACGGTGCGTGCCTGGCCCGGTTCGAAGCGCACGGCGGTGCCGGCCGGAATGTCCAGCCGATAGCCCAAGGTGGGCGCACGGTCGAACACCAGTGCGTCGTTGACTTCGTAGAAGTGATAGTGCGAGCCGACCTGAACCGGACGGTCGCCGTGGTTGGCCACGCTGACGCTCACCGTCGTGCGGCCGCTGTTGAGTTCGATGTCGCCGGCGGCGACCTGGATTTCACCTGGGATCATGCGGGGCTCCTGGCCGGTTTCAGACGATGGGGTCATGCACGGTCACCAGCTTGGTGCCATCCGGGAAGGTCGCCTCGACTTGCACGTCGGGGATCATTTCGGCGATGCCCGGCATGACCTGCTCGCGGCTTAGCACTTCACGGCCCAGGCTCATCAGCTCGGCCACCGTGCGGCCATCGCGGGCGCCTTCCAGCACTGCGGCACTGATCAACGCTACCGCTTCCGGGTAGTTGAGTTGCAGCCCGCGGGCCAGTCGCCGCTCCGCCAGTAGCGCGGTGGTGAACAGCAGCAGTTTGTCTTTCTCTCTCGGGGTCAGCTCCATGGCGCTTCTCTCAGGTAGCCCAGATACGCGGCGGGCATGCAGGCAGGCCGAGGACGGCCGGGCGCAGTACATGCCAGAGGCGTTGCAAGGTGTGTTGCAGGTGTTGGTTGTCGTGGTCGAGCAGACGGATCACCAGCAGCGACCCGATCAGGGTCGCGCCGGCGGGGTTGTCCAGCTCATCGAGCAACCCCCGGATGTCATCCAGCAACGCCGCGTCGGCAGGTGTGGCGCAGAAGGTGGCCACCAGCGGGTGCCCGGCGAGCTTGGCCAATTGCCCGCCTTCGATGCGCAGGCGCTCGTACAGGCCGGGGTCGTCGGGCAGTTCGATGTGCAAGCGGCTGTCGAGGGCACCCTGATCGAAACGCTCGTTCATGACCGGACGCCCCAGGCACAGGGTTTCCCAGGCCAGCAAGCGGGCGCCCGGCGCCAGGGTGAAACGGCTGTCGAGGCTGGCGCGGGCACCTGCGAAAAAAATGCTGTCCTGGGGCAGCCATTCCAGGGTGCTGTCGGCGGCGAGGTGAAAGCGTTGGGCCAGCCGCGCGGTCGGGCCAATGCTGCGGTAGAACTTGCTGGCGCCGGGCATGGTCAGCAACGCATGGCTGCCAGGTTCAAGGTGGATGTCGAGCTCCAGCCGGTCACCCGCGACGATGCCACCGGGCGGATGCAGCACATAGACATGGCACGGCGCGCCCTCAGGATAGAAAGGGCGCTGCACCAAAAGAGGTCCGAAATGCCGCCGCGCACCAAGGCGGGTCACACGGTCGCGTTGGATAAAACGCAACTGCAGGTGGGCACTCCAGCCTGCATCGTCTTGTTGTTGTTCGATCTGCTCCGCGAGCGACATCCTGCGGCCCCTGATATCCGTGGCCTGCTGGCCGTTTAGAGGGTCAGGCAGGCGGCGCTCAAGGGCTGCCAGCCTGACCACTCGATCAAATTCGCAGGCTGGACAAAGCAGGTTGCGGGCCAACTACGCTGGTGAACGAAGATGAAATCGTCAGCGCAGCCGCTCTGGCATCAGGCACACGGGGCTATGGCGCACAAAGCGAGGGCGCGCGAAGGCCCTGTTTCGGTGCCGGGTCAAAAGCCAGTTTCAATAATCGAAGCGGTCTACCGCCCGCCGCCGCTCGTTGTCATCCCGGCGGTCGTAACTGGCGGTGGTCTGGATATTGGCGTGGTGCGCAAGCTTCTGGGCAATCGACAGGTCGTGCTCTTCGATAACCCGGGTGATGAACGCGCGGCGAAAATCATGGGGCATGATCTTCACGCCCACCTGAGCACCGCGCTGTCGGGCAATGTAGTAGATCGCATGTTTGGTGATGCGTGCGCGGGTGATGTGGTTGCCGCGGCGAATACGGTTGAACAGAAACGCATCGTCGGATGCCCCCTCCGGCAAATCCTCGCGGCGCAGGTCCAGCCACGCCTGCAGCTTCTCGAACGCCCACGGCGGCGCGTACTTGATCAGTTGCCGGTTGCCCTTGCCCAACACCTGCAGGCTGCGGGCTTCGAAGTCCACCTGGTCCAGGTCGATGTCGACCGACTCCGACTTGCGCATACCGGTGCCATACAGCAAGGCAATAATCGCCGCGTCGCGAACGCCTTGCGGCCGGGGGTCGGCGGCGCACACATCCATCAACTCGCGGATCAGGCTGCGCCGCAGGTTGCGCCCCGGAGGCAGGCGGCTGCCGGTGGCCGGCTTGACCTCGCGAATTCTCAGCAACTGCTCGTGGTCGATCAGGCCCTGGCGCCACGCCTCGTTCATCACCCCACGGATGGCATTGACGTACAGCGATGAGCTGTTGGGGGCATAGCCGTCTTCGCGCAGCGCTGCGACCAGGGCGATCACGTGGCCGGGGTCGAGCCGGTGCCAAGGCACATCGACGATATTGCAGTCGGCAAAGCCCAGCCGGTCGGCGGCGTCCTGAAGGATGTAGCGCATGGTTTGCTGGCTGGAGGGGGCCAGACGGGCCATGTACTGCAGCAGGGGATTTTTTGAGAGATCGGTCACAACGTGAATCCTGTAACGACGCTTGGACCGGTACGGGGACAGGCAAAGCGCAAAGCGAGTCAATACGACATACAAACAAGTGCAAATGACAACAGCAAAGCGAGGTCATTCGGACTAGGCGCAGTGCCATCACCTTGATATTCAAGGGGTTTGAAGATGGCACGAATCGTGATCTTACCCCAATTGAAGCCCACTGAACGAAAGAAGGACCGCCCATGCTCGTGCAACCGATCGATGCTCGCCCGCGCCAGGCCGTCTGGGGCCTGGGTTTTCGCCCATTCTTCCTGGGCGGCACATTGTTTGCGCTGGTCGCCTTGCTGCTGTGGGCCGGCGTACTGGCCGGTGTGCTGGCCCCAAGCCCGCCCGGCGGCATGCTTGCCTGGCACCGGCATGAAATGCTGTACGGCTTTGCCGCCGCCATCGTCGCAGGCTTTCTGCTGACCGCCGTACAGAACTGGAGCGGCATCCCCGGCGTGAGTGGGCGAGCGTTGCAGGGCGTGTTCCTGCTCTGGCTGCTGGGCCGGGCGAGTTGGTTCCTGCCACTGCCAGGCAGTGTGCTGGTGCTGGTCCAGGGCAGCTTCCTGCCCCTGGTGGGCTTGGCCCTGGCCCGCCCGATCGTGCAACGCCGCTTGCGCAACAATTACCCCATCATCGGCCTGGTCTTGCTGATTGCCGCCTGCCAATGGCTGACGCTGGCAGGCTGGCTGCGTCAGGACGAGCTGTGGCAACGCCGAGGGGTGTTTGCCGGGTTATGGCTGGTGGCGGCGATGATGACCATGCTCGGGGGACGGGTCATTCCCTTCTTCACGCTTCGAGGGCTGGGCCACACCAGCCCCACCCCTGCCCGTCCGTGGCTGGATCGCGCTTGCCTGCTATTGAGCGTGGCGGTACCCCTGGCCTTTGCCACTGGGGCCGCCGACACACCACATGCCGGCCTCGGCATGCTGTTCGCCGGCCTGTTCGCCCTGCACGCTACCCGCCTCGTGCTCTGGCATGACCGAGGGCTGTGGCGCGTACCACTGCTGTGGTCGCTGCACCTGGCCTACGCCTGGATGGCAGCGGCTTGCCTGGGCATGGCACTGTGGCATGCCGGGGTAGCTGTCAATTTGAGCCTGGTGACCCATGCCTTGACCATCGGCGCCATGACCGGTTTGATCGTGGCGATGATGGCGCGGGTCAGCCTCGGGCACACTGGCCGGCCGCTCAAGGTGCCGAACCGCGTTGTCGGGGCCTTTGTACTGCTGCAACTGGCGGCGTTGGCGCGCGTCGTGTTGACGCTGTTCACGCCACTGGGGGTCAGCCTTTCCGTCCTCTGCTGGAGCCTGGCACTGCTGCTGTTTCTCTGGCATTACCTGCCGATCCTGCTTCGGCCAAGGGTGGACGGGATGCCGGGTTAATCCAGCGCCGTCCGCCACCAACCGGGGAACATCTGCTGCACTCGCGGTTCGGCGAAGCGTTCGTCGATCAGCACCAGCACGCCTTGGTCTTGATCACCACGAATGACCCGGCCTGCGGCCTGAATGACCTTTCGCACACCCGGATAGAGGTAGGCGTAGTCAAAACCTGCGCCAAACTGACGCCCCAGGCGCTGCTTGAACTGCTCGTTGACGGGGTTGACCTGGGGCAACCCGAGGGTAGCGACAAACGCTCCGATCAAACGGGTGCCGGGCAAATCCACGCCTTCTCCGAAGGCGCCACCCAGCACCGCGAAGCCAACCCCGCGGCCGTGGGCCACGAAACGGTCGAGAAACGCCTGACGCGCCGCTTCGTCCATGCCAGCTGCCTGGGCCCAAAGGGGAATGTGGCCATGCCGCTCAGCCAGCAAGCCGGCCACCTGTTGCAGGTATTCAAAGCTGCTGAAGAACGCCAGGTAATTACCGGGCATGCGTTGATACTGCTCGGCGATCAGCTCGACGATCGGCGCCAGCGAGGCCTGGCGCTCTCGGTAACGGGTGGAAACCTGGCTAGCGATACGCACCTCAAGCTGTTCGGCGCGAAACGGCGCCGCCACTTCCAGCCAGGCCGTGTCAGCCGGCATGCCGAGCAGGTCACTGTAGAAATGCCGAGGGCTCAGCGTGGCGGAAAACAGCGTCACGCTGCGCGCCGCCTGCATGCGCGGCGCCAGCAGCCGCGCCGGGTTGACGTTGCGCAGGCACAGGGTCGCCAGCCGCCGCTTGCGCAGGCCTTCGCGCTGGCTGATGTCGAACATGAAATGCTCGTCGAACAGCTCAGCCACCCGGCTGAACTGCAGCGCCTGGTAGAAGAACTGCAGCACGTGCGCATCCACCTCGGCAGGTGCCTGGTTCAAACGTTCCTGGATCAGCCCGATGCACTGCTGCAAGGCGCGTATGAAGGCATCCGGCAACTGTTCGCTAGCCTGATACGGCGCGCGCTGCTCTTTGTACAACGCGTTCCACTGCCGATTGAGGCGGTCCAGCGCACTGACCAGCCCCTGCGGTTTGCGCTGGCGCAAGGCAAGCAACTGGCCTTGATCGAGGCTGGCGCTGTACATGCCGCGACCGCGCTCGACCAGGTTGTGCGCTTCGTCCACCAGTACCGCCACCCGCCATTGGTTGGCCTGGGCCAGGCTGAACAGCAAGGCATGGGCGTCGAAGTAATAGTTGTAATCGGCCACCACCAGGTCCACCCAGCGGGCCATTTCCTGGCCCAGGTAATAGGGGCATACCTGATGCGCCAAGGCCACCTCGCGCAGGCTGGCGCGGTCCAGCAAAGGCAGCCCCGCTGCCGCCTCGCGCGCGGCGGGCAGGCGGTCGTAGAAGCCTTGCGCCAAGGGGCAGGACTCACCATGGCAGGCCTTGTCGGGGTGTTCGCACGCTTTGTCGCGGGCAATCAGCTCCAAGGTGCGCAAGGCCGGTTGCGGCGTGGCATCGGTGATCTGGCGCATGGCATCGAGGGCCAGCGCCCGGCCTGGCGTCTTGGCCGTCAGGAAGAACACTTGGTCGAGCTGCTGCGGCACCATCGCCTTGAGCAGCGGGAACAAGGTACCCAAGGTCTTGCCGATACCGGTACTGGCCTGGGCCATCAGGCAGCGGCCGGTGCTCACGGCCTTGTACACGGTCTCGGCCAACTGCCGCTGGCCCTGGCGAAACTGTGCATAGGGGAACCCCAGCGCCTGCAAAGTGCGGTCACGCTCGGCCAGACGCCCTTGCTGACGCTGGGCCCAGAGCAGAAAGCAGCGGCACTGGGTTGCAAAGAAGGCTTGCAGCTCGGCGGCACTGTGGCGCTCGCTGATCAGCGTCTGGCCGTCGCTGTCCACGTCCAGGTACACCAGGGCCACCTCGATGGCGGGCAATTGCCGCGTCTGGCACATCAGCCAGGCGTAGACCTTGGCCTGCGCCCAGTGCAACTGACGATGGTTGGCGGGCTGGCGCGAGAGGTCGCCACGGTAGGTCTTGATCTCTTCCAGGCGATTGCAAGTGGGGTCGTAGCCGTCGGCGCGGCCACGCACCCTGAGGCTTTCGAACTGGCCTTCGAGGGCAATTTCCGACTCATAGCCAGCCGCGCGCTTGGCCACCACCCGCTGATGCCCCTCGATGCCTTCCTGGGCCGTGGGCGACGGGGTAAAGCGTAGGTCCAGGTCGCCGACCTTGGCACTGAACTCGCACAGGGCGCGCACGGCCACGCTGTAGCTCACGCCGCCTCGCTCCAACGCACATGGCACACCGCCACGGGCAAACCCTGCGCGCGGCAGAATTCCAGCCAGCGCAGCTGATTGTCTTGCAGGCGGTCGCCCGGCCCCTTTACCTCGACCATGCGGTAGCCGCCCTGCTCGGGCCAGAACTGGATCAGGTCGGGCATCCCGGCGCGGTTGTTGCGGATGTCCTGCAACAGGCGCAGGAAGCACTGTTTCAGATGCGCGGGCGGCAAGCAGGCCAGTGCCTGTTCGAGCAAGGTGTCGCTAAGCATGGGCCAGAACACGAACGGCGACTGCAGGCCTTGCTTGGCGGCATAGCAGTCGAGAATGGCCTGGCGGTGGCTGCCATCGTCGAGCCGCCCCAGGCAGCGCTCGAACAGTGCGCTGCGCCGTTGCTGGAAGTCGCTGTCGTGCAGGTCCTGGGGCGCAGCCTGGAACGGGTTGAAAAAGGCGCCCGGTACCGGTGCGAAAATCGCCTCCCAGCACAACAGACCGAACAGGCTGTTGAACAGCGTGTTTTCCACGTAATGGGCCTGCCCTCCGGCCTCGGCCAAGTGCTGGCGCACCGCCTCTTCCACGCCCAGGGCAGCCTGTTCGCGCGGCAGTTCAAGCTCGATCAATTGCACGTGCTCGGCACGCTGGCGCCGTTGCGGCGGGCCACCGAGCTTGCGCGCCAGGCGCGGCAACATGCGTTCGAGCGCCTGCACCTCCAGCGCGTTGGCCGGGGCCGCCGCCAGTTGCAGCGCGAGCGCATGGGCCTGAGGCCACTGTTCGCTGCGTTCCAGTACACGCACCTGGCGGATGCGCGCCTGGGCGTGGCTGCACTGGCTATAAACGGCCATGGCCTGGTCCCAGTCGCCCTGGCGCTCGCATTGCTGGCCCAGGGCGAACAGCAGGCGCGCATGGCGACGGGCCAGCCAGGGGTTGTCACTGTGCAGCCCCGCCATGGCATCCAGGATCGACAGCGGGTCATCGCCCTGCTCCAACCGCTCGGCGCACTGGTGCAAGGCCATGGCCAAGTCGACCTCGGCGCGCTGGCGCAGGGCCCGCGAATCGGTGCTGAAAGGCACGTGTTCGTAGCGCAGCAAGCCAAGGTCGGCGAGCACGAAGTCCGACCAGTCCTGGTACAGGTTGCCGAAGAACAACAGGCGCATGCGGTCACACAGCGGTTGCAGGCACCACTGGAGAATGCGCACGTCGCTACCGGGAAACCACTGCGCCAACGGCCTGGCCGTCAGCCCCAAGGGTTGAAGTTGCGCGAGCAGGTCATGTTTGCTGGCGCGTGGCCGGCTCAACTGCCCGGCGAAGCACTGCGCAAGCTCGTCCTTGCGCAGCAGGGCGAACAGCTGCTCCAGTTGCAGTTGCGCAGGCTCCCGGACCCAACCCAGCGCCTGCAACGGCTGCAAGGCCTGCGCGGTATCACCGACCTCGGCATACGTAAGCTTGTCACTGCGAAACAACTCGCCCTTGCGCATGACCATGCGCACCATCAAGGCCTGCGCCCGCGCGTCCAATTGCGCAAACGCCTGGATGAACGCCAGCTCCTGTTCGTCGAGCAGGTCGTCATAGCGCTGCTCGACCCAGAGCAGCACCTGGCGGAAGTTGTGCAGGTAGTAGAGCGGGTCGTCGACGGAATGGGCGATCACGAGGCGAAGTCGGGCAGTGAATGTGGGTACTGGTTATACATACAGACAGCCGCAACTGACAAGTGCCGTAGGTCCAGTTGCGCTGCCAGGCCGCTCCTACAAGGGCTAATCCAGGGCTATTCGGTAACTCCGACCATCGCCCCCGCCTCGGCCTTGGTACTGCCAATTGGCGCCTTCAGCAGCAGGAAGTACGCCACCGCCGAACACAGTGCCACGATCGCACTGATCATGAAGGCCGTGTTGAACGAGCCCGAGTACTGGATGCTGAAGCCGGTGACAATCGGTGCCACGGAGCCTGCGATGTAGCCGCCGAAGTTCTGGATCGAGCCAAACGACGCCACCCGTGGGCTGTCGACGATGGTGTTGACGATCATCCATGCGGTGGCACTGGCCATGTTGATGCTGAACAGCGCCAGGCACAGCAGGATCACACAGCCGGTCAGGCCGCTGACGTAGGACAGCGGCAAGGTGAACAACGCCGCCAGCACCAGGCCGGTGATGACGCTGAACTTGCGACTGCCAAGGATGCTCATGCCGCGTTTGACCAAGAGGTCGCAGAAGCGTCCGGCGACGATTGTGCCCGCCGCGCCAAAGCCGTAGGCCAGCGATACCACCCAGGCGGTCTTGTACAGGTCTAGCCCGTGTTCACGCTCGAAGTAGCCGGGCAGCCAGGTCAGGTGCAGCCAGAGCATGTAGATCACGCCCATGAAGCCCAGTACCGCACCCCAGGTGCTGCGATGCTTGAACAGGTCGAGCCAGCCAGCAAAGTACGAGGCCTTGGGTGCCTGCGGGTTTGCCGCGAGTATCGGTTGCTGGTGCTCGTTCGGCAGCGGTTTGCCTTCAGCGGCGAGCTCGGCCAGGTACTGCGCCTTGCTCTTGTAGAAGGTCAGCCAGCACACCGCCAGCACCACACCGATCAGGCCGGTGATGATGAACATGCCGCGCCAGCCGAAATTGACCATGAACAGGGTCAACAAAGGTGGCGCCAGGCAGGGGCCCAGGCACGTCGAGGACCAGACGATACCGGTCGGGGTACCCCGCTCGTTGGCGTCGAACCATTCGGACAAGGCCTTGGCCGCCGAAGGGAACATCGGCGCCTCGCCAATCCCCAGCAACACACGCAATCCCATGAAGCCGGCAAAACTGTTGACCATGCCGAAGGTGGCCTGGGCCACCGACCAGGCCAGCAACGAGGCGCCCAGGGCGATCTTGCTGCCCAGGCGGTCGATGATCATGCCCATCGGCAACTGGGCAAAGGCATAGGCGATGGAGAAGGCCGACAACAAAATGCCCATCTGCGAGGGGCTGATCATCATGTCTTTCTGGATCGAGGTGTTGGCAATCGACAGCGCACTACGGTCCAGGTAGTTGACGATGCCGATCAACAGCAGGAAGACAACGGTGAGGCGCTGATACTTCTTCATAGGGTTCATTTGATGGCCTTTATTATTATTGTTGCAGCGCGGTCAGCGCCTTGGCGATCCGTCGATCCTGTTGCGTTCATCCCTGGAGTGCGACAACCCTCAAGGTTGCCGCGCCGTCACCGCCGCCTCCAGCAGGCCGCGCCGGCTCAGGCTGTCAATCAGCGCACGCAGGCCGAAGCCCCACTGCGGCGCCTGGTCGCTGGTGGTCACGCGGTTGCACAGGGTGCCCAGTTGCGCGTTGCTGATGGCGACCAGGTCGCCTTGCTTGTGGGTAAAGCCATTGCCTGGTTGGTCGCGGTCCTGCTTGGGCGCGAACAAGGTACCGAGAAACAGCACCAGCCCGTCGGGGTACTGGTGGTTTTCGTTGAGGGTTTGCTGCACCAGGTCCTGTGGGTCGCGGCTGATCTGGCGCATGGAGCTGCGGCCAGAAAGGATGAAGCCATCCTGCCCTTCGACACGCAGGTCCACTTCGGCGTTACGCACATCGTCCAGGCTGAAGCTTTCGTCGAACAGGCGCAGCAATGGCCCCAGCGAGGTGGAGGCGTTGTTGTCCTTGGCCTTGGACAGCAGCAAGGCACTGCGCCCCTCGAAGTCGCGCAGGTTGACATCGTTGCCAAGCATGGCGCCCTTGATGCTGCCGTCGCTCGATACCGCCAGTACCACTTCCGGCTCTGGGTTGTTCCAGCTCGACTTGGGGTGGATACCGATGTCGGCGCCATGCCCGACCGCCGACAGTGGCTGCGCCTTGGTGAACACTTCGGCGTCTGGGCCGATGCCCACTTCCAGGTATTGCGACCACAAGCCCTGCTCCACCAAAACCTTGCGCAGCGCTTCGGCCTGGGCAGAACCTGGGATGATCTGCGAGAGGTCCGCACCGATGCGGCTGGCCAGGGTATCGCGGATGGCATCGGCCTTGGCCGGGTCGCCTTTGGCCTGCTCTTCCACGACCCGCTCCAGCAGGCTGGCGGCGAAGGTGACGCCGGCGGCCTTGACTGCTTGCAGGTCGATCGGAGCCAGCAGCCAGGGCAAGCGTGCGTCACGTTGGCTGGGGTCGCTGTTGCCGAGCAGGGCCGGTAACTCGATCAACGCCTCGGCCAACGGCAGCGAGCGCAGGTAAGCCACCGGATCGGCCACTTCGAGCAACGCTGAAACGGTCGCCACATGGGCGCTGATATCGTGCACGGCGCCGGCCTTGACCAGTACCACGGCTGGGCCTTGATCCGGCAGCCAGACCCGCCCGACCCAACTGCCGGTGTCGAACACGGCGAGGTCGTGGCTCAGTTGCAGCGGTGGGTTGGCGTTCGATTGGTCTGTCATGTGTGCACCCTTGTTGTCATTGTCATTCATTGGGAAAGCGCTTGCGAAAGTGCCGTCAGCTGCAACTGCCCAGCCAGCTGGTCAAGGTCAGCGACCACGTGCGCCGACAAGCTCACCCCCTCCTCCAAGGCTTGCCGGCGCCAGGCTAGGCCGGCCTGCCCAGGCAGGC
Source organism: Pseudomonas sp. E1MeOHC2 (assembly GCF_058745025.1). Taxonomy (NCBI): domain Bacteria; kingdom Pseudomonadati; phylum Pseudomonadota; class Gammaproteobacteria; order Pseudomonadales; family Pseudomonadaceae; genus Pseudomonas; species Pseudomonas sp. E1MeOHC2. The sequence continues at coordinate 5,628,695 of NZ_CP196675.1, forward strand.
GCACCGGGCGCGCGGGGTCTACCGGGCGGCTGGCGAGGATCAGCCGGCCAAGGAAGCTGGTTTCGTCCGTGAACGCTTGCAGGCCGCCGAAAAAGCGCGGGTCGATGACCACAGCAGTGGCCGAGGCGCCCCACTGCTCTGGCGCGTCCTTGCGGCCATGCCCGGCCAGGCCCGAAGTCAGCGCCTCGACCAGAATCGCCAAGGCAAAGCCCTTGTGGCCAAAGGCCTGGCCGCCCAGTGGCAGGATGCTGCCCTGGGGGCTGGTGAAGAAGTCGCTCGGGTCGTCGCTCAGGTGCCCATCGTTGCTCATCAGCACCGGGTGCGGCAGCCGGCTGCCAGCATCACGGCACTGCCCCACCAGGCCGAGGGTGACCGTGGACATGCTCACATCCAGCAGAATCGGCTCCCCCTGGGTCGGTATGCCAGCGGCAATCGGATTGGGCGTGAACACCGGGTCCACGCCGCCATGGGCACAGACCAGCCCCACCGATGGGTCGGAGGAGTACACCATCGCCACCAGGCCACGGTCGGTGTAGGGCTTGAGGTAAGCCGCCAGGCAGCCGATGTGCGCAGCCCGGCGTACTGCCGCGATACCGATGCCCTGTTCACCGGCGCCTTTGGCCGCGCAGTCGAGGGCACGGCTGACGCAGTACGGGCCAAGCACGTAGTGGCCGTCGAACAGGCTGGAAACGCCACTGTCCGACACGTGCTCCAGCGCCTGGGCCTGCGCCTTGACCTGGCCGCTGAGCATGCCGCCGATATAGCGGCTGACCAGGTTCAGGCCGTGGGTGCGATGGCCCAACAGTTCACCTTCGAGCAACACCTGGGTCACCACCTGGGCGACCTCGGCATCGGCACCGGCGTTTTCAAACAGTTGCTCGACGAACGCAGTGAGCGCCTGCACATCAAAGCGTCTGGTTTGCGTCATGCCTGTCACTCCGCGGTCAGTTCAGGGCAGCGGTGCTTGGCTTGCCGTCCACCAGGCGCTGGATGCCCAGCGGGTTGGCGTTCTGCAAGGCCGCGGGCAGCAACGCGTCCGGTACGTTCTGGTAGCACACCGGGCGTAGGAAGCGGTCGATGGCCAGGGTGCCGACCGAGGTGCCGCGCGCGTCCGAGGTGGCCGGGTACGGGCCACCGTGGACCATGGCGTCACACACCTCGACACCCGTGGGGTAGCCATTAAGCAGCACGCGGCCGACCTTCACTTCCAACTCACCCAGCAAGTAGCCGTAGGCCGCAAGGTCGGCGTCGTCCGCCAGCAAGGTGGCAGTCAGTTGGCCGCGCAAGGCCGAGACTGCGCGTGACAGCTCGGCTTCATCGGCCACCTGGACCACCACCGTGCACGGGCCGAAGACTTCTTCCTGAAGCAGCTCGTCATGCGCCAGCAGCAGGCTGACATCGGCCTCGAACAGGTGCGGCTGGGCCTGGTTACCCTGTTGCGCCTGGCCACTCAACAGCTTGACCCCAGGGTGGGCAATCAAGGCCTGAAGGCCCTTGCCATAGCTGCCCAAGGTGCCGGCGTTGAGCATCGTCTGCGGCGCTTGCTCGGCCATGTGCCCGGCCAACTGCTCGACAAAGGCACTGAACGCCGGCGAGCGAATGCCCAGGACCAAGCCCGGGTTGGTGCAGAACTGACCACAGCCCTGCACCACCGAAGCGGTGAGTTCCTTGGCCAGTTGTGCGCCGCGAGAGGCCAAGGCCTGTGGCAGTACCAGCACCGGGTTGATGCTCGACATTTCGGCGAACACCGGAATCGGCTGCGGCCTTGCCGCCGCCATGTCGCACAGCGCACGCCCACCCTTGAGCGAACCGGTGAAACCCACTGCCTGGATGCCGGGGTGCTTGACCAGCGCCTCGCCAACCCCGCCACCGAAGATCATGTTGAACACGCCGGCCGGCATGCCCGTGCGCTCAGCGGCACGGATCAGTGCTTCGGCCACCCGCTCGGCGGTGGCCATGTGGCCGCTGTGGGCCTTGAAGACCACCGGGCAACCGGCCGCCAGGGCCGCTGCGGTGTCGCCACCGGCCGTGGAGAACGCCAGCGGGAAGTTGCTGGCACCGAACACCGCCACCGGGCCTACGCCTATGCGGTACTGGCGCAAGTCCGGGCGTGGCAAAGGCGTACGGGCAGGCAGCGCCTGGTCGATTCGGGCGCCGTAGAAGTCGCCACGGCGCAGCACCTGGGCAAACAGGCGCATCTGCCCGCTGGTGCGCCCGCGCTCACCCTGAATACGGGCAGTGGGCAGGGCCGTTTCCTGGCAGGTCAAGGCAATGAAGTCTTCGCCGAGGGCGTCGAGCTCGTCGGCAATGGCCTCCAGGAACTCGGCGCGGCGCACCGCTGGCAGGTTACGAAACAGCGGGAAGGCCGCGGTGGCCGCGCCCACGGCGTTGTCGACTTCGGCCAGGGTGGCCTGATGGAAGCCGCCTGGCAGGCGCTCGCCGGTGTGGGCGTCAACGCTGTAGACCAGGGCCTGGCCCAACGCGCTGCGCTGACCGGCGATGAAGTTGTATCCGCTAACGTGCATAAAGGGTTGCCTCACATTCAGGAATGGGCTGTCGATCAGGTCACGGCACCGATCTGCCAGGGTACGAACTCGTTCTGCCCGTAGCCGTGCTGTTCGCTTTTGCTGCGCGCGCCGGACGCGATGCGCAGCATGTGTTCGAAGATGTACGCGCCGCGCTCTTCGATGCTGGTAGAGCCGTCGGCGATGCCACCGCAGTTGACGTCCATGTCTTCTTCCTGGTGCTCGAACACCCGGTTGTTGGTCGCCAATTTGATGGACGGTGCCGGCGCGCAGCCATAGGCCGAGCCGCGGCCAGTGGTGAAGGCGATCAGGTTGGCACCGCCCGCGACCTGGCCGGTGGCCGAGACCGGGTCGTAGCCCGGCGTGTCCATGAACACCAGGCCGTGGGCCCGTACCGCTTCGGCGTACTGGTAGACGTCGACCAGGTTGCTGGAACCGGCCTTGGCCACCGCACCCAACGACTTCTCGAGGATGGTGGTCAGGCCACCCGCCTTGTTGCCGGCCGAGGGGTTGTTGTTCAGTTCAGCGTTCATGCGCTGGCAGTAGTCTTCCCACCAGTGGATGCGCGCCACCAGCTTCTCGCCGACTTCGCGGCTCACGGCGCGGCGGGTCAGTAGGTGCTCGGCGCCATAGATTTCTGGCGTTTCGGAAAGAATCGCGGTGCCACCGGCCGCCACCAGGCGGTCGACGGCATTGCCCAAGGCCGGGTTGGCAGTGATCCCCGAGTAGCCATCGGAGCCGCCACATTGCAGGCCTACGATCAGGTGGCGCGCACTGACCGGCTCGCGTTCGACCTGGTTGGCCTGGGCCAGCAGCGCCTTGACCTGCTCGATGCCGGCGGCGATGGTCTTCGAGGTACCGCCAATCCCTTGAATGGTGAAGGCGCGCAGTTGTGTGCTGGTGGTCAGCCCCTGGGTCTCCAGCAGGCTTTCGATCTGGTTGGTTTCGCAGCCCAGGCCGATGATCAGCACGGCGGCGAAATTGGGGTGTACGGCGTACCCCGCCAGGGTGCGGCGCAACAGGCCCAGGGCCTCACCGGCGGGGTCCACCGCGCAGCCGGCGCCGTGGGTCAAGGCCACCACGCCATCGATGTTCGGGTAGTCAGCCAGCGCTTCGGGGTGAATATCGCGGCGAAAATGGTCGGCCACGGCACGGGCCACGGTCGCCGAGCAGTTCACCGAGGTGAGGATGCCAATGTAGTTGCGGGTGGCTACCCGGCCATCGGCACGCACAATACCTTGGAACACCGCCTCGGCGCCCGGCGTACTACGAACATCGACGCCAAAGGCATAGTCACGGGCAAAATCACCCATCTGCACGTTGTGCACGTGTACATGGTCGCCAGCGTCGATGGCCTGCGAAGCAAAACCGATGATCTGGCCATAGCGGCGCAGCGGCTGGCCCTGCTCCACGCGCTGCGTGGCGACTTTATGGCCCGACGGGATCGCCTGGCGCACGGTGATCGCCTCAGCGTCCAGGCGCAGGCCTTCAGGCAGGGCCTGGCGGGCGATAAGTACGTTGTCCAGCGGGTTGAGGCGGATGACGGCAAGGTCACCGGATCGGGCAATCAGTTGCATGGGACCTCTCAGGGCGGTGCGGCTGACTTCTTGTTATGGCGACGCCCGTTCGATGCCGGGCGAATCTGCGACCACTGTAAGAAGCCTTGCGCAACATTCCCAATGAGATGATCCGATCACGCGATAACCCAGGGTTATCAATACCGCCTATCGGCTACGATTTATCAATCGCTTGTTATGCCCTGTGCGGCACGTCGTTGCTGCGCGAAGTCGAGCAGAATATCGACGAACTCACGCGCCGAAGGGGTCAATGGCTCATCCTTGCGGGTGACGATGCCGTACTCCAGCGCAGGCAGGTGCAAGGGGCTCTGCAGCTCCTTGAACTGGCCGCTGTTCAGTTGGGCGGCAACCATGGACCTGGGCAACATGGCGATCATCGGGCCTGATTGCAGCAACTGCAGGAACATCGGCATCGAGATGGTCTCGACGCTGTCGGCGGGTGTGGCAATGCCGGCAACCCTGAAGGCCTGTTCCAGGCGGTTGCGGATCGGCGTGCCCACCGGGTACAGCACCCACGGCCAATCGCCCAGTGCTTCCAGTGGAGTGCTGGCGAGGTCATTGAGCGGGTGGCGGCTGTTGACCACCAGGCTGAAAGGTTCGGGTTCCAGCGGCTGGTAGTCGAACAACTGGCTGAAGCGCTCTTCGGTGAAGCGGCCGATCATGATGTCGAGCTTGTTCTGCTCCAGCATGGCCAGCAGATGATCACTGGAGTGCTCCACCACCTCGATCGACAGCAGCGGGCTGCGCGCCTTGATGGCGGCAATGGCCTGAGGCAGCACCACAGGGGTGGCCGCAAAAATACCGCCCACCCGGATAAACCCGTGGCCGCCCTTGCGCAGCCGGTTGACCTGGTCGACAAACTGCTGCGAGTCACCCAACACCCCCTGGGCGTAGCGCACCACATACTCGCCAAGCTCGGTAGGCGGCATGCTGCGAGGCAGGCGCTCGAACAAGGCGAAGCCGAACTGCTCTTCGAGGTCGCGCAGCATCTTGCTCAGGGCCGGCTGGCTTAGGTTCATCCGGGTGGCGGTGGCGTGCATGTTGCGGGTACGTGCCAGGGTGTCGATCAGCACCAGGTGCTTGAAACGGACCCAGTTGCAGAAGCTGGAATGGGTAATGTCCGACGGCATCAGAGGGCAACCTCGAAAAGGTCCAAAGGCATGGCTATTGTGTGCGCAGGTAGTGCAGCAGCCGGTCCAGGGCCACGGAGTGGGGCCGCGAGCGCAGGGTCAGCAAGCCCAGGTTGGCCATCGTGATCGGCAGCTCCACCGGCAGGATCGCCACCATGGCGTAGCGCGCATAATGCTCGGCCACATCATTGGGCACCACCGCAATCATTTCGGAGGCTTCCAGCATCGCGGTGGTGGCCAGGATCGAGGCGGTTTCGACGATGTCCAGCGATTGCACCATGCCGCCCGCCTGCAAGGCACTTTCGACTCGACGGCGCATGGGGCTGCCGATGGGGTGCAGGATCCAGGTCAGGGCCACCAGGTCTGCCAGTTGCAACGCCTTGGCGTTGGCCAGGGGGTGACCGGCGCGGGCGATCACGCGCATCTGCTCACCGCCTTCGAACAGTTCGATGTTCAGGTCCTGGCTGTCGCTCTGGTCCGGCAAACGCCCAACCACCATGTCGAAATCACCGCGCAACAGGGCGGGCAACAAGGTGTCGCTGGTGCCGACTTCAAGCGAGATACGCACCTTGGGGTGGTCGCGCTTGTAGGCCAACACCGCCTTGGTCAGCAAACCGGGCACCGGCCCCATGACACTGCCCACCCGTACCAGGCCCATGGCGCCGCGCGCCAGCTCGGCGATCTGTGCCTGGGCATGCTCGAATTCATGCAGCGCGTTCTGGGCATAGCGGATCATCACCTCGCCATACAGCGTCGGCTGCATGCCACGCGGCAGGCGCTCGAACAGGCGCACGCCCAGGCGCTCTTCCAGCTGCTGCAAGAGCAAACTGGCCGCCGGTTGCGTGGTGTGCATGGCAGCGGCGGCGCGGCGCAGGTTGCCGAACTCGCCCAAGGCGTTGAGCAAGGTGATCTGGCGGCTGGAAATTTTCAAGGTGCCTAGGTTTTGCGCCAGTGCTGGGCTGTCTGCGGGCATCTTAGACATATCAATTCCGATATCCCTACTTAGGAATTGGCGATTATGCCTATATCGCTCGACAACCTACAGTCGGTTCTCCCACTGCCTGACCAGAACAAGAGTCCGCCATGAGCATACGCATTACCCACCTGAGCGTTCGTGACATTCGCTTCCCGACTTCGCTGTCGCTGGACGGCTCCGACGCCATGAACAGCGCCCCCGACTACTCGGCCGCCTACGTCGTGTTGCACACCGACGCTGCTGCCCTCGAAGGCCACGGCCTGACCTTCACCATCGGCCGTGGCAACGAGATTTGCGCGGCGGCGGTGCAATCGCTGGCACCGATGATCGTTGGCCTGACCCTGGAAGAAATCACCGCCGACATGGGCGCGTTCTGGCACCGCTTCACGGTCGGCGACAGCCAGCTGCGCTGGCTTGGCCCAGAAAAAGGCGTGATCCACCTGGCCACCGCCGCCATCATCAACGCCGTGTGGGACCTGTGGGCCAAGCACGAAGGCAAACCGGTGTGGAAGCTGTTGGCCGACATGACCCCAGAGCAACTGGTGCGCTGCCTGGACTTCAGCTACGTCACCGACGTGCTCACCCCCGAAGAAGCCATCGCCCTGCTCCGCCGCCAGGCGCCAGGCAAGGCCCAGCGCGAAGCGCAGATGCTGCGCGAAGGCTACCCCGGCTACACCACCGCACCCGGCTGGCTGGGCTACAGCGAAGAAAAAATGCGCCAGTTGGCGCGTGAAGCCGTCGCGGACGGTTGGACCCACATCAAACAGAAAATCGGCGCTGACCTTGAAGAAGACATTCGCCGCGCCAGCATCCTGCGTGACGAGATCGGCTGGGAACGTACCCTGATGATGGACGCCAACCAGGTCTGGAGCGTCGATGAATCGGTGGCCAACATGCGCCGCCTGGCCGCCTTCGAGCCCCTGTGGATCGAAGAGCCCACCAGCCCCGACGACATCCTCGGCCACGCCGCCATTCGCCAGCGCATCGCCCCCATCGGCGTGGCCACCGGCGAGCACTGCCACAACCGGGTGATGTTCAAGCAGATGTTCCAGGCCGGCGCACTGGATTTCTGCCAACTGGACGCCGCCCGCCTAGGTGGCCTGAACGAGGTGCTGATCGTGCTGCTGATGGCCGCCAAGTACGATGTACCGGTCTGCCCGCATGGCGGCGGGGTCGGGCTGTGCGAATATGTGCAGAACATCGCCTTGTTCGACTACATCGCCGTCTCGGCATCGCTGCACAACCGGGTGCTGGAATACGTCGATCACCTGCACGAACACTTCCTCGACCCGGTGGTGATCCGTCGCGGTCGCTACATGCCGCCGCAGCGCCCGGGCTACAGCATCGAAATGCACGCCGATACCCTGGAGCGCTACCAGTACCCCAACGGCGCAGTGTGGCTCGACATCAACCGTTCCTGACTGACCAACTCGGTGTGCCGCGGCTTGCGCGGCGCACCGCCAGCACTTTTCACGGGGAAAAAACAATGACAATCCTCACCGGCGCGACAGCGGCCACCGCGCCTGCCGTCGCCACCGAACAGCGCCTGAACGGCCTGTTGCTGCGCAAATTGATGCCACTGCTCATCGTCGTCTACGTGATGAGCTTTCTCGACCGCACCAACATCGCCCTGGCCAAGGCCAGCATGGGTATCGACCTGGGCCTGTCGGCGGCGGCCTACGGTCTGGGTGCCGGCCTGTTCTTCCTGACCTATGCCCTGGCCGAAGTGCCGAGCAACCTGATCATGCACCGGGTGGGCGCGCGCTTCTGGATCACCCGCATCATGATTACCTGGGGCCTGCTCTCGGCGGGCATGGCGTTCGTCCAGGGGGAAACCTCGTTCTACATCATGCGCCTGCTACTTGGGGTGGCCGAGGCCGGCCTGTTCCCTGGGGTCATGCTGTACCTGACGTACTGGTTCGACCGCGAACAGCGCGCCCGTGCTACTGGCTACTTCCTGCTGGGCGTGTGCCTGGCCAACACTCTCAGCGGGCCGTTGGGCGGCGCCCTGCTGGAAATGGACGGCGTGCTGGGCTGGCACGGCTGGCAATGGCTGTTCGTGCTCGAAGGCCTGCCCGCCGTGGCCCTGGCCTATGTGGTGTGGAAGAAGCTACCCGACGGCCCCGCTTCGGCGCCGTGGTTGTCAGCTGCCGATGCCCAGGACATCGAGCGGCGTCTGGCTGCCGAAAGGGCTGCGGCGCCGCAACAGAGCAAGCTGGGGCAGATGTTTCGCGACAAGCAGATCTGGTTGGCGATTGCGGTGTACTTCGTGCACCAGATCACCATCTACACGGTGATCTTCTTCCTGCCAGGCATCATCGGCACCTATGCCGCGCTGTCGCCCTTCCAGGTCGGGTTGCTGACCTCTGTGCCCTGGATTGCCGCCGCAATTGGCGCCGCGACATTCCCACGCCTGGCGACCTCGCCCAGCCGTTGCCGCACCCTGCTGTTTTTCGGTTTGCTGACCATGTCGGCCGGGCTACTGCTCGCTTCGCTGTCCAGCTCCTTCATCGGCCTGATCGGTTTTTCGCTGACCGCGCTGATGCTGTTCGTGGTGCAGTCGATCATCTTCGTCTTCCCTTCCAGCCGCCTGAGCGGTAACGCACTGGCCGCCGGCCTGGCCTTCGTCACCACCTGCGGGCTGTTTGGCGGGTTTGTCGGGCCGTCGGTGATGGGCGTGATCGAACAGGCCACCGGCAGTACCCGCAATGGCTTGTGGATCATTGCTTCGATGCTGGTAGTGGCGGCGTTGATCAGCACCCGTTTGCGCCAGGGACAGGAGCAGTAGGGCACGCGTTTGAGGTTGGACGCGTTGCTTGTGGGGCAGCCACTCAGCCATCCTGCCCCACCGGCCGACCGCAGCGCAGCTCCAGCGCCTGGGCAAGCTTCTCCAGTGCCTGTTGCAGCGCATCGGGTTCCTCACCCACCCACGTCAGCGCCAGGTATTGCTGATGACGCACCTGCGTGCTGTGTTGCCCGCCAGGGACCACACGCAAGGCGGTGCCTGACAACGCTGCCACCACGCCCTCCAAGGCTACTGGTCGGTGAGGCCGCAGCCACAGGGTCCAGCCACCATCAGGCAGTTCGAAAGCCACTTGTTCGCCCAGTTGCAACTTGAGTTGTCGGCAGAGGAACTCCATGCGCCACTGCAGTTCCGCGCGCAGCCTACCCGACTGCCTTTCGATTTCACCTTTGCCGAGCATCACGGCCAGCGCCTGCAGTCGCAAGGGTGCAAGCTGAAACGCGCGCTGGGCGAAGGCTTCGGCCAGCGCGGCATGATGCCCCATCACATAGGCGTAAGGCGCTTCACCCCCCACCGTTGCATCAAACGAACCCATCACCAAGAGCCAGCGCGGGTCGACGCAATCGCGTAAACGCGCAGTCGGCGGCCCGCTGAAACACAGCTCGCTATCCAGGTCGTTTTCCAGCAACCACACCGGGTAATCGCCCAGCAGTTGGCCAATCTGCTGCTGGTCTTGCGGCGACATCAGACGGCCCTGGGGCGTGCTCAGGCATGACGGCATGACCAGCATGCCCACAGGCTCGGCACTGAGCACCCGTGCCAGCGCCTGCAGGTCCGCCGCGCCACACGCGTTCAGCGGTACCTCCAGCACGCGCATGCCGCAACGCTGCAGGGCGCGCAGCACCTGCCAGCAGCACGGTGAGTGCACCAGCACGGTACCCCCGCGCAGGGCCAGGGCCGCCAGCAGCACTTCCAGCAACGCCTGCACGTCGGGTGCGAGATGAACCTCTTCGGCACGCCAGTAATGGCTGGATGAGCGGGTATAGCGTTCGGCCAACGCATTGCGCAGCCGGGCACTGGCGACCTCTTCCAGCGGGGCAGCGCCACGCGCCCGCTGGCGTGCCAGGCGCCGCTCGTGGCTGAACAATGAACGCTCCAGCATGGGGTAAGGCGATACGTTCATTGGCCCCGGCGCCGGCAGAAGCTGACCCCCGGCAGGTATATCAACGCGCACGAAGTACCCTGACCTCGGTACGCAATGCACACGCCCCTCGTCCTCTAGCAAACTGTAGGCGCTCTGTACCGTGGCCAACGAGACGCGCAAGCGCCGGGACAGCATGCGCAACGAAGGCAAGCGCCATGGCGCTGGCCCTTGCGCCTCGTCGATCAGCGCTTCGAGGTAGTGATACACCTTCCGATAGGCGTAGTCGCCAAGTACCGATCGGCCCATCAGGGCAAGCCCCCTAGGCCAGGTTTTCCAGTCACGGACGCGGGCGGCAACAGTTTCAGGTGCACATCACGCCGGGCCAGGTTGGCCATCAAGCGCCTGGACGCGGGTTGCAGACGCCCCTCATAAATCGCCCGCAGTTGAACAAGCGGCAAGCCACTGGTATTCACCAACCAGTCCTGCACCGCATCGGGGCAAGGTTTACCTTGCAAGGCCCGATGCAGGTAAGGCAACGCCACCAGCATGTCGGAATGGCGGCACTTCAGAAAGCGCTCAAGGCCTTTGCCCTGCCTGGTAAAGGGGCTGAACAGCAGGCACACCAGTTGCGTCTGGCTCATGCCGTAGGCTTTACCCAGAGGCACCGAGCCTGGTTCGCGCTGCCCGCCTCCATCGCAAGGGCTGGCCAAGCGCAATGCTTGTCGATGGACCATTGGCTGGCTGCAACGCCTACGCAATTCGTCTAGTTGTGCCAGCGCCCGCGGGTCGACAAATGCCGCCAATGGCCAGGCGTCCAAGGCCGCGTCAAAGCGACAGCCCAGCATGAGATCGAGCTGCTCTTCCTCAAGCAGGTGCGGCAGCAAGTCATCGATCGCGATGACCCGCAACGGAGCCCCCTCGGCCTCCACGTTACTCGTAACGTCCACAGGCTCCAGTGGGGACCCGGCAACCCCATGCAACCTGCCCAGCCCGTTGGCCAGTGTCGCCAGGCACTGGTGCAGGACATGGGGGCCGCGCTCCCCTGCCTGGCACAGGCTACGTCGGGCCCAGGCAAGGTAACGCCGACGCTGGCGTGCAGGTACGGCGGTAATCAGCACATCCGCACGCGACTGCGCCTGCAGCGCAAGGCCCACGGCACCCGCCAGTTCCAGGTGCAGCCGGCTGCCCAACAGGGCTTCGGGCCTGGCATCGACCACATGCCCGAACATCAGCATGGCATTGCGTGCCAGTGCCCAGCGCTCGGTGGCAGCCGAAGGCCGCCGGCTGAAAGGCACGACCTCGCAACCTTCGGTCATCTGCAGTTGCACCCGCGGGTCATCCTGCATGAACAAGGCATTGAAGCTGCGCTCATGGTTGTCCAGCGCGGTGCCGCCAGCGGCTGGCAGGCTGACGACCAGTACCCGCAACTGAAAGGTCACAGGCGCGCGCAAGGCGATACTCAACTGGGCCGCACGCAGGATGGCCAGCAGGTGGGCACTGCGGCGGTCATTGCCTTGCACTACCAGCAAACGGAATGTCCCGATGTATTCGGGGCCACCGGCAGCAACCAGCAACCGCTGAATCAACAACTGCAACGAAGCGCGCTGCGCCTGGGACATATGGCTCAACAAACGCTCAAGCACTTGTTGGTAGATATAGTGCATCGCCTGGTCGTGAATAGTACTCACGTAATCACCTCATCAACTTCATGCATTCATTACACGGCCAACTGCACATTGCGCAACGCGTCGACCCTGAAGAATTTTCTTACAAACCTTGGGAAGTAACGACGTGCCATGCCCTGTCGCCAAGCCATCGAAAAGAACGCCCCACACCGACCATCGGCTGCGGCCATATGCTGCCCTAGCTCGGGCATAGCCATGCTCATTCCACGCTCCTTGCGCAAACTATCACCTGGCCATTATCGAGCGTTGAACATCGAATAGAAGATACAGATAAGGGTAAAAAAACCATTCAGCCACTGTGTGAATACACAATTAACAGAGCGCTCCTAGCATTCAACTTTAATTATCTTCCGAGATATTACCGCAACAATCGGCAAACTATTAAAATATGTAGTCCATGTATCCTTTCATTGTAGGAAGCATCTGAATCTTCTAAATCGCACACACAAAAAACCCGGGACACTGCCCGGGTTCCTGTTGTCTTCAAAGGCTACATCAAGATGCTTGCGCCATATCCAGCACCACCCGCCCGCCACAGGGGCATCCATCCATGTAGCGATGCGCCTCGACCACCTGATCGAACGGATACACCTTGATGATCAGCGGGGTCAGCAACTGGTCGGCGGTGAACTGGTTGATGTCCCGCAGGGCGCGCTGCAGCGCGACCTGGTCCTGGCTGATGCCCAGTTCCGGCTTGCCGGTAAAGTTACCGATGCAGTGCACATAGAACTGGATGTTCTTCTGAAACGCCGCACATGCCGGGAATGGCGTCTGGTTGCCCCCTTGCAGGCCGTACAGCACCAGGCTGCCACGGGGTGCGAGGACATCGCCGAGCAGCGACATCTGCGGCCCCCCCATGCCATCGAGGACCATGTCCACGCCGCGACCGTCGGTGTACTTGCCGACCTGCAGCAGCAGGTCCTGTTCCTCGGTGACGATCACCTTGTCCGCCCCCAGGCCCAACAGGTATTCCCGTTGCTCAGGCTCCTTGGTGGCAGCAAATACTTTGAGCCCCAAGGCCTTGCCCAGTTGCACGAACGCAGGCCCCGCGCAATGGCTGGCATCGGTAACCAGTGCGGTCTGCCCGGCCTTGGCACGGGCCAGGTCGACATAAGCGAAATAGGCGATCAGCAGCGGCGTGTAGTGCACGCTGGCCTCGATCGGCGTGAGAATATCCGGGTAGCGGGTGATCGCTGTACGTGGCAGCACGATCACATCACCGTACACCGGGTGATCATTGGCACTGGTGGCCGGGAAACTGGCGACCCGGTCGCCCACCGCAATGTCCTCGACCCCTTCGCCGACAGCCATTACCACCCCGGCCATTTCGTGGCCGATCCCCGCCGGCAGGCGGGCCTGGGACGGTGCCAGGTTCTGACGCCAGAGCACGTCATACCAGCTGACGCCGATCGCCTCGACGCGGATCTGCACCTCGTCGGCGGCGGGCGACGGTTCGGCCTGCTCCTCGCAACGGAGCACATCGGCTGCACCGAACTTGTGGAAACGGATCATGCGGGACATCGCATACCTCGCCTTGTGAACCTCTATTACCACGGACTTTATCCGGGCTTTGGCCGTTAGACCATCAGTGGTCATTAATAGTCGACATGCTTGTCATTGATTGGGCACCTGACATTCATATGAATTGGCCCCCGGAAATCGGTGCAGGGTAACAGCCTTTGGCCTTAAGATTCACCCCTGCCCCACTTTAGGCGAAGCGCACCGATGAATCGAAACGACCTGCGTCGTGTAGACCTCAACCTGCTGATCGTGTTCGAAACGCTGATGCACGAACGCAGCGTGACCCGTGCTGCCGAGAAACTGTTCCTCGGCCAGCCGGCCATCAGCGCAGCACTGTCGCGCCTGCGCAACCTGTTCGACGACCCGCTGTTCGTGCGCACCGGCCGCAGCATGGAGCCTTCGGCGCGAGCGCACGAGATCTTCGCCCTGCTCTCCCCGGCGCTGGACTCGATTTCCACCGCCGTCAGCCGCGCCGCCGAATTCGACCCAGCGACCAGCAACGCGGTGTTTCGCATCGGCCTGTCGGACGATGCCGAATTCGCCTTGCTGCCGCAGCTGCTCAAACGCATCCGCGCCGAGGCACCGGGTATCGTGCTGGTGGTGCGCCGGGTCAACTACCTGCTGATGCCGACGCTGCTGGCCTCTGGCGAAATATCGGTGGGGGTCAGCTACACCAGCGAGCTGCCTGCCAATGCCAAGCGCAAGGTGCTGCGCCGCAGCAAGCCGAAACTGCTGCGTGCCGACACCGTGCCCGGCAGCATCACCCTGGACGATTTCTGCGCCCGGCCACACGCCCTGGTGTCGTTCGCCGGTGATCTGTCCGGTTTCATCGACGAAGCGCTCGAAGAAATTGGCCGCAAGCGCCACGTGGTGCTCGCGGTGCCGCAGTTCAATGGTCTGGGGAGTTTGCTAGCCGGTACCGATATCGTTGCCACGGTGCCGGATTACACGGCGGATGTACTGACGGCGGCCGGGGGGCTGCGGGCCGAGGACCTGCCGATGGAGGTGCGCAGTTTCGAGCTGCACATGGCGTGGCGGGGGGCGCAGGATAATGATCCGGCAGAGCGGTGGTTGCGGTCGCGGATACAGATGTTTTTTGGGGATCCTGAGAGTCTCTAGTCGATGTAATCCTTACCACTCATTCAACACATCCGGGAGAACGCTCATGAACGTCAAGCTGTTCCGAGCATTGAGCCACCTGATAATGGAGGCGACTAGGTGAGGGATTGCGCGTTCGTCCCCCCCTCGATGCGCCCACTGTAATCCACTTGTAACGGTCCAAGGCTACACCTGTTTGCCAGACCGCCCAGTACAGCTGCATGGGGCGCCACTAGAAATCGGAACACCCGCCCTGCTTGTCGCTCGCGACACAGGAACTGAGTTTAGGTCGCGACTTGACCAGCGACCATTCACGCGCCAGTACATCGCCATCCTGCACGGTGTCGGCCACGGTCACCCCTGGCGCGGCACACATCGCCGCGCCCCCCATGTTGTGGTCGTACAGCCATGTATCCGGGCGTTCGCGGGTCCAGTCCGGCCGAGTCTCAACTGCGGTAGTCAGGTAGTTGGTCCAGACACCAGGCGTAACGGTCAACAGATAACCTTCGGCGGAGGTGAATGTGCCATTGACCGGGTACGTACCAGGCCGGCCACCGACAATGAAACCGCTGTCGGACGTGCCGATGATGCCATTGCCGTTGTCTCCCAGGATCAACCCGCTGATGGATATGGGCACCATGCGCAAAATACCCGCCGGGCTGCCCCCAGAGCCGATGGTCACCTGAGCGGTGGGCTGCGCCCGGTAAATGAAGTGATTATCGCCGGACGTTTGCGCCAGGCCGGCAGCGCTGACGCAAGCGCCGCCAAAAGCGCAACCGTAGAGGTTCGGGAGACTGCCCGAGCCAACCAGGCCGCCGCGGCTCTCGCCTACCCAGCTGTCTGCCCATATTTGCCAGAAACTGCTCGCCGAAAGCGTCTGCCCAGACGGGTTCTGCAGCCGTCCCCCCGTCACCAGCACAGCACTGCCCGCTGTTGCCGTAACCGGTTGATCGAGCGTGAGATCACCTTGCAGATTGCGAATGAACACGCTTGCGGCCTGTACGCCGGAAACGCCATTGACGGTGCCTATGCTGAGGTTGTCCAGGTTCGTGAAGGAAAATGCCTCAGCGGCGCGCCCAGCCAGAATGTGTGGCGCGTTGTCCACGTTATCGAGCCTTACGCTACCTGCGAGGGCTTCCACCAATACACTTTCCGAGACGATATCAGCGCCCGCGACCTAGGTGACATCACCGCTGGCTGCACGCAGTGTCACTTGGTTTGCACGAACACCTGACGTGCCTTCCACGGTTCCCAAGCCCAGGCCATTGCTGTTGGTGAAACTGAAGGCCTGTGCGGCCCGCCCCGCCAACAGGGGGGCCGAGTTGCTGGGATTGTTCAATTGCACGCTTGCGTTGCCGCTGACGGCCAGCAAGTTGCCCGTTTTGACATTGGCATCGGGCGCCTGCAACAGGCTGCCTTCATCGACCGTCAGCACCGTCGTCGCGCTTGCGCTGGTGCCTGCTAGTTGACGCACGCTCGTAGTGTCCGAGCCCATGGCACCAAAGGAAAGATTACTGAGCAACAAATCGCCAGTATGATCGGTGAGGCGAAGGTCCGTGGCAGCACTCGCCGCGAAGCGGCCAATGTCATTGCTGGAACCGAGCAGAACGCTATCACGACGCGAACTCGCCACCAACTGTTGCGCAGTGATAACGCCTGTCTGGCTCTGGCGGATTGCACCCTCTGCCAGCAAGGCAAGCGCCCGATCACCCACACGCAACGGTGCGCGCACGTCAATTGACCCGCCACTGCCTTCAGCTTGCAATGTGAGCTGAATACCGTTAGCCACCGAGGTATCACCGGTCACGATAATCTGCCCGGTCTGGATATCGCTGCCAAGAATCAACAACGGCGTTGTAACTTGATCGAGAATATCCTGACCGATTTGAAAACTGCTGAGGGGGGCTTCCCCATCAACGCCACCGCCGATTTGTATCAGCGTCGATACATAGTCTGTCAATTCACCTAAGTCGCTCACACCGCCGGGACGAAAGTTTATCGAGCCCTGCCCTTCAAGGGTGCTGTCGGAAATAACCAAAGCAGACGGCCCCGGACTGTCTATGGCCGCCCTGAACTGCAACTGATTACCCGCAAACAGTGTACTGGCGTTAATCAGCAAGCCGAAGACATTCGTGCTCTCAGCGGCTTCAGCTGCCACGCTTACGTCACCACGCTTCGAGCGTATTTCACTGGCAACCGTAGAAGAATCGATCTGAACCGCCGCATCACGGGTAGAGGCAGTGATACGTCCTCGAAGGTCGATACTTCCTTCATCTGCCACGATACGACTACCGATGACCTGCAGGCCTGAGCGATTATCCACTTCATTACCGGATAGCCCTGCCTCCCCCGACAAGGTGATGCTACCATTTTGCGTTTCAACATGGCTATCGAGCAACATTACGCCCAAGGTGCCATTCGGGGAAGCACCGCGTATTAGAACCTCCCCGCTGGCAGTAAGAATATCACCCGCTTCAATGTGAACACTGACGTCGTTGGATGAGCTCGCCCTCAGCGTTATTGATCCAGCGGACGATTCAAATTCAGTACCTAGCACCCCCAGCGCGACCGCATTGATTGAACTACCGCTCAGTGTCAAATCAGCCCCTTGCACATCAAATCGGCCACCCGCTGTTTGCAACCCAGTGGCGTCATCGGAATGAGCACTCATCAAGATACTCCCAGACAACGCGTTGAAGTCACTTCCGGACAGCAACATGCCCTCAGCGTCGGATGAGCGCCCACTCACCACCACCTCACCACTGTTTAAATTCAAAACGGTATCACGCCACTCCACGCCGAGCGCATCCAATGAGCTGCCACTCAGCGTAAAATTTCCACTTCCTACGTTTAGGGTAGTGCCTGCGAGCGCCACACCGGTGTCCTCGAGCGACGCGCCACGGATACTCATGTTTCCACTGCCGACACCTAAGGTGCTCGCCGACACCTGCACACCAAATGTATTCGTTGAAATCCCTGCAAGCGACACTAGTCCGCTATCGGTACCGATTGTACTGCCCAGCACCGCTAACCCGAACAGACCCTCTGTTGTAGAGCCCGCAAGCGCCACACTGCCCGCGCTGGAGAAAATCCGGCTGTTGTTTCTCACGCTGATGCCACTGTCAAAAAAACTCCCCCCCGACAAGCCAATAGTACCTCGGCCCGATTCGATCACGCTGTTATCTACAATGATGCCAATATGGTTCGCACTTGGCCGTTGCCCTTCAATAAAAATATTGCCGTCCGCCGTGCGAATTTCCGAATTAAACAAATTGACCACCGTGTCGCCTGCCGTATGCCCACGCATCACGACGCCGCCACCACCTGACAACGCGCCATCCCGTGTATCAAGCCTCAACTCACTCAGAATAATTGCCGGATCGACCGTGGTCACCGTAGTTGCTTCTGGCCCTCCGCCCGCCAGAAAACTCACACTACCGCCATTCGTTCTGATGAGTGACCGAGTGTCCACAACACCGTCATCGTCGATATCGACATCATTCAAGCCACCGCTGACGAATGCAAAGTCTATGTCTCCCACTTCCGGACGAAAACCATTGGCATTGGCATTAAATACAACATTCAAAGGCCCTGACTCAGACACCATGTAGAAATTTCTACCCACAATATGCTCGTTCGCGTCAAATCGAAGTTCCAATGGTGCCGTCCCTGCACGCCGCCGTATAAATACGCCAGGCTGAATAGTGATATTCCCACCGGTATCTGACGCGGTGGCGGGCCCCGTATGGATTGTCACATTACTGCCGGCATCAAGCGCCAAGTTGATATCAACATCCATAATCGTCGAATTTTCCGTGACAATATCGAACGGTGCTGCCAGCACGCAGCACACATCAGCAGGGCTGTGCCGTATCGTGATATCAAACGGATCGATCACCCATGTACCCGGTGGCCGCAACCCCCTTTGCGGCTGGGGTTGCTGGGTATGAACTGTCTGGTTGTCGGAGATGATCCAGTGGCACTGCGGTCCACTGTACAGCTCTTGCAGGCTTGGGGGTGCGAAGCACAGGGCGCGACACCTGCCGACGAGGCGTCAGCGCTATTGAGCAGCAGCCAATGCTTTGAAATGGTGCTCTGCGACCTGCATCACCAGGATCAACGGGCGTTGCTGGCCCTGCTGGAGCAAGTCTACCGCCTGCAGCCCAAGGCATTGCCGATCGTTGTCGATATGCTGTCAGTGGTATGTGACCCGAAATCAGGCCGCGTTACCCGCCTGTCACGCCCATTGGCACCCGCCAAATTACGCGCCTGCTTGCTGGCAAGCAGGCTGCGATCATAAAACGGCCTATCACGACGACTCAGGGACGCAGTGGGCAAGCGTTTGAGCATCTGAACGAATGCCCCCTGGTTTCGCCAGCCCCGAAACCGTTGCGTCGATTGGGGATTTCGTACAGCGCCTAATAGCCAAAGGTAGTCATTCAATGCGTACAGAACAACGGGGCGATTCATAAAGAAATTTCAGATCTATACTCTAATTTCCTGCAACAACGTCAAGTCAACGGAGCCTAAGCCATGAATCTAAAAATATTATTCGTGATAGCGACCCTTTGCTCCGTGGGCGCAGGAAATTTATATGCATCAGACTGCCCTCCCGCACCAGCCGCAATCACAAATATAGGAGCAGACGTCATCTCAAATATCGAGGGAAGCGCAGGGAAGTTAGCCGGCGCAAAACTCGTAGACCTTTCAGTGAAAACCAAAGTGGAGGTGAAAAGCCTTTATGAAAATTACCCGAATCTAGACCAGATTGTTGTACTTCAAATGCTGTCGGCCGAATACTGCAAACGGTTAAATAGCACAGACCTCTCAAGTGTCGAAAAATTAAAACGCTGGGAAAAATTTCAAGACCAGATAATGGAAAACTATATCGCTCCAAAGCAATCAAAAAACACACAAACCACAATAAATATAAAGAACATAAAAAATATCGAAAACATAAAGAACATAGAAAACGTTCGAATTACCCAGAAAACCACCACAGAAGAAAACAGTGGCGCCGCCACTCATCTGTCAGCCGACTCGATACTCGACGTTAAGTTTGGGGTTCCGCTTGAAAAATTAAACACGGACGCACTGGTTACAACATCGCAAAGCCAATACATAAAATACTGGCAAGATTTTCTAGGTTCAAAGTTTGAGGTTTTTCAAATACTTCAGAAGGGTAAAACGTCGCGAGCAAGGCTATGGCAAAGCATAGATGGATCCTATAGCGGAAGCAGGAGCGAGGCGATAGGACCTGACAGAGCGCATACACAATCGCTTTGCAGCATAGACCAGTTTAATAAGATGGTGGGTGATATATCAAAAAAATATGGCGCACCCAACGGCTCGCAAGAGGGCGCGAACTACAAAGAAGCTCAGCGCCTAGGCACAACCTATTCGCAGGTGTCCCGCGGGTCGTACTGGAAGATAAAAGACGGATCGATGTTACTCTTGCTTATGAAAGACTACGAATACGTCACCCGCTATACGTTGGGCGCTAAAAATCACCAGGATAACATGTGGGGGTGCCGGACCCAACTGTGCGCCATGCCGCCCAACTATAAAAGCATGTGTTTTGAAATACCTAAATTGACCATACCCTTGTAACCCCCTTCACCGACAAACAATCTCGAATACATTCGAAGCTTGCTGTATGGTCATCCATCGCTGTGGGAGCGGGCTTGCCCCGCGATCTGCCGCAACGCGGCAGCAAAGCCTGAATCCGCGGCGTCTTTGATACTATTTGATATCGGGTACAGGAGCGCTTCGCACTCCATCGCGGGGCAAGCCCGCTCCCACAACGATGGATGACCCTACTTTTCGTACAAAACCTTTGAGCACCAAGTCGAACAGGCGCTGGCCGATGGGGGTGATGGCGGGCAGCACGCTATTTATTGTCATGGTGATTTCGCTGAGCCAACCGTTGTCGACTTTGATGTTACGTCCGAGAGCCCGTCAAATGCTTGAGAAGAGCATCCCTGCGTCTTGCTATCCAAGTTATGCGGATGCACTCGGAAGGAGACGCCAAAGCGGTAGATGAGTAGTCCGATTGCGGCCACGGCGCCCAAAGCGACAAAGGCTGCGCTGTAGCCGAAATGATGCGCGATCCAACCGGCGAGTGCGTGACTCATGGCCGCACCTATCCCTTGGACCGCCATCACTGCACCCAGCCCTGCATTGACGTGCCCAGTGCCCCGCAGGATGCAAGCGACCAGCCCAGGCAAGGCGACCCCCAGTAAACCCGCCCCTATCCCGTCCAGGGCTTGTACCGGAATCAATGCCCACGGGGACGCCCAGAATCCGGCGATTAGCCCTCGCAAGGGTAAGGCCAACAGCGCGGTTATGATCAATGCCCGATACCCGTGCCGAGAGGCATACCACCCTGCCCAAACCGCCACAGGAATCATGACTAGCTGCGCCACGATGACGGTCGATGCCGTGAACACGCTGGGGTCCGCCAGCCCACGCGTGACGATCGACTGCGCGAACAAGGGCAACATCGCGGCATTGCCCAGGTGAAACAGCAGCAGGGTGATCGCGAGCAGGCCCAGCTCACGCGAATCCGTCAAAACCCGCCATGTGGAAGGCGAGGGACTGCTGCCTTGCGCAGGCTGGTTGCAAGTGAGCTCACCACCGCGGGCCCGCTCATGATTGATGTCCTGCGGCTGGATCTTACGCAAGCAAGCAAGCGCCGCGCACGCCATAAGGGCCATCAAAACGAATACGGCTGACAGCCCCCAGCGGTAGCCTGCCAGCCCGGCCAATGCAGCCGCGACCACGTTGCCGGCATGGTTCCAGGCCTCGTTGATGCCGAGCTGGCGAGACAAGTCTCGCTGATCAACAATGCCCAAGGTGATACCCATGATGCCAGCGCCCATCAACGCGCCAACAGCCCCCGTCACCACCTGAGAGGCGACAGCGACGCCGAACGACGGCGACGTCCATAGCGCTGCCATGGCGAGCATGAGTACGACGGTGCCACTTGCCAGGAGAAGCCGCTTATGGCGCGAAGCGTCGATCCAGGCCCCCATCGGCGTGGTCGCCAGCATGCCTGCAACGCCGCCGGCGGCCATTACGTAGCCGATGTCATCGGCTCGCCAGCCGTGACTGGCCAGAAGCACACCGAGGAAGGGGCCCAGGCCGTCACGGACGTCAGCCAGGAAGAAGTTCAGGCCGGACAACCAGCTCCGCGAACGGGCATGCGTTGAGGGTTCGGAAGTCGTTGTCATCGTCATTTCCTAGTGCACAGAGGCACTTCCTTAAGGCGCGCGGTCGTAGAGCGGCTGCAGGGTGGAGAATGTGGTGCCCATGCTGACGGCTTCCAAAGCAGTGCCAAACGCATTGCGCGTGCCCAGCCCGGATGCCGCGAACGGTGCGCCCTTCTGCACGGAAAGACGCAGGCTCTCTGGCGGGAAACGAACGATGCTGCCATCGCTCAGGATGACGCCGTTGGCCTCGCCCCGTGGCCCCGTGAGCACGGTATCCACCTGGCCTTCCACCTGCTGGGGCTGCAGACGCTGGGCGCGCAGGTGTGGCGGCAGGACTCTGCCTTCGCCAACCGGCGGCGGCTGGTCGTACACGGTGCGCCCGCTCTCGGAGTGGATGATGGCGTCGGCCTTGACCGTGCCCCGCGTTTCCACCCGCCCGATGATGCGGACGGCATCCCCCACCTTGACCGTGGCCGTGAGCGCAGCGGCCATGTGCGGCGCAAACTTGGCAATGGTTCCGTCGCTCAGGCGCAGGCCGTCGACCTCACCGTAGGGATTGATGAGCATGCGCTGGACCTGGCCTTCCACCGCGTACTGGCCCATTGGGCCAGGGGCGTCCACCCCGTGATACGGTGTCAGAGGCAGATAAGGGTGCGGGTCGGGCGGCATGGCCTGGGCACTGAGGCTACACAGGCCGAATGCCAGCGCAAAAAACGTGGCGATGAAATGCGTAGACATTGGAGAAGCTCCTTAGGTTGAGTAAAAACACCCAACCTGCGTGGCAAGCACCATGCCAAGTATTATTTTCAATTAAATCAATCACTTATGAGCGTATCGGGGGATGCACCGTCCGATTCCGTGACGCCAGGGTGTCACAGAATCGGACACCGGTTTGCGTGCGAAGGGGTCAGCCCAGATTGAACTCAGCCAGCTTGCGGTAGAGCTGCTGGCGAGACAGACCGAGACGCCGCGCCGCCTCTGCGCGGTTGTCGGCCGTTGCAGCTAGAGCGCGCACGATCATCTCGCGTTCCAGGCGGGCAACAGCCTGTGCCATAGGGCCCTCCCAGTCGATGTCCAGGCCCGGGGTGAGCGCAGCCGCCGTCTGCAACCCGATGTGTTCGACGTCGATGACTGGGCCGTGGCTGAGGATGGCCGCGCGTTGCATGGCATTGCGCAGTTCGCGCACGTTGCCAGGCCAGGGATGGGCCAGCAGCAGCCGGGCGGCCGCCGCGCTCAACCGCTTGGGCGAGTCGCCGCCCAGCAGGCGTAGAAAGTGTTCGGCCAGCAGCAGCACGTCGCCCAGGCGCTCACGCAGCGGCGGCAGCCACAGTGGCACGACCTGCAGGCGGTACCACAAGTCTTCCCGGAAGCGCCCCTCCTTGACCGCGCTGGGCAGGTCTCGGTGCGTGGCCACGACGATGCGCACGTCCACGGGCTGGACGCGGTTGGCGCCGACGGGCGTGATCTCGCGTTCCTGCAACACCCGCAGGATCTTTGCCTGCGTGGACAGCGGCATGTCGCCTATCTCGTCGAGGAACAAGGTGCCGCCATCGGCCTCGCGAAAGCGCCCGGCGCGTTCATTGATGGCACCGGTGAACGCGCCTTTAACATGACCGAACAGCTCGCTTTCCATCAGTTCGGCCGGGATTGCGGCGCAGTTCACTGCGACGAAGGGGCCGGTGGCTCTAGCGCTGTTGCGGTGCAAGGCGCGCGCCACCAGTTCCTTGCCTGTACCCGTCTCGCCGAGGATCAAGGCGGTGGCATCGGAGTTTGCGGCCAGCCCGATGCGCTTGAAGACCTGGCGCATGGCCTCGCTGCTACTGACCAGTTCGGTGCCGTCCACGGGCGCTCTTGCGGCAGGCGATGCCCCGGCCGCCTGAGGTTTGTCTGAGGTGTGGGCTGCTCGCCGCAAGGCCCGCTGGAGCGTCTCGACCAGGGCGACCCTGGTCACAGGTTTGGTCAGATGGTCGAACGCTCCCAGGCTCATCGCCTCGATGGTGTTGCCGCCACTCGCATAGGCAGTGAGCATGATGCAAGGCACCTGCGAGATGCGCGCCGCGCGGCGCAGGAACACCAGACCATCCTCCCCCGGCAGCCGCAGATCGACGATGGCCGCATCCACGTCCTCGGTGCGCAGTCTGTGCAGGCCTGCATCGGTGGTTCCAGCCTGCACGACCGCATATCCCAGATCCTCCAGCATTTCTGCAAGGCTGTCGCGGAACGCGGCGTCATCGTCGACGATCAGTATTCGGGCCATGGTAGCTCCATTTCTATACGCGTTCCCTTGGCCGACTCGGCGAGACCAACCCGCCCGCCGTGGCCCTGCACGATCTCGCGCACCAGCGCCAATCCCAGGCCGGTACCTCCTGCGCGGGTGGTGGCGAAAGGCTCGAACAGCGTATCGCGCAAGTCGGCCGGAATGCCGGAACCATCGTCCGCCACCCACAACAGCAATACGCCACGGCGCGGGCGACGCGCACCGAGTTCGATTTCGCCGAGTGCTCCGGTGTGCGCCAGCGCATTGAGCAGCAGGTTGTCGAAGACCCGCGCCATTTGTGTCGGGTCGAACAGCGCAAGCCCCTTCGCGCTCGCGGCCAGCGCCGGTTCAACCGCCATTGTGATTCGTACGCCATTATTTTGCGCCGCTTCGGCGTGGGCATTGCGTCGCGCCTCCAGCCATTCCTGCAGGTCAACCGCCTGGCGCTCGGCGCGAAACGGTTGCGTCAACGCCAACAGGCTCGACACCAGCGTTTCCAGGCGTGCCGTTTGCGACAGCACGGCCTCCAAGGCCCCCGCCACACGGGCTTCACGCCGCTCGGTCGGCGCAGCCATCGCGTTTTCCACCTTCATGCGCATCGTGCCCAAAGGGTTGCGGATCTCGTGCGCGAGCCCGGCGCAAATGCGCCCCAACGTGGCTAGACGTTCGGACTGGGCCAATTGCTTTTGCAGATGGGCTGACTGGCGCTGCCAACGCGAAATCATCCAGCCCAGCCATGCGCCGGAGAGCACGACCAGCGCCAGCAGCAGGCTCACCGCGAGGATCAAGGTGTTGACCGTACCTGTGGCCAAAAGGGGCACGCGCATCAGGGTCCAGGCGATCAGGCGCCGGTCATGGGTCGCCACAGGGCATGCGGCGAAAGCCACGGCTTCGCGTAAACCCGGCCGGACGTCCGCCACGAGGCCTGCGGAATCCTGCGCGCGCTGGGCCGTGGAGGAAATGCGCTCCAACTCGGCACTCGGGGGATCGCGCTTGATTCCCGTACCGTCGTAGGTTGGGAACGCGTAGGCCACCACGCCCGCATCCGCTCGCCAGAAGCCGCCCTCCATGCCCGGCTGATCGCGCAGTGCCAAATCGAGCACCGCCTGCATTGCTGCTGGGGTCATGGGATAGGGCTGATTGTCCGCAGACGGGCGTTGCTGGCGAACGCGTGCTGCACCCGCTTGCAGCGCCTGGCAACTGGTTGAGGTGAGTTGGCGCGCATACGCAATCTGGGGGCCGGCGCCTTGGCGGCTGAGTATTAGCAGCAGCCATCCCAGCACAAGAGCAACTGCGGCAATGGAAAGCCACAGGATTAGCAGATCACGTCGAACGGGTGGTTGCAGCGACAGATCAAATTTCCTTTGATATGAGGCGCCGCGGGTCAATCGGTGGGCGTCTTGGTGGCAACTGTGCCAGATGGCACATTGCCGTGCAAGGACACGGTCAGTGATGCACTCCGGAGTCCGCTGCAAGCCCCGAAACAGTGCAAGACGGTCCAGCGGTAGAGCAGCCGATTCACTAAAGATTCACTGCAATGGCTAACCAACCGTCCGTCGTTCAAACCCAGCATCCACTTTAACGCTGGCGTCGCGAGCGGCTCGAAGGGTAATGAATGTTCTCAACTGGAGCGTCCACCATGAGTGACTACCCTACTCCGCCCTTCCCCTCCCAACCGCAAAGCGTTCCCGGTTCACAACGCAAGATGGAGCCCTATCCGGACTGCGGTGAGCAGACCTACGCCGGCAACAACCGCCTCGAAGGTAAAATCGCCTTGATCACCGGCGCCGACAGCGGCATCGGGCGTGCGGTAGCAATCGCCTACGCTCGCGAGGGCGCTGACGTTGCCATTTCCTACCTGAATGAGCACGAAGATGCCCAGGAAACGGCGCGTTGGGTTGAAGCCGCTGGCCGGCAGTGCCTGCTACTGCCGGGCGACCTGGCGCAAAAGCAGCAGTGCTACGACATCGTCGACAAGACCGTCGCGCAGTTCGGGCGCATCGACATTCTGGTCAACAACGCCGCGTTCCAGATGGCTCATGAAGGCCTGGACGAGATTGACGATGATGAATGGGTGAAGACCTTCGATACCAACATCACCGCTATTTTCCGTATTTGCCAGCGCGCGTTGCCCTCGATGCCAAAAGGCGGTTCGATCATCAATACCAGCTCGGTCAACTCCGACGACCCATCACCCAGCCTGTTGGCGTATGCCGCCACCAAAGGCGCCATTGCCAATTTCAGCGCAGGCCTCGCCCAGCTGCTGGGCAAGCAAGGCATTCGGGTCAACAGCGTGGCGCCCGGCCCGATCTGGACACCGCTGATTCCTGCCACCATGCCAGATGAAGCGGTCAGGCACTTCGGTTCGAGCTACCCAATGGGACGGCCTGGGCAACCCGTGGAAGTGGCTCCGATCTACGTGTTGTTGGGCTCTGATGAAGCGAGTTACATCTCGGGCTCACGCTACGGGGTAACCGGCGGCAAACCCATCCTCTGATCAAGGGCGAGAACGCTGAAACAGCGGCCACGCACCAATCATCATCGACGTTGAACCTTGACATTGACGACCACTCAATTCCTAGGAAGCCAATACTTATCCGCCCACGACGAGGTGCCTCCATGAATGCTATCGATCTGTTGATTCAAGACCATAAGGTGGTCAAGAAACTGCTGGAAGAACTCTCATCGACCACTGAACGTGCCGTAAAAAAACGCGCTGAACTGCTGCACCGCATTGAGCAGGAACTGCAAATTCACACTGCCTTGGAAGAGGAAATTCTCTACCCGGCGATCAAGGAAGCCGGTGGTAAAGAGGAAGCCAAGATGTATTACGAAGCCAAGGAAGAACACCGGACAGTCGACTCACTGGTACTCCCTGATTTGCTTCATACAGAAACCGGCACCCTCGAATTCGCCGGTCGAGTGAAGGTGATGAAGGAGCTGCTTGAGCATCACATCGAGGAAGAGGAAGGCGAGCTCTTCCCTACTGCGAAGAAGCTGCTCGGTAAAGATCAATTGGAGGCGCTGGGACAGACCATGGAAACCCAGAAAAAACTACTGAAGGGCGAGCAGCGTGCCGCTTGAATCAAAGGCGCTTTGCCGGATCAGGGTTCGATCTGGCAACGGCGTCATGGGTTAATGAGTGGGAGCCAAGTGTCTGCTTCGTGTCGATAGCAGCCGTTCGTGTGTTCAACGCTGAAAACAGCTGACACGCACCTTGATCGCAATGATGGCGCATTGATACCATCCAGCCATTCCACGCGATGGCTGATGCACATTGAACTCAACAACACCCGGCGACACCGAACACAGCAATAGCGCAGAAGACAACCGTGGCGATGCCCACGCTCGACGAAAATTGCCCAGAATCAGGCTGATCGATGAAGTCCGTGCTCCGATTAACCACAGGCCCCATCACGCATCCGAAAAGCCCGAAAATGCCGGTGAAAAGTACAGGCCCGATGTTGCCGTCGGCAACGCGTTCGGCATAAACGAAACCAGTAATTTGTATTCCGACCAGGTTCGGTTCAACGCCAGCGGTGGTCATGGCTTTGCAGCAGAGCAAGGTAATCACCTGATCGATAGAATCAACCTGAAGAAAGCCAGAATCATCGGCGATGACAACGCCTTGAACGGCGCCGACCGGATCATTGACGGCGTAAAAATCCAATCCAAATACTGCGCGACCGGTGGCCGGTGTATCTCCAGTTGCTATGACAAAGCTGGAAACTTTCGCTACATCCACGATGGCAAGGCCATGCAGATAGAAGTGCCGTCTGACAAATACGAAGATGCACTCAAGTCTGTCAGGGCGCGTATCGAAGCAGGAAAAATCCCCGGATACACCGATCCGAAGGACGCAGAAAAAGTTGTTCGTAAAGGCAACCTTACCTACAAGCAAGCCGTTAACATCGCCAAGTTTGGGACCGTCGAAAGCATTACCTTCGATGCGGTCAATGGGATCAAGGTCGGCGTTGCGGCAGGCTCCCTTTCTGCCGCAGTAGCGTTCGCCCAAGGCATCTGGTCGGGGCAGCCTCCTGCTGTTGCCCTGAAAAACGCCGCCTGGGCTGGCCTTAAAGTGGGTGGCAGCGCACTTGCTATCAGCGTGATTTCCAGCCAACTGGGGCGAACGGCTTTTGAGCAAGCGTTTCGCGAAGTAAGCAAAGCGTTCGTTGAGCAACTGAGCCCCAAATTGGTCTCCGCCCTGGTCAAGTCCATGACGGGGAAAGTGCTTACCGGCGCGGCCGCGACCAACACGCTCGCCAAACTGCTGCGCGGTAATATGGTCAGCCTGCTGGTATCGACTGTTGTGCTGTCGACAGGCGATATCATCCGAGCCTGTCGAGGGCGTATTTCCACGCTGCAATTTGCCAAGAACGTTACCGGCATCGCCAGTGGCGTCGGCGGTGGCTATGCAGGCTTTACCAGCGGCGCACTGGCTGGAACGGCGTGCTTTCCGGGCCCAGGTACGCTTATTGGCGGCATCGTTGGCGCCATCGGTGGCAGTTTGGCCGCAGGCTACTTGACCAGCTCGGTGATGGACAACCTGATCACCGACGACGCAGTCGCCCTTCAAGCCTTGTTTGAAATGCAGTTGGTGAAGGTTGCCAAAGACTACCTGCTGTTAAGCGATGAAATCGAAGACATCGTCAGCCTGCTGGATGAAGACGGCCTGCCAGACTTCTTCATGCAAGCGCACGCGATGGGCGATGCAGGCCGAGCCGAATTCATGAGCCAGCGGCTCGAAGGTTACGCGCAAGTAGCCTTGAAGTTGCGCGCGGCGATTGGCGCTCCGTCGGATGATGAGCTGATACAGCAACAAGCGCGCATCATCGGTGAATTGAGTGCGGCGGAATACAACGGCGAATTGCCAATACAGCCGGAAACCGCTGAACTGACAGCCACCTTCGCTGAGGTGCTGACAGACTTCTTGACGGTAGAGGGCGTCAAATCCGACTCTGTCATTTGGGGTGAAGCGCTCGTCACCACCAGGGGCCTGAAAAAACTCGGCAACGCGCTGAATTCGTTTGGCCGAATTGAAGAGGGAGCACCGATAGATGCCGTTATCGCCGTGATCGATACAACGACACTGGGCGCCGCAACCGACGGAATCATTCTGACCAACGCGTCCATGTGGATAAAACCCTTGTTCAGCGACGCCTACAAAATTGACTATTACGCACTGCCGACGAATACACGGGTTGGCGATGAACACCTGGAGATCAATGGCTACGCGCCCATTGGTTTATCATCCAAAGCGCTTCGGATTGATATGCGTAGAATTTTGCGTCTGATCAAAGGGCACTTCCAGCGTTAGTACCCCTCCAAATCAGTCGATAAAAGTGCGCTCAGCGCGACTCGTAACGCGCCAGCAACGGCTGCACAGTCAGCCCATGCACCAGTATGCTCAGCGCCACGACCGACAAGATCAGATTGGTACTGTCCACCGCTACGGCGGTAAGCATCCCATGGTTGAGTGCGTAAAACAGGTAGTAGAGGCTGCCGATGCCGCGGATGCCAAACCATCCCAGCAAGCCGCGCTGAGGCGCAGTCAACAGGCCCGCCACCGGTGCGACCAGGGTGCTCAACGGGCGGATGACCAAGAACAGTGCACTCGCAACGATAACGGCACGCCAATCCCAATGCTCCAGCAGAACAACCCCCAAAAGCGTCACCAGAAACACCTCCATCGCCCGCTCAACCAAGCTGCCGAACGCGAGCATGTCACCCAGCATGATCCCGGCGGCAATCTGCGAGTCATCCAGGCCCCTGACATCCCCTTTGACTGCCAGTTCGGGCGCGACGTGCTGGTGCCCAACCACAGGTTGCACCAGGTGCTCGGCTGCCGGCTCATGTGGGCTGGATGAAGTCTGAACTTCAGCCTGACGCAACCCTAGGCCCGCCGCAAACACCGCCAGAAAGCCGTACCCCTGAATCAGCTCGGCAATCACGTAGGCCAGCGCAATCAACGCAAGCGCGAGGTAATCATTGGGCGATACGGTGCTGTCATCATTACGCAGGCGCAGGTAAAGCGTTAGTTTGCCCAACCCCTGCCCCATCCAGTACCCACACAACAGCCCCGCAGTCACTGCCCATAGCACATCCTTGAGTAGCCAGTGGCCAAGCCATTCCTGTCCGGCGTTTTGCTGCAACAACAAGCCCAGAATGACGAAGGGAAATGCCACCCCGTCATTCAGCCCAGCCTCCCCTGACAAACTGAAGCGCACGGGATCGTCGTCGCGGGCATCGGCCACCTGTACCAAGGTTGCAAGGACCGGGTCGGTCGGGGCAAGGATCGCGCCGATCAAGACCGCCATCCCCCAGCTCATGTTCAAACCGTAATGAAGCACCAGGCTCACACCCCCGATGCACACCAGCATGACCGGGCCGGCTAGATAAAACGCACTTCGCCATAGGCGATTTCGCAACGGCAGGCGCAGTTTGAGCCCGCTGAAGAACAACGAGAACAGCACCGCAACCTCGGTGAGATGCTCCATCCAGCCACTGGCCTTTGCGATATCCAACTGCAATAAGCCTAAACCTGATGTGCCCAGACCAATGCCCAGGCCCAGGCACACCACAGAGGATGTGATCGGTATCCATCGCAGATAGGAGGAAGAGAGCGCCAGCAGTAATAGCACCGCGCCCAGCATGGCGATCCAGACGATGAAGGTCATCTGCGCAGGTGCCCCAGAGAAGTGATACCTCGACACTTTTTCGACTGCCCTGGCGTCAGGGTCGTTCCGCATCTTCATCCGCGCAACAGGTCGGCTGCTACAGACAGCCAAAAATGGCAGAAAGAAATTAAACCAAAGTTATTTATTACTAAAAGGAATAAAAATAGCACCCATCGATATTGGTATATACCAGATGCCTCCCCGTTAAATCTGCTCCATGAGCCCAGAGGGCACCCAGGAGCACGACAGGATGATCGCGGTACGAGTAATGCTGGAGTATTTCCACCCCTGGCCAAATTCGGCAGGGTTCTACGTCGCGCGGGAGCGCGGCTGGTATCAGGATGCAGGCTTGTCGGTGCAGTTGGTGGTACCCGACCCCTTCCATGGCGACACCTTGGAGCACCTGCTCAAAGGCGACGCGGATGTCGGTGTGTTTCCCAGCAACCGCTTGCTGGTCAGGCGCAGCCTCGGTCAGCCGCTGCTGGGCGTCGCGGCCATCAACCATCAGGGCCTGGAGTCGATCCAGACCCTCACCGACTTCGGCATTCGCCGCCCACGGGATCTTGCCGGCAAGCGTCTGGCACTCAACCCTACGCCCCGTGGCCTGGCGATGGTCCGTCATCTGGTGGCCGCAGACGGCGGCGACCCGGATGCTGTCATCATCGTCGACAGCAAAGTGCGCGAGCTGCGCCCGGAAGACCTGGCCGCAGGCATCGCCGACGCCAGTTTCGGCGGTTACTGGGCCTGGGAAGCCTTGATGGACAGCCCGATTGCGGCCGAGCGGCGTGTCGTATGGCCGGTCGATGACATCGGCGCACCGCGTTACCACAGCTACCTGCTGGGCGGCCAGCAACGCTGGTTCGAGCACAACCCCGAGGTTGCCCGCGCCTTCCTCGCGGCCACCGAGCGTGGCTTTCGCGCGGCGGCCGAAGACCCACAGAGCGCCCTGGGCGCCTATGAGGCCGCTACCCCGTACTTTCCGAGGGCGCTGCTCAGCCAATCGCTGCAGCACATCGCACCGACCTGGCTGCATGAACAACGCTGGGGGCAGCAACGCGAAGCGCTCATCGCCCCCTACGCCCAGTGGTTGCACCACCATGGCGTACTGGCCGACGCCGACGCCTGGCGTGGCGCCACCAGCAACCGTTACCTGACGGAGCCGCAGGCATGACCGAGCCCTTGCGTATTGCCCATGGCATGGGCTTGCAGCCGGTAGAAGCCGACTGGCCCGCGCTAACCCAGAAGCCTGTAGACGAGGTACTGAGCCACTTTGCAGGGATTGGCGCCGTGGGCCCGCTGCAGTGGCACAGCCCTCGCCCCTTTTCGGCTGCCGCGCAGGTGTGCACAGAGCAAGGGGAGCTGTTCGTCAAGCGCCACCACCGCAGTGTTCGCCAGCCTGCTTGGCTGCGCGAGGAACACCGCTTCGTTGAGTACCTGAAACAGCGAGGCGCCCCGGTTGTCACCCCCTTGCTCGACCGCAACGGCCACAGCGTGGTGGCCCTGGGTGAATGGACCTACGAGGTGCTGCCGCGCGCACAAGGTCAGGACCTGTACCGTGATGCGCTGTCTTGGACACCGTTCCTCAGCCTGCAGCACGCCTATGCAGCGGGCGTCGCCCTCGCTCGCCTGCACCAGGCCGCCGAGGGCTTCACCGCAGGCGCCCGGCGTACGCCAGTGTTGGTTGCCAACCTGCGCCACTGCAGCAACAACGCGCCGATCTCGTCTATCGAAACGGCCTTGGCGCAGCAGCCCGCGCTGACCCAGTACCTCGTGGACAAAAACTGGCAGCAGGCCCTGAGT
Organism: Pseudomonas sp. E1MeOHC2; assembly: GCF_058745025.1. Lineage (NCBI taxonomy): Bacteria > Pseudomonadati > Pseudomonadota > Gammaproteobacteria > Pseudomonadales > Pseudomonadaceae > Pseudomonas > Pseudomonas sp. E1MeOHC2. The sequence continues at coordinate 5,661,039 of NZ_CP196675.1, forward strand.
GAACTCTACCTGCCCCACCACCGCGCCCTGCTGCCGTTGCTGCAGCACCAACCGGCGCTGTGGACCCACAACGACTGGCACGCGTCCAACCTGCTTTGGGACGAATCGGCAAACACCACCGAGGTCCGCAGCGTCCTTGATTTCGGCTTGAGCGACCTGACCTTCGCCCTGTTCGACCTGGCCACTGCGCTAGAGCGCAATTGCATTCCCTGGCTTGAGCTTGATGCCGGCGGTCGCGCCGCCGCCGACCTCGACGCAGTCGATGCACTGCTGGCCGGTTACCACAGCCTGCGCCCCCTGACACAGGTCGACCTGCTCACGCTCAAAGCGCTGCTGCCGCTGGTGCATGTGGACTTCGCCCTCGCGGAAATCGATTACTTCCAGAGCATCGTCAGCTCCCGGAGCAACGCCGACATCGCCTACCACCACTTTTTGATCGGCCATGGCCACTGGTTTGGCGACAGCGAAGGCATCCGCCTGCTCGATCATCTGCACCGAACCGCGCGAGCGCGCTGACAGGCCCCCTATGCCCGACATCCTCATTTCACCCAACGCCTTGCACCACGCCCTGCAACAGCCGGGGCTGGTGGTGCTCGACGCCAGCGTGGAACTGGCCGCCGCACAGTTCGATGGCGACTACCGTGTCGCCAGTGGCCATGCGGCCTGGCTGGCTGAACATATCCCGACCGCTCGGCATGCCGACCTGACGTGCGCGCTGGCCGATACCTCGGCGAGCTACAGCTTCGCCCTGCCCTCACCGGCGGCTGCTCGGGCAGCACTGGCGCGCCTGGGCATCGCCGATGCGCGGCAGATCGTGGTCTACGACCGGCATGAGGGGTTCTGGGCGGCGCGCCTGTGGTGGATGTTACGTAGCATGGGCATCGCGGCCTCCGTGCTCGACGGCGGCCTGAAGGCGTGGCGCCAGGCCAATCTGCCCCTGGCCCACGGCGAGCAAGGTCAACCTGAGGTGTCGGGTTCGCCAGCGCCACTGACCGTTGATGCGGGGTATTGGGCAAGCCGCGAGGAGGTGCTGGCCGTTCTCGCTGGGCAGGCGCCGGGCACGCTGCTCTGTGCGCTGTCCAAAGGGCTGTTCGAGGGCAGCGCCGTAACCCGCTATGCCCGACGCGGCCATATCCCCGGCAGCCTCAACCGGCCGGCGCGAGAGCTGTTCGACGAGCAGGGCCGCTACCTGGCGCCTGAGGCCTTGGCCCGCGCCCTCGGCCCAGCGCTGCTCGAAGGCAGCCAACCGCTGATCCTCTACTGTGGCGGCGGCATCTCCGCTGCCGCCACGGCCCTGGCCCTCACGCGCCTGGGGCGTCTAAACGTTTCGATCTATGACGGCTCGCTGCAGGAATGGGCCGCCGACCCTGTATTGCCAATGACCACCGGAGCAACTCCGACCTGAGTTTCCACCCCCTTCAAGCGCCCACTCAACGATGCCGACGCTGCGCGCGCGTTATCGCGAGTACAGGTTTACCCGTTTTTCGGTGCCACACCGCTGGTCACCCAGGAGTTCGTTCATGGCTTCATCCCTGTCTTTGCAACACCGCCACGGCTTCGCGCTGGGGCTGCTGAGCCTGTCATTGAGCCCGGCCCTGGCCTGGGCAGACAGTACCCTGCTGGAAGCCATCACCGTGACGGGCGATCAGGCCAACAGCTACCAGGCCAGATCAGCCTCGGTAGGCGGCTTTGGCGAAGCGCCGCTGCTCGATACGCCGGCTTCGGTGGCGGTGTTCACCGAACAACTGCTCAAAGATCGCCAAGCCAGGTTGCTCAGCGAAGTGCTCAGCAACGACGCCTCGACCGGCGAAAGCTATGCACCAATTGGCTACTACGAAAACTTCGTGGTTCGTGGGTTTAGCCTCAGTGCCGCCAACAGCTACAAGATCAACGGCAGCACCATCACCGGCGAGCAGAACGTCGCCCTGGAAAACAAACAGCAGGTCGAGCTGCTCAAAGGCCTCTCCGGCTTGCAAAGCGGCGTTTCCGAGCCCGGCGGGCTGGTCAACTACGTCACCAAGCGCCCCCAGAACGTGCGTTCGGTCACCGTGGCCAGCAACGAATCAGGCGAGCGTTACATAGCCACCGACCTTGGCGGCTGGCTGGACAGCGAGCAGCGCCTGGGCGTGCGCGCCAACTTCGCCCATGAAGACATCCGCTCCTACGTGGACAATTCCGACGGCAAACGCGATTTCGCCTCCCTGGCCGTGGACTGGAACATCAGCGACGCCGCCCTGCTGCAACTGGATGCCGAATACCAGACCCGCGAACAGCGCTCGGTCCCGGGCTATCAGCTACTCGGCGGTAGCGTGGTGCCCAGCGGCATCGACCCCAAGGACCGCCTGGCCGACCAGCGCTGGTCGAAACCGGTGGGCATCGACTCGCTCAACCTGGGCAGCCGCTTCGATTACCGCTTCAACGACAACTGGAGCGCCAACCTGAGCGCTTCGCGCAGCCGTGTGGTGATCGACGACTACAGCGCCTTCGCCTGGGGTTGCTATGGCGCCCCGAGCTGCGCCAGTTCCGCCGTGCCGAACTACTTCAGCCCCGAGGGCGACTACGATGTCTACGACTTCCGCAACCCCGACGATACCCGCCGCAACGACGAGCTCCAGGCGGCCCTGAGCGGGCGCTTCGACAGCGGCCCGTTGCAGCATGAGTTGACCGTCGGCAGCAGCGCCCTGCGCCGTATTGTCGACCGCCGCGACTCGGTCAACGAATGGGTGGGCACCGCCAACATCTACCAGCCCGTGCCCGACTTTGCGCCGACCAGCGAACCGCTGGGCCACACCTATCGCCGCCTGGACAGCCGCCAGTACGGGCTGTTTTTCAGCGACCGGCTGAGCTACGGCGAACACTGGCAGGCCATTCTGGGCGGCCGCCAGGTGCGCCTGGACGAAAAAACCTTCGACATCGACGGCAATACCACACGCCACACCCAGCGCTCGGAGTTCCTGCCCAGCGTGGCAGTGATCTACAAACCCCGCCCGGACATCTCGCTGTACACCAGCTACAGCAAAGGCCTGTCGCTGGGTGGCGAAGCGGCGTGGTTCACCACCAATGCCGACGAGATCCTGCCGCCAACGGTTTCACGGCAACTGGAGGTAGGCGCCAAACGTGACTGGCAGGGCTTAAGCTTCGGCGCGGCGCTGTTTCGCATCAGCAAGGCCTACCAATATTCACGCCCCAATGGCGACGGCAGCTTCACCTACGTGCAACAAGGCGACCAGGAGAACATCGGCCTTGAGCTGTCCGCCAGCGGGCACCTGACCGAGCGACTGCAAGTGTCGGCCAGTGCCGCGGCCATCCGCGCCCGGGTCGAGGACAGCGGTACCGATACCTACGAAGGGCATCAGGCGATCAACGTGCCAAACGTGCGCGCCAGCCTGCACGCCGACTACAGTGTCGCCAGCATCAAGGGCCTGGCCCTGCTCGGCGGCCTGCGCTACAGCGCCAGCAAGTATGCCAGCCAGGCCGGCAACGTGAAGGTCGACGGCTACACAGTGTTCGATGCCGGCGCGCGCTACACCCTGGATGTTGAAGGCTATGAAACCGTAGTGCGCCTGACCGTGGACAACCTCTTCGACAAACGCTACTGGCGCGATGTGGGCGAGTACATGGGCGACGGCTACCTGTTCCAGGGTGCACCACGCACCGCCCGCCTGTCCGCCACCGTGAATTTCTAAGGAATCGCCATGACTCGGTCCGTCCCGCTCCTTGCCACCCTGCTGACAGCGCTACTCAGCGGTTGCCAGCACAACCCACCGGCCAACGACCAGCTCGACGCGGTGCTCTGGACCCAGACGTCGGTAGAACACGACCTGCTGTTCCGCCAGGTCTACGCCAATGCGACCCGGCAATTGGCCCCGGCCTTGGCCGACCCCACCTGGGATGCGCTGGCGCAAGCACCGCGAGCGCTACAAGGTTTGCCTCCAGCGTTGATCATCGACATCGACGAAACCCTGCTGGACAACGTCCCGCTCAACGCCCGCGCGATTCTCAAAGACCGCCCCTACGACTACGAGGCCTGGTACCAGTGGGTCGATCGCGCCAAGGCCCCCGCCCTACCCGGTGCCGTGGACTTTCTGCAGACCGCAGCGCAGCGCGGAGTCACGCCGTACTACCTGACCAACCGTGAGCCTGGCCAAGAGCAAGCGACCTTGGAAAACCTGCGCCGCGCCGGCTTCCCCATCGACAGCAGCGCCCAGATCCTCACCGCCGGCACTGCCATCGGCGGTTGCCAGGCCAGCGGCTCGGACAAGACCTGCCGCCGTCATTGGGTAGGCACCCAGGCCCGCGTGCTGATGCAACTGGGTGACAGCTTCGGCGACTTCATGGCCAACACCGGCAGCCAGCAGGCGCAGCTCGACGCAGCCCGCCCCTACTTCGCCTGGCTGGGTGAACGCTGGTTCCTGCTGCCCAACCCCACCTATGGCAGTTGGTACAGCGCGCCGTACCAGGGGCGAGAAGGGCTGTCGGAACAACACAAGCGCGCCCTCAAGCACCAGGTCTTGAAGCCCCAGTACTGACGCTGCCGAGGAGGCGCCCATGTCAACGTTAGAAATCACCGCCGTGCTGTTCAACATCCTCGGCGTGTGGCTGACCACCCAACGTATTCGCTGGTGCTGGCCGGTGAGCGTGGTCGCCGTGCTGCTCTACGCCTGGATATTCTTCGAAGTGAAGCTGTATTGCGACATGCTGCTGCAACTGGTCTTCGCCGTGCTGCAGGGTTATGGCTGGTGGCGTTGGAGCCAGGGTTACAGCGTCGCCGGCAAGGTCGGCGTACAGCGTCTGCCGCGCCGCGAGGCCATCGTCAGCCTCGCGGCAGGGCTGGCCGGCGCGGTACTGCTCGGCGCCCTCATGCAGCGCTACACCGATGCCTCGGCGCCCTGGATCGACGCGCTGTTGAGCGCCCTCAGCCTGGTGGCCAGCTTCTGGGCAGCGCGCAAGTACGTCGCCAGCTGGGGCCTGTGGATCGTGCTCGACAGCGCCTACGTGGGGCTGTTTCTGTTCAAGGGCCTGCACCTCACCGCAGCGCTGTACGCCGGTTTCGTGGTACTGGCCGCCTACGGCCTGTTGGCTTGGCGCAATGAACTGATGGCCCAGCAGCGGCCCGTGCCCGCAGGCGCCGAGGTGTTGTCATGAACCCGTTTCGCACCTCGTTCGTCAGCGAATCGCAACCCCAGGCCACCTGGCGTGCCAGCCAACCGCATTACTTGCGTATCCGCGATCAGTTGGCCAGCGACCTGGCCAAGGGCTGTCTGCCCGCCGACAGCAAACTGCCCGCAGAGCGTGACATGGCCGAGCGCTTCGGCTGTACCCGCGTGACCCTGCGCCAGGCCCTGCAGCTGCTGGAAACCGACGGCATCATCTACCGCCAAGACCGCCGCGGCTGGTACGTCAGCCCCCCACGCATCCGCTATGACCCCACCGGCATCATCGGCTTCATGGAGTACGTCGCCGCCCAGGGCCGCACGCCACGCACCGAATGCCTGCACGCCGAGCGCCGCCCGGCCGGGGCCTGGCTGGCCAAACGCATGGGCCTGGAACACCCCGAAGAGCAGGTGTTCTACCTGCAGCGCCGGCGTTGGGTCGACCAGCGCCCGGTGCTGCTGGAGTGCAATGTGCTGGTCGCCGACTGGTGCCCGAATTTGCTCGACGCCGACCTCAACACCTCGCTGACCGCCCTGCTGCGCGAACGCTTCGGTCGCGTGCAGTCGCGCAGCGAGCTTTGCATGCACCCTGAAACGATGAATGACTTTCAGGCCGACCTGCTGCAAGTTTCCTCCGGTTCGAGCAGTTTCTACCTGGAGCGCCTGAGCTTCGGCGAACGCGGCCAGCCGGTAGAGTTCGACCAGGAATTCTGGCGCCCGGATGCCCTCGCCGTGGTGCTGCAAACCCGCTACCCAGGCCAGGTCGAGGCGCCATGAAACACTCACTCGATGCCCCGCTGGAAACACGGCTGCTGGCCGCCGAAGGCTTGATCTTCGACTGCGATGGCACCCTGATCGACAGCCTGCCCGCCTACGCCGGTGCCTGGCGCGCAGGCTTCGCTGAGTCAGGCAAAGCCATGGCCAGCGCTTGGCACGCCGCCCGCTGCGGCCTGTGCGAGACGCAACTGATGGCGCATTTCGAGCAGTGCCATCAGGTCATGCTGGACCGCCCCAGGGTGGTGGCGACGATGCGTCAGCACTACCTGGCCAACCTGTCGCAGACTGTGCGCGAGATCACCCAGGTGGCTGCAATCGCCAGGCGCTTTGCCGGCGTGAAGCCCATGGCGGTGGCGTCCAGTGGCGCCCGCGAGATTGTCCTGAACTCACTGGCCGCCCTGGGCTTGGCCAAACTGTTCGACGCCATCGTCACCTTCGACGATGTCGGCAAGGCCAAGCCCGATCCTGCCATCCATTTACAGGCCGCTAGGCAACTGGGGCTGCCGCCTGCCCGCTGCCTGGTGTTCGAGGACAGCGAGCAAGGCCTGGAGGCAGCGCGGCGCGGTGGGCTGCCGGTAGTCGACGTTACACGGCTGACCGCGCCTCAACGCCACTCGCTGTAGGGCTCCAACGGCGTCACCGGCAGCGCCAGGTTGCCCCGCCACGGTTCGAACAGGTAGCGCAGGTAGAGCATGCCATGGCTCGGTGCGTAGTCATCGCTGTGCTGCCAGTCGAACCCGCCCCCCACCACCCACTGATCGCTCAGACGGCGTTCGAACAGACCGCGCAGGCGATAGCCCAGCCCGCTGCTGTCGCTGGCGTCGCTCATGGCGTCGATGTTGGAGCGCTCGCCATACGGCGCCAGCACCTTGTGGTTGACGTGCGCGTCCGGGTACAGACGGCTGCGGCCGCTGTGGGCCTGGGACCAACCGACGGAGCCTTCGAGCAGCAACGACCAATCGTAGTTGCGCCACGCATAACTGACCGGCACGCCGACCGAGGTGTAGCGCTGCGGGCTGTAATAGCCGCCCTGCCCCAGGCTGTAGCCGCCCAGGTCCTTGTCGTGGCGCCAGTGCATCAGCGTCACGCCAACGCGCACGCGCTCGTCGGCTTTTTCCACCAGGCGGTGGTAGTAGCCGGCCATGGCGCGGGTGCGCTGGTTGTCGGCGACGTTCTCGCCATACAGCCAGTGGTGCCCCAGGCTGGCCCAGACCCCGTTGTCGCCCCCTTGGTCCCAGCTCAGGCCAAGTGTGGCGCCGTTGGCCGTAACCCCGCCCCAGCGCACGCCCGTCGCCGGGTCACGCGCCCCCGCAAACGACAGCAGCGAGTTGCTCATCGGCCGCCGCGAAGCGGTCAGCGACCAGCCGACCTGGCCCAGGTCGCCGTTGAGCGTGGCGCCACCCAGCCAGTTGTTGACCTCATAGCCCTGGGTGGTACCCAGGTCGAAGGCCCAGCGGCTGCCTTGCCAACCCAGCGCCAGCACACTGCCGTCAGCGCTTTGCGAGCCACCCCCGCACGCCGGGAACGACGCCCCGTCGGCGTTGCGGCCAACAAACTGGCAGGTGCCGAAATCCGTGGTATTGCGGCCCTGATTCAGTTCGAACGACCCCGCATCCATGCCGATGCGCTCCACGCGCGCAAAGGCGGTGCCGTCTTGCCACGGGGTATCGACATGCAACAAGGTCGACTGGGTGCTCAGTTCGGATGTGCCCGGCGTACCGTCGTCCTCGCGCCAGCCGTAGTCATGCATCAGGGTCACGTGGGTATTGCGCTGTCGATACAGGGCATCGACATCGCTGCGCAAGCTGCGCGCCAGCCAGTCATCGGCGTCCTGCTCGCGGCTGGCCAGCGTCAGCGCGCGGTCGTCCCGTGGCGACACAGCGGCACGCTCGAGTAACTGCGCATCGGCCATGGCGGCGGCGTACAGGCTCAGCGCCCGCTGCGGGTCAGCCTGCGCCACCAGGCGGGCGGCGTCGCGACGCAATAACGGATCGGGCTGCGGCTGCTGTGCAGCGATCCGCTCAAGCAAACGGGCCGCCTGGTCGTGCTCGCCCAAGGCGACCCATACCGCCGCCATGCGCCGCTGGGCGCTACTGTCATCGGCGGCCAATTGTGGCGGCTGTGCGGCCAGCAATTGCCTGGCGTGGGCCAGGTCACCTTCGGCGACCCAGCTTTCGACCACGCCAAGGCGCGCTTCGGGCTGCTGAGGCTGTACGGTCAGCACGCGCTGGTAATAGCCGCGCGCCTTGCCAGGCTCACCGCGTGCCGCTGCCCAGTCGGCTAATAGCAGCAGGTCGTCCGGGCCACCTTCGCCACGCGCGAGGCTCGCCTCAAGCAGTGCCGACGCTTGCGCGCTGTGGCCTTGCGCCTGCAACTGCTGCGCCGAGGCCAGGGTCATGCGGCGCCGAATACGCTGTTGCAGCCCGTGCATTTCAGCGTTCCAGGCCCCCTGCGGCACCGCACCCAGGCTGTCCAGGGCCAAGGCATCTCGGTCGCTGGACTCCAGGAACAGGCCGTGGGCATAGCGGGTCGCCGGGTCACCGGGCTGGCGCTGCACCAGCTTGGCGAATGCCGCGTCGGCCTCACCGGTGCGCCCCAAGTGGCGCAGGCTGTTGGCCAATTGATAGACCAGCCAGGGCTCATCCGGGGCCAAGGCATAGGCCTGGCCCAGCGCCTGGCTGGCCGTCGACCAGTCTTCGCGCTGCAGCGCTTCATCACCCTGTTGGCGCAGACGCGCCAGCTGCAGGCTACGGCGCAGGCTGGCGAACTGCACTTGCTGCCGGGGTGGCAGGCGGTCCAGGTACGCTTGCGCCTTGTCGGGCGATTGCGCCTGGTACACACGCATCAGGCCACGCACGGCACTTTCGTTATCCGGTGCCATACGCCGTACTTGCAGGAACTGCCGCTCGGCCGCAGCGGAATCGCCTTCAGCCAGCGAAACATCCGCCAGGCCCAGCAAGGCGTATTCTTCCTGGGGACGCTGCTGGCGTGCCTGCAGGTACAGCGTGCGTGCCCCTCGTAGATCGTTCGCCTGCAACGCCCGCTCACCTTTATTGAGCAGCGCCCAATACTGGCTGGACGACTCCAGGTCTTTCCATTGGCTGATCCAGTAGGTGTCCTGTTCCTTGGCACTCGCTGCCCGGAACGCCGCATTGGCGTCTGCATAGCGGCTCTGGCGCATCAGCGCATAGCCCAGGGCACCGTGCAGGCGGGCATCCTCCGGGTACTGGCGCAGTGCCCGACGCAGCTGTGCTTCGGCTTCAGCGTTACGGCCCTTGTCGAGCAACGCCTTGCCACGTTGGCCCGCCTGCCAGGACGGGTCGGCAAACAGTTTGCGCTGCTGTTGCAGGTTCTCGTTGGCCTGCGCCAGCAACGGCGAGGCCGGGTAGCGCTGCAGGAAGGCTTGCCAGGAAGCCGCACTGGCGGCGCTCACCGCCTGCCCGGCCAAGTAGTCGAACTCGCGCTGGGCGGCAGCATCGCGTGCGCCAGGGTCGCGCGACAGCTGATCGAGCAGCGCCAGCGCTTCGCGGTCGCGGTTTTCAGCGAACAGCCAGCCGGCCAGGGTCTGGCGCAGCCCGGCGCTGCCAGGGTACTGCCGGTCCAGCTGTTGCAACTGGCGGATCGCTTCAGGGCGTTGCCCTGGCAAGTTGCCGCGCACGCGCCAGTAGTCCAACGCCAGCTCAAGGCTGGGAGGCTCACCTGCAAACAATTGCTCATACGCCGCCAGTGCGTCTTCATTGCGCCCGGTAACGGCCAGCAAGCGCGCCTGTTGCAAGCGCCGCACGGCCTCTGGCTGTTGCAGTTCGAGCAAGCGCATGGCCTGGCGTGCTTGAAGGCTGCCAGGCGCCAGAGCACTGATCCGGACCTGCAACTGCTGGGCCTCGGTGGTGTTCTTGTCGCGCAACGCCAGGTTCAAGGCGGCCAGCAGCACATCCGGGTTACGCGGCTCCAGCAATTGCAGCCGGCCCAGCGCATCGCGCACCAAGTCGTCACGGTGCAACGCCTCGCCCCGGCGCACCTGGTCCAGCAGCCATTGGCGCTGTTCGTTGGCATCCTTGGGTTGCGCTGCGGCCTGGCATGCCACCGTTGCCAGCATCAGCACACCAATCATTCGTTGCATGGCGCGCTCCAGGCTGGCAACAGGCGGCCGTGTGGGTCAAAACGGTAACGGGCTTCATCCCAGCCCTGGCCGAACAGCGCCAGGACCTGGCTGTAATAGGCCTTGGCCTCGACCGGCTGTTCGTGCAGACGCTGACGCTGGGCGGCCAGGCCAGCAACGTGTTCGGGCGACGCTGCCAGCAAGGGCAGCAACGCTGCGGAGAAACCCGCCGGGCCATGGCCACTGGCGTTGCCGCTGTGTGCATCCACGCGCTCTGGCGGCAGCCCCTGACGCACGGTCATTACCGCCATCGGGGCATAGTGGGCAACCAGTTCGTTACGCTGCGGCGCGTCCTTGGCCAGCATGCCGACCCACAGGTACACCCGGATAGCGTCGTAGTCACCGGCGTTGCCATGTTGCGGGTCCGCAGCCAGCTCACCGGCCGGCGTCCACAGCAGCCAGTCCGGGGCAAACCCCTTTGGCGACGACGCCAGCCACAAACGCCGCGTGTTGGCTGCCAGCTCGCCCCACAGCGGGTCCACCAGGCTGAAGCGGTCGAACAATTGCAACGGCAGGTAGCTCGGGTTCAAGCGGGTGCCGTGGGCATCTTCAAAACCGTAGTCACCTGGCAGCAACATCACGCCCAGGCCCGGCAGCTTGCGCACGGTCTGGGCGGCGATGCGCCACAACACACGCTGGCCCAATTGCGTATACCCAGGCTCGTCCCACAGCCGCCCGGCCTCCAGCAGGCTGTAGGCGATCCACAGGTCGGCGTCGCTGGCGTTGTTGGCGTCCAGCACCTGCCACTGGTTCTGGCCGTTACGGCCCCACAGCCAGGCTGGCAGGTGCCGGGCCAGGTCGCCCTCGGCCAGGTTGTTGCGGGTCCAGCCCAGCACCTGTGCGAAAGCTTCCCGGTCATTACCCACCAGGGCAAAGAACAGCGCATAGCTCTGCCCTTCCGAGGTGGTGATCAGGCGTTCATCGCTCGGGTCGATGACCCGGCCATCCACGCTCACCAGCTCGGCCTTGAAGCGGTCCCAGGCGGGCCACGGGCAGGCCGGTGCGGCACTGACGAAAGCGGGCAGGCCCAAGGCGGCCAACCCTAGCAGAGACTGACGCAGCATCACCCCGCCTCACCCAGACGGCGCCGGCCTGCCCAACGCAATGCGCGCCACAGCAGGAAGGCGAACAGCACCACGCAAACGGCTGCGGCCATTGCCAGCAGCACCGGGTGCTCGGACAAGTGGAACCACAGCAGCATCCACCAAGGCAGCGCACCGACAAAATAGTGCTCGCCGACGAACTGGCTGCTAACGCCGCTGCTGCGCACCAAGGTCACCGAACCCGCCACGGCATCGAGCTTGCCCACATCACCCAGTACCTCGCGCAACAACGCGTAATCGCTGTTGCTGTTGGCCAGCAGAGCGACGACGCTGCGCTGCTCATGGAACGGCGACTTCAGCCCGGTGATGGCCGCGATCGGCGCCTGCGCGCTGACTGCCACGCGGCTGCTCGCTGCCACCGACGTGGTATCGAACCGCTGGCTGCCTGGCAACCCTGTGCTACGGCCTTGCAACAGCCAGTCACGTTGGGCACTGAGCAGCAGGCCCAGGTTGGGCGCATCGCTCAATGCCTCAGGCAGGCTGCCGATCAGCAGCAGGTCGGCATCTGCCGCAGCGGCCTGCTTCCAGTCATCGACCAGCTTCAGCCCCAGCGCTGGGTAACCGATTTGCCCCGCCAGGCCACCGACCGCATCGAGCAAAGTACCAACCTGCATCGCCGTGGGCTTTGCCGGCATGATGACCAAGGTCTCGGAAAGGTCTGCCATGCGGCTGAACGGGAAACCGCTGCGGGCGAATGCGCGCAGGTCGGGCATGGCGATGTAATGGTGGTAGCCGGACAAGTCGATGGTCGAGTTGTCGTCGATCGCCGCACGTACGTCCACCGGCAGCGACGTCTGGCAGCGGTCGCGCTGGGCGCTGCCCAGGGTGCTGGCAAAGCTGAAATCGAAGCGCAGGCGGTTGCGGTCGCCGATCTTCAATGCCGGTACCAGCGATTTCTCGGTCAATGCAGTGCTGTCACCCGACAACACCGCCAGGCGCACCTGCTCAAGCGTGCCGGCACGCCGGTCATTGCCCACCAGCGGCATGCTGGTGATGTACTGATCATTGACGCTGATGCTCAGGCGCGACTCGTCGGTGACTGCCGGTGCCGTGTAGCGGTACAGCGTGCGCAGCGGAATGCCTTGGTTACGCCAGACAAACAGGTCTGGCGGCAGGTTCAGCTCCAGCGTCACCGGCCGTGGTTGCAGGCCACTGACTTGCAACTGCTCGGGGTAATCGAGCAGCTCGGCAAAGCGCACCGGCCGATCGGTGCGCGTCCAATTGGGCGCATCATAGGGCTTGCGCGGCTGCAATGCGGTCATCTGCTCGACCTTGACCCTTGCCCCACGGAACAGGTTGTTGCCCACCGCCAGCGCCGAGGCCGCCGTGACCAGGTCGTCGTCGTTGCGCCCCAGTACCAGCAGCACTTTGCTCCAGCGGTCGTCCGGGTGGTCGATCATCTGCAACACCGGGCCGTCGACCAAGGGAAACTTCTGCAGGTCACTGAGGAAGGCCGGCCGACGCTCATTGCTGGCAAACACGATACTGGGCGTGGGTTTCTCGGCCGTGGCAGGCAGGCTGTCGTACCGCACCGGGAAGATTGCCTTGCGCCAGCCGGCCTGGCTGCCGAAGTAAGACGCCAGGATAGCCGCCGCACGCTGCTCACCCAGGCTCGGCGCGCCGCTGAACACCACCGGCAGCTCGACCTTACCGGTGTCGCGCGCGTCAAAGAACGGCAGCGGGAAATACGCCAGGTCGTTGTCCAGCGCCAGTGCCTGCTCGTGCAACTGCACCTGGCTCTTGCGGTTCAGGTTCAGCCACAGGCCGCTGTGCGCCGGGTCTTCGCAGATGTCGGTGTAATGCCCAACGAACTCCAGGCGTACCCGGTTGAAGTCGCTGAGCAGCTTGGGGTCCAGTGGCAGTTGACGGCGCACGCGCTGGCCAAGTTGCTGCTGCTCTACCGGCACTACGCCCATCAGCTCGTCATTGAGGTACACGCGCAAGTGCGACAGGTTCGGCAACAGCGCAGGCGAAGGCGTGTAGTCCAGTTGCAAGGTGGCGTCGGTGGCAAGGCGGTCGCGACGCAGGCCGAACTCGATGTGTTCGCTGTTGCGTACCCCCAGCAGCAGGCTGTCGGACGCATGCCCAAGCTGCTCGAAGGTTTTCGTAACCGGCCAGCTTGGCACCGTGGGTACGGCTGGCTCGGCAAGCGGGGCGACAGAAGCGGCAATGGCGCTCTGCGACAAGGCGGCAAACAGCGCCATCGTCAGACCCCAGGTACGCGCGGGATAACCAGTCATCATGCGTCTCGATCAACAATGTTCAGGGAAGGGAGAGGCTGCGGTGTGCGGGGCCTGTAGCTGGCCAGCCAGTGCAGCAGTGCGCGCAGCGGGCGTAACCACACCCGCAGCCACGGCGGCATGTGCTCGACCAGTCGCAGGTAGCCGACACCGCCCAGCTTCAGCACATCGACCAGGCTGCGCAGCGGGCGATCGACTTCATGCTGTTCGTTCCAGCCAAGCCAGGCATCGGCACGGGCAAAGGTGCAGTGAACCAGGTCAATGCGCTGTTGCGGGTCCAGGTCGTGGAACACCAGCCCCACGTGTTGCCCGACGGTACGGGTGACGCAGGCCTGGAAGGCAAACTCGCGCTGGCCACGGTTGAGCAGCAGGCGCACTCGCTCCCCCGGCTTCAGCTCAAGGCCCTGGTGCAACTGCAAGCCAACACCGCCATCGGAATAATCCACCTGGGTGCAGGGGTAGGCATGACCGCTGGCCAGCACCAGCCCCGCCGGCAAGCGCATCTGCACCCGGTGGGCGCGGCGCACCTGGCGCACCTCGGCGGCCACGGCAACGGCGGCGCCGATAATCAGCAGGTTGTAGACAACCCACAGCGAGCTGACGATCACCGTGCCGATTTCCGCCGTGGGGCCCGTGAACAGGCGCCACACGGCAAAGCCCAGGCCGGCCACGTTGAAGGCCGCGAGCCATAGGTAAGGCTGGGCGATACGCCAGTCGAACTGTTCCTGCTCCATCAGGCCGCCCTTGGCGGTGACGTTGAACGTGCCCTTCTTCGGCGCGAACAGCGCGACCGTGGTGGGGCGGGCGATGTACCAGGCCAGCACGGTCTCGTAGACCTCGCCCCAGAACGTTTGCCGGTACTTGCCCTGCATGCGCGAGTTGGTCAGGCTGGCGTGGATCATGTGCGGCAGCACGTACAGCAGGATCATCAAGGCGGGTGCATAGATGATGTAGGCATGCAGCAACAGGAACGCCAGCGGCGCGGTCAGGAACACCAGACGCGGCAGGCCGGCCAAAAAGTGCAGCATGGCGTTGGCATAACACACCCGCTGGAACAGGCTCAGCCCGCGGCCGAACAGGGGGTTGTCGGTGCGGAAGATCTGCACCATGCCACGGGCCCAGCGAATGCGCTGGCCAATGTGTGCCGACAAGCTCTCGGTGGCAAGGCCCGCCGCCTGCGGGATGCTCAAGTAAGCCGAAGACCAGCCCTGGCGGTGCATGCGCAAGGCGGTATGGGCATCTTCGGTCACGGTTTCTACGGCAAAGCCGCCGATGCTTTCCAGCGCCGTACGCCGCAGCACGGCACACGAGCCGCAGAAGAACGCCGCGTTCCACATGTCGTTACCGTCCTGGATCAAGCCATAGAACAGCTCCCCTTCATTGGGGCGACGACGGAACGAACCCAGGTTGCGCTCGAACGGGTCTGGCGAGAAGAAATGGTGCGGCGTCTGCACCAGCGCAAGCTTCGGGTCCTTGAGGAACCAGCCTACCGTCACTTGCAGGAACGAGCGCACCGGCACGTGATCGCAGTCGAAAATGGCGATCAGCTCGCTGTCGGTCACGCCCAGCGCATGGTTGAGGTTACCGGCCTTGGCGTGCTTGTTGTCCGGACGCACGATGTAGCCCACCCCGACCTCGTCGGCGAACGCGCGGAACGCTTCGCGCCGGCCATCGTCGAGGATGTAGATGCGCAGGCGCTCGCGGGGCCAGTCCAGGCCCAGGGCCGCCAGCACCGTCGTGCGGACCACCGACAAGTCTTCGTTGTAGGTGGGGATCAACAGGTCGACCGTCGGCCAGTGCGCAGGGTTTCCCGGTAGGTTCGCCGGCTTGCGCTGCAACGGCCAGCTGGTCTGGATGTAGCCCAGAATCAGCACGAACCACGAGTAGGTCTCGGCAGCCAGCAAGATCACCCCACACACCAGGTCGGTGGTGTCGTTCCAGTTCAGGGTCGAGGTATAGCGCCACCACAGGTAGCGACAAGAGATGATGGTCGACAGCACAATCAGCATCAGTGTCGGGAAGCGGCCGGGCATGTGCCGCACCAGCATGGCAATCCCCAACAGCAGGCAGATGAACATCAACTGAGCCAGGTAGCCGAACGGCTCGGTCACGCACAGCACAGCCAGGCTGATGGCGCACAGCGCCAGCACGCTGTAGAACGCCCGTTGGGCGAACCCGCTCAAGCCGCGCAGGCGCGCCGAGGCCTGCGCTTTGAAGGCACTGGCCCGATAGCGTGCGGGCAGTTGTTGTAGCCTGTCGATCAGCAGGCCACGGCAATGGCGCACCACCTGATGCGCGCCGCGCAACTGCGCCCGCACGGCACGCCAGGCGACGCGGGCGAACCCAGGCTCGCGTGGCACGGGCGGGCGCCGCAGCAACAGCCACAGGCTCTGGATCAACACGCGCAGGGGGTCGCCAAGGCTCGGGCGCTTACCCGCGAGTTGCGGGTACAAGCGCTGACGCTCGGCCAACAGGGCCTGCCAGGCGGGGGCCTCCAGGCGCAAGAACAGAAAAGCCAGCCACACACCCAAGGTAAACAACCAGGCGACCGGCCGCTGCGCACCACGGGCGGTGAACCAAGCGTAGGCAGACAAAGGGTTCAAGGTCACGACTGGCGCCTCGTCAAGCAACGCACCGCCAGGCTCTGCACATCTCGGCAGGCCAGGCTTTGCGGTGCGTAATGGCCAAGCGGGGCCTTGCACGCCAAGGCTTCGAGGAAGGCCTCGTCGCGGTGCACCACCTGGATGGGCAAGTGGTCACGGAACAGATCGCGCCATACCATCAACAGGTCGCTTTGCAAGCGGCTTGCCGGGTCATAACGATTGACCAGCAGCAAATCGTAGTGCTCGACCTGCCGCCGCCCGAGCAGCAAATGACTGGCCATTTCGGCTTCGGCCACCAGTACCCGCACATCGGTCTCGACGCACTTGCCAGCGGCATTGGCCGGCAACTGCGGCACGTCGAACAGCAACCAGTCAAAGTGCTCGGCCAGCTCAACCTGGCGAGCGTCCCACGCCGCGGCGTCGAACGCCGAGTACAGCGCATCGGCCGGTCCAGTGCCGAACGGCATCAGGCACAGCCCATCCAGCACCTCGTACACGGCATCGGTGTACGGCCGCCCTTCCCGCTCGGCAAGCGCCCACCCTTCGCGCGTGTCCAGGGGCAGGTTGAAATGCAGCCCCAGCAGGTTGTCCGGGCACAGGTCGATCAGCAGCACCCGCTCACCCACCCCCTGCAGCGCATAGCCCAGCGCGGCCAGCAAGGCACTGCGCCCAAGGCCACCGCGCACCCCATGCAACGCCAGGCTGGTCATGGCGACACCACCTCACGCCGCCGTGCAGGCAGGGCCAACTCGCCCTGGGCGCTGGACCGGCAGCTTTCACCCAGCAACGGCCAGCGCTGCAACGCCTGCTGCACCCCTACCAGCAGGGAGATGTCCTGATAGTTCAAGCCCGGCATGTCCAGGTGCTGGCGCAGTTGGGCAATGTCGTCGCTACGGTCGGCCGGGTCGGCGTTGCCAAGCTTCATGGGCTCTCCTTGGGGATGGGCTGCCAGTCAGGCTGGCCTTGCAGGCGCATGTAGGCGCGCCCCTGGTAGTTCAACACCTGCGCACCGGAGGTTTCCGCAACCTGCTCGGTGGTCGGCAGGTCGGAAAGCAGGCTGGGCACATCCAGTACCTGCTGCTCGCCCAGGCCTGCGTACACACGCGAAATCAGCTCGGACAACGCCAGGTAACTGGTGGGGGCCGAGACCCGCAGCGGTTCGTTGCGGGCTGGCTGCCCCATGCCGATGAACTTCAGGCCAACCGGCACATGGGTAATCGACGGCGTGGGGATTTCGCGCATGCCCGACAGTTGCATGCGGTCGCCATGCAGTGCGGCGCCATGTTCTGGAACGATGGCCACGACCACGCGGCGGCCACTGCGCTCCAGTTCATCGAGAAAGGTGCCCAGCTCGCCGAACAGGCGGTTGGCGCGGGTAGCGTAATCGGCTACGCGGGTGCCACCATCGGCGGTGACGATGCGGTTGCCGTCATGCAGGCTGATGCTGTTGTAGAACAACGACACATGCTCATCCGCCGTGCCTTTGCGCTGGGCCCACCAGCGCCGCAACACCTCCAGATCGCTGGCAATCGGGGAGCCGTCGAAGCCAACCAATGCCCGTGGGAAATCTGTGTTGCGCAAGCCGGGTTGCGGCATGTTCTGCTGGGTGATGTCGCCGATGAAGTTGTCGAACCGCCCGCTGTGATTGAGCAAGGTATTGCTCTGGAAGCCGAGCCTGGCCAGGTTCTGGAACAGCAGGCACTGCTCGGGGGCTGCCTGGTACAGGCCCGCGTGGGACGACTGCCCACAGCTGGCGCGCAGTATACGGATGGCCGCAGGCCCGCTGTAGGAAGTGGCTGAGTTGAACTGATCGAAGACCACGTCCAGGCGCGAGAGCAACGGGTTGTCACGCAGCCCCACGGCCGACAGGTCATCCCAGGCCAGCGAGCAGATGTTGATCACCAGCAGGTCGAACGGCTGCTCATCGGCTTTCATGGCCGGGAACGCCGTCACCCGTTCACGCTCACTGGCGAAGAACCGCTCAAGCCAGCTGTCGAGCGTGGCATTGTCGGCAATCGCGGTGGCCTGCACCGGCTCGCTGGCGCTGGTCGCCGCGTTGCTGGGCGCCTGGCCCGCGCTGAGCCCCAGCGACGGCAGGCCGCCGACGGCCAGCCACGCCAGCCCCAACAGGCTCAGGGTACTCAGGCGCAGCCAATGGCGCAGGTACAGATACCCCACCAGCAACAGCGCCAGTGCGCCCAGCAGGTTCCAGTTGATAAAGCGGCCCAGCAGTTCGAGCAGGTAGTCCCACGAAAAATCCAGCACCCCCGGCTGCGCCAGCAAGCGACTGAACGGTGGCAACCAGGTGTCCTGATAGAACAACGCGATGCCAATCGGCAACGCCACCACCTGGCGCGCAATGCGTAGCCACTTGCCCGGCAACGGGATCAGCAAAAACGCGGCGAACAACAGGTTCGGCAACGCCTGGAAGTCGAGCATACCCAGGGCGACCAGTAGGAACTTGGCCAAAAAATAGAGGTTCCACCCTCCCAGTCCAGGCCATCGGGCCGGTACCGGGAGGGTGGTGCTTGCATTAGTCATTACGGGGTTCCTGGCGTGCAGCGCGGTGGCGTACGCCCATCGGTTTCAGGTAACGGGGTGAGAGGCGGCGGCGCAGCCAGCCGCGCAGCGCCGCGCGCAAGCGCACCACCAACAGGGTCAGGCCCAACGTGACCAGCGCAGTGAGGGCGATCACTTGCAGCAGTTGCACAAAGTTCATGCTGTACCCCGCTTGCCCAAAGCGACCCGGCGCGGCGCCAGAGCCGCCTGCCTGTGCGTGGGCAGTTGCGCCGCCGCGTCGGCCCGTGGCGGGCGTGGCAGGCTGTCATCGAGGAAGGCCGGGGCGGCCAGGCTGTCGACGCCGGCAAGCACCTCCTGGCTGATGAACAGCTCCTTCCACGACAACTGGAAGATGTGATCAAGCGCCTGCTCGACACCTTCGGAACGGCAGGCGAAGAGGAACAGGAACAGCACATCACCGACGACACACGCGATGTCGCCGTCGCGGCGGAACACCGTGCGCGAGCATGCCTGCAGCGGGGTCAGGCCAGGGGCCGGGCGCAGCACCAGCAACTGGTGGACGATTTCGCCGTTACGCACACCGTGCCACATTTGCTGCACCGCCTCGGCGAACGCACCAGGCGCCACCAGCCCGCAGATCGCCAGCGGCCGCAGGCGCGCGAGCAAGGCATCGAAGTCGGTTGGCAGGTGCCGGCGCCAGACGTAACCCTGGATGCTTTCCACCATGGTCAGAAAGCGCGACAGGCTGGCGCCGAAAGGCACGATCTGGGTAGCGCCGCAGGCCAGCAACAGTTGTTCATCCTGGTAGCGTAAGGTGGGCGCCATCTCGCGCACTACCAGCTTCAAGGCATTGCCACGCAACTGGCGCAAGCGGTGCAGCTGGCGCGCCAGACTGTCCAGGCGCTGCCCGCCGTCCATAGCAAAAATGACCGTGGCGGACACCGCCCGGCTGGCCTTGTCACCCAGTTCGTCGAGGCTTTCGCAGACCTGCCAGTGCTCGGAGAAGGCTGGCGCCCCTTCCAGTACCGGGCGCTGGGCCAGGCACAACAGCTCATCGCCACCGGTGTCGGTTGGTGCCTGCGGCGTCTCGGCAACGGCAAAACCTGCGTCAAGGCGCACCAGCTCCAGGTCCCGGGTGCCCGCTTTACCAAGCGGGTTGCTCCAGAAATGCTGCAGGTAACGTACCCCGCCTTTGCCGCGATACACCTGGGCCAGCCCGTCGAGGCCCTGGTTGAACGCGCGCAGGCGCGCCACCAGGCCAGCGCACGGCCCACTGCTGATGACCAGCAGCAACGCAGCCTCGGCCAACAACACCGGGCGCAGGGCATTGCACCAGCGCTCGACCGTGTCGCCCGCCCAGACATCGGCAGGCGCCAGCACAACGAGCACACGCCCGGGCACATCGATACGGGGCAGGTCATCGACCAAGCGCAGCGTGGCTTGTGGGGTGGCTTCATACAACGCCAGCTCGTCCGGGCCATGCGCCGCATCGAGTGCAGCCAGCACATCAGCCATGGCTTGTGCCTCGGCGATCAGCGCTGCCCGCGCTCGGTCGGACAAACCCTCCAGCACCTGGCGGCAGAGCACGGTGGCGTCTTCTGCGGTGTCACAGGCCAACCAATACAGTCCGTGTGCATGAAGCTGGCTGCCTTCGGCGCCTAAGCCGGAAATCGCCAACAACGGCATTCCATTAGTCAAAACACTGGCTCTACGTCAAAAAATGATCGGGATAAAGCGGGAATATCGCACAGGTGGTACTGAGGCTCTTTGATGTGCGTCAACAAATCGACAATTTGCATGAAATCCACGCGCGACCGCCAATTTTACAGCACGGAGGCGAAAGGGTGGCCAGCTGAAATGTAATAAATTGCAAAGGGATGCTCAGTGAGGCATTGCAACCGTTCGTTTTCGAGCACTAACCAGCAGGTTAAACGCCAGATTGACGCCTGAAATGCAAAGCGTAACGAAGTTTAAGAGCGCGCTAATCATTGTGAGCGTTTGTGAACAAGCGTAAAGCCGAGACGCCGGGCCGACGCCAGCAGACTTACACTCCGGCCGCTACAACCGCTACGAAAAAACACCCCTATCGGTCGGCGAACCGTTGATACCACCCGAGCAACTCGGGCCACTGACTTCAGCGCGCGCACTGACGCCACGGTAGTACGATCAACCCCACGGACCCCTATCATGCGTTCAACAAAACTTTGTATCTCTCTCGTTACCCTGTGCGCGTTCGGTAGCACCAGTAGTGTATTGGCAGAAGAATGGGAATACAGCCTGAGTGCCGGTGTGGCGAACATGCCACGGTACAGCGGCAGCGATGAGCGGTTTACTACCCCGGTGCTGGCCGGCGAAGTCATCAGCCCGTGGGGCGTGTTCCTCAATACCGAGCAAGGTCTGGGTTGGCGCCATGATTGGGACAAGGCCAGCATCAGCGCCTATGTCGGCCCCAGTGACAAACGCAAAGACAAGCGGAGCAGCACTCATGCGGGCTCGAGCAGGCTTAAAGGCATGGGTGAGATAAAGTCCCGCGCTCAGTTCGGAATCAGCGGCAACTATGACCTTGGCCCAGTTATCCTCGGCGCCACGCTGGAACACGCGTTGGAAGAAGATGACGACGACGACGCTGGCAAGGCGTACACCTCCCTTGAACTGTCGCTGGGTACCAATTTGTATGTAGGCCAGTATGGATCGTTCGACCTCGGCTTCAGTAGTTTGTTTGGCGACAAGCACTATATGCAGACCTGGTATGGCGTCACCACGGGCCAAGCATCAAGAAGCCGCTTCCAGGCCTATGACGCCAAAGGGGGGTTGGTCAGTACGGGCATGAATCTGACGTGGGCCGTGCCATTGGGCGAACACACCACATTCACAACCCTGCTGGACGTACAGTATTTGTCCAAGGAGGCAGCAGACAGCCCGATTGTCGAGCGGCGCCTGCAAAGCGCAGTCGTAGGCATGCTGGACTACACCTTCTGAGCATGGCCCATGGGCTCAGGCCTCGGGCGTCAGTGGCGGCAACGGCGGCTGCCCGATGCCGTTCACAAGCCTGTCACGGGCCTATCCAAGCAACTGGCTCAACACGGCCCGCAACTTCCCCGGTTTGACCGGCTTGTTCAGCAGCGGCGCGCCGAGCTTGTGCAACGCGCGTCGGCACTGATCGCTGCGGTCTGCGGTGATGATCACCGCAGGAATGGCGGTGGCAAAATGTTCGCGCAAGTGCCTGACCACCTCGCACCCCACAACGCCGTGATCCAGGTGAAAATCCGCCAGGATCAGTTCCGGCGCGTGCCCCTGCAAGGCCACCAAGGCACCCGCCTCGTCGGTGGCGGTCACCACCTCGCAGCCCCACTGCCCAAGCAGCGCCCCCATGCTCTGGAGGATGCTCACTTCGTTGTCGACCACCAGCAGCCGCCGGCCCGGCAACGGGTTACCGGCACTGGGCTGCGGCGCGGCTGGGTGGATAGGCAGGGGGATTTTTTCGCCGATCGGCACCTCGATGCTGAACATCGAGCCACGGCCCGGCCATGACCGCACCTGGACCCGGTAACCAAGAATCTTGGCGATCCGCTCGACGATGGCCAAGCCCAGGCCTACGCCTTTGCGATCGGCAGCGCGGCCGACGTCCAGCTGATTGAACTCAAGGAAAATGGCCTCCAGCCGATCCTCGGCGATGCCCCGCCCGGTATCCCACACCTCCAGACGCAAGCAACCGCCGCAACGCCTGGCCCCCAGCAAGATCTTGCCCTCATCGGTGTAACGGCATGCGTTGCTGAGAAAGTTGCGCAAAATCCGTGTCAGCAGCCGCAGGTCGGTGCTGATGGCATAGTCGCCGACGCGCGCCCGCAGTTTCAGGCCTTCGGCATCCGCCACCGAGCGGAACTCCGAAACCAGTGGGCCGAACAGTTCGTCGAGGCGGTACAACGCGACATCAGGCTTGACCGCCGCCTGATCGAGCCGGGAGATGTCCAACAGGTCGGTCAGCAGGTCTTCGGCGCCCTCCAGTGCCTGGTGGGTACGCTCCACCAGCAGCTGTTCTGCCTCCGGCAACTGCCGTTCGCGCAGGGTCGAAATCAGCAGGCGGGCGGCATTGAGCGGTTGCAGCAGGTCATGGCTGGCGGCAGCGAGGTATTTGTCCTTGCTGCGGTTAGCAGTTTCAGCGGCGTCGCGGGCAACGCGCAGGGCCCGGGCAATCGCTTTACGCTCGGTGATCTGCTGTTGCAGGTTGCGGTTGGCCTCCAGCAGTTCATCGGTACGGGCAGCAACCCGTTGTTCGAGCTCGTCATTGAGTTGTTGCAGGTGCTGCTGGGCCTGTTTGCGCTCGGTGATGTCGGCGACGAAGCCTTCGACCAAGCCTTCCTGGCCGGGCTTGAGCAGCAAGTTCATCAGCACATCGAGGTGGCTGCCGTCCTTGCGCCGCAAGCGGGTTTCGTAGCCGTGCAGGCTGTGTTCACGCGTGAGGGCCCTGGTGATGGTGTGCAGCTCTTCGGCACCGCCGACAAACAGGTTGGTGGCCAGGTCAGTCAGGGAAAACAGCACCGCTTGGGGGCTCTCGTAGCCCAGCATGCGCGCCAACGCCGGGTTGGCGGCACGCATGCCCTCTTGCAGGCTGGCCTGGAAAATCCCGTGGACGGCGTTTTCGAACAGCCATTTGTAGCGGTTGCGTTCGGCCTCCAGCTCGTCCAGGCGGGCCGCAAGCTCCGGGTAATGGCTTTTGCGGGCCGAGTGGTCACCCAGCCCCAACAGCCCGGCCAGCGCCCGCTGCTGCTCGTCAGAGGGCCTCGCCATAGACGACCTCGACATCACGCTGGCTCGACTCGCGGGGGTTGGTGAGGATGCACGGGTCATCCATCGCATGCTGCGACAAAAACGGGATGTCGGACGTACGCACCCCGTGCAAGCCCAAGGTTTCGTGGAAGCCGATCGCGTGCTTCAGGGCGATCAGGTGGTCCACCAGGCGCCCGCAGATCTGCCGGTGATTGAGGCCGCGACAATCAATGCCAAATACCTCGGCAATCACCTTGAAACGCTCCGGCGCCGAGCTGTAGTTGAACGCCACCACGTGTTCCACCAGCACGGCGTTGCACAGGCCGTGGGGCAAGTCGAGAAAACCGCCCAGGCTGTGGGACATGGCGTGCACCGCGCCCAGAATCGCATTAGAGAACGCCAGCCCGGCCTGCATGCTGCCCAGCATGATCTTCTCGCGCAGGGCGATGTCGGTCGGGTTGGCGATCATCTGCACCAGGTTGCCATTGATCAAGCGCATGGCTTCCAGCGCATGGGGGTCGGTCAACGGCCCGTGGCCGGTGGAGACGAACGCTTCGATGGCATGCACCAGCGCATCGATGCCGGTGCACGCTGACAGGAACGGGTCCATGCTCAGGGTGGTTTGCGGGTCGATCAGCGAGACGTCGGGCACCACGGCCTTGCTGACGATGGAAAACTTCATGCGCTCCTGCTGGTTGGAAATGATCACGAACTGCGACACGTCCGCCGAGGTGCCGGCCGTGGTGGGGATCAGGATCAGCGGCGGGCTGGGCACGCGGATCATGTCCACGCCTTCGAACTCAAGGATGCTGCGCCCGTGGGCGACCACGATGCCGATCGCCTTGCCACAATCCATCGGGCTGCCGCCGCCCACGGCGACAATCACGTCACAGTGGTTCTCCCGGTAGATCTCGGCGCCCAGCATGACCTCTTCGACCCGAGGGTTGGGCGACACGGCCGTGTACAGGCAGTAATCGATGCCCTGCGCCTGCAGGCTGGCCTCGACATCCGCCACCCAACCGGCGGCAATCACACCGGGGTCGCTGACCACCAGTACCTTGCGGGCGCCGAAGGTCTTGGCGTAATTGGCGACGTTATGCCGGCAGCCGGCACCGAAGATGATTTCAGGCGAAACAAACTTACGCAGCGGGCTGAAACTCTGGCTCATTGGAAAGCCTGTTCTTATTGTTCTGGAAGGTGACCGCCAGCGTAATGCATCCCGCCGAGAAAGTAATCAGACCAAAGCGTTGCCACGGCTCAGCCACGATAAATCAGGCGCGACGCCTGCTCGTTGCGCAAGGTCAGTTGCGCCAGCCCCTGCCCCGCCGTCTCTGCTTCCTGCCGGGCCTTGAGAATCACGCCGTGGTGCGGCGACTTGCTGCACACCGGGTCTGCATTGGCCGCATCGCCGGTGAGCATGTATGCCTGGCAGCGGCAGCCACCGAAATCCTGGTGCTTTTCATCGCACGAGCGACAGGGCTCCTTCATCCAGTCATTGCCACGGAAGCGGTTGAAGCCGAATGAATCGTTCCAGATGTGCTCGATGCTGTGCTCGCGCACGTTGGGGAAGGCCACCGGCAACTGGCGGGCGCTGTGGCACGGCAACGCAGTGCCGTCTGGGGTGATATCGAGGAACAGGTTGGCCCAGCCGTTCATGCAGGCCTTTGGGCGTTCTTCGTAGTAATCCGGCGTGACGAAAATCAGCTTGCACGGATGCCCTTCGGCCTCCAGCCGTTGTCGATAGCCCTGGGTAATGCGCTCCGCACGCTGCAATTGTTCGCGTGTCGGCAACAGGCCGACACGGTTGAGCTCAGCCCAACCGTAGAACTGGCAGGTCGCCAGCTCCACGAAGTCCGCCTGCAACGCCAGGCACAGCTCGATAATGTCGGCAATCTGGTCGATGTTGTGCCGATGGGTCACGAAGTTCAGCACCATCGGATACCCCTGGGCCTTGACCGCCTTGGCCATCGCCAGCTTCTGGGCGAACGCCTTGCGCGAGCCGGCCAGCATGTTGTTGACCGCCTCATCTGCTGCCTGGAAGCTGATCTGGATATGGTCGAGCCCGGCGAGCTTGAAGTCGCGGACTTTCTGTTCGGTCAGGCCGATGCCAGAGGTGATCAGGTTGGTGTAGTACCCCATGTCCCGCGCAGCCTTGATCAGCTGCGCCAGGTCCTGGCGCACCAGCGGTTCGCCGCCGGAAAAACCCAGTTGCGCGGCGCCCATCGCCCGTGCCTCGCGGAATACCCGGATCCACTCCTCAGTGGTCAGCTCCTGGCCATGCTGGGCAAAGTCCAACGGGTTGGAACAATACGGGCATTGCAGCGGGCAGCGGTAGGTCAGCTCCGCCAGCAGCCACAGCGGCGGCCCAGGGCGCGGGTCATTCAATCCAGTGCTTGGCACGGGCCACCTCCAGAAACGCCAGCACATCCTCGTCTAGCCCCTGAACATCGGGGAACCGTTGCGCCAGGCCGTCGATAATCGCCGCCACGCAACGCTGGCCGTCCAGTAATTCAAGTACCCAGCCGGCACTGGGATTGAGCTTGATCATGCCCTCGGGGTACAGCAGCACATGGCAGTCCTGACGCGGTTCCCATTGCAGGCGGAACCCGCGGCGCAAACCCAGCACCTGTTCGCCATCGATCAGTTTCACAGGGCGATCCCCCGATGCCAGACGCTTTCCTGCGTCACGCTGTGGTACGGCGGCCGCTCCAGCTCATACGCCATGCTCATGGCATCGAGCATGCTCCACAGCACGTCCAGCTTGAACTGCAGAATTTCCAGCATCCGTTGCTGGCCCGCACGCGTGACGTAGTGCGCCAAGGTGATGCGCAGGCCATGTTCGACGTCGCGTCGTGCCTGGCCCAGGCGTGTGCGGAAATAGTCATAGCCGGCGGCATCGATCCACGGGTAGTGCTGGGGCCAGCTGTCCAGGCGCGACTGATGGATCTGTGGCGCGAACAGTTCGGTCAGCGAACTGCTGGCAGCCTCCTGCCAGCCTGCGCGGCGGGCGAAATTGACGTAGGCGTCCACGGCAAACCGCACCCCCGGCAGGACCATCTCCTGGGACAGGATGCGTTCACGGTCCAGCCCGACCGCTTCGCCAAGGCGCAACCAGGCCTCGATGCCGCCTTCGCTGCCCGGCGCGCCATCGTGGTCGAGCACCCGTTGCAGCCATTGCCGGCGTACCTCACGGTCCGGGCAGTTGGCAAGTATCGCGGCATCCTTGAGCGGGATGTTGACCTGGTAATAGAAGCGGTTGGCAACCCAGCCCTGAATCTGCGCCCGGGTCGCACGCCCGGCGTACATCGCCTGATGGAAGGGATGATGAATATGGTAGTAAGCGCCCTTCGCCCGCAGGGCCGCTTCGAATTCGCCGGGTGTCATGGGGGTGTCGGTCATTGCGGTTCTCCAGGTTGCGCGGTGCCAGCCACTACAGCGCGATAGACAAGCCGTCATACGCCACTTCAATCCCCCGCCGATCCAGCAAGGCCCGCTCGGCCGAGTCTTCGTCGAGGATCGGGTTGGTGTTGTTGATATGGATGAGGATCTTGCGCTGACGGCTGAAGCCCTCCAGCACGTCGAGCATGCCACCGGGGCCGCTCTGCGCCAGGTGGCCCATCTCACTGCCCAGGCTCTGGCCGACTTCGCACACACGCATCTCATCGTCGCGCCACAGCGTGCCGTCCAGCAGCAGGCAGTCGGCATGGCGCATCCAGCTCGACACCTCGGCATCGACCTGCCCCAGGCCCGGCGCATAGAACACCGAGGCACCGCTGCGCCGGTCCTCGATGAGCAGGCCGATGGTGTCGCCCGGCTGCGGATTACCGCGATTGGGCGAGTATGGCGGTGCGTTGCTCACCAACGGGATCGCGCGAAATTGCAGGTTGGGGCAGGCGGCGATGCGAAATGGTTCGCGGTCCAGGCCGATGCATTGCCACTGCAAGCCACCGTTCCAGTGCTTGAGCATGGTGAACAGCGGGAAACCGCTGCTCAGGTCTTGATGAACCCGCTCGGTGCACCACACCGTATGCGGGCAACCTTCGCGCAGGCTGAGCAGGCCCGTGCAATGGTCGATCTGGCTGTCCAGCAGCACCACCGCGCCAATCGCCGTGTCGCGCAGGCGGCGCGCCGGTTGCAAGGCGGGGAAGTTTTCGAGCTGGACGCGGATGTCGGGCGAGGCGTTGCACAGGATCCACTGCTCGCCGTCGTCGCTCACCGCGATCGAAGACTGCGTGCGCCGCTGCGCCCTCAGGCTACCGTTGCGCACACCGGTGCATTGACGACAGTTGCAGTTCCACTGCGGAAAACCACCGCCAGCGGCGGAGCCGAGAACACGAATGTGCATGGGCAACTATCCCCAGAGAAGGAACGGCCATCGCAGCGATGGCCGCAAAGCCATTAACGATTGGCGAAGTACATCGTCACTTCGAAGCCAATGCGTAGGTCGGTAAAGGCGGGTTTAGTCCACATGGAGCATTCCTCTTCTTGTGCCGGGCGATTCCGGTAGAGGCATTAATGCACGGGGGGCGGCGGGGCCGAATGCTACTTTGGAACGAGCTTGCGGGGTGCGTTGGTAGGGGGTAACGCGGGCCTTCACGCACGCGGGGAGGCGCCCACCCAGAGCCCTCCCCGCGTGCGTCGTTGCATCCAGGCACGGCGGCACCCTACCGCCGCGCCTGTGTGCCCTTAGAAGAAGCCCAGCGGATTGATGTCATAGCTCACCAGCAGGTTCTTGGTCTGCTGGTAGTGGTCGAGCATCATCTTGTGGGTCTCGCGGCCCACGCCGGATTTCTTGTAACCACCAAACGCCGCATGCGCCGGGTACAGGTGGTAGCAGTTGGTCCACACGCGCCCGGCCTTGATCGCCCGGCCCATGCGGTAGGCACGGTTGATGTCGCGGGTCCACAGGCCAGCGCCCAGGCCGAACTCGCTGTCGTTGGCGATGGCCAGGGCTTCGGCTTCATCTTTGAAGGTGGTCACGCCCACCACCGGGCCAAAGATTTCTTCCTGGAACACGCGCATCTTGTTGTGGCCCTTGAGCAGGGTCGGCTGGATGTAGTAACCGGTCGCCAGGTCACCGTCGAGCCGTTCGGCGCCGCCGCCGGTGAGCAACTGCGCGCCCTCCTCCTTGGCAATCTCCAGGTAGGAGAGGATCTTGTCGTATTGCTGCTCGGAGGCCTGGGCACCCACCATGGTCTCGGTGTCCAGCGGGTTACCACGGGTGATCTTGGCGATCTTCTTCATCACCTCGGCCATGAACGGCTCGTAGATTGATTCCTGGATCAACGCTCGCGAGGGGCAGGTGCAAACCTCGCCCTGGTTGAAAAACGCCAGCACCAGGCCTTCGGCAGCCTTTTCGATAAACGCAGGCTCGGCCTGCATGATGTCTTCGAAGAAGATGTTCGGCGACTTGCCGCCCAGCTCGACGGTGGACGGGATGATGTTCTCGGCCGCGCACTTCATGATGTGCGAGCCCACCGGGGTGGAGCCTGTGAAGGCGATCTTGGCGATGCGCTTGCTGGTGGCCAGGGCCTCGCCAGCTTCACGGCCGAAGCCCTGGACGATGTTCAACACGCCCGCTGGCAGCAGGTCGGCGATCAGCTCGGCGAAAATCGTGATCGACAAAGGCGTCTGCTCAGCGGGTTTGAGCACCACGCAGTTGCCGGCGGCCAGGGCCGGGGCGAGTTTCCAGGCGGCCATCAGCAGCGGGAAGTTCCACGGAATGATCTGCCCGACCACCCCCAGGGGTTCGTGGAAATGATAAGCCGTGGTCAGTTCGTTGATCTCTGCCGCGCCACCTTCCTGGGCCCGGATGCAGCCAGCGAAGTAGCGGAAGTGATCCGCCGCCAGCGGTACGTCGGCATTGAGGGTTTCGCGCACGGCCTTGCCGTTGTCCCAGCTTTCGCTGACGGCGAGGACCTCCAGGTTCTGCTCGATGCGGTCAGCGATCTTAAGCAGTACCAAGGCACGGTCCTGGACCGAGGTCTTGCCCCAGGCCTCGGCAGCGGCATGCGCAGCGTCCAGGGCCAGGTCGATGTCCTGGGCGGTGGAGCGCGGGAATTCGGCAATCGGCTGGCCATTGACCGGCGAGCTGTTGGTGAAGTACTGGCCACCGGACGGCGGCACGAACTCGCCGCCGATAAAGTTGCCGTAGCGTGGCTTGAAGGACACGACGGCGCCTGGGGTTCCGGGTTGTGCGTAGATCATGCTGAGCCTCTGCTGGTCGATGCCTGTCCAACGACAGGCGATGAACCCATGGTAAAAAGCCCCGCCTGCCGGACGAATGCATCGTTGGCAGCGGAGCTCTCGTCATTTGGTAGTAGGGCCGCAAGCGGCCCGCTGTCAGCTTTGCGGCTTGGCGCTAGGCGTTTGTGCCTCGACACTGGCCGCCTGCTGCAATTGCTTGGGCAGCTTGAAGGTCCAGAGCATGCCGCCCTGGTTGAAGTCCTTGACCCGCTTGGCCACTTCTCCGCCCCACAGCGGCACCGCGCCGCCCCAGCCGGAAAGCACCGAGACGTATTGCTCGCCGTCCATTTCCCAGGTCACGGGCGAACCGAGCACACCGGAGCCGGTCTGGAATTCCCAGACCTTCTCGCCGGTCTTGGCGTTGAACGCCTGCAGGAAGCCTTCTGGCGTGCCGGTGAACACCAGGTTGCCCTTGGTGGTCAGCACCCCGCCCCACAGCGGCGCGTAGTTCTTGTGCCGCCAGACTTCCTTGCCGCTGACCGGGTCAATCGCGCGCAGCACGCCGATGTAGTCTTCATTGAGCGGCTTGATGGTGAACCCGGCCCCGAGGAACGCCGCGCCCTTCTTGTACGCGATGCCTTCGTTCCAGATGTCCATGCCCCATTCGTTGGACGGCACGTAGAACAGCCCGGTGTCCTTGTTGTAGGCCATCGGCATCCAGTTCTTGGCACCGAGGAAGGCCGGGGCGACGAACACCGAACTGCCCTTGGCCTCGCTGCCGGGTGCCCCTGGCCGGCTGGCCTCGTTGTAGATAGGTCGGCCATGCTTGTCCAGGCCCGTTGCCCAGGTGATCTTGTCGACGAAGGGGAAGCCGCGGATGAATGCGCCGTTGGTGCGGTCCAGCACGTAGAAGAAGCCGTTACGGTCAGCGGTAGCGGCGGCCTTGATCTCTTTGCCGCCCTCCTTGTAGTTGAAGGAGATCAGTTCGTTGACGCCGTCGAAATCCCAGCCGTCATGGGGCGTGCTCTGGAAGTGCCACTTGATGGTGCCGTCGTCCGGGTTCAGGGCCAGGCGCGACGAGGAATACAGGTTGTCGCCGGGGCGCAGGTGGGAGTTCCACGGCGCTGGGTTGCCGGTGCCGAACAGCAGCAGGTTGGTTTCTGGGTCGTAGTAACCGCCCAGCCACGGCGCTGCACCGCCGGTCTTCCACAGGTCGCCGGGCCAGGTCTTGCCCGCCTCGCCGCCAGAAATCCCATTCTCGATCGCCTTGCCGTCCTTGTAGACGTAGCCCATGTGCCCTTCCACGGTCGGGCGCATCCACAGCAGCTCACCGTTTTCCGGGTTGTAGGCCTGGATCTTGCCCACCACGCCGAACTCGCCACCGGCCACACCGGTGATCAGCTTGCCATTGACGATCATCGGCGCGGCGCTGATGGAATAGCCTTCTTTGTGGTCGGCGACCTTTTTGCTCCACACCACCTTGCCGGTGTCTTTGTTCAGGGCCACCAGCTTGGCATCCAGGGTGCCGAAGAACACCAGGTCGCCGTACAGCGCGACGCCGCGGTTGATCACGTCAC
The DNA here is from genome assembly GCF_058745025.1 of Pseudomonas sp. E1MeOHC2. Lineage (NCBI taxonomy): Bacteria > Pseudomonadati > Pseudomonadota > Gammaproteobacteria > Pseudomonadales > Pseudomonadaceae > Pseudomonas > Pseudomonas sp. E1MeOHC2. Next base: position 5,692,124 of record NZ_CP196675.1, read on the forward strand.
AGCAGGGGCGGATGTCGTCCGGCAGGCGCGCATCGTATTGCCAGAGTTTTTTGCCGGTACGGGCATCGACAGCGAACACCCGCGAATAGGAACCGGTCATGTACATCACGCCGTCCTTGATCAGCGGCTGGGCCTGCTGGCCGCGCTGCTTCTCACCGCCAAACGAAAAGGCCCAGACCGGCCGCAGCTCCTTGACGTTGCCGACATTGAGCAGGTCCAGCGGGCTGTAGCGCTGGCCCTGGACACCCAGGCCGTTGGTCACGATCTGCTGGGGGTTCTTGGGGTCCTGGAGGATTTCTTCATCGCTGACAGCGGCCTGTGCCGCGCCGGACAGCAGCATGGCGCTGAGCACCAGGCTCACGGCGAACAAGGGACGACGTGGGGATCGGGTCATGACGGCTACCTTTGGTTTTTTTGTTGTCCCCGGGAAATTTTCCCGGTGTGCCGAGAATTCTTGGGCCCGACCTGCTTGCCAACAATTGCCCGCAATGTGGAGTTTTCTAGTTCCTTGGTACAACGCCTCTCATAGAACAACGCATAGCTTGTTGAGGTAGCAGGGACCCTGTGTGAGCGGGCTTGTCCCGCGAACACCGGCAAAGCCGGTGCCAAGCACCGCGTAGCCCCATTCGCGGGACAAGCCCGCTCCCACAGCCTGTAGGCTGCTTCTGCTGGTCAAATAGGCGGCTTGCCGTCGATACGCTGCAACCGCAAACGCTCATACCGCGGATACAGATGACTCACGCTGCGAATCAACTCGTACCGGGTCAGGCTGATACCGGCAAACCGCTCAGGGATCGGGCTGCGGATCATCTCGACCATGTCATCCCCGCGCGCCGCGCCGTCGCGCATCAGGCCATCCAGCCAACCCAGGTAATCACGCATCTGCGCAAACGGCTTGGCATCGCTGGCCACCGGGCCATGCCCGGGCACCAGCAGTTTCCAGGGCAAGGCCTGCAGGGTGTCCAGGTCCTTGAGCCAGATGTCCAACCCTGGGCTGTTGGGGGTGGTCAGGGCGCGCTCGTAAAACACCAGGTCGCCGGCAAACAGCACGCCGGTCTTCTCATCGAGAATCGCCAGGTCCGCACCGGTATGCCCGCCCAACGCCAACAGCCGCAGGCGATGCCCACCCACCTCATGCACGCCGGGCTCCAGCACCCGGGTCGGCAGCACCACCTCGGTGCCGCGCATCCAGTCGCCGACCAGGCGGTACATATTCTCGGCCATCGCCTCGCCTTGCTGGCGCAACAGGTCGCCAGTCCCGGCCAGAGCACCGATGGGCACATCGGTAAAGGCCTGGTTGCCCAGCACATGGTCGGGGTGATGATGGGTCAGCAGCACTTCGACCACCGGCTTGTCGGTGGTGGCGGCAATGGCTTGGCGCAAGGCCTCGCCGTAGCGCTTGGACGGCCCGCTGTCGATCACCACCACGCCGCTGTCGGTGACGATGAACGCGGTATTGACGATATTGCCGCCGTTGCCTTTGGCGAAATTGTCGGTGCTGCCCTCCAGCAGCCAGGTGCCTTCCGCTATCTGCCGGGGCGTAAGTCGATAGTCCAGGTCAGCCCAGGCCGGCAGGCCCAGGCACAGCAATAACAACAGCATCCAACGCATGAGGGGCGCCTCTGGTCAGGGAGTGAAATCGAGCAACACGCTCACGGAACCGCCGCCTCGAACCGGTTACCGCTGTTGTCCCGCAACAGCAGCCGGGTAAGCCCGGGGCCCTGGATATCGAAGCCCAGGTTGGGGTTCTCGCTGACCGCCGGATACAGCGCGAGGCTGGCCAGGCGCTGGCCATCCGCGCCTTGCAACTCGGCATGCTCAAGGAAGAATTCGGGAATGCCGCTGACCAGGCCGTTGTCCATCGGGTGGGACACCTGCAAACGCAAGCGGCTGCCATCGCTGCGCGGGTAGCGCCCGCCCAGTACCTCACCGACGTGTTCCTCCCAGCCAGGCTGGGTGCGCACCACGCTGGGCGCGGTACAGCCGCCGCCGGCCGCGTCGATCAGGGTCGAGCCGACATGCCACAGGCCGTCACGTGTCAGCACGGCGGCGCGCAGCGGCGTGGCCTGCTCGATGCGGATGCGGATCGACAGCCACGGCAGCACACGCTCGCCAGGCTCGAAGTCGACAATGCGCGGCAGGGGGTTGAGCTCGGCCCAGGCGATGATCCGTACCACCTCGCCGGCAAATGCCCGGGCGTCGATCTCCAGCGGCACCTGGCGGGCGTCCTCGGCAAAGGGCGGCGCCAGCAGCTTGACCCGGTCATCGAAAACGAAAGGTGCCTGCCCCAGTAATTGCTTGTGGTAGAAATCCCACATCACCGAGGGCACCGGGTCGGTCTTGCTGATCGGTTCACTGGCCTGGGCTGCCCAAGGCATCCAGCAGGCCAGCAGTAACGTCGCTCGCCAGTTCATTGGTACATCTCCGGGACCTCGTAACGCAGGCCGTACGTGGCATACATCGCCTTCAGCCGACCATCGCGGATCATCGCCTCAAGGGCTTCTTCCACCGCATAAGCCAACTGGCGGTTGCTCTCATGCACCGCCATGCCGATGTCCCAGGCCTGCTTGCCAAGGTTGGGGTAGGCGTTTTCTGCCAGGGCCAGTTGCGGGTCGGCGGCCCGGTGCAACTGCCAGTCCACCTCGCCGCGCATCGCCATCACAGCGTCCACCTGGCCGGCCTGCAACGCGCCGAACGCCTGCTGCACGCTGGGGTAATGGTGGGTCTTGGCGCTGAGCATGCCGTTGAACACCGAGGTCAGGTAGAACGACGGCACGCTGTCCACCTCAACCCCGATGGGGTGCTCCTGGAACACCGCGACACTGGCCACCGACGCCAGGCGGCGGCGATCATAGGCCACCTGCCAGCGCTCCTGCTGATAGGGGCCAAACATCACCACCTGGGCGTTTTCCAGCTCGCCCAGTTCGTTGCGCTTCTGCGCGTAGGCGTGGTCGTAGGGCACGCGCATCATCAGGTCGGCCAACTGCTGGTGGCGCAACGGGCTGCCGCGCCAGATGTAGTCGCGCAGATCATCGTCGAGCTTTTCCCCCGGCGGCGCCCAGATCAGTTGCAGGCGTACACCCAGGGCCGTGGCCAGCGCTTGCGCAAGCTCCACATCAACACCGCGAGGCTGGCCGTGATCCTCGAAGCTGTAAGGCGCAAAATCCTTGTACACCGCCACCTGCAGTTCACCGGCGGCGATGATCGCGTCGTAGTTGCGCACCTGTGCCTGCACGGCCGCACAGCACAGTAGCAGGCCAGTCAACAGCACGGCCGACAGACGCATGGCAATCACTCCTCGACGTGCACGCTGTCCAGATAGGTGCGCACCGCCCACAAGGCTTCCTGGCTCAGGTAGTCGGCCATCTTCGGCATGTACACCCGCCCGTCACGCACCGCGCCGTGGCGTACCCGTTCGACGAACCACTCATCGCCGGCCTCGCCGACATCGAGCATGCGCAGATCCGGGGCAATACCGCCGGACTTGGCTTCCAGGCCATGGCAGGCCGCGCAGTTCTGGTTGTAGGCCGAGGCGCCGATTTCCACGGCCTTGTCGTGCTCGGGGGAGGTACGGTACGGGTTGACCGCCGCCCAGCCGTCGCCGTCCAGGCTTACCCCAGCGTCCTTGATCGGGGTCAGGCCTTGGGTTTCCACCGCCTGGGGCACCACATTGCCATGGGCCCACACCGTGCCGGTCAGCAAAGCACTGGCCAGCAGGCCTGTGGCGAGCAAGACGTTGCGTTTTTTTGTCATTGTTATGCCCTCAAGATTGCACGCAAGGCCTCAACCACAGAGGCCGTGCCGCCATCTTAGAAACTGCCCGCGCGCGGCCGTATGCTGCTTTGGTGGCCGGGCCGTACTCCCTTGGTAGTAGGGCGTGTGGCGAAGGGCCAAATGAGGTGCCGTCTGGGAACTATTCCCGGCAAGGGCGGGAACTTTTCCGTATCCCCGGCAACCGTCCCGCCGCACCCTGTGCAGGCCAATACCTCCACAGGGAACTGCAACCATGACAATAAGATCGCTACCCGCCCCTTCCCCTCTGGCCCTGAGCGTGCGGGCCCTGCTGCTGGCCGGTAGCCTGGCCTTCTGCACTGCGGCCACTGCGGCCACCGCCCCAGCGGCACCTGCCAGCAAGAACGTGACCTGGGAAGACATCGCCAACGATCACCTGACCACAAAGGACGTGCTGCAGTACGGCATGGGCACCAACGCCCAACGCTGGAGCCCGCTGGCCCAGGTCAACGACCAGAACGTGTTCAAGCTGACCCCGGCCTGGTCCTATTCCTTCGGCGACGAAAAACAGCGCGGCCAGGAATCCCAGGCCATCGTCAGCGACGGCGTGGTCTACGTCACCGGCTCCTACTCGCGGGTCTTCGCCCTCGATGCCAAGACCGGCAAACGCCTGTGGACCTACAACCACCGCCTGCCTGACAACATTCGCCCGTGCTGTGACGTGGTCAACCGCGGGGCGGCGATCTTCGGTGACAAGATCTACTTCGGCACCCTCGACGCCCGCCTCATCGCCCTCGACAAGCGCACCGGCAAAGTGGTGTGGAACAAGAAGTTCGGCGACCACAGCGCCGGCTACACCATGACCGGCGCCCCGGTGCTGATCAAGGACAAGACCAGCGGCAAGGTATTGCTCATCCACGGCAGCTCCGGCGATGAGTTTGGCGTGGTCGGCCAGTTGTTCGCCCGCGACCCTGACACCGGCGAAGAGGTGTGGATGCGGCCCTTCGTCGAAGGCCACATGGGCCGCCTGAACGGCAAGGACAGCACCCCGACCGGCGACGTCAAGGCGCCGTCCTGGCCAGACGACCCCACCACCGAGACCGGCAAGGTCGAGGCCTGGAGCCACGGCGGCGGCGCCCCTTGGCAGAGCGCCAGCTTCGACCCCGAGAGCAACACCATCATCGTCGGCGCCGGCAACCCCGGCCCCTGGAACACCTGGGCGCGCACGTCCAAGGATGGCAACCCTCACGACTACGACAGCCTCTACACCTCAGGCCAGGTCGGCGTCGATCCGAGCACCGGCGAGGTGAAGTGGTTCTACCAGCACACGCCGAACGATGCCTGGGACTTCTCCGGCAACAACGAGCTGGTGCTGTTCGACTACAAGGACAAGGACGGCAAACAGGTCAAGGCCACCGGCCACGCCGACCGCAACGGTTTCTTCTACGTGGTGGACCGTAACAACGGCAAGTTGCAGAACGCCTTCCCCTTCGTCGACAACATCACCTGGGCCAGCCATATCGACCTCAAGACCGGGCGCCCGGTCGAAAACCCCGGCCAGCGTCCGGCCAAGCCGCTGCCGGGTGAAACCAAGGGCAAGCCGGTGGAAGTCTCACCACCGTTCCTGGGCGGCAAAAACTGGAACCCCATGGCCTACAGCCAGGACACTGGCCTGTTCTACATCCCCGGCAACCAGTGGAAGGAGGAGTACTGGACCGAGGAAGTGAACTACAAGAAGGGCTCGGCCTACCTGGGGATGGGCTTCCGTATCAAGCGCATGTACGACGACCACGTCGGCACCTTGCGCGCCATGGACCCGACCACCGGCAAGCTGGTCTGGGAGCACAAGGAGCAACTGCCGCTGTGGGCCGGCGTACTGGCGACCAAGGGCAACCTGGTGTTCACCGGCACAGGCGACGGCTTCTTCAAGGCCTTCGACGCCAAAACGGGCAAGGAGCTGTGGAAGTTCCAGACCGGCAGCGGCATCGTCTCGCCGCCGATCACCTGGGAGCAGGACGGCGAGCAGTACATCGGCGTGACCGTGGGCTATGGCGGCGCGGTGCCGCTGTGGGGCGGCGACATGGCCGAGCTGACCAAGCCAGTGGCTCAGGGCGGCTCGTTCTGGGTGTTCAAGATCCCGAGCTGGGACAACAAGACCGCTCAGCGGTGACCGCCTGCGGGGAGCGGCCAGCGCCCTCCCCGCAACAGCCCTTCTTTCACCGGGAGTCTTTCGCCATGAACTACCTGCCATTTGCCCTGCTGCTGGCCTTTACCCCTGCCATGGCCGTGACCGCCGACGACGCGGGCAACGATGCGCCCTTGACCATCAACGGCTGCGTGATCGCCGAAGCCAGCCAGTGCCCGGGGGCCAACCTGCGTGGCGCCAACCTGGCCAACCAGGACCTGCGCAAGATGAACCTGGCCGGCGCCGACCTGCGCGATGCCGACCTGCGCCATGCCCGTCTGGACCTGGCCAACCTGGAAAAAGCCCGCTTGCAGGGCGCCAACCTGACCCGCGCCAGCCTGCAGCAGAGCAACCTGCGGCTGGCGGACCTGAGCCATAGCATGCTGATTGCCATTCAAGGTTGGGGGCTGTTTGCCCAGGGTGCGCAGTTTGAGAAGGCCGACCTCAGCGCGGCGTACCTGCAGTTCGCCAGGCTTTCAGGGGCGAAAATGCACCAGGCCAACCTGCGGGCGGCGGACCTGGAGATGGCCTGGCTGAGCAAGACCGACCTGCAAGGGGCCAACCTCGGCGATGCCAACCTGCAGGAAGCCAAGTTTGGCCAGAGCAACCTGGCGCAAGCGGACCTGCGCGGGGCGCGGCAGCATTATGGGAATTTTCAGGAGGCCAATATGGAGGGGTGCAAAGGATGCCCTGAAACGTGGGACAAGTGATCGCAGCCAGCCTGCAGCCACTCAGTTATCTGTGGGAGCGGGCTTGCCCGCGAAGAAGGCGACGCGGTGCCTGGCACCGGCTTCGCCGGTGTTCGCGGGCAAGCCCGCTCCCACCGTTCCATGCTCAAACTACAAAGGCCTCACCCCGCCACCCTCACCACCCCCAGATCAATCCCCAAATGCACCAACTCGGCATGGGAACTCACCTGCAACTTGCTCTTGAGCAAGGTCAGGTGGTTGGACACCGTCTTGGCGCTGATGCACAGCTGCTCGGCAATCACCCGCATCGGGGTGCCCTTGGCCAGCATCACGAAGATCTCCAGCTCGCGCTGGGTCATGCGCTGCAAGCGCGGGTCGCGGGCGCCCTGTTGCGAGGCACAGGCCAGCTGAGTGGCCAGGGACTGTTCGATATAGGCATGCCCAGCCAACACCCGATGCACCGCCTCGATCAGCACCTCAGGCGCCGAGTTCTTGGTCAGGTAACCCGCAGCGCCCGCGTCCAAGGCCTGGCGCACCAAGGGCAGTTCGTCGTGCATGCTGAAAAACAGCACCCGCAGCTGTGGCAGGCGCTGGCGCAGGCGGCGGGTGGTCTCCAGGCCGCTGATGCCGGGCAGGCCGAAGTCCATGATCACCAAGTTCGGCACTTGCTCCTGAACCCGGATCAGGGCCTCTTCGCCACTGGCGGCCTCGCGCACCTGCATCAATGGCAGCACTGCCCGCAGCAGGCTGGCATAACCCTGGCGAACCACGGCGTGGTCATCCACCAATACGATATTCATCAGACCTCCATGGGAATGTTCAGGGCCAACGCCCAACCGGCGCCGGGACGGCTGAAAATACGCAATTCGCCCCCCAGGCTGCGGGCGCGTTCGGCCATCGAATGCAGGCCTACTCCAGGTCGCTGGGGTTGGTGCGCGCCGCAGCCGTTGTCGCGAACCAGCAGACGCAAGCCCTTGGCGCTGCGTTGCAGGCGTACCCGCACCTGGCTGGCGCCGGCATGCCGAGCGACGTTGGTCAACGCTTCCTGCAGCAAGCGATACAAGTGCGTTCTACTTTGCCCAGGCAACGCCGGCAGGCGCTCGCCGACCCGCAAGCGGCAATCGATGCCTTGGCTGGCCTGCCAGCGGCTTACCAGCACGCCGAACGCTTCGGCCAGCGGCACGTGTTGCAACGCCACCGGGTACAGGTCGTGTACCAGGGCACGAAAGCCTTGCTGCAGGCGTTCGCAATTGAGTTCCAGGGCCCGCGCGGTCTGCTCCACCACCGTGGGCTGGTCCGCCACCATGCGCAGCAGACAGACCTGGGCGCGGATACCCGCCAGGTATTGCCCCAGGTCGTCGTGCAGGGCCTGCGCCAGGTGGGTGCGTTCCTGTTCCTGCACCGCCAGCAGCGCCTGGGTCAGTTGGGCATTGTCGGCGCGGGTCTGCTCCAGCGTCGCGGCCATGTGGTTGAAGTGCTCCGCCAGCTGGCGTGCCTCCGGCAGGCCGGCCTCGCGCAGGCGCGCAGTCAGTTGCCCACCGGAGACCTGACGCAAGGCCCGCAACAGTTCATCCAGCAAGCCCAGGCCCCGCCGCACCGCCCAGCGGATGGTCAACAGGCTCAAGAGCAAGGCCAGGCCGCACACGCCCAGCAACTGCTGCAGGGAATCCCGGACTTCGTCGATTTCATCCCGCGCATCCACGGCGATCGATACTCGGCGCCCGTCACTCAAGTCCAATAGCCGGGTGCTGTGGCGCCGATCGCCAAACAGCTGGCGACCCAGCCAGGCATCAAGGCCTGCATCCAGCGGCATCTGCGCGGTTTCCGCCGCCGCCAGCCAATGCACCCGCACATGGCGCAGGCTCTGGGTTAGCCGCGGTTGCAGGCTCGCCGGGTCGCGCTCGGCCGTGTCTGCGAGGTACTCCACCACGGCCTCGGCGGACTGCAACTCACGCTCGACGTCGGCCACCGCCTGGTGCAACAGCAATCCACCACAGGCCAACGTCACCAGGGCGAAAAAAAACGTGACCCAAAGGTTGATCCGCCACTGGGCCGACAGATTGATGAGGCGCATTGGGCAGTTTCCTCCGGGTGAACGCGGCCAGGGCTGCGGTCCATCGTAAAACCGAGGCCTTAGTGGTGATTTACTACCTTGGTACTGGCCGAGCGCTACTTTCTGCATATTTCCCGCTCCCGGCAGGCTTCCTATGCTGGCGCCATCTGCCGTGGAGTGCGTTTATGCGCCAGCCTGCCTCTGTTGCCCTGACTTGCCTGCTGGCCCTGGCCACGGCGCTGTGCCCGGTCTTTGCGTCCGCCGACCAGCCCCCGGTCGCAGAGCAGCTGTTGCAGGTGCGTATCGGTTACCTGAGCTATCGCCCCGACCCCGGCCCGTTGCTGTCCAACATCATCCCCGAGCCCGCCGACGCAGGGCTGCAGGGCGCCGAACTGGCAATTGTCGACAGCAACAGCACCGGGCGTTTCCTCAAGCAGGCGTTCAGCCTGGCCAGCGCTAACGTCGACAGCCCCGAGGCCCTGCTGCAAGCCGCCAAGGCCCAGCATGACCAGGGCCTGCGGCTGTTCGTGGTGAACGCGCCCGCGGCCAGCCTGCGCGTACTGTCTGCCGCCCTGCCCGACAGCCTGCTGTTCAACGCCGGTAGCCCAGACGACAGCCTGCGCAGCAGCCAGTGCCTGGGCAATGTGCTGCACAGCCTGCCAAGCCGCGCCATGCTGGCCGATGCCCTGGTGCAGTTTCTGGTGTTGCGCAAATGGCAGCGGGCCCTGCTCATTGTCGGCCAGGCCGAGGACGACCAGGCCTATGCCGCAGCCCTGCGCAGGTCCCTGAAGCGCTTCGGCATGCAACTGGTTGCCGAAAAAACCTGGCGCTTCGACAACGACCAGCGCCGCAGCGCCCAGGCCGACATGCCGCTGTTTACCCAGACCGCCGAGTACGACGTGGTGCTGGTGGCCGACGAGCGCGGTGATTTCGGCGAGTACCTGCCCTACCAAACCTGGTACCCCCGCCCCGTAGCCGGCACTCAGGGCCTGACGCCCACCGGCTGGCACAAGACCGTGGAAACCTTCGGCGCCGCGCAGTTGCAAAAACGCTTCGAGGCCCAGGCCGGTCGCTGGATGAACGACCGCGATTTTGCCGCCTGGATGGCCGTGCGCAGCATCGCCAGCGCAGTGAGCAAACTGCGCCAAGTCGAGGCACGCGCCCTGCAGCACCTGCTGCTCAGCGACCAACTGCCGCTGGACGGTTTCAAGGGCCGCAAGCTCAGCTACCGGCCGTGGAACGGTGAACTTCGCCAACCCATCCCGCTGGTCCAGCCCCGCGCGCTGGTCAGCACTTCGCCCCAGGAGGGCTTCCTGCACCCCTTCAACGAAATGGACAGCCTGGGCTACGACAAGCCCGAAGTGACCTGCGGCTACCCCTGAAACCGATAATCACAAAAAAAGGATTCCGCCATGCGTCGCCCCCTTTGCTACCGGCCTGTGCTTTTCCCTACCCTGCTGGCCGCTGCGCTGGCGCTAGCCACCGGGCACGCCAGTGCCGCCACCGCCTGGGTTTCGAACGAGAAAGACAACAGCCTCAGCCTGATCGACATGCAAACCCTGGAAGTCACCGAGACCCTGCCGGTGGGCCAGCGCCCACGCGGCCTGCTGCTGTCCCACGACAACACGCTGCTGTACATCTGCGCCAGTGATTCGGACCGGGTCCAGGTGATGGACGTGGCCACCCGCAAGATCATCAAGGAGCTGCCCTCCGGCAAAGACCCCGAGCAATTCGCCCTGCACCCCAACGACCGCTGGCTGTACGTGTCCAACGAGGACGACGCGCTGGTGACCGTGATCGACACCCAGACTGACAAGGTGCTCGGGCAGATCAACGTCGGCATCGAACCCGAGGGCATGGCGGTGAGCCCCGATGGCAAGTGGGCGGTCAATACCAGCGAAACCACCAACATGCTGCACTGGATCGACACCAGCACCCAGACCCTGGCCGACAGCACCCTGGTGGATCAACGGCCGCGCTTCGTCGAGTTTAACCAGGAGGGTTCGCGGCTCTGGGCCTCGGCGGAAATCGGCGGTACGGTGACTGTTCTCGACGTGGCCACGCGCCAGGTACTGAAAACCCTCAACTTCCAGATCAAGGGGGTGCACCCGGACAAGGTCCAGCCGGTGGGCATCAAGCTCAGCGCCGATGGCCAGTACGCGTTCGTCGCCCTGGGCCCGGCCAACCATGTGGCGGTGATCGATGCCAAGACCTACGAGGTGCTGGACTACCTGCTGGTCGGGCGGCGGGTCTGGCAGCTGGCGTTCACCCCGGACCAAAGCCAGTTGCTGGCCACCAACGGGGTCAGCGGCGATGTCTCGGTAATCGATACGAAAAGCCTCAAGGTGCTCAAGTCGGTGAAGGTTGGCCGCTACCCCTGGGGCGTGGTGGTCACGCCATGAACACCCTCGAGGTCAGTGACGTGAGCTTCGCCTACGGCCAGCGCGAGGCACTCAAGCAAGTGGGCTTCAGCCTGGCACCCGGGCGCTTCGCCGCGTTGCTGGGCCCCAATGGCGCGGGCAAATCGACATTGATTGCCCTGCTCACCCGGCTTTACGACCTGCAGCACGGCGACATCCGCGTGTGCGGCTGCTCGCTGCGCAATGCCGCCCGCCCGGCCTTGCGCCAGCTGGGCGTGGTGTTTCAGCAAAGCACCCTGGACCTGGACCTGAGCGTTGAGCAGAACCTGCGCTACCACGCCTCGCTGCATGGGCTGTCGCGGCGCCAGAGCAGCGTGCGGGTCGAGGCCGAACTTGCCCGCCAAGGCCTCAGCGAGCGTCGCCGCGAGCCCGTCCGCGCGCTGAACATCGGGCATCGGCGCCGGGTGGAAATTGCCCGCGCCCTGCTCCACGAACCGCGCTTGCTGCTGCTCGACGAAGCCAGCGCAGGCCTCGACCCGGCCAGCCGCCTGGCGCTCAATCAACACCTTCGGCACCTGTGCCGCGAGCAGGGGCTCAGTGTGCTGTGGACCACCCACCTGCTGGACGAGGTGCAGCCAAGCGATGATTTGCTGATCCTGCACCAGGGCCGCCTGGTGGCCAGCGGCACCGCCGATGCCCTGAGCCTGGAACACGGTGGCGACCTCGACAACGCCTTTGCCCGCCTGACCCGCGCGCCCGGCCCCACCCCAGGAGTCAATGCCTGATGAACGCCTACTGGCAATGTTTCAACGGCATCCTGCTGCGCGAATGCCTGCGTTTCGTGTTACAGCGCACGCGTTTTCTCAGCGCCCTGGTGCGCCCGCTGCTGTGGTTGCTGGTGTTTGCCGCCGGGTTTCGCGCGGCCCTGGGCATTGCCATCATCGAGCCTTACGACACCTACATCCCCTATGAGGTGTACATCATCCCCGGCCTTGCCTGCATGATCCTGCTGTTCAATGGCATGCAAGGCTCGCTGTCGATGGTCTATGACCGGGAGATGGGCAGCATGCGCGTGCTGCTGACCAGCCCATTGCCGCGGGCTTTCCTGCTCGGCAGCAAGCTGCTGGCGACCTCGTTGATTTCCCTGCTGCAGGTCTATGCCTTTCTCGCCATCGCCTGGCTGTATGGGGTGCAGCCCCCGGCTGCGGGGTTGTTGCTGGCGCTGCCGGCCCTGTTGCTGGTGGCCTTGATGCTCAGCGCCCTGGGGCTGTTGCTGTCGAATGCGATTCGCCAGCTGGAGAACTTTGCCGGGGTGATGAATTTCGTGATCTTCCCACTGTTTTTCCTGTCCTCGGCGCTGTATCCGCTGTGGAAGATGCGCGAGGCCAGCCAGTGGCTGTATTGGCTGTGCGCCCTGAACCCGTTCAGCCACGCCGTGGAACTGGTGCGCTTTGCGCTGTACGAGCGCTTAAACCCGCTGGCGTTGGCGGTCTGCCTGGGCCTGACGGTGCTGTTCACCCTGCTCGCGATACTCACCTTCAACCCCCAGCACGCGGCGCTGCGCAAACCGCGCTGACAGCAATGGTCATTGTGGGAGCAACTGTCTTCTTGTGGAAGCTGGCCTTGCCGGCGATGGGGCGCGTAGCGCCCCAGGCCCGGCTGTGCCGGGCATCGCCAGCAAGGCTTGCTCCTACGAATGAGCTATTTGCTCCTTCCAGGGCGTTCCGGTCTTGAGCATCGCATTTAGCCTCACTATCAATACTCGCATACACGCCACCACCGATACTTTCGCGCACTTCCCTTGGGCTCGCAGTGCTTTGTAGCGCTCGCAGAAGTCCTTGTTGTGCCGTATCACCACCCAGCAGGCCATATAGAGCGCCCGCCTGACTTGTGAGCGCCCCCCCCAGATTGAACGCTTGCCCGACTGCTTGCCGCTGTCCTGGTTGAACGGCGCAACACCGACCAAGGCGGCAATTTCCTTCTTATCCACCTGGCCCAGCTCTGGCAGCAAGGCCATCAGCTTTCCGGCAGTAATCAGACCAATTCCTTTGACTTGAGTGAGCTGTTTAACCCGGTCATCAGGCAAAGCTGCTGCCTGCTGTGCGATCTCTTGTTCCAGCGCTCGAATTTCACCCTTCAGATAGGCGATGTGTTGTTCCAACCGCAAACAAACACTGGGAGCCCGCGCCTGCTTCAGGCGCCGCTTGTCATCGTCGCGCTGTTGGACGAAGCGATCCCGCTGCATAAGCAGTTCGCGCAGCAAGGCCCGCTCGGGTGTCATCACCTGGCAAGGCCGTGGGGGCATAACTTCAGCCAGGTGAGCCAAAACCGCTGCGTCAATGGGATCGGTCTTGGCGCGTTTACCCATCGACTTGGCAAAGTCCCGGGCACGACTGGGATTGATCCGGCAAACCGGAAAATCGGCATCCTGCAGCGCTTTGAGGACATTGCACTCGTAGCCACCGGTAGCTTCGAGCAAGACCATTGAAACTGCATGCCCGCCAAGCTTTTCGACGAGCAGTTGGAATCCCTTCAAGTCATTGGAAACACTGAAGTTCACCCCCTCAGGGCGGATGTGAACAGCAAGTGTGGCACTGGAAACATCGATGCCGACAGAGGAAGACATGGCCAAACCCTCTTAAACTCAAGGAGTGAGAGCGCTTTGGCTTGGCCCACGCTTGTGATTCGAGATTACGCCCCTCATCCAACTGTTCGGGCTCTCGCCAAAGTGGAACGGTGAATGGCAGCTTTTGCTCCCACACGTGCTCTGGGCACCTCGGGCTATCAGCTTGCCATTCACCGCTCTCACTTCAGATTCTATTCCCTCTCCAAGACACAAGCGGGCTTGCCCCGCGAATGAGGCCACGCGGAGCATGGCACCGGCTGCGCCGGTGTTCGCGGGGCAAGCCCGCTCCCACAGAGTTGCTGCTAACTCAATGGGTTAAGTTGTGTTCTATGGGAGATTGCCTAGCCTCTTGGGGATGCGCTGTCACGCAGAGAACAGTGGTCATTGTGGGAGCGGGCTTGCCCCGCGAATGAGACCACGCGGAGCATGGCACCGGCTGCGCCGGTGTTCGCGGGGCAAGCCCGCTCCCACAGAGTTGCTGCTAACTCAATGGGTTAAGTTGTGTTCTATGGGAGATTGCCTAGCCTCTTGGGGATGCGCTGTCACGCAGAGAACAGTGGTCATTGTGGGAGCGGGCTTGCCCCGCGAATGAGGCCACGCGGTGCATGGCACCGGCTTCGCCGGTGTTCGCGGGGCAAGCCCGCTCCCACAGAGTTGCTGCTAACTCAATGGGTTAAGTTGTGTTCTATGGGAGATTGCCTAGCCTCTTGGGGATGCGCTGTCACGCAGAGAACAGTGGTCATTGTGGGAGCGGGCTTGCCCCGCGAATGAGACCACGCGGTGCATGGCACCGGCTGCGCCGGTGTTCGCGGGGCAAGCCCGCTCCCACAGAGTTGCTGCTAACTCAATGGGTTAAGTTGTGTTCTATGGGAGATTGCCTAGCCTCTTGGGGATGCGCTGTCACGCAGAGAACAGTGGTCATTGTGGGAGCGGGCTTGCCCCGCGAATGAGGCCACGCGGAGCATGGCACCGGCTTCGCCGGTGTTCGCGGGGCAAGCCCGCTCCCACAGGGTGCTCTTCAAGCGCTTGGCCACCTACTACTTTAGTACTGGCTTTAGTGTCTATCGTCGCATTCACAAAGCACCACCGCTGGCATGTAATGGGCCTATAACAAAAAGGATAAACCCCATGCCTCGTGCCCTGCCCAGGCTGCCACGTCCTTTGCTGGCAGCCCTTTCGCTGAGTCTGTTGGTGGGCGTCGCCCAGGCCGACACCACGGCGCTGTTTACCGCCGAGGGCTATCGCGCCACCCTCTATCGCAGCCCGACACCGCACCAGGTCGATGGCGCCCAGGTTATCGACACCACCACGTTGCAGCGCCTGTTGGGCCAACAGCCGAGGCCGGTGCTCATCGACGTCTATCGCCGGCAATGGCTGCAAGGCCGCTTCATCGAAGACCAACTCCATGCCAACCTCCCCGGCAGCCACTGGCTGGCCAACACTGGCGACGGCGAACTGAGCCCGGCCTGGCAAGACTACTTCGTGCGCAACCTGCAAAAAGCCACCGCCGGCCGCTTGGAGCAACCGCTGGTCTTTTACTGCCGCTCCGATTGCTGGTTAAGCTGGAACGCGGTAAAACGCGCAGCAACCCTGGGCTATAAGCATCTCTATTGGTACCGCGACGGCCTGGACGCCTGGGAAGCCGCCAACCTGCCGCTGCAGCCCGCACAACCCGAACCCTTCCCTTGAACTCACCGCCTGCAAACGCATGCCCGCCCCATCCAATAACAACGAGGTGAAAAGGCCATGTACAAAATTCTGATTGCCGACGATCACCCTCTGTTTCGCGAAGCCATCCATAACGTCATCAGTGATGGCTTCCAAGGCAGCGAAGTCATGGAGACTGCCGACCTGGACAGTGCCCTGGCGCTCACCTTGGAGCATGACGACCTCGACCTGATCCTGCTCGACCTGAACATGCCTGGCATGCATGGCCTCAACGGCCTGATCACCCTGCGCAACGAGGCACCGACCACCCCGGTGGTGATCGTCTCGGCCGAGCAGGAAAAGCAGATCGTGCTGCAGGCCATCACCTATGGCGCCGTGGGGTTCATTACCAAGTCTTCGCCGCGCTCGCAGATGATCGAAGCGATCGAGCAGATCCTCACCGGCAATGTCTACCTGCCACCCGACATCATTCGCGCCAACAAGAGCAGCACCAGCCGGCGTCAGAGCGATACCCCAAGCTTCCCACCCGAGATGCTCCAAGCCCTGACCCGCAAACAACTGCTGGTGCTCGAACGCATGACCAAGGGCGAGTCAAACAAGCAGATCGCCTACACCCTGGATATCGCCGAAACCACGGTCAAGGCCCACGTCTCAGCGATCCTACGCAAACTCAACGTGCATAACCGGGTGCAGGCGATCCTCAGTGCCGGCGATATCGATTTCGGCGATTACCTGCGCCGCTAGAGAGGCTGTGGGGTGCAGTTGGCCAGCAGATGGCTCATCGCAGTCTTGAGCTTCATCGGCCGCACCGGTTTGTGCATCAGGGTGTGGCCGCGCTCGCGGATCTGTTGCTTGAGTTCGTTGCTGTAGTTGGCGGTGATCATCATCGCCGGTATCGGCAACGCGCGGCGGGCATTGATCCGCGCCACGGCATCGACGCCGTTGCAGTCGTTGTCCAGGTGGTAGTCGGCGATCAGCAGGTCGGCTTCGGCATGGAAGTTGTCCACCTGGCGCGCCAGGTCCTGCTCCGACAGCGCGGTGACCACCCGGCACCCCCACCCCTCCAGCAGGGTGCGCATGCCGGCACAGATCGCCGCATCGTTATCCAGCACCCAGACCCGCGCCCCACGCAGGCGTTCGAGCATCGGCTCGCTGATTGCCAGGCTGGGTTGAGCCTTGGGCGCGGTGGCACTCAGCGGCACTTCGACAGCAAACACCGAGCCTTTGCCAAGCCATGAGCGCACTCGAATCCGGTGGCCGAGGATGCCCGCGATCTTTTCCACGATGGCCAGGCCCAGGCCCAGGCCACGGTCCTGGTCCGGGCGCTGTACATCGCCCCGCTTGAACTCCTGGAACATTTCTTCGAGGCGATCTTCGGCGATGCCGATCCCGCTGTCCCAGACTTCGATCCACAGGCCCCGGCGCTGGCGCCGACAGCCCAGTACGACGCGGCCGCTGCGGGTGTAGCGAATGGCATTGCTAAGCAGGTTGCGCAGGATACGCGCCAACAGCTGGATGTCACTGTGCACCAAGGCCGAACAGCCCACGAAGTGCAGTTCAAGCCCTTCGCTGCGGGCCACCTGGGCGTATTCGGCGGCGAGGTTGTCGATCAGTTCGCTGAGGGCGAAGGGGGCGATATCGGCCTTGATCACCCCGGCATCGAGCTTGGAAATATCCACCAGGGTGCCTAACAGGTTTTCCACGTCTTCCAGGGAGTTGCTGACATTGCGCACCAGCTGAGCACTGTGTTGCGGCTCACGCCGTTCAAGCAGTGCGCTGGTGAACAGCCGCGCGGCGTTCAAGGGTTGCAGCAGGTCATGGCTGACTGCGGCAAGGAACTTGGTTTTCGACAGGTTGGCCTGCTCGGCCTCGCGCTTGGCCTCGCGCAAGCGCGATTCGGCGCGGCTGCGCTCATCGATCTCGCGCAGCAACTGGTCGTTGAGGCTGGTCAGCTCGGCGGTGCGCTCGCGCACCCGTTGCTCCAGGTTCTGATAAGCCTGGTGCAGCGCCTCGGCGCTTTTGCGGCGCTCGGTAATGTCGCGGATCAACACGAAGATCCCCACCACTTCGCCATTGGCCAGCCGGTTAGGCACGTAGGAGCGCAGCATGTAGCGCTCCTGGCCGTTGATGTTGTTTTCGGCAAATTCGAATGTCACGCTCTCCCCCGCCAGCGCCCGCGCCACGTAGGCCTCCAGGCGCTGGTAATGCGGCTCGCTGTGGGCCTCGCGCAGGCTCTGGCCAAGCATCACGCCGGGGGGCCAGCAGTACCATTCTTCATAGACCTTGTTGGTGAATTCGTAGACCAGGTCGGCATTGAGGTAGGCGATCAACGCCGGAACATGGTCGGTGATCAGCCGAATCAGTTGCGACTTCTGCGCCACCGCCTGTTCGCGGCGCAAGGTCTCGCTGAGCTTGACCTCGGTGATGTCGGTGAACAGGATCACCCGCCCGCCTTCGCAGGTAGGCCGTTCGCTGACTTGCAGCCAGCGCCCGTTCTGCAGGCGGTACAGCAGGTGCTCATCGGCGTGCCCGCGCGGCTCTTCGGTGAATAGCCCACTGGCGGTCATCAACTGCCTCACTTCGGCCAGGCGCATGCCGGCGATGATCCGCACCCGGCTGTTGGCCCAGAACGCCTTGAAGCGGCTGTTGCACAGCACGATTCGCTGGTTCTGATCGAACAAAACGAAGGCATCGGAGATGCTTTCGATGGCGTCGATCAAGTGCTGGTGGGCCGTCTCGGCCCGCAGCCGGGCTTCGCTGAGCAAATGGTTACCGGCCTTGAGCTCGGCCATGGCCTGGTTCAGGGCATCGGTACGCTCGCGGACTTGTTCGGCCAGTACCACCGAATGCTGAAACGCCGCGTACGGGTCGTTGCCCCGCGTCACGCCCGACTCGACGCGTTCGATCAGCGCGCCGTTGATGCGCTGCAGCTTGTAGTTTTCGTGCTGCAGCCGGGCGACCTCGGCCTGCAGTTCAGCGGCTGACCGGTGGTCGGTTGCGGGCAATGGCGACCCCGGTGAAGGTCTGGTTGATGTGCATGCCATTGAACTGTTCTCCATAGGTGTTGAAGCCCATGACCCGCTGCTCGCGCAAGAACGCGCCGACCTGCTCCAGGCCGTCGTGGTCTTCCAGCTCCAGGCGCCGCAGGAAACAGTCGCAGCCAATGGTCAGCAGCAGTGGGCCCAGGCGCTGGTGCAGCCCGTCGAACAGGGTGTGCAGGTTCGGCAACAGCGGGCCCGGTGTCATGGCTGTGAGCACGATGCCGTTTTCCACCGCGCAGTAGAAACTCAGGCTCAGGTCCGGGTGCACTTGCTGGATTGCCCGGACGTAATACTGATCGTGGATCCGCACCGCCAGCGGATGGGCCGCGAAAACCCGGTGATCGAGCTCGGCAACCGGCACGCCGATGTGTCGGGCGTACTCCTCGGCAGCCGGTTCTGCATTGAGCTCGAAGACGCGGCGCTGGGCGCTGTCGGCGCCGGTCACCACCAGCTTTTCCTCCCGCGGCAGGATGTGGTGCGTGGTGAACACTTCGAAATCGAGCCAGGTATTGACCAATACCACCACCGCCGCGCCACTGTGGAACGCACCGCCGAAGTACACGTGGGTGCGGGTCAGGTAATTGTCGTCGCCGGCCGAGCCGCCAAAATGCGGAATGTCCCCCAGTGCCGCGCTCAGGGCGGTGAGGACCATCTCCTCGCGGCTGGACAAGCCATCGAGCAGGGTCAGGGCAAAGCTGTGGCCCTTGATGGGCGTCAGGGTATTGCTGCGACAGGTACCGACCAGCCGTTCGACCATCTGCTGGGCGTCGATCAGGCTGAAGTGCTCCATTTCATCAATCAGTTCGGTGGCGATGGAAAAGTGCCGGTGATCGAACCCCACCGCCGTTACGCAATTGCGGCCGTAGCCCAGCGGGGTGATTTCGCCGGCACTGGTGCAGCCCACCAGGCGAATGCCACCGAAACCCTGTTCCAGGGCCTCGGCCAGCGCACGCAGGTCATATTCGGCAGAGCAGAAAAACAACACGAAACCCAGGTGCGGGTGCAGCAACTGCCGCGCCAAATCCTGGGCCGCCAGGCGCGCATCGGTTGCCTGGGACATGGCGCTGACCACCCCGTCGTTCTGGGCCTGCTGCATCGTGGTCTCCGGCGCGGGTTGTCTGAGTGCTGAGTGTACGAAGGCTGCCCTGGAGGGCGAATGCTACTTGGGTAGCGGGTAGGCGGTTCCATGGGAGTAAGGGTGTGCACGTGGAATTGCTGGGGTGCGGGCCTGCTCCGCCAATGGGGCTGCGCGGTGCATGGCACCGGCTTCGCCGGTGTTCGCGGGGCAAGCCCGCTCCCACAGGTAATGCATCATTTTTTAGAAATTGAGCAAGACAGTTGCTTGCGCATGGACCGACATACCAGGCTTGCGCGGGCATTGTGGGTGCGGCCTTGCCGGGGCGCCGGACCGGCCGGAAAGGGCCGCGCAGCGGCCCCAGCGGTTTACCAGGTCAGCACCGCCCCCAATGCAAGGGTATCGGTGTCCTCGTTCTGATCACCGGTGTCATGCCCGTCAATCGAAAACTGGTTGTACTCAGCCACCAGCGTAAGGTTGGCATTAACGTCATGGAACAGCGCCACACCGCGAGTCTCGTAATCCGCGCCACTGCCTACCACGCCGTTGCCATCGTCCTTGGTCTTGCCATACGACAACGCCAGGCGGTTCTTGCCGACCTTGTACGAGCCCTGCAGCAAGTAACCGTCGCTGTCGACATTACGCAGGGTCGGCTCGCCGGCGTTGTTGGTGAAGAACGGGTTGATGCCCTTGGCCTGGAAACCGGAGCCGGTGAGCGAAAGCCCGCCCATCTTCGCCTGCACGCCGTAGCCGACCCCTTTGGAGGTGATCGACTTGACCGTCGAGTCGGTGTTGTCAGAGGTCTGGTAGCTGCCATTGAGCCAGCTGTAGATCTTGGCCCCGGCCAGGTCGAACTGGTAGGTGATCTCGCTCTCGGTGCGGGGGTTTTCCTGATAGGCCTTGCCGGTCGGGCTACTGTCGTTGGTGTCCACCGGGTCCATGATGCCGACCGCTACCCGCAAGCCGTCCATCACCGGCGTGCGGTAGGTGATCTGCGACGTGGGGAACGGGTACGGATAACCGCTGCCGATGTTGCCGAACGACACCCCGCCGCCGTCCACCAAGCCCAGGCTGTCACTGACCTGGCCGTAACCTGCCAGCAGCTCGTCGAGCAGGATGTTGGAACGCGCGAACAACCCGAAGTCCTTGCCGATCAGCACCTCGCCCCACTCGGGGTTGGCCACGGTGCCGTAGAACTGACGCACATCGATGGCGGTGTCGGTGCCGTTGGTTTCGCTGTCGTTGATGGTGACCCAGAACGAGGCACGCGCCCCCAGCTTCAGGTCATCCACCTGTTTGCCCATGTTGAAGCCCAGGTAGTTGGGCAAAAACCCCATCTTGACCCGCGACTGGCGGCGGTCGAACTGGTCGCCCGCCCGGTCGACATCACTGTTGACGTAAAAGGCGTTGATGTAACCGTCGGTGGAAAACGTCGTCTGGTCCTTGTCGTACAGCATGATCTCGGCCTCGGCGACGCCGCTCAGGCCCAGGGTCGAAAGGCTGGCGATGACAGCCGTCAGGATACGAGGCGAAAGTTTCTTATTGTTGTGCATGACGCGCTCCAAAACGTGGGCTCGGTGTTGGAGGCGATTATCAGAAGCGGGCATAGCGCCAGGTACGCTGCCTTGGAGGGGGTTGCAAGCTGCTTTGGGCGTGCGCATGGGGCGCGATGATTAAGGCCCGAGACCGGCTTAGGCCAGGAGGCAACACCAAGGGTGTACGCCTCATGAACAGCGAAGGACCCAATGTGTCATCATCGCCATGACACTTTTCGAGAATGCAGGATCAACCATGCTCTACGTCGTCATGCTCGGCGGACGCCACCCCCGCGCCAGCATCGAAGTCCACGATGTGCTATTTGCCCAGGCCGACTCGCTGGAGCAAACCTTCCCCCTGCTGCGTAATGCCTGGTTCGGCAGCCCGAAAGGGCTGCACATCGATTCCTGGCTGGAAGTGCATGGGGTGGATGGCTATCGCATCGAATTCAGCCAGGCTGCGCCACAGCCAGGGGCCCTGCGCCTGTTCTTCCTGAACCTGGGGGGTTATGAGCAACAGGTCTTTGGCGAAGCGCATCGTTACCTGCTGGTGGCCGCCACCGACAAAGCCGCAGCCAAGAGCCTGGGTAAGGAGCGTATGGCAGCGGGTTGGTTGAAACCCCATACCGACGCGGTGCTCGATGTTGACGATTGCTTACCGATTGATCTGCTGGAGGGGCGCTATGTGCACCTGGTTGAAGGTGAGCATCGAGGTATTGTGCAACGCAGTGATTACATCTTGATTTGAGTGAGGCGCTTGCAGTCCCCATCCTTCAGGCCGTTATCATTTTCAATATAAACAGCCAAATTGTTATCAAATTCGCACCCCTATTAGCGTTTTCACGCCCCCTGGATTATTGTTTTCGCGTGCTACCCCTCTTTGGTTAGCATTTTTTAACTCTAGTTAGGGGGTTCGCCATCCCCGTCCGGCCTGCGCGCCGGTGCCGTGAACCACTTCTCGCGCGGCACCCACTTCTCCTGCTCCGGGTCGCCCAGGTAGTGCGGCGACATGATCTGCACGCCGTGCTCATTGAACACATCCTGGATGTTGGCATGCAGCAGACTCAGCAACTCCGCCCGCGGCCGAGGTGCGCTTGGCACGGCCTGGGCCACCAGGCGGTATTCAGGGTAGAAGTCCGACAGCCCGGTCTGAAACACCTGCGGCCTGGGCGTGTCGAGGATGCCCTCGGTGCGCTCGGCAGCCGCCACCAGCATCGCCTCCACCTGTCGCCAGGGCGTGTCATAACCGATGGTCACCACGGTATCGACGATGTAACCCTGGCCCTGCACTGCGCGGGAATAGTTGCGCGTCACGGAGCCGGTGATCATCGAGTTGGGCAAGGTCAACACCTCGCCCAATCCGGTGCGGATCGTGGTGTTGAACATGCCGACTTCGGTCACCGTGCCCTCGTTGTCGCCGACCCGCACGTACTCGCCGGCCTTCAACGTGCGCGAGTAGGTCAGGATAAGCCCTGCCGCCGCCTGCCCCACAACGCTGGTTGCGCCCAGGGAAATCATCAGCCCGAGCAGCACCGACAGGCCTTTGAAGGCATCGGTGCCCGACCCCGGCAGGTACGGGTAGGCCATGACCAGGGCAAACAGCCAGATCGCCAGCGAGGTCAGGCGCATGGTCGGCCGCAGCGTCTCTTCGGTCAGCCACTTGAGCGTGCCGGGGCGCGCCATGCGCTCCAGCACGCGGCGGCTAAAGCCACTGATGCCGCGGGCGATGAAGAAGATCATGATGGCCACGGCAATCCCGGGGATGGCGTGCAAAATGCCATCAAGCAGGTACCGCAGCAGGTTGAGCAGGTGCACGTTGAGGCTTTCGCCCCACGGCCGGGTGTAGGGGAACTGTGACAGCACAAAGCTCAGCCACTGGTAGCTCAGCAGCACAACCACCGCCAAGTACAGCAAGCGCAGCAGGCTGTCGATCAGCCGGTACACGTACTGCATGTCGAACAGCGGCATCTGCCCGACGCGAATCTGCCGGGCACGTTCGCGCATCAACTGGGGCAGCCGCCCACGCAGTCTGTGCCGGGCCCGGTTGGCGCCCTTGAGCAGTGCCAGGTATATCAGCGTGGCCAAGGCCGACAAGCCCAAGGCCTTGAGCAGAAAATGCAGGTTGCGCGCCTCGCCAGACTCCTCGACCACCTGGCGCAGCACCGCCGCAGCCTGCTCGGCCGCTTCGCGGGTGTCGGCGCCGCTGATCTCAAGGTCCTGGGGCGCGACGATAAACGCTCGCCGCCCACCCAGCAGCACCAGGTGGCTGCTGAGGATCGGGTCGACGCTGACGTGCAACTCATCAGTGCCGCGCAGCGCCTCTTCGATCACGGCCGCTGCCCGCTGCGCCCGTGCAGCCGGCGTCTCCCCAAGCAACGTGGCGTGGAAGGTGAAAATGCTGCGGTTGGCGATCGTCAGCTCGGCCGGTTCGGCCGGTATGCCTTCGGTGGCGATGGTGGCGGCGTCATTGCCCTGCCCCGCCAAAGGCACCAGGGCCAACAACACCAGCAACACACGAAACAGGTGATTCATCGCTCACTCCCTGGCCTTCGGACGGACGGCATCCCTGTAGTGATAGCACAGCTGTCACTGACCGCCTCTTGCCCCTACGAAAGCAGGCTCGTCACCTAAACCACCGCTATTGCTGCAGTGCCTGGCTCATGCATTGCCGACGAAGTTCGCTTCGTTATTGTCCTGAAAATCATTACGGCACGCACATTCAAACTCGGCTTCGGCGCGTGTCGAATAACTCAGGCAGAGGCGCATTTTCTCTTGCGTATCGTAAAGGTCGTAGCCCTCCCCCAAGGCGCTGGGAAATCCAATGCGCCGAGGAAAGACCTCTTTATGGCGCGGTACCGCAGGAACCACAACAAAGCGCCTGTACATGATCATCCCTCTTCCGCCAGTGCTTTAGTATTAGTCTGTATATAGGAAAGACTCAAGGCGGCTCATGCAAAGAGTGTGGTCTACGATCGGGGTTATTGGAGTCGCAAATACCGGGCCGCCATTTGTTCAGGCGTTTTGTCAGAATCCCCGACAATAGATGCACCCCGTGAGAGTGCTCCACAGTCACAACTGAACACAGACCTTCCTGTGTGTGACCAGAGGTATGCAGTCATGGCGAACAATCAAGACTGGGGCGCAAACCAAGGCGGCAACGCCAATACCGGTGCCGGCGATGCAGGCCAAAAAGGCGGCCAGGGCGCAGGAGGTGACATGCTCGACAAACAAAAAGGCACCCAGCAACCCGGTCAAAAACCTGAAGACAAGATGAACAAGGATTGGGAACGCTCAACGGACACAGGGCGCCAGGGTGGCCAGCCTGGTGCGGATCAAGCCGACCGGCAAGGCCCTGCCGACACGGGCCGCATGGGTGGCCAAGCTGACCAAGGTGACACTCAGCACAAGGATGACGATCGCTGATGCCAGTGGCCCCGGGGTGGCATTACCGCCCTGGGGCTCACTACAGTTTGAAGCGTACGTGAATCGTGCTTTTTTCTTGCGTGCGATCAACCGTAATCGCCAGGCTGCCGTAGCCCGAATAGCTTTTAACCAAGCGCATGCCGAGGCCGGTGCCAGTGGGTTTTGGGTACGACTCCGGGAACCCGTCGCCCTCATCCGTTACCGTGATCAGTGCATGATCCCCCTGCCCCCTCACGCTAACCTCCACCGTACCTTTGCCATATTTGAGCGAGTTGGTGATCAGTTCGGAAATCACCAGCCCCAGCGGCGCCATTCTTTCCGGTGGCATCGTGAATGCGTCAGCATCGAGGAGGATTTTGCGCTCAGCCAATGCTTTGCCCAGATCACCCAGCAACGCTTCAAGATAATCCGCTGCACTCACCGCTTGAGTTTCAGCATTCTGATAAAGACGCTCATGCACGCTCGCAATGGTCAACACTCGAGTTGCAGCCGTCTGCAGTTGAAGCTTTACCGCTTCATCCAGGGCCATATTGGCCTGCAGCAACAACAAGGTATTTACCAGGTGCAGGCTATTCTTGACCCGATGATGAATTTCTTCCAGATAAAGATCACTTTTACTCAACTTTATGTTTTGCGCGTCGATCAATGACAACAATTGTGCTTCGTGATGGCGTCGTTCGGTGATGTCACGCGACACGGCAATGATCTTTTCAAACTCGCCTTGCTCGCCAAATATTGGCGCCACCGTCACATCCCACCACTTAGGCTCTTGGTGCAATGTCGGGCAGAATGCCTCGAACCTTGCTGATTCACCTTCAGTCACTTTTCTGATCGCATCCAGCACCACGTCTCTGGATTCGTCAGGCCAGAGCTGCGACCACGCCACCCCACGCACCTGCGTGAGGTCGCCAATGTGCATCAGGCACATGCCGGCATCGTTCATGAATTCGATGTCGCCACGCGCGGAGAGGATTTTCACGCAATCGGGGCTGGCGTTGAGCACGCTCTCGGAGTATGGGTCGGATGACTGCATATCCTCGCCAGCAGAGATGCGCTCCACCGCCATGGAGATGACGTTGGAGATGCCCTCCAGAAACACCAGGTCGCTTTCGATGAAGTCTTCCCCGTTGCTGCTGTCAGCTTCGAGTACACCAAAGGGGGCCGATGTCCCTCGGATAGGTACGTTGATCGCTCGCTCGATCCCGTATTTTTTTAGCAACGACGGTGTTCTGAAGCGCTGCTCTTGCCCTAGATGGTTCGACAGCACGGGCCTGTAGGTCGAAATTGCATAGCCTGCAGGGCTGGCCACATCGCCGCCCACGGTGGCGTGCCCGATGTCCGCCTCATCCCAACCCACGCCGTGAGACAGCACAAACTCATCGCTGTCAGCTATCGGCATGAGCACCTTGGCAAATGGGGTGTCCATACCTTTGGCCACTACCGAGCAGGCCTGGGTGAGCAACGCATCCAGGTCAGACGACTTGAGCGACATGACGCCGTACTCGACGACCAGTTCATGCTGGCGATGGAGCCTGGCGTGAGACTTTTGCAACGCGGCGCGAATCGTTTCGTCGGGGGATTGATGCTGCATGGGGACGATTTCCAATGCCAGGTGGGGATGCACGCTGAAACGGTTTTTCTTTTGCGTCTTACGCCAGCTGAACGAGCAGTAGATTATAGAGCTCAAAACGCAGCGGACAGTTTTTGGACGCAGTAATCCGGTTTATCACCGCTCATTGCCCGAACGCAACGACGAAATCGCACAGGTGCCTTTTACACCGGCAACTCGGTCGTCAGCTTGATCTTTTCCATGGGCACTTCAGTCTTGACGTTCTGCACCACGCTCAGGCTGGTCAAGTGCGCGATCTGGAACCGCCGGTAGGCCTCCAGGTCCGCCGCCACCACCCGCAACAGCAAATCGCAGTCACCCGCCATCACATGGCACTCCACCACTTCGGGCAGCAGGCGCACCGCCTCGACGAATTCATCGGTGGTCTCCTGGTCCTGGCGCTTGAGCCACACCCGCACGAACAGGGTCAGGCCCAGCGCCACCTTGGCCGGGTCCACCAGCGCCACGTAGCGCGCGATCACCCCCGCTTCTTCCAACAGGCGCACCCGCCGCAGGCAAGGCGACGGGGACAACCCCACCTGCTTGGCCAGTTCCTGGTTCTGCAAACGGCCGTCGCGTTGCAGTGCCCGCAAGATACGTCGATCGATGGCGTCGAGCTTGATTGGCATTGATAACCTTAAAATTGAGAAGTACGGCAGTAGATGCCAAATACTCTCCACACTTAGGCAACTACGCAACCCGATTTCAGCGATCCATTGGAATAATTTGCCTCCACTGGAGGTGACCATGAATGCAGATGAATCAGTAATTGAAGAGCCCCCCGCAACGCCTGAATCCGAACACCCCGATGCCTCTGCCGCCGCGAGCGACGCGCCGCCACCGCTTTTGAGCCCGGCCACCTGCGCCACTTCGACGTGGTACCTGTGGGTGACCAGGGCTAGCATCATCATGCTCGGCGCGCTGATCGGGCCGCTGCTGGCTGACCTACACAGCTACAGCTTGGACATGGCAGTTGTCGCTGCCTGCCTGGTGCTGCTCAAGGGCATGTGGAGAGGTGTGCACGCCGCCCTGCCCTGGCTATTCAGCCTGGTCACCGCCGCGCTGTTCTACCTGCTGATTCCCGGCAGCTGGTATGTGCTCGCGGGCACGCTGGCGGGCCTGGTCAGCGCTTACCTGTGGGCCAAGCCATCCACCCAGGTGCTCGACGCCGCCCTTGGCTGCCTGCTGATTGCCGTGATCGCGCCCACCTTGGTTTCTGGCTACCCGGCAGACCTCATCGCCGTGGCACTGACCGTGTATGCCGCTTCACGGTTTTCCATCCTGCCCGTGGTGCTGTTCGCCATCGTCGTGAACGCTGCCTTGCGTGCGTTACTGCCCGCCTGAAGCCAGTACGCCTGCCGCGGGCAAACTGCCCAGAAATGCGCCGATCTGCCGGCTGCCGCGCAAATGCACGACGGGAATCTGCGGCCCAACCGCCTGGCGCTGCGCCTCGATACCTGGGCGATAGCCGCGATCGAAGTTCCACACGAAGTTCAGGAAGGTCAGAAAGGCCCGGTCGAGTTTCTCTGTACACCCAGCCGCAAGGTCTGCACGAGGCCGGTTCATGACGCTGCGTAGAATCACCCGGGTGAAGCAGGTGAGCCGGGGCGTATCGAGCCAGATCACCAGGTCGGCACGGGGCAGGCGCAGGTCGAATGTGCGCCGGGCATAGTTGCCTTCACACACCCAGCTATCCCCTGCAATGGCCTCACCAACCCGTGCGCGGAACTGCTCGGCGTCCGCCTCGACCCAGCCGGGCTCCCAGAACAGGGTATCCAGGTGAACCACCGGCAGGCCAAGGTGCTTGCCCAAGGCACGGGCAAGGGTAGATTTGCCGCTGCCGGCATTCCCCAGAATCACAATCCGTTGCATGGCGGCTTCCTGTCGCGAAAAAAGCCGGCAATTGTGCAGGATCTGCTTGGCCAGTCAAAGACTAAATCGCCGGCACCAAGGCTTCTGACGGGCCATAACGCCCATCAGGCGCCCAGGTGCGTTTCGCGAATCAGCTTCTTGTTGATCTTGCCGATGCTGGTCTTGGGGATGTCGGTGACGAAATGCACCTGCCGTGGGATCGCCCACTTGTTGATCTGGCCCTTGTCGACAAACTGCTTGAGGTGCGCCTCGAGCATTGGCTGGTCAAGGCGGTCACCGGGCGTGCGCACCACCAGTGCAATCGGCCGCTCGCCCCACTGCTCATCGGGGATACCGACCACCGCCACGGCGCTGACCGCCTGATGCTGGCTGATGAGGTTTTCCAGGGTCAACGAGCTGATCCACTCACCCCCGGTCTTGATTACGTCCTTGATCCGGTCCTTGATCTCCAGCACACCGTGGTGGTCGATCGAGCCCATGTCACCGGTGTGCAGCCAGCCGTCCTGCCACAGCTCGGCGCCCTTGTGCGGCTCGTGCAGGTAGCCTTGAGTCAGCCAGGGCGAACGCACCACGATTTCACCCAGCGACGCACCGTCGTGAGGCATGTCGTTACCCTGGGCATCGACAATGCGCAGGTCGACCATCGCTACCGGGGCCCCGGTGCGGATCCGCTGTGCAACCTGCTCGCCCATCGGCAAGGCCCGGTCTTCTTCACGCAAGTGGGTCAGGGTCAGCAGCGGGCAGGTCTCCGACATCCCGTAGCCACTGTAGATCAGCATGCCACGCTCACTGGCCTGGCGGGCCAGGCCGTGGGTCAGCGCGCTGCCACCGAGCAGGATCTTCCAGCGGCTGAAATCGGTGTGCCGGCCTTGTTCGCTGTCCAGCATCATCTGCAGCAAGGTCGGCACGCAGTGGGAGAACGTCACCCCCTCGTCGCGGTACAGCCTTACCAGCGTGTTCGGCTCGTAGCGCCCCGGGTACACCTGCTTGACCCCCAGCACCGTGGCCACGTACGGCACGCCCCACGCATGCACATGGAACATCGGCGTAATGGGCATGTACACGTCGCTCGAACGCAGCAGCGGCTGGCCGTCGTAAGCGGCAAACGTACCCAGCTCGTTGAGGGTGTGCAGCACCAACTGGCGGTGGCTGAAGTACACCCCTTTGGGGTTGCCCGTGGTGCCGGTGGTGTAGAACAGCGTGGCCACCGAGTTTTCGTCGAAGTCGTCGAACTCGGCCTGGCAACTGGCGCTGGCCAGAAGCGCTTCGTACTCGCCCAGCACCGGCAGCGTGGTGGCCGTGGCCTGTTCGTCGGTGAGCTGCAGGTAACCGCGCACCGTGCCCAACTGGCCCTGAAGCTGTTCCAGCAGCGGCACGAAATCGTCGTGCACCAGCACCAGGTCGTCTTGCGCGTGGTTCATGGTGTACGCCACCTGCTCCGGCGATAACCGCACGTTCACCGTGTGCAGCACCGCACCCAGCATCGGCACGGCAAAAAAGCACTCCAGCGAGCGGTGGCTGTCCCAGTCCAGCAGCGCCACAGTGTCACCGGCCTGCACCCCGGCGGCACGCAGCACATTGGCCAGGCGCCGGACCCGCTGGTCCAGGCCGCGGTAGGTGTAGCGCAGCTTGTCGGCGTAGACGATCTCCTGCTCGGGCTGGTGCCGTACACCTGACATCAGCAGGCGTTTGATCAGCAGTGGGTAGGCATAGGCACCAGCTGCCGGCGGCATTATTTTTGTCTTGGCCATGAGGGTAGATTCCAGTTTCGGTATTCGATTCGATTAGGGCGCGCTCATGCGCTCATCCGTGTTTGCGCCTGGGGTTCGCAAGCGTGCTCGCCAGGCGGCGCGGCGGGCGCGCATGGCTGGGGCACAGCCTTGACAAAGCGCTTGTCCGGCAGCAGGAAGTACGACAGCGCCGGGATCAGCACCAGCGCGCCGAGCATGTTCCACAGGAACATGAAGGTCAGCAGGATGCCCATGTCGGCCTGGAACTTGATCGGCGACCACGCCCAGCCGACCACGCCCGCCGCAAGGGTAATGCCCACCAGCCCCACCACCCGGCCAGTGAAGGCCACGGCGTTCTGGTAGGCCTCGCCCAGCGAGCGGCCCTGGCGCTGGTAGTGCAGCTGCACGCTGAGCAGGTACAAGGCGTAGTCCACGCCAATCCCTACGCCCAGGGCGATGACCGGCAACGTGGCCACTTTCACGCCGATGCCCATCACCACCATCAAGGCCTCGCACAGCACCGAGGTCAGCACCAGCGGCAACAGCGCCACCAGGGTCGCGCGCCAGCTGCGGAAGGTGATCAGGCAGAACAGCGTCACCGCCAGGTAGACGAACAGCAGCATGGTGCGGTTGGCTTCACGGACCACGATATTGGTTGCCGCTTCGATGCCGGCGCTGCCGGCCGCGAGCATGAACTGGCGGTCGGGGCTGCTGTTGTCGCGGGCAAAGCGGTCGGCGATGGCCACCACATCGTCCAGGGTCTGGGCCTTGTGGTCCTTGAGGTAGGCGATCACCGGCATCAGCGAGCAGTCGGTGTTGAACAGCTCCGGGGCGTTGACCGACGCTTGCTGGGCGGCATAGTTGAGCATGTCCTGGTTGCGTTGCAGGCTGCTCATCTTCGGGTTCCCCTCAAACGAGCCTGCGGTGATCTGGCGCACGGCGTTTGCCAACGAGACGGTGGTCTGTACGCCCGGGTACTGCTGCAGCTCCCAGGCCAGGCGGTCGGCAAGCATCAGCGTCCGGTAGCTCAGGCAGCCTTCCGGCGGGGTCTTGATCATCACCGCGAACAGGTCGCTGGACAGTGCGTAATGGCGGGTGATGTAGGCATTGTCGCGGTTGTAGCGTGAGTCCGCGCGCAACTCCGGCGCGCCACTGTCGAGGTCGCCGATCTTCAGCTGCAGGCTTACCCAAAAGCCGCCCATGCCCATCAGCGTGGCCACCAGCACGGCGCCCGTTGCCCACTTGCGCGTGGTGAAGCGGTCAAGCATGTCCCACAGCTTGCCGAAGCCGCGGTGCTCGGCGGCTCGCTGGTCGATGCGCAAGGCGCGCGCGGCGGCCTTGCGACCCACACCGACGTACGACAGCGCCACCGGTATCAACAGCAACGAGGTGAAGATCAACACCGCAACACCGATGCTTGCGGTGATCGCCAGGTCCTTGATCACCGGGATGTCGATCAGCATCAGCACGGCAAAGCCCACGGCGTCGGCCAGCAACGCCGTGACGCCGGCCACGAACAGGCGGCGGAAGGTGTAACGCGCGGCGACCTGCCTGTGTGTACCGCGGCCAATGTCCTGCATGATGCCGTTCATCTTCTGCGCGGCATGCGAGACACCGATGGCGAAGATCAGAAACGGTACCAGGATCGAGTAAGGGTCGATGGCATAGCCCAGCCAACCGACGATACCCAGTTGCCACACCACTGCCGCCAGCGAACAGAGCACCACCAGCAAGGTGCTGCGCACACAACGCGTATAAAGGAAGATGATCATCAGCGAGGTGCCCACCGCCAGGGCGAAGAACATCATCACCTGGACCAGCCCATCGCTCAGGTCGCCCATCAGCTTGGCAAAACCGATGACCCGCACCTTGTACTTACCGTGGCCTTCCTCGCCGGCCTTGCGCGCATTGCTGTCCCCGGCGTACTCGTACTTGTCGCGCAACTGCTGTTCGAGCATCTGCGAGAACTGCCGGTAATCGATGCCGCGACCGGTGGCCAGGTCGTGATCAAGCAGCGGTACCACCAGCATGCTTGACTTGAAATCAGTCGCCACCAGGCTGCCGACGATACCGGCACGGTTGATGTTTTGCCGCAGCTGTTCAATGTCGGCCGGTTTGCCCTGGTAATCGTCGGGCATCACTGTGCCCCCCTGAAAACCCTCTTCGGTGACTTCGGTCCAGCGCACACCGGGGCTCCACAACGACTTCATCCAGGCGCGGTCCACGCCTTGGGCAAGAAACAGCTCGTCGTTGATCTGCTTGAGCACGTTCAGGTACTCGGGGTCGAAGATATCGCCCTGGGTGTTCTCCACCACCACCCGCACCGAGTTGCCCAGGCCACGCAGCGACTTGCGGTTGTCCAGGTAGTTCTGGATGTAAGGTTGGCTCTGCGGGATCATTTTCTCGAAGCTGGGCCGCAACTCCAGGCGGGTCAGCGCCAGGTAACCCAGAACCCCCGTGACCAGCACCATGAACAGCATGAACAGTGGGCGGTAGTTGAAGACCATGCGCTCCAGCAGGTTGCCGGAACGTGGATCGAAATCCTTCAGGTCGCGGATCACCGGCAGGGTGTCTTGCTTGATGTTGGCCATCACGAGTTCTCTTTGGATGCTTAGGGTTGTTATCGATCCGGCAGCACGCGTAGACCGCGATCACCCACCAGTACGGTGCCGTTGCTTCGGGTCTGCAGCGCGGCAGTCACCGGCGCAGGCGGCACATGCGGCTGCAAGGCGAAACTCAGGCCGCCATCGCGGCTGTGCAGCACCTGGCCCGCCTGGCTGAACAACCAGTAGTCCCCATTGCTGTCGAGGCTGGCAGCCGTGATGCTTTGCGTCACACCCGTGCTCACCCGGGTCCAGCTCTGCCCGCCGTCACTGCTGCGCGCCACATGGCCACGCAGGCCATACGCAAGCACTTCGCCGGGTTTGCCGAGCACCCCGAACCAGGTGCCCTGGTAGGGGCTGGGCAGGCTGACAAATCGTTGTTGCCCGGTATGCCACTTGAGCAGCAAGCCCTGCTCACCGGCCACGTACAGCTCATCGCCGATCGCGCGGATGGCATTGAGGTGCAAGCCTTGTGGATTGTCGGTGCGGTCCTGCATCGGTACCCAGCTGTTGCCGCCGTCGTCGGTGCGCAGGATCAAATTGAACACGCCGACTGCGTACCCGCGTTTTGCGTCGCTGAACCACACGCCAAGCAACGGTTTGTCGGCGCCCTCCTGCACCAGCCGCCGGCCTTCGTCGGCAAACGCCTGCCACTGCGCCTCATCCGGGTGAGCCTTGGCCAAGGCCTGGTAATGGGTTTCTACCAGCGCGCCGATCTGCCGGCCATCAAGCTGCCTGGCCCAGCTCGTACCACCGTCGCGGCTGTGCAGGACCACGCCATCGTTGCCCACCGCCCAGCCTTCGAGTGCGTTCGGGAAGACCAGCGCATTGAGGTCGGCACTGACCGGTACACTGGCTTGGCGCCAGTCCTGGCCCTGGTTGTCGGAATACACGATGTGCCCGCGCGGCCCAACCGCCACCAGCCGATCCCCTGCCTGCGTCACATCGCGCAACGGGCTGTGCACCGCCAGCGCGCTCGGCCTGGCCGGCAAGTCCAGCACATCGACATACGTAGCTGCCCATGCCGGGCCTTGAGCGCCGGCCACGACCAGGGCCAATGCCAGCGCCCACGGCGCCGATTTTCTTGAAAGAGCCATGCCACATCCTCTGCAGACTCCACCGGCTGCCCCGTCTGACGCAGCCGGCAGGTTGATCGTCGGGGTCAGCGAATACCGGCACCCGCCAGGGCTTCGGGCGACCACTGCGCCTTGGACAGAGGGGTGATGTACTCGATACCACCGTGCGGGCCGATCAGGCCGTTGATGTTGTAGCTGCCACCGACCAGGTCGTAGACCACATGCGGGTTGTTGTTGGGGATCTGCACGTCGTAGCTCTGCGTGAAGAAGCTGTAGGAGCCGCGATACAGTTGGCCGCGAGCGTCGTACTGGTCGGATGCGAGGGCGAACCAGCTGTCCTCGTCCAGGTAGAAGCGGCGTTTGGCGTAGATGTGCCGAGCATTGCCCTTGAGGGTGCCCTCGACCACCCACACGCGGTGCTTCTCCCAGCGCACCTGGTCCGGTGCCAGGTGATTGGGCGTGGTCAGGCTTTTCGGGTCGTGAATGTAGGTCAACCGGTAGGTGTTGTACGGGACGTACATTTCGCGCTTGCCCACCAGGTGCCAGTCATAGCGGTCCAGCGCACCGTTGAACACATAGACATCATCAAAGGTGCCAGAGCCGGCCGTACCCGGGTTTGGCGTGTCGTACGCCAGGTTCGGCGCCAGCTTCACCCGGCGCTGCCCCGGCAGGTACTGCCAGGCGCGACGCTCCTGCACCAACGGGTTGGCGGCATCCTTGAGCATCATCGACTCGCCAGCCCTGCGCGCCGGGCCTTCGAAGTACAGCTTGGTCTGGAAATAGATGTCCTTGGCTTCGATGACCTTGTTCAGGTCCTCGTAGATCGGGTACGCGTTATAGGCCAGGCCCGTGGTGGCCAGGGCTGCCACGCCCGCCGCGTCGACGTTCCACGAATCGTACTTGGCCTTCTGCGCCACGCCCTGGTAGCGCAGCAAGTGGTTCCACATGGCCTCAGCACCCGATTGCGGGATAGGGAACGGCACCCCGGGCAACACATTCTCGATGGCCAGGCCATCCTGCAGGGACTTGGCGTTGGCAGCGTTCTTCAGGGTGTTGTCCAGCAGCGCCTTGGGCAATGCCGCAGTCCGGTGGCTCGGGTAAACCTCAATGCGAAACGTAGGGAAGCGCTTGGCCAGCTCTACCGTGGTGGCGGTCAGCGCGCCCTTGTACTGCTCGACGTTCTTGCCATCGATCACCAGCAGTGGCTTTTCTGCCGTGTAGGGGTCAGGCCGCAGGGTATCGCCTTGTTTGAAACCGGCAGGCGGGGTGTTAAGGCCGCCTTCGTAGGCCGGGATGGAGCCGTCGGCGTTGGCCGCCTTGTCGGCGCCCACCAGGGTCAGGTCCTTGCCCAGCCGGGCAACGTCCTGGGCCGGCGCCCCTGCATGGGCATGCCCGGCGAAGACGACCGCCAGCGAGGCGCACAGCAGGCTGTTGAGATGCTTCATCGCGTTTCTCCGCTTGTTGTTGTAGTGGCGTTTCAGAAGGTGGTCTTGAACGATGCGGTGACCATGCCGCGGTCCTTCAACAACGGCGCCAGGCCGGCCTGCGAGGTGATCTGGCCAGGGATGCACTGGTAGCGCCCGTTGGTACCGGGGGTGTTGTTGTCGGTGCCGGTTTCGCAGGTGTCAAACTTGCCGAAGGAGTCGACATACTTCAGGTCGAACTTGTACTTCTGGTAGACATCGGCGGCGATGCCCACCGAATAGCTGCCCGAATCCTCGTTGCCGCCGAGCTGCACCGCAGAGTTACCCTTCAGGCCGACGTTGTAGGACAGCGGCATGGAGATATCGACCCCCGGCAGCGCCTGGAACCAGGTGGGCGTGAAGTTGACCGCCAGGGTGTAGGCATTGGTCGTGACCTTGTCGACACCCTGGTAGCTGGCATCGCCCTTGAAGGTCTGCTCACCCTTGTCGACACTGACCAGGTGGGTCATGGCGCCTTCCACGGCCAGCGACGAGGCATTCCACAGCGGCGTCGCACCGAAGGTGACCAGGCCGTTGAGCACCACATGCAAGGTCTTGCCCCGGGCCAGGCCGGTTTCACCGTTGCCCGGCACCTCGCCGATCAGGTTGGTGCCGCCCGCCGTGCCCGCCAGGGCCTGGTACAGCGGCCCGTTGATGGTGGTGAAGTTGCTGATCAGCGGCATGTTCTCGCGGTAGTTGACGTCCAGCCCGACGCTCACCGGCCCGACGCTCTTCGCCAGGCTGATGCCGTAAATATCGATGTCGTCGGCGTAGGCGGCCATGTAGCTGGTACCGGCCAGGCTGCCGTTGTGCAGGTTGGGCGCGTTGATCAGCACTGCCGGGGTTGGGTCGGACGTGTTGCGGTAGTAGAAGCCCAGGGTGCCGTCGAGCCATTCCGGGCTCCACTTGGCCATCAGGCCGAAGTCACCCGAGTTGCGTGGCCGGATGTCATGCCCACGGGGTGCGCCGTAGAAAGCGCCGGCGCCGCCGACGGCATTGGGCACCGGCAGCCAGAAGATATCGCCGCCGTCGCCCAGCATGTCATAGGCGCCCATGTAGGTACCGCCTTCGGGCAGGCGCGAGTTGTCGAATTCGAGGAAGTATTGCGCGGCCAGGGTCAGTTCAGGGTTGACCGTGTAACTCAGCGACAACTGCTTGCGCGGCAGGAACAGCTCCTTGGTTTCGGTTCCCGGCACGTTGTACAGCTTGGCCAGGTCCAGTGCCGACTGGCCATAGTTGATGCCGTTGGCGGCGTTGAACAGGGTCTCGCCCCAGTACACCGAGTGCCAGCCAAGCTTGCCGCTCAGCATCGACTCGTCGCCGATCTCGGTGTTGTAGAACACGAAGGCGTCGAGAAACTCGCCAGACGGCCCATTGTAGTAACGGTCGCTGTAACGGCTCAGGCCATGGTGGTGGGCCGGGCCACCGGCCAGCACGGTACCTGCGGGCAAGCCACCGGCCGGGCGCGCCAGCACCAGGTTGCCGGCATTGCCCTGCTGGCCGGGAAACGGGTTGGCATTCGACCCCACGTCGTCATAGGCATGGTCGTACCAGCTGGCGGCGCTGACCCGCATGCCCATGCTGCCCTGGTAAACGATATCCAGTTCGGTGAGCAGGTCCAGACGCTGCGTGACCGCGCTGCCGACGCTGAAGTTCTTGTCGCCGTCGTTGAGGTTGGAGGTGCGGGCAATCTTGGCGTTTTCGCCTTCGACCCGCTGGCCGTAGCTCAGCTTGGCGGTGTTGTCGAAGCGCACGTTCCAGTCGGGGTCGGCGAGGTCCAGCTGGAATGCCTGGGCAGCCGGCGCACCGGCGACCAGCAACAGCGTTGCCAGCAGGTTACGGCGGGGAAGGCAGAAGAGAACGTTTTTATTGTTGTTCATGCGATGTCTCTGCTTGGGTGATAGTCGCGGCTCAGCGATCGAGTTGCTGTATCAGGGCCTCGGCGTGGGGCCATGGGCCGTAGCCCGAGGCAGGGTTGAGGTGGCCGACGGCGCCGAGCTCGACCAGCTCGCTGCCCCACTGCGCGGCCAGGCCGGCTACCGCGCTCAGGCTGGCCAGGTGATCGTTGCTGCTGGCCGCCACCAGGCTGGGGAATGGCAGCGGGCCGCCCGGCAGCGGCGCCCAGCCGTTGGCGCGCAGCGTGTCCGCAGTGGGGTAGCCTTGCGGCCACTCGCTTTGCAGGTCTGGGGGGGCGGCCAGCAAGGCGCCTTTGATCGGCCGCTGATAGCGCGCAGCCCAGTGCGCCACCATCAGCACCCCGGCGCTGTGCGCGACCAGGATCACCGCGCCCTCGATCTGCGCCAGCTCACGCTCGATCGCCTCGACCCGCGCCGTGCAACTGAGCGTGTCGGTTGTCAGTGGCGGCACCGCACGCACCTTGGCCAGGCGCGCCTGCAACAGGGTCTGCCAATGCTCAGGTACATGGTCGCGCAGACCCGGAACAATCAGCACGGTGGCGGCGGTTTGCAGTTTTTCCATGTCAGGGCCCTTGCTCTGTTCACTCGGTCGATTGCCGACTGCTTGAGGGCCAGAGTAAAGAGTCGGTCCGGTACACGCTTTACATTGCGCGTCATAGATTTTTCAGTTGATGACATGGCTGACGCGGCGACCAGCAGGCCCCTGTTCAGGGGCGACCAACGGCAGGAAAATGGCTTTTCATCTGATGACACAGGCGCTATAAGTGACTACCCGCCAGCGCAGCGGGACGCCCATCAAGAACACGTGGAAAACAACAATATGACCGTGCTCGCCCGTGCAGCCTCGCTTACCAATTATCTTGAAGTCTCGCGTCATCTGGGCCTGAACGGCCATGGCCTGCTGGCCCAGGCGGGCCTCAGTGCGTCCTTGCTCGAAGCGCCCGATCAGCGCATCCCGGTGGCTGCCGCCATCAACGTGCTCGAAGAATCGGCACGCCTGAGCGGCTGCGAAGCCTTTGGCCTGCGCATGGCCGAACTGCGCCAGTTGTCGGATTTTGGTGAGGTCAGCCTGCTGATCAGCCACCAGCATTCGCTGCGCGATGCGCTGCAGGTGATCGTGCAGTATCGCCATGTACTGAACAACGCCCTGGCGATTCACATCGAAGAAACCGGCAAGACGGTGATCATCCGCCAGGAGGTCATCACCGAGCAGCCCATGCACAGCCGCCAGGCCATCGAGCTGGCCATCGGTGTGATGCACCGCTTCTGTTCGGCGCTGCTGGGCGCGCATTGGCACCCGATCAGCGCCAATTTCACCCACGCTGCCCCCACCGACCTGGCCATCCACCGGCGCATCTTCGGCTGCAAGCTGGAGTTCAACAGCGACTTCAACGGCATCGTCTGTTCGGCGGCCGACCTGGACACAGCCAACCCGCAGGCCAACGAGGCCATGGCGCGGCTCGCCCAGCGTTACGTGTGTGCCCTGCAGGATGATGGCGCCCCTTCGCTGGTGCACGAGGTGCGCAAGTCGATCTTTCTGCTCATGCCCATGGGCCGTGCCACCATCGAACACATCGCCCAGACCCAGGGCATGAACGTGCGCACTTTGCAGCGCCGCCTGGAAGAAGAAGGCGCCACCTTCAGCGAGCTGGTCAACGGCGTGCGCCGCGACCTGGTGCTGCGCTACCTGGAAAGCCCCGGTTATTCGCTGGGGCGTATCGCCGACATGCTCGGCTATTCCATGCACAGTTCGTTCACCCGCTGGTTCATCAGCCAGTTCGGCCAGCCACCGGCCACCTGGCGTGCGCAGCACGACCTGCCCACGCCGCTCAAACGGGCCCGTAGCGCAGCCCAGGGGCCAGTCACCACGCGCTGAGCGCGCGGTGTTACAACCCTACGCGCAACAGCACCAACACCAGCGCCACCAGGAATACCGTCTCGCCAACCATCAGCAAGATCGGCTTGATGCCCACGGCGGCCAGTTCCTTGAGCTGGGTCTTCATGCCCAGGGCACTGATCGACACCACCAGGCACCCGCGCGACAGCTCGTTGACCCCACCTTGCACGGCCAGTGGCACCCAGCCGGTGCTGTTGATGCAGGCCAGCGCCAGGAAACCCACCGCAAACC
Source organism: Pseudomonas sp. E1MeOHC2 (assembly GCF_058745025.1). Classification (NCBI taxonomy): domain Bacteria; kingdom Pseudomonadati; phylum Pseudomonadota; class Gammaproteobacteria; order Pseudomonadales; family Pseudomonadaceae; genus Pseudomonas; species Pseudomonas sp. E1MeOHC2. The sequence continues at coordinate 5,730,908 of NZ_CP196675.1, forward strand.
AAGGCAGCAATGGCGGGCGCTTACCCGCGGTGTCGGTGCCCTGGCGGCGCGCGATCATGGCCGCGACGACGATCACCGGCACCAGCATGGCGACGCGCATCAACTTGACCACCGTAGCGGTATCGCCGGTTTCGGGCGACATGCTGTAGCCCGCCCCCACCACCTGGGCGACATCGTGGATCGTCGCACCCAGAAAAACCCCGGCGGCTTGCGGCGACAGGCCGAGTGCGTTGGCAATCATCGGGTAGAGGATCATCGCCAAGGTCGACAATGCCGACACACCGATCACGGTAAACAGCGTCGCCCGCTCTTTCTGCGGATGGCTGGGCAGCGCAGCAGCCAGCGCCAGCGCCGCCGAGGCGCCGCAGATCGCCGTGGCGCCACCGGTGAGCATGCCGAACAGGCGCTGGAAGCCAAGGGCCTTGGCCGCCACCATCGACACCCCGATGGTGACCACCACCAGGATCACCACCAGCGCGACCGCCTTCCAGCCCAGGCCCGCCATCTGCTCCAGGGTGATGCGCATGCCCAGCAGTGCCACGCCCAGGCGCAGTACCGTGCGCGCGGTAAACTCGATGCCGGCTTTGCACTTGCCGTCGCTGGCCAGAAAATTCAGCGCCAGGCCCAGCAGCAGGGCAAACAGCATGACCGGCGCGCCATAGTGTTCGGCCAGAAAACTCGCTGCACCTGCGGCAATCAGGCTGACGATGAGCCCTGGCGCTAACTCGCGCGCACGGTGGTTGACCTGGGCCAGCGCAAGGGTGCTCATGACACGACCTCCTGGCTGGCGATGACGATAAATACCCGTTCGCCCTCCACCTCTACAGGGTAGCTGGCCACCTTGAGTGCCTTGGAATTGAGCAGGTAGCCGCTGGCAAGATCAAAGCGCAGGCCATGGGCGCGGCACTGGATCACGCCACCGTCCAGTTGCCCGGCGCACAACGACGACCCCTGGTGCGGGCAGCTGTCGTCGATGGCCAGCAAACGCCCGTCGATATTGAACAACGCCAGGCTTTTGCCCTCATGTTCGAACAGCGCGCGTTCACCGACGCCAGGCACGCGCGGGGCCGGCACGTCAATACGCCGGCTCATGAGCCGGCCCCCGCCGCTGCCGACAGCGCCCGTTGCATGGCCTCGAACAGTTGCTCTGCCGGCTGGGCACCGAACACGCGCACGTGGTCGTCGAAGATGAAACACGGCACGCCGCGGCTGGCGATGTCCCTATTCGCACTGATGAACGGCCGGCCATCACCGCTCAGGCTCCCGGCCAGCGCGGCAGGCGCAAAGCCGCACTGTTCGGCGATACGCAACAGGGTGTCGCGATCGCCCAGGTCTTCGCCCTGATGGTAGTACGCCGCAAACAGCCGCTCCAGCAACGCTTCGACCTGTTGTTCGCTGCCCAGCTCCACGGCATGCAGCAGCAGGCGATGGGCGTCTGCGGTGTTGGGCATGCGCGCGATCCGGCTGAAATCGAGGTGCTCACCTACCGCACTGGCGGCTTCACGCACCTGCCCCTGGCGTTGTTGCACAGCCTCCTCGCTGCCCAGGCGACGCCGGTAGAACGCGGCGAAAGGCTGGCCGGCCACCGGCATGTCAGGTAACAGCTGCACGCCCTGCCAGGCCAGGTTGATCACCACCCCAGGCCGCGCCTCGCGCAATTGCGCCAACGCCCGCTGCAATTGCCGCTTGCCGATCAGGCACCACGGGCAGATGAAATCGAAGTACACATCAATCGACAACGAAGGGTTCACGTTCGGGGCTCCAGTACAGGCTCGACAGGCGCTTGCGCGCTATTGCCGTGCATCAGGCGCGCCATGTCATGGTGGTAGTGGCGCTTGGCGTAGAAGAACACCGCAGCAGCGGCGATGCTGATCAACGGCACCAGTTCAAAAGCGGCCTGCAAGCCGATAAGGTCGGACACCTTGCCGGTGATCAACGGCCCCGTGGCCAGGCCGAGCAAGTTGTTGCTCAAGGTCAGTGTGGCGAACGCGGTGCCATGCACCGTGTAGTGGGTCAGGTTGGCGACCATGGCGCTGGACGGGCCATTGGTGCCGGCGGCGATCATCATGCCCAGGCAGATCAGCACCAGCTGCGGCATGCCCGCCGGCATGGCGAATGCCACCGACAGCAGCACACAACTGCCCAGGCAATAGGCGATGGCCAGGCTGATCTTGCGATCGGGGCGACTACGCCCCATGCGGTCGCAGAGCATGCCGCACAGCACGATGCCTACACCGCTGCACAGCACGATGATTGCCGCCACGGCGCCCGCCTGGTCAGTGCCCATGGCGTAGTAGCGGTTCAGGTAACTGGGGATCCACACGATCACCGTGCCCCCAACGAACAGTTGCAAGCCGCTGCCGATGTAGGCACTGATCACCGAGCGGCTGGAATACAGCGTGCGCAACGGGCGCAGGGCCTTCAGCGCAGCCTTGTCGGTGGCGTCGGCCAGGCCTTTCGGGGCAATGCGTGCCTCGCGCACGATCAAGGGGTAGAGCACCGCCAGGGCCAGGCCAAAGAACGCCATGCCAGCGAACGCCCAGCGCCAGCCCAGGTGCTGGGCCATCACGCCGCCCAACGCCATGCCCAGCACCGAGCCGAACATGCCGCCGGCCATGAACGAGCCGGCCAGGGTGGCGCGCATCTCCCGCGGGAACACCGCCACCACCACGGCGATGCCGACGCTGCCGTAGGCGGCCTCGCCAACCCCGACCAGAAAGCGCGCAATGAACATCTGCTGGTAGTTTTCGGCGACGGCGCAGCCCAGCGTGGCCAGGCTCCACATCACTGCCATGAAGGTCAGGCTCTTGACCCGGCCGAAGCGGTCGGCGAGCAATGACAGCGGAAAGGTCAGCAGGCCGACCATCAAGGCGACGATGCCACTGAGCAGGCCGAGCTGGCTGTCGCTGAGCTGCCATTCCTGCTTCAACAGTGGGAACACGGCATTGAGTACCTGCCGTGACATGTAGTCAGAGATCAACAGGCCGAAGGTCAGGGCAAAGACGATCCAGGCATAGCGCCGGGGGATGCCCAGTGATGTATCCGTGCCGGGGTCTGACGCACCGGTGTGGTAGGTGGCCATGTTGCCTCCTTGGGTATCTGGCTTGGATTCTTTTTGTTGTTATGAGTAACAGCCAATCGTGGCGCTGATCACACGCCTGATGTGGGAGCGGCCCTTGCGCGACACAAGGCCGCTCCCACAGTAGATCACGCGCGCTGCGGCACGCCCTTTTGCCCCGGCCGACGGTTCGGCGCCATGCCGTTGGCCAGCAGGGTTTCTTCGACAGAGGCGTACTGCTCACCGATCCGGTAGATCGCCCGGGCTTCCTTGCCAGTGGCCACTTCACGCCCCAGTTCGTGCGCCACGCGCACGGTCTGCTGGATCTGCTGCACCGAGGTGAACGGCTTGCCGTGCTGGTCGATGATGGTGTCTTCGATGCCGCAGCGCGGGTGCAGGCCCATGGCCAGGGCCATGGTGTTGAACGGCAGCACGTTCTTGAGCAGCGACTCCGCGGTCAGGGTGCAGCCATCCGGCGCACGGTGCACAAAGTTGAAGAAGTTGAACGGGTTCGGGCCATCGAAGCCGCCACCAATGCCGATCCAGGTCAGGTTCAGCGGGCCTTTGTAAACGCCCTTGCGCACCAGGCGCTCGAGGGTTTCCAGGGCATGCATGCCGGTCAACTGGAAGTGCGGCTGGATATTGCTGGCCTGCAGCCGGCGCAGGTGCTCCTCGACCCAGGCTGGCCCCGCGGGCACGGTCATTTCACTGTAGGCGGCCTGAATGCCCGGGCTGGCCAGCGAAGTGCCTTCCAGGTACTCCGGGTACAGCAGCTCCATGATGTTCATCTGGGTAGTGTTGATCGCCACCGTCACCTGGTCCGGCTTTGGGGTCAGCTCGGCCAGCATGTGCCGAGTGTCGTCGCTCAGCCACTTGGCCGCTTCACCCTCGCCTTCCGGCGCGAACGAAATAGAGCCGCCGACCTGGATGATCATGTCCGGTACCGCTTCACGCACCCCGGCGATCAGCTCGTTGAACTTGGACAGGCGCTTGGAGCCGGTGCCGTCGAGTTCGCGCACGTGCAGGTGGAGGACGGTGGCGCCGGCTTCGTAGCAATCGACTGCCTTTTGCACCTGCTCGTCCATGGTCACCGGAATGTCCTCGGGGAAATCGTCGGGCATCCACTCGGGGCCATAGGGCGCCACGGTGATGACCACCTTTTCCATGTTTTCCGGGTGCAGCGAGTCGTCGAAGAATTGCATGCCTGATCCTCAGTCTTGTTCTTGTCTGTTCAGAAAGTGCTGTCGCCCATGATCCCGGCTCGCTCCATCTTGCGATGGCAGGCCGGGTAATCCATGACGGCGTAGTGCTGGGTGCTGCGGTTGTCCCAGATGGCGATGCTGTTGGGTGTCCAGCGCCAGCGCACCTGGTACTCGGGGATGTACACCTGGCTCACCAGGTAGCGCAGCAGGTCGGCGGCGCCGGGGTTGGCGTCTTGGCCGAAACGCACGCGCTCGGGGGTGTGGTAGTTGGTGAAGTGGGTGGCGAAGGCATTGACGAACAGCACCTTCTCGCCGGTTTCCGGGTGGGTGCGCACTACCGGGTGCTCGGCATCGGGGTAGCGGGCCTTGAGCGCCAGGCGCTTGTCGGTCGCCATGGCGGCGCCGAAGCTGGCCTCGATGCTGTGGCGGGCGCGCAAGCCCTCGATGCGGGCCTTGATCTCGGCCGGCAGGTTGTCGTAGGCCAGTATCATGTTCGCCCACATGGTATCGCCGCCCACCGGCGGGCATTCCACGCAACGCAGCACGCACCCCATCGGTGGGGCTTCGCGCCAGGTGGCGTCGGTGTGCCAGGCGTTTTCATAGCGGTCGGCCGGCTGGTCGGGGCGTTTGTAGATTTGCACCAGCCCCGGGTGTTCCGGGTCGCTGCCAGCGACGGGGTGATCCTCCAGCTCACCGAAGCGACGGGCAAACGCCACGTGCTCGGCGCGGCTGATAGCCTGGTCACGCAAGAACAGCACCCGGTGCTTGAGCAGTTGGGCGCGGATCTCGGCGAACAAGCCGTCATCATGAATGGCATCGGCCAGCTTGACGCCGACCAGTTCGGCACCAATGGCGCAGGTCAGTTGTTCGACTTGCATGGCAGTGCCCTCCTCAGATGACGAAGATCGACGAGCCGGTGGTCTTGCGCGACTCCAGGTCACGGTGGGCCTGCACCGCATCCTGCAAGGCGTAGTGCTGGTTGATCTCGATGCGGATGCGGCCGCTGCTGACATGGTCGAACAGCTCACTGGCCAGGCGGGCCTTCTCCGCGGGTTCAGCGATGTAATCGGCCAGCGCCGGCCGGGTCATGAACAGCGACCCCTTGATCGCCAGAATTTGCGGGTCAAATGGCTCGATCTTGCCGGACGCGGTGCCCACGCACACCATCAGGCCACGGCGTTTGAGCGAGTCCAGCGAACCCATGAAGGTCGTGCGGCCAACGCTGTCGAAGACCACGTTGACGCCCACGCCGTCGGTCAGCTCACGCACACGCTTGGCGACATCTTCATGGCTGTAGTTGATGGTGTGGTCGCAGCCATGGGCGCGCGCCACTGCGGCCTTGGCGTCTGTAGACACCGTGCCGATCACGGTCAGGCCAAGCAGCTTGGCCCACTGCGAAACGATCAGGCCCACGCCCCCCGCCGCCGCGTGCAGCAAAATGCTGTCACCCGGTTTGAAGTCATACAGGCGGCGCATCAGGTATGACGCGGTCAGGCCGCGCATGGTCATGGCCGCTGCAGTCTCGAAGGCGATGGTTTCCGGCAGCTTGATCAGCGCTGAGGCGGGGATCAGGCGCTCGGTGCTATAAGCGCCCAGGGTGTTGAGAAAACCGGTGTAGGTCACCCGGTCGCCGACGGCCACGTGGCTGACGCCCTCGCCCACCGACTGGACCACGCCCGACGCTTCCACGCCCATGCCATTGGCCAGCGGTATCGGGTAGGTGCCGTTGCGAAAATAAGTGTCGGCGTAGTTCAGGCCTACCGCCACGTGGCGCAGGCGTACCTGCCCCGGGCCCGGTTCGCCGACTTCGATGTCTTCGTAGCGCAGGACCTCAGGCCCCCCGGTTTCGTAGAAACGTACCGCTTTGGCCATGCCAATCTCCCTTCTTGTAGTTCTTGTTGAACAGATAAAACGCGTCTTGAAGGGCAATTTAGGCCGTTGCGCCAAGCGGCGCTTATCATCGGACGACAACGGTTTTTCAGTTGATGACAGCGCGCACGGCACAGGGGCTCAGAACGCCGAAAGGCCACCCTCGACGGTGGCGCTGCGGGCGAGGATCTTCTTCGCCAGGCTCATCCGGTGCACTTCGTTAGGGCCGTCATAGATGCGGAAACTACGGGCATCGCGGAAGATCCGCTCGACGATCGACTCGCCCGTAACACCCTGCCCGCCCAGCACCTGCACGCAGCGGTCGATCACCCGCCAGATGGCCTCGGAGCTGAGCACCTTGGCCATGCTCGACTCGAAATTGCCGCGCTCGCCTTGGTCCAGCACCCAGGCGCAATGCCAGATCGCCAGACGCGTGGCATGCAAGTCCATTTCGTTGTCGGCGAGCATGAAGCCCACCCCCTGGTGCTCGCCCAGCGGCTTGCCGAACGAAACCCGGCGGTTGGCATAGGCGCAGGCCTCGTCATGGGCGCGGCGGGCCTGGCCCAGCCAGCGCATGCAGTGGGTGAGGCGGGCCGGCGCCAGGCGCACCTGGGCGTAACGCAAGCCTTTGCCCACCTCGCCGAGCACATCGCGAGCCGGCACCCGCAGGTTATCGAAACGCAACACCGCATGGCCGCCGGCAAAGCAACTGTCCAGCGAGCCCATCATGCGCTCCAGGATGAAGCCAGGCCGGTCGGTGTCGGTGAGGAACATCGTGGCGCTGCCATCGTCCATGCGCGCCATGATGATCGCCAGCTGCGCGCCTTCGGCCCCGGTGATGAACCATTTCTGGCCATTGATGACGTAGTCGTCACCGTCACGCACCGCCTGGGTGGTCAGCATCGAGGGATCGGAGCCGGCGCCCGGGCTCGGCTCGGTCATGGCGAAGCATGAGCGGATATGGCCCTGTACCAGTGGCCGCAGCCAGCGGTCCTTCTGCGCAGGCGTGGCCACTTGCTCCAGCAGGTGGATATTGCCTTCGTCCGGTGCGTGGATGTTCAGGGCAACGGGGCCAAGCGGTGAATAGCCCGCTTCTTCGAAAATGACCGCCTTCTCGATATGGCTCAAACCCAGGCCACCCATTTCACGCGAGGCATGCGGGGTCAGCAGCCCATGTTCACGGGCCCTGTCGAGCAGCGCCTGGCGCAGTGCAGGCGATGGGCCGTGGGCGGTCTGGCGGGGGTCATGCTCCATCGGCAGTACTGATTCGGTGATGAAATGCCGGACCTTTGCTTGCAGGGCGAGCAGTTCGGCTGAAAGGGCAAAATGCATGGTGGGGGTTCCTTGTAGAGGCTCAGGCGTGCAGGCGACGCGGGTCGATGGCGGCATGCAGATGCTCCATGACGGTTTTGTCGATCGCGGCCTTGCCGGGGTCGCAGGGGGTGTAGTTGAGGGTGCGAAGGCACGCGTGCCGTACCTGCGTGCCAGCCATGTTGATATCGACGATGTTCAGGCAGGCAGCACCTTAGGGTTGCTGATGCTCACCTGCGCCCGATTGATTGCCCGCAGTGCCTCCAGCAAGTGCGTAGCGTCCTGATCGTAGGCCCCTTGGCGAATGTGCTGCGCTAGCCAAAGGCGGGCCTGTTCAAGCCCGGTCGCTGCCTGGCCGTGCTGCGCCAGCAAGGCGCCCAGGGCTTGGCGTTCGGCCTCGGCACAGCCCGCTGCCTGTTGCAGTTCGCGGCTGGCGATCAGCATGGCGCTGGCGACCATCCGCCCTTCGTACTGCAACCCTTTTGGCAACGCCGGCAGCAAGTGCGTGAGCAAGGCTTCGCGCGCCGTCACAAGCAGGTCGCGGGCATCGGGCTGGTTCATGCGTGGCCTCCACGGGTGAGCAAGAGGATTTCCTGTTCAAGTTCGCTGACCATCCGCCCGGTCAGCGCCAGCTCCAACGAGCGTTGCTGGCCCGACACATGGCGTTCAGCCTGCTGCAGGGCAATTACCGCCCAGCGCAGGTGGGCCATGACCTGCCAGAAGCGCAGCGCCTGGGTGTCCAGTGCCAGCGCCGACACGCTGCGGTACCCGGCGAGCAAGTCATCCAGGTGGCCGATGCCGCCAGCCACCAGGTCCGGCCGGCCAAACCGCCAGCAACGTGCGGTGAACCAGCCCAGGTCTTCACGCGGGTCGCCCCAGCCAGCGAACTCCCAATCCAGCACGCCGGTCAGCGCGCCGGCGTCGACCATGTAGTTGCCGGTGCGGTAGTCGCGGTGGATCAAGCATGCCGGCAGGGCGGCAGGTTTGTTCAGCTCACACCAGCGCAAGCCCCACTCCAGCACCGGGTGGCTGCCTGGCAAGGCATCGAGAAAGCGCCGGTACTGCGCGACACTGGCGTGCACCGTGTCTGGCTGCGCTGCGGGCAGAAACGCCAGCGCCTGCTGCGGCGGGTGTACCTGATGCAGCCGCGCAAGGTTGGCGCCCAACTGCCTGCACAGTGCCGCGTTGCCCTGGGGCGCGCCTTGTGCGGTGGTCAGCTGGTGGCCGCTGGCGGTGCCTGCCAACGCCTGCATGATGAAGAAGTCGCGGCCGATTACCTGCGGGTCCTGGCACAGCCAGAGGGGCGTGGGTACGTTGACGCCGGCCTGGTGGGCCACGTCGAGCACCGCGAACTCCTGCTCGCGGGTCATGCTGACGGCCACTGCGGAGGCGGCGTCGGTGCGCAGTACCCAACGCTGCGGCTGGCCTGCGACCTGGGCTTCGAGCAGCCAGTTTTCCTGGATGGCGCCGCCTGATAATCGCTCGCTGCGGGTGATGGTCACGGGATGGGCGTCTAGCTGTTTTTGTAGGTAGGTAGAAAGACGTGAATGGGCGTCTGGGATGTCGATGCGAGCGCTGGGAGGGAGCGCGTGATGGGTGGTTGGCATGGTGGGTCCAATTGACTGGTCGTACGTGGGCTAGCCAATTGCAAGATGATTGCCAGGTCTTTTACGGTTCTTATTAATTGTTATTAATCAACTAGTTATTGCGAATTTTGGAATTGATTTCATGGCAGATTTGAACGGTGGCGTTTCAATTTTGAAAGGGTTGTGCAGGGATGACAGCGGCATGCGTGGTTGTGTTCGCCACGACGTTTGCAGCGCCTGGGAGATCGAGCGCCGCGCGGGCGGCGCTCGATCTCCCAGGCGCCGAAAATGTTGTGACAAACCCCTACCAGCCCCTACGATACCTGGCTGACCCGACGGAGCACTGCTCGCCATGCACCTTCCCGCGCTCAAACCCAACCAGCTGCGCCCGCCCACCGAACCCGCCAAGGGCCTACTGCGCACGCGCTTGCTCGCCCCCCTGGCCAGCGCGCTGGACGAAGGCGCCGTCATCCTCCTGCAAGCACCCTTGGGCTACGGCAAGAGCACCTTGCTTGGCCAGTTCGCCCGCCGCCTGGCCGGACCCTTCGCGTGGCTGCGCCTGACCCGCGCCGAAAACCAGCCACTGGCCCTGCTGTTGCACCTGCACGCAGCGCTCCAATTGCCGGCGTCACACCGCGAGTCTCCCCAGGCCGAACACCTCTGGGGCCAGATCCTCGCCGACCTCGAAGCCCGCCAGGCGCCCGTGACGCTACTGATCGATGACCTGCACCTGCTCAACGCCGCCCAGGCCTGGCAGTACCTCGACACCCTGCTGCACGACCCACCCCCAGCGCTGCGCCTGGTCGCCGCCAGCGAAGGCCCACCCACCCTACCCCTGGCGCACCTGCGCCGCGACGGCCGGCTGGTGGTGCTGAGCGCCCGCGAACTGGCCCTGGACAGCGAAGAAACCCACCAGCTGGCGCTGGCCCGCGACATCCGCCTGGGCAGCGATGCGCTATACCAACTGCGCGCCGGCAGCGAGGGCTGGCCCAGTGGCGTGCTGTTCTGGTTCGAGGCCTACCGCGAAGCGCTGCAGAGCACCGGCCAACCACCCAGCGACCTGCGCCCTATCACCCGCCAGGCCTATGCCCATGCCCGGCAGTTTCTCGAAGAGGAACGCCTGCAGCACTTGCCTGCGCCATTGCGCGGCTTTCTCGAACACACCGCCGTGGCCCAGGTATTTGATGCAGGGCTGGCCCGCGAACTGGCCGCCGCTACCGATGTAACGGCGGCGTTGCGCCAGTTGCAGCGCCTGGGCCTGATCATCGACGTGCCGCAAGGCAGCCACGCCGAGTACCGTTACCACCCTGCCCTGCGCAACAGCCTCTACCAGCGCCTCGAACAACGCGACCCGCAGCGCCTGCGAAAGCTCCATCGCCAGGCCGCCAACTGGCTGCTGGCGCAGCGCCGCTTCACCGAGGCGATCTACCAGTTCGGCCGGGCCAGGGACCTGGATGCCGTGCTTGGCATCGTCGATCGGCATGGCTTCGAGCTGCTGCGCGAAGGCAAGGTCAATACCTTGGTCGATGTGCTCGACGAAGTGGCCGGCCATGCCGGCAACGACAGCTTCACCCTGGCGGTGACCGAAGCCTCCACGGTGATGGTCACCAACGATATCGCCCAGGCCTGCCAATGCCTTCGTCAGCTGTACGGCCTGCAGCGCCGTCAGGCCGTGCCGCGCCACCCCGAGCGGGTGCAGCAGACGGTAATGTTCCTGCGCAGCCGCCTGGCCTACCTGGGTGGCAACCTGGCGCACGGCCTGGCCCTTGCGGCGCGGGCGTTGCAGCAGTTCCCGCAGCACAACGCGGCGCGCTCGGTGCTGTATTTTGACCGGGCCAACTGCCTGGCTGCCCTGGGTGAACTGCAACCGGCCCACGCCGAAGCCAGCCGTGCCCTGGTCGAGCTGCAGGGCTTCGGCCTTAGCGGCTACACCAACTTGCTGCAACTGCTGCTGGGCCAGATCGAACTGGCCCAAGGTAACAGCGAAGCCGCCTGGGAGCGCCTGCAAGGCATGGCCGAGCTGCCCGCTGCAGGCAGCTCGGGGCGCTTCTATGAACTGTTTCGCCACGTGGGCAAAGGGCTGGCGCTGCTGCAGGCCAACCAGCTGACCCAGGCGCGCCACGCACTGGCCCAGGCTGAAGTGCTGGCACTGGGCTTCCCGCACAGCGCCGCGCTGCCCTGGGTGTTTCACCACCAGGCCTGCCTGCACTGGGCGCTGGGCGAGACCACCCAGGCCAAGGCGCGCTGGCAAGAGGTGCGGCGGCTGGCCCTGCAGTACCGCCTGTTCACCCTTTATCGCCAGGCCGGGGCGTGGCTCGCGCGCCTGGCGCTGCGCGACAACGACACCGACTACCTGCCCGGCTGGCTCGACCAGTGGCACTGGTGCAGCCGCCAGTATGACCAGCAGCTGCTGCCCGAGGAGTGGCTGGCCTATGCCTGGGTGCAGCGCCACCTGGGGCAGCGGGACAAGGCGCGGCAGATCCAGGCGACACTGCAGACCCAGGCTCAGGCGAACGCCAACCGCCGCCTGTTGCTCGACACCCTGTTGCTCGACGCGGCCCTGAAACAGGATCGCGGCGCCCGCGACGAAGCCCTGCATAGCCTCGAACAGGCACTGCAACTGGCGTGTAAACACGGCTTTGGGCAACTGTTGCAATACGAAGGTGATGCCTGCCTGGAACACGTGCGCGCGTTGCTGCTGCCACAGGTTCGCGAGCGCCTGGCCCTGGCTGCCCCGTCGCCGTCACGCGAGTGCCTCAATGCCCTGTTCCGCCCATTGCTGGCGGGTCGAGACAGCGCCGACAGCGCATTGATCGTGCCGCTGTCGCGCCGTGAGCAGGAGGTGCTGCAGCGCATGGCACGCGGGCAGAGCAACGGGCAGATCGCCGAGGCGATGTTCATCAGCTTGAGCACGGTCAAGACCCACATCAACAACCTGTTCCGCAAACTCGACGTGGCCGACCGCGACAGCGCCTTGTGCGCAGCGCGCGAACTGCAACTGCTGAACTGACCTCCACCCGCACGCCACGCCGATTCCACCCGCCACTCCACCGGGGGGGTGGACGCGGTGCGCGGTGCCTGCCTGCTACAACATGCCGAGTCCCCCCAGCCAGGAGTCCGGCATGCCCAGCTACACCGCCCCGTTGCGCGATATCACCTTCGTTGCCCAGGAGCTGCTCGACCTGAGCAGCCACTATCAACAGCTGTCTGGCTGCGAAGCCCCGGACGCGGCCACGTTCGCCGCCATCGTCGAGGAAGGCGCCAAGTTCGCCGAGCAGGAACTGGCGCCGCTCAACGCCGTCGGCGACCAGCACGGTTGCCAGTGGCAGGATGGCAAGGTCAGCACCCCACCGGGCTTCGCCGAGGCCTTCAAGCGTTTCGCCGCCAACGGCTGGCTGGGCCTGGACAAGGACCCGGCCTACGGCGGCCAGGGCCTGCCGCCCTCGCTGGGTTTCGTCAACCACGAAATGATCTGCAGCGCCAACCATGCTTGGGGCATGTACGGCAACCTTACCGGCGGCGCCATCAGCACCCTCAGCGAGCATGCCGACGAGGCCTTGCGCCAGCGTTTCCTGCCGCCGATGATTGCCGGCCGCTGGAGCGGCACCATGTGCCTGACCGAGGCCCACTGTGGCTCGGACCTCGGCCTGCTGCGCACCAGCGCAAGGCCCCAGGCCGACGGCAGCTACCGCATCAATGGCAGCAAGATCTTCATTTCGGCCGGTGAGCACGACCTGACGGACAACATCGTGCACCTGGTGCTGGCGCGCATCGACGGCGCACCGGCTGGGGTCAAGGGCATTTCGCTGTTTGCCGTGCCGAAGGTCCAGGTCGATGCCGACGGCGGCCTGGGCGCACCCAATGGGGTGAGCTGCGGGTCCATCGAACACAAGATGGGCATCCACGGCAACGCCACCTGCGTGCTCAACTTCGACGGCGCCACCGGTTACCTGCTGGGCGAAGCCAACCGTGGCCTCAACGCCATGTTCACCTACATCAACGAATCGCGCCTGGCGGTTTCGCAACAGGCCCAGGCCCACGCCGAAGCCTCGTTCCAGGGCGCCCTGGCCTATGCCCGCGACCGCGTGCAGATGCGCGCCACGCCGCGCCTGCGCGCCGACCAGCCGGCCGACCCGATCATCGGCCATGCCGATGTCCGGCGCATGCTGCTGACCCAAAAAGCCTACGCCGAAGGCGGTCGCATGCTCGCCTACACCTGTGCCAAGGGCGTCGACCTGCTGCACCACGGCGCCACGCCGGGTGTGTGCCAGGCCGCGGCACGCCGGCTGGCCTTGCTCACGCCGATTGCCAAAGGCTTTTTGACCGAGACCGGCAACGAAGCCGCGCAGCTGGGCATCCAGGTGTTCGGCGGCCACGGTTTCATCCGCGAATGGGGCATGGAACAGATTGCCCGCGATGTGCGCATCACTGCGATCTACGAAGGCACCAACACCATCCAGGGCATCGACCTGCTGACCCGCAAGGTGCTGGCCGATGGCGGTGAAGCGCTGGCAGAACTGCTCGGCGAAATCGAAGCCTTCATCCAGAGCACCTCGGCCTCGGCCGACCTCGCCCAGGCCTTGCAGCAGCGCGTGAGCGCCTGGCGCGACGTCAGCCAATGGCTGCGCGACGCCAGCACCACCGACGCCAACCTGATCGGCGCCAGCGCCTACGACTACCTGATGCTCTGCGGCTACACCCTGATCGGCTACCTGTGGCTGCGCGCCGCCTGCGTCGCCGAACGGGCACTGGCAGCAGGCAGCGACGAACTTGCGTTCTACCAGGGCAAGCGCGAGACCGCGCGCTTCTACCTGCAGCGCCTACTGCCGCGGGCAGGCTTGCACGAAACATTGATCCGCACCGGCAGTGACAACCTGATGAGCATCAGCGACGGCGCCTTCGCCCGCTGAGCCTGCCTGGCAAGCTCCGCTGCCCGAATTCGCTCGTCAGGATTTTTCGGCGGTGGCCAACGCTCCGGGCCGCCGCCTCGTTTTTTTTCAGGCCAATAACAAGAAGGTTCCCATGCCGCTGATCGACTACCGCCGCGACAATCAACTGGCCCTGATCGGCCTGTGCCACGCCCCGGTCAATGCCCTGGGCCACGACCTGCGCCAGGCGCTGCTGCAGGCCTGCACACAGGCCGCCAGCGACCCAGAGGTGAAGGCCATCATCCTGCATGGGCACCACCTGCCGTTCAGCGCCGGCGCCGACATCAGCGAGTTCGGTAGCCCCCGCACCTGGCAGGCCCCCGCCCTGCCCGACTTGCTCGAAGCACTGACCCGCATCGCCAAGCCGCTGATCGCCGCCCTCGACGGCGTAGCCCTGGGCGGCGGGCTGGAACTGGCCCTGGCCTGCAGCCATCGAGTCGCCAGCGCCACTGCCCGCCTGGGCTTGCCGGAAGTGCGCCTGGGCCTGTTGCCCGGTGCCGGCGGTACCCAGCGCCTGCCACGGCTGATCGGCGTGGCGGCTGCGCTGGATCTGATGCTTGGCGGCGAACCCATCGATGCCCGCCAAGGCCTGGCCTTGGGCCTGGTGGACCGCCTGATCGAGCCCGGCCAGAACCTGCTCGAACAGGCCTGCGCCTTTGCCCACGAGCAGCTCGCCCACCCCGCCCCGCCAAGGGCTGCACCCGCGCCCCTGGCCAGCGATGTGTTCGCCGCGCACGAGGCCCAGCGGGTAGCCCGCAAACCGGGCCAACGGGCACCGCTGCGGGTACTGGCCGCCGTGCGCGCGGCCTGCGAGCTGCCGTTGGCCGATGGCCTGGCGCGTGAACAGGCGCTGTTCCGCGAAGCACTGCAAGACCCACAGGCCACCGCGCTGCGTCATCTGTTTTTTGCTGAGCGCGAGGCGCTGCGCATTCCCGGTATCGACGCAACCACCACGCTGCGCACCATCGCTCAGGTTGCCGTGATCGGCGCTGGCACCATGGGCGCCGGCATCGCCATGAATTTCATCAACGCCGGCATCCCGGTGCGCCTGCTGGAGCTCAAGCCCGAGGCCCTGGACCGTGGCCTGGCACAGGTGCGCAAACACTACGAAAGCGCCATCAAGCGCGGCAAGCTCAGCGCCGAGCAGCTCGAGCAGCGCATGAGCCTGCTGCAAGGCACCCTCGACTATGCCGACCTGGCCGACGCCGACCTGGTGGTCGAAGCGGTGTTCGAGGACCTTGCGATCAAGCAGTCGGTGTTCCGCACCCTCGACCGGGTGTGCAAGCCCGGCGCGATCCTGGCCAGCAACACCTCGACCCTGGATGTCGACCGCATCGCCGCCTGCACCCGCCGCCCGCAAGACGTGGTCGGCCTGCATTTCTTCAGCCCAGCCCATGTGATGCGCCTGCTCGAAGTGGTGCGTGGCCGGGCCACGGCGCCGGACGTACTGGCCACCACGCTGAAAATCGCCAAGCGCATCGGCAAGCTGCCGGTGGTGTCTGGCGTGTGCTTCGGCTTCATCGGCAACCGCATGCTCGAACCCTACGCCCGTGAGGCCCACCGCCTGGTGCTCGAAGGCGCCTCGCCAGCGCAGGTGGACAAGGTGCTGACCGACCTGGGCCTGGCCATGGGCGTGTTCGCCATGTACGACCTGGCCGGCATTGACGTCGGTTACCTGGTGCGCCAGGCGCGGCGCAGCGAGATCGCCCACGACCCGAGCTACTTCCGCCTGGCCGACGAGCTCTACCACTTGGGCCGCCACGGGCAGAAGAGCGGGCGCGGGTTCTATCGCTACGCAGGCCGCGAACGCATCGAAGACCCCGAGGTGGTGCAGATCGCGGCGCAACTGGCCGCCAAGCTGGGCATCACCCGGCGCACCATCAGCGACGCGGAAATCCACGACCGCTGCCTGTTCATGCTGATCAACGAAGGCCTGCAACTGCTTGACGAAGGCATCGCCCTGCGCAGTGGCGACATCGACCTGGTGTGGGTCAACGGCTATGGCTTCCCAGGGTGGCGTGGGGGGCCGCTGCATTACGCCCGCGACCTCGGCCTGGACAACGTGCTGGCCAGCATCGAGCAACTGCGCGAACGCCTGGGTAGCTACGGCCACCTGTGGTTGCAACCAGCGCCCTTGCTGCGGCGCCTGGCGGGCAACAGCAGCAAACTGCGCGCGCAACACCGTTGAGCTGCCCCTTTTTGGCCATCAAGGAACCCCGTTCATGAAAGAAGCCGTCATTTTGTCCACCGCCCGCACCCCGATCGGCAAGGCCTTTCGCGGTGCCCTCAACAACCAGCGCTCGCCGAGCCTGGCCGCGCATGCCATCCAGGCGGCCGTTGAACGCGCCGGCATCGCCGCCGATGAAATCGAAGACCTGGTGATGGGCACCGCGATGCCTGCTGGCACCGCCGGCTGGAACCTGGGCCGCATGAGCGCGCTGGCGGCCGGCCTGCCGGTGTCGGTCAGCGGCCAAACGCTGGACCGCCAGTGCGCCTCCGGGCTGATGGCAATCGCCACCGCCGCCAAGCAGATTATCGTCGATGGCATGCACGTCACGGTCGGCGCTGGCCACGAGAACATCAGCGCCGTGCAAGTACGCAACCTCGAATGGGCGCTGGGCGAGCAGGACAGCGCAGTGATCCAGCAGGTGCCGCACGCCTACATGCCAATGCTGCACACCGCCGAGCACGTTGCCCGGCGCTACGGCATCAGCCGTGACGCCCAAGATGCCTATGCGCTGCAATCGCAGCTACGCACTGCCGCCGCCCAGCAGGTTGGGCTGTTCGAGGCCGAGATCGTGCCCGTGACTGCCCAGCAGATGATCAAGGACAAATACACCGGCGAGGTCAGCTACCGCCAGGTGACCCTGGCGCAGGACGAAGGCAACCGCCCGCAGACCTGCCTGGACGACCTGGCGCGCCTGCAGCCGGTGCTCGAAGGTGGCTGCATCACCGCAGGCAACGCCAGCCAGCTGTCCGACGGCGCCAGCGCTTGCGTGCTGATGGACGCGCGCCTGGCCGAGCAGCGCAACCTCAGGCCGCTGGGACTGTACCGGGGCATCGCCGTGGCCGGCCTGGCGCCAGAAGAGATGGGCATAGGGCCGGTGTACGCCGTGCCGCGCCTGCTCAGGCAGCATGGGCTGAAGGTCGCCGATATCGGCCTGTGGGAGCTGAACGAAGCCTTCGCCTGCCAGGTGCTGTATTGCCGCGACACCCTGGGCATCGACCCGGAGCGCCTGAACGTCAACGGCGGCGCCATTGCCATCGGCCACCCTTATGGCATGAGCGGCGCGCGGATGGTCGGGCACGCGCTGCTCGAAGGCAAACGGCGCGGCGTGCGCTATGTGGTGGTGACCCTGTGCGTGGGCGGTGGCATGGGTGCCGCAGGCCTGTTTGAAGTGCTGTGAAGAAACCCAGCCCTGCAAAGGTCCCAGCTTAATCATTGAATGAGGAATATTCATGCTAGCTCCCCCCTTTTCCCTGGCCGGCAAGACCGTTTTGGTGACCGGCGCCTCGAGCGGCCTGGGCGCCCATTTCGCGCGCCTGGCCCAGGCCGCAGGCGCCCGCGTGGTGCTGGCGGCGCGGCGGGTCGAACGCTTGCAGGCGCTGGTCGAGCAACTGCACGCCCAAGGCGGCGAAGCGCTGGCCGTGGCGCTCGATGTGACCCGGCGCGACAGTGTCGAACAGGCATTTGACCAGGCCGAGGCCCGCTTCGGCGTGGTCGATGTGATCATCAACAACGCCGGCATCGGCGACCCTGGGCGCTTCCTCGAACTGAGCGGGCAAGACTGGCAGCGCATGCTCTCGACCAACCTCGATGGCGTGTTTCATGTGGCTCAGTGTGCCGGCCAGCGCTTGGTCAAGGCCGGCCGCGCCGGGAGCATCGTCAACATCGCCTCGATCCTGGGCTTGCGCGTAGGTGCCGGCCTGAGCCACTACTGCACGGCCAAGGCCGGCGTGGTGCAACTGACCAAGGCCATGGCGCTGGAGCTGGCCCGCTACCGGATTCGCGTCAATGCCATCGCCCCCGGTTACTTCAAGACCGAGATGAACCAGGCCTACTTCGACAGCGAGGCCGGCCAGGGTTACATCAAGGATCACGTGCCGATGCGCCGCCTGGGCCAATTGAGCGAGCTGGACGGCCCCTTGCTGTTGCTGGCCAGTGACGCCGGTACCTTCATGACCGGCAGCGTCCTGGCCGTGGATGGCGGGCACCTGGTCAACCCGTTGTAGCAAGGAGCCTGCATGCCCGACGCCGCTTACCTGCCACGCGTGGTCGCGCTGGTCACCCACTTGCGCAGCCCCGCTGCGCCCAGCCCCATGGCCCGACTGATCGAGCAGGTCAGCGCCGATTACCGCCAGCAGGCCCACGTCGAGGTGATCGAAACCACCCTCGCCGAGCTGCTGCCGCTGGCGCGCGAATTGGAAAGCCGCCAGCAGGCCGACATCATCCTGTGTTCCGGCGCCGCCGCCGACTACTTGCGCCAGCACCTAAAGACCTCGGTGCAGGCCCTGCACCTGGGCGAACACGACCTGATCCGCGCCCTCGCCCTGGCCCACACCCGCACCGGGCGCGTCGGCGTGCTCAGCTTTGGCCAGCCACACCCTGGGTTGGCCGCGATGCAGACGTTGCTCACCCTCAAGGTTCACGAGTACACCTACACCCGCCTGGAACAGGCCCGTGCACAGGTCAAGCAACTGGTGGCTGACGGTGTTCACGTCATCATCGGTTCACCGACGGTGTGTCAGTTGGCCGATGCGGCCGGTGCCCAGGGCGTGCTGGCGCTGGACAGCGACAGCCTGCGCCATGCCTTCGACAACCTGCGCGTACAGCCCCAGCGCACCCGCAAACCGTCTGCCGCGCACCCATTCGTGACCCGCTACCGTTTCGATCAGCTGCTGGGCGATGCCCCGGCGTTTCGCGCGACCCTGCAGCTGGCGCAGCGCTACGCCGCGACCGACGCCACAGTGCTGATCACCGGCGAAAGCGGCACAGGCAAGGAACTGCTCGCCCAGAGCCTGCACCACGCCAGCGCCCGCCAACAGGCGCCGTTCGTGGCGATCAACTGCGCGGCCCTGCCGGAGTCGTTGCTCGAGAGCGAGCTGTTTGGCTTTGAAGACGGCGCGTTCACTGGCTCACGCAAAGGCGGCAAGCCTGGCCTGATCGAGCTGGCGAACGGTGGCACGTTGTTCCTCGACGAAGTCGGCGACATGCCCGCGCCCCTGCAAACCCGGTTGCTGCGCGTGCTGCAAGAGCGCGAGGTGCTACGCCTGGGGGCCTGCGCGCCGACGCCGGTGAATATTCGCGTGCTTGCCGCCACCCATTGCGACCTGCCTGCACGTATCGCCAACGGGCAATTTCGCGCCGACCTGTTCTATCGCCTGAACATCCTGCGCCTTGCCGTACCGCCCCTGCGCGAGCGCGTGCAGGACATCCTGCCCTTGTTCGAGGCGCTGCTCGCGCGGCACGGCGGAGCACGCCCTGCCGCACAGCAGTTGCAAGCGCTTATGCCCCTGCTGCTGCGCCACACCTGGCCGGGGAATATTCGTGAGCTCGATAACATTGCCGAGCGCGCCGCCCTGTGCGCCCAGGCCCTGGAGGGCGCCGATGGCATTGGCCTCGCCACGCTGTTCCCGGAGTTTTTCGAAAACGAGCAGGCCCTTGCCCAGCCGCTCCCCGTCGGCGAGAACCTGCGCAGCCTGGGCAAGGCCGCCGAGGCGGCCCATGCCCGCCGCATGCTGGACAGCTGCGATGGCAACCTGGACAAAGCCGCGCGTTGCCTGGGCATAAGCCGCAGTACACTGTGGCGGCGCTTGCGTACGCGATCCTGAACGGGGTTTGCGCACGCCTTTTCAGGTAGCGCAGACCCCGGCCTGACGCACAACCTGAGAGAGTTCGCAGCTAGTTAATTTGCCCTGGGTTCGCCAGAGTTTACGGACGAACGGCACACGCCATCACACACCGCATCGAGATGAATCAACGATGCGCCGTTCGCTACCCGCCCAAAGCGAAGGCCCCTAGGGAGATCACATGAAAGTACTTATCGTCCACGCCCACCCCGAAGCGAAAAGTTTCAATGCAGCGCTCACTGCTCACGCGCAGAGCCACCTCACCCGACAAGGCCATGAGGTTACTGTTTCCGACCTTTACGCAATGAATTGGCATGCGCCCTCGGGGCGCAGCAACTTTGCGACATGCGCCGACCCGGAATACTTCAAGCAACAGGTCGAAGAGGCGCACGCTACCGAGAACAAGGGATTCGCCCCAGAGATACAGGCCGAGATCGACAAACTGTTCGCCTGCGATGTGCTCATTCTGCAATTTCCACTCTGGTGGTTCTCGATGCCCGCCATTCTCAAGGGCTGGGTAGACCGCGTTCTGGCCTATGGTGCGGTCTACGGTGCAGGGGCGTGGTACGACCAAGGCAAGTTCGCCGGCAAGCGCGCGATGGTATCGCTCACAACCGGTGGCGGCCCCTCGATGTATGGCCATGATGGCATCAATGGCAATATCGACACACTGCTTTTCCCAATCCAGCACGGCGTGCTGCGCCTGACCGGTTTCGACGTCCTCGAACCCTTCATCTGCTGGCAACCGGCGAGCGTGAGTGCCGAAACCCGCACAGACTACCTGCACGCCTACAGCGAGCGGTTGGATCACTTGCTCAAAGCCGAACCCCTGCCGTTCGCAAGCCTCGATGACTACGACCCCGCCACGTTCCGCCTGCGACAGCCGGCCACGCAGAGCGCCTGACCCCTGCTCAGCGAGAAGCGGTCTGGCCTGCTTCTCGCCGCCCGTTCGCCCCCTCCTCGGACCTTACTATGTACGCGCTCAAGAAAATCCGACACTTCGCCATAGACACTAACGGCGTGTTGCTCAGCGATGCTTACAGCACGCCCATCCGCACCTTCGTGGAACGCCATGGCGGTCATTACACAGCGGAACTCGAACGTTTGGTGCTGGGCTCCCCGCACATGGCCGGTGGGCACATCATGTCACTCGCCTGCAATCTGCCCTGGACAGCCATGCAGACCATCGAAGCGTTCCTCGCCGAACAGGCCGAGTACGCCGCGCGCCATCCCATCCAGCTGGCGCGGGGCGCCCAAGCGCTGCTTGCCCGGCTCAAGCAAACAGGGGCGCGCATAACCGCCTACGGAGGGAGCCCGAAGGCCGCAATATTCGATAGATACCTGGCACAGGTCAGTGAATACTTCGACCCGGACCTTCCCTACATCGACATGGGTCACGCACGTCCTGGTACCGCTGAAATCTGCCGTCAGGTAGCAACTCCCAGCGATCAGGTAGTGTTCATCGATGACCTGAATCGGGTCGCGCAAATGAGCAAGATGCTCGGCTGCGGCTTCATCGGCAAGCCGGCGACTGCGTTCCAGGCCCAACAGATGGAGGAAACCGGCGTACGCTTCATCTCCAACGATCTGGAGGGTATCGACCAGGCAATGTTGCACGACCTTGATCAGGCATTGTCACTGGGACGTTGCTGGTAAGCGGCCGTTTGCGGCTATGACGCAGCCAACCCCAATACCGCCTGCATGGAGTACACCCCTGCCGGCTGCTGCCAGGCCCAGCTCGCTGCTCGCAGGGCCCCCCTGGTAAATACCAGGCGATCCAGTGCCTGATGGCTGAGCGTGAGCATCTCGCCGTCAGCCGCCAGGATCAGGGAATGGTCACCCACCACGGAACCGCCGCGCAACGTGGCAAACCCAATGCTCCCCTCCTCCCGCGGCCCGGTCAGCCCGTCACGCACTCGCACCGCGCGGCTGGCTAGGTCCACCTGACGCCCCTGGGCTACCGCCTCACCGATCATCAGCGCGGTACCCGAGGGCGCATCCACCTTGGAACGATGATGCATTTCGAGGATTTCAGCATCCCAGTCCTCGGCCGGCAGCACACGGCCCGCCAGCTCAGCGAGGACGCTCAGCAAGCGCACGCCCACACTCATGTTTCCTGACTTGACGATCCGCGCCCCTTGGCTGCTGGAAATGATTGCCTCTTGCTCAGGACTGAACCCGGTCGTGCCGATGACATGCACCAAACCCCGCGACGAGGTATGTGCCAGCCATTGCAGGGTGACGTGCGGCTGGGTGAAATCGAGCACTCCATCTGCACCCTCGAGGGCGCGCAGCGGGTCATCGTCAAACAGCACCCCATTGCTGCCGATGCCCACCAACTCGCCACTGTCCCTGCCTACCAGGCCCGATCCCGGACGCACAACTGCGGCATGCAAACACGCTGCGCGTGCAGTGGCCAAGCTTTGGATCAGTCTCTGCCCCATGCGCCCCGACGCGCCCAAAACCACCAGTTTCATAGGTTTTTGCATATGCCCCGCCCTTCTTCCCTGAAAACAAAAATGCGGTCGCCGTGGATAACACAGCGACCGCCCTACCACGCAAGCATGCTCCAGCCAGCGTCACGCCTCGAAAGGAGCCCCCTTGAACAATGGATTGAAGGCACACACCGAATAGTCGACGATCCCTTCCTTGACGTACGAGTCCTCATCCAGGATGGCCTGCAAGCGGTTCGCATCCACGGCATTCGCGACAATTACACCGCCACCGCCTTCTCGCTTGGGCCCCGCCAACAGGAATACCCCCTCCGCCATGTACTTGAGCACCCAGTCAACATGGGACTGCTTGTGAGGTTCGGCTAGCGCCGGATCTACGATGTAACGCGTTTCGATTACGAGCATCTTTATTCCCTTTTGGATGTGCTTCCAGCAAAACGCCGCAACCCGTTCAGGCCGCGACATAACCCCGTTTGATCAACTTACCCATGGCGATTTCCTGATCGCCCGACAATCTTTCGAAGTACCAACTGACGTGTCCTTCACGCGGCTCTGACGATCTCACCTGGGCCTCGAAACGCATGCCCTCGCCGTTGGCAATGCCAATGCTCAGGACCTGGCTCGGGTCGACAGTGTCCTGGTGCGTCACACAGTGGCTTCGCTCCAGACTGTGCAATTGCACCGCCTGGCGGCTGCCATCATTGAGGTTCAGCCAACAGCTATGGCTCACGGTGGCAAGCGGTCTGAAGCGCTCGTCACTGAGCGCAAAGACGTTGCGCAAGCGTTCGAAACGTTCCAGCTCAATCACACTGGCCACGGTGTCGATGGTTCCAAACAGGTAACCTCGCTGATAGAACGCAACACGATAGTGGATGTTGCGTGGCCGTGCCGACTGAACCGGCCCGATGTCATCAACCACCAGTTCGATGGGGTACATCAGCTCTGCGTGGGCGAAGAAATTCGCGCTGACCTGCTTCCAGCTGACCGTCACCTCTCCCCGCACATGCGCCGTGCTGTGATACAGATGGTGGTACACAGCCTGACGTTGCGCTTCTATGAGCATGACCCCTGGGACATGCTCGTGGGACTTGCGATAAAAATAATAGTGATCGGCGTCATTGATGAATTCGTAGCTGCCAGAGCGCCGCACTGTACCCACAGGCGCAGGCTCCAAGGCAGTGTCATGCAAGCTCGCCAGGGACGCCGATGCCAATTGGTAAGGTACCCCCCGCCGTAACTGCCATGCCTGATCCTGGGCGATGGGCTGAGGCAACATGCCGTTGGCAAGGTACTGCCCCAATGCATCGGTCGGCAGCTTGAAACGCCATCGCCCATCGGCTTCGTGCTGATACGGCAGGCCCTGGGCGCTTTGCACCTCGGCCTCCAGATAGAGTGGCCACGCCGGCCTGTAGCGACGGATCAATACATCCTCGTCCGAGTCCTTGTGCAGCCACCTTGGCTCTATTGACGCCTGTTCCATTGCATCGGTCCTTGTGATGAAAACGCTGAGTCTTGCTTGCCAGACCTCGGGCCTGTCGAACCTCGGTCAAAAACAGGTTATCAAGCACAGCGCGGCAGACAACCTGCGAACTTTCACAGAATGCCCACCCTGGCCGCCTTGACCACAGCATGCAGTTTGTTGGAAGCAGACAATTTCAATACGCAGTTGTCCACGTGAAAATTTACGGTGCGGACTTTGATATCCATGATTTGCGCAATCTCCGCTGACGTCTTTCCTTCGGCCGTCCACTTGAGCACTTCCAACTCTCGATTGGTCAGCGACGCCGGGTCCGGGCACCGGCTCTGGCGGACCAGTTGCGCGTGAGTCAGTTGCCCGAACATGGCCAGCATGCCCTGCAACTCCAACACCTCCATGGCCTGACAAGGCTCTTCTTGCCGAGCAAAGGTGACCAGGCTCTGGTAACCGCGCCCGTCCCTGATGCACAGCGAAACGCCATGGCCTATACCCTGTGCCAACGCATGCTCGGCAAACTGGTGTTCGGCGAACGAGCGGCAGCTCCAGGCCTGTGGTGAGATCGCTTCCCGGCAGCGGCGTATGACAGGATCAACAGACAGATAATCATTGTCCTGGTAGGCCAACTGCCACTCCATCGGGTAGTTACTGAACATGACGATCGACGGATTGGAGATAGGCAAGGGGTTGCGGGTTCCGCACGCAAAGTAGTCAAAACCCAGCAGTTTGACCCAGCGCTGACAAACCAAGGGCACATTGGTGTCGTCCGCCATTGTGATGATGTCTTCCATAAACATACGACTGGATAGCATGCAGTCCTTACTCCGAAATGGGTGCAAGGCCACGTAGCCCGGTCTGCAGGCCGCGAGCCTTGCATGTCGACCTAACGCGCAGCGACTGCCTGGCGGGTGGTGTCGTTAAGTTCGATTCGTAATGCTACGGCTCGCTCGACGCCAATCTGCTGCGCCCCACCCAAGCGCGACAGATCCACACCCAGCCGCCTGAGCATGCGTTCAATCCCCATCGTGGTCACCGTCACATAGTGACTGACATTACGTGCAAGGCCGAATGCGACGACTTCGCGAATTGCCAGCGCCGTGCCTTGCGAAAAAGAAAACGTGGAGCGCTCTGGGCATTCAATGGCGAACCGGCTTAGCTCCCAGACACTCTCTGCACAAGGCGCCGGTACGCCATCGAGCAATTGCGCAAAGCTATGCGCAAGCATGTTCGGGCCGGTTGTCGGCATTAATCGCCAACACCCTATCGGTACGTCGGGCCGACGCCGATCGTTGAGGGTCATGTAGTACGGATTCAACGCGTCGTAACCGTCGATTTCCATGTCATCGATAATACTCACATCCCATTGCTTCCTGCCCTTGAAAACCCTGGCACGCAAGGCATGCATTGCCTTGAGGCGCAGGCTGTCCATGTCGTTTCGTTGTTCTATCGAGATAAGCATTGCCACATTCCATTGCATCAACAGTTCGCGTTGAAATTTATAGTTACAACCTCAAAGAGGCACCCCCCTGATCAGAGGGGTGACACACACGGACTTTTTTGCTTAGGGATTGATCAACCTGCTCTGCAACGCCTTTACAACAGCCAGTTGGCGGGAGCTCACGTTGAACTTGCGACGAATATTCTTGAAGTGAAAATCGATGGTGGAGGCAGAGCAGGACAGGATCATGGAGATTTCCCATGTGGTTTTTCCTGCCGCACTCCATACCAGTACCTCAAGCTCCCTTTGGGTCAAAGGCGTGTTTGGCCAGTGGCTGGGGGTCAACAAGACGATGATGCTCTCCATGGCAAAGTCGCGCAGCAGCGTGGCACTCCCGAGCGTTGCCTCAAGGTGGCGTTCATAATCTTTGCCACCGCCGCCCTGCCAGACCAGGCTGAGCATGCCGCTCTGCCCCTGCCCCCCATGCAGGGGAAGGGCAACACCATGCTGCAAACCCTGCGACGCAGCTTCTTCGAAAAATTGCCGTGTCCCTTTGACGTGGCTGCTATAGCCACTCCAGGAGAACGGCAACGGTGAGCGCATGCAATGTGCGACCACGGGGTCCACCAGCGCAAAGTCCTCACGGTCATAGCGCTGCCGCCAGAGTTGAGGATAGTTGCTTCTGATAAACGCCTCACGATGATCAGCCTGGGCTTTCCACTTCATGCCCAGCAGTATTTGGCCATACCCGAGGTCACCGGCGAGTCTCTTCAAGGTGTCGAACCATTCATCCAGCGTTGTTGTTGCAGTCAATGCTCTAAATTGTTCGATTACATTCAAGATCGCCCCTCACTCCATGCACAAGACCATGCTGTTTCAGGCCTGCAGCGGTTCCTCTGCAGAGCTGTTAAGCGCCAATGCAGGCAAGAGCCTGCTCAAGTACCGCACAAACACGTGCGGCTCGTTGAGCATTGCCTGGACGGCGACCACGCCGTCCGGTCTGACCAGGAGTGCCTCACCCTCAAGCAGGGCCATTGCCTTGGAGCTGCCAACCTGATTGTCGATGGCCCGGACGATGCTCACCCGCCCGCTTGCCTCCAGGTATTGGCGCAGGTCGCCAGGGCATTCTCCTTCAGCAAGCAGGACAAACCGCCCACCTTGGACCAAGGCATAAGTGCTTTGGACACCTTGATCGGTCAGCAGACGCGCGTAAGGCAGCAAGTGCCCCACCCAGCGACCGCCTCCGGCAGCTTGAACCTCTCCCTGGTAGCGCTGGCCAAGGCCGGAGAATGTCATTGGCAAGGTGGTGGCGATGTGGCGACGATTAGCCATTCTCGGCAACCAGTGCTTTAGAGAACCGGCCTCATCGCGGTCCTGCCGCAGAATCAGGCGAGTGTTGGCATCGGTACCTGCAATCATTTGCTGCGCAACCGGGCGACGTTCCTGCTCGTAGGTCTTGAGCACCGATGTGCTCATGCTGCCGTCGAGGACACCGGCCAGCTTCCAAGCAAGGTTGAAGGCGTCCTGGAACCCTGTATTCATGCCCAGACCGCCCACGGGGCTGAACAAATGACACGCGTCTCCGCACAGAAATACCCGGCCCTGCGCATAATGCCGGGCCAGCCTGTTGTAAAAGCGTGAATTCGACTCCCAGATAATCCGCTCCAAGCGCACGCCACATTGGCCGTAACGATCGGTCAGCGCTTGGTAGTACGCCAGCGGGTCGCCCTGCACCTGTGCAACCTTGCCATCACTGGCCTTGATAATGACGCGGTGCGTACCTCCCGCTTGGGGAATGATCAAAAAGAAACTGTCTTCACGGACGAAGTAATGAACGTTGTCCCGTGCGCCGTCCCAACTGACGTGTGCATCGAACATGAAGAAGTCGACGTTGAAGTCGCTGCCTTCGAAGTCGATATCCAGCAAGGACCTGACAGTGCTGCGGCTACCGTCGCACCCCACGACAAAATCGCATGACAGCGTACGGCCATCGTCCAGCGCCACTTCGACCCCTTGCTCGGTCTGGCTCAGCGCCGTAACCGAACAGCCTCGCTGTAAATCCCCTCCCACCGCTCGGTAGGCATTTTCAAGTACGGCCTCTGTCTCAGGCTGCGAGATACCCAGGATGTAGTCGTACTCAGTCGGTAGATGGCGGTAGTTCACGTGCATGGTGCGACGATTGTTCCAGTACACCAGCAAGTCGCGGATTGGCATACCCTGCTCAACGAATGCATCAGCCAGCCCGACCATGTCCATGATCGCCAGGGAGTAGGCGTTCATGGACGACGCTTTTGACTGGGTCGAACGCATGCTGTGCCGCTCGATCACTGTCACCTGCACCTGCATGCGCCGTAGCAGGTAGGCCGTCAATAACCCGACCGGTCCGGCACCGACCACCACCACTTGATGCTTGCCTTGCGTATGTTGCATGTCACTCTCCTTTGTCAGATGGCCCCAGCCTGGCCTGTTCAACGCTCGACGCGCGCCCCAGACAACACAACGTCGTGGCTACCGGGCGAGGTCGGCGCACAGAAAAGACAGCCTCCCTGGGCCTTGAAGATGCCGGCCAAAGCCAGTGCACCATGCCCACTCAAGTGGTTGGTATCGGCGTAGGCTGGCAGGCCGTCGTGCAAGAAGTTGCCTTCCCTCAAGACCTGGTAGGCCGCTGCCAGGTCTACCCAATGAGCATTGGGGATGCGCTGCACCACAGCCTTGATCAAGGGGTTGCCTTCGCCACCATGGGCAACCGGGGACGCCCCTAGGCGCAGGCCGAGGCGGCTTAACAAAACCGAATGCTGCATCGAACGATCGATAACCGGGGCATCGTGGAAGAAGTACAACGGCGTGCTTGCCGCAAGTGCGCGCAAGCGCCCCTCCTGCAAAGGCACCGGCACGCCATCGGTTTTTGCCAGCACATCGTAGGCCCCGGCGAAGAGGTTGAACGCGTTGACCACGAAGATGGCCTTGTAGCGCTTGTGGTTCGCTTCGATGAATTCGAGCAGTGCTGCGCATTTCGCACGACGCTCATCGGTCTGCACGATGGCGGGCACGCGCTTGGCCATCCCCCATTCGGCGACCTGGCAGCCGCCGACTTCGTAGGAGGTGACGGAAAACCCTTCCGCCTTGGCCAACTGATCGACGAACCCGCCCAATGCTGCCCCGTGGGAATCCCCCACCATCAGCACTTGATTGGGGGAGTCGGCGCCAATGTGGCAACGCTTGTCCACCGCGGCCTTGCTCGCATCCTTGTGTTCGACCTCCCAGCAAGGCGCCAACCACCCCTCGGTCATGTGGATGTTCTGACCGTTGACCGTCAGGTTGGCATAACGCTCGCCGAGCATCGGCGGCACGTTCCAGGCTTCGATGCCGGTCATGGCGACGATCAGCGCGAACGTCGCGCTGGAGAGACCGGCGAAGCCAGCGAAGGCGGCTTTGAAAGCGATTTTTGAGCGAATCAGCGGGCGCTCGACGCCCAGGTAGGTCAGCACTGACAAAGCCACGATCAACGCCAGCAAGCCGGCCATCCAACCCATCGGCAACCGGTTGTCCCCCAGGATGAAGCGTGCAATGGCCAGGACCGGCCAATGCCAGAGGTACAGCGAATAGGAAATCAGGCCGATACCAACCAAGGGCCGCCAAGACAAGCAGCGCGCCATCAGCGACGGCTCTGCAGCGGTGGTTTGCCCGTAACGGATCAACAGTATCGCGCCTGCACAGGGCGCCAGTGCATGCAACCCCGGATAAGGCCGTTCCGCCAGTAGTACGAAACTGCCAAGCAGCAATGTCACGCCCAGCAGCGACAGGGCATCCAGAACCCGTGGCGCATTAACCCTCGGCGCCGGCGCAAGGGCAATGAACGCCCCCAGTGCCATTTCGCCGAAGCGCGGTATGGAGAAGAAGTACACCCCTGCCTGCTGACGCGAATCCTGCACCCAATACTCACCCAGGCCGAAACACAGCGCAGCAATCACAAGGCACAGCATCATCAGTACGCGCGGTCGGTGAGCCGGGGCCAGCCAACGGCCGCAGAGCCAGCTGACGCCCAGCAGCAGTGCCGGCCAGATGAAGTAGAACTGCTCTTCAATCGACAACGACCAGTAATGCAGGAAGAAATTCTGCTGCGTGTCCTGGGTGAAGTAGTCACTGGTGAAATGATTGAACAGCGACAACAGCACGAACTTCGCCGATGGCAACAACATGCTGTTCAGCTGGCTGGCCGCCAGCAGGCTGACCAGAAATACCAACAGTGCAGCCGGAAAGATGCGTTTGATCCGCCGGGCATAAAAAGCCGTAAAGGAAAAGTTACCCGCCTCGATCGCCGTGGCGATGATGCGCGTGATCAAGTAGGCCGAAATGACGAAAAACACGTCAACACCTGCAAACCCACCGGGTAGCCAGGCCGCGTTGAAGTGAAACGCCATGACCGAGAGCACCGCTACAGCGCGCAGACCATCGATGTCCGCGCGACGCTGAAATCCATTCATTACCTTGATTCCTTGCACCTCTTTGCGAGATGCCAAAGGTCGGGGAAAACCGGCGCCAAAGCGCCTCAGGCGGCTGCCTGAGGCACCTCGACCGGCTCGAAGATACGCGTGCCGCGCAGGTCGACCCGCGCCACGCCCAGCGAGAGGCCGACACCGAAACCACAAAGGAGGATGTGTTCGCGCTCCGGCCAACTGCCCGCCGGCAACGATGCCAGCAGCAGCGCAATTGAAGACGGGCCGGTGTTGCCCACCTCACGTACGTTGATCGGCACTTTGTCTCGTTCCACGCCCAGTAGCTTGCGCAGGTAATTGAGCATGAAACCATTGGCCTGATGCAGCGCCAGCATCGACATATCCTCAAGTGCCAGGCCGCAATGATGGACAAGTTCATTGATCGCAGGCGGTACGCTGTTCAGGGCAAAGTTCATGATTGCCGTCCCGTTCATGTGCAAGAAGCCCGCCTGCCGGCTGACCCCTTGGTGCCGTCGGCTCACCCAGGGTGTATACAGATGGTCCCTGCCACTGCCCTCGGAGCGGATCAACAGGTCGATATGATCCTCGCCCGCCTCCAGCAAGGTCGCGCTGGCCGCATCACCGAACACCATCCGCACCTGCCGGTCAGCAGGGTCGAGCAAGGAGGTGGTGACATCTCCCGTACAGAGCAATACCCGTCTGCAGCCACCCGAGCGAATCAGCATGGCTGCCTGGTAAAGCCCGTACACATAGCCCGAGCAGCCATAGTTGATATCGAACGCTACACATTCCGAGCTCAGTCCAAGGCGCTGCTGCAACTGCACTGCCACACCTGGCATGAGGTCGTCCGGTGTCTGCGTTACCACGACGATGCCATCAATGTCGGCAGCACGGGTGTCACTGCACGACAGCAAGTGCCGTGCGGCTGCCGCGCACAGGTCGCCAGTGCGCAAACTGCCTGCCACCCGGACAGTCTCGATGCCTGTGCTCTGGATGATGCGCTTGACTTCCAGCGCACCAAAATCAGCCGCCAAATCAACCAGAGGCAATCGTTGTTCAGGCAGCGCCGCGGTCAACGCCGCGATGCGCACCCCCGTCAATCCAACCTTCATGATCGCTTACTCCGAGCTGCGGCTATTGCGGATGGATTCGAGCAACTCACCGAAGGTGATGACCTGATTGAACAATTCATTGCCCAGTGTTCGCCGGTAGCGTTCACGCACCAGCGCCAACACGGAAATTTGTGTCAACGAGTCCCAGTTATCGAACTGGTCCAGGGGGGTATCCACCTGCAACTGCTCCACGTCGACTTCCAGCAGTTGTGCCAGTTCGCTGGCAAAGGCCTGATCGTTCATCTCATCTCCTTGAGCAAGTTGCGGTTCTTCTTGAATCGCGCGTTATGCAGCGTGTCTTGTGTGAGGATCACTTTGCGGGGCAGTTGGAAGGCAGGCAGTCGGTCGCGGCAGAACGCGTAGAGGCGAGCCTTGAACTGCGCAAGGGGTTCGGGAGACGGAAGCGAAAATGTGGCAGTGATGAGACTGCCGGCGATCGCATGCCGTTCATGGCTGACCATGACGTCCAGGACCTTGGGCAGGCCCTTGAGGATGTTCTCGATTTCGCTGGGGAACACCTTTTCGCCACCCACGTTGATCATTTCAGTGGCACGCCCCAGGACCTTCATCCACTCACCCCGTTGAACCACCGCATCGCCGGTACGGTAGAAGCCATCCTCGGTAAAGGGGCTCGGCGCGTTCAGGTAACCGAGCATGGTGCTTCGATTGCGAATCTCCAGCAGGCCATCTACCACGCGCACTGCGCAGTTCTCATCACCCAGCTTCATCCATCCTGAATTGGATGATTCGGAACGGGCCGGCACGACACCGGTTTCGGTCAGCCCATAGCTTTGCGAAAGCCGGGTATGCGGCAGCAGCCTGTGCAAGCGCTGCAATACCCACTCGGGCATCGGCTCGGCGCTGTAGTTGATCACCTCGAGCGAACTGAGGTCATGGCTTTCGAACCCACCGCTGAGCAACAGAAGGTTGAGAAAGGTGGGTGAAGTGGTCAGCGCCTGCACCTTGTGCTTCTCGATCGCCCTGGCCACCGGCAGCGGTTGACGCGACTCGGGGATGACCAGACAACCCGCGTTGTACAAGGTGTAGAAGAGCGCGTTCAGCCCACCGATGTGGTCAAACAGCAGAAAGGCGATGCTGGTGAGCTGGCGCTTGCGTTGCTGATGCTGCTCCAACAAGGCCAAGGCCCTATGCACACTGGCCTTGGGCGTTCCGGACGAGCCCGAGGTGAAGATGATCACGCCCGGTGCCTGCTGCTCGCGCAATTGCTTCACCAGCGCCGGCTCGACAGCGTCGTTGCGCGCTGCCAGAAACAGCTGACCATGCTCGTCGAACCCGGCCACCCACTGCGGCTGGCAGATTTCGTGAAGCACCTGTAACTGCGGCTCCGGTCGGGGTGTCATCAGCGCAACCGTGCACCCCTTGAGCCAGAGCGCAATGAGCAGCGCGACAGCATCAGGGGTGAAGTCCGCCACCAAGGACACCCTGCTGTGCTGATCGATCCGCTCGGCCAGCACCGACTGAAAATGTCGGACGTTCTCCAGCAACTGGCCGTAACTTACCTGCTGATCGCGGTGCACGATCGCCAAACGATGGGGCTGTTCGGCAAATCGCGTCAACAGTGTCTGGAGTGGGTTCATACGCCCCCCAGATAGATGTTCTGCCCAGTGACAAAGCCGCTTTGAGCGCTGATGAAAAAATCGACCACATTCGCCACATCCGCCATTTCACCGAACCGGGCAATGGCTTGGCGTGCCAGCAGACGCTGCATCTTGTCCTGAGGCACCGAGCGGATCAGATCGGTCTCGATCGGCGTCGGGCCCACGGCATTGACCGTAATACCGAATGGTGCAAGCTCGCGCGCCATTACCTGCGTCAAAGACTTGATGGCGGCCTTGGAAGCGGCATAGATCGCCTCGCCTTCAAGCTTCAGCGGCGTGGCAACCGTGGTGAAGTTGACGATTCGACCGTGCTTGCGCGCAGACATCAACTTGGCAGCCTCGCGGGCAAACAGGAAACTGCCGATCACGTTGGTGTCGAGAATCTGCTCAACCGTTGCCAAGGGCGTCAGCACGGTATGGTTCATACTCGCGATGCCGGCATTGTTGATCAGGTTATCCAGCCGGCCATAGTCCCGGCGAATCTGCTGGAAGATCAACTTTGCAGCGGCTTCATCGGCAACGTCACCGACAAAGTGTCGATAACCGGGAAGTTCCCAATCGATATCCGTTCGGCTGCAACCTACGACACGATGGCCCTGTGCGACATAGTGCTCGACCAGGAATTTGCCAATGCCCTTGCGAGTGCCTGTGATCAAGGTAACCGGAGCGTCATGCATGAGCGTGCTCCTCGACCAGACTGGCAATGTAGTCAGTGAGCGAAGCCACGCTGGCAAAAGGACTGCGCCGGGCTGACATGGCCTTTTCGCTGGCCAGTACGATGGCGACAGCAAAGGTGTCCTCGACCGCCTCTTCCACCGAAACAATCAGCGATACCAGGGACATGGAATCCAACTGCCCCTGCGCGCCGAAAAGGGCAGTTTCGCGCCCCGCGGAACAATCCACAGGTTGAGCCAATACAGGGCTCAATCCATCCAGTGCCGCAAAAATGATGTCCTCGATCTTATCTTTCACACGCAAGTTCCTCTTGGTCATATCCAGGTCCGTTGAACCGCAACTGACGAATGCGGATTCAGTCAGCGCGGCCTGGATATACTCGGCAACAGGTACTTACTTTCCTAGCTGGGAAGATTCACACTGCGAGTTTTGACAGGTGCTGGAATATGCTTCGTGTGTTTGAACGACGGCTAGACCCCTTCCCACCCGACGAGGCCCCGCCACCACCGGTGGGCCTGCTGCGCTTTCTGTGGGCCTGCACGCGCGGCGCGCGTGGCTATGTACTGGCGCTGGCACTGCTGAGCGCCGGTGTATCGATCTACGAAGCCTGGCTGTTTTCCTTCCTGGGCCAGGTGGTCGACCTGCTCTCGACCTGGCAAACGGGCGGCGCTGAAGCGGCCGAGGAAAGCCGCGTGCTGTGGGGTATCGGCATCGTGCTGCTGACCAGCATCGGGCTGGTGGCGCTGCGCACGATGGTGCAGCACCAGGTCTTGGCGATCAATTTGCCGCTGCGGCTACGCTGGGACTTCCATCGCCTGATGCTGCGGCAAAGCCTTTCTTTCTTTTCTGACGAGTTTTCCGGACGTGTGACCACCAAGGTGATGCAGACCGCGCTTGCCGTACGCGAAGTGCTGTTCACCCTGATCGAAATCGCCCCCGGCATCGGCGTGTACTTCATCGCCATCATCGCCCTGGCGGGCGGTTTTGCCTTGAAGCTGATGCTGCCGTTCATTGCCTGGGTGGCGCTGTTTGGGCTTGCCTTGCTGTACTTCGTGCCACGCCTGGGCAAGGTCGGACAGGAACAGGCCCACGCGCGCTCATCGATGACCGGCCGCATCTCGGACGCCTACACCAACATCACCACCGTGAAATTGTTCTCGCACTCCAAGCGCGAAGCGCACTTCGCGCGGGCGGCGATGGAGGATTTCAAGCAGACCGGCTTTCGCCAGATGCGCCTGGTGAGCCAGTTCGAGATCGTCAACCAGGCGCTGGTGGTCGGGTTGATTATCGGTGCAGGCGGCTATGCCCTGTGGCTGTGGCACCAAGGCGAGGTCGGCACCGGGGCCGTGGCGGCGATTACCGCCATGGCCCTGCGTATCAACGGTATGTCGCACTGGATCATGTGGCAGATGACCTCGCTGTTTGAAAACATCGGCACCGTGCAGGACGGCATGGCCACCTTGACCCGTGGCCCCAAGGTGCAGGACGCGCCGAACGCGGGCGTATTGGTGACGTCCGGTGGCGCGGTAACGTTCGATGATGTCAGCTTCAACTACAACGGTGAACGGCAGGTGCTCGATGGCCTGAGCCTGAACATCCGCGCAGGCGAAAAAGTTGGCCTGGTGGGGCGTTCCGGTGCGGGCAAATCGACGCTGATCAACCTGCTGCTGCGCTTTTACGACGTAGACAACGGCGCCATTCGCATCGATGGGCAAAACATCGCCCACGTGACTCAAGACAGCCTGCGCAGCGCCATCGGCATGGTCACGCAGGACACCTCACTGCTGCACCGCTCAATTCGCGACAACATCGCCTACGGCCGCCCGGACGCGACCGACGCGCAAATCCGCCAGGCCGCCGCCAACGCCCAGGCCGACGGTTTCATCAACCAATTGAGCGACCGGCAAGGCCATAGCGGCTATGACACGCTGGTGGGTGAGCGCGGCATCAAGCTATCTGGTGGCCAGCGCCAACGCATCGCCATCGCCCGGGTAATGCTCAAGAACGCCCCGATCCTGTTGCTCGACGAAGCGACCAGCGCGCTGGATTCGGAAGTCGAAGTTGCCATTCAGGAAAGCCTGAACGAAATGATGCACGGCAAGACCGTCATCGCCATCGCCCATCGGTTATCGACGATCGCCGCCATGGACCGGCTGATTGTGATGGACGAAGGGCGCATCATCGAGCAAGGCACCCATGCCGAATTGCTGGCCCGCAACGGCACCTATGCGCGGCTTTGGCAGCATCAGAGTGGTGGGTTTCTGGGTGAAGACCAGGGTGTGGCGGAGGCCATGGAGTAAGCCTGAGGGGAGGCAGCCGGTTGCGGCTGCCTCACTTCACCCGCACGTTGCGCAAAGCGTCGATCAACTGCGCCTTGGTCAGGGTGGTGCACCCTTAGTGCATCATGCCCAGCTCGGCATCATCCATCAGCGCCTTGGCCAAGGCGCTCAGGTAATGCGAGGCCCAGATCAACTGCGGGTTGTCGTCCATCAGGCCGGCGATGGTCAGGTCGCGTACGCAGCCCATCAGCTCTGAGGCCTGGTCACGGGCGTCTTGGCAAGGGATGCCGGGTTCGATGCAGAACAGCGGTTGGGTCTTTTTTTCGCCTTGGTAGAACTTGGTCTTGCCGACAGTGGTTTGGGGTTTTGGGGTGTCTTTGGTCATTGTTCCATCTCCCTGAAATTGCACTGCCTGGGCGGGCCTCTTCGCGGGGCAAGCCCGCTCCCACAGGATCACTACAGGTTTCAAGGCCGGTGCTGTACCTGTGGGAGCGGGCTTGCCCCGCGAAGAGGCCCGCCCAGGCAACACATCACATGTGCCTTAGTGCTGAGTCCGCGGCTGCTGCGCCGGCATCTGCACTGGGATCAAAGCCGATTCAAGCAGCACACGCAGCGCCTCCAGCTCATGCATCGTCGCCATCATCAGGATCGCCACGGGTGACTTGGGCTGCAGCAGAATCGCCTGATGAGCCACGGTCTGCGCACACAGGGCATAGTCAGCAGCTTGAATGAGGGTGTCTTCGAGGGAATGGTGGTTGTGGGGTGGATCGGGGACTATCTTCAGCATCTTATGATTCCTTCTAGATGGCGACCACCCGCCTGCTGTCAAACAGAAGGGTGGCAGCTGTACGTGGGTTGACAGACCGGCGGAATCACGAAGCTCCGGCGCACGCAAGCGTGCCCACACGTACAGCCGCCATAGCGAACGAACCGTAAGCGTGATTACCGTTGCGGCCTGTCAAAGCCGTGTCGTTGATGTGCAACAACACGGCGAGACTAGAGCGCTGCCCGAGCGGCCGCAACGGAAAAAAGGCGGCAGGAGTATGTTTGGGAAATGCCCTGCAAGGAAGGGGTTAAATCTGATTTTCTCTACAAAAGCCGCCCACGAACCCCTGTGCCAGACGCTGGGTGGCGCAACGAATTTCATCCACATCCAGCGAAGCGAACCCAAGGCGCAAGGCATTCTCGCGCTGGCCAAACGGTGAAAACTGGCGACCGCCGCGCACCACCAAGTCCAGTTCCAGCGCCTTGGCCGCCAACTGGTCGACATCGATCGAATCGGCAAACTTCACCCAAAGCGCCAACCCGCCTTCTGGTTCCTGCACCGTTATCTGCTCGCCAAAGGCATCGCGCAGGCAACTCAACAGGGTCTCCCGACGCCGACGGTACTCCGTGGAAACCCGGCGCAGGTGCTTTTTCAACTCGCCGTCATTGATCAGGTCGGCCAGCATCCGCTGCATCACCGCATCGCCCTGCCCCAGGGTCAGCACCGCCGTGCGCTCAAGCACCTCGATCACATTCGGCGGCGCCACGATAAAGCTGCAACGGAAGGTGCTGCCCAACGACTTGGACAGCGAGCCGATGTAGATCACATGGCGCTGCGAGCGGTCGCTGGCCAGGGGCAAATAGGGGCGCCCGGCAAAGTGGTACTCATGGTCGTAGTCTTCCTCGATCACGCAAAAATCATGCAGCCTTGCCAACTCCAGCAACTGCTGCCGGCGGGCGGCATGCAGGCTGACCGTGGTGGGGAACTGGTGATGAGGCGTGACATACATCATGCGAACGTCGTGCAGCCGGCACAGCGCGTCGATCTGATCGACCCGGCAACCTTCCTCATCCAGCTCGACAGTGACCAGCCGCGCACCCAGCTGGCGGAAAATCTCCCACGCCGGCGGGTAACTCAGGCGTTCGACCAGCACCACATCACCCGGTTTGAGCAAGGCACTGGCCGTCAGGTACAGCGACATCTGCACGCCTTGAGTCAGGCAGATATGCTCGGGCCCCACGTTCAGGCTGCGGTTGTGGCGCAGCATGTCGGCCAGTGCACTGCGCAGGTACTGGCTGCTGCTTTCGCAGCCATGGCGCACGGTGTTGGTGGTGAAACTGTTGCGCAAGGCTTTACGGTAATAGCGGTGCAGCACAGCCTGGGGCAGCAGGCGGTGGTCACAGGCGCCGTTATCGAAAAACAGCGCGCCCGGCCGATGTTGCAGCGCGGTCACCTGCTCGCTGTTGGTGAAGTAGGGAACTGCAGGCGCCTCGTTCAGCGCCAGGGCAAACGGCGGCAGCGCGCTGTGGGCGGGCAGCGTGCCCGCCGCGAGCCGGGTACTGACAAAGGTGCCCCGGCGCTGCACGCTCTCCAGCCAGCCTTTGGTGACCGCCTCTTCGTAAGCGAGGATCACCGTCTTGCGATTGACATCGAGCAGTTGCGCCATTTCCCGGGTGCCGGGCAGCAACGTGCCGGGGCGCAGGCGGCCCTCGACGATTGCAGTCACCAGGCCCTCGACGATTTTTCGGTAAGACGCCTGCGGCTGAGCTCCGTCGAGCTTTAGCAGCGGCCGCCATTTGCGAAGCTGGACCATGTGAATTATCCAGAACTGGAGGTTTTTATGGTCCTAGTCTAACGCAACAATCAGGCCTCTCTAGCCCCCATTCAGCCCTGAGGTGTATATGCAAAACCGCCATGTCATTGAACTGTCGCCCTCGGGCAAGCGCGTTGAAGCCGCAGAAGGCTTGCTGCTCGATGCCATGCTCGCCAGCGGCCTGTCGGTGCCCTTCTCGTGTCGCCGTGGCGCCTGCGGGTCTTGCAAGGTCAAGGTGGTGTCGGGCCAATACCGGGACAAGCAGCGCAGCGAAGACATGCCCGCCCCTTGCTACCCACTGGCCGCCAACGAGATGCTGCTGTGCCAAAGCCATGCCTGCAGCGATATGCGCCTGGAAATCCCCGGCTGGTCACTGGACACGCCAACGCTGGAAATCACCGCCCATGTCCTGAGCCAACGCGCCCTGAGCGTCGATATCACAGAGCTGGTGCTGCAGCCCACCCAACCTGTCGAGGTACGCGCCGGTCAGTACCTCAGGTTCTGCCTCGACAATGGCGACAGCCGCTGTTTCTCCATCGCCAACCTGCCAGCGCAAGACCAGGGGCGCTTGGTGTTTCATATGCGCAAGGTCAGCGGCGGGCTGTTTACCGACTGCGTCCTGCCCGCCCTGCAGGTAGGTGACGCGCTGCAACTCGAAGGGCCAGTGGGCGCCTGCACCTGGCAGCACGAAGGTGAACGCCCGGTCGTGCTGTTCGCCACCGGCACCGGCTATGCCGGCATCAAGCCGTTATTGCTGACGGCCCTGTCTGGCACTGCCCCGGTCACGCTGTATTGGGGCGGCTCATCGCTAGCCGACTTTTATGACGGCGCGTTCCTGGACCAGGCCAGCCTTGCCCATCCACACTTTCGCTGGCACCGAGTACTGTCTGCCCAAGCCCGCGTGCAGCAGGTTGCGCTGACACATGCCCACTGCTGGGCCGATACCCAGGTCTATGCCTGCGGCAACAGCGCGATGATCAGCCAGGCCCGCGAACTGTGCCTGGCTGCGGGCGCGCAGGCTCATCGATTTGTCGCCGAGGCGTTCGTTGCCAGCGGCGCATCGCTGCCGGCTGCCTCAATGCTCGAAGGGCTGGACCCGGTGCTGGAAAGAGTCGGCCCGCGCTACTCGCTGGACGGCATGCTCGCCGCCCGCGAGCAGTCAGTACGGGCCCTGGCGGCCATCGCCAGCCAACTAAGGGTCGGCATGACCACCGCCGAAGCGTTGCAGATGGCAAGCCAAACGCTGCAGGCGATGGGCGCATCGCACACCTGGCACCCGACCTATATCCGCTTTGGCGACGACACCGTACGTACCCCTCGCCAAGGCATCGACCCGCAACGCCAACTGCGCGCCAGCGATATTGCAGTGGTCGACCTTGGCCCGGTGTGGGATGGCTATGAAGGCGACTATGGCGACACCTTCGTGTTTGGCGAGCACCCGCTGTACCACGCCTGCGTCAAGGCCCTGCACGAGGTGTTCGAAGAAACGCGCCAAGCCTGGTGCGCGGGGCTGACAGGCCGTGAGCTGTACGACGTCGCCGAACGCAGCGCCCTCGCCAAAGGCTGGCAGCTGGAGCGCAACCTGGCCGGGCATCGCATCGCCGACTTCCCCCATGCCCTGTTCGGGCAGGACAAACTGGCCGACCTGGACATCGTGCCGAGCGAGATGGTCTGGGTGCTGGAGATTCAGCTGTGCCACCCCACGGAGCCGGTCGGGGCGTTTTTTGAGGACATTCTGGTTGGTCAGGCCAGCCCGGCGCCCTACCCCTACCCCGAGAACAAGGCAAACAGCTGACTGCGAAAGTGAATGCCAAGCCGGTCGAACGCCCGGTTACGGTAGGTTTTCACGGTGCTCTCTTTAATGCCCAAGTCTGCGGCGATACCCGCGTGGGTCATGCCCTGCAGCAGGCGGACACAGATGTTCAACTCTTGCGTGGTGAGCTCGGGGCAGCGCTGAAGCAACTGCTGCTGAGGATCCTTCACAGGGTTCAAACCTTTCAACGCCAGGTGCCCACGCAAGAGTTGCAACAACGCCGGGCTGAGCGCTTCGCACATCTGCAGTTCATGGTCGTTGAAAAAACCCTGGTCGTGATGCCGATACAGGTTGAACTGCACCGGGCGTGCCTGCTCGTCCAGGTACACGCTGGACAAGCGCTCGATCATGCCGTTGCGCTGGTAGATCGCCTCGCGGTAAGGGCCATGACGGATGTCCTGGGCCAGCAAGTGGCCGACTTGCCCAGGCGCTTCCTTCAAGGGTTCGAACAGGGGGTCATAGCGATGGTAGTGCTCGATATACGCCTGGCCGCAGCGCAGCACCAAGTTAGCATCCGCGTGGCGCGTGCCGGCCGCCAGTAGCTGCGGCCGGGCGCCATCCATGCGCAACACAGAGAAGTGCTCACACGCCGCCCATTGGCCCAGGCAATCCAGCAACGCGCCGGGAAAACCGGGCGTGCCCAACGTGCAGGTCAAGTCGCTGAACGGGCGGATTTGCGCGGGCAAGGTCGATGCCTGTGGGGTGCTGAGACGAATCATGGCGGCACTCGGCTATTTATTGTTTTTGGATCGGGTAAGCAACGCCCGATAAATAGTTAACCTATTAACTATCAGTCTGCCGCCAATCATTGCCCTTGTCCACCTCACGGGTGACAGCCCTGCCAGGCACGCGCC
This sequence comes from Pseudomonas sp. E1MeOHC2, assembly GCF_058745025.1. Lineage (NCBI taxonomy): Bacteria > Pseudomonadati > Pseudomonadota > Gammaproteobacteria > Pseudomonadales > Pseudomonadaceae > Pseudomonas > Pseudomonas sp. E1MeOHC2. Next base: position 5,771,465 of record NZ_CP196675.1, read on the forward strand.
CGTAAGCTGGCCCGACAACGACAATGACCGGAAACACCCATGGACCTCCACCCCCTCGCCCTGCGCGTCACGCGCTACGCCGCCGAAGCCAAGGGCGTCGTACTGATCGAACTGCGTGCCGCCGATGGCCGGGCACTCCCCCCCTTCAGCGCGGGTGCGCACCTGGAAATCCTCGTCGCCGGCGACCTGCCACGCCATTACTCACTGCTCAACGCCCCGCATGAACGCGACCGCTACCTGATCGGCGTGGGCCTGGCGCCAGACAGCCGTGGCGGGTCGCGCTTTTTGCACCAGCAACTGCGCCTGGGCGACACCCTCGCCTGCAGCCTTCCGCGCAACCACTTCGCGCTGGACGAAAGCCTGCAGCGTTACTGCCTGGTGGCGGGCGGCATCGGCATTACGCCGATACTGGCGATGCTGCGCTGGTGCCAGGCGCACGACAAAGACTGGCGGTTGGTGTACAGCGCGCGCAATCGCCAGCGCGCCGCGTTCTACGAAACCCTGCGCGAACTCGACCCTGCCCGGGTGCACCTGCACTTCAACGACGAAGCGGGCGGCCATCTGGACACCGCTGGGCTGCTCGACACCCTGCACGACGACGAGCACCTGTACGCCTGCGGGCCGGCGCCGATGCTCGACGCCCTGCAAGCCGCTGCCGGGCCACGCGCTGAACGCCTGCACATCGAGCGCTTCAGCGCCGCGCCGACCAGCACCGAGGGCGACAGCGGCTTCACCGTGCACCTGAACCGTAGCGACCGCAGCCTCTGGGTCGCGCCCGAGCAAAGCATCCTCGAAGCCCTTGAGGCCCACGGCATCGAGCTGCCGTTTTCGTGCCGGGCGGGCATTTGCGGCAGTTGCGAAACCCGCATTTGCGCAGGCGTACCGGACCACCGCGACCTGATCCTCTCGGACGCCAACAAGGCCGAAGGCCGCAGCCTGATGATCTGTGTCTCGCGCGCCCTCGGCGACACCCTGGTGCTGGACCTCTGAACCGCCTCACCCTGCTTGAAGGAGCCTCCAAACATGTCACTGCCAACCAGCAACCTCATCGCCCATGCCCGCAAGGCCAGCGAACCGATGGCCAACCGCGAAACCCCGTTCATCTACAACGAGTGGTACGTCGCCGCCTTTGACGATGAAGTCGGCCGGCACCTGTTGGCCCGGCGCCTGCTCGACCGGCGCGTGGTGATGTACCGCACGCAAGCCGGCGAACCGGTCGCCCTGGAAGACCGCTGCGCGCACCGCTCCTTCCCCCTTTCGCGCAGCCATCTGCAAGGCGACACCATCGTCTGCGGCTACCACGGCTTCCGCTACGACGCCTCCGGCGACCTGACCGAGGTGCCCTCCCAGAAAAACTGCCCGCGTGGCATTGGCGTACGCCGCTATCCCCTGGTGCGCCAGGGGCCGTTGCTGTGGATCTGGCTGGGCGAGGAAGCCCTTGCCGATGCGGCGCAGATCCCCCATCAGGCGTGGATCGACGACCCGGCCTGGGCCTGTACCTCCGGGTACTTCCATCACCCGGGCAACTACGTCAGCCTGCATGAAAACCTCATGGACCTGACCCACCTGAGCTTCCTCCACGCCAACACCATCGGCACCCCGGACTACGCCAGCGCACCGTACAAACTGGACCTCAAGGAAGGCCACTACACCCTGATCCGCGAAGTGGTACCCACCACCCTGTCGCCGGTCTGGGGCAAGACCACAGGCCTGGAAGGCTGCGCCAGTGCAGCACGCATTGCCACCTCGGAGTTTCTCTCCCCGGCCCTGCACCGGGTCAGCGTGGCCTTCTACGACAGTGCGCAACCGGTGGAACAACGCCAGCAGTTTCACATTCGTACCGCGCACATCCTGACCCCGGAAACCGCCAACAGCCTGCACTACTTCATCGTCCATGGCCGCGACTTCGCCCAGCACGATGAAGCCCTGGGCGAGTACATGCACGAGCAGCTGTTCGCCGCCTTCAACGAAGACGTCGAGGGCCTAGGGGCACTGGAAGCCGCGCTCGACGACCGCGACGACCACCACTACGAAATCTCCGTAGCCAGTGACGCGCCTGCCGTCGCCACCCGCATCTACCTGAAGAAACGTGCCGATGCCGAACGCCTGCACGCCAGCCGCAAGGTCGGCTGAAGCCAGCGCCGGCAGCCGTCCATAACAACAATAAAAGGGACATCACATGTTCAAGCCTGAACGGGGTATCACCTGCCTGCGCCTGGCGCTGCTGGCAGCATTGGCCTTGCCACTGCCAGCCCGCGCCGACTTCGTTGGCGACAGCCAGGGCAGCCTGGAGCTGCGCAATTTCTACCAGAACCGCGATTTTCGCCAGAGCGGTGCCAAGGCCTCGCAAGTCGGCAACTGGTCGCAAGCCTTCATGCTGCGCATGCAATCGGGCTTCACCGAAGGGCCTGTCGGGTTCGGCGTGGACTATCTCGGCCTGCTGGGGGTCAAGCTCGACTCGGGACGTGGCCGCAGCGGCGACGGCACGCTGCCTTTCGGCTCGCAATCAGGCAGGCCGGTGGACAACTTCAGCCACATGGGGGTCACCGGCAAGCTGCGGGTGTCAAAGACCCGCCTCGATGTCGGCATCCTGACCCCAACCCTGCCCGTGGTCTTTCGTGATGACATGCGCCTGATGCCACAGACGTTCGACGGCGCGCTGCTGCAGTCGCAGGACATCGAACGGCTGACCTTGACCGCCGGGCAACTCTGGCGCTCACGCACCCGTGAGTCGTCGGGCAGCGACCGCATGTACCTGGCCGGGCGCAGCGCCGATTTCGACAGCGGCGCCTTCGACGTACTGGGGGCCAGCTACGACGTCGGCCACGGCTTGATCGCCAGCGTCTTTCGCGGCGAACTGCACGACGTCTACCGGCAAGACTTCTACGGCCTGGTGCACACGCTGCCATTGGCGTCGGGGATGTCGCTGCTCAGCGACCTGCGTTACTTCGACAGCAACAGCGCCGGCACCGCCAAGGCCGGCAGCGTCGACAACCGCAATTTCAACATGATGAGCACCCTCAGCGTGGGCGCGCACAAGTTCGGCGTGGGCTACCAGCGCATGTACGGCAACGACGCCTTCCCCACCCTGAACGGCTACACCCCGCCCTACACCGCCAACCTGGTCACGATCGGCACCTTCACCAACGCCGGCGAGGTGTCCTGGCAGGCTCGCTATGACTACAACTTCGCCGCCCTCGGGCTACCCGGGCTGACCTTCATGACCCGCTATGTGCGCGGCGACGAGATCCGCACCAGCGCTGCCGACGGCCGTGAGTGGGAGCGCGACACCGACCTCGCCTACGTCATCCAGGCCGGCTACTTCCAGGGCTTGGGCGTGCGTTGGCGCAACGCGGCCTACCGCTCCAGCTACGCCAGCGACATGGACGAGAACCGGCTGATCGTCAGCTACACCCTGAAACTCTGGTGAACCCCCTTACACCTGCCCTTCGAGGTCATTTCATGAGCCAGACCCTCGCGTCTCTGCACCACGCGCAGAGCATTGCCAGTACCCACCGCCAGGTCAGCTGGCGAATCATGCCGCTGCTGCTGGTCAGCTACGTATTCGCCCACCTGGACCGCATCAACATCGGCTTCGCCAAGCTGCAGATGAGCAACGACCTGCAATTCTCCGACACCGTGTATGGCCTGGGTGCCGGGCTGTTCTTCGTGGCCTACGCGATGTTCGGTGTACCGGCCAACCTGGTGCTCGACAAACTCGGCCCACGGCGCTGGATCGCCCTGATGATGGTGACCTGGGGGTTGCTCTCCAGCGCCATGCTGCTGATTGACAGCGCGCATGGGTTCTACGCCCTGCGGTTCGGCCTGGGCGTGGCCGAAGCTGGTTTCTTCCCAGGGATTCTGGTCTACCTCTACCGCTGGTTCCCAGCCGGGCGCAGGGCGTCGATCACCGCCCTGTTCACCCTGGCCGTACCCATGGCTGGCGTGGTCGGCGGCCCGGTGTCGGGCTGGATCCTCGAACACATGCAAGGCACCGCCGGGCTGCGCGGCTGGCAGTGGATGTTCCTGATCGAAGGCCTGCCGGTCGTGGCCCTGGGGATGGTGATACTGGCACGGCTGGACGACCGGATCGAAGACGCGCGCTGGCTCAGCGACGAGCAGAAGCACGCCCTGCGGCAAACGCTGGCCGGCGAAGAAGCGCGCAAACAGATCAGTTCCTGGCGCGGCATCTTCACCAATGGCCAGGTCTGGCTGCTGGTGGCGATCTATTTCGCGGTCATGCTGGCGGTCAACACCCTGGCGTTCTGGATGCCGGCGCTGATCCACGGCTCGGGGATTGCCCACGATAGCCAGGTCGGCCTGCTCAGTGCTTTGCCTTATCTGGCGGGGTGCGTGTTCATGATTGCCGTGGGGCGCTCGTCCGACCACCGCAAGGAGCGGCGCTGGCACCTGTGCGTGCCGATTCTGATGTGCGCGCTGGGCTTGACCCTGACCGGCCTGCAGCCGCAGTCACCGCTACTGGTCATGGCCGGGCTGGTCATTGCCGGCATGGGCGCCAGCAGCGCGCTGCCGATGTTCTGGCAATTGCCACCGGCCTACTTGGCCGGGCCGATACTGGCGCCGGGGCTGGCGCTGATCAGCTCGCTGGGCAGCGTTGCGGCGTTCGTCGCGCCCTACCTCATCGGCTGGATGCGTGATAACACGCAAAGCGCCAGCCTGGCGCTGTACCTGTTGTCGCTGGTCATCGCCTTGGGCGCCCTGCTGGTGCTACGTACCTCGGCCGCGGTGGTCAACCCCCGCTGAGGCAAGGTACGCAGGCAGGCGTGGCTAGGCCGCGCCTGCTTTCAGCAGGCATCCCTCTCAGGGACGAACTGCGGTGACTTCGATCTCTACGCGCCAGGCTGGGTGAGCCAAGCCTGCGATCTGGAACGCGGAACGTGCAGGCAGAACTGGCTGCTTGGCGTCTGGGCCGAAGAACTGGGTGTAGCCGGCCATGAAGCCGTCGAAGTCCATCTTGCCGCCGTTCTCCGGGCCGCCTACCAGGAACACCTGCATCTTCACCACATCCTTCAGGCCCAGACCGAGGTCTTTGAGCTGCTTCTGGATGTTCTCGAGCACATTGATGGTTTGTGCTTTGGTATCACCGTAGGATTCCAGCGAATCCTTGGCTGCCTCAGGGTGGATAGCCGACGGAACAGAGCCGCTCAGATAAACGACGGTCTTGCCTGCAGGAACTTCCACAGCTGCCGAAATGGGGAAACTGCCTGCGCTATGGCGCACAACATCCTGTGCATGAACGCTCCCGGCACCAGCAATTGTCAGGGCCAATGCAGCAACGGTCTTGAAAGCGACCTTCATGTGTTTCTCCTAATTGATTACCACGGGTGATGTGCACGCCTCGACGAGGCGTGCACGGTCATTCCATTGTCGTAACGGGGTTTAGAATCGATACAGGCTAAACGGTGTTGGGTCCAGCACCGGGGCTTTGCCCAGCAGCAGGTCGGCCGTCAACTCGGAAGACACCGGGCTTTCTGTCATGCCCCAACCGGTCGCGGTATTGATGACCAGGCCAGAATACTCTTTGACCGTCGAAATGATCGGGTTCTCGTCCGGGGCGATCGCCATGGCGCCGCTCCACTGATCGATCAGTTTCGACTCGCTGAAGGCTGGGAACTCGACCTTGAGTTTTGCCAGCGATGCATTGAGCTCTGGAAGATCAGGGGCCGCCGTCATCAGCCTGTTTTTCTCGAACGGCGACACTTCATCCAGTTTCCAGCTGGTTGGCTGAAGGAACGAATCGATCAACTGCTTGTTGAGCGCGACGTGAACCGGGAAGTCAGGGATGGCCAGCAGTGGCAGGTATTTGTAGCCATACATGAACGACTCTTTGACCACCGGCGCAACCACAACGCGCGGCGAGGTGGCGTAGGTGCCGTCAGCCTGCTCGCGGAAGTAGATGTTCCCAGGCAACGCCACGTTACCGCCAGGTGCACGAGGTGCAGCGCTGATGATCTGCTGGGACTGGTAGGCCGGCAAGGTCGGCACATCGACCCCCAGGTTCTGCATGAACAGCCTGGACCAGGCACCACCGGCCACGACGACGCGAGAAGTCTTGATGGCGCCCTTCTCTGTCACCACGTCGGAGATGACACCTGCTTGGGTTTCCAGCCCCCTCGCGGCGCAGTGGGTGTAGATGCGCACGCCCATTTTCTTGGCGTAGTCGGCCATGACGTACGAGGCACGCTCGGCGTCCAGGCTGCCCGAGTCTTCCTCGAAGCCTGCGATCTTCCAGCTGGACGAGGCGCCGCGCAGGCGCTGCTCAAGTTCAGTGCCTTGAATCATGCGGGTCTTGAAGGGGATGTCCGAGCCAACCTCACGGGTTTTGAGGTCGATCCACTTTCTGACGCCTTCCAGGTCTTCTTCGTCGAAAGGCACTTCGACACGGCCTTGAGTGCGGTAGCTGGTGTCAGCACCGACCTTGGCATTCATCTCGCGCCAGCGTTGCTTGCCAAGGTGGTGCAACTGGAAGGTCGCATCCGGCATCTTGTAGGTCATGACCTGGCCATAGAACCGGCAGGACTGCTCGCCGGCAATCTCACCTTTTTCAACGACGACGACCGACAGGCCACGCTCGACAAGGTTGATCGCGGTCATGAGACCGAGAATGCCAGCGCCGACGACGACCACGTCTGCTTGCTTGGGCAACGTTCCCTCGGTGCCTTCTACAAAGCCAAACCGTGGTTTGCCGGGGATCAAGCGACCCTCGCGCGTCAGCATAGGGGTCAGGATCCCCGCACCCGCTGCAGCCGCCACGACGCCACCGCCGATCAAAAATTTACGCCTGGTCATTCCCATGACACTTTCCTTTCCTAGCATTCGGTATGGGTTACATCAGCCCTAAGCAACGGGCGCATGCAAGGCCGACAGCCGCCGTGGCCAACTTTGTGGTCATCGCGTCAGGCTGACGGTTCAAATTGAGGGCGGCTATTCTGGTGATGCCGTGCAGCGAGAAGAATCGCTGAGGACAAATACTTAGTTCATGTATTTCGTAACTTTCGCGAAAGGGACATAAAGAGTTGATTTAGCGACGCGGTGTATTCGAAGCCGCTACGCGGCGCGCGCAGGGAAAACGAGTCTGGCAGGAGCTGATAACATCCCCGGGGCCACAGCGGCAAGTAGGCTGCCCTGCCCTGCGCTGACACCCAAGGAAGAAAGAATGTCGGAACCCACCGGGATGTTGGATAACCTGTTTCAGCAACAATGCCAACTTAAATTTAGAAGATCGCTCTTCGTTTTACTAGGGGTTTTCTCACTCGCACAAACACCCCACGCGCTCGCAGAGACTGCCAATGGCAAAAATCTCTACATACAGCGGTGTGCCGTGTGCCACGGCGCCGATATCAAGGGGACCGGGGCGCTGGCCAATAAAAGCAACCCACCAACACCTGACCTTACAACGGCTGCTTTCAAGAAACGGCTGAGCGATTATCCAGGCGTTATTGTAGCGTCGGTGATACTGCGCCCAAATGGAAACTTGATCCCAAAGACCTTGCAGGAGAACGGCGTGAAGATACCGCCGCACGCCTGGAGCGTTAAGGATTTTCGCGACCTCAATCAATACATGACGGGGGTGATTGCAAAAACGCGATGATCGGAGATCTGCGCCGAAGCACACCAGGCTGGTTGCTCAAAGCGCCAGCTCCTGCTCTTTGATATTGGCGATAGGTGCAAGGATTGAGGCGTCGAATGGAGCGACAGGTTTGCCGGCACACAGCAGGCTCGGGAAGTCGGGATTTGCCAGTGCTGCTTTCCCCACGGCGATGATGTCGGCGCCCGCAGCGAGCATCGACTCAGCATGCGCCATCTCGTGCAGACCGCCATTTGCGATAAGCGCCGTTCTAGGCGCGTATCGACGCGCCAATGCGACCAAGCTGGCACTGCTGGTAGCAAATGCCGGTTTCCAGGCCTCGAACTCGGTCACGTGGATAAAGTCGACGCCAGCGTCTTCCAGCAGACCAAAGATAATCTCGGCATCCTGCTCGCCGCCTTCCCATTTGTGCACGAAGTCGTTGACCTTGCCTTGAGAGATTCGTATCCCAACCGGGAAATTCTGCACCGCTTGCCTGACCGCTTTGACGACTTCAAGGATCATCCTCATCCGCTGCTGCGTACTACCCCCCCAACGATCATGACGATTATTGGCGTAATCCGTAAGAAACTGGTCAAGCAGGTAGCCGTTTGCGCCATGGATTTCAATGCCATCGAAACCCGCCTCGGCGACTGATCGTATTGCCGCCTGGGCGAACCCTGCGATGGCGTCAGCGATGTCTTCATCAGTCATCGCCTTAGGAACAGGGTACAGGCCTTCTCCATAGTAAAAACCCATTTGCTCCCCTTTGGGCCGAACCGCAGAGGGAGCAGCGGTTTGGCCGCTAAAGCGGTTACCTTGACTCAGGGCACCTGCATGCATGACCTGAGCAAAGACGGCGCCTTGATGAGCATGAATTCGATCCGTCACCGCACGCCAGGCGAGAGCCTGTTCATAGTCGGTAATGCCCGGCTGGAAGGGGTAGCCTTGGGAAAATTGCTGGTCGGTGTAAATACCCTCAGTGATGATCAAACCGAACCCGCCTTGGGCGAAGCGCTCGTAGTATCGAGCCATTGCATCGGTAGCCAGGCCTGACGGGGTGGCACTCACACGCGTCATCGGAGCGACTGCCAAGCGATTGGGTAGTTCAAGCCGATTAATATCGTAAGGCGTTAAAATAGCGGGGTTCGAATCGGACATGGTAGACCTCGTCATTCTCAAGATTGGTACTTACTTACCTATAATTGCGAATGCTACGGTGCGGCTGTACCCTGACCAAGCCGTTCAACTGTGAAACCGGCATAACAAAATAGGATGTAATGATGTTGGTAGCGGACGTTCGAGTGTTTCTTTCGGTGGTCGCAGCAGGTAGTCTGTCAGCGGCTTCCCGGCAGCTGGACGTGGCACCGATGCAGGTTTCCCGGCGAGTAGCTGCGCTGGAGGAAGAGCTAGGGGTTCGGTTGTTTCACCGCACTACGCGGTCGGTCTCGCTCACCGCAGAAGGCGAAGCTTTTCTTCCATACGCCCACACGATGATAGAGGCCGAGGAAAGTGCGCTTGCACACCTAAAGCCTGCTTCGAGCCAGGTCACCGGAGTATTGCGGCTGACGGCGCCCAGCGTCTTCGGCCAGTCCATTGTTCTAGCGATACTTGAGCGATTGCTCCAGCAGTATCCTGGGCTGCGCGTTGAGCTGGATGTTTCAGACTCGGTGGTTGATATCGTCGGACGCGGTTTTGACTTGGCGCTGCGGATCGCGCCGCTGCCCGATTCCGAGTTGGTTGCCAGGCGGGTCGCCCCCAATCCTCGCGTGTTGTGCGCCGCACCGAAGTACCTGGATAAGCACGGCAAACCTTCCACACTGCTGGAACTACAGCAGCACCAGTGCATCGTCCTGCAAGCTGTTCCGAAATGGCCGTTCGTGGTAAACGCAGACATCGTTCGACGGCGCATGGAAGGCCGAGTGAGTACCAGTAGTGTCGGTGCGGTGCGAGACGCAGCCCTCCAAGGCCTTGGCATAGCGATGTTGGCTTACTGGGATGTCCTGCCTCAGCTCAGAGACGGTTCGTTGATCGAAATTGCGTTGTCGGATGCGGGTATGGAACAGCTCTCGGTATGGGCCGTCACCCCATCGCGCCGATATGTTCCCGCGCGGGTTAAGGTGTTTCTTCAGATGCTCGAAACAGAATTGGCCAAGCGCGGCTAGAAGGCCGCGTCGACCTACCATCAGTCAGCCTCTTTCGAGCTCATCTACATGCTCCAACTGCAGACCTTCCCACATGCTCCAGACTTCGGAGGTGACACAGCGTGAGCGGTTACCCTGGCCCCGCGGTTGAGAGAAGAATGAGATGCCTTGCTTGAGGCTGATTAACTCCCGCTCATTACCAGGCTTACCATTGCTGCCCACGGCAAAGTGAGGGCTGAAACATTCAATGCCCATCGCCAGTTGCTCGCTGATGTCACTGCGATCCTGGAAATCCGACTCTTTGGCGCGAATCATCTGGCGGATGATGGACAGGTCGATGATGGTGCTTTCATGCCAGTACGCGGCGCAGTTGTAGGCGGCCACCCAGGCAATGTTCGATTCCTGGACCATGAAATTGATCGTGTCAGCCTGCGAGCGTTTGGCGGTGCCAGCGGAGAAGCACGAGCCCAAAACCACCCCGGTGATATTGGCTGCCACTGACTTTAGGCTGCACTCGACCATGATGTCGATGATCTTGGCGCCTCCCACGCGCTGGCCGTCGCCATGGCCAGCGACATAGACGATGGCATTTTTGTACTTATGCTTGCTCAGCGCAGCGAATGCCAACCTGAAGCTGCTCACATCGTAGAAGCGTGAGTGCAGAATTTCGACATCATTGGATTGTTTGGCCAGACCTTGAAAAAAGGGCTCGACCGAGCTGCGGTTGATATCCCCTTCATAGATGTTCCAAGGGGCTTCAAGAATCAGTACGGCGTTTTTTTCGTGCATGAAATCAACTTTTCGACAAGAGGGCTTTTGACTCGGCGCCGTCCATAGCAACTGCCATCAGCACCCCTCGCAGCCCGAGCGGGGTGTCAGCACACATCGGTGGCGCCAATACGCCTGCCGATCATGGAAGGCGTGATTCGATAGTAATAGTGGTTTACACCTGAAGGGTAGCGTTTACCTCATTCATCCTCCTTCTTCATTCAGGCGCAGACGCCAGCGCGTACGCCGTCAACGCCACTCTCCCCTACCCGTTGATGAGATCAACTCATTCTCGCGCTCACGAAAACAGTGGCGATTCATCCTGTTTCAGCTGCTCTCAAGCGCTGAATGGCATATCCTTACGCCACGCAATCAACTTCGAAGCAGTGAATTAAACGATGGGTTTTGAACAACTAGCTGAGCTACGTGACCGCCTCAGGGCAGAAAAAGAGCAGGTAAAGGCCGATAGCGCGAAACACCCCAAGCGCAAATCTCCCCCGCAGGCGAAGCCTCGCGACCTGGACCCGGCGGTGGCAGCGATCTGGCCGTTGCAGAAGCATTTTCCATTGGCCTTCCCTGTCAATCCGGCCCCCAAGGTGCCGCTAAAGGAGGGTATCTTCAAGGATGCCGAGCAACACCTGGAGCTGCTCGGCTTGACCCCCGAACAGCTTAAGCTGGGCATCTCTACCTGGTGTCGGGGAACCCGCTACTGGGCAAGCATGGTGGAGGGTGCGCCGCGCTTGGACTTGAGTGGTCAAGCATCTGGCACTGTAACCGCCGCTCAGGCGCTGCACGCCAAGCAACAAGCTTCGCGGCAACGCAGCCAGGGCCGACGCAATCGTGCGAAGTCAAAAGCAGATGCCCCGGCCGCTGCCGCTGATACCACAGCGGAGCAGACGACGGACTGAGTCCAGTCGCGCTCTGCTCTGTTTTCAGCAAACTAGCCCAAGGGATGAAGCACGACAGGCATTGCCGTTACTTGGCAGTCTTCAGAAATGCACCCCCTTGGGCCGCTGGGCTGAGACTTGAAATCGATGTCGATTCTGTCCGGCTCAGCAATGCAGGAGCCTATTAGCCGTTTGCAGCAGCCCGCCAACAGACCAAGGCTTGGGAACGAAAGCCGCGTGGGTTGGCAACACGTCCGACGCGAGCAAGCAATTCCCAGATGTAATGAGCACTGCAATGGATGGCCATCGCGACCAGATGATTTTCGCCAACGCCACGCCGTCCATGCTACCTGCCCCCGCTCCCACAAAACTTTTCGTACAGAGCGTAATAAACAGCATCTGTCATTGCGCGGTGGTTGACGCAGGCTCGTCACTGACCCGCAACAGCCCCCACATGCCGCCCAGATTGCCGAAGGCCGCATAGTCCCGGTACAGGTAATCGCCAGGTACCGCGTTGGCACCACCGGCACTGGGGAACATGAAGCTGAAATGCGCTGCTGGCAGTACGCTTTCCTGGGCGCCGATGTACATGGCCATGGGGTTGTAGCCGAATCGAACCGAACCGATACCCGCGTCTTTCATCGGGTAGCCCCAGAGGTCCACCCTTTCAGCCTGAAACGGGTTGAACGCCCAGACATGCCCGTCGAGCTGGAAGGTCGCTCCACGGCTCCCTCCCGAAGGCATCAGCACATGGGTGCGGAACGGCTGCCCCGGCTTGACGCGCAGTATCGGCGTTACCGGGTCGCCACCGACCAGGGCATTGCTGTAGGCCATGTGGGCGTTCGTGACTGCGCCCAGGCCATTGCCACCCGCCTGGCCGAACGGCGCGTTAGGCGCTCGGGCGAATCGGTACCACAGGGGCTCGCTCTTGTAGTTGATGGCCATGTCCGAGTTGTCTTTCGGGTCGTTGGGAATGCCCGGCCCTTCGGACGACATGTTCTCCACCGGCAAGCCGTTGGCCCAACGCATGTTCAGGGACTTCTGCCAGACCATGATGAAGTCGCGATACAGGCTCGCGCCCGGCGCCTGCACCGTAGCCGACGCCCTGGAAGCGGCATCCTCCTGCCAGGTGGCACCCGCCGGCATCACCGACATGGCCGCCACCAGGCCTTTTTGCGGTTGCTTGATCGGGTCGGCCGGCATCAGGTTGAGGCCACCGAACTCGATGGGGGTCGCCTCGATCACGTCGACGTTGCGCCCCAATTGAGACGCCACCGGCTGACCGGCGCGCTCCAGGTGCCCGGCGTAGTACTGATAGGTCCGGCTTGGCCAAGCCCCCGTATTGCCTACCCGTGGTGCCACCGTCTGGACCGGGTTGCTGCCGACGTTGAAACCATCCGACTTGCTCACGTCGTAGGTCAGCAACTGGGCGTGCAGGCCAATGTGGCTGGAGGGGCGCATCAGGTTGTTGTTGAAGGTGGTCGAGCCTTGCGCAGCGGAACGGTCACGCTTGACCGTGCCTTGCATCACCGCGTAGTTCGGCAGGTCCGGCATCATCAAGGGCAGGCGATTCTCCAGGGTGATGTTGATGCAATCGCCGGCGGCGGCGCGCAGTACCAGCGGCTCGACGGGCACCCCGGGTTTGAGCTTGCCGGTGACCGGGTCCAGATCAGCCTTGCGCACATACAAGATGGCAGTCGGGTCGTGCAATGGGCCGGACTGCCCGCCAATGGTGAATGTCTCGCCATCTTCAGGGTCGAAGATCGTCACCTGCGGCACAGTTACCGGCCTCGGGTTGTACACCAGGGTGCCGCCCTGCGAGTTCAGCGGGCCGCCGACATGCTGGCCGGCACCTGCCGGATCGCCAAGGGTCAGACCCAACGGGTTGGCGAGGATATCGTTGGCCAGCGCTGCAACGACCTCATAGTTACGCTGCACCGTCGTCCGGTTGCCGACCCCACTTGGATTAGGGCTGACACGCGGGCATACGCCATTGAAATTGACCGTGTTGCGCGCGGCCACCGGCCTGGGGTTGTTGGGTAGCGGGAACAGGTCACTGCGACTCAACGAGTAGTTGCGCATGACGCCCCACAGGCCACTCCAGTAGCCCTCCAGGGAGGCATCCATGGAATACAGGTAATCGCCGGTATCGCTGGCGGCACTGGACATCATCGCGACAGGGGCCATGAAGCCCAGTTGCTCGGAAATCGCCACCATTTGCGATGCCTTCCAGCCGGTGTTGGAGCTGTTGCCGAAGCCGCTGCCCGAGTGCAGCCATTTCACCCCGTGCAACGTCAGGTTGTGCTCCTCTTCGTGGCCGCCGGCATTGACCCGCAGGCGCACGTTGTCGCCGGTATAGGTGCGTAACGTCGGCGTGAACGGATCGCCCGGCAAGTCCCCCCGGTTGATGTGTTTGGGCAATAGCGTGACCCCGCCGGTGGGGCCGGTAGCGGCGGTGATCGCGCTAGGGGCCAGGTTGAGTGCAGGGATCGCCCGGTCGGTGCGGTTTTGCAGGGCATAGGCCAGGTCACCGGCCAAACCATCGGCCTGCATGCCACGCTTGCCGTCTGGCGCGACCTTGTTGGGGTCGTAGATGCGCAAGCCCAGGGGTTCATGGCGGTAGTTGACGACGAATATGCCCGGGTCCGATGCCGAGATCGCTTGCGGGCACGGCCGCGACGGACACGTCAGCAACTGGCCGCTGGCAACTTCCACGACAGACTCCAGCAGGTTGCCGGCGGTCTTGCGCGCTGGCGGGTTGATGGCGTAGCGGAAGCTGTCTGCGGTGGCCGGGTAGGCTTGCGCATCGGGAATACCATCGGGGCCCGCGCCGACGTAGACACCGGCCTCATAGGCGTGCTGGAAGTCGCTGAACTCGAGGAAGAACTCGCGGTAACTGTCGTTCTTGTTGTCACCGTTAAGATCACCGGTCTCGATCACGGCTTGCCATGAAGTTGGCCCGCCGTCCTGGCGCCCGCTGCCGTTATACAAGGCTTCGCCGGTTTCGGCGTGGTACCACTTGGAACCGGCAGGCTCGGCAAGCACGGTGGCGTACATGCCCACTTGCTGATGGGTCGAAGGGCCAAGGTGGTCATGGGTAAAGATATTGCCCAGGCCGCGATCGATGTTGTGCACGTTCAGCACAGGGTCGGCGAACCAGCGTTGCATCGTGGTGCGCGCACCCAGCCAGTCGGCGCGATTGAATCGCCCGAAGTAAGGGTGCTGTTTGGCCACGGGACAGTCCCCGGTACCTTCGCGTGGGTCGTCGTCCCGGCAAGCGTTGAACCGGCGAATGGCGTGGATGCGCTCGACCACGGTAGACGGCGAGAGCACGCCATCCTCGTAGTTCCATCCATTGGCCGAGCCATCGGCGGCAGTCAGGTCCCACTTGGGCAAGTGGATGTGCTGGCCTATGACGTCGGTGGGCGTACGCACCTGGTAATCGTCGAGTTCGTAGACGGAAGGCACCAGGTTGGTGTGCTGGTACATGGTGCAGTCGAAGGTGTTCATGCGCATCACCAACGGCTCAGGTGGGCGCTGCTTGTTGATCACCGGCCATGCATCCTCCCACAGGGTGAGGATGCGGGTTTGCGGGAAGTGATAACCGACCTTGTTGAACACCGCGTCGAACTGGATATTGGCGCCTTTGTAAATGCGCGGATGATCGGCGCTGAACGGCGAGGCACCGCTGAACGTCTGGGCGTCGAGACGCTCACCACTGTTGAAATTGCCGGCTCCGGCACTGCGGGTCAGGCGTTTTTGCCGGTCGTCCATGCACGGCTCGAAAAACGGCGCACCCGCCACGGGAGGGCCGCCGTTGGTGAGGAAGTCGCGCGGCAGCAGTTGGCCACTGGGCAGCACGGCGAAGCTGGCATGTGATGGCGTGGCGTGGAAGGCCATGGCCGACTGTTCGACCTCGGTGCCCTCCTCGGGGAAATACACCGGCTTGGCGCGCTCCAGGCCCTTGCTCATGTCCAGCAGGCTGGTGGTCACCTGCGCCTCGCCGCCCGCCGCCCAGCCATCCAGGCCATGCCGTGGCAGGCCGCCATCCCAACCACCGGCCTGGGCCGGATCCAGCGCCGCCCACAGCGCCTTGCCGCTGCCCTTCAAGGCCGTGGCCGTTTGCGCATCGAGCATGTCCAGCGGCGGTGTCGGTGGCCGCTGGCCGACGGTGCTTTCAACGCCGCCGATCCAGAACGGGTAGCCGGGATTTTTCAGGCTGCCATCGGCGTTGCGGTTGGCTTCACTGCGATCGACCAGGGCCAGCGAACCGACGACTCGCTGCGCAGCCGGCGTTTGGCTATCGTCACCCGGCTCTTGGCCTTCGGCCAGCGTTCCACCACTCATTTTGGGAATCACCACCACCTTGCCCGGCATCGGCGGCAAGGCCTTGCCCGGCAGGGGTACGACCGCCGGAATGGGCGTGCCGGCGACGATCTCGCCATCGGGCAAGGCCCGCGCGCCCGAGGCCGGCAAGCCACTGCGCAAGGCAAACGGCTGAGTGTGGAAATTGTTGTTGCCCGCCTGGCTTACCGCCAGCCGCGTGCCCTCTTCGAACACATCATGGATGCGCCACATGGCCCACATGCCCTGGGCGAAATGCGGGTAGAAATGGCAGTGATAGATCGCATCGCCGACCACCCGATTGCGGTTGCCGGACCCACCATTGGCGATCTCGTAGGTGTAACCGGAGCCTGGGCCCACGCCCTGTGCATCCATGTAGTCGGAGTTGTCATCGTTGGGGTTGAACAACCACTGGTGACCATGCAGATGAAAAACGTGTTGCTCGTAACCCACGCTGATATTGCGAACCTTCACCGCATCGCCCAGGTAGCTGTGGGCAACGTTGGAAGGCTCGGCCGGATACAGCGCCATGCTGGCCTTGATACCGACACTGTCGGCGGGAGGTACTTGGCCAGGCGCCAGCAACTCGAGCCCTATGTTAGCCGGCACGTCCACCTGCATCGCGATATCGCCGGTGGTGTGTGCGCTGAGGAAGAATTCTTCATAGGCGCACGACAAGCAATCATGCATGGGGCCGACACCCACCCGGTTGGCGATGACCTCCGCGCCCATGCCACCGGAACCGTAGTTGACCATGAAGGCGTCGCGGGTCGGATCAAGCATCTGGCCGAACACAGGGTCGCCCCAGAACCCCGGAAACGCCTGGACAACTGCAGACTGGTCATGGAACACCGCAGCGAAATCGCGGAATGGCTCCAGGCGATTGGGCAGGCTGGGGTTACGCTTGCCCTGGCTTTCAAGGGGATAGGTTGTTGGTGGGAAGCTGCCATCGGCATTGGGCCCCATGATCACGGCGTCTGCGTTGCTGGCAATGATCTCGCTGCCGTCGACCATGCTCAGGATCGGCTTGCCGGCCTTGCCTTCCGAGATCCAGGGTTCAAGCACCGGGTAGCGAGCCTGGTAGTCGATGATGGGCTGGCCGGCCGGTGTACGACCGCGCGTGGCCAAGCGCATCTCTTCTTCGGTGACGGTGTTTTGATAAGCCTGCCCGCCTTTGGGCAGCACCACGACCTGGGCGAACAGGCCATTGCCGACGTTGCCCGAAGAGCCCTCGCTACCGAAGGTGGCGCCGTAACTGGTCGCCGCGAACGTGCCTTCGCGTTCGGCGTAGAGGGTGTAGCTACGGCTTTGCCCGGGCGCCAGCAAGGTGTTGTCGTTGCGGCCGCTGTTGGCGGAAATATCGTTGATCGATCCAAATGCCTGTAAGCCGTTGACTTGGAAACCCACATGACGGTCGGCAACTTGAGCGTCGACATGCAACTCGCCATTGGCGGCATTCTCGTGGTCAGTGCCCTGGCCATTGGGGTTGGCCTGGAAAGCCAGCAGGTTCTGCAGGTTGACCGTCAAACAATCCCCGGCAGCAACCCGCAGTACCAATGGGCGCGGACGTTTGTCCGGACGCAAGGTGACTTGACCGGGTGTGGCGCTGCCGCCTTGGGTAATCAACACCCCATTGGTGTCTACTACATCCCCGCGCAGGGCATACATCATGCCGTTGGGGTTATGCGCACCGAGCCGGTTGAACATCAACGGCTGGTCCATGGCCACGACATTGGCCACCAAGATGCGCTGGCACTGCACCGCCGCCTCGGCCATTTCGCCACCCGCGAGCCATACGCCGGCAAGCAAAGCCAACCCTTGCGGTCGCCTCAACCAGCAACGTATGCGATTGAGATCGATAGGAGTGTGTAAGTGTGCGCAGGTCATTTGGGCGGGCCTCCAAGTCAGCACAAACAGGGCTGAACTTAGCGCGCGCAAATATCGCGCCAAAATAAAAAAAGCACCAATTCAATCAGTTGCGAAGTTGCCACCCAATAGAGGGGAAAAGATACGCGCCCCTATTTACCCCAAATCCTGGAACTTGTTTCAAATTATGTATGAAAACCCGGCATGCACGCGCGCGCGACTAGTTGTCACAAAACGGTCATCAATTACAAAAAATCGTAAACGTATCGCCTACCGTATCACCGGTGAAACGGTCGCAAGCCTTGAAGAGCCGCACTCGGCGCTTGAGTACACATCCCCCACCACTGGGCGAAATCCCCCATTTGTATCCGTTTCGACAAGAATGAGCGTCTCTCTGCCCGCCTACCGGACCCGCTTTCAATCAATTAAGGCAGCGGTTCGATCTGCACAATTGCAGCATGAACCACTGGCAATCTTCAGTAGCCACTGAATCACCTGCCCCGCACTAACACGGCGTGAATCACTGCCAAAACAGGGATCTCCTCAACTATTTTCGACTCAAGTATTTTGCTGTCGATATAACTTCCAAACTGTGTTGAGCATTAAACAGGCACGATCGTTGCTGATGCCGTTCAGCCCCCTTCGACCGAGCTGCGTCACCCAGCCTGGGTCATTTCCAGAGGACTGAATCATGCACAACAGATTGACCCTACTGGCAAGTTCGCTCCTGCTTGCGTCATTGAGTGGCGGGACGGCGCAGGCAGGCCTCTACGCCGTAGACCCGGGTATCCCTGGAGAGCGCCCCTACCCGCTCGACAGCGGAAACAAGACGGGTTACGCCGCCTGGTACCAGGACACCCACGGCCGCGCCCTCGACCTGTGTCTGAGCAAGGCCGTCAGCTCGCGCACAGCCGCCACGCCCGGGGCGCCTGCCTACATGTGCGTCCTCAACCCGGCCCCTGGGGAGTTCGATGACACCCAACCCATCGTCTTCCCAACCAACTATCCAGATGAAACCTTCTGGTACGCCGCGGACGGCGCCATTACCGACGCCGCCAGTGGCATCGACCTGACCTACGTCGCGGCCATCGAAGCAGCGTTCAACGGCGAGGTCGCCGACGGCCACCAACTGAGCTTCGCCCGTATTCGGATTCGGGTGGATGTTCCCGCAGCCGGCGTCTACACCGTCACCCACCCGTATGGCGTCGACGTGTTCAATGTCACACCGGAAGCGTTCGCCGACACCGGCGGCACCCGGGCAATCAACATGACCCGGGACATCGGCATCGGCCCAGCCGGCGATTACTACGGCGCGCTGAAGGGAGACATCGGACCGTTCCTGCGCAGCGTCAATGGCCCTTATACCGAGACCAACCCGGAAACCGGCCAGCAGGAGACCTACATCGGCGACCCGAACTTGCAGGAGCAAGTGACTGGCAGCTCCTTCAATACCAACTACCTGCGTATCCAGGGTCCTGACGGCATCGATACGCGCAGCACTACATTCTCCGTTTCCGGCAAGCTCAGCGCGGTGGATCTGCCTGCGCCTGCCTTGGTCCAACGTGCGACTTACTCGAGGGGAACCACGGCCACTGGTGTGGTCGCGCATCAAGATGTCTTCACCATGGCGCCTCCGCCTCCCGGTTCGGCCAGCTTCCTGGACAGCGCGGGCACTTCCGTGACCATGACCGAAGCCAATTCGACCGGAAGCTGGTATGGCCAGTCGATAGTCAACCCGACGCTGCCGGCGATCCTGCAAGTGACTGTCGACAACCATCTGGCGATCCCTACCCTCCATGTGCCCACCACCGTGCCTGTGCAACTGACCGATCTGGTCACCATCCGCCGCGCCGAATACAGCCGCAGCACCGGTCGACTGACCATCGAGGCCTCGACCAGCGACCGTATCACCCCGCCAAAACTGACGGCCTACGCCGGGAGGAGCGGTGGGCTGATCGGTGAACTTGTCGGCGGCGCCGACAAGTCCCTGTCACCCAACGCCGGCACCGTCCCGCCGGCGACCATTCGGGTCACTTCGGCGAACGGCGGCAGCGATACAGAAGAAGTGGTCATCGTCCAGTGACCCATCCGAATTCGGATCAAGCGCCAGGAGCTAACATGAACAAATGGCCACGCTTCATATTCAACACACTGAGCCTGTCCATCGCCATGGTGGGCGGTGCCAACGCCGCGCTGCAGGGTTTCGACCCGGGGCCCTACACCCTCGCCACCGGCCGGTTCCCCATGTGGTATCAGGACTTCAACAATGTGAAGCTGGAGCTCTGCCTGTCCAAGACAGTCAGCTCCCGTGCGCCGGGCAACGCCGCTGCCCCCGGCTACATGTGCACCATTCCTGCAGAAGGCGGCTTCAATCCCGCCGAGCCCATCATCTTCCCGAATAACTGGCCAGGTGAAAGCTTCTGGTTCACCGCTGACGGCAGCGTCGGTGACAGAACCTTCGGCATCGAGCAGTACGTTGCTGCACTGGAAGCGGTGGCCGGCGAAGGCGAGATCATCGATGGGGAACAGCACAACTTCGCGCGCATCCGTATCCGCGCCGCCGTTCCCACCGCGGGGATGTACACCGTGCGCCATCCGTACGGTACCAAAGTGTACGTCGTTGCCACGCCAGGGCGGCGGGCAATCAACGATACCAGTGATATCGGCATCGCCACGCTCAACTATTCGGGGGCCTTGCAGGGAGCCCTCGGGCCGTTCCTGTACAGCGCGTCTGCCCCCAATAGCCTGACCAATGAAGCCGGCACGGAAATCACCCGCTACTTCACCGAGACCAACCCGGAAACCGGCCTGCAGGAGAAGTTCGTCGGCGACCCGAACCTCGCTGACCAGGTGCGCGGCAGCCCGGTCCTTGATGCCGAGGGCAACCCACAGAACTACCTGGAGATCTCCGGCCCTGCGGGCACACTGCGCAGCAACCTGTTCGCTATCTCCGGCAAGATTTACGACGACCGCACCCAGACGCCGGTGGAAGTGGAGCGCATCACCTACCAGCGTGACAGCAACGGCTCGCAGATCGAAGTATTTGCCGACTCGTTCCGTACCAACAGCAGTACCCAGGCAGTGACGCCGGCTGCTTCGACAGTGTGCTACCGCACCACCCTGATCCTGACCGGCACACCACCAGGACCGTGCCTGCCCAACGCGAACCTGCTGACGGACAACAACGGCTACTTCTACACCACCTTCGCCACCTCTGCGGCACCGCCATCAGTGGTGGTACTGACAGCAAGCGAATTGGGTGGCGTGAGCAAACCCACGTCGGTTTCACGCACGCCTGTCGATGTGGTGAAAGTCAGTACGGCTCAATACGACCCGGCCAATCGCCGCCTGACCATCACCGCGAGCTCCAGCGACAAGGTCCTTAATCCTGGCCTCGTCGCCCAGGGATACGGTCCTCTGCCAGCAGACGGCACGCTGGTGGTCAATGATCTGAGCCAGCCACCGGAAAGCGTTACGGTCAAGTCGGCTGCTGGCGGAGCGGACAGCGAACCGGTGACCGTTACCGGCATCGTCGAGGTTCCTTCCGGCAACGAGAAACCCCTTGCCGTGGCGGATACCGTCAGCACCAACGCAGGCGTACCGATCACCATCAACGTGTTGGCCAATGACAGCGATCCCGACAACGACACGCCGCTGACCATCGGCAGCTTCGTACCACCGGCGGCCGGCCAGGGTACGGTGGTGCTCAATGGCACCACCAGCCTGACCTACACACCACCGGCCACCAATGCCCCGCTGCAGGCGACCTTCAGCTACATCGCCAGGGACAGCAAGGGCCTCGATTCGGAGCCTGGAACGGTCACGGTCAACGTGACCCCGAACCCGGTACCGGTCGCCACTAACGACACTGCAGCCAGCCAAGGCGGAACGCTGACGTTGAATGTGTTGCTCAACGACTCTGGCAGTACGCCCTTGACCGTCATCATCCTGTCCCAGCCGGCAGCGGGCCAGGGCAGTGTCAGCACCGACGGCACAGTGGTGACCTACACCGCACCGCAGAATGTCACCAGCGCCTTTGCCACCACCTTCACCTACCAGGTCCGGGATGCGCTCGGAACGCTCTCGGCACCCGCCACCGTCACCGTGCAGGTTACACCGCAGGTGACGCAAGAAACCTTGGTAGTCACCACCGCCGTGGCACGGGCGCGCGCCAACGACCGCTTGACCTGGGACCTGTCTGGGACCTCCTCGGCGGTAGTCGGCAATACGTTGACCGTTCAAGTTACAACCTCCAACGGGCTGGTCACGTTGGGCACCGCTACAGTCCCGATCAGCGGCCGCTGGCGGCTGTCGACCACCACCACGGGCGTGGTACCGAGCGCTGCCCCAACGGTCACGATCCGCTCCTCGCTTGGAACGGTGCGCACAGTGCCGGTGGTCATTCAGTAGCAAGGCGCCCCGCTACCTTGATCAGGCAGCGGGGCGCAACCCTCAGCTGAATACCCAGAGTACGCGGGTGGGCTTGTCGGTGAGGTTGGCGTATCGAAAACTGGCGTGGGGTTGCAGCTGAAAACTGTCACTGGCGCGCAGCGTTACCGGCTCGCCGCCATCCAGCCAGACGGTCAGCTCGCCTTCGAGCACGAAGCAGCCTTGTTCCGAGCTGTCATCCAGGTACTCCTCGCCGCTGCTGGCCCCCGGTTCCAGGTGGCTATCGAGCATGGAGAACGCGCCCGTTATCGTCGGGGAGGCCAGCACATCGGTGATGCCGCCGGCCAGGTGAAGCGTGCGACGCTCGTGAGGGCGAGTGACCCAGTCGAGCTCGCGAGGCTTGTCCAGCTTGTAGAAATAAGCAGTCGAGACGCCGAGCTCTTCGCTGATAGCCGTGAGGTCGGCCACGGTTGGGCGCGACACGCCGCGCTCGACCTGTGAGAGAAAGCCCACAGAACGGCCGATGCGCTGGGCCAGCTCGCCCAAGGTCAGACCTTTGAACTTGCGCAGGTCGCGAATCAGGACGGCCAGGGCTTCGATTTCTTCGTGCACTTTCATAGTTGAATCGCGGCTATCGGACGGGGAAATTGATGCCGTGAAAAGTACAGGATTCAACTCGCAAAGCAAAATTGTTCACGCTATTGCTGCGTGGGAGTCGAGCATCTGGGGCCGCGTTGCGGCCCCAGCGACGCCCTCACTCAGCCAATAGCCGCGTACGTCAGGTCCAGGCACTTGCGGGCTTTTTCCACCAGTTCGTCGATCTCTTCAATGCTGATCACCAGCGGCGGCGCGATGATCATGGTGTCGCCCACGGCGCGCATGATCAGGCCATTGTCGAAGCAGTGCTGGCGACAGATCATGCCGACCCCTTGGCCTTCGTAACGGGCGCGGGTGGCCTTGTCCTTCACCAGCTCGATCGCGCCGAGCATGCCCAGGCCGCGCACTTCGCCAACCAGCGGGTGGTCGGCCAATTCGCGCAAGCGCTGCTGCAGATAAGGGGCGGTCTTTTTCTGCACCTGCTCGATGATCTGCTCGTCCCGCAGGATCCGCAGGTTCTCCAGGCCCACCGCGGCCGCCACCGGGTGGCCGGAATAGGTGAAGCCGTGGTTGAAGTCGCCGCCTTCGCTGAGGACGTTGGCCACTTCGTCACGCACGATCACGCCGCCCATGGGGATATAGCCGGAGGTGAGGCCCTTGGCGATGGTCATCAGGTCAGGTTTGAGGTCGTAGTAGTCGGTACCGAACCACTCACCGGTACGGCCGAAGCCGCAGATCACTTCGTCGGCGACGAAGAGAATGTCGTACTTGGCCAGGATCTCCTTGACCTTCGGCCAGTAGCTCTGCGGCGGGATGATCACGCCACCGGCGCCCTGGATCGGTTCGGCGATGAAGGCGGCGACGTTGTCCACGCCAACTTCCAGGATCTTCTTCTCCAGCTGCTCGGCCGCCCACACGCCGAAATCGGCCTCGGTCATGTCGCCGCCTTCGCCATACCAGTACGGCTGCGGGATGTGCACGATGTCCGGGATCATGCCGCCCTGCTGGTGCATGCCGCTCATGCCGCCCAGCGCAGCGCCCGCCACGGTGGAGCCGTGGTAGCCGTTGATGCGGCCAATGATGACCTTCTTGTTGTTCTGGCCCTTGATCGCCCAGTAGTGGCGGACCATGCGCAGCACGGTGTCGTTGCCTTCCGAGCCGGAGCCGGTGAAGAACACATGGTTCATGCCGTGCGGGGCCACATCGGCGATCGCCTTGGCCAGCTCCAGCGCGGGCGGGTGCGCGGTCTGGAAGAACAGGTTGTAGTACGGCAGCTGCCTCATCTGCTGGCTGGCGACGTCGGCCAGTTCATCACGGCCATAACCGACCGCCACGCACCACAGGCCCGCCATGCCATCGAGAATCTTGTTGCCTTCGCTGTCCCAGAGGTACACGCCCTTGGCCGAGGTGATGATGCGCGGGCCTTTCTCGGCCAGTTGCTTGACATCGCTGAACGGGGCCAGGTGGTGGTCGCGGCTCATCGCTTGCCAGGCAAGGGTCTGCGAATTCTGTTCACTCATTGACTTCACTCCATCAAGTTGCGCAGCCGTGCTGCGCGGGTACTTTTTTGTAGGTGGGAAACACTGGGTATTCAGGCGGACTTCAACAACCTCTGGCGCAGCACCGAGCGGTGCCGGCAAGCCTTGCCGAAGGACTGGAAAATCGTCAGGTAATGCGGGTTGTCCATGACCTGGAACTCGGGGTGCCATTGCACGGCCAGGGCAAAGCCCTTGCTGTGCTCGACCGAAATCGCTTCCACCAAGCCATCCGGTGCCAGCGCTTCCACCCTCAGCCCAGGGGCCAACACATCGAGGCCCTGGCCGTGGATGGAATTGACCTGGATGATTGCCGGCAAGCCCATGCGCTCGAGCATGCCGCCGGGTTCTATATGCAAGGCGTGACGCGGGCCATACTGCTTTTCGATGGGCTCGCCCTTGCCTTCGCGGTGGTCCATGAACATACCGGTCTCGTGGACCTTCTGGTGCAGGGTGCCACCCAGCGCCACGTTCATTTCCTGGAAACCACGGCATATACCGAGCACCGGTACACCCGCGGCGATGGCCGCACGCATCAGCGGCAACGTGGTGGCATCACGCAGAGGGTCGTGATGGGTGCCCGCTGCACTGGCCGGACCGTTGTAGTGGAACGGTTCGATGTTGGACGGTGAACCAGTGAAGATCAGCCCATCCACCACGTCGAGAATATCGGCGCTGTCCATCAGGTCGGCGAGGCTGGGAATCACGATGGGCAACCCACACGCCGCCTTGGCCGCCGCGCGTGCGTACTTCTCGCTGATGGTCTGGGTTGCATGCAGCTCAATCATGCTGGTGCATGCGGTGATGCCGATAACGGGCACACGGGGCATATCGTCCTCCGGCAAATCCATATTGCGCGTTGTATTGAAACGGTGGAAAGACAGGCGTCGCTGTTCGAACCTTGGCACCTACAAGAACCAGCGGTACTCGCGGGCATCGATGTGGCGCATGAAGTCCAGTTGCTCTTGGTATTTGTTTTCGCAATAGACCATCACGAACTCACTGCCCAGCCCCTCGTTGATCACCGGGTGGTGACGCATGGCGGCCAGGGCGCTGAGGGCATCCTTGGGGAAGTCGATGCCGCTCTGGCGGTTGTCGTTCAGTGGCGCGATGGGTTCGACGCCGCGATCCAGGCCATGCTCCATCCCGGTCAGGATGGCCGCCAGCACCAGGTACGGGTTGGCATCGGCACCCGCGAGGCGGTGTTCGATGCGCAGGTTGCGCGGGTCGGACTCAGGGATGCGAATGCACGCATCGCGATCTTCGAAGCCCCAGCTGGCCTTGCTCGCCGCGTTGACCATCGCACCGTAACGGCGGTAGGCATTGTGGTTGGGGGCGAAAATCGGCATGCAGTGGGGCAGCAGCTCCAGGCACCCGGCCACGGCGTGACGCAGCTTGCGCTGGTCGGTGCCCGCCAGGATGTTGTTGCCGGCAGCGTCGTACAGGCTGACGTGCACATGCATGCCGCTGCCCGGTGCGTCCAGGTATGGCTTGCTCATGAAGCTGGCACGGTAGCCGTGTTTCAGCGCAATACCGCGGGTGCTGCGGCAGAACAGCGCCGACCAGTCTGCCGCGCTCAGGGCATCGTCGCTGTGCGAGAAGTTGATCTCGAACTGGCCGGGGCCCAGCTCCGCCGTGATGACGTTTGCCGGCACGCCCTGCTCGTTGGCGCCATCGACCATCTCGTGGAGCACCGACGAGAAGCGCGACAGCCGCTCGATGTGCATGTTCGGCTGGTCGTCCTGGTCCTCGGTCGCGGTGTCGCGTGGGTACTGTGGCAGGCCGTTATCGAGCTTGCGGTCGAACAGGTAGAACTCCAGCTCGAAGGCCACCACCGGGCGGATGCCGCGCTTGGCCAGGCGCTGGATCACGCGGGCCAGCACTTCGCGGGGCTCGAACTCGATCGGCTTGGCGGTGCCGTCGGAGGTGATGAGCATCTGGGCGATCAGTTCTTTTTCCCAGCGCACCGGTTTCAGGGTACCCGGCACCAAGCGCCGCGCGGCATCCGGATCGCCGTCGGCGAAGCAGTAGTCGCCAATGGGGTAGAGACCGCCCTGGGTGCCCAGCAGTACGCAGTTCTGCGGCAGCTTCAGCGGCGTGCCGGAGGCGACTTTTTCCAGCATGTCGATGGGGTAGCGCTTGCCGTAGAAGTGCCCGGGGATATCCAGCGCAATCAGGTCGACATAACGTACTTCTGGGTGTTCCGCTCGGAACGAGCGCACTTCAGTCAGCAGATCCGGAAAGATGACACTCATCTTCTTGTCCTTGTGAGGTGAACGAATTCAATTGAAGACCCAGAGCACTCGGGTGGGTTTTTCCGTCAGGTTGGCGTAACGGAACTGCGCGTGGGGCTGCAGCTGGAAGCAGTCGTTGGCCTGCAGGGTCACGGCGTCGCCGTTGTCCAGCCATACCGTGAGTTCGCCCTCGAGCACGAAACAGCCCTGCTCGGAGCGGTCACTCAGGTACGGCTCGCCACTGCTGGCACCTGGTTCGAGGTGGCTGTCGAGCATGGAGAAGGCGCCGGCGATGGTGGGAGAAGCGAGCACATCGGTGATGCCCGACTCGAGGTACAGCGTGCGCCGCTCGTGGGGCCGCGTGACCCAGCCGACGCTGCGGGGCTTGCTCAGGTTGTAGAAGTACGCGGTGGAGACGCCGAGCGCTTCACTGATGGCGGTGAGGTCTGCCACGGTAGGGCGCGACACGCCTCGTTCGACCTGGGACAGGAAGCCGACCGAGCGGTTGATGCGCTCGGCCAGTTCGCCCAGGGTCAGGTTCTTGAATTTGCGCAGGTCGTGAATAAGGATAGCGAGGGCTTCAACCTCTTCGTTCATCTTCATCGCTTAGGACTGCCGTGAAATTTTTAGAGTTATTTTTCATGAAAAAATACACTAAAAAATTCACGAGTCAAGCGATTGGGTAAACGGGGGGATGGCTCCCCTGCCCGCTTTGGCGGATCAGTCCCGCGTTGATTTCAACCAGGATGACGGTTCCGACTCACGTCCACACGTAGCGTGGGGCGATCAAGCTCAATCAAAACTGCTTTGATGCGCTGGCGATGCGCTGGTACTTGCGCTGCTGCCGGTTAATGCTGCGGATATCCAGAAAAAATATCTCTGCGCTACGCCAGAGCAGCATCCACGCGGTGACGGTAACGACGCCCACGGGGATGGTGCCTTCAATGCCCAGAGCCGTGCCTGCCAGCACCAAGGCTAGTGCCAAGCCCAGGAGTATCAACGCTACCAGCCGTAGGCTGCGAATATCCCCCCTGAGTTGTTCGCTTTTTTCCGCAAAGGTATTGCTGATGGCTTGCTGCAGGCGCTCTCGCTCATCTTCCGGGCAGCGAATGTGCAGGGTCAGCTCGGGGTGGTACCAGGCGCTATCTGACAGGTAGTCCACCAGCTCGGGGCTTAACTTGGGGTCGTCCGGCGAGGCAAACGGATTGAGGTAATCGTGGGTGATCGTCAGATCGATTCTTTTAGTCATAACGAACCTTTACCTGGTTGAACTGTGGGCGCAGACTTTAGCGTTCGAGGTAAAGCTAGTCGCAAGACAGCTGCTCTGCCTGATCGGCAGTTGCACGCGGTTGCAGGGGCTGCGTGCGCCTGCTCGGGTTGAACAAGTGATAAGAAAGGTGCGTGAAATGGCTGACGAAACCGGCGGGTTTCACCCAAAGCCCCGCCGCTTTCTCCCTCCACTATCTTTGACTCAAAGCCGCAATCGAAACGCCAGAGGCGACGAAGGTGAGGCCTGCGCCCACGTTTAGCCCATTTACCAGCCTTGGCCGTTGGTACAGGTAGCGAGACAACACCGTGGCGAAAATGCCCATCAAGGCAAAACCCAAGGCTGTGAGTACAGCAAACCACACCCCGTAAACCATCATCTGCACGCTGACCGATCCACGTGCCGGATCGACGAACTGGGGAATGAATGCCAACACGAACAAGCCTGGCTTCGGGTTGAGCGCAGCCGAAAGCAGACCCGTTAGAAAAATGCTGGGCAACGATTGCCGGGACGCCGGCTGAAAGCTGATCAAGCTGCGAGCGCGCAAGACCTTGATGCCGAGCCAGAGTAGATAGCCGGCACCAATGAATTTAATCACCCAGAATGCGACCACCGAGGTTTGCATCAGAAGGGTCAACCCTAAGGAGGCGGCTGCGACGTGAAACAGAATACCCGCGCCTGACGCCATGCCAGATACGGCCGCTGCGACTTTGCCTTGGCTGAGACCACGGCCAATGGCCAACAGGTTGTCAGGGCCTGGCGCCAATACCAACAGCACGCAGGCAGCGGTGTAGGCAAACCACACATTCATTGGAAACATGGCTCTCTCCTTAAGCCTGATGAAGCATTTATCCTGACGGTGGGATGTACCAATGGCAAGGCGATAACTCAAGGATTGCTGGCTCTGATGGGCTTAGACCTGCTGAGTTGCCTAGGCTAGCAACGAACGCTATATCCGCTATGGGGCCAGGCTGTGTGAAAACCCAAGCTGCTCTTTGATGAACCCGAACGTACGTGAAAAAAAGTATGGTTATCCATCGTTGTGGGAGCGGGCTTGCCCCGCGATCTGCCGCAACGCGGCAGCAAAGCCTGAATTCGCGGCGTCTTTGACACTATTTGATATCGGGTACAGGAGCGCTTCGCACTCCATCGCGGGGCAAGCCCGCTCCCACAAAACTTTTCGTACAGAGCCTAAGTCGAAAGCAGCCGTTCGCGAGTGACTGCTTTCGACCCAAAGCGCTCAGTCACGTCAAGCCCGCCTTCCTGCCCTGTTCCAAGCTAGGAATGCTTGCCACCGATGGCGGTCGCCTTGCGGCTGAATCTTGCATACGCGTCAATGCTGCTGACTGACCTGGATTATCTGTCTGGCTCTGTATTTCCAGATCGGCCTGAACCGGACCCGCAGTGAGTATCAGCAGTGCAACACGCTTATCCAGGTGCACCTTCATCCCTCCTGGGCATGCGCCGCGTACACGTCTTCCGGAGTTCGGTCTTAGATCGACTGACGACAATGTGGCCGTAGCAACCGGTCGCACCGGTAGAAAAAACGCTGAAGCCTGTCCTCCACCGGGGCATTGCTCTTTACTAAGCAATGAATGAGAATCAAGAGCATTAACCTCTTAGTCCTCCATGTTAATGACCGATTCAAGCCTCCACCACAGCCAACATTTCCATCGCCTTTACAGTGAAAACCATCGCTGGCTGCAAGGCTGGCTGTGGCGCCGATTGGGATGCCATGCCAATGCAGCAGACTTGGCGCAAGATACTTTCGTTCGTACGCTAAAGTCCCCTCAGCTGACGAGTGTTGAAGAACCTCGGGCATTTCTGTGCCTGATCGCCAAGCGAGTATTGTGTTCGTTCTGGCGCCGTACCGAACTTCACCGTGCCTACCTCGACGCCTTGGCCAACTTGCCCGAAGCGGTAGTGCCGAGCGAAGAAGACCTTGCTCTACTGCGCGAAGCACTCGAAGCGGTAGATGCCTTATTGGACGGGCTTCCCGAGAAAGTGCGCCACGCGTTTTTGCTCAATCGCCTCGAAGGGCTCACCCACCAGCAGATTGCCGAGCAATTGGGCGTATCCCTTGCCACCATCGAGCGATGGATCAAGCGTGCGGTCACCCAGTGTTACTTGGCCAGTCTAGGCATAGGGAGCTAAAGGCCGTGCGCCACTCTGCTCTATCACCAGCCGTGCAGGAGGCCATTGATTGGCTAGTGCGGCTCGATTCCGGGGAGGCCGGGGCCACTGAGCGGCAAGCGTTTGACCGCTGGCTGGCCATCAATACAGAACATCGGCAGGCCTGGGAAAGTCTCAACCGTGCAATGTCACCTGCCTTCGAACCGTTACTGAGCGCCGTTCAGTCACCCAGCACGGCGCGTGCGGCAACCCAGGTACTACGCGCTGGCGCGATATCGCCCGAACGTCGTCGGCTTTTACGCGGAGGTAGTGCGCTGTTGCTCCTGGCCGGACTCAGCGGGTTACTCACTTTGCAGCGACGTATGCCGCTCGAAGGCTTGTTCACCGATTCATTCAGCGGCACTGGCGAACGCAAACGCATGGCGCTCGCTGATGGCAGTGTACTCACACTCAATGCACGCACCACAGTGGATGTTGAATACAGCGTAGACCTGCGTCGGGTCCACTTGCACCAAGGTGAGCTGTGCATCGAGGTGAAATACGATGCCCAGCGCCCATTCGAGGTGCGTACCGCTCAAGGCCTTATCAGTTGCTTGGGCGGCCGCTTTATCGTGGCCCAGCAGGCACATCGTACACTGGTCAGCGTTGAACAACAGAGCGTACAGGTACTCACCCTGCATGGCGCCAGCGTAAGGCTCGACTCAGGCCACGCACTGCGCTTTGACAGCGAGAAGCTTTACCCGCTCGACGGTCAGCATCGGAGGCTGAATGCGTGGCTGGAAGGATTGCTGGACGTAAACAATGTGGCTCTGGGCGAGGTCATCGATGCGCTGCGGCCATACCGCGACGGGGTACTGCGCATCAGTGAGGCAGCAGCCAAGCTACGGGTGTTCGGCGTGTTCCCATTGGACGATAGCGAACGCAGCCTGCAATCGCTCGCTCAGGTTCTGCCAATCACGCTCAGCCGCTATGGCCCGATTACCTTGATTGACATCGTGTAGGTCCAGCCAAAAAATTTTTCGCCGTCGTGAGGGGTTTCGCCTGCTCGTGCGACAGAGCAGCTGACACCACTCACATAGCGAGGAAAATTCTCCCATGCGCGCCCTTAGATCGCCCACCGCGAACCTGGCTCTAGCCGTCTCCCTGGCCATCACCGGCAGTATCACGGCCTTATCCAGCGCATCGGCTTCAGCTGCGCAGAATGAGATGCGGTATGAGCTATCCGCCCAACCGCTAGACCAGACGCTAAGCCAAATCGCCCGGCAAAGTGGCCAAGTGATCATCGCTGACCCGGACCTTCTACGCGGCCTGCAAAGCCATCCTGTCAATGGCTTGTTTAGCCCCCATGCTGCCGTTGAACAAGCGCTCATCGGCAGTGGCCTACAACTGCGCACCACAGATAACGGCACACTGACCCTCGAAAAAGCCGAGGTGCAAGCCGGCACCGTGCAATTGGGCGCTACCAGTATCCAGGCCAACGGTTTGGGCGAAACCACCGAGAATACAGGTTCCTACACCACTGGCAGCACCAGCACTGCAACCAAGATGAAGCTGTCACTGCGACACACGCCGCAGTCAGTCAGTGTTATCACCCGTCAGCAGATAGAGGACCAAGGCCTACTGAGTGTTGCCGACGTGCTCAACCAGACGCCGGGGGTGACGGTCAGCCAAAGCAATACCGAGGTGAACGCCTTCTATGCCCGCGGCTTCGAGATTAGCAATTTTCAGTTCGATGGCCTGCCAAGCCTGAGCACCAACGCGCCATTGCGTGACAACTATGGCCTGATCGGTACTGCCATCTACGATCGGATCGAGGTACTGCGTGGCTCGGCCGGTCTACTCAATGGCACCGGTTTCCCCTCTGGCGTTGTCAACTTCGTGCGCAAGCGGCCCACGGCTGAGTTCCAGGGGCATGTCAGCGCAGGTGCCGGGACCTGGGACCAGTATCGAACCGAAGTAGATCTTTCTGGCTCACTCAGCGACAGCAACCACCTACGGGGCCGCATGGTGGCTGCCACCCAGGAAGAAGGCAGCTATATTGACTATCTCAAGCGTGAGGATCACGTTTTTTATGGCATCCTTGAAGCAGACCTCAGCGACAGCACTACCATCGCTATCGGCTTGGACTACCAGAAAGGTCATGCCAACGGTTCAACCAACTCAAACCTGCCAGCATTCTTTACCAACGGCGCTACTGTCAAACCTTCGCGTTCGACCAACTCCGGTGCCAAGTGGTCCTACAGCGACACAGAAACCCAGCGTTTCTTCACAAGCGTTGAGCACCGCCTGGCAAACGACTGGCTAATTAAGATGGAGGCCAACTTCCGGCGTTACGACGTTGATAACCTGACCTCCACTGCCAATGGCCAGATCAACGCGCTAGATCATTCGGCCACTGCGTACACCAGCAAGTACTATTCCACTTCCAAAGAGCTAGATTTTGCAGCTTACGCCAACGGACCGTTCGAACTGTTCGGCCGTACGCATGAGATGGTCATGGGCGTCAACTGGGCACGCAACGAGAATGAATCGGCAACCATTTCGTTCGGTAGCTATCGAATTAACGATTTCTTCAATTGGGACAATGATCCAGCCAAGCCTACCAATGCACTGTATGCCGTGCCGTACGATACCGTGGCCAGGGAGCGCGCGGCGTATGTCGCTGCGATTTTCAAACCCACCGATGAGCTGAACATAATTCTAGGTACGCGAGTAACTGACTACTACTGGGATCAGGGGGGGGTAATCCCACCATTGGCTAACCCGAATGTTCATTACAATACTCGCGACAGCGGAGTAGTGACGCCGTATGCCGGCATTACATACGACCTGGACGAACACCACACGGTCTATGCCAGCTACGCCGATATCTTCAAGCCGCAACCTTTCAACCCGGATCGCAACGGCACACCGATCGACCCACTGACCGGTGCTAGCTACGAACTGGGAGTTAAAGGCGAGTACTTCGACGGTCGCCTCAATGCCAGCCTGGCTGTGTTCACCTCTGAGCAAGACAACGTAGCCGAGGCTGATGGCCTGCGCGTTGATGTGCCCAATTCCACCGCCTACCGCGCCGCGTCTGGGGTCTATACTCGGGGTTTTGAGGTCGAAATCTCCGGTGAGCTGATGCCTGACTGGAATGTCCATGGTGGCTATACCTACCGGCATTCGGAAGACAAAGACGACAATAAAGTCAGCACCACTCAGCCCGAACAAATTGCCCGTATGGTTACCACATATCGGTTGCCTGGCCTGCTCAACCGCCTGACTGTCGGTGGCAATGTCTCCTGGCAGAGCAGGACTTACTACGACACTACCCTGGGCTTCGGCGCCAGCGCCGTCAGTGCCCATTTCGAGCAAAAGGGCTACACACTCGCAGGACTGATGGCTGCGTACGATTTCACTGACAACTTGCGCGGTACGTTGAACCTCAACAACGTTACGGATCGGAAATACTTCAGCGGCATGGGCAGCTATACCTCTACCTTCTATGGCGAACCACGCAACTTGCTAGCCACCGTGAAATATAGCTTCTGAAACCACGGAGTTGTTTTCTGGGGCTTTTGTGATGCATTCCCTTGAGGGGCTGCAACGCGGCCCCAGCTTCACCGAGGGTGCGGGTAGCCGCTGTCGACCCAGAGTGGCCGCTCGCCAGGGGCTGGCCCACAGCAGCCTCTCGCGGAGGGGAGCAATCGGCCATGAGCTGCCCTCCACGAGGGGCCGCTATGGGTCGGTAGCTGCCTTTCGTGACATACGACCCCATATCGGAGGCCCCCCTGCTCTGACTCCGGCCATCCCGCCATGAAAGTACACGTCGCCCCGCTTCTCGCCTCACCACCTCCGGCAACTGCACGATCGATTCCCCAGGCCTGAGCCATTAGACGGCCACGTGCCTTTGAGCATGGGGCAGCGTCGCACGCCGTGCTGACAGTGTTCGCCCAGAGCATGATGGGAACCGTTCAACCCGCCTACCCTGCCTCCCAGTCAAAGGCGTAATCCTTGAAAAACTAACCACCCGATCCCATGGGAGCACTGTACATGCCTATCGACTTCAGGCCCGCTCAAGCCTCGGACGCGCACGATATTGCGCGCTTCTTTCAACTGACATCGGAGGGCATGGCCGATTACATATGGAGCAAGCTTGCCGCACCTGGAGAAGCATTGCTGAGTGTCGGTGCGTCTCGCTATGCCAGGGAACAGGGCGACTTTTCCTACAAGAACTGCCTGATGGCCACTTTCGAAGGGCGCGTTATCGGCATGATGCATAGCTATGCCTTGCGCGAGACCCCTGACAGTCCTGTCGAGACAGACCCGGTCCTCGCACCTTATTCCGATATGGAAATACCCGACACCTTGTACATATCCAGCCTGGCCCTGGATGAGGCCTGGCGCAGCCAGGGGCTGGGCGTGCAGTTTCTTCGCCACGCCCAGCAGCGCGCTGAGGACGCTGGCCTGAATGGGCTATGCCTGATCGATTATGCAGAGAACCACGGTGCACGCCGCTTCTACGAACGTCACGGTTTTCAAATTGTTAAAACTTGCCAGATCGTTCCGCACCCGATGCTGGGCGTAACCGGTGAAGCCTATTTGATGTATCGCCCTATCCACAACGTGCTCGAGAAAAAACCATGAACAAGAAACTGACCGTGTTCCGCGAACTGGATATCCAACCGGTGCGCGACCTTCCCTTTTTTGAAGAGGTCGTGGAAGGCACCCCTCATACGCTGACGTCCAAGTACTATCACGATGAACAGCAAGGTCGCATTTCCGGAGAATGGGAAGCCAGCACCGGAGCGTGGCGCATCGACTACAAAGTTTGGGAGTTTTGCCATGTCCTGAGTGGATGCTGCGTCATCGAGCTTGAGGGTTGCGCCCCCATCACACTGGCCGCTGGCGACACGTTCATTATCGAACCGGGCGCCAAGGGCAAATGGACGGTGCTGGAAGACATGAAAAAGAACTTCGTGATCCTCTTGCCCGCGAACTAGGCACGGGGTCGCGTTTCATCGAGCGCAGCGCAAGGACAGTTTGCATGCTTGTCTGCTGGCGGCGCTCGAATGCTCTTCGGCAGGCCACAACAGCCCTCTACTTCATGGCTGCGCGGTCGCGCATAGAACTGAGCCTTTGTGGGAGCGGGCTTGTCCCGCGAAGAGAACAGCCCTGAAAATGAACCCGCCTGGCACGAGCTACGCCCGTGTACGCTGGGCAAGCCCGCTCCTATGTATGGACTCGCCCACACTGTCTAGCCGCTTTTATTCAGTTCCCCGCTTCCCCTCTCAATCGCACAAGGCCAACAATAGCCTCGCTGAGGCTGGTCGCGCCTTTGTTGCTTTGCGTCAGCACCACATCCACCCGAGTTCCGTCACGTTTGGCGATCGTCAGCTTTTTATTCATCAGACCGCTGATGATAACGTCGGCGATATCGGCAAGCGCCACGCGGTGCGACTCCTTGAATTGCAAGTGCACATACACGTACTCAAGATCAACCAATACGCCTTTGTCGCCCGAACCGAACAGCGTTTCGTCGAAGAAGAACACCACCTCGTCCTTGGCAATGTTCAGCGCGTTTTTGGATTCGAAGGCCAGGATTTTCTTCACCGGCAAGTCTGGCGCCACGTAAAACTTATGGTCGGCATTGGATCTGAAGCCTCGGGCGGCAGTTGCCACGGTCAACCCGCTGCCACCGTGTTTTGGTGCGCCCGGTAATTCAGGTGCGACGGCAGACTGCGCGCTTGCTTGAGTTTCGCGCGCCACAATTTTCGCGATCACTCGCTCACAGTGTTCCTCGAAACCGTCATAACAGATGAATTGCGCGTAGCGCTTGATGTCCGGCCGACTGGCGTTGAAAGTATCCACCGTGCTCAGGTCGCACTGGCGCAATTGCTCCTGGATCAGCGTTTGCTTTTCCTTGAGCAAGTCGCCCGCACCGAAGTACTCCACAACGCCATCGAGTCGCCCTTGATCACCGCCGAACTTGCGCAGCAGGATTGGGTAGATCCGCTCGTTGTAAGGATAAGCACTGATCGCCTTGATCGCTGATGGCAGAACGGCCTCTTCCGGGATCAGGCCTTTTTCGATATTTTCGGTAATCGCTTGGGATTTTCTGATCTCGTCTTTCGAGTAGCCATGTAACTTCCCAGGTGAATCGGCATTGATGGCGTCGAGCGTCGCCTGGTAGGCCGCATTGACGATACTGCTGGCACCGTCTGCGAAAGCCTTGACCGTTGCCGGGTTCTTGAAAATCTCTTCTTTCTTGAACGAGTCGCCGAGTGCGCTGATCCCTTTGGCCATCAGGTTGAATACACCATGGCCAATATTGGACATCAGGTTCTTCGCGTCGGCATCGTGTACCGCCTTCTCTGAGTAGCCTACCCATTGGCGTCGGCCACGTCGGCGATTGGTGCGATGCGCATCCAGTTCGGCTGAGCGCTCGGCAATGGCTTCATATTGCTCGGCCAATACGCCGAAGTCTTCATCCCATGAGTCGTAGCGCTGCATGAACGCGTCGTAGAAGCGTTCCTCGTCGATATCGTAAATCCCGTGGGCCACGGTGAGTTTGATAGCTTGGCCTATTGCCTCGGCGCGAATCTTGTCTGCTAGATCGTCGCCACCGTCATAGAGGCTATCCAGATTGGAAAACAGATCATAAAAGCTGGCGTTGATTTTCCGCGACCACGTCGAGGCGATCGTCGAGAACGCTCGCCTGACCTGGTTGGTATCAAGCTTGCTCTGCGGTGTTTCGAGGGTGTGGCCGTAGAGTTCAATCTTCTGAATGCTGGCATCCATTGCGTGTCACCGTTCCAAGGTCGCGGGTAAAAGTAGGGGAGTAAGTCAGTTTTATCAAAGGTGAGGCGCGGCCCTCGACAAAGGTGGCTCAAGGCCATCACATCATACCCACATTACTTTCCGTTTTCGACAGCAACCAAGGTGGCTGAAAGACGCGACGGCGATCCCTCTCAACTCAGGGCCAGAAAATGGCTATGCGCTTCACGAGGTTTTTCCTTCGAATTGTTTGAATTCGAGGTTGCACGGTCACGCAGACAGCAAAGGTCATAAGCGAATGGCTGCCCCTGTGGGAACGGGTTCTGCCAAGCAGACGCCGCAGGTATGGCACCGGCTTTGCCGGTGTTCGCGGGTAAATCCGCTCCCACAGGGTCCGTGACTGGCTGACAGCCTTTGCGCTTGCGCGACAGCGCAGTGGGTTTCTTGTTGGCGACCTCTGGGTAAAGCCTGCCTGTAACGGGAGAGTCAAGGCAGGTCAGGCCGTTACTGCGGGTCCAGGTCGTTGATGCACACCACCTTGGGCTGGGTCATGTCTTCATAGGCAAACCGCACCCCTTCGCGGCCCAGGCTGCCGTACTTGAAGCCGCCAAACGGCATGGCGTCGAAGCGATAATCGGACGAGTCGTTGATCATCACGCCCCCGGCCTCGATCCGCCGGGCCAGCTTCAGCGCCGTCGACAGGTCGCGGGTGAATACCCCCGCATGCAGGCTGTATTCCGGGGCATTGGCCAGGGCAACGGCCTCGTCCAGGGTGTCGAACGGCTCCAGAATCACCACCGGGGCGAACACTTCCTGCAGCCAGATTCGGCTGTTGTGGCTGACCGCTTCCAGTACGGTGGGGGCATACAGCGCGCCTTGCCGACGATGGCCGCAGAGCAGTGTCGCGCCCTCCCCCAGCGCCTCGTCCACCAGTTGCTCGGTGCGCCGGGCCGCCTGTTCGGTGACCATCGGGCCGACATCCGTGTCCGTGCTCGCCGGGTCCCCCACGGACAATGCCTTGGATTGCGCCACGAACTGCTCGCGAAAGGCCGCGTAGAGGCTACGTTGCACGAGGATCCGTTGTGTGCCGATGCAGTTCTGCCCCGCTGCCCAGAAGGCACCCGACACACAAGACTCCACCGTCGGCCCCAGCTCGCAGTCCTCCAGCACCAGCACAGGCGCATTGCCGCCCAGGTCCATGGCGAGCTTTTTCAACCCAGCGCTGCGGGCGATCGCTTCACCGGTGGCAAAGCCGCCGGTGAACGAAATCATCCGCACCTCGCGCAGCTCGACCAATGCCTTGCCCAGCTCGACACCCCCGGTTGCCGTGGTCACCACGTTTTCGCCAAGCCCGGCCTGCACCAGGCAATCGACCAGTTTCAACGCCGACAGCGGCGCCAGTTCGGACGGCTTGAGGATCACGGCATTACCACCGGCAATCGCCGGGCCTAACTTGTGCGCCACCAGGTTCAGCGGGTCGTTGTAGGGCGTGATCGCGACAATCAGGCCCAGCGGTTCACGGCTGAACCAGCCTTGGCGGGCCTCGGAGCCCTCATACGCTTCGAAGGGCACCACTTCGCCGGCATTGCGCCGCGCTTCCTCGGCGGACAGCTTCAGCGTGTTCACACAGCGCTTCACTTCTTTCTGGGCCTGACGCAGGGTTTTACCGGCTTCGGCCACGATCAAGTTGGCGAACGCGGCGGCATCGGCCTCGACCAACCGCGCGGCCTCTTCCAGAATGCGCGCGCGACGGTGCCGGGGCATCGCTGCACTTTCAACGCACCCCGCCCGTGCCCGCGCCAGCAAGGCGGGCACAGCGGTGGCGTCCAGACAGGGCACGCGCCCCACCACGCGGCCGTCAAACGGGCTGAACACGTCGATGTGGCTCGGCGCTACAGCGTGAACACTGGCCATGCGAGATACGCTCATAAAGGCTCCGTTTTACTGGCGGGGGGTGGTGTGCAGGGCGATGATGTCGGAGAGCAAGGCATAGGCGGTTTCGATACGCCCCGCACCCGGCCCGGACACCGTGACAGCGCCCAGCAGCCCGGTGTTGAACGACACCGCATTGATGGCGCCGCTGATGCCGGCAAGCGGATGGTCGAGCGGCAACAAACGGGCTTCGACACTCGCCGACACCGCGCCGTCAGCGCCCTTGCTGGCAGCGCCGATCAGTTTCCAGCATTGGCCCGTGGCCTGAGCCTTGACGATGTCCGACGCGGTGATGCCGCTGATGCCCGAGCACGTCACATCGCTGACGCTCAACCGCGCATCCAGCAACTCGTTGGCCAGGATCACCACTTTCAGGCGCACGTCATAGCCCTCGACGTCCGCCGTCGGGTCGGCTTCGGCATACCCCAGCTGCTGCGCCTGGGCCACGGCATCAGCGAACGACATGCCGTCTTTCATCCGGGTCAGCACATAGTTGGAGGTGCCGTTCAGGATGCCCTCGAAGCCTTGAATCTGCGACCCCGCCAGGGCCTGCTTGGCCAGGCGGATCACCGGTGTGCCGCTCATCACCGAGCCCTCGTATTCGAACGCGACGTTGTGGCGGCGGGCCAGCGCCTTGAGCTCGGCACCGTGCAATGCAATCGGCCCCTTGTTGGTGGTCACCACATGGATGCCGCTCTCCAGTGCCCAGCGGCAGAAGGTGGCGGCCGGCTCACCATCGACGGGGTTGGTGAAGGTGGCCTCGGCGATGATGTCAGCGCCGGACTGCTTGATCACGGTTTCGTTGAACGCCTCGGCAGTGCCCCCTGCAATCTGTGCAAGCGCGCCCTTCTCGCTTGGCAAGGCAGCCAGCGCGGCGGCGTCCAGGCCATTGCGGTCAACCACCGAACCGAGGAACAAGTCGGTGACGCCGACGATCTTCAGGCTGAAACCGAGGGTTGCCTGCCAGTTGTCGTTGTTCGTTGCGATCAACTGGGCCAGGCCCCTGTTCACACCACCAAAACCGACCAGGGCAATTTTGTATTCAGTCACGAAGGCATTCCTCTTTGCTGTTGTTTGATGGGCCCAGCGTACGAGCCGGCTACGGGCAGTTGAATAGGCCAAAGCGCCGTATTTATTGGGCGTTCTGCCCACGTGCGAAATGGCCGTCACAGGTAGCTCGCGTTTCATGTAGGAGCGGGGATTAAAAGACAGCGGAGAGGACGAACGAGGTAACGGTGTTTTCAACACCCGGCATGCCGGCGATTTCCTTCCAGACCGCGTGGACCCGTTCTGGGGTGGCCGCTTCAACCCTCAACATCAGGTCAAACTCGCCACTGAGCACTTCGCACTGGATCACCTCGGGAATGGTGCGCAGTTTGGCCAGCACGTCGTCGCCGCGCATGCGATCGTAGCGATAGACGAAAATCGCCGCGCTGATCAACGAGGACGGCCGACGCGAGTCGCCCAGCCGAACGGTGTAACCCTGTATCGCGCCATCGCGCTCAAGCCGTTCGATGCGCTGGCGCACCGCATTGCGCGACAGGTTTACCTTGGCCCCGAGCTCGGCATGGGCGATCCGCGCGTTGGCACTCAGCTCGGCGAGTATGCGCTCGTCCAGCGGATCGAGGATGCGTTTCATGCGGGCCTCGACTGCGCCGCCAGCAAGGCCTTGCACAAGCCCTCCAGATCCCCCTGGCCTAGGGCTGGCGGCCCGTCTTGCAGCGCTGGCTGAGGCGCAAGCTCACCGTCCCAGACGCCCAGCTGCGCCAGCAGCGCGGCAGACTTGACCGGCGCGATCTGGCCCAGGGTCACCATCGGCGCACCCAGGCTGCGCCGATGCATCCGGCCGGCCAACGCGCCGACTGCCGTGTGCGGGTCAACCAGCGCTGCGGCTTGCGCGTGCAGCTTGATGACTTCGCCACGCACCTCCCCCTCATCCACCGCATAGGAATCAAACAACACCCGCGCCTGAAGCCATTGCGCATTGCCGATACTCAGTTCACCGCACGCCTCGAACTGCGCCATCAGCGCCGCGACGCTGCTGCCACTGCGCCCGTACAGCTCCCAGATGAAGCGTTCGAGGTTTGAATAGAGTGAGAAGTCCATGGCCGGTGACAACGTGCGCTGGCTGGCGTGCGGGGCGTAGCGATTGCGGTGCAGAAAACGGTGAAGGGCATCGTTGCTGTTGGTCGAAACGATCACCTGATTGATCGGCAACCCCATTTTCTGCGCAATGAAGCCGGCGTAGATTTCAGCGAAGCTCGCCGCTGGTACGCTGAACCCGACCGGGCGGGTGCCGCCCCCCAGCTGCAAGGCCGCGTGAAAGTAGAATACGATCTGCGCAAGCACCCCTACCCAGTTGGTCGAGTTGAAACACACCGGTATCAACCCCTCCAGTGGCCAGGCACGAAACAGCCGCGCCACCAGCGTCTGGCAATCATCGAAACTGCCATCGACGGGGATCAGCTGAACACTGGCGGGGTCTGCCGCCAGCAAGGCGGCCAGGCGGTCTGCAGGGATCTCGTTGCGGGGGTAGAGGATTGCCAGGCGCACATTCGCCCTGGTCGCGAAGGCCTCGATGGCTGCAATGCCGGTATCCCCGTTGGTGGCGCCCACCACCAGTGCCTCATCGCCCGACTGGTCGAGAAAGTGGCCGACCAGCCGCGCCTGAAGCTGCGCGGCGAAGTCCTTGGAGGTACGTGTGGGGCCATGAAACAGCTGCAGAATCCATTCGTTATGGCCAATTTGCTGCAACGGCGTGATGGCGCGATGGCTGAAGGCCTTGAAGCTGTCGCTGAGCAGCGCGCGCAAGCACTGATCATCGATGGCATCGCCGACGAAGGGCGCGATCACCCGCCAGACCAGCTCATCGAATGGCAGCCAAGACCAGCTGGCGATCGCCTCCGGGCTGATCACCGGCAAGTGTGCCGGCACATACAGCCCGCCATCGGCGGCAGGCCCTGACAGCACGACCTCACGGAAGTCCGCCCGTACATCACCGTTGCGGGTACTGACGTAGTGCATGAAAACTCCACAGGGTTACGAAGGCCGGTGCGCGTGTGCCACCAGCCAGGAAGAAAACAGCGCAGCATCGGGCGGCAATGCACGGCCCTGCTCGCGTACCAGGTAAAACGACTCACTTGCTTCGATGCGCTGGCTGAACGGCGCGACCAACTGGCCTTCCCTGAGCTGGTCCTCGACCACGGAAGACCGCGCCAGCGCCACCCCCTGGCCCAGTTCGGCCATGCGGATGGTGGACACCAACGTGTCGAACTGCAGCCCTCGCGAGTAATCGACATCGTCCGCGCCAACCCGCTTGAGCCAATACCCCCAGCCCTCCTCATAGCCCAGCACATGCAGCAACGGGTGGTGCCTGAGGTCGCGTGGCTCGCGAATGGCCGAGCGCGCCATCAGTGCCGGTGAACACACCGGCACCAGCACGTCCCAGGTCAACCGTTGGGCATGCAGGCCGGGCCATTCGCCATTGCCCCAGCGCACCTCCAGGTCGTCCTCGCCATCCGGCGCCTTGACCCACAGGTTGCTGATGTAGCGGATATCGATGTGCGGGTGCTGGCGGCTGAAGTCCGGCAGCCGTGGGGCAAGCCAGTACTGCAGGAACGACAAGCTGCCACGCACCTTCACCGGCCCGCGTTTGTGCTGGCCAAAAATCTCGTTGGTGCCCACCGCCAGGCGGCTGATCGCATCCTGCACCACCGGCAGGTAGGACTGCCCTTCTTCGGTCAGGCCCAGGCCCCTGGGCAAGCGTTTGAACAAAGCCACGCCCAGGTGGCTCTCCAGTTGCCGGATCTGTTGGCTCACCGCGCCCTGGGTAAGGTGCAGTTCCTCTGCCGCGTGGGTAAAGTTCAAGGCGCGTGCCGACACTTCGAAAGACCGCAGCCAGTTGAGCGGCGGCAGGGATTTTTGCTTCATCGACACGACCTCGTTCACCGTTGGATCCGTGCATCATGAACCGAGTCGTTCAGGTCGCGCCAACACCTGATCCTGCCGGCGCTGCGGCCAACCGTTGGGCACGTTTGTTGCAGGTCACCCAGTAGACGAAGTAGCACCAGGCAATGAACGGTATGCCGAAATACAGGGCAACACGCTGTTCGGGGTCGAAGGCGATGCCGACGCACGCCAGCACGCAACAGGCAATCGCGCCCAGCGGCACCCACGGGTAGCCGCGCACCCTGAAGTGCAGGTCCTCGACCCGACCGCCATTGGCCACATAGTGCCGACGGAAGGCCATCTGGCTGGCGGCGATGCTCATCCACACCACCACCACCGCCAGGCCGGAAATCGACACCAGCGCCAGGTACACCGTGTCCGGCGCCAGCACGCTGCTGAGCAGCGATGCCAAGGCCCCGGCCATGCTCAGCATGATGGCGTTGACCGGCGTGCCGCGTGGCGACAGGCGGGCGAAGCACTTGGGCATATGGCCTTGGTCACTGAGCGTCCACAGCATCCGCGAGGCCGCGTAAAGCCCGGAGTTGGCGGCAGACAACAGCGCGGTGAGGATCACGAAGTTCATGATGTCGGCCGAGTACGGGATGCCGATCAGGTCAAAGACCATAACGAAGGGGCTTTCGACCAAGCCTGCCTGTTCACGCGGTAACAAGGTGGCCAGGACGATGATGGTGCCAACGAAGAACAGCGCCAAGCGTACTACAGTGGTACGTATCGCTTTGGGCACGCTGACCTGTGGGTCTTTCGCCTCACCGGCGGCAATGCCGATAAGCTCGGTGCCGGAGAAGGCGAAGGACACCGCTAGCAACGTCATTGCAATCGGCAGCAAGCCGGTTGGGAACAAACCTTCACGGGTGAAGTTGGACAACCCGATGCCCTGCACATGCTGCACCTCGAACAGCCCGAAGATCGCGGCCCCACCGATGGCGATGAAGGTGATCACCGTCAGCACCTTGACCAGCGAAAGCCAGAACTCGGTCTCTGCGAACAGGCGCACCGACACCACATTGCTGACCAGTACCGTGATGGCGAACAGCGCGCTCCAGATCCACACCGGCGTGTCGGGGAACCAACGCACCATCAGGATACCCGCGGCGGTGAACTCCGAGCCGATGGCCACCGTCCAGGTCAGCCAGTACAACCAGGCCACCGTGTACCCGGTGCCCGGCCCCAGATAGCGGGTTGCGTAGCTGCTGAACGAGCCGGTTTCGGGCATCTGCACCGCCAGCTCGCCCAGGCAGACCATTACCAGGTAGACCATGACCGCGCCAACGATATAGGCGATCACCGCGCCCAGGGGCCCGGCCTGGTTGACCGTGTAACCCGAGGTGAGAAACAGGCCAGTGCCGATCACACCGCCCAGCGCCAGCATAACGATATGGCGCGTGTGCATCTCTTTCTTGTAGCCGGCCGGTTGGCCCGACGCCGCGTTTGAGTGTTCGGTGGACATAATTGGGTTCTCATGAAGTGTCTGGCAATCAACCGGCAACAGGCCCTGAGGCCTGCCCCGTCGATGTGCCAGCGGCTGTTATTGTTATGGCTTTCATGAATCTTGAAGGGCGTGCGCAGTGCCTCAGGTGGACACTTCGACGTGCCGGCCACAGGTACCGCTGGCCTGCCCCTGCACCCGTTGGGCGTGCACTGTGGCGAACGCCTGGCGCAGGTCTGCCAGCAGGTCGGCGGTATCTTCGATGCCCACCGAAACCCGCACCAGGCCTTCGGAAATGCCCAGTGCCTGGCGTTCTTCCAGGGTGTTTTCCACGTGGCTGGTTGTCCGTGCCGGCCCGTAGATGGTTTCCACCGCACCGAGGTTGCCGGCGCGGTGGGCATAGCGCAGCTTGGGCAGCAGTTTGACGACAGTGTCCATGCCGCCCACCAGCACGAAGCTGACGATCGCGCCAAAGCCGCGCATCTGTGCACTGGCAATCGCGTGGCCGGGGTGTTGCGGCAAACCGGGGTAGTTGACCGACTCGACCAGCGGCTCGCTGCACAGGTATTCAGCCAGGGCCTGGGCGCTGGCCTGCTGCTGGCGCAGGCGCAGCGCCAGGGTCTTGATGCCGCGAATGATCAGGTACGCGGAAAACGGGTCCAGCGAGGCACCGTTGATTTCACGGTAATGACGCACCTGCGCCATCAAGGTT
Organism: Pseudomonas sp. E1MeOHC2; assembly: GCF_058745025.1. Classification (NCBI taxonomy): domain Bacteria; kingdom Pseudomonadati; phylum Pseudomonadota; class Gammaproteobacteria; order Pseudomonadales; family Pseudomonadaceae; genus Pseudomonas; species Pseudomonas sp. E1MeOHC2. The sequence continues at coordinate 5,816,018 of NZ_CP196675.1, forward strand.
TCGCTACCGCAGACAACCCCGCCGAGCACATCGCCATGGCCAGAAAGGAACTTGGTCGCACTGTGCACCACCACATCGACACCGAGCAGCAGCGGGTTCTGGTTGAGGGGTGTGGCAAACGTATTATCGGCAACGACCAATGCCCCCACGCGCTTGGCCGCGGCCACCAGGCGGCGGATGTCGAGAATTTTCAGTGTCGGGTTGCTCGGCGTCTCCAGGTAGACCACATCGCAACCCCGAGCGATTTCACGCTCAATGGCCTCGGTATCGAGGGTGTCGCACAGCGTCACCTCGACGCCCTGACGGGGCAAAAACTCTTCGAATATCTTGTTGGTGCCGCCGTAGCTGTCGCGGGTCGAGACCACGCGCTTGCCATTGCACAAGAAGGTATGCAACACACCGCTGATGGCGGCCATGCCGGTACTGAAGGCCACAGCCGATTCGGCGTGTTCAAGTGCGCAGAGCTTGTCCTCAAGCACGGCAACCGTCGGGTTGCTCATGCGGCTGTAGATGAAGCCCGGTTGCTTGCCCAGCGCAATGTCGTACCAGGCGTCGATATCCTGGTAGCCATAGGCGGCACTGGCGATGATCGGGGTTTGGGTGGCGTTGAAGGGGTGCTCGACCTGTTCCCCCTCCCACACCACCCGTGTTCCGATACCCGGCTGCGCGCCGTTAGCGACCTTTGCTTGGTTATTCATGTAATGGTCTCGCATCGATGAAACACGACGGTGTTTCGACTGGTCTGCGAGGACTATAGAGCGCGCATGCGCCCATGAAAAACGATGCAATTGGGGCCTAAGGGGCGCTTATTTTAATGGCTGTGGGGCCGCTCTGCGGCCCCTGCTCTTAACGGGCCGCCTGCAGTGCCTGCTGGTCGGCATGGTAGGACGAGCGCACCAGCGGCCCGGACGCCACGTTCTTGAAGCCCATCGCCAAAGCCCGTTCGGCAAACCAGGCGAAGGTGTCCGGGTGCACGAAACGCTGCACCGGCAGGTGGCTGCGCGACGGTTGCAGGTACTGCCCCAGGGTCAGCATGTCGACCTGATGCTCGCGCATGCGCTGCATCACCTCGATCACTTCCTCGTCGGTCTCGCCCAGGCCCAGCATCAGCCCGGACTTGGTCGGCACTGCGGGCACGCGGCGTTTGAAATGCTCCAGCAGGTCCAGCGACCACTCAAAATCCGAACCCGGCCGTGCCGCCTTGTACAGGCGCGGCACGGTTTCAAGGTTATGGTTGAACACATCCGGCGGTTCCTGCTCGGTGATGGCCAGGGCCACGTCCATGCGCCCCCGGTAATCCGGCACCAGGGTTTCCAGCTTCACGCCCGGCGACAGCTTGCGGATTTCGCGCAGGCAGTCGACGAAGTGCTGGGCACCCCCGTCGCGTAGGTCGTCACGGTCCACTGACGTGATCACCACGTACTTAAGGCGCAGGTCGGCGATGGCAATTGCCAGGTTTTTCGGCTCATCGGCATCCAGCGGTTTCGGCCGGCCATGGCCGACGTCGCAGAACGGGCAACGCCGAGTGCAGATGTCGCCCATGATCATGAACGTCGCCGTGCCGCCAGAAAAGCACTCGCCCAGGTTCGGGCACGAAGCCTCTTCGCAGACGCTGTGCAGCTTGTGTTTGCGCAGTAGCGCCTTGACCCGCGCGACCTCGGGTGAAGAGGCAATTTGCACACGGATCCAGTCAGGTTTGCGCGGCACCTCCTCGGTGGGCAGGATCTTCACCGGGATGCGCGCCACCTTGTCGGCGCCGCGCAGTTTCACGCCGGCTTGCAGGGGCTGCGGGCGCGTGGCGGCAGGCAGGGTCTGGTTCATGTTCATGCTCCGGCAGTCAGGGCTTCAGCCACGGTAGTAACGTTGCGCCACGAACGGTGTGCGCACCACCCGCATCGGCACCCGCTTGCCACGCACCAGGGCGAAGACTTCGGTGTCCAGCGCCGCATGCGCGCTGTGCACGTACCCCATCGCCAACGGCCCGCCCAGGCTGGGGCCGAAACCGCCGCTGGTGACACGGCCGATTTCCTGTTCGTCAGCATCGACGATCAGTGCCCCTTCACGCACCGGCACACGCTCGCTGGGCATCAAACCCACGCGCTTGCTGGCCACGCCCTCGCGCAGCTGGGCAAAGATGCGCTCGGCACCGGGGAAAGCGCCGGCACGTACACCTTCGGCACGCCGGGCCTTGGAAATGGCCCAGGTCAGGCTGGCCTCGATCGGCGTGCTGCCCACGTCCATGTCATGCCCGTACAGGCACAACCCGGCCTCCAGGCGCAGTGAGTCGCGGGCACCCAGGCCGATGGCCTCGACCTCGGGCTCGGCCAGCAGCACACGGGCGAGCATTGCCGCAGCCTCGGCCGGTACCGAGATCTCGAAACCGTCTTCGCCGGTATAGCCCGAACGGCTGACGTAACAGTCGACGCCCAGCAGCTTCACACTGGCGAACTGCATGAAGGTCATGGCGCCGACCTGCGACGCCAGGCGCCCCAGCACCTTGGCCGCCGCCGGCCCCTGCAGGGCCAGCAAGGCGCGGCTGTCGAACAGCGATTCGACCTCACACTGCCCCTCCAGATGCTGCTTGAGGTGCGTCAGGTCCTGGTCCTTGCAGCCAGCGTTGACTACCAGAAACAGCTCGTCATCGCCCAGGTTGGCGACCATCAGGTCGTCGAGGATGCCGCCGTCGGCATCGGTGAACAGCGCATAACGCTGCATGCCCACCGGCAGGTCGAGGATGTCGACCGGCACCAGCGCTTCCAGTGCCTTGGCAGCACCAGCGCCGCGCAGGCGAATTTGCCCCATGTGCGAAACGTCGAACAGCCCGGCCTGCTCACGGGTGTGCAGGTGTTCCTTGAGCACCCCCAGCGGGTACTGAACCGGCATGGCGTACCCGGCAAAGGGCACCATCCGCGCGCCGAGCTTCAGGTGCAGGTCGTGCAAAGGCGTGTGTTTCAGTTGTTCTGTAGACATGAACGATTCCCCGTAGCCGATTCAGGCGCGATAGACCGGATATTCCGCACACAGCCTGGCCACCGACGCGGCCACCTGGGCCTCGACATCGGCATCGCCAAGGTGGTCGAGGATGTCGCAGACCCACCCCGCCAGGGCCACGCATTCGGCCACCTTGAAGCCACGGGTGGTGACGGCCGGGGTGCCGATGCGCAGGCCCGACGTCACAAATGGCGACTGCGGGTCGTTGGGCACGGCGTTCTTGTTGACGGTGATGTGCGCACGGCCAAGGGCGGCGTCGGCATCTTTACCGGTGAGGCCCTGGCGGATCAGGCTGACCAGGAACAGGTGGTTGTCGGTGCCACCGGAAACCACGTCGTAGCCGCGGTCAATGAACACCTGGGCCATGGCCTGGGCGTTTTCGATCACTTGTTGCTGGTAAGCCTTGAAGCCAGGCTCCAGCGCTTCCTTGAAGCACACGGCCTTGGCGGCGATGACGTGCATCAGCGGGCCGCCCTGGGCGCCCGGGAAGACTGCGGCGTTGAGCTTTTTCTCGATCTCTTCGTTGGACTTGGCCAGGATCAGGCCGCCACGCGGACCACGCAGGGTCTTGTGGGTGGTGGTGGTGACCACATCGGCGAACGGGATCGGGTTCGGGTACAGGCCAGCGGCAACCAGGCCGGCAACGTGGGCCATGTCGACGAACAGCAGCGCACCGACCTTGTCGGCGATGGCACGGAAGCGTGGGAAGTCGAGGGTCTTGGAGTAGGCCGAGAAGCCGGCAACGATCATTTTCGGTTTGTGCTCGACCGCCAGGCGCTCGACTTCGTCGTAGTCGATCAGGCCGGTGTCGGTGTTGATCCCGTACTGCACAGCGTTGTACAGCTTGCCCGACGACGACACTTTGGCGCCGTGGGTCAGGTGGCCGCCGTGGGCCAGGCTCATGCCCAGAATGGTGTCACCGGCCTGCAGCAGGGCCAGGTAGACCGCGCTGTTGGCCGAGGAGCCCGAGTGCGGCTGGACGTTGGCGTAGTCGGCACCAAACAGCTGTTTGGCGCGCTCGATGGCCAGCTGTTCGACCACATCGACGTGTTCGCAACCCCCGTAGTAGCGCTTGCCTGGGTAGCCTTCGGCGTACTTGTTGGTCAGCTCGGTGCCCTGGGCCTGCATCACTTGCGGGCTGGTGTAGTTTTCCGAGGCGATCAACTCGATATGGTCTTCCTGGCGTTGCACTTCGCGGCTGATGGCCTCATGCAGCGCAGGGTCGAAATCGGACAGGGTCAGGCTTTTATGGAACATGTGGGTGCTTCCTTCTTGTTGTTTGCGGGCAGGCAAGGCCCGGAGCAGGTCCGGGCCTGTGCGATCAGGCGTCCTGGTAGATCGACATGGGCGGGCAGGCACAGGCCAGGTTGCGGTCACCGTAGACGTTGTCCACGCGCCCCACCGGCGGCCAGTACTTGTTCTCGCGCAGCGCTTGCAGCGGGTACACCGCCAGCTCCCGGCCATAGCGATGGGGCCATTCGCCCACCAGTTCGCTGGCGGTATGCGGTGCGTTTTTCAGCGGGTTGTCGAGTTTGTCGAGGGTGCCGTTTTCCACGGCCCGGATTTCCTCACGGATGCAGATCATGGCATCGCAGAAGCGGTCGAGCTCTTCCCTGGACTCGCTCTCGGTCGGCTCGACCATCAGCGTGCCCGCCACCGGGAAGGACATGGTCGGGGCGTGGAAGCCAAAATCGATCAGGCGCTTGGCCACGTCCTCGACGCTGATGCCGCTGCTGTCCTTGAGCGGGCGCAGGTCGAGGATGCACTCGTGGGCGACCAGGCCATTCTCGCCGGTGTACAGCACCGGGTAGTGGTCCTCCAGGCGCCGGGCGATGTAGTTGGCACTTAGAATCGCCAGCTGCGATGCCCGCTTGAGCCCTTCCCCGCCCATCATGCGGATGTACATCCAGGTGATCGGCAGAATGCTCGCACTGCCATAAGGCGCCGCGCAGACTGCGCCCTCTTTGTGCGCCATATGCGCATGGCCCGGCAAGAACGGCGCCAGGTGCGCCTTGACCCCAATGGGGCCGACACCTGGGCCACCCCCGCCGTGGGGAATGCAGAAGGTCTTGTGCAAGTTCAGGTGCGACACGTCGCCGCCGAACTTGCCTGGGGCGCAGAGGCCGACCATGGCGTTCATGTTGGCGCCGTCCAGGTACACTTGGCCACCGTGCTCATGGATGATGTCGCAGATGCGGGTGATGCCCTCTTCGAACACACCATGGGTCGAGGGGTAGGTGATCATCAGCGCGGCCAGCTGGTCCCGGTGCTGCTCGGCCTTGGCCTGCAGGTCGGCCACATCGACGTTGCCGCGCTCGTCGCAGTTGACCACCACCACACGCATACCGGCCATCTGCGCCGTGGCCGGGTTGGTGCCGTGGGCCGACGACGGAATCAGGCAGACATCGCGGCCCGCTTCGCCGCGGCTGGCGTGGTAGGCGCGGATGGCCAAGAGGCCTGCGTATTCACCCTGTGAACCGGCATTGGGCTGCAGCGACATCGCGTCGTAGCCGGTGGCCTCGCAGAGCATGGCCTGCAACTCATCCGTCAGTTGCCGGTAACCGAGCGACTGTTCGGCCGGGGCAAACGGGTGCAGGGCGCCGAACTCCGGCCAGGTGATGGGGATCATCTCACTGGCGGCGTTGAGTTTCATGGTGCACGAACCCAGCGCGATCATGGTGCGGTCCAGGGCCAGGTCCTTGTCGGCCAGGCACCGCAGGTAGCGCATCAGCTCGGTTTCTGAATGGTAGCGGTTGAACACCGGGTGCTGAAGGAACGCTGTTTCACGCAGCAGTTGCGCAGGCAGGCAATCAGCAGCCTCAGCAGCCAGGGCACCGAAGTCAGGAAGCGCCTGGCCGGGGGCAGCGAAGACCTGCCACAAGGCCTCGACGCTGGCCTGTTCGCAGGTTTCATCCAGCGACAGGCCGACCCGCGCGTGGTCAAGCAGGCGCAGGTTCAGCTGTGCGGCGCGGGCGGCGGCCAGCACATCGGCTACAGGCCGTGCGGTGAGCACGCTGACGGTGTCGAAGAAGTGCGCCTGCTCCACTGTGTGCCCGAGCTGCAACAGCCCTTGCACCAGAATCGCGGTCAGGCGGTGTACGCGCCGGGCGATCTGCGCCAGGCCCTCGGGGCCATGGTAGACCGCATACATGCTGGCGATGTTGGCCAGCAGCACCTGCGCGGTGCAGATGTTGCTGGTCGCCTTCTCGCGGCGAATGTGTTGCTCGCGGGTCTGCATGGCCAGGCGCAGCGCCGGCTTGCCGAAGCGGTCGATGGAGACACCAACCAGGCGGCCGGGCATGTCGCGCTTGAACGCATCGCGCGTTGCAAAGTACGCCGCGTGTGGGCCACCAAAGCCCAGCGGCACGCCGAAGCGCTGGGCACTGCCCAGCACCACGTCAGCATCGAATTCGCCCGGCGGGGTCAGCAAGGTCAGCGCCAGCAGGTCGGCGGACACCGCCACCAACGCGCCGACGGCATGGGCGCGCTGCACCAGGGCGCGATGATCGACGATGGCGCCAGTACTGGCGGGGTACTGCAGCAGCAGGCCGAAGTACTGCTCAAGGCTCTGCGCTTGCAGCTCGGCTTCATCACCGATGACCACCTCGATGCCCAGCGGTTGGGCCCGGGTGCGCAGCACGTCGAGGGTTTGCGGGTGGCAATGGCGGGAGGCGAAAAAAGCCGGTGCCTTGCTCTTTGCCAGGCGCTTGCAGAAGGTCATGGCTTCGGCGGCGGCGGTGGCCTCATCGAGCAAGGAGGCATTGGCGATCTGCATGCCGGTGAGGTCGCTGATCAGGGTCTGGAAATTGAGCAGCGCTTCCAGGCGGCCTTGGGAAATCTCGGGCTGGTACGGCGTATAGGCGGTGTACCAGGCCGGGTTTTCCAGCAGATTGCGCAGGATCGGCGTAGGCGTGTGGCACGGGTAGTAGCCTTGGCCGATGTGGTTGCGAAACAGCTGGTTCTTCGCGGCAATGGCCTTGAGCGCAGCCAGGGCCTCGGCTTCGCCCTGCCCTTTGCTCAGCGCCAGCACGCTGGTGCCTTTGATGCTGTCTGGGATGACGCTGTCGATCAGGGCGTCCAGGGTGTCATGGCCGGTCAGCGCCAGCATCGCCTCGATGTCATGCTCGCGCGGGCCGATGTGACGGGCGATGAACTCGTTATCCGTAGTCAATGGGACAGGTGCGTTGTTCATGTCGATACCCTGGCTCAGGCGTTGTCGGCCAGGAAGCGGTCGTAGCCGTCCTGGTCCATCAAGGTGTCGAGGTCGGCGAGGTTGGCCACCTGGATGCGGAAGAACCAGCCGTCCTGCATGGGCGAGGCGTTGACCAGTTCCGGGTCGTCGGCCAGGGCCTGGTTGACCGCTACCACAGTACCGTTCAGGGGCATGCTGATGTTGCTGGCGGCCTTCACCGATTCCAGCACTGCGACTTCATTGCCCTCGCCGTACTCGCCCGGATCCGGCAACTGCACGAACACCACATCACCCAGTGCCTCCTGGGCATAAGTGGTAATGCCGACGGTCACCTCGCCAGTCGCTTCCAGACGCAGCCATTCGTGCTCAGGGGTAAAACGCAGCGTGCTCATGGGTCTTCCTCTCTTGTTATCAGGTGGGTCCCGGTACAGGACTGAGAACTACCATAGCAAGGGTGATGCCAACTTAAACAAAACCTTGTATTTCAATGGCTTGAACCATTTAAAGCGCCATGTTCACTCTGTGTTGGCGGAACGAAACAGCTCCACCGCATCACGCGGGTAGATACGCCTGAAGCGGCGCGCCAATGAATGCGGGGATCACCTTCCACTGGAGTGCATTCACTCCAGTGGAACGTATTGGCACCAGGCTGACTACGAGGTCCGGGTGGCGATGCCGTATTTGCGCAAGCGCTGGCCGATAGCCGTGTGCGAGGTCTGCAGGCGCGCGGCCAATTGCCGGGTCGAGGGGTAGGTCGCATACAGCTTCTCCAGCAGGGTCTTTTCGAACCCCTGCATGGCGGCTTCCAGGCTGGTGACCTCCTGGGCGTCAGGCTGCTGGCTGCTCAAGGCGGTGCCGGCCAGCTCCAGGTCATCGCAGTCGATCACCTCCCCTTCGCTGATGGCGGCGGCGCGGAAAATCACGTTCTGCAACTGGCGCACGTTGCCCGCCCAGCGGTTGCCCAGCAGCAGCGGATGGGTAGCCAGCGCCAGCCGGCAGGGCGAGCGCTGTATCTGCGCGCAGGCCTGGCGCAGGAAGTACTCGGCCAGCAGCAGGATGTCCTTGCCGCGCTCGCGCAAGGGCGGCACCTTCAGGTTGAGCACGTTGAGGCGGTAGTAGAGGTCTTCGCGAAAGCTGCCTTCGACCACCATGCTTTCAAGGTTGCGGTGGGTCGCACAGACCACCCGTACATTCACCCGCACCTCACCGCCACCACCGACCCGCCGGAAGCTGCCGTCATTGAGAAAACGCAACAGCTTGGCCTGCAGGTAAGGCGACATCTCCCCCACTTCATCGAGGAACACCGTACCGCCATCGCCCAGCTCCAACAGGCCTGGTTTGCCGCCGCGCTGGGCGCCGGTGAAGGCGCCGGCGGCGTAGCCGAACAGTTCGCTTTCGGCCAGGCTCTCGGGCAGCGCGGCGCAGTTAAGGGCCAGGAACGACGCATCGCGCCGGGCACTGAGGGCGTGGCAGGCACGAGCCACCAGCTCCTTGCCCGTGCCCGTCTCGCCCTGGATCAGCAGTGGCGCCTCAAGGCCTGCCACCTTGTGCAGGCGCACCTTGAGTTCCTTGAGCGCTATAGAGTCACCGAGCAGCCCCTCCAGCCCTTCGGTATGGTCATGCAGCAACGACGCCAGGCGCTCGCCGATGCGGCTTGGCGGGTAGAGGGTGAGCAGGCCGCCCACCAGGCCATCGGCACCGCCGCTGATGGGCGTGGCTTCCAGCAACAGCGCCTGGCCCTGGAAGCCCACCTCGCACATGGGCAGGCGAAAGCCCTTGTCGATCAAGGTCTGGGCCAGGTCCGCCTCGGCAAACAACCGCGACAGCGGCTCACCGGCCGGCTCGCGGCCGATGAGGCTGACCAGGGTGGGGTTGGCCAGCAGCACATGGCCGCCTGGGTCCACCGCCAGCACCGGGTCACTCATCGCCGCCAGCAGCGCCTCCAATTGCAGGCGCCGGCGATGGCCAGGCAGAAAGTCGACCAGCTCGACTGCCCGCACACCGACCACCCGCAACAGCGCATCGTGGAGTTCGTCCAGCACCGCCTGTGACAGCGCCGGGGCGTCGATGTAGACGTTGGGCGGGATCATTTCCACCGCGTCCAGGTTGAGGTTGCGCGCCCCCAGCAGTGCCAGGATTTCCTGGGTGATGCCGACGCGGTCGATGAAGGTGACGTGGATTCTCATCGTGATTCCCTAGTTGGCGAAACGACAACAGGGGGACAGCGCACCCGGCGCTGCCCCCCTGGTTGAAACGTGAAGGTGGTGGTCACTCCGTTTCGAGTGACAACGCGCTGTGCTCCTGTTTTTTCTGGCGGATGGACCGGTAGAACAGGCCCAGCACGGCAAACCACACCGGCACGGCGAACAACGCCATGCGGGTGTCCGCTTCCAGGGCCAGCAAGCCAAGGATGAAGGCGAAGAACGCCAGGCAGACCCAGCACATGACCGTGCCGCCCGGCATCTTGTATTTCGACGCACGGTGCAGGTGGTCGCGCTGCTTGCGGTACGCCAGGTACGACAGCAGGATGATCGACCAGACGAACATGAACAGCAGGGCCGACACCGTGGTGATCAGGGTGAAGGCGTCGAGCATGTTCGGCACCAGGTAGATCACCAGGGCACCGGCGGTGAGGCACACACAGGAAAAGATCAGGCCGTTGGAAGGCACTGCGCGGCGCGACAGCGCGCTGAACCTGCCCGGTGCATCACCTTCCACCGCCAAGCCATAGAGCATGCGGCTGGTCGAGAACACGCCGCTGTTGGCGGACGACGCCGCTGAAGTCAGCACCACGAAGTTGATAATCCCTGCGGCGGCTGGCAGCCCGGCCAACACGAACAGTTCGACGAAGGGACTCTTGTTGGCCACGACATCGCGCCACGGGGTCACGGCCATGATGGCAATCAGCGCAAGCACGTAAAAGACGATGATGCGCAGCGGGATGGAGTTGATCGCCCGTGGCAGGTTGCGTTCCGGGTTCTTGGTTTCGGCCGCCGTGGTGCCGACCAGCTCGATGCCGACAAAGGCGAATACCGCAATCTGGAAGCCGGCGAAGAAGCCCATGGCGCCATGGGGGAACATCCCCTCGTCATTCCACAGGTTGGCCAGCGAGGCGACGTTGCCGGCTGGCGACTGATAGGCCGCCGCCACCATGTACACGCCCGTGCAGACCAAGGCACAGATGGCGACGATCTTGATCATGGCGAACCAGAATTCCAGCTCACCGAACATCTTCACCGTCATCAGGTTGAGCGACAGCAACAGGCCGACGCAGGCCAGTGCTGGTAACCACAAGGGGATATCCGGGAACCAGAACTGTGAATAGGCGGAGATGGCGATAACGTCGGCAATGCCGGTGACAATCCAGCAGAACCAGTAGGTCCAGCCGGTGAAAAACCCTGCCCACGGCCCCAACAGATCGGCCGAAAAATCGATGAAAGACTTGTACTGCAAGTTGGACAGCAGCAATTCGCCCATCGCCCGCATGACGAAGAACAGCATGAAGCCGATGATCATGTAGACGAAGATGATGGAAGGGCCGGCCAGGCTGATGGTCTTGCCAGAGCCCATGAACAGGCCGGTGCCGATCGCACCGCCGATGGCGATCAACTGGATGTGGCGGTTGGACAGATTGCGTTTGAGTTCGTGCGTGTCACCCTCAGGCGGACAGTGACCCTGCGGCAAGTTTTTCATTGTTATTTACCTTGCTAGTTTAATTGTTTTTATAACGTCACAAGTTCAACTTTCTGACCGGGCATGCCTTGGAACAGCCGGCCGGACACAAGGGAAAGAGCAAGGTCTATGCCAAAGGCTAGAGGCCGCTGAATACGGGAGTTTGCGCGGGTATTAACTGTTATTGCTGTAATGAAGCCACTCCAGTCGATGGGGGTAATGGCGCGGTGTACGACACCAAAGCGTCGTATACCGTGCCCTGCCCTGTGCTGTATCGAAATCACTACAATGGAGCGCTATCAGTCCAAACGAGGCGGCTTCAGCAAGCCCTCCGGGGGCCAGCGCTATTTCTGTGGGAGCGGGCTTGCCCGCGAATGAGGCCACGCGGTGTATGGCACCGGCTTCGCCGGTGTTCGCGGGCAAGCCCGCTCCCACAGGCACCGCGTAGCCTCACCCTCGCTTGATCACGCACGAACCTCGCGCCTCGGTGCACGGCTGCGCTGTGCTTCTTCCCACCCCTCCACCAGCCCGACCGGCACATCCACCGGCGCCAGCGGCTCGCGCCCGCGCACCAGGTCGGCGGCACGCTCGGCCAGCATGATGGTCGGTGCGTTGAGGTTGCCGTTGGGCTCGCTCGGGAACACCGATGAGTCGATTACCCGCAGCCCCTGCAGGCCATGCACACGCAGCGCGGAATCGACCACTGCCATGTCGTCCTCACCCATGCGGCACGAGCCGCAAGGGTGCATGGTGCTTTCCATGTTGGCACGCACGAAGGCGTCGATCTGCTCATCGGTCTGCACCTGCGGCCCAGGCGCCAGCTCCTCGCCCCGGAAGCGGTCCATGGCCGGCTGGGCGATGATTTCGCGGGTCAGGCGCACGCAGCGGCGGAAGCCCTCGCGGTCCTCCTCGCTTTGCAGGTAGTTGAAGCGGATTTCCGGATGCTGGTAAGGGTCGGCCGACAGCGCCCGCACATACCCGCGGCTCTTGGGTTTGTTCGGCCCGGTCAACACCATGAAACCGTGGCCCTTGAACGGTTTGTCACCGTCGTAGCGCATGGCTGCCGGCAGGAAGTGGAACTGGATATCGGGCCAGCGCAGCCCCTTGGACGAACGGATGAAACCACCCGCCTCAAAGTGGTTGCTGGCGCCCAGGCCATCCTTGAACAGCAACCAGCGCAGGCCGATCATCGCCTTGCCCAGCAGGCTCATCTTGCCGTTGAGCGTCACCGGCTCCTTGCAGGCGTACTGGATGTAGATCTCCGAGTGGTCCTGCAGGTTCTCGCCCACACCTGGCAGGTCGTGAAGCACCTTGATCCCGGCCTTTTTCAGCACCGCCTCGGGGCCGATACCCGAGCGCTGCAACAGGTGCGGCGAGCCGATCGGGCCGGACGATACCAACACCTCGCGGTTGCAATGCACCGTGTGGGTCTGGCCGCCCTCGTCGTACTCCACGCCCACCACACGTTTGCCATCGAGCAGAAGGCGCCGGGTCATGGCATGGGTGACGACGGTCAGGTTCGGCCGGTTCATGGCCGGGCGCAGGTAGGCATTGGCGGTGGACCAGCGCACCCCGTCCTTCACGGTCATGTGCATGGCGCCGAAGCCTTCCTGCATGTAGCCATTGCAGTCGGCGGTCTTGATGTAGCCGGCTTCGGCACCGGCCTCCACCCAGGCTCCGTACAGCGGGTTCTGCATGTTATTGCCATTGTTGGTGGCCAGCGGCCCTGCGCCACCCCGATAGTCGTCGCCACCAAACTTGAAGTTCTCGGCGCGCTTGAAGTACGGCAGGCAGTTGCGATAGCTCCAGTTCTTCGCGCCCAGGCTTTCCCACTCATCGAAGTCGCAGGCATGGCCACGGATGTACACCAGCCCGTTGATCGAGGACGACCCCCCCAACACTTTGCCCCTTGGGCAGTGCAGGCGGCGGCCGTCCAGGTGTGTTTCGGCGGCGGTCTCGTAACGCCAGTTGTATTTCTTGGTGTTCATCGGCAAGGAGAACGCACTGGGCATCTGGATCAGCACACTGCGGTCGCTGCCACCGAACTCCAGCACCAGCACCGAGGTGCCGGCATCTTCCGTCAGGCGGTTGGCCAGGACGCAGCCGGCAGAGCCCGCGCCGATGATGATGTAGTCGTATCGTTTTTTCATTGTTCTAGTCCTGTACGCGAAGGCCGGCGGCCTCGATGTTGCGTTCATTGCCCTTTGGGTAGCCGCCCCAGCCCAGGCGTGTGGCCAGCAGGCGGGTGAGGCCGTAATGCACCAGCCCGGCCAGCAGGCAGGACGGCAGCGAGGCGGTGGCGAAGGTGAAGAAGTCGGTATGGGCCAGGGTCTGCGGGTTGAACACCACCACGTAGATGGCAAAACCTGCCACCAGCGCCAGCAGCGCGATGGGGTTGAAGCCTTTGCAATAACGCAATGGTGAGCCGTTTTGCTCGGCATACAGGTGGCGCAGGTTCAGGCGCTGCTTGCGCAGGAAGAAGTAATCGGCGATGCCGATGCCGGCCAGGGCGCTGTTCAATGCCGACGTCCACACCAGGAAGATGAAGAAGCCGTCGTAGATGCCTGGGAGGAACACCACGATGACCACCGGAATGATGCAGAACAGCCCGATCAGTACCCCCCAGCCCATGCTGCGCAAACGCTCCCCGGCCAGCTGACGCAGGCCGATGACCGCCGTGTAGAGGATGTTGACCATGCCGGTCAGGTTGGCCAGCGCCAGGAAACTCAGGGCGATCACGCCGAACGTCATGCCACCGGCCAGCCGCATCCAGGCCGTGGGGTCGCTGCTGCCCAGGGTGGTGGCGGCGAACAGGCTGACCGACTCACCCAGGGAAGCTGCGCCGAAGATGCCCACCAAGTTGGGCCAGAAGGCCGTACGCTGGTTGCTGCACAGGCGCGACAGGTTGCCGATGTAGGGCCACCACGAAAAACCTGCGGCGATGTTGATTTCGACCGCGATCATGAAGTTGACGTGCGGGTTCTCGAACGGCGGCTGCAAAGGCGGCATGGCCAGCAGTTCGCCGAAACTGTAGCGGCGGGAGATGAAGTACATCAGCGCCAGCATGATCAGGATCAGGCTGGGCGCGATCACCGCGCTCAGACGGCGGATCATGTCCGGCCCACGCATGGCCACCAGCGCCGCCAGCACGATGGCCAGCAAGGCCCCGGCGGTCACCAGCCAGTCGTTGCTGTCGGGCTGGCTGTGCTGCACCAGGGTTTCCAGGTTGTCCAGCGCCCGCCCGCACATCAGCCCCAGCACCGCCAGCCAGCCCATGGTCAGTATCACCACCGAGAGGGTGTAGACCAAGCGGCTGCCATTGAGGCCGAACATGCTACGCAGAAAGGTGAACTGCTCGACGCCGTACTTGCCGCACGGCAGGCAGGTGGACGAGGCCGCGAGCACCACGCCGATGATGTTGCCGATGATGATCGCGGCGATCCCTTGCAAGGGCCCGACGAACAACGCAGTGGCACCGCCGATCAAAAACACCCAGGTGGCCACTGCCAGCGCCGAGTTGGCGTAGGCATAACCCCAGAAGCCCCAAACCCGCTCGCCCGGCAGCAAGGGCGTATCGCCGCGTTCGGCGGCCAGGCGAAACTCCTGCTCTCTGGACCGGCTCATGGCTGGCCCCCCAGGCAATACGCGCCCACCACCATGACCAGGGTCAGCACGGCAAGGGCGACAACATCCGCCGCCTTCAACGCGCCGGGCCAGTGCGCCCTGCCCTCCAGTTCTTCATAGGCGCGCAGGCGCCGTTCCAGGTCTTGTGCACGCTCGGTATCCACTTGGCTGTTCATGGGCATCACCTCGACGGGTTCTTGTTCTTGAAATTCGATGCGTTCGTGTTGCCTGCGTCGCTCGCCAAATCAGGCGACGCAGGCCGGCCCTGTACCTCAGGGCAAGGTGATCCAGACCGCCTTGGTCTCCAGCAGAAACTCCAGCTGTTCAGCGCCCATGTCCTTGCCATAGCCCGACTGCTTGTAGCCGCCGAACGGCATGGACGGGTCCAGCGTGCTATGGGCATTGACGTAGACGGTGCCAGCGCGCAAGCGCGGGATCAGCCCGTGGACCTTGCCCAGGTCGTTGGAGTAGATCGCTGCCGCCAGGCCGTATTCGGAATCGTTGGCCAGCGCCAGCGCCTGCTCCTGGGTGTCGAAGGGCATGGTCACCAGCACCGGGCCGAAGATTTCCTCGCGGACGATGCGCATGTCGTTGTTGCAGTTGGCGAAGATGGTCGGCTGCACGAAGAAACCAGCGCCCTCGACCGGCGCGCCGCCGTAGTACACCTGCGCCCCTTCGGCCTTGCCCAGGGCGATGTATTCCAGCACGCGCTGCTGCTGCTGGCGCGACACCATCGGGCTGATGAAGCAGTCCGGGTCCAGGCCTGGGGCGATCTTCAGCGTGGCCGTGTAGCGGGCCAGCGCTTCAAGGAATGCCGGGTAGACGCTGCGCTCGACATAAGCGCGGGTACCGGCATCGCACACCTGCCCCGAGTTGAAGAACACACCGTTGGCGACCGCTTCGGCCGCAGCAAAGATATCGGCATCGGCGAACACGATTACCGGCGACTTGCCGCCCAGTTCCAGGGTCAGGCGCTTCATCTGGTCCATCGCCGCCTTGCCCACCGAGCACCCCACCGGCGTCGAGCCGGTAAAGCTCAGCTTGTCGATACCTGGGTGGCTGGACATCGCCGTGCCCACCACGCTGCCACGCCCGGTGACGATGTTCAGCACGCCGTCCGGGATGCCCGCCGCCTGCACCAGCTCGGCAAAGCGCAGGGCCGACAGCGAGGTCAGCTCCGCCGGCTTGACCACCACGGTGCAGCCGGTCGCCAACGCCGCGCCGAGCTTCCAGGCCATGGTCTGCAGCGGGAAGTTCCACGGCACGATGGCCCCTACCACCCCGACCGCTTCCTTGCGGGTATAAGCCAGGTAGTTGCCCGGCAGTGAAGGCTCGACGGTGCGCCCGTGGATCTTGCTGGCCCAGCCGGCGAAGTAGCGCAGCGTATCGACGGTACCCTGGATATCCACGGCCCGGGCCTGGGCGACTGACTTGCCCATATCGATCGACTCGATCTGCGCCAGTTCGTCGGCATTGGCTTCGATCAGGTCGGCCAGGCGATGAATCAGGCGCTCACGCTCCAGGGGCTTGAGCTGGCTCCAGGGACCGCCATCGAATTGCGCACGGGCGGCTTGAACGGCACGGTCCAGGTCGTCCTGGGTGCCCATCGGGATGCGCGTCAGCACGCCCTCGGTGGACGGCTCGATGACCTCGGCGCTGGCACCGTCACTGGCCTCAAGCCAGGCACCGCCAATGAACATGCGCTGGGGCTTGGAGAGAAAACGCTGGGTGGCTTCGCAAACGCCGAAGGCCTGCAGGTAGGCTTTTACCTTGTTGTCCACGGTACAGTCTCCGGATCAGCGGGCGTTGGCACGCGCGTGGAAGATGAAGCCGATGCTGTTCATCAGCAATTGCGCGGCGAGGATCGAGGTCACGCCTGCCGGGTCGTAGGCCGGGGCCACTTCCACCAGGTCCATGCCGACAATCCGCCCCTGGCTGCGCCGGGCCAGCGCCTGGATGATTTCCAGCACTTCGTAGTAGAAGAATCCGCCATGGCTTGGGGTGCCGGTGCCTGGGGCGATAGACGGGTCGAAACCGTCGATGTCGATGGTGATGTAGTAATCGCGGCCCTCGGGGATCTTCGCCAGCACGCCCTCGCAACCCAGGCGGCGTACGTCGCGTACTGAGAGGATCTGCGAGCCGGCCTCGCGCGCGGCGTCGTAGTCGTCACGGTTGGAGGACGACACGTTGCGGATACCCATCTGGGTCATGCCGACGATGTGGTCCAGCTCCGAAGCACGGCGCAATGGGCTGCCGTGGCCGTAGCGCACGCCATGGCGTTCGTCGACAAAATCCAGGTGGGCATCGAAATGCACGATGTGGATCGGCCCACGCCCTTCGAACGCCTTGATCACCGGTGCGTGGATCGAATGGTCACCGCCCAGCACGATCGGCATGGCACCCGCCGCGAGAATCTGGCGCACCGCCGACTCGATGTTGGCATTGCTGCTTTCCATGTCGGTGTGGACGATATCGGCGTCGCCGACATCGACCATGCGCAGTTGGTCATCGGTCAGGTAGGTGGCGTCATCTTCGAAGTCGTAGGCGCCGGCATGGCCGAAGGAGAACAGGGTTGATGCCTCGCGAATGCCGCGCGGTCCGAAGCGTGCGCCAGAGCGCCATTGAGTACCCATGTCGTTGGGCGCGCCGAGGATCGCCACGTCGGCGTCAATGGCATTCCAATCGGTGCAGATGGGCGATTTGGCGAAGGTGCAATGCCCGACGAAGGGCAGGTTCAGGCGGCCGGATTCATAACCGTGCTTTGCCATGTTCAGGTTTCTCCACTTATTGTTCTGGTCAGGAGACGGGGCGACTGCTCGACCGCCGTTGCAGCCACTATGGCGGCAGGCCAACGCGGGAAAAATGCGCAAGTGCAGATACATACATCGGGCAACCCGAAGTATTTGCCCCCCCTGCCAGCGGCCCGCCGAAGCGCCGCGAGTGAGCCTTCAGGTATTTACAGGCACCAGGCATTGCAGTGATCACAGGCGCATGGTTAGCTTGAAAAAAAACAATGGTCGGACGCTCATATCAGCCAGCACGATGTGACGCACCGCCAGGAGGCCACCGTGATCCAGCTCCACGATGTCGATCTGAAGCTTCTCAGGGTTTTCACCACCATCGTCAGGTGCGGTGGCTTTTCTGCCGCGCAAGCCGCCCTCAACGCCGGCCAGTCAACTATCAGCGAACAGATGACGCACCTGGAGACCCGCCTGGGGGTCAAGCTTTGCCAGCGCGGGCGCAGCGGCTTTCGCCTGACCGAACAGGGTGTGGCCATCCATGAGGCCACCTTGCGCCTGCTCAGCGCGGTGGAGAGCTTCTGCATGGACGCTGACGTGCTCAAGCAGCACATCAGCGGCAAGCTCAACCTGGGCATCATCGATTCCACCCTGACCGACAGCGCCTCGCCACTGCCGCGCACCACCCAGCGCTTTGTCTCACGCGGGCACGATGCCCACCTGCACATCTACATCGGCGCCCCGGCGGAGCTGGAAGAGCGCGTACTGGACAGCCGGCTGCACCTGGCCATCGGGCACTTTCCGTTGCGCGTACCGGGGCTTTCGTACCTGCCGCTGTACGACGAAGCGCTGGGGCTCTACTGTGGCCGCCGCCATCCGCTGTACGCCAGCAAAGCGGCCAACGGCCGGCTGCTGGAAGAGGTTCGCCAGTGCCATATCGTCGTGCGGGGCTACATGCAGCAGTACGACCTGGAGCAACTGGGCATCACCAAGGCCGCCGCCACCGTGGAGAACATCGAGGCGGCCGCGATCCTGATCATCTCTGGCGCCTACATCGGGTTCCTGCCCGTGCACTTCGCCGAGCAGTGGGTCAAGACCGGCGAAATGCGCCGCCTGGGCGCGAACACCCTGGACCTCACCTCCCCCTTCGATGTGATCACCCGACGCGGCGTGTCGCCGCCGCCGATCCTGCGGGCGTTCCTCGAAGACCTGAACACCTGCATGCACCAGAGCGGCGTTTGACCACGCTGAACTCACGCTGGCTCAGCAGCCAGCTGCCCTTCGATCCAGTCGATAAACGCGCGCACCTGGGGTCGTTTCAACTGCTCTTTGCGGGCGACCAGATAGTAGGCGAAACGCGACGGCCAGGGCCGATCCACGGCCACCACCAGGCTGCCGTCACGCAGCCCTTCTTCGGCGTGCTGTGCCTGTACCAGAGCGATGCCTTGACCGCTGGCGGCAGCGCGCAACAACAGCAGCTCTTCGTCAAAACTCGGCCCGCGCCGGCTGCGGCTGTCAGGCTCGAAGCCGTGGGCCTGCAACCACAGTGTCCAGTCGGCACGGTCGGCATCCTGCAGCAAGGGGTACTGCAAGCAATCTTCAGGTTCATGCAGTGCCGAGCCAGTGGCGAGCAGCGCCGGGCTGCAGACCGGCAGCAGCACGGGCGCCAGCAAGGGTATCGACTGCAACCCCGGGTAGTCGCCAAGGCCATGGCGCAGGGCAATATCGACACGCTCGCGATGCAGGTCGACCAGTGCTGCTGTGGCCTCGACATGGACCTCGATGCCAGGGTGCTGCGCGTTGAAACTGGCCAGGCGCGGCACCAGCCAGCTGGAGGCGAAGGAAGGTTGAGTGCTGATGGTCAGGGTACTGGCACGTGCCAGGGCTTCAAGGTCGAGTAGCGCACTCTCGATTTCACCGAGGCCGCGTGAAACGCCGGGGTACAGGCTCGCTCCGGCCTCGGTGAGCTGCACGCCATGGCGGCTGCGTGTCAGCAGGGTGACGCCGAGGCGTTCCTCCAGCAAGCGAATCTGCTGGCTGATGGCCCCAGGCGTCACCCCCATGCGCTCGGCAGCGGCTTTGAGGCTGCCCAGGCGGGTGGTTTCGCTGAAAGCACGCAGGGCAAGCAGTGGCAAAACGGCACCCATTGAATTCCTCAATTTAGAAAAACTAACGTTTACGGAAGAAGCAATCGTTTTTGTATCGCGCTACATCTGCATAGCATAGCGCTCAGGCCTAACAACTTGCGTTAGTTTTCCTGAGGTTATTGAACATGTCTGATCCTTCGCTGGTCCTCTACACCGACAGCTCGCCCAACGGCTTCAAAATCACCATCGCACTCGAAGAGATGGGCCTGCCCTATCACCTGGAGCATGTGCGCATCGAACAGGGCGAGCACATGCAAGCCGCGTTTCTGGCGCTCAACCCGGCGGGCCGCATCCCGGTCTTGGTCGACGCTGCTGCCAATATCGTGCTGTTCGAGTCTGCTGCCATCCTGCTGTACCTGGCACAGCTCAGTGGCCGCTTGCTCGATGCCGCACCCCAGCCACGCTGGGCGGCGATCACCTGGTTGATGTACCACAGCGCCAGCATGGGGCCGCTGCTCGGCCAGCGCGTGCACTTCGAATGCTTCGAGCCCACACCCAACCCGGCTGCGCTCAAGCGCTACCGCAGCCTGACCGAAGGCACCTTCACGGTCCTCGACCAGCAACTGGCTACCCGGCCATGGCTGGCCGGCGAGCACTATTCCATTGCCGACATCGCGACCTTCGCCTGGCTGCACATCGCCGCCCTGGTGGGCTTCGACTTCAGCGCCCACCGCCACTTGACGCGCTGGTACCAGCAAGTCGAGCAGCGCCCCGCCGTGCAACGCGGTATTCGCCTGCCAGCCCCGGCCACAGGCCCATGAAATCACCCAACCAAGGAACGGCCATGAACGCAAAAAACTCCACTCAGGGTGCCAACGCCAGCGCCTTTGCCGGCCACCCCGGCTACCGGCGCATGTTTGCCCCTGATCAACTGACCCTGGGCATCTTCATGCCCCAGCGCTTCTATGACGGCGACCTGCAGGCACTGGCCGGGCAGGCGCGGTTGGTCGGCGAGGTCGACCGCCTGGGCTTTGCCGCCGCCTGGGTGCGCGACGTGCCGTTGTTCGACCCGGCCTTCGGTGACGCCGGGCAGGTCTTTGACCCGTTCACCTACCTGGCCTACCTGGCCGCGCATACCCGGCAGATCGCCCTGGTAACCGGCAGCGCGATCTTCGCCCTGCGCCACCCGATCGACCTGGCCAAGGCGGCCGCGACCGTCGATACGTTGTCGGGCGGGCGCCTGGTGCTGGGCATCGCCTCGGGCGACCGGCCCGTGGAGTTTCCGGCGTATGGCCTGGACCACGACAGCCGCGGCGAGCGCTTTGCGCAAAGCGTGGACTACTTCCGGCAACTGCTGGCCGAGCAGCCAGGGCCGATCCAGTCGCCGCTGGGCCACCTCAGCAGCGCCCGCCTGCTGCCCAGACCTGTATCGGGGCGCATCCCCTTGGTGGTGACGGGCTCGTCACGCCAGAGCCTGCAGTGGCTGGGCGAGCACGCCGATGGCTGGCTTACCTACCCCGACGCCACCCACAACATCCTTGGCCCACGCCGGCTGGCTGAAAAAATCCGTGCGTGGCGCGAAGCAATCCCAGGCGGTGGTTTCCGCCCGCACATGACCAACGAGTGGATCGACCTGGACGACGACCCCAACTTCCCACGCACACCGCTGCAAGGCGGCTATGTACTGCGCACAGGGCGCAACGGGTTGATCGATCTGCTTGGCGAGTGGCGCGAGGCTGGGGTCAATCATGCGGCATTGGGGGTGCAGATGGCGCGGCGCCCGGCGCGGGAAATCATTCAGGAACTGGCCGAAGAGGTACTGCCACTGTTTCCGGCGCTGGCGGGGCCTGCTCCGCAGTCGCAAGACTGGTAGAGCGCGCTACAGCAGCATTAACGCTCAAACGCTGATCAGTTGCACAGCGGGTCGCGCAACGCATCGGCAATGTGGGTGTACAACGCATCGGCGGCGCGTGATCCTGCGGAGTCTCGACTGCGGGTCAATACCACTTCAGCCACCGGCAGGTCCGGAAGGCCGTGCCGCAGGTCCAGCACCTTGAGGTGTGTCGGCAGGCTGCAGCGGGTGACCACCGCTACCGCCAGGCCGCTGTCCATCGCCGTCAACTGGCCACTGACGTTGGGGCTGTTGTAGACCACTCGATATTCCCGGCCCAACCCGGTAATCGAGGCGAGTATCGATGTGCGCAACCGATCGCTGAGCCCGTGCACCGCGATGGGCAGCGGGCTGCGTTTCCAGGCCTCGTGCTGCTCGGCTCCGCCCCACACCAGCGCTTCCCTGAACAGCAGTTCGCCGCGCGATGGTGCGTCGCGGGTCAGCAGCGCAAGGTCGATCTGGCCACGGTCAACCTTTGCCCACAGGGTGGCTGAGTCCTCGCAGGCCAGGGTGACCTCAACCTCGCCGAAGCGGGTCATGAAACTGCGCAGGGCCGGCATAAGGTAGGTCATGGCATAGTCATCCGGCACTCCCAGGGTTACACGCCCGGACACCGCGCCACCGTGCATCGCATCCACCATCGTCGAATGGGCCTCAAGCAACTTGCGCGCGTGGCCGAGCAGGTCGTAGCCGGCGGGGGTCAACGACAGCTGCCGAGGCTCGCGCTTGAACATGGGCCGACCGAGGCTGTCCTCAAGCTTCTTCAGTTGCATGCTCACCGCCGACTGGGAGCGGGCGACCTGGCGCGCTGCCGCGGTCATCGACCCGCTGTCTACAACGGCAAGAAACGTGCGCAACCAGTCGATCTGCAAATCCTTGGAATGCATGGTGGTCTTCTGCCATTCGATAATCGAATGCCTTATATAACAGATATTCGCTTTTATGGACGGCGCCTGTACCCGCACACTGGTCGCCACTACCACAGCATCAGTACTGCAGTGAGCCCTCCCCCATGCCCCACCCGCACACCCGAAGCGAAATCCTGCGCGGCGCAAAAGACGCGCTCCCGGTCATGTTCGCAGTAGCACCCTACGCCATGGTCCTGGGCGCGCAAGCCTCGCAGGTCGGCCTGTCACTGGTTGAAGTGGGCACCATGACGGGCCTCAACTTCGCCGGGGGGTCGGAGTTCGCCGCCATCAAGCTGTGGGCGGCGGTGCCGCCAATGCTGACGATCGTACTCATCACCCTGCTGATCAACAGCCGTCACATCGTCATGGGCGCCGCCTTGGCGCCGTTTGTTCAGCACCTGCCCAAACGCAAGGTGACCCCGGCGTTGTTCTTCATGGCCGACGAAGGTTGGGCGATCAGCTACGCCGACACCCTGCGCCGTGCGCAGGCTCAGCAGCAGCCGGCCTTCAGTTGGCCGTATTACTGGGGGGCCTGTTTGCCCTTCTACCCGGTCTGGGTCGGCTTTGCCGTGTTCGGCGCAGCAATCGGCCCGGCGCTCGGCAACATAGAAGCTTATGGCTTTGCCATGGCCTTTCCGGCGGTGTTCATCGTGCTGCTCAGGGGCATGTGGAAGGGGCCGCGACTTGCTTGCTCGTGGCTGGTCAGCCTGCTGGTGGCGACCCTGGTGTATCTGACGGTGCCAGGTGCCTGGTTCGTGTTTGCCGGTGTCATTGCCGGCATGCTGTTCACGTACCTGCGGGAGGTAACGCAATGATCAGCACGGCGGCTTTGATGACAATACTGGGCATGGCCTCTGCCACTTATGCGACACGGCTGGCGGGTTACCTGCTGCTGCGCAAACGCAAGCTCGGGCGGCGTGCACGCGCTGTGATGGAAGCAGCGCCCGGCTGCGTGCTGATCTCGGTGATCGCCCCGCACTTTGTCTCGCCTCACCCTGAAGAGCTGATTGCACTGGGCATCACCCTGGTTGCCGCATGGCGCTTGCCGATGTTGTTCACCGTCGCGATTGGCGTGGCGTCGCTGGCGATACTGCGCGTGTATTGGCAGTGAGAGCCTGGTGGCTTCTTGAATCAGCGGTCACCCTCATGCACAGTGACCCTCACGCCCGTAGCTGCAATTTCGTACTCAGATTCGGAAATCTTGTACACGGCCCCACCAAATTGCATTTCAAAATGCTTCAGACCTTCGTGTCGAATCATGCCGTTTGGCGAGCGCTCAACCGTCTCATCCTGGTAGATGTTAATGACGTACTGCACATTATCCGTACCAACCCCCACTACTTTCCCAACATATTTATCGGCCATGTCCAGACTCCTTGACTAAGACTTCAGAGTAGCTGGAACTCAGAGGCTGACCGTTCAAAACAAAGGGGATACAGGGCAAGCAAAACCTCACGCTGAAACACGTGCCCACCTCGTCGGTCGACAAGACCGATACATCGCCCGCATGGGCCTTTGCTATCTGTTTCACGATGAATAACCCAAGCCCTACATTGCTTGCCTTCACAGGCTCCTGGCGGCCACGTATCAGTGGGGTGAACAGGCGGCCCAGCAATTCGGCGGGTATTGCAGCGCCCTGGTTGTGGACGCTGACCGTGGTGGTCGAACCCTCGGTACTTGACGTCACACGTACCGGTAAACGCGTATCGCCATAGGCCACGGCATTGGCGACCAGATTGCCGATGACCTGGTGGAGACGGTCCTTGTCGAACATGGCGCTGCGCTCACCGAAGTGCTCGTGTAGCAGCAAATGGGAGGGATAGGCCAGCCGTAGCTCTTCTACGCACGCGCCCACGGCCTCCGGCAAATCCGCGACACTGGGGTGAATCGTGATCAGCTGGCCTCCCTGGATGAGCGTGAAGTCCAGCAGATCCGCCACAAGGCGCTGGGCGCGGGCGACAGAGTGCCTGATGTGCTCCAGCAGCTTCAATGATTTGTCAGCCTGGGGGCGTCGACCCAGAAGCTCCGCAGCCATGCTGATAGCCAATAGAGGCGTGCGCAGGTCGTGGCTGACCATGCCAAGCATCTGCTGCGAGAACGACGTCTGTGTGTCCACAGGTGCCTGGCAGACAATCGCCCGCCCTCGCGACAGCAACGCGCGCTGAACCTTCAGGTTCTTCGCCAGGCAGCGTTCGGCCAGCAGCCGCGCGGCGAGCAGTTCGCGCTCGTACTTCTGTGCCTGCGGGTCGTACAAGGTCAGCTCGTGCACGATGGCATCCGAACGCAGGCAGGTGATCGCGCTCAACATCATCGGCAGCAGGCACCCAGACCGGTGCACGAAATCGAACTTGACGTTGACCACCGCCCCCTGGAGTACCATCAGCGGTTGCCAGTACATCTGTTGAAGGGCCCTGGACTCATGACTCAACAGGTGTTGAAGACGCATGCCAAGCAACTCATCGCACGGGTAGCCGATCCAGCGGCAGAAGGCAGGGTTGGCGCTTCGGATGCACCCGTTTTTTGTCGTTAGCAGCAAGCCGTGATCGGAAGGGTCGACGCCGATCTGCGAGGCGATGTCGGGGCGTTTGCCGGTAGATGCGGCGCGGCTCCCAAGAGCGTTCAAGATTCAGCCTCCTATGTTGAGGCATTGCATCCATTGCGTGCCGAAGGGAGGCCTCGTTGCATGTCGTGTCGCGAAGCGATCCCTTGGATGAGGATGTGCGCAATGACGGGAGGGGTCTGTTCGCTACCGAACAGACCCCTCCCGTCAAAGACCGCTATCGATCCATAATGCACATCGCAAAGCGCCTGAACGGCAGATCTCGGCCGTCCCGGTTTCGAGTTACAGACCTGCTTGCGACAACGCCTGCAGAACATCCGCAGCCATCTTTTCAGTCGTGTCTGTTCCGTCAACCCGTAAAACCGCAGACGTTTGCGCTGATAGCCACGCCTCGTGCCACGCTCGGTTGCGCCCTGAAAAGTTCGGATCATCATACTGCGAGGCCCATTCTCGGAACGCCACATGGATCGCGTGCATGTCACCACCCACTGCTATCCGATCACCAAAACGCTCTTTCTCACGAGCGGCCAGCCGGCCAAGGCGAATGGGCGTTGGTGTGACCACAAACACGGTCAGATCGACGTGTTCAAGCAGGGCATCACCCCAGACCATGCAAGACCCGGTCAGCACCCAGTCGTCGTCACCGAGCGTTTGCTGGATCAATGTCACACGCTCAGGGACAGGTCGCTTGGTTGTGAAAGGTGGGTTCGTTGGCATCCAGTAAGCATCATCGACATCGACATGCCTCGCGCCAAGCAGCGTTGCGAGGTGTTGGCCCAAGGTGGTCACGCCCGCACACGAAGCGCCTGTAATGTAAATCCGCAATTTTTCCTCCATGAATGCACGCCGAAAATCGGGGCAGCAAGATACACCATAGCCGTAAGGATCTCGCAAGGTGACCGCCACCTTGACTCAAGGGCCGTGCGGCTGGGCCGATCTGCCTGTCTGCTAGCGTTACAGCGGCGGCTGCGCAGTCCATCGACGTCAAGGCATCCCCGAAAGAGCAATCACGGCTAGGCACCTCGATGCCTGAACAACGGATGCTAGCGCTTACCGCACCCTCCAGAGGTTTCGTTCGTTGACTGACACACAGCACAGCCATACCTACGCAAAACGGTTCGAAGCCGTGCTTGCCTACATCGACAACCATCTTGAAGGTGACCTGTCGGTGAATGCCCTGAGCCGCATCGCCAACTTCTCGGCGTTTCACTTCCATCGGCAGTTCACGGCATACATGGGCGTTCCGGTTTCACGGTATGTGCAACTGATGCGGCTTCGACGCGCGGCGCATCAACTGGTCGCCTCGCCTGCAACGTCCGTGCTGGAAGCCGCATTCGGCGCCGGCTTCGAAAGCCCCGAAGCCTTTTCCAGAGCGTTCAAGCGTGCCTTCGGCATGGCGCCGAGCCTGTTCGCCAAGACGCCGAACTGGCAGGGCTGGAGTGCGGTATTCGTTGTTCCTCACTTTTCTAGGAGTATCACCATGCAGATCCGTATCGTGGATTTCGCCGAAACCCGCGTGGCCGCGCTCGAACACCAAGGGGCGCCCAGCCTGGTCGGCGAAAGTGTCGCGCGTTTTCGCCAATGGCGCATCCACAGCGGCCAATCGCCCGTGGCCAGCAGCCGCACCTTCGGTATCCCCTACGACAACCCCGACACCACCCCAGCGCATGCCTTCCGCTTCGCCATTTGCGGCGAGCTAGACGAGGCGGTGCAGCCCAACGATTTCGGTGTGCACGAACGGCTTATCCCGGCGGGGCGTTGTGCCGTGATTCGTCATTGCGGCTCGCCTGACTACATCGGCGAAACCATCTACCCGCTTTATCGTGACTGGTTGCCGACGAGCAACGAAGAACTGCGCGACCATCCGTTGTTCTTCCATTACCTGAGCGCGTATCCGGAGACGCCGCTGGAGCAATGGCAAACGGATATCTACGTTCCGCTGAAGTAGGCCGGGCCATGGGCAGTGGGCAAAGCCAACCACTACCGGCCCAGGCACATGACAGGCCAAGTCGATAGACAATGCCCATTCCCCAAATGCACCCGGCGCCGGGCAACCGCGCCGGGCCGCTCTTCTCAGCACCTTTCATCGATCTCGCTGATGTTTACTATCGAGCGGCGCGCCTGTGCGCTTGCCCAAACCCACTCGTATAATCGCCTTCAATTTTCGCCCCTCCCCTCGTCTGTTTCAGGCGACTTCCCCCTTGGAACCCAGCATCATGCCAAGCGACAGCCAGGCCCCTAGCGGCCTTCCCGAACATAATCAACAAAGCGTCAAACAGCAGTGGCTGGCCATTCTCTCGGTCGCCGTGGGTGCCTTTGCCCTGGTGACCAGCGAGTTTCTCCCGGTCGGCGTACTCAACGACGTCGCCAGCGACCTCGGCATCAGTGCCGGCCAGGCCGGGCTGATGGTTACCCTGCCCGGTATCATGGCCGCCCTCGCCGCCCCCTTGTTGTCCGTGGGCATTGGCGCCCTGGACCGTCGCTACCTGCTGATCGGCCTTACGCTGATCATGATCATTGCCAACGCGGTGGTGGCCTACGCCAGCGACTTCGGCCTGCTGCTGTTCGGCCGCGTACTGCTGGGCATCAGTATCGGCGGGTTCTGGGCGACTGCCATTGCCCTCAGCGGCCGCCTGGCGCCCAAAGGCGTGGGCGTCGCGCAGGCCACCTCGATCATCATGGTCGGTGTCACCCTGGCCACCGTGCTGGGCGTGCCTGTAGGCACCTGGCTGAGTGGCCTGATGGGTTGGCGCATGACCTTCCTGGTGACCGCGCTGGTGGGCGTGCCGGTACTGCTCGCGCAGGTTTTCCTGCTGCCACGGCTCAACCCGGACAAGGCCATTCGCATCAGTGACCTGCCGGCCCTGTTCATCAACCCACAAGCGCGGGTTGGCTTGATCGCCGTATTGCTGATTGGCCTGGCGCACTTTGCTGCGTACACCTATGTCGCACCCTTCTTCAAACAGAGCGCTGGCTTCGATGGGCCGACCATTGGTTCGCTGCTGCTGCTCTATGGCGTGGCGGGCGTCATCGGCAATATTTTCGCCGGCTTCGCCGCCAACCGCAGCGTGCGTCACACCCTGATGCTGGTCGCACTGATGATTGGCGTCAGCACGGCCCTGTTCCCGCACTTCGCCACCGGCATGACCGGCGCGGCGATGCTGATTGCGCTCTGGGGCTTCGCCTTCGGCGCCTTCCCGGCCTGCGCCAGTATCTGGATGTTTGTCGTGGCGCCCAAGGATGTCGAACGCGGCATGCCACTGTTCGTCGCCATGTTCCAAGTGATCATTGCCTTGGGCTCGTTCTTTGGCGGGCAGATCGTCGACCAGATGGGCAGCTCGGTGTTGTTGAGCTTGGCCACGGCGCTGGTGGGTTGCGGCTTTGTGACGGTGCTGGTGTTGGGGCGTAGCGTGAGTAACCGATTGGCGGCTCAACCCTGCTGAGAGCCTGCTATACATCGCTGCCCGGCGTTTAGACGCCCCAAACGCCGGGTCGGCCGCTTCGCGAGTAACCCCTTACCCACAGGTACAACACTAACCCCAAGATATGTGTTTTAGCTGTGGGCGCGGCGCTCTGCATTTGGCCCAGCTCACCCCTCACGCTGTGAAGCGAACAGCGTGGGAACTGCGTCAAGAAAATGAAACTTTTCTGGCTCTTTCGTATTCAGGCTTCGCCCACCATCATCTTCTTCTCTGATCGCGAAATTACCGCTTTCGAGTTGATCGACCAGCCACTCCATAAACGCCGCTACCGAGCTGGCCACAACGAATTTTTCCTCTTCGTCGCTGCCAAAGTTGATGACTTGCCCCACGGTCCCGCGCGCGCCAGGGTCTAGATCCACGCCTAAGTGGTTGCCACCGTAGTCGTACGCAAACGGGATCCAGTACGGGTTGGCATACAGCGCCTGAACAGCGCCTGGCGTTGCCGAGCTGGAAAACGCGCTCGCTTCCGTCATTTCTGCGGGCGACCATTCATCGACAATGCTTTTCCACGATTCCCAATGTGACCTGGCGCCTGCCAGAGGCAAGAAGTTGAGCCCGTAAAAAGGCCCTGCGTTCACAGCACCTTTTTGCCCATCATGCAGCCTGTAAAGGTCTTTGAGGCTTTCGGGAAGCGCCCTGCCGACCTCACGTTCAAACTCGGTGATTGCGGCTTCCGAGCAGCCAGGCGCCAAATCTTCGCGCACCTCGGGAAGGTGGGCTTGCAACCACTTTTCCAGTCGTTCCATCAATGTCTTCATTACGGGTTTCCTTGTGGGCAAGACGTGCACGCCACTGTTGCTTGAGGGCGTTTGACATCAATGGCGGGTAAAATTCCCTGCTGGTAATTCAGACAATTCCATATACAGGATTTCGCCCACGCTCCAGACTGGCAACACACCAGATGCAAAAAGGGAAAGTCGATCCGCACGGTCATTCATTTTCGGTGAGAGCGCCGGGCGTGGCCCCAGCCCACGTCCAACACAGCAAAACCAGGAGGGACCAGCACCATGAACAACGTAAAGTTGCATCCATCGATCGACCAGGGTATTCAGCCGGAGCAGCCTGGTTTCACCGGCGGCATCCTGCAGTGCCTGTGCCCGGCCGACAAGGTCCAGGTCGCCATCAACGCACAAACGCTACACAACCATGCCTGTGGCTGCACCAAATGCTGGAAGCCCGCAGGCGCAACCTTCTCGGTGGTGGCAGTGGTGCCACACGACAAGGTCAGCGTGCTGGCCCATGGCGAGAAACTGCAGGTGGTTGACCCCAACGCAGTGATCCAGCGCCACGCCTGCCGTGACTGTGGTGCACACCTGTTCGGCCGCATCGAGAACAGCGGCCACGCCTTCTACGGCCTTGACTTCGTACATACCGAGCTGTCCCCGCAAACGGGCTGGTCTGCACCGGCATTTGCCGCTTTCGTGTCCTCGGTGATCGAAAGCGGCACGCCTGCGGCACAGATGGTAGCGATTCGCGAACGTCTGCGTGAGCTTGGCCTGGAACCCTACGACTGCCTGGCGCCAGCGCTGATGGATGCACTGGCGGTTCACGCCGCCAAACAAAAAGGCACCTACCGCGAAGCCTGACACTGCCCTTGGCGTCGACGCGGCCAGCCCGCCTCGACGCCAGTTTGCGCCTCATGCCGGCTCAGCGGTTCGATGCCAAACGCACCGGTTGGTAGATACCCAGTTGCATCGCTTGTTGCTTTTCTTTTTCCGAGTAACTTCCTGGCGCCGAATAGGCCGGGGATTCGATACCCCACACAACACCCGCTGATGCAATTTGCTTTATCAGGTGTCGATCAAGCGCCTCATCACTGACTAATTCACGCCGTTCAGCCAGCCTGCGAGGCAGGCACCATCGATCCCAGAAAACGGGCTGCCCTGCAGCCATGAGCGCATTGGTTTTTTCGAAGGCCGCCCGGGTGCCATCGCAAATCCGGTAGCTGATGAAATTCACTGGCTGGTAGCGCAATTGCTCCACATGCAGCTGCAACGGCTCTGCCGACTCCAACTGACGGATGCTCTGCAAGCATTGGCCAACGGTGGTCACATCGTTCTGGCACACAGGATTGGAGCCGCCCGCTGCGGTGACGCTTCGAAGTAAGGGAAGTACCCGCGATACATCACTTAGCGCATACCATTGCGAGTGTTCAGAGGCAACGAAGCGCAGCTTGCCGTCATCCGCTTGTTCGACGCGCTCAACCTCGATGGAGG
>NZ_CP196676.1:0-3844 GCF_058745025.1 Pseudomonas sp. E1MeOHC2
TGTTATACGGGGTTTGCGTAGTTGTCTTGGTTGCTAGGCATCACCTTCCGCCTAGTACGCGATCCGTCAAATCGGCGGAAGCGTATTGGCTTGCCCTCGCTATCGTTGATGGTCACCTTCCCCCTTTCCTTGGTTATGTAGCTAAGCCAGAGAATCGCATCTTCTATATCAGATCGGTTGCTGCTCTTGATCCGCTTCGAGTCCTGAGCATTGCAGTGGACCTTGGCCGGCCCTTCGGGATTCAGCTCCTGCCATAGTGTGTGGATCATGCCAATGAACCCATATGGTTTAACCGTGCCATCTGCCCGATTGTTCTGGTAGCCTGCGTTCTCTACTCGGCCTTTCGGTACTAAGACCCAACAATGGTAGTGAAGCTGCTTGGCCTTCTCTAGCTCATTACACCAACCATATGCACTACGCTTGATTACTTGATTACCCCATAGAGCCTTCTGGCGGAACTTGTTGTCTCTAAGCGAGGCAAACAGTTGGCTTACACGGGCGTTTGCTTCATCTGGTGGCACGCTCGCATTAGTTGGAAGATGTAAGTCGAAGCGTATCAGGAACAGGTCTTGGTAATGGCTGACCATGGCTTCTACCTGATCGATGCAGTTGTCTAACGCCTCTTTTATCAAGGGTGACTGACCGGGTTCAAACAGGACTGGGTAACCTCGGTAGGTTGATTCTTCCAGCAGGGTGTACTTTCTCGTGCTCGACACGTTATGGGTCCTTCCTATGTTCTTCTTGTAGGATGATGAGATTAAAGAGATAGATATTAATTAAGCCACTGCGAAACGAGCGTACGGATGCCCTGCCGGGGCTGATGGCAAGTCAAGTACGGTGTGGGTTCGCGAGGGGTTGAAGCTGTGCAAGATGGTTTTGACCTTCATCCGGGATTATTACCCATCAGAGACCAAGACCGCCCACTGTATCTGATTCCCATGATCAATACAACACCAACTGCGGTTGTACGCGAAATCTGCTGCACTCAGCCCCGCGAACTTGGCCACAATCGACGTAGGAACGCGATACGGGAAGCGTACTGTGTACTGGTAGGCTATCCCCACCCTACACTTTGCCCGACAGACATAACCAGACACTGCCCTACATGACAACACTGACCATTGGCCGCATGGCAAAGCTGTACGGCCTGCACCGCTCGACACTGCACGAGGCTGTAGCCAAAGGCCGCGTCACTGCTGGCCACGATGGCAAAGGGCAACGTGTGATCGACCTATCAGAGATGATCCGGGTTTATGGCGAACCAACTGGGCGCCCTACACCACCGACCGACACCCCGACACCAGCAGATGATGGTCATCCGACACCACCCAACACCGCTACCGGATGGGCCGAACTGGTGAGCGAGCTGCGGTTGCTGCGTGAAGAAGTGGCAGGGCTGCGGCAGGAGCTGCGGTTGATCGAGCACAAGCCAGCGACTGCACCAGGTACACCAGAAGTCGTGGAAACCGCCCCAGCAGAGCGAGCAGCGGCACCACAACCAGTAGCACCGGCTGCGTCGGATCAGGCATCTGTGTCAGGCAGGACTGGCCAGTCTGTCCACGCCCCAGCAGCTCGCACCTTCGCTGATGTTTTATCGAGTTGGGAGCAGTAAAAGCCTTGCAGGCTGGCACGGGCTGGATAGGCTCAGAGCTTGAGCCTGAGCAGTAGCCGGGTACAACTTCCCCAAGGAAGGCACGTAGCCTAACCCCAAGGAAGTCACCGTGTAATCGAAGGCAGGCCCATCGCCGTTACCGTCGCATCACCGGGGCATCCCGTGGTTGCTCACGGACACCTAGGCAGCTTTGCCGGAAATCACTCAACCCGGCCTGATCGTGGTCTGCCTCACTTGGTCAGGGCGCTGCGTGGGAAGCTTTCGCCAACATCCACACTCTGCAACTGGGCCAAGCAACTTCACCACTGGCGACTTTGACCAATCCCGCTTGTCATCGCCTCTCAGCACACGCCGTATCCAAGTGACACTTATCCAACCACCGATACGAGTGGCAGACCGTTGGGCAAGAGAGGGCTTGTGTTGGGGAACGCACGCGCTAGAATGGCGAGTACGTGGACCAAAGCAACTTATCCTTGCTGGCCTGCGGGTTGTGTTCGGATGTGATGATCCTTGCACTACCAAATCTGAGAGCCCTGACTTGCCGGTCGGGGCTTTCGTCTTTCTGATGGTCAAGAATCCTAGCGGCGACCTGTTCCGATAGCAAGGCGTGGCGTCTCGCTACCAACTTACCAAGCCCCTGATACCCCGAACTTTTCAACCAGGTACTTGCCCAGGGCGAGCATCACCGGCATTCCGCCCCTACGGAATATTGTCGGGCGAATCCGTCAAGCTGGCCAACTGTGGCTCGGTATCAAGACCTTCTATGACCGCCTAGAGCGGCGTATAAGCACGATTTTAGAATATCTCGTGGGTGACGAAGGGTATACGTATATCGTTGCTGTAATCGCTTCCTACGCGCTCTCAGGGCTATTGGTGACCTTGTTCAGTTCCAGCCCCAGCCGCTGCATCACACGCATCACTGCCGTTGCCGACCATTGACCACCACGGGCAGTGGGGATGTTGCGTTCGATCAGGCAATCGGCCACGGCCTGTAGGCTGCTCGCACCTTTGAGTACACACAGCTCGATGGCGTCTTTGACCAGTGCTGCACGGTCGTTTGCCTGCTGCCGCTGGGTATCGTGGCCCTTTGACCTGTTCAACTTGCTACGGCCCTTGGCGAGCGCCTGTGTGCGGTTCTCAATCTTCTGGGCAGCCTCTGCGTCACCACCAGCGGCCCGGGCTTCCAGTGACCTCAGTGCGGCCTTTGTACGTTCGCTGATGAAGGTTCGTTCCTGCTCAGCCAGTACGGCGTAAATGTGGAGCTGGAATGTGTCGGCAGTGGGCATGGTTGCCACACGAAACTTGTGCCGCTTCATCAGGCCAGCGATGTGTTCAACGTCGCGGCTCATTCGGTCGAGCTTGGCCACCACCACTGGGTGCCCTGTTGCGAACGCCTTGGCGGCTGCTGGGCGTTCCAACGGGTGGATCGAGCCAGAGATACCTACGTCCTCAAACTCAGCCACTACCACCCAGCCTTGCTGCTCGGCTGCAAACTTCACGTACTCACGCTGGGCATCGAGGCCGAGGCCGGATTCGCCCTGCCCTTTGGTCGATACGCGGTAGTAGGCGACAACTTCCATGATGGTGATTCCTTCCTTTGCGGGTGGCTGATTATGTCACTTTACAACTGTTAGAACGACCGATCAACAAATGTAATGACGTAAAAGTCGCCCGGTTAATCGAGCTGGCTAGTGGATGTCGCCCTACCGGGTGGTGTCGAAGCCGCCCCAATGGGTTGTGTTGCCATCGTTGCTCTGATCAGGCGGTGTGGGGCGGTCTGCTTGACCCCACTACTCGCAATCCCTTGTTCTTACTGGGCTACAAAAAGTTGCCAATCATCGAGGCTCAATCGGCTAATTAGTTACTTGCAACTCATCCGATAGTTATTTCGGGCACAGCCTAGCCTATACATGCCTCGTTAAAGCCCCTGTGGGGGCGATATGAGCGTGTTTGATGGATAGGCAATAGTCTGGTGGCGCTATAAGCAAAGAACGCCTGTAAAGCCACTGTAGGGGCTTTCGATGTTATACCAAGCGGTACGTAGATATCATATGGTTGATATAGCCTTCACTACCAGGGAACAGATGTGTAAGTACTGCCGCTATGATGATAGGCGCCAGCACCTTGCTTGCATCGGTAAGTAGGTTGATCAGTACCGCTTGTAAAATTGTCTTCATGTGTTCACCCGAGTTGGTATTGGATGAACCTATTTAGCCACATTCGATTTCAGGT